>NZ_CP037993.1 GCF_004367745.1 Herbaspirillum huttiense
ATGGAAAACTTCTGGCAGGCCTGCTCCCACAAACTTGAGCAGGAGCTGACGCCTCAGCAATACAGCGCCTGGATCAAGCCGCTGGTCCCGCTCGACTTCGAGGACGGGCTGCTGCGCATCGCCGCGCCCAACCGCTTCAAGCTGGACTGGGTCAAGACGCAGTTCGCCAACCGCATCACGGCGCTGGCCTGCGAGTTCTGGGACGCGCCCACCGAAGTGCAGTTCGTGCTGGACCCGCGCGGCAACCAGGGCCGCCGCCCGGCCGCCAATGCGCAAGCCAATGGCGGTGGCGCCAGCGGCCTGGGTTTGCCCAACCACGAGCAGCTGCACCTGGATCCGGAACCGGCCCAGCCGGTGCGCGCGGTCGCCCCGCGCCAGGAACAGTCGCGCATCAACCCGGTGCTGACCTTCGACAACTTGGTGACCGGTAAGGCCAACCAGTTGGCCCGCGCGGCCGCCACCCAGGTGGCCAACAACCCCGGCACGTCCTACAACCCGCTGTTCCTGTACGGCGGCGTGGGTCTGGGTAAGACCCACATCATCCACGCCATCGGCAATCAGGTGCTTGTGGATAACCCGGGTGCCAAGATCCGCTACATCCACGCCGAGCAATACGTGCGCGACGTGGTGACGGCCTACCAGCGCAAGGGCTTTGACGACTTCAAGCGTTATTACCACTCGCTGGACCTGCTGCTGATCGACGATATTCAATTCTTCGGCGGCAAGAGCCGCACTCAGGAAGAATTCTTCTACGCCTTCGAAGCCCTGATCGCAGCCAAGAAGCAGATCATCATCACCAGTGATACCTATCCCAAGGAAATCAGCGGCATGGATGACCGCCTGATCTCCCGCTTCGACTCCGGCCTGACGGTAGCCATCGAGCCGCCCGAGCTGGAGATGCGGGTGGCGATTTTGATGAAGAAAGCTTCCGCAGAAGACGTGGTGCTGTCCGACGACGTCGCCTTCTTCGTGGCCAAGCACCTGCGTTCCAACGTGCGCGAGCTCGAAGGCGCGCTGCGCAAGATCCTGGCCTACTCCCGCTTCCACGGCAAGGACATCACCATCGACGTGGTCAAGGAAGCCCTGAAGGACCTGCTCTCGGTGCAGAACCGCCAGATCTCGGTGGAAAACATCCAGAAGACCGTGGCCGATTTCTTCAACATCAAGGTCGCGGACATGTATTCCAAGAAGCGCCCGGCCAACATCGCCCGTCCGCGCCAGATCGCCATGTACCTGGCCAAGGAGCTGACCCAGAAGAGCCTGCCGGAAATCGGCGACCTCTTCGGCGGGCGCGACCACACCACCGTGCTGCACGCGGTGCGCAAGATCGCCGCCGACCGCGCCAAGAGCCCGGAATGCAACCACGAGCTGCACGTGCTGGAGCAGACCCTGAAGGGTTGATCCGCTCAACAAAGCACGGGCGCGAAAACGCCTGTGGATAAATCGACATGCCGCCCGCTTCCAGCGTGAACCGGGCGGCATTTCTTTTCCACAAGGCATTGCGGCAAAGCGACGGTGAATTTCGCCAAAATCGCCTGTGGATAATTGAAAAATGCCGCCTTCGGCGGCATATGAAAGAAAAGACAACAGCGCTGCATCACCCTCCATTTTTCCCTCCCAAAGCCCTCGCCTGCCCCCTGCCGCACTACTCTGAAGAGGGGATGATTGGTACAATGGAAGGCGTTATTTCGCAGGCGGACGCAAGGGCCGGCCATGGAGCAGGAAATCCGCGAAGTATCACGGAAACATCGAATAAAACCCCGGGAAGTTCCGGCAAAAGTATTCAAATGTTCCAAACGTATAGCCAAGTGGTTCTGGCTGCCCGGGTTTGTCAGGCGCAGATGGACAATGCCGGGTCGCTGTATCACCAGCTCTTCGGGAACGGGTATCGGACCGGCAGCGGCCGGTCATGCACAAGCAGGAGCGTTGCGTATTTCAGTAAGTGAGTTCAGCAGTGCGTAGGCAGGTTGCACTGCAGGCAGCAGCTGTTTTTCACCAGAGGAGGAACACGCGCGACATGGGCATGACTGAACGCCGGCCAACGGCGCCCTTTAAACCACTATTAGCAAGGACAAACTGACTATGCAATTGGTTAAAACCCAACGAGACACGCTCCTGCGTCCTCTGCAGATCGTGAGTGGTATTGTCGAGCGTCGGCACACATTGCCGATTCTGGCCAATATTCTCATTCGCAAGGACGGCGAGAAGGTGTCTTTCCTGTCCACCGACATCGAAGTGCAGATCACCACGCACGCTGACGTCGGTTCGGGTAGCGAGTCCACGGCCACCACGGTCGCGGCCCGCAAGCTGCTCGACATCCTGCGCGCCCTGCCGGATTCCGGCGAAGTGTCGGTCTCCCTCTCCAACAAGCGTCTGACCGTGCAATCCGGCAAGTCCCGCTTTGCCCTGCAGACGCTGGCCGCCGAAGAATTCCCGACGGTGGCCCAGGCCGAGCACTACAACGCCCAGGTCAACCTGCCGCAGAAGACCCTGAAGCACCTGTTCAACATGGTTCACTTCGCCATGGCCCAGCAGGACATCCGCTACTACCTGAACGGCCTGTTGCTGGTAGTGGAAGGCAAGAACGTCATTGCGGTCGCCACCGACGGCCACCGCCTGGCCTTCTGCCAGGTCGAGACCGAGCAGGACTTCCCGCGCCAGGAAGTCATCATCCCGCGCAAGACCATCATCGAGCTGCAACGACTGCTCGACGACAGCGATGATGAAGTCCAGCTGCAGATCGCCAACAACCAGGTCAAGCTGACCTTTGCCGACATCGAGCTGATCTCCAAGCTGGTCGAAGGCAAGTTCCCCGACTACACCCGCGTGGTGCCCAAGGGCTACAAGAACAGCTTCACCATCAGCCGTGACCAGCTGCTGCGCTCGCTGCAACGCGCGGCCATCATGACCAGCGACAAGTTCAAGGGTGTGCGCTGGGTGATCGCCCCTGGCAGCCTGAAGATCAGCTCCACCAATGCCGACCAGGAAGAAGCGGTCGAAGAACTGGAAATCGACTACGGCGGCGACACCGTCGACATCGGTTTCAACGTCAGCTATCTGCTGGACGTGCTCAACAACCTCAAGAACGACTACGTCAACATCGCCCTGGGCGATGCCAACTCGTCGGCCCTGATCACCATCCCTGACAACGCCGACTTCAAGTACGTCGTCATGCCGATGCGGATCTGAGCAAACCCGCTCCACGCGCACGAGGGGCCGTCCCAGACGGCCCCTCGGTTGCTTTTAAGAATTCCAAAGATTCATCCCCAGAATTCCGTTTTTTGCAGCTCCCTAGTCGTTTGGCTAGCATTTTCAGAAGGTAACCATGTCCTCCAGCCCCGCAGACAACACCAATTCCGCGCAACAAAGCTATGGCGCTTCTTCCATCCAGATCCTGGAAGGCCTGGAGGCGGTGCGCAAGCGTCCCGGCATGTACATTGGCGACACCTCTGACGGCACCGGCCTGCACCACCTGGTGTTCGAAGTGCTGGACAACTCGATCGACGAAGCCCTGGCCGGCTATTGCAGCGAGATCCACGTCACCATCCACGCCGACAATTCCATCTCGATCACCGACAACGGCCGCGGCATCCCCACCGGCCTGAAGATGGACGACAAGCACGAACCCAAGCGTTCTGCGGCCGAAATTGTGATGACCGAACTGCACGCCGGCGGCAAGTTCGACCAGAACTCTTACAAGGTCTCCGGCGGCCTGCACGGCGTGGGCGTGTCCTGCGTGAATGCACTGTCCAAGAAGCTGAAGCTCACCATCCGCCGCGACGGCAAGGTCCACGCGATGGAATTCGCCAAGGGCATCGTGCAGAACCGCGAACTGGAGATGGTGGATGGCGTGCAGGTCTCGCCGATCAAGGTCGTGGGCGAATCCGACAAGCGCGGCACCGAAGTCCACTTCTGGGCCGACGAAGAAATCTTCACGCACGTCGAATTCCACTACGAGATCCTGGCCAAGCGTATTCGCGAACTGTCCTTCCTGAACAATGGCGTTCATATCAAGCTGACCGACCAGCGTACCGGCAAGGAAGAGGACTTCGCCTTTGAAGGCGGCACGCGCGGCTTCGTGGAATACATCAACAAGAACAAGAGCATCCTGAACCCGACCATTTTCCAGGCTACGGGCGAGAAGCAATCCGACCAGGGCACGCTGGTGTCGGTGGACGTGTCGATGCAATGGAACGATGCCTTCAACGAGCAGGTGCTCTGCTTCACCAACAACATCCCGCAGCGTGACGGTGGCACTCACCTGACCGGCCTGCGTGCGGCCATGACCCGCGTCATCAACAAGTACATCGAAGAAAACGATCTCGCCAAGAAGGCCAAGGTCGAGATCTCCGGCGACGACATGCGCGAAGGCCTGACCTGCGTGCTGTCGGTGAAGGTACCGGAACCGAAGTTCAGCTCGCAGACCAAGGACAAGCTGGTCTCCAGCGAAGTGCGCGGCCCGGTGGAAGAAATCGTCGCCAAGACCCTGACCGACTTCCTGGCCGAGAAGCCGAACGATGCCAAGATCATCTGCGGCAAGATCGTCGAAGCCGCGCGTGCCCGCGAGGCTGCGCGCAAGGCGCGCGAACTGACGCGCCGCAAGGGTGTGATGGATGGCCTGGGTTTGTCTTCCAAGCTGGCTGATTGCCAGGAACGCGACCCGGCCCTGTGCGAGCTGTACATCGTCGAGGGTGACTCCGCAGGCGGCTCGGCCAAGCAAGGGCGGGACCGCAAGTTCCAGGCCATCCTGCCGCTGCGCGGCAAGGTGCTGAACGTGGAGAAGGCGCGCTTCGAGAAGATGCTTTCTTCCGAGCAGATCACCACGCTCATCGCGACCCTGGGCACCAGCATCGGCGCTGACGAATTCAATCCGGACAAGCTGCGTTACCACCGCATCATCATCATGACCGATGCGGACGTTGACGGCGCCCACATCCGCACGCTGCTGCTGACGCTCTTCTATCGCCAGATGCCGGCGCTGGTCGAACGCGGCCACATCTACATCGCCCAGCCGCCGCTGTACAAGGTCAAGGCGGGCAAGGACGAGCGCTACTTGAAGGACGATTTCGAGGAAGCGCAGTACATGATGCAGATCGCCCTGAACGATGCCGAGATCAAGCCTTCTGAAGGTGCTGCGCCGATCAGCGGCGAGGCGCTGGTGGAACTGGCACGCCAGTACAACACGGCCAACGCGATCATCATGCGCCTGTCGCGCGCCATCGATGAATCGGCGCTGAACGCCATCATGACCGGCGGCGTGGCCCTGAAGATGGACAACATCGAGCAGGCCACCGCCACTGCGGAAGAACTGAAGAAGGCCATCAACGACATCAACATCGACGTGCAGGCGCGCGTGGATGAGCATAGCGAGAAGGTGGCGCTGCATATCCATCGCCGCCAGCATGGCAACATCAAGGCGACCGTGATCGATGCGGACTTTGTGAGCGGTCCGGATTACCAGCAGTTGTCGACGGCGGCCGAGACCTTCAAGGGACTCATCGGCAAGGGCGCCATCGTGGCACGCGGCCAGGGCGAGAAGCGCAAGGAATCGGTCATCACCGAATTCCGCCAGGCCATGTCGTGGTTGCGTGATGAGGCCGAGCGCGGCGTGAACAAGCAGCGTTACAAAGGTCTGGGCGAGATGAACCCTGAGCAGCTGTGGGAAACCACCATGGATCCGACCGTGCGCCGTTTGCTGAAGGTGCAGATCGAGGATGCGATTGCTGCGGATCAGATCTTCATGACCTTGATGGGCGATGATGTGGAGCCGCGTCGGGCGTTTATTGAATCCAATGCGTTGCAGGCGGGGAATATTGACGTTTGATCAGTCAGCTCAGGGATTTCACAGCCGGCGAGTTGATGGATTGACGGTGGAGTCCTTCTTGGGCCCTGCTTAGGTTGACCCCATTCTTCGCAAAAACCTGGCCACTTCGTTGGCCAGGTTTTTTTTCGTCCGAAGACATCATCAGCACGCCCAAGATGCAGACATTAAGGGACGCCTAAAGTACGACAGTTTGTTCGCACCAAGAGAAGATAAAATGAATACTCTTTCCTATTGCGCGACTTTCCGCCGGACTCAACCATGTCATGTGTGTTCTGTTCTTTACCTTCTGAGCGGGTCATTGCCCAGAATGATTTCGCTATTGCGATCCGCGATGGATTTCCGGTGTCCTTGGGTCATACGCTCATCATCCCCAGACGGCACGTTGCCTCGTTCTTTGAGCTAAACGAAGAGGAACGGACCGCCCTGTTGGCCCTTCTGGATGACGCCAAACGAATATTGGACGAACAATGCCATCCCGATGGATACAACATCGGAATCAACGACGGGGCTGCCGCGGGTCAGACAGTGATGCATCTTCACATGCACCTCATCCCGCGCTATACAGGCGATCTCCCGGATCCACGAGGCGGCGTGCGCTGGGTGATTGCGGAAAAGGCGGATTACTGGAGCCAACGCTGAACATGATGGAGATCCCCTCCCCGACTCAGCAGCTTTCTTTTCTGGATCATGTCCAACGCCTGTTTGACGAGGGCGAATTTTCGGCCACCTACAAGTTCGCCCTGCTGCAGTCGATTACCGAACTGGCTGTCGAGCATGGAGAAGATTCTGGCGAATGCCTTGAGCTTTCCCACGAGCTAATCGCTGACAAGTTCTTGGAGATCTACTGGCCGCAAGTCGCGCCCTATACCCGCGACGGATTGGCCGCCGTCCTGATCCAGAACAGTGGCAGACAGGCAGCAACGATTACGCTATTGCAGGAACTGCGCAGTCGACACGGCACGCTTCCCAAGGCCCGTGCGTCTGAGGACTGGGCGAAGGCCATGCGCAAGACGGTCGTGCTGTTGAAGGAAATGCCTTTGTGGCGACTGCAGATACTTCGTCGGGAGCAAGTCCGCTTTCTCTATGAGCCTGCTTCAGAAGCCGCAATACGCCTGCTGCCAGGCGTGATGTTCAATCTTCGGCGCTTCCATGGACTGCTCCATCAATTGAGCCGCCATGCGTGGATTCAGCACTTGCATGCCAATCCGCTCAATGCCGCCGTGCTGGGCACGGGATCGGATCTGGAACAGCTCCTGTTTGGTGCTGATCGCGCCAACTTGCGCGCCGCGCGCCCGGTCCTGAACACCATACAGAAAGGCCAGTGCTTCTATTGCCAGCAATCTCTTCAGGAGAATGGCGAGGTCGATCACTTCATCCCCTGGTCACGTTATCCACGCAATCTGGGCGAAAACCTTGTTCTGGCGCATCGCCGCTGCAATGGTGATAAAAGAGATCTGTTGCCGGCTGCCATCCATCTCGCGAAGTGGCAGGAACGCAACCGTACGCATGGAGCGTATTTGTCCGAGCAGCTAGGCGCGGGCTTTGTTTGCGATGAGCCCGCCATGCGGCGTATTGCGTATTGGGCCTATCACCAAGCCTATGCAACCTCCTCCCAGTGTTGGTCCGGCGTCGGGCAGACTGGCCCATTGAGCCGCGATTACCAGCACCTCCTGGCCGGGCAAGTGTACTGAGATGATGCGGCTCAAGAACTTGAATTCGCCCGAAGCCGTTCGTGCGGCAATGAGCGAATACGACCGCCTTGGCAGAACCTACTTCCTTGAGAAGTACGGTTACGGCAAGTCACGCGATTACATGCTCCGGGATCGTCACTCAGGCAAGCTCTACGATGCAGCGGCCGTCGTGGCGGTGGCTTATGGCGTTGCATTTCCAGATACTGGTCCCCTCCGATCGGAGACCTTTTCTGAAGGTGGCGTTTCCGCTGAAGCGATTCTTCGTGAACTGGACTTCGAGGTAGTCAGGATCGGTCAGGACTGGACTGCTGAAGAGGTGGAGGCCACCGTTCGTGACTACTTTAATATGCTCCGCGCGGAGGCATTCGGGCTTCCGTATAACAAAGCCGAACACAATGAACACCTGCGCCGCCAGCTGACGACTCGCAGCAAATCTTCCATTGAGCTCAAGCACCAAAATATTTCGGCCGTGCTGGATCAGCTGGGACTACCCTATATTCGCGGCTACAAACCGCGGACCAATTTGCAGGAATTGCTCCGTCGCACCGTGATTACCTTCATCGACGCACAGCGTGGCGAGCTCGCCAAAATGATGGATAGTTTTGACGCACAAACCGAGCCCGCGCAACAGCAGTTTCGTGGCGTGCTCGTTGCTCGACCAACAGTGGAGCCAACGATACGTATGCCCAAGCGGCTGAGGCTCCCGCGCAAGTTGGACTACGCCGCACGTGAAGAGCGTAACCGCCAATTGGGTCACGCTGGCGAAGCGTGGACGGTGTCGTTTGAAAAATTCAGACTCCATGACGAAGGACGTGATGATCTCGCAGGCCGGGTCGACTGGATCGCTGACCGTATTGGGGATGGCGCCGGGTATGACATCCTGTCGTATGAGTCCGTGGATCAGGCGCGATTCATCGAGGTGAAAACGACCAACGGCGGTCCGCTGACGTCCTTCATCGTGACCCGGAACGAATTGGAGTTTTCGGAAGAGGTCGGCGACGCTTTCTGTTTATATCGTCTCTTCGAGTTCGCTACTTCCCCCAAGCTCTTCATTCTACGCGGCACGATTTCATCCAATCTTGAACTGGAAGCCGTCGACTATCGCGCTCGGCTCAAGGCGACCGCCTGAGCCATTCCCATCAGCAAAAAATCTCAATTCCTCACGACCGCAATTCCACTCCCTGTCGGCTTCGCAGCCGATTACCCCATCGCTGCCCCCACACCACAAAATCCTCACCACCCCACACAAATCCTTGCGATTCCCTCCCCGCTTGCATAACATCATCTGAACAATTCGAGCTCCCCACCGCCATGAGTAGAGACAAGTCGAGCGCCCGAAGCGTAGTCGCGGTCTTGCTCGTCCTGGCGATGAGTCTGCTCTGCGCCGCCTCCCCCCGCGCCCAATCGCCTGCCGCCAATGCGCAAGTCATCGAGATCAAGCTCGCCGATCTCAATGACGACAATCCCCTGATCAACTACCGCAAGGCCGTCCTCGAACTGGCCATGCGTGCCAGCGGCCGGCCCTTCTCCATCAAGGGCTGCCGCGTCGCCAATGTCGCCACCTCCGACCAGCGCTACGTGCAACTGATCCAGGCCGGCCAATACTGCAACCTCATCACGACCTCCGCCGGCAGCGGCATGACCCGCACCCTCGAACCCATCCCCTTCCCCATTTATCTCGGTGGCGGCGGCTATCGCGTGCTGCTGGCCAGGCGCGAGAGTCTGGAACCTGCCCGTAGTATCCGTACGCTGGCGGATCTGCGCGCCTTCACCATCGGCTCCGGCATCGGCTGGGTCGATACCAGCATCATGCAGGCTAACCAGCTCAAGGTGGCGCAAAGCAACTACCTGAACCTGTTCGAGATGCTCAAGGCCGGCCGCTTCGACTTCTACAACCGCTCCATCTTCGAAGCCACCAGCGAACTGGAAGCTTACGACTCCGCGCACCAGCTCGCCATCGTTCCCGACCTGGTGCTGTACTACCCGACCGACCTCTTCTTCTACACCTCCCCGGGGCGCGACGATATCCGCGATGCCTTGCTGGAGGGCCTGAAAAAAATCCATCGCAATGGCGCCCTGCTGGACCTGATCCAGAAACACAGTTCCACCCGGCAAGTGCGCCAGTCCATGCGCGGCACGCATCCGCGCGTGATCGAGTTGTACAACGACAGGCTCACCCCCATCGAACGCCAGGCCATCGAGACTTACAAAATGGACTGGTTCAAATAGTCCACGCCGCCCTTCCATCCACCTTCTGACCCGCACGGCCCGCCATGATCAAGAAGACCACCAGCCTCGGCCTCTACATCGCCTGTGCCATGCTGGTGGCCATGAGCCTGCCGGTCGTGGTGGCGCTGACCATCCTCAACGGCACGCGCGAGCAGCAGATCAGCCAGGAAATGACCGCCCTGGTCGATGAGAAAAGCCAGACCCTGGCCCACAGCCTGGTGCTCCCGGTCTGGAGCCTCGACCAGAACGACATGATGGCCCTGCTGCAGGGAAGCATGCTCGATACCCAGGTAGTCTCGGTGGAAGTGCGCGATCCCGAGGAGCGCGTCCTCGTGCGCAAGGAAGAACCGCTGCGCCGCGCCGGCAGCCTGCTCACGCGTACCCTGCCGCTGACCATGCAGCAGCCGGACCGCATGGTCACGCTGGGCAGCGTGCAGGTGGTGGTGTCGGACGCCCAGCTGCAGCGCAAGCTCGCCGCAGACAAGCGCTTCCAGACGCGGGTGCTGCTGGCGCAGGCAGTGGTGGCGCTGCTCATCATCGGCCTCCTGGTCTATCGCCGTATCCTCGCGCCCATCCGCAAGCTGACCGTCGCGGCCGGCCGCATCGAACGCGGGCACTTCGATACTCGTATCGCACTCACGCAAAAGGATGAGATCGGCCTCCTCGCTCACCGCATGGAAGCCATGCAGACCAGCCTCAAAACCCTCTTTGATGAGCAGGCGGCGATCCTGGGCAATATCCCGGCGGGCGTACTGTTCGTGCGCGATGGACGGATCGCCTTCGCCAATGATGCTGCGCAGTCCATGCTTGCCCTCAATGGCGCGGGACTCACCACGCTGGCCAGTGCGCAGATCTTCGAGGATGCGCAGCAGCAAAGCCTCTACATCAACCACACCCTGCTGCGCCCGCATGGAGCGACCGGCGAGATCGTGTTGCTCAAGCGTGCCGATGGCCGCAGCTTCCCGGCCGAACTGCATACCTCGCTCATCGATGGTACGGGTCAGAACGACCAGATCTGGGTCATCATCGATGTCTCCGAACGGTTGGAAGCCGAGAGCCGCATCGACCGCCTGGCCTTCTATGATCCTGTCACCGATCTGCCCAACAAGAAGCTGTTCCTCGATCGCCTGCGCCGTGGCCTGGGACGGCAGCAGGCACACGGCCTGCCGCTGGTGGTGTTCTACATGGAAATGCATCGCGCCGACCTCTCGCACGGCTTGGTCAAGGCCGATGATGCAGACCGGCTCTTCAAGGAATGTGCGCGACGTCTGGGGGCCTGTGTCGCCGCCGACCAGACCCTGGCGCGGCTCGATGGCGAACGCTTCGCGCTGGGATGCGATCTGCCGGTGAGCGAACTGGCCGAAGGCATCCGCTTCTGCGAAACGCTCGCACACCGCCTCATCGCCGCACTGGCCGAACCGCACGGCACTACCGTGAGCTTCCCTTACTCTCTCAACATCGGCATCAACATCCTGCGCGGTGACGTGCATTCGGCCGAGGAAGCGGTGATGCAGGCCAAGCTGGCCATGGTGCAGTCACTGGCTGCGGGCCGCAATGTCTTCCGCTTCTTCGATCCGGCCATGCAGGCCCTGGCCAGCCAGCGCAGCGCGCTGGAAGTGGAATTGCGTACGGCGGTGGCGCAGCATCAGTTCGTGGTGCATTACCAGCCGCAGGTCACCTTCGAAGGCAAGGTGGTGGGAGCCGAGGCGCTGGTGCGCTGGAAGCATCCGATGAAGGGGATGGTGTCGCCGGCGCTGTTCATTCCGGTGGCCGAAGAATTGGGATTGATGGAAGAGATCGGCCACCAGGTGCTGGAAGCCATCTGCCGCGATCTCGAAGCCTGGCAGCGCGAGGGTCTGGCCAGGGAGCTGGTGGTGGCGGTCAATGTGTCGGCGCAGGAATTCAAGGTGGACCACTTCGTGGCGCGCTTCCACGAAACCATTCGCCAGCACCGCATCAGCTCCAAGGCGGTGAAGGTGGAACTGACCGAAAGCATGATGATCGACAAAATCGATGAGGTCATCGAAAAAATGAATGACCTCAAGTCGCATGAGGTCTCGATTTCGCTCGATGATTTCGGGACCGGCTATTCGTCCCTGTCCTACCTGGGACGCTTCCCCATCGACCAGCTCAAGATCGACCAGAGCTTCGTGCGCAGGATGCAGGACGATGCGGCCACGGCCAGCATCATCCGCAGCATCATCATGCTGGGCCAGAGCCTGGGATTGTCCATCATCGCCGAAGGGGTGGAGACGATGGAACAGCGGGACCTGCTGCATGCGCAGGGCTGCACGCTGTATCAAGGCTATTGGTACGGCCGGCCCATGCCGGGAGAACAGTTCACGGCGCTGCTGGAGGGCCGGCAGCGCGCGTCCTGAGCAGAGGCCCGGGCAGGTGCAATCACGCGCCGCTGTAGAGCGAGGTGTCGAGGGCCTGGTCCTGGGTGCTGCTGTCGGAGACCGAAGGCTTGGTGCCGGTGTTCTGCATCGGTTCGCCCAGGCGTGCGGTTTGCAGCTCGGCGACGACATCGGCGCGCGTCTTGCTGCCCTGGAATTGCACCACCGGATAGTTGCTGCGGGCGTTCAGGTTGGCCTGATCGCGTGCGGCTTCCGTGGTCACGGTCGATTGAGCGAAGGCCGACAGGGAGAAGGCGGTGGCCAGTGCGCCGAGGACGAGGTGCGAGGTTTTCATGATCAGATTCCTTTGAGTGCGTTTTCACAAGATCCCTGGTGCTGCACAGGATGTGCGCTGCCAGGGATGGCGCGATCGCCGTGCTTGGTTGGCGAGTCGTTGGAATGGATTCTAGGGAGGGGGTCCGTACAGAAACATTGCCCAGTCATTACACATTTGTAATGAATGTCGCATCCGGCTGGGTCACAATACGCGCTTGTCCGTCAGGAATTCCGATCATGCACATCTTGTTGGTAGAGGACGAGCCCAAATCGGGCGAGTACCTGCGTCGCGGCCTGACCGAGTCCGGCTTCGTGGTGGACTGGGTGCAGACCGGCGTGGACGGCCTGCACAATGCGCGCACACTGGACTACAAGCTGATCATCCTGGACGTGATGCTGCCCGGCATGAACGGCTGGGACATCCTGCGCGAACTGCGCCGCACGCATGACACGCCGGTGCTCTTCCTCACCGCCCGCGACGAAGTCGAAGATCGCGTCAAAGGCCTGGAGCTGGGTGCCGACGATTACCTGGTCAAGCCCTTCGCCTTCACCGAACTGCTGGCGCGCGTGCGCACCCTGCTGCGGCGGGGTCCGAGCCGCGAGGCCGATCTGATCGAGTACGAGGATGTGGTGGTGGATGTGATTCGCCGCAAGGTCACGCGCGCCGGACAGCGCATCGATCTCACCGCCAAGGAGTTCGCCCTGCTGCACATGCTGATCCGCCGTCCGGGCGAGGTGCTGTCGCGTCCGCAGATTGCCTCGCAAGTATGGGATATGAATTTCGACAGCGATACCAACGTGGTAGACGTGGCCGTGCGCCGTCTGCGGGCCAAACTGGATGAAGGATTTGACCAGAAGTTGCTGCACACCGTGTGGGGCATGGGTTACGTGTTCGAGGTGCGGCGGTGAGACGTGCTACCGCGTCGATGAGCCTGCGGCTGGTGGTGCTGTTCGGATTGCTGGCGCTGGTGCTGTTCACGGCCGTTGGCAGCTATCTGTCGCACTCGCTGCACATGCAGCTGGAGGCGCGCGACGATGAAGAGCTGGCCGGCAAGTGCCGCTCCATCAATCACCTGGTCGAGCATGCGGCGTCACTGGAGGACATCCTCGCTCGCCGCCATCTGGTACTGGACACCCTCTCCGGCCATGACCAGCTGCTGGTGCGCATCGCCCGCGCCGATGGCAGCACCCTGCTGGAAAGCCATGACCCCACGCGCACCTCGCCGGATGTGGACCTGTCCACCGTCAAGATCCGCAGCTGGGACCACATCGAAGCCTTGCGCATGGGTGACCTGCGCGCGCGCTACATCGCCAGCATGCCGGTCACTCGCTCGGGCGAAAAGGCCATCGTGCTGGTGGTGCGTACGGCCTCGGATCGCATGCTGCTGCTGGCGGACTATCGCGCCGATGTGTGGTGGGCGGCGGCCATCGGCACCGTGCTGGCAACGCTCTTGAGTTACTTCCTCGTGCGCAGCGGCTTGCGTCCGCTGCGCATGATGGCGGCACAGACGCGCGCCATCTCGGCCAACAAGCTCGACACCCGGCTCGACCTGCAGGCCGCGCCATGCGAACTGCACGAGATCGTGCAATCCTTCAACGACATGCTGGACCGGCTGCATCGCAGCTTCCAGCAACTGAGCCAGTTCTCCGCCGATCTTGCGCATGACGTGCGCACCCCGCTCAACAACCTGATGGTGCAGACCCAGGTGGCGCTGGGCAAGCCGCGCAGCCTGGATGAATACCAGGCCCTGCTCAGTTCCAACATCGAGGAATACGAACGCCTCTCGCGCATGATGGAAAGCATGCTGTTCCTGGCCCGCGCCGACAACGCCCACGTAGTGCTGCAGATCCAGCCGCTGGACGTGGCCGAGGAACTCAACCGCATCGCCGACTATTTCGAGGGCATCGCCGAAGAGGCGCAGGTGCGCATTGCGGTGGCCGGCAGCGGCATCCTGCACGCCGATGCCACCCTGCTGCGCCGTGCGGTGGGTAACCTGGTCGCCAATGCCATCCGCTATACGCCGCCGCAGGGCATCATCAGCCTGGAGGCCACCGTGGTGGCGGGCGCGACCCTGATCGGGGTGGCCAACCCCGGGCCGGGGATCCCGCCGGATCAGATCGAACGCATCTTCGACCGTTTCTACCGCGCCGATCCATCGCGCAGCAGCGCCAGCGGTTCCAGTGGCTTGGGCCTGGCCATCGTGCGGACCATCATGGCGCTGCACGGCGGACAAGCCAGCGCAAGCAGCGAACCGGGACGACGTACCGTGTTCACGTTGCGCTTCCCCGAAGCTGCGGTAAACGTGCCGGACAAAGCGTGACACAGGTGGCGAACAGCGCGCGTGCACTGTACCGGGAAACGTGCAGAAAAACGAACAACAAACCTTGCAAGAAGACGGTCAACAAGAGTCGAAAAGCGCAGCAGAAAGCAAACATGGTGCGCACGCGCCATGCAGCTTCAAGCCGGGATGCCGGGGGTTCAGCGAGAATCCTCACTGGGCAGCGAAAGCAGGCTGGTCCGCATGAGATCGGGCAATTCCATCTCCAGCGCGAGGGCCAGGGCCTCCATGTTGTCGACGGAAATATTCCTTTCCCCGCGCTCGACTTCGCTCAGGTAGGTGCGACTGATGTCAGCGCGGAAGGCCAGCTCTTCTTGTGACATCTCTTTAAGCCGGCGCACCCTGCGGACGTTCTGTCCGAAGATGACGCGGGCGCTCTGTGGAGTCTCTGATTTTTTCATGAGCGCAAGGATCAATGCGGCTAGGGGTGACGGTCGATTAGCTACAATTACAAACGCACAAACTATCGGTGACAATCACTTATACCCTTGAATGTCTTGGTGAATAATCGAAATTTATCGAGATTCCGACCCTAGTTTCAGCGCGTATTTTTCGAAATTGTTCTAGTGGCTATTCGAAATTTTTCAGAACTTCCCGCCTTGTTTTGACTCCTCGTCTCATGCTGCGAGCATGCCGCCGGAAATTTCTCACTCTCTGCCATGGATAAACAACAAGCCTTGCGCCGTACCAAGCGTCTAGCCCTGGGTTGTCTGCTGGGCTCGGCTGCGCTGTTCGTGGCTGCCTCGCTGGCAGCGCCCTCCACCTGGAGCGCGTTGCTGCGTGCCATGGCCGAGGCCGCCATGGTGGGCGCACTGGCCGACTGGTTTGCGGTCACGGCCCTGTTTCGCCGGATTCCGCTGCCGCTGCTGGCACGCCATACCGCCATCATCCCGCGCAACAAGGATCGCATCGCCGACAACCTCGCCGTCTTCGTGGAAGAGAAATTCCTGAGTCCGCAGTCGCTGGCCGGACTGGTGCGCCGCCATGATCCGGCGCAGCGACTCTCGGCCTGGATGGCTGCGCCCGAGAATGCCGCGCGCCTGGGCGGCTACATGGCGCAGGCGGTCGGTGGCGTGCTCACGCTCACCGATGACCGCCGCATCCAGGCCTTTGTACGGGAAGCTCTGCAGACCGCGCTGGGCAAGCTGGACCTGTCGCGCTCGCTGGCCAGCATTCTGGATACGCTGACGCTGGATGGCCGTCACCAGCAGCTGCTGGACCGCGCCATCGTGGCCCTGGCCGAGCTGCTCAACCGCGAACAGACGCGTGCGTTCATCGCCGAGCGCATGGTGGAATGGCTGCAGCGCGAATATCCCAAGATCGAAAAATTGCTGCCCTCGAACTGGATCGGCGAGAAGTCCGCCGATACCCTCGCCGACATTCTGGACAAGCTGCTCACCGGCATCGCCGAGGATCCGCAGCACTCGCTGCGCCAGGCCTTTGATCGCCAGCTGGCCGGCTTCGTGACGCGCCTGAAGGAAGACCCGGCCCTGCGCGAGCGGGCAGAGGAGATCAAGCGCGAGATCTTGCAGGGCGAGGCCGTCAACGCTTATGTGGGTAGCCTGTGGGACAGCCTGCGCCAGTGGCTGCGGCAAGACCTGGCGCGTCCCGATTCGGCCCTGCACGCCCAGGCCAGCGCGGCCACGCAGTGGATCGGGCGCGCCCTGCAGGAAGATGCCGAACTGCGCGCCTCGCTCAACGCCCATCTGGAACAGGCCATCGCCAGCCTCAGTCCGGATGTGGCCCAGCTGCTCACGCGCCACATCAGCGACACCATCAAGCAGTGGGACACGGCCGAGCTGTCACGCCAGATCGAACTCAACATCGGCCGCGACCTGCAGTACATCCGCATCAACGGCACGCTGGTCGGGGGACTGATCGGCGCGCTGCTGTTCGGCTTGTCGTGGCTAATGCAGTGGCTGGTGCACGGGGCCTGAGCGGCCTCAGGAGGATTGCTCGGCACGCTCCTTCAAGGCCTTGCGCATGATCTTCCCGGTGGCCGTGGTCGGCAGCGCGTCGACAAAGGCAATTTCGCGCGGATATTCATGCGCCGCCAGCTGTGAACGGACGTGCTGCTGCAGGGCCGCCACCAGTGCGGCGTCCGGGGCATGTCCTTCCTGCAGCACGACAAAAGCCTTCACTACCTCCGTACGCAGGGCATCTTTCACGCCGACCACGGCCGCGATCCGCACTGCCGGATGGCGCATCAGGCATTCCTCGATCGGAGCGGGGCCGATGCGATAGCCGGCACTGGTGATGACGTCATCATTGCGGCCCAGGTAGCGGATGTAGCCGGCTTCGTCCATGTTGCCCAGGTCTCCCGTGAGCAGGAAATCGCCGGCGAATTTTTCGCGCGTCGCTTCATCATTGCGCCAGTAGTGCAGGAACATCACCGGATCCGGTGCACGGATGGCGATATTGCCGACTTCGCCGCGCGGCAGGACGGCACCCTCTTCATCGACGATCTGCACATCGTGCCCCGGCACCGCGCGTCCCATGCTGCCCGAGGCACTGGGGTAGAGCCGCGAGGAGGACGATACGACGAGGTTGCATTCGGTCTGGCCGTAGAACTCGTTGATGGTCACGCCCAGCGCGCTGCGGCCCCAGGCGATCAGGTCATCGCCCAGCGTCTCACCACCGCTGGCCACGCTGCGCAGCGCAAAATCCCATTGCGCACGGGGATCCGGCGTACCGCGCAGCATCTTCAACGCCGTCGGCGGGAAGAACACGTTGCGGATGCCATGCCGCGCCAGCAATCCGAAGACGGCGGGCGCATCGAATTTTTCCAGACGGCGCGCTACCACCGCCACGCCGTGATACAGCGACGGCAGCAGCACATCCAGCAGGCCGCCGATCCAGGCCCAGTCGGCGGGCGTCCAGAAGCGGTCACCGGGCTGCGGGAAACTGTCGTGCGAGACTTCCACGCCCGGCAGATGGCCCAGCAGGACGCGCTGTGCATGCAGTGCACCCTTGGCCTTGCCGGTGGTGCCGGAGGTATAGATGATCATGGCCGGATCATCGGCCAGCGTCGTGACCGGTTCGAACGTGGGCGAGGCCGCATGCAGGCGGTCCCAGAAATCGGTAGTCTGCGGCAGCACGATGTCGGACTGCTCCACGCAGAACACCACTTTCAGTGCCGGCAGTTCTCCGGCGAGATGGACCTTGTCCATGCCCGATGCGTCGGTGACCAGGGCGGCGGCTTCGCTGTTGTCGAGACGATAGGCGATCGCGTCCGGGCCGAACAGGTAGAACAGCGGCACCGTCACTGCGCCCAGCTTGTAGGCGGCGATGTGAGTGATGACGGTCTCGATGCGCTGCGAGAGGTAGATCCCGATGCGGTCGCCGCGCCGGATGCCGGCCTCGCTCAGCACGTTGGCGAACTGGTCGCTCAGGATCTTGAGCTGGTCGAAACTCCAGGTGGTGACCTTGCCATCGCCGTCCTCGGCAATGATGGCGGGACGCCCGCTGCCATCCGCCCAGCGGTCGCAGGCGGCGTGGGCGATGTTGAAGACCTCGGGGATCTGCCAGTCGTAGGCAGCGGTGGTATCGGCACGGTAGTGGGCCGGGGTGATCACGGGGCGTGGCGCGATGTCTGGGGGCACGTCTTGTCTCCTGTCGGGTGGCTGTGGGCCAGGCCTGCATGGGGCCGGGCTCCGGATGGCCGGTCATGCCGGCACGCCGCCTATCATAGCGCCCCCGGGGCGGATCAGCATGGCACAACAAAATGACAGTCGCGCAATGCGACTGGTCGAACTCTGACGAGTTTGCCTGGCAACCTCGGCCACTTCCTGCAAGCGTGCGCAGCCCTCCTCTAGGATGGCTCTCCTCTCGCCTTCTGCCGTTTGATGCCGGCATCACCCTGGTTCCGGGATGCCGCGCGGATGGCATTTCCAGCAAGGATGTCCGCATGCACGACCGCACGTTTTCCGCACTACTCCAACCATGGTCCCAACAGGCCCGCGCCCTTCGGCTGCGCTTGCCGCAATCGCACGTGGCCTTGCAGGACGCGCTGCTGATACAGCAGGTGACGGGCCGCGAGACCCTTTGTGGTGCCACCGAAGTGGAGGTGCTGTGTCTCTCGCCGCGCGAGGACTTGCCGCTCAAGGAATTCATGGCGGTGCCGGCGGAAATCCAGCTGGTGACGGACCAGGGTCTGTTGCGCACCATCTGCGGCTTCATCGCCGAGGCCCATGCGGGGCAGATCGATGGCGAGCTGAGCAGCTATCGCCTGCTGTTGCGCGATGCCCTCAGCCTGATGGGCCAGCGCATCAATACCCGCGTCTTCCTGCACGCCAGCGAGGCCGATGTAACCCAGATCCTCATCAGCGAGTGGCGGCAACGCAGCCCCTTGCTGGCCAGCAGCATGGAGGTGGATTGGTCGCTGCTCGGAGAACGCTACCCGGCACGCGAATTCATCATGCAGCACAACGAATCCGATGCCGATTTCCTGCGTCGCCTGTGGAAGCGGCGCGGCATCGGCTGGTGCATCCGTCCGGGCGAGCCGCCACTGCCGGGCCAGGCTGCTTGTCCGCGCCATGTGCTGGTGCTGTTTGACGATCCCATGCAGCTGCCGCGCAATGCGGCGGGCAGCGTTCCCTGGCGACGCGATCATGCGCCCGGCACGCAGGACGGCCTCCTGCGCTGGCAGGCCACGCGTCGCCTGCGGGCCGGCAGTGTCAGCCGCCATACCTGGGATCACGCGCAGGATGGGCCGCTACAACGGCATGTGAATAATCCGGCTGCGCAGGGCGAACTGGGCGACCGCTTTGCCCTGCTGCTGGATGACTATCTGGTCGAGGCCCCGCACATTGCCGACGATGGTGAAGATCTTGACCAGATTGCCCGGGCGCGCATGCAGCGGCTGGCGCTGGAGAGCAAGGAATTCGGTGCCGATTCCACCGTGCGTGCGCTGCGTGTGGGCGAGTGGATCGACGTCACGGGGCATCCTGAGCTGGAACGTCATCCTCCGCATGAGCGCGAATTCATCGTGACCCGGCTGGAGTTCCATGCCGAGAACAACCTGCCGGCCTCGCTGGAGGAGCGCCTGCGGCGCGCCACTCCGCATCGTGAAAGCGATCTCGGCGGATTGGCCGACCTGCAGCGCCGTTGCCGCGAACAAGGCCTGCGCTATCTGAACCATTTCGCATGCGTGCGGCGTGGCATCCCGCTGGTACCGGCCTTTGATCCCCGCGTGGATCTGCCCCGGCCGCGTCTGCAGAATGCCCATGTGGTCGGCCCGGCGGGTGAAGAACTGTACTGTGACGCGCTGGGCCGCATCAAGCTGCGCTTTCACGGGACCCGCATGCAGGATCACCAGCTCGCCGGCGGGGCCAGCGACAGCGAACGCGATTCCGCCTGGGTGCGCGTGGCCAGTCATTGGGCCGGACGGCAATGGGGCGCGATCAATCTGCCGCGCGTGGGCGACGAGGTGCTCGTCGATTTCTTCGGGGGCGATCCTGACAAGCCTATCGTGATCGGCCGGCTGTACAACGGCCTGTCGCTGCCGCCTGCCTTCAGCGGCGTCGGCAGCCTGCCCGGCAACCGCTTCCTGGCGGGCGTGCGCAGCAAGGGGATTCAGGGCCAGCGCTACAACCAGCTGCGGCTCGACGACACCCCGCGCCAGATCAGCGCCCAGCTTGCTTCGCAACACGGACAGAGCGAACTGAACCTGGGCTGGCTCACGCATCCCCGCATCGAGGGACGCAGCGATGCGCGCGGCGAAGGCGCCGAGTTGCGGACGGACCAGGCGCTGGCGCTGCGCGGAGGACGGGGTGTGCTGATCAGCGCGAGCCGGCGCAGCCAGGCCAGCGGCGCGCAACTGGATCGGGCCGAGATGCTGGGGCTGCTGCGCGTGCTGCAGAACGTCCAGCAGGAACTGGCGGCGCTGGCCGAGACCCACCATGCCGGGCCGACGGCAGTGCAGTCCTTGAGCGAGTTGCGCACGCGGCTCGATGCCTGGGAGACCGGCAGCAACACGCAGGCCGAAGGCAGCGGTGGCGGCGAGCCGGTGGTGGCCATGACAGCACCGGCCGGGGTGGCCATCACCAGTGACGAGGGCGTGGTCCTTGGTGCGCAGAAGGAAATCGACCTGGTCAGCGTGGGCAATACGCAGCTCTCTGCGGGCAAGAAGCTGTTGGTGCGGGTGGCGGAGAGTATCAGCGTGTTTGCGCAGCGCTTGGGGATGCGGCTGGTCGCGGCCAGCGGCAAGCTGCAATTGCAGACGCACGGCGATGACATCGAAGCCACCTCAGCGCGCCGCATCATCCTGACGGCTGTTGATGAAATCGTCCTGCAGGCTCCCCGGCTCAAGCTGCTGGCGCAGGGTGCGCAGATTGATCTGGGGGGCGGCGCGATCACGCAGCAGAGCAGCGCGGATCACATCATCCGCTCGGCGAATTTCCATCATGTGAGTGGTGCGGACAGTGCGCCTCCGGGCGTGGAACTGCCGGCCAGCGCCATGCGTACCGACGAACGTTTCATCCTGGCCCGGCGCGGCAGTGGCCGGCCGCATGTGCGGCAGCGCTATCGCATCGAGCTCGATGACGGCAGCGTCATTGAAGGCGTCACTGATGAACAGGGACGTACGGCCTTGAGCCAGGACCAGGCCCTGCGTATCGCGCGGCTGCGGATCGTGAAGGAGTAGAGGATGAAGCAATCTTCCCTGCCGGAGCAGGCGGCAGAACCGACCCGGCTGGTCGGCACCGCCTGGGATGAAGACGGCAATGATGTGGCGCAATCGGTGCTGACCGGAGAGAACCAGAAGGTCAGGGCCTTGTTTCTGACCACGCCGGAGGTGGTGGTGCCCATTCTGTTCGTGCCGGGCATCATGGGGACGCGGCTCAGGGTCAGCAAACGCGACCAGGGGCCGGCCTGGCTGCCACCCGAGAACACTTGGGAGACGATCACGCTGGGGCTCACGCATCTGGTCCGCACGGCGGCAGACCGGCAACGGCTGCTCAATCCGGAGACCACTGAGGTGGATGATGGCGGTCCGGCTTTTCCTGATGACACCAGCAAGACCCTGCTGTCGCTTGCTCCCGGCCAGACCGACGCCGAGCGTATCAAATGGCGCGGCTGGGGACAGCTCCATGCAGACAGCTATCTCGGCATTCTTTCGCTGCTGGAGACCAGCATGGCGATGATTTTCGATCCTGCCAGCCAGGGCAGCCGGCTCACCTCGCACTGGCAGGAGCTGGTGATGGATCGCCAGGATGCAGCCAAGCTGGGCGCGCAGAAGCCCTTTGTTGCAATTTCGGACGAAGACTTGAGAGATGCCGCAGAGGTGCTTTATCCGGTGCATGCGGTGGGCTACAACTGGTTGCAGAGCAATCTGGTCTCGGCGCAACGATTGGCTGAGGAGATCGAGCGTATTACGGCGTATTACCGCAGCAAGGGAAAGCGCTGTGAGGGCGTGATCCTGATCACGCACAGCATGGGCGGTCTGGTGGCCCGCGCCTGTGCGCGGCTGCCGGGAATGACTGAACGCATTCTGGGCGTCATCCATGGCGTGATGCCGGCCATTGGCGCGCCGGCTACCTACAAGCGCATCCGGGCCGGGTTTGAAGGCATGGCGCAGGTGGTACTGGGACGCGATGCGGCTGACTGTACAGCGGTGATGGCCAATGCGCCGGGGCCGTTGGAACTGCTGCCGACTGCGCAATACAAGACCTGGACCAATCAAGGAGAGCGGCACTGGTTGCGCGCCAGCTATCGCGCCATCGGCCAGCGCGGGATGCCAGAGGAGATGGACAGCTTTTTGGGCGAGGGGGATCCCTACGCGCAGATCTATCTGAACAATACGTCGGATTGGTGGAAGCTGGTGCGCGAGGATTTGATTGATCCGGCGGGGAGGGAGGATAGGGAACGGGCTGAGAGTGAGGGAAAGTTGCTGGTTCGTACGGCTGAAGAAACGTCTGACTTTGATCGGTATAGAAAAAAGATGGAAGTCGCACAGCTCTTTCATCAACACATTAAAGACAGTTACCACCCCAATACCTACGCGTATTACGCCGCCGACCCACAGCAGCCTGCGTGGAACGAGATCAATTGGAAATGCAACCGCATGGTGTCCGGTGATCCGCTGAAGGCCCGGCTTGATGCCGATGATTTGAACGGCACGGTGACGCTGAGCTTCGACCAGTACCACAGCCATAACCAGTTTTTTATTCTGCAGCGTGGTACAGGCCCAGGCGATGGCACGGTTCCGGCTGAGTCGGGTCGATCCCCGCAGCCGCACGTCGTCCAGTTGTTCAAGCATGAAGGAAAGCTGAAGTCGCACGAGAGTTATGACCATCAGTTTTCTTTCAACGCCAAGGTTGCGCAGGCGACCACCTTCTATTCCATCATCAGAATCGTGAACACATCGGAGATTCTGAAAACGCTTTCAGGAGAAAAATGCTGATGAGTAAATCGTTTCGACTTATTACCTATCTGGTTATCGCTGCCAGTTTTCTTTTATCAGGATGCCTCTCACCTCAACCCAAGATTGCCATCATGAACAAAGTACAGGAAAAGGAAGCTGATCCAACCATCTCAACTTTTTGTACCGGTCGTTTCCTGGTCGATATGCCAGCAGGATCGGTACTCAGTGGCGGCAATTATCGTTACGACTTTGCGCGGTTGGAGCAACCTAAATCCATGAGTCTGGAAGAGTTCGAGACCGAAATGGCGGCCAAGGAAAAGACGCTCAGGTCAACGAAGCATAACGTCGAGCCTAGTCTGTTGCGGTTGTTGCTCAAACCGGATCTGCACTCGTGGATCTTCGTCTATTGGGAGCAAAGCGGTATTACATCATTAGCGCAGGTTGATGGATACCGTTGGATTGACGGCACTCGTTACGTGTTCAAAAAGGAGGCCGGCATGAGCAAACCCAGAACCGGAACAATGAGCCGCCAGGACTACACCATCGATCGCATGCGCAAGATTCTCGCCAACCTGCAAAAACGGTCGACCCATAACATTCCGACTGAGCCCGGCTATTGCTTCGAAGACGGCTTCATCGCCAACCCCGAATGGGAAATGGAAGAAGCCGGCATTGACATCACCATCGCCGGCCATCCCGATGCCTTCGTTTCGGTCTGGTTCTACCCGCTAGCAAGGAGTGCCCACAGCAAGCCCTTGCTCGATCGCATGGGCGGCGTATTGCAGACGCTGGGCCAGATGGCGACCTCAGTGCACGTATTGCGCAAGGGCGAGCGGCAGGTCGGCCCTTATATGGGCCAGGAATTCCTGGCCAGCGCCCCCAGCAGTCGCGGCATGCGCGGCCACAAGTTCATCTGGGAGACCGAAGGCGACGGCACGCTCGACACGCCTGCGCTCAAGATCGAACTCACCACAGGCTATCGCGACAAGAACGGCAATCCGCAACAAACCAGGCTGAGCGATGAACAGGCCATCAAGCTGTGGGACGATGTGCTCAACAGCTTCCGGCTGCGCCCCGTGCTGGATCCCCAAGGGAGTCGGCCATGATTGCTCCGGTCAAGGGACCCGCGCCAACACGCCTGGTCCCGACCGCATGGGACGAGCAAGGCAACGAGATCGCCCAGTCGGTGCTGACAGGCCAGCGCATGAAGGTACGAGCCCTGTGCCTGACCAGTCCGGACATTGTCATGCCCATCGTATTCGTACCCGGCATCATGGGCACACGACTCAAGCTCAAAGGTCGCGACAAGGGCCCGGCGTGGTTTCCTCCGGAGGGCGGATGGGAAACCCTGGCGCTGGCGCTCAAGCATGTCGTCCGCACGGCGGCGGACCGACAGCGATTGCTCAATCCCGATAGTACCGAGGTAGACGAAGACGGTCCGGCCTTTCCCGACGACATCAGCAAGACGCTGCTGGCCTTCGCCCCCGGCAAGAGCGACGCCGAGCGCATCAAATGGCGCGGCTGGGGGCAACTCCACGCGGACAGCTATCTGCCCATTCTTTCACTGCTGGAGACCAGCATGGCCCTGATCTTCGACCCTGCAAGCCAGGGGAAGAAGCTCACTTCACATTGGCAGGAACTCGTGATGGCACGACAGGATGCAGGCAAGCTGGGTGCGCAGAAGCCCTTCACGCCGCTGCAGGAAAAGCAGCTGCGGGAGGCTGCTGAACTGCTCTATCCGGTGCACGCAGTGGGTTACAACTGGCTGCAGAGCAACAAGATATCGGCACAGCGACTGGCCAAGGAAATCGAACGCATCACCGCCTATTACCGCAGCAAGGGAAGAAGTTGCGAGCAGGTGATCCTGGTCACGCACAGCATGGGTGGTCTGGTCGCCCGCGCCTGCGCGCAGTTGCCGGGGATGGCCGAGCGCATCCTGGGCGTGGTGCACGGCGTGATGCCGGCCCTCGGTGCGCCGGCGACCTACAAGCGCATCCGGGCGGGCTTTGAGGGAGCCGGGCAGGTCGTCCTGGGGCGCAATGCCGCCGAGTGCACGGCAGTGATGGCCAATGCCCCCGGGCCACTGGAATTGCTGCCGACGGCGCAATACAAGACCTGGAGCAATCGCGGGGAACGGCATTGGCTGCGGGTGAGTTACGTGGGTATCGGGCAGCGTGGAATGGCTGAGGAAATGGAAAGCTTTCTGGGCGAGGGCGATCCCTACCGCCACATCTATCTCAACAATTCGTCGGATTGGTGGAAGCTGATTCGGGAGGATTTGATTGATCCGGCGGGTAAGGAGGATCGCGTACCCTCGCGCGAGGGAAAGCAGGTCACGGGTAACGCCTACTCATCGGACTTCAAGAGATTTCGCGACAACTTGGAAATCGCCGCCAAGCTTCATTCGCTGATCAAAGATCGCTATCACGCAAATACTTATGCGTATTACGCCAGCGATCCCGAGCAGCCGGCGTGGAATGAAGTGCACTGGAAGATTCGGTCCTCCGTGCCAAAGGATCCCGCGAACGGAAAGCTGGTAGCCGATGATTTGAACGGTTCCGTCACATTGCTCTTCGACGGAGGGAAACGACGTACTTTTCGAATACAGGAGGGGACGGGGAAAGGTGATGGAACCGTGCCCGCCGAGTCGGCTGAAAGCGCGACAAAGCATGTGATTCAGATGTTCAAGCATGAAGGCAAAGCCAATGGGCATGACAGCTACGAACATCAATACTCGTACAACGCTCCGATCGCTCAATCAGTCTGTCTTTACTCCATCGTCAAGATGGTGGCGGAATCAGACCTGATTAAACACGCTTTCACAGAGCCATGAGGTTTCGCAATTTCGTCATTCTTGTATTGGCCTCTTTGTGCCTTAGTACTACAAGACCACTCTATCTTCACTCTGCGCTATCAGGACCAATCACAATGCACGACAGCTCGAACAGCAAGACCACAAACCCTGTTACCACATTCTGTACAGGCAGGTTCCTGATTGACCTTCCCGCAGGATCACTATCGAGTGGTGGCAACTATCGTTATGACTTCGCGCATATTGATCGGCCCAAGACGATGAGCAAGGATGATTTCGAAAGAGATATTCTCGCTCGTCAAACACTGCTGCAAACAACGAGGCATGATTCAGGGGCTTCGATGTTGGTCGAAGCTATTCGGCCGGATGAGCAAAGCGCGATTCTGGTGTCGTGGAATCATGATGCCAGCACTTCCATGATGTCGATGACAGGGCACCGGTGGATTGAAGGTCTCGCTTTTTCGTTCGCGATGAAGGTTGATGACGATCACAAGGCCGAAGGTTTGAAAGCAATGCATGAGCTTCTCGGCCGATTGCACTCTCGCTCCGATAACAACATCCCCACCGACCCCGGCTACTGCTTCGAAGGGGGCTTCATCGCCAACCCCGAATGGGAAAACGAAGAAGCCGGCATCGATATCGACATTGCCGGCCACCCGGATGCCTTCGTGTCCGTCTGGTTCTATCCCCTGGCGATGAGCAAGCACGACCGCCCGTTGCTGGAGCGCATGCATAGCGGACTGCAGACCCTGGGCCGTTTGGCCACTGCCGTGCGCGTGCTGCGCAAGGGAAACCGTCAGATCGGTCCCTACCAGGGCCAGGAATTCCTGGTCACCGTCCCCAACAGTGGCGGCGGGCGCAGCCACAGCTTCATCTGGGAAACCGAAGGCCAGGGCACGCTCGATACCCCCGCCATCAAGATCGAACTGACCACCGGCCATCACGACCAGAACAGCAATGCGCAACGAAGCACACTGAACGATGCGCAAGCGCTGCAGCTGTGGGACGACGTGCTGGGCAGCTTCCGGCTGCGGCCAACGCAGATAGCACCCGCGTCAACCACGTCAGGTACGCCGCCATAGCCGCCTGCAGCAAGGTCTCGGGTCCATCGCCCGAGGTTCGCCCTGGTCTCGCCTCCACTCCTGCCCTGCTTGAAAGGAATCCACCATGTCCAACATCATCCGCCTCGGCGACGCCACTTCCCACGGCGGCAAGGTCACGCAAGTGAGCGCGACCCATTTCAAGGTAGGCGGCCTGCCGGTCGCGCGGGTCGGCGATGCCTGCAGCTGCCCCCGGCAGGGGCACGACAACTGCACCATCGCCGAGGGACACCCGCATCACAAGATCGATGGCATCGCCGTCGCCTACGACGGCCACAAGACCAGCTGTGGTGCCACGCTCATCGCCAGTGCCGGCAATTTCAGCGCGCAATAGCGCTATCCCTTTCGTGCGATCTTGCGTGAGCGGTCTCACGCATAGGCCAGCCGCGCCGCCGAGGGTGCCGCAACGCGCTTGAGCTCCGGTGCCCCGCCCTCCAGCTTGAATACCGACACCAGCCGTGCCAGCTGCGCCGCCTGATCCTGCAAGGATTGTGCAGCGGCTGCGGCCTGCTCGACCAGTGCGGCGTTCTGCTGGGTCACCTGATCCATCTGCACGATGGCCAGGTTGACCTGTTCGATGCCTGCACTCTGCTCCTGCCCGGCGGCGCTGATCTCGGTGACCACTTCACCGACCCGCTGCACGCTTTGCACCACGTCCTGCATGGTGCGTCCGGCTTGCTCCACCAGCCGGCTGCCATTGCCGACCCGTGCCACCGAGTCGGCGATCAGCCCCTTGATCTCGTGCGCGGCGGTCGCGGAGCGCTGCGCCAGCGCCCGCACTTCCGAGGCCACCACCGCGAAGCCGCGTCCCTGCTCGCCCGCGCGCGCGGCTTCCACTGCGGCATTCAGGGCCAGGATATTGGTTTGGAAGGCGATCCCGTCGATGACCCCGATGATGTCCACGATCTTCTTGGAGGATGCATCGATGGCGCCCATGGTATCGACCACCTGGCTCACCACCTCGCCGCCCTGGCGCGCGATGTCGGAGGCCGATCCGGCCAGCTGGTTGGCCTGGCCGGCATGACTGGCGTTCTGCTTGACGGTGGCGGTGAGCTGCTCCATCGACGAGGCCGTTTCCTCCAGCGAGGCCGCCTGCTCTTCGGTGCGCGAGGACAGATCCAGATTGCCGCGCGCAATCTCGCTGCTGGCCGTGGCAATCGTATCGGTCGAGACCCGCACCTGGCTGACGATGTCCAGCAAGCGGTCATTCATCTTCTTGAGTGCGCGCAACAGCATGCTGGTTTCATCACGGCCTTGCGCATCGATGGCCGAGGTCAGGTCACCGGCCGCCACCGTCTCGGCCACGCGCACCGCACGATCCAGCGGCGCGGTGATGCTGCGCGTGATCATCCAGGCGATCGCCGCCGCCGCCGCCAGCCCGGCGGCCGCCAGCACCAGCAGCAGCGTGCGGGCCTGAACGTAATTGCTTTCGACTTCATCGCCGGCACTCTTCATCATGTCGTGCTGCTGCTTGATGAGGGCGTCGGCGGCGCTCATGGTGGCGCTCTGCACGGGCCGCACCTCGTCGATCAGCATGTCGATCGCACCTTCCTTGCCGCCCTGCTGCACCATGGCCAGCACCTTGTCGCGTTTTTCGAAGTAGGCGTTCTGGGCCGTCACCAGTTTCTTCAGCGCGCTGCGGCTGTCGTCGTCGGTAAGCAGCTTCTCCAGCTGCGCCAGGTCCTCGCGGATGGCACGGTCGGCACCGGTGATACGGTCGTATTCGCTCTTGATCTGCGGCTCGCGCTTCAAGAGCAGAATGTTTCGTACCGAGCGCGCGATCAGGTTGAGCTGGTCGACGATATCGCCCGCCACTACGGTCTTGGGATACTTGTCGTGGATCACATCCTTCATTTGCCCGTTGAGCTGCCCCAGGCGGGCGATGCCGCTGGCCGCCATGGCCAGCATCAGGATCATCAGCAGACCGAAGCCCAGCCACAGGCGCGCACGAATGGTCACATTGGAAAGTTGCATGGAATTCCCCCTTGTTATCGTTGATTGTCGGCAAGCAAGCCGCTGGCGCGGCGTAACCGTAAAGCAACTAATGCGTGGCATCACGTTGCGGCCTGCCCGCTTCAGCATAGGTGACAGGAAGGAGGAATCCAAGCGCGGCCGATGCCGCGCAGCAGGAGTGCGGCCGGGCTCAGCCCGGCGCGGGCATGACCTCCACCCGTAGCGCTCCCGGCGCAGGAGAAAAACCGAAGCGCACCGGCAGAAAGGCCTCGATCACCTCGGCATTGGAGGCCATGTGCGGGCTCAGTTGCGTGGTGGTGAAGCGCCCCGTGCCGGCCAGTGCCAGCGGCAGCATCAGCTGATCGGCCAGATGCTCGCCGACCGCCGCATTGCTCTGCAGATAGCGCTGCATGGGTCCCAGGGCGTCCAGAGCCACCTGTTCGGCCGGCCGGGATTTGGCACCATGGCCGCAGAACAACTCGTCCACATGCGCATGCGTCACGTGCAATTCGACCAGATTGCCCGGGCCATCGCAGTCGTTCAGGGCGATCACCTTGCAATGATCCTGCAAGCCCTCCACGGCTTCGCTCAGGACCTGCAACTCCCGCTTGCCGATGGCACTCGGCAGATTGGCCACCAGAGCGCGCGCCTGCGTCTGCAGCAGCGCGCCGCGCTCCTCCAGGACCAATCCGCCCAAGACATGGCCCGCTTCCACCTGCAGGCGCACCTGGCCGCCACCGGCCGGATGGAATCCGTGCCGCAGCAACTCCAGCGTGACCGATGCCCCCATCCGCCGCAACAGCGGCAGGAAGCAGTGCTGCAGGAAATCGGCCGACGGGGCCAGGGGATTGTGCGTGCCGCCGCTGACTTCAATGCAGAAGCGCCCCGCTGGCGCGGCCAGCATGGCGGGCAGCAGGGTTTGCAAGACCAGCGTGGTACTGCCGGCCGAGCCGATGGCGAAACGGAAATCGCCGCTGCGCAGCGCACCGGGCGCAAAGCGCAGCGCGCTGCTGCCGGGCTCGGCACCTTCCACGACGGCGTCGCACAAGGTGGCGGCGGCCGTCACGGCGGCCAGGTGCTGGCGCATCAGACCGGGTTTGGGGCGTTGCGCCCGGATCGCGCCGAGCTCGAACGGACGGCCGGTGATCATCGCCAGGCTCAGCGCACTGCGCAGGATCTGGCCGCCACCATGGCGGCCATCCAGGGTCAGAGGAGAGGACATGTTTGTTCTTTTCTTTCTTCGTATGTTGCGTTTTGTTCCTGTCCGCGAGCGAGCCTGACCAGTATCGTACCGAGTGCGTAATACGCCCTCTGTACGATGTATTTCAGCCTTTCACGCAGACGATCTGGCGCAGCGTATGCACCACTTCCACCAGGTCTTGCTGGGCCGCCATGACGGCATCGATGTCCTTGTAGGCCATCGGGATTTCGTCGATGACGGCTTCGTCCTTGCGGCACTCCACACCTTCGGTGGCGCGGATGTGATCCTCTACCGAGAAGCGCTTCTTGGCCTCGGTACGGCTCATGGTGCGTCCCGCACCGTGGCTGCAGCTGTGGAAGCTCTCGGCCTCGCCCTTGCCGCGCACGATGAAGCTCCTGGCCCCCATCGAGCCGGGAATGATGCCCAGTTCGCCGGCACGGGCCGATACTGCACCCTTGCGGGTGACCAGCACATCCTGGCCGAAGTGATGTTCCTTCTGCACGTAATTGTGGTGGCAGTTGACCGCCTCCACGTGCGTCTGGAAAGGCTTGGCGATCACGCTGCGTACAGCGGCGATCAGGTTCTGCATCATCACTTCACGGTTCATGCGCGCAAATTTCTGTGCCCAGCCCACGGCTTGCAGATAGTCGTCGTAGTGCGTGCTGCCCTCCTTCAGATAGGCCAGGTCGCGATCCGGCAGGTTGACCATGTGCTTGCGCATGTCCTGCTGCGCCAGTTCGATGAAGTGGGTGCCGATGGCATTGCCCACGCCGCGCGAACCCGAGTGCAGCATGAACCAGACCGCGCCCCCTTCATCCAGGCAGATCTCGATGAAGTGATTGCCCGACCCCAGCGTGCCCAGGTGCTTGTAGTGGTTGGTCTTCTCCAGCTTGGGCGTCTTCTGGCACAGCACGTCGAACTCATCCTTCAGCGTCTGCCATGCGGTATCGACCGGTGCCGGCGGATGTTCCCAGGAACCCTGATCGCGGCCGCGATGGCTGCGCGTGCGTGGCGAGGAACCGTGCGGCACGGCGCGTTCGATGGCACTGCGCAAGGGACCCAGGTTGTCCGGCAGGTCGGCGGCGCACAGGGTGGTCTTGGCCGCCATCATGCCGCAGCCGATATCGACCCCCACGGCGGCGGGAATGATCGCGCCCAGGGTCGGGATCACGCTGCCGATGGTGGAGCCCTTGCCCACGTGCACATCCGGCATGACCGCAATGTGCTTGTAGATGAACGGCATCTTGGCCGTATTGCCCAGCTGGGTTTTTGCCTCAGCTTCCACCGGCACGCCGCGGGTCCACATCTTGACCGGCTTGCCCTGCCCGGTGGCCAGGGTGTCGTAGGACGCTGGTGCGATGTTGTCGAGTTTTTCCATTTTCGTTACTTTCTTGCTGAACATGAGGGAAGGCGAGGCGCGACAAGGGTGCCAGCGACAGGTTTTCCGTGAAGGTAGTCGCTTGCGCATTCGCGCCTCACCTGAAAAATTCGGGGCTCCTGCCCCTCGGCGGCCCGGCAATTCCGGGCCGCCCGCTTCATTCCGACCAGATCGGCAGGATTTGCGCCGATTCTTGCGAACCGCCGCCCCGGAGTTGAACCGGGCTACCCAATGTAATCCTGCCAGCATTCGGAATGATCAGGACCACTTCCGCCCGACCAGAATGTGCGCGATACGGAGATGTAATCGCAACGGCATTCGGGCGGCAATGGCAACCTGTCTTGCACCATCAAAGCGGTGTGGACGCGATCTCCTGCACCCAGTGTCCCGCCTGCATCTGTCCGGCCGCAAAGCTGGCCAGCAGTTTGAAGACCTCGTCGGAGAATCCACCGATGTTGAGGATATCGTCCGACTCCGGCGCCTGGCTGGTGGCATACGGCGCCAGATCGATGCAGACCAGGCGCGCCTTCGGATTGCGGCGCTTGAACTGCTGCCACTGGCGCATTGTTTCGGTCGCGCCGCTGGCGTGATGGCGCAGCCAGGACTCGTTGTCCGACACCAGCACCACCAGATCCGCACGCTGCTGGCGTTCGTTCAGCCAGCGCAGCGGCGCACTGCAGTCCGTTCCGCCACCGCCGATACGCGCCAGCCGCGCGGCGTTGGCCATGACCTTGTCATGGGGAACCAGCGGGCAAGGCACCACGCGCTGTTCGAACGGCAGCACGCAGGCCGCAGGATTCTTGCGCACGATGGCCGCGGCCAGCAATGCCGCCACGTCGATGCATCGCACCGCGCTGGTACCACCGGCACGCATGCCGCTCACCGGGCTCGACATGGACCCCGACACATCCGGGCAGACCACGACCGAGCCTTCCAGCACCGGCACATTGGCCAGCGCGATTTCCATGGCGCTCTGCAAGGCGTCGCGCACCAGCTCCGGCACTGTCCCGGCAGCAGCCTGCCACGCGGCCATCAGCTGATACGGGAACACCCGTGCCGCGGCAATGGCCTGCGGATCACACAGCTTGGCGGCGATCAGCTCGGTCATGCCGGGCAGCTCGAACACGCCGTGGCGCGCGAAGCTGTTCAGGTTCATGCGCACCATGTGCCAGCCACCCTGCCGCGCCATCCCGGCCCATTCTTGCGTGCCCGGCTGCATGGCAGTGAGCAACTGGAATGGCACCGCCGGTACCGGCTGGCTGCGGTCGCGCTGATAGGCTCGCAGGGCAAGCGTCAGCGGCGGCAGCGCGGCCTCATCAAACGGACGGCCGATCAGCCAGGCGAAGAATGCGGCGCGCCACGGTTCAGCCGGCTTGGGGTGGACCATGCGGACCACGTCGGCCAGCGACGGCGACTGCCCTACACAGGCGGCCAGCAGTTGCTGCTCCGTGGCCTGGTTCAGCCAGGCCTGCACCAGCTTCTTGGGACGGGTGCCCAGCGACTTGCGGCCGGTCACGCCGGAACGCAGGATCTGTACGAAATTGCGCAGCATCTTGCCCTGATCCACCACCCCGGCAAATGCCGGTGCCAGTTCATCAGCACCACGGGCCGCCAGTACGGCCAGCAGCAGCGCCGGCATGTCCTTCATGTAGCTGCGGCGCCGAGCGTACAGCGCGGTCTGGGCGATGAAGCGCGGGGCGATGTCCTGGCTCAGTTCCAGCACGGTGGCCAGTTGCGCTTCGGCGCTGGCATAGAAGGTGCGGTTCAGGCAGCCGGTGGCCGCGTACTGCGCCAGGATGTGCTCCTTGCTCAAGGCATAGGCAGCGCCGCCGGCGTGATTCATCGCATCGGCTGCCGGCAGCAGGCGGCGCTTCAGGGTCTGGAACAGTTGCACATTCGCCATTTTCTTTTCCTCGTTGATCGCTTGGTCTTGTTCCCTGTATTGCAACGGGTGTGCCAGCTCTGGCGAGATGCGCCGAAATTTCTTTTAACTCATTGATTTGATTGATTAAATCTGATTGCAGCCTGATTTCCCGGGATTTGCCTGTACCCGAGAAAAACAGGATAATTTATCCATCAAGATAAGAAGTTATCTAAAAATATGGCAAAGAAAAAAGTCGTCATCGGTTTCGCCGGTACCCAGCTCGACCACGGACGTGGTGCGCCGCGCTGGGAAAAATGGCGTCCGACCATCGCGCTGACGCAGTACCCGGACGTGGTCATCGACCGTCTGGAACTGCTCTACATCGGCGAGCGCCATCTGGGGCTGGTCGGCCAGATCGGGCGCGACATCGCCAGCGTCTCGCCTGATACCGTCGTGCGGCCGCATGATCTGCCGATCCAGGACCCCTGGGATTTCGGTGAGGTCTACGCCAACCTGCTCGACTTTGCGCGCGCCTATCCTTTCGACACGGACAACGAGGAATACTGGATCCACATCACCACTGGCACCCACGTGGTCCAGATCTGCCTGTTCCTCATGACCGAGGCGCGTTACCTGCCCGGCGTACTGTTGCAGACCTCACCGCCGCGCCGGCAGGCGGCGGGCTCTCCTGGCAGCTATGCCCTCATCGACCTCGACCTGTCGCGTTACGACCTGATCGCGCAGCGCTTTTCGAGCGAACAGCGTGAAGCGCTGGCCTTGCTGAAGTCCGGTATCCCCACGCGCAATGCGCACTTCAACCACATGATCGAGGAGATCGAGCGCGTGTCCATCCGCTCGCGCGCGCCGATGCTGCTGATGGGGCCGACCGGGGCCGGCAAGTCCTTCCTGGCCCGGCGAATCTACGAACTGAAGAAGTCGCGGCATCAGTTGGAGGGCCGCTTTGTCGACATCAATTGCGCCACGCTGCAGGGCGACGGTGCGGCCTCAACCTTGTTCGGTCACGTGCGCGGCTCCTTTACGGGCGCAGCCCATGATCGTCCGGGCTTGCTGCGTTCGGCGCACAAGGGATTGCTGTTCCTCGACGAGATCGGCGAACTGGGGCTGGATGAACAGGCCATGTTGCTCAAGGCCATCGAGGAGAAGCGCTTTCTGCCGGTGGGTGCCGATGTCGAGGCGCAGAGCGATTTCCAGCTCATTGCCGGCACCCATCGCGACCTGGCGCGCGAGGTCGCGGCGGGCCGCTTCCGCGAGGACCTGTTTGCCCGCATCAACCTGTGGACCTATGCCCTGCCCGGCCTGGCCCAGCGCCGCGAAGACATCGAACCCAACCTCGACTACCTGCTCGAACGCTTCAGCGCCGAGCATGGACAGGTGGTGCGTTTCAACAAGGAGGCGCGAATGCGTTATCTGGCCTTTGCGGCGTCATCGGCGGCCAGCTGGCCGGGCAATTTCCGCGACCTGTCGGCGTCCGTCGTACGCATGGCCACGCTGGCCGATGCGGGGCGCATCAACGATGCGCTGGTGGAGGAAGAGACTGCGCGCCTGCAGCGTCAATGGCGCGCCAGTGCGCAGCCTGCGTCGGGAGAAGAGGACGTTGATCTGGACGCCTTGCTGGGTGAGCAGGCGCAGGCGCTGGATCTCTTCGATGCGGTGCAGTTGCGCGCCGTGGTCGCCGTGTGCCGCCGTTCGCGCTCGCTGTCGGAAGCGGGACGCACGCTCTTCGCGGTCTCGCGGGATGCCAAGGCAAAACCCAATGATGCGGATCGGCTCAAGAAATATCTGGCGCGCTTCGGCTTGGCTTGGGATGATGTGGCGTAGTGACACAAGCCAAAGCACGATGTGATGCGGTCGGCAAAGTCATTGCCCCTGCATCACCACATCCCGCAACAAGCGATCCAGCACCGAATATTCGCCCCGTCCATCCTTTTGGGGCGTGGGCACGTGCTCCAGCCGCTGCAATTCCAGCTCGATGAAACGATTGATCTCGGGAATGGCCGGGCCCTCTTCGGCCTCGCCCGCGCGCCGCTTGAAAACCAGCAGTGCATCGATGGCCGCGCGCAATGCCGCATCGCTCACCATCGCCTCGACCAGGTCGAGGAAACGCATCGGTACCGGCCCGCGCTGCTGCTCCACCCACAGCGCTGCCATCAAGGGCCGCAGTACGTAGAGATATTTTTTCAGGCGTACGCGCTCGCCCTGCAAGTACTCGCGGTAATTCTTGCGTGCCATCTGCAGGTAGTGATGGAACACGCGATCCGGACGATGTACCAGGTCGGCCGCCGCATTGATCTTGTCGACGAAGCTGACGTCGGCCCGGTAGACCACCGGCGACGACAGCCATTCCACCACCGTGGCGTTGCCATTGTGCAGTAGGGCCAGCGTCTTGCGCAGGTCCCAGCCGCTGACGTCATAGGTGGCATTGACGGGCAATTCGATCACGTCGCGGCCGGGGAGGACGGTGAGATACCAGTCGGGCCGGTGTACGTAGATGAAGCGCACGTCGTAGTCACTGTCCGGCGAGGCAAATCCCCAGCCCCGGCTGCCTGATTCGCACGCGAACAGTACGCGCACCTGATGCTCGGATTCGATGCGCGCAAGCGTCTTGTCGATCTCGGCGCGGATCTGCGGATCAATCGGATGTTCATGGTGCTGCCAGTCGGCGGCAGCGGCGGGTGAGGAGGTGTCCATGCCGTGGATCATAGCAGGCAGGACCGGGCAGGAAGACAAGCGCCCTGGTGTTTCTCAGTCCCCCAGATCGATCGTCCCCACCAACCGCACCGCCTCCGGCGTCTCATACATGGCCACCACCCAGGCCTGATCGGCATCAGCGGCATGTGCATTGAGCGTAGCCGCAACGAACTGGATGGAAGCACGATCCAGACTGGCGTAGGGATCGTCCAGCAAGGTCAGCGTGGCGTGGGCCGCGAAGGCGGCCGCCAGGTAGACCTTGCGCTTGCTGCCGGTGGAGAGCATGAAGAGCTTTTTCTCCAGGTGCGGCGTCAGTGACAGACCTTCGGCGAGGGCCGGCAACAAGCCATGATCGAAATGCGGATACCGTTGCGCCAGGTCCGCAAAGACTTCCGGCGGCGTCATCTGGTCATAGGCCTCGGTCCGCGGATCGATGAAGAACACTTGCCGGCGGTAATTCTCGGGCTCGCCATCGAGTCGCACACCATTCAACTCCAGCACGCCATCGCGCGCCGGCATCAAACCACCCAGCAGATTGAGCAGCGTGGTCTTGCCGCGGCCATCGCCGCCGCGCACCAGCGTCACGCCGGCCGTGATGCGGGCCGAGAAGTCCTGGAACAGGTCCAGGCCGGGATAGGAAAAATTCAGGCGCGATACCAACAGCAGCGCTGCGCGGTCGGAAACTTGGGTCATCGGTGAGGGGCGTGGAGAATCGAAGGGAGAGCGGATTGCGCTCAGGAGCGCTGGCGACGCGCCGCCTGGCGTTTGGCTTCCTCGGCGGCCTGCTTTTCCTTGCGGGCATCGGCCAGCATGGCCAGGGCCAATGCCAATGGCGGATACAGCAGGATCAGGCCGCTCCAGTCGTGGTCCGACAGAAACATCAGCGCGGCAATGCACAGGTCGACCGCCATCAGGAACATCAATGGCCACCCCACGGGCGCACCCAGGAAGGTCTTCTGTCGCTTGTTCTTGAAATACAGTGCCATGCCGTTCACCCTGCTTTGTGTTTCGCTGCATGGCCGCCGGGCAGCGCCGCAGGGCGCATTGATGGGCGGGCAACATGCTGGCGATGGGTTGTCTCCTGCCCCGGATTATAAAAGATGTGGACCCGGGGAGGGAGCCGGCAGCACATCTTCCCATCCGGCAAAAATGGTCCGGCCTGTGGAAAAAATATAAAAAAAACGGTCCCGGCAAACGCCGGGACCGTTGTCCTTGGCAAGACCACCGCAGGGCGCCAACTCAACGGGCCTTGGCTGCCCCCGGCCACATGCGTACCACCAGGGCCAGCACGGCCGCCGCCACTGCCAGTGCCACCACCGCGATCCAGCCCCACTGTGCCAGCGCCAGGCTGCCCAGCGCCGCACCAGCGGCCATGCCGATGAACATGCCCACGAACAGCACCGCATTCAGACGGCTGCGGGCACCGGGTTCGATGCTGTAGACGATGGTCTGATGCGCCACCAGCGTCGCCTGCACGCCCAGGTCAAAGCCGATGGCGGCCAGTGCCAGCAAGACCAGTTGACCTTGCGTCGAGAACCACGGCGACAGCGCCATCGAGGCGAAGGACAGCGCCGCCAGGCTCACACCCAGACGGGTCACCAGCTCCGGGCCTTTCTTGTCCGAGATGCGGCCCGCCAGGGGCGCTGCCAGCGCACCAGCCGCACCGGCCAGACCGAAGGCACCGGCCGCCGCACTGCCGAGGTGAAACGGTGCGCCATGCAGCATCACCGCCAGCGTCGACCAGAAGGCCGAGAACCCGACCGACAGCAAGCCCTGGGCCAGCGCCGCGCGGCGCAACGCGCCATGCTTGCGCACCAGCGTACCCAGCGAGCCCAGCAGTGCGCCATACGACAGATGCGTGGTCGGATGGAAACGTGGCAGCCCGCGCCACGCGGCCAGGCCGATCAGCGCGATGCTGGCCGAGGCCCCCACGAACATGGCGCGCCAGCCAAAGTGCTCGGCCACGAAACCGCTGACCACGCGCGACAGCAGGATGCCCAGCAGCAAGCCGGTCATGACGGTACCGACGATGCGGCCGCGATGCTGTTCCGGTGCCAGGGTGGCGGCGGCCGGGACGATGTCCTGCGCCAGCGTTGCCGTCAGGCCGATGGCCAGGCTGGCGGCCAGCAGGGTAGCGATGCCGGACGCCGCACCGGCCAGCAGCAGTGCCACCGTCAGGATGGCCGCCTTGATGAGGATGATGCGGCGGCGGTCATAACGGTCGCCCAGCGGTGCCAGCAGCAGGATGCCCAGTGCATACCCGAGCTGGGTCGACATCGGCACCATGCCCACGGCGCGCTCGGAGGCACCGATGTCATCGGCCAGCACGCCCAGCATGGGCTGCGAATAGTAGAGCGAAGCCACGGCCAGGCCGGCCCCGGTGGCCAGCAGGCCGATCAGCCCGGTCGACAGGCCGTGGGCAGGAGAGGAAGCCGCAGCGGGGGCGGCTGTATGCGTCTTGGGAATGCTGTTCATGATGGAACCTCAATAAGTGAGTCTGGCTGCCGGCCCGGAAAAATCCCCTTTCTGCCAGCGTTGGAAAGGATTGTCCGCTTCCCGGCTCGCATCTGGTAGTAGCGCCTGCGGCAGAATTGTTATACGTTAGCCGTATGACCAAGCCCCTCTCCCCTGCCCCCAGTTTCTCCGCCACCGGCCTGACGGACCGCATCGAGCTGATCCAGACCTTCGTGCGCATCGTCGAGGCCGGCAGCCTGTCGGCAGCCGCGGCCCAGCTCGCGACCACGCAGCCCACCGTCAGCCGCCGCCTGCAGGCGCTGGAGCGCTCGCTGGGAGTGCGCCTGCTGCAGCGTTCCACCCATGCCATGAAGATGACCGAGGATGGCGAACGCTGCTACGAGCGCGCCAAGGAATTGCTGGCCGGCTGGGATGAGTTCGAAAGCGAATTGCGCGGTGCCCGCCAGCACGCGGAAGGTACGCTGCGGGTCGTGGTGCCGCACGCCTTCGGGCAGAAGCAGCTGATCGCGCCCTTGTTGCAGTTCATGCAGCGCCATCCGCGCATCACCGTGGAATGGCTGCTGCATGACCGTGCCGCCGATTTCATCAGTCAGGGCATCGATTGCGCCATCCAGGTCGGCGAAGTCAATGATCCCTCGGTGGTGGCCATCCACCTGGCCGAGGTGCCGCGCATGACGGTGGTGGCCCCCGCGCTGCTGGAGGGCCGGGCCCTGCCGCGCCAGCCTGAAGAGCTGGCGGATTTCCCCTGGATCGCCATTCCGGCCTTCTACCGCCGCGAAATCACGCTCACCCACGCCACCAGCGGCGAACAGCGCCAGGTGGCTTTCCGTCCGCAGCTGGTCACCGACAGCCTGTATGCGTTGCGCAATATCGCCATCGAAGGCATGGGCGTGGCGGTAGGCTCATCATGGGTATTGGCCGAGGATGTGGCCGCCGGCCGCCTGGTCCAATTGCTGCCGGAGTGGGAGCCGGCACCGCTGCCGGTGTCGCTGATGTACCCCTATGCACGTTTCTACCCGGCCCGGCTGCGCCACTTCATCGACACCATGAAGGAAGCGATGCCCTCCGTGGTGCACCAGGCCGTGGGACGGGGTGCGCTGCAGGGGTGATGGCCGCTGCCTATGAAGCCTTGGTCCCGACACGCTCCATCCAGGCAGCGATGTTGTCATCTAGGGAAATGCCTGAGGTTCAAGGATGAGTTAACCGCTTATAGTGGGCTCAACATCTAGTCCTGCGCGGCCGTGAATGCCAATGGCGGCTTCCGGCCCGGACAACGTTGGACAGGAATGATGTCCCCGCGCACAGGCGCGCAGACGCGCATTCGTAACGATCATCCACAGCGGGGAACCAGAAAATGGCCATCGAAAAAGAGGATGACGCTCTTGCTGAGCGTCATTCCCGATCGCTGATCCACCAGCTCAACCGGCTTGAGCAGATCATGGAAACCCTCACAGCGACGTTTGAAGAGATGGCACTTCATGCCGACATCCGGACCGGGGATTCTTTCAAATCCCAGGCTGCTGATGCCATTGCCAAGGCTATGAAGACCTGACGCCGGTGCGCATCGGGTACGCGCTCGCACTTCCTTCTTAACTGTTTGCATCAACGACCCCGTCGCCTCGTGCAGAGCGCTGCGGGTACGCTGTCGCGCATTCCGGTGCGCGGCATTTCAACGCAATGACATGAAAACCAACCAGCGATGCGCTGGCAACAATGGGGTGATGAAAATGTTTGGATCAATGACCGTCGGTCGAAAACTGGGGCTGGCCTTTCTCAGCATGGTGGTGGTGTCGCTGGCGGTAAGCAGCCTCTCGCTGTTCAACTTCAACCGGCTCGAAGGGGCCAGTGCCATGAATGTCCATACCTATGAGGTCATGGGCGCGGCCGACGACATGCTGATCAACATGGTCAACATCGAGACCGGCATTCGTGGTTACGTGGCCTCCGGCAACGAGGCGTTTCTCGATCCCTACCTGGGTGGGCGCAAGGCGTTCAGCAAGGCATTCGATCAGGCCAAGGCGCTGACCGCCGACAACCCGGTGCAGCAGAAGCGGCTGACCGAGATGCTGGAGCTGACCAACAAGATCGAAGAGGTCGACCAGACCCTGATCAAGTTGCGCAAGCAAGCCAATGCCAGCGCCTCCACCCAAGAGCTGCAAGCCTACTTCGGCGCAACCCACGACAAGGTTTTCATGGACCGCTTCCGCGGCCTGCAGAGTGAATTCGTGAAGGCCGAAGAATCGCTGCTCAAGGAACGCGGCGAGCAGGTCCGTGAGCTCAGCAGCGCTACCTTCGCAGTGCTCATCGGCGGTGGCGCGCTCACCGTGCTGTTGGCCATCGCCGCCGGCCTTGCGATCACCCGCAGTATCCTCAAGGCCCTCGGCGGAGAGCCGGCCGCCGCCGCGCTGGTCGCCCAGCATATCGCCGCGGGAGACCTGACGGTACCGGTTCCCCTGAAGCACAATGACCGCACCAGCCTGATGGCCTCGCTGGCCAGCATGCGCGAGCAGCTCACCACCATCGTGCGTGGCATCCAGACCTCGGGGGAATCGATCTCGGTGGCCGCAGGCGAAATCGCCACCGGCAATACCGATCTGTCGCAACGCACCGAGCAGCAGGCGGCATCGCTGGAAGAAACCGCGTCGAGCATGGAAGAACTGACCTCCACCGTGCGCCAGAATTCCGACAACGCCCGGCAGGGCAACGTCGTGGCCGAGGATGCTTCCGCGCTGGCCCTCAAGGGTGGCGAAGTGGTCGGCCGCGTCATCTCCACCATGAACGAGATTTCCGACAGTTCCAGCAAGGTGTCCGAGATCATCACCGTCATTGAAGGCATCGCCTTCCAGACCAATATCCTGGCGCTCAATGCGGCCGTGGAAGCGGCACGCGCCGGTGAGCAGGGACGCGGCTTTGCCGTGGTCGCCAGCGAAGTGCGCTCGCTGGCCCAGCGCAGCGCCGCCGCCGCCAAGGATGTGAAGGATCTCATCGTGCTGTCGGGGGAACGCGTAGAGCGTGGCACTCACCTGGTCAGCGAAGCGGGCGGGACCATCGATGAAGTGGTGCAGGCAGTGCGCAACGTCACGCAGATCATGAACGAAATCTCCGCCGCTTCGCTGGAACAGACGGCCGGCATCGAGCAGGTCAACCAGGCGCTCGGCCAGATGGACCAGGTTACCCAGCAGAATGCGGCGCTGGTGGAGCAGGCTGCTGCGGCGGCCCAGGCCATGTCTGAACAGGCAACCGAACTGCGCAGTGCGGTGGGGATCTTCAAGACCGCCGGCGGCGTAGTGCGGCCAGTGCCGGTGGTGCCTGCGGCGGCTGCCGCCAAGCCGGCCCCCAAGGCCGTGTCCAGGCCGTCCCTTCCGGCGGCACCAGCGCGCGCCACCAAGGCACAGCCGGCTGCCGGGCAAGGCCCTTCCTCCTCCTACAAGAAGGATGCTGGCGAGGGCGACTGGGAAACCTTCTGAGCGCCTGTTCCGCTGGCGAGTCCTGCGTACCAACGTAAAAATGCCTGCATGATGAACTGACCCCATAAAGTTGGACGGTCAACAGCCGGTTAAGGCCTAAAGGACTGAGTTCTGTATTGCACAGGGCTCAGTCCTTTTAATTTGCTCTTGATGCGGTGGTGGTTGTAGTAGTGCATGTACTTGCGCAACTCGATCTGTAACTGCTCGATGCTGGAGAAGCGAGTCAGGTAAAAACACTCCGACTTGAGCGTGCCGAAGAAGCTTTCCATGGCTGCATTATCCAGGCAATTCCCTCTACGCGACATACTCTGCTTAATACCGTTTTCGGCCAAGGTGCGCCGGTAAGCGTGCATCTGATATTGCCATCCCTGATCCGAGTGCAGCATGGGGCGACGTGTCCCCTTCAAGGTCGAGATTGCCTTCTTGAGCATGCTGTCGACCATCTGGAACTGGGGTGAACGACTCGTCTGATACGACACGATCTCGCCGTTGTACAAGTCCATGACAGGCGACAGATAAAGCTTCTCTCCACCGACTTTGAATTCAGTAACATCCGTTACCCACTTCTCTCCGAACCGCTCTGCCTTGAATTTCCTCTGAAGCAAGTTCTCCACATGAGCGTGCCCAGGGCCGCGATACGACCTGTATTTCTTCGGCCTCACCAGCGACTTCAAGCCCAATTGGCTCATCAGGCGCTGCACCGTCTTGTGATTGATCAGTTGGCCTGCCTGCTTGAGCGTGTCCGTGACGCGGCGGTAGCCATACCTGCCTTTGTGCCGGTCATAGATCTTGCGGATGCGCGATTTCACGGCCGCGTATTTGTCGCCTGCTTCCTGCGCCTTGATCTGGTAATAGAATGTGCTGCGCGCCAATCCGGCCACCTTCAGCAGAACAGGCAACTTGTGGTGTGGCCTCAATTCCTGGACGAGTCGCGCTGCTTTTGCGCAGCCGCTTGCTCTGTCTGAATCAAGGCCCGACGCTTTTTTAGGTAATCAACCTCCGCACGCAGATACTCGATTTCATCGAGCAATTCTTCGCGTGGGCGCATGTCGTCTTTCCTTGTGGGCTTTGCGGGAATCTTGGGCTTCATCATCATTGAGCGTCCTTTCGGCTTCGGCTGCAATCCAGCCAGGCCGTGCTCATGATACAGGCGCTCCCACCGACTGACCGTCCCGCAGCCGCGAAGTCCGTACATAGCCTCCACTTCCCGCTGTGATAACTGATCCTGCTTCATTCGCGTCAATACCGATAGCTTGAACTCGGCACTATAGTGCTCGTGCTTCTTGATCAGTCCCGCTACGCCATGATGTCGGTAGCTCTGGACCCACCGCTGAACTATGCTGTGCTTCAGACCATATTCCTTGGCAAGCCCTCTGGCACTACCTCCCGCTAGATATTTCTGTACCACTTCCTGCTTGAACTTCTCATCGTACTTCGCCATGAAAAACACCCCAAAGGTTGGATTTATGTCCAACTTTTGGGGTGCAGTTCATGACGCAGGCATTTTTTTTGATGGCGCGCAGCGCACGTCAACCCTGATGCTGATCCAGCCGCATGGTGCGCTGTTGCGCGTAGTGCTGGTGCCAGGAGAACGCCTCGCCCAGCAGATGCGGCGTATGGCCACCGGCCCGGCAGGCGCGTTCGAAGTAGTCGCGCAGCTGCGGCCGGTAATCCGGATGGCAGCACTGCTCGATCACCTTCACCGCGCGCTCGCGCGGTGCCAGGCCGCGCAGGTCGGCCAGGCCCCATTCAGTGACCAGCACGTCCACATCATGTTCGCTGTGGTCCACATGCGAGACCATGGGCACCACGCTGGAAATGGCTCCGTCCTTGGCCACCGACTTCGACACGAAGATCGATAGCTGTCCGTTGCGCGCAAAGTCGCCCGAGCCGCCGATGCCATTCATCATGTGGGTGCCGCCCACGTGGGTGGAATTGACGTTGCCGTAGATATCGAATTCAAGCGCGGTATTGAGCCCGATGATGCCCAGCCTGCGCACCAGCTCCGGATGATTGCTGATCTCCTGCGGACGCAGCACCAGCTTGTCGCGATAGCGATCCAGGTTGGCCAGGAAATGCGCATACTTGGCCTGCGACAGCGTGATCGAGGAGGCCGAGGCAAAAGCCAGCTGGCCCGAGTCGAGCAGATCGATGGCGCTGTCCTGCAGCACTTCCGAATACATCACCAGATTGCGGAACGGTGACTCCACCAGCCCGTGCAGCACCGCATTGGCGATGGTGCCGATGCCTGCCTGCAGTGGCGCCAGCGTATGCGGCAGACGTCCGGCTTCCACTTCGCATTCGAGGAAATGGATCACGTGACGCGCAATGGCCCGCGTCTCATCGTCCGGCGGCAGCACCGAGGAGGGGCTGTCGGGTGTTTCGGTGAGCACGATGGCCACCACTTTTTCCGGATCGAAGGGAATGGTCGCACGGCCGATGCGATCGCCCGCTGCCGTCAGCGGGATGGGTTTGCGCTCGGGGCGTGCGGCGGGCAGATAGATGTCGTGCAGGCCCTCCAGCGCCAGCGGCACGCTGGTGTTGAGTTCGATCACGATATGCCGCGCCTGCTCCACGAAGCTGGCCGAATTGCCGACCGACATGGTCGGCACGATGCCCTCTTCGGTAATCGCCGCCGCTTCGATGACGGCGATGTCGATGCGCGAGGGCGTGCCGCTGCGCAATTGTTCGGCCGTCTCGGAGAGGTGCTGGTCGATGAACATGACCTCGCCTGCATTGATCTTCTTGCGCAGCGTGGGATCGACCTGGAACGGCAGGCGTCGCGCCAGCAAGCCCGCTTCTGCCATGAGACCATCGCTGCCATTGCCCAGCGAGGCCCCGGTGATGACGGTGAAATGCAGCTCTTCCTGCGCGGCGCGGTCGGCCAGCGCACGCGGCATGGCCTTGGCGTCACCGGCGCGGGTAAAGCCGCTCAGGCCGATGGTCATGCCGTTGTGGAAGAAGGTGGCCGCCTGGGCGGCGGACATGACTTTGCCGGCCAAGGCGGGCTGGCGAATGCGCTGGCTATCCATGAGAGTGTGCTCCTGCTCGGGTTCTTTAGGGGGTGTGAAGGGCATCCTTTGACGGACTTCTTGCATCTTGTTTGGACCAAGTATAGGAGCCGGCAGGTATGCACTGTATGATTAAAATTCCGCCGTTCCAGTCGGAAAATGCATACTTCCCCGCCACCCTGAAACACCGCCGAAAGCCGCTGCCATGGACATCCGCGCCCTGCGCTACTTCACCGAGACGGTCCGCCTGGCCAGCTTCAGCCGCGCCGCCGATGCCTTGCACGTGACCCAGTCCACCGTCAGCAAGATGGTGCGCCAGCTGGAAGACGAGGTTGACGCCCCGCTGCTGGTGCGCGATGGCCGCCGCCTGCAGCTCACCGATACCGGACGCGTGGTGTATGAGCAGGGCCAGCAGATCCTGGCCTCCATGCAGCGGCTGGACGCCGAGGTGCGCGATACCAAGGCGCTGCGCTGCGGCCGTCTGGAGATCGGCATCCCGCCCATGATCAACATCCTCTGCACCCCGGTGCTGAAGGCCTTCCGCGAACGCCATCCCGAGATCGCCATCGTCCTGAAGGAAGATACCGGCCCGCAGATCGAAGAGCGCGTGGCCAATGGCGAACTGGAAATCGGCATGACGGTCCTGCCCGCTGATCCGGAACTGGAATTGCAGACCCTGCCGGTGGCGCGCTATCCCATGTGGGCCGTGGCCCAGGCCGGCCGCTTCCAGAAGAACCGCGCCACCCTGCGCTGCGCCCAGCTCGATGGCATGCCGCTGGTGCTGCTCAACAACGAGTTCGGCCTCACCCGCAGCCTGCGCGGCATGTTCGGGGAATTGGACATCCGGCCCGAGATCGTGGCCCAGAGCGCCCAGTGGGACTGGCTGGTGGCCATGGCCCTGGCCGGCATGGGGGCGGCGCTGCTGCCCGAACCCTTCATCCACCGCCTCGCCACCGACCAGCTGCAGGCGGTGCGGCTGGTGGAGCCGGAAGTGCAATGGCAGGTTGCCTATGTCACACGCGGCGGCGGGTATCTCTCGCATGCGGCGCGGGCGTGGATGGCCTTGAGCGAAGAATTGTTTGCGGGTGGCCGCGTGCGCAGGTAAAGAGAAAAGAGCGTACCGGAGCGCCTCGGTGCAAAAAGCGTCAGCATTCCATTTTGGAATGGAATTGGTGAATTTAAGTCATGCCATGAATACAGCCAGATTCCTATACTGGTCCTGCCGATACCTGCCGCCCCTCCTCACTCGTGAATTCGGAACCGGAATGACGTCTTGACGCCGTGAGTGCGCAGGTGTCGGCACTCTCCACGAGTGCCCTGCCCTCCACCACCTGCCCGCTCGCCAGCACGATCATGCCGCCGCTCTTGTCGTCGCGTTTTTCCGTCCGTTTTTCCCTCTATCGATTCCTGCTGCTGCACTACTGCCGGCGCTGCCGCACCCGTGTCGAGCGCTGGCGCCTGCAGTTCCCGCTGCGCCACGCCAACCTCTCCGAGGGCCTGCGTGCGGCCTGCGGGGCGGCGGCCATGCTGCTGCTGGGCGAGTGGCTGGGCAATCCCCTGTTCTCGTGGGCGGCCATCGGCGCCTTCCTGACCAGCCTGGCCGACAGCGCCGGTTCCAATCGCGCGCGCCTGGCCTCCATGGGCGGCTTCGCGCTGGCCTCGACGCTGGGCGGCATGATCGCCGCCAGCGCCGCCAGCTGGCGCGTGGAAGCGGGTTTGCTGACCATCATGGCCTGCGCCGGCGTGGCCGGCTTCTCGCGCATCTACGGGGCCGCAGCGGGTCTGGTGCTGATGCTGGCGGCGGGCGTCTCGGCCATCATGGCCGATGCGCCGGTGGTGCTGTGGCCGCTGGCGCAGAGCCATGTCCTGATCTATTTCGCCGGTTGCCTGTGGGCGCTGCTGCTGGGCTTGACGGTGTGGCGCATCCACCCCTTCGCCCCGGCGCGCCAGGCGGTGGCGCGCGCCTATGGCACGCTGGCCGAACTGGCCGCCCTCGCGGCCAATACCGATGCCGCCGATCCCGCCTATGCCGTGCATGCCGCCGATCTGGCGGCCCACACCCGCCGCCATGCGCGCTTCGATCTGGCCGCCGCCCATCGCACGCTCGATGCGGTGGCGGTCGAACGCACCGAGTCCCGTCGCCTCTACGAAAATCTGCTGGTGCGGCTGGCGCGCGCCGACGCTCTCCTCGATGGCATCACCGTGCTGGCCGACCTGCAGCTGACGCATTACCAGCCCCTGCGAGCGCGCTTGCGCAGTGCCCGCGTGCTGGGTGCGATTGCGCGCCAGCTGCAGGCCATGCAGCGCGAGATGCAGCGCGGCGAGGCGATTGCCGCCGATGAAGATGCGCGCATCATGCTGCGCCTGCGCCAGCTGGTGGCGCGCCTGCCCAGCGGCACCGGGCGGCTGTTGCAGCAGCTCGATACCCCGCTGGCCCTGGGCGCGGACGATCCGGCCCGCCTCAAGCAGGCCGCCCGCGCCGGACATCAGGCGCGCCACGGCATGTCTGCCCTGCTGCACCGCCTGCGCGCACTGGGGCGCAAGGCCGCGCTGCACGTGCGCGCCGGATCGGCGGAATGGCATCACGCCTGGCGCTGCGCGGCAGCGGCCGGGGCGACCTACCTCATCGTGCATCTGCTGGAATTGCCCTTCGGCTACTGGGCCACCATGGCCACCATGCTGGTCATGCAGCCCAGCATTGCCGACAGCTGGTCGCGCAGCATGGAGCGCGCCGTCGGCAGCGTGGTCGGCGGCGCGCTGGCCGTGGCCGTCTGCCTGGTGGTGCATTCGCCGCTGGGGCTGGCGCTGCTGGTGTTCCCGCTGACGGTACTGACGATGGCGCTGCGCCCGGTGAGCTATGGGCTGTATGCGACTTTTCTCACGCCGGTATTCGTGCTGGTGGCCGATGTCGGTGGCGATCCCGCGCATGAGCTGGCCAATGCCGCGCTGCGCGCGGGCAACAATGTCATCGGCGCGCTGGTGGCGGTGCTGGCCAGTTACCTGTTCTGGCCGCGCCGCCACGAGGCCGATCCACAGGGCCAGTTGCGCACCATGGCCGGTCTCAATCTGGCCTATCTGACGGCGGCACTGGCGGTGCACGACACGGCAGCCGACAAGGCCCGCCTGTCGTCGCTGCATGCGCATCGCCGCGCGGCCTGCGTGGCCAACGTCGAGGCCGGTCTGCTGTTGCAACGCCTGGCGCGCGAACGCGGCTGGCCCGAACGCGATCACGGGCGCGGCCGCACGGCGGTGGCCCTGTCGCGCCGCCTGGCTGCGGCGGCCAGCCATCTGTGGGCGCATCCGCAGCCGGTCGAAGCGTCCCTGCCGGCCTGGCTCCTTGCCCTGGCGCAAGCCCTGCAGGAACAGGATGCTGCCGCATTGCAAGCCCTCACGCGCCAGCGGCCGGCCCCGGTTGAGCTGGCCCAGGCGGCGGCGGTGGAGACCGCCTGCCTGCTGGTGGCGGCACTGGAGGCCACGTCCGCTACCGGTTCGGCCGCATCAAGCGGGCCCATGCCAGGAAATTGACGGAAACAAATTCCCCCATCCCTGTTCGAACCGGAAAAAGCGCCCCGCGCGTACCGCTTCAACAACACTCTGGATGGAAGGGAACGGATGAGCCTGGATCTCGATTTTCTGTACAACATGAACGAGGGGCCGCTGCGCTCCGGCCTGATCGTATTGGGCGTGGCCCTGGTGGCGGTGGTCGTCGGCATCGTCCTGCATCGCATGGGCATCGCCCTGGTACGACGCCTGGCGCGCGGCCGGCCCTTTACCACCACTGCCACGACCGTCACCTTCAATGCCAGCCGCACCTGCGTGATCCTCTTCATGCTGCGCCTGGTGCTGGCCGGTGCGCCGGACAATACCCCCGGCCTCACGCGCATCTCCTACCTGACCTCGGTGGCCTTCATCCTGGCGCTGACCTGGTTCCTCATGCGCTGCGTGAAATCGGTCAGCACCACGGTGGTCAACCTCAATCCCTATGATGTGGCCGACAACCTCAAGGCACGCCGCATCCTGACCCAGACCCGCGTGCTCTCGCGCAGTGCCTACTTCATCATCGCCCTGCTGGGCCTGGCCTTCGTGCTGCTGACCTTGCCCGGTGCGCGCCAGTTCGGTGCCAGCCTGCTGGCCTCGGCCGGGGTGGCCGGTATCGTCGCCGGTATCGCGGCCAAGCCGGTGCTGGGCAATTTCTTCGCCGGCCTGCAGATTGCCTTCTCGCAACCGATCCGCATCGATGACGTGCTCATCGTGAAGGGGGAATGGGGCCGTGTGGAAGAGATCACGGGCACCTTCGTCGTGGTCAGGATCTGGGATGAGCGGCGCATGATCGTGCCGCTGCAATGGTTCATCGAAAATCCCTTCGAGAACTGGACCCACACCTCCTCCACCATCCTCGGCACGGTCTTCCTGTGGCTGGATTTCGCCGTGCCGACGAACGCCATCCGCGCCGAATTCGAGCGCGTCTGCCAGACCCTGCCGCTGTGGGACAAGCGCGTCTGCGTGATGCACGTGACCGATACCAGTGAGCGCAACATGCAGGTGCGCCTGCTGGTCTCGGCCCGGGATTCGGGCTCGGCCTTCGACCTGCGCTGCCAGATCCGCGAACACATGATCGGCTTCATCGCCAGCAATTATCCGGAAGCCCTGCCCCGCCTGCGCGCCGAGGTATCGTCGCGCAACCAGCCTGAGGCACTGGACACCATCATCGATGGCGCGCCGGGAGAGAAAACCGGCTGAACAAAACGAAGCGGGCCGCACTTGCGTGGGGCCCGCCTGGAGGGGAATCTGGCGCGCCGGCTGGTCCGGGGCGCCTTTTTTGCGACCGCAACTTACTGATTCGAGATGGCCAGCTCGCCATTGGCGCGGGCCTGGACCAGTTCGGCGCGGACTTCATCACGGCTCTTGCCGGAGGCCACGACCTTCACGTCCTGGTCACGATCACTCACCAGCAGCTGGCCATTGGCACGGGCTTGTTGCAACTCGGCCACGACATCGGCGCGGGTCTTGGTGGAGACGAAGCGGGTTTCAGCGGGGTATTGGGCTTCAGCCATGGCAGCACCGACGGCGGTGGTCAGCAGCAGGCCGGCAAACAGGTTCTTGGCAATGTTCTTGGTGTTCATGATGGGTTCCTTTTTCGTGAGAGAGGATGCGCACGTCAACCCGTTCCGGTGGTGGTGGATCAGTCATCGCGTGCTGTCATCTTGGTACCCAGTTTAGGGAAACACGGCACCGGGAAAAAGGTGAAAAACCGGAATTCATTGTTCCGAAAAATACTAACAATTCGATTTCTTCAGCGATCCCCTCGTGGTCACATGCATGACTGATAAATGAGAGCCAAATGGTCGAGTCAGTCGCGCAAGAAAACTTAGAAACAGGAATGGACGTTTCTAAGACTTTGTTGCACCAGAAAATAAGTAAATGGGACTGCATGCTGTTCCACAAAAATGGCCAGCAAACGATGAAGAGAGGAATGCGGAAGAGCAAAGGCAGGCGGGCCAGATTACCGGCGACCGAGGGGAGAGAACGTCGCTTTCATGAGGCCCGCCTGGGGAGAAACGCTGGCACCGGCGCGGCCGGTGCGAAGTGATGCTGATACGGAGACTGATGCGTCAGGGCTTACTGGTTGGAGATGGCCAGTTCGCCATTGTTGCGGGCCTGGACCAGTTCGGCGCGCACTTCGTCGCGGGTCTTGGCGGAGGCCACGGCCTTGACGTCCTGGTCACGGTCGGTCACCAGCAGCTGGCCAGTAGCGCGGGCTTGCTGGAGTTCGGCGATGACTTCGGCGCGGGTCTTGGTCGAGACGAACTTGGTGTCGGGGACACGCGAGGCTTCAGCCATGGCGGTACCGACGGCGGTGGTCAACAGCAGGCCGGCGAAGAGATTCTTTGCAATGTTCTTGGTGTTCATGATCGTTCCTTGGTGAGTGAGGAGATGAGCACGTCAACCTGGGCCGACGTTGGTGGTTCAGTCGTTGTGTGCTGTCATCTTGGAATCCAGTGTAGGCATCTGCAGCAAATCGATAAAGAGGCCAAAACGGAATTCATCATTCCGAAATTCAGAACAAGCGGACGCAGAAAAACTTATAACTTGATATTCCTAAAACTTATAAACGCAAAAGTCGAAATTTAAGTTTTATGACATTCGTTAAATTGTCTTTTGAAGTGCTTCTTCATAGGAGAAATGTCCTTCGAGACGAGGAAAATCGCCTTGCAGAAAACTTAGAAAATGGAATGAATGGAGCAGGCAGATTCGTGGTGGCGAAATTGCCTCCGTGCAGATCTGCAGAGGCCTGTTGAAGACGGGGGGCCGCAGGCAGGAAAGGCAGGCGGGCCGCACTACCGGCGACCGAGGGGAGAGAACGTCGCTTTCATGAGGCCCGCCTGGGGAGAGACTGTCGCACCGGGATCGCCGGTGCGTTTGCTGCGGCCCTGGCCTGGCGCGTAGGCCGGGTCAGGACGGGATGGTGCCGGTTACAGCGAAGGTGCTTGGGTGTTGCTGACGGCGGTGCCGTCCTGGCGGGCTTGTTGCAGCTCCTGTTGCACCTGCGCGCGGGTCATGGTCGAGTGGAAAGGCTTTTCCACCGGATATTGTTCGCTCACCAGCAGTTCACCATTGGCGCGGGCTTGCTTGAGCTCGGCGACCACGTCGGCGCGGGTCTTGGTGGAGACGAAGGGCTTGTCGACCGGATATTGGTCGGTGACCAGCAGCTCGCCATTGGCGCGGGCCTGTTGCAGGTCGGCGATCACTTCAGCGCGGCTCTTGGTCGAGACGATCCGGGTCTCGGCAGGATACGGTGCCTCGGCCATGGCGGCGCCAACGGCGGAGGTGAGCAGCAGACCGGCAAACAGGTTCTTGGCAATATTCTTGGTGTTCATGATCGTTCCTTTGTGAGTAAGAAGATGAGCACTGCAACCTGTGACTACCCTTGTGGTTCAGTCGTTGTGTGCTGTCATCGTGGAACCCAGTTTAGGGATTTCCGCCGCCGGGAAAAACCGGATAAAGCGGAATACATCATTCCAGATATGCGAACAATCAGTTTTTTCGAGGCTGTACCGGCGATTTTACGCCGCAACTGCACACGGGATTTTGACAAGAAGTTGCATTTCTTCTTCTTGGATATTGGTCTCAAGTTATTGATTTTAAAGGGCTAATGCGAAATTTCTTTCATATCGGCCTTTTAGCTGGCCCTCCATCTTTTGCGCCGCCGCAAAGATTTTTCTATTTCATCAATAGAGAATACCAATGACTTGTTCAACTATTTTGAGCAAGTTTTTCAGGCAGACGCTGTATACGATACGATATAGCGAAGCCGTGTTCCCCAGCTTTTCCCTTCATATCACTCACAGGACCAGCCCGATGAAAACCGCCCTCGCCCTGCGTCACGTTGCCACCGAAGACCTGGGCCAGCTGGCCCCGCTGCTCACTGCCGGCGGTTACCAGATCCGCTATTTCGATGTCGGGGTGGAGTCCTTCATTGACGTTTCGCCGCTGGATGCCGAACTGGTCATCGTGCTGGGCGGACCGGTAGCGGTGTATGACAGCGAGTCCTATCCCTGGCTGCGCGCGGAAGTGGCGTGGCTGCGGGCACGCTTGCTGGAAGATCTGCCGACGCTGGGCATCTGTCTCGGCGCGCAGCTGATGGCGGCGGCCTTGCATGCGCGGGTGTACCCGGGCAGCTGCGGCAAGGAGATTGGCTGGGCCAGCCTGCAGGCGGGCCAGCATCTGGCCGAGACCCCCTGGCTGCAGGAACTGGTGGAACAGCAGACCCCCGTGCTGCACTGGCACGGCGACACCTTCGACCTGCCGCCGGGGGCGCGTCATCTGGCGTCGTCGGCGCTGTATCCCAACCAGGCTTTCGCCTGGGGGCGGCACGGGCTGGCGCTGCAGTTCCATCCCGAGGTGGACATGCGCACGGTCGAACACTGGCTGGTGAGCCACGCCCACGAGATCGCCCACACCCGCAACCTCAGCCTGGCCACCCTGCGCGCCGATGCCCAGCGCCATGGCCGCCAGTTCGAGCGGGCGGTACGGCGCTTCTGGCAAGGCTGGCTGGAGAGCCTGCCCGCTCAGTCCCCGGCAGCGGAACAACGGCGCGCCTGAGGCCTCAGCGCGCGGCGGCCGCGGTGATCTTGCGACGGTCGACCCGCAGCAGCGGCGGCAGCGCTGCGGCCAGCGCATCGATCACGGTGCGCACGCGCAGCGGCAGGTGGCGCGTGAGCGGCCAGGCCAGGTGCATGTCGATGGTGGCGAAGGAAGCTTCGGGCATCAGCTTCACCAGCCGGCCGGCCTTCAGGTGGTCGCGGATGAGCCAGCACGGCAGGTGGGCCAGCCCCGCCCCGGCGACGGTGGCATCGGCAATGGCTTCCAGATCGTCGAAACGCAGCCGGCTGCTGACGGTGGCGATGCGCACTTCGCCCGTTTCATCGCGGATGGGCCAGCCGCTGGTCTTGCCGTAGAGGATGCCGTGATGCCGCGCCAGATCCTTGAAGTGGCGCGGCCGGCCATGCTGCGCGAGATAGTCCGGCGAGGCATACAGCATCATGGTCTGCGCGCCCATCCTGCGGGCGACCAGGTCACTGGTGTCGGGCATGGGACCGCTGCGCAGGACCAGGTCCACCCCCTCTGCGATCAGATCCACACGGCGGTCCGTGAAGGAGGCCACGATGTCCAGCTGCGGCCAGCGCCGCGCCAGTTCCACCAGCACCGGGGCCACGCACAGTCGGCCGAACAGGACCGGTGTGCTGATGCGTACCTGGCCGGCCGGCTCGCGCTGGCCATCGCCGACCAGTGCCTGGGCGCTTTCCAGTTCTTCCAGTGCGCGCAGGCAGCGTTCATAGTAGGCGCGTCCCTCGGCGGTCAGGCTCTGGCTGCGCGTATTGCGCTGGAACAGGCGCACGCCCAGCCGTTCTTCCAGCCGCGCAATGCTCTTGCCGACCGCCGAGCGCGTCAGGTGCAGGCGTTCTGCCGCGCGAATGAAACTGCCCGCCTCCACCGCCTGAATGAAGACCGAGATGCCGCTGAAGCTGTCCATGTGTTTCCTCTGAGGCCTGCGAACTTGTCCGCAGTGCCAGGTGATTGGTGAATCTGATTCTACAAGCAAGAGAAAAAAGTCCTCCACAAGCCGGGGCGCAATTTTTCTACACTGGCGCTCTTCTTTTTCTCTCGATCATCAGGAGCCACCATGGACCACACCATGCGCCGCTGGCATCTCGGCCAGTTCGGCAAGCAACACCTGCAATTGCAGACCGTCGCCATTCCCCGGCCTGGCCCCGGCCAGATCCTGGTTCGCGTGGCCGCCGTCGCCCTCAACTATCGCGACAAGATGAACATCGACAACGGCACCGGCGGCGCGCAGGTGCAGCCGCCCTTCACGCCCGCTTCCGATATGGCCGGCGAGGTGGTGGCGGTGGGGGACGGGGTGCAGCGTTTCCTTGCGGGCCAGCGCGTGATCTCCACGTTCTGGGGCGGCTGGCTCGATGGTCCCTGGCCGCAGGGCACGCTGGCACTGGGCGCGCCCGGTCCCGGCATGCTGGCCGAGTACGTGCTGCTGCAGGAAGACTGGGCTGTCGCCGCGCCATTGCACCTGACGGATGCGCAGGCCAGCACCCTGCCCTGCGCCGGTCTCACCGCGTGGATGGCGCTGGTGGAGCAAGGGCACTTGCATGCCGGGCAGACGGTGGTGCTGCAAGGCACGGGCGGCGTGGCGCTGTTCGGTGTGCAGCTGGCGGCGGCACATGGCGCGCGCACCATCCTCCTTTCGGGCGATGCCGGCAAGCTGGAACGCGCACGGGCGCTGGGTGCCACGCACGGCCTGCTGCGCAGCCAGCACCCGGAGTGGCAGCACGAGGTACGGGCCCTGACGGAAGGACGGGGTGCCGATCATGTGCTGGAACTGGTGGGCGGCGAGAACATCGGGCGCTCGCTGCAGGCCCTCAGGCAAGGCGGCCGCTTGTCGGTCATCGGCTTGCTGGGCGATGCGCAGTTGCAGACTTCGATCTTCCCGTTGCTGCTGGGTCGCCACACCATCCAGGGCATCGGCGTCGGTCACCGCCGTGCGCTGGAAGACCTGGTGCGCGCGGTGGATCACCTGCGCCTGGTGCCGGTGGTGGAACAGGAATATGGATTCGCGCAGTTGCCCGAGGCACTGGCGCATCTGGAGCGTGGGCCCTTCGGCAAGGTGGTGGTGCGCGCGGATTGCTGAACGAAGCTGCCGTGATGCCCGCGGGAAAGTGAGTACAAACCTTGCCGGGCGGGCAGTTCCCGCTTGTTACGATTGCTTGCAACGCTCACTGACGCTTGCACTTTCCTCCGAACCTTGTTGTGCGGGATGCGTTCAGAGCTACACGCATGACGCAAATGGAGCTGAGCGGCAGGTCACGAAACCGCTCATCAATTTGCGGCATCGGGGAAGCTGAGAATCAGACCTTGTCCGACATAGCGCAACAGCAAGCCTGCCTATAGTGATGGACATGGATCAACGATCCAGCGACCCGACCTTACTGAAAGCCTCGGGCTTTTTGATAAACACAACGCAAGGAGGTAAGCATGAAGACTCGTCACATCCTGATTTCGTCCCTGTTCATGGCTCTGGCCGGTAGCGCCATGGCCCAGAATGCACCGACCAACGGCAACGCCGTGGGTGCTGCACCGACTGCGCCGATGAGCGCCACCGCGACCACGCCGTCGGCTGTGCCGTCGAACGACCCGTTCGTTCAGAAGCGTCAGGCTGATGCCGACGCCAAGGCCGAGTACAAGGCGCAGAAGAAGGCTGCCAAGCAGGAGTACAAGGCCGACAAGAAGGCCGCCAAGGCCCAGTTGAAGCAGGAAAAGAAGGACTCCACTGCCCAGCGCAATGAAGCCCTGGCCACTTCGCCGGCCACCCCGACTGACAAGACTCCGTAATTTGACAGACTGAGGTCTTGAGGATTATCCCCGGCTGCGGCCGGGGATTTTTTTTTGTCCGCTTCTATTCGCCTGTTGGCCTTTTCAATTGCGTCCCTGCCGCCACAAGCGCCGCGCCAGCCAGGCCGCCGTCATCACCTGCAACAGCATGAAGGCGGCCACCGCATTCCAGCCCGAGTGTTCCCAGAACCAGCCACCGGCCGAACCGAGAACGCTGCCGCCCAGGTAATAGGACAGCAGATAGAGCGAGGCCGCATGGCCGCGGCCGCTGCTGGCCATGCGTCCGACCCAGCTGCTGGCGGCCGAATGCGTGGTGAAGAAACCAATGGTCAGCAGCACGATGCCCGTGATCACCAGCGCCAGTGACGAGGTGCAGGTCAGGAACAGTCCGGCGCACGAGGTGGCGATGCCGGCCGCCACCAGCGGTGCGCGGCCATAGCGGTCGGCCAGCGAGCCGGCCCAGGAAGAGGACACGATGCCGAAGATGTAGGCGCTGAAGATCAGCCCGGTCAGCGTGGCCGAGAGCGAGAACGGCGGGCTCATCAGACGGAAGCCTGCATAGTTGTAAGACGTGGCGAAGATGCCCATGTTGAGCGCCGCGATGCCGAAGGTCAGCGGCAGGCGCGCATGGCCCAGATGGCGCTTCCACAGCGCGACGTGATCGCGCAACTGCATCGTGCCGTTGCGCACGAAGTTGCGCGAGGCCGGCAGCATCAGCACGAAGGCCACCGCCAGCGCCAGATCCAGCGCGCCGATGGCCAGCATGGCATGACGCCAGCCGATGTGCTCGGACATGGTGCTCATTGCCACCCGCCCCACCATCCCGCCAAAGGCATTGCCGCCCACATACAGCCCCATCGCATAGCCCAGCCCGCTGGCATCGATTTCTTCCGCGAGGTAGGCCATCGCCACCGCCGGCACGCCGCCCAGTGCGATGCCCTCCACCGCACGCACTACCAGGATCAACTCCCAGTTTGGTGCCACCCCGGCCAGCAGGTTGCAGCAGGCCGCGGTGGCCAGCGAGGCGAACATCAGTTCCTTGCGGCCGTAGCGTTCCGACACCATGCCGGCCAGCAGAATCGACACCGCCAGAAAACCGGTCGACAGCGAGAGTGCCAGCGATGCGCTTGCGGCACCGATGCCGAATTCCTGCGCGAAGGCGGGCAGCAGCGGCTGCACGCAATACAGCAGCGAGAACGTGGCGAAACCGGAACAGAACAAGGCCAGAACGATGTTGCGATAGGCGGCTGATCCGCGCACGGCCCCGCGCGGCAGAACGGTGGCAGGTTGCTTGACCGGCTTGCCGTGGAGGGCGCTGCTGCCGGTGGTGGAGGTATCGGAGACGGACTGCATGGCGATGCGCGCGCCAGGGATGGGCCGGCGCACGGGGTGTGTTGTGGAGGGAGGCAGTCTGGAATAATTCGGCTATATTGTCCAATATATGGCACGCACGCTTGCCATCTATCAAACAGATATCAGCCACTCTTCACAGGGCGCCCGACATGGAACTCCGACACCTCCGCTATTTCCTGGCCGTGGCCGAACAGCGCAGTTTCACGCGCGCCGCCGAGAAGGTCGGCATTGGCCAACCGCCGCTGTCGATGCAGATCAAGGATCTGGAAGCCGAGATCGGCGGTGCCCTCTTCCTGCGGACCTCGCACGGCGTGGAGCTGTCCGAGGTCGGCCGCGTGTTCCTGCCGCACGCACAGAAAGCGGTGGACGATGCCGAGCAGGCCTTGCGTGCCGCGCAGCAGGCGGCCAGTGGCGAAGTGGGTTTGTTGCGCATGGGATTTACTTCGTCGGCGGTGTTTCATCCGCTGGTCTCACACGCCTTGCAGCAATTCCGCGAACGCCATCGCAAGCTGGAAATTTCCCTGAGTGAAGGCATCACCGAACAGCTGTTGGCCGATATCGCCGCCTCACAACTGGATGCGGCCTTCGTGCGGATCGTCACCACGCCTTCGACGGAGCTGGGCGTGGTCGAGCTGCCGGCGGAAAAACTGAAGGTGGCGCTGCCGCGTTCTCATCCGCTGGCGCGGCGCAAGTCGCTGCACTTGCAGGATCTGGCCGGGGAGAATTTCATCATGGTCCCGCGCGGCAAGGGTTCGGCGCTCTATGACAACATCTTCAGCGCCTGCCAGGCGGCCGGCTTCGATCCACAAGTGATCCAGCTGGCCCCGCAACTGACCTCGGCCATCAATCTGGTGGCCGCGGGACTGGGCATCTCCATCGTGCCCGAGGCGATCGAACAGGTGCAACTGGCCCAGGTGCGCTACATCGACATCCGCGAGCCGGCACCGCGCGCGCAACTGTCGCTGGCTTATCACCGGCAGTCGATTGCGGCCGCGCGCTTTGCGGCGCACTTGCAGCGTTCGCTCAAGCGCAGCGCGCCGGACAAGTGAGTTGAATGAAAGTCCTAGTTGGACTTGAAGCGCCCCAGCACCGAGTTGGCCTGCCGCAGGAAGGCGCGCGGATGCGCTTCCACCAGCAGTTCCAGCGCGGGCAGCATGCGCTCCAGCGCGATGGTCAGCGCGATGTCGCTGATCTCCTCGCCCCACAGCACCTTCTGCACGAAGGCGGCCGGGCCGATCTCGGCGATCAGGCTCATGCTCATCTGGCGTTCCAGGGTGTCGGTGCGCGGACCGAAGGTCTCGTCGAAGATGCGCAGGATGGCATCTTCCAGGTCTACCGAGGGGGATGGATGGGCGGGGCTGGCATCGGCCTCGTCATCCTGGCTGCTGACTCCTGAGGGTGACGGGTCAATGGGTGCCGGCCTCTGGCTGTTGTCGATCAGTGCGCTGGCTTCGCCAGCCATGCGGCTCAGTTGCTGTACGTGCAGCGTCAATGCGCTGATTTCAGCCAGCAACGTGCGCAGCGGCATCGGCTGCGGCATGTCGGATCCGGCGGGCCCTGCTGGATGTGGAATCATCTTGTTGTTGTCACTCAGGCCGCCAGGCCTGGTCCCGTGCAAGCTGCTTGAATCGATCGCACCGGACTGGCCACCCCCACGCGGCCCTTCCGGCTCCCAGTCATCCGGCCTGCGCAGCCGGTCACGCATTTCCCTGCGGAAACAAAAATAAGTATAGTGCGCTGCAAAAATTTACGCATGGAAATTTCAACGGGATTCGGCGAAGAAGCGACATGATTGCCGAAATTATTGTTCAGATGATAAAAGAAAATGATGAAGTTGCGTTTCTTTCATTATCTTTAATCCAACACTTTGGAGAGGATTGCGCGGCGGTCGCTGCGGCATATCGCCGCAGCCGCGTCGGACAAGGCCGGGCGGGGCGCTGCCGGTCAGCAGCCGTCAGGCGTTCATCAGGGTGAAGGAATATAATGAGAATCGTTCCTGAATCCTGATCAGAAGAAAAACCATGCGTCTTACTGAACTAGCCAAGGGGGTCGGCGCCATCGTCGACCAGGTGACTGACCTTCAACCCGCCGATGCCGTGGCCGCGCGCCTGCGCGACCTCGGTTTCGTGCGCGGTGAACCGGTGCGGGTGGTGGCCAGCGCGCCCTTTGGCGGCGATCCCATCGTGGTCCAGATCGGCTCGACGCGATTTGCCCTGCGCCGTGCCGAAGCCGAGCGCGTGACGCTGGCTGCGGGAGCGGCGGCATGAGCAGCGCCGCCCTCAACATCGCCCTGGTGGGCAATCCCAATTGCGGCAAGACCGCCCTCTTCAACCAGCTGACTGGCGCGCGCCAGAAGGTCGCCAACTACGCGGGCGTGACCGTGGAGCGCAAGTCGGGTGCCTTCACCGCCCCTTCCGGACGCCATGTACGTGTGATGGACCTGCCGGGCGCTTACAGCCTGCAATCGGTGAGCCCTGATGAACGCGTGACGCAGGCGGTGCTGGCCGGCCGCTATCCCGGCGAGACGGTGCCGGACCTGATCGTCTGCGTGGCCGATGCCACCAACCTGCGCCTGCACCTGCGCTTCGTGCTGGAGGTGCGCCGCCTGGGCCGGCCCATGGTGCTGGCGCTGAACATGATGGATGCAGCCGCCCGGCGCGGTATCCGCATCGACGTGGCGGCGCTGTCGCAGCGCCTGGGCATGCCGGTCATCGAGACCATCGCGGTCAGGCGCGGCGGCACGCGCGCGCTGGTGGCGGCCATCGATACGCAGGCCCCGGTGCCCTCCCCGGCCGCCGAAGAACCGGATGACTTGCACGTGGAAGTGCGCGCCCTGCTGGCCGATACCGTGGTGATGCCGGCCCCGACCGACCGCCGCGATGATGCGATCGACCGCGTGGCCCTGCATCCTGTGTTCGGGGTGCTGTTGCTGGCGCTGACCATGTTCCTGGTGTTCCAGGCGGTGTATGCCATCGGCAAGCCGATGACGGACGGCATTGCCGATGGTTTCGGCACGCTCGGCGGCGTGGTCGGCGAGTGGCTGCCGGAGGGGCCCTTGCGCGGGCTGGTGACCGATGGCCTGCTGGCCGGGCTGGGCACGGTGCTGGGCTTCCTGCCGCAGATCCTGGTGCTGTTCTTCTTCATCTTGTTGCTGGAGGAATCCGGCTACCTGCCGCGCGCGGCCTTCGTGCTGGACAAGCTGATGGTCTCGGTGGGCTTGTCGGGACGTTCCTTCATCCCCCTGCTTTCCAGCTTCGCCTGTGCCATTCCCGGCATCATGGGCACGCGCAGCATCACCGATCCGCGTGACCGGCTGGCGACCATCCTGGTCGCGCCGCTGATGACCTGTTCGGCGCGCCTGCCGGTGTATGCCCTGCTGATCGGTGCCTTCATTCCGCATCGTCCGGTGCTGGGGATCTTCAACCTGCAAGGGCTGGCGCTGTTCTGTCTCTATGTGGCGGGGATTGCCGCCGCCATGTTGGTGGCCTGGGTGGCCAAGCGCATCGGCAATGCGCGCCAGGAGCGCGCGCTGTTGATGGAGCTGCCTTCCTATCGCCTGCCGAATTGGCGCGATATCGCGCTGGGCCTGTGGGAACGCGGTGCCATCTTCCTCAAGCGCCTGACCGGCGTGATGCTGGCGCTGACGGTGCTGATGTGGGCCATCTGCACCTTCCCCTCGGCACCGGAGGGCGCGACCCGCGCCGCCATCGACTATTCCATCGCCGGTTATATCGGCCACAGCCTGCAAATGCTGTTCGCTCCGCTGGGCTTCAACTGGCAGATCAGCCTGTCGCTGATCCCGGCCTTCGCCGCGCGGGAGACCGCCGTGGCCACGCTGGCCACCGTCTATGCGGTGGGCGGTGAAGAAGGCGCGGCGCTGCAAAGCGCGCTGGCTGCGCATATCTCGCTGGCCAGTGCGCTGTCGCTGATGGTGTGGTTCGCCTTTGCGCCGCAGTGCATGTCCACGCTGGCCATCATCCGCCGCGAGACGCAGTCCTGGCGCATGGTGGCGCTGTCCTTCGGCTACATGTTCGTGCTGGCCTATGCCGCGTCCTTCCTGACCTACAACATCGCGAGGTGGCTGGCATGAATCACACGCTGTGGTGGCAATACGCCGTCATTGCCGCGCTGGTGACGGCCAGTGCGCTCTACATGCTGCGCAAGCTGGCACCCTCGGCAAGCTGGCGCTGGCAGGCGCGGCTGGCGAGCTGGCTGATGCGTCGTCGTGCGGGGATGTGGCAGGCACTGGGCCGGCGCTGGTTGCCGCCCGCCAAAAGCGGGGGCTGTGGTGGCGGTGCGTGTGATGGCTGTGGCGATAGCGGTGATGCCTTGCCGCCGCTGGAACAGAAGATCCGGTTCCATCGCCGCCGCTGAATCCGGGATCCGGCGCGGCGGCGAGGCTTGCGGTCAGTGCAGCTCTTCGGCCTCGAAGCCGGCCGCGCGCAAGGCTTGCAGCACCTGCGCCAGATGCGGACGGCCACGGGTTTGCAGCACCAGTTCGATATCCACGTTTTGCGCGGCCAAGAGCGTAAAGGCGCGTTGATGGTGGACTTCATCGATGTTGGCACCGGCTTCGGCGACGATGCCGGTGATGCGCGCCAGCGTGCCGGGCACGTCGCGTGAACTGACCTTGACGCGGGCCAGGCGTCCGGCGCGCACCATGCCGCGTTCGATGATGGCCGTCAGCAACAGCGGATCGATGTTGCCGCCCGACAGCACCAGCCCCACGCGCTTGCCACGGAAGCGGTCCGGATAGCGCACCAGCGCGGCCAGTCCGGCGGCACCCGCCCCTTCCACCAGGGTCTTTTCGATTTCCAGCAGCATCAGCACGGCCTGTTCGATATCGCCTTCATCGACCAGCAGCAGCTCGTCGGCTTCGCGCGCGATGATGGCGCGGGTCAGCGTGCCGGGCGTGCCGACCGCGATGCCTTCAGCGATGGTGCTGGCACCGACCGGGTGTTCCGTCCCCTTGACGGCATTGAACATGGTCGGGAAGCGGCGTGTCTGCACGCCCACGATCTCGATCTCCGGCTTGATGGCGCGTGCGGCCACGGCCATGCCGGCCAGCAGGCCGCCACCGCCGATGGAGACCACCAGGCAATCCAGGTCCGGCACCGCCTTCATCATCTCCAGCGCGACCGTGCCCTGGCCGGCGATGATGGCTTCGTCGTCATAGGGATGGACGAAGGTCAGGCCCTCTTTCTCGGCCAGTTCGTAGGCATGGGTGCGGGCCGCTTCCAACGTGTCGCCATGCAGCACGACATTGGCACCGAAGCCGCGCGTGCGTTCGATCTTCACGCCGGGCGTGAAGCGCGGCATCACGATGGTGGCTGGCAAGCCCAGCCGCTGTGCGTGATAGGCCACGCCCTGCGCATGGTTGCCCGCCGACATGGCCACCACGCCGCGCGCACCGCCTTCGCTGGCGGCGACGTCGACCATCTTGTTGCAGGCGCCGCGTTCCTTGAAGGAGGCGGTGAATTGCAGGTTTTCGAATTTCAGGAAGACCTGGGCGCCGACGATCTGGGACAGCGTGCGCGATTCCACACAGGGCGTCTCCAGGATCTGGCCTTGCAGCCGCAGGGCGGCGGCTTCGATGTCGTTGAGCGTTGTCATGCTGAGATTGTAGAGCCAATGGGGTGATTTGTAGCAGTTCGGGCATGCCGCCGCTCAGGATGCCGGGAAAGCAAAGTTGTGGGCCGTTCTGCTTGCAAATTCGAAAATCCGTCGCGTAATTTTTTGCCTGGCCGATGATAACCAGTACCTGAGTAATTGCAGTCCAGGCAACACAAAATTTCTTTGCGAGTGGCCATTGAAGTCCGTCGCTGCGCCGACTAGAGTAAAGACTCGTCGCGCCGCCAGCTGCCTCCACCCGGAGAGAACAGCCAGCCCGGATGCGGCACCCGGAAGTGGCGCGCGCCCTTCCTTCTCACGCAGATCCGAACAGTCTCAGCAGTTCTCACCCAGGAGATACCCATGAGCATGGCCACCCGGCAACCGGATGTCCGATCGTCCCCGCCCCTGCCCTTCAGTCCCCTCGTTCCCCCGCGCGAACGCACGCGCCATTACCAGCGCACGGCACCGCTGCTATTGAAACTGGTCGAGCTGGATCCGCGCGAAGTCGTGGAAGGCATCATGACCCCCAACGGCTACCTGGCCGCCGAGGTCACGCCGGTGGGCCCGATGCGCGAGGCTTGCCCGCATTGCGAAGGCGTGGCGCTGCAGCTGGTGCTGCGGCATCACCATGTCAAGCGCAGCCATCTGTTTTGCCGCGTATGCACGCGGGTGTATGACGCGTTCAACGAGAGCGGACATTCGGTGTTGACGGTGTGAAGCGAAGCATCCTCACGTGCAGGGCACTGCTGAAAAGCGGTGCCCTGTTTTCATTGGGAGAATGCCTCCCCATCTCGCTGCCGAAACAGTAGAATCAGCCCCCTCAACGCAACAAAAGAGATGCCAATGGAATACGCGTACAAGCTGATGGCCTCCCCGGCCGGTTTGCTCAAGCTGGTGGCCAAGGGGGATCACCTGGCGGCCATCCTGTGGGAGGACGACGACGCCCTGCGCGTGCGCCTGGGTGAGATGGTGGAAGATGAAGACCGTCCGGTCCTGATCGAAACCGAACATCAGCTGCGCGAATATTTTGCCGGCGAACGCGAGAGCTTCGATATCCCGCTGCATTTTGAAGGCACCGAATTCCAGCGCCAGGTATGGTCGGCCCTGCTCGACATCCCTTATGGCCAGACCCGCACCTATCTCGATATCGCACGCCAGCTCGGCAACGACAAGGCGGTGCGCGCCGTGGGTGCTGCCAATGGCCGCAATCCCATTTCCATCATCGCGCCCTGCCATCGCGTCATCGGTACCGGCGGCGAACTGACCGGCTTTGCCGGCGGACTGCACGTCAAGAAACTGCTGCTGGCCATCGAGGGCATTTCCACCGAAGGCCGCGATATCGGCCAGGTCATCGACCCGCGCCGCAAGGCGCAATCGCGGCGGCGCGAGGATCCGAACCAGCTGTCGCTGCTGTAAGTCCGAAAACGCAACTAACTCCTGAGCAACAGCCAGCCTGGCCGTGCAGCGCGCTCAGCGCTGCATGCCCCACTTCTTTACGGTCACGCGTTCCAGCGTATTGAAGACCAGGTTCTCTACCAGCAGGCCAATCAGGATCACCATGGCCAGCCCGGCGAAGACCTTGTCGGTATAGAGTTCGTTGCGATTCTGGAAGATGTACCAGCCCAGTCCGCCTTTGCCGCTGGTGGCACCGAAGACCAGTTCTGCAGCAATCAGCGTGCGCCATGCGAACGCCCAGCCGATGCGCAATCCCGCCAGGATGGAGGGCAGGGCGGCCGGCACCAGTACCTGCAGCACGAAGCCCAGGCCGCGCAGGCCGTAGTTGCGGCCGGCCATGCGCAGGGTGTCCGAGACCCCCAAAAAGCCCGCATAGGTATTGACCGCCAGCGCCCACAGCACCGAATGCACCAGCACGAAGATCAGGCTGCCTTGGCCCAGGCCGAACCACAGCAGGGCGATGGGCAGCAGCGCAATGGCCGGCAGCGGATTGAACATCGAGGTGAGCGTACCCAGCAGGTCGCGCCCGAATTGCGTGGATACGGCCAGCGTGGTCAGCACGAAGGCCGCCACGATGCCCAGCAGATAAGCCTTCAGCAGCACCTGCAGCGACAGCCAGGTCTTGCCGAACAGCTCGCCCGTCTTGAGGCCCTCGATGAAGGCCTGCGCCGTCTGCAGGAAGGTCGGCAGCAGCAGGTCATTGTTCTGCCAGCGCGCGATGCCTTCCCACACCAGCGCCAGCAGCAGCAGGATGGCGCCCTTGCGCACCCAGCCCTGTTGCCAGATGCGCTGCGGCAGCGAGAACTGGCGCTGCAGCACCAGGCCGGGCAGGGGAGTCAGCGGCAGTTCGTATTCGTCGCGGATCGGGGGAGTCTGGGGCATGGCGTATTTCGGTCTTTAGTAAGAAAAACGGACATCGCTGAAATTGATGACCGGTGCCGCTGTGCTGGCCGCGCTGTTCTCGCCGCCTTCATCGAAGAGCAGGCGGTGAATGCGCTGTGCGGTCTGCTGGAAGCCCACGCCGCCGAGGCTGGACAAGTCGTATTGATGGCTGTTGATCTCGGCGCGCACGCGGCCCGGATGGGGCGAGAGCAGCAGGATGCGGTTGCCCACCACCAGTGCCTCTTCGATGGAGTGCGTCACGAACAGCAGGGTGAAGCGCACCTCATCCCACAGCGCCAGCAATTCTTCCTGCATCTTGCGGCGGGTCAGCGCATCGAGGGCGGCGAAGGGCTCATCCATCAGCAGCATCTTGGGTTGCATCGCCAGCGCGCGGGCAATCGCCACGCGTGCCTTCATGCCGCCCGAGAGCGTATGCGGATAGGCATCGGCAAAGCGCGCCAGGCCCACCTTCTCCAGGTAATGGCGGGCGCGCTCGGCGGCTTCGCGCTTGCCCAGCGTGCGCGAGGCCAGCAGCGGAAACATCACGTTCTGCAGCACCGTCTTCCACGGCGGCAACTGGTCGAATTCCTGGAACACCACGATGCGGTCCGGCCCCGGCTGATGCACCACCTGGCCATCGAGACGGATCTCGCCGCCAGCCGGTGGCAGGAAGCCCGCGACCGACTTGAGCAGGCTGGACTTGCCACAGCCCGACGGCCCCAGCAGCACGAAGCGATCCGCCGGATGCACGTCGAAACTGACTTCATGCGTGGCATGCACCACGGCCGTGGCGGTACGGTATTGCAGGCTCACGCGGTCCACCTGCAGCAGCGGCTGCAGGCTGGCTGCGGCGCTCACGCTGGCGGTTTCAGCTGCCGGGTTGTGCATACGCTTCCTCGAAGAAGTAATCCTTCCAGCTGCTGGCGCGATTCTTCAGCACGCCCAGCGCATGCAGCTGCTCGGCATAGACGAAGGTGCGCTCGGGCGAGACGGTGAAGTTGATTTCCGGGTCTTCCACGATCTTGCGCACGAACGCCGGCGAGAGCTTGGACTTCTGCACGCGGATGAAGGTATCGGCTGCCTTGGCCTTGTTGTTGCGCACGAATTCGGCCGCTTCCACCAGCGCCTTGTAGAAGGCGCGGTAAGTCTTGGGGTTCTCGTCGTGGAATTTCTGGGTCGTGTAGAGCACGTTGAAGGTCGCCGGGCCGCCCATGATGTCGTAGGAGCTGATGACCTTGTGCACGTTCTTGTTCTCCAGCGCCTGGTACTGGAAGGGCGGGCTGGAGAAGTGCGCATTGATTTCCGAGCCGCCCGCGATCAGCGCCGCCGTGGCATCCGGATGCGAGAGGCTCACGCTGATGCTGTCGAATCGCTTGAAGTCTTCCTTGCCGAACACCTTGGCAGTCTCGATCTGCAGCGTGCGCGACTGGAAGCCGACGCCTGCGGCCGGCACGGCGATGCGGTCCTTGTCGCTGAAGTCCTTGATGCTCCTGACCTTGGGATTGTTGCTCAGCAGGTAGTTGGGCATGGAGCCCAGCGAGGCGATCGCCTTGACGTTCTGGCGGCCGCGTGTGCGGTCCCACAGCACCAGGGCCGGCGGCGCACCGGCCGAGACCACGTCCAGGGCGCCGGCCAGCAGGGCTTCGTTCATGCCGGTGGCGCCCGACAGGCTGGTCCACTCGACCTTGATGTCCACACCTTCCTGCTTGCCATATTTTTCGATCAGCTTCTGGTCCTGCACCACGTCGAGGATCAGGTAGCCGATGCCGAATTGCTGGGCGATGCGGATGCTGCCTTCGGCGCGCGCCACCAGCGGCGCGCCCAGCAGCGACAGCGCCAGGGTGGTGGTAAAGAGACGCCGCAGGCGCCCTTTGGAAGAGAGTCGTGTAGTCATGGTGTCCTGTGCGGTGGAGGTCGGCCGGCTTCGGTGGAGAATCCGGCAGTGGATGTGCGGTGTCGGCTTAGAACCGTCATGGTGGTAAAACGCGGTTCTTTATTCGTTCGGAGTATATAAAGGGCAAGGGAGAAAGAAAAACTCGATTACCGCATATCGATATGCGGCCGCTGTATGGGCCGCAAAGCCTTGTCCCACGCCGGTTCCAGGCGATATGAAGGTTTTTGCGGCAGTGCAATTCCGGAACCGCGTCCGTGCGCGGCTGTCAAGTTCCGCAAGCCAGGCGAGAGGCGCGCGCGCAACGTCAGGGTGACGTCTGCGGCATTTTGAGCGCACCACGGGTAGAGTGCGCTAAAGTACGCGTCCTGCCCGGACAGTGGCCAGCCCTCCCCGCCGAGGGTGGCGTCTGCCCCCAGAACCTGTCCGCCGGCACTCTATTTGAAGAAGCAAAGGGAGCAAGATGGGTTCATCTCATACCAATTCAGGCCTTTCCCTCCGGTCGACCAAATTCCACCTGATTACCCTGGCTGCGCTGGGTGTGGTGTTCGGCGATATCGGTACCAGTCCGCTGTACGCATTGAAGGAATGTTTCAGCCCCGACCACGGCATCGCCTTTTCTCCGGGCGCGGTGCTGGGCATCATCTCGATGCTGTTCTGGTCGATCTCCATCGTGGTCACCATCAAGTACGTGATGTTCGTGCTGCGCGCCGACAACAACGGCGAAGGCGGCGTGCTCGCGCTGATGGCGCTGTCGCTGCGCTCAGCCATCTCGGGGTCGCCGCGCGCCAAGCTGCTGATGATGCTGGGCGTCTTCGGTGCCTGCATGTTCTATGGCGACGTCGTCATCACGCCGGCCATCTCCGTGCTCTCGGCGGTGGAAGGGCTGGAGATCGCTGCGCCCAGTACGGCGCATGCGGTCATTCCGCTCACGCTGGTGATCGTGGTGATCCTGTTCCTGATCCAGCGGCATGGCACCAGCGTGGTGGGCCGCTTCTTCGGGCCGGTGATGTTCCTGTGGTTCTTCTCGCTGGCCTTGCTGGGCCTCTACAACATCGTCAAGGCCCCCGAGGTGCTGGTGGCGATCAACCCGTATTACGCCGTGCACTTCATGGCCGAGCACTCGCTGCAGGCCTTCATCGTGCTGGGCTCGGTGGTGCTGGTGCTGACCGGGGCCGAGGCGCTGTATGCCGACATGGGCCACTTCGGCATCAAGCCGATCCGCTACGCGTGGCTGTTTACGGTCATGCCGTCGCTGCTGATCAATTACTTCGGCCAGGGCGCCAACCTGATCGCCAATCCGGATGCGATCAAGAATCCCTTCTACCTGATGATCCCCGATCCGCTGGTGCTGCCCATGGTGGTGCTGGCCACCTGCGCCACCGTGATTGCGTCGCAGGCGGTGATCTCGGGGGCCTTCTCGCTGACCAGCCAGGCCATCCTGCTGGGCTTCGTGCCGCGCATGCGCATCCTGCATACCTCCGAGGATGAACAGGGCCAGATCTACATTCCCCTGATCAACTGGATGCTGCTGGTGCTGGTGGTCGCTGTGGTGCTGGCCTTCAAGAAATCCGACAACCTGGCCGCCGCCTATGGTGTGGCCGTGACCACCACCATGGTGATCACTACCATGTTGCTGGGCGTGGTGATGCGCCACATCTGGAAGTGGCGCATGCCGGCCGTGGTGGTGGCCATCGGCTGCTTCATGGTGGTCGACGTGGCCTTCTTCGCGGCCAACCTGCTCAAACTTACCGAGGGTGGCTGGTTCCCGCTGGTCATCGGCGGCGCGGCCTTCTTCCTGTTGATGACCTGGTACTCGGGCCGCATGCTGCTGCGCATGCGCATCAAGGACGACGGCATTCCCATCGAGCCCTTCATCGAAGGCCTGCTGGCGCATCCGCCGCATCGCGTGGGCGGGACCGCCGTCTTCATGACCGGCAACATCGCTACCGTCCCGGTCGCGCTGCTGCACAACCTGAAGCACAACCGCATCCTGCATGAGCGCGTGTTCTTCCTGAAGATCAGCATCTGGGACGTGCCTTACGTGGCCGACAGCGAGCGCCTGACCATGAAGGACCTGGGCGGCGACGTCTACCTGCTGCGCGCCGCCTTCGGCTTCAAGGAAGCACCGGAAGTGCAGAAGGTCATGACGCTGACCGAGCAGCAGTTCGGCCATCACTTCGACCTGATGGATACCTCCTTCTTCCTGGCGCGCGACACGGTGGTGCCGAGCAAGCTGCTGGGCATGTCGCTGTGGCGCGAGCGCCTGTTCGCCTGGATGTACCAGAACGGTGCCAAGCCGTCGGACTTCTTCCACATCCCGGCCAACCGGGTGGTGGAGCTGGGCACCAAGGTGGAGATCTGAGCGGCATAGCACACGCCGCGTGATGCAGAAACAGGGCCGTCCTTTGGGGCGGCCCTGTTTTTTTGTGGAGTGCCCGGACCTATCGCGGGGGCAGGGTGATGGGCAGTGGCGAGGTCGGCTTGACCTCTTCCAAGCAGATCATGGAGCGCAGCCCGGCCACGCCGGGGACCTGCATCAGGCGGTCGGTGAGGAAGTGCGACAGGCTCTTGAGATCCTGCGAGACTACCTTGAGCAGGTAATCGAAGTCGCCCGAGATGGTGTAGCACTCGACGATTTCAGGAAAGGCCTTGATCACCTTCTCCACTGCGCGCACCTGCTTGAATTGCGCCCGGTCCAGCGACAGCGAGACGAAGGCCGAGACATTGAGCCCGACCTCGGCCGGTGCCACCAGGGCGGCATAGCGGCGGATCACGCCTTGCTCCTCCAGCGCACGCACGCGCCGCATGCACTGCGGCGGCGAGAGGTGGATGCGCTCGGCCAGGTCGACGTTGCTGATCTGGCCGTCGGCTTGCAGCAGTTCCAGGATCTTGATGTCGATCTTGTCCATGAGATTCATCGCCACGAAATAATATTTCGTCATCATGGCAAATCATGACGAAAAACGAAAGCCTGTTTCGCTTCGTTGTGGATAAGATTTCATCCATCGCCACTGCCGAGGCAGCCTTTGCACAAGAGGCTGATGCATCATGGTCAAGTACATCGGAACGTCGGACCTGCAAGCCCATCTGGCCACGCATCCCTTGCCGGAGGTGATCGGCGGCATGGTGCAATATCTGCGCGAGGACTTCCTGCGCTGGCCGCAATTCGACAAGAGCGCGCGCGTGGCCAGCCACTCGGCGCGCGGGGTGATCGAGCTGATGCCCATTTCGGATGGACGCTGGTATGCCTTCAAGTACGTCAACGGCCATCCCGCCAATACGGCGCAGGGTTTGTTGACGGTTACCGCCTTTGGCGTGCTGGCCGAGGTGGCCAGCGGCTATCCGCGCCTGCTGTCGGAACTGACGCTGACCACGGCCTTGCGCACGGCGGCGACCTCGGTACTTGCAGCACATCATCTGGCGCGCCCGGACAGCCGCAGCATGGCGCTCATCGGCAATGGTGCGCAGGCGGAGTTCCAGGCCATCGCTTTCCATACCCGGCTGGGCATCACGGAAATGCGGCTCTTCGATGTCGACCCGGCCGCCACGGACAAGCTGATGCGTAATCTGCGCGATCGGCCTGCATTGCGGCTGATCCGTGCGCGCAGCACGGCCGAGGCGGTGGCGGGGGCTGACATTGTCACGACCGTTACGGCCGACAAGCGCCGTGCAGTGATCGTGCATCCGGACATGATCGAAGCGGGCATGCACCTCAATGCCGTCGGCGGCGATTGCCCCGGCAAGACCGAACTGCATCGCGGCGTGCTGGAGAAAGCGCGCGTGGTGGTGGAATTCGCACCGCAATCGCGTATCGAAGGGGAAGTGCAGCAGATGCCGCCGGACTTTGCGGTGACCGAACTGTGGGAAGTGCTGGCCGGCAAGGCAGCAGGCCGCCGCGATGCCCATGAGGTGACGGTCTTCGATTCGGTCGGTTTCGCGCTGGAGGATTTCTCGGCGCTGCGCTACCTGGATGACCATATCGATGCGCATCACGCGCAGCAGATCGATCTGGTCCCCGTACTGGACAACCCCAAGGACTTGTATGGCCTGGCCATCCCCGTTCTTCCCTACAAGGAGCAGGCAAACGCATGAACAAGATCAGGATGATGGGCGCCCCCACCGACGTGGGCGCCAGCCGCCGTGGTGCCTCCATGGGACCGGCCGCCCTGCGCGTGGCCGAGCTGCAGCGCAGCCTGCAGCAGCATGGACTGGAAGTGATCGACGGCGGTGACCTGGGCGGTCCGGCCAATCCGCAGCAGCCACCGGTACAGGGCTTGCGCCATCTGGAACAGGTGGTGCAGTGGAACCAGGCCGTCTTCGATGCCGTATCGGGCAGCCTGGCCGAGGGTGAAGTCCCGCTGCTCATGGGCGGCGACCACGCGCTGGCGGTCGGGTCGATTGCCGCCGTGGCGCGTCACTGCCGCACCCACGGCAAGGACTTGCGCGTGCTGTGGCTGGATGCCCATGCCGATGCCAACACCAGCCAATCGACGCCAACCGGCAATATCCACGGCATGCCGGTGGCCTGTCTGCTGGGCGTGGGGCCCGAAGCGCTGGTGCGGCTGGGGGGCCAGACGCCGGCCATGCAGCCGCAGCAGATCTGCCAGATCGGCATCCGCAGCGTGGACCGTGAAGAAAAGCGCCACCTGCGCGAGCTGGGCGTGCGTGTCTTCGACATGCGCCACATCGATGAATACGGCATGCGCGCCACCATGCAGGAGGCGCTGGCGGGCATGGGCCCGGAGACCCATCTGCACGTGAGTTTCGATGTGGATTTCCTCGATGCCGCGCTGGCACCAGGTGTGGGCACGGCGGTGCTGGGCGGCCCGACCTATCGCGAAGCCCAGCTGTGCATGGAGATGATTGCCGATACCGGCCGCCTCGCTTCACTGGATGTGATGGAACTCAATCCGGCCTGCGACGTGCGCAACCAGACGGCGGAGGTGGTGGTGGACCTGGTCGAAAGTTTGTTCGGGAAATCCACACTGATTCGCTGAGTTTGGCCGACGCCTCTCATTGCATGCAATTGGAGGTTGAAGGATTGCGGGCAATGCCCGATCATTCAGGGTTTTGTAGCGTCCAGCGCGCGGAAGCAGGTTATTCACCTTGTATTCCCGCGTGCCGGGAAGCACTCGCACGCCGGGGGCGACAGCGGGGTGCGCACGCATCTTGCTCTCCCGGATTACTCCTCCGTCAGAAAGAAGTCATCATGTCCTTCAAGAAATTGTTCATCGGCGCCGCCAGCGCGCTGGCCCTGTCCTGTGCTGCCGCCAGCACCTTCGCAGCTGACCAGACCTACGTGGTCGGCGCCGGCGGTACCTACCGCCCCTTCGAATTCGAAACCCCGAAGAAGGAACTGGTCGGCTTCGACATCGACCTGATCAAGGCCATCTCGCAAGCCTCCAACTTCAAGATCCAGCTGGTGAGCACGCCCTGGGAAGGCATCTTCGCCACCCTCGGCCAAGGCGACCGCGACATCATCATCTCCGGCATCACCATCACCGACAAGCGCGCCCAGATGGTCGACTTCTCGCTGCCCTACTTCCCGGCCGAACAAGTCATCATCACCAACGCCGATGCCAAGATCGCCTCGCTGGCCGACCTGAAGAAGACGCAAGTGGCCGTGGTCAACTCCACCGCCGGTGACATCGTGGTCTCCGAAGAGCTGGGCAAGGCCAGCACCGCCATCCACCGCTTCGACAACACCGTGCTGATGCTGGAAGAACTGTATCGCGGCGGCGTTGATGCGGCCGTGGGCGATGTGGGCGTGATCAAGTTCTACATCAAGAGCCATCCCGAGAAGAAATTCAAGGTCGTCGGTGACACCAAGTTCGTGCGCCAGTACTTCGGCATCGCCGTCAAGAAGGGCAACAAGGAACTGCTGGACAAGATCAACGCCGGCCTGAAGCAGATCGTCGCCGATGGCACCTACGCCAAGATCTACAAGACCTGGTTCGACGGCGAAGTGCCGACCCTGCCGCTGAAGTAATCCTTCCGGCCCCGGCCCCTGGTGGCCGGGCGCCTGCCTGAGCGCCGCTCCGCCGGGGTGCGGGGCGCTGCCTGTCCTGCTTGTTCCGCGTTTTCCGCGTTCCCTGCTTTTCTTAACCTCTCCGTTTGAACGGATTCATCATGCATTCCTTCTTCCAATGGGAAATCATCGGCGAATACGCGCCGCTGTTCGTCGAAGGCACCTGGATGACCTTGAAGGCCGCGATCATCTGCGTGATCGCCGGCACCTGCTGGGGCCTGGTGCTGGGCGTGGGCCGCCTGGCCGAGGCACGCCATGGTTTCTGGAAATATTTCCTGTGCTACTGCGTGCAGTGGCCGATTCGCTTCTATGTCAGCTTCCTGCGCGGCACACCCTTGTTCGTGCAGATCCTGCTGATCCACTTTGCGCTCATGCCGATGCTGATCAACCCCAGCGGCGGCCTGATCCTCTCGGGTGACCTGGCGCGCGAGATCCGCTCGCACTACGGGGCCTTCGCTTCGGCGGTGCTGGCCATCACGCTCAACTCGGGTGCATATGTGTCGGAAATTTTCCGCGCCGGCATCCAGTCCATCGACCGTGGCCAGAGCGAAGCTTCGCGCTCGCTGGGCATGAGCTACCTGGGCACGCTGCGCCGCGTGGTGCTGCCGCAGGCCTTCCGCCGCATGCTGCCGCCGCTGGGCAACAATGCGATTGCCATCGTCAAGGATTCCTCGCTGGCTTCGGCCATCGGCCTGGCTGAACTGGCCTATGCGGCGCGTACCGTCTCCGGTGCCTATGCGCGCTATTGGGAGCCGTACCTGACCATCTCGGTGATTTACTGGGTCATCACGCTGGCGCTGGCGGCGCTGGTACGCCATCTGGAAGCACGTTACGGCAAGGGAGATGCACGATGAGCACGATGATCAAGGTCAATCAACTGCAGAAGCGATTCGGCCAGGCGCACATCCTGCGCGGCATCGATTGCGAGATCCACGCGCGTGAAGTGGTGTGCGTGATCGGGCCCTCGGGCTCGGGCAAGAGCACCTTCCTGCGCTGCCTCAACGGGCTGGAAGAAGTCAGCGATGGCGACATCTTCATCGAAGGCGTCAAGCTCAATGACCCCAAGGTCAACCTCAATGCCTTGCGCGCGGAGTTGGGCATGGTATTCCAGCGCTTCAACCTGTTCCCGCACATGACGGTGCTGGAAAACCTGATCATGGCGCCCATGCAGGTCCGGAAGCTGTCACGCCGCGACGCGGTCCTGGTGGCCGAGAAGCTGCTGCAGAAGGTCGGTCTGCTGGACAAGATCGATGCCTTCCCCAACCAGCTTTCCGGCGGCCAGCAGCAGCGCGTGGCGATTGCCCGTGCACTGGCCATGGAACCGAAGGTGATGCTGTTCGATGAACCCACTTCCGCGCTGGATCCGGAACTGGTGGGCGAAGTGCTGACCGTCATGAAGCAGCTGGCCGAAGAAGGCATGACCATGGTGGTGGTCACGCACGAGATGGGTTTTGCGCGTGAAGTGGCGGACCGGGTCTTCTTCATCGACCAGGGCGTCATCATGGAAGAAGGGCCGCCGCAGCAGGTGCTGGGTGAACCGGTCCATGAGCGCACGCGCGATTTCCTGCGCAAGGTGCTGTAAGCCATCACGCAGTACGCCGCAAACGAGAACGCCGGGAGCAATCCCGGCGTTTTTCGTTGCAGGCTCAGTGATGCGCCCCAAGCACGATGGCTCCTGCCGCAATGACCGCACAGGACAGCACCCGCCGCAGCGTCAGCTTCTCGCCCAGGAACAGCGTGCCGATCAGGAGCGCAAACAGCACGGAGGTCTCACGCAGCGCCGAGACCATGCCCATGGGGGCGAGCGTCACGGCCCAGATCACGATGCCATAGGCCAGCAGCGACATCACGCCGCCCGCCAATCCGATCCAGGTGTCCTTGTGCGAGAGCACCACCGGCGAGCGTCCATGCTTGTACTGGTAGAGCAGGGCCAGCGGGATGCTGTCGGCGACGAACAGCCAGCCCGCATAGGCGATGGCGTCGCCCGCCAGCCGCGCGCCGATGCCGTCGGTGATGGTATAGGCCGCGATGAAGGCTCCGGTCGCCAGGGCTGCCAACGGGCCGGACAGGTGCTCGCGCCGGCGCATGGCGCGCAGGTTGGCCAGGCTGACGATGCCCAGCGAGACCAGGGCGATGCCGATCACCGTATAGATGCCCAACTGCTCGCCTGCAAAGACCGCCGCCCCCAGCGCCACCAGCAAGGGTGAGGAGCCGCGCGCAATCGGATAGGACTGGCCGAAGTCGCCAATGCGGTAGGCGCGGATCAGGAACAGGTTGTAGCCGGTGTGCAGCAGGCCCGAGAGCAGGATGTAGAACCAGCTCTCCGCTTGCGGCCACGGTCGCCACAGCACCAGCGGGATCGCGCCCAGCCCCGCGCCCAGGGTCATGAGCGAGAGTGACGCCAGGCGGTCGTGGCTGCTCTTGAGCAGGGCGTTCCAGGAAGCGTGCAGCAGCGCAGCGGCCAGGACCAGGGCGATGACGGAGAGCGTCATGCGCGGCGGCCAATCAGTGCCTGCGCATCCAGATCGGCCAGGACGCGCCACAGCGTGTGGCCTGAGGCGAGATATTTGCGCTCGAAGGGCGTGATGGGCTGATCGGATTGCCAGGCTTCGGTACGGAAAGTGCCGCCAGATAGCTGGTTCAGGGCCGAAGTGAATTCTTCGACATAAATCTGCCAATTGCTGCGGCATTCCAGCTGCCCACCCAGCGCCACGATGAAGGGAAACACCGGATGGCCCTGCCAGCGCCGGGCCAGGTGGCCGATCTTGGGCCAGGGATTGGGGTAGAGCAGGTAGTGTCGCGCCGGACGCAGCCGAGCCTCATGCGCCAGCCGCCAGTAATCGACAAGGTCGGCGCGCACGAAGCAGAGATTCGCCGGTTCCGGACCATCCCAATGCGTGTTGCGAGCCAGGCGGTCGGCTGACTGGTCAATGCCGATGACGAAATGATCCGGGTATTTCGCCGCCAGGTGCAGCGTCGACAAGCCCACGCCACAGCCGGTGTCGAGGATCAGCGGCGGCTCGCCCGCGGCGCGCCAGGCCGCCATGCTGGCATCGAAGGCGCGCTGGTTGTAATCGGTGACGGGTTTGCGGAACGGATGGGCGGGATCGGCGTGGCGCGCCACCAGGGTGGCCAGTTGCTCATGCACGCCGGTCTGGGCGCTGCTGATGGGGGATGAATTCACGACAAGGTGGTCAAGGCGGCAAAACGCCATTTTAATGGACACCGCGTGCGCGCCGCTGATGGCAAGCTGACCAAAAGAAAACGCCGCGCGGGGGGCGCGGCGTCATTGCCTGTAAAGCGGGAGTGCTTGACCCGATCAGTGCAAGGTCATGGGATGACGCATCATCACGTCGTAACGGCTCAGGAAGTTGTCGATATCGTCCATGGTGGGTTCGGACGCGATCAGTTCCTGGACATCCTTGCGGAACAGTTCGGCCGCCGGGCCATCGATGTAGATTTCACGCTGGCCGGACTTGTCCATGATCTCGTAGCCGCCGAAGCGCAAGGCTTCGTGGTCGGAATCGGCACCGAATTCGACGACGCTGTACTGCTCACTGTTGTAGATCAGGTTCATAGTGACTCCTTATGCTGGAATACTGCTTCGAAAAGGAAGTGGCGCCTTCACCGTAAATTTCAAGACCCTTCACCTGGGCCGCGCCTCGTGTGCATTTCTGCTACTTCGATACAGCTCCCTCGCGGAACGCCGCGTCGCTTGCGCTCCTGAGTCTGTTGACGGCAGTTTGTCCGAAAAACTTTGATGCCTGCCGTGTTGCCTTTCCGCATGCACGAAATCTTGCATGTTTCTTCATGATGCACCGTCACCTGCTGAAGATAGATGACAAGCTCGCCTGGAAGTTCATCGCGCTGCAGCAGGCCGGGTTGCGGCCTGGCAAGCCTCATCACGCCTTCAGCATGCCGCTGTCGGACGTAAAAGAACATCAGGAAATTTCTGACGCCGCCACACCCCTGTGGCGGACTGCCCCCAAAACGTGATCAGACTACCAAAAGAAACGGGACCGCGCTGCGATCCCGTTGTCTTGTTGTTCATGCCGTGGCTGCTCAGTGATTCTTGCGCGCCAGTTTGCCCGGTTCTACCCCGAGCTGCTTGAGCTTGCGGTAGAGGTGGGTACGTTCCAGGCCGGTACGTTCGGCCACGCGCGTCATGCTGCCGTTTTCGCGCACCAGATGGTATTCGAAATAGGCGCGCTCGAAGGCATCGCGGGCTTCGCGCAGCGGCAGGTCGAAGGAGATGTTGGCGGCATTGTCGGCCACCTGTCCGAAGGGTGTGGCGGCTGGCGTGCCGTGATGCAGCGGTTCGCTGCCCATGGCCGGGGCGTAGGCGGCCACCGGGGCGACGTGTTCGGGGGGGTGCAGGCCGTCGGCTGCACCATTGGCCACGGCGGCCACCGGGGCCGGGCGATAGCTGGCCGGACGCACCGCTTCGCGGCTGTGTGACAGCCCTTGCTGCACGGCCTTGAGCAGCTTTTGCAGTGCGATCGGCTTTTCCAGGAAGTTCAGTGCGCCGATGCGAGTGGCCTCGACGGCAGTGTCGATGGTGGCGTGGCCGGACATCATGATGACCGGCATGGTCAACAGGCCATCGCGTTGCCATTCCTTCAGGAGCGTGACGCCGTCGGTGTCGGGCATCCAGATATCGAGCAGCACGAGGTCGGGGACTCCGGCCTGGCGAAGCTCGCGTGCCTGCTGCGCGTTTTCCGCAGTGGTCACGACATGCCCCTCATCGCCCAGAATTTCTGAGAGCAATTCGCGGATACCCATTTCGTCATCGACGACCAGGATGTTAGCCATGTGCTGCTTTCCTCGCTGCTAGTTCATTGTCCAAGTTTTCGATCTTGTTCCGGGCCGGCGCGCTCGACGCGGCGTTAGCGAGCGTGCCTTGATGAACTGCCGGGTCCCTCCCGGCGACTTGCTGTCGAATCTTGACCCTGGGGACGGTTTCCTGAGAAAACTGTCTCTTAATCAATAGGTGCTAACTTTACCAGCAAAATTACAATTTTTGCGCCTCGGCCATCGGTCCGATTCTGGATATCGATGCGACCGCCATGTTCCTCGACGATTTTCTTGACCATCGCCAGTCCCAGGCCGGTCCCTCTGGCCTTGGAAGTGACGTAGGGTTCGAAGGCACGCGCCAGGATGGTCGGCGAGAAACCGGGACCGTTATCCATGATCGACAAACGCACGGCCGGCCGGCGCTGGCCGTCGGTGCCGGCGATGTCGATCTGTTCGGTCAGCACGTCGATGCGCGGCGCGCTTTGGCCGTCATCGGTCACGGCATCTTGGGCATTCTGCAGCAGGTTGTGGATGACCTGGCGCATCTGGGTGGCGTCGCCCATGACCTTGCTCATTTCCGGGGCCAGGCGCGCGTGGATCACGTCGCGGCCATCGCCGGCCAGGTAGAGGTTGAGGATTTCCTCGATCAGGGCATTCAGATCGAGCGCCACCGGCTTGGCCGGCGGGGTCTTGGCGTAGTCGCGGAAGTCGTCGACCATGCGCTTCATGGCCGTGACCTGGTTGACGATGGTGGTGGTGCCCTTGTCCAGGATGGCGGCATCGGCCGGCATGAGCTTGTCGGCCAGGCGATGCTGCAGGCGTTCGGCGGAGAGCTGGATGGGTGTCAGCGGATTCTTGATCTCGTGCGCCAGGCGGCGCGCCACCTCACCCCACGCAATCGAGCGCTGGGCCGAGATGACGTTGCTGATGTCATCGAACACCACCACGTAGCCGACGCCGTTTTCCACCGGCAGGTGCGAGCCACGCGCCAGCAAGGTCAGCTTGTCATGGTCGGGCTTGCCGCCTTGCTCGTCACCGGCATCCAGCACCGCGCCAGGCTGGCGCGACAGTTCGAACTGCCGCTGCCAGTGCAGGCCGTCGGCCCCTTCGCTGCTGTGCTGGGCCAGCTGTTCGGAGAAGGCGCGGATGACGGCTTGGGCAAACGGTGCCTGGCTGTCGATGGTTTGCAGCGGCGTGCCGATGTTGGCCGAGAAGTCGTAGCCCAGGATGCGGCGCACCGAATCGTTGGCGCTGACGATGTTGAATTGCCCGTCCAGCACCATCACCCCGGCCGACATGTTGGCCAGCACCGATTCCAGATAGGCCTTGGCGTTTTCCAGTTCGGCCCGGTTCTTTTCGACCGAGGTGCGCGCTTCCAGCAGCTGGCGCGTCATGGTGTTGAAGGATTGGGTCAGCGTGCCCAGCTCATCCGAGGTACTGACGATGGGGCGCGGCGAGAGGTTGCCTTCGGCCACCGCCTTGGTACCTTCGGCCAGCAGCAGCAGTGGCTTGGCGAGGTCGCTGGCGATCAGGAAAGCGCTGGCGATGGCGGCGAAAATGGCCAGCAGCAGGGTCAGGGTCAGCGTCACCAGATAGATCTTGCGCAGCCCCGAGCGCGACACGGAACGTTGCTGGTACTCGTTGTAGGCCAGGCGCAGCGTCTCGGCATTGGTGGCCAGGTAATCCGGGACCGGCTGCAGGATCTGCAGGTAGCGCGTTTCATTCTGCAGCGACAATCCGCGGCTGGGAGCCGGGACCAGCACCACCACGTGCAGCCGCAGGTTGCCGTCGGTATCGGAGCCGCTGGGGGGGCGGGTGTCATCGCTTTCCACCGCCGAGAAGGCACGCGAGACCCGCGCCTGGCGCATCGCCTGGCTGCTGGGCAGGATGGGCGTGAGCGAGCCGATGGAGCCGCCGACCGTACTCATCACCTGGCCATTGGCGTTGACGATGGTAATCTCCATGTTCTGGTCGCGCTGGCGCGAAAGGTAGGTCACCTGTTCGGAGTCGCTCATGTCGGAGAGCTCCTGAGCCATGCCGCGCGCGCGCGAGACCAGGTCCGACAGCGAGGAGTCCAGCGCATTGCGGCCCAGGTTCAGGCCCGATTCCAGCGCCGCTTCCATGCGCACGTCGAACCAGGATTCGATGGAGCGCGACACGAACTGCACCGACATCAGATAGATCACCGCCCCCGGCACGATGCCCACCAGGGCAAACATCAGCACCAGCCGCGCCAGCAGCTTGGAACCGAACTTGCCGCGCCGGTAGCGTTTGTAGAGCCGGCCCAGCAGCAGCAGCACCAGGCCCAGCAGCGAAATGGCCGCCAGGCCGTTGAGGAACAGCAGCCACGGATAGTGCTGCTCGAAGAGGGCGGAATTCTCGGAGGCCGACGCCAGCAGGAACAGCAGGACACTGATGACGCCCCCGCCGACCACCAGCAGATAGCGTAAGGTGCGGCTCATTCGGGTTTGTAATTGAATTCGATCCAGTCGGAGGACAGCCGCCAGTCATTGTTGTTGAGCGCGTTGACCTGGAAGGGCTTGGGCAGCTGCGCCACGTCCAGCCGCATGCGCAGGCCGACATGATAGGTCTCGCCGGCCTTGAGCGTATTGTTGTCGGCGATGATCCAGCGCGGCGGACGGCGGATCAGGGTCAGTGCGTCATCCAGGTTGGTGAAGCTCTGCTGCAGCTGGCCGCTGATGGCGGTGTGATATTGCCGCGTCAGCACGTTGTAGGACAGGCGCAGGGTGCGTGACGCCGAGACGCTGGTCTCGTCGAACCAGTACCAGCGCCGCCGGGTCAGCTGTACCTCGGTGGTGAAGTACAGGGGCACGCCGCGCGAGAGCGCATCTTCCAGGCCGCGATTCAATTCGAAGTCATAGGACACCGAAAGCCGGTAGCCTTCGTCGCTGGCTTCGATGGCGGCCTGGTTGACGGTGATTTCAGCAGCCTGGACGGCCAGAGCGGAACAGGCCAGCAGCAGCGCCAGCAGCCATTGCAGCACCGCGCGCAGCAGCCGCGGGAAGCCGGCATCGCGCGGGCGTGCGGACGTGGGAGTGGGGAAGGGGGCCGATTGCGTCAAATTCATGCACCAGGTTTTTGGAACAGCGCATAGAACAGGCCATCGTGATCGGCATCGGCACCGGCGGTCGGCAGCAGTTGACCTGGAGCGGGCAGCCGGATGGCATGGTTTTTCTGCGCGAAGGCGATCGCTTGCTGCTCCGATTCCTGGGGCCACAGCGAGCAGGTTACGAGCAGCAATTTACCATCCGGTCGCAGCATCTGCCAAAGCTTGTCCAAAATTTGCGCGGAAAGTGTTGCAAGCTGCGCGGTGTCGGTCTTGCGGCGCAGCCAGCGGATATCCGGGTGGCGGCGCACGATGCCGGAGGCGGTACAGGGCACGTCAGCCAGGATGCGGTCGAAGCCCTGGCCATCCCACCAGCCGTCTTCGCGGGCGTCGCCGGTGATCAGTTGCGCCTTGAGCTGCAGACGGTCCAGGTTTTCGGCGATGCGCTGCAGGCGGCGCGGATCGTGGTCCAGCGCCTGCAGTTCGATGTCGGCCAGTTCCAGCAGGTGGCCGGTCTTGCCGCCCGGCGCGGCGCAGGCATCGAGCACGCGCATGCCATCAGCCACCTCCAGCAGCGGCGCGGCCAGCTGGGCCGCCGCATCCTGCACCGAGACCACGCCCTCGGCAAAGCCGGGGATCTGTTGCACCGGCACCGGCTTGTCTAGCCGCACGGCATAGGGGCCGACGGCGCGTGCGCCGATGCCGGCCTGCTGCAGGGTGGACAGGTATTGTTCCACGCTGGCGCGGCGGCGGTTCACGCGCAGGGTCAGCGGCGGTGGCTGGTTGCCGGCGTGCAGGATGGCTTGCCACTGCTCGGGATAGGCGCCCTTGAGGCGGTCGATCCACCAGGTCGGATAATTCCAGGTGCCAGGCGGGGTCTTGGTGGCCTGCGGCATGAGCGTCGCGCGTTCGCGCAGGAAGCGGCGCAGGATGGCATTGACCACGCCCTTGGCGAAACTCATCTCCTGGCTGATGGCGGCGGCCTCGACGGCCTGGTCCACCACGGTGAAGCTGTCGTAGCCCGCGTCTTCTTCATTGACCAGCAGTGCCAGGGCCGTCACCAGCAGGCCGTGCAGGACCTCCGGTTGCGGCGGCTTGTTGGCCAGCAGGCCCAGCAGGCTGTCGCTCAGCCCCAGGCTGCGCATGGCGCGATAGCTCAGGTCCTGGATGGCACCGCGTGCCGGCGGCGGGGCGTCGCTGCGGGAGAAGATCTGCGCCAGTGCCTGCGGCAAGGCGTGGCCGGCGCGCACGGCGGCCACTGCCTGGGCGGCATAGGCCAGCTGATAGGCCAGGGAATCGGCCTTGGCACCGGGAGGGAGGAGAGAAATCTGGATCACGTCTTTGCTGGCTCGGAAGATAAGGCGGCACCCCGTATTGCAACCCGGCAATGGTCGGAGCAAGGGGCGCGGGCCGCCAGTGTACCAGCGGCCAATGGTGCTCACACCTGCGCGATGCATTTTGGGTGGTGCAAGTGTCGGTCCGGCACGGCAGAATGCCGCCCGACAAGGACAAACGGCCGCCGCGGTGGATGTTCGCGGCAGCCGTTCGGCGCGGGTATGTCAGGGTGATTCAGGCAATCAAGCGTCAGGAAGTGTCAGGAGCGCAACGCGCCCGGGCTTCCTGCAGGCATCAGACGCCCCACAGGATGTCGTAATTGCCCTTCTTGGCTTCGCGCAGCATGTCCAGCAGCGGATAGGCGCGTGCCGAGAAGCTGACCGGCTCGATCTTTTCGTGGTTGTGGTCGTCGACGTCGGCGTTGTGGTGGGCGTTGACGTCACGCGCCAGCGCTTCGGCGGCTTCATGCGACTTGCTGGCGTTGATCTGCTGTTCCAGCAGGGCGATGGCGTCACCGGCCTCGGCCGCGGTGATCACGCCACGGGCAGGATCCTTGTGCAACAGGTCCAGAATGGGTTTGGCGTGCGACTCATACATCACCACATCGGCAGCCGCTTTTGATTTGAAGGTAATCAGCATATTTCCTCAGGGTCTTTGATTGATAACGTTTTTTGGGCAGGCCCGCCAAGGCGGGCGCGCTGGAAATGCGCTGCAGACTGCATCCGCATTTCTGCGGGAATGCCTGTTTGGAGAGTCAGGCAGGACAAGAATACCCCGGTAGCCGGAATATTGTCATCCGGCTCGGCCCCGCTCAGGTTGGTTTGAAAGAGCTGAAAAAGGTTTCAATATTTTCCTCGGTGAAGGCCTTTTGCTCCCCCACGATGAGAATCTGGTACACCCGCCGCTCACGCACCGCCAGCCGGGCGACCAGCCGCAGAGGGCGGCCGCGGGACACGCCCCGCGCGTCCAGGTCCAGCGTGCGCGCCAGGCCCGTGGTCTTGCCCGGCCACACCGGCGTGCCCTGCGGCTGGCCGCCGATGTTGTTGAGGAGGGCGGTGCGCATTGCTTCCAGCGCCCGGTTGGCCGCGGCCGCATCGGGCAGTTCGGCCGTTCCCACGGCGAAGGTGAGGCCGTCGACTTCGGCGGCGGTCATGCTCATGTCGACCTTGGGACCGTCCAGGTCGACCGGGCGCGTCACGCTGGCCGGCTTGGCGGGCAGGAGCACCACGAAATGCGCGCCGTTGTCGCTGGCTTCACGCCAGTTGTAGCGCGGAGAGCAGGCCGCCAGGCACAGGCAGGCCAAGGACAGCAACAGCAGGGCAGGACGGAGGCAGCGCATGGGAAGGGTCCGGAACGGGGAGAGGGGCATCATATCAAAGCCGGTTTGAGACACATATGAAGCAAATAGCGCAATTGTCCGATGGCCGTACGGCAATTCTTGCGGTATAAGAACGCATCGAAACGGAACCCTTTCCCGATATGAAACAAGATAACCAAACCGGCCTGCCGGAACTGACCCTGCGCGGGATGCTGCTGGGCGCGCTCATCACGGTGGTCTTCACCGCTTCCAACGTGTATCTCGGGCTGAAGGTCGGCCTGACCTTCTCCTCGGCGATCCCCGCTGCGGTGATCTCGATGGCGGTCTTGCGCCTGTTTTCCAATGCCAACATCCTGGAAAACAACATGGTGCAGACCCAGGCCTCGGCGGCCGGCACGCTCTCCTCCATCATCTTCATCCTGCCCGGCCTGGTGATGATGGGCCACTGGCAGGGCTTCCCCTTCCTGCAGACGCTGGGCATCTGCGCCGCCGGCGGCATGCTGGGGGTGATGTTCTCCATCCCGCTGCGCCGGGTGATGGTGGTGCAGAGCGCGCTGCCGTATCCGGAAGGCGTGGCGGCCGCGGAGATCCTGCGCGTGGGCAGCGCCGACGCCGAGGGCGGCGAGGAAACCCGGCGCGGCCTGCGTGACATCCTCTTCGGCGGCACAATTGCAGCAGCCTTCAGCGTGATCGCCAGCGGACTGAAGCTGTTTGCCGAAAGCATCAGCCTCTGGTTCACCGCCGGTGCTTCGGTGGTCCGCCTGACCATGGGCTTCTCGCTGGCGCTGGTGGGCGCGGGCTACATGATCGGCATTGTCTCCGGCATCGCCATCCTGATCGGCCTGGTGATCGCCTGGGGTGTGGCCGTGCCTTATCTCACCGCCGTCACCCCCCATGCGGCCGATGTCGCCCTGTCGGACTTTGCCAACGGATTGTGGAAGAGCCAGGTGCGCTTCATCGGTGCCGGCATGATCGGCGTGGCCGCAGTGTGGACACTGGCTACCCTTTTCAAGCCCATGCTGGAAGGCGTGAAGGCCTCGCTGTCGACGCTCTCGCGCCGTCAGCAGGGCAGCACCGAGCGCACCGACCAGGATATGTCGCCGCGCTGGATCATCGTCATCAGCCTGGCCATGATTGCGCTGCTGGCGGTGGTGTTCGCGTCCTTCCTGTCCGAAGCACCGGTGTCGCCGGCGCTGTTCATCGGGCTGATCGTCTATGCGGTGGTGTTTGCCTTCATCTTCGGCTTCCTGGTGGCGGCAGCCTGCGGCTACATGGCCGGGCTGATCGGTTCCTCCTCCAGTCCGATCTCGGGTATCGGCATCGTGGCCGTGATCCTGGTGTCGGTCCTGCTGCTGGTCTCGGGCGCGGTCGATCCGCTGCTGGCGACGCCCGAAGGCAGCAAGCTGGCCATCGCGGTGGCGCTGTTCGTCACCGCAGCCATCATTGCGGTGGCGGCCATCGCCAATGACAACCTGCAAGACCTGAAGACCGGCCAACTGGTCGGCGCCACCCCTTGGCGCCAGCAGGTGGCGCTGCTGGTCGGTTGCGTGGTGGGTGCGCTCATCATCCCGCCGGTTCTGAATCTGCTCTACAACGCCTATGGCTTCACCGGTGCCCTGCCGCGCGCGGGCATGGATGCAGCCCAGGCCCTGGCGGCTCCGCAGGCGACCCTGATGACGGCCATTGCCACCGGCATCTTCACCCGCGAGCTGAACTGGACCATGCTGGGCGTCGGGGTGGCACTGGGCATCGTGCTCATCGTGATCGACTGGCTGCTGGCCCGCCGTGGCGGCGTGGCGCGCTTGCCGGTCCTGGCGGTGGGCATTGGCATCTACCTGCCGCCGATGGTCAGCAGCGCCCTGTTCCTGGGCGCGCTGCTGGGCTGGCTGATCGAACGCGCCCTGCGCCGCCGGGCGCTGGCTGCCGGTGCGGACCCGGAAGCCTATGCCGACAAGCCGCGCCAGCGCGGCATCCTGGTGGCCTCAGGCCTGATCGTGGGGGAAAGCCTGGTGGGTGTGCTGCTGGCCGCCATCATCGGCTTTACCGGCAAGGATGCGCCGCTGGCCGTGGTGTCGGGGGCGTTTGAATCGACCGGGCAGTGGCTGGGCCTGGTTGCGCTGGTGCTGGTGCTGATCGCGTTTGCGCGCCGCATCCTGCCGTCACGTTGACGTTAGCGAGAATGCGCTGCTGGTGGTGCTTCAGTGCACCCACCAGTAGCGCAGGATATGAAAGAAAATCGGTGCCGAGAAACTGATCGAATCGACCCGGTCCAGCATGCCGCCATGGCCTTCGATCATGGCACCCCAGTCCTTGAGTCCGCGGTCACGCTTGATCGCCGACAGCACGAATCCCCCGAAGAAGCCCAGAATGTTGATGGTCAGCGCCACCAGCGCCGCCTGCCACACATTGAAAGGCGTGATCCAGTACAGCGCTGCCCCGACGGCGGTGGACGTCAGCACGCCCCCGACCAGGCCCTCCAGCGTCTTGGAAGGTGAAATCTGCGGGGCCAGCTTGCGCTTGCCGAACAGCTTGCCCCACACGTACTGGAACACATCGCTGGACTGCACCGTCAGCACCAGGAACACGATGAGCTGCAGGTTGCGGCCTTCGAAGCCCTCGATGGGCAGCGTCAGCAGGGCCGGCACGTGCGAGATGCAGTAGACGCAGATCATCAGCCCCCACTGCACCTTGGCCGCACGTTCCAGGAAGTGCTTGGTATCGGTGGAGAGCGAGGCCGAGATTGGCAGCAGCAGGAAGGCGTAGACCGGGATCAGGATGGAGAACAGGCCATACCAGTCCATCCCGATGAGCACGTACTGCAGCGGCAGGAACACGAAGAAGCACCACAGCAGCGCCCGATGGTCGCCCACGCGAGTGTAGGTGACGGAAATGAATTCACGCAGCGCCTGCAGCGAGATGAAGGCAAACAGCACGACCACGCCGGTCTTGCCGATCCAGAACGCGATGGCCAGCGCGCCGATCATCCACCACCAGGCCTTGATGCGGGCATTGAGATTGTCGATGACGCTGCTGCTGCGTCCGGCCAGCCGCCAGCGCAGCAGGCCACCGACCGAGCTGGCCAGGGCGAGGACGGCGAACACGCCGCCAAACAGGGCGATGAGGGTATCTTGAGGAGTCATGGTCGTTCGTCGCGGATCATTCGGCCACGGGGGCCAGGGCGAGCAGGGCCTGGCGGGTGCGGGCCAGGAACTGTTCCTTGCTTTCGTCGGGGCGCAGCATCAAGGGCTCGCCGAAGCTGAGGGTGCAGAGCAGCGGCAGCGGCACCAGATGGCCTTTGGGCATGGCCCGGCCGAGGTTTTCGATCCATACCGGCACCAGTTCCACTTCGGGATGCGCGCAGGCCAGGTGATACAGCCCGCTCTTGAAGGGCAGCAGGCCCTCGTCCAGGTTGCGTGTGCCTTCCGGGAACAGGATCAGCGATTCGCCCCCCGCCAGCACCTGGCCCATCACGCCGATGGGATCGGCGCTGCGGCCGACCTGGCGGTCCACCAGCACGCCCCGGAACACCCGATTGATCACATAGCGCCGCACGGCACTGCTGAGCCAGTAGTCCGAGCCGGCCACCGGCCGGGTGCGCTTGCGCATGGCGCGCGGCAGCATGCTCCAGACCAGCACGAAATCACCGTGGCTGCGGTGGTTGGGATAGTAGACACGCAGCTTGCCGGGATCGGGCGCGGCAAACCAGCGGGCACGCACGCCCGTGAGGACGCGGGCGAAGGTGCAGATGGCGGAGGCGAAGAGGCGGTCGATCAGCATACAAATTCAGTTTTCAAGGATCAGGAAAGGAACAGTAACGCCAGGGTGACCACCCAGGCCACCACCTGCAAAGCCAGGTATCGGACCTGATTCTTCACCAGGCGGCGTACCCCGGCGATGCGTTGCGCCAGCGGGCGCGGCGCCGCACCGGCTTTGGGCCCAAGACCGCTGTCTGCGAGGGCCAGGTCAAAGGCAGCCAGATCGTCCTGCGGTGGATTTCCCTGGTGCCAGCGGCGCGCCCATGAGGTGAAGATGGGGACATCGAAGGCGCAGCGCAGCGCGAAACTGCATTCGGCGATCCCGAACACGATGGACAGCGCCAGCGCAGCCCAGACTGCAGGGCCGCCTGGATGCAAGACCAGCAAGACCAGCGCGCAGAGGCTGAGCAAGCGGCTGGTGTTGTCCAGCGGACGGCTCACGGCCAGGATTGCCAGGGCAATGTCGGCCTGGTGGGCTGCCTGCTGCGCAGCTGGGGCGTTTTCAGGCGGGAGGCCTTGATGAGCGGCATCGTTGGCGGCATCGCTGCCGGATCCTTGGCGCAGGTCAGACATGGCGTTCTCCCTTCAGCAACTGCTGCTCGACCTCCCGCAGGCGTTCCCGCAGCGCGGCGTTGATGACCACCGTGGGGCGGCGTTCGGCCAATAGCGCAAGAGCAGAGTCCATGTCGGGGCAGCGTCCGCTCAAGAACAGCCAGGTTGCCACTGCAGCAGCGCTGCGCGAATAGCCCAGCGCACAGGCCACCAGCACGGGGCCATGGCTGCGCAGCGATTCGATGCTGCGAGCGGCTGCCAGCAATTGATCGGCGTCGGGGGCGACCAGGTCCAGCCAGGCATGGCCGGCATAAGCCCACGGACCGCGCGGGGCGGGCAGTTCGGCGCAGAGGTCGCACAGGGCGGCGAACGGACCGGCGTGCATGTCGACGGTATTCGGAAGCCGGCCCAGCCAGACATCTCCGGTGATGGCGTCAGGCTGCGGACGGCGGCGGGTCCACAGGCGGGCATTGATCCAGGCACCCAGTGCGTGGGGTGCCAGCAACCAGGCAGCGGCCAGCGACCGGCGGCCGTCGTGCTTCTGGAAACCGGCGGCACCGGCATGGGCGTAATTCCAAGCCACGATGGCCAGCGACAAGGCCAGCCAGCCCAGTGGGGCGGCCAAGGCGCGCACGGAGATTGCCAGCGCCAGTGCCAGCAAGGCTCCCAGCGCGTAGGCCAGCGCCAGACGCATGCGGCGCGCACTGCGCTGGCCGCTGCGACGCAGCGGCGTACCCCCCTCATCCGGCCACAGCCACAGGCAGAACAAGCCCAGCATGGCACCGGTCGGGATATCGATGAAGTGATGCTGCCAGGTCGTCAGTACCGACAGGCCGATCAGCAGCGCCCAGCCGTGGATGACCAGCTGCCAGAACCAGTGCGTGCGCAGCCGGGCGAACTGGACCCAGATCAGCACCAGCAGTGCGATATGCAGCGAGGGGGCCTGGTTGAAGGGCAGGTCGAAGGCCGCCAATGAGGCGAAGAGCGCGCCAAACAGTCCGTCGGTGGCCGGCCGCACGAAGGCAAAGCGCAGCGGAAAGGCCAGGAAGCAGGCCACCGCGATCAGCTGCGTCGTCAGTAGCCGCAGCGCGTGGCGATCGGTCTCGCGCGGGGTGCGGCAGCACAGGAAGGAAAATCCGTAGAGCAGGTCGATGGACCAATAGGGCAGGATGGTCCAGGGCAGGAAGGGAATATGACGCTCCCAGCCATAGAAGAAGCTGGGCACGCTGGCGCGCGCGGCGGCTGCATGGTTGGCGAAGCCATAGCTGAGGAAGAACAGCGGCCCCAGCAACAGCAGCCAGGCCACGCCGCGCTTCCACGGCAGCGGCGTGGCCGGTGCTGCCGCGGGCAGCAGGCGGTCGGCCTGGCTCATGCGGCCTTGCGCCGGGCCAGCGAGACGGTAAAGATGCCCCACTGGTCGATGCGCTGTTCGATCTTCTCGAATCCGGCCTCGGCCACCAGCTGGTCCATCTCGGCTTGTGTGCGGCGGCGCATGACCCAGGCCTGGCCGCCGCGATGGCTGGTCAGGGCGCGGGCGATCAGTTCCAGTTGCGGATGCCAGGGCTGGCCGGTGTAGACCAGATAGCCGCCCGGCGCGATGGCATCGGCCAGTCCGGCCAGGGAGGTGGCCACGGCGTCATTGTCCGGGAACAGTTCGTAGAGGCCGGAGACGATGCCCACCGTCGGGCGCGGCGTGACGGCGGCCAGGCTGGCGCGGTCAAAGGCGTCGCCCTGCACGAAGCGGGCGATGTCGGCCAGGCCCTTGTCGGCAATCAGCGCCGTGCCTTGCTGTACATTCAGTTCGCTGTAGTCGCGCAGCAGGATGGAGTGGGGACGCGGTCCCTGGCCCAGCGCTTCCAGCACGTAGCGGCCATGGCCGGCGGCGATGTCGAGCACGTGCAGCGGCTGTCCTTCCGCCTGCAGGCGGGCCAGGGCCGTACGCAGCAATTCCTCTACATGCAGCTTGCGCTGGCGGATGCCTTTCCAGCCGATCGCGTCCAGATACTGGCGATCGATGGCGCGGCCCAGCGGACCGACGCCTTCGGGGGTGTTGCGGTAGACGTAGTCGAGCGTGCTGCCCGAATCAAAACCGGTGCGATGTCCGAGCGCCACGCCCTTGGAGAGCAGGCCGCCCAGCTTCATGTTGGCGCGGTAACCGGCCCAGTACATTCCCTTGGGGCTGAGAGCGGGAAGCGGCGCGGACAGCTGGCGCGACTCCTCGAAGGTCGGGCCCTGGCGGTGCGACTGGCGAAGGTCCGGACGGGCCCAGGCTTGCGAGAATTGGCGCAGGATGAATTCACGTGCCAGGTCGGTGGCGATCTTGCGGTCCTTCTCGCCGAAGGTGTCGTGATAGAAGCCGGGGAGGACGTGCTTTTCCTTCACTGGTGTGCCCAGACGTGCGAAGAAATCGTGCTGGGGGCCATGGTGCACGACCCAGTCCGCGCCGGAAATGAGCAATTGCGTGGGAATGGTGATGGCCTGGGCATCGGCGACCACGCGTTCGGCCGCTTCATACAGCGCCAGCAGGATATTCACGGAGATCGGGCGGCTGATCAGCGGATCGCTGTCGTAGGAGGCCTGGCGCTGCCGGTCGTGGGTCAGATACTTCGCCTTGACGTAGCTGTTGACGAAGAAATTGCCACGCAGCTTCTGCTGCAGGGCCAGTCCCGGACGGGCGAAGGGAACATAAAGCTTCACCTTGAAGGCGGGCGATGCCAGCACCAGGCAGCGTACGCGGGGCGCGTAGTCATGCGCCCAGGTCGAGACCAGCACCGCGCCCACGCTCTGGGCCAGCACGGCCATGTCTTCCTCGGCCACCTGCCACTGGTCGCGCAGGTGGTGGATGAAGGTTTGCACGTCCCGCACCGAGTGCGCAAAGCTCGGGGAATAGCCGCGCGGGCCGGGCGAACGGCCATGGCCGCGCGCATCCCAGGCATAGAAATCGAAATCGGAGAGGCCGAGTTCATCGACCAGATGCTCCATGCGCCCGCCGTGCTCGTGGCCGCGATGGAACATGACGACAGCGCCGCGCCGCTGCGGGCCGGTGGCCGGCCAGCGGCGATAGAACAGGGATTGGCCGTCGTGGGTGGTGAACTGGTGTTCCTGGCAGGATCGTGTCATGGGTGGGAGGCGGCGCGCAGGCCGCTGCGGATGCGGTTGACGATATTGAGGAGGATGGCGGCGACAGCCAGCGGCAGCGCCCAGAAGATCCAGCCCGGGAGGCTGCCGGCCAGGCCCAGCCACAGGCCCAGCGCGCCGAACAGGAAGGCGCGGTCGCTCTTGCCCATGGGGCCGTCGTACTGGCGTGGCGCACCGACCATGGGGCCGAGCGCCCCGGTCATCTCCGACACCGCCGACAGGAAGATCACCCCGCCCACGCTGGCCCAGCCAAACGGGGCCACCAGCGCAAAGGGCAGGTACAGGGCGGCATCGGAGACGACGTCGGTCAGCTCGTTGAGATAGGCCCCCAGCGCCGACTGCTGGCCGAATTCACGCGCCAGCATGCCATCGACGGCATTGAAGGCCATGCGCAGGAACATCCACAGCGGCAGCAGCAGGAACAGCGCCGGCCGCTGTGGCCCGGCCACGAACAGCAGCGCGCCCAGTGCCAGCGAGACCAGCATGGCCAGCACGGTGACCGCATTGGCCGTCACGCCGGCCTCGGCCAGGGCGCGCACCATCGGCCGCAAGAGCGCCTGAAAGCGGGGTTTGAGTTGATTAGATGCTGATCATGCAGCACCTGCCGCACGGTCGTCGGGGAGGGAAGAGGGCATGGGGGATCGTCCTTGTTGTCGATTCTGATTTGTTATTTGTTGTATCGGGCGAAGCTCACCTTAGGCAACGCAATGGCGTCTTCTGTTCCCGGCTTATGCGAGCAGAAGTTGAAATCGAGGGAATGAAAGGGGAGTTCTCGTCGCCGTTCGAGGCTTGCGTTGACTGAATGTCATCGGCTTTGGCGCCGTTGCGCAGGCAGGCGAGGGAGAAGGCGACGCAGCGATGCGCTCCCGGTGAGCGCATCGTTACGTCGGGAACTGAGGCGGGGGAGGGTCAGCGGCGCTGGATCAGCATATGGACGGCCAGTCCGGCCAGCACGCTACCCATCAGCCAGCGCTGCAGGCGTTGCCAGTGTGGACGGCCAGCCAGCAGGGCCGAGATGGAAGCCGCAGAGAAGGTGATCACGGCGTTCATGCTGACGCCGACCACGATCTGCGTCAGACCCAGGGCGAAGGACTGGAGAAGTACGCTCCCGTGTTCGGGCTGGATGAATTGCGGTAGCAGCGACAGATACATCACGGCGATCTTGGGATTGAGCAGGCTGGTCAGCAGACCCATGCTGAAGAGTTTGCGGGGGCTGTCCGGGGGCAGGGTGCGGAGGGCAAACGGCGATCGGCCGCCCGGCTTGAGGGCTTGCCAGGCCAGGTAGAGCAGGTAGAGCGCTCCCGCCAGGCGCAGCGCGTCGTAGGCCAGGGGCAGGGTCATCAGCAGGGCGCTGATGCCCAGCGCGGTACAGAGCATGTAGAACACCAGCCCCAGCGCGATTCCGGCCAGCGAGATCAACCCGGCCTTGCGGCCCTGGCAGACCGAACGCGAGACCAGATAAAGCATGTTGGGGCCGGGCGTGAGCACCATGCCCAGGCAGAGGGCGGCGAAGGCCAGCAGGGTGGAGACAGTGGGCATGGCGATGATCCTCTTTCGGTCGGCAGGTGGGGGCGGCAGTCAATGCCATGTGAATTGCAAGGCTAAGGCCCGGCCGGCCGAGGGAGAAGATACAGACGGTGCTCTTGCATGGCGCAACAGGGGGGGAATGCTCTTGTCTGCCCGGACAGATCCGTTGCCGCTCAATTACCGGCCAGCGTCCGCCGGTATTGCACTGCCTCGGCCACATGCGCCTGTGTGATCACATCGGACTCCGCCAGATCGGCGATGGTGCGCGCCAGTTTCAGCACCCGGTGATAGGCCCGCGCCGACCAGTTCAGCCGCAGCATGGCGGCTTGCAGCAGTTGGGCCGCCGCCACATCGTGCTGGCAGTGCCGGTCGATTTCGCTACCCCCCAGCTGGCTGTTGGGTTTGCCCTGGCGCTGGCGCTGTCGTTCAAAGGCGCGCGCGACCCGTTCCGCGATGGCGGCGCTGGTTTCACCCGGCTGCTGGACGGCCAGTTCGGCGGGGCTCAGGGCGTTGACGTGCAGTTGCATGTCGATGCGGTCCAGCAGCGGGCCGGACAAGCGCGCCTGGTAGCGCTTGACCAGTTCCGGCGTGCAGCGGCAGCGGCCCTGGCTGTCGCCATACTGTCCGCACGGACAGGGATTCATGGCTTGTGCCGTCAAGCCGTTTTTAGCGGTTTTTGTTCCTGACAAACGCTTTGTAGTGATATTGCCAAATTGATATCGTAACTCGAACGAATGTTAAGCGATATTGCCACTTTCGAAACCGGCGAGCGTATTTTCGGTGGCCTTATCTAGAGGCTGAGATAACCCACAGGCGTGAGGGCTCTTAAAGGGAAATACATGCCGGTGCAGACCAGATCTGCACGAGGTCGGTTAGCCCTTTCGAAGAGTATGCAAAAGCGTTCCGCTGATAAGGCATCGTTAATCAAAAAGCTGTGACGTCAGTTGAAACGCCCCTGGTGCAGGAAAGTTTGTCCTTCTAAGCAATGCCCCTATCTTGGAGATGTTGGACTTTCTGGCAATAAAGAAAAAAAGGGGCGACGACGATGTCGTGACCCCTTTTCTTATTAGCACTCAGTTCGAGGCATCAAGTTACTACGTACTCGTGAGAGTCCCGATTATCGCTGCTGCGCCCGTTGTATCGATTCACGGAACGCGAACATGGCCTCCTCAACCATCTGAGGAGTCGCATTGGGAACCAAGTCGTCAGTAGGAAACTTACCGGCCATGTAGTAGAGGTATTCCTCCGGCATGTTCAAAATCTTGGCCAGTTGCTTAACGATGAAATCAGATGACGGACTGCGGCGGTCATGCTCAATATCATTCAGATACTGCGCGGATATTGGAACACCATCTTCGCGTAGGATTTGAGAAGCTAAATCCTTTTGAGTCAGTTTCTGTTTTTTGCGTTGAGTGCAAATGACGCTGCCAAAAGTTGCGGGTTGACTCATAAGAAGGATAAAAATCGATAAAAGCAGATCAGCTAATTAGCGTAGTTTATAGCAATTTGCTAAATCGTTCAAATTTTTCAGATACTGCGCGGATTCAAGATCACTTCGATCGTTGTGTTTCAGGTGGAGAAAAGTGACTAATCATTGCACGAACGATGGCGGCGGCCTGAGCATCATTCGTACCTGGCTCTTGCATGCACAGCGCTTGAATCATTGCATTGAATTCATGGCCGTATGTTTTCCCCTGTAACAAGAGAGGACTTTGCTCGATTCCTGTCGCGTCAAAAAGCAGATCAAGACAAACACTGTCGTTAGTGCGGGCAGTAGCTCGCCACATATATTTGGGCAAAGACATCTTCAAGGTGTCAGCGGTATCGTCCCCGTAGCTACCGTCCTTCAATAACTGGTTCTTAAACGAGGAAACCGTGATGAGATAGATGTCCCATGTCTGCCTCTCCATCTTGGGAAAGAATTGCAGGCGGATCTGTTCAAATAGGTCATCTAAGGCAACGATCGCATCATGGATGAACTTGAAGGGAATTCGGATCTTCTTGTATAGCGGCAGTACTATTAGCTTCGGTATTGCAATGACGCATGGGGCTTGCTCGTTATTCTTGTACTTTCTTGGTTTAGAGCTTGTTTTCTTTAGCGAGAAAAGCTCAGTTTTACTCGGTTTCCAGTCTGTCGACATGGAGTTAACCACTTTGCCATCAATTTCGCGCGCTTGAAACGACATGCGTGCAAATGGCCCGAGCTGATCATCATGCACATAGAGTTTGTCGATTTTTGAGGCTTCAAGCTGAAATCGCGTCGGACCACTGGGAATGATCTCATTGCCGCCAAGGCTATACCCAGCAACTGCTACTGCATGGCCACCCTTTTCCGTGCGAGTGCATTTCGTATTGGAGAAATCGAGATCTTCCAGGGTAATCGCCATCAGCGCGGGCACACCACCACGTAAATATGCATAGAGCGTGCTCTTTACGATGTGATTATCTTGGGCGCTCAAGATTTGCGCTTCTAGCCCTACAGCATTAATGGCATTGGCCATTTGCGGGGCAGTAAGTCCTCTATTGGGAAAGGCTCGTGCCTCAGGTGCCTCGCTGTTCGGCAAAGTAGCAATAGCTTGTTGATTTGCATTGAAAACTGACCCAGTTTCCCCGGAAATTTGCATCCTAAGTTGACCCATGTTTAGACCACAATCCTGCTCATGACATCGAGCGGGAGAACGGAGTGATAGACGTGGCCCTACTTGGAATCATTCGACGCTGGTACATCAGAGATCGCGTCTCGATCCGGGAAATCGCCCGCAGGTTGGACATTTCCCGAAACACGGTTCGTCGCTACATTCGATCAGAGGCGATCGAACCTTCCTATGCCAGCAGGCATTCACCGAGCTCTTTGGATGCATATGCCCCCAGGCTTTCCGCGTGGCTGAGCTCAGAGTTGGTCAAATCCCGTAAGCAAAGACGGACCCTGAAACAGATGTTCCTGGAGTTAAGGGAGCTTGGTTATGAGGGGTCGTATGACCGTGTGGCGGCCTTTAGCAGGCACTGGAAGGCGGGTCAGTTAGAGAGGGTCAAATCGGCGAGCAAATCAACAGCCTCAGATCTGTTGTTCGATGATGAGGGCTACTGGGACACATCGCAGGCATGGAGAGGACACCAGCCCGTTACGAATTTCGTTGACCTGATTGCGCAAGTGTTACCTTCCGCGAACTCTTGGAACGATGAGGTTTGTATTTGGGGAACCGCCGGAGAAAATAATATTCAGGTGAGCTATAAAGACGAACTCGTGGAGTCGGTCGCGATTCGTATTGATACTCGTGGTGACGCGTTGCCAATGTGCTTGAAAGTCATCCACCTGGCAAAAGCGATGAATTGCTTACTATTTCTCCCCGCATCTCGATCTATCATCATGCAGGATGCAGCATTGCTGATAGGCGCTCTTCTCAACTCCAAAGCATCACATCCGAATACCGTCTCCGAAAATTAGTTGGTCTGCTCTCGGCCAGAAGCCGACGTTCAAAAATAATGAGCTGGATAATATGCTTCCCTTGATACCAAGCAGCTATTACGACTACATTCAAGAAAATGGTCTGTTCGAAGGGTTCACTGTCGATGAGGCCCGCCCAGGCTACATTATCCTCTGGGCTAAGGACGAAATTCCTGGAGGTAATTCTGATATTGAAATCGAAACGTACGCGCCCGGCTTCGTGGCTTTTGCGGGAGATGGCGGGGGGAAGTGCTAGCCTTTGATGAACAAGGCGCTGTCTACATGCTGCCACTAATTGGAATGGCGCCTGAGGCTGCCATCCTAATAGCAGATGACTTTCAATCGTTCGCCAGTAGATTCGTCCGCTAGCGGCCAGAAACAGACATTGAAGGAAGTATTGATGCCCTGGGTTAATAGTGTCTCGACTTTCAAGGACTTTTTGTCGCTCGTCATCGTTCACGCACCGGATGATTTTCCAAAAGAAGACTATCTCAGCGACGATGAACAGCTCACTCTGGAATCCGCGTTCTCCGAGCTTCGCGCTGGCGTAGAACTGTTCGCCAAGGCTCGCCACCTTAAAGCGGACGATGTGGCCGAGCTTCAAAGCCTGCTTGATGTTTCGCTTAAATCCTATCGCTCTGGAGGCGACATTGAAGGAGCCCACCTGCTGCAAGACCTGGAGTCGAAGGCCTTCCGATAGAGCTATGCTTTAGGCGCGTTAGACGGCTCAGGCGTTCACCCGCAATCGGCCACTAACGGACGACACTTCGGCCAACAACGCATACAAGTATAAAAATGAAAAATCTTTCTTGGAACGACCTATTTGTTGATGCATCTTTGCTAGATTTCAAGGCTCTTTTTTCGGAATGGCCAGGCTTGATCAAAGGGGAAGTTGCGCCCATTGGTGCATCGGTTTTCGGAGACCTTTTTTATCAGAATAGGTCCGGAGCGGTCTTCAAGCTGGATGTTTTGGAGGGTGGGGTCAGCCAGATAGCGGATACCATGCAACAGTTTTCCGAACTGATGAATTCAGAAAAGTGGCGGGAATATCATCTTTTAAGCGAAGGGGTGGCATTGCTTAAACAAAAAGGCCTGGAGCGATCTGCCCTTCAATTTTTTGGTTTTGCCCCACATCCCGCTCTGGCAGGAAAGATCGACTGGTCTAGAGTGATGTTGCTAGACGCAGTGGTCTGGAACTCTATTTGTGCCCAGTCTTTGGGGATTCGATAATCCTCGCTTGCCCAAACTGTTGATGCTAGAAAAATTGACCCGCTGCGATTTGGTCGGGCCCAAGACCACGCCAAATTAGAGACAGAGGTGCCGGGTCAAGAGGCAACGCGAATCAACACTAAGATGTCCGCTATCGGCCAGAAGCAGACTGAGCACGTCTCGCTCTTTCCCAATCTGGTCATTGGTTGAGCTACGATTCGAGGACAATCTCTTGCCGAGCGTCCTAAAACGCCGGTATCCGCCCTAAAACAGCTGCAACGTCTGGACGTTGTATCAATGATCGCCAATGGATTGCCCAACAACAGACATGATCAAAGTCTGAAATGATCGACATCCGTGCTTTCTGCCCAGTGCCCATTCGTCCCAGAAAAGACCGGGTAACGTCCGGTCCGACGACCGTATCTCGGGCACCTGCCAAATGGAGCTGAGGGATGTCTGCGATACGCTCCGCATAGTCTGCGGGATCAAGAGAACCATCCAGTGGAGCGAGTCCGTCGCGTTTTATCCAATATCCCAGGTCAAGATTGGCTGCTACTGTGACGATGGCAGCAACGTCTTGCCGGTGTCCCGCAAGCAAAGCTGCCAGCGCGCCACCTCCCGAATAGCCTACCAGTATCAGCCGTGATGCAGCCACACGCTCTTTTTCGTGATCAAGCGCTTCACTGATGCTATCAACGATTGGCAACGAATATCGCTGATCGGTCCAATACTGCTTGCCACAGTTACGTCCGTAATCAGGCAGAACGTATTGGCAAGGCCGCGCGATATAGAGCAGGGGTCCCGAGCTCGGGTCGACAATTGCCATTTTTAAAGCGACAGGGTCAGCTGGGGTCGGGTCGGCAGATGGCAGGGATGAATTCAGATAGGCACGCCCGTCACCCTCCAGATATACGGTCAGTGTATCTCCTAGCCTTCCGGTCGGCGCGGCAGTGACAATATCAAACTGTTGCGTGGCAATGGTATGCGATTGCCACCCCACCGAGCTCAGCAGTGCATCTTTCAAATCTCGCCGCCCTTGTACCCCAGCGCACCCCGGCACCAGAATTACGCAACATAAGGCAATCAGCACATATCTGCAGCTCATGATCCCATCACCTAAATTCTTTTCTCTACCCGGTCGAGTACATGAGTCTCGTCGCTGTCCGCAATATGACATTCACCAATGCAGATAGTCACTTTTCGCTCAATAGCCGCCATGCTACTCGAATATTCCATCTGGACTAGCTACCTTTCAAACGCGCGAAAGCTATGACATAGGATGACGCGCGCAAGAGTACGAGCGACTACGTTTAAGATGGAATGGCCGTACATAAGGCATCGGCGTTGTCAACGGCGCCCATGTAGTCGAGGCACTCTTCGCTCGCTCCAGCCGAGATAGCGCTCGTCTAGTCCGAAATAGAAGATGAAATACCTACGTGCTTTGAGGACTAATCTTCGACGCAAGCAGGCATACTCGCCCGCGATAATAAAAAAATCAAATTTTGAAAAACAATAAAAATATTTAACTCATGCCGATGGATATCTCCATCAAAGTTTCGGGGGAAGTATTAATGTCAGGTATTCGCAGTCAAACGGCCAAACGGCCGGCATGTTTTTCCAGACACCGATCAAATGTTCGAAATTGCATTGTCATGGGCGCTTCGGCGCTGGCCTTAACGGCAACGGTAGAAGCATCGGCTGCACCTTGCGGTACCAATGTCACTTTAGTCAACACCTCTTGCACGCAGGGCCTGGTCTGGTCTAACGCCGGCGGTACCGTTACCAACAACGGCACCATCGATGGCGCAGGCGGCAATTTCAACGGCTTCACCGCTGGCGTGGGTATTACCGGCTCGGGCGCGCCGTTGGACCTGCTCGTCAATAACGGCACGATTACCGACGCCTATGTGGCGGTATGGACCCAAAGCCGCTCCATCAACACGCTGGTCAACAATGGCTTGATCATGTCTCCGAGTGCCTGGGCTATCGCCGAAAACGTCAGGATTGGCACCATCGTCAACAACGGCACCATCTATGGTTCTATTTCCGCCTACAACACCGGCAACATGACGATCGTCGGCGCCAGCAGCGGCTTCGGAACCATTACTGGAAGCGCCGGCAATGCCGTGGTGTACAACAATGCGGGCGATATCGAATTTGCCGGCGGCAGTACCTTGCTCGACAGCAACATGACGGTCAGCGCATCCAACAAGGTAATTAACAATGGCGCCACGCTCAAGTTTGTGCGGAACCGCAGCATCTCCGGCAACTACCTGCAGACGGGCGGCTCGCTGATCTTCGCGGCGACGTCGGCCAGTGCATTTCCTCGGCTGTCGGTCTCCGGCACGGCTACCCTCAACGGCGGCACGATCGTGCTGGTGCCGGTCAGCGGCCAGAATGCCACCTCCTACACAATCATTACGGCAGCCGGGGGGCTGACCAGCACCGCGGTGGCATCGGCGGCCGGGTATGCGGTCACTTCCGCGGTGAGTGGCAATAACCTCATCGTGACACTGAGTCAGATCACCACGCCAGTGACTCCAGTGACTCCAGTGACTCCAGTGACTCCAGTGACTCCAGTGACTCCAGTGACTCCAGCGACGCTAGTGACATCGACATGGACGGCCAAGGCAAACAACGCTGGCGGCTCTGCCGTACCTATCGGTCCGGTGCTCGACCAACTGTCTGGCAACAGCGACTACGCGGTGATCCTGATGGGCTTGTCGTTGTTGCAATCAGGGCCGCAACAGCGCGCCTTGCAACAACTGGCAGGTCCAACGCCCCTGCCGCAGGCGTTGTCGAGCGGGGCGTCATATGCGCTGTCGGCGGGTGCCATCTCGCAACGCCAGGTGACCCTGCTAGCCGGCAGGCCGACAGGCAAGGCAGCCGGTGCAGCGGCCGACGGCACCGGCGTGTGGGGACAGGTGCTGGGCAGTAAAGCCTCCATGAACAGCACCGACCAGGCAGGCGGCTTCCATGCGTCAGGCTATGGGCTCATCATCGGCGCCGATCGTCAACTGGCTCAGGACGTCGTCCTCGGTGGTGCCGTGAGCTGGCTGCATAACGACCTCAACGGCGATGGCATCAACCGTGGCAACGACGCCAAGCTCGACAGCTATCAGTTGGCGACCTATGGCTCTTGGCGCCCGCGGGGAGGCAACGCTTATATCAGCGGTATCGCTTCGGTAGCGCGCAATAACTACGACCAGGCGCGCTCGGTCGATTTTCTCGGCACCGCGAGTGCCAACTACCGCGGTTGGCAGGGCCAGTTCAAGCTGGAAACCGGCTATGACCTGCCGTTGTCTTCGGGATTGACCGTCACGCCATTCGCTTCGCTGCAAGCTGCGCGCATCAGTAACGACGGCTATCGCGAGAGCGGGCTGGGCGCAGCGAACCTGGACGTGCAGCGCCAGAGTTTCAATAACCTGGAAAGTGAGCTGGGCGTGCGGCTAGGCAGCTACACCGATACCGGCTGGGGTCGCCTGACGGGCGAATGGCAAACCGGCTGGGTGCATTCGTTCAAGAACGATGCCATCGCCACCACCGCCAGCATGGGCGGCGTGACGTTCGTGTCGAGCGCAGACCGTCTGCCCAAGGATGGCGCGCGTATCGTGTTGCGTGGCACGCTCCAGCGCAGCAACAACCTGTCCTATTCGGTCGGCTACGATGGCGATCTGCGTTCCAAGTTCCGCAGCCAGACCGCCTCGCTGAAAATACGCTACGATTTCTGATCGCAGCATCAGGTCAAACATTGCCCGGCTGCATGCCGGGCTTTTTTTCGCGATGGCGTGCACTGCGTCGCGTCACATCATCGCCCGACTTTTGGTTCACAGGGAGACCCACAGGTTGTCCGCAAAAAGAACACGGCCGAATCACTCGTCCCCGCCCCCGCCGTCACGGTTGGCGCCTCTGGCGGAGGCTGCGCAACTTACCAGCGCCCTGACCCGGATCGATCAGTTGATGGAAGCGGCCTACGCTCACTGGCGCGTAGGCCAGTCGGCTCAGGCCTCGGCCATTTCTGAGCAGGTTCTACAAGCGGTACCATTGCATGCGCCAGCGTTGCACCTGCTGGGCCTGATCGCCCACGCTGAAGGTGATATCGCGCATGCGCTGCTTTTGTTGGAACGGGCTTGTTCGCAGCCGGATGCGCTCGCTGATTTTCATAGCAATCATGCCGAGGTAAGCCGACAGGCCGGACTGCTGGCACGTGCCGAGCAAGCGGCGCGGTGCGCGCTGGTACTGTTTCCCGGACACCCGTCGGCACTCAGCAACCTCGGCATCATCCTACAGCAGGCCGGCCGGCTCGAGGAGAGCATCGAATTGCTGACTGCGGCGACGCAGGCAGCGCCGGACGACCCCAACGCACTCAGCAACCTGGGCAATACACAACAATTGATGGGGTATCTCAACGACGCCATGAAGAGCTACACGGCAGCCATCGCCTGTGATCCTGCGCACGAAGCGGCCTACGCCAACCTGGCCGCCTTGCAACTCGAACTGGGTCGATTCGACGATGCTGCCCACAGCGCCGGGGAAGTGCTCGAACTGAACCCGCAACATGCCCAGGCCTATCTTGCGCTGGCCCAGGTTCACCGCGCGCGCCATCGCCCCCAGCTTGCGTTGCAAGAACTGGACAAGCTGCTCAGCTTCGCCCGCTCCAATATAGATGCACTGCGCCTGCGCGTGCATCTTTTGCTCGACTGCAATGACCTCCTCTCCGCCGAGGAGGCCTTGCAGGCGCTCCCCGCGCCGGCGCAGTGGTACGACGAGCTGCTGCAGGCGCGTCTGTGGACCATGCGCGGGCGTGACCTCGATGCGCTGGCCGCCTGCCAGCGCGCATACGAGGCGCAGCAGAATGCAATGGTCGTCACCGCGCACGCGTTGGCGCTAGGTCGCATCGGCCAGGCGGAGCAGGCCAGCGCCAACCTGCGACGGTTATTGGACGAGGCGCCATCCCATGCTACCGCCTGGTTGGCGTTGAGCGAATTGGACGACACAGCGCCAACCTCGCTTGAAATAGATCGCATGCGGACTGTCCTCGAGAAGAGCCGAGAGAGCGGCTGTGGCTGGCGCGATGCCGTGGCGCTTCATCGCGCCTGGGGACATGCCATGCTGGCCAACGACGATGAGGCCGCAGCGATGACGGCCTACGATTTCGCCAACGGGCTGGAAGCGCAAGCCCATCCCTTCGCAGCGGCGCGGCTTGAAGGAGCAGTTGAGCAAGTGATTGACAGCTGGTCACCTCTTGCGGCAAAAGGCCAGGAAAACGGGATGAGTTCGCCGGTGTTCATCATCGGTATGCCCAATAGCGGCGCGGAACTGGTGCGGTCCATGTTGCGGGAAGGCCAAAAGAGCGACGAGGATCGCTACGACCTGATCGGCCATATACTTACCAGCATCACGCAGGAAGACGAAGCGCTGATGGATTCAGCTGCCGTGTTGGCCGATTTGACTGTCGATGATTATGCTGAGCTTGCGCAGTATTACCTGGACTGCGCCGATTCCACCGGCGATTTGGTCGACGCATGCCACGCCAACTTCCTTCTGGTCGGTTTCATCAACCAAGTCTTTCCCGCGGCGCGCTTCATTTTTTGCCGGCGGGAGCCCTTGGAAAACTGTCTGGCCTGCTACCAGAATCCCCCCCAGTCTGGTCATGCCTTTCCGCACGCGCTCGAAGAATTAGCACGTTACCACCGCGTACATGAACGCCTAATGCGGCACTGGACATCGCATCTGCCGGATGACCGCTGGCTGCAGATTGATCATGCCCGCTTGCTCGACAATACAGCGCGCGTTGCAGAGCAGGTGGCGTCCTTCTCCGGCATGCCCTGCCGCTTGCCGTACGACGCGCAATTGGCGCGCGCTCGTCGCCAGGTGGATGCGTTGGCGCGCTTGAGGCAGGGGACGCAAACGCCGGCAGAACTAGCTCAGCGGTGGGAAGAAGACGGCATCGCACGAGGTAGCCATGGCAACTGAATGGCATGTGCAAGCGTTGGCTGCGCGCCAGCAACAGATAGCCGACGCGTTTTCCGCAGGTCAACTGGAGCAAAGCGAACAGCTGGCCCGTGAATTGATCGATGCCGGCTATGCTACGTTGCCGGTCTGGCGCGCCCTGGGCCTGTCGCTACGCCAGCAAGGTCATATCGCACAGGCCTGCGAGATCCAGCAGCGCCTAGTCGACACAGCCCCCGGCAACGTCGACCTGCGTTTCGACCTGGCCGAAACCCTGCTGCTGAAGGGAGATTACGCGCGCGGCTGGCAGCATTATCAGTACCGCTATAGCCTTGATCATACCCGTCACATGGACCGCAAGGTCAAGGCTCCGCTCTGGAAAGGTCAGGCGATGCCTGGCAAGACCTTGCTTATTCATGATGAGCAGGGATATGGCGATACCTTCCAGTTCATCCGCCTAGTCGAGCGCGCCAGACGCCAGAGTCAGGCGCGTATCGTGGTGCAGATCAGGGCTGAGCAGGCGGCATTCGCGCGGCGCCTGCCCGAAATCGACGAAGTGGTGCTGCAGGGACAACTGCCACCGCCCTTCGATGCGCATTGCCAGATGATGAGCTTGCCGCGGGCCTTGAATCTGCACCTCGATGAGCTACCGGGTGCGCTGCCCTATCTGCAGGCCGATCCGTATCGGGTCGAGCGATGGCGACTTCGCCTGCAGCCGTTGCGCCGTCCATGGATCGCCCTGGCGTGGGCCGGACGCCCCACGCACGACAATGATCGCAATCGATCCATGACATTGGAGCAATTGTCGGCGCTGGCGCCCGTAGCGGCGCAAGGTGCGAGCCTGCTATCGGTGCAAAAGGGCCCGGCAGCAGCGCAGGCGCATTCGCCACTGGGCGGCTTGAGGCTGGAAGCGTTAGGTGATGAATTAAGCGATTTCGAAGATACGGCAGCGGTGCTCCAGTTATGCGACCTGCTGATTTCGGTGGACAGCTCGCCCGTGCACTTGGCGGGCGCACTGGGACGGCCCGTCTGGGTTATGTTACCGCTGGTGCCCGATTGGCGTTGGCTGATGGAGCGCGACGATACGCCGTGGTATCCCCAGATGCGCTTGTTCCGCCAGACCACGCGTGGTCAATGGTCTGACGTGGTGGAAAGAGTGGCTAAGCAGTTGCACGTCCTAGTCACGTAACATAGGGCAGCTCGCCTATTGAGCGCACATGCGGGTTTCTGAGTACCTGATCGGCCTTAACAAGATGGTGTCACTTCGCCACCGGACAGCCAGGGATTGTTCAGACTCGAATGGGTTGAAATGCTCAATGGTGATTGCTTCGGAAACGCGCCTTGCTTTCATGATGTCAAAAAGGTCCGCAATCGGCCAGAAGCCGACATCTAGGCCAATAAAAAAGCCCGCAATCGCGGGCTTTTTTGGGGGCCATAAACCTCTCTGGGGGCAATTCTATTACCCAGATAGGCGTTTATTACCCCAATAGGGTCCCAGCATAAGCCGGAACCCTTGTGTGCTGGTGCTGATGGGCGGAATCGAACCGTCGACCTACTGATTACGAATCTGCGAGGAAAACGATAAAAATCAGAGGGTTAAGGTAATTATTGCTCCGCAATTCAAAAATCCGGCGGGTCGCAAGGCCAGTTAGGACGCGGCTCGATTTTCAGTTGCGGAGCGAAATTTTTGCAGCCAATTGCGAATGCCGAGCCGTTTTTAAGAGCCGCTTGCGACAGCCGTAATCTCGGGTAGTGGGCAATCCCGATAACGCTCATCCGCGAATCCATCCACCTCAACGACCGATATCACTCAATCATATTGCAATTTTTGCAAGCCTGGACGATTAGGCACCCGGGAAATTCCTGACCTGCCTGAGTACTTTCTGGGGGAAACCACTACAGCCACTAGGGAGGATGCTGCCTAAGATGAACTCATTCTAGGAGATCATCATGTTGACTACCTTCCTGCTGACCGTCATTGCCTCTGCCTTGATCGCTGTTCTCATAGCTTCGCTTAGGTTTTAGATGTCTGGAAGTGGTGCCATCAATTAGAGCATCGGATCGGGAGGCATTTGGATAGTCTGACGGTGAACATCATGTGATGAGTTGCCGAAGCATAACGATGAGCTTAAGGCTAGTTCTTCTTACTGTTCAGGTTTTTCCTTAACTAAATTTCTAGCGCGGTAGGGAATTCCCGGATGTTAGGCGAGCTCTTCAGAAATTACAGTATCTCCATACCAACGCTGCACGGGGAAGTTCTTGCAAGGGGCGAGGACGGGGCAGCCAGACCAGGAGAAACAAAATGTTCTTCATCAAGAAAAATCGCATCGTCGCTGCTTCCATCGCCGCTGTCGTCCTGGCTTCCAGCGCACCAGCTTCCTTCGGTGCTACCGCCAGCGGCACGCTGACCATCACCGCCTCGGTGGTCGCCGCTTGTACCGTGGTCGGTTCGGCCATTGCCTTCGGTGCCTACACCCAGAGCGTGGTCAACCAGTCCGGCACCATCACCGTGCTCTGTACCAACGGCACGGCCTACAACGTCGGTCTGGACGCCGGTACCGGCACCGGTGCCAGCGTGAGCAACCGCAAGATGAGCGCAGCCGGCGGCGGTACCCTGAACTATGCGCTGTACCGCGACTCGGCCCGCAGCAACAACTGGGGTTCGACCATCGGCACCGATACCCTGACCGGCACCGGTTCCGGCCTGACCCAGACCCTGACCGTCTATGGCCAGATCCCGGCGGCCCAGACGCCGCTGGCCGGTGCCTACTCGGATACCGTGACCGTGACACTCACCTACTAAATCGTAAATCGCGGCACCGAGCCGAATGACGCTTTGCCGCGTATTGAACGTCTCACTAATCGCCCGTTGAGCTGTTCCCAAATTATCGGGCACCGGCAGCGGCCGGCATGCAGCAGATGTCAAAAATGCCCGTATTTAACCTAGGGGAAATATATGAGTGCGCTCAAGAATATGAAGATCGGGACAAAACTGGCGTCGGCTTTCGCAGCCTTAGTAACGCTAGCGGTTCTACTGGCGGGAATAGCATTAGGTAGCATCAATTCACTCACTGTATCCATCAGGGCGGCCGATGCGGTACAGGATCAGCGCTTGGTGCCGCTCTATCTCGCGAGAGAAGCTTTAGATCAAACGGGTCTCGCCGCTCGCAATGCCTACGTCTTCAGAAGTGATGCAGATGCGCAAAAGGAGCTGGCGATCGTTGATGAGCAGAAGCAGATCTATCTCAAGGCGCTCAAAGACATGGAGCCGCATTTCGCCGGCGACAAAGGTTTTGAGAAGGTCCGTGTGGGCCTTTTGCAGATGGCTGAAGAGTTGAAACGTCCGCGTATCTATCGTGAAGGCGGAAAGTCGGAGGAGTTTCGCGATTTTCTGGTTAATGAGTGTAGCCCATTGCGCCGCCAGATAGTAATCGATATCAACAAGGTTATCGACGAAGTAGACGCAGAAAATGCTAAGGCACATGACGCCACCATCGACCTCGCAGCGAAGGCCTCGGTGGTAGTAGCCGTGTTGACCGCCATAGTGGCCCTCATTTCTGTACTTGTTGCGTTCGCGATCACCCGGGGACTCTTGAAGCAGCTTGGCGGAGAGCCTGCTTACGCTGCAGATATTGCGCAGCAGATCGCAGCTGGTGACCTCACCAGCGAAGTAAACGTGAAAGACGGCGACACTACCAGTTTGCTGTTCGCCATCAAGAAGATGCGCGATAGCTTAGTCGGAATCGTGGGGAGGGTGAGAGAAGGCACACACGCCATCGAACAGGCATCTACCGAAATCGCAACAGGCAACTTGGATTTGTCCTCGCGCACGGAACAGCAGGCAGGGGCATTGGAAGAGACAGCTTCAGCGATGGAAGAACTGATGTCCACCGTGAAGCAAAACGCTGATAACGCCAAGCAGGCGAGTGAGCTGGCGGTCTCCGCTTCGAACGTTGCCACCCAAGGTGGTGAGGTGGTCGGCAAGGTGGTTAGCACAATGGAAGGTATTAATGCTTCCTCACGAAAGATCGTCGATATCATTAGCGTGATTGACGGAATTGCGTTCCAGACAAATATCCTGGCATTGAATGCAGCCGTTGAGGCAGCAAGAGCCGGTGAGCAGGGGCGTGGTTTTGCGGTCGTTGCATCGGAGGTCCGTAGCCTGGCGCAAAGGAGTGCGACGGCGGCAAAAGAAATCACCGAACTGATCAACGATTCCGTGGCGCAGATTGACCAGGGAAGCAGCTTGGTCGAGCAAGCTGGGATGACCATGGAAAATGTGGTCACCAGTGTCAAGCGGGTGACCGATGTGGTGGCGGAAATTTCCCATGCGAGTCAGGAGCAGAGTCACGGAATCACTCAAGTCAATCTCGCAATTACCCACATGGACGAAGCGACTCAACAGAATTCTGCGTTGGTCGAAGAGGCCGCTGCTGCTGCGAATGCGATGATGGAGCAGGCGGGTGAATTGGCTGGATTGGTCTCTACATTCAAGCTCGATAATGCGCAAAGCTCCGCTAATGTCGCCGGCGTTGGAAGAAACATGGGGATGGGTGCTAGAACCTTGGCACTAGGTTGAAAAGAACAGAATCATGGCAAATCGCCCGCTTCGTGCGGGCGATTTTTTTGGGGGGAGCTGCTGATTACGAAATAGCGTTGCTGGGGCCTAAAAGTTTATAAAAATCAGCAGGTTAGGGCGGGGCGGGTGGGTTATTGAGCCCCGCGATTGGTCTCTGTAAGTGCTTGATTTCATTGGGATGGGTTCTATCGAATAACCCTGAGCAGGAGTCCGGCGAGGCTTCAATTTCCCAGCAATTTTTCCCGTACTGATTCTTCTTCGGCATGGCTGGCACTGGCACGTGCGAGATCTGACAAGGACAGCACGCCGACCAGCTGTCGGCGTTCCGGTCCGTTCACCACCGGCAGGCGCGCGACCCCTTGTCGTGCCATCGCCCCGGCAGCCGCGCGCGCACTCAGGTGTGGCAGCAGGTAGCCGGCATTGGCTTGCAGCAGGGTACCGCAGCCTGTGGCCGGATCTGCGGCCTGCAGGCGGCTCAGTGCGACCATGCCGAGCAGGCGGCCATGCGCCGTCACCGGATAGTAGCGATGCACACGCTCTGCCGCGCGACACCGCGCCAATGCTTCACCGGCGGGCAGCGCGTCTTCCAGCGCCAGCGGGACTGACATCAGGTCGTCCACATGCACCCGTTCCAGCGGGTCGACCCCATATTCGCGATGCACATGCAGGCCGCGCCGTGCGATCTTCTCGGTCATGATGGAGCGCTTCATCCACAACACGTTTACGCCATAGGCCACGGCCGTGGTGGCAATCAGCGGTAGCAGCGCATTGCCCGCATGGGTCAGGCCGAAGGCGAAGACGATGGCCGTCAGCGGCGCACCGAGCACGCTGCCCAGCACACCGGCCATGCAGACCAGCGGCCACAGTCCCGGCGAGCCGCCCGTCAGCCACGGTGCGAGCACCAGACCCAGACCGGCCCCCATCATCAGCAGCGGTGCTAGCACCCCGCCCGAGGTCCCCGACCCCAGCGCCAGCAGCCAGATCACCGCCTTCACCAGCAGCAGCGCCAGGGCCGCCGGCACCAGCATGTGCTGGTTCAGCAGGTCGGCGATGACGTCGTAGCCCACGCCCAATGCGCGCGGTTGCAGCAGCCCGCCGAGCCCGACGGCGATCCCGCCCAGCGCCGGCCACCACATCCAGTGCAGCGGCAGGCGATGGAAGCCGTCCTCGATGCGATACAGGGCCAGCGTCAGCAGCGCCGCCAGGACACCGCTGGCCAGGCCGGCGGCGAGGCAGGACAACAGGGCGATCGGCGCGACCGGTGCCACTTCCAGCGGAAACAGCACGCCACCTTCCATCAGCCACGGCCGCAGGAAGCCTGCGATGGCGCAGGCCAGCGCGACCGGCAGCAGACTGCGCGGGCGCAATTCGAACAGCAGCAGTTCCACCGCCAGCAGCAGAGCGGCCAGGGGCGTGCCGAAGATGGCCGTCATGCCGGCACAGGCTCCCGCGACCAGCAGGGTCTTGCGCTCGGCCGCAGTCAGGTGCATCCACTGCGCCAGCAGGGAGCCGAGCGAGCCGCCGGTCATGATGATCGGCCCTTCGGCACCGAACGGACCGCCGCTGCCGATGACGATGCCCGATGACAGCGGTTTCAACAACGCGACCTTGGGCGACATGCGGCTCTTGCCGAAGAGGATGGCCTCAATAGCTTCCGGAATGCCGTGGCCCCGGATCTTGTCGCTGCCGTAGCGCGCCATGAGTCCGACGATGAGACCACCGATCACCGGCAGCAGGGCCGCCATCCAGCCCAGCGTATGCCCGGCTGGCGAACTGGCCTCGAAGGACAGGCGCTGGAAGTAGAACAGGTTGGTGAAGAGTGCAATGAGCTTGAGCAGCAGCCAGGCCGCGCCCATCGACAGCACGCCGATGGCCGACGCGACGGTGCATAGCAGGGGCAGCCGCCGGTCGGCGGTGTAGTCGCGTTTGTGTTTCATGGAGAAGCGAAATTGAAGGGTAGTGGTGACGACCTCATCGTGGAGAAGAAGTCGCATGGATAAAAGGATAGGGGGTAAATATATCATAACGTGATATAAAATATTCGACCAAGACGTGGCCGGGCGTTGCATGCAGGGCACGACTTATCCGCTTTTCTTCTTGTTTCAGCTTTCGAAGGGAAAGGGAGCGGTCCACAAATTTCCTCCGACGCAAGCTCCCGTCGCGAAGTAGCTTCCGGCTAATTCATTCTTCACGGCTCATTAATATCGAGATGAGACTTCACGCCAAATGCTCGAACCGTGAGTCAAAATGCGTCAGATTTGAGACCCCCGGGGTGGGGCACCGGGCCAGGCTGGGCGGGCATCGCCGCCTGACGCAAATTTGAGTCAAAACTCATCTATGTAGCGGGCAGGCGCGGGGTGGGGGGCAACCGCGCGCGCAGGGCCGGGAAAGTGATTTATACTGTACACATATCCAGTATTATTGAAAAATCACCATCCCTAGTTGTCAATATGTCACGCCTCACCTGTCCCGCGCCGATCCCACCAGGGAGCCCGGTCAGACCCGTGCCGACCGTCTGCGTCGGCATCGGTGCCACCAAGACGCTGGCCAACCACGTCGCGAAGAAGCGCCCCAGTTTGCCGACGTGCGCAACCTGTCCAGCCTGCCGCCCGCCGAGGTCGACCAGTTACTGGCGAAGATTGAAGTGGGCAATGTCTGGGGTTTAGCCGACGCATCACCGAGCAGCTCGCGCACCTGCACATCCGCACCGCACAGGAGCTGCGCACCGCGCACCTGAAGGCCATCCGCCAGCACTTCGGCGTGGTGATGGAGCCGCACCTGCGCCGAGCTGCGCGGCGTCCCCCGCCTCACCGCGTCAGCAGGTTGTCTCGTCGCGCTCCTATGGCGAGCGCGTGTCCGGCCTGCGCGAGATCGAGGAATCGGTGAGCACCTGCGCCTCCCGCTCCGCCGAGAGGCTGCGCGCGCAGGGCTCCACCTGCGGTGCCGTGCATGTCTGGGACTGCTCGCTTCAAGCTGGACGAACCGCAAAACAACAACCGTCGCACCGTGCCACTGCCCGAGCCGACCGATGATCTGCGGGTGATCTTCAAGGCGGCGATGTGGGGTCTGCGCCGGATCTAGCGGTCCGAGTTCCTCTACAAGAAGGCCGGCATCATGCTGATGGATCTGGCCGCGGGCCAGGCGCGGCAGGGCACGCTCGTTGGCAGCGGCGTGTCGACGATGTCGTCGGCGCCGCTCATCGTCGCCTTCGACAGCATCAACAAGCGTTTTGGACACGACGCCGTGCGCCTGGCCGGCGCCGCCGGCCCGCACCGCTGAGCGGAGCGCTTCGAGCACATGAACGCCGCATTACACAACCGACTGGAAGGCGCTACCGCGCGTGAGGTGAGCAAGTGATCGTTTATCAGATGCGCCGCAACGGCGTGGAGATTGCCCGCGAGCTGCTGGGCGATGAGGCACGCAATATCGGCGAGCTGCGCGTGGGCGTCTTCGAGGACGACGACCGCCGCCGACCGACCAAAGCGGCACGTCTGCAGCGTGACAGCGGCGAACTCATCATGGAACTGGTGGATGTCCAAGTGGATGCCATCAAGGCATCGCGCATGGTCATCAAGGGGATCGAGCGACGGCAGACCGAGCGCGGGGTGGTGGAGTTCGCGCAGGCCTGGCTGTGCGTGCAGGCGGGGACGCCGTTGCTGGAGACTTCGCGGGAGAGGTTTTTCAAGAGTAGCGGTGGTGCTCAACATTAGCAGTTCTATGGCTTAGCTTGTCTCATTTCTTGGGACGCATATAATTCACGTCTGAAGCAAAAGACCGAAAAGTATTCACCTGGCTTCCATTAGCTCCACACAGCCACCGCGCGGTGAGCGATTTAACGAATACTTATGTCCACCTCTCAAACTTTTAGCTTCAAGTACCGTGGCTGTTGATTTGCTCGCCGATTTGACCCTCTCTAACTGACCCGCCTTCCAGTGCCTGCTAAAGGCCGCCACACGGTCATACGACCCCTCATAACCAAGCTCCCTTAACTCCAGGAACATCTGTTTCAGGGTCCGTCTTTGCTTACGGGATTTGACCAACTCTGAGCTCAGCCACGCGGAAAGCCTGGGGGCATATGCATCCAAAGAGCTCGGTGAATGCCTGCTGGCATAGGAAGGTTCGATCGCCTCTGATCGAATGTAGCGACGAACCGTGTTTCGGGAAATGTCCAACCTGCGGGCGATTTCCCGGATCGAGACGCGATCTCTGATGTACCAGCGTCGAATGATTCCAAGTAGGGCCACGTCTATCACTCCGTTCTCCCGCTCGATGTCATGAGCAGGATTGTGGTCTAAACATGGGTCAACTTAGGATGCAAATTTCCGGGGAAACTGGGTCAGTTTTCAATGCAAATCAACAAGCATTGGCAGCCTCGACGTTGTCATCGCCTGCTGCAAGGCAGTTGAGAAATCGATATCCCGGGCCTTGTAGTTAGGAGTGTCTGCGTTGGCAATGTTCGATGCCAGCAATCCGAGACGTTTCTCGGTGAGGCGGACGGCGTGTTGCCAGAACTTCTCGTCTTTCTCTCCAACTGCCGTTGGCGACGGCTCCATTCCTTTGACATTCATCACCGCTCTCCTTGCTTAACGCGACACCCGAACAATCTGCGATCAACTTTCTGGCGCCGAGATCACTCCGGACGCAAGGAACCCATTCCACGGCAAAACCGCTAACGGTCACAAAGGCGTGATGTGGGGCAACTGTTTTTGAGGGGCGCCGCCGGCTTTTGGCGAGGAGAATCCTGGCAAGATTTGGCTAACCGACCATTCAGCTGGCTACTCTCTTTCGCCAAAACAGGCGTCGAACACAAAGCGGAAGAAACGAGAAGCAGAGCGAAGAGTGCGTCCACATGGCCCCCAAAAGGAAAAATGCCGAAGGTCGCCCCCGTCGAATGAGGTGCGCCCATACAGCAAGATTCTAAGAAGGCATTTCGAACAAAATCATTACGCGTCTATTACGATCGCGTAATGATTTGTGTGGAGTGCAGAATCAGGGAGGCGATGAACGCAGAACAGGCTCATCAAGTAATATTAATTTCAGAATAACGATGCAGAACCATCATTCCATCTGCGCACGATGCGCTGGAAGAAAAGGCTGTTTGGGAGCTGAAGTGTCGTCCCGCTCCCGCTACCCTCAGTTTCCTCCGCCAATGTAGTGTAGACCAGATTGATGTCCAGCACTCGCCCTTTGACACCAGGCTTGTCTCCCCCTTCAATCACCTCGATCACGTCACCCACGCGGAACGGCTGCGTGGTGTAGATCAGGATGGCGCAGAAGAGATTGGAAAGAACGCTCCATGCCGCGAAAAATGCGACTGCACCGACTGCTGCAAATCCTGTAAATGCAGACCACAGTACCGCACCGGAGACACCCATCCGCTCCAAGGCCCAGAGGATGGCACCGCCATACACAAAAAATCCGATGATGCGCTGGGTGAGCGCGGCCGCCTTATTCGGGAAACCATATGTCCGGCCAAGCCTTCCGATAAGCAGCCTCGCGACACGCATGATCGCGAGCGCCGCGACCAGAATCAAAATCACCTCAGCCGTTGGCACCAATACATCGAACCAATCAGCCATCCACTGAGGCAGGCTGTCGTGTACTGCTTGCAAGACTTTGTTCATTGGACTCCTCTTAAATCAGCCGGCCGTCGACGCCATACTGAAAATTTGAAAGAGCGAAGCATAGGACAAATATAAAAAAGTGGGCAAAAAAAATATCCGCATCCTACACACCAGACACACAAGAATATGTGTCTCGAATACGCATCGTTTTGGAGCTCTTCACGCGCGAAAAAGATACCTCAACCAAGCACAAAAATTAACGAACGTTAATCTTGAAAATCATACCGACAGTCTGGATGAAACACTGAAGCGATAGCGGATTTTTCGCATCAAGTCTGTCAATAAAGAAGAGGAAATTCCTTTGTTTATGCAGCTTACAGAGGATTTTTATTAACAACATTTAATGTTTCATTCCCGTTCGTAGATCACCAACGCTGGCTAACATCCGTCGAAATTTCGGTGCCCGCACAACGTCCTTCTACGATCTCCTCAATGATCAGATGCCTCCGGATTTCACTCTTTGAAATCTGGATCAGGTTCTCCGGGCACGTTCCTTATGAACAGAAACGGAGGATACCTCATGCCGTCTTCGACAATCTTCAGTCTGCCAATTTATCACCTGCGGAGCGCTCAATAATATGGCCGCCCGTGATGACCTCGCTATTTTAAAAGCAGCCAGAACTGGTGCTGCGGAAGCCCAATTGGCAATTGGTACTCGCTATTACCTGGGAAACGGAAGCCTTCCACAAAGTACAGAAACTGCATTCTATTGGCTTGAGCGTGCAGCTAGGCAGGGACTTCCCGATGCTTGGACTATGATCGGCCGCGCGGTTCCATATGACCTGGTGCGCACAATGTCCCGTCCCTACGAAGCTGCCACCTGGTATGAACGGGCTTTCGATTCTGGAGTGTTTGAAGCTGGCATCGTATTCTCGCGACTGGTGCTCGAGAACTCATCACATTTCAGCGACAGATCCAAAGAAAAAGCCGTCAGTGTTCTCAAGCAACTGGCGGAACGGGACGACCACGAAGCACAATGGCTTCTCGCTCAACACCTTGCGCGGTTGGAAGACGACCATCGGACCGCTCCCGATGAAAGGATCAGTCTCGTACCTCCTTTGAAGGAAGCCAAGGAACACTGGACAAAGCAAGCAGCGCTGGCTGGAGTGGCGGAAGCCCAGTACTCCATATTGGAGAAGTGCTGGCAAACAAGAGACTACGTCGGCTTTTACGAGAACGCTGCGCCAATAATCAACAGTGTCCTCAAAGGCCAAGAAAGTCAGATTCGACTGCTCCGGGATCCATCACCTCATTCGCTGCCTCTCTCTCTCTCCGACAATGAGACTGAACTGTTCTTACGGCAGTCGCAAATCATATTGGAACGCAATACACCAGACATCCCATATGCCCAGAGATTGTTAGAAGTCGCGGCACTCTCTCAAAATCATGAGGCGCAATATCGGCTAGGTATGCTGTATGCACGCATCGATCACGACTGCGAGCGGGTGTTCCCACGGAGCGGCCAAGCAAATTATCTAGCTGCTGTTCCATGGCTCAATGCAGCCGGGAAAGCGGGGGTTGCAGAAGCATGGCACGGCCTCTCCATGATCTACGCAAAGGCAGAGTACTTCCAGCGCAATCTGGCACTGTCTCGCCAGTATCTGAACCGCAGTGCCGAGATGGGGTTCGCACACGCGCAATTCGACTACGCACAGTACTTATGGCGCACGCGGCGTGATGCGCCCATGCATGACGTCCATGCACTCTCATGGTGGAAGAAGGCAGCGGACCAAGGCCATCATGAAGCGCAGATAGCAGTTTCTAGATTCTCTGCTCAGAACGGAAGCGAGACATGGGCAACTGAGATTGCCAGGTCACTGACGACCAAGATGAGAAAGTCCCACCCCTTTCTCTCAGCCAGAATTGACCTTGCCGCTGCTTTCCGTCTGTCCAAATCCGAAGCCGTTCTCATAGAAGTGCGCCATGCCGATCATGGTCACTGCATCGAAGTAGACATCAGCAAACTTCACGCACGCAGCAAAAGGCGGTTGATTCTGGTTGAAAGTGCCTATCAACGTATGACATTAGATTTGATCTCGCGCCTTTTTAGCGACGTCAACTCAAGCTTCGACGGCCCTGAAGGCAACTATCGCCAGCGTCAATATCGCTTGAAGAAAATCATTGCTGAGATCGGCTAACTCTCCCATGGTACCACTCGATTTTCATTTGAGCGGTATGCCTTCCGGCACCAACCTCCGTTGGTGCCGTTTTTTTCGGCCGTCGAATGTCACATCGCACACGCCATCTCGAAAGGCTTCATGCATTCGACAGATGAAGAAATACAACATATCAAGAATCATTCGACCGGTAAAAACCAGACTTTTTTCTATATTTACAAATGGCCTGTTGATGCGAAAAAGGAACACGTAATGTTAGAACATCCGTTAAACGAGCGGATCCTCAAGACTATTTTTAAGGAAGACAAATGAAGAAATCCTTGCTCGCACTGGCCGTGCTCGGCGCATTCGCTGGTGCTGCCCAGGCGCAATCCTCCTCCGTTAGCATCTACGGCATTATCGATACTGGTGTCGTGTACACCAGCAAGGCTGTGAACGGCACCGCCAATGGTACCGGCAGCAAGTTTGGCCTGAATTCCGCTGTTATCCAAGGCTCGCGCATCGGCTTCAAGGGCGTTGAAGACCTGGGCGGCGGTCTGAGCGCAGTCTTCAACCTGGAAACTGGCTTCCGTAACGACACTGGTGCCCTGGATGATTCGAAGACTACCAATACTCTGTTCCGTCGCAAGTCGGTGGTCGGTCTGGCCGGCGGCTTCGGTACCGTTCTGCTGGGTCGCCAAACCGACTTCGCTGACTCGATTTCCTACCTGACCTCGGTTGCCGACTTCGGCTTCATGACCGGCTCTGTTGGCCACAACCTCGATCGCCTGGAAGGCACTCGTAGCAACAACGCCGTCAGCTACACCACCACCAATATGGGTGGCTTCACCGGCAACCTTTTCTACGGCTTCGGTGAACAAGCTGGCCGCACCTCCGCTGGCCAAGCCTTCGGTATCGGCGGCAAGTACGACAATGGTCCTCTGGGTCTGGGCATCAACTACTTCCAGTCCAAGCAAGGCGCAACCCCGGCTGACACCTCGCTGCTGATCGGCACCACCAATGCCGGCGACGTTACCAACTCCGGCAACAGCGCTGCCAAGGTGCTGAACGTTGCAGCTAGCTACCAGTTCGGCCCTGCCCGCGTGTACGCAAACTACAACCGCGTCAAGCAAGACTTGAACACCACCAGCCCAACCGCTCTGGCTGGCAAGACCCTGGCTGTCGCGAATAAGGCCGATATCTATGAAATCGGCACCGCTTACTCGCTGACTCCGACTCTGAAGCTGCTGGGCGCCGTGACTCACACTCGTGCTGACTTCAACTCGTCCTCCAAGGGCAAGCTGACCCAAGTCAGCCTGGGCACCGACTACTGGCTGTCCAAGCGCACCGACCTGTACGCCTTCGTGGCTAACATTCGTGCGTCTGACATGGCCAACAGCGGCGTGTACGGCGATGCAACCGGCAACGCCGCTACCGGTGGTGCTGATGCTAGCCAGACCCTGGTCGCAGTCGGCGTTCGCCACAAGTTCTAAGCAGTACGTCCTCTCCAATATCGCGACCTAGTCGCGATATTGGATCGGCATCAGAAGAAGGCTTGCCCACGCAGGCCTTTTTTCTTTTCTCCAAAATTATTTTCAAAAATTTCCACCGAGCCATCGGCTATTTTTCGCTCGCGTGGTACAGTTTTTCTCCTGCATCAAACACCTCAGGTAGACATTCAATACCCCAAGGTTCCGGTGCCAACTCCATTCAAACTCACCAGTCTTGCAATGCTCTTCGGGTCATTCCGAATTGAGCGAGGCGCACCTCAGCGCCCCAATAACTGGCCCCAATATTCTGTGTAGGAAAAATGACGGCGACAAAATTGCTGATCGTCGAAGACAACGAGCGCGTAGCGCGGTTCTTGAAGAAAGGACTATCCGAATCCGGATACGAGGTTGATCACGCCGATAACGGTCGCGACGGCATGTTGCTGGCGACCAGTACACCCTATGCCGCCATTATTATGGACCGCATGCTCCCAGGGGGCATCGATGGTTTGAGCATCATTGAGGCATTGCGTAAGACTGGAAACAAGGTCCCTATCTTGATCCTCAGCGCTATGGCCGAGGTCGACGACCGAATCAAAGGACTTCAGAGTGGCGGGGACGACTATCTGGTCAAGCCGTTTTCGTTCGGGGAGTTACTGGCTCGCGTCGAAGCCATTGCCCGCCGCGCTCGGGAATCGACCGAGAAGACCTACCTAGTCATAGGCAACCTGCACCTCGATGTCATGAAGCACAAGGTATATCGGGACGGAAAGGCCCTGACTCTCCAACCGAGAGAGTTCCTGTTGCTCGAGTATCTGATGCGCCACGCCAATCAGGTCGTTACCCGTACCATGCTCCTGCAGAACGTTTGGAATTACGATTTCGACCCACAAACCAATGTGGTCGAGGTGCACATCAGCAAACTTAGACAAAAACTGGATGGGGATTCTCGCCCCTCTATCCTGCGCACCATCCGTAACGCCGGCTATATGCTTACTGATGAATAGACTATTTAAATTCTCTGCTCGAACAGTAGCCACCTGCTACGTCATATTCAGTCTACTTGCGCTGGCAGCCTTTGCCACGCCGCTCTGGTACGCATGGCAAGAATTTGTGGAGCAAGATTGGCGACACATTCTGCACGCCGATAGCGATAGGCTTCAGCGTGTCTTCGATGAGGAAGGCGTCGATGCGCTCAGCCGAAGGATCGAATCAAGAGTCGGTGCCATACCGGGAGGATCGGAGGATATTGTCCTGTTGACGGACGAGAAGATGCAGCACCTCGCAGGAAATCTCGATGCTTGGCCAGTTGAAGTCAGTCCGATAGCATCCAGCGGCAGATTCCAGGTCGATATCAATGGCAACCGCACACGCATTCTCGCTCGACATTTGGTCCTGAATGGACGATTCCATCTGCTGGTCGCTCACGACATCAATCGATATCGACTGCTTGAGAACATGTTTATCGTAGGCTTGGCCGCCTCCGGCACCATCATTATCCTGCTCGGCATCGCTGGTGGGGTGGCGATCCGCCGCAGTCTGCTTGCGAAGGTGAAAGATATCAACCAGGCTGCCTCGGCCATTATGCAAGGAGATTTCAGCCATCGGCTTCCGCATCATGGCGGGGAGAATGAGCTGGCGACCCTCGTCCAGACGGAAAACCTCATGCTGGCGCAGATTGAGCAGCTCATGAATGGCATCATCAATGCGTCTAACTCGATTGCGCATGATCTTCGCACACCACTTGCCGAATTACGATCGCGGCTGGAAGGCCTCCTGCGGGTACAACGAGGTGATGCGGATGAAATAGAGGGAGCGATCGAAGATGTCGACAGAGTCATCGCCATCTTTAACGCTTTGCTACGGTTGGTAGAAATTGATACAGGTGCTCGGAAGGCCGGCTTTACTACTGTTGATGTAGCGGCTGTTGTCGCCGATATCGCCGATTTTTATCAGCCGCTAGCGGAATCTCTCGGAAAGTTCATTGATCATCGCCCGTCTGGGCCTGTTCTGCTCCGCGGAGACTCATTGCTACTGGCGCAAGCCGTGAGCAATCTGATTGATAACGCGATGAAATTTGTACCTGTCGGCGGGACCGTTACACTGAGCTGCGTTCAAGTAGACGAGGGCCGAGTTCTGGTGCGTGTTAGTGACGACGGCCCTGGGATTTCTGACGCTGAATTACCGAAGGTGCAACAGCGTTTCTATCGGGGCGATACGAGCAGAGCGACACCAGGTGTTGGCCTAGGCCTCAGCCTGGTGGCGTCTGTTGCGAGACTACATGATGGCTCTCTAGAACTTTCCAACAACCATCCCGGACTACGAGCAGTCCTGATTCTGCGAACTGCATCGGTATCGGAATAGTTACATCCAATCCAAGCAGAGCTCATCAATTAATGACCGCGGTACAGCGGATTAGTGCTCAGGTACACGGTGGCATTTGCGCCATCGAAACCTTGCGGAGCGATCTTCGAGAACGCGAACGGCTGCAGGCCGAAAGTATCGAACTTCCAGGTGAAGCTCTTGCCTTGCGAGACGAATTTCACGATCTCGCCCTGCGCGACGTTGACGTACTTAGTCGAAGCATTCATGGTGATCTCACGCTCCGGCAGTGCCTTGTTGGCGGGAACGCCGAAGGGATCAGCGACTTGAGCAACGGCATTAGCGCCGGCGAAGGACATCAGCAAAGTTGCGGCGATTGCGATCTTGGAAAACTTGGACTTCATGGCAAACCTCCTTGGGGTGAAATGTCGTTTTGACGATGAGTTCATTGTAGGGAGGAGCCAATTACCAAAATCGAACGAAATTATTACGATTGCGTAATAATTTCGGATCCAAAAAAAAGGGGCGCAAATCTGCGCCCCTTTCTCCACATCAAATTCAGCTAGTCGATCTTCGTAAGCACCAAGTCCAGCGGCTGCACGGAATCTTTCGCTCGTTCCCTGCTTACAGATTTGATACTCGGCTCCGTCGAGAAAAAGTGCTCTGCAATCTGGTACTCCAGGAAGGCCTCTTTCTGCATATCAACGGAAATCGATACCGTCTCGATTTTGTCCGCCGTAACCTTCACGGTATGTGTCCCCGGCCGCATTTTTATGCGAGCGAAGGTCTTCGGCCCCAACTCTGCCAGGAATACACCGTCCACGAATATCTTCGACTTAGTACTACGCTGCTGGGCATAAGGCCGCGTTATGTACATGTAGCCCGATCCCTCAGGCGCCGGCGTAAAGGCTTTAGCCTCATCGTCATGCAAGTCGTCATGCACCGGCACAGCTACGCAGACGCTAGTTTGTTGCAATATCGTGCAGGGAACGCTTTCAGGTGACGAAGTCGCGCATGCGGATACCAAAGCCATCGATGCGGCCATCAATGACAATCTGATCCAGCGACTAGTGTTTGTGGTCATCGTGATCCTCCTTCCCTAGCGGAGAAAAATTATGTTCATCAGCGGCCTGTTCGCAGGGCGTATCTTCCATCTGAATGGTGACATGGTGAATATCAAACTTCTCTGCCAACAACTTCCGAATCTTGTCCAGCACTTCAATATTGGAAGTACGCGAGTCATAGACAACGTGAGCGGTCAAACTTACCTTATCGTTCGATATCGACCACACATGAAGATCGTGAATCGATTGGGCACCTTCTATTCCAAGAATGCTCTCTTGAATGTCATCGATATCCACGTGCGCCGGCGTCGCCTCCAGAAGAACGTTAATACTCTCCTGCAACAGCGTCCAGGTACGTGGCAACACCCAAAGACCAATAGCCACAGCGATAACCGTGTCAACCCAACCCCACCCAGTGAACCGGATGATGAGGGCTCCGGCGATCACGCCTATGGAGCCGAGCATGTCGCTCCACACCTCCAGATAGGCTCCTTTAACATTCAGGCTCTTGTCTTTGCCCGACATCAGAATCCGCATACTGACAAGATTGATGATCAACCCTAGGATCGCCACTACCAACATCGCACCGGACTGAATCTCAGGCGGAGACTTGAACCTCTTGTATGCCTCGACGAGGATATAGACCGCTACCGCGAACAGCATCAAAGCATTGAATAATGCGGCCAAGATTTCATAGCGCGCGTACCCAAAAGTTCTTTTTGTGTCTGCTGGTCGCTTTCCAATGCGGATTGCAAATAACGCGATCGCCAATGCTGCACTGTCTGTCAACATATGTGCCGCATCGGAGATCAACGCGAGGCTCTGGGTCAGAACACCCGCAACAGCCTCCGCAATCAGAAATGTCGACGTCAGGGCAAGCGCGATCTTCAGCGCCTTCTCATTGCCCCCTTGCGGTTGAACGTGCGAGTGTCCTTGTCCCATATTTACCTCTTAGTTGGCAATGGATGAACGCTTAGCCCAGAACTTCCAGAAGGGAGGACGCGATGTCTTGCCAGCTGGTGATTCATCTTCGTCCTTGTCATGTGCCAACTTGTAGAGCAGCGGCAGCACGAGCAACGTCAGCGCGGTCGACGACAGAATACCGCCGATCACCACCGTTGCCAGCGGACGCTGTACTTCTGCACCGGTTCCGGTGGCCAGCGCCATTGGGACAAAGCCCAGAGACGCGACCAGCGCCGTCATCAAGACTGGGCGTAGACGCGTCATCGCACCATCGTGAATCGCTTCATCCAGCGAACGTCCGTCCTCGCGCAAGCTCCGAATGAAGGAGATCATCACTAAACCGTTCAGAACTGCAACACCTGATAAGGCAATGAAACCAACAGCCGCAGAGATCGACATCGGAATTCCACGCATTGCAAGGGCCAAAATACCGCCCGTCAACGCGAATGGGATACCTGTGAACACCAGCATGCCGTCCTTGACGTTGCTAAACATCGCAAACAACAGCACGAAGACCATCAATAAGGCAACTGGAATCACAATCTGCAGGCGTTGCGTTGCCGACTGCAGATTTTCAAACTGCCCGCCCCAGGTAGTCCAGTAGCCAGTGGGGATCTTGACTTCAGACTGCAGCTGACGCTCAGCGTCAGCCACGAAGCCACCCAGATCGCGGCCACGAACGTTGGCACTGACCACGATGCGACGCTTACCGTCCTCCCGGCTGATCTGGTTTGGACCCGGAGCGACGTTCAGGGAAGCGACCTCACCCAGCGGTACATAGCTTGTGCGCGTAGCACCGTCCTGCAAAGGCAATGCGATTGGCAGTCGGCGAATAGCCTCCAGATCGGTACGAGCATTGTCCGGCAGGCGCACCACGATGCCGAAGCGGCGGTCGCCCTGGAACATCGTACCGGCCTCCTTGCCACCGATTGCAGTCGCGATCGTGTCCTGAATATCCGACACGTTCAGACCATAGCGTGCGGTCTTCTGACGATCGATATCCACGGTCAGCATCGGCAAGCCCGTCGTCTGCTCAATCTTCACCTCGGTGGCGCCCGGAATTTTCTCCAAGACGGCCGAAATCTTGCTGGCGGTGTCATTGAGCACATTCATGTCGTCGCCGAATACCTTCACTGCCACGTCACTTCGAACGCCCGAAATCAGTTCATTGAAGCGCAGCTGAATTGGTTGCGAGAATTCATAGTTGTTACCCGGAATCTTCGCGACTTCTTCCTGAATTGCTGCAAGCAGCTCCTCATGCGTCTTTTTCGGTTTAGGCCACTGGTCCAACGGCTTGAGCATAATGTAGCCGTCGGAAATGTTCGGCGGCATCGGATCGGACGCAACTTCCGCCGTACCGGTTCGAGCAAACACTCGTTCCACTTCGGGGAATTTCTTTTTTAGTGTCTTCTCGATCTGCTTCTGCATCTCCAGAGACTGGGTCAGGCTCGTGCCCGGGATTCGTAGCGCCTGAATAGCCATATCGCCTTCGTTCAGGCTCGGAACAAACTCCGTGCCAAGACGGGTCGCTACTACGCCACAAACAACAATCAAGGCGCCGGCAAAAGTCAGAACGACTGCCTTATTCTCCATAATGGCCTTCAGCATTGGCTCGTACAGACGCTTTGCCCAAACCATCATGAAATTCTCTTTCTCGGCGACTTTCTCTCCGATGAACAAGGCAATAGCTGCCGGAATAAAGGTGACCGACAAAATCATGGCACCGATCAGGGCCGCAACGACGGTAAATGCCATCGGCGTGAACATCTTGCCTTCGACACCCGTTAAGGCGAACATCGGCAAATACACGATCATGATGATCAGTTGGCCAAAGATCAGCGGGCGGCGAGCCTCCTTCGCCGCGGCGAAGACTTCATGGAAGCGTTCGTTGCGCGTCAATGTACGGCCATGATGCTCCTGGGCGTGTGCCAATCTCCGGACACAATTCTCCACAATCACCACGGCGCCGTCGATGATGATCCCGAAATCGAGTGCACCGAGGCTAAGCAGGTTCGCACTCACCTTGTTTGTCACCATGCCTGTGAACGTAAAGAGCATGGCCAGAGGAATCACGGTTGCCGTGATAATGGCTGCACGGATGTTGCCCAGGAAGACAAACAACACCGCGACCACGAGCAATGCGCCTTCAACCAGATTCTTTTTCACCGTGGCGATTGCTTTGTCGACCAATACAGTACGGTCATACACCGTCACCGCCTCAACACCCTTCGGTAGGGTGCGATTGATTTCCTGCATCTTCTTGTCGACGGCCAGCGAAACCTTACGGCTGTTCTCACCGATTAGCATGAAGACGGTACCCAAGACCACCTCACGACCATTTTCGGTCGCGGCGCCTGTACGCAGCTCGCGGCCAATATCGACGTCCGCTACATCACGCACGCGAATAGGCACGCCCTTGACGTTGGACAGCACAATGTTGCCAATGTCTTCGATCGAAGCCACCTGACCAGGAGCACGAATCAAGTACTGCTCGCCGCGGCGCTCAATATAGCCGGCGCCGACGTTGTTGTTGTTCTTCTCCAGTGCCTTGATGACCGTATCCATCGTCATGCCGTAAGACGCAAGCTTCTCCGCGGACGGGGCGACTAGATATTCCTTGGCGTAGCCGCCAATGGTGTTGATCTCGGTCACCCCTGGGACCAGACGCAACTGCGGCTTGATGACCCAGTCCTGAATTTCCCGCAGGTCTGTCGGAGTGTATGGCGTTCCATCTGCCTTGCGTGCATCGTCCTTGGCTTCGACAGTCCACAAGTAGATCTCACCAAGACCGGTAGAAATCGGTCCCATTCCAGGATCAATGCCCGCCGGCAGCTGGCTTCTGGCCTGCTGAATACGTTCATTGACCAACTGGCGAGCAAAGTAGACGTCCGTGCCATCCTTGAAGATGACCGTCACCTGCGACAGTCCATAACGCGACAAGGAGCGGACCTGCTCCAAATTGGGCAAGCCAGACATCACGGTTTCAATCGGATAACTGATTCGCTGCTCGGTTTCGAGCGGAGAATATCCAGGCGCGGAGGTGTTGATCTGCACCTGCACGTTGGTGATATCAGGTACGGCATCGATAGGTAGCTTTTGATAGCTATAGACGCCGTATGCTCCCATCCCAAGTACGGCGAGCAGGACAAGCCATCGATGCTCGATGGCGAAGCGAATAATTCGTTCAAACATGATTTTCGTCTTTCTCGAAGTCGCCGGTATTAGTGGCCATGCTCAGCGGAACCCTTGCCCAGCTCAGCCTTGATTGCGAAGCTGCCGGTCGCGGCATACTCAGCACCTGCGTCCAGACCTGATTTGATTTCCACAAATTTCCCGCTCGTACGACCGATAGTGACTTCTTGAGCCGCGAAGCCGCCAGGAACGCGAACGAACACCACGCTCTTCTCATCGACGGTCTGGATTGCATCGGCAGCCACGGCCACAGGTACCTGCGCCTCGTCGGAAACGACTTCAACGTTCACGAACAGGCCAGGACGCCAGCTGTCATCCGAATTCGGAAGTACGACGTGCGCCTTAGCGGTGCGGCTTTGCTCGCCAATCAGGGAGCCAACGTAAGAGATCTTTCCGCTTGCGCTTGCGCTGAAGGCAGTGGCGCGAACAACCACCTTCTCCCCCACACGGACAACTTGCATATCCTTGGGCGAGACGATGATCTCGGCCCACACGCTGGTCAGGTCGGAAATCAGGAAGGCGTTCGCATCTTCGCGTACAGCCTCCCCCAGTCCCAGGTGCTTTTCGACAATGACACCGTCGAACGGAGCACGGATTTCATAGCGATTCAGGCCGCCCGAGGATCCAACCGCGCCAATTGCGCGCAGCTTTTGTTGGGCATTGCGCACCGACACTTCTGCTTCACGCAGGGTAGTTTGTGCCTGCAGATAGTCTTGTTCAGCAGAGATCTTCTGTTCCCACAGGTTCTTCTCACGTTGATACGCGGTCTTGGCAAGAGCCAGACGCTGCTCGGCATTCAACAACTCCGAGCGTTGCTCCGAAACGGCACTGCTGTTAATGACTGCCAGAATCTGGCCCTTTTTCACCCTCTGGCCCAGATTGGCGGATACAGATTCAACAATGCCTGCCACTTGCGGTACAACGTGGGCAGTACGGTCTTCATTGAAGCGAATTTCCCCTGGCAGCTGCAGACTGCTATTCAATTTCATGGCGCTAGCGGTCTTCACCTGGATACCAGCCGCAGCCATCTGCTCATTGTTCAATTCGATCTTTCCTTCTTCCTTGGAAAGTGTGAACTTCTGAGAACCGGTCGGCGTCGATGCCGAGAACTTGATGTCGAACAGATGCGGCTCCTCGATCGGCGCGCTTGCCTTCAGGGCATCTTTCTCGATCTTGAATTCCAGTAACTCACCGGCCTTGCCCGGACGAGTCAATACTGCGGACAATTTCACTGTGGTGGGCGCCACCGGCTTATCAGCCTGGTAGGGATAAACTACCAGTGCGCCATCGCTTTCAGACAGCAGCACTTCGAAGGAAGACTCTCCCTCCTTGTACACAGATCCACCATGTGGGCCCTTGGCCGGCGCCGCGCTGTGGTGTTCGCCGTCGCCATGCCCAGCAGAATCTTTGTGCTCGCTGCCTTTTTCTTCGCCATGGTGCTCATTGTCCTTGTGGCCACCCTCCTCTTGGTGTGCAGAGGATTTTCCGCCGCCCCCGGCCGAACTGCCCCCCTTCATCAAGGTTACCCCCGCCAAGAGTGCTGCGATGGCGATGATCGCCGCGATGGCGAGTTTTTGCTTCTTAGTCATGTTTGATCTCACTCAGCTGAAGGTGTCTCAGTGCCGGCCAGACGATCCAGGTCTGCGGCGGCTTGGAATGCGGTAGAAAGCGCTTTCCAGTACTGCGCTTTGGCTTGGAAATAGGTGCGCTGCGCGTCAAGGACGTCCAGATATCCGAACTTCCCTAGCTCGAATCCGGTTCGCGCAGCTTGATAAGCACTTTGTGCCCCAGGGACAATCTCGCCACGCAACGCGGCAGCTTCTTCTCTTGCGTTACGCAAGCGCTCGAAGCTTTGAGCAGCTTCGCTCTGCATCTGCACTTCAACGATCGACAACTCATCGCGCGCTTTGTCGACGCGCTTCAATGCTTCGAGCTCGTTGCCCTTATTGTTGTCCAGAACAGGGATGGGAACGGAGAAACCGACCACCCACATATTTCTGGCACTCGATTCATCTCGCTTATTGCCGAAGGTGAGGCTCACATCGGGCGTACGCTTGCTGGTCTCGATCTTGGCCAGCGCACGACGGCGTTCGACTTCGAGCTGCGCGAGCTTCACGGCAGGCCCGATCGCGACTTTCTCAGTCAGTTGTGCGATCGCCGGCAGTGCAGGCAGTGATTCAACGCCACCATCGGTCAGTTGGAACTCATTGCCAACAGAGCCCCAGAACATTGCCAGCTTCTTCTGCGCGAGGATCAGATCGCTATCGGCTTGGTTGAGCTCCAGCTGCGCACTGGATTCGGCCACTTTGGCCTTGGTTTGCTCAACGGGCGATATCTTGCCTGCCGTGACGCGGCGGCCAGTCATATCCGCAGATGTCTTCGCTAGGCCCAGCAGCTCCTTGGCCAGACGCTGACGCTCCATCGCCACCATCACGTCGTAGTACGCAGCAACCACGCCGGCGCGAATTTCCGTGCGCTTCGCAGCGTAGTCCAGCAATGCCATGTCGCGTGCTCGTTGAGCCGCCTCAATTCGGGCGCTACGCTTGCCACCGAGCTCAATCGGCTGAGTAATTTGGTATGTCGTTGTCCGGCTGGACTTCCGGAAGTCCTCCATCAATGCCGAGAACTCAGGATTCGGCCTTGCTCCTGCTTGGACGATCGTCGCCTCCATGGCGTCAATCTCCTTGCGAGCGGCGGCCAGGGTCTTGTTCTGATCAAACGTCAGGCTGATGGCCGCCGGAAGCGACAACAAGCGAGGCTCTTTGACAAGAGACGAAGCGGTATAGGGTTGGGGTTGTTCTGTGTTTCCAAGCGCAGTGGACTGCGCATGGCTGGAGCCGGCTGCGAGCAGCGCGAGCGCCAGCAAAAAGCTGTGCCGATACATCGAATTCTCCGGTGATAAAAAGGGGAATTCGGCGAGAGCAGTTGTGTATGCGGATTGTCCTCGCCGAGTTAAGCGGCGAGCTGCCAATTGGGCTTATCGGGCCCATCGGCTATGTGAGAAGTGGGATGGGGAAAGTAGCTCGGATGCGACTTCTGCTCGGCAGCCGGGGGAACGATCACACTGGAGTTGTAGATCTGCACCGATTTCATGCAAGAAAAATGACACAAAGAGCAACCGACATCGCTGTCGCTGGTCTTCGATTTTTCGGACCCCGCGTGATCATCGGCCTTTGCTGACGGATGTTCGTGGTGCCCCAAATGCGTCGGCACTCGATCATTTTCCGCTTGACAATATGAGGCCATCGCCGCCCAAGAGAGCTGCATCGGCAACAACAAAGCAAGCAAGATAATCAGTGCGCGCATGATGAGAAGGATTATAGCTACCGACCGAGCCGATCGGCAGCTATGAGGTTAATGTGCAACATGGCCATTAATCGGCGGCGATTATGCACCGTTGTACAGCGACGAGTCAAAGGCCTTGCTTTGGGTCGGGCTGCCGGCAACATCTGGCTTGACCGAGGTGGTCGACGCCGGCTTGCCCAGGCGTGCAGCTTCCAGCTCGGCAACCACGTCAGCACGGGTCTTGGTACTTTCGAACTTGATCACTGGGTAGTTGTTGCGCGCGTTGAGGTTAGCTTGATCACGCTCAGCCTCGGTCTTGACAGTAGATTGTGCGAAGGCGGACACCGACAGAACGGTAACCATGGCGCCGAAGAGGATTTGGGTTGCTTTCATGACATTTCTCCTAGAATGGAAGTTGAAAAAAAGTCGCCTGATCTAGGCGGTTCGATCGCCAACTCCTTGTATGGCGAATCGTTGGAATGGATTCTACGGAGGGGGTGCGAACAGAAAGATTGCCCAGTTATTACAGATTTGTAATGAATACCGAAGCCGGCTGATTCAGAATATTGACGTTTTCGATGGGATTAAAATCATGCACATCTTGCTAGTAGAAGACGAACCAAAATCTGGAGACTACCTACGGCGCGGCCTGACCGAGTCAGGTTTTGTCGTCGACTGGGTTCAGTCAGGGGTAGACGGCTTGCACAACGCACGAACGCTGGAATACAAGCTCATTATTCTGGATGTGATGTTGCCTGGCATGAATGGCTGGGATATTTTGCGAGAATTGCGCCGCACCCACGATACCCCCGTACTATTCCTCACGGCACGTGATGAAATCGAGGACCGTGTAAAAGGGCTTGAGCTGGGTGCTGATGACTACCTGGTCAAACCATTTGCATTTACAGAGCTACTCGCCAGGGTACGCACACTGTTGCGCCGTGGACCGAGCCGGGAATCCGACATAATCGAGTATGCCGATGTCCAGCTGGACGTACTACGAAGGAAGGTGACTCGCCATGGACAGCGCGTTGATCTGACCGCCAAAGAGTTTGCTTTGCTGCACATGTTGATCCGCCGGCCAGGCGAAGTTCTTTCTCGGCCCCAAATCGCCTCACAGGTATGGGATATGAACTTCGACAGTGACACCAATGTGGTTGACGTCGCAGTTCGCCGGCTGCGGGCGAAACTAGACGATGGCTTTGACAATAAATTGCTTCATACCGTCTGGGGCATGGGATACGTCTTTGAGGCTCGAAATTGATCGCCAAGAATCCAGCCTCGATGACATCTCGCCTAGTAACATTGTTTGCACTAGTCGCAGTCGTCACCTTCTCAGCAGTTGGCACTTACCTCTATCACTCTCTTTACGTCCAGCTTGAACGCCGAGATGACGAAGAACTGATCGGAAAGAGCCGCTCCATTGATCACCTAATTCAGGAAGCGAACTCGATCGAAAGAATCAAGGCCAATAAGCACGCTATGTTGGACACCATTAGCGGCCACGATCAGCTTCTGGTGCTCATAACGGACTCAGCAGGTGCCACCATTCTGAAAAACTATGAGGGTCCGGCGGAAGAGGGCTTCCCTCTTTTCAACAGCCTGAAGACAGCCCAATTCAACACTCTTCAGAGCTTTATTCTGGGAGGCAATAGTGCGCGCTTCATCGCTAGCAGACCCACGACAAGTACGGGTGAGAAGACTTTGGTAGTTGTGGCACGCACGGCATCGGATCGCATGGAGTTACTGGCGGACTACCGTACAGAGGTCTGGTACGCAGCGGCCATCGGCACCCTTCTAGCGACAATCCTGAGTTTCTTTCTCGTTCGCAGCGGCCTGCAACCACTACGTCTCATGGCTGCACAAACACATGCTGTCTCAGCCAATCGCCTTGACACCCGACTAGACATTCGGTCGGCGCCCAAAGAGCTGCACGAGATCGTAGAGTCATTCAATGCGATGTTGGACCGGCTGCATCGTAGCTTTGAACAGTTAACTCAGTTCTCAGCGGACCTCGCGCACGACCTGCGCACTCCACTCAACAATCTCATGGTTCAGACGCAGGTCGCGCTTGGTAAGCAGCGCACCCTTGAGGAGTATCAAGGCCTGCTCAGCTCCAATATCGAAGAGTATGAACGTTTGGCCAGGATGATGGAGAGCATACTGTTCCTCGCGAGAGCAGAAAATGCACATGTTGCGGTGAAGATTCAAGCGCTCAGCGTCGAAGATGAACTGGCTAAGATTTCAGACTATTTCGAGGGTATCGCAGAGGATGCCAGAGTAAAAATTGTAGTCGGCGGCACAGGGGAGATCTTTGCCGATCCAATGCTGTTGCGCAGAGCTCTGGGCAACCTGATTGCAAATGCCATCCGATACACTCCCGCGGAGCGAACTATTCGAGTCGAAGCGACAGATATCGGTGACGTCACAATCCTGACTGTCTCCAACCCAGGAGAAGGTATTCCAGCTGAAGTGGTTGGGCGGATCTTTGATCGATTTTATCGGGCGGATCCATCGCGCAGCAGTTCTAGTGGATCAAGCGGACTTGGCTTGGCGATCGTGCGCTCGATCATGACATTGCACGGTGGAGAAGCCTCGGTCAAAAGCATCCAAGGCGAACGAACAATATTCAGCCTGACATTTCCCAAAGAAGCCAAATCCAAGTGCGCCAAAAGCGCCTGATGTCCATATCGCAGACGAAGCCATAAGTGCTCGTCAATCCAAATCTACCTTGTGAGTACTTTAAGTTGAAACGACTTGGCTACCGACTGCTCTTGGGCATTGGCGGACTGGTGACATTTTGGGCGGTCGGCATGATCAGCGCCAATGAATTTGCCAAAAGCACGGTCTTGATGGCCACAAGCCTACCAGGCATAGCAGGCCTCTTTATCGCACTTCCTTATTTCCGGTCGCGACCGCGATGGCTGACAGCTGTCAGTCTTGGCATCCTCTTTCTATTCTTCCTGGACGCAGCACTAAAAGGCTTTCTGCGAGAATACTTTGGCCTGCGGCCGAATCCTGTTCTCGTTCTGCACGCTGTTTTTAATACAAATCCTGGCGAAGGCAGCGAATTCTTCCTGCACAATTGGCGCGAAGTGGCTAAAGCCACCTCGACGTTTCTGGTCATAAGTGCCTGTACTTTCTGGTTCGAGAAATGCCTCTCTTTCAGAGAAGCTCGATTGCCGGTTAGTGTGCTGCGTAGATCCGGATTTGCAAGCATCGCTCTCCTACTTAGCTCATTCCTGGCGCTGCACTTCAATCCCACCATGGCAAAGGAGAATCCGGCGCTATTCTGGCCGATTCGATACATGGACTACCGTGCGCAGCTAAAGCAGGCGCAAGACATGCAGCAGAACATAGCGCGCAACATGGCCAAACGGTCCGAATGGAAAGTGCGGTACACCGGACCGGCCAGCAACACCGTCGTCTGGATCATTGGCGAGAGCACCAACCGTAGCAACATGTCGCTCTACGGCTATGAGCGTAGAACTACCCCTATGCTGGATGCACTGCGCAATCAGTTAATCGTATTCCAGGACGTGATTTCATCTGAGCCGGCCACGATGTCGTCATTGATGAAGATGTTCACGCCAGCTGATCTGGCTTCCCCGGATGATTGGGACAGCAAACCGGACGTGTTAATGCTAGCCGAAGAAGCAGGCTACAAGACGTTCTGGATATCCAACCAGGTCCCAAATGACGGGTGGCTCGGTCTTGTGTCGGGGCGGGCCGACGAAAAGCTGTTCATCAATAAAGGAGCTGGCCGTGGCGAGAACAATTTCGATGGAAATCTACTGCCGGGATTTAATGCTGCTCTGGTTAATCCTGCGCCCAAGAAGCTGATTGTCGTTCATCTACTTGGGGCCCACCCGACATACGACATGCGCTACCCGAGGTCGTACGCAAAATTCGACGATGTCAGCGATACCGTCACAGACCAACTATCCGCCGCCGGACGGTCGCTTTGGATCCGCCAATTGCGTAATGAGTATGACAATGCCATCGCTTATAGCGACTTTGTCGTGGCAAGTATGATCAAGAGTACTATGGCGGCTAACTTCGGTGCGGTAAGTCTCTTGTATAGCGCAGACCACGGTCAGGAGGTCGGGCACACAAGGGATCATGCGGGCCAGTCTGCAGTAGACGCCTCTGGATATGAGATACCGATGCTCCTTTGGATGAGATCTTTCTCAGGCGCAAATGCTGTGGATAAGGCAATTTTGGAAAATCGGCCGTATCAGACGGATCACCTTGAGCACACTATGATGGGACTGCTCAATATCGAATCGCGTTATTACTCCGCCTCCAGAGACATCATGAGTGACGCATTCTTGAGCGAAGACTTCTCTAATGGACTTAGGAGAATAAACGGGCTCCCTTACTTACCGCGGACGATGACGTTCAATCAGTCGCCATCTGCTAGCAAATCTTGAGGTCCAGAAAACCTTCCTTAGTAAGTTTGAGCAATGCCGTCAGACGGCGCTGATCGCTTACCCTAGCGTGCTTCATTCGGCGGCACGTACACTGTCGTGAAAGAAATGCCAGAAAGAACCAATTTCTGAAGCGAGAATGCAATGAAACTGTGGACCACTATCTCCGCGCCTGGAGTCAAAGCAGCTCTGGCCGCAGCCTTGCTTTTCGGAGCTGCCACGCCGATCGCCAAGCCCCTCCTCGAAGGTAACTCACCTTGGATGATTGCCGCCCTCCTGTACCTTGGCTCAGGGGTGGGGCTATTCATCTACAGGAAGGTCGTCGGCGCCCAAAAGACTTCTCTTCAACGCAATGAAATAGGTTGGCTTGCTGGTGCCATTGCCTTCGGCGGGGTCATAGCACCTGTACTCCTGATGATTGGCCTAACGGCAGCAAAGAGAATTTTGACCGACGCATAGCGATCGGCATGGTGGCGATCGTGATTGGCGCAGTGGTTCTAAGCCTTCCACGTGAACTGAGTCATGTCCAGATTTGGCCATCGCTGGCGATTCTAGGCGCATGTTTTGCATGGGGCATCGACAATAATCTCACACGCAAGGTGTCGACGGCTGACGGCTCCTGGGTCGCTAGTGTGAAAGGGCTCTCGGCGGGATTAACGAATCTGGTGATCGCCATAGCAATGAACGCGCGCCTCCCGAACATCTCTGTCATAGCGGAAACCATGGCTCTGGGCTTCCTTTCCTATGGCGTCAGCCTGACATTGTTCGTGGTAGCCCTGCGGCATCTGGGTACTGCGCGAACCGGCACTTACTTCTCTGCGGCGCCATTTCTTGGCGCGGTCTTAGCACTTGCCGGTGGTGAAGCCCTGACGCCTCAACTTCTCATAGCTGGCGCATTAATGGCGTTCGGCATTTACCTTCATCTCACTGAGCGTCATGCTCACGAGCATACTCATGAGGTAATGGAGCATGAACATGAGCACACTCATGATGATTTGCACCATGCTCACACCCATGATGCTCCCATGGCTCCCGGGACGAAACACACCCACAAGCATCATCAATCGCGCATTACACACACACGATCACTTCCCAGATACACATCACCAGCACCAGCACCAGCATTGATGTATTACTTCTCTTCAGAGTCGAACAAAGCTGTGTCACGACGCCGTACCATCCATTCGCCCGACATGATTAGCGGGTCATGCCAGCATTCGGCCAGAAGTGGACATCCAACCACGTCGATGTTTGGTCCATGATGACATTCGAGCCCTTATGCCAAAATGTTCGCTATTAACGTTGGCAACAAGGCATTTAACCGTACCAATGATTTTCACATCTCGACTCGCTCTTCAAGACTTTCAGGATAGAGATCTCAGCGCGATTTTCAGCTTCATGAGCGATCAGCAGGCGATGCAGTTCACGCATAAAGCCCAATCTCCCGAAGCCCTTTTGCGGCGGCTTCGCAGTTTTGAATCACAACGCTCCTCCAATGGCTTCGCGCCTTGGGTGGTTCGTGATCGAAGAGATTTCAAAGTTATCGGCTGGGGAGGCCTTTGTACCGATCCAGACGAACCAGGGTGGGGAATTGAAGTTATTTATGCCTTCTCCCCCGACAAGTGGCGGCGAGGATACGCATCAGAACTGGTGCAGACAGCATCTCAATACGCCTTTCATACGTGTCATATTGGCGAACTTCATGCCTTCGCGATGCCAGCCAATACAGGATCATTACGCGTTTTAGAGAAATGCGGATTTCAAAATATTGGTTATGTTCAGTCGTTGGAGCGAGAGCACCTAGTATTGAAAATGCCAATGGCTAGCACAGCTAATCAGGAACACAAATTAATGAGAATTTCGCTCGAAGATCCTCGGCAAGAGGAGGTCATAAAACTTATTGAGGAACTGGACGCGTATCAGGTCCCGCTTTACCCTGCAGAAAGCCATCACGGCATTGATCTCGACGCTCTTGCGAGCGCCAACGTTTTGTTTGCTGTTGTCCGCGACGACGACGGCCAGGCGGTTGCATGTGGTGCGATCGTTTTACAGCAGCACTACGGCGAATTAAAGCGGTTCTACACCAGCCCTTTGCAGCGTGGGAAGGGAATTGCGAGAACTTGTTGATTTGCATTGAAAACTGACCCAGTTTCCCCGGAAATTTGCATCCTAAGTTGACCCATGTTTAGACCACAATCCTGCTCATGACATCGAGCGGGAGAACGGAGTGATAGACGTGGCCCTACTTGGAATCATTCGACGCTGGTACATCAGAGATCGCGTCTCGATCCGGGAAATCGCCCGCAGGTTGGACATTTCCCGAAACACGGTTCGTCGCTACATTCGATCAGAGGCGATCGAACCTTCCTATGCCAGCAGGCATTCACCGAGCTCTTTGGATGCATATGCCCCCAGGCTTTCCGCGTGGCTGAGCTCAGAGTTGGTCAAATCCCGTAAGCAAAGACGGACCCTGAAACAGATGTTCCTGGAGTTAAGGGAGCTTGGTTATGAGGGGTCGTATGACCGTGTGGCGGCCTTTAGCAGGCACTGGAAGGCGGGTCAGTTAGAGAGGGTCAAATCGGCGAGCAAATCAACACCTCTGCTGTCACATCGATGCGAAGTAGTATGGAGTCGTTTTTTTCTCAGTTTTTCTTCTGCAATCAACGCCCTTTGCTTATAGCTCGCGGCATCCTTGAGTAGCTCCGAAATTTGCATCCAATAGTCACGCCCAAGGTCTCCTTCTTGCAAGGCAAGTTTGTGCAGCGTACGCAGCGCGGTGGACAAATCAACGTCCGTGAATCGATCTAATTTCATCTTAATACCCATTAAGCTCTGGATACATAATCATTGGGGTCTTGCAAATTTCGCGTCAATTGCAAAAGCAAGGTGCTTTGAAAATTGTGGCTGCGCGCTATGAGCTGGTTGCGGCTGATTACTGTCGTCAAAGAAGACTCTTAGTTTAATGCCAGTTCTTGGGCATGGATAAGAACCAATACCGGTCACTACTGAGATGGATAAACGGTCTTTTAAATAGGACAAGACATATACATTGCAGGTGTCATCGCGCTCGTCCCGTACGTGTGTGAGTAGTTCATCAATGTCCGAGAACAATCGCAGATGCGTTTGCGGAATAGGAGAATCAATTTTTGGCGACACCAAGAAACATGGTTGGCTGACATCCAGCAAAGCGGAATTCCAAGGTATCGCAGGCGCGATCAACGTGCGTGGCACACCTTGGACCTGCCAAGAGGGAAATGTAATGAACATAGTTGGCGAGAAACCGCCCTAGCGTCGTCGCCTGGGCGGCCTTTCTGTTGCGTAAGAAACGCACGGATACTAGATGAAGTTGATTCAGCAAGTCAATAATATTGATTTGATGAGCCCTGTTCTGCGGGTGGGAATGAGGAGACCATGTGCAAGCCACTGAGCTTGCACATGAAAAAGACCGAAGATCAAAAACTGCCTGTTTCTGCGGCCAAATCCCTTGGTCGGAACATCGCCGCACTTCGAAAGGCACGTTCTCTCACGCAGCACCAACTAGCTGCCGCGCTATGTGTTGAAATCGAAACCATTTCGCGATACGAGAATGGGCGGCTGAATACCTCGCTCGATCAAATTGATAATTTCGCGGCATTTTTTAATGTTCCCGTATGGACGCTTTTTGCGCCGACGGATCTGCAATCCGCCTTCCCTGATCCGATTTTGCTAACAAAGATGCGCTCTCTTTCCCCTAAGCATCGAGCGACGCTCCATGACCTTATTCAGGTGTATTGCAATGCACATCACTCTGCTTTGAAAGCAGGCTCTTCTAGGTAGGTCACCACACATCTTCCATGATACGTGGCCCCGGGTTAGATAAGTTCAACAAGCCGGGCACCGCTGAAATCACTCCCTTACAGATGGGCTGATAAACGCAGCAGTTCACCTTTTTATGGGCGTACGCCTCCCATAGCGCTCTTGGAAGCGAAGACGTTACGTCCTTCCTTCAAGGCGTCTATCAAGTTCATTTTTCTTGATTTTACGGTTGACAACATGAAATGCGGCGGGCGGGGAATTCAAACCGGGCGTTTTGCAGCGCCGCCCGGACGCGGTCCTTGGCTTCCTTCACCTCGGCCTCGGGGAGTCCAACGATGGTGAAGGCCGGCAAGCCATTGGCCAGATGCACCTCGACCGTCACCGGCGGGGCGCTCATGCCGGCCAGGGCGCGGCTGCGCAAGACTGCCAGGCTCATCGCGATGAACCCGGCAGCTGGTCAGCAGAAAGAAGGGAAGGGGGAGGGAAAGAGAAAAGTGTCCGGGCCAGGGTCATGGAGTCTGTTTTTGCTGAGCCTCAAGCTCGGCAACACGCGCTTCCAGCGCCTCCAGGCGGGCACGGGTCTTGGCCAGTACCTGGGCCTGGACGTCGAATTCCTCGCGCGTGACCAGGTCCAGCTTGGCAAAACCCTGACTCAGCATGGCCTTGACGTTCTTCTCGATGTCCTTGGCCGGAGAGTTCTCGATCGCCTTGTTGATCTTGGATTGCAGGTCTTCAAAAAATGGGGGCTTGTCCATGTCGGATCTCCTTGGCAGATAGCTGTACTGCAAGTTTAGCGGTTTCCCGCCCATCCTCCTACCGGGATGTCCTGCTGAGACCGCATTTTTGCCAACAGGTGCCGGCCAGCGCTTCAAAACGGGCAGAAAACGCGCTGAAATGCAGTGAATTTTCCTGCAGGAAATGCTCCGACTTGGTGATCTTTGCTTCGCCCGCCACCCGCGCACCAAAATGTGTTCGCCGCGTTTGATGCAGGATTGATAAAAAACCATCAATATCGCACCAGCAGCGTGCATTTGAGTGCCGCATGCACTATTTTGAAGCTGATCTCGAAAAAAATCGTTGCAAATCTCTGGTTTCACGCAAAAAGACAAGTCTGCCTTGCCGAACGGACATGGCACGGCTCCTGCTAATGAGTCTGGGCAAAGACAAAAAAACCGACTTTATTGTTAAAACATAAACCAGAGGGAAAGTCATGAAGAAACTGATTCTTGCAACAGCCATCGCCGCATCCTTCGTTTCTACCGTGGCCCGCGCAGAAGACGCCAAGCCGGATAATGAACTGAGCTTCAACGCTGCCGTGGTGAGCGACTACCGCTATCGTGGCCTGACCCAGACCCGCTTTGACCCGGCCCTGCAGGTTGGCGCTGACTACACGCACAACCCGACCGGCCTCTACGCCGGCACCTGGCTGACCAACATCAAGTGGATCAAGGACGCCGGCACCCTGACCGGCACCGACACCAAGGGTGACGTCGAGTGGGACATCTACGGCGGCAAGCGCGGCGACATCGGCGGCGGCTTCACCTATGACGTCGGCGGCCTGTACTACTACTACCCGGGCAACACCCTGGCCAACAGCGGTGCCAAGAACGCCAACACCTTCGAACTGTATGGCCAGGTCGGCTACGGTCCGGCTTACTTCAAGTATTCGCAATCGCTGACCAACCTGTTCGGCGCCGTCAACAGCAAGTACAGCCAGTACTTCGACCTGGGTGCCAACATCGAGACCTACTACGGCGTGATGCTGGGTCTGCATGTCGGTCACCAGAGCGTGCGCGGCAACCCCAACGACTTCAGCTACACCGACTGGAAGATCGGCCTGTCCAAGACCTTCGACGAGGCAGCCGGCATCACCCTGGGCCTGGCCTACGTCGGTACCGACCTGAAGGACGGCGTGACCACCACCCCGGCATCGGATGGCGCCAAGAACGTCGGCAAGAACGGCTTCGTCTTCTCCATCAGCAAAACTTTCTAACAAGAGGTTCGTATGAAACTGATCACTGCGATCATCAAACCGTTCAAGCTGGATGAGGTGCGTGAAGCCCTCTCGGCCATCGGTGTGCAAGGCATCACCGTGACTGAAGTCAAGGGCTTCGGTCGTCAGAAAGGCCATACCGAGCTGTATCGCGGTGCCGAGTATGTGGTGGATTTCCTGCCCAAGACCAAGATCGAGGCCGCCGTGGACGACGCCATCGTCGAACGCGCCCTGGAAGCCATCGAGACCGCCGCCCGCACCGGCAAGATCGGCGACGGCAAGATCTTCGTCCAGGACTTGCTGGACGTGATCCGTATCCGTACCGGCGAGACCGGTAAAGACGCTCTGTAAAAAAGGGGAATTCTAATGAGCATGAAGAAAATGTTTTCCGGCGCGCTCGCCATTGGCGCGCTGTTGTTGGCGGTAGGTTTTACCGCTCCGGCCCAGGCGCAGGACGCGCCCAAGCCTGAAGCTGCAGCGGCCACCGCCGCTGCCCCGGCCGCTGCCGCTCCGGCTGCGCCCAAGGCTGAAGCAGCTGCCCCGGCTGCCGCTGCCCCTGCAGCGCCGGCCGCAGCCGCTGCTGCTCCGGGTCCGGTCCCCAACAAGGGCGACACTGCCTGGATGCTGGTGTGTACCGCTTTCGTCATCCTGATGACCCTGCCGGGCCTGGGCCTGTTCTACGGCGGCCTGGTGCGCAGCAAGAACATGCTGTCGGTGCTGATGCAGTGCTTCATGATCTTCTCGCTGATCTACATCCTGTGGTTCGTCTACGGCTACAGCATCGCGTTCACCGAGGGCAGCGCCTTCTTCGGCGGCTTTGATCGCCTGTTCCTGCACGGCCTGACCGGTGACTCCAACACCGCTACCTTCAGCAAGGGCGTGGTCATTCCGGAACTGGTCTTCGTCGCCTTCCAGGGTGCGTTCGCCGCCATCACCGTGGCGCTGATCATCGGTGCCTTCGCCGAGCGCGTGAAGTTCTCCGCCGTGATCCTGTTCTCGATCCTGTGGTTCACCTTCTCCTACCTGCCGATGGCCCACATGGTCTGGTTCTGGCCGGGTCCGGACGCCTTCACCGATACCGCCGCCGCTGAAAAGGCGACCGCCATCTCGGGCTGGCTGTTCCAGAAGGGCGCGCTGGATTACGCTGGTGGCACCGTGGTGCACATCAATGCCGCCATCGCCGGCCTGGTGGGTTCCTACGTGATCGGCAAGCGTATCGGTTTCGGCAAGGAAGCCTTCAAGCCGCATAGCCTGACCCTGACCATGGTCGGTGCCTCGCTGCTGTGGTTCGGCTGGTTCGGCTTCAACGCCGGCTCCGGTCTGGAAGCCAACGGCACTGCTGCCCTGGCCTTCGTCAACACCATCCTGGCCACTGCTGCCGCGGTCCTGTCCTGGAGCTTCGGCGAATGGATCGGCAAGGGCAAGCCCTCCATGCTGGGTGCTGCTTCGGGTGCCGTCGCCGGTCTGGTGGCGATCACCCCGGCGGCCGGCTTCGTGGGCGTCATCGGTGCCGTAGTCATGGGCCTGCTGGCCGGCCTGCTGTGCCTGTGGGGCGTGAGCGGCCTGAAGAAGATCCTGGGTTCGGACGATGCACTGGACGTCTTCGGCGTGCACGGCGTGGGCGGCATCCTGGGTGCCATCCTGACCGGCGTGTTCGCAGCGCCCAGCCTGGGCGGCACCGGCATCTACGACTACGTGGCCAACGCCGTTGCTCCGGATTACTCCATCGGCGGCCAGGTCTGGATCCAGTTCCAGGGCGTGCTGACCACCGTGATCCTGTCGGGTGTGGTTTCCTTCATCGCCTACAAGATCGTCGACGTCGTCATCGGCCTGCGTGTGACCGAGGAAGAAGAACGCGAAGGCCTGGACATCTCCAGCCACGGCGAATCGGCCTACCACTAAGCATCTGTCGTACTGAGTCTGCAGTATTCCTTCGGGGCTGGAAACGGCCTCTTTACAAGGCACCTTCGGGTGCCTTTTTTCATTTGCAGGCTTCACGACATGAAGAGGATGCAAGCTTGCCAGGGAGTCAAGCTGTCGTTTTTTTGCCATTTCCTTCAGGTAAAGCGGTTTCCTGATGCATTGCCGCGTCGCAGGGGGATAATTCCCGAGTATTTGAGTCGGACTCTTTAAAATGCCGCCATCATCGCCATGTGAACACTCCCGGCCACGCCTTTGCAGCGATCGTGGCCGGATCCCGGCTTTGCTGAAATGGCAACAGCGGCGTCTACTGCGTCGCAACACGGTTTCAGGAATCCGCTAAAATCGAAGCTCGCTGCCGGCATTTACATATTGTTAAGGTCTTTTATGGTCCCGCATCTCGTCACCGCTCTGAATGGTCCCCTGCTGGAGCTGGAGAAGAAAATCCTGGGTGCCACGCCGGCCATCGAACGCTGGTTCCGCATGGAGTGGCAGGAGCACACGCCGCCCTTCTATTGCTCGGTGGACCTGCGCAATGCCGGGTTCAAGCTGGCGCCGGTCGATACCAACCTGTTCCCGGGCGGCTTCAACAACCTCTCGCCGGAAATGCTGCCGCTGGCGGTGCAAGCGGCCATGGCGGCCATCGAGAAATACTGCCCGGATGCACGCAACCTGCTACTGATTCCGGAAACCCAGCCCGGCAATACCTTCTACCTGCAGAACATCGGCCGCCTGATGCAGATCTTCCGCCAGACCGGGCTGAACGTGCGCCTGGGTACGCTGGCAGCGGGCGCGAGCAAGCCGCAGCAGATCGAACTGCCCGACGGCACCCACATTACGCTGGAACCGCTGGAGCGCTCGGCCAACGGCCGCCGGCTGGGCCTGAAGAACTTCGACCCCTGTACGGTGCTGCTCAACAATGACCTCTCCAGCGGCATTCCCTCGGTGCTGGAAGGGCTGCATGAACAAAGCGTCCTGCCGCCGCTGCACGCGGGCTGGGCGCTGCGCCGCAAGAGCAACCACTTTGCCGCCTACGATGAAGTGGTGAAGAAGTTTTCCAAAATGGTCGAGGTCGACCCCTGGATGCTCAACCCGCTCTTCGCCAAGGTCAGCGACATCGATTTCCAGGAGAACACCGGCACCGACGCGCTGGCCGACAGCGTGTCCTCGCTGCTGTCGAAGATCCGCAAGAAGTACAAGGAATACGGCATCAAGGAACAGCCCTTCGTCTTCATCAAGGCCAATGCCGGCACCTATGGCATGGGCATCATGGCGGTCAAGGATGCCAGCGAGATCAAGGACCTCAACCGCAAGCAGCGCACCGGCATGCTGGCCGGCAAGGAAGGCCTGGAAGTCTCGGAAGTGATCGTGCAGGAAGGCGTGCACTCCTTCGAGCGCATCAACCAGGCCGTGGCCGAGCCGGTGGTCTACATGATCGACCGCTATGTGGTGGGCGGTTTCTACCGCGTGCACGCCGAACGTGGCGTGAACGAAAACCTGAACGCCCCCGGCGCGCATTTCGTGCCGCTGGCGTTCGCCCAGCAGCATGCCCTGCCTGACATGCATGCCAAGCCGGGCACGGCCGCGCCCAACCGTTTCTACATGTATGGCGTGGTGGCGCGACTGGCGCTGCTGGCCGCCTCGGTGGAGATGGAAAAGACCGACCCCAACCCGGAAGTTTATTAATATCGCGCCTTTGCCAGGCTCAACAGGACCCCAGCCTCATGAAAATCGCTTTCCTCGCCGATCCTCTGGATACGTTCAAGACGTACAAGGATTCCACCTTCGCCATGATGCGCGAGGCCGCACGCCGCGGACACAGCATCTACGCCTTCGAACAGGGCGACCTGGTGCTGGAAAACGGCCTGGTGACTGCCAATGCCTTCAAGATCACGCTGACCGGCGATGCCGATGACTGGTACCGCGCCGACAAGCCGGCGTCGTCCTTCCTCTCCGAATTCGATGCGGTGATCGTGCGCAAGGATCCGCCCTTCGACATGGAGTACATCTACACGACGTACTTGCTGGAGCTGGCCGAGAAGCAGGGGGCGCGCGTATTCAACAAGCCGGCTGCCATTCGCAGCCACAACGAGAAACTGGCCATTGCCCAGTTCCCGCAGTACACCGCGCCGACCCTGGTCACGCGCGACGCCAAGCGCCTGCGCGCCTTCCACGACGAGCACCAGGACGTGATCCTGAAGCCGCTCGACGGCATGGGCGGCATGGGCATCTTCCGCGTCAAGGCCGATGGCATGAATCTGGGCTCCATCATCGAAACCCTGACCGACAACGGTCAACGCACGATCATGGCGCAGCGTTTCATTCCCCAGATCAGCGCAGGCGACAAGCGCATTCTCCTGATCGGCGGCAAGGTGGTGCCCAATGTGCTGGCACGCATTCCGCAGGGCAACGAGGTGCGCGGCAACCTGGCCGCAGGCGGTCTGGGCAAAGCGCAGCCGGCATCGGCTCGCGACATCGAGATCGGCGAGGCTTTGGGGCCGATCTTGTATCAACGTGGCCTGTTACTGGTAGGATTGGACGCTATCGGCGACTATCTCACCGAAATCAACGTCACCAGCCCGACCTGCTTCCAGGAAATTACCCAGCAGACCGGGTTTGATGTGGCGGCGATGTTCGTGGACGCGCTGGAGGCAGCCGCAGGGGCAGCAGAGGTTACAGGGTCGGTCGGATAATGGGATCGACAGAGCATGACGGGCTGCTCGGGGAAAAGCGCGTCGCAACAGATGGCAACAATTCCATGGTTGGTATTCTTCTCTTGACGCACGCCCCGCTGGGGCAAGCTTTCCTGGCCGCCGCCACGCACGTTTTCCGCGGCCGCCCCGAACGGATGGAGGCGATCGACGTGATCGCCGACCAGAACCCGGCGGAAGTGCAAAAACTGGCCATCGAGGCGGTCGGACGCCTCGATGATGGCAGCGGCGTACTGGTCATCACCGATGTGATGGGCGGCACGCCCTCCAACTGTACGGGCTTCCTGTGCGGCTTGGGCAACGTCCAGGTGATCGCCGGCATCAGCCTGCCCATGCTGCTGCGGGCGCTGACCTACCGTAACGATACGCTGGATGTGGTGGTGGAAATGGCGCTGGCAGGGGGCCAGAATGGTGCGGTGCGGATCGACAACCGCATCCGGGTGGCGGCCTCGGCCTGAACCTTGCTTGCCCGGCTGCATCAAACCGCGCCAATACGATAAAAACGAAAGCAGAACATGATTCAAAAAGAACTCGAAATCGTCAACAAGCTGGGCCTGCATGCACGCGCCTCGGCCAAGCTGACCCAACTGGCCGGCAAATTCAAGAGCGAAGTCTGGCTGACCTTCAACAAGCGTCGCGTCAATGCCAAGTCCATCATGGGCGTGATGATGCTGGCCGCCGGCAAGGGCAGCATCGTCACCCTGGAAACCAACGGCGCCGATGAGCAGGAATGCTTCACCGCCCTGGAAGCCCTGATTGCCGACAAGTTCGGCGAAGGCCAGTAAGCCCCTTCACCGCGCTGGCGGTATTGCGCCGCAACACTGCGGCGCGGCTGGAATGCTTCTTGCGATATGTCAAGGCCCGCGCATTTCCTGTGCGGGCTGAAATAATGTTCATATACGCTGCCTGTCTATCTGTCTTCAGTGTGTCGCGCCTGGTCCTGATTGCCAAACCGTACATTGTTCGGTAACTTGCTTCAGCTACCGCGCGCAGGCAACACGGCGGACTATAAGAAAACAGGCAGGAGATACGCGATGGCTTCATTCAGCTTACATGGAATCGCGGTGTCGCAAGGCATCGCCATCGGACGCGCGCACTTGATGGCGCCGGCCGCACTGGACGTCAAACACTACCTGATCGCGCCCGACCAGGTCGAGGCCGAGATCGACCGCTTGCGCAGCGCGGTCAAGGCGGTGCACCAGGAACTTCATATCATCCGCTCCGAATTGCCCAAGGATGCGCCGCCCGAGCTGGGCGCGTTCATTGATGTGCATTCGCTGATCTTGTCGGACCCGATGCTGGCCGAAGTGCCGCAGGACATCATCCGGCACCGTTACTACAACGCCGAATGGGCGCTGGTGACCCAGATCGAGGAATTGTCGGCCCAGTTCGACGAGATCGAAGACCCTTACCTGCGCGAGCGCAAGGCCGACATCCAGCAGGTCGGCGAGCGCATCCTCAAGATCCTGACCGGTAGCGCCACCCACCTGCCGCCCACCGGCGAGGCCGCCGCCAACATCATCGTGGTGGCCCACGACATCTCGCCGGCCGACATGCTGCAGTTCCGCGAGAGCGCCTTTGCCGGCTTCGTCACCGACCTGGGCGGTCCCAACTCGCACACCGCCATCGTGGCGCGCAGCCTGGCCATTCCGGCGGCCGTCGGCATGCACAATGCGTCGGTGCTGGTGAAGCACGATGATGTGCTCATCATCGATGGCGACGCCGGTGTGGTCATCGTCGATCCTTCCCCGCTGGTACTGGCACAGTACCGCGCACGGCAGGAACGCCTGCTGCGCGAGCGGAAGAAACTTTCACGTCTCAAGAAAACCCCGGCCATCACCCAGGATGGCGAGCCGATCACGCTCCTGGCCAACATCGAGCTGCCCAACGATGCCGCCAACGCCTTCGAGGCGGGCGCGATGGGTATCGGGCTGTTCCGTTCGGAATTCCTGTTCATGGGACGGGCCGGGCATCTGGAGAAATTCCCCAGCGAGGATGAGCAGTTCGAATCCTACAAGCAGGCGGTCATTGCCATGAAGGGCAGGGTGGTCACCATCCGTACCCTGGATGTGGGTGCCGACAAGCCGCTGGACGAGGATGAAGAAACCGCCCTGAACCCGGCCTTGGGCTTGCGTGCGATCCGCTACTGCCTGTCCGAGCCGCAGATGTTCCTGACGCAGCTGCGGGCCATCCTGCGCGCTTCGGCCTATGGTCCCATCAAGCTGCTGGTGCCGATGATGGCGCATGCTTTCGAGATCGACCAGACCCTGTCCATGATCGAACAGGCCAAGCAGCAGCTGCGCGACCGCAAGCAGAAGTTCGACGAAGACATTCCGGTCGGTGCCATGATCGAGATCCCGGCGGCCGCTCTGGCGCTGCCCTTGTTCATCAAGCGGCTGGACTTCCTCTCCATCGGCACCAACGACCTGATCCAGTACACCCTGGCCATTGACCGCGTGGACCATGAGGTGGCGCATCTCTACGATCCGCTGCATCCGGCGGTGCTGTTCCTGCTCTCGACCGTGATTTCACAAGGCCGCAAGGCGGGCATTCCGGTGTCGGTGTGCGGCGAAATGGCCGGTGACCTGAAATGGACGCGCCTGTTGCTGGGCATGGGGCTGCTGGAGTTCTCCATGCATCCCTCGCAGATTTTGTCGGTGAAGAACGAGATCCTCAACAGCGACCTGCGCCTGCTGGAGCCGCAGGTCAAGAAGGTCCTGCGTGCCACCGAGCCCGCTGCCATCAGTGCGGCCATGGCGCAGTTGCAAGCCTTGCACGCCGAGCCGGCTGTGGCTGAAGTCAAGGTGGCGGCGCGCCGCCGCTAGCCGCAAGGGAGCCGGGCAGGGCCGTTTGACGGGCCTGCCCGACTTGGGTATTCTTACGCCACTGCGCCGATTTGAACGGTTTGACCAACTTCAGCTTGCGGGCGCCGGGATCCTGATCCCATCTAAATGCGGCTAAAGCGAGCTTGGATCAGCTGTTCCTCCCAAGACTGCCCCGCCCCATCGATGAGTGAGCCCGCAAGCACTGCTTCCGGGCTTTTTTGTTGCCCGCGCACGAGACTGGCCACGCCGCCCGGCGAAGCGACCGCCAATGCCGCTCCCCGGAGCCGGCTGGCGCCGAGTCACTTACGCAGAACAATCATGTCGATCGGAATCGTATCGCCCCAGGTCATGCATTTCGCCGAGCCGCTGCCGCTGCAAAGCGGTGCCGCGCTGGCGGACTACTCGCTGACCTATGAAACCTACGGCACCTTGAATGCCGACAAATCCAATGCCGTGCTGGTCTGCCATGCGCTCAATGCTTCACATCACGTGGCTGGCGTCTACGCCGACGCCCCGGACAACGTGGGCTGGTGGGACAACATGGTCGGTCCCGGCAAGTCGCTGGACACGGACCGCTTCTTCGTCATTGGCGTGAACAACCTGGGTTCCTGTTTTGGCTCGACCGGGCCGATGCATCCGAACCCGGCTACCGGCCAGCCCTATGGTGCAGACTTCCCGGTGGTGACGGTGGAAGACTGGGTCAACGCCCAGGCGCGCCTGGCCGACCGGCTCGGCATCGACTGCTTTGCCGCCGTCATGGGCGGCTCGCTGGGCGGCATGCAGGCGCTGGCCTGGAGCATGATGTATCCGGACCGCCTGCGCCACTGTCTGGTGATCGCCTCCACGCCCAAGCTGTCGGCGCAGAACATCGCCTTCAACGACGTCGCGCGCCAGGCCATCCTGACCGATCCCCAGTACCACGGTGGCGATTTCTATGCGCACGGCGTGGTGCCCAAAAATGGCCTGCGGGTGGCACGCATGGTGGGCCACATCACCTACCTGTCGGACGACGACATGGCCGAGAAATTCGGCCGTGACCTGCGCTCGGGCGAGTACCAGTTCGGTTATGGTGTGGATTTCGAGATCGAATCCTACCTGCGCTACCAGGGCGACAAGTTCTCGACCTACTTCGACGCCAACACCTATCTGCTCATCACCAAGGCACTGGACTACTTCGATCCGGCGCGCGAATTCGGTGGCGACCTGGCGCGCGCTTTCGCCCGCACGAAGGCCAAGTTCCTGCTGGTGTCCTTCACGACCGACTGGCGCTTCTCGCCCGAACGCAGCCGCGAGATGGTGCAGGCGCTGGTGGCCAACAAGCGCCGCGTGAGCTATGCCGAAATCGACGCCCCGCACGGGCATGACGCTTTCCTGCTGGACGATGCGCGCTACATGAAGGTGGTGCGCGAGTACTACGGAAGCATCTGGACTGAACTGCAGCAGGAGGGCCGCGCATGACTTTCGAACAATTGAGCGCGCTGCGCCCCGATCTGGCCTTCATCGCCCACTGGGTGCGCGAGAAGTCGCAGGTGCTGGATCTGGGCTGCGGCGATGGCGTGATGCTGGACTATCTGCAATCCGACAAGGGCTGCTCGGGTTATGGCGTGGAGATCGACGATGAGCAGATCCCCAAGTGCGTGGCGCGCAATGTCTCGGTGATTCAGCAGGACCTGAACGGTGGCCTGGCCATGTTCGAGGACAATGCCTTCGATACCGTGCTGTGCCTGTCGGCGCTGCAGATGGTCAAGGATGTGGAAGGGACCTTGCGCGAGATCGCCCGGGTCGGGCGCGAGGTGACGGTGTCCTTCCCCAACTTCGCCTACTGGCCGCACCGCGTGGCGCTGCTGCGCGGACGCATGCCGGTGTCCAGAAGCCTGCCTTACCAGTGGTACGATACGCCGAACCTGCGCTGCGCCACGATCAGGGACTTTGAGGCGCTGGCCAACGAGCTGGGCCTGGAAGTGCTGGAATGCGTGGCCCTCAAGGATGGCAAGCCCGTGCGCTACTTCCCGAACTGGCGCGGCAGCCTGGCGGTCTTCCGGCTGCGCAAGAAATAAGCTGAAATCGCATCGCCAAGTTTTTGCAAAGAGCTTCACCATGCCCCGCAGACGCCGGTCCGGCAGTGCCTATCGCTGGCGACCGGCGTTTTTTGTTTCATGTTTCGCGTTTTTCGAGCTGATCCGCCCATGACCGTACCCGCCGCTTCCTGGCAGCAATACCTGAACCGGCGCATGCTGATCTGCGTCTTCCTCGGATTCACTTCCGGCCTTCCGCTGTTCATCCTGCTGAGCCTGTTGCAGGCCTGGCTGGCCAAGTCCGGCTTGAACGTCAAGACACTCGGGCTGTTTGCGCTGGTGATGTTCCCCTACACCTGGAAGTTCGTCTGGTCGCCGCTCATGGACCGCTTCCACTTCGGCCGCATCGGTCGCCGGCGCGGCTGGATGGTGTTTACCCAGCTGCTGCTGTTCCTGGCTATCGGCGGCATGGGCATGCTCGATCCGCTCACTGACGTGAGCACGATTGCCTTCATGGCCTCAGTGGTCGCCTTCCTCTCGGCCAGCCAGGACATCGCCATCGACGCCTACCGGCGCGAGATCCTGCCCGAAGCCGAACTGGGCCTGGGCAGCGCCATCCACGTCAATGCCTACAAGCTCTCCGGCATGGTGCCGGGCGCGCTGTCGCTGGTGCTGGCCGACCAGATGCCATGGCCGACCGTGTTCTGGATCACCGCAGCCTTCATGCTGCCGGGACTGCTGTGCTCGCTGGTGGTGAAGGAACCGAAGGTCTACGGGACGCCGCCCAAGAGCCTGACCGAAGCCGTGGTGCTGCCTTTCCGCGAATTCATCGCGCGGGGCGGCTGGGGCAATGCGCTGTGGGTGCTGGGCTTCATCTTCCTCTACAAGCTGGGCGACAGCATGGCCACTGCGCTGGCCACCAAGTTCTACATCGACCTCGGCTTCTCGATGACGGAGATCGGTGTGGTCTCCAAGACCACCAGCCTGTGGGCCAGCGTGGCCGGCGGCATCATCGGCGGCATCTGGATGGTACGGCTGGGCATCAATCGCGGGCTGTGGGTGTTCGGGGTACTGCAGGCGGTACCCATCCTCGGTTTTGCCTGGCTGGCCCACGTCGGTGCCAGCCTGCCGGTGCTGGCGGTGGTGATCGGGCTGGAAGCCTTTGGTGTGGGCCTGGGGACCACGGCCTTCGTAGCCTACATCATGCGCGAGACCGATCCACGCTACACCGCCACGCAGTTTGCGTTGTTCACCAGTTTGATGGCCGTGCCTCGAACTTTTGTGAATTCTTCGGTGGGTTACATCGTCGCCGACACCGGCTGGTTAAATTTTTTTCTAATTTGTTTCGTTCTGGCCTTGCCTGGAATGCTGATGTTGCCTAGAATTGCGCCCTGGAATGAAAAGCCGGTTGAGTCGCAGACACAAAAAGCCTGAAGATTCGAAAAAACGTCGCGGGTCGTTCCTCTGAGCAATATCCGGCAGTTGATAAAATATTTTGCCTCGAAGCGAAAATTTAGTTGACAGTCCAGAGATGTTCCTCTATAGTTTTGAGTTCCCTGCACGGAGAGGTGGCCGAGTGGTTAATGGCAGCAGACTGTAAATCTGCCCTCTTACGAGTACGCTGGTTCGAATCCAGCCCTCTCCACCAATAGGCCGGGAGTCAAAGCAGTCTGCAGTACATACGCGATCGAAAGACGCGGCGGTTGTGAAGTGAACGTTGTTTCCTCGCGGGTGTAGCTCAATGGTAGAGCTGAAGCCTTCCAAGCTTAAGACGAGGGTTCGATTCCCTTCACCCGCTCCAAGTTTTGGTCCGGTTGCATGTTTGGTTGTTGTGCAGTCGGAAAAATGCCCTTGTAGCTCAGTGGTAGAGCACTCCCTTGGTAAGGGAGAGGCCACGTGTTCAATCCACGTCAAGGGCACCAGTTTCTCGTCGTATCGCTGACAAGTCAGTAATCAGTCGGGCGTGTTGCCTGGACATTCTCATCAAATTTAGGAGTCTAAGATGGCAAAAGGCAAGTTTGAACGGACCAAGCCGCACGTGAACGTCGGCACCATCGGTCACGTTGACCACGGCAAGACCACCCTGACCGCTGCAATCGCAACCGTTCTGTCGAAGAAGTTCGGCGGCGAAGCGAAGGCCTACGACCAGATCGACGCAGCGCCTGAAGAAAAGGCACGCGGCATCACCATCAACACCGCACACGTCGAATACGAAACCGCAAACCGTCACTACGCACACGTTGACTGCCCAGGCCACGCCGACTATGTGAAGAACATGATCACCGGCGCAGCCCAGATGGACGGCGCGATCCTGGTGTGCTCGGCCGCTGACGGCCCGATGCCCCAGACCCGCGAACACATCCTGCTGTCGCGTCAGGTTGGCGTTCCTTACATCATCGTCTTCCTGAACAAGGCTGACATGGTGGACGACGCTGAACTGCTGGAACTGGTGGAGATGGAAGTCCGCGAACTGCTGTCGAAGTACGAGTTCCCTGGCGACGACCTGCCCATCGTGAAGGGTTCGGCCAAGCTGGCGCTGGAAGGCGACACTGGTCCCCTGGGCGAACAAGCGATCATGGCCCTGGCTGAAGCCCTGGACACCTACATCCCGACCCCGGAACGTGCTGTTGACGGTACCTTCCTGATGCCGGTGGAAGACGTGTTCTCGATCTCCGGCCGTGGCACCGTGGTGACCGGTCGCGTTGAGCGCGGCATCATCAAGGTCGGCGAAGAAATCGAAATCGTCGGTATCGCTGACACCCAGAAGACCACCTGCACCGGCGTGGAAATGTTCCGCAAGCTGCTGGACCAAGGTCAAGCTGGCGACAACGTCGGCGTGCTGCTGCGCGGCACCAAGCGTGAAGACGTGCAGCGTGGCCAGGTTCTGGCCAAGCCGGGTTCGATCAAGCCGCACAAGCACTTCACCGGCGAGATCTATGTTCTGTCGAAGGATGAAGGCGGCCGTCACACCCCGTTCTTCAACAACTACCGTCCGCAGTTCTACTTCCGTACCACCGACGTGACCGGTGCGATCGAACTGCCGAAGGACAAGGAAATGGTCATGCCGGGCGACAACGTGTCGATCACCGTGCAACTGATCAACCCGATCGCCATGGAAGAAGGTCTGCGCTTCGCTATCCGTGAAGGCGGTCGTACCGTCGGCGCCGGCGTGGTTGCCAAGATCTTCGACTAAGATCAAGCTGTAAAACACTTTGCCGCGGTGCGTAACGTATCGCGGCATTCGTGTCTCAATCGCGAGTTTTTGTAGGGGCGTAGCTCAATTGGCAGAGCGTCGGTCTCCAAAACCGAAGGTTGGGGGTTCGATGCCCTCCGCCCCTGCCACCGAATCTGGTGCAGGGTACTGAAAGTAAATATGTCTAGCCAGCCAGTTCAAACCGTCAACACCTCCAACGACAAGATCAAGATCGCATTGGCGATCGTGGCTGTGGTTGCAGGCGTGGTCGGTTTTTTTGTGTTGTCTGATCAGTCGACTCCGGTGCGCGCTGTCGCCCTGGTCGCCGGTCTGCTGGTGGCTGTGGCGTTTGCCTGGACGTCTGCACAAGGCCGCGGCTTCGTCGGTTTCGCCAAGGAATCCGTGCGCGAAACCAAGAAAGTCGTCTGGCCCACCCGCAAGGAAGCCATGCAGATCACGGCGGTGGTCTTCGCCTTCGTGCTGATCATGGCCATCTTCCTCTGGGGTACGGACAAGTTGCTCGAGTTCCTGTTGTACGACGTAATTTTGGGCTGGAAATAACATGAGCGATAGCACGCAAGACAGCGCACCGATTGGTGCGCAAAGCGTTTCAAGCGCCGGAAACAAGCGCTGGTACGTGGTGCATGCATATTCCGGCATGGAAAAGAGCGTGCAGCGCGCGCTGACCGAGCGCATCAACCGCGCCGGCATGCAAGAACAGTTCGGCCAGATCCTGGTGCCGACTGAAGAAGTCGTTGATATGAAGAATGGTCACAAGTCCGTGACCGAGCGTCGTTTCTTCCCGGGCTACGTCCTGGTCGAGATGGAAATGACGGACGAGACCTGGCACCTGGTGAAGAACACCGCCAAAGTGACCGGTTTCATCGGTGGCAAGTCGAATCGTCCGACTCCGCTGCCGCAGCGCGAAGTGGACTCGCTGCTCCGCCAGATGCAAGAAGGCGTCGAGAAGCCCCGTCCGAAGGTGCTCTACGAAGTTGGCGAAATGGTCCGCATCAAGGAAGGCCCGTTCACCGACTTCAACGGCAACGTCGAGGAAGTGAACTACGAGAAATCGCGCGTGCGCGTCTCGGTCACCATCTTCGGTCGCGCCACCCCGGTCGAACTCGAATTCGGCCAACTGGAAAAAGTCTGATCCCGCCCTCCGGAATCCCGCCTTTCCCTGTCAAGTTTTCAACGCCCGCTGGAGCGTACCGGACAAGTCATCGTCCGATCATCCAGTCATCCGAGGAGCCGCAGTAAGGAGCCGCAAGGCGAATGACACGGCGCTACAACTCAATCAATAAGGAGCCGTCATGGCAAAGAAGATTATTGGTTTTATCAAGCTGCAAGTGCCAGCTGGTAAAGCAAACCCGTCCCCCCCGATCGGCCCGGCCCTGGGTCAGCGCGGTCTGAACATCATGGAGTTCTGCAAGGCCTTCAACGCCCAGACTCAAGGTGTCGAACCCGGTCTGCCGATTCCGGTCGTGATCACCGCCTTCGCGGACAAGTCCTTCACCTTCGTGATGAAGACTCCGCCGGCGACCATCCTGATCAAGAAGGCTGCTGGTATCCAGAAGGGTTCCGCCAAGCCGCATACCGACAAGGTCGGCAAGATCACCCGCAAGCAAGCGGAAGAGATCGCAACCCAGAAGAAGCCGGACCTGACCGCTGCTGATCTGGAAGCTGCCGTGCGTACCATCGCTGGTTCCGCACGTTCGATGGGCATCACGGTGGAGGGTCTGTAATGGCTAAGGTATCCAAGCGCGTCAAGGCAATGAAGGAAAAGGTCGATCGTACCAAGGCCTATCCGTTCGACAACGCCGTTTCCCTGATCAAGGAATTTGCAACCGCCAAGTTCAACGAATCGATCGACGTGTCCGTCCAGCTGGGCGTGGACGCGAAGAAGTCGGACCAAGTGGTCCGTGGTTCGGTGGTGCTGCCTGCCGGTACCGGCAAGACCGTTCGCGTGGCCGTGTTCGCCTCCGGCGACAAGGCTGAAGCTGCCAAGGCAGCCGGCGCTGACGTGGTCGGCATGGAAGACCTGGCAGAGCGCGTGAAGGCCGGCGACATGCCGTTCGACATCGTCATCGCTTCGCCCGACACCATGCGTATCGTCGGTACCCTGGGTCAGATCCTGGGTCCCCGCGGCCTGATGCCGAACCCGAAGGTTGGCACCGTGACCCCGGACGTGGCAACTGCCGTCAAGAACGCCAAGGCTGGTCAAGTGCAATACCGTACCGACAAGTCCGGTATCATCCACGCCACCATCGGCCGCAAGTCGTTCTCCGACGCCGATCTGAAGGCCAACCTGCTGGCCCTGATCGATGCCCTGAACAAGGCCAAGCCGGCCAGCAGCAAGGGTGTGTACCTGCGCAAGATCGCTCTGTCGTCCACCATGGGCGCTGGCGTCCGCGTGGACCAGGCTTCCCTGGCTGCCTAAGCAAGCAATACAGTCCCCGTTTCCGAGAGGAGGCGGGGCATCTCTTTGGGCTGTCGCAGTTGAGCGCAATCAGCAATCGATTGCGGCAGGCCTTCAAAGACCGTTGGGCGGAAGCCGGCAGCAACAAGCCGGATGAAGTTAAAAACGCTGGCCGCAAGTCCAGTGAACCCAACGCAGATGGTGAACCCGAGCAAGTTTCGTAGTCTCAGGCAGCATATTCAGTTTTGCCCTATGCTGCAGTGAACTCCTAAACGTCGGACGCCGTGTTCGAACCGGTGCAAGGCAAGCAGGCAGTGGCCTGTGTAGTGGCCGAGTACTATTTTTGGAGGTTGATCTTGAGTCTCAATCTGAATGACAAGAAGGCCGTCGTCGCCGAAGTTTCCGCAAAAGTAGCAACTGCGCAAACGATCGTCGTGGCCGAATACCGTGGCATCCAGGTTGGTTCCTTGACGCAACTGCGCGCACAAGCGCGTGCCCAAGGCGTGTACCTGCGCGTGTTGAAAAACACGCTGGCTCGTCGCGCTGTTGAAGGCACGAAGTTTGCCGACCTCGCCCCGCAACTGACCGGTCCGCTGATCTACTCGATCTCGGAAGATGCCGTGGCCGCTGCCAAAGTCCTGTCGGACTTTGCCAAGACCAACGACAAGCTGGTTGTGAAGGCAGGTAACTACGAAGGCAAGCAGCTGGACAAGGCTGCTGTGGCTTCGCTGGCAAACATCCCGTCTCGCGAAGTTCTGCTGGCCCAGGTCCTGGGCATGATGCAGGCTCCGGTGTCGGGCTTTGCGCGCGCTCTGGCTGCCCTGGCAGCCAAGAAGGAAGCCGAAGCCGCATGAGGCACGGCCGCCTGAGGCGGCCCCGCTCTGCAGTTTCGACGCTTTCGCGTCACTACCAATCTGATGTTATTACCGAAATAAATTTAGGAGTTTCAAATGGCAATTAGCAAAGAAGACATCCTGGAAGCCGTTGGCGCGCTGTCCGTGATGGAACTGAATGACCTGGTCAAGGCATTCGAAGAGAAGTTTGGTGTTTCCGCTGCCGCAATGGCCGCTCCCGCTGCTGGCGGTGGCGCTGGTGCCGCTGCTGCTGCTGAAGAGCAGACCGAGTTCACCGTTGTGCTGGCTGAAGTCGGCGCCAACAAGGTCGGCGTCATCAAGGCCGTGCGTGAAATCACCGGTCTGGGCCTGAAGGAAGCCAAGGATCTGGTTGACGGTGCACCGAAGCCGGTCAAGGAAGGCATCGCCAAGGCTGACGCTGAAGCTGCCAAGAAGAAGCTGGAAGAAGCTGGCGCCAAGGCCGAACTGAAGTAATTCTCTTGCCTACCAAGGCGAGTCATTACTCCGGAGTCAAAGTGCAGAATCCCTTGAAAAAGGGATTCGGCTTTGGCTCCTTTGTCGTTTCTTATTTTTGCTGGTGATGTTGATGCGCCGCAGTATTCGTTGTCGGGAATATTAAGCGCGATCTCAGCAAAAAACTAGGGTAGACATTTGAAGATTTGAGTGCCGATGGCCCGGACTGCTTTGCCGGCAAGTCGCGCGGTCTGATCGAATCTTGAATTCTCTATCCTTCCTGTCACTCACGGAGTGTCCATGCACTACTCATTTACTGAGAAGAAGCGCATTCGCAAATCCTTCGCGAAACGCGCAAACGTCCACAACGTTCCGTTCCTGCTCGCGACTCAGATCGAGTCGTATCAGAATTTCCTGCAACCCGAACGTGCCGCATCGGAACGCAAGAATGAAGGCCTGCAATCGGCTTTCACCTCGATTTTCCCCATCGTGTCGCACAATGGCTTTGCGCGCCTCGAATTCCTGTCGTATGTGCTGGGCGCTCCGCCGTTTGACGTCAAAGAGTGCCAACAACGTGGCCTGACCTTCGCGTCCCCGCTGCGTGCCAAGGTGCGTCTGGTGATTCTGGACAAGGAATCGCCCACCAAGCCGGTCGTCAAGGAAATGAAGGAACAGGAAGTCTACATGGGCGAACTGCCCCTGATGACCACCACCGGTTCCTTCGTCATCAACGGCACCGAGCGCGTGATCGTGTCCCAGCTGCACCGCTCCCCGGGCGTGTTCTTCGAACACGACCGCGGCAAGACGCACTCGTCGGGCAAGCTGCTGTTCTCGGCCCGCATCATTCCTTACCGTGGCTCCTGGCTGGACTTCGAATTCGACCCGAAGGACATCCTGTTCTTCCGCGTCGACCGCCGCCGCAAGATGCCGGTGACGATCCTGCTCAAGGCCATCGGGATGACCTCCGAGCAGATCCTCGCGAACTTCTTCGTCTTCGACAACTTCAACCTGCACGCCGAAGGCGCGGACATGGAGTTCGTCTCCGAGCGCCTGCGCGGTGAAGTCGCACGTTTCGACATCACCGACAAGTCGGGCAAGGTGATGGTCGCCAAGGACAAGCGCATCAACGCCAAGCACGTGCGTGACATCGAAGCCGCCGGCATCAAGCACATCTCCGTGCCTGAGGACTACCTGCTGGGCCGCGTGCTGGCCAAGAACATCGTCGATCCGGAGACCGGTGAAGTCGTGGCCAGCGCCAACGACGAGCTGACCGAAGAACTGCTGGCCAAGCTGCGCGAAGCCAACATCTCGGCCATCCAGACCCTGTACACCAACGACCTGGACCAGGGCGGCTACATCTCGCAGACCCTGCGCACCGACGACACCGCTGACCAGACCGCTGCACGCGTGGCGATCTACCGCATGATGCGTCCTGGCGAACCGCCGACCGAAGAGTCCGTGGAAGCCCTGTTCAACGGCCTGTTCTACAGCGAAGACCGTTACGACCTGTCGGCCGTGGGCCGCATGAAGTTCAACCGTCGCGTCAGCCGCGACGAGCTGACCGGTCCGATGACCCTGTCCAATGACGACATCCTGGCCGTCATCAAGATCCTGGTCGAACTGCGTAACGGCCGTGGCGAAGTCGATGACATCGACCACCTGGGCAACCGCCGTGTGCGTTGCGTGGGTGAATTGGCCGAAAACCAGTTCCGCGCCGGCCTGGTGCGCGTGGAGCGCGCCGTCAAGGAGCGCCTGGGCCAAGCCGAGGCGGACAACCTGATGCCGCACGACCTGATCAACTCCAAGCCGATCTCGGCTGCCATCCGTGAGTTCTTCGGTTCGTCCCAGCTGTCGCAGTTCATGGACCAGACCAACCCGCTGTCGGAAATCACGCACAAGCGCCGCGTTTCCGCCCTGGGCCCTGGCGGTCTGACCCGCGAACGTGCCGGCTTCGAAGTGCGCGACGTGCACCCGACCCACTACGGCCGCGTCTGCCCGATCGAAACGCCTGAAGGCCCGAACATCGGCCTGATCAACTCGCTGGCGCTGTATGCCCGCCTGAACGAATACGGTTTCCTGGAAACCCCGTACCGCAAGGTCGAGGGCAGCAAGGTCACCAACCAGATCGACTACCTGTCGGCCATCGAAGAAGGTCGTTACGTGATCGCCCAAGCGAACGCGACCATCGACGGCGAAGGCAAGCTGTCCGACGAACTGGTGTCGGCCCGTGAAGCTGGCGAAACCATCCTGGTCTCGCCGGAACGCGTGCAGTACATGGACGTGGCCCCGGGCCAGGTGGTGTCGGTGGCAGCTTCGCTGATTCCGTTCCTGGAACACGATGACGCGAACCGTGCACTGATGGGCGCCAACATGCAGCGCCAGGCCGTGCCTTGCCTGCGTCCGGAAAAGCCGCTGGTCGGCACCGGCATCGAGCGTACCGTGGCAGTCGACTCGGGTACTACCGTGCAAGCCCTGCGTGGCGGCGTGGTGGACTACGTCGATGCAGGCCGTGTGGTGATCCGCGTCAACGACGAAGAAGCGCAAGCTGGCGAAGTCGGTGTGGACATCTACAACCTGATCAAGTACACCCGTTCCAACCAGAACACCAACATCAACCAGCGCCCGATCGTCAAGATCGGTGACCGCGTGGCCAAGCATGACGTGATCGCCGACGGTGCCTCCACCGACATGGGCGAGCTGGCCCTGGGCCAGAACATGCTGGTGGCGTTCATGCCCTGGAACGGCTACAACTTCGAAGACTCGATCCTGATCTCCGAAAAGGTCGTGGCCGATGACCGCTACACATCGATCCACATCGAGGAACTGTCGGTGGTCGCACGTGACACCAAGCTGGGTGCAGAAGAAATCACCCGCGACATCTCCAACCTGGCCGAGAACCAACTGGCCCGTCTGGATGAGTCGGGTATCGTCTACATCGGCGCCGAAGTCGAAGCTGGCGACACCCTGGTCGGCAAGGTCACCCCGAAGGGCGAGACCCAGCTGACCCCGGAAGAGAAGCTGCTGCGCGCGATCTTCGGCGAGAAGGCTTCCGACGTGAAGGACACCTCGCTGCGCGTGCCCTCGGGCATGGTCGGCACCGTCATCGACGTGCAAGTGTTCACCCGCGAAGGCATCCAGCGTGACAAGCGCGCCCAGCAGATCATCGATGATGAACTCAAGCGCTACCGCCTGGACCTGAACGACCAGCTGCGTATCGTGGAAGGCGATGCCTTCCAGCGTCTGGAGCGTCTGCTGATCGGCAAGGTCGCCAACGGCGGTCCGAAGAAGCTGGTCAAGGGCACCAAGCTGGACAAGGCTTACCTGGACGACCTGGACAAGTTCCACTGGTTCGACATCCGCCCGGCCGATGACGACATCGCCAACGCGCTGGAAGCCATCAAGGAATCCATCGCCGAGAAGCGTCACCAGTTCGACCTGGCCTTCGAAGAGAAGCGCAAGAAGCTGACCCAGGGCGACGAACTGCCTCCTGGCGTGCAGAAGATGGTCAAGGTCTACCTGGCCGTGAAGCGTCGCCTGCAGCCTGGCGACAAGATGGCCGGCCGTCACGGCAACAAGGGTGTGGTCTCGCGTATCCTGCCGATCGAAGACATGCCGCACATGGCCGACGGTACCCCCGCCGACATCGTGCTGAACCCGCTGGGTGTTCCGTCCCGTATGAACGTCGGCCAGGTGCTGGAAGTTCACCTGGGCTGGGCGGCCAAGGGTCTGGGCCTGCGTCTGGGCGAGATGGTGCAGGCGCAAGCCAAGGTCGCGGAACTGCGCAAGTTCCTGACCACCATCTACAACGAATCGGGCAAGAAGGAAGAACTGGATACCTTCAGCGATGAGGAAATCATCGAGCTGGTGACCAACCTGAAGAAGGGCGTGCCCTTCGCGACCCCGGTGTTCGACGGTGCGCATGAGGAAGAAACCCGCCGCATGCTCGATCTGGCCTATCCGGACCCGATCGCCAAGCAGCTGGGCATGACCCCGTCCAAGAACCAGGTCACCATGTATGACGGCCGTACCGGCGAAGCTTTCGAGCGCACCGTGACCGTTGGCTACATGCACTACCTGAAGCTGCACCACCTGGTCGACGACAAGATGCACGCTCGTTCCACCGGCCCGTACTCGCTGGTGACCCAGCAGCCGCTGGGCGGCAAGGCGCAGTTCGGCGGCCAGCGTTTCGGCGAAATGGAAGTGTGGGCACTGGAAGCTTACGGTGCCTCCTACGTCCTGCAGGAAATGCTGACGGTGAAGTCCGACGACGTGAACGGCCGTACCAAGGTGTACGAGAACCTGGTCAAGGGCGATCACGTGATCGATGCCGGCATGCCGGAATCCTTCAACGTGCTGGTCAAGGAAATCCGCTCCTTGGGTATCGACATCGACCTGGAACGCGAATGATGTAAAGGGGTGCGCGGCGCAGGCTGCGCACCCCGCCGGTTTTTCCGGCAAAACAAGAATTCAAGAATTCAGTAGTGACGCATCGCTCCACGGGCGATGTGAACGAATCAAGAGAATCAAGAGATTCAAGCGAAGTACGGCAGTAAGCTGGGGAGGTCTGTCCCGGTATCGAGCGGCACCACGAAGCAGAGGCTTCGCTGGCTCTCCCGCCGATGCGAACAGGGTTAAGCAGGGTGAACCGGCCACACGTAAATTTAGTTTCTCACGCCAACCTGGAGTGATACATGAAAGCACTGCTCGATCTATTCAAGCAAGTCCAGCAAAACGAACAATTCGACGCGATCAAGATCGGTCTGGCTTCGCCTGACAAGATCCGCTCGTGGTCCTTCGGCGAAGTCAAGAAGCCGGAAACCATCAACTACCGTACCTTCAAGCCTGAGCGCGACGGCCTGTTCTGCGCCAAGATCTTCGGCCCCATCAAGGACTACGAGTGCCTGTGCGGCAAGTACAAGCGCCTGAAGCACCGTGGCGTGATCTGCGAGAAGTGCGGCGTGGAAGTGACCCTGGCCAAGGTGCGCCGTGAGCGCATGGGCCACATCGAGCTGGCTTCCCCGACTGCCCACATCTGGTTCCTGAAGTCGCTGCCGTCCCGTCTGGGCATGGTGCTGGACATGACCCTGCGCGACATCGAGCGCGTGCTGTACTTCGAAGCCTACGTCGTGACCGATCCTGGCATGACCCCGCTGAAGAAGTGCCAGATCATGTCCGAAGACGACTACGCCGCCAAGTACGAAGAGTACGGCGACGACTTCATCGCCTTCATGGGCGCCGAAGGTATCCGCGAACTGCTGCGCTCGATCGACATCGACCGCGAAGCGGAAACCCTGCGCCAGGAACTGAAGGACTCCAAGTCCGAAGCCAAGATCAAGAAGTACGCCAAGCGCCTGAAGGTGCTGGAGGCGTTCCAGCGCTCGGGCATCAAGCCCGACTGGATGATCATGGAAGTGCTGCCCGTGCTGCCGCCGGAACTGCGTCCGCTGGTGCCGCTGGATGGCGGCCGCTTCGCGACCTCCGACCTGAACGACCTGTACCGCCGCGTCATCAACCGCAACAACCGTCTGAAGCGCCTGATGGAGCTGCGTGCTCCAGAAATCATCACGCGCAACGAAAAGCGCATGCTGCAGGAAGCGGTGGACTCGCTGCTGGACAACGGCCGTCGCGGCAAGGCCATGACCGGCGCCAACAAGCGCCCGCTGAAGTCGCTGGCCGAAATGATCAAGGGCAAGGGCGGCCGTTTCCGTCAGAACTTGCTGGGCAAGCGCGTGGACTACTCCGGCCGTTCGGTCATCGTGGTGGGCCCGCAGCTGAAGCTGCACCAGTGCGGCCTGCCCAAGCTGATGGCCCTGGAACTGTTCAAGCCCTTCATCTTCAACAAGCTGGAACTGATGGGTCTGTCGACCACCATCAAGGCCGCCAAGAAGCTGGTGGAAGCGCAAGAGCCGGTGGTCTGGGACATCCTGGAAGAAGTCATCCGCGAACACCCGGTCATGCTGAACCGCGCGCCGACCCTGCACCGTCTGGGCATCCAGGCGTTCGAGCCGGTCCTGATCGAAGGCAAGGCGATCCAGCTGCACCCGCTGGTTTGCGCGGCGTTCAACGCCGACTTCGACGGCGACCAGATGGCTGTCCACGTGCCGCTGTCGATCGAAGCGCAGATGGAAGCCCGCACCCTGATGCTGGCCTCCAACAACATCCTGTTCCCGTCCAACGGCGAACCGTCGATCGTGCCGTCCCAGGATATCGTGCTGGGTCTGTACTATGCCACCCGTGAAGCCATCAACGGCAAGAACGAAGGCATGATGTTCCAGGACGTGTCGGAAGTCATCCGCGCTTACGACAACAAGGAAGTCGAGCTGGCCACCCGTATCACTGTGCGTATCGTGGAACACCCGAAGGATCCGGTCACCGGCGAATTCGTGCGTACCGTCAAGCGCTACGAGACCACCATCGGCCGCGCCATCCTCTCCGAGATCCTGCCCAAGGGCCTGCCGTTCTCGGTGCTGAACCGCGCGCTGAAGAAGAAGGAAATCTCCAAGCTGATCAACACGTCCTTCCGCAAGTGCGGTCTGCGTGCCACGGTCGTGTTTGCCGACCAGCTGATGCAGTCGGGCTTCCGCCTGGCGACTCGCGCCGGTATCTCCATCTGCGTGGACGACATGCTGGTGCCGCCGCAAAAGGCCACCCTGATCGCGGCTGCCGAATCGGAAGTCAAGCAGATCGAACAGCAGTACTCCTCCGGTCTGGTGACCGCAGGCGAGCGCTACAACAAGGTCGTGGACATCTGGGGCAAGGCCGGTGACGAAGTCGGCAAGGCCATGATGGACCAGCTGAAGGTGGAAGACGTCATCACCCGCGAAGGCAAGAAGACCACTCAGGAATCGTTCAACGCGATTTACATGATGGCCGACTCCGGCGCCCGTGGTTCGGCGGCCCAGATTCGCCAGCTGGCCGGTATGCGCGGCCTGATGGCCAAGCCTGACGGCTCCATCATCGAAACGCCGATTACCGCGAACTTCCGCGAAGGCCTGAACGTGTTGCAGTACTTCATCTCGACGCACGGCGCCCGTAAGGGTCTGGCCGACACCGCGCTGAAGACCGCAAACTCCGGTTACCTGACCCGTCGTCTGGTGGACGTGACCCAGGATCTGGTCGTGATCGAAGACGATTGCGGCACTTCCAACGGTTCGGCCATGAAGGCGCTGGTCGAAGGCGGTGAAGTCATCGAAGCCCTGCGCGACCGTATCCTCGGCCGTGTGGCTGCGACCGACATCGTCAACCCGGAAGATCAATCCACCCTGTTCGAAGCCGGCACCCTGCTGGACGAAGACAAGGTCGAAGAGATCGAACGCATGGGTATCGACGAAGTGAAGGTTCGTACTCCGCTGACCTGCGACACCCGCTATGGCCTGTGCGCCAAGTGCTATGGCCGCGACCTGGGCCGTGGCCTGCTGGTGAACTCCGGCGAAGCCGTCGGTGTGGTGGCTGCGCAGTCCATCGGTGAGCCGGGTACCCAGCTGACCATGCGTACCTTCCACATCGGTGGTGCGGCATCGCGTGCAGCGGTGGCCTCCTCGGTGGAAGCCAAGTCCAACGGCACCGTGCGCTTCACCGCCACGATGCGTTACGTGACCAATGGCAAGGGCGAACAGATCGTCATTTCCCGTTCCGGCGAAGTGCTGATCACCGACGACCTGGGCCGTGAGCGCGAGCGTCACAAAGTGCCGTACGGCGCCACCCTGATCGTCAAGGATGGCCTGACCATCAAGGCCGGTACCGCCCTGGCAACCTGGGATCCGCTGACCCGTCCGATCATCACCGAGTACTCCGGTACCGTGAAGTTCGAAAACGTGGAAGAGGGCTCCACCGTGGCCAAGCAGATCGACGAAGTCACCGGTCTGTCGACCCTGGTGGTCATCGATGCGAAGCGCCGTGGTCCTTCCTCGAAGGTCATGCGTCCGCAGGTGAAACTGCTGAACGAACAAGGCGAAGAAGTGAAGATCGCCGGCACCGAACACTCGGTGACCATCGGCTTCCAGGTCGGCGCGCTGATCACCGTCAAGGACGGCCAGCAAGTGCATGTGGGTGAAGTGCTGGCCCGTATCCCGACCGAATCGCAGAAGACCCGTGACATTACCGGTGGTCTGCCGCGCGTGGCCGAGCTGTTCGAAGCCCGTTCGCCGAAGGATGCCGGCATGCTGGCCGAAGTCACTGGTACCGTTGCCTTCGGCAAGGAAACCAAGGGCAAGCAGCGTCTGGAAATCACCGACATGGAAGGCACCAAGCACGAGTTCCTGATCACCAAGGACAAGCAAGTGCTGGTGCACGACGGCCAGGTGGTGAACAAGGGCGAAATGATCGTCGACGGTCCGGCCGATCCGCAGGACATCCTGCGTCTGCTGGGTATCGAAGCGCTGGCTCGCTACATCGTGGACGAAGTGCAGGACGTGTACCGTCTGCAGGGCGTGAAGATCAACGACAAGCACATCGAAGTGATCGTGCGCCAGATGCTGCGCCGCGTGCAAGTGGTGGAGCCGGGCGACACCAACTACATCACCGGTGAGCAGGTCGAGCGCTCCGAACTGCTGGACGAGAACGACCGCGTGACCGCCGAAGGCAAGATCCCGGCGACCTACGAAAACGTGCTGCTGGGTATTACCAAGGCATCGCTGTCGACCGACTCCTTCATCTCGGCCGCATCGTTCCAGGAAACCACCCGCGTGCTGACCGAAGCGGCGATCATGGGCAAGAAGGACGGCCTGCGCGGTCTGAAGGAAAACGTCATCGTCGGCCGCCTGATCCCGGCCGGTACCGGCCTGGCCTTCCACCGCGCCCGCAAGGAAAAGGATGCATGGGAAGCCGAAGAGCGCGCAGCACTGCTCGAAGCCGAACGTGCCTCCCGTTCCGACTTCGCCGACGAGGAAGTCTCCTCGACCGAATCCATCGGTGGCGGCGAAGGCGAAGCGTAAGCATCGCTGGCAAGGCATCACGGGGCGGCCAGCAGGACCGGCCGCCCCGGCAAGACAACAAGCTGCAAGAGAGAACGGCACCGGAAGCAATTCCGGTGCCGTTTTTTCGTTCATGGGGGGTGTTTGCCGGGGCATCACGGCCTTCATATCCCGATTTATCCCTACTTGCGGTAGGCCTTGCTGCTTGCGGCATTGCCAAGGATGAGTGAATCTTTTATCATCTCCAAATAATAATGATTCTCATCTGATTCCCGTCGCGTGGAATCAATCTTCATATCGACGACGACCTGCGCCCGCAGGCCGTTTTTATCCAAGAGGTAGCCAGCCAGCGCTAGTAACCGAACCAGACCAAGGGGTGGTTACCAGTGTTTCCAAGCAAATCGAAGTGTGCAGCGGCCGTGTTCCTGGCGCTGCAGCAGTGGCTGTGTGCGAGTGCCTTTGCGCAATCAGCCGATGCCAATACCCAAGCCAATCCCGCTCGCGCGTCGGCGAGTGAATCCATCACATTGGCGCAAGCCAGCGGCAAGAAGCTGCAGGACGTGGTGGTTACGGCCAATCGTTCCGGCAGCAGCGACCTTGATCACGCGGCCGCCACCGTCTCCGTCATCACCTCCGAGGAGATCGAGGAGCACAACGCCAAGGACATCAAGGATGCCTTGCGCTACGAGCCGGGGGTGGAGGTGCGGCGTTCGGTGTATCGCATGTCCGGCATCACAGGGGCGACGGCCACTACCGGGCGTGGCGGCAATGAGGGCATCACCATTCGTGGCCTCGATGGCAATCGCGTGCTGATGCTGGAGGATGGCATCGTCATGCCGCGCGCTTTCAGCCAGGGCGTGGCCAGCGTCGGGCGGGGTGCGACTACGGACACCGAACTGTATCGCCGCATCGAAGTGCTGCGCGGCCCGGCGTCTTCGCTCTACGGCAGCGATGGCCTTACCGGCGCGGTCAATTTCATCACCAAGGACCCCTCGGACCTGCTGGAGGTCTATGGCAAGTCCAGCTATTTCTCCTTCAAGCCCTCCTACGACTCGGTCGACAAAAGCTTTGGCGCCACCGCCAGTGCGGCCTGGGGCAGCCAGCAGTGGCAGGGTATGCTGATCCTCAATGCGCGCCACGGCAACGAGAGCGACAACAAGGGGACCAATGACGTGCGCGGCAGCGCCCGCACCACGCCCGACCCGATGAGCACTACCAACCGCTCGGCCCTGGGCAAACTGGTCTTCAAGCCCAATGGCATCGACACCTTCAAGCTCACCCTGCAGGCCACCGAAGAGCGCGAGAGCGGGGACAGTCTTTCTGCGATTGGCAACGGCGTGACCGCCTACAGTACGAGCAGCAAGTCCACCGGACAGCGCGCCATGCTGGCCTACGAACGCAACGATGCGGATCAGCCGTGGATACAGAAATTCAAGGCCAGCCTCACTTATCGCAATGCCGACACCGACCAGTTCACCAATGAGGCCGGCACCAGTACGGCGAGCATCGTGCGGCCGCGTTTCCGTGCCGTTTCGTACAGCGACCAGATGATCAGCGGCAGCCTGCTGGCCGAGAGCAACTTCGGCTCGGACAGCTGGCGGCACAAGCTGGTCTATGGGCTGGACCTGAGCCTGTCCACCTTGCAGACCAGCGCCGACGGCACCGGCTGGACCAGTTGCACCGGCACGCAGTATTGCCAGTACTTCCCCAAGACCGAGAGCACCCAGCTCGGGGCCTATGTGCAGGATGAGATGCGCACCGGCGCGCTGACCACCATCGCCGGCCTGCGCCTGGACAGCTATGAACTCAAGCCCAAGGCCAGCGCAAAATACGACGCCCAGGCCATCGCCAACGGGCAGCCGGCAGTGAGCAGCCGCGACAGCGCCTTCTCGCCGCGCCTGGCGTTCCTCTATGAAGTCACGCCGGCTTTCATCCCCTACATCCAATATGCGCGCGGCTTCCGTTCACCCTCGCCGCAGGAGATCAATTCCTTCTTCAACAATACCGTCTATCGCCAGATCTCCAATCCTGACCTCAAGCCCGAGACCAGCAACACGGTCGAAGTCGGCCTGCGCGGCAAGCTGGCGGCCGGGCCGGGAGCGCTGCGCTACAGCGCGGCGGCGTACAAGGGCAATTACCGCAACTTCATCGACCTGGTGACCGTGCGCGGCAACCTGACGGTGGCCAACCCGACCATCTTCCAGTACCGCAATGCGGCCAAGGCCGAGATCCACGGGCTGGAAGGACGGATCGATTACGCGCTCGACAATGGTTTCACGGTCAAGGGCGGGTTCGCCTGGACCAAGGGCACCACGACCACCAATGGCGTCGAGCAGGGACTGGAATCCGTGGCCCCGCTGTCGGTGGTGGCGGGCCTGCGCTATGAGCGTGCCCAGCAGTGGTTCGTGCAGAGCGACCTGATCTACAACGCGGCCAAGAAGAAGGAAGACATTCCGACGGCCACCAACTTCGTCTCGCCTTCCTTCTTCGTGATGGATCTCTCGGGTGGCTATCACCTCACCCGCAACATGACCGTCACCGCCGGCATCCGCAATCTGTTCGACCGCAAGTACTGGAGCTGGACCGACATCCGCGGCTTGTCGCTGGCCGACAGCGCGGTCAACAAGGATGCCTATGCCGAGCCGGGGCGCAGCTTCAACGTCAGTCTGAAGATCGCCTACTGAGTCGCCGGACCCATCCATCTCTCATTCATCCTGAAGGAATTCCATGAGCAAGCACATCATCGCCCGCCCCGCATTGCGCCGTACCTCCCTGGCCGTGTTGCTGGCCGCGACCTTGGCCGCTGCCGGCTGCGCGACTCAGCCATCCTTGTCCGAACGCTGGGCAGAGTTGCAGCGTTCGCAGCCAAAACTTCATACCCGAGATGCTGCACGTGAACTCGGTGTCAAAGAATCGGCCTTGCTGGCCACCCAGGTCGGCCGCAATGCTGTGCGCCTCAAGGGGGACCCGGCCGATATCGAGGCCCTGTTCGAGCGTCTGCCGGAGCTGGGCCGCATCAAGGCCATCACGCGCAACGAAGATGCCGTGCTGGAGCGCAGTGGCGAAGTCACGCCCGTCAAGCGGGATGAGCAGGGCAGGGTGATCCCCGGGACCGGCTTCGCGGGCGGCCCCATTGACCTGCGTTTTGCCACGGCCAAATGGGGCAGCGCCTTTGCGGTGGTGCAAGCGGGCCGGGATGGCAAGACCAGCCGCAGCCTGCAGTTCTTCGACCGCCAGGGTGATGCCGTGCACAAGGTCTATCTGGAAAATGAGCAGCACGTGGCCCAATTCGATCGCCTGGTAGCGGACTTCAGGCTGCCCGATCAACAGGCCGCCTTGAACATCGAGCCCGGCCCGGTGACGGCGACTGCACAGCCGGCTGCGCCACCCAGTGCCGAGGCGATCCGCGAACTGCGCCAGTCCTGGCATGAGTTGACCGACGTGCACCAATTCCCGCGCCTGCTGCGCGAGCTCAAGCTGACCCGCGAACAGGCACTGCAGCTCATTGGTCCCGACTCCGCCTGGCGCATCGCGCCGCAGGCGGCCCAGGCGCTGCTGGAAGACGCCAGGCAACGCCAGCAGCCCATCATGGTGTTCGTCAGCAATGGCGGCATGACACAAATCTACAGCGGCCTGATCGGCAAGACTGCCGCGGCAGGGGACTGGTACAACGTCCTCGATCCGGATTTCAACCTGCACCTGCGCGCCAAGGCGGTGGATCACGGCTGGGTGGTGCGCCGTCCGACCGATCACGGCATGATCACCTCGGTGGAGTTCTATGATGCCCAAGGCAAGCAGATCGTCAACTTCTTCTCCCGCCGCGACCGCGGCCAGCCCGAGACGATGCAGTGGCGCAACATGGTCGAGGCGCTGCCACGCGGCTGATCTTGCCACGAGGGCCATGCAGGCGTTGCGTGCAACTCTTGCATCAAGGAAAACATTGCCATTTCGCCACCCGTAAACCGTGGCGAAATGGCCATAAACCGCGTCAAATCGGCACCGGAGCCCGCTTCGGGTTGACCCGCTGGACATTCCGGCGTACACTCGCGAGTTCTCGAATTTAGGCTCTCCCGGGCTTATGCGTTCTTTGGTCTGAAACATCGCTTCTGCGACGCTACCCTCCCTTCCGGTCTTAAATCCGATTTGCGCATTGTCTTGCGCACAAGAGTTTCCTGTGTGGTTCCGGGCAACCGATTCCGGAACCTGTTTTCAATGTTGTACTTTGTTGGATTAAAACGATGCCAACCATCAATCAACTGATTAGCAAACCACGTGTCCGCGCGATCGTGAAGAGCAAGTCGCCGGCGCTGGAAAACAGCCCGCAAAAGCGCGGTGTCTGCACCCGCGTGTACACCACCACCCCGAAGAAGCCGAACTCGGCGCTGCGTAAGGTGGCCAAGGTGCGTCTGACCAACGGTTTCGAAGTCATTTCGTACATCGGCGGTGAAGGCCACAACCTGCAAGAACACAGCGTCGTGCTGATCCGCGGCGGCCGTGTGAAGGACTTGCCGGGTGTGCGTTACCACATGGTTCGCGGTGCACTGGATACCCAGGGCGTCAAGGATCGTAAGCAAGCTCGCTCGAAGTACGGTGCCAAGCGCGCCAAGGCAGCGAAGAAGTAATAATTGGTGTTTATCATGACGCTTTCGCGCGTCGTGTGAACAGACTCAGAGTCGGTCCAGGTTGGGCCGAGTAAGTGGAAGCCATGATGGCTCTCCGCGAGTGCAGGCGAAGTTGAAGCAGGGTTCGCCCACTCAACTGAAGATTGAAAGGAATCGAAATGCCACGTCGTCGTGAAGTCCCCAAGCGGGAAATTCTGCCGGATCCGAAGTTCGGCAACGTTGAAGTCGCCAAGTTTGTGAACGTGCTGATGCTGTCGGGCAAGAAGTCCGTCGCTGAAAACATCATCTACGGTGCCTTCGACTACATCCAGACCAAGTCGGGCAAGGACCCGCTGGAAGTGTTCTCTGCAGCCCTGAACAACTGCAAGCCGATGGTGGAAGTGAAGTCCCGCCGCGTCGGTGGCGCCAACTACCAGGTGCCCGTTGAAGTGCGTCCGGTGCGCCGTATGGCCCTGTCGATGCGCTGGCTGCGTGAAGCCGCCAACAAGCGCAGCGAAAAGTCGATGCCGCAGCGCCTGGGTGGTGAACTGATGGAAGCCGCCGAAGGCCGTGGTGGCGCCATGAAGCGTCGTGATGAAGTGCACCGTATGGCAGAAGCGAACAAGGCGTTCTCGCACTTCCGCTTCTAATCAAGACTGGGCCGGGACGTACCCTATCCGGGTGTTTCCAGGCCTGCATCTAAATTGGTTCGAGCCGAGCGTTTATTTGAAAAAAATGACGCTCGGTTTCGTGCATTAAAGACTTAGGAATAAATCATGGCTCGCAAGACCCCCATTGAGCGCTACCGCAACATCGGTATCTCCGCGCACATCGATGCTGGCAAGACCACCACGACCGAGCGCGTGCTGTTCTACACCGGTGTGAACCACAAGATCGGTGAAGTGCACGACGGCGCCGCCACCATGGACTGGATGGAACAGGAACAAGAGCGCGGCATCACCATCACGTCCGCTGCGACCACCTGTTACTGGAAGGGCATGGCGAACAACTTCCCGGCCCACCACATCAACATCATCGACACCCCGGGTCACGTTGACTTCACCATCGAAGTGGAACGTTCGATGCGCGTGCTCGACGGCGCCTGCATGGTCTACTGCGCAGTGGGCGGCGTGCAGCCTCAGTCGGAAACCGTGTGGCGTCAGGCCAACAAGTACAAGGTCCCGCGTCTGGCCTTCGTCAACAAGATGGACCGTACCGGTGCCAACTTCTTCAAGGTCTATGAGCAGATGCGTGCTCGCCTGAAGGCCAACCCGATCCCGATGCAAGTGCCTATCGGCGCCGAAGAAAACTTCGAAGGCGTGATCGACCTGGTCAAGATGCGCGCGATCTACTGGGACGACGCTTCCCAGGGCATGAAGTTTGACTACCGCGACATTCCGGAAGGCCTGAAGGCTGAAGCCCAGAAGTGGCGCGAAAACCTGGTCGAAACCGCTGCTGAAGCATCGGAAGACCTGATGAACAAGTACCTGGAAGAAGGCGACCTGACCGAAGCCGAAATCAAGGGCGCGATCCGTCAACGCACCATCTCCGGCGAAATCGTCCCGATGATGTGCGGCACCGCCTTCAAGAACAAGGGCGTGCAAGCCATGCTGGACGGCGTGGTCGAATACCTGCCGTCGCCGGTGGACATTCCCCCGGTTCCGGGCCTGAACGAAGACGACGAGCCGGTCGTGCGCGAAGCCAAGGACGACGAGAAGTTCTCCGCCCTGGCCTTCAAGATCGCCACCGACCCGTTCGTTGGCCAGCTGTGCTTCATCCGCTGCTACTCCGGTACCCTGAACTCGGGCGACACCGTGCTGAACTCGGTGAAGTCGAAGAAGGAACGTATCGGCCGTATCGTTCAGATGCACGCCAACCAGCGTGAAGAAATCAAGGAAATGATGGCCGGTGACATCGCCGCCGTCGTGGGCCTGAAGGACACCACCACCGGTGACACCCTGTGCGACGACAAGGCAATGGTCGTGCTGGAGCGCATGGTCTTCCCCGAGCCGGTGATCTCGCAGGCTGTGGAACCCAAGACCAAGGCCGACCAGGAAAAGATGGGCCTGGCCCTGAACCGCCTGGCAGCTGAAGATCCGTCGTTCCGCGTGCGTACCGACGAAGAATCGGGTCAGACCATCATCGCCGGTATGGGCGAGTTGCACCTGGACATCATCGTTGACCGCATGAAGCGTGAATTCAACGTGGAAGCCACCGTCGGCAAGCCGCAAGTGGCTTACCGCGAAACCATCCGCAAGACCTGCGAAGAGTCCGAAGGCAAGTTCGTCAAGCAGTCGGGTGGTCGTGGTCAGTACGGTCACGTCGTCCTGAAGATCGAGCCGCAAGAAGCCGGCAAGGGCTTCGAGTTCGTCGACGCGATCAAGGGCGGTACCGTTCCTCGCGAATTCATCCCGGCCGTTGAAAAGGGCGTGCGTGAAACCCTGAACACCGGCGTGCTGGCTGGTTACCCTGTCGTTGACGTCAAGGTCACCCTGTTCTTCGGTTCGTACCACGATGTGGACTCGAACGAAAACGCCTTCCGCATGGCCGGTTCGATGGCCTTCAAGGATGGTTGCCGCCGCGCCAGCCCCGTCATCCTGGAACCGATGATGGCTGTCGAAGTGGAAACCCCGGAAGATTACGCCGGTACCGTGATGGGCGATCTGTCCTCCCGCCGTGGCATGGTCCAGGGCATGGATGAAATCGCCGGCGGTGGTGGCAAGATCATCAAGGCTGAAGTGCCCCTGTCGGAAATGTTTGGTTACTCGACCACGCTGCGTTCGGCTACTCAAGGCCGTGCAACCTACTCGATGGAATTCAAGCACTACTCCGAAGCGCCCAAGAACGTGATCGACGCAATCGTCACTTCCAAGGCCAAGTAAGTTGCAGGAATGGCGATCTCTTCCGAGTGGAGGGGATCGCTGGCTGGATCACCAGCCTTACATTGAATATTGAACATCGAACATATCGTTCTTTTGAAGGAAATTTAAAATGGCAAAAGGCAAGTTTGAACGGACCAAGCCGCACGTGAACGTCGGCACCATCGGTCACGTTGACCACGGCAAGACCACCCTGACCGCTGCAATCGCAACCGTTCTGTCGAAGAAGTTCGGCGGCGAAGCGAAGGCCTACGACCAGATCGACGCAGCGCCTGAAGAAAAGGCACGCGGCATCACCATCAACACCGCGCACGTCGAATACGAAACCGCAAACCGCCACTACGCGCACGTTGACTGCCCAGGCCACGCCGACTATGTGAAGAACATGATCACCGGCGCAGCCCAGATGGACGGCGCGATCCTGGTGTGCTCGGCCGCTGACGGCCCGATGCCCCAGACCCGCGAACACATCCTGCTGTCGCGTCAGGTTGGCGTTCCTTACATCATCGTCTTCCTGAACAAGGCTGACATGGTGGACGACGCTGAACTGCTGGAACTGGTGGAAATGGAAGTCCGCGAACTGCTGTCGAAGTACGAGTTCCCTGGCGACGACCTGCCCATCGTGAAGGGTTCGGCCAAGCTGGCGCTGGAAGGCGACACTGGTCCCCTGGGCGAACAAGCGATCATGGCCCTGGCTGAAGCCCTGGACACCTACATCCCGACCCCGGAACGTGCCGTTGACGGTACCTTCCTGATGCCGGTGGAAGACGTGTTCTCGATCTCCGGCCGTGGCACCGTGGTGACCGGTCGCGTTGAGCGCGGCATCATCAAGGTCGGCGAAGAAATCGAAATCGTCGGTATCGCTGACACCCAGAAGACCACCTGCACCGGCGTGGAAATGTTCCGCAAGCTGCTGGACCAGGGTCAAGCTGGCGACAACGTCGGCGTGCTGCTGCGCGGCACCAAGCGTGAAGACGTGCAGCGTGGCCAGGTTCTGGCCAAGCCGGGTTCGATCAAGCCGCACAAGCACTTCACCGGCGAGATCTATGTTCTGTCGAAGGATGAAGGCGGCCGTCACACCCCGTTCTTCAACAACTACCGTCCGCAGTTCTACTTCCGTACCACCGACGTGACCGGTGCGATCGAACTGCCGAAGGACAAGGAAATGGTCATGCCGGGCGACAACGTGTCGATCACCGTGCAACTGATCAACCCGATCGCCATGGAAGAAGGTCTGCGCTTCGCTATCCGTGAAGGCGGCCGTACCGTCGGCGCCGGCGTGGTTGCCAAGATCTTCGACTAATCGTCAGATCAGCAGTAGCAGTACCCCAGTAACACTAGTCGCATTTTTAACATCGCCGGGGATGATCCCCATCCCCGGTTCGTTCTTTAAAGGAAAATCATGTCGGTTCCTAGCCAAAAAATCCGTATCCGTCTGAAAGCTTTCGACTATCGTCTGATCGACCAGTCCGCACTGGAAATCGTTGACACCGCCAAGCGTACCGGCGCTGTCGTCAAGGGCCCGGTTCCCCTGCCGACCCGCATCCAGCGCTTCGACGTCCTGCGTTCGCCGCACGTCAACAAGACCTCCCGCGATCAGTTCGAAATCCGTACCCATCAGCGCCTGATGGATATCGTCGATCCGACCGACAAGACGGTTGACGCATTGATGAAGCTGGACCTGCCCGCTGGCGTTGATGTTGAAATCAAGCTGCAGTAATCAGCTGGCATAGTGTTGGAAAAGCGCACAACCTCGGTTGTGCGCTTTTGTTTTACGGGCTATAATGCTCGGCTTCGATGTGGGTTTTGCGTTTGCAAAGCCCATAATTTATGGTAGTACGAACATCAGCCCCGCCCAATCGCAGGCGGGAATGGAGAAAACAATGAGCCTGGGCCTTGTTGGTCGCAAGGTTGGTATGATGCGCATCTTCACGGAAGATGGGGATTCGATCCCTGTGACCGTGCTGGACGTGTCCAACAACCGCGTGACTCAAATCAAAACGCCTGAAGTGGATGGTTATTCCGCTGTTCAGGTGACCTTCGGTCAACGCCGCGCTTCGCGCGTGGTGAAAGCCGCCGCCGGCCACTTCGCCAAAGCTGGCGTAGAGGCAGGTACTGTCCTCAAAGAATTCCGTGTTGACGCTTCCAAGGCTGCCGAACTGAAGGCTGGCGACGTCGTTGGCATCGGCATGTTTGAAGCTGGCCAGAAAGTCGACGTGCAAGGCGTGTCGATCGGTAAGGGCTACGCCGGTACCATCAAGCGTTACAACTTCTCGTCGGGTCGCGCGACCCACGGTAACTCCCGCTCGCACAACGTTCCTGGCTCCATCGGTATGGCGCAGGATCCGGGCCGCGTGTTCCCCGGCAAGCGCATGACCGGTCATCTGGGTGATGTCAAGACCACCGTCCAGAACCTGGAAATCGCCCGTGTGGACGCAGAGCGTCAGTTGCTGCTGGTGAAGGGTGCCGTTCCTGGCGCCAAGAACGGTCAAGTGATCGTTTCGCCGGCAGTCAAAGTCAAAGCGAAGAAGGGGGCTTAATAATGGAACTGAAGCTCCTGAATGACCAAGGTCAAGCTGCTTCGAACGTCGCCGCACCGGATACCATTTTCGGTCGTGACTACAACGAAGCCCTGATCCACCAGGTCGTGGTTGCCTACCAAGCCAACGCTCGTAGCGGCAACCGCAAGCAAAAGGATCGTGAAGAAGTCAGCCACACCACCAAGAAGCCTTGGCGTCAAAAGGGTACTGGCCGTGCACGTGCCGGTATGTCCTCTTCGCCTCTGTGGCGCGGTGGTGGCCGTATCTTCCCGAACTCGCCTGACGAAAACTTCACCCACAAGGTCAACAAGAAGATGTATCGCGCAGGTGTCTGCTCGATCCTGTCCCAGTTGGCTCGTGAAGGCCGCCTGTCGGTCGTCGAAGAGTTCGCCGTCGAAGCCCCGAAGACCAAGCTGCTGGCCCAGAAGTTGAAGGGCATGGGCATGGAATCGGTGCTGGTTATTACCGACAGCCTGGACGAAAAGCTGCTGCTGGCCTCGCGCAACCTGCCGGGCGTGCTGGTGGTCGAGCCGCGTCAAGCTGATCCCGTGTCGCTGGTGTACTTCAAGAATGTCTTGATCACCAAGCCGGCTCTGGCAAAGATTGAGGAGTTGCTGGCATGAACGCAATCGTGAAACATAGCGAAGAGCGCCTGATGAAGGTGCTGCTGGCACCGGTGATCTCCGAAAAGGCAACCTTTGTCGCCGAGAAGAACGAGCAAGTCGTCTTCCTGGTCGCCAAGGATGCTACCAAGCTGGAAGTCAAGGCCGCCGTCGAACTGCTGTTCAAGGTGGAAGTGGAGTCGGTGCAAGTCGCCAACCGTCAGGGCAAGCAGAAGCGCTCGCGCAACGGTATGGGCCGCCGCAACCACACCCGCCGTGCTTTCGTCAGCCTGAAGCCGGGTCAAGAAATCAACTTCACCGAGGAGGCTAAATAATGGCACTCGTAAAAGTGAAGCCGACCTCGCCCGGTCGGCGCGGCATGGTCAAGGTCGTCAATCCCGACCTGTACAAGGGCCGTCCGCTGGCATCGCTGGTCGAAAAGAAGTCCAAGACCGCCGGCCGTAACAACAATGGCCACATCACCACCCGCCACATCGGCGGTGGTCACAAGCAGCACTACCGTGTTGTCGACTTCCGTCGCAACAAGGATGGTATTCCTGCCAAGGTTGAGCGTATTGAATACGACCCGAACCGTACCGCGCACATCGCACTGCTGTGCTACGCGGACGGCGAGCGCAAGTACATCATCGCTCCCAAGGGCGTGTCGGTTGGCGATCAGCTGATCAGCGGTTCTGAAGCTCCGATCAAGTCGGGCAACACTCTGCCGATCCGCAACATCCCCGTCGGTACCACCATCCACTGCGTGGAAATGCTGCCGGGCAAGGGTGCGCAAATCGCCCGTACCGCTGGTGCTGCTGTCGTGCTGATGGCACGCGAAGGCACCTACGCTCAGGTTCGTCTGCGTTCCGGTGAAGTGCGTCGTGTTCACATCGAATGCCGCGCCACCATCGGTGAAGTCGGTAACGGCGAGCACAACCTGCGCAAGATCGGTAAGGCCGGTGCAACCCGTTGGCGCGGTGTGCGTCCGACCGTTCGTGGCGTTGTCATGAACCCGGTGGATCACCCGCACGGTGGTGGTGAAGGCAAGACCGCCGCTGGCCGTCACCCGGTTTCCCCGTGGGGCCAGCAGACCAAGGGCAAGAAGACTCGTAGCAACAAGCGTACGACTTCGATGATTGTCTCGCGTCGCGGCAAGAAATAAAGGATAAAACATGACACGTTCATTGAAAAAAGGTCCTTTCTGCGACGCCCACCTGGTGAAAAAGGTTGAGGCTGCCCAGGCTACCAAGGACAAGAAGCCGATCAAGACCTGGTCGCGTCGTTCGACCATCATGCCGGACTTCATCGGCCTGACGATTGCCGTGCACAATGGCAAGGCACACGTGCCGGTCTATGTGTCGGAAAACATGGTTGGTCACAAGCTCGGCGAATTCGCGCTGACCCGTACTTTCAAGGGTCACGCTGCCGATAAGAAGGCTAAGAAATAAGGTCCTATGATGGAAACTAAAGCTACTCTGCGCGGTGTGCACCTGTCGGCCCAGAAAGGCCGCCTGGTTGCAGACCTGATCCGCGGTAAAAAAGTTGATCAGGCACTGAATATCTTGGCCTTCAGCCCCAAGAAGGGCGCGGTCATCATCAAGAAGGTTCTGGAGTCCGCTATCGCGAACGCCGAACACAACGATGGTGCCGACATTGACGAGCTGAAAGTCAAGACCATTTATGTGGAAAAGGGTGCGGTCCTCAAGCGCTTCACGGCGCGTGCTAAGGGCCGTGGTGATCGTATTTCCAAGCAGTCGTGTCACATTTACGTGACCGTCGGAAACTAAGGAGTCACGATGGGACAGAAGATTCATCCAACCGGTTTCCGTCTGGCGGTTACGCGTAACTGGGGCTCGCGTTGGTATGCAGGCAACAACAACTTTGCCGACATGCTCAACGAGGACCTGAAGGTCCGCGCTTACCTGAAGAAGAAGCTGAAGAACGCCTCGGTTGGCCGCGTGGTCATCGAGCGTCCGGCCAAGAACGCCCGCATCACCATTTACAGCTCCCGTCCGGGCGTTGTGATCGGCAAGAAGGGCGAAGACATCGAAGTGCTGAAGTCGGCACTGGCCAAGCTGATGGGCGTGCCCGTGCACGTCAACATCGAAGAAATCCGCAAGCCGGAAGCCGATGCTCAGCTGATCGCTGACTCGATCTGCCAGCAGCTGGAAAAGCGCATCATGTTCCGTCGCGCCATGAAGCGTGCGATGCAGAACGCAATGCGTCTGGGCGCTCAAGGCATCAAGATCATGTCGTCGGGTCGTCTGAACGGCATCGAAATCGCACGTACCGAATGGTACCGCGAAGGCCGTGTGCCTCTGCACACCCTGCGCGCCGATATCGACTATGGCTTCGGCGAAGCTGAAACCACCTACGGCATCATCGGTGTGAAGGTGTGGGTCTACAAGGGCGATCGCCTGGCAAACGGCGAATCGCCGGTGCTGGTCGGCGAACTGGAAGACGACAAGAAGCGTCGTGGTCCCCGTCGTGACGACGGCAAGCCGGGTGCACGTCCCCGCTCCAAGACTGGTGCTCCTGGCGCCGGTGCAAAGCGTGGCGGTGGTCGTCCTCAAGCTGCCGATGCCGGTGTATCGGCTGAGAAAGCAGGAGAATAATCATGCTGCAACCAGCACGTAGAAAATATCGTAAAGAACAAAAAGGTCGTAACACCGGCATTTCGCACACCCGCGGAACCGCCGTCTCGTTCGGCGATTTTGGTCTGAAGGCAACCGGCCGCGGCCGTATCACTGCCCGTCAGATCGAAGCTGCTCGTCGTGCGATGACCCGTCACATCAAGCGCGGTGGTCGTATCTGGATCCGCGTTTTCCCGGACAAGCCAATTTCCCAGAAGCCCGCAGAAGTGCGTATGGGTAACGGCAAGGGTAATCCGGAGTACTACGTGGCTGAAATCCAGCCGGGTAAGGTACTGTACGAGATGGACGGTGTGGACGAAGCCCTGGCGCGCGAGGCGTTCCGTTTGGCTGCTGCCAAATTGCCGCTGTCGACGACTTTCGTTGTTCGCCAAGTCGGTCAATAATTAGGAGCGGAACATGAAAGCATCTGAACTCCGCGGTAAGGACAAGGCAGGACTGGAAAAGGAACTGGGCGAGCTGTTGAAAGCTCAGTTCAGCCTGCGCATGCAAATTGCGACCCAGCAACTGAACAATACCGCACAGCTGAAGAAGGTACGTCGCGACATCGCACGTGTGAAAACTGTGATCAACTCGAAGGATGGCCAACAATGAACGATCAAGTGAAACAAGCGCTCAAGCGCACGCTGATTGGCAAAGTTGTGTCGGACAAGATGGATAAGACCGTCACTGTCGAAATCGAGCGTCAAATGAAGCACCCGCTGTACGGCAAGATCATCAAGCGCACCAAGAAGTACCACGCGCATGATGAGCAAAACACGGCGAAGGCCGGCGATGTGGTGGAAATCACCGAAAGCCGTCCGATCTCCAAGACGAAGGCGTGGACTGTGACCCGTGTGGTACAGGAAGCACAAATCGTTTAAGCAGTAAAGGTAGTACTTGCGTGCTCGATATTATGGTGCCATAATATCGAGCTCTTTCTTTGCAAAATAAAGTTTGCAGAGGAAGGCTCAAGAGTAGCTCTATTCGTCCCCTAACTAGCGAGTTCGCTTGCTAACAGGACCAAGACTGACCGCCAGCGCATCCTGCGAAGCGGATTAAGTTGGGAAAGAAAATATCATGATTCAAACTGAAAGCCGGCTCGAAGTGGCCGACAACACTGGTGCGCGCGAAGTTCTGTGCATCAAGGTCTTGGGTGGTTCCAAGCGCCGCTATGCGGGCATTGGCGATGTGATCAAGGTTACTGTCAAGAGCGCAGCACCGCGTGGTCGCGTCAAGAAGGGTGAAATTTATAACGCTGTCGTCGTTCGTACCGCCAAGGGCGTGCGTCGTCAGGATGGTTCGCTGGTCAAGTTCGATGGTAATGCTGCCGTCCTGCTGAACGCCAAGCTGGAGCCCATCGGCACCCGTATCTTTGGGCCGGTGACTCGTGAGCTGCGTACAGAGCGCTTCATGAAGATCGTCTCCCTGGCGCCTGAAGTTCTGTAAGGAGTAGTCATGGCAAAGATTCGTAAAAACGATGAAGTCATCGTGTTGACCGGCAAAGACAAGGGCAAGCGCGGTGTCGTGACTGCTCGTGTGGACGCCGATTATGTCATCGTGGAAGGCGTGAACGTCGCAAAGAAGGCGACCCGTCCGAACCCGATGACGGGTGCAACTGGCGGCATCGTCGATAAGCTGATGCCAATTCATGTGTCGAACGTCGCGTTGTTCAACGCTGCGACCGGCAAGGCAGATCGTGTGGCTTACAAGGAAGTGGACGGCAAGAAGGTCCGCGCTTACAAGTCCAACGGCGAAGTCGTTAAGGTTTAAACATCATGGCACGTCTTCAACAGTTTTATAAAGATAAGGTCGTCGCCGATCTGACTACGAAGTATTCGTACAAGTCGGTGATGGAAGTTCCGCGCATCCTGAAGATCACCCTGAACATGGGTCTGTCCGAAGCAGTTGCGGACAAGAAGATCATCGAGCACGCCGTTGGCGATCTGACCAAGATCGCTGGCCAGAAGCCGGTGGTGACCAAGGCTCGCAAGGCTATCGCAGGTTTCAAGATCCGCGAAGGCTACCCGATCGGTTGCATGGTGACCCTGCGTGGCGCCCGCATGTACGAATTCCTGGATCGTCTGATCACCGTGGCCCTGCCGCGCGTGCGTGACTTCCGTGGCGTGTCCGGTCGTGCGTTCGATGGTCGTGGCAACTACAACATCGGTGTGAAAGAGCAGATCATCTTCCCCGAAATTGAGTACGACAAGATCGATGCACTGCGTGGCATGAACATCAGCATCACCACGACTGCAAAGACCGACGACGAAGCGAAGGCGCTTCTCGCCGCATTTAAATTCCCGTTCAGAAACTGAGGATGCCATGGCAAAACTGGCACTGATTAACCGTGAACAGAAGCGCGCAGAAATGGTGAAGAAGTATGCTGCCAAGCGCGCCGAGTTGAAGGCTATTATCGACGACCAATCGAAGTCGGAAGAAGAGCGTTACGAAGCCCGCCTGAAGCTGCAGGCTCTGCCGCGTAACTCCGCTCCGACCCGCCAGCGCAACCGTTGCGCGCTGACTGGCCGTCCCCGTGGTACTTTCCGCAAGTTCGGATTGGGCCGTATCAAGGTCCGTGAAATCGCCATGCGCGGCGAAATCCCGGGTTTGACCAAAGCTAGCTGGTAATAGGAGAAGAAGCAATGAGTATGAGCGATCCTATCGCCGATATGCTGACCCGTATCCGCAATGCGCAAGGCGTGAACAAGACTACCGTCGTCATGCCGTCTTCCAAAGTGAAGGTCGCCATTGCCAACGTCCTCAAGGACGAGGGCTATATCGAAGATTTCGCCGTAGTTGCCGCTGATGGCAAGGCTGAATTGAAAATCGGTTTGAAGTATTACGCTGGCCGTCCGGTCATCGAGCGCCTGGAGCGCGTGTCCCGTCCGGGTCTGCGCATCTACAAGGGCAAGGACGATATCCCCAACGTCATGAATGGCCTGGGTGTGGCAATCGTGTCCACGCCGCGCGGCGTGATGACTGATCGCAAAGCACGCGCAACCGGTGTCGGTGGCGAAGTGATTTGCTACGTGGCCTAAGGAGTGCAAGATGTCTCGTGTAGGTAAAATGCCTGTTGCACTGCCGAATGGCGCGGAAGCGACCATCACTGCAGAGCAAATCACCGTCAAGGGCCCGCTGGGCTCCTTGACCCAACCGCTGACCAAGAAGGTCAAGGTGGTCAACAACAATGGCTCGCTGAGCTTCGAAGTGGCTGATGACAGCCGCGAAGCCAACGCGATGTCGGGCACCCTGCGTGCTCTGGTCAACAACATGGTCAACGGCGTCACCAAGGGCTTCGAAAAGAAGCTGAACCTGGTTGGCGTGGGTTTCCGTGCACAAGCACAAGGCGACAAGCTGAACCTGTCGCTGGGCTTCTCGCACCCCATCGTTCACCAGATGCCCGCCGGCATCAAGGTTGAGACCCCGACCCAGACCGAAATCCTGATCAAGGGTATCGATCGCCAGGTGGTTGGCCAGGTCGCCGCTGAAATTCGCGCGTACCGCGAACCCGAACCCTACAAGGGCAAGGGTGTGCGCTACGCTGACGAAGTGGTGACGCTCAAAGAAACCAAGAAGAAGTAATAGGGGTTGACGATGGACAAGAAACAATCTCGCCTGCGCCGTGCGACTCAGACTCGCGCCAAGATCGCAGAACTGAAGGTGAATCGTCTGGCTGTGCACCGTACCAACACGCACATCTACGCCAGCGTCATCGGCCCCGACGCCAACGTGCTGGCTTCCGCTTCCACCCTGGAAGCAGAAGTCCGCGCCCAGCTGGCAGGTCAGACCGGCAAGGGCGGCAATGCTGCCGCTGCTGCCCTGATCGGCAAGCGCGTGGCGGAGAAGGCTCTGAAGGCCGGTGTGACTGAAGTCGCATTCGACCGCTCCGGTTTCCGTTATCACGGTCGCGTCAAGGCGCTGGCTGAGGCTGCGCGTGAAGCCGGCCTGAAGTTCTAAGGATTATCGATCATGGCAAAAATGCAATCGAAAACGCAAAGCGACAAGCCAGATGACGGCATGCGCGAAAAAATGATCGCGGTCAACCGCGTCACCAAGGTGGTGAAGGGCGGCCGCATCATGGGTTTCGCAGCGCTGGCAGTGGTCGGTGACGGCGATGGCCGTATCGGCATGGGCAAGGGCAAGTCGAAGGAAGTGCCCGTTGCCGTGCAGAAGGCGATGGAAGAAGCTCGTCGCAAGCTGATCAAGGTGACCCTGAAGAACGGTACCGTGCAACACACCGTCATCGGCAAGCACGGCGCTTCGTCGGTGATGATCTCGCCGGCCAAGGACGGTACTGGCGTCATCGCCGGTGGTCCGATGCGCGCGATCTTCGAGGTGATGGGCGTGACCAACGTGGTGGCCAAGTCGACTGGTTCGACCAACCCCTACAACATGGTCCGTGCCACCCTGGACGGTCTGTCGAAGATGAACACTCCGGCTGAAATTGCTGCCAAGCGCGGCAAGTCGGTCGAAGAAATCCTGGGCTAAGGTGATCGAGATGGCTAACACAATCAAAGTCAAACTGGTCAAGGGTCTGATCGGTACTCGTCAGGACCACCGCGCTACCGTGCGCGGTCTGGGTCTGCGTCGCGTCAACTCGGTGTCCGAACTGGAAGACACCCCGTCGGTGCGCGGCATGATCAACAAAGTGTCCTATCTTGTGAAAGTTGTGTCGTAAGCCTCGGCTTGCGAACGGAGCGAATCATGCAATTAAACACTATCCAACCCGCAGACGGCGCCAAGCACGCTAAGCGTCGCGTCGGTCGTGGTATCGGCTCTGGCCTGGGCAAGACCGCTGGTCGCGGCCACAAGGGTCAGAAGTCGCGTTCGGGCGGTTTCCACAAGGTCGGCTTTGAAGGCGGCCAGATGCCCCTGCAACGTCGTCTGCCCAAGCGCGGTTTCAAGTCGCTGGCAACGCCTTACAAGGCTGAAGTGCGCCTGTCCGACCTGGAAAAGCTGCCCGTCGCCGAGATCGACGTGCTGGCACTGAAGCAAGCCGGCCTCGTGTCGGAACTGGCTCGTGTCGTGCGTATCATCAAGGCTGGCGAACTGACCAAGAAGGTAACCGTCAAGGGTCTGATCGCAACCGCTGGTGCCAAGGCCGCTATCGAAGCTGCCGGTGGTTCCATCGCTGAGTGATCCGGTCCCGGAGCATTAATTGGCAACTACTCCTCAATTAGCAAAAGGTGCCGCAAAAGGATTCCCCTGGGGTCGTTTGTGGTTCCTGCTGGGGGCGTTGATCGTTTATCGCATCGGTGCACATATCCCGGTTCCGGGTATTGATCCGACGCAGTTGGCGCAGCTGTTCAAGCAGAATCAGGGCGGCATTCTGGGCATGTTCAACATGTTCTCCGGTGGTGCCCTGTCGCGCTTTACGATCTTCGCACTGGGGATCATGCCGTATATCTCGGCATCGATCATCATGCAGCTGCTGTCGGTGGTTTCGCCGCAGCTGGAAGCATTGAAGAAAGAGGGTGAAGCCGGTCGTCGCAAGATCACGCAGTACACCCGTTACGGCACCCTGGTGCTGGCGACCTTCCAGGCGCTGGGCATTGCGGTGGCGCTGGAATCGCAAGCCGGCCTGGTGCTGGATCCGGGTCTGGCTTTCCGTCTGACCACGGTGGTGACCTTGATTACCGGTACGATGTTCCTGATGTGGCTGGGTGAACAGATCACTGAACGTGGTCTGGGCAATGGCATCTCGATCATCATCTTCGCCGGTATTGCGGCAGGTCTGCCGAATGCTCTGGGTGGCTTGTTCGAGCTGGTCCGTACCGGTTCGATGAACGCCCTGTCGGCAATCCTGATCTGCGTGATCGTGGCTTTGGTGACGTTCCTGGTGGTGTTCATCGAACGTGGCCAGCGCAAGATCCTGGTGAACTATGCGAAGCGTCAGGTCGGCAACAAGATCTACGGTGGCCAGAGCAGCCACTTGCCGCTGAAGCTGAACATGGCTGGCGTGATTCCGCCGATCTTTGCATCGTCGATCATTCTGTTCCCGGCCACGATCACCAGCTGGTTTACCTCCGGTGATACGTCGAATCCCTTCATTCGTTTCCTGAAGGATCTGGCGGCATCGATGGCACCAGGCGAACCGATCCATGCCTTGCTGTACGCGGTAGCTATCGTCTTCTTCTGCTTCTTCTACACCGCACTGGTGTTCAACAGCAAGGAAACGGCAGACAACCTGAAGAAGAGTGGTGCTTTTGTTCCGGGTATCCGTCCGGGTGACCAGACAGCGCGTTATATCGACAAGATCCTGATGCGCCTGACCCTGGCCGGCGCCGTGTACATCACCTTGGTGTGCCTGCTGCCAGAGTTCCTGATCGCACGCTGGAAGGTGCCGTTCTACTTCGGTGGCACATCGCTGCTGATCATTGTGGTCGTGACGATGGATTTCATGGCCCAAGTGCAGAACTATGTGATGTCTCAGCAGTATGAATCGTTGCTCCGCAAAGCTAATTTCAAGGGTGGCATGACACCGCGATAAGCGGGCTCATGCTCCAGGGAAGAAGACACGGAATGGCAAAAGACGACGTTATTCAGATGCAGGGCGAGATTCTTGAAAATCTGCCCAACGCGACATTCAGGGTTAAGTTGGAAAACGGTCACGTTGTACTCGGCCATATTTCCGGCAAGATGCGCATGAATTACATCCGTATCCTGCCCGGCGATAAGGTAACGGTGGAACTGACGCCTTACGATTTGAGCCGGGCACGTATCGTGTTCCGAACCAAGTAACAGTGAAACATTGAAAGAAAGAGGGCCACAATGAAAGTGCTCGCATCAGTCAAGCGGATCTGCCGCAACTGCAAAATCATCAAGCGCAATGGTATCGTTCGTGTGATCTGCACCGAACCTCGCCATAAGCAGCGCCAGGGTTAACTTAACGTTATTGATCGAGGAATAACGAATGGCACGTATTGCAGGGGTCAACATCCCCAACCATCAGCACACCGTAATCGGCCTGACCGCCATCTATGGTATTGGCCGTCCGCGCGCACAAGACATTTGCGCTGCTACCGGCGTTCCGACCAACAAGAAGGTCAAGGACCTGGACGATAACGAGCTGGAAAAGCTGCGTGACGAAATCGCCAAGTTCGTCGTGGAAGGCGATCTGCGCCGTGAGTTGTCCATGAACATCAAGCGTTTGATGGACCTGGGTTGCTACCGCGGCCTACGTCACCGTCGTGGTCTGCCGGTTCGCGGTCAACGTACCCGCACCAACGCCCGTACTCGCAAGGGTCCGCGCAAGGCCGCTCAATCGCTGAAGAAATAATCCCGGCAGGCGCAAGCACTGGTCGGATTCAAGGAAGAAATTATGGCAAAGTCCCCCAACAACGCAGCAGCATCGCGTGTTCGTAAGAAAGTCAAGAAGAACGTTGCTGAAGGCATCGCGCACGTTCACGCTTCGTTCAACAACACCATCATCACGATCACCGACCGTCAGGGCAACGCTCTGTCGTGGGCAACTTCGGGTGGTGCTGGCTTCAAGGGTTCGCGCAAGTCGACTCCGTTCGCAGCCCAGGTCGCCGCTGAAAGCGCCGGCAAGGTTGCCATCGAGTGCGGCATCAAGAACCTGGAAGTGCGTATCAAGGGCCCCGGCCCGGGCCGTGAATCCGCAGTGCGCGCTCTGAACAACCTGGGCATCAAGATCACCCAGATCCAGGACGTGACTCCGGTCCCGCACAACGGCTGCCGTCCGCCGAAGCGCCGTCGCATCTAAGTTGTAGTATAATCTTGCGCTTTCGCCTGTTCGTCAGGCAAAAGCGCAGGCAAATCACCCGCCAATCACCTTGGCGGGTTTTGTTCTTAAGACCACTGTCTGGCCGCATGCAGGTCAGACTAGCGTCCGGCAACATGGGACGTCATTGATAAAGGAAATACCGTGGCACGTTATATCGGACCGAAAGCAAAACTCTCCCGCCGCGAAGGCACCGACCTGTTCCTGAAGAGCGCACGCCGCTCGCTGGATTCCAAGTGCAAGCTGGATTCCAAGCCGGGTCAGCACGGCCGCACTTCGGGCGCCCGCACCTCCGACTACGGCAACCAGCTGCGTGAAAAGCAGAAGGTCAAGCGCATGTACGGCGTCCTCGAGCGCCAGTTCCGCCGCTACTTCGCTGAAGCCGACCGCCGCAAGGGCAACACCGGCGAAACCCTGCTGAAGCTGCTGGAATCGCGCCTGGACAACGTCGTCTACCGCATGGGCTTCGGCTCGACCCGCGCTGAAGCGCGTCAGCTGGTGTCCCACAAGGCCCTGACCGTGAACGGTCAAGTCGTGAACATCGCTTCGTACTCCGTCAAGGCTGGCGACGTCATCGCCATCCGTGAAAAGGCCAAGAAGCAAGTGCGTATCGCCGAAGCCCTGTCGCTGGCCGAGTCCAACGGTTTCCCGCAGTGGGTTTCCGTGGATTCGAAGAAGCTGGAAGGCACCTTCAAGTCGTCGCCGGACCGTAGCGAAATCGCTGCCGACGTCAACGAATCGCTGATCGTCGAACTGTACTCGCGTTAATTCGTAGTACCGCCGTACCCCTGTGCCCACCTCATGGTGGGCATTTTTCCGAACTGCCATCAGCCTTATCGGTGTAACGAGCCGAGGGTATTGAAAAGGACAATTCATGCAAAACAGTTTGTTGAAGCCCCGCATCATCGAAGTGGAAACCCTGGCCCCCGGTCACGCAAAGGTCGTGATGGAGCCGTTCGAGCGTGGTTACGGTCACACCCTGGGCAACGCGCTGCGTCGCGTCCTGCTGTCGACCATGAGCGGTTACGCTCCCACCGAAGTCACCATCGCTGGCGTCGTGCACGAGTACTCCTCGCTGGACGGTGTGCAGGAAGACGTCGTCGACATTCTGCTGAACCTGAAGGGCGTGGTCTTCAAGCTTCACAACCGTGACGAAGTCACCCTGACCCTGAAGAAGGAAGGCGAAGGCGCCGTCCTGGCTTCCGATATCGATCTGCCGCACGACGTCGAACTGATCAACCCGGATCACGTCATCGCCAACCTGACCGGTGGCGGCAAGCTGGACATGCAGATCAAGGTCGAAAAGGGCCGTGGCTACGTGCCGGGCAACGTGCGTCGCCTGTCCGAAGACACCAACAAGACCATCGGCCGCATCATCCTGGATGCGTCGTTCTCGCCGGTGCGTCGCGTGTCCTACGCCGTCGAATCCGCTCGTGTGGAACAGCGTACCGACCTGGACAAGCTGGTCATGAACATCGAGACCAACGGCGTCATCACCCCGGAAGAAGCGATCCGCCAATCGGCCCGCGTGCTGGTTGATCAACTGAACGTGTTCGCTGCTCTGGAAGGCACCGAAGCGACTGCAGAAGCACCGTCGCGCGCACCGCAGGTCGATCCTATCCTGCTGCGTCCGGTCGACGACCTGGAACTGACCGTCCGTTCGGCAAACTGCCTGAAGGCCGAGAACATCTACTACATCGGCGACCTGATCCAGCGCAGCGAAAACGAACTGCTGAAGACCCCGAACCTGGGTCGCAAGTCGCTGAACGAAATCAAGGAAGTCCTGGCTTCGCGTGGCCTGACCCTGGGCATGAAGCTGGAAAACTGGCCGCCGGCTGGTCTGGAAAAGTAATTCACGTCACCTGGCGGGCAGCGGTGCGAGCCGCACCGCCATTCTGACTTGAGGCCGTACCTGAAGTATTCGTCGTATCCGTAGCAAAGAACTTTTATCCGATATTTACCGGTCCGCGGTCAGGACAGCCCAGCTGGCCTGCCGATAGAAGAACTGGATCAAAACTGTAACCTGAAAGGAAATTACCATGCGTCACCGTCACGGTCTCCGCAAACTGAATCGTACTTCGTCCCACCGTCTGGCCATGCTGCGCAACATGACTGTCTCGCTGCTGCGTCATGAAGCCATCAAGACCACCCTGCCGAAGGCCAAGGAACTGCGCCGCGTCGTCGAGCCGATCCTGACCCTGGGCAAGACCGACACCCTGGCCAACAAGCGCCTGGCCTTCAACCGCCTGCGCGATCGCGAAATCGTCGGCAAGCTGTTCTCCGAACTGGGCCCGCGCTACGCTGCCCGTAACGGCGGCTACCTGCGCATCCTGAAGATGGGCTTCCGCCAAGGCGACAACGCACCGATGGCCTTCGTTGAGCTGGTCGATCGTCCGGAAGTCACCGACGCTGCTGACGCACCGACCGCTGAATAATTCACCGGACGTTGCTTCACAAAGAAAAAGCCAGGCTCTGCCTGGCTTTTTTGTTTTGCGCGGCTGCATTTTCTTTCATCCGGCTGATGTGCGCCGTCACGCCTGGCCTCCGGATGTGGTTGAATACGGACTCTGCAAGGAGTCCTTTCATGTCCGCATCCCTGTTGAACCAGCCTTTGCTGGTACTGGCCAACGTGCCCGACCAGGCCTTGGCTGAACGCTTGTCCAATACCCTCGTGGAACAAGGTCTGGCCGCCTGCGTCAACATTCTGTCGCCTGTGCAGTCGGTCTATCGCTGGCAGGGCAAGGTCCAGCGCGATAGCGAGATCCCCTTGCTGATCAAGACCACCCAGGGCCGCTACCAGGAACTGCAGCAGGCCATTGTCGACGCCCATCCCTACGACGTGCCCGAGATCATCGCCTTGCCCATCACGGCGGGTCTGCCGGCTTATCTGGCGTGGATGCAGGATGAGACCGCACGTCCTCTGCGCGTATAAGCTCAGAGCATTCCCATCGAACGAGGAACACCGTTGAACCGCATCAACCGGCGCACGCGCCTGACAAGATATCCCCTGCTGATCGTATTGGCGCTGCTGGCCCTGCTCGGCCTGCTGGTGGCCAAGGCTGCCAAGGCGGCTGAGGATTACCTGCCGCCCGAACAAGCGTTCCAGCTCACCGGCCGCATGGTCGACGCCCAGACGCTGGAGCTGAGCTATCGGATTGCAGATGGCTACTACATGTATCGCGACCGCTTCCACTTCAGCGCCGAAGGCGCGGCGCTGGGCGAGCCGCAATTCCCGGCGGGTAAACGCAAGTATGACGAAAACTTCCAGAAGGAAGTTGAAACCTACCATCAGTCGGTGACTGCCCGGATTCCGGTCAGCGGCGCAGTGAAGGATTTTGTCATTTCGGCAGTATCGCAAGGCTGTGCCGACAAGGGATTGTGTTATCCACCGATGACCTTGAAGCTGGCAATGTCGGCCCAAGATATCGGCAATAGCGTCACCCCGGTGGGCGTCAATGCTGATGCGCCGGCCGCGGGCGGCAGCGATATCGATGGCATTGCCGCCGTGCTCAAGGGCGGCAAGCTGTGGAGCATCCTCTCGCTGTTCTTCCTGCTGGGCATCGGTTTGTCCTTTACGCCCTGCGTGTTGCCGATGCTGCCCATCCTGTCCTCCATCATCATCGGCCAGCAGCCGGGCGCCGGCGGCGGACGCGCGCGCAGCTTCCTGCTGTCGGTCGATTATTCGCTGGGCATGGCGCTGGTCTACACGGCACTGGGCGTGGCCGCCGGGATGCTGGGAGAGGGCTTGTCGGCCTATCTCCAGAACCCTTGGGTGCTGGGTGCGTTTGCCGTGTTGATGGCCGGCCTGGCGTTGTCGATGTTCGACCTCTACACCCTGCAAGTCCCCGCTTCGCTGCAATCCAAATTATCCACGGCCTCCGGCGGAGGCAGTGGCAAATGGATCGGCGTCTTCCTGATGGGCGCGATTTCGGCGCTGATCGTGGGCCCCTGCGTGGCGGCTCCCCTGGCCGGGGCTCTGCTTTACATCAGCCAGACCGGCAATGTGGTGTTGGGGGGCAGTGCCCTGTTTTCCATGGCACTGGGCATGAGCGTGCCACTGCTGCTGGTTGGCGCGTCCGCCGGTGCCCTGCTGCCGCGTGCCGGGGCCTGGATGGATGCGGTCAAGCGCTTCTTTGGCGTGTTGATGCTGGGCACGGCCTTGTGGATGGTGTCGCCGGTGATCCCTGCGTGGCTGCAGGTGGCTGGCTGGGCGGCGCTGGGCATCGGCTATGGCGCTTTCCTGCTGTGGACGCGTCCGGCTGGATGGATATCCCGGGCACTGGGCCTGGTGGCGGTCACGCTGGGCTTGCTGCAACTGGTCAGCGTGGCCACCGGCGGGCGAGATCCGCTGGCGCCGCTCTCGCATCTGCGCGGCCAGTCAGCAGCCTCGCAGCCCACCGACTTCGTGCGCATCCGCTCCAGCGCTGAGCTGGATGCGGCCCTGAAGGAAAACACCGCCGGCGAGCGCCGCCCGGTCATGCTGGATTTCTATGCCGACTGGTGCGTTTCCTGCAAGGAGATGGAGCGCTTCACCTTCACCGATCCGCGCGTGAAGGAACGTTTCGGCCAGATGTTGCTGCTGCAGATCGACGTGACCGCCAACAATGCCGACGACCGCGCCATGTTGAAGCGCTTCAATCTCTTCGGTCCGCCCGGCATCATGTTTTTCGATGCCGATGGCCGGGAACTGGCACAGCGCCGCGTGATCGGTTATCAGGATGCCGACAGGTTCATCTCTACGCTGCAACATCTGTAGTTCCACATGTCGCAAGGTAATTTGAAAAGCACTTTATAGTCGTTGGCCTGAGGCTGGCCTCGCGTTATAGTCAGCCTTCTGTTTTCATTCTGTCCACCAAGGAGACCACCATGACGCTGCGCCTGGGCGATACCGCACCGGATTTCGAGCAAGAATCCTCGATCGGCAAGATCAAATTCCACGACTGGGCGGGTGACTCCTGGGTCGTGCTGTTCTCGCACCCGGCCGACTTCACGCCGGTCTGCACCACCGAGCTGGGGCTGACGGCCAAGCTCAAGCCCGAATTCGACAAGCGCAACGTCAAGGCCATCGCGCTGTCGGTGGATGGTGCCGAGGCCCACAACCAGTGGATCAAGGACATCGAGGAAACCCAGCAGACCGTGGTCGGCTTCCCCATCGTGGCCGACGTCGACAAGAAGGTCGCGGGCCTGTACGACATGATCCATCCGAACCAGTCGGAAACGGCGACCGTGCGTTCGCTCTTCGTGATCGACCCGAAGAAGAAGGTGCGCCTCATCATCACCTACCCGATGAGCACCGGCCGCAATTTCGACGAGGTGCTGCGCGTCATCGATGCGCTGCAACTGACCGACGGTTACACCGTGGCCACCCCGGGCAACTGGAAGGATGGCGACGACGTCATCATCCCGTTGTCGGTCAAGGATGAGGAAGTCATCAAGCAGAAGTATCCGAAGGGCTACAAGTCGCCGCGTCCGTACCTGCGTATTACGCCGCAGCCGAACAAGTAAGCCTGACCCGCCGTACAGCCCGAAAGCGCTTCTGAAGGTGCGCTTTCGGATGAGGCATGAAGAACCCCGTGTTTGCGAACACGGGGTTTTTTTATGCGCAGAGGAATCGCACGTAGCTGGCCGAAGGTGCAATAGCCAAGCGTTCTGGCGAAGACTTGATAGAACGATTTCTAGAAGGTTTTTCGAGGACCGTAGACCTTTTCACCGTTTCGGCTCCGCCTGCTGTCCTGAGCCTTATCGAGCGCAAATGATGTTGATAACGTATGCCGTTTCGCCAACTTGGAGACGGTATGGGAAGCAGGGCCATTTGCTGTGCAGTCGACACGACTGCAAACGCTGACGCGGGAGTCGGCGCTGGCAAAAACGATGGCGCTTGCCGCCAATGCTGAACGTCGAGCAAGCTGCGGCCCTCCCTGATTTGCTGGCGACGACCGCCGAGAAACTGACTGACCGCCATACGGATCAGTTGGCCTTCGGATGGCGTCGCCGGCCTGATCGCCTGGCCAACCCGGCATTGGACTTCGCCGATCTTGCCGCTTACGACGACCGCATGCAGGCGTCGTTGACGGCGCTGGTTCACCTGGGAGAGCCAGCACGGCAACACTTCCACAATCTCCTTGAGGAACCGGTGCGCAGCGCCGAGCTGTTTGCGGTGACTTGTTACGCGCTGGCCACGCAAGACGCCGAGCTCTTCAGCGCCGCCAGTGCACTGACCACGGCGATCGCTGACCTGATGCCGGCGAAGGTGGCTGCGTTGCAGTGGGCACCGGACTCTGCGCTGCGCATATCGGCCATCGATTCGCTGTCCGTGGTGCAGCAACTGAGACTGGTGGGTCTGGGCTACCGCCAATGGCCGGACCTGGATGAACGCGTATTGGCTTGCCTGCGAGCGCAGCAATCCGATGCAGAGAGCGTCAGCGCGGCATTCCAACTGATCCGCAATCTCGGCCGAACCGACTGGGCACACACGGGCCTGCGCCACCTCGACGACGATCATCCTGCAGTACGCCTGGCGGCGGCGCAGACCTTGCTGATGCTCGGATCACCCGATCACCATGGTCCTGCCTGCGCCACCTTGCAACCCCTGGCAGTGAGCGAGCAGGACGCAACTGCAACCGCCGCGTTACGCGCCCTCGCTTTGCATGCGCCGGCCTACACCGAACCGGTATTGGCCCGGCTTGCCGCGATGCCGCAGCATCGCCGGCGCTACCTGATGGCCCTCGGATGGATGGGGCGAGCGGACGCCGTTCCTGGTCTGATGGCGGCCCTGGAGGACCGCCATCATGGCCGGGTCGCTGCCGCCTCGCTGGCACTCATCACCGGCTCCGATCCCGGTCGCGACGGCTGGTCAGGTCCCAAGCCTGAGCGTCGCCAACGTCCCCCAGAGCCGGGCGATCAACTTTCCGCACATCCCGATGACCACGAATTGCCTTGGCCGGACCCACCCGCCTTCGCTGCCTGGTGGCGCAAGCACAGCGAACGATTTGCCGCAGACCAGCGCTATTTCGCCGGGCGACCGCTCACGCCAGCTTGGCTTGCGGCGGTCCTGCGCACTGGTCCGCTGCCTTGGCGCACCTTGGCGGCCGAGCACCGCCAGCGCTTGCTCCACGCGCCCTTGTTTGCCACGGACTTGCCCGCCGACGTGCAGCGTCAGCGGCTTCATGAACTCAATTGAAGAGAGGAATGAAATCGCATGGAACAGGAACTCGAACTGTTGTTATCCAAATCAGAAGCCGACGCTGCAACTTCGGTTGCACCCACGTGTGAACCTCCCGCTCCGATGACCGAAGAGCTGGTCCTCGAAGCCAGGCGGCAAATCACCTTGCGATGCGGGAAGTCCAGCATCACGCTCTATCCCAACGGAAAAATCGCGCTGCGCGGCGAATACATCCTGAGCGACGCGGAAGGTCTCAACCGCATCGTCGGCGGTCAGGTGGAGCTGAACTGAGCCATGTGGGCGCTCGACAACCGCACCCCCTTCGCGGCCGACAGCGGCTGGATTCGTGACAGTGACGGTGCCGAAGTCTGGATCGTCGCCGTCAAGGCCACCTATGACATTCTGCCCGACGGCGACACGCGCATCGCCTCCGAACAGGTGCCGGTGCACAGCGGCCCCGTGCCGCATGATGATTTGCGCAGTTTGCGCTACGACATCGACCTCGGCCCGCCCAAGCCCGCCACCGACATCCTCCTCAATGGCCACGCCTATGCACAAGGCACGCAGCCCGTGGAAGAACTCCATGTGGGCTTTCGCGTGGGCAGCATGAAGCGCTTGGCCAAGGTATCGGGAGATCGTTACTGGCGGCGCGGCATGCTGTTCACTTCGGCGAGCAAGCCTGTTCCTTTCATGCGCATGCCGCTGGTGTATGAGCGCGCTTTCGGCGGCGATGCGCCGGATGCCGAACATGGCAGCACAAATCCCCTGGGCCGTGGTGTCACGCCAGACGCCGATGGGCGGGTCTGGTTGCCCAATGTCGAGCTGCTCACTCATCCCATCCACAAGCCAGGCGACAGGCCTGCACCCATGAGCTTTGGCCCGCTCCCCTGTCACTGGCCAGAGCGGCAGCAGTATGCCGGCACCTGTGACGAAGCCTGGCTGGAGCAACGCTACCCCCTGCCGCCGAAGGATCTTGATCCACGCCACTGGCAGCTCGCACCGGCCGCGCAGCAGGTAGACGGGTATCTGCGAGGTGGCGAGGAGGTGGTGCTGGTGAACCTCACCCCGCCCGGCTTTGCGGCTGACGGCAGGTTGTCGTTCAGGCTGCCCAAGCTCACCCTGGCCTTCCAGACCTACTTCACCGACGGCCACTCGGTGACCAGTCGTTCCAGGATCCACACCGTGATCCTGGAGCCCGATCATCCACGCGTGAGCATCGTGCACCACATGGCCTTGTCTTGCCATGAGCACATCAACCGGTTGGACAAGACACGCATTCTGCAAAAACGGCGTCCCCTCGATCGTCCGTTCAGTCCTGTTCACGCAGATCTGGAGTGGCCTGCCGGTGACGATCAGCAAGGAGCGAATCAATGAGCAACGCGGTGTTTATCCTGGGGGCTTCCTGCGTCTTTCCCTCCGGCCCCAGCCTCCCGCTGGCCGATGCAGCGCTACGCAGCCAGCTCTCGCTGCTGCAATACCACCCGCAATACCTGGACAGCGCGGGTGCTGCGCCGCGCATCAGTTGCTTCCCCGACCCGCCATCCTTCGATGCCGCCCGTTGGGGCTGGCTCGCTCGCCACGCCTTGGCCCAACTCACGCAAAGCCTGACGCCGCAATGGCCCACACTGCAAGCCGCGCCCCGCCTGCTCTGGCTGGTGCTTCCCGACGCGGCCCGGCCATACATGCCAACCGGCCTGGTGGCGCAAGTCAGCGCCGCCGTCGAGCACGAACAATGGCCGTGGCAGCGTACGCACCTGGTCTGCGGCGGGCACGCCGCCGGCATGGCCGCACTGGTCGACGCCAGGCTGGCATTGGACGCCCAGCCCGACGCCCTGGCCGTGGTGCTGGCCGTCGAAGCGGGCCTGGGTCGCGAAGCCATGTACTGGCTCGACATGCAAGGGCTGCTGCATGGTGCCAGCGTGCCGCACCACGGCCAGCTGCGCCGCAACGCCTACGGGCGCGTGCCCGGCGAGGGAGCCGCCGCCGTCGCCCTCAGTACCTCGCCGCAGCACGCCTCGTCAAGCTGGGGGCGCTTGCTGGGCTGCGCGACCGCCATTGAACCCGTGACTCATGCGTCGTCCCAGCCCTGTACAGGCCAGGGACTCGCCCAGGCGGCACGACAGGCGATCGAACAGGCGCACCAGCATGGCCCGGTCCGGATCGGCCATCTGTTCGCTGATATGAACGGCGAACCCTACCGCGCCGACGAGTTCGGTTTCACCGCCTTGCGCCTGGGCCGCTTGCTCACTCCGGACTGGCAGCGCAGCGTACCGGCGCTCGCCAGCGGCGACCTGCACTGCGCCAGCGCCGTAGCCGATGTTGCGCTGGCCGCCTACGGCCAGCTGACGCGGCCACAGGCCAACCCGACTCTGGTGCTCGCCAGTTCGGACGACACCCTGCGCGGCGCTGCCGTGCTGGCCGCCAATCCACCCATTGAGAACTTTCCGGAGATTCGCGCATGGCGATCACCATCAACGTCAACGGCCTGAGTCTGTGCCATCGCGGCAGTGGCGGCGTCAGCCACAACACGCTGCCCAATGTGTGCAAGACGCCCGACAAGGGCATCCCGGTACCCTATCAGAACGAGGCCTACTCGCGCGACCTTGCCAAGGGAACCGTCAGCGTGTTCGCCGACGGCGGCCACAGCATTGCCAAGGATGGCAGCCAATTCGCCAGGAGTGTGTTCGACGAAGCCGGTTCGATGGGGGGCATCGTTTCCGGCACCCATTCAGCCGAGACCGACTGGATCAGCCACTCTTTCGACGTGTTCTTCGAGGGCAAGCCCGCCTGCCGGCTCACCGACAAGCTGTTCATGAACCATCGCAACACGGTGAACATGGCCGGGCTGAAGCAGCGCGATCTGCCCAAGCCGGATCAGGACTTTTTTGACGAGATTTGCGAGCTGGCCTGCGAGTGTTGGAACACCCACAAAATTGGCGGGCCGCAGCCGCTGCCAAAGGGGCATACGTTTCAGGAATGCATGCGCAAAAAAATCGATGACAAGTACTACGGCGGTTCGGCCAATGCCCGTAATGGTCGTTATCCCAAGCCCGATGCCCGCATGTGGCGTGAAGTATCCTTCGACCGCGGCAACAACTGGGAGATGATCGGCAGCAAGTCCAACCCGGGCCTGCCCAGCTCGCAATACCCGTGGGCAAATTCGCGCCGTCTGGACATCGCCCGTATCGGACCGGATGGCAAGGTGATCAAAATCTTCGATGTGAAGTTCGGGAAGGATCCGCTCACAGACGATGCAGCCAAGGACTACCGCAAGATTGCCGAAAGGCATACGGGTAGCGACAAGAACTTCGAGAAGTTCGAAGTCAATGAACGCTGTCACTGCGACGACGAGAATCCCCCTCAGCATCCAGTACCGGTCACTGCATCCGAGCCCAAGAAGAGCCTCCTCGACAAGTTCGGCGACGTGATCCACTCGCACACCGGTGTGAGGTTGGCAGGAGGGCTATTGGTACTTGCGCTGATCATTTCCGAAGCTACGCGGCTCTTCCCGCCTCGCAATGCCATCCCCATCCCTTGACCTCATCCCGCGCAATCAACTAGGAAAATGAAATCCCATGGACCTCAATCAAGCCATTACTGAACTTGTACAACGAGAAGGTGGCATCTGCATTTTCGACAAAATTGCTTTCCCCCTGCCCTACAACACCGATGCCGTCGCCTGCAAATTCGGCCTGGGGGCCGAGCTTTATATGGTACCGACTAATCAGCCCTTGCTACGCCAGCGCGCACTGGAGTTCATGGTGGATTACTGGGAGACCTTTCCGGACCATGTCAACCGCTTTTTGGCCCGAGACACGAGACGGGCAGTCAAGTTCTCTGGCGACCCTCGCGGCCGTATTCAATCCGATATTGACCTTCCACCGCTAAATGGTTACGGCGCGGCACTCATGGGCATGGTGGACATTGGCATGAAGATTGACAATGTTAATCCGTACCGCGCCGACGTATTGGTCTCCCGCGCAGAAGAACAGGAGCTTTCCTGCGTAACCGCTCATTTTCAAATCTGTAACGGGCAGGGCGAGCCAAACTTCGAGGTGCTGCTCGCTGCCACCCTGCGCTGGTGCGCAATTTGCCAGCCGGTACACGGTAGTGCAGGGTGTGCCTTCATATTCGAGAACGATCAAAAGAGTGAGTACACCCAGAAACTGTTCAAGCGCTTTCCAGGATTCGATTTCCAGGATGCGGGGGCGTTCTCCTTCCAGGCCCGAGCCATTCACAACCGCATCAAATGCGTGAACTGGCTGACCGTGCTGTGTGATGCGCTGGTTGAAGAATTGGGAGGACGCGACAAGATGCGCGCGGCGCTGGAGCCGGTGTGCAAGGTGCACGGCTATCCCGGCGGAGTGGTGATCCAGGCCGGAGCCTATCCGCAGATCGGCGACACTTGGCGTGATGAGGTTCCAGAAGCCTACAGATTGGTGGCCCGCTATACCAAAGCGATCCGGTTTGAGACATACCGCAGCGGTCTGTTCCGCGTCCCGCAGGGTCTGGACGACAAGGAAGAAACCCTCGCGTGGATTCGGCGCTTCGATTGACATGGATTGGGTGAGAGGGCTGAAGGGGTAATTGCTCGCCCTCATGCCGCACCATCAACCAGGAGAATGAGACCACCATGGACATCAATCAAACCACAGCTGAACTTGTGCAGCGCGAAGGCGGTATCTGCATTTTCGACAAGATTGCTTTCCCTCTGCCCTACAACACCGATGCTGTCGCCTGCAAATTCGGCCTGGGGGCCGAGCTTTATATGGTGCCGACTGATCAGCCCCTGTTACGCCAACGTGCTCTGGAATTCTTGGTGGATTATTGGAAGACTTTTCCGGACAAGGTAAACCGCTTTTTGGCCCGAGACACGACCCGCGCAGTCAAGTTCTCTGGCGACCCTCGCGGCCGTATTCAAGCCGATATTGACCTTCCACCGCTAAATGGTTACGGCGCGGCGCTCATGGGCATGGTGGACATTGGCATGAAGATTGACAACGTTAATCCGTACCGAGCCGATGTACTGGTCCGCCGCGCAGAACAACGCGAGCTTTCCTGTGTAACCGCTCATTTTCAAATCTGTAACGGCCAGGGCACGCCAAACTTCGAGGTGCTGCTCGCCGCGACACTGCGCTGGTGCGCTATTTGCCAGCCGGTACATGGTAGTGCAGGGTGTGCCTTCGTATTCGAGAACGACCAAAAGAGTGAGTACACCCAACAACTGTTCAAACGCTTTCCGGGGTTTGATTTCCAGGATGGAGGATGGTTCGCCTTGGAGGCCCGAGACGTTCATAACCGCATCAAATGTGTGAACTGGCTGACCGTGCTGTGTGATGCGCTGGTTGAAGAATTGGGAGGACGCGAGAAGATGCGTGCAGCGCTGGAGCCAGTGTGCAAGTTGCACGACTACCCCGGTGGAGTGGTAATTCAGGCCGGAGCCTCTCCCCAGATCGGCGACACTTGGCGTGATGAGGTTCCAGAAGCCTACAGGTTGGTAGCCCGCTATACCAAAGCGATACGGTTCGAGGCATACCGCGAAGGTTTGTTCCGCGTCCCGCAGGGTCTGGACGACAATGAAGAAACCCTCGCATGGATTCGGCGCTTCGATTGACATGGATTGGGTGAGAGGGCTGAAGGGGTAATTGCTCGCCCTCATGCGGCACCATCAACCAGGAGAATGAGACCCCCATGGACATCAATCAAACCATAGCTAAACTTGTGCAGAGCGAAGGCGGTATCTGCGTTTTTGACAAGATTGCTTTCCCTTTGCCCTACAACACCGATGCCGTCGCCTGCAAATTCGGTCTCGGTGCCGAGCTGTTCATGTCGCCGATTGATCAGCCCCTGCTACTCCATCGCGCACTTGAGTTCTTGGTGGATTACTGGAAGACCTTTCCAGACAAGGTCGACCGCTTCCTGGCCGACGAAACGACTCGCACGGTCAAGTTCTCTGGCGACCCTCGTGTCCGTATTCAAACCGATATGGACCGTCAGCCGCAATATGGTTACAGCGCGGCGCTGATGGGCATGGTCGACATTGGCATGAAGATTGACAATGTGAATCCGTACCGTTCTGACGTGCTGGTCCGCCGCGCAGAAGAGAACAATCTTTCCTTCGTAAACGCCCATTTTCAAATCTGCAATGATCAGGGCGAGCCAAACTTCGAGGTGCTGCTGGCTGCCACATTGCGCTGGTGCGCTATTTGCCAGCCGCTACATGGCAGTGCCGGGTTTGTCTTTATATTTGAGAACGACCAAGAGAGTGAGTACACCCAACAATTGTTCAAACGCTTTCCGGGGTTCGATTTCCAAGATACGGGGGCGTTCTCGTTTCAGGCCCGAGACATTCACAACCGCATCAAATGTGTGAACTGGCTGACCGTGCTGTGTGATGCGCTGGTTGACGAATTGGGAGGAAGCGACAGGATGCGTGCGGTGCTGGAGCCGGTGTGCAAGGTGCACGACTACCCAGGCGGAGTGGTGATCCAGGCTGGAGCCTATCCACAGATCGGTGACACCTGGCGTGATGAGATTCCGGAAGCCTACAGGTTGGTGGCCCGCTATACCAAATCGATCCGGTTCGAGACATATCGCAGCGGTCTGTTCCGTGTCCCGCAGGGTCTGGACAAGAAAGAAGAAACCCTCGCGTGGATTCGGCGATTCGATTGAGTCGGGTTAGGTGAGAGGGCTGAAGCGGTAATTGCTCGCCCTCATGCCACACCATCAACCAGGAGAATGAGACCCCCATGGACATCAATCAAACCATAGCTGAACTTGTGCAGCGCGAAGGCGGTATCTGCATTTTCGACAAGATTGCTTTCCCTCTGCCCTACAACACCGATGCCGTTGCCTGCAAATTCGGCCTGGGGGCCGATCTGTATATGTCTCCCACTGATCAGCCCGTGCTACGCCAGCGTGCTCTGGAATTCTTGGTGGATTATTGGAAGACTTTTCCGGACAAGGTAAACCGCTTTTTGGCCCGAGACACGAGACGGGCAGTCAAGTTCTCTGGCGACCCTCGCGGCCGTATTCAATCCGATATTGACCTTCCACCGCTAAATGGTTACGGCGCGGCACTCATGGGCATGGTGGACATTGGCGTGAAGATTGACCATGTTGATCCGTACCGCGCCGACGTATTGGTCTCCCGCGCAGAAGAACACGAGCTTTCCTGCGTAACCGCTCATTTCCAAATCTGTAACGGGCAGGGCGAGCCAAACTTCGAGGTGCTGCTGGCCGCCACATTGCGCTGGTGCGCTATTTGCCAGCCGGTACACGGTAGTGCAGGGTGTGCCTTCATATTCGAGAACGACCAAAATAGCGAGTACACCCAACAACTGTTCAAACGTTTTCCAGGGTTCGACTTCCAAGATGGGGTGCAGTTTTCCCTGCAGGCCCGACAGATTCACAACCGCATCAAATGCGTGAACTGGCTGACCGTGCTGTGTGATGCGCTGGTTGAAGAATTGGGTGGGCGCGACAAGATGCGTGCGGCGCTGGAGCCGGTGTGCCAGGTGCACGATTATCCCGGCGGTGTGGTGATCCAGGCCGGGGCCACGCCGCAAATCGGCGACACCTGGCGTGATGAGGTTCCGGAGGCCTACAGGTTGGTGGCCCGCTATACCAAAGCGATCCGGTTTGAGACATACCGCAGCGGTCTGTTCCGTGTCCCGCAGGGTCTGGACAAGAAAGAAGAAACCCTCGCATGGATTCGGCGATTCGATTGACTCGGCTGAGTCAGCCCGGCGCCGCCACCCCGCGCCCAAATCCATCCACGAACAACCGCGCCACCGGCGACAGGAGCGTACCGCGCCGCGTCACCAACTGATAGGGTTCGCTGCGCGTATGCAGCTTCAGCGGCAGGATGCGCGTCATGCCGAAGCGCGTGCAGAACTGCGCCACATCCACCGACAGCAGCGCCACGAAGTGCGGATTCTTCTGCAGCAGCGACAAGGTGGTGAAGGCCGAGGTGGTCTCCATCAGGTGCAGCGGAAAGCGCAGGTCGGCATCATGGAATTCCCGCTCCAGCGTCAGCCGCATCGGCATGTTGGCCGAATAGACCACCCAGCGCGAATCGGCCAGGTCCGCCAGTTGCAGGCTGCTCGCTTCAGCCAGCGGATGCTGCACGCTGGCTACCACAGCCAGCTCTTCCTCATGGATGTTGAAGGCGTCATACAGGTCCGGGCGCTGGCTGATGCTGGTGCGGCAGATCGCCAGGTCCAGCCGCCCCTGGTCCAGTAGGCGCAGCAGGCGGGCGCTGGTGTCTTCCACGATCTCCACGGACAGGGTCGGATGCGCCTCCAGCAATTGCGTGAGCGCATCCGTCAAGAGCGGTACCGCCCCCATGATGGTGCCCACCGCCAGCCGTCCACCATGGCCTTGCATGATGGATAACATTTCTTCACGCAGGTGGGTCAGGTCGGTCTGGATCAGCCGCGCATAGCGGATCACGCAATGGCCCAGCTCGGTGGCCTCGAGCCCTCGATTGGTACGGGTGAACAATTGCGCACCGAGCGTGCTTTCGATTTCCTGCAAAGCCTTGCTCGCCCCCGGCTGGGTCAGCGCCACCTGCTCGGCCGCCTTGAGCAGGGAACCATGGTCGGACAGTGCGATGAGCAGCCGCAACTGCCGCAGGTGCAGGCGCGAAGTGATGGAGGCCAGCGAGGGCAAGGTGGTGTGCATGGAAAATCCTCCCCAAAGAAGTCGCTAGTATGAGTGCTGGTTATACCCATATCAACAGCTCTCATTAGCCAAGTGCCCCTTGATGGCTTAGAGTCTGGCTTTCCAAAGCGGGACTCCCATTGGGGAGCGCTGGCTTCTGCAGGGTTTCGGAGCAAGCCCGCCGATGGCGGACCCGGTGGAGACATCTATAAATCAAGGCTATGTAATGGCACTCATCAACTACATTACCCAGGTCCAGTTCGACTACGGCGCGCTGGCGCTGCTGCAGCAGGAATGCGACCGCCTGGGCATCAAGAAGCCGCTGCTGGTGACCGACCCGGGCATCCGCAACGCCGGCTTGCTGGACAAGGTCCTGGGCCAGTTGAAGGACGGTGCCGCCACCGTGGTCTATGACCAGACCCCGCCCAACCCCAATGAGGGTGCCGTGCGCGCCGCCGTGGCATTGTTCCGCGAGCATGGCTGCGATGGCATCGTGGCTGTTGGCGGCGGTTCCTCCATCGACCTGGCCAAGGGCGTGGCCGTCTGCGGCACCCACGAAGGCCCGCTGAAATCCTTTGCGCTCATCGAAGGCGGCCTGGCCAACATCACGGCCAAGACCGCCCCGGTGATCGCCATCCCGACCACCGCCGGCACCGGCAGCGAAGTCGGCCGTGGCGCCATCCTGATCCTCGACGATGGCCGCAAGGTCGGCATCATCTCGCCGCACCTGGTGCCCAAGCTGGCCCTCTGCGACCCCGAACTGACCCTGGGCCTGCCGCCGCTGATGACGGCCGCCACCGGCATGGATGCCATCGCGCACTGCCTGGAAACCTTCATGGCCCCGGCCTTCAACCCGCCTGCCGACGGCATCGCGCTGGACGGCCTGTGGCGCGCCTGGGCGCACATCGAGCGCGCCACCCGTGAACCGGGTGACCGCGAAGCGCGGCTCAACATGATGAGCGCCTCCATGCAGGGCGCCATGGCCTTCCAGAAGGGGCTGGGTTGCGTGCACAGCCTGTCGCACTCGCTGGGCGGCATCAATCCCAAGCTGCACCATGGGACCCTGAACGCGATCTTCCTGCCGGCCATCATCGCCTTCAACGAAAGCGCGCCCAGCATGGTCAAGGACAACAAGATGGCGCGCATGGCCCACGCCATGGGCCTGGCCAGCGGTGCCGGGATCGGCCCGGCCATCCGCGACATGAGCCGCCGCCTTGGCTTGCCGGCCGGGCTGCGCGAGCTGGGCGTGAGCGAATCCCTGTTCCCGCAGATCATCAAGGGTGCCCTGGCCGACCACAGCCACAAGACCAATCCGCGCGAAGCCTCGGAACAGGATTACCTGAACATGCTGCAGCAATCCATGTGATGGCCGACAATGAACAGTGCGGGCAGGCCACCAAGGCTCTGCCGCGCATTTCCCCCTCAGCTGCTCCTGCCTCGCGCGGGCGCAGCTTTCTTGCCTGACCCGACCCCGGGCGGCATCAACGACACCAGCAGGAGCACAACGTGAGCGACAAGATCCTAGGACACAACTACATCGGCGGCCAGCGCAGCGGCCAGGGCGACGTCGCCCTGCACAGCGTGGACGCGGCCACCGGTGCCCTCTTCGAAACCCCTTTCCTGACTGCCACCGAGCACGAAGTCGCCGCCGCCGTGGATGCGGCCGAGAAAGCCTATCCGCTGTACCGCGCCGTTCCGGCTGAACAGCGCGCGCTGTTCCTGGAAGCCATCGCCGACGAGATCGATGCCCTGGGCGACGATTTCCTGGCCGCCGTGGCCCGTGAAACCGCCCTGCCGGCCACCCCGCGCCTGGCCGGCGAGCGCGCCCGCACCAGCGGCCAGATGCGCTTGTTCGCCAAGGTCCTGCGCCGTGGCGACTTCTACGGTGCCCGCATCGATACCGCCCTGCCGCAACGCCAGCCGCTGCCGCGCCCGGACATCCGCCAGTACAAGATCGGCGTGGGTCCGGTGGCCGTATTCGGTGCCAGCAACTTCCCGCTGGCCTTCTCGGTGGCCGGTGGCGATACCGCTGCCGCCCTGGCTGCCGGCTGCCCGGTGGTGTTCAAGGCCCACAGCGGCCACCTCGTCACCTCCGAACTGGTGGCCAACGCCATCGAGCGCGCCGTCAAGAAGACCGGCATGCCGGCCGGTACCTTCAACATGATCTACGGCGATCGCGTCGGTGCCCAGCTGGTCAAGAGCGCTGGCATCCAGGCCGTGGGCTTCACCGGCTCGCTGCGTGGTGGCCGCGCCCTGTGCGACATGGCCGCTGCCCGTCCGCAGCCGATCCCGGTGTTTGCCGAGATGTCCAGCATCAATCCCATCATCCTGATGTCCGAAGCCCTGAAGCTGCGCGGTGACGCCATCGCCAAGGACCTGGCCGGTTCCGTCACGGTCGGCGTGGGCCAGCTGTGCACCAGCCCCGGCCTGCTGCTGGGCGTGCGTTCGCCGGAACTGACCGCCTTCATCGAGAAGCTGTCGGCCGCCTTCGGTGGCACCAACCCGGCTACCATGCTCAACAGCGGCGGCTTGACCCACTACAACGGCGGCGTGGCGCGCTTGACCCAGCTGCCCGGCGTGAAGGTCATCGCCACCGGCGGCACCAGCTATACCCAGGCCGTGCCGCACCTGTTCAAGGCCGATGCGGCCCTGCTGTTCTCCAAGGAAGCGCCGCTGGAAGAAGAAGTCTTCGGCCCCTCCACCGTGATCGTCGAGCTGGAAAGCCGTGAGCAACTGCTGGACTTCGCCGCCAAGATGAACGGCCAGCTGACCGCCACCCTGCAAGCCGAAATCGGCGACCTGCAAGGCAACCAGGACCTCATCGCCATCCTCGAACAGAAGGCCGGCCGCCTGTTGCTGAACGGCTTCCCGACCGGCGTCGAGGTGTGCGATGCGATGGTCCACGGCGGCCCGTATCCGGCCACCTCCGACGCGCGTGGCACCTCGGTGGGCACGCTGGCCATCGAGCGCTTCCTGCGCCCGGTGTGCTACCAGAACTACCCGGACGCGATGCTGCCGGCCGCGCTGCAGAACGCCAACCCGCTGGGCCTGATGCGCCTGGTCGATGGCGAACAGACGCGCGCTACCGTCGGCTGATCATCCACACGCAGGACCGGACCGGCGAGGCACTGCCGGTCCCGCAAGACCTTCCCCGCACTCGATTGCGGGGTCGCAACAAGAATCACATTCCAGGACCCCCAAAGGAGGAGACCCCATGACCGCATTCATCCGGCGCGCCGCGCTGTCGGCCGCCTGTGCCCTGCTGGGCGCAGCCACCCTGCCATCCGCCCAGGCGGCGGGCGACACCATCAAGATCGGCTTCATCACCGACATGTCCGGCACCTATGCCGACTTCGACGGCCAGGGCGGCGTCGAAGCCATCCGCATGGCCATTGCCGACGCCGGCGGCACTATCAATGGCAAGAAAGTGGAACTGGTCTTTGCCGACCACCAGAACAAGGCCGACATCGCCGCCAACAAGGCCCGCGAATGGTTCGACCGCGATGGCGTGGACATGCTGGTCGGCGGCGTGAACTCGGCCGCCAGCCTGGCCATGGGCAAGGTGGCGGGCGAGAAGAAGAAGGTCTTCATCTCGGTCGGCGCCGGCACCACCCGCCAGACCAATGAGGAGTGCAATGCCTACACCGTCCAGTACGCCTACGACACCACGGCCCTGGCGCGCGGCACGGGCGCGGCCATCACGCGCCAGGGCGGCAAGTCCTGGTATTTCCTGACGGCGGATTACGCCTTCGGTACCTCGCTGGAGAAGGACACCAGCGAGGTCGTCAAGAGCAATGGCGGCAACGTCGTCGGCGCGACCCGCGTGCCGCTGGCGACGTCGGATTTCTCGTCCTTCCTGTTGCAGGCGCAGTCCTCCAAGGCGCAGATCCTGGGGCTGGCCATAGCCGGGGGCGATGTCATCAATGCGATCAAAGCCGCCAATGAATTCGGCGTGAACAAGACCATGAAACTGGCCGGCCTGCTGATCTTCATCAACGATACCCATTCGCTGGGTCTGCAGATGACGCAAGGGATGTATCTCACCGATGGCTGGTATTGGGACCTGAACGAGGAGAGCCGTGCCTGGGCCAATCGCTACTTCCTGAAAATGAAGAAGATGCCGTCCATGTTCCAGGCCGGTGACGCGTCGGCCGTGGGCCAGTACCTGAAGGCGGTCAAGGCCGTGGGCAGCACCGATGCCGACCAGGTCATGGACTACCTGCGCAAGAACCGGATCAAGGATTTCTTCACCAGCAATGGCGTGGTGCGCCCGGACGGCCGCATGGTGCACGACATGTACCTGATGGAAGTGAAGAAACCTTCCGAATCCAAGCGTCCATGGGATTACTACAAGCTGGTGCAGACCATCCCCGGCGAGCAAGCCTACATGACCAAGGCGGAATCCAAGTGCGCACTGTGGAAGTGAGCGCACCGACGCCATGAAGCATCAAGCCGGGTGGCGCTGGTAAAGCCGCCGCCCGCCAGGTTTTGAGCAAGAAGTCTGATGTGGATCGGACCATGTTCAACGCATCCCGGGTGACCGGGGTGCGTTTTTTTTCACCTGTGTGAGATGCCGATGGGCCGATCAGGCGCGGCGCGGTGCCTGCGGGCGCATGGCCACGCCCAGGCGGTTCCAGGCGTTGATGATGGCGACCGCGAAGGTCAGGTTGGCGATCTCGGTATCGTTGAAGTGCTGCTGCAGCAGGGCGAAGGCGGCATCCTCCTTCTCGGCATCGGGCTGGTGCAGGTGGGTGAAACGCTCGGCCCAGCTCAGCGCGGCGCGTTCGGCCTCGGTGAAGAAGGCGATCTCGCGCCAGGCCGCCAGGGTGTTCAAGCGCTGCTGGTCTTCGCCCTTTTGCAGCAGGTCGTGCGAATGCATGTCGGTGCAGAAAGCGCAGCCGTTCAGTTGCGAGACGCGCAGGAATACCAGTTCCAGCAGCTTGGGATCGACACCGCTCTGGTGCACCACTTCGCTGGCCTTGAGCAGGGCATTGAAGGCCGGGGCGGCGAGCTTGGCGTGGGGCAGGCGTTGCTTGAAGTCGGACATGAGGATTCTCCATCGGGGATAAGGTGACAACGACGCCAATCGTCGCTGTTCCCCTTCTAGACGGAGTGGGCTCGCCCCTTGTGACAGATCCGATGAAAAATAAATGAAGAAACCTGAAAAATCTCAGGGTGCCGTGTTCTGCTGCGCGATGGCGGCCAGCTTGTCGGGGTTGCGCACCACATAGATGGCGTGGATGCGCAGCCCATCCGATTCCAGTACCTGGGCCGATTCCAGCGCACCATCGACGTAGCGCAGCAAGCCCGGGCTGCCGTTGATCCAGGCCGTGCGATAGACGATGCGTTGGGCGAAGCGCCGCACATTGGCGTAGTACAGCCAGGAGATGCGCTCGCCACCGGCCAGCGGGTGCGGGAACGAGGCCACCTTGCCGCCACCGTCGCCGATCAGGCGTGCATCCTCGGCCAGCAGGCCCAGCATGGCCTCGCGCTGGCCGCTTTGCACGGCCTGCATGAATTTCTCCAGCAGCAGGGCGTGGGTTTCGCGCGTAACCGGGCTGGAAGCGGCGCGTACGTTGGTGCGGGCGACGCCATCGGCCTCCTGCCGCGCCAGGCGCTCGCGGGCGCGATGCACCAGTTGGCGGCAACTGGCCTCGGATTTCTGCAGGATCGCGGCGATGTCGGGATAGTCGTTGTCAAAGACTTCACGTAGCAGGAAGGCCGCGCGTTCCTCGGGCTTGAGGCGTTCCAGCAGCAGGAGGTAGGCGAAGGAAACGTCACTTTGCTGCTCCAGCAGGGCTTCCGGCGAGGGAGCCAGTCGGGCCGCGCCGAACAGGTCGATCTCCGGCGCCGGTTCGGCCAGGCCCACCAGCGGCTCCGGCAGCCAGTGGCCGACGTAGTGCTGGCGCTCCTGCTGCAGCTGGCGCAGGCGGTCGATGCACAGGCGGGTCACCACCGTGACCAGCCAGGCTTCGGCCGAGCCCAGGACCGACTTGTCCTGGGCGTGCCAGCGCAGCCAGGCGTCCTGCAGAACGTCGTCGGCCTCGCTGCGCGAGGCCAGCATGCGGTAGGCCACGCCGAACAGGCGCGGCCGCAGCTGCGTGAACTGGGCGAGCGCGGGGTCGTCGGTCATTGGCCGGGCCTGGGGTGGGAGAGGGGTCAGCCCTGCTTGAGCTTGCGCGCGATGTCCAGCGCGAAGTAGGTCAGCACGCCATCGGCGCCGGCGCGCTTGAAGGCCATCATGGCTTCCATCATGGTCTTGTCGTGGTCCAGCCAGCCGTTCTGGGCGGCGGCCTTGATCATGGCGTATTCGCCGCTGACCTGGTAGGCGAAGGTGGGCACGCGGAATTCATCCTTCACGCGGCGCACGATGTCCAGGTAGGGCATGCCGGGCTTGACCATGACCATGTCGGCACCTTCCTGCAGGTCCAGCGCCACTTCGCGCAGGGCTTCGTCGCTGTTGGCCGGATCCATCTGGTAGGTGGCCTTGCTGCCTTTGCCCAGGTTGGCGGCCGAGCCGACGGCGTCGCGGAAGGGGCCGTAGAAGGCTGAGGCGTATTTGGCCGAGTAGGCCATGATGCGGGTATAGATGTGGCCTTGGGCTTCCAGCATGGCGCGGATGGCGGCGATGCGGCCGTCCATCATGTCCGAGGGGGCCACCACGTCCACGCCGGCATCGGCCTGGGTTTGCGCCTGCTTGACCAGCAGCGCGATGGTTTCATCGTTGAGGATGTAGCCGGTTTCGTCGAGCACGCCGTCCTGGCCGTGGCTGGTGTAGGGGTCCAGTGCCACGTCGCACAGCACGCCCAGTTCGGGGAAGCGGTCCTTCAGGGCGCGCACCACGCGCGGCACCAGGCCGTCGGGATTGGTGGCCTCGATGCCGTCGGGCGTCTTCAGGGCCGGATCGATTACCGGGAACAGCGCCAGCACCGGCACGCCCAGCTTGACGCATTCCTCGGCCACCGGCAGCAGCGTATCCAGCGACAGGCGCTCCACGCCCGGCAGCGAGGCCACGGGGGTGCGCAGGTTCTGGCCCTCCTGCACAAACACGGGGTAGATCAGGTCGGCACTGGTGATGACGTTTTCGGCCATCAGGGCGCGCGAAAAGGCGTCGCGGCGCATGCGGCGCATGCGCAGGGCAGGGTAGCCGGCGTTGGAACTGAAATCGGTCAAGGACATAGGTCAGCTTTCAAAAATTAGATGTTATTTGAGGCTATCTTGGAATTATTTCGAGGCAAATATCGCTATCTTCGGAGATTTGATTCCTTTGATTACAGATCTGCTCCAATTTCCGAGACTTGCATTATCTTGGCGGCAGGTGATTTTTTCACCTCCCGCTTCCCCTTCCCTCCCTGAGCGGGGCTGATCGCGCAAGCGAAAGGCGTTCTTCCCCGGAGAATTTCCCTGTTCTCCGGGGTTTTTTTATTCATGCGTTGTACTCCGTCTGGAAAGATCTTGCCTTGTCGGCGATCAGGCTTGCGGTGTGTTGGTGTCGGCGCTGCCAGCACCTTCATTTGCCAGCGCAGCCGGGGCCACCGGTTCGGCCGTCTCAACTGGCTGGTTCAGGCCGGCCAGTTCCAGGATCTTGTCGTTGGCTTCGTCCAGACCGATGCGCTTCAGCGCCGAGAACAGTTGGGCCGTGAACGGGAAGGGCTGGCCATCCGCATCCACATAGCTTTGCAGGAAGGTCTGGGCCTGGCGCAGGGCATTGGTGGATTCGTTGCGGTTGAGCTTGTCGGCCTTGCTCAGGATGCAATGGATGGGTTTGCCGGTGGGGGCGAACCACTCGATCATCTGGATATCCAGGTCGGTGAAGGGACGGCGCGAATCGACGATCATTACCAGCGCCGCCAGTTGCTCGCGCTGGCGCACGTAATCACCCAGCAGGGCTTGCCAGTGATGCTTGGCCGAGCCGGAGACCTCGGCGTAGCCATAGCCGGGCAAATCCACCAGCATGGCGCGGATCTCGTCGGGGCGCGCCTCGTCATTGCGGTGCTGGCCGACGTGGGCGCCGCCCAGCGAGAAATAGTTGATGTGCTGGGTGCGTCCCGGTGTCTTGGAGGCGAAGGCCAGGCGCTTCTGATTGCACAGCACGTTGATGGCACTGGATTTGCCGGCGTTGGAACGGCCGGCGAAGGCGATTTCCGGCACACTGGTCTTGGGCAGGTCCCGCAGGTGATTGACGGTGGTGAAGAAACGGGCTTGCCAAAGTTGCGACATGGTGGGGGGAAATCCGAAAGAGGAGGGAAAAACGCGGAGAAGCTATTGTACAATGGCCCGAAACCCAGCGCCTCGTTGACGCCAAGCAAGCAAAAAATATGGCGGCCATTGGAGACAGGTCAAACAACAGGCATTTGGGCAGGGGGCAGCCAGCCGCCGAACGGGCAAAATCTCTCAATTCCACAATAAGTATTAGGGTGACGAATGAACCGTGCCTTTTCCCCACTGTTGTATACCGTTCTTGCTGCCGTGCTGGCAGTGTCCTCGGCGGCCCATGCGGCCGATGACAAGAAAGCCCCGATCAAGGCCGATCCGGCCAAGGGGGAAGCCCTCTACACCAATGGCGACAATGCCCGCAACATCGTGGCCTGCGTGTCTTGCCACGGCGCAGCCGGCAATTCGACCATCACCCAGAATCCCAAGCTGTCCGGCCAGCACGAGGCCTACATCGCCAAGCAGCTGCTCAACTTCCGTACCCCTGACCGCAACAACCCGGTGATGTCGCCGCTGGCCAAGGCGCTCTCGGATGAAGACATCCACAACGTCGCGGCCTACCTGGCTGCCCAGGCGCCCAAGCCGGGTGCCGCCAAGAACAAGGACACCATCGAGCTGGGCAAGCACATCTGGCGCGGCGGCATCGCCTCCAAGAACGTGCCGGCCTGCGCCGGCTGCCATAGCCCCAATGGGGCCGGCATCCCGGCCCAGTATCCGCGCCTGGCCGGCCAGCACCAGGATTACACGGTGGCCCAGCTGACCAACTTCCGTGGCGGAGCGCGCACCAACAGCGCCCAGATGACCGCCATCGCCGACCGCCTGTCGGACAAGGAAATCAAGGCCGTGGCCGACTACATCGCCGGCCTGAAGTAATCAGCCTGCCGCCACACGGCGCGGGAAGGAAAGAGGCGGCCGGCGTGCCGCCTTTTTTCATGCAGCTTGACGCACGTCGTGGTGAAACATCGTCCAACACGGCATGATCCCTCCCCGCCGGACCAGATAATCGCCCCGGCATACCCGGGCTACGCAGGCGCGTATCACGGACTTTCCCCCGGAGCGGTAAAATCCGGGTTCGCATCGCTTTGCCGACCGGCAAGGAGATCCCCCCAGGTAAGCGGAACCGGCAGGCCCGGTCCGGTAAGGCAGGAATATGACGACGGGCAGCAGTACCCATGGAATCCAGATCAGGACTCGCCAGCGCTGGCTCGGCGAGGCCGTCGAAGTGGTCTCATCGATGCGCTTTGCGATCAGCCTGCTGACGCTGATTGCCATCGCCTCGGTGATCGGCACGGTGATGAAGCAGAACGAACCGATGCCCAACTACGTGAACCAGTTCGGTCCGTTCTGGTTCGAGATCTTCGGCAAGGCCGGTTTGTATGCGGTGTATTCGGCCTGGTGGTTCCTGCTGATCATGGGCTTCCTGGTGCTGTCGACCTCGCTGTGCATCGCCCGCAATGCCCCCAAGATGCTGCGCGATGTGAAGAGCTGGCGCGACAACGTGCGTGAGCAGTCGCTGCGCAATTTCCATCACAAGCACGAATGGACGACTGCCGAGGCCCCGGCCGAGGCCGCGGCGCGGCTGCTGCGCCAGGTCGGCGCGCGCGGCTACAAGACCAAGCTGGCCGACAAGGAAGGCGGCACGCTGCTGGCGGCCAAGCAGGGAGCGGCCAACAAGTGGGGCTACATCTTCGCGCACGCGGCCATCGTCATCATCTGCCTGGGCGGCCTGCTCGATTCGGATCTGCCGATCCGCTTCCAGCAATGGTTCTACGGCAAGTCGGCCTTTGCCGGCAATGGCATCATTTCCGAGATCCCCGAACGCTATCGCCTGGGCCTGAACAACCCGACCTTCCGCGGCAACACCCTCATTCCTGAAGGCTCCAGCAGCAGCACCGCCATCATCCCGCAGAAGGATGGCGTGATGATCCAGGACCTGCCCTTCACCATCCAGTTGAAGCGCTTCATCATCGACTTCTACTCGACCGGCATGCCCAAGCTGTTCGCCAGCGAAGTGGTGGTGCGCGATCATGAAACCGGCAAGGAAACTGCCGCCACCATCAAGGTCAACGAGCCGTTGATCTACAAGGGTGTGGCCATCTACCAGTCCAGCTTCGAGGATGGCGGCAGCAAGCTCAAGCTGGTCGCCTACCCGATGCGCGGCGGCAGCAACAGCCACTTCGACCTGGCCGGCGAAGTCAACGGCAGCACGCCGCTGTCCTCCAGCAGCGGTGACTACACCATCGAGTGGAGCGGCTTCCGTCCCTTCAACGTCGAGAACATGCAGGCCGCCGCCTCCGGTCAGGCCTCCGGCTCGACCTCGGGAGATGCGCGCGCGGTCAATGTCGGCAAGAACGTCAATAGCGGCTTCATGGACGGCCTGGACAAGCACCTCGGCTCCAGTGCCAAGAATGCCAACAGCAAGGACTTCAAGAATGTCGGCCCGAGCGTGCAGTACAAGCTGCGCGACAAGACCGGGCAGGCGCGCGAATACTTCAACTACATGCAGTCGCTGCCCATCGATGGTGCCGATGTCTTCCTGGCCGGCATGCGCGAGCAGCCCGACCAGCCCTTCCGTTACCTGCGCATTCCCGCCGATGACAACGACAGCGTCGCCGAGTGGATGCGCCTGCGCGCGGCCTTGGCCAATCCGGCTTTGCGCCAGGAAGCCGCACGCCGCTATGCGCGGCAGGCCATCAGCAGCGGGCGCGAAGCCTCGCCCGTGTTGCGCGAGCAACTGGAACAATCGGCCCTGCGCGGGCTGACCATTTTTGCCGGCGACGGCAAGGTCTCGGGCTACATCGCCGTGACGCGCTTCCTGGAGCAACTGCCCGCGGCCGAACAGGAAAAGGCCGCCGACATCTTCATGAAGATCCTCAACGGCAGCATGTGGGAACTGTGGCAAGCTGCGCGCGCCCAAGAGGGTCTCGCTCCGGTGGCCAGCGACGAGAAGCACGGACGCTATCTGCAGCTGGCCATCAATGCCCTGGCCGATGCGGCCTTCTATCCGGCACCGGTGTTCCTGCAGCTCACGAGTTTCCAAGAGATCAAGGCCTCGGTGCTGCAGGTGACGCGTTCACCGGGCAAGAAGGTGGTCTACCTGGGTTGCCTGTTCCTGGTACTGGGCGTGTTCGCGATGCTGTACATTCGTGAACGGCGCCTGTGGATCTGGATCAAGCCCGGTCCCGATGGCCAGGGCAGCCAGGCCCTGCTGGCCATGAGCACGCAGCGCCGCACGCTGGACTTCGACAAGGAATTCGAACAGATGAAAGACCGTCTGACCGGCGCGGGCCAGCCCGCCCCCGGTCCCTCGGCCTGAACCCTTCATGCCGCCGGTAATGGCGGCGATCCCCCGGCACATGGGGCAGGCTTGGCTTGCGCATGTGCCGGGACAGCAGCAGTGGAGAACGCAATGCAACTGACCCAAGCAAACCAGGCCTACGAGCAAGAGCAAGGCTTTTTCCGGCGGCTCAGTCTCGTCGACTGGATCTACGCCGCCGCACTGGTGGCCGGATCGCTGTACGCCTTCGGGCGCTTCGGCAGCTATATGGATTACTACGAGAAGGCCGTGCTGCTGCTGGCCGCACCGACCTTCGCCTGGCTGGGCTGGCACTGGAAGCCGGTTCGCCTGCTGATGCTGGTGATCGCCGTGCTTTCGCTGGGGGCCATCGCCATGTATGGCGGCGCGCTGGAACTGGCGGACAAGAAATTCTTCCTCAAGTACATGCTCTCCAGCCAGTCCGCGATCCTGTGGATGAGCGCGCTGTTCTGCCTCTCCACGCTGTTCTACTGGGGCGGCCTGGCCACCACCGCCGGTACCGGCAGCGCGATCGGCTCGCGCCTGTGCTGGGCGGCCGTGGTGCTGGGCTTCACCGGCATGATGGTGCGCTGGTACGAGTCCTACCTGATCGGCCCGGATGTGGGCCACATCCCCATTTCCAATTTATATGAAGTTTTCGTCCTGTTCTGCCTGATTACGGCCCTTTTCTACCTGTACTACGAAGAACGTTACGCCACGCGCCAGCTGGGTGCTTTTGTGCTGACCGTCATCACGGCGGCGGTCGCTTTCCTGATGTGGTATACCGTCTCGCGGGATGCGGCCGAGATCCAGCCGCTGGTGCCGGCGCTGCAGAGCTGGTGGATGAAGATCCACGTGCCGGCCAACTTCATCGGCTATGGCACCTTCGCCCTGGCCGCGATGGTAGCGGTGGCCTACCTGCTGCGCGAGCGCGGCATCCTGGCCGATCGCCTGCCCACGCTGGAAGTGCTGGATGACGTGATGTACAAGGCCATCGCCGTCGGCTTTGCCTTCTTCACCATCGCCACCATCCTGGGCGCGCTGTGGGCCGCTGAAGCCTGGGGCGGCTACTGGTCGTGGGATCCGAAGGAAACCTGGGCCCTGATCGTCTGGCTCAACTATGCTGCCTGGCTGCACATGCGCCTCATGAAGGGCCTGCGTGGCCGTACCGCCGCCTGGTGGGCGCTGGTGGGCCTGCTGGTGACGACGTTTGCCTTCCTGGGAGTGAACATGTTCCTTTCGGGCCTGCATTCCTACGGCGAACTTTGATGGGGTTGGCGGCTCCTTGAACAGGGCGGCCAACGCCCCCGAACAACAAGGAGCAATGATGAAGCAGCCCAATGCCGCGCCCGAACTGGTCATCTTCGACTGTGACGGCACCCTGGTCGACAGCGAAGTGGTGGCCGCCCGGGCCTGGTCCGAGTACGTGGCCACTTACGGCGTCACCCTCAGCCCCGACGAGGCGCTGGCGCGTTTTCGCGGCGTGAGCATGAAGTGGTGCATCTCGCACATCGAGCAATTGCATGGCCAGACCCTGCCGGGCCACTTCGAGCAGGAACTGCGCGCCCTCATGGGCGGCATGCTGGAGCAGCACCTGCAACCCATCAGCGGTGCCGTCGAGATGGTGGAGCAGCTGCACCTGCCCTTCGCCCTGGCGTCCAACGCCCCGCATCACAAGATCGAGCTGTGCCTGCGCGTGACCGGACTGCTGCCGCATTTTGCCGGCCGCATCTTCAGCGCCTACGACGTGCAACGCTGGAAACCTGATCCCGCCCTGTTCCTGTTCGCCGCAGAACGCCTGGGCGTCCCGCCCCGGCGCTGCGCCGTGGTGGAAGACAGCCTGCCGGGCGTGCAAGCCGGGCTGGCAGCGGGCATGCGTGTGATCGCCTTGCAGGAGCATGGCGTGCATCCGGAGCTGCCCCCGGAAGTGGCGGTCATCACCCATCTGGCGCAATTGCGGGCGCAACTGGGCTGACCGCAGGGACAGTTCCGGCACCGTCCAATTTCGGTAAGATCTGCAAGAAACTTCATCTACGGACCCCATGCTCCGCTCCATCGACCGTGAACGGCAAATCATCTACTGCGACCGCGCCATCGAAGTGCGCCCGCTCGGCCTGCGCGAGGCCCCGGCGCTGTATGACGCCGTGCGCCAGTCGCGCGATGCCATCGGCCAGTGGGAAGCCTGGTGCACCCCTGACTACGGCCTGCTGGATGCCAAGCTGTTCCTGCAGCGCGCCATCGAGCAATGGCATGTACACGCGGCTTATGATTTCAACATCATCGATCGCAGCAACGGCCTGGTGATCGGCTCGGTGGCCATCAATCAGGTCAGCCAGCTGAACCAGATGGCCAACCTGGGCTACTGGGTGCGCGAGGGCTACACCGGCCGCGGCATCGCCGCCCTGGCCGCGCGGGCGGCGGCATCTTTCGCCTTCTCCAGGACCGGGCTCACCCGCCTGGAAATCGTGGCCCAGGCCGGCAACCTGCGCAGCCAGCGGGTGGCGGAGAAGGCGGGTGCGACGCTGGAATGCCTGGCGCGCAATCGCCTGGTCTTTCATGGTGAACCGCGCGATGCGAAGGTTTTTTCACTCGTCCCGGCGGACCTGGGGCTGCCCGTGCCGGTGCACGGATGAGCTCTCGCAGTGGGTGATAAACATTCTTTGTGGCAAGCTTTTCGTCGTATTTTTGATGCGGGACATGAAGGAAGATACGTTTCGCAACACTTTTTTTTCTCTTTTTTTGTTCAGCAAAAGTGCACAATCCGGCGCATTCTGACAGCGCTGTCAGCCTTGATGGCAGCGGGTTTGCGCCATTTTTTGCGTAGCCGCACGGCTTTGCCGGCGCGCAGAAATTTCAATTTGGCTGACAAAATACTGACTTTTCGCGTATTCCAAAACGCCGCTCGGGCGTTACATACCTAAAGCACTGTCAAGAAAAGCAGTGCTTGTGTATCTGGAGCAGTCTCCCGGAATCAAGGCAGCAGGCAACATCTTCCGGGGCGCTGCGTGTTCTTCCGAACAACAACTCAGGATGGAAGAACGTTGAGCGTCAGCGACGTAAGAGGAAATATGATGCAAGCCATACAACGCAACAAGACCACGAACAATAACCACGCCGGCCGCGCCGCCCAGCAATACGTCATGGGCGGGGAAGCGCGCAGTACCCGTCTGGCCAAGCGCCTGAAGGGCGCAGAAGCCGTCCATCAGGACGATGACTGCAGCGCGCGTTACGACAAGATCTCCAAGCAGATGGATGACGCGCTCGAAGGCGGTTCGCCGCAACGCTTCAAGCGTCCCAAGATGGAAAGCGACATCATCGCACGTTGAAGCAGGGCGGATTCGGGCAGCATCCCGCCTGAATCCCTTCCAGTTCCCGTGCGATAAAAAAACAGCCGGAGGCATTTCTGCTCCGGCTGTCATTTTCTCCGCTTCACTTTCAGGTGAGGTTTGGTGAATCTCCCGTCCCAATGTGCGAGCGGGAGTGGCTGTCTTACAGGCTTTCTTCGCGCGGATCCCGCGCCAGCAGCCGGGTCACCATGTCCTGCACCGACACGCCGTCGAACAAGGCTGCCGCCACCGCATCGGTGATCGGCATCTCAATGCCTTTTTCGCGCGCCAGCGCCCGCACTGCCTGTGCGCAGCGCACGCCCTCGGCCACGTGGCCGAGTTCGGCGACGATATCGTCCAGTTTCTTGTTTTGAGCCAGTCCCAGACCGACGCGCCGGTTGCGCGAGAGGTCGCCGGTGCAGGTCAGGATGAGATCGCCCACCCCTGAGAGTCCCATGAAGGTTTCTGCACGTCCGCCCAGCGCCACGCCCAAGCGCGTGATCTCCGCCAGGCCGCGGGTGATCAATGCTGCACGGGCGTTCAAGCCCAGTTGCAGGCCATCGGCCACGCCGGTGGCGATGGCCAGGATATTCTTGACCGCGCCGCCGATCTCCACCCCCACCAGGTCATCGCTGGAATAGATGCGGATGTTGTTGCCATGCACGGCCGCGACCACACGCTCGCACAGCGCCGCATCGGCACCGGCGATGGTCAGCGCGCAGGGCAGGCCGCGCGCCACTTCCTGGGCAAACGAGGGGCCGGAGAGCACCCCTGCCGCCACGCCTGAACCCAGCACTTCCTGCACCACCTGGTGCGGCAGCAGGCGCGTGCCTTCTTCCAGGCCCTTGCACAGCCACACCAGGTTGGGAATGGCATAGGCGCGCAAATGCCCTGCCAGCTCACGCAGGCCGGACACCGATGAGGCGGCAATGAGCAGCGAATCGGAGGGGGTGTCGCAGACGTGGCGCACGGCGGCATCGAAGTCCGAACTCACCGCCAGTTCGGGCGGCAGCGGAAATCCGGGCAGGTAGAGGCCGTTTTCGCGTTGCTCGCTGGCGGCCTGCATGGCTTGGGCATTGCGCCCCCACAGCACGACCTGGTGCTTGCGCGCCAGGGGAATGGCCAGCGCGGTACCCCATGCGCCGGCGCCGAGAATGGTGATTTTCATCTCAGGCCGCTCTTCGCTCAATCGCCCCAGACATCGCCGGCTTTCACGAAGCCGCTCTGGCCGTCGCGATGGCGGACCTTGACCCAGCCGTTGTTGGGGCTTTCCAGCATCTCCAGCAGGACCGACTTGTCGGCCGTGAAGACCACCGGGCTGCTTTCATCGGCAGCATTGAAGATGCGCGCATTGGCCACCGACACCACCAGCATGCGCTTGGGCGTCAAGGCCTTGGAGGAGATCCAGGACAGCGTGCCGGCCGCATCTCTGACCTTGCTCCAGTCGCCATAGGTCAGCACAACCTCGACCGGCATGCCGCGCGGCGCGACATAGACACGGCGGCCCTTTTCGGACGGGGCGTCATACATGATGGCGGGCGAGGCGCCGACCGACTTGAAGTCCAGGGCCAGGGCATCCTTGGCCATGAAGGCGCCGAGCAGGGTGGCGCAAAGAATCAGGGGCAGGCGTTTCATCGTGAAGGTCTCCGCAGAAGGGAAAGCGCCGCAGCACAGGCTGCGGCGGCTCGTTGTCGTGCCGGGCTGCCGCAGAGGATGCGGCCGGCCCGGCAGGCGGACAGGGGGTGAAACCCGATCAGTTGACGGCGGTGGAGCCGTTGTTGACCAGGGTCGCGCCTTGTTGCTCGGCCAGGGCCTGCAGGCGCTGCTGGTAGAACACCTCGAAGTTGATCTCGGCCAGGTGCACCGGCGGGAAACCGGCGCGGGTGATGGCGTCGGCGATGTTGGCGCGCAGGTACGGGTAGATGATGTTGGGGCAGCCGATGCCCAGCAGCGGGTCCAGTTGTTCGGCCGGCACGTTGCGGATCTCGAAGATGCCGGCTTGCTTGCCCTCGACCAGGAAGGCGACTTTGTCCTTGACCTTGGCGGTCACGGTGATGGTCACGGTCGATTCGAACACGCCTTCAGCCAGCGCTTCGGCACCGACATCCACCGACACTTCGATCGAAGGGGCTTCCTGTTCCAGGAAGATGGCCGGGGAATTCGGCTGTTCCAGCGACAGATCCTTCAGGTAGACGCGCTGGATCTGGAAAACGGGTTGCTGTTGGGCTTCTTGGTTCTGTTCCGACATGGATCTCTTTCAGGTTCGGTGAATCGATAGGGGGGAGTGTGCTGCCCTGGCGTCAGGCTTGCAGCAGCGGGTCCAGCTTGCCGGCACGGTCCAGTGCGCTCAGGTCATCGAAGCCACCGACATGGGTGTCGCCGACATAGATCTGGGGCACGGTACGGCGGCCGGTCTTTTGCATCATCAGCTCACGCTGCTGAGGTTCGAGATCCACGCGGATCTTCTCGATCTGCGTGATTCCCTTGCTGGCCAGCAAACGCTCGGCCATCATGCAATACGGGCACACGGCGGTGCAATACATGGTCACGGGGGCGCTCATTTTGCCTCCTTGGTGGTCAGCGGCAGGCCTTGGCCCTGCCAGGCGGCGATGCCGCCGTTCAAGCCGTAGACTTCGGTGAAGCCGGCTTTCTTCAGGGAAGCTTCGGCACGGTTGGCCTGGGTGCCGGTCTGGCATACCACGATGACCGGGCGGCCCTTGAGCTTGTCGAGCTCGCCGATGCGCTGCGGCAACTCTTTCAAGGGAATGTTGCGGGCGTCGCGCAGGTGGCCGGCGGCGAATTGCTCGGCATCACGCACATCCAGCACCAGCACCTTGCCCTGGTTGAGCATCTGCGTGGCCTGCAAGAGGCTCAGCTTGTTGCCGCGCTGCTGCAGGTAGGGAACCAGCAGCGCACCACCCGAGACCAAGGCCAGGGCGATCAGGAAAATATTGTCGATGATGAATTTCACGGCAGCCCAATGAGTTTACTGAATCCCGGCATTATAAAATAGAAGCATTCGCGGTTTGCATCCGGACCGAACAGTCTAGTTTAAGGTGTGCACCCGGTCTCGCGTAGTCGATCTTTGGGGCAGCCGCAGCGGTTTATCCATCATCAATACAAGTCCTGCTATGTACAAAATCGTATTCATGCGCCACGGCGAATCGACCTGGAACCTGGCCAACCGCTTCACCGGCTGGGTCGACGTCGACCTGACCGAAAAGGGCGTGGCTGAAGCCCGCCAGGCTGGCAAGCTGCTCAAGGAAGCCGGTTTCTCCTTCGACCTGGCCTACACCTCGGTGTTGAAGCGCGCCATCCGCACCCTCTGGACCACGCTGGACGAAATGGACCAGATGTACATCCCGATCAAGAACGACTGGCGCCTCAACGAACGCCACTACGGCGCCCTGCAAGGTCTGAACAAGGCCGAAACCGCCGCTCAGTACGGCGACGAGCAGGTGCTGGTCTGGCGCCGCAGCTACGATACCCCGCCCAACCCGCTGACCCCGGGCGAAGAGCGCGATGCCTTCGGCGACGCCCGCTACGCCGGCCTCTCGCGCGAGCAGGTGCCGCTGACCGAATGCCTGAAGGACACCGTGGCGCGTGTGCTGCCGGCCTGGAATGACTCCATCGCCCCGGCCATCCGCGCTGGCAAGCAGATCATCATCTCGGCCCACGGCAACAGCCTGCGGGCCCTGATCAAGTACCTGGACGGCATCAGCGACAACGACATCGTCGGCCTGAACATCCCCAATGGCCAGCCGCTGGTCTATGAACTGGACGCCGACCTCAAGCCGATCAAGAGCTACTACCTGGGCGACCAGTCCGCCATTGAAGCAGCGCTCAAGGCCGTGGCCAATCAAGGGAAGTCGAAATAAAACTGCGTTGCTCCAGCAAGACGCCCGCCGCACAGGCGGCGTCCCTTTCCGGAAAGTGCATTCCACCGGCGCGCTCCGTCCTCCAGTCGGGCGCGCCGCGGGGAGTCTTTCGCTTGCTGGCGACGATGGCTTGCGGTCTGCTGCTGTGTGCCGCGGTGCAGGCGCAGCCGATCACCGAACGGACCCGGCAGAAGCAGGCCGCCGAAAAGGAACAGGCCGACCTGCAACAGCGCCTGACTACGCTCAAGCGCGATATCGACCAGACCGAGACCGCCAAGGACAATGCCGCCGATGCCTTGGCCGCTTCCGAACAGGCGATCTCCAAAGCCAATCGTTCGCTGCGCGATCTGGCGCAGGAGCAGCAGGCCACTGAAGCGCGCCTGGCGCAGCTGGTCAAGCAGTTGAACGAACTGACCGCGCTGGTCAACGCCCAGCAGGCGCAGCTGTCCAAGCTGCTGCGCGAGCAATATGTGGCCGGCAACGAGGACCGCATCAAGCTGCTGCTCTCCGGCGACAATCCCAATCGCATCAATCGCGAGCTGCAGTACATGGGCTATGTCTCGCAAGCCCAGGCCAAGCTGATTGAAACCCTGCGTGCCAACCAGCAGGCGATCCGCGCCAACAAGGCCGAGACCCAGAATGCCAAGTTCGAACTGGATGAAATCGCCCAGGAAGAACAGGAACAGAAGAAGGTACTGGAACGCGAGAAGGGCCGCCGCCAGACCTTGCTTGCGCAGCTTTCCACCAAACTCAATGCCCAGCGCCAGGAAGCCGGCCGCATCGAGCAGGATCAGCAGCGCCTCTCCAGCTTGGTGGACAAGCTCGCCCAGATCATCGAGCAGCAGAAAAAGGCCGAAGCCGAAGCTCGCGAGAAACGTCGCCAGGAACAATTGGCCAAAGCCAAGGCCGAACGCGAGAAGCGTCTGGCTGAACAGCGTGCCCGCGCCGAGAAGCGCGCCGCCGAAGCGGCCAAGGCCGCCAAGGAAGGCAAGCCGGCGCCGAAGATGCCCGATCCGGCCGACGCCATCGATGATGACGAACCGCCGCAACAGGCTTCCTTGGGCCGCAATGACACGCTGCCCGAGCCGCAGGCGGACAATTTCGGCAAGCCCTTTGCCAGCCTGCGCGGACAATTGCATCTGCCGGTCAGGGGCGAGCTGGTATCGAAATTCGGCAGCCGCCGCGGCGACGGACCGACCAGCCGGGGCCTGTTCCTGCGCGCCCAGGAAGGCGCGGAAGTGCGGGCAGTGGCAGCAGGACGCGTGGTCTTCGCGGACTGGTTGCGCGGTTTCGGCAACCTGATCATCGTCGATCACGGCAACCAGTACATGACGATTTACGGCAACAACCAGTCGGTATTGAAACGCGCCGGTGACCTGGTCAAGACCGGGGAAACCATTGCCACTGCAGGCAACAGCGGCGGCAATGAGCAATCGGGTTTATACTTTGAAATGCGGTATCAAGGCCGCGCATTCGACCCACAGGGGTGGGTAACTTCTAGGTGACACATGGGCAGCAAACTCAAGAATATCGGTTTGATCGGGTTGGGCATGGTGGCAGGCGCCACTGCGATGATTCAGTTCGACGCCATCGCGCAAAAGAATGCAACGGCGTCGCTGCCCCTGGAGGAGCTGCGCCAGATGGCCGACGTGTTCGGTCTCATCAAGTCAGATTATGTCGAGCAGGTCGATGACAAGAAGCTGCTGACCGAAGCCATTTCCGGCATGGTCGCTTCGCTCGACCCGCACTCCGCCTATCTGGACAAGAAGGCCTACAAGGAGCTGCGCGAAGGCACCATGGGTAAGTTCGTGGGCCTGGGCATCGAGGTCGGCATGGAAGATGGCTACGTCAAGGTCATCTCCCCCATCGAGGATTCACCGGCCTTCCGCGCCGGGATCAAGGCCGGTGACCTGATCACCCGCCTGGACAGCACCCCGGTCAAGGGCCTGACCCTGGATGAAGCCGTCAAGAAGATGCGCGGCGAACCCAACACCAAGATCACCCTGACCATCGCCCGCAAGGAAGAAGACAAGCCCATCATCCTGACCATCACCCGTCAGGAGATCCGCGTGCAGAGCGTCAAGTCCAAGGTGGTGGAACCCGGCTACGCCTGGCTGCGCGTGACCCAGTTCCAGGAACCGACGGTGGACGACATGTCCAAGAAGCTGGCCGCCATCTACGCCCAGGAACCCAACCTGAAGGGCATCGTGCTGGACCTGCGCAATGACCCGGGCGGCGTGCTGCCGGGAGCCATCGGCGTGGCCGCGGCCTTCCTGCCCAAGGATTCGGTGGTGGTCTCCACCAATGGCCAGCTGCCGAGCTCCAAGCAGACCTTCTACGCCAAGCGCGAGTATTACGCCGCCAATCCCCTGTCGGATCCGCTGTCGCGCCTGCCGGATGCCATCAAGAAGGTGCCGATGGTGGTCCTGATCAACAGCGGCTCGGCCTCGGCTTCCGAAATCGTGGCCGGTGCCCTGCAGGATTACAAGCGCGCCACCATCATGGGCACGCAGTCCTTCGGCAAGGGTTCGGTGCAATCGGTGATCGCACTGCCGCCGGAGAAGAACACCGCCGTCAAGCTGACCACCGCCCGCTACTACACGCCCAAGGGCCGTTCCATCCAGGCGCGCGGCATCGTGCCGGACATCATGGTGGACGAATACCCGGATGGCGATGGCTTGAACGGCCTGCGCCTGCGTGAAGCCGATCTCTCCAAGCACCTGACCAACGACACCGACAAGTCCGCTGAAGTCAAGGCCAAGGCCATGGATGAACAATCGGAAGAGCGCCTGATCGCCGCCGAGAAGAAGCGCAAGCCCATGGACTTCGGCAGCAAGGACGACTTCCAGCTGACCCAGGCCCTGAACCAGCTCAAGGGCCTGCCGGTGAAGGTTTCCAACGCCAAGCCGGAAGTGCGCAATGAAGAAGGCAAGAACGACACCCCGGTGAAGGACGAGCGCAAGGACAACAAGGCGCCCGCCGAGAAGATCGACACCACCAAGTAATACGCCGCCTGCGGGCAGGCACATCGGGCCGCTAGCACTTGCCAGCGGCCCTTTTTTTCATCTCAACCTTGTCGGATATGACGATGGATGACCAACAGCTGCTGCGCTACTCGCGCCACATCCTGCTTGACGAGATAGACATCGAAGGCCAGACCCGCCTGCTGCAAGGCCATGCGCTGGTCATCGGTGCCGGCGGCCTGGGCTCGCCGGCGGCCATGTACCTGGCGTCGGCCGGGGTGGGCCACATCACCCTGGTGGATCACGACACCGTCGATCTGACCAACCTGCAGCGCCAGATCATGCATACCACCGCGCGCGTGGGCCAGCCCAAGGTGGCGTCCGGGCGCGAAGCCTTGCAGCAGATCAACCCCGGCATACAGGTCACGGCGCTGGCCGAGCGGGTGGAAGGCGAGCGCCTGCAGGCGCTGGTAGCGGCGGCCGATGTGGTGCTGGACTGCAGCGACAACTTCGCCACCCGCCATGCGGTCAACCGCGCCTGCGTGGCGGCCGGGGTGCCGCTGGTGTCGGGGGCAGCGATCCGCTTTGATGGCCAGATCAGCGTTTTCGACCCGCGCCAGGAGGCCAGCCCCTGCTATGCCTGCCTGTTCCCGCCCGAGCGCGAGTTCGAGGAAGTGCAATGTTCCACCATGGGCGTGTTTTCGCCCCTGGTCGGCATCATCGGCACCATGCAGGCGGCCGAGGCCATCAAGCTGGTGGCCGGTATCGGCCGCTCGCTGGCGGGACGCCTCCTGATCCTGGATGCGCGCGAGATGGAATGGACCAGCATCGGCATCGGCCGCGACCGCCAGTGCCCGGTGTGTGCCCGGCGGCACGGATAGACGCGGGCGCTGTGGATGGCACGCATCGTCGCTTCCATCGGCCCCCGTTCTTCTGGTATAAACACGGATGGATGTTGCAATGCAAATAGCATGCAGCATGCGCCAGGCTGATGTTCCGAACGACGACAATTCACAAGCGCGATCAGCCCGCCCCGCCTAGCCCGTCACAGGGGAAGTCATGAACCGCTCCATGAACCGGAACGCCGCCCGAGGAGATGGCCAGCGGGCCGCCGCGCCAAAGGCTTGGCATACGGAATCGTTGGTGTACAATCCTTGACCGCGAAAAAGCGTACGCCATCGGCAGCGCGCCCCGGTCCTGACGGCCCGGACCTGCGCACTGATCGCGACAACGTCAATCGAAGAGGTGCCAACGCGGCAAGGGAAGTGGATTCACAAGCGACCTGTTCCGGCAGCCGTGCATCAGCCGGGAATGGATATAGTTGAAAAACCCGTAGTATTGAAAGTAAGCGAAGTGGCAACCAAGACTCCCAAAACTACCCCTGCAGCGCAGTTGCTGACCGAGGAACAAATCCTCAAGATGGACGAGAAGGACTACATGAACGAAGCGCAGCTTGCTTTCTTCAAGGCCCGTCTCCAGCAGCTGGAAAAGGATCTGCTCAAGAACGCGGATGAAACCACCGAACACCTGCGCGAAACCGTGCTGGTGCCGGACCCGGCTGACCGCGCCACCATCGAGGAAGAACACGCGCTGGAACTGCGCACCCGCGACCGCGAGCGCAAGCTGCTCAAGAAGGTGCAGCAATCCATCGTCTCCATCGACAATGGCGAGTACGGCTGGTGTGAAGAAACGGGCGAACCGATCGGCATCCCGCGCCTGCTGGCGCGTCCGACCGCGACCCTGTCGCTGGAAGCCCAGCAACGCCGCGAACTGAAGCAGAAACTCTACGGCGACTGATACTCGCCTCGCACGATGACGCCTGCGCCATGCGGTGCGCAGGCGCAGTGCCGCTGTCGTTTCCAACCTGGTCCCGCCTCATGCACCGTCTGCGCGCCCTGCGAAGCTCCACCGTCATCGCCCTGCTGGCGATGTCGCTGCTGTTCGCGCAGATGCTGGGTTTCGTGCACGGTATTGCGCACGCCGGCTGGGCACCGGGGACGGTCCATTCGCTGATCAGCGAAGCCCTGTTCGACGAGGGCGAGGAGGCGCACGCCGAACTCGCTGCCGCCGACGGGCATGATGCCCATCACCACCACGCCCATGGCCTGCACCACTCCTGCGTGGCCTATGACGCCGCCGCCTTGTCGGCGGGTGTGCATATCGATTTTCCTCCCCTTCCGTTGCTGCCGCCGGTGCGCGTGCTGGCCCTGTGGCTGGCCTTCGCGTCCTGGGACGCGCCGCTGAACTGCCATTTCTCCTCGCGCGCCCCGCCGCGCTGAATTCCTTCTCCCTGCAAGACCCGCATTACTGGTTACCGGTTGTCGCTCGCGCATCCGTGCGTGGCGCGGCGTCGTCCTGACGCCGCCGCCGCGTGCGATCGCGTGCCGACGGCCGGTGTATCCGCGCCGCCCCATCCACCCTCACGACAAGGCGGGCGGCGCTTCGCGCATAACAAGGAATTCACATGGCTCTTCAACGCCAACGCATCGCCTCGGCCGTCTTCTCGGCCCTGGCGGCCTGGTCCGCTTCGGCTTCGGCCCAGACGGCTGACACCACCGCGACCCCTGCAACCGCTGCCCAACCGGCGCTGCAACCCATCGTCGTCACTGCCACCCCCTTCGCCTCTCAGGAGGATGTACAAGTCCTCACGCCCGCCAAGGTCATCGCCGGTGACGAACTGCGCAACAAGCTCGGCAACTCGCTGGGCGACACCCTTTCGGGTGAATTGGGCGTGTCCGCCAGCGCCTTCGGTGCCGGCGCTTCGCGTCCCATCATCCGCGGCATGGAAGGTCCGCGCGTGATGATCCTGCAGAACGGCATGGGCGTCTCCGACGTCTCCACCGTCTCCAACGACCATGCGGTCGCCACCGAAGCCGCTACCGCCCGCCAGATCGAAATCCTGCGCGGTCCGGCCGCGCTGCTGTATGGCTCGGGCGCCATCGGCGGCCTGGTCAACGTGGTCAATGACCGTATCCCCACCGAGCTGGTCGGCAAGCCCACCGGCACCGTCGAAGGCCGCTACGGTACCGTCGATGGCGAAAAGAACACGTCCTTCTCGCTGGATACCTCGGCCGGCCAGATCGGCCTGCACCTGGACGGCAACTACCGCGATACCGACAATTACAAGATCCCCGGCAACGCCCGCCAGGGGGACAGCAGCAGCGCATCGGGCCGCCTGCCCAATTCCTTCACCCACGAGACCAGCCTGGGTGGCGGCATCTCCTATGTGACCAACTGGGGTTACGTCGGCCTGTCGGTGGCGACCCTGGACGACCACTACGGCATCCCGACCGATGAAAAATCCTTCATCGACCTGCACCAGAACCGCTACGACCTCGATACCGTCGTCAATCATCCCTTCGCCGGCATCGAGAAATTCCGCTTCCGCATGGGGTACACCGACTACACCCACATCGAGAAGGCGGAGGATGGCACGCCCAACACGGTCTTCTCCAACCGGGCCCTGCAGACCCGCTGGGAACTGACGCACGCACCGCTGGCCGGCTGGCACGGCACCTTCGGCGTGCAGACCGAGCAAAGCAACTACTCGGCCCTCACGCCCGATACCGGGGTCTCCGAGCTGACTCCGCCCACGCGTTCGACCTCCTTTGCCGGCTTCCTGGTGGAAGAGCGGCAGTTCGGCCAGGTGCTGGCCAGCGCCGGCTTGCGCGCCGAGAGCGTGAGTCGCCGTCCGGACAGCGGCAGCAGCAGCGACGGCGTCCGGCCGGGACGCGATTTCAGCCTGATCTCCTGGTCCACCGGCGGTCTGTGGACCTTCCAGCCCGGCTACGGCCTGGGCCTGACCTATTCCTTCGCCCAGCGCGCGCCGACGGTGGAAGAGCTGTACTCCAAAGGCCCGCATGAATCGACCTCCACCTACGACATCGGCGACAACCAGTTGAAGAAGGAAACGTCACACAACATCGAGTTGAGCCTGCAGAAGACCGAAGGACTGGTGCGCTGGAAGGGCAATGTGTTCCGCAACAAGGTCAACAACTACATCTACGGCCGTACCAACGGCCAGGTGAACGCTGCCGGCGCGGCCGATCCCGATGGCGAATTCACCCAGCGCTTCTGGTCGCAGGGCGATGCCACCATCCGCGGCGTGGAAGCCGAGGTCACCTACAACTGGAACGGCGAAGGCGTCTCCGGCCGGGTCTTTGCCGACACCTCGCGCGGCACGCTCGACAATCTCGGCAACCTGCCCCTGCAACCGTCCACCCGCTACGGCATCGAGCTGGGCTACAAGACCGGCCCCTGGGCCAGCGGCGTGAAGGTCTTGCGCGCGCAGAAGCAGGATCGCCTGGCTTCCTTCGAAACCTACGAGACCCCGTCCTACACCCAGCTGGACGCCAACCTGTCCTATACCCAGCGCCTCAACGGCGTGAAGCTGACCTGGTTCGCACTGGCCCGCAACCTGCTGAACCAGGACATCCGTTTGTCCACCTCGGTGCTGCGCGAAACGGTACCGCTGGGTGGCCGCAACTTCATCGTGGGGGTACGCACCGCCTTTTGACCGATATGAATGAAACGCCAGCTGCCCCGGGCAGCGGCGTCATCGGGTGCCGGCGGGAGACTGCGCCTCCCGCCAGCGCAGCTTGCCCGGCCGTCTCCGCAAGGAGGCTGCCGGGCTTTTTTTCGTCTGTATGGCGCGTATGAAGCAATGAGTCAATTTTCCGGATTTTTTACTGGCCGATTACGGTGCCGGCGGGAAATCCAGAACAGTATCGTTCACACGATTGAACAGATTGGTGAAGGTAATTGCAGTGACGGCCAGCAGCGTATCGACGATCTGGGCATCGCTGTAGACGGCCCGCACGCGTTCGACCACATCGGCGGGAACGGTGCCACGGGTAGCGACCAGGCGGCGCGCGAAGTCGGCCAGCACATCCAGGCGGTCATCGCCCGAGGGGCGGTCATGGCGCACGCCGTCGATGGCCTGGGCGGAGAGGCCGGCCTTCTTGCCCATGAGCGAGTGAGCGGCCAGGCAGTAATCGCAACCGGACTGTTCGCTCACGGCCAGCTTGATGGCTTCGATTTCCTTGGCCGACAGGCTGCTCTTGCGCAGGGCGCCATCCAGGTGCAGGGCGGACTCCAGCGCGACCGGGCTCAGGCTGCCGATGCCGGCGTAGGCATTGGGCACCATGCCGACTGCAGACTTGATGGCGGCAAACAGTTGAGCGGCCTGGCCGCTGGCTTCGCTGATGGGGGCAGTGTTCAAACGGGACATGATATTTCTCCTTGGTGAAGGTCCGCGCCTTGGCCGGGGCAGGATTGCCGCTGGTCCTTGTTGCGCATGGAGGTACTGTAGGCTTACAGATTGGAATTATGAATGCCTGAAAATCACATAAAATTGCTCAAAAAGCTCAACCAAGGAAAATGATGGATGCCCTCAGCCGCCTCCTTTCCCTGCATCCGGTGCGTGCCGCGCTGGATATCCGCTGCCGTTTCGGCCAGCCCTGGAACCTGCCGCATGCGGCCTTGCCAGCGGGCGTGGCGCCTTATCACTTCATCCTGGAGGGCAGGGCACAACTGCAGTTGGCGGAAGGGGAACCTCTGCTGCTGGAGGCTGGCGACCTGGTGGTGCTCACCCGGGGCGCAGCGCATGATCTCTTCATCGCGCCCGTCGGCGAAGCCATCGCGGCGCGCCCGGGCGTGACTGCAGCGCCGGTGCAACTGAATGTGAATGATGAGGATGCCGGCGGCGCGCAGCCCCTGTCGGATTTCCTCTGCGGGCAGTTCCATTTCGATGCCCCGCACTCCAACGCCCTGGTGCAGGCGCTGCCGGAAGTCTTGCTGGTGCGGGGCCAGCAGCTGCCGCAAGGGGATGGCCTGCACACCCTGGCCACCCTGCTGCGCAACGAGTGCGGGGGCGCCGATGGCCGCGGAGAATTGCGCGCCGGCGCGCAGGCGGTGGTGGCCGGGCTGGCGGCGGCGCTGTTCGGACTGGCCCTGCGCGCCTGGCTGGCCCAGGGCGGACCGCAGCCGGGTTTGCTGGCGCTGCTGGCCCATCCCGGCCTGCAACCTGCGATGCAGGCCATGCTGGATGCCCCGCAGCAGGACTGGACGCTGCCTCGGCTGGCAGCGTTGTGCCACATGTCGCGCGCGACCTTCGTGCGGCGCTTCCAGGAGGTCGGCGGCACTACGCCAGGCGAACTCCTGCAGCAATTGCGCATGGCGCGTGCCGCGCAGCTATTGAGCTACAGCAAAATGGGCACGGCCCAGATCGGCGAAGCTGTGGGGTATCAGTCCGAAGCAGCGTTCAACCGGGTATTCAAGAAGTTCAGCGGAATGGGGCCGGGGGCGTACCGGCGCAAGGGCAGGCTGGAGCAGGGACAGGCCCCGGAAACGGGCGGGCAGGACGCCGGGATCAGCGGATAGGCAGGCGGATGGTGTTCTTCACTTCTTCCATTACCGCATAAGTGTGGGTCTCGCGCACACCCTTCAATTGCAGCAGCGACTTGCCCAGGAATTCACGATAGGCGTTCATGTCCTTGACCCGCGACTTGACCAGGTAATCGAAGCCGCCGGCCACCATGTGGCATTCCATGATCTCGGGGATGCTCTGCACGCTCTTCTTGAACTCGGCAAAGACATCCGGCGTGGTGCGGTCCAGCACCACCTCGATGAAGACCAGCAAGGAGACATCCAGCAATTCCGGATTCAGCTGCGCCGCATAACCCAGGATATAGCCGGCTTCCTGCAGTTTGCGAACCCGCTCCAGGCAAGCGGCCGGCGACAGGTTCACGCGAGCGGCGAGGTCGACGTTGCTGATGCGGCCGTCGTTTTGCAGCTCCGCCAGAATTTTCTTGCTGATCTTGTCGAGTCCGGCCATGGTTTCTGAACTTTATTCAGTTAAAAAAATATAGAGAAAATTTTATTCCGATTATAAGGGGAATAAGCGCGCCTAATATCAAGGAAGAGTCAATAGAATCCTCCCTCATAAAAAACATAACGTAATGCGGGCATGAAGCGAAGTTCACCTCGTTTCTGCGCGGATCACAGCAGTATCTCGACAACAGATTTGACGAGTTTTGTTTGCCAGGTCCAGCCTGCGCGCGGCGGTGAAAACCGGCCTGACGCGGTCGGCCCGGCATCAACGGAATGCACCGCTCCTGCCCACGAGGCTGGGGATGGCGCAAATCCTGCTTTTCCGGCGTTTTCAATGCAATCACCCACCGCAGTCTGACTTTCTAGAAGAGAGGAAACACCCCATGTTCAAGCGCGTCTCCGGACTCAACATCATCGCCGCCTCGCTGGCGCTGATCCCTGCTTTCGCCATGGCGCAGGAAACCCAGGTCGTCAAGATCGGTTTCTCCAGCCCGTTGACCGGTCCCCAGGCATCGGCCGGCAAGGACAACCAGGGCGGCCTGATGATGGCCGTCGAGCGTCTGAATGCGCAACCCATCACCGTGGGCGGCAAGAAGATCAAGTTCGAAGTCCTGGCAGAAGATGACCAGGCCGACCCCAAGCAAGGCGTGGCCGTGGCACAGAAGCTGGCTGACCAGGGCGTCAAGGCCATCGTCGGTCCCTACAACTCGGGCGTGACCATTCCTGCTTCGCGCGTCTACAACGATGCCGGCATCGTGGTGGCCACCGTGGCCTCCAACCCCAAGATCACCCAGCAAGGTTTTGCCACCCTGTTCCGCGTGGCTGCCAGCGACAGCCAGCTGGGTGGCAAGATGGCCCTGTACGCAGCCAAGGAACTGAAGTTGAAGCGCGTGGCCGTCATCGATGACCGCACCGCCTACGGCCAGGGCCTGGCCGAGGAATTCGCCAAGGTCGCCAAGGCCAACGGCATCGAAGTCATCAGCAAGGACTTCACCAACGACAAGGCCACCGACTTCACCGCCATCCTGACCTCCATCAAGGGCAAGAAGCCCGACGCCGTGTTCCTGGGCGGCTATGCTCCCCAAGGCGGCCCGATCAAGCGCCAGATGAAGCAGCTGGGCATCGACGTGCCCCTGATGGGCGGCGACGGCATCTGTTCGCCGGAAATGGGTCGCCTGGGTGGCGACGCCATCGGTGAAACCGTCTACTGCACCCAGGGCGGCACCATGCTGGACAAGGCCAAGGATGGCAAGGTCTTCGCTGACGACTACCAGAAGAAGTACAGCCGTCCTGCTGAAACCTATGCAGTCTCGTTCTACGATGGCATGATGCTGATCGCGCAAGCCATGAAGCAGGCCAACTCGGTCGATCCTAAAGCCTTCGGTCCGGCCATGGCCAAGATCAGCTACAAGGGCGTGGCCGGCCAGTACGACTTCGACGCCAACCACGACCTGAAGCAATCGCCCGTGACCGTCTATCGCTTCAAGGATGGTCTGCCGGTTCCCCTGACCAGCTACTGATCGGTCCTTTCCCGGCCTGATCCTGCCGCCCGCAGTCGCGGGTGGCGCGCCAGGCCCTGATCCCAGCTCCACATTGCAGTGTCCCGCTTCCCGCCGGTTCCGACCGGCCGGGAGCGGCTTGCCGTACCCGCTTGCAGGGCCCATGTCCGGTCCGCAGTGTTACCCTCTGCCCTGGCGGACCCGCAGCATACCCGGAAGGAAGACCATGCTCAGCTATACCCGTACCGTCCAGACCATCGATGCCCACACCGGCGGTGAGCCGTTGCGCATCGTGGTCTCGGGCCTGCCCAAGATCCCGGCCGGCACCATCCTGGAACAGCGCGCCTGGCTGCGCGAACATCGCGACGACCTCCGCCGCTTCCTGATGAACGAGCCGCGCGGCCATGCCGACATGTATGGTGCGTATCTGCTGCCCCCGGTCACGGCTGGTGCCGACTTCGGCGTCATCTTCATCCACAACGAAGGCTACAGCGACATGTGCGGCCACGGCATCATCGCCCTCGGCAAGGTGTTGGTCGAGATGGGCTACGTCGAACGCACCCAGCCGCAGACCCGCATCTGCTTTGATGCCCCGGCCGGCTTCATCGAAGCCTTCGTCGAGTGGGATGGCGTGCGCGCCGGCAAGGTCAGCTTCAACAACGTGCCCTCCTTCATCTATCGCCGCGACGTCGAAGTCGAGACGCCCGGGTTTGGCAAGATCACCGGTGACATCGTCTTCGGTGGTGCCTTCTACTACTACATCAACGCGGCGCAGGCCGGCCTCACCGTCAAGCCTGAACTGGTGCGCCAGCTGATCCAGCTGGGTGCCGAGACCAAGGCCGCCGTCATGGCCAAGGTCGCCATCGTCCATCCGCTGGAGCCGGGCCTCAACACGCTGTACGGCACCATCATCGACAGCGAACCCAATTTCCCCGGCGCGGACCAGTCCAACGTCTGCATCTTCGCTGACCGCGAAGTGGACCGCTCGCCTACCGGCACCGGTACCTCGGGCCGCGCCGCCCAGCTGTTCCTGCGCGGACAATTGGCGCTGAACCAGAACTACGTCAACGGCAGCATCGTCGGCAGCAACTTCGGCGTGCGCGTGACTGCTGCCACCAAGGTGGGCGACTTCGATGGCGCGCTCACCGAGGTGAGCGGCCATGCCCACATCATGAGTACCAACCAGTGGGTGCTGGAAGAGTCCGATCCCTTCCCGACCGGTTTCTTCCTGCGCTGACTTTCCCACAGGATTCCCATGCACATCCTCAACTCCCTCCAGACCGCGCAGGCAATGCCTTATTCCGCGCTGGTCGATGCCCTCGCACGCGCCGCGCAGGAACTGGCCAGCGGTGCCATCCGCGCACCGGAACGCCAGGTCGTTCCCATCGATGCCAACAGCGTCTTGCTGGGCATGCCGGCCATTGCCGAGGATCTTTCGGTGACCAAGCTCATCACCGTGCATGGCGACAATGCCCGCCATCAGCTGCCGGCGATTCAGGGGGAGGTGATCGCCTTCGAGACCGATACCGGCCGCCGCCTGGCCTTGATGGATGGCCCGACCGTCACGGCGCGCCGCACCGCAGCCATGAGTCTGCTGGGCATTCGCACGCTGTTGCCGCGCACGCCGCAATCGGCGCTGCTGATCGGTACCGGCGCGCAGGCGGCAGCGCATGCCGATGCACTGGCGGAGGTGTTTGGTGTCCGTCAGTTCTGGGTGGCCGCGCGTGACCTCGCGCGTACCCAGGCTTTCTGCCAGGCCATCAGCGAACGCCATCCGCAAGTGGTGGCCAGTCCGCTCCCGGCACAGATGTTGCAACAGGAGTTGCCACGCACTGATGTGGTGATTGCCTTGACTACGTCGCGCGTGGCCGTGATTCCCGAACAGATCGCGGCCGATACGCTGGCCATCGGCGTCGGTGCCTTCAAGCCGGACATGGTGGAGTTCCCGGCCAGCCTGCTGCATGCACGCCGCATCGTGGTCGATGACCTGGCCGGCGCGCATCACGAAGCAGGCGACCTGATCCAGGCCAAGGTGGACTGGGCGGGCGTGGTCGGCATCGGCGATGTGCTGGCCGGCAAGACGGCCTTGAACACGCTCGACAGCGCGGGGGCGCTGCCGGTGTTCAAGACCGTGGGCCAGGCTGCGTGGGACCTGGCGGCAGCGCGCGTGATGCGCACCACACTGGGGATCTGAAAATTGCGCGTGCATGCGCGCTTAATTTGATAAATAATTTACGCTTTTTTCGCGAACGCTCGTGCGTTTGCGGTTTCCTTGCAGTTTCCTGACGTTTCACAACAATCATCCTCCTGAAGGAGACACCGTTTCATGGACATTTTCATCCAGCAGATCATCAACGGATTGGTGCTAGGCAGCATGTACGCACTGATCGCCCTGGGCTACACCATGGTGTACGGGGTGCTGAACCTGATCAACTTTGCCCACGGCGACATCCTGATGGTGGGCGCCATGGTCGGCCTGTCGATCCTCAAATTGGTGCAGCAGGTCGCGCCTGACCTGCCTGGCATCGTCAAGCTGATCATCGCCATCGTCGGAGCCATTCCGGTGTGCGTGATCGTCAGCCTGCTGATCGAACGCATCGCTTACCGTCCGCTGCGCAACGCGCCGCGCCTGGCGCCGCTGATCACCGCCATCGGCGTGTCGATCCTGCTGCAGACCTTCGCCATGATGATCTGGGGCCGCAGCCCGCTGCCGTTCCCGCAGATCATGCCCTCGACCCCGGTCAACATCGCCGGTGCCCTGATTTCGCCGACCCAGATCATGCTGCTCATCCTGGCCCTGGCCGCGATGATCGGCCTGGTGCTGATCGTGGAGAAGACCAAGATGGGCCGCGCCATGCGTGCCACTGCCGAGAACCCGCGCATCGCCGGTTTGATGGGCGTGGATGCCAACCGCGTCATCATCGTCACCTTCGCCATCGGCGCGGCACTGGCCGCGATTGCCGGGGTGATGTGGGCCGCCAACTATTCCACTGCGCAATTCGCCATGGGCTTCGTGCCGGGCCTGAAGGCCTTCTCGGCGGCCGTGCTGGGCGGCATCGGCAACATCTACGGTGCCATGCTGGGCGGCATCCTGCTGGGCCTGATCGAGAGTCTGGGTGCCGGTTACATCGGCGACCTGACCGGCAACTTCCTGGGCAGCAATTATCAGGACATCTTCGCCTTCATCGTGCTGATCATCGTGTTGACCTTGCGTCCGTCCGGGATCATGGGTGAGCGTGTGGCGGATCGGGCCTGAGTTTTTAAGATTTAAAACCTTAAAAACTTAAAAACAGAAACTTAGAAACTTAAGAAATCGGAAGAGAACACTATGGCTCTCATGACCTTCGACATGAAGCGCAACCCCCAGCAGGCGCGGTTCAGCCTGCTGGCGCTGTTGGCGCTGATGATCATCTTCCCCATGATCGCCCAGCATTTCGGCAATTCGTGGGTGCGCATCATGGATATGGCGCTGCTCTACATCATGCTGGCCCTCGGCCTGAACGTGGTGGTGGGTTTTGCCGGCCTGCTGGACCTGGGCTACATCGCCTTCTATGCCATCGGTGCCTACACCGCTGGTTTGCTGGCCTCGCCGCAGTTCGCGCAGGTGATCGAATCCTTCATCAACACCTATCCGGCCATCGGCAATTTCCTGGTCTGGCTGTGCGGTCCGCAGATCGTGCAGAATGGCATCCACTTGTCGCTGTGGCTGATCGTGCCGATCTCGGGCGTGCTGGCGGCGCTCTTCGGTGCGCTCCTGGGTGCGCCGACCCTGAAGCTGCGCGGTGACTACCTGGCCATCGTGACGCTGGGCTTCGGCGAGATCATCCGTATCTTCATGAACAACCTGAACGCGCCGGTGAACATCACCAACGGTCCGCAGGGCATCAACCTGATCGACCCGATCCGCGTGTTCGGTGTGTCACTGGCCGGTGAACCGGGTTCGGGTTCGATGCTGAAGATCTTCGGCATGAACCTGCCGTCGGTGAACGCGTACTACTACCTGTTCCTGGTGCTGTGCATCTTCGTGATCTTCTTCTCGAGCCGCCTGCAGGATTCGCGCCTGGGCCGTGCCTGGGTGGCGATCCGTGAAGATGAAATCGCCGCCAAGGCGATGGGCATCAACACCCGCAACGTCAAGCTGCTGGCCTTCGCCATGGGCGCGTCCTTCGGTGGCGTGGCCGGTGCCATGTTCGGTGCCTTCCAGGGTTTTGTTTCGCCGGAATCCTTCTCCCTGACCGAATCCATCGCCGTGCTGGCCATGGTGGTGCTGGGCGGCATTGGCCACATTCCGGGCGTGGTGCTGGGTGGCGTGATCCTGGCCGCGCTGCCGGAAGTGCTGCGCCACGTGGTGGAGCCGCTGCAGATGGCCATCTTCGGCAAGGTGTGGATCGATGCGGAAGTGCTGCGCCAGCTGCTCTACGGCCTGGCCATGGTGATCATCATGCTGACCCGTCCGGCTGGCCTGTGGCCCTCGCCGCGCCATGAAGACCGTCCCGAAGTGGACCACACCAAAGTCGGTACCACCGGCGAAGTCAAAGCTTAATCTGGAGCACAGAACATGACACAAACACTGCTCAAGATCCGTGACGTCAGCAAGCGTTTCGGCGGCCTGCAAGCCTTGAATGGCGTGGGCATCACCATCGAGCGCGGCCAGATCTATGGCCTGATCGGCCCCAACGGTGCCGGCAAGACCACGTTCTTCAACGTCATCACGGGCCTGTACCAACCCGATACCGGCAGCTTCGAACTGGACGGCAAGCCCTATTCGCCGAGCGCCCCGCACGAAGTGGCCAAGGCCGGTATCGCCCGTACCTTCCAGAACATTCGTCTGTTCGGTGAAATGACCGTGCTGGAAAACGTGATGGTCGGTTGCCACGTGCGCACCAAGCAAAATGTCTTCGGTGCCGTATTCCGCCACAAGGCAGCACGTGACGAAGAAGCGGCGATCCGCGCCAAGTCGCAGCAACTGCTGGACTTCGTGGGCATCGGCCAGTTCGCCAAGCGCACGGCGCGCCACCTGTCGTATGGCGATCAGCGCCGTCTGGAAATCGCCCGCGCCCTGGCGACCGATCCGCAACTGCTGGCCCTGGACGAACCGGCGGCCGGCATGAACGCGACCGAGAAGCTGGCCTTGCGCGAGCTGCTGGTGAAGATCCAGGCCGAAGGTAAAACCATCCTGCTGATCGAACACGACGTGAAGCTGATGATGGGCCTGTGCAACCGCATCACGGTGCTGGACTATGGCAAGCCGATTGCCGAAGGGGTGCCGGCCGACGTGCAGAAGAACCCGGCGGTGATCGAGGCCTACCTCGGTGCAGGACATTAAGCGAGACCACAGAACATGACAACGAACATTCTCAAAGTCGACCAACTGAGCGTGGCCTATGGCGGCATCAAGGCCGTCAAGGGCATCAGCCTGGAAGTCAACGACGGTGAACTGGTCACCCTGATCGGCGCCAATGGCGCCGGCAAGACCACCACCCTCAAAGCCATCACCGGCACGCTGCCCAGCAGCAAGGTCGACGGCCACGTGTATTACATGGGCAATCCGTTGAAGGGCAAGAAGTCCTTCGAGCTGGTCAAGGACAAGCTGGCGATGGTGCCGGAAGGCCGTGGCGTCTTCACGCGCATGAGCATCCAGGAAAACCTGTTGATGGGCGCCTACACCAGCAATGACAAGGGCCAGATCCAGGCCGACGTCGACCGCTGGTTCGAGGTCTTCCCGCGCCTGAAGGAACGTGCGGCGCAGATGGCGGGGACCTTGTCGGGTGGCGAGCAGCAGATGCTGGCGATGGCGCGCGCGCTGATGAGCCATCCCAAGCTGCTGTTGCTGGATGAGCCCTCGATGGGTCTGTCGCCGATCATGGTGGAGAAGATCTTTGAAGTGATCCGCAATGTGTCGGCACAGGGCATCACCATCCTGCTGGTGGAACAGAACGCCAAGCTGGCACTGCAGGCGGCGCATCGCGGCTACGTGATGGAGTCGGGCCTGATCACCATGGAAGGGCAGGCGCAGCAGATGCTGGATGATCCGCGGGTGAAGGCAGCTTATCTGGGTGAGGGTTGAGTCGATCGTTTAATTCGTAAATGATATAAATCATTTGTGATGGATCGAAGAAAAAAGCGCAGCCGAGGCTGCGCTTTTTTTCGTATAAATCTGGTACTTCGTTTGGATGGGATCACGTATATACAGTGATGAGCAATCGCTATCGGCCAAACTCAATACTCTTCAGCGCTCGCATGAAGTCCCGATAATGCAGTTCGTTCGGTTCCCTGGGATTACGGTCCCGGGCAAGGCAGGTGGCGAACTCCAGGCTGTTTTTCTGATTGCCGATCAGGGCGATGAAACATCGTTGTGGCCGTTTCGGTGCCGCATCGCCCATCTCCTTTCTGGTCGGCTCCGTGCGCCGCGTCCAGAGATAGCCGGTCCAGTCCTTGCCGCGGATCTTCTCCCGCTTGATTTCATCTTGTTGGGTGGCCCAGAGAAAATCCACACCGTACTCGTTGAGCTGTATCGCATCATCTTCCTGATCCAGGTGGTCAGTACGGGCAGGGACGGCGATCCAGTCGGAGATGCCCGAAGCGAGGTAGTCCTGCGTGGATTGTCCCGAGAGAAATCCTTCCGTATTCGCCAGCAGTCCGGGGCCGGGAAAGTCTTCTGGATAATGGCCCATCTGAAGTACCTTGGCACCAGGATAGTGTGCAAGCGCAGTGCATGTGATGATGGGTGAGCTACTCGGTGGACGCATCGAAAAATGGCAGGTTTCCTTGATCCTGCGTTGCTTGAATTTGAAAAGAGTAGCTGCGTTAGCGGCGGCCGCATGGACGTGACAGCTTGACGCGAGACACAGCATCAGGAGCGAAATCAGTATCTTCACCGATGAAGATTTTTCGAGGGATCCGGGCGACACGTTTGGTTCTGTGTTCATGGAAGGGGAAAGTCTCATTGACTATCGAAGGTGATGCTGTAGATCATCTTCATGAAGTCGCCCACATCGAACTCTGCCGGGTCAGTTTTTTTTCCGTTACGCGGCAAGCAGATGAGATCCGAGTACAGCGTCACGGTCGTATTCCCGATGATCAGGAGAAAGCATTCCTTGTCGATTGCATCGTAGGGACAATCCCGTACAAGGTCGCTCTTTTTCAGTCTGGATGATCTTCGCCAAAGGTAGCCTCGCCAGTTGTTGGCCGCGATCTTTTCTACCTGAACCTGTCTCATGCTCTTTGCGCACAGGTCCGTCACTAATTGTTCGGTGAGATGCAGTTCTTCGCCAGGGATTGATTCGCCGGTATCGTCATTTCTCTTGAGCTTTCCTTTTGCGCCGGATCCAACAAGCTTTTCTAAAGAACGATTGGTGATTCCCAAAGTAATCTGGCGAGCAAAGTCGTTATGCTCAAACTGATTCACGAAGTAGCTGATGCTCATCGCCCGATAGGCATCGGTCAATTGCCGATCCCCACTGCAGCTAACCCCGTCAATCGTATCGACCAGAGTGATTGCGAACCCACAACGATTCTGCATTTCTACATCCAGATAGATAGGCTCTTGGTCGACCGCTGCTGCGCCAGCGGAGAATGATATTGCTGCAAGCAGGGAGATTTTCGCGGCCGTGATAATCCGGCTCATTATCTGTCCCTTCGCTGGGCTTGGACCTTCGTATTTTTCGTTTGTTTATAGTCTCCGAGTAGCTGCTCAAGATATGACAAATAGGCGAACCGTATTGCTAAATGCATGTTGCCACCGTTCACAGCCTTTGTCACAAGCACACAACTCTCTTTTGAGAAGCCTTTGTCCGCATGACGATTGATGTTGATCTTGATGTAGGACTTTGATACCCAATACTTCAACGCCGAATCAATCGTGTTATACGAGACGACAGCAATCAAGTCATTATGTTTTTCAGTCGTAAAGTCCATGCCGCGGTACTGCCCGTACTCGCTGTAGTTGGCTCGACCTGTTAGTTGAATCAACCCGCGCCCTTTAAATCGGTTTCCGTCGCCTGGTTGTGTATTGCCTAATTCCTTCGCCTTTTCTTTTACGACTTCGGGTCGATGCTTTTTATAGGCTTCGAGTTCGTACAGCGTCTTGGTACCTTTGATATACACGAAGTGCAGCTTCCAAGCGGTACTGGATTTGTTGAGATAGTCTTGCTCGCATTCCTCTGGGGTAATGACTTCGTACATCGTTCTAAAATATCGCTCATTTCCTTTCTCGATGGCGGAAAAGAACAACTCTGTCTCTTGCAGAACGTGACTAAAAAAATATGATGTACGTGTCGGTGACGCTGCTAGCAGATACTTTCGGGAAAGTAGATTCCAGTTTTTGTGGATATCTGCAGGCATCGTTCCCTTGTCCTTGATGGTGCCTGCAGTAAGCCTGGCCAGTGCCTCGTCCCAAGCCAGACCATAAGTAATATTGTCGACTTTTATCGCTCGTGGAATTGTTTGCACCATTTCATCAAGGCACATCCATCCATTTCTTCTAAAGATAAGTAAAAACTCACGCGGATTGAATCGCCATTTCGCCATCAATACCTCTTTGTGATCGATGCAAAGCGCCCTCGCATGCTTTTTGAATTGCTCAAATCCCTCGGCATTCAATCGCGCCGGCACACCATTCTCACTGCGTGTCAGCCATGACCATCGCGCCTCCAGCCTGGCCGCATCCCACTCACTTTCCACCCTGCAGATCAAGCGCGAAAGCCGCTGACGTGCAGTCTGGTCATCCAGTGCCTTCAAGGCTTCCTGTTCCGTCACCTTGCCGTCGCCATCCAGATCCAGCCAGCGGGAGACGGCGTTGGCTGCGCATCGGCTATCCACGGATCGGGAATGCTCTTCTTCCCTGACGAGTTGCCAGTGCTGCCAGGGAGGGAAGTCGGCATCGCTGTATTTACGGATTCCCGCGCCATTCAGATTGACCCAGCCTTTTCCCGTTGGTAGCGCAATCTCCCGCCAGTGCGGTACATCGGACGGTACCAGCGGATCAGGCCCCACGATCCTGCCGAAGCGCAGCAGTTCATAAACTGCGCTGGGCGCCGGACGCTTGCCTTCGGGATAGGCCAGGCTGATCTTGTTGGCACTGGCGTAGAGGAGATATTCCGCTTCCGGCAAGCGGAGGGATTGCCCTATCCGTTCCCCATCCGCACGATAGGTCGTGATGAGCAGGTCGCCACGCTGTGCGGGCGCGCCGTCGCCTTCGGCATAACGCAGTCCGACGATCAACACCTCCTTGCTCAACTGCAGCGTTTCAGTGTCCGGCGGACTCTGATTGCGCTTTGGTTCTTTGGAATAGAGCCGTGTGCCCGCCGGTATCAGAAAATACATCTCACCGAAGAGCACATCGGTGCGTCCATCGCGGCTCAGGTCCAGCTTGTTGTCGCTGCGTCCGATCAATTTTCCAAGGTTGACGTCATCGCAAGCGATCTCGAAGTGGATCAGTTTGCGTGAGCTGTCATGGCACTGGCCGGCCATCCCCAGCAGATCCTTGCGGTAGACTTTTTTGCCTGCCTTCATGCCAGGTTCCACTTGGCTCAGATGCATGTAGAGAGAATAGAAGACGATCTGGGTGGCCGCCGCACCCTCACCGATGTCGGTGTCATGGCGAATTACGACGCAACCATCATCGGTCCATCCCAGATAGTTCAGGGCATGTTCACGATTGTCGTTCTTTGGCGTGGCGCTACGACTGAAGATGACCGTGCCATCGGAAATGGCATGGACCCATTCCGTGCCCTTGGCGTGAGCTGGAGCCTGCACATGCAGGCCGCCATGCCAGTTGAGATCACGGCTGACAGGAAACAAGCCCTCGCCAGCCGGTGAATCGGGCAAGAGCGTGTTCAGCCATGCTGCATCAGAGAGATTGCCAGGGCGGGGAGGCAGGAAGGGAGGGCTAAGCAGCATGGTGTCTCACTTTGAAAACGGTGACCGGTTGTTTTCCTGAAGAGGGGCTTTGGGTAAAAGAGGGAGTTCGAACTTCATGCGTGCGGCTCCCTCCAGCAGCTTTTGCCCCGCATGCACCGTCAGCGTCCCGGGACAGAGAACCGTAATATTCCCCCCATCAATGACGATGCCGGCCCCACCCGCCGTGGCCAGCGTGATCTTGCGCGCCGCCGCCCAGGTCACGCCGGCATTGGCACTGACCACCTGCAACTGGTCACGCGCCTGCACGGTCAAGCTCCCCGCCTGCGCCTGCACATCGATGTCGCGCTGTGCGGCAATCATCTGCAAGCCGATGCCCTTCTCACCTGCAGCCGTAGCCCCGGCCAGCACACCGATGGCCTGCTGCGTACGCAACCGCAATTGCTGCCCGCTGACGTGCTGCGCATCCTGGCCGGCAATGAGGCTCACGCTCCCGCCGTTGGCCATCTGCAGATGCTGGCCCGCCACCACGCCCAGCCCTTCCTTCGCAGCGACCTGGATCAGAGGCTTGCTGCTGGCAGGCAGGTCCTCCTGGGCGATCTCGGCTTGCGCGGCGATGGCCTTGTTGAGCGCATCAAGCCCTTCTGCCATGCCTACGGTGCGATGCGTGCGCGCCGCTTCATCGAAGGTCTTGCGTGTCTGTGCAGCCTGCCGCACCATGGCCCGCTGCCCCGAGTTGTCCCCGGCCGGATCACGATGGCCGGCGCGATGCGCCACCAGATAGCTGGAAAACAGAAGACCGCGCCCCGCACGCATCACGCCGTAGGCATCGGTGCGCAATTCCACGCCCGTGCCACGGAAGCTGCCGCGATAATTGTCGGCACTGTGAATCAGGTGCCCGAGATTGAGCTCGCTACCGGCCTGGGTGCTCTTGAGCTGGATGCGGCCACGGCCGTCGCTGTCATCGAAGAGCAGCTGGTTGTACCCCCAGCCACCGAACTCCTTGGAGCGGATGCCCCATTGCGCGGCAGGATTGCGGTGCCCATCCAGATCCGCACTGGCGCCATGCCAGGTCGGCGCATGGCCGCCCGCCAGATTGCCCTGGCCGCTGGCGGCCGTATCGCTGGCCGATTGGAACACTTGGGTTTTTGCAGAAAACTTCACTTCGCCACCGGGCGTCGGCGGCTCGCCCCCCTCCCCACGGCCGTTGTAGAGGGCCGCAAGCACAATCGGCCGCTCCAGGTCGTTATCGAGGAACTGCACCAGAACCTCCTGCCCGATGCGCGGCAGGAATTGCATCCCCATGCCCGGCCCGGCGCAGCGTTGGCCTACGCGCACCCAGCAGGTGGCCGCCGCATCCTCATGCCGCCCTTGCCAGTGGAAACGGATACGGATCCGTCCCAGGCGGTCGCAGCAGATTTCGTCGGGGCCATTGGCTTCGGTCTCGCCCCGATAGCCGACCACGATGGCACTCTGGCTGCCCTGCGCCATGGCATGAGGACGACGCGTCAGCCCCGTGCCATCGCCCAGGTCAGGCCGCCAGACAATATCGGCGCGAATCGCTTCGAAGAGCTTGGCATGGCCCATGCGGCGTGCGAGATCGATCAGGCTGCGGTCCGGTGCCTGTATCTCGCCCACCGTGGCGACCTTGAGGCAGGCATGGAGGGCGTCTTCCAGCAAGATCGGCAGAGGACCGAACAACTCGGCCAGCGCCGCTTGCGTATCGGCTGGCAGGTTGTTGAAGCCCACGCTCAGTACCGCCAGCACGGCGTATTCCTGCTCCTTGCCCGCCAGCGGCCCTTGTCTCAGGCTAAAGCGCGCTCCGGCCCGCAAGCTGCGCACCGTGCTGCGTCCAAGCCAGCGCTTGTTGCTGGCCTCGGCGGCTTCCATCATCAGGCGTGCATGGCGGTCGGCGGCGTCCTTGTCATCGGTCACCGGGCCTGCGCTGTCATAGCTTTCCAGCCTGGGCGCGTCGCGCCCGCCGAAGTCGTGATGCGTGGGGATGCTGGCGGTGATGGCTTGTTTGTTCCGGTAGTCATACGACAGCAGCGTGCAGCTGGCCGCCTGCAGGCTGCGACAGGCCGCCAGGGCCTGGATGCCATCCTGCTGATCCAGCTCCCTGGCACCCTGGAAGCGGATGCCATCATGGGCCGCGCTGGTGGGATCTTCCGGAAAGGCGCTGCGCGCCGTGCTGTCGGCAAAGATCACCAGGCGATGGCCTTGCGGACTGGGCGCATGTTCTTCGATGCGCCACGACAGTCCTTCTCCGGCCAGCAGACGGCTGATGAAATCGAGATGCGTCTGCCGGTACTGCACGGTGTAGCTGCGTGGCGGCACCCGAGCCAGATACGCCAGCGCATCAGCCGACCAGTGCCAGTCCGCGTGTTGCGGGAATTCGCGGAAGACGTCTTCGACCACTTCGATCAGGGTCTTGTCCTGCCAGACCCGGCTGGTGCTGGCCTGCGACAGCAGCCAAGGCCAGGGCGCCATGCGCAGCCGATAGCGGCCGAAGCCGCCGTCGCCACCCAGCTTGGCCACTTCATGGATCAGGCCGGTCGAGCGGCACACGCCACCTTCCGCAAGCAGGCTGTTCAGCGTGGCCAGGCTGCCCAGCAGGGACCGGGCTGCCACCTCCGCATCCAGGCTCAGCACGATCAGCTCGGTGGCACCGACCGCATGCAGGGACTCTACGGCCGCCCATGCTTCGACCAGAAAGCGGTCCTCGGGCTGGCCGGCGATCTCCAGACGATAGAGGCGCGTTGCCGCCGAGAATCGCAACAAACGAGAGAGCAACTGACTGGCGTGATCCATGACAAGCCCCAGAACAATGACGGGCCGTCATTCTTGTTCGGCAACTTTGTACTTCCTGAAAAACCACGAAAATCCCGGGCAAAGCTCGAAAGGCACCGAAGAATGCTTCGAATAAATTGGGATTTGCCACACCAGCAGGCTCACGGGCCGGGTTCAGGCCGGGTCGGACCGTTCATCGCCCCGGAAGCCGCGACAGTACTGCGAAAGGCGCCATGGTGGCGTAGTTGTGGAAAATTAAAAATCGTATAAATGAAATAGTCCGAATTAAATATTGGAGCGATGCATGAAATACAGAATTAATATTGGCATCAAGCACATAGAATCCGGTTGCCCGTTTCCATCCCATTTCGACTCCAGACCATGACCACCGTCGCCTCCGCCGCCCCTGCGGCCTCCGCTTCCAGCCTGCCCTTTGGCACATTCCAGGCCGAGTTGCTGCCGGCCCCCAGTCCGCTGCGTGCGGCCATCACTGCCGCCTATCGCCGCGACGAGCGCGAGGCCGTGCAATGGCTGCTGCAACAGGTGCAGGGCCAGCAGCCCTGGAAGGACGCCACCCAGCAACTGGCCAAAAAGCTGGTGCAGCAGGTGCGCGAGAAGCGCACCCGGTCCTCCGGCGTGGATGCGCTGATGCACGAATTCTCGCTGTCCTCCGAAGAAGGCGTGGCGCTGATGTGCCTGGCCGAAGCGCTGCTGCGCATCCCCGACCGCCAGACCGCGGACCGCCTCATCGCCGACAAGATCAGCAAGGGCGACTGGCGCAAGCACCTGGGCGAGTCGCCGTCGCTGTTCGTCAATGCCGCCACCTGGGGCTTGCTCATCACCGGCAAGCTGGTCTCCACCAGCAGCGAAAGCGGCCTCACGCAAGCCATCACGCGCTTGATCGGCAAGGGCGGCGAGCCGCTCATCCGCAAGGGCGTGGACCTGGCCATGCGCATGCTGGGCAACCAGTTCGTGACCGGCCAGACCATCGAAGAAGCGCTGGACAACAGCCGCGACAACGAAAAGCGCGGCTATCGCTATTCCTACGACATGCTGGGCGAAGCCGCCCTGACCATGCACGACGCCGACGCCTACTACCAGTCCTACGAGACCGCCATCCACGCCATCGGCCGCGCCTCCAACGGCCGCGGCATCAAGGATGGCCCGGGTATCTCGGTCAAGCTCTCGGCCCTGCATCCGCGCTATTCGCGCGCCCAGCATGCACGCGTGATGGGTGAACTGCTGCCGCGCCTGAAGCAGTTGCTGCTGCTGGCCAAGCAATACGACATCGGCCTGAACATCGACGCCGAAGAAGCCGACCGTCTCGAACTGTCGCTGGACATGATGGAAGAACTGGTGGCCGACCCCGACCTGGCCGGCTTCGACGGCCTGGGCTTCGTGGTGCAGGGCTACCAGAAGCGCTGCCCCTTCGTCATCGACTACCTGGTCGACCTGGCCCGCCGCAACGGCCGCCGCCTGATGATCCGCCTGGTCAAGGGCGCTTACTGGGACAGCGAAATCAAGCGCGCCCAGGTCGATGGCCTGGAAGGCTATCCGGTCTATACCCGCAAGGTGCATACGGACCTGTCCTACCTGACCTGCGCACAAAAGCTGCTGGCGGCTACCGACGTCATCTATCCGCAATTCGCCACGCACAATGCCCACACGCTGGCGGCGATCTATCACTGGGCCAAGCAGCACCAGGTCGACAACTACGAATTCCAGTGCCTGCACGGCATGGGGGAGACCCTGTACGACCAGGTGGTCGGTGCCGAGAACCTGGGCAAGGCCTGCCGCATCTATGCCCCGGTCGGTTCGCACCAGACCCTGCTGGCCTACCTGGTGCGCCGCCTGCTGGAAAACGGTGCCAACTCCTCCTTCGTCAACCAGATCGTCGACGAGGCCGTGCCGCTGGACCGTCTGGTGGCCGATCCCATCGAGACTGTCCGCGCCCAGGGCGGCGTGCCGCATCCGGCCATCGCCTTGCCGCAGCAGCTGTATGGCCAGGAGCGCAAGAATTCTTCGGGTATCGATCTCTCCAATGAATCGCGCCTGCAGCAACTGGGCGAGCTGTTCGTTTCCATGGCCCAGCGCCAATGGCAGGCCGCACCGCTGATCGCGGGCGAATTGGCTGCGCAGCCCGCACAGGCGGTGCGCAATCCGGCCGACCATCGTGAAATCGTGGGCCAAGTCAGCGAAGCCACCGTGGCCGATGTCGATACGGCGCTGACCGCCGCCACTGCCTATGCGCCGCAATGGCAGTCGACTCCGGCCGCCGAGCGCGCCGCCATGCTCGAACGCGCAGCCGACCTGCTGGAAGAACATATCGCCGAACTGATGGCACTGGCCGTGCGCGAAGCCGGCAAGTCGCTGCCCAATGCGATTGCGGAGGTGCGTGAGGCGGTCGACTTCCTGCGCTACTACGCCATCGCCTCGCGTCACGATGGCAACGTGCTGGCCTGGGGCCCGGTGGTGTGCATCAGCCCGTGGAATTTCCCGCTGGCGATCTTCATCGGCGAGGTCAGCGCTGCACTGGCCGCCGGCAACGTGGTGCTGGCCAAGCCGGCCGAGCAGACTGCGCTGATCGCCCATCGCGCCGTGCAACTGCTGCACGAGGCCGGCGTGCCGCGCGCCGCCCTGCAATTGTTGCCGGGCCGGGGCGAGACCGTGGGTGCCGCATTGACCTCGGATGTGCGCGTCAAGGGCGTGATCTTCACCGGTTCCACCGAAGTGGCGCAGCTCATCAACCGCACCCTGGCCCAGCGCAAGCACGATGATGGCGACGGCAGCGGCGAACATGGCGATGTCCCGCTGATCGCCGAGACCGGCGGCCAGAATGCGCTCATCGTCGATTCCTCGGCGCTGGCCGAACAAGTCGTGCAGGACGTGCTGTCCTCCGCCTTCGACAGTGCCGGCCAGCGTTGTTCGGCCCTGCGCATCCTGTGCCTGCAGGAAGACATCGCCGACCGTACTCTGGAAATGCTCAAGGGCGCCATGGCCGAACTGCGCGTGGGCCGTCCGGACCGCCTTTCCACCGACATCGGCCCGGTCATCGATGCCGAGGCGCAGCAGAACCTGCTGGCCCACATCGAGCGCATGCGCAAGAGCGCGCGCGCCGTGCACCAGCTGCCGCTGGGCGAGGATTGCCGGCACGGCACCTTCGTGGCGCCGACCGTGATCGAGATCGACGACCTGGCGCAACTGCAGCGCGAAGTCTTCGGCCCCGTACTGCACGTGCTGCGCTATCGCCGCGATGCGCTGCCGCAGCTGATCGATGCCATCAATGCCACCGGCTATGGGCTGACCCTGGGCGTGCATTCGCGTATCGACGAGACCATCGATTTCGTGGCCCAGCGTGCGCACGTGGGCAACATCTACGTCAACCGCAACATCGTGGGCGCGGTGGTGGGGGTGCAGCCTTTCGGTGGCGAAGGCAAGTCCGGCACCGGTCCCAAGGCCGGTGGTCCGCTCTACCTCAAGCGCCTGCAGCGCCATGCGCAACTGCACGAGGAACTGACCCGCGCGCAACCGGCGCAAGTGCCCAACACCTTGCTGGACAGCCTGCTGGACTGGGCCCGCACCCATGGCCACGAGCGCCTGGCCGCCAGTGGCGAGCGCTATCACCGTGACAGCCTGCTGCAGCGCAGCCTGCTGCTGCCCGGCCCCACCGGCGAGCGCAATACCCTGGGCTTCGCCCCGCGTGGCCTGGTGCTGTGCGTGGCCGCCAGCGTCGGCACGCTCTTGAATCAACTGGCGGCGGCCTTTGCGACCGGCAATACGGTGGTGGTCGATGAGACCACTGCGGCGCTGCTGCCGGCCGGTCTGCCCGCGCCGGTGCGTGCGGCCATCCGCCGTGCCAGCCAGCTGGAGGCCGAAGCGCTGCAGGCCGCCCTGGTGGACAGCCACCAGGCTGCCGCGTGGCGCGTGCGCCTGGCCGAGCGCGAAGGTGCGCTGGTGCCGTTGATCCTGTGCAGCGAGGACGGTGCCATTCCCCTGTGGCGCTTGCTGGCTGAGCGCGCGCTGTGCGTCAACACCACGGCCGCAGGCGGCAATGCCAGCCTGATGACGATTTCGGTGTAATCGCTCCCGCTGCCTCAGACGGGCACCCCGGCCTTGTGGTCAGGGTGCCCGTTTTTCTTGCGGGCGTACAATATTGCCCTCGATGGCGGCCCACCCGATGGCATGACTTGCAATCCGGCTGGCCAGCCCCATCTCGACAGGAATGCGGAACCGGTACGTCCCTCCGCTGCTCCCCGGCACATATTGAACAGAGGCAAGCATGGAACAATTTCACGGCACCACCATCCTTTCCGTCCGTCGCGGCAACCAGGTCGCGCTCGGCGGTGACGGCCAGGTGACGCTTGGCAACATCGTCATGAAGGGCAGTGCGCGCAAGGTGCGCAAGCTCTACCACGGCAAGGTCCTGGTCGGTTTCGCCGGCGGCACGGCCGACGCTTTCACCCTGCTCGACTTGTTCGAAGCCAAGCTGGAAAAGCACCAGGGCAACCTGATGCGCGCCTCGGTCGAGCTGGCCAAGGACTGGCGCACCGATCGCATGCTGCGCCGTCTCGAGGCCATGCTGCTGTGCGCGGACCGCGACACCACCCTGGTCATCACCGGCAATGGCGACGTGCTCGAACCCAATGACGGCATCGGTGCCATCGGTTCCGGCGGCAGCTATGCTCAATCGGCCGCCAAGGCCTTGTATGAGAACACCGAGCTGACCCCGGCCGAGATCGTCAAGAAGTCGCTGACCATCGCCGGCGAGCTGTGCATCTACACCAACCTGAACCACATCATCGAGACGCTGGACTAAGCCGCGCAGCGCGCATTTCCTGCCTGTTTCTCCGATGAATCGTCACAGCGAAAAGATCACCACCATGAATATGACTCCCAAGGAAATCGTCTCCGAACTCGACAAGCACGTCGTCGGCCAGGCCCGCGCCAAGCGCGCGGTGGCCATCGCGCTGCGCAACCGCTGGCGCCGCCAGCAGATCGAGGAGCCGCTGCGCCACGAGATCACGCCCAAGAACATCCTCATGATCGGCCCCACCGGCGTGGGCAAGACGGAGATTGCGCGCCGCCTGGCCAAGCTGGCCGATGCACCCTTCATCAAGATCGAAGCCACCAAGTTCACCGAAGTCGGCTACGTGGGCCGCGACGTGGACACCATCATCCGCGACCTGGTCGACATCGGCATCAAGCAGACGCGCGAGCTGGAAACGCGCAAGGTGCGCACCCGCGCCGAGGATGCGGCCGAGGATCGCATCCTGGACGTGTTGTTGCCGCCGGCCCGCGATTTCGGTTTTACGCCCGATGGCAATGCCAGCCCCGAGAAGGATGACAAGAACACCACCCGCCAGACTTTCCGCAAGCGCCTGCGTGAAGGCGCGCTGGATGATCGCGAGATCGAACTGGAATTGAATGACGCCGCCCCCTCGATGGAAATCATGGCGCCACCGGGCATGGAAGAAATGACCGAGCAGATCAAGACCATGTTCTCGGGCCTGGGCAACCAGCGCAAGAAGGCGCGCAAGATCAAGATCAAGGAAGCCATGAAGCTGCTGATCGAGGAAGAAGCCGCCAAGCTGGTCAACGAGGAAGAGCTCAAGCAGAAGGCCATTGCCAATGTCGAGCAGAACGGCATCGTCTTCCTGGATGAGATCGACAAGATCGCCACCCGCTCGCAGAATGGCAATGCCGATGTCTCGCGCGCCGGGGTGCAGCGCGACCTGCTGCCGCTGGTGGAGGGCACGACCGTCAACACCAAGTACGGCATGATCAAGACCGATCACATTCTCTTCATCGCGTCGGGCGCGTTCCATCTCTCCAAGCCTTCCGATCTGATTCCGGAATTGCAGGGACGCTTCCCGATTCGCGTGGAGCTGGACTCGCTGTCGATTGCCGATTTCGAGCGCATCCTGACCGGCACCGATGCCTGCCTGACCAAGCAGTACGAAGCGCTGCTGGCCACCGAAGGCGTGAAGATCGAATTCGCCGACAGCGGCATCAAGCGACTGGCCGAGATCTCGCATACGGTCAATGAGAAGACCGAGAACATCGGTGCGCGCCGTCTCTATACCGTGATGGAAAAGCTGCTGGAAGAGATTTCCTTCACGGCGGGTGAAGCTGGTGTGGATGGGCTGCTCATCGATGCCGGGTATGTCAACGAGCGGCTGGGCGAGCTGGCCGTGGATGAGGACATGTCGCGCTACGTGCTGTAACGCGATGCTGTCATGATGCCCGCCGAGGCAAGGAGAATGCGATGGCCAACAAGACTTTGGGAACGCGGCAGAAACTGAGTTTTCGCATCGAGCCATCGCAATCCAAGCCACGCAATCCGGTGGCGCTGGCAGCGCAGCAGCGCGCCGGAGGGGCCGGTGCACATCGGAAGAATGCATCGGCGCAGCGTCAGCAATTGAAGTCGGAGCTGTTGAAGAAGCTGGCGGGTGAACCCAAGGAAGATAAGCAGGAGTGAGTGCAATGCATGGCTGTACAGTGATGGAACGCGATATTGCACGCGACCAGTCGCATTCGCCAGAAACGTACGAAAATGTACGGAAATGCGCAGCGAGTGACAAGAAGCCTCGCTGGCTTGCTTAACAAGAACCCATTGTTTGTTGCCAGCAAGATGTATCAAGATGTTAGAAATGACGAAAAGCGCCGGTAGGGATACCGGCGCTTTTTCCTTGATACAGGCCGATAGCGGGACAGTCCTGCCGCAGCACATCCGAAAGCGGCGATAAAAAAATACAACAATTGCCATTTCAATCTTTGGCTCCCGTCTAAAAAATGACTTCTATCGACCAAGGTGCAGTCATGGGCGACGAGAAGCATTAATGTTTGCCCATCCGACTGCAAGTGCGGATCCTCAAGACTATTTTTAGAGAAGGACGTCACATGAAAAAATCTCTGCTGGCACTCGCCGTTCTGGGCGCGTTCGCAGGCGCAGCCAATGCGCAAAGCTCCGTCACGATCTACGGTATCGTCGATACCGGTGTTGTCTACCAAAGCAAGGTTGCTACTGCCTCCGGCGGTACTGGCACCAAGTTTGGCCTGAACTCGGGCATCATCCAGGGTTCGCGTATCGGCTTCAAGGGTGTTGAAGATCTGGGCGGCGGTCTGTCGGCTGTGTTCCAACTGGAAACCGGCTTCTCCAACGATACCGGCGGCCTGCAAGGCTCCGACGCCACCACTGGTTCCAACCTGTTCCGCCGCAAGTCGGTGGTCGGTCTGACCGGTAACTTCGGTAGCGTGCTGGTCGGTCGTCAAACCGACTTCGCCGACACCATCTCGGCTTACACCGCCGTGCAAGACTTCGGTGGCTGGGTCAACAACTCCGGCTCCGGTCTGGATCGTCTGCAAGGCACCCGCACCAACAACTCGATCAGCTACACCACCAACAGCCTGAACGGCTTCACCGGTAACCTGATGTACGGCTTCGGTGAAACCGCTGGTCAAACTTCCGCTGGCCAATCCTTCGGCATCGGCGGCAAGTACGACAACGGTCCTCTGGGTCTGGGTATCAACTACTACCAGTCCAAGGCTGGTTCGACCCCGTCTGACGTCTCGCTGATCCCGTCGAGCTCGACCACCACCAACGTCAACACCCTGACTGCCAACTCCGGCAGCACCGCACAGAAGGTCCTGAACGTGGCAGCGTCCTACCAGTTCGGTCCGGCACGTGTGTACGGTAACTGGTCGCGCGTCAAGCAAGACCTGAACACCCAGGCCAACCTGACCTCCGTGGGCGTCGGTTCGCTGACCTCGCTGACCAATCGTACGCTGGCCCGTTCCAACAAGGCTGACATCTACGAAATCGGTACCGCTTACTCCCTGAGCCCGTCGCTCAAGCTGCTGGCTGCTGTGGACCACACCCGTGCCAACTTCGACGGCGTGTCCAACAAGACCAAGCTGACCCAAGTCAGCCTGGGTACCGACTACTGGCTGTCCAAGCGCACCGACCTGTACGCCTTCCTGGCTTACACCAAGGCTAGCGACATGGTCAACCCGGGCGTCTCCGACAGCACCGGCACCGATGGCAACCAAGGCGCCGTCGCCGTGGGTATCCGTCACAAGTTCTAATGTGAGTTGATCTGCGTCGTCTTCCCGGCGGCGCAGTGTGATGCACAAGTGAGCAAAAGAAGCGCCGCATGAGGTTCATGCGGCGCTTTTTTTATGCTTCTTCTGGTCGCGATTTTTATTAGTTTTGGCAATAGTCCATTTCGTTCTTCGCAGGAATGCAGCTGATTTCTCGCATGGATCGTCAGGCACTCGGATTTGGTGCAACGCTGCCCTCGAGCTTGCACAGGAAAGCTCATTTTCGGCACTGCAAAAAGCTCGCTTTCTGTTTGTTAAATCCTGACAAAAGCCTTACTGGTGGCCGATCTTGATGTCTGTAAAGAAAGCGTAATAAGCTCTCGGCCTTGCGCACTTTTTTGCGGCGCACTGCTCTAATAGCAGCACCATTTCGATGCGCATGGAGGTGGAACACTTCCATGGATCGCGTATCGCACCGCCCCACAACGGACTGGCGGACCGCATTCAAAACCTTAGTTTTTTGATGCACACCGGACTGACGCAGCTTGCTGCGCCAGCGGGGATGTTTTCGTCCGCGATTTCGTGATTGCGGATTTGCTGAGAAAGGAAAAGAACATGGCAACGAGAGAAGAGCTGGCCGTCATCAAGGCCGCCCGTGCCGGCGAATCGCGCGCGCAGCTGGCGCTGGGCCGACGCTACCTCGACGGCGGCAGCGGCCTGCCGCGCAGCAAGGGCACCGCCTTCTACTGGCTGCGCCGCGCCGCGCAACAGGGTGTGGACGATGCGTGGATGATCATCGGCCGCAACATCACCTACGATCAGGTCAAGGAATTATCTTCGCCGCAGGAAGCGGCCATCTGGTACGAGAAGGCGTTTGAAGCGGGCGTGCCGCAGGCCGGCGTGATCTTTGCGCGCCTGGTACTGGAACACACCGAACAGTTCGACAGCAATGCTCACGCGCGCGCCATCGCCGCGCTGTCCTTGTTGGCCAGCCGCGATGACCATGAGGCGCAATGGCTGCTGGCGCAGCAGATGCAGCGCCACGGCCAGCCCATGGTGCCCGGTCTGCCGGCTTCGGCAGTCGAAGAACGACTGGTGCGCGAAGCAGCACGGGCCGGCATCGAACAGGCGCAATACGCGCTGCTGGACAAGGCTTGGCAGCAAGGCCAGGGTGCGGCCTTCGCGCGCGGCGCGGCGGTGCTGGTCAAGCGCCTGATCGAGCGCAACAGCCAGGCGGTGGCGCAACTGGACAAGGAAGGCGATGCTACCGGTCTGGTGCAGCTCAATGCCGAGGAAGCCACGCTGCTGCTGCGCTATGGCCAGTGGCAGGCACGTGCGGCCGCGCCCGAGTTGCCGCAACTGATGCGCTTGTTTGAACTGGCAGCGCTGGCCGGAGAGGTCGAGGCGCGTCTGGAACTGGGACTGCTGTGCGCCAAGATCGACCGCGCCGGCAATCGCGTCTTCATGGAGCAGGGCCTGGCCAATTTCAAGAAGGCCTTGCACTGGCTGGTGCTGGCGGGAGAGGGCGGTTCGGCTCAGGCCTGGCATGCGCTGGCGCGCATCTATTCGCGCTCGATCTATTCGCAGCGCAATCTGCAGGTCGCGCAGCAATATCTGGAAAAGGCGGCGGAGTCCGGTCTGGTGGAAGCGCAGAGCGAGCTGGCGCAGATTTTCTGGCGCAATCGCCGCGATGATCCCATGCATGACGTCAAGGCCCTGTACTGGTGGCAGCAGGCGGCCGCCCAGGGCGAAGCCAGCGCGGTCGAAGCGCTGCAACCGTTCATGGCCGTGGAAGACGCGCAGTCATGGGCGGTGCAGGCGCGCGCCCAGCTCAGCGACAAGCTGCGCAACAGCAATCCCTTCCTGAGTGCGCGCATCGAACTGGCGGCCATCTTTGGCCTGACCAAGCCGGAAGCCTTGCTCATCGATATCAAGCAGGCCGATTATGGCCACTGTCTGGTGGTCGACATCTGCGCTCATCACGCGCGCAGCAAGCGCCGCCTGATCGCGGTGCAGACCGAAGCCCAGCGCGCCGCCATCAACCGCGTGAGCCGCCTGTTCGGTGACGTCGACTGTGGATTCAGCGGTCCGGAAGGCAACTACCGCCAGCGCCAGTACCGGCTGCGCACGGCCTTCCCGGACATCGCCTGAGGCAGCGGCAGGGTCGATCAGGCGGTAGTTGCCGCCTGATCGGTCTCCTCAATGCTGGCGGATGACCTGCTCGCCGTCGGCACCGCCGTCCGGGCCGGCCTGGCCGAAGGAATAGAGTTCGTAGCTGGTGCCGTCGTCATCGGCACCGTACTGATAGGAATTGCCCCAGGGATCGCGCGGCAGGCGATCCACGTAGCCGCCGATGGGCCAGTTGCCCGGTACGGGCGCCCGGGTCGGCTTGATCACCAGGGCCAGCAGGCCTTGGGCGGCGCTGGGATAGCGGCCATTGTCCTGGCGATAGCGTTCCAGCCCGGCGGCGATGGCTTGCATGTCCTTCTCGGCGGCCAGAGCTTGCGGGCTGTGGTCGTGGTTGAAGCGCGTCACCAGCGGTGGCAGCAGCAGGGCGGCCGCCACGGCCAATACGGTCAGCGCCAGGATCCAGCGCAGGCGCGCCAGGCCGCGCTGCAGGAACAGGAAGGCAGGATGTCGGAGAGATCGACGCATGAATGCTGCAGTCTTATTGTTGTGGACGGTGCAAGCCGGCAGGGCGCAGGTTCAGGCGCACCGCCGCTGCGGCGGCAGGACGCGCAGGCCGGCGCCGCACTGGCTCAGGGCTTGATGGTGACGGGAACGCCCGCCTGGCTGCTGACCACTTCCGACAGCGTGGCGTAAAGCTCGGTGCCATCGCGGGTGTTGAGCCAGTGGCTGCCGTCGAACTTGTAGTGGAAGCCGCCGGAACGCGCGGCCAGCCACATTTCCTGCATGGGGGCCTGGCTGTTGATGATGATCTTGGAGCCATTGTCCACGCACTCGATTTCCAGCACGTTGCCGCTGCGGCTGCATTCCACATCCAGGTCGCTGGCGTCGCAGGCGTCTTCCAGGGCCGTCTCGATGGCGTTGAGGGTGGCGTCAGCCAGGTCCAGGAATTCCGATTCGGTCATGCTACACTCCAAGTCATTCTAAGATTTCGATGTAATCCGTCATTTTATCGTGAAGTCACCCCATTCTCCCGTCCGTTGTGCAGCTTCCCTGGCGTTGTGCGCCGCCGTCCTGATGCTGGCCGGCTGTGGCCAGAAAGGGCCGCTGTACATGCCCAAGGTCCCGCCTGATCCCTTCGTGCGCACCCAGCCCGCCACGCCGGCAGCGGCCCAGGACAAGGCAGGCACCCAGGAGGGTGAGGCCAAAGCCTCCGGCGACACCCCCGCCGCCGACGCTCCCAAACGATGATGCCTGGCTGAAACATCGGGCTGTACTGCGGCCGGTCCCCCGGTAATGAGGGCGGGGACTGCGCCGGATGATTCCACCGATTGCCTTTCTCCGCTGACTTTTCCGGATTCCCATGTCCCACTTTTCCTATCGCAACGGCGCGCTGCACGCCGAAGACGTCTCCCTGCAAGCCTTGGCCGATCAGTTCGGCACCCCGCTCTACGTTTATTCCAAGTCGGCGCTGGTGCAGAATTTCTCGGCCTATGCCGATGCCTGCCGCGCGGCCGGCCGTGACCAGGGCGGCAAGGGTGGCGCACTGGTGTGCTACTCGGTCAAGTCCAATTCCAACCTGGCGGTGCTGAACCTGCTGGGAAAGCTGGGCTCGGGCTTCGACATCGTCTCCGGTGGCGAGCTGCTGCGCGTGGTGGCCGCCGGCGGCGATGCGCGCAAGGTGATCTTCTCGGGCGTGGGCAAGGGCCGCGACGAGATGACGCTGGCGCTGGAACATGACATCCTCTGCTTCAACGTGGAATCCATTCCCGAAGTGGCGCGCCTGAATGAAGTGGCCGGCGCGCTCGGCAAGCGCGCCCGCATCTCGCTGCGCGTCAATCCCAACGTGGATGCCAAGACCCATCCCTACATTTCTACCGGCCTGAAGGAAAACAAGTTCGGCGTGGCCTATGAAGACGCGCTGAACTGCTATCGCGCCGCCGCTGCCCTGCCCAACATCGACGTGGTCGGCATCGACTGCCACATCGGCTCGCAGCTGCTGGACGACTCGCCGCTGCTGGAAGCACTGGACAAGATCATCGACATGGTCGACGCGCTGGAAGCCGAAGGCATCCCCATTCACCACCTCGACATCGGTGGCGGCATCGGCATCCGCTACGACGACGAGCAACCGGTGGCCATCGGCGACTACCTGGCGCGCGTGTTCGCCCGCGTCGACGCCTGGCGCGCCAAGAAGTACGACGGCCGCCCGATCCAGGTCATGTTCGAGCCGGGCCGCTCGGTGGTCGGCAATGCCGGCTTGCTGCTGACCGAGGTGCAATACCTCAAGCATGGTGAAGAAAAGAACTTCGCCGTGGTCGATGCCGCCATGAACGATCTGATGCGCCCGGCGATGTACGAAGCCTGGCATGGCGTCCAGACCGTGAAGGAAGACGCCGGCCAGCCCCGCATCTACGACGTGGTCGGTCCGGTGTGTGAATCCGGCGACTGGCTGGCCCGCTCGCGCGAACTGGCCATCCACGAGGGCGACCTGCTGGCCCTGATGTCGGCCGGTGCCTACGGCATGACCATGGCCTCCAACTACAACACCCGTGGCCGTGCGGCCGAAGTACTGGTCGATGGTAGCCAGGTTCACCTGGTCCGTGCCCGTGAAAATCCGGCCGACCTGTTCGCGCTGGAAAAGATCGTGGACTGAGGGGGGCATTGTCAGTCTGCCAAGCGGCAGTCCCGGAAACGGGGCTGCCGTTTCCTTTTGTGCATCATTCCGGGCGCGATTATTGATAGCCCGGCAAGTCCCGCCTGGCTTGGCTGCAGATATTTTTTGCAGAGCCGCATTTTTGTTTTGCCTTTCAGAAATTTCGGCGCAAAATAGCCATCCGTCCGAAAAACAATCGAAGCATCAGAACATGCCTGGGGGCAGAGCTGCCCGCAACGCGAGACCTGGCAAGCATTCACGGACGTGAGGGAGCACATCAGGGCCACCGGGACGGTGGTCGCTAGCGTAATACAGGGGAATTCCAATGCAAGTTCTGGAACGGTCAGAGGGAGATCGCGACCGTCGCGTCGCCAGCGAGGGCGTGGCGCAGGCCGGCCATGGCGATCCGTCCGGCCAGCTCATACACAGCAGTCAGTCCAGTCACGCCAGCCAGTCGCCGGCACCGGCGCGCGCTGCGTCCGTGCAGCCTGACCTCAGCGAAGAGGAACTGGAAGTCCGGGCCTCGCACATCACGGCTGCCGCTGTTGCCGCAGCCGCCGTCACGGCGGCGGTGGCCACCTCGGCTGGCACCGCCAGCCTGCCGTATGAAGACACGGCCGCGGCACCGGCGACGCAGGAAGAGCCCGCAGCCCAGACTCGCCTTGGTCCGCGTGGTCCGCGCAGCGAACCGGAGCCGCGCGCGTCGACCCGTGGGGCCTTGCTGGTCTCGCTGCTGACACTGGCCATCATCGGCGTCGCTCTGTGGGTGGGGGCGCAATGGCCGCAACGCTCGCTCAAGCCGGTGATGCAGCAATTGCCGTCGCTGTCCAAGGCGGCCCCGGTGGACGCCGTGGCGCCGCCCGCCAGCCTGGACCATGCCGAGCCGGCCGCCAGCGATGCTGCCCCCGGCCCCGAAGTGATCGCCCAGCTGCAGCAGGAAGCCGACGACAAGGCCCGGCAACTGGCGCAGAAACGCGCCGCCGCCGAAGCCCGTCATCGCCGCGAGGATGCCGCCCTGGCGCTGCGCGAACAGCGTCGCCGCGAAGCCGAGGCCCAGCTGGCCAACGCCCGCGCCAAGGCGGAGCGTGCCCAGGCCGTGGTGCCGGTGCCGGAAGTGGTGGAAGTGCAGCCCGTGCCGACCCTGGCCGAGCAGGTCAAGCAATGCAGCACCTTGTCCGTCTTTGCGCGCGAGAGCTGCCTGTGGAAGCTGTGCGACGGCAAGTGGGGCAAGAACGGCTGCCCCTCCTACGAGCGCAACAACGAAGGTGCCTGATCCCTCCCTCTCCTGCGCTGCCGCTTCAGGTGGCGCAGGCTGCTTCACTCCCGCTTCATCTCCCCCGACAAATTCCTGAAGGCCCGCCCGTGCGAGCGGGAGCATTTCTTGCTTGCCGACAGACCAGTCCGCAGCGAGCGGCCAGCACGGCTGTGGCCCGCTGGCGACAGATGAAAAGTCTTGCCGCAAGCGGCTTTGCGCGAGGAAGTTGCCGCTATAATGCGCGTTTTTCTTACCCCCCCCTCCAAGGAAAAAGGCATGAATGCACTGCTCTGGTTCGTCGTCCTCTACTGGGTCATCTCGGTCGGCATCGGCCTGTATGCCACCCGCTACGTGAAGAGTTCGAAGGACTATGCCGTCGCCGGCCGCTCGCTGCCGATGTCGGTGGTGACCGCGACCGTCTTTGCGACCTGGTTTGGCTCCGAGGCGGTGCTCGGCGTGTCCTCGACCTTCCTCAAGGACGGCCTGGGCGGCATCGTGGCCGATCCCTTCGGCTCGTCGCTGTGCCTGATCCTGGTGGGCGTGTTCTTCGCCAAGAAGCTGTACCGCATGAACCTGCTGACCATCGGCGACTACTACAAGAAGCGCTTCGGCCGTGCCGCCGAAATGCTGGTGACGATCTGCATCGTCATCTCCTATCTGGGCTGGGTGGCGGCGCAGATCAAGGCGCTGGGACTGGTCTTCAACGTCGTCTCGGGTGGCTACATTCCCATGCACTGGGGCATGATCATCGGTGCCGGCAGCGTGCTCATCTATACCCTGATGGGCGGCATGTGGGCCGTGGCCATCACCGACTTCCTGCAGATGATCATCGTGGTGGTCGGCATGCTTTATATCGGGTATGAAGTTTCGGGTATGGTCGGCGGTCCGGGGGTGGTGATTGCGCACGCCGCCGAGGCCGGCAAGTTCAACTTCTGGCCGGCCGCTGAACTGAAAGACGTGCTGTGGTTCTTTGCCGCCTGGATCACCATGATGCTGGGCTCGATTCCACAGCAGGACGTGTTCCAGCGCGTCATGTCCTCCAAGAACGAGAATGTGGCGCGCAACGCCTCGGTGCTGGGTGGCGTGATCTATTTCTTCTTCGTCTTCATCCCCATCTTCCTGGCCTATTCCGCTACGCTGATCGACCCGGCGATGGTCTCGCGCCTGCTGGAAACCGATTCCCAGCTGGTGCTGCCGACCCTCATCATGGAAAAGATGCCGGTGTTCGCCCAAGTCATGTTCTTCGGCGCGCTGCTGTCGGCCATCAAGAGTTGCGCCAGCGCGACCCTGCTGGCACCGTCGGTGACCTTCACCGAGAACGTCCTCAAGGAAATTCGCCCGTGGAAAAGCGACCGTGAATTCCTGTTCTCGATGCGCGCAGTGGTGCTGGTCTTCACGGTAGGCGTGACCACGCTGGCCCTGAACAGCCAGTCCAGCATCTATGAAATGGTCGAGAACGCTTACAAGGTGACCTTGGTGGCGGCCTTCGTGCCGCTGGCCTTCGGCGTCTACTGGCAGCGCGCCACCCGTCAGGGCGCACTGATAGCCATGGTGCTGGGCCTGGTCTCCTGGATCACGCTGGAATATGCCGCCCCGGACGGCCTGTGGCCGCCGCAACTGGCCGGCCTGCTGTTCTCCATCGGTGGCATGGTGGCCGGTTCACTCCTGCCCCAGGTGCTGGCCCCGGTGCCGCCCATGGTGGCGGTGCCCGCCGAGGGCAGCGTCCAGTCCTGATCCCTCTTGCCTGATTGAAACGGTCGCCCGGCCTTGCCGCGCGGCCGTTTCGTCTTTTTGGGGAAGCCGCCAGAACTGCTGGGCCAGGTGCTGTCAAAGCAATTCCAACGCCCGGGTTTTCGAACTTATTCGATATTTATTTGACAATAATTCGAGGGCCACCCGGAACTTATTTGCTTTCCATCAACCTGAAATGGCATGACTGAGCACATTCGCCCCTACGATGTCGCTGCCGATGCGTTGTTTCTGGACTTCGACGGCACCCTGGTCGACCTGGCGCCCCAGCCTGAAGAGATCGTGGTGCCGCCGGAGCTGATCACGCTCCTGCAGCGCATCCAGCAAGAATCGGACGGCGCGCTGGCCATCGTCAGCGGCCGTCCGCTCGATCAACTGGATTTCTTCCTGGCCCCGCTGCGCCTGCCTGCGGCCGGTGTGCATGGTGCCGAGCGGCGCACGGCCGATGGCCGCATCCTGCAGCAACCGGTGCCGGACGTGCATCACCTGCGCGAGCGCCTGCTGCCGCTGGTGGAGTCGCATCCCGGCCTGCAGCTGGAACTCAAGCGCGGCGCACTGGCCCTGCATTACCGCCACGCCGCCCATCTGGAACAGCGCTGCGTGGAGACCATGATGGACGCGCTGCGCCATGAACCGGGCTTCACCTTGCTGCACGGCAAGATGGTGGTGGAAGCCAAGCCGCACATCAACAAGGGCGACGCCGTCGCCGCTTTTCTGCATGAGGCCCCGTTCCGGGGCCGCCGTCCGGTCTTCATCGGCGATGACGTGACCGATGAAGCCGGCTTTGCCATCGCCCAAGGTGAAGTCTTCGGCGGATTTGGCATCAAGATCGGCGCCGGCCCCAGCCAGGCCCTGCAACGCCTGGCCGATCCAGCCGCCGTGCTGGACCTGCTGCGCCAGAGCGTGGAGGTACGCAGCACCCCCGGATAGCCTTCGTACCGGCCTGTTTGCCGGCCCCGCAGCACATCGCCTTCCATCAAGAAATCTGACCCACAGAACAGAGCACGAGGAACCATGAGCCAGCCCAGCCCCGATCCGCATCAAGAAGCGCAACCGCAACCCCACTCCCAGACGCAGCATTCCGAACAACCGCACCTGGCCGCCCAGGCGCACGACATGCCCTCGACCTCCTCGCTGGAACTGGGCGTGATCGGCAATTGCGCCTTCTCGGCCTTGGTGGACAAGATGGGCCGCATCGTCTGGTGCTGTCTGCCACGTTTCGATGGCGACCCGGTCTTCAATGCGCTGCTCGACCCTACCGACAGCGGGGCACTGTGGGCCTTCCAGCTGGAGAATTTTTCCCACAGCGAGCAGTGGTATGAACCCAATACCGCCGTGCTGCGCACCCGCCTGTACGACACGCTGGGCCAGGGCATCGAGATCACTGACCTGGCACCGCGCTTTCAGAGCCGCGGCCGCTTCTTCCGGCCGCTGCAGCTGGTACGCCGCATCCATCCGCTCTCGGGCGCGCCGCGCATGCGCGTGGTGCTGCGTCCCAAGTTCGACTGGGGCCGCGAAGTGCCGCCGCAGACGCGCGGCAGCAACCACATCCGCTATGTCGGCCAGGAGCAGACCCTGCGCCTCAATACCGATGCGCCCATCAGCTACATCGTCGACGAGACCGCCTTCGTGGTCAGCCGCCCCTACAACTTCATCCTTGGTCCGGACGAAACCCTGCATGGCGGCATCAACGATACCGCCCGAGATTTCGAGCAGGAAACCACCGCCTACTGGCGCAACTGGAGCCGCGCCCTGGCTACGCCGCTGGAGTGGCAGGATGCCGTCATCCGCGCCGCCATTACGCTGAAATTATCGGTGTATGAAGATACGGGCGCGATCATCGCCGCCATGACCACCAGCGTGCCCGAAGCACCGGGCAGCCAGCGAAACTGGGACTACCGTTATTGCTGGCTGCGTGACGCTTTCTTCGTGGTGCGTGCCCTCAACAGTCTCTCCGAGCTGGGCACCATGGAAGACTACCTGCGCTGGCTGACCAATGTGGTGGTGCGCTCCGGCGGCGGCCACGTGCAGCCCCTGTACGGTATCGGCCTGGAAGAAGCGCTGCCCGAGCAGATCCTGGATCACCTGCCGGGCTACCAGCATCACCAGCCGGTGCGCGTGGGCAATCAGGCGTATGAACATTTCCAGCACGACGTCTACGGCAACATCGTGCTGGGTGCGGCGCAGGCCTTCCACGACATGCGCCTGCACCATCGCGCAGGGGCCGAACACTTCCAGCATCTGGAAGCCGTGGGTGAACGTGCTTATGAAGTCTACAACCAGCCCGATGCCGGCATGTGGGAGCTGCGTACCCGCTCGCGCATCCATACCTCGTCGGCGCTCATGAGCTGGGCCGCCTGCGACCGCCTGGCCAAGATCGCCGCCCGCGTGGACCTGCCCGAGCGCGCCCGCTACTGGGGCGACCGTGCCAAGGAAATCGGCGACCGCATCCTCACCGAAGCCTGGAATGAACAGCGCCAGGCCTATGCCGAAAGCTTCGGCGGACGCGACCTCGATGCCAGCGTGCTGCTGATGGTGGAAGTGGGCCTGATCTCGCCCACCGATCCGCGCTTCATCTCCACCGTGGAAGCGCTGGAGAAATCGCTCTGCGACGGCCCCTACATGCGCCGCTACGAAGCCCCGGATGATTTCGGCCGTCCCGAGACTGCCTTCAACATCTGCACCTTCTGGCGCATCGACGCGCTGGCGCGCATCGGCCGCAAGGAGCAGGCGCGCGAGATCTTCCAGGCCATGCTGGATGCCCGCAACCACCTGGGCCTGCTGTCCGAGGATACGCATCCGGTCACGCGCCAGATGTGGGGCAACTTCCCGCAGACCTATTCGATGGTGGGCATCATCAACTGTGCGATGCGCCTGTCGGCGTCATGGGAGGCGGTGATCTGATGGGCAGACTCGTCGTCGTTTCCAATCGCCTCGCCGATCCCCGCAAGCCGGCTGCCGGCGGGCTGGCCGTCGCGCTTGGCGAGACCCTCAAGAAGACTGGCGGACTCTGGTTCGGCTGGAGCGGCAAGGTGGTCGAGAACGGCACGCCCGGCGAGGGCGAGCTGCGCGTCAACCAGGCCGGCCCGGTCACCCTGGCCGAACTCGATCTGTCGCAGGAAGACCATGACGCCTACTATCGCGGCTACGCCAATGGCGTGCTGTGGCCGGTCTTCCACTATCGGCTGGACCTGGCGCATTTCGAGGCGGGTCACCTGGGCGGTTATCGCCGGGTCAATCAGCTCTTCGCGCGTAAATTGTTTCCGCTGTTGAAGCGCGATGACATCGTCTGGATCCACGATTACCACCTCATCCCGCTGGCCGCCGAACTGCGCGCCATGGGCTGCGAGGCGCGCATCGGCTTCTTCCTGCACATCCCGCTGCCGCCGCCGCCCATCCTGACTGCCATCCCTTCGCATGAATGGCTCATGCGCGCACTGTTTGCCTATGACCTGGTGGGCTTCCAGAATCACGCCGACCTGCAGCACTTCGCCCAGTACGTGCAGGCCGAAGCGACCGCCGAGCCGGTCGGCCCGAACCAGTTCCGCGCCTTCAACCGCACGGTGCATGCCAATGCCTTCCCGATCGGCATCGACGTGGCCGAATTCCAGCGCCTGGGCCAGGCCAAGGAAGCGCGCGATACTTATGAAAGCACCAAGGCCGAGTACTCACGCCGGCGCTTGCTGATCGGCGTGGACCGGCTGGATTATTCCAAGGGCCTGCCGCAGCGCATCCGCGCCTTCCGCGAGCTGCTGCGCCTGTATCCGGAAAATCGCCACAGCGCCACCTTGCTGCAGATCGCCTCGCCCAGCCGTGAAGACGTGGAAGCCTACGGCGACATCCAGCGCGAGCTGGAAAGCCTGTGCGGCTCCATCAACGGCGACTTCGGCGACTTCGACTGGATGCCGATCCGCTACATCCACCGTACCGTGGCGCGCCGCCGCCTGCCGGGTTTGTACCGTGCCTGCGCGGTGGCCCTGGTCACGCCGCTACGTGACGGCATGAACCTGGTGGCCAAGGAATTCGTCGCCTCCCAGGACCCGGACGATCCGGGTGTATTGGTGTTGTCGCGCTTTGCCGGGGCGGCCGAGCAGATGAAACAGGCGCTCATCATCAATCCCTACGACACCCACGGTGCCGCCCAGGTGATCCAGCAGGCCCTGCAGATGTCGCAGGGCGAGCGGCGCGAGCGCCATGCCGCACTGATGGAGAACATCCGCCAGTTCGACGTGCATTGGTGGTGTCGTGAATTTCTTGACACCCTGCGCAGCAGCCGCGCCGCCCCTGTTGAGGGATAAGACGGGAGCAGGCCACCGGCAGGGCAGGGTGGTGAATAAACTTTCCAAAAAGCAAATCTTTGCCTGGTGCGAGGCCCGAGCCGTCGCGCCAGCGCATCGCCTGCGCGGGCAGGTTCACTAAAACTCCGCCAAAAGCCTTTATAATTCAGGGTTTTGGAAGTTTTTTGCGGAGTTTGTCATGCCCATTTATGCGTATCGCTGCGAAGCGTGTGGTTTTGCCAAGGATGTCTTGCAGAAGATCTCTGACGATGCGTTGACCGTTTGCCCCTCCTGCAACAAGGACAGCTTCCGGAAGCAGCTGACTGCGGCCGGCTTCCAGTTGAAGGGTTCGGGCTGGTACGTGACCGATTTCCGGGGCAATGGCAGCGGCACGGCCAACAGCAAGGGTGCCAATGGCACCGGCATTGCCGGCTCAGCTGACGCCCCCGCTGAGCCTGCCGATGCACCTGCTGCTGCAGCTGCTCCGGCCGCTGCGCCCGCACCGGCACCGGCGGCGGCTGCCCCTGCGGCAGCGTCCACCCCCAGCGCCAGCTAACGAGGCCTTCCTTTCCCCCATGCGCAAATACTTCATTACGGGTCTGCTGATCCTGGTCCCCCTGGCGATCACGCTGTGGGTACTGAACCTGATCATCAGTACCATGGACCAGTCGCTGCTGCTGCTGCCGGAGGCCTGGCGGCCGGCGCACTGGCTGGGCCACAACATTCCCGGCCTGGGCGCGATCCTGACGCTGCTGATCGTCTTCCTCACCGGCCTGGCCGCGCGCAATTTCATCGGCCGCCGCCTGGTGCTGCTGTGGGAAGGCCTGCTGACCCGCATTCCGGTGGTGAAGTCGATCTATTCCAGCGTCAAGCAGGTCTCCGATACGCTGTTCTCGCCCTCCGGCAACGCCTTCCGCAAGGCCGTGCTGATCCAGTACCCGCGCCAGGGTTCGTGGACCATCGCCTTCCTGACCGGCGCGCCCGGTGGCGAGGTCAAGAACCACCTGCAGGGTGACTTCATCAGCGTGTATGTCCCTACCACCCCCAACCCGACTTCCGGTTTCTTCCTGATGCTGCCGCGTGCCGATGCCATCGAGCTCGACATGTCGGTGGATGCAGCCCTGAAGTACATCGTCTCCATGGGCGTGGTCGCCCCCGAGATGGTCACCGACAAGAAGATCATCACCGACGCGGCGGCGCCGAAGAATTGAGGGGGCGGCCGGCAGTCCGCTGCCCGGCCAGCCCCGCCTTCGCCCTTAGCGTCTTCTCTGAAATCCAACAAGAACACTGTCAACGGAATCACAACCATGTCCATGCGAACCCAATACTGTGGCCTCACTACCGAGGCACTGCTCGGCCAAACCGTCAGCCTGTGCGGCTGGGTGCACCGTCGCCGCGATCACGGCGGCGTGATCTTCATCGACCTGCGCGACCGCGAAGGCCTGGTCCAGGTGGTCTGCGACCCGGATCGCGCGGATGTCTTCAAGAATGCCGAATCGGTGCGCAACGAGTTCTGCCTGCGCATCACCGGCCTGGTGCGCAACCGTCCGGAAGGCACCACCAACGCCAACCTGAAGTCGGGCAAGATCGAAGTGCTGTGCCACGAACTGGAAGTGTTGAACCCGTCGGTGACGCCCCCGTTCCAGCTCGATGACGACAGCCTGTCGGAGACCACCCGCCTGACCCACCGCGTGCTGGACCTGCGCCGTCCGCAGATGCAGAACAACCTGCGCCTGCGCTACAAGGTCGCCATGGAAGTACGCAAGTTCCTGGATGCACAAGGCTTCATCGACATCGAAACCCCGATGCTGACCAAGTCCACCCCGGAAGGCGCACGCGATTACCTGGTGCCCTCGCGCGTGAACGCCGGTGAATTCTTCGCCCTGCCGCAATCGCCGCAGCTGTTCAAGCAGCTGCTGATGGTGGCCAACTTCGACCGCTACTACCAGATCACCAAGTGCTTCCGCGACGAAGATCTGCGTGCTGACCGCCAGCCGGAATTCACCCAGATCGACTGCGAAACCTCCTTCCTGAACGAACAGGAAATCCGTGACCTGTTCGAAGGCATGATCCGCCTGGTCTTCAAGAACGCGCTGGACATCGACCTGCCGAACCCGTTCCCGGTGATGGACTTCGCCACCGCCATGGGCATGTATGGTTCGGACAAGCCGGACATGCGCGTCAAGCTCGAATTCACCGAGCTGACCGATGTCATGAAGGACGTGGACTTCAAGGTCTTCTCGGGCGCTGCCAACAGCGAAGGCGGCCGCGTGGTCGGCCTGCGCGTGCCGGGCGGTGCTGAAATGCCGCGTTCGGAAATCGACGCCTACACCCAGTTCGTCGCCATCTACGGCGCCAAGGGCCTGGCCTACATCAAGGTCAATGAAAAGGCCAAGGGCCGTGACGGCCTGCAGTCGCCCATCGTCAAGAACATCCACGATGCGGCCCTGAACGCCATCCTGGAAAAGACCGGCGCACAAGACGGCGACCTGATCTTCTTCGGTGCCGACAAGGCCAAGGTGGTCAACGATGCCATCGGCGCGCTGCGCGTGAAGATCGGCCACAGCGAATTCGGCAAGAAGAACGGCCTGTTCGACGACGCATGGCGTCCGCTGTGGGTGGTCGACTTCCCCATGTTCGAATACGACGAAGACGGCCAGCGCTGGGTCGCCCTGCACCACCCGTTCACCTCGCCCAAGGATGGCCACGAAGACTTCATCTCGACCAACCCGGGTGCGGCCATCGCCAAGGCCTACGACATGGTCCTGAACGGCTGGGAACTGGGCGGCGGTTCGGTCCGTATCCACCGCGCCGACGTGCAGAGCAAGGTGTTCCGCGCCCTGAAGATCGATGACGAAGAAGCCCGCCTGAAGTTCGGCTTCCTGCTGGACGCCCTGCAATACGGCGCGCCCCCGCACGGCGGTATCGCCTTCGGCCTGGACCGTCTGGTCACCATGATGGCCGGTGCCGAATCGATCCGCGACGTGATCGCCTTCCCCAAGACCCAGCGCGCCCAGTGCCTGCTGACCCATGCCCCGTCGGAAGTGGACGAGAAGCAGCTGCGCGAGCTGCACATCCGCCTGCGCAATACCGAGCCGGCAGTGAAGGCCTGATCGATTCATCGATTCGACATTCAGCTCCGTATCGATTCATCGATGGGGTTGATGAATCGATGAGGGCAGCAACAAGAAGCGCGTGCAGAAATGCACGCGCTTTTTTCATTCCGGCAGCGGATTCCTAAACGATATAAACAATATAAAAATTTAAGGCGAAAAATCGCCAAATCATTTACGCATGCATGCGCACAGAGCATGGCGGCATGCACAGATATCATTTCCGCCCGTCACCCGCTGACCCTATTATCGGCCGCATATCAACGTCTGACATGAGGGGAGAGCATGCAAGCAACGACATTACCAGCCGGCGGGATTCCGGTGGTGACCAATCACCAGCGCCGCCGCGCGATCATTGCCACCGTGATCGGCAATGGTCTCGAATGGTTCGATTTCACCGTCTACAGTTTCTTCGCGGTGATCATTGCCAAGCTGTTCTTCCCGACCGGTAACGACCTGACCTCCCTGCTGCTGGCGGTGGCCACCTTCGGTGTCGGCTTCTTCATGCGCCCGGTGGGCGGCATCTTGCTCGGCATCTACGCCGACCGCGTGGGCCGCAAGGCGGCGCTGTCAGTCACCATCCTGCTCATGGCGGTGGGCACCACCATGATCGGCCTGGCACCGACCTACGAGAGCGTGGGCCTGTTCGCCCCGCTCATCATCGTCGTGGCGCGCCTGCTGCAAGGCTTCTCGGCCGGCGGCGAAATGGGCAGCGCAACTGCCTTCCTGACCGAATATGCGCCCGAGCGTGAACGCGCCTATTACTCCAGCTGGATCCAGGCCAGCATCGGCGTGGCCGTGCTGCTGGGTGCAGCCGTCGGTACCTTCGTCACCACCAGCCTGGATCCGCAGGCGCTGGCCAGCTGGGGCTGGCGACTGCCCTTCCTGCTGGGCATCATCATCGGCCCGGTGGGTTACTACATCCGCAATCACCTCGAAGAAACCCCGACCTTCCTGGAAGAAAAGGACAAGACCGATTCGCCCTTGAAGGAAGTGATCCGCAACTTCCCGCGCGAGACTTCGGCCAGCTTTTCGATGGTGATCCTGTGGACGGTCTGTACCTATGTGCTGCTGTTCTACATGCCGACCTACTCGGTCAAGGTCCTGAAGCTGCCGCAGACCACCGGCTTCATCGCCGGCATGGTCGGTGGACTCTGCATCATGGTGCTGGCCCCCATCGTCGGCCGCCTGGCTGACCGCATCGGACGCCGTCCGTTGCTCTCCGGTGCCGCCGCGCTGATCCTGCTGCTGGCCTATCCCATGTTCGCTTACATCAACAGCGCGCCCAGCCTGTCCACGCTGCTGATCTTCCAGCTGGTCTTCGGCACCCTGATTGCGGCCTATACCGGCCCCATCCTGGCGGCCTTCTCCGAACTGTTCCCGGCCAAGGTGCTTTCCACCGGCCTGTCGGTGGCCTACAACCTGGCCGTGACCATCTTCGGCGGCTTTGCTTCCTTCTTCATCACCTGGCTGATCGCTGCCACCGGCAACAACATGGCCCCGGCCTTCTACGTGATGATCGCCGCTGCCATCAGCTTCGTCGGCACCCGCTTCGTGCGTGAGCCGCAGTACCTGCAACAACACTGAAATTCGCCATGACCAAGATTCTCCTGAAGGGCGGCAACGTCCTCGACCCGGCCCTGGGCAGCCTGTTCCCGCGCCATGATGTCCTGATTGAAAAAGACCGCATCATCGATGTCTCCGCCACCCCGCTGGAGGTGAGCGGCGCACGCGTGATCGACGTCACCGGCAAGACCGTCATGCCCGGCCTGATCGATTGCCACGTGCACGTGCTGGCCTCGCTGGCCAACCTGGGCCTGAATGCCTTGCAACCCGGCTCGCTGACTTCGATTCGCGCCTTGCCCATCGTCGAAGCCATGTTGAATCGCGGCTTCACCAGCGTGCGTGATGCCGGTGGTGCCGACTGGGGCCTGGCGCAAGCCATCGCCATCGGCCTGGTACCGGGACCGCGCATCTTCCCCTCGGGCAAGGCGCTGTCGCAGACTGGTGGCCATGGCGATTTCCGGCCGCGTTCCGATGTGCTGGAGCCGTGCTCCTGCGCCTTCCGCGCCGGTGCCATTGCGCGCGTGGCCGATGGTGTGGATGCCGTGCGGCTGGCTGCCCGCGAAGAATTGCAGAAGGGCGCAACCCAGATCAAGATCATGGCCTCGGGCGGCGTCGCTTCGCCGACCGACCCCATCGGCAATACCCAATACAGCGAAGATGAAATCCGCGCCATCGTGGCCGAAGCCGAAGCCGCGCAGACCTACGTGATGGCGCATGCCTACACCGGCCGCGCCATTGCCCGTGCCGTGCGCTGCGGCGTGCGCACCATCGAGCACGGCAACCTGGTCGATGCCGAGGCCGCACGCGTGATGCGCGAGCACGGTGCCTTCGTGGTGCCCACGCTGGTCACCTACGATTCGCTGGCCCGTGATGGCGCGCGCCTGGGCCTGCCGCCGGATTCGGTGGCCAAGATCGAATCGGTGCGCCAGGCCGGCCGTGACTCGCTGCGCATCTATGCCGAGCACGGCGTGCAGATGGGCTTCGGCTCGGACCTGCTGGGCGAGATGCATCAGGATCAATCGACCGAATTCCTGATCCGCGCCGAGATCCTGGGCAACCTGGAAACCATCCGCTCGGCCACCTCGATTGCCGCTGCGATCCTGCAGCGCGAAGGCGAATTGGGCACCGTGCGCGCCGGTGCGCTGGCCGACCTGATCGTGGTCGACGGCAATCCGCTGCAAGACATCACGCTGCTGACCGGCCAGGGTGAACACCTGTCGCTGGTCATGCAATCCGGCCACATCCACCGCAGCCGCTGATCGCCGGCACTGCGTCGTTTGCGCCGCAGCTTTCCGCACCTCATGGGAAAGCTGCGGCGGGCATGCTTTTCGCTCTACCATCTCGACCTGGATGAGACCTTTCGAGCCGGAGCGCCGACCATGCGTATATCGCCCCTTCCCCCATTACCTTCGCTGATCGCCTTCGAGGCGGCCATGCGCCATGGCAGCTTCACCCGCGCGGCGGCTGAACTGCACCTCACGCAAAGCGCCATCAGCCGCCAGATCGCCCAGCTGGAGCGCTTTCTCGGCAAGAAGCTGTTCCTGCGCGAGCCGCGCGCGTTGCGCCTGACGGTGAGCGGCCAGCGCTATGCCGCGCTGGTGCAGCGCCTGCTGGTCGATTGCGCTGAAGCCACTGAAGACATCATGAAGCGCAAGGGCCATCAGGAACTGACGGTGGCCTGTTCGCAGGGGGTGGCGGTGCTGTGGCTGACACCTCGCCTGGCGCGGTTTCGCGCCCAGCATCCGGATTGCCACCTGCGCCTGGTGGTCAATGACAGCCTGGCCCAGCTGTCCGAAACCGATTTCGACATGGGCATCTACTTTCTGCGCGATGGCCCGCCCTCGGGCCTGGCGGTGCGCCGCCTGTATGACGAGGAAGTGTTCCCGGTCTGCTCCCCGGCCTATCTGAAGGGCCGCACGCTGGCCCCTGCCGACCTGCCGCAGGAGACCCTGCTGATGCTGGAGGACGGGCAGCGTCAGTGGATGTCCTGGCAGAACTGGCTGGCGCACAACGGGGTGGACGATGTGCGCATCGAACAGCAGATACTGTCGAACCAATATCCGGTGCTGTTGCAACTGGCCATGGAAGGGCAGGGTATCGTGCTGGCCTGGCGTCACATGATCGACGCCTGCATGGAACAAGGGCTGCTGGTGCGCGCCTGTGAAGCCAATGCCAGCTTGGGCGGCGGTTATTATGCGGTGTGGCCGCGCGACCGCATCGAGCATGCAGCGGCACGGGCCTTTCGCAGCTGGCTGGTGGCCGAGAGCGAAGCCTCGCTGCTCTGAAACGCTGCCGTCCCGATACAATGGAGCCTTTCCCGCATCACGGACAGGCCCATGACGCAAGCCAAGCCCTACAAGATTCCCGAATCGGTGCTGGTGGTGATCCACAGCGCCGATCAATACGTGTTGTTGATCGAACGGGCCGACCAGCCCGGCTTCTGGCAATCGGTGACCGGTTCCAAGGATGCCCTTGATGAGCCCTTGTCGGAGACCGCCCGACGCGAGGTGGAGGAAGAAACCGGCATCGTGGTGGCCGACACCGGCGTAGACTCCTTGCAGGACGGCGGAAACCGCGTGCCTCGCGCGCATCTGCGCGACTGGCAACTTTCCAACATCTATGACATCTATCCGGTCTGGCGGCACCGCTATGCGCCGGGCGTGACGAGAAACACCGAACATGTCTTTGGCTTGCTGGTGCCCCGTGATATTCCGGTGACGCTGGCCCCGCGCGAGCACACCCGTCATGTCTGGCTGCCGTATCGCGAGGCGGCCGACCGCTGTTTCTCGCCCTCCAATGCGGAAGCGATCCTGCAGTTGCCGCGCTATCTGGCGACCTAGCCAGCGTCTTGCGCGGGACCGCCACCGGACAAGAACAAGAGAAAGGTTGCATCGATGAAGCTGCGCGTTGCCACATACAACATCCACAAGGGCGTGACCTCCTTTGCCGGCCGCCCGCGCATCCTGGCGCTGAAGCAGGCGCTGGCACAACTGGATCCGGACATCCTGTTCCTGCAGGAAGTGCAGGGCCGCCACGACCTCAACGCCCTGCGCCACGCCTCCAACTGGCCGCAGCAGGGGCAGCATGAATATCTTGCCGGTGATACCCACCACGCCGCCTACGGCATGAATGCCGTGTATGACCATGGCCATCATGGCAATGCGCTCATTTCGCGTTTTGAAATCGCTTCCATCCGCAACCAGGATGTGTCGGACCATGCCTATGAGTCACGTGGCATTCTGCATTGCGTGGTGCCCATCGAAGGGGTGGAGGTGCATTGCTACGTGATTCACCTGGGGCTGTTCGCAGGGGGCCGTCGGCGCCAGATCGATGCGCTGATCCAGGCCGTGAGCACCTCCTCGCCGCCGGATGCGCCCTTGCTGATTGCCGGTGATTTCAATGACTGGACCAACCAGTTGAGCCGCACGTTGTACCAGAACCTGGGCGTGACCGAAGTGTTCGATCAGCCGCAGCCCAATGCGCGCGGCGTGATGCATGGCTTGCGCCGACTCGGTGGCTTGTCGGCACCGATCCGCCCGGCACGGACTTTTCCGGCCATGATGCCGTGGCTGCGATTGGACCGCATCTATGTGCGAGGTTTCCGCGTGGAAATGGCGGAGGTCCTCAAGGATGGCCCCTGGGCGCGCCTGTCGGACCATGCCCCGATCGTGACCGAACTGCAGCTGGCCTGATCTTGCGCCACCTCACCTTTACTGACGGCAACCAGATTGCGCTGCTGCACAGTGGCGCGGGGTTCTATCCCGCCCTGATCAGCGCCATCGACGCGGCACGCGTCGAGATCTATCTGGAAACTTATATTTTTTCGCTCGACGATACGGGGATGCTGGTCTGCGAAGCCCTGCAAAGAGCCGCCGGACGCGGCGTTGTGGTCTATGTCATCAATGACTGGCTCGGCACCGGACGCGAAAATACTAACAAATTGCGCCTTGCCCTGACGGCGGCCGGGGTGCAGCATCGCTCCTTCAATCCCTGGTTCCGGCGCGGCGTGGCGCGCAGCCATCGGAAGCTGTGCGTGGTGGATCGGCAGGTGGCTTTCGTTGGCGGGCTCAACATCAATGACGACATGGTCTCCGACCGTGACCACATCACCGCGCTGCCCGCACCGCGCTGGGATTTCGCCGTGAGCGTGCTCGGGCCGCTGGTGCAGGACATCTATCGTGAAGTGCAGGCGCAATGGCTGCGTGTGGGGCGCATGAAACTGAAGGCGCGCTGGCGCAACTTCAAGCGCCTGCGCCATGGCCATCCGGGTCCTGTGCATGACCAGACCCAGGCCGCGCTGGTGGTGCGCGACAATTTCCGCAACCGGCGCACCATCCAGCGCGCCTATCTGCAGGCGCTGGGGCGTGCGCGCGAGACCGCCTTCCTCGCCAATCCCTATTTCGCGCCGGGCCGCAAGATGCGCCGTGCGCTGGAAGAAGCCGCCATGCGCGGAGTGAAGGTGACCTTGCTGCTGGGCGTGGGACAGTTCGTGATGCAGGATGCGGTGGCGCATTCCTTCTATCCCAAGCTCCTGCGCGCGGGCGTGCGCATCATCGAATACACCCATACGGAACTGCACGCCAAGGTGGCCGTGGTGGATGACAAATGGGCCACCGTGGGATCGAGCAACTATGACGGCCTCTCGCTGTTCGTCAATCAGGAAGCCAACGTGGTGGTGCAGGATCCGGCATTCGCCGCTTACCTGCGCCAGGAGATCGAAGCCGGTGCGGCCGGGGGGCGGGTGGTGCACCTGTCGGACTTCCTGCACGTGCCCTGGTACAAGCGGGCGGCGTATGGTGCAGCCTTCCTCTTGTATCGCACGGTAATTCACATCATCACGCTCGGAAAGGACGCTTGAGACTTTTTGCCGGGTGTTTGATTTACCGAAAATTCACCATATCGCGTTCCAAGCTGAAATCGAATAAGATGACCATCCCGGTTTTCGAAGGACAGCCGTGCGCGGCTTCCTGCCATTTCAATAAAAGGAGCGAGTTATGGATGATGTGGTCATTGTCGCAGCACAGAGAACGGCGATCGGCAAATTCGGCGGATCCTTGTCGAAGATTGCGGCGGCCGATCTGGGTGCGCAAGTCATCAAGGCCCTGCTGGCCAAGACCGGCATCAAGCCGGAAGCCATCAGCGAAGTCATCCTCGGCCAGGTGCTCACGGCTGGCCTGGGCCAGAACCCGGCGCGCCAGTCGGTCATCAAGTCGGGCCTGCCTGACATGGTCCCGGCCTTCGTGGTCGGCAAGGTCTGCGGCAGCGGCCTGAAGGCGGTGCAGCTGGCGGCGCAGGCGATTCGCTGCGGCGACGCCCAGATCGTCATCGCCGGTGGCCAGGAAAACATGAGCGCCTCGCCGCACGTGCTCAACAACTCGCGTGACGGCTTCCGCATGGGCGATGCCAAGCTGACCGACACCATGATCGTCGATGGCCTGTGGGACGTCTACAACCAGTACCACATGGGCATCACCGCCGAGAACGTGGCCAAGAAGTTCGAGATCAGCCGCGAAGAGCAGGACGCCTTCGCAGCTGCCTCGCAGAACAAGGCTGAAGCGGCGCAGAAGGCCGGCAGGTTCAAGGATGAGATCGTGCCCATCGAGATCAAGGGCAAGAAGGAAACCGTGGTCTTCGATACCGATGAATTCGTCAAGCACGGCGTGACTGCCGAAGCCCTGGCGGGTCTGCGTCCGGCCTTCGACAAGGCCGGCACGGTGACCGCCGGCAACGCCTCCGGCATCAACGATGGTGCGGCGGCAGTGGTGGTGACCTCGGCCAAGCTGGCCGCGGAACTGGGTCTGCCGGTGCTGGCCAGGATCAAGGCGTATTCCTCGGCTGGCCTGGATCCCAGCATCATGGGCATGGGCCCGGTGCCGGCATCGCAGCTGACCTTGAAGAAGGCCGGCTGGACGCCGCAGGATCTGGACCTGATGGAAATCAACGAAGCCTTCGCCGCGCAAGCCATTGCGGTGAACAAGCAGATGGGCTGGGACACCAGCAAGATCAACGTCAATGGCGGCGCCATCGCCCTGGGCCACCCCATCGGTGCCTCGGGCTGCCGCGTGCTGGTGACGCTGCTGCATGAGATGGTGCGCCGTGATGCCAAGAAGGGCCTGGCGAGCCTGTGTATCGGTGGCGGCATGGGCGTGGCGCTGGCGGTGGAGCGTTGAGCCTGTTGATGCGCTTGTCGTGATGAAGAAACGCCGGCTTTTCAGCCGGCGTTTTTCTTTGGGGCAAGATCGGGAGGCCCGCCGATCAGCTTCCTTTTGCCATTGGTTCTTCCGCACTGAAATTGCGGATCGTGATGGCTTTGCGGCCTGAGGGCAGGGGCTGATTCGCTTGATCCAGCCATTGCCATTCAATTTCTTTCGGAGAGATCTCCAGCCCGCGATCACGTGGATCGGGGAAGGGCTGCCCTTCTTCGACATAGGCTTGGCGGTTCCACTGGTTGAAGACCTTGGCCAGCGGATGGGCCGGATCAATTCGTCCGTGCCAGATACCGGTAGCGGGTGCAGGAAGCAAGCCTGTGGCGCGCAGTTCGCGTGAAGGAACGGGGATCTCGCGCAGCACGCCTTGGGGGACGCGCCAGTCTGGGACATGTCGTGCAGCTGGCGCTTTGGGAACCGGTATGCCGAGATAGTGGAAACGAAGAACGCCAGACTCTTTTGTGATGTCGTCAGGGGGAGTGAAGGATTCGCCCTGCTCGTAGTGCATGGGTACCTGAGCGTTATTCCAGGCGACTTGGCGGGGGGTGTAGGGTTTGACTAATTGGGCGATCCAATAACCGCTGATGACGGCATTGGTGTTTGGATGCTGGATCAGAGGGCCACCTTGTGGCTCGTCAGGGAGGGCAAAGCCGTCGGGGATGCGCGAACCTTCAGGCCAGCCGGTGGCGAACGCAGATCGTGTACCCGCTGGATTTTCTGATCAGCCGTGGCCACCCGATTCCAGGCATCCACGAAATTCTTGCTCACGCTGATGAGCGCCTCGCCGCAAATGCGGCAAGCGTAATCTTGGAATGGCTTCAATCCGGGTAGAGCGTCCCCGCCTCCTTCCCATGATGCGCCCCGGCGCGGATCGTGAAACAGATGCCGGCGCGTGTCCCAGTAGTCTGTCACGCTGTTCAAGCCCATCACATAGCCGACCGCATGTTCACCGTTGGCATGGGCATAGTCGATCAGTATCGTTTTTTGATGAGCAGTCGATGCCTGAACCAGGGAGTGATGTTCCGTGATCGTAAGCTTGGTCGATTTCTCCTCTTTGAGACTTTCCCGGACCTTGTCGGCATTGCCAGCACGGACCTTGAAAGTGAGATGAGCATGCGTGCCATGGGTCGCTTCAAAGAACCACAGTGCATTGAAATAGCTGCGGCGCTCCTGCGGTGTGAGACCGGCTTCGTGCGGCTTGCCGGAAAGGCGCTCCTTGTCCCGGATGCTCTTGAGCATCTTCGCGTCGAGCTCGTCGTAGCCGGGCGTATTCTTCGCCATGCCCGAGATCGGGCTCTCGTTCCAGCACAGCACCCTTACATCGACCGGCTTGTCGTTGTTGTGCTTGCCGGCCGCAACCTCCCTGAGCAAATCCCCCCAGGTCGGACCGCGCGGCCAGGTGTTGCCCTTGCGTTCCAGTTCCATGGCAGGGTCGAAGCCCCAGCAGATGATTTCCACGCTGTGCCGCGCCTGGCGGATGTCTTGCAAGATGCGAGCAAAGCCCTCTTCGCCGCAGATCAATACTTCAAGCTGGTTGGCGTGATAGATCGGGGAATGGCTGTCTTCTGCGCGCTCCAGCAGCCATTGCGCCGTTGCGGTAGCACTACGTTTGCGCAGGTCGATAGGAACGCTGCCTGGGTGGTAGGTCTGTGTCATGGCGATGATCCAAAAAGGGAAGGGGTTCAGGCGCCGGCATGGCGCAGGCGGCTGTCTGCGTCCGCTTCTGTGCTGCGGTAGCCCGAGGCCGCCAGTTGCTGGTCCAGTGCACTGATCTGTTCGTGGACCGGTAAATCAAAGCAGTAGCCATTGGGGAGCTTGACCGAGTAGCTGTCGTCGCCCGGCTGATGGCCTTCGATCCGTAATCGCCCGGCCGCGTCAGTGACGCCCACGGCGATCTGCGCCCCCTGCTTGAAGAGCGTATAGGGTTGGTGTGCCAGCGGCCTGCCATCGCGCACATGACTGCGCAGGCGGACCATCAAGCTGGCGCTCTGTTGCAGTTCTTCAAAGGTAGGCGGTGGCGCTATCTCCGGTGGCGGACAATTGGCCGGACCCAGCACATTGTGTTCGGCAGCCTGTTGCCGCCACTGTCCGCTGGTGCCGTGTTCGATGAGGCTGGCATTCCAGCGGCTGAAGCTGCCGCCGCCATGGATTTGCGTGTCATCGCGCGAACGGATGCTGATCTTCGGGGCCTGCAGGATGATTTCTTCGCTGGCCTCCAGCAGGATGCGTCGCGCAGCCTGAAGCTCGACGTGTTCTTCGTGCGCCTGCACCTTGACACTGCCCTTGCCGCTGATCAGCTTCATGTGCTTGCCGGCAAAGGCAGCGAACATTTCTCCTGCCCGCATCAGCAATTTGCTTCCGGCATTGAGCTGGGTATTGTCCCGGCTGACCAGGTCGATATGCCGGGACGCGCCCAGCACCATGGTGTCCTGGCTCGTCACGCTCACGCCGGCCGGTGCGTCGAGGGCGACCATGGGTGCCGCAGCGTGCCTCGTGCCGCCGGCCGCTTCGCTCGCGTCCCATGCCTGCAGCTGCTTCCTGATACGCTCCAGCTGCGCCAGATCGGTCACTTCTGCGTGGTACCTGGCGGCATCCTGGCTCAGGCGCTGCGCCAGTTCCTCCAGACTGTGCAGGGTGTCCAGCAGGGCCTCGCGCTCCAGCATGCGGCCGCGCCCCCGGTCCTGTGCTTGTGCCGTAATGAGGATGCCTTCGGCCCCACGCAGGACGCCATGCCCATCCGTGCGCGCCTCCAGTCCCTCGCCACGATCATCTCCCTGTCCGTCGTGACGCGGCTCGGTGAGATAACCCAGATTGATCTGGCTGTGCTGGTGCTCGCTGGCCAGTTGCGTGCTGATCTGTCCGGGTGTGTCATCCAGCCGCAGCTGGTTGTAGCGGACGCCTTCGATCTCCTTGCTCTTGATCCCCGAGAGGAAGCGATTGCCGGGCAAGCCGCCGTTGTGGCTGAAGCGCGCCGGATGGTTGATGCCGTTGTGCAGGACACCGGCGACGAACATCTTGTCCGGATCACCCCCAAGAAAATCGATCAGCACTTCCATGCCGACCCGCGGCACCGCATCGTGCCCATAGCCTGCCCCGGCCCAGGCGCTCGATACCCGCACAAATGCGCTATCCCGTTCCTGCCCGCTGGTGCCCGCACCTTGCGCATGGACATGGTCTTGCGCATGCAAGCCCTGCAGTTGCACCTTGATGCGGCCCAGTTCGTCGCAGTACACCTCCTCGTTGGCAGGCCCGACTACCAGTGCGGTGACCGGATGCACGGCCGGCAGATGCAGCCGGGGATCGTAATGCGGTGCCAGCGGCGCGCTGCGGCGGCGGCAGCTGAGCTGGTTGCGGTAGCGCATGTCCGCTGCGCCCTGTACATCGGCTTGCCAGGTGGAGGCGGGCAGCAGGCGGTCGATCGCATCCTGCAACGCTTTGGGGAAATTGTTTTCGGCTTGCTGCCGCAAGGAGGTCACGATGAATTCGCGCAAGGTGCGATCTTGGCCGTGCATGTCCGGATGCCCTTCCAGCTCGAACCAGTGCCCCACCGCCAGATCGCGCACCGTACCGCTGGCCTCGAAGGATTCGCTGCGGCCCTCGTGCGCCAGCATGCGGGCATCGGCCAGGCGCAAGTGATCTTGCGGGCCATCCGCAGCGTGAGGGGCCTCGATCAACCCGTCATTCAGGATGGCCGCCAATGCCCGGCCGGTATCGCCCTGGTCGATCACGCTGTGGCTGGCGGCTTCCTCCACGCGCACCGCCTTGTAGTCCCAGCTGCCGCGCCATACGCGACCCGGCACCAGGCTGCGCTGGCGGCTCCATGCGCTGATGGTGTCGCGCTCCTCGGTGGCACCCTCGCGGTGGTAACGCACCGTACCGGCAAGGGCCCGGGGCAGCAGGGCGGACTGATCGCAGAACACCAGCGTATGCATTGGTACGTCTGCATGCGCTGTCCTGCCGGTATTGGCAGCCGGCTGGGGGCTGGCCACATACCAGGCAATGCCCTCGCGCCGGCAGAGCCGCCTGATGAAGTGCGCATCGGATTCGTTGAACTGATGGCTGATCTCGCGCATCGGATAACGGCGATCTTCCAGGCCATCCAGATCGAAGTGAAACGCCGTCGCCAGTGCGGGGCTGCGCTGACGCCATTCACCGAGCATGATCTCCAGGATGCGCGGCACGCTCAGTTGACGGAAGACGCGGGTGTTGATGCGCTCCTCCATGATCGACAGCGCGTCCTTGAGCGTGAGCTGGTAGACCCGCAGCGCACCATCGGCCTGGCCGGCGCGCGCCTCGGTGATGATCCCGTTGGTGTGATGCAGAGCGCCGCGGTCAGTCACCATCTCGATGCCCAGCGGCTGTCCGAGCAGGGCCTGCAGCGGCAGTTCAGGATCGCTGGACACGCAGGTCAGCTTCGCCTGCAGCCCTTCCAGACAAGCTTCTTCGATGTCGACCCGCTGCACCAGCAGCCATTGCGCGAAATAAGTTTCCTGCGCTCGCCAGCGTAGCCTGAGGGGACGGTGTTGCTGCGAGAGTACGACGCCGGCAAATGCCGCAGCGATGGTCTGGAATTGATCTGTCATGGCGGAATGGACAGGCAGCGACAAGCGTGGTCAGAAAAACTGGCCAGCATAGTGACGCTGATCCACCAAGGCAGAGATTCACCAAAGAAAGGAAGTGAATCCCGATTTTCTTGAGCAAATGATTCAAAAAATATCGATAATTACCGCTACTCACTAAGCATCACTGACCACTTCTCATCCCGACATGGACACCACCCGCATCGACAAATGGTGCTGGGCCGCACGCTTCTTCAAGACGCGGTCTCAGGCCACCGAAGCCGTGGAGCGCGGCCGCATCAAGCTCAACGGCGAGCGCACCAAGCCCGCCCACAACGTCAGGAACGGCGACCGCCTGGACATCGACAACGGTTCCACCGAATGGGAAGTGCTGGTCACCGGCATCGCCGACAAGCGCGGCTCTGCCGCCATTGCCGCCACCCTCTATCAGGAGACCGAAGAGAGCATCACGCGCCGTGCCGCGCTGGCCGAACGCCATCGCCTCTTCCGCGAACCCTCGGCCGAGATCAAGGGACGCCCCACCAAGCGTGACCGCCGCCTGCTCGACCGTTCCTCCTCCTGATCCCGCCGCAGCGCTGGCTCGTTGTAAGATGAAGGCCGTTTTCCCCGGCCTGTCTTTTCTCCAACCCAGGTGCAAAGGTGCAGATGTCTCAGGTGGTCTCTTCCGAATCGATGCAGTCCGTCCCCGTAGCCCGGCCCCTGCGCAAGGAGTGCCCGCCCGGTGCCTGCGATTGCCAGCGTGAGGCGCTGCTGGAATGCCTGCACGCGCCGGAAGCCCGCGTGCTCTGGCTTACCCGTGAAGAAGAAAAACGCCTGATCGAACGCATCACCCGCGTCAGCACCTACGACGAGCTGCTGCATGTGGGCAGCCTCATGCGCAAGAACCTCGGCATCCACCTGCACATCAGCCCTGGTGCCAACGAGGTGCGCACCGTGCGCGGCCTGCAGATCCACCTGGCCGAGCAGCCCGGCCTGTGCCGCAAGACGCGCGACACCATCCCGGCGGCCATCCGCAAGTGCCTGGAAAACAACCCCACCATCGTCTACGCCCTGCTCGACGCCCACGACCTGCTGGGCGCCGCCAGCCCCCCTCCCGAGTCCGCCTGAAGGCTTGCCGCGCAGCAAAAATCCGTGCCACAAGACAGCCCGATTTTTTGTTTGACATTTGCGGCGCGATGAATAATAGTACGATCGTTCGAATAAATTCTGCATGAAGATAAATTCATGTCAGGTTATCCAGGGCACAAGACAGCGGACCCCGAGCCGCGCCCGTCGAACCGGTTCCTTCCCGTCGCCGCCTGCGGCGGATATCAAAGAGACAACGATGACTGAGACAAGCAAGGTGACCACCGCGCCCGCCCGGCCCAAGTTCCTGCGCAAGGGCGAGCAGACCCGCGCTGCCATCCTGGATGTGGCGCTGGAGCTGGCCAGCCGTGATGGCCTGGAAGGGCTCACCATTGGCCTCCTGGCCGAAAAGATGAAGATGAGCAAGTCCGGCGTCTTCGCCCATTTCGGCTCGCGCGAGGACCTGCAGATCGAGGTCGTGCGCCTGTACCACAACCGCTTCGAGCAGGACGTGTTCTATCCCTCCATCAAGGAGCCGCGCGGCCTGCCGCGCCTGGAAGGCATGTTCGCGCGCTGGATCAAGCAGGTCACGGTGGAAATCGCCCTGGGCTGCATCTACATCAGCGGCGCGGTCGAGTATGACGACCGCCCGGGCGCCATCCGCGATCACCTGGTGGCCATGGTCCAGGCCTGGCGCGATGCGCTGGAACGCTGCATCAAGCAGGCCATGGAAGCCGGCCACCTGCGCACCGACATCGAGGTCAGCCAGATGGTCTATGAAATGTATGGCCTGATCCTGGCCCTGCATCACGATGCGCGCTTCCTGCACATTCCCGGCAGCGTCGAACGCGCCGAGGCCAGTTTCCGCCGTCTGATCGACAGCTACCGCCCGCAGGGCAGCGACAGCGCCAGTACCAGCGCCCCCAAGAATTCCAAATCGGCTGCCAGGAAGGCAGCGTAACCCGTCCGGAGACATTCATGCCCCAATACAACGCCCCCTTGCGCGACATGCAATTCGTGCTGCACGAGCTGCTCAATGTCGAGGAAGTGTTCAAGGAACTGCCGCCCCACGCCGACACCAACCGCGAACTGGTGGACCAGGTGCTGGAAGAGGGCGGCAAGTTCGCCTCGCAGGTCCTGTTCCCGCTGAATCATTCGGGGGACCGCGAGGGCTGTCATTTCGATCGCGAGAGCAAGGCCGTGACCACGCCCAAGGGTTTCAAGGAAGCCTACAAGCAATACGTGGAAGCCGGCTGGGCGGCATTGTCCTGTGATCCGGACTTCGGCGGCCAGGGTCTGCCGCTGACGATCAACAATTCCTTCTACGAGATGCTGAACTCGTCCAACCAGGCCTGGACCATGTACCCCGGCCTGTCGCACGGCGCCTACGAGTGCCTGCATGCGCACGGTTCGGATGAACAGAAGCAGCTCTACCTGCCCAAGCTGGTCTCGGGCGAATGGACCGGCACCATGTGCCTGACCGAAGCCCATTGCGGCACCGACCTGGGCCTCCTGCGCAGCAAGGCCGAGCCGCAGGCCGATGGATCCTACAAGATCACCGGCAACAAGATTTTCATCTCCGCCGGTGAAAACGACGTGTCCGCCAATATCGTTCACCTGGTCCTGGCCCGTCTGCCCGATGCGCCCGAAGGTTCGAAGGGGATTTCACTTTTCCTGGTTCCCAAGTTCCTGCCCAATGCCGACGGCTCCCTGGGCGCGCGCAACCCGATCTTCTGCGGTGCCATCGAAGAGAAGATGGGCATCCACGGCAACGCCACCTGCCAGATGAACCTGGACGGCGCCACCGGCTGGCTGATCGGCCAGCCGCACAAGGGCCTGCAGGCCATGTTCGTGTTCATGAACGCAGCCCGCCTGGGCGTGGGCATGCAAGGCCTGGGCCTGACCGAAGTGGCGTACCAGAACGCCCTGGTCTACGCCAAGGACCGCCTGCAGATGCGCAGCCTGTCCGGCATCAAGGCCGCCGACAAGCCGGCCGATCCGATCATCGTGCATCCGGACGTGCGCCGCATGCTGCTGACCGCCAAGGCCTTCGCCGAAGGTGGCCGTGCTTTCACCTCCTATGTCGCGCTGGAGCTGGACAAGGAACTGACCCACCCCGATGAGCAGGTGCGCAAGGACAGCGCCGACATCGTGGCCCTGCTGACCCCGGTGGTGAAAGCCTTCCTGACCGACAACGCCTGGATGGCCACTTCCGAGTGCCTGCAGGTCTACGGCGGCCACGGCTACATCGCCGAGTGGGGCATGGAGCAATATGTGCGCGATGCCCGCATCAACATGATTTATGAAGGAACCAACACCATCCAGTCGCTGGACCTGCTGGGCCGCAAGATCCTGATGGACAACGGTGCCAAGCTGAAGAAATTCGGCGCGCAGATCCAGGCCTTCGTGGAAGAGCACGGTACCGATGAGTCCATGTCCGAGTTCATCACCCCGCTGGCCGACATCGGCGACAAGGTGACCAAGCTGACCATGGAAATCGGCATGAAATCCTTCGCCAACCAGGATGAAGCCGGTGCGGCTGCGGTGCCCTACCTGCGCGTGGTGGGCCACCTGGTGTTCTCCTACCTGTTCGCCCGCATGGCCAAGATCGCGCTGGAAAAGCAGGACAGCGGCGACGCCTTCTACACCGCCAAGCTGGCCACGGCGCGCTTCTACTTCGCGCGCCTGCTGCCGGAAACCGCGATGCTGATCCGCCAGGCCCGTTCGGGTGCGGCCAACCTGATGGCGCTGGACGCAGAACTGTTCTGATCGCAACACCACGCCGCGCGCGGGCTGCACGCCTGCACGCGGCGTTGATCCAACGCAATGCGGCCCGTGACGGCGTCACGCGGGCGTCACTGCGGCAGGGCATGCTGTGAGCCGCCGCACCCGGGATAAAGCGCGTACAGTGAGCGCTCGTCCCAGCGGCGCAGCACCTTGCCAGGCCCGAATTCATGTTTCATGTTTGCAGCACCAGCAAAGGAGATTTGCGTGTCCAATTTCATCGTCAAAAAAGTGGCCGTGCTCGGCGCGGGCGTCATGGGGGCCCAGATTGCCGCCCACTGCATCAATGCCCGCGTGCCGGTCGTGCTGTTCGACCTGCCGGCCAAGGAAGGCCCGAAGAACGGCATCGTGCAACGCGCCATCGAGAACCTCAAGAAACTGAGCCCGGCGCCGCTGGGCAACAAGGATGACGCGGCCCTGATCCAGGTCGCCAACTACGAGGATGACCTGGCCGTGCTGGAAGGCTGCGACCTCATCATCGAAGCCATCGCCGAGCGCATGGACTGGAAGCACGACCTCTACAAGAAGGTCGCCCCGCACATCGGTCCCAAGGCGATCTTCGCCTCCAACACCTCGGGCCTGTCGATCAATGCCCTCTCCGAAGGGTTCGATGCGGGCCTGAAGGCGCGCTTCTGCGGCGTGCACTTCTTCAACCCGCCGCGCTACATGCACCTGGTCGAACTGATCCCGACCCAATCGACCGAACCGCACATCCTCGATCAGCTCGAAGCCTTCCTCACCACCACCCTGGGCAAGGGCGTGGTGCGGGCCTTCGACACCCCCAATTTCGTGGCCAACCGCGTGGGCGTGTTCGGCATCCTGGCCACCATCATCGAAGCCGAGAAGTATGGCCTCTCGGTCGATGTGGTCGATGACCTGACCGGTGCCAAGCTGGGCCGTGCCAAGTCCGGTACCTTCCGTACCGCCGACGTGGTGGGCCTGGATACCATGGGCCACGTCATCCGGACCATGCAGGACAACCTGAAGGACGATCCCTTCTTCTCCTCCTATGCCACCCCGCCGCTCTTGGCCAAGCTGGTCGAGCAGGGCGCGTTGGGCCAGAAGAGCGGTGCCGGTTTCTACAAGAAGGTGGGCAAGGACATCCTGCGCATCGATCCGGCCAAGGGCGATTACGTTCCGGGCGGTGCCAAGGCCGATGACATCATCGCCCGCATCCTCAAGGAAAAGGATCCGGTCAAGCGCATGAAGGCGCTGCATGATTCGACCAATCCGCAAGGCCAGTTCCTGTGGGCCATCTTCCGCGATGCCTTCCACTACATCGCCGTGCACCTGGAATCGGTGGCCGACAACGCCCGTGACCTCGACTTCGCCATGCGCTGGGGCTTCGGCTGGAGCGTCGGTCCCTTCGAGACCTGGCAAGCTGCCGGCTGGAAGCAGATCGCGCAATGGGTCAAGGAAGACATCGAGGCCGGCAAGGCACTGTCGAGCGCACCGCTGCCCGACTGGGTCTTCGATGGCCGTGACGGCGTGCATTCGGAGAAGGGCTCCTGGTCGCCCTCCAAGAAGGCTGACGTGGCCCGTTCCGAGCTGCCGGTCTACCAGCGCCAAGCCTTCCGTGCCCCGCTGGTGGGCGAGGGGGCGGCCGATGGCAAGAGCGCCGGTACCACCTTCTTCGAAGACGAATCGGTGCGCATCTGGCACCAGAACGACGATGTGCTGATCCTGTCCTTCAAGACCAAGATGCACGTGATCGGCCAGGGCGTGATCGATGGCATGAACAAAGCCGTCACCGAAGCCGAACAGAACTTCAAGGGCCTGGTGATCTGGCATCCGGATGCAGCCGAAGGCGGTGCCTTCTCCGCAGGTGCCGACCTGCAGTCGATGCTGCCGCTGTTCATGTCCGGTGGCGTCAAGGCCATCGAGCCGGTGGTGCACCAGCTGCAGCAGGCGCACCAGCGCCTGAAGTACGCCAGCGTGCCGGTAATCGCCGCTGTCGCCGGCCTGGCGCTGGGCGGTGGCTGCGAATTGCTGCTGCATACCGCCAAGCGCGTGGTCTCCATCGAGTCCTACATCGGCCTGGTGGAAGTGGGCGTGGGCCTGATCCCGGCCGGTGGCGGCCTGAAGGAAGCCGCCGTGCGCGCTGCCAAGGAAGCCAAGGGCAACGACATCCTGCAGTTCCTGAAGGAATACATGCTGGCTGCGGCCACTGCCAACGTCTCCAAGTCCGCACTGGAAGCGCGCAAGCTGGGCTACCTGCGCGAGGATGACGTGATCGTCTTCAACCCCTATGAATTGCTGCACGTGGCCAAGGTCGAGGCGCGCGCGCTGTTCGATGCCGGTTATCGTCCGCAACTGCCGCCGCAGGTGCCGGTGATCGGCCGCAACGGCCTGGCCACCATCATGGCGCAGCTGGTCAACATGCGTGATGGCGGCTTCATCTCGGCCCACGACTTCAAGCTCGGCAAGATGATTGCCGAGACCGTCGCCGGTGGTGAAGTGGAAGAGGGCAGCATCGTCAATGAACAATGGCTGCTCGACATCGAGCGCAAGTTCTTCATGGAACTGCTCAACCACCCCAAGACCCAGGAACGCATCATGGGCATGATGCAAACCGGCAAGCCTGTGCGCAATTAATGAAACCTCTCTCCCCCTGAAGGGGAGGGAGAGTCCAAGGAGATTTGGTAATGAGCAAACAACTGCAAGACGCCTACATCGTCGCCGCCACCCGCACCCCCATCGGCAAGGCGCCGCGTGGCATGTTCAAGAACACCCGCCCGGATGACCTGCTGGTGCGTGCCATCCAGTCCGCCGTGGCGCAGGTGCCGGGCCTGGATCCCAAGCTGATCGAGGACGCCATCGTCGGCTGCTCCTTCCCCGAAGGTGCACAAGGCCTGAACATGGCGCGCAATGCCGTGCTGCTGGCCGGCCTGCCCAACACCATTGGCGGCGTCACCATCAACCGCTACTGCGCCTCCGGCATCACCGCTATCGCCATGGCCGCCGACCGCATCCGCGTCGGCGAAGCCGACGTCATGATCGCCGCCGGTGCGGAATCGATGTCCATGGTGCCGATGATGGGCTTCCATCCTTCCATCAACATCAACGCTTTCAAGGATGAGAACGTCGGCATGGCCTATGGCATGGGCCTGACCGCCGAGAAGGTGGCGCAGCAGTGGAAGGTCTCGCGTGAAGCGCAGGACGAGTTCTCGCTGGCTTCGCACCAGAAGGCCATCGCCGCACAGCAGGCCGGTGAATTCGCCGACGAGATGACCTCGGTCGAGATCGTCGAGCGCTTCCCCAACCTGGCCACCGGCGAGATCGACATCAAGACCCGTACCGTCGCCCTGGACGAAGGTCCGCGCGCCGATTCCAACCTGGCCGCGCTGGCCAAGCTGAAGCCCGTCTTCGCCGCCAAGGGCAGCGTCACGGCCGGCAACAGCTCGCAGACCTCCGATGGCGCAGGCGCGCTGATCATCGTTTCGGAAAAGATCCTGAAGCAGTTCAACCTGACCCCGCTGGCTCGCTTCGTCTCCTTCGCCGTGCGCGGCGTGCCGCCGGAGATCATGGGCATCGGTCCGAAGGAAGCCATTCCTGCTGCCCTGAAGGCCGGTGGCCTGACCCAGGACCAGATCGACTGGATCGAACTGAACGAAGCCTTCGCTGCACAAGCGCTGGCCGTCATCGGCGACCTGGGCCTGGACCCGAGCAAGGTCAACCCCATGGGCGGTGCGATTGCCCTGGGCCACCCGCTGGGAGCCACCGGTGCGATCCGTGCCGCCACCACCATCCATGCACTGCGCCGCAAGAACCTGAAGTACGGCATGGTGACCATGTGCGTGGGTACCGGCATGGGTGCGGCGGGCATCTTCGAACGCGTCTGATCCGCGCCCGCAAGGCCTGATGCAAAAGCCGCACTGCGCATGCCGTGCGGCTTTTTTCATGAACCTTATAAATCATTTATAACATTCAAGGAGACTGTGCAGATGGATATCCAGCTCACCAAGGCCGATGGCATCCTGACCATCCACTTCGATCGCGAAGACAAGAAGAACGCCATCACCGCGGCCATGTACCAGCAGCTGGCCGATGCCTTGAAGGAGGCAGAGACTGACAATGCGGTCCGCGCCATCCTCTTCACCGGCAAGTTCAAATCCTTCTCGGCGGGTAATGACCTGGAAGACTTCCTGAAGAATCCGCCCAAGACCCAGGATGCGCCGGTATTCCAGTTCCTCTGGCAGATCAGCCATGCCAGCAAGCCCATCGTGGCGGCCGTCTCGGGCGTGGCCGTGGGCATCGGTACCACGCTGCTGCTGCATTGCGACCTGGTGTATGCAGCTGACAATGCCAAGTTCTCCATGCCCTTCACGCAACTGGGTTTGTGCCCGGAGGCGGCGTCTTCGCTGCTCTTGCCGCACATCGCCGGTTACCAGCGTGCGGCCGAGAAGCTGTTGCTGGGCGAAGCCTTCGGCGCAGACGAAGCCTGCCAGATGGGTGTGGTCAACCGCGTGCTGCCGCTGGAGGAATTGCTGCCCTATGCGCAGCAGCAGGCAGCCAAGCTGGCGGCGTTGCCGGCGGCCTCGATCCGGGTGACCAAGCAGTTGATGAAGAAGAATCGCGTCACTGCGACCGAGCAGCAGATGGTGGCCGAGATCGAGCACTTCTCGCGCATGCTGACCGCGCCTGAGGCCAAGGAAGCGTTCACGGCTTTCTTCGAGAAGCGCAAGCCGGATTTCACGCAGTTTGCCTGAGCCGGGGCGGCGGGGGCGCCCGCCGTCACTTCCAGCTGCTCTTCCCCGAAGCAATCACCTCCACCGGCTCCACCCGCTGCTCATAGGGATGGCGCAACACGATGCGGCTGGCGAATTTCTCGATGCCGATCTCGTCCTCCAGCAAGCGTTCCATCAACTCCTGAAACAGCGCCACGGTGGGCGAGACGATCTTGAGCAAATAGTCATACCCCCCGCTGACGTTGTAGCACTCCACGATTTCCGCATACTTGGCCGCGCCCTGTTCGAACTTGCGGAAGTCCGCCGGGCGATGACTGCCCAGCGTAATCTCGGAGAACACCACGACATGGCTCCCCAATTTGTCCAGCGCGACCCGGGCTGCATAGCCGGCGATGACGCCGGTTTCTTCCATGCGCTTGGTCCGGGTCAGGCAGGGACTGGGACTGAGATTGACGGCCTCGGCCAGCTCCACGTTCGAGCACCGGCCCTCGCGCTGCAAGTGCTCGAGGATCTTGATGTCGGTGCGGTCGAGAGGGTCGGTAGGTCGCATGGTCCGATCATAGCACCGCATCCCCGGCCTCAGGCTCAACGCCCCGCCGCCGATCGCGCTTCCGTCAGCGACTCGTCCAGCGCATCGATCACCATGCCCGCCTGATCGGCCGAAAGCACCAGCGGCGGCCGGATCTTGAGCACGTTGTGGCCCATCGCGCAGGCACTGAGCAGCACGCCCTTCTGGCGCATCCGGTTGACCACCTCGCTGGTGAGTGTCCGGTCTGGCGTACGAAGTGCCCGGTCCGACACCAGTTCCACACCCACGAACATGCCCGCACCGCGCACGTCGCCGACGGCTTCATGGCGTTCGGCCAGCGCACGGATGCCGTCAAGCAGCACGCCACCGACCTCCCGTGCATGGGGAATCAGGCCTTCACGTTCAATCGTCTTCAGCACCGCCAGCGCAGCGGCACACGAGACCGTATTGCCGGCAAAGGTATTGAAGTAACGCGAGCGCTGCCCGAACTCCTGCAACACATCGGCCGTCGCCAGAATGCCTGCGACCGGCTGGCCATTGCCCATCGGCTTGCCCATGGTCACGATGTCCGGCGCAATCCCGTGGCGCTGGAAGCCCCACATGTGCTCGCCGGTGCGGCCGAAGCCCGGTTGCACTTCATCGGCGATGAACAGGCCGCCGGCCTCCTTGATGGCCTGCACCGCGCCTTTGAGGAAGCCCGCTGGTCCCGGCAGGATGCCGTCACTGGTGAAGAGTGAATCCACGATCAGGGCGGCAGGCTGGATGCCGTGCCGTTGCAGGTCGGCGATGGCGGCTTGCACGTCGCGGGTGAATTTTTCTCCCAAATCCTGCCCCGGCGCATGATAGGCACGCGGGGCCGGCACCAGGCGCACATGCGGTCCCAGGTTGACGCTGCTGCCCAGCGACGGCGAGAACTGCGAGACCGCATCGGTGATGCCGTGATACGCCGTGTCGGTGACGATCACGCCGGTGCCGCCGGTGCGGACCTTGGCGATGCGATAGGCCAGGTCATTGGCTTCGCTGCCGGTGCAGGTGAGCATCAGGTGCGCCAGCGATGTCTCCGGCACCGTCGCCAGCAGGCGTTCGGCCAGCTCCAGGATGGTGTCGTGCAGGTAGCGCGTGTTGGTGGCCAGCGTCTGCACCTGTTCGCAGATCGCTGCGGTGACGGCCGGATGGCAGTGTCCCAGCGAAGTGACGTTGTTGTACACATCCAGATAACGCCGCCCCTGCGGATCGATCAGCCAGACGCCCTCGCCGCGCACGATGTGCAAGGGATGTTCATACATCAGCCGATACGCCGGCCCCAGCAGGGCATTGCGGCGTTCGATCAGGGCCCCGGTGACGGGCCCGACGTCGGCACGGCCGGGGATGTAGGCGTTGACCATGGTGAGGTCGGTAGGGGTGCTCATGCAATGCTCCTGTGTCAGATGTCGGAAAGCAGGCGGTCACGTGCGTCCTGGCGGGGCAGGTCGGCCAGCTGGCCGAGCGCCTCCCAGGCCGCCGGGTTGTGCCGCATGATGTAGGCGCGGTTGTGGGGATAGCGCACCGCGCGCCATTCGGAGATGAGCGCCGTGACCAGATGGCGCGTGACCATGAGGTCGGCGACGATCTCCTGTTCCGGCGCGGTCAGCGGCAGCTCGGCGTGATAGGCCGCGACGAACTGCGCCGGTCCGGCAAACGGATCTTCGCTGCCGGTCATGTGGAAGGCCGCCGCCGTGGCGACTTCACCGACCAGCGGCGCATGCAGCATGTCGCCGAAATCGATGATGCCGGTGATGCGCTCCTGCTCTTGCGGTGCCACCAGCACGTTGTAGAGGTGATAGTCGTTGTGGATCACCTGCGCACGCACGTCGCCCAGGCGCGGCAGCACATCTCGTTCGAAGCGCGCCATGAAGTGCCGTGCCAGCTGCTGCTTGGCCGGATCCTGCAGGCTTTCCATCTTGTCGCGCAAGCGGTGCGCTGTGGAGACATTCCACAGCAGGTCATGATGCGCCCCGGTATGGCTGAATCCTTGCAGGGCCAGGTCCAGCCTGGCCAGGCCACTGCCCATGGCGCGCCGCTGGCCGTCGCTGCGTTCGGTATGCTTGATCTGTACGCCGTCGAGGTAAGTCAGCAGGCGCACCATGCTCACGCTGCCATCCGGCAGTGTCACCTGCTCGATGCTTTGCCCGCTCAGGGAGCGCAGCACGCGCGGAATCGGAAGGTCCGGTGCCGCCCGCGCGATGTGATCCAGCGCGGCGATCTGGAAATCCACCACCGCCGCCTGTTCGGAAGGATTGCTGATCTTCAGCACGTAGCGCGTACCATCCGCGCTCTCGATGCAGGCGTTCTGGTCGCGCTCACCTCCCAGGGCGCTGGACTTGCCCGCGATGCCATAGCGGACGGCGGCCAGTTGTTCCAGCGCTGCCGGCGCAAGATCAGGTGCCGCCGTATTCAAGGCGGCGGGTTCTTGCAATGCGGTCTCAAGCATGATGCGTCCCGTCTCTCGTAGGCGCGACGGCAGCCATCAAAGGCCTACCAGCGTGGCCAGCTGGCGGAAGTCCGTCAGCCGGCTCACGCCATAGCCATCGCAGTAGGGCTCGTGATTGCGGTCGATGTAAGCCTTGCCCATGAAGCCGAGATCCTTGGCCGTCATCAGGTCATAGCGGAAGCTCGACGAGCAATGCACCATCTCTTCCGGGCCGCAGCCCAGCTGGTCGAACATGTATTCAAAGGCCTGCCCGCGCGGCTTGTAGGCTTGCGCTTCCTCGGCGGTGTAGACCGCATGGAAGGGCGCTTTGAGGTGCGCCACGCTGTGCGGAATCAGGTCGATCATGGAGTTCGAGAGGATCACCAGCGGGATGTGGGGCGCGATCTTCTCCAGCGTTTCCACCACATGCGGATGTGGCTGCCAGGTCGGCACGGCCGCATAGAGGGCCTGGCCATCGCTGTCCCGGCATTCCACGCCATGGGCGTGGCAGGTGCGGCGGATGGCGTTGTCCACCACCTCCAGGAACGGTTTCCAGGCGCCCAGCACTTCGTCGAGACGATAGAAACGGAAGCTGTCCAGGAAGGCCGGCATGCGCTTCTCGTCGACACGGTCGGCGAAGAGCCTGCGGGCGGTCGGGCCCATTTCAAAATTGATCAGGGTGCCATAGCAGTCAAAACTGATGTACTTCGGCTTGAAAGTCATTTGCTCAAACTCCTTCGTTGGGGATGGAAGAAGTATGGTCGTCGGCCTCCAACTAATAATTTTTATTGCGCCGGGATCGGAGCAGCTTCTACTTTTAAACGGCGGCTTTCCGGCATTTTGCGTTACGCAGGCCGCTCATCCTGCGGACAGCCAGCAAGGGCGGGCGTTGCACGAGCATTAACCTGCGTTTAATGCTGCGTTCAATGAGCATTAATCACCGTGCCGGGAGCGCGCACCATAATCAGTCCCTACCCTGTTGCGGCCTCGTCCCCTGCGTTCATGATCCGGCTGCCGACCGTCGATGGAGCTCCTGATGCAATTGAAGTCGTACTGGCTGGACACCTCATCCCCCTTCGTCAGCACCCACACCGCCTTGCCGGGCGACGGATGCGACGTACTGGTCGTCGGTGGCGGCATCACCGGTTCAGCGGCCGCCCTGGCGCTGGCGCGCAAGGGGGCCAGGGTGGTGGTGTGCGAAGCGGATATCGTCGGCGGTGCCGCCTCCGGCCGCAACGGCGGCATGTGCAACAACGGCTTCGCGCAGGACTACGCTGCCCTGTCACAACGCCTGGGAACGGAATGGGCCAACCGGCTCTATCGCGCCTTCGATGCCGGCGTCGATACGGTGGAACGGCTGGTGCGCGAGGAATCCATCGACTGCAGTTTTGCACGCTACGGCAAGCTCAAGCTGGCGGCCAAGCCCGAGCACGTCGACAAGCTGGCGCGCAGCCAGGCCCTGCTGGCCGCCAACGTGGACACTGACACGCGCCTGATCACCCGCGCCGAGCTGCGTGACGAACTGGGCAGCGACCGTTACTACGGTGGACTGCTGATGGAAAAGAGCGCCGGCATGCATGTCGGCCGCTATGTGCGCGGCCTGGCCCACGCTGCCCAGCGGCGCGGTGCGATCTACCTCGAACAGACTCCCGTGCTGGGCCTGAAGGCGCAAGGAGGCGGCTACCAGGTGCAGACGGGTGCAGGCAGCCTGCGCGCCAGCCAGGTGTTGCTGAGCAGCGGCATTTCCCAGGTCGGTCCCTTGGGCTGGATACGCCGCCGCATCGTGCCGGTCGGCGCTTTCCTGATCGTCACCGAACCCTTGCCGGCGGAGCTGCTGGCACAGTTGCTGCCGACCCGGCGCATGTACACCGACACCAAGAATTTTGTAAATTATTTCCGCACTACCCCGGACAATCGCCTGCTCTTCGGCGGACGTGCGCGTTTCGCGGTGTCCAATCCGCAGTCCGATGCCCGGAGCGGCGAGATCCTGCGCAGCCAGATGCTGGAGGTCTTCCCGCAACTGGCCAAGGTCCGCATCGACTATTGCTGGGGCGGCATGGTCGACATGACGGTGGACCGCCTGCCGCGTGCCGGACAGCGCGATGGCGTGTTCTATTCCATGGGTTACAGCGGCCACGGCACCCACATGGCCAGCCTCATGGGAACGCTGATGGCCGAGGTCATGGACGGCCGGACCGATCTCAATCCATGGAAAGACTTCGACTGGCCGGCCATTCCCGGTCATCTGGGCAAGCCCTGGTTCCTGCCCCTGGTCGGGGCCTGGTACCGGCTCAAGGATTGGCTGCAGTGAGGTGTGCCGGGCTCACGATGAGCCGGTCGCGTCCGGCGCGCTTGGCGTCATACAGGGCCGCATCGGCCAGCGCCATCAGGCTTTCCAGCGCCAGTGCCGGCTTGGTGTAGAGACTGACGCCCACGCTCAGGCTCACCGCCTCGGGAGTGGCCACCCCCTTGCGCGCCACGTGGGAGAAGGCCATCCGCAACTGTTCGCCGAGATGGGCGACCTGTTCTTCACGCACATCCTGCAACAGGATCACGAACTCATCCCCGCCCAGCCGCGCGGCCAGCGCATCGGCGGGCAAGACTTCACGCAGCAGCGTGCTCAGGGCTTCCAGCAACTTGTCGCCGGCGGCATGGCCGTGCAGATCGTTGACCTGCTTGAAGTTGTCGATGTCGATCAGCAACAGCGCGCCCGGATGGGCCTCGCTGGCCCGTGCCAGCAGCGCCGGTGCGCGCGCCTGCAGAGCGCGCCGGTTCAGCAGTCCGGTCAGGGGATCACGTGCGGCCAGCTGCCCGATGCGTTCTTCGCGGCGATGGCGCTCGGTGCCGGTCATCGACAAGGCGATCAGCATCACCGCCATCGATCCCTCCACCAGCGACACCTGGATCAACACGCCGCCAAAGGCCGCCAGGTCCACGAACGCCCCCAGCGCCAGCGCCGAGACCGCCTTGGCCACATAGAACAGTCCATGGATCAGCAGTACGAAGCGCAGCTGCACCGCGCCCACGCTCAACGACGCACCATGCGGACGCAGCAGGGCGCTGGCCTGCAAGGTGAGGGCGGCGATCATCAGCGATTGCAGTCCCAGCATCACGCGCGACCACCAGGCGTGCACGGGCAGCAACAGCATCAGCAGCCACAGCAAGGCAATCAGCCACCAGGCGCGCGAGATGCGGGTGCGCGTGAACCAGGCCACGCCCGCCAGGAAGCAGGCATGCGCCGCGATCAGCAAGCCGTTGGCGAACCAGATGCCGACCAGCAGATAGCCGCGCGAGCGCAGCAGCGCAAGGAAGGAGCCGACCGTGATGATGGCGAAGCCGCTGCTCCACAGCAGCAGCGAACGTTCCCCGACGCTGGTCCATTCGATGGCCAGGTAGAGCGAAGCGGCTGCCGCCAGCGCGATGGTGAGGATGAGAAGAGTGGAGGGATCGAGAGCCATGACAGGAGCAGCGCCAGTTAGCCGCGCAGTAAATACGGCTCCATTTTAGCCTTCCGGCACGATGCCTCCGGAAATCCCTCCGCAGGAGGTGTTGCTGCGCGAGAACTCAGTCTGCTGCCGCTGGCCCGGCAGGTGCCGTTGATGCTTCTCCAGCGTCTGCCGCCGTCGTGCTGTCGGCAGCTTGTTGCGGCGAGAGATGCGGCAGTTTCCTGTTGATCAGGGGCAAGTTCTGACGTTCGCTGCCATCGGGCATGACGGCCTGTTCGGCCGATAACCAGTTGCCGTTGTCTTGGGACATGAGGGTTCTCCAGGTCATGAAAGGGGTTCAGCAAGCCCGGAGCTTGTCTCTTCCACGCCAACAACTCGTTGATACATCTCAATGGGGCTCATGTTTTGATGGGAATTCTTCTTATTCATTGGATAATACCCGCCATCGGTAGCGCTACCTTGGGCAGGTGGCCGCCGCTTCTGCCTCGCCGCTCGGCGGGCAGCGCAACTGGGCACCACGGGATGGGGATGTGAACGAACTCAAGACAGAAACCGGTGCCGGCGACCACGCGTCCCGGCTTGCATTGCGACAACTGATTCGCGCGGACCAGCTCACGGCGGCCCGCCATACCGTCATGCTGTCGATCCCGGTGGCCTTCGTGCTGAGCGGCATCTCCACTTTCGTGGCCTGGCATTCCGGCAAATTCTGGGTGGCATTGATCTGGCTGGCCTGCGCCACGCTGGTCAACCTGGTGCGGATCCCGCTGTGCCGCCTCTCACCGCAACGCGTGGCGCAACTGGTGCCGTGGATGGCCCCGCGCGGTCAGGTGCGCGACGCCAGCGACGTGGTGGAACTGAACCTGCGCCTGCACTGGATCCTCGCCCTGATCTCGGGCTTCGCCTGGGCCGGCATGCCCTGGCTGAGCGAAGGCTACACCACACCCGAGACCCTGTTCTATCTGACCTGCGTGTGCGGCATCACGGCCGGTGCGGTCACCCACGGTTTCGCCTTCGCTCGCATCCCGATCAGCTTCATCACGCCGCCGCTGCTGTCGGTGATCTTCTGCCTGTTTGCCTTCAATCGCACGCCGACCCGCCTGGCGCTGGCCGCGACGGCCGTGATCTACCTGGCCGGCCTGATTCGCGGTGCCCGCGTGGGCGAGCGCATGTTCGCGCGCGCCTGCGCCCTGAAGAACGAAGCCACTACCGCCAGCCAGGCCCTGGCCGTGGCCCACGAGGACCTGCGCCAGTTCGCTGCGCGCATGCAATACCAGGCCGAACACGATCTGCTGACCGGCCTGCTGGACCGAGCCGGTTTCATGCAGGTGGCCACGCAGGTCCTGGTGCAGCAGCGGGAACGCCAATGCCTGATGTTCCTTGACCTGGATGGCTTCAAGGTCATCAACGATGCCTACGGGCACGAAGCGGGCGATCAGGTGCTCATCGAAGTGGCAAGCCGCCTGCAGGCGGCCTTGCCCGAGGGCGCTACGCTGGCGCGCCTGGGCGGCGATGAATTCGTGATCCTCTATCCGCTCACCGCCCACGCGGAGCCGCCGGAGCACGTGGCGCAGCGCCTGATCGCAGCGATGCGCCAGCCCTTCGCGCGCCTGGCCCATCGTCACATCGGCCTGAGCCTGGGCATCTACCTGTCGCGTGGCGACGATATCAACGAGATGCTGGTCTGCTCGGATGCCGCCATGTACGAGGCCAAGCGCCGTGGCCGCAATCAGTACCAGGTCTTCAATGCGGCGCTGGATGCGCATCTGCAGATGAAGCGCGATGTCGAACGTGATCTGGCGCAGGCGCTGGCCGATGGCGAACTGCAGGTGTGGTTCCAGCCCATCGTCTGCGAGGACGGGCGTGCCCTCGACGGCTTCGAAGCGCTGGTGCGCTGGACGCATCGCCGCCATGGTCCGATTGCGCCGCCCGATCTGATCGAGATTGCAGCGCTGGCAGGACTGTCGGAAGAACTGCTGCGTTTCATCATGGGCGAGGTGGCGCACATGATCCAGTTCATGCGGGACAACGGCCGCAGCGACCTGCGCGTGTCGATGAACATCTCGCCGCGCGAAATGGAGCGCATCATCATCGAGGATCTGGTGGTGGGCACCCTCAAGCGCCAGAACCTGCCGGCGCAGATGCTGGAGATCGAGATCACCGAAGAGACCGCGCTCGACCTGCAGGCCGCCACCCAGACGCTGACCGCGCTGGCGCTGCAGGGCGTGAGCATCGCCATCGACGATTTCGGCGTGGGCTATTCCTCGCTGGGCTTCCTGCGCCAGCTGCACGTCTCGCGCGTGAAGATTGACCGCAGCTTCGTCACCGGCCTGGCCGACCAGACCGAGAACCAGGCGCTGGTGTCGGCGGTGCTGCAACTGGCGGCCTCCTTCGGCTTCCAGGTGGTGGCCGAAGGCGTGGAGAGCGAGGAAGACCTGCAGGTCCTGCAATCCATGCATTGTCACGCCATGCAGGGGCATTATTTTGCCGAACCGATGCCCGCTGAGCGCGCGCGCCAGCACGTGCTGGCACTGACCCCGGCCTGACCGTCCGCACTCCCGCCCGCGACCGCGGATGCACCCGGACAAAGTTGAAGCAGATCAAGCTTTGTGTTCTCTGTCCGGTTTGCGGGCAATCCTGCAATTGAACTCACCTCCGCCTGAGGCTATGCTGCGACACAGCAAGCCCGCATGAGTGCGTCCGGCCTCATGCCATTCCCTCAGGAGGACACCATGTTTCCACCGACGCAGGCCACGCCTGCCGAGCGCTACGGTCAACTCATCCGCGATGCCCTGGGCGCGCAGGCGATGCGGGTCGCTGTAGTCCATCCCTGTTCTGCCGAGGCCTTGCAGGGCGCGCTGGAGGCGCGCGAAGAGGGCCTGCTGGAGCCGCTGCTGGTCGGGCCGGAAGCCCGGATACGGCGGGTCGCCGAAGAAGCCGGCCTGTCGCTGGCGGGCCTGCAGATCGAGTCCACCGAACACAGCCACGCCGCCGCTGCGCGCGCCGTCGAGCTGGCGGAACAAGGGCAGGTATCCGCGCTCATGAAGGGCAGCCTGCACAGTGACGAACTGCTGGGGGCGGTCGTGGCCTCCGGCTCGGGACTGCGTACCGAACGCCGCATCAGCCATGTGTATGGCATGGCCATTCCCACCTATGCCAAGCCGCTCATCATCACCGATGCGGCCATCAACATCGCGCCCACCCTGGCGCACAAGCGCGACATCTGCCAGAACGCCATCGACCTGCTGCACGTGATGGGCGTGCCGCGTCCGCATGTGGCGGTGCTGGCGGCAGTGGAGACGGTCAATCCGGCCATGCCCTCCACGCTCGATGCCGCAGCCCTCACCGTGATGGCCACGCGCCATCAGATCACCGGTGCGCTGGTCGACGGCCCGCTGGCCTTCGACAATGCCATCAGCCTGCAATCGGCCAGTATCAAGCAGATCACGTCGCCGGTGGCCGGCAGTGCCGACATCCTGCTGGTCCCCGACCTCGAAGCCGGCAACATGCTGGCCAAGCAATTGATCTACCTGTCGCAGGCCGAGGCCGCCGGGCTGGTGCTGGGGGCACGCGTGCCGGTCATCCTCACCAGCCGCGCCGACAGCCTGCGCGTACGTCTGGCCTCCTCCGCACTGGCCCGTCTGTTCGCCTCGCGCAGCAAGGTGCAGGCGGTCGGCAAGGAGGCCGCATGAATCGCTGGCTGCTGACCTTCAATGCGGGATCGTCCTCGATCAAACTGGGCGTCTTCCGGATCGATGGCGAGCGCGCCAGCAAGATCGGCCACGGACAGCTCGACCTGCATCTGTCTCCCTTGCGGCTGCGCCTGGAGATCGAAGGCAAGGCGTCGGCCATGGCCATCGACGCCGATCCTGCTGCCACCATGGATAAGGTGCTGGAGCAGGTGCTGCACCAGCTGGAAGTGGGTCACGAGCAGGGCGCGCTGTGTGCAGTAGGGCATCGCGTGGTGCATGGCGGCTTGCATCTGGCCCATTCGGTACTGCTGGACGAGCGCATCGAACAGCAACTGGAATCCCTGGCCCCGCTGGCACCCCTGCATCAGCCGCAGAACCTGCGCCTGATCCGCGCCATCGGGCGCCTGCGTCCGGGCCTGCCGCAAACGGCCTCCTTCGATACCGCATTCCATGCGACGCAGGATGCACTGGCGCGCCGCTTCGCGCTGCCGCGCAAGCTGCATGACGAGGGCGTGCTGCGCTACGGTTTCCATGGCATTTCCTACCGCTACATCGCCAGTGAATTGCGCCGCCGCCAGTTGCCCGAGGCGCATGGCAACGTGGTGGTGGCGCATCTGGGCAATGGTGCCAGCCTGTGCGGCATCCAGAACGGGCGCAGTGTCGATGCCAGTACCGGATTCTCCACGCTGGAAGGCGTGCCCATGGGCACGCGCTGTGGTGCGCTCGATGCGGGCGTGCTGCTGTATCTGCTGCAGCAAGGGATGACGCCGGCGGCGCTGGAAGACTTGCTGTACCACCAGTCTGGCCTGCTGGGTGTGTCCGGGGTGAGTGCCGATGTGCGCACCCTGCAGCAGAGTACGGAACCCTCCGCGCGCGAGGCGCTGGAGTTGTTCGCGTTGCGCTGTGCCGGTGAAGCCGCACGCCTGGCGACCACGCTGGGCGGCATGGATGCGCTGGTCTTCACGGCCGGCATCGGCGAACACGATGCCCGCATGCGTGCGGCCATCTGCGCCCGCCTCGACTGGCTGGGCGTGCAGCTCGACGAAAGCGCCAACGCCCAGCATCTCGAATGCATCAGCCATCAGGCCAGCCGCGTGCGCGTGCTGGTGATTCCGACCAATGAAGAACAGGTCATTGCCGACGATGCGGCAAGACTCATCCATGGGAGCCCCGCATGACGACCTCATCTGCCAGCCACGCCCACCATCCTGCACCAGAGCCTGCGGCCTGCGGGCCCGGCTGCGTACCGCTGTTCTGGCCCATGATGCTGGCCACCGAAGTGTTCCGCCAGGGACAGGAAGTGGTGGACAAGCATCTGCGCTTTCTGGAAGAAGAGACCAAGCTGCATTCCCTGCATCACCCGCAGATGGCCACCGCCAACCAGGTGCGCCTGACGCTGCGTACGCTGAGCTTGCGCGAATACGGCAAGCCCGCTGCCGCGCATGCGGTCCCGACGCTGGTGGTGGCTCCCTATGCGGGACACACCTCGGTGATCGCCGACTACTACCGCGGCCAGAGCCTGGTCGAAACGCTGATGGAACATGGCGTGCCGCACGTGTTCCTGACTGATTGGCACAGCGCCAGCGAGGACATGAAGGACCTGGAGATCGACAACTACCTGGCTGATCTCTGCGTGGTCATCGATGAACTGGGCGGGCGCGCCAACCTGGTGGGCCTGTGCCAGGGTGGGTGGATCTCGGCCATGATCGCGGCGCGCTTCCCGCACAAGGTACAGCGGCTGGTACTGGCCGGCTCCCCCATCGATGCGGGGGCGGGAGCAGGGCCGCTCAAGCAGATGGTGGAGCGCACGCCGATTCGCTTCTACGAAGATCTGGTGCGTACCGGCGGCGGCCTCATGCGCGGCAGTTTCATGCTGCAGGGCTGGAAGAACATGCATCCCGACGAGCATTACTTCAGCGAACATGTGGACCTGTTCCAGCACATCGACGACCCCGTGTATCTGGCCAAGCGCGAGATCTTCGCGGCCTGGTACGAAACGCCGATCGACCTGCCGGGACGCTGGTATCTCCAGGCCATCCGCCAGATCTTCAAGGACAATCTGCTGGCACGCGGCCAGTACGTAGCGCTGGGCAAGATGCTGGACCTGCGCGATATCACTTGTCCGCTCTACCTGCTGGCCGGGGAACGCGATGACATCACCACGCCCGAGCAGGTGCTCAACGCAGCGCAACTGGTCGGTACGCCCGCGGCACATATCACGCAGCGCGTGGTGCCGGGCGGGCACATCGGCCTGTTCATGGGCGGGCGCACCTTGGCCGAGGCCTGGCCGCAGATCGCGCAGTGGCTTGCTGCATGAAGGCCGCCCTCAGCTCGCGCTACTGATCGCCACCCGATTGCGGCCCGCTGACTTGGCGGCATACAGGGCCTGATCGGCTTCGGCCAGGAGTTGTTCGGCTTGCGCGTGACGCTGCAAGTCGGCCTGGGCCACGCCGAGGCTGATGGTGACCATGCCGAAACGGCTGTGCGCATGCGGCAGGGCGAGCTGCTCGACGGCTGCCCGAATGCGCTCGGCCACCTTGCTCGCGCCGGCTGCATCGCTGCCCGGCAGGATCACCACGAATTCTTCGCCGCCATAGCGCGCCGCGCCGTCCTCATTGCGCGCCAGGCTGGTCCGCAGGGCGGCGGCTACCTGGGCCAGAACCAGGTCGCCGGACTGGTGGCCGTAACCATCGTTGTAGAGCTTGAAGAAATCGACATCGATGAAGATTACGCTGAGCTGCCGCAGCGTTCCCTCGCGCAGGTGCTGCCAGTGGCGCTCCATCAACTCGTCCATCGAGCGGCGGTTGATCAGTCCGGTCAGGCCATCGATGGTGGCCAGCGTGGTCAGGGTCTTTTCCGACGCATGGCGGCGCAGGAATTCACCTTGCATCGAGCGGAAGAAGGAGAGGGCGCTGAAGATCAGCAGGATGGAACCGATGATGAGGATGGCCAGCGTCTTCTGCCAGTAGTTGTAGATGTTGCTCTTGGCATAGCCGACGAAGACCACCAGGTTGGTGCCCGGCACCGCGTGAAAGGCGTACAGGCGCTCGACGCCGTCATTGACCGACTTCCAGAAGAAGTGACCGGAGTCCTGCTTCAGGAAACTGTCGAGCATTGGTGCCGAACTCAGATTGCGGCCGACCATGGCCGGGTCATAGGGAATGCGCACATACACCGTGGCATCGCGCGAGTAGATCGACAGGATGCCGTTGTTGCCCACATCCACCCCTTCCAGCATGGAACGGAAATAGGCCAGGTCCAGCACCATCATGGCGACACCCGCGAAGTTGCCCTGCATGTCGGTGATGCGCCGGGACAGCACGACGACGAAGTAATCCTTGGCCAACTGGATGGGTTTGGAGAGGAACAGCTTGCCGGCGGGGCTGTCGGCATTCTGCTGGGCCTGGAAGAAAGGCGCATCGCTGAAATCATTGGTCAGCAGCGCCGGCGAACTGCGTGAACTGGAGATCAGCAGGCCGTTCTTGTCGAGCACGGCGGTTTCGACGATGTAGCGATTGGCTTGTCCGCCCGTAAAGAGAAACGAGCCCAGCTCGCTGCCCGACACCGGGAAATGCAGCACCTGGCGATAGCGCTCGCCGATGGAATCAAGGACCGAACAGAAGAACTCTGCGTGCCGCTGCAGGCCGCGCTGCATCACCAGCGTGATGTTGGCCGCATGGCCGATGGCCGTTTCTTTCGCCTGCTGGTGACTCTGGTAGATGGCACCGCCGCCGAGCAGGATGGCCATCAAGACCATGATCACCCAGCCCCTTTGCACATCGCGCTTCAGGATTTGAATTTTGGACTCCGGAACGTCACAGACCAGATGCGTGGCCCGTCCATTTCTGTTCCGGGAACTGCCTCACGTGGCTATCTGCAGGAAAGGGCGAGCAGGCAGCCCCTTTTTTGGAAACGGAATATAGCAGCAAGCGCCAGTGCGCGCAGCTTCCAGGCCGTGGGATGCAGCTTGCCAACAACACGAGCGGGGAGGTCATACCAGTTGCTGCAGCGATTTCTCAGGCGGCAGGACTTGCAAGCACTGCTGCACCGGGTGCGGCGATCGCAATGGACGCCTTGAGGAACCACGCCAGCACCGATTCGGCGGTCTTGCCATCGACGATGTGCGGTACGCAGCGATAGGAAAAACTCACGCCCTCGCACAAGGCCATCAGCCCGATGGCGATCTCGCGCGGCGGCGCGGCCGGGGCGGTGGCGGTCAGGCGGCAGTAGGCTTCGACGAAGCGGGTGATCTGCCCGTAGCGCTGCTCCAGGAAGGTATCGAGCTGGGCGCGGAATTTCTCGTCGCGCAAGGCGATGATGCGCGCTTCCATCCACAGCAGGCTGCATTTGTCATCGCGGTACAGCGCCGAGTACTGCACTGCCAGCGCGTCGCGCAGGGCATCGGGGGCGGTCAGTTCGCCACCGAGGATGCGCTCGAAACCCCGGTCGATGCTCTCGCCTTCACGGCGCAGCAGCTCGAAGAACAGCTGCTCCTTGTCATCGAAGTTGGAGTAGAAGGCCCCGCGCGAGTATCCGGCGGCGGTGCTGATATCCTCCACGCTGGCCTGCGCGTATCCCTTCTGCATGAACACCGCGTGCGCCGCCTCCAGCAGACGTTCCCGGGTCTGCTCACGGCTTTGCTCGCGGCTGAGTCGTTGGCGTGTCATGGGGCTGGATTCTAACACTGTTGTATTCGGATACAGGATTGCATTTGAATTCACATGTGCATTAGAATCGCTGAACTTTTGTAAAGATGCGGAGCGCGCCGCGGTCCGACACCTGACACCACCCTTTCCCGAAAGGAATGCTGTGAAGCCAGTCTCCCGTCCGTGTTCCGGCCGTCTTTCCACGTCTCGTTCGGCCCCTCGCCGCGTTCCGCTGGCGCGCATGGCGCTGCTGGCGATTCCCTTCACGTTGTTGCTCTCGGCCTGCAGCAAGCCGGCCCCGGTCGCCGATGCCCCGCGCGAAGTGGTGGTGCTGCAGGCGCAGGAACGCGGCAGCACCCGGCCGCTGCACCTGCCGGCCGAAGTGCAGTCGCGCTATGTAACCTCGCTCTCCTTCCGCGTGGCCGGCCAGTTGGTGGAACGCCGCGTGCATCTGGGTGACGCCGTGCGCAAGGGCCAGGTGCTGGCGCGTCTCGATCCCTCGGACGCCGACCAGAATGCCGCCTCGGCGCGCGCCGAACTGGCCTCCGCCCGCCAGCATCTGGATGCAGCGGAGAAGCAGTTGCAGCGTGACACCGCACAAGCCGCCGAACAGCTCATCAGCGCCCAGCAACTGGAGCAGAGCCAGGATGCGCATGCCGCCGCGCTGTCGCAATTCAAGGCTGCGCAGGCCCGTGCCTCGGTGGCCGGCAACCAGCGCGACTACACCACCCTGGTGGCCCAGCATGATGGGGTCATCAGCGCCGAGCAGGCCAATACCGGTGACGTGTTGAGTGCGGGCCAGCCGGTTTATTCGCTCGCCTGGTCGGGCGCAGTGGACGTGGTCACCGATGTCGCGGACCGCCAGCTGGCCGGCCTGCAGCCCGGTGCCGCCGCCGAGGTCACGCTGGCGGCCCTGCCCGGCAAGAGCTACAAGGGCCGCGTGCGCGAGGTCAGCCCGGCGGCCGATCCGCAAAGCCGCACCTTCCGCATCAAGGTCACGCTGGAACAGCCGGACGCCAGCGTGCGCCTCGGCATGACCGGTGAAGTGAAGATCACACCGGCCGACACGGCACAGGGCCAGGTGCTGCTGCTCCCGGCCACCGCCCTGTTCCATCAAGGCGGCAAGCCTGCGGTATGGATCGTGGGCAACGAGGGCAAGCTGGAACTGCGTCCGGTCACCGTCGCGGCCTACGGCGAGCGCAGCATCTCGCTCTCGCAAGGCGTGGCCACACAGGACAAGGTGGTGGTGCAGGGCGTGCATACCCTCACCGCGGGTGAGAAGGTCAAGCCGGTCGCCCCGCTGCACGCCGAGGACTTCGCCCTATGAGCGCGCCCGGCCGTTTCAATCTCTCCGCCTGGACCCTGCAGCATCAGGCGCTGGTGACTTTCATCCTGGCGCTGGTGACGCTGCTGGGCATCGGTTCCTACTCGCGCCTGTCGCAATCGGAAGACCCGCCCTTCACCTTCAAGGTGATGGTGATCCAGACCGACTGGCCCGGTGCCACCGCGCGCCAGGTGCAGGAGCAGATCACCGACCGCATCGCCCGCAAGCTGCAGGAGACGCCCGACGTGGATTTCCTGCGCAGCTATTCGCGCGCAGGGCAGTCGCAGCTCTTCTTCACCATCAAGGACACGGCCCCGGCCTCGCAGGTGCCGCAGACCTGGTACCAGGTGCGCAAGAAAGTCGGCGACGTTGCGGCGACCTTGCCACAGGGCGTCAGGGGCCCTTACTTCAATGACGAGTTCGGGGACGTCTACACCAACATCTACGCCCTGGCCGGCGATGGCTTCACGCCTGCACAGCTGCGCGACTATGCCGACCAGCTGCGCGGCGAACTGCTGCATGTACCGGGCGTGGCCAAGATCGATTACTTCGGCGAGCGCCAGGAACGCATCTACATCGACATCGGCAATACCCGCATGACGCGCCTGGGCATCAGCCCGCAGCGACTGGCCGACGCCATCGGCGGGCAGAATGCGGTGGTGCCGGGCGGCCTCATCACCACCAGCAGTGACCGCGTCTACGTGCGTCCCACCGGCCAGTTCGACAACCTGCGCGCGCTGGAAGACAAGATCATCCACGTCAACAACCGCAACTTCCGCCTGGGCGACATCGCCACCATCACGCGCGGCTACGACGAACCGCAGGAACAGGAGATGCGCGCCAACGGCCAGCCGGTGCTGGGCATCGGCGTGACCATGCAGCCGGGCGGCGACGTGATCCGCCTGGGCAAGGCGCTGGACGAGCGAACTGAACAATTGCGCAAGCGCCTGCCTGCCGGGCTCACGCTGACGGCAGTGTCGAGCATGCCGCATGCGGTGGAAAAATCGGTAGATGACTTTTTGGAAGCCGTGGCCGAAGCGGTCGCCATCGTGCTGGTGGTGAGCCTGGTATCGCTGGGCATCCGCACCGGCATGGTGGTGGTCATCTCGATTCCCATCGTGCTGGCGGTGACGTCGCTGTTCATGTACCTGTTCGACATCGGCCTGCACAAGGTTTCCTTGGGTACGCTGGTGCTGGCGCTGGGTTTGCTGGTGGATGACGCCATCATCGCCGTCGAGATGATGGCGGTGAAACTGGAACAAGGCTGGAACCGCCGCCGCGCCGCGGCCTTCGCCTACACCAGCACGGCCTTCCCGATGCTGACCGGCACTCTGGTGACGGTGGCCGGCTTCCTGCCGATTGCGCTGGCCAAGTCGGGGACCGGCGAATACACGCGATCCATTTTCGAGGTCTCGGCCATTGCGCTGCTGTTGTCCTGGCTGGCGGCGGTGGTGCTCATTCCACTGCTGGGCTATCACATGCTCAAGGAAAAGCCGGGCGCGCTCACCGATGAACAGATCGCCGCCAATCCGCATGCCGGCCATGATGAGGAAGACCACGATCACCCCATCTACCAGACCCGCATCTACACCTGGCTGCGCCGTTCGGTGGCCTGGTGCGTGGCCTTCCGCGGCCGCGTGGTGATCGCCACCACGGTGCTCTTCATCGCTTCCCTGGCGGCCTTTGCGCTGGTGCCGCAGCAATTCTTCCCCAGCTCCGACCGCCCTGAATTGCTGATCGACTTGCACCTGCCGGAGCGCGCCTCCTTTGAAGCCACCCAGCGCGAGGCGGTGCGCATGGAAGCGCTGCTCAAGGATCGCCCGCAGATCGACCACGTGGTCAGTTTCGTCGGGGTCGGTGCGCCGCGCTTCTACCTGCCGTTGGATCAGCAACTGGCCAGCCCCAACTTCGCGCAATTCGTGGTCACCGCCAAGTCGGTGGAAGATCGCGAGGCCTTGGCCCGCGCGCTGGAAGAGCCGCTGCGCAAGCAGTTCAGCGGGGCACGCACGCGCATGACCCGACTGGAGAACGGCCCGCCGGTGGGCTTCCCGGTGCAGTTCCGCATCAGTGGCGAACAGATTCCCAAGGTGCGTGCCATCGCCGAACAGGTGGCGGCCGAATTGCGCAAGGAGAGCCGCGCCACCAACATCCAGTTCGACTGGGATGAGCCGGCTCAGCGTTCGGTGTCCTTCGAGATCGACCAGAAGCGTGCCGGCGAACTGGGGTTGAGCAGCCAGCAGATTGCCAATTTCCTGGCGATGCAATTGTCGGGCTTCACGGTGACTCAATACCGCGAACGCGACAAACTCATCGGCGTCGACCTGCGGGCCCCGCGCAGCGAGCGGGTTGATCCGTCGCGCCTGGCCACCTTGTCCATGCCGACCGCCAACGGCCCGGTGCCGCTGGCCGCGCTCGGCCAGTTCCACAATACGCTGGAATACGGCGTGATCTGGGAGCGTGATCGCCAACCGACGATCACCGTATTGGCTGACGTGCGCGCCGGCGTGCAGGGTATCGATGTCACCAATGACGTCAACCGCAAGCTTGATGCGCTGCGTGGCGAGCTGCCGGTGGGCTATCGCATCGACGTCGGCGGACCCGTGGAAGAGAATGCCAAGGCGCAATCCTCGATCTCGGCGCAGATGCCGCTGATGATCATTGCCGTGCTGCTGTTGCTGATGGTGCAGTTGCAGAGTTTCGGCCGCACTCTGATGGTGGTCATGACCGCACCGCTCGGATTGATCGGCGTGGTGGGCGCACTGCTGCTGTTCGGCCAGCCCTTCGGCTTCGTCGCCATGCTGGGTACCATCGCCATGCTGGGCATCATCATGCGCAACTCGGTGATCCTGGTGGACCAGATCGAGCAGGACATCGCCGCAGGACGTGGCCGCTTCGATGCAATCGTCGGAGCCACCGTGCGCCGCTTCCGTCCGATCACGCTGACTGCGGCGGCGGCCGTGCTGGCGCTGATTCCGCTGTTGCGCAGCAACTTCTTCGGTCCGATGGCCACTGCCCTGATGGGCGGTATCACCATCGCCACCATCCTGACCCTGTTCTACCTGCCGGCGCTGTATGCGCTGTGCTACCGGGTCAAGCCGGATGAAACCCATCACCGCGACCACGCCGCGCAAGGGAGCCACTGATGAGCGCCGTTCGTTTGATGTTCGCCCCGCAGGTGCGCCCTCTGGCGCTGGCCGCCGCACTGCTGCTGTCGGGTTGCGCCCTGGGCCCGACCGGCGAAGCACCGGCCATGCCGCAACCGGTCCACTACGCCGCCGAGGCCACCCCGGCCACGCTGGGTCCGCAGGAGGCGCGCCAGACCTTCGTACTGGGCCAGCGCAGCGTGCCGCAATGGTGGCGCGCCTTCGGTTCGGCGGATTTGTCCGCCTGGGTCGAGGAGGCGCTGCGCAGCAATCATTCGCTGGCTGAAGCGGATCGCAACCTGGCCAGTGCGCGCCTGCAATTGCGTGCGCAGATCGATGAATCGCTGTGGCCGACCATCGACGCGGTCGGCCAGGCCCAGCGCCAGCGCGCCCTGGGTCTGCCCAATCTTGGCCCGACCACCAACCTGTACAACGTCTTCGCCGGCCAGATCCGCGCCAGCTATACCTTCGACCTGTTCGGCGTGGAGCGCTTCGCCAACTCGGCGCTGGCCGCCCAGGTCGATGCCCAGTCCTACCAGTTCGATGCGGCACGCCGCGCGGTAGCGGCCAATGTGGTCATCACGGCCATCAATGCCGCCTCCCTGCGCGCGCAGGTGGCCGACACCGAGCGCCTGGTGGCGCTGGCCGATGCCGACGTGGGGGAATTGCAGCGGCGTCTGGCGCTCGGTGCCGTCTCCAATGACGATGTCCTGTCCGCGCGCGCCAGTGCGCAATCGCTGCGCGCCAGCCTGCCCGCCCTGAAAGCGCAATGGCAGGGCGCACGTCACGCGCTGGCGGTGCTGATGGGCCGCACGCCGGATGCCGCGCCGGCCGATCTCGACATCACGCGCCTGAAGCTGCCCGAGCAGGTGCCGATGACGGTGCCTTCCGAATTGCTGAAACAGCGCCCCGACATTCTCGCGGCCGATGCCGCATTGAAGGTGGCGGCCGCACAGCAGGCGCTGGCGACAGCGGAGATGTTCCCCAGCCTGTCCATCAGCGCATCGTTCGGCCAGTCCGGTTTCTCCTGGGCCAAGGCCACCAGCGGTGCGGGAGCCGTGTGGGGTCTGGGCGCATCGCTGACGCAGCCGCTGTTCCATGGCGGTGCCCTGCGCGCCAAGCGCGATGCCAGCAAGGAAGCCTACCTCGCGGCCGAGGCGCATTATCGCCAGACCGTGTTGAATGCTTTCCAGAACGTGGCCGATAGTCTGGTGGCCTTGACGCAGGATGCCGACGCCTTGCAGGCCTCGGCGGCGGCACGCGCGGCCACCGAGCAGGGCTGGCGCAATGCGCAGCGGCGCGCGCAACTGGGCGCTTATCCGGCCAGTGCAGCGCGGGCCGGCGAACGCCAGTATCTCAATGCGAAGCTGGGCGAAATTCGCGCAACTGCCAGCCGCATGAACGATACGGCCACGCTGTATCAGGCCATGGGCGTAGGGCTGGACGCGCCCCGGCAGCAGGCGGCCCAGCCCTGAGGATCGCGCAGTTCAGCCACCGGTGTACTGGTGGAACAGGTGGCTGAACAGCCGCGTCAGGTCCTTGAACAGCATCGCCCCGCCGCGTCCGGCGTGGGCCTCGACAGTCATGCTCAACATGCCGATGAATACGGCCAGGCGCAGGGTGGTGGTATGCATGATGTTCTCCTTGGGTTGCGGTGTCGATGGAGACATCGTGCGCCGCTGCCATCACGGCCGTATGTCAAAAAACCACGCGCGTATTTCAGCTGAAATATTTTCTTTTTCCTGTCAGTGATTCGTCAGTCACGCGACGCGCAGCTCGGCTATATTCTCGCTGGATGGCAGGCCTGAGGCCCGCCATCGAGGGATGCGACAACGAGAACGACAACACGCGCGGGCGCGCAAGGAACATCGGGGATTTCATGTTGAGAATGCTTGTATGCATGGCAGCCTTGCTGCTGAGCGGTTGTGCCTCCATCACGGGCACGCAGACGCAACCCGTTTCGGTTCAGGCCACGCAGGGCAACCAGATCATTTCCGGGGCCAGTTGCACCCTGACCAACGATGCTGGTCAATGGTTTGTCAAAACACCCGGCAGCGTGACGATCAAGAAGAGCACTGCCGACCTGATGGTCGAATGCGCCAAAGATGGCGTGGTCGGACAACAGAAAGCAGTCTCCCGTGCCAATACCAACGTCTGGGGCAATGTGCTTGCAGGCGGGTTGATCGGTTATGCCATCGACCGCAATAGCGGTGCCGGTTTCGATTACCCTGATTCCATCACCGTGATTCTTGGTGGCAAGCTGGGAGTGCTGCCCTCTGCCGGTATCGCCGGGGGCACGGCCAGCTCGGAGCCGAGCCCGCCGGACGGCCGCTGGCGCGCTGTCATGTCCTGCGATGCCAACCGCTTCAACAAGGATTCACAGCCCTTCCAGGCCAACTTCAACGCCCAGGTGGACGGCAACCGTGTGGTCATCCGACGGCGCAACAAGATTGCCGAAGAAGTGATGTCGGGCACCATCTCCGGCGAGTCCCTGAGCCTGGCCGGGATGGGTTACCGGCTGGAGAACCCGGCCAATTCATGGACCTTCAAGATTGACGGCGTCTTCATGGGCAACGGCAAGATCTACAACGGCAAAGGCGCGCAGCTGGCCAAGAATGGCACGACTGCACGCCTTTGCACGGTACTCATGATCCACACCGATGTGCCGCCCCCGGTACCACCGCAAACGCCCGAGGCGGGCGTCGCGACCCTGCAGTAAGCGCGGGCCGCGATCCTTCAGCCCTTGCTGGCCCCGAAGGTCAGCCCGGCCACGAATTGCTTCTGCATCACGAAGAACAGGATCACCGAAGGCAGCGCTGCCAGGATGGAGCCGGCCGAGACCAGGTTCCAGGCCGTGGTCCATTGTCCGCGCAGCGCCGCCACGCCCACGGTGATGGGCGCCACGTCATCGCCCTGGGTCAGCACCAGCGCCCAGAAGTAATCATTCCATACGAAGGTAAATACCAGCACCGCCAGCGCGGCCAGTGCCGGGCGAATCAGCGGCAGCACGATGCGATAGAACACGGTCCACTCGCTGGCCCCTTCGATGCGCGCCGCCTCGATCATCTCGAAGGGCAGCTGCTTGATGAAATTGCGCAGGAACAAGGTGCAAAATCCGGTCTGCATGGCGATATGAAACAGCATCATCCCGGTGATGGTGTTGAACAGGCCCAGCGACAGCGACAGGTCGCGCACCGGAATCATCAGGATCTGCTGCGGCACGAAGTTGCAGGCCACGAAGGTGGCGAACAGCACGGTGTTGCCACGGAACTGGTAAGTGGACAGCGCAAAGCCGGCCATGGCCGCCAGCGAAATCGCACCGATCACCGAGGGAATGGTGATGAGGCAGCTGTTCCAGAAGTAATGCAGCATGGGCGAGGCGGTCAGCGCCTCGCGGTAATTCTCCAGCATGGCGAAGTCCTGCGGCCAGCCCCAGTAGTTGCCGGCCATCAGTTCATCGTTGGAGCGGATCGAGGTGACCAGCGCGGTCAGCATCGGCAGCAGCCAGATCAGCAGCGCCACCGGCAGCGAAGCCCGGTAGAGCGCGCGGTTGATCGGCTTCCATTTTTCTATCGGCATGGGGAACATGGCGATCTCTCTTTTCTCTTGAGCGTTGGGCGATGGACGTGCAGCGACGGATGATCAGCGTTCGTCGCGCAGCATGCGGCGCAGTTGATAGATGATGTAGACCAGCATGATGGCAAACAGCGTCACCGCCACGGCCGCCGAATATCCCTGGCGGTAATACTTGATGGCCTGGTCATAGGCGTAATACGCCAGCACGGTGGAGCTTTCGTAAGGACCGCCGCTGGTCATCACCGAGATCAGGTCGAAGCTGCGCAGCGCGCCGATGATGCTGACCACGAAGGCCATGAAGGTGGTCGAACGCAACTGCGGCAGGATCACGTAGCGCAGCATGCTCCAGCCCTTGGCCCCTTCCATGCGGGCGGCTTCCACCTGGTCATGGTTCAGGGCGGTGAGACCGGTGAGGAACAGGATCATGCAATACGCCGTCTGCGGCCACAGGGCGGCAAAGATGATGCCGAAGGTGGCATAGCGCGCATCGCCCAGCACCGGCACGCCCTGGCCCAGGATCAGCGACAGCAGGCCGAAGCTGGGGTCATAGAACCAGCTGTAGATCAGCCCGACCACCACGCCCGAGAGCACGAAGGGCGCGAAGAACAACGACTTCACCACGCGCATGCCGGCCACTTTCTGGTTCAGGTAGAGCGCGATGGCCAGGCCCATGGGCGGGGCCAGCAGGAACATGAGCAGCCACAGCACGTTGTTCTTCAAGGCCGTGTAGAAGGTCGGCGCGTGGAACAGTTCGATGTAGTTGGCCAGGCCCACGTACTTGGGAGCGGTCATGCCATCCCAGCTGAAGAAGCTGAGATAGATCGTATAGAGAATCGGGTACAGCACGTAGACCAGCGTCATCACGCAGGCCGGCGCCAAGAACCAGAAGGCGGCGCGATTGCGGCGGGCGGCACTGCGCTGCGGGCCGGAGACCGGCGTGGCAGCAGGTTGGGTCGCAGGCGGCTGCGCGGCGGATGTGGGCGCTAGCATGGCGGGGTCTCCTTCTTTTTCTGCGGGCCATTCCGCTGCTGCACGGGGCAGGCGGCATGGCCCGGATGGACTGCCTGGAGCAGCCAGGCATCAACAACGACGATCAGGACTTCTTGTAGATGCGCTTGCGGCTTTGTTCCAGCTCGTTGAGCACGTCATCGATCTTGGTCGGGTCGCTGACGAACTTCTGCATGCCCTTCATGCCTTCATCGGCCATTTCCTTGGTCATGTCGCGATCATAGAACTGCGAGATGCCGCCCTTGGCGTTGGAGAGGATCTCGAAGCCGATGCGCGAGATCGGATCGGCCGGGGCCGGCGACTTGCTGTTGGCCGGCAGCGAACCCAGGCCATCGGCCAGCTTGGCGCTGATGGCCGGCGTGCCGACGAAGGCGATGAAGCGGCGCGCATCGGTCTTGTTGCGGGCCTTGGCCGGGATGTGGATGGATTCGGTCGGACCTTCCTCGGCGGTCGGCACATTGGCATCGATGATGGGGAACTGGAAGTAACCCATCTCCGGTGCCAGCTTGGCCGGGAAGCCCTTGGCGATGAAGGTGCCCATCAGCATCATGGCGGCCTTGCCCTGGAACAGGAAGGGCTGGGCACCATCCAGGTCATAGGACAGCGCATTGTCGATGAAATACTTGTTGTCGATCAGGCTCTTCCAGGCGGTGTAGACCTTCTTGACGCGCGGGTCGGTGTAGGCGACGTCGCCAGCCATCAACTGCTGGTGGAAGGCGTTGCCGTTGATGCGCAGGTCGAGGTAATCGAACCAGCCGGCCAGGGTCCAGGCGTCACGGCCACCCACGGCGATGGGGGCGATGCCGGCGGCCTTGAGCTTCTTGCAGGCCTCCAGGAATTCATCCCAGCTCTTGGGTTCGGCAGCGATGCCGACCTTCTTGAACAGGTCCTTGCGATAGAACATGCCCCACGAGTAATACACGGTCGGTGCCGAGTATTGCTTGCCCTGCCAGGACGAGGCTTCCTTGGTGGAGGCGTAGGTGCTGTCCCAGCCGTTCTTCTTCCAGTCTTCGCTCAGGTCTTCCAGCAGGCCGCGGCTGGCGTAGAAGGCCATGCGTTCGCCGTTGTGCCAGTTGATGATGTCCGGGGCCTGGGTCGAGAGCCAGCCCGGCAGTTGCACCTTGTAGGCTTCTTCTTCGATGAAGGAGACCTTGACGTCGACGTCCGGGTTGGCCTTCTTGAATTCATCGACCGTGGATTGCCACACGGTGCGTTGCACGGCGCCCTTGTAGGCGATGTTGACGGCCAGCGTGCCGGCCAGGGCGGCGGCGCTCCAGGCGGCGGAGGCGGCCAGGCAGCCGGCGATCACGGTCATGCGCATCATTTTCTTCATTGTTGTCTCCGAATGTTTGGTTCAGGCAGTTGAAACCATTGAAACCGCTAAACAGTTTATAAAGTTTATAAAGTCTAAAAGTTCTAAAAAGTTGATACGGCTGTGTCGTGGATATTCCAGGTTCTTCCAGGTTCCTGCAGGTTCTGTCGCCTGCTCGTGCACGGCTGCCGCAGCCGCCGTGCTGTCTTCCAGAGTGAGGCCGGCGTGTTGCTTATCCTTGCGTACGCGGACGATAAATCGCCACGCCCTGCGGTTCCAGCGCTGCCTGTCCGACCAGGAACTGCGCGCCGTCAGCATGCGGCAGCGTGATCGGTGCGTCACTGTAGTTGAAGGCGAACTGCAGGCCGCCGCGCTGCTGCAGGCGCAGGCCTTCCGGCAGACGTTGCGGAGCCAGTCCGGCGGCGCGCGCCACCTGCTCGAAGTAGCGCGTGGTCAGCCCGGCATCGAAGATGCCAGCCAGGTAGTGCGCACGCTCCTTCTGCACGATGGCGGGATGGCCGTCAGCGAAGGTGGCAATGGTCTGCAGGCCGTCGCCATCGGCTTCGATCAGGTCGCGCCAGTAGCGGGCCTGGCCTTCTTCCGTACCGAACCGTACTGTTTCGCTGACGTTGGGGCGCATCGATTCCACGCGCCATACGCGCATCGGCAGCAACTGCTGCAGCGGGCCCGGCGGCAGGGTCGAAGGAATCTGCAGCGATTTGGTCTTGGAGCCGCTGCGCGGACCGAACACCACCTGCGCGCCACTGTCTGCGATGCGGCCCGGCAGGTCGTCCGGCACGATGGGCAGCGGCGGCACCACGATCATGGCGTAGCCTTGCAGATCGGCGTTGAGCGGGACGATGTCCACATCCAGACCCAGCGAACGCAGGGTCGAGTAATAGTCGAAAGCGAAATGCGCATATTCGAAATCGATGCCCTGGAAATGGATCTCGAAGAGCCACTTGGCATCGTAGTCGAACAGCAGCGCCACTTTGCCGCGCGGTTGGGCCAAGGCACCGTTGGCGTTTTCCACCGCGATGATTTCCTGGGCCACGCGTTCGGCTTCGGTACCGCCCACATCGAGGCGATTGTCAGGACGGTTCAGCCCGGCGTGCAGTTGCTCCTGCGCGAACGGGCACTGGCGCCAGCGGAAGTAGGAGACGCAGCCGGCACCATGAGAGAAGGCTTCCCAGCTCCACAAGCGCACCATGCCGGGCAGCGGGGCCGGATTCCAGTGCGCCCAGTTCACCGGGCCGGGCTGCTGTTCCATCACCCAGAACGGCTGGGCCGACATGCCACGATACAGGTCGTGGTTGAAGCTGGCGAAATCGGGATGGCCGGTGCGCAGCCAGCGGGCCTTCGTTTCGGCGTCGTACCACATCACTTCCAGCGCACCCAGCGGGTAGCTGTCCCAAGTGGCGACATCGAGGTCGGCCGCTACCGGATAATGATCGAACTCCAGGAACATCTGCATGAAGTTGTGCACCATCAGCCGGCCCGGCGAGAGCGGGCGCAGGATCTCGACCTGCATGCGGTTGTAGCGCACCACTTCGTCCGAGGCAAAGCGGCGATAGTCCAGGCGATGAGAGGGATGGGCCTCGGTGACGGTGCCGACGGGCGCATCGATTTCGTCGAAGCTGCGGTATTCCATGCTCCAGAACACGGTGCCCCAGGCGGTATTGAGCGCATCGATGCTGCCATAGCGCTGGCGTAGCCACTGGCGGAAGCGGCGCTGGGCCGAGGGCGAATAGCTGACCACGGTCTGGTGGCAGCCGTATTCATTGTCCAGCTGCCAGGCGGTCACCGCCGGATGCTGGCCGTAGCGTTCGCCCAGCAGGCGCACGATGCGCTGCGATTCTTCGTAATACGAGTCCGAGGAAAAATCATAATGGCGGCGCGAACCGAAGGCGCGTTCGCGGCCGTTGGCATCCACCGCCAGCACGTCATCGTGACGGTCGATGAGCCACTTGGGCGGGGTCGCGGTCGGGGTGCACATCACCACTTCCAGGCCGTGGCTGGCCAGCACCTCGATGGCGCGGTCCAGCCAGTCCCAGCGCAGGTCGCCGGGCGAGGGCTCGATGCGGCTCCAGGCGAATTCGCCGATGCGCACCTGCTTGATGCCGAGCGCCTTCATGCGCTGGGCATCGCTTTCCCACATGGCCTCGGGCCAATGTTCGGGGTAGTAACAGACTCCCAATCGTAACGACATGATCGTGGTTCCTTAGCGGTAGTGAAGCGTCAAGAGAAGAGGGCGCGTGCGCACTGCCTGATCAGGCTGCGGCGGCCAGGCCCGGATGAACTTGTGTGCGCGCCAGTGCCACGCCGTCCGCATCGAACAGGTAGGCGCAGCTGGGCGCGACCGACACGCGCAGGCGCTCGCCGCGCGCGATGTGGGCATCGCCCGGGGCCTTGGCCACCAGCGGCTGGCCGGCCGGCTCGTCCAGGTGCACATAGGTCTGCTCGCCCAGGCGCTCCACCAGCATCACTTCGCGGGTGATGCCGTACTGGCCCTGGCTGCCGATTTCCATGTGTTCGGGGCGCACGCCCAGGGTCACCGGCTGGCCCGGCTGCACCGGCCCCTTGGCCGCCACCAGCAGGGTTTCCTCGCTGTGCTGCAGGCGGATCAGGATGCCGTTCTCCTGCGCATTCACCACCTGCGCGGGCAGGAAGTTCATGCGCGGCGAACCGATGAAACCGGCCACGAAACGATTGCGTGGATGGTGATACAGCTCCATCGGCGCACCGACCTGGGCGATGCTGCCGAAGCGCTGGGTATCGGCACCGGCATGCAGCAGCACGATGCGGTCGGCCAGGGTCATGGCCTCGACCTGGTCGTGCGTGACGTAGACCACGCTGGCCTGTTCGAACTGGCGATGCAGGCGGGCGATCTCGATGCGGGTCTGGCTGCGCAGGGTGGCGTCGAGGTTGGAGAGCGGTTCGTCGAACAGGAACACGCCGGGACGGCGCACGATGGCGCGCCCGATGGCCACGCGCTGGCGCTGGCCGCCGGAGAGTTCCTTGGGCTTGCGCTGCAGCAGTTCTTCCAGCTGCAGGATGCGCGCCGCTTCGCGCACCTTCTGCTCGATCTCGGCCTTGGGCAGCTTGGCCAGGGTCAGGCCGAAGCTCATGTTTTCATACACCGTCATGTGCGGGAACAGCGCATAGCTCTGGAACACCATCGCTACCGAACGCTGCGCCGAAGGCACATCATTGACGCGCTTGCCGCCGATGAAGAGATCGCCGCTGGTGAGATCTTCCAGCCCCGCGATGCTGCGCAGGAGCGTGGATTTGCCACAGCCGGAGGGGCCCAGGAAAACACAGAATTCATGTTCGCCAATGTCGAGATCGACATTGCGGATTACCGGCGGTGCGTCGCCGTAGGCTTTTTGTGCTGCACGCAAGCTGATGCTGGCCATCACGTTTTCCTAGCAGAAATGGATTGCAGGGCAGGGCACCACGAGGCAGGTGCGGCGTCAGGTTAAGCGCTTAATCAAGTGACCCAAAAAAAAGATCGCCTGAGTTTCCTGTATGCAATCGGGGGTTGTCTCCACGTCGTTGTTCTGAGCGTGTTGCCGTGTTGGGTTGGCAAATATTTTGGTCGATCATACCCATCTTGGATGGCCTCTGCAACAACAATCCTGTAACGAAAAACTGCCAGCTTTTTGTCAGGATTGCGGTCCTCTGAAGGAGTGGGGCGCGGGTGAACAATGCGTAAATCATTTCCGCAGCGGCTGCACGACGCGTCTTCAGTTTGAGCAGCGCGGCCCGCGTGTGCGCGTTGACAAGCCCGTCATAAGCGGTTTGAATGCGAGGGCTTCCAACTCCATGCACCCATGACCACCTTATCCGAAGTTGCCCGTCTGGCCGGTGTCACCTCGGCCACTGTGTCCAATGTCCTGCGCCAGCGCGGCAAGGTCGGCGAGCAGACGCGCCAGCGCGTGCTGGAGGCGGTCGCCCAGCTCGGCTATCGTCCGCACCTGACCGCACGTGCGCTGGCCGAGGGGCGTGCGCCCACGCTGGCGCTGGTGGTCTCCAGCATCGCCAACCCTTTCTATCCGGAATTCGCCCTGGCGGCCGAGCGTGCGGCGCGCGAGCGCGGCCGCTTCCTGATCGTCTGCAATACCAACGACGATCCCGACACCGGCCGCGCCTACCTCGACCAGATCGCCGGAACGCTCTCCGACGGCGTGCTCATCATGAACGCCAACCTGCCCATGGACGAGCTCAAGAAGACCGAGCGGCGGGGTGCCCCGGTGGTGCTGTGCATGTGGGAGAAACCGGACGCCCCGCCCGAGCTGCCCTGCATCGCGGTGGATTTCTATGCGGCTGGCGCGACTGCCGCGCAGCACCTGCTGGGGCTCGGCCATCGTCACATCGGTGCGCTGGTCGGCAGCAAGAAGAGCGGCATTCATGCGGAACGCTATCGCGGCTTCGTCGAGGCCTGTGCCGCTGCCGGCGTCAAGCACACCTTGCAGAGTGCGCGCTACATCGGTGATACGGTCGAGGCGGGGTATCAGGCCACCATCGCGCTGTTGCGCGAGGAGCCACAGCTCACGGCCATCTTCGCCAGCAATGATCTGCCGGCACTGGGTGCGATGAACGCCATCGCCGACCTCGGGCTGAACGTGCCGCGCGATATCTCGGTGATCGGCATCACCGACATCCAGTGGGCGCGGGTCTCGCGACCGGCGCTGACCACCGTGGCGGTGCCGACGGAAGAAGCGGCGCGCATGTCCATCGACCTGCTGCTGGCCTTGATCGAGGGCCGCAGTCCCTCGCCCGTGATGCGGGTGACGGCGACACCGCAGCTGGTGCAGCGTGCTTCCACGGCGGTGCCGCGCAAGCGCAAGGTGTGAGTGCGATTCAGCGCGGCTGCAGGCTGTCCAGATAGGCGCAGAACATGTCAGCCATGGCCTCGCCATGGGCGCGTATTTCCTTCTCAGGCAGCGTGCCGCGCGAAAGATGTTCGCCCGCCGTGGTGAGCGTGGTCATCATCAATTGCCCCGCGCGTTTGCGTCGTGGTGCGGACACTCCCGGCAAGGCTTCGCGCATGAATTGCGCGATGATGCCGTCCCAGTCATGGCGCATTTCTTCCGCTTCGCGCGCATCGCGGTAGAGCGGTGCGGCATCGGCCAGCGCCATCCGTACCTGGGCCTCTTCGAATTCGCTGCGTAAAAAGGCATGCACCAGTTCGCGCAGGCGGCGTGCCGGTGGCTTGTCCGTCTCCCGCAGCAACTGGCGCACCATCGCCGTTGTCTGCTGCCACTCGTCGGCCTGCAGGCGAAACAGGATGGCCGCCTTGTTGGGGAAATACTGGTACACCGATCCCACACTCACGCCCGCGCGCTCGGCCACGCGCGCCGTTGTGAAACGCGGCGCACCTTCGCGCAGCAAAACCTGAACAGCAGCTTCCAGGATGGCTGCCACCAGCTCGGTGGAGCGGGCCTGTTGCGGTGTCTTGCGCAGGGAAATCTCGGGGCGGCGGGGCTTGTTCATGGGGAGAAGGGGGAAGAGGCGAAGACGTAAATGGAATGCGACTAGGAAACCTGACGAATCCGTCACATACTGCCATTCGACGGAATATGACGGATTCGTCGCATTCTACTGCGCAGCGTTCCTGCCATCAACGGGACTTCCGCAACATTCCCGAGTCCACCCTTCACAATTTTCTTCGAGGTTTCCCATGAACGGAAAACAGGCAGACCCGCCTCTCTCCATCCCGCCGGCCACCGTCGCCGGCACCGGCACATCAGTCCTGCAGGCGCTTGCACCGCTGACGCTGGCCGTTTTCATCGCCTTTCTCACCATCGGCCTGCAGTTGCCGGTGCTGCCCTTGCACCTGAAGGAAGCACTGGGCATGAATGCCACCGTAGTGGGTGTGGTGGTCGGTGCGCAATTTGCAGCGGCGCTGCTCTCGCGCGCCTGGGCCGGCAACGTGGCGGATCTGCGTGGCCCCAAGCGCGCTGTCGTCGGCGGCTTCGTGGCTGCGGCGCTGTCGGGATTGATCTATCTGGCCTCTCTGCTCTGGCTGGACCAGCCGGCCATCTCGGTGGCGGTGCTGCTGGCGGGACGCGTCCTGCTGGCCCTGGGCGAGAGCCTGGTCATCACCGGCACCATGGGCTGGGGCATCGCGCTGGTCGGGCCGCAGCATGGCGGCAAGGTGATGGCCTGGCTCGGCATCGCCATCTATGCAGCCATGGCCGGCGGTGCACCGTTGGGTGTGGCCGTCAGCAAGGCCTGGGGATTTGCGGGGATTGCCGGTGTGAGCGTGCTCTTGCCGATAGTGGCGCTGCTGGCGGTCAGCCCCTTGCGTGGCGTAGCGCCCGGTGCCAGCCGCCGCACGCCCTTTTACCAGGTGCTGGGTGCCGTGTGGCAGCCTGGCCTGGGGCTGGCATTTTCCAGCGTCGGCTTCGGCGTCATCACGGCATTCATCGCCTTGTTGTTTGCGGCACGGTCGTGGGGGGATTCCTCGCTGGCCTTCACCAGCTTCGGTGTCGCTTTCATCGTGGCACGCCTGTTCTTTGCCCATCTGCCGGACCAGATCGGTGGCGCGAAAGTGGCGTTGGTGTGCGTGGTCATCGAATTGCTGGGCCAGTTGCTCATCTGGCAGGCCGACAGCAGCTGGATGGCCTATGCCGGTGCTGCGCTGACGGGCTTCGGCTACTCGCTGGCGTTCCCCGGTTTTGGTGTGGAAGCGATGCGCCGCGCACCACCGCAGACGCGCGGCCTGGCCATGGGGGCGTATGTGGCCTTCCTGGATCTGTCGCTGGGCATCACCAGCCCGCTGGCCGGTGCGCTGGCCAGCCATGCGGGGGTACAGAGCGTGTATCTCGCGGGAGCCGTGGTGGTAGGCTTGTCGATGCTGGTGGCGCTCTCTCTGCTTTCCAAACCGCCTGCCAGTCAAGGGCGATGAGAGCTCGCTACGGCCCATAAAAAATCGCCGCTGTTTTCACAGCGGCGATTTTCGTTTCTGCGCCAGCGTCAGCAGCGGCAAGCAGCGAGCTCATGCATTGCGCGGATTGCGCCCATGCTTGCGCTGATACATGGCCTGGTCAGCCGCATGCAGCAAGGCGCTGAAGTCGCACATTTCCGAAGGCGTCACGGTCGCCGCGCCCAGGCTGATCTCGATGTCGGTGTGCGGCCACTTTACGCGGGCCACGGACTGCTTGATGCGTTCCGAGACCTGCATGGCACCGGTCTCGTCGGTATCCGGCAGGATCAGCGAAAACTCGTCGCCACCGTAACGCGCCAGGAAGTCGCTGGCCCGCAACGGCGAGCGCAGCACGCGCGCCAGTTGCACCAGCAGCGCATCACCGGCCGGGTGGCCATAGGTGTCGTTGTATTGCTTGAAGTAGTCCACGTCCACCATCAGCATGGTCAGCGGACGGGCATTGCGCAGATGGCGTGTCCATTCTTCGCGCAGGCGCGAATCGAAACTGCGGCGGTTGCCGATGCCGGTCAGGGCATCGGTCATGGTCTGCTGTTCCAGCTTCTGCATGGCGCGATGGCTGTCGATCTGTGCTTCCAGCTGGCGTGCCAGTTTCTGGAAGGCGTCACGTTGTGCCGGGGTCAGGGTGCGCGGTACGCGGTCCATCACGCACAGCGTCCCGAGGATGTCGCCATTGCCCGACACCAGCGGCACACCCGCATAAAAACGCACGGCCGGATTACCGCGTGCCAGCGCACTGGTGGCAAAGCGCAGATCGCTGGACAGGTCATTCACTTCCGTAATCTGGCCCGGCGTACGGGCCGCCATTTCGCACAGCGAGAAGTCGACCGCATTGCGCATCACCCCGGTCTGGCCGGGGAAGCGCCACCACTGGTTGCGGGCATCGCCACGGCCATTGTTGACCGACAGGTAAGGATGCTGCAGGCCGATGTCGGCGTGCAGCTGGCTGAACATGCCCATGGGCGTGCCGCAGACGCTGGAGGCCAGCGAGATGAAGTCGGACAGGGCCGGTTCCAGCCAGGCATCGGCGTCACTGTCGGTGTGCGCAAGCTCGATGCGCTGGGAGGCGTTGTCCGTCATGGCGCGATGCGCAGCTTGGGTCCGCTTGAAAATGGAGCGTTCGGGAGTGTACTGAGCGTGCAAATCTCGAATGTTCATGGCGCGATACTCGTGAGGGTTGTGTTGCGTTATGTTTGGTCGCCGTCAGCGCAGTGGACTGCAGTGGGGAGGACGGCGTGGCATAGCGGTGTGCAAGTGGAAATATTTTTCTTTTTCTTCGCCACACACCATGTTGCCCTGCGACATCAAGGTAGCAGATCGAGTTCGGAAGTAAACCGATTTGGAACATCCTCTTACAATTTATACGCGTTCGTAGCGCAAACGATGCTATTCCGATCACATACAAACAGCTTGGCTGATCATGCTGACAATTGACGATTTATTAGTCTCTTACCGGCGATATGTAACATTAGTTTTTTCGCGTTGAAATGAACATCGGACAGCACCACTTTCGCGTGTCAGCGGATTCTTATATTGCTCTGCAATATGTCGGGGGAAAGGCGACGGAAGGGCGTCGCCACACAGCGACATAACGCTGTCGCCACAAGGAGACGATTAATGCTTGCCAAGCGCGATGGTCGTAAATAAACTCTGCCGTTCCTTGTTTGATCCGATCAACGTTTTTGAAAGCAGAGATGTCGACCCAGCCCAAAGCAGGCGCAGTCCTGTTCGCCAAAGATGTAGCCCGCCTCGCCGCGTTTTATGCGCAGGTGCTGGCGGTGGTTCCCAAGCAGGCCCAGGCCGAGAAAGTAGTGATCGAAGCCGAGGATTTCCTGCTGGTGATTCATGCGATTCCGCAAGCCAGTGCAGCTACGGTGGAGATCACTTCGCCACCGGTGCTGCGCGAGAACGTGCCGGTGAAGCTGTTCCTTCCCGTGCGTTCGCTCACCCACGCCCGACTCGCCACGCAGCAGCTCGGCGGTGGCATGAAAGCGGCCGAGGCCGAATGGAGTGGTCCGGATTTTCGTGCCTGCGATGGCTTCGATCCGGAAGGCAACGTGGTGCAGTTCCGCGAATTCCTGCGCGAACCCGCACTGGCATCCTGAAGCTCGGATGCACTGACCACGCACGGTCGCGCGGCATCACAAGAACAATATCGCGCACCTGTCGTGCACCAGCAAAAAAAGCCGCCCGGTCTGCACCGTGCGGCTTTTCGTTTTGAGGGCCGCGCCGTGATGGCGCAGGCAGGCCCGCAGCTTATTGCAGGGCGAGCTTGAAGTAGCTCTCGCGCTGCATGTCCACCACTTCCACCGTGAGCTGTACCTGCAGATCCTTGGGCCAGCTCTGGTCCTTCTGGAGTGCCGCGCCCAGCAGGTCGGATATCTGCTTCTTGTCTTCCAGCGTGCGGCCGGTCAGGATGGCCAGGCGCACCGCCACGAAGGCACGTTTGGCCTCCGGTGCGGTACCGACCAGGTAGTTGTCCAGACGCACGGCACGCGCCTTGATGGCGTTTTCTTCAAAGTGTCCGCTGGCCACCAGTGCCTGGTTCAGCTTGAGCAGCGTCGGTTGCACATCGAGGGCGAGATTGCCGGTGTATTCCAGTACGAGATGGGGCATGGTGTTTCCAGTCCTTGTGGGTGAGTGGAGGGATCAGCATTGAATGATGAGGGCTCAACACTGTAGGCCAAAACGAAGTCGCGTGCGATCGGGCTCACTGATGCGCCCGATAATCAGGACAAATAACCCGACAGCTTGCCCAGGTCGATGTTGCCGCCGCTGATGATGACGCCCACGCGTTTGCCCTGCAGCTGCTCCTTCAGCTTGCGGGCGGCGGCAAAGCCCAGGCAGCCGGTCGGCTCGACCACCATCTTCATGCGCTCGGCAAAGAAGCGCAGGCCGGACACCAGCTCGGCATCGCTGACGGTGTGGATGTCGTCCACCAGCTGGCGAATCACGTCGAAGGTGTACTTGCCCAGATGCTGCGTCTGCGCGCCATCGGCGATGGTTTTGGGCGTATCGATATGCACGATCTGGCCCGCGCGCAGCGACTGCTGTCCATCGTTGCCGGCTTCCGGTTCGACGCCATAAATCTTGCAATCGGGAGACAGTGCCCGCGCCGCCAACGCCGCACCGGACAGCAGGCCGCCGCCGCCGAGGCAGACGAAGAGCGCATCCAGCGGACCGGTTTCCTGCAGCAGTTCCAGCGTGGCCGTGCCTTGCCCGGCCATCACGTGCGGATGATCGTAGGGCGGGATGAGCGTCATCTTGCGCTCGGCGGCCAGGCGCGCACCGATGGCCTCGCGGTCTTCGGTATAGCGGTCATACATCACCACTTCGGCACCATAGCCGCGCGTGGCGGCGACCTTCGCTGCCGGCGCATCCTCGGGCATCACGATGACGGCGGGAATGCCCAGCAACTGCGCGGCCAGCGCGGTCCCCTGCGCATGGTTGCCGGAGGAGAAGGTGATGACGCCATGCTTGCGCTGTTCGCTGTCGAACTGCGAGAGCGCATTCATGGCACCGCGGAACTTGAAGGCCCCCATGCGCTGGAAGTTCTCGCACTTGAAGAACAGCTGTGCGCCCACTTCGGCATCGGCCGTGCGCGAACGCAGGACGGGCGTTCTGTGCGCCCACGGCTTGATGCGTTCGGCGGCCAGCAGGACATCGGCGAAGCTGGGGGATTCGGTAGCGCTGGAGACGGGGATCATGAGGTTTCCTTCAAGTGGGATGGAAAGAGACAGTGACGATGAACATGACGGAGAGCAAGCGCGCGAGGGCCGCGCTCACTCCTTCTCGTCGTTGTAGACGGTGGCGCGCGAGACACCCAGATGCGCGGCCACGATCTCGGCCGCGCGCCGGATATCCAGGCAGCCGGACTGGCGCAGTTCACGCATGAGCTGGCGGCGGTCTTCGGCCTTGAGGCTGCGCGGCGTAGTCGACAGCCGTGCGGCAAAGGCATCGATGCGGCTGCGCAGGCCTTCGGCACCGGCCGGCTCCAGCGTTTCAGCCACGCGCACGCCCTGGTCGATGCCACCGAACTGGCGCAGCATGCCCTGCAGCGCGCCGAACAGGGTCAGGTCGATGTTCATGCACAGCGCGGCCACGTATTTGCCATCGGCATCCTTGATGCCGATCGAGGTGCTCTTGGCTTGTCGCCCGTCCGGCAAGGTGTTGGCGTAATTGGTGAGGACCTGCGGATAGCTCTCGTCGGCGATGCGCGCCAGACCCAGTTCGGTGGTGGCGTCGCCGACCTCGCGGCCGGACAGGTTGTTGTGCAGGGCGACGATGGAGTGATCCGCATCGCGCAGGTCGTGCAGTACCACTTCGCAGAACGGCGCAAAGGTCTCGCCCAGACCTTGCGCTACCTGTTGCAACTGTGAAAGCAGCAGGGCGTGGTCGGGACGGTCGGGTTTCTTTTTGCGGGAGCGGGAAGTCATGTGAAACATATTATCTAACTTTAGACAATATGTATATATTCATGTTCTGCCCGTCATGCCGCCTCCGCCAGCCGTCCCCTCTGGATGAATCCAGCCAGGACGGTGCGGCACGATTTCCCTTAACCGTCCCGCTCGCAATGCGCATCAGGCATACACTGCGCCAAATCGGTTGCCCAGCAGCTCCGGCAAGCCGATCTGTTCCTGCCGGATGAAGCCGCGTGCGGGCAGGCGGCCTGCACGGAACAGGTCCAGCGCCGCGCAGACGCCGGCGGCGGTGCTGGTCTGGATGGCGCTCTCGCGCCGGCTCGCACGCTCTTGCGCGACAATCTTGCGGGTAAAGACTTCCTGCATCAGCTTGCCCGCGCGCAGCCCGCTCACGGTGACGAATACCAGCACCACATCCTGCAGCGTAGCCGGCACGCTCTTGCGCAGGATGTCCTTGAGCAAGGCCGGATCATGCCGCAGCCCGAGATCGCCCAGCAGGAATTTCATGCGCTGCTGGTGGCCGGGGTAGCGCACCGACTTGTAGTCGAGATGGCGCACCTTGCCGGCCAGCGTCTCGCACAGGCTGCCCAGCCCGCCCGAGGTATTGAAGGCCTCGTACTCCACGCCCTCCAGTGAAAAGTGTTCGAGGTCGGCCAGGGGATCGACCATCACCCGCTCGCCGTCGCGCAAGGCTTCGCAGGGATGGCAGTACTCGTTGATGAGCCCGTCCACGCTCCAGGTCAGGTTGTATTTCAGTTCGTTGGTCGGATACTGCGGCAGCGCACCGACCCGCATCTTGATCTCGTGTACTTCCTCAAAGCTGGCAGCGAGGTGGTGTGCGGCAATCCCGATGAAGCCCGGGGCCAGCCCGCATTGCGGCATGAAGGCGCAGGGCGCGCCCTCGGCCAGCGCAGCGATGGCGCGGGTCGCCTGCACATCCTCGGTCAGGTCGAAGTAGTGGGTGCCGGTCTGGCGTGCCACCGTGGCCACGCTGATGGCCATGTGATAGGGCAGGGCATTGATGACCACGTCGGCGCGCTGCAGCAGTGCCGCCAGGGCCTGCGGGTCGGAGGAGTCGACCACGGCCTTCTCGGCATGCACGCCCGCGATGGCCTGCAAGGCCGCGGCATCGTGGTCGGCGATGGTGACGTTGTAGTCGCGGCCCTCGCCGCATTCAGCCAGCAGGCGGGCGATGGTCTGGCCGATATGGCCGCAGCCGAGGAGGACGGTACGCATGACGGGCTCCTGAATCAAAGTGGATACGATGATTCATTCTAGGAAGCCGCCGTGACGGACACCATTACCAGATCGTCAGAAAGTAGCGCAGCTTTCGTCACTTTGCAGTGCGCTTTCGACATTATGTAGCGTTGCCAGTGCAATCCGGCGAAATCCGCGTGCTTTTCAACGCGTCCTGGCGGCATCTCCCCGGTCGATCTTGCGGGCCAGCACCACCGAGGTGGTGGTCTTGAGCACGCCTTCCATTTCGCCGATCTGGTCCAGGATCTTGTCCAGTTGCTCGGGCGTATTGACGCGCAGCCAGGCCACGTAATCGTATTCGCCGCTGACCGCGCAGAGCTGGTGGACTTCCGGAATGCGGCCGAAGCGGCGGATGACGTCGCGCCCGGCGCGCGGCTGCACGGTCACGCCCACGTAGGCCTGCAGGCTGGCGTCGACCACGTCGCGCCCGAGCTTGAGGGTATAGCCGCCGATGATGCCGGTCTGTTCCAGCCGCTCGATGCGGGCCACCACGGTGGTGCGCGCCACACCGAGGCGGCGGGCGATCTCGGCCACCGGTTCGCGGGCGTTCAGCTGCAGGATGGAAAGGAGTTGACGGTCGATGTCGTCGAGTTGGTCCAGCCTGGTCATCCCGGTTCTCCTGGTCGATGCTACACAATGACGAAACAACGCTACATTTCGTCAGTGTAGACCAGCAGGCAGGGAATCGCGGAAGCGGTGTTCAAACAGCGCTTCCTGGTCGAATCATTCCGAGGCGGGCTTGCCCTTGGCCGGTTTCGGATACAGCTTCAGCACATCGATGGGGTGGGCATAAGCCGAACTCCAGGTCTGCTCATGCAGGGCCGCCACGCGTTGTGCCATGGCAGCGTCATGCAGCACCACTTCCAGATTGCGCGAGTTGTCCAGATAACCGCCGGCCCAGTTGCTGGTACCGACCCAGGCCACCTTGCCATCGATGCTCATGGCCTTGGTGTGGATCACCCGGGCGAAGGGGATGAAACCGCTGCTGGCCTGCGGCAGGGTCACGATGCGGATCTCCACGTTGGGCAGCACCGCCAGGCTTTGCAGGTAGCGGATGGCGGGGGCCTCGGTGTTCCAGTTGGAGACCATCAGCTTGATCTTCACGCCCCGCGTGGCCGCTGCGCGCAGGGCATCATCGATCACGGCGTAATAGGGCCGGGTGTGGTTGGGACCATAGGAGAGCGGCGCATAGTCCAGCAACTGTACCCGCACTTCCTGTTGCGCTTCTCCGATCAGGCGTACCAGTTCGCTTTGCGAATCGCCCACGCCGGGCGGGTTGTAGGCATTCGGGCTGGCCACGAGGTAATTGCCGCGCGCCACATCGGCCGGGACCACGCTGCGGTTGGTCATGACCGGGGTTTGCCCGGCGGCGATGGCCGCCTGCGCCGCCCAGTCGATCTCGAAGATGGCCTGCACCTGCGCTGCCACGGCCGGGTCGGTGATCTTCAATCCGGTTTCGTGGATGTGCGAGAACGAGCGCCAGTCGAAGTTCTGGCTGCCCACATAGGCGCTGCGGCCATCGACCACGAAATACTTGGCGTGGATGATGCCGTTGCCGGTCATGCGGGAATAATCGATCTGGCGGAATTCCAGGTTCGGGATGCGCTTGAGCTTCTCGATGGTGGCCGGGACCGAGGCGAACTCGCCCTTCTTTTCCATCAGGAAGCGGATCTTCACGCCGCGCCGTCCGGCCGCCTCCAGGTGCGCCATGATGTCATCGAGCGCCTCGCCATCCTGCCCGGCCACGTAGAACTGGCCGAACACGATCTCGCGCTGCGCGCTGTCGAACATTTCCTTCCACACCACGGCCGCATCGCGCAGGTCCGGCGTGGCCAGCGTGGTTTCGCGCGGCACGGTGTGGACCAGTTCGAAACCGGGAATGGCGAATTCGGCCTGGACCGGTGTGGCCAGCGAAAGAACCAGCCCGAAGGCGGCAGCGAGACGAAGCAGAAGACGGCGTGGCGCGAGGGTCATGATGTCGGCAAGGGAGAAGTCAGTGTGGCGCTCAGGCGATGTGCAGCTTGCCCTGCGGCTGCGGGCTGTGTTGCGGCTGCGGGTTCAGGCGGCCGACGCAGGCGCGCAGCATCAGGACCTTCAGATGATCGTTGATGCGCTCGATGCGTTCCTGGAACAGGTTGAAGAAGAACATGCCGACCACCGCAATGCCGATGCCCAGAGCCGTCGCATACAGCGCCGTACCGATGCCCTGCGACACCTGGCCCGGGTCCGACACGCCCTGCACCGCCAGTGCCTTGAAGGTGTCGATGATGCCGAGGATGGTACCGAGCAGGCCCAGCAGGGGCGCAGCGGTCACGATGGTATCGAGGATCCACAGGCGCTGCTGCACTTCGCCGCGCTTGGCAATGTAGACCGACTCGCTGAAATCTTCCAGGTCCTTCTCGGTATGCAGGTGATGCTTCTCGGCCAGGATGTCCGACACCAGGGCCAGCGGCAGGCTGGGACGGGTGGTCAGTTCGGCCGGCAGTTCCTGCAGATGCTGGACCGCGTGCGTCATGGCGCGCTCCAGGCCCGTGGCCTGGCGCATGGTGTAGCCGAAGAACAGGCCGCGTTCGACGATGACGAAAATGGCCAGCGCCGCGCAGGCGTACATCAGGTAGAAGGCCAGTTCGTGGAGTAGTTGCATGTTCATGCTTGCCTCTCTTGCAGTGATGGGCGGCCCGTGTTGCAGGTGCGGGCCGCCCGGTTCAGGCCGCGATCAGAAATCCGCGGTCAGGGTGACGGTGAAGGTGCGCGGGGCACCGATGTAGAGCGATGGATCGGTGCCAGGGATGCCGTTGACCGCCACTGCGTTGGTGGTGAACTGGCTGCCGCTGCCGCCGTTGAGGTTGAGGTACTGCTTGTCGAACAGGTTGTAGACGTTCAGGCGCACCGTCGGCTTCTTCAGCCAGGTGGTGGACGCGAAGGTCATGCCGGCACCGGCGTTGAACAGGGTGTAGCCACCCAGTGCATCGTCGTTGACCAGCGTGGTGTAGCGGCGGCCGGTGTACTTGGCCTGGCCGAACACGTACCAGCCATCCTGTTGGTATTGCAGCGACAGGCCCGACAGCCAGTTCGGCGTATCCGGGAATTCCTTGCCCGAGGTCGGCAGGAACTGGGTCGAGCTGTTGCGCAGGTCCTGCTTCATCTTGCTCTTGATGTAGGACAGCGAGCCATACATCGACAGGTTGCGGGTGAAGGCGTAACCGGTTTCCAGTTCCAGGCCGTGCGAGCTGGCGTCGCCGACGTTGTAGTCGGTCTTGTTGTTGGTGTCCGGGTTGTAGGCGCTGGCGATGCGGTTGTGATAATCGATGTAGAACAGCGAACCGGAGGCCATCCACTTCTCGGTGTTGTAGCGGTAGCCGAGGTCATAGTTCCAGGAGGTTTCCTTGTCCACCGGCACTTCGCGCTGGGTCGCCCCGACCAGCTGGCCGTTGACGATGGTGCCGCCCGAGAGCAGCCCGAAGTAGGAGAAGTTGCCCGGCGCCTTGAAGTTCTTGGCGGCATTGAAGAACACCGACTGCTTCTCATCGAGCTGGAAGCGCACGCCCAGGCTGGGCAGGAAGTCGGCGTAGTTCTTCTTGACCTTGTAGTAGCCGGCGCTGGAATAGCTGTTGGTGCCGCTGGTGGAACCGGTGCTCGGGTAGTTGGTGAAGTCGCGGTCGATGGAGGAGTAGCGGCCGCCGACTTGCACGTTGAGCTTGTCGTTCATCATGCTGATGCTGTCCTGCAGGAAGATCGACTGCGCCGTGCTGACGGTCATGGTGTCGCGGTACTGCAAGATGGAGCCATCGGCATTGCGCAGCCACTGGTCCGAATTGTCCTGCCACAGGTCGGCGATGTTGCCGTTGTTGTCCACGCGGCTGAAGGGGCCGGTCTGCTGGTGACGGGCGCGCTCGACCCAGTAACCGGCCAGGATGCGGTGGTTGTCCAGCTGCTGGTTGAACTTGAAGGTCACGCCCGGACGATAGGTGCGGGTGCGGCTGCCTTCGTAGGCGTAGACCGTATCGAGACGATCGCCGTCGCCGTTGACGTCGCGTGCGCCGCCACCAAGCTGGCTGGCGCCGGTCACGCCGCCTTCACGCACGGTCTGCAGCTGGTTGCCGCCGGTGCCGAAGCCGTACCAGAAGTAGGGATCGATATCCAGGCTGGAGGTCGGGCTCAGCTGGAAGTGCGCATTGATGGTGCCCAGCCAGTTCTCGAAGGGATTGAGGTTGTAGGCGTAGTACGCGTTGTTGGCGATGTTGGCCGCAACGTTGGGGGCATAGGTGGTGTCGTTCTGCGCGGTACCGGCCACTGCGGGCTGGTGCTGTGGAATGGTGCTGCCGAAGTCGGCATTGCGGCCCAGTTGGGAGATCTGGGTCTTGGTCAGCGAACGGTAGTTGTTGTTGAGCTGGCGGTTGTAGAGCAGGTTGGCGTTGATGAAGCTGCCCTGGCCCAGGTCGAAATTGGTGCCGATGTCGACGTGATCCTTGATGGCGCCGCCCGGTCCCTTGAACTTGTCGGCAGTGGTCTTGGAGTACGAGATGAAGAACTTGAACTTGTTGTCCAGCAGCTTGCCCGAGTCGAAGCGCACATAACGCTTCCACAGGCTGTTGGAGCCGAAGGCATTGGTCACGCGGATGCGCTGCTGGTCTTCCGGTGCGCAGAAGGTCATGCCGATGTTGCCGCCGGTGGCGCCCACGTGCGGGGCTTCGGTGTCGGTCGAACCCTGGGTCACGAAGATGTTGCACAGGTTGTCGGGCTCGGTGTACTCCTGCGGATAGACCGCGAAGTTGCCGGAGTCGTTGACCGGTGCGCCGCTGATGGTGAAGCCCAGCTGGTCGCTGTTGAAGCCGCGCACGCGGATGTTGCCGCCGAACAGGCCCGAGCCGTCGTTGTCGTAGGTGTTGACGCCGGGCAGCAGGTTGATCATCTGGTAGGGCGTGCCGGTGGGCGATTGCTTCTCGATGTAGTCACGGTTGACCGAGCTGCGCGCCTTGGGCGAATCTTCCGCCTGGATCAGGCCGGTGGCTGCAGCCGTGCCGGCACTGGCGCTGCCGCCGCCCTGCACGGTCACGGTGCCGACGTCAGTGGTGGTGGACTGGGCGAAGCTGAAGGCCGGTGCGCCTGCCATGAAGAGCCCGGATATCAGCAAGGACAGCCGGGTGAGTTTGCATTGCATGTCGTGTTCCCCTGGGTTTGTTGAACTGCGTGTCGAAATCGTTGCGCCCGGTGCGCGCCCTCTGCGTTCTGCAGCGGGCCGCGTCAGACGGGAATGAATTCCAGATCGGCGGTAAACCGGTGCGTGCTCTCGCCCTTGTAGCTGTCTTCCGGGAAGGGCGCGAAGGCGGCGCGATTGATGGTCTTGCGGGCGGCATCATCGAGCAGCATGGAGTTCGATGAACTCTCGATGCCGCTGTCGACCACGCTGCCATCGCGCTTCAACACGAACCACACGCGCACCTTGCCTTGCGGGCGCAGGGTGCTGGCTTCGCGTCCGGTCGGATAGCGCTTGATGCTGTTCAGATGTGCGCGCAACTGGCCGACGTAGGTCTGCTCGATGTTGGCGGTGTTGGCCGGCGGCGGCGACGGCGGGGCCACCGGCGCGGACTGCACCGGAGGTGCGGCCGGAGCGCTGGGTTGCGGCGGCGTGGCCGGCAGGATCGGTGCGGTGGCCGAGGGCGGTGCCGGGTCCACCGGGGCCGGCGCTTGCTTGACCGGAGCCGGCTTGGCCACGGGCTTGGGTGCTTCCTGTTTCTTCGGCGGCTCCACCGGCTTGGGCTGCGGTTCCACTTGCGGCTTGGGTTGCGGCACCGGAGGCGGCGGTATTTCCGTCAGCGAGATTTGCACCGGCTGCGGATCTTCCTTGCGCTTGAGTTCGGTCACTTTCTGCACGCCGGCCAGGATCAGCACGGCCAGTACCACCAGCGAGGGCAGCGTGGCCAGCGGCTCACGGAAACGGAAGAGGATGGGAACGTTCATCATCACTGCTTGCGGGTGGCAATCGAGATGGAATCGAAGCCGCCCTTCTTGAGCGTATCCATCACGTCGACCAGGCGCTGCACTTCCACGCCGCGGTCGCTGTTGATGATGAGATTGAGTTTCTCGCCATCCTTGCGCAGCTTGTCGAGGCGGGCGGTGAGGGCGTCCAGGGTGGTGTTCTCGCCATCGACCTGGATCACGTCTTCCTTGGCGATGGTGATGACGGCCTTGGTCTGCGGTTTCAGATCCTGGGCGGTGGACGAACTGGGCAGCTGGGTCTTCAGGCCCAGGGCCGGAATCACGTTCAGGCTGATCAGCACGAAGAAGACCAGCAGGAACATCATGACGTCGATCATCGGGATGATCTCGACGCGGGCCTTCCGTTTTTTGGGTTCGTCCCAACTGCGCATGCCACACTCCTCGAAGCTTCGTTATACGATTTGTAGCGCTATAGTTTTTATAGCGATGCGCAGCGTAGCGAGGAAATGTGTCGTGCGTATTACACCATGCGGGTTTGCGTTAACCCGAGTGAAGAAAATGTTGCCTGGGGTTATCCGCAAGTCCGCAGGTGTGCCAGCGGCTGACGCCTGCCGGCGACAGCGTGCGGCCTGCCATCAGCGCCGTGGCAGGGGCATGCGGGGCAGCATGGACAGCAGCAGCTTGCACAGGTAGACCACGATCAGCGAGCCCGAGAGATCGCCGATGGACATGACGATCAGGCCGCTCCAGAAATCCGGATAGACCCCGCGCATGACGAACCAGATCAGCTGGAACAGCGGATTGGAGAGCGCATAGAGCAGGATGCAGGCCATCAGCCGGGTGGTGTTGAGGTTGCCCAGGTTGCGCCCCAGGTCCATGCCGGAGAGGGTGAGGCGGTAGGCCAGGTAGGGGGCGCCGGCCGAGATCAGGCAGTAGCCGGCGGCAGCGATGAGGTCATGCGGGAACAGTTGATAGGTCGCGGCCGTGGCCAGGGAGCCCACCAGCAGGCCCACGCAGCCGGCCTCGGCAAAGAGCAGAGTGCAGATCAGGCGCACGCCGGCGGGCAGGTAGATCCAGGCGATGCCTTCGGTGAACTGGGTGCGCCGGAACAGCCATTCGTTGATCGAATAGAACACGAAATAGCACAGCGCCGTGCCGGCGATGGCGGCCAGGTGGGTGCGCAGGACGGAACGATGGTCGGGCGAGGCTTGCATGGCGAGGGGAGGCTGGGACATGCGGAACGGCGCGTATGTTACCCAATGCGGCGGGGCGCTGCACCTCAACAATTTTCAGCAGTGTGGCGCGCCAGCCTCGCAAATCGGGGTGCAAACGTTACCGCCGGACGCATTGCTGCCGGTCAAGGCGGTAAAGATTGCACTTTCCGGCAGGCCCGGCGTATGATTCGCTATCAATTCTGGAACGATGTCGCGCGCGCGTGTTACGCGCGCTCCGTACGTAACGCGTTCCTGACTTGCAAGACAACAACCAACACCATCGCCATATGGGTAAAAACAAGCGGCCGGCGGATATCTACCTGAGATTTCTGCAACTGGCCGAAGCACTCCGGGGATTGCCGTCACTGGCTACGCTGGATCCGCTCGAAGACCGGATCCTGGCTTTCATCGCCCGTGCCGGCCAAGACCAACAGCGGCTGTCGGTGCGCGACCTGATGGCGCAAAGCGAATTCGGTTCGCCCGCGATGCTGCATGCGCGCCTGAAATCCATGCGCGAGAAGGGCTGGATCGTGCTGGCCGATACCGAAGATCCGCGCCGCAAGCAGGTCGAGCTGAGCCAGGCTGCCTGGCTGCATTTCGACAAGCTCTCCAAGTGCCTGGTGCAGGCCACGCGCGACAAGTAATCCCTCCGGCAGCATCGCTGTCATCCTGCGGAAACACCGGCCCGCTACCCTGCACGGCCTTGCTGCCCCTTGCTCCGGACGGTTCCGATGCGATTGCTTTCCCGCCTTCCTTCCTGTTTTTCCCTCCTGCTGGGCCTGTGGCTGGCCTTGTCGGCCAGTCCGACTCAGGCCGCCGATCCCCACAAGCTGTGGGAAATCACCAGCCAGCAATGCCTGCCCAACATGCAGTCCACCGGCCAGCCGCAGCCATGCGTGATGGTCGATCTGGCGCGCGGCTTCGTGGTGCTCAAGGATCTGGTCGGTCCCGCGCAATACCTGCTCATGCCGACCCGTCGCCTGACCGGCATCGAAAGTCCGGAGTTGCTGGCACCGGATGCGCCCAACTACTGGGCTTATGCATGGGAGCAGCGCGGGCGTGTGGCGCAGGCCCTGGGCCGCCCGCTCTCCGATGAACAGCTGGGTATTGAAATCAATTCGGCGGCCGGCCGTTCGCAATTGCACCTGCATCTGCACATCGACTGCATGCGCCGCGATGTGGCGGCCAGCCTCGACGATCACCGGGGTGACCCTTGGCAGCAATGGCTGCCGTGGTATTTCGAAGGCCATCGCTACTGGGTCATGCGCCTGCCCGCCGATACGCTGGCACTGCACGACCCCTTCAAGCTGGCCGCTGCCCGCAGCGCCTATGCGGCCGACAACATGGCCTCGCAGTCACTGCTGCTGACCGGGGCGCGTTTTGCCGATGGCAGCACCGGCTTCTTCCTGATCAACATGCCGGTCAACTTCGACCGCGAGGAACAGGGCAGTGCCGAAGTGCTGATGGATCACGACTGCCGCTGGTAAGCCGGCACATTCACTCGGCGAATTCGCGCACCAGCGTATCGAACACCAGCCGCAGGCGCGGCGGCACCGGTCCGCGTTGCGGACGGTAGAGGTACATGTCCCAGGGATCGGGTTCGTGATCAGTCATGACGGGGACCAGCCGTCCTGCCGCGATATCGTCCTCGCACAGGAAACCGGCAATCTGGCCGATGGCCACGCCACTTCTCACCAATAAATATTCGCCCTCGGAATCATCGCAGAGGAAGCGGGCATGATCGGCCATCCACTGGTTCTCCTGCGCGAACAGCCAGGGCCAGGGGCGGCCCGTACCCCGGTCCAGCATGGCGGTGCAGGGCAGGGCGCGCAGGGCCTCGGTGTCTTCCGGGGCCCCATGGCGGCGCAGGAAGCGCGGCGTGGCCACCACATGGAAGCGCACCTTGCCCAGCCGCCGCACCACGAAGCGGTTGTCCGGCACGGTGCCGACGCGGATGCCGATGTCGATCTTCTCTCCCACCACGTCGGCGCGCTGATCGGTCAGGCGCAGGTCGAAGCGCAAGCCGGGATGCGCCTGCGCCAGTCGCTCCACGATGGGCAGCAGGCGGCTGCGTCCCAGCGCCGACGGGGCGGCCAGGCGCACCAGTCCGCTCATCTCGTCGGCCGGGCTGGCGGCCTCCGTTTCGAAGAGTCCATCCAGATCACGCAGGCTTTCGCGTGCGCGTTCGGCGAGCGCTTCGCCGAAACTGGTGATGCGCACCTGGCGCGTATTGCGATGGAACAGCATCTCGCCCTGCAGGCGCTCCAGTTCCTGGATGGCGCGGGTGACGGCTTGCGGTGAAATGCCGAGCCGGATCGCGGCTTCCTTGAAGCTGCCAGTGTCGGCGGCAGCGCAGAAGATGCGCAGCATCTCCAGTCGGTTGAGCATGATGATTCCTGAAAATGGAATTCTGTAATCTTATCATTTCCATTGTTTGGCATAGTGGCGGCACCCATAATCCTTCCATCGACACGCAGCAACCGCAAGCCAACCCCATCACTGGAAAGGATTCATCATGAGCAACAACATCAAGGACAAAGTCGTCGTCATCACCGGTGCCAGCAGCGGCCTGGGCGAAACCACCGCACGTCACCTGGCTGCACTGGGTGCCAGGCTTGTACTGGGTGCGCGCCGCACCGATCGTCTGGAAAAACTGGTGGCCGACATCACCGCCGCCGGTGGCCAGGCCATCGCCGTGACCACCGACGTGGCGCGCCGTGACGATGTCGAAGCCCTGGTCGCCAAGGGTGAGCAGCACTTCGGCCGCATCGACGTGCTGGTCAACAATGCCGGCATCATGCCGCTGGCCCCGATGGCCAAGCTCAAGGTCGAAGAGTGGGACCGCATGATCGACGTCAACGTCAAGGGCGTGCTTTATGGCGTAGCCGCCGCGCTGCCGCGCTTCGCTGCGCAGGGCTCGGGCCACATCATCAATGTATCGTCGGTGGCGGGCATCAAGGTCTTCGCCGGCATGGGCACGGTCTACAGCGCCACCAAGTTCGCGGTGCGCGCCCTGACCGAAGGCCTGCGCGCCGAAGCACCGGACGGTGTGCGCACTACCATCATCTCCCCGGGGGCGGTGGATTCCGAACTGAAGACCCACAGCAGCGACCAGGAAACCTCGGAAGCCCTGCTGGCCTGGTATGAGGCCAACCAGATTCCGGCCGATTCGGTGGCGCGTGCGATTGCCTATGCCATCGAGCAGCCGGCCAATGTGGATATCAGCGAAGTGGTGCTGCGTCCGGTGGCGCAGGAATTCTAAGTTTTCCACAGCCGTTTTCAGCCGGTTCGATCTGACGGCACCGTCGGGCAGCCTTGCCCGGCGGTGCCGTTTTTCGTTGGATTGCCATCCTGCCATTGCCGAATCGGTAATGATTTCACGGCGGCATGTTGTTTGCTTCAAACGCCGCCATGACGCCGTGCAGACAAGCACCGTCCTTTTCTATATGATTGCCGACCCAAAAAGAAGGAGTGATCGATGGCGAACGCGTGCGGTGTGGATTTCGGCACCTCCAATTCCACGGTCGGCTGGCAGCGCCCGCAGGCCGGGGATTCCCTGCTGCTGCCGCTGGAAGACGGCAAGGCCACGCTGCCTTCGGTGGTGTTCTTCAATGCCGACGAGAACAGCTTCAGCTATGGCCGCGCCGGCCTGGGCGAATACCTGGCCGGCTACGAAGGCCGCCTGATGCGCTCACTGAAGAGCTTGCTCGGTTCCGGCGCCATCGATGGCCAGACGGAAGTGGGCGGCCGGGCGCTGCCCTATCGCGGTCTGCTCTCGCAGTTCATCGGCGAATTGAAGCAGCGTGCCGAACGCGCGGCCGGGACCTCGTTCTCCAAGGTGGTGCTGGGCCGTCCGGTGCACTTCGTTGATGAGGATGCGGCCGCCGACCAGCTGGCCCAGGATACGCTGGAAGAGATTGCGCGCGATGTCGGTTTCAAGGACATCGCCTTCCAGTTCGAACCGATTGCGGCCGCCTTCGATTACGAGTCGCGCATCGACAAGGAAGAGCTGGTGCTCATCGTCGACATCGGCGGTGGTACGTCCGACTTCTCGCTGGTGCGCCTCTCGCCCGAGCGCGCAGCGCGCAGCGAGCGGCGCGAGGACATCCTGGCCAATGGCGGCGTGCACATCGGCGGCACCGACTTCGACAAGTATTTCAGCCTGGCCTGCGTGATGCCGCTGCTGGGCCTGGGCGGCCGCCTGCAGGGCAATGCCGAGATCCCCTCCAGCTATTATTTCAACCTGGCCACCTGGCACACCATCAACCAGCTCTACACCCGCAAGGCCTGGCAGCAGCTGCAGGACGTGGCGCGCGAAGTGGCCGACCGCGAGCGCTTTGCGCGCCTGCTGGATGTGGTCGAGCAGCGTTGCGGCCACTGGCTGGCGCTGCAGGTGGAGGCCGGCAAGATCGCGCTCTCCAGCGCCGAGCAGACCTTGCTGGATCTGGATCGCCTGCGCCAGCCGGAGCAATTGCCGCTCTTGCGCAGCGATTTCAACGGCGCCGTCGACCACCTGGTGCAATCGGTGGAGCAGACCGTGCTGGCGCTGTTGCAGCAGGCCGGCCTGCGCGCCGACGATATCGACAGCGTGTTCTTCACCGGCGGCTCCAGCGGCGTGCGCCTGCTGCGCGAACGCATCAGTGCGCTGGCACCGCAGGCGCGGCATGTGGAAGGCGACCTGTTCGGCAGCATCGGCAGCGGCCTGGCCATCGACGCTGCACGCAAGTTCGGCTGACGCCGCAGCAGGGCCTGGCTGCTATACAATGCGGCGACCCGGTCCGGATCGCGTGGGTTTGAGGCGATATGAAGCAAATCGCCCGCCACGGCTTCGCGACCGCCCGCATTGAACTGCCTCGCGGATCTGCCCCGCACCGACATGAAACCTTCTGCCGAATCCTTCGTGCGCCGCGTGCGCAGCAAACTCGACGAACTCTCCAGTACCGAACGCCAGCTGGCCGACTTCCTGCTGGAGTTTCCGGGCGAGCTGGCCAGCTATGCCGGCAACGAGCTGGCGCAACTGGCAGGCGTGTCGCCGTCGACCGTGAGCCGCTTCATCCGCCGCGTCGGTTACGAGAGCTACGAGGAAGCGCGCCGCCACGTGCGCGAGGAACAGGAAACCGGCTCCCCGCTGTTCCATGCCAGCAGCCCCGGCGCTGCGCGCCAGGTGCGTTCGGTGGCGGCGCACTTCCAGCAATCCCAGCAGAACCTGGCGGCCACCTTCGAGCGCCTCTCCGACGCCACCCTGGCCGAGATCGCCCGCGCCATCGTCAACGCACCCCAGGTGCTGATCTTCGGCAGCCGCAGCAGCCAGGCCTTTGCGCTCTACCTGCGCTGGCAGATCATCCAGGTCTTGCCGCGCGTGACCTGCCTGCCGGGGCCGGGCGAGACCCTCGCGGAATACACTGCCGGTCTGTCCGAGCGCGATTGCGTGATCGTCTTCGGCACGCGCCGCCAGACCGGGCAGATGGACCGCCTGCTGGAGGCCGCTACGCGCGCCGGATCTTATCTGCTCTACATCAGCGACCAGGCCTCGGCCGACTATGCTCTGGCCACCTGGTCGCTGCAGGCACATTGCCGCGGTCCCGGCTCGCTGGACAATCATGTCGGCGTGATGGCGCTGTGTGATCTCTTGTCCACCCTGGTGATCGAAGCCAGTGGTGCGGCCGGACGCAAGCGGCTGGCGGCAGTGGAGCAGGAGCATGAGGAACTGGGCGACTTCGAGTGAGTTGCCGGGGCGGAATGCTGGACGATTGCCCTCTTTCAATATTGAAATCATGATTTCAGGCACTTCAATTTTCTGACTCCCGATTTTCATGCGTGCCGCCCCGCGCCGGTGCGGCGACCGTGCTGCCTGCCCTCTTGCGGCGCATGCCGGGCGTTCCCGGCCGGTCATTTCCTCCTGAAATCCTGATTTCATCCCTCCAAAATGGCTGGCACGCAGATTGCTAATGCAGCTGCATGAGTGAAATACAAATTTCAATAAACAATATATATTGAAATCTGGCTTTCATTCTTGGGCATGCCGGACTACAGTAGTTTCACGGCCGCAAGGTCAGGTCGCCGTGGTCTCACCGCCTCGCATCATCCGATGCGCACATCGAGCAGCACTCATTGGACCTTCCAACGCAAGAGGAGCAGACCATGGCCGGACCCACACTTTCATCGCCCGACCTGCCGCACTCGCCGCGCGTGGCCGAACTGGACGGCGCGCTGGACAAGATCGGGGTGACCCGTTCGCATCACACCATCATCTTCCTGATCCTGATCGGCTGTCTCTTCGACGCCTTCGAACAGAACGCCATCGGCCTGGTCGGCCCGCTGCTCAAGCAGCAGTGGGGCCTGACGGCGACCGACATCGGCCTGCTCAATACGGTCACCTTCGCCAGCGCCGCCATCGGCCGCATCGTCTCGGGTCTGGTGGCCGACCGCTATGGCCGGCGCGTCATGCTGAGCCTGGACCTGCTGCTGTTCACGCTGGGTGCCGGCATCTGCGCGCTGGCACCGGACCTGACGGTGATGGCCGTGGGCCGTGCCATCGTCGGTTTCGGTCTCGGCGGTGAAATCGCCATTGCGGTCACCATGCTGGCCGAGTTCTGTTCCAGCAAGTTCCGCGGCACCGCCGTGGGCCTGGTCAATGTGGGCGCGGGCGGCATGGGCAATTTCCTGGCGCCGGCCTTCGGCCTGCTGGTGTTTACCCTCTTTCCCGGTGAAAACAGCTGGCGCTGGCTGTTCTTCTGCCTGATGCTGCCGGCGCTGCTGGGGGCCTTCTATCGCCGCTACATTCCGGAGACGCCGCGTTTCCTGCTCTCCCGCAACAAGATCGCCGAAGCCAATCAGGTGCTGGCGCGATTGGCCAGCGGCAAGCTCTCCGGCCCGGCGCCGCAAGGCCGTGACTGGATCAGCGACGATGGTAGCCGCCAGCAGGCCGCACCGGCCAAGGTGCGCTCGATTGAAATCTTCCAGGGCGCGCTGGCGCGGCGCACGCTGCCGCTGTGCATCGCCATCTGGATGACCTATGGCGCGCAGATCTCGGTGCTCACGCTCATGCCGACCATTCTGGTGAGCCTGGGCTACACCATCTCCAAGAGCCTGCTGTTCACCATGGTCATGCAGAGCGGCAGCCTGCTGGGGGCGATTGCCGCGTCGGTGTTCGGATTCCATCTGCCGCGCAAGCGCGTGCTGACCGCCGGTGCGATCTGCGCCTGCCTGGCGGCGCTGGCGATCGGCTTCCTGGCCAAGAGCATCGTGCTGATCCTGGCGGCGGGTGCGGTGTTCCAGTTCTTCGTGCTGCTGCTCAACACCACCATCTGGATCTTTGCGCCCGAGCTGTATCCGACCCGCGTGCGCGCCTTCGGCACCGCCTTCATCCTCGCCACCGGTACGGCGGCGGGTGCTCTGATGCCGCTGGTCGCTGGCCGGCTGTTCGATGCCTTCGGGCTGGCGGGCGTGTTCGGCATGATCGCCGCCATGTATGGCATCTTCACGGTGGCCATCCGCACCGTGCCCGAGACCTATGGCAAGTCGCCCGATGCACCGCTGGAGGAGACCGCGCCGGAGGCAGTGGTGCCGGCGGTCGCTGCACGTAGTTGATTTTCTTTTTCATGAGTCTGGCATGCCGCATATCCTGTTGATCAATCCCAATTCCTCCCAGGCCACCACCGAGATGATGGTGGCCATTGCCCGCACTTCGCTGCCAGCGGGATATGCCCTCAGCGGCGTGAGTGCGCGGCAGGGGCCGGAGATGATCGTCAATGCCGTGGAACTGGCGGCAGCGGGGGCGGAGGTCGAGCGCAACTGGCGCGAAGGCGGGCGGCACAGCGTCGGGTGCATCATCAGCGCCTTTGGCGATCCTGGTATTGAGCGCCTGCGTGCGCTTGATGGCCGACCCGTCGCCGGGCTGTGTGAAGCGTCGATGCTGGAAGCAGCCGAGGGTGGACGCCGCTTCGGTGTGGCCACCGTCACGCCGGAGCTGGCTGATGTGATTGGCGAAAAAGCGCAGCAGGCGGGTGTCGGTGCGCTCTACACCGGCATTCGTCTGACCGCCGGTGATCCGCGCGCGCTGGCGGCCGATCCGCAGGCACTGGTAGAGGCACTGGCGCAAGCCGTGCGCGCCTGCGTGGAGCGCGATGGTGCCGAGGCGGTGGTGATCGGCGGCGGTCCTTTGGGGCAGGCGGCGATGGCGCTGGCGCAGCGTTTTTCGGTACCGGTGATCGCGCCGATTCCGGCGGCCGTGCGCTACTTGCTAAAGGCCTTGCAAGCCATGGAAGCAGCCGCCTGAATCTTGAACGTCGATTGCGGCATCACCCACCGTTCGTCCTGAGTAGACCCGAGAGGGTCGTATCGAAGGCGTGGCTACGGTAACAAGGCAGGTGCGCCTTCGATACGCCGCGCTGCGGCTACTCAGGTCGAACGGCAGGTTTGGTGCGACATGTTCATAGCATCGCCAGCGGCTGCTTGCGCCGTGGCGGTGGAAAGGCCGCGTCCAGCTCACTGTAGTCATTTTCGTTCAGATGCAGCGCCAGGCAGGCCCGGTTGGCCTCCACGTGCGCGACATCGGCGGCCTTGGGAATGGCGATCACCCCGGGACGTCGCAACACCCACGCCAGCGCCACCTGCGCCGGTGTCACGCCGTGGCGCTGCGCGACCGCCTTCAGGGCCGCCTGCTTGAGGATGCGCCCCTGCTCGATGGGCGAATAGGCCATCACGGCCACGCCGCTTTGTTCGGCCTGCGGCAGCAGGTCAAATTCGATTCCCCGCCGCGAGAGGTTGTACAGCACCTGATTGCACAGCACCTGCTCGCCACCGGGTGCATCGGCCAACTCGTCCATGTCGTCGGTGTCGAGATTGCTGACGCCCCATCCGCGAATTTTTCCCTGCGCCATCAGGGTCTCCATGCCCGCGATGGTGGCTGAAAGCGGATGCGATCCGCGCCAGTGCAGCAGGTAGAGATCCAGATGATCGGTGCCCAGGCGCTTGAGGCTGGCCTCGCAGGCGGCGATGGTGCCGCGCTCGCTGGCGTTGTGCGGCAACACCTTGCTGACCAGATAGACCTGTTCGCGGCGGCCGGCGATGGCTTTGCCGACCACGCGTTCGGACTGGCCATCGGCATACATCTCGGCGGTATCGATCAGCGTCATGCCCAGGTCGATGCCGGCCTGCAGGGCGCGAACCTCGGTGCTGGCGGCCGCGGCGGACTCGCCCATGTTCCAGGTGCCCTGGCCAAGTGCCGGGACTTGCGCGCCATTGCGCAGGGTGATCATTGGAATGGGCTGCATGCGGGGCTCCTTCATCGGTGGCGGGAAATCATTAGAACCCATTTTGCGCATCGGTTCATCGCGCCCGGCTTATTTCCCCTATTCATGCGGTCATGCCGTGTGGCAACTCCCGGCGTGCCGCGCCGATTGTGGGCACAGGCAACTGGTGGCATGATCGCAGCCAATCAAAAAAGGAATCGGGGGAAAGTCCATGTTGCGTCGTTTGCGTACCGCCTTCGCCAAGTACTGGGCGCGCTGGCTGCTGGCGCTGTTGCTGATCGGCCTGGCCGAGGCGGTGGTGGTGGGCCTGCTGCCCAATCGCGTGGTCGAGCGCATGGACCTGTTCTTCTATGACTTGCGCATGCGCGTGGCCAAACCGGCACTGGATCCGCGCATCGTCATCGTCGATATCGACGAGCGCAGCATCAACGAGCTGGGCCGCTGGCCCTGGAGCCGCGACCTGGTGGCCAAGCTGGTGGAGCAGATGACGCAGGCCTACCAGGCGCAGTCAGTCGGTTTCGACGTGGTCTTCGCCGAGCCCGACACCACCTCCGGCTATGGCCGTCTGGAAGACCTCGCGCGCGGACCGTTGAAGGACGTGCCGCAACTGGCACAGCAATTGCGCCTGCTCAAGCCGCAGATGGATTACGACGCACGCCTGGCCGCCGCCCTGCAGGGCCAGCCGGTGGTGATGGGCTATGCCTTCTCCAATGAGGGCGGGGCCGTGATCAAGGGGCAGTTGCCACCGCCCGCCTTCAGCGTGGCCGCCTTGGGCGGGCGCGATGTGGAGGTGGTGCGCTGGCGCGCCTATGGTGCCAACCTGCCGCAGCTGCAAGCGGCGGCGCGTGCCGGTGGCTTCTTCAATCCGGTGCCCGATGATGACGGGCTGATCCGCACGGTCTCGCTGCTGGCGCGGCATGGCGACAACTTCTATGAGTCGCTGGCCCTGGCGACGGCCCGGGTGGCGGTCGATGGCAAGCGCATCAAGCCGGTCTTCCTGACCGGCGCGGATGGACTGCTGGGGAACCAGAAGGAGACCTACGATGCGCTCGCCGCCATCGCCGTGGAAGCGCGTCCGCAGCCGCTGATCATTCCGGTGGAGCGCGGGCTGACCACGCTGGTGACCTATCGCGGGCGTGGCGGACCGCAGGGCGGTGCCTATCGCTATGTACCGGCAGTGGACGTGATCCGTGGCACCTATCCGCACGACAAGCTGGATGGCCGCATCATGCTGGTCGGGACCACCGTGCCTGGCCTGAACGACCTGCGGGCCACGCCGGTGAGTCCGGTCTATCCCGGGGTGGAGATCCACGCCAACCTGATCGCATCCATCATCGATGATGATTTCAAGACCCGCCCCGATTTCGCGGCGGGCTATGACGGCTTGCAGGTCGCGCTGGCCGGCCTGCTGCTGGGTTTGATGTTGCCCGCGCTGGGGCCGCTGGCCTCGGTGCTGCTGTCGCTGGGGACGGCGGCCGCTTTGGGTGGACTCAACTACTGGCTCTATGACAGCGCCGGCCTAGTGCTGCCGCTGGCGTCGTCGCTGCTGCTGGTGGCGCTGCTGTTCATCAGCAATCTGGCCTGGGGCTACCTGTTCGAATATCGCAACCGCAAGGCCATCGTCAACCTGTTCGGCGAATACGTGGCTCCCGAACTGGTGGCCGAAATGGCGGCCAATCCGGCCAGCTACAACATGGAAGGCGAGATCCGCGAACTGACCGTGATGTTCTCCGACGTGCGCGGGTTCACCACCATCTCCGAAAGCTTGCGGCCCAACGAGCTGCGTGAATACATCAACATGTATCTCACCGCCATGTCCGAAGATATCCGTGGCAATCGCGGCACGCTCGACAAGTACATCGGCGACGCCGTGATGGCCTTCTGGGGCGCGCCCCTGGATGTGCCTGATCACGCCGCCCGCGCAGTGGCCACGGCATTGAAGATGCAGCAGACCACGCTGCTGCTCAACGAGGAATTCACGCGCCGCAACTGGCCGCCGCTGAAGATCGGCATCGGTTTGAACAGCGGCCAGATGCGCGTGGGCGACATGGGCTCGCGCATCCGCAAGGCCTATACGGTGATGGGCGATGCGGTCAATTTGTCCTCGCGCCTGGAGTCGATCACCAAGGTCTACGGGGTGGGGGTGATGGTCGGTGATGCCACGCGCCAGGCCGCGCCGCAGTTCGCCTATCGCGAATTGGACCGGGTGCGGGTGAAGGGCAAGAACGAACCCGTGCCGATCTTCGAACCGCTGGCCATCGAGAGCGAACTCGATGCCGGGCTGCGCGCGGAAGTCGAGCAATGGCATGCGGCGCTGGCGCTGGTGCGCGCGCAGCGCTGGGAGGAGGCGCAGGCCGCCATCGAAGCGCTGCAGGCCGCGCACGCGCGCGGACTTTATGCGCTCTACCTGGAGCGCATTGCGCACTATCGCCAGTCGCCGCCGCCGGCCGATTGGGATGGCGTGACGACCTTCGATACCAAATAAAAAGACCTGGTCAGTCCGCCGCATTTTCCCTGGGGAAATCAGCGCGATGTGATCGCCGCGTGACGTGTTTTGCACAAACGTTCTCATCCGCTGGCACTTCACGAAAATCTTTGCATGTTGAAACCGCAAATCATTTCCGAGCGGCAATCAAGTGCTGTGCAATCAGCCGCAAACGCCCGCTGGAAGCGGTTTTTCAGCGATTCTTGTCGACGCGGTCAGGACTAGTCAGTATACTTTACAAGCATCAAGAGTGATGTTGCCTGGCAAGGCGGCGTCGCTGCCGGACGCGATTGATCCCTCCTCCAAGAAGTGGAATATCGGGGTCCGGGCGCATCTGCTTCAGGGGTTCCTTTTCGTCTTGTTGTTCGCTTCCGTGGTCCGGGTACCTGCGTGCCGGCCACGCATTGCGTCCGCGCGATTCATGTGTTGACGTCAGTGCAGGCGGCTGGCCGGATGGGAGGGTGGCAGTGACAGCGTGGCTTGCCGCCGCGCTGCGCAACAAGAAAACTGGGAGGGCTCGCCGGGGGGCGGGTCACAGAGACGATGAAACGATGCTTTGGGCATTCTCTGATGGGGATGGCGCTGCTGGGCAGCGCCGTCGCCGTGTGGGCGCAGCCGCAGCCGGCACCACAGGCTTCCGCCGTGGCGGCGGGCAGCGCGCCAGTCCGCAACGACGAACGATTCGACATCACGCGCTTCGCGGTGGAGGGCAACACCTTGCTGACCCAGGCCAGGGTCGACGAAGCGGTCGCGCCTTTCCGTGGCCCCGGCCGCGTCTATGGCGACATCCAGCAGGCGCTGGAAGCCCTGGAGAACGCCTATCGCAGTGCCGGGTATACCGCCGTGCAGGTCAGCGTGCCGGAGCAGGAACTGACCGGCGGCGTAGTGCGCCTGCAGGTGTTGGAGACGGTGGTGGGCAAGGTGGTGGTGAGCGACAACCGCCATTTCAGCGAGCAGAACATCCGCGCCAGCATTCCGCAGCTGGTGGAGGGCAGTGCTCCCAACCTGCGCCGTATTTCCGAATCGGTGCAACTGGCCAACGACAACCCGGCCAAGCAGGTCAACGTCACGCTCACCGCCTCCGAATCCACCAACCAGATCGATGCGGCCATCACGGTCAAGGATGACAATCCCCTGCGCGTGATGCTCAACGTCGACAACAGCGGCAACCGTGATACCGGGCAATGGCGCACCGGCGTGGCCGTGCAGCACTCCAACCTGTTCAACCGCGACCATGTGGCTACGGTGGCCTACACCACCTCGCCCGACAGTCCCTCGGGGGCCAAGGTCGACCTGTATTCGCTGGGTTATCGTCTGCCCATGTATGGACTGGGCGACAGCCTCGATTTCATCTACGGCAAATCCAACGTCACCTCGGGCCAGACGCTGGCGGTCAACTCCACGCTCAACATCACCGGCCGCGGCGAAATCTATGCGCTGCGCTGGAACCACTACTTTGCCCGCAGCGGCGAGTGGAGCAGCAAGCTGGTCTTCGGTGCCGACTACAAGAAGGTCGATTCCAGCTGCAACATCAATGGCGGCCTGCTCAGTGGCGCCTCGCTCAATACCTGCCTGCCGTATTCCACATTGCCGCTGTCGGTGAGCTACAGCGCGCAGCAGCAGGGCGTGGGACAGGTGCTGGACTACAACCTCGGCATCGCCCGCAACATGGCCACCGGCGAGGCGCGCCGCAACGACGCGCTGCAGGTGACGGACCGTTATTCGCTCTTCACCGGTTCGCGCCAGTCGATGGACAATTTCATCATCGTGCGGGGCGGTGCAAGCTGGTTCAAGGTCTTCCAGAATGACTGGCAGGTACGCCTGGCCAGCAGCTTGCAGGTCTCTCCCCATGCGCTGCCGCCGGTGGAACAGTTCGGTCTGGCCGGGGCCAATACCGTGCGCGGCTTCACCGAGCGCGCGGTGGCTGCCGACAGCGGTGCGGTGGTCAATGCCGAACTCTATACCCCGGATCTGCTGGTCAAGAGCGAAGCGCGCGGCAACCTGCGTCTGCTGGGTTTTTTCGATGCCGCGCGCGGTGCCAACAACAACGTGACTGCGGCCTCGACGGTGCCGTCGACGCTCACGCTGGCCAGCTTCGGCGCCGGGTTGCGCTATACGCTGGGACGTGACTTCAGCTTGCGCCTGGATGTGGCGCGGGTTCTGCTCAACGGCAATTCCGTCACCGAACAGCGGGGCGATCTCAACGCCCACCTGAGTGCCATCCTGGGGTTCTGACATGACATCACCATCCACTCCCGCACCAGCCCCGGTTCCGCCGGCCATCGAACTGCTGCCGCCCTCGATCACGGTACGCGTCGGCAAGCGCCGCCTGACGCTTTCCTGGCGGGCGCGCAAGCCCTTGCCGCTGCTGCTGTCGCGTCTGTTGCAGCGTGCGTGGAAGCGGGCGCTCGCGCCCGGGTTGCGGCTGTCGCTGGCCGCCGCCGCCGTGTGTGGCGCGTGGCAGGCCCCGGCGCTGGCCGCCGCGCCTGCGCCCGGTACCTTGCCCACCGGCTGGAGCGTGGCCAATGGCAATCTCAGCTTCAGCCAGAACGGCAACACGCTCAACATCAACCAGTTGTCGCCGCAGGCCATTGCCCGCTTCGCCTCGTTCAGCATCGGTGCCGATGCGGCGGTCAACGTGGCCCAGCCGAGTTCGTCCGCCGCCTTGCTGGCCAAGGTGACCGGTGCCGACATCTCGCAGATCTACGGCAAGCTCTCGGCCAATGGCACGGTGGTGCTGTACAACCCCAATGGCGTGGTGATCGGGCCCGGCGGTACGGTGGATGCCGCCCGCTTCATCGCGACCTCCCTGGCCATCAGCGACAACGACTTTCTGGCCGGCCGTCTCAATTTCATCAAGGACGGCAATGCCGGCCTGGTGGACAACCAGGGCAAGATCAGTTCGGCCACCGGCGGCAGCGTCTACCTGATTGGCGGCAGCGTGTCCAACAGCGGCATCATCACCAGCCCGCAGGGCGAGGTCATCCTCGCAGCCGGCCAGACCGTGACGCTGGCCGATACCGCCACCCCGGGCGTGACCGTGAACGTGACCGGCAGTGCCGGCAACGTCACCAACCTCGGCACCATCACCGCCGAAGCCGGGCGCATCGGCGTGGCGGCGGGCCTCATCACGAATGGTGGCGTCATCAATGCCTCCAGCGTGGTGCGCGAGGGCGGACGCATCTTCCTGCGCGCCTCGGGCAACCTGACCACCACGGCCAGTTCCGGCATCAGTGCCGATGGCACCAAGGGCGGCAATATCACGCTGTATGCCGCCAATGCCGCCTTCATCGATGGCGATGTGTCGGCGCTGGGCGCGCCAGGGCAGGGTGGATTTGTGGATACCTCCGGGCTGAAACGGCTGGATGTGGTGAAGGTGCCGAAGGTCGGGACGGGCGGGACGTGGCTCATCGATCCGCATGATCTGGAGGTGGTGCCCAACACCACAACGAACGTCAGCTTCGATGGCTGTTCGTCCTACGCGGTCACCTCCACCGATAGTGGCGCGACGATTTCGGCGGCGACCATTTCCAATCAGCTCAGCAATGGTGTCAGCGTCAGCCTGACCACCGGCGATAGCGATGGCGTGGGCGGCAACATCACCGTCTCCGCCAACATCACCAAGAGCGGCGGCGCGGACAGCACACTGACGCTCAACTCCGCCAACAACATCAGCATCCGGGCCAACATCATCAGCGAGAGCGGACGGCTTGGGCTGACCCTCAACAGCGGCTATGTGCAGTCATCACAAGAGAGTTTCTCGGAAGCCCGCATCATGGACGCGGTCAAGCCGCGCAATCTGAGTACCATCGACAATGGCGCACGCATCGTGCTGAACGGCGGCTCGCTGAGGGTCACCGATGATTCCGGCAACGGGGATCTGCTCATCAACAATGGCACGGTCAACCTAGGCAGCGGCAACCTCTACGCCGCAGCAGTGCGCGTCAACAGCGCCGGTACGCTCACGCTCAACGGCGGCGGGGGCAATATCAATTCGCTCACGAACAACGGTACCGTCAGCGTCGCCTCCAATGGTGAGGGCAGATTGTCGGTCGGTAGCGATGGCATCACCAACAACGGTACGCTCAACATCAGCGGTCGCGTCAACTCCAGTGGTGATGTGACCAACAATGCCAATGCCACGCTGGTCCTCAATGGTGACGCTGCCGTGTTGAGCGTCACCGGCAATGCCAGTGTGAGCAACTATGGCACCCTGACGATGGCCGGCGGCAATGTCAGCGCGAGCTACATCCGCAACGAGACCAACGGGACCATGTCGGGCAATGGTACGTTGTCGGTCAGTGGGTCGTTTACCAATGACGGTAGCCTCGCACCGGGTGGTGACGGGACAGTAGGGCGTCTGGCGTTGCGGGCAACCGGCGACCCCAGCGATGCCAGCTTCAGCCAGGGCGATACCGGAAAAATGCTGATCGATATCGCAGGTGCCAGCGACGGCAGTTATGACGTGATCGAATTGACTGGATTCTCTTCGACCAGTCTGGACGGCAGCCTCAAGACCCGTCTGCTAAGCGGCTACTCACCCTCTGGCGAAGTGAGCATCAATGCCATCAACATCAGCGGCACTTCGTCACCGACTGGCTACTTCCGCTCCGTGACCGGGGATATCGTCACGGCGGGCGGACAGGAGAAGATGTTCAAGGCGGTCTACGGTGACAACGGCCTGGCGAACCTCTCCCTGCGCGGTGCCGAGACCTTCACTTATCAGCAGTACGGCTATTCGGAAGGGGGCTGGGAGGACCGCCAAAACTGGGTCAGCAACGCGACCGTAGGCAACGTGTCCACCTACATGCCGACCCAGATCGATACCGTGGTGATCTCGGGCAACCAGACCGTGAGACATGACAGTGTTGACGATACCATCGCCAATCTGCAGATCGCAGCGGGATCCGAGCTCAACCAGCGCGGCGGTACGCTGACGGTACGCAACAGCACCAGCAACAACGGCACGATCAGCGTCAACCGCATGAGTGGCTCGAACAACAGCATCGCTGCCCTGGTGCTCAATGGCACCACCAGCGGAAACGGCACGCTCAATATCGGCAGCACGGACTTCATCAACGGCGAGACGGTCCTGCTCAACGGAACCGTCACCTTGGCCAATGCCGCCCAGTCCAACATGACGGCGGAGCTGGTCGCCGGCAACCTGACCCTGGGCGGCGATGTCCGCCTGTCCAATCTGACCGTGTCCAACGGCACCGTGACCGGCAACGTCGGCTCGCGCCTGGTCGTGGCTGATGCCTTCAGCCAGACCGGCGGCAACCTGACCCTGGCTGATGCCGCGCTGTCGCAGGCTACCGGCTCGCTGGCCATCGGCAACATCACCGCCAACAATCTGGTGCTGCAGGCTGCCAATGGCAACCTTACCCAGAGCACCGGCACCTCGATGCGGGTGAAGTCGCAATTGATCGCCTTGGCCAGCAGCGGCATCACTTTCAACAACAGCGGCAACCAGATTGCCGGCTTTGCCGCCAACAACAGCGGCACCGGCGACATCACGCTGAAGAACGCGCTCAACACCAGCGATGCCAGCGCGGTCAGCATCAACGGTGTGACCACCGCGCGCGGCAACATCAGCATCGACAACACGGGCGGTGTGGTCACCTCGGCCATCGGCACCCGCGCCAGCTTCCTCGGCAGTCTGCCCAGCAATGCCAATGGCACGGCCATCAGTACCGACAGCAAGCTGGCCACCTTGGGCATCAACAGCACCGGCCAGCTCAAGAGCAGCAACGGTTCGGTCAGCGTGGTCACACACAGCCCGCTGACCATCGGTTCGGGCGGCGTCAGCGCCACCGGAACCATTACCCTGACCGCGAGCGCCTCGTCGGGCAGCAACGACACGCTGACGGTCAATGGCGTGCTGGTTTCCACTGGCGGCAACATCACGCTGTCGGCGGGCGATTCGATGACCATCAACGCCAACATCTCCACCTCGCCGCCGGGCGTGGCGCTGCTGTCGGTGGATTCCGGCCAGGTGATCGGTTACGCCCAGGGCGTCACCATCGTCGACGCCAACGGGACGCGCACGCCGGTAGCGGCCAGCTCCAGCAGTTCCAGTTCCAACTCCAACTCCAGCAGTACCAGCAGCAGCGCGTCCAACAGCCAGACCGCGCTGGCCGTGCAGCAGCAACAGAACCAGCAGAGCCGTGATCTGCAGGCCAGCCTGAACAACGCCCAGCTCACCGATACCGTGTCCGCCACCAGCGGCAATGTCGTACAGCAGACCGGTGCCACCACCCAAACCGTGGGCGGTACGACGGACCACTTTGGCGACGAAGGCGATGACCGCAAGCAGGCCAAGAAGCCGCTGCCGATGTGCACCTGATAACCGGATGATGTGATCTTCATGAATTCCTTCAAGCAAACTTCGCCGGCCTCGGTCCGGCGCCCTCTGGCCGGGTTGATCCTGGCGCTGCTGCTTCTGCTGGCGGTGGCGTCTGCCTTCGCCCAGTCGCAGCCGGTGGTCGGCCAGGTCACCCATCTGTCGGGTGTGCTCAGCGTGCGCCATGCGGACGGTGCACGCGTGGTGCTGTCGGTGAAATCGGCGATCCTGCAAGGCGATACGCTCATCACCGAGCGCGAGACCTATGCCCGCGTCAAGTTCGTCGACAACGGCGAGATCGTGCTGCGGCCGGGTTCCGAGGTGGCGGTGAGCAAATACCTCTATGACGAGAAGGAACCCAAGAATGATGCCGTGGCCATCGGCCTGGTCAAGGGCGGTCTGCGGGCGGTGACCGGGCTGGTCGGCAAGCGCAATCATGATGCCGTCAACTTCGATACCCCCACGGCCACCATCGGCATCCGCGGCACCCACTTCGGTGCCCTGTACTGCCAGGACGATTGCGCCGGCGTGCCGACCCCGAGCGGGCAGCCGCCGGCCAATGGCCTGCATGTGGATGTGGTGACCGGGGCCATCCAGGTCACCAACCCGAGCGGATCGCAACTTTACAGCGCCGGCCAGTTCGGCTTCGTCCCCTCGATCTCGCAGCCGCCGGTGATCGTGCCGCCGGCACAGGGCGTGACAGTGACGATGCCGCCGGCCATCAGCAGCAATGGCAACACCGGGACGCAGAAGATCGGCGCGGCCAAGCTGGATGCCTGCGTGACCCAGTAAGGCGGGAGCGGCTGGCGACAGATCAAGAGAAAAGGCACCGGCTCTGGAGCGCGGTGCCTTTGTCGTTGAGGGCGGGATGGATCAGAAGTCGAGCACGGTGCCCGTGGCCAGCATGCGCGGCTGGTGCGCGCTGTTGCCGGCCTTGATCTCGGCGGCGATCTCGTCCAGCTGCCCGGGTTTGGCGTGCGTGATGAGCACCTCGGGCCGGCCTTGCAGGTGTTGCAGTTCTTCCAGCAGCAGGCTGGGGCACAGGTGCTTGGACAGCAGCGCAAGCTCACGGTCGCGATTGGCGAACGCGGCCTCGATGATGAGGTAGCGCAATTGTCCGATGCGATTGAGCGCTTCCCACAGCGGCGGGCAGAGACAGGTATCGCCGCTGAAGGCCAGCGACGACCCGCTCACATGATTGCGCAGCTGGTAGCCGACCGCCGGCACCGTGTGCGCCGCAGGCAGCGGCGTGATGCTGCGCTGGCCCAGTTGCACGGGCTGGCCGGGCTCGACCGTGGCGAAGCGCAGGAAGGGTTGCTCGGGGGTCGGGATGACGCTGAAGTCGGGCCAGATATGCCAGTTGAAGATGTGCTTGCGGATGATCTCCATGGTCGCGGCCGTCGCGTGCATGGTCAGCGGCGTGCTGCGCATGTCGCCCACGCTGTCGATCATCAGCGGCAGGCAGGCAATGTGATCCAGGTGCGCATGGGTGATGAAGACGTGATCGATCTGCGCCAGCCGCGTCAGCGGCAGGTCGCCTACGCCAGTACCGGCGTCGATCAGGATGTCGTCATCGATGAGCAGGGAGGTGGTGCGCATGCCATTGCCACCGATGCCCCCGCTGCAGCCCAGGATTTCTACACGCATTGTGATTGCCGCTCATAGAGTTGTGGGTTCCGGCCCTGCCGCACGGGTTGAGAGGGAACCTTGTTGTAGCCCGGAAACCCCTTTCCGGACTGGCTTTTCGGACGATGTGGCAAATTATGCAACATAGATGGATGGTAAGGGATACGGCTCATCAGCGCAATCGGGAGATCCCTGACTGCGTTCGCGGCCACGGGGTGTCGGTTGCGGTCGCCGGCAAGCGCAGAATTGGCGGCCAAATCCCCTCAAGCTCGCTGCAAGACGGCGTGCGCTGCCGGTCTAGAATCGCGATGATGCCGAAAAAGCATCCGCCAGAAGTGCGTCGGCATTGCCCTTGTGCAATGATCGCGCCGTGTCCGTCCGCCAACGCTTCAGGGAGTCGCATGTTGCCAGCAGTCCACCCAGCAGCCCACACCTGCCAGACCGTCCAGTGCCTGCACTGCGGCGGACGGGAGAGGGCGGCATGAACGTCCCGGCCAGCATGCATGATCTCGCCCCCACGACCGGCGAGCACCGCGACATTGCCTATCGCCTGGAACGGCTGACCGAGCTGTGCCGCGAGCTGGGCAGCCAGCGCGACATTCCGCTGTTGCTGGAGCGCATCCTGCTCACCGCTCGCGACATCACGCGCGCCGATGGCGGCACGCTGTACCGCACCACCGACCATGGCGACGCGCTGCGCTTCGACATCTCCGTCAACCAGACCCTCAAGATGCACCAGGGCGGCAGCAGTGGCCAGGCCGTCTCGATTCCCGATATCGCCCTGACGCTTCCCGATGGCCAGCCCAACCTGGCGGCGGTCGCCGCCTATGCGGCCAACACCCGGGAGTCGGTCAACATCGCCGACGTCTACCAGGCCAGCGGCTTCAACTTCAACGGCATGCGCCTGTTCGACGAGAAGTATGGCTACCGCTCGAAGTCCATCCTGACCGTGCCGATGCAGGATCACGAGGGGGAACTGGTGGGGGTGTTGCAGCTCATCAATGCCATTGATCCCGACAGTGGCGTGCCGGTCCCCTTCTCGGAGACCGACCAGCGCTTCATCGAGGCCCTGGCCTCGCAGGCCGCCATGGCGATGACCAACCAGCAGTTGATCGCGCGCCTGGAAAACTTGTTCGAAAGCCTGATCAAGCTGATCAACATCGGCATCGGCGAAAAGTCGCCGCACACCGGCCGCCACTGCGAGCAGGTACCGCAACTGGCCATGATGCTGGCCGAGGCTGCGCACAACACCACCGAAGGCCCGCTGGCCGATTTCCGCATGACCGACGCCGATCGTCGCGAATTGTGGCTGGCAGCGCTGCTGCACGACTGCGGCAAGATCGGCACGCCCAGCCACATCGTGGAAAAAGCCACCAAGCTGGAAACCATCTTCGATCGCATCCACCTGATCGATACCCGATTCGAAGTGCTCAAGCGCGATGCCCAGATCCGCGTGCTGCAGGAGAAGCTGGCGCTGGGTGCCGCGCTCACGCCGGAGCGTTCTGCCGAGCTGGACGCCGGCCTGCAGGCCGAGTTTCTGCAGATGGAGGATGAGCGCGCCTTCCTGCGCAGGATCAACTACGGCAACGAAGGCATGCGCGCCGAAGACCAGCAGCGCGTGCTGGATATCGCCGAACGCAGCTGGCGCGGTCCCGACGGCCAACTCCGCAAGCTGCTCGATGAGGAAGAGGCCGGCAACCTGCGCATCCGTGCGGGGACGCTCAACGATGCCGAACGCGCCATCATCAACAACCACATCGTCATCACCATCAAGATGCTGGAGTCCCTGCCGTGGCCCAAGCAGCTGGCCCGCGTCACCGAATTTGCCGGTGGCCACCACGAGCGTATGGATGGCAAGGGCTATCCCAAGGGACTGACGCGCGAGCAGATGTCGGTGCAGGCGCGCATCATGGCGGTGGCCGACATCTTCGAAGCCGTGACCGCCGCTGACCGTCCCTACAAGCGCGGCAATACCCTCAACGAGGCGGTCGATATCCTGGCCGGCTTCAAGGCGCGCAATCACATCGATCCGGATATCTTCGACCTGTTCGTGCGCGAACGCATCTACGAAAAGTATGCCGAGCAATTCATGCATCCCAGCCAGATCGACCCGGTCGACCTGTCGCGTATCCCCGGCCATGGCGGGTGAAGGCGCGACGGCATCGCCAAGCTGGGTTATGCTGTTGGCTTCATAAAGTCTCCCTTCATTGAAGACGCTGTGCGCACTGCGCGGCAGCGCATCGAGGAAAAGCATCACGTGTCCCAGGCAGTAACCCGATCGTCCGTTCCTTCCAGCCCGCCCGCCAGTTTCCTGCGCCGTCATTGGCGCGGAGACTATTCGCTGGGCCGTTCCTACTGGCTGCATACCGTCCTCCTGACTTCGCTGGTGCCGGCGCTGGCCATCTCGGTACTGGCGCGGCTGACCAATGACATGCCGGCGCGCTACGGCATGGCCGGCGTGCTGGGTATCGCCGCCTTCAGCTACCTGGCCTGGACCTGGGGTGTGTGGGGCTGCTGGCGCTCGGCCAGCAAGCACGTGGCACGCGGCGGACGGCGCTGGGCCGAGGTGGTGGTCAAGTTCCTGATCGTGTGCGGTGCCATCAGCATGGTCACCAGTACCTGGCGGGCCGCGCATTCCGTGCGCGAACAGCTGGAGATCGCCCTGGGCAAACAGCTCGGGCCACCGGTGGTGTACCAGGTGCGGGTGGATGGCAAGTCGGTCCTGCTGCAAGGGGGGATGAACGACGGCGCGGCCGATGGGCTGGATGCCATCCTGCAGCAGCATCCTGGCGTGCAGACGGTGGTCCTGTATTCGGCCGGTGGCTGGGTGCGCGAAGGCAAGCTGGTGGGCGAGGTGATCCGCCGCCGCCGGCTCAATACCTATGTCGAGCAGGAGTGCTCGTCCTCCTGCACGCTGGCCTTCCTGGCGGGACGTGACCGCGCGATGGATCCGCGTGCGCACATCGGTTTCCATACGCTCTATACGGTCGGCGGCGATGATCGCATCAACAAGAGTTTCGACCGCAAGCTGACCTTCGATACCTACGGCAAGCTGGGTCTGCCGCATGACTTCATCGAACGCATTGCCGATACCCCGGCGGCGCAGAGCTGGTATCCGGAGCTGGGCCAGCTGCTGCAGGCCGGTGTGCTGACGCGTCTGGCACCGGGCGGCGAGACCGCGCAACTGGCCACCATCGCCACCTCGCGCGACGTGCTGGAGGCGGAATTCAAGAAGGGGGCGCTGTTCGACATCATGGCCCGTTACCACCCCGCCGACTTTGCCCGCACCATCGACCTGGCCTGGGCCAAGGTACAGGCGCATGCGTCGGACGCCGAGATCCTGGCCGTCGGCCGCGAGCAGGTCGGCCTGTTGAGCCGGCGGCTGCTGCCGATTGCCTCTGATGCATCACTGGCCGAATTCCAGCAATTGCTGCTGGACGAAGCCGTGGCCTTGCGCGGCATCAGCGTGGCGGCCTGCACCGAGCTGATCTATCCGCGTTCGCGCGCGGAGGCGGCGGCCGGGCGCGAGGCGCCGCAAGCGGCCTTGCCGCAGGAATTCGCCAATCGCGAACAGGTGATGACGCAGCGCCTGCTGCGTGACGCTGATCCGGCCAATGTCGGGCGCTACAGCCTGGCCGAGCGCACCCGCGTGATGCGCAAGGCACTTGCGCCGCTGACCCAGGAACAACTGAAATTGCTGTCTTCGCCCCTGCGCCGCCAGGCTGACCCGGACGCTACCTGCGACGCCTCCATTGCCTATCTGCGCGCAGTCATGCAGTTGCCGGCGGACGAGCGGCGGGTGGCCCTGCGCGTGCTCTACTCACGCAGCTGACACGTTCCTCATGGCCGATCTCCCAAGCTCCCGCCCCGCCTTCGCCGACAGTCTGCGCACACTGTTGGCAGCGCTGGCGTGCGGCGTGGGCTATGCCTTGCTGGCCAGTCCCGCTGCCCATCTGCAGGACAGCACTACGCTGGCTCCCATCGCTGCGCCGGCACCGGCGCTGATGATCGCGCTGCTCTGGCGCAAGCCGGCGCGCGACTGGTTCCCTTATCTGCTGGCGGTGTTCGTGGCGATGATGGTGGTCGGCGATCGCGACAGCCTGCCGTGGCAGGTCGATGCCGGCTTTGCACTGCTCAACGTGGTGCAGATCGTGGCCTGCGTCCTGCTGGGGCGGCGCTTCGTCAGCCGCGACGGACAATTCGACGGGCTGGTCAGGCTGGGCCGTTTCCTGCTGCTGTTGCCGCTGGTGGCGGTGGCCGTGGTGGCGGCGCTGGGTGCCACGCTGGCTGCCGATGTGATGCCGGGCGGCTGGTGGGCCGAATGGCGCACGCTGTTGGTGGGGCACGGGCTGGCGATCCTGGTGTTGACGCCGGCCGTGCTGACGTGGTCAGACGGTGCCTGGCGCAGGCTGTTCCATGACCGCATCACCCTGCTGGGCGCGCTGGCGGTGAGCGGCGTGCTGCTGGCTTGCGCGGGCTTGGGCTGGTCGGGCGAGGTGCAGCGCGTGCTGCTCTCGCTGGCGCTGGCCGGCGCCGCGCTGTATGGCGGCCTGCGCAGCGCCACCCTGGCGACCAGTCTGGCGGCCGTGATGGCAGTGCTGTTCACGCTTTACGATATCGGCCCCTATGCGCAGGAGGGGCTGGACAGCACCTGGAACCTGCAGGTCGACCTGGCCGGCCTGGCGATGCTGACCTTCTTCATTGCCGTGGCCATGCGTGAACGGCAGGTCCTGGCCGCCCGCATGGAACAGATGCGCCGTTTCGAAGCGCTGGGGATGATGGCCGGCGGCATCGCCCATGATTTCAACAATGTTCTGGGCGCGGCCGGCGGCTATGCGGAACTGGCCCAGGAGCAGCTCGATGCCGACGCGCCCGCCCAGCGCCCATTGAGCGAAGTTCTGGCGGCCGTGCGTCGTGGCCGCGATCTGACCGAGCAGATCCTGCTGGCCGGTCGCCGTGGCGATCGTCAGCGCAGCCTGCTCGATATCCGCGATCCGGTGGCCGAGGCCATCATGCTGGCTCGTCCGCTGTGTCCAGCGGGCGTGGTGATCGCCTACCAGCCGCCGCCACAACCGCTGGCCGTGCAGGGCCATGCGGGACAACTGGCGCGCCTGGCGCTGAACCTGATCCGCAATGCCAGCCAGGCGGCGCGCAGCCAGGTGGTAGTCAGTCTGCATGCCGGAGCCACGCCGCCGCAAGCGCCGCTGGCCGGTGAGCTGCCGCAGCCGCAGGCGGTCTGGCTGGAAGTGACGGACGATGGTGCCGGCATCGCCCCGGAACATCTGGCACGTCTGTTCGAGCCCTTCTTCAGCACCCGCAGCGGGGGCGGTGGCAAGGGTAGCGGCACCGGTCTGGGGCTGGCCATCGTGGCCGGCATCGCCATTGAACATGAAGGCGGCGTGGCGGTCAGCAGCTCCCCGTCGGGGACGCGCTTTCGCCTGCTGCTGCCGCTGCCGGCACAGGAGCTGCCGCTGGCAGTACCTGAGCGCGTCGTACCCTCTGCTGCGCCGGGCGCGGCCGGCGCGAGTGCCTGTGGACAAGGCGAATGCATCTTCGTCATCGATGACGATGCGTCCCAGCGCGCCCTGTGCGCGCAGTGGCTCGCCAGTCTGGGCTACAGCCCCATGGTGTTCGGCGACCCGCAGCAGGCGCTGGCGGAATTGACGCTGGAGCCGCTGGCCGTGGATCTGGTCATCACCGATCTGGACATGCCGCAGATGCAGGGCGATGCGCTCATCGCCGCCATGCGCACGCTGCGTGCCGACCTGCCCGTGCTGCTGTGTTCCGGCCAGCCGCGTGCGGCCACCCTGGCGGCGGCGCTGGCAGCGCGATCGCTGGCCAAGCCGTATGATCTTCCTGCCCTGCGGCGTGCGGTCCTGCACGCCCTGGGCGCATCCGAACGAGGTTCTCCATGAGCATCACGCCCCCGCCGCGCATTCTGGTCGTCGATGATGACCAGGCCATGCGTCAATTGCTGGTCGACTACCTGAGCGGCCACGGACTGATCGTGGACAGCGCCGCCACCGGTGCCCAGGCGCAGGCCGCCGTGCAGGCCACGCAGTACGACATGGTGCTGCTCGACCTCGGTCTGCCCGATGTCGATGGTGCCGAACTGGCGCGCGGCTGGCGGGCTGCGGGTGGCTTGTCCATCATCTGCGTGACCGGCCGCAATGAGGAGGCCGACATGGTCATGGGCCTGGAACTGGGCGCGGATGACTACATCACCAAGCCCTTCTCGCCGCGCGAAGTGCTGGCACGCATGCGCGCGGTGCTGCGGCGCGCTGCGGCGCAGGCTGCGCCGGCCGCTCCGGTGACGCGCGGCCGGCATCCGCGGGCCTATCGCTTCGCCGGCTGGGAGCTCAACCTCAATACGCGCCGGCTGACCGCGCCGGACCAGCGCCAGGTCAGTCTGACCAATGCCGAATTCAGCCTGCTGGTGGCGTTCCTGGGCGCACCGGGCCGCATCATTTCGCGCGAACACTTGCTGGAAAGCACGCGCGCCTTCGACGAAGTCTATGATCGCGCCATCGATGTGCAGATCCTGCGCCTGCGCCGCAAGCTCGAAGCCGACCCCAAGCATCCGACCCTGCTGCGTACCGAGCGCGGGGCCGGCTATCTTCTGGATACCGAGATCGAGGTGATCTGGAGCTAGGGCTGGCGTGGCAGCCGCGCCACGGCCACCGGCAGTCGATGCTGCGGTGCGGTAAAATGCTGCCTTCAAGTCTTGCGGACGTGCTTTCGCCCAGTTTCCGGCGATGGCAGTGCGTGCGCAGGGCATCTCTGCCGTACCGCCCTTGCCGCCTCACGCGCGCTGACGCGTTCATGATGGCGCCGGCCCCTGCGGCCTGTTTCTTCCCTGCCCATGACGACTCTCTCCTCATCCACTTCGCGCCTGCGCGACCTGCGCCAGAACGTTCTGGCCGGCCTCACCACCTCCTTCGCGCTGGTACCCGAATGCATCGCCTTTGCGCTGGTGGCGCAGTTGAACCCGCTGATGGGGCTATATGGCGCTTTCTTCATCTGTACCATCACGGCCCTGTTCGGTGGCCGCCCGGGCATGATTTCCGGGGCGGCCGGCTCGATGGCCGTGGTCATCGTGGCCCTGGTCGTTCAGCATGGTGCACAGTATTTCCTGGCGACGGTGGTGCTGTCGGGCGTGATCATGCTGCTCTTCGGCGCGCTGCGGCTGGGCAAGCTGGTGCGCATGGTGCCGCATCCGGTGATGCTGGGCTTCGTCAATGGCCTGGCCATCGTGATCGCGATGTCGCAGCTGGAACATTTCCGCGTCGAGACCCCCGCCGGTCCGCAATGGTTGCAGGGCGGGGCGCTGGCCATCATGATCGGCCTGACGCTGGCCACCATGCTGATCGTGTGGCTGCTGCCGCGCGTGACCAAGGCGATTCCACCGGCGCTGGCGGCCATTCTCGGCGTGGGCCTGGTGACTTATTTCAGCGGCCTCCACACCCGCACCCTGGCCGACATGGCGCAGATCGCCGGCGGCCTGCCGCCGCTGCACTGGCCCAGTGTGCCGATGAACCTGGAGACGCTGCGCATCATCGGTCCCTATGCGGTGCTGATGGCCATCGTCGGCCTGCTGGAAACCCTGCTGACCTTCAACCTCACTGACGAAATCACCGCCAGCCGTGGCCAGCCCAACCGCGAATGCCTGGCACTGGGCGCGGCCAACATCGTCTCCGGATTGTTTGGTGGCATGGGTGGCTGTGCCATGATCGGCCAGACCATGATCAACCTCGGCTCGGGCGGGCGCTCGCGTCTTTCGGGTGTGGTGGCGGGCGGGATGATCCTGCTGTTCATCCTCTTCCTGTCGCCGGCCATCGAGCGCATCCCGCTGGCCGCGCTGGCCGGTGTCATGTTCGTGGTGGCGCAGGAGACCTTTGCCTGGGGTTCGCTGCGCGTGCTGGGCAAGGTGCCGCGCAGCGATGCGCTGGTCATCATTGCGGTGACCATCATCACGGTGCTGACCGACCTGGCCGTGGCCGTCCTGTGCGGCATCGTCATCACCGCGCTCAACTTCGCCTGGCAGCATGCCCGTGAAATCCGTGCCGACCGCCGCGATGAGGCCGACGGCAGCCGCACTTACCTGCCGCAGGGCACGCTGTTCTTCGCCTCCACCACACACTTCCTCGACCTCTTCGATACGGCCGACGATCCGCAGCAGGTCACCCTGGATTGCCGTCATCTGCGCCTGGCGGACCACTCCGCCATTGCGGCCGTGCAGACCCTGGCCGAGCGTTATGTGCGTGCTGGCAAGGAGTTGCGCGTGGTGGCCCTGTCGCAGCGTTGCAGCCAGTTGCTGGAACGCGCGGGCTTGCCGCAGGTGGCGTAAAAAAAGCCCGCCGTCGCTTGCGCAAGGCGGGCCAGAAGTACCACGGGAAATCATGCTTCATCGTCGGCCCGCATCGCAGGATGCGGGCCGATGTCACGTCTGCGTGCTTACTTCGATGAGGATAGTTGCATTTCCGGACTACCCCATCCGCCGCCCAGGGCGCGGATCAGGTTGACGGTGGAACGGGCCCGTTCGCCATCGAGCGTGACCGAGGCGCGCCGGGTCTGCAGCACGGTGCGGTCGGCATCGATGACGCTGAAGTAGCTCACCGCACCCTCGCGGTACTGCGTGTGCGAGAGTTTGGCTGCGCGCGCGGAGGCGGCCACGGCTTCGTCTTGCGCGCGGTTCTGGTCGTCCAGGATGCGCAGGTTGGCCAGGTTGTCTTCCACTTCGCGGAAGGCGTTCAGAACCGTGCCGCGATAGGTTGCCACCTGCTCTTCATAGCTGGCGCGCGCACGATCCACACCGGCCTGGCGGCGTCCGCCATCAAACAGCGGCATCGACAGCGCCGTGCCCACCAGCGGGCCCAGGAGGAAGGTGCGGCTGGACCAGTTGAACAGATCACCCAGTTGCGCCGACTCATAGCCCAGGCCACCGGTCAGGTTCAACGCCGGGAAGAAGGCCGACTTGGCCACGCCCACGCGGGCATTGGCGGCAGCCATGGCGCGTTCGGCGGCGGCGATGTCGGGACGGCGTTCCAGCAGCGTCGAGGGCAGTCCGGCCGGCACCGACACGCTCAGGCGCGTCAGCGGTTGCGGCGGCAGCGAGAACTCGGCCGGGGTGCGGCCCAGCAGGATGGCCAGCGCATGTTCGGCGGTGGCGCGCTGGCGGGCGATGCCCAGCGCTTCCGATTGGGCCGAGGCCAGTTCGGAACGGGCGCGGGCTACGTCCACTTCACTGATGTCGCCTTCGTCGAAGCGGCGCTGCACCAGGCGCAGCGATTCCTGGCGCAGTTCGACGGTGCCGCGATAGAGCTCGGCGGCAGCGTCCAGTTCACGTACCTGGAAGTACTGCTGCGCCACGTCTGCCTGCAGGGCCAGCAGTACCGAGTGGAACAGCGCTTCGCTGCGCTGGGCGTCGGCGGTAGCGGCATCGACGGTCGAGGCGACCCGCCCGAACAGGTCGACTTCGTAAGAAACGTTCACCTGAGCACGATAAAGAGTGAACGGTTGTGTGTTGGCGTCGGCCGGCAAGCCTTGCGAGGCGGGCGACGGGCGCTGGCGGGTCGCACCGACCCCTGCATCCACCTGCGGGAAGTAGCCCGAGCGCGCATCGCGGGTCAGGGCGCGCGCCTGGCCCAGGCGGGCGGCGGCCGCCTTGAGGTCCTGGTTGGCTTGCTGGGCGGTGTCTTCGAGGGCGTTCAACTTGTCGTCGCCGAAGATTTTCCACCACTCGCCACGGGCAATGTCTTCGGCCGGTTGCGCGGTCTTCCACTGGCTGCCGTTCTCGCCGGTCTGCGGCGCAGGGGCCGCTTCCTTGAAGGCGGCCGGGGTGTCCACCGCCGGACGTTCATAGGTCGGGGCCACCGAGCAGCCGGCCAGCACCAGCAGTGCCGCCAGCAGTGCCGAGCTGATGCGCACGGGGCGCAGCAGGCGGCTCATCGAGAGAGATTGGGTCATCATTTTTCTTGCTCCATTCATGGGCCGATCCGCAGATCAGCGATCATCCTGTGCGCCCGGTGCAGCGTGGGCGATGTGGGTGCCGGCGGTCATCGGGGCTTCGTGATGCGAGGCCGAGTGCAGGGCACGGCGATCGATGGTACGCAGCAGGACATAGAACACGGGCGTGAGGAACAGGCCGAAGAGGGTCACGCCCAGCATGCCGAAGAACACTGCAATCCCCATCGCATGGCGCATTTCCGAACCGGCGCCGGAGGAGGTCACCAGCGGCACCACACCCATGATGAAAGCGATCGAGGTCATCAGGATCGGACGCAGACGCAGGCGGCTGGCTTCGATGGCGGCTTGCACGGCACTGCGGCCCTGCATCTCCAGTTCGCGGGCGAATTCCACGATCAGGATGGCGTTCTTGGCCGACAGGCCCACCAGCACCATCAGGCCGATCTGGGTGAAGATGTTGTTGTCGCCACGGGTGAGCCACACACCGGTCAGTGCCGCCAGGATGCTCATCGGCACGATCAGGATCACGGCCAGCGGCAGGGTCAGGCTTTCATAGAGCGCCGCCAGCACCAGGAACACCAGCAGCACGCTGATCGGGAACACCCACACGCCTGCATTGCCGGCCAGAATCTTCTGGTAGGTCAGGTCGGTCCATTCGAACTTGATGCCGCGCGGCAGGGTAGCAGCCGCAACGCGTTCAGCCGCAGCCTGGGCCTGGTCCGAGGAATAACCCGGAGCCGGACCGCCATTGATGTCGGCGGCGGTATAACCGTTGTAGCGCACCACCATTTCCGGACCAAAGGTCTGCTTGACCTTCACCACGGAGGACAGCGGCACCATCTCGCCGGCATCGTTACGGGTCTTCAGCTGCGCGATGTCCTCGGCCTTGGCGCGGAAGGGCGCGTCAGCCTGGGCCCGCACCTGATAGACGCGGCCAAAGCGGTTGAAGTCGTTCACGTACAGCGAACCCAGGTAGATCTGCATGGTATTGAAGACGTCGGTGACCGGAATGCCCAACTGCTTGGCCTTGACGCGATCCAGTTCCACATCCAGCTGCGGTACGTTGATCTGGTAGCTGGAGAACATCGGACCCAGCGCCGGTTCCTTGGCGGCGGCCTTCATGAAGGCTTGCGCGGCCTTGTCCAGTTCGGCATAGCCCAGCGCATCGCGGTCTTCGATCTGCATCTTGAAACCACCCAGCGTACCCAGGCCCATCACCGGCGGCGGCGGGAAGACGGCGGTGAAGGCTTCCTTGATGCCGCCGAATTTCTTGTTCAGCGAGGCGGCGATGGCATTGCCCGACAGTTCCTTGCTCTTGCGTTCCTCGAAGGGCTTCAGGCCCACGAAGACGATACCGGCCGAGGAGCTGTTGGTGAAACCGTTGATGGACAGGCCAGGGAAAGCAATCGCACTGGCCACGCCCGGTTCCTTCAGCATGATGTCGCTCATCTTGCGCATCACTTCTTCACTGCGGTCGATCGAAGCGCCATTGGGCAGCTGCGCGAAGGCCACCAGGTATTGCTTGTCCTGGCCCGGCACGAAGCCGCCGGGAACGATGTAGGACACACCCAGGGTGGCCGCCAGCAGCAGCACGTACACACCCATGGTGGCACCCTTGCGCTTGATCACGCCGGTCACGCCATGACCGTAGTTGTCGGAGGCGCGGTTGAAGAAGCGGTTGAAGCGGATGAAGAAGCCACCCAGGAAACGGTCCATCTGGCGCGTCAGCCAGTCCGGCTTGTCGCCGTGGCCCTTGAGCAGCAGGGCGGCCAGGGCCGGGGACAGCGTCAACGAATTGAAGGCCGAGATGACGGTGGAGATCGCAATGGTCATTGCGAACTGCTTGTAGAACTGGCCGGTGAGGCCGGTCATGAAGGCCAGCGGCACGAACACCGCCACCAGCGTCAGGGCAATGGCGATGATGGGGCCAGAGACTTCCTGCATGGCGCGATAGGTGGCGTCACGCGGCGAGAGGCCGGCACCGATGTTGCGTTCCACGTTTTCCACCACCACGATGGCATCATCGACCACGATACCGATGGCCAGCACCATCCCGAACAGCGACAGCGCATTGATGGTGTAGCCAAAGCCCAGCATCAGCGAGAAGGTACCGATGATGGAGACCGGCACGGCCAACAGCGGAATGATGGAAGCGCGCCAGGTCTGCAGGAAGATGATCACCACGATCACGACCAATGCAATGGCTTCCAGCAGGGTATGCACCACCGCTTCGATGGAGGCCCGCACGAACTGGGTCGGGTCATAGACGATGCTGTAGCTGACCGAGCTGGGGAAGTCGGCCGACAATTCCTTCATCGCCGCCCGCACCTGGGTCGAGACATCCAGCGCGTTGGCGCCAGGGGCCTGGAAGATGGGGATGGCCACGGCGGGCTTGTTGTCCAGCAGCGAGCGCAGGCCATATTCGGAGGCGGCCAGTTCGACCCGTGCGACGTCACCCAGGCGGGTGGTCGCTCCATCGGGTGAGGCCTTCAGGATGATGTCGCGGAATTCGCCCTCGGTCTTCAGGCGACCCTGCGCGTTCACCGACAATTGCAGCGGTGTCTCCGGCGAGCTGGGCGAGGCACCGATCACACCGGCCGCCACCTGCACGTTCTGCTCGCGGATGGCGCGCACCACGTCGGTAGCCGTCAGGCCGCGCTGGGCCACCTTGTTGGGATCGAGCCAGACGCGCATGGCGTAGTTGCCCGAGCCGAACAGGCCGACTTCACCCACGCCCTGGATACGCGCCAGCCGGTCCTTGACGTTCAGGACCGCGTAGTTGCGCAGGTAGGTGGTGTCGTAGCGGTTGTCGGGCGAGGTCAGGTGCACCACCATGGTCAGCGTGGGCGAGGATTTGAGCGTGGTCACGCCCAGTCGCTGCACGTCTTCCGGCAGGCGCGGCAGGGCTTGCGAGACGCGGTTCTGCACCAGCTGCTGGGCCTTGTCGGGATCGACGCCCAGGCGGAAGTTGACGGTGATGGTGAGGTTGCCGTCGCTGTTGGCCTGCGACTGCATGTAGAGCATGTTTTCGACGCCGTTGATCTGCTCTTCCAGCGGCGAGGCCACCGTTTCAGCGATCACCTTGGGGTTGGCGCCGGGATACTGCGCGCGCACCACCACGGAAGGCGGTACCACTTCCGGATATTCGGAGATGGGTAGCTGCAGCATGGCCAGCACGCCGCCCAGCAGCAGCAGTACCGACAGCACGCCCGCGAAGATCGGGCGGTCGATGAAGAATTTTGAGATATTCATGTAGGTTCCTTGTCAGTCGTCAGGATGCAAATGCCCTGGCAGCGGGCCTTGCAGCCCCTGCGACTTGTTCTTCCTTGAATGCGAGAGCGCTCTGGCGTGGATCAGGCCTTGCCAGCGGCAGGTGCCGGTGCGGCCGTAGCGGTCTGGGTCTGCATCGGCACCACGGTCGGGGTGATGGCGTCACCCGGACGGATGCGCTGCAGGCCATTGACCACGATGCGTTCGCCCGGCTGCAGGCCCTTTTCGATCACCACCAGACCGTCATGGCCGGCGCCCACCACCACCTGGCGGTAATTGGCCTTGTTGTCCTTGTCGGCTACCATGACGAAGCGCTTGTCCTGGTCGGTACCGAGGGCCTTTTCGTCTATCAGCACGGCCTGGTGCGGCGCGCCGCCACCCAGTCGCACGCGGGCATACAGGCCCGGGACCAGCTGGCCATCGGCGTTGTCGAAGATGGCGCGCACGCGGATGGTGCCGGAGGCGGTATCGAGGCGGTTGTCCACCGAACCGACGCGGCCCTTGCGGGAGTAGCCGTCTTCATTGGCCAGGCCCAGTTCCACCGGCACGGTGGCACCCGCGGCGCGCGCCGGGTTCACGTACTTCAGGAAGCTCTGTTCATCGACGTCGAAGGAGGCATAGACCTTGGCCACTGATACCAGCGTGGTCAGCGGCGCATTGGCGGCCCCCGGGTTCACTACGTTGCCCACGGTCACTTCGGCGCGCGAGATGCGGCCCGAGACCGGTGCGGTGATGCGGGTGTATTCCAGGTTCAGGCGAGCCGCGCGCAGGGCGGCACGGGCGGCGGCGACATTGGCCGAGGCTTCGCGCGAGGCGTTCTGCTTCTCTTCGAAATCGCGCTTGGCAATGGCGTTGTCGCCCAGCAGGCGCTGGCCACGGGCCAGGTCGGAGGCGGTATAGCCGGCACGGGCTTCGGCACCGGCCAGTTGCGCTTCGGCGCGGGCGACTTCGGCTTCATACGGACGCGGATCGATGGTGAAGAGCACGTCGCCCTTCTTGACCAGTGCGCCATCCTTGAAGTGCACGGCGGTCAGGGTGCCGCCGACCAGCGGGCGGACCTCGACGCGATCGACCGCTTCGATGCGGCCCGAATAGGATTGCCAGTCGATGATCTGGCGCTGGACCACTTCGGCCACATCGACCGGCGCGCCGGCGGCGGCAGCGGTCGGGGCAGTGGAGGCATTGGCCGAGAGGCCGACCATGGAGATGGTGCCACCGACCGAGAGGGCGATGACGGCCAGGACTGTGGCTGTGAGAGCGAAACGTTTGCGCAGTGGGGCGGGAGTGTTCATTTTCTTGTCCTCAGAGTGAAGTGGAGGGGTGAAGCGGATGCGGCAGGAATTCAGGGAGCGCGGCATCGCGTCGCAGGGTGGCGAAGCGGCAGCGCAGGAAATTGACGATCTCCGTCAGCAGCGGCAGGTGCGTACGCAGGGCCCCGTGCGTGATGCCGACGAAGCGCGAGACCTGCGTGGGCACGCCGGCGCGGATCAGGCTGGAGGCGTATTTCTCGGCCTCCGGGCACAGCACGTCGCGTTCGGCGGTGGCGATGAAGGCCGGCGGCAAGCCCGCCAGGCGGCTCACTTCCAGCGGTGCGGCATAGGGGTGCAGGCGCTGCATGGTCTGCGGCAGGTACTGGCGATAGCTGGCCGCGCAGGTCTCGGCGGTGACGTCGGACTGCAGGCGGGTGGCATCGCCCAGCAGACGCATGCTGGGGTCCAGCATCGGGCTGATCAGTACCTGGGCGGCCAGCGGCTTGCCGCAGCGGTCGCGCGTCATCATCGTCAGGCTGGCGGCCAGGCTGCCGCCGGCGTCGTCACCGGCGACCACCATGCGGTCCAGGTCCACTTTCAGTTCGGCGGCGTTCTTGCAGGCCCAGGTGGCAGCGGCGAAGGCATCTTCGGGCGCGGCCGGGAAGGGCTTGGCCGGCGCCAGCGCGTAGCCGACCGACAGCACCACGGCCTGGTTGTGCTCGGCCAGGAAGCTGGCCGGGGTGTCGGCGTCATCCAGCGAACCGCTGGTGAAACCGCCGCCGTGGAAGTACAGCACCAGCGGGCGTTTTTCGCCCTTGGGCAGGGTGCTAGCAGGCTGGTACAGGCGCACGGGGATGCGTCCCAGCGGGCCGGGAACGAAGAAATTGCGGATGTCCAGCGGAGAGGAACCTTGCATGATGAGCGCCTGGGCCGAAGCCACTTGTCCAAGAATGGAGCGGATTGTGCGCCACAGCAGGGTCTCGAATAAACACCTATAATCCAACAACACTGTTCGGTAAGTCTGAACAATCAGTGAAATTAATTCATTCACTTTTCTGATCCTTTCAGTGAAGAACGAGCCCTAGCTTCCTGGCTCGGTGAAGTGGGTAGCTCCTGCGACATCGATGCTGTTGTCATCCGATGCGCAAAGTTGGCTGGCTTTTGTCGTTATTTGGTTTAAATTGGGATGGGGCGGTCACTGCGATCCCGGTCCATCCCGTCATGGCAAGATGGCGCGCCGGGGGCGGTGCCTGGTCTTGCATGGATCTGTCTTGCCCCCGATTGCCGCGCCGGCGTTTTCCCTGGCGGCGGCCTCAAAGGAGAGAGCGATGGACCGTTTCCAGGCCATGCAAGTCTTTACTGCTGTGGTGGATGCCAACAGCTTCACACGCGCTGCCGACAACCTGAACCTGCCGCGCACTACCGTGACCACCCTGATCCAGGGGCTGGAGAGCATGCTGAAGGTGCGCCTGCTGAACCGCACCACACGTCGCATCAGCCTCACGCCCGACGGCGCGGCGTATTACGAGCGCTGCGTGCGCATCCTGGCGGACGTCGAGGAGACTGAACAATCCTTCCGCAATGTCACCCGCGGTCCGCAGGGGCGGCTGCGTATCGATGTGCCGGGCTCCATCGGCCGGCTCATGCTGCTGCCCAACCTGTGCGACTTCTACAGCAAGTACCCGGACATCGAGCTGGTCATGGGCATGGGCGATCGTCCCGTGGACCTGGTGCAGGAGGCCGTGGACTGCGTCATCCGCATCGGCGACTTGCAGGATTCCTCGATGGTGGCGCGCCGCATCGGCACCTTCCAGACCGTGACCTGCGCCGCCCCGTCCTACCTGGAGCGCCATGGCGTGCCGCACACCATCGAAGACCTGCAACAGCACCAGTCGGTCCATTATTTCTCCGGCCGTACCGGCCGCACCATCGACTGGGACTTCGTGGTCGATGGCATCACCCGCGAGGTGAAGATGAATGGCCGTCTGTCGGTCAACGATGCCGATGCCTACGTGGAGTGCGCCCTGCAAGGCTTCGGCATGGTGCAGGCGCCGCTCTACATGGTCACCCGCCACATCGATGAAGGCCGTCTGGTGGAAGTGCTGTCGCAATGGAAGCCGGCACCGCTACCGATTTCCGTGGTGTACCTGCACAACCGCCATCTCTCGCCCAAGGTGCGTGCCTTCGTCGACTGGGTGGCCGAACTGTTCGCCACCTGCCCGCTGAACAAGGCCTGCACCATGGGCATGGAAGAGAGCGAGTGCCACTTCGTCAACAAGCCCGAATCCACGACGGTGCGCACGGTGGTGGAGCAGTACAACATTGCCGAGAGCGTGTTCTGATCGATGTAAATCTGGCTTGGGGTTCGGCGAGGATTATGCAGGGCGGGCCGGTGTTTTCGCGTGCCTTAAGCTGCTGGTTTTTTGCCCGATTCTCTTTTCATGCTTGCTGGAGTTTCAGGTGAAATTGCGCTGGCGCGTGGTTTTCGGTGTTTTCGTGCCATGATCATTGCGCTCAATCGTGCAAGGGCATACCTGATCCTGCAAACTTCTTGCCCGATTCTCCATGGATGGACTGCAGAGGATCAGGCAGTTGCCAGTCCGCGCTAGAGTCGCGTCTGTCTTTCAATGAGAGGAGCTTATGGACCTCGATCTGCATTCCGTTCAGGATTCCGGCCCGCTGCTGCTGCCGGAGGCAGTGGAGAGTGCGCCCGCCGGGCAGCAGGATGATCCGCGTTTCCAGGCCATGCAGCAGGAGCTGCTGCAACTGCTGGAGCGCACTACGGCCGGCGTCGAAGGCATGCTGGCTACGGCCATCCCCAACCTGGAAATCTATCGCATCACCTGTCCGAGCGGCCCCAAGCACGCGGTGCAGAAGCCGGTCTTTGCGGTCATTGCGCAGGGTTCCAAGCGCATCTTCGTGGGCGATGAGATCTACGAGTACGATCCCATGCATTACCTGGTCGCCTCGGTGGATCTGCCGGTGGTCGGCAAGGTCATGGTGACCAGTCCTGATGAACCCTATCTGGGTTTGCGGCTGGAGCTCGATACCCAGGAAATCGGCGAGCTGATCGGCGACGAGAACCTGCCGGCGTCGGCCAATTTTGGCGAAGGGGCTGCGCGCGGCCTGTATGTGAACCGGCTGGACGTTGACCTGCTCGATGCGGTGCTGCGCCTGTTGCGCCTGCATGAGACCCCGCGCGACGTGCCGATCATGGCGCCGATGATCCGGCGCGAGATCCTGTATCGCCTGCTGATGAACGGGCAGGGAGCGCTGTTGCGCCAGACCGTGCTGCAGGACAGCCAGATGAACCGCGTGGCCAAGGCCATCCGCCTCATCAAGGAGGGCTATGACCAGGCCTTGCGCATCGAGGATGTCGCACGCGATGTGCATATGAGCGTGTCTTCGCTGCATCACCACTTCAAGCTGGTGACGGCCATGAGTCCGCTGCAATACCAGAAGAATTTGCGCCTGCAGGAAGCCCGCAAATTGATCCTCACCGCCGACGCCAGCGTGGCTACTGCCGCGCATCGCGTGGGTTACGAGAGTTCATCGCAGTTCAGCCGCGAGTACAGCCGCCTGTTCGGCGCGCCGCCGCTGCGCGACAAGCGGCGCTGGCAGGAAGAGGAAGCGCCGGTGCTGTGAGCTTGAGCAGGCGTACCGGGAGCTCGCTAGAATGAGCGGCTTGCGGCAGTTAAGTTATCCACATCCCATTTGATTCGGAGACAGCATGCATTATCGTCGCCTCGGCAAGAGCAACCTGAAGGTATCGGCCCTGTGTCTGGGGTCCATGATGTTCGGGGACCAGACCGACCTGGAAGAGTCCGGCCGCATCGTGGCGTCGGCCCGCGAGCATGGCATCAATTTCATCGATACGGCGGACGTCTACACCAAGGGCAAGTCCGAGGAAATCGTCGGCAAGCTGCTGGCCGGACAGCGCCATGAGTGGGTGCTGGCCAGCAAGCTGGGCAATGCCATGAGTGGCAAGCCCAATGAGTCGCACTATTCGCGCAGCTGGATCGTGCGCGAGACCGAGAACATCCTCAAGCGCTTGGATACCGATTACCTCGACATCCTCTACATGCACCGCGACTACCAGGACGAGAACCTGGAAGAGGCCGTGCAGGCGCTGGGTGATTTGATCCGTGCGGGCAAGATCCGCGGCTTTGGCGTCTCCAACTTCCGTGGCTGGCGCATTGCCGAGATCGTGCGCCTGTGCGAGAAGAACAATGTCCCGCTGCCGCTGGTGTGCCAGCCGTATTACAACCTGTTGAACCGCCAGCCCGAAGTGGAAATCCTGCCGGCCTGCGCCAACTATGGTTTGGGCGTGGTGCCCTACAGCCCGATTGCCCGCGGCGTGCTGACCGGCAAGTACCAGCCCGGCCAGAAGCCGCCACAGGACACGCGTGCCGGGCGGGGCGACAAGCGCATGATGGAGACCGAGTTCCGCGAGGAATCGCTGCTGATCGCGCAGCGGCTGCAGCAGCACTGCGAAGCGCGCGGGATCAAGCTGGGCCAGTTCGCCACCGCCTGGGTGCTGGCCAACGCGTCCATCAGCAGCGTCATCGCCGGACCGCGCACGCTGGAGCAGATGGAGGATTACTACGATGCAGCGGAAATGAAGATCAGCGCAGAGGAAGAGGCATTGGTCGATAGCCTGGTCACGCCGGGGCATGCGTCCACGCATGGGTACAACGATCCGAATTATCCGTTCTTTGGGCGGGTGGTGAGGGGCTAAGCGGGAATGGCTGGTAGGGTGAGTGATTCAAGCTGTTGAATCACTCTCGTACCAAGCTACTGTGTTTTGCCGGATGACCCAGGAAGGGAAATTTCGGCAGGTCGTTGGGCACCCATTGGAGTAGGCCGTGAACAATACGATGAGCCGATATCGAAAAAGCCCTGCTCGTAAAATGTGCTACGTCGATTGGACGCTCCCTCGTTTATGGTCTAAACACACGTTCTAGCGTTGCAGGCAATAGCGCGGCGTTCGCTGCGCGGATAGTTTTGTGTTTCGCTTTCAGTGCGGAAATATCTGCCTGAAGGTGATCAAAGGTCCGTTGCATGTCTAACCGGGGAGCGGGCACCGCAATGGTCATCAGCTTTTCTAACCCAAGAGTGCGGTTACGCCCCGCGCCGCCAGGCGATGCTTCGCCGATCTTCAGTATGCCCTCGTCGGTCAAGAAGTAGTAACGCAGGAACTCGGCTGTTGTCAGTTTTGCGTTGGCCAGGCAGGTAATGAAGCGGTGTGACCCGAAACGGCCGGCATCCTCAGGTTGAGCAATGGCGATCGCACCTTCCCATGCAAACACATTGGAAAATAACAGATCGCCTGGCTCGATGCGATAAAGGCGCTTCGTACCAACTTCGCTACCTGAGAGCGGTGGTTTGTGGAATGTACCTTTTCCGAAAGAGCGAATGCCTAATTCAGGATAACTTCCATCAAGAGCAATGGACTGCTCCCGGCGTACCAACGGTGCTAGTTCGGCCATAGGTAGCAATGGTGCGTCGGCGACGATATCGCGAAACCGCTTAGCTAACAGCCTCTCTGCGCTACGCTCGACTGCATCCAGATGCGCATCGACCTGCCGAATTTTCTCGCTCAACGCGTCGAGGCGAGTTACCAAGGTCTGTTGTTCAGCCAGCGGCGGCAGTGCAATCTGCTGATCGAGAAAACGATCCTCTTTGATCCGAACGCGGTTGGTCGTGCCCTCGCTGGCAGCTTTGCATAAGTCGACAAACGACGAGGACCGGACTAGCCAGCCCATGAACGCCGCTTCACACCGATCCGGATCACGAAACTCGAATGATGGGAAGTCGTTGCTGACGATGGCCCCATCGAGTTCTTTTGGCACCAGGCCAATTGCACCACTGCGCGCGTCGATCTTGGACATGATCAGCTGATTCGCTCTGACCACCCTGCGATTCGACACGACATCGCTGCCGCGTACTTTTCCTCGGCTGACAATACCTTTTCCCCACAGCTTGATTGTGACCTCATGATATTCGGCCGCCGGCTCAAGCACCGCAGATTCATTGGAGCGCTGCAGCAGTTCTCCCAGGGCGACTTTCGGCCACGTCGTCATACACCGTCCTCCGTATGGCCACCGCGCGCGACCCGTTTCGCTTCCAGCTCTTTCCTTGTCTTGCCCAGTTCCTCTGCCAATAACTTCTCATCCGGCAATACCGTCTGGTATTCGGCCGCCAACACCTTGTTGGACAAACCTTCCAACGCATAACGGGCTTCGTTCGCGCCTTTGCTCGCGCACAGTATCAATCCCACGGGCGGGTTTTCTTCCGGCTTCATCCAGTGCTCGCGCGCGTAGTTCAGATACAGGTGCATCTGTCCCGCATCGGTGTGGCTGAACTTGCCGATCTTGAGATCGATCACCAACAGGCACTTGAGCCGGCGATGGAAGAACAGCAGGTCGATACGAAACCAGGTGTCATCCAGACGCAGGCGGCGCTGGCGGCCGACAAAGGCGAAGTCGTCGCCCAGCTCTAGCAGGAAATCGGCCAGATGCCGGATCAAGGCGTCTTCCAGGTCGGACTCGGAATACTCATCCTTGAGGTTGAGGAACTCCAGCACAAAGGGGTCCTTGATGGCTTGTTCCGGCGTGATGGCGTCATCGGGGGCGCCCACTTCTCCCTTTTCCAGCATCGCAGCCTTATCGTGCGACAGCGCGGTCCGTTCGTAGAACTGGCTGTTGACCTGCCGGTCGAGCTGGCGCACTGACCAACCGCAACGCAAGGCCTCGGTTTCATAAAAGGTCCGTGCCTGCGGATTCTTGACCGAGAGCAAGCGCACATAAGCCGACCACGGAAGCGAGAAGGCTTGAGCCAGTAACGCCAGGTCCGAGGCGCCCTGGCTTGATATCTTTGAAATTGCGACTGAAGCCAATTGTGCGGGTACGGCCTGTGCAATTTGGGAAAGGGACGATTTCGCAGACACTGTCTGCGAAATCTGCGCTGTTGGCCACGCAAGGTAGAACAGTCGCATCTGTTCCAGATTGCGCTCGGAAAAGCCTCGGCCAAACCGACTGGACAGATCCCCGGAAAGACGTTTGAGCAGGGCTTGCCCATACTCGGCACGTTCCTTGCCGCCCTGCTCGAATTCGACGATGCGCCGTCCTATTTCCCAATAGGAGGCCGTCATCAGTGCATTGACGCTGCGTGCCGCAGCATGACGCACTGCCTCCAGCAGCGCCACGATATCAGCGTGGACAGCGACGTAGTCAGCCTGGTTCGGCGTCGTCGGCAAGCCAGGTGCGGTCATGCCTGCACCTCGGCCACCAAGTCCTCAATCTCGCCCAGCAGACGCATCACTTCAGCCTCATGGCTGCGCATGGCAGCGATCAGATCTTTCGGGTCAGCATGTTCCAGTCCGGCCTTGGCATGCGGATTTTTGATGTCCAGGTTGTAGATGGGCCAATAGAGCGCATCGCCTTCGGCTTGCGCCTCCTTGGCGGCCTGCTCGTGGGCCTGCTGCTTGGCCTTGATGGCGCGCAGTTGATCTTGCAGGGCTGCCTTGTTGCCATTCGTGGCCGCCTGGATGCCTTGCTCCAGCTCGCGGAGGGGCTTGCCCAAGGCGCTGGCTGCATTGCGTTCGGTGTCGGCCTTGTGCCAAAGCGGCGAGGCGGCTTCGAGGGCCGCTGTGCGCTTGGCCGCAAAGTCGACCTTCCATGCCTGCGGGCCTTCTTCACGCTGCTTCCACCAGGCCAGGGCAGGGGCAAATTCTTCGAATTGCAAGGGGGCCGTCTTGCTGTACTTCTTGCGACCTTCAGGTAGCGGCAGCTCGTAGTACCAGATCGTGTCGGTCGGGCCGCCGCGCTCAAAGAACAACAGGTTGGCAGGGATATCGGTATAAGGAGCAAATACACCCTGCGGCAGACGCACGATGGTGTGCAGCTTGAACTCCTTGAGCATCTCCTCCTTGATGACGGCACTGACGCCTTCGCCAAACAGGGTGCCATTGGGTACGACGACGGCAGCACGGCCGCCACGGATCGCCGGTTTGCCGCCAGGTACCGGAGCCCCGGCCACACGCAGCTTGCGCATGATGTATTGGAGGAATAGCAGCGTGGTTTCCGCCGTCTGCATATTGGGCGGGAAGTTGGCTTTGATGCCGACCTCTTCCTCGCCGCCAAAAGGCGGGTTGGTCAGAATCACATCCACACGTTCGCCATGCCCGATCTCGTTGATCCGCCGTTCGAGCGTGTTGCCATAGGCGATCTGCGGTGCTTCCAGACCATGCAGCAACAGATTCATCTGCGCCAGCATGTAGGGCAGCGGCTTGGCTTCCTGTCCGTACAGGGTGTCGCGCTGCAGGGCCCGGCGCTGGTCCGGGGTGGCCACTTTGGGTGCGATATGGTCGTAGGCTTCGACCAGGAAACCGGCCGTGCCGCAAGCCGGATCGAGTACCGTTTCTCCCAGGCATGGATCAGTCACCTGGACCATGAAGCGCACCACCGGACGCGGAGTGTAGAACTCACCGGCATCGCCGGCTGCGTCACGCATCTCGCGCAGCATCGATTCGTACAGGTGCGAGAGTGTGTGGATTTCCTCGCTGGCAGAAAAGTGGATGCCGTTGATCTTGTTGATGATGTCGCGCAGGAGATACCCGCTGACCATTCGGTTCTGGACGCCCTTGAAAACGTTGGCGATGACTTCGCGCTGGCTTCCCTTTTCGCCTTCCCCGGCCAGGCCGCGCAGATAGGCGAACAAGCCTTTTCCGGTTTTGCCGTCAGCGTGCACAGCCTTTTCCTGGCTGATGAAGGCCAGCAGTTCGTCACCGCTGATCCCATCTTCCCTGGCCGCCCAGTCACGCCAACGGAAGGGCGCTTCGATGATGGGCTCATAGGCCTTGCCATCGAGCTCAGCCTCTTCTGCATGCACGATTTCGAGGTCGTCGAGGAACTTGAGGAACATGACCCAAGTGAGCAGTGGCAGTCTGTCCACGTCGCCGTTGAGCCCTTTGTCTTTGCGCAGGATCTTGCGGGCAGTACCGATCAATGCGGAAAGGTTTTCCCGGGTAGTGAGCGTTGTCGTGGCTTTGCGCGGTGCTCGCGCTTTCTTTTCAGTGCTTGGTGCGGTGTTCTTTGCCATTGAAACAGGTTTTCATTATTGGTACAGGGCAGTCTGGAGCTGCGAAATAGCGTCCTTCATGCCGCGCATGCCACCGAAGTGGCGGGTGGCGATCTCGGAAGGATTGCCGTATCGGTCGAAGGGGCTGACTTTCATCAATTCCGACAGCGCGTTGAATTGCAGGATGCCGCGCTCGATATAACGGTCAAGCAGCAGCGAGAGGATTTCGCGCGCGGTATCGCCGTGCTGGGCGAACAAATCCCTGGACTTGCGCTTGGCCACTTCCGCGCGTTGGCGACGGGTAAGCAACGGTGCGTTCCAGGCCAAATGGCACAGCAGGTCGAACGGATCGGTGTCGGGTTGCTCGCTACTGTGCGCCAGCTCTTCAAAACTGATGCCACGCTCCGTCAGCTCGCGCAGCACTTCTGCACGCGTGTCCGGATTGGCCCAAGCGGATTGTAATGCTTCCCGCGTGGGAAAGAGAGTACGAACAGCGCGGCCGGAGTATTCGGTGTACTTGACCACCTGAAGTTTCTTGCCGTCGGTATCGAGGTCGTAGACCAGATGACCGATGACTTCCACCTGTCCCCCATCGATGTAGAACTTGCGGGGCTCCACGGGCGGGTCGGAGATGATCTCGCCATCCCCTGTTTCACCTTGCTGTTCGGGATCGAACTCGACCTCGAATTCGGCTCTGGACTCGGCAACGAAAGGAACTTCTTCTGGTGCAGCGGCCATTACGTCGCCCGATTCATCAATGGATACTTCTTCGATCCGTGCCGGATCACCGTCGAAATCAGGATCGGCAAAGTGGCGCGTGGCCGTGCCTGTAAAGTCGATGATGTTGAAATATTCCTTGCCGTATTCAAGTTTCAGCCTTGTGCCGCGACCGACGATCTGCTTGAACTCGGAGCGCGAACCGACCACCCTCGCCAGCACCACGTTCTTGACCATCTCGGCGTCGACGCCCGTGGTCAGCAACTGCGATGTCGTCAGAATCACGGGCGTGGGCTTGTCTACGTCCTGGAAGTGCGACAAATGGGTGAGACCAATGGCGCCCTCGTCAGCAGTGACACGGCATGCGTAATCCGGATACTGCTTGACCAGGTCGCTGTTGAGATTGAGCAATTCCTGGCGCATCTCGGCCGCATGCTCCTGATCGACGCAGAACACCAAGGTTTTGGCGAAACGGTCCGTGCCTTTGAGCAGGTCGGTCAGGTGCTTGGCGATGGCACGCGTTCTGGAGCGCAGGGCTACCACGCGCTCGAAGTCCTTGGTCTGGTATTCCTCGTCGGGAACTTGGCGGCCGTAGCGGTCCAGCTCATCCTTGCCGGGACGCCAACCGGCTGCATCGACAGTCGTAATGACGCGATGCACCCGATAGGGGGCCAGGAAGCCATCCTCGATACCTTGGCGCAGGCTGTAGGTGAAAACGGGATTGCCGAAGTATTCGTAGCTGTCGCGAGATTCTTCACGCAAGGGCGTGGCGGTCATGCCAAACTGCACAGCGGGCTCGAAGTAATCGAGCACGGCACGCCAAGCGCTTTCATCCCGACTGGAGCCGCGATGGCATTCATCAATGATGATCAGGTCGAAGAAATCACGACGATATTGTCGGAATACGTCGGCGTTGGACGTGGTCAGCGCTTGGTAGATACCAAAATAGATGTCCCGGCTCTGTGTGGTATCGCCGCCTGCAATCTTGTGGCGGGCATCGCCAAAGGGCGCAAACATCTTGGCCATGGGGTCATCCACCAGGATGTTGCGGTCGGCCAGGAACAGAATCTTGGGGCGGCGATGCTCGCCAGTTCGATTCCAGCGGCTGTTCCACAACTTCCAGCAAATCTGGAAGGCGACGCAAGTCTTGCCAGTACCGGTGGCCAATGTGGCCAGAATGCGTTTCTCCCCGAGCAGGATCGATTCGATCACGCGATGAATCGCGATCTGCTGGTAGTAGCGCGGTACCTTGCCCGAGGCCAGATTGAACGGTTCGAGCAGATGAGGTGTCGTCGCTGGAGGCAATTGCGTGGCTGCGGTCAGCCGCGCGAACAGCTCGTCTGGCGTGGCGTATCGATCCACTTCGCGTTCAGTGCCGGTGGTGTAGTCGATTTCTATGATGCGGTGGCCGTTGGTGGCATAGGCAAACTTCAGGCCCAGAATCTCGGCGTACTCGCGCGCCTGCTGCACGCCGGTCTCCGGGGGAGAGCCAACTTCCTTGGCCTCGACGACGGCCAAGGGATAGTCTCGGCGGTAATACAGGATGTAGTCAGCCCGTTTTATCTTGCCTCGCCTTACTTTGCCGCCCGCAACGATGATTCGCCCATTGGTGAAGCTGCGCTGCTCTCCGATCAAGTGCGGCGTCATCCCCCAGCCTGCATCAACCAAACGCGGTGTGACGAATTCACGGCAGGTGTCCGCTTCGGTGATCACGCCATCTGGCATTGTTTCCCCTTGCATGTGTCGTCCCTTGGTCAATCAGGATCTTGAAACTGGTTGTGAGCGCGACCGGCTTGATTTGGCGCACGTTCAAGCCAACGCCACCAACCGGCATCTCTGCATCGCGCGGAGCTTGCGCGACAGCTTGTGTACTTTTCGCCCAGCCTGTTCGGCTGGCTCAGTGAACGAACCGACCCGACGCACCCCAATTAGGCGCAGTAAGGATTGGTTGTTCTCAATCAGTACTGCCGCCGTCGTCGCCATCGAGAGAAACCAGACAGTCGGTGTGCTTTGATCAACTTGATGTAAGTTGAACATTTTATCAGTGCGGCATCACAGCGGCCAGACCTCAGCGGCAGGCCAGCTGGTGCCCACAGCGTGATGGCAAGCTGGGACTGAAGCCGCAAATCAGCTTTGCCGGTTGAGCGCCTGGCGAAAAGGTGGTGGTGCGGGTGGTTTTCCGTCTTTTTCTTCACCAAGTGGTCCCGATTTCAACCGTTCAGGTCCGATTGACCGATGCCCACTTCATATTTCGCTTGAATCACCGCAACGCAGCGATCCTCCGCGCCCCCTCCGCCTTGATCTGCTGAATGTCAGTCCCCGGCACCACCAGGTCCATGCCGATGCCCTTCATGCGCTGCGCCATCTCCATGGTGCCGGCGAAGATCCCCACGTATTTGCCCAGCTTGCGCGCCAGCGCCAGCAGATGATCGATGGCCTCGTTGAGGCGTGCATCATCGTAGGCGTCCGGCGCCAGGCCGAGTTCGATGGCCAGGTCGCTGGGGCCGATGAAGATGCCGTCCAGGTCCGGAGTCTGCAGGATCGCTTCGGCGTTGGCGTAGCCTTCGCGGGTTTCGATCATGGCCAGGGTCAGGATGGTGGCGTTGGCGTGGGCGAAGTAGTCCGCACCGCCATACAGGAAGCCGCGCGCCGGGCCATAGCTGCGACCGCCGCGCGGTGAATAATGGCAGGCACGCACGAAGCGCTCGGCATCCGCCGCCGTGTTGATCAGCGGGCAGATCACGCCATAGGCACCTGCGTCGAGCAGCTTGTTGATTTCTCCCAGGCTGTTTTCGGAACAGCGCACCAGCGGCACGGCGGGCGTGCTGGAGATGGCCTGCAGCATGGGCAGTGCCGATTCGATCGAGAACGGGCCATGCTGCAGGTCCACCGTCACCGCATCGTAGCCGCTGTGGCCCAGCACCTCGGCCAGCAGCGAATTGCCCATCGATACCCAGCCCGAGAGGGCCAGTTGCTGTTGCGCGAAGAGGGTGCGCAGCCGGTTTTCCCGCATCGTTCGTCTCCCATGGATGGGCCTGCGCCATTGCAGGCCAGGGGCCATGTTAAGTCCGAATGCCGAAGCCTGGCATGAAACTTCTTCAGCCGCGGTACTGGAAGGCCGTGTCGTCGATGGCGCGGCGGCGGCCGGCGATCTGGTCGGCGACCAGCGCCGCGCTGCCGCAGGCCAGCGTCCAGCCCAGCGCACCCTGGCCGATGTTGAGATGAAGATTCTCCACCGGCGAGGCGCCCACGATCGGCACGCCGCTCGGGGTGGCCGGACGAAAGCCCATCCACGGCGACAGCGTGGCATCCTCACCCAGCGCACAGCCAGGGAAGAGTTCGCGCAGGCCGTTCTTCAGTTCTTCGATGGCCGCCGGCGGGATGCTGCGATCCTGGCCCACCAGCTCGATGCGTCCGGCCACGCGCAGGCGCTGGCCCAGGCGCGCATAAACGATCTTCCGGGCGATGTCGGTGATGGAGACCTGGGGTGCTGCCGTGCGGCTGGCTTCGTCCTCCAGCGGTACGGTGATGCTGTAACCCTTGAGCGGATAGAGCGGCAGGCGCAAGTCCAGCAAGCGGGCGAACTCCACGCTCTCGGCGCCCAGCGCCAGCACGAAGCGATCGGCCGCAATCCATTGGCCACCGGCCTGTACCGCACGCAGCGCGCGGCCTTCAAGGCGCACCTCACTGACGCGGGCGCCGCCGATGAAGCGGAAGTTCGGATGGGCCTGCATGGACGCCACCAGCGCGCGGCAGAACTGCGGGCAATCGCCCGCTTCTTCGCTCGGCGTGTAAACGCCGCCGACCCAGTCGCGCTGCGAGTGGCCCAGCGCCGGCTCGATGCGGATGCATTCGGCCGCGCCCAGGACTTCCTGTTGGCAGCCATATTGCGACTGGAATTGCACCTGCTGCGCGGCGGCTTCCAGTCCCTGCGCGTCGGTGAACATCACCAGCTTGCCGGAACGTTGATGGTCGAATGACAGCTGCAGGCCGGCGTTCCATTGCGTGAGCTGATCGCGGCTGTAGAAGGCCAGTTGCAGCAGGTCGATGGTGGTCTGGCGCACCCGCTGCGCATTGCAGCAGCGCAGGAATTCCAGCAGCCAGCGGTACTGGTCGAGATCGGCGGTAGGCCGGATGGTCAGCGGCGAATCCTTGCTGAACAGGTAGTAAGCCCACTTGGTCCAGACCGAGGGGTCGGCCAAGGGCGCCACATAGGAGTAACTGAGCTGGGCGCCATTGCCCTGGCTGGTGCCCTCGCCGGGCTGTTGGCGAGCATCGATGAGGCTGACCTGATGGCCATCCTGCAGGAGACGGTAGGCAGTGGTCACGCCGATCACGCCGGCGCCCATTACGCAGATATGCATGGAATTTCGTTGAAGTCAGTCAAGAACCGCGCGGCACGTGGCCTGCAGCGGATCAGCAGCAGACTACCGAAGAGCCGCACGGGTGTCACATGCCGAATTGGCATGAGCTTTTGCGCGCACGCAAAAGCGTTTTGCGACGGAGGATCTCCGGTGCCGGGTCATGCTGCGCTACAATAGCGCCCGATGCAGGCCAGACAGCCGCTGGCCGCCTTCGCAAGGAGGTGGCGGGAGGAAGGTCCGGACTCCACAGAGCAGGGTGACGGTTAACGGCCGTCCGCTGAAAGCTGGCGCAAGCCGGTATAAGGCGAGGAACAGGGCCACAGAGACGAGCGTATTCAGTTACGGTGAAACGCGGTAACCTCCACCCGGAGCAATTTCAAATAGGCACGCGTTGATGTGGCTCGCGGAGCGTGCGGGTAGAAAGCTTGAGCGGCGGAGTGATCCGTCGCCTAGAGGAATGGCTGTCATAGCGGGTTTCCCGCCGTAACAGAATCCGGCCTACCGGCCTGCTTCATTGAATTCATTGACATAAAACACACTGCGGCCCGTGGGCACTGCGGGCTCGCCAGAGACCCAGGAGACCCATGAATCAAACCGCCGCCCCCGTGGTAATCGAAGAACTGACGGCCGCCAACGGCCGTCGCATCGGTATCGCCACCCTCGCTTCCGAAAAGACGCTGCACGCCATCTCGCTGGAGATGGTCCGGCTGCTCACGCCGCAACTGCAGCAGTGGCAGGCCGATCCGGGCGTGGCCATGGTGATCCTGCAGGCGCAGGGCGAGAAAGCCTTCTGTGCCGGGGGCGACCTGCAGCAGCTCTATCGGTCCATGCGCGAGCATCACGCTTCGCCCGCACGCGAGGACATCCGCGCCAATACCTACGCGGCCGAATTCTTTGAGCACGAATATCGTCTGGATTATCTTGTCCACAGCTTCGCCAAGCCCATCCTGTGCTGGGGGCATGGCATCGTCATGGGCGGCGGCATTGGCCTGATGGCCGGTTGCAGCCACCGCGTGGTCACCGAAAAATCGCGCCTGGCCATGCCGGAAATCACCATCGGGCTTTATCCGGATGTGGGCGGCAGCTGGTTCCTGGCGCGCATGCCGGGCAAGACCGGCATCTTCCTGGCGCTGACCGGTGCCAACCTCAATGCCAACGACGCGCTCTTCGCCGGGCTGGCTGACTATCGCGTGGCGCATGCCGCCAAGGCCTCGGTGATCGATGCCCTGCTGATGCAGCCGTGGGGGCAGGGCAATGATGCCGAATTGCTGGATCGTGTCCTGGCAAGCGCGCAGGCCTCCTCCTCGCAAGAAGGGGCGGCGGTCTTCGCGGCCGCCAACCTGCGCACGCATTTCGATCTGATCGACTCCCTGTGCCGCCGGCCCACGCTGCCCGAGATCGTGGACGGCATCCTCACCTTGGAGACCGAGGATGCCTGGCTCGTCAAGGCACAAGCGACCTTGCGCGCCGGTTCGCCCGGCTCGGCGTGGCTGGGCTACGCCTTGCAGAAGCGGGTGCGTCCGCTGTCGCTGGCGCAGGTGTTCCGGCTGGAATTCGTGGTCTCGCTGCATTGCGCGGCACGCCCCGATTTCGTCGAAGGCATCCGCGCACTGATCATCGAGAAGGACCAGAAACCGCAATGGAATCCGGCTTCGCTGGCCGCTGCCACGCCGCAATGGGTGGAAGGTTTCTTCGCTGATCCGTGGCCGCAGGCGGATCATCCGCTGGCTGACCTGGGTGCCTGAAAGGCTTCAGGCACTCTCCGGCCGGGCCAGCGGTCCGGCCTTACAGACCCAGTTCGGACAGGCTCGGATGATCTGCCGGGCGCGGACCTGAACGGTCCCAGTGGAATTTGCGGTCGGCTTCCTTGATCGGCAGGTCATTGATGGAGGCATGGCGCAGGCGCATCAGGCCATGCTCGTCGAATTCCCAGTTTTCATTGCCATAGGAGCGGAACCAGCTCCCCGAATCGTCGTGCCATTCATAGGCGAAGCGCACGGCGATGCGGTTGCCTTCGTGCGCCCAGACTTCCTTGATGAGGCGGTAATCCAGTTCGCGCGCCCATTTGCGGGTGAGGAAGGCGACGATCTCGGCTCGTCCGTGGACGAAATCTGCACGATTGCGCCAGCGGCTGTCTTCGGTATAGGCCAGCGAGACGCGTTGCGGATCGCAGGAATTCCACGCATCTTCTGCGGCACGCGCCTTCATGGCCGCGGTCTCGCGGGTGAAGGGGGGAAGTGGCGGACGCTGGGCAGGGCTATTCATCGACGGTCTCCTTGGGTGAGCCGGACGGGCCGGCTGTTCATGGTGTAAGACGGGACGGCAAGCGGAAGTGAGGCAGTGTGCAGAAGTCAGGCCGAAAAAATTCTAGGCGCTGCGGGTGGTCTTGGCAAACGAAGCTTGCTGCTCATGGAGGTCGCTCCTGCTGTGCGTGCCGGGCCGTGTGGCAACTGTGCTGGCGGGGCTTGTGCAAGGAGTGCGTCCAGACACCGTGCATTCACTGTGGCCAGTGTGCAAGCGAAGAACCATCAGGGGAGTGTAGTGCTGAAGCGGGTGAAGCGAGGGGGGAGGGGACGGCCGATCCTGTCGAATCGGCCTCGATTTGAATGCCCTGAACCTGGTTTAGGGCATTCAAATGCGCGAAGCGTGAAATTATTTCTTCTTCTTGTTCACGGCTTCCTTGAAAGCCTTGCCAGCCGAGAACTTCACGGTGGTTGCAGCGGCGATCTTGATTTCTTCGCCGGTTTGCGGGTTACGGCCGGTGCGAGCAGCGCGCTTGCCGGTCGAGAAGGAACCGAAGCCAACCAATTGCACGGTATCGCCCTTGGTCACGGCCTTGATGATGTTCTCGATGACGGAGTCCAGCGCGCGCTGGGCTGCTGCCTTGGAGATCTCGGTGTCGGCGGCGATAACGTCAACCAATTCAGATTTGTTCACTTTAAAATTCCTTTCACTGTTAAGGTGCCCAGATTTTAGCACTGGAATGAGCCGGATCCGCAAGCCCTATCTGCGTTTTCAGCCGATAGGCCCTGGCCGGAACCGGCTTGGATTGAAAAAAATCGACGTGCTTTTCAACACCCGCAAACGGGCCATGCCGGCCGCGTTCTTGCGTATCGATCTTCCCAAAGACACGGATAGTAAAAGGTGCTCGCCGCGGAAGTCAAAACAAAAACGCTTCCGGCCATTCATTTGACGAAGAATTTGATGAAGTTTCGGGCTCGGATGCTGCTTCGCCGACCTCCTTCCTGTACGCCCTCCCGGTATCACCTTCCTCGTGGTTGTGACCGGGATGGAAAACGATCCGGGTGATGGCATCCCGAATCCGGATATTTTTTGCCCTTTTTCCGGTCATCTGCTGAACTTAAGTTGCACTGCAAAATCCATGTCCCTTGGCCTCGCGCACTCGCAAATCGGGCGCAGCCGGATTCCCTCCAATTTCCTCTCTGGCGCTGCCCCGAAATCGGGCACAGCGGCTATTCCATGCGGCGCAAATCCGCGCCGTTGCGCAATTCTGGCGCGAAACACATGTGTATAGCTCAGGTTGCACCTTCAATGTAAATGCTAAGTCCTTCATTTTCTTCACAAATGTTGTGAATGGCCGGTTTTAAGGAAGTGCGCTAAGTCTTTGACTTTATTAGCAAAATCCCGGTTTTTCGCTGCGTATACCGCTTGACCTGCAATAGTGCATCCACTAAAGTGGGCGGCAGTGTCAAAAAGTGTTTTTTTGTGGGGCATTTGTGGCGTCATTTGCATTTGCCCGGCAGGACACGGCACCCGATCAGCAATCTCACTCGCCGCAGGCGAAGGAAAAACACAGTGTTCCAGGGCGCGTCAGCACTCAATCTCGATGCCAAAGGACGGATGACCATTCCGGCCAAGCATCGTGACGCCCTGATTGTGCAGTGCGAGGGACGCGCCACCGTGACGCGCCATCCGCATGGCTGCCTGCTGTTTTTCCCGCGCCCGACCTGGGAGACGCATCGCGAGCAGATCGCCAACTGGCCGATGTCGGCCCGTGCCTGGCAGCGCATCTTCCTGGGCAATGCCCAGGACGTGGAGCTCGACAGCGCCGGCCGCATCCTGATCGCGCCCGAACTGCGCGCGGCCGTGGGCTTGCAGCGCGATGTGATGTTGCTGGGCATGGGTAGTCATTTCGAAATCTGGGATGCCGTCAAGCTGGCCGAAAGCGAAGCCGAGGCTGTGGCAGGTGGCATGCCGGATGTGTTGAGCAACTTTTCCTTCTGACGGCCGGACAAGATGAATCTGCAACCGGTGCCCGAGCTGCAGCACCGCACCGTGCTGTTGGAAGAAGCCGTGGACGCGCTAGCCATTGCGGGCGAGCGCGCCAATGGCATTTACCTGGACGGAACCTTCGGTCGTGGCGGTCATAGCCGCGCCATCCTGTCCAGGCTGGGCCCGCAAGGGCGCCTGATCGCATTTGACAAGGATCCGTTGGCCATCGCCACGGCGCAGAAGATTGACGATGCCCGGTTCGAGATCGTGCACGACAGCTTCGCGACCATGGATGAAGCGCTCGCCGCACGCGGCATTGCGCAGGTCGACGGCGTATTGATGGATTTGGGCATCTCGTCGCCGCAGGTGGATGACGCCGCGCGCGGCTTCAGTTTTCGCCTCGATGGCCCGCTGGACATGCGCATGGATACCACCCGTGGCGTGTCGGCAGCGGAATGGCTGGCAACGGCAGATGAACAGCAGATTGCAAAGGTGATACGAGATTATGGGGAAGAACGGTTTGCTCTTCAGATTGCAAAGAAGATTGTTGCTGGCCGGGCAATCGAGCCAATTTCAAGCACACGACAGCTTGCCGCGCTCGTGGCACAAGCCGTCAAAACCCGCGAGAAAGGCAAAGACCCGGCCACTCGTACATTTCAGGCTGTACGGATTTTCGTCAATCAAGAGCTTGAAGAACTCGAAGTAGGTCTGGACAAGGCATTTGCCCAGATGGCGCAGCACGGGAGATTGGTCGTGATCAGCTTTCACTCGCTGGAAGATCGCATCGTCAAGCAGTTCATGGCCTCCAAAGCCCATGCGCCGCAGCCCGACCGTCGCCTGCCGATCCGTGCCGTGGACCTGCCGCAAGCGCCGGCCCGCCTGCTGCCGCGTGTCATGCCCAGCACTGACGAAGTCACTGCCAACCCGCGTGCCCGCTCGGCGGTCATGCGCGGCCTGGAGCGCGTGACGCCCGTTTCCTCCACCACGACCCAAGGGGCGCCTGCATGACCGGGCGTCTGTGCATCCTGCTGACCATCATGCTGGTGGGTTGCGCGCTGTCGGTCGTGAGCGCCCAGTACAAGGCCCGCAGCCTGTTCATCGAGCTGGAACGCGCCCAGAGCGCGGCCCGCCAGCTCGACGTCGACTGGGCGCAGCTGCAGCTGGACCAATCGACGCTGGGCAAGAACGCCCGCATCGAGGAACTGGCGCGCCGTGACCTGGGCATGGTTCCGGTCTCCTCCGCCCGTACCCAATACCTGACCGTGGGGGCACCATGACCAAGATGCCTCCGCGTACCAACCTCTCCGGTGGCCGTGTGGCGGCTTCCAAGGGCGTGGCGTTTTCTTCCAATCCCATCTTGCAGGTCAAGCTGCCGGCCTGGCGTTCGCGCTTCGTGCTGTTCGTGCTGTTTGCCGCCTTCGTGGCGCTGGTATTGCGCGCGCTGTGGCTGCAAGGCGTGTCCACCGATTTCCTGCAGAAGCAGGGGGCGTCACGCTACGCTCGCACGCTCGAATTGCCCGCCACACGCGGCAAGATCACCGACCGCAACGGCCAGGTGCTGGCTTCGTCGGTGCCGGTCAAGGCCATCTGGGCCATCCCGGAAGACGTGCAGGCCGCACCCAAGGACAAGCTGGTGCAGCTGGCCAAGCTGCTGGAAATGAGCGATGCCGAACTGCGCAAGAAGCTCGATTCCGACCGCAGCTTCGTCTACCTGAAGCGTCAGGTCGAACAGGATACCGCTGACAAGATCGTCAAGCTGGGCATCCCCGGCATCGAGACCCGCAAGGAATACAAGCGCTTCTATCCCGAAGGCGAGGTGATGGCGCACGTGGTCGGCTTCACCAATATCGAAGACGCCGGGCAGGACGGCATGGAACTGGCCGCGCAGAAGACCCTGGCCGGCATGACCGGCAGCCGCCGCGTCATCAAGGATCGCCTGGGCCGCGTGGTGGAAGACATCGAATCCATCCGCGAACCGCATGACGGCCGCGACCTGACCCTGTCCATCGACAGCAAGATCCAGTACATCGCCTTCACCCAGTTGAAGGAAGCGGTCGAGAAATTCAAGGCCAAGGCCGGCGGCATCATCGTGGTCGATGCCAAGACCGGTGAGGTGCTGGCCCTGGCCAACCTGCCGACCTACAACCCCAATGACCGTTCGGTACTGACCGGCGCGCAGCTGCGCAACCGCGTCGTGACCGATACCTTCGAACCCGGCTCCACGCTCAAGCCCTTTACCGTGGCCCTGGCGCTGGATACCCATCGCGTCACGCCCTCGACCGTGTTCCAGACCGCGCCTGGCAAGATGACCATCGGCACCGCCACCATCGGCGACTCGCATGCCCACGGTCCGCTGACGGTGGCGCAGATCATCGAGAAGTCTTCCAACATCGGTACCGCCAAGATCGCGCTGGGCATGCCGCCGGAAGAGATGTGGGAAATGTTCACCACGGTCGGCTTCGGCCAGCAGCCCAAGTTCGGCTTCCCGGGTGCGGTGGCCGGGCGCGTGCGTCCCTACAAGTCGTGGCGTCCGATCGAGCAGGCCACCATGAGCTACGGCCACGGCATCTCGGTCTCGCTGATCCAGCTGGCGCACGCTTACCTGATCTTCGCCCGCAATGGCGACATCATTCCGCTGTCCTTCACCAAGGTCACCGATTCGCCCATTGGCCAGCGCGTCATCTCGGCCGATACCGCCCTGCAGATGCGCCGCATGCTGGAAACCGTGGTCGCTCCCGGCGGCACGGCCCCGCAGGCCCAGGTGCCGGGCTATCGCGTCGGTGGCAAGACCGGTACCGCCTACAAGATCGAGGGCGGCAAGTATGTGCGCAAGTACGTGGCCTCCTTCTCGGGCATCGCCCCGATGTCGGACCCGCGCCTGATCATCTCGGTGATGATCGACGAGCCGCAAGGCCAGCACTACGGCGGCCCGGTGGCCGGCCCGGTGTTTGCCAACGTGGCCGCCAATGCCTTGCGCGCATTGAACGTACCGCCTGATTCCAGCGTGACCAACATCATCATTCCCAAAGAACCGCTAGAGGAGAGCATGTAATGTCCCAGCGCGTTCCGAGCCTTCAAGAGATCCTCGCCTGGCTGCGCCAGGCGTCGCCGTCTGCGCAACTGACCTCGGATTCCCGCCGCGTGGCAGCGGGCGACGTGTTCTTCGCCTACGTGGGCGACGCCGACGGCCGTTCCTATATTGCCGATGCCGTCGAGCGCGGTGCCGCTGCCGTGCTGTATGAAGCCGATGGCTACAGCTGGCCCGAGCAGATCGATGCGCCGCACCTGGCCGTGGCCGACCTGAAGATGCGTGCCGGCGAGATCGCCGCCGCCTGGTATGGCCAGCCTGACCAGCACATGCTGACGGTGGCCGTGACCGGCACCAACGGCAAGACCTCCTGCGCCTACTGGCTGGGTACGGCACTGTCGCGCTTGGCCGGTGCCAGCAGCGCCGGTGTCATCGGCACGCTGGGCGTGGGGTCATTCGTCAACGGCAAGCCGCAAGGCTTCGACGTCACCGGCTACACCACCCCGGACGCCGTGCTGCTGCAACGCAGCCTGTTCAAGCTGTCGCAGGCCCGCGTGAGCGCGCTGGCCATCGAGGCTTCCTCCATCGGACTGGCCCAGGGCCGCATGAACGGCATGCACGTCGATGTCGCCCTGTTGACCAATTTCACCCGCGATCACCTGGATTTCCACGGTGACATGCAGACCTACGAAGACGCCAAGCGCAAGCTGTTCCAGTGGCCCGGCCTGAAACACGCCGTGGTCAACCTGGACGACGGCATGGGCCAGCGCCTGCTGCCGCTGCTGGCCGAGCGCAAGCTGCCGGTGATCGGCTACGCCATTGCCGACGAGCAGGGCGGCGACACGCACGGCGTACCGACTTTGCGCGCCAGCCAATTGCGCAGCAGCCATACCGGGACTGCCTTCCATGTCGATTCGCCTTTCGGCAGCGGCCAGGTCAAGACCCAGCTGGTGGGACGCTTCAATGTCAGCAACGTGCTGGGCATCATGGGCGTGCTGCTGACCCAGGGCGTGGCCTGGGATGCCGTGGTCGCGGCTGCCGCTGCGCTGAGCCCGGCGCCCGGCCGCATGCAGCAATTCGGCGGACCCGATGTACCGCTGATCGTGATCGATTACGCGCATACGCCCGACGCCCTCGACAAGACCCTGTCCACCTTGCGCCAGGTCGCTACCCAGCGCGGTGGCCAGCTGTGGTGCGTGTTCGGCTGCGGTGGCGATCGCGATCCGGGCAAGCGCCCGCAGATGGGCCAGATCGCCGAGCAGGCCGACCAGGTCGTGCTGACCAGCGACAACCCGCGCACCGAAGATCCCAATGCCATCATCGAACAGATCCGCGCCGGCATGAGCCGCGTGGAACCGACCGTGCTGCCTGATCGCGCCGGTGCCATCCTGTGGGCGATCCGCCATGCCACCAAGGCCGATGTGGTCCTGCTGGCCGGCAAGGGGCACGAGCCCTACCAGGAAATCGCCGGCAAGAAATTGCCCTTCCTCGATGCCGACCATGTCGCGCTGGCGCTCGCCGCGCGCTCGACCATGATGGGGGGCGCATGATGCGATTCGATTTCCGCCAGTTGCTGGAATGGATCCGCACCGCCGAGGAAGCCGCCTCCGCGCACACCGTGCCGGGCGTGGTCAATGCGCCGGCCGGCGTGCTCGGCCTCAATGACGTGGTCACCGACAGCCGTGCGGTCAAGCCCGGCAATGTCTTCGTCGCGCTGCGCGGCGAACGTTTCGATGCGCATGATTTCCTCGATGCGGTGGTCGCCCAAGGCGCTGCCGCCGTGGTGGTCGACCGCGTGCCGCCGGGATTGAGCGTACCGGCCATCGTGGTGCCGGACACCCGCGCCGCACTGGGCCAGATCGCCCATGGCTGGCGTGCGCAGCGCCAGATTCCGGTCATTGGCGTCACTGGCAGCAACGGCAAGACCACCGTCAAGGAAATGATCGCCGCCATCCTCGCTGCCGCCTTCGGTGAAGACGGCTACCTGGGCACGCGCGGCAATTTCAACAACGAGATCGGCGTGCCGCTGACCCTGTTCCGCCTGCGCGCACAACACCAGGCGGCCGTCATCGAGATGGGCATGAACCATCCGGGCGAGATCGCCGTGCTCTCGCGCATCGCAGCGCCGACGCTGGGCCTGGTTAACAATGCCCAGCGCGAGCATCAGGAATTCATGGCCAGCGTGGAAGCGGTGGCCCGCGAGAATGGCGCCGTGATCCGCCACCTGCCCGCCGATGGCGTGGCCGTGTTCCCGGCCGATGACGATTTCACTGCGCTCTGGCGTGAAGAAGCCGGTGCGCGCCGCGTGCTGACCTTCGGCCTGAATGCGCAAGCCGATGTGAGCGCCAGCTACCAGGCCACCGCTTTCGGCAGCACCCTGCAAATAACGGTGAAAGGGCTGGCCGTGCCGCCCGCACAGTTCAAGGTGGAACTGGCTGCCGTCGGTGAGCACAACGTACGCAATGCGCTGGCGGCTGTCGCCTGCGCGCTGGGTGCCGGCATCCCGGTGGACGCCGTGGTGCGCGGCCTGCAGAGCTTCGCCCCGGTCAACGGCCGCCTGCAGCGCAAGCAAGCACGCAGCGGTGCGCTGGTGATCGACGACACCTACAACGCCAACCCCGATTCCGTGCGCGCCGCCATCGACGTGCTGGCGTCCATCGCCGGCCCGCGCGTGCTGGTACTGGGCGACATGGGCGAGGTCGGCGATCAGGGTCCGCAGTTCCATGCCGAGATCGGTGCCTATGCCCGCAGCCGTGGCATCCCGCTCTTCTTCGGACTGGGCGAATTGACGAAACACGCCGTCACTTCGTATGGCCCCGCGCTGCAAAACGTAGCGCAGGCCATGCATTTCGACGACATCGCCGCACTCAATGCGGCGGTAGAACAGGCCGCGCCGCAGGGCGCGACCGTTTTGGTAAAAGGTTCACGCTTCATGAAGATGGAGCGAGTTGTACAGCATCTGGTCAACGTTGAATCCCTCACGCAACATCAACAGGAGACCCATTAGCATGCTGGTCTGGCTCGCACAGAATTTTCAACAGGATTTCGGCTTTCTGCGCCTGTTCAACTTCATCACCTTCCGCGCGGTGTTTGCCACGCTCACGGCCCTGCTGATCGGCATGATCGCCGGCCCCGCCGTGATCCGCATGCTCACCCGCATGAAGGTCGGCCAGGCCGTGCGCCAGGATGGTCCGCAGACCCACCTCATCAAGTCCGGCACCCCGACCATGGGCGGCGTGCTGATCCTGATCGGCATCGGCATTTCCACCTTGCTGTGGGCCGACCTGTCCAACCGCTTCGTGTGGATCGTGCTGATCGTCACGCTCGGTTTCGGCGCCATCGGCTGGGTCGATGACTACCGCAAGGTGGTCTATCGCGATCCGGAAGGCATGCGCTCGCGTGAAAAATATTTCTGGCAATCGCTGATCGGCCTGGTGGCCGCGTTCTACCTGGCCTTCTCGGTATCCGAGGTGAGCAACATGAAGGTCTTCGATCTCTTCGTCGCCTGGGTGCGTTCCGGCTTCAGCCTGGACCTGCCGCCCAAGGCCGACCTGATCGTGCCCTTCTTCAAGACCGTGACCTATCCGCTGGGCGTGTGGGGTTTCATCGCGCTGACCTATTTCGTCATCGTCGGCACCAGCAATGCGGTCAACCTGACCGATGGCCTGGACGGCCTGGCCATCATGCCGACCGTGCTGGTCGGTGCGGCCCTCGGCCTGTTCGCCTACCTGACCGGCAATGCGGCCTATGCCAAGTACCTGTTCATCCCGCATATCCCGGGGGCCGGCGAACTGCTGATCTTCTGCGGTGCCATGGGCGGCGCGGGGCTGGCCTTCCTCTGGTACAACGCCTACCCGGCGCAGGTGTTCATGGGCGACGTCGGCGCACTGGCGCTGGGCGGTGCGCTGGGCACCATCGCGGTCATCGTTCGTCAGGAAATCGTGCTCTTCATCATGGGCGGCATCTTCGTGGTGGAAACGCTCTCGGTGATGATCCAGGTGGCCTATTTCAAGTACACCAAGAAGCGCTTCGGCACCGGCCGCCGCGTGCTGCTGATGGCACCGCTGCACCATCACTACGAGCAGAAGGGCTGGAAGGAAACCCAGGTGGTGGTGCGCTTCTGGATCATCACCATGATGCTGGTGCTGGTCGGTTTGTCGACGCTGAAGCTGCGGTAAACAGGCGATATGAACAAAAACGGCAGCCCTTGTGAAGTATGGCAGGCGCTGCCTTTGTGGTTGGCAGGGCAGTCCCTGCATGGCAAGAAACAAGTGAAGAAGTGAGTCTGGAAACAACGATGAATTACTCGGGCAAACACGTTCTGGTGCTCGGACTCGGCGAGTCCGGCCTGGCAATGGCGCGGTGGCTGGTCTACTGCGGCGCCGGCGTGCGCGTGGCCGATACCCGTGGCGAAGCGGCCCTGGCCGAGCGTCTGGCCGCCTTGCGCGCCGGCGCGCCCGAGGCGCAGGCCGTGCTGGGCCAGCCCTTGTCTCCGTCCTTGCTTGATGGAATCGATTTCGTCGCCGTCAGTCCCGGCCTGGCACCCGAAGGCGAGCTGGCACCGCTGATGCCGGCCATTGCCGAACGCGGCCTGCCGCTGTGGGGCGAGATCGAATTGTTTGCGCAGGCGCTGGCCGCCTTGCGCGAAGAGACCCTGTATCAACCCAAGGTGCTGGCCATCACCGGCACCAACGGCAAGACTACCGTGACCCGCCTGACCGGCCTGCTGTGCCAGCGCGCCGGCCTGTCGGTGCAAGTGGCGGGCAACATCAGCCCGGCCGCCCTGGATGTGCTGCGCGAAGCGGTCATCAAGGACAAGGTATTCCTGGCCGAACTGGCCGAGCAGGATGCGATCGCCGCCGAACAGGCTGCCGCCGAAGCTGAAGCGCAAGCCGCGCAGCAGGCCGTGCTGGATGCCCAGCAGGCGGCCGAAGCCGAGAAGCATCGCCGTGCCGCCGCCAGCATCGAGGCGGCCGCAGCGATTGCGGTGCCAGTGTTGCAGGCGCAGCCGCAAGCAGACGCGCCGGTCTCCGCATCGGAATCTGAACCCGCGCCGCAGATGGATCTGCTGGCGACTGCGGAAGAGCAGCCGGTGGCAGAGCAGGAAGCTGGACAGGAGAACGTACAGGAATCTGTACCGGAAACAGGGCAGGAAACAGGACAGGAAACTGCACAGGAAACTGCACAGCAGCCGGCACCCGAGACCGGGCATCCAGCCACCGAAGCCTCCCCCGATGACGCCGAGGCAGCCAGCTCTGCCGCGCACGAAGCGCCGGAGCCGGCTGTCGCGGCCACGCTGGACGTCGCTTCCGACGCGATCCCGCAAGCCGAGATCGACGCCCCGGCGACCACTGGCGAGGCCATGAACCTGGGCGATTTCATGGAGGTCTCGCGCAAGGCCGAGGAAGATGCGCTGGTGGAAGTCCCGCCACCGCCGCCGCCCGAGCCGACCTATCGCGGCTCAATGCCGCAAGCCTGGGTGCTGGAGCTTTCCAGCTTCCAGCTGCACACCACGCACAGTCTGCAGCCGCACGCCGCCACCGTCCTGAATTTGACCCAGGATCACCTGGACTGGCACGGCAGCATGGAGCACTACGCCGCCGACAAGGCCCGCATCTTCGGCCAGGATACCGTGCGCGTACTCAATCGCGATGACGCCCTGGTGATGGAGATGAGCGCCGCCGCCGCGCCGCTGTCCACCTTCGGCCTGGACGAACCGTCCACGCCCAACAGCTTCGGCCTGGTCAACGACAACGGCATGCTGTGGCTGGCCAATGCCTTCGTGCATGAAGATGACGAAGTGCCGGAGGGCAAGCGCCGCCGCAAGCAGAAGGACATGCTGCCGCCGCCGGTGACCGTCAAGCGCCTCATGCCCGCCGATGCCCTGCGCATTCGCGGTGCCCACAACGCCATGAATGCGCTGGCCGCACTGGCCTTGTGCCGCGCCATCGACCTGCCGATGGCTCCGCTGCTGCACGGCCTGCGCGAGTACACCGGCGAGCCGCATCGCGTGGAACTGGTCGGCGTGATCCAGGATGTCGAGTACTACGACGACAGCAAGGGCACCAATGTCGGTGCCACCGTGGCCGCGCTCAATGGCTTGGGGCTGGGCGGCCGTCCCAATCGCATCGTGCTGATCGCCGGTGGCGACGGCAAGGGCCAGGACTTTTCGCCGCTGGACCTGCCGGTACAGAAATATGCTCGTGCAGTCTTGCTGATCGGCCGCGATGGCCCTGCCGTGCGCGCCGCCCTGGCCGACAGCGGGGTCGAGCTGATCGATTGCGCCAGCCTGGAAGCCGCCGTGGAAAAGGCCGGAGAACTCGCCACCGCTGGCGACATCGTGCTGCTCTCGCCGGCTTGCGCCAGCCTGGACATGTTCCGCAACTACGCCCATCGCGCCGAAGTCTTCGTGGATGCGGTGCGTGAACTGGCGCTCTCGCGCGGTGAGGTGCTGACATGAAACTGGGCCTGTCTTCCATGCGCAGCTGGCTGGGTGGCTTGAAAGAAGCCGCGCCGGCGGCCGCCGGTCGCGCCCAGGGTGGCCGCAGTGGCCGTGGCAGCGCATCGGGCAGCATCGGTTTCGAACAGCGTTCGCGCATGATGGAATACGACCAGCCACTGATCTGGGTGGTCCTGCTGCTGATGCTGTTCGGCATGGTGATGGTCTACTCCGCCTCGGTGGCACTGCCGGATTCGCCCAAGTACGCCTCCTATTCGAATTACCACTTCCTGATCCGCCAGGCGATCTTCATCGTGCTCTCCATCATCGCGGGCGCGCTGGCCTTCCGCGTACGCATGGAGACCTGGCAGAAGTGGGCGCCCTATCTGTTCGCGATCACCCTGATCCTGCTGCTGATGGTGCTCATCCCGGGCGTGGGCAAGGGTGTGAACGGTGCCAAGCGCTGGCTCTCGCTGAAGATCATCAACCTGCAGCCTTCCGAACTGATGAAGCTCTTCATCGTGCTGTACGCCGCCGACTACACGGTGCGCAAGCAGGCGGTGATGCACAAGCTGGTCAAGGGATTCTTCCCGATGGCGGCCGCCGTCGGCCTGGTGGGCTTGCTGCTGCTGCTGGAGCCCGACCTCGGTGCCTTCGGCGTGATCGTCTGCATCGCCATGGGCATCCTGTTCCTGGGCGGCATCAACGGCGTCTGGTTTGGCGGCATCGGTGCCACGCTGGTCGGTGTGTTCTCGCTGGTCATCGTGACCTCTCCGTGGCGGCGCGAGCGTATCTTTGCCTACCTGAATCCGTGGGAAGAGGAAAACGCACTGGGCAAGGCCTATCAGCTGTCGCACTCGCTGATCGCCTTCGGCCGTGGCGAGCTGTTCGGCGTGGGCCTGGGTAGCAGCGTGGAAAAATTGCACTACCTGCCGGAAGCGCATACCGACTTCCTGCTCGCCGTGATCGGCGAGGAGCTCGGTTTCGTTGGCGTGCTGGTGGTGGTGCTGCTGTTCTACTGGCTGGTCAAGCATGCCTTCGAGATCGGCCGCCAGGCCATCGCGCTCGATCTGACCTTTGCCGGCCTGGTGGCCAAGGGCATCGGCATCTGGCTGGGTGTGCAGGCCTTCATCAACATGGGCGTGAACTTGGGCCTGCTGCCGACCAAGGGCCTGACGCTGCCGCTGATGAGCTATGGCGGTTCGGGCGTGCTGCTCAATTGCGTGGGCCTGGCCATTCTGCTGCGCATCGATTACGAAAACCGGGTGCTCATGCGCGGAGGCCGTCTATGAACGCGCCCCGCACATTGCTCATCATGGCCGCCGGTACCGGTGGCCACATCTTCCCCGGCCTGGCCATTGCCGACACCATGCGTGCGCGCGGCTGGCAGGTGAGCTGGCTGGGCACCACGCACGGCATGGAGCGCGAGCTGGTGCCGCGCCATGGCGTGGAGATGGACAGCATTGTCTTCGCCGGCTTGCGCGGCAAGGGCCTGATGCATACGGTCAAGGGCGTGTGGCGCCTGGCGGCAAGCTTCTTGCATTGCCATGCCATCCTCGGCCGCCGTCGCCCCGATGTGGTGCTGGGCATGGGCGGTTACGTCACCGTGCCGGGCGGCATGATGGCGCGCCTGCGCGGCAAGCCGCTGGTGCTGGTCAATGCGGATGCGGCCCTGCTGCTGTCGAACAAGACCCTCGCGCCGATGGCCACCAAGGTGCTGTTCGGCTTCCCTGCCGATTTCGGCAAGGCCGCAGGCAAGGCCGAGGTCACCGGCAATCCGGTGCGCAAGGAAATCATCGCGCTGCAGCAACCGGCCCAGCGTTACGCCGGCCGCAGCGGCCCGCTGAAGATCCTGGTGGTGGGCGGCAGCCTGGGCGCCAAAGTGTTGAACGACAACGTGCCGGCGGCGCTGGCAAAACTGCCCGCCGAGCTGCGTCCGCAGGTGACGCATCAATCGGGCAAGCAGCACATCGCGGCCTTGCGTTCAGCGTATGAGGCGGCAGGCGTGCAGGCCGAAGTGGTCGATTTCATCGACGACATGCCGCGCCGCTATGCCGAGGCTGATCTGGTGATCTGCCGCGCCGGCGCGATCACCGTCTCCGAGCTGACGGCAGCGGGCGTGGCCAGCGTGCTGGTTCCGCTGGCGGTGTCGACCACCTCGCACCAGATCGACAATGCCAAATGGATGGCACAGAACAAGGCGGCGATTCACCTGCCGCAACGCGAACTGACGCCGGATCACCTGGCCGGTTTGCTGCAGAAACTGGACCGCGCTGCATGCCATGCCATGGCGCAGGCGGCGTACGAACAAGGCCGGCGCGATGCCAACGAGGCAATCGCGCGCGTGCTGGAAGGACTGGTAACACCATGAAGCATCGCGTCAAGAACATCCATTTTGTCGGCATCGGCGGCTCGGGCATGAGCGGCATTGCTGAAGTCTTGCTCAACCTGGGCTACGGCGTCTCCGGCTCGGACCTGGGCAGCAACGCCGCCACCCAGCGTCTGGCACAACTGGGTGCCAGCATCCGCTATGGCCATGCAGCCGAGAATATCGAGGGCGCTGACGCCATCGTCACCTCCACCGCCGTCAAGGGCGACAACCCGGAGGTGCTGGCCGCGCGCAAGAAGCACATCCCCATCGTGCCGCGTGCGGTGATGCTGGGAGAACTGATGCGCCTGAAGAAGGGCATCGCCATTGCCGGCACCCACGGCAAGACCACCACCACCAGCCTGGTGGCGAGCGTGCTGGCGCAGGGCGGGCTGGACCCGACCTTCGTCATCGGCGGCCGCCTCACCAGCGCCGGCGCCAACGCCAAGCTGGGTACCGGTGAATTCATCGTGGCCGAGGCCGATGAATCGGATGCGTCCTTCCTCAACCTCACGCCCGTGATCGAAGTCATCACCAACATCGATGCCGATCACATGGAAACCTACAACCATGATTTCGCGCGCCTGAAGCAGGCCTTCGTCGAGTTCACCCAGCGCCTGCCGTTCTACGGCGTGGCCGTGCTCTGCCTGGATGACCCGCACGTGCGAGAAATCATGCCCATGGTTTCCAAGCCCATCCTCACCTATGGTTTCCATGAAGACGCCGATGTGCGCGCCATCGATGCCAAGGCGGTCGACGGCAAGATGGAATTCACCGTGATCCAGGACGGCTACGCCTCCATGCAGGTGAGCCTGAACCAGCCCGGCATGCACAACGTGCAGAACGCTTGCGCCGCCATCGCGATTGCGCGCGAACTGGACGTGGACGATGCCGCCACCCAGAAAGCACTGACCGAATTCAACGGTGTGGGCCGTCGCTTCACGCGTTATGGCGAAGTGCCGATCACCGATGCGCAGGGCAATCCGGCCGGTCATTTCACGCTGGTGGACGATTACGGCCACCACCCGGTCGAGACCGCCGCCACCATCGCCGCCGCCCGTGGCGCTTATCCGGGGCGCCGTCTGGTGCTGGCCTTCCAGCCGCATCGCTACACCCGCACGCGCGACCTGTTCGAGGATTTCGTGAAGGTCCTGTCCTCGCCCGATGTGCTGGTGCTGGGCGAAGTGTATTCAGCCGGTGAAGCGCCCATCGTGGCCGCTGACGGCCGTTCGCTGGCGCATGCGCTGCGTGCGGCAGGCAAGGTGGAGCCGGTCTTCGTGGATGATATCGGCGACATGCCCGAGACCATCCGCAATGTGGTGCGCGATGGCGATGTGGTCATGACCATGGGCGCGGGATCGATTTCCGCCGTACCCGGCCGCCTGGTGGCGCAAGCCGGTGGCAAGAACGAACAGGGGGCCGCATGATCAGCCAGGACCAGATCAAGGCCTTCGGCCGTGTCGGCGTGCTCTTCGGCGGCCGCTCCGCCGAGCGTGAAGTGTCGATGATGTCGGGCAACGGTGTCCTGCAGGCCTTGCGCAGCAAGGGTGTGGATGCGCATCCCTTCGACCCGGCCGAGCGCAGCCTGGGTGAATTGCAGGCCGAGAAATTCGACCGCGTCTTCATCGCCCTGCATGGCCGCTATGGCGAAGACGGCACGCTGCAAGGCGCGCTGGAACAGATGGGCTTGCCCTATACCGGCCCCGGCGTGATGGCCTCCAGCATCGCCATGGACAAGATCATGACCAAGCGCATCTGGCTCTCGCACGGCCTGCCGACGCCGCGCTTCCTGAGCCTGGATGCCAAGGCCACTACGCGTGAGCAACTGCGCGTGGTCCCTGACGAGCTGGGCCTGCCGCTGATGTTGAAGGCGCCGCACGAAGGTTCGACCATCGGCATTGCCAAGGTCAACGGTTACTCGGACATGCAGGCCGGCTTTGATCTCTGCGCGCGCTACGACAGCGTGGTGCTGGCCGAGGAGTTCATCCGTGGCCGCGAACTGACGGTGCCGGTGCTGGGCACGGGCCGCGAGGCGCGCGCGCTGCCGGTCATCGAGATCCGCGCACCGGAGGGCAATTACGACTACCAGAACAAGTATTTCACCGACGACACGAAATATTTGTGTCCGGCGCCCCTTGACGAGGAACTGACTCGCCATTTGCAGGATCTGGCGGTACGTGCGTTCAATGCGCTCGGTTGCCGTGGCTGGAGCCGTGTGGACTTCATGCTGCGCGAGGCCGATGGCAAGAGCGAGCCCTTCCTGCTGGAAATCAATACCTCGCCGGGCATGACCGGCCATTCCCTGGTGCCGATGGCGGCCAAGGCCGTGGGCCTGAGCTATGAAGACCTGTGCTGCACGATCCTGCAGATGGCGTCGCTGGACATGACGCCCTCGAAGGATTGGACGCCGCAGGCGGGCCAGCCGTAATGGCCCGGGTTTAAGGAAGAACGCGTCGATGTGGCAGGACGTCAAGATGCTCAACGCCATCAGCAGTGCGCTCATTGCGCTGGTGCTGCTGGCCCTGGTGGCATCAGGTTTATGGTGGGTGGCGCAGCGGCCGATGTTCACGCTGCACACGATACGCATTGAATCCTCCGGCGACATGCCGCTGGAGAAGGTCAATGCGTTGACGGTGCGGGCGACCGCGGTGCCGCGCATCCATGGCAATTTCTTCACCGCCGATCTGACGGCGGTGCGGGCGGCCTTCGAAGCCGTGCCCTGGGTGCGCAAGGCCATGGTGCGGCGTGAATGGCCGGACCGGCTGGTGGTGAAGATCGAGGAACACAAGGCCCTGGGCACTTGGGGCGAGGATGGCAAGCTGCTCTCGCAGAAGGGTGACGTGTTCACCGCCAACCTGGCCGAGGCCGAGGACGACGGTGACCTGCTGGAGTTCGATGGCCCGCCCGGCAGCGAGAAGCAGGTGGTGGCGCGGCTGGCGCTGTTTCGCCAGTGGTTCGCGCCCATCAAGCTGGAGCCGGAGTCGCTGGTGCTGTCGAACCGCTACGCCTGGACCGTGCGGCTGGACAATGGCATGACCGTCGAACTGGGCCGTGACCAGGGCGATGCGGTGTTGAAGGAACGCGTGGCGCGGCTGGTGGCGGTGTATCCGCAGCTGCTGGAAAGATTGCAGGGCAAGATAGAAAGCGTCGACTTGCGCTATCCCAACGGGATGGCCCTGAAGGCAGATGGAATGGTGCTGGCGGCAATGAACGGGAAAAAGAAATAAGCGGAACGCTATGACAAAAGACGCAAAAAATCTGATCGTCGGTCTCGACATCGGCACCTCGAAAGTGGTGGCGGTGGTGGCCGAGGTGCTGCCCGATGGCCGCCATGAAGTGATCGGGCTGGGGCAGTCCGAATCCAAGGGGCTCAAGAAAGGCGTGGTGGTCAACATCGAGGCCACCGTCGAATCCATCCAGCGCGCGCTGGAGGAAGCCGAGCTGATGGCCGACTGCAAGATCCGCAATGTCTATACCGGCATTGCGGGCAGCCACATCCGCAGCTTCAACTCCAGCGGCATGGTCGCCATCAAGGACAAGGAAGTCACCGCCGCCGACGTCTCGCGCGTGATCGAGACCGCCAAGGCGGTCAACATCCCGACCGACCAGCAGCTGCTGCACACGGTCCCGCAGGAATTCATCGTCGACAACCAGGAAGACGTGCGCGAGCCCATCGGCATGAGCGGCATCCGCCTGGAAGTGAAGGTGCACATCGTCACCGGTGCGGTCTCTGCCGTGCAGAACATCGTCAAGTGCGTGCGCCGCTGCGGCCTGGAAGTGTCGGACCTGATCCTGCAGCCGATGGCTTCGGCCGATTCGGTGCTGACCACCGACGAGCGCGAGCTGGGCGTGGTGCTGGTCGACATCGGCGGCGGTACCACCGACGTGGCAGTCTTCACCGAAGGGGCGATCCGCCATACCGCGGTGATCCCGATCGCGGGCGACCAGATCACCAACGACATCGCCATGGCCCTGCGCACGCCTACGCTGGAAGCGGAAGAAATCAAGCTGCGCTATGGCGTGGCCAAGCAGATCCTGGCCGATCCGACCGAGACGCTGGAAGTGCCCGGCCTGGGTGACCGCAATCCACGTACGCTCTCGCGCCAGGCCTTGGCCGCCGTGATCGAGCCACGCGTGGAAGAGCTGTTCGCGCTGGTGCACCAGGTGGTGCGCGAGTCGGGTTATGAAGAGGTGCTGTCTTCCGGCATCGTGTTGACCGGTGGCTCGGCGATGATGCCGGGCATGACCGAACTGGCCGAAGACATTTTCCTGAAGCCGGCACGCCTGGGCACGCCTGAATACAGCGGCCAGCTGGCCGACGTGGTGCGCAGCCCGCGCTACTCGACCGTGCTGGGCCTGCTGCAGGAAGCCAAGAAACAGTATCTGCGCGGCTACATCGTGACGCGCCAGGAAGGCTCGGTGAAGGCGGTCTGGCAGCGCATGAAGGAATGGTTCCTCGGCAATTTCTGACCGATTCTCATCGGCTGCCACGAGCGGCCGGTGGTGAATGCATCAGGATGTAAAAGCATTGGTCGTTGCTGGCGGTTCGGTTGTACGGTTCTGGCAGTAAAAATTGATGAGAACGGCAGCAAATTTGCAGCAGTGTTTTCTTAGAATAGCGGTATCAAGGCTTCAAGAATTTAAGGTTTCAAGAATTTAAGGTTTCAAGGTATCAGTCGCATCATTGGCAGCATCGGTATCAGCATCAACAAGAAACAACAGGGAAGCACACATACGGACAGCAGTGACCAGTTGCTAGTCGTCACACCGCGTGATGCCTATCAACTGCCAGCTGCAGGACACATATATTTTAAGGAGTCATCATGGAAATCGATATGGTCGACAATGCGACGCTGGGTACGATCATCAAGGTCGTGGGCGTGGGCGGTGCTGGCGGCAATGCCGTGCAGCACATGATTAACAAGGGTGTGTCCGGCGTCGAATTCATCGCCGCCAATACGGATGCCCAAGCACTGAAGCAATCGAAGGCGCACAACGTCATCCAGATCGGTGATACCGGTCTGGGCGCCGGCATGCAGCCCGACGTCGGCCGCCGCCTGGCCGAGGAAACCCGCGCCCGCATCGAAGATTCCCTGCGCGGCGCGCACATGGTCTTCATCGCCGCCGGCATGGGTGGCGGTACCGGCACCGGTGCCGCTCCGGTGGTGGCGCAAGTGGCCAAGTCGCTGGGCGCACTGACGGTGGCCGTGGTCTCCAAGCCCTTCTCCTACGAAGGCCAGAAGTGCATGGACATCGCTGACGCCGGCCTGGAAGAGCTGACCCAGCACGTCGATTCGCTGATCATCATCCTCAATGAAAAGCTGGAAGAGATCTACGAAGACGACAGCATGATCGAATGGCTGTCGCACGCCGATGACGTGCTGAACAACGCGGTGGCCGGTATCGCCGAAATCATCAACGTGCCCGGCCACATCAACGTCGACTTCAACGACGTCAAGACCATCATGGGCGAGCAGGGCAAGGCCATGATGGGTACCGCGACGGCCGCCGGTGTCGACCGCGCCCGCGTGGCCGCCGAGCAGGCCGTGGCTTCGCCGCTGCTGGATGGCATCGACCTGTCCGGCGCGCGCGGCGTGCTAGTCAACGTCACTGCCAGCCGAGGCCTGAAGGGCAAGGAAATCAAGGAAGTCATGGCGACCGTGCGCGCCTTCGCGGCACCGGACGCCTCGATCGCCCAGGGCATCGCCTACGATGACAGCATGGGTGACGAGATCCGCGTGACCGTGGTGGCCACCGGCTTGGGCCGTGCCCGCAAGGCCGTGCAACTGGTGCAGACCCCGGTCATGCGTACCGGTACCCACAACGAGCCGATGATGGCCGTCGGTGGCGTGATGCCGCAAGGCGCCGCGCAACCGGCCGGTGCCACCTTCGGCGGCCTGAAGGCCCCGGCCGTGTGGCGTCGCGAGTCGGCTTCCGACACCGTGCGCGCCCTGGAAAAGAACGGCATGGAAACCTACGACATCCCGGCCTTCCTGCGCAAGCAGGCGGACTGATCGTCGTTGGTCACGGACGGCTGCCAGCTTCACAGCAGGCCGCTCCGTTCCAAGGCATACTAACGCCGCGCCTGGTGCGCGGCGTTTTTTTTCGTGCGCAGCGTGCCGGCAACTCATCTGCTGAATCGATCAATCGCGGCAGATGCATCTGTTTCACCACTTAATCAATTCACAGTCCTACAACCAGACGAGGAAACACCATGACCATCAAGATCGGCGACCGCCTGCCCGAAGGCACCCTGACCGAATTCATCGAGACCGAGACCGAAGGCTGCAGCCTGGGCCCCAACGCCTTCAAGGTGTCGGACCTGGTCAAGGGCAAGAAGATCGCGCTGTTCGCGCTGCCGGGCGCCTTCACCCCGACCTGTTCGGCCAAGCACGTGCCGGGCTACATCGCTCTGGCCGACCAGTTCAAGGCCAAGGGTGTGGATGAGATCTGGTGCATCTCGGTCAACGACGCCTTCGTCATGGGCGCCTGGGGCCGCGAGCAGAAGGCCACCGGCATCGTGCGCATGCTGGGTGATGGCAGCGCCACGTTCACCAAGGCCTTGGGCATGGAATTCGACCTGACCGAACGCAACATGGGCGTGCGCTCGCAGCGCTATTCCATGCTGGTCGAAGACGGCGTGGTCAAGCAGCTGAACCTGGAAGCCCCGGGCAAGTTCGAGGTCTCCAACGCGGAAACCCTGCTGGGCCAGTTGGGCTGATGCCTGCCGGGATTTCCCGGCCACCAGGCGAAAAAGAAACGGCATGCTGAGGCATGCCGTTTTTCCTTGGGGAAACGGATTTATCGCTGTGATCGATGAATGGGCGCCTCCGGCCCCTGTTTTACAGATAGGAACGATTTGCAACAAAGCCCTGCCGCAAGGGGCGGGGCAGAGGCATCTTGGCTATAATGACCGGATGTTGAAACAGCGCACAATCAAGAATCTGGTCAAGACCACCGGCGTCGGCCTGCACTCCGGCACCAAGGTCGAGCTGACCCTGCGTCCGGCCGCCCCCGATACCGGCATCCTGTTCCGCCGCGTGGATCTCGATCCCGTGGTCGAGCTGCCGATGATCGCTACCGGCGTGGGCGATACCCGCATGGCCTCGACCCTGACCAAAGATGGTGCCAAGGTTTCCACCGTCGAACACCTGCTGTCGGCCTGCGCCGGGCTGGGCATCGACAATCTGATCATCGACCTGACTGCCGAAGAAATCCCCATCATGGATGGTTCGGCCTCGTCCTTCGTGTTCCTGCTGCAGCAGGCCGGCTTGCAGGAGCAGAACGCGCCCAAGAAATTCATCCGCGTCAAGAAGGCGGTGGAAGTGCGCGAAGGCACGGGCGACAAGGAAAAATGGGCGCGCCTGGAACCGTATGACGGCTTCCGCCTGAAGTTCTTCATCGAATTCAATCACCCGGCCGTGGACGGCACCGGGCAGGTGGCCGAGGTCGATTTCGGCATCGACTCCTACGTCAAGGAAATCGCCCGCGCGCGCACCTTCGGTTTCATGCAGGACGTGGAAACCCTGCGCGGCATGGGCCTGGCCCGTGGCGGTTCCTTCGAGAACGCCATCGTCATGGATGAGTACCGCATCCTCAATGCCGACGGCCTGCGCTACGACAACGAGTTCGTGCGCCACAAGATCCTCGATGCCATCGGCGACCTGTACATCATCGGCCATCCGCTGCTGGCCAGCTACGATGCCCACAAGTCCGGCCATGGCCTCAACAACCTGCTGCTGCGCGAATTGCTGTCGCAGCCGGATGCCTATGAGATCGTCAGCTTCGACCAGCTCGACCAGGCCCCGCAGACCTATGTGATGCAAGCCCAGCAGGAGTGGGCGCTGAACTGACGCTGGCGCTGGCTGCACACGCTGCAATGTAGAACGCCCCGGCCTGGACCGGGGCGTTTGCTTTTCTGGCGATGGCTTGCTGGCGATCTGACGAGAGAAATCTTGTAAATTTTTTAGAAGAATCTCGTGATCCGGCTATTTCCGGACTATTTTCCCTGAAGAAATGGCGGGTCTTCTCCTGCCTGCTTGGCCAATCTGCGCTGGTCGCGCCGCCGTATCATGGCGTCGATGGCTTCCTTCAGGCCCTGGCTGCGCGGATCGCTGGCCAGTGTACTGCTGAGTTCGGCGAAGGAAGTGAGCGCGTTGTCGGTCAGTTCCAGCACCCGTTTTGGCGCTGGCGGGGGGGCCGTCCGGCCAACTTGCACTTTGATTCGGATTGAATTAACCTGCCATCCGTCCTTCAGCAGGCGGTCCTGCAGCCTCGGGGTTTGCTGCTTCAACCGTGCCGCCAGTGCTGCATTGGGCGCGCTCATGACCAGCACGCCAGCTTCAAACTGCAAGATCTGACACGCGGCAAACATCGCCGGCAAGTTCGCGGCCACTGACTGCTGCAGCGTGCCCATGCGAGCCAGGGCGGGCAACAGCGCCGCCATCGTCGAATTCGACCGCAAGAAATCCGCGGCTCCCTTCGTGCTCTTCGCCATGCGTTGAGCACTTGTGAGAGCCGGCCGATAAGGGGTAAACGTAGATGCGTACTTCATCTTTAAACCTTATCACATCCGGTGTCTGACCGGCCGGAGACCAAGGAGCAAAGATGCAAATTATCCTGTTGCACCCCCGTTTCACCAAAGCCCGATCGGTCACGCTCGGCACCAAGCACCTCCTGCTGATGTTGCTGCTGCTGGTGAGCGTGATCGCCGGCGCTTCGCTGTCCATCACCTATTTCCTGCTCAACAAGGCCGGCGACCCGGATGCCGCGCCCATGCTGCACAAGCTGGCCGTCTCCATGAGCCAGGAAGAAGATGGCCGCAACGAGAAATTCCTGAAAGAGAACCTGGCCATGATGGCCGTGAAGGTCGGCGAGATGCAGGCCCAGATGATGCGCCTGGATGCGCTGGGCGAACGCGTGCAGGGCTTGGCCGGCATCCGTCCGGAAGAATTCAATTTCAAGGAGCTGCCCGGTCGTGGCGGCGCTGAAGTCTCCAGCATCGCCGGCTCCGGCCGGGATGTCGGCATGGATGAGCTGCGCCGCATGCTCGACAACCTGGCCCAGGATGCCGGCCATCGTTCCGATTATCTCAACGCGGTGGAATCCACCCTCATGGGCGACAAGATCAAGTCGCGCCTGCTGCCGACCAATCAACCGGTCAACGTGGCCTACAACTCGTCGAGCTTCGGCTGGCGGCTGGACCCCTTCAGCGGCCACAACGCCTTCCATGAAGGCCTGGACTTCCCGGCCCCGGTCGGCACCCGGATCGTCGCCGCCGCCGCCGGGGTGGTGATCGCCTCGGAATATCATTATCAGTTCGGCAACATGCTTGAAATCGACCACGGCAACAACATCATCACCCGCTACGCCCACGCCTCGCGGCTGTTCGTGAAGGTGGGCGACATCGTCAAGCGCGGCCAGCATGTGGCCGATGTGGGTTCGACCGGGCGTTCGACCGGGGCGCACCTGCACTTCGAGGTCCGCATACGCGGCATCGCCCAGGATCCGCGCAAGTTCCTGGCGCTCGGTGCCACCGGCGGCAACCAGCCCAAGCAGATGCCGGTCTTCGTCGCGGGCCGCTGAGTCCGCTCGGGCAAGTTCTGGCCGGTGCCAGCCTCCGTGGGACGGGCGTTTGCGGCCGGGGAGGGTGGCCTGCAGGCCGCATTCCTGGCGCATCATTGCATCTCTGGCAAGCCCGGCATGAAGATTTTTGCCAAATCCCCATCCCCCATTGAAACCTTGCAAACACGCCCGATCTAAAGCGAATGCGGCGCGCAGGCGGCATGAAGACGGGCTGGCGAGCCAATGCCCTCGGCCTGCGTGCTAGAATCCATGGTTTATTTTCGGGCGTTGTCGGCTGGAATCCTGCCGCCGGGAGCCCAACGTCACTCTGCCGGATCGTTCATCGGCGCTTTTATAGAATCCAAGCATGTCATTCCTGACCAAGATTTTCGGCAGCCGTAACCAGCGACTGCTCAAACAATATCAAAAAATCGTCCGCCAGATTAACGCGCTGGAGCCCTCGGTCGAGAAGCTGAGCGACGCCGAACTGCAAGCCAAGACGCCCGAATTCAAGCAACGCATCGCCGGCGGCGAAACGCTGGATGCGATCCTGCCGGAAGCCTTCGCCGTCTGCCGCGAAGCGTCCCGCCGCGTGCTCAAGATGCGCCACTTCGACGTGCAGCTCATCGGCGGCATGGCGCTGCACTTCGGCAAGATCGCCGAAATGCGCACCGGTGAAGGCAAGACCCTGATGGCAACCCTGCCGGCCTACCTCAATGCGCTCGGCGGCAAGGGCGTGCACGTGGTGACCGTCAACGACTACCTGGCACAGCGCGACTGCGAAGACATGGGCCGCCTCTACAGCTGGCTGGGCCTGACCACCGGCGTGAACCTGTCGCAGATGGAACACGACGTCAAGCAGGAAGCCTACGCCGCCGACATCACCTACGGTACCAACAACGAGTTCGGTTTCGACTACCTGCGCGACAACATGGTCTTCGATGCCGATGACCGCGTGCAGCGCGCCCTGAACTTCGCCATCGTCGATGAAGTGGACTCGATCCTGATCGACGAAGCGCGTACCCCGCTGATCATCTCCGGCCAGGCCGAGAACCACACCGAGCTGTATCACAAGATGAACGCCGTGCCGCCCCTGCTGACTCTGCAGATCGGCGAAGAGACCCCGGACGGCAAAGGCAAGATCGAAGTCCCCGGTGATTACACCAAGGACGAGAAGAGCCACCAGGTCCTGCTGACCGAAGCCGGTCACGACAAGGCCGAGGAAATCCTGACCCAGATGGGCCTGTTGCCCGAAGGCGCATCGCTTTACGATGCTGCCAACATCACCCTGATCCACCACCTGTACGCCGCCCTGCGCGCGCACACCCTGTATCACCGCGACCAGCATTACGTGGTGCAGAACGGTGAAGTGGTGATCGTCGACGAATTCACCGGCCGCCTGATGACGGGCCGCCGCTGGTCCGATGGCCTGCACCAGGCCGTCGAAGCCAAGGAAGGCGTCAAGATCCAGAACGAGAACCAGACCCTGGCCTCGATCACCTTCCAGAACTACTTCCGCATGTATGCCAAGCTGTCCGGCATGACCGGTACGGCTGACACCGAAGCCTACGAATTCCAGGAAATCTATCACCTGGAAACCGTGGTGATCCCGCCCAACCGTCCCAATGCCCGCAAGGACCGCCAGGACCAGGTCTACAAGACCGCGCAAGAGAAGTACATGGCCATGGTCAAGGACATCCAGGACTGCTACGAGCGCGGCCAGCCCGTGCTGGTGGGCACCACCTCGATCGAGAACTCGGAACTGCTCTCCGGCATCCTGACCAAGTCCAAGCTGCCGCACAATGTCCTGAACGCCAAGCAGCACGCGCGTGAAGCGGAGATCGTGGCGCAGGCCGGCCGTCCCAAGATGATCACCATTGCCACCAACATGGCCGGCCGTGGTACCGACATCGTGCTGGGCGGCAACGTGGGCAAGCAGATCCAGCTGATCGAAGCCGACGAATCCCTGTCGGATGCCGACAAAGCCGCCAAGTCGCAGCAGCTGCGCGATGAATGGCAGTCCCTGCACGACCACGTGGTCAATGCCGGCGGCCTGCACATCATCGGCACCGAGCGTCACGAATCGCGCCGCGTGGACAACCAGCTGCGTGGCCGTTCCGGCCGCCAGGGTGATCCGGGTTCCTCGCGCTTCTACCTGTCGCTGGATGATGCGCTGCTGCGCATCTTCGCCGGCGACCGCGTGCGCGCCATCATGGATCGCCTCAAGATGCCCGAAGGCGAACCGATCGAAGCCGGCATCGTGAGCCGCTCCATCGAGTCGGCCCAGCGCAAGGTGGAAGCCCGCAACTTCGACATCCGCAAGCAATTGCTGGAATACGACGACGTCGCCAACGACCAGCGCAAGGTCATCTACCAGCAGCGCAACGAGTTGCTGGAGTCGGCCGAGATGGCCGAGATGATCGCCTCCCTGCGTGATGGCGTCTTCACCGACCTGTTCCGCGAATACGTGCCGGCCGAGTCGATGGAAGAGCAGTGGGACATCCCCGGCCTGCAAGCTGTGCTCAAGAACGAATGGCAGCTCGACATCGACCTGGAAGCCATGCTCAAGGCCGAACCCGACCTGGCCGAAGACGAACTGCTGGAGCGCCTGCTGACGGCCGCCAAGGACACCTACGAAGCCAAGGTGGCCGTGGTGGGCGTGGATGCCTTCGCCGGTTTCGAGCGCAGCGTCATGCTCCAGAGCATCGACAACCACTGGCGCGAACACCTGGCCGCACTGGATCACCTGCGCCAGGGTATCCACCTGCGCGGCTATGCGCAGAAGAACCCCAAGCAGGAATACAAGCGCGAAGCCTTTGAGCTGTTCGCCCAGATGCTGGACCTGATCAAGAACGAAGTCATCAAGGTCGTCATGACCGTGCGCATCCAGAGCCGCGAAGAAATCGAAGCGGCCGAGGAAAGCATGGCCGGTGGCTCGCCCATCAACGTCAACTACCAGCACGCCGACTTCGATCCCGAAGCCGCGCCGGAAGAACTGCTGGCACCGACCGCCCAGGCCGGTGGCGAAGACGACGGATCGGAATACCCCAAGGTCGGCCGCAACGATCCCTGCCCTTGCGGCAGCGGCAAGAAGTACAAGCAGTGCCACGGCAAGCTGGCCTGAACCAGAGGTCCCCCGGTTCGGCCGCATTCCGGCCAGATGTGAAGAGGCTGTCCACCCAAGCGGGTGGGCGGCCTTTTTTACATCCTGCAGGTGAAGGCTTCTGCAAAATTGGCCTGGCTCCCTTTATGATGAACGCTCCGGCAGCCCACGCCTGCCGCCCAGGAGAACAAGAAGATGTCGCTCGCCAAGATGTTTCGTGCTTCCCGTCTCAGCTTCACTGCCACCGCCATCGCCGTCCTGCTGGCCGGCTGCGCTTCCTCGCCGCTGCCGCAGTGGCGCGACAGCGGCAACCCGGGCTACGCGCCCGTCACGCCCTCCATCCCGGTGACCAATACCGGCGTGCCCGCCGTGGCCATCAGCACCGCGCCCCCCACGCGGGCGGCGCTGGTGGAAGCGGCCAAGGCTGAGTGGGATTTCTTCGGCAACCAGCAGATCGACATGCGCCATGAGCCCTTCAGCGCCCCGCGCCTGGGCTTGCTGGAAGACGAGGGCGAGGCCGTGCAGCGGGTGGCCGAGTACTGGCACGCGGTCGGCAAGAACCTCACCGGTGCGGATTGCCAGCAAGCCTGGTCGGCGGCCTTCATTTCCTGGCTGATGGTGAGCACCAATGTGCCGCCGCAGGATTTCGCGCCCAACGAAACCCATTTCAATTACCTGAGCTTCCTCAAGGACCGCCAGTCGCGCCCCTCGCCGCAATTCGTGTTGCGCCCGGCCGAGAGCGAGCCGATTGCGCCCGGTGACCTGATCTGCGCCCCGCGCGGCAACAACAACATCACTTCCATCGACGAAATCCGGCCCGGGCTGGCCGGCCATTGCGATCTGGTGGTGGAGGTGCATGCCGATGATGGCTGGGCTGGCGTGATCGGCGGCAATGTCTTCAACTCGGTCTCCGAATCCCTGATCCCGGTGGATGAGCAAGGCCGCGCCCAGCCGATTGCCGCGCGCCCGTGGCTGGTGGTGGTCAAGAACCTGCTGCCGTGACGGGCCGCCCATGCTGATCCTGGGAAAACTGCTGCTGGGGCCCCTTTTGCTGGCGCAAGCAAAACGCCTGCGCCAGACCGCGCTGCGCCTGCCGGAAGCGGCCGGTCCGCGCAGCGGCATGGAGTTTCCCCCCATGCAGCCCCGGTTGGTGGCCGAGCCGTTGCGCGTGCTGGTGGTGGGCGACTCCTCGGCCGCCGGGGTCGGGGTGGAGCATCAGGAGCAAGCCCTGGCCCAGCCGCTGGCTCGCCAGCTGGCCGCGCGCACCGGGCATCCGGTGGCCTGGCAGCTGGTGGCGCAGAGCGGCGTCAATTCGCTCGAAGCGCTGGATCTGCTGGCGCGCCATGAGATCGGTCCGGCTACGGTCCTGGTGGTGGCCCTGGGCGTGAACGACGTGACCTCGCAGATGAGCCCGCAACGCTACGTGGCCAACCTGCGCCTGCTGTGCGAACGCCTGATGGCGCAGGCCGGGGTGGAGCACATCGTCTTCTCGGGCTTGCCGCCCATGCACCTGCTGCCGGTGGCACCGCAGCCGCTGCGCTGGTATCTGGGCCGCTATGCGCGCAAGCTGGACCGCGCCCTGCGCGACTGGATCGATGCCGAGGCCGCCTTGCGCTACTGCTCCATGCAATGGGCGCTGCCGCATGAGATGGCGATTGACCGCTTCCATCCGGGCCACGGCCAGTATGCGCAATGGGCCAGGATGAGCGCCGAGATCATCGAAAGCGAGTTTCTGCGTCATCAGCCGGTGACGGAAAGTGTTTAAAATACGCGTTCCGATTTTTACGCTGAAAGCTCGCCATGGCCGTCAATTCCCCGATTCCCGTTCCTTCTGACCTGAAAGCCGTCGCCGGCATCGAACTCGGCCATGCCGAAGCGGGTGTGCGCAAGGCCAATCGCAAGGACGTGCTGGTCATGAAGCTGGCCGAGACCGCCACGGTGGCGGGCGTCTTCACCAAGAACCGTTTCTGTGCCGCCCCGGTGCAGATCTGCCAGGCCAACCTGGCGCAGTTGAGCGCCGGCAAGCCCATCCGCGCCCTGGTGATCAACACCGGCAACGCCAACGCCGGCACCGGTGAAGAAGGCCTGCAGCGCGCCAAGTCGGTCTGTGCTGCATTGGCCCAGCAGATGGGCGTGGAGCCGCAGCAGATCCTGCCGTTTTCCACCGGCGTGATCCTGGAGCCGCTGCCGGCTGATCGCATCATCGCCGGCCTGCCGCAAGCCATCGGCAACCTGAAGGCTGACAACTGGTTCAACGCGGCCGAGTCCATCATGACCACCGACACCCAGCCCAAGGCTGCTTCGCGCACCCTGACCATCGGCGGCAAGCAGGTGGTGATGACCGGCATCAGCAAGGGCGCCGGCATGATCAAGCCCAACATGGCCACCATGCTGGGTTTCCTGGCCTTCGACGCCAAGCTGCCGCAGGCACTGCTGAACCAGCTGGTCAAGGACGCCGCTGATCACTCCTTCAACTGCATCACCATCGATGGCGATACCTCGACCAACGATTCCTTCATCCTGATGGCCACCGGTGCCGGCGAACTGGAGATCACCAGCGCCGACAGCGACGAGTACAAGCAACTGGCTGCTGCCGTCACCGACCTGTCGCAGCATCTGGCGCACCAGATCGTGCGCGATGGCGAAGGCGCGACCAAGTTCATCGAAGTGGCCGTGGAAGACGGCAAGAGCATCGAGGAGTGCCGCCAGATCGCCTACTCCATCGGCCATTCGCCGCTGGTCAAGACCGCCTTCTTCGCCTCCGATCCGAACCTGGGCCGCATCCTGGCCGCCATCGGCTATGCCGGCATCGACGACCTGGACGTGTCCAAGATCAACCTGTGGCTGGACGATGTGTGGGTCGCCAAGGACGGCGGCCGCAACCCGGATTACCGCGAAGAAGATGGCCAGCGCGTCATGAAGAAGGCCGAGATCGTGGTGCGTGTGAAGCTGGCGCGCGGCACGGCCAAGGCCTCCATCTGGACCTGCGACCTGTCGCACGACTACGTCTCGATCAACGCCGACTATCGTTCCTGAGCGGTTTTCTTCACCTCGCGGCGTTTCGCCGCCATCGGCCCACCCATCCCCGGGCCGGTGGCGCGCCCGGGATGGCGGCGGCAACATGAATGCCCGCGCCCTCGGATCAATTTTATTCACACCGGCCGCCAGCGCCTTGCGCCACAATGGCGCGTGCATTCCCGCCCCGTTCATCCCGATTTGCGATCACCATGACCCAGCTAGACCAATTCCTGCAGCGTGCCGAAGCCTTGCTGGCGCGCGTCGAAGCCATCCTCCCCAACGCCGCCGCCCGTGAGCCCGACTGGAACGCCGCCGTCGCCTTCCGCTGGCGCGGTGCGACGGCCCAGCGTCCCGGTTACCTGCAGGCGGTGGGGCAGATCTCCAAGATCGGCCTGTCGGACCTGCATAACATCGGCCCGCAAAAGGAACAGATCGACCAGAACACCCGCCAGTTCGTCGAAGGCCGCCCGGCCAACAACGTGCTGCTGACCGGCGCGCGCGGCACCGGCAAGTCCTCGCTCATCAAGGCCTGCCTGAACCAGTACGCGGACCGTGGCCTGCGCTTGATCGAAGTGGACAAGGATGACCTGCACGACCTGCAGGACATCGTTGAACTGGTGGCGGCGCGTCCGGAACGCTTCATCGTCTTCTGCGACGATCTTTCCTTCGAGGAAGGCGAGGGCGGCTACAAGGCGCTGAAGGTGGCCCTGGACGGCAGCATCGCCGCGCAGTCCGACAACGTGCTGATCTACGCCACCTCCAACCGCCGCCACCTGATGCCGGAGCGCCTCTCCGACAACAATACCTACACCCACACCGAGGATGGCGACCTGCACCCCGGCGAAACGGTGGAAGAAAAGATTTCGCTCTCCGAGCGCTTTGGCCTGTGGGTGACCTTCTATCCCTTCAAGCAGGACGATTTCCTGGACATCGTGGCGCACTGGCTGCGCCACTTCGGCTGCAATGATGCGCAGATCGCCGAAGCCCGCGCCGATGCCCTGCGCTGGGCGCTGCAACGCAGCTCGCGCTCGGGCCGCGTGGCCTGGCAGTTCGCGCGCGACTACGCCGGCAAGGCGCAAGGCTGATGAGCGGCGATTCCAAGCCGGTGGCCAAGCCCATCGATGTGGCCGTGGGCATCCTGATGCAGCCCAACGGCGACGTGCTGCTGGGCCAGCGTCCGGATGGCAAGCCCTATGCGGGGTACTGGGAATTCCCCGGCGGCAAGGTGGAGCCGGGCGAAAGCATCTTCGCGGCGCTGCAGCGCGAGTTCAAGGAAGAGCTGGGGATCGAGGTGCTGGACGGCGAGCCCTGGTGCGGCGTCGAGCACGTCTATCCGCATGCCCATGTACGCCTGCATTTCTACATCAGCCGCCAGTGGCGCGGCGAGCCGCAGAGCCTGGAAGGCCAGGCCTTTGCCTGGCAGGGCAGCGTGGGGGTGGAACCGCTGCTGCCGGCCACCATCCCGCTGCTGCAGTGGCTGGATCAGCTGCGCTATGGCGACAAAGCCTGAAGATGGGTGGTTTTAAGGTGAAATGAAGGAAAAAGCCCGTCATCACTGCACGGGCTTGTCCCCTTCGTCTTCCAGCGGCAGGTTCACTGCGGGGATGGTGTACTTTTCTTCGGCCCAGGCACCCAGGTCGATTTGCTTGCAGCGTTCGGAACAGAAGGGGCGGTACTTGTTCTTCTCGCTCCATTCCACCTTGGTGCCGCAGGTCGGGCAGTCTACGATCGTTGCCATACGTTTTACTTCACTTCATTTATTCAGATTACGGATCAGAAGCCGCACAGCGCCAGTTCGAAGGGCACTTCGCCCTCGAAGGAGCGCGGCTTCTCGTCGCCATCCTGCTGGGTGAAACGCACCCACAGCATGTATTTGTTGGCCGAGATCTCGGGGATGGCGCCGAGGTTGATGTCCAGCGACAGGCGCAGCATCTGGTAGACCTTGCCTTGCAGCATCTGCTGGTAACTGCCGCCTTCGGCGTTGATTTTTACTGCATGTCCGGATTCGCGCAGCAATCGCATGACGATGGCGATGGCATCGAACAGCGGGATCAGCGGGGCGAACCAGTTGGAGATGTCCTGAAAACGGCGCTCAAACGGATGCTGTTGCCAGGCGTAATAGGCCGGCAGGTCGAATTCGCAGGCGCCGCCCGGGATGATGGTGCGGCCGCGAATGCTCATGAGCCATTCATTGTCGCGGATGTTCTGGCCGGTCTTGCCCTGGGCGGCCGAGAGGGCGCTGCTGGCCTGGTCGACTTCGGCCAGGATGGCATTGAGCATCTCGGGCTCGACATTGGGATTGGACTGGTAGGCCAGCAGGATCTGCTTTTGCCGTTCGAGCTCTTGCAGCAGGTCGGACTTGAGGTCGGCGCGTCCGGCGACCTCCAGCATTTCAAAAATGGTGGCAAGGGCGATGTGATGCTGATGCGGGCTTTCCTGGTGCAGGAAGAAGACGAATTTCTCGTAGAGATCTTCCAGTCGCAACAGCGTGCGAATACGCTCATTGAAAGGGTATTCGTAGACGATCAAAGCATGATCCCTTTATTGGTTGAACCGGACTTGTTAGGCCGCTGACAGGCCGCGTGGGTGCAATAACCTCGTCAACATGTGCAATGTCTGTGATTCTGACCCATGCAGAAGAAAATTACAAATGCAGTCGCCATCAAATGAAGCTGCAGGAGCGCATCGCATTTGCCGCGCTGCTCAAGTGCATTGCTGCAGCCGCGCAAGCTGCACCATCGCTCAGTGCCCGCCTGCCAGCGCCAGGTAGCGCGCATGCAGCTCGCGTACCTGATGCGGCAGGTCGGCATTGCTGCCGCCGTTGTCGATGACGTCCTGCGCCACCGCCAGCCGCGCCTGCCGGCTGGCCTGCGCGGCCATGATGGCTTCCACTTCCTCGCGCTGCAGGCCGTTGCGCTGCATGACGCGCGCGATCTGCACTTCTTCCGGGCAATCCACCACCAGGATGCGGCTGGCACGGCCAACCCAGGTGCCGGACTCCACCAGCAGCGGCACCACGAAAATGACATAGGGACCGGTGGCATCCTCGGCCTCGCGCACGGTTTCGCTGCGGATCAGCGGATGCAGGATGGCTTCCAGCGCATGGCGCGCCGTCGGGTTGCCGAACACGTGCTGGCGCATGCGGGTGCGGTCCATGGCACCGTTCGCATCGATGAATTCGGCGCCGAAATAATCTTGGATGGGAGCGATGGCCAGGCCCTGCGGTGCGGTCAGGGCGTGGGCGATGGCGTCGGTATCGACCAGCGAAGCGCCGAGCTCGCCAAACAGGTTGGCCACCGTGGTCTTGCCGCTGCCGATGCCGCCGGTCAGGCCGATGGTGAAGCGTTCAGTCAGTGAGGTCATGGGATCAGAAGTCGTAGAGAAGTTGCGTGAACCAGCCATGGCCCATCAGCAGGGTCAGCATGCCGGCGGTGGCCAGGCAGGGGCCGAAGGGAATGGCCTGGCCGCGCTGGTGGCGGCCCAAGCCCATCAGCGCCAGGCCCAGGACTGCGCCCAGCGCCGAGGCCAGCAGCAAGACCAGCGGCAAGGCCTGCCAGCCCAGCCAGGCCCCGAGTGCGGCCATGAGCTTGAAGTCGCCATAGCCCAGACCCTCCTTGCCGGTGGCCAGCTTGAAGATCCAGTAGATCAGCCATAGGACGCCATAGCCGGCCATCGCGCCCAATACGGCATCCTGCAGCGGCACCAGGCGATGCACCACGTTGACCAGCAGGCCCAGCCACATCAAGGGCAGGGTGAGGTCGTCGGGCAGCAGCATGGTGCGGGCATCGATCACCGCCAGCGCAATCAGGAAGGACGCGCACACCATCAGCGCCGCGCCGTGCAGGCCCAGGCCGAAGCGCCAGCCCAGCAGGGCGAACAGCAGTGCGGTCAGCAGTTCCACCAGCGGATAGCGCGCGCTGATGGGGTGGGCGCAGAAGGCGCAGCGTCCGCGCAACAGCAGCCAGCTCAGTACGGGAATCTTGTGATGCAGCGCCAGCGGCGCGGCGCAATGCGGGCAGGCGGAGGCCGGCAGCCAGAGGTTGTAGCGGTCGGCATGCGGCAGCGCTTCGCCGCGTTCCCCTGCTACGAAGTTGGCGGTCTCGCGCAGCATCATCAGCGGCACGCGATGGATCACTACATTGAGAAAGCTGCCGACCAGCAGGCCCAGCAGCGCCGCCACGCCGGCGAGTGCAGCGTTGCCGGGGAAGTCCAGGGCATCCAGGAAAGACATCGTCGGGTTCAACTGGTTTGGTCGTCAAAGAAGGGGAAGACAGGCGTGCCGGCTTATACCACTGCACCCATGCGGAACACCGGCAGGTACATCGCCACCACCAGGCCGCCGATCACCACGCCCAGCACCGCCATGATAACGGGTTCCATCAGGCTGGTGAGGGCAGTGACGGCTTCATCCACTTCGCGTTCGTTGAGATCGGCGATCCTGCCCAGCATGGCGTCGAGGGCGCCGGCCTCTTCGCCCACGGCCGTCATCTGCACTGCCAGGTCGGGGAAGACGCCCGTGGCCTTCATGGCCGCATGCAGCGAGGCACCGTTGCGCACGGCGTCGCGCACGGCCAGCGAGGCGTCGGCATAGACCACGTTGCCGGCCGCGCCGGAGACCGTTTCCAGCGCTTCCACGAGGGCGATGCCGGCACCGAAGAGGGTGCCGAAGGTGCGGCTCCAGCGTGCCAGCGCCGCTTGCCGCAACAGCTTGCCGAACAGCGGCAAGGACAGGCTCAGGCGCTGCGCCGCCAGTCGCAGCGGAAGATAACGCCGCCACGCCAGCAGCGCCAGCACGCCCGTCACCAGCGTGCCCAGCAGCAGCCAGGGACCGTGCTGGCCCAGCAGGCGCGCCGTGGCCATGACGATGCGCGTAGGCAGCGGCAATTCGGCCCCGAACTGCTGGAACATCTGCTCGAAAGCCGGCACCACCCACAGCATGATGACCACCGTCACGATGATCGCCACCAGCACCACGGCGCAGGGATAGGCCAATGCCGCGCGCACCTTGCCGCGCAAGGCCAGGGATTTTTCGCGATAGAGGGCGATGCGTTCCAGCATGCTGTCGAGCATCCCCGCTTCTTCGGCGGCGCGCACCAGGTTGCAGAAGAGCGCATCAAACTGGCGCGGATGGCGCGCCAGCGCCGCATGCAGGCTCTCGCCGCGCGCCACGGCCTGGCGCACGTCGGCCAGCAGCGCGGCCAGTGCGCTCTGGCCGGCGCCGCGAATGGCTACATCCAGCGACTGCAGCAGCGGCAATCCTGCCCGCAGCATGGTGGCCAATTGGCGGGTGAAGAGGGCGATCTGTTTGGCGCTGATGCGGCCACGCGTCCTGGCTGTGGCCGGGTTTGATGCAGGGGCCTGGCCATTGTCGAGGTCGGCCGCACGCTCCGCGCGCCCCAGCCGCGCCACGCGCATCCCCTGCTGGCGCAGCCGGGCGCGTGCCTGCCCTTCATCGCTGGCTTGTATCACACCGCGCTGCGGGCGATTGTGGCGGTCCAGCCCTTCCCAGCGGAATTGGGACGCCGATGTCGTGCGATCAGGTGCAGGCAAGGATTTCTCCCACGCTGGTTTCACCGCGCAAGACCTTCAGCAGTCCCGCCCGCCGCAGGTCGATGATGCCCTCCGCTTGCGCCTGCCGCCCCAGATCCAATGTGCCGGCCTGGGCCAGGATCAGCGACTGCATGGCCGCGCTGACCGGCATCACCTGATAAATGCCGGTGCGCCCGCGAAAGCCGGTCTGGTTGCAGGCCGGGCAGCCGTGCGGCACGAAGGTGGCCGGCGTACCACCGGCCGGACGGCGGCAGCGGCACAGCTTGCGCACCAGCCGCTGGGCCACGATCAGGCTGACCGATGCCGCAATGTTGTAGGCCGGTACGCCCATGTTGAGCAGCCGCGTGAGCGTGGCCGGGGCGTCGTTGGTGTGCAGGGTGGAGAGCACCAGGTGCCCGGTTTGCGAAGCCTTGACGGCGATGTCGGCGGTCTCCAGGTCGCGGATCTCGCCCACCATCAGTACATCCGGATCCTGGCGCAGGAAGGCGCGCAGTGCCAGGGCGAAGTCCAGTCCGGCGCGCTCGTTGATGCTGACCTGGTTGATGCCGGGCAGGTTGATTTCCACCGGGTCCTCGGCGGTGGCGATGTTCACGCCCGGCTGGTTCAGCCGCTGCAGGCAGGCATACAGCGAGACCGTCTTGCCGGAGCCGGTCGGCCCGGTCATCAGGACCAGCCCGTGCGGCTTGCTGATGGCTTGCAGCAGCGCTTCCTGCTGGGCCGGTTCATAGCCGAGGTCGCTGATCGACAAGGCCGCCTGGGCGGTGTCGAGGATGCGCAGCACGATCTTTTCACCGAACTGCGTGGGCAGCGTCGAGACGCGGAAATCGACGGTGCGCGCGCCCAGTGCCAGGCGCATCTTGCCATCCTGGGGCAGGCGCTTTTCGGCGATATCCAGACGCGCCAGGATCTTCAGGCGGGTGGCCAGCTTGTCGCGCAAACTCAGCGGCGGCTGCGCCAGCTCGTGCAGCACGCCATCCAGGCGCAAGCGCACGCGGAAGAGATGTTCAAAGGGCTCGAAATGCAGGTCGGAAGCGCCCATGCCGACGGCATCGGCCAGCAGCTTGTGCAGCAGGCGCACCACGGGGACGTCATCATCGGCCACGGCCGTGTCGGGAGTGTGCAGCATGGGAGACCTCGCGCAGGGGCGCTGCCGCAGGGCAACGCACAGGGGAGGGCAAGTCTCCCACGCGCGGCGGCCGCCCGAAAAGCGGGCCGGCCGTTTGCGCGGGACAAAATCGGTGGAGTTCGATGCCGGCCTGCAAGGCCCGGCGCAGGCTCAGTCCTGTGCCTTCACTTTCGCAGGCATGGCAATGAGCTTGACCATGCGGATGGCCTGGTTCTGTACCTGCACGATCTCGATCACGCAGCCATCGATCTTGACGGCCACGCTGGCTTCGGGAATGTCCTGCAGGGTTTCCAGCAGCAGGCCGTTGATGGTCTTGGGGCCATCCAGCGGCAGCTTCAGGCCCAGGCGCTTGTTGATGTCGCGCAGGGTGGTGCTGCCTTCAAGCAGGCAGGTGCCGTCCTTGTCCCAGCCGAAACCTTCGCCGGAGGAGCCGGGCGAGGAGGTCGTGAATTCGCCGATCATCTCTTCGATGATGTCCTCCAGCGTCACCAGTCCCTGCACTTCACCGTATTCATCGACCACGATGCCCAGGCGTTCGTGGTTTTCCTGGAAGTACTGCAGCTGGGTGAAGACATCGGTCTCCACCGGCACGTAATACGGGGCCGAGAGCAGGGCGCGGATGTCGTCGTGGGTGATGTCGTCTTCCTGGCGGAACAGTGAGACCGTCTTGCGCACATGCAGGATGCCGACGATGTGATTGATCTCGCCCTCGAACACCGGCAGCTTGTTGTGATAGCAGGTGGCCAGCTGGTGCAGGATCTCCTCCACCGGGGCGGCCAGGTTCAGGGCCTCGACCTGGGCGCGCGGGGTCATGACGTCTTCCACCGAAATCTTTTCCAGGTCGAACAGGTTCAGCAGGATGCTCTTGTGCTTCTGCGGAATGAAACTGCCGCCTTCGAGCACGATGGAGCGCAGCTCTTCGGGCGAAATGCGCTGCTCGGCCGCGCGCGATCCGGTCTTGATGCGCAAGACCTTGAGGATGGCAGAAACGAAAATGTTGACGAACCACACCAGCGGCTTGGCCACCCGCATCAGCGGCTTGAGGATGAAGCTGGTAAAGAGCGCAATGCGTTCGGGATGGGTGGCACCAATCACCTTGGGCACGATCTCGGCAAAGATGATCAAGAGCGCCGCCACGAAGGCGGTGGCCGCCGTGATCACGCGCTGGTGGTTGCCGAAGGCGGCAATGGCCAGCGCCGTCACCAGGGCCGTGGCCAGCGCATTGATGACGGTATTGGCGATGAGGATCAGCGAGAGCAGCCGCTCAGTGCGATCCAGCAACCACAGGATGGTGATGGCGGCCCGGTTGCCCTGTTTGGCCAGGTGCCGCAGGCGATGGCGGTTGGCGGCCATCAGCGCCGTCTCGGTCATGGAAAAGAAGGCCGAGAGCAGGATGAGAATGAGGAGTGCAAGAGCTTGCACCCATATGGGTACGGTATCCAAACGTTGCCGTCAGTGGGTTGCCCTCACGCATGGGAGGGAGTCGGCGGGCCTGTTTGCTTGTCATCATGACAGGCAAGCCAGGGCGGCCAGCGAGCGCCAAAGTCTAGACGATGGGGGCTTATCCCGCAAGCCGGGCGGCGGCGCGGTGTGGCGCCTGCGCCCGGACTTGCCCTTCAGTAACCCTTGCTGTGGTCGTAGAGATGCGGCGGCGGCAGGCCGTCCAGCATGGCGGCAATGGCTACCGCCGTCTGCCTGGCGCGTTCGCGGCGCGAGGGCGTGGCCGCTGCATGGGGCGTGACCAGCACGCGCGGATGGCGCCAGACGGCGGCCTCGGCGGGCAGCGGTTCTTCATCGAACACGTCCAGCACCGCACCGAACAAGTGTCCGCTGTCGAGCGCGGCCAGCAGATCCGGCAGGCACATGTGGCTGCCGCGGCCGACGTTGATGACCGCGGCACCGCGCGGCAACTGGCGCAAGAGATCGGCATTGATGAGGTGGCGGGTATCGGTGGTCTCGGGCAAGAGGCAGATCAGGATATCGGTGCGGCCCAGGAAGTCCGGCAACGTATCGGGCCCGGCAAAGCAAGCCAGCCCCTTCTCGCTGCGCGGCGAGCGCGCCCAGCCGGCCGTCTCGAAGCCGACCGCCGCATGCATGCGCGCCGCCGACAGGCCCAGCGCACCCAGTCCCAGCACGCCCACGCGGGTTTCGCGCGCCGTGCGGGGCGTGGAAAATTCGCGCCATTCGGCGCGCGCCTGCTGGGCAATGATGCGCGGCATGTCCTTCAACAGCATCAGGCTGCTCATGAGCGTGAATTCGGCCATGCGCTGCTGCGTTTCAGGCGTGACCATGCGCACGATGGGCAGCTCCGGCAGGTGCGGGTCTGCAAGGATGTGATCGACTCCGGCAGCCGCACTGATGATGGCCTTCAGGTTGGGAAACTGCGCCAGCCGCCCCGGCTCGGGCTGCCACACCAGCACGAACTGCACGCGCGCCGGATCGACTTCCGGATCATCCCAGGCGCGCACGTCGAGGCCCAGCCCGGGTGCGAATTCATGGAAGCTGGCGCGCCACTCGGCCAGCGCGGCAGCGCCGCCGGACTTGATCAGCAGCACGGGAGCAAGAGCAGGGGTGGTCATGCTTGTGGCTCCACGGGATTGGCCTGGTGCATGGGCCGGCGCAAGGCCGGGTCGAAGGGATTGATCCGGCGCGACAGGGCGGCGGCTTCCCGCTGCAGCATCTGCACCACGGTCGGCAGGCGCTCCTCGGTCAGGCGCGAGGTCAGCGTGCCTACGCTCAAGGCACCGACGATGTTGCCGCCGGCATCGAAGAGCGGCACACCCAGCCCGGCCATGCCATCGAGCAGACCGGCCTGGCGTGCCGCATAACCGGTCTCGCGCACACGCTCGATTTCCGTGCGCAGGTAGACCTCGTCATAGACCCCGAATTCGCGCAGGCGCGGCACGTTATAGCGGATCACTTCCTCGCGTTCTTCTTCCGGCAGGAAGGCGAGGATGGCCAGCGCGCCCTGTCCCACGCCCAAGGCGACGCGCCCGCCGATGTCGCCGGTGAAGGCGCGGATCGGGAAGGGGCCATCGACGCGATCCACGCACACCGCATCGAAGCGCGAGCGCAGCAGCAGGAAGACCGTATCACCGAGACTGCCGCACAGCCGCAGCAGCGCCGGGCGGCACAGGCTGCGCACATCCGACGCATTGCCGGCGCGTGCGGCCAGGGCGAACAGGTCCATGCCCAGGCGATACAGCTTGCTGCGCTCATCCTGTTCCACCACGCCTTCACCTGCCAGCGATTGCAGCAGCCGGTGCGTGGTGCCCTGGGTCAGGCCGATGGCCTTGGCTACTTGCGTCACCCGCATGCCTTGCGGTGGTGCATCGGCCAGCGCACGCAACACCGCAAAGGTGCGCTGGATGCCGTTGACCGGCAGGGAGGCGGGGGCGCTGGCGGCCGTGGCCTCGTCGTTGTGCTCGCTCATGAGGGGGCTTTGTCTGCTGGGTGGAATCGGCGGGGGTTCGCTCGCCGATGCATTTCATTGGATGGAATAAATATAAAAAATTTCCCGACTGTCGAAATACGATAGCAGAATTGGCACCGAAATTGCATCAATAACGAAACAGGAGACGCGCCGCTCACATCGCTCCAGCGATGGGGTTGCGCAATTGAAAGTATGCATCGGAGCGCCCGCCGGCCGACAAGCCCGCCAGCCGTGCAGCGCCCGAACCTTGCGACAGGGAGCTTGCAATGTCATTTCTCACGCTGACCAATGTCAGTAAGTTCTATGGCGATACCCAGGCGGTATCGGGGTTCAACCTCACGGTGGAAAAGGGTGAGTTCATCTCCCTGCTCGGTCCTTCGGGCTGCGGCAAGACCACCACCCTGCAGATGATCGCGGGCTTCGAGGCCGTCAGCGGCGGCCGCATCGAACTCGACGGCCGCGACATCACGCATGCCAAGCCCAATACGCGCGGCCTGGGCATCGTGTTCCAGACCTATGCGCTGTTCCCGCACATGACGGTGGAGCAGAACGTGGCCTTCGGGCTGGAGATGCGCAAGTGCGGCGCCGCTGAGAAGCGCGACCGTGTGGCGCAGGCCCTGTCGCTGGTGCATCTGGAAAAACACGGTGCGCGCTATCCGCGCGAACTCTCCGGCGGCCAGCGCCAGCGTGTGGCCCTGGCGCGCGCGCTGGTGATCGCCCCGCCGGTGCTGCTGCTCGATGAACCGCTGTCCAACCTCGACGCCAAGCTGCGCGAAGAGATGCAATTCGAACTGCGCGACATCCAGCGCAAGGTCGGCACCACCACCATCATGGTCACGCACGACCAGAGCGAAGCCATGTCCATCAGTGACCGCGTGGTGGTGATGGAGGCCGGCCACATCACCCAGGTCGGCCGTCCCCTGAACGTGTATGAACATCCGGCCAACCGCTTCATCTCCACCTTCGTGGGCAAGGCCAACCTGCTCGAAGGCCAGGTGGTCGGTGCCGCAGGTGAACGTGCCGACATCGCGGTGGGCGGCATGATGCTGTCGCTGGAAAGCACCGACACCGGCCTGCGCGGCGGCGGCCGCGTGGTGCTGGGCCTGCGTCCGGAAAAGATCCGCTGTACCGCGCCCGGCCAGGGCCGCTGCAATGGCGAAGTGGTGCGCCGCTTCTTCCTCGGCAGCCAATGGATGTATGAAGTGGAGACCCCGCTGGGCCTGCTCTCGGTCCTCTCGGCCAACGACGGTGCCGAAGCACTGGAGCAGGGGGCTGCCGTCGGCCTGGCGTGGAGTGACTACAGCCTGCGCCTGGTCTCCACCGCCCGCAGCGATGAAGGGGTCGCAGCATGAGCGCGGCCGGCACGACTTCCGTGGCACCGCCCGTGGTGAGTGCCGCCGCCAGCGACAAGGCCCCCGGCCAGCGCAGCCTGCCCTGGCTGATGTCGGCCCCGGCCATCCTGCTGTGTACGGTGATGCTGCTTGTGCCGCTGGTACTGACCTTCGTGCTGTCCTTCAACGCCTATGATGCCGAGACCGGCCCCAAGGCCGGTACCTTCACGCTGGAGCATTACGCAGCGGTGCTGACCGATCCGTATTACTACGGCATCTTCTGGCGCACGCTGTGGATCTCGGGCCTGGTCACGCTGATCTGCATCGTGGTGGGTGCGCCCGAAGCCTGGATCCTCAACCGCATGCGCAAGCCCTGGCGCTCCATCATGCTGCTGGTGGTGCTGGCCCCGCTGATGATCTCGGTGGTGGTGCGCGCCTTCGGCTGGAGCATGCTGCTCGGTCCCGAAGGCCTCATCAACGGCACGCTGGTGGCGCTGGGCTTTGCCAAGGTCAAGCTGCTCTATACCGAAACGGCCATCGTCATTGCGCTGGTGCACGTGATGCTGCCCTTCATGGTGATCCCGGTGTGGACCTCGCTGCAGAAACTCGATGGTGGCGTGGCCAATGCGGCGCTGTCGCTGGGCGCCTCGCCCATCACCGTGCTGCGCCGTATCGTGCTGCCGCAGATCATGCCCGGCATTCTCTCGGGCAGCCTGATCGTCTTCGGCCTCTCGGCAAGCTCCTTTGCCATTCCGGGTTTGCTGGGCGGACGCCGCCTGAAGATGATGGCCACCATCATCTATGACGAATACCTGCACGAACTGAACTGGCCGCTGGGCGCCGCCATCGCGCTGCTGCTGCTGGTGGCCAACCTGGTCATCATGCTGGGCTGGAACCGCATGATCGAACGCCGCTACAAGAAAGCGCTGGGCTGAACCATGAACAAGAACGGACCGATTGCATTGTGCTTCAATGCACTGGTGATCCTCTTCACGCTGGCCCCGATCCTGGTGGTGTGCGTGATTGCCTTCACCCCCGAAAACACCCTGACCATGAACGGGCCGGAATTCTCGCTGCGCTGGTTCAAGGCGGTGTTTGAGTTTCCCGACTTCGTGAGCTCCTTCTGGAACAGCCTCTGGCTGGCGCTGGCAGCGGCCACCATCTCCACGGCGCTGGCCATTCCGGCGGCCATGGCGCTGGTGCGTTATCCGCATCGCTGGTCCGGCGTCTTGCAGGGCCTGTTCCTGTCGCCGCTGATCATTCCGCACCTGGTGCTGGGCGTGGCGCTGCTGCGCCTGTTCTCGGTGGTGGGCGGCGCGGGCAGTTTTGGCTGGCTGGTGCTGGCGCACTCGCTGGTGGTGACGCCTTATACGATGCGCCTGATCATGGCCGCGCTGATCGGCTTCGACCGCAGCGCCGAGCAGGCCGCCCTGTCGCTGGGGGCCACGCGCTCCACGGTGTTCCTGCGCATCACGCTGCCGATGATCCTGCCGGGCATCACCGGGGGCTGGCTGCTGGCCTTCATCAACAGCTTCGATGAAGTCACCATGTCCATCTTCGTGACCTCGCCCTCGACGGTGACGCTGCCGGTGCGCATGTACATGTATGCCACCGAATCCATCGATCCCATGATGGCGGCCGTCTCGGCGCTGATGGTGGGCATCACGGCGGTGGCCATGATCATCCTGGACCGGGTCTATGGACTGGACCGCGTGCTGGTGGGGCGTTCATGAATCACACCTCTGCTCCTGCACAGGCCCAGCTGGTGCGGCTGGCCGAAGGCGATCGCGCTGCGGTCAGCTTCACGCTGGACGGCCGCCCGGCGACCGCGCTGGAAGGCGACACGGTGCTGACCGCCGTGCTGACCAATACCTGCAGCCTGCGCCGAAATGAATTCAGCGGCCAGCCGCGGGCCGGCTTTTGCATGATGGGCGCGTGCCAGGATTGCTGGATCGCGACCGACAGCGGCGAGCGCCTGCGCGCCTGCTCCACCTTCATCCGTGCCGGCATGCAATTGCGCAGCGGCCAGGAGGAACCCGCATGACGCGCGCAGCTCCCGTCATCGTCGGTGCCGGCCCGGCCGGTGTGCGTGCGGCGCAGACGCTGCTGGCCCATGGCGTGCGGCCCATCGTCATCGATGAAGCCGCGCAGGCTGGCGGCCAGATCTATCGCCAGCCGCCGCGCGGTTTCCTGCGCAGCCGCAAGACGCTCTACGGTTTTGAAGCCAGCCGCGCACAATCGGTGCACAGCACCTTCCATGCGCTGCGCGAGGCCATCGACTATCGCCCCAACACGTTGGTCTGGAATGCCCAGCCGGGTTTGCTGGACCTCATGGATGGCGGCGCGCAATCCGCTTCCACCCTGGCCTGGGAAGACATCATCGTGGCCACCGGTGCGACTGACCGCGTGCTGCCTTTCCCCGGCTGGACCACGCCGGGCGTCTATACGCTGGGCGGCTCGCAGGTCGCGCTCAAGTTCCAGGGCTGCGCCATCGGACGCTCGGTGGTGTTGGCCGGCAATGGTCCGCTGCTCTATCTGGTGGCCTATCAATATGCCAAGGCCGGTGCGCGGGTGGCAGCGGTGCTCGACAGCAGCAGCCTGGCCGACCGCATCGCTGCACTGCCCGCCATGCTGGGCCAGCCGGCCTTGCTGGCCAAGGGCATCTACTACCTCGCCTGGCTCAAGCTGCATGGCGTGCCGGTGCATTCGCACGCGCGGGTGCTGCGCGTGGAAGGCGATGCGCGGGTGCAGGCGCTGGTCTGGCGTCGCGAGAACCTGGCAAGCGCGGGCGGCAAGCCCGGTCCCGAGCAGCGCATTGAATGCGATGCCGTCGGCTTCGGTTATGCACTGCGTTCTGAAACGCAACTGGCTGATCTGCTGGGTTGCCGCTTCCAGTTCGACAGCCTGCAGCGTGCGCATCTGCCGGTGCGCGACAAGAGCACCCGCAGCAGCGTGCCGGGCGTCTATCTCGCCGGTGACGGTGCCGGCATCATGGGGGCCGATGCCGCTGAGCTGGCCGGTGAACGCGCTGCGCTGGCCTTGCTGCAGGATCGCGGCATCGCCGTCGATGCGGCCCGGGTGACGCAGATCGAAGCGGAGCTGGCGCGCATCGGCGCTTTCCGTCTCGGACTGGAGCGCGCCTTCCCCTTCCCCGAACGCTGGGCGGCCACCGCACCGGACGATCTGGTGATCTGCCGCTGCGAGAACATCCGCGCCGGTGAATTGCGCGCGGCCGTGCGCGAGAAAGGCGCAGCGGAAATGAACCGGCTCAAGGCGCTCACACGCGTTGGCATGGGCCGTTGCCAGGGCCGCATGTGTGGTGCCGCGGCCGCCGAAATCCTGGCGCATGCCGCTGGCCTGCCGGTGCAGGAAGTCGGACGGCTGCGCGGCCAGGCACCGATCAAACCGATTCCATTGGGCATGCATGTGCCGGCCCCCGAGCCTGTCTCTGCGCGCGTGATCGCGCTGCATGCGCAGGAGGATGCCTCATGAAGAGCCTCCATACCGAAGTCCTCATCATCGGCGGCGGCATCGTCGGCAGCTCGGCTGCACTGGTGCTGGCCAAAGCCGGACGCCGCGTGACCATCCTGGAGCGCGACCTGTGCGGTGCGCGTTCCAGCGGCATCAACTACGGTGGCGTGCGCCGCCAGGGCCGCCCCGAAGTGCAGCTGCCGCTGTCGCAACGGGCGCATCAGATCTGGGGCGATCTGCAGTCCCTGATCGGCACCACCGGCGAATACGAACGCAGCGGCCACTTCAAGCTGGCCCGTAGCGACGCCGACATGCAATCGCTGATCGCCTATGCCGAACTGAGCCGGCCCTATGGGCTGGGGATCGAACTCATCAGCGGCGAACGCCTGCGCCAGCAATGTCCCTGGCTGGGCGGCGCGGCGGTCGGCGGCTCGCTGTGTTCGGAAGACGGCCAGGCCAATCCGCGCCTGGTCTCGCCGGCCTTTGCGCGCGCCGCCGAAGCGGCGGGCGCGACCGTGATCGAGCGTTGCGAAGTCATGCAGGTGGGCTACGATGGCCGCGACTTCGTGGCCGAAGCGCGGCTGGGCGGCGAACCCTTGCAGGTGCGTGCGGAAGTACTCATCAATTGCGCCGGTGCCTGGGCCAATCGCGTGGCGCAGTCCTTTGGCGAGACCGTCCCGCTGACCAGCGGCCACCCCAGCATGGTGGTGACCGAACCGATTCCCCACTTCCTGCCTTGGAGCCTGGGCGTGGAAGGGGGCTCCATCTACTGCCGCCAGGTGGCGCGCGGCAACGTGGTGCTGGGCGGGGGCCGTGGCTACGAGCAGGATGAACTGCGCGCCCGCGCCTCGCACGATTCCATCCTCGGGCTGCTGCCGCAGGCGGCGGCCTTGCTGCCGGCGCTGCGCCATGTCCACATCATCCGCAGCTGGAGCGGCGTGGAAGGTTACCTGCCGGACCAGCATCCGGTGATCGGCCCCAGCACGACGCAACTGGGCCTGCTGCATGGCTTCGGTTTCTGCGGTGCCGGTTTCCAGATCGGGCCGGCTGCCGGTGAGGCGCTGGCCGAGCTGGTGCTGCATGGCCGCAGCACCATCGCGCTGGATGCTTTCTCGATTGGCCGTTTCCTGCCGCCACGTTCCGACGCTGTCGACCTGTTGTCCTCCCACCCTGAAAGGAAGATCTCATGATGTCGCTTTCCCGCACCGCTGCCCTCGGACTGTTGCTGGCCGCCACCGCCGCCCAGGGGCAGGCGCAGACCCGCACGCTGTACGTCGGCATGAATGGCGGCAACATGGAGAAGACCTTCACGCAAGCGGTGTTCGCTCCCTTCGAGCAGAAGTACAACGTCAAGATCGCCGTGGTGCCCGGCGGCTCGGCCGACATCCTGGCCAAGGCCCAGGCCGCCAAGGACAAGCCGCAGATGCATCTGATGTTCCTGGACGATGGCGTGATGTATCGTGCCGTCGGCATGGGCCTGTGCGAGAAGCAGAAGCCCAATCCCAACCTGGCCAACCTGCTGCCGGTGGCGCACATCAAGGATGACCTGGCCACGGGCGTGACCATCAGCGTTACCGGCCTGGCCTACAACACCAAGGTCTATGCCGAGAAGGGCTGGGCACCGCCGACCTCGTGGCTCGACCTGGCCGATCCCAAGCTCAAGGGGCGCGTGGTGTTCCAGTCGCTGCCTTCGTCCACTTTCGGGCTGCATGCCTTCCTCGCCTTCAACCAGCTCAAGGGCGGCACGGATGCCAACGTCGATCCCGGCTTCAAGGCCTGGCCCTCGACCATCGGGCCCAATGTGCTGGAGTACATCTCCAATTCGGCCAAGATTTCCGAGATGGCGCAGACCGGCGAGGCGGCCCTGTTCCCTTACACGCCCACGCAATCGACGCTCTTGAAGAGCAAGGGCGTGCCGGTGGAATACGTGCAGCCCAAGGAAGGTGCCATTGTGCTGATGGTGGCGCAGTGCGTGATCGCCAACAATACCGAGCCGCAGCTGGCGCAGGAGCTGGCGGCCTATCTGCTCTCGCCGCAGGCGCAAGCCCTGGCGCTGGAAAACGGCAACTACAACCCGACCAATACCAAGGTCCAGGTCAGCGGCACGGCCGCGGCCGAGCAGGCGCGCATGAATGGCTTCGTCAAGGCCGCGCGCGCGGTGGACTGGGATGAGATCAACAAGAACCGCGCCGTGTGGAATACGCGCTGGAGCCGCACCATTGAGAGATGAGATCGGCAGCTCGTCGGCCTGAAACGCAGGAATGCGTAAATGATTTATCTGATTTGGCAGAACCTCTGGTAGTTTTTTACGCCACCTGCGCGGTGGCGTTTTTTTTGCGCTGATGGCGCGTGATCCCCATTTTTGTTTATCTGTGGCATCGATAAATCGATGTCGATTGTGCAATGGCGCAGATAAACCACAGCAGACCGTCCCGAGGCGCGCAGTGGCGGGTAGGGCAAAAATCGCGTATAATGCATGGATCGCTCAAGAACCGAGCGGAAATCCTGATCCCCACGCGCCTTGTCGTACAGCATCTTGCAATCCGCGTGATTCGCATCTTCATCCGCTTCCCCGAGTAAAGACACTGCGCTGCCGGTCTCGCCGCCAGCGGGTTCACCTGTCCTCCGACCTTAACGCTCCCGGCCTCCCCATGGCGTGGCCAGTCGTCAAAGCCAGAGATTGCAAATCCCCGAGCCCTTCCTCCGTGAGGTCGCGTGCTCACGCACAAGAAAGAGAAAATGGCAAAAGAAGAACTGATCGAAATGCAAGGACAAGTCTCCGAAGTCCTCCCCGACTCGCGTTTCCGCGTGGCGCTGGACAACGGCCATTCGCTGATCGCCTATACGGCTGGTCGCATGAAAAAGAATTTCATCAAGATTCTGGCGGGCGACAAGGTCACGCTGGAACTGTCTCCCTACGACCTGAACAAGGGTCGCATCATCTTCCGTCACCTGGAACAGCGCGGCCCCAGCGGCCCCCGTCCGGGTTTCCGTCGCCGCTGAGAGCGCGCGGCGCATCCCTCCCACGCCCAATGGCGTGGTGCGCCGCCTGATGCCCTCCGGCCCGCCTGTCCTTCACGACGGTATGCGCCCTCCCATGATCGGTTTTGCGAAAGAAAAAAAATATGCAAGCTCCGGTCACTCATCAGGAGCAGTACAAGGGCTTTCACATTTCACTGCGCTGTCAGGGCGAGGGTGGCTTGTGGGAGGTTGCCGAAGTTCATATCGCCGACAGCGGCGGGCTGGCGCCGCCCCTGTTTCCACGTCGCCAGCTGCCTGGCCGGTTTGATAGCGCGCTACTGGCCGTGGAGCGCGGCATGGGCTGGGCGCGGGCGGTGATCGACAATCTTGATCCAGCGCTGGATGGAGATTGGCTGAAGTGAATTGCGTTGAGTTGAGCCGGTCCGGATGGGCCGGCGGCTCAAGCTGATGAAGCGCGACGGGCTCTTCCTTCCCTTTCTTTTTCTCACCCCCTCCACTGGCTCCTCCCTTCATGGAGCATGGACACACACCATGCGAAGCCGCATGAACGGTCCGATGTCCCTGCGTTCTCGCGCATCGAAAAAATTTAGACTTTCAGCGCAAATTATTCTCGCCCGACGGTAATTCCATTTCCCTCGGTTAATCTCTGCCCTCCATTTTGGTACCGATGCTTCCGGTGCAGCCTGCCCCGGGACCACCGCGTCAGCGGTGCATCGCCGGGGGCATGAGACTGTCTTCCATCGCTTCTCCTCCCCCGATGCACCTGTGAGCAACTGGATGCCGTTCACCCTGCGACGGCGTTCATCGTTTGGGGATGCAGTGATTTACCTTCCAACTGTGCTGCAGAGGCTTGCGGGCCTGCTGCTGCTCTTTCTTTCCTCCTTGGCCCAGGCGCAGCAGCCGCTCGACGTGGCTTTCGCGGGCTTCGCCTATTCCGGCAGCGAGAGCACGCTGGACGACCGCTTTCCGTACTCGCGCCGCTACGAGGCGACCCGCAAGCGTGCCGGCACCACCCTGCATCAGACACTGATGCAGCAACTGCAGGCCACGCCGCCCGCCCACCTGCGCATCGTGCCGCAACTCGACGAACTCAAGGGCCGCGACCAGGCGCTGGCCGTGGCGCTGGTGGTCGGCAACGAGATGGTCTCCGAGGAAAGCTTCGGCAGCCTGCACAAACTGCTGATCGTGGTACGCGCGCAGGTGATGTTCTTCGATTTCAAGTCCATGAACGTGATCCGTTCCTATCCCGTCAGCTTTGCCTACGTCGACGTCCTGGATCACCCGGCTTCGGAAGACGAGATCCTGTCCCGCATCGCCCTGGTCTACGAAGGCAACGGCGGCAAGCCCGGCATACTCGGCCGCTTCGTCAACAACGTGGCCAAGGCCGAGTTGCCGGCGCAGGTGTCGCGCACCCTGCAGGTAGTCAACGTGCAGGTGCGCCCGGAGGCATCTGGCCTGCTGCCTGACTTCCTGAAGTCCGCTCCCGGCGCATTGGAGAACTGGGCCGCCGATCTGGCCGGCGAAGCCATTTCCACACGCGCCGGCGTACCCATCCTGCCCTTCAGCAAGGGCTATGCGATCGGCAACGTGATGTCCTTCCGCGTCTCCGATGGGGCCGTGTGGGACCTCAGATTGCCCAAGCCCGACTACGAGATCAGCGTCGATCTCACCGGTTTCAAGAAGGTCAGGTTCAGCGAAGTTGAAGGCGGTGCCACCAGCTACGTCTACGGTGCCTACGGCGGCATCCGCCTGATCGAACCGCTGGGCAACAAGGTGTATCTGGATACCGCGCTCAAGAACGGCGAGTCGCGCGTGATTCCGGCCAGCCAGGATTACGTGGACGACTTCCCGCATTTCTATGACGCGCTCAATGGCATGTTCGTCAAGCTGGCCCAGGTCATCGATGGCCGGGGTGACGAGAAATGGCTCAAGAGCGCCGCTGCCGCTCAAGACATCGAACAACAGATTGTCCACACCAAGGAGTTGATGAAGTCATGCAAATAAATCGCCATCCCATCCGCCATCTTTGCCGGTCTTTCCTCATCCTGCTGATGGCGGCGCTGGCCCTGTCGGCGCAGCCGGCCCTGGCGCAGATCCAGCAAGCCCGTGGCCAGTACTCGCTGAGCTACAAGGAATCGGTTGGCGTATTCGACCGCACCGAGGCCTCGCCGGCCATCAAGCAGAAGGCACGCCAGGAGGCCGCGCTGAAGGCGGTCGAAAGCTACTACGCTGAAGCCGGTCAATCGGAGTCGGCCAACTTCGATGCGATCCGCGCCAAGATTCTTGAGAATCAGGATCGCTACATTCTGGATACCACCGTGCTCTCCGAAACCGATGACCCCAAGGAGATGCGCTACACCATCGCCGTGCGCGTCTCGCTGAACCTGGCCAATCTGCGCAACGCCGTGCAGGCCAGCTCGGCGGTGGGCAAGGCAGCCCAGGGCGAGAAGTCGGCCATGAGCTTCGTGTTCGTCTCGCGCCAGGTGGACAGCGCCAAGTCTTACGATGATCGCGTCTACAAACGCCAGGACGAGGGTGCGCAATTCTCCGGCTCGGCCACCGCCAAGGAGAGTTACAAGGAGTCCACCAACGAAGGTGAATCGGTAGGGAAGGGGCGCGTCAGGACCCAGGGTGCGATCTCGCGCGAGAGCCGTAACGGTGTCGACGTGTCGGCCAAGTCGACCGTCACCTCGGAGACCGGCGGCAGCACCACGCGCAAGGCGACCGACACTACCTGGCGCGTGCTGCCCAGTGCCAACCTGAACCAGACCTTCGTGGCCAAGTTCTCCCAGGCCGGCTATGACGTCATCGAAGCGGCCATGGTGGAAACCGCCGGCTTCAAGATCGCCGCCATCGAGGCCGACTACAAATCCGGAAATGATTTGCAGCCGCAGACCCTGCGCGCGATCGCGGCCGGCATGAAGGAGCATCAGATCCCCTACATCGCCCTGGGCACGCTGGACGTCGGCTTGGCCGAGAAGGATCCGCAGAGCGGGCTGCAGCGCGTGGCGGTGACCGTCAATGCCAAGGTGTGGGACGTGACCAAGCCCATTCCCCGCACCCGCGTGGCGGTTGGCCCGGTGGCCTATGCCGGCGTCGGACCGACCGAAGAGGAGGCGCGTGGCAATGCGCTCAAGGCCGCTGCCAGCAATGCTGCCCAGGAACTGTCGAGCCGCATGGCCACCATGGGACTGCAGTGATTGCGCCGCTTTTTTCCTTTGTTTCCCTCTGACTGAAAGATCTTCATGAAAAAAACTATCGCGTTCGCCGTGGTCTCGATGGCCCTGGTTTTCCCTGTTACCAGCTTCGCCCAGTTCGGCAATTTCCTGGGAGGCAGCAAGCCCGCTTCTTCCAGTACAGGTGCCGATCTGTCCGGACAGCAGTCGCAGCTCACGCGCACCTATCGTGCGGCCGGCAAGGACGTGCTGACTGCCAACGGCCACATCGGTGCAGCGCTTGGCATCAAGGCCCAGGCCATCAATGCGGCAGCGACGTCCGATTCGATGTCGGCCAGCGATCTGGAGGCGCAGGACAAGGCCATCAGCGCCGATGCCCAGGCCATCTCTGATGCCTTGAAGAGCGGTGCCACCCTCAAGGATGAGGCGGCCAGGAAGGAATACGCAGAGGGCCTGGTGGTACTGGTCCAAGGGGTGAAGAAATACATCGCCATGTCGGCCGAGGCGCAGACGTTTGCCAATGGCCTGAGCAGCGCCTCGCCGATGCAGCTGCCCGGTCTGCAATCGGGTGCCTACATCGTCAAGAGCCTGCCCACCAGCATCGGCAACCTGACCGGGCTGCTGAAGAATGCGGTCAGCTTCGCCAGGAGCAATGGCGTGGCAGTCCCGGCCGATGCCACCAGCGTGCTGTGATGGCGCCCGGACTGTTCCATTGAGAGGACGCCATGCAGCCAAGAGTGCGAGCAATACTGATGGTCTTGTCGATGGCGTTGCTGTCGGCCTGTGACAGCAAGGACGAGTCGGCTGCTGGTGTTTCGGCCAGCAGTCAGACGACGACCACGGCGGCGACACAGTCGCCGGCGCCGCCGGCGCTGGGCGTGGGCAGTACCAGTCGCGTCAGCCGCGAGGCCGAGGCGGTCGGCAGCACGCTGGAACTGGCCGTGGTGGCTGCCTTGCAATCGGCGGTGGCGCAGGTCAACGGCGTGCAGATGGCGAGCCGGATGCACAGCCTGCGGCAGGGGCTCGATGTGGTGGTCAACGGCGAGCGGGATTCCGTGCGCACCGAGGCCTTCGCGCAACGCATGGTCGCGGCCTCGCAGGGTGCGGTGCTGAGTTACGAGATCCTGTCGCAGGAGGAAATCGACAAGCTCGATGCAGAGACCGTCGCCAAGGTGCAGGCCAGTGATGCCGGGTACCGCTATTCTTCGGCGGTGCAGGGGGAGGGCAGCCAGGGCGCGCAGTCGGCGTCGGCCGAACTCAGTCACAAGGCCATGCGCAGCTACTGGAAGGTCAAGTTGCGCGCCGACATCGCCCAGTACCAGGCTCCCGATGAGAAGGGCCGGCCGAAGATCGTGGTGGTGCTGCCCAAGACCCTGGTGTCCACCTATGCGGTCGGCGACAGCAAGGTTGCCTCCGATGAAGTTGCGCGTGCGGTGCGTGGCCGCCTGTCGGACATCCTCACGCAGACCAGGCGCTTCATCGTGCTGGATCGCGAATTCGGTGCCGAGCTGCAAGCCGAGATCGATCACATCAACAGCGGCAACGTGCGTGTGCAGGACAGTGCCCGCATCGGCCAGCAACTGGCCACGGATCTGTTGCTGATTCCGACCATCGAGCGTTTCGACTATCCGCGCTCGGTACGCAAGCTGCGCATGTCCGCTCGTGAGCTGGTGTCGTACGCGGGCGGCGGTCGCATCACCTTGCGGCTGGTCAACGCGGCCACCGGCCAGGTGGTGATGTCGCAGAGCTTCGAGCACAAGCTGGCCAGTGCCGATCCGAGTACGATGCCGCGGGTCATCGATGGCAAGAGCATGGCGGCCGGGTTGATGGATGCCTTGTCCAGTCAGATTGGTGGTGCCATCGTGACGGAAATCTTCCCGGTATCGGTGGTCTCGCTGGAGGGCGATCAGGTGGTCCTGAGCCAGGGTGGTGAATCGCTGCAGGCGGGCCAGCGCTGGAAGGCCGTCTATCTGGGGGAAGAACTCAAGGACCCGCAGACCGGCAATTCGCTGGGGCGCAAGGAAACGCCGGTGGGGACGATCCGCATTGATCGTGTCGCTGCGCAGACTTCCTATGGCACGGTGGAGGAGGACGGCAAGCTGGGTGACAAGCCTTTCGCTGCCGGTACCATCGAGCTGCGCGGGCCACTGCCCAAGCTCGCTGCCGCTGAAACCGGTGCAGCCAATGGCAAGGAAGCCGCGGCGCCGGTGGCTGCAGCTTCTGCACCAGCCAAGGCCAAGAACGGGAAGCCGAACGTAGCTGCGGCAGCCAGTGAGGGTTCCAAGGCCAGCGCGCCGGTTGTAGATGACAAGTGGTAAGACGTGGAGCGTGGCCCGGTGCGCAAGGATAGAAAAGGATGGCGTCGGGCCGCGACGCTTGATGATGACTCAACGCATCGTCGGGGATCGTCAGTTTGCGCTGCGCCCTCTTGTTCAGTGCCGGTCTCCAGCGCAAAGCAGGTCGGCGGCAAAGCGAAAATGGCTGTCGAAATGAAGGATTTTTCTCCGCTCGCATCAAAGCAGCCGGTTTTGGCGGGGCCGAGGAATAAAAAGGCAAAAATTCCAGGCAATAAAAAAGCCCAGCATCGCTGCTGGGCTTTTTTGTCCTTGATCTACAAGGTAATTCTGGTCGGGGTGAGAGGATTCGAAGCTCATCACCGTAACCTCATGATTTAAAACAGTTTCCTCGTTTGCGCTGGACCAAAATACTGGACCACGATTTGGACCACGTCATCTTAGCGTGCATGCAGGCCTTCCCGCAACGCCTCGGAAGGAGACTATTTTTCTGTCGAACCGATTACTTCGCGCAAAAACTTCTCGACGATCGTTCTCTCTTTGGCATCAAGCCTGTTCAGCGCAGTTGTGACCGTATAAAACAAGTTCATTAACATCGTCTGTTGAGAGTCGCTGAACTCGCTCATTCTATTCAGCAGGGACAGGGCTTGATCGCCCATATCGGGAGCGGTGATCTTCAATAGATCCGTGATGTCGCAGCCTAGTAACTGGGCGATCTGTTCCAAGCGCCCCAGTGTCGGGGAAATATGCCCCGTTTCTAAGCGGCTTACCGTCTCTTTTTCTATTCCCATTTGCTCGGCAAGTTGTGCCTGAGTCCATCCCTTTGCTTTTCTTCGCAAAGCAATAATGCCGCCCACTTCGCGGGCTAGCTGCTTTTCCGAATTTTTGTCTTCTAGTTGCATGACATGCTCCGTCATTTATTGGCAGCGAGCATGTGCTTTTTACGTCAACCTTGGAATGACTCAATGCGTTAATGTTGTATGATCTAATAAATCAATTTTAAATGATTGATCAGTTTTTAACGCATCAAATTTCATTGAAAGGATTGCAATTAGAACATCTGCTGCCCGGCTTACTAAGACAACCAACCCAACTCAACTCAACTCAAGCACTATGAAAATTCAAACAATTGTTGCTGCTGCACTGACCATTGCCGCCATGATGAATGTCGCTCACGCCGAGGAGAGCGGTTTTTATTTGCGAGGAGCTTTGGGGCAAGCCCATACGACTCTGGACACCTCCAATACTGTTCATGCCACTTACATCACCGGCCAAGAGGTGGATAAGCTGGGATTTGAAATTGGCGGCGGATATCGCTTCAACCAGTATGTCGGTGTGGAATTGAGCTATGTCGATTTCGGCAAGCCACACTACAACCTGACTCGTGGTGCAACTGGCGAAACCAGCGTCATGTATGTGAAGAATAACGGCGTCGTTGCCGCAGTGCGCGGCTTCTACCCAGCCAGCGAGAACTTCACTGTGACGGCGCGTGTTGGCGCGATTTTCGTGCATACCTCTCTTGATCGGCAATCAGATTCCCCTGACGATGCCTATACAGGCAAGGACAATCAAATTCACAGCACCTTGGGTATCGGCGGCATGTACAAGTTGACCGACAAGTTGAATCTGACCGCCGACTTCAACTGGTATCCGAAGATTACGAAGACCAACGACAACGCCACCGACACCAATGCCCGCATGATCTCGGTCGGTCTGCAATACAACTTCTAATCGCGCTATGAAAAACACAGTCATGGCAGGCCTCGCCCTGAGCTTTCTTTCTGCCTGCACCACTTTCAACAGCGAACCAACACATGTGGCTTTCGGGAAGATTGTCTCTATTGAGAACCGTCAAATCATCGGGAGTGAGCCTAATTTGGCCGGAGCATTGCTCGGCGGCGTTGCTGGTGGTGCTGTAGGCCACCAGTTCGGCAAGGGCAATGGAAAAACTGCCATGACAGTGTTAGGAGCCGTCGCAGGTGCTGCCGCGGGCAGCCAATATAACCGGACGGAAACAGTAAAACAGGTTTCAGATCTGGGTGTGCAAATGCAAGACGGCAGAGTCTTCACAATCACAGCCACCACAAATGAATTCCGATTGGGGCAGAGCGTGAGAATTGTCCAGCAAGGACACAAGGCAACGATTGAGGCAATCAATAACTGAGAAGAGAGTTCAACATGGGAATACAATGTCCGAAATGCAGCGGCGAAAACGTTCAAGCGATTCGCGCGATTCTGCAATCAGGTACGACGTTCAGTAGCGGCACTGTTACCGGCATTGGCGTTGGAGACGGCTCTGGAGTTTTTGTCGGTACGACCAGCGGTACCAGCCAGACAACATTGGCGTCGAGATTCAGCGCTCCGAAAAAACCGAGCAAGCTTGAGGTGATCGGAACGGGTGTGATGGCGCTTGCATCCTCCCCTTGGCTTGCGGCCAACGGTCCAGACGTGATGTGGCGGTACATGAATCTGGCATTCTGGGCGGTTTTTGCATGGTTCGTCTGGAGCTATCGAAAGAAGTCCGCCGATTACAAAGAAAAATATCCGAAGTGGAAGGCACTGCACGATAACGGCTATTACTGCCATCGGTGCGGAACCGCATATATTCCCTGACCCCTATCCGCATGAAATCTTTAAGCCAGTCCATTGCTGCGGAGAGGTTGAAAGAGCGCCTGTGATTTCTAATGCTGATTTTTCCTGTTGACGTCTTCACGGCAATCGATAAGCAAGCTGCGGTTAGAAAATTTCTTCAAAGAGGTTTTGTTGGAACTGCGGCAATGCCTATATGCATATTCCGGCATCTTCGTAGCTTGTCCGGTGCTTATGAGCACCGGCAGGGACACGCAGCTAACCGGGTCATTGCACAAGTTAAGTTGAACGCGGAAAGCGACCCTTAGCTGTACTTCGGCCGTTCGGAAAGCGGTCATTCAACGACTGACATGAGCTGCAGCCGCAAGCTATTCGTACTATGGAGCTGTTAGGTATTAACACGCACCGACCCTGAGTGGGGAGCAGGTGCTTTAGCACCTGCTCCCGACAGCACCTCGCCCTCCGCTGACGCGGAGTCCAGGGAGTTGCCCGTTTCACTGCCTGCGCAAAGGGTCAGGCTGTGGTTGTGCATGTGGCAGCTTTTCCATCTTTCGAGCATCACAAAGCTCAAAGTTGGCGTTCCGCCACTGGACTTTATCAAAGTTCCTCAGATTGTCGACATGGGCGCCAAGAAACGTCCGCTTTCCGTCATGGATCACACCAAGCGTGAACGCAGTGGAATCCGGCTTTCGAATCAACCCGACGAGTTGAGGAGGTCCTCCGACAGTGTGATCAGTTGAGTTCGCAAGCGTATCACAAAAGCAATGAAAAACCGCGCGGCTGGTTCCCTTGGTAGGCCCATTCCTGTATCTCAAGTAATTTTCATTGAAAGCTGTTGCCCCGGTCCCCAAAGCGAACAGCACATCTGACGTGACAGGCATTCGCTTTTCTTCTCCTCGCCACTTTCCTTCCGAGGTCCACGAAATGGAGTGACAGAAGAAGACGCTGTTCTCCTTCGGATGGCGGGAACCATGGACGATTGTCAGCTTGTTCTTTGCCAGGCCTGCTCTCAGCGCTGGGTACTCAGAAGCTAAGTCGTTTAGTTTGTCCACGATAGCCTGAAACTTCTGCTTCGGAGAGAACTCCGGCGCAAAGAGAAGTCCGGCGTCTGCCAGATCGACGATTTGATTCAGTGCCAACGACGGAAAGAGGACGTCTCCACAATAACCGAGAACGTCGGGCCATCGGGTGAATGCGAAAACCTTGCGGCCTGCGTCAAAGGAGTTTGACCTGTCCCACGATAACCTGCTGTCGCTCGCAATGTACAACGAGGACGTGCCATGAGTGTCTATGCCGACCCAAGATACGAGCAGAGTCATTGCTGAGGGCCTCTATGAACCCGAATGTTCGACGTAAGGAGCAGCTTGCACGTTCAAGCAAGTCGTTCCCTTGACGGAAGGGTTGAGCGATAGTTTGCAGTGCAGCTGCATGCTTCAGTTCCTAGGCTTCGACATGACTACGACCGGCATTCCAAGTGAAGGTAATTCATCCCCGACAGACCGCCACTTGGTGGCGCTCTCGTCGACCCAAGTCTTTGGTTTCCTGCGTTCTAGTGCCACCCAATCGGGACGGTGGTAGAGGCGCAAGGCAAGAACGACTACTGCGTTCGTGAAGCGGAATCTCGGATCTTGAAGAGGGTAACCTGCGTCCTTGGGAAGATCGGACTTGAGCGTGGAGCATAGGCCTTGGATGCGGGGACTTGAGAAGGACATGCCGTGCTTCTGGTGCGCGAACTCGTTTCGCACCTTCCGGATGAGTCCAATTTCATTGTATTCAAACTCGTCGATGAGGCCTAGCGCGTAGCACGCTTCGGTTCTTGACGAGAAACTGCTGAGGGGAGCGCTTCCATCATCAAGCAACTTTGCAGTGCTCTGTACTTCGCAAAAGAATGAACGAAGTGTCTCGGTGAGGCGGTCATCAATCAACGCTGCTGCCACCAAGGAGAGGCCCCGGTCCGTCTCGCGCTTAAGCTCCTCGACGAACTTAGCCAAGTCTTCTGCGGTAGAAAGGAGCATGCGTGGTTCCTCTGTGGCTCAACTGCAAATTTAACAGGATACCCAGCGTCCGCTATGCATGGGCGCGGATCGAGCGTCAGGCTGTATGACGCCCGTTCATTCGGCGGTCAGCATATATAAATTCTATTCTAGCAATAAATCAACTAGCAAAAAATCTTTACCCTCCGCCAAGGAGGATAAAGCTGCCCGTCAGCGTACCGTATCTGCTTACGGCACCGGGATTGGTGAAGCTGATTTATTAGAATGGCTGCTGACAATGAATCGGATTGGTTGATTACAAGGCGCCGTTATATGTCCCTGTATTTCCCGACGGTCCTTTGAGAAAACAAAAACAATGGGGCTCACACCCCATTTTCTCTTTCGCGAAATCAATCCGTGTCGGAGTCGTATCCAAACGCCTGAGAAATTTCATCCATTTCCTGTTGCACCTGATCGGACAAGTCGTCCGGTGAAAAAACACCCATCGTCAAGTTGACACAGCGCACACGCTTCTTGTCGATGCCGCTGCCAACCGTCTGACGTGCTTCCTGCATGTCAGGAAAGAAGGTACGGAGCCGAGTGTAAAACTGTGGCAAGGCACATGGCGTCAAATGATTGTGGCGGCAGTATTCGACGTAATCATGAAACAGTACACTCTTGTCCATGTAAAGCTGGCTAGGGCTGCAATAGGTAATGCCAGCATATTCCACCCAGCTCGCGACACTATTGGAATCCAGTTTGGCCTGATGCTTGGCGACGTCGACTGCCTCAGGCACGATGAACTTGCCGTCACGCTGCAATTTCTGCAGTCCCAGCAACGCCCAATCAAGAACCAGATGCAGTTCGTGTTTAATGATCTGCTGATCCAGATTCAGAATGGCCTTTCCGTTCGTGAAGGTCTGGTTCCATTCAATGACATGGAAGCGGCGCCAGAATGCATCCGACTGATCGATCAAGGCTGGCAAATGGTTGGCGCAGATGATGAACTTGGCACTATTGGCATAGCCGATGGTTTCCTTGTACTTCCTGTCGATCACAGTTGATCCGCCAGAAATCAGCGACTTCAACACCTGCTGGTTAATCTTACCCTTTGGGGTTTCGTCACAGGCGACCAGGGTGGCTCCGATCAGACTGGTCAAGTAAAAGCCGTCCAGCTTGTCCAGTTGCACAGGCACAGCATTTTCGTGCAAGGCCATCGCGATCTTCAACATGGTGCTCTTGCCGTTACCGCCTTTCTCGCCAATCCAGAACTGGGCGACCTGATGATCGGTATGACCGGTCAGCGTGTAACCAATATAGGTTTGCAGCAAGCTGCGCACCTCTGGGTCGGGCAATGAAGAAACCAGAAAGCGGGCAAACATCGAATCATCAGGCAATGGGGCAGGACAGTAATCCCCGATATTCATGCTGGCTGCGATAGGCACGGCATGGGTAACACCGATGGTGCGGTTGGGGCGCTCGGCTTGAATCAAGCCCTGTTCATCCACCCAAAGCCACCTGTCACACAAAGGAATGATCAAGTCAGCAGGCTTCGCTGGCAACTTGTTTGCCATCAGCAAAACAGCCTTGATGCAGCTTTCCGCCGTGGCGACCGTGGCACGCTTGCCCATGTTCTTGCTCAACCAGTTCAATGCCATGCGCGTGGCATCCTGATCGTCCTGGACTTTCCAGAAATGGCCGTTCCAGCAGTACAGCAATCCGCCATTGGCACTGATATCGGGATTGGCCTGGACATGGTGGGCATACTGCATTTCTGCGGACAGTTCGCTGTGAGGATTTTTAATCACAGGCTTGGAATTGCTCACGACGTTACCTGCTTGATGCGTACTACGATTTTTTGCAAATGGATTCATCTTTTTCTCCTTTAAGTCAGTTTTTGTTGATGCTGCTTTTTTTGTTACTTGGGAGTTGATCGCTAAAGATGAAAGGTCGTCGCTATAAAAAAGTCAGGTCGTCGCTGTATGGGTAAAACATGCCAAGATGGCTGGGGAAAAACAGTAATCAGTGGTTCAACGATTCGAAATAGGCGTTGCCGAAATCTGCATGGGCCCAGTCGTTGCCGTTGTCAGGCAAGCTGTGATCACCCCGCCTGATCCGCTCTTCCGCTTCACTTAACAATTCGCACCGTGCAATGTACGGAGGAATGTGGGATTTCTTTGGCAGGTAAGTCTCCCTAAAGACATCCTTGGCACATTCTTCATCGTTAGCCTCGACCACCATCTCGTCGAACATGCCGAGGTCATAAAATCCAATCAAATATTTATCCATCACGTTTCCTTTCTTGTTAGTCGTTGTTTTCGTTATTCGGCTTCCAGGTGCATTCGTTTCCCCAGCCGGCCCAGCCAGCAGCGGGTTCGCCACGGCAGAACAACTCCACCTTCTGCAATTCGGGATACATGTCGTCGATGATCTGGTAGAGATCGACCGGCTTGCGACTGTGTTCGGCACGTGGAAACTTCAACACGGAGGAGGGGCGGGCACCGTAGGGCACTTCAGGAACCTGCCCCTTGATACCGATCATCAGTACCTCATGCGCTTGGCGGAAGTACGCACCTTGCCCCATCACGTTCTTGTCCCAGACCGCACTGGTCTTGAAGGTAAAGCCCCATGCCGCCATAACTTTCAAGCCTTCGCACAGCAGTGAGGAAGAACACCACATGAACAGCACCGCGTCCTCGGTCGTAATGTCATGGATCGGCATGTCGCAGATATCCTCAACAGGCATGCAGGGATAGCCCACAGCAAATTCACCCATGTAATCCCAAGGGGGATCGGCATAGACCACACTGAACGTGCCCAGTGATGCTTCCAGCGGCTTATTGTTGGCACGCTTGGCCTCGATCTGCTGAATACGCTCCAGACGACGGGCTTCGAACTTGGCCTTGTTGATCGCCTTGCTGGCATCCTGAATCGCCTTGATGTCGTCGAAATTCAGTTGTGCCTGATCTTCCTTGGCCAGGTTGGCCAGCCTGGACGCATTGCTCAAGTCAATCTTCCCCGCTTCCACCGCTGCGATCAGTTCAGGACTTCCGTGAGTGAGCACCTTCTTGCCACGGGCAATGGAGTCGGTGGAGATATTCAGATCGGCAGCGAGCTGCTGCTGGGATACCGCCCCGGCGGTATGCTGGTTCGTTCCCATGCCGGTATTGCACAGACGTGCAGCGATCAATGCACGCTGATTGATATCCAGATGGCGGCGATGCAGATTGATGCTGACAACGGTTGCCTGCATTTCGGCATCGTTCGCTGCGGCCATTTCCTCAAAGCGCGGATCGATGCCAAGCTCGATGCAGGCACGCAGGCGATGACGACCATCCACCACTTTGCCCTGGTAGCAGAGGATCGGCATCCTCAGACCGTATGCCGAAATATCGGCCTTGAGTTCGTTGAACTCGGTTTCGGACATTTCGGGGAACAGATGGGCCACCTCGTGGATTTCCAGTGACTGGGTTGTGGATGCTGCTTCTGGCTGGTTGTTTTCAAACACATGACTCATTTTTCTTCTCCTATTAAAAACTCTTTGCTGCAATTTTTTCGGCCGGTTTACGAAGTTCGTCTGTAAATTCCTTCCGCATGAAATTCGCTATTTCATTCCCACCAGAGGTCGCATTCGATGTGATAGGCAATGCGAGGGCAGGTACTTCATGCCGTCGCTCCTCTGGTAAGCTAGTCGCGATTGACTATGTGGAAATCTTAAGAAAATCGAATCTGAATTCCTACCGCATGAAATGCGGCATTTCATTCCATTGACACGGACCTGATGGAGAGAGCAGTGGCAGGACGACCGAAGAGACCGCCGATAGACAAGATGAAGACCCGGCTATGGCTGGCCGAACTGCTGCGGGTCACCGGCATGGAAAATCTGAACCAGTTGGGCGATCTGCTGGACGGCGTGGACATCAAGAAGATGCTGTACCGCTACGCGAATGGAGCCAACGTCGTCTCTGGAAAGATGCTGGCGGAAGTCGAGGCAAGGGTGAGGCAGAGCGGTTCTCGTCACACAGGAAGTGAGTCGTTTTTCTTGATCGGTCCGGGCAGTCCGACCGAAACGGTGGAATTTGCGCCGCTGTGGGATGCGCTGGATGGAACAATGGAAGATGTCTGGAACGTCATGCTGACCTACGACCCGGACTTGGCCGTGCAGAAGTTCCTTGGTGTGCCGTTCAACCTACGCTGTGCCTTTCTGGTCGTGCAGGTGTTTGGCACGACCGAGCCGCCGCAGTACTGGAAGGAAGAGGAGATCAGTAATCGCGTAGCGGAAGCGTATGCCAGGGGGGAACTGGCGGTGGATACCGATCTGGTCACATTTGCCATTGCGGCATGGCGCATGGCCCATTTCATCGGCCAGGACCAGCCCATGCTGGATTACATCCTGATCGGACTACTGGACAAGGCCATTCCTGAGCTGCTGGACAGGCGCTTCACCATCGAGGTGGATAAAGGCGAACATCGGCATGGCATTACTGCCGATGTTCTGGACCACCTTGAAGCGCTGGCGGGGCAACATCTGAAAGAGGCTGGCATCGCTGTCAAGGACATGGACTACGCGGCCAATATGTATCCTGCAGTAGAAAGCCATCCCGTCCGGGGTGTCCAGGTAAAGTTCGAACAACCTTTCGATCACAACTTTCAGTTTGAGCGTTTGAAGCGCCACAGTGTGGCAGAGTTTTTTGCACGGAAGCGAATGACGCAAGATCCTATTGTGACGGAGGGGGCCGCCCAAGCGGTAGCCTGAGTAACTTAAGACCGCAATTCGACCAAGGTGGGGCCAGGAGTGGACATTCGTTCGGCTGCTCCCATATCCGGCAATGTTGATCGTCTGCCACGGGACGCGCTCTGCAATCACCGCCGAATAGCTAAGGTCTAGAAGGTGGTCTATAACCGCCGGCTACATCATTCTGGGCAAGCGCAGCCTACGGCCACAACCAGACTGTCACCTAGTCTACAATGCCGCCATTGGAAAGGCCGCCCCCCTCTGAAACCTGCCGGGTAACCTACGGGAACGCATCGCTCAAAGTTGCCGTTAGCATCAGGTAAATCAGATGGCGGGTATTCGGCTTTTGCCAGACGAATGCCTTGTTTTCGTCCAAATCAAATAAAGAGATTTCGCGAATGTATAAGTGTGGTCCCGAACGGGTTTTTGCTGGACAATACATAGATTTCCTTGGAACAACAATAACGTAAGAGCGTAAGTTATCGCCATGTCGAATCCATTCTTCGATCACCCAATTCTGAACTCCCCGTATGCCCGCCCTTCGCGGCACTGGGAGTTGGACGAATCGGGACAACCGACGCAGCAAATTCTTGAAACGCGTAGGCGTGCCGAGTTCATTACTCCAATCCCGAAGCCGAAGAAGCAAAAGAAGACGCCCAAGCAGGAAGGCTTCGTCTTTGATGAGGGCGAGGGTCTATCCACAAAAGCGCAGCAGTACGACACGACCTCGATCATCAACGAGGTGCGGAGTCACGTTGACTCGTGGCGTGCGCTTCCGAATCCGAGCCAATGGCAGGTCACCCCCGAGACGGCACGGCTCTTGCAGCACTGGCGCCATCACGGGTTCAACGGCGTCCGGCCTTTCTTCTGTCAGGTCGAGGCTGTCGAAACGGCAATCTGGCTAACCGAGGTTGCGCCGAGCACCAAACACGGCAAGCGCATTCTCGATCACTTGGCGGCAGCCAACAAGGACGCCAACCCCCAGTTGATGCGGCTGGCGCTCAAGCTCGCCACTGGGGCGGGTAAAACGACCGTGATGGCAATGCTGATTGCCTGGCAGACGATCAATGCCGTTCGTCGTCCCGCCAGCAAGCAATTCACGCGCGGCTTCTTGATCTGCGCGCCGGGCCTTACCATCAAGGACCGCCTGCGCGTACTTCAACCCAACGACCCTGATAGCTACTACAGGGAACGGGAATTGGTGCCGAGCGACCTTCTGGACGATATGGGTCGTGCCAAGATCGTCATCACCAACTACCATGCCTTCAAACTGCGAGAGCGCATTGACATTTCCAAAGGCGGGCGGCAATTGCTCAAGGGTCGTACCGGCGAAGAAATCATCACCACCGAAACCGAAGGCCAGATGCTTCAGCGAGTCATGCCCGATCTGATGGGCATGAAAAACATCCTAGCCATCAATGACGAAGCCCACCACTGCTACCGCGAAAAGCCGTTGGAGATAGACGACGAGGAGCTGAAGGGCGACGAAAGGAAAGAGGCCGAAAAGAACAATGAAGCCGCCCGGTTGTGGATCTCAGGGCTTGAGGCGGTCAATCGAAAGCTCGGCGTGTCTCGTGTCATCGACCTCTCCGCCACACCGTTCTTCCTGCGTGGTTCGGGGTATGCAGAGGGCACTCTGTTTCCTTGGACGATGAGCGACTTCTCGCTAATGGACGCCATCGAGTGCGGCATCGTCAAGCTGCCGCGCGTTCCGGTGGCGGAAAACATTCCCGGCGACGAGCTGCCCGTTTTCCGCAACCTCTGGGAAAACATCCGCAAGGACATGCCCAAGAAAGGGCGCGGTTCAAATCAGGAACTTGACCCACTCAAGCTGCCGACCCGGTTACAAACCGCACTGCAAGCACTCTACGGCCACTACGAAAAAACTTTCAAACTCTGGCAGGAGGCCGGGATCAAGGTGCCGCCGTGCTTCATCGTAGTGTGCCAGAACACCGCGATCTCCAAGCTGGTCTATGACTTCATTTCCGGTTTCCACCGCAAGAACGATGGCGGCACCACCACCTTGGAAAACGGTCGCCTGCCATTGTTCCGCAACTTCGACGAAACCACCGGCAACCCCTTGCCACGTCCCAATACCCTGCTGATCGATAGTGAACAGCTCGAAGCCGGTGATGCGCTGGACGACAAGTTCCATGAAATGGCCGCCGATGAAATTGAGCGCTTCCGCCGCGAGATCGTCGAGCGCACCGGTGATGCCCGTGCGGGTGACAGCATCAGCGATCAGGAGTTGCTGCGGGAAGTCATGAACACTGTCGGGAAGGCAGGGCAACTCGGTGGCTCGATCCGTTGCGTGGTGTCGGTCTCAATGCTCACCGAAGGCTGGGACGCCAACACCGTTACCCACGTGCTCGGTATACGCGCCTTCGGTACTCAGCTCCTGTGTGAACAGGTAATCGGCCGCGCCCTGCGCCGCCAGTCCTATGAACTCAACGAGGAAGGACTGTTCAACGTAGAGTACGCTGACGTGTTCGGCATCCCCTTCGACTTCACTGCCAAGCCAGTTATTGGCCCCCCACAACCGCCACGCGAAACCGTACAGATCAAGGCGATTCGGCCTGAACGCGATGTGCTGGAAATAGTTTTTCCACGCGTCGACGGCTATCGCGTCGAATTACCGGAAGAACGCCTCGTGGCCAACTTCAACGAGGAATCGACGCTGACTTTGACTCCCGATCTCGTCGGGCCGTCTCAGACCCAGAACGCCGGAATCATCGGTCAGTCGGCCGACATGACTCTTCAACATTTGGGCGACGTTCGGTCGTCAACATTGTTATTTCACCTTACCCAGCGCCTGCTCTATACCAAGTGGCGCGATCCCGGCGAGGAACCCAAGCTACATCTGTTCGGCCAGCTCAAGCGCATCACCAAGGAATGGCTCGACAATCATCTCGAATGTAAGGGAGGCACTTATCCCGCGCTGCTGATGTACCAGGAGTTAGCAGACATGGCGTGCAACAGGATTACCGCTGCCATTACTCGACAGTTCCTAGGCAATCGACCGATCAAGGCATTGCTCGACCCCTACAATCCCAGCGGTTCGACGCGCCATGTACGGTTCAACACCTCCAAACCCAGCCGCTGGGAAACAAGTTCCAAGCATTGTCACGTCAACTGGGTGGTGCTCGACAGCGATTGGGAGGCGGAATTCTGCCGGGTGGCCGAGGCACATCCCAAGGTGCGAGCCTATGTCAAAAACCACGGTCTCGGTTTCGAGGTACCTTATCGCTACGGGTCAGAAACGCGCAAATATCTGCCCGACTTCATCGTACTGATCGATGATGGCAAGGGGGCAGACAACTTGCTTCGACTGGTCGTCGAAATCAAGGGTTATCGACGCGAGGACGCCAAGGAAAAGAAATCGACGATGGACACCTACTGGGTGCCAGGTGTGAATCACCTTGGCACCTACGGGCGTTGGGCGTTTGCCGAGTTCACCGATGTGTTCCAGATGCAAGACGATTTTGCCAAGAAGGTCGAAAGCGAATTCAACAAGATGATCGAGGCTGCGGCAGGCAAGACCGCCGCCCAGGAAGCATAACTATGGCCAAGCAACCAACCACGAACAAGAATGTCAGCGCAATTAAGCACGACGCCAAGCGCAAGAACATCCCCACCGCCGAATACCAGTCGGTGCTTGACGAAGTGCAGAAGAACCCCAAACAGGTGCGCTACCCGCGCAACACTGACCTTGACCCGCAACTGGTCTGGCGCGGCAAGGACGAGCAGGACTGGAGCGATCTCGTCGTCCATGCTCCGCCGCTCTACATTCAGGAAAAGGTCCACCCCAAGGCGCTGATAGACGATTTGCTGCGCGAATCGAAGGAGCGCGAGCACGAGCAGGGGCAGATTACTGCAGATCTTTTCGCCGACTTCAACGGTATCCCCAAGGACGCCGACAAGACCGAGTTCTACCAGCACGACCAAAATTGGACCAATCGCATGATCCTCGGCGATAGCCTTCAGGTCATGGCCAGCCTTGCCGAACGCGAGGGGCTACGCGGGAAAGTGCAGTGCATCTACTTCGATCCGCCCTATGGGATCAAATTCAACAGCAACTTCCAATGGTCAACCACCAGCCGCGATGTGAAGGACGGCAAAGCCGACCACATCACACGCGAGCCGGAGCAGGTCAAGGCGTTTCGCGATACCTGGCGAGACGGAATTCACTCCTACCTCACTTACCTGCGTGATCGGTTGATAGTGGCGCGCGATCTGCTGACCGTGTCCGGTTCGATCTTCGTTCAGATTGGCGACGAGAACGTACACCGAGTAAGGGTGTTGTTGGATGAGGTATTTGGGGAAACTAACTTTGTTAGTCAGATTGCATTTCAGACAACAACGGGCCGTGCAAATGCTGCTCTCGCGGCGGCTTCGAATTACCTGCTTTGGTTTGCCAAAGACTCCCGTGCGCTGAAGTTTCGCGCGCCGCTGTTGCCGAAGTCCAGCGGCGCATCTACTGAGCAGGTATACCGGATGGTCCGTAAGCCTGATGGTGATTCTCGGCGCTTAAATGCAGACGGCGTGGTGAAGGAAGGTGAGCGCATCTTCCGCGCCGACAACATCACTAGTTCCCGTCCAGCCGGAGATGGCGATGTGCGGTTTTTTGAGTACCAAGGGCAAGCGTATCCCTCCGGGAAAGGCACATTCAAGAGCGACGAACCTGGCCTGAAACGACTCGCTAAAGCTGATCGCATATGGAAGGCGAAAAACAGTATTCAATACGTTCGCTATCTTGACGACTTCGACGCTATACCGATCTCGAACGTTTGGACCGACACCCAGACGGGTAACTTCACCGAAGACAAAGTGTATGTTGTCCAAACCGCGCAAAAGGTTGTCCAACGTTGCTTGCTTATGACTACTGACCCTGGTGATCTTGTGCTTGACCCTACCTGCGGCTCAGGCACCTCTGCCTATGTCGCCGAGCAATGGGGGCGCCGCTGGATCACCATGGACACTTCTCGCGTCGCACTGGCGCTAGCTCGCGCCCGCATCATGGGAGCGCGCTACCCGTTCTACCTGCTGGCTGATTCGTACGAAGGGCAACTCAAGGAAGCCGAAGTCACTCGTAGCGCACCCAGCACGCAGCCCGTGCACGGCAACATCCGCCACGGCTTTGTCTATGAGCGCGTGCCGCACGTCATGCTGAGTTCCATCGCCAACAACGCCGAGATCGACGTGATCTGGGAAAAGTGGCAGGAAAAACTGGAGCCGTTGCGCGAGCAACTGAACGCAATGCTGAAGAAGACCAGGCAGGAATGGGAGATTCCCCGTGAAGCCGATGCGAAATGGCCGGACAAGGCGAAGCAGCTCCATGCCGATTGGTGGCGAGCGCGTATCGCGCGGCAAAAGGAGATCGATGCCTCCATCGCCGCTAAGGCGGAATTCGAGTACCTCTATGACAAGCCTTACGAGAACAAAAAAGCAGTCCGTGTGGCTGGTCCCTTCACCGTTGAGAGCCTGAGCCCACACCGCGTTCTAGGTGTTGATGAGGACGACGAGTTGATCGATACCCTCCGCGAGCCGGAAGCGCAATACGCAGCCAAGCAATCCTTCCCGCAGATGATTCTTGAGAACCTGAAGACGGCGGGCGTACAACAGGCGCACAAGGAGGACCGAATTATGTTCACATCGCTGGTCGCGTGGCCGGGGGAACTGGTTTGCGCCGAGGGCCGCTATATCGAGGAAGGAAAAGTTGGTGCTGACGAGGCGGCGACTGCTGGAGTAGAAAAGCGCGCTGCCATTTTCATTGGCCCCGAATTTGGCACTGTGCAGCGCGCCGATCTGGTCGAAGCTGCGCGGGAGGCAGCTGATGCCGGTTTCGACGTGCTGATAGCCTGTGCCTTCAACTTCGAGGCGCACACCACGGAGTTTTCCAAGCTCGGCAAGCTGCCAGTGCTCAAAGCGCGCATGAATGCCGACCTGCACATGGCCGAAGACCTCAAGAACACCGGCAAGGGCAACCTGTTCGTAATCTTCGGCGAGCCGGATATTACGCTCCTGCATGAAGGTGACATGCTGCGCGTGACGGTGAATGGCGTCGATGTGTTCAAGCCACAGACTGGCGAAGTCGTCAGCGACGGTGCGGACGGTATTGCCTGTTGGTTCATCGACACCGACTACAACGAGGAGAGTTTTTTCGTCCGCCACGCTTATTTCCTTGGAGCGAACGATCCTTACAATGCCCTCAAGACCTCCTTGAAGGCCGAGATCGACGCAGAGGCATGGGCAAGCCTGAACAGTGATACCTCGCGTCCGTTCAAGAAACCAAAATCCGGCCGGATTGCGGTAAAGGTGATCAATCACTTGGGGGATGAAGTGATGAAAGTGTTCAAGGTTTAGGTCAGGAAATTGACAGATGATAATTACGCCAACTTCGCTGACCATCAATCAGCTTTTCGGCTCGAACAACGAGCAGTACGTCATCCCTACCTATCAGCGTCGGTACTCGTGGCATGACCGCCAGATTTGGGAGCTAATAGACGACATCGGATTGATCGAAGGTAGTGATACCCATCTTCTGGGTAGCATCGTATGCCTTGCCGGTCACCATACCGCCGGATTGAACAAGCTCGAACTGGTGGATGGTCAGCAGCGCCTGACGACTATCACGATCCTCCTTGAGTGCATTCGTCAACATCTCGACTCAATTGGAGAGAAGGATGAGGCGGCGGAGGTGGCACGCTTGCTTCAAGCAAAGCCTCTAGGTGGACAGCCGGTACGCAAGGTAGCGCTCGACTCCATCGACGCGGCGGAATTCGATCGTCTAGTTGCTGCTGACAGTCAGCAGGAATTTCAAAACGAAAGATTGGAGTGGGCTTTTGCTATTGTTCGTGCGTGGGTAGCAGAGCAATCTCTCGAATACTTGGGATCCTTTCTGTATCGGCTAAAGAACCAGGCGATCGTGATCCGTCTCGACGTCAGCGAAGCAAAGGATGCCTTCAAGCTCTTTGAAACGATTAACAACCGCGGTTTGAAGCTGAGTCCGACCGATATCATCAAAAACTTCCTGTTGGGTAATGCCGCTCGATTCGGTGACGCTGCCTTACAGGCGGCGCGAGCCAGTTGGACGCATTTGATTCAGCATCTCGACGGTACTAACTCGGATGCGTTTTTCCGCTATTACCTGATGAGCTTGTGGAAGGTGCGCTTAACGGCAGCTGATGTGGTACCTAGCTTCAAGAAGGTGTTTATGGAGCAGGTCCTAGAGGCCAAGGAATTACCGGAGCGGCATCTTTATGCTGACTCAGAAGAGACAACCGAGGATGAGTCCGAGAACGGAGACGAAAGTATCGTTGGCGAAGTAGATGCAACCAATATCGGGCAAGTCAATTTCACGGACTTTCTGGAAAGACTGGTGTCGAGCGCCAAGATTTACGGTGAACTGGTGCTTGTAAAGACCACTGACGCCGAAACAAACAGGTATCTGCGCAACTTGAAGATGATCAAGGCCGTCCAAACGTATGGTTTCTTGATGCATCTTCAGGTAGGCCGCTGCACCAAGAAACATTTTAGGGAGGTGCTGAAACTCACCGAAAGTTTCGTGTTGCGGCGGCATGTTTGCCGCGAACGATCAAACGAAACCGAGGCACTTTTTGCCAGATTGTGCTCGGTTAGTCCGTCAGACCCCGTTCAGAAGACGAGAGAGGCTTATCGAGAGCTGTGTCCTGCCGACGAGAAGTTCCGTGAGGAATTCGCGACGACAAGCTTCACTTCCAACGTGATTGACCGTGCGCGCTACTGCTTAGAACAGATTGAATTGTCGAAGCATGGTGACTATGAAGAGTTGCAGGTCCTTGGTGCCGAAGACGTGCATGTGGAACACATTATTCCGCAGAAGATCAAGACCAAGAGGGTGAGGGAGGACCTTGGAGATTGGGTGGAATATCTTGGCGACAAGGCCGAGTCACGCCATCTTAAGTATGTATCTCGAATCGGCAATCTGACCCTGTTTGCGGGTGCGCTGAATATCGGCGCGTCAAACAACCCGTTCCACAAGAAGCGGCAGGCCTACAAGGAATCAGGTATCAAGCTGACACAGGACTTGGTGAAGAAATCGCAGTTCAAATTCAAGGACGTCGATCAACGCTCAAGGGATCTTGCCGAGATTGCCCTCGGAATCTGGCCGATGCCCTGATTGGGAGAGTCTTATGGAATTCCGCATTGCTGATACTTTCACCGATAGTCTTGCTCGGCTGACTGGCGACGAACAGAAGCTTGTTAAAACGACAGTGTTCGACTTGCAGTTGAATCCTGCTAGCCGCGGCATGAGTTTCCACAAGCTGGACCGCGCCAAAGACAAGAATTTCTGGTCGGTTCGCGTTGGAAGTGATATTCGCCTGATTGTTCATCGCAGCGAATCGAGCCTGCTGCTTTGTTACGTTGACCATCACGACAAGGCCTACCAATGGGCCGAGCGTCGTAAGCTTGAGACTCATCCAAAGACCGGCGCGGCGCAACTGATCGAAATCCGCGAAACGGTTCAGGAAGTGGTCGTACCAGTCTATGTCCAGAGCGAGTCTACGCTGTCGACAAGCATCCCGAAACCAGCATCTGTGGCAAAGCAGTTATTTCAAGGCATGGCTGATGACGACCTGCTGAGCTATGGTGTTCCACCAGAGTGGCTGCCCGATGTGAAACAAGCCACCGAGGCTACCTTGCTCGTTCTTGCGGATCATTTGCCTGCTGAGGCTGCAGAAGCACTTCTTGAACTGGCAACAGGCGGCAAGCCTCGTGTTGCGACGCCATCGACCGCAAATCCATTCGACCACCCCGACGCGCAACGCCGGTTCCGGGTGATGAGCAACGTCGAGGAATTGCAGCGTGCGCTTGATTATCCGTGGGAGAAATGGACGGTTTTTCTTCACCCCGAGCAGCGCCAGTGGGTGGAGCGAGATTACAGCGGTCCGGCGCGCGTGTCTGGTTCGGCTGGCACAGGTAAGACCATTGTTGCCTTGCACCGCGCTGCCCACTTGGCGCGCCAGTATCCCGATGCGCGCGTATTGCTCACCACCTTTTCCGACACGTTAGCCAATGCTTTGCAATCGAAGCTGAATCGGCTGCTGACCCACGAGCCACGCCTTGCCGAGCGTGTCGACGTGTATTCCCTCGAAGCCATCGGGCTGCGATTGCACAAGACTCAGGCCGGTCCAGCGAAGCTGGCGTCCCGTAAGGACATTCGGCAGTTGGTGGGTAACGCTGCTACAGCGGTACCGGGACATAAATTTGGACACCACTTTTTGCTGGCTGAATGGGAACAAGTAGTCGACGCGTGGCAACTTGATCATTGGGAGGCCTATCGCGACGTTGTACGCCTCGGCCGTAAGACCCGATTGCCAGAAGCGCAGCGGGCAGTATTGTGGGACATCTTTGAGCGTGTTCGATCGAGCTTGCGTGAAAAAGGTTTGGTCACGACCTCCGGATTATTCACGGCCTTGGCGAGTGCCCTGAGGACAAGGAGCAATCCTATCTTCGATTTCGTTGTCGTCGATGAAGCGCAGGACATCGGAATCGCACATTTGCGATTCCTGGTCACGCTGGGCGGCGGTGAGGGCGCAATTCGTCCGAACGCGCTGTTTTTTGCCGGCGACCTTGGGCAGCGCATCTTCCAGCAGCCGTTTTCATGGAAGTCACTGGGCGTCGACGTGCGCGGACGGTCCCGTACGTTGCGTGTCAATTATCGAACATCACACCAAATTCGCAGCCAGGCAGACCGGCTGCTTGGCCCGGCAGTGACCGACGTAGATGGCAATGCCGAAGATCGTAGCGATACCGTATCGGTCTTCAACGGCCCGCCGCCACGAATTCAAATTCTTGACGATGCAGGAGAAGAAAGCGCCGTCGTCGGGCGGTGGCTCGCCGAATGTGGAAACGTCGGCATCTTGCCGCATGAGATTGGCATATTTGTTCGGTCTGAAGCGCAAATCGGCCGGGCCGAGGAAGCTGTTCGTCTCGCCGACTTGCCCTACCAAATTCTGGATAACGACGTGGCCACAGAGCTTGACCATGTTTCGGTCAGTACAATGCATCTGGCGAAGGGGCTGGAGTTCCGCGCAGTGGCTGTAATGGCCTGCGACGACGAGATTATTCCCTTGCAAGAGCGGATTGAAACAGTCGGCGATGATGGTGATTTGCAGGAGGTTTATGACACCGAGCGGCAATTGCTCTATGTAGCGTGTACGCGCGCCCGGGACCACCTACTGGTTACCGGCACAATTCCATCATCCGAGTTTTTGGAAGATCTGGTAGGCAAGTAGGGGAGGGACGAATTTAGAGTTTCGACACAACCAATGGCGGAATCTGCCCCATTGTTCACCTTACACATTGCCTGCGCCAACGTCTGGAATGTCCGACGGGCTGCCTATGAGCGGTCGTATCGTGCGATCGTTCAACGCGCTTACCTGCCGCTGGAGGTAAATTTCGCATAAAGCTAGGCAATTTGCTTCACGGAACCCGGCCAAGAACCTTTTTAAAGCCTCCCGCTCAAGCGGTATCCAGACAGTAAAAATCCTTTTAACATTTTCGGATGGACGACCCGGACGCTAGTCCACCGTGTGAATGACTGTCAAGGTTGCCGCATTCCCCCGTGCCAAGCTGATTTATTTTCCGAGTGTTCAATTTTCGACTTGCTATTCGTTTTTGGTTTGGTAAAACAATCCTAAGACGAAAGACAAGCAAGGTTAACCCATTGCCCGTATGAATCCTCGGCGCAATGGTTAATCTGGGGCGTCGCCCCAGTCCCCTGTTGTACAGACGTCTCCCATAACAATAAAAACATGGAGATGCATATGGAATCACGTATCAAATTCAAACCTGGCCAGGCCGGTGCAGATGGCAACCACCATCTGCGCAACAAGCGCATAGAGATTCGCGTCAGCACGCAGGAATACAGCAAGCTGGAGCAACGGGCACAGGACTTGGGCTACCACAATCTGGCTCAGTATCTGAGGGAGGCGGGCTTGACCCGTGAGCAACTCGTCTCGCCAACTACCCGTCAGAAAGAAAAATCAGAATGGTTGTATGCGATCAATCGCATCGGCAACAACATCAACCAGATCGCTCGTCATTTAAACATGGGGCAAGATCCTGATGACGACATGCTGCTCATGCTGGCGCAGATTCAGGACATGGCCAACAGTGCGTTCAAGAAAGCATTGAAAGGAAACGATGACTGGGAGGGAGTATGATCGTGCGCATCTTCCGCTCTGGTATCTCCAGTGGTGAATCACCCGTCAATTACCTATTGGGCGATGTCGACCCTGCTGGCCAGTCACGTTCCGTTGCACCTGAAGTGCTGGCAGGCGATCCGCAGACCACCATTGATGTGATCAACAGCATCCAGCGCAAACACAAATACATCTCAGGTTGCCTGAGCTTCCGAGACTCGGAAAAGCCGAGCCGAGAGAAACTGCTGGAAGTCATCGATGATTTCAAGGCGACTTTTTGTCCAGGTTTGACATCGAATCATTTCAACAGTCTGTTTGTTCTGCACCAGGATAAGGGCAATACCGAAGTCCATTTCGTCATTCCCACGCAGGAGCTGACCTCTGGCAGAAGGATGAATATTCATCCGCCCGGCAAAGCCAATCTGGAATTCTTCGAAGCCTATACACGTGTGACGAATCACCGGATGGGATATGCGCAAATCGTCCCGAATCCACTCAAGATGGCCTTCTCGGATTTTGAACGAAAGACTCCGTTGGGCAGAAGGGAACAATCGGATAAACGCTGGGTGCACAGGAATCTGGTCAAAGCCGTTGTCGAAGGAACGATCCAGAACCGTGACGATTTGTGTCGCTATCTGGATGAAGAGTTCGGCATCACTGTCACTCGACAGGGCGACGATTATCTTTCCGTGAAATTTCCGGGGGGCCAGAAAGCCAAGCGATTGCGTGGCCCTCTCTACAGCAGCGATGCCGATTACCAATCCCTGCTGGAACAATCAGAGATAGCCAAGCAGCCGAAGTATCTGACTAAGAAAGAATTCGAATCCGAGAAAACTTGTCTGAGTCAATTTATTCAAGAACGCAGGCAATTCAACGAGCAGACCTATCTGGCTGCCAGAAAAATCCGTCGACTGGTCAGATCACACGCCTCATTGAAACCCGTAAACCCTGCGGCCAATACAACAATAACTACAAGGAGCCCAGCCATGAAAAACACCATCCATCTTCCCGTCATCAAAAGCATGATTTTGAGGGCGCTGGCGATCGCTAGAGAAGAAGTCCATGTGCCATTTCAACCAGTCCGTATCGTCCAGCCGAAAACCCGCAAAGCGACGATGCACAACATCAATGCGCTACGAGAAAAGGCCTTCGGCCAAACCTCACCCGAAATTCAGACAGGCTTGGCGGATTTGATGATGGCCATTGCAGAAGTGGAAGTCAGCTTGGGCGAAACCATAAGCAAATTAAGCGATGCCGAAACACCAGAGAAGGCGGAAAAACTGAGACAGCGAATCATCCATCTACAACTGGAGCTGGACAAACTGAACGCCCAAAAAGTGATGTTACCTGTGCAGGGTCTGAACGACGAGTTGAACCAAATTTGGCGCAAAAAGAGTGGCTAAATAGAGCTGAGTCGACTTACTTGGCAATGATTTCCTGGGGTAAGTGGAGATGTGACATTCTCCGAGCAACTCAGCACAACGATGGCTCCGGGCGGAGGTTATTGGGGAACATACAAGCGCCATTCTTTCACGTATTTCGGATTTTCTATTTGATGTGATAAATAAAAATCAAACTCCATTGGGATAGTTTTGAGTCGTTCTATGTCTTTGCTCGGATATCCAGCCACTTCTAAATAGTATCCAACAGATTGATGGTATGGATAAAGATAACCCAGCTTACTTAGCGTAGCTGAGAGATGTTGAATATCTACTTTCCCTTTCGCTTTTTGAAAGGCTGTTTGAACAGTTGTTACACCACCGGCATAAATTGGACGAACAACTGCATCGATCAACGTGCGTTCAATATTGGTAACTCGAACAAGTGAAGCTTCATCTCCATACAGCGCACGCATTTCTATTACGCCGAGTTGGCGGGTATGTTTTCCATTTAAGAGATGAATTCGCATACCGTCTTTTTCCACAATGTTGGTGGATTCTCTTACTTTCCGCTTAAAAGCAGCATCAATTCTTCCTTGCTCTAAACCTATACCTGGGGGCTGAGGTTTTTGTTCGTGATTGAAGTAGATATCTTCATGTTTTTGGTCAGTTAGTTGATGTAGTTCTAGCGCCGTCAGATGAGTAAAGTAGGACTGCGTTTTTAGACTCATCAGAATTTCGAGTAGCGGTAAATTGCCCCAGACATATCGGGTTTCATTTCTGTAAGGAAATGGGAACTCATGCAACTTGAGGTCTCCTTGTTCCATTAAAAACTCGATGAATTGCTTTGTGTTTGTATTTTTCGCAAGTTGCCAAGAGCTTCTATTTATCGAGAGGATTTCCGCAAGGTCTGTGGGTCTGAAGAGCTTTGTTGTATTTTTGTTAAAAAAATCCAGTAAGGCGGGTTTGGCGCTTTGAATTCGACTGATAGCCATATATGAACGTCAGGCACGGAGGGGAATGTGAAGTATATATACTTCACATTCCCCTCCGCTATCAAGTGCCACTTAGCTAACTGACGAAGTATATATACTTCGTCAGTTAGCTGTAGAGTACCTATCGATGAAGTATATATACTTCATCGATAGGTACTGACTTGATGAATATGTAGACCGGCAAAAGTATTGGCAAAAGCATCGGCAAAAAATCTGCGAATTTTTTTGTGGTAGTGGCTATATGTGTATAAGAATCAGTGGGTTATAATTTTTATCCATCGGAAAAAAGATCGGCAAAATGTACGACTCCCCGCACCAATTTACCCCTCTGCTGCCTCAAACGAGTCTGGATGCTCTTCAGGAGAAGGCCAGCAAGGTGGTGCAAGCATCCATTGGATTGGCCTCTACGGGGCATGCCTCAGCTCGTCGGGTGGTAAGAGAACTTGTGCGATCAATCAACTCTTATTACAGCAATCGTATCGAAGGGCAAGGCACTCATCCCGCGAACATTGAAAGGGCGTTGAACCAAGACTTTTCCGAAAAGCCCGATGTGGCTCAACTTCAACGTATCGCATTAGCTCATATAGATGCTGAAAGGGAGTTGGAGCAAGCCGTAGAGGCTGGGCGCTCGGCCATTTTTTCGGATTTCCTCTTGGATGCTCACAAAGCTCTTTACTCCCGCTTATCCGAAGCAGACCGAACTACTAAAGATGGGCATATTGTTGAGCCGGGTCAACTCAGAACGCAGCTCGTTGAGGTTGGTCGACATATCCCGCCAACCCCGGAGTCGGTTCCCCGATTTTTAGCAATGATGGATGAGGTTTATGGTAGAGAAAAAGGATGGGAAAGGCTTCTAATCGCAATCGCTTGTCTGCACCATCGGGCTGCATGGGTGCATCCTTTTTTTGACGGAAATGGTCGCTCTACCAGGCTTCAAAGCCATTGTGCTTTGTGGCCGCTTTCTGGTGGGCTGTGGTCAACCAGCAGAGGATTAGCGCGAGCTCAGCAAGACTACTATGCAAAGCTGATCAACGCCGACGCCCCGCGCCGAGGTGATCTTGATGGTAGGGGGAATTTAACGGCCGCAGGCCTAGCTGAGTGGGTAGACTTCTTCTTGGGTATATGTGAAGACCAAGTTGCGTTCATGGGGCGGATGTTAGACCTTGACGGTATGAAGCGGCGAATTGAAGCGCTAGTGCTGTTTAGAGGAGTGGCTGATAAAGATATACGGCCTGAGGCCATTCTTCCTCTTTACCATCTATTCGCTGCCGGGCCACTCACTCGTGGAGAATTCATACAACTAACTGGCTTGGGAGAGCGAACGGGAAGATCGTTATTATCCAAGTTACTAGCGGTAAAGCTCATTACCAGTGATAGTCCTCGCGGGCCAGTAACGTTTGGGCTTCCCCTGGATTCGTTACATTTTTTATTGCCCGAGCTTTATCCTGAAGCAAACACTAGAAATGAGCATCACTAAGGCATACGGAATTCGCTTTCTGACATCGGGAGCTTCCAGCGGGGGCTGCGTCTTCCTGTAGTCAGATACATAGGATTCGCCTTGGGGGCGTAGCAGCAGGGAGCGGCATCTTTCCAACCGCGTGAGGTTCGAAGAAGATAAGACGGTAACTTTAGTTTCTTACTTTGGCATAGGTTTTCCAGCCAAGCGGTAACGTTCCTCTCTTGCTTGCTTTGCGGCGATCCGCTGCGGACTGGCGACTTTCTTTTTCGCGGTTTCAAATGGGTTTTCAAAAAATTGCCCTGTTTGATATTTAAGGTGTCCGAAAAGAACTCCCTCAAAACGCAGCCCCTTGATGAATTCGAATTTATTCAACATGCGATGGGTAGAGGAATAGACAAGTGAATTGATGCCATGGTGAGCATGTCCAGTTAACTCTGAACGTGCTTCCTCGCCAAGCAATGCAATCTGCTTTAGGTTGTCATTGAAGGTGTGGCGGAAGGAATGGAATACCTTCTCTTTCTCAGTGATTCCAATGCTCGTCAGATACTCCGCGAAGTTCCTGCCCGGTAGCCTCCCGTAGCTGTTTTCCACATACGAGAGATGTGGGAATAGCCGATCTTTCCCTGTCTTTTTGACGTCTTCAACAAAATCCAAGAATCCGAGTTCCAGTAGCTGCGGATGCACCGGCACCAGCCGCTTAGAGGTGGCATTCTTAAGTCGTTTATCGGGGCGATTCTTGTTGATGTCAAATGCCCAGATGCCGTTCACCTCGATAATGTCGGTCAGGTAAAGCTGTGCAATCTCGTTGAGCCGCATTCCCGTGAATAGTCCGATCAGTGGGAACCAGAATTCGTGTGAGTTCTTCCTGGTGCTGTAGTTTTCAGGGGCAAAAATCTTCCGCAAGTCTTCGTTAGAAAAAGGAAGTCGAGCACCTTCCGTATCGGCGTCTCGTTCTGCCTTGGTCTGGATCTTCTGGCCTTCAAAATAATTCTTGCCGTGAACGTAGCCTTTGCCGATGGCCCATTTGAAGAAGGTGCCGAGGATGCCGATATGCTTATCCACAGTGCGAGGTGACATACTCAGATCGGCAGGGATGAGCGGGGCGTCAGGATTTTGTCGGCGTTTGTGATTTTCGGCTTCCTCCATCTCCTTGCGGATCTGGATGATCTCGTCGATAGACTTTCCCCGATAGGCCTTCACTTTATTTCGGTTGGGCGGAAGCTGTTGGACGATATCCACAAAGTGGTTGGCATCGTCCTGCGAGAAGTGAGTAATCGGCTTGTCGCCAATCACGTCAATTAAGAGGTTATAGGCGGAAGTGAAGTCGTCCAGGCTGTGGCCGCTGATTCCGGCCTTATCCCGGTGCCGCAGATAGATAGGGAAGATCTGCGAGAGCAGATTCTTGTCGGCACTTGCCGTGGGCTGTGGCGGCGTGGCTGGAGGCTGTGGAGAGGATTGTGCTGCTTCAGCCTCGGCTTCCGCACGGTATTGCTCCCGCAAGGTGGCCAGGACCTTGTTAAACGCCTCCACATCAAGCGGATTGTTGCTATCCACGTTGATGCCTTTGAGTTTGGCGCCCCCGATTTCCAGACTTTCGATTTCGAATGAGCGAATGTTGTCGAAATCAATGCTTGGCAGCTTTCCCATATCTTCTTTGAGTGTCTTGAGTTTTTGAAGGACATTAGCAGACATGGTGGCGGCCAGCAATAAAGCCTCCCTGCGGTCGTGAGTGCGCAGAGACCTGCGAATCTCAGACCTGCCGAGAAGTTGACGCCAATGCTTGGGGATTGTGAAACGAAAGTAGTATCCGCTAGGGCGAAGTACCACATAAGGTGGGATACGCAAGGGCCATTCCTTTTGAGTGAAATGGACCAGCGTTTGGACCAGGCTGCGAGTTTGCTAAGACTTAAAACTTATTTAAATCAACAACTTGCGAGAATGGTCGGGGTGAGAGGATTCGAACCTCCGGCCTCTACGTCCCGAACGTAGCGCTCTACCAGGCTAAGCTACACCCCGTCGAGTGAGATCTAAGTCAGTGATTTCGATCTACTGCGAAAGCCGATAATTCTAACAGGGATTTTTTGAATTGGCTATCGGGAAGTGAAATAATTGCATCCGCAGCGCGCCGGGCGGCGATTTCCGCCTGTTCGCGCGTATAGGCCAGGGCGCCGGAGTGAGTGATGGCCGACAGCACTTCGTCGAAATGCTGTTCGTCGCCGTTCTCGATGCAGGTGCGCACCAGTTCGCGCTGTTGCGGCGTGCCGTGCTGCATCAGCCAGATCAGCGGCAGCGTGGGCTTGCCTTCGCGCAGGTCGTCGCCGACGTTCTTGCCGATCTCGGCACTGTTGCCGGAATAATCCAGTACGTCGTCGATCAGCTGGAAGGCGGTGCCGATGGAGCGGCCATATTCACCGGCAGCTTCGATGCCGGCTTCATCGGCACCGGCAATCAGGGCGCCGATCTGGCTGGCGGCCTCGAACAGCTTGGCGGTCTTGGAACGGATCACCTGCAGGTAGCCGGCTTCGTCCACATCCGGATTGTGCATGTTGAGCAGCTGCAGCACCTCGCCCTCGGCGATGACGTTGGTGGCGTCCGCCACGATTTCCATCACGCGCGGATTGCCCACCGCCACCATCATCTGGAAGGCGCGCGAATACAGGAAGTCGCCCACCAGCACCGAGGCCGCATTGCCGAACATGGCATTGGCAGTCTGCTTGCCACGGCGCAACGAGGATTCGTCGACCACGTCGTCATGCAGCAGGGTGGCGGTATGAATGAATTCGATCACGGCCGCCAGCGAGTGGTGATGCTCGCCCTTGTAGCCGAAGGCATTGGCGATGAGCACGACCAGCACCGGGCGCAGGCGCTTGCCGCCCGCACTGATGATGTATTCGGCGACCTGGTTGACCAGCGGCACCTCCGAGTACAGCTGCCGGCGGATGACTGCGTTGACCGCCTCCATGTCGGCGACGATCGGATGCATGATGGTTTGTTGCGAAGCGTTTTGTACGGCGGCAGACAAGGCGGAACCTGTGGAAAATGGTTATTCCCCGGATTATACGATGACAAGGCAGGGGCACGCCAAAGAGCCTGAGACCGGAAAGTAAAGGTTTTTCATTGATGGAATGAAAACATGGGTGGGGATGCGGGTTGCCTGGCAGGCAAGTCCTGTTCCATTGTCCTGCCGGAAACTGTGTTGTACAGAGGTCGGGCAAAGTGTCAAGCCTTTTGACCGAGCGGCTAAGTGCCTGTATAATTTGCGGTTTTCCTGTTTCGCCATGGGTTTTTGACGGGCGCGGCAAGGGAAAAATCGTTCTTATTCATTCATTCGTGAGGTTTCACATGTACGCGGTCATAAAAACCGGCGGCAAACAATACAAAGTTGCTGCTGGCGAAAAACTCAAAGTAGAACAGATACCGGCTGACATTGGCTCCGAAATCACTTTGGATCAAGTGCTCGCAGTGGGCGCAGGCGAAACCGTGAAGTTCGGTGCGCCGCTGGTCGCAGGTGCTACGGTGCTGGCTACTGTGGTAGCGCAAGGTCGCCATGACAAGGTCCGCATCTTCAAGATGCGTCGTCGCAAGCACTACCAAAAGCGTCAAGGCCATCGTCAGAACTACACCGAACTGCAAATCGTCTCCATCAACGCTTGAGCGTTGACCCGAACGAACTGCTCATCCAAAGTCATCAAGGAGTTTTAAATGGCACACAAAAAAGGCGGCGGCACTACGCGCAACGGCCGTGACTCAGAATCGAAACGCCTGGGCGTCAAGGTTTATGGCGGCCAAGTGATCAACGCTGGCGGCATCATCATCCGTCAACGCGGCACCCGCGTCCACGCTGGCGAAAACGTCGGCGTCGGCAAGGACCACACCCTGTTCGCCCTGAAGGACGGCAAGGTCAAGTTCGTTGTCAAGGGCCTGCAACAGCGTCAATACGCTACCGTCGTTACGGCGTAAGCGTTCCTGTCATCCGGGTTCGCCCGGAAACCAGGCTTAAAAAGGCTCTGCCGATGGTGGAGCCTTTTTGATTTTTGAAGAGCCGTCAACAAAGCGCCGAGCCCAGGCTTCCGTCGGAAGCTCCGGGGTGGGTCCTGACCAGGACCGAGGTGCATCGACGTTTTGTTAGCGGCTCCCATGTCCCATGAGGCGTCCAAATCATGAAATTCATCGACGAAGCACGTATTGAAGTCGTGGCGGGGGATGGCGGCAACGGTGTCGCCAGCTTCTGCCGCGAGAAATTCCGCCCCTTCGGCGGTCCCGATGGCGGCGACGGCGGCAAGGGCGGCACCATCTGGGCCGTGGCCGACCGTAACGTCAACACCCTGATCGACTATCGCTACGCCAAGCTGCACCGCGCCGGTCGCGGCGAAAACGGCCGTGGCTCGGACTGCTACGGCAAGGGTGCCGATGACGTCTACCTGCGCATGCCGGTGGGCACGCTCATCGTCGACATCAACACCGGCGAACACATCGCCGACCTGACCTTCCACGGCCAGACCGTGATGCTGGCCAAGGGCGGCGAAGGCGGCTGGGGCAACATCCACTTCAAGACCTCCACCAACCGCGCCCCGCGTCAGAAGACCGAAGGCAAGGAAGGCGAACGCCGCGAGCTGCGCCTGGAACTGAAGGTGCTGGCCGACGTGGGCCTGCTGGGCATGCCCAATGCGGGCAAGTCGACCTTCATCACGGCCGTCTCCAACGCCCGTCCGAAGATCGCCGACTATCCCTTCACCACCCTGCACCCCAACCTGGGTGTGGTGCGCGTGAGCCATGAAAAGAGCTTCGTGATCGCCGACATTCCCGGCCTCATCGAAGGTGCGGCCGATGGTGCCGGTCTGGGTGTGCAGTTCCTGCGCCACCTGCAGCGCACCGGACTGCTGCTGCACATCGTCGACCTGGCCCCCTTCAATGAGGAAGTCGATCCGGTCAAGGAAGCCAAGGCCATCGTGCAGGAACTGAAGAAGTACGACCAGTCCCTGTTCGACAAGCCGCGCTGGCTGGTCCTGAACAAGCTGGACGTGGTGCCCGAGGCCGAGCGCGCCAAGCGCGTGAAGGATTTTGTCAAGCGCTTCGGCTGGAAGGGCCCGGTCTTCGAGATCTCTGCGCTGAACCGTGATGGCTGCGAAGAGCTCATCAACGACATCTACAAGTATCTGGAAACCAAGCGCGCCGAAGAGCACCGCGCGGAAGAAACCCAGATGACCGAGGAAGCCCGCGCCATCTCCAGCATCGATCCGGACGATCCGCGCTTCAAGGTCCTGGACTGATTCGTGCCGGTGCAGCCCTGAAGCTTCTTGGGGCTGCGCGCGGGGGCTGTTCGGGCTATCATCTCTGCCTGTCGGATTTTCCGACCGCTCCCAGAAGAATCAGAACCCGGAACACTATGCAATCGGTCATTCAACGCGCCAAGCGACTCATCATCAAGGTTGGCTCTTCCCTGGTCACCAATGATGGCAAGGGCCTGGACGCCAACGCCATCGCCCGCTGGGCGGAACAGATCGCGCAATTGCGTGCGCTCGGCAAGGAAGTGGTGCTGGTCAGCTCCGGCGCGGTGGCCGAGGGCATGCAGCGCTTGGGCTTCGACAAGCGCCCGACCGGCATCCATCACCTGCAGGCCTGCGCGGCCGTGGGCCAGATGGGCCTGGCACAGATCTACGAAACCAGTTTCCGCAAGCACGACCTGCACACCGCCCAGGTGCTGCTGACCCACGCCGACCTGGCCGACCGTGAACGCTACCTCAATGCCCGCTCCACCCTGTTCGCTCTGCTGCAACTGGGCGTGGTGCCGGTCATCAACGAGAACGACACGGTGGTCACTGATGAAATCAAGTTCGGCGACAACGACACCCTCGGCGCCCTGGTGGCCAATCTGATCGAAGCCGAAGCGCTCATCATCCTCACCGACCAGCCGGGCCTGTTCACCGCCGATCCGCGCAAGGATCCGGCGGCCACCCTCATTTCCGAAGCGCGTGCCGGCGACCCGTCGCTGGAGCTCATCGCAGGCGGCACCGGCTCCGGCATCGGCCGTGGCGGCATGCTGACCAAGATCCTCGCCGCCAAGCGCGCGGCCACCTCCGGCGCACATACCGTGATCGCCTGGGGACGAGAGGAGCAGGTCCTCACGCGCCTGGCTGCAGGTGAAGCCATCGGTACCCAGCTCAACGCCGAGACCGCGCAACTGACCGCGCGCAAGCAATGGATGGCCGATCACCTCAAGACCGCCGGCCGTGTGGTGCTCGATGCCGGCGCAGTGCAGAAGCTGAGCCTGGAAGGCAAGTCACTGCTGCCTATCGGCGTGGTGGAAGTCTCGGGCGAGTTCGGCCGGGGCGACGTGATTACCTGCGTGGACGAGAGCGGCCGCGCCATCGCGCGCGGCATGAGCAACTACAACAGCTCGGATGCGCGGCGCATCATCCGCCATCCATCCTCCGAGATCCAGGCCATCCTCGGTTTCGTCGAGGAGCCGGAACTGGTGCATCGGGATAATTTGGTGCTGCTGTGAAGGTGATGCATTGCAGTAAAGAAATAATTCATACGATTTATACGATATAAATTATTTCATGCGGACAATAAAAAACGCGGCCAAGGCCGCGTTTTTTATTGTGTGCTTCGAGCCAGCCGCCGGGATCAGCGACGCACAGGATCAATACGCGTCTGCGTCTTGAGGCGATTGACGATGCTCTTGACGTTCTCATTGTCGGCAATGATCTTGCCTTCGCAGAAATAATCCTTGAACAGCGCGCCATCGATGCGATTGACGCCGATATCGCGGATCGGCTGCCACTTGTCGCGGCGCGAGCGCGACCATTTGCCATCGGGATGGCCGAAGGCGTAGGTCTTCTTTTCCCAGGTCTCGCAGCGCATGCCTTCGTACATCACGTTGACCGCACCGCCTTCGGTCTTGGTGACCACGGTGTAGCGCACCACCTTGTCAGTGCCGATCGAAACGGAATTGGTATCGATGTAGGCCTTCATGGTGGCATTCGGGCTGAGATAGAACTCGGCCAGGTTCTGCTCTTGCGGCGTCGGCGGCAACTGCACGGCGATTTCCTGCCAGGGCTTTTCCTCGTCGTCGAATTCTTCATCGAAGCTCTGCGCCAGTGCGCCGGCGCAGGCCGCCAGCAGCGAGCAGGCCAGCACCGCGCGGCGCAGGCCGCGCACGGTGAACAGGGGATGTGGGGGTTCAGGTTGCTGGAAAGAGGGCATGGAACTCACTTGGTTTCCGGCGTGCTCGCGCCGTTGCAGGGCTGGGCTTGTGCGGCCTGGCCCGGATTCTTGTGGGGATGCGCAATGCGCCCGGCTTGCTCGGCCCGGCGCGGGCCGTGGCCCGGACGACTCAGGAAGCGCGACAATTCCTGCAGCGCCTGCTGATAGACCTCGCGTTTGAACTCGATGACCACATCCAGCGGCACCCAGTAGTCATGCCAGCGCCAGGCATCGAATTCCGGATGCGAGGTGCCACGCAGATTGACGTCGCAATCGCGCCCGACCATGCGCAGCAGGAACCAGATCTGCTTCTGGCCGCGGTAATGGCCGCGCACTTCGCGCTTGATGAAATGATCGGGGACTTCGTAGCGCAGCCAGTCACGGGTGCGGCCGATGATCTTGACGTGCTCGGCACGCAGGCCGATCTCTTCTTCCAGTTCCCGGAACATCGCCTGTTCGGGGGTCTCGCCGTGCTTGATGCCGCCTTGCGGGAATTGCCAGGAGTGCTCGCGTACGCGCTTGCCCCACCACACCTCGTTATTGGCGTTGAGCAGGATGATGCCGACGTTCGGGCGGAAGCCTTCTCGATCCAGCATGGTGATCCTCAAACTTTCTGCGGCTGGAAGTCCCTTTCAGGCAGGCTCATGCGACTGCGGGCGCACGCGGCAAAGCCGGTACGCCAGGCGGTCAGGAGCAATCACATCGATGCACGGATGTCATTGAAACTAGGAGCAAATCTGCAAAGAAAGGGCGCATCAGCCAGCTAATCCTTTAAAATTGGAACGATTATAACCCTCCTCTTTTTAAAAAGAACCGACCGTCATGCGCGCCTCACGTTTTTTTATTTCCACCCTGAAAGAAGCCCCGTCCGACGCTGAAATCGTGAGCCACAAGCTGATGATGCGTGCCGGCATGATCAAGCGTCTGGGGGCCGGCATCTACACCTACATGCCCATGGGTCTGCGCGTGATTCGCAAGGTCGAAGCCATCGTGCGCGAGGAAATGAATCGCGCCGGTGCCGTCGAGCTGTTGATGCCGGTGGTGCAGCCGGCCGAGCTGTGGCAGGAAACCGGCCGCTGGAACAAGATGGGGGCCGAGCTCATGCGCGTGAAGGATCGCCATGGCCGCGACTTCGCCATCCAGCCGACCTCCGAAGAAGTGGTCACCGATGTGGCCCGTACTGAACTGCGCAGCTACAAGCAATTGCCGGTCAACTTCTATCACATCCAGACCAAGTTCCGCGACGAGCGCCGTCCGCGTTTCGGCCTCATGCGCGGCCGTGAATTCACGATGAAGGATGCCTACTCCTTCGACCGCGATGTCGATGGCCTGAAGAAGTCCTACCAAGCCATGTATGACGCCTACGTGCGCATCTTCACCCGCTTCGGCCTGGAGTTCCGTGCCGTGGCCGCCGACAATGGTGCCATCGGCGGTTCCGGCTCGCACGAGTTCCACGTCATCGCCGCCACCGGTGAGGACGCGCTGGTCTATTGCCCCACCTCCGATTACGCCGCCAACATGGAAGCCGCCGAAGCGCTGCCCGTGGACAGCAGCCGTGGTGCCGCCACCCAGGCGCTGGAAAAGACCGCCACGCCCGGCAAGTCCAAGTGCGAAGCCGTGGCTGAATTGCTGGGCCTGCCGCTGGCACGCACCGTCAAATCCATTGTGCTGGCAGTGGACAACGAAGATCCGGCCAAGAAGGAAATCTGGCTGCTGCTGCTGCGCGGCGACCATGAACTCAACGAAGTGAAGGCCAGCAAGATTCCGGGCCTGTCCACCTACCGCTTCGCCAACGAAGCCGAGATCGTTGAATGGTTCGGCACGCCCCCGGGCTACCTGGGCCCGATCGGCACCAAGAAGCCGGTCAAGGTGGTCGCCGACCGCACGGTGGCCAACATGGCCGATTTCGTCTGCGGCGCCAACGAAGCCGATTTCCACTACACCGGTGCCAACTGGGGCCGTGACCTGCCCGAGCCGCTGGTGGCCGATATCCGCAATGTCGTTGAAGGCGACGCCTCGCCGGACGGCAAGGGCGTGCTGGCGATTCAGCGCGGCATTGAAGTGGGCCATGTGTTCCAGCTGGGCACCACCTATTCCGAAGCGATGAAGGCGACTTATCTGGATGAGTCCGGCAAGCCGCAACCGCTGGTGATGGGCTGCTACGGCATCGGCGTGACCCGTATCCTGGGCGCGGCCATCGAACAGAATTTCGACGACCGCGGCATCATCTGGCCGACCTCGATTGCGCCCTTCGAAGTGGTGCTCTGCCCCATGGGCTATGACCGCAGCGAAGCCGTCAAGACCGAAATCGACAAGCTGTACGCGCAACTGACCGAGGCGGGTGTGGATGTGGTGCTGGATGATCGTGGCGAGCGTCCGGGCGCGATGTTCGCCGACTGGGAACTGATCGGCGTGCCGCATCGCATCGTGGTCGGTGACCGTGGCCTCAAGGATGGCAACATCGAATACCAGGGTCGCCGCGATGCAGAAGCCACCCAAGTACCGCTGGCCGAGGCGCTGGCCTTCATCCAGGGCAAGCTGGCCGCCTGATCTTTCCACAGGCTGCAATGACAAAGGCGGACGCCATGGCGTCCGCCTTCGTTTTTGGGGAGAGCGAAATTACTTGGCCGGGACGATGGTCACGGTCTCGCGCAGGATGCCGCCCGAGGCGACGCTGCCATCGCTGTTGCCCTGGCCGTTGACGCGCTTCTCGCAATCGATGCGATCCGATTGCGGCAAGCCCTCACAGCGGCGCAGGGCGTTTTCCTTCAGTTGCGCCGCGCCCGGATCGGTCAGCGTGCCGCGCGCAGCGGCTTGCTGGGCAGCACCTGCTTCACGCAGGCAGGTAGCGCGGTCTTCGGTGGAGGCGCCGCTCTTGCAGGCGGCGATCTGCTGCTGGTATTCCGAATTGCCGGCCTTGCCCGCAGCGAACACGTGCGAGGCACCGCCCAGGGCGGCCAGGCCGATCACGAGGGCGCTGGCCGAACGCAGCAGTTGGTGACGCAGGGTGGCGGTTTGGTTTGGCATGGTCATTTCCTTTCTCTTGGTCATGAGCGTCCAGGCTCATCAGTGGATGGCACAGGGATAGACCCGGTTTCCGGTTTTCGGTTCTTTTATTCAGTTCTGCCGGAGGCGATGTGAGCTGGAAAGCTGAAACCGGCCTTTGCGGCCAGTGCCACACCCTGCAGAACCGCCATGGTAGGCGGTGACAGGCCCGCTCGCCATCAGAGAAGTGCTGCATGCGGCGTCAGACAAGAGGAAAACCGGCCGGCAAGACCACGCCTTCTGAAACATCTGGAAACAAAAACGCCCGCATGACATCTGCGGGCGTTTTTGTTTGCAAGTCGCTTGCAAACCGCGGGCGTCGATCAGCTCAGGTGAGCCGAGATCAGCTTGGTCATTTCAAACATCGTGACTTGCTTCTTGCCACCGAAGATTGCCTTGAGCTTGTCATCGGCATCGATGTTGCGCTTGTTTTCGGCGTTCTGCAGCTTGTGCTTCTTGATGTATTCCCAGACCTTCTTGGTCACTTCAGTGCGCGGCAGCGGCTTGGCACCGACCACCTCGCCCAGGGCTGCCGACGGCGTCAGCGGCTTCATGAAGGCGGCATTGGGAGTACGTTTTGCTGCGGGCTTGGCGGCGGGTTTTGCTGCGGCTTTCTTGGGAGCGGCTGCCTTGGGAGCGGCCTTCGGTGCGGCTTTCGGCGCTGCCTTGGCGGCTGCCTTGGGAGCGGCGGCTTTGGCGGCCGGTTTGGCGGCTGCCTTGGCTGCGGGTTTTGCTGCTGGCTTCTTTACTGCGGCTGCTGCTTTTTTTGCTGTGGCCATCGGAAAGACTCCTCACAAGAATGAGATGAATGCGTCATTTACGCACCGCTAATAGTGGTGCTCTTTGCACGGCCACGCAAGTATTTTTTAGTGGATTTTCCCGTGAAAGCGCCAGGAAACAACGAGCCGCCCCGATCCGCCGTCAAGCCGCGCCGGTAAAGGGATCGCGGCGGATCGCAGAAGTCCGGAAAAGGGCTGCTTTGACGATATCGGAGGTGAAGCAAAAGCGATGAAAGAAGGGCATGTTTTCGTGCGCATGAAGCGGGCAGAAAACGCATCCGGAGAGATGGGAGCGGGTCTGGAAAACGGAGGGGAAACGCGGAGGAGGGGAGTTTTTCCGGCGCCAGAGGAGACCGCCGGAGGTCGTGTGAAAGAGCCGCAAAGCCTTGTGCAGAAAGGCTTTGCGGCCGATGTCGTCAGCGCATGCCGCCCGGCAGCATGCCCTTCATGCCACGCATCATCTTCATCATGCCGCCGCCCTTGAGCTTCTTCATCATCGATTGCATCTGCTCGAACTGCGACAGCATGCGGTTGACTTCCTGCACCTGCACGCCGGCACCGGCGGCGATGCGGCGCTTGCGGGTGGCCTTGATCAGTTCCGGCTTGGCGCGTTCCTGCGGGGTCATGGAGTTGATGATGCCTTCCATGCGGCGCACCTGCTTCTCGGCCTGGTCCATGTTGGCGTTGCCGGCGGCGGCCTGCATCTGGGCCGGCAGCTTGTCCAGCAGGCTGGTGAGGCCGCCCATCTTCTTCATCTGCGACAGCTGGGCCTTGAAGTCATTGAGGTCGAACTTGCCGCCGCCCTTGATCTTGTGCGCCAGGTCCTGCGCGGCTTCCATGTCCACGCCCTTGCGTGCCTCTTCCACCAGCGCCAGGATGTCGCCCATGCCCAGGATGCGGTTGGCCATGCGCGAAGGATCGAAGGCTTCCAGGCCGTCGAGCTTTTCGGCCACCCCGGCGAACTTGATGGGCTTGCCGGTGATGTGGCGCACCGACAGCGCAGCACCGCCGCGCGAGTCGCCGTCCAGCTTGGTGAGCACCACGCCGGTCAGCGGCAGGGCGTCATTGAAAGCCTTGGCGGTGTTGATGGCGTCCTGGCCCAGCATGGCGTCGACCACGAACAGGGTTTCGATGGGCTTGATGGCGGCGTGCACAGCACGGATTTCATCCATCATGGCCTGGTCGATGCCCAGGCGGCCGGCGGTGTCGACGATGAGGACTTCGTGGTGGTGCTTCTTGGCGTAGTCCAGCGCGGCCAGGGCGATGTCGACCGGCTTGTCGGTCGGCTGGCTGGGGAAGAAGTCGGCACCGGCCTGGCCGGTCACGGTCTGCAGCTGGCCGATGGCGGCCGGGCGGTAGACGTCGGCGGAGACGGTCAGGACCTTCTTTTTCTTGTTCTCGCGCAGGTACTTGGCGAGCTTGCCGACGGTGGTGGTTTTACCGGCACCCTGCAGGCCGGCCATCAGGATGATGGCCGGCGGCTGGGTGGCAAAGTTCAGTTGCGAGGCTTCGGCACCGAGGTCGGCACCCATCAGGCTGGCCAGCTCGCGCTGGACCACGCCGACCAGGGCCTGGCCAGGGGTGAGCGAGCCGATGACCTCTTCGCCCATGGCTTTTTCCTTCACCTTGGCGATGAACTCGCGCACGGCGGGCAGGGCCACGTCGGCCTCCAGCAGGGCCAGGCGCACTTCGCGCAGCATCTCGGCGGTATTGGACTCAGTCAGTCGCGCCTCGCCGCGCATGGTTTTGACGACTTTGGCGAGGCGTTGGGTCAGGTTGTCTAGCATGGTGATATCTGCAAATGAATGGGGGCGGAAAGGCCGCAGGGCCGCTGGCCGGGACTACGACGCACCGGGAGTGCGCAGGCGGGGCGGCGGGCAATCCTGCATTCTAACCGATCAGCCCCGCTGCGCCCCTGCCGGCGCGTGCGGCCCAGATGGGGGCGCTACGTAAAATTAACAGCTTGTACGGCTTGCGCTCTTTGTGTATACATGGGCGCTGAATTTCCAAGCGCACAGAATAATCAAGGCCCCTGCCACGCAGCACGGGCCAACGCCATCGAGACTGCCGGCCTGCACGACTGCCGCCGGCGCGCCGTATCAACAACGATACACACAAGAGGAGAGTGGAAATGCAAAAGCAAAAACAATGGATCGCGCTGGCCCTGCTGGCCTGCGCCGGATTTTCGGCCAGCAGCCACGCGGCCGACGACGTCATCCGCCTGGGCAACCTGAAGTTCGCCCACTATGGTGCGGTGTCCTACATCAAGGAGATCGCCCCCAAGTGTGGCATCAAGGTCGATGAAAAGGTCTTCGCCAAGGGCCCGGACGTGATGCAGGGCATCCTGGCCGGTGAGCTCGATGTGGGTACGACCGCCTCCGAGGCCGCCATTTCGGGCCGGGCCAACGGCGCGCCGATCTATGTCGTGGCCGGTTTCGCCAAGGGCGGCGCGCGCCTGGTGGCGGGCAAGGACTCCGGCATCAAGTCGGTCAAGGACCTGAAGGGCAAGAAGGTGGGCGTCACCCGGGGCGGCATCCATGAAGTGCTGCTGGATGCCGAATTGGGCCAGAACGGCCTGACGGCCAAGGATGTCACCATCGTCTATCTGGCCTTCGCCGACCTGAACCAGGCCCTGCTGGGCAAGAACATCGACGCCATGATGCAGAGCGAGCCGCAATCCTCGCAGGCCATCAACAAGGGCTTCGGCGTGGAAGTGATGAAGCCGTATGACACCCCCATCGGCGAGCCCTATCGCACCATGGTGATGACCGAGAAGTTCTACACCGAGAAGCGTCCGCTGGCCGAGAAGTTCATGCGCTGCTTCCTGGAGGCGACCAAGACCTTCATCGACAAGCCGGAAGTGGCCGAAAAGTACGTGCGTGAAGTGATCTTCAAGAACCAGATCACCAAGGAAGACTTCTACGACGCCATCGGCAACTCGCCCTACGCCTACGACATTACGGCCGAGCACATCCAGGTCACCACCGACACCATGGCCAAGTACGGTACCGGCAAGATGGCCAAGCCGCCGGTGGCCAAGGATTGGGTGAAGACCGATCTGCTGGAGCAGGCCAAGAAGAGCATGAACCTGAAGTAAGACGGGGGAATCTCGATGGCAAAGAACAACAAGGGCAGCTTCCTGCAGGGGCTGCTGGTGCCGATCGTCGTGATCGCGCTGTGGGAGGGCGCCTCCCGGGCTGGCTGGATCAATCCGCAGATCCTGCCCTCGCCCTGGGCGGTCCTGAAGAAATGGGTGGAATACGCCACCCCCCTGAAACCCTATGAGCCCGAGGCCGGCAGCTGGCTGGCCTGGGCCTTTTCGGGTGAACTGATCATGGATGCCATCGGCAGCCTGTACCGGGTGGTGGCCGGCTTCCTGATCGGTGCCGGGCTGGCCCTGCCGCTGGGCTTGCTGATGGGCTCCAGCCAGCGCATCTATGGGCTGATGAACCTGACGGTGCAGGTGATCCGTCCGATTCCGCCGATTGCCTACATCCCGTTGGCCATCCTCTGGTTCGGGCTGGGCAATCCGCCGGCGCTGTTCCTGATCTCGCTGGGGGCGTTCTTCCCGGTGCTGATGAATACCATCGCCGGGGTGCGCCAGGTCGACAGCATCTACCTGCGCGCGGCCCGCAATCTGGGGGCGAGCCAGTCCACGCTGTTCCTGCGGGTGATGCTGCCGGCGGCGGTGCCTTACATCCTCTCGGGCGTGCGCATCGGCATCGGGACTGCCTTCATCGTGGTGATCGTGGCCGAGATGATTGCGGTGAGCAATGGCCTGGGTTTCCGTATCATGGAGGCACGTGAATATTTCTGGTCGGACAAGATCATCGCCGGCATGATCACCATCGGCCTCCTGGGCCTGGCGATCGACCTGGGCATGAGCCGCCTCAACAATTACATGCTGCGCTGGCATCGCGGGCTGGAGAACTGAGATGAACCAGACAAATGCTTCTCCGCGCATTCGTATACAGAATGTGCACAAGGTCTTCAAGACCGATGACCGCGAGGTCGTGGCCCTCAAGGACATCCATTTCGATATCCCGGATGGCCAGTTCGTCTGCCTGCTGGGCCCTTCCGGCTGCGGCAAGTCCACGCTCCTGAATGCCATCGCCGGGTTTGCCTTGCCATCGTCCGGCCAGATCCTCACCGGCGACAAGGTGGTCACCGAGCCGGGACCGGATCGCGGCATGGTGTTCCAGGAATACGCTCTCTTCCCCTGGATGACGGTGGAACAGAACGTGGCCTTCGGACTGGAGATCAAGGGAACGCCCAAGGCCGAGATCCACCAGCGCGTCACGCAACTGCTGGACAAGCTGGGCCTGATCGACTTCCGCACCCGCTTCCCCAAGGATCTCTCGGGCGGCATGCGCCAGCGGGTGGCCATCGCCCGGGTGCTGGCGCTGGATTCGCCCATCATGCTCATGGACGAGCCCTTCGGTGCCCTCGATGCGCTGACCCGCCGCAACCTGCAGGATGAGCTGCTGCGCATCTGGGACGAGTTCAGGAAGACCATCGTCTTCGTCACCCACAGCATCGAGGAGGCCATCTACCTGGCTGACCGCATCGTGGTCATGACCTACCGCCCGGGCACGGTCAAGCGCGACATGCTGGTGAACCTGCCGCGCCTGCGCGATCCGGCGGACCCCGAGTTCAATGCCTTGAAACGCGAACTGGGCCAGCTGGTGATGGAAGAGCAGCAGCGCCATCACAATGCGGAGATGAAGGCGGCGGCGGTCGACTGACGCGGCTGCAGCTCTCTATAGTGAAGCGCCCGACACGGCAGGCAAGCCCTGCCGTGTCGCATTTGGCGGGCCCGATTCGCGCGCCGGCTGACCGGGCGCAAGCGGGCCGGGGGCCGAGATAGTGTAAACTCGGGTGATGCAAACTTATTTTTTCATCCTGGCTGCGCTGCTCTATCTGGGCTGCGCCTTCATGCCTTCGGAGCGGCGCGTGCCGATTTCGGCGGGCATCGTGGTCGGCTGGATGCTGCATGGCGGGGCGCTGCTGTCGGACATGTTCGCGCCCGACGCGCTGCGGGTGGGCTTTGCGGTCATGCTGTCGTCCACGCTGTGGATCTCGGTGGCGGCGTACTGGCTGGAAAATCGCAATTTCTCGCTCGACAGCATGCGCGTGCTGGTCTTGCCGGTGGCGGCGGTGGCCGTGGTGCTGCCCAGCGCCTTCCCCGGCAACATGGTGGCGCTGGCCGGCAAGTCCGACTGGTTCCTGGCGCACATCGCCATCTCCATCCTGGCCTACAGCACGCTCACCATCGCCGCCTTCCATGCGGTGCTGATGGTGCTGCAGGAGTCCCGCCTGCATACCCGGCCCGGTCCGGCCGCCCAGTCGGGCTGGTTCGGGCTGGCGCTGGATCGCCTGCCGGCGCTGCTGACCATGGAAAAACTGCTGTTCCGCCTGATCGCCTTCGGCTTCACCTTGCTGACGCTGACGGTGCTATCGGGTGTCGTCTTCTCCGAGCAGTTGTTCGGGACACCATTCAAGTGGGACCACAAGACGGTCTTCACCATGCTGTCCTGGCTGCTGTTCGGCCTGCTCCTGGCCGGCCGTCGCTGGCAGGGATGGCGGGGGCGGACCGCGCTGAGCTTCACGCTGGCCGGGTTCGCCATCCTTTTATTGGCTTATGTGGGCAGCCGGTTCGTTCTTGAAGTCGTGCTGCATCGGGTTCTGACATGAAATATCTGATTTGGCTGGTGGTCCTGCTGGCCGTGGTGGTGTGGTTCCAGCGCGCCAAGAAATCCATGCTGGCCGGCAGCGACCGTCCCACCGACGGCCACCCCGCTGGCGCCGAGCCCGAGCCGGGCATGCCGCGTCCCAAGCCCTCGCGCTTTCGCCGCCGTGGCGACAGCAATGTCGAGACCATGGTGCAGTGCGCCCATTGCGGCATCCACTTCCCGGCCTCCGAGGCGGTGGTCCACGCCTCCGGCGCGCAATACTGCTGCGAAGAGCATCGCCGCCTGGCTTCCTTCTGAGCATGGACGCTGTCTTTTCTGACCCCGGCGCCTGGATCATCGATGGCGACGGCTGGTGCGATCACGCCCGCCGCGAACCCTCGCCCAATTGCGACGAACGTCCCGAAGGCGTGGCCGCCGAACTGCTAGTGATCCACAACATCAGCCTGCCACCCGGTGAATTCGGCGGCCCTTATATCGCCGACCTGTTCTGCAACCGGCTCGACTTTGACGCGCATCCCTATTTCGACCAGCTGCGTCCCCTGCGCGTCTCGGCCCACTTCCTGATCCGCCGTGATGGCGAAGTGGTGCAGTTCGTCCCGGCCCATCGCCGCGCCTGGCATGCGGGGGTGTCCAGCTTCGAGGGACGCGAGCGCTGCAATGATTTTTCCATCGGCATCGAGCTGGAAGGGACTGACTTTGAACCCTTCACCGAGGCCCAATATGAGACGTTGGTGCAGCTCTCCCAAGCCCTGGTAACGCGCTACGGATTGACCGCCGTGGCTGGCCACGAACACATCGCGCCGGTGCGCAAGACCGACCCCGGACCCTTCTTCGACTGGGACGGCTATCACAACAAAATGGTGAAAATCGTTAACGCGGCGCAATTGCGCTTCCCCGTTGGCCTTCACAAAAGTCAAGCTTGAACAGCACAAAAATTCTCTAAATAGCGGTTGCATCCGCCTGGACCCGCTACTAGAATTAGTCCCATTCGATGTTTTGATACTAGATGTAGTGTTCAGTTGAACTTGTTGTTGGTGTCGGGTCTTCATCCACGGTCGGCCCGTTTCAGGCAGTGCTTCAGAAGGTGCAAGACCAGCGAGGCAGTAACCAAGTACGACAACGCCCCCGGTTCTCCTTCTTTTAATTCCGTTCCACACATCAGTTTCAAGCAGTTTTGCGTCAGCATGAATGTCCACGCAAGGGACAGTCATTGTGGGACGCTTCCGCCGTTCGCGGGTCCTTTGCCGTTTGGGGCCCGGATGAAGTTATTAGCAACGCAGGTGGCAACCCCCGGCCATCTGCCCCATGTACCCCAGGAGGCTAAGTGCGCTCAACCCAAGAAATTTCCGTCAAATCGCCCGCTCCGTTCGGCACCTCTGCCGAGCTGGAAGGTTCCGCTGAAGGCCAGGCCATCGTGTCCCAGACCGCTGGCCTGGGCGAATACCGCATCATCCGCCGCAATGGCGCGGTGGTCGGTTTCGAGCCCTCCAAGATTTCCATCGCCGTGACCAAGGCCTTCCTGGCCGTCAACGGTGGCCAGGGTGCCGCTTCGGCGCGCGTGCGCGAGATGGTCGAGCAACTGACCACCAACGTGGTGTCGGCGCTGGTGCGCCGCCAGCCCACCGGTGGCACCTTCCATATTGAAGATATCCAGGATCAGGTCGAGCTGGCCCTGATGCGTTCGGGCGAGCATGACGTCGCCCGTGCCTACGTGCTGTACCGTGCCAAGCGCATGGAAGAGCGCGCCCAGCAAGGCGCCGCCACCAAGACCGAAGTGGCCGCACCGCAACTGCACGTGACCGAAGACGGCCAGAGCCGTCCGCTGGACATCAACGAAGTCCGTTCCCTGATCGCCGCTGCCTGCGTCGGCCTGGAATCGCACGTCGATGCCGATGCCATCCTGTCCGAAACCGTCAAGAACCTGTACGACGGCGTGCCCGTCGAAGAGCTGTACAAGTCCGCCATCCTGGCTGCCCGCGCGCTGATGGAAAAGGACCCTGCTTACAGCCAGGTGACCTCGCGCCTGCTGATGCACACCATCCGCAAGGAAGTCTTCGGCAAGGAAGTGGCTCAGGCCGACGCCCCGGCCGAGTACCTGGAGTACTTCCCGCAATACGTGAAGAAAGGTATCGAAGCCGAGCTGCTCGACACCAAGCTGGCCCAGTTCGACCTGGCCAAGCTGGCTGCTGCCATCAAGCCCGAGCGTGACCTGCAGTTCGGCTACATCGGCCTGCAGACCCTGTATGACCGTTATTTCCTGCACATCGGCGGCACCCGCATCGAGATGCCCCAGGCGTTCTACATGCGTGTGGCGATGGGCCTGGCACTGAACGAAATCGACCGCGAAACCCGCGCCATCGAGTTCTACGACCTGCTGTCCTCGTTCGACTTCATGAGCTCGACCCCGACCCTGTTCAACTCGGGTACCCAGCGTTCGCAGCTGTCTTCCTGCTACCTGACCACGGTGGCCGATGACCTCGACGGCATCTACGAAGCCATCAAGGAAAACGCCCTGCTGGCCAAGTTCGCCGGCGGCCTGGGCAATGACTGGACCCCGGTGCGTGCCCTGGGTGCGCACATCAAGGGCACCAACGGCAAGTCGCAAGGCGTGGTCCCCTTCCTGAAGGTGGTCAACGATACCGCCGTGGCGGTCAACCAGGGCGGCAAGCGCAAGGGCGCAGTCTGCGCCTACCTGGAAACCTGGCACATGGACATCGAGGAATTCCTCGAACTGCGCAAGAACACCGGCGACGATCGCCGCCGTACCCACGACATGAACACCGCGAACTGGATTCCCGACCTGTTCATGAAGCGCGTGATGGAAAAGGGCGAGTGGACCCTGTTCTCGCCCTCCGACACCCCGGACCTGCACGACAAGTTCGGCCGTGCCTTCGAAGAAGCCTACACCGCCTATGAAGCCAAGGCCGCTCGTGGCGAGCTGAAGCTCTTCAAGAAGGTGCAAGCCAACGACCTGTGGCGCAAGATGCTGTCGATGCTGTTCGAAACCGGCCACCCGTGGATCACCTTCAAGGATCCTTGCAACATCCGTTCGCCGCAGCAACACGTGGGCGTGGTGCACAGTTCCAACCTGTGCACCGAGATCACCTTGAACACCAACGAGAGCGAGATCGCGGTCTGCAACCTGGGTTCGGTGAACCTGCCGGCGCACCTGGTCAATGGCGAGCTGGACCATGCCAAGCTGCAAAAGACCATCCGCACCGCTATGCGCATGCTGGACAACGTCATCGACATCAACTACTACGCCGTCAAGAAGGCACGTGATTCCAACCTGCGCCACCGTCCGGTGGGCATGGGCATCATGGGCTTCCAGGACTGCCTGCACATCAAGCGCGTGCCGTACGCCTCGATGGACGCCGTCGAATTCGCCGACCGCTCCATGGAAGCCGTCTGCTACTACGCCTACATGGCTTCGACCGAACTGGCCGAAGAGCGCGGCCGTTACGCTTCCTACCGCGGTTCGCTGTGGGATCGCGGCATCCTGCCGCAGGATTCCCTGAAGCTGCTGGCGCAAGAGCGCGGCGGCTACCTGGAAACCGACAGCACCGAAACCCTGGACTGGGCCGCCCTGCGTGCACGCATCGCCGAACACGGCATGCGCAACTCGAACTGCGTGGCCATCGCCCCGACGGCGACCATCTCCAATATCATCGGCGTGTCCGCTTGCATCGAGCCGACCTACCAGAACCTGTACGTGAAGTCGAACCTGTCGGGCGAATTCACCGAGATCAACGAGTACCTGGTGCGCGACCTGAAGGCCCGTGGTCTGTGGGATGAAGTCATGGTCGCCGACCTCAAGTATTTCGACGGCAGCCTGGCCAAGATCGACCGCATCCCGCAAGACCTGCGCGACATCTACGCCACCGCCTTCGAAGTGGATCCGTCCTGGCTGGTGGAAGCCGCCTCGCGTCGCCAGAAGTGGATCGACCAGGCCCAGTCGCTGAACATCTACATGGCCGGTGCTTCTGGCAAGCGCCTGGACGAGACCTACAAGCTGGCGTGGCTGCGTGGCCTCAAGACCACCTACTACCTGCGCACCATCGGCGCGACCCACACCGAGAAGTCCACTTCCCGTGCGGGTGCACTGAACGCCGTGGCCGTTGACGGCGGCGCCGGTGCCATGGCCTCGGCTTCCGGTACGGCCGTGCCGGCCGCACCGATCGCTTCGGCGGCTGCTGCCTCGGCTGCCTACGTGATGCCGACCCCGGGTGCTTCGATCGAAGCCGATGGTCCGGTCTGCACCATGCGTCCGGGCGATCCGGGCTTCGAAGAGTGCGAGGCCTGCCAGTGAGATGAGTTAAGGAAATACGTCTTTAAGTGTGATTGAAATCCTTATCGGTATTGGCTTAGAGACGTATTCCTTGATGTTTTTCGCATTGCGGGAAATGAAGGTATCTGAGAGAATTCGAAAATGTCTTTAACCCAGGTCCTTCCTTTCCAACTCTCAAGAGCGCTACTCCCTGATGGGGAGCGGCGCTCTTTTTTAGTTGACAAGATGGGGATGGAAGACGACTACGCGTCTCTCTTCGTCATTGCGACTATCCGTAATACAGGTCTCTCGGTTTCAAGCCAGGACGCAGCTTTAAACGCCATCAATGTCCTCAGCGGTTTCTGCCAACAACATGAGATTGATTTGGCGGGGCGGTTGCGAGATGGCAATTATTTAACGTTTGTAGAGTGTGAGGCACTGAGCAACTTTGCTCGCCAGAACTTTGGAATGGAAGCTAAGCGGCATCAAAAGGTAGTGGCTCTGGGCAAGGTACGCCGTGGATATGCGTATTCCCTGCCTTCCGTTGCTGGGCCTACGCTTTTCAAACGACTGACACACATTTCAAACTTCGTGGGTTGGATGGCCAAGTACCTGGTCTCCCACGTGAGTCCTGAGCGTCTAAGCGGTATCAACGAGATGCAGTCGCAAATCCTTCTGCACCGTAACTCCAGAAGTCCTTATCGAGGCGACTTCGAAGAATTCAAATTCACCCGTAACCACAACCAGATTCTCAATGAACTGATTGAGCCTGGCAGTGAGCGCAACCCCTTTACGCCTGCATTGCAGCTCCGCAATCTCATTTGCTTTGAGCTCCTGCGTCAGACGGGGATTCGCAAGGGAGAGCTCCTGAGCCTGCAGGTCCGCGACATTGACACCGTCAAGCGTCAAGTGACCGTACACAGGCGGCACGACGCCAAAGACGACCCTCGCATTGACCAGCCAGTTGCTAAGACTGCTGGGCGAGCAATCCCTATTTCGGCCTACCTGACTGAGCTGCTGGTTCAATACGTGAGTCAGCGTAGGACAGTGCCAGGGGCCACGAAGCACCGCTATTTGCTCGTCACTCACAAGTCGGGCCCTACGCAAGGGCAGCCGATGACTAAGGACGCGTTGAAGGAAGTGTTTGAGCGCTTGGCAGGTGCGGATGAACGCCTTGCAAAGGTGCGTGCGCACTTGCTGCGTCACTTCTTCAGCAATGAGCTGGCACGCCTGCAACATGAGCAGGGAAGCGATGGCGATACCAAGGAGCTGCATCGTAGGGTCCGGAACCATCTGGCTGGCCGTAAGCAGACTTCTGATGTCGATGCCGTCTACACGATGATGGAGACTGAGCGTCAGGCCCGTGCTACTGCTCTTGCCGTACAAGAGCGTATGGCGCCTCCTAAGCTGCCTCAGAGGCCTGCATGAGCCTTATCGACGTCACCACGCCAGCGGGCAATGCAGCCGAAACCGGTTCGCACATCGTCCGTACTCGCTATGGCATTGAGTTCGATGCCCGCGAGGACTGGTGGCCGATTGACGGAAAGCAGGGCATTGATGTTGCTGCGATTCGTAGCTTAGTCTCGCCTGGCCTCCTCCCTGGGTTGGAGTCGACGCTGCGTCAGGCCTGTGCGAAGTATTCCTGGGCCACACTGAACATGTACGGGTATGGGGTAAAGACCTTCCGGAAGGAGTGTTTCCCCGATGGCCTCATTACAAGCTGGAACCTAGCCGACTTCCGTCGTTATCGGACAATCTTGCTCGAGCAGTTCGGGCATGAGGATGCTTTGCGCCATTTGCGGTCATTATTGGCAAATTGGCATCAAGCAAAGCACTCAGGGGTTTCGGATGACCTGATGGCTTCCTTGAAGGAGATGAAGCTCAAGGGAGTTGAGGCTGGGCGCGCGGTAAGGGTGATGGACCCTGATGAAGGCCCGCTGACGCCCCAACAGGCCCATCACCTGATTCAGGATTTAAACGACGCTGCAGAGGCTGGCAAGCTGACTATCAGCGAATTCAGCCTTGCTTACTTCCACCTTTGCACGGGACGGCGCCCGGTACAGAGCGCGGCTCTCAAGTGCAAGGATGTGATTGAAGGCTCTGGTGAGCCCGAACCAGGGTTCCCGAACGGCCGACCAATCTATCTGATTGCAGTGCCGCGCGCCAAGCAGCGAGGGCATACCTTCCGCGAATCGAGGCGGGCTATCGACCTCACGGAGGACAACTACCAAGTCTTCAAGGCTCAGCGCGAAAGCATTAAACAGGCCTTCGCAGAGCAGTTGGAACGCGGTGGCTGGCAGCTTCAGTCGCAGGACCTTCAAGACCTCCTAGGCGAGCTTCCACTGTATCCTATTTGGCCCACTGTGGTTGAGGCGCTGGAGTTGGCCTCGCAAATGCGTCAACGCGGGGAGCACGGAAAGGCCCTTCAGGCGTTGCAAATGGATGTTAAGGGGATGGCGTGGCATGGTGCGCCTTTGCATCAAAGCAACCGACTGCGCGCCATTTACAGCGCTGTGCAGATGCACAGGGCTGCAGAGGACCGGATTCCCGTGTCGGCCAACCGTCTTCGCTACACAAAGGGGACCGATTTGGCCCGCGAGGGCTTGCCGGCAAACCTGATTGCCTGGCTTCTGGACCACTCGACCTCGCGCTCCGCTGAAATCTACGTCGACAATCTCCCAGAGCATGCAGCCGAGATTAGCCGTGCCGTGTCGACCTCTTTGACGCTGCAGCGCTTCGCTTCGGCCTTCCGCGGCACCCTAGTGGACTCCGAAGCTGACGCGGTTGCTGGTGGCGACCCAGAGAGCCGTGTTGCCTACAAGGGGCAGAATGCCGCTACGTGCGGTCACCTGAAGCAGTGTGGCCTCGATGGCGGCCTCCCCCACGCGTGCTACACGTGCAGCCACTTCCAGCCGTGGCTCGATGGCCCGCATGCCGAGTTCTTGGCCGAACTGCAGGCAGAACGCGCCGACCAAGTGGCCCAACTGGGCGCAGACAGCCCGGTCGCTAAGCGTCGAGACAAGCTGATTGGGGCTGTGGAGCGAGTGATTCTGTTGTGCGACGCCCGCCGCGCCGAGCTCTCGGAGAGGGCTGTATGAACCAGATGGTAGACAGCGCCGTCAAGATGCTCGTGCCCCGCGATGACCAGGCTGGTGCAGTGAAGCTAGCGGACTACATCCGGAGCGCCAAAGACGAGTCGAAGGTCCTCAAGGTCGACTGGAATGAGCCCTACTGGGAAGGTATTGGTTACTTTGTAAAGCAAGCCCATGCTCCTCGGGGGAGCATGAGGCGGGCTGATATCGCAGCGGAGGTGCGGCTGGATGGCGCCTTCATCGACTTTGCCAAGGCTTATGTAGTCGAGCGCCATCTACTGAATCCCGGTGAAAGCCGCGCGGGCCATATCAAGCGGTTGCAGCTGCTGCGTCTCCTCGAGGAATCCTTGCTCGCCCAGCGTGGGAAGGCAAGCCCGCTCGATATCGACCTCGCAGTGATGGATGCAACGGCGAGTCTGGCCAAGAAGCACCTGGCTACCAGCGGTTCATACAGAGCAGGCGTAGAGCTGGTACAGCTCGCGGAGGTAATGGTCCGCTTCGGCATCTGGCCGGTAAGTTGCGTAACATGGGCGAACCCCAACAAGCAGCCCAAGAACCACGGAATCGGTGTTGGCGAGGCGTCTGAGCGTGCTCGCCAGGACAAATTGCCTGACCATCGTGCCCTGTACGCTCTGGCAGAGGTCTTCAACAAGGACTTCGACCTGTCGGACGAGAGATGCCACAAGGACGTCGTGACGAGTAGTGTGTCCGCGTTGTTGATGTGTGCCCCGTCTCGGGGACAAGAGATCTTCCGACTGCCGGCGAATCTCGAGTTCGAGGCCACAGACAAGTTCGGTAAGGAGCAACTGGGACTTCGGCTGCACGCATCCAAGGGCTTTGGTGCCTACGTGAAGTGGGTGTGGGCTGAGATGGTCCCCGTTGCAGAGCGTGCTATCCGTATGCTTCGAGACATCACAGAGGAAGGGCGCAAGCTGGCGCGCCACCTAGAGGACCCTCGTACGAAGGGGCGCTTCTACCGGCATGAGAACTGCCCGAATGTCGCCGATGACCACCCTCTCACCAAGGCGCAGGTGTGTTACGCTCTCGGGTTCTCTACCGCGTCCGGTACCTATGCGAGCCTGAGCAACAATGGGCTGGAACGAGCTGATGGCTCCTACACGCTGCAGACCCTGTGGGACACCTTCGTCCTGCCGCGGCACGCGAAAGAGCATCCGCACTTCCCGTACGTCAGCGCTGCTGACAAGGCTCTCGGGGTCAAAGGCGGGCTGAAGTTCAGCGAGGCGTTGTTCTGCATGCGTCGGTTCCAGTTGCACGCACGGTCGGGTACGAGTCCACTCTGGCTCTGGATGCCGGACCTAACCGACCTCAACCACGAGTTCAAAGGCCGTAAGACCCACGAAAGCATCTTTGCGCGCTACGGGTATCTGGATGAGAAGGGCGCGCCGCTCAAGCTGACGTCGCACCAGGCCCGACACCTGATAAACACTGAGGCGCAGCGTGCTGGCCTCACTGACGAACAGATTGCACACTGGTCCGGCCGGCGCCGCGTAGACCAGAACGCAGCCTACGACCACCGGTCCCAGGACGAGCGAGCTGAACAGGCCCGCGGCATCGTGGAGTCGGTGCAAGCGGAGGTTGGGCTGCCGAGCAGCTACCGCGCTGGGCAGTGGACCGTATCGGTGGTTCGAAGCCCGCGCAACTTGGCTGACATAGATAGCATCCAGCCGCAGCTGTCGGGCCTGAAGACCCTGTATGGCGAGTGCCACCACGATTGGTCGTTCGCGCCTTGCGAGGGCTTCGTGAAGTGCCTGGACTGCAGCGAGCACGCCTGCATCAAGGGCGAGGAGGATGCCGATAAGAAGCTCGAGCGCCTTCGTGCCCTGTATGCCAGCGTTGCCCAAGAGGTCTCCAAGGCCGAACAGGCCGCGGAAGACGACGTAGATGCGCAGGACTGGCTCAACGTGCAGCAGCGCTACATGGAGAAGGTCCAGCAGCTCATTGAGATTCTGGAGAGCGAGGTCGTCCCCGACGGTTCGGTCATCCGGACGGCCAATGGCCAGAACCCGACGCACCTCCATCGCGCCCTGCGCGGCCTGGCTGCGAAGGCCTTGGAGCTGGGTACCAGCTCAAGGCCAGCTATGGAACAACTGCTCAGTTCGCTTGAGGCGGGACTGGGAACAACGGAGAGGCTCCTTCAGCCGGCCGCCGGCGCGGGAGTAAGCTGATGTCCAAGAACAGACACATCACACCGGAGCAAGTGGAGCGCATCGTTCATGCTATCCACACCTGGGACCAGAGCTCCATTGGGTGGGAGGCGGTCTGCAAGGTAGCCAAGCCGATGCTGGGCTACCTTCCAAGCCGCTCTGGGCTGAGTGCGCATGCTGATATCCAAGCAGCGTTCACGGCCCGCAAGAAGAACCTCGGCCAGCGACCCTCGGGCAAGATGCCAAGCCCAGGTAGCTTAGCTGATGCCTCTCGGATGATTGCAGCCCGCGATGCCGAGATAGCTTCCCTCAAGTTACTCGTGACTGAGTACAGAGAGAAGTTTGATAGGTGGCGCTACAACGCGATGCTATCCAAGGTCACGATAGACCGGTTGGACGCGCCGCTGCCACAAATTGAGAGGAAGTCCTAAGACATCCTCGCTGTAATGGAATTGGATGCTATACGTCTGTAAGTGAGGGCATATGAGCTGCTTACCGACAAACATATGGACGTGTGTGTTCAGAACTTGTAAAACTAACCTGATAGGAAGAAGATATATGAAGAAGCAAACCGTTAAAGACGTGGTCTCAACTCCAGTTAACTGCCAGTAAGCAATCCGGGCAGGGCCGGGACGGCCTGCTGATGAGGATGATCCAAGGTCATCTGAGATGACGGCAGCAACACTGTCCCAAGTCCTGCCCACCCTAGCCGGCGCATCGCGGTGAACTTCACCGGATGCGCCGTTGTCACCTGATAGACACCCGCCGCGCCATGGTCATGCGACCTCGCCGGCAGCTACCGATAAAGTAAAGAGGAACCACAGATGCTTTCTTGGGATGATGAAGTCAAGCAACCGGCCCAGGCGCCGCGCACCCCCAACCTGCAGCCGCAACTGCAACCGGCCTTCGGCCAGTCCAATGCTGCGCTGAACCCGGCACTGATGGCCGGCAACAGCGAGCAGGTCGACACCACCCGCCGCGTCAATGCTGCCGACAAGCGCATCATCAACGGCCACACCGACGTCAACCAGCTGGTGCCCTTCAAGTACAAGTGGGCCTGGGACAAGTACCTGGCCGGCTGCGCCAACCACTGGATGCCGCAAGAGATCAACATGCAGCGTGACATCGAGCTGTGGAAGAACCCGAACGGCCTGACCGAAGACGAGCGCCGTCTGGTCAAGCGCAACCTGGGTTTCTTCGTCACCGCCGACTCGCTGGCCGCCAACAACATCGTGCTGGGCACCTATCGCCACATCACCGCACCGGAGTGCCGCCAGTACCTGTTGCGCCAGGCTTTTGAAGAAGCGATCCACACCCACGCCTACCAGTACATCGTCGAATCGCTGGGCCTGGATGAAGCCGAGATCTTCAATGCGTATCACGAGGTCGCATCGATCCGCGACAAGGACGAGTTCCTGATTCCCTTCATCGATACGCTGACCGATCCTGAGTTCAAGACCGGCACGATGGAGAATGACCAGAAGCTGCTGAAGTCGCTGATCGTCTTCGCGTGCATCATGGAAGGGCTGTTCTTCTACGTGGGCTTCACGCAGATCCTGGCACTGGGTCGCCAGAACAAGATGATGGGCGCGGCCGAGCAGTATCAATACATCCTGCGTGACGAATCGATGCACTGCAACTTCGGCATCGACCTGATCAACACCGTGAAGATGGAGAACCCGCACCTGTGGACTCCGGAGTTCCGCGACGAAATCAAATCGTTGTTTTTACGCGCGGTGGAGTTGGAATATCGTTACGCAGAGGATACAATGCCGCGAGGCGTGCTCGGGTTGAACGCTACCATGTTCAAGGGCTACCTGCGATTCATCGCAAACCGCCGCGCACAGCAAATCGGATTGGACCCGCTGTTCGCACAAGAAGAAAATCCGTTCCCGTGGATGAGCGAGATGATCGACTTGAAGAAGGAGCGCAACTTCTTTGAGACCCGTGTCATCGAATACCAAACCGGGGGCGCACTGAGTTGGGAATGATGTGCAGTCTTGAAGTTCTCTTCATCGAGACATGATGCACAACAGGAGCCGGGTAGCTTGCAAGATGCCCGGCTGCTGAAACGGAAAAGGCCTACGCCAAATTAATGAACAGTCAGAGACCGAATCAATCTTCTCTGTTATCGCCGCTTAACCCCATCTTGTCGGGTCAGGCGGCTTTTCCTTTGAAAAACACCAAGGTTTTTCAGGAACGCGATTCCGACGCTAGCGTTTGAACACGCTGGCGTTTTTTTTGGTGTCGCGCCTGCTCCCGTAGTCGCATCTTCCTGCGCCATTGCGCGGGCACTACCGGAGGGGCGTCGCCAAGATAGCTGAAGCGCTGCATAGGTGAGGGGATGCAGCAGTTCAGCTGGTGCCGAATTCATTAGCGCAAGCCACAGGCGGCTTGTGCCGATGAATAGCTCGCCCGCGTCATCGCGATGTCGCGTGCGGGTTGCTTATATCAAGCTTGATTTTTTCCATTCACGTGAAGAAGGAGAAACAAAATGGCAACAGCAGCAAAGAAGACCGCGGCGAAGAAGCCGGCGGCAAAGAAGGCGGCAGCCGCCAAGGAAACCACCAAGAAGGTAGCCGCGCCCAAGGCCGCAGCCGCCAAGAAGACCGTGGCCAAGGCCGCCGCCAAGCCGGCAGCTGCCAAGAAGGCAGCCGCTCCGAAGGCAGCAGCGAAGAAGGTTGCAGCCCCGAAGGCAGCAGCAAAGAAGACCGCAGCTCCGAAGGCAGCCGCAGCGAAGAAGGTTGCAGCCCCGAAGGCAGCAGCCAAGAAGACCGCAGCTCCGAAGGCAGCCGCAGCGAAGAAGGTTGCAGCTCCGAAGGCAGCAGCCAAGAAGACCGCAGCTCCGAAGGCAGCCGCAGCGAAGAAGGTTGCAGCCCCGAAGGCAGCAGCCAAGAAGGTTGCAGCGCCGAAGGCAGCCGCCAAGAAGGCAGCAGCGCCGAAGGCAGCCGCAGCGAAGAAGGTTGCAGCTCCGAAGGCAGCAGCCAAGAAGGTTGCAGCGCCGAAGGCAGCCGCCAAGAAGGCAGCAGCTCCGAAGGCAGCCGCAGCGAAGAAGGTTGCAGCACCGAAGGCAGCAGCCAAGAAGGTTGCAGCGCCGAAGGCAGCCGCCAAGAAGGCAGCAGCTCCGAAGGCAGCCGCTCCCAAGGCCGCAGCCGCCAAGAAGGTTGCAGCGCCGAAGGCAGCTGCTCCCAAGGCCGCCGCCAAGAAGGTAGCCGCTCCGAAGGCCGCAGCGCCCAAGGCAGCTGCAGCACCGAAGGCAGCCGCCAAGAAGGCCGCCGCTCCGAAGAAGGCAGCCGCCAAGCCGGCAGCCGCCGCAGCAGCACCGGCCGCCAAGACCGTGCTGAACCCGGCCGCTGCATGGCCGTTCCCGACCGGCGCTGGCCGTCCGTAAGATCGGCGTGCGTCTAGTCTGATCCCCTCAGACTGAAGGCCGCTGTATGGCATTGCGCCATGCAGCGGTTTTTTTATGCCTGCTGGAAGGGCCTTGCCTCCCCCGTGCCGCCGCTCCCGGCGATGATGAAGGGCTGCATCTCTGCTCTGGCATTCCGGCACAATGGCACAATATATGAAAGCTCAGGTATGCTCGCACGCGGCGCTAACGCTTGCCTGCGCGACCACCTCGCCGCGGGCAGCACGCAGCAGTCAGCGATTGCGCAGCGACCGCTTGCCCACTAGTATGTGCCCTGCCTCTCACTGATGGAGATCCCTGTGCTGCATAGTATTTTCACGATGATCGTCAACGCCGTCGCCAGCATCCTGGCCGGTGTCCTGCTGCTGCGCTTCTGGATGCAGGTAGTGCGCGTACGTCCGCCGCAATCGGTGGGTCAATTCGTCTACCAGCTCTCGGACTGGCTGGTGCTGCCGCTGCGCCGGGTGATGCCGGGCGGCCGCCATGACTGGGCCAGCCTGCTGGGGGCCTTCCTCATCGTGCTGCTGTCCATCATCGCCATCCTGGGCTTTCAGAGCGGTTTCGACTTCAAGCTCATCTTCCTGGTGGCACTGGAGCGCTTCTTTGAATGGATCTGCTACGGCTTCATGGCCACGCTGATCATCGAGGCCGTCTTCAGCTGGGTCAATCCGCACGCACCGCTGGCCCCCTTCGTGCGGGCCCTGAACGATCCGCTGCTGAGTCCGCTGCGCAAGATCATCCCGCCCCTGGGCGGCGTGGACCTGTCGCCGCTGGTCCTGCTGATCCTGCTGCAGATCGCGGTGCGCGTGGTCAGTGGCCTGCTCTTCGGCGGATTCTGACCAGACCGCCGGGTTTGCCGCCACGTGAAAAGAGCCGGACATCCGGCTCTTTTTTTCATCTGCACGCGGCAACAACGCGATCAGCGCTTCTGCTTTGCCGACCACTGCTCCAGCGCCTGCATGGTGTTCTCCACATGCTTTTCCGGATTCATGTCGGTGTACTCGTAGAGGATCGCATGGTCCGGCGTGATGACGTAGGAGGTGCGGCTGGCATAGCCGGTGACCTTCATGAACTGCGCGTCATAGGCCTTCATGATCTTCTTGTCGACATCGGCCGCCACCGCGAACTTGCTGCGGCATTCGCTGACCGAGAACTTGTTGAGGGTCTCGATGTTGTCGCCCGACACGCCGATGACGGTGGCCCCCAGCGCCTTGTAGCGATCCACGGCTTCCGCAAACAGGTGCGCTTCGATGGTGCAGCCGGAGGTGAAGGCGGCCGGATAGAAGTACAGCACCACCGGACCTTTCTTCAGCGCTTCCGACAGCGAGAAGGTCGACACCTGTCCGCCCAGCGAACTCGGTGCGGAGAACTCGGGGGCCTTGTCGCCCGGCTTGAGAGCGGCCACTGCACCCTGCGAACACAGCACTGCCGCCAGCAGGAGCGAGGCACCACACCAGCGGCGCAGGCGCGCGGCCGCATCGGCCGTGAGGGAAAACGAGGAAGGGTTCAGCATGGCGAATCTCCTTGATGATGCGGGGAGCCGGCATCGCGCATGAGTCGCTGCGCGTCACCGGCAGGGAAGCCCATCAGCCGAAGCGATAGCCGAAGGCCTTGTGGAAGCGCTCTTCGATCTCCGCCTTGGTCGGCGCATGGTTCTGCGGACCTTGCGAAGCGATCTTGATGGAACCCATCAGGCTGGCCAGGCGGCCGGTGGTTTCCCAGTCATAGCCTTCGGTCAGGCCGAACAGCATCCCGGCGCGGAAGGCATCGCCGCAGCCGGTCGGATCGGCGATCTTGTCGGCCTTCACGCAGGGGATGGCGTGGTGCTTGCCGTCCACGAAGATGTCGGCACCCAGTTCGCCGCGCGTGACCACCAGGGCCGTGACGCGCTCAGCAATCTGCGCCAGCGACAGCCCGGTACGCGCGGTCAGCAGTTCGGCTTCGTAGTCGTTGACCGCGACATAGGTCGCCAGATCGATGAAGTTCTTGAGGTCATTGCCATCGAACATCGGCATGCCCTGGCCCGGATCGAAGATCAGCGGGATCTTCAGTTCAGCCGCCTGCTGTGCGTGCTGCAGCATGCCGTCACGGCCATCGGGCGCGACGATGGCGAACTTGACCGCACCGGCGTCAGCGACCTTGTTCTCGTGCGACCAGGTCATGGCACCCGGGTGGAAGGCGGTGATCTGGTTGCTGTCGGCGTCGGTGGTGATGAAGCACTGCGCGGTGAACGAGGACTCGATCTGGCGCACGCATCGGGTCGAGATGTCCAGGGCGGCAAAACGCTCCATGTAGGGTGCGCTGTCCAGGCCGACGGTGGCCATCACGATCGGTTCGCCACCCAGCAGCTTGAGGTTGTAGGCGATGTTGCCGGCACAGCCGCCGAACTCGCGGCGCATGGTCGGCACCAGGAAGGAGACGTTGACCTTGTGCAACTGGTCAGCCAGCAGGGCTTCAGCGAAACGGCCCTCGTATTGCATGATGTTGTCGTAAGCGAGGGAACCGCAGATCAGGGAGCTCATGGCGTGGTCGGGACAAGTGAGTGAATGATGCCGCATTGTAGAAGAAAAGCGGCGTGCAGTCCGAACCTGATGCAAGTCGTTTCGAGTTCAGGCCGGGCAGTGATGATCGGCGACGATCAGCCGGGATGAGTCCGGGTCAGGGATAGAAGAGATAGATGCGATAACCCGAGACCAGCGCATCCTTGAGCTCGAAGTTGAGCTTGATCTGCTGCTCGCTCTCGGGCCCGATGCCACGGTCGACCTGCGCCGGGTCGGCCAGGTAGTCGCGCGGGCGGAAGACGCGCCGCACCACTGCCTTCTCGTCGTCATTGTTGAGCGTAAGTTCAATATGCGGCCAGGCCTGGGCGCTGGTGCCGCGATTGCGCATCACCAGCGAGAGCGCATAGACATTCTGGTTGGGTGGCACCACCTGCAGTTCGTTGGATTCCAGCGAGAGGCGCTCGATCTCGGTGGGCAGGCCCACGGTGCAATGGAAAGCCACGCACATGCCGTTGAGCATGGGACGCAGCTGCGGCACGGAGGCGGCCAGCGGATTGCGCCAGTAGTAGAGCGATTGCAGCAGCAGTATCGGCACCATCACGCCGGCCAGCACCATCATCACCATCTTCATGGCCTGGCTGATGCGAGCGCGGCGCTCGGCACGCTTGACGAAGCCGGGTTCGTCGGCGGGCTCGTCGTCTTCCGCTTCCGCTTCTTGTGCGTCGGATTTTTCGGCATCGCCGGGGAGACCGTCCTTGGCATCGGCCACATCATGCAACACCGGCTCATCGTCGATACGGAAGACCGCGGCCACCTCGGGCGGCGCGGCAATCTCGTCGGACTCGGCCGAGGAGCGGCGCAGCAGCGCGCCGCTGTCGGGGCCATCCTCTTGCGGCAGCATCGGGCTGCTGGCTTGATCCTCGGGACTTGTCTTGTCCACAGGCACAGCGGGTTTGAAGCTCGCACCAAGATCCGGGAGGTAGCCCGGACTGGTTGGCGAGCGGAACACCTTGGGCTCGGCAATGACCGGGATGGCGGCAGGCAAGGGAGCCGGCACAGCAGCCTGGACGGGCGCGGCTGCCGACATTGGCTGCGGCGCAGGAACGTTCACCTCGGGGACGGGCGTTTGAGCAGGGGGAACGAAGGGAGGCTGTTGCGCCGTCAGCGGCGCGCCAGTTCGTTCATAGGGGCTGTTAGCGGGGGGCGTCGGGACGGAGGAGGACGAAGGTGCCGGCGCAAACACCGGTGTCGCCATCCCGGCCTGGGCTTTGCTGCCTGGTGCCGGTTGGTAGTGGCCGTCGGCCACGCTGGCCTCGACCAGGTATTCGTTACCGTTGAAGACCTGGCGGCAATTGCCGCAGCGGACCAGTCCGCCGCGCAGTTTGAGCTGGTCGCTGGCGACCCTGAAGATGGTCAGGCAGTGCGGACACTGGGTCGCCAACGCCATGGATTACTCCGGCAGGCGGCCTGCCAGGGCCACCCAGCCTTCATGTTCGGCCCAGACGGTCAGGGCGATCCAGGGCGCGTAGGCGTTGATGACTTCTTGCGCCTGGCGATCCAGCACGCCCGAGAGCACCAGCGCACCGCCGGCGCGCACGCGGCCGGCCAGCATGGGGGCCATCAGCTGCAGGGGGCCGGCCAGGATGTTGGCCACCACCACGTCGAAGCGCTCACCTTCCGGGTGGGCTGCGGCGAAGGGTTCCGGCAGGTAATAAGTCGCGCTGCAGTGGTTGCGTTCGGTATTGTGCTTGGCTGACTCCAGCGCCTGCGGATCGATGTCCACCCCGATCACCTGCGGCACGCCGATCTTGGCCGCCACCAGGGCCAGGATGCCCGAGCCGCAGCCGTAGTCCAGCAGGGTTTGGGCCTGGGTGGCATTGGCTTCCAGCCACTCCATGCACAGCCGGGTGGTCGGATGGCTGCCCGTGCCGAAGGCCAGGCCCGGGTCCAGTTCCAGCACCAGGGCGTCCGGATCGGACGGTGCCTCGTGCCAGCTGGGTACCACCCAGATACGCTGGCCGATGTGGATGGGCTCGAACTGGGATTGCGTCAGGCGCACCCAGTCCTGCTCTTCCACAGTGCGCGTGGCAAAGGGCAGGGCATAGTCCAGGCCGATGGCCTTGGCCGCATCCATCACGATGGTGGCGTGGTCGGCATCCTTGCCGGCCAGCGCCACCACACGGCTGCGGTCCCAGGCGGCTTCTTCCGGCTCCATGCCGGGTTCGCCGAAGAGCGGACGCTCGGCGTCCGTCCCTTCATCGGCATCTTCCACCGACACCGAGAGGGCGCCAGAGTCCATCAGGGCGTCGGACAATGCTTCCGCCTGTTCGCGCGCCACTTCGATGACGATTTCTACCCAAGCCATGCTTGCCTGCCTTTGCTGTCGTTACTGTTATTACTGTTGTTGCTGCTGAACTGCGATTTACTTCTTGAGGGACTTGTCCGCTTCCGGCGCCGTCGGGCGTTCCGACAACTTATGTTCCAGATAATGGATATTGGTTCCGCCTTCGAAGAAACGTGCATCCACCATCAGCTCGCGGTGCAGCGGGATATTGGTCGAAATGCCTTCCACCACCATCTCCGACAGGGCGATCTGCATGCGGCGGATGGCCTGTTCGCGGGTCGCACCGTAGGCAATCACCTTGCCGACCATGGAATCATAGTTGGGCGGCACGAAATAACCCGAGTAGGCATGCGAATCAACGCGGATGCCAGGACCACCCGGCACGTGCCACGCCGTGATACGGCCCGGCGAGGGGATGAACTTGAACGGATCCTCGGCGTTGATGCGGCACTCGATGGCGTGACCCTTCAGTTCGATGTCGCGCTGGCGGTAACGCAGCTTTTCGCCGGCGGCGATGCGGATCTGTTCCTGCACGATGTCCACACCGGTAATCATTTCGGTCACCGGGTGTTCCACCTGCACGCGGGTGTTCATCTCGATGAAGTAGAACTCTTCATTTTCGTAAAGGAACTCGAAGGTACCGGCGCCACGATAGTTCATCTTGCGGCAGGCTTCGGCGCAGCGTTCGCCGATCTTCTCGATGATCTTGCGCGGGATGCCCGGTGCTGGCGCTTCCTCGATCACCTTCTGGTGGCGGCGCTGCATGGAGCAGTCGCGCTCGCCCAGCCAGACGGCTTGCTTGTGCTCGTCGGCCAGGATCTGGATTTCCACGTGGCGCGGATTTTCCAGATACTTCTCCATATAGACTTCCGGATTGCCGAAGGCGGCACCGGCTTCGGTCTTGGTCATGGTCACGGCATTGATCAGCGCGGCTTCGGTATGCACCACGCGCATGCCACGGCCACCACCGCCGCCGGCCGCCTTGATGATGACCGGATAGCCGATCTTGCGGGCGATCTGGACGATTTCCTTGGGGTTGTCCGGCAACGCGCCTTCCGAACCCGGCACGCAGGGCACGCCGGCGCGGATCATGGCCTGCTTGGCCGAGACCTTGTCACCCATCATGCGGATGTTTTCCGCGCGCGGGCCGATGAAGACGAAGCCGGACTGTTCCACGCGCTCGGCGAAATCGGCGTTTTCCGAGAGGAAGCCGTAGCCGGGGTGGATCGCCTGGGCGTCCGTCACTTCAGCGGCGCTGATGATGGCCGGCATGTTCAGGTAGGACAGGGCCGACGGGGCCGGGCCGATGCAGACCGACTCATCGGCCAGCTTCACGTACTTGGCCTCGCGGTCGGCCTCGGAGTGCACGACCACGGTCTTGATACCCAGTTCGCGGCAGGCGCGCTGGATACGCAGGGCAATTTCGCCACGGTTGGCGATGAGGATTTTTTCAAACATAACAGGAATGAGGCGTCGCCAGGTTCAAGCGTTATAGGTTCCGGAGCCGGGCCGCGGCAGCCGGCATGTGCCGCGCGGCGGCCGTTGCTGCCAGGCCAGGGACTGCTGCGGCGGGAATCAGCCCAGCACGAACAGCGGTTGGCCGAACTCGACGGCCTGGCCGTTTTCCACCAGGATCTGCTTGACCACGCCACCCTTGTCGGCGTCGATTTCGTTGAGCAGCTTCATGGCTTCGATGATACACAGGGTATCGCCTTCCTTGACTTCCTTGCCCACTTCGACGAAGGCCGGTGCGCCCGGTGCCGAGGAACGGTAGAAGGTACCGACCATGGGCGACTTGACGATGTAGCCTTCCGGCACGGCCGGCGCCGCCGGTGCGGCAGCGGGAGCAGCAGCAGCCGGGGCGGCCGCGGCCACGGGGGCAGCGGCGGGAGCGTAGGCTTGCTGTTGCGGCACCATCACGACCTGGTTCTGGGCATTCGGGGACGACTTGACGATGCGGACCTTGCTTTCGCCTTCGGTGACTTCCAGCTCTTCGATGGCCGATTCAGCAACCAGGTCGATCAGCGTCTTGAGTTTTCGTAAATCCATTTGAATCCCTCGGAATGTAGATGAGTAGTGTTAAACGAAACGCCGGCGCTCTGTGGCGCCCGGCGGGTTCAGTCTGGGTCTTGCAGTACGTGAAGCGATCCGTTCGAAGCGGCGTGTCCGCCCTCAGGATTGACGCAGCCAGAAATCAACGGCCATACGATAGCCATCGACCCCGAAGCCGCACAGGACTGCCCGGGCAATGCCGGACAGATAGGAAAAATGCCGGAACTCCTCGCGCTGGTGCACATTGGAGATATGCAATTCCACGAAGGGGATCGCCACCCCGGCCAGCGCATCGCGCAGGGCCACGCTGGTATGGGTCAATCCACCCGGGTTGATGATGATGCCATCGACCCCCTCCAGGCGTGCCTGGTGGATGCGGTCGATCAGCGCACCTTCGTGGTTGCTCTGGAAGGTGGCCAGGGTCGCGCCGGCGGCGCGGGCCTGTTCTTGTGCACGCTGTTCGATATCGGCCAGCGTGGTGGATCCGTAGACTTCCGGCTCCCGGGTTCCGAGCAGATTGAGGTTCGGTCCATTGAGCAGGAGAAGCTGTTTTGCCATGGAGATTAAGCTCCGTTTGACGACGATGCGCGCATTTTGCCGTCAAATGCCATCATTTGGCAAGAAAAACTTTCTTTTCACGGATTTGCGTTTGCGGGCCGCCGAGGTGGCCCTGCAAGTGACTCTGCGATTCAGAGCTGTGACAGGTCGGCGCGCAGTTCATCGAACTTGATGCGGCCCAGGTAGACCTTTTTGACGTTGCCGTCCTTGCCCACCAGAGCGGTGAACGGAAGACCGCCCGCCTGATTGCCGAATTGCCGCAGCAAATCGGTGGCGCCGGTTCCGGCAACGAAGAGAGGATAGCGGATTTGGTACTTTTGCGCAAACTTGGCGATATTTTCCTGACTATCGACGCCAATTCCGAGGATTTGCACCGGCGCGATCTCCTGCTGCAAGGCCGTCAGCTCGGGCATTTCTTCCACGCAGGGGCCGCACCAGGTGGCCCAGAAGTTCAGGACCAGGGGTTTGCCCTTGTATTGCGCCAGCGATTGGGTCTGGCCGCTGGCATCCGGCATCGATTGCGACAGCAGCTTGTTGAGCGCCTGGGTCTCGGGGGAGGCGGGCGGGTTGGCGCGATGGCTGGCATAGACGCCAACACCCACGCAAACGACCGCAACCACGGCCAACAGGATCACATTTTTCAGTTTCGTCATGAATCAGTCCTCGGAGGGGGCATCGATGAGCGCCGCCAGCGCGGCCGCATCGCCGCGCTCGGGGCGTTTGCCAGGGGCGGCACGCAGGCTGCCGCGCAGGTCGTCTTCGTCATACAGGGCCAGATGGGCCAGTTCGGGGTCGGCACCGCGCTGGGGCAGCAGGAAGCTCAGGGTTTCCACCGTCTGGCCGGTGCGGAAGTGGCTGGTTTCGCCGACCTCGAAGTTCACATTCTTGTTCAGAAGAAAAATCTCGACATCCTTGGCGCTGGGCGAGAACAGCTGCAGGTGGATGTCCGAATGTTCACCTGCCGTGCCATTCCACACCGCGCCGGTAATATAAGGATTGAACTGCTGCAGGTCCTGCATCAGCTGCAGGGCCACCTGGCGCAGGTGCAACAGGCGCGCCGGCTGGGTATCGGCAAAGAAGAGTTCGTTGTAGATGCGGACTTCTTCTTCGATCTGCTCGTTATCCGGCATGATCTCGCCGCGCACCTTCTGGTTGCCCAGGATCTGTTTGGCCGCCTTGCGCTTGGCGCTGCCGTAGTCGGCGCCATCTTCGGCGATCATGCGCGCGGCGGCGGCGGCGATTTCTGCACGCAGCTGCTCGGTGGGGGAGGTGAATTCAAATTCAGACATGGGCGACATCATACTCGTTAGCAGGTGCAGCCGCCGGCTCAGGTAAAATCGCGGGATTACACCCCAAGATTCGCTATGCATATACACATCCTCGGCATCTGCGGCACCTTCATGGGCGGCCTGGCCGTGCTGGCCAAAGAGGCCGGCCATACCGTGACCGGCTGCGACGCCAACGTCTATCCCCCCATGAGCACCCAGCTGGAAGCCCAGGGCATCACCCTGACCCAGGGTTTCGAGCCGTCGCAGGTGGAGATCAAGCCGGATCTGTTCGTCATCGGCAACGTGGTCTCGCGCGGCAACCCGCTGATGGAGGAGATCCTCAACCGCGGCCTGCCCTATGTCTCCGGCCCGCAATGGATGGGCGAGAACATCCTGCAGGACAAGTGGGTCCTGTCGGTGGCCGGCACGCATGGCAAGACCACCACCTCGGCCATGCTGGCCTGGGTGCTGGAACACGCGGGCTACCAGCCGGGCTTCCTGATCGGCGGGGTGCCGATGAACTTCGGCATATCGGCACGCCTGGGCAGTGATGGCCAGGGGGGACCGTCGCCCTTCTTCGTCATCGAGGCCGACGAGTACGACACCGCCTTCTTCGACAAGCGCAGCAAGTTCGTGCACTACCGCAGCCGTACCGCCGTGCTGAACAATCTTGAGTACGATCACGCCGACATCTTCCCCGATCTGGGGGCCATCGAGACGCAATTCCACCATCTGGTGCGCACCGTGCCCGGGCTCGGCCGGGTCATCGTCAATGGCCGTGAAGCCGCATTGCAGCGCGTGCTGGCGCGCGGCTGCTGGAGCGAACGTGAAGATTTTGGCGTAGCCGCCGACCAGCCCGGCTGGTCGCTGCAGACCCATGAGGATGGCCGTTTCGAGGTCTTCTTTGAAGGCCAGTCGCAAGGTACGGTGGACTGGTCGCTGACCGGTGAACATAACCGCATGAACGCCCTGGCCGCGATTGCCGCTGCCCGCCACGTAGGCGTGCCGGCGGCCCAGGCCATCGAGGCATTGGGCGCTTTCCAGAGCGTGAAGCGGCGTATGGAGCTGCGCGGCAGCGCCAATGGCGTGGCCGTCTATGACGATTTCGCCCATCACCCGACCGCCATCGCCACCACCGTGGCCGGCCTGCGCAAGAAGGTCGGTAGCGCTCGCATCCTGGCCGTGCTGGAGCCGCGCTCCAACACCATGAAGCTGGGCACGATGAAAGAAGCTCTGCCGGGCAGCTTGACTGATGCTGACCTGGTCTTCGGTTTCGGCGCCCAGTCCGGGCGTGATGCGCTGGGCTGGGACCTGGCCGAGGCGCTGGCCCCGTTGGGTCAGAAAGCCGCTGCCTTCCACGACCTCGACGCGCTGGTGCAAGCCGTCAAGGCCGCCGCGCAGCCGGGCGACCATGTGCTGGTGATGAGCAATGGCGGCTTCGGCGGCGTACACCAGAAGCTGCTGGACGCGCTGGCATGATCCTGTACCTGCACGGCTTTCGTTCCTCGCCGCAGTCCTTCAAGGCGCGCGTGATGGGACAGCGCATGGCCGCCCTCGGCCTGCAGGACCAGTACGTCTGCCCGCAACTGCCGGCCTCGCCGGCCGGGGCCATCGCCCTGGCCGGTGCGCTGGTGGCAGGGGTGGACCCGGCGCAGCTGACCGTGGTCGGCTCGTCGCTGGGCGGCTACTACGCCACCTGGCTGGCCGAACACACCGGCTGCCGGGCGGTGCTGGTCAACCCGGCGGTCAAGCCGCCGCGTGACCTGGAATCCTATGTCGGCGTGACCACGCAATACCACTCCGACGAAACCTTTGAATTCAAGCGCGAGTACATCGCCGAGCTGCTGGCCCTGTCGGTGCCGGCGATTACGCGCCCGGAGCGCTATTTCCTGCTGGCTGCCACCGGCGACGAAGTGCTGGACTGGCGCGAGATGGTGGCCCATTACCCCGGCGCGCGCCAGACCGTCATCGAGGGCAGCGACCATGGCATGGCCGAATTTGCCGACCATCTCGACGAGGTGCTGGCCTTCTGCGGCGTGGACCTGCCCGGCAAGGCGGTGCGCTGATGCCCCATGCTGTCCGCAAGGCGCGCTGGATGGCGCATCCGCAGGCATTGGCGGCGCTGCTGGCGGCCGATGGCGACCTGGTGCGGCGCACCCGCGCCTGGCTGGCCGACCCCGGTTCCATGACCCTGAAATTGAAGAAACGGACCGAAAGCTTCAGCGTGCGCCTGCTGCGCCAGCGCCCGGGCCGCATCCTGGCCGATGAGCATGAAGCCTTGTGCATATCGCCCCGTAGCCGGGTGGTGGAGCGCGATGTCATCCTGCTGGGCGACGGGCAGCCGGTGGTGTTTGGCCATACGGTGCTGTCGACCAGCTCGGTCAAGTCTGACTGGCCCTTTTTCAGCAAGCTCGGCAGCACGCCACTGGGGGCCAACTTGTTCTTTGATCCGCTGGTCGGGCGCAGCCCCATCCAGTATGCTCGGCTGTCCGCCGGCCACCCGCTGATGCGCCGCATCGCGCAGGCCTTGCCCGGGTCCGAATTGCCGACCAGTTTGCTGGCGCGCCGCTCCCTGTTTACCCGGCGCGGCGGCGTGCTGATGGTCACCGATGTTTTCCTGCCGGCACTGGAGGCGCTGATGCGTCCGCTGCCGGCCCACGTACCGATTGAAAAGCGATAGAAGCAGATGAATTTATTGTTCGAAGAATCCGGCGATTTCAAGGCCGGCTCCATCATGACCCAGCAGGGCGAGTCCTACCAAGTCGAGATGGCCTCCGGCAAGCGCGCCAAAGTCAAGTCGCGCGATGCGCTGCTGCAATTCGCTGCCCCCGCGCCGCAGGAGCTGATGCAACAGGCCCAGGCCATCGCTGATGAAGTCGACCTGGATTTCCTGTGGGAAGTGGCCGGCGAAGAAGAATTCGGTTTCACCGACCTGGCCGCCGAGTATTTCGGGCATGCCCCGCTGCCGCCGGAAGCGGCCGGCCTGCTGCTGTGCCTGCATCGCGCGCCGATCTATTTCTACAAGAAGGGTCGTGGTCGCTACAAGGCGGCCCCGCAAGCCTCGCTGCAGGCCGCCCTGGCCGGGCTGGAAAAGAAGAAGCAGCAACTGGCCGCACAGGCCGTGTATGTGGAAGAACTCAAGGCCCACAAACTGCCGGAAGCCTTCCGCCCCATCGCCCTGCAACTGCTCTTCAAACCGGACAAGAACGGCATCGAATTCAAGGCCCTGGACGCCGCCGCCAAGGAAATGCAGACCACCCCGCAACGCCTGATGCTGGCTGCCGGTGGCGTGGCCTCGCCCAAGGATCTACATTACGCGCGTTTCCTCTACGAATTCTTCCCGCGCGGCACCGGCTTCCCGGCCATCGATATCCCGCCGGCGGCTACCGACCTGCCGCTGGCCGATGTCCAGGCTTTCTCCATCGATGACGTGACCACCACCGAGATCGATGATGCCCTGTCGGTCACCCGCCTGCCGGACGGCAAGCTGCGCGTGGGCATCCACATCGCCGCACCGGGTCTGGCCATCAAGCGTGGCGATGCGATCGATGCGATTGCGCGTGCGCGCATGTCCACCGTCTACATGCCGGGCGAAAAGATCACCATGCTGCCGGACGACCTGGTGGCCACTTATACGCTGGATGCCGGGGCTGCGCGTCCTGCGCTGTCGCTGTATGCCACGCTGGATGCAGCCAGCTGGGAAGTGCTGGGCACCGAGACCCGCGCCGAGCTGGTGCCGATCGCCGCCAACCTGCGCCACAACGACCTCGACGAGCTGGTCACCGAGGAAGCGCTGGCCGAGAATCGCGGCGACTATCCGCACAAGGAAGAGATCGCGCTCCTGTGGCAGTGGGTGCAATTGCTGGAACAGGGCCGCATGGCCAAGCGCGAGAGTTTCGGCCTGCGCCCGGAACAGAACAATCGCGTCGACTTCAATTTCTATGTCGAGAACGATGTGGTGAGCATCGTGCGCCGCCGCCGTGGTGCGCCGCTGGACAAGATCGTGGCCGAGCTGATGATCTTCGCCAACAGCACCTGGGGCAAGCTCATGGCCGATCACGGCGTGCCGGGCATCTACCGCGCACAAGGCGGCGGGGCCGGTGGCTGGGCCGCCAAGATGCAGGTGCGCATGGTCACTCACGCCGCGCCTCACCAGGGCCTGGGCGTGGATCAATATGCCTGGAGCACCTCGCCGCTGCGCCGCTATACCGACCTGGTCAACCAGTGGCAGATCCTGGCCTGCATCGAGCACGGCGTGACCGCGCCGCTGGTGGCGCCCTTCAAGCCGCGCGATGCCGATCTCTTCGCCATCGTCTCGGGCTTCGATGCGGCTTACTCCGGCTATGCCGATTTCCAGTCGACCATGGAACGCTACTGGTGCCTGCGCTGGCTGGCGCAGGAAAACGCCCGTACCGTGGAAGCGGTGGTGCTCAAGGATGAAATCCTGCGCCTGGTCGAGATCCCGCTGGTGCTGCGCATGCCGGGCCTGCCGCAGCTGGCGCGCGGCCTGCAGGTCAAGCTGGATCTGCTGCGCTGGGACGAGGTCGACCTGACCGTGGAGGCGCGCCTGCTGGAAGTGCCGGCCGCTGCGGCTCAGGCGCTGGCCAGCGATCTCGGTGAAGACGATGATGAGTTGCTCGAAGGCATGGCCTCCATGGGCAGCGAAGAACAGGGCGAGGAAGCCGCTGCCGAGCAAAATTCGGTACAGAACAATGTACAGAACGATGCACAGGATTCCGTACAGGAAAATGCACAGGAAGAGCGACATCCCGACGCCGCCGATGCCGACGAAAACCCGTCGGCCCAAGCCGCGCAATGACGCGGTGCTGGCGTAGAATTGGCGCTGTGAATATCGTCGTTGCTCCCCGTCTGCTGTGAATCTGTTTGCCCAACATCGTCTGCTGAGCGTCGCGCTCGGAATCTCGCTGCTGGTGCATGGCCTGCTGCTGGCCGTGCACTTCGCCGCGCCCGACGCCTTCCGCTTCAAGCCGTCCGATCCGGAACTGGAAGTCATCCTGGTCAACGCCAAGCATGACAAGAAGCCGGTCAACGCTCAGGCGCTGGCGCAGGCCAACCTGGATGGCGGCGGCAATGCCGACGACGGCCGCGCCCGATCGCCGCTGCCGGACATGCAGCACGTGGAGAGCGGTGACAGCGTCAAGGCCGCGCAGCGCAAGGTGGCTGAACTGGAACAGCAGCAGCGCAAGATGCTGGCGCAGTTGCAGGAGGCGCGCCAGCACGTGGCCAGCGCCGAGCAGCAGAAGCCGGTCGAGACGCCGCAGCCCAACGCGCGCGACCTGACCGAAACCGCCAAGGCCATGGCGCGCATGGAAGCCGAACTGGCCAAGGACATCGCGCAATACAACAAGCGCCCCAAGAAGACCCAGATCACGCCAAGCACCCGCGAAGTCGGTTATGCCCAGTACTTCAAGGCGCTGCAGGACAAGATAGAAAAGGTCGGCACCCTGAACTTCCCGACCCGCGACGGCAAGAAGCTCTACGGTGAACTGCTGGTAGTGATCCCGGTATTCCAGGATGGCAGCATCTACGAGCGCGATGGCGGGGTGGTGGTGCGCACCAGTTCCGGCAATGCCGCGCTGGACCAGGCGGCGGTGGCCATCGTGCGGCGCTCGGTGCCGTTCGGCCGTTTTCCGGAGAACATGCGCACCAGCGGCAAGGATGATGTGTGGGAAGTCATCGTGACCTTCCGTTTCACCCGTGACCAGGGCGTGCAGGCAGAACTGGGGGCCGGCTGATATCGCCAGCGGCGCAGCGGTCCGATACAAGAACAGCAAAGAGCAGTCAGAACATATAACGAGGGAGCAGGCAAACCACCATGGATGAATACGTCGTCATCGGCAATCCGATTGCCCACAGCAAGTCGCCCGAGATCCATGCGCAGTTCGCCGCCCAGACCGGCCAGTCGCTGCATTACGATCGCCTGCTGGTTCCGCTGCACGGTTTCAAGGCAGCGGTGCAGGTGTTCCAGCGGCGCGGAGGACGCGGTGCCAACGTCACCGTTCCCTTCAAGCTGGAAGCGCATGCGCTGGCCGATCAACTGACCGAACGCGCGCGTCTGGCCGGTGCGGTCAATACGCTCAAGTTCGAAGGCGGCCGCATCCTCGGCGACAACACGGATGGTGCCGGCCTGGTGACCGACATCATGGTCAATGCCGGCCAGGCGCTGGCAGGCCGTCGCGTGCTGTTGCTCGGCGCCGGCGGTGCCTCGCGTGGCGCGCTGCTGCCGCTGCTGCAACAGCAGCCGGCCGAACTGGTGATCGTCAACCGCACGCAAGCCAAGGCCGATGAACTGGCGCGCCAGTTCCGGGAATTCGGCCCGGTACGCAGTGCGGCCTATGCCGAACTGGAGGGCGTGTTCGATGTCATCATCAACGCTACCTCGGCCAGCCTGTCGGACGATCTGCCGCCGCTGCCGGTATCGGTGTATGGCAGCGAGACCCTGGCCTACGACATGATGTATGGCCGCCAGCCTACGGTCTTCATGCAGAGCGCCCAGCAACACGGGGCCAGCGTGCGCGATGGCCTGGGCATGCTGGTCGAGCAGGCCGCCGAAGCCTTCCAGCTGTGGCGCGGCGTGCGGCCCGCCACCGCAGAGGTGTTTGCCAGCCTGCGCCAGCAGTTGTCGCAATAAGCACTAAGCACCAAGCACCAAGCAAAAGGCCGGCAGTCCTCCACAGATGTAGAGGACCGCAGGAGTGCAGGACGGTATGAGTGCATGAGTGCATCTCTGCAGGATCGCACCATGACGGAATTTCCCGGATCGACAGAACACGGCAACAAAACAACAACCGGCTCATGAAATCGCTACGCAAGCTGCTCTTCTGGATCATCGTCCTGCCCATCACCCTGGTACTGCTGCTGCAGCTGTACTTCTTCGTCCAGATCTGGTGGTGGAAGGATCACAATCCGGAGTCCACCAGTTTCATGCGCCAGCAGTTGTCGATCCTGCGCGAGAAGGACCCGAATGCCCAGCTGCAATTCCGCTGGGTGCCTTACGCTCGCATCTCCAACAATCTCAAGCGCGCCATCATCGCCTCGGAAGACTCCAACTTCTCCGAGCATGACGGCATCGACTGGGAGGCCCTGCAGAAGGCCTACGAAAAGAACGAGAAGAAGGGCAAGGTGGTGGCCGGCGGTTCCACCATCACCCAGCAGCTGGCCAAGAACCTGTTCCTATCGGGCGAGCGCAGTTACCTGCGCAAGGGCCAGGAATTCATCATCACCTACATGCTGGAATTCCTGCTCGACAAGCAGCGCATCTTCGAGCTCTACCTCAACGTGGTGGAGTGGGGCAACGGTGTCTTCGGTGCCGAGGCCGCAGCCCAGCATTACTACCGCACCACGGCCGCCAATCTCGGCGCCGAACAGGCGGCACGGCTGGCGGTGATGCTGCCGCGTCCGCGCTATTACGACCGCAATCGCGGCTCCGGCTATCTGGCCGCGCGCACCAGCCTGATCCTGCGCCGCATGAACGCAGCCACGCTGCCGCCCACGCACAAGTAATCCTGCGCTGCTGCCGCAGCCACATGACCGCCGTATGACAGCGCACTCGGTTCGCCACAGCCGTGCGGCATGCGGCGCATTGGCGCTTGCCTGGCACGGGGCTTGAACGTACACTTGCGCACGTTTCGCGCCTGTCGCCACGGGCTGCCGCATTTCACCCGGGACTCTTCCCCCCGCGTTCCACCGAGCGAGAACCCATGATCAATGTATTCGTGTTGCAAAACGGACGGCTGAGCCAGGTCAACATCGACAGCCGCACCGACCTCGAACAGGCCGCGCCGGTCTGGGTGGACCTGACCGAACCGAATGACGAAGAGCGCGCCTGGGTCAAGAGCATCTACGGCGTGACCCTGCCCGACGAGGACGAATTCAGCGACATCGAAGCCTCGGCCCGTTACTTCGAAGCCGAGAACGGCGACCTGCACCTGCGCACCGACTTCCTCTTCGAAGGCGACGACGATTCTTCCTCCACCATGACGGTGGCCTTCATCCTGGCACGCAACATCCTGTTCTCGGTGCATGCGGAAGACCTGCCGGTGTTCCGCCTGGTGCGCATGCGTGCGCGCTCGCGGCCCGGTTCCATCGGCGACTACCGCGACGTGCTGCTCGACCTCTACGAGACCGATGCCGAATATTCGGCCGATGCCCTCGAAGGCATCTACCAGAAGCTCGAAGCGGTGAGCACCAGCGTGCTCAAGAAAAGCCTCTCCGACCAGGCCGCCGCCGAAGTGCTCAACACCATCGCCCACGAAGAAGACTTGAACGGCCGCATCCGCCGCAACATGATGGATACGCGGCGCGCGGTCAGCTTCCTGATGCGCGGACGTCTGCTCAGTTCGGAGCAGTTCGAGGATGCGCGCCAGATCCTGCGCGACATCGAATCCCTGGATGGCCACACCGCCTTCCTCTTCGACAAGATCAACTTCCTGATGGATGCCACCGTCGGCTTCATCAACATCAACCAGAACAAGATCATCAAGATCTTCTCGGTGGCCTCGGTGGCCTTCCTGCCGCCGACGCTGATCGCCAGCATCTACGGCATGAACTTCAAGGTCATGCCGGAACTGGATTGGGTGGTGGGTTATCCGCTGGCCATCCTGATGATGGTCGGGTCGGCCATCGCGCCGTTCTGGTATTTCCGTCGGCGCGGCTGGCTCAACTGAGACTGTCTGCTGACGGCGACGTCCTCATTTCTCCGACAAGCATTGCCGGGCTTCTCCGATGCCGCGCATGCAGGCTGCGCGGCACACTGCGAACATCGTCCATCGCATTCGTGCATTTGTGCAGAGGAGAACACCATGTCCGTCCGTCATCACTACATCTCGCTGGCCGTGATCAGCGCCAGTTTCGCCGGTCTGCTGATCGGCTGCGCGAGTCCGCAGCAAGCCCCTTATGGCGCGGCACCGACCTCGCAGAACTATGAACGCGTGGCGTCCTATTCCGGTACCGGCGTCGTGGAAGCCATTGAAGTGACCCACAAGGAAAGCAGCGGCGTGGCCGGTGCGGTGGTGGGTGGCGTGGCCGGTGGCCTGCTGGGCAATGCCGTCGGCGGCGGCACCGGCCGCGTGCTGGCGACGGTCGCGGGTGCCGCCGGTGGTGCCTATGCCGGTAACCAGGTCGAGCGCAATAACTCTGCCGGCCGCCAGGTTTACAACATCCGCGTGCGCATGAGCGATGGCTCCTTGCAGACCTTCGCGCAGGAAGACAATACCGATTTCCGCGTGGGGGATCGTGTGCGACTGGATAACGGCCGCATCAGCCGTTATTGATCGCCGTCAGCAAGCGTCATCAAGCGCCATTACTGATATTACTGATTGTTGAATTCATTTTGATACCGACCCGTTCGGTATTGAAACAGGCGCCAAACATCATGAAGCGCTAAAGAGAAAGCCGTTCGTGCCATGCACCGGACGGCTTTTTCGTTTCTGCGATCGGACCTCAGGCCGGGTGCAACGCGCCGAGCGCCCGCAAGCCGCGTGCCCCGGTCACCGCCGGCAGGTTGCCCGGCAGCCGCAGATCAAAGCGCCGCGCCAGCCAGGCAAAGGCCAACGCCTCCACATGCTGCGGAGACACGCCCAGAGCGGCCGTCGACTGCACGGTTGCGCGGCTGTCCAGTTGCTGCTGCAACAGCCGCATCAGGAAGGCATTCTCGGCGCCGCCTCCGCATACATAGACCTGCTGCGCCGTGGGTGCGTGCGCGACGATGGCGTCGGCAATGGTGCTGGCCGTGAGCAGCGTCAACGTGGCCTGCACATCTTCCGGGGCGATTGCATCGCCCGTGCGCAGCAGGGCCGCCTGCAGCCAGTCGAGATGGAACAGGTCGCGTCCCGAACTCTTGGGCGGCGGCAAGCGGAAGAAGGGTTCATCGCGCAATTGCGCCAGCAGTCCTGCGTGCACTTGTCCCGAGGCGCCCCAGTCGCCGTTGGCATCATAGGCGCGCTGCTGGTGCAAATGAATCCAGCCATCCATGAGCGCATTGCCGGGGCCGGTATCGAAGCCGTAAGCGCCGTCTTCCCCCGCCGGCAGGATGCTGATGTTGGCGATGCCGCCGATATTGACCACCACCCGCGACTGCGCCGCATCGCCGAAGATGGCGCGATGGAAAGCCGGCACCAGCGGTGCACCCTGGCCGCCGGCGGCGACGTCGCGGCTGCGGAAGTCGGCCACCACATCGATGTTGCACAGTTCGGCCAGCAGTGCCGGGTTGTTGGTCTGGCGGGTAAAACCGAGTTCGGGACGGTGGCGGATGGTCTGTCCATGCACGCCCACCAGGTGCACGTCGGCCGCCGTCTTGCCAGCCTGCAGCAGCAGTTGCGCCACGCAGTCGGCGTAATGCACGGCCAGCGCATTGGCGGCCAGGGCTTCGCGTTCGATCTCGTTGGGCCCGGCGGCCTGCAGGGCCATCAGGTCCGCGCGCAGATGGGCGGGGAAGGGCACGTAAGCCGCCGCCAGCGTGGCGGTGATCGTCTGGCCATCGAAGGCGGCCAGGACGCCGTCGACGCCGTCAAGACTGGTGCCGGACATCAGGCCGATGGTCAAAAAGGGAGAATCGTTCATGGCAGGCAGCTCGTAAAAAGAAAAGGGCGGCCGCTGATTCTACAGCGCCGCCCTGGTCGGGGAGTTCGGACAGCCCAGTCTTACTTGGCTGCCGCCAGCTTCACATCGGGCGCACCCGGCACGCGCAGCATGGCCATGCGATGCTGCATGTCGGCGGCCACGGTGCGGAAGCGCTGCAACTGCGGGCCGGTCAGGGCCTGGTTGTTGGGCACCTCCACCGACAGCGGATTGCGCGGCTGGTTGTTGACGCGGAACTCGTAGTGCAAGTGCGGGCCGGTGGCCCAGCCGGTCATGCCGACGAAACCGATCACGTCATTCTGGCTGACCTTCATGCCCTTCTTGATGTTGGGCGCGAAGCGGCTCATGTGGCCGTAGGCGGTGGAGTAGCCGCTCCAGTGCTTGATGACGACGATGTTGCCGTAGCCATTCTGCTGGCCCACGAAATCGACCACGCCATCGGCTGCTGCATGGATGGGCGTGCCGGTCGGGGCGGCGAAGTCCACGCCGGTATGCTGCTTCCACTGCCCCAGGATCGGGTGCAGGCGCATCGAGAAACCGGAAGAGATACGGGTGAAGGCCAGGGGCGACTTCAGGAACGCCTTCTTGAGCGACTTGCCATCGAAGGCGTAATAGCCGCCACCGCCGGTCTTGCTGGCCGGGTCGCTGAACCACACGGCCTGGTAGCGGTTGCCGGCATTGTCGAATTCACCGGCCAGCACGCGGCCGGTGCGCACCAGGTCGCCATTCTGATAGAAGGTCTCGTAGACCACGTTGAAACGGTCGCCACGGCGCAGGTCGGAGGCGAAGTTGATGTTGGTGGCGAACATGTCCACCAGCTGCATGGCCACCGCATCGGGGATCTGCGCGTTGTCGGTGGCGGCGAAGAGCGAGGAGAAGATGGTGCCGGCGCGCATTTCCACGCGGCGCTCCAGCACGGCGGGCTGGGCTTCGGCGGTGAGCTTGCCGTCGTGGCGCGCGATCACCAGGTTCTTGGGCGTGTCACTGCCGTCGTCGAGGGTGGCGGAGAGCTTGATGAGCTCGCCGTTGTCATCGGTCTGGGCCACGACGCGCTTGCCGGCGCGCAACTGCATCACGGTGCGCGCCAGGGTATCGGACTTGATGAAGGCGGTGGCCTCATCGTCATCCACACCGAGGCGGTTGAGCAGGGTGGCCAGGGTGTCGCCGCTGCGGACCTTCTCTTCGTTGACGTAATACTGCGAACGCTCTTCCAGTGCACTGATCTGCTGTTGCAGGTCGGGCAGGGCCAGCTCCTTGGAAATCGGGTTCACCGGGGCATCGCGCAGGTCCGGCTCGGCCGGGGCGAAGCCGGCGGCACCGATGGTGAAGGCAGCCAGGAACAGGGCGCTGGCACCGATGATGCGGGTCTTGGGCGAGGAAGCGGCGACTTTGTGGTGGCAGGACTGCAACGCGGAGAAGCACAGGGACGAGACGTGCTTGAGTTTATCTTGTGGGAACATGCAAACCGAATACGTTAAAATCTGACGTTTCCGTGGCGGATGGCGGGTGATGGCTGCAATGCGGCGTTTCCTGTCCCCCCGCCGTGTTGCGCCCGCGTAACATCGCCTACGGGTCGAGAACGTTTTCCTGCTGCTGAGCTTCTGAGGCCGCGTCCTGGCGCTGGGCAGAAAAAACGAAAGTCGGAATTATAGCAACACGATTTAGCGGTCCTGTCCTACAAAAGCCAATTTTTTAGTTATATCGATGAACGCCGACCAGTCCACCTCCGCCGCCGCTGCCCAAGCAGCTCCTTCCCGCCTGCCCCTCACCGACAAGGTGCAGGAAGCGCTGGCCATCACCAAGCGCGGCATCGATGAGCTGCTCATCGAAAGCGAATTCGCGCAAAAGCTGGCGCGCGCCGAGCAAAGCGGCCAGCCGCTGCGCATCAAGCTGGGCCTGGACCCGACCGCGCCCGACCTGCACCTGGGCCACACCGTGGTCCTGAACAAGATGCGCCAGCTGCAGAACCTGGGCCATCAGGTGATCTTCCTGATCGGCGATTTCACCTCGATGATCGGCGACCCGTCCGGCCGCAATGCGACGCGCCCGCCGCTGTCGCGCGAGCAGATCGAGATCAACGCCAAGACCTATTTCGCCCAGGCCAGCCTGGTGCTGGATCCGTCCAAGACCGAGATCCGCTACAACTCCGAATGGTGTGATGCCCTGGGCAGCCGCGGCATGATCCAGCTGGCCTCGCGCTACACGGTGGCGCGCATGATGGAGCGCGATGACTTCACCAAGCGCTTCAAGGAAGGCACGCCGATTTCGGTGCATGAATTCCTCTACCCGTTGATGCAGGGTTATGACTCGGTGGCCCTGAAGTCGGACCTGGAGCTGGGCGGCACCGACCAGAAATTCAACCTGCTGGTGGGCCGCGAACTGCAAAAGGATTTCGGCCAGGAGCCGCAGTGCATCCTGACCATGCCGCTGCTGGAAGGCCTGGACGGCGTGGAAAAGATGTCCAAGTCCAAGGGCAATTACATCGGCATCACCGAGCCGGCCAACACCATGTTCGCCAAGGTGATGAGCATTTCCGACGTGATGATGTGGCGCTACTACGAGCTGCTGTCGTTCCGTTCGATGGCCGAGATCGCCGGCTACAAGGCCGAGGTCGAGGCCGGCAAGAACCCGCGCGACATCAAGGTGGCGCTGTCCCAGGAAATCGTCGCCCGCTTCCACTCGCAGCAGGCCGCGGAAGATGCGCTGGCCGACTTCGTGAACCGCTCCAAGGGCGGCATCCCGGACGATATCCCTGAAGTCTCGCTGTCGGGCGCGCCGCTGGGCATCGGCCAGCTGCTCAAGCAGGCCAACCTGTGCGCCTCCACTTCGGAAGCGCTGCGCATGGTCGAGCAGGGCGGTGTGCGCATCGACGGCACCGTCATCAGCGACAAGGGCCTGAAGGTCGAGGCCGGCCAGTGCGTGGTGCAAGTGGGCAAGCGCAAGTTCGCCCGCGTCACCCTGGCGTAAGCTGGAACGCGCATGATCGCCCTCTTGCAGCGGGCCAGCCAGGCCTCGGTGGTGGTGGATGGCCAGACGCTGGGCAGCATCGGCACCGGGCTCATGGTGCTGGTCTGCGCCGAGCGCCATGACACCCCGGCCGAAGCCGACGCCCTCTTGAAGAAGCTGCTGGCCTATCGCGTCTTCAGCGACGAGGCCGGCAAGATGAATCGCAGCGTTGCCGACGTGCAAGGCGGCTTGCTGCTGATCCCGCAATTCACGCTGGCGGCCGATACCAATTCAGGCACGCGCCCGTCCTTCACGCCGGCGGCGGCACCGGAACTGGGACGGCAACTGTTCGACCACTTCGTGGCCCAGGCGCGTGCGCGCCATGGCGAGGAACGGGTGGGAACAGGGCGCTTCGGAGCCGATATGAAGGTGTCGCTCACCAACGACGGTCCGGTGACCTTCTGGCTGCAGGTCAAGCCCAAGGCGCCGGCTGCCGATATGAACGTTACTGAATAAAACCGAGCCCGGCATTGAAGCCGGGCGGCGCGTCCCCAAATGGATTCGTAATGCGTGTTGCATGTGGCCTTACTTTTAGGAGGTGATATGAAATTCTGGAGCGATTCTTTCAAGGACGGTGCCAACATCCCGGGCGAATTCGCCTTTGCGGTGATGGATCCCAAGACGCACGTGGCGCTCTCTGCCAATCGCAATCCGCACTTTGCCTGGAGCGATCTGCCGGCCGGCACCAAGTCGCTGGCGCTGGTGGTGCATGATCCCGACGTGCCTTCGCTCGGCGATGATGTGAATCAGGAAGGCAAGACCGTGCCGCTGGAACTGCCGCGTGTGGATTTCTATCACTGGACGCTGGTGGACATTCCGGCGGGCGTGAGCGAAATCAAGGCCGGCCAGTTCAGCAACGGCGTGACCGCGCGCGGCAAGCCGGGTCCGGCGGTGCTGGGCGATGTGATGCCGGGCGCGCGCCAGGGCATCAACGATTACACCGGCTGGTTCGCCGGTGACGGCGACATGCGCGGCGACTACTTCGGCTATGACGGCCCCTGCCCGCCGTGGAACGATGCGCTGGTGCACCGCTACATCTTCACGCTGTACGCGCTGGACGTGGAACAGCTGCCCGTGGTCGGCAACCTGGAAGGTTCGGTGGTGGTCACTGCGCTGCGCGACCATGTGCTGGATCAGGCGTCCCTCACCGGCCTCTACACCCTCAACCCCAACGCGGTACCGCGTAGCTGACCTGACTGCACTGCATGACCGACATCCTGCTGATCCGCCACGGCGAAACCGACTGGAACGTGGACAAGCGCCTGCAAGGGCATATCGACATCGGCTTGAATGAAGCCGGCCAGCGCCAGGTCCTGGCGCTGGGCGAGGCGCTGGCGGGGGAGGGCATCGATGCCGTTTTCGCCAGCGACCTGCAGCGTGCGCGTGATACGGCCCAGGCCGTGGCCGGGCCAGCGGGATTGACGGTGCAGATCGATGCGGGCTTGCGCGAGCGCTGCTACGGCGGCTTCGAGGGCTTGCGCCATACCGAGATCGAAGCGCGCTATCCGGAGGCGTATCGCCAGTGGAAGGCGCGCGAGCCGGACTTCCGCTATCCCGCCGGCGAGCGCATCGCCGAGACCATGCGCGAATTCTATGAACGTTCGGTGGCGGCCGTGCAGCGCGTGCTGGCTTCGGGCCGCTATCGCAAGGTGGCCATCGTCACGCATGGCGGCGTGCTGGAGTGCGTGCATCACTGGGCCAGCCAGACTTCCTTCGCCCAGCCACGCAGCTTTGACATCTTCAACGCCAGCGTCAATCGCCTGCACTGGGATGGCGAACGTGCCCACATCCGCTCCTGGGGCGAGATCGGGCATCTCCAGCGCGAGACGCTGGATGAGGTGGATCGCTGACTCTTTTCCTTTTCACAACCTGTGGTTTGTAAATTAAAAATACAAATTTAAATTTGTTTTGGCCAAATACAAACCACAACGCGTAAATGTGCGAAACAACGTATGATTTGTTTCACATCACTTCGTAGTGGGGTTGTATGAGTGAATTTCCCGTCCGTACTGGCCACCAGCTGCCACAGCTGCTGCAGGCCTACCGCAAGCAATCCGGCATGACCCAGACGGAGGTTGCCCGTCGCCTGGGCGTGACCCAGCAGAACCTGTCTTCGCTGGAGCGCAACGCTGACAAGGTCAGTGCCGACCGGCTGGTAGAACTGCTCAACATCCTGGGCGTTGAGCTGGTCCTGCGCAAGGCGGACGATACGCTCCCGAAGAGCGATACCCCCCCTTCCGACGACGCTTCATGGTGACCGCGCAGCGTCGCAAGCCCAGGGAGCTGGGCCTGTGGATGAATGGCAGTTTCATTGGCACCTGGGCCATCACGGCGCAAGGCGACAGCCTGCACTACGACCCGCAGTGGGTGGCATCGCCCGGCGGCCGGCCCTTGTCGCTGTCGCTGCCTTTCAAGCCCGGCAATCCACCCCATCGCGGCGAGATCGTCCATCACTATTTCGACAACCTGCTTCCCGACAGCAAGCTCATCCGCGAACGCCTCGCACGCCGCTACCAGGCCGCCGACACCGATGCCTTTGCACTGCTGGCCGAAGCGGGCCGAGATTGCGTGGGCGCGCTCCAGATTCTGCCGGCGGGCGTGGTGCCCTCAGCCAGACCGGTGATCGAGTCCAGGCCCTTGAGTGACAACGAAGTCGCAGAGTTGCTGCATCAGATTACGGAGCCCATGCCCCTGGGCCTGAAGAACGATGAAGAGCTGCGTCTCTCGTTGGCAGGTGCCCAGGAAAAGACCGCCCTGTTGTGGTACCAAGAGCAATGGTGCCTGCCTCACGGCAGCACTCCCACTACGCACATCCTGAAATTGCCCATGGGTGTGGTCGGTGGCCTCAAGCTCGATCTGCGCCATTCGGTCGAGAATGAATGGCTGTGCTCACGTATCCTGGCGGCCTATGGCATGCCGGTGGCCACCTGCGAAATCTTGCGTTTTGGAGCGCAGCGGGTGTTGTCGGTGGAACGCTTCGACCGCCGCTGGCATCGCGATCCGGTCAGCGGGCAGACCGTATTGCTGCGTTTGCCGCAGGAAGACCTGTGCCAGGCCAGCGGGATTTCACCCTGGCGCAAATATGAAGCCGACGGTGGTCCGGGCATGAAGGAGATCATGGCGCTGTTGGGCGGTGCCATCGATCCGGTGGCCGCGCGTCGGTACTTCTTCCAGGCCCAGATGTTGTTCTGGATGTTGTGGGCTACCGACGGCCATGCCAAGAATTTCTCGCTCTTCCTCAAGCCCGGTGGCCGATACGAACTGACGCCGCTGTATGACGTGCTGTCTGTCTTGCCCCTGATCGGCGAAGGGCCCGGCAAGTTGTCGCCGCATCGGGCTGCCATGGCGATGGCAGTACGGTCCCGCAACGTGCATCGCAGGATGAAAGATATCCTGCCACGTCACTGGGCGGCCCTCGGTGCGCACTTCGGGATCGTGGCCGAGAACGGCGAAGGGCCGCTGGCGCTGCTGCGCGAACTGGGCGAGCACACCGAGAAAGTCATTGCCACCGTGCAAGCCGATCTGCCGGAGGGGTTCCCGCCCAAAGTGGCCGCTGCGATCCTCAAAGGCTTGCGCCAATCGGCAGACAGCCTGCTGGCCTTCGTGGAATCAGCGTGAGATTCCCGTCGACTGATACTGCGAATTGGCATTTATCCAACAATCTCCGCTGCCCAATAAATAATCAGCCCCAAAGATGTAACCGCGCCCGATTCTTGTTGGGCGAGGCAGGCAATCGCGCTAAAATAGCGCCCTTCCCCGTATCTCCCCCTATCCACGTCGTGAACATTGGGCCCTATTCCCTGCGCAACAACGTGTTCGTCGCCCCCATGGCGGGTGTGACCGACCGTCCGTTCCGCCAGCTGTGCAAGCAGCTGGGGGCGGGCTATGCCGTCTCGGAAATGGCCGCGTCCGATCCGCGCCTGTGGCAGAGCGAGAAGACCTCGCGCCGCATCAACCACGATGGCGAGATGGAACCCAAGGCGGTGCAGATCGCCGGGGCCGATCCCGTCATGCTGGCCGATTGCGCGAAGTACAACGTCGAGCGCGGGGCGCAGATCATCGACATCAACATGGGCTGCCCGGTCAAGAAGGTCTGCAACAGCTGGTGCGGTTCGGCCCTGCTGCAGGACGAGGAACTGGTGGCGCGCATCCTGGACGCTGTGGTCTCGGCGGTGGATGTGCCGGTGACCCTGAAATTCCGCACCGGCTGGAACCGCGCCAACAAGAACGCCCTCAAGATTGCCGCCCGCGCCGAGGCCGCCGGTATCGCCATGCTGACCCTGCACGGCCGCACCCGCGCCGACGGTTACAGCGGTGAAGCCGAGTACGAGACCATCGCCGCCGTGAAGGCGGCCGTGAAGATCCCGGTGGTGGCCAATGGCGACATCACCACGCCCGAGAAGGCGCGCGAGGTCCTGCGCCTGACCGGGGCCGATGCCGTCATGGTCGGTCGTGCCGCCCAGGGACGGCCCTGGATCTTCCGCGAGATCGATCACTTCCTGCGCACCGGCGAGCACCTGCCGGCACCGCTGGTGACCGAGGTGGCGCACCTCATGGATGAGCACCTGCAAGCCCACTACGCTTTTTATGGCGACTACCTGGGCGTGCGCACGGCACGCAAGCATATCGGCTGGTATGTGCGTGACCTGCCGGGCGGCGAGACCTTCCGCCGCAGCATGAACCGCATCGAAGACTGCGGCCAGCAGTTGCAGGCGGTGCGGCAGTTCTTTGCCGAGCAGGCCGTGCATGGCGATCGCCTGCAATACGGACTGGCCGACGAGGTAGCCCTGGCCGCCTGAAGCAACACCGCAGGACGGCAGGACGGCAGGACAGCACGACAGGACAACAAGGGTATCGGATGCGCTCGCGCAAGCAGCAACAGCGGCGCAATTGATCAACAACACGGCATCGCCACGCACCATCGCGCCCGCGGGAAAACGGCGCATTCAGGTTTGCGGGGTGACACCGACAAGAACAGAAGCAGCAGAGCAATGAGCAAAGAAAGTATTGAGGATGTCGTCAAGAAGAGCCTGGAAAAATATTTCCGGGATCTGGGTGAACAGCTACCGACCAATGTCTACGACATGGTGCTGGCCACGGTCGAAAAACCGGTCTTCGAGACCGTGATGGCGCGCGCCGAGGGCAACCAGTCCCAGGCCGCCGAGATCCTCGGCATCAACCGCAACACGCTGCGCAAGAAGCTGCAGCAGCACGGCCTGCTGTAGCCGCCAGCGGCCTTGCCGGCGCGCCAGGGCGGGCGCCGGGAGGGTGCGCGGGTGCAGCTTCCTTCCACGGTTTTTCAGGTTTCCTTTTCCTTACCAGTCTTGCCTACCATGATCAAACAAGCACTCATTTCCGTATCCGACAAGGCAGGCGTGCTCGACTTCGCGCGCGCACTGTCCGCCATGGGCGTCAACATCCTGTCCACCGGCGGCACCGCCAAGCTGCTGGCCGACAATGGCGTGCCGGTCACCGAAGTGGCCGACTACACCGGTTTCCCGGAAATGCTGGATGGCCGCGTGAAGACGCTGCATCCCAAGGTCCATGGCGGCATCCTGGCCCGTCGCGATTTCCCCGAGCACGTCGCTGCGCTGGAACAGCACGGCATCCCCACCATCGACATGGTGGTGGTGAACCTGTACCCGTTCCAGCAGACCGTGGCCAAGGATGAGTGCTCGCTGGAAGATGCGATCGAAAACATCGACATCGGCGGCCCGGCCATGCTGCGTTCCTCGGCCAAGAACCACAAGGACGTGATCGTCATCTGCGATCCCACCGATTATGAAGGCGTGCTGGCCGAGCTGAAGTCCGGTGGCGACCTGCCCTACGAAAAGCGCTTCGCGCTGGCCAAGAAGGTTTTCGCCCACACCGCCCAATACGATGGCGCCATCACCAATTACTTCACCGCCCTGGGTGAAGACAAGCAGCACAGCACCCGCAGCGCCTACCCCGCGACCCTGAACCTTCATTTCGAGAAGGTCCAGGACATGCGCTACGGCGAGAACCCGCACCAGAGCGCTGCCTTCTACCGCGACATCAAGAAGGTCGATGGCGCGCTGGCCAACTACACCCAGCTGCAGGGCAAGGAACTGTCCTTCAACAACATCGCCGATGCCGATGCTGCCTGGGAATGCGTCAAGAGCTTCGACCCGGCCACGGAAGCAGCCTGCGTCATCATCAAGCACGCCAATCCCTGCGGCGTGGCCATCGGTGCCCACCCGCTGGAAGCCTACAGCAAGGCCCTGCAGACCGACCCGACCTCGGCCTTCGGCGGCATCATCGCCTTCAACCGCGAAGTGGACGCGGCAGCGGCCGAAGCGGTGGCCAAGCAATTCCTGGAAGTGCTGATCGCCCCGTCTTTCAGCGCTGAAGCCAAGCAGATCTTCGCTGCCAAGCAGAACGTGCGCCTGCTCGAAATCCCGCTGGGCACCGGTCTGAATGGCTACGACTTCAAGCGCGTCGGCGGTGGCCTGCTGGTGCAGTCGCCGGACGCCAAGAACGTGCTGCTGGCCGATGTGAAGGTGGTCAGCAAGAAGCAGCCGACCCAGCAGCAATTGCAGGATCTGATGTTCGCCTGGCGCGTGGCCAAGTTCGTCAAGTCCAATGCCATCGTGTTCTGCGGCAATGGCATGACCTTGGGCGTCGGTGCCGGCCAGATGAGCCGTATCGATTCCGCGCGCATCGCCTCCATCAAGGCGCAGAATGCCGGCCTGACCCTGGCCGGTTCGGCCGTGGCGTCGGATGCCTTCTTCCCGTTCCGCGATGGCCTGGATGTGGTGGTCGATGCCGGTGCCACCTGCGTCATCCACCCGGGTGGCTCCATGCGCGACCAGGAAGTCATCGATGCGGCCAATGAGCGTGATGTCGTCATGCTGCTGACGGGGACACGTCACTTCCGTCACTGATCGCTGCCAGATCCAACGAAAACGCCCGGCTTCATGCCGGGCGTTTTAGTTGGTGCTTCGTGTGCCGCAGTGCGCAGGGCTCAGCTGTTCTCGCTGATCATTCCTTCATGGATGGCAATGCGAGTCAAGGCCGCCTCAAACCGCTGCCGCGATTCCGAGGTCAGCTGCTGCAGGTATTGATGCAATTGTGCGTCAGCCACGTTGCGGTTGGCGCATTGCGCGCTGTAGCGCTCGAACTGCGACAGCTGCATCAGCAATTCCGCCACGTGGCGCGGGCACTCGCAGGCCACCGTGGTGGACTGGTTGGCAAAGGCGATCAATTCATTGTCATCCCAGCGGCGCGGCGGCAGCGCCTTGTCGCCTGCCTCTTCATCGCGCGCCGGTGACGACAGTGCCGCCAGGCCGCGCAGCCATTGCAGGATCACCACATCGGGCTGCGGCGCACGCAGCAGGCTGATGCCCACCGCCGCCAGCGTCTCGCACACGGCTTCGCTGGCAAATCCATACAGCACCGCCATCGGCAGCCCGCTCAGTGCCGGTGCCGAACTCTCCAGCGCGCCCAGCCAGCCGGCGTGCAACTGCGGCTCGTGCAGCAGCAGGGCATCCACTTCTTCCCGCTTCAAGGCCATGGCCGCCTGTTCGATGCTCTCGAACGGACCCAGCAACTGCAGCGGACGGCCCAGGCGCTGCAGCAGGCCGGGTTTGTCCAGGCGCTGCGCCAGGGTGGAGCCGATCACCGCCAGCCGCCATTGCCCCTGCACCGCTTCCGGTGGCGTCGGGCGGGCTGCGTGCAGTTCCGCGTGGGTGGCCGCCACCTGCTGCAACTGATCCATATCCAGTCCGGCCAGGCTGCCGATGGCGTGGCCCAGTTCGGTCAACTGCCGGATCAGCGCCAGGCGCCGCACATCGGCTTCCGAATACAGGCGCTGGCCGCTCGGTGACAGCTGGCCCTGGGTCAGCGCATAGCGGCGCTCCCACACCCGCAGCGTGGCCACCGGCATGCGCAGCATGCGCGCCACCGCGCCAGTGCGGCGCAAGGCTTCGCCAGCAGGTTTGTCGGCCGCAAGGGCAGGGGAAGAGGTCGATTGCGCAAGGCTCATGATGGGCTCCGGTGAATCATGTTTGACACAGATTATAGACGCTAATTTGGCGTCATGAGTCAAGTGTGACGCATTTATTCAGTACAATCCTGAGTCATGAAACAGAAAAGCCAAGTCACCGGACATCGCGGCAACAAGGCGCACTTGCCCAGCAAGCCCTGCGCCGTGTGCGGCCTGCCCATGACCTGGCGGCGCGCCTGGGCCAAGAACTGGGACGAGGTCAAATACTGTTCCGAAGCCTGCCGCCGCAAGCGCGCCCACCCTGGCCTTTGAGGAGTCGAGCCATGTATCGCAAACATCAATTCGACCTGGTGCTGGAGTCCCCTTCCCCGGAAGACGCACCCGCCGCCCCTGCTGCTGTCGCTGCGCTCCCTGCACCACGACCGCTGGCGCTGCTGCCCTTGCTGCCGACCCTGGCCGCCGCGCGCGAGCGCATCGCCGCCGTGCGTCCCGGCGCCTATGCCCGCACCCGCAACAGCCTCGATGGGGCGGTGACCGGCTTGTCGCCCTATCTCACGCACGGTTTCGTCAGCCTGCGCGAGGTGCTGGCGGGCGTGTGCAGCCGCCAGGCGCTGGATGTGCAGCACAAGTTCGTCTATGAGCTGGGCTGGCGTGCCTTCTATCGCTACGTGTGGGCCAGGCGCGGGGCGCGCATCTTCGATTCGCTGCACGCCGGCCCGCTGCCGGAGTCGGCCTATGCGCGCGAACTGCCGGCCGATATCCGCGAAGCTGCCACCGGCCTGCCGGTGATCGACCAGGCCGTGCGCACCCTGTATGCCACCGGCACCCTGCACAACCACGCGCGCATGTGGCTGGCCAGCTATGTGGTGCATCTGCGCAAGGTGCATTGGCGTGCGGGGGCGGACTGGATGGTCGGCCATCTGCTGGATGGCGACCTGGCCAGCAATCATCTGAGCTGGCAGTGGGTGGCCGGGACCGGCAGCCACAAGCCTTATCTGTTCAATGCCGAGAACGTGGCCAAGTACGCCCCGGACGAGTGGCACAGCCCAGGCACGGTGGTAGACACCTCATATGAAGTGTTGGGCGAAATCGCCCTCAATCCCGACCCGGTAGCCGCCGAACCCGCCCAGCGCGCGCGGGAACGCTGCAAGGAGCCGGCCCTGCTGCCAGTGCCACCTGAACATTTGGGCAGTTTGACCCCGGAGGCGGAAGCGGTAGCCGGACGTGATGTCTGGCTGGTCCATCCGTGGAGCCTGGGCGAGTTGCCCGCCGATCTGCCGGCTGACACCATAGTGGTGGGACTGTATCTGTCTGACTTCCATCTGCTCTGGCCGTGGGACCAGCGCCGTTGGGAGTTCGTCGGTGCGCGCATGCGCGAGCTGACCTCGCTGTGCTGGCACGGCGACGCAGCCACCGTCGGCCGCGCCCTCAAGACTGCCCGCAGCGTTCGTTGTGTGGCCGATCCGCATCTGGCCCCCTGGCTGCCGCTGTGGGCACAATGCGTGGCAGCGCCGGAACTGTTCCCTGTGGTGGACAAGCCCAGCGACCTGTTCACCCAATGGTGGCGGCGCAGCACGCAAGGCCTGCAGAGCGCCGCCGAGCTGTTGGCGCGCACCGAGCGCAAGGAGCGGCGCGATGGCGGAGCCTGACCCTGACCCTCGTCCGCCACAGGAAGAGATTACCGTGCTGTATGACGGTGCCTGTCCGCTGTGCCGGCGCGAGATCGGCGTGTACCAGCGCGGCGCGGAGGATGCCCCGCTGCGCTTTTGTGATATCAGCCGCCCGGATCTGCCCGCCACAGAGCTTCCTGCGGGCATGACGCGCGAGCAGTTGCTGGCGCGCTTCCATGTGCGTCGCGCTGATGGCGTGGTCTTCAGCGGTGCCGAGGCCTTCGTGCAGTTGTGGGCCACCTTGCCTGGATGGCGCTGGCTGGCCCGGCTGGCGCGTCTGCCCGGCATGCTGTGGCTGATGGAGCGCAGCTATCGCGGCTTCCTGCGCGTGCGTCCGGCCGTGCAACGGCTGGTGGTGCGGCTCGAACGCCGCCAGGACCGAGGCTGACATGAGCGTCGGCCTGGTCTGGTTCAAGCGCGACCTGCGCTTGCGCGATCACGCGGCGCTGGCCGAGGCGGCGCGGTGTGAGCGTGCGTTTGCGGTCTTCATCATCGAGCCTGCATGGCTGCAGAGTTTTGAATGTGATCCGCGTCATGTGGATTTCCTCTTGCGCTCCGTGGCCCCCCTGCAGATCGAATTGAAGCAGCGCGGCCTGCCGTTGCTGGTGCGCATTGGCGAGGCGGTGCAGGTATTGGAATCTCTGCGCCGCGAGTGGGGCGTGACCCATCTCTTCAGCCACGAAGAAACCGGTCCGGCCTGGAGCTATGCGCGCGATATTTCGGTGAACCGCTGGAGCCGCATCCAGGGCGTGCAGTGGCAGGAGTTTCCTCAAACCGGTGTGGTGCGCCGCCTGCGCAGCCGCGATGGCTGGGCCGCGCGCTGGGTGCAGCGCATGGAGGCGGTGCAGATTGCCAATCCTGTCGGCTTTCGTGCGCCGCAAGGGATGCAGCCCGACAAGCTGCCCACATTGACCGCACTGGGTTTGCCCGAGGCGCGCCTGCAACCGCCCGCCGGCGAGGCGGCAGCGTGGGATACGCTGCGCGCCTTCCTCGGTGGCGGCGGGCGCGATTACCGGCGCGGCATGTCCAGTCCGCTGACCGCACCCGACGCCTGCAGCCGGCTCAGCGCGCATCTGGCCTTCGGTACCATTTCCATGCGCAGCGTGCACCAGGCTACCGAGCTGGCCATCGAACACACGGCTGACCGCGAGCTGGCGTATGGCCTGCGCGGCTTTTCCAGTCGCCTGCGCTGGCATTGCCACTTCATGCAGAAGCTGGAAGACCAGCCCGATATCGAATGGCGCAACGTGGCGCGTTCGCTGGATGGCTTGCGTCCGGGCGATGGCGGTCCGTGGGGCGTGGAGGCGCAGGCGCGTTTCGATGCCTGGTGCGAAGGCCGCACCGGCTATCCCATGATCGATGCCTGCATGCGCCAGCTGTGCGCCACCGGCTGGCTCAACTTCCGCATGCGCGCCATGCTGGTCAGCTTTGCCGCCTATCACCTGTGGCTGCACTGGCGCGCACCGGGGCTGTTCCTGGCGCGGCAGTTCCTGGATTTCGAACCGGGCATCCACTGGAGCCAGATGCAGATGCAATCCGGCACCACCGGCATCAATACCCTGCGCATCTATTCGCCGGCCAAGCAGGCGCGCGATCATGATCCGCTGGGCGAGTACGTGCGGCGCTGGGTGCCGGAAGTCGGTACGGCGGCTTATCCCGACCCCATCGTGGACGAGAAGACGGCGCTCAAGCAGGCCAAGGATGCCCTCTACGGCCAGCGCAGCAGCAGTAGCGCGCGCGCGGAAGCCGATGCCATCCAGGAGAAGCACGGCTCGTGCAAGAGCGGCCTGCCCTCGACCACCCAGCGCCGCACGCGCCAGAAAATGGCGGATCCGGGGCAGGGCGTCTTGTTCTGACGCGGGAAGCCCGCCTGATCGGTTAGACTGGCGGGCATGAAAATCCTCGGTATCGACCCTGGCTTGCGCACCACCGGTTTCGGGGTCATCCACAAGCAGGGCAACACGCTCTCCTATATCGCTTCCGGCACCATCAAGACGCCGGATGGCGACCTGCCTTCACGCCTGAAGGTGATCCTGGCCAGCGTCGGCGAAGTGGTGAAGTCCTATGCACCGGACTGCGCGGCCATCGAAAAGGTGTTCGTCAACGTCAATCCGCAATCCACCCTGCTGCTGGGGCAGGCGCGCGGCGCGGCCATTTGCGCGCTGGTGGCCGCCGACCTGGCGGTAGCCGAATACACGGCCTTGCAGGTCAAGCAGGCCGTGGCCGGCCATGGACGCGCCCAGAAGGCGCAGGTGCAGGAGATGGTGGCGCGGCTGCTGAAGCTGCCCGGCCTGCCGGGCACCGACGCCGCCGATGCGCTGGGCGTGGCAATCTGCCATGCGCATGGGGGAGGAGTCTTGTCGGACCTCGGGGCGCTGGCCCCGGCGCTGGCGCGCAAGGGCATCCGCATGCGCGGCGGGCGTCTGGTCGGTTAGCTTTTTTTCTTGAAGAGCGACAGCACGCGCTGCGCCAGCTTCACCACCACCAGCACCACTGCCCCTGCGACCACGCCGAAGAGGGCATTCAAGACCGCCGGGGTGATCGCCCCGAGGATCGGTCCGACGACCGCGATAGCCTCCACTGCTTGCGCCGCCGCCTCGATGGCGTGATGCGCGAAGGGCAGGCCGTGGGTCAGGATGCCGCCGCCGACCATGAACATGGCAATCGTCCCGATCACCGACAGACTGCGCATCATCTTCGGTGCGGCCGCCAGGACTGCCCGGCCGATACCGGCCTTGAAGCGTCCCCAGGCGCTCGCGCCCGCATGCTGCACCAGATAGAGGCCGCCGTCATCGAGCTTGACGATCCCGGCCACCAGCCCATACACGCCCGCCGTCATGATCAGGGCAATGCCCACCAGTACCGTGATCTGCTGCTGCAGCGGCGCACCGGCGACGGTACCCAGAGTGATGGCGATGATCTCGGCCGAGAGGATGAAGTCGGTGCGCACGGCATCCTTGATCTTTTCCTGCTCGTAGACCAGCGGATCGACGTCCTCCGCCGCCTTGGCGGCGACTTCATGATGTTCGTCATCGTGCGGAAGATACTTGTGGGCCAGTTTCTCGAAGCCCTCGAAGCAGAGGAAAGCGCCCCCCAGCATCAGCAGCGGCGTCACCGCCCAGGGGATGAAGGCACTGATGGCCAGCGCCGCCGGTACCAGGATGGCCTTGTTCTTCAACGAACCCTTGGCGACCGCCCAGACCACAGGCAATTCCCGCTCGGCGCGTACGCCCGCGACCTGCTGGGCATTGAGGGCCAGGTCGTCGCCCAGCACGCCGGCCGTCTTCTTGGCGGCCACCTTGGTCATCAGGGAAACGTCATCGAGCACGGTGGCGATGTCGTCAATCAATGCGAAGAAGGCGCTACCGGCCATGTTTTTCCTTTGTCTTCATCTCTGAGGGTGGCTTGGATACTGTTTATCCGAACAGTGCTGTATCATCGCGGGATTATCACAGAAGCTGCCTCCCACGCACATCCCTGACGCCATGATCGGTCGCCTCTCCGGAATTCTTCTAGAAAAAATCCCCCCGAACCTGCTGGTCGACTGCCAGGGCGTCGGTTACGAAGTGGCCGTGCCCATGAGCACCTACTACAACCTGCCGGGCCTGGGCGAGAAGGTCACGCTGCTGACCCATCTGGCCATCCGCGAGGATGCGCACATCCTGTTCGGGTTTGGGACCGCCGAAGAACGCAATACGTTCAAGGAGCTCATCAAGATTTCCGGCGTGGGGGCGCGCACGGCGCTATCCATCCTCTCCGGCATGTCGGTGGCCGACCTGGCCCAGGCCGTGACCCTGCAGGAAGCCGGCCGCCTGACCCGCGTGCCCGGCATCGGCAAGAAGACCGCCGAACGCCTGCTGCTGGAACTGAAGGGCAAGCTCGGTGCCGATCTTGGTGCGGTGGCCGGCGTGGTCCACAGCGACGCCTCGGCCGACATCCTCAACGCCCTGCTGGCGCTGGGCTATTCGGACAAGGAAGCGACCCTGGCCATGAAGCAGGTGCCCAAGGACAGCAGCGTCTCGGACGGCATCAAGCTGGCCCTGAAGGCGCTCTCCAAGGGCTGAGCCCGGCCAGACAAGGATTAGAGCATGAGCATCCAGACCGACGATTTCTCCGAACAGCGCATCATCTCCGCCACCCCGGCCTCGGCCAACGAGGAAGCCATCGAGCGCGCCCTGCGGCCCAAGCAGCTGGACGAATACGTCGGCCAGGAAAAGGTGCGCGCCCAGCTCGAAATCTTCATTTCGGCCGCCCGCAAGCGTGGCGAGCCGCTCGACCACACCTTGCTGTTCGGCCCGCCCGGCCTGGGCAAGACCACCATGGCCCACATCATCGCCCGCGAAATGGGCGTGAACCTGCGCCAGACCTCGGGCCCCGTGCTGGAGCGCGCGGGCGACCTGGCTGCGCTGCTGACCAATCTCGAAGCCAATGACGTGCTCTTCATCGACGAGATCCACCGCATGTCGCCGGTGGTGGAGGAAATCCTCTACCCGGCGCTGGAGGATTATCAGATCGACATCATGATCGGCGAAGGCCCGGCCGCCCGTTCGGTGCGCCTGGACCTGCAGCCTTTCACGCTGGTGGGGGCGACCACCCGTGCCGGCATGCTGACCAATCCGCTGCGCGACCGCTTCGGCATCGTCGCCCGGCTGGAGTTCTACACCCCGCCCGAGCTGGCCCGCATCGTCACGCGCAGCGCCGGCTTGCTCAATGCCCCCATTGTCGAGGAAGGCGCGCTGGAAATCGCCCGCCGCAGCCGGGGCACCCCGCGTATCGCCAACCGCCTGCTGCGCCGCGTGCGCGACTATGCTGAGGTCAAGGGGGAGGGCCGCATCACCCGCGAGATGGCCGATGCCGCCCTGGTGATGCTGGACGTGGACCCGGTCGGCTTCGACCTGATGGACCGCAAGCTGCTGGAGGCAGTGCTCTTCAAGTTCGGCGGTGGGCCGGTCGGGCTGGACAACCTGGCGGCGGCCATCGGTGAAGAACGCGACACCATCGAAGACGTGCTGGAGCCCTACCTGATCCAGCAAGGCTACCTGCAGCGCACCCCGCGCGGGCGCATCGCCACGGGCCTGGCCTATCAGCATTTCGGCGTGACCGCGCCGCAAACCGGCCCGAACGGTGAACTCTGGGGGGCATGAGCTCTGCCATTCTCAAGCTGGACAGCACTGTTGCAGCCACTGAAAAACAGCATGACGCGGAGCAGGTCAATCTGATGAATTTTTTGTCAGATCTCGTATAAAAGCGAGTTTTTGCTTGTGCAAAAATTAATCGTCATCGACAATGGATAGCTATTCACTATCTTTCGATGTGAGCCCTCCATGCTAATGTCGAGCCAAGCCCTCCGCTACGCGCATCAGTTGCTGGATGCCCGCGCTCAGTCCCGCATCATCCCGCGTATTTCCGAGTCCGAGCCGCTGTCGGTCGAAGACGCCTACGAAATCGCTCATAACATCCGCAACATCCGCGTTGCCCAGGGCGAGCAGCCTATCGGCCGCAAGATCGGCTTTGTGGTGCGCAAGAACTGGGAGCGCTACGGCATCATCGATGAAGCGCGCATTCCAACTTGGGCACCGATGTACGACGCCACCGTCCGCTTCGCCGACGACAACTACGGCGCGCAATCGCTGACCGGGGCCGTGCAGCCGCGTATCGAACCCGAGATCGTCTTCAAGCTCGGCAAGACCCCGGCCCCCGGCGCATCGCTGCTGGAGCTGGCCGATTGCCTGGAGTGGATGGCGCATGGCTTCGAAATCGTGGTCTGTCCCTTCCCCAACTGGGAATTCACCGTAGCCGATTCAATTGCCGCCTTCGGGTTGCATGGCACCCTGATCGTGGGCGAGCCGCACGTGCTGTCTTCGGCGACCAAACACCACCTGCCGCAGATCCTGGCCAGCGCCAGCGTCTCTCTGTCCTGCAACACGGAGTCGTCCAGCGTGCTGCGTGCCGCCGGCTTCTGCAATGACGAGATGGACAGCCCCCTGCACGCCCTGTGGCACCTGCACCAGCTGCTGCAGAAGCAGACCCGCTTCCGCCAGCTGCAGGCCGGCGAGATCATCAGCACCGGAACGTGGACCGACGCCTGTCCCATCGAGCCCGGCCAGACCTGGACCACGGCCTTCTCGGGCGTGACCCTGCCGGGCCTGACCGTGTCCTTCGTCTGACGCGGGCGAACGCGCGCTGATGGCGATCTGGGTGGATGCCGATGCCTGTCCGGGTGTCATCAAGGACATGCTGTTCCGGGTGGCCGACCGCACCACGATCATCGTGACGCTGGTGGCCAACCGCCCCTTGCGCACACCGCCTTCGCGTTACATCAAATCCATGGTGGTGCCGGCCGGCTTCGACGTGGCCGACAAGGAAATCGCCCGCCAGTGTGAACCCGGCGACCTGGTCATCACCGCCGACATCCCGCTGGCCGCCGACGTGGTGGCCAAGGGCGCGCTGGCGCTCAATCCGCGCGGCGAGCTCTATACGGCCCAGAACATCGGCCATCACCTCAGCACCCGCAATTTCATGGAAGAGCTGCGCAGCAGCGGCGTCGAGACCGGCGGCCCGGCCGCATTCAGCGCCAGCGACGGCCGCGCCTTCGCCCGCGAGCTGGACCGTTACGTGCTCAAAGCTTCACGTCCGGCCTGACGCACCGGCGTTACTGCTCCCGCAGCCAGGTCTGGGTGCGGCCCAGCATGGGCATACCGACATAACCGCGCACATTGAGCTTTTGCCCGTCATCGACCACCGTCAGCTTGCTCTTGTAGACCTTGCCATTGGCCGGATCGATGATCTGACCGCCGTTATACTCCTCGCCGTCCTTCTTCAGGCCCGACAGGATGGTCATGCCGATGACCGGCTTGTCCTTGAGCTCGCCTTCACACTTCTGGCAGACCGGGTTCTGGTCTTCTTCCGGCGCACGGAACAGCTTCTCGATCTTGCCGCTCAGTTCGCCGTTGTTCTCGCTGATGCGGATGAGCGCCTTGGGCTTGCCGGTGGCGTCATCGATGCTCTTCCACAAGCCCACCGGCGAGCCATCGGCCCAGGCGGCAGCACTGGCCAGCAAAGTAGCGGCCAGCAGCGACAGCGTGGCCAGACGGGAAGGGGAGGAAATACGGTTCATGCTGGTCTCCTGTTATCAAGTCGAATGCCATAAAAAAGCACGATTGTTCTAATTTTTTCGATCCAGTCTAGACAAGCCCGCGCCGCAAGGCAAGCAGAAAAAACAAAAGCCGCCGTCCCTTGCGGGACGACGGCTTCATGAAGAAACAGGCTGGCTTACTTGAGCTTGGCCAGCTGTTCCTTCACCTTTTCCAGCGTAGCGCTGAAGTTGGCGACACGCTCCTTCTCCTGCGCCACCACGGCTTCGGGCGCACGGGCCACGAAGCTTTCATTGGACAGCTTGCCATTGGCCTTGGCGATCTCGCCGGTCAGGCGAGTGACTTCCTTGCCCAGGCGTTCACGTTCGGCGGCCACGTCGATTTCCACCTTCAGCATCAGCTTGACTTCGCCGACGATGGCCACCGGTGCCGGCGACTCCGGCAGTTGCGGCACTACCGTGGCTTCCGACAGGCGCACCAGGCCTTGCAGGTAGGGCAGGAAGGATCCCACGGCCGACGCATCGGCGGCTTCCACGATCAGCGGCACGCGCAGCGACGGCGCCAGTTGCATCTCGCCGCGCAGGTTGCGGCAGGCATCGGTGTAGGCCTTGAACTGGGCGACCCAGGCTTCGGCATCGGTGTCGATCTTCTCCAGGTCGGGACGCGGATAGGCCTGGCGCATGATGGAATCGCCCGCCGGATCCGGCTTGCGATCGGTCAGCGGGGCCACGCTTTGCCACAGCTGCTCGGTGATGAAGGGCAGCACCGGATGGGCCAGGCGCAGCACGCTTTCCAGCACGCGCAGCAGGGTGCGGCGGGTGGCGCGCTGTTGCGCTTCATTGCCGCTCTGGATCTGGGCCTTGGCCATTTCCAGGTACCAGTCGCAGTACTCGTCCCAGACGAACTTGTAGATGGCGGTGGCGATGTTGTCGAAGCGGTAGTCGGCAAAGCCCTTTTCGACTTCGGCCTCGGTACGCTGCAGCAGCGACACGATCCAGCGGTCAGCTTTGGAGAACTGCAGCTTTTCCTTGTCGCAGACACCCTTCTCGTGGCCGTCGAAACCGCAGTCCTGGCCTTCGGTATTCATCAGCACGAAGCGGGTGGCGTTCCACAGCTTGTTGCAGAAGTTGCGATAGCCTTCGCAGCGGTTCAGGTCGAAGTTGATGTTGCGTCCCAGGGTCGCCAGTGAGGCGAAGGTGAAGCGCAGCGCATCGGTGCCGAAGGCCGGGATGCCGTCCGCGAATTCCTTGCGGGTAGCTTTCTCGATGCTGGCCGCCTGCTTGGGATTCATCAGGCCGACGGTACGCTTGGCCACCAGTTCATCCACGCCGATGCCATCGATCAGGTCGATCGGGTCCAGCGTATTGCCCTTGGACTTGGACATCTTCTGGCCAGACGCATCGCGCACCAGGCCGTGCACGTAGACGGTGTCAAACGGCACCTTGCCGGTGAAGTGCGTGGTCATCATGACCATGCGCGCCACCCAGAAGAAGATGATGTCAAAGCCCGTCACCAGCACCGAGGAGGGCAGGAACAGCTTGTAGTCCGGCGTTTCTTCCGGCCAGCCCAGGGTGGAGAAGGGCACCAGCGCGGAAGAGAACCAGGTATCGAGCACGTCTTCATCGCGCTTGACGGCGCGGCCGCCGGCTTGCTTCTTCGCTTCTTCTTCGGTGCGGGCGACGTAGATGCCGCCATCCTCGTCGTACCAGGCAGGGATCTGATGGCCCCACCACAGTTGGCGCGAGATGCACCAGTCCTGGATGTTGTTGAGCCACTGGTTGTAGGTGTTGGTCCAGTTCTCGGGGACGAACTTGATCTCGCCCGAGGAGACTTTTTCCAGCGCCGTTTCGGCAATCGACTTGCCGGGGAAGAAGGTCCCTTCCGGTGCCGGCTTGCTCATGGCGACGAACCACTGGTCGGTCAGCATCGGCTCGATCACCACGCCGGTACGGTCGCCACGCGGCACCATCAGCTTGTGCGGCTTGACCAGTTCCAAGAGGCCCAGCGCGTCCAGGTCGGCCACGATCTGCTTGCGCGCCTCGAAGCGGTCCAGGCCCTGGTACTTCTCGGGCGAGTTCTCGTTGATGGTGGCCTTCAAGGTGAAGACGCTGATCATTTCCAGGTTGTGGCGTGCGCCCACCTGGTAGTCGTTGAAGTCGTGCGCCGGGGTGATCTTCACGCAGCCGGTGCCGAATTCCTTGTCGACGTATTCATCCTTGATGATGGGGATCTCGCGGCCCACCAGCGGCAGCTTGATCATCTTGCCCACCAGCGCGGCGTAGCGCTCGTCGGTCGGGTCCACGGCCACGGCGACGTCGCCCAGCATGGTTTCCGGACGGGTGGTGGCCACCACGATGTGGCCGCTGCCATCGGCCAGCGGATACTTGATGTGCCACATGGAGCCGTCTTCTTCTTCCGACACCACTTCCAGGTCGGAGACGGCGGTGCCCAGCACCGGGTCCCAGTTCACCAGGCGCTTGCCACGGTAGATCAGGCCCTGCTCGTAGAGGCGCACGAAGACTTCGGTGACGGCCTTGGACATCTTCGGGTCCATCGTGAAGTATTCACGGGCCCAGTCGGTGGAGGCGCCCATGCGGCGCATCTGGCCGGTGATGGTGGAGCCGGATTTCTCCTTCCACTCCCACACCTTCTCGACGAATTTTTCACGGCCCAGGTCGTGGCGCGAGACCTTCTGCGCATCCAGCTGGCGTTCCACCACGATCTGGGTGGCGATGCCGGCGTGGTCGGTACCGGGGATCCAGGCGGTGTTGTAGCCGCGCATGCGGTGGTAGCGCGTCAGGCCATCCATGATGGTCTGGTTGAACGCGTGACCCATGTGCAGGGTGCCGGTCACATTGGGCGGCGGCAGCTGGATGGAAAACGAGGGCTTCTCCGCGTCGGTGGTGGCGGCGAAGTAACCGCGCTTTTCCCACTCCTCGCGCCAGAATTTCTCAATCTCGGCGGGCTCGAACGACTTGGCTAATTCCATGATTTGACGTGTGTTTTTGCGAAACCCAACATTATAAGGGACGGATAGGGCAAATCTCGCCACAGGCGCGAAATTGACGCGCTCAACGCCGGTCTTGGGCCGCCCGCCAATCCATTGCCCCAGGGCATGTTGCCCGGTCCGAATGCTGCGCTGCACACCCAGCCCATCCGAAATGAAGCCTTGTTCCTCACGCCAATTGGAGTAGAATCCGGCCCACGACAAGGACTGCGCAAGCGGCCCGCGTCGCATCGCTAGGGGTCCTGGCACCGGAGCACATGCTCTGGCAGCCGGGTGAGAAATACCCTTGAACCTGATCTGGATAATGCCAGCGAAGGGAAGCAACCGGCAGCATGACGCACCCACGGTCCGCAGTACTCCACGCCGTTCGTCCTCTTCCGCAACCTCCTTTGCTGGCTCCGAGCCATGAGTCATCAAGCAAAGGAGCCGAAATGAATGCCAACCCGAAATTCCTGTCCGCGACGGCCACCGTCGACGAGGCGGCCGTCCAGCCTCTCCCGAATTCCCGCAAGATCTATGTGACCGGCTCGCGCCCGGACATCCGCGTGCCCATGCGCGAGATCAGCCAGGCCGACACGCCGGCCATGTTCGGTTCAGAAAAGAACCCTCCCATCTACGTTTACGACACCTCCGGTCCCTATACCGACCCGGACGTGAAGATCGACATCCGCGCTGGTCTCTCCACCCCGCGCCTGCCCTGGATCCTGGAACGCAACGACACCGAGGAACTGCCCGGCCCGACTTCCGAATACGGCCAGCAGCGCCTGAACGACCCGGCCCTGGCCGAGCTGCGCTTCAACCTGCATCGCAAGCCGCGCCGTGCCAAGGCCGGTGCCAACGTGACCCAGATGCACTACGCACGCCGCGGCATCATCACGCCGGAAATGGAATTCATCGCCATCCGCGAAAACCTGCGCCGCAAGGAATACCTGGAACAACTGAAGGCCTCCGGCCCCATGGGCAACAAGCTGGCCGACCTGATGGGCCGACAGCATCCCGGCCAGTCCTTCGGTGCGTCCATTCCCGCCGAGATCACTCCGGAATTCGTCCGTGACGAAGTCGCCCGCGGCCGCGCCATCATCCCCGCCAACATCAACCACCCGGAAGTCGAACCGATGATCATCGGCCGCAATTTCCTGGTCAAGATCAATGCCAACATCGGCAACTCGGCCGTCACTTCCTCCATCGGCGAGGAAGTGGAAAAGATGACCTGGGCCATCCGCTGGGGTGGCGACAACGTCATGGACCTCTCCACCGGCAAGAACATCCACGAGACCCGCGAATGGATCATCCGCAATTCGCCGGTGCCCATCGGCACCGTGCCGATCTACCAGGCACTGGAAAAGGTCAACGGCAAGGCCGAGGACCTGACCTGGGAAATCTTCCGCGACACCTTGATCGAGCAAGCCGAGCAGGGCGTGGACTACTTCACGATCCACGCCGGCGTACGCCTGCAATACGTGCCGCTGACGGCCAAGCGCATGACCGGCATCGTCTCGCGTGGCGGCTCCATCATGGCCAAGTGGTGCCTGGCGCATCACCGCGAATCCTTCCTCTACGAACACTTCGAAGAGATCTGCGAAATCATGAAAGCCTATGACGTCAGCTTCAGCCTGGGCGATGGCCTGCGTCCCGGCTCGATCTACGACGCCAACGACGAAGCCCAGCTGGGCGAGCTGCGCACCCTGGGCGAACTGACCCAGATTGCCTGGAAGCACGACGTGCAGGTGATGATCGAAGGCCCCGGCCACGTGCCCATGCATCTCATCAAGGAGAACATGGACCTGCAGCTGGAGCAGTGCCACGAAGCCCCGTTCTATACCCTGGGCCCCTTGACCACCGACATCGCTCCCGGCTACGACCACATCACTTCCGGCATCGGTGCCGCGCAGATCGGCTGGTACGGCACGGCCATGCTGTGCTACGTCACCCCCAAGGAACACCTGGGCCTGCCCAACAAGACCGATGTGAAGGACGGCATCATCACCTACAAGATCGCCGCGCACGCCGCCGACCTGGCCAAGGGCCATCCGAGCGCGCAGATCCGCGACAACGCGCTGTCCAAGGCGCGCTTCGAATTCCGCTGGGAAGACCAGTTCAACATCGGCCTGGACCCGGACAAGGCGCGCGAATTCCACGACGAAACCCTGCCCAAGGATTCGGCCAAGGTGGCGCACTTCTGCTCCATGTGCGGCCCGCACTTCTGCTCCATGAAGATCACCCAGGAAGTGCGCGATTACGCCGCCAAGGAAGGCATCTCCGAGATCGACGCCTTGAAGCAAGGCATGCAGGTGAAATCGGTCGAGTTCGTCAAGATGGGCGCCGAGATCTATTCGAAGCAGTAAGCGCCATGCAGATCGAACTGAACGGCAAGCCTCACCCGCTGCCTGACGGCGCCACGCTGGACCAGCTCATTGCCGGCCTGTCACTGGCCGGCAAGGCGGTGGCCGTGGCGGTGAACCGCCAGGTGGTGCCCAGCGCGCAATGGCCTGCGCGCGCGCTGGCCGAGGCCGACAAGGTAGACGTAGTGCGCGCCATCGGGGGCGGATGAAAGATTGTTCCGCTGCGGCACGCCCGTGCCGCCAGCGGCCGCCTCCCGTGGCACGCAGCTCTCACAGACAAGGAATCGACATGAACATGAACGACGCCCCCCTCCTGAGCGAGGACAAGGGCCTGACCATCGCCGGCAAGACCTATCGCTCGCGCCTGCTGGTGGGCAGCGGCAAATACAAGGACCTCGACGAAACCCGCGCGGCGACGGTCGCCAGCGGTGCCGAGATCATCACGGTGGCGATCCGCCGCGTCAACATCGGCCAGGACCCGAATGCGCCCAGCCTGCTGGACGCGGTGCCGCCCTCCGAATTCACCATCCTGCCCAATACGGCCGGCTGCTACAACGCTGCCGATGCGGTCTACACGCTGCAACTGGCGCGCGAACTGCTGGGAGGCCACAAGCTGGTCAAGCTGGAAGTGCTGGGCGACGAGAAGACGCTGTTTCCCAACATGCCCGAAACGCTCAAAGCCGCCGAGACCCTGGTCAAGGATGGCTTCGACGTGATGGTGTATTGCAGCGACGATCCGATCCAGGCGCGCATGCTGGAAGACCTGGGCGTGGCCGCCGTCATGCCGCTGGCCTCGTTGATCGGCTCGGGCATGGGCATTCTGAATCCATGGAATCTTTCGCTCATCATCGAACAGGCGCGCGTGCCGGTGCTGGTCGATGCCGGCGTGGGCACGGCCTCCGATGCGGCCATTGCGATGGAGCTGGGCTGTGATGGCGTGCTGATGAATACCGCCATTGCCGGTGCACGCGATCCGATTCGCATGGCGCATGCCATGAAGCTGGCCGTGGAAGCAGGCCGCGAAGCCTTCCTCGCGGGACGTATCCCGCGCAAGTTTGCCGCCTCGCCCTCCTCGCCGATGGCCGGCCGCGTGGCGTGAGCATGCAGGCCGCTTATCGTTCCACGCCGCCCTGCGTGCTGGTCTTCTCCGGCTCCGACCCCAGCGGCGGGGCAGGCATGCAGGCCGATATCCCGGCCATCACGGCACTGGGTGCGCATCCCTTGTCGGTGCCGACCGCATTGACGGTGCAGGACAACGTCAGCGTTTTTGCCGTGCATGCGCTCGACCCTGACCTGGTGCGCTACCAGGCGCAGGTGCTGATCAATCGTTTCGACATTGCCGCCGTCAAGCTGGGCATTGCAGGCAGCCGTGAGAATGCCGAAGTGATCGCCGACCTGATCCGCCATCTGCGCGCGCGCAATCCACACTTGCCGGTGGTGCTCGATCCGGTACTGGCCAACGGCAAGGGCGACCAGCTCTCGCGCGACGATGCCGCACGGGTGATCGAATCCCTGTACGAAATGGCCACCGTCATCACCCCCAACCTCAACGAGGCGCGGCGCCTGTGCGGGGATGTCGACCCGGCGCGGCAGGCGGCCCTGCTGATGGAGCGTGGCTGTGCGCATGTGCTGCTCAAGGGTGGCCATGGTCCGCAGGAGCAGGATGTGATCAATCGCTGGTACGGACAATCGTTGCGTTCCGGGTTTGCCGAAGAGGCCATCGAGAGCGCGCGCTGGCGCTGGACCCGCCTGCCCGATGAATTCCACGGCAGCGGCTGCACCCTTGCAGCCGCCCTGTCGGCCTGCCTGGCGCGCGGCCTGCCGATGCGCGAGGCCATCGACCTGGCGCAGCAGTACACGCAGCACGCGCTGTCGACGTCCTATGCGATTGCCGAGGGGCAGCGCATCCCCAATCGCGTGCCTGCCTTTGAACCTGTTATTGACGCCGCCGTTGCGGCAGGAGCCTGACATGAAACCCGAGTACGCAACGCATCTGCGTGGCCTCTACATCGTCACGCCGGATTGGGATGACACCGCCCAATTGCTGGCTGCCACCGAGCTGGCCTTGCAGAACGGGGCCGCGCTGGTGCAGTACCGCCACAAGACCGCCGGCGCGGAGCAGCGCCGCGCGCAGGCATCGGCATTGCTGGCGCTGTGCCGGCGATACGATGTGCCGCTCATCATCAACGACCATGTGGACCTGTGCCTGGAGATCGATGCCGATGGCATCCATGTCGGTGGTACCGATGCGTCCATTGCCGAGGTGCGCAAGGCCGTGGGACCGGAGCGCATCGTCGGGGCCTCGTGCTACGGCACGTTGGAGCTGGCGCATGCGGCGTACCGCGATGGTGCCAGTTATGTGGCCTTCGGCGGTTTCTATCCGTCGCGCGTGAAAAAATATGATTTCCGGACCGCGCCGGAAATCATTGCGCAATCCAAGCGCGAGATCCCCTTGCCGGTGGTCGTGATCGGCGGCATCACGCTGGAGAACGCGCCGCCGCTGGTGGCGCAGGGAGCTGATATGGTGGCTGTCATCAGCAGTGTCTATCTGGTGCCGGTGGAGGAGCGCAAGACGCGGCAGTTGGCGGATCTGTATCGCTGAGGCGCATCTTCATACTCTCTGACCGTTCGGACTGAGTAGACCCGCTGGGTCGTATCGAAGACGCAGCGAAGACACTCCAGTGCAGCTGCGCCTTCGATACGCCGCAGTGCGGCTACTCAGTCCGAACGATAAGTGAATGACCAAACAAAATGTAAATGGCGTCGCGCCGGGTATCTGATGAACCTCGTCCCGAGTCATTCCGAATTTGAGCGGTTCGACGCCTACGTACGATGTGATGATGTGCTCTTGCATACTTAACCTGTCCCGGCGAACTCTGGATCGCCTCGCCGAAGTTGCTAATAAAATATTTGAATCTTTCGTCTCTCCTCTCATTTCCTTGCCACCACAGGTCCCAGTTTGAAATTCATGAACGGGCCCGATGTCTTGGAACTAGGTCGGCCAGTGTCAAGAAAGGAAGGAATCTTTGGTCGTGACTTTCCTCTTCAATGCTTTTGGGTAAACGGTTTGAGTTTTGGGATCCACTTGTCCCAAGCGCCGCGTGGGAACATGGTAAGAGCCTTCTGAGAAAGGTTTTGATCGTGAAATCCTGTGAGTGTTATTCCAAGTTTGAAAAGAACGATGAATCCAAGGTATGTGAACGGCTTGCCGTCTTCCGCGACCAGCTTCGCAAGAACGACGCTTTCTTCATCGAGGAATATATTGCTGTCCTTGAATCGGACGTTCTCCATCTGCCGTCCAAAGCCGATGTGAGATACGGTTTCGGCAGACCCGGGCGAATAGCCTATATTTGTGAAGCTGCGGAATTCCACTCTCTGCTTCAGATGATTGAAAGTTACGCTGTCTGCGGGACCATAAATTTTCTCAATTTCTTGAGGCGTCATACCGAAGCATATTTTCCCCGCTCCAATATACGGGATAATTTCGAACGATTCGTCTTCATTCATTTCTTGTCACCTTAAAAGAGAGTTCTTCTCAAGACATTTAAAATATTCCAGCATTTCAAGCATTGCCTCGTTGTACCTTTTGGTCTCGCCAGCTCCTTTCGCAACCTTTCTTACATCTCGAATCTCGATCGCCATTGCATCTCTCCACTTTCCTTGTGAAAGTAACGATTCAATGGTATTTCTGTATGCGATCGAACCTGGCATTTGACCGTTGCTAGCAGTCTTCGAGTGGTCTCCAGGGGCCATTTGGATTGCCGGTCCGTCATTGTGCTTCAATGGACTAGCATCATTAGCCGGCATGTGATGCGAATCTTTTCCATCGTTCCTTGGCCTGCTCGTCTTGCCGTGTGCTCCCCCTCGATATGGCCCTTTGCCACTTCCCTGTCGGAGATGATCACAAGGCCCCTTCTTCCTTCCCTTGATCGTGGTATCTTTGCCGCCCCTCTTGCCTCCGCCACCTCCTGAGGCCGTCGTCGCTGCATTGACGTCCCTCGCCACCTTGGCGTTTTCCTGCGCTTCTTTAGCGGCCTTGGCAGCCTTGAGCGCTTCTTCAGTTTCGCGGACTCCCTTGGCGACTCTTGCCGCGCTGACTGCTCGCTTGGCCACCTTGCCACCCGGGATCATGCTCGCCGCAGCAATCCCCGCTTCAACGTAGTCGCCCTCGGCGGTATAGATCGCCGCATCGATCGCACCCGTGATGACCGACAAGCCAGGAACGAAACTGGCCACGCCCAGCACACCGTGCACCCAGGGACTGGACTTCTGCCAAAACGTTTTCTCGGCCGTAGTCTCTGCCTTGATGGCTGCATTGGCTCCGGCACCGTGCGGTTCGATGTGCGTGAACGACCTGTCAGCCTGTTCGAGGATGACGCCTTTGGTCGTCATGACACTGCATCCCGCGTCATGTTGATCGGGGCGCAGGGCGAGTCGTTTAGTCCAAGCCAGGTGTGATCGGCCAAGCGCCCAAGAACAGGCGCGAAGTCGCGTGGCAACCGCGCGCAGGCGTCAAGCCGGTTGACTAGCCGTTCATGTTGGGAGACGAGGTGAAACGGGGAAACCCGCCGCAGAATGCGGACGGAGATATAGTCCGGAAGCAGTTGTTCCAGACCCGGGGGCGCTTTGGGCATGCGAAGATCCTGTGCTCATCAAGTATCCCTCCCTGATGCAACACCGGCCCGCATTGTAATGTTTCCATGCGGAAATCCGCAACTCCCGGATGATGACTTCGGCAATGAAGCGCTGAAGACGCGACTGACTGATACCGGGCCTGCCGAGGGTATCGCTCGATAAAAAAACAGCCCCGGTCATGTGAACGACCGGGGCTGCAGGTTACAGCGTGCGAGCGCCTTGCGTGCCTCGCAAAAAGAGCCAGCTCTCCTATCAGCCTTCCAGCAAGCTGCGCAGCATCCACGCATTCTTTTCATGCAGCTGCATGCGCTGGGTCAGCAGGTCGGCGGTCGGTTCATCAGCGGCGGCATCGACGGTCGGGAAGATCGAACGTGCGGTGCGGGTCACGGCTTCCTGGCCGGCCACCAGCTGGGCGATCATCTCTTGCGCGTTGGGCACGCCTTCGGCTTCGGGGATCGAAGACAGCTTGGCGAATTCCTTGTACGAACCCGGTGCCGGATAACCCAGTGCACGGATGCGTTCAGCGATCAGGTCCACTGCCAGTGCCAGTTCGTTGTACTGGCCTTCGAACATCAGGTGCAGGGTGTTGAACATCGGACCGGTCACGTTCCAGTGGAAGTTGTGGGTCTTCAGGTACAGCGTGTAGGTGTCTGCCAGCAGTTTGGACAGGCCGTCGGCAATCTTCTTGCGGTCCTTGTCGTTGATGCCGATGTTGATCGAGGGGGCTGCCACATTCTTCTTTGCCATTATTCGCTCCTTAGCTGTTCGGTTTTTCGTAAGCGGGTACATAACACTGCGCAACACCGCGATTCTATTGCAAATCGCAAACGGACAAACTGCGACTACGCAACTATTGATAAGAGAGTGGGGCCGACGTTCCCCATTTCAATCGATTTTGGAGATAAATGCACGCCTATAAATCAATCGGGCCGATAGATCAAAACCTATCGGCCCGACGTCTCATCGACTGCAACAGCAATCAGATCAGGATTTGGCACCCTGCTGCGCACTGCGATACAAGGACAGCGACAGGGCCACGCCACCAATGGCCGCAATGGCGGCGAAGAGGAACACCTGTGGATATCCCAGCTGTCCCGCGATGGCCCCGGCCAGCGGACCGGTGATGCCCAGCGCCAAATCGAGGAACACCGAATACGCTGCCAGTGCCGCGCCACGATTGGCCGGCGATACCAGGCTGACGGCTTCCACCCCGAGCGAAGGGAACACCAGCGCAAAGCCGAAACCGGCCAGCGCCGCGCCCAGCAATGCCAGCGCAGGCGTGGTGGCGCTCCACAACAGCAGCAGGCCGACCGATTCGGTCAGGAAGCACACCACCGCCACGCGATAGCCACCGAAGCGCGTGATGACGTTGGCAAACAACAGACGCGCACCGACGAAGGCGGAGGAGAAGGCGGTCAACGCAAAGGCCGCGCCGCTCCAGTGCTGATCGGCGTAATACAGGGTGATGAAGGTGGCGATCGACCCGAAGCCGATGGTGCCGAAGGCCAGGCCCATGCCATACGCAAACACCTTGCGCAGCACCAGCTTGAAGGACAGCTGTTCGCCCTGCACCACCGGTGTGACCGGACCACTGCGCGCCAGCACGAAGCCGAGTACGGTGAGCAGCATGCCGGTCAGGCCGATCATGGCAAAGCCCAGCGAGCGGTCCAGCACCACGCCCAGCGGCGCGCCGATGGCCAGCGCCGCATAGGTGGCGATGCCGTTCCAAGAGATCATCTTGGCAGTGTTCTCGGAACCCACGCGGCCCACGCCCCACATGATGGCGCCGGTACCGACCAGGCTCTCGCCCAGGCCGAGGAAGGCACGGCTGGCAAACAGCAGCACCAGCGACAGGAAGGGCAGCGGCTGCGCCAGCGCCGAGAGCAGCAACAAGCCGCCGCTGGCCGAACACAGCAGCATGCCGCGCATGACGGTGTGCTTGGCGCCCATGGTATCGATCATGCGGCCGGCATTGGCGCGGCTCACGAAGGTCGCGAAATACTGCACGCTGATGCCCAGGCCCGCGATCACCGAGCTGTAGCCCAGGTCGAGGTGGATGTAACCCGGCAGCACCGCCATCGGGATGCCGATGGCCAGATAAACCAGGAAGGTGAAGAAGGCGGTGGCGATGATCTGCCGCGTGACCTTGGCCGGCGTCAATGGACGCGGCGCAGCGGCGGGCACGGGCGTGCCGGTGGAACTGGGACTACAGGAATCGTCGGACATGGCGGGAAAGTCGGAATGTGAATCCGGAAGGGCAAACCGGAATGAACAGGCCGCGCGCGCCGGTGTGCGCGTGAACAGCCAGACCGAATTTTACTCCCGCCCTAAAAATGCTGCAGGACAGCAAAAGATTTTTGCCTGTCAATTCAGCAACTTAGTCGTTTTTGTGCGACGTCCTGTTGCCAGCAGGCTGTACTTCAGCGCTGGCAGTGCAGTGCGTCGGTGGCCCGTTCGCGTACCGCGGGGGCGTAGTCGGCCCCCAGGATTTCCGGTGCCAGCTCGGCCAGATCGCGCTGCACGGCCGGCTCGCACCAGTGGCCGTTCAGGCGGGCCAGCGCCGCCAGCAGGTCGGGGGTGAGGCGGTCCAGCACCGGGCGCACCTGCAGCGCCAGGTCTGGCGGATTGGCGAAGGGCGGACGCTGCTCCACACGCCACTGGCGATGCAGGTCGCGCTGCACGATCTTGCCGGCCTCGAACTGGTCCTGGAAGAAGCGCCGCGTCCATGCGGCATCCAGTCCCAGTTTCTGCGCACGGGCGGCGACGTCGTCGAGAATGACCGCCTCACGCGCCGGATCATCGATGGGCGCATGCGAATTCCACTTGCTGCGTGCCACCGGGGCGGCCACGTCGAGGCGGGTCTTCTGCAAGGTCAGCAATTGTTCGACATCGCTGCGCGCGGCCGGGGGTGGCGTGGTGGCGCAGGCGGCGAGCAGCAGGGCGGCGATCAGGGGCAGGGCGGCGAAGGAGCGGGAAGACAGGCGGCGCATGGTCGGAAGAGTCGATTGCTGAGGTGAGTGGCGGGTTCGGCTGTGGATAAATCAACTGTGCGGCAGTATAGCGCCGTGCCTGCCCGCCCGGTCAGGGCACGCGCCCTTTATAATCGCGGGATGCAAAATCTTCTCCACAACCTCAATGAAGAGCAGCTCGCCGCCGTGACGCTGCCCGCGCAATCGGCGCTGATCCTGGCCGGTGCCGGTTCCGGCAAGACTCGTGTGCTGACCACCCGCATCGCCTGGCTGATCCAGACCGGGCAGGTCTCGCCCTCGGGCATCCTGGCGGTGACCTTCACCAACAAGGCCGCCAAGGAAATGACCGCGCGCCTGTCGGGCATGCTGCCCATCAATACGCGCGGCATGTGGATCGGGACTTTCCACGGACTGTGCAATCGCCTGCTGCGCGCGCATCACAAGGATGCCGGGCTGCCGCAGACCTTCCAGATCCTGGATACGCAAGACCAGCTCTCGGCCATCAAGCGCTTGCTCAAGCAGATGAACGTGGACGACGAGAAGTATCCGCCGCGCAACCTGATGTACTTCATCAACAGCGCCAAGGACCAGGGCCTGCGCGCCAAGGATGTGGATGCCTACGACGACTACAACCGCAAGTTCGTCGAACTCTACGAGCTCTACGACCAGCAATGCCAGCGCGAAGGCGTGGTCGACTTCGCCGAGCTGCTGTTGCGCACCTATGAATTGCTCTCGCGCAACCAGCCGCTGCGCGAGCACTACCAGGGCCGCTTCCGCCACATCCTGGTCGACGAGTTCCAGGACACCAACGACCTGCAATACAAATGGTTGAAGCTCATGGCTGGCCAGCACGGCGCGGTCTTCGCGGTGGGCGATGATGACCAGAGCATCTATGCCTTCCGTGGTGCCAACGTGGGCAACATGTCGGCCTTCGAGCAGGAATTCCATGTGGAGAACCTGATCAAGCTGGAGCAGAACTATCGCTCGCACGGCCACATCCTGGACACCGCCAACGAACTGATCGCCAACAACAGCAAGCGCCTGGGCAAGAACCTGCGCACCGATGCCGGCCACGGCGAGCAGGTGCGCGTCTATGAAGCCACCAGCGACCTGCAGGAAGCGCAGTGGATCATCGAACAGGTCAAGGACCTGATCGCCGAAGGGTGGGCGCGCAGCGAGATCGCCATCCTCTATCGTTCCAACGCGCAGTCGCGGGTGCTGGAACATGCGCTCTTCAGCTCGGCCATTCCCTATCGCGTCTATGGCGGCCAGCGCTTCTTCGAGCGCGCCGAAATCAAGCACGCCATTGCCTACCTGCAGTTGATGGACAACCTGCACAATGATTCGGCCTTCCTGCGCGTGGTCAACTTCCCCACGCGCGGCATCGGTGCCAAGGCCATGGAGTCCTTGCAGGATGCAGCGCGCCAGTACGGCTGCTCGCTCTACGCCGCCGTGCCTTACGTGGCGGGCAAGGCGGGCTCTTCCTTGAATGCCTTCATCAAGCTGATCGAAGGCGCGCGATTCGAAACCCAGCATCTGCCCCTGCCCGAAATGGTCAAGGTGGTGCTGGACCTGTCCGGCCTGATGACCCACTACCGCAACGAAAAGGAAGGCGCAGACCGCATCGAGAACCTGGAACAGCTGGTCAGTGCGGCCACGCTGTTCGTCTCGGAAGAGGGCTATGGCCTCGATGCCCCGGCCTTCCTCGGCCCGCAGGCGCAGGCCTCGGCCGGCACGGCCATCACCACGGCCGATGGCGTGGAAGTGCTCGATGCCGATGCGCCGCTGGTGACCATCATGTCGCCGCTGTCAGCCTTCCTCTCGCATGCCTCGCTGGAAGCCGGCGACAACCAGGCGCAGGCCGGCCAGGATGCCCTGCAGCTGATGACGGTGCACTCGGCCAAGGGGCTGGAGTTCGACGCGGTCTTCATCACCGGCATGGAAGAGGGATTGTTCCCGCACGAGAACAGTGCCAAGGAAGAGGGCGGCGTGGAAGAAGAGCGCCGCCTGATGTACGTGGCCATTACGCGGGCGAGAAAGCGGCTCTTCATGACCTTCTCGCAGACCCGCATGCTGCACGGCCAGACGCGCTACAACATGCGTTCACGCTTCTTCGATGAAATGCCGGAGCAGTCGATCAAGTGGCTCTCGCCCAAGATCGCCCAGCATCACTGGTTCGCCAATCCCAAGTCGGCCTGGGATGAAGTGCCGGAAGCGGGTAACAACCGCATCGCGCAGAACTTCTCGCGCCAGACCGATTCCGGCTGGCGCATCGGGCAGAACGTGTCCCATGCCAAGTTCGGCGAGGGCGTCATCGTCAACATCGAAGGCGGTGGCGGTGCGGCGCGGGCGCAGATCAACTTTGGCAAGTTCGGGATGAAATTGCTGGATCTGTCGGTGGCGAAGCTGGAGAAAATCTAAGTTTTTGCGTTGCCGTTGAATTGGGTTTGAGCAGTGAAACGCCCCGTTGCCATCAACAGCGCAACGGGGCGTTTTTCATGTGGGCGTGATGCCGAGATGCACGCAGTGAAAGGAGATGCAGCATGAAGGGGCGGGAAATTCTCTCTGAGCTGTTCGGCAAAACCAGAGCACAACGCTGGCATGAAGCATCGCCTGCAGGAAAAAGAATTTATATCGTCGTGGTGGCATTGATCTTTGCGCTCATTGCGAGTGTCTGGACGTTCGGCGCATGGTGGCAATAGACCGCCCTCGGTTTATCGAGGAGATACGTTGATGTGAGTCGTGGCTCATGCTTCAAGAGCATGTCTGAGATCCGCAAATGACAGGCCTCCAAGGAACGCCTTATTGTCTGCGCCCGCCTTGCTTCAACCAGGCCCTGACCTGCTCCACATCGTCAAACGATCCCAACACCATTCCAACATCGCGCATCTCCTGCCGCATGCCTGCAATGACTTTGTTCAAATCGCGACCTATCCCTTTTGGCGACACCCGGGCGGCAGGCCCCAGTCCGAAGGTCTGCCTGAAATGCCGCTCCATGTGGGCGATCTCCTGATCCAGGTCGCCCAGTTGTTCCGTGAGGATGTGGTTGTAGTGCGTCAGCCGCTCCTCGCTGACGCCGTGGATGGAACGCTGGTCGATCTGTTCCAGTTCCAGTTGCAGTTCAAGCAGTCGTGAAAGATCGTTCTTTTCATAGGCCTGGTTGACCTGCTGCATCAGCGCCGTCTTGCGAGCGCGTTCGCTCTCGTCGAGCTCGCGATCCGGATGCAGGGCGCTGGCCAGCCGGCGATAAACGGCGCGGATCGACTGGCTCAATTCGATGCGCTGTTCCTGTTGCCGGGCTTCTGCAGCCCGCTGTTTCGGCGGCTTCTTGCGGCTGGCGCGCTGGGCCTCGCGCGCATGCGCGGCTTGCATGCGTTCGCGCTCCTGGCGTTCCAGCATCGCTTCCATACGCTGCATGATTTCTTCCGGCGTGCCGGTGGTGAAATCGTCCTCGGCGAGCGCGGGCTCTGCTTGTATGGTCTTGTCTTCGTGTACTTCCGCAACGGAGGCGGGTTCTTCCGTCTCCTCTTCTTCCGCATGCTGCTGGTAGATCAGCGCCAGCTCCGCATCATCTGCCCGTTGCAACAGGGCCTGCGCCATGTCCGCGATCAGCGCCGAGAGTGCGATGCGCTCGCCCTTGCCGAGTGCCTTGTCGGGCCAGGCGGCATGCAGGCGATAGACCACCTGACGTTTGAGGGTGAGCAGTTCCTGCTCCAACGGGACATATTGGGCCGTGAATTTCTTGTGGAATTCATCACTGGCCGCTTCCCACTCCTTGAGCTGTGCACGGCGCGTGCCGATGGCGTCGATGAGCGCATTGAACTGTTCCTGTGCCGGAGAAAGGCGCATGGCGGATTGGCCATCGACGATGGCAACAGTTTGCGGGGTGGGCTTGTTCATGGAGACAAAGAAGAGCAGTGGTGCCGGATTCTAGCCATTCGCTCACGCGCCCACAAGCGCAGTCCCCCGCCTCAGGCCCCGGCTATCATGGCTTGCACTTCGTCCCAGGTCGCGGCATAGGCCCCGGCCTTGGAGGCGGCAATGGCCGCACCGGCCGCGGCGCATTGCAGGTGGACCTGCGCCGGGGCATCGGGCTGGCGCAGCTGGCTGGCGATCCAGCCGCCCATGGAGGCGTCGCCGCAGCCGACAGTATCGACCACATCGACGCGATAGGCAGGCTGGTCAATGACTTGCTCACCCTTGATCCACTGCATGCCCTTTGCACCCAGCGTGTAGAGAATTTCCGCCTGCGGGGCCAGCGCTTGCAGCGTGGCCAGCGCGTTGCCGTCGCCGGGGAAGAGGCGCTCCAGATCTTCGTCGGACACCTTCACGTAATGCGACAGGGACAGCAATTGCTGGAACAGGATGCGATACGAGGGGCTGTCCATCAACTTGCGCCAGTTGGGATCGAAGGCGATCTTCTTGTTGCGCAGCGCCGCTTCCTGCGCGATCTGCAGCAGGCGCGACGCCAGTGGCTCGCGGGTCAGGCTGATGCAGCCGAAGTGCAGCACGCGCGCTTCGTCCATCCAGCCGGCGGGCAGGCGCTGCGGGTCGAAATGCAGGTCGGCGCTGTCGTCGCCGATGAAGAAATAATCGGGTGGGGTGGTCGAGGTCACCATGGCCAGCAGCGGTGCCTTGGCGTGCTGCTGGGTGAAGCGCATGTCCAGTCCGGCCGCTTCGGTGAGCGCATACAGCTCGGCACCGAACACGTCAGTGCTGACGCTGCCGGCGTAACCGGTGGCCACGCCCAGGCGGGCGGCCGCGCGTGCCACGTTCCAGCAGGCACCGCCGGGAATGGCGCGCCACTGGCCGTCAGGCTGGCGGATGAAATCGGTGAGTGCTTCGCCGAAGACGACGAATGCGGCGCTCTGGGTCATGCTGGTCTCCGTGTGCGTGTCGTTGTAATGGTCAGTAAATGCGTAGGCGGTTCAATCCTGCAAGGCGTGGCGCGCGCAGGTCTCGTCGGTCACCAGGCCGGTGAGCCAGCCGCCGCGCAAGGCGGCGCGCACGGCGTCGGCTTTCTTGCTGCCGCCGGAGAGCGCGATCACCGGCCGCTGCGGTGCCTGCGCCAGCGGCGGCGTGGTCACGCGCGCCGCCAGCGACGAGGGCAGCATGACGCCGTCGATGTCGAAGGCGTGGCAGATCATCTCGCCGATCGCCCCCTGGCGCTGCAGGTCGGCCACTTCCTCATCGTCGATGAAACCGTCCTCGTGCATCGCGCCCTGCAGGGCGATGGTGCCGATGCCCAGGAACGTCACATCGGCGCGCTCGGCCAGGCCGGTCACGATCTTGTAGGCGCGGTGGTTGCACCATTGCTGGCGGTCGCGTTCACTTTCGGCCACGCGCGGGGCGGGCAGCAGGTAGAAGCGTGCGCCCAGTTTTTCTGCGGCTTGCAGAGCCACGTCGTAGCGATTGGCCGAACCGTCGGAAGCAAAGGCACCGATCATCGAGACGATCTGGTGCTGCGGACGCTCCAGTTCCGACAGGCGCTCGATGGCCGCCTTGAGCGTGCGTCCCGAGCCGACGTTGACCACCAGCGGTGCTTCCGAGCTGAGGTATTGCTCCATCACCTCGGCCCCGGCTACCGCCAGCATCTGCTGCACTTCTTGCGATTCGTTGGGATTGCCCGCGCCGCCTGCGCCCGGCACCACGCGGCACACTTCCAGCCCGTAGCGCTCCTGCAGGCCCTGCGCCAGTTCCAGGCAGGACGAGACCGGATGCGTGATCTGCACCTTCACCAGATTGGCATCGGCCGCATAGGCCACCATGCGCTGCGCCATCTGGCGCGAGATGCCGAGCCGTTCGGCGATTTCGTTCTGGGTATTGCCGGCCACGTAGTACATCCACGCGGCGCGCGCCGCCAGGTCGAGTTTGGATGCGCTGCTAGACATGTTCTCCTCGCCAGCCGTCCCGTGGCTGCCTATGCAGGCGGGCGCGCGCTGTCTGTGTGATGTTGATTGCGTTGAATTCCCTGTTGGGTCGCCATTTTACGGCCAGTTGACCGTTCCATTATTGCGAAGCTTGGGCAAATGCTCAATCAAAAAGCAAATGCTTGACACAAATTCGAGAATGGATGAATATTTGCCCATAAAAATAATATTTGCTCAAAACGTAGTTAGCGAAAACCGTTAGCGAAAACCGCCTTTCCCTGCATGCGTACACCGGCATCGTCTGCCGCTGCCACCCAGGAAGAACGTGCAGGAGGGCCCATAACATTCGGAGACCAGCATGTCCAAACTCGTGCGCACCCGTGCGTCCGGCTTTACCCGCGTTCGCTTCACCCTGGCCGCTGCGGCCATCTCGACCCTGTTTGCTGCCGGCCATGCACAAGCCGAGCCGGTGACGCTGAACATCGCGTCCATCAACAACCCCGACATGATCGAACTGCAGAAGCTGGCACCGGCGTTCGAGAAGGCCAATCCCGACATCAAGCTGCGCTGGGTCACCATGGAAGAAAGCGTGCTGCGCCAGCGCCTGACCACCGACATCGCCACCAACAGCGGCCAGTTCGACCTGATGACCATCGGTGCGTATGAAGCGCCGATCTGGGCCAAGAAGGGCTGGCTGGCACCGATGAGCGGCCTGCCGGCGGATTACGATGAGGCCGATCTCATCAAGCCGGTGCGCGAGGGCCTGAGCGTCGATGGCAAGCTCTATGCGCTGCCGTTCTACGCCGAAAGCTCGATGACCTACTACCGCAAGGATCTGTTCGAGCAGAAGAAGCTGACCATGCCGCAGCACCCGACCTGGGATGAGGTCGCCAAGCTGGCCGCGCAACTGCATGATCCGGCCAAGGGCGTCTACGGCATCTGCCTGCGCGGCCGTGCCGGCTGGGGCGAGAACATGGCCATCATCACCACCATGGCCAATGCCTGGGGTGGCCGCTGGTTCGACGAGCAATGGCAGCCGCAGCTGTCCTCGCCGGAATGGAAGAAATCGGTCAACTTCTATGTCGACCTGATGCGCAAGTACGGTCCGCCGGGCGCCAGCTCCAACGGCTTCAATGAAAACCTGGTGCTGTTCTCCAGCGGCAAGTGCGGCATGTGGGTCGATGCCACGGTGGCGGCCGGCATGCTCTATCACGGCAAGGATTCCAAGGTGGCCGACAAGACCGCCTTCGCTCCCTCCCCGCAGCAGGTGACCGACAAGGGTTCGCACTGGTTGTGGATCTGGTCGCTGGCCGTGCCGAAGTCCTCCAAGTCGCAGGACGCCGCCAAGAAGTTCGCCGCCTGGGCCACCTCCAAGGAATACATCAATCTGGTCGCCAAGGATTCCGGCTGGGCCCTGGTGCCGCCGGGTACGCGCAATTCGACCTACGCTTCGGCCGAATACAAGAAGGTCTCGCCCTTCTCCGACTTCGTGCTCGATGCGATCCAGACCGCGGACGCCAACAAGCCGACCTTGAAACCGGTGCCTTACACCGGCGTGCAGTTCGCCACCATCCCCGAGTTCCAGTCGATCGGGACCGTGACCGGCCAGGCCATTGCCGGTGCACTGGCCGGCAAGACCAGCGCGGATGCCGCCCTGGATGCCGCCCAGGCACAGGCAGTGCGGATGATGCGCCAGGGCCGCTACATCAAGTAAGCCCTGCCGCTTGTGGTTCCGCCGGCATGCAGCCCGTGCTGCATGTCCCGCGCGCGATGTGAGCGGCATGCCTGCATGCCTTGCACATCGCGCCGTTCTCCCCGGCTGTCTGCACCTTGCGTGCGCCGCCCGGATTGAAATGCCGAGGCCGTCATGTCCACGATCCACTCCACCCAGGTGTCGTCCACCTCACCGATGATGCAGAGTTCTTCCCAGCCTGCTGCACGCAAGCAGCAGACCAGTCCGCCGCGCAAGGAGCGCTTCAATCCCATCCGCCTGATGCAGACGCCGTCGGTGCTGATCCTGCTGGCCTGGATGATCGTTCCGCTGGTGATGACCATCTATTTTTCGGTCAATCGCTACAACCTGATGGCCCCTGACCAGACCGGTTTCGTGGGTCTGGAAAATTATATTTTCCTGTTGCAGGACCCGGCCTTCTGGCCCTCCATCGGCAACACCGCGCTGCTGATCGGTTCGGTGCTGGCCATCAGCGTCATCGGCGGCACCCTGCTGGCGGTGCTGTTCGACCAGCCCTTCCGCGGGCGCGGCATTGCGCGCCTGCTGGTCATCGGTCCCTTCTTCGTCATGCCCACCGTGGCCGCGCTGATCTGGAAGAACATGATCATGCATCCGGTCTACGGCATCCTGGCCTACGTGATGCGCCACCTGGGGCTGGAGCCCATTGACTGGCTGGCCGAGTACCCCATGCTGTCGGTCATCATCATTGTGGCCTGGCAGTGGATTCCGTTTGCCTTCCTGATCCTGTTGACCGCGCTGCAGTCGCTCGATACCGACCAGAAGGAAGCTGCACAGCTTGATGGCGCAGGGCCGGTGCGCATCTTCTTCTACATCGTTCTGCCGCACCTGAAGCGCGCCATTACGGTGGTCATCATGATCGAGACCATCTTCCTGCTCTCGGTCTTTGCGGAAATCTTCACCACCACCGCAGGCGGCCCCGGTACGGCCACCACCAACCTGACCTTCCTGGTCTATTCGATCGGCCTGCAGCAGTTCGACATCGGCATCGCTTCGGCGGGCGGCATCTTCGCAGTCGTGCTGGCCAACATCGTCTCGTTCTTCCTGGTGCGCATGCTGGCCAGGAACCTCAAGGGAGTCAACGAAAAATGAGCGATCCAAAGAAAAGTCCCCTGTGGGTGGCTGTGCTGGGCTGGGCCTGCGCCATCGTGCTGTTCTTCCCCATCTTCTGGGTGGCGGTCACGGCCTTCAAGACCGAGTCCCAGGCCTACACGCCCTCGCTGGTGTTCCTGCCCACGCTGGAGACCTTCCGCGAAGTCTTCAGCCGCAGCCACTACCTGGGCTATGTGCAGAATTCCCTGATCGTCTCGCTGGGCTCGACGCTGCTGTCGCTGCTGCTGGCGGTGCCGGCGGCGTATTCGATGGCCTTCTTCCCGACCGGCCGCACCCAGAAGCTGCTGCTGTGGATGCTGTCGACCAAGATGATGCCGGCTGTGGGCGTACTGATCCCCATCTATCTGCTGGCCAAGAACACCGGCCTGCTTGATACGGTAACCGGGTTGACCATCATCTATACGCTCATCAACCTGCCCATCGCGGTGTGGATGGCCTTCACCTACTTCAATGACGTGCCCAAGGAAATCCTCGAAGCGGCCCGCATCGACGGGGCCAACGCCTGGCAGGAAATGATTTACCTGCTGCTGCCCACCGCCATGCCGGGCCTGGCTTCCACGGCCTTGCTGCTGATCATCCTGTCGTGGAATGAAGCCTTCTGGAGCCTGAACCTCACCAGCGTCAATGCGGCACCGCTGACGGTGTTCATCGCCTCCTATTCCAATCCGGAAGGGCTGTTCTGGGCCAAGCTGTCGGCCGCCTCCCTGCTGGCGATTGCGCCCATCATGGCGCTGGGCTGGCTGGCGCAGAAGCAGCTGGTGCGCGGCCTCACCTTTGGGGCGGTGAAGTGATGATGGCGCGCCAGGCGATCACCCACCTGATCTGCGATTGCGACGGCGTGCTGCTCGACAGCGAGAGCATCGCCCTGCGCGTGCTGCATCGTGAACTGTTGCCGCTGCTGCCGGCCTGGAGCGGTGCCGACGATGACGAGCAGGAAGAACAGCGCAGCCAGGCCCTCCACACCGCCATCGCGCATCGGCTGGGCATGTACACCGACATCCTGCTGGGCGAAGTCGATCTGGAATTCGAACTGGGCCTGGATGCCGCCGCCGCCGAGCGCATCCACCAGGCCGTGGCCGTGGCCTGCGGCGAAGAAGCGCAGCCGGTGCCGGGCGTGGTCGAGGCCTTGCAGGCCATCCGCCTGCCGCGTGCGGTGGCCAGCAACAGCGATGCGCCGCGCATCGAAGCGGGCTTGCGCCGCTGCGGCCTGTATCCGCAATTCGCCGGCCGCATCTACAGCGGTCATGACGTGGCCCATCCCAAGCCGGCACCGGATGTGTATCTGGCGGCAGCGGCGGGCTTCAAGGTCGATCCGGCGCGCTGCGTGGCGGTCGATGACAGCGTCACCGGCGTGCGTGCGGCGGTGGCCGCCGGCATGTACGTGCTCGGCTTCACCGGGGTGGCGCATGACCGCAAGACGATGGCGCGCAAGCTCAAGGATGCCGGCGCGCATCAGGTATTCGAGGACATGAAACAGTTTCCGCAACTGGTGAGTGAATTGATCTGGCTGCGCTGAGCAAAGCGTGCGCAGTCCCCCTACAAGAGAACGAGGAGAATCCCATGGCAGCCGTGAGCATCAGGAACCTGGCCAAGCGCTACGACGACAACGAAGTCATGCGCGACATCAATCTGGAAATCGAGGATGGCGAATTCGTCGTCTTCGTCGGCCCCTCGGGCTGCGGCAAATCGACCTTGCTGCGCATGATCGCCGGGCTCGAAGAGATCAGCGATGGCGACCTCGACATCGGCACCCGCCGCATGAATGACGTGCCTGCTTCCAAGCGTGGCGTGGCCATGGTGTTCCAGTCCTATGCGCTGTATCCGCACATGAGCCTGTACGACAACATGGCCTTTGGTCTCAAGATCGCCGGCAAGTCCAAGTCCGAGATCGATGCCGCCGTCCAGCATGCCGCCAAGATCCTGCACATCGATCACCTGCTGGACCGCAAGCCGCGCGCGCTCTCGGGCGGCCAGCGCCAACGCGTGGCCATTGGCCGCGCCATCACGCGCCAGCCCAGCGTGTTCCTCTTCGATGAGCCGCTGTCGAACCTGGATGCCGCGCTGCGCGTGAAGATGCGCCTGGAATTCGCCAAGCTGCACGATGACCTCAAGACCACCATGATCTACGTAACCCACGACCAGATCGAAGCCATGACCCTGGCCGACAAGATCGTGGTGCTCTCCGAGGGACGCATCGAACAGGTCGGTTCGCCCCAGCAGCTGTATCACCATCCGGCCAATCGTTTCGTGGCCGGCTTCATCGGTTCGCCCAAGATGAACTTCATCGATGGCACCGTGGCCGCCGTGCAGGCCGATGGCGTGCAGGTGCAATTGCCCGGGGGCGGTCTGCAGTGGGCTGCGGTTGACGGCAGCACGCTGCAAGCGGGGCAGAAGGTCACGCTGGGCGTACGTCCCGAGCATCTCAACATCGCCCAGGGCCAGGCCGCGCTGCAGGCACGGTGTACGGCGCTGGAACTGCTGGGCGATTTCTCTTACCTCTATGTGGCCCATGAAGGCAGCGACGATGCGCTGATCCTGCGCGTGCCCGACAGCCTCGATCCGCCGCACGGCAGCGTCCTGCAGCTGGCTGCCGATCCGGCCCGCTGCCATCTGTTCGGTGCCGACGGCCAGGCCTTGCCGCGCCTCACATCGGGCGTGGCCGCACCGCGCCCGCATTGATCCCTTCGACCATTCACCTCCTCGACAAGGACCAGGCATGACCCGTACCGCCACTTCCATCGACCAGGACGCCGCCGACAGCCTGACCTGGCTGCACATCGGCGCCGGCTCCTTCCATCGCGCCCACCAGGCGGTCTACCTGAATGCGCTGCGCGAGAGCGGTGCCGACCGCCGCTGGCAACTGGCGCTGGCCAACATCCGCGCCGACATGAGCCCGCTGCTGGAAGCGCTGGCCCGCCAGCAGGGCCAGTACACGCTGGAGACTGTCACGCCCGAGGGTGAGCGCAGCTACCAGCGCATCGCTTCCATCGGCCGCATCCTGCCGTGGGATGAACGGCTCACGCAACTGATCGCCGCCGGTGCCGAAGAGCGTACCCGCATCATCTCCTTCACCGTGACCGAGGGCGGCTACTACCTCGACCATCACTACCAGCTCGACACCGGCAACGCCGATCTGGCCGATGACCTGCGCTGCGCCCTCGATGGCAGCGGTGCACCGCGCACCATCTACGGCGCAATCGCAGCCATCCTGCGCGCACGCAGCCAGGCCCATCCGCAGGCGGCGCTGACCCTGCTGAACTGCGACAACCTGCGCCACAACGGCGAACGTTTCCGCGATGGCCTGCGCCAGTTCCTGACCCTGCGCGGCGAAAGCGCACTGGTGGCCTGGATGGATGCCCATACCACCTGCCCCAATGCCATGGTGGACCGCATCACACCCCGCCCCACACCGGCGGTTGCGGCCCGTGTGAAAGAACATACAGGTGTCGACGATCCCTGCGCCCTCATGGGCGAGTCCTTCATCCAATGGGTGATCGAAGACGACTTCAAGGCCGGTCGCCCGCGCCTGGAAGCGGCCGGCGTGGAGATGGTGCAATCGGTGCTGCCCTACGAGGAAGCCAAGATCCGCATCCTCAACGCCAGCCACAGCTGCATCGCCTGGGCCGGCACGCTGGCCGGGCTGCAATACATCCACGAAGGTACGTTGCGCGAGGACATCCGCCAGATGGCGCATGACTACGTGACGCAGGATGTGATTCCCTGCCTCACGCCCAGCCCCATCGACCTGGCGGCATATCGCGATACGACGCTGGCGCGCTTCTCCAATCCGGCCATCCAGGACACCAACCAGCGCGTGGCCGCCGATGGCTATTCCAAGATCCCGGGCTTCATCCGCCCGACCTTGCAGGAGAGCCTGGCGGCCGGCCGCGATCCGCAGGCTACAGCCATGCTGCCTGCGCTGTTCCTGGTATTCCTGCAGCGCTGGGCCGCCGGTGCGCTGCCTTACGAATACCAGGACGGCATCTTCGACGCCGCTGCCGCGCGCAGCATGCTGGCGGCAGAGGATGTGGTGCAGGCCTTCTGCGCGGATGCCGTGCTGTGGGGCGAACTGGCCGGGGACGCGCGCCTGGTGGCGCTGGTGCGCTCGGCTTACGGACGCGTGCAGCAGTGGCAGGGGCAGGCGCACTGACGCTGCCTTTTGTGCCCAAGGCGTCATAGAATTGCCGTTCAATAACGAATAACGAGGAGCACCATGTATCTTGGGATCGACCTGGGTACGTCCGAGGTCAAGGCGGTGGTGATCGACGAGACGGGCGCGCTGCTGGCACTGGCCGGCAGTACGCTGACGGTGTCCCGTCCGCATCCGCGCTGGTCCGAGCAGAGCCCGGCCGACTGGTGGCAGGCGACCTGTGCCACCGTGGACAAACTGCGCGAGCAGCTCGGCAGTGAGCGCTTCGGCCGCATCCGCGCCATCGGCCTGTCCGGCCAGATGCATGGTGCGGTGCTGATGGATGCGCAAGATGCGGTGCTGCGTCCGGCCATCCTCTGGAGCGATTCGCGCAGTGCCCCCGAATGTGCCGAGCTGGAACGCCGCGCACCGCGCCTGCACGGTATCGCCGGCAACCTGGCCATGCCGGGCTTCACTGCGCCCAAGCTGCTGTGGGTGGCGCGCCATGAACCGCAACTGTTTGCGCGGATCGCGACCGTGCTGCTGCCCAAGGATTGGCTGCGTTTCATGATGACCGGGCGCAAGGTGTGCGATCCCTCGGACGCCGCCGGCACGCTGTGGCTGGATGTGGAAGGCCGCAACTGGTCCGACGAACTGCTGGCCGCCTCCGGCATGCGGCGCGATCAGATGCCGGCGCTGGTCGATGGCAGCGCGGTCTCCGGCACGCTGCTGCCGGAAGTGGCACAGGCCTGGGGCTTGCGTGCGGACGTGATCGTGGCCGGTGGTGCCGGTGATGGCGCGGCCAGTGCAGTGGGCATCGGTGCGGTCAAGCCCGGCGATGGCTTCCTCTCGCTGGGAACTTCCGGTGTGCTGTTCGTGGTCAATGATCGCTTCCGTCCGAATCCGGGGCGGGCCATTCACGCCTTCTGCCATACCCTGCCGCAGCGCTGGCACCAGATGAGCGTGATGCTCTCGGCCGCCAGTTGCCTGCGCTGGTTCTGCCGCTTGTGTTCCGTGGATGAGAAGAGCCTCCTGGCCGAGATCGAACAGCTCGATGAGGAAGCGCGCAACAATGCGCCGCTGTTCCTGCCGTACCTGTCAGGTGAACGCACCCCGCACAACGATCCTTATGCTACCGGCGTCTTCCACGGGCTGACACCCGAACACCAGCGCGCCGCACTCGGCTATGCGGTGCTGGAAGGCGTGGCCTTCGGCATGGTGGATGGACTCGATGCGCTGCGCGCGGCGGGCACCGATGTGGCCGAATTGTCGCTAGTAGGAGGTGGCGCGCGCAGCGCTTATTGGGCACAGTTGCTGGCCGATGCGCTGCAGGTGCGCATCGTCACCCACGTGGGCAGCGAGGCCGGTGGCGCACTCGGTGCGGCGCGCCTGGCCTGGCTGGCCGATGGCGGCGACGAAGCCGAGGTGTGCCGCAAACCGGCACAGCAGGCGCTGTACCAGCCCGATGCAGCACGGCATGCGGCCCTGCAGGTGCGGCTGCAACGCTATCGGGCAATCTATGCGCCGTTTGCGCCCTTGTATGGGGAGGGCGCTTAACTTCAATCAGAGGAGATATATGCAGGTCATCGAATGCAGTGAAGCCCAGCTCGATATCCTGGCCGGCTTGTTCAACGATTACCGGATTTTCTATGAATATGAGGACGACTTGCCGGCATGTCGTTACTTTCTGGAAGAGAACTTGCGGCTGCGGCGGTCTTCGATGTTCTTGCTGATTGATGACGCGGGAAGCGCGCTTGCTTTCGCGCAGTGCTATCCCGCAACCTGTTCACTGAGCATGCGTCCTTACCAGTATCTCTCCGACCTGTATGTCATTCACACTGCGCGCCAGCAAGGCCATGGCCGCAAGCTGATGCAGTACCTTCGCGATCACTTCAGCGCGCGGGGAGCGCAAAGGATCACGCTCGATACCGCCACGACCAACGTGACCGCCCAGCGGCTTTACGAAGCGCTGGGCTATGAGCGGGAGCAAGTCTATATCACTTATCACCAAGTGCTGGAGGAAGCTGCCCAGCCCTGAGTGAGCCCTCCGCTGCAGGCCTGCTACCCGGGTGGTAGCGCCTCATCGCCGGTTGAACTTGAACACCGAGATCGCCTGCAGCAGGCGCATGGTCTGCTCTTCCAGACTGGTGGCCGCTGCGGCTGCTTCTTCGACCAGCGAGGCATTCTGCTGGGTGCTGGCATCCATCTGCGTGATGGCTTCATGCACCTGGTTGATGCCGGCACTCTGCTGCTGGGTCGCTTCGTTGATTTCGCTCATGATGCCCGAGACCCGCTGCACCGAAGCCACGATGTCGCGCATGGTGCTGCTGGCCTGCTCCACCTGGCGATTGCCCACTTCCACCTTGGCCACCGAGTCGTCGATCAATTGCTTGATCTCCTTGGCCGCCGCTGCCGAACGCTGCGCGAGCATGCGCACTTCCGAGGCCACCACCGCAAAGCCGCGTCCCTGCTCGCCGGCGCGCGCCGCTTCCACGGCGGCATTGAGTGCCAGGATATTGGTCTGGAAGGCGATGCTGTCGATCAGGCTGATGATGTCCACGATCTTGTTGGAGGATTCGCTGATCTCGTTCATCGTCGTGCCGGTGCTGGCCACGGCATCGCCGCCGCGCATGGCAATGGATGATGCGGTCCCGGCCAGCTCGTTGGCCTGGCTCGCGTGATCCGCATTCTGGCGCACGGTGCCGGCGAGCTGGTGCATGCTCGATGCCGTTTCTTCCAGGTTGGCGGCCTGTTGTTCGGTGCGGCGCGAGAGGTCCATGTTGCCGGTGGCGATTTCGCGCGTTGCCAGGTTGATGGTCTCGACGTTGGAACGCACGTCGCCGATGATGGCGGTCAGGTTCACGTTCATCTGGCGCAGCGAGGCCAGCAGGCGGCCCAGTTCATCATGGCGGCCGGTCTCGATGCGCACCGAGAGATCGCCTCCGGTGATGGCGTGGGTGATATCGAGGGCCTGCTGCAGCGGCTTGATGAGCGCGGCGCGCAGGGCGATCCACTGCACGATGGACAGCAGGGCTGACGCCGCCGCCAGCGCACTGATCCACCACTGGTGCAGCGTCATCATGCCGGCCAGTACGACGGCGATCTGGATCGCCAGCATCACGCCCATCGACCAGTTCAGGCGCGTATTCAACTGCATGCGCCCGAGCTTGCCCAGCCATCCGGCCAGCCCGGTACGGACCACTTCACCACGATGCAGGGCGATGCCCTTGGCCTGGCCACGGCGCATGCTTGCGTAGAGCTTCTCGGCGCCTTCCACCGCCGCGCGTTCGGGCTTGGTACGGACCGACATGTAGCCGACCACCTGGCCGCTTTCGCGGATGGGCGTCACGTTGGCGCGCACCCAGTAATGGTCGCCGCTCTTGCTGCGGTTCTTGACCAGTCCGGTCCAGGGGGTGCCGCCCTTGATGGTGGCCCACATGTCGGCGAAGGCCTCGGGCGGCATGTCGGGATGGCGGATCAGGTTTTGCGGCGCGCCCAGCAATTCCTCTTCCTCGAAACCGCTGATCTCGATGAAGTAAGGATTGACGTAGGTGATGTTGCCCTGGAGATCGGTCTTGGAAACGATGGCCTTGCCATCGATGAGCAGGCGTTCCTGCCCCGTGACCGGCATGTTCATGCGCATCTGATACCCCCGTGTAAGAAGCTGTGGTGATGGAAAGTCCAGCTGGCGGGGGCGGGCGGTGGAGCGGATGCTGTTCGCCTCTCCCTTGCGAACACATCGGACCGGGCGCGCCAGGCAGCGACAGCCTGGCGCAAGGTCCTGCCTGACGGGAATGACGCGTCAGACGATGGGATTGTCTCCGTTGTGCGGGCTGTCGGACCCTCTGCGGGGCTTTCCGAAGACGCTAGTGTAGGTCGGATAGAACGAACAGTACATGATGACCGTCAATATTATCGAGATCGGCAGCAGGATGAAGAACACCGCCGTAATGCTGCCGGTCAGCAGCGTGATGGCCATGCTGATGACCGTGGGCACCACGATGGCGATCATGATCCAGGCCATGCCGAAGACCAGGAACGCACGCCCGGCGCGGCGCACCGCGAAGAAGCTGTAGAACAGTGCCTTCCCCAGCGGCATCTGCTGCCACATGATCAAGGGGGCGGCATACCAGAACGCCATGGCCGCCGGCACGTAGAGGGCGGCCGCCACCAGCATGGCAATGCGCATGCTGCCAGCGGCGCTTTGCAGTTCCTCGGTCGACAGGCCGCCACCCATCATGGCTTTCCAGAAGCTGCCGCCGTCGGCCAGCGCCGAAGCCGCCACCACCAGCGTGGCCACCAGCAGATAGAGCAAGCCGAGCTTCAACAGCGTATTGCGCGCCGGGCTGCGGAAGCCGATCAACAGCAGGTTGGGGAACACCCGCTCACCGCGCTCGATCTGCGCGCAGGCCTGCATGAACGACATCGAGAACAGCGGGATCAGGATCAGCGGCAGCATCTGGCCGAGCACCGGGATGATGCCCAGCGCCAGCATCAGGAACATGTAGGCGAAGAACAGCGTCGAGATTTCGGCCGGTTGCTTTCTGAACAGGGCGAAGCCCTGTTTGACCCAGGACCAGCCGGTGTGTGCGGGGATCTTTTCCATGGCTCCAGTGCTTACAGCGTCGGTGGCGCATCCTGAATGCGCAGGCGCAGGATGCGTTCGAAGTGCGTCGGATCATGCGGCGTGAGCATTTCGGCTTCGCGCGGCAGATAGAAATCGTACAGGCGCGAGAGCCAGAAGCGCAGCGCGGCAGCGCGCAGCATCGGCTGCCACGCCACGCGTTCGGCGTCCGAGAACGGACGCACGGCACGATAGGCGGCCAGCATGGCTTCGCTGCGGGCAGTGTCGAGCACGCCCGTGTCCAGGTCCACGCACCAGTCGTTGACGGTCACGGCCAGGTCGAACAGCCAGGTATCGCAACCGGCGAAATAGAAATCGAAGATGCCCGACAGCTGCTCGCCCACGAACATCGCGTTATTGCGGAACAGGTCGGCATGCACCGCTCCACGCGGCAGGGCGCGGTAGTCGGCGGTGGCGGCAAAGTCCTTCTGGTACTGCACTTCGCTGGCGAGCAACTGGCCCAGTTTGGCCGGCAGGAAGGGCAGCACCGCCGGGGTGGTTTCCAGCCACCAGGCCAGGCCGCGCAGGTTGGGCTGCAGGATCTTGAAATCCTTGGCCGCCAGGTGCATGCGCGCCAGCATGTCGCCCAGCGCGGCGCAGTGCACCGGCTGTGGATCCAGCTGCGACTGGCCTTCGAGCTTGCTGACGATGGCCGCCGGCTTGTCGTTGAGCAGGTTGACGATGGCGCCCTTGTCGTTGGGCACCGGCGCCGGCACCGGGATGCCGCGCTGCGCCAGGTGGCGCATCAGTTCGAGATAGAAGGGCAACTGTTCGATGTGCAGCTTCTCGAACAGCGTCAGCACGTATTCGCCTTGCTCCGTGCCGATGAAGAAGTTGCTGTTTTCGATGCCCGAGGAGATGCCCTTGATCGAAGTGGCGCGGCCAAGCGGGAATTGTTCAATCCAGTCCGAGAGTTGTTCCAGACTGACCGGTGTAAAGACTGCCATGACGAAAATGAAAAGAGGATGCTGGCTGGGGCGCGCTGCCGCCAAATCCGGCGGCTGCGCGAGGGGAAGGGCAGATGCGCCGTCCTTCCCGTTCCTGAACCGGCTGCGCAATGCGGCCGGGTGATGCGGTTGATCGCTGGCGATCGCGCGCCATCACCGTCTGGCGACGCGCGCGATCAGCGGAATCACTTCTTGGTGGTGCCGTCGGTGTCGCCTTCCTGAGGCTTCTTGACACCCCAGTCGAACTCGCCGACCTTCCACTGGGCCGAGCTAGGCGGCGGGCTTTGTGCATCGCCGGGGGTGGAACCGCCCAGTTGCGGATTGGGACGCACGTAGTAGGTGCTGGGACCGGACTTGACTTCGATTTCCTTGGTCTGGCCGTGGTCGCGGCGTTCCTTGATGCTGTTGCCCTGCGTGCGGCTGTCTTCGCCCGGCTTGCGGATGGTCACGGCCGGTGGTTCGCCTTCTTCCAGCTTCTCCAGTTCGGGCGGCGGCGGAGCGGGCTGGGCAGCCAGGCCTGCGGGCGGAGTTTGTGCCAGCGCCAGCGGCGCGGCCAGGCCAGCCGATGCGCACAGCAGCAGCGCTGCCAGGGACTCTTTGAACCGGAGTTGGGATGGTTTCATGATCTTATGAAGAAAAAGGGGTGTTGTTTTCTTCATTGTAGCAAACCATCAAGGTCTGGCCGTCGCGTTTCTTCATGGGAATGATCAATAAGACAACAGGCAAATGCGAGCGCGCGTGGCCGTGTTGAGCCGGATCCATCGCCGGGGCTAGTCCAGCAGCGGGATGCGGGTGCTCAGCCAGTCGGCCAGGGTAGGGGGCATGGCCACCACTTTGACGAATTCTTCATCTTCGCCTTCGCTGGCATCGAAGTAGGCGAGGTGGTCGCGGGCATAGTCGATCAGCACGGGATAGTGCCCGCCCCATTGCACGGTGAAGTAACGTACCGCGCGCCACTGGCCCTGCTCATCGAAGATGCGCAGGCGGATCTGGTCGTGCCGGTTGTCGCCGCTGCCGGTGCCGCACAGTTCGACCAGGAAGTCTTCGCCCCGATAGTGGCGCAGGCCGCCGTTGAGCTTTTCGGTGTACATCTGGCATTGCTGGTAGTGGGGCCGGGTGCTGGTCACCACGGCAATGGCCACGCCATAGCTCATCACCAGCATGTAGAGCAGGGTGGTGGTCCAGTAGGCTGGCTGCCAGCGCGGCTGGGCCTTGCCGATGACGCGGCCCATGCCCCAGCAGAACCAGGCCAGGGTGGCTGCCATGAGCAGGGCCGCCAGCCAGTACAGGGTTTCACGGTGCGCGTGCAGGCTGTCTTGCCACCGGTCGGGGTGCCATGGCTGCCACTGTGTGGCGGGAAGAAACAGCATGGCCGCACCGGTCGCCATCGGTATCAGGCACAGGAACAGCGCCGCGTACAGCGTGCCCAGGAAGAGTTGCGTGAAATAGGCGCGGGCGACCGGCATAAAAGAGAAGGTGCAAGAAAGTGGTATGAATCTTCATGAAGTTGCCCTGCATCATGAATTCTTGCGTTGTTGTTTCAAATCGTACGTTGGTGAGGGGAAGTGAACTTTCTTGCGTCTATCGCTGATGCCATGCCGGTTCTGGTCCGGTAAAAAGAGAAGGCCGGACGGCATCGCTGCGGTCCGGCCTCGTCGTGCTCATGAAGTGCGGTGTTACAGATACATCCCGCTCTGACGTTCTGCCTCCTGCTGGGTTTCCGCCGGCTTGGACTTCTCGGCGTGGAATTTCTGGATGGCTGCCAGCACGTCGGCAGGTTCATCGATCACCTGCAGCAGGTTCACGTCCTTGGGCGAGATCATGCCGTCGTCCACCAGGCGGGTCTTGATCCAGTCCACCAGGCCGGCCCAGAACTCGCTGCCCACCAGGATCACCGGCATCATGCGCGACTTGCCGGTCTGCATGAGGGTCAGTGCTTCGGTCAGCTCATCGAGCGTCCCGAAGCCGCCCGGCAGCACCACGTAGGCATCCGCATATTTCACGAAGGCCACCTTGCGCGCAAAGAAGTGGCGGAAGGACAGCGAGATGTCCTGCCAGGCATTGCCGTGCTGTTCGTGCGGCAGTTCGATGTTCAGGCCCACCGAGGGCGAAGCACCTTCGTAGGCGCCCTTGTTGGCAGCCTCCATGATGCCGGGGCCGCCGCCGGAGATGACGGCATAGCCGGCGTCGGAGATCAGGCGGGCGATCTCCACACACAGTTGATAATGGGGATTGTCGGGCTTGATCCGGGCAGAACCGAAGATGGAAACGGCAGGACGCAGCTCGGAGAGACGTTCGGTCGATTCGATGAATTCTGCCATAATCGTGAGTACATGCCACGACTCGCGCGCCTTCTTGGCCGTCGCGCGTTCGATGTCCCCCACCTCCCGCAGACGCGGGACATTTTTTCCTCTCTGTTCCATATGCAAAAAACCTTGTTGTTAGTTGATGGTTCCAGTTACCTCTATCGGGCTTTCCATGCACTGCCCGATATGCGTAACGCGGAAGGCGCGCCCACCGGTGCGCTGTACGGCATCATCAATATGCTGCGCCGACTGCGCAACGATTATCCCGCAAGTTACGTTGCCTGTGTGTTCGACGCCAAGGGCAAGACTTTCCGTGATGATCTCTATCCCGACTACAAGGCTACCCGCAAATCCATGCCGGAAGACCTGGCATTGCAGATCGAACCGATCCACGCCGCCGTGCGCGCCCTGGGCTGGCCGATCCTGATGGTCGAGGGCATCGAGGCCGATGACGTCATCGGTACGCTCTCGGTACAAGCCACCGCTGCCGGACTGGACACCATCGTCTCCACCGGCGACAAGGACATGGCCCAACTGGTCAACGAACACGTTACCTTGGTCAACACGATGAGCAATGAAGTTCTCGACATTGCCGGCGTGACCGCAAAATTCGGCGTGCCGCCCGAGCGCATCGTCGATTACCTGAGCCTCATCGGCGACACCGTCGACAACGTGCCCGGCGTCGAAAAGTGCGGCCCCAAGACCGCCGTGAAGTGGCTCTCCGCCTATGGCTCGCTGGATGGCGTCATGGCCAATGCCGACAAGATCAGCGGCGTGGTCGGCGAGAATCTTCGCAAGGCCCTGGACTGGCTGCCGCAAGGCCGCGTGCTGGTCACCGTCAAGACCGATTGCGATCTGTCGGAGCACATGAAGTCCATCCTCGAATCGCTGACCATGCAGCCGGTGGACAAGGAAGTGCTCAAGGATCTCTTCACCCGCTACAACTTCCGCACCTGGCTGCGCGAACTGGGCGAGGGCAGCGAGCCCACCGCTGCCAAGACCCCGCTGGTCGGTGCCAGCGCCGCTGCAGCACTGGAAGCGCCGGCCCAGGGTGGCCTCTTTGCTCCTGCGCCCAAGGTCGAGTACGAGACCGTGTTCACCGATGCGCAACTGGATCAGTGGATCGCCACCATCAACGCCGCCGAACTGACCGCCGTCGATACCGAGACCACCTCGCTGGATGCGATGCAGGCCGAGCTGGTCGGCATCTCGCTGTGCTGCGAGCCGGGCCGTGCTGCCTACATTCCGGTAGCGCACAACTACCAGGATGCACCCGAACAATTGTCGCGCGAGCACGTGCTCGCCAAACTGAAGCCCTGGCTGGAAGACGCCAGCAAGCCCAAGCTCGGCCAGCACCTGAAATACGACAGCCACATCTTCGCCAACTACGGCGTTCGCCTGGCCGGCGTGAAGCACGACACGCTGCTGGAATCCTACGTCTTCGAATCACATCGTCCGCATGACATGGACAGCCTGGCTGCACGTCATCTGGAGCGCAAGACCATCACCTATGCCGAGGTGTGCGGCAAGGGTGCGTCGCAGATCGGCTTCAATGAAGTGGCCATTGAACGCGCCACCGAATATGCTGCCGAAGATGCGGAAGTCACACTGGCCCTGCATCACGCCATGTGGCCGCAGATCGAGCATGATGACAAGCTGCGCTTCATCTACGAGAAGATCGAAGTCCCGACCTCGGTGGTGCTGCAGAAGATCGAACGCAATGGCGTGCTGATCGACAGCGAGCGCCTGGGCCAGCAATCGCACGATCTCGGCAAACGCATGCTGGAAATCGAACAGCAGGCCTACGACCTGGCCGGCCAGCCTTTCAACCTGAATTCGCCCAAGCAGCTGGGCGAGATCCTCTTCGGCAAGCTGGAGCTGCCGGTGGTCAAGAAGACCGCCTCGGGCGCACCGTCCACCGATGAGGAAGTGCTGCAGAAGCTGGCCGAGGATTATCCGCTGCCCAAGGTGCTGCTGGACTATCGCGGCCTGGCCAAGCTCAAGTCCACCTATACCGACAAGCTGCCCAAGATGATCAACCCGGCCACCGGCCGCGTGCATACCAACTATGCACAGGCGGTGGCAGTCACTGGTCGCCTGTCTTCCAACGAACCGAACCTGCAGAACATCCCGATCCGCACGCCCGAAGGACGCCGCATCCGCGAAGCCTTCGTCGCACCCGAAGGCTGCGTGATCGTCTCGGCCGACTATTCGCAGATCGAGCTGCGCATCATGGCGCACATCTCCGAAGACGAGAACATGTTGAAGGCCTTCGCCAACAACGAAGACATCCACAAGGCCACCGCCGCCGAAATCTTCGGCATCGCGCCCGAGCAGGTCGAGTCCGAGCAGCGCCGCTATGCCAAGGTCATCAACTTCGGCCTGATCTACGGCATGAGCGCCTTTGGTCTGGCCGGCAACCTGGGCATCGAACGCTCTGCCGCGCAGATGTACATCGACAAGTACTTCATGCGCTTCTCGGGCGTGAAGCGCTACATGGATGAAACGCGCCTGCAGGCCAAGGCGCGCGGCTACGTGGAAACGGTCTTCGGCCGCCGCCTGTGGCTGCCCGAGATCAACTCGCCCAACGGCCCGCGCCGGCAAGGCGCCGAGCGTGCGGCGATCAATGCGCCCATGCAGGGCACCGCGGCCGACCTCATCAAGCTGGCCATGATTGCCGTGCAGGACTGGTTGGAGTCGACTGGCATGAAGAGCCGCATGATCATGCAGGTCCACGATGAACTGGTGCTGGAAGTGCCCCAGGAGGAGCTGGCGGTGGTGCGTGAAAAGCTGCCTGAATTGATGAAAAATGTTGCGGAACTGAAAGTTCCCTTGCTTGCCGAGGTCGGAATCGGTAAGAATTGGGACGAAGCGCATTAAACTTCACACCGCTGACGGGAACGCGCGGCTTTCCGCCGTTCGATAGCGCAGGGGCGTGAACGATTAGGCAAAAAAGCAAGATTGGCAGGAAGGCAAGCTGACGCCGTGACGTGACCCCAGTGGTCAGCAGGCGTCAGTGCCCCGACCAAGCCAGCACCTGAATGACAAGACAAGCAGACCGGCGTCGCAACCGCAGACGAACAAAGACGGGATGACGCTCTGGGTGGTACCGGACGGGGTCCGGGCAACCGAGGCTGAGGCAGGGAAGCAGGGGACAAGCACATTCATCACCGGCCATGACCGCATGCGGTCCGTGGCCGTCATCATCTCCGTCTTTCCGTCCGGCCTCCGATGAACACATGGGAGGAGACGTCATGAAGTCAGGAATGAAGGTAGGTACGCGCCTGGGGTTGGGGTTTGCGTGGGTGGTCTTGCTGCTGGTGCTGGTGACCGGCTTCGGCATCTACAACATGCACCAGGTGCAGGGACGCTTCACCCACGTGGTGGAGGTCAAGAATCCCGAGAGCGCACTGGTCAAGGAGATGCTGGAAACGGTGGGCGAGCGCTCCATCTCGTTGCGCAACCTCATGCTGCCCGCCGCGCCCGAAGATGTGGACATCGAGGCGCAATACATCGAAGGCCAGACCCAGAAATACAAGGTCGCCGCGCAGAAGCTGCAACAGCTCTTTGCCGATTCTTCTGACACTTCCGAGGAAGAGAAGGCGGCCCTGCCCAAGATCCAGGCGCAGGCTGCTGCGGCCGAGAAGCTCATCAACGAAGCCGTCGAATTCGGCAAGCGCCGTGAAGCCTATGAACTGGCGCAATTCCTGAAGGAGCAATACCTGCCGGTGCAGAAGTCCTGGCAGGTCGAACTGAAGGCGCTGGCCGCACTGGAAGACAAACTCAACCGCGAAGCCGCCGACAGCAGCGCCGCCGCCTATGCCCGTGCGCGCCTGCTGATGCTGCTCATCAGCGCCATCGGCGTGGTCACCGCGATCCTGGCGGCCATCTGGATCACGCGCCAGATCCTGCGCAAGCTGGGTGGCGAGCCGGACTATGCCGTGCAGATCGCCGGCCAGATTGCCGAAGGCGACCTGGCTGTCGTGATTGATACCCGTGCCGGTGACAACGACAGCCTGCTGGCGGCCATGCGCGTGATGCGCGACAAGCTGGCCGCGATCGTCTCGGAAGTGCGGCGCGGTTCTGAGACCATCACCACCGCCTCCACCGAAATTGCACGCGGCAACCTCGACCTTTCCGGCCGCACCGAGCAGCAGGCCGGTGCGCTGGAAGAGACTGCCTCCTCCATGGAGCAGCTCAATTCCACCGTCAAGCAGAATGCCGAGAACGCCCACCAGGCCAACGACCTGGCGCTGGCCGCCTCCGACGTGGCGGTGCAGGGTGGCAGCATCGTCTCGCAGGTGGTGGAGACGATGCAGTCCATCAATGCCTCCTCGCAGAAGGTGGCCGACATCGTCAGCGTGATCGATGGCATCGCCTTCCAGACCAATATCCTCGCGCTCAATGCGGCGGTGGAAGCGGCGCGTGCCGGCGAGCAGGGGCGCGGCTTTGCGGTGGTGGCGTCCGAAGTGCGTTCGCTGGCGCAGCGCTCAGCCTCGGCCGCCAAGGAAATCAAGGTGCTCATCGGCGACTCGGTAGGCAAGGTGGAAAACGGCAGCAAGCTGGTCGAGCAGGCCGGCAGCACCATGACCGAGATCGTCACCAGCATCCGCCGCGTCACCGACGTGATGACCGAGATCACCCACGCCAACCGCGAGCAGAGCAGCGGCATCGAACAGGTCAACGAGGCCATCATCCAGATCGACGACATGACCCAGCAGAACGCCGCCCTGGTCGAACAGGCAGCGGCCGCGGCCCGCCAGCTGCAGGAACAGGCGGCCGGATTGCAGCAACTGGTGAGCGTGTTCCGCATCGATGCGGCACAGGCGCGCGTGACTTCGTCCACTTCTGCAACTTATGCACAACCGGCTTCGGCTGAGCGCGTCATCGACGTCACGCCCGGTGCGCCGGAGCTGCCGGGCGCCAATGCGGCGCTGGCGGTGCAGGGTTGAAGCAGGGTCAAAACCTGGTCAAGCCGCGCTCAACACGTTCTGCCGATTGCGGTTAGACTCCGGCAGGGGATGAAGCCGGCGTGCGAAAAATGCCAGCTTGTCCGGTGCCATGAAAGCGGTCTGCAAGGACCGCTTTTTCATGTTGGCGCTCCCCCGCATCACCATCACTTCCACCACAACGAGGCCAAGTGCCACCAAGATGGAGAACCCGATGAACGACCTTCGCAATGATTTCAACAGCCTGCTGGGCCAGAGCAACCTGTCCGGCAACGCTGATCGCCGCACCTTCCTCAAGACCGCCCTGGGCACCGGCTTTGCCGCCGCCGTGCTGCCGGTGTGCGCGCAGACCATGATCAAGACCGATACCCAGGGCCTGACCGCAGGCGAGGTATCCATCGACGTCAACGGCCAGCGCGTGCCGGCCTATCGCGCCCAGCCCGAGGGCAAGACCGGCCTGCCGGTCATCATCGTGGTCTCCGAGATCTTCGGCGTGCATGAGCACATCGCCGACATCGCGCGCCGTTTCGCCAAGCTGGGCTACCTGGCCATCGCACCGGACTTCTTCGTGCGCCAGGGCAATCCCATGGCCTATACCTCCATTGCCGAGCTGCAGAAGGAAATCATTTCCAAAGTGCCCGATGCGCAGGTGATGGGCGACATCGATGCCTATGTAAAGTGGGCCGGCGAGAACGGCGGCGACATCAAGCGCCTGGGCATCAACGGCTTCTGCTGGGGCGGCCGCATCGTGTGGCTCTACAGCGCCCACAACCCCCAGGTCAAGGCCGGGGCCGCCTGGTATGGCCGCCTGGTGGGCGACAAGACCGCGCTGTTCCCGCAACAGCCCATCGATATCGCGCCGACGCTGAAGACGCCGGTCATCGGCCTCTACGGCGGCAAGGACCAGGGCATCCCGGTTTCCACCGTGGAGCAGATGAAGGAAGCCCTGCAGAAGGCGGGCAACAAATCCGAATTCCATGTGTACATGAATTCGGGCCATGCCTTCAACGCCGACTACCGTCCCAGCTATGTGGAGGCGGATGCCAAGGATGCGTGGACCAAGGTCGTGGCCTTCTTCAAGCAGCATGGCGTGGCCTGATGCTGATGCAATAAATTGGCGAGCTTCTTGTTGGTGCGCTTCTGATGCAGATCAAGGCGGGGCGCACCAAGATGTGCAGCGCGCAGGCAAAGGGACGGAATTCTCCGTCCCTTTTTCATTGAATCTTGGAAAGAACACATGGGTTTACGGCGCTGCCGGCCTTGGCACGCCGTTTGCTAAAGAAGCGATTGAGTAGAAGCGGCTAGCAGTCGGTAACCAAGACACTTACCTTCTCGCGGGGCATTGCTCGTGACGCCATCGGAGCCTTCCGATGGTCCCTCTCTTTTGACAGGACACGAGACCATGCACATTGCCCGAGCGCCCTCTCATTCTGTGTTGCCGTTTTTCGCAACATTTCCCCTGATCGATTCCCCTTTTGGCAATGCCATCCGAGGTGGGCGATGAACGCCGTCACCGATCGCTTCAACGGCAATGCCGCCACCACACTGCGTTTGCGGGTGAGGGCAGTGCGCCACGCGGCCGAAGGGATTCGTCTCTTTGAACTGGTGGCGCAAGAGGGTGCCGCGTTGCCGCCCTGGACGCCGGGCGCGCACCTGCGCCTGCATTTGCAAGACGGTCTGGTGCGCGCCTATTCCCTCTGCAATACGCCGCAACAGCGCGACTGCTACGTGATTGCCGTCAAGCGCGAGAGCGATTCGCGCGGTGGATCCGCCTATCTGCATGAACAGGTGCAGGAGGGCGATTCGATCAGCACATCGCCTCCCGTCAATGCCTTCCCCCTCATCGCCGACCCGCGCGCGCCGCTGCTGCTGGCCGCCGGCATTGGCATCACGCCGCTGCATGCGATGGCCGCCGAGATGGCCGCGCAGGGCAGGCGTCATCGCCTGCATTACTTCGCGCGCAGCCTGGCACACGCTGCATTTTTCCATGAACTGGCCGCCTGTTCGCAAGGCATGTCGCTGCACCTGGGGCTGGACGGTATCGAGACCGAGCGCGCCATTGCAGCGGCCCTTGCCGCCGTGCCGTCTTCGTCGCCGCTCTATGTGTGCGGACCTGCACCTTTCATCGAAGCCGCGCGCCGGCATGCGCAACTGGCAGGCTGGCGCGAGCAGGATGTTCATTTTGAATTGTTCGCTGCGCCTCTGATGGCGAATGCCGAGCCTCCATCCGCTGCGCAGGCTCAGGCCGAAGAGCACGTGTTCGAACTGGTCCTGCACCGTTCCGGCCTGCGCTGCGAGGTGCAGCCCGGACAGAGCATCGTCGCTGCCGCCGCGCAAGTGGGCGTGGTCATTGGTACCTCCTGCGGCGAAGGTTTCTGCGGCAGTTGCGAGAGCACCGTGCTGGAAGGCCAGCCCCTGCATCGCGACAGTGTGCTCTCAGACGCCGAACGCGCGAGTGGCCGCCGCATCCTGCCCTGCGTATCGCGTTGTGCCGGCACGCGATTGGTCCTGGATCTGTAATTGGTTAGTGCGCAAAGCAAGTTCAACCCACCTGGAGAGGAAGGCTATGAAGAAGCAATCGATGCAAAAGCGGACATTCCTGCGGCACCTGGCCGCGCTGTGGCTGGGCGCGGCTGCCCTGTCGGTGACGGGCCTGGCCCACGCCGAGGACAAGGTCACGCTGCTGTCGAACTGGTATGCGCAGGCCGAGCATGGCGGCTTCTACCAGGCGGTGGCCAAGGGTATCTATAAAAAATATGGGATGGATGTGACCATCAAGATGGGTGGGCCGCAGGTCAACAACATGCAGATCCTGGTGGCCGGGCAGGCTGACTTCAGCATGGGCTATGACTTCGCGGTGATGAAGGGGATCGAGCAGGGGCTGCCGCTGGTGACCGTCGGGACGTCCTTCCAGTCCGACCTGCAGGGCATGATGACGCATGATGATGTCACCAGCCTGGGCGGCCTGAAGAGCAAGACCATCCTGGTCGCCGGCTCTGGCCAGTCAAGCTGGTGGCCGTGGCTCAAGTCCAAGTACGGCTACACCGATGCGCAGTCCAAAGCCTACACCTTCAACCTGCAGCCCTTCTTTGCCGATCCCAATATCGCGCAGCAGGCCTATCCCTCGTCCGAACTGTTCCAGGCCGACAAGGCCGGCGTGAAGAGCAAGTTCTTCCTCTTCGCCAGCGAAGGCTATCCGCCCTATGGCACCACCATCGTTACGCTGCAGAAGACCGTCGCCACCAAGCCTGACCTGGTGCAGCGCTTCGTCAAGGCCACCGCCGAAGGCTGGAAGAGCTACCTGGAAGACCCGGCACCGGCCAATGCCCTCATCAAGGCCGACAACAAGAACATGGGCGATGAGCAACTGGCCTATGCGCTGGGCAAGCTCAAGGAACTCAAGGTCGTCACCGGGGGGGATGCGGCCAAGCTGGGCATCGGCGTGATGACCGATGAGCGCTGGAAACAGACCTATGACGTCATGGTCGCCACTGGCCTGCTCAAGGCCGGCACCGATTATCACAAGGCTTACACCACCCAGTTCGTCAAGGACATGAAGGTCATGCCCTGACGTCGTGACCCGCTGGTCGCTGCTGCCTTGTGTTGCCCGCAGCAGCGATCTCCTTAGCGTGAGGACGCCATGATTCCCTACACAGTACCCATGACCGCGCGTCGCATTCCGGTGATCGATTTCGCCGATGCGTTCTCGCCCGAACTGGCCCGCCGCGAGGCGCTGGCCTGGGAGATTCACAAGATCTCGCGCGACGTGGGTTTCTTCTACCTCGTCAATCACGGTGTCGCGCCCTCGCTGGTCGAGCAGCAGTTCGACTGGGCGCGGCGTTTCTTTGCCTTGCCCCAGGCCAGCAAATCGGCCATCGACATGCGGCATTCTCCGTCCGGCTACGGATACGAGCGCATGGGGGCGCAGGCCCTCGATGAAGGATCGCCCGCCGATCTGAAGGAAGGCTTCCAGTTCGGCTTTGACATCGCGCCGGACCATCCGTATGTGCAGCGCGGCCTGCTGCGCTATGGCCACCACCTGTGGCCGCAGGACCTGCCGGGTTTCGAAGCGCACTCACGCTTGTATTACGACGCCGTGCGCGCCCTGTCGCATCGCCTGCTGGGCGTGATCGCACTGTCGCTGGAGATGCCCGAGGATTTCTTCGAGCCGGTGCTGCAGTCACCCATCGCCACCCAGCGCATGCTGCACTATCCGCCCCAGCCTGACGGTGCCCGCCACAACCAGATCGGTGCCGGGGCCCATACCGACTGGGGATTGGTCACCATCCTCGCGCAGGACGACATCGGCGGACTGGAAATCTGCAATGCCGATGGCCAATGGGTGAGCGCGCCTCCCATCGCGGAAAGTTTCGTGGTCAACATCGGCGACCTGTTGCAGCGCTGGAGCAATGACCTGTATCACAGCAATGCGCATCGCGTGCTCAATGCGGGCCGTGCACCGCGCTATTCCCTGCCGTTCTTCCAGGATGGCGACCAGGCGGCGGTGGTGGCCTGCCTGCCCAGTTGCTGTAGCGATGAACGCCCGGCGCGCTACGCCCCCTGCACCATCGGTGACTACCTGGAAATGAAAGTGAAGCAGACCTTCGGGGCGGTAGCGGCGGCTTGAGCTGCCGCATGACACCTCGAAGCCAATGTATTTCGGCGAAGGCGACCGTGTTGGCACGCCGGCCGGACCACTGCGAACCATGGCGTTCGCAGTCCAAGCAGAAGGAGCAGCCTCATGCTGGTAACTCAACAAAAAGTCTTGCGCAAGTTCTGGTACGCGCTCATGCCCGTCACGCAATTGAAGGATGGTCCGCAGCCCTTCACGCTGTTGGGAGAGAAGCTGGTGGTGTGGCTCAAGGAGGATGGCTCACCCGCCGCGTTGCAGGACCGCTGCTGCCATCGCACGGCCCGGTTGTCCAAGGGCTTCGTGGAAAACGGCAACATCGTCTGCGGCTATCACGGCTGGACCTTCAACGGCGAGGGCGCCTGCGTGCGCGTGCCGCAGAGCGTGGATGGCAGCGTGCCGTCCGGTGCCTGCGTGAAGTCGTATTTCTGCAAGGAACGCTACGGTTATGTATGGGTGGCGCTGGAAGAACCGCTGCGCGATATCCCGGAGTTTCCCGAGGATGGCGCGCCCGGCTATCGGCGCATCTTCCAGTTCTACGAGCGCTGGGAGACCAGTGCCCTGCGCATGATGGAAAACTCCTTCGACAACTCCCACTTCAGCTACGTGCATCGCGCCACCTTCGGCCTGTATGACCAGCCCAAGCCGGAGAAATACGAGATCGAGGAAACCGACTACGGCTTCGAAGCCGAAACCCGCGTGCCCATCAAGAACGTACCGGCCAGCCATCGCGTCACCGGCAGCACCGCCGACACCACGGTGCGCCACATGTTCAACCGCTGGTACCTGCCCTTCGTGCGCCGCTTTGGCTGCACCTATCCGGAGAGCGGCCGCCATCACATCATCTACAACTGCGCCACGCCCATCGATGATGGTGCCATCATGCTGTCGCAATGGCTCTATCGCAACGATACCGAGGAGGAATGTTCGGAAGCCGAGCTGATCGCCTGGGATGCCCCCATCCTGGTGGAAGACCGCGAGATCCTGGAAGCCACTGACCCCGATGCCTGCATCGACGTGCGCCGCCGCCAGGAATTTCACATGGCCTCGGATCGGCCCGGTCTCATCATGCGCCGCATGCTGCTGCAATTGCTGGAAGAGCACGGCGAATCCGAAGTGTTCCGTATCCACCCCGCTGCATGAACCCGCCAGGAGATCCCATGGACAGAGATGAATTCGCCATGTCGCAGGCCGCGGCATGGGAGCAGGAGAGGGCGGCCGCGGTGGCCGCTGTGTCTGATGCGCCGCCGGTGCTCTCGGCACAGCGGGTGGAGAAGACCTATCGCAACGGCACGCGTGCGCTGGACGAGGTGAAGCTCGATATCGGGCGCGGCGAGTTCGTCTCGCTGCTGGGCCCCTCGGGCTGCGGCAAGAGCACCTTGCTGAAGATGTTTGCCGGGCTGGAAGAACCGTCCCACGGCCACATCCGCTGGTGGGGTGGCAACCTGGCCACGGTGGGCACGCCTGAACGCACGCTGGCCATGGTGTTCCAGGAAGCCACCCTGATGCCCTGGGCCACGGTGGAGCAGAACGCAAGGCTGCCGCTGGAGCTGCGCCACGTGCCGCGCGCGCAGGCCGATGCGCGCGTGGCCGAGGCCTTGAAACTGGTGGGCCTGGAAAAATTTCACAAGGTGCTGCCGCGCGAACTGTCGGGCGGCATGCAGATGCGGGCCTCCATTGCCCGTGCGCTGGCGACCTCGCCCAACCTGCTGCTGATGGATGAGCCCTTCGGGGCTCTGGACGAATTCACCCGCAACAAGCTCGATGCCGACCTCCGTGATATCTGGAGCAAGCAGGACCTGACCGTGGTCTTCGTCACCCACAGCATCTATGAAGCGGTGTTCCTGTCCTCGCGTGTGATCGTGATGGCAGCCCGCCCCGGGCGGGTGATTGCGGATGTGGCCATCGAGGTGGACGGTCCGCGCGATGAAGCTTTCCGTATTTCGGCCCCCTTCATGCAGTACTGCAAGACGCTTTCCGATTACCTCACGCTGGCCAACCAGCAAGGAGACGGCCATGAAGCCCAACACTGATCCGCTGGTCAATCGTCCCGGGTTCTGGCGCGTGGTCGCGCCGCTGTCCATTGGCATCGCCCTGCTGCTGATGTGGCAGATCGTCTGCACGCTGCTGGAGGTGCCGCCTTACCTTGTACCCACGCCCGCGCTGATTGCCAAGACCCTGGTGGCCGATTGGGGCATGCTGATGGAGTCGCTGCTGGTCACGCTGAAGATCACCTTCCTGGCCTTCGTGCTGGCGGTGATCCTGGGCGTGTCCATCGCTTTCGTGTTCGTGCAGAGCCGCTTCATCGAGGTCAGTCTCTTCCCTTACGCGATCATCCTGCAGGTCACGCCCATCGTCGCCATCGCTCCGCTCATCATCATCTGGGTCAAGGACACCACGGCCGCGCTGACGGTATGCGCCACCATCATGGCGCTGTTCCCCATCATCTCCAACACCACGCTGGGACTGCGCAGCGTCAATCCGGGCCTGCTCAACCTGTTCCGGCTCAACAAGGCCACGCGCTGGCAGACCTTGCGCCGCCTGCGCATTCCCAGTGCCTTGCCGTATTTCTTTGGCGGTCTGCGTATTTCAAGCGGGCTGGCGCTGATCGGGGCGGTGGTGGCCGAGTTCGTGGCAGGCACCGGTGGCACCGGATCGGGACTGGCCTACCAGATCCTGCAGGCGGGTTTCCAGCTCAACATTCCGCGTCTGTTTGCGGCCCTGCTGCTCATCACGCTGACCGGCATCCTGCTGTTCTGGCTGATGAGTGCGTTGTCGCGTGCCATGCTGGCCGGCTGGCATGAGAGCGAGATGGCATGATGACGACTGTCCAAGGAGCCGACCTGTCATGAACACTTTTTTGATCCGCAACCTGCAGGCCATCCTGACCGGCCTGCCCGGCGAGGCCGCGCGCCACGCCGGTCCCGACATCCGCGTGGCCGATGGGGTGATTGCCGCCATCGGAAAGCTCGACGCACTGCCCGGTGAGAACGTGATCGATGCCAGTGATTGCGTGGCCTATCCGGCCTGGGTCAATACCCATCATCACCTGTTCCAGTCGCTGTTGAAGGGGGATCCGCTGGGCATCAATGCCACGCTCACGCCCTGGCTGGCGGCCACCCCTTATCGCTATCGCGCCAAATTCGATGCCGAGCTGTTCCGCCTGGCTGCGCGCATCGGCATGGTCGAACTGATGCGCTCGGGCTGCGGCACGATTGCCGATCACAACTACCTGTATTACCCCGGCATGCCGTTCGATACCTCGGAGATCCTGTTCGAGGAAGCGGAAAAGCTGGGCCTGCGTTTCGTCCTGTGCCGGGGCACCGCCACCCGCACGCGGCAGCTGGAGGCGGAGTTGCCCAGTGCATTGCGTCCGGAGACGCTCGATGCTTTCCTGACCGACATGCAGCGCCTGGCCAGGCGCTTCCATGATCCTGCGCCCGCTGCGATGCGGCGCGTGGTGATGGCACCGACCACGCCGCTCTATTCGGCGGCCCCGGAGGAAATGCGCGCCATCGCCGATGCCGCGCGGGAGTCGGGGTTGCGGCTGCACAGCCATCTCTCGGAGACGGTCGGCTACCAGGACAGCGCACACGCCATGCATGGCTGCCGCCCGGTGGAATTCTGCGAGCGCATCGGCTGGCTGGGGCCGGACGTGTGGTTTGCGCATCTGGTGAAGCTCGATGCCGAAGAAATTACCTTGCTGGGAAGTACCGGAACGGGCATCGCCCATTGCCCGCAAAGCAACGGTCGCCTGGGCAGCGGCATCGCGCCGATCCGGGCGCTGGAGGCAGCGGGCGTGCCGGTGTCCATTGGCGTGGATGGTGCGGCCTCCAACGAGGCGGCCGACATGATCTCGGAAACGCACGCCGCCTGGCTGATGCAGCGCGCCCGGCGCGGCCAGGAGGCGACTCCGACGTTCCGGGGCGGGGCCTTCGAAGGCGGTGCCGATGAAGCGACGGTGGAGGATGTGGTGCGCTGGGGCACGACCGGCGGGGCCCGCGTGCTCGGCCTGGACGGGCTGCAGGGCCTGCAGGTGGGTCAGCAAGCTGACATTGCCTTGTACCGGCTGGATGATCCGCGCTACTTTGGCTTGCATGATCCGGCCATCGGCCCCGTGGCCTCGGGTGGTCGGCCTTTCCTGAAGGCAATGTGGGTCGGTGGCCGCGCCGTGGTCCGCGATGACGCCATCCCCGGCGTGGATCTGGCCGAACTCGGTGCGCAGGCGAGGCAGGCTGTCAAAAAAATGCTCGAAGGCAATTGAGGCCAGCAAAGCCGGCTGCATGCGGCCGGCTTTGCGCGCGCTGCCCCACGAGCCACATGGGATCCCGGCCAAAACTGCTAAAATGCCGGGATGATCAAGAGACGCAATTCTCCCTTCAGTTTCTCAGCCGAGGATTTCGACGAATCCGTGGATTCCTTTGGCGCTTTCGACCCATTCCATTCCGACGCCCCTTCCCGCCACGCTGCCGGCTCCGATGCCAGCGGCCAGGCCGAGGGCGACGATGCCGCTGACGAGGTCCGTCCCCCGCTGGAACTGGATCTGACCAATCATTTCCTGATCGCCATGCCGTCCATGCTGGACCCGATCTTCGGCGGCACCGTGGTCTATCTCTGCGAGCACAACCACAACGGCGCGCTGGGCGTGGTCATCAACAAGCCCACCGACATGACCATGGATGTGCTGTTCGACCGCATCAATCTCAAGCTGGAGATCCGGCCCGACACCCCCGATGCCATGCCCGAGCTGTATCGCCGCCCGGTCATGTTCGGCGGCCCGGTGCAGGTGGAGCGCGGCTTCGTGCTGCATTCGACCTCGGAAAAGTATTCCTCGACCCTGCAGGTCACCGATGAGGTCGCGCTGACGACCTCCAAGGACGTGCTCGAAGCGGTGGCCCACGGTGATGGCCCCGAGCGCGTGCTGGTCACCCTGGGTTGCTCGGGCTGGAGCCCGGGTCAGCTCGAAGGCGAGATCGGCCGTAATGGCTGGCTGACCGTCAAGGCTGACCCTGCCATCATTTTTGAGTTGCCGGTGGAGCAACGCTTCACCGCTGCATTGGCCCTGTTGGGCATCGATCCGGTGATGCTGTCCGGCGATGCCGGCCGGGCTTGAGAGCGCAGGGACACGATTGGAAACCATCCTGGCCTTCGACTTCGGCTTGAAACGCATCGGCGTGGCCGTGGGCAATACCGGCCTGAAGCAGGCGCAGCCGCTGGCGGTGATCAGCGAAGCAACCAACGACGGCAAGTTCGCGGCCATTGCGCGCCTGATTGCGGAGTGGCAACCGGCGCGCTGCGTGGTCGGCCTGCCCCTGCATCCGGACGGTGCCGAGCACGAGATGAGCGTGCGCTGCCGCCGCTTTGCCAACCAGTTGCACGGCCGCTATGGCATCGAGGTCACGCTGGTGGATGAACGCTACAGTTCGGCGGTCATCCAGCACCAGCGCGGCGAACAGATCGACGACCAGGCGGCCGCCATCATTTTGCAGCAATACTTTGACGACGCACATTCATGAGCACAACACCTTCCCAGCTTGATGCAGAAGCGCTGTACCAGACCCTGGTGCAGCAGATCAAAGCCGGCCTGCAAGGCGCAACCGAGGTTGCGCTGGTGGGCATCCACTCCGGCGGTGCCTGGCTGGCTGAACGCCTGGCCAGCGAACTGGGCCTGGCCGAGCGCCTGGGCTTCGTCGACGTGTCCTTTTACCGTGACGATTTTTCCGAGAAGGGCCTGCGCGCTGACGTGAAGCCCAGCCAAATTCCCTTCGATGTCGAGGGCGCCACCATCCTGCTGGTCGACGACGTGCTCTACACCGGCCGCACTACACGGGCCGCCATCAACGAACTGTTCGACTATGGCCGTCCGGCGCGCGTGCTGCTGGCGGCGCTGGTGGACCGCGGTGGCCGCGAGCTGCCCATTGCCGCCGATTTCGTCGCGGCCTCGGTCGAACTCAGCAAACAAGAAAACCTGCAACTGCAACGCGCCGACGACGGCCGCTTCTCCCTTACGGTGGTCCATGCTTAATCCCCAACTCAACAAAAACGGCGAACTGCAACACCTGCTGACCATCGAGGGCCTGCCGCGCGCTATCCTGACGCACATCCTCGATACTGCCTCGTCCTTCGTCAGCATCGGCGACCGCGAAGTCAAGAAGGTGCCGCTGATGCGCGGCAAGAGCGTCTTCAACCTGTTCTTCGAGAACTCCACGCGCACCCGCACCACCTTCGAGATCGCCTCCAAGCGCCTCTCGGCGGACGTGATCAACCTCAACATCCAGGCCTCCAGTACCAGCAAGGGCGAGTCGCTGCTGGACACCATCGACAACCTGGCGGCCATGCACGCCGACATGTTCGTGGTGCGCCATGCGCAATCGGGCGCGCCCTTCCTGATCGCCAAGCACCTGATCGATACGAAGCAGTCACACGTCCACGTGGTCAACGCCGGTGACGGCCGCCACGCGCACCCGACCCAGGGTCTCTTGGACATGTACACCATCCGTCACTACAAGAAAGACTTCACCAACCTGCGAGTGGCCATCGTCGGCGACATCCTGCACAGCCGCGTGGCGCGCTCGGACATTCACGCGCTGACCACCTTGGGCGTGCCGGAAGTGCGCGCCATCGGTCCGCGTACCTTGCTGCCCAGCGGCCTGGAGCAGATGGGCGTGCGCGTCTTCCACAACATGGAAGAGGGCTTGAAGGATGTGGACGTCATCATCATGCTGCGATTGCAGAACGAGCGCATGAGCGGTGCCTTGCTGCCGTCGGCGCAGGAGTTCTTCAAGAGCTACGGCCTGACCCCGGAACGCCTGGCGCTGGCCAAGCCGGACGCCATCGTCATGCACCCCGGCCCGATGAACCGCGGTGTGGAAATCGATTCGGCCGTGGCCGATGGCGCACAGGCCGTGATCCTGCCGCAGGTGACCTTCGGCATCGCGGTGCGCATGGCGGTCATGAGCATCGTGGCTGGCAATTGAACCCGGGTGACGACGACCATCACCGCGACGTTTTGAACGATCCGTTAAGAAGACAAGAACTGATGAAACTGCATATCAAGAACGGCCGCCTGATCGACCCGGCCAACGGCATCGATGCCCAGCAGGATGTGTATGTGGCCGCCGGCAAGATCGTCGGCGTTGGCCAGGCCCCGGCCGACTTCGTGGCCAACAAGACCATCGACGCTACCGGCCTGATCGTAGCTCCCGGCCTGGTGGACCTGTCGGCCCGCCTGCGCGAGCCCGGCTACGAATACAAGGCCACGCTGGAATCCGAAATGCAGGCCGCGATCCAGGGCGGCGTGACCAGCCTGGTCTGCCCGCCCGATACCGACCCGGTGCTGGACGAACCCGGCCTGGTGGAAATGCTCAAGCACCGCGCCCGTTCGCTGAACCAGGCCCACGTCTATCCGCTGGGTGCGCTCACCGCCGGCCTCAAAGGAAAAGCGCTGACCGAAATGGCCGAGCTGACCGAAGCCGGCTGCATCGGCTTCTCGCAAGCCGAAGAGCCGATCACCGATACCACCGTGCTGCTGTCGGCCTTGCAATACGCCAAGACCTTCAACTACACCGTCTGGCTGCGCCCGCAGGACCCGCACCTGGGCCGCACCGGCATCGCCCACAGCGGCCCGGCCGCTTCGCGCCTGGGTTTGTCGGGCGTGCCCGTGATGTCGGAGACCATTGCGCTCTACACCCTGTTCGAACTGATGCGCGCCACCGGTGCCCGCGTCCACCTGTGCCGCATGTCCTCGGCCGCCGGTCTGGAGCTGGTGCGCCAGGCCAAGAGCGAAGGCCTGCCGGTAACCTGCGATGTGGGTGTGCACCACATCCACCTGTGCGACCTGGATATCGGCTTCTTCGATTCCAATGCCCGCATGACGCCGCCGCTGCGCTCGCAGCGCGACCGTGAAGCGATCCGCACTGCCTTGCTGGATGGCACCATCGATGCCGTCTGCTCGGATCACACCCCGGTCGATGACGATGAGAAGCTGCTGCCCTTCGGCGAAGCTTCGCCGGGCGCAACCGGCCTGGAACTGCTGCTGTCGCTGTCGCTGAAGTGGGCGCTGGAGACCGAAGGCGAGGGCAAGGAAGTGCTCTCCAAGGCGATCTCGAAAGTAACGCACCGCGCCGCCAAGGTGGCGGGGCTGAAGGCCGGCAACCTGGCCGTGGGCAGCGTGGCCGACCTGTGCCTGTTTGATCCCAACACCTTGTGGAAGGTGCAGGGCTCGGCGCTGGCCAGCCAGGGCAAGCACACCCCGTTCCTGGGCTATGAGCTGCCGGGCGTGGTCAAGGCGACCATCGTCTCGGGGCATATTGCCTTCGAGCGCTGAAAACCTGTCGCTTGATTTTCAGTTTGATTTCTTCTTGATCGATGGTTGACTGTGGGCAACCTCGATCTTGAATTTCAATCAAGCGGTTTTTCCTCGCGACGATTCGATCACGACCTCATCAAGACCCGAATACGCCATGTTCGTTTTCCGTTTGCTGCGCCTGATCGCGCATCTCTTCAAGGGCATGGCGGTCTGTGCCTTCCTGTTCCCGTTCACCTCCGAGAAGGGGCGGGAGGCGCACATCCGGCGTTGGTCGCGCAAGCTGCTGCGCATCTGCGGCATCGCCGTCAAGATCGACAGCCCGCTGCCGATTCCGCGTTCGTTGCTGGTGTCCAATCACGTGAGCTGGCTGGACATCTTCGTGGTCAACTCGCTGCAGCCCTGCCGTTTCGTGGCCAAGTCGGAAATCCGCAGCTGGCCGCTGATCGGCTGGCTGTGCGCCAAGACCGGCACCATCTTCATTTCGCGCGGCAAGGCCAGCGACGTGCGGCGCATTTTCAAAGGCCTGGTGGAAAGCATCGAGAAGGACGAGCACGTCGCCTTCTTCCCTGAAGGCACGACGGCCGCGCAGGGCACGCTGCTGCCTTTCCACGCCAACCTGTTCGAGGCCGCCATCGATGCCAAAGCCCCGGTGCAGCCGTATGCGTTGCGTTATGTGGATGGCGAGGGCCGGCTGCATGCGGCGGCTGATTTCATCGGGGACATGTCCATCGCCGAGAGCATCATGAGCATCCTCAAGTCCAAGGGGATGACGGCCGAACTGAAGCAATTGCCTCTGATCAGCACGGAAGGCGCGCATCGCCGCGACCTCGCGCGCACCGCACGTGAAGTCATTGCCACCGGACTGGGATACTCGCCGGAATCGCTCAGCCCGGCCGCCGCGCCTGCGGACACTGCACCTGGAACAGCGCCCGATCCTCAAGTCGCACCGCACTGAGCTTGCCACCCCAGACACATCCCGTGTCGAGGGCGATCAGTTTGGGCCGCATCACCAATCCCAGCGTGGACCAGTGACCGAAGACCACGGTCACGTCTTCGGTCCTCCGCCCTGGCACCTCGAACCAGGGCATCAGTCCTTCCGGCGCGGCCGCCGCGCCTTCCTTCACCGCAAAATCCATCGTCCCGTCCGCCTGGCAGAAGCGCAGGCGGGTGAAGGCATTGATGATGCAGCGCAGGCGATCGTGGCCGGTCAGGTCATCGCTCCAGCGATCGGGCTGGTTGCCGTACATGTGGCGCAGGAAGTCCATCCACTGGTCGCTGCGCAGCATGGTTTCCACTTCGCTGGCCAGAGCCAGGGCTTGTTGCAGGTCCCATTGGGGCAGCACGCCGGCATGCACGATCAGGTGGCCTTGTTCGTGGATGGCCAGGGGACGATGGCGCAGCCAGTCGATAAGCTCCTCACGGTCGGGGGCGTTGAGGATATCGTCGAGGGTGTCGTCGCGGTGCGCCGGGCGGATGCCGCAGGCCACGGCCAGCAGGTGCAGGTCATGGTTGCCCAGAACGGACCGGGCGCGCTCGCCCATCTGCATCACGGTGCGCAGGGTGTGAAGGGATTGGGGGCCGCGGTTGATGAGGTCGCCGGCGAAGATCAGGCGATCGGCCGACGTCAGCTGCTCGATGCTCAGCAGGTCTTGCAACGAGCAAGCGCATCCCTGAAGGTCTCCGATGACGTAGTTTCCCATGTGCAATGTTGGTTGGTTTGTATTGAGAGAGACAATGATAGGTGATGCTGTTCATAAACGCCCCGGAAGAACTGATCCAACATGGGTTGGCTCGGGTAAAATACCCGGTTTCCATTCTTTACGTATGGTAACCAGCGGTGGTGACCCATGCCAAGACAGCAATGATTTTAGTGACTGGCGGTGCAGGATTCATTGGATCCAATTTTGTTGTAGAGTGGGTCGCCCAGACCGGCGAGCCTGTGGTCAACCTCGATTTGCTGACGTACGCTGGCAACCTCCAGAACCTGGCGTCGCTGCAAGGGAATGCTGCCCATATCTTCGTACAGGGCGATATCGGTGATCGTCAGCTGGTCGCTGAGTTGCTGAAGCAACACCGTCCGCGCGCGGTGCTCAACTTCGCCGCAGAGAGTCATGTCGACCGCTCCATTCATGGTCCAGACGCATTCGTGCAGACCAATGTTCTGGGCACGTTCAATCTGCTGGAATCCGTCCGGGAGTATTGGGGGCAGCTTGATGAGCCCGAACGTGCTCAATTCCGTTTCCTGCACGTTTCCACGGACGAAGTCTATGGTTCGCTGGCTCCGCATGCGCCGGCTTTCACCGAGACCCACCGCTACGAACCCAACAGCCCCTACTCAGCGACAAAGGCCGCCAGCGACCATCTGGTGCGCGCCTATCACCACACGTATGGACTACCGGTACTGACCACCAATTGCTCCAACAATTACGGTCCCTATCATTTCCCCGAAAAGCTCATTCCGCTGATGATCGTCAATGCCTTGGATGGCAAGTCCTTGCCAGTCTACGGCGATGGTCGACAGATTCGCGATTGGCTCTACGTCAAGGATCACTGCAGCGCGATTCGCCGCGTACTTGAAGCGGGAACGCCGGGCGAGGTCTACAACGTCGGCGGTTGGAACGAGAAGGCCAATATTGACATCGTCAATACGGTCTGCACCTTGCTGGACGAGTTGCGTCCGCGTGCCGATGGTCAGGGCTATGCGACCCAGATCACTTACGTGACTGACCGGCCGGGCCACGACCGCCGTTATGCCATTGATGCTGGCAAGATCGAGCGGGAACTGGGCTGGAAGCCGGCTGAGACCTTTGAAACCGGCATCCGGAAGACAGTGGAATGGTATCTGTCCAATCAGGAGTGGGTCGCCAATGTCCGCTCCGGCCACTATCGCGAATGGCTCGAAACCAATTACGCCGGACGTCAGGCATGAAGATCCTGCTATTCGGGTGCAATGGTCAACTGGGCTGGGAGCTGCAACGCAGTCTGGCTCCCCTCGGCGAACTCATCAGCCTGCACTCCCTCAGTCAGGAGTATTGCGGCGATCTCGCCGACCTTGACGGCATCGCCCAGACCATTGCTGCCGTAAGTCCGGACGTTGTAGTCAATGCCGCCGCCTACACTGCGGTGGACAAGGCCGAGTCCGAGGGCGAGCGGGCCCGTATCGTCAATGCGCTGGCTCCGCAGAGAATGGCGATGGCCGCTGCGCAGTGTGGCGCACTGCTGGTGCATTACTCGACCGATTACGTGTTTGATGGCAACGGCCACCAGGCTCGCCGGGAAGAGGATTTGACCGGTCCTCTGAACGTCTATGGAAAGACCAAGCTGGAGGGAGAGCAGGCAATCGCTGCCAGCAGCTGTGCTTATCTGATCTTCCGGACTAGCTGGGTCTATGCCGCACGCGGTGGCAACTTCGCCAGGACCATGTTGCGGCTGGGTGCCCAGCGTGAACAGCTCAACGTCATCGACGATCAGACCGGTGCTCCCACGGGTGCCGAACTGCTGGCCGATGCGAGTGCGCATGCCATCGTCCAGGCCTTGGCTCATCCAGAGCTCCAAGGTCTTTATCACCTGACGGCTGCCGGTCAAACCACTTGGTTCGCTTATGCTCAGCAGGTGTTTGCGCTGGCCAGGGAATTGGGTGGTCCGTCCGAATTGGCCCGACTTGTGCCGATTCCAACCAGTGCTTACCCCACACCGGCGTCGCGACCACTCAATTCTCGGCTGGACTGCAGCAAGTTCCAGGCCGCGTTTGGACTGGTCCTGCCAGCGTGGCAAATCGGCGTTGCCCGCATGATGAAAGAGCTCCATGAAAACTAAGACAAACGTGTCCCGCAAGGGCATCATCCTGGCCGGCGGCTCCGGTACCCGCCTGCATCCGGTGACCATGGCGGTCTCCAAGCAATTGCTGCCGGTCTACGACAAGCCGATGATTTACTACCCGCTCAGCACGCTGATGCTGGCGGGCATCCAGGACATCCTGATCATCACCACGCCGGACGAGGCTTCGCGGTTTCAAAGTCTGCTGGGTGATGGTGGCCGCTGGGGCTTGAACATCAGCTATGCACAACAGCCCAGCCCGGACGGCCTGGCGCAAGCCTTTCTCATCGGACGTGATTTCATCGGTAACTCGCCATCGGCCCTGGTTCTCGGTGATAACATTTTCTATGGACACGATCTCCAGTCCAAGCTGGATCAAGCCTGCACCCGCACTAGCGGGGCAACCGTGTTTGCTTATCACGTGAACGATCCTGAGCGTTATGGCGTGGTCGCATTCGACGCCGATGGCCGAGCCACCAGCCTGGAAGAAAAGCCGTCGCAGCCCAAGAGTAAATATGCCGTGACCGGCTTGTATTTCTATGACAACCAGGTTTGCGACATCGCAGCTGAGATCAAGCCGTCGGCACGCGGCGAGCTGGAGATCACCGACGTCAACCGCTTCTACCTCGAACGCGGTGAGCTCAACGTGGAGATGATGGGTCGCGGCTATGCCTGGCTGGATACCGGCACCCACGAGAGCCTGATCGAAGCCAGCAACTTTATCCAAACGATCGAGCATCGGCAGGGTCTTAAGGTCGCCTGCCCGGAAGAGATCGCGTATCGCATGGGGTATATCGATGCCAAGCAGTTGCAACAGCTGGCTGCACCGCTGGTCAAGAGCGGCTACGGTGTCTATCTTCAACGCTTGTATGAGCAGGGAGAAGGCTCTTGAATTCGATAGCAACGCCCTTGGCAGGCCTCCTGCTGATCGAACCGAAGGTATTCGGTGACGATCGAGGATTTTTCTTCGAGAGTTTCAATCAGCGTCGCTTCAACGAGCTGGTGGGACGCCAGGTGGAATTCGTTCAAGACAACCACAGCAAGTCCGCGCGCAATGTGCTGCGTGGCTTGCACTATCAGATTCGCCAGCCCCAAGGGAAATTGGTGCGCGCAGTCGCTGGCGAGGTGCTGGATGTGGCGTTGGACTTGCGGAAAGGCTCTCCGACTTTCGGACAGCACTACAGCGTGCGGCTGAGCGCCGAGAACAAGCGCATGCTGTGGATTCCGGAGGGGTTCGCGCATGGGTTCGTGGTGTTGTCCGAGAGTGCGGAGTTCCTCTACAAGACAACCGATTACTGGGCACCCGAGCATGAGCGCAGCATTTTGTGGAGTGACCCGGTTCTGGCCATCGATTGGGCCCTCTCCGGGCACGCCCCCCTGCTCTCGGCCAAGGATGTGGCAGGCAAGCTGTTCCACGAAGCGGAGCACTTCGATTGAAGTCATCTATGCTCGAAGTCGATCCACACGCAGCCCCCAGCCTTTCCCCGCTGGCCCTGCTCAGGTCCCTCGTGCGCCATCGCGGCTTGCTGGTCCAGATGACCAAGCGTGAAGTCGTGGGCCGTTACAAGGGGTCGGCGCTGGGCGTGGCATGGTCGTTCTTCAATCCGATCTTCATGCTGGTGGTCTACACCATTGTTTTTTCCCAGATATTCAAGAGCCGTTGGGGGAGCGGCGGCGACGAGAGTCAGACACAGTTCGCCGTAGTGTTGTTCGTCGGTATGATTGTGCTGAACCTCTTCAGCGAGGTCATCAACCGCGCCCCTCACCTCATCGTCCAGAACGTCAATTTCGTCAAGAAGGTGGTTTTTCCTTTGGAGATACTGCCCTTGGTTTCTCTGGGCGCAGCCGTCTTCCATGGGTTGATCAGCTTGTCGGTATTATTGCTGGCATTCGTCACATTCAATGGCTTTCTGCACTGGACACTGGTCTTTACGCCGCTGGTGCTGCTGCCATTCCTGCTCGTCATTGCAGGGTTGACCTGGACCCTCGCGGCGCTGGGCGTTTTCCTGCGCGATCTGGGGCAGACCGTGGCCATCGCCACCACTGTGTTGACCTTTCTGTCGCCGGTCTTCTATCCCGTCGATGCCGTGCCCGGCAAGCTACGGACGCTCATCATGCTGAACCCGCTGACCTTCATCATCGAGCAAGCACGCAATGTGCTGATTTGGGGCCGCCTGCCCGATTGGACGGGATTGGCCATTTACCTTCTGGCTTCGATGGTGCTCGCATGGTTGGGCTACGCCTGTTTCCAGAAGTCGCGTAAAGGATTTGCTGATGTCCTCTGAAGCCTCCATCGTCGTCGAGGGTCTCAGCAAGTGCCACCACATCTACGACAAGCCACGTGACCGCCTGCTGCAACTGCTTCACGGCGGCCGTCGTCAGTATTACCGTGAGTTTTGGGCATTGCGGGATGTTTCTTTCGAGGTTGCGCGCGGTGAAACCATCGGCCTCATCGGCCGCAACGGCAGCGGCAAGTCCACGCTGCTGCAGATGATCTGTGGCACCTTGGCACCCACTTCGGGAACCGTCAAGACACGCGGACGGGTGGCAGCCCTGCTGGAACTGGGAGCCGGATTCAATCCGGAGTTCACTGGCCGCGAAAACATCATCATGAATGGTGCCATCCTTGGTCTGACCCGGGATGAGATCGAAGCACGCATGCAAGATGTCATTGAATTCTCTGAGCTGGCGGAGTTCATCGAGCGTCCAGTGAAGACTTATTCCAGCGGTATGTATTCGCGGCTTGCCTTCTCGATTGCGATTAACGTCGATCCTGATATCCTCATCGTCGACGAGGCCTTGTCGGTAGGTGACGCACGTTTCGTCGCCAAGTGCATGCGACGGATCAAGGATATCCAAGGTAAGGGCGCCACCATTCTTTTCGTCAGTCATGATGTTGGGTCGGTACGCAGCCTCTGCTCACGCGCTATCTGGATCAACAAGGGGACGCTGGTAGAGGTCGGGGATGTATTCCCGGTCACGGGCCGCTATATGGAGTTCATGTTTCAGGATGACGATGTTCTCCCTACGGCCCAGACGCTGGATGCGCCGGTGGAGACCGTGGCTATCGATGCGCGTCCATCGACCCATTGGGGCTCCGAGCAGGGGCTGATCAAGTCGGCCAGCGTCTGCGATGCACAGGGCAATCGCCGCGATGTGCTGGAGTGGGGAGAGCGGGTCCAGGTCCTGCTGGAAATCAGCCTGCCGGACCATATTCCGCTTGAGCATCTCTGCATTTCCTTCTCGATCAAGGATCTTAAAGGGACTGATCTGATAGTCTCGACCACCCAGCAGGACATGGCGGTTTGCTTGGCCGAGGGACGGCACTTCTCGATCAGCTTCGCACTCGATAACTTGCTCGTGAGTGGCAAATATCTGCTGGTGGCTGCCGTGGAAAACCGGCAGGGTGCAGATATCCACTACTACGAGTATCTGGAAGGCGCGCATTATTTCTCATCGCTCGCGCCCAATTTCTTCGGACTGGTTCAACCCAGGATAGAACAGCAACTAAAGGTCAAACAGTGACAGATCCGATCAATTCAGATAGCTATTGGAACCGGCGTTTTTCCGATGACTGGGACAAGAGCGAGGGGCCAGAACAGTCGGTGTTCTTTGCTCACCTCCTGTTGCGCAATCTGCCGTCCTGGTTCCTTGACTACGCCAAGAAGCAGACCTCGACGGCCGCAGACTGGGGCTGCGCGGAAGGACAGGGCACGGAGTACTGGGCCTCTCGCCTGAACGCTACTCGTTTTCTGGGCATCGATTTCTCAGACATCGCCATCGCCAAAGCCAGCTCGCAGGCTAAGGTTGCAAGCTTTGCTTGCGAGAATTGGCTAGAGAAGGAATTCTCGCGACCGGATCGTTTTGACTTCGTGTTCTCCTCCAATACTTTGGAGCATTTCGAGGATCCGATTCCGGTTCTCAACAACATCGCCCGGCATGCCTCCAAGGCCGTCGTTCTGGCCTTGCCCTACAAGGAAATGGATCGTATCGATGAGCACTTCCATACGTTCCTTCCCGATAATCTGCCGACTCGCCTGACCAACGGATTCCGCCTGGTCTGGTCGCGCGTGGCTGATTGCGGCGAGATCAGTCAAAGCTATTGGCATGGCAAGCAGATCTTCCTGATCTATGCGGAGACGAACTGGGTGGATGGCGTCGTTTCACATCTGCAGGATTGCCTCGTGCAGGACGAAGTACACGATCCTAAAAAGCTGGAGGAACTGCATTCGCGAGTCACTGAATTGACTGAGGACCTCGCGAAATGGCGTGACCAGGCCTTGGAGATGTCCAACTGGGGCAGCAAGCTCAATGACCTCATCGCCGTCCAGTCGGACCAGCTTTCACGCGTGAACCAGCGTCTCCAGACCATTGAGGGCGCGCCCTTGCGTTACGTCAGTAGACGTTATGCGCGCGGCGCGGCGCGGAGGATCTTCAACGCTTTGCCATTGCCTGCCGGACCCAAGCAGCATTTGCGTCGTTTGATCGGGCGCGTGATGCGTCGGGTACAAATTTCGGCACCTGCAGCTCCGTCGGGTTACGCGCCAGAGCGAGTAGAGCGCTTTGTCGCCGCCAACCCCAAGGCTGAGGCGAATCCTGTCCGGGACGTCTTGGTCTTTTCAGTAATCGACTGGCACTTCCGTATTCAGCGTCCGCAACAAATTGCGCGTGGTTTCGCCCAGAATGGTGCGCGCGTCTTCTTCCTGAGCAACCACTTCGTCGACAATCCCGAGCCGGGCTATGAGATTGAGCGACTGGACGCCGACTTGGAGCTGTATCAGGTCAAGCTGCATGTCAGCGGCGCACCCGCGATCTACTTCTCTGCGCCCGGCGAGGCCGAGCTGGACCGGCTGCGTGCAAGCTTGGCGAAAGTCTTGCTGGATCAGGCGGCATTGTCCTCGATATCAGTGGTAGAGCATGCTTACTGGTACCCGCTGGCGCGTTCGGTTCCCAATTCCCTGCTGGTTTACGATTGCATGGATCACCACGAGGGATTTGGCAACGTGCCACGCGAGCTGATCGATCTCGAACACAAGATGATGGCCTCAAGTGACCTTGTGGTGACGACCTCTTCGTGGCTTGAAGATATGGCTCGTGACAAGGCTCGCAGCCTGGCCACAGTACGCAATGCATGCGAATACGAGCGATTCGCCAAGGCACCGCAACAGGCTTACCAAGATGCGCGAAAACGCAAGGTCATTGGTTACTACGGGGCTATTGCCGAATGGTTTGATCTTGACTTGGTCCGTCGGCTGGCCAGTGAGAATCCCGATGCGCTAGTGCTGCTGGTGGGGAACGACACGGCGCAGGCTGGCACCGCATTGAAGGGCTTGCCCAACGTGGTCATGACTGGCGAAGTACCTTACGATCAATTGACCCATTACCTCTATGCTTTCGATGTCTGTCTGCTACCCTTCAAGGTCATTCCGCTGACCTTGGCCACCAACCCGGTCAAAGTGTATGAATATCTGGCCGCCGGTAAACCGGTAGTCAGCACAGAATTGCCAGAGATTGCGCAGTTTGGCGAGCTGGTCGATTCAGCGAGTTCGCACGACCAGTTTGCTGAGATGGTCAAGAAACGCCTAGCCATATCGAGTTCGGAAACCGAGATCGAACAACGCCGCGCGTTTGCTAAACGCCAGACCTGGCAACATCGTGCCGAGGAGTTCAGCACTGCGCTGGCGGGCTTGAGCATGCCCAGGATTAGTGTCATCGTGCTGACTTACAATAACCTCGATCTCACGAAGGCCTGCCTGGATAGCCTCATTACCCGGAGCCATTATCCGAATCTGGAAATCATTGTAGTCGACAATGCTTCCACCGATGGTTCCGTGGCCTATCTTACCGAATTCGGCAAGGCCCATCCCGATGTGAAGATCATCCTCAATGAGACCAACGTCGGTTTCGCCGCGGGTAACAATATCGGTCTGGAGGCCGCGACGGGCCAATACCTGACTTTGTTCAACAACGACACGATTGCCACCCGGGGCTGGGCGTTGACGATGATGCGTCATCTGCAGCAGGATACCAGCATCGGGCTGGTCGGACCGGTGACCAACAATATCGGCAACGAGGCAAAGATCCGTACGACCTATACCGATCCCACCGAGATGCCACAGGAGGCAGCCTTCTACACGCTGCGCCGCATGGGCAAGGCCTTCCCGCTCAAGACTGCCGCATTCTTCTGTGTCATGATGCCGCGCTCCACTTATGAGAAGTGCGGACCGCTGTGCGAGGAATATGGTCTTGGCTTCTTCGAGGATGATGACTATTGCCGCCGTGTCGAGCAACAGGGCCTGCGCGTCTTGTGCGTGCGTGACGTATTTATTCACCACCACCTGTCAGCATCGTTCAACAAGATGCTGTCCAAGGACCGGCAGGCGCTGGTGGACCGAAATCGTGCGATCTACGAGTCCAAATGGGGGCGGTGGGAACCGCATCAATATGACATCAGCAAGGACGACGTCTGAGAGAGGGATACTGGTCCCGACGTCGAGCAAAATCACTTAATCCGAAGACATACCTATGACCACCAAGAAAATCATCTGTGTTGTGGGCACGCGCCCTGAAGCCATCAAGATGGCACCGATCATCTTGGCGCTGCGCGCCGATCCGGCTTTCGACGTCAAGGTACTGGCGACCGCGCAGCACCGCCAGATGCTGGATCAGGTTCTCAATGTGTTCGGCATCACTCCGGACATTGATTTCAACATCATGCGACCGAACCAGGCGCTGACTGCACTGACAGCTCGCTTGCTGCAGGCCTTCGATGAAGTGCTGCTGCAAGAGAAGCCGGACGTGGTACTTGCGCAAGGGGATACAACGACTGTGCTGACGGCTGCACTCGCATGCTTCTATCATCGCATCGATTTCGGGCACGTGGAGGCCGGTTTGCGTACCGGCGACATGCAGAATCCGTTCCCGGAAGAAATGAATCGGGTGGTGGCTGGTCGCCTCGCACGCTGGCACTTCGCGCCCACCGAAAGCTCACGCCAGAATCTGCTCAAGGAAGGTGTGCCTGACAACCAGATCTTCGTGACCGGCAATAGCGTGATCGATGCGCTGCATTCGGTCTCGTCGCGCCAGCCGGAAATCGGAATCGACCTGGACCAGTCCAAACGCTTGGTGCTCGTTACGGCGCACCGTCGTGAGAATTTCGGCAAGCCCTTCGAAGCCATTTGCAAGGCGGTCAAGGAATTGGTGAGAAAGAATCCGGATATCCAGGTCCTTTTCCCGGTTCATCCCAATCCCAATGTGCAGTCAGTGGTTCACGCCGAGCTGGCGGATGATCCGCGTATCATCCTGTCCCAGCCGCTGGATTACCTGCCGTTCGTGGGTGCCATGCAGCGTGCCTACCTGATCCTCACTGATTCGGGTGGCGTGCAGGAAGAGGCCCCGGCACTGGGCAAGCCGGTACTTGTATTGCGTCACGAAACCGAACGACCGGAAGCCGTGCATGCTGGTGTCGTCAAGCTCATCGGCCCCAATTACGACGCAATTCTGGAGAATGCACAGGCGCTGCTGGATGACGAGGCCTTGTATGCGTCGATGGCCAAGGGCGTGTCACCCTATGGCGATGGGCAGGCGGCGCGCCGTACTGTTGACGTCCTCAAGAGCTGAGGCAATGCCTAATCTGGTTTACCTTTCACCAGTGCCGCTGACAAGCTTTGCACAGCGGCCACACAAGTTCGTTGAGTGGTTTGGCAAGCGGCATGATGGAAAAATTCTTTGGGTTGATCCTTACCCGACGCGTTTGCCTCAGTGGTCTGATCTGAAGCGCAAGAAAGAAGCAGCAGTGACCTCGCCACAATCTCTGGCACCGCAAATGGAGTGTTTGTCGGTACGGGCATTGCCGCTGGAGCCACTGCCGATGCTGTCGAGGCTAAATGCTTCTGGATGGAAGCCCGTATTGTCCGCGGCGAGGAAGCTGCAGCAGGAAGACGATACGGTGCTCGTGCTCGGCAAACCATCTCTACTGGCATTGGAATTGCTGGGTCGCGGTGGATTCATTCGCAGCATCTACGACGCAATGGATGATTTTCCTGCGTTCTACTCTGGGTGGTCCCAGCGTTCGATGGCGCTCAAGGAGCAGGCCGTCGCCGCAAAGGTAGATGAGATCTGGGCTTCTTCTACTGAATTATGTTCGAAGTGGTCCCAGTTCAAACGGGTCGAATTTGTGCCAAATGCTTGCGACCAGAGCAAGCTGCCTGAGCCTGCAATACGCGTTCCCAAAAAACCTGTCCTTGGTTATGTGGGAACAATGGGCCCCTGGTTTGATTGGGAGATGCTTCTCTTGATCGCAAACGCACGTCCAGACCTCCCGGTCCATTTGGTTGGGCCTATTTTCAATCCGGCCTCGGTGCAGCTTCCCGCCAATATCGAATTTTTCCCGCCGTGCCGCCACGAAGAGGCGTTGGCTGTTATGAATTCGTTCGCTGTGGGACTCATTCCTTTCAAGCTCAATCGACTCACTAACGGCGTCGATCCCATTAAATATTACGAGTACCGCGCTTTGGGCCTGCCAGTTATTTCGTCTGCTTTCGGCGAAATGCGTGAGCATCGTCGCGATCCGGGGGTCTTCATCCTTGAGCCATCTCTGCCTGTGGGCTCGGTGCAGTCGCTGATTGGATCCGCGCTGGAATTCCCGGCATCTCCTGATAAGGTCCTCGGGTTCAGAGAAAAGAACTCATGGGACTATCGGTTTGATTTCGCCTTCAATGGAAACTCAGGCTAAAACTAGTATTGACAACTGTCGGGTGCCGAAAAAATTATTGATTTAAATTGTTAATGACGCGATTTTCATCATGGAAATAGCTAAGTGCAATCTTTCCGTTTTCCCATGATTCCGCTTTTGTGTGCAATTCAATGAAGCGGATATCTCTCGACACAGGGATCTGAATCTTCATGATTCTCGCCAGCGAAGGCAATACCTCAGAAATGACAGTCCTTTTCCCTGAGCTGTCGACAAGAACAAATTCTAGATGAACCGCAGGAAAAGCTCGCGTGTCCCACCTTGCAATAACCGGTTCGCGGGAGACATAAAGTGTAATTTTTCCGCTAATTCGCTGCGGCAACATGGTCAGCTTCTCACATTCGAGTGGGCGTGCTGCAACCGTCACCTTATATGGCTGTACCTCTGTCGAGGTGGTTGGACAGGTATGTCCAGCCGTAGCCTCAATCTTCCAGGTCAGGGTTGGACTACTGTTAAGGTAATGTGTGGCATAGCCATGCACCATCACTAATACAAGAGTACTTCCTCCCATGAGCATCAACATGCTCAACGCTCGGCCACGAACAATCTTCCAGCTGACGCTATCAGTCGAGTACAAGCTGGCAATGCCTATACAGAGCAGCGGTGCCAAAAGTATTCCGTAGCGGGCTTGTACTTCACCTGGTCCGATAAAGAATGCCAACAAGATCGCTGCAAAGATCACTCCCACCGTTGACCGAATACGAAGCGGGAGCTTGAACAGACCAACAAGCGCCAACGCGCAGTAGGTAACTGAAACGGCCCGGACAATCACAAACATATCTGTGCTGCGGGGGAGGTTTGGAGCACCTGCAATCAAATAGTCATCGGATGAGCCCAGTGCATTTGCAGTGGAGAAAAAGTAGTAGCCCTCTCCTTGAAAGACCGTCGCAATCTTGGTAGCCCAATAGGTCGGTCCGTTCCATATGCGAGCGAGGTCCTGGGTGATCAGGCCAATAAAGGCACTCAGGCGGAAGTCTGGTGCGAGATTGGGTAAGACGTACTGATTCCAGTTGTAGAGGTCGTCAAAGCCTCGGGGTGCTGTAACGCCACTTCCCGCGAGTGCAGCCAGAAGTCCGTTTGACTGAAGGCCGGTCATTCCGGCCCGTGTTGCCAATAGCTGCACGCCGGTCAGCGTGATGATGGAGGCAATTGCAGCCAACAGTAGATGCAACCGCTGCTTGCGTGCATTAGCAAGCGGAACAACGGCGACGACGAACAGCACCAGAATCGGCCCTACGCTTCGGAGTAATTCCATGCAGGTCAGAAGCAGTACTACGATCAACACGATGCGCTTGTCCGGCGCGCGGCACAGCCGTGCGATTGCTCCCAAGAAGACCAATTCCAAGACAATAACAAGATTGTCTGAGGTGGCAATGGTAGCCGAGAACCAGAACTCAGGATGAAAACAAAGGGCGATCGCGGCAATGAAACCCGCTTTGCTACCAGCTTCTCTACTTACGTACAGATAAATAAGAGCGATAGCGAGGATGTGGCAGACGCCGTTGAAAAGCTTGAGTGCAATGTAAGAGCCACTGCTGATCCATCCAAGGGGCAGTGTGTATAGCAATGACCGACGCCAGTAGGTCGCAAAGCCCGGTAGCCAGCTGCTCTCGCATTTTTTGCTCCAGTCCAGCAAGGACGAGGAATTCTGCACATGCTCTGCTCCGCACCTGAAGTACACTCCAAAGTCGCTGACCTGGTTGCTCTGTACGAACCAGCACCAAACAAGAATACCTAGACCCAGGAGCATCAAGGTGAATCGATGGCTGATGACTTCGGTACGAGGAGCGATCCACGCAACCAACGACAGGGTGAGAAGACAACTGAGTATCGTGGTCAGGCTCAGCCATGAAAACTGCAAGTTGACGATAACGGCAGATAGCAAGCAAAGCATCACCAGCGCTGTCAACAAACTGGCGTACCAATCAGATTTCGTTTGGACTTTGAATGTCATGCTTTAGCGTCATGTGATTGGCGCAGGAGATTGAACTTCGTGCTGCTTCGGTTGAATCCAAGCCTTGGCCTGTCATTGGCGGATCAAGGCTTGGCAGCGCAAAGTTGATCACTGTTAAGCATTGTCGCATGCCCCTGCTGGTCAAATTTGAAGACGGGGAGATGTGGGTAATCACAAATTTTGGAAGTCAACGTTACCTTGATGGATGAGAGGTCTTCCTCTAACGGTATCCGGTAGAACATCGAGGGCTGGTCGACAAAAACGATCCATTCGTTTTGAAAACCAAGTTTTTGTTTAAGGAAGCTGCCGCTGTTGTTCGACCACGGGGACAATCCAGTCAAGCCAATGATCCCCGCTGCAGGGGATCTCTGCAGCAAATCTCTGTGCTCTTCAATGGCATTGAGCATATTGCGGTTAGCCGTTGTCGCTTCCATATACCAAGCCGCGATCGACAGACGTGGTACCTCGTCGAGGTAGTTAATCCATGGGGGGATCGCTGTTGCCAACAACGCGATGGGCCAGGCGAGCCACACCGGTTTGATCAGAGACTTTCCTTGCAGATGAATTGCAATCACTGCGGCCAGTAGCGCGGCAAACCAGGGAAGCCAAGCGAAGACTCTGTACGAAAAGAGATGGTTGGCCAGCAACGCATACGGCAATGCAAGCAAAACGATCATAACAGCGAAGACCATGACCTCGAGGCGTCGGTGGGTCGCGGTCAGCAGAAGGAGAACAAATGAAACTAAAGCTGCCAGCGAATACCAATAAGCGTATTCAACCGTCAGCGTCTGGAATGAATTCAGGAGGACAGATGGGTTGAAACTGACCCCGTAGCTTGCGTCGGACGCGATCTGCCCAGTGGCACCGGAAATAAACGGGTTTTTGATGAGGACGCTGAAGAGCACACTTATGGTTGCGACGCTCAGCAGGCTCACTGCCATCTTCTTGAGCCAATCCTTGTGGTCTCGATCAGCATTGCTCAAACGGAACTGTAGTGCCAAGTAAGCTAAAAGAATCAGAGGTGGCAGCAGAAAATCTTCCTTGGAAAATACCGATAATCCGTAACAGATGGTCGCGACCTGATCCATTCTGCGCGATAGCTTTTGCCAGCTATACATCATTGCAATCAGCACCAAGCAACCGAAGAAGTGGGACATGAGATTTGTAATCAATCCCAGATATTTTCCATGCTCGAAGGCCGAGGAGTGGCTGTAGCAAAAGATGCTGAAGGGTATGGCAATGAGCCAATGGATTCTGATGCGAAGGAGTTGCGCACAGAAAAAGAGAACCAATGGGGGAATTGCCACCGTCAGAACGTTCACCACCCCATAAGAAAAATTCGGCCCCAAGATGCCCATGACGGCCGCAAAATTGGTCGATACGGGCCGTTCCAGGAACCAGCTGAGGCGCTCGCTACCGGCACCCAACACCAAGTAGTCGTCCTGATGCAGAGGTGACAGCATGTTTGGGGTCATCACGAAGTTGATGATCCAATAAACACACGCACAGACCGTCAGATACAGGATGAATGTTGACGATGACGGGGTGAAGGGACGTTGGTCGTCCGAGAGCGAAGCGTGCATTTATGATCCGACGCGTCTTCTGTGGACGCAAGAAGAGTTGGAGCGGCCTGGTGAAGCTTGTGCCGCTTGCTGAAGCGCTGATGAAGAGCCGTTGGTGTTCTTGGTAGCAGACTTCAACTTTGTTTTGAAAGCGATAGAAACTCGTCGTAATTTCTTATGTAATCACCTTCGTCATAAGTGTCTGACGCGAGCACAAGGCAGATGGAGCCGGGATCAAAATTGATTTCCGCGGCCCAGATCATGGGCGGAATATGCAGGCCCTTCCATGGACGGTTAAGGTGAACAGTTGCTTGGAATTCCCCATCGTCTACGGCTACGTCGAAACTCCCCGAAAGGCAGATCAAAAATTGGTGCAATTGACGGTGGGCGTGAGCCCCCCGGCTTTCCTCTGTCGGGACGTCATAAAGGTAAAAAACCCGCTTGATATCGAAAGGTAGATGCTTGCTTCCCTCTAAGAAAGTAAGGTTGCCACGTGGATCAGTGATTTTGGGAAGGGCAAAAACCTTGCAGTCGTTAATTGTCGATTTTTTCATGATCCGCAGAGGCGCGAAAAATATGTTTGGTTAAGAAATACATGATGGGAACTGATATTGCCATGACGAGCACGGGAGCAAGTTCGCGAGGGACTTTTAAAAGATCCACGAACATCCATATTAGACCTAGTCCCAGTACGTAGTTGACCGCGTAAGTTAGCGGATAAAAGGTCGCGCTACGCAGTCCAGCTCGCTGCTTGAATACCCAATACGTATTCAGTAGATATCCGAAACATATGCCCGCAACAAAAGTGACGGTATATGCCCAAGTGTAAGGAATGAGCCTTAATAGCCCGAGGTATCCGAGATATGTAACCCCCGTGTTGAGCAATCCAGCGATAAAAAAACGCGAAAATGCCATATCACCAAACTTCGTCAATTACGGTCTCTGGGCGCTTGTTTGTTTCGTCGAATACGCGCCACAAATACTCTCCGATAATGCCCAGCATTACGATAATCAAACCGAGCAAAAAGGTGACCAATGCAACAACTGTTGCAAACCCCTCTACGGGGATTTGATGAAACAGCGCACTGATTACCACAGCGATCCCATAAATAAAGCTACCGCTGGCGACAACTGCGCCAACACCGGAGATCAGCCGTATTGGCTTGATGGAGAACCCGAGCATGACGTCCAGAAATGCAGTGAACTTCTTTGCGAAAGTCCATCCTGATTTTCCATGTTCTCGTGCGGGGCGATGGTAGTGAATTACTTCAGGCTTATACCCTAGCCAGTAAGCCAGCAAAGGGGTAAAGACGCTTTTCGCGCTATTGACCATGTGTGGAAGGAATGCTTTATCCATGAGCGCCATGTCATAGCCGCCCTCCGGGTAATCAGCAATCACCAGAGACTTGAGCAATTTGTAGTAGATCTTGGAATAAATCTTTGACACTACAGGATCGTCGCGCGCAATTCTCTCGCAGATGATGAATTTCGATCCTTGGCGCCATTTTTCAACCATCTCGAGAATCAAGCTCGGAGGATCCTGTAGATCCGCTGCCACGATCATAAAGGCATCCCCAGTCACGAACTTGAAGCCCGTTTTCGAGCAGTGAACCGCCCCGAAATTTCGCGTAAGTTTCACAACCTTGGTAAGCGGACGCCGATGGTTCTTGAAATCCAAAATTTTGGCAAGCGAGTCGTCTTTCGATCCATCGTCCACAAAGATCAGTTCCAGTTGCACAGATCGTGCAAGCAAGGCCTCCTCGATCTTCGTTAGCTCATCAAAGAGCCGCGGCAAACTTCCTGAATTGAAGTAGACGGGGACGACAATGGAGAGTGTCTTGAAGGTGGTCATTGTTGCAGTTTTAACTCGTAGTATTCGTGAACCATTCCGCCTCCACCGAATTCGGATTTGAAGCGATACAGGCCATCGTTGAGGATCGTTCCCGCCTCTTCGTTGCTCGTTCCGAAATCGAAGTAGCGACAGTTTGCCAGCCTAGCCTCTTCGATTATCGACTCGAAGACCGCGTCCAAGGCTGATACCGAATATCCTGCTTCGCTGGAAGCGATATACTGAGCATGCCATGTAGTGGCTGATCGGAACAGCACTACGCCGGCTGCAACTTTTTCTTCCAATATGGCTGCACGTATCAGAATATCTTTGGGGAATTGCTGTGCAAGAAATTTAAGTTCAGCTATCGAATGGACAGGTTTTGCGCCGTGTTTTTTTTCCAGATTTGCCTCAAGTACGTGCCAGAGCTCTTCTGCATACTCAATGCCGGCCACTACCCGTACGACGCGCGAGGCTTTTTTCAAACCCCGTTTTCTACGGTCGCTCGTAGGGCGGCGGTATGTGAGATCTATGGTGGAGGACAAGTCACAGCGAACACGTGTTGCTCCAATGCGAAATAAAGCGTAAAGATCATCCTGCGATGGCACTCGTGCATAAATATACGGTAGAGGCTTGTACTGAAATCTGCTGTAGCCGCAGGCACGAAAGTCTTCAGCTAACAGCAACATCGCCTCAATCATTCGCTCGCCAGTGAGCCATCCGTGATGTACCAGCCCCCCATATGTAACTCCTGGGTGGCTGGTGACGATATCGGTCCTTCCGGGAGCGCTGGCAGCGGGTAATACTCCTACCAGTTTGGCGTCGTCATATATCAATCGGGACTGGTCGATAAAACGGTCGCCGTGGTAGTTGAGGAAGCGTCGGGTATGCAAGATGGTCGCATTATCAGCTGATGCGCACCAAGTGTCCCATTGCTCTTCCATCTCCGGGGTATAGGCAACAACGCGGATGCTCATTTGTTCAATTCTGCCAAGCCAAAACCGGTGCCGCCAAAGTCGTTGCCATTGTAGAAGCAATACGTTTTACCGTCGATGTCCAGCACCGCACCGTATTCAATTGATTCACTATCCCAGCCGGAATTAGACGTATCCAACCCCAGTTCGGCATCCTTTCGGATCCAATGGATACCGTCTGCTGATTCAGCGTAACCCATCCTGTATCCACGCGGATTCTTCTTTCGAATGCTATAAAACATTTGATAGAGGCCATCTCGGAAGATAATGTAGGGACGACCGAAACCATGTTCACTATTGGGCTCGACCTTCATAATGCACTGTCCCTGCGCTGGCCAGTTAATCCCATCTTGTGATTCTGCGTATCGAAGGTCATAGACGGGCATGAGTTTTCCGTCGATTTCTTCCCACTCGCTTCCCCCGACGTACCACATCTTGTACAAGCCGTTTTCAGGCGGGAGCACAAAGGTGCCGCACCGGAAATGCATTTCTTGATCAGAGCGCTCAAGAATCGGCGTTGTCTTGGCTTTCGAAAATTTGGTTCCGTCTTCGCTGAACGCTAGCCCCGTCAATAGTCTGTAGCGGATGTGGTGGCATAGTTCAAACCCGACGTAATACATGAGCCACCGACCATCTGTCTGGCGAATGACGGTCGTTTGGAACACCCCATTGTCATCAAACGCACCGGCGCTTCCTACATCTAGCACGGGCTCTTTGGATACATTCAAAACCTGCGTCAGATCGTTTCGTTTTAAGTCGACAAACCCGATGCGCCCTACATTCTGATCGTCGCGACATTGAATATAAACGCGCACATTACCATCGTCGAGAAAAACGGGGGTAGGGCAGGACGCATATTTTCTTGCCCACCAAAGTGTTCCGTCGGGTTCCCAAACCTTGCCCAGTTTCTTCCACTGCATGCTCATGTTCCCACCTTGAAGAATCGTAATGGCGTCACCCGTGCTGGTTCGGGAGATTCCACCTTGTACAGCTTGTTGGCCTCCGTGTCGGAGATCAGCGTGACCGACGGTCCGATCCAGTTATCCTGGCCTACGCTCAGATTGTTGCCCAATGTGGCGTTGACGCCCATAAAGGTGTTGGCCCCCACCTTGCAAAAGCCCGAAACCACGACATGGGAAGAAATGAAGCAGTTATCCTCGATCTCGCTGTGATGGCCGATGTGATTGCCACTCCACAACACGACATTGTTGCCTATTTTTGCAAATGCCTGGACGGTGTTGTCTTCGAAGATGAAGCAGTGCTCGCCCAAACTGACGTTAGGCCAGACGAAGGCACGACTGCTGATATAGCTGGCAGGACGATAGCCCTTGTCTTTCATGGCCTGATAGAGGCGTGTCCGCAGGCGATTGAGCTTGGTATAGACAAGTGCGGCATAGAATTCGACTTCCGATGGCGGAAAGCGCTGTTCGAGTTCCTCAACTGCAACGACAGGCAAACCGAACAGTGTGCTCTTGCTCAGGTAGGCGGCCTCTACCGCGAACGCTACCACCTCATAGGCGGAATCGTGAGTGAAATACTCGTAGGCGACCTCGGCAAACGCACTGTCGCCGACGATGACGAGCTTACGGGTTTTGGTCATCGGGCGTTCCTATGGACGATGGATGAGGATATCTTCGCGACGGTTGGCCATTGGCAGCGATGGATGCTGCGGCAAGATATAGGCATCGAAGCCTTGGGTACGAGCGCGTTGGACGATGGCCATGACGACTGCATCGTCAATCTGGTCATGCTCGACCTGATTGAAATGGACGACGGGAAGGTCGTCTGTCTTCATGAATTCCTGGTGAAAGCGAATGCCTGTTTCACTTGCAAAGAATCGTTTTCGTTTCGAGATGTTGGGTATGTCTCCGATCAACATCTGGCCGCCTGGCGCCAGCAGCGAGAGAGATGTGTCCAGAAAGCGGAAAAAGGCCGTGTCCACAAGCACGTAGTGAAGCACGCTGTAGCAGAGAATGACATCGAAGCTGCCCTGATTGGGTTCGATCAGGTCAGGGCAGTTCGGATAGAGCGCCGCAACCTTGCTGGTGGTTGACGTGTCGGGCAGCAGGTCGAGCATCTCCTGATTGTCTACCAGCGTAAGCGCATGCCGCTGACGTTCACAGAGGTCGATCAGCATCAGCGGCAAGTCGCTGCATCCCGGACCAATATCGAGTACTTTCTTGTTCTCTGCGGAAAGGTGCAGCAGCTTGCTGCAGATATCGGCAAAAATCGCAGGCTCATAGCCTTCTCGATATGAGTTAGGAAAGCCAATTCGCTCGTACTTGGTAAGATTTTGATCGGCGGCCAAGCGGCGGAAGTCCTCAAAGCCAATGTTGGCGAATGGATTTTTGGATGACATTCAGTTCCTCAGATTTGGGAATGGGACCATGCATTGACTGCGTTGATCACCTGCGTGATTTCCTCGTCGGTCATTTCCGGATAGCACGGCAAGGTCAGGATATCGTTGGCCAAGGCCTCGGTATTGGGCAGAATGATCAGATCAGTCTCACCTTTGAGGATAGGCTGCTGATGATCGGGAACAGGATAATGAATCTCGGAGGAAATACCTTGCTCCTGAAGATGACTGCGCAGCGCGTCGCGGCCCTTTGTCTTGATGACATAAAGATGCGCTACATAATTCTTTCCAAAGGCGCTCGGTAGCACTACTGCCGGGTGTTTGATTTTTTCTCCGTAGGACTGGGCAATATGGCGACGTCGCTCGTTCCACGTGTCCAGCAAGGGCAGGAAGCCGAGCAGGATGGCAGCCTGCAGCTCATCCAGGCGACTGTTGCGTGCGCCTGGCAGTTCGACGTTGTATTTGCTGCTCCAGCCATATTGACGCAGCCGCGACACGGCAGCTGCGAGGCTATCGTCATTGCTTACCACGGCGCCGCCATCGCCAAGCGCACCAAGGTTTTTGGTCGGATAAAAACTGAAGCACGCCATGTCCCCAAAGCTGCCGACCTTCTTGCCGTCAATCTCTGCGCCATGTGCCTGCGCGCAGTCCTCGATGACCTTGATGCCAGCAGCGCGGCATGATTTGACGATCTTGCTGATTTCCGGGACAGCCAGGCCATAAAGGTGAGTGACCACGATGACTTTGACATTGGCAGCAATGGCGCGTGCAACTTCGGATTCGTTGACCAGCATGCTAGCTGGGGAAACATCCATGAAAAAAGGTCTTGCGCCTGTAGCGCGCATGGCCAGTGTGGTGTACATCCCGGCGTTGGCCACTGTTGCCACGGAGTCGCCGGGTTGCACGCCCGCCGCGCGCAACGCCAGCTCCAGCGCATCGGTGCCATTGGCCACTGAGACGCAATGCGAGACACCGACATAGCCTGCAAACGCAGCCTCGAACTCCTTGACCTCGGGGCCGAGCACCAACCACGCGCGATCTAAAACGCGGGCGATTGCGGCGTCAATGATGGATCGCGACTGAGTGATGTGCGCTTGAAGATTGTTAATTAGCATAGGAGTTGTTTGATGTGAGCTGTACTGGTCGGCCTTAACACACTAGCGGTCGTTCCGGCAATGTTTTTTCTAATTTTGCCGGCGAGCCGTGATTGGTTTGCCTTACCCCGGAGAATTCTAGGTACTAGGACGCTTGAGAAGCGCGCAGTCGAATGCAAAAAAATCACATCGTAATGATTTTTTTGCTCATCTCATTTGCAATGAGCTTTTTATCGCTAATCGGCATTTTCCAAGCTCGCGCAGTATATCTCTTTAGGCTTTCCTCACCAAATGTTGCATTCACAGCTTGTTAAGCAAGACAGATAAATAAAGTCCCCATTGGCTCCATCTCGGTCGTCGGAATACGCCTGATCGGCGCAGGTAAAAGAGACGTTTGAGCAAATGGCCTGAGCGCGCTTGCTTGAAATCATCGAAGATTCGGCGATTGAGTGGCGACATCGCGGGGGCTGCTGCATGCAATGTTGCTATATGACTCTCGTGCCACTTTTTGTAGTTGCCATGAAGCATTTTTCTCAGGCGGGCCAGATTGGCGCGCCAGGTGATGTTCTGGCCTGCGGCGTTGTGTCCGTGCTGGCGGTACTGAACAGTGGACACGGAATCGTAAACCACTTGACCATCAAGTGCCGTGATGAGCAGATAGGTCCACCAATCGTGCGAAACGATGGGGGAAACCGGTCGGAATTGGCGCAATTGCTTCAGCGCAGCCCGATTGAAAAGCATGGTATTGCCCCCGCCGATGCTTTGAACAAGTGCGTTACGCAGGCATGGTTGATGGCTGAACAAGCGCGATTGTCCACAGGGGGCACCGGTCGCATCTATGTATGTGGTCCGGGCGAAATAAAGCGCGGGACGCTGCGAGGGCTGGCTTTGAATGGCGGAGAGGGCTCGCGCCAGCTTGTTCGGCTCCCAGATGTCGTCTTGGTCCGCGAAGGCGTAGAAATCAGCCTCATCACTGCATTGTTGGATCAAGGACATGAAGTTTTCGGCGAAGCCTTGTCTCGGGCCATTCTGGATATGCAGTTGCTGACGGCGTGTGCTCGCAAAATTGACGAGCTTGTTCAGTGTGTCGTCGGTTGAGCCGTCATCCGAAACAGATAAGCTCCAATTCGAGTGGGTTTGTTCGGCGATTGAGTCGAGCTGTTCATCCAGGTAGCGGCTGCCGTTGAACGTACACATCAGGATGGCGACAGAGGGGGAATCAACGCTCTGGCCATGGGGAGCAGTAGATCGGTCAGGGACGGCTGTCTGCATTGAGCAACGGCTCCGGAAGGCTGATAAAGATGCCGTGGAATTGGCAACAGGAAAGGCGAAATTATAAAAGGATAAGGGGTCGATATAAAAGGACAAGAGGAATGGGCAGATTTAAGGAGTACAATCCGCCGTACTTTTTGGCCTCTGCTTGACCGCGGATTAGCCGATGGGTTGATCTCCAGACTTTCATCTTCTTATGGCATCACTGCTCATCAGTTTCCTTTTGTCAGCTGTTTTGACCCTTCTCGTCATACGCCATGCACACTTGCATGACCATGTTCTGGATTCCGATCTATCTGGTGTACAAAAAGTGCATATGCATGCCGTGCCGCGCATTGGTGGGCTTTGCATCTTCCTGGCCGTGGTGGTGGCCTCGGGAGTGTCGGCTTGGCGCCTGAGCAGTGTCGCAAGGGAAATCATGCTCCTGCTGGCCTGCGCCACCATTGCCTTCAGCGGAGGCATCTGGGAGGACTTCACCAAGCGGGTCAGTGCTACCCGACGCTTGTTGCTCACGCTGGCTGCGGCCGTCGCCGGCTACTTTCTGCTCCATGCCAAAATCGATCGCATCGACCTTTTCTATGAGGTATGGCACCTGAAGTATTTTTGGCTGATGCTCCCGTTCACTGCACTGGCAGTGGCCGGGATCGCCAACGCCATCAATATCATTGACGGCTTCAACGGGCTGGCCAGCGTGGTAAGCCTGTTCATTTTGTTGTCACTGGGCTATGTTGCCTTGCAGGTCAACGATTCCTTCGTATTGATCATGGCGCTCGTGACGGCCGGTGCGGTAGCGGGTTTCTTTATCTGGAATTTCCCGGCAGGCCTGATCTTCATGGGTGACGGTGGTGCCTACTTCCTGGGGTTCGTGATCGGCGAACTCGCCGTACTCCTGGTGGCGCGCAATCCTGAGGTATCGACCTGGTATCCCGCACTTCTCCTCATCTACCCGTGCTTCGAAACGCTTTTTTCTGCGTATCGACGTTTTTTCCTTCGAGGGCAGTCTCCCGGATTGCCTGATGGCATTCATTTGCACAGTCTGATTTTCAGGCGACTTGTATTGTGGGCGGTCGGTCGTCGCGATGCGCGAGCCATCACCCATCGCAACTCATTGACTTCCCCTTATCTGTGGCTTTTGTCCCTGATGGCAGTCTTGCCGGCCACCCTGTTGTGGCGGCAGTCCTTGGCACTCATGCTGTGTTGCGTTATCTTTGTTGTCGTTTATGTATGGCTCTACCTCCGCATCATCCGCTTCCGTTCGCCTCGCTGGTTGATTCTGCGAAACAAGGAATAACTAATTTTTGAGCGTGTATCCCATGATCCATTCGAGCATCTTCAAAGCCTACGACATCCGCGGCATCATCGACAAAACCCTGGACGACCAGGTCGCCTTCCAGATCGGCCAGGCCTTCGGTGCAGCCGCCCTGGCCAAGGGCCAGAAGAAGGTCGTGATCGGGCGCGATGGCCGGCTCTCGGGCCCCTCGCTGTCGGCCGCGCTGGCCAAGGGTTTGCAGGCGGTCGGGGTGGATGTGATCGATCTCGGCATGGTCGCCACGCCGATGGTCTATTTCGGCACCCACGTGCTGGACACGCAGTCCGGCATCATGGTCACCGGCAGCCACAATCCGCCGGACTACAACGGTTTCAAGATGGTGCTGGCCGGTGAAGCCATCCACGGCGAGACCATCCAGGGCCTGTACCAGGCCATCGTCAAGGGCGAATTCCCGCAGGGTGCCGGCAACTACAGTACGCATGACATCAAGGCCGCCTACATCGCCCGCATGATTTCGGACGTCAAGCTGGCCCGTCCCCTGAAGATCGCCGTGGACTGCGGCAACGGCGTGGCCGGCGCCTTTGCCGGTGAAATCTATCGCGCGCTGGGCTGTGAAGTCACCGAGCTGTTCTGCGAAGTGGATGGCAATTTCCCCAACCACCACCCCGACCCGGCTCATCCGGAAAACCTGCAGGACTTGATCCGCTGCCTGCAGGAAACCGACAACGAACTCGGCCTGGCCTTCGATGGCGACGGTGACCGCCTCGGCCTGGTGACCAAGGATGGCCAGATCATCTACCCGGACCGCCAGCTGATGCTCTTCGCCGAAGACGTGCTGACCCGCAACCCGGGCAAGGAAATCCTGTACGACGTCAAGTGCACCCGCCACCTGGCGCCCTGGATCACCGCACGCGGCGGCCAGCCGCTGATGTGGAAGACCGGCCACTCGCTGGTCAAGGCCAAGCTGCGCGAAACCGGTGCGCCGCTGGGCGGCGAGATGAGCGGCCACATCTTCTTCAAGGACCGCTGGTTCGGTTTCGACGACGGCCTCTACGCCGGCGTGCGCATGCTGGAACTGATGGCCCGCCAGAGCGATCCGTCGGCCGTGCTCAACGCCCTGCCGCAATCGGTCAGCACCCCGGAACTGCAACTGAAGCTGCAGGAAGGCGAGAACTTCGCGCTCATCGGCAAGCTGCAAAGCGATGCCAGGTTCGAGGGTGCCCAGGACATCATCACCATCGACGGCCTGCGCGTGGAGTACGCCGACGGCTTCGGCCTGGCCCGTTCCTCCAACACCACGCCGGTGGTGGTGCTGCGTTTCGAGGCCGAGACGCCCGAGGCACTGGAGCGCATCCAGGGCGAATTCCGCAAGGTCATCCTGGCCGCGCGTCCTGATGTGACACTGCCGTTCTGATGGGCCGATGAGGTAAGATGCTGGCCCACCAATAAAGTCACGCCAACGTGGGTCAGCCTTGAACATTCTTATCGTCCGTGTCTCCTCGCTGGGAGACGTCGTCCACAACATGCCGATGGTGGCGGACATCCATCGTCATTTCCCCGCGGCCCAGATCGACTGGGTGGTCGAAGAGGGCTACACCAGTCTGGTCGGCCTCAATCCCCACGTCCGCAAGATCATCCCCATCGCCCTGCGGCGCTGGCGCAAGACCCTGTTCGCGGCGGCCACGCGCGCCGAGATCGGGGCATTCCGGCGGGAGCTGCAGGCCGAGCGCTATGACCTCGTGTTCGATACCCAGGGCCTGCTCAAGACCAGCGTCGTGATGCGCATGGCGCGCCTGGCACCGCAGGGCCGCCGCATCGGCCTGGCCAATGCGACCGAAGGCTCGGGATATGAACCAATCTCCCGCATTTTCCATGACCAGAGCATCCCGGTCGGCCTGCGCACGCATGCCGTCACCCGCGCCAGGCTGGTCGCGGCGGCTGCGCTGGGCTATCAGCTGGAAGGTCAGCCCGACTTTGCCCTGCAGCCGCCGGAGCCGGCGCGCTGGGCCTGGATGCCGGAGCAGCCGTATGTCGTTTTCTTCCACGGTACCGCCCGCGCCGCCAAGCAGTGGCCGCAGGCGCAGTGGATCAAGCTGGGCCAGGCCCTGGCCGAGCGCGGATTGCAGATCCTGCTGCCCTGGGGCAGTGCCCGCGAGCAGGAGGCGGCACGCCAGCTGGCGGCCGGCATTCCCGGTGCCACCGTGCTGCCGGCGCTGCCGATGATGCAGGCCGTGGCCCTGGTGCAGCAGGCGCGGCTGGTGGTCGGACTCGATACCGGCCTGACCCACATCGCTGCCGCCTATGGCAAGCCGACGATCGAACTCTACTGTGACTCGCCGCGCTGGAAGACCGAGGGCAACTGGTCGCCGGCGATCATCAACCTGGGCGATCTGGGCGCGCCGCCGTCCGAAGAGGATGTGTTGAAGGCTGCGCTGGGCCTGCTGGCCTGAGTTTGATTGCCCCTTGGGGCGGACTTGGGTATGCGTTGAAGCAGATCAAACGCCCCGTTCAAAGCATCAACTTTGCGTAACAAGCCGCATCCGGCCTGCTTTCCAGGCGTGCCAGAGCCGCCGGGTTGGCCACACGGGCAGAGCGCTTGCGGGCATAATACGCGCCATGGAATCGCAAATTATCGAGATTGGCCTGACCGAATGGCAGGTCGAGTATCCCAATCAGGACTGGATCACTGCGCTGGAAGCCGGCAAGGTGCTGTACTTCCCGCAGCTGGCTTTCCAGTTGATGGACTCCGAGCGCAAGCTGCTGGATCCGGCCGTGCGCGCGCCCAAGTCGCGCAACATCAGTCTGGACGCACGCGGACACATCAAGGGTGCCGCCGGCGGCACCGAGCAGCAGCTGGCTCTGGCCGCGATGATTGGCCGCTTCCGCGAGCAGGCGTTGTCGCTGGTGCATACCTTGTTGCCCAAATACCGCGATGCCTTGCGCATTGCCCCGACCAGCTATCGCCCGATGCAGGTGGAGACGCGTGCCCAGTCGTGGCGTGCCGATGACCGCCGCATGCACGTGGACGCTTTTCCTTCGCGGCCCAATTACGGCGAACGCATCCTGCGCGTCTTTACCAATGTGAATCCCGATGGCGTGCCGCGCGTCTGGCGCGTGGGTGAGCCTTTCGAGACTGTGGCGCAGCGCTTTTTGCCGCGTGCCAAACCTTATGTGCGCTGGCAGGCCAGCGTGCTCAAGGCGCTGCATGTGACCAAGTCCTTCCGTAGCGAATACGATCACCTCATGCTGCAATTGCATGACGGCATGAAGGGCGACATGCAGTACCAGCAGGATGCCCAGCAGGTCACCATGCCCTTTGCCGCCGGCTCCGTCTGGATCTGCTTCTCGGACCAGGCCTCGCACGCGGTCATGTCGGGCCAGTACATGATGGAACAGACCCTGCACCTGGCACCGGACCAGCAATATGATCCGCAATCCAGTCCGCTGGCCATTCTGACGCGCCTGGTCGGCCATCCCCTGGTCTGAGATGCGGCTGCTGTATTCACTCGTCTGGTGGCTGGTGCTGCCGTTGGTACTGCTGCGCCTGTGGCGGCGCGGCCGCAAGGAACCCGGCTACCGGGCGCATGTGGGCGAACGCCTGGGCTTCTATTCGCAAGCGGCGCGCCTGTCTGATCCACAGGCGCGTTTCATCTGGGTGCATGCCGTCTCGGTTGGCGAGACCCGTGCCGCCGAGCCGCTCATCGACGCCTTGTTGCAGCAATATCCGCAGCATTCCATTCTGCTCACCTGCATGACCGCCACCGGCCGCGAGACGGGGACTCAGGTCTATGGCAAGCACGGTGCGCGCGTGGTGCAGAGCTTTCTGCCGTACGACACGGGATGGATGTGCGCGCGTTTCCTGCGCCACTTCCGGCCTGTGGTGTGCGTGCTGATGGAGACCGAAGTCTGGCCCAACCTGATCAGGCAATGTCGCCGGCACCAGGTGCCGGTGATGCTGGCCAATGCCCGCCTGTCGGAGCGTTCACTGCGGCGCGGCCAGCGTTTTGCCGCGCTGCTGCGTCCGGCGGCCGAGGCGATCGATGTGGTCGCGGCCCAGTCGCCGGCCGACGCTGAGCGCCTGCGTGCCTTCGGGGCGCGGCACGTCGAAGTGACCGGCAGCCTCAAGTTCGACGTGCAGCCGCCGGCCGAGATGGTCGAACGCGGTCTGGCATGGAAGCGTGCCATCGGGGAGCGCAAGATCCTGCTCTGTGCCAGCACGCGCGAGGGCGAGGAAGCCTTGATTCTGGATGCGCTGGCCAGGCTGGGGAAGACCGGCTGGCTGACGGTGATCGTGCCGCGCCACCCGCAGCGTTTTGCTGAGGTGGCCGGGATGATACAGGCACAGGGTTTGCGCCTGCGCCGGCGTGACGCGCTGGGGCAGGGCGGTGACTGGGATCAGGTGGATGTCGTGCTGGGCGATTCCATGGGCGAAATGTTCGCCTATTACGCCTTGTGTGATGTGGCCTTCATTGGCGGCAGTCTGTTGCCGCTGGGGGGGCAGAATCTGATTGAGGCGCTGGCGCTGGGCAAGCCGGTGCTGGTTGGGCCACACACCTTCAATTTCCAGCAGATCAGCTCCGACGCGGTACTGGCTTCTGCGGCGGTTCGTGTAGAAAGTGCTGAAGATCTGTGGCATAGACTTCTGCAACTTCAAACGCCGTCGATTCGTGCTGCTATGGCGAAGCAGGCACTCGATTTCGCTGAGAAGCATCGGGGGGCAGTGGAGAAGACAGTCTTCCTGCTGGCCCCATACATTCCTCCAGCGCGCTAGGGAGACGTCTGGTAAACGACGATGGGCGCGAGTGGCACCACACGACCTTGACAATGGGACTTGGGAAAGAGTCATGTCCGAACTTTTCTATTCATGCATTAATTTTCTCGATAATAAAGAAACGCAAGAAATCTGAGATAATTTCGCCCGTTGTACTTACAGGGGGATTCACCCTCATACGTGGAGTCGATACGATAGCTATTTCTCAATCGTTAATGAAAAGCAATACTTTCTGTCGGTCCGGCTGCAGTCTCGTATAGTGAAATAAATGGCTCGCCTCGATATTGTTTTTCTTAAAGCACCTTCACGGTAATTCAGCATATAGTCCAACGACGCCCCCCCACTTCTAGGTTGGGAAAGCTATTTGCATGCGATAACGTTGCATGTGGGAAGATTTTCTAAAACTCATGCCGCCAACTAATCAAATAGCAACATTTCTTGCTTTCCTTCTTCTTTCTGGATTGGGTTGGTTGTGTGATTTCGGTACGTTCTCATTTCTTGTCAAGCTCACTGAAACGCCCAGTTTTGTCGCCAATTTTATTTCTTCTTACGTCGGTGTAACCTTCGTGTGGTTTACGTCGTTGAAAACAGTTTTTTTGCGGCAGGGATCGCCTCGCCAACTTGGGCTCTACTGGGGGTATCAGTTTTTCTCCATTTTGTTGTATTCACAGGCGTTGCATTTTTTGATTCAAATGTTAATGCGTGTTGAATTGCCGGTGCTGATTGCCTCGAATCTGGACATCGTGAGTAAGTGCATGATCACCCCGCTCAATCTTGTCACCAATTTCATGTTCATGAAATATTTGACTCGCCAGATGCAAGGCTCCTGAGAGTGACGGGCCTATGGTGCCGCTGGTTGCAGATTCATGCCTGACGTCCCATGCAATTTGCGTGATTTCTCCCTTGACGATCAAGTGCTTTAATGGCGAGTTGATTATTTTCGACTGCCACCACTGCTTTACCTAAACAATGTTCAAGAAAACGTTAATGGAAAACTCTTCAGTCCAATGGAAGACTTGGTTAGTTTTCTTATTGCCACTTATGGTCTTTGCTACGGTGGGATTCCACAATCTGGCCTTGCCTGGTCTGTGGATGGACGCTGTTAATCCAGATTATCAAGCAGTGTGGATGTTGCGAGGGAAGTTGCACATTCCTGCATGGGTCTATCCGGACAATATCTCATTGCGAGGGCATACTCTTCCGCTTCTGAACTCACTCTATGGCGGGAATCCCTCCGCGTATGCAGCCTTAATTTTTTTCCAGTTGTTTGGATACGGGGTGCTGGCCGTCCGGGCCCTGCATTGCATTTTTGCGATCGCTCTTTTGTTTAGTATGGGCTGGTGCTTGATGCGCTGGAAGGTGCCGCGATTTTTTGTCGCGCTGAGTCTGACAATGCTGGCTGCAGAACCGGGCTTTGTGTTCGCTTGGCGAACTCAATTTTATCTTCAGTTATTTCCACTCATTTTCTTGTTCTGGGGACTAGGATTTCTTTCCAAGTCGAATGAGGCGCAAATAGCAAGAAAATGGCATAAAAGTCCGCTTTTCTATGGCGGGATGCTGGTTGGATTCGCAGCATATGGATACTTCATATACACGATATATGCGGCGGCGACGTTCGGTGGAATCTGCTGGCTGACTCGTCGCCATCCTCATCAGCCAGCCATCGTCAGATTGGTTCTAGCCGGTATTCTGGCTGGTTTTTCTCCCTATATTTACGCGCATTTCATGATGCTGGTGAAAATGGGGGGGCACGGCTATGTGGAGAATTTGCGAGCGCTTCAGGCGACCTATGGCGTCGTCGATACCGTGCAGGGTGGTCTTGCAGAACGGGTCGGTCTCATTGTTAGTCGTGTTGATTTGCTATTCTCTGGACGCGCGCTGGATGTCCTTATACACGGTAAAAGTGATGTCCCTGGCACCAGCGCAATGATAGCGTGTGCAATCGCGTTTTCGATTGCAGTCGGTGGTTTGCTGATGAAGCGGCTGCAACGCCATGATTCGGCGCAGGCATGCGACGCTTTTAGCGATACTTTGTTATGGATTCTTTTGGGCTGCTTCGGGTTGCACTTGGCTTTTGGGTTAGTAATGGGACGCCCTCTGGGCGTACAGCATTACATCATGCTTGTCCCGCTTTCGTTCGCATTGCTGTCGGTCTTGTATTCTAAGGCGTTCACGTCGAACGTGACCGCGAATGCACGAAAGCTCGGCCGGGCCCTGTTGGTGGTCGGTAGCTGTTCAATTCTGTTCATTAACTTTTCCACAGCCAGAAAATTCTCAGATCATCTTTCTGCTGACGGTGGACAGGGTCTTTATTCTGATGTGGTCAATCTTGCCGCTGAAGAGATAGCGAAAGCCCCCGAGGGCACGGTGATCCTCTTTCCTCAATGGGGTTACTGGATGGGGGCTCTGGTTGTTTCGGGGCCCAGATATTCGATGTACGAAAGCGCTAACTTGGGAGCGCTGGAGAAAAAACTTTCTACTGCCCGGTTGGCGGAACATAAGAACTTTTTGCTCGTACTGGGGCAGGAGTATGCTGCTTCTTCTGATCCTGCCATTATGAAACCGGTACATGATTTCATGGATCGACTTGGTTTCAAGCCCCTCGGAAGTAAGATCCTGCAAGGACGCAATGGGATCGACAAAGTCATGCTCATCCAGATGTCGAGATTGTCCTAGTCCAGAGCTATCGCGGATTTGACCAGGTGCTGGACGGCTTAGGGGCTCGGTTCGACGAGACTGACGTTGCCATTGCTGACCAACTCATTGCTCAATGCATCTATCGCCGGGCTCTTTGGTTTTTGCACGGCGTATGCTGCCAGCTTGGGATTTGGTAATAGAGTCGAACATTAATTTTATTTTCTGTGCTTGCACGGTATTTTCATGTCAAATAGCGCTCCCCCGGGCTCAGTCCCGCGTATTCTCGTATTTATTCCTGCGTACCGATGCGAGGCTCAGATCGTGAGAGTCATCGATCAGTTCGAGCACAGAGTCCAACGGCTTGTCGACACAGTTGTGGTCGTCGACAATCAATCGCCTGACGGTACTCTGCAGGCCGCCATAGAACACGGTTCTTCGGTGTTGACTCACTGCAATTTCATTGCCTGGCGCAATAACGATAATTATGGATTGGGCGGGTCGCACAAGGCTGCGTTCCGTTATGCCATCGAGCATGGATTCGATTATCTGGTCGTCTTGCACGGCGATGACCAAGCGGATATACGGGATCTTGTGCCCCTATTGGAATCCGGAGCATACCAAGATGTCGACTGTTTTCTCGGCGCTCGCTTCATGAAAGGAAGTCGACTCAAAGGCTATTCGCGTTTCCGTACATTTGGCAATCGCGTGTACAACGCATTGTTCTCCATCGTCGCCATGCGTCGCGTCTACGATCTTGGATCAGGACTCAATATTTATCGTTTGAAAAGTTTCAAGAACTTTTATTACAAAACTTTTCCCGACGATCTTACCTTCAACTATGTGATGCTTCTCGGAAGTTTTCATCGGCAACAGGATGTCCGCTTCTTCCCAATCAGCTGGCGGGAAGAGGATCAGCGGTCTAACGTGAAATTATTCCAGCAGGCTTGCAAGGTATTGGGATTGTTGGGGCGCTATGCACTTCGCCGCGGCGACTTCTTGGCAACGGAGTTGCGCGCACGTCATTTTGATATTTATGCAGGCCAGATTCGGCATCAGCAAGACTCTGCATTCAAGTGAGGATGTTTGATGAGTACAGGTTTGCGTATCTATCTCGTCTTTCTTTTCGGCGTCGTTGCGGGCTGGTTGTGGTGGAGAGGAGAGGCGCTGATGATGGGATCTCCTTTCATGCATCTGGCTGGTTTGCTCTGTGTTGTGGGGCTCTATATTTTTTCACACCTGCTTCGCATGATGCGTCTGTTCCTCTTGACGCTTGACGAACGTAGCAAAGCCGCGCATTTGATTTCGGCGCATGCTCTGACTGCCTTTCCAAGCAGTTTTCTGCCTTTTAAGCTGGGCGAGGTGTTACGCCTATGCGCGTTTTTACGGATATATGAATTCAAGCGGAAGGGACTGGCAATTTGGTTGGCAGAGCGGTTCGGTGATGTATTGGTGATCTCCGTATTTATTGTCGGTCTCTACGTCTTCAATGTGAAGGTGCCACCCGCCATGCAGGTGGTCTTCTTTGTTTTCCTCTTCGTCGGCGCGTTCGGCTTGCTGGCGACTTTTGCTCTCACCAACGTCTTCATTTATCTGAATCGCCACCTTGTGTTGACGAGCTTATCGTCGCGCGGTCTGCTGTTTCTCCGGGCCAGCCATTCTTTGCAGCGCCTTGCGGACAGCATACGCAGATCATTGGAAGGGAGAGTTTCTGGCTTTCTATTGCTCTCTGTACTGATTTGGGTGCTTGAAATCTTGGCTTTGTCGTTGTTTATAAACTGGTCCGGGATAGGTGGAACCGATTTTGCACTGCTTTTTTCTTCCGGCTTGCTCGCGAGTTTGCCTGGCGGCGGTACAGGTGCCTTCGGTATTTATCAATCGCTGGCGCTGGTTGTGATGACCATCACCTTTGCTTGTGGATGGATCGCGGTTCGCCTTAATAAAAGAAAGAATTGATATGTCTGAGACTCAATCGACATTGTTGCTGATTCTCGATGACCGCGAGATTTGTGCTGGCGAAGTGAAGTCGCTAGTTGGGGCGCGCCATTTTGGTGACATCATCTTCAAGCGGCAGTCCTTGTTTGAGCATTTTTGCCATGCATTACCCGATTGGGCAAAATCTACGCTGATTCGACTTAGAACCGATGGCGACATGGCTTCACTGCGCTCAATGCTGGAAAACTCCCCAGAGAATACCGCTGCCTGCGTGATCGCCGGACGAGCTGGTTTTTCCGACCTTGCACTCTTAGCGCAACTAATAGAGCGACTGCCGTTTGCGCAAGAGGATTTTACCGATAGCCTTTATCGTCCTCTGGTGGTCTACCTCCGCAATGCACATGAACTAGTGGGCTACTGGCAGGACTTTTCCATCAGCCCTCTGCATACCTGGGATAAGTCATGGCACGATGTGCAACGATTGCAGTCTTTGCAGCCATTGGATCTGGCCAAAATCAGCGATTTCCTTTCGTTTACGAGTGGGTCAACTGCTACCCGGCACTTCAATGAAGTGCAAATTGACTCCTATTACTATACGAAGCGATCTTCAGATAAGCGGAAAATGCAGGCGGAATACGCATTCTACGGACTGGTGCCGGAGCGTATGCGGCCGTGGCTGATCCAGACTTTTGATTTTCAGGATCATGGAACGCACGCGTCCTATCGGATGATGCGTTATTACCTTGCAGATGCAGCATTGCAATGGGTACATGGGGCCTTCAACGAAGTAACGTTCTCCTCGTTCGTTGAACGCCTGCTTTTCTTTATCGCGGAAAGACCGCAGCGCTCGAGTCATCGCGAACAGTCTGCAGCTTTGGCGAAGGAGGTATTCGTCCACAAACTGGAGCGTCGCGCAGCGGAATTTCTGAATTCCGAGATAGGACGCCAGATCAATAAATTAGCGGGCAGCGCCTCGGCGAGTCTGGATCTAAATGTTTTGATTGAGCGCTATCTTCAACAATATCGTGACCTTGAGAAAGGTTTTATTGGGACTCATGAGGCAATTGGCCACGGTGATCCTTGTTTCTCGAACCTCTTGTACGACCAGCAGCGCTATCTGCTCAAGCTCATCGACCCTAAGGGTGCATTGACCGAGAACGAGCTCTGGATGCATCCGCTTTACGATCTGTCCAAGATCTCACACAGTGTGCTTGGGGACTATGATTTCATCAACAACGGTCTCTATAAGGTCGGATTCACGGATGACAACGATATGGTGCTGCACATAGGTCACGCTGACCATGCAGCGCTGAAGAAGATCTTCCTTGCGCAGGTGAAGGCTGCCGGGCATGATCCACGCGTCATGCGACTTGGCGAGGCCTCGCTGTTCCTTTCCATGTTGCCACTGCATATTGATTACCCAAATAAAGTGCTTGCCTTCTTGCTGAAAGCACGTGAAATCTTGGATGAGGTGGAAAGTGGAAAAAATTGGTGAAGAGGTTGGTGCAACTCTGGTGGTGGATGTTGACGGTACCGTGTGCGACATCCGTCAGCCCAACCAATCCTATGCGGACGTATTACCTAAGCTGGATGTCATTGACAAGCTGCGTGAGTACCAGAGCAAAGGTTATCGTATCCTGCTATTTACGGCCCGCAATATGAATACTTACAAGAGCAATCTTGGGCAGATCAATAAACATACTGCCCCGATACTATTGGAGTGGCTGGCCAAATGGAACGTGCCATATGACGAGATTTTGTTCGGAAAACCATGGCCACGGACCAAGGGTTTTTACATTGACGACAGAGCTATCCGGCCAGACGAATTCTTGCGTCTGAGCGAGGAGGAGATTCATCTGTTGCTGGGGCAGGAATAGGAGAGATTGATGGTAACGAATATTGTGGTAACGATGGCGGGACGAGGCTCTCGTTTTGTTGCGGCAGGGTATAAGGTCCCTAAGTACGAAATCATGGCGCATGGCCGTAGCTTGTTTGATTGGTCGATGCTTTCGCTAAAGAACTTCCTTTTGCCTCAGTCAAGACTGATTTTTGTATGCCTCGAAGAAAACCAATCTTCTGAGTATGTACGCCAGCGCTGTCATGCATTGGGCCTGCACGACGTGCATATCTTGGAGCTTCCTGACGTGACGGATGGGCAAGCTACCAGTGCTTATTTGGCGCGCGAGCATTGGCAGCCGGATGCCCCTTTATTGGTTTATAACATCGATACCTACGTCAATCCGCAGGCTCTTCAACCGCATGAGATTCGTAAGGGATCGGTTGGCTGGGTACCGTGTTTCCGTGCGCCTGGCGATCACTGGAGTTTTGTGAAGCTGGGAGAGGATGGCTGGGCCGTCGACCTGGCAGAAAAGGAACGTATCTCGGAATTTGCTTCTATCGGCTTATATTGGTTCGCTCGTGCTTCAGATTACGAGGTGGCCTATGAGCGATTTTTCGAACAGGCGAGCAACCTCGTGAGAGGTGAGCGCTACATCGCTCCTTTGTACCGCCAGTTGTTAGCTGAGGGTGCCAAGATTTCAATTACTGATCTCCCTCTTTCCGATGTGCATGTGCTGGGCACCCCATTGGAACTGGAAAGCTTCCTTGCGTTGGATAGCAGGTCCTTGCCTCTTTGAAGACGCGTGCGAAAGCAGGGCTTGATGTAGCATTTTTGCGCTCCTACCGGTCCGTTATCATGGGCTGCGTTGTTCCCAAGAAAAATGCTCGATATCGCTATCGAGCATTTTTTCTGTTCTATCACGATGCGAGGACTATTGTGGGGCGACCGTATTTTCCTTCAATCCACCCCCCAACGCCTTGTACAGATCAATCGCATTGTTCAAGCGCAACTGCCGTGCCTGAATCAATGCCTGCTGCGCCGAGAACAAGTCTCGCTGCGCATCAAGCTGATCCAGCGAAGAGGCAATCCCGTTCTTGAATCGCAGGTCGGTCAGCTTCAGGCGTTCCTGCTGGGCCGCCAGGAAAGCTTCCTGCGCCTTGACCTGATCGTCCAGCGTACCGCGTGCCACCAGGGCATCGGCCACTTCGCGGAAGGCGGTCTGGATGGTCTTCTCGTAGGTCACCACGGCCTTGTTCTTGCGCACTTCCGCCAGATCCAGATTGGCGCTGTTGCGACCGAAGTCGAAGATCGGCAAGGACAGCGAAGGACCAAAGCTCCACGCGCCCGAACCCGACTCGAACAATCCACCCAGCGTGCTGCTGGCGCTGCCGTAACTGCCGGTCAGCGAGATGCGCGGGAAGAACGCCGCCCGCGCCGCGCCGATGTTGGCATTGGCCGCCAGCAGGCTCTGCTCGGCCGAGCGGATGTCCGGACGATTGGTCAGCAGGTCGGAAGGCAAGCCCGCCGGAATATCGGTCACGATCTTTTCATCCGACAGCAGCTTTGCCGGCGGCAGGTCGCCGACCTTCTTGCCGACCAGCAGCGTCAGTGCATTCTCGGCTTGGGCACGCTGGCGTTCCAGCTGGGACTTCGATACACGAGCCGACTCCACCAGCGTCTGCGTCAGGCGGAAATCCAGCGCCGAACTGGCACCGACGTCAAAGCGCTTCTGCGCCAGATCCAGATTGGATTCGCGCGACTTCAGCGTGTCGTTGGCCAGCTGCAGCTGTTCCGCATAGGAGCGCTCGGACAGATAAGCCTGCGCCACCTGCGCGATCAGGCTGATCTGCGCCGACTTCTGCGCTTCTTCGGTGGAGAGGTAGCTCGCCAGTGCCGCATCCTTCAGGTTGCGTACACGGCCGAAGAAGTCCAGCTCGTAGGCGGGAACCGCCAGGCCGACCTGATAGCTGTTGCTGATGAACGGCTGGCCGGTCAGCGACTGGCTGGCCGCAGTCCGCGTGCGGGCGGCGCTGCCATTGACGTTCAGGTTGGGCAGCAGATCGGCACGCGCGATCTGGTATTGCGCGCGGGCTTCCTCGATGTTGAGGACGGCCGTGCGCAGGTCACGGTTGTTTTCCAGGGCCGCCGCGATCAGCTGCTGCAGGCGCTGGTCCGGGAAGAACTGGCGCCAGCCGAGGTTGACCGCCTGCAGCTCGGCACGGCCGGCGGCATCGGCCGGGTAGGCCGTCTCCACCGGGGCTTGCGGACGGTCATAGGTGGGAGCCAGCGAGCAGCCCCCCAGTACGCCGGCCACCATCAGCGCTGCGCACAATTGCAGCAGGCGAGGCGAGCGCGGCAACGACAGATTAGCCATTGTCATTCTCCACTATTGATCTTGGGCGAGTGGTCGGCGTCAAACTTGCGCTGACGCTCGCTGCCCTTGAAAATCTTGCGCACGACCACGAAGAAGATCGGCACCAGGAACACCGCCAGCACGGTGGCAGTGATCATGCCGCCCATCACGCCGGTACCGATGGCGCGCTGGCTGGCCGAACCGGCACCCGAAGCGATGGCCAGCGGCAGCACGCCGAGGATGAAGGCCAGCGAGGTCATGATGATCGGACGGAAGCGCAGGTGCACCGCCTCCAGCGTCGCTTCAATCAGGCCCTTGCCCTGCGCCTGCAGATCCTTGGCGAACTCGATAATCAGAATCGCATTCTTGGCCGACAGACCCACCACCGCAATCATCCCCACCTTGAAGTACACGTCGTTGGGCATGGCGCGCAGCGTCACCCCCAGCAGTGCACCAAGGATACCCAGCGGCACCACCAGCATCACCGCCAGCGGGATCGAGGTGCTTTCATAGAGCGCGGCCAGCACCAGGAACACGGCGATCAGCGACAGGGCATACAGCGCCGGGGCCTGGTTGCCGGAGGTCTTTTCTTCCAGCGACTGGCCGGTCCACTCGAAACCGAAGCCTGGCGGCAGCTTGGCCACATAGGATTCCATCTCGGCCATGGCTTCACCGGTACTGCGGCCAGGCGCTGCGCCACCGGCGATCTTCATGGCCGGATAGCCGTTGTAGCGGATCAGCTGCACGGGGCCGTTGATCCACTTGGCCGTCACGAAGGCCGAGAAGGGCACCATGCCGCCATTGGCGTTGCGGGCGTACAGGCTGGTCAGATCTTCAGGTTGCAGGCGACGGTTGGCATCGGCCTGCACGATCACGCGCTGCTGGCGGCCCTGGTTGGGGAAGTCGTTCACATAGGACGAACCCAGCGCCGTGGACAGCACACTGTTGATCGTCGAGAACGGCACGCCCAGCGCATTGGCCTTGTCGCGGTCGATGTCCAGTTGCAGCTGCGGCGCATCTTCCAGACCTTCCGGACGCACACCGGCCAGCACCTTGCTCTGCGAGGCCATACCCAGGATCTGGTTGCGCGCCTGCACCAGCGCCGCGTGACCCAGGCCGGCACGGTCCTGCAGACGGAAGGTGAAGCCGGTCGCGTTACCCAGTTCCGGAATCGGCGGCGGGTTCAGCGGGAAGACGATCGCATCCTTGATCTGGGAGAAGGCACCGAAAGCCTTGCCGGCGATCGCATCGGCCGACTGCGACTTGTCGCGCTCGGCCCAGTCCTTCAGCGGAGTGAACACCAGCGCCGCGTTCTGGCCATTACCCGAGAACGAGAAGCCCAGCACTGCAATGGCGTGTTCCACGGCCGGATCCTTGAGGTAGTACTCCTCGATCTTCTTGACCACCTCGGTCGTGCGCGCGGTGCTTGCGCCCGGTGGCAGCTGGACGTTGGTGATGATGTAGCCCTGGTCTTCGTTCGGCAGGAACGAGGCCGGCAGGCGCACGTACAGCAAGCCCACGCAGGCCACGATCACCACATAGACGATCATGTAGCGGCCGGCCTTGCTGAGCATCTTGCCGATCACGCCCTGATAGGCATTGGCGGTGGTGTTGAACTTGCGGTTGAACCAGCCGAAGAAACCCTTCTTCTCGTGGTGGTGACCCTTCTCAACAGGCTTGAGGATGGTCGCGCACAGTGCCGGCGTGAGGGTGAAGGCCATCAGCACCGAGAACACCATGGAAGCCACCATCGACAGCGAGAACTGGCGATAGATCGCACCCACCGCGCCACCGAAGAAGGCCATCGGGATGAACACCGCGATCAGCACCAGCGTGATACCGATCAGCGCGCCGCTGATCTGGCCCATGGCCTTGCGGGTCGCGTCAGCCGGCGAGAGACCTTCCTCGCTCATGATGCGCTCGACGTTTTCCACCACCACGATCGCATCGTCGACCAGGATACCGATGGCCAGCACCATGCCGAACATGGTCAGCACGTTGATCGAGAAGCCGAACAGCAGCAGCGTGGCAAAAGTACCCAGCAGCGCCACCGGCACCACGATGGTCGGGATGATGGTGTAGCGGATGTTCTGCAGGAACAGGAACATCACCAGGAACACCAGCACGATGGCTTCGATCAGGGTCTTGACCACTTCCTCGATCGAGATCTTGACGAACTTGGAGGTGTCGTAAGGGATGGTGTACTTCACACCGGCCGGGAAATACTTGGCCAGCTCTTCCATCTTCTTGTGCACGGCGGTGGCCGTACCCAGCGCGTTGGCGGTCGGCGACAGCTGCACGCCGATGAAGGACGAAGGCTTGCCATCCAGACGGCCGGAGGTGTCATAGCTCTGGCCACCCACTTCGATGCGGGCGACGTCGCGCAGGCGCACGCTCGAACCGTTGGTATTGGCACGCAGCACGATGTTGCCGAACTGCTCGGGCGAGGTCAGCTGACCGTTGACCACCACGGTAGCGGCGATCTGCTGGCTGCCGGGGCTGGGCAGGGCACCCAGCGTACCGCCGGCCACCAGGGCGTTCTGCGCCTGGATCGCTGCCGTCACGTCAGCCGGGGTCAGGCTCAGGCCGATCAGCTTGTTCGGATCGATCCAGATGCGCATGGCGCGTTCGGTACCGAACAGCTGCGCCTGGCCCACACCGGGCACGCGCTTGATTTCGTTCAAGACGTTACGCGACAGATAGTCACCCAGCGCCACCGGATCGAGCTTGCCATCGGTGGAAGACAGACCGATGAAGAGCAGGAAGTTGGAACGCGACTTGGTCACCTGCACGCCCTGTTGCGTCACGGCTGCCGGCAGGCGGGCCTCGACGCGCTTCAGGCGGTTCTGCACATCCACCGCCGCCAGGTCCGGATTGGTTTCCGGCGAGAAGGTGATGGTGATCTGCACCTGGCCGTTGGCCTGGCTTTGCGACTCGATGTATTGCAGGCCATCGGCGCCGTTCATTTCCTGTTCGATCAGGCTGGTCACCGAATCGTCCAGGGTCTGCGCGGTCGCACCCGGATAGGTCGCCGTGACCACAATGGTCGGCGGCGCGATGCTGGGGTACTGGGCCACCGGCAAGCCGGTAATGGCCAGCGCACCGCCCAGCATGATGAAGATCGCTAGCACCCACGCAAATACGGGGCGATCAATAAAGAACTTTCCCATCTGGCAGCCTCTTAGTTAGCTTTCTGTTGGGCGCTCGCGTCTTGCTTGGCCGGCTGGCCAGCAGCTTGTGCGGGAGCGCCCGCGGGATTCCATTGGACCGGCTTGACGGCGGCACCCGGGCGGACCTTCTGCAGGCCTTCCACGATGACGCGATCACCTTCCTTCAAGCCATCGATGACCTGCCAGTTGTTGCCGCGTGCGCCGCCCGTCTTGACCGGACGCGCCTCGACCTTGCTCTCGGCATTGACCACCATCACCGAGGAGCCGCCGGCATCACGCACCACGGCTTGTTGCGGCACCAGCAGGGCCTGTTCGTCCACGGCTTGCTCGATCTTGGTCCGCACGTAGGTACCCGGCAGCAGCAGGCGCTTGGGGTTGGGGAATTCGGCACGCAGCGAGACCGAACCGGTGCTTTCATCCACGCTGATGTCGGAGAACAGCAGCTTGCCCGGCTGGTCGTAAGCCTGGCCGTTTTCCAGCACCAGGGTCACGCTGGCCTTGTTGTCGCCCACGCTCTTCAACTGGCCGGCGGCCATCGCCTGCTGCAACTTCAACAGGTCGGCGCTGGACTGGGTCACGTTGACGTAGACCGGATCGAGCTGCTGCACCAGGGCCAGCTGGGTGGCATCCCCCTGGCCGACCAGCGCACCTTCGGTCACCAGCGCGCGGCCGATGCGGCCGGAGATGGGCGAGGTCACGGTGGCATAACCCAGGTTCAGGTTGGCGGTCTGCACCGCTGCCTTGCCGGCGGCGACATCGGCTTCAGCCTGCTTCTGGGCGGCCACGGCGTTGTCGTATTCCTGCTTGGAGACCGCGTTGACTTCCACCAGCGGCTTGTAGCGCTGCGCGGTCAGCGAGGTTTGCGTCAGGTTGGCCTGGGCGCGTGCCAGCGTGGCTTGGGCGCTTTCCAGGCTAGCCTTGTACTGGGCCGGATCGATCTTGAAGAGCACCTGGCCCTCCTTGACCTCGCTGCCTTCCTTGAAGACGCGCTTCTGCACGATGCCTGCCACCCGAGCACGCACCTGCGCCACGCGGAAGGCTTCCACGCGGCCCGGCAGTTCATTGGTGATGGCCACGCGCTGCGGGGCGATGGTCACCACCGACACCTCGGCCGGCGGCATCTGGCCGCCTTGCGCGGCGGGTTTCTGTCCGCAGGCAACCAGCGCGGCGGCAACGGCGACGGTCATGGTGAGGCGCGTGAAACGACTGACTGAGCTCATAGATATCTCGCACGAAAGTAAAGTTGAAGCCGCCAGGGGCGGCGATGAAACGAATTCGGTAGAACCGGTCACGACGATGATGCTGTGCCTGTCATCCGGTGATGGAGGGGATGGATGAGCCGGGCTACAGATTGTTGCAATGCAAAAAAGTCCCCACCCCTTCATGCCAGGGTGATGAATTTTTTTGCAGGTGATGAACGGCAGGGACTTGAAGCGGATGCTATTATACATACATCCATGAATGTATGTATTTCTTCCAAACATCACATTAATTTAACAAACTTGTTCGAAACGGCGTAGCAAAATATGAGCGATTCCTTGCATTTTGATTCGAAAGCTACTCTGATGCCGTTTCCGCTGGTCTGAATCCGAGCTCTTCCATGCCTTCGGACGATAGGCCGAGCTGCTGGGAAGACGAATTTGACGCCCTGATATTGTGCACGAAACTCACTTACTTCTTCATGACCATCATTGCGCACATGAAGCCTTTGACGAAACTCTGCCGGTTGCGGGTGATGTGCATCCGCAACACGGCCGCCCAGTGGCGCGCCTGAGGGGCGGCGCCATGGCCATTTGCCCGGGAGTCTGTTGACATGGCCCGTTCGACCAAGGAAGAAGCGCTGGAAACGCGTGCCCGCATCCTCGATGCGGCCGAGCAGGTGTTCCATGAGCGCGGCGTCTCGCAGACCTCGCTGGCCGACGTGGCCAAGGCCGCTGAGGTCACGCGCGGGGCCATCTACTGGCACTTCAAGAACAAGAGCGATCTGTTCGACGCCATGTGCGAGCGCGTGCGCCTGCCCATGGAAGCGGTGCTGGAAGAAAACGCCAGCCCGCAGGTGGAGGATCCGCTGGGCCAGTTCCTGCGCAGCGGCATCTATGTGTTGACCATGGCGGCGACCGATGAGCGCTGCCGGCGCGTGTTCGACATCATCTTCAACAAATGCGAATTCGCCGACGCGCAGGACCCCATCCTGATTCGCCAGCGCGAATGCCACGTCGATGGATTGTTGCGGCTGGAGCAGATCCTGCTCAATGCGGTGGCACGCGGCCAGCTTCCGGCCACGCTCGATATCCGCCTGGCCTGTCTGGCGGCGCATGCCACCTTCAGCGGCTTGCTGACGGACTGGTTCTTTTCCCCCGACAGTTTCGACCTGGTCAAGGATGGCGAGCGCATCCTGGCGGCCTCGCTCTACACGCTCAAGACCGCACCGTCGCTGCAGAAGACGCAGCCGGACCAAGCCTAGAAACCCGGGTGGTTTTCAGGCGATATGAAGGATCAGGATAAAACGTAAGGGAATTCAGGCAGGCCGGAGAACCCGGCCCCCGCCTGACCGGCCTGCACCATGTGCATGACGCCCGCCGGCCAGAATGCGATATGAATCAATAAACCAAAAGACCAGGCTCAATAGGTCGGCATCGAAGGATCCACCTGGGCCGCCCAGGCGTGCACGCCGCCGCTCAGGTTGATGACCTTGGTAAAGCCCTGGCGCTCCAGGAAGGCGGCCACCTGCATGCTGCGGCCGCCGTGATGGCAGATGCAGACCACCGGCTGTTCCTCGTCCAGCTCCGCGAAGCGGCCGGGAATGGTGTTCATCGGCACCAGCTGCGAGCCGGCGATGTGGCAGGTCTGGTGTTCCCAGGGTTCACGCACATCCAGCAGCAGGGGCGTGGGACGGTCCGGATCGTTGATCCAGGCCGCCAGTTCCGGGGCAGAGATGTGCTCCATGATGCTTTTCCTGTCTCGGCCCTGAGGCTCAGAACGTGAAGTGGGACGGCGTGATCGCTGCGTGCAGCGGCTTGGCCAGGGTTTCCACGATGTTGACGGTCTCGAAGGCGTGTTCCGAGGTGCGGGTGATCAGTTGCAGTTCCATCACCGGGGCCGAACCGACGATGGCCAGCAGGCGGCCGCCGATCTTGAGTTGCTTGCCGAAGGATTCCGGCAGCAGCGGCAGCGAGCCGGAGATCACGATGACGTCGTATTCGCCAGCCTTGCCATCGGCACCGGTCCAGCCTTGCGCGCCATTGCCCAGTTGCACGTCGACGTTGGCCACGCCGTAGTCCGACAGGTTCTGTTCGGCCAGGGCCTTCAGTTCCGGCGAGATTTCCACAGTCGTCACGTGGCGCGCCTTGTGCGCCAGCAGGGCTGCCATGTAGCCCGAACCTGCGCCGATTTCCAGCACGTATTCGTGCTTCTTCACATTGGCTTCCTGCAGGATGCGCGCTTCGATCTTCGGAGCCAGCATGTTTTCACCACCCGGCAGCGGGATCTCGGTGTCGAAGAAGGCCAGGCTGCGATAGGCGGCCGGGACGAATTCTTCACGCTTGACGACCATCAGCAGGTCCAGCACGTCTTGCGCCAGCACGTTCCAGGGGCGGATTTGCTGCTCGATCATGTTGAAGCGGGCTTGTTCGATATTCATGGCGGTGGCTCGATCTAATCTAATAGCGACGGAAAGGCAGCATTTTAGCAAACACCGCCCGGCTAATCAGCCCATCTATGCGCTGAAAAAGCCGCTGGAGGCGCTTCTGTTGTGGGTTTTCCTCAATGCAATGCGAGCGCGACAGGCTGGCGTCAGGCTTTGAGACCGTTCAGGCAAAGGTCGATCATGCTCTCCAGGTAGGCCAGCGGATCGATGGGCGTGGCTGCGCAGGGTGCGAGTGATTGCTCCCACAGCATCAGCATGATGAGGGGGGCGACGATGACTTTCTTCATGGCGTCGGCGTTAATGGGGCGGAATTCCCCGCGCGCCATGCCGCGTTCGAGCACGCGCACTATCGTGGCATCACCGCGCGCGGTCACTTCATCATGGTAAAAGCGTGCAAGTTCAGGGAAATTGCCGGATTCGGCCACCATCAGCTTGGCAATGCCGACCACGCCGGAGTGCGAGGCGGACTGCCACCAGTGCAGGATGAGATCACGCAGCAGTTCGGCGCTGCTGCCGGCGTGGCCTTCGATGCGGGCTTCGGCCTGGTCCAGCAGGGGCAGCACATTGGCGCGTACCACCGACTTGAACAGGCTTTCCTTGCCATCGAAGTAGAGATAAAGGGTGCCCTTGGAGACACCCGCGCGGGTGGCCACGTCTTCCAGCCGGGTCGCGGCGTAACCGCGCTCGACGAACAATTCCAGTGCCGCCGCCAGCAATTCCTGGGGGCGGTCTTGTTTGCGTCGTTCCCAACGCGGTTCTTTGGCCGATGCAGACATGAGAAACAAGATTACCGGGACGGGGCACTGTAAGTGGCAAGCCGCGCCGGCGTCAAGCGGCCAGATCAAGCCGCCGGCACCGCGTGCCGTCCGATGCACTACAATGCAGTCCCCCCGCGCTACCCGCCACCAGGAAAGTCCATGAACTGCCGAGACGCATGCGGCGCTTGCTGCATCGCCCCTTCCATCACCAGCCCGATCCCCGGCATGCCCGACGGCAAGCCAGTTGTCAACTAAAGAGATGTCATGAACTGCCGCGACAACTGCGGGGCGTGCTGCATCGCCCCCTCGATTACGAGCCCGATACCCGGAATGCCTGATGGGAAACCCGCCGGGGTCAGGTGCATTCAGTTGGGTGAGGACAACCGCTGCCTTACCTTCGGTAAGCCAGAGCGCCCGCCGTTCTGCGGAGGGCTACAACCATCCCAAGAGATGTGCGGACCCAATCGCACGCATGCTATACGTTGGCTTGAAGAGCTGGAGCGCGCTACACTCCCAAGTTGATGCCGTGAACTACCGCCCAAAGTTGCATAGTGTTTCTATACCTGACCATCTGACCATGAGTTCTCGTTACACTCCAAAGCGCCTCTCTGAGTATCACGGTACCCTCGTGTCTATTCTGCTAGATGGTCCTAATCAGTTCACGTCATTCGACGACGCTCCTGTAGACCAGCAAAAAGCCCTTCGAGAAGCGTTTGAAGTACTGCAGGATACCTTTCCACTGGTGGAGAATAAGCTCAAAGACGAGTATCTTGCGGCGATACTCCGGGAACTCCTTCGGATGGCTTACGAATTCTTTTCGAACGGGGACGAAAGGAATGGCGCGTATGCGCTTCAGGAATTTGAGGGAAGCGTCTGGCCGAGCAGGAATGTGCCTCCTAGGCATGCTCCCGACGCCGAGCTTCGAGCACATGGGGCGTTGAAACGATATGCAGGTGTGACTCCGAATCCGTATCCATACCGGGGCAGCATTGAAGATATGGGTGAATCCCAGCGCCAATTGTTCAACGCTGTGCTGAGTACATATGAAGAAGGTGGCGATACCCTACAGCCTGGGAAAGAGCATAACTGGTTACTTGGCCCAGATGCGATAGCGCGAAAATTTAATGAGCGCTCAAGGAAAGCTGCGACGGCACGATTCACGCAAGAGCTATCGACACGTACGTCTCTGGCGGCATTGCGCGCTACCAATGTACTTGGCACCTTGCTGATATTTGACATTGAAGAACCTCACCGCCCGCGCATTTCAATTAGAGGAAAGCCAGAGGCATTCAAAGCCGGAAGCCCGAACTTCATTATCGAAGAAGCAAACTGGGCCGCGAAATCAACTATCTGACGCAAAGCCTTCTTGCGTTTCGAAGCTCATCTCTTTAGGTGCCAGATATCCCCACCGGCAAGCCGGCCGGCGTACCGTGCGTACAACTGGGCGAGGACATGCGCTGCAAGATCTTCGGCCAGCCCGAACGCCCGGACTTCTGCGCCGGCTTGCAGCCTTCCGTGGAGATGTGTGGAGAGAATCGCGGTCAGGCCATCGCCTGGCTCAGTGAACTGGAGACGCTGACAGCGCCGGGCAGCCAAGCTGGCCGGCGAGGGGAGATCACCTGAAGCGGGAGGCCTGTCTTCTAGAAGGCTTCCTCGCGCCGCCGTCGGGCTTCTTCGCGGATATCCTCGATGAGCCGGCGGGTATCCACCTTTTCCTTGAGGTGTGCGGCATGGGCTTCACGGCTGATGGGAGCGATGGTGGTCAGCTCCTTCAGATCGGCAGTACTTTCTTCGTGTCGATGATGCACCGCTGCTCCTGAATCGATAGGGGGAGGGAGGAACTCTGCCTTTGTACCACGGATCGGGCGCATCTGGCGAGTTTGGCATCAAATGACAGCGGATGCCGGTCCGATACGCCCCGTTTCGGTGCTTACGGGAAAATCTCCGCCAGCCGCTCGCTGGGACGCACCAGCATCGTGCCTTTCGGTGCCACCACGATCGGGCGGTTGATCAGGACGGGGTGTTCCAGCATCGCATCGATCAACTGGGCGTCGGTCACGCCGTCCGCATCCAGCCCCAGTTCCTTGAACAGCGCTTCCTTGCTGCGCACCACCTCGCGCACCGGCACGCCCATGTCCTTGAGGATGCCTTCAAGCGTGGCGCGGTCGGGCGGATTCTTCAGATATTCAATGATGGTCGGTTCGACGTCGCCGTCGCGCAGCCCTTGCAGGACATTGCGTGAGGTACCGCACTTGGGGTTGTGATAGATCGTGATGCCGGTGTTCTTGCTCATATCGTCAGGCGAGGAAGGGAATAAAAAGCCATGTTAGCGCGCATTCCTGACAGCAAAATGTAAGTTTTGTCACCCTGCTAAGGTAAAATCCGATTTTGTTGCAGCGCACCGAGTGCACTTTTTGCAGCCGGGTGTGGTCGAAAGGCCGCTTTATGGCGACGCCAGCCATCCCGGACGGACCTTCGCTGTCACTTTTGCAGGGTTTGCCCCTGGCCGGGACGGAAAAAAGGCCATTTGCTTCATGTTGTAGCGGCTTATTGCGTTCCGATGGCCGGATTGCCGGGCTTTCGGGCCTGAAAGCTGCCATTTCCTTCATTTCGTTCATTTCCCGTCAACCCCACATCAACAGCCACCCACAGCACCCGTATGGATACTCTCCTCGCGCTCAAGGCGCTCATCATGGGCATCGTCGAAGGCCTGACCGAATTCCTGCCCATTTCCTCCACCGGCCACCTGATCCTGGCCAACAGCCTGCTGCAATTCACCGGTCCCGATTTTTCCAAGGAGAAGGCCGACGTTTTCGAGATCGTCATCCAGGCCGGTGCCATCCTGGCGGTGTGCTGGGAGTATCGGGTCCGCATCGCCACCGTGCTGACCGGCATGTTCACCGACCGCAAGGCCCAGCGCCTGGTGATCAACCTGATCGTGGCCTTCCTGCCGGCGGCCATTCTCGGCTTCCTGTTCAGCCGCCGCATCAAGGAAGTGCTGTTCAACCCGGTCTCGGTGGCCATCGCCTTCATCGTCGGCGGCCTCATCATCCTGTGGGTGGAACGCCGCAACAAGGACCGCATGAGCATGGCCTCGGCGCGCGTCGAAACGGTGGATGACATGACCCCGCTGGATGCCCTGAAAGTCGGCATCGCCCAGGCCTTCGCGTTGATCCCCGGCACCAGCCGCTCGGGTGCCACCATCATCGGCGGCATGATGTTCGGCCTGTCACGCAAGGCGGCGACCGAATTCTCCTTCTTCCTGGCCATCCCGACCCTGTTCGCTGCCACCATCTATTCGCTCTACAAGGAGCGCGCCCTGCTGTCGGCCGCCGACGTGCCGCTGTTTACCGTGGGCACCGTGGCCGCCTTCGTCTCGGCCTTCCTGTGCGTGCGCTGGCTGCTGCGCTACATCAGCTCGCATGATTTCACCATCTTCGCCTGGTATCGCATCGTCTTCGGCATCATCGTCCTGGTGACCGCTTATACGGGCGCCGTCGCCTGGGTGGAGTAACCCCCTCTGCCTGATGCCCGTGCATGGACTGTGCGGGCGTCAGGCGCCTGTCAGCCAGCGCCCTGGCGGGCGCGGTACACTGCAGCACCCGTGGCCGGCCTCGCTGCCGGCGGCGGTTTATAACTTCCTTTTCGCCAACTCCCTTCAGAGCACACCCCATGGCCAACGTCTGCAGCGCCGGGCTTGATATCGGCTTTGCCTCCCTCAGTTACGCGCAGATCGGTTTCCTCGGCATCGTCCAGGGCATCACCGAACTGCTCCCCATTTCCTCGACCGCCCACATGCGCGTGGTGCCGGCCTTCCTCGGCTGGCATGATCCCGGCTCGGCCTTCTCCGCGGCCATGCAGCTGGCGGCCCTGGCTGCCGTCATCAGTTATTTCCGGCGCGACGTGAGCGCCGTCACCGGCGGCAGCCTGGCGGCCTGGCGCCGCCGCGATTTCAGCGATCCCATGTTCAAGCTGGCCGTGGCCATCATCCTGGCCACCATCCCGATCGGCATTGCCGGGCTGGCCTTGTCGCATGTCCTGAACGCCTGCGGCTCGCCGCTGCGCAGCCTGACCGTGATCGGCTGGTCCTGCATCGTCATGGCGGTGCTGCTGGCGATCTCTGAAATGGTCTGCCGCCATCGCCGCAGCGTCGACCAGATGCGCCTGCGCGATGCCTTGATCGTCGGACTGGCCCAGGTGGGTGCGCTGATCCCGGGCGTCTCGCGTTCCGGCTCCACGCTCACGGCCGCGCTGTTCCTGAACTTCCGTCGTGAAGAAGCGGCGCGCTTTTCCTTCCTGCTGGGCTTGCCTGCCATCGCCCTGGCCGGACTGAAGGAACTGGCGGTCTTGCTGCATGCGCATATCCCGCTGGAAGCCTGGGGCGTGCTGCTGTTCGGGCTGGCCGTGGCGAGCGTGTCGGCCTTCGCCGCCATCTGGGGGTTGATGAAATTCCTGGAGCGTTTCTCGACATGGCCCTTCATCGTCTATCGAGCTGCACTGGGTGTTTTCCTGCTGCTGGCGGTGTCGCGAGGCTGGCTGCAATAAAATAGCGCCTTCGCTACGCAGCAGCTTCAGGTTTTTTCATGGTCGATTTCGATTCCCTGCCTCCCGGTGCCACCCAGCAAGAACGTGCTTTGCACGTGCTGGAAACGGTATTCGGCTACTCGTCCTTCCGCGGTCACCAGGGCGAGATCGTCCAGCACGTCGCCGGCGGCGGGGATGCCCTTGTCCTCATGCCCACCGGCGGCGGCAAGTCGCTCTGCTACCAGGTGCCGGCGCTGCTGCGCGAGGGTACCGGCGTGGTGGTCTCGCCGCTGATCGCGCTGATGCAGGACCAGGTCGATGCACTGGCCGAAGTCGGCGTGCGGGCCGCTTTCCTCAATTCCACCCAGAGTTTCGACGAAGCGCTGCAGATCGAGCGCCGCCTGCGCCAGGGCGACCTGGACCTGCTCTACGTCGCCCCCGAGCGCCTGATGACGCCGCGCTGCCTGGACCTGCTGGAGTCGGCCCGCATCTCGCTCTTCGCCATCGATGAGGCGCATTGCGTCTCGCAATGGGGCCACGATTTCCGTCCGGAATACATCAAGCTCTCGATCCTGCACGAGCGCTTCCCGCAGGTCCCGCGCATTGCGCTGACGGCCACCGCCGACCAGCAGACCCGCGAAGAAATCATCCATCGCCTGCAACTGGAAGATGCGCGCCAGTTCGTCTCGTCCTTCGATCGTCCCAACATCCGTTACCAGATCGTGGAAAAGGCCAATGGCCGCAAGCAGTTGCTGGACTTCATCAAGAACGAACACCCGGAAGACGCCGGCATCGTCTACTGCCTCTCGCGCAAGAAAGTCGAAGAGACGGCCGAGTTCCTGCGTGGCGAAGGCCTCAATGCGCTGGCCTATCACGCCGGCATGGACTACGCGCTGCGCACCAAAAATCAGGCGCGCTTCCTGCGCGAAGACAAGATCGTGATGGTCGCCACCATCGCCTTCGGCATGGGCATCGACAAGCCCGACGTGCGCTTCGTCTGCCATCTCGATTTGCCCAAGAGCGTGGAAGGCTACTACCAGGAAACCGGCCGCGCCGGCCGTGACGGCCTGCCAGCCGACGCCTGGATGGCCTACGGCCTGCAGGACGTGGTGCAGCAGCGCCGCATGATCGACGAATCCGAAGCCGACGAAACCTTCAAGCGCGTGCTCGGCACCAAGCTCGATGCCATGCTCTCCCTGTGCGAGACGCTGCACTGCCGGCGCGTGCACCTGCTCGATTACTTCGGCGAGAAGTCCAGCCCCTGCGGCAATTGCGATACCTGCCTCACGCCCCCGGTCTCGTTCGATGCCACGGTTGAGGTACAGAAGCTGCTCTCCACCGTCTATCGCGTCGAACAGCGCTTTGCCCCCGGCCACGTGATCGAGGTCTTGCGCGGCATCGATGGCGAGCGCGTCAAGCAATGGCGTCATGATCAACTTTCGGTCTTTGGCGTGGGCAGCGATCGCGGTGAGGCGGAATGGCGCGCCATCCTGCGCCAGGTGATCGCGCTGGGGTTGCTGACGGTGGATGCCGAGAACTACAGCGCCCTCAAGCTCACCGAGGCCGCGCGCCCGGTGTTGCGCGGAGAACAGCAGGTGCAACTGCGCCGCTATCGCAAGCCCGAAAAAGCCAAGCGCAGCTCGCAGCGCTCCAGCTTCGTCGAGACCGATCTCAGCAGCGACGAGCAGGCACTCTTCGAGAAGCTGCGCTGGTGGCGGATGGAAACCGCGCGCACACACAACGTGCCGGCCTACGTCATCTTCCACGATGCCACCATGCGCGAGATCGCCAAGGCCCGGCCGCAATCGCTGGACGACCTGCGCCACGTCACCGGTGTGGGCGAGAAGAAGCTGGAAACCTATGGTGCCCAGATCATCGACCTGATTGCCGGCATGGAGTCGGCCGACGCATGACGGGCCGATGACGGAAACTCATCGATTCTCTTCAAATCTCTTCACTTCCTGCGCCATCCGCACCAGCGCTGTGCAGCGCCGGGCGGGCATTTGCGGCCGACGTTGCCGCTGTAATACAACTTTCCTTCATACGGCACTTTTACCGGCCTCTTCCCTGATTTGCGGCCTTTGCTTGGCGATATGATCGAACACGGGAAATCGCGTTCAACACCAACGAAGGTGAGCCGGGGGCTACATGAAACTCAATGATCTGAAGATAGGCGTGCGCCTGGGCATGCTGTCGGCACTGTTGCTGGCAGCCATCGCTTTCATCGGCATACGGGGTGTGATGGTGGTCGGGGAAATCTACGGCCAGGGGGCGCAGGGCATGGAGACGGGAGCCCTCATCGAGCAATCGGTCGATGCCGCCCGCAGTGCGCAGGTGCAATTCAAGATCCAGGTGCAGGAGTGGAAGAACACCTTGCTGCGCGGCAAGGATCCCGCTGCCTTCAACAAATACCGCCAGGCCTTCATCGATGAAAGCGCCGCCACCCAGAAGCAGCTCAAGACCCTGGAAGCGCTGATGCCGCGTATCGGCATGGATGCCGAGCCTGCGCGCAAGGCGCAGCAGGCCCATGCCGAGCTGCTCAATCGTTATCTGGAAGCGCTCAAGCTCTACGCCTCCGACGATCCTGCCTCGGTGGCGCGGGTGGATGAACAGGTCAAGGGTGTGGATCGCGTGCCGACCAAGATGATCGATGACATCGTCGTCGCCGTGCTGGACCACAGCCGCAAGACGCGTGACGCCATCAATGCCGACAGCCTCTTCGACTACCAGCAGGCGCGCTTGCTGCTGCTGGTCTCGATCGGCCTGTCGCTGCTGGTGGGCCTGGCTATCACCTGGACGCTGGTGCGCAGCATCGTGCGCCCGCTGGGCGAAGCGGTGCAGATTGCGCAGACGGTAGCGGCGGGCGATCTGCGCTCACAGGTCGTCATTCACGGCAAGGATGAGACGGCGCAACTGCTGCGCTCGTTGAAAGAGATGAACGACAACCTGGCCGGCATCGTTTCTGAAGTGCGCAGCGGCATCGTTTCTGAAGTGCGCAGCGGCACCGGTGCGATTACCGTGGCGGCGACCGAGATTGCCAGCGGCAACAAGGACTTGTCGGAGCGCACCGAAGAGCAGGCCGGTTCGCTCGAAGAGACTGCCGCCTCGATGGAAGAGATCACCTCCACCGTGCAGAAGAACGCCGAGAACACGCACCAGGCGCATCAACTGGCCGATGAGGCATCGGGCGTGGCGCGCAAGGGCGGCGACATGGTCGGTGCGGTGGTGCAAACCATGCAGGCCATCGAGGAGAGTTCGCATCGCATCGTCGAGATCATCAGCGTCATCGACGGCATTGCCTTCCAGACCAACATCCTTGCGCTCAATGCCGCCGTGGAAGCCGCGCGCGCCGGCGAGCAGGGGCGCGGGTTTGCGGTGGTGGCTTCGGAGGTGCGCAGCCTGGCCCAGCGCAGCGCCACGGCCGCGCGCGAGATCAAGGAGCTGATCGACGATTCGGTCGGCAAGATCAATGCCGGCTCGGCCCTGGTCAGCGGTGCAGGCGGCACCATGGAAGACATCATCACGGCCATCCAGAAAGTGGCGGCGATCATGGATGACATCAACGTCGCCAACCGCGAGCAGAGCGCGGGCATCGATGAAGTCAACAAGGCGGTGGTGCAGATGGACAGCGTGACGCAGCAGAATGCGGCACTGGTGGAAGAAGCTGCTGCGGCGGCGGAGAGCCTGCAGTTCCAGGCGGAATCGCTGTCACGCGCGGTGGCGGTCTTCAAGCTTCAGTGAGGCCGTCGCAGAAATGACAATGGCATGCCTTGGGGCATGCCATCGGAGCGATCTTTAAGTGATCACCGCGGGTGATCGCTTTCATTCATCACCTGTCGCATGCACGATTGCGCGTTGAATCATGCATGCAGCGCGCGTATTCAGGCGCGCTTTTCAAACACCAGATCCCACACGCCGTGACCGAGGCGCAGGCCACGGTTTTCGAACTTGGTGGTATCGCGGTATTCGGGGCGCGGCACGTAGCCGGAGGGATCGGTGGCGGTGTTCTTCAGGGTGGGTTCAGCCGACAGCACTTCCAGCATCTGGATGGCGTATTCCTCCCAGTCGGTGGCGCAGTGGAGATAGCCGCCGGGGGCCAGGCGCGAGCTGATCAGTTGCACCAGGGGCGACTGGATCAGGCGGCGCTTGTTGTGGCGCGCCTTGTGCCAGGGATCGGGGAAGAACACGTGCACGCCGGCGAGCGACTCGGGGGCGATCATGTTGGTGAGTACTTCGACGGCATCGTGCTGGATGATGCGCACGTTGTCCAGGTTGCCTTCGCCGATCAGCTTGAGGTAGCTGCCGACGCCGGGGGTATGGACTTCGACGCCGATGAAGTTTTTCTCGGGCAAGAGGGCCGAGATCTTGGCGCTGGTTTCGCCCATGCCGAAGCCGATTTCGAGGATGGTCGGAGCCTGGCGACCGAAGGTGACAGCCAGGTCCAGCGGGGCCTTGTCGTAGGGGACCAGGAAGCGCGGACCCAGTTCTTCCAGCGCGCGTCCTTGCGCGACCGACACGCGCCCGGCGCGGGTGACGAAACTGCGGATGCGGCGCTCGCTGGGATCATAGAACAGCGGCTTGCCGGATTTGTTTTCAGACATGGATGACTCGAAGCAATTGAGGCGCGGCCCGCAAAGTCGCACCGGTCAGGGACGGGCGAACAGGGCCGCAGGGAAGCGATCTGGAGCGGGTGAAGGGGATCGAACCCTCGTCTTAAGCTTGGGAAGCTTCTGCTCTACCATTGAGCTACACCCGCGAGACCGAGTATTTTACGCGGGATTGTCCTGCTCCGGCAAACCGGGCCTTTGGGACAGGAGCAGCCGGGATGGGCGATGGATGTTGTCAGCGCGTTGCCACATCCCGGAAAATTCAGTCTCCGGCTTGCTTATTCTGCTCCTTGGCCTCCCGCGCCTTCCTCTCCTTGGCATATTTCTCGGACATCTTGCGCCATTGATTCAGTTGCCGAAAATAAGTCCGTTTGACGCTGACCTCCGATAGCGGCTGTATGCCACGAATCGGACTGACGGGAGGGACGCGACGTTCACTCATGATGCCTGGCTCCTGCTGGGGGATGTTTGTTCGCGGTATCTTACTCCCGGGATGGTCCGGTGTCCTTCGCAAGAACAAATGCGTCAGTCCCCCTCAGGCAACAACCCATGCTCCACCATCGCATTGCGCGCTGCTCCTCCCCAAACATCGTCAGAAACGCCCACTCTGTCGCACCGGGCGCAGCCCTGGTGCCGACCGAGCAGAAATGCGCGGCGTAATCCTGAATGGCCTACTGACGAAGATTCAGGACGACCAGAATGTCAAAGCGATTCTTCGACATCGGGTTTTTCAAGAGCAACTTCAGCAGAAGAGGGCTGATGCAGAAACGGCGTAGCGGCTAAGTCGTGAAGTTGGAAATTCTCACCTCTATTCGACTTAACCATCAAAGAGCTGATTCAATATGTCGGCGCAGAGAGCCAGATGACTCGTGCAATTAGGCGAGACCACATGAACACCGTGAGCAAACCGGTTTCTGAGTGGTGGAATTGTTTTTACCAGTCGTGCTGATAGGTCATCTTCCTCCCTGAAGCTTGGACTGTACCTGAAGCGGCGCGAGCACAACCAGCCTTTATCGATTGCTAGCGAAAGCAAATTCTTCAACATCAATCGGCGTCCGGATCCTTCCCGTAGACGTAATCCAAACTCAATCAGCACAAAGCACTTGGCTTGCACCTCAGGCGCAAGCGAGTAGCAATAATACGAATACAGCGCCATATTCCGCACGACGTTGTACTGACTTTTGATCTCATCGGGAACCTGCTCGTTTAATTCAAACGAGGAGACCACAGTATGTAGCTTCTCCAGATCAATAATATTTCCCGTTAGCTGAGCAAGTAAGGTGTGTCTTTCGTCGATCACGGTCAGGTCATTCAATGATTTCAGTTTTTCCATGAAAGACCAATCTGGGTTTTGGAAAAAGTGCCGCGCATGTGGAAACATGTTTGTGAAACAAGAACGTGCTTCTTCCGATCATCTCTGTCTGTAACTTCTACTTCCAGAGTCATCCAGGCAGTACTGCCCTCCTCGCGGACCAGTGCAGTACTGGTGGCTGCGACAAGAGCACGAATTCGTTCCCTGTATAGCAGGTTGAAAGCCCTGCGCTTGATCGAAAGAACATACTTTCTTTGATTTACTAATGGAGCCGTCAACGCAGATAAAGTCAGGTCCAGCACAATGTGAGACCCCGCCCTTTTTCCCCGAACAAGGGTAGTTCACGGCTAATGCGTCCAGTGACACGAAGAGTAAGATTGCTGCCAAAAATTGAAAATGTTGCATGAATTTCCGATCAGCCATCTTGTTTGGCGATCGCAGCTGACGCATCTGCACTAGGCGAATGCGTCCGAAAGGTTGCCGTGATTGTCTCTACGCGTCTTTGCTGTCGACATATGAGATGGCGACAGCTTTCAACTGATCTGCATATTTGTAGATGTCAGCAATATCGGACAACGAGACTTTCTCTTCTTCTTTGCCATTGAATAGGCCAAGAACCAATCTAGATGTGTTATTGAATCGCAGGCGGCAAAGCGGCTTTCGGTTATTGTCATCGAACAAGATCGCACAATAAGATTGAGCATCACGCATCACAACTTTTCGTGGGTCTATTACTTCACGAAGAATGGCGCGTACGATATGGAAGCCCTCGATTTCTTCCTCTGTCGTTACGATATCTGATGTCTCGGCGTCCGGTGCCAGCGCTGAAATGAGCGGTTCATCGTTTCTCAAAGATGCATCCGGGGCCATCGCAACTTTTAATCTCTCATTGATTCGGTCACTGATCAGTTGCTGAAACGCCCTTCGTGTGATGTGCGCAAACTGCTCCTTGATGGCTGGTGTGAAGCGCTTCCCTGCCAAAAGATCTCCTGAGACCAGTCGTACGAAGTCTTCTGATGGGTTGTTTAGCCAATCGGCTAAAACATTTTGTATCGAACGTGTGTACTTCAATTCATTGGCGGTGGTCAGAATCTGGTCTACATCGAAAGCAGATTTCGTAAATTTCTTCAGTTCCTCAACGTCCTGATCTTTGAAATCGAGAATGTTGAACTTGTGATATTGCATGAGATTCTGACCCGGTCTTTGCACTTAATATTGACCCGTCTCAACTGCAGCTAGTTTGAAGATCCTTTGCCAGTGTTCCTCCCTTTCTCTCGCGTGGAACTGTTTTTGAAACGATAGCTGTCGTTCCCCGTTTCCACAATGTGGCAGTGGTGCGTAAGCCGATCGAGAAGAGCTGTCGTCATCTTCGGGTCTCCAAAGACAGCGCCCCATTCGCCGAAGCCGAGGTTCGTCGTAATAATCAAGCTTGTTCGCTCATACAGCTTGCTGATGAGATGGAAAAGCAGAGCCCCTCCGCTCTGACTAAATGGAAGGTATCCAAGCTCATCAAGAATAACCAGATCGGTGTGCGTCAGCCTGACCGCCAAATGGCCAGCCTTCCCTTGAAGTTTCTCCTGCTCCAGCTGGTTGACAAGCTCGATTGTGGAAAAGTATCGGACGCGGGCATCGTGATGTTCGATTGCCTGAATTCCAACTGCACTGGCCAGATGGGTTTTCCCAGTTCCAGGGCCACCAACAAAGACGATGTTTTGGCCGGTTTCAAGGAAGGAGCAAGTATGCAAACTTCTGACCAATGCCTCGTTCACATCGCTGACACTGAAGTCAAAGCCATTAAGATCACGGTAAGCTGGAAATTTCGCCACCTTCTGTTGATTTGCTCGCCGATTTGACCCTCTCTAACTGACCCGCCTTCCAGTGCCTGCTAAAGGCCGCCACACGGTCATACGACCCCTCATAACCAAGCTCCCTTAACTCCAGGAACATCTGTTTCAGGGTCCGTCTTTGCTTACGGGATTTGACCAACTCTGAGCTCAGCCACGCGGAAAGCCTGGGGGCATATGCATCCAAAGAGCTCGGTGAATGCCTGCTGGCATAGGAAGGTTCGATCGCCTCTGATCGAATGTAGCGACGAACCGTGTTTCGGGAAATGTCCAACCTGCGGGCGATTTCCCGGATCGAGACGCGATCTCTGATGTACCAGCGTCGAATGATTCCAAGTAGGGCCACGTCTATCACTCCGTTCTCCCGCTCGATGTCATGAGCAGGATTGTGGTCTAAACATGGGTCAACTTAGGATGCAAATTTCCGGGGAAACTGGGTCAGTTTTCAATGCAAATCAACAAAAAGGCAATTGGGTGAAACTTACTCATGGACTTTCGCCGAATCGTTCGAGATCAGGCCAGTTCGCGAAAATGCGTAGGCCAAAATCAAATTGCGTGTTGCTGCAGTCTCGACCTTGATTTTTTCTCTTAGGTTCTGATCGAGGATCTCGTTTTTTAGTCGAGCTAATGTTGCATCCATTCCTTCGGTAGTTTTTCCTTTTCCTAAAAATGTAATCTCGACCAAAAAATCATTGCCATCTTTGGCTATGACGCTGGACAGTACATCGCTGAGGCGATAGCACCCTTTCTCGATGGCCAGGACGCTATATATTGCCGCATCAAATTTCAGCGTGGTCACAGTCATTGCAAACTCTCATGAGTTGATTGTGCATATAGCTTTCGACGTGCAACAACAACAGGCACCTTCCGGTGCCCGTGCATTGAAAATCCAAAGAAATAAAACGTGCTCGAGAAACAGCCTTAGGAGCCAGACCTGTGGCTGGAATGTGAGCTATGACTCGAATGACTTGAATGTGACTGATGGTAAGCCAAGACCTGCCCTGTATCACTGCGGGTCATACGCAGAGCATGGGCCTCCCCATTTTTGACGTAACGAACGACGTCACTTGCACCTGCGCTATGTGCAGAATGATCTTTTGCCTGATCGTTGTTATCTTTGGATGGAGTCGCCTTTGCTGCGATGGGAGCTAAAGCAGCAGATGCGATTGCGATGGGAACCAGAAATCCGAAGTTTTTTTTCATTATTTTCTCGAGTTGGATGAGGCGGTTGGCACCAAATCGGTTGTTTTAAAACGATTTCTTGGCGAAGATAAATCTCCGGACTTAACAAGTCAACTAATTCCGTAAAGTTAAAAAAATATTTGATTTCCAGTGAGAAATCTTTAGTCCATGAGTTATGCCCGACGAAGAGGCTTGCAACTTACACGAGGCTTAGCAATGCGGAATTTCCTTCAATTAACATCAGGCAACAACCCATGCGCCACCATCGCCCTGCGCGCCGTTTCCTCTCCGAACATGGTCAGAAACGCCCGCCCCGTGACGCCCGATGCAGTGCGCGCCCCCACGGCCCCCACATACACCGTGTAATTCTGAATGTCCGCCGGCAACGGCCCCACCAGCTTCGCCCCCTTGACCAGCAGAATCTCGCTCTGCTGATGCAATGCCAGAGCCGCACTTCCATCCACCAGTTTTTCTGCCACCAGTCCACCAGGCACCAGCACTTCCTTGGCGTGCATCTGACTGGCGATGCCAAGCCGTTCAAACAATTTTTCCAGATAGATGCCGCTCGACCCGCCGGCCTTGGGATCGATCACTGCGACGGAAGGCGCGTCGAGCAAGGCCTTCCTGAATTGCGCCACGGTAGCGATGGCAGGCGAGGACGCGCCTTGCCTGACCGCCACGGCAATCCCCACCCGTGCAATCGGCCGCTCGCTGGCCAGATTCAGATAGCCGTCCTTGCCCAGTCCACGCAACACGCCATCCGGTGCCACCACCACATCCGCCGCCGCACCCGATCGCACACGCTTGTCCACGACGCCGCCCGTGGCGTTGTCTACCGTGACGTGGATGCCGCTGCGCCGCTCGAAGTCGGTGGCCACCGTGCGCACGATGGGTGCGATGGCCCCGGCGGCGAGCACCCGAAGTTGGTCCGCACAAGCGGGCAGGGCAACGAAGGAAGAAAAAACGGAGAAGGTCGCAGCGAACAGCAGCGGAAGACGGAACGCACGCACGGTGACTCCAGGTGATGGAATACGGGGGACGGGAAAGGAGCGGCAGAAAAATACGTCGGCACCGATTATACGATGCGTGCAGAGGCCACGTTTGCGCCTGCCGGAGCGGCCCGCTGAGACGGCCAACCGCGCTTGATTATCGGTGATGAGGGTGATGAAGGATCTTGCTCAACCGCATCACCCGAACCTATCTGGGCGACCGCGACACCGCCCCCGTATCCCAATCCCCAAACGCCCGTGACCGCATCCCCGCATCCACCAGATAAGCCTTGACCAGCTTCAACAACACCAGTCCCGCCGCGAACAGCATCACCATCAACGCCACCAGCACCGCCGCCTCGCCCCACGCCGACAGACCCGGAGAGGCCCACGGCCAGCGCACCTGCCTGGCCTGCGCCGAGCGGATCGCCGCAAAGCACAGCCATCCCAGCATCGGCACAAACGGCAGCACCGCACGCCAGCGCAAGGACATGGGCCCGCAGAACACCAGCCAATAGCTGAAGAGGCCCAGCGGCAGCACGCCATGGCGCAAGGCACTCACCAGCGCCCCCGACGCATCCCCGCGTTGTCCGTGGATCATTCCGGTGTCCGACAACGCCGCCAGGAAAACGCACACGATCAGCGTCGCCAGCATCGCCGATTTCCGCGGCGAATCAGGGACCCCGCGTCGCTCGCGCACCAGCAGATGCACAAAGCATCCGCCACAGAGCAGCGCCGTCAGGACCGTGGTGCAGGCGGTATAGGTGGACAGCGAACGTGCCGCCAGCGTGGCCACCAGCAGCAGCACGCTGGCAGCGACGATGCCGCCTTCCATCCCCAGCCGCACGCGGCGATGGATGGGGAGCACATGGACGTGCTCCGTCACGGCCGACGACCTGGGAAGGAGAAGCGCGGGCGCAAGCGGCATGAGGACACTCCTCGTTGCCAGGAAGTGGCGGTCAGTTGGGGACGGGAAATCAGGCGGGGCAACATCCATCGAATTCTAAAGGCCGCACTCGCAAAAGAAATCAGTCCGTTTGGACTGAAATGCCTGATGCAGGATGTAAATTTTTACTGCTGGAATCGGTGCGCCAGCGCACCCAGTCCATTTGGACTGGTTCAATTCCGTGATCGTCTCACTTATAATTTTTTGCCCCATTTTCAGGGGAAGAGGCACGGGTTCGCGCCCTCATTTCACCGGCCGGCATGGGGGCATGCCGGTCCTTGCTTCCTTATCTGCGGAACTCTCATCGTCTATGTTGTTGCTCACCGGAAGTACCGGATTCATCGGCGGCGCGCTGGCCGCTCGTCTCATCCGCACGCCACGCTGGGAGCGCTCGCTGTTCCTGGTCAGGTCGGCCAATCGCAACGAAGGGCGCGCGCGCCTGGCGGCCAACCTGCGCCTGCACGGCGTGAGCGAGGACGAACTGCAGCGCCTGTCGCCTGACCAGATCCTGTGCGGCGACCTCACCGGGGTGGAGCGCTGGATCGATGATCCGCGCCTGCTGCAGGTCAGCGATGTGGTGAACTCGGCGGCCCTGGCCTCGTTCGGCAGCCATCGTTCCATCTTCCCCACCAACGTCGACGGCGTGCTCGCCATGGCGCACGGCCTCTCGCGCGGACGCCCGCTGCGGCGCTTCATACAGATCGGGACAGGGATGTCCTGCGGGCGCAATGCGCCGCGCCCGGTGTCGGAAGACTATTCTCCCGCCGATGACGTCGAGCACTACCTCGATTACACCGCCAGCAAGTACCAGGCCGAACAACGCCTGCGCACCGAACTGCCGGAGTTGCCGCTCGTCATCGCACGGCCGTCCATCGTGGTCGGCCATACCGAACTCGGATGCGCCGCCTCGGGCAGCATCTACTGGGTCTTCCGCCTGGCGCGCGCCTTGCAGGCCTTCCCCTGCGAGCTGGACCAGAAGATCGACGTGATCCCGGTGGACTATTGCGCCGAAGCCCTGCACCTGCTGCTGGAAAAACCGACCCTGAAATACGCGGCCTACAACATCTCGTCCGGCCCCAATCACGCCTGCACCTTCGGCGAAATCGATGAAGCCATCAGCGTCGGCACCGGTGAGGAAAAGATGTCACGCTACCGCCAGACCCACTACGACAGCTTCCTGCAGATGCAGGACCGCTTCCAGGACCTGATCGGTCCCTGCAACAAGCGCATCGTGTTGAAGGCGATTCGTTCGTATGGCTATTTTGCGGCGGAGGAAGTGCTGTTCGACAACCAGCGCCTGATCGAGGAGGGCATGCGGCCTCCGCAGCCGCTCACCGATTACGTGACCCTGTGCGAACGCACCAGCAAGGATATCCTCATCGCGCAGCAGATGAAGTACGACTACAAGACCTGAGCCTTCCGCTCAGTCGTCGTCCTCAAGCGAGGCGAAAAATTCCCCAGGCTCAGCGGCATCACGCGGGCGCATCGAGCAGGATCTCGATGCGTTCCTTGCCGCGTCCGGTGTTCTTGCGTTTGAGTCGCAGTGTTCCCACTTCGGCGGTGGTGCGCGGATGCGTGCCGCCGCAGGCCATGCGCGCAAATCCTTCCACTTCCCAATAACGCCGGCCGGCGGCTTCATCGCTGAATGCGGTGACGATGGGCAAGCCCGCCGCCACCAGCTCCTGCGCCGCCGCCTCGATGGCGGGGAACAGCGGCGCCAGGCTGGTGTCGCTGGCGAAGTCCACGCGCGCCTTGTCCATGGCGATGTGTGCGCCGATGCGTTCGATCCCCGGCCGCATCTGATAGACCAGCTGCAACACCATCTCGGCCGCAAAGTGCAGGCGCATCAGGCGATAGCGGCGTGCCCAGTCAATCTGCAGGTGAACCGCATCACCGACCCGCAGGCCATGTCCGGGTGGCAGCGTGTAGACGATGGTCTGGTCGCGCTTCTCGGCCTGCAGCACGGGATGGCCGCCCAGCGTGCCGGCATCGCTCTCCTGGCCACCGGAGAAGGCGAAGAAGATGGTCTGCGCGATTTGTACCTGATCATCTTCGACAACGGTGACGGTCGTGTCGAGTTCAGTCTGATAGGGGGCGGACCAGAATAACTTGTGCGTCATGTTGTCAGCGGGCAGGGATAGCAATAGATGATCAGCGGTAGCATCGGCAGGTCATGAGCCTGCCGATGCGTTCAAAAACGTGAGCAGAGATTCTACGATAAAGGCGGACTTCAGCTTCGCATCGCCTGCCTTACGCGGGATGCGCTTCCAGCAAGTCTTCAATCGCCGCAATATCCACCGCATCGCGCTGCCCCGGCCGCAGCAATTCATCCGCATAAGTCCGCCACAAGCCACTGTGCAGGAAGTAGCGGAACAACTCCGTATCCAGATGCTGTTCCCGGCACATCCTGGCCATGATGCGCAGCGATTCCGACAAGGTCTTGGCCGGCTTGTACGGACGGTCCGCCGCCGTGAGTGCTTCGAACACATCGGCCAGCGCCATCACCCTGTCCTGCAAGGGCAGCCCGGATGCGCGCAGGCGGCGCGGATAGCCGGTACCATCCATTTTTTCGTGATGATTGGCGGCGGTATCGGGCACGCTCTTGAGCGAATCTGGCCACGGCAGGCTCTTCAACATCACCAGCGTCTGCACGATGTGATTGTTGATGGCGAAACGGTCTTCTTCGGTCAGCGTGCCGCGCCGCACGGTCAGGTTGTGCAGCTCGCCCATGTTCTGCCGGACCTGCGGCAGCTGCATGTCGAAGCCCAGCACATTGCGCGGGTCGCCGCGTTCAACCGGCGGCCGGTGTCCTTCTTCCCAGGCGACCTTGTGTTCCGGCTTGTCGGCCAGCAAGGTCTCGGTGCAGGGCAGTTCCTGCTGCATCTGTCCACCACGCGCCGCGGCGAGCCGCCGGCTTTCTTCATCGGCCAGGCCCAGGCTGTCATCGAAATGGCGCTGCCAGGTCTGCATGGCGATCTGGCGCAGCCGCGCGATGGCGTCGTCCGACATGGCTTCGCCCCCGACATTGCATTGCGCGACAAAGGCAAAGTCCTCGCGCAGCTGATGCCGGCGGCGCTCCAGCTCTGCGCGCCAGGATTCGGCCCGGGCTGCAGGCAAGGTAGCGTAGAGCTCGCGCAGCAGGTCCAGTTCGGCATCGCGCCACAGCACTTCAAAACGCATGCGCACTTCGTGGATGCGGTTGTGGATCACCTCCAGCTTGGTCGCCTTGTCGACGATGTGTTCGGGACTGGTGACCTTGCCGCAATCGTGCAGCAGCGCCGCCAGCTGGAAGGCATAGCGCTGGTCCTCGTTGAGGGTGAAGCCGGCGTAGCGGCCTTCACTTTCCTGCGCCAGGCGGTCGACCAGCTGGATGGCCAGGTGCGGTACGCGTTCGCAATGGCCGCCGGTATAAGGACTCTTGGCATCGATGGCGTCAGCCATCAGGCGGATCAGGGATTCCAGCAGGGCCTTCTGCGCGGCGATCAGCTGGCGCGTCTCGATGGCCACCGCCAGCATGCCCGACAGACGCCGCGCAAAGGCCAGGAAGCGCGGATCCTCATGCACGCTGTCATGGGCATGCATCAGCACCAGCAAACCTTCGAGTGAACCGTTGCGGCCACGCAGATCCAGTTCCACGCGCATGCGGCCATCGTCGGTCGCGCGTGCGGCGATGTTGTCGGCAGCGCCTGCACCTGTGCCTTGTGCGTCATACGCCATGCTGTCGGTCAATCCGCATTGCTGGCCATAGGCTGCCGCGCGCTGCATCTGGCCGTCTTCGCGCTGCCACAGATAGACGGCACCGCCGTCGCAGCGCGTGGCCTGCACGAATTTCTCCAGCACCTGCTGCAGCATCTCTTCGACATGCGTTTCGGTACTGAGGATGGCGCTGATGTCGAGGAAGGCTTCTACCGTCAGGCTCACGTGGTCCACCATGTCGGTGAGCATGTTGATTTCGCGCAGGGTACTGCGCCGCCGGTCCTGCGTGCGGAAGTCGAAACGCGACATGCGTCCGGCCCGCACCGCCAGCCGCTCCATGCTGCGTCCGATGGCGCGCCCGGCCCACCAGCCCAGCGGCAGGAACGCCAGCACCACCAGGAAGGCCACCAGCACCAGGGTCTTGCGATTGCGGTCGAGCTGGCCCAGCAGTTCGTCGCCGGGCGCGGCAATGAGCAGCCTCAGTGCATGGCCATCGATGACGTCGAAGGGCAGCGACAAGCCCAGCCACTCACGCCCGTTCACGCTGTAGAGCGCGCTGGTCTCGCCGGCCAGCGCACGTGCGGAGAGACGTGACAGGCTCGGGACTTCCAGATCCTTGAGACTGCGGAAACGGAAACTCTCGCCCTCCTGTTCCAGTACGCGCGCCATGTCGCTGTAGGCAATCACGCGCTGGTGTTCGTCCACCAGTGCCAGTTCGCTGTTGGGCGTCAGGCGCAGGTTGCCGAGGCTGGCGGCGAGGTCGTCCAGCGTCATGTCGATGGCGACCACGGCCTCGCCGTCGCGCGCACGCTGCGAGAGGCTGATGCCGATCTGGCGCGTGGTGAAGAAGACGTAAGGGGCCGAGATGGAAGGGATGAGCGAGCGGTCCGCCGTGGCATACCAGGGGCGCGTGCGCGGATCGAAGAGATAGTCCGCCTCATCGCGCAGGGCCAGCAGTTTCAGTTCGGCATCATAGAAACGGTATTGCCCGTGCTGCGTGCCATCGGCATCGCGTACGATGCTTTGTACCAGGAAGGCCGATGCCGCCGGTGCCGAGAAGAAGGCGCGCTGGTCGGCACCGCGCAGCGAGCGCACCAGCAGGAAGTCGCCATTGGGGTAGCCCACGTAGACTGCGGACACCAGCGGATTGGCGACCAGGTCGATGGAGAAGGCGGCGATGCGCGTGAGGCGCTCATCGAGTTGCGTGGCTTGCGTGATCGGATCGAAGGCCAGCTGGCGCAGCGTAGCCACGGCCGGATCGATGATGCGGCGCGAGCGTTCGGTCATGATGCGCCCGGCATCCTCGGCTGAGCGCTCGGACATGTCCAGCAGCACCTGGCGCGCACCCCACCAGCCTACCGAGACCAGCACCACGGCCAGCAGGACCATGCCCGCCATCACCAGGGCGGAAATGCCGAAGCGTACCGGCAAGCCAGGCACGGTGGCATCGTCGTCGGACGGATCAAACAAGGGGCGTTCTGGAAGGGGCATCGAGCACGCAGTGACTGGGTGACATGCAACGGAACCCGCGATGCCATCAGCGCCGCCCACCTCCGGCGCACAACGGGACACGGCCTCTTTTTTCTTCGGGCCAATATACCGGAATTACGTTGGGCCAGCAAAAAGCGGTCAAGTCACTAAAAGCGGTCAAGTCACTGTCGGCGGCAATGCCGGGCCTCTTGATGGCGTGACGCTCCTTGCCGGTAGCGACGCAGTAGCCGGGCGGAGCGGCCCTGCCGGGGCGGCCAAGCGGGCGATGCCTACAGAAAAACCACACATTTATCAACAGATACCTGCAAGATGTCGCATGTGGTGTACAATACGACCTGTACTTGCATCAAGTTGTATTCTTGTTGGTTCCAATTCCGCCTGACTGTCGTTCCCTTCTCGGTCGTTCTGTTTTCTTTCCTTCGGTTTCAGTTCTTGGTTTCAAGTGCCTATCAGGCATCTGCCTTCATTCGTCCCAAACTTTTCCAAAGGAAACAAACATGAGCACTCAAACCGGCGTAGTCAAATGGTTCAACGATGCCAAGGGCTTCGGCTTCATCACTCCTGATGCTGGCGGCGCTGACGTCTTCGCGCACTTCCAGGACATCCAGTCCAACGGCTTCCGCAGCCTGTCGGAAAACCAGCGCGTGTCCTTCGACCGCGGTGTCGGCCCCAAGGGTGAAAAGGCCACCAACATCAAGGTCATCTAAGACCAAGATTTTCGCGCAAGCGAAGCAGAACATCCTCGCTGTCCGCGCCTGAACGCCTCCGGAATTCCATACGCTCCAGAGGCCAGGCCGGCAGACTCCGCAGTCCTTTCATGTCGGCGCGATTTTTTCGCAGACTCTCACCTGGCAGATAGCCAGGGAGGGCCGGTACCGAAGGTCAGGGCAGCGCAGGACGTCGTTCCTGCCAGAGACTCAGCTGTGGCCGTGCAGATAGCGCGGGCAGGTGAACCACAAAGGCAGGAGCGCGTCAGTCACGGCGCAAGCCGTGTAGCAAATAGTTAATTAATCGCTCGTAGAGCGTGACACCGGCCCGCACCAACGGCGGCCTCCGGACCACAACACGAACACCTGGATTGCGACCGCACCGGCCAGATAGACCGGGCAGGACACTCTCGCAGCACCTGGCAGATCGCCAGGGTCATGAGGGAATCCAGCGTTAATCAATGAACGGCCCATCTGGTTTCAGATGGGCTTTTTGCGTTCTGGAACCGATATAAATCATATAAATGGTTTATGTCGTCTGGCTGTGCGGACTGTCCAGCAGCTGCAAAGCCTGCGCCACCACCGCTTCTGGCGTGATGCCGAAATGCCGGTACAGCACATCCGCTGGCCCCGGCGCACCGAAGCCCGCCATGCCGACGAAGCCGCCGCGCGCGCCCAGATAGCGATCCCAGCCAAAGCGCACCGCCGCTTCCACCCCGATACGGATTGTGTCCTTGCCCAATACCGCGTCGCGATAGCGGCTGTCCTGCTGGTCGAACAATTCCCAGCACGGCAGCGATACCACGGCGGTGGCCACGCCCCGCGCTTCCAGCAGGTCGCGCGCAGCACAAGCGATGGCCACCTCCGAACCGGTGGCCAGCAAGCTCACCTGGCGCGGCCCGCACTGCGCTTCTTCCAGCACATATCCCCCGCGCGCACTGAGATTGCTCACCTCGAAGCGCTTGCGGACCGGCGGCAGGCTCTGTCGTGCGAAGACCAGGCTGACCGGTCCGCTGCGGTGCTGCATGGCGACTTCCCAGCATTCCACCGCCTCGCTGGCATCGGCCGGCCGCATCACCAGCATGTTGGGCATGGCACGCAGCGAGGCCAGGATTTCCACCGGCTGATGCGTCGGCCCGTTCTTGCCGATGCCGATGGAGTCGTGACTGAACACGAATTTCACCGGCAAGCCCATCAGCGCAGCCATGCGCATGGCCGGCCGTTCGTAATCCGAGAAGGCCAGATAGGTCACGGCCAGCGGAATCACGCCGCCATGCGCGGCCATGCCATTGGCCATCGCGCCCATCACGTGTTCGCGTACACCGCAGTGCAGGTAGGCGCCGCTGCGGTCGCTGGCGGTGAAGGCCTTGAGCGAACCCTTGTGCGCCGTGGGCGCTTCAAGATCGGCGCAGCCCACCATGCGTTCAGGGATCACTTCGGCCAGCAGCTGATTGAGCGCGGCCGAGATCAGGATGCCACCCTGCGCCCGCGCAGGCTCGTGCGCGCTACGCTTGAATTGCAGCAACACCTCCTGCCATCCATCGGGCAAGTCACCCCGCAGGACACGTTCGAATTCGGCGCGCTGTGTGGGCGGCAGGGCCTGCAGGCGCTGATGCCAGGCGGCATGTTCATCGCGATTGCGTTGGCCGAAGTTGCGCCACGGCGCAAGGATGTCCTGCGGGATCTCGAAGGGCGCATGCGGCCATTGCAGCAGATCGCGTGCGGCTTGTGCATCCTCCGCATGGAGCCGTGCGCTGTGGCCGCCGCGCTGGCCCTGCACACGCGGGATGCCACGGCCGATGATGGTGCGGCAGGCGATCATCGAGGGACGGTCCGAGGCGCGTGCGGCATCGAGTGCGCGCGAGACCGCCTCGATGTCATGCCCGTCCACCTCCACCACGTGCCAGCCGGCTACGCGGAAACGCTCGGGCACGTTCTCGCTGATGGAGAGTTCGGTGGCGCCGTCATCGGTGATCTGGTTGTCGTCCCACAGCAGGGTCAGTTTGGCGAGGCGCAGATGGCCGGCCAGGGAAATCATTTCCTGTCCGATGCCTTCCTGCAGGCAGCCATCGCCGACGAAGGCGTAGGTGCGGTGATTGACGATGCCATCGCCGAAGCGCGCATTCAGGTAAGCCTCGGCCACCGCCATGCCGAAGGCATTGGCGATGCCCTGGCCGAGCGGGCCGGTGGTCACTTCGATACCAAGTTGCGGATCGTATTCCGGATGGCCGGCACAGTGCGAACCGAATTCACGGAAGTTGCGCACCTGCTCCAGCGAGATGTGTTCATAGCCGGTGAGGTAGAGCAGGCTGTAGAGCAGCATTGAGCCGTGGCCGTTGGAGAGCACCACGCGGTCGCGGTCCGGCCAGGTCGGATCGGCAGCGTGAAAGCGCAGGTGGCGGGCGTAGAGTGCGGTGGCGATCTCGGCCATGCCCAGCGGCACGCCTTGATGGCCTTCGGTGGCGCGCACGATGGCGTCGATGGAAAGAAAGCGGATGGCATGCGCCAGCGGCTGCAGGGGATGTGGGGTCATGACAGCAAGACGCATCTGCCCGGCAGAACAGGGCGATGCGTCAGTCTCCGTTGTAATGGTGGAGACTTATTCTTGGCGGTCGGTACGGGTGCAGGCAAGCGATGAAAATTCAGGCTTGGCTGAATTGGCGTCAAGTAGACGCAAGTTTCCCGCTCTCTTCACGCAACCACTGCAGGAACAACACCACCTCCGGCCGCGATTTGTTGCGTGCCGGGCAGACCGCAAAGTGTTGCGTGATCTCCAGCGTCATGCCGTCCGCAAACACCGGCTGCAGCCGTCCGCTGGCCAGATGCCCGGCACCGAAGGCATCGCTCTCGAAGACTACGCCCAATCCCTGTACCGCTGCTTCGATGCTCATCATGGCGCGGTCGAAGCGCAGGGCGATGCGTTCCGGACGCAGGTCCGGCGCGTAGCGGGCAAACCATTCCGGCCATTGCAGCAGGCTGCCGCGCGACTGGATCAGCGGGGCCAGCACCAGGTCTTCCGGGGTCTCGATGCGATGGCGCGCGAGAAAATCGGGACTGGCCATCGGGATCACCTGCTCCGACAACACCGGTTCGATTTCCAGGTCCGGCCAGTGCGGTACGCCGCAGCGGATGTCCAGATCCACCTGCCCGATCTCGAAATCGGAAATTTCCGGCGAGGCCGACAAGCCGAAGGCGATCTCCGGATAGCGCTGCGTAAAGCGTCCGATGCGCGGCATCAGCCACAGGCTCGCGAAGCTGGGGCTGGAATGGATCTGCAGCGAATTCTCCACGCCATGCCGCAAATCGTCGGTGGCCGAATTGATCGCCCCGAGCGCACCGGCCACGCGGTTGAGATAGCTCTGTCCTGCCGGCGTGAGCTCCACACCCTTGGTGGAACGCTCGAACAGGCGCAGCCCCAGCAGCTTTTCCAGACGCGCCACCTGGTGGCTGATGGCCGACGGCGTGAGATGCAATTCAGCCGCCGCAAGATTGAAACTCTTGCGGCGTGCGATCGCTTCGAAGGCCATCAGAGAGGTCAGTGGAGGAATCATGGTGTCTCGGTTTTTGGTCTTGTGAACATTTCTGCTGCGTCACGGCATGCGCGGGCGCGGGCTCGCGGCCGATTTTAGCGCATCGATCCGGCAGATGAAGCTTCGTCACATTTTCATGACAAAGCATCACTTGTCGCAGCCGGATGAAAGTTCGAAGATCGCCGCCAGAACAACAGGGAGACATCCGTCCATGCGCGCTATCTGGCGCGGCATCCGCTCGCAGGAGGACTGCGCGGAGGTCTTCACCGTTGCTCATTCGCATGCCACTTTCAGGAGACCACACCATGCTGCTCAAGAACAAAGTTGCCGTCATTACCGGCGGTGCCGGGCTCAACGGCCTGGGATTTTCCACCGCGCGCCTGATGGCTGCGCAAGGCGCGCGCGTCGTCATCCTCGACCTTGAACGCGCCGAGCCTTCCACCGCTGCGGCCCGTCTGGGCGAGGGCCATCTCGGCCTGGTGGCCGACGTCACCGACAAGGCCTCCTGCGAGGCCGCAGCGCAAGCGATCCTGCAGCAGTTCGGCCGCATCGACATCCTGGTCAACAATGCCGGCATTACCCAGCCCGCCAAATTCCTCGACATCAGCGGCAAGGACTATGACCGCATCCTCGATGTCAGCCTGCGCGGCACGCTCTACATGTCGCAGGCAGTGCTGCCGGCCATGCGCGCGCAGCAGGGCGGTTCCATCGTCTGCATCTCCTCGGTCTCGGCCCAGCGCGGTGGCGGCATCCTGGGCGGTCCGCACTATTCGGCGGCCAAGGCTGGCGTACTGGGTCTGGCGCGGGCCATGGCGCGCGAGTTCGGACCGGACGGCATCCGCGTCAATTGCGTCACGCCCGGCCTCATCTCGACCGACATCAACAAGGACATCCTCAGTGCCGAGAAGAAAGCCGAGATCGCCCAGACCATTCCCCTGGGCCGCCTGGGCGGGCCGGACGACGTGGGCGGCGTCTGCGTGTTCCTGGCCAGCGACCTGTCGCAGTACTGCACCGGCATCACGCTGGACGTCAACGGCGGCATGCTGATCCATTGAGTTGTTCACGCGCCGCTCGGTCGTGTGGCCCGGCGCGGTTTCATCGATTCCCACCATAAAAAATGCCAGGAGACAAAAGATGAAAGACGAGATCGCATCAAAGAAGATGAGCCGCCGCCAGATCCTGAAGGCAGGCGCTGTCGGCGCTGCACTACCGCTGTTTTCCATCCTCACGCGGCCCGCCAATGCGGCCGAGTTTACTTATAAATTCGCCACCGGCCAGGATCCTTCGCACCCGGTCAACAAGCGCGCGCAGGAAGCCATCGACCGCATCCGCAACGCCACCAACGGGCGCATGGAGATCAAGCTGTTTCCGGCCAACCAGCTGGGTTCCGATACCGACCTGATGTCGCAGATCCGCAATGGCGGTGTGGAATTCTTCAACCAGGCCAATACCGTGCTCTCCACGCTGGTGCCGGCCGCCGGTATCGTCAATACCGGTTTTGCCTTCCAGGATTACGCGGCCGTGTGGAAGGCCATGGACGGCCCGCTCGGCACGCACGTGCGCGCGCAGATCGAGAAGGTGGGACTGCTGACCATGTCCAAGCCATGGGACAACGGCTTCCGCCAGATCACCACCTCGACCAAGGCGATCAGGAGTGCCGCCGACGTCAAGGGCCTGAAGCTGCGCGTGCCGGCAGCACCGATGCTGACCTCGCTGTTTTCGGCACTGGGCGCGAGTCCCACGCCGATCAATTTCAACGAGGTCTATTCGTCGCTGCAGACCAAGCTGGTGGAAGGGCAGGAAAATCCGCTGGCCATCATCAGCACCGCACGGCTTTACGAAGTGCAGAAGTTCTGCACGCTCTCCAATCACGTCTGGGACGCCTACTGGATTCTCGGCAACCGCCGCGCCTTCGACAAGCTGCCCAAGGACATCCAGGAGATCGTCCGCCGCGAACTCGATCAGGCCGCCACCGATGAGCGCGCCGACATCGCCAGCTTCTCCGGCATGGCCCGCAATGACCTGGCCGGCAAGGGTTTGCAGATCGTCGATGCGGACAAGGACTCCTTCAAGCAGGCGCTGGCACAGGCCAATTTCTACAAGGACATGCGCGCCAGGTTTGGCGAGGAGGCGTGGAAGCTGCTGGAATCCAGCGTCGGCGCACTGGGCTGAGGAGCTGCATCAGAACTCCGCAGAGGGAATACGTAATACAGAATCCAAAATCAAGAATGCGGAAAAGAGAAAGGCCGGAGACAGTTTGCTCCGGCCTTTTGCGTTTGACACCGGTGCAAAATCTCAGCGTGGCCCACCGCCATGTCCGCCGTCACCCCAGCCGCCGCGCGGTCCGCCGCCGCCCGGGCCGGGTCCGCAGAACCAGGGCGCGCAGACGCAGCCCCCCAGCGTGGTCAGCAGCAGCGCTGCAGCCAGCAGCGTCGTCAATCGTTTCATGGTCAACCTCATGCAAAGAAATGGAAAGAGATGCAGTGAGGCAGCATTGAACTACGTGGGACTGCTAAGCGCAGTCAGGCAATTGCAACAAAGGATGTCACTTGCCGGGGAGAGCGCTCGCTTCAATCGAAGCCGCGTACGCGCTCCTTGTCCATGCGCGGCAATTCCCAGTGAAAGCGGATCGCCAGCAGGCGCACCGAAAATCCCAGCAGCAGGGAGCTCAGGGTGGCGATGCGGCCATCGATCTGCCAGTGCAGGATCAGCACATACAGGGTGCCGGTCAGCAGCGACACGCTGGCATAGATCTCGCGCCGCAGGACCAGCGGAATCTCGTTGCACAGTACATCGCGCAGCAAGCCGCCAAACACGCCCGTGACCATGCCCAGCATCACCACGATGGCCGGGTGGAAGTTGTCGAAGCTGCGCGCGATATCGCAGCCAATGATGGTGAAAGCCACCAGCCCCAGTGCATCCACCACCAGGAAAGCGGACTTGAAATGATGCAGGGCGCGCGCCGCGACTGCTGCCACGATCGCCGCGCAGATGGTGAAGCCCAGATATTCGGGATGCGCCACCCAGCCCAGCGGATAGTGGCCGATCAGGATGTCGCGCACGGTCCCGCCACCCAGCGCCGCCACCGTGCCGATGAGGCAGATGCCGAAGATGTCCATGTCCTTGCGGATGCCCATGAGCGCGCCAGAGATGGCTTCGGCGCAGATGGCGATGAGGTAGATGGTATGCAGCAGCATGGCAGGGTCCGGGCTGGCGGTAGTCGCGAAGCCCGAATTATTGCATGGCGCGGTCCCGGCGCCATGCTGCGGCACCCAAGATCAGGCGGAGGTATCGATGATGTTGCCGATGGCCTTGACGCCCGAGGTCACGCTGTCGGCCACCGAATGCGCAGCCGAGGAAACGGCATCGACCGTGGTGTCGTAGGCGCTTTCAATCTCGTCACCGACTTCGGAGGCGACGTTCTTGATGGGCTGGATGATGGTGTTGTAGAAGCTGCTGTTGCCGGAGGAGACCGAAGACACGCTCATGTGAAACTCCCTTGTAGTGGTAGGCAGCCAGCATCCCCCTCTGATGAGGGAGATGCGGACAGGAGTTCATCATAGGCAAGCGCGGTGAGCGTGCAAAGATGCAGACACCCCCTTATCGGGTAAAGAAATGCAATGCCTTGTAAAGCGGTGTAGGCATGCCGCTTGCACGGCATGCCACCGGGCCTTACTGCGCCAGTGCCAGCGTGGTTTCCTTCTGGCGCGTGGCAGTGTTCGCGCTCGCAGAGGCCGGTGAGCGCGGGGCGCTGTAGCTGATCTTGAACACCGACATGGCCTGGCTCAGTTTGATCGACTGGTCGCGCAGGTTCTCGGCAGCGGCGGCAGCCTGTTCCACCAGGGCGGCATTCTGCTGGGTGGTTTCGTCGATGGCGTTGACGGCCTGATTCAATTGCTCGATGCCGCCGCTCTGCTCATTGCTGGCCACCGTGATCTCGGCCATCGTGACGGCCATGTTTTCCACCGCGCCCCCGAGGTCGCCCATGGCTTGCGCGGTTTCGCGGACCAGCTGGTTGCCGCTCTCGACTTTCGCGCGCGAGTCGTCGATGAGGCCCTTGATGTCCTTGGCGGCGGCCGCCGAGCGTTGCGCCAGCGTGCGTACTTCCGAGGCGACCACGGCAAAGCCGCGTCCCTGTTCGCCGGCACGCGCCGCTTCCACGGCAGCGTTCAGCGCCAGGATGTTGGTCTGGAAGGAGATGCCGTCGATCAGCCCGATGATGTCCACGATCTTGTGCGAAGCCGCGTCGATCTCTTCCATGGTCTTGCCCATGCGCTGCACCGAATGGCTGCCACGCTGGGCAATGGAGGAGGCCGATTGCGCCTGGCGGTCGGCATTGGCTGCCGAGTCGGCATTCTGGCGCACGGTGGCGGCGAACTGCTCGACGCTGGAGGCGGTTTCTTCCAGTGCCGAGGCTTGCGATTCGGTACGGCTTGAGAGATCCATGTTGCCGCTGGCGATCTCGCCGGTGGAGATGGTCATCGATTCCACGTTGCGGCGCACGTCGCCGATGATGGCGCGCAGGTTGACGTTGAGCTGCTGCAGCGCTTGCAGCAGCAAGCCCATGTCGCCGCGCGCATCGGTATCGATATGCAGGTCGAGATCGCCGCCGGCCAGGCCATGGACGGACTTGATGGCGCGCTGCAAGGGCGCCACCACGCTGGCATGCAGCACCGCCCACGAGCCCAGCAGCAGCGCAGCGCCACCAAGCGTGGCGAGCCACACCGCATAGGGGCTGCCGCCGGCCGTCTGCACGGCACTGCCCGCGACCGCACCGCCGAGGATGAACATGAGCGTGAGCACGCCCATCATCCAGCCCAGCCGCTTGGCCAACGGCAGATCACGCAGGCCCTGCAGCCAGCCGATGAAGCCGGTGCGCGCCACTGCGCCGCGACGGATGCGCAGGCCGCGCGCCTGGCCGCCGACGAAGGCACGATAGGCGCTGTCGGCCGCCTGTACCTGCTCCCGCGAAGGACGCGTGCGCACGGACATGTAGCCGACCGCGCGGCCGTTCTCGCGCACCGGCGTGACGTTGGCCTGGACCCAGTAGTAATCGCCATTCTTGCAGCGGTTCTTGACCAGCCCGTTCCAGGGCAGGCCTTCCTTGAGCGTGGCCCACATGTCGGCGAAGGCCTCGCGCGGCATCTCGGGATGGCGCACGATGTTCTGCGGGGCCCCGATCAGTTCGGCTTCGTCGAAACCGCTGATTTCCACGAAGTAAGGATTGACGTAGGTGATGTTGCCCTGCAGGTCGGTCTTGGAGACGATGGACTTGCCATCCTCCAGCAACCGTTCGGTGGTGGTGATCGGTAGATTCGTGCGCATGCTTGCCCCCGTTGCCCTGACCGTTGCTGACCTTGCGGGGTCACGGTCCTGCCGCTGTTGTAGAAAGCCGCCGTGCTTCGTCCCCAAGCGCGGCGACCCCGTTTTAATACCGGGCCGCGTGCGGCCTGGTGTGGAATTGCGTGTCGGTGTCATGGCGTTCCATGGCATTTCCGCGAAAGATGTGCGACGCCAGCCTGTATCCGGCTTGGGCGGCGCGACACGGAAACCATGATGACCAGAATCTAAACGCTGTGCCGCGCTTTCAATCGGTCAAAAAGGCGGGACTTTCCATGGGTGAACCATAAACGGGAGCAGCATTCCTGCCGGGCGGGGCAGGGGCAATGATGAACGGAAATTGTTTCCGTTCATCATCGTCATCGGCATGATGGTGGTCGCTTATTGGCGCGGCTGTACCTGAAACAGCACGCCTTGCGGCACCAGTTCTACCGAGAGCAATTGGTCGGCCACCACCTCGGTCATGCGCTGGCCGGGATTGTCCAGGGCGACCGTGGTGAGGCGGGTAATCAGGGGCAGCAGCTTGTCCTCGCTGCCGGAGATGAAACTGCGCGCGGCACTGGAGGCGCAGATCAGGAATTCGTCACGGGCGCCGGGCACCTTGTTGGTCATCATCACGCCCACGTTGCGCAGCTCACCCTTCTTGTTGAGCGTGCCGATGAGCGTGGTCCGGGCCGGGCCGACCTGGGTGTCGAGCACGTATTCATATTTGCCCGGATGCAGGCGCGACGCGTCCAGCATGTAGAGGTGGGCCATGTGCTCGGGCTCTTCCACTTTCATGTCCCTGAGCACGTCGGCCAGCCGGTTGTTGAAGCGATCGGCAAATTGCTTGGGAGTGAGGCCCAGCGTGGTCTGGGCCGCTTCGTGGGCCGCCAGCTCCTGGTCGATGTGGCGGTCGCAGCCGGCCGCCAGCAGCGTGGTGGCCAGCAGGGTGCAGGACAGAAGACGCAGCGGAGATCGTAAAAGTGTCAGCATGTTCGTCAGAATGTCGTGTGTTGCGCTACATTGTGCATCATTCCCGTGGGATACAAGCTGTCGCAGATCAAGTGTGGAGGCCGGTATGTGTGGGTTGGTGATAAAGTACCTTGCCGACAACAAGGCCAAGACGACAACATCCAGACCCACGCCAAGCCCATGACCGCTTCCCCCTCCGGCCAGCCCGCTGCTGCCCCGTCCGATCTGCACGAATTGCGCGAGATCATCCGTAGCTTTTCCAGCGAACGCGACTGGCTGCGTTTCCATACGCCCAAGAACCTGGCCATGGCCCTCTCGGTGGAGGTGGCCGAGCTGATGGAGCACTTCCAGTGGCTGCCGACGGGTGCCGATCATGAACTCGATGACGCCGCGCGCGAAGGCATCCGTCATGAGATGGCCGATGTGCTGGTCTATCTGATCCAGCTGGCCGACCATACCGGCGTCGACCTGCGCAGCGCCGTGCTGGAAAAAATGGAACTGAATCGCCGCAAGTATCCGGTTGAACTGGCCCGTGGCAATGCGCGCAAATACAGCGCGCTGGCCGGGCCGGCTGCCGCTACCGACGCCGGCGATGATGCCTCCGGCGCCGGCTGAGGCTGGCGCTGTCCTTGCTTTCCTCCCTCTCATGTTCGCTGCCCGGAGCTCGCCTTGACCAACTGGAATGACGGTTACGTCGTCGACATCGCCTACACCTACGGCTATTACCCCGGCATGAATCCGGCCCGCCTGCCGCTGGCCTTCGCCTTCCACGGCCTGCAGGCACCGGCCATCCAGACCGCCTGCGAGCTGGGTTTCGGGCAGGGCCTGTCGACCAATTTTCACGCAGCGGCATCCACCACGCGCTGGTGGGGCAATGATTTCAATCCCTTGCAGGCGGCCTTCGCCCAGGAACTGGCGGCGGCCAGTGGCAGTGGCGCGCAGTTGGAGGATTCCAGCTTCTCGCATTTCTGCCGTCGCGACGATCTGCCGGATTTCGATTTCATCGCCCTGCATGGCATCTGGAGCTGGGTCTCCGAGGACAACCGCGAGATCATTCTCGATTTCATCGACCGCAAGCTCAAGCCGGGCGGCGTGCTCTATCTGAGCTACAACACCCAGCCGGGCTGGTCGGCCTTCATGCCGCTGCGCGACCTGCTGGTGCAGCACACGCAACTGGCCGGCAACGAGGAACGCGGCCTGCCCACGGCCGCTCGCATCGAGGCCGCGCTGGCCTTTGCCACACGGCTCTTCGAGACCGACCCGGTCTATGCCCAGGCCAACCCCTTCATGCGCGACCGCTTCAAAATGCTGCAGCAGCAGTCGCGCAGCTACCTCGCACACGAATATTTCAATCGCGACTGGCACGCCGAGCCCTTTGCCGAGATCCATCGCCGCTTCTCGCAGGCCGGTCTGCAGTTCGCCTGCCCGGCGCACTACATCGATCACCTCGACATGGCCAACCTGACCCCGGCGCAGCGCCAGTGCCTGGCCGAGATCGACGACCCGGTGCTGTACCAGAGCACGCGCGACTTCATGGTCAACCAGACCTTCCGCCGCGATTACTGGGTGCGCGGCGGGCAGGTGCTGGACGAGCGCCAGCGCGTGCAGGCGCTGGCGCTGCAAAGCGTGGTGCTGCTGACCGAGCCGGACAAGGTGCCGCTGACGATTCAGAACGTGGCCGCCGAGATCACCCTCAACCGGCTCATCTACGAACCGATCCTGCAGGCGCTCTCGGACTACCAGCCGCACACGCTGGTGGACCTGGCGGCCTCGCTGGCGCATCGCAACCTGAACCTGTCGCAGGTGATCGATTCGGCGCTGATGCTGATCGGCACCGGCCACGCCGCTCCGCTGCCCCCCGAGCTGGATGCCGCCACCCAGGCCCAGATCGCGCGCCGCACGGCCGACCTCAATGCCTATCTCCTGCATCGCGCAGCGCTGGTGCTGCCGGAGAGCCAGGAGGGCGACATCGCTCATCTGGTCAGCCCGCTGACCGGCGGTGGCGTGAAGGTGGACCGGGTCGAGCAGTTGTTCCTGCTGGCGCGCGAAGTCTGCGGTGACGATGTCGAAGCCTGGCCCGCCCAGGCCTGGCAGCACATCGCTGCGCAGGGCAAGCGGCTGGTGCGCGATGGCGTGCGGCTGGAAGCCGAGGACGAGAACCTGGCTGAACTGGCGACGCAGGCGCGGCTCTTCGCGCGTACCAGGCTGCCCTTGCTGCGGGCGCTGCAGGTGGCGTGATGCGCGTGCCGATGCCATGGATGAGCTTGCCGCCGCGTTTGTCGTGAATTCCTCACACCCGGCCTGACGTCCGCATGACAGCGCCCTGACAAGCACGCCTATCCTGCGTGCAGGGCGGCAATCGCGTTGCATCGCAGCGAACTAGCCTGTACGATTTCGCGTGGCCATATTGCCGCCCATCACTGCCGTGCCTGCCGCGCCTGTCCTGCCGGTGCCGAACCTCTCTTTTAGGAAAGTCGGTTTTCAGCTTATGTCCCTGTCCCGTCAACTCCAAACACGCCTGACCTTGTCCGGTACCGCCGCTGCGCTGCTCACCGCCATCGTGCTGACCGCCTTGGCCATGAATGGCAGCACGCAGGGCCTGGCGGTCGCCGCCGTGGTCCTGGTGCTGGTGTCGGCCCTGCTGTCCTGGGTGCTGGCGCGGCAACTGCTGCAACCGCTGTCCGGTCTGGAGGCCGGCATGCAGCAGCTGCAGGAAGAGCACAAGCAACTGGTGGAGCAACGCGATGATGCCCGCACCCACCTGGAAGAAATGGAAAAGACCCTGGCCCGCGTCGGCCTGGAAGATGCGCTGACCGGCCTGGCCAACCGCCGCCAGTTCGAGCGCGGCCTGCTGGAAGAATTCAACCGCGCGGCGCGCACCAACCTGTCGCTGGCCATCATCATGATCGACATCGATCTCTTCGATGAATACAACGCCAGCTATGGCCGCATGGCCGGCGACAAGGTCTTGCGCCGGGTCGGCAGCGCCATCCGCGATACCAACGTGCGTCCGGAAGATCTGCTCTCGCGTTTCGGTACCCAGGAGATCGCCGTGCTGTTGCCGGGTTCGCGCCTGGACGGCGCACTGATCGTGGCCGAACGCATCCGCAAGTCGATCGAACAGCTCAACATCGAGCACAGTGCCAGCCCGACCGGCCGCGTGACCATCAGCATCGGCATCGCCGCCGTGGCCCCGCAGCGTCAGGTCGACGAACCCGATACCGTGCTGCGCGAATCGGAAAAGGCGCTGGCCCTGGCCAAGGCAGCGGGGCGCGATTGCATCCGCACCACCGACGATTTCCGCAAGGCTTGAGCTGCATAGCGCTACCCGCTGCCCCAATGACAATGCGGCCCGTGGTGTCCCACCGGGCCGCATTTTTCATGGTTCTTCGACGCTCCGCGTTCAGGGCTGCTCGGGCCCCGGCACCAGGAACTTGGACTTGGCGCAATACATCTTGGCGTTGGTATCGTTGTAGACGATCTTGCTGCCGGCCTGCGACTGCCTCATCGGATAGGCCGAATCATCTTCGGGAGTGAAACGGATGCCCAGTGCGCCCTTGATGGCATCGGTCAGCTTGACCGGCGTGGTGTTGAAATACGCGCCGATGAAGTCGGCCTGGCTGCTGCTGCTGTCATTGACCAGGAAATCGGTGGCCTGCATGCCCCACAGCGTGACATTGGTGGCCTTGAACCAGTAGGCCCCGCCCTCCGTCTTGTAGGGTGGGCCGAAGGCGGCCACGAGGTAATCGAAGAAATACTTGCTGTTGAGCTGGTTGAGGCACAGCAAGGCATTGCCGACCTCAATGCCGAAGCTGGGTTGTGGTGCGGCCTGCACCGCCGGTGCGCCGGCCACGGCACCGGCCAGCGTCAGCACCAGCGCGCACAGGCGCGGGCGCAGACAGGTGCGCAGGCGAGATACGATCTTCAAACGAACTCCCGGAAATTGCCGTCTTGGCATGTTGTCGGTACGGCACGCAGGGCGGGCCGGGGAGTCGATTGTAGGGGGGATTTGAGATTTTTTCCAAACAGCGGGGTTTTTTTGTTGCTGGCGGGAACAGGCCCTAGCGCTTGCCGCGCAACACCCGGTCGCCGCGGGCCGAGCGTCCTTCCTGCGGTGCTTCGCTGGCGGCCAGGTGGCCCAGGCCATCGAGGAAAGAGGCGATGCCGGTGCCCTTGACCAGCACGCAGGGCTTGCCCAGCTTCTTGCAGGTGCTTTTGACCAGGTGGTAGGCGTTGTGGCTGATGTTGCCGGAGGCGCAGATGACGATGTCGGCGGCGGCCAGCATGGGCGTGAGCCGGTGCAGGTTGTCCTCGCGTCCGCCATCGTGATGCAGGAAGCGCCCGGCGCGGTTTTCGATCTCGGCCCGGTAGTGATTGCGGGCACCGGTCAGGCCACCGACGCAGAGCACACAGCGGTCATCGAGGGACAAGGCGATGGGGCCGGCCGTGGAGGCCGAAGCGGAAGCAGAGGCAGCAGCACGCATGAAGGGACTCGCAGGAAGTGAGTGACGGTCCCAGCCTAACCCCGGTGCCCCGGCTTGCGAACGAATCAATTTGCAGCAGCATATGCGCTTTGCGTTGGCGCAGCGCCACGCCCGGTCAGGCAGCGGGCGGTGGGGCGGCAGGCGCCGGTGGTGTTGCCGGAGCCGCCGCGGAGGATTGCTGTGCGCGCACCTGGCGCTGCATGGCCCGCACGAAGTCCGGCAGGCGGCGGCCATTGCGGTCAGGATAATGGCCTTGTTCGCTCATCTGCCGGACGCGGTCCAGGCGGAAGGAGCGGAAATCGTCACGCGTTTCGCACCAGGCGGCCAAGAGCCAGGTGCCGCCGAAGAAGGCCAGCGCCAGCGGCCACACCACCCGCTGGCTGCTGCGTTGCTGGGCATCGGTGTAATGCAGCAGCAGTTTGTGACGGCTGTTGATGGCCTGGCGGATGGCTTCCAGCCGCTCGCCCTGGCCGCAGTCGTCCTGCATGGCCGGCGCGAAGAGCGGCGTGGCCTCGACGAAATCGCGTTTTTCCTTGGGCAGGGCCAGCACCACCTTGGCCAGTGCCGAGGCCGCCGAGGCGCCCAGCTGCGGGCCGCCCCAGGCTTGCACCATCCGCATGCCGATCACCAGTGCATCGATTTCATCGGCGTTGAACATCAGCGGCGGCAGGTCATAGCCAGGCTTGATGCGGTAGCCGACCCCGGCTTCGCCATCCACCGGCACGCCCGACAGCGAAAGATCGCGGATGTCGCGATAGACCGTGCGTTCCGACACCGACAGCCATTGCGCCAGCTGGCGCGCCGTGGTGAGACGGCGTCCGCGCAGGTACTGGGTGATCTGGAACAGGCGGTCGGCTCGACGCATGACAGGCAGAGGAAAAAATGATGCGCGCCATTCTGGCACGCATGCTCCCGGCCCGCCACGAACTTCGATGCTGCTGTGCAAGATGCGGGCATGGCGCTGGCCTGGCGAGCCGATCCGGTCCGTTCAATGCATCGCGTGCAAGGCCAGGCGATTGCCTTCGCTGTCGATGAACTGGGCGATGTAGCCGATATCGTTGGGCAGCTGGAAGCGCTCCATGGTCACTTCACCGCCGGCCGCCTTGACGCGGTCGAGCACGGCCTGGATCGAGGGGCCGGCATCGAGGTAGATCAGCGTGCCCTGGCGGGTCGGCTCCAGCCAGCCGGGGCCGGTCAGGCAGCCGATGGACTGGCCGTCATCGCGCACGAAGATGGCCATCGGGCCTTCCTCGGACAGCTGCTCCTGGCGCAGCCTGGTGGCAAAGACGGCTTCGTAGAAGCGGGTGGCGCGCTGCAGGTCCTTGGTGGCGATCTCGAACCAGTTGACTTGGGTTTGCATGGTGTTCTTCCTTTTCTTGGGAGGGGAGCGTTGTCTATGCCGGCTGGCATGGAACGCATCATGCGCGAGGGCTACTGACACCGTCCTGTCAGTAGCCCTCGCGCCCGCGGGAAGAAACGGTCAGCAATCAGCGCGTCGCCGCCGCCGGTACGCCCTCCTGCTGCGGGTGCTCGCCGCTTTGTTCACTTTCCTTGCGAGCCGCATAGCGCCGCGCCAGTACCGCGCACAGCATCAGCTGCATCTGGTGGAACAGCATGATCGGCAGCAGCACCACCGCTGCCCCGCTGCCGGCAAACAGCACTGAAGCGATGGGGATGCCCGAGGCCAGCGACTTCTTGGAGCCGCAGAAGACCAGTACGATTTCATCGCCGCGCGGCATCTTCAGGGCGCGGGCGCCATAGGTGGTCACCAGCAGCACGGTCCCCAGCAGCACCGCATTGACCAGCACCAGCAAGGCCAGCTGCCCCGGCGGGAACAGGTGCCACACGCCCTGTGCCACGGCCACGCTGAAGGCGGCATAGACCGACAACAGGATGCCGCCGCGATCGACGACATTGACGATGACCTTGTGGCGATTGATCCAGTCACCGATCCAGGGACGCATCAGGTTGCCCAGCACGAAGGGCAGCAGCAGTTGCAGCAGGATGCTCAGCACCTGCGACATGCCGTTGGCTTCGTGATGACGATGCAGCAGCAAGGTCACCAGCAGCGGCGTGATGACGATGCCCAGCAGGTTCGATGCAGTGGCACCGCAGATCGCCGCCGGCACGTTGCCGCGTGCAATGGAGGTAAAGCCGATCGAGGATTGCACGGTGGAGGAGAGCGTGCAGACGAACAGCACGCCCATCCACAGTTGCGGCGTCAGCAGATCCGGCACGATGCTCTTCAAGGCCAGGCCCAGCAGCGGGAACAGGAGGAAGGTCGAGGCCAGCGTGAGCAGGTGCAGGCGCGGTTGCTTCAGTCCGGACAGGGCCGCCTCGCGTGAGAGCTTGGCGCCATGCAGGAAGAACAGCAGCGAGATGGCCGCATTGCTGGCGATGTGCATGAAGTGCTCGAAGCTGCCGGTGGCCGGGAAGAAGGTGGCCAGCAGCACGGTGCCGATGAGCAACTGGGTGAAGCGGTCGGGGAGAAAGCGGTTCATGGCGCGCTCGCGAAGAAAATGAAGGGACGATTCGGGTTTGCCCTCATGATAGGAAAGCGCACGGCCATCGGGAACCCCTCTGATCACGTTGACTGTCATCGGAAACTCCGATGATAATGGCCTCATGCTCAATCCGCTCTGGCTCCAGACCTTCGCTACTGCCGCGACCTCGTCCAGCTTCACCGAGGCCGGGCGCCAGCTCGGGCTGACGCAATCGACGGTGAGCGACCACATCCGCCGCCTGGAAGAGAGCCTGGGCCGTCGCCTCTTCGTGCGCGATACGCATTCGCTGGCACTGACCGCTGATGGCGAAAGCCTGCTGGTGCATGCGCGCCTGATCCTGCAGGCGCATGCCCGCGCCGAAGCGCAGTTCAGCGCCCCGCGCCTGCGCGGCCGGGTCCGCTTCGGCACCTCCGACGACCTCGCCATGGGCCCGCTGCCGGACATGCTGGCGGCCTTTCGGAGCCAGCATCCGGAAGTCGAACTGGAAATCACCATCGGTCTCACCAGCGAGCTCTATGCCTCGCTGGACCAGGGCAAGCTGGACTTGCTGGTCGGCAAGCGGCGGGCCGGCGAATCGCGCGGGCACAGCATGTTCTCCACGCCCATGCAGTGGCTCACGCGGCCCGATACCCTGGTTGACCTCACCGAACCCTTGCCTCTGATCCTGCTACCCGAGCCCAGCATCACGCGTGCGGCGACCTTGCAGGCGCTGGGCAAGTCAGGCCATCACTGGCGCATCGTCTGCACCAGCGGCAGTCATGCGGGCTGCATGGCGGCGGCGCGCGGCGGGCTGGGGCTGGCGGCATTGCCGCAGCATCTGGCCTCGCGTGACCTGGTGGTGCCGCTGAATCATGCGGCGCTGCCGCGCCTGCCGGATGTGGAATATGTGGCGCTCACCGCGCGGCGCTTGTCGCGGCCGGCGGATACGCTGTACCAGATCCTGATGGCCAGCCGCTTGAGCCGGGGCTGAACAGCACAGCGGGAGCGGGTGTCAGGCCGCCTCGACGATCAGCGCCGGAGCATTCAATGAACGGATGCGGCGATCCACGAAATAACCACCGGCTTCCATGTAGCGCAGGTAGTGGCGTGCGCATTGCGTGCAGCGCGCGATATTGCAGCGGTTGTACGGATACCAGGCCGGCGCGATGGGAGCCTCGGGCGAGGCGTAGCGGGTGCCCTGCGGATGGTATTCGGTGAAGGTCGGTTCGTCGTAGGGATCGGCAATGAGCGTGGCCACGTCCACCAGTTGCGTTTCCGGCAGCGATAGCGGCAGGCTGATCCAGCCGCTGCTGTCGGCCGCGCGGCAATTGCAATCCATGGTGATGGCCGCACTGTCGGCTGCCAAGGTGCGCAGTTGCGCCAGGTCCGGATGGGGGAGCAGGTCTTGCATGAGCGGGAGCAATCAGTGCGTGAGCGCGGAACGGCCTGTGGATAACCGAAGTGCAAATGCTATAAACGATTTATCCACAGGCTGGCGGAAAACAAGAAAAACCTGGGAAAACTACTTTTTCGGGTTGTAGCGGATATCGCCTTCGAACAGCTGTGCGGTGCCGCCACCCAGGTCGGATTGCACCGGCCACACTTCGTGCCCGATGCGCAATTCCGTACCTTCGTAGACGGCCTTGGCGACGATGATGCGTGCGTCCTCGGCAGCGACCATGCCTTCCTTCATCTGGCTCACTTCTTCCAGCAACACCTTGACCTCGTAGGCCAGCGCCTTGCGCTTGTCGCTGGTCTCATGCAGCAGTTCGGGGGTGGCCTTTTCGGGATTGAGCTTGTAGTAGCTCTGCTGCTTGATGGTGCGATCGAGCTCGGCCACCTTGCGGGTGTATTCCTGTTCCTTGATGGCGATCTTCTCTTCCAGATACGGATCGAGGCCGACCTGGACGCGCGTATGCGTGGTGGTGGACGCACCGATCACGTTGGCGCGGATGATGTTGGTCGCTTCCACGCGGCCGCCGATGATGTGGCCGGTACGCGGATTGCCCTTGCCGACCGTGATCTCGTTGCCGGCCAGCAGCTCGCAGTGACGGGCGTTGCCCAGCACCAGGATGTCGTCGGCGGCTTCGATGTGGGCGCTCTCGGCGAACATCACCTGCACCGATTTCTGGGAACTGATGCGCGAGGCAATGGCGGTGGTGCCGGCCTGGGCGGTGACGCCCTCGCTGTGGCCGATCACGCCGCCCTTGACCGTGACGCTGCCGCCGGCCACGATCTCGGCCGCTTCCACGGTGCCGTTGATGACCACGTCGCCGCCCACATTCATCTTCATGCCGGTAAGCACGTCACCGGAGACGCGCACCGTGCCTTCGAAGCTCAGGTTGCCGGTGGAGAGGTCGACGTTTTCCACATCCAGCACCGGGTTGACCTTCACGCCATTCTTGATGACGGTGGGCTGACCCGGCACGATGGCCACCAGCAGGTCGGGGTCTTCCTCGCTCGGTTCGGCACCGATGCATTCCTTGGAGAAGGGCACGTCGGCAATCGGCCGTGCCGGCACCTTGCCGCCACGGATGTCGATGCCATCCTGGCCCGGTACCGGTGGCGTGCGGCGCATCAGCGGATCACCGACCTTGACCAGCAGGATGTGGCCCATGTCGGCATAGGAGACCACGGCATCTTCGTCGATGTCGGCCAGCTCTTCTTCCTTCTCTTCCAGCAGGCTCTCGAAACGGGCCGGCTCGGCAGGCGTGGGCATGAGGCCCTGTGCCACCACCAGCTTGTTGCAGAAGCCCGCCGAGAGCGCCCCGCGCAGCTGCTCGTGCAGGATGCCGTAAGTGATGCCGGCGGCGCGGATGGCGTTGACCACTTCCACGCTCTTGGCGCGGCCACCGTAGGGCGGCACCAAAGTCAGCGAGGCCATCATCAGGTCATCGGACACATCCAGCGAGAATTCGCCATCGCGCCGTTCGGCGATGACCTGGGTGACGGGTTCCTTGGCATCCTCGGCCTTGCGCACGAAGCCATTGAGGACCGAATCCTGGAAAAACAGTTTGGTCAGCCCATGATCGGTCATGGCCTGTTTCAGGAAGGCCAGCGTCAGCGGCGGGAATCCCTGTATGGGTTGCCAGGTGGCGCTCAGTTCGCCGCTGGCCCTGTCGAACGCAAACGACAGCGGTTGCGGAGTTGCTTGGTTCATGCTGTTCCTCGATGTAAGGCTGCACCGGGTCTGTCTCGGATCGCTCGCGTGTCATGGCGCCAGCCAGGTACGCGGGGATGTCTTGTCGTGCGATGGAGGTGCGGGCCGTGATCCGGCGCGTTGCTGACCGCACCGGCAAAAAAGCGGCGGCAGTCCCCCTGACGCAATACGGATGACATTGTAATGTGGCAAGATGATCCAGTAATTTGTTCGATAGCACAAGTTTTGCCAATTTTGGCTCTAGATTAGGCTCTTATCGTTGGTTTTATGTTAAGTACCCAAATAGAAGACTTCAAGGGGGAAGATCCTCGCGATGAGGCATTGAGTGCGGCCCGTTATCGCGCTGGCCGCACCAGTACGCTGGTGAGCATCGTGGTCAACATCGCGCTGGTGATGCTGCAGGTCACTGCAGGCGTGTTCTCCGGATCGCAGGCCCTGATTGCGGACGGCATTCATTCGCTGTCCGATCTCATTTCCGATTTCGTGGTGCTGCTGGCGGGCCATCACAGCCGCAAGCAGGCTGACGACGATCACCAATATGGTCACCAGCGTTACGAAACGGCGGCCTCGCTGGCGCTGGGTGCATTGCTGCTGGCGGTGGGCCTGGGCATGCTGGTGTCGGCGGCCCAGAAGATCCAGCACTATGGCGAGACGCCGCCGGTCCATGTGGCGGCCTTGTGGGTGGCGCTGGGCATCGTCGGCAGCCTGGCGGGCTTCACCTTGCTGGATCCGGTGGCTGCGGCGGTGGTGGGCTTGATGGTGGTGCGCACCGGCTGGGGATTTTTCTGGAGCGCGCTGCATGACCTGATGGACCGCGCCGTGTCCGCTGAAGAAGGCGAGGCCATCCGCGCTACCATTCTCGCCACGCCCGGAGTGCAGGGGGTGCATGACTTGCGCACGCGGCGCATGGGCGATCTCACGCTGGTGGACGTGCATCTGGAAATCGATGGCACGCTCACCGTCACCGAAGGCCATGCCATTGCCATCGACGCGCGGAGCCGGGTGCTGGCGGCGCATCCTGTGCTGGATGTGATGACGCATGTGGATCCGGTCGATGCGGTAGAGCAGGGTGATGCGTACTGATCGTCACAATGTCTGCCTGGCAATACATTGTGTAGCGTACGCCGCAGCATTCTGACGAACCCGGCACGACAACTTGTCTAGCTCGGCCGTCTTCGTTTAAAATCCGGGCTTCTCTTTGGGGAGTAGCCAGCTTCCGGGTCATCCGGAAGAGCCCGTGTCAACATTCTCGGCAGCATCGCTGCCGTGGCGCGGGTAGCCATCCAGGTAGGCGAGACCATAGACGTATCCTGCGGCCAGGCTGGGCGCGCAGGCGCGTCCATGGACTTTTCGCCCGGCCAAGGAATCCCCGCTCATGAATTTCCCCGCTCTCCTTCTCCTCGCGCTGGCGATGTCCACGGACGCTTTTGCGGCCGCCATCGGCAAGGGTGCCGCCATGCAGAAGCCACGCTTCCTGCAGGCATTGCGCATCGGCCTGCTGTTCGGCGTGATCGAAGCCATCACGCCCCTCATCGGCTGGTTCGCCGGTTCTGTCGCCACCAAGTGGGTCTCGGAATGGGATCACTGGATCGCCTTCGTGCTGCTGCTGGTGCTGGGTGCGCGCATGATCCGCGAAGGCCTCAGCGATGATGATGAGGAAGAAGACGCCAACGCCACCCCGCAGAAGCAATCCGTGGTCATGCTGGCCCTCACTGCGGTGGCCACCAGCATCGACGCCATGGCCGTGGGCGTGGGCCTGGCCTTCATCGACGTCAACATCCTCGAAGCCGCACTGTTGATCGGCCTGGCCACCACCACCATGGTCACCATCGGCGTGATGGTCGGCCGCGTGCTGGGCCACCTGATCGGCAAGCGTGCCGAGATCATCGGTGGCGTGGTGTTGATTGGCGTGGGTGCGGCGATCCTCTATGAACACCTGAGCCGCGCGGGCGGATGATATCGTTGCCTCTAAGCTTCGATGTTGTAGAAATGGGTGATAACTTTCGATAACGTGAAGAGCCTTATTTGCAGCGACATGGACGTTGGTTTTCGTTGAATACGATCCTTGCTCTATCGAAACTATTTCGCTCTTCTAATTCAATTTCTTAGTAATCAGCTCTGAGATGTTTTAGAAGAGTTGCGCGTATCTACTAGCGTATAAGATGAAAGGAAAAGGTATGTCCAATACTCCTGCTCCCGATTTCTGGAAAAATGATTTGCTTAACCGTCAAGCTGTAGCAAATTATCTTTCTAATCATCTGCGGAATAGATATTTCAATAAGCCGCTCGAACAAGGGTTTGTTCTTGCCATCAATGCCGAGTGGGGCTACGGAAAAACTTTCTTGCTAAAGGCCTGGCAAGAAGATCTCAAGCATCAGGGCTATCCAGCCGTCTATTTCGATGCTTGGAAAAATGATTTCACTCCTGAACCGTTGGTGGCATTCATTGCCAAGATTGAAGAGGAACTTGAATGTCTTTTTCGAAAAGACAGGACGGTTCAGCAGCGACTTTCCGAGGCTATAGGTGCACTGAAAAAATTTACTACTCCAGTGTTGAAAGTGGCGGGGGCAATTGCACTGAAGCGACTTCTGAATATGAGTTTTGAAGAGTTGGAAGCAATTGCCAAAGGTGAATCGTCTAAAAGCCTTCTCTCGGAGGATGCTATTCACAAAGATAGGGATGCATTTATCAACGGGTTGTCCGACTCCTTCGGAGCGGCACTGAAAGAGCATCAAGCAAAGGAGTATTCAATCAGCATTTTTCGAGAGAAGCTGAGCGAACTTGTTTCTGCGTTGGGAAACAGCCCTAACTTCCAACTTCCTATCTTCTTTTTTGTCGATGAGCTTGACCGATGCCAGCCAAATTATGCAATCGAACTTCTTGAAGGAATTAAGCATCTCTTCGGAGTGCCAGGAGTGTATTTCGTAGTAGGACTAAACAGCAGCCAGTTAGCTCACTCTACTCAGGCCATTTATGGTCCACACTTCGACGGTGCTCGATATCTGAAACGTTTTTTCGATCAAGAATATCTCCTCCCAGAACCAGACCAAAAAGAATATTCGCGCGCGCTCTTTCGTAATGCAGCTATTGCTGAAAAGAACTATGTTCATGGTCTCAGTCAAAGCGAATATCCCAACGTTGATGTCGCAGAAGTATTCACGATGCTTGCGAAGGCCTTCGATGCAGGTTTAAGAGATCAGCTTCGTACAATGCAACTGATTGAGGCCGCGCTTGCGGGAGTTACTGTGAAAGACGTTCATTGTTGGTTTCTCTTTGCTTTGGCATTTATTTATGAAAAGAACTCCCAACGATTTGAAGCACTGATTTCGGGACACGAAAGTGGCGCGCAAATATTGTTGCAATTGCTCTCTCCGAGAACCTTCTCAATTAAGGAGCGTGACTACAACAGTGGAAAGCTGCGTAGCATCGAATTCATTCAAGTTTTAAATATTTATCTTCAAAACTATCAGAAAAATAAATCTCAGCTTGGAAGTGAAGGGGGTATTACTCATGAATTTCCCTCTTCCCTACTACACCAGCTAAGGGCCCACGAAATGGTGGGGTCGACAGAAGACTTTAAGAGTTTCTACTCGATTGCGTTTTACCCCAACCTTATCCGACATGCGGGCGGGTTCATCGGTTCGTGATACATCGCGCGGAGTAGGGCAGAACATGTGCGAATACCCTTATTAGGGGGATTTGCTTAATGCATTTCAATACGCATTGTCCTGCGAGCAAATTGGGGGCCAAGGGCTAAAAAGAGGTTGAGTTTATAATATGTAAAAGATATTAATAGTCATCGAATTATATATTGGACAAACACTCTCCCCGAAGGCACTCTTGTGCTCCCTTTTTCCCTAAGCAGCCCTGAGGAGACACCCATCATGCCGACCTACCGTTCCTATACCACCACCCAAGGCCGCAACATGGCCGGCGCGCGTGCGCTGTGGCGTGCCACCGGCATGAAGGATGGCGATTTCAGCAAGCCCATCATTGCGGTCGTGAACTCCTTCACCCAGTTCGTACCGGGGCACGTGCACCTGAAGGACCTGGGCCAGCTGGTGGCGCGCGAGATCGAGGCGGCCGGCGGCGTGGCCAAGGAATTCAACACCATCGCCGTGGATGACGGCATCGCCATGGGCCACGACGGCATGCTGTATTCGCTGCCCTCGCGCGACCTGATCGCCGACTCTGTGGAATACATGGTCAACGCCCACTGTGCCGACGCCATGGTCTGCATCTCCAACTGCGACAAGATCACCCCGGGCATGCTGATGGCCGCCATGCGCCTGAACATCCCCGTGGTCTTCGTCTCCGGCGGCCCGATGGAAGCCGGCAAGGTCATCAAGACCGTCAACACCGACAAGAAGGTCATCAAGCTCGACCTGGTCGACGCCATGATCCAGGCCGGCGACAAGAACATCTCCGACGCCGACGTGGCCGAGGTGGAACGTTCGGCCTGTCCGACCTGCGGTTCCTGCTCGGGCATGTTCACCGCCAACTCGATGAACTGCCTGACCGAAGTGCTGGGCCTGTCGCTGCCGGGCAATGGCACCGTTCTCGCGACCCACGCCGACCGCAAGGAACTGTTCCTGCGCGCTGGCCGCCTGATCGTCGAACTGGCCAAGCGCCACTACGAACAGGACGACTACAGCATCCTGCCGCGCAACATCTGCACCAAGGAAACCTGGGAAAACGCCATGGCCCTGGACGTCTCCATGGGCGGCTCCACCAACACCGTGCTGCACCTGCTGGCCGCAGCCCACGAAGCCAAGGTGGAATTCACCATGGCCGACATCGACCGCATCTCGCGCAAGGTCCCCTGCCTGTGCAAGGTCGCGCCGATGACCAACAAGTACCACATCGAAGACGTGCACCGCGCCGGCGGCATCATCGCCATCCTGGGTGAGCTGGCCCGTGCCGGCCTGCTGGATACCTCGCGTCCGACCGTGCACAGCAAGACCCTGGGCGAAGCCATCGAGAAATTCGACATCCGCGTCACCAGCGATCCGGCCGTACACAAGCTGTTCCGCGCCGCCCCCGGTGGCGTGCCCACGCAGACGGCCTTCTCGCAGGAAGAGCGTTTTGAAGACAGCGACCTGGACCGCGCCAACGGCTGCATCCGCGATCGCGAACACGCTTACTCGCAAGACGGCGGCCTGGCGGTCCTGTACGGCAACATCGCCGAGAAGGGTTGCATCGTCAAGACCGCAGGCGTGGATGAAAGCATCCTGAAGTTCTCCGGCACCGCACGCGTCTTCGAGAGCCAGGACGCGGCTGTGGAAGGCATCCTGGGCGACAAGGTCAAGGCCGGTGATGTGGTCATCGTGCGCTATGAAGGCCCCAAGGGCGGCCCCGGCATGCAGGAAATGCTGTACCCGACTTCGTACATCAAGTCCAAGGGCCTGGGCAAGGCCTGCGCGCTGTTCACCGATGGCCGCTTCTCCGGCGGTTCCTCGGGCCTGGTGATCGGCCACGCGTCGCCGGAAGCGGCCGAAGGCGGTGCCATCGGCCTGGTGGAAGAGGGCGACATGATCGATATCGACATCCCCAACCGCACCATCAACCTGCGCATCTCCGGTGAAGAACTGGCCAAGCGCCGTAGCGAGATGGACGCTCGTGGCGATGCCGCGTGGCAGCCGGGCAATCGCCAGCGTGTGGTGTCGCAGGCACTGCAGGCTTATGCGGCGCTGACCACGTCGGCTGATCGCGGTGCCGTGCGTGATTTGTCGCAGTTGAAGCGTTGATACGTGCGACGTCACTGACCGCGACGAAACGACGCTGCAAAAGCAAAACCGCCCGGTGCGAGCCGGGCGGTTTTTTTTCTCCTGCGCATTGAGGTTGCGCGGGCTTACGCCTTGATCGCCGGTCGCATATGCGTAGACGCAAACGCCAGCCCTTCTTCGAAGGACGACAGCACCATGTCCACCTGTTCTTTCACGGTCGTGGCCTCTACCTCTTCATTGAAGAATGAGGGGCGGATGGTGACCAGCAGCGCATGCGGCAGGTTCTCGCGCAGGTCATGCACCACCGCCATCCACGCCTCCAGCTTCTCGCGCACCGGATAGACCAGGAACACGATGGATACCAGTTCCGCCTTGCTGGTATCGGGCTGTTCATCCTCGGGCTGGTCCAGCGTGATGCTGCGGGCATCGATGCCGGTCACGCGCAGGGCATGCACCAGCAGTTCGGAGAGCAGGTCATCGCGCTCACCGCGCAAGCCGCCGCACAGCACCACCGAGCCCTGCGGCACATCCAGCGAACCCTGCCAGCGGCCCAGTCGCGCCTGACGCAGTTCGCGCAGGTGCGCGCCCACGCCGCTGTTGAGCAGCGGCACTTCGCGCCGGCGACGCAGGCTGCGTGGTGCGCCCGGGCTCTGCGTGAGCACTTCGGTGAGTTGCGAGACCGAATGCAGCAGCCGTTCTTGCTGCGCACCCTCGATGCGGCCATGGCGCAGGTCCAATGCCGCCAGGGCCAGGCCGGGCAGCAGGATCTGGTCGCAATACTTGGCGAAGCTCTGCTTTTGCAGATGGCCGCGTGCATCGCGGATGATGGCCTCGGATTCACCGGCCAGGGCGCGCTGGTAGAAGCGCTCAGCGTGCGTCATGTCCGGCGCTTCGCCCAGCAGGATGGTGATCGGTTCCAGTGCGGCCACGTGACGTCCGGCTACCACCAGGCACAGCGTCAACGGGGTGGAGAGCAGCAGGCCGATGGGGCCCCACAGCGTGCCCCAGAACAGCGCCGAGACGATCACCGCCAGGGGAGAGAGACCGGAGCTATGGCCATACACGCGCGGCTCGATGAAGTTGGCCACGATCACTTCCAGCCCGACGTAGAAGGCCAGGAAGGATAGCGCCAGCCACCAGCCTGGATCAATGGCGGCGATGAAGACCGAAATCATCAGTCCGGACGCCAGCGCGCCCAGGTAAGGAACGAAACGCAGCACCCCGGCCAGCGCCCCCCACAGCACCGCATGCGGCACGCCGCCGGCGGCCAGCACCGCGCCCATGATGAGGCCGAACACCAGGTTGACCACGAATTGCGAAAAGAAGAAACGCGACACGCCCTCGGCGGCATCGCCCAGCGCCTGCATGGTGCGGCTCATCTCGGTCAGCCCGGCCAGGCGGATCAGGCGTTCGCGCAGGGACTCCTGTTCCAGCAGGATGAATACCAGCAGCACCAGCACGATGCCGGCCTGGCCGATCGGCCCCCAGGCCAGTGCAAACAGGCGCCGCAAGGCACCGCGCACCGACATGCGGGTATCGGCCTCGGGCGTGGCCGCTGCTGCAGCGGCGGCGGCCGCGGTCCGGCTGTTTTTCTTGCCGCTGCGCGCGCTCTCCGGAACCGGCTGCGGGATTACCGCGCTCAGTTCGGCTTCCAGCCGGGCGAAGGGGCGCTCGGCCATGGCGCGCACGCTTTCCACCTTGTCCTGGATACCTTCGCGATATTGCGGCAGGTCGCTGGTCACGCTCACCAGCTGGAAGGTCAGCACCACCGCCAGTGCCACCAGGCAGCCACCGACCAGCAGCACCGAGACCATGGCCGCCGCCGCCCGGTTCAGGCCCAGGGCATCGAGTTTCCTCACCAGCGGCAGGATGATCAGGCTGGCGATGCCGGCTACGGCCAGCGGAGCCAGGATGTCGCGGCCGAAGTAGAGCATGCCCAGCACCACGGCAGCCCCCAGCAGGGTAGTGGAGCTCAGGCGCGAGAAGGCGGAAGTCTTGAGGTTTTGCATGGCGTGGAGGTGGGCAGGAAGGCAGGCCGGTCAGGAATGCAGCGCGAGTATAGCCGTTGCCCTTGCGGTGCGCGCATGGCGGCTTGACGTTTTCTGCACCATGCCGCGCAAGCTCAGCTGTGGCGCGGCTTGCGGACGGGCCAGTTCAGCGGATCACTTCATACAGTTCCAGTGGCAGCCCATCCGGATCGGCGAAGAAGGTGAAGCGCCGGCCCGTGTATTCATCCACGCGGATGTCTTCCACCACCACGCCACTGGCCTGCAGCTCAGCCTTGCTGGCAGCCACGTCGGCCACGGCAAAGGAGAGATGGCGCAGACCGCAGGCCTCGGGGCGCGAAGGACGGGGCGGCGGTTCAGGGAAGGAAAACAGCTCGATCTGGCTGCCATCGGGCAGGCCCAGGTCCAGCTTCCAGGAGTCGCGCGCCTGGCGGTAATGTTCGGCGATCACGCGCAGACCCAGCAGGTCCACATAGAAGGCCTTGGAGACGGCATAGTCGGAACAGATGACGGCCACATGATGAATGCCTTGCAGTTGCATGGAATGCTTTCAGGAAAAGGGTTCAGCCGGGACGGCCTTTGGCACCCGCACCGTGCTGCGCCAGCCCGGCACAGACCGCGCGCACCTTGTCGCGCAGCCAGCGATGTGCCGGGTCCAGCTCCACGCGCGGATGCCACATCAGCGAGACGATGATGGGAGCGGTCGCGATCGGCAATTCGAACAGATGGATGCCGGACGCGCTGCCATCCTTGCGCGGCGTGCCGGCCGTGGTCAGGAAGGAGCGCGGCACCATGGCCACCAGGTCGGAGTTGCGCACCACCGCCAGCGCACCGGGAAAACTCGGCACCACCGCCACCACCTTGCGCACCAGGCCGCGCTCGGCCAGCGCGGTATCGAGCGGACTGGCGCGGTCGCCGCGCGGCGAAGCGCTCACGTGTTCGTATGCGCAATAGCGCTCGGCACTCACGCGCCGCAGGGCCGCCAGCGGATGCCCCACCCGGACTGCGCCCACGAAGCGGTCACGGAACAGGGTCTGCAGGCGCACCTCCGGCCCCATCTCGCTGGCCACGCCGATTTCGATGTCGGCACTGCCTTCGCGCAGGGGCAGGGGGGCTGCGCTCCACCTTGGGCGCGAAGCGCAAGCGCACCAGCGGCGCCTCGCTGGTGACGGCACTGATGAGTGCGGCACCACAGGCTTCGATGAAGCCCTCGTTGGCACGGATGGTGAAGTCGCGCTCCAGCCGCGCCACATCCAGTTCCGGTACCGAAGGACGCAACACCGAGCGCGCTTCATGCACCACATTGCGCACACGCTCCTGCAGCGCTTCCGCGCAGGGTGTCAGGACCATCTGCCGCCCGGCGCGCACCAGCAACTGGTCGCCGGTCGCCTGGCGCAGGCGCGTCAGGGTGCGGCTCATGGCCGAGGCGCTCAGACCCAGGCGGCGCGCAGCCCCGGCCACGCTGGCTTCGGCGATGAGGGCATCCAGTGCGATCAGGAGGTTGAGGTCGGTATCGGGCATGGGAGCATCCTAGCATGCGAGGGCTGACATGGCGTCCCGTGCAATGATCCAATGCAAGCCATGCGTCTTCCGCCTTGTCTCGCGGCTGGCTATAGTGAAGACCTGATTCGATCTTCCCAAGCGATCTCCATGTCACTCTTTACCGACCTGCCCGGCGACGAAGGCCTGCCGGGCGTGCAGCGCCGCCGCGCCATGCTGGCTGTCATGATGGCCACCACCATGGCCGTGTTCGACGGCACCATCATCAACGTCGCCCTGCCGCAGATCAGCCTGGCCCTGCAGACTTCGGCGGCGGCTTCCGTGTGGGTGGCCAATGCCTACCTGCTGGCTACGGCGATGACGCTGGCCGCGTTTGCGGCCCTGTCCTCACGGCTGGGCTTTCGTACCCAGTTCACGGCCGGGCTCGCCGTGTTTACGCTGGCGTCGCTGGGCTGCGCCCTGTCGCGCTCGGTGGATCTGCTCATTGCCATGCGCGTGCTGCAAGGGCTGGGCGGCGCGGCCATGCTGAGCATAGCGCCGGCCATCCATCGCACCGTCTTTCCCAATCGCCTGCTGGGCCGCATCCTTGGCCTCAATGCCGTGCTGGTGGCCGCCAGCACCGCCGTCGGTCCGGTACTGGGCGGCACCTTGCTGGCCGCGCTGGGCTGGGAGTGGATCTTCCTCATCAACGTCCCGCTGGGCATCGTCGCCGTGCTGCTGTCGTGGAGTGCCATTCCGGAAACACGCAAACCGGCCCAGGCACCCTTCGACGTGGCCGGTGCGCTGTGGTCGGCGCTGGCCATGGGTGCCATCATCATGGCCGCCGATACCTGTGCGCGCTTTGCCGAACCGGGGCAGGGCACGCACGCCATGCTGGAGGCGGCAGCCTACGCGCTGGTGGCGCTGCTGGCCGGAGCCGCGTTCGTGCGCGGGCAGCGCCGCGTGCCGGAGCCCCTGTTGCCGCTGGACATCTTTGCCAATGCGCGTTTCTCGCTGGCCGCACTGACCTCGCTGGCGTCCTTCGTGGGGCAGGGCATCGCCTTCGTGGCCTTGCCCTTCCTGTTCCAGAACGGCTATGGCTATACCGCGTTTGAATCGGCGGCGCTGTTCACGCCCTGGCCGCTGGGCATCGTGCTGGTGGCACCGCATGCGGGCAAACTGGCGGACCGCCATTCACCGGCGCTGCTGTCGAGCCTGGGCCTGGCGCTCTTTACGGTCGGGCTGGCCTTGCTGGCCTTGCTGCCCGATCACGCCCAGGCCTGGGACATCGGCTGGCGTGCCCTGGTGTGCGGCATGGGCTTCGGTTTCTTCCAGAGTCCCAACAATCGCGAGATGCTGTCCAACGTTGCCCGCGAACGCAGCGGCAATGCCTCCGGCGTGCTGGCCATCATGCGCACCTTCGGCCAGTGCCTGGGAGCCGCCTTGCTGGGCACGGTCCTGGCGATTTACACCGCCGGTGCCGTCGCGCAAGGGGAAGTGCGCATGAGTGCGGCGCAGGATGGCGAGGCGATTCGTCTCGCGCTGTGGATCGCGGTATTGGCCACGGCCCTGGCGACTGCGGTCAGCGCCAGCCGTCTTCGGCGCAAGGAGCAATCGCCCGCCTGATCTGGCTTGGCGGGCCATGGTGCAGAAAACGTCAACGCTCGCCGAGCTCATCAGTGACTGAAATGTACCTAAATTGGTAACTTTTTAGTGAGCCGGTAAATCCTCGCTGATTCTCGCTTTGTCCCGCCAGGCCGGAGCATAGACTGCTTCTGCTTGCCGGCGTACTGACTGCACCAGGGCGAAACACAATCACAACAGCGTCCCGCTTCATCCTCCTCGCCCCGATCAAGCGTTCAGGTCCCGCAGTCCTTCCCGGGCAAGCTCCGTCAAACTCTCTCCGGTCTCACCTTCCATCGGCCGGGGGATACCGCAAAAGGGGGCAATACCATGGGCAAGTTGAAAGTCGTGACCAGGCTGGCGTTGGGCTTCGGCCTGATTCTCGTATTTCTGCTGGGCATTTCCGTACTGGGCATGGCAGGCATGTCGCGCATCAATGATGCACTCACCGACATCACTGCCATCAATAATGCCGAAACCAAGCTGGTCACCGTCTTGCGCAACGCATTGAGTCAGCGCGCCATCGCCATTCGCAATGTTGCCTTGCTGGAAGATCAGGAAAGCATGCGCGTGGAGTCGCAGACACTGGCGCGCCAGGAAAAGATTTACGCCGATGCCTTGCTTGCGCTCGACAAGATGTTCAGCACGGAAGTGGCTACCAGCGAGCGCGAGAAGCAGCTCCTGGCGCAGATCAAGGCCGATGAAGCCGCCACCGTGCCGCTGATGGCCAAGGCACTGCAGCTGGGACTGGACAACAAGCCGGTCGACGCCGTGAAGGTGCTCATCACCGAAGTGCGCCCCAAGCAGCAGGCCTGGATCAAATCGCTTACCGAGCTGGCCGATTTTGAAGACCAGCTCAATGAGGAAGCTGCCGCCGACGCACGCACCACCTACGCCTGGCTGCGCACGGTGATGCTGAGTGCCGTCGCGCTGGCGCTGCTGGTGGGAGTCGCCGCCTCGGCCCTGATTGCACGCAGCATCTTGCGCCAGCTGGGGGCCGAACCGTCGGAAGCGCAGGCCATCGCGCGCGAGATCGCCTCGGGCGATCTCACCGCCACCGTGCGCCTGCGGGATGGCGACGGTTCCAGCCTGATGGCTTCCATTGAACAGATGCGTTACCAGTTGAACGTGATCGCACACGGCATCAAGTCGGCGGCCGAGACCATTTCGGTGGCCAGCGGCCAGATCGCGCAGGGCAACTTCGATCTCTCGCAACGTACCGAAGAACAAGCCGCCTCGCTGGAAGAAACTGCCGCCAGCATGGAAGAGCTGACCACCACCGTGCGCCAGAACACCAGCCACGCCGCCGAGGCGCTGCGTCTGTCGGGTGGTGCGGCCGAGACGGCAGCCACCGGCAGCGAAGCCTTCGATCGCGTGGTCTCGACCATGGACAAGATCTCGGCCAGCTCGGGCAAGATGGCCGACATCATCGGCGTGATTGAAGGCATCGCCTTCCAGACCAATATCCTCGCCCTCAACGCAGCGGTGGAAGCGGCCCGTGCCGGTGAGCAGGGGCGCGGCTTTGCGGTGGTCGCCTCGGAAGTGCGCTCGCTGGCGCAGCGCAGTGCGGTGGCGTCCAAGGAGATCAAGGACCTGATCGGGGAATCGATGGCGCATGTTGGCGCTGGCTCGCAACTGGTGGCCAGCGCCGGTCAGCAGATGAGCGGCATCGTGGCCTCGGTGCAGCGCTTCGGCGAGATCATGAACGAGATCGCCACCGCGACCCAGGAACAGGGCAGCGGCATCGAGCAGATCAACACGGCCATCGTGCAGATGGATCAGGTGACCCAGCAGAATGCGGCACTGGTGGAAGAAGCCAGTGCGGCAGCGCAGTCGCTGTCGCAACAGGCCAGCGGCTTGCTGAAGGTGGTGTCGATCTTCAAGATCCGCCAGGATGCCTCGACCATGCCCGGCAGTGGCACTGCAGCGCCTGCTGCACCGGGTTTGCAGGGTGCGCCGCTGGCGGCCTTGCATTGAGACAGGCTGCGCGAAGCAGCGGCAGGCCGGCGCTTGCCGGCCTTGCGGGCATCAGCCCTGGCCGCCATCTTCCTCGTCTTCGTCCTTGGGGACGAAGACCATGCCGGTCTTGGCGTTGTAATCCATGAGACCGGCATAGCGGCCCCAGGCGATCATGGTCTCGAAAGTCTTTTCGGGATTGTCGTAGGGCAGGGCGCTGCCGATATCCTTCAAGACGCGCTCGGCCTCGATTTCTTCCGCTTCGCCCAGCACCGCCAGGATGATGTGGAACAGGCGCAGCTTGTAGACCTGCTCGGCGAAGATGGCGCGCTGGCCCTTGCGGTCGGCGGCCACGAAGCGGCGGCCGAGGTCGGTCAGGTAGACCTCCTGCTTGGGCGTATCCACCAGTTCCAGGATCTCGGCGGCCTTCACGGTGCCGATGGTCTCGCCGAATTCCTTGCCGATCTCGTCCGAGATGTCGTAGATGTTGTTCAGTTCCGGCTCGTCGTGCAGCAGGCTCATCAGGCCCAGGATCTGGCCCACCGGGATCAGCGGGATGGATTCCATGCGCTTGCGTCCGCGCGAGATCGGCTCGCCCGGCACATGCACTTCCGGCGGCAGGTCGGGCAGGGAGAGCGTGGTGATGGCTTCGTGGATGATGTTGACCAGGCGTTGGAATTCCGGGCTCTTGGAGTCGCGCGGATAGGGAAGCGGATTCTCCAGCACCAGGCCCAGGCGGCCCGGACGCGGGAACACCACGACGATGCGGGTAGCCATTTCCACCGCTTCCTCGATGTTGTGGGTGACCATGAAGATGGAGGTCAGGCCGCTGTCCGGGGCACGCCACAGGCTGATCAATTCCTGGCGCAGGTTCTCTGCGGTCAGCACGTCCAGCGCGCTGAAGGCTTCGTCCAGGCACAGCAGCTTGGGCTTGGACACCAGCGCGCGCGCAATGCCCACGCGCTGGCGCATGCCGCCCGAGAGCTCACGCGGATAGGCGCTGTGATAGTTGCCCAGGCCGATCAGTTCGATGGCGCGATCCACTGCCGCATCACGTTCCTCGCGGGTCGGGTTGTGCGACATCAGGCCGACGGCCACGTTCTGTTCCACCGTCAGCCATGGGTACAGCGCGAAGGTCTGGAACACCACCGAGGCATCGCGATTGACGCCATTGAGCTGTTTGCCGGCCGCCATGGTGTGGCCCGAGCTGGGTTCGACCAGGCCGGTCAGGCAGCGCAGGATGGTGGACTTGCCCGAGCCGGACTGGCCCAGCAGGGCCAGCAGTTCGCCCTCGTGGACGGCCAGGTCGATGTTGTCCAGCACCTTGAGCTCGTGGCCGCCGGCGGTGTTGTAGGATTTGCTGACGGCGCACAGTTCAGCGACGGCGGGACGTTGTTGCGGAGAAGTCATGGTCATGGCGTGGCTCAAGGTCAATCGAGGCGGAAACGGCGTTCGGCGAAGGCATACAGGCGACGCCAGACAAACTTGTTCATCAACACGACGAACATCGACATCACGCCGATGCTGGCGATGATGAGTGGCGTATCACCGGATTTGGTGACTGCCGAAATATAAGCACCCAGGCCATCGGCCTTGAGCGAGACATCGCCCCAGCTGGCCAGCTCGGCCACGATGGAGGCATTCCACGCGCCACCGGCGGCGGTACAGGCACCGGTCACCCAGAACGGGAAGATGGCCGGCAGGATCAGGGTCTTCCACAAGTTCCAGCGCGACAGGCCATACATGCGGGCGGCTTCCTTCAGGTCATTGGGAATGGCCATGGCACCGGCGATCACGTTGAAGAGGATGTACCACTGCGTGCCCATGGCGATCAACAGGATGCTGCCCCAGTTCATGCTGACGTTGGCGGCCACGAACCAGCCCACCACCAGCGGGAAGGTCATGTTGACCGGGAAGGACGCGCCGATCTGCGCCAGCGGCTGGGCGAAGCGGGCGATGTGCGGCTTGGAGCCGATCCAGACGCCCACCGGGGTCCAGATCAGGGTGGCAATGACCGTCATGGCCAGCACCCGCAGCATCGTCAGGAAACCCAGCCAGACGATGTGGCCGAACAGGCTCCAGCTCATGGCGCCGTGCAGGGCATCGATGGCGGCCACCAGCCCGCGCAAGGCTTCAAAGATCAGCAGGCCGCAGATCACGCCGGTGATGACGCGCTTGGTCCAGCGCTCGCGGGTGATGCGGGCCGGCGTGGGCGCGGCCGAGGTGGCCGGACGACGGCGCGCCAGCCAGTCGCCCAGCGGCAGCCACAGTTTTTCATCAAGCCAGGTAAAGACGTAGGAGCCGCGCAGCAGGTCATACACCCACGAAGTCGGCGGCGAGGTCGATTCGGTCAGTTCGATCTTGAACTTGTCGGCCCAGGCCAGCAGCGGCCGCCAGACCAGCTGGTCGCTCACCAGGATCAGCGCCAGCATGGCGATGACCGCCCACAGTGCCGCCGTATGGTCGCCCTGGTCGATGGCCTGGGCCATGTAGGAACCGAGGCCGGGCAGCTTCAGGTCCTTGTTCATGACGCTGATGGCTTCGCTCTGCGCCACGAAGAACCAGCCGCCGCCGAAGGACATCATCGAGTTCCAGATCAGGCTGTGCGCCGAAGCCGGCAGCTCGACCGTGCGGAAGCGTTGCCACGCGGTGAGGCGGTAGGTGGAAGCGGCTTCCTGCATGTCGGTCGGGATGGTGACCATGGAGTGATAGAAGCCGAAGGCCATGTTCCACACCTGGCCGGTGAAGATGGCGAAGATGGCCGCGCATTCCACGCCCATCAGGCTACCCGGGAACAGTGCCATGAAGCCGGCCACGGTGGCCGAGAGGAAGCCCAGCACCGGCACCGATTGCAGGATGTCCAGCGCCGGCAGGATCAGGGCGCGCGCGCGGCGGCTCTTGGCGGCCAGGTAGCCGGTGCCGATGGCGAAGAACAAGGAAAACGCGAAGGCGATCCACATGCGCAGCAGCGTGCGGCCGGCGTAATAGGGGATCATGGCGGGCGAGCTGTCGACCTCCAGCTGGTCGGACGGATCGAAGTGCACCAGCATGCCCTTGCCGAAGTGCAGGGCGCTCCACAGCAGGCCGAACAGCACCGCCAGCACCAGCGCATCGATCCAGCCGAAGCCAGGCTTGACTTCTTCATAGGCCGTCAGTTGCGGCGAGGTGGTCTTCATTGTCATGGCGGCGAGGCTGGATGGCGGTGTTGGCGGTAAGTGCGGTTGTGGCGGTGTTGGCTTGGCAAGGCATGGTCAGGCGCGCCGAGACCGGTCGTGCGCGATCCATTCATGACCGATCCGTCACCCCCGGGACCGGCGCGTCACTGTATCAAGGAATTCTGACAGTTTCTTGACCAGCTTTCCGGAGGCCGCAATTTGGCTCTTCGCTGGAAGCAAGCCTGTGGCTTAACGCCTTGGAGAAGAAAAAGGCTGACGTCCGCCGGATTCGATCCGCATCGTATCGCCATGTCGCCAACAAAAAAGCCGCCCTGTTTTCACAGGACGGCTTCGCGCATCGAAGTGAAGGACCGTTTCAGGCGGGCTGCCGTTGCCCTTCCGGCACCCCCTTGCGCGGGATCATCGTCCACATCGTCAAGCCGCTGAGCAACAGCAATCCCGCCAGGATATACAGCGCGATATCGATATTGCCGGTCCGCGTCTTGACCAGGCCGATCAGCCAGGGACTGACGATGCCGCTGGTGATGCCCACGCTGGAGATGAAGGCGATGCCGGGCGCGATGGTCTGGGACGGCAGCAAGCCCGGCGGCAGCGACCAGAAGATCGGCAGGGCCGCAAAGATCAGGACCGCCGCCACCGACAGCAGCCCCAGCGACACCGCAAAGCTCGACGGATGCAGAGTCAGCGCCGCCAAAGCCAGCGCACCGCCGGTGGTACATACCAGGAAGTGGCCGTGACGTTCATTGCGGCGATCCGAGCGGCGCGCGATCAGGATCAGGCCGATAGCACCGATGGCATTGGGAATGACGGTGTAGAGCGAGACCTGCACCACATCCTTGATGCCGAAGTCGCGGATCATCAGCGGCATCCAGAAGTTCAGCGTGAGCGAGCCGCAGGTCAGCGCAAAGTAGATGAAGGCGAACAGGTAGGTCGGCCGATGCGACAACGCCTGCTTGAGCGCCGTCAGCGAGTGGGCGCTCACGTGATGCGTGCGCAGCGCTTCCTGGCTCTGGCGGTTCTGCAGGAAGCTGCGTTCTTCCGGCGTGAGCCAGGTGGCCTGCGCCGGTCCGTCGGCCAGCAGGAAGATCACCAGCACCCCCAGCACCACCGCCGGTGCGCCCTCGATGGCAAACATCCACTGCCAGCCATAGAGGCCCATCACGCCCGCCATGTCACGCATGATCCAGCCCGAGACCAGTCCGCCCAACACGCCCGCTACCGCCACCCCGGCAAAGAAGATCGCCATCACCGCCGCGCGGCGGCGTGCCGGGAACCAGTAGCTGAGATACAGCACGATGCCGGGAAAGAATCCTGCCTCGAATACGCCGAGCAGGAAGCGCAAGACATAGAAATGCGTCGCGTCGCTGACGGCCATCATGCCCACCGACGCCAGGCCCCACAGCACCATGATGCGCGAGAAAGTGCGGCGTGCGCCGAAGCGGGCCAGCAGCATGTTGCTGGGCACCTCGCACAGCACGTAGCCGACATAGAACACCGCCGCGCCGAGGCCATACATGGCGTCGCTGAAGCCAAGGTCCTGCTTCATCTGCAACTGGGCGAAGCCGATGTTGATGCGGTCCAGGAAGGACACCACGTAGCAGATGAAAAGAAAGGGAATGATGCGCAGCCAGACCTTGCGATAGATCGCGTCTTCGGCCGCCACGCTCAGCTTGATTGCGGAAGGGGCGGCCAGCGTGCCGGCACCCGGGGATGGGGTCATCATGAAAGTCTCCGTTGAACAGGCACCTGTGGCGGTGCTCTTGTGGATGTCGATGAAAGAGGTGGGTCGCTCAGGCTGCTTCGGCCAGCGCAGCCGATGCTGCCGGGTCCACCCCGGCACGCGCGCGCTGCATGGCTTCGATCAGCACCTCGTGGCCGCCGATGTGATTGGCCAGCAGCAGGATCAGGCGGGCATTGACGTCCTGGCTGGTGGCGTCGTCCAGGCCACGATGCATCTCGATCAGGGCTTCATAGAAGTCGTCCGGACGCGCCAGGTTGGGGGCGGTATTGAGGCTCATGCTTGTCTCCTTGTTGAAAGTGTTGTCAGGTCATGCAAAGGGATCAGGCCGCGTCCAGCACCGGTGCCGGATGTGCAGCGGGCTCGTGGCCGGTGGCGCGCTGCAGGGCCTGCGCCAGCGCCGCCGCATCGACCGTGCGCCAGCGTGCGCAGACGTGCTGGTCGGGGCGGATCAGGTAGCAGGTGTGCGGCTGGCCGTCATAGCGTTGTGCTACCAGGCCCTCGATGTCCTGCACCTGCACGGCACCGTCTCCCAGTGCCGAGAGCACGGTGTGGTCTTCCGCACTCGCCTGCGCGCCGCTGACGAACAGCAGGCGCAGCGGCAGGCTGCCTTCGGTCAACCGCACCAGCGCCGGCAGCAGGGCGGCCGAGAGCGAGGCCGGCGGGGCAAAGATCATCGCCACGAACTGGTCGCCCAGATGCGGCAGCAGCCAGCCGGGTATGGTGTCTGTCAGCACCGGCGCATCGGTGCAAGGGGCGCCGGCTTGCATCGCGCCGTGGAAAGGCGCGCTGTCGGCGCTGCTCAGGGGCGAACCTTGCAACGTGGCCGGCAACGAGAGGCGTCCGCTGTTGACCAGCCTGCGCGCGAAGGCATGCTCGCGCGACAGCGCCAGTACGGCATCGCGGAAGCAGCGGCTGACCGCACTCTTGGGCGTGATGAAGTCAGTGGAGCGGGTGGAGTTGAGCAGGTTCTCGTCGGCGGCGAATTCACGCTCGCTGGCATAGCTGTCCAGCAGGCTGTCGGGGGCCTTGCCCTGCAGGACGAAGGCTAGCTTCCAGGCCAGGTTCTCGGCATCCTGTATGCCGCTGTTGGCACCGCGCGCGCCGAACGGCGAGACGCAATGCGCGGCATCGCCCACGAACAGCACCCGGCCATGGCGGAAGCGGTCCATGCGCACGCAGGAGAAGGTGTAGACGCTCACCCATTCCAGGGTGAACTGAGCGTCCTTGCCCAGCAGCGCCTGCACGCGCGGGATCACGCGTTCGGGCGCTCTCTCCAGCACCGGATCGGCATCCCATCCGAGCTGGAAATCGATGCGCCAGACATCATCGGGCTGGCGATGCAGCAGCACCGACTGGTTGGGATGGAAGGGCGGATCGAACCAGAACCAGCGCTCGGCCGGGAAGGGGGCCGCCATCTTGACGTCGGCGATGAGGAAGCGGTCGCGGAAGGTATGGCCCACGCTCTCCAGCCCCATCATCTTGCGCAGCGGACTGCGCGAGCCATCGGCGGCCACCACGTAGCGCGCCTTGAGCAGATAGCTGCCTTCGGGAGTCTCCACCGTCAGCGCCTCGTGATCGGCATGATGGGCAATGGCGCTGACACGGCTCTTCCAGCGCAGCTCGATCAGGCTGTGCTGTCGCGCCTGCTCCAGCAGATAGCCTTCCACGTAGTACTGCTGCAGATTGATGAAGGCCGGGCGCGCATGGCCGCATTCGGGCAAGAGATCAAACTCGTAGATCGCCTCCTCGCGCAGGAAGACCTTGCCCCGGTTCCATCCCACCCCCTTGTCCACCATGCGCTGGCCGCAGCCGATGCGGTCGAAGATGTCCAGCGTGCGCTTGGCAAAGCAGATCGCACGCGAGCCTGTGGAGAGGGTGTCGTCATCGTCCACCAGCACCACGCGGATACCCTGGCGGGCCAGGTCGATGGCGGTCACCAGCCCGACCGGACCGGCCCCGATCACCACCACCGGATGCAAGGCCGCATCGGCGGGACGGGTTTGTTCGAGGCAGGGCTGGTACATGAAACGTTGCTGCTGGTAATCGATCGCTGGGGTGGGATGCATGGTGTCTCCTCGCTGTCCTTTCTCTTCTGTGTGCTGGCGCGGGCAAATCGGGTCAGGCCTGCAGTGCGGCCCACATTTCCTTGTCGCGTTCGGCAGTCCAGATGCGCGGATGGCTGATGCCGGATGCCTCGTCATAGGCGCGCGTGACATCGAAGGGCAGGCAGTGCTCATAGATGAAGACTTGCCCGAATTTGGGATCCATCAGCTGGCGCGTGTGGGCCATGGCTTCCTTCAGGCCCATCTTTCCGGCCACCGCTTCGCGCCCGGCACGCAGCAGTGTGGAGACGAAATCCTTGGTGTAGGCGATGCCCTGCGCCACCTGTTCACGCCCTCGCAGCGCCGGTCCGCGGCCCGGCACCAGGGCTTCGGGCTGCAGCGCGGCCAGCGCATCGAGGGTGGCTGGCCAGGGTTCGAGCTGGGCGTCGCCGCAGTAGCAGGCGGCGTCGTATTCCACCAGGTCGCCCGAGAACAGCACCTTCTGGGCGGGGATCCAGACCACCGTATCGCCCTTGGTGTGGCCGGGGCCGAGATGGGCGATCTTCACTTCGAGGCTGCCCATGAAGATCGTCATTTCCTTCTCGAACACCATGGTCGGCCAGGTCAGGCCCGGCACCGTTTCCACGCCGGCGAACAGGCGCGGGAAGCGTTCGATCTCGGACTTCATGTCAGCCTCGCCGCGCTCGACGATCATCTCGTAGGTGCCGCGGCTGGCGATGACCTGCTCGCCGCCTTCCTTGAAGTAGGCCGAGGCGCCCAGCACGCGCACGGCGTGGTAGTGCGTCAGCACCACGTACTTGATGGGCAGCTCGGTGATGCTGCGGATCCGTGCGATCAGATCCTGCGCCATGGCGGGGGTGGCGGTGGTGTCGATGACCATCACGCTGTCGTCGCCGATGATGACGCCGGAGTTGGGATCGCCCTCGGCGGTGTACGCGTAGGCGTTTTCCGAGATGCGTTCAAAGGTGATCTTCTTGGCGTCGAGATCCGCCTGGGATGCAAAAGCCTTGGCCATGTCTGCCTCGTTCAGTGTCGATGGGTTGGAGACGTGGCTGGACATGGCTTGCGCCATCAAGGGAGGTCTCCGTCCAACCCGTCATGGATCAATGCAGGTCAAATCTTGTTGTTGTTGCCTGTGGTGAGCAGGGTGATGGCATCTTAGTCAGGGCCATTTGATTAGTCAATGGCAAATATGCTTGTTGAAGATTAATTTGCGTTTTCTGCACCAAGGCCTGGTTGTGCTGCGCTGCACGTGAGTTGGATTAAAATCCAGGCTCCCGTGCCATGGGGCAGGAAGCGCGCTGGCGTGACCGTTGTGCCACATTGGCCGCATTGCAAATCGTCAACCTGGAAACATCGGATGAGTGCATCCCCCGTCAAGACACAACGTGGCATCCAGAGCGTGGAAGTGGCCGGGCGTCTGCTGCAGGCGCTGGCAGCAGCGCGCCAGCCCTTGCCGCTGGTGGCGCTGGCAGCTGCCGCCGAGCTGTCCTCGGCACAAGCCCATACCTATCTGGTGAGCCTGCTGCGGCTGGGCCTGATCAAGCGCACCCCCGGCGACGGCCACTACGAACCCGGCCCGCTGGCCCTGCGCCTGGGCATGGCGCGGCTGGCGCAGGAGCCGGCCTATCGGCTGGCCTTGCCGCAGGTGCAGCAGCTGAGCCAGGAGACTGGCCTGAGCGTGGCCATCACGCTGCCTACCCCGGCCGGCCCGACCATCGTGCATTACGCCCATGCCGGCAAACCGCTGCATGTGAACCTGCATGTGGGAACCGTCATGGCCCTGTCGGAAACCGCCACCGGACGCACCTATTGCGCCTTCGTTGCGCCCGCGCACTGGCACGCGCTGTGGGAAGTGCAGCATCCGGGCCAGCCGAAGAGCCGCTTCAGGCAATTTCAGGAAGAACTCGATGGCATCCGCAAGCGGGGCATGGAGCGCGCCGTCGACCTGCCCAGTCCGGGCGTGACCAGTCTGTGCATGCCCTTGCTGGATGGACAGCAGCAGTTGCTGCTGCTGGTCACCGTGATCGGTTCCAGCGGCGTGATCGATGCCGGCTGGCGCGGCACGGTGGCGCGCCAGTTGCGGCTCTGCATCGATGCCATCGCGGCCACGCTGGCCGAGGCTTCGGCAGCCGCAGAGGCGGCGGCATGAAGCGCACCCGTTCCGCAGCCGAACCGGAGGACAACGATCACGACGGGACCCGCAGCCAGCGTGGCATCCAGTCGCTCGACAGCACCGGTGCCTTGCTCGATGCCTTGCTGCAAGCCGCTCGTCCGCTGCCGCTGGGCGATCTGGCCCGGCTGGCCGGGATGCCGGCGGCCAAGGCCTTCCCGCATCTGGTGAGCCTGCAGAAGATCGGCATGCTGGCGCGCGATGCGCAGGGCAATTTCTTTCCCGGGGCATTGGCGCTCGACCTCGGATTGGCAGCGTTGCAGCGTCTCTCGCCCTTGCGCGAAGCCGAGGCCGAAGTGGCTACCCTGGTGCAGGCCACCGGCCTGTCGGTCGCGCTGGCGGTGGTCGGTCCGCTGGGGCCGACGGTGGTGCGGCTGGAGGAATCGTCACGGCCGCAGCACGTGAGCCTGCGCATCGGTACGGTGCTGTCGATGGTGCACACCGCCATCGGGCGCGTGTGCGCGGCGCACTTGCCGCCGGACATGCTGGCCGGTGCGCTGGCGATGGATGCGATCCGCATGGAAGGGGCCCAGCCCGACAGCGTCAGCCATCCAGACGGCAGCCTGCGCCATGACTACGCCGAGCGCCTGCGGCAGATTCGCACACTGTCCCTGGACCAGGCACTGGGCCGCCCGGTGCCGGGCATCCACACGCTGGCCGCGCCGGTTTTCAATCACGCCGGACAACTGGCGCTGGTGATGGCCGTCATGGGCAGCAGCGGCAGTTTCGATACGGCAGCCGACGGCGTGGTGGCACGCCTGCTGCGGGCGGCGGCGCATAACGTATCGTGGCGCTTGGGTGCGTTTGCACAAGCATCGCCGCAGGCGAGCGGTCAGAGCGATGAGAACGATGAGAACGGCCAGAGCGATCGCAACGATTAATCATTCATAATTATTTATATCGTTTGGTAATTGCTCGGCCTTGGTGCGGTTTTCCAGGATGTCCTGCACCCGCCGTGCCAGCATGTCCATCTTGAACGGCTTGGTCATCAACTGCATGCCAGTGGGCAGGTGGCCATTGCCGACGGCGGCGTTTTCCGCATAGCCGGTGATGAAGAGCACCTGCAATCCGGGCCGTGCCGCCCGCGCTGCATCGGCCACCTGGCGGCCATTGAGCCCGCCCGGCAGGCCGACATCGGTGATGAGCAGGTCGATGCGCGCCGCCGAGTGCAGAATGCGCAGCGCCGACGGGCCATCCTCCGCCTGCAGGGTGACGTAGCCGGCCTCGTTGAGCACCTCGGCCACCAGCAGGCGGATCGGGGCTTCGTCGTCCACCACCAGCACCACTTCGCCACTGCCGGCGGCCGCCGGGGCCAGGGCCGGTTCGGCTTCCTCGGTGTCCGCATTCTGCTGGTGGCGGGGCAGGTAGATCGAGACCGTGCTGCCTTGTCCGACTTCCGAATAGAGGCGCACCTGGCCACCGGACTGGCGCGCGAAGCCATAGACCATCGACAGGCCCAGGCCGGTGCCTTCACCGATCGGCTTGGTGGTGAAGAAAGGATCGAAGGCGCGCGCCAGCACATCCGGCGGCATGCCGCTGCCGTTATCGGTCACCGAGACGCAGACATACTGGCCCGCCGGCAAATCGCGCTCCTGCGCCCATTTGTCATCCAGCCACTTGTTGGCGGTCTCGATGGTCAGGCGTCCGCCGTCGGGCATGGCATCACGGGCATTGATGCACAGGTTGAGCAGCGCGCTTTCCAGTTGCGGACCATCGACGAAGGTCGGCCACAGGGAGACGGCCGTGACCACCTCCAGCGCGATGGCCGGGCCGATGGTGCGGCGGATCAGTTCTTCCATGCCGCCGATCAGGGCGTTGACGTTGGTGGGACGCGGATCCAGCGTCTGCCGCCGCGCAAAGGCCAGCAGCCGCTGTGTGAGCGAGGCGGCCCGTTGCGCGCTGCGCGCGGCCAGGTCGATGTAGCGGAACAGCTCGTCGCCGCGTCCCTGTACCAGGCGTACGCGCATCAGGTCGAGGCTGCCGGTGATGCCGCCGAGCAGGTTGTTGAAGTCATGCGCGAGTCCGCCGGTCAACTGGTCGATGGCTTCGATCTTCTGCGAGTGGCGCAGGGCCTCCTCGGTGGCCATCAGTTCCCTGGTGCGGGCGCTGACCTCCGCTTCCAGCGATTCGTTGATCTCGCGCAGGCGCGCTTCGCTGGCCGCCAGCGCCTGCTGGTTGCGGATGCGTTCGAAGGCGGCGCGGGTCTGTTCGCTGACCTCGCGCACGATGGCCAGTTCGTTGTCGGTCCAGGTGCGCGGCAGGTTGCTGCTGACATGAACGATGCCGACCAGTTTTTCGTGGTCGAGCAGCGGCACGTCCATGTACGACGCCACTCCGCAGGCCAGATGCTCCTGCCGCAGCGTGGCGGTGCGCACATCAGTACTGACGTCAGCGACCAGAATCACGCTGCCGCTGCGCACGGTCTGCGCGACGCGTCGCTCGTCATGCAAGGCCAGGACGGCGACGGCGCTGTCGTCCTGGTGGAAGCTCCACTGGCCCAGTTCCTCGACCTGCTGTGCAGGCCCCAGCGATTTGTAGCTGACCCAGCGTGCGGTCAGCGCATCGCCGATGATCTGGGCGGCGGCGCTGGCGATGTCGCCCAGGGAGCCGGCCGAGCGAATCGCTTCGGCCAGCCGGAACAGGGCGTGCTGGCGCGCCTCGCTGTTCTTGCGTTCGGTCACGTCGCGGGTGGTGCCGGCCACGGCCTCGACCTCGCCATCAGGCCCGAGCACGGGGAAGATGATGTAGTCATAGATGCGGCGGCCGAAGGTCCCGTTGAAGGGGACGTCGCCCCGCACCGGGCGCTTGGTGGCACGCACCTGTTCGATCTCGCGGCTGTGCATCTCGGCGTGCCAGGGCTCGTAGCCGAGCTCCAGGCAGTTCTTGCCGATGGCTTCATCCCAGGTCTTGCCCCACATCTGCAGCAAGACGCGGTTGGCGTAGGTGAAACGGTGATTGAGATCCCACGCATAGGCCAGGTCGGGCGTGGTGGAGAGGAAGGATTCGTAGAAGCGCCGTCGTCGTTCGGACTCACGCGTGAGGCAGGCCAGTTCGGCGATGGCTTCCTTCTGCACATGGATGTCGGTGGAGGTGCCGTACCAGTGCAGGATACGCCCGCTCCCGGCCTCCAGCTGCGGTTTGCCGCGCGTGAGGAACCAGCGGTATTGCCCGCGGGCATCGGCGATGCGGTGTTCGATGGCGACTTCCATGCAGGCGCTGCGTGCGTGTTGCCAGGCCGCCATGGTGTCCGCCCGGTCCGCGGGATGGATGTGGCGCGTGATCATGGTGTCGAGGCTGGCCAGCCCTTCGTGCAGCGCCTCTCCGGTGTACTGGTGCCACTGGTCATTGATGAATTCCAGCACGCCGGCGTCATTGGTGATCCAGACGATCTGGGGGATCGCGCCTGTCATGAGGCGGAAGCGTGTCTCGCTCTCGTGCAGCTTGCGGTCAGTGCGCTGTTGCTGGAGCTGCTGGGCTTCGCGCCGGCCGGCCCGCAGGCTGACCGCCACGCCCTGCGCTTGCGGCGTGCAGATCACCTCATACGACTGCGTCTGCCCGGCGGGGGTGTAAAGGCACTGGCGGCTCTGGCCATCGGCCAGGGTGGCGCGCAGGGCCTCTTCCAGCAGGCTGCCCGCCAGTGCCGGCCAGACCTGCCACAGCACGGCACCCGCCGTCGCTTCGCCCGACCCCGGCGATGAGCCCAGCAGCGCCCGCGCAGCGTCGTCCGCATACACCACGCGCCAGTGCGCATCGAGCGCAAGATAGGCGGCCGGGTAGCGGGCCGGCGGCGTGGCGGGGAGGAGGGCAACGGCTGATCCGGCGGCAGGCGGCAAGGAATCAGCGCGAGAAAAATGCTCGGACATGGCGGACCTTGATTTCTGTGGTCGCCCGATTGTAGATGAGCCTTTGTGAGGATGCTGTAGGACAAGCGGCTGACTTGCAGCCCGCTGGTTCCGAAAATGCGATCACGCTCTTCCTTGGCGCTGCCCATGGGTGCACGCGAAACGCAGCGTTCCGCCATGCGTGGCAAAGTCGCCTCATGGGACGGAAAGCGGGGTTACATCAGGCTTTTCCTGAGTTTGCGGTGTCCCGCGTCCGCCTATAATCGAAGCCCGGATGACAAATGCTTGCATGGCTGATGCCGGTCCCTCAAGGCTCCCTGGTTGCGGCGTAAAAGTAGAAAAGGCAAGAGCACAGGATGTCTGCTTCTTCATTGATGAGCATGGTGCGCGCCTACTGGCGCGTCGGCTACGATCAGCCCGAGCTGCTGATCGCGCAGTACCGCGCGTTCTCCGGCAAGATGCCGATGATGTACCTGATCCTGCTGATCAACAGCTGGGCACTGGCACAAACCTATTACCCGCTGGCCCCGCACTGGCTCAGCTTGTACTTCCCGGCCATGCTGACGGTGTTGTGCGTGACGCGCCTGATCTTCTGGTGGCGCGGACGGCATGTCGACCCGACGCCCGGCATGGCCGCGGCGGCGCTCAAGCGCACCAATTTCCTGGCAACACCGATTGCGCTGAGTTTCTCGCTGTGGTCGGTGATGCTGTTTCCCTACGGCGACAGTTATGCCCAGGCCCATGTGGCCTTCTACATGGGCATCACCGTCATCTGCTGCATCTTCTGCCTGATGTACCTGCGCTCGGCGGCGCTGTCGGTGGCGCTGATCGTCAACGGCATCTTCACGGTCTTCTTCCTCAATACGCATATCCCGACCTTCGTGGCGGCAGCGATGAACGTGGTGCTGGTGACCATCGGCATGTTGGCCATCGTCAACAGTCACTACAACGACTTCACGCGGCTCATCGAAGCGCAGGTCAAGACGGCGCTGCTGGGCAACGAGAACCTGCGCCTGGCCAACCTCGACTCGCTCACGCAGATTCCCAATCGCCGCAAGTTCTTCGCCCAGCTCAACGAGATCTGTACCCGCGCCACCGGCAATGGACAGCGCTTTGCCGTGGCCATCCTCGACCTCGACGGCTTCAAGGCCGTCAATGACCTGTATGGCCACACCCATGGCGACCAGTTGCTGGTGGAAGTGGGGCAGCGGCTGACGGCCGTGTGCCTGGACGAGCGTTTCCACCTGGCACGCCTGGGCGGCGACGAGTTCTCCATCATCATCGATGCCGATCTCAGCAATGCGGTCCTCACCGAATTCGGCGACCGTATCTGCGCCGCGCTGCGCCGGCCTTTCGTACTCTACAAGGCGACGGTGCAGATTGCTGCCTCGGTAGGCGTAGCCACCTTCCCCGACATGGCGGTGGATGCCAGCTCGCTCTATGAGCATGCCGACTATGCCTTGTATCAGGGCAAGCGCGAACGGCGCGGTACCGTCACCTTGTTCTCGGAACAGGACAAGGCGCAGATCCAGCGCAATGCCAACATCGAGCAGGCCCTGCGACTGGCCGACTTCGATCGCGAACTGTCGGTGTTCTTCCAGCCCATCGTGCGCCTGGATGATTGCCAGCCGATCGCCTTTGAAGCCCTGGCGCGCTGGCACAGCGCCGTCAAGGGCAGCGTGGCGCCGATGGAATTCATTCCCGCTGCCGAACGCATGGGCATCATCAACCAGTTGAGCGTGATCCTGCTGAAGAAGGCGCTGCAGGCTGCGGCGAGCTGGCCGCCCTCGCTCCGGCTGTCGTTCAATCTCTCGGCCAACGACATCAACACCAGCGAAGGCATGGCGCAGATCGTGCAGGTGATCAGCTCGTCCGGATTCAATCCCGCGCGGCTGGATCTGGAAATCACGGAGACGGCGGTGCTGCAGGATCTGGAAAAATCGCGCCAGCTGGTCACGACCTTGCGTCAGCTGGGCTGTGGCATCACGCTCGATGACTTCGGCACCGGCTATGCCAGCCTGAGCCACCTGCACGCCTTGCCCCTGACGCGCATCAAGATCGACAAGAGTTTCGTCGCCGACATTGAGCACAATGCGGTCAGCCACAAGATCGTGAAGTCACTGCTCGCACTCACGCATGACATGCAACTGGCCTGTGTGGTGGAGGGGGTGGAAACGCCGGCGCATCTGCAGAGCTTGCGCGGCCTGGGGGCCATGTATGGACAGGGCTACCTGTTTGCGGTGCCGCTGGCGGCGGACCAGGTCCAACCCTGGCTGCAGGCACAGCAGGCCTCCCTGAACCCGCGCGACATTCAGTCGCACGGTTGAAGCAAATCGGCGGCCTGCGGCAGCCGATTTGCTTCCATGGATGGCAATCAGGGCTTTCGGGTCTTGGAATTGACATCCTGCTCGGCCGAGCCAATCTCGGCGCCGGTCAGCGGCTCACCATCCTGGGCCGATGCGGTGCGCGCCGCCATCTGGTCCAACATGGCCTGTTCCTCTGCATTGAGCTCGACCGTGGCCTGGCCGTCGCCGCCGTCGACCGGGGTCAGTGCGTCGGCACCGTCCAGGCGTTCCCACTGTTTGCCGTCATTCCACGGTCCGGTCTGTTCACCCAGTCCTTGTGAGAGATTGACGTAGACCTTGGAGAAGCGCGGATCGCCAGGCAGCTTTCCCGGCGGGAAATTGGGGCGGATGGAATAGAGCGCCTTTTCAAACGACTTCTGGTGCGCGATCTCGCGCGTCATCAGGAAGCCCAGCGCTTCCTTCACGCCCGGGTCATCGGTGAGGTTGATGAGCCGCTCGTAGACGATCTTGGCGCGTGCCTCGGCGGCGATGTTGGAACGCAGGTCGGCGGTGGGCTCGCCGATGGTGTCGATATAGGCCGCACTCCACGGTACGCCGGCCGAATTGACCAGCGGTGCGCCAGCCCCGTAGAGCACTTGCGTGATGTGGCTGTCGTTGCCGGCGCCGGTGATTTCCTTGTAGAGGATGCCCTCTTCTTCCACGCCTTCGGCCAGCTTGCCCTTGGCCCCCTTGTTGAGCATGACGACGATGTTGCCGATCACTTCCAGGTGACTCAGTTCTTCGGTGGCGATGTCGAATAGCATGTCCTTGCGGCCAGGATCGTCCTCGGCAATGGCCTGGGTGAAGTAGCGGCAGGCGGCAGCGAGTTCGCCTTGCGGGCCGCCGAATTGTTCCAGCATCAGATTGGCCAGCCCGGGATTGGGGCCGGCGACGCGTACCGTGTATTGCAGGCGCTTGTTGTGAGCGAACATGTCGGACTCCTTGTTGAGGTCGAGGGATTGAACGGGGAAAGACGCTGGACGTGATCGCTTGGTAGCGTGGCTTGAGGCGATACGTCCAACAGAGTCTTCATGCTAGGAGGCGAGTGCTCAGCCATACCATCGGCGGGAGCGGAAAACTTGCGGTGCGCGGTAACGACGAAACGTGTCGGAGATCCTTAGCGCGGCAGCAGCCGCCGTCGGACGACCACAGGTCCGACATTCAGTGTTAGTCCGATGGAAGCCGAGGCGGAGCATCGCTAGACTCGGAGACTTTCATCCTCCTCCGTGACGGTCATCATCGCGCACGGGGGACAGGCTCAAGGACAGCACACAAGCAAGGACAACATGCTCAAGAAAGTCGAGCCCTCCGTGACCACACTGACGCATCTGGCACCGCTGGAGCCGGCCGCTGCCACCGCCAACTCCTTTGCCTCTTCCACCGAAGTCGCAGGGGCGGCCGAGCAGCCTGCCGCGATCCGCTTGAGCTGGCCGATGGTGGCCGGCGGCGTGCTGCTGCTGGCGGCGCTCATCGGCTGGTGGAGCGCGCAGGATGAACGCATCTGGCGCGCGTACTGCGGCGGCATGGCCGCTGCCGCTGCAACAGCGGCGGGCACCCTGCCACTGTTCTTCTCGCGTCGCTTCTCGCCGCGCATGGCCGATTGCTGCACCGGATTCGGTGCCGGCGTGATGCTGGCGGCCTCGGTGTTCTCGCTCATCCTGCCCGCCCTGCACAGCCTGCAGGAAGCCGGGACCGGCAAGCAGATGGCCAGTCTCATCGCCGGTGCCAGCGTACTGTGTGGTGCGCTGCTGGTACTGGCCTTGCAGCGCGCCGGACAGGGTCATGATGATCTCGCGCGCCAGGCAGCCTTGCGCCGTGTCTGGCTGTTCGTGCTGACGGTCGGGCTGCACAACCTGCCTGAAGGATTGGCGGTCGGCGTGGCGTATGGCGGCGTGGCACCCGAACAGGCCTCGGTGCTGACCTTCGGCATCGCGCTGCAGGACATCCCGGAAGGCATGATCGTGGCCACCGCCTTGCGCGGGATCGGTTATTCCCGCGCCGATGCGATCGGCTGCGGCATCCTCTCCGGACTGGTTGAGCCGCTGGCTGCGGTGGCAGGTGCGGCGCTGGTATCGCTCTCGGCAGCGATGCTGCCGTGGGCGCTGGGCGGGGCGGCCGGTGCCATGCTGTTCGTGCTGGCGCATGAGGTGATTCCCGATCCGCACCGGCGACGCGACGCATTGGCGGCGACCTGCTGCCTCATCATCGGCTTCGTGCTGATGATGGTGATGGACACGGCCTTGTCATGAGGAATGCGATCATGAACGACCTCACTGTTGCCGACCAACCGGACTTCACCCCTGGGTCACTCACCTATGTGGAACTCTGGCGCGGCGCCGAAGTGCTCATCAGGAAAGCGGGCGAAGAGCAGTCCGGTTCGCGCTGGGTCTATCTGTCGGTACTGATGATGCTGTCGTTCTGTCTGGAAGCCTATCTCAACCATGCTGGTCCCTTGTTGTTCGGGGCCGGCTGGAACGAAGGCCGGCAGGCGCATGGCACGCAGGACGCCCGGAGCAAGCTGCTGTTGATCTGCGCCGCCTGCGGCGTGGAACTGGAACCACCCCGCAAGTACCGCACCGTGGCGCTGACCTTGCTGGAACTGCGTCACAGCCTGGGCCAGGCAACACAGGTACGGCTGCCGCCGCCGGGCATATCGACGGCGCGCCGTTCGCTCTCCGCCATGGCAGGCGACCCGGAGGAGCTGGCCCTCGACCCGGCATGGAGCCCGTATTGCGAGCGCAGTGTGGTGCTCGATTACCGCGCCCAGTTGCGCAGCCTGCTGGCCAAGCTGCATGCGCGGCTGCCGCCCGAGGAGCGCAGCCCCTTGTCCATCTGAAGACGTGCGCAAAGGATGAGCGCAGCCGGATCGCTGCGACCCGCTTCCGCGCGCTGTTCACTCCAAATGCACCCCATGTGCACGTCATTCCTCTTCTTTCATCTCACCAGGAGCCCACCATGCTGAACCCCGTTTTCCGACGTACCCTGTTGACCGCCACTTGCGGCAGCCTGCTGATGCTGGCCTTGCAGGCCGCACCCGTCCGTGCGGATGAGCCTACGCTCAGCATCCTCGAACCCAAGACCGGGCAGACCGTGACCAGTCCGTTCCGCGTTCGTCTGGCGGCGCATTCCATGACCACTCGCCCGGCGGGCAAGGTGGTGGAGGGCACCGGGCATCATCACCTGCTCATCAATCACGGTGCCGTGGGGAAGGGCGAAGTCATTCCGCAGGACGAGACCCACATCCACTTGGATGACGGCCAGACCGAAACCATGGTCACGCTTCCTCCCGGCAAGTACAAGCTCACGGCTCAGTTCGCCGATGGCGAGCACCGCTCGTACGGCCACATGATGGCGCACGGGATCAACATCACCGTCAAGTAGTCCTCACGAAGGACGGGCCCGTCCCGGCATGGCAAAAAGGGCCCCGCAGTGAACTGACCCCATGAAGTTGGACGGTCAATAGCCGGTTAAGGCCTCAAGGACTGAGTTCTGCATTGCACAGGGCTCAGTCCTTTTAATTTGCTCTTGATGCGGCGGCTCGCAGCACGGCAGCAGAGAACGCAGAGGTATCGCACCTATCTATCGAAACGATGAATGGATGCCGCCGCATCTCTTGCATCGATCAATCTGTCATCGTGTGCCTGGAGGCGGGGGAGGCGAGCCCCGGAACCAACACGGGGCAAATCACTCAATGGCTTGTTCAATGCATCGCATGTGCATGGCCGGGCTGGAACGTCGCCCGTCGGGCGCTCTGCCATACCGGCAAAAACAGGATTCCATCATGAAGAAGAAACAAGCGCTGATCGAGGGAGTGAACCGTCTCAAGGCCTCGCACGAGCAGGCGGCAGCAATCCTGCAGGGCATCGTGCATGAGGTGGTGCGGGTCAGCAAGAGTGGGGAAGGTGTACCCGAGCGGCGCAACTTCCGCCGCTATCGCCGGGCCATCAAAGAGTTGAAACTGCAGTGCCTGCAGGTGGAGATGGTGCTGGCCGAGTTCGACCGTGAGGATTGATCTCTGGTATTGATCAGATGAGCTTCATTGATCTGTTCACTGGATCAGTCTTCCTCCCTTGGGGAGAGAGACGAGGCACTTCTTAAAGCTGCGGGCTGTTCTCCCGCATGTCCTGCTCCGAGTAATTGTCGCCTTCCGGCTTGTTGCGCGAGGCAGCCTTGTCGCTGTCGCCCGGCGCGGTCTGCTCGCCACGGTCCAGCATGTCGCGCTCATTGGTACCGCTGCGCGCGTTGTTGGCCTGCAGGTCTTGCGGACCGGAGGTATTGGCGGGGTGGGTATGCTTGTTCAGTGCGTCGGTCATTGCGGTCTCCTTGTGCATGGATGGATGCACTGCGCGCTCGCTCGTCAGGGAGGAGGGTGCAGTACGGAAGGCGTTGACGATGCTACTGCGGCGAGCGCGCCGTGTATGTCGGCCAGTGCCGCGCGTGCAGGCCACCTTCGCTGACAGCGATGCAGGAGGTGCGGCAGCCGGGACTTCGTTTCTGCCGGCTGCGGGCGCGCTCATCAAGCCGCGCTGACGCGTCCGACAGCCGCTGCCCACAAGGCTAGGCGTGGCGCGCTGATGGTCATGCGTGACGGGGTTGGTTAGTGTGAACTCTCCGCCGTTTTTCTTTCCATCCAGGAGATCCGCATGGCTATCGAATCCAAACTGCCTTCCCGTGAAAATCCGTCGCCTGCCCAATCCAGTGGCGAGGCCACCAACCGTCCCGCTCGCGGTGATCACGTCGAGGCGCGTGAAACCAGTACCGATAACGCCAACAAGGAAATCGCCAAGCCCGAGTTCGACATCGTGCAGGACGATGCCCGCGCGCCGCGCTGACGCATCCGCGTTGTCGATTACCCGGCGCGTCCCGCGCCGCCCGTGACCAGCTCATCAAGGAAAACCCATGCGCGCACTGCTCTACCATTCCGCCCATGACGTGCGGGTCGAGTCCGTTCCCGATCCCATCATTCAGGAGGCCGACGACATCATCCTGAAAGTCACCGCCACCGCCATCTGCGGCTCCGACCTGCACCTGTATCGCGGCAAGATTCCCGCCACCAAGGCCGGCGATATCCTCGGCCATGAATTCATGGGCGTGGTGGTCGAGACCGGCCCCGGCGTCAAACGCCTCAAGAAAGGCGACCGCGTGGTGGTGCCCTTCGTCATCGCCTGCGGCCAGTGCTTCTTCTGCGATCAGCACCTGTATGCCGCCTGCGAAACCACCAACCCTGACCGCGGTGCCATCATGAATGGCAAGGGCATCCGTTCAGGCGCAGCCATGTTTGGCTACAGCCACCTCTATGGCGGCATGCCCGGCGGGCAGGCGGAGTATGTACGGGTGCCCAAGGCCGATGTCGGCCCCATCCGCATCGACTCGCCGCTGGCCGATGAGCAGGTACTGTTCCTGAGCGACATTCTCCCGACCGGGTATCAGGCGGTGAAGAACGCCGGTGTGCGTGAGGGCTCCAGCGTGGCCATCTACGGTGCGGGTCCGGTTGGCCAGATGGCGGCTGCCTGTGCGCGCATGCTCGGGGCGGAAAAGATTTTCATCGTCGATCACCACGATTACCGGCTGCGCTTCGCAGCGGAGCAATACAAGGCCATCCCGATCAATTTCGACCACACCGATCCCGCCGAAACCATCATCGCCAACACCGCAGGCCGGGGTGTGGATGCGGTGATCGATGCCGTCGGTTTCGAGGCCAAGGGCAGCGTGCTGGAAACCGCGATGACCAATCTCAAGCTCGAAGGCAGCAGCGGCCAGGCACTGCGCCATTGCATCGCCTCGGTGCGGCGCGGCGGGACGGTGAGCGTGCCGGGCGTGTATGCCGGGTTCATCCACGGTTTCCTGTTCGGCGATATCTTCGAGAAGGGCTTGACCATCAAGACCGGCCAGACCCACGTGCAGCACTACATGCCCGAACTGCTGGCCAGCATCGAGGATGGCTGGCTCCGTCCGGAGGCGATCATCACGCATCGCCTGCCCTTGGAGGAGGCGGCCGAGGGCTATCGCATCTTCAATGAAAAGCGCGAGGAGTGCCGCAAGGTGGTGCTTACTACATGATGGAATCAGCGCGGTAGGATCATCGCGAGCGACCGGGTTGTCCGGTCGCTTTTTTTGTGGCCGGTTCTTTTAGCTCATTTTTTTCCTCACCTCTGGTGAGCCATCCGGAACGTCCCGTTCCGCCTGCACCGCTTCTCCCTTCTCGTCGGGCCAGCGCCTGGCATGCTCTGATCCGCCTCAAACTCGCATTTACACAACAAAATGACTCACGACGTGATGCAAATACTACAATGCCGCAATTTTCATTTGCTGGTAAGACCTTTGTGTGCGTAAATACTGCAAAAATTATGAAATATGCGACCGAAAGTTCGGGATGTTTCGTGATTATTTGCATATTTTTTATATTTGCGTCGCATGACGCTAGTCGGGGAAGCAGATGAAGGCGTTGTCAAACATGAAGATCGGCGCAAAGCTGAGCCTGGGGTTCGCCAGTTTGCTGGTGATGATGCTGGTGCTGGTCGGGGTGGCGATGGTCGGCATCAATGGATTGCGCTCTTCCGTCGAGCGTGCCAATGAAGTCCAGAACGAGAGCCTGGCGCCGCTCTACGTGGCGCGCGAAGCGCTGGACCAGACCGGCATCGCCGCGCGCAATGCCTATGTCTTTCTCAGCGATGCCGATGCGCAGACCGAACTGAAGATCGTCGATGAACAGAAGGCGCTGTATCTCGCCGAACTGCAGAAGCTGGAAACGCGACTGGCCGGCAACCCGCATTTCGCCGCCGTGCGTACGGGCTTGCTGCAGATGGCCGATGAACTCAAGCGTCCGCGCCAGTATCGCGAGAGCGGAGCGATGGAGGCCTATCGCAGTTTCCTGGTCAATGATTGCAGCCCCTTGCGGCGCAAGATCGTAGCCGACATCAACAAGCTCATCGCCGATATCGCTGGCCAGAGCACGGCAGCGGGCGAGCAGTCGGAGCGCTCCGCCACCGATGCCCTGAAGCTGATCGCCACGTTGGCCGTGGTGGCAATCCTGATCGCGGCGTCCGTGGCCTTCGTCATCACGCGCGGTCTGCTGCGCCAGCTCGGTGGCGAGCCGTCCTATGCCATGGAAATCGCACAGCGCATTGCGCATGGCGACCTGGCAGTGGACGTGGCCACGCGCCCCAACGATCAGAGCAGCCTGCTGCATGCCCTGCGCATGATGCGCGACAGCCTCGCCGCCATCGTCGGCGAAGTCCGGCAGGGGACCGATGCCATCGAACGCGCGTCCACCGAAATCGCCTCCGGCAATGTGGACCTGTCCGGACGCACCGAACGCCAGGCCAGTTCGCTGGAAGAAACCGCCAGCGCCATGGAGCAGATCACCTCGGCCGTACGCCAGAGCGCGGCCAATGCGGAGCAGGCCAATACCCTGGCGGCCTCGGCCTCGGAGATTGCGGTCACGGGCGGCAACATGATGGGCGAGGTGGTGGCGACGATGGAAGACATCCGTCAATCCTCGGTCAAGATCGTGGACATCATCAGCGTCATCGATGGCATCGCGTTCCAGACCAACATCCTGGCGCTCAATGCAGCCGTCGAGGCGGCACGCGCCGGTGAAGGCGGACGCGGCTTTGCGGTGGTGGCCTCGGAAGTGCGGACGCTGGCCCAGCGCAGCGCAGCGGCGGCCAAGGAAATCAAGGAACTGATCGGGGCCTCCGTGGCAAAGGTCGAGAGTGGCAGCGGGCGGGTCAAGGGGGCGGGCCAGACCATGGACGAGATCGTCGCCAGCGTGCGCAAGGTGACCGACGTGATCGCCGAGATCAGCCTCTCCAGCCGCGAGCAGAGCGAGGGCATCGAGCAGGTCAACGATGCGATCGGCCACATGGATGAAGCCACCCAGCAGAATTCGGCGCTGGTGGAACAGGCCGCTGCTGCAGCGGAGGCGCTCACTTCGCAGGCAGGTGCGCTGGCACGCCTGGTGTCGACTTTCAAGCTGGCCTCGGCCGCGCGGATGATGGGCTGATTCGTGCTTTTTGAAAATACCCACCACACGCATTACGCAGTGCCGGCCCGCTTGCCCGTCGACGAAAGCACCCGCCTGGCGGCGCTGCAGGGCTATTGCGTGCTCGACACGCTGCCTGACAAATCTTGTGACCAGATCACCGAACTGGCCCGCACGCTGTTCGGCGTGGAGATCGCGCTGGTGTCGCTGGTGGATGAAGAGCGCCAGTGGTTCAAGTCGCGTGCCGGACTGCCGGCGCATGAGACGCCGCGCTCGATGTCCTTCTGTGCCCACGCCATCCTGTCCCGCAGTGGTCTGGTGGTGCTCGATACCCGTCGGGATCCGCGCTTTCGCGACAATCCGCTGGTGACCGGTGCGCCGCACATCCGCTTCTATGCGGGCGCGCCGCTGGTGTCGCCGCAGGGGCATGCGCTGGGCACGCTGTGCCTGATCGATCATCGTCCGCGCCAGTATTTCAGTCCGAGCGACCAGGACCGCCTGGGTCAGCTCGCGGCCATGGTCATGGAGCGGCTGGAACAGCTGCGCAACCGCGGGTATACCGACCATGTGACAAGTTTGCCCAATCGCGCCCGCTTGATGGAAGTGCTGCGCGCACGGGCGCATGTACAGGGCGTTGGCGGCGCCCCTTGTGCAGCGCTCGGGATCGATGTCTGTTCACGTGAATATCTGTTCGATATGGTCAAGGCGCTCGGCTGGGATTATGCCGAGTCCTTCCTGGTGCAGGTCAGCCGTGCGCTGTGCGAGGCGCTGGACGGCCAGCCCGTGTATCGGGTCACGACCACCACCTTCGTCTTTCTTCACGACGGCAGCGCGGCAGAGCGGCAGGAACATATCGCCAACGTGCGTCAGCAGTTCGTGCAGTCACTGGAGATCCACGGCATTCCGCACCAGCTCGACATCGCCATCGGGGTGCTGCCGGCGGTGGACGAGATCGCCGGCAGCGACGTGGTGCGTGCGCTGCTGACGGTGATCGATGTGAGTCGTAAAGAAGGCGTATGCCCGCGCCAGTTCGAATCGGTGCATGCGGAAAACCAGCGCAATGCCTTCTGGCTGCTCTCGGCCTTGCCGATGGCCTTCACGGCCGCCGATGAACTGAGCCTGCATTACCAGCCCAAGGTGCGCCTGCGCGACGGCAGCTGCGTCGGGGTGGAGGCGCTGATCCGCTGGCAGCACCCGGTGCTGGGGCATATTTCTCCTGCGGTGTTCATCGCGCTGGCGGAGAAGACGGCGCAGATTCGCCAGATCACGGCCTGGGTGGTGCGCCATGCGGTGGCACAGGCGGCGCAATGGCATGCGCGCGGACTGGTGGTGCCGGTTGCGATCAATACTTCGGCGCGCGATTTCGAGTCCGACGAGCTCTTGCGCCTGCTGGCATCGCAACTGAAACAGCATGCGGTGCCGCCGGGCCTGATCGAGATCGAATTCACCGAGAGCGCCATGGCCAGCAATCCCGAGGTGGTGCGCCAGCGCGTGCAGGCCATTCGTGAACTGGGCGTGCAGGTCGCGATCGATGATTTCGGCAGCGGCTTCAGCAACCTGTCCTACCTCAAGAGCATTCCGGCCGACATCATGAAGATCGACCGCTCCTTCATCCGCAGCCTGGCCGAGGATGAGGCCGACCAGGTGATCGTGCCGTCCATCATCCATCTGGCACATCAGCTGGGGTTCAGCGTGGTGGCCGAAGGCGTGGAGAGCGAGCGCACCGCGAAGATCCTGCATCACCTGGGCTGTGATTTCGCGCAGGGTTACGCGATTGCGCGGCCGATGCCGGCGGAGGAACTGGAAGAATGGCTGGGGATGGTGCAATGAGCAGCGCCTGGGGCCGGGACTTGTGTGCTGACGCCCGCGCGCTGCTCGGGGGATTACTGCCGGTTCGCTTCCAGCAGTTGCAGCGACAGGATGTCGGTGGCAAGCGCGGCCAGTTCTTCCAGGGCCTGACGTTCGTGGGCGCGCAGGATGCGTGGTTCGGTATCGATCACGCACAGCGAGCCAAACGCGCGTCCCTGGTACATCAGGCGGATGCCGGCATAGAAGCGGATGTAGGGCGCACCGGTGACCATGGGATTGTTGACGAAGCGCGCGTCCTTCGTGGCGTCGGAGACGGTGAAGATGTCTTCCTGCATCACGGCGTAATTGCAGAAGGCCCACGAGCGCGGCGTGGACGTGATGTTCAGGCCATGTGCTGCCCGGAAGATCTGCAGCTCCGTGGTCAGGAAGGTGACCAGGGCAATGGGTACGTCCAGCAGTTCGCTGGCGAGCCATGTCAGGCGATGAAAGCGGGCCTCGGAATGTGTGTCTTCCATTGTCTGTTCAACAAAGCGCGCACGTTCTGGCTCGTTCGGGCTGACCGGATAAGGAACCTCGATCTGTGGCCCAGCGTGACCGGCAGTGGGCTCGGGTTGTTTCACTTCACGATGGCCGAGCAGGGTCATGACCGAACTCAGCCGGGTACGCCGATGGCCGCCTGGGGTTTTCCAAGAGGCCAGCATGCCGCTTTCCATCCACATCTGGGCGGTCGTGATCGATACCCCCAGCAGACGGGCCGCTTCTCTCGAAGTCATCGCCGGGTCGCCAGGAGGCATCTCCTTGTCATCAGATGGTACTGCTCGACCCATTTGATTGATCCTTGTAAAAGTATAGCTGTGCAGGTGTAGGATTTGTATATTTCACATATTTAATATTTTTTCGCATGGCAGAAATGCAACGAATCATAGATTCTTTAGTATTTTTCACTTTCTGTGGGATCTGCTGTGTGCAAAATATGAAATAAACAGAGATTCATACTGTAGTCAGAGGAGCTTACGTGTTCCTTGTGGTGGCGACATTCTCGCATGGCGGGAATGTGTTGCGCCGCGTCATCTTGGGTGACGTCATGCCAAGCGGGCATTGTAGTGCCCCTTGCGAAAAGATGTCGGACAAGCGCCAGCCTTCTGTCAGGAAGCTGACCTGCGTCAAGCCTTGGGGGGCTGGCAGGACGGTTGGGCAGGGAGCGGTGGCAAAGCGTTGGAAAGAGACGGGAAGGATCATGGGCAAGCAAAACGGGGTAGCCCCGGCTTCTCATCGGATGAAAATGAATGTGGGCGACCAGACCTACGTGATTGAAAGCCGCGCGCTGGGCGGGCTTCACGAGCATCGGCTCTATGCCTATCGGGTGTGGTGCGACGGCGAACTGGTGAAGGATTGGACCGAAGGCAACATGGCTGACTTTTTCGGCCAGTTGCCCACGGCTGACAAGTCATAGAACGCAACTGCTCCGGCACACCTTCGGTGCCGGAACGCTGTCCCGCCTTCTCATCCCCCCGAGAAGGTGTTAGCCCTGCTCCGCAAGGAGCGGGGCTTTTTTTTGCCTGTGCGCGCCGCAGCGAAGAATGACGTATGAGTGAATCTCATTGATCGATGAGATAAAATCATTTTTATTCATGGATGCAGCGACATAAAATCCAGCCTGAACATTGACCGCAGCGAGTCTGCTGCGCACGCCGCCTTCATCATTGACGCGTGCCTTGCAGATTCGATTTCCGCAAAGGGGCGCAGACACATCATGAGCAACGACTTCTCATTTGCCATCAAGAGCATCTGTTTCGACGAGGACTATCGTCCCGGCGACAACACGCGCATTACGACCAACTTCGCCAACCTGGCGCGGGGCGCGCAGCGTCGGGAGAACCTGCGCAATACCTTCCGCATGATCAACAACCGCTTCAATGCGCTGGCGCACTGGGACAATCCCAAGGCCGACCGCTACGCAGTGGAGCTGGACATCATCTCCGTGGAAATGGGGATGGCGGGACAGGACACTGCACAGGCGCTGCCGCTGATCGAGGTGCTCAAGACCAACATCGTGGATCACCACACGGGTGGGCGCATCGAGGGCATCGTTGGCAACAATTTTTCTTCCTATGTGCGCGATTACGATTTCAGCGTGGTGCTGCTGGAGCACACGAAGCAGCAGTCCGCCTTCAGCGTCCCCGATCATTTCGGCGAACTGCATGGCAACCTGTTCAAGCGCTTCGTCGCTTCTCCCGCCTACCGCCAGCACTTCAGCAAGCCACCGGTGATCTGCCTCAGCGTGGCCAGCAGCAAGACCTATGAGCGCACGGAGAACCTGCATCCGGTGCTGGGTGTGGAGTACCTGCAAAACGAAAGCTCGCTGACCGACGCCTACTTCGCCAAGATGGGCCTGACGGTGCGCTACTTCATGCCCCCCGACAGCGCCGCGCCGCTGGCCTTCTACTTCAGCGGCGACCTGCTGCGTGACTACACGAACCTGGAACTGATCGGCACCATCAGCACGATGGAGACCTTCCAGAAGATCTATCGCCCCGAGATCTACAACGCCAATTCCGCGGCCGGCAAGACTTACCGGCCCAGCCTGCAGCATGAGGACTATTCCGTCACACGCATCGTCTATGACCGCGAGGAGCGCAGCCGTCTGGCGGTCCAGCAGGGCCGCTTCGCCGAAGAACATTTCATCAAGCCGTATCGCGCCGTACTCGAACAATGGTCGCGTGCCGGCGCTCATTGAACTCTCCACCTGCAAGGTTCTCCACCGTGAAAAAATTATTGCCCACCTCCACCGCCGGCAGCCTGCCGAAACCCGTCTGGCTGGCCGAGCCCGAGAAACTCTGGTCGCCCTGGAAACTGCAGGGCGATGAACTGCAGGAAGCCAAGCGCGATGCGCTGCGCCTGTCGCTGCAGGAGCAGCAGCATGCCGGCATCGACATCGTCAGTGATGGCGAGCAGACGCGCCAGCATTTCGTGACCACCTTCATCGAGCATCTCGACGGCGTGGATTTTGCAAAGCGCGAGACGGTACGCATCCGCAATCGCTATGACGCCAGCGTGCCCACGGTGGTGGGGGCGGTATCGCGCCAGAAGCCGGTGTTCGTGGAAGATGCGCGCTTCCTGCGCAGCCAGACCGAACAGCCGATCAAGTGGGCGCTGCCCGGCCCCATGACGATGATCGACACGCTCTACGACAATCACTACAAGAGCCGCGAGAAACTGGCCTGGGAATTCGCCACGATCCTCAACCAGGAAGCGCGCGAGCTGGAGGCGGCGGGGGTGGACATCATCCAGTTCGATGAACCGGCCTTCAATGTCTTCTTCGATGAGGTCAACGACTGGGGCGTAGCTGCGCTGGAGCGTGCCATCGAAGGACTCAAGTGCGAGACTGCCGTGCACATCTGCTATGGCTACGGGATCAAGGCCAATACCGACTGGAAGAAGACGCTGGGGTCGGAGTGGCGGCAGTATGAGGAGACCTTCCCCAAGCTGCAGGCTTCCAACATCGACATCGTCTCGCTGGAATGCCACAACGCGCGCGTGCCGATGGACCTGATTGAACTGATTCGCGGCAAGAAGGTGATGGTCGGTGCCATCGATGTGGCCAGTCACGCGATCGAGACGCCGGAGGAAGTGGCGGCGACATTGCGCCGGGCTTTGCAGTTCGTGGCGGCGGACAAGCTGTATCCGAGTACCAATTGCGGGATGGCACCCTTGCCGCGTGAAGTGGCGCGCGGCAAGCTCAGTGCGTTGAGGGCTGGGGCGGAGATGGTGCGCAGGGAGTTGGATGCTTGAAATTTGCGCGAGCAGATCAATGTACTGGTGATGCTGCCAATTCTTCGGTCACGCGTTTATTCAAGGCACCGCCAGCCTGGTAGTTTTCGGTAATCAACTTGACGTGAGTTTTGAGTTCGGGAACATACCAGAACGCGTCGTACATTCTGCCGCTGGCCGACTGTTGCGTGCTGGCGTTTCGGCTGGCGGAAATGGCCACTGAACCAGCCTGGCTGCTGGTGACGGTGGAAGTGGCGACGGCGGCAGTCGGATTGAATTCCTTGCTCCATTCGCCTTCCATTTCCACTTTGATTGCATGGTAGGTACCAGCCGGTACTTTGATATCGACCCAGCCCAAGACCGTGTAATTTTTGGTGATGTGCTGCACCTTCGTGCGTGCATCAGGGTTGGCGGTATCGTATTCCACTTTCCAGGTCTTGCCCGGTTTGAGCGGGAAATCATAGGGACGATTGGTAACGGTATTCTTGCCATTGATGTTTTGCACCACGGCCCAGTCGGCATTGCGCAACAATTCCTTGGGTGGCAGATTGGAGTCTTCCGCCTTGGCGGAAATGACCATGGTCTTGCTGCCGGAGCGGACAATGGCGACGTCCCATTTCTTGGTGGTAGAGCCGAGTATGCCTGCCGTGTTTTGTTCTTCGGTGGCTTGATAGACCCAGGCATCACCCTCCTGCAACGATGGCGCATCGGCAGTTTGGGCGTAACTGGCACTGGCGCACAGCAGAGATGCGCTGGCAGCAAAATAGCCGATGATGGGACGGGTTTTTATCATCGAGTATCCTCGTGAGGTCGTTGTTGTTGTTGTTGTTGTTGTTGTGCAATTGTTGTCGCGCAGATGTATGCGGTCAATGCATTGATAGTGCTGTGATGGCAAAACAGCTGCAGCGATCATACGGCCTCTGGCTTTCAAATCACTGACTGATCATTCTCATTCGGATCGGTGCATTGACCACTCCTTGAGAGAGGCAGATGGGGGCCTGGCTGCAATCGATTTTCCATATGAAAAGGCCACCGAATGGTGGCCTTTTCAAAAGCGTCGACGCTTTGGTGATGGTAGTTTTATTTCAGTCCCGAGGAGTCCGATCGATTCGAATGGGCTCGCCAGATTTCATTGTTGCTTGTCACCGTCTTACCAGCTGGTCTCCCTCTCCGCCGTAGAAGAAATCTTGTGAATGGCCAAATCCGCCCCTTCAAATTCCTGCTCCGGATCCAGCCGTATCCCCACTGCCTTCTTCAGCAAGCCATAGACGATCCATCCGCCCGCTGCCGCAATGGCGATTCCCATGATGCTGCCGATGAGCTGCGACATGAACGACACGCCACCGCGTCCGCCCAGCGCCTGCAAGCCGAAGATGCCCGCCGCCAGTCCGCCCCACAGTCCGCACAAGCCATGCAGCGGCCACACGCCCAGCACATCGTCGATCTTCCACTTGTTCTGGGTGCGGGTGAACATCCACACGAAAATCGCCCCCGCAATGCCGCCGGTAACCAGTGCACCCAGCGGATGCATCAGGTCCGAGCCGGCGCACACCGCCACCAGGCCGGCCAGCGGGCCGTTGTAGGCGAAGCCGGGATCGTTGCGGCCCATCAGCAGCGCCACCAGCGTGCCGCCGGCCATGGCCATGAGCGAATTCATGGCGACCAGGCCATTCATCTTGTCCAAGGTCTGCGCGCTCATCACGTTGAAGCCGAACCATCCCACCGTCAGAATCCACGCACCCAAGGCCAGGAAAGGAATGTTGGAGGGCGGATGCGCCGCCACCGCGCCTTCCTTGCTGTAGCGGCCACGGCGTGCGCCCAGCAGCAGGACCGCCGGCAGCGCGATCCAGCCACCCACCGCGTGGACCACGATGGAGCCGGCGAAGTCATGGAACTCGGCGCCGAAGGTGGCCGCCAGCCAGGCTTGCACGCCCAGGTGCTGGTTCCACGCGATGCCCTCGAAGAAGGGATAGACCAGTCCCACCAGCACCGCCGTGGCGATCAGCTGCGGATTGAATTTGGAACGCTCGGCAATGCCGCCCGAGATGATCGCCGGGATGGCCGCCGCGAAGGTCAGCAAGAAGAAGAATTTCACCAGCTCGAAACCGCTGCGCTCGGCCAGCGTTTCGGCACCGGCAAAGAAGCTCACGCCGTAAGCCACGTAATAGCCGATGAAGAAATAGACGATGGTCGACACCGCAAAGTCGGCCAGGATCTTCACCAGGGCATTGACCTGGTTCTTCTTGCGCACCGTCCCCAGTTCCAGGAAGGCAAAGCCGGCATGCATGGCCAGGATCATGATCGCCCCCAGCAAAATGAAGAGGGCGTCTGCGCCGTTTTTGTGATCGTCCACCAGAAAATCTCCCAAAAAGTGTGCAAGGAAATGCTTGAAAGCCACGACTAAAGCAATTTCCGTTCCATTTTGGTGATTATTTTGCAGTTGGCTGATTTTAAAGAACTTTTCAGGTGCATCAGCCTATATCCATTCTTTTGGCCGCACGAAGAGTGTGCAAGACGAGGCGCGCCTTCAAAGGCCGGCTGCATTTTGGTGCGCAGAGCTGCCGGGCTTCAGAATGCTCCCTGAGAGCCGAGTCAGTGCGATGACACGAACAGCGCCGACGGTTCCGGATCGGGCAGCGCATACGCATCCTTCATCCGCGCCACCTCTTGCGTCGGCGGCAGGTCGAACAGGCGTTTGAATTCGCGGCTGAACTGGGATGCACTCTCGTAGCCGACGCGTGCGCTGGCTTCGGCCACCGTCAGGCCATTGCGCAGCATCAGCAGTCGCGCCTGATGCAGGCGCGTCGATTTCAGGTATTGCATCGGCGAGGTAGCGGTGACCGCCTTGAAATGCGCATGGAAGGAAGGCGGACTCATTCCGGCCTCGTGCGCGAGCTGCTCCACATCCAGTTTGTCCGCGTAGGCGGCATGGATCTTCCTGATGGCCCTGGCGACTTTTCCATACTGCCCGTCAGTGCGCAGTGCGGCGCGCATGGAGGCACCTTGCCGGCCCGTGAGTACCCGCAGGTAGATCTCCTTCACCAGTGAACGGCCCAGGATCCTGGCTTCCATCGGCACCCGCATCGCTTCCAGAAAACGCAGCACGGAGGCGGACATGCTGGCATCCATCCGGGTCGCGAACATGGTCTGCGGATGGGCGGAGAGGTCGGCATCGTCCATCTGCACCAGCACTTCAGCCAGCAGCTGAAAATCCAGCCGGAAATAGATCGCCAGCAAAGGCGTCTTCTCTGTGGCGTCGGTTTCCATCGTGAACGGGACGGGTACCGAAACAGCCAGGTAGTGACGGGCATCATAGAGATAGGTTTGCCCGCCGAGGAATCCACGCTTGCGTCCCTGCACGACCACCACGATGCCCGGCTCATAGAGGACCGGCGTTTCACTCAATGCACGGTTGGACCTGAGGAAGCGCACATCCGGCAGCAGCGACAGGTTGTAGCCCTCGTCAGGGGCGAGCTCGGTGAGCAGCTGCACCATGCGCTGGTGCGCATTCGATTTTTTCTGCGCGGATTTCTTCGTGCTTGCCGACATGGGCAATCTCATAGTTTTAGGCAAACACCACATGCTAACCGACATGGTGGATTTGTGGAGTCCTGCCTATGATGGCACCCATCGTCCTCTGCGTCGGGAAGCTGCTTCGGCCTCCGGGAGAGGCCACCATCAAGGAGCTAAAAGGATTCCCATGAAAAATTGCAAGACATTGCATTTCCTGATTACGGGCGTGAGCTCGGGCTTTGGCCGGGCGCTGGCGGATGCTGCCCTGCAGGCTGGCCATTCAGTAACAGGCACAGTACGCAGCCAAGCCGCCAAAGAGCAATTCGAGCAGCTTGATCCCGCACGGGCGACGGCCATCGTTCTCGATGTGACCGATTTCCCCGCCATTGCTGCGGTGGCCGAACACCTGGCTCCGGTGGATGTGCTGATCAACAACGCCGGCTATGGACATGAAGGCGCGCTCGAAGAATCCTCGCTTGAAGAGATGCGGCACCAGTTCGATGTCAACGTGTTTGGTGCCGTGGCCATGATGAAGGCCGTGCTGCCCACCATGCGCGCAAGACGCAGCGGCCACATCATCAACATCACCTCCATGGGGGGATTCATCACCATGCCGGGTATCGCCTATTACTGCGGCAGCAAGTTCGCCCTGGAAGGCATTTCCGAGACCCTGGCCAAGGAAGTGGCGGCGTTCGGCATCAAGGTCACCGCCGTGGCGCCCGGTTCCTTCCGTACCGACTGGGCAGGGCGTTCCATGGTGCGCTCGCCCCGCAGCATTGCGGATTACGATGCCGTGATCGATCCGATCCGTGCGGCACGCCAGGCCAAGAGCGGACACCAGCTCGGCGACCCGGCCAAGGCGGCGCAGGTGATCCTCGACATTGCCGGCGATGCCAACGCGCCGGTCCATCTCCTGCTGGGCAGCGATGCCGTCAAGCTGGTGCGCGAAAAGCTGGCGCGGATGGGCGAGGAAATCGACGCATGGGAAACGATCTCGGCATCAACGGATTTCCGGTGAACGATCTTGCGTGAGAGTCCGATGTCGTTGAGATAGTGTGATGCCTGGATCGATCCCGACACTATCCATCGGGAAGAGGCGAGATCATGCGGCCCTAGGGCCGCATTTTTTACGAGAAGAGCGCTGCATGTTTCTGCGGTCAGGACTGGTCAGCAGGGTTTCATCGGACGGTCATATTCGGTTGCTAGATTGCAAGCCCCCGTGTCTTCGTCACTCTTTCCCTCACCCTCACAGGAGTCGCCATGCCAGACCGCAACCCGCCAGCCGACCACAGCCGCCGCCGCTTCCTGCGCGACAGCGCAGTCACGACGATTGCCGCCACTACCACCTTGGCCGCACCGGCCGCCTTTTCCGCTGCCCCCGCCATCGTCACTTCCGAGCGCCTGCGCCCGCAATTCCCCGGCGGCATCATGAGCGGCGATGTCACCCGCGACAGCGCCATGATCTGGGCGCGCGCCGACCGCAATGCGCGCATGCTGGTCGAGTATTCCACCCGCGAGGATTTCAGCAACCCGGTGCGCATCGCCGGTCCCACCGCACTGGCGCGTGAGGACTACACTGCCCGCGTCGACCTGCGCGGCCTGCCGGCCGGTCAGCGTCTCTACTACCGCGTGCGCTTCCAGGACCTGGTGCATGAGTCCGCCCTGAGCGAACCGCTGACCGGCAGCCTCATGCTGCCCGCCACCACGCCTGCCCAGGCGCGCGACATCACCTTCGCCTTCTCGGGCGACGAAGCCGGCCAGGGCTGGGGCATCAACGAACAGTGGGGCGGTTATCGCGTATATGAAAGCATGCGCCGCTTCCGTCCGGATTTCTTCATCCACTCGGGCGACCAGATCTATGCCGATGGTCCCATCCAGGCCGAAGTGAAGCTGGAGGACGGAACGCTGTGGCGCAACGTGGTGACCGAAGCCAAATCCAAGGTCGCGCAGACGCTGGACGACTATCGCGGCAACTTCGCCTACAACATGCTGGACGCCAACAAGCGCCGCTTCGCCGCCGAGGTGCCCTTCCTGGTGCAGTGGGATGACCACGAAGTCCGCAACAACTGGTATCCCGGCCAGGTGATCGGTGCCGCCGAAAAGCGCTACGACGAACGCAACATCGACGTGCTCGCCGCCCGCGCGCGCCAGGCCATGTTCGAACACAATCCCTTCCGCATCGACAGCGCCGATCCTTTCCGCATCTACCGCGCCTTCAACCACGGTCCGCTGCTGGACGTGTTCATGCTGGACGAGCGCAGCTATCGCGGCCGCAATTCTCCCAACCGCCAGAAGGGCGGCCACGACGCCGATTTCCTCGGCCCCGAGCAGATGCGCTGGATCAAGCAGGCGCTGCTGCGTTCGCGCTCGACCTGGAAGCTCATCGCCAGCGACATGCCGATCTCCATCGTGGTGCCGGACCTGAACCCGGATGTGCCCCAAGGCACCTTCGAGGCCTGGGCCAATGCCGACAACGGCAAGCCCTCCGGGCGCGAACTGGAAGTAGCCGAACTGCTGCGCTTCATCAAGCAGCACGACATCAAGAACGTGGTGTGGGTGACCGCCGATGTGCACTACGCATCAGCCACGCACTACGCGCCCGAGCGTGCGCAGTTCACCGACTTCAAGCCCTTCTGGGAATTCGTCGGCGGCCCCATCAATGCGGGGACCTTCGGGCCGGGCGAGATCGATCGCACCTTTGGTCCGGATGTGCGTTTCGTCAGCATCCCGGCGGACATGAAGCAGAACCGTTCGCCGGTCGAGCTGCTGCAATTCTTCGGCATCGGCAAGATCGACGCCAGGAGCAAGACCCTCACCGTCACGCTGCACAACACCGACGGCAAGGAAATCTACAAGGTGGAATTGCCGCCCGAGGCCTGATCGCGTGCGGAGCGAATCGGACCGGACTCAGCCCGGTCCGGCAAGCTTGCGCGAGATGTTCGCGCAGGCTTGCAGCAGCGGTGTCACATACGCCTGCTGCGCATCGGGCAGGCGGCGATAGAGCGGAATGCTCACGCTCACGCAGGCCACCGGCACGCCATCGGCACCGACGATGGCAGCACCGTAACAAAAAATCTGCGCTTCGTTTTCTTCACGATCTTCGGCGTAGCCGCGCGTGTGGGTCTCTTCGACATCGGCGCGCAGCGCCTCCAGCGTGGTGTGTGTGTTGGATGTGAAGGCTTCCAGATGCAGCGTGCGCATCAGGCGTTCGCGCTGCGCTTGCGCCAGCCCGGCCAGATAGGCTTTCCCCACCGAACTCGAATACAAGGTCACGCGCGTGCCGATGCGCGAATCCATGCGCACGGCTTGCGGACTTTCCAGTTTCTCGATGTAGACCATGCTGTGATCGCTGGGCACGGCCAGGTGTACCGTCTCGCGCGTGATGTCGCGCAGCTGGCGCAGCGACTCGATGGCCGTGGTGCGGATGTCACTGCGGTCCCAGGCGCGGCTGGCCAGATGGATGAGACGTGGCCCGACTTCATACTGCTTGCTGCGCGGGTTTTCCACCACCATGCCCTCGGCCATCAGCGCGCCCAGGATGCGATACACCGTCGGACGCGGATAGCCCGACAGCGCCGCCAGTTGCGCAATGGAGAGCGGCGCTTCCTGATCGGCGATCAGCTGCAGCACCGCCATGAACTTGGAGAAGGCGGCAGTGCCCGCGATCTTGTTGTCGTCAGCTTGTTTGTCGTGGTCGGGCATGAGCGCGGGATCGTGGGGCAGGAGTGGATCAAGGACAGGGGCAGGATTGCGTACAAGATTCAGTACGGAAATCCGTACAGAATTCTGTACCGAATTCGCGCCAGATTATAGCCGAGCCCATATGCAAAAAATCCCGCGCCGTCTGGAGCCGGCGCGGGCAAATGGCATTGCACGTGAAAAGATTGCGTTGGCCTCAGGCCACCAGGTAGCCGCCATCGACCGGTACGATGGCGCCGGTCATGAAGGAGGCCGCCGGTGAACACAGGAAGGCCACGACATTGCCGATGTCTTCCGGCTTGCCCCAGCGGCCCAGCGGCGTACGCGCGAGGATGGGGCCGGCACGCACCGGGTCATCCTGCAGGGCCTGGGTCAGCGGCGTGGCGATCCAGCCGGGGGCTACCGCATTGACGCGGATGCCGTCAGCCGCATAGGCGATGGCCAGCGACTTGGTCAGCTGCGCCACGCCGCCCTTGCTGGCGCTGTAGCCCGGCACCAGTCCGCCGCCGAAGAAGCTGAGCATGGACGCGGTATTGACGATGCAGCCACCGGATTGCTTCAGCAATGCGCGGCTGGCAGCGCAGACGCGCATGGTGCCGGTGAGGTTTACGGCGATGACCTGCTCGAAGACATCCGTTTCCAGTTCCTCGCCGCGCTTGATGATGCCGGCGCAGTTGACCACGATATCGAGTTGCGTGAGACCGCTCAGCACATTGCGTACGCTGTCTTCGCTGGCCACATTCATCTCCGCCAGGGTGATGCCGCTGCCCTCGAATGGCGCATGCGCAAAGGGCGGCAGGCCGGCAGCGATGACGCGTGCGCCCAGTGCGGCGAGCTGGCGTGCAACGGCTGCGCCGATGCCTTGGGTGCCGCCGGTCACGAGGGCGGTCTTGCCCTGAAGCAGGTCGGGAATGAAGCTCATGAAAGTTCCTTCTGGTGAGTGGCAGGAGACTGGCTGGATGCCGCTACCAGCGGGCGGCGGCATCGGGTCAGGCTACTGGGGCATGAAGCATTGCGTCATGCGGCGTGCGCCTCGATCGGTTTGTCCACCACGAACATGTAGACCAGCGCAGCGGCAAAGGCCACGGCGGCACTGATCAGCAGGGCATTGACGAAGGAGTGCGTCTGGTCCACCACCACGCCCGTGATGACGGGGGCCAGCGAGCCACCGAGATAGCCGCCGAAGTTCTGCATGCTGCCCAGCGAGGCCACCAGGCGGCGCGGAATGGCCACCGACACCAGCGCCCAGGCACCGCCGGAGGCCATGTTCACGAAGGCCATGGCCAGCGAGATGTAGACGATGGCCATGGTAGTGCTGGGCGTGTAGGCGGCCGGAATGGTGAAGGCGCCGGCACCGATCAGGCCCGCGCAGATCGGCCACTTGCGGCTGCGGATGGCGGGCATGCCGCGCTTCATCAGGCCATCGGCGATATAGCCCGAGGAGAGCATGCCCAGCGTGCCGAAGATGTAGGGGATCACCACCACCCAGCCGGTGCGGGCGATGGAGAGATGGCGTTCATGTTCCAGGTAGGCGGGCAGCCAGGTGAGGTACAGCCACACCATGTAGATCACGCCCATGAAGCCGAACAGCATGCCCCAAGTGGTGCGGTAGGTGAACAGACTCTTCCATTCGGCCCAGCTCAGCTTGGCATTGGCGTTGGGATTCTGGTCGTGGTCATCGGCGAGATAGAGCACTTCGGAAGGCGTGAGCTGGACTTCGTTGCGATTCCGGTAAAACAGGTACCAGCCCACTGAGACGGCGATGCCGAGCAAGCCCATGATGATGAACATCATGCGCCAGCCGAAGGACAGCATCAGGATCGTGAGGATCGGTGGGGCCAGTGCCGGGCCGATGGTGGAGGAGGCCACGAAGATGCCGGTTGGGCCGCCGCGCTCGCGCATGGCGAACCATTCGGAGACCACCTTGGCTCCTGCCGGGAACTGCGGCGCTTCACCCAGGCCGAGGAACACGCGCGCCACCAGGAATTGCTGCAGCGTATGGACGAAGCCGCCCGCCAGTTGCGCGAGCGACCAGACGAACATGCCCGCGCCCAGCATCACGCGCGCGCCGAACTTGTCGAGCATGGCGCCGATGGGCAGTTGCGAGAAGGCATAGGCCAGCGAGAAGGCCGACAGCAACAGGCCCATCTGCGAGGCCGAGAGGTTGAGCTCCTGGCTCACCGAATGATTGGCAATGGACAGCGTGCTGCGGTCCAGGTAGTTGACGATGCCCGCCAGCATCAGGAAGCTCAGTGCCACGAGCTGTATGCGTTTGAGCCGGGGGCTCTTTTCCTTTTGGACTTCCATGGGTTACGTCTCCAGTGTGAATGAGTCAATGTCATTGGCGTGCTTCGTGCCGGCTCCGTCTATTGCGGAGCTCGCTGTCGATGACATTGGCCGAAGCGTCATGCAAGGATGCAGTCTTGAGGACGGTGTGGAGTCCGTCCCTGCGTGTTGCTCGTCCGGCGCTGCCCGGGCGGCGGCTGCCTGCCCCGGCATGCGATCCTTGCTTGCCCGGATGATTCTGGTGGCCGAGCGGCAAGCCGCTCAGTAAGTTGCGCGTCCGCCCGAAAGATCGAACACCGCGCCGGTGTTGAAGCTGCAGGAACCGGAGCACAGCCATGCGCACATGTCGGCGACTTCATCGACGCTGCCCAGGCGATGCATGGGGCTCTTGGCGATCATGGTCTGCACATGGGCTGGCGACATCTGCTCCAGCAGCGCGGTCTTCACGGCGGCCGGTGCAATGGCGTTGACCAGCACGCCGGTCTCGGCCAGCTCCTTGCCCAAGGACTTGGTCAGCGCCAGTACGCCCGCCTTGGCGGCGCTGTAGGCCGAGGCATTGGGCGTGCCTTCCTTGCCGGCCAGCGAGGCGATGTTGACGATGCGTCCGCGTCCGGCCGCGCGCATGGCCGGCGTCACGCTGCGGCAGGCATGGAAGACACCCAGCAGGTTGACCTGCACGATGCGATGCCACTCACCGACGTCATACTCGTCCAGCGGCACGGTCGGACCGGCGTAACCGGCGTTGTTGATGAGGAAATCGATGCGCCCGGTGTCTGCCAGCAATCGCTGTGCGGCCTGCATGACCGCAGCGGCGTCGGTGATGTCGAGGCTTTCTTGCCGATAGGGCGAGGCCGGGTCGTGCAGCTGGTCCCAGACGACGACCTGCGCGCCGCCAGCGGCCAGGCGTGCGCTGATGGCTGCGCCGATGCCGCCATGGCCGCCGGTGACCACGGCCACGCAGCCGCCAAAGTCATGGGATGCGCGGGAATAAGTCATGTCATGCATCCTCAGCGCACGAAGCGATCGACGTAGTCGCTGCCCAGGCCGACCGCTTCATAGTGCTTGCGGCACATGTCGAGCTTGGTGAAGACATCCTCGTAGCCTTCGAACTTGCCCCAGGGGTCGCAATAGAACATGACGCCGGTGATGTGGAAGTAGGTGATCATCTCTTCCACGTCTTCGGGCACGTAGAGGGTGTGGGTCTCGCCCGGCGGTTCAAAGACGTAGCTGCCCTGTTCGGCGATCCAGTCATGTTCCAGATAGCGCCAGCGGCCTTTGAGCACCATGCCGTGCACCGGTGCCGGATGGCGGTGGCGCGACAGCACGCCGGACTTGCGCACGCGCAGCAGGTTGGTCCAGTAGCCCTGCGAGACATTCAGGCAGAGCGGACGGAACCAGACATTCTCGGCTTGCGGCACCCACACGCGTTCGTCCTCCGGGACCGCCGGATTGACCACGATCTCCAGTGGCGCTTCCTTGGGGTTGGGGAACTGGTAGGGCTTCATCTTCAGATCGGCGGGCATGGGGGTGCCGGTGGCTGTCATGTGGGGTCTCCTGATGTTCTTCTGTTGAATCCGGACTTTGTTCAATATATGGACAAAGCGTTCGCCATATGGTCAATGTCGACGATAGAAGACGGTGTGTCAATGGCGCTTCAGCCCGGACAGGCCCGCCAGAAAGCGAGCCGGAATCGCGTGCGCCGGTCTGCTCCACTGCAATTGCGCGCGCGTGCAGCGTCCGCAAGACGAGCCTGCAAGCTTGTGTGAGGATGCATGAAAATTATGCATGGCTGCCGTTCAAGCCAGCCTGCGGGAGAGCATGGGCGCGCTGCGAGAACGGCTGCGTTGCTGCCGCCGTGGGATCAGGCGATCAGGCCTCGGCCGGTCCGGACCAGTGCACCTGCGCGAAGGCTTCGGACAGAAAGTCCAGCATCGCCCTGACCTTGGCCGGGAGATGCGCGCGGCTGGGGTAGACCGCGTAGATGCCGAGGTCCGGCACGGTGTAGTCGGTGAGCAGCGGGACCAGTTGTCCGCTGCGCAGGTACTGGTCGATCATGAAGGTCGGCTGGCGCGTGATGCCGATGCCGCCCAGCGCTGCCTGCACGCAGCTGTCGCCATTGTTGACGTGCATGCGCGCATTGACGCGCACGCTCACCGGACCTTCCGGCCCGCTGAACTGCCACTCGTCCTTGCCGTGGTTGTAGCTGTAACTGATGATCTGGTGTTGTGCCAGCTCGTGCGGGTGGCGCGGCGTGCCATGCGCTTCCAGATAGGCGGGCGAGGCACAGATGGGCAGGCTGGTGCTGGTGAGCTTGCGGTGGATCAGCGTGGAATCGGCCAGACGGGCGATGCGGATCGCCAGGTCATAGCCTTCGTCGATGATGTCGACGATGCGGTCCGAGAGGGTGATGTCCAGTTCCACTTCCGGATGGCGTTCCAGGAAGATCGGCCACAGCGGTGCCAGGTGCAGGATGCCGAAGGTCACGGGAGCATTGATGCGCAGCAGGCCGGCGGGTTTGGCGCTGCCGGCCAGCAGCAGGTCATCGGCTTCTTCCAGCGCTGCAACTATCTGCTTGCAGCGTTCCAGGTAGAGGCTGCCGGCTTCGGTCAGCGAGAGCCGCCGGGTGGTCCGCTGCATCAGGCGCGAACCCAGGCGCGCTTCCAGTTCCAGTACCGTGCGTGAGACGGCGGCCTTGGAGATGCCCAGCGCATCGGCCGCCTTGACGAAGCTGCCGAGGTCGGCCACGGCGATGAAGCATTCGATTTCACGCAGTTTGTTCAAATCGTGTTTTCCCCGAGAGGGCGCTGCGCTGGCCCCCCCCGGAACAGACGGCGGCTCAGGCAGCTGCCGGAAGTTGTGCCAGCAGGCGGGCGCCGGTGCCGAAGGCGAAGGCGTCCATGCGCAGGCTATGATACGTCGAACCGCTGTCGAGGTGTACCAGCTGTGTCCAGTCATCGGCCGCGCCCATGGCGAAGAACAGGCTCAGCAGGTGTTCGTCGCTGGGATGCGTGCGCACTGCATGCGGGGCGGTGGTCCGGTAGCCGAACAGGGCCTGCAGGTCGCCGGCCTGCATGCGGTCGAGGAACCAGCGCAGGAATTCCAGCGTATGCGGGGCATCGCCGCCCTCGATCTCGTTGCGGCGCAGTTCGCGCAGGTTGTGCGTGAAGCTGCCCGAGCCGATCAGCAGGATGCCTTCCTTGGCCAGCGGCGCCAGCAGGCGGCCAACCTGATAGTGATATTCAGGCGGCTGCTGCGATTGCAGCGACAGCTGGATCACCGGCACATCGGCTTGCGGATAGAGATAGCGCAGCGGCACCCAGGCGCCGTGATCGAGGCCCCAGCCGCCATCGGTATTGGCCGGCAGGCCGCCGTCGCGCAGGCGTTGCGCTACATGCTCGGCCAGCGCCGGTGCACCGGGGGCGGGATAGTCCAGTTCATAGAGTTCCTGCGGGAAACCACCGAAGTCATGGATCACGCGCGGCTTGGCCTGGTTGCCCACGCGCGGCGTGAACGTCTCCCAGTGCGGCGACACCATCACGATGCCACGCGGACGCGGCAGCGTCGCACCGATGCTGGCCAGCAGCGGCCCGGTGCGGCCCGGTTCGACGGCCAGCATGGGCGAGCCGTGCGAGACGAACAGCGAGGGCAGGGGAAGGCTATCGACGGTGCTGGAGAGAGTGGACACGGTGGACATGATGGTTTCCTTGTGAATCGCTATAAACGATATAAAACATTTAAAACATTTAAAAAATTTAAAACGTTTGGAACATCGACTGCTTTGATGCGGTTTGAAACTTTGTCGCCGGCTGGCGTGCGCCGGGCACGGGCCCGGCGCTGATCCTGCGAGAGATTGTTGGCTGATGATGCCATCAATGCGCTATCAGCGCTGCGCTTTACGCTTCAGGGCAAATGCGCCATCACCCAGCAGGAACACGGCAATCAGGCCGACGATCCAGAGCGCCAGGTATTCCCAGCCGCCCTTGGGATTGGTGAAGAAGAAGCCGGCCTTGCCATGCACCAGCACGATCGCGCCCAGCAGGTCCGCTGCCAGCGGCAGGGCCAGCCAGCGACCGTAGAAGCCCAGCACCAGCGCGATGCCGCCCACCACTTCCAGTGCCATGACCGGATAGGCGAACCAGCCCGGCACGCCCAGCGAGGCGAAGAAGCCGACGGTCCCGGCGGGTGTGAAGACGAACAGTTTCAGGCCGGCGTGGACCAAAAAGAAAATGCCCATGGTGACGCGCAGCAGGAAGGCGGCGTAGTCGGCACGGGTGTTGACGGTAATGGTGGTCATGGTGATCCCGGAAAAGTGTGGAGTGGATGAAGGATGGCGAGCGTTGCGCTTTTGCTTTTTCTTGCATGCGCAACGGCAGTCGCCAAGTCCACACTGTAGGGAAGAAGGCCGGCCGGATAAACCGGTGGCGGCGGGATGGATTGTCTTGGAGAAGTTGACAATCCATCCGCGCCGGAGAGCATCAGTCTTCGCTGTCGCGCGAGACCGGCTTGGCTTCCTCGCGGCGGTTGTAGCCGGCCACCATGTCGAATCGGAACAGTCGGCATTCCAGGGCACCGTTGAAGAACGGGGTCTTGCGGGCTTCCTTGAGGCGCATCAGCTTGGGCAGGCCGAGGTCGGCCGAGAACAGGAATACGCTCCACCCCGCAAAGCGCTGCTTCAGGGTGCTGGAGAAGGCGCTGAAGAACTGCGTGAACAATTCCTCGGTCGGCAAGGCACGGTCGCCGCGCACGCCGATACGTTCACCGTAGGGCGGATTGGAGAGAATGATGCCGACCAGCGGCTTGCCCTCGGCATCGACCGGCGGCTTGATTTCCTGTGCTTCGATCTGCTTCAGCGGCACTTCGAAATGCACGCCGGCGCGCACCAGGTTCTTGCGGGTCAGTTCCACCATGTCGCCGGAGATGTCGCTGCCGAACAGCGTGGGCGTGGTCGGAATCGGATTGGGTTTGAAATCGCCCTTGATGGCGAACCAGGCATCGGCATCAAAGTTGCTGAACTTCTCGAAGGCGAAGCGGCGGCGCGCGCCCGGCGGCACGCCGGCGATGATCTGCGCGGCCTCGGCCAGGATGGTGCCGGAACCGCACATGGGATCGAACAGCGGCACGCCCGGCTTCCAGCCGGCGGTGCGCAGCAGGCCTGCAGCGAGGTTCTCGCGCAGCGGCGCATCACCGGTTTCTTCGCGCCAGCCGCGCTTGAACAGTGCCTCGCCCGAGGTATCGAGATAGACCGTGAAATTGTGGGCATCGACGAAACCGGCGATGCGCATGTCAGGCGTGCGCGTGTTCACCGAAGGACGCAGCTTGAACTGGTCCAGGAAGCGGTCGCAGATCGCATCCTTGATCTTGAGGGTGCTGAACTCCAGGCTGCGCAGGGGCGACTTCACGGCGGTCAGGTCGACGCGGATGGTGTGCGAGACCTTGAACCAGTCTTCCCAGGCTTGCGCCAGGGTGAGGTCGTAGATGTCGTTCTCGTTCTTGTAGGAACCATGGCCCATGCGCAGCAGCACGCGGCTGGCGATGCGCGAGTGCAGGTTCATCTGGTAGGCCGCCAGCAGGGTGCCGGAGCAGTGCACGCCACCGGGAACCTGGTTGTGCACCTTGAGGTTGGCGGCAGGGCCGGCGTGCTGGGCGATCTCGTTGAGTTCTTCCGCCAGGGCCGTTTCCAGGCCGCGCGGGCAGGGACAGAAGTAAGAGTAATTGGTGTCGGGAGCTTGCATGGGAGTACCTTTTATCCGTTGGAAAACAAAGTAACAAAAATGAAAAAAGCCGGACTGCGCGGGTCGCTGCGCAGTCCGGCGTCATTGTACGCTGGCCGCTCAGCCTTTCGCGAAGGCACGCTCGATGAAGTCCAGGCGATCCTGGCCCCAGTAGCCTTCACCGTCGTAGACGTACCACGGCGCACCGAAGATGCTGGCGGCATTCGCTTCATCGGTGAAGCGGTCGAATTCGGCCTGCACGCTGGCCGTTTCAGCCGACTTCAGCAGGGCCGCGCCATCGTGGTCATTGGCATTGGCGATGGCGACCAGGGTGTCGTGGTCGGCGATGTTGCGTTGTTCTTCCCACACGGCACGCATGATGGCGCCGGTCAGGCGCAGTGCGGCGGCGGTGCCGTGAGCCAGCTGGGTGGCGATGATCAGGCGCGCCGCATTGTCGCTGTTGACCGGGAAATAGGTCGGCTGCAGCACCATGGGCTTGCCCAGGAATTCGCTCCAGCGTGCCAGTTCCTTGAGGCGATAGGCCTGGCGCTGCGGTGCGCGCTTGGCCAGCGGCAGGCCGCCGGAGACTCCGAAGATCTTGGACAGATCGAAGGGCTTGGGCAGGATCTGCACCTGGTATTTTTCGGCGAGGGCGACGAAACGATCGTGGCCCAGGTAGGCGAACGGTGAATGCGGCGCGAAGAAGTACTCACAGACTTTGCTCATGACCGGCTCCGGAAGGATGAGTGTGGAATGTAGCGGACGAAGACTGCTGAGATAGTTGCAGAATGATCAGAACGGCTTGACCACCACCAGGATCACGATAGCCAGCATCAGCAGCACCGGCACTTCGTTGAACCAGCGATACCAGACGTGGCTGCGCACGTTCTTGCCGTGTTCGAATTTCTTGAGCAGCGAGCCGCAGGCGTGCTGGTAGCCGATCACCAGCACCACCAGGAACAGCTTGGCATGCAGCCAGCCATTGCCGGGGCCCTTCCAGAACGACCAGGTGATGGCCAGCAGCCACACGCCCAGCACCAGCGCCACCAGCGAGATCATGCCGGTGAAGCGGTACAGGCGGCGCGCCATGCCCAGCAGGCGCTCGCGCGCGACCAGGTCGGTTTCCTGCGCCAGGTTCACGAAGATGCGCGGCAGGTAGAACAGGCCGGCGAACCAGGAGGCGATGAAGACGATGTGCAGGGCTTTGATCCAGAGCATGGCTATCCTTGTCGTACGTGATGGCTTGGGGGGGGGGGTGGCGTGCGTGTGTCTTACTGGCGGACCTGTCCCTGGCCCAGCACCACGTATTTCAGCGAGGTCAGTCCTTCCAGTCCCACCGGGCCGCGTGCATGCAGCTTGTCGTTGGAGATGCCGATCTCCGCGCCCAGGCCGTATTCGAAGCCATCGGCAAAGCGGGTCGAGGCATTGACCATGACCGAGGCCGAATCCACTTCGCGCAGGAAACGCATGGCGCGCGAGTAGTCCTCGGTGATGATGCTGTCGGTGTGCTGCGAAGAATGGCGATTGATGTGCTCGATGGCCTCATCCATGTCGGCCACCACTTTCACGGCCAGGATGGGGGCCAGGTATTCGGTGTCCCAATCCTCTTCGGTGGCCGCCTTGAGCAGCGGGTAGCCGGCCAGGATCTCGGCGGCTTCCGGATCGCAGCGCAGTTCCACTTCCTTGACGCGATACAGTTCGGACAGCGGCGGCAGGATGGCGGCGGCGATGTTGCGCGATACCAGCAGGGTTTCCATGGTGTTGCAGGTGCCGTAGCGATGGCACTTGGCATTGAAGGCCACATCGAGTGCCTTGCGGGTGTCGGCCTTGTCGTCGATGTAGACGTGGCAGATGCCGTCGAGGTGCTTGATCATCGGCACCTTGGCTTCCTTCATGAGGCGCTCGATCAGGCCCTTGCCGCCGCGCGGGACGATCACGTCCACGTATTCCTGCATGGTGATGAGCGCACCCACGGCAGCACGGTCGGTGGTCTCGACTACCTGCACTGCCTGTTCCGGCAGACCGGCACCGGCCAGTCCTTCCTTGACCAGCTTGGCCAGCGCCTGGTTGCAATGGATGGCTTCAGAGCCGCCGCGCAGGATGGTGGCGTTGCCGCTCTTGATGCACAGGCCGGCGGCATCGACCGTCACGTTCGGACGGGCTTCGTAGATGATCCCGATCACGCCCAGCGGCACGCGCATCTGGCCGACCTGGATGCCGGTGGGGCGGTACTTCATGTTGCTGATCTCGCCGATGGGATCGGGCAGGGAGGCGATCTGCTCCAGGCCTTCGGCCATGGTGGCGATGGCCTTGTCGGACAAGGTCAGGCGATCCAGCATGGCTTCGGCCAGACCGTTGGCGCGGGCAGCGTCCAGGTCCAGCGCATTGGCCGCACGCAGGGCGTCAGCGTCGCGGCGGATGGCGGCCGCGATCAGCAGCAGCGCCTGGTTCTTGGCAGCGGTATCGGCGCGCGCCATGGCGCGCGAGGCAGCACGGGCCTGCTGGCCGATGCGGTTCATGTAGAGGTCGATGTTTTCCATGCAGTTTTCTCCGGGGCGCGATGCGCGCGTCGGGTTCGATGTTCGGTATTCGATGTGCCGGGTGTACGGCCGGATCAGCGTCCGCGTGCCAGCTTCAGGCCCAGTTGCAGCAAGGCATCCCACGGGTCGCCGGCAAAGCTGCGGGCACGCAGGCCCTTGACCATGCGGTCCACCAGGGCCGCTTCCTGCAGCGCCTGTTCCAGCGCGGCCAGGCTGATGCGGCGCAGGGCCGGCTCCATCAGGCGTTCACGAGGGCCCCAGATGCGGTATTCCTTCAACAGGGCGCCCACGGGTTTGCCCTGGGCCATGCCGGATTTGAGCTTGAGCAGGGTGCGGATTTCTTCGGTGACCGCCCACAGCACCAGCGGCAGCGCCTCGCCTTCGCCCTTCAAGCCGTCCATCATGCGCGTCAGGCGCGCGATGTCGCCCGAGAGCATGGCTTCGTTGAGTTTGAAGACGTCATAACGCGCCACGTTCAGCACCGCGTCTTGCACCTGTTCGAAACTGAGCTTGCCCGGCGGATGCAGCAGCGCCAGCTTCTGGATCTCCTGGTGTGCGGCCAGCAGGTTGCCCTCCACGCGATCCGCGATGAAATCCAGGCAGGCCCGGTCGGCGCTCTGCTGCTGGGCCGCCAGGCGGTTGCCGATCCAGGCCGGCAGCTGTGCGCGTTCCACCAGCGGAATGTCGATGTAGACCGCCGCCTGCTGCAGGGCACCGACCCAGGCCGCTTTCTGCGTGGCCCAGTCCAGCTTGGGCAGGCTGATGATGGTCAGATTGTCGGGCGAGAGATTGGCGGCGTAATCCTGCAGCGCCTGGCCGCCATCCTTGCCGGGCTTGCCGGTGGGGATGCGCAGCTCGATCAGTTTCTTGTCGCCGAACAACGATTGCGACTGGTTGGCCGCCAGCAGCTCACCCCACTTGAAGCTGCGCTCCACCACCAGTACCTCGCGCTCGGTATAGCCGTTGGCGCGGGCACTGCGGCGGATCTTGTCCGCCGCTTCCAGCGCCAGCAGGTGCTCGTCGCTGGCGATCACGTAAAGCGGGGCCAGCGATTTGCCGAGATGGGCGTCCAGGGAGTCGTGGCGCAGTTGCATGCTGATTCCGCGTGCCGCTCAGGAGTCCGAGTCGGCCGCGGCCTTCTCGTTCTTGATGGCGGTCTTGGAGGCCGACAGGCGACGCAGGATCTGCTGCACCAGGTCGGACTGCATGTCGCGGTAGAGCAGCACTTCCTCGGCCTGCTTGGCCAGTTCCTGGTTCTCGTCATAGGTGATGACGCGGCGCAGGGTGATGGCCGTCGGCGGGATCAGGATGACGCCCTTGGCATCGGTGACGGAGAAGGTGAAGCGCTGGAACAGCGCGTATTCACGCACGCGGCCGTTGGTGTTCAGGGTCAGCACCTGGCGGTCGCGGGAATCGGCCAGCACCTTCAGGTTGGCTTCGGCCTCCTTGGGTTCGGACAGCACCTTGGCACCGCTGGCCTCGATGTTGCGCTTGAGTTCCACCCCGACCGCCGAGTTGGGCGCGAAGCCCAGGTAGATGGTCTTGAAGGGCAGGTCAGCCGCGCCGCGCATATGGAAGCCGCAGGCCGTGAGCATCACGGCCGCCGCCACCAGCAGCAGCCATTGCGAGAAACGCTTGATTTGGACTTGAGCGTGCATGGAGTTCCGTCGTTAAGGTTGGGCCGGATCAGGCAACGATGTTGACCAGCTTGCCCGGCACCACGATCACCTTCTTCGGTGCGCCGGTCAGGAATTTCTTGACGTCTTCGTTGGCCAGCGCGGCGGCTTCGATGGCGGCCTTGTCGGCATCCTTCGGCACGGTGACTTCGCCGCGCAGCTTGCCGTTGACCTGCACCACCAGCTTCAGTTCGCTCTGTTCCAGCGCGGCCGCATCGACTTGCGGCCAGGCCGCGTCGAGGATGTCGCCCTGCGCCTGGGCATAGCCCAACTGCTGCCACAGCACATGGGTGATGTGCGGAGCCACCGGGTTCAGCACGCGCAGGAAGATCGAGAAGCACTCGGCGATCACTGCATCACCGGCCGCACCGGCCGCTGGCTTGGCAGCTTCCAGCGTGTTGAGCATCTTCATGCAGGCCGAGACCACGGTGTTGTACTGGATGCGCTTGAAGTCGTTGTCGGCTTGCTGCAGGACCTTGTGCACTTCGCGGCGCAGGGTCTTCAGAGCATCATCGAGCTGGGCGGCATCGAGTGCACCGGCGGCGGTGATGCGCGCAGCGTTGTTGTAGCCGAAGGCCCAGACGCGGCGCAGGAAGCGGTTGGCGCCTTCCACACCGGCACCGGACCATTCCAGGGTCTGCTCCGGCGGCGAGGCGAACATGGTGAACAGGCGCGCCGTATCGGCACCGTACTGGTCGATCTGCGCTTGCGGGTCGATGCCGTTGTTCTTGGACTTGGACATCTTCTCGGTGCCGCCGATCATGACCGGCTGGCCGTCTTCCTTCAGCACGGCCGAGACCGGACGGCCCTTGTCGTCGAAGGACAGGTCCACGTCAGCCGGGTTGTACCAGGTCTTCTTGCCGGCGGCGTCTTCGCGATAGTAGGTCTCGTTCAGGACCATGCCTTGCGTGAGCAGGTTGGTGAAGGGCTCGTCGAACTTGACCAGGCCGAAGTCGCGCATGACCTTGGTCCAGAAGCGTGCGTACAGCAGGTGCAGCACGGCGTGTTCGATGCCGCCGATGTACTGGTCCATGGGCATCCAGTAATCGTTGCGGGAGTCGACCATCGCCTCGTTGCTGCCCGGCGAGGTATAGCGCATGTAGTACCAGGACGAATCCACGAAGGTGTCCATGGTGTCGGTTTCGCGGCGGGCCGGCTTGCCGCAGCAGGGGCAGTCGACCTTGAGGAATTGCTCATGCTTGTTGAGCGGATTGCCGCTGCCGTCCGGCACGCAGTCTTCCGGCAGCACGACCGGCAGGTCCTTCTCGGGCACCGGCACGTCGCCGCAATCCGGGCAGTGGATGATGGGGATGGGGGTGCCCCAGTAACGCTGGCGCGAGATGCCCCAGTCGCGCAGGCGGAAGGTCACCTTCTTCTCGCCCAGGCCCTGTGCGGCCAGATCGGCGGCGACCGCATCGACGGCGGCCTGATAGCCCAGCCCATCGTACTTGCCGGACGCGATGGTCTTGCCGGCTTCCTTGTCGCCGTACCATTCTTCCCAGGCTTCGGTGGAGTAGGTCTTGCCTTCCACGGCGATGACCGGCTTGATCGGCAGATTGTATTTGCGGGCGAAGGCGAAGTCGCGCTCGTCATGCGCCGGCACGCCCATCACGGCACCGTCGCCGTAGGTGATGAGCACATAGTTGCCGACCCAGACTTCGACCTGCTCGCCGGTCAGCGGATGGGTGACGAACAGGCCGGTCGGCATGCCCTTCTTTTCCATGGTCGCCATGTCGGCTTCGATCACGCTGCCTTGCTTGCATTCGGCGATGAAGGCTTGCAGGGCCGGGTTGTTTTCTGCGGCGAGGGTGGCCAGCGGGTGTTCCGGGGCCACGGCGCAGAAGGTCACGCCCATGATGGTGTCGGCGCGAGTGGTGAAGACGAACAGCTTGCCGTCGTTGATCAGCTGGCCGTCCGCGCCCTTGATCTGGTGCGGGAAGGCGAAGCGCACGCCGGTGGACTTGCCGATCCAGTTGGCCTGCATCAGGCGCACGCGCTCGGGCCAGCCGGGCAGCTTGGTCTCGACGTGTTCCAGCAGTTCGTCGGCGTAGTCGGTGATCTTGGCGTAGTACATCGGGATCTCGCGCTTTTCGATCACGGCACCCGAGCGCCAGCCACGGCCGTCGATGACCTGCTCGTTGGCCAGCACGGTCTGGTCGATCGGATCCCAGTTCACGGTCCCGGTCTTCTTGTAGATGATGCCCTTCTCCAGCATCTTCAGGAACATCCACTGGTTCCACTTGTAGTACTCGGGACGGCAGGCCGTCATCTCGCGCGACCAGTCGATGGCCAGGCCCATCGACTGCATCTGCGACTTCATATATTCAATATTGGAATAAGTCCACTGCGCCGGCGGCACGCCATTGGCCATGGCGGCGTTTTCGGCGGGCATGCCGAAGGCATCCCAGCCCATGGGCATCAGGACGTTGTAACCGTTCATGCGCAGGTAGCGATACATCACATCGTTGATGGTGTAGTTGCGCACGTGGCCCATGTGCAGCTTGCCGGAGGGGTAGGGCAGCATCGAGCAGGCGTAGAACTTCTTCTTGTCGCGGCCTTCCTTGTCGCGGGCGTTTTCGACGGTCTTGTAGGCGTCGATGGCGTTCCAGTGCTGCTGTGCGGACTGTTCAACTTCGGCTGGGCTGTATTTATCTTGCATGACGGGCTGATACGGATGGAATTCGGTTGGGAGGGGACTGCAATTCGAAACCCTGCATTATACCGGCTCACCGCCCCGGCGCGGCATTCCGGCCCGCCCTTGCGCGGCCCCCGCGCCGCCCCGCCCGAAAAAAAGCCCGCCTCGGTGAAGAGGCGGGCCAAGACCCCTGTGCCTGAGCAGGGCGGCAGCAGGGATAGCAGCTACACGGTTCCCGCCTGCGAGGGGGCGACGGACTGGGATGGTGCGCTGACCAGCATGAAGGCTGGCGTGACGTATGAAACCATCGGCAACGGCGGCGTGGCGTGTTCTCGAAATACTTCTTGTTAATTCTCGAAAAATTGTGAAAAAGCAATTTTTTATTGAGGTTGGCTTGAATTTGGCTGCTTCGTTTGACGGGAGATGGAAAGTCGCTGTGAGCCAGCATTTGTGAGGTTTTCGTTCACATTCCACACGGTTTGATGGTCATGAGGGCGTAACAATCGGGCGGCATCATGAAATCGTTTTCATTTGCCCCGGAAACCCCGTGCGTCCGTCCATCAAACAAGTTGCCCATCTGGCTGGCGTCTCCATTGCCACCGTGTCCCGCCTGCTCAACAAGCCGGGGTCGGTCAGTGCGGAAACCGCCGAGAAGATCCATCGCAGCATCGCCGAACTGGGGTTCCGTCCCAATTTCACCGGCCGCAACTTGCGCGCCGGCAATTCGCGCACGGTCGGGGTGGTGGTGCCAACCCTGTCCAACACGGTGTTCGCCCAGTGCCTGCAAGGCATCGAGCTGGCCGCACGCGCGCTGGACTACTCGGTCATGTTCACCACCACCGAATACCTGCCCGAGGATGAATCGGCGGCGGTGGAGTTGCTGCTGGGCCATCGCGTCGATGGCGTGATCCTGACGGTGGCCGATGCCGGTGCCAATGCCACGCTGGACCTGCTGGAGCGCGAGCGCATTCCCTTCGTGCTGGCCTACAACCAGCTGGCCGCTGCCGCAGCCGATGCGGATGCCGAGGCCGCCACGCATCGCGCTTCGGTCTCGGTGGACAACCGCGCTGCCGCCTGCGATGCCGTCAGCCACCTGATCGGGCTGGGGCATCGCCGCATCCAGATGCTGTCGGGGCGCTTCAATGCGTCCGACCGCGCCATGCAGCGCTACTGCGGTTATCTCGATGCCATGCAAGCGGCCGGTCTGGCGCCGCTGCCGGCCATCGAGGTCGAGCGCCACACGCTCACCGCGGCTACCGATTACCAGCAGATGATGGCCGACCCCTTGCATCGCCCTACTGCGCTGTTCTGTTCCAACGACCTGCTGGCCCTGAGCGCCATGCGCGATCTGCGCGCGCTGGGCTTGCAGGTGCCGGAGGATATCTCGGTGATGGGCTTCGACGGCATCCCTGTCGGGGCGCTGATGCAGCCGGTGCTGGCCAGCGTGGTGCAGCCCTCCGAGCAGATCGGCGATGTCGCCCTGCGCACGCTGGTCGATGCCATCGAGCGCGCGCTGCCGGCCGCTGCGGCGGTCGAGGAGGCGCCGGTGCCGGTCATCGCCGGGGGGCGCCACATCCTTCCGCATACGCTGCGCGAAGGGGGCTCGGTAGCACCGCCTGCACCGGCCTCTTGCTGATGCTGATGTCGTCAAGAATTTGTTGTGCCCTCGTTGTTCAACCCTTAGGAAAGGATCTGACATGTTCCTGAAACGTGTTATTCAAACTGCTGCCGGCGCGCTGTTGCTGTCGGCTTCCCTGGCCGCTTCGGCCCAGACCGCGATCTGCTACAACTGTCCGCCCGAGTGGGCGGACTGGGCTGCGCAGATCAAGGCCATCAAGGACAAGACCGGCATCACCGTGCCGCCCGACAACAAGAACAGCGGCCAGGCCCTGGCCCAGCTGACGGCCGAGAAGGCCAGCCCGGTGGCGGATTTCACCTACCTGGGCGTGTCCTTCGGCATCGAAGCGAAGAACAAGGACCTGGTGGCCGCCTACAAGCCGGCCCACTGGAACGATATCCCCAACGGACTGAAGGATCCTGACGGTTACTGGGTCACCATCCACTCCGGCACCATGGGCATCATGGTCAACGTCGATGCCTTGAAGGGCAAGCCCGTGCCCAAGTCCTGGGCCGACCTGCAGAAGCCCGAGTACAAGGGCCTGATCGGCTATCTCGACCCGGCTTCGGCCTTCGTCGGCTATGTCGGCGCGGTGGCGATCAACCAGGCCATGGGCGGCACGCTGGACGATTTCTCGCCGGCCATCACCTTCTTCAAGAACCTGCAGAAGAACCAGCCCATCGTGCCCAAGCAGACTTCCTATGCACGCCTGATCTCGGGTGAAATTCCCATCCTGCTGGGCTATGACTTCGACGCCTATCGCGCCAAATACAAGGATCACGCCAACGTGGCGTTCGTGATTCCCTCGGAAGGCACCGTCACCGTGCCCTACGTGGTCTCGCTGGTGAAGAACGGACCGCACCAGGCTGAAGCGAAGAAGGTGCTGGACTTCCTGCTGTCCGACCAGGGCCAGGCGATCTGGGCCAATGCCTACCTGCGCCCGGTGCGTGCGGCGGCGATGTCGAAGGAAGCCGAAGCGCGTTTCCTGCCGGCCTCGGAATACGCCCGCGCCAAGGCGGTGGACTACGGCAAGATGGCCGAAGCCCAGCGCAAGTTCGGCGAGCGCTACCTGGCCGAAGTACGCTGAATGCAGACCGCAGGAGCAAGCATGAAGAGCATGATTCCCCCGGCGTCCGGCGCGCCGACCCCGCTGGCCGGCCAGCCGCCGGCGGCGCGTCCGCGCGCGGCCGGCAACGGTGTCTGGCTGTGGTTCGCCGTCCCCGGCCTGACCCTGTTCTGCGCCTTCTGGCTGCTGCCCATGGTGCGGCTGGTCGGCGTGGGTGCCTCGGGACCGGACGGCGCGATGGCCTACCTGTCGGTGCTGACCAACCGCCATTACTTCACCAGCCTGATGTCCACGCTGGCGCTGTCGGCAGTGGTCACGGTCGCCACGCTGGCCATCTCGGTGTTCGTCGGCTTGTTCCTGCAACGTAATCGTTTTCCTGGCCAGTCGGTGTTGCTGGCCATGCTGACCTTCCCGCTGGCATTTCCCGGCGTGGTGGTCGGCTTCATGGTCATCATGCTGGCCGGACGCCAAGGGCTCATCGGTGCCTTCACCAACTGGCTCTTTGGCGAATCGCTGGTGTTCGCGTATTCGCTGGCGGGGCTGTTCCTGGGTTACCTGTATTTCTCGATTCCGCGCGTGATCCTCACCGTCGTGGCCGCCGCTGAAAAACTCGATCCCTCGCTGGAAGAAGCGGCACGCTCGCTCGGTGCCAAGCCGTGGCAGGTGCTGCTGCACGTGGTGCTGCCCGCACTGCTGCCGGCGCTCATTTCATCGGGGGCGATCTGCTTTGCCACCAGCGTCGGTGCCTTCGGGACCGCCTTCACGCTGGCAGCCAATATCGATGTGCTGCCCATGACCATCTACAACGAATTTACCGGCTACGCCAACTTCGCCACGGCGGCCTCGCTGTCCATCGTGCTGGGCCTGATCACCTGGGCGGTGCTGGCACTGGCGCGTTCGCTCACCGGCAGCGGCGTGGCCGCTGCGGCATAAGGAAGAGCCATGCAAAATCGTTTCCGTTTTTACCTGCAGCTGGGATTCACGCTGCTGGTGTGCGCCTTCCTGGTGGTGCCGGTGGTGCTGTCGATGCTGGCCGGCGTGACCGAGAATTTCTTCGTCGGCTTGTCCAGCGGACTGACGCTGCGCTGGGTGGCCCAGGTGTGGGAGATGTACCAGCCCACCATCTGGCGCTCGCTCATCATCGCGCTGGCCTGCCTGGCGGTGACCCTGGTGGCCGGCGTGCCGCTGGCCTATATGCTGGCGCGCTATCGCGGCGGCCACAGCCGCCTGGCGCGCGTCATCGAAGAGTTGCTCATGATGCCGGTGGCTGTGCCGGGCCTGGCCACAGCACTGGCGCTGATCATGGCTTATGGCCAGTTGCGCGGGTTCCGCGCCAGCATTCTCTTCATCCTGGTCGGCCACGTGATCTTCACGCTGCCCTTCATGGTGCGCCCGGTGCTGGCGGTGATGCAGTCCTCGCAGCTGGCCCAGCTGGAAGAAGCCGCCGCCAGCCTGGGGGCGGGGCGGATGCGCCGCTTCTTCGGCATCGTCATTCCCAATGCCGCCTCGGGCATCCTGGCCGGGGCGCTGATGGTGGTCACGCTTTCCATCGGCGAATTCAACATCACCTGGATGCTGCACACGCCGCTGACCCAGACCCTGCCGGTGGGCCTGGCCGATGCCTATGCATCGATGCGGCTGGAGGTGGGATCGGCCTATACGCTGATCTTCTTTTTCATGATCATTCCGCTCCTGATCGGCATGCAGTGGGCGACCCAGGCAACACGCAAGAAAGTCAGTCTATGAAGCCCAAGCAAGAAGCCGTTTCCATCCGCCTGCAGCAATGCGCCAAGTCCTTCGCCAATGGCACGCGTGCGCTGCAGCCGCTGGACCTCGATATCCATCCCGGTGAAACCCTGGTCCTGCTCGGTCCCTCGGGCTGCGGCAAGACTACCACGCTGCGCATGATCGCCGGGCTGGAGTTTCCCGATGAAGGCGGGCGCGTGTTCTTCGGCGACGAAGACGTGACCGCACTGCCGATTGAAAAGCGTGGCGTGGGCATGGTGTTCCAGAACTATGCGCTGTTCCCCAACATGAGCGTGGGCGAGAACATCGCCTATGGCATGAAGATCCGCAAGATCCCCGCCGGCGAACGTGCCGAGCGCGTCGAGCGCCTGCTGGAGATGGTGCATCTGCAAGGCCTTTCGCATCGCCGCGTGGACCAGCTTTCGGGCGGCCAGAAGCAGCGTGTGGCCCTGGCGCGCGCACTGGCGATGGAGCCGCGCGTGCTGCTGCTGGACGAACCGCTGACGGCACTCGATGCCAAGCTGCGCGAAGCTGTGCGCAGTGACCTCAACAAGCTGCTGCGCAGCCTCGGCATCACCGCCATCTATGTCACCCACGACCAGGGCGAGGCCATGGCGCTGGGCGACCGCATCGTGGTCATGGAACGCGGCAAGATTTCGCAGATCGGCACCCCGCGCGAGATCTACTATCATCCCGCCAATGACTTCGTGGCCGATTTCATCGGGGCGATGAATCGCGTGCAAGGTATCGTTTCTGGAGATAGATTGCTGTTGCCCACAGGGAGCCTGCCGCTGCTCGACAAGCTCGATGCGGCCCAGCAGGGGCAGCAGGCCTGTGCCATGTTCCGTCCCGAAGATGTCGAGGTGGTGGATGTCACCGAAGCCGATGCGCAGTGCGTGCGCGGCAAGCTGCTCAACACCTTCTTCCTCGGCGACCGTACCCGTTTTGAAATCGAGATTGGTACTGAGCGTCCGGTCATTGCCGAGACCAGCCGCCGTGGCTGGTGGGAAGCCGGCCAGCAAATCGCCATCCGCTTGCCGGCCGAAGCACTGGTAAAACTGGCACCGCGTGCCGAGAAGGAGACCGCATGATCCTGGGACAGATTTCCGACCTGCACATCAAGACCGATGGCAAGAAATCCTATCGCGTGGTGGATACCGCCGAAGCACTGCGCCGCTGCGTGCGGCAGGTCAATGCCTTGAAGCAGAAGCCGGACGTGCTGGTCATCACCGGCGACCTGGTGGACTTCGGCAAGCCCTCCGAATATGCCTGCCTGCGTGACCTGCTGGCACCGCTGACCATGCCGTATTACCTGTTGCCGGGCAACCATGACGAGCGCAATGCGCTGCGCGCGGCTTTCCCGGAGCACACCTATCTGCAGCAGGGGGGCGAGCGCATCGAGTATGTGATCGAGGATCATCCGGTGCGCATCATCGCGCTCGATACCGTGATCCCGCGCGCCAGCGGCGGCGAGCTGGCTACTTCCAGCCTGCTGTGGCTGGATGAGGTACTGGCCCAGCAGCCGGAACGGCCGACCGTGATCGCCATGCATCACCCGCCCTTTACCACCGGCATCGGGCACATGGATGACATGGGGCTGGCCGATCCGCAGGCATTGGAGGCGGTGGTGCGCAAGCATCCGCAGGTTGAACGCATCCTGTGCGGCCACCTGCATCGCTCCATCCAGCGCCGCTTTGGCGGGACGCTGGCGACGACCTGTCCGGGCGTGTCACATCAGGTGCAACTGGACCTGGATCCGCAAGCACCTTCCTGCTTCGTCATGGAGCCGCCGGGATTCCAGCTGCACTGGTGGGATGCGGCTGCGCAGAGCCTGGTCAGCCATACGGCCTTCATCGGGGAATTCGATGGGCCGTATCCGTTTTATGATGGGGATGAGTTGATTGATTGAATGTTTGATTGATCTCTTTGAGAGATCAATCAGGGCCGCCGCAGCGATGGGGGAGATGAATGGAAAACGCCAGGATCACTTCCACACCAGCGCAATGACCGGCGGCTCGCCATAATCCTCGCAGCGGTCATTGATGGCCGTGCAGCAGAATTCCACATCTTCCACCAAGTCCGGCAGGCGCTGGTGCAGCTCGGCGCTGTGGCTGATCTCGATGGTCAGCACTTCCTTGGGTTTGAGCGTGAACTTGCACATGCCGTCCTCATCGCGCAGGTAGGACAGGCAATCGACCCAGGCATCCATGCTGCGGCCATAGAAATCCGGGAAGCCGAAGGCGGCTGCGCTCTCGGTATGGAAACTGTCCCAGTCGGTGATGCGGTCGCCCGCCAGTTGTACGGTGGCCATGCCTGCTCTCTTTCAGTTTGCTTGTCGGTTGCTCTTGCCGCCGCCCTTGGGGTCGGTGACGAAACCCAGCTTGGTCAGCCCCGCACCCTGCGCGGCCGACATCACTTCGGCGATCATTTCATAACGGGTCGACTTGTCGGCGCGCAATTGCAGCTCGGGCTGCGGTTTCTTGGCCGCAGCAGCCGCCAGACGCGTCTCCATGTCCGCTTCGCTGACCGGCTGGTCGTTCCAGTACAGCTTGCCGGCGGCATCGATGCCCAGCGTGATGGTCTCCGGTTTTTCCGGGGCCGGGTTGGACTGCGCGGTGGGCAGGTCCAGCTTCAGGGCGTGGGTGAACATGGGCGCGGTGATGATGAAGATCACCAGCAGGACCAGCATCACGTCCACCATCGGGGTGACGTTGATGTCGGCCATCGGGGCCGAGTTCTGGTTGTCGTTGAATCCGCCGAAACTCATGTGGGACTCCTCTCGGATCGGGTGTCGAAAAAATTATTTGCGCATGCCGCCGACGCGCTCGCCGGTGGTCAGGTAGGCATGCAGGTCATGTGCGAAGCCATCCAGTTCGGCCAGCACCACGCGGTTGATGCGGGTGAAGGCGTTGTAGGCCAGCACGGCCGGGATCGCCACCAGCAGGCCCAGCGCGGTCATGATCAGCGCCTCGCCCACGGGACCGGCGACCTTGTCGATCTGCACCGTGCCGCTGGCTGAGACCGCCACCAGCGCGTGGTAGATGCCCCAGACGGTACCGAACAGGCCCACGAAGGGCGCGGTCGAGCCGACCGAGGCCAGCAGCGTCAGACCGCGTTCCAGCCGCGCCGAGACGCGGTTGATTTCACGGCGCAGGGTGCGCGTGATCAGCTCGCCCGGATCGGTCGCGGCGTTGAGCGACGGCGTGCCCTGCTGGCGCGTGCCGATGTCGGCCGCTTCGGCGGCACGCTCGGCCATGGGGGTGTAGATCTGTTCGCTGTCCAGGCGCTGCATGGCGGCGGTGGCGTCGGCCAGGGTCGGGGCCTGCCAGAATTGTTCGAGGGCATTGCTGCCACGGCGGATGCGCCAGGCGGCCCAGGCCTTGGAGAGGATGTAGAACCAGCTGGCGATCGACATCAGCAACAGCAGATAGGCCACCGAGTGCGAAACGGCATCGCCTTGGGCCCAGTAGTGGGCAAATCCAACGTTCTGTTCCATGGTAGGTGCTTTCGGGAAAGACGCCGCGCGCACGCGGCAGGGAGTCAATGACGGTTGGCTGGGGGTGAGTCGCTTGGAGCGGCGGACCCCAAAAAAATTCGCTGCCGGACCTGGTGGGGCGCGGCAGCGTCGGGCATTTCCTGTGATTGCGGGCTCGGCTTACTTGAAGCCCAGCACATCCTGCATGTCATACAGGCCGGTGTCCTTGTCGGCCAGGAAGCGTGCGGCGCGCAGGCTGCCCATGGCGTACGACACGCGGCTGGAGGACTTGTGCGAAATCTCGATGCGCTCGCCGATACCGGCAAACAGGACCGTGTGGTCACCGATGATGTCGCCGCCGCGCACGGTGGCAAAACCGATGGAGGACGGATCGCGCTCACCGGTAACGCCTTCGCGGGCGTAGACGGCGACGTCGTCGAGCTTCCTGCCCAGCGCATCGGCGATGACTTCGCCCATCTTCAGCGCAGTGCCCGAGGGAGCGTCGACCTTGTGGCGGTGGTGGGCTTCGATGATCTCGATGTCGTAGCCGTGCGAGAAATTCTTGGCGGCCAGTTCCAGCAGCTTCAACGTGACGTTGACGCCCACGCTCATGTTGGGCGCGGCCATGACGGCGGTGCGCTTGGCGAATTCGGCGATGGCGGCTTTGCCTTCGGCCTCGAAACCGGTGGTGCCGATGACGACCTTCACGCCGTGGGCGGCGCAGTATTCCAGGTGCTTGAGCGTGCCTTCCGGACGGGTGAAATCGATCAGCACGTCAGCACCGGCCAGGCCGCGTGCCAGCTCGGATTCGATGATCACGCCGGTGGTCTTGCCCAGGAACAGGCCGGCATCGGTGCCGATGGCAGGCGAGGCGGGCGTATCCAGGGCGCCGGAGAGGTGCAGGCCCTCGGCGTTGAGGATGGCTTCGATCAGCATGCGGCCCATGCGCCCGGAGGCGCCGGTCACCGCGATATTCAGTGCAGTCATGTAAAACTCGGAAGAAAGAAGTGCGAAGGACGGGGCTTGCCTGGCTTACTTGTTGGTGGCCGAGGAAGGCGCCACCGGCGAGGCGGGCTTGATCTCGCTGTCGTCCTTGGGTTTGTCGCTGAAGCCGGCCTTGGAACCGACCTTGGCGTCAGTGATCAGGGTCAGGTATTCGCTTTCGGTGGGCAGGTTCTGGCCGCCTTCGACGTGATCCAGCAGGTCATCCTTGAAGAACACCGAGACACGGCTGGTCATGATCTCGCCGTTGCCCTTGGCCAGACGGAAATCGTAGTCCCAGCGGTTGCTGTGGAACATGTCGGTCAGCAGCGGCGTGCCCAGCACGAAGCGCACCTGGTCACGGGTCAGGCCGGGGCGCAGTTGCGCCACCATTTCCTTGGAGACGAAGTTGCCTTGCTGGATGTCGATGCGGTAGGGCCTGAAGAAGCCGAACAGGCTGTTGCTCTTGCCGGTCACCTTCACGCCCGAGGTATCGGTGGGTGCTGCCTGTTCCGGTGCCTTGGTCGAGGAGCAGCCGGCCAGCGAGACGGCCAGTGCAGCCAGGACGCCGATGGCGGTGGTGTGATGACGGGACTTCATTCGGGAAAGCATGCGCATAAAGATTTCAACCGGGTTGAGCCATGAGCCTAAAGCGCTATATGATAAGCTAGAACTTACTTCTTAAATAGGCATGAGTGCGTTCCGGGTGTAAAAGGGCGTTCCCCACCGCCCCGCCGGAACGGTCCGCCAGGTCTTCCCAGTGGACCGCCGCGCCTGTTCGAGACCAGTAAAACCCGGGAACCCACTCTACCATGCCGAACAATCCATCCGAACTGAAGGCCAGCGGCCTGAAGGCGACCCTGCCGCGCCTGAAGATCCTCGAAATCTTCCAGAACACCTCCGTGCGCCATCTCAGCGCCGAAGACGTCTACAAACAATTGCTGTCCGACAACCTCGATGTCGGTCTGGCCACCGTCTACCGCGTGCTGACCCAGTTCGAGCAGGCCGGCCTGCTCCAGCGCAATCACTTCGAGACCGGCAAGGCCGTCTTCGAACTCAACGAAGGCTCGCACCACGACCACCTGGTCTGCCTGGATTGCGGCAAGGTCGAGGAATTCTTCGACGCCGAAATCGAGAAGCGCCAGCTCAAGATTGCCCAGGAGCACGGTTTCGAGATCGCCGACCATGCCCTGGCCCTCTACGGTCATTGCAAAAACTGCAAGAAAGTGAAGAAGTAAGTTTGCTTTCGCTTGCCTGGCTTGATTCCGGCAATGCTGCATGAAGGAAAATGTAAAAAAGCCATGTGAGGTCTCACATGGCTTTTTTGCGTCCTGGCACGATGGTTGTGCTGGCCGGGATCAGTGCTGGCTCAAGGCGCTGGAAAGCAGCTTGGCGGTGATGTCGACGATGGGAATGACGCGTTCGTAGGCCATGCGGGTCGGTCCGATCACGCCCAGAGTGCCGACGATGCGGCCGTTGACCTCGTAGGGGGCGGTGACGATGCTCATGTCGTCCATCGGCACCAGCTGGGATTCGCCGCCGATGAAGATCTGTACGCCCGTGGCCTTGCTGGACACATCGAGCAGCTGCAGGAGCCCCGTCTTCTGCTCGAACATGTCGAACAGGCGGCGCAGCGAATTCATGTTGGAAGACAGGTCGGTCACCGACAGCAGGTTGCGTTCGCCGGAGATGACCACGTTGTTGTCGGCCTCTTCGTTCATGGCGTCGCTGCCGGCTTCGACGGCGGCCTGCATGAGCGCGGTCATGTCGTCGCGCAGCTGGCGCAGTTCGCCCTGCAGGTGGATGCGCACCTGGTCGAAGGACTGGCCTGCGTAATGCTGGTTGATGTAGTTGGCGGCCTGGGTCAGCTGGCTCGGGGTGTAGTCGACGTCGGTCAGGAGCATGCGGTTCTGCACGTCGCCGCCCTGGTCGACGATGACCAGCAGGATGCGCTTTTCCGACAGCCGCAGGAACTCGATCTGCTGGAACATCGATTCGCGCTTGGGCGTCATCACCACGCCGGCGAACTGCGACAGCGAAGACAGCACCTGGGCTGCGTTGGTGATGATCTTCTGGGGCGAACCGCTGTGCTGCAAGCGCGCCTGCAGGCGGCCTTCGAGGGCGCTCTCGTCGATGGCCTCGACGGTGAGCAGCGTGTCGACGAACATGCGATAGCCGCGCGGCGTGGGCACGCGGCCGGCAGAGGTGTGCGGGCTGGCGACGAAGCCCATCTCTTCGAGATCGGCCATGATGTTGCGGATGGTCGCCGGCGACAGTTCCAGGCCGGACAGTTTCGACAGGGCGCGCGAGCCCACTGGCTGGCCGTCGGCGATGTACCGTTCGACCAGGGCCTTCAGGAGTGTGCGGGCGCGGTTATCGAGTTGCATGGGGCATATTCTAGCGGCATATCCGGTAAATGTGACGGCCGCGTCAGTTCTTCCAGAAATTGAACAAAGGGTCAGGCTTGCGCCTGCAGCCAGTCGTGCAGCTCATGCAGGTCGCGGCAGATGGCGTCGGGGGTGATGCCTTCGGGCAGGGTGCGGTCGAAACGGTTCATCCATACTGCCCGCAAACCGGCCCGCTGCGCACCTTGCACGTCCAGCAGCGGATCGTCGCCCACATAGACGGTGGCTGCCGGGGCGACCTGCAGTGCCTCGCAGGCGGCGTGGAAGATGGCCGGATCCGGTTTGGCGCGGCCGAAGCGATGGGCGGCAATCGAGACCCCGAAGTGCCCGGCCAGGCCGATGCGCTCCAGGTCGGCAAAGCCGTTGGAGACCGAGCCCAGCGTGAGTTTGCCCTTCATGCGCAGCAGCGCCGGTTCGACGTCATCGAACAGCGCCACCGTGCTGCGCGCTTCGGAGAACAGGGCCATGGCCGGGTCGACCAGCGCCAGGTCCACGTCATGCTCGCGGAAGACCTCGGAAAGCGCCGTATGGCGCAGCTTCCAGAGGTCGATGCGATACATCGGGTCGGTCTTCATCAGGGCCATGCGGCGTTCGCGCAGGCTGGCAATGGTATGGGCCGCCACCACCGCTGGTGCATGCTCGCGCAGCCAGTCGTAGAGCAGGCCTTCGGCACGTACCAGCACCGGCTCGATGGCCCACAGGGTATCGTCGAGATCGAACAGGACCGCCTCGATGGGGGAGGGAGCGGGCGAGGAGGGCAGGGAGGAAGCGCTTGGTTTCATTACAATGTCATCTCAAATTATGGTCTAATCCGCAGCATGTGGCCCATCAAATTACCCGTTCAGGCAGCCGTACCCAAAACCGTCGCCATCGTCGGCAAGTTCCAGGCCGTCGGCATCGCGCAGATCTTGTCGGACATCGCGGTGTTCCTCGAGTCGCACGGCCACACCGTGGTCTTCGAGTCCGAGACCGCCGAGAACATCGCCCTGCAAGGCTATGACAGCATGACGCCCGAGCAGATCGGACATCACGCCGACGTGGCCATCGTGGTCGGCGGCGACGGCACCATGCTCGGCATCGCGCGCCAGCTGGCACCCTACAACGTGCCGCTGATCGGCATCAACCAGGGGCGCCTGGGCTTCATCACCGATATCGCCCAAGACCGCATGATACCGGCTCTGGCCGACATGCTGGAAGGCAAGGTCGAAGCCGAGTCGCGTTCGCTGCTGGAAGCGCGGGTCTACCGCGAGGGCAGCGAGATCTTCCGCGCGCTGGCCCTGAACGATGTGGTGGTGGCGCGTGGCTCCACCTCCGGCATGGTCGAGCTGCGGGTGGAGGTCGATGGCCGCTTCATGTACAACCAGCGTTCCGATGGCCTCATCGTGGCCACGCCCACCGGTTCCACCGCCTATGCCTTGTCGGCCGGTGGCCCCATCCTGCATCCCAGCCTGCACGGGATCGTGATGGTGCCGATTTCTCCGCATTCGCTGTCCAACCGTCCCATCACGCTGTCGGATTCCTGCGAGATCGTGATTCAGGTGGTGGCCGGGCGCGAGGTCAGCGCCAACTTCGACATGCAATCCTTGACCAGCGTGCTGCATGGCGACCGCATCGTGATCCGCCGTTCGGCGCACAAGATCACTTTCCTGCATCCCGAGGGCTGGAGTTATTTCGATACCCTGCGCGAGAAGCTGCACTGGAATGAATACCCCTCCATAGAAGGCCGATTACAATAAGCGCGCATCAAGCCCGGCCTTCGCGTGCCGGCCCGCTTGAGCCTACTGGCCTGTCCGTCCAACCCGCTGCGAGACCACCATGCTGCGTACCTTAACGATTCGCGACTTCGTGATTGTCGATGCCATCGAGCTCGAATTCGCGCGCGGATTCTCCGTCTTCACCGGCGAAACCGGCGCCGGCAAATCCATCCTCATCGATGCCCTGGCGCTGGCCATGGGCGGACGGGGCGATCCCAGCGTGGTGCGCGAGGGCGCGGCCAAGGCGGATGTGAGCGCCGATTTCACCGCCACGCCGGAAGTGATGGCCTGGCTGGACGAACACGAATTCACCGGCGAGCACGACGGCGTGCTGCTGCGCCGGGTGATCGACAATGCCGGCCGCAGCAAGGCCTACATCAACGGCAGCGCCGCCACCGCCGCGCAATTGCGCGAAGTCGGCGAGATGCTGGTGGACATCCACGGCCAGCACGCGCACCAGTCGCTCATGAAGGCTGATGCCCAGCGCCAGTTGCTGGACAGCCAGGCCGGTCTGCTGGAACCTGCCCGTGAAGTGGCTGCCGCTTACAAAACCTGGCGCGCCCTGGCCCGCCAGCGTGAGCAGTTCGAGCAGGATGCGCGCAATGTGCTGCTGGAGCGCGAGCGCCTGGAGTGGCAGGTGGCCGAGCTGCACAAGCTGGCCGTCAAGCCCGGCGAATGGGCTGACATCAGTACCGAGCACAGCCGCCTGTCGCATGCTGCTGCGCTCATTGGTGGCGCGCAGGAGGCGCTGGGCGTGATCTCGGAATCGGAGTCGCCCATCCTCTCGCAGCTCTCCTCGATTACGCAGAAGCTGACCAAGCTGGTCGATGTCGATACTGCCTTGAAGCCGGTGCTCGATGCGCTGGAACCGGCGCAGATCCAGCTGCAGGAAGCGGTCTATGCCTTGAATGATTATCTCGGCCGCGTTGAACTCGACCCCGCGCGCCTGCAGGAAGTGGAAGAGCGCCTGGAAGCCATCCATTCGACCGCCCGCAAATTCCACGTGCAGCCCGATGAGTTGCCCGAGGAATATCGCAAGCTCTCCGAAGAATTGAAGCAACTGGCCGATGCCAGCGACCTCGATGCTCTGCGCGCGCAGGAAGACAAGCTCAAGGAAGCCTATCTGGCGCAGGCGCAGAAACTCTCCAAGGCGCGCGCCAAGGCCGCTGCCGCATTGGGCGAGGCGGTCACGGCCGCCATGCAGGATCTGTCGATGGCCGGTGGCCGTTTCGAGATCGCGCTCAATGAAGTGGAGCCGGCGGCATACGGCCTGGAACAGGTGGAATTCCTGGTGGCCGGTCACGCCGGCGTGGCACCGCGCGCACTGGCCAAGGTGGCCTCGGGCGGTGAACTGGCGCGCATCTCGTTGGCCATCTCGGTGATCGCCTCGGCTGCCACCACGGTACCGACCCTGATCTTCGATGAAGTCGACAGCGGCATCGGCGGTGCCGTGGCCGAAGTGGTCGGACGGCTCTTGAAGCGCCTCGGCCAGGAGCGCCAGGTGCTGTGCGTGACGCACTTGCCGCAGGTGGCCAGCCAGGCCAACCAGCACTACCAGGTCAAGAAGCGCAGCGAGGGCGGCAAGACCCTCTCCGATATCGACGGGCTGGACCCCAAGGCGCGCGTGGAAGAAATCGCCCGCATGCTGGGCGGTCTGGAAATCACGGCCACCACGCGCAAGCACGCGCGCGAGCTGCTGGCTTCCTGATCGCCCTCACACCAAGAACATCAAGAAACCCAAGCTCAACGATCATGCCCTTCCGCAAAGAACCTCCCTACACCCACGGCAGCCCGGCCTCCACCGCCGTGGTGCTGGTCAATCTCGGCACGCCCGATGCGCCCAATGCAGGCGCGCTGCGACGCTACCTCAAGCAATTCCTGTCGGACCCGCGTGTAGTGGAAATCCCGCGTGCGGTGTGGTGGTTCATTCTCAACGGCATCATCCTGCCTTTCCGCTCCTCCAAGTCGGCCGAGAAATACGCCAGCATCTGGACCGAGGAAGGCTCGCCGCTGCGCGTGCATACCCAGCGCCAGGCCGCTGCTTTGGCGGTGCAACTGGCCGGGCGCGGCCATCATCAGTTACAGGTGGTGTATGCCATGCGCTATGGCACGCCGTCGCTGCCCGAAGTGCTGGATCAGCTGAAGCAACAGGGCTGCACGCGCATCCTGGTGCTGCCGGCCTATCCGCAGTACTCGGGCACGACCACTGCTTCCATCTTCGATGCCGTCTTCGACCATTACCGCCAGGTGCGCAACATCCCCGAACTGCGCCTGATCCGCAACTATCACGACCAGGATGCCTACATCCAGGCGCTGCGCCAGTCGGTGCTGGATCACTGGGACCTGCACGGCCGGCCGGACAAGCTGCTGATGAGCTTCCACGGCGTGCCCAAGCGCACGCTGATGCTGGGCGATCCTTATCATTGCGAGTGCTACAAGACCGCCCGCCTGCTGGCGGAGTCGCTGGGGCTGACCGATGAGCAGTACCAGGTCACCTTCCAGTCGCGCTTCGGCAAGGCCGAGTGGCTGCAGCCTTACACCGCGCCCACCGCCCAGGAACTGGGCCGGCAGGGCGTGCGCCGCATCGACGTGATGTGTCCCGGGTTCACCAGCGACTGTCTGGAAACCCTGGAAGAAATCGCCATGGAAGTGAAGGAAGACTTCCTGCACGCAGGCGGCAAGGAGTTTCACTTCATCCCCTGCCTGAATGAATCACCGGCCTGGATCAACGGCATGGTGGAGATCGTCGAGCAGCACCTGGCCGGCTGGCCGACCATGAGCAATGCCGCCGCCCGCGAAGAGATGGCGCGCCAGCAGGCGATCGCCGCAGAGCGGGCAAAGGCACTCGGCGCGGATCGCTGATTTTTCAGAAAGCTTCATATCGACCGCCGACCTGTGGCGGTCAGCGCCCTTCAGCCTGCTAAAATGGCAGGCTGAACGCCTTTACTGTCGCTGATATTGTCTGTCCGGCAATGATCTTGCCTGGTGCAGGGCGACCAGATCGTTCATACAAGAAAAAAACCGGGGGGTAGCGGCGCTCAGAGCGTGTATTCGCTCACCAGATGCGTATAGCTGATCCAGGCGGTAGCCAGCAGGCTGTACAGGGCAACGAAGATAATGGCCGCAATCAGTGGCAGTTTCATGATGACACCTTGTTGGCGCGACAAGCGATGAGGGGAAGTGGAAATGCCGTCAAACGAGCCTGCCCCAAAGGGCAGGAACTCGAATTCAGTTTAGGTCGGGGTCGAATTAACTTGAAGTCAGACCCCGTAATTTCTGTAAGCGCGCGTAACATTTTTCTTCTTGAAATCGCAGAAACAGGCAAAAAGTCGCCGGAAAGTGCCAAAAAGCCCTTGAAAAAGCAGGGACATGCCCTACTTGTGCCGCATCCCTTGGCGGACGGCGCTTCACATCAGGCTGCCGCACGCACGTAAATCATTGATTTGTTGGAGGTAATTCAGGAATGCAAGACATGGAAAAACAGGAAAACCCATCCGTCCAGCAAGACAACCAGGCTGCTGACGCCGCTGCTGCCACTGCCGCCGAGCAGGCTGCTCCGGCCGCCGCTGCCGAGCCCACACTGGAAGACAAGCTGGCCGCAGCCGAAGCCAAGGCTGCCGAGATGCAGGACGCCTTCCTGCGTGCCCGTGCCGAAGGCGAGAACATCCGCCGCCGTGCTCAGGAAGACATCGCCAAGGCCCACAAGTTCGCCATCGAGGGCTTCGCCGAGTCGCTGCTGGCGGTCAAGGACAGCCTGGAAATGGCGCTGAAGATCGAAAACGCCTCGCTGGAATCGCTCAAGGAAGGCGTGGACATGACCTTGAAGCAACTCTCCTCGGCCTTCGAGAAGAACAAGCTGCAGGAAGTCAGCCCGCAGGCCGGCGAGAAGCTCGACCCCATGAAGCATCAGGCCGTCTCGGCCGTGCCGGCCGAGCAGGAAGCCAACACGGTGGTTGCCGTGCTGCAAAAAGGCTATATGATTTCCGACCGTCTGCTGCGTCCGGCGCTGGTGACGGTGGCCCAGGGAAAGTAAGCGGACCGGCGCCGGAAGGGAAAAGAGGCAAACGGCATCATTTTTGCTTCATCCGGTGGTTCCGGCGCTTGAAAGTCCATCTTTCCTCCACATATTCAAACCATTCAAAACACCTGTAGCCCGACATCCAGGGCTGAAAGAACGAAGGAAAAATCATGGGAAAAATCATTGGTATTGACCTGGGCACCACCAACTCTTGCGTTTCCGTCATGGAAGGCAACCAGCCCAAGGTGATCGAGAACTCCGAAGGCGCGCGTACCACGCCTTCCATCATTGCGTATCAGGAAGACGGCGAAATCCTGGTCGGCGCACCCGCCAAGCGCCAGGCCGTCACCAACCCGAAGAACACCATCTACGCCGCCAAGCGCCTGATCGGCCGCAAGTTCACCGAAAAGGAAGTGCAGAAGGACATCAACCTGATGCCCTACCAGATCGTGGCCGCCGACAACGGCGACGCCTGGATCGGCGTGCGCGACAAGAAGCTGGCCCCGCCGCAGATTTCCGCTGAAGTCCTGCGCAAGATGAAGAAGACCGCCGAAGACTACCTGGGCGAAGAAGTCACCGAAGCCGTCATCACGGTGCCGGCCTACTTCAACGACGCCCAGCGCCAAGCCACCAAGGACGCCGGCCGCATCGCCGGTCTGGACGTCAAGCGCATCATCAACGAACCGACCGCAGCGGCACTGGCCTTCGGCCTGGACAAGGCTGAAAAGGGTGACCGCAAGATCGCCGTGTATGACCTGGGCGGCGGTACCTTCGACGTGTCCATCATCGAAATCGCTGACGTCGATGGCGAAAAGCAGTTCGAAGTGCTGTCCACCAACGGTGACACCTTCCTGGGCGGCGAAGACTTCGACCAGCGCCTGATCGACTACATCATCGAGGAATTCAAGAAGATCAACGGCCTGGACCTGTCCAAGGACGCCATCGCCCTGCAGCGCATCAAGGCTTCGGCCGAACGCGCCAAGATCGAGCTGTCGTCCTCGCAACAGACCGAGATCAACGAGCCCTACATCGCCATGGCCAATGGCGCACCGGTCCACCTGAACCTGAAGATCACCCGCGCCAAGCTGGAGTCCCTGGTTGAGGAACTGATCGCCAAGACCATCGAACCCTGCCGCACCGCCATCAAGGACGCCGGTGTGAAGGTGTCTGACATCGACGACGTGATCCTGGTCGGCGGCATGACCCGCATGCCCAAGGTCATCGAGAAGGTGAAGGAATTCTTCGGCAAGGATCCGCGCCGTGACGTGAACCCCGACGAAGCCGTGGCCGTCGGTGCCGCGATCCAGGGTTCGGTCCTCTCGGGCGACCGCAAGGACGTGCTGCTGCTGGACGTGACCCCGCTGTCGCTGGGTATCGAAACCATGGGCGGCGTCATGACCAAGATGATCAAGAAGAACACCACCATCCCGACCAAGTTCAGCCAGGTGTTCTCCACTGCCGACGACAACCAGCCGGCCGTGACCATCAAGGTCTACCAGGGCGAGCGTGAAATGGCCGTGGGCAACAAGGCCCTGGGTGAATTCAACCTGGAAGGCATCCCGCCGGCCCCGCGCGGCACCCCGCAGATCGAAGTGACCTTCGACATCGACGCCAACGGCATCCTGCATGTGGGCGCCAAGGACAAGGCCACCGGCAAGGAAAACAAGATCACCATCAAGGCCAACTCCGGCCTGAATGAAGAAGAGATCGAAAAGATGGTGCGCGACGCCGAAGCCAACGCCGAGGAAGACAAGCGCCTGAAGGAACTGGCCGAGACCCGCAACCAGGGTGATGCGCTGGTGCACTCGACCAAGAAGGCCTTGGGCGAATACGGCGACAAGCTGGAAGCCGGCGAGAAGGAAGTCATCGAAGCCGCCATCAAGAACCTGGAAGAAGCCTTGAAGGGTGACGACAAGGCCACCATCGATGCCAAGACCGAAGCCCTGTCGACCGCTGCGCAAAAGCTGGGCGAGAAGATGTACGCCGACCAGCAGGCGCAAGCCGCTGCCGCCGGTGGTGCTGCGGGCGCTGCCGGTGCCCAGGCCGGTGCCGCCGGTGCAGCTCCGAAGGATGACAACGTGGTCGACGCCGACTTCAAGGAAGTGAAGTAATCCGGGACTGACGCCTCGATTTACCTGAGGTCAGCGCTCGCGCCCGGGTGCGGTTTTTCCGCAGCCCGGGCGGATTTTTGAGAAGCATCCACCCGGCCGGGTTGTTTTTCGGCCAGGCCGGTACGCCGAGTCCGCAGTCAAAAGCTGAACTCGGCTTTTTCACATTGTTGGTTTCCGGTCGTGCTTGCGCGGCCGCAGATGCAGGCCATCGCAGCAGCGACGGAACACAATAACAAGGTGGGTTATACAACATGGCAAAACGCGATTTTTACGAAGTGCTCGGACTGGCAAAGAACGCCAGCGACGACGAAATCAAGAAGGCTTATCGCAAGCTGGCGATGAAGTACCATCCTGACCGCAACCCGGACAGCAAGGGTGCGGAAGACAAGTTCAAGGAGGTCAAGGAAGCCTACGAGATGCTGTCGGACCCGCAGAAGCGCGAGGCCTACGACCGCTACGGCCATGCCGGCGTCGACCCCAACATGGGTGGCGGCGGCGGTGCCGGCGCGGGTGGCTTTGCCGATGCCTTCGGCGACATCTTCGGCGATATCTTTGGCGGCGGCGGTGGCCGCGGCCGCAGCTCCGGCCCGCAGGTCTATCGCGGCGCCGACCTGCGCTACAACCTGGAAATCACGCTGGAACAGGCTGCGCACGGCTTCGACACCACCATCCGTGTGCCGTCCTGGGACCAGTGCGATACCTGCCACGGCAGCGGCGCCAAGCCCGGCACCTCGCCGGTCACTTGCACCACCTGCGGCGGTCATGGCCAGGTGCGCATGCAACAGGGCTTCTTCAGCATCCAGCAGACCTGCCCCAAGTGCCACGGCAGCGGCAAGATCATTCCGGAACCCTGCACCACCTGCGCCGGTGCCGGCCGCATCAAGCGCAACAAGACGCTGGAAGTGAAGATCCCCGAAGGCATCGACGACGGCATGCGCATCCGCTCCTCCGGCAACGGCGAACCCGGCGTCAACGGCGGTCCTCCGGGCGACCTGTATGTGGAAATCCACATCAAGCCGCACGATGTGTTCCAGCGTGATGGCGATGACCTGCATTGCGAGATGCCGATCTCTTTCGCCAAGGCGGCACTGGGTGGCGAGATCGAAGCGCCGACCCTGAATGGCAAGGCCTCCTTCTCCATTCCCGAAGGGACCCAGAGCGGCAAGACCTTCCGCCTGCGCGGCAAGGGCATCAAGGGCGTGCGTTCCGGTTACGCGGGCGACCTGTTCTGCCACGTCGTGGTGGAAACCCCGGTCAAGCTGACCGATCGCCAGAAGGAACTGCTGCGCGAGTTCGAGCAGCTCACCACCGAAGGCGGCGCCAAGCACAGCCCGCAGACCAAGACCTGGAAGGACAAGGTCAAGGAATTCTTCGAGTAATCAGCAGCATCTGCATCATCGGCAGCAAAGCAAAAGGCCAGCGATCTCGCTGGCCTTTTTCTTGTCCACAGCCTGAATCAAGGCCTCAGAAGCAATGCTCCTGCGCGGGGAAGCTGCCATCCTTCACGGCCGCCACATAGTGGCGCACCGCCTCCTCGATGCCGCTGGCCCCGTCCATGAAGTTGCGCACGAAGCGGCTCTTGTGGCCCGGGAACACGCCCAGCATGTCATGCATCACCAGCACCTGGCCCGAGCAATCGGGGCCGGCGCCAATGCCGATGGTGGGGATGGCCAGGCGGTCGGTCACTTCCTTGCCCAGCGTGGCCGGCACCGCTTCGATGACCACCAGCGAAGCGCCCGCCTGCTGTACCGCCAGCGCATCCGCATGCAGCTGCGTGGCGCCATCGCTGGTCTTGCCCTGCACCTTGAAGCCACCCAGCTGGTGCACTGACTGCGGCGTCAGGCCAATGTGCGCGCACACCGGGATGCCGCGCTCGGTGAGGAACTTGATGGTATCGGCCAGCCACACGCCGCCTTCCAGCTTGACTATCTGCGCGCCCGCCTGCATCAGCAGCGCGGCGTTGCGGAAGGCTTCCTCGCGGGTCGGGTAGGTGCCGAAGGGCAGGTCGGCGATGATCAGCATGGTGCGGGTGCCGCGGGCGACGGCCGCCGTGTGATAGGCCACATCTTGGATCGTCACCGGCAGGGTCGAATCATGGCCCTGGCAGACCATGCCCAGGGAGTCGCCGATCAGCACCGTTTCCAGCCCGGCGCGCTCCATGAGCGTGGCGAAGCTGGCGTCATAACAGGTCAGCATGCTGATCTTGTCGCCCTTGGCGCGCATCGCCTGCAGGGTGTGGGTGGTCACCGGCTTGGCGCGTGCCGCGCCCGATTCCTGAAGATAGCCTGCCATGAAAGATTCAACCTCCGTGATTGAGAAAGGCGCGCGGCCCGTGCATCTCCTGGATGTGCTGCAGCAGGATGGCCAGATCGGCATCGCTGTGGGCCGGATCCAGATGCTCGGTGTTGACGGTCAGTACCGGCGCGTCTTGGTAATGATAGAAAAATTGACTGTAGCACTCCGACAGCCGTTGCAGGTAATCCAGGGAGATGGCTTCCTCCATGGCGATCCCGCGCGCGGCGATGCGGGTCTGCAGAACATCGGCCGGTGCCTGCAGGTGGATCACCAGGTCGGGCACCCGCGCCTTGGGCTGCAACTGGCGATACAAGGCGTCATAAAGCGCCAGTTCATCGCCGGCCAGGGTCAGCTGGGCGAACAGGATGTTCTTTTCCAGCATGAAGTCGGCAATGAAGCGTCCCTCCAGCTGCGCCGGATCCAGCGGTGCCTGCAACTGCCCCATGCGCTGCAGGAGGAAAAAAACCTGAGTCTGGAAGGCATGCCGTGCAGCATCCCGGTAAAACTCGGCCAGGAAGGGATTGCCTTCCGGCTGCTCCAGCACGGCCTGTGCGCCCCAGAGCGCCGACAGGCGCGTGGCCAGCGAAGTCTTGCCAGCCCCGATCGGGCCGTCGATTGCGATATAGCGATAGCTTTCCAGTTCCATGGTGTCTTTCCCCCGGCACGCCGGGTGCGGCATTGTAGTTGATTTCATTGCGGCCGGCCTGAATGGCCGACCTGGCTTTTTGTTGATTCTTGGCAACTTTCCGATGATTGTCTGTTGGTGCAGACAACTCAACCGGAATTCGGCCTTTATTCCACGCAAGGCGAGACCCGGGCAGCCAGCACAATAGGCTGTGGGTCAGTGCGCGCAGGATAGACCCGCTGCAAGCGCCATTAGTGCCGGGCGGCGGTGTGCCGGAGGTGCTGAATCGCCTTTGTCGCTGCCAACTTCGCCTGCGCACCGGGCGGGGTTGCCAAAGAAGCGCGCATCGTTGCCGTAAACACCGTCAAGGGCGGGCTGTGTGCATCGCGATCATGGCCGTGCGGTTTGCCCCGAGCTGACAACAACCAACAGGAAAACGTGGCTGTGAAATCGCTTCGCAATATCTTGCCGATGCTGTGCCTGGTGAATCTGCTGCTGTTCATGATGCTGGCCCAGCACTGGTGGCTGGGGGCACTGGTCGGCCTGCTGATCGGCGGGGCCTTCTACCTGACTTGCCTGCCCGCCCCGGCGGTGCCCGCCATGGCCGCACCGCAGCCATCCTTGCCACCTGCTGCTGCAGCGCTTGCTGCCGGGCTGCCGATAGAGCCGCTGATGGCGGCCGAGCCGGCTGGCGCAGTTGAGAGCACCGCGCCCCTGGCCGAACTGGTCCGCGAAGTGCTACCGGTGTGGCAGGGCAATGTGCAACTGGCGCGGGCCCAGACGCAATCGGCCATTGACGGCTTGACGGCCCGCTTCGTCGGCATCCACGAGCGCCTGGGCGGCGCACTGGACCCCGCCCGACATAGCGCCAATGGCGAGATCCTGCAGACCGTGCAGCACGCTGCTGAACAATTGGGTGCGATTGCCTCGGCGCTGGAAGGCATGCTGGCCTCGCGCCAGGTGCTGGTGACCAAGTTCGACAGCCTGATGGCGGCCAATGACGAGATTCGCCGCCTGGCTCAGCAGAACGAGCAACTGGCCGGCCAGACCGGCGTGACCGATCTGCTCAGCGACGAGCAGAGCTGGCAGGAACTGGCCGAGCGCTCGGCCGAGAACAGCCGCCAGATCGCTGCCCGCGCCAAGAGCGCGCGCCAGCAGATCATGGCGGCCATCGGTGCCACCGGGGATGCGGCCGATACCGAAGGCATCGCCGAAAACTCGCGCGCCGTGATCGACCAGATCATCGCCGACTTCCGCCACTCCGCCATGAAGCTCACCACGACCATGGAAACGCTGGAAGACGAAGGCCGCGAAGTCGACCGCGAAGTGTGCGACATCCTGGTGCACCTGCAATTCCAGGACCGCATCAGCCAGATCCTGGATCACGTACAGCAGGACATCCTGCGCCTGCGCAACGCGGCCGCCGAGGCGCGGGGGCTGCCCTCGCCGCAGCAGTGGCTGACTGATCTTGAAAAGACCTATACCACCCAGGAACAACGCCAGATGCATGCCGGCCAGCAGGGCCATCCCGCGCCACCGTCGCAGGTGGATTTTTTCTGAGATCACGAGGCACCGAGATGGAAAAATGCATATTGATCGTCGACGATTCCTTCAGCCTGCGGCAGACCATCACGGCGGCCCTGAAGAGCGCCGGCTATCAGGTCGAAGAAGCGGCTGACGGCCTGGAAGCGCTGAAGAAACTGGATGGCCGCAAGTTCAATCTGGTCATTTCCGACCTCAACATGCCCAATCTGGATGGGCTGTCCTTCGTGCGCGAGATGAAGCAGATGCCCGCCTACAAATTCACCCCCGTCATCATGCTGACTACCGAAAGCAGCGAAGCGCGCAAGCAGGAAGGCAAGGCCGCCGGCATCCGCGCCTGGGTGCACAAGCCCTTCCTGCCGCCGGTGCTGCTCGATGCCGTGGCCAAGCTGGTACAGCCGTGAGCCATACCACGGACCCTTGAAGAGAATGCCGAGAACCCGACGATGCCGCTGACGTATTCCGTGCAAGAGGACAGGCTGCTGCTCACCGTGAGCGGCGGACTGACCATTTTCCAGGCGGCCGAGCGCAAGCCGGAGCTGTTGCACGCCCTGACGCTGCCGCAGACGCAGGTGGTGCTCGACCTGTCCGGCGTGGATGAGCTGGACACGGCCGGCATCCAGCTGCTGCTGCTGTTGCGGCGCGAGCTGGCCGCCGGCGGACGGCAGCTGGAGATCGGTGTCTACAGTCCGGCCGTGCTGGCCACGCTGGACCTGCTGCAATTGCATGAGCGCTTCAGCCCTGCCGTGGAGGCCGCATGAAAAAGGACTCCGCCCGCGACGCCGTCGTCCAGGAAGCCCGCGAACTGCTCGTGGCCATGGAAGCGGCCTTGCTGCAGATCGAGATGGAAGGACCGAGCCGCGACAGCATCAACGCCATCTTCCGCGCCGCCCATACCATCAAGGGTTCGGCCGGCCTGTTCGCCTTCGACAGCATCGTGCAGTTCACGCACCAGGTGGAGCATGTGCTGGATCTGGTCCGTGAAGAACGCCTGCCCCTGAACGCGCCCATGATGTCGTTGCTGCTGCAGTGTGGCGATTACGTCAGTGACCTGGTCGATGCCATCGAGCGCAACCAGGAAGCCGAGGAACCCAATGCCGAACGCCGTGCCACGCTGCTGGCTGCACTGGCCGAGGTCGCGCAGTCGGCCAGTGCACCGGGCGAGGCGGCCAGCGAGCCGGCACGGCTGCTGCAGCGGCTCGCCGGCACTGCCTCTGCGGACGCAGCCCACGGCGGCGATGTCCACCGGGATGCGGCCCTGCAGGCGACGGCCGATTATCCCTACTGGCACCTGTCGCTGCAGTTCAATGAGAATGTCCTGCGTGATGGACTCGATCCCCTGTCTTTCCTGCACTACCTGCGTTCGCTGGGCCGCATCGTCGCCATCCTGCCGGTGGAGGCAGACATTCCCGAAGCGGCGGCCATGGATGCCGAGAGCTGCTACCTGGGCGTGGAAATCTGCCTGGCCTCCGACTCCACCCGGCAGACGCTGGAAGACGTGTTCGAATTCGTACGCGATGACAGCCGCATCGATATCCTGCCGCCGCAGAGTCCCCTGGCGGCGTATGCGACGGTGCTGCAGCGGCTCGCCCCCGACGATGCGGCGCGCCTGGCCGCTCAATGGCGCAGCCTGGACTTGTTCAACGAAGCCCAATGGCGCTGCCTGGGCGCAGCCACGCTCGCTGACGCCGCCGCCCCCGCAGTGCCGGTGGCCGCGCCCGGCGCCGGTGCGCGGCCGCGCCCGCTGGACGAGCGGCGTGCGCAGGAACAGAAGTTCATCAAGATCGAAGTCTCCAAGCTGGACCAGCTGATCGACCTGGTGGGCGAGCTGGTCATCGCCGGTGCCAGTGCGCGCCTGATTGCCCGACGCCGCAAGGACAGCCAGTTCGAGGAGGCCACCCAGGCCATCGATAGCCTGATGGAACAGATCCGCGATGCCGCGCTCACGTTGCGGATGGTGCAGATCAATGAGGTGTTCCAGCGCTTCCCGCGCATCGTGCGCGACATCGCCCGCGATCTCGACAAGGATATCGATCTCACCATGACCGGCTCCGAGACCGAGCTGGACAAATCCATGGTGGAGCGCCTGGCCGATCCGCTGATGCACATCGTGCGCAATGCCATCGACCACGGCATCGAGCCTGCCGCCGAGCGCATTGCCGCCGGCAAGCCGCCCAAGGCCTCGCTGCGGCTCAATGCCATGCATGAATCCGGCAGCGTGCTGGTGGAGGTGATGGACGATGGCCGCGGCATGGATCGCACGCGCATTCTGGAAAAGGCCATCGCACAAGGATTGACGACGCCGGAGGCCGAACTCAGCGATGCCGAGATCTACCGCTTCGTCTTCGAGCCCGGCTTTTCCACCGCCGAGCAGGTCACCGAACTTTCCGGACGCGGTGTCGGCATGGATGTGGTCAAGCGCAACATCGATGCCCTGCAGGGCGAGGTGGCCATCGATACCGAACCCGGGCGTGGCACCGTGGTCCGCATCCGCCTGCCGCTGACACTGGCCATCATCTCGGGCTTCCAGGTGGTGGTCGGCAATGCGGTGTTCGTGATTCCGCTGGACATGGTGGTGGAGTGCATCGACATGCCGCCGCGCCAGAACGGCAGCCATATCGTCGCGGTCCGTGGCGAGCCCTTGCCGTTTGTCCCGCTGCGTGAGCTGTTCGACCTGCCTGCGCGCGAACAGGCCCGTGCGCGCAAGAGCCTGGTGATCGTCCAGTACGGGCAATTGCGCGCCGGGCTGCTGGTCGATGGTCTGCTGGGCGAGTGCCAGGCGGTGATCAAACCGCTGGGGCGGCTGTTCGGCAAGGTCAAGGGATTGTCGGGATCGACCATTCTGGGTGATGGCCGGGTCGCGCTGATCCTGGATATTCCGCACCTGGTGCAGCACACCCAGCAACAGGAACAAGGCAATACGGCGGCCTACGCCGAACGCAGTGTGGCGTCGGCGCCATGACGGGCCCGATCAAGGGACCCGCACCACGAGGGGAAGCGAGCATGCAAGAATCGATGACCAACAGGATGAGCATCAAGCAGATCTTCATCTGGCTGGGTGTAGTCCTGTCCATCCTGGTGGCGGTGGTGATCAGCCTTACCGATACGCTGCGCCAGGCCAATAGTGCGCTGGAGCAAGCGCATCAGTCCCGTTACGACTCCGCCGCGCTGGCCAATGAACTGCGCCGCACCACCGAGGACATGACCAAGTTCGCGCGCGCCTACGTGACCACGGGCGACCCCAACGACGAGGATCGCTATTACATGATTCTGGACATCCGCAATGGCAAGCGCGCGCGGCCTTCCAACTACGACCGTTTCAACTGGGATCTGGTCAGTGCCCGCAAACTGCCGGTGGAGGCGGGTGCCCAGACGGTGCCGCTGAGCGAACTGATGAAGCGAGCCGGTTTCACCGAACAGGAGTTGGCCAAGATGCAGGAAGCGCTGAAGCTGGGCGACCAGCTCTCGCGCATCGAGATCACCGCCTTCCATGCGGTCAAGGGCGAGTTCGATGATGGCGAGGGCAAGTTCACCGTGGTCGGTGCGCCCAACCAGGCCATGGCGCAGGAGCTGGTCTTCGACCAGACCTATCGTGCGCTGTTCGGCCGCGTGATGGCCCCGATCAATGACTTCCTGCGCCAGGTTGACGAACGCACGCAGGCCCGTGTGCTCAGGGCCGGCCGCGAGTATGCCGAACTGGAACAGAAGATCTTCTGGTTGCTGACCGCCTCGGTGGTGGTGCTGTTCGCCTGCCTCGGGTTTGCCTATCGCACCATCCGCTCGCAGATCGGCGGCGAGCCGCGCGATGCCATGAGCGTCCTGCGCCGCGTGGCCGAGGGCGATCTGACAGTCACCGTGCCACTGCGCAAGAACGACAAGGTCAGCGTGCTCTACAGCACCCAGCAGATGGTCAACAAGTGGACCGACGTCATCGGCGATGTCAGCGGCACCGCCAGTGCGCTGGCCTCGGCCTCCGAAGAGATTTCCTCGTCCTCGCAGGCGCTCTCGCACAATGCCTCGCAACAGGCCGCCAATGTCGAGGAGACCAGTGCCTCGGTGGAAGAGATTACCGCCACCATCGCCCAGAACGCCGATAACGCCCGCACCACCGATGGCATCGCCAGCCTCTCGGCCAGTGCGGCGACCGAAGGCGGCGAAGCCGTGCGCGAGACCGTGGCTGCGATGAAGCAGATCGCCAGCAAGATCGGCATCATTGATGACATCGCCTACCAGACCAATCTGCTGGCGCTCAACGCTGCCATTGAAGCGGCCCGCGCCGGTGAGCACGGCAAGGGCTTTGCGGTGGTCGCGGCCGAAGTGCGCAAGCTGGCCGAACGCTCGCAGACCGCCGCCCAGGAAATCATCGCGGTGGCCGAGAACAGTGTCGGTCTGGCCGAAAAGGCCGGCGGCCTGCTCAACCAGATGGTGCCCTCGATCCGCAAGACCGCCGATCTGGTGCAGGAAATCGCCGCCGCCTCGGCGGAACAGTCGACCGGCCTGGAGCAGATCAACAATGCCGTGCACCAGATGGCGCAGACCACGCAGATGACGGCCTCGGCTTCCGAAGAATTGTCGGCGACCTCGGAAGAAATGAGCGCACAGGCCATCCATCTGCAGGACCTGATGCGCTTCTTCCGCGTGGATGAATTGCAGAAGCCCGGCGTGCGCGGTGCGGCCGGTGGCGTACCGGAATCCGGCGGGCGGCGCGGCAGACGCGCTCAGTCCGCTGCGCAGGGCGGGCGCGAGAGCACGCGCCGCCTGTCGATGCTGGATGTGGATGAGGATGCGCCGGGCGTGGATGAATCCTCGTTCAAGCGTTTCTGAGGAGCGTGCCATGGCGTTGAACTTGTCCCGTATCAATCCGCCGCGCGCACAGCGCGGCAGCAAGGAGAGCAGGCCATGCCCAGCGTATCGTTGAATGGCGAATCCGTCCGCAAGCGGCAGCAGGAAGAGGTCATCGAAAGCCGCCAGTTCCTGACCTTCCTGGTCGGAACGGAAAGCTTCGCCATGCCCATCGCCAGCATTCGCGAGATCATCGAATTCGGCGGCCTGACCGAAGTGCCGCTGATGCCTGATTTCCTGCGCGGCGTGATCAACCTGCGCGGCTCGGTGGTGCCGGTGATCGACCTGTCGGTGCGCTTCGGCCGTGCCCCGACGGTGGAGGCCAAACGTACCTGCATCATCATCATGGAACTGGTCCAGGACGAGCAGCTGCTGTTGCTGGGCGTGATGGTCGATGCGGTCAGCGCGGTGCTGAGCATCGGTGTTGATCACATCGAGCCGCGTCCGTCATTCGGTGCCGGCATCCGCGCCGATTTCATCGAGGGCATGATCAACGTCAATGAGCGTTTCATCGTGGTGCTCGATGTGCAGCGCGTCCTGTCGGTAGATGAACTGGCGAGCCTGCTGGGCATGAGTGCCGAGGATGCGCTGGGCGGTGTGCCGGTGCTTTCGGCAGAAACGGAAAGGGAGTAGGCCCATGCCCCGACCCGGCAACCTGGCAGGCAGCAGCGACAGCACGCACGGCAGCAGTGCCGGTGTGGCCACGGCTGTTGGCAGCGTGCCGGGTCTGCATGCCGGGCGTGGGGCTCAGGCGGCGTCTGCTGCCGTCATTCCGGTGACGCCGGTGGTGGCCGCCATCGCACCGGCCAGCGGATCTGCCGACCCCGAGGTCAGCGATCACGACATGCTGCTGTTCCAGAAATTGTTCAAGCAGGATATCGGGCTGCACTTGCCCTTGTCCAAGAAGGCCCTGCTGCAGAGCCGCCTCAGCCATCGACTGCAGGAACTCGGCCTGCGCGGACTGGCACAGTATCACCGCCTCATCACGAGTGCCGAGGGGGCCGAGGAACGTCAGCGCGCCATCGATCTCATCACCACCAACGAAACCTATTTCTTCCGCGAACAGGGCCATTTCGATTTCCTGATGCAGGATCTCCTGCCACGCTGGCGCGACCGCCAGCATCTGCGCGTCTGGAGCGCGGCCAGCGCCACCGGTGAGGAAGCCTATTCGCTGGCCATGGTGCTGGACCATCACCGGCCCGCCGGCAGCTGGTCGATATTCGGCTCCGACATCAGCACGCGCGTGCTGCGCTTCGCGCGCCGCGCGCTCTATCCGATGGCGCGCGGGCAGAACATTCCGCGCCTGTATCTGCGCCGTTATTGCCTGCTCGGCACCGGCGAATACGAAGGCCATTTCCTGGTACAGGCAGACCTGCGCGCCAAGGTCGAATTCGCCCAGCGCAACCTGACTGCGCTGCACGAACACGACGATGGCCTGTATGACCTGATCTTCCTGCGCAACGTCATCATCTACTTCGATTGCGAGACCAAGCTGCAGGTCTTGCGCGATGTGATCGCGCGCCTGCGGCCGGGCGGCTACCTGGTGGTCGGCCATTCGGAATCGCTGCACGGCATGGAGCTCGATCTGCTGATGCATTCCCCTTCCATCTACCGGAGGCCGCCATGAACGCACCATCAGCCATCCGCGTGATGGTGGTCGATGACTCCTCGGTGGTGCGCCAGCTGGTACAGCAGCTGCTGGCGCAGACTGCCGACATCCGCGTCATCGGGACCGCGCCCGATCCGGTGTTTGCCTTGCGCAAGATGCAGCAGGAGTGGCCGGACGTGATCCTGCTTGACATCGAGATGCCGCGCATGGATGGCATCACCTTCCTGCGCCAGATCATGGCCAGCAGGCCCACACCGGTCATCATGTGCAGTGCGCGGGTCGGCGGTGCCGGCGATATCACGGCCGAAGCACTGGCCGCCGGTGCTGTGTCGGTGATTGCCCGTCCGCAACTGGGCGTGCGTGATTTCCTGCATGAAGCGGTCACCGAACTGGCCTGCGCCATCCGGGCTGCGGCGCTGGCCGGGGCCGGCGGCAGGGGCGCGATGGCGGCCATTGCGGCACGGCCTGTATCGCCCGTGCTCAAGCTGCGCCCGGTCAAAGCAGCCGCTCGCGAAATGCTGCATGATGACGGCTGGGCTGCGGTGCTGCAGCGTCATACCGCCGATGCAGTATTGGCAGCGCCGGGGCCGGAGGACGGCTATCGTCCGCTGACGGCGCGCATCGTCGCCATCGGCGCTTCGACCGGGGGGCCGCAGGCACTGGAGCGGGTGCTCAAGCCTTTGACTGGGCGCTGTCCGGGCATCGTGGTGGTGCAGCACATGCCGCAGCGTTTCACGCGTAGTTTTGCCGAACGCCTGCACCGCATTTCCGGTGCCGAGGTCAAGGAAGCCGAGCATCACGATCTGGTCCTGCCGGGGCGCGTGCTGATCGCGCCCGGCGGCCGGCATCTGGTCCTGCGGCGCGATGGCCAGCAGTACTATGTGGAAACGCTGGATGGCCCGCTGGTGAGCCGGCACAAGCCATCGGTGGACGTGCTGTTCCGCTCGGCGGCCAAGGCTGCGGGCAGCAATGCAGTGGGCATCATCATGACCGGCATGGGGGACGATGGCGCAAGGGGGATGCGGGAAATGGCCGATTGCGGCGCCGCCACCTATGCCCAGGACGAGGCCAGCAGCGTGGTCTTCGGCATGCCGAAAGAAGCGATACACATGGGCGGCGTCGGTGACGTCCTCCCGCTCGATCATATCTCCGCAGTGATAGAACAATATGCCTCTAGAGAATCTCAATGAGCTGATCGAATCCGCGCTGGTCGTCGACGACAGTGCCCTGCAGCGCCAGCACAGCGTGTCGCTGCTGCAGGACCTGGGCGTCGATCTGATCTACGAGGCCGGCAACGGCAACGAGGCGCTGGATCTGCTGGCGCTGCTCAAGCTGCCGCCCGGACTGGCGGTGATCGACCTGGAAATGCCGGGCATGGATGGCATCGAGCTGATCCAGCAATTGCAGCAGAAGGGCATCGACATTCCCCTGATCGTCGCCTCCAGCCGCGAGACCTCGCTGCTGCTGTCGGTGGAGACCATGATCCAGGCCCTGGGCATGAACCTGATCGGGGTGCTGCAAAAGCCGCTCAACCAGGGCCAGCTGCGCGCCGCATTGCAATCCTTCCGTCCGCGTGGCGGCGGTGCCCACGCCGATGATGATCCCCAGCCTTCCATGTGTGAAAGCGACCTCGGCACCGCCATCGGTGGCGGCCAGGTACTGCCGTATTTCCAGCCCAAGGTGGACGTGCAGACCGGCATCCTCAAGGGCGTGGAAGCGCTGGCCCGCTGGATCCATCCCGAACGCGGCATGATCCCGCCGGACCGCTTCATTCCGCTGGCCGAGCAGTGCGGCCTGATCCACGATCTCACCATCAGCATGATGGACCAGTCCATGGCGCAGGCGGCCGTCTGGCATAGCCGGGGCCTGGCGATCAAGGTGGCGGTGAATCTCTCGCCGCTGTCGCTGGAGCAGCCGGACTTCCTGCATCGCATTCTGGAACTGGTGGACAAGCACGCGCTGCCGGCCGAGAACGTGGTGCTGGAAATCACCGAGAGTTCGGTGGTGGCGCACAAGGGCAATTCACTGGGCATGCTGGCGCGGCTGCGCCTGAAGGGCTTCGGCCTGTCGATTGACGATTACGGCACCGGTTTCTCGTCGATGCAGCAGCTGGCGCGCATCCCCTTCACCGAACTGAAGATCGACCGCTCCTTCGTGCATGGCGCGCATGACCGCAAGAACCTGCGCGTGATCCTGCAATCGGCGCTGGACATGGCCCAGCGGCTGGAACTGGTGACCGTGGCGGAAGGGGTGGAAACGAAGGAAGACTGGCGTCTGCTGCAGGACTTCGGTTGCAGCCTGGGGCAGGGCTACCTGATCGGCAAGCCCATGCCGGCCAATGAATTGCCGCTGTGGCTGAAGGGGCATCATCGCCGTCTCGGTGAATTGCGGCCGCTGGGCAAGGGTGCCGCCACGGGCGGCTCGGTTTGAACTGCCTGGTTCAGATCACAGCCGGCTGATCGGCTGATCGGTGATGGCATCCAGGAAATCGCGCGCCGCGCCCAGTCCCGGAATGCGCACCTGCGCATCGATCTCCAGCATGGGCACCAATACGAAGGCGCGCTGCGCCATGCGCGGATGCGGGACGATCAGTTCTTCATCCTCCAGCTGCGCCTCTCCATACATCAAGACATCCAGATCCAGCGTGCGCGGGGCGTTGCGGTAGGGCCGCTCGCGTCCGTGCTGCAGCTCGATGGCCTGCAACGCATGCAGCAGTTCCGGTGCGGTCAGTGACGTGGAGACCAGTGCGACGGCATTGACGTAGTCGTCGCCACTGGAATCGATGGGCGCGGTGCGATAGAGCGAAGAGCTCCGCAGCAGTTGCGACTCGGGCAGCCGGGCCAGATGGGCGATGGCTTCTTCGACGGTGGCGCGGGCGTCGCCCAGGTTGCCACCGATGCCAATCCAGGCCAGCGTGGAGGTTGATTCCACGTTGATCAGTCGTCGCCTGTTGGCGCGCTGTCCCCACCCGCACCACCGGCACTGCCGCTGCTGCGACGGCGGCGACGGCGCTTGGGGGCCTCACCCGTGCCGGCATCTGCCGGTGCATCCGGCGCGTCGGCCGCTTCCTTGGGGGCGCGTGCGCGCACAGGCGCAGGGGCAGTGGCAGTGGCTTCCTGCTCGCTGCCGCTGTCGCTGGTTTCAACGGTGTCCCCTGCCGACTTGCTGCGGCTACGTCCACCACGGCGCTTGCGCTTCTTGGGACCGGCGTTGCTGCTGGCAGGATCGGCCGGTTTGCGGGCGATCAGTTCTTCGCGCTCGGCACCGTTGCCGGCGATGAAGGCTTCCCACCATTCGCCGAGTTCGGCATCAAGTTCGCCGGACTGGCAGCGCAGCAGCAGGAAATCGAAACCGGCGCGCAGGCGCAGGTGTTCCAGCAATTTGTACGGGGCCTTGCCGACGCGGCGCTCGAAGCGCGGCTGCATGGCCCAGATGTCACGCATGTCGGAGGCGATCTTGCGTTGCAGGGCCAGCTTCTCGGTCTGGGCATCGAGCACGTCATCGGCGGCCAGATGCAGGGCGGGAATCGGATACTCGCCCGCAGCCTGGTAGGCGCGCCATTTTTCCAGCACCTGGTGCCACAGCAGCGAGGCGAACAGGAAGCCCGGCGAGACACCCTTGCCTTCCTTGACGCGGGCGTCGGTATTGGCCAGCGCCAGGCTGACGAACTTCTCGCCCAGCGGCTGTTCCAGCACCACGTCCAGCAGCGGCAGCAGGCCGTGATGCAGGCCTTCCTTGCGCAGCTGCTGCAGGCAGGCGAGCGCATGGCCGCTCATCAGGAGCTTCAGCATTTCATCGAACACGCGGGCGGCCGGCACGTTGTCGATCAGCGGTGCCATCACGCGGATCGGTGCGCTGCTGGCCGGATCGATGGTGAACTTGAGCTTGGCCGCGAAGCGCACCACGCGCAGCATGCGGACCGGGTCTTCGCGGTAGCGCGCTTCGGGTTCGCCGATGATGCGCAGCTTCTTGTCGCGGATGTCGGCGATGCCGCCGTGGTAATCGAGCACGGCCTGGCTGGCCGGATCGTAGTACATCGCGTTGATGGTGAAGTCGCGGCGGGTGGCATCTTCATGCTGTTCGCCGAAGGTGTTGTCGCGCAGCACGCGGCCATGTTCATCCTTGGGCGCGGCTTCGGCCGAAGCACCCCGGAAGGTGGTGACTTCGATCAACTCTTGTCCAAACATCACGTGCACGATCTGGAAACGACGGCCGATGATGAAGGCGCGGCGGAACAATTGCTTGACCTGTTCCGGTGTGGCATTGGTGGCCACATCGAAGTCCTTGGGCTTGATGCCCAGCAGCAGGTCGCGCACTGCACCGCCGACGATGAAGGCCTTGTAGCCGGCATCCTGCAGGGTCTGCGTCACGCGCACCGCATTGGGCGAGACCAGTGCCGGATCGATGCCATGCTCTTTGGGGCCGAGCACATCGGGCTCGATCTTGCCGCCTGCGGCAGCGGCCTTGGCGCGCGATTTTTTCACGGGCTCGGCACTCTCGGCTGCAGCGGCCTTGCCGCGGCCGAGGATGGAGCGAATCAGTTTCTTGATCATTGCGCGTGGCCGTCGGCGAAGAGGTTCAGCACCGGCCAGCCGCGCGCCTGGGCGTGCGCCAGCAGCTTGTCGTTGGGGTTGGTGGCGATCGGATCGGTCACCCGTTCCAGCAGCGGAATGTCGTTCTGTGAATCGCTGTAGAAATAGCTGCGTTCGAACTGGTCCAGCTTGAAGCCCAGACGCTCCAGCCAGGCTTCGGTGTGGACGATCTTGCCCGGGCCGAAGGTCGGCGTGCCGTCGAGCTTGCCGGTGAGGTTGCCGGCGTCATCGAGCGCGGGCAGGGCGGCGATCAGGTGTTCCACGCCGAAGTGCGAGGCGATCGGCTTGGTCACGAAGTGGTTAGTGGCGGTGACGATGGCCACCAGGTCGCCGGCGTCCAGGTGTTTCTTCACCAGGGCCACGGCTTGCGGCAGGATGGCGGGCTTGACCACTTCGTCCATGAATTGCAGGTGCATCTCGTCGAGCTGCGTGCGCGGGAAGCGCGACAGGTTGCCCAGCGCGAACTCCAGATAGGCCACCGGATCGAGCGTGCCGTTCTGGTAATGGGCGAACCATTCGTCATTGGCCTTGCGGAAGCTGTCGGCATCCACGGCGCCGATGCGCGCCATGAATTCACCCCACTCGTGGTCGGAGTCGAGCGGCAGCAGGGTATGGTCGAGATCGAAAAGGGCGAGGTTCATTGTTCTCCGGATTCCTGTTGTAACAGTTCGCGTAGCAAGGGCAGGGTGATGGCGCGCTTGGTGGCCAGCGAGTAGCGGTCCAGCGCGTCGAGCATGCGCGACAGCGAGGGCATGTCGCGCCGGTAGTGGGTGAGCATGTACATCATCACGGCCGGGGGGATTTCCAGGCCGCGATCCAGGGTGATCTGCAGCAGGGCGGCGATCTTCTCGTCGTCCGACAGGTCGTGTACCTGGTAGATCAGGCCCCAGCCGAGCCGGGTGCGCAGGTCTTCGCGCAGCTCCAGGCGGGTCGGCGGCAGGGTGCCGGTGCAGACCATGCAGCCACCCTGTTCGCGGATCTGGTTGAACAGGTTGAAGGCGGCGATCTGCTGTTCCTCGAACAGTTGATCGACGTCATCGAGCAGGTAATGGCTGGTCTGCGGGCTGTAGTCGAAGGCCGACTCGGGGGAGTCGGCACTGATGAGGCGGGCGCGGTTGCCTTCCTGGCCGGCCTTGGTGGCCAGGGCGTGCAGCAGGTGGGTCTTGCCGGCACCGGCTTCGGCCCAGAGGTAGATGAAGCGGTCGGTGCTGGCACTGCCGGTCTGGATGGATTTGTCCACGCCGGCCGTGGCCAGCAGCTTCAAGCGCTCCAGCAGTTCTGCGTTGCGGCCGGTCACGAAGCTGTCGAAGCTTTGCGGCTGGTCCGCGCTCAAATCGAGCGGAATCTGTTTCATCGGTGGCTATCAGCTACGAAGGCCGCAAGCTGCTTGCGGCCAGTTAATGCAGGACGGCGCCAAGCGCCCGAGCCTGCGCAGCGTCCTGCAAGGGCAGGGAGGCTGTGATCAATCATAAACTCTTCAACGGTTGTAAAAATTGCTGGCCAGATACTCGCGCCGCACATGCATGGCGATCACCGAGACGATGGCCGAGGCCGGCAGCGCCAGCAGCACGCCGACAAAACCGAACAGCTGGCCAAAGGCCAACAGCGCGAAAATTACCACCAGCGGGTGCAGGCCGATACGCTCGCCCACCAGCTTGGGCGTGAGGATGAAGCTTTCCAGCACCTGTCCCACGCCATAAATCAGGGCCACCCACAGCAAGCCGATGGCGCCATCGAATTGCAGGATGGCCGCCAGGATCGCCAGCACCAACCCCAGGCCGAAGCCTACATAGGGAATGAACACCAGCAGGCCCGTCAGGACGCCCACCGGCAGGGCGCTGTCAAATCCGGCTGCAGTGAGCGCAACCGAATAATAGACCGCCAGCACCAGCATCACCAGCAATTGTCCACGCAAGTACTGTCCCAGCAGGCTATCGACCTCGGCCGCCATGGTATTGACGCGACCGGCCCAGCGCCGCGGGATCATGATCTGCAGGCGCTTGAGGAAGGGATGCCAGTCCTGCAGCAGGTAGAACAGCACCATCGGCACGAACAGCAGGTTGGCCAGCCAGGCCAGCAGCGCCGTGCCCCCGACCTTGGCCGAAGCCAGCACCGAACTCCAGAGCTCGTCGCCACTGGTGCTGATCTGTTGCGTGAGCAAGGCCTTGATGCCCGCCAGGTCCAGCCGCACATCGATGCCCAGCTGGTGCAGGCGCGGCGAGAGGAAGGCGTTCAGCTTGTCCAGCAGCGGCGGCACCTGGGCCTGCAGCAGCGGGATCTGGCGCAGTACCAAAGGCACCACGATCAGCACCAGCGCCAGTCCGGCCAGGATCAACAGCAGCACCATGATGGTCACGCCCACGAAACGCGGGATGCGCAGCGGGCCGATGCGGCGGCTGGCGATCCAGTCCACGCCCGGGTTGAGCGCATAACCGATGATGCCGGCGGCGACGAAGGGCGAGAGCATCGGGCCCAGCGCCACCAGCAGTGCCAACAGCAAAATGCCGACAATCAGCCACGCCAGGTTCTGTTTTTGCTCTTCGGACAAAGAAAAAGGCATGGATTCGGAGTTCGCGGGTGGCGGTTTTGTTAAAATCACGGCTTGGCAGGGGCACTTCCGCCCTGAATCCCCTATTTTACCGTCTTCACTGGCAATATTTCATCATGACTTCACCTTCCAATGTCTCCCTCTCCTACCGTGACGCTGGCGTCGATATCGATGCCGGTGACGCCCTGGTCGAAGCGATCAAGCCGTTCGCCAAGCGCACCACCCGCGAAGGCGTGCTGGGCGGCATTGGCGGTTTCGGTGCCCTGTTCGAAATCAGCAAGAAGTACAAGGAACCGGTGCTGGTGTCCGGCACCGACGGCGTGGGTACCAAGCTCAAGCTGGCTTTCCACCTGAATCGTCACGATACGGTCGGTGTCGACCTGGTGGCCATGAGCGTCAACGACATCCTGGTGCAGGGTGCCGAGCCGTTGTTCTTCCTGGATTACTTTGCCTGCGGCAAGCTGGACGTGCCCTCGGCCACCGATGTCATCAAGGGCATCGCCGCCGGTTGCGAACAGGCCGGCTGCGCCCTGATCGGCGGTGAAACCGCAGAAATGCCCAGCATGTACCCGGACGGTGAATACGACCTGGCCGGCTTCGCGGTCGGCGCGGTGGAAAAGTCCAAGATCATCGACGGTACCAAGATCGCCCCGGGCGACGTGGTGCTGGGCCTGGCCTCCTCGGGCGCGCATTCCAACGGCTACTCGCTGGTGCGCAAGATCCTGGACGTGGCCAAGCCCGACCTGGAAGCCGACTTCCACGGCCGCAAGCTGGCCGATGTGCTGATGGCCCCGACCCGCATCTACGTCAAGCCGCTGCTGTCGCTGATGGAGAAGCTGGAAGTCAAGGGCATGGTCCACATCACCGGTGGCGGCCTGGTCGAGAACATCCCGCGCGTGCTGCAGGATCACCTCACGGCCGAACTGGACGCCAAGTCCTGGACCATGCCCCCGCTGTTCACCTGGCTGCAGCAGCATGGCGGCGTGGCTGATGCGGAAATGCACCGCGTCTTCAACTGCGGCATCGGCATGACCGTGATCGTCTCCAAGGAAAACGCCGACGCCGCTGAAGCCCATCTGAAGGCCGCCGGTGAAACCGTCTACCGTATTGGCACCATCCGCGCCCGCGCCGAAGGCGAAGCACAGACCATCGTGCGCTGATCGATCCCTGTAAATCGTTTTAACGATTTATAAAGTAAAAAGGCTGCATTCTCAGGAATGCAGCCTTTTTTATTTTCGGTGGAGAATTTCCCGCCGGATGAAAACTTAGTTTTGTTAAAACAAAAACTAAGTTTCCAAAAAGAAAAAACTAACAGTGAGTTCAGCTCGCCTGCCCGACATCCCCATCCTGCTCCGCCAGGATCTGGCGCGGCACGGCCTGCAGGCCACGCGCCACGCCATTGGGCGGCGGCACGCGCACCGGCTCGCTGATGTCGGCGGCGGTGGAGAGCACGTTCAGGGTATCTTCCGGCGGAGCATCCCAGACCGGATCGTCGATGGCCTCGAAGACGCGCTTGAGTTGCGAACCCCAGCTGCGGCGGATCATCTGGAAATACTGGTTCTGCTCGTCGATGGTCACGAAGCGCGTCACGGCCAGGTCTTCGCTCTCATAGACCAGCAGGTCCAGCGGCAAGCCCACCGAGATGTTGGACTTGAGCGTGGAATCCATGGAGATCAGCGCGCACTTGGCGGCCTCGTCCAGCGAGGTCTGCGGCGTGACGACACGGTCAATGATGGGCTTGCCGTACTTGGATTCGCCGATCTGGAAGTAGGTGTTCTCGTCGTGCGACTCGATGAAGTTGCCGGCCGAATACATCTGGAACAATCTACAGCGCTCGCCCCGGATCTGGCCGCCGAAGATGATGCTGACGTTGAAATCGATACCGAACTTGCTCAGCTCGGCGGCCTCGCGGTCATGCACGGCGCGAATGGCATCGCCCAGGATCTGGGCGGCTTCGTACATGGAGGTGGCGGTCCAGATGCTGCGGCCTTCCGCATTGGTGCGGTCGGTCAGCATCTGGCGGATGGATTGCGAAATCGACAGGTTGCCGGCGGTCATCATGACCATCACGCGGTCGCCCGGATTCTCGTAAACACTCATCTTGCGGAAGGTGCCGATATGGTCCACTCCGGCATTGGTGCGCGAATCGGACAGGAACACCAGGCCGCTGTTGAGGCGCATGGCTACGCAGTAGGTCATGATGGAAAAGTGATACGTGGAAACGGAAAGCCGGATTTTACCGTAAGGCCCGGTGCCAGAGCGTGCGCGCCGGGGGCATCTGTCGTGACGTACCTACAGTAACGGCCTGTTTCCCGAAAAGATGACAGCGGCTGTGCTTCTTTCTTGCGCGCGAAGCACAGCCGGGGCGGCTTACGCTGCCAAAGGAACAAGAAAATCGCGGCTGATGCGATTGCCCAGTTCGAAGATGCGCTCCAAAAATTCGGTGAGCGTATCGTGCAGCCCGGCTTCCAGGATTTCCTCGATGCGGGCGAACTTCAGGTCGGCATGCAGCTTGCCCGCAAAGCGCTCGGTATCGGCCGAGACATCATTGCGCACATGATGCAGATTGGAGATCACGTTGCCCATGCAGGCCAGCAGCGAACGCGGCATGTCGGCCCGCAGGATCAGCAGCTCGGCCACGCGCTCGGGCGTGATGACGTCGCGATAGACCTTGCGGTAGATCTCGAAGCCCGACACCGAACGCAGGATCGCGGCCCAGTAGTAGAAGTCCAGCTGTCCCGCTTCATCGCGCGCCGACTGGCTTTGCGATTGTGATTGGGATTGCGATTGCGACTGGCCATTCTGCTTCTGCGATTGCGCTTCCTTGGCCCCGTGGAACTTGACGTCGATGATGCGCGCCGTGTTGTCCGCACGTTCCAGGAAAGTCCCCAGGCGGATGAAGTGGAAAGCCTCATCCTCCAGCATGGTGCCGATGGTCACGCCGCGCGAGAGGTGCGAGCGATGCTTGACCCATTCGAAGAAATCGCTCGGGTTCTGCTCCAGTGCATTGGTCTGCAGGTAGGACTGCATCTTGATCCAGGTGGCGTTCTGGATCTCCCACGCTTCGGTGGTCAGCGCGCCGCGCACGGCACGCGCATTCTCGCGCGCCTGGCGCAGGCAGGAGGCAATCGAGGACGGGTTGTTGGGGTCCCGCACCATGAAGTCGATGACGTCCTTCTGCGTGAGCTTGTCGTATTTCTGGTTGTAGCCATAGAGCAGTTCCGAGATGCCCAGCACGGCGCGCCAGCCTTGCTCGGCGTCGTCGACCGACTGCGGCAGCAGGGCGGTCTGCACGTGCACGTCGAGCATGCGGGCGGTGTTCTCGGCGCGCTCGGTGTAGCGGGCCATCCAGAAGAGGTGATCGGCGGTACGGCTCAGCATCTTATTTCTCCAGAATCCAGGTGTCCTTGGTGCCGCCGCCTTGCGACGAGTTCACCACCAGCGAGCCTTCCTTCAGGGCCACGCGCGTGAGGCCGCCCTTGACCATGGTGATCTGCTTGCCGGATAACACGAACGGACGCAGGTCCAGGTGGCGCGGGGCGATGCCCGATTCCACATAGGTCGGGCACACGGAGAGGGCCAGCGTGGGCTGGGCGATGTAGCCATCCGGCTTGGCAATGATGCGTGCGCGGAAGTCCTCGATCTCCTGTTTGGTGGAAGCCGGGCCGACCAGCATGCCGTAGCCGCCGGCACCGTGCACTTCCTTGACCACCAGCTTTTCGAGGTTGGCCAGGGTATAGGAGAGATCTTCCTTCTTGCGGCACTGGTAGGTGGGCACGTTGTTGAGGATGGGATCCTCGGACAGATAGAAGCGCACCATGTCCGGCACATACGGATAGATCGACTTGTCGTCGGCCACACCGGTACCGATTGCATTGGTCAGCGTCACCTTGCCGGCGCGATAGGCCTGCAGCAGGCCCGGCACGCCCAGCGCCGAATCGGGACGGAAGGCCAGCGGATCGAGGAAGTCGTCATCGATGCGGCGATAGATCACGTCGACCCGCTTGGGGCCGCGCGTGGTGCGCATGTAGACCACGTTGTCCTTGACGAAGAGGTCTTGTCCCTCGACCAGTTCCACGCCCATCTGCTGGGCCAGGAAGGCGTGCTCGAAGTAGGCCGAGTTGTACATGCCCGGGGTCATCACCACCACCGTCGGATCGGTCACGCCGGCCGGCGCCACCGAACGCAGGTTGTCCAGCAGCAGGTCGGGATAGTGATCGACCGGCGCAATCTTGTGGCGCTTGAACAGGTCCGGGAAGAGCCGCATCATCATCTTGCGGTTCTCCAGCATGTAGGACACGCCGGAGGGCACGCGCAGGTTGTCTTCGAGTACGTAGAATTCACCTTCGCCCGCCCGCACGATGTCCACACCGGCGATGTGCGCGTAGATGTCGTTGACCACATTCACATCCTGCATCTCGCGCCGGTACTGGGCGTTCTGGAAGATCTGCTCGGGCGGGATGATGCCGGCCTTGACGATCTTCTGCTCGTGGTAGATGTCGTGGATGAACATGTTGAGCGCCTTGACGCGCTGGACCAGTCCCGCTTCCAGCTTGGCCCATTCGGCCTTGTGGATGATGCGCGGGATGATGTCGAAGGGGATCAGGCGCTCGGTGCCGGCATCGTTTCCATAGACGGCGAAGGTAATGCCGACGCGGCGGAAGATCAGGTCGGATTCGGCACGTTTGCGGGCGATGATTTCGGGCGACTGCGCCGAAAGCCAGCTGGCGAATTCTGCATAGTGCTGACGCACTTGACCTGCTTCGCTGCCTGCGCCTCCTGAATACATCTCATCAAAAAAATGTGCCATAGATTTGCTTCGTGTTCCCGTGGGGAGCGGGAATCTTTCTAAGTAGGTTGTAACGAAAACAGAGGCGGTGGGTACGGCAAAACTACAGCGTGGGTACAGCGTAATGCGATGGCGCTAGGGGACTGCCGCTGCACGCCAGCGCCAGCGTGCATGAAGAAAGACTAACAGAGGCTTGCATTTTTTGACAGAGGAAAATTGCATGCTTTTGCTCCTCGCCCGCGCGGGTCTGCTCCCATCAAACGCAGACCCGCAGCGGCTTCAGTTATTCCATGGCGTGGGTGCGGGAACCTCGCAGGGGGCCGGCATGTCGATGGTCTTGAAGTCGGCCGGACTAACGATTTCCAGATACTCCATGTCGGGCGAATAGTCGAACAGGAAGTGCACGATGCCCGGTCGCTGGTGCACGCAATCCCCGGCCTTGACCAGCGTGACTTCGGTCTCGTACATGAAGCGCGCCCAGCCTTTCAACATGATGACGATGTGGAAGTTGGCCTCGTGCCGATGCCATCCGGTGCCCGTTTCCGGGGCCATGTTGGCCTTGACCAGCTGCGCCACCACCTGGCCGCCGGTGGCCGCGGCAATGCCCAGGTCGCGATACAGGAAGAAGTCGCGCAGCCCTCCCGTTTCATAGGGCGTGTCGCCTTCGCTCACATGCGAAAAGCTGTTCTGCGCCAGTACGCTTGCCTCCGCTACGGTATTCATCACATCCATCCTTTCTGCGGTCTCCCGCCATGGGCCTGCGACAAAAACGGGCGCGACTTTTCCTGCCGTTGCTGCTGGTGCTGCGCGCGCCCTAGAATTCCACGTCCAGTTCGTCGATGTCCTCCGGTTCCTTTTTGGCGGCGGTGATCCATTCCTGCATCTCCGGCATGGCCATGATGCGCTTGGCATAGGCGGTGCAGATGGGATCAAGTTTCACGTCATAGGTCATGAAGCGCGTCACCACCGGCGCATACATGGCATCGGCCATGGTGCGCTGTTCGCCGAACAGGAAAGGTCCGCCGTACTTGGCCAGACACTCCTTCCAGATGGTGGTGATGCGCACGATGTCGGCTTCGGCGCGGGACCACACCTTGAAGTTGGGGAAGTGGCCCTTGAGGTTCATCGGCAGCGCCGCGCGCAGGGCCGAGAAGCCCGAATGCATTTCGCCGCACACCGAGCGGCAATGCGCACGGGCGGCGAGGTCGGCCGGCAGCAGCTTGGCGCCGGGGCGGATTTCGTTGAGATATTCGGCAATGGCCAGCGTATCCCATACCAGTACGTCGCCATGGTGGAGGCTGGGTACCAGGATGGAGGAAGACAGCAGCAGGATCTCTGCCCGTGCCGACGGGTCGTCCGGCGGCACGATGTCTTCCTCGAAAGAGAGCCCGGCGAACCTGGCCATGAGCCAGCCGCGCAGGGACCACGAGGAGTAGTTCTTGCTGGTGATGCGCAAAGTCGTCTTAGGCATGTCAGTCCTTTATCTGTTTTGTGCAGGTTGACTTTGGGCACGCGGCCGCGTGAGCGGCGGTGTCTTGTTCATGGTCATCATCTTCATCGTCCGCCCCGTCTGCGCTCGGGAAGGACACGGGCCACAGGAGCGGACCGCGTACCACTGCTTGCAAGGCTTGTGCCAGCTCGCGGGAACGGCAGGGCACGCACCGCCGGCATTTCCGCGCGGCCACCAATGTCTCCGGAAAACTCCCAAAAGCTGCGCGCAAGCGGGCTGGCGGCCCATCAATGGCACGACAATTGCATCGTCGCCATGGCGAGCGGACACCAAAAAGAGACAACCGAGGGCGGCGCTTCATGATCAATACCTATCAGCTCTACCAGAACTACGCCGACGCCACCGATCCGCTGCGGGCCTGTGCCCGCATGATGGCACCCCTGCTGGGGGCGACCTGGCCCGGCGTTCCGGTCAATCCGGCCTTGCGCAAGATGGCCTCGGCCTGCGAGGTTTTTGCGCGGACGCAATTGACCCATGCGCGCCCGCCCTTCGAGATCGGCGAGGTGCTCGACGGCGGACGCACAATTGCGGTGCACGAGGAGGAAATCAGCGCCACGCCCTTCTGTGGCCTGCTGCATTTCCGCAAGGAAACCTCGGCCGTGCAGCCCAAGGTGCTGGTGGTGGCGCCCATGTCGGGCCACTTCGCCACGCTCTTGCGTGGCACCGTCAAGACCCTGTTGCGCGATCATGACGTCTACATCACCGACTGGCGCAATGCCCGCGATGTTGCCCTGGAGCACGGCCGTTTTGGCCTGGATGAATACGTTTCGCACGTGATCGGATTCCTCGCCGAGCTGGGCCCCGGTGCGCACCTGCTGGCGGTGTGCCAGCCGACCGTGGCCGCGCTGACCGCCGCCTCCGTGATGGCCGAGGACAATCATCCGGCCCAGCCGCGCACCATGACGCTCATGGCCGGGCCGCTCGACACCCGCGTCAATCCCACCGCCGTCAACGCGCTGGCCAAGAGCAAGCCGATCAGCTGGTTCGAGAAGAACATGATCAGCACCGTCCCGGCGCGCCATGGCGGGGCCGGGCGGCGCGTCTATCCTGGCTTCGTGCAGTTGAGCGCCTTCATGAACATGAACCTGAACCGCCACGTCGACGCCTTCCGCAAGCTGTATCACCATCTGGTCGAGGGCGAGGAGGCGCAGGCCGCGCAGATCAAGGATTTCTACGAAGAGTATTTCGCCATGGCCGACCTGCCGGCCGAGTTCTACCTGGAAACGGTGCGCACGGTCTTCCAGGAACACGCGCTGCCGCTGGGCAAGCTGACCTATCGCGAGCGCGTGGTCGATCCGCGCGCCATCCGCCGGACGGCGCTCTTTACCATCGAGGGTGAGAAGGACGATATCTGTGCGGTCGGCCAGACCGTGGTCGCACAGGAAATGTGCAGCAACATCCGGCCCTACATGCGCCTGCACCATGTTCAGACGGCCGTGGGGCATTACGGGGTCTTCAACGGACGGCGCTGGGACAACGAGATCTATCCGCGCCTGCGGGATTTCATTAACATGCATCACAGGTGAGCTTGCGGCGTGCTCACCAATGCGAGTGAAAAACTTAGTTTTCAGGATCGAAAGATTAAGTTTTTCTTCCCCCGGCACTAACACTCTCACATACACTCACAACGAGGCAGCCCCAACCGGAAAGTCACCAGGAAAGTAATCAGGCGGTAAGAAAAACAAGGTATGCAGGAGATCTGCTCCGCATGTCGCCAACAACCAAGCCCCGCGCTTGACCATTTGCTTGTCGTAAAGGAATTCCATGTCGATCCACGTGGCCCTGAACCATGTCACCTCTTACAAGTACGACCGTGCCATCAACCTGGGTCCGCAAGTCATCCGCTTGCGTCCCGCCCCGCACAGCCGTACCCGCATCCTGAGCTATTCGCTGCGCGTGCTGCCCGAGCCGCACTTCATCAACTGGCAGCAGGACCCGGAATCGAACTACCTGGCGCGCCTGGTGTTCCCGGAGAAGACCACCGAATTCAAGATCGAGGTCGACCTGGTGGCCGAGATGTCGGTCATCAATCCCTTCGATTTCTTCCTTGAACCCTATGCCGAGGAGTTTCCCTTCGAGTATGCCAAGGACCTGCAGAATGAACTGATGCCCTACCGGCAGAAGCTGCCGCTGTCGCCGCTGTTCGAAGAGTTCCTCAAGAGCATCCCGCGCGAGAAGGTCGGCAGCGCCAATTTCCTGGTGGCGCTGAACCAGAAGCTGGCCAATCACATCGGCTACACCATCCGCATGGAACCCGGCGTGCAGACGCCGGAAGAAACGCTGGAACTGAAATCCGGCTCCTGCCGCGATTCTTCCTGGCTGCTGGTGCAGTTGCTGCGCCACCTGGGGCTGGCGGCGCGCTTCGTGTCCGGCTACCTGATCCAGCTGACCGCCGACCAGAAGTCGCTCGATGGTCCCTCCGGTCCCGAGGCCGACTTCACCGACCTGCACGCCTGGTGCGAAGTCTATCTGCCCGGTGCCGGCTGGGTCGGGCTGGACCCGACCTCGGGCCTGTTCGCCGGGGAAGGCCACATCCCCTTGTCCTGCACGCCGGAACCGGCCTCGGCCGCGCCGGTCAGCGGCCTGGTCGATCCCTGCGAAGTGGAGTTCGAGCACCTGATGTCGGTCAAGCGCATCTGGGAAGCGCCGCGCGTGACCAAGCCCTACACCGAAGAGCAGTGGGCCGCCATCGAGAAGCTGGGCCACGCCATCGATGCCGACCTGCAGGCCAATGATGTGCGCCTGACCATGGGCGGCGAACCGACCTTCGTGTCGCTGGACCACCCGGATGAACCAGAATGGAATACCGCCGCCCTGGGTGCGACCAAGAAGCCGCTGGCCGCCGAGCTGTATCACCGCATGCGCGACAAGTATGCCGCGCAGGGCCTGCCGCATTTCGGCCAGGGCAAGTGGTATCCGGGCGAGCAGCTGCCGCGCTGGGCGCTCAATTGCTACTGGCGCCGCGATGGCGAACCGATCTGGCTGAATCCTGAATTGATCGGCGACGAGACCAAGCCCAACGTCAGCGACAAGATCGTCACCAGCCACTTCCTGCACCGCGTGGCACAGCGCCTGCAGGTGGATGGCAAGAACGTCTTCCCGGCTTATGAAGACGTGTTCTACTACATGTGGCGCGAGCGCCGCCTGCCGGGCAATGTCGATCCCTTTGATTCGCGCGTGGATGACAAGCAGGAGCGCGAGCGCCTGATGAAGGTCTTCACGCAGGGCCTGCAGAGCGCGGTCGGCCATGTGCTGCCGCTGGCGCGCCGCGACGATGGCCGTGGCTGGCAGAGCGGGGCGTGGTTCCTGCGCAGCGAGCGCTGCTACCTGTATCCGGGTGATTCGCCGCTGGGCTATCGCCTGCCGCTGGATTCGCTGCCCTGGGTCAAGGAGGGCGAGTATCCGGCCGTCTATCCGGCCGATCCGACCCAGGCCTTCCGCCCGCTGCCCAGCAGCGCCGAAATCCGCCGCCAGTTGGGCAGCCCGCAGGAGCCGGCTGCGCTCCTGAAGAAGGCGGCCAGCAGTGCGGCCGCCATTGGCGGTGAAGGCAAGGCGGCAGCGGTCACTACGGCCAACGCTGCCAATGCCGCCAACGCCGCTGCCACCAGCAGCGCGACCCAGTCCGTACCGGCCCCCTTCGAATCGGCCAACTGGCTGACCCGCACCGCCCTGTGCGCCGAGGTGCGCAATGGCGTGTTCTACCTGTTCATGCCGCCCTTGTCGCAACTGGAGCATTACCTCGAACTGGTGGCTGCCATCGAAGCGGTGGCCGAGGAACTGAAGCAGCCGGTACTTCTGGAAGGCTACGAGCCGCCGCACGATCCGCGCCTGCGCAAGTTCAGCGTCACGCCCGATCCCGGCGTGATCGAGGTCAACATCCAGCCGGCCAACAACTGGAGCGAACTGGTCGAGCAGACCACGCACCTGTACGACGCCGCGCGTGCCTCGCGCCTGACGACCGAAAAGTTCATGCTCGACGGCCATCACTCCGGTACCGGCGGCGGCAATCACATGGTGCTGGGCGGCATCACGACCAGTGATTCCCCTTTCCTGCGCCGGCCCGATCTGTTGCGCAGCCTCATCTCGTACTGGCACAACCATCCTTCGCTGTCCTACCTGTTCTCGGGCATGTTCATCGGCCCGACCTCGCAGGCACCGCGCATCGATGAGGCGCGCAATGATTCGACGGTGGAAATCGAACTGGCCTTCAGCGAGATGGACAAGCAGGTCGCCAAGGGCGATTGCCCGCCCTGGCTGGTGGACCGCCTGCTGCGCAATCTGCTCATCGACGTCACCGGCAATACGCACCGCGCCGAGTTCTGCATCGACAAGATGTATTCGCCCGACAGTGCCACCGGCCGTCTTGGCTTGCTGGAATTGCGCGCTTTCGAAATGCCGCCGCACGCACGCATGAGCCTGACCCAGCAACTGCTGCTGCGCGGCCTGGTGGCGCGTTTCTGGAAGGAGCCCTACAAGCCGGCGCGCCTGGTGCGCTGGGGGACTGAACTGCATGACCGCTTCCTGCTGCCGCATTTCATCGAACAGGATTTCGCCGACGTGATGGCCGACATGAACGAGGCCGGCTATCCGATGCGTGCCGAATGGTTCGCGCCGCACATGGAATTCCGCTGCCCCAAGATCGGCGACTATGCGGTCAAGGGCATGCAGGTCGAATTGCGCACCGCGCTCGAACCCTGGCACGTGCTGGGCGAGGAGAACAGCGGCGGCGGTACGGCGCGCTATGTGGATTCGTCGCTGGAACGGCTGCAGGTCAAGATCAGCGGCATGGCCTCCGATCGCTATGTGCTGACCTGCAATGGCGTCTCGGTGCCGCTGCAGCCCACCGGCATCGTCGGCCAGTTCGTGGCCGGCATCCGCTATCGGGCCTGGCAGCCGCCTTCGGCGCTGCATCCGACCATCCCGGTGGATTCGCCGCTGACCTTCGACCTGGTCGATACCTGGAATGGCCGCAGCCTGGGCGGTTGCCAGTATCACGTGGTGCATCCCGGCGGCCGCAACTACGAGACCTTCCCGGTCAATGCCTTCGAAGCGGAAAGCCGCCGCCTGGCGCGCTATTTCCGCATGAACCATACTCCGGGAAAATGGCAGGTCACCCCGGCGCGGGCGTCTATCGAGTTTCCTTTTACGTTAGACTTACGCTACTTCTAAAACTGAGCCGGGCGCGGCCCCGCGCCGCTTGCAAGGCGACACGCCGCACGGGACCTGCTCCCGGCGCGTGCGCCACCCGGCCGCCAATGACTTATGCCCCAGCGTCTCCTGGAAAGCTATCCCGTCGCCAGCGATCGTTACGACGAGATGCTGGCGGCTGACGGCCGCCTGCGCCCGCACTGGCGAACGCTGATCGACCAGCTTGAAAACCTCTCGCCGGAGATGCTGCGCCGGCGCGCCAACGAGGTACGTGACGCCATCGCCTCCGATGGCGTGACCTACAACGTCTATGCCGACCCCAAGGGTGCCAACCGGCCCTGGGAACTGGACCTGCTGCCGCACCTGGTGTCCTCCGAAGAATGGGATTTCCTGGAACGTGCCGTGGCCCAGCGCGCACGGCTGATGAACGGCTTGCTCGCCGACATCTACGGCCCCCAGCACCTGATTGCCGAAGGTCTGCTGCCGCCCGCGCTGGTGTTCGGCCAGCACGGCTACCTGATGCCCTGCCACGGCTGGCAGCCGCCCGGTGGCGTGCATCTGCATGCGTATGCCATCGACCTGGCGCGCTCGGCCGACGGCACCTGGTGGGTCGTGTCGGACCGCACGCAAGGTCCGTCCGGTACCGGCTATGCCTTGCAGAACCGCCAGATCATGTCGCGCGCCATGCCGGAAGCGCTGCGCGACATGCACGTGGAGTCGCCGCACCGCTACTTCCACACCTTGCGCGCGATGTTGACGCGCCTGGCCCCGGCCCAGGGTGAAGTGCCGCTGATCGTGCTGCTCACGCCCGGCCCCTACAACGAAACCTATTCCGAACACGCTTTCCTGGCGCACACGCTGGGCTTCCCGCTGGTGGAAGGGGTGGACCTGACGGTGCGCAGCGACCAGGTATTTTTGAAGACCCTGAACGGCCTGCGCCGCGTGCACGCCATCCTGCGCCGCATGGACGATGACTATTGCGATCCGCTGGAACTGCGCGCCGATTCAGCCCTCGGTGTGCCGGGCCTGACGCAGGCTGCGCGACTGGGCAATGTGGTCATCGCCAATTCGCTGGGCAGCGGCGTGCTGGAATCGACCGCGCTGCACGGCTTCCTGCCGGCCATCAACGAGCGCCTGTATGGCGAATCGCTGCTGCTGCCTTCGGTGGCGTCGTGGTGGTGCGGCGAAAAGCCGGCGCTCGATTACACACTGGCGCATCTGGATGAACTGGTGATCGTGCCGGCGTTTTCTTCGATGCGCATGCAACCGGTATTCGGCCATACCGTCACGGGCACCGCGCGCCGCCGCCTGATCGAAAGCCTGCAACTGCAGCCGCACGCTTATGCCGCCCAGGAATGGGTGCGCCTGTCGCAAGCGCCGGTGATGTCGCGCAGCGGCGACTATCGTTTGATGAACCGCACCATCAGCCTGCGCGTGTTTGCGGTGGCCGATGGCGAAGGTGGCTATCAGGTGATGCCGGGTGGATTGACGCGCGTGGCGCCACGCCAGCGGCGCGACGTGGTCTCGATGCAGCAGGGCGGTACCAGCAAGGATGTGTGGGTGCTGCGTGAAGAGGAGCGCCCGGACCCGGCCATGGCCGATGACGGCCATGGTGCAAAAAACGTCACGGTCATCAGGGGCACGGTGGATGTGTCCTCGCACTCGGGTGAGAACCTGTTCTGGATGGGGCGCTATTCGGAGCGGGTGAAAAATCTCTCGCGCCTCTTGCGCACCACCCTGCAATACACCATGGATGGCCAGACCGAGAGCCGTGGCATGCTGGGCAGCGTGTCGTGGATCTGCAGCCAGCTCGGCGTGCAGATGCCCAAATCCGAACCGCGTCCGACCATCACCGGCCTGCAGCAGAGCCTGCAGGCAGCCGTGGTCGATCCTTCGGCGCCGGTAAGCGTGGCCACGCAGTTGCGCCAGCTCGCCAATGCCGCCTACCAGGTGCGCGAACATCTGTCGCTGGACAACTGGCACGCCCTGACCAAGATGCCGGCCATGGTGCAGGAACGCATCAACACACCGGCCGCTGCACAGCATGTGCTGGGCAACGTCATCGATGCCTGCTCGGGCCTCGCCGGTCATGCGCTGGATGACATGACGCGCGATGCCGGCTGGCAGTTCCTGATGGTGGGCCGCCACATCGAACGCATGGCCAACATGGCGGCGCTCTTCGACAACTTCCTGCGCCTGCCGCCGCAGCGCCAGACGGCGGCACTGTCGTGGCTGCTGGAGGCGGCCAGCAGCATCGTCACCTATCGCGTGCGCTATCGCCGCACGCCGGAGTGGCTGCCGGTGCTGCACCTGCTGGTGTTCGACGTCAGCAATCCGCATGGCATGGCCTACCAGTTCCGCATGCTGCAGCAATACATGGCCGAGATCGCCCAGCAGCTGGGCTTGCTGAGCATGACCATTCCTGCGCACCTGACCAGCCAGCTGGAGGCGATGAACCTGGCCGAGTTTGCGCACGATCATCCCAACGTCGCCGAGGCCAATGCGCGCCTGACGCAATTGATGCGCGATGCCGTCAGCGGCGGCTACATGCTCTCGGATGATCTCTCGCGCCATTACTTCACGCCGCTGACCGCACCGGTCAGCCAGGGGGTATGACATGAGCGAGCGCACCGTCTACCGCATCCATCACCAGACCACTTACCAGTATTCGCTGCCGGTGCGGCTGTCGCACCAGGTGCTGCACCTGACGCCGCGCGAACTGCCGTGGCAGCAATGTCTCTCGCACACCGTCAACGTCTTGCCGTCGCCGCAACTGGTGCGCAGCTACGAAGACAATTTCGGCAACGTCATCAAGGCCTTCTCGCTCGATACCGACCACACCAGTCTCGACGTGCAGGCTGATTCCTGGGTCGCGCTCACACCGCGTGCGCAGCCGCAGCCCGGCATGCAGTGGGAGGAAGCGGCCACGGTGATGGCCTATCACGGCGGCCGCATCATGGCACCGGGCATGCTGGAGGCGTCCAATTTCCTGTTCGAATCCTCGCACGTGCGCATCAAGCGCGAGTTCATCCGCTATGCGGCCGAGTGCTTCAGCCCGGGCCTGTCGGTGGTGGAGGGGGTGCGTGCGTTGATGATGCGCATCCATGAGGAATTCGCCTTCGATCCGGCCGCCACCACCGTGTCCACACCGGTGACGGAAGTCTTCACCAACCGGCGCGGCGTGTGCCAGGACTTCGCGCACCTGATGCTGTCCTGCCTGCGCTCCATCGGTTTGGCGGCGCGCTATGTGAGCGGCTATCTGCTCACCGAGCCGCCCCCGGGTCAGCCGCGCCTGATCGGAGCCGATGCCTCGCATGCCTGGGTCTCGGTGTATTGCCCCGGTGTGGACGGTAGTGAGGGGACGTGGATCGATGCCGATCCGACCAATGGCGTCTTCCCCGATACCAGTCACATCACGCTGGGCTGGGGACGCGATTTCCTCGACATCTCGCCCTTGCGCGGCGTGCTCATCGGCGGCGGGCAGCAGACCATGCAGGTAGCAGTGACGGTGTTGCCGGGCGAAGAGGCGCAGGGTTTGCAGCTGTCGATCTGAGCGCAATTTTCTGTATTGTTGCCGCAGCGTCGCCACAAAACACGATGGCCACTATTCGAAAGAATAGTGGCCATGTTTGTTTTTACGCCAAGCTCGGGATTGCGCTCAATGTGCCCCTGCGTCCGCCACCATCAGCGGCTTGCCGCCATCGGGACGATTGCGGTCCGAGGCCTGCTTGACCAGCAAGGCCACCGTGGACACCAGCGCGGCCACGGCCACCACGGCGAAGACTTCGCTGAAGCCCAGCTGGCGGCGCGTGAGTTCGGCCACCAGGAAGGAACCGGCGATACCGCCGAAGCGCCCCACGCCCAGCATCCAGGCCACGCCGGTGGCACGGCCCCGCGTCGGATAGTAGGCCGCGGCCAGTGCCGGCAGGGAAGATTGCGCGGTATTCATCAAGGTACCGGCCACGAACACCACGACGGTGAGCACGCCCACATTGCCCGCCGCCTGCCCGATGGCAAACACCGCCACCGCAGTGGCGGCAAAGCCGATCGCGATGACGCGGTTGGCGTTGTAGCGGTCCATCAGCCAGCCGAACAGGATGGCCCCCACGCCGCCCAGCGGGAACAGCGCAGCAATGAGCGTGGCGGTCTTGGGTGCCAGGCCGGCATCCTTGAACAGCACCGGCATCCAGTTCACCAGCGCATAGAAGATCACCAGACCCATGAAGTAGGCCAGCCACAGCATGCAGGTGCCGACCAGGTAGCGCGGTTCGAACAGCAGGGCGATGCCGCTTTTGCCGGTGGGGGCTTCGCCTTGCGGGCCGGTCTCGGTGAGGGTGAAGCGATTGAAAGCGGCGGCCGAGGATGAGATGCGGCGCAGAACCGCGCCTATGCGCTCGGCCGCATAGCCCTTGGCCACCATGTGGCGCACCGATTCCGGCAGGCTGGGCAGCATCACCAGCAACAGCAGCAGCGGAGCGGCACCGCCCAGCATCAGCACGCTGCGCCAGCCCCACAGCGGAATCATCCACGCCGCCAGGAATCCACCCAGCGCTGCACCCAGCGGGAAGCCGCAGAACATGGCATTGGTCAGCATGGCGCGGCGCGCGGCCGGGCTGTATTCACTGGTGAGCGTGACCGCATTGGGCATGGCCGCGCCCAGGCCCAGGCCGGTCAGGAAGCGCAGGATCGTCAGCTCCTGCAGGTTGCCGGCGAAGGCCGAGCCCAGGCAGGCCACGCCCATCACCAGCACCGACAGCAGCAGGATCTTGCGGCGGCCGTAGCGGTCGGCCAGAGGGCCCGACGTCAGCGCACCGGCGGCCAGGCCGAACAACGCGGCGCTCAACACGGGAGCCAGGTCCGGCTTGGCGATGCCCCAGTCCTTGAGCAGCGAGGGGGCGATGAAGCCGATGGCGGCGGTGTCGAAGCCGTCCAGCAGGACGACGAAGAAGCACAGCGCGAAGATCAGCCATTGATAGCGCGAGAAGGGCTCGCGGTTGATGAAGGCCTGGACGTCCAGGGCAGGGGTTTCTGGTCTCATGTCTCTCTCTTCTGGATATTGGGGGGTACGGCTGTTTTATTTTTTGTGCGAAAAGTATAAAACAATGCAGAAGTTATTTGTGCGGTCAGTGCGCATATGTGCGGTTAGCGAACACAATCGTGTTTTGTGAAGGAAAGCGCAAAGGCCCCCGCCCGTCGGGCTGGCGCGGGCAGGGGGGATGGGAGCGGTGAAGGAAACTGTCCGAAAACCCAAGCCAGCCATGGGCGCTGGCGTCAGGCGGTTCTGCTCAGGGGGTGCGGATATGATCGATCAGGGCGATGGTGGCTTCATCGGGGGGCGGCGTGAGCAGGCTGACGATGACCATGGCAGCCATCCCGACCGGGACGCCGAAGATGCCGGCCGAGATCGGCGCGATGTGGAACCATTGCCCGGCGGCACTGCCGCCGAAGGCGGGGTTGGTGTGCAGCATGTAATACACGCACATCAGGAAGCCGCAGACGATGCCGGCAATCGCGCCGGCCTGGTTGGCACGCTTCCAGAACACGCCCAGCACCAGTGCCGGGAACAGCGTGGAGGCCGCCAGCGAGAAGGCCGCACCGACCATGGAGAGGATGTCGCCCGGTTTCAATGAAGCGGCGTAGGCCGCCAGCAGCGCCACCACCAGCAACAGCAGCTTGGAAATGGTTACGCGTTTTTGCGTCGAGGCGCTGGGGTCGACCACCTTGTAATACACGTCATGCGAGAGCGCATTGGAGATCGTCAGCAGCAGTCCGTCAGCAGTAGACAGCGCTGCCGCCAGCCCGCCTGCCGCCACCAGTCCGGAGACGAAATACGGCAGGCCGGCGATCTCCGGCATGGCCAGCACGATGATGTCGCCATCCATGGAAATCTCGCCCAGCTGCACCAGGCCATCGCGATTGAGATCGTTGATGGAGACCAGCGGATTGAGCTTGTCCATGTTGGCCCAGTAATACACCCAGTCCGGCAGATGGCTGTAGCTGCTGCCCACCAGCGAGGTGTAGATGTCGTATTTCACCAGGACGGTGAGCGCCGGCACGGTGAGGTAGATCAGCATGATGAAGAACAGCGTCCAGAACACCGAGCTGCGCGCGCCCGCCACGGTGGGCGTGGTGTAGTAGCGCATGAGGATGTGCGGCAGCGCCGCCGTACCCAGCATCAGGCAGAACACCAGCGCCAGGAAATTGTTGCGTTTGATGTCCGAGCTCTGCTGGTCGCGACCGGGGAAGGGTTCGGTCTGCGAGACCGGTGGCTGCGCGCGTGCAAGATTGGCCGCGCGTGCTTCGGTCCATTTGCGTTCTGCCTCCTGGGGGGACTTGGGATAGGACGATAGCGCGCGGCTGGCGGCCTTGATGTCGGCCAGCGAAGCGTGGCTATCACGCCGTACCTGGTCGGCCTGATTTTGCGCCTCGACACGTCCATCGAGCCAGGATTGCGGCAGGCCCTTGAGCTTGCGGTCGTAGTCATCGGCGCGCGCCTGGAAGATCTTGCGCACTTCCTTTTCCTTGGGGTCGTCTTCCAGTTTGTGTTCCAGCGCCGAGAGCTTGGGCAGCACCGCGCCATAGGCCACCGGCGGCACGGGTACCGTCGCATGCTTGGCCGAGAGCCAGATCACCGGGATCAGGTAGGCGAACAGGATGATGATGTATTGCGCCACCTGGGTCCAGGTGATGGCGCGCATGCCGCCCAGGAAGGAGCACACCAGAATGCTGGCCAGCCCGAGGAAGATGCCGATGGAAAAATCGATGCCGGTGAAGCGCGAAGTAATCAGCCCCACGCCATAGATCTGCGCCACCACATAGGTGAAGGAGATCAGGATGGTGGCCGCCACGGCCAGGATGCGGATCACGTTGACCCCGTGGCTGCCGGGTCTGCCCGGATAGCGCGCGGCCAGGAAATCGGCGATGGTGTATTGCCCGAACTTGCGCAGGTAGGGCGCGATCAGCAGGGCCACCAGGACGTAGCCGCCGGTCCAGCCGAGGATGTAGGCCAGTCCGTCGAAGCCCTGCAGGTAGAGGCCGCCGGCCAGGCTGATGAAGGTCGCCGCCGAGATCCAGTCGGCGGCCGTGGCCATGCCGTTGAAGAGCGGTGGCACGCGCCGTCCGGCGACGTAGTATTCGGGCACGTCGGAGGTGCGGCAGACCACGCCGATGCCGGCATACAGGCCGATGGTGACGAACAGGAACAGGTAGCCGATCCACGAGCGCGGCATGCCCTCGCGCTCCAGGATGGCCAGCACGCACAGGAAGATGATGAAGCCCAGCGTATAGAAACCATAGTAGCGGCACAGCCGCCGGAAGAAGTCCTTGTTACTCTCCATGCCAGTGCTCGCCTTGTTCACGTCGGACCAGTTGTTCGATGCGGCGCATGCGGCGCACGTAGAGGACCACGATGGCCAGGTAGATCAGCATCATGCCCTGCGCGGCCATGTAGAAGGAGACCGGCCAGCCGAACAGGTGTACCCGGTCCAGTTCGCGCGCGAAGTAGATGAAGAAGAACGTGGCGGCGAACCACAGCGCCAGCAGCCAGGCCGTCATGCGGCGGGTGCGGTGCCATTGGTTGCCGGGGTCCGGGGGAGGCGTGCCGTGGTCCATGTCAGGTGATGTCGTCGAAGAAGGGCGTGCGTGGCATCATGCGAAAGCTCACGCGAAAGAGGCTGCCCGGATATTTGGGATCGCTGCTGCGCGGATTGTGGGTGATCTCGACGATCGCCTCGTGCTGCTGCGCGATCTCGCGCACGATGGCCAGGCCCAGGCCGCTGCCGGTGCTGGGCGTGCCGAGGATGCGATAGAAACGCTCGAACACGTTGCTGCGTTCGGCCACCGGAATGCCGGGGCCGTTGTCTTCCACTTCGAGGATGGCCAGGCCTCCGCCCTCATCGGTGCGTGCGCGCACGGTGACGCGGCCATTGCCATCGTGCGGTGTGTAATGCAGGGCATTGTCCAGCAGGTTGGATAACAGTTCGCGCAGCATCACCGGGTTGCCGGTGATGAGGATGGGGTGGTCCGGTTGCTCGAAGCCGAGGTCGATGCGCTGGGTGAAGGACATCGGCACCCAGTCCTGCACCACGCTGCGCGCCAGTTCGTTCAACTCCAGCGGGACCATGCCGCCGGATTGCGATTGCTGGTTTTCGGCGCGCGCCAGTGACAGCAATTGATTGACCAGGCGCGTGGCGGTTTCCGAACTCTTGGCCAGTTGTTCCAGCGAACGGCGCACGTCGTCCTGGTCATCCTGCCGCAGCGCCAGTTCGGATTGCATGCGCATGCCGGCCAAGGGCGTCTTCATCTGGTGCGCGGCATCGGCAATGAAGCGCTTCTGGATGGCGATGGTTTGCGACAGGCGCGCCAGCATGTCGTTGAGCGAACGTACCAGCGGGGAAATCTCTTCTGGCACCTGGCCGGAATCGATGGGCGAGAGATCGTCGGGGCGGCGCGCACGGATGCGCTGCTGCAATTCCGACAGTGGAGACAGGCCGCGCGAGAGTGCGAACCACACCAGCGCCAGCGCCACCGGCAGGATCACGAACTGCGGCAGGATCACGCCCTTGATGATTTCATTGGCCAGTTGCGCGCGCTTTTCCAGGGTCTCGCCGACCTGCACGGTGGCAATGCGCGGCTCGCGCTGGGCAGCGCGCTGGGCGGCGCTGCGGCGCAGGTCTACCTGCAGGGTGGCGATGCGTACATCACTGCCGTGCAGGATGTCGTTGCGGAATTGCACCGTGCCAAGTGTGATGCGATCTTCGTCGGCTGGCGGTTGCGGCATGTCGACGTCGCCTTCGACATATTCGCCATTGGGGCCGGTGACCTTGTAGTAGATGTTGTCGATGTCGTCGGCGCGCAGCAGGTCGCGTGCCGAGACCGGCAGGCGCGCCACCACCTTGCCGTTGACTTCCGAGACCTGCTGCGCGAGCACGGTCACGCTGTCTTCCAGCGCGCGGTCGAAGGGCTGGTTGGCAATCGACTGCGCAATCAGGTAAGTGATGGCGATGCTCATCGGCCACAGCAGCAGCAGCGGGGCCAGCATCCAGTCGAGGATCTCGCCGAACAGTGAACGCTGGATGCGTTCCACCGGTTGCGTCGCCAGGGCGGCGCGGCGTTTCTTGCGGGGCGTGGGGGCAGCGGGAGCGGCAGTGGACTCCGGCGCGGCCTCGGGCGGCGGGGCGGATGCAGCGGCGGGGGAAGGATCGCGCGCGGTCATGGGGGATCAGCGCGCGGCTTGCCAGTGCGAAGCGAAGGCGGACGCGGCCTCAAGCCGCGCTGTTGGAGGCCGCCAGCGGGGCAGCGCCGTTCTCGGGCAGCTTCTCCAGGCAATAGCCGAGCCCGCGCACGGTGGCGATGCGTACGCCGCCGACCTCGATTTTCTTGCGCAGACGATGGACATAGACCTCGATGGCATTGTTGCTGACTTCCTCTCCCCATTCGCACAGGTGGTCCACCAGCTGTTCCTTGGAGACCAGGCGGCCGGTGCGTTGCAATAATACTTCGAGCAGCCCCAGTTCCCGCGCCGACAGTTCCAGCATCTGTTCGCCGATGTAGGCAATGCGGCCGACCTGGTCGAAGGACAGCGGACCATGTTTGATGACCGTCGGCCCGCCGCCGGCACCGCGCCGGGTCAGCGCCCGCACCCGCGCTTCCAGTTCGGAGAGCGCAAAAGGCTTGGCCATGTAGTCGTCGGCACCGAGATCGAGGCCTTGCACGCGCTGTTCCACCGAATCGGCGGCCGTCAGGATCAGCACCGGCAGGCGCGAATTGCGCGCGCGCAGGCGGCGCAGCACCTCCAGGCCGGACATCTTGGGCAGGCCCAGGTCGAGGATCAGCAGGTCGAAATCCTGGGTGGACAAGGCGGAATCGGCTTCCACCCCGTTCTTGACGCAATCGGCGGCATAGCCGGAATGGCGCAGGGAACGGGTCAGCCCGTCGGCCAGTACGCTGTCGTCTTCAGCAAGGAGGATGCGCATAAGAATCGGTCAGCGAGGCAAGGCCGGCTGAATTGTCTCGGATGGTTGAATTATTGTGATACCTTTTCATTCATATTCCACTAATTCAACCCCCAATGCAAATCAGGGATTGCCTGATGAGCGCTGTCCTTGAGACAGGTCAGGTCGCGGGTTTGAAGTGTAACAATTCAGATTGGGGCATTGAAGTCTGAAGCTTAGGCCTTATAGTAGGAGGCGTCAGCAAGATTTACTTGCTGGCAGCGCAATTTTTGTTGATATAATTTCTCGCATCCATTTCTGGAAAAATCGCTGGAAAATCTGATGAAACGTTTGTGGGTCCTGCTGCTGATCTGTCTGCTCCCGGTGCAAGTATTTGCAGCGGTGGTGACGTACGCCAGCTCGATGGCCGCGACCGACTTCGCAGTGCCGGCTCCGGTGCAAGCCGCCGTGGCGACCCAGCATCTGGTGTCCAAGACCGTTTCCCTGTCCGACCAGGCCGCTTCACTCAGTGATGACCAGTCGCACGCCCTGGTGGCCGATGCCGCCGGCAGCGATGACGACAGCACCGGTTACGCCGACAGCGGTGAAGACTTCTCCACGCACGCCGGTATCGGTGACGAGCCCGTGCTGATGCAATCCCTGGCCATGGTGCCGCAAACTTCCCGCCTGGCGCCCGCTCTGCGTAGCGATGCCGCCCTGCAACCCCCGTTCCTGCCCCGCGCAGGACGTCCTCCCCGGGCCTGATCCCGTCGCCACGCGCGACAGGTTTTGCTGCGCCCGCTGAACTGCCCCTGATGGATTGAGGCTTCGCGCCGTGCGACAGCAGGACCCTGCGCGTGCGCGGCCAGCGTCGGCCTGCCTGCGCCGGTGCTGATCCTCCAGGGCACACCTGTTCCAGTGATTCCGAATTACGGCCGATGTGACCGCATCACATCATCAGAATCCTTTAGGAGATAGCATGAAAAAAGCATTTGTCGCGCTGATAGTGGCGGTCATGACGCTGTCTGTTGGCATGTCGGCCGTCGAAGCCAAGCGTCTTGGCGGTGGCGGTTCGATCGGCAAACAGTCTTCCAGCGCCAGCCGTCAGGCGCAGAGCCCTGCCCCGATGCAGCAGAACCAGGCCGCCGCTGCCAAGCCGGCCGCGCCTGCTGCCGCTCCGGCTGCAGCCGCCGCCAAGCCGAGCATGTGGAAGGGCCTGCTGGGTGGCGCGTTGTTGGGCCTGGGCCTGGGCGCGCTGCTGTCGCACTTCGGCCTGGGTGGCGCACTGGCCAGCATGATCAGCACCATCCTGACCGTGGCCCTGATTGCCCTGGCGATCATGTTCGTGATCCGTCTGTTCCGCCGCAAGTCGGAATCGGCACAGTCCGCGCAACCGGCTCCGGCCTGGGCCAGCGCCGCACCGCAAGCGGCTGACAACGCATCGTCCACGCCGCAGATCGGCTCCATGCTCAAGACCGACCAGTCCGCCGCCTCGACCACCCAGAACGGTTTCGGTGGTGGTTTCGGCAATGCCGAGGCAGCGCCTGCCTACGGTATCCCGGCCGGTTTCGACACCGTGGGCTTCGTGCGCAATGCCAAGACCTACTTCATCCGCCTGCAAGCGGCATGGGACAAGGCTGACATCAACGACATCCGCGAATTCACGACGCCCGAGATGTTTGCCGAGCTGCGCCTGCAGATCCAGGAACGCGGTGCTGCTGCCAACCAGACCGACGTGGTCTCGCTGGATGCGGAAGTGCTGGGCGTGGAAACCGTGGGCAATGATTACCTGGCCAGCGTGAAGTTCTTCGGCTTCATCAAGGAAGATCCGACTGCTTCGCCGGCCCAGTTTGCCGAGATCTGGAACCTGTCCAAGCCGGCTGCCGGCCAGGGTGGCTGGGTGCTGGCTGGTATCCAGCAGCTTGATCCGGTCCAGGGCTGAGTCAACGGCCCGGACAAATTGGCAAGAACGTTCATGTAACAAGTATCAGTTTGGCGCGGAAGGCGGCGGTTAGTGGATGAGCGTCGCCAGTCCGTTTTACCGCCGGCTTTTGCCGGCGGTTTTTTTTGTTCGCTTGGTTCTGCATTCCACGCCTGAAGTTTTCTTCATTTCGGTCCGGAGCCGCCCAAGTGGCGGGCATCATCTTTCCTCTTCCGGCCTTTTCCTTCGTATCGCAGCTTCCCATAAAAAAAGCACCGCATCAGCGGCGCTTTTGAGATTGCTCGTCCGGCGCAGTGCCGGGGCGGTCCCGATCCCGGTTGCGTCGGGGAAGACGTCCGTCCGACAAGGGAAACAGCAGCGCCACCACCACCAGGATGATCAGCAGTACCAGCGTGATCTGATCCAGTCCGTCCATGGTCATGCGGTCTTGCCGTGTGATCGACGCCGCGCGTCGCGCCAGCCCAGGCTTTTCTGTTCGACGGCGCGCAACAGGCTGTCGCTGACTTTGCCCAGCAGGGCCAGGATCAGGATCGCGCACAGCACCAGGTCGGGCCGGCTGCTTTCGCGCCCGTCCGAGAGCAGGTAGCCCACGCCCTTGGTGGCGGCGATCAGTTCGGCCGCCACCAGGAACATCCACGCCAGGCTCAGTCCGCCGCGCAGGCCGGCAAACAGGTAGGGCAGGGAGGCTGGCAGCAGGATGTGCCGGATCAGTTCGCCGGTGCTGAGGCCGGAGCTGGTGCCGACTTCGATCAGCTTGTGGTCGATGTCACGAATGCCGGCCACCAGATTCAGGTACACCGGGAAAAACGTACCGATGGCAATCAACACCACCTTGGGCGTTTCGTCGATGCCCAGCCACAGCAGCAGGAGCGGAATCCAGGCCAGGCTCGGGATGGCGCGCAGCGCCTGGAAACTGGGTTCCAGCAGGGCTTCGGCGCGGCGGCTGATGCCGACCAGCAGGCCCAGGGCAACCGCCAGCACGCTGCCGATCACGAAGCCGGAAGCCACGCGGGCCAGGCTGGCAGCGATATGCGGCAGCAATTCACCGCGTTGCGCCAGTGACCACAGGGTGTGTGCCAGCTCGCTGGGCGGTGGCAGCAGGCGCGCGGGAATCCAATCCAGCCGCGCACCGGCTTCTACCGCCAGCAGGAACAGCACAGGAATGATCCAGCCGGTGAAGCGCCCCGGACGATAGCCATCGTCATGCGGCCAGCCCCGACGGCGCGGGGTGGCCGCGCGCGCCACGGGCGGCTTGGCGCCGTCCAGCTGGGGCGTGGCCTGCAGCGTGGCCGGAAGCGGGATGGGATCAGCCATGGCCTCAGGCCTTCACCACGCCCTGCGCATAGCTGGGATCGATCAAGGCATTGATGGTGCGCGGCAGGTCGGTGCCGCTCTTGACCAGGTCTTCTTCCAGCAGGATGGGCGAGGCTGCGCGCAGCGCTTCGATATGTTCGCGGCCGATCTGCGGCTGCGAAAAATCGTTGCGCTTCAGTTGCAGGCGCGCCACCGGGGCCGACAGCCTGGACTCTTCCGACAGCAAGGCAACGGTCTCGTCGGGATGGGCGATGATCCAGCTGCGCGCACGTTCATAGGCGGCGAGCACGCGCTTGACCTGGACCGGATGACGGGCGGCGAACGTGTCGCTGACGTTGAGGAAACCGTAGGTGTTGAAGTTGACGTTGCGGTAGATCAGGCGCGATCCGGCTTCCAGTTCGCTGGCCGCCAGATGGGGATCGAGCCCGGCCCACGCGGCCACGCGGCCCTGTTCCAGTGCGGCGCGGCCATCGGCGTGCTGCAGGTGGACGATCTCGACGTCGCTCTTCTTGAGGCCATTCTCATGCAGTGCGCGCAGCAGGAAGAGATATGGATCGGTGCCCTTGGTGGCGGCGATCTTCTTGCCCTTGAGTTCGGTGATGGACTTCACCGTCGACTCCTTGCCCACCGCCAGCGCCGTCCATTCCGGACGCGAATAGATGTAGACCGCCTTGACCGGATTGCCATTGGCCCGCGCCAGCAGGGCGGCCAGGCCGGCGGTGCTGCCGAAGTCCACGCTGTCGCTGTTGAGATATTCGAGCGCGCGGTTGCTGCCGGCGCTGAGAACCCATTTGACTTCCGTGCCTTGTGCCTTGAGGTCTTCCTCCAGCCAGCCGAACTTGCGCAGCACCAGGCTGGGCGGCGAGTAGTAGGCATAGTCCAGGCGGATGGTCTTGGGCGGCTGTGCGGCACGCGCCAGCAGGGGCGCGCTGCCCAGTACGGTAGCGCCGAGCGCGGCGGGGGCCAGGCGCAGGAAGTCTCTGCGTTGCATGAATGGGTTCTCCCTAGGTTGGATCGCCCCGCGCGAAGTGGCGCAGCGCGGCCATGGCCGGCCGCACAGGCGGGACAAACCGACACTCTAAGGACGAAGCTCTGGCGGAAGAACGACTATTTTCGCGCTTGCATATGCGGGCGGCGCATGTGGCCGCAGGCTCGAACGGGGGGCATTCCATGGCGGCCGATGGCCATCAAGTCCTCATGCAGAGATGCAGAGATGCAGAGATGCAGAGATGTACAGATGCAGTTGTGTAGAGGAGACGGGATGCGGCCGTTCAGTCATGTAGTCCTCTGCAGGAGCGGCAGACCGGCCAGGCAGAGAGAGGAGGACGAGGAGGACGAGGAGGACGATGAGGCCACGGAGAAGATGCGTCTCCGTACGCGCCTCATCGATTTACGGCAGGCACAGCTCGAACAGCGCACCACCATCCGGATGATTGGACAGGCGCGCTTCGCCATGCCGGGTCTCCTTGTTGTGGGCGGTGGCAATGGCATTGCACAGGTCCATGCCCAATCCGGTGGACGGCTTCTTTTCCTGGGTGCCGATGCCGGGGCCATCGTCGCGCACCGTGAAGATCACGCCGCCTTCCGGATGCTTGCGGCAGCCCAGTGCGATCTGCGATCGTGCAAAGCGGCTGGCATTCTGCAGCGCCGCTTCCAGCGCCAGCGCCACCAGGTGTTCATCGAAGAAGCCGATCACCGGCATGTCGGTTTCGTCCACCTGCAGGGCGATGTCGTTGCTGCGGGAGACGCCGTGCTCGCGCACCAGGGCATCGAGGAAGTCCAGCGGCGAGACCGCCTCGACCTGCGCGCGCAGGCCCTGGGAATCGGCCTTGTAGAGGGTCAGGAAGGCGATCAGCTTTTCCTGCAGGGCCAGGCAGGTGACATGGGCCTGCTGCACGCGCGGCACGTCGTCGGACAGGCGGCGCAATTCCCCCTCCAGCACGCCCAGGGAGTTTTTGATGTCGTGAATGATGATCGCGGCAAGCTTGGGATCCATGGTCAGCTCTTCGGGGCTACTTTGGTCAGGGTGTCGCGCAGGAATTTGTGCATCTTCGCGACTCTATCGTTGCCGGGAATCAGGCGGTCCAGGGTGGCCAGGTAGCGGCGCACGCGCTTGACGTATTCTTCGTTCCAGCCGCGCTGGCTCATCCACAGCAGATGCAGCTGGGCGGCCGCCAGCAGCACGCCGGTGTTCTCCGGCATGCTGGCCAGCGCCTCTTCCAGCCGCGCCAGCGACTCGTCGGGCTTGGCGCTGCGCATGAGGGCATTGGCTTCGGCGATGATGCTCATGCAGTGCTTGACGGCACCGTCGATGAGCTCCTCGGCCAGGTTGGCCCGGCCGGTATCGGCCAGCACCTTGCGCGCCAGCATCTGCAGGGTCTTGTTCTCGTGGTCGGACTTGACCGCTTCGGCGATCAGCTTGGCACCTTCCTCATCCTTGCCCATCGAGAAGGCGGCCTTGGCCAGCGCCAGGGTGGCGGTGTCCGAGGCTTCCTTGCCGGCCGCCTGGCGGGCCGTCTCGAAGGCTTGCTGGGCCGAGATGGTGTCGCCCAGCTGGACGTAGGCCTGGGCCTGCACGGCGGCCTGCGCGGAGACGAAGAGGTTGGATTCCTCGTAGCGGCGCGGCGCGCTTTCCAGCAAACGCAGCGCGGCATCCGGATCGCCGCTGTCGATGTGCACCTGGGCCAGCGAGAGCAGGTCGGTCGGTTGCGCGGTGAGCGAACCCTTGGTGTGCTTCAGCACCTTGTCATAGGCCTCGCGCGCCTGGTCGAGATGGCCGCTGCGGTAGGCCACGTCGCCCACCAGGCGGCTGCGGCGCGCCGAAGGAATGATCTCGGAGGACTTGGTCAGCGCCTCCAGCGCGCCTTCCTGGTTGCCCTGGGCTTCGTCGATCTGCGCCATCAGGTCGTAGGCGGCGATGAACTGCTTGTTCTGCGCCAGTACGTCTTGCACGATCACGCGCGCATCATCCATCTGGCCGGCCACGATGTTGCAGCGGGCCAGGCCGATCTTGGCCCATACCAGGTCGTCGCGCATGGCCAGGGCCTGCTTGTAGACCTCGCGCGCTTCGTCGATGCGGCGCTGTTCGATCAGCAGCGTGCCCTTGGTCTTCATGATCTCGACGATCCACTTGGGCGCCGACTTGAGCACGTTGTCGCATTCGATGATGGCGCCGGTGATGTCCTTGCGCTTCATCTTCTCGGTCACCGGCAGCATGGCGTGCTGCTTTTCCAGCAGGCGGTCCACGCGTTCGGCGATGCGGCTGGCCGTCAGCGGCTTCAACATGTAGGCGTCGGGCTGGAACTCGGCGGCGCTGGCCACCAGGTTGTAGCCGCTCTCGGCCGTCACCATGATGAACATGCAGGTCGGCGAGAGCATGTTCTGGGTGCGGAAGAACTCCAGCAGCTGCTGGCCGTTGCTTTCCTTGTTGAGGTTGTAGTCGCAGATGATCAGGTCATAGGTGCCGGACTGCACGAAGCGGATGGCTTCATCGGGCGTGGCAGCCTGGTCGACCTTGGTCACGCCGAGCTGCCCGAGGTGCATGCGGATGTTCTGGCGCATCGTCGGCATGTCGTCGATGACCAGGCAGCGCAGGGCGCTGATGTGGCTGAAGGGCACTAAACTCATGAGAACGGTCTGTAAAGCGATCTGTAAGGCGATCTGTTCGGGATTGCGGAATGCCGTGGGCCGAATAATTGCCGCGGCGCAATATCGTGCTAGATGACGACTATTGATACCAATTTGGCCATTGCTGACGAATTATTCCCCCCAACTCGCGAGTGTGCCGTTTTTTTTCCTTCCATGCATCATTCCTCTGCGATTTATGAAGTTTTTGGAAGGTCTGCCTCTCGTATAATTGTGGTTTTCGCCCACGGATGGAATTTGGGCCGACAAAAACGCTTGCACTAAGCACTGTTTTTTTATACAGTATCGCTCTATCGGGGCGGTCATCCACTGCCCCCCGGGCAACACCCGCGGCCTGCCAGCGATGGCCAGCCACCGCGAGCAAGATCCAAGCAACATTCAAGCAACATCAGCAAGACTCCCCCTGACACCCGTCTTCACGACATTTTGCCGAGAGAGATTTATGGACGACAAAAAAGCTGCGAACAACTCTGAAAAGAGCAAGGCGCTGGCCGCCGCGTTGGCACAGATTGAAAAGCAGTTTGGCAAGGGCTCGGTGATGCGCATGGAAGATGGCGTCATCGCTGAGGAAATCCAGTCCGTGTCCACCGGCTCCCTGGGCCTGGACATCGCGCTGGGCATCGGCGGCCTGCCGCGTGGTCGCGTCATCGAAATCTACGGTCCCGAATCCTCGGGCAAGACCACCCTGACCCTGCAATCGATTGCCGAAATGCAGAAGCTGGGCGGCACCTGCGCCTTCATCGACGCCGAGCACGCGCTGGATGTCACCTACGCGCAAAAGCTGGGCGTGAACCTGAACGACCTGCTGATCTCGCAGCCCGACACCGGCGAACAAGCTCTCGAAATCTGCGACGCCCTGGTGCGCTCCGGTGCGGTGGACCTGATCGTGGTCGACTCCGTGGCCGCGCTGACCCCCAAGGCTGAAATCGAAGGCGACATGGGCGATTCCCTGCCCGGCCTGCAAGCCCGCCTGATGTCGCAGGCGCTGCGCAAGCTCACCGGCAGCATCAACCGCACCAACACCACCGTGATCTTCATCAACCAGATCCGCATGAAGATCGGTGTCATGTTCGGCAACCCGGAAACCACTACCGGCGGTAACGCGCTGAAGTTCTACGCTTCCGTGCGCCTGGACATCCGCCGTACCGGTTCGATCAAGTCGGGTGATGAAGTCATCGGCAGCGAAACCAAGGTCAAGGTCGTCAAGAACAAGGTTGCGCCCCCGTTCCGCGAAGCCCACTTCGACATCCTGTATGGCGAAGGCACTTCCCGCGAAGGCGAGATCCTGGACTTGGGTTCGGAACACAAGGTGGTCGAGAAGTCCGGTGCCTGGTACAGCTACAACGGCGAGCGCATCGGCCAGGGCAAGGACAATGCCCGTAACTACCTGAAGGAACATCCGGAACTGGCCCGCGAGATCGAGAACAAGGTCCGTGTCGCCCTGGGCGTGCCGGAACTGGCCGGCGGCGAAGCGGAAGCCAAGGCTTCCTGAATCCGCGCTTAAAGGATTCAAGCGCCATCGCGGCGACAGGGTTTGCCTGAGCCCTGGGTGTCGTGATGGTGGCTTGTTTATCTCGCTGGTGCCGTGCTGTGTTGGCGGTCTCAGGGGGAGGCAATACCGCAGTACAGCAAGTTCGCAACATGCCAAGACCGCCGATCAGCCTGAAAGCAAGGGCGCTCAAATATCTCTCTTCACGTGAGCATAGTCGCCAGGAACTTGCGCGTAAGCTTGCCCCTTACGCGCAAGAGGGCGATGACATCGAAGAGCTCCTGCAATGGCTGGAGCAGTCCCGTTTTCTTTCCCAGGAACGTTTTTCCGAATCGCTCGTGCATCGCCGCTCGGCGCGCTACGGCAATCAGCGCATCATCTCCGAACTTCACGGCCATGGCATTGAAGGTGAAGCCATCGCCGAACTGAAGGCCGATCTGGCCGCCGGGGAGGGCGAGCGTGCCGCGCAGGTGCTGCGCCGCAAGTACGCCGCACCGCCCGAGGATGCCGAGACCCGCGCCAAACAGATGCGCTTCCTCCAGCAGCGTGGTTTTTCCCATCGCAGCATCCGCGAAGCCTTCCAGACCGCTTGGGCCGACGACGAAGAATCCGCCTGAACCCAAGCTGCATCCAGCAGGGCCGGCCCGGCCAAGCACATTTTTCCCGCGCTTTCCTCGAAATCTCCCACCGGCGTGCGGCCTTGTCCTGCCCGATGGTAATTCCTGCGCATTGCGCCCGGTGTTAGCGCTACCGGCCAACAGGCCGTTTGTCGTGTGCTAGAATTCGGAAGTTTTTGCTGCGGCGCGCAAGCCTGAGGAGATACCGCGTGTTGCCGGTTTGTTAAAACGGCGCAACGGTGCAAGGCCCACGTCAGGAGCAGGAATGGATAATGCGAACGCTTCGGCGCAAGCTGGTGCGTTTCGACTATCAGACCAACTAAAGCAGACGGCATGCATATGCCCAATTCGACGAATTCACTCGCAACCCGCGCAGCTCACGCCTGCGCCCGACTCCATCCGGCAACGGATGCGACCCCCGCCTGCGGGTTGCAGTCTGCTTTCTGGTCGGCCGGCTCAATGCCGGCTTCCGAATTTCAATCCGGCAAGTTTCATTCATTCAGTGTCTAAAGGGAAGCTCCCATGAAAATCCATGAGTATCAGGGTAAAGAAATCCTGCGCCAGTTCGGCGTAACCGTGCCGCGCGGCATTCCTTGCATGTCGGTCGACGAAGTCGAAGCGGCTGCCCAGAAGCTGGGCGGCCCGGTGTGGGTCGTCAAGGCCCAGATCCATGCAGGCGGCCGCGGCAAGGGCGGTGGCGTGAAGGTGGCCAAGTCCATCGAGCAGGTCAAGGAATACGCCAACCAGATCATGGGCATGCAGCTGATCACCCACCAGACCGGCGCTGAAGGCCAGAAGGTGCGTCGCCTGCTGATCGAAGAAGGCGCGGACATCAAGAAGGAACTGTACGTTTCCCTGGTCACCGACCGCGTCTCGCAGAAGGTCGTGCTGATGGCCTCCAGCGAAGGCGGCATGGACATCGAAGAAGTTGCCCACAGCAACCCGGAAAAGATCCACAACGTCATCATCGACCCGATCGATGGCCTGACCGACGCCCAAGCCGACGACGTGGCTGCCAAGATCGGCGTGCCTGCCGAATCGATCCCGGCCGCTCGCCAGAACCTGCAAGGCCTGTACAAGGCTTACTGGGAAACCGACGCTTCCCTGGCTGAAATCAACCCCCTGATCCTGACCGGCGACGGCAAGGTCATCGCCCTGGACGCCAAGTTCAACTTCGACTCCAACGCCCTGTTCCGCCACCCGGAAATCGTCGCCTACCGCGACCTGGACGAAGAAGATCCGGCTGAAGTCGAAGCCTCCAAGTTCGACCTGGCCTACATCTCCCTGGACGGCAACATCGGCTGCCTGGTCAACGGTGCCGGCCTGGCCATGGCCACCATGGACACCATCAAGCTGTTCGGCGGCGAGCCGGCCAACTTCCTGGACGTGGGCGGCGGTGCCACCACCGAGAAGGTCACCGAAGCCTTCAAGATCATGCTGAAGAACCCCGAACTGAAGGCCATCCTGGTCAACATCTTCGGCGGCATCATGCGCTGTGACGTGATCGCCGAAGGCGTGATCGCGGCTTCCAAGGCCGTCTCGCTGAAGGTGCCCCTGGTGGTCCGCATGAAGGGCACCAACGAAGACCTGGGCAAGAAGCTGTTGGCCGATTCCGGTCTGCCGATCATCTCGGCCGATTCCATGGAAGAAGCCGCCCAAAAGGTCGTGGCAGCTGCCAAGTAAGTAACCCAACACGCAAGCCTGCGCGGCGCGAGCCGCCGGCTGCAAGCGATTGCAGCCCAGGCGCCGCCCGCGGCGCAGGCATCACAGTCAAGGAAGAGAAATGTCGATCCTCATCAACAAAGACACCAAGGTCATCACCCAAGGTATCACCGGCAAGACCGGCCAGTTCCACACCCGCATGTGCCGCGACTACGCGAATGGCAAGAATGCCTTCGTCGCAGGCGTGAACCCGAAGAAGGCCGGTGAAGACTTCGAAGGCATCCCCATCTATGCCAACGTCACCGAAGCCAAGAACGCCACCGGCGCCACCGTCTCCGTGATCTACGTGCCGCCCGCCGGCGCTGCTGCTGCCATCTGGGAAGCCGTCGAAGCCGAGCTGGACCTGGCCATCTGCATCACCGAAGGCATCCCCGTGCGTGACATGCTGGCCCTGAAGGACCGCATGGCCAAGGCCGGTTCCAAGACCCTGCTGCTGGGCCCGAACTGCCCCGGCCTGATCACCCCGGACGAAATCAAGATCGGCATCATGCCCGGCCACATCCACAAGAAGGGCCGCATCGGCGTGGTTTCCCGCTCGGGCACCCTGACCTATGAAGCCGTGGGCCAGCTGACCGCCCTGGGCCTGGGCCAGTCCTCCGCCGTCGGTATCGGTGGCGACCCGATCAACGGTCTGAAGCACATCGACGTCATGAAGGCCTTCAACGACGATCCGGACACCGACGCCGTCATCATGATCGGTGAAATCGGTGGTCCTGACGAAGCCAACGCTGCACGCTGGATCAAGGACAACATGAAGAAGCCGGTGGTTGGCTTCATCGCCGGCGTGACCGCGCCCCCGGGCAAGCGCATGGGCCACGCAGGTGCCCTGATCTCCGGTGGTGCTGACACCGCTGAAGCCAAGCTGGCCATCATGGAAGAGTGCGGCATCAAGGTCACCCGCAACCCGTCCGAAATGGGCCGTCTGCTGAAGTCGGTGCTGTAATTGACCACGGGCTGACTCACTCAGCCACGGCAGTAAAGCAGTACCGCAAGACCAGCATGGGGAGCTCCGGCTCCCCATGTCATTTCTGGCAAGCCGTCCCGATGGGAGGCACTAACCGCGCATAACGCGGTCTTCCAGCCATGCGCCCGATCCGAGGCGCTGTTTTTCCAAGAGGACATGCATGGAATTCCTGGCCAACCTGAACTGGGTCGCCGTGGCGCAGATCATCCTGATCGATATCCTGCTCGGTGGCGACAATGCCATCGTCATTGCCCTGGCCTGCCGTAACCTGCCCGACAAGCTGCGCATGAAGGGCATCGTCTGGGGCACGGTGGGTGCGATCGGCATCCGCATCGCCCTGATCGCCTTCGCCGTGACGATGCTGCAGTTGCCATTCCTCAAGCTGATCGGTGGCATCCTGTTGCTGTGGATTGGCATCAAGCTGCTCAACGAAGACGATGAGCACACCGACATCAACGGCAGCGACCGCCTGTGGGGCGCCGTCAAGACCGTGATCGTGGCGGACCTGGTGATGAGCCTGGACAACGTGATCGCCATCGCCAGCGCCGCCGAACAAGCGGCCGGTGAGCACCAGCTGCTGCTGGTGGTGTTCGGCATCGTGGTCAGCATTCCCATCATCGTCTGGGGCAGTACCCTGGTGCTCAAGCTGATGGAAAAATTCCCGGTCATCGTCACCCTGGGTGCAGCCTTGCTGGGCTACATCGCCGGTGGCATGATCTTCAGCGATGTCGCGGTACAGGGCTGGATCGAGGGCTTCATTGGCGACACCGAATTCGTGTTGCCGGGCGCTGCGGTGCACCTGAGCCTGCCCGGCCTGGTCGGTGCGCTCGGTGTGGTGCTGACCGGCCTGACGCTCAAGCGCCGGAAGCAGGAGCGCCAGAAAACGGCCGCCTGAGCGGCAAAGGCGCGTGCAGGCCATGGGGATGGCCAATACGCTGCAGACCAGAACCGGTGCCGCCGCGCCCGATACCCGGCCATGCTTGAGCCAGGTCAGCGCCGCAGCACGACAAACCTGATAGCTTTGCAATTTTTTCGCTGGTACGCATGACCGGCGCTGCCGATACTGGCAACGCCCTTTTCATTTTTACGAGGATCCCATGAAACCCGTCGTCACCCGTCGCCCCCAACAAGGCTTCACCCTGCTCGAACTGATGGTCACGCTGGCCATCGTCGGCATTCTTGCGATGCTGGGCGCCTCGCAATACCAGGACTACATCGCCCGCGCGCGCGTCTCGGAAGGCTTCAACCTGGCCGAGCCCTACAAGCTGGCCGTGACCGAGCAGATCAGCTCCAACAACGGCGTCTTCACGGTGGCGCAACTGGGCCTGCCGGCCTTCACCCCGACCGACAACGTCAGCAAGATCGAAGTCTCGCCGATGGAAAAGCGCGGCGTGGGCGGTGTCATCACCATCACTTACAGCCCGCGTGTGGGCGACGGCGGTACGCTCACGCTCACCCCCACCATCACCTCCGGTACCATCCAGTGGCAATGCGCTGCCAAGGATGTGAAGCAGGCGGCCACGCCCGAAGGGGCGACGGCCAATACCGGCTTCGTTGCCGGTACGCTTCCGGCCAAGTTTGCACCGGCCAACTGCCGCGGCTGATCTGCGGTAGCCGCAGCGGATGCAGCATGAAAAAACGCGCCCTCGGGCGCGTTTGTCATTTTTGATTTGTCTTGTCCACAGCGAATTTGCCGCAGCTTCCTGCCTCAAGGGCGCGCCATGCTGATGTCGCTCTTGCCGCCGCGCTTTTCGGTCACGCAGATATCGGTCATGACCATGGTCTTGTCGACCGCCTTGCTCATGTCGTAGACGGTCAGCAGCCCGACCTGCACGGCCGTCAGCGCTTCCATCTCCACCCCGGTCTTGCCGAAGGTTTCCACCCGCGCGGTACAGCGCACGGAAGAGCTGGCGGCATCGGTCTCGAACTCCACCGACACATGCGTCAGGGCCAGCGGATGGCACAGCGGGATCAGGTCGCCCGTGCGCTTGGCCGCCATGATGGCGGCGATGCGGGCGATGCCCAGCACGTCGCCCTTCTTGGCCGTGCCCGATTCGATGATGGCCAAGGTGGCCGGCTGCATGCGGATCACGCCGGTGGCCAGCGCCACGCGATGGGTCTCGTTCTTGCCGCCGACATCGACCATGTGCGCTTGTCCGCCCTGGTCGAAATGGGTGAGGCCGCCGTTGGGCGCGGAGTCGCCGGATGTGCTCATGCTGGTTCGCTGATGATGAAATGAAGGGAAAGGAGCGGGTATCATAGCAGGCAGCCTGCGGCTTGCCGCCAGCGCCGAGCTGTGCACCGCCTGCACCGCCGCCGCTGTCTTGCTTTCACCATGTGTCTGCCATCGATGACTGGGTCCATGCAACGAACCGTTCCTGAACTTTCCCGCCGCCCCCTGCGCCGCCTGCTCATGCGTGCGCTCAGTGCCACCTTCCTGCTGCTGCCGGCCGCTCCCTTGACGCTGTTGCCGCATCCCGGCGTGGCGCAAGGCCTGCCGACCCTGGGCGATACCGAACGCGAAGGGCTCTCGCCGCTGATGGAGCGCAAGCTGGGCGAAGAAATCATGCGCGACATCCGCACCGACCGCGATTATGTCGACGATGGCCCGATCTCGGAATACCTCAACAATTTCGGCCAGAACCTGGTCTCCATCCACCCTGAGGTACGCGGCGAGGCCGGCTTCGATTTCCAGTTCTTCATGGTGCGCGATCCCATGCTCAACGCCTTCGCGCTGCCGGGCGGCTTCATCGGGGTCAACAGCGGCCTGGTGCTGGCGGCGCAGTCCGAATCCGAACTGGCCGGCGTGATGTCGCACGAAATCGGCCACGTGGCGCAGCGTCACATCGCCCGCATGCTGGGCCAGCAGAAGCAGAATTCCATGATCCAGCTGGCGGCCATCGTGCTGGGCGCGCTGGCGGGGGTGTCCAAGGCCGGGGGCGATGCCGCCATGGCCACCATGATGGGCGGCACCGGCCTGGCCGTGCAGCGCCAGCTCAATTTCAGCCGCGATGCCGAACGCGAAGCCGACCGCATCGGCCTGCAGATCATGCGTGATGGCGGCTTCGATCCGTCGGGTATGGTGACCTTCTTCGGGCGCTTGCAGACGGCCTCGCGCAATTACAGCGATGCCGTGCCGCCTTACCTGATGACGCACCCGCTGACCACCGAGCGTATCGCCGACATCCAGGCCCGCATCCGCGACCAGCGCTACAAGCAGCGCGTGGACAACCCGGAATTCCAGCTGGCGCGCGCCCGTACCCAGGTCTTGCAGAATGACAGCGTGCAGGGCCTGCGCGACAACGTCGCCAAATTCACCGACCAGGCCAAAGGCAATACCAAGCTGATGACGGCCGCCGCCAAGTATGGCCTGGCTTTCGCCTACTACCGCCAGAACCGCTTCGAGCAGGCCGAGGCCGCATTGAAGGAGGCCCAGGAAGCGGCCATCCCGATGAAGACCGGCATCTTCTTCGGCAGCCTCGACATCGACATCAAGATCGCCCGCAAGCAGACCCAGCAGGCGCTGCAGGTGGCGGAGAGCATGCGCCAGCAGTACCCGATCTCGCGCAGCGTCGCGCGCCAGTACGCCGATGCCCTGATCGCCGCCAACCGCTACGACCAGGCCGTGGGCTACCTGCGCGACCAGGCACAGCTGTATCGTTCGGATGCCCAGGTGCAGCAGCTGCTGGCCAAGGTCTACGCAGCGCAGGGCAAGCAGGCCCTGCAGCATTTGGCGCTGGCCGAATCCTATGCACTCAACGGCAGCCTGCTGGCGGCCATCGATCAGTTGGGGATTGCGCGCAAGGCACCGGATGCGACTTTCTACGACCAGTCACAGATCGATGCGCGCGAGCGCGAATGGAAGGCGCGCTGGAAGGATGAGCAGAAGGAGCTCAAAGACCGCTGACCCCTGCCCGCCGGAAAGTCAGGCGGGACGGGGGCTACAGACGAATCTGAAAGTTTGTTCCAGTTGATCGCTGGCGATGCGCTGCAGCGGAAGGTCCTGCCCGTTCCAGGTGAAGGAAAGTGTCAAATCCTCAGCGCCCTCCAGCCAGCGTAGCAGGGCCTCTTCATCTGCTTGACCGGCATGATGCAGGCAGGGCAGCAGGGTGGCCAGATCGCGGTCATCGACACCGGCAACGATCTCGCCGCTGCGCAGGTAGAGTCGCCCGCGCTCATCCATCCAGGCGGCATCGACTTGTTCCACCGCGGCCTGGGTATGCAGGACGAGGGAGGGAACAAGCGCACCCTCTCCCGGCTGGGTCCGCAGGATATGCGGCATCCACTCCAGATCCACGTACACCCGCTGCGGCCCGTTCTGGAAGTACCAGCGGCCGCTATCGTCGCAGGCGTAGTTGCGGTCGATGAAGGCCAGCAGGGCAGGGTGGCGGATGGGGTCGCCCGGCAACGCCAGTTGCTGTGCCCGTTCGTCGCGCATGCGCCATTGGCCGCGCGCATCCAGCCGCAGCCAGCCGAAGCAGTACGGCACGTTGGGCCAACGGGCCATGGCCTGGCGGACGATCTCATCCATGGGCCAACTCCGCGCGGGCCACGAAGGCGCCTTCCGCTTTACCTTCCAGGAAATGCAGCAGCCGCTGCGGCAGCCACGCCAGGCTGCCCGGCGGCCCGCCTGCGGCAAAGCCGACATGGCCGCCCTGTTCGGGATATTCCAGCACCACTTCCGGTGCCGCCGAGCGCGGCAGGTGGCGCGCCGGCAGGAAGGGATCATTCTGCGCATTCAATACCAGCGTGGGCACGCTGATGTCGTGCAGGATGTGCTTGGCGCTGGCGCGGTCCCAATAATCGTCGGTATTGCGATAGCCGTGCAGGGGCGCGGTGACCACGTTGTCGAAGGCATAGAGATCGCGCGCCGACAGCAGGGCCTCGCGGTCGAACAGGCCCGGGAACTGGTCCAGCTTGGCCAGGCACTTGGGCCGCATGGTGCGCAGGAACACCCAGGTATAGAGCCGGTTGAAGCCGCTGGCCAGCGCCGCACCGCCTCCGGCCAGGTCCAGCGGGGCAGACACCGCGCAGGCGGCATCGACGATCTCCGCCTCATGTTGGGATTCGCCCAGCCAGCGCAGCAGGGCATTGGCACCCAGCGAGACGCCGCAGGCATACAGGTGCGTGGCCGCCAGATCCTGCTGGCGCAGCTTGAGGCGGCGGATGATCCAGTCCAGCTCGGCGGTGTCGCCTGAGTGATAGAAGCGCGGCGCCAGGTTGATCTCCCCCGAGCAGCCGCGAAAGTGCGGAATCGCCCCATGCCAGCCACGCCGCTGCACCTCGGCCATGAGCGCGCGGCTGTAGTGGCTGTCGGACGAGCCTTCCAGCCCGTGGAACAGCACCAGCAGCGGCCGTCCCGGCTGGCCGTCGACGAAATCGATGTCGATGAAATCGCCATCGGGCGCTTCCCAGCGCTCGCGCCGGAACGCCACCTTCGGCTTGGGCAGGAAGGTGGACGGATAGATGGTCTGGAGATGGCCGCCGGGAAGCCAGCGGGGCGGGACGTAAAGCATGATGCAGCCTTGCTCGGAATCGGATGGCGCAAGCGCCTGTGGATAAATCAGGCCGCCGTCAATGCAGCATGGCCCCGCTGATCACCGGTTCCACCGGTGCCGCGCCGGGTGCGACCGAGGCGTGGTGCATCACCATGCGCCAGCCCAAGGCGGTCTTGAGGTAGACGTTGGTGGCGATGACGTGCACATCCTGTTGCGGGTCGCCGCCGTGGTCGATGTCTTCCACCACGCTGTGCACGGCGGTCATCATGTTCTGGGTGGCGTGCAACTGGCGCGGGCGGATGTGCAGGCCGCCGTTGGAAAGGATGTCTTCCCATACGGCGCGGATATCCGCGTGGCCGACCAGGCGTTGTGCGCCGGGGTGGATGCAGACGATTTCCTCGTCATCGGCCCACAGGTCCATCAGCGCGTCCAGGTCGGCACGGGCCAAGGCGTCGTAGTAGGCAGCTTCGATTTCATCGGGCGAACCATGGATCAGTTTGTTGCGGGGCATGACAATCTCCGGATCAGATGAAAAGAGGGCCTTGTGGGCCCTCTCGTGTCTGGTGCGAAAGCTCGATGTTAGTGGCCTTTGACCACGGTACCGGGTTTGAGCTGGTACTGGGTACCGCAGTACGGACATTTGGCCGCGCCGTGCGCGTCCAGTTCCAGGAACACGCGCGGGTGCGAGTTCCAGGCCGACATGCTGGGGTTGGGGCAGTGGGCCGGCAGGTCCTTGCCTTCGAGCAGGATCACGCCCTGCGATGCTTGAGCTTGGCTCATCTTGTTCTCCGTTGCTTGCAATTGACTGAAGTTGATACGTGAAAATCTGCGCTGATCCGGCCGCGCCTCACACCAGCGTGAGCCAGTGCTTGTACTGCGGTGCCCGCCCCGAGACCACGTCGAAGAACAGGGTCTGCAGCTTCTCGGTGATGGGGCCACGGCCACCGTTGCCGATGACGCGGCGATCCAGTTCGCGGATCGGCGTGACCTCGGCGGCGGTACCGGTGAAGAAAGCTTCATCGGCGCAATACATCTCGTCGCGGGTGATGCGTTTTTCGATGACCTCGATGCCCAGGTCGCGCGCCATGGTCAGCACGGCGTCGCGGGTAATGCCATCCAGGCAGGAGGCCAGGTCGGGAGTATAGATCTTGCCGTTCTTGACGATGAAGACATTTTCACCCGAGCCTTCGGAGACATAACCTTCCGTGTCCAGTAGCAGGGCTTCGTCGTAGCCATCGGCCAGCGCTTCCTGGTTGGCCAGGATGGAATTGATGTAGTAGCCGCTGGCCTTGGCGCGCACCAGCGAGACGTTGACGTGGTGGCGGGTGAAGGAAGAGGTCTTCACACGGATGCCCTTGTTGATCCCGTCCTCGCCCAGGTAGGCCCCCCACGGCCAGGCTGCAATGGCCACGTGGATCTGGTTGCCCTTGGCGGACACGCCCAGCTTCTCCGAGCCGATCCAGATCAGCGGGCGGATGTAGCAGGATTCCAGCTTGTTCTCGCGCACCACCTGGCACTGCGCCTCGGCCAGGGTGGCCTGGTCGAACGGCACTTCCATCTGGAAGATCTTGGCCGAGTTGAACAGACGCTGGGTATGTTCCTTCAGGCGGAAAATGGCCGTGCCTTCCGGGGTCTTGTAGGCGCGCACGCCTTCGAAGACACCCATGCCGTAGTGCAGGGTGTGGGTCAGTACGTGAATGGTGGCGTCTCGCCAATCGATCAGCGCGCCGTCCTTCCAGATCTTGCCGTCGCGGTCAGCCATGGACATGGTGGTCTCCCTGTGTGCGGTGATTGCAAACTTCCCGAAATGGATTGTTCCGTTCTGACAAATCGAACTGAACAAAGAGCACCATTTTAGCGGATTCACGCGAGTAAAAACTTTCATCTGTAGAATGAAAAGACTGAGTGAAAATGCATAAACATCACGCGCGCCGACCCTTTGCGGCCGGCCGCTTCTTCAATCGCCACGGAAGAACAATGCAGAAGGAGACAGGCGAGGACCGATCAGGGGCCGGGAGCAATCCCCCCGCGCACGACCCTGACGCTGCCCGCCGCATCGAGAAGGAAGCCTTCCAGGAAGGCTGGCGCGCCAGTGCCTCGACCATTCCGGCCGTGCTGGCCTGGGGCATGGTCTCGGGCATGGCCATGGTCAAGTCGGGGCTGACGATCTACCAGTCGCTGGGCATGAGCCTGCTGGTCTATGCCGGGTCGGCCCAGTTCGCGGCGCTGCCCCTGCTGGCGGCCGGGGTGCCGCTGCTGGTGGTGTTCTTCACTGCCATGATCGTCAACCTGCGCTTCGTGATCTTCTCGGCGGCCGTGGCACCGCATTTCGAGCATCTGCCTTGGTATCGCCGGGTCTGGTATGGCTTCTTCAATGGCGATATCTCGATGGCCTTCTTCCCGCAGCGCTATCCTCCCTCTACTTTTCATCAACCTGCCGGCAAGATCGGTTATTTCGCAGCGATCTGCTATCCGGGTTGGGTCGCCTGGCAGCTTGGTGCGACCATCGGCATCCTGCTCGGCAGCCAGATTCCGGAAAGCTGGAATATCGGCTTTGCCGGCACCCTGGCCCTGATCGCCGTGATGATCCCCATGACCAGCAGTCTGCCGGCTCTGGCCGGGGTGGTGGTGTCGGGTACGGTGGCGGTGCTGGCGCTGGACCTGCCGTACCGGCTGGGCCTGCTGCTGGCCATGGTGCTGGGCATGGCGGCGGCGATGCTGGCCGACAAGCTGCTGCCCGGCAGCGGCAGTGACGGCGATGCAGAGGCCACGGCATGAGCGACTGGTATGTCTGGGGCGCCATCGTGCTGCTGACCATCTCCACGGTGGTGACCCGCAGCGGATTCTTCCTGTTTGGCCATGCGGTCAAGCTGCCGCCGCGCGTCAAGCATGCCTTGAGCTATGCGCCGGCAGCGGCCATGGCGGCCATCATCTTCCCGGATCTGGTGACGTCAGGCGGGGCCATCGAGATGAGCCTGGCCAACCCGAAGTTGCTGGCCGGCATCGGTGCCGGCGTTTTCTTTGCGGCAACGCGTCATCTTTTGGGAACTATTGTGGCAGGAATGTCACTCTTTACACTGCTGCGCTGGTTGCTATGAAGTTTCGCGCAGAGCGCCAGGATGCGCTCCGGATGTTGTTGAGGCTGCCAAAAAGCCGTCAGGAGCGGGTCAGGCTGGAGTAAAATACGGCGTTTTTCGCCCCCTTCTTCGAATTCCACCCTATGAAATTCAACCGACTGAGCGATTTGATTTCCGCCAAGCAATTGCAAGGCAAACGCGTCTTCATCCGTGCCGATCTGAACGTCCCGCAGGATGATGCCGGCAACATCACCGAAGATACCCGCATTCGCGCTTCGGTCCCGGCCATTCGCGATGCCCAGCAGGCAGGCGCTGCAGTGATGGTGACCTCGCACCTGGGCCGTCCGACCGAAGGCGAGTTCAAGCCCGAAGATTCGCTGGCCCCCGTGGCCAAGCGCCTCTCCGAGCTGCTGGGAAGTGAAGTCAAGCTGGTCGCCGATTGGGTCGATGGCGTGGACGTGCAGCCTGGCCAGGTCGTGCTGCTGGAAAACTGCCGTCTGAACAAGGGCGAAAAGAAGAACAGCGACGAGTTGGCGCAAAAGATCGCCAAGCTCTGCGATATCTACGTCAATGACGCCTTCGGTACCGCGCACCGCGCCGAAGCCACCACCTACGGCGTGGCCAAGTTTGCGCCCGTCGCTTGCGCCGGCCCGCTGCTGGCCGCCGAGCTGGACGCCTTGGGCAAGGCCCTGAACCAGCCGGCCCGTCCGCTGGTGGCCATCGTGGCCGGTTCCAAAGTCTCCACCAAGCTGACCATCCTGAAGACCCTGGCCGAGAAGGTCGACAACCTCATCGTCGGTGGCGGCATCGCCAATACCTTCATGCTGGCGGCCGGCCTGAAGATCGGCAAGTCCCTGGCCGAGCCGGACCTGGTGGAAGACGCCAAGGCCATCATCGAACTGATGGCCAAGCGCGGCGCTTCGGTACCTATCCCCACGGACGTCGTGGTGGGCAAGGAATTCTCCCCGACCGCTGCAGCCACCGTGAAGGCGGCTGCCGATGTGGCTGACGACGACATGATCTTCGACATCGGCCCCCAGACCGCTGCCGTCCTGGCTGAACAGCTCGGCCGCGCCGGCACCATCGTCTGGAACGGCCCGGTGGGCGTGTTCGAGTTCGACCAGTTCGGCCGTGGCACCGAAACCCTGGCCAAGGCCATCGCGGCATCGTCCGGCTTCTCGATCGCCGGTGGCGGCGATACCCTGGCCGCCATTGCCAAGTACAACATTGCCGACAAGGTCGGCTACATCTCCACCGGTGGTGGCGCTTTCCTGGAATTCCTGGAAGGCAAGACCCTGCCGGCTGTCGAGATCCTGCTGCAACGCGCGCAGTAAGCGTCACCGGCGCTGCGCCCTGTTGCCGTGCGCAGCGCCCGGCTGTTCCATCCGAATTCTGAGTCTGTAGCACCACCAATGATGAACGCGTCCGAGACGCGCGTTCGGGGCGGAAGCTCTCCGCCTGATCGGCCCTGCATCGGGCCGGGCAGCGGGCTTCTATCACCAAGTCGCAACCAGAAGGTATTCATGTCCAGAGCAACAAAAATCGTCGCCACCATCGGTCCCGCTTCCAGCGACCGTGACACTTTGACCCGCATGATCCGCGCCGGCGTTGACGTCGTGCGTCTCAATTTCTCGCACGGCAAGCCGCAGGACCACATCGACCGCGCCACCCTGGTGCGCGAAGTGGCCGACGAATGCGGCAAGAAGGTCGCCATCATGGCCGACCTGCAAGGTCCCAAGATCCGCGTGGGCAAGTTCGAGAATGGCAAGATCATGCTGGCCAACGGCGACAAGTTCATCCTCGATTCCGATTGCCAGATGGGCAATCAGGAACGGGTGGGCCTGGACTACAAGGCATTGCCGCGCGACCTGAAGGGCAACGACGTGCTGTTGTTGAACGACGGCCTGATCGTGCTGAAGGTCGAACGCGTGATGGGCAACGAGATCCACACCGTGGTCAAGATCGGTGGCGAGCTGTCCAACAACAAGGGCATCAACCGCCAGGGCGGCGGCCTGTCCGCACCGGCCCTGACCGCCAAGGACATGGACGACATCAAGACCGCCATGAGCTTCCAGGCCGATTACGTCGCCGTGTCCTTCCCCAAGAACGCCACCGACATGGAAATGGCGCGCCAGTTGTCCAACGTGGCCGGTGAGCCTTTCGGCCACAAGCCGATGATGATCGCCAAGATCGAGCGCGCCGAAGCCATCCCGCTGCTGCAGGAAATCCTGGATGCCTCCGATGGCATCATGGTGGCCCGTGGCGACCTGGCCGTGGAAGTGGGCAATGCCGCCGTGCCGGGTTTGCAGAAGCGCATGATCAAGATGGCGCGCGCCTCCAACAAGCTGACCATCACCGCGACCCAGATGATGGAGTCCATGATCGTCAACGCCGTGCCGACCCGCGCCGAAGTGTCGGACGTGGCCAACGCCGTGCTGGATGGCACCGACGCCGTGATGACCTCGGCCGAGACCGCCTCCGGCAAGTATCCGGTGGAAACCGTGGAAGCCATGTCGGCCATCTGCCTGGAAGCCGAGCGCTCCGAGAACGTGCAGCTGGACGCCGATTTCCTGAACCTGCGCTTTACCCGCGTGGACCAGTCCATCGCTTATGGCGCGCTCTTTACCGCGCACCACCTGCGCGTGAAGGCCATCGCCGCGCTCACCGAATCCGGTTCGACGGCGCTGTGGATGAGCCGTCACAACATCGATATCCCGATCTTTGCGATCACCCCCAATGTCGCCACGCGCCGCAAGGCTTCGCTGTTCCGCAACGTGCATACGCTGGAACTGGCCCAGGCGCCCGACACCGAAGCCATGTTGAAGGGCGCCCAGGATCTGCTGCTGGCGCAAGGCGTGGTGCAGAAGGGTGACCTGATCGTCGTGACCTGGGGCGAGCCCATCGGCCAGGTCGGCGGCACCAATGCGCTGAAGATTCTGCGCGTTGGCGAGTACTGATTTTTCATCGTTCTGGAGTTTTCATCATGCCTCTCGTATCCATGCGTCAACTGCTGGACCATGCCGCCGAAAACGGTTACGGCCTGCCGGCGTTCAACGTCAACAACCTGGAGCAGGTCACTGCCATCATGGAAGCCGCCAATGAAGTCGGCGCGCCCGTGATCATGCAAGCCTCCGCCGGTGCCCGCAAGTACGCGGGTGAAGCCTTCCTGCGCCACCTGATCTCGGCGGCCGTGGAAGCCTATCCGCACATCCCCGTGGTGATGCACCAGGACCACGGCCAGTCGCCGGCGGTCTGCATGGCGGCCATCAAGTCCGGTTTCTCTTCCGTGATGATGGATGGCTCGCTGGAAGCCGACGGCAAGACCGTGGCCAGCTACGAGTACAACGTCGAAGTCTCGCGCAAGGTGGTCGAGTTCTCGCACGCCATCGGCGTGACGGTCGAAGCCGAACTGGGCGTGCTGGGTTCGCTGGAAACCATGAAGGGCGACAAGGAAGACGGCCACGGCGCTGACGGCACCATGACCCGTGAACAGCTGCTGACCGACGTCAACCAGGCTGCCGACTTCGTCAAGGCCACCCAGTGCGACGCGCTGGCCATCGCCATCGGTACTTCGCACGGCGCCTACAAGTTCTCGCGCAAGCCCACCGGCGACATCCTGGCCATCGATCGCATCAAGGAAATCCACGCCCGCATCCCCAACACCCACCTGGTGATGCACGGTTCTTCGTCGGTGCCGCAGGAACTGCTGGCCGAGATCCGCGAATTCGGCGGTGACATGAAGGAAACCTACGGCGTGCCGGTCGAAGAAATCCAGGAAGGCATCAAGCACGGCGTGCGCAAGATCAACATCGACACCGACATCCGTCTGGCCATGACCGGTGCGATCCGCCGCTACCTGTTCGAGAACCCGTCCAAGTTCGACCCGCGCGACTACCTCAAGCCTGCCCGCGAAGCCGCCAAGCTGGTCTGCAAGGCACGTTTCCTGTCCTTCGGCTGCGAAGGCCAGGCGGGCAAGATCAAGCCGGTCTCGCTGGAAAAGATCGCCGAGAAGTACAAGAGCGGCGAACTGGCACAGATCGTCCAGTAAGCACGCAAGCCGCTGAACGGCCTACGCCGGACGCAAGGCCCCACCGACCGGAATCGCCCTGAAAATGGCGGTTCCGGTTTTTGACTTTACGAGAAGACCACCATGAGCAGTCTCTACAAATCCTCGATCACTTCCCTGCCGCTGCTGGGCACAGGCAAGGTCCGCGAAAACTACGCCGTCGGCGACGACAAGCTGTTGATCGTGACCACCGATCGCCTGTCGGCCTTCGATGTCATCATGAACGAACCGATCCCCGGCAAGGGCAAGGTCCTGAACCAGATGAGCGATTTCTGGTTCGAGAAGCTGGGCCATATCGTGCCCAATCACCTGACCGGCGTCGATCCCGAGTCCGTGGTGAGCCCGGCCGAAGTGGAGCAGGTGCGCGGACGCGCCGTGGTGGCCAAGCGCCTGAAACCGATCCTGGTGGAAGCCGTGGTGCGCGGCTACATCATCGGTTCCGGCTGGAAGGATTACCAGGCCACCGGTGCGATCTGCGGCATCAAGCTGCCGGCCGGCCTGCAGCAGGCTTCCAAGCTGGAACAGCCGATCTTCACCCCGGCCGCCAAGGCCGACCTGGGCGAACACGACGAAAACATCAGCTTCGAAGAAACCGAAAAGCGCATTGGCACCGAACTGGCGCACAAGATCCGCGACGTCGCCATCCAGCTCTACAAGGAAGCCGCTGACTACGCGGCCACGCGCGGCATCATCATCGCCGATACCAAGTTCGAATTCGGCCTGGATGACAACGGCGTGCTGCACCTGATGGATGAAGTGCTGACGGCAGACTCTTCGCGCTTCTGGCCGGCGGACAGCTACCAGGTCGGCATCTCGCCGCCGTCCTTCGACAAGCAGTTCGTGCGCGATTACCTGGAAACCGTCGAGGGCTGGCAGAAGACCCCGCCGGCACCGGCGCTTCCGGCCGATGTGATCGAAAAGACCGGTGCCAAGTACCGCGAGGCGCTGGAACGCCTGACCGGCGAGAAGCTCAAGGACTGACGAGGACCGGACATGAACGATACTGTCAAACCGTTGATCGGCGTGGTCATGGGTTCGTCCTCCGACTGGGAGGTGATGCAGAATGCGGTCGCCATCCTGAAGGACTTTGGCGTGCCCTTCGAAGCCCAGGTGATCTCCGCGCACCGCATGCCGGACCAGATGTTCGCCTACGCCGAGAGCGCTCGCACGCGCGGCCTGCGCGCCATCATCGCCGGTGCCGGCGGTGCCGCGCACCTGCCGGGCATGATCGCTGCCAAGACCATCGTGCCGGTGCTGGGTGTGCCGGTGCCTTCGAAGTATCTGCGTGGCGAGGATTCGCTGTTGTCCATCGTGCAGATGCCCAAGGGTATTCCGGTGGCCACCTATGCCATCGGTGAAGCCGGTGCCGCCAATGCGGCGCTGTCGGCCATCGCCATGCTGGCCACCACTGACGCGGCCCTGGCTGAAAAGCTGGAAGCCTTCCGCAAGACCCAGACGCAAGTCGCCCTCGACATGAAGTTGCCTGTATGACCCAGCAGTCCGCCTCCACCCTTCGTCCCGCCGTTCCCTCGACCACGCCGGCCACCTGGCTGGGCGTGATGGGCGGTGGCCAGCTCGGCCGCATGTTCGCCCACGCGGCGCAGAGCATGGGCTTCAAGGTCGCCGTGCTGGAAGCCGATGCCGACTGCCCGGCCGGGCAGGTGGCGGACCGCCTCATCAACGCCGCCTACGACGACGGTGCGGCGCTGGCCGAACTGGGGGCGCTGTGTGCGGCCATCACGACCGAGTTCGAGAACGTCTCGGCCAAGAGCCTGGCCACGCTGGCGGCACAGACCTTCGTGGCACCGGCGGCTTCCGGCGTCTCGATTGCGCAGGACCGCACTGCCGAGAAGGCCTTCTTTACCGAATGCGGATCGCAGTCCGGCGTGCTGCCGGCCCCGCACCTGGTGATCAACAGCGAGGCTGATATCGATGGCCTCGATGCCAAGCTGCTGCCGGGCATCCTCAAGACGGCCCGCATGGGTTATGACGGCAAGGGCCAGGTGCGCGTGCGCACCATCGATGAAGTGCGTGCCGCTTTCGCCGCCATGAAGGGCGTGACCTGCGTGCTGGAAAAGATGCTGCCGCTGGCCTATGAAGTCTCGGTGCTGGTGGCGCGTGGTCATGACGGCCAGGCCGTGGTCTATCCGATTGCCGAGAACGTGCATCGCGATGGCATCCTCTTCACCACCACCGTGCCCGGTCCCAACATCAAGGCCGATGCCGCTGCGCGTGCGCAGCAGGCGGCTTTGCAGATCATCGGCGCGATGCACTACGTCGGTGTGCTCTGTATCGAATTCTTCGTGCTGGACGATGGTGCACTGGTGGTCAACGAGATGGCCCCGCGTCCACACAACAGCGGCCACTACACCATCGATGCCTGCGTCACCAGCCAGTTCGAACAGCAAGCCCGCGCCATGGCGCGCCTGCCGCTGGGCGATACGCGCCAGCATTCGCCCTCGGTGATGCTGAACATCCTCGGCGATGTCTGGTACGAGGATGACACGGACGCCCAGCGCGAACCGGCCTGGGATCAGGTGCTGGCACTGCCCGGTGCGCACCTGCACCTGTACGGCAAGGCGGAAGCGCGCCGTGGCCGCAAGATGGGCCATGTCACTTTCACCGGTGCCACGCTGGCCGATGCACAGCGCCAGCTGGCAGCCGCCTGCGCCATCCTCGGCATCACGCTGTAAGCGAGGCCGGCGATGAACGACAAGCGCGCTTCTTCCACTGTGTCCATCGACGTCGCGGCCATCATGCACGCCGCGCGCAAGCTGGAGCAGGGCGGGCTGGTGGCCTTCCCGACCGAGACCGTCTATGGCCTCGGCGGTGACGCCGAAAATCCGGCCGCCATTGCTGCCATCTATGCGGCCAAGGGACGTCCTGCCAATCATCCGGTGATCGTCCACGTTTCACCGGAAGCCGATATCGGCTACTGGGCCGCGTCGGTACCGGTGGAAGCGCGGCGCCTGATTGCCTCGTTCTGGCCGGGTCCGCTCACGCTGATCCTCAAGCGCGCCGCGCACATTCCCGATGCCGTGGCCGGTGGCCAGGATTCGGTGGGCGTGCGCTGCCCTTCGCATCCGGTGGCGCAAGCGCTGCTGCGCGAATTCCGTGGCGGCAAGGGCGGCATCGCCGGTCCCTCGGCCAACAAGTTCGGACACGTCAGCCCCACCACCGCCGAGCACGTGCGCGAGGAATTCGGCAGCGATGCCGACAGCCCGGTGGACTATGTGCTCGACGGCGGACAGAGCGAAGTGGGCATCGAGTCCACCATCGTCGACCTGTCCCGCATCGAGACCCATGGCCCGGTGCTGCTGCGCCCCGGCCAGATCAGCGCGGATCGTATTGCTGCCGTGCTGGGTGTGCCGCTGGCGACGCCCGACGCCACCGCACCGCGCGCATCAGGTACGCTCGATGCGCACTACGCACCGCATACGCCGGTGGTGCAGGTTGCGTCGGCCGAGCTGCCAGCGCTCCTGGGCAAGTTGGCTGGCATCGGTCAGAAGGTCGCGTTGATCCAGCGCGAATTCCGGGGTGATGGTGTGCCCGGCGTGACGGTGATCCGGCCCATGCCACTCACTGCCGATGCTTATGCCCACGATCTCTATGCCGCCCTGCGTGACATGGACCATGCAGGCGCAGACCTCATCGTGGTGGAATCCCTGCCCCTCAGCGCAGACTGGCAAGGCGTCAACGACCGCCTGCGCCGCGCGGCTTTCGATTCGCAGGGTTTGCTGGCGCGCCTGCTTCAGGGCTGAACGGCAGCTCAACCATAGTTCGCTCGTCCGCTCAGCCAGTGACCTGCCAGGGACAAGTCGTCGCTTTGTACTTCCTCCACGCCCCCGTTCTGCTGCGCCAGTACTGACTCGCCAGTCAGTACGCGGTTGCCAAAAGCAGACATGCACTATCGTGCTCTTCACATGTTCTATACAAAATGTGACAAAGCTGGCATAGTATCTCCACCGAATAGCACGCGCGTTCTTTTTGTTTCGTCAGCGTAAAAACCACGTACAGACCAGTTACGCAGGATTACGTTGAATAATGAAAAACGGTAACCAGCCGTGACAGTAATCCCGTCTATCGCCAGACATCGGGAATAAAAAATCCGGGCACTGCCCGCAACTCTTGGAGACAGCAATGCAAAAACAATTTTCCTTCCTGCCCAAACTCGCCGCATTGTCCGTGATGGCAGCGTGCGCTGCACCGGCCATGGCGCAGACCGCAGGCAGCAATATCGTCAACCTGGGCTGGTTCCACCTGGCTCCGCAGGATTCAAGCGAGATCCTGCGCAAGAACGATGGTCCGGGTGCTGGTCCGATTCCGGGTTCGGGTTCCACCGTGAACAGTGCGGATACTCTGGGTATCGCCTTCACCCACTTCCTGACCGACAACGTCTCGCTGACCGCTGACCTGGGCATTCCGCCGACCTTCAAGCTCGACGGCACCGGCACCTTGGCCGGCGTGGGCCAGATCGGCAAGGCCAAGCAATGGAGCCCGGCCATCGTGGCCAAATATCACTTCGGCGACGCCAACAGCACCTTCCGTCCCTTCGTCGGTGCCGGCGTGACCTACGTCTGGTACGACAACGTCGAACTGACCGATACCTTCCAGCGCACCATCTCCAGCAAGTACACCAACGGTGCCGTCACCGGTGCCAAGTCCAGCGCCAACCTGAGCTCCTCGTGGGCCCCGGTGCTGACCGTGGGTGCCAACTACAACTTCGACAAGAACTGGTCCGTGGGCCTGTCCGTGTCCTACATCCCGCTCAAGACCAATGCCGACATCACCACCGAGCTGCCCGCTGCAGCAGGTGGCACGACGCACTCGAGCACCAGCCTGACGATCAACCCGATCGTCAGCTTCCTGTCGGTGGGCTACAAGTTCTAAGACCGGAACACTGCTGCAAAAAAATGGCACCCGGAGCAATCCGGGTGCCATTTTCTTTTGGGCAGCTGCCTCAAAGCACAGCAGACGCGCTGTTCAGAAAGCCTCAGTCTTCGTGAACCGGCCGTTGTGGAAGACCAGCGCGGCCTGCGGGTCGACTTCGCACTGTTCCACCTCGCCCACGAAGATGACGTGGTCGCCTTCCGGATACTGGCTGCGGTTGTGGCATTCGAACCAGGCCGAGGCCCCATCCAGAATCGGCTGGCCGGTGCGCGAGAGCTTGTAGGCCACGCCTTCGAAGCGGTTCTCCATCTTGCTGGCGAATTGCTGCGCCAGATGTGCCTGCTCGGCGCTGAGGATGTTGATCACGTAATGCGAATTGCCGGAGAACACCGGCAGGCTGTTGGCGCGTGTGCCGAGGCTCCACAGCACGAGTGGAGGATCCAGCGAAACCGAATTGAAGGAGCTGGCGGTCAGGCCCAGGAGGGTGCCATCGGCCAGGCGGGTCGTGATGACGGTGACCCCTGTGGCGAACTGCGACAGGGCCTGGCGGAAATGCGCCGCGTCGAACTGACGCGCTTCGGCGCGGGGAAAGCGTGTGTGCATCGGGAGTCTGCTTGGAGGTCGAAGCGCTGCGGCCTGCACCTTGCGGCCAGCCGGTCAATGCGCGGAGATGCACATGATAACGGATCGCGCGCAGTCTTGCCGTGCGGGCTGGGCTTGGATGACTTGAGAATGCTTCACATCGGCCTCACTTGAAGTGCTGAATTGGAGTAAAGTTTTACAACAAGCAACTTAACGGGAGAACATCATGGCCACGGAAATTGCAGTACTCGGCGGCGGCTGCTTCTGGTGCCTGGAAGCGGTGTACCAGCAGGTCAAGGGCGTGCAGTCGGTGGAGTCCGGCTATACCGGCGGCAGTGTGGTCAATCCCAGCTACGAGCAGGTGTGCGGCGGCCAGACCGGGCATGCGGAAGTAGTCAAGCTGGCCTTCGATACGCAGCAGATCAGCTTCCGCGAGATTCTGGAAATTTTCTTCACCATCCATGACCCGACCACGCTGAACCGCCAGGGCAATGACGTCGGTACGCAGTATCGTTCAGTCATCTATTATCAGGACGAGACCCAGCACGAGACGGCCAAGCACATCATCGCCGAGATGGCCTTGGTGTGGGATGCGCCCATCGTGACCGAACTGTCGCCGCCACAGACCTACTATCGCGCCGAGGACTATCACCAGAACTACTTCGTGCAGCATCCCTTCCAGGGCTACTGCGCCTTCGTGGTGGCGCCCAAGGTGGCCAAGCTGCGTGAGGTGTTTGCCGAGAAGAGCAAGCCGGAATAAATTCTCGCCGGCGTTAAGACGTCCCAAGTACCACGTACAACGGGCCTGCCTCCGGGAAGAGGGCAGGCCCGTTGCTTGATGGGGCTGGCGAATGCTTATTGTTGTGCGTAGATGTACTTGCGCGACCACGGCAGCTGCTGTGCGCTGCGGCCGGCCTTGGTGCAGATGACCTGATACAGCGAGATCCAGTCGCGTTCGAAACCGTAGGCGCTGCCGGCCAGGTAAACGCGCCAGATACGGTAGCGCTTCTCGTCGGTCACGCGATGGATGGCGTCGGCATTGGCTTCGAAATTGTCGGCCCACAGGCTGCAGGTGCGGGCATAGTGGCGTCGCAGGTTTTCGACGTCGAAGGCTTCCAGGCCGCCTTCCTGCATGGTCCGCAGCACCGTGCTGATGTGCGGCAGTTCGCCGGCGGGGAACACGTACTTGTCGATGAATTCACCGGCCCCATAGGGCGACTCGCCATTCTCGATATCGGTGCTGGTAATGCCGTGGTTCATGGCCATGCCGCCATCGGCCAGCAGCTTCCTGATCTGGGCAAAATACGTCGGCAAATTCTTGATGCCCACATGCTCGAACATGCCCACCGAGGTGATGCGGTCAAAGGTGCCGGTGACGTCACGGTAGTCCTGCAGGCGAATCTCGATGCGGTCGCCGAGTCCGGCCGCTTCCACCCGCTCACGTGCCAGCGCGTACTGGTTGTTGGAGAGCGTCACCCCCACGCAGCGCGCGCCGAATTTCTGCGCCGCCCGCAGCACCAGCGCGCCCCAGCCGCAGCCGATGTCCAGCAGGGTCTGGCCGGGCTTGAGCTGGATCTTCTCCAGGATGTGGTCGATCTTCTTGAGCTGGGCCGTGGCCAGATCCTCGTCACCGTTCTCGAAGTAGGCGCAGGAATACACCATGTTCTCGTCCAGGAACAGCTTGTAGAAATCGTTGGAAACGTCGTAGTGATACTGGATGGCTTCGGCGTCCCGCTTTTTGGTGTGCGTCACGCTGCGCACCATGCGGCCCAGACGGCCCTCGGCCTTGAGGGTATTGGACGCCAGACCGTTGGCGACCTGGATGATGCTCTTGACCTTGCCCTCGACCTCGATCTTGCCTTCGACGTAGGCCTCGCCCAGATTGGCCAGCGAGGGCGTGAGCAGTGACGTGATGGCTGAAGCGTGCGGAACCTTGAGCGTGACTTCAGGTGTACCGCTGCTGAAGTCGTAATGCTGTCCGTTCCACAGCTCCAGCCGCAGTGGCAGGGCCGACACATTGCGAATGTTTTCTACCCAGGCGTCTAGCTTCTTTTCCCAAAACACGATGTCCTCCGCGTCAGTGATGAATGCTGATCGGCCCTGCCAGGCATCGTGCGATGTCGTCAGGGCTGCAGGCGCTGCCGTTGCCACTGGCCATCATCGGAGCGCGTGTAGAGCACGCGGTCGTGCATGCGGGAGGGGCGGCCTTGCCAGAATTCGATGCGATCGGGAATCACGCGGTAGCCGCCCCAATGTTCCGGGCGGGTCGGATGGTCCCCGAACTGCTGCTTGCTTGCTTCGTATTGCTGTTCCAGCGTCTCGCGGCTGGCGACGGTCCGGCTCTGCTGCGAGGCGATCGCGCCGAGCTGGCTGGCCAGGGGGCGACTGTAGAAGTACGCGTCGCTCTCTTCCTTGGTCACGCGCTCGATCTTTCCTTCGATGCGGACCTGGCGTTCAAGTTCGACCCAGTGGAACAGCAGCGCCACGTACGGATTCTCCGCTACATCGACGCCCTTGCGGCTGTCGTAATTGGTAAACCAGGTAAAGCCCAGCTGATCGAACTGCTTGATCAGCACGATGCGCGACGACGGCCGTCCATCGGCCCCGACGGTGGCCACGCTCATGGCGTTGGGCTCGGGGATCTGCGCCTTGGTCGCTTCGTCGAACCAGACTGCAAACTGGTCAACGGGATCGGCGGCAGTGTCGAGTTCGGACAAACTGGCGCGGCTGTAGTCTTTACGTAGGTCAGCTAACGACATGCTTCTTGCTCCTTGGGGAGTGGCGCTAGATTAGCGCGTTTCAAAATGTTTTGCAGAGCAGCAAAACGGCGAATGCGAGCCATTGTGCGGCCTGGCGGCCGCTTGCTCCATGATCGCAAGCAAGGCGCGCCAATAAAAAAGCCGATGCATTATCGCATCGGCTTTCGTGGTTTGCCGGGGCCGGAGCAGGTCCGGCCGCTTCAGGCAAGCGCGAGCAGGATCAGTTGGTCTTGACGGCTTCGACCTGGATGGCCAGCTTGGTCTCCATCGAGAAACCATACTTGGCACCGTAGTCGATACCGAAATCGGCGCGGTTGAAGGAGGCCGATGCATCGCCGCCGCAGACCTCACGCTTGAGCATCGGGTGCTGGATGCAGGTGAACTTGTTCAGGGTCAGGGTGACCGGCTTGGTCACGCCGTGCAGGGTCAGTTCGCCTTCGACGGTGGCCGGCTTGTCGCCGTTGAACTTGATGTTGCCCTTGTATTGGGCGGTCGGGTACTTGGCGACGTCGAACATGTCGGCGCTCTTGGCGTGATCGTTCATCTTGGCCATGCCGAAGTCGATGGAGGCGGTATCGATGGTGATGTCGACGGTGCCGGTCTTGGCAGCGCGATCCAGGGTCACGGTGCCGCTGGTCTTGTCGAACTTGCCGCGCCAGATGGACACGCCCATGTGGTCCGCTTCGAAGCTGGGGTAGGTGTGGCTGGGGTCGATGCTGTAGGTGTCGGCAGCGTTGGCGGAGACGGCGGCACCGGCGGCGACCAGGGCGAGCAGGAGGTGATTCAGTTTCATTTGTTTGGATTCCTTGAGTGAAAAAAACCGCAGGGGAGCCCGCCCCTTGCAGGGCGGTGCGTCATGGCGCGGAACGACTTTTATTGATGTTGTTGAGGCTGTTGATGCTGTTGCTACGAATTACTGGGCCACGATGTGGAACTTGATCGTCACTTCATCGGCCACCATGCCGGTATCCTTCCACTCGCCTTCACCGACGTTGTAGGTCAGGCGCTTGATGGGCAGGGTACCGTCGAAGACCTGGGCGGCACCGTCCTTCTTGACGGTCAGCGGGAAGCTGACATCGGTGCTCTTGCCCTTGATGGTCAGCTTGCCGGCCACGTCATACTTGCCGGCGCCAGCGGCCTTGATGCTGCTGGCCACGAAGCTGGCCTTGGGGAATTGGGCGGCGTTGAACCACTCCTTCTTCTGCACTTCCTTGTTGTACTCGGCTTCACCCAGGTCGAAGCTGGCGACGTCGATCTCCACCGACGCCTTGCCTTGTTCCGGCTTGGTGGCGTCGAAGTCGATGGCGGCGTTGAACTTCTTGAACTTGGCATCGACCGGGACGTTGAGTTGCTTGAAGGTGGCGGTGACGCTGCTCTTGGCGGCATCCACCTTCAGCGGGGCTGCGTGGGCGGAGAGGGTGAAGGCAGCAGCGGCCAGGGCCAGCAGGGAGGGTTTGAGGAAGCGGGTGGAGCGAGTGGAGGTCATGTCGGGTTCCGTAAAAAAACGAGCAATATGAATGATCTTGCGTAGCGTGCGGCGTGCAGGGGATCAGGGCAGCATGCGTTTGAAGATATTGTCACGATCGATGAACTGATGCTTGAGCGCGGCCAGCACGTGCAGGGCAAAGGCGGCCAGCAGGGTCATGTTGAGCCAGTAGTGGGTGGCCTTGAGCAGCGGCTTCCACTCCGGATTCGGGGCAATCAGCACCGGCAGCGGCACCACGCCCAGGTAGACCACCGGTACGCCGGCGGCCAGGCTGTAGAAATAACCGGAGACGGGAATGGCGAACATCAGCACGTACAGGCCAAGGTGCAGCCCGTGTGCCGCCGACTGTTGCCAGCCCGGCATGTTGGCCGGATAGGCCGGTGCCTTGTGCGTGAGACGCCACAGCAGACGCACGCAGACCAGCGCCAGTACGGTCACGCCCAGCCACTTGTGCCAGGAAAAATACTTCAGCTTGGTCGGGGTCAGGCCGGGAATGTCGACCATGGTCAGCCCCAGGCCGAAGGCGGAGATGATCAACAGGGCAATCAGCCAGTGCAGCAGCACGGCGGGTTTGGTATAGCGTTCCATAGGATGTGGCGAGCGTAGGTGGCGTTTGGAGCGGCTGGCTCTGCAATGGTTCTGCAGGGCGGGCGGGCCGGGCTGGCGTCGCGAAATCCGCGAAGATTCCGGGCGGCAAGCGATCATGCCACTCTTTTTGACCCTGCTGAGTATAAAGAGCTTTCGCTGCTCGTATTACTCGCCGAAATGGCACTTCAGCCATCCGGTTTTGCGAGTAATCCTAACAATGATTCAGGTTTTGGTGGCGCCAATGAAAAATGGCGCACATTGCTGTGCGCCATTCGTTCATTTTGCTGATCGTTGATGAGAACTATCAGATCTGCTTGGCCAGTTCCACGGCGGTACCGATGTAGTTGGCCGGGGTCATGGCCAGGAGGTGGTCCTTGGCTTCTTGCGGGATGGCCAGGCCATTGATGAAGTCGCGCAGGGCATCCTTGGAAATGCCCTTGCCGCGGGTCAGTTCCTTCAGCTGCTCATACGGATTCTCGATGCCATAGCGGCGCATGACGGTCTGCACCGGTTCGGCCAGCACTTCCCAGGTGGCGTCGAGGTCGTCGGCCAGGCGCTGCGGGTTCACTTCCAGCTTGTTCAGGCCGCGCAGGCAGCTGTCGTAGGCCAGCAGGGTGTAGCCGAAGCCCACGCCGATGTTGCGCAGCACGGTGGAGTCGGTCAGGTCACGCTGCCAGCGCGAGACCGGCAGCTTTTCGGCCAGGTGCTTCAGGACGGCGTTGGCCATGCCCAGGTTGCCTTCGGAGTTTTCAAAATCGATCGGGTTGACCTTGTGCGGCATGGTCGAGGAACCGATTTCGCCAGCCTTGGTGCGCTGCTTGAAGTAGCCCAGGGAGATGTAGCCCCAGATGTCGCGGTTCAGGTCCAGCAGGATGGTGTTGGTGCGGGCTACGGCATCGAACAGTTCGGCCATGTAGTCGTGCGGCTCGATCTGGATGGTGTAGGGGTTGAAGGTCAGGCCCAGGCGCTTCTCCACGACTTCCTTGGAGAAGGCCGCCCAGTCGGTCTGCGGGTAGGCCGACAGGTGGGCGTTGTAGTTGCCCACGGCACCGTTCATCTTGCCCAGGATCTCGACGCTGGCGATGCGCTTGGCGGCACGTTGCAGGCGCGCCACGACGTTGGCCACTTCCTTGCCCAGGGTGGTCGGGCTGGCCGGCTGGCCGTGGGTGCGCGAGAGCATCGGCACGGCGGCGTGTTCGTGGGCCAGGGCGGTCAGCTTGGCGATCACGGCTTGCAGCGAGGGCAGCAGCACGGTGTCGCGCGCGGCCTTCAACATCATGCCGTGCGAGGTGTTGTTGATGTCTTCGGAGGTGCAGGCGAAGTGAATGAATTCGGAGGCGGCCACCAGTTCGGGCACATCCTTCACTTGTTCCTTGAGCCAGTATTCCACGGCCTTGACGTCGTGGTTGGTGACGGCTTCGATTTCCTTGATGCGGGCGGCGTCGGCTTCGGTGAAGTCGGCAGCCAGCTTGTCCAGCAGCGCGCGGGCCTCAGGCGAGAACGGCTTGATCTCGGCGAAACCAGCTTCGGACAGCGCCTGCAGCCAGGCAATCTCGACCTTCACGCGATGGTGCATGAAGCCCGCTTCAGACAGCAGCGGACGCAGTTGATCGGTCTTGGAGGCGTAGCGGCCGTCCAGCGGGGACAGGGCCGAGAGAGCGGAGAGGGACATGATGGAAACGATGGAAACGGAAGAGATGCGTTGACTGAAGATTGGCGAGTTTTGGCAGGCTTTTATGCCAAAACCCGAATCGCCTGAGCCCGGCATTTTACCATCGGCACGCCGGCCGGCCCAATTTTCCCGTCCGGCCCAGTCCTGATGGACCGTTGCATTCCGTTCCTGGCGCGATTCTTCATAAATTTGTCAGGAAATGCGAATGTTATAATCGAGTGAGATTATTACTCCACACGCTATGCTAAAACTCATCGGCTCCAATGCCAGTCCGTTCGTGCGCAAGGTGCGCGTCGTGATGGCCGAAAAAAAGATCGATTACGAATTCATCCTGGAAGATGTCTGGAGTGCATCGACCACCATCCAGGAAAGCAATCCGCTGGGCAAGGTGCCCTGCCTGCTGATGGATGATGGCGGTGCCATGTTCGATTCGCGGGTGATCGTCGAATATCTCGACACCCTGACGCCGGTCGGCAAGCTGCTGCCGCCCAATGGCCGCGAGCGCGCCGAGATCAAGTGCTGGGAAGCGCTGGCCGATGGCGCTCTGGATGCCGCCGTGCTGGTGCGCCTGGAAAAGACCCTGCGTCCGACCAAGCAGCAGAGCCCCGAATGGATCAAGCGCCAGTGGAGCAAGGTGGAAGCTTCGTTGAAGGCGATGGCCGATGGCCTGGGAGAAAAGCCCTTCTGCGTGGGCAACCATTACACCCTGGCGGACGTGGCCGTGGGCTGTGCGCTGGGGTGGCTGGCGTTCCGCTTCCCCGACCTGGCCTGGCGTGAGGATTATCCGCAACTGGCGCGGCTGTTCGACAAGGTGTCGGAACGGACCAGCTTCAAGGAAACCGTACCGCATCTGTGAGGTGCAGGGCCATGGGCCCTTCGCCATCGGTCTTTCACCAAGTTTGGTGATGACGTAAAAAGCGCGCTCCGAGGAGCGCGCTTTTTGTTTGCCCTGGGCTGCTTGCGATTACTCGCTGGCCGGGGACATCTGGCTTTGCAGGTAATTCTGGATACCGACCTTGTCGATCAGGTCCAGTTGGGTTTCCAGCCAGTCGATGTGTTCTTCGGTGTCGTCCAGGATCATCTGGAACAGTTCGCGCGAGACGTAATCGCCATGCTGTTCGCAGGTGGCGATGCCTTCCTTGACGGTCTTGTGGGCCGCCTGCTCCAGCTTCAGGTCACACTGCAGCATTTCCTGGGTGTTCTCGCCGATCATCAGCTTGTGCAGCGCCTGCAGGTTGGGCAAGCCGTCCAGCATCAGGATGCGGTCGATCAGCTTGTCAGCGTGCTTCATTTCGCCGATGGATTCGGCGTATTCCTTGGCACCGATCTTGTCCAGGCCCCAGTGCTTGTACATGCGGGCATGCAGGAAGTACTGGTTGATGGCTGTGAGCTCATTGGTCAGTTGAGCATTGAGCAACTTGATGACTGCGGGATCGCCTTTCATGGGGATTACCTTTAAGAATTGATGTAAGAGGAAAACCGCGTTAATTATGGGTGACTGTATAGCTGCCTGACCGCGGACCGACGGATCATAGTCCAGATGCCTGCATTGTTCAGCAAGAATTAGCGGTAATCATTCTTACTTTGGTTGGCGTATGAAGGAAAAAGCAAAAAACCTCCGTCGCCAGGCGAGGGAGGTTTTCGGTTGCAGGCCCGTGGCGCAGGGCTTGCCGGGAAGTGCCGGGGGGGCACTTCCCTTGGGTGTAGCGACTGCTGAAGTTTATTTCTTGTCAGGATCGGTCACGAAACCGATCTTGGTCAGCCCACCAGACTGCGCCGCCGACATCACCTGCGCCACTTTTTCATACTGGGTGGTGCGCTCGGCGCGCAGGTGCATTTCCGGTTGCGGCTGCTTCTGGGCGGCCACGGCGATGCGGGCGCTCAGTTCGCTGCTGTCGATCTTTTCTTCATTCCAGAACACGTTGCCGGCCGCATCGATGGACAGGTTGATGCTTTCCGGCTTCACCTGGTCCGGCTGGCTGCTGGCCTTGGGCAGGTCGATCTTGACCGCATGGTTCATCACCGGGATGGTGATGATGAAGATGATCAGCAAGACCAGCATCACGTCCACCAGCGGGGTGGTGTTGATCTCGGGATTGAAATCGTCGTCCGAATCGGACAGGGAACCCATACCCATCATGCCCTCCCGACTGCGGTCAGCTTGGCCTTGCCGCCATTGGGCTGGCCGTCTTCACCGGCGGCGCGGGCACCGGTGACGAACAGGGCGTGCAGGTCGAAGCCGAACTTGTTGAGCTTGGCGATGGTGGTCTTGTTGCCGCGTACCAGGGCGTTGTAGCCGAAGGTGGCGGGAATGGCCACGGCCAGGCCCAGCGCGGTCATGATCAGGGCTTCGCCGACCGGGCCGGCGACCTTGTCGATGCTGGCCTGGCCGGTGGTGCCAATGGAGACCAGCGCGTGGTAGATGCCCCAGACGGTGCCGAACAGGCCCACGAACGGTGCGGTCGAGCCGACCGAGGCCAGCACGGCCATGCCGGTCTGCAGCTTGCCGGAGGCTTCGTCGATGGCCTGGCGCAGCGACAGGGTGACCCAGTCGCTCACCGACAGTTGATCGTGAAGGTGGCCCTTGTGGGCGGTGTGGTGGCTCATGGCCGTGACGCCGGCCTTCGCCACTTCGGCGAAAGGATTGTCATGGCCCAGGGTGGCCACGCCTTCGGGCAGGCTGGTGGTATCCCAGAACTGGTGGCCGGCGGCGGCCGAGGCCTTGCGGAAACGCAGCAGCTGGAAGGCCTTGGTGAAGATCACGTACCAGGACGCGATCGACATGGCCAGCAACAGGACGGCGACGCCCTTGGTAACGAAATCGCCTTGGGCCCAGAGGCTTTCCAATCCGTACGGACTAACTTCCATGATGTTTCCTTCTATTTTTGGCTATCAGATGAGGGGAATGATGAAACGAAATGACTGCCTGGCCGGGCAAGACCCGGCCAGGCGAGATGCTTTGCTCAGTTCAGGCGGAAGGCCAGGCTGCCGACCGTGCTGACGGTGATGGCCTTGCCGTTCTCGATGTAAGGCTTGAAGACGGCGCGCATCACGGCGCTGCGGGCGGCATCGTCCAGGCGCGAATAACCGGAGGACTTGGTGATCTCGACCTTTTCGGCGCGGCCGCTGGTGTTGACGGTCACGCGGAATTCCACCACGCCTTCTTCACCCATGCGGCGCGAGACGCTGGGATACGTCGGGTTCGGCTTCTCGATATATTCGATACCGGAAGTGATCTGCTTGGGCAGGACCGGGCCAGGCGGTGCGGCGGGGGCCGGCGTCGGTTCGGCAGCCACCTGCGGAGCCGGTGCAGCCGGTTGCGGCGGCTGGGGCGGCGCAGTGATGGCAGTTGGTGCCGGCGTTTCGGTGACGGGAACCGGCTTGGGCGGTGCCACCACCTTCTTGACGATCTTCACCTGCTTGGGCGGCGCCGGCTCGGCCTTGGGCGGCGCGGGCTCGGGGGCCTTCTCGGGGACGATGAAGGTGGCGATGACTTCCTTGGGAACGGCGCTGGCGACCTGGTGGACCAGGCCGCTTTGCAACGCCCAGAAAAAGGCGATGTGCAACAGGATGATCAGGCCCAGCGGGCCGATCTTGCGTACCTGGCGCATCAGGGCGCTGGGTGGGCTGACACTCATGAGAGACGGTGAAATGGCGTTCATTGATCTGGTTCAGGCGGCGGCCAGTGACGGATGGAATACTACCGGACGCACACCTTGCTGTGTTTGACGGGAACTGCTGAGGCATTCGCGCAGGACGTTCTTGGCGCAGGAATGGCACTTGCCGCAGCAGGTGCCCACGCCAAGCTGCTTGCGCAGCTCGGCCATGGACGACACGCCTGCATCGACCGCCTGATGGATCTTGCCTTCAGAGATGTTGTTACAAACACATACGATCATTTTACGCCTTGCTGCCTGCTTCATCAGGCTCTTGACTTGACGATGGCTAAGTTCTCGCTCCTGCAACCATGCGCGAGAAGAAGTTGAATTTTTCCTGCGGCGGCATCGTGCGCTCCACTACATGCGCCCATTGTTCCGACAGCTGTTGGCAGGTGGCCCGCAGCACCGGTGCCAGGTTGGGCAGATCCGCCAGGGCCTTGAGGTGTCTTTCGATCACCGAGGCCAGCTTCACGCAGCTCTGCGTTTCCTGGCTGTTGTTGGCGGTGTAGTGCGACATCAGATGCAGCACGGCGGACACCAGAAGTTCAGGCTGGGCCGGTGCGTTGCTCGGTTCCACGAATGTGGACGTCATGTTCTCGTTGACCATCAAACTCTCCTCGCTGGGCTAGCTTGGCTGGCGGTGCGTCATGACGAGCGACGCTGGCTGGCCTGTTTATGGATCCACCTTGTCTTGATACTGCCGGCTTATGCCGTCAGGATCAGCTTGTTCAGCTGGGTCAGACGCAATTTGTAGATGCGACCGCCGTGATCAATCTCAAGCTCGCGCATCTGACGGAACAGGTCCGTACTCTTGATGCGGGTGATCGGCGTTCCGTTGGCGGTCGTGCCCGGCTTGTTGCGACGGTCCATGCTGTTGTCGTTCAGTTGGCTCATTACAATCACCTCCTATTAAATGCGAACAATTCTTATTTAGATTATTTGCGATTTGCGGCGGGATTGCAAGTGCTTTTATCGGTGTGATTGATAATTTTTATCATTTAGGGTCTTACAGGAAACACTTCCAGCCTATCAAGGCTGTCAAGCTTGCCTAAAAGAAAATGCCCCGGCGCGAAGATCGCGCGCGGGGCATCCGATAGTTGCCTCTATGAAAGCTTAATCCGGCAGGGCTCCGCTTTCGATGATGCCGCCCCCCAGGCAGACGTCGCCGTCATAGAGCACTGCCGACTGGCCCGGCGTGACCGCCCATTGCGGGGTGTCGAAGGCCAGCGAGAAGCTGCTGCCGGCATCGGCAAAGCCACAGGGAACATCCGCCTGGCGATAGCGCGTCTTGGCCGACAAGGCCGGCAGTTGCGGCGCGTGGCCCGCCACCCAGCTGAGCTGGCCGGCCGAGAGGGTCGGCGAGAGCAGCCAGGGGTGGTCATGCCCCTGGACGATGTAGAGCGTATTGTTTTCCACATCCTTGCGGGCCACGTACCAGGCGTCGCCATGGCCATCGGCATTCTGGTGCGCCTTCAGGCCGCCGATGCCGATCCCCTTGCGCTGGCCCAGCGTGTAGAAGGACAGGCCCACGTGCTCGCCCACGGTCTGGCCGTCGGCGGTCTTGATCGGGCCGGGCTTGTAGGACAGGTAGCGGTTCAGGAATTCACGGAAAGGACGCTCGCCGATGAAGCAGATGCCGGTCGAGTCCTTCTTCTTCGCGTTTGGCAGTTGCAGCTGCTCGGCGATCTTGCGCACTTCGGTCTTGTGGATCTCGCCCAGGGGGAACACCGTGCGCGAGAGCTGCTCCTGGTTCAGACGATGCAGGAAATAGCTCTGGTCCTTGCTGGCGTCGAGCGCCTTGAGCAACTGGAAGTCACCCTGCGGCCCCTGGCGCACGCGCGCGTAGTGGCCGGTGGCGATCAGGTCGGCACCCAGCTTCATGGCGTGGTCGAGGAAGGCCTTGAACTTGATCTCGGCGTTGCACAGCACGTCAGGATTGGGCGTGCGCCCGGCCTGGTATTCACGCAGGAATTCGGCAAAGACGCGATCCTTGTATTCGGAAGCAAAATTCACTGCCTCGATATCCACCCCGACCACATCGGCCACGCTGACCGCGTCGATCCAGTCTTCGCGGGTGGAACAGTATTCCGAATCGTCGTCGTCTTCCCAATTCTTCATGAACAGGCCGATGACCTCATAGCCTTGCTCCTTCAGCAGCCATGCCGAAACCGACGAATCCACGCCGCCCGACATGCCGATGACTACTCTTTTCTTGCTCATGTTGTTTCCGTTCAATGCGGCCATCCATAAAGAGGTCCGCCAAGTGATGCGCCCGCGTCAGCCGGGCAGGGCGCCAATGGCGCTGGGATCGGTATGGACCAGTTCCAGCGGTGCGCGCTGGCCGGCCAGGTAGTCATCCACGCAACGCAACACCAAGGGGCTGCGATGCCGTTCGGCGCAGGCAACCAGTTCGTCGCGTGTCATCCAGACGGCGCGCACGATGCCCTCGTCCAGCGGACGGTCCAGCGCCTCGCCGACCGTTCCCGCAAAGGCGAAGCGCAGGTAGGTGACCGACAGGCCGCCGCGCGAGGACGACACGTTGCGTGAAAGATAAGTCCCCACCAGCGCCGTCGGTGTGAAGACATGTGCCGACTCTTCCAGCGCCTCGCGGACCGCCGCCTCGATCAGGGATTCGCCCGGTTCCAGGTGGCCGGCCGGCTGGTTGATGCGCAGCCCGCCGGCGCCGTGTTCTTCCACCATGAGGAAGCGGCCGTCGCGCTCGATGATGGCAGCTACGGTGACAGAGGGTTTCCAGACTTCAGACATTGATGACCTCGTGAATCCGCCATTTTACCTTGTCGAAGCCCATTCTTCAGCGCCAGGGCCGCCGTGGCGCGGGATCGCGCAGTTTTCTTGCAGGCTGGACAATTTCTCGCCCGGCAAGGCCAGTCGTGTAAGATTGGGCCAAGAATCCACAAAAAAAGGAGTCAGGAATGAGGATAGCGATCCCCGCCGAAAGCCGGGACGGAGAAACCCGTGTCGCCGCCACCCCCGAAACCGTCAAGAAACTGGTTGCGGCCCGGCACGAAGTGATGGTGGAGTCCGGCGCCGGGGTCAAATCCAGCATTCCCGATGAGGCCTATGTGGCCGTCGGTGCCAGCATCGGTAGCGCCGAAGCGGTCTATACCGCCGAGATCCTGCTCAAGGTGCGCGCCCCCAATGAAGCCGAACGCTCCCGCATCCAGCCGGGTACCGTGGTCATCGGCATGTTGAATCCCTTCGATGCCGACAACATCGCCGCCATGGCCGCCGCCGGCCTCACCGCCTTTGGCCTGGAAGCCGCGCCCCGCACCACCCGTGCGCAATCGCTGGACGTGCTGTCCTCGCAGGCCAACATTGCCGGCTACAAGGCCGTGCTGATGGCCGCCAATACCTATCAACGCTTCATGCCCATGCTGATGACCGCCGCCGGTACCGTCAAGGCCGCGCGCATGCTCATCATGGGGGCCGGCGTGGCCGGCCTGCAGGCCATCGCTACGGCCAAGCGGCTGGGGGCGGTGATTGAAGCCTCCGACGTGCGTCCGGCGGTCAAGGAGCAGATCGAATCGCTGGGGGCCAAATTCCTGGACGTGCCCTTCCTGACCGAGGAAGAAAAGGAAATCGCCCAGGGCGTGGGCGGCTATGCCCGCCCCATGCCGCCGGACTGGATGAAGCGCCAGGCCGAGCTGGTCCACGAACGGGCCAAACAGGCCGACATCATCATCACCACCGCCCTCATCCCCGGCCGCAAGGCCCCGGTGCTGATCAGCGAGGAGACCGTCAAGGCCATGAAGCCCGGTTCGGTGATCCTGGACATGGCGGTCGACCAGGGCGGCAACTGTCCCTTGTCGGAGCCCGGCAAGACCGTCATCAAGCACGGCGTGCACATCATCGGCGAAGGCAACCTGGCGGCCCTGGTGGCGGCCGATGCCTCGGCCCTGTATGCGCGCAACGTGCTCGACTTCCTCAAACTGATCATCGATGCCGAAGGCAAGCTGGTCATCAACAAGGAAGACGATATCGTCGCGGCCACGCTGCTCTGCCAGGGTGGCGAGATCCTGCGCAAATGAATCTGCCGGCCCGGGTCGGCAGAAAACCCGGGCGTTTTCAGTCCCCCTCACGCCCATCACTTTTGAAACAAGAAGGAAGAAGTACATGCAACGCATCATGCTGCGCGCGAAGATCCATCGCGCCTCGGTCACCCAGTGCGACCTGAACTATGAAGGTTCCTGCGGGATCGACGAAGACCTGCTGGAAGCCGCTGACATCCGCGAGTTCGAGAAGATCGAACTCTACAACGTCAACAACGGTGAACGTTTCTCCACCTATGCCATTCGCGGCAAGCGCGGCAGCGGCGAGATCTCGTTGAACGGCGCGGCGGCCCGCCTGGCGCACCTGGGCGACCTGCTCATCATCTGTACCTATGCCCCGATGAGCGATGAAGAAGTCGCCAGCTACAAGCCCAAGGTGGTCTTCGTGGACGACAAGAACCGCATCACCAGCCTCAAGGCGATCTGACCCTCGACAAGAACCATGCGGCCCGTTTCACCAGCGGGCTGCCTCACAAGGAGGAACACCATGGAAGTCAGCCACACCATCATCAACCTGATCATCTTCGTGCTGGCCATCTACGTTGGCTACCACGTGGTCTGGACGGTGACCCCGGCCTTGCACACGCCCCTGATGGCGGTGACCAATGCCATCTCGGCCATCATCATCATCGGCGCCATGCTGGCCGCGGGCCTTACCGAAGGTACGGTCGGGCGCATTGCCGGCACGCTGGCCGTGGCGCTGGCGGCGGTGAACGTGTTCGGCGGCTTCATGGTGACCCAGCGCATGCTGGAAATGTTCAAGAAGAAAGAGCCCAAGGCCAACTCGGGAGAACGAGCATGAGCATGAACCTGGTGACCCTGCTGTACCTGATCGCATCGATCTGCTTCATCCAGGCCCTGAAGGGTCTCTCGCACCCGGCCACGGCGCGCCGTGGCAACAGCTTCGGCATCGCCGGCATGGTCATCGCCGTGCTGACCACGCTGGCGCTGATCGTCAAGATCAAAGGGGAAGGAGTCAATCCTTCCGGTGACATCGGCTACCTGCTGGTGGCCGGCGGCGTGATCGTCGGTGGCGGCATCGGCGCTTATCTGGCGCGCAGCGTCGAGATGACCAAGATGCCCGAACTGGTGGCGGCGATGCACTCGCTCATTGGTCTGGCGGCGGTCTGTATCGCGGTGGCGGCGGTGGCCGAGCCGTGGGCGCTGGGCATTTCGGCGCACGGGCAACTGATCCCGGTGGGCAACCGGGTCGAACTGTTCATCGGTACTTTTGTGGGGGCCATCACCTTCTCGGGTTCCGTGATCGCCTTCGGCAAGCTCTCGGGCAAGTACAAGTTCCGCCTGTTCCAGGGGGCGCCGGTCAACTTCGCCGGCCAGCATTTCCTGAACCTGCTGCTGGCGGTGGCCATGATCGGCTTCGGCATCATCTTCGTGCTGACGCAAAACTGGCTGCCCTTCATCATCATGGCCGCCATCGCCTTTGCGCTGGGCGTGCTCATCATCATCCCCATCGGCGGGGCGGACATGCCGGTGGTGGTCTCGATGCTCAACAGCTATTCCGGCTGGGCGGCGGCGGGCATCGGTTTTTCGCTGAACAACTCCATGCTCATCATCGCCGGTTCGCTGGTCGGTTCCTCCGGCGCGATTCTGTCCTACATCATGTGCAAGGCGATGAACCGCTCCTTCTTCAACGTGATCCTGGGCGGCTTTGGCGGTGAAGCGGCGGCCGCCGGTGGTGGGGCGCAGCAGCAGCGCAACGTCAAGTCGGGATCGGCCGACGATGCGGCGTTCCTGATGGGAAATGCAGAAACCGTCATTATCGTGCCGGGTTACGGGCTTGCCGTCGCACGCGCGCAGCATGCACTGAAGGAATTGACCGAAAAGCTGACCCACAATGGCGTGACCGTGAAATACGCGATCCACCCGGTGGCCGGCCGCATGCCGGGCCACATGAACGTGCTGCTGGCCGAGGCCGAAGTGCCCTATGACCAGGTCTTCGAGATGGAAGACATCAACAGCGAATTCGCCCAGGCCGATGTGGTGCTGGTGCTGGGGGCCAATGACGTGGTCAACCCGGCGGCCAAGGATCCCAAGTCGCCCATTGCGGGCATGCCGATCCTGGAAGCCTACAAGGCCAAGACCGTGATCGTGAACAAGCGCTCCATGGCGGCCGGTTATGCAGGCCTGGACAATGAGCTCTTCTACATGGACAAGACCATGATGGTCTTTGGTGACGCCAAGAAGGTCATCGAAGACATGGTCAAGGCGGTGGACTGATCTTCCCCAGCCTCAATGAAAAACGGGTTGCGCAGTGATGCGCAACCCGTTTTGTCTTGGAACCGTGAAGTCCGAAGGTGCTGCTTACTTGGTCCCGAAAATGCGGTCCCCCGCATCGCCCAGCCCAGGCACGATGTAGGCATCTTCATCCAGGTGGGAATCCAGGGAAGCGACGTACAGCTTCACATCCGGATGGGCATCAGCGAACACCTGCACGCCTTCCGGTGCCGCGACCAGGGCCACGAAGACGATATGCGAAGCCGGCACGCCGCGCTTCTTCAGGGCATCCACCGCATAGACGGCCGAGTTGCCGGTGGCAACCATGGGGTCGCACAGGATCATGATGCGGTCCTGCAGGTCCGGCAGGCGCACCAGGTATTCCACTGGCAGGTGATTCTCGTCGCGATAGACGCCGATATGGCCCACGCGCGCCGAGGGGATCAGTTCCAGCAGGCCATCGCTCATGCCCACGCCCGCACGCAGCACCGGCACCACGGCCAGCTTCTTGCCGGCGATTACCGGCGCTTCATAGGTCACCAGCGGGGTTTCGATGGTCTCGGTGGTCAGCGGCAGGTCGCGCGTGATTTCGTAACCCATCAGCAGCGTGATCTCGCGCAGCAGGTCGCGGAAGGTGCGGGTGGAGGTGCGCTTGTCGCGCATGTGCGACAGCTTGTGCTGGATCAGCGGATGGTCGAGGATGAAGAGGTTCTTGAAGCGCGGGTCTTGTTTCATGGCAAATGCGTATCTGCTGGGTGGAGCGGCGGGTGCCGCAAGTCAGCATTGTCGCATTTCCTGACCGCCTGCGCGACGCCGGGACGTCGCGCAACTGCAGCATTGTTCACCTCATCGGCGACCGAACATCATCTGTTCGGCCAGCAAGCCGCGTGCTGCCGGCAGCAGGTCGATCGCGCCCAGCGACAGGCCCAGTGCCGCCTGCAGGGGCGAACCTTGGGGCGAGCCGGCAAAGATGCGCGCCATCAGGTCGGTCAGGCGAATGGTCAGGCCGCGATCCTGCCCGCGCTGGCGCTCGAAGGCCTGCAAGGCTTCGGGAGAGACCTCGCGCGCCAGCACATCGGCCAGCACGCGGGCGTCGCGCAAGCCCAGGTTGAGGCCCTGGCCGGCGACCGGATGCAGGGTTTGTGCCGCATTGCCGATGGCCACCACGCGCCGGCTCTGGCCGGGGCGGGCGTTCAAGCCCAGCGGGAAGGCGTGGCGTACGCTGATGCGGGTGAATCGGCCCACCCGCTCGCCGAAGGTGCGCTGCAGGGACGCGAGGAAGGCGGCATCGTCCAGCGCCAGCAATGCTTCGCCGGTGGCAGGACGTACGCACCACACCAGCGCATAGCCATCATCCTGCGGCAGCAGGGCCAGCGGGCCTTCATCGGTGAAGCGTTCAAAGGCGCGATGGGCGATCACGCCATCGGCTTGCACGTGCGCGATGATGCCCAGTTGCTGGTAGTCGCGCTGCAGGCTTTTTTGCTGCTGTTCTCCGAAGACGCCACCCTCGGCCTGGATCACCAGTTGCGCTCGCAGTACGCGTCCATCCTTGAGGGTGATGGCGACGTGGTCGTCTTCTTCCGTGATCTCCTGTGCTTCGGCGGGGCGCATCTGGGTCAGTCCCAGCGGTGCGATGGCCGAGGCAAGGGCGCGGTTGACCTCGCCATAGCGCGCCACGTAGCCCAGCGCGGGCAAGTGGTAATCCTTGCGGTCCAGCAGGGTGCGGCCGAAGTGGCCACGGCGCGAGACGTGGATCTGTTCGATGGCGGTGGCGCTGCGGCCGATGTCGTCCCAGGCAGCCAGTTCATCGAGGATCTGGCGGCTGCCGTAGGAAAGGGCAATGGTGCGCGGGTCAGCGGCGGCTTGTTCAGGTGACTTCATGTCCACCAGCGCGATGCGTGCGGCGGACAACTGGCGGCGCGCCAAGAGGCCGGCCACGCTCTGGCCGACCGGGCCACCGCCGCAGATGATGAGGTCGAAATCGACGGATTCCATGATGCCGGGAAATGCCTTCTGCAGAAGATTCAGGAAGGCCTCATTGTAGCGGAGCCGCGCCGGCCGGGCTTGATCCGGCGCATGCGCGGCCCTGGGGAGACGGGTGCTTAAGCCTGTCGCATCAGCGCTTCAATGTCATTGACCTTGGTGGGCACGCCCGTGGTCAGCAATTCGCAGCCGGAGGGCGTCACGTGCGCATCATCCTCGATGCGGATGCCGATGTTCCAGAACTGCTCCGGCACGCCCTCGCCGGGACGCACGTAGATGCCCGGTTCGATGGTCAGTACCATGCCCGGCTGCAGCGTGCGCCAGGGCTTGCTGCCATCGGCGGTGGCGGGATCGCGATAGTCGCCCACGTCATGCACATCCATGCCCAGCCAGTGGCCGGTGCGATGCATGTAGAACTGGCGATAGTCGCCTTTTTCGATCACGTCTTCCAGCGCGCCGACCTTGGATTTGTCCAGCAGGCCCGTGTCGAGCATGCCCTGCGCCAGCACGCGCACGGCGGCGTCATGGCCATCCATGAAACGCTTGCCCGGTGCGGTCTCGGCGATCGCGGCGGCTTGTGCGGCCAGTACGATCTCATAGAGCGCCTTCTGCGGCCCGCTGAACTTGCCATTGGCCGGGAAGGTGCGGGTGATGTCGGCGGCGTAGCTGTCCAGTTCGCAGCCGGCGTCGATCAGGACCAGGTCGCCGTCCTTGATTTCGGCGTCGCCCGCGCGATAGTGCAGCACGCAGCTGTTGGCGCCGGTGGCGACGATGGAGCCATAGGCCGGATACTGCGAACCGTTGCGGCGGAATTCGTGCAGCAGTTCGGCTTCCAGGTGATATTCGCGCAGGCCGGGACGGCAGATGCGCATGGCGCGGCAATGCGCCTCGGCGGAAATGATGCCGGCGCGCTTCATCACGTCGATCTCGTAGGCATCCTTGAAGAGGCGCATGTCATCCAGCAGCACGCTCACATCGACCACCGCGCCGGGCGCGGACACGCCGCTGCGCGCCAGCGCGCGCACGCCCTGCAGCCAGCGCTGCAACTGGGCATCGCGCTGGTCGTCCTGGCCGAGCGCGTAGTAGACGGCGCGGGCGTCGGAGAGCAGGGCGGGCATGTTCTTGTCCAGCTCCTCGATCGGATGGGCTGCATCGAGCGCGAAGAGCTGCTGCGCGGCCTGCGGGCCGTGGCGGTAGCCGTCCCAGATTTCGCGTTCCAGGTTCTTGTCGCGGCAGAACAGGATGCTGCGGTTTTCCTTGCCGGCCACCAGTACGAGTACCGCTTCGGGCTCGGTGAAGCCGGTCAGGTAGTAGAAGTAGCTGTCGTGGCGATACGGATAATCGGCATCGCGATTGCGCATCACCTCGGGTGCGGTCGGGATGATGGCCACGCCGCCCCCGGCTTGTTGCAGGCTGGCCAGCAGGCGCGCGCGGCGGGCGGCGAAGGGGGTGGCGTCGAAGCTCATGGTCGGGTTCCTTGCGGTGGCAGGTTCAGTGCTTCCAGTTGATCGATGGTACCGACGTTGTGCCAGTCGCCGCGATACACATCGCCGCCGATGCGGCCCTGGTCGGCGTACTGGCGCAGCAGCGGTCCCAGTTTGGCGTGGCTGCCGGGCGCGATGCCGTCGAACATTTCCGGGCGATACACGCCGATGTTGGCAAAAGTCAGCTTCGGCTGGCCCTCGTTGGCGATGGCGAAGTTGTTCAATGCGAAATCCCCCTCGGGATGGAAGGGCGGATTCTTGACCAGGTACAGCCAGGCCAGGTCACGCTTGTCTTGCGGCAGCGGATTGCCCCACGGGTCCTCGTCTTCCAGCACGGTCAGCAGTTCGCTGTAGTCGAAGTGCGGGCACCAGATGTCGCCGGAGACCGCTATGAAAGCTTCTTCACCCAGCAGGTGGCGGGCCTGGGCGATACCGCCTGCCGTTTCCAGCGCGGTCTTTTCGGGTGAATAAAAGAGCTTTGCGCCATAACGGCTGCCGTCACCGAGGGTGTCTTCGATCATCTGGCCCAGGTGGGCGTGATTGATGACGATCTCGGTGATGCCGGCGCGTACCAGCGAGAGGATCTGCCAGACGATCAGCGGGCGGCCGCGTACTTTCAGGAGCGGCTTGGGGCAGGTATCGGTCAGCGGACGCATGCGCTCGCCGCGGCCGGCTGCGAAGATCATGGCTTTCATGCAGGGCGCCTCAGAAGGTGTAGCCGAACTTGGGCGCGTGTTCCTGTTCGAGCTTCTCGATCAGGCGCACCAGCGGCGTGAAGGCCACGTAGCGGCGCGCGGTCTTGAGGGTGTATTCCATGACCAGCGGGATGTCCTTCAGGTAGCCGTCTTTGCCGTCGCGATGCCACAGGCGCGCGAAGATCCCCAGCACCTTCAGGTGGCGCTGCAGGCCCATCCATTCGAAGTCGCGGTAGAAGGTATCGATGTCCGGCGTGACCGGCAGGCCGGCGCGGCGCGCCTTTTCCCAGTAGCGGATGGCCCAGTCCAGCACCATTTCCTCATCCCACTGGATGTAGGCGTCGCGCAGCAGCGAGACCAGGTCGTAGGTGATGGGACCGTAGACCGCATCCTGGAAGTCCAGGATGCCCGGGTTGCCCTTGGGCAGCACCATCAGGTTGCGCGAATGATAGTCGCGGTGCACGTAGACCTGGGGCTGCGCCAGGTTGTTGGCCAGGATGGCGTCGAAGGTCTTGTCCAGCACCGCGTTCTGCTCGTCGGTGAGGGTGACGCCGAGGTGCTTGCCGATATACCACTCGCGGAACAGTTCCAGCTCGCGCAGCAGCAGCGGGCGGTCGTATTCGGGCAGGGCCTCGGGCTTGCTTTGCGCTTGTAAAAGTACCAGGGCCTCGATCGCATCCATGTATAGTGCGTGCGCGCTGTCGGCCGAGAGCTGCGACAAGTAGGTCGTGGAACCCAGGTCCGAGAGCAGCAGGAAGCCGCGCTCGGTATCCTGCGCCAGTACCTTCGGCACGGTCACCCCGGTCTCGCCGAAGAGGCCGGCGACCTTCACGAAGGGACGGACGTCTTCCTGCGGCGGCGGGGCATCCATCACGATGGCACTGCCGCCGTCGGGTGTGTCCACCCGGAAATAACGGCGGAAGCTGGCGTCGGCCGAGGCCGGGCGCAGGGTGGAGGACAGCACCGGGGTATCGGCCAGGGTGGCCAGCCAGGCTTGCAATTCGGACAGGCGGAGATCGGGGGTGGAACCAGGTGAAGACATGAACTATCTGAGGAAATCGTTTGACGAGGTTGAGTTCCCATATAATAAGGGATTAAACCCAAAAAATCCGCCTGCACGGTATCTAGCCTCTCTTTTCATGATCCGGTTTTCCAAGTCTTTCACTGAACGTACTGTCAACTGGCGGCTGGCGCGTCTGTTCTCTTCGGCAATGGTAGTGGCTTCGGCCTCGGCCCTGCTGCCGCTGTCGGTGCACGCCCAGATGAGCATGCCCACCGCTGCGCCTGCCACGCCGCCCGCACAGGACCAGGACGCCCCGGTCAATGTCAGCGCCGAGCAGATGACCGGCCGTCCCGACCGCCAGGTCAACCTGGACCGCGACGTGGAGCTGGTCAAGGCAGCGACCACTATCAAGTCTGACAAGGCCGAATACCGCATCATCCAGGATGAAGTCGAGGCCACCGGCCACGTCTGGATGCAGCGCCTGCAGGACCAGTACACCGGCGACTACGCCGAGATGAACATGGGCACCGGCGCCGGCTACGTGACCAATCCGACTTACCTGATCGGCAAGAACGGCGGGCGCGGCAAGGCCGAGCGCATCGACTTCCTGTCGGACGACCAGGCCAAGGTGACGCAGGGGACCTACAGTACCTGCGAAGCACCTGATCCTGACTGGTATCTGCGCGCCAACACCATGGACCTCGACAGCGGTCGCGATATTGGCACCATGCATGGCGGGCTGCTGTATTTCAAGGATGTACCGATTCTGGGGTCGCCCTGGATGACGTTCCCGCTGTCGGGGGAGCGCAAGTCGGGCGTGCTGCCGCCCACCATCGGCATGACCAGTACCGGTGGTGCCGAGATCTCGGTGCCGTACTACTTCAACCTGGCACCCAACTATGACCTGACGCTGGTGCCGAAGTACATCGCGCGCCGCGGGCTGCAGATGGGGGCGGAAACGCGCTATCTGGGTGATAGCTACAGTGGTACTACCAACGTGGAAGGGATCCAGGACCAGGTCACCGGAACCGGCCGTTATTCGCTGTCCTCGATCCACAACCAGACCCTGGCACCCGGCCTGCAACTGGCCTGGAACCTGAACAAGGCGTCCGACAACGACTATCCGTCGGACTTCTCGCATTCGATCACGGGCAGCACGCAGCGCTTGCTTCCGCGTAATGTCAGCCTCAGTTACAGCAGCACGTACTGGAGCGTGACCGGTCTGGTATCAAAATATCAGTTGCTGCAGGACGTCAATGCGCCCATCGCGAAGCCCTATGATCGCGTACCGCAGATTACATTCGTGGGCAACCGCTATGACATCGGTGGATTCGACTTCAGTACCACCGCCGACTTCACCCGCTTCTCCAGCGGCGACCTGATCGGCGGCGACCGCGCCTACGTCACGCAAACGGTGTCATATCCCTTCATCCGCCCGGGCTATTTCATCACGCCCAAGGTGATTTTGGATGCGACCAGCTACAACCTGAACAACGTCTCGGCCGGTCAACCGACCAATTTGACGCGTACGGTGCCGACCGTATCGCTGGATTCCGGCCTGATCTTCGAGCGCGAATCCGATCTCTTGGGCCGCAGCATGACCCAAACGCTGGAACCGCGCCTGTTCTACGTTCGTACCCCTTACCGCGACCAGTCGCAGTATCCGGTGTTCGATTCCGGCTTGGCCGACTTCAACTTCGCCCAGATCTTCACCGAGAACCGCTTCGTCGGCCACGACCGCATCAGCGACGCCAACCAGCTGACCGCGGCCGTCACCTCGCGCCTGATCGAGGAAAACGGACTGGAGCGCCTGCGCGCGGCCATCGGCCAACGCTACTACTTTGCCGATCCCAAGGTCGGCATCAGCGGCACCACCACCACCACGCTGGGCAGCAAATCCGATCTGTTGCTGGCCCTGGGGGGGCAGATCACCCGCGAGTTCTCCACCGACAACACCGTGCAGTACAGCGAGACCCTGCGCCAGATGGTGCGTTCCACCTTCGGCATCCGCTGGCAGCCGGCCCCCAAGCGCGTGCTGAACCTGCAATACCGCCTGGATCGCACCTACATCAACCCCTACACCGGCGTGCTCGATCCGCTCAAGCAGGTCGACGTGTCGGGCCAGTGGCCGATTACCCAGCGCATCTACGCCGTCGGCCGCGTGAACTATTCGATTCCGGACCGTACGGTGGCCGAAGGCCTGGCCGGCTTCGAGTACAAGGCCGACTGCTGGGTCTTCCGGGTGGTGGCGCAACGCATTCCGACCTCGTCCACCAAGGCATCGACGGGCTTCTTCATTCAGCTCGAACTCAATGGCCTGTCCAAGATCGGGTCCAACCCGCTGGATGCCATCAAGAGCAGCGTGCCCGGTTACCAGAACGTGAACCTGCCGGATACCATGCCCGGCAACAACTTCTAACCTTTTTCGAACCAACGATTAGTCCATGCGTAATATGCGTACACCACTCCTCGCAACAACCAAAACAGTGACCGCGCTGCTGTGCATGCTGGGCGTGATCAGCAATGCGCATGCGCAGTTCGCGACGACCATCATCCCGGTAACCCCGCCGGAGACCACCGGCAGCGCGCCGTCGGCACCGGCCAAGGGCTCGCCCAAGGCCGCCGTCAAGCCAGCCGCCATCAAGCCGGCCGCCCCTGCGGCGGCACCCGCTGCCCCGGCACCGGCGGCAGCCAGCGCGCGCAATGAGCCGCGCCCGGTGGATTCCATCCTGGTGGTGGTCAACAATGAAGTCATCACCCGCCAGGAAGTCGCCGAGCGCCTGGCCAGCGTCGAGAAGCGCATGGCCGCACAGAACGTGCAGCTGCCGCCGCGCCAGCAACTGGTGCGCCAGCTGGTCGAGCGCATGATCGTCGAACGTGCCCAGGCGCAAATGGCCAAGGAAAGCGGCATCGTGGTCGACGATGCCATGCTGGACCGCGCCATGCAGCGCATCGCCGAGCAGAACAAGCTGTCCATGCCGGAATTCCGCAGCCGCCTGGAAGCCGAGGGCATGAACTACGCCAGCTTCCGCGAAGAGATTCGCCGCGAAATCCTGAGCCAGCGCCTGCGCGAGCGTGAAGTGGACAACAAGGTGGTGGTCACCGAGTCCGAAATCGACAACTACCTCGCCGCCGAAGCCAATGCCGGCGGCCAGCGTCAGGAACTGGACATCGCCCAGATCCTGATCCGCGTGCCGGAAAACGCCAGCCCCGAACAGCTGGCCGCCCGCCGTGAACGTGCCGAAGACGTGCTGCGCCAGTTGAAGACCGGTGCCGATTTCGCCAAGACCGCCGCCGCTTATTCCGATTCGTCGGATGCCCTGTCCGGTGGCGACCTTGGCTGGCGTCCGGCGGACCGCCTGCCGCAACTGTTCCTGGATGGCGTGGCCAAGCTGCAGGATGGCCAGGTCAGCGGCCTGCTCAAGAGCGGCAACGGCTTCCACATCCTCAAGCTGGTCGGCCGCCGCGCCGCCGGTGGCACCCAGGCAGCCGCCCCCGCCGTGCAACAGACCCACGTGCGCCACATCCTGATCAAGGTCAACCAGGTCGTCACCGCGGCCGAAGCCAAGCGCAAGCTGACCGAACTGAAGGAGCGCCTGGACCACGGTTCGGCTACCTTCGAGGAACTGGCCAAGCTGTACTCCAATGACCTGTCCGCCTCCAAGGGCGGCGACCTCGGCTGGATCTATCCGGGCGATACCGTGCCCGAGTTCGAGCGCGCCATGGATCAGTTGAAGCCGGGCGAAGTCAGCCAGCCCATCGAAACCCCGTTCGGCTATCACCTGATCCAGGTGGTCGAGCGCAAGACCGACGATGCCTCCAAGGAACGCACCCGCCAGGCCGCGCGCCAAGCCATCCGCGAGCGCAAGATCGAGGAAGCCACCGAGGATTGGATGCGCCAGATCCGTGACCGCGCCTACGTCGAGTATCGCAACGACGATTGATCGCCGCACCGGCAGGGGCAGCCAGCGGGCTGTCCCCATGCGTGCAAGAGAGGCCGGCCTTGTCGCCGGCCCTTGCCTTTTTGAAGCCCGTTTTTTCCCATACAGGCCATGAGTGACACCGCCATGAACCGACCCATCCTCGCGCTGACCTGCGGCGAACCGGCAGGCATCGGTCCGGAAATTTCCCTGCGGGCCGCCTGGGAGCTGCGCCACGAAGCGCGCTGCATCCTGCTGGGCGACGCCGCCTTGCTGGCGCAGACGGCCTATGAGATCGATCCGCGGATGCGGGTTGCGGCGCTCTCCATCCAGGCCTGGCGCAATAGCGGCCTGCCCAATTTTCCGGTCGATTGCCTCACCGTCATCGATTGCCCGGTGGCCGAACCGGTGCGTGCCGGCGTGCTGGACGCACGCAATGGCCGTGCCGTGCTGCAGACACTGGACCTGGCAGTGCAGGGCGCGCTGTCCGGCGCCTTCGCCGCCATCGTCACCGCGCCGCTGCAGAAGAGCACCATCAACGATGCCGGCGTGGCGTTCACCGGCCACACCGAATACCTGGCTGAAGTCACCAACACGCCGCAAGTCGTGATGATGCTGGCCGGCGGGGACGCGCCGCACCTGCGCGTAGCGCTGGCGACCACGCACCTGGCCTTGAAGGACGTACCGGCCGCGATCACCGGCGAGAGCCTGGCGCGCACGCTCGACATTCTGCAAGCCGACTTGCGCGAGAAGTTCGGCATCGCCCATCCGCGCATCCTGGTTACGGGCCTGAACCCGCATGCCGGCGAGAACGGCTATCTGGGCCGTGAAGAACTCGAGGTCATCACCCCCGCGCTGGAAGCGGCCCGTGCACGCGGCATCGATGCCCGGGGACCGTATCCCGCCGACACGCTGTTCCAGCCCAAGTACCTGGAAGAGGCCGATTGCGTCCTGGCCATGTATCACGACCAGGGTCTGCCGGTCCTGAAATTCGCCAGCTTCGGCCACGGCATCAACATCACCCTCGGCCTGCCCCTGATCCGCACCTCGGTCGACCATGGCACCGCCCTGGACCTGGCCGCAGCCGGCCTCGGCCACGCCGACCATGGCAGCCTGTGCGTAGCCATCCGTGCCGCTGCCGACATGGCGCGCCGCCGGGCCGCCGCCTGATATTGCAAGAACCCACTGGAACCACCATGAAACACATCCCGCGCAAACGCTTCGGCCAGAACTTCCTCACCGATGACGTGGTGCTGCACGACATCATCCGCTCCATCGCGCCCGCCGCCGACGATGCCATGGTCGAGATCGGCCCGGGCCTGGCGGCCATGACTGCGCTGCTGCTGGAAGAGTTGCGCCACCTGCACGTGGTGGAACTGGACCGCGACCTGGTCGAGCGCCTCAAGAAACGGTTCAGCGCCGAGCGCCTGACCGTGCATTCAGCGGACGCCCTCAAGTTCGACTTCGCCAGCATCCCGGTGCCGGAAGGCCGCAAGCTGCGCGTGGTCGGCAACCTGCCCTACAACATCTCCAGCCCCTTGCTGTTCCACCTGGCCGAGATCGCCCCGCAGGTGCAGGACCAGCATTTCATGCTGCAGAAGGAAGTGGTCGAACGCATGGTCGCCGAACCGGGCGGCAAGGCCTATGGCCGCCTGTCGGTGATGCTGCAGTGGCGCTATCACATGGAGCTGCTGTTCGTGGTGCCGCCGACCGCCTTCGATCCGCCGCCGCAGGTGGATTCGGCCATCGTACGCATGATCCCGCTGGCGCAGCCCATGGCCTGCGAGCAGGCCTTGCTGGAGCAGGTCGTCACCAAGGCCTTCTCCCAGCGCCGCAAGGTGATCCGCAACTGCGTGGCGGGCCTCTTCACGGAAGACGAATTGCGCCAGGCCGGCGTCGATCCGCAGGCGCGTCCGGAAGCGGTGCCGGTGGAACAGTTCGTGGCCCTGGCCAACCTGCTGGCCGCGCGCCAGGCCTGAGGCCCGTACAGGGCGTGCAATGCGGCTGTTGCACTTTATTACAGCCGCGGCGCCACCCGTAAGAACTGTAACGAAGTTTCATATTCCGTAGTTTCAAGCTGAACCTGTCTTATATTGGAATCGTGCCGCGACAGATCGCGGACTTCTTTGACAGGAGCCAATCATGGCCAGCAAAAAAATCGCATCGGTATTGATCGCCACCACGCTTCTGGCTTCGGCCGCCGTCGTCAGCACGCCTGCGATGGCGCATGACCGGGGCGGCAACGGCGTGGCGATTGCTGCCGGTATCATCGGTGCCGTCGCCATCGGATCACTGATCGCCAACTCGCAGCCGGCACCGGTCTATCAGGCCCCGCCGCAACAGGTTTACTATGAGGCCCCGCAGCCGGTGTATTACCAGCCGCCGCAGCAGGTAGTCTACGAGCAGCCGCGCTACTACGCCCCGCCGCCGCCGCGTCCGGTGCGTTACGTGGAACGGACCGAGGTACGTACCTATCGTTACGACGACCGTCCGGATTACTACTCCTACTATGGCCGCTGATCCCGGCCGATGAGCAGGGCGGCGGACCACGTTCCCCCGCACAGGACATCCAGGCGCAAGCCATCTTGAGGAAAACGGGCAACCTTGTCGGGTTGCCCGTTTTTTGTCGTGGGGCGCAGAAAAGCGGTGGTGGGCAAGCAAAGCGTCAGTAAAACGCTACATAATGACGAGCCGATTGGCATTTTGTCAGCATAATGAGGCTGATCGTTTCGTCAGAATGACGAAACAGCGCGCATTGCCAACCAGCAAGGAGACGCTCCCACGATGATGGCCCCCATCGCCGCCGATGACATCCGGACCGCCCTCGACGCCGGCCACCTGTGGCCGGCGCTGCAGCCGCTGGTGCATCTGCGCAGCGGCCGCATTGCCGGTTTCGAGATGCTGGCGCGCTGGACCTGTCCGCAGCGCGGTGTGGTCTCCCCCATCGATTTCATCGACATCGCCGAACGTGGCGGCGTACTGGATGTCCTGCTGCTCAAGTTGCTCGACACGGTGGCCGCCAGCCTGCGCCACTGGCCCCCGGAGCTGCGCCTGGCGATCAACCTGTCGCCCTGCCAGTTCCTCGACGGCAGCCTGCTGGACCGTCTGGCTGCCGTGATGCATCAGCATGGCCTGCCCATGTCGCGCCTGCAGCTGGAGATCACCGAGACCGTGCTGGTGCAGGACCACGAGCGCACCTTGCAGACCATCCTGGCCGCACGCCAGGCCGGGGCCAGCCTGTCGCTGGATGATTTCGGCACCGGCTATTCCAGCCTGACGCGCCTGCAGTCCTATCCCTTCGACGAGATCAAGATCGACGCCAGTTTCGTACGCACCATGGACCAGAACCCGGACAGCTTCCGCATCGTGCTGGCGGTCGCGGGCCTGGGCCAGAGTCTCAAGATGCACGTGGTCGCCGAAGGCATCGAGACTGAACACCACGCCCATCTCCTCAAGCGCATGGGCTGCGAATTCGGGCAAGGCTTCCATCTCGGCCGTCCTGCTCCGCTGGCCGATGCGGCACGGCTGATCGGCGAGCGCGGCGTCTGGTCGCGCCACAGTGCCGGGATCGATACCTCGCCCTTCCAGCGCTGGCACCAGCTCGATTCGCTCTATCGCAGCGCGCCGGTTGGTCTGTGCTTCCTCGACCCCTTGCTGCGCGTGGTCAGCGCCAATGCCATGATGATCGACCTGCTCGGTGGCTATGCCGGCACCGAGCTGGAGGGCAGCCCGGTCATCGACCTGTTGAACCGCAGCGAACATCGCCCGCTGCTGCAGATGGTGGCCGAGGTGGTCGACGGCGCGTCTCCTGCCGCCACGGAATTCTTCAATTCGCGTACCGGACGTACCTCATTGCTGGCCTTCCAGGTGGTGCGCAGCGACCTGGGTGAATTGTTGGGCATCTCCGGCTCGGCGGTGGACATTACGGCGCGCGTATCCGCCGAGCGCACCGTGCGCGACAGTGAAGAACATTTCCATCGGGCCATCGACCTCAGTCCCAACATCCCCTGGGCCGCCGATGCGCAAGGCGTGATCGACTACATTGGCCCGACCTTCGAATGGCAGCCCGAGCTGACCACCGCCCAGCGCCACCAGCAGTGGCTGGCGCGCATGCCCGAGGAAGACCGCCTGCGGGTGCGTCAGGAATGGCTGGCCAACCTGCCCACGGGGCGCCCCTTCCGCACCGAATTCCGCGTGCTCTGGCCGGACGGCCAATGGCGCTGGATGCGCAGCCGTGCCTCACCCCACAGCGACAGCGAGGGCCGCATCGTGCGCTGGTACGGACTGATCGTCGACATCAGCACGGAGCGCCGATTGCAGTACCGGATCAGTGCGCTGGAAGAGCAGATCCACCGTCTGCGCGGGACCGATCAGGACTGAGTCCGCCCGCGATGTTCTGCGCCTGCGCGGAGGGCCTTCGGCGAGCGTCCGGCAAATCGGGGATAATGTCGGCTTGCTTCACGTTAGCCATGAAAAGGAGTCGCCAAGTGAGAATGTTGCATACGATGCTGCGCGTGGGAAATCTGGACCGTTCCATCGATTTCTATACCCAGGTGCTGGGCATGAAACTGCTGCGCAGGAATGACTACCCCGACGGCAAGTTCACGCTGGCCTTCGTCGGTTACGGCGAAGAACGCGATCACACCGTGCTCGAACTGACCCACAACTGGGATACCGAATCGTATGACCTGGGCACCGGCTACGGCCACATTGCCATCGAGGTCGACGATGCCTACGCCGCCTGTGAGGCGGTCAAGGCCAAGGGCGGCGCGGTCACCCGCGAAGCCGGTCCGATGAAGCACGGCAAGACCGTGATTGCCTTCGTCACCGATCCGGATGGCTACAAGATCGAGTTCATCCAGAAGAAGGAACAGTACAGCGCCGCCGATTGAGGCAAGTCGCTGTCAGCCTGCCAGCCCGCTCACGCGGGCTTTTTTCATGGTGCGGCCATGCGGCGGGATTTTCGCAGCACAGGCCGTGTCCATGAGGATGCATCGCTGCATCCACGCATGTCTGCATCTTGCATCTCTGCATCTCTGCATCTCTGCATCTCTGCATCAACAGAACAACAACAGGAACGCCAATTGAGCCTCTACCAACTTTCCAAAAGTCATCTGCGCCGGCTATGGGTCGAATACGGCATCCTCTGGAGCGGTGCCATCATCGTCGGCCTGGTCGCGGTGCTGTATGCACAGGCCATCGAACTCGGCTTCGGTGTCTTCCGCAGTATCGAACACCGGTCGCCCTGGCTGCCGCTGCTGCTCACGCCCGCTGTCTGTGCCGCCTGCGTGTGGCTCACGCGCCGCTACTTCCCCGGCTCGGAAGGCAGCGGCATCCCGCAGGCCATTGCCACCCTGCATGGGGATACCGCTGAACGCGGCAGCGTGCTGCTGTCCATCCGCGTGCTGGCCGGCAAGATCGCGCTGTCGGTGGTGGCCATCGCCGGCGGCATGACCATTGGCCGCGAAGGACCGACGGTGCAAATCGGTGCGGCCATCATGTACAACCTGCGCCGCCTGTATCCGACCGGATACGAGCACATGGAACGCCGCCTGATCCTGGCCGGTGCCGCCGCCGGCCTGGCGGCGGCCTTCAATACGCCGCTGGCCGGCATCGTCTTCGCCATCGAGGAACTCTCGCGCAGCTTCGAACAGCGCGCCAGCGGCGTGGTCATCACCACCATCATCTTCGCCGGCCTGGTGGCGCTGTCGATCAATGGCAACTACACCTATTTCGGCTCCATCGCCTTCCCTGGCGAAACCAGCGGCCGCCTGATCCTTGCCGTGATCGTGACCGCGGTACTGATGGGCGTGGCCGGCGGACTCTTCTGCTGGCTCATCCTCAATCCCACCCGCTGGATTCCTGCCCCCGTCGTGACGCTGCGCGCCGAACGTCCGGTGGCGTTCGCGGCGCTGTGCGGTTTCATCGTCGCGGTCATCGGTGTGGCCGCCGGCGGGGCCACCTTCGGCAGCGGCTACGAACAGGCGCATGGTCTGCTCAATGACGGGCAGGGGCTGTCGGTGTTCTATCCCTTCCTCAAGTTCGCCTCCATGATCGGCTCCTACCTGCCGGGCCTGCCGGGCGGCATCTTCGCGCCTTCGCTGTCCATCGGTGCCGGCTTCGGCAACCTGCTGCACCTGCTCTTCGGCGGCACCTCGCTGCCGATGCTGGTGGCGCTGGCCATGGTGGGCTACCTCGCGGCCGTCACGCAATCGCCGATCACCGCCTTCGTGATCGTGATGGAAATGGTCGACGGGCATGCGCTGGTGATCTCGCTGATGGCCACCGCGCTGATTGCCTCGGCGGTCTCCAAGGTATTCGCACCACCGCTGTATGAAACGCTGGCCGAACGTTATCTCAAGCACTGACGCTACACATCGTCGAAAGGCTGCGTCAATTTGACGCAGCCGCCGACACCCGCTCCCCGGGCAGCTGCGCGCCGCCTTCGTCATTCTGTCGTGCCGCGCGCGACAATATGTCGCACTCCCTCGTCGTTTTGCTTGGCCATAATCGCCCGCTGTACTTGCCTTCACAGACAGGCAGACCGATAACGACAACCCCTGGGGATTTCCATGCAACTCACTCCTTGTGCCTGCGCCATCGCGCTGGCGTTCAGCGCTTGCGGCCATGCCCTGGCCCAGACCACTTCTGATCCGGCCGATGCGCCCTTGCCGACCGTCACCGTGCGCGGTGACAAGCCTGCCGCAACGGCCCCGCTCAACGCCGACAGCGCTGCGCTGCTGGCCGATCAACCCGGTTACGCCAGCGCGGCAGCAGGCGGCGTTTCGGCACTGCCGGTCCTCAATGGCTTCGCTGCCGACCGTCTCAAGATACGCCTCGATGGCATGGAGGTCACCGCCGCCTGTGGCAACCAGATGAACGCACCCATGTCCTACATGCCGCCCGCGCAGGTCGGGATCACGCGCGTGATGGCCGGCATCACGCCGGTCAGCGTCGGTGGCGACAGCATCGGCGGCACCATCGAACTGGCGTCGCCGGCACCGCAGTTCGCGGCACAACCGGGCGAGCTGCTGACCAAGGGTGGCTTCTCGGTGGCCGCACGCAGCGTCAATTCGGAAGTATCGGCGTCAGTGGAAGGGACGGTGGCCAGCGACAGTCTCTCGGTCCATTACGTGGCCAGCCAGTCGCGGGGCGAGAGCTACGTCAACGGCCGTGGCGACAAGGTGCTGGGCAGCCAGTTCGAGAGCAACAACCACGCGGTGACAGTGGCTGCACGCGGTGACGGGCAGCAACTGGTGTTCAAGGCCGGGCAGCAATACATCCCCTACCAGGGCTTCCCGAACCAGTACATGGACATGACCGGCAACCGCTCCACCTTTGCCAATCTGGGCTATGAGCGCCGCTTCGACTGGGGCAAGCTGCTGGGCCGCGTGTACTGGCAGCGCACCGAGCATGAGATGGGATTCTTCAGCGCCGAACGCACCGGCACCATGCCCATGCAGACGCAGGGCCGTGATCTCGGCTACACGCTGCGCGCCGAGTTCGACCTCGCACCCGAGGGCCGCAGCGTACTGCGCGTGGGCAACGAGTACCACAGCTTCCATCTGGATGACGACTGGCCGGCCGTACCGGGCTCGATGATGATGGGCCCCCGGACCTATGTGAACATCAACGACGGCAAGCGCGATCGTTACGCCCTCTTCGCCGAGTGGGAAGGCAAGTTGAATGAACGCTGGAGCACGATCGTGGGGGTGCGCGACGAGCTGGTCAAGACCGATGCCGGCAACGTGCAATCCTATGGCACCAACATGATGAACATGGCTGACCTGACGGCGGCCAATGCCTTCAATGCCCGCGGCCACGCGAAGACCGACAACAACATTGACCTCACTGCACTGGCGCGCTTCACGCCCGACGCCGGGCAGACCTGGGAGGTGGGCTATGCCCGCAAGACCCGTTCGCCCAATCTCTACGAGCGCTACACCTGGGGCCGCGGCACCATGGCCATGACCATGACCAACTGGTTCGGCGATGGCAACGGCTATGTCGGCAACATCGATCTCAAGCCGGAAGTGGCGCATACCCTCTCGGCCACCGCTGACTGGCATCCGGCCGACAAGGACGGCAACGAACCGCGCTGGTTCTTCAAGCTGACACCGTATTTCAGCTACGTCGAGAACTACATCGATGCCGACGTCATCGGCCGCTTCAATCCCTACAGCGTCAGCACTGCCTCGGGTGCGCTGCTGCAATTCGCCAATCACGATGCCCGTCTGTATGGCATCAACGCCTCGTGGAAGTGGCCGCTGCTGCGCACTGCCGGACTCGGGGACATCGCCTTCACCGGCAAGGCCGGCCTCACGCGCGGCAAGCGTGTCGATGGCGGCAACCTGTATCACATGATGCCCTTCAACGTGCTGGCCGCGCTGGAGCAGCAGCAAGGCGCGTGGACCAACCGCGCTGAAGTGAATTACGTCGCACGCAAGACGCTGGTGGACAGCAATCGCCTGGAGCCGGTCACCGCCAGCTATACCGTCTTCAACCTGCGCAGCAGCTATCAGTTCAACCAGGCCATCAGCGTCAGCGCAGGCATCAGCAATCTGTTCAATCGCAACTATGCGGATGCGCTGGGCGGGGTCTACCTGTCGGGATTGGCCAAGACCAAGAGCGGCAGCCTGCAAGCCTTGCCGGGCTATGGGCGCTCGCTGGACGTGGGTGTGAACGTGCGCTTCTGAGCGAGAGAGGGAGGGCCGGACCCGGGCGGTCAGAAGATCGGCATGGTCTCGGCTGCGCTGTCGCGCAAGGCCTTCTTGGCCGATTCGAATTCGGGGAAGATCGATTGCACCGTGGCCCAGAAGCGCGGGCTGTGGTTCATCTCGCGCAGGTGCGCCAGTTCATGCGCGATGACGTAATCGATCAGTGGCAGCGCGAAATGCATCAGCCGCCAGTTCAGGCGGATGCGCGCATCCGACGTGCAGGAGCCCCATTGCGTGGTGGCCGAGGACAGTGCGTAGGAGCGATATTGCACGCCCAGCTTCTCGGCATAAATCATGAGCCGCTTGCCGAACAGTTCTTCGGCGCGCGCCTGTAGCCAGCCCTGCACGCGATCCTTCAATTGCTGCTCGCCAGCGTCGGCCGGCAGGCTGATGTTGAGTTCGCGCGTGACTTCGTCAAGAAACACCGCCTGGCGCTGGCCGGTGCGGATGCGCAGCGTGATGTCGGCACCCAGATAGGGCAGGGTGGCGCCATCGCGCCATTGCATCTGCGGTTGCAGGCGACGCGCCGAACGCTCGCGGCGCTCGTTGAGCTTGCTCAGGATCCAGCGCTGCTTCTCGCGGATGGCGTTGTCGATCTCGGCCAGCGTGACCCACTTGGGCGCGGTCACGCGCAGGCCTTCATCACTGACCAGGAAACCGATGGTGCGGCGCTTGGAACGCAGCAGTGCGAAATCGATGGTGTGCTCGCCCAGCTGGATGCGGCGCTTGCCATCGGCCGGACGGGCCGTGGTCGGCGGGGCCAGCAGCGGGCTGGGAGGTGAGGGTGATGCGGGTGATTCGGGAATCAGGGGCGGCGGCAGCGGAGCCGCATGGACGACCGGATGCGGTGTCACGATGAGCGGCGGCTGCACCGTCGGCGAGGGCAGCGCCGGACCCGGATCGACGGGCGCCGCTGTCGGCGCAGCGGCGGGCGCGCCAAACAAATCCAGTTGCAGCGAGAGCTGGTCGGGATTGGGTTTGGGTTTGCGGAGCAGTATCAAGGCAGTCGCGGCGTCCTGTGTTGCTGTTGGCTAAGGAGTTGGCCGCGCGGCATTACTGCGATGCAGTCGAGGCGGCCGGCCGGGGCGCGCTGTTTTTGTAGACGTCCGGCGAAATCACGCGCATCTCGGATTCTATCCAATTTTCGACGCGCTCGTTCAATTCCTGGGGATTCAGGCCTTCCGGCGAAATCGGCTTGCCGATCGAGACCGTGATGACGCCCGGCTTCTTGACGAAGCTGCCCTTGGGCCAGCATTCGCCCGAGTTCACCGCCACCGGCACCACCAGCGTATTGGTTTCCACGGCCAGGCGCGAACCACCGGCCTTGTACTTGCCCTGCGAGCCCACGGCGGTGCGCGTACCTTCCGGGAACATCATGATCCACTGGCCATCGCGCAGGCGACGGCGGCCATGTTCCAGCACTTGCGCAAAGGCGTCGCGGCCTTTCTTGCGATCGATCGGGATCATGCGCAAGAGCCCGATACCCCAGCCGAAGAAGGGAATGTAGGTCAGTTCCTTCTTGAACACGAACACCAGCGGACGCGGCATGTTGATGACGTAGAAGATGGTTTCCCAGGCCGACTGGTGCTTGGAGAGCAGGATTACCGGCGCATCGGGCAGGTTCTCTGTGCCGCGCATTTCGTAGCGGATGCCGCAGATCACGCGTGCGGTCCAGATCACGAACACGTTCCAGCGTGAAGTCCACCAGTAGCGCTGGGCGTAAGGGAAGGGGGCCGACAGCAGGCAGGCGAAGGACCAGATGATGGTGGCCACGGCCATCAAGACCATGAAGATCACCGAACGCAGAATCAGGACAAGGCGCAAAATCGTTTCTCCCATGCCGAAGCATGTTGTTGTAATGAATGGGGTTGGCTGCGCGGTCGCAGCAACGGCACTATACCGAGACCCCGACCGGCGACTTCAGAATGAAATCAACCACTGCCGATAAATCCGGGAACACCAGCGTGCCCGGCGGCAAGCCGCCCTTGGCCTGGGTCTTCTCGCCCTTGCCGGTCAGCACCAGGTAGGGCGCACAGCCGGCCACATAGCCCGCCTGCAGGTCGCGCAGCGAATCGCCCACGGTCGCCACACCACCGCGCAGGCTGATGTTGAAGCGCTTGGCGATCTCGTGGAACATGCCCGGCTTGGGCTTGCGGCAATCGCAATTGTCATCGGCCGAGTGCGGGCAGAAGAATACCGCATCGATATCGGCACCGGCCTGCTGGGCCGCATTGTGCATCTTCTGGTGGATGGCGTTGAGGGTCTTGATGTCGAACAAGCCGCGCGCCACGCCGGACTGGTTGGTGGCCACCACGACGCGATAGCCGGCCTGGTTCAGGCGCGCGATCGCTTCCAGTGATCCCTTGATGGGGATCCACTCGTCGGGCGACTTGATGAAGGCATCGGAATCCTGGTTGATGACGCCATCGCGGTCGAGAATGATCAGTTTCATTCCTGCTTTCCTTCATGAATACCGCCGCGCCAGGACAAGCCCGTGCGCGGCGGATCGGTGTAGCGTGTACGACAGCCGGCAGCGTGATGGATTACGCCGCCAGCTTGGAAATGTCGGCCACCTGGTTGAGCATGCCATGCAGCGATGCCAGCAGTGCCTGGCGATTCTTGCGCAGCTGCTCGTCCTCGGCATTGACCATCACGTCGTTGAAGAAGGCATCGACGTTCTGGCGCAGTTGCGCCAGGGCCTTGAGCGCACCGGCGAAGTCACCCGCTGCGTAGGCTGCCTGCACCTGCGGACGCGTGGTCTGCATGGCGGCGAACAGGCCTTGCTCGGCGGCTTCCTGCAGCAGGTTTTCCTGCACGGCACCGTGGGCGTCAATGGCCACGCCTTCGATCTTCTTCAGGATGTTGGTGATGCGCTTGTTGGCGGCGGCCAGGGCCTCGGCTTCCGGCAAGGCGGCGAAGGCTTGCACGGCTTGCAGGCGTTCCACCACGTTGTCCAGCACGTCAGGCTGTTGGGCCACCACGGCTTCCACTTCGTTCTGTGCAAAGCCGCGCTCGCGCAGCAGGCCGCGCAGGCGGTCGTAGATGAAGGCCTGCACGTCGGCGCGCGGATCCTTGAAATTGGCGTTGCCGGCGAACAGTCCTGCTGTTGCATCCAGCAAGGCGGTCAGCGACAGCGGCAGGCGCTTTTCGACCAGCATGCGCAGCACGCCCAGGGCATGGCGACGCAGGGCGAACGGATCCTTGTCGCCGGTCGGCTGCAGGCCGATGCCCCAGATGCCGACCAGGGTTTCCAGCTTGTCAGCCAGGGCCACGGCGGTACCGGTGGCGGTGGCAGGCAGGGCGTCGCCGGCAAAGCGCGGCTGGTAGTGTTCGGAAGCGGCCAGTGCCACTTCATCGGACTCGCCGTCATGACGCGCGTAGTACGTGCCCATGATGCCTTGCAGTTCGGGGAACTCGCCGACCATGTCGGTCAGCAGGTCGGCCTTGGCCAGCAGCGCGCCGCGCTCGGCTTGCTTGACGTCGCCGCCCAGCAGGCTGGCGATCTTGCCGGCCAGTGCCTGCACGCGCTCGGTGCGCTGCAGCTGGTTGCCCAGCTTGTTGTGGTAGACCACGTTGGCCAGTTGCGGCACGCGATCAGCCAGGGATTTTTTCTTGTCCTGCTCGAAGAAGAACTTGGCATCCGACAGGCGCGGACGCACCACGCGTTCGTTGCCGCCGATGATGTGTTCGGGGCGATCGGTCTCCAGGTTGGAAACGATCAGGAAGCGCGAACGCAGCTTGCCATCGGCGTCGGTCAGCGCGAAATATTTCTGGTTGGTCTGCATGGTCAGGATCAGGCATTCCTGCGGCACGGCCAGGAATTCATCCTCGAACTTGCATTCGTAGACCACCGGCCATTCCACCAGCGCGGTGACTTCGTCCAGCAGCGAGTCCGGCATCAGCACTTGATCGCCACCGGCCTTGGCCAGCAGCGCAGTGCGGATCTTTTCGCGGCGCTCGGTGAAGCTGGCGATGACCTTGCCCTGCGTGGCCAGTGCCTCGACGTAGGCATCGGACGAGGCGATCTGCAGCACACCCGAGGACAGGAAGCGATGGCCCAGCGTGGTACGGCCGGCATCCAGGCCCAGCGTATTGATCGGCACCACATCATTGCCCAGCAGCGCCACCAGGTAGTGCGCGGGACGCACGAAGTGCACCGTCTCGCCGGCCGCGCGGCCGAACTGGCGCTGGTAGCTCATGACCTTGGGGATGGGCAGCTTGGACAGGCTTTCGTCGAGCGCAGCCTGCAGGCCCACGGCCAGGGCCGAACCCTTGGCGGTATAGGTGTAGAAGAAGCTCTCGGCCTTGCCATCCTGGGCGCGTTCCAGCTGGTCCGGGGTGATGACGGTGGCACCGGTGGAGGCGGCCAGTGCGGCCAGCTTCTTCACCAGCGGTGCCGACGGGCGGCCTTCGGCGTCCAGTGCCACGCTGACCGGCAGCACTTTTTCGCGGATCGATTTGTCCGGAGAGGCGGCGCGCACTTGCGTGATGGCGACGGCCAGGCGGCGCGGCGTCGCATAGGCGGTGGCGGCAGCGCCGGCGTCGAGATAGCCGCGGCTTTGCAGGCCATTGAAGATGCCATTGGCGAAGGCATCGCCCAGCTTGGCCAGCGCCTTCGGCGGGAGTTCTTCGGTGACGAGTTCTACGAGGAGTGTCTGGTTCATGTTGTCTGTCTTGCTGTCTTGCTCGGGACACCGGTCAAGTCAACCGGTGCCGCATGATGTCGTGTTGCTGCGTCTCAGGCGGCAGCATGTGCCGGTGCCTGGCCCAGCATCGGGAAGCCCAGGCGTTCGCGCGATTCGAAGTAGGCCTGCGCCACCGCCCGCGAAAGATTGCGGATGCGGCCGATGTAGGCGGCGCGCTCGGTGACCGAAATGGCGCCACGGGCGTCGAGCATGTTGAAGGTGTGGGCGGCCTTGAGCACCTGTTCATACGCGGGCAGGGCCAGCGGCACTTCCATCAGGCGCTTGGCTTCGGCTTCGTAGTTGGTGAACAGCGAGAACAGGAAGTCGGTGTTCGAGTACTCGAAGTTGAAGGTGGACTGTTCCACTTCGTTCTGGTGGAACACGTCGCCATAGGTCAGGTGCTTCTTGACGCCGTTCTCGGTCCATTCGGTCCAGACCAGGTCATAGACGTTTTCCACGCCCTGCAGGTACATGGCCAGGCGCTCGATGCCGTAGGTGATCTCGCCCAGTACCGGCTTGCAATCGAGGCCGCCGACCTGCTGGAAATAGGTGAATTGCGTCACTTCCATGCCATTGAGCCAGACTTCCCAACCCAGGCCCCAGGCGCCCAGGGTGGGGTTTTCCCAGTCATCCTCGACGAAGCGCACGTCGTTTTGCTTCAGATCCAGTCCCAGCGCCTCCAGCGAGCCCAGGTACAGGTCCAGGATGTTTTCCGGCGCCGGCTTCAGGACCACCTGGTACTGGTAGTAGTGCTGCATGCGGTTGGGGTTTTCGCCATAGCGGCCATCCTTGGGACGGCGCGAAGGCTGGACATAGGCGGCGCGCCACGGTTCCGGGCCGATCGCGCGCAGGAAGGTTGCCGTGTGCGAGGTGCCCGCGCCGACTTCCATGTCGTAGGGTTGCAGCAGTGCGCAGCCCTGGGCGTCCCAATATTCTTGCAACTTGAGGATGATTTGTTGAAATGTCAGCATCGTGTGTGGTGGCCTGGCGAACCGGCGGAGGAATTGCGAAAACCTTGAATTTTAGCGCCTTTTGGGGCGTTTGACCCGGTTTTGCCAGGGCGCGGCACTGCCGGGCCCTGGCATCGGAGATCAGTGGCGAATGCGCGCGGCCTTGTTGCGGCCCCAGGCCAGCAGCAGCATCAGCAGCGCCAGCCCGACGATGAGCTTGTTGCCCAGCAGAATGTAGGGGGTCTGGCCGCCATAGCCCTGCACCTGGCCGGAGAGCACGCCGCGCGTGTAGGGCGGCAGTTCGCTGACTGCGCCGCCCGGCAGGATCACCGCCGTGGCTCCGGTGTTGGTGGCGCGCAGCATCGGGCGGCCGGTTTCCAGCGTGCGCATCTGCGAGATCTGCAGGTGCTGGGGCAGGGCGATCGAATTGCCGAACCAGGCAATGTTGGACAGGTTCAGCAGCAGGCTGGCCTGCGGCTGGCCGGCACGGTAGGCATCGCGCAGCTGGCCGGCGATTTCTTCGCCAAACAGATCTTCGTAGCAGATGTTGGGCAGCACCCACTGGTCCTTCACGCCGAAGGGCGACTGCACCGGCGCGCCGCGCGTCATGTCGCCCAGCGGGATGTGCATCAGGTCGACGAACCAGCGAAAGCCCGGCGGGATGAATTCACCGAAGGGCACCAGATGGTGCTTGTCGTAGCGGTAGGGCATCAAGGCCGATCCCAGTCCGGGGCCGAAGCCCAGCACCGAATTGGCATACAGCTGCGGACCATCGGAGAGCGGAATGCCCAGCGCCAGATGGCTGCCGCTCTTTTGCGCGAAGCGCGCGATGCGTTCCAGATAATCCGGCGGCAATTGCTGCGGCAGCAGCGGGATGGCGGTTTCCGGGGTGGCGATCAGGTCGGCCGGCGCGGCGCTGATCATCTGTTCGTACATGCCGAGGGTGGAGACCAGGGCATCGTTGGAGAATTTCATTTCCTGCGGAATGTTCCCCTGCAGCAGGCGCACCGTGATCGGCTGGCCTTGTGGCGCGGTCCAGTGCGCCAGCCGCAAGGCTACGCCGCCCGCGCACAGCAGGGCCGCAGCACACAGCGGCAGCACGATGCGCTGGCCAGTGCCCGCCACGCCCTTGCGCGTGAGGCCCATCCACAGCAGCGCCAGGCTGCCAGCGATGAGCGCTGCGACCCAGCCGACGAAATAGACGCCGCCCACCGGGGCGAAGCCGGCCAGGGGGCCAACCGTATGCGCATAGCCCGAAATCAGCCAGGGGAATCCCGTGAAGATCCAGCCGCGCGCCCACTCCGACAGCGCCCACAGCGCCGGCAGCATGAACAGCGCCAGCACCAGCGGCGAAGACGACCAGCGATGGCGCAGCCAGCCAGCCAGCGCGGTAGCCGCACCCGCATACAAGCCCAGATAGAGCGCCAGCAAGCCCACGGCCAGTGCCGCCATCCAGCCCGGCATGCCGCCGTAGTCATGCATGCTGATGTAGAGCCAGTGCACGCCCGCCGCCGCCCAGCCGAAACCGTACAGCCAGCCGCGCAGGAAGTGGCGGCCGGTGGAGGCTTGCGGTTGCGCCAGCACGCCATGGAACAGCCAGGCCAGGGCCAGGATCTGCAAGGGCCACAGCTTGAAGGGCGCGAAGGCGAAGACGTTGACCGCACCCGCTGCGACCGGCAGCAGCAGGGCCAGCGCCGTGCCGAGGCGACCGCGCGCAGCGGTCGCGCCGCGCGGCAGCGGCAGGTCTTGGGAGGAGGGGGAAGTCACGGTTGCAACGGCAGGCAGATCAGGCGAGTCACTCGTCGTCCAGCGGTGCCGGCGGCAGCTTGGACACCAGCAGCACGTGTACTTGGCGCGCATCGGCGCGCAGCACTTCGAAGTGCAGGCCATCGATGTCGAATTCGTCGCCCTTGCGCGGCACGCGGCCCACGTGATTGGCGACCAGTCCGCCGATGGTGTCGGCGTCTTCGTCGGAGAAGCGGCTGCCCACTTCGGCGTTGAACTGCTCGATCTCGGTCAGGGCTTTCACGCGCCAGCGCGCGCCGTGCGGGCCATCCTTGAGGGCCAGCACGTTGTCTTCGGCTTCATCGAAATCGTATTCGTCCTCGATGTCGCCGACGATCTGTTCCAGCACGTCCTCGATGGTGATGAGGCCGGCCACGCCGCCGTATTCGTCCACCACCACGGCCATGTGGTTGCGGTTGGCGCGGAAGTCGCGCAGCAGCACGTTCAGGCGCTTGGATTCGGGAATGAAGATGGCCGGGCGCAGCATGTCGCGCACGTCGAAGGATTCCTCGGCGTAGTAGCGCAGCAGGTCCTTGGCCAGCAGGATGCCGATCACCTTGTCGCGCTCGCCATCCACGGCGGGGAAGCGCGAGTGGGACGTGGCCAGCACTTCGGGCATCCAGGTTTCGATCGGTTTGGAAATGTCGATGGTGTCCATCTGCGAGCGCGGCACCATGATGTCGCGCACGGCCAGGTCGGAGACCTGGAACACGCCTTCGATCATCGACAGCGCATCGGCGTCGATGAGATTGCGCTCGTGTGCGTCGTGCAACACTTCGAGCAGTTCTGCCCGGTTCTCGGGCTCGGGGGAAATCAGTGCGGTGAGTCGTTCAAACAGGGAACGATGGGGTTTAGCGTCAGACTTGACGCTACTAGGGTGATCTTGCATGGCGTTAGGCGCGAGCCCGACGTAGTTTCGAAGAGCCATAGGATACAACAATTATGTGACAAGTCCACTAAAGGCCCGGCCACAGCGGGCCGCCGCCCCGCTTGCTCCTTGGAAATTCCGATGTGTTTACGCCATTGCACCGAGCAAAAAAAAGCCGGCATACACGATGCCGGCAAGTACACCCTCAGGGAAAAACTTTCTGCCTGGTGCTCAGGCGTAGCTCAGGGCCGGCATCGCCGTGTCCTGGGAATATTGCACAGCGGCCTGCTGCGGGCCGCGCACTGCGGTCGGGCCGGCCTGCTCGGCCGTGAGCTTGAAGATGCTCACCACATCGGTCAGGGCCACGCTCTGTTGCTGCATGGACGCGGCGGCCGCGGCAGCCTGTTCCACCAGGGCGGCGTTCTGCTGGGTGGTTTCGTCGATCCGGGCCACGGCGGTGTTGATCTGTTCCAGGCCGGCGGTCTGCTCGGTGCTGGCGGCGCTGATGTCCTGCACGATGTGGGTCACGCTCTGGATGCTCCTGACCACTTCGTCCATGGTCGAGCCGGCTTCGCTGACCTGCTTTTCACCGGTGGCGACCTTGGCGACCGATTCATTGATGAGCGCCTCGATTTCCTTGGCGGCAACAGCCGAGCGCTGGGCCAGCGAGCGCACTTCGGAGGCAACCACCGCGAAGCCACGGCCTTGTTCACCGGCACGGGCCGCTTCCACGGCGGCGTTCAAGGCCAGGATGTTGGTCTGGAAGGCAATGCCGTCAATCACGCTGATGATGTCCACGATCTTGTGCGAGGAGGTGCTGATGGCGTGCATGGTTTCGACCACGCGGTTCACGGCGGCTCCGCCCTTGGTGGCCACGTCCGAGGCATTGTCGGCCAGGCGCTTGGCTTCGCGGGCATTGTCGGAGGTCTGCTTGACGGTGGCAGTCAGCTGCTCCATCGCCGAGGCGGTTTCCTGCAGCGAGCCGGCTTGCTGTTCGGTGCGGTGGGACAGATCCATGTTGCCGCGCTTGATTTCGTCGGAGGCCACGGCGATGGTGTCGGTACCATGGCGCACTTCACCGACGATGGCCACCAGGCTGTCATTCATGCCCTTGAGCGCGGCCATCAGCTGGCCCAGCTCATCCTTGCTGGTGACCTCGATGCGGCTGCCCAGATCACCCGACTGCACGCTCTGCGCCACGCTCACGGCCTGGGCCAGCGGACGGGAGATCGAGCGGGTCAGCAGCCAGGCGATCAGGCCACCCAGGACCAGGGCCGCAATGCTGGCTCCCGTCATGGTCCACTTGGCCATGGCGTAGGCGGCTTCAGCTGCGTCCACATTGGCTGCGGAATTCTTGCGCAGCAGCTTGTTGAATTGCTCCACGTGGGCAATCACGCGATTGAGGATGGGCATGCAATCCTTGACCAGCGAAGTGCGTGCCGCTTCGTTCTGTTGCGAGGTCGCCAGCTTGACGATGTTGACGGCCACCGGCAGGTATTGCGCCTCCAGCTTGCGCAGTTGCTCCAGCATGTCGCGTTCCTGCGGCGTGGTCGCCGGATCTTGCATCAGGCGGGTCAGCTCGGCCATGCCGGAATCGATATCTTTCTGGGCGCTGCCGACCAGGTCGAGATCGCCTTTCTGTTCGGCAGTCCCATTGACCAGCGTCAGGTTGCGGGCCGCAATGGCGCGCAGGCCCACGGCGAATTGCACTTTGGAAAGTGCTTCAAGCTTGCCCTCGTCGATGGAGGTCAGGAAGACGATGCGATCATTCAGACGCGAGACTTGCTGCAGGCCGAAGCTGGCGACGGCCACCAGCAGGACCAGTACGGCGGCAAAGCCAAGGCCAAGACGATGGCCGATCTTCAGGTTCTTCATGACATCCTCCCCGATGGGTTTAATTGGTGTGGAAGCATTCTCGTTCAGCCGGAGTCCGCTTCCCATCGGGCTTTTCCTGAATTGCCTAGTTAAATGTCAGCGGAAAATCACCGTCAAATTGTCACTCCATTACGAAACGGAAAAAATCGATGATCACATCGGAAAAACCGATTACTTTTTGGCGTGATAAAGCGGCAACGGCTTGAGGCAAAGCAACAAAAATGAAACCTGGGCCGGAAACAAAAAACGGCCTGCAGTAGCAGACCGTTGTTTGCGACATCAGATTGCGTTGCCGAAGCGGCAAGGCAGTCCTTGCTTCAGCGTGACTTGTAGGGATTGTCGTAGCCCAAGGTAGCCAGGATCTCGGTTTCCAGCGCTTCCATCTCGTCGGCTTCCTCATCGTCCTCGTGATCATAGCCCTGCGCATGCAGCACGCCATGCACCACCAGGTGAGCGGTGTGTTCTTCCACGGTCTTCTTCTGCTCGGCGGCTTCCTTCTCCAGCACGTCGGTACAGAAGATGATGTCGGCTTCGGTGACTTCGCTGTCTTCATCTTCCGTATAAGCGAAGGTCAGCACATTGGTGGCGTAGTCCTTGCCGCGATAGTCGCGGTTGAGGTCACGGCCTTCTTCGGAACCGACGAAACGCAGCGTCAGTTCGGCCGGCGCAAACAGCGCGGCCTGCACCCAGCGGCGCAGGAGAGGGCGGGTGATGCTGTCCTTGAGGCGGTCGTCGGCATATTGCACCGACAGCGTGAGTTTATGTTTTGGCATGGCGCGGCTTGGCGGATTTGGTCAGGAGATTGGTGGCAGTGCGGGCAGTGGCGCGCGCGGTATCCGGGCGCGGGTTGCCGGCGGCATCATAGGCATCGACGATGCGCGCCACCAGCGGATGGCGGACCACGTCGGCACTGGTGAAGCGCGAGAAGGCGATGCCGCGCACGTCATGCAGCACCGACAGCGCATCGACCAGGCCGCTCTTCTGGCCGTGATGCAGGTCGACCTGGGTGACGTCGCCGGTGATGACGGCCTTGCTGCCGAAACCGATGCGGGTCAGGAACATCTTCATCTGTTCCGGCGTGGTGTTCTGCGCCTCATCCAGAATGATGAAGGCGTGATTGAGCGTGCGGCCGCGCATGTAGGCCAGCGGGGCGATCTCGATGGCCTGTTTTTCGAAGAGCTTCTGCGTGCGGTCGAAGCCCAGCAGATCATACAGCGCGTCATACAGCGGACGCAGATATGGGTCGACCTTCTGCGCCAGATCGCCCGGCAGGAAGCCCAGGCGCTCACCCGCTTCCACGGCCGGGCGCGTGAGCACGATACGCTGCACGGCATCGCGTTCCAGCGCATCGACCGCGCAGGCCACGGCCAGGTAAGTCTTGCCGGTACCGGCCGGGCCGACACCGAAGGTGATGTCGTGTTCGAGGATGGCATTCAGATACTGGCTCTGATGCGGCGTGCGTCCGCGCAGGTCGTGCTTGCGGGTCTTCAGGATGGGGCTCTCGGGTAGCGGGTCCTGGATGTCCTTGTCATCGGCGGCAGGCGCAGCCGGTGCAGCAGCGGCCTTGCCACGGCGCGCCGGCAGTGGCGGCAGGCCGGCTTCTTCATCGGCGGCGGCGTTGGCACGCTGCTCCACCAGGGCCAGCTGGATATCGTCCACGGCCACCGGTCGGTCGGCCTTTTCGTAGAAACGTTCCAGCACTTCCACTGCGCGTTCGGCATTGGTGCCGGTGACCACGAAGCGGTCGCCACGGCGGAAGATTGTCACGTCCAGCGCGGCGGAAATCTGGCGCAGGTTTTCATCGAGCGCACCGCACAGGTTGGCCAGGCGCTTGTTGTCCAGCGGCTGGGGCGTGAAGTGATGAGGCTGATTGGGGATTTTTTTCAATGCACGATTCCGGTTAAGGGGATTGAATCATCAATGACGGGTCACGATCTCGCCACGCAGCGAGAAGGGGAAGGCTTCGGTCACGCGGACTTCGAGGATCTCGCCGATGAGGCGCTGGCCGTTCGGACCACCGTCGAAGTTGACCACGCGATTGCTCTCGGTGCGGCCTTGCAGCTCATGCTCGCGGCGTTTGGAAACGCCTTCCACCAGCACCTTTTGCACCGTGCCGACCTGCGCGGCACTGATCTTGGCCGCGTTCTCGTCGAGCGCGGCCTGCAGGCGCTGCAGGCGGGCCAGCTTGACTTCCTGCGGGGTGTCGTCGGCCAGGCTGGCGGCCGGCGTGCCGGGGCGCGGGCTGAAGATGAAGGAGAAACTGTTGTCGAAGCCCACATCGGCCACCAGCTTCATGAGCGCTTCGAAATCTTCCTCGGTCTCGCCGGGGAAGCCGACGATGAAGTCCGATTGCACCGTGATATCCGGACGCACCTTGCGCATGCGGCGGATCACCGACTTGTATTCCAGCGCGGTATAGCCGCGCTTCATCGCCGCCAGCGTGCGGTCCGAGCCATGTTGCGCCGGCAGGTAGAGGTGATTGCAGAGCTTGGGCACCTTGGCATAGGTGTCGATCAGGCGCTGCGAGAATTCCTTGGGATGGCTGGTCACGAAGCGGATGCGCTCGATGCCCGGCAGCTCGGCGATGTATTCGATCAGCAGGGCGAAGTCGGCGATCTCGCCATCTTCCATCACGCCGCGATAGGCATTGACGTTCTGGCCCAGCAGCATGATTTCCTTCACGCCCTGGTCGGCCAGCCCGGCCACTTCGGTGAGCACATCCTCAAAGCGGCGCGAGACTTCCTCGCCGCGCGTATAGGGCACCACGCAGTAGCTGCAATACTTGCTGCAGCCTTCCATGATGGAGACATAGGCAGTCGCCCCTTCCACGCGGGCCGGCGGCAGGTGGTCGAACTTCTCGATCTCGGGGAAGCTGATGTCCACCTGGGGACGGCCGCTGTAGCGCCGCTCGGAGATCATCTGCGGCAGGCGATGCAGGGTCTGCGGGCCGAACACCATGTCCACGAAGGGCGCGCGCTTGATGATGGCGTCGCCTTCCTGCGAGGCCACGCAGCCGCCCACGCCGATGAGCAGGTCGGGTTTGTCCTTCTTCAGCGCACGCAGGCGGCCCAGGTCGGAAAACACCTTCTCCTGCGCCTTCTCGCGAATCGAGCAGGTGTTCAGCAGGATCACGTCGGCCTCTTCCGGACGATCGGTCTTGACGAGGCCTTCGGCGAGATGGAGCACGTCGGCCATCTTGTCCGAGTCGTACTCGTTCATCTGGCAGCCGAAGGTTTTGATGAATACTTTTTTCTGCATAAATCTTTATCAGGCGAAGAGCGCAGGAAGGACGCATGGAACATGCGCGCGCCGGCGAGGAGGAGGGCGGCGGGCCGCTGGAATCTGCTGCTGCAGCGGTGGTGGAGCCCATCCCCGGAGGTTCGCGATTATAGCACCGCAGGCCCCGTGCAGCCGCCGCCAGCGCCGGGCGGGCCTGTCCATGAGGCAATTCTCAGAGTTGCGCGCAGCAGTCCTGCAGCCATGCCAGCACGGCGCGCAGCCGGGGCAGGGTCTTGAGGTCGCGATGGAATACCGCCCACAGTTCGCGCTGCAGCTGTGGCGCGGACTCCACAGTCTGCAGTTCCGGTGCCAGCAGATAGCTTGGCAGCAAGGCCAGCCCGACCCCGGCGCGCGCGGCCATGCACTGCGCCACCAGGCTGGTGCTGCGCAAACGCACCGGGTTGCCGGCGGCATGGTCGGCGATCCAGCGCGTCTCCGGAATGTCCGGCACGCCATCGTCATAGGCCACGAAGGGCGCCGTCTTGCGCGCCCGTCGCCAGAGCGCGACGTTGTCGGCCGTGCCACACAGGTAAAAACGCACCGCGCCCAGCGGCCGGGCAATCAGTTCGCCATCCTGGGGCTTGCCGAAGCGCAGGGCCAGGTCGGCCTCGCGCCGCGCCAGGCTCAGGGTCTGGTGGCCCAGCGCGAATTCCACATCCAGCGCTGGCCATTGCTCCAGCAGAGCGGGCAGGCGCGGGGCCAGGAACATGGTCCCGATGGCATCGGTGCAGGCCAGGCGCAGCTTGCCTTCCAGCCGCAGGTCCCCGCCCGCCAGGGTGCGCGCCAGTTGCCGCGTCTGTTCCTGCATGGCGCGGGCAGCCGTCAGCACGCTCTCGCCCAGGCGGGTCAGTTCCACATCCTCGGCGCGGCGCAGGTACAGCGGACCCTGCAAGGCCTCTTCCAGCAGTTGCAGGCGGCGGCCGATGGTGGCATGCGTGACGCCCAGCGCGCGGGCCGCGCCGGAGAGGCTGCCGGCTTCGACGAAGGCGGCGAAGCTGCGCAGGCTTTCCCAGTCGGCATCCAGGGCGGCATGCATGGCTTGCGGGGAGGGCAAGGGCGCGGCCTTGCTGCGGGCTGTTAATTTTTTCACAGGGGGCTGGCGATTTTGGTGAATGGCAGTGCGAATTTTATCGGACTAAGATGGTCCGTCACTGTGCATTGACGTTCAGTTGCAGCGTTTTATCGACTTCTCTCGAACATTTTTTAACAAGGAACCGCGCATGTCCTCTCCCCAGACCTTGATCCAGATCGCCGGTGGCAGCGCCCGCGCCGCCACCTGGCAGGAAGCCGTCCTGCTCATCATCGACCACCAGACCGAATACACCACCGGCCGCGCCCCGCTGGCCGGCATCGATGCCGCGGTCGGCCAGATCGCCGAGCTGCTGCGCCAGGCCCGTGCCGCCGGTGCGCCGGTGATCCACATCGTCCACCACAGCAAGCCGGGCAGTGCCATGTTCGATCCGCAAGGTCCGCACGTGGCCATCATCGACGGCGTGCAGCCGCAGGGTGAGGAGGTGGTGCTGCCCAAGGGGCTGCCCAATGCCTTCGCCGGTACTTCGCTGGACGAGGCCATCAGGAAGACCGGCCGCAAGTCCCTGATCGTGACCGGTTTTGCTACCCACATGTGCGTGAGCGCGACCGTGCGCTCGGCACTGGACCATGGCTATGCCTCCACGGTCGTGGCGGCTGCCTGCGCTACCCGCGACCTGCCAGATCCCCTGGGCGGTGCGCCGGTCAAGGCGGTCGAGGTCCAGCGTGTGGCGCTGACCGAACTGGCCGATCGCTATGCCACCGTGGTAGCAGATGCGGCGGCGCTGGCCGGGGCCTGATCTCATTGCATCACGGCTTTTTCGCACGGCGCGGAAAAGACAATCACAAGGACGCTACCACCGAGGTAGCGTCCTTTTTTCATGCAGTCTGAAAATGATCTGACTTATTCATAAGGGGATCGATATCGAAAAAATTCAAAGAAAATTTCATCACGTTGACGACGAGGAACTAGCAATAATTAGAAATAACGCATGAATATTCAGGAGTGCTGAAATTCAGGAGACAGAATCGCTTAGTTTGTCGGCTTTCCGCAATTCGCTCATGTCCGCATCCGGTTGGCACGACAGCCGCCTGCCATGCGGCAGATGGGCGAGGCAAGCACAGCAGGAGAAGCTGCTGTTGTGCTGCATTTCAATAAAGAACGCGCAAGGCGCGTGTGGACGGTCTGACAGGCCGTCCTTAGAAAAAGGAATGAGTCGACCATGATTCCGGCCCCCTTCAGCGACCGGCTCGCAGCGCTGCTGGCCCGAGGCCAGCGCACCATACTCGGTATCGCCGGTCCGCCCGGCAGCGGCAAGTCCACGTTCGCCGCTGCGCTGCTGGCGCATGCACAGGCGCAAGGGCTGACGCAGTCCGTCATCCTGCCCATGGATGGCTACCACCTCGCCAATGCGGAGCTGGCACGCCTGGGCCGCGCCACGCGCAAAGGGGCGGAAGATACCTTCGACAGCGCCGGCTACGTCCACCTGCTGGCGCGGCTGCGTCAGCAGCAGGCCGATGAAGTCATCTACGCACCGCAATTCCTGCGCGAGATCGAGGAAGCCATTGCCGGCAGCATCGCCATCCCTGCTGACACCCGGCTCATCATCACCGAAGGCAATTACCTGCTGCTCGACCGCGGCCACTGGTCGCGCGTGCGGCCCTTGCTCGATGAGGTCTGGTATGTCGATGTCGAGCCTGCCGTGCGGCTGCAGCGGCTGATTGCGCGCCACGTACAGTTTGGCCGCAGTCCGGCCGAGGCTGAAGCCTGGGTGATGAACAGCGATGAAATCAATGCAGCGCTGATCGAAACGACGCGCAGCCGTGCCGACCAGATTGTTCGCCGGGACTGACGGTTCCGGCGTGTTGTATGCAGCAAGCAGCAAAGGGCCGCGACAGGCCCCAGCCATCCCCCTCGAACTTCCAACAAGAACGGAGACCAGCATGATCCAGAAAACCCTCGCCATCGCCTGCGCCACTCTTGCACTGGGCGCCGCCACGACCCCTGCACAGGCCGCCGACAAGCCCCTGAAATCGGTCGGTGTCACCCTCGGCGATTTGGCCAATCCCTTCTTCGTGGCCATCGCCAAGGGCGCTGAAAGCGGCGCCCACAAGATCAATCCGGACGCCAAGGTCACCGTGGTCTCCTCCAAGTATGACCTCAACACCCAGGTCGGCCAGATCGAGAACTTCATCGCCAACAAGGTTGACCTGATCGTGCTCAACGCCGCCGATTCCAAGGGCATCGGACCGGCCGTGAAGAAGGCCAGGAAGGCCGGCATCGTGGTGGTGGCCGTGGACGTGGCCGCAGAAGGTGCGGATGTGACCGTCATGTCGGACAACACCATGGCCGGCGCCGAGTCCTGCAAGTTCATCGCCGACAAGCTGCAGGGCAAGGGCAATGTGGTCATCGTCAATGGTCCGCCGGTCTCGGCCGTGATGGATCGCGTCACCGGCTGCAAGGCCGAGTTCAAGAAATCGCCCGGCATCAAGATCCTCTCCGACAACCAGAACGCCGGCGGCAGCCGTGATGGCGGCATGACCACCATGTCCAATCTGCTGGCCGCGCAAGGCAAGATCGATGGCGTCTTCGCCATCAACGACCCGACTGCCATCGGGGCCGAACTGGCGATCCGCCAGGCCAAGCGCAGCGACATCAAGGTCATCACCGGAGTCGATGGCGCACCCGATGCCGAGCGCGCGCTCAAGGACAGCAAGTCGCTCTTCGCCGCCTCGCCCGCGCAGGACCCGTATGGCATGGCTGCTGAAAGCGTGGCCATCGGCTATCAGGTCATGAATGGCCGCGCCCCCGAGAAGGCCGTCAAGCTGCTGCCGGTCAAGCTGATCACGCGCGACAACGTGGCGGATTACAAGGGCTGGGTCCCGGCCAACTGAAGCCACGTATCTGGTAGCTCACCTCACAGGTGATCGTGCCCGATCCGCAGCGCCCGCAGTCAGGAGACCTTCCTGCTGCGGGACGCGCTTGCCGCCCTGCGGCTGCTTTCCTTGAATGCCATGACTTCCACTCCCATTCTGCAGATGACCGGCATCAGCAAGTCCTTCGGGGCCACGCGCGCGCTGTCGGACATGCACCTGACCATCCGCCCCGGCGAGATCCACGCCCTCATGGGCGAGAACGGTGCCGGCAAGAGCACGCTCATGAAGGTGCTTTCCGGCGTCCATGCGCCTGATGACGGCCAGATCCTGCTGGACGGCAAGCCGGTCTCGCTGCGCGACCCCGGTGCCAGCCGCGCCGCCGGCATCAACCTGATCTACCAGGAACTGGCGGTCGCGCCCAACATCAGCGTGGCCGCCAATGTCTTCATGGGCAGCGAACTGCGCACACGCTGGGGGCTGATCGATCACGCCGCCATGCGCGCGCGCACCGATGCCGTCCTGCGGCAATTGGGCGCCAGCTTCCGTGCCTCGGACCGGGCCGGACGTCTTTCCATCGCCGAACAGCAGCAGGTCGAAATCGCCCGTGCCCTGGTACACCGCAGCCGCATCGTCATCATGGATGAACCGACGGCGGCGCTCTCCGAACGCGAGACCGAGCATCTCTTCGGCGTGGTGAAGCGCCTGCGCGATGAGGGGCTGGCCATCATCTACATCAGCCATCGCATGGCGGAGGTGTATGCCCTGGCGGATCGCGTGACGGTGCTGCGCGATGGCAGCTTCGTGGGTGAACTGGCACGCGAGGAGATCGATTCCGAACGCATCGTGCAGATGATGGTGGGCCGCTCGCTGGGCGAGTTCTACCAGCACACCCGCATGGCCCCGGAACGCGCGGCGGCCTTGCCGGTGGTGTTGCAGGTGCAGGATCTGGCGGGTGGCAAGGTCAGGCCGGCCAGCTTCGCGGTGCGTGCCGGCGAGGTGCTCGGTTTTGCCGGACTGGTCGGTGCCGGTCGTACCGAACTGGCGCGCCTGCTTTTCGGTGCCGATGCCCGCAGCGGCGGCCACGTGCTGCTGGATGGCCAGGCCGTGCAGATCGATGAACCGCGCGCTGCCATGCGCGCCGGCATCGCCTACGTGCCGGAAGACCGCAAGGGCCAGGGCCTGTTCCTGCAGATGGCCGTGGGAGCCAACGCCACCATGAACGTGGCGGGCCGCCACAGCACGCTGGGACTGGTAGGCAGCGGCGCGCTGGATGGCGTGGCGCGCGATGCCATCCAGCGCCTCAACGTCAAGGTCGCGCATCCCGGCGTGGCGGTGGGCAAGCTCTCCGGCGGCAACCAGCAGAAAGTCCTGCTGGCGCGCTGGCTGGAGATTGCACCCAAGGTCCTGATCCTGGACGAGCCCACGCGGGGTGTGGATATCTATGCCAAGAGCGAGATCTATCAACTTGTCCACAAGCTGGCCGAACAAGGCGTGGCCGTCGTGGTCATCTCCAGCGAGCTGCCGGAAGTGATCGGCATCTGCGACCGCGTGCTGGTCATGCGCGAGGGCAGCATCACCGGTGAACTGGCCGGCGCGGCCATCACCCAGGAAGCCATCATGCATCTGGCCACCGATGCGGGGGGCATGCAGGGTGCGCATGGACAGGCCGCTCCGGCTTACGGCATGGCGCATTCGGGCTTGCCTTCTTCTCCTTCTTCTCATTCCTTCTAGTCATGGCACATCCAACTCCTCTGCACAACAACGCGGCTGCGGCGCGTTCCTCTTCCACGGCGTCGCAATGGCTGCTGCACCGGCTGGGCATGTTGCCGGTACTGGTGGTGCTGTATCTGCTGTTCTATGCGCTCACCATCTATCTCAGCGGCGACGGCAGTTCCAACTTCGCCACCGCCGAAAACACCATGAACATCCTGCGCCAGGTCGCCATCAACCTGGTGCTGGCGGCCGGCATGACCTTCGTCATCCTCACCGCCGGCATCGACTTGTCGGTCGGCTCGGTGCTCGCTGTCTCTGCCGTGCTGGGCATGCAGATATCGCTCAGTGCCGCGCCGGGCTGGTCGATTCCCATGTTCATCGTGTCGGGGCTGTTGATGGGCATGGTCAATGGGGCCATGGTGGCCTTCCTCAACATCAATGCCTTCGTGGTGACGCTGGGCACGATGACGGCCTTCCGCGGGGCGGCCTATCTGCTGGCCGATGGCACCACGGTGCTGAACAATGACATCCCCAGTTTCGAATGGATAGGCAATGGCGATTTCCTGCACGTCCCCTGGCTGATCTGGGTGGCGGTCGCGGTGGTGCTGCTGTCCTGGGTGATCCTGCGCAAGACGGTGCTGGGCATGCACATCTACGCCATCGGCGGCAACCTGCAAGCGGCGCGCCTGACCGGTATCCGCGTGGGGCTGGTGCTGCTGTTCGTGTATTCGATCAGCGGCCTGTTCGCCGGACTGGCCGGTGCCATGTCGGCCAGCCGCCTGTACGGGGCCAACGGCAACTGGGGCAGCGGCTATGAACTGGACGCGATTGCCGCCGTGGTGCTGGGCGGCACCAGCCTCATGGGTGGTGTGGGCACGATCTGGGGGACGGTGGTGGGGGCGCTCATCATCGGCGTGATGAACAACGGGCTGACCATCCTCGGCTTGTCCTCGTTCTGGCAATACGTGGCCAAGGGCGCGGTCATCGTGCTGGCCGTGATCCTCGACAAATGGCGTCAGAAGGATGCCGCGCAATGACACTCTCTTCCCCATCCGGAGCCGGCATGTCCCTTCCCGATCTTGAAAGCCGCGCCTTCCTGCAAGCGCATGTGGCCGATACGCTGGCCTTTTACGACCGCCATGCCATCGATCCCGAGGGCGGATTCTTTCACTACCTGAAGGACGATGGCAGCGTCTATGAGCGCAGCCATCGGCATCTGGTCAGTGCGACGCGGCTGGTCTTCACGCAGTCCATGGCGTATCTGCATACCGGACAATCACGCTATCTGGAACAGACGCGCCATGCCCTGGCGCATCTGGAACGCTTCCGTCATGCAGAGGGACCGCTGGCCGGCCTGTATGCCTGGACCCTGCGCGATGGCCAGATCGAGGACGGCACCGTGATGGCCTATGGCCAGGCCTTCGTGCTGCTGGCCTTCGCGCAGGCACATCGCGTCGGCCTGTGTGATGCGCAGCAGGTGGCGCAGGCGTATGAACGCATGGAGAGCGCTTTCTTCGAGCCTGCGCATGAAGCGTATGCGGACGAGATCACGCCCGCCGGCGAGTTGATTCCGTATCGCGGCCAGAACGCCAACATGCACATGTGCGAAGCTTGCCTCGCTGCGCATGTCGCCACCGGGCGTGCCGTTTACCTGGAGCGTGCGCAGTTGCTGATCGAGCGCTTCGTGTTTGGATTGGCACGGCAATCGCAGGATCTGGTGTGGGAGCATTATCGTCAGGACTGGTCCCTGGATCACGACTACAACCGCGGCAACCGCGACAACATCTTCAAGCCCTGGGGCTTCCAGACCGGCCACCAGACCGAGTGGGCCAAGCTGCTGCTGATCGCCCATGCACAGGAGCCGCGCCCGGCCTACGTGACGCGTGCTGCCGAATTGCAGGACGCGGCGTGGCAGCATGGCTGGGATGCTCTGTATGGCGGTTTGATCTACGGCTTCGATCCGGACCTGCGGCCGTATGACACCGACAAATATTTCTGGGTCCAGGCCGAGTCCTTCGCCAGTGCGTGGCGGTTGTGGCGCGTGACCGGGGAAGAACGTTTCCGCCAGCAGTATCACGCCTTCTGGGCGTGGAGCTGGGCGCATCTGGTCGATCATCATCACGGGGCCTGGTTCCGCATTCTGGCCGCCGATGGCAGCAAGCTGGAAGACACCAAGTCGCCCGCCGGCAAGGTCGACTATCACACCATGGGCGCGTGCTGGGATGTGATGGAAGCGGGCGGCCTGCGCGAGTGAGCAACACGCTCAAGGAATCTTCAGGAACACCTTGTCATAGATCTTGCGGATTTCCGCCACCGACTCCGGATCGTGCCATTTCTCGACGATGGCGCGATACGATGGCTTGGCGCGTTCGGCCAGCAGGACCTTGTTGACCTGCTCCACCACTTGCCGGCCCCATTCGTTATGGGGGCACATCACGCGATTGAAGACGACTTCATTGGCCTCCCGCATCGGCAACGCCACCAGTTCGCCGGCATGGCCCATGGCGCGCGCCTGGTCGAAGGCCAGCAGCGGCAGCTCAACCATGTAGTCGAGGCGACCGGCCAGCAGCATGCCGATCGCTTCCATCTGTTCGGAATAATTTTCACGCGGCGGATAGGTGGCCAGCAGCTTGTCCACCGTCGGGCTGTAGGAGCGGTCACGCATCACCGATGTAGTCAGCCGTGGGTCTTGCAGCAAGCCCGTCAGCGAGGTCCGGTGCCTGAATTCCTCCACGCGATCACGCCGCACGATGATGCGCAGTGGCAGGAAGATCGACATCGGCAGCGAGAGGTAGCCGTAATGTTCGCGCTCCGGGGTCTTGAGCATGCCGTTGAAGCACCAGTGACTGCCCTTGCGGATCTCGCTGTTGATGCGCGGGAAGGGGGCCTCCAGTTCGACGTGCTCGTAGCCGGGCATTTCCTTTTTCAGCACGTTGAGGGTGAGATCGAAGATGCCCTGATGCGCGAATTCGCCGCTGCGGATCATGTAGGGCGGCACATTGTATTTGCCCCAGGTGATCTGGTCGGCTGCCATCGCGATGGGCAGCATGGCCGCCATGCACGCGCAGCACACCAAGTGCGCGAGGGGTTTGAGCCAATGACGATGGAGCATGCGCGACTTCCTTTTCAGATGGGGGCAGCGGAAGACGACGGCGGCAACGCCGGTGCCAGCAACACACGATTGCGGCCATCGGTCTTGGCTTGATAGAGCGCCCGGTCGGCCGCTTGCAGCAAGGATTCCAGCCGCGCGTCGGGATGGGCCGGAATGCACCAGGCCACGCCGGCGCTGATGGTAATGCGGCCCAGAGCGGATCCGGCATGCGGCAGGTTCAGCGCATGGATGGCATCGCACATGCGCTGCAGGATGTGCTGGCCCTGGAGGCCATCGGTCTCGGCGAGGATCACCGCGAATTCTTCGCCGCCATAGCGCGCTACGGTTTCACCGGCGCGGCCGATGGTGTGCTGCAGTGTCTGCGCTACCTGGCGCAAGACCGCATCCCCTGCCACGTGGCCGTAATGATCGTTGTAGGGCTTGAACCAGTCGACGTCGATGAAAGCCATTGTGAGCGGCTTGGCGTGGCGCAGGCTACGCCGCCATTCGTGATCCAGTGTCTCGTCGAAGCTGCGGCGGTTGGCGATGCCGGTGAGGCCATCGGTGAGGCTGAGTGAACGCAGACGTTCGTTGGCCTGCGCCAGATCACGCGTGCGTTCGGCGATGCGCAGCTCCAGCGATTTGTTGAGGGCGCGCAGGGATTCCTTTTCTTGTTCCAGTTGCGCGTAGAGGGCGCGGTTCTGGCGTGACTGCTTGCGCAGGCTGGACAGCATCGCGTTGATGGCATCGGCCAGGAAGTGCAGCTCGTGGCGCGTGCGTCCTCGCAGCCGGATGCGTTGCGGATTGTCGGGGTGATCGGGCTGGTTCAGATCCTGCCCGCGCACGAAGTCCGACAGCCGGGTGATGGGCCGTCCGAGCCAGCGATGGAAGACGTAGAGGAAGATGAACCACAGCACCAGCGTCTTGATGACCGAGTTGATGAGGATCAGGGTAAAACCGTAGGCCACCTTGCGGATCACCACGTGGCGGCTGGAATAGACGGTCCAGGCACCGATGTCGTGGGTGACGCCGTGTTCATCGCGATAGAGAATCGGGAAGCGATGGCTGGTGGCGGCATTGAAGAAACCCGGCTTGACGGCACTGCGCGTGCCATCGGCGTCGACGTGGATCTGTTTGCCATCGTGATCGATGATATTGCCCAGGGCCATCACCAGCTTGCCTTGCGGGTCTTCGATCTTCACCCCGGTGACCACGGGCAGGTTGCTGATGCCGCGCAGGGTGGCCTTTTGCACGTCTCCCTGGAAGCGCCAGGTGGAGCTGGCCAGACTGGCACCGAAGGTCAGGTCCATGGCCCGCAATTCGTTGTCCACACCGGATTGCGTGTGCTCATATTCAGCGCCAAGTTGCAGGCAGGTCACGATCAGCGTCACCAGAAAGTAACTGCCGAAGATGATGCGCAGCAGATGGACTGCCAGGGAATTCTTGGAGAGCAAATTCATGTTCTTGCGTGGCGGGTTGCCTTGCTCAGGAGTTCGCGCGTGCGTGCAACGCAATGCAGATGCGGTATGCAGACATCGTGCCAGCGCGAGGGGTGCGGGCAACCGATGGCGAGACGCTGCGTGGCGTCGTGGCGTGGTGTGCAGGCAATGCGGCGATGGTTGTAGCCACGGCGGACCAGCGCGCATTATTACGGATGCGCTGCTTTGGCATGGCGTGGAACTGCCGCATTGAATCTCCTCCCGCGGATGTGATGAGGGCCGTTAGCGGGCCGCTTAATTGCTGGTCACGTGCGGGGTAAATTCTAACGTCAGGTGTTGCTGAGATGTTGGTGAAAGCTGCTTGAATGTAAGCAAATTGTCCATCTCCTTCGCATCATTGCCACCGAGGCAGGAGTGTTGGTGAGGATTGTGCGCTCGCCGTTGCCCTGCGGCATGAGCGGAGATCCTTCGCAGGTTTGATGCGCTGACTGTGCGGCGCAGGGTGCGCTGGAAATGAACAGCCGTCACCGTGATGACGACTGTTCGGCTTGCCGGGCTTGCGCGCGTACTTGAGTTGCAACTGCCAGGATGAATATCAACCGCGCGCTCGTTTCCAAGAAAGGTAACGATGCTGCGTAGGGTGGCTTACTTCTTCAGCCAGGCCAGGCGATAGAGTTTCTGGTCGTTGAGATAGAACGCCTGGATACTGCTGCGCACTGCTTCCGAATTTTTGTAGATGGTGAGGAACTGGGCAATGCGCGGATCGTTTGTCTTGTCGCTGCGGGCCACGAACTGGATGGCCCAGGAATCATCCTCGTAGCTGGTATAGGCCAGTCCCTTGTGCGCATCGAAGGCTTTGGAGGCGATGATGAAATAGGGGAAGCCCTGCGCCAGATCCACATCGGGCGTCACGCGGACCAGTTGCGGTCCCTCGACCTCGACGAACTGCAGCTTCTTCGGATTGGAGGCGATGTCGGCCTGGGTGCCGAGCAGCCCGGTGTCAGGGCGTAGCGTGATCAGGCCTGCGTGCTGCAGCAGGCGCAGGCCGCGGCCGACGTTGACGGGATCGCTGGCGATGGCCACCTTGGCGCCGTTGGGCAGATCGGACAGGGAGTTGTATTTGCTGGAATACAGGCCCAGGTAGGAGAGGATGCCAGCCTGCACGCTGGTCAGCTTGAATCCCTTGCTGCGCACGGCATTGGCCAGGTAATTGCTGTTCTGGTAGTAGTTCAGGTCGATGTCGCCGGCATCCAGCGCGATGTTGGGTGTGGCCCAGTCGCTGAATTCGATGACTTGCACATCCAGGCCTTGTTTTCTGGCTTCCTTGGCGGCGACTTCTACGGAGTCGGCGAAGACGCCGGGGACTACGCCGATCTTGAGCGGTGCGGCCAGCACGGTGCTGGCGACGGCCAGGCTTGCCAGCAGTACGGTGAGCTTTGGGATCCAGCGTTTGGTGATCGAGGGGAAAGCAGTCATGGAGGGCCCGTTTGCAAGAAAGGTCAGAGGGGTGAGAAGCGGGAGCCCAGTATAGGCAGGCACCTTCAGCGGCCCAACAAACGATTTCGCATTAGCTTCTTGGGGATTCGAGTAAGGGCGGAGGTGAGGGTGGTGGGCGCAAGCGAATGATTTGAGGAAGTGGACTTCCTACCTTGCGCACAAGTGCTTGCTCAGAGGCCGGATTTGCCGGACAGAGAAGCAATGGACATACGGCAAAATGCAAAAAACGGCCCTTTTTCGAAGAGGCGTTTTTTGGGCGACGCAGTATAAACATGGAATATCCATGCAGCGATGTATATCTGGTGGTGATAGGTGGACCTGAACCATCGCCCCCAGCATTATGTGTGCTGTGCTCCACCTAATGAACCCGTAAATGGTCTACTTAGATCCGTGGTTTAGTTCAGTGCTATAAAATTGCATCCATTGAAAATACCAACCTGCAGGAAATTAATAATGACATTACTCGCAGAGATACTTGATGAACGAAACGAGGAGTCCACTACATGCTTCTTGGCTAAGGTTACGTTGGAATCATACATAGACAGCTTGCCCTCCGCATATCAATCCTACGATGTGCAGCGCGAGGTGGTTGCCAACGTTTACCTAGATCATCTCGTCAATACAGTCCTAGAGAAGAGACATGTTGATTTGCATTGAAAACTGACCCAGTTTCCCCGGAAATTTGCATCCTAAGTTGACCCATGTTTAGACCACAATCCTGCTCATGACATCGAGCGGGAGAACGGAGTGATAGACGTGGCCCTACTTGGAATCATTCGACGCTGGTACATCAGAGATCGCGTCTCGATCCGGGAAATCGCCCGCAGGTTGGACATTTCCCGAAACACGGTTCGTCGCTACATTCGATCAGAGGCGATCGAACCTTCCTATGCCAGCAGGCATTCACCGAGCTCTTTGGATGCATATGCCCCCAGGCTTTCCGCGTGGCTGAGCTCAGAGTTGGTCAAATCCCGTAAGCAAAGACGGACCCTGAAACAGATGTTCCTGGAGTTAAGGGAGCTTGGTTATGAGGGGTCGTATGACCGTGTGGCGGCCTTTAGCAGGCACTGGAAGGCGGGTCAGTTAGAGAGGGTCAAATCGGCGAGCAAATCAACAAATGGTTGTCATATGGGAGTGCGGACTGAAACATGGAGATCCTACCGAGGCGCTTTCCTGGTTGCCCGATGTAGTTCGCGACTTGGGGATCGAGTACGTCGAATGGCCGTCGCTCTCTTGACGGTTTGGATGCGATGTCATTGATCGGTAGGCTGTGGGTCAATTTCACCTTGATTCGTTTGTGCTAACCAGCAAGCCGAGTTGATCACGGATATGACAAAACAAAAAACCCGCCCTTCTTTCGAAGAGGCGGGTTTTTCGGACGGCGCCGCATACGCATGATTGCACATGCAGCGACGGGTATCTGGTGGTGATAGGTGGACTTGAACCACCGACCCCAGCATTATGAGTGCTGTGCTCTAACCAGCTGAGCTATATCACCAGGAGGCAAGCCCGAGACTATAGAGGTCCAATCACCTTCTGTCAATACTTTTTCCGCATTTCCCTCTTAATTTTATCCACAGGCCCCGGCAGCTCATCCGGCGGGGCGTTCCGCCAAGGCTTGCTGCACCCGCGCCAGCACCTCGGCCGTAGCCTCCGGGCGGTTGCAGTCGATGCTGATGCGCTCCGGCATCGAACGCAGCCAGGTCAGCTGGCGCTTGGCCAGTTGCCGCGTTGCGGCAATGCCTTTCTCGCGCAGGGCCGTGGCATCGATGCTGCCGTCCAGGTATTCCCACATCTGGCGATACCCGACACAACGCATCGACGGCAGCCCCAGATGCAGGTCGCCCCGCGCGCGCAAAGCGGCGACTTCACGTTCCAGCGCGCCACCGCGCAGCATCAGGTCAAAGCGCAACGCAATGCGCTCGTGCAGTACCGCACGGTCAGCCGGTTCCAGCGCCAGCGGCAGCATCTCGAACGGCAGCGGCTCAGGCGGCTTCTGCGACAGCAAGGACGACATCGGCTGCCCCGTCAGCAAGCTGATCTCCAGCGCACGCTGAATGCGCTGGCTGTCAGTCGGCTTCAGGCGCGCAGCCGTGACCGGGTCCAGCGTCGCCAGGCGCGCATGCATGGCCGGCATGCCGATCCGTGCCGCCTCCTCATCCAGTTGCGCACGCAATGCCGGATCGGCCTGCGGCAGCTCATCCAGGCCGTCGCGCAGCACCTTGAAATACAGCATCGTCCCGCCCACCAGCAAGGGCAGCTTGCCGCGCGATGCAATCTCCAGCGTGAGCCGCAGCGCATCCTGGCGGAACTGCATGGCGGAGTAAGCTTCGGTCGGGTCGATGATGTCGATCAGGTGGTGCGGCACGGCAGCCAGCTCTTCCGGGCTGGGCTTGGCGGTGCCGATATCCATCTCGCGGTAGACCAGGGCCGAATCGACGGAAATGATTTCGCAGGGCAGGTGGCGGGCAATCTCCAGCGCAGCGGCAGTCTTGCCGGACGCAGTGGGGCCCATGATGGCCACCGCCAGAGGCAGTTGCTGGGTCATCACACGATCCTTACTGGCCACGCAGGAAGAGCTTGTCCAGATCCGACAGGCCCATCTGCGTCCAGGTCGGACGGCCGTGGTTGCACTGGTCGGAACGTTCGGTGGCTTCCATCTGGCGCAGCAGCGCGTTCATCTCGGGCAGCGTCAGGCTGCGATTGGCACGCACCGCCGTATGGCAGGCCAGCGTACCGAGCAGTTCGTTGCGGCGCTCCAGCAAGACACGCGAACCACCGTACTCGCGCACATCGCGCAGGACGTCGCGGGCCAGCGTCTGGGCGTCAGCGTTCTTCAGCAGCGCCGGGACGGCACGCACGGCCAGCGTGGTCGGGGACATCACGGCAATGTCGAAGCCCAGGGCCGACAGCGTTTCCTGATGTTCTTCCACCGTGCCCACTTCCACCGGATCGGCATAGAAGGTGACCGGAATCAGCAGCGGCTGCACGAACATCTCGTTGCCATCGAGCGCGGTCTTCAGTTGTTCGTAGAGGATGCGTTCATGTGCGGCATGCATGTCCACCACCACCAGGCCGGCCTGGTTCTGCGCCAGCACGTAGATGCCATGCAGTTGCGCCAGCGCGAAGCCGAGCGGGAAGTCGCCGTCCGGCAGGGGGGAGGCGGGCTGTGCAGCGGACTGGAAGGCTGCGCTGTTGAAGCCTGCCGCCGCATTGCCACTGTCGCTCTGCCCGGCAGGCTCGCTGCGGAACATGTTGCCGTAGGCCGCGCGATCCTGGCGTACGCCAAAGCCGCCGCTGCCCGGTCCGCCGTTGCCGGCAAAGGAGAACGGACGCGGTTGTTCGGCGAACTGGGCGGAGAAGCTCTGCTGTTTCTGTTCGCGCATCCAGGGCAGCGGGGCATTCGGGCCACTGGCGGGAGCGGGCGCGCCCTCGGCGCTCTCGGTCTGTTGCTGCGGCAGATTGCCGAAGGACACGGCCGAGGTCTGCGCCAGCGCGCGCGAGACCGCGTGGAATACGAACTGGTGCACCGCGCGGCTGTCGCGGAAACGCACTTCGATCTTGGATGGGTGCACGTTCACATCCACCAGCGCCGGGTCCAGCGTCAGCGACAGCGCATAGGCCGGGTAACGGTCGCCATGCAGCACATCCTGGTAGGCGGCGCGCACGGCGTGGGTGAGCAGCTTGTCACGGACGAAGCGGCCGTTGACGTAGAAATACTGGCCATCGGCGCGTGCCTTCGAGGCCGTCGGCAGGCCGACGAATCCATGCAGGCGCAAGGGGCCCGCACTCTCGTCGAGCGGCAGACGCGCATTGGCGAATTCGTCGCCGAGGATGTGGGCGCTGCGCTTGGCGAATTCACCGACGTTCCAGTGATCGACCGTCTTGCCGTTATGCGACAGCGAAAAACTCACATCCGGACGCGCCAGCGCAATACGCCGCACGACCTCGGCGCAGTGGCCGTATTCGGTCTGTTCGGACTTGAGGAATTTGCGCCGCGCCGGGGTGTTGAAATACAGGTCCTGCACGTCGATGGTCGTGCCCTGTGCGCCTGAGGCCGGGGCCACGGTACCAAATTGGGAGCCGGTGATTTCCCATGCATGCGGGGCATCGGCGGTGCGGCTGGTTACCGTGAGCTGGGCCACCGAGGCGATCGAGGCCAGCGCCTCGCCGCGGAAGCCGAGCGTGGAGACATTCTCCAGGTCAGTCAGCGACGCAATCTTGGACGTCGCATGGCGCGCCAGTGCCAGCGGCAATTGCTCAGGTGGAATGCCGCGTCCGTTGTCGGTGATGGCGATGCGCTTGACGCCGCCTTGCTCCAGGCGCACGGTGATTTGCGTGGAGCCGGCATCGAGCGCGTTCTCCAGCAATTCCTTGACCACGGCGGAAGGACGTTCGATCACCTCGCCAGCAGCAATCTGCGAGATCAGCTGATCGGGCAGGGCCTGGATGGGACGGTGGGACGGGGCGGCAGCCGGTTCGGAAGCGGGGGAGGAGTGCGGTGCGTTCATGGCGGGATTATACCTGCCGGCGCCAGGGGCCGGATGTGACGAAGCCGCCCGGAGGCGGCTTCTTGGGAGCGGATGCGATCAGGGTTTTCTGCAGGGCAATCGTTGGATCGCTGCACAGAAAATCATGCAAACGATATAAACGATTTATACGCGGAAGGTGCTCACTGCGGCCGCCAGGCGCTCGGCCTGCTGCTGCAGCGATTGCGCGGCGGCTGCGGCCTGCTCCACCAGCGCCGCATTCTGCTGGGTGCTCTCATCCATTTGCGCGATGGCACGGTTGATCTGGTCGATCCCTTCGCTCTGCTCACGGCTGGCGGTGGTGATCTCGCTGATGACGGTGGAGACGCGCTGCACGCTGGCCACCACGTCGTTCATGGTGTTGCCGGCCTGGGAGACCAACTGGCCGCCACCGGCCACGGTCTGCACCGAGGCGTCGATCAGTTCCTTGATTTCCTTGGCGGCCGAGGCGCTGCGCTGGGCCAGCGTGCGCACTTCGGTGGCGACTACGGCGAAGCCGCGTCCCTGCTCACCGGCGCGGGCCGCTTCCACCGCCGCGTTCAATGCCAGGATGTTGGTCTGGAAGGCGATGCCGTCGATCACGCTGATGATGTCGACGATGCGTTGCGAAGAGCTGTTGATGGCATCCATGGTCTGCACCACCTGACCCACGACGTCGCCGCCGTGGCTGGCGACTTCCGAAGCGGAACCGGCCAGTTCATCGGCTTGAATCGCGTTGGCGGCATTCTGCTTCACGGTCGAGGTCAGCTCTTCCATGGCCGAGGCGGTTTCTTCCAGGGCACCCGCTTGCTGCTCGGTACGCGAAGACAGATTGAGGTTGCCGGCGGCGATCTCGCTGGCGGCGGTGTTGATTTCCTCGGTCCCGGCGCGCACGCTGGAGACCACTTCCGACAGGCCCATGCTGATACCGTTGAAGGCGCCCATCAGGCGGCCGATCTCATCGCTGCTGTGCACGTGCAGGCGGGTGGTGAGGTCGCCACCGGCGATGCGGTCGGCGGCATTGCACACCGCATCCAGCGGACGGGTGATCATGCGGTTGATCATCACCGTCAGGATCGCGCCGAGCACCGCCAGGAACAGCAGGCCCAGGCCGATGTAGAGATTGCGCATGGAATTGACTTCGCGCGTGATCTCATCGACCGCCGCTTCACCGACGATGACCCAGTTCCACGGGGCATAGTGAGTGAAGACGGCGATCTTCTGGCGGCCATCGCTGCCGGTGTAGCGCAGCTGGCCTTCCTTCTGCTGCACCAGGGTCTTGATGTAGGTGTTGCCGCCGGCATCCTTGGCCTCGATCAGGTTGCCGCCTTCTTCCTTGCCTTCGCGCGGGGCACCGGCAATCATCACGCCCTGGTCCTTGCCTTCGCGGCCATTGAGCGCGTAGAAATTGCCGGTCTCGGCGATCTTGAGCGACTTGATCTGGTCCTTCAGCGCCTTGACGTCGGCCGAGATGTCGATGCCCACGTAGAGCGCGGCGATGATCTGGCCGGCGTCATTCTTGAAGGGCACGTACTTGGTGATGTACTGCTTGCCGAACAGGGTGGCCACGCCGCTGTAGGTCTTGTCGGACTTCAGGGCGGCATAGCCGGGATGGGCGCGGTCAAGCAGGGTGCCGACGGCGCGTTCGCCATTTTCTTTCTTGACGGAAGTTGACACGCGCACGAAGTCGTCGCCGGTCTTGGCGAAGATGGTGGCGGTCACGCCGGTGTGGGCGGTGAAGCGGTCGGGGATGGAGAAATCCATGTTCAGTTCGCGGCCATCATTGGACAGCACCGGGGTGGCGCGGTCGCCGATCTGCACGGTGCGGCTTTCGTCCAGGGTGAGCTTGCCGAATTCCTTGTCGAACATGGTGGAGAAGCGGTCCACCTGGCTGTTCACCGAGCGGTCGAAGATGCCCACCATGTTGGCCACGCCGCGCGCGTCGTTGCCCATCTGTTCGATGGAGCGCGATTCCACCATGCGTGAAGCGGAGTAAGTGATCAGCATCAGGGCGATCACGAAGACGATGCCCACCAGGGCTACCGTCATGGCAGTCAGTTTTGCACCGACCGAGCGATGGAACAGAGATGCGCCGCGCGCATCAGACATTGCATTAGCCATGGCTGTTGTTGTTCTTGAAGTCAAAGGGTGTGGAAAAGCAAATACCGAACCAAAACCATCCGAGGACCGATGGCGATCGCTGACTATGCGCTCATCTCGCCATCGTTTGCCCTCCTTCTTTCCGTCTTCCGGAAGGTCCTGCAACACAGTGCCTGCGTACCGATGACAGCTTGGCCGGAGGAGCGGCATGCTGCATCGGATTGCCGAAACGGCAATGCAACGCGGTCACTCACGTCAGGGGCCTTCCTTGCAGGGAGGCCCAACGTTCATGCTGAAATCACGGTACTTGCGGGGAAGCCAGTCAGTATATCGTCAGCATTTTGCGCTGCATCAAAATACTTCGAATGTTTGCGCCCACATGTAACTGTGCTGTTGTTTTTCCGGCGAGAAAGTGCCTTTTTTGCATGGAACTTTCGATTGTTCTTGCCTGCTTGTATTTACTTCTCTCCAAGTTCAGCCGCGCGGTCCTGTCGCCCCCGGTGGAGCGGCATTCTCGCCACGGTAATCCCGCACCCAGCTTTCGAGCTGATCGGCCGACATCGGCCGCGAAAAATAATAGCCCTGCGCCACGTCACAGCCCTGGCTGATCAGCAGCCGGTATTGGTCGGCATCTTCCACACCTTCGGCCACCACGGTCAATTTGAGGCTTTCGCCGATGCGGATGACCGCGTTGGTGAGGGCACTCACCGCTTCGTCCTTGGCCATGTCGCGCACGAAGCTCTGGTCCAGCTTGAGTTCGGAAACCGGCAGCTTGCGCAGGTAGCCGAGGCTGGAATAACCGGTGCCGAAGTCATCCATGGCCAGCGGAATGCCCAGCGCATGCACGGCGGCGATGGTCTGGTTGGTGCTGGGGTTGGTATCCATCAGCACGGTCTCGGTGATTTCCAGCGTGAGGTCGGTCGGTGCCAGGCTGTAGCGGCGCAGCAGGCCGGTGAGAAATTGCGGCAGGTCGAGATCGTGGAAATTGGTGGCCGACAGGTTCACCGAGACCGACGGCACCTGGATCCCGCGCCGCCGCCAGTCAGCCAGCTGGAAGCAGGCCTCTTCCAGCGCCCACTTGCCCAGCTCGCCGATCAGGCCGCATTCCTCGGCAATCGGGATGAAGCGGCCCGGCGAGATCTGCCCCAGTTGCGGATCGTACCAGCGGGCCAGCGCTTCCACGCCGTGCAGGCTGAGGTCGTGCAGGTTGATCTGCGGCTGGAAGTGCAGTTCGAAGCTGCCGCCGCGCAAGGCATCACGCAGCGCGCCTTCCAGCACCAGGCGTTCCTGGGCGAGGCTGTTCATCTCCTCGCTGAAGAAGCTGAAACGTCCCCGGTTCACGGCCTTGGCCTGGTACATGGCGATGTCGGCGCGATGCAGCAGGGTCTCGATGTCGTGGCCGTTGTCGGGGAAGATCGCCACCCCGATGCTGGCCGAGGGATTGAGCGGCGTGCCGTTGATGTGGCAGGGCATGGCCAGCCGTTCCTGGATGCGCTTGACCACTTCGGTCAGGTGGTCGGTGTCGTATTGGGTCAGCACCACCACGAACTCGTCGCCGGAAAGACGGCCGACGATGTCCGAGCGGCGCGCCTGTGATTGCAGCCGCGTGGCCACCGTGCGCAGCAGCTCATCGCCGGCCTGGTGGCCCAGCGAATCGTTGACCTGCTTGAAGCGATCAAGGTCGATGAACATCACCGCCACCATACTGCGGTTGCGCTCGGCTGCCGCGATCGCCTGCCCGGCCTGTACCAGCAGCAGGCTGCGGTTGGGCAGCCCGGTCAGCGAATCATAGAAAGCCAGCTGGTGGATGCGCGCCCGCGAGGCTTCGCGTTCGATGGCCAGCGCGCACAGGTGCAGGCCGGCATCCACCAGCAGGTGGTGGAAGGCGCTCGGCGCGCGCGGCTGGCGATAGTAGAAACCGAAAGTGCCGATGACCTTGCCATCGGCCGACTTGATCGGGGTCGACCAGCAGGCCTGCAGGCCGTGGCTCAAGGCGATTTCCTTGTAGTCGGCCCAATGCGGATCGGTGGCGATCTCTTCCGAGACCACGCTCTCGCCGGTATAGGCGGCGCTGCCGCAGGAGCCCACCAGCGGACCGATCTGGATGCCCTCGATGGCGCGTGTGTAGGCTTCCGGCAGGCTGGGCGCGGCCAGGGTATGCAGGCGGCCCTGTTCATCCACGCGCAGCACCGAGGCGATCACCTCGGGGGCGACGCGTTCCACTTCTTCGCACAGCAGGTTCATCTGCTCGGCCAGCGAGGAATCGCGGGCCATGGCGTTGAGCACGCGATACTGCAGGACTTCATGGACCTTGGTATTGGTGATGTCGGTCATCACGCAGACCGCATTGATGAGCTTGCCCTGCACGTCGAGGATGGGATTGACCACCGCCGAAATCCAGACCGGCTGCTCGTGCAGGTCGTGGATCAGTTCCTCGGTGTGGAAGCTGTGTCCCTGCAGCAGCTCGCCATGGCAGCGCTCGATCGACTTGACGAACGTCGGATGACTGGCAAACAGCTCGCGTGGCAGCTTGCCGATGGTCTGCTGGCTCTGGAAGCCCAGCATGCGGGTGAACCCGGTGTTGTGGAAGACGATGCGGTTCTGCTCGTCGGTGATGAGCACGGCATTGTCGGTTTCGTTGATGCCCAGCGAGAGCAGGTGCAGGTGTTCACGGTCGCTCTTTTCGCGGGTGACGCGGTAGGTGACGTCGTTGCCGATGCAGATCACGCGCTCGGCCCGGCCTTGCGGATCGAGCAGGGGCGAGTAGGTGGCTTCCCACCAGATCGTGCGGCCACTGCGCGTGCGGCGCGGGAAACGGCCGGAGAAGAAGCGGCCACTGCAGACATCGCGCCAGAAGATCGCGTATTCCTCGCTGTCGGCATAGCCGGGCGGATACAGCACGCTGTGCGGCTGGCCGATCAGGTCGTCGGCCAGGTATTCCATGGTTTTGAGGTAGTTGCGGTTGGCCGCCAGGATCACGCCCTGGGGCGAGAGTTCGACCACGCCCAGCGAGCGGTTCAGGGCGCTGAGCACATTGTTGCCGTGATGCGAATCGTCGATGTGCGAACTGATGTCGGCCGCCACCGAGATCACCTTGCGCAGCTGGCCGCTGCCATCCAGGATCGGGCTGCACAGGGCTTCCAGCCAGACGATGGTGCCGTCGATTCTGCGCCGCTGCAGCGTACCGGCGATCACCTCGCCCTGGCGCAGGTGTTGCCAGAAGCGCTGGTAATCCTCGGTCTCGACAGAGAGCGGGTCACACAGCATGCGGTGATGCTGGCCCACCACTTCATGCCGCTGGTAGCCCAGCATGCCGAGGAATTTGTCATTGGCATCGAGGATGCTGCCATCGGCAGCGAATTCGAGAATGGCCATGGAACGCCAGAGCGCGCCCAGCAGCGCCTCGCGTTCCTCCTCGCGCAGGCGCTGGTGATCCCCCTGCGGCTGCGACGGATGATCGAACTGGCCCACGAATGACTCCTGGCTCCCCATACAGCGCCCCCTCTGGCCGGTATTGACGCCCGTGCGTCTTGCCTCATGCAGTGCGGAGTTGCGATTGCCCGGGTTCCCCGTTGTCCCCCGGTGGCTTCCATTTGCCCGTCCGTCAGCGCCGTCCCGTCTGCCTCACCGCCAGCGACCGCGCCGCGGAAAGGCGCGGAACATGCTTGATCATGCATATTCGGCACATCAAAACTGAACGAATCTAACTTTGATCATATGCCAAATCCTTCCGGTTGTGCATGCGGGCGGCGGCCTTGGCGGGCCGCCACACAACGCTCTGCGAGCTTGTGTGAGGATCTTCTTGCGGCAAGTTTCCTCAAGGATTTTATCGGCCGGTATCCGGGCTTCTTGAGTTGCGGCGGGGTGAGTGTTGTATGATGCCTGCGCAGGTGCGCGAGATCGCTTTGCCTGTGCGATAGGTCCCGGCGGAGTTGCTGACGGGAAATATCCGGCCGCGCGGCGATGGGGAGCCCCGGCCTTGATGAATCACCAAAGATTGGGCTTTATGGATTATCTGCAGTGGCTGGACGTGCTGGTGCACGTGGACAAATATCTGGGCGTCCTGATCGAGCAGTACGGCCCGTTCATTTATGCGGTGTTGTTCCTGATTGTCTTCTGTGAAACCGGGCTGGTGGTCCTGCCCTTCCTGCCGGGGGATTCGCTGCTGTTCATCGCCGGTACCTTCTGTGCGCTGGGGGCCATGGACATCTGGCTGCTGATGGGCCTGCTGATCGCCGCCGCGGTGGCCGGCAACACGCTCAATTACTGGATCGGCGGCTGGGTCGGGCAACGCGTCTATACCCACAACTACCGCTGGCTCAACCCCGACGCCCTGCGCAAGACCCACAGCTTCTACGAGAAACACGGTGGCAAGACCATCGTGATCGCCCGTTTCACCCCCATCGTCCGTACCTTTGCGCCCTTCATCGCCGGCGTCTCGGCCATGAGCTTTGCGCGCTTCCAGCTGTTCAACGTGCTGGGTGCCTTCCTGTGGGTGGTCAGCCTGGTGGTGCTGGGCTACCTGTTCGGCAATATTCCGGTGGTGCGGGAGAACCTCAATACGCTGGTGCTCATCGGCATCGTCGGTGCCATCGTTCCCATCGTGCTGGGGGCGCTGTGGCAGCTGTGGCGCAAATTGCGCGGCAAGCGCAAGGTCAGCAACGCCTGAGCGCAACGTCCCCGGTGCGCCGACGTCGCACCCGACAAAAAACCCGGTCTGCCAGAGCAGGACCGGGTTTTTTGTTGTCTGCCGCCTGAAGCGCTACTTCAGGTCAGCCGGTTCTTGGCCAGCGGCGGGTTCTTGGCGAAGTAGTTGCGGATGCCGGTCAGGATGGCATCGGCCATCTGCTCCTGATAGCGCTCGTCGGTGAGCTTGGCTTCTTCTTCCGGGTTGGAGATGAAGGCGGTCTCGATCAGGATGCTGGGGATGTCCGGAGCCTTCAGCACGGCAAAGCCGGCCTGTTCCACTGCCCCCTTGTGCAGCTTGTTGATGCCGCCGATTTCCTTCAGCACCGCATTGCCCACGCGCAGGCTGTCGTTGATCTGCGCCGTGGTCGATAGGTCCAGCAGGACGCTGGCCAGCTGGCGGTCATGGGTCTTGATGTTGACGCCGCCGATCAGGTCGGCCGAGTTTTCCTTGTTGGCCAGCCAGCGGGCGGCGGTGGAGCTGGCCCCCTTTTCCGACAGGGCGAACACCGAGGAGCCGCGCGCCGTCGGCTGCACGAAGGCATCCGCATGGATCGACACGAACAGGTCGGCCTGCACCTTGCGCGCCTTGACCACGCGCTGGCCCAGGGGCACGAAGAAATCGGCGTCGCGGGTCAGCATGACGCGCATGTTGGGGTATTGCTCGATCTTGCGTTTGAGGCGCTTGGCGATGGACAGCACCACGTCCTTCTCGCGGTTGCCGCGCGCGCCGGTAGCACCGGGGTCTTCGCCACCGTGGCCGGGGTCCAGCGCGATGGTGATCATGCGGGTCAGCTGCATGCGCGGCTCGTCCGGCACCACCTTGGGGTTGCGCTCGGTCTTGTCTTCCGGCTGCGGCTTGATCTCGGCCAGCGGGGCCGGATCGGGTTTGGGCGGTGCGGCCGGGGCCTGCGCCAGCGGCGGGGTGGCCGGGCTTTCCTTGTTCCACTCGCCCTTCTGGATGAGGGCGGCGATCGGATCGGGCGGCGCGGCCGGGTACAGGTCGATGACGAAGCGGTATTTGTATTCGCCCACCGGGGCCAGGGTGAAGACCTGCGGCTTGATCTCGTCCTTCAGGTCGAACACCAGGCGCACCACGCTGGGCCGGTTCTGGCCCACGCGCACCTGCTTGATGTAGGGGTCGTTGGGCTGGATCTTGGCGACCAGGTCCTTCAGGGTGCTGTTGAGGTCGATGCCCTCGATGTCCACCACCAGGCGCTCCGGGTTCTTGACCACGAAGTGAGTGACCTTGAGGTCGCTGTCGTTTTCCAGCGTGACGCGGGTGTAGTCCTCGGACGGCCAGACACGCACGGCCAGGATCTGCGAAGCCAGAGCGGGCAGGGGAGTGACGACGGAGACGAACAGGGCGCCGCCGGCTTTGAGGATGGTGCGGCGGGTTTTGGACTTCACAGGTTGGGAGCGAATTTCAGTCGAGCGAGGCATTGATGACCCTTGTCGGACAACGCACGCAATTCTACATCACGACCGTCCCCTGCAAGCGACAGGTTGACGTGTATGTCCGGTGGCGGCAACACCGGATCGCCCTTTTCAGGCCATTCGACGATACAGACGGAGTTTTCGTTGAAATGTTCACGAAAACCGGCATCGAGAAATTCTTCCGGGCTGGCCATGCGGTACAGATCGAAGTGGATGACTGTTACCATGCGGCCTGCGAAGGAAACTTCATAAGGCTCCGCCAGCGTGTAGGTCGGGCTCTTGACCCGCCCCTGGTAGCCCGCCGCGTGCAGCAGGGCGCGCGTGAGCGCGGTCTTGCCGGCCCCGAGGTCGCCGTGCAGGTAGATCGCCAGGCCCGGCGCCAGCACCTGGGCCAGGTCGGCCCCGAGGCGGGCGGTGGCGGCTTCGTCGGGCAGGTGGAGGTGGAGTCGCTGCATGCTCATGCTGTTCTGGGTCATCCGGGATGGTTCGTTACAAGGTTCTAGTCTGAAGGTTCAAGCGCTCATGTCCATTCACCCCACGCCCGCCGATCCGATCGGGAGCACTGCCATCGCCGATCCCGCCGGCCTGGCGGCGCTGGCGGCCGCCATCAAGGCATGGGGCCGGGAGCTGGGGTTTGCCGAGGTGCGCATCGCCGATGTCGACCTGTCGCACCGCGAGGCGGGCTTCCAGGCCTGGCTGGACAAGGGTTATCACGGCGAGATGGATTATATGGCAAGCCACGGCCTGAAACGGGCACGGCCGGCCGAACTGGTGCCGGGCACGGTGCGCGTGGTGAGCGTGCGCATGCCCTACCTGCCGGCCGCCGCCGATCCGGATCAGCCCGAGCAACCTGACTGGCGTGCCCGAGAAGAGGCGCGCAGCGCCGATCCGGCGGCCGCCCAGGTCTCGATCTATGCACGCGGACGCGATTACCACAAGGTCCTGCGCGCCCGCTTGCAGCAGCTGGCCACCCGCATCGAGGGCCGCATCGGCCCCTTCGGCTACCGCGTCTTCACCGATTCGGCCCCGGTCATGGAAGTGGCCCTGGCCGAGAAGGCCGGACTGGGCTGGCGCGGCAAGCATACGCTGCTGCTGCATCGGGAGGCCGGCTCGATGTTCTTCCTGGGCGAGATGCTGACCGACCTGCCGCTGCCGGTGGATGAACCGGTCACCTCGCACTGCGGCCAGTGCAGCGCGTGCATCACGGCCTGTCCGACGGGGGCCATCGTCGCCCCTTATGAGCTGGATGCGCGGCGCTGCATCTCCTATCTCACCATCGAACTCAAGGGCAGCATCCCGCAAGACCTGCGCCCGCTGATCGGCAACCGCATCTATGGCTGCGACGACTGCCAGCTCTACTGCCCGTGGAACAAGTTCGCCCAGCGTGCCAGCCTGCCGGACTTCGATCCGCGCCATGGCCTCGACCGGGCGAGCCTGGTCGAGCTGTTCGGCTGGAGTGAAGAGGTCTTCCTGAAGAACACCGAAGGCAGCGCCATCCGCCGCATCGGCCACGAGCGCTGGCTGCGCAACCTGGCCGTCGGGCTGGGCAATGCGGCCGATGCGCCCTCGCACCGGGGCGATGCGGCCATCGTGGCGGCCTTGCGGGCGCGCCTGGATCATCCGTCAGCGCTGGTGGCCGAGCATGTGGCCTGGGCGCTGGCCCGTCATGGGGTCCATGGAGTCGCAGGAGCAGATGGAGTAGAGTGACCCCTCCCAATAAGGAGGAGACACCCCATGCCAAGACTGAATCGAGCCGTCCTGCTGGCCAGCGCGCTGGCTGCGAGCCTGCCGCTGGCGGCCAGTGCCCAGCCCGCATCGACCGAAAAGATCGCCATCCCCGGCCTGCAGCAACGCGCCGAGATCCTCATCGACCGCTGGGGCGTGCCCCACATCTATGCCGCCAGCGAGCGCGATGCCTTCTTCATGCAGGGTTTCAATGCCGCGCGTGACCGCCTGTTCCAGATCGACCTGTGGCGTCGGCGCGGGCTGGGCCAGCTCTCCGAAGTGTTCGGTCCCGCCTATCTGCCTCAGGACCGTGCGACCCGGCTGTTCCTCTACCGTGGCGACATGCGGCGTGAATGGGCCGCCTATGGTCCCGGTGCGGAAAGCGTGGCGCAGGCGTTCGCGGAAGGCATCAATGCGTATATCGATTACGTCTCCCTGCATCAGGAAAAACTGCCTTACGAATTCCGCCAGCTGGGCTATCTGCCGGCCAAGTGGCAGGCCGAGGACGTGGTGCGCATCCGCAGCCACGGCCTCACGCGCAACCTGCAAAGCGAAGTGGCGCGCGCCAAGGTGGCGTGCGCGGCCGATCTGAAATCCGATGAAATCCGCTCCGGCCTGACCCCGCCCTGGACCGCCGGGATGCCCGAGGGCCTGGACCCCTGCCTGCCCAAGGACCTGCTGCAGGTCTTCACGCTGGCCACGCAGGGCGTGCGGATTACCAAGGAGAGCCTGAACGCCGCCACCACGGCAGGCGACCCCCAGCTGGTGCGCATCGAGCCGGCCGTCAATCCGGAAGAGACCATGGAGGGCAGCAACAACTGGGTCATCGCCCCGTCGAAGTCGGCCACCGGCCGCGCCATCATGGCCAACGATCCGCATCGCGCCTATTCGGCCCCGTCGCTGCGCTACATCGCCCACCTGAGCGCACCGGGCATGAACGTCATCGGGGCCGGTGAACCGGCCCTGCCGGGCATCTCCATCGGCCACAACGGCAGCATCGCCTTCGGGTTGACCATCTTCAACATCGATCAGGAAGACCTCTACGTCTACCAGCTCAATCCCGACAATCCGCAGCAATACCGCTATCAGGGGCAGTGGGAATCGATGCGCGTACTGCATGAACCGGTGCGCATCAAGAACGGCGCACCCGCCGTGGCCGATCTGAGTTTCACGCGCCATGGTCCGGTGATCTACGTCGACCAGGCCAAACACCTGGCCTACGCAGTAAGGTCGGGCTGGCTGGAGCCGGGCATGTCGCCTTACTTCGGCAGCATCGCCTACATGCGCACGCGCAATTTCAAGGACTTCAAGCAATCCATGCTGAACTGGGGCGCGCCGACCGAGAACCAGGTCTATGCCGACACCAAAGGCAACATTGGCTGGGTGCCGGGCGGGCTGGCACCGAAGCGGCCCAACTGGGACGGGCTGCTACCGGTGCCGGGTGACGGGCGATATGAATGGTCCGGCTTCTGGCGCGGCGACCAGCTGCCCTCGTCCTACAATCCGGCGCAGGGCTGGTTTGCCTCGGCCAACCAGATGAATCTTCCTGCCGATTATCCCTACCGCGAGCGCAAGCTCGGATTCGAGTGGACCAACAATTCGCGCTTCACCCGCATCAGCGAAGTGCTGGCCAGCCTGCCCAAGGTCTCGCTGCAGGATTCCATGCGGCTGCAGAACGATGACCTGGCCATCCCCGCACGCCGCCTGGCCGCCTTGCTCAAGCCCTTGTCCTCCGATGACGCCAACACCCGCGCTGCGCTGGCCATGCTGGGCCAGTGGGATTACGTGGAACGCAGCGAGTCCGCGCAGCCGGCGCTGTACGAAGTCTGGCTCTCGCGCCATCTCGGCAAGGCCTTCAAGGAAGCCGTGCTGCCCAAGACGGCTGCCGATGCCATGGGCGCACCCGATACGGCAGTGCTGCTCGATACGCTGGAAAACCCGATACCCGCCTTCGGCACCGATGCTGCGCAGGCGCGCACCCGGCGCGATCAGGTGCTGCTCGCCAGCCTCGGTGCTGCCTGGGCCGAACTGGTCAAGCTGCAAGGTGCGGATCCGGCGCAATGGCAATGGGGCAAGCTGCACCACAACCTGATGGCGCATCCGCTGGCCGATGTGGTGGATGAGGCGACCCGCAAGAAGCTCAACGTCGGACCCATGCCCAAGCATGGCGGGGCCTATTCGCCCAATCAGTCGACCTATCGCGTCAATGATTTTCGCCAGACCAACGGGCCTTCCTTCCGCGTGGTGGTGGATGTAGGCCGCTGGGACAATTCCTGGGCCGTCAATGCGCCGGGCCAGTCGGGCGACCCCGACAGCCCTCACTATCGCGATCTGGCCGACAAGTGGTTGAAGGGCGAGTATTTCCCGCTGCTCTATTCACGCGGAGCCATCGAGAAAGTCACCGAGCACCGCATCGTGGTGCAGCCGGTGCGCTAGACAGCAGGGCTGGCCTGGTGCGGCAGGATCAATGCACCAGCGCCAGCCAGAGCGGAATGGTCAATGCCGAGAGCAGCGTCCCGAATGAAATGAGGAAGGCCGTGAAGGGCCCGTTGCCGCCCATGCGCGCGGCCAGGATGTAGGCGCTGGAGGCGGTGGGCAGGCTGCAGAACAGCACCACGATGCGCCACTGCAGCGGTGGCAGCTGCAGCAGCATGCCGATCAGGTAAGCGGCCAGCGGCACTGCAACCAGCTTGATGACGATGAACCAGGCCACTACCGGCTTGCTTTCTTTCAAGCCCGACAGCCGCAGTCCGGCCCCGACCATCAGCAGGCCCAACGCAATGGAAGCCGCGCCCAGCCGCGAGAGCACCACACTGGCCACTTCCGGCAAATGCAGCCCTAGTGCAGAAAACGTCAACCCGCCAGCAGTCGCCACCAGCAAGGGATTGCGGGCCAGCTCGCGCAGCAGGTTGCTGTTTTTTGCGGCCAGCGCATGGACCGCCGCGATATTGCACAGGGGCACGCCAAAACCAAGAAGGATGGCCATCAGGCCCGCGCCTTCTTCGCCCGCCATGCGGGTGGCCAGTGCCAGCGCGATATAGGAATTGAAGCGAAAGGCGCATTGCATGCCCGACTCGTAGGTCATGGGCGTGGCGCGCAGGAAGGGTTTGCCCAGCCAGGTCAGCGCGATGCCCACCAGCAGCGCCGCCACGCCCGTCTGCACCATGCCGCCGGTGACCGAGAGATCGACCTTCAAGCGCGCCGTCGAATAAAACAGCAGCGCAGGGAAGAGGATGAAATAGACTAGCTTCTCCATGCCGGCCCAGAATTCTTCGCCCCAGTTGGAAATGCGATGGATCAGCAGGCCCAGTGCAATGAGGCTGAAGTCCGGCAGCAGGAGGTTGAGGATCTCCACGTGCTTACTTCAGCAGGCGTGCCAGCTCGACGGCAGTCTTGACGTTCATCTTGTCGAAGATGTGAGCGCGATGGACTTCCACGGTGCGCATGCTGATGCCCAGCTCATCGGCAATGACCTTGTTCATCTTGCCGGCCAGGATCAGGTCCAGCACTTCGCGCTCGCGCGCGGACAGCGCCGCCAGGCGGCTCTGTACGGCATCCTCGGCACCGCCGGCGCGCGAACTTTCCAGCGCTTCCAGCACGCGGTCCATCAACTGGTTGTCGTTGAAGGGCTTCTCGAAGAAATCGAAGGCACCGTTCTTGAGCATGTCCACCGCCATCGGCACATCCCCGTGACCGGTGAGGAAGATCACCGGACGCCGGTGCAGCAGGCCCTTGGTCTTGAGTTCATTGAACAGCGCCACGCCGCTGGTGCCGGGCATGCGCACGTCCAGCAGCAGGCATTCGCCCTCGGCGTCGATGCCGCTGGCATGGGCCAGTGCACCCAGCACGGCGGCACCGCTTTCATAGCCGATGGCGGCGATATTGCGCGAGCGCGCCAGCCAGGTCAGCGAATCGCGGATGATTTCTTCGTCGTCGACTATGTGCAGCATCGGTATGCGGGGCGGGAATCCAGTATGGGAGAGGCGTCTCGTTATTGTGGCTGTCCGCTCTGGGCGGGCAGCGAAAACCGGAAGATTGTACCGCCTGCCGGGTTATCGGTGTAAGTGAGCGTGCCGCCGTGGAATTCGATGGTGGTGCGGCAGATGTTCAAGCCCATGCCCATGCCCTCGGCCTTGGTCGAGAAGAAGGGAGAAAACAGGCGCGCCGCCACTTCCTCGGCAATCCCGTGTCCCTGGTCGATCACCGAGACCGTGACCGATTCTGCACCATCGTCATTGCGGGTCAGCTCGGCCGTCACGCGCAGGATGCGGCGCGCGGAGGGCACGGCGGCCATGGCCTGGATGCCGTTGCGGGTCAGGTTCAGGATCACCTGCTCCAGCAGCACCTGGTCGCCCAGCACCGGCGGCAGCGACTTGGGCACCTGCCATTGCAGCACCACGAAGAACTGCTGGGCCTGCAATTCGATGAGCGGGGCCACGTTGTCCACCAGCTGCCGGATCTGCAGCCGCTGGCGCGCCGGTTCGCGCTTCTTGACGAACTGGTGCACGCTGCGGATCACGTGGCCGGCGCGCTGGGCCTGGGTGTGGATCTTTTCCAGTGCCGGCTGCAGCGCCTTGGGATCGGCCTGGCCCTGCTGCATCATGTTCAGCGCCCCGGTGGTATAGCTGGAGATGGCCGCCAGCGGCTGGTTCAGCTCGTGCGCCAGGGTCGAGGCGATCTCGCCCATGCTGGCCAGGCGGGCGCTGGCCTGCAGCTTTTCTTCCTGGGTGCGGTTGAGGTCTTCGGCGCGCTTGCGTTCGGAAATGTCGAGGATGGAACCCATCCAGCCGGTCTGCTTGCCATCCTGGTCCACCAGCGGCGATTCGAAGATCAGCACCGGGAAGCGCTCGCCGTCGCGGCGCTGGAAGATGGTCTCGAATTGCGGCGTGGCGCGCCCGGCCAGCACGTTGGAGAAACGCTCCTGGTATTCATCCATGGCTTCCGGCGCCCAGTAAGGCATCGGCGGGATCTTGCCGACCAGTTCTTCCGCCGCGAAGCCGACCATCTTGCAGAAGGCCGGATTGACGTAGGTGATGCGGCCCTGCAGGTCGCGCGCGCGCATGCCGGTGACCAGTGAATTTTCCATCGCGGCGCGAAACACGGCTTCGTTGAGCAGGGCCTTCTCGGCCTTGGTCCGGCGGTTGATGTCGCGCCACAGCGCCCACAGGCTCCACAGCAGACCCAGCGAGAGCACGATCACCGAGCCCACCAGCAGGTTGGGCAGCAGCTTGGGTGCGCTCTTGGTGCTGTTGGTATGCAGCACCAGCGTCAAGCCCGGCAGCTCCAGTTCACGCCGATGGGTGTAGACGTTCAGGCCCGGTCCGCCCGAGGTGCGGCGTGCCACCACGTTGTCATCGGTATCGGTGAGCGAGATTTCATTGTCCTGGGCGAACCACCACGGCACCATCTCGTTGAGGATGCGTGCCACCGCATAGCTGGCCACCAGGCTGCCGATGTAGTGATTGTCATGGAACAGCGGCACGTGATAGTCCATCAGCATCGGCTCGGCGATGCCGGGCGGGATGGCCGGCGGGCTGTAGAGCGGGCGGCGCATCTGGCGCGCGCGGTCGGCCGTCATCAGCGAGGGTTGCGAGAGGTCCTTGCGGCTGATCGGCAGATCATCGGTTGAAGCGACCGGATGGCCTTCGGCGTTGAACCAGGTCACACGATAGAACTCGCGGTTGTTGCGCAGCAGGGCGTTCAGGCGGCTGCGGAAATGATCCTGATGCAGGCGGCCGTTGCTGATTTCGCGGCCGATGATGCGCATGCTCTCGTCATCGCGGCTGAGCTGGAAGCGGATCGCCTGTTCCACCCACAGCGAATCGGCGATCAGTTGCTCCAGCCGTTCGCTGGCTTCCATCTGCTGTGCCTGGCGCGGCAGCCAGATCAGCGTGGCCAGGAACAGGCACACCAGCAGGAAAGGGATCAGCCAGCGCATGGTGGTCTTGCGGCCGGAGGCCTGCAGCTGCGAGGCGGCATCGGGCTGGGGAGCGATCGGGGGCGGCGGGACGGTTTTCATGACGCCGCCAGTGTAGCCGCGCCCAAAAGCTTGCGCCAGCTTCCTGCGTGGCGGGAAGTGGACGGCAGGGACATTGTGGTTAACCACACTTGCTCCGTTTTGGTGAGGCCGCGCAAAATTCGCCAGCACAATCCGGTCCCCGCCAAGACCGGCCTTAGTCCATAAAAATTACTAACTAAATTATTTCCATCTCATTGGGGAGACAAGCATGAAACTGAAGTCCATCGTCTTTGCGCTGGCTGCGGCGACTGTCGTCAATGCCGGCCTGGTTGCCAGCGCTTTCGCGCAACAGCCCATCATCATCAAGTTCAGTCACGTGGTGGCCAACGACACGCCCAAAGGCAAGGCCGCCGAGCGCTTCAAGGAGCTGGCCGAGAAGGCTACCAAGGGCCGCGTGAAGGTCGAGGTCTATCCCAACAGCACCCTGTACAAGGACAAGGAAGAACTGGAAGCCTTGCAACTGGGTGCCGTGCAGATGCTCGCGCCGTCGCTGGCCAAGTTCGGTCCGCTGGGCGTGAAGGAGTTCGAAGTCTTCGACCTGCCTTACATTTTCCCCAGCAAGGACGTGCTGTACCGCGTGACCGAAGGTCCGATCGGCAAGGACCTGTTCAAGAAGCTGGAGCCCAAGGGCATCACCGGCCTGGCCTACTGGGACAACGGTTTCAAGGTGATGTCGGCCAACAAGCCGCTGCATCAGCCCTCGGACTTCCGTGGCCTGAAGATGCGCATCCAGTCCTCCAAGGTGCTCGATGCCCAGATGCGCGCACTGGGTGCCAACCCGCAGGTGCTGGCCTTCTCCGAGGTCTACCAGGCGCTGCAGACCGGCGTGGTCGATGGCACCGAGAACCCGCCTTCCAATCTCTATACCCAGAAGATGCATGAAGTGCAGAAGCACGTCACCGTCTCCAATCACGGCTACCTCGGCTATGCGGTGATCGTCAACAAGAAGTTCTGGGACGGCCTGCCCTCCGACGTGCGCACCCAGCTCGAAGGCGCCATGAAGGATGCGACCAAGTACGCCAATGCCATCGCCCAGCAGGAAAACGATGCGGCGCTCGCCGCCGTCGAAAAGACCGGCAAGACTACCGTCTACCGTCTGACCGACGCACAGAAAGCGGAGTGGCGCAAGGCGCTGCTGCCGGTACAGCAGCAGATGGCCAGCCGCATCGGCAAGGACCTGATCGACGCCGTCAACAAGGAATCGGCCGCGCTGGGCCAGAAGTAAATCCGTTGGCTCCAACGGGCGCCCGCCTTCGCAATGAAGCGGGCGCATTGCAGAGAAGAACAATCCGAACAAGCAATGTCATGGGCTGATACCACTGCGGTATCGGCCTGCTGGCGCAAGGAGACTTCATGAAGTTACTCGACCACCTGGAAGAGTGGCTGATCGCGTTCCTCATGGCCGCGGCCACCTTCATCATTTTCGTGGCGGTGGTACACCGCTACGCCTCGGGCCTGGATATTCCCTGGCTGCAGGACCAGCTCATCCAGATCAACATGAGCTGGGCCCAGGAGCTGTGCATCTTCATGTTCGTGTGGATGGCCAAGTTCGGCGCCGCTTACGGCGTGCGCACCGGCATCCACGTCGGCGTCGATGTGCTCATCAACCGCATGAACACCCCGTGGCGCAACAAGTTCGTGCTCTTCGGTCTGTTTGCCGGCGCGCTCTTTACCGGCATCGTCGGGACCTTCGGTGCCGAGTTCGTCTACGACATCGCGCAGCACGACAGTACTTCTGAAGTGCTGGAATTGCCGATGTGGATCGTCTACCTGGCCGTGCCGCTGGGGTCGTACCTGATGTGCTTCCGTTTCCTCCAAGTCGCGTGGAATTTTTATCGGACCGGCGAATTGCCCAAGCATGACCATGCCCACGTGGAAGGTCTGGACGAAGAAACCAGCGGAGGTAAAGCATGAATGCACTGATCATTTTCGTCTTGCTGTTCGGGCTGATGCTGACCGGGATGCCCATCTCGATCTCGCTCGGCCTGACGGTCCTGACTTTCCTGTTCACGATGACCGAAGTGCCGATCCAGTCGGTGGCGCTGAAGCTGTTCACGGGCATCGAGAAGTTCGAGATCATGGCGATCCCGTTCTTCATCCTCGCCGGCAATTTCCTCACTCACGGCGGTGTGGCGCGGCGCATGATCAACTTCGCCACCTCCATGGTCGGTCACTGGCACGGTGGCCTGGCGCTGGCCGGGGTGCTGGCCTGCGCGCTGTTCGCAGCGGTGTCAGGGTCGTCACCGGCGACCGTGGTGGCGATCGGTTCCATCATCCTGCCGGCGATGGTCAAGCAGGGTTTCCCGAATCGTTTCGGCGCGGGGGTGATCACGACTTCCGGCGCATTGGGCATCCTGATCCCGCCTTCCATCGTGATGGTGATGTATTCGGTCTCCACCAATACCTCGGTGGGCAAACTGTTCATGGCGGGCGTGGTACCGGGCTTGCTGCTGGCCTTCCTGCTGGGCCTGACCACCTGGTTCCTGGCGCGCAAGAACAATTATCCGCGTCTGAAGAAGGCGACCTGGGCCGAGCGCGCTGCAGCCTTCCGCAAGAGCGGCTGGGGCCTGTTCCTGATCGTCATCGTCATGGGGGGTATCTACTCGGGGGTGTTTACACCGACGGAAGCAGCGGCCATGGCGGCGGTGTACGCCTTCTTCATCGCGGTCTTCGTCTACAAGGACCTGAGCCTGAAGCAGGTGCCCAAGGTGCTGCTGGATTCGGCGTCGATGTCGGCCATGCTGCTCTACATCATCACCAATGCGGTGCTGTTCTCCTTCCTGGTGACCAGTGAAAACATTCCGCAGACGATGGCGGCATGGATCACCGATTCGGGACTGGGACCGATCACCTTCCTGCTGGTGGTCAACATCCTGCTGCTGCTGGCCGGTAACGTGATGGAGCCGTCGTCGATCGTGCTGATCCTGGCGCCGATCCTGTTCCCGGTGGCGATGAAGCTGGGCATCGATCCGGTGCACTTCGGCATCCTCATCGTGGTCAACATGGAAGTGGGGATGTGCCATCCGCCAGTGGGGCTGAACCTGTACGTGGCCTCGGGCATTACCAAGATGGGCATCACCGAACTGACCATTGCGGTCATGCCGTGGCTGCTGACCATGCTCGGTTTCCTGGCGCTGGTGACCTACTGGCCGGGCCTGTCGCTGTGGCTGCCGAACCTGATCTACAACTGATCCGCAACCACGCCATGAGACGATGAAATCGGCGCCGTTACCTGGCTTGCACCAGGCCGGTGCCGATTTCGTCAGATGTCTGTCAAGTTGCTGAAAAGTATGTTGGTTTTGCCCTGAAAAAGTGCTTTGAGACGGCACAAAGTGCTGCTAAAGTGCGTGCTTTGCTGAATCGGCGCCGTGTATTTGCCGCCCTGGCAATCGAGTTTTGTTTTAGGTTTTTCTAGTGAGTTGTTGATGTACTTGCCTTGGCGGCGACCCCTCCGACACATCGGTCCGGGCGTGGCGAGGCAGCACCGAATACAAAGCGGGTGGTGCATAACAAACGGTATCAATACCGGGAAACTGAGGAGACGTGCATTCGATTGAAACCGTTCAAACGGTCGGGAATGCATCTGGAGTATTTTGAAGGCGCATCCGCGGATGCGCCTTTTTTCTTTGTGTCGCGTGGTGCTGATGATGTGTATAAATCGTTTATACGGTTTATATGTTTTACCTCCCGCACGCCGCCGTCAGCCCAGCACACGCTCCCCGTGTGGCGTCAACACCACAGCACGCAGGCTGGCCTGCTTTCCTTCCTGCAACACGATACGCGCATCGTCCAGTCCGATGGCCCGGCATGCGGCCTGCAGATCCTGCGCGGCGGGATGTTCCAGAACCAGTTGCTGCAAACGGCATCCGCGGTCGGGCAGGGCGCTGGCCGGGTGCGGCTGGCTAAGCCACTGGATCAGCGACGGCATCACGCCCTCGCAGGCCAATGTTCCATCGGCGGCGATGGTGATGAGCCAGTCCAGCGCACCGCGGCTCATGGGTTCGATCACGCCCGGTGAAACGGGGCTGGCCGCCACGGCCGCCGCGATATCGCTGGTGCGGGCCACCCAGTGCGCCAGGCGGGGCGCAGCGTCCTTGCCCAGATGATCCATGCCGAACCAGCGCGGCCGCTCGGGCGCATCGGCGTTGGGGTCGATGGTGATGACTTCCAGATAGAAGCCTTCGCCCAGCGACAGCAGTGCATTGTGCGTTCCCAGCCGCACGTGCTGGCCGCCGATGCGCGGTGCCATGGAAACGCCCAGGCACTGTTCCACCCAGGCCATGCCGGATTTGAGCGTGGGGGCGGTGATGACCAGGTGGTCGGGTTCGGTGTGCAAGGGGGCGGTGCTCATGCGGTCTCCATCAAGTTTTGCCTGATGGTATCAAGCCCGCGCGCGAATTGCTTACAATAGCTGCCCCAGGTCCATGCCACGGCTCCCGATGACCCCAGCAGATTCCCAATTGACCGCCCTGTTCTCCGCCGTGGTGCACACACCCTTCGGCGGCATGGGGGTGCGCACCCAAGCCGGGGCCTTGGTCGAGATGGTCTACCTGCCGCCGCGCTACGCCGAGACGGACGCCACCGATGCCGTGGCCGCGCAGGCGGTGCAGCAGATCACGCGTTACCTGGCTGACCCCGCTTTTCGTTTCGAACTGCCGCTGCTGAACGTGGGCAGCGCCTTCCAGCAGCGCGTCTGGCATGCCATTGCCGAGATTCCCTGTGGTCAGGTGCTGACCTATGGCCAGGTCGCCAAGCGCATCCAGTCCGCACCGCGCGCGGTCGGTCAGGCTTGCGGGGCCAACTGGTATCCGCTGGTGATTCCCTGTCATCGGGTGACGGCGGCGGGCGGCCTGGGCGGCTTCTCGCATCATGACGATGAGGATGGCTTCCACCTGGAGGTCAAGCGCTGGCTGCTGCGCCATGAAGGCGTGGCGGGATACTGAAGAAGACGCATGGGACGCACCACACCAAAGATCGAAGCCCCGTCCGTGAGCCGCGAGGCCATCGACGAATTCTGTGACAGCCTGTGGCTGGAAGATGGCCTGTCCAAAAATACGCTGGACGCCTACCGGCGCGACATGACCCTGTACGCCCACTGGCTGTATCAGGAGCGCGCCAAGGCCCTTTACGATACGCAGGCCGAAGATCTCAACGCCTATTTCGCGGCGCGCCACGATGAGACCAAGCCCAGTTCCTCCAATCGCCGCCTGGCGGTGTTGAAGCGCTTCTTCCAGCTGGCACTGCGCCAACATCACGTCACCGCCGATCCCTGCCTGAAGCTGCGCTCGGCGCGCCAGCCGCAGCGTCTGCCCAAGACCATGTCGGAAGGGCAGGTGGAAGCGCTGCTCGCCGCGCCCGATGTGTCCACGCCGCTGGGCCTGCGTGATCGCGCTATGATCGAGCTGATGTACGCCAGCGGCTTGCGGGTCTCGGAACTGGTGACCTTGAAGAGCATCGAGGTCGGCATGAATGAAGGCGTGCTGCGTGTGACCGGCAAGGGCAGCAAGACGCGCCTGGTGCCGTTCGGCGAGGAAGCCGGTGGGTGGATGGCGCGCTATCTGGCCGAGGCACGCAGCCAGATCCTGCAGGGACAGATCGATGATGCACTCTTCGTGACCGCGCGTGGCGGACCGATGACGCGCCAGATGTTCTGGACCCTCATCAAGAAATACGCACTGCAGGCCGGTATTACGGTGCGCCTGTCGCCGCACACGCTGCGCCATGCCTTTGCCACGCACCTGCTCAACCATGGGGCCGACCTGCGCGTGGTGCAGCTGCTGCTGGGGCATGCCGACATTTCCACCACCCAGATCTATACCCACGTCGCACGCGAACGCCTCAAGCAACTGCATGCCGCACATCACCCCCGCGGCTGATCTTGCGGCATAATGTGCGCCCATGACGGCCCGGCCGGCCTGTGCGGCCGGTCAGTGTGCCGTCAGGAAGAGACCGATGAGCGCCAAGAAAGAACACATCTCCGAAACTCCCGCCACGCAATTCCTGCGCAAGCAGGGCGTGGCGTTCACCGAGCATCCCTACGCCTACGAGGAGCACGGCGGCACCTCGGTGTCCTCGCGCGAACTCGGTGTGGATGAGCATGCGGTCATCAAGACCCTGGTGATGCAGGACGAGGCCGCCAAGCCGCTGCTGGTACTCATGCATGGCGACTGCAAGGTCTCCACCAAGAATCTGGCGCGTCAGATAGGCTGCAAGTCGGTCGAGCCGTGCAAGCCGGAGGTGGCCAATCGTCATTCAGGTTTCCTGATCGGCGGTACTTCGCCCTTTGGGACGCGCAAGACCATGCCGGTCTATGTGGAGTCGACCATCCTGGAGCTGGACAAGATTTACATCAACGGCGGCCGGCGCGGTTTCCTGATCGGTATCGATCCGGCGGTGATCCTGAAAGTGTTGCCGGCCAAGGCGGTGCAGTGTGCACTGGCCGATGCAGCGTGAACCGTCACGCTCAAACTTGACGACACTTGACGCGCGCTGACGCCGCTCCCCGATAACAGAGACAACAGAAAGCAAAAGCAGAAAGCCCCCACCTCATGTACAACATCCTCTTTGCCATCGCGGCCTACCTGATCGGTTCACTGTCCTTTGCGGTGCTGGTGTCCAAGCTGTTCGGCCTGTCCGATCCGCGCACCTACGGCTCCAAGAATCCGGGCGCGACCAATGTCCTGCGCAGCGGTAACAAGAAGGCGGCTGTGCTCACCTTGCTGGGCGACGGTTTCAAGGGCTGGCTGGCGGTGTGGCTGGCGCAGAAATTCGGTCCGCACTATGGCGTGGACGATACCGGCATCGCGCTGGTGACGCTGGCTGTCTTCCTCGGTCACCTGTGGCCGGTGTTCTTCCGCTTCGTCGGCGGCAAGGGCGTGGCTACTGCACTGGGCATCCTGCTGGCGCTGAACCCGTGGCTCGGTCTGGCCACGCTGGCGACCTGGCTGGTGGTGGCCTTCGCTTTCCGTTATTCCTCGCTGGCAGCGCTGGTGGCAGCGCTGTTTGCACCGTTCTATTACGGCCTGCTGTTCGGCACTACCGATGGCATCCTGCTGGCCGTGGTCGCCATGGCGGCACTGCTGATCTATCGCCATCGCAAGAACATCGGCAATCTGCTGGCGGGCAAGGAAAGCCGCATTGGTGACAAGAAGAAGGCGGCCAAGTAAGACTGCCGATCGGGATGAAAAGAAGGGCCGCAATTTGCATTGCGGCCCTTTTTATTTATATTGTTTAAATGATTTACGCGATTCAGGCGATGGTGGTGTCTTCCTGTCGCTGCGGCGGCCGCAACTCATCCAGCGGCCAGCGCGGACGCACGCCAAAACCGTATTCCTTGCGCGCCGCACCCGGCTCCTCGCGCAGGCGCATGGCACCGGCGAAGGCGATCATGGCGCCGTTGTCGGTGCAGAATTGCAGCTCCGGGTAGAACACTTCATAACGCCGCTTGGCCGCCGCCGCATTGAGGGCCGCGCGCAGTTGCGCATTGGCACCGACGCCGCCGGCGATGACCAGACGCTTCAGGTTGGTCTGTTTCAGGGCCGTCATGCACTTGGCCACCAGTACGTCCACGATGGCATCGACGAAGCCGCGCGCGATGTTGGCCTTGTCCTGTTCGCAGATGTTGGCGCTGTGCTGCTTGACCACGGTCAGCACCGCCGTCTTCAAGCCCGAGAAACTGAAATCCAGATTCTTGGAATGCAGCATCGGACGCGGCAACTGGTATGCGCTGGGATCGCCGAACTCGGCCAGGCGCGAGATCGCCGGTCCGCCCGGATATCCCAGTCCCAGCAATTTGGCCGACTTGTCGAAGGCTTCCCCGGCGGCATCATCCAGTGTCTCGCCCAGCAGTTCATAGCGGCCCACGCCATCGACCCGCATCAGTTGCGTATGCCCGCCCGAGACCAGCAGCGCGATGAAGGGAAAGCGCGGCGGCTTGCTCGCCAGCAGCGGCGAAAGCAGGTGGCCTTCCAGGTGGTGGATGCCCAGTACCGGCTTGTCCAGCGCCAGTCCCAGCCCGCAGGCCACCGATGCGCCCACCAGCAGCGCCCCGGCCAGTCCCGGTCCTTGCGTGTAGGCGATGGCGTCGATGTCGGCGGCTTGCACCTGCGCATCGGCCAGGGTTTGCTGCAGCAGGGGAATGGCGCGGCGGATGTGGTCGCGCGAGGCCAGCTCGGGGACTACGCCGCCATATTCCTGGTGCATGGCAATCTGCGAATGCAGGGCATGCGCCAGCAGGCCGCGCTCGGTGTCGTACAGAGCAAGGCCGGTTTCGTCACAGGAAGATTCGACGCCGAGAACTAACATGGGGATGGACTCAATGAAGCTGCCGCCAAAAAGCCCGGAGGGGCCGTGCGGCAAAGGCGCTATTGTAATGGAAAGCCACCGGGCAAGCGCCCCGGCTGCGGCAGGCGGCGGTTTTGGTGTACCCTTCGGCCATGCAAAACGATGCCCACATTCCTGCTCCGGCTGCGGCCGTCGAGCCTGTCGCCAGTGCCGCTGCCCCGTCACCGGCCCCGTTCGCAGCCGCCCGTTTCATCAAGGAAATCGGACGCGGCAAGGACGGTGCCCGCAGTCTTTCGCGCGAGGATGCGCAACTGATGTATGCCGCCATGCTCGATGGCCGCGTGAGTGATCTCGAACTTGGCGGCATCCTGCTGTCCATGCGCATCAAGGGCGAGTCGGTCGAGGAAATCGCCGGTTTCCTGGCGGCCGCCGAGGCCTCCTTCACGCCCCTGCATGCGCCGGCCGGTCCCTATGCGCCGGTGGTGCTGCCCAGCTACAACGGCTCGCGCAAGATGGCCAACCTGACGCCGCTGCTCTGCCTGTTGCTGGTGCGGCGCGGAGTCCCCGTGCTGATGCACGGCGTCACCCACGATCCGCAGCGCGTGACCAGCGCCGAGATTTTCACTGCGCTGGGGGTGCCGCATGCGGCCTCCGCCGCCGAGGCCGAAGCGCGCATGGCCGCCGGCCTGCCGGCCTTCATCCCGATTGCTGCGCTGGCCCCGGCCGTGTCGCGCCTGCTCGATCTGCGCCGCATCCTCGGCGTGCGCAACTCCACGCATACGCTGGTCAAGATCATGCAACCGTTTGCGCAGCCCGCCTTGCGTCTGACGTCGTATACCCATCCGGAATATCTGGAGATGCTGACCGACTACTTCAGTCACGCCGCCCCGCATGATCGCGGCGACGCCTTCCTCATGCGCGGCACCGAAGGGGAGACCGTGGCCAATGCGCGGCGCGCCCAGCGCATCGACTGGTTCAGCCGCGGCACCCGCACCGTGCTGGTGGAAAAGCAGAGCGTGGCGGAGGAATTGCCCGACCTGCCCGAAGGCCAGGACGCCGCCGCCACTGCCGCCTGGATCAACGAGGTATTGGCGGGGCAGCGCCCGGTACCGCAAGCCATCGCCGAGCAGGTCGATCACTGCGTCGACGTGGCGGCACGCGTGGGAAATTGAGGCACTGCTGCGTGGGTGATTCGCCACAGCCACTCCCGTCACGCGGGAAGCTGACAGATTGATAGGCGGGACGCGCGTATCAGCACACGCCGGTGGCGGATCGCACGCGGGCGGACCAAGAACAAGAAAGGAAGGAAGCAAGATCCCAGGGGGGAGCGGGATCGTGATTCGGGAGGGGGAGAAATCTCGGGAAACGACACGAGAGGAGCACGCAGCGAACGCTGCGGGAGCGCGTCTTCAGGTGCGGGTGCGGCGGCGGGTGGTGGCGGTCTTGGTCGGTGCAGCGGCTTTTTCTGACGCCTGGATGGCGACTTGCGAGAAGGCGAAGATCACTTCCTTGACGATCTTGCGCTGGGGCGCAGGCAGATTGATGAAGGCTTCGAAGGCTTCGCGCTCGCGGTAGCCGATGGCTTCTTCCCAGCGCGCGCGGCGCTTGTCGATGCGCTTGCTGATCTCTTCACCGAAGCGCAGATGCTGTGGCGTCACGATCAGCCATTCGGCCAGCGTTTCCAGCTTGTCTTGCTTGGGCATCGACTCGCCCAGCAGCCAGCGGCGTACGCCGTGCAGCGTCATCGGCTTGCCCCAGTAACGTAGATTGAATTCCCGTTCCAGAACGGCGGGCTTGGGTTCGTATCCTGCTTTTTCCATCGCTGCGCGCAGGCGCTTTGCGAATTTTTGATTGGCGGTTTCCATGATTTCGAAGGTACTTTGAGGTAGCGCTTTCCGGGGTACGTTTGCTTCCGAGGTGAGTTACGCCGCAAACGTGATTTATACTCACTGGTCCGAAAGAGTGCGCCATCGTTCCTGCAACGGCCCGCGCAGGAGCGCGCCGAAGCAGTTCCGGCAAGCATTTCCGGCTGATGGGAAAGTGTCCATGTGCAAGTCTCCAGAGCGTACTTTGGTGCAGCGTGCAGCCGCATTTGGCACGGCTCACCGTGCACAGATGTCAGGTCATCAGGCCACTGCAAGTACGTCGCGCGGAGCGCATGGCAGGGACTGGCCTGGTGCATCGCATGCTTGACGCAGGAGGGACGATGCCGGTCTTGTGTTGCAGGCATTGTCGGTCCAACTCTCCTGCCTGTGCATCGGCAGGGCGCAATTTTTTAAGGTTTGTGTCCGCCGCGAGACACGCCGCAAGGAGCGAGACACGGTGTTCCAGATCTGATGCGACGCGGCATCTTGCGGCCGAAGCGCGCTAGAATAGCGGGAGATCGAAAAGCGCACCGGGCATCCGGTGAATGAATAGCCGATATCTTTCCCATTCCGCGGGATGGATTTTTTGTTAGATAATCCGGCCCGAGCTTTTGGGGGGCGACACCGTCCGGCGTCTTGCCGGGGAGTCACACAAGCAGCACGCTGGTTGCAACGAATCGAATAAATCAAAGAAGTCAGCAGCATCCCTGTGGTACGTTTTGGTTACGTAACTTTTTGAGGTTCCCGGAATGACGTCGGCGCGCGTCGTGGCAGCGGCATGGTTTCCTGCCGCGCACGAGGTGCGCAGGTGCTTTCCAGGATGGAACGCGGCGACCCGTTGCCCGGCAACGGCGATCGACTGACGTCCTGCGGCCCGCTGCGCCATGTTGCCAGCGCGCTCGTCGCCAGGACGGAACGGCCGCGATAGCGAGCAGGCGTCCTGTCCTGCGGGCTCCCAGCGATAGCCCGCATGGAAGGTGCGCACCCGAGCCCAGGTTCGACAATGTCAGCTTCCTTTCATTTCCTGCTGTTGGCCTTCGCCTTGCTGGTCGCCAGCCTCTCGGCCTACGCGGCGCTGGAGGTCTCCGAGCGCATCGTGCTGCAGGAGTCCCAGCACCGGCGCTTGTGGCTGGCCATCGGCGCGGTGGTATTCGGTCTCGGCGTGTGGGGCGCGATGCTGCTGACGGTGGCGTCGCTGGACGCGCCCATGCCGATCGCCTTCGATGCGCGCATGGTGGTGCTCACCCTGCTGCTGTGCCTGTCCAGCGCTTTCTACCTGATGCATCTGACGGGCATGCGGCGTCCGCAACCGGCCCGGCTGGTCATTGGCGGGCTGGCCATCGGTGCCGCCTTCAATGCCGCCTTCCATATCGCGCTCAAGTCGATGACGCTGGTGCCGCCGCTGGTGTATCACACGCCCTTGCTGATCGTGGCCCTGGTGGTGTCGGAAGTGGTGGCGGTCTTCATCGTCACGCTGTTTTCCGCCAGCAACGGACGCAAGCCCATGACCGGTTCGCTCAATTCCCAGCAGGCGCGGCGCGTGCTGGCGGCGCTGCTGGTAGGGGCCGGGCTGGTGTCATCGGCGGCCGCCGGACTGCGCGCACTGCTGATCGACCCGCAGGCGCAAAGCCTGGCCGGGGAAGGCATCACGCGCGAACACCTGGTCAATGGCCTGGTGTTCCTGGCCTTTCTGGCGATGGCCATGGCGCTGGTGGTCAGCGGCGTGCAGCGCAATCAGGTCTTGAAGAAGATCGTTGGCCGCACCAATGACAAGCTGCTGCACTTCGCCACCCATGATGTGCTCACCGGCCTGCCCAATCGCGCCTTGCTGGCGGACCGCATCCAGCATGCGGTGGAAGTGGCGCGTCGCAACGGCAAACCGTTCGCGGTGCTGTTCATGGATCTCGATGGCTTCAAGGCCATCAATGATTCGCTCGGCCACGCCGTCGGCGATGGCTTGCTGGTGGCGGTGGCGCAGCGCATCCGCGCCTGCATCCGTGGCGAGGACATGGTGGCGCGCATCGGTGGCGACGAGTTCGTGGTGGTGATGAGCAATCTGTCCACGCCCGAGGTGGTGGAGCAATTGTCGGAGAACATCCTGGCCGAACTGCGCCTGGATTTCCAGATCGAGGATGCGACCTTGCGCGTGACCTCCAGCATCGGCATCGCGGTCTATCCCAACAGCGGCGAGTCGGTCGATGCCCTGATGAAGAATGCCGATGCCGCCATGTACGAAGCCAAGCAGAGCGGACGCAATACCTATCGCTTCTTCGAGCCGGCCATGCATGCCAGCGCCATGCGTCATCTGCAGGTGCGGCAGGCGCTGCAGCAGGCAATTGACCAGCAGCAGTTCCGCCTGCACTTCCAGCCCAAGTATCGCGGTGCCGGCAAGGAACTGACCGGGCTGGAAGCACTGCTGCGCTGGCATCATCCGGAGCTGGGCGAGATGGCTCCGTCCGAGTTCATTCCCATTGCCGAGCGCTCGGGGCAAATCCTCTGCATCGGCGACTGGGTATTGCACGCGGTGTGCCGGCAGATCGTGTGCTGGGATGCGGCCGGCGTGAAGCCGGTCAAGGTGGCGCTGAACCTGTCGCCGCTGCAGATGCGCAGCGATCTGGTGGAGCGCATCATCAAGGTGGTCAGTGCGTCCGGCATCGCGCCGCAGCGGCTCATGTTCGAGATCACCGAGACCGCCGCCATGAAGGATGTGGAACGCACCACGCGCGTGGTGCGCGAACTGCAGTCGCTGGGTTTCGACATCGCCATCGACGACTTTGGCACCGGCTATTCCAGCCTGGCCTACCTGGCGCAGTTCCACTGCCGCCAGGTCAAGATCGACCGTTTCTTCACCTCGCGCCTGGATCTGGACGATCACTCCGGACGCGCCATCGTGGCCGCCATCATTGCGTTGGCACATGCCCTTCAGATGGAAGTGGTGGCCGAAGGCGTGGAGACCGAAGGGCAGCTGCGCGAACTGCAGCTGCTGCATTGTGATCAGGTGCAGGGCTTCCTGCTGGGGCGGCCGGACGACGCGGTCAGCGTGCCCGGTCTGGTCGACGCCAGCAATGACGATCTGTTTGCCGCCGGCGGCGTGATCAAACGCTGAGTTCGCCGCGCTGCGCGCGGCGCTGGATCACGCGCAGATAGGCCAGCAGGCCGAGGGCCACCAGGCCCAGACTCAGGCTGTTGGCCAGCCAGAACCCGGACGGGCCGCGCAGCGCCGGCGGTGCCACGCCCAGCGGGTCGAGTCCCAGCAGATAGCCACCGCCCAATCCCACTCCCCACAGCGTGACCGCGTAGATGACGGTGGGCACCACCGCCACCTTGTAGGCGCGCAGCACGAAGGCCGTGGTCACCTGCATGGAATCGAACAGCTGGTAGAAGGCGATGTAGAGGAACAGCGGCAGCGCCGCACCGACGATCACCGGATCGGGCGTGTAGGCGCGAATGATGTGTTCGCGCAGGAACCAGACGATCACCCCGATCACTACCGACAGCGAGACCGCCAGGCGGATGCCGGCGCGGCCGATCTTCCTGGCCTCCGCCATGTTGCCGCCGCCGATGGCTTGCGCGACCAGGGTGCTGGTGGCGCTGGCAATGGACAGCGGCAGCATGTACAGCACCGTGCCGACGTTGGCCGCGATCTGGTGGCCTGCCACCGGGACCGCGCCGAGGCGCGCGATGAACACGGCCATCAGCGTGAAGGCGGTCACTTCGATGAAGTAGGACATGCCGATCGGAATACCCAGCAGCAGCAGCGTGCGCTGGCTCTTCCACGAAGGCGCGACGAAGCCGCTGCCGAACAACTTGAGCGGACGATACAGCGGCAGGCGCGCCACCAGCAGCCAGGCGGCGATCATCATCAGCCAGGCGATCAGCGTGGTGGCAATGGCGCAGCCGGGGCCGCCGAAGGCCGGCAGGCCGAGCCCGCCGAAGATGAGCAGGGCGTTCAGCGGCAGCTTCAGCAGCAGGCCGCCCAGCTGCAGCGCCATCACCATCTTGGGCCGTGCCAGGGCGGTGTTGAGCGAGGAATAGACGCGGAAGAACAGCGTGGCCGGCAGCGCCAGCGCTTCGATGCGCAGGTACAGCGTGGCCTTCTCCACCAGTTCCGGCGAGGCCTTGGCCACGGCCAGGAACAGCGGCGAAAACATCAGGATCAGCGAGCCCACGATGGACAGCAGCACTGCCAGCCACATGCCTTGCTTGACCTCGTTGCCGATCTCGCCCACGCGGCCTGCACCGTACAGCTGGCCGATGGTCGGCTGCAGTGCCTGCAGCACACCCGAGAGGCCGACGAACACGCTCACGTAGATCGACACGCCCAGCGCCAGCGCACCCAGGTCCAGCGCCGAGAAGCGCGAGACCATGGCGGTATCGATGACGCCATTGGCGATGATGGCCAGCTGCCCGATCAGCAGCGGCCACGCCAGCCGCGTGATGCGGCCGACGTGATGGCGGGAGGAGAGGGCGGGCAGTTCAGTCGTCACGCGGCAGCCAACCTTGCATCAGCGACCGGCACGGCGGTACAGGCGGAAGCGTTCGTCGCGGTCGGAGGGGCGGCGGCCTTCCCAGACCATGCGCCAGTTGCCGGGATACTGGCGCAGCATGATGGAGGCATCCTGATTGCTGACGTCATCCTGCAGCAGCAGGTAGTCGCAGCTCTGGTCGCGCTCGTCGGCAAAGCGCACGTTGCCGAAATAGGCGAAGGAGGCGCGCTGCGCCGGTCCCACATTGCTCTGCACGCACTGCTTGACCGAGGTCAGTTTCGATTCGATCTGTTCGGCCACGCCGGCATAGCTCTTGCCGTAGTTGACCCAGGGCAGCCACAGCGTCATCAGCAGCACCCAGCACAGGATCACGCCGCCCGACGACAGCACCACGGCCCGCCACAGCACAGAGGGACGGCGCGAGATGCGCCAGTGCACCACCACGATCCAGGCCACGGTGGCGGCCACGGCGATGGCCAGCGAGATCCATTCGAAGCCGGGCTTGAAGCCCGGCGCAAGCTTGTAGGCATTGCGCGCGATCTGGGCCGGCCAGCCGGTTTCCTTGGCGATCCAGCCGATCCAGATGAAGGCCGCCGAGGTGGTCAGCGTCATCACCGAGAACCAGTCCACCGCATTGATCGCTCCGCGCTTCATGGTCGGCAGGCCGAACGCGGCCAGGATCGCCAGCGCCGGCAGCAGCGGCAGCAGCATGCCTTCTTCGCGATGCACGTTGACCAGGATCAGCAGCGTGATGGGGATCAGGAAGGCCAGCGGCAAGGCGATGTGCAGCGAGCCCAGCTGGCGGCGCCAGGCGTACAGTGCCCAGCCTGCGAAGGGCCAGGCGGGCCAGGCGAACCACACGCCATACTTGCCGAGGAAGGCCAGGGTGGCCAGCGTCGGGCGGTTGAGCTGGTAGATGTTCCAGCTCATCCACAGCTCGAACTGGCTGGCCGCTTCAGCCGGGATCAGGCGGTGCAGCGCGGCTACCCAGGCGGCGCTGATCAACAGCGCCATCGGCAGTGCCAGCAACAGCAGCAGGCCGAGGGCGCGGCCATCCTTGCGCAGGGCGGCCAGCAGGACCAGCGCGATCATCACGCCGACCGGCAGCAGCCAGCCATAGGTCAGCACCAGCATGCCCAGCGCCAGTCCCAGCCAGATGCCATGGCGCAGCTTGCCGGCATCGAACACGCGCGCCGCGCCGAACATGGCATAGGCCACCAGGGCGATCTGCAGGGTCTTGGGGCTGGTCTCGTGGCTGTGCAGCAGCAGGCCGAGGAAACCGAGATAGATCAGGAAGGCACCATCGGCCAGCGTGCGGCCGAAGTCCTTGGGTTCGGGCTGGCCGCCGAAGGCCAGCTTCAACGGCTGCGCTTCGGCGCGGCGGCCCAGCAGGTAGGTGGTGTACCAGATCGACAGCGAGCCGACCAGGAAGCAGCCGATGATGGAAACGCGGGCCGCCAGCGGGTCGCCCAGCAGCCAGCCGAACAGTTTGATGCAGATTGCACCAAACCAGTAGGCCAGCGGACTTTCCGCCGGCAGCGGCAGGCCGGCCACGTTGGGGGTGAGCCAGTCGGCCAGGTTGCCATGGGCCATGGTCCACATGATGCCGAAGCTGGTGGCATCCTCGTTCTTCCATGGATCGCGGCCGATCAGGCCGGGCAGGATGTAGAGGAGGGCGAGCGCAAGCACGGCCAGGCGCGGAAGCGCATTGGTCGCGGCGGCGGGAAGACGGACTGGCTTCATCAAGATCTTGTTGCTCTTGTTCTGTGCTGCGTGTTGGGTGATGCGCGGGCTGGGGTGGCCTGGGCCGCGCGGTCGCCGTTGTCGGCGGCTGGTGTTTTTGGCTGGTGTTTTTTTAGCAGGCCCTATTGTGCAGGAAAACCCGGTAAATAGTTGTTTCTGTCTGCTACATGATGGTGCAGCCCCTGATGCTGCCCCACCGGTGAGCCCAACAAAAAAGGCAGCCGGAGCTGCCTTTTTTGGAGGAAGTACTGATTACGCCTTCGAGACAGCAGTCTTCGAACCGACGGAACCGAACTTCTGGCGGAACTTCTCGACGCGGCCAGCGGTGTCGACGATCTTGTGCTTGCCGGTGTAGAACGGGTGCGATTCGGAAGAAACTTCGATCTTCACCAGGGGATATTGCTTGCCTTCGAACTCGCCGGTTTCGCGGGTGCCGATGGTGGAGCGGGTGATGAACTTGAAGTCGTTCGACATGTCGTGGAACAGGACTTCGCGGTAATCCGGGTGGATGCCTTCTTTCATGATTGCCTCAAGAGTAGTTTGGTAGCCAATCGCCACTTCGTCGGTCGCCCTGCTTCTTGACCCGATTGATGATCACTTGCCGGTTTGGAAAAGTCCGAAATTATACAGTGGAATCAGGGGCTTGGGTCAAGGCGGCTGACCGGCCGGGCCGGCGCGGCGTGGTATTTCAGATGAAAATGCACATCCCTTGTTTCCCAGGGGGCAATAAAAAACGGCACGCCCGCTGAGGGACATGCCGTTTTCCGAACCTGCCAAGGACTTAGTTGCTTTCAAGAACTTAGTTGCCTCGACGCATCATGTCGAAGAACTCGGCGTTGTTCTTGGTGGACTTCATCTTGTCGAGGATGAATTCCATCGCCTCGATTTCATCCATGTCGTACATGAGCTTGCGCAGCACCCAGATCTTTTGCAGCTGGTCCGGCTTGATCAGCAGCTCTTCGCGGCGGGTGCCGGACTTGGAGAGGTTGATGGCGGGGTAGACGCGCTTCTCGGCCAGGCGGCGTTCGAGGTGCACTTCCATGTTGCCGGTACCCTTGAATTCTTCGTAGATCACGTCATCCATGCGCGAGCCGGTTTCGATCAGGGCGGTGGCGATGATGGTCAGCGAGCCGCCTTCTTCGACGTTGCGGGCGGCACCGAAGAAACGCTTCGGGCGCTGCAGCGCGTTGGCGTCCACACCACCGGTCAGCACCTTGCCGGAGGCCGGGATCACGGTGTTGTAGGCGCGTGCCAGACGGGTGATCGAGTCCAGCAGGATGACCACGTCCTTCTTCATTTCAACCAGGCGCTTGGCCTTTTCCAGCACCATTTCGGCGACCTGCACGTGACGCGTGGCCGGTTCGTCGAAGGTCGAGGCGACCACTTCGCCGCGCACCGAGCGCTGCATTTCGGTCACTTCTTCCGGACGTTCGTCGATCAGCAGCACGATCATCACGGTGTCCGGATGATTGGTGGTGATGGCGTGGGCGATGTGTTGCAGCATCACCGACTTGCCCGACTTGGGCGAGGCCACCAGCAGGCCGCGCTGGCCGCGTCCGACCGGGGCGATCAGGTCGATGATGCGGCCGGTGATGTTTTCCTCGCCGCGCATGTCGCGCTCAAGCTGCAAGAGCTTGTTGGGGTGCAGCGGCGTGAGGTTTTCAAACAGGATGCGGTGCTTGGAGGCTTCCGGCGGTTCGCCGTTGACCTTGTCGACCTTGACCAGGGCGAAATAGCGCTCGCCATCCTTGGGCGTGCGCACTTCACCTTCGATGGAGTCGCCGGTGTGCAGGTTGAAACGGCGGATCTGCGAAGGCGAGATGTAGATGTCGTCGGTGGACGCCATGTAGCTGGCGTCGGGCGAGCGCAGGAAGCCGAAGCCGTCAGGCAACACTTCGAGGGCGCCATCGCCAAAAATCTGTTCTCCTGATTTTGCGCGCTTCTTCAGGATGGCAAACATCAGCTCCTGTTTGCGCAGGCGCGCAGCATTCTCGATGTCCAGGCTGATGGCCATTTCCAGCAAGGCAGAGACGTGCATCGCTTTTAGTTCTGATAAGTGCATATGAGTGTCCCGGGACGGGATAAGTAAAGGTGGGGGAGGGAATTGCGTGGTGTGGATCTAGGATAAAGCCGGGCACCGTGTGCCGGGCGGACGGCAGCGCGAGCGCGCCGCCGTCGGATGTTACATCAGAATCAGATGTTGCTGTCGATGAACGAGACCAGCTGGCCCTTGGCCAGTGCGCCGACCTTCTGGGCAGCGGCTGCGCCGTTCTTGAACAGGATCAGGGTCGGGATGCCGCGGATGCCGAACTTGGCCGGGATGGCCTGGTTGGAGTCCACGTCCAGCTTGGCGATCTGCAGCTTGCCGTCGTATTCCTTGGCGACTTCTTCCAGGATCGGGGCGATGGCCTTGCAGGGACCGCACCATTCCGCCCAGAAATCAACCAGCACGGGCTTGTCGGACTTCAGCACATCGGCTTCGAAAGAGGCGTCAGTAATATGTTTGATATGTTCGCTCATGGCATTTCCTCGGTATGAGGCAGTGGTGTAATTAGTCAATCAGCGCCGTGGACAAATACCATCAGGCCTGGCGTGAGCCATCAACGCTTCCGGAGTTGCTAGGTCTACGTGGAGTCGTTGCGCGCCGATTCAAGTTGTAATTGAAGCGCGGCAGAGGTAAGCGGCGGGGTACAGGGGCAATCATAACCCATTTTGAGGGAAAGTGTGGACGCTCGCTCCGTGGCCTGTTGTCACCCGTCCTCATCGCCCTCATTGCAGCGCTGCGCGAGCACCGGCGCGGCTTTGCCCGTTGCGCCCGCGAGGCCGGCAGGGGCCCGTCTGGCATACAATGCGCAGCATCGTCTGCTCCGGTGCGATTGAAAAAATCTGTCGGAGCAAGAGAAAAATACAATGGCTGCGCGGATCGCTGACGCTCTTGTGCCGCCCCGGCCATGTCCATACACGCTATCCTCACCAGCCCTCACTGACGCCAGAGAACGCATGCTGCTTGCCACCGTACCGATCCCGCCCACTCCCGATTTCTGGCAACAGGCCGTGCGCGCGCTGCTGCGCGAGGGTCAGCCGCTGGGGCAGGCGCTGCAGGCACAACAGGAAGGGGCGCTGGATTTCTCGGGCGTGCAATTGATGGTGCCGGCGTTTTCCCACGCCCAGAATTTCAAGGCGGCGCTGTCGCGCGAACTGCGCCGGCCCTACATCGCCCCGCGCATCAATACGCTGTCCGGCCTGCTGGCGATGCAGCCGCCGGGCGAGAGCGCGCCGCCCTCCGAGAGCGAGCGGCTCATGCAGCTCTATGCGCAATTGCGCGAACATGGCTGGCTCAAGAAAATGTTTTCCGCCCGCCGCAATGCCGACCTGCTGCCGCTGGCGCAGACGCTGCTGTCCCTGTCCGATGAGCTGACCCTGGCGCTGCTGCCCGAGATCCGCGCCAATGCGGATGATGAAGAGGCAGCGGCAGGCCGCTGGACCCAGGCCCTGGCGCAACTGCTGGAGCCGCTGGCTCCTTCGGCGCACGGCATGCTCTCAGACGAAGCCGCGCTGGTGTGGCAGGTGTGGAAGACGCAGCTCGATGCCCATGACCGCATCGTGCAACGTTTCGACGCGATGCTGGCACTGGCGGACCAGGCCAGCCTGCCGCTGGTGTGGGTCAGCCCGACCGAACCGGAACCGCTGGACGCGGCCTTCCTGTCTGCCTACGCCCAGCGCCAGCCGGTGCGCATCGTCACGCTGGACTGGAGCCGCGCGGTCATCGCACCGCTGCATCCGCTGTATCTCTCGGCCTGGGAAGAGCTGGTGCGCGACGATGATGGTCTGCCGATGGAAGCGGACCAGGCTGCGGTCTCCCCGTCGCATCCCATCGCGCTGCCGCGCCTGTGTCCGGCCGGCGACCTCGAAAACGCCGCCATCCAAAGCGCGCAGATCGTGCTGCGCTGGCTGCAGCAGGGCAAGACCGACATCGCCATCGTGGCCCAGGACCGCGTCACTGCACGCCGCCTGCGCGCCTTGCTGGAACGCGCCGAAGTGGCCGTGGCCGACGAGACCGGCTGGAAGCTCTCCACCACCCGCGCCGCCGCTGCGCTGGCCGCGTGGAATGACCTGGTCTCGGCCCGCGGTGAAACCAATGCGTTGCTCGACCTGCTGAAGTCGCCCTTCGTCTTCCCTGAGGATGCAGACCGCAGCGACCGCGTCATGCGCATCGAAGCCCGCCTGCGCCGTACCAACATCGCCGGCGACTGGCAGGCGCTGCAATCGGCCTTCGCCGAAGCGGGGCAGGCCGATGACCTGGCTTGCATCATCACGCTGGCCAAGCAGGCTGCGCGCTTCGGCGGCCGCAAGACGCTGGCGCAATGGTGCGAGACGCAGCGCGGCCTGTGCCAGGCGCTGGGCATGGAAGCTGCGCTGCACGCCGATGGCGCGGGCGAGCAATGCCTGCTGATGCTCGACGAGATCGCCGCCGAGCAGGGCGGGCTGAGCGATACCTTCAGCTTTGCGGAATGGCGCGCGCTGCTCAATTTGCGTCTGGATGCCACTTCCTTCATGCCGCCCATCAAGGACCGGCGGGTCGTGATGCTGCCCCTGAACGGCGCGCGCCTGCGGCGTTTCGAGGCGGTGCTGGTGATCGGTGCGGATGCCGCACACTTGCCTTCACCGCCGCAGGAAACCCTGTTCTTCTCCAATGCCGTACGGCGTGAACTGAACCTGGCCACGCGCGCCACCCGCCAGCGCCAGCAACTGCGCGACCTCATCGAATTGCTGTGCGTGAATCCGGACGTGGTGCTGTGCTGGCAGACCCATCAGGATGGTGAGCCCAATCCCGTGAGCCCGTGGATCCAGCGCCTTGAACTGAAGCTGGCGCAGCAGGGTGCCGCGCCACTGGAGCGCGTGACGCTGCCGCCGCCGATGAAATCACTGCGTGCGGTGCTCTCCACCATGCCGATGCCGAGCGCACCGGATCTCTTGCCAGCCTCGCTGTCGGCCAGCGGTTTCGGCAGTTTCCTGGCCTGCCCGTATCAGTTCTTTGCGCAACGCATGCTGCGCGTGGCGGTGATGGATGAACTCTCGGACATGCCCGAGAAGCGCGACTACGGCAGCTGGCTGCACGAAATTCTTTACCGCTATCATGCCCATCTGCGCGACAACGACACCCCGCTGCCAGCCCGCGCGTCCTTGCTGGCGCAGCTTTCCGAGGAAGTGTTCCAGCGCGAGATGCAGCGCCATCCGGCCGCGCTGGCCTTCCATGCGCGCTGGCAGAAGGTGATGCCGGCCTATCTGCTGTGGGCCAACGAGCGCGAAGCCGAGGGCTGGCAATTCGCGTTCGGCGAAGAGTCGCGGTCACACGCCCTGCAATGGCAGGATGGCGGCATCGAACTGTATGGTCGCCTTGACCGGGTCGACCGCAATGCCGAGGGCGAGCGCGCCGTGCTCGACTACAAGACCCGGACCGCCGCCAGCCTCAGGCAGAAGGTCAAGGAAGAGGATGACCACCAGTTGGCCTTCTATGGCCTGCTGGACGGTGGCGCAGTGGAACACGCGCACTACGTCGCCCTCGAACTGGGCCCTGACAAGAAAACCGGCGACGCCGCCGCCCCCGATTTCGCACGCCAACAGAAGATGCTCCAGCAACAGATCACTACCACCATGCAAGCCGTCGCCCACGGCGCGGCTTTACCGGCCAACGGCATCGAATCCGTCTGCCAGTATTGCGAGATGCGCGGCCTGTGCCGCAAGGGAGCCTGGCTGTGAGCGCCGCCGACAAGCAAGCGGCGGCCTATGAGGTCAATGGCGAGGCCGTCGACGCCGCCGTCTTCACGCGTGCCGCCTGCGATCCGCGCCATTCGGTGGTGGTCGAGGCCTGCGCCGGCAGCGGCAAGACCTGGCTGCTGGTGGCGCGCATGTTGCGTCTTCTGCTGGCCGGGGCACAGGCACCGGAACTGCTGGCCATCACCTTCACCCGCAAGGCCGCGCAGGAAATGCGCGAGCGCCTGCTCGAACTGCTGCACGAACTGGCTCTGGCCGACGATGCGCAGGCCACCACGCTGCTGCGCGAACGCGGTGTGGCCGAGCCCGACCTGCCCCGCTTGCTGCCGGTGGCGCGCGGACTGTACGAGCGCATCCTCTCCTCTGAACAGAGCTTGTCCATCGACACTTTTCACAGCTGGTTCGCGCGTTTGTTGCAGATTGCACCTTTGGCCTCTGGCGTGCCGCACGGCTATACCCTGACCGAAAAGAACGGCGAGCTGATCGATGAAGCCTACCGCCGCTTCATGCAGAAACTGCGTGAGCCCGAAGGCGCGCCCGTCAAGGCGGCACTGCTGGAACTCTATGAACTGGCGGGTGACTTCAATGCGCGGCAGTTGCTTGATGCCTTCATCGACAAGCGCGCCGAATGGTGGGCAGCCACGCAGGACGACGATGGCGAGGAGAGCGAAGAGACAGCCGACATGCCATCGCCCCTGCGCTGGCTGGAAGACCTGTGCGGCCCCGATGCGCAGCGCGATGCGCGCCTGTCGCTGTGGGACGATGCTGCACTGGTCGCGCGGGCCAGCCAGATCGCGATCCTGCTCGGTCAAGGAGGCAGCGCCAACAAGACGCGCGCGGTGGCCATCGAGTCGGCCTTGACGGCAGGTTCCACGCTGGAAAACTTCGACGCCCTCTACAGCCAGTTCTTCGATGACAAGGACAAGCCGCGCAAGAACGGCAAGGTCAAGTCGCTGCTGGCCGCACTGGTGCAGCACTTCGGCAGCAGCGAGGAAGCCGCGCTGACGGCCTTTGAAGAAGAGTTCAATGCCATCGGCAACGCACTGCGCAAGCTCCAGGGGCGCAGCAAGGAAAAGGCGGTCCTGCAACTCAACCGCGCCCTCTTCACCGCTGGCCGCACCTACCTGGCCTGCTATCAGGAGGTGAAATCCGAACAGCGCGTATTGGACTTCGCCGACCTCGAATGGCAGGCCTACCGCCTGCTGCGCAACGAGGCCAGCGCCGCCTATCTGCAGACCCGACTGGATGCGCGTTACAAGCACATCCTGCTCGACGAATTCCAGGACACCAACCCGCTGCAATGGTGCATCGTGCGCTGCTGGCTCGATGCCTATGGTGGTGATGCGGCCCAGCCCAGCGTCTTCGTGGTGGGCGATCCCAAGCAATCCATCTATCGCTTCCGCCGCGCCGAGCCGCGCGTGTTCGTGGCCGCGCGCGAGATGCTGCGCGTGCAGGGCGCCGCCATCCTGCGCGCCAACCAGACGCGCCGCAATGCCTCGGCCGTGGTCGATGTGCTGAATCGTTCATTCGTCATGGGCGGCAATCCGCTGTTCGCGCAGCAGACCACGCTGGGCCTTGCGGGGGGCGAGGTCTGGCGGCTGCCCCTGGCGCGGCAGGACGAGGATGCAGAAAACGTCATTTCGCCTGAAACCCCCGAAGAACCGGCTTCCCCCGAATCCACGAACAACGCTGAAGACATCATCCCCTGGCGCAACCCGCTGACCACGCCGCGCGGCGAGGAAGATGATGCGCGCCGCCTGCTGGAAGGGCAGGCTTTGGCGCAGGCTTTGCTCAAAGCTTATCGCGAAGTGCCGGTGGCCGATGGCAAGGCTACGCGCCCCATGCGCTGGGGCGACATCATGCTGCTGGTGCGCAAGCGCACGCACCTGGCGGCCTATGAGAGTGCCTTGCGCGCCGCAGGGATTCCCTTCATTTCCGACAAGCGCGGCGGCCTGCTCGAATCGCTGGAAATCGCCGACCTGATTGCGCTGCTGACTTTCCTCATCACGCCCAACGACACACGTGCGCTGGCCCACGTCCTCAAGAGCCCGATCATCGGCGCGGCCGATGATGACCTGGTGCAGATCGCGCGCCGTGTCGCGCAAGCCGAGGGCGGACACTGGTGGCAGCATCTGCAGGGCATGCAGGAGGAGGGCAGCGCTTCGGCCGCGCTGGTGCGTGCCGCGACCCTGCTGCAGCGCTGGCTGCAGGCCGCACCACACCTGCCGGTGCATGACCTGCTGGACATGATCCTGCATCAGGGCGAACTGGTGGCGCGCTATGCGCAGCATGCCTCGCCGCTCACGCGCAGCCAGACCCTGGGCAATATTGCGGCCTTCGTGGAGCTGTCGCTGAACATGGATGCCGGGCGCTATCCGAGCTTGCCCAAATTCATCGATGCCTTGCGCGTCCTGCAGCGCACTTCAGGTGGCGATGCGCCGGACGAGGCGAGCGTGGATGCCAGCGCCGATGCCGTGCGCATTCTCACCGTGCACAGCGCCAAGGGACTGGAAGCGCCGGTGGTGGCCATCCTCGATGCCAATCACAGCGATTCGGTGGAAGACAATCTCGGCATCCTCTGCGCCTGGCCGCAGGACCAGGATGCGCCCACGCACTTCTCGGCCTTTGGCCGGCGCAGCGAACGCGGCTGTGCGCGGGATGATCTGTTCGAGGAAGAAGAAAGCCTGAAGACCCAGGAAGACTGGAACCTGCTGTACGTCGCCGTCACGCGTGCCAAGCAGTTGCTGCTGGTCTCGGGCGTGGCCGGTAATCGCGGGGCGGGCGAGGGCGGGGTGGTGGATGGCAGCTGGTATCAGCGTCTCTTCGCCAGCGATGCGCCGGTGCGCGAGATCAGCGAGGAAGCGGTACACGGTGCCGATGTTGCCGCCATCGAGGAGCAATTCTCGCTGGCGCTGTTCGATCCCAAGCCGGTACCGATGTCGCTCTTCGGCGCAGCGCAGGAGGAGGAAGATGCGCTGCCCGAGGTCGATGCCGATGGCACGCTGGTCAGCACCGAAGCCATCGATGAAGGCGTAGCCCTGCACGCGCTGCTGGAGCGGCTCACGCACGGCAACGCATGGCCGTTGCACTTGCCATCGCCGCCTGCTCTGGTGCGCTGGCTGGGCATCTCTGCGGAGATGGCGCAGGTAGTGCATGCGCAGGCGCGCGTGGTGCTGGCACAGCCGGAACTGGAGCGCTTCTTCAATCCGTCGTTGCATCGCTGGGCGCGCAATGAAATGGAGATCGTCGCCCCGTCTGGCGTCATGCGGCTGGACCGCGTGGTCATGTTCGACGACGAAGTCTGGGTCATCGATTACAAGCGCCGTCTGCTCGACAGCGAGCGTGCCGATTACGCAGCGCAGCTGGCCCGCTATCGCAGTGCGCTCGTGTCAGTCTTTTCTGACAAACGAATCAGGTCTGCTCTGATTACCGCTGACGGCATCCTGACGGAGCATTGAGGCTCCCCTAACTACATTCATCTTCTCAATGCGCTTCGGATAACTTCCAGAAATTCAATAAATATCAAATCAGGAAATTCAGATTTCCGTTGTAGGTAAAAAAAAGATCATCGCGTAGAGCAAGAGTGATATCTTCTGTGCTCCGGTTTTTTTGATGAGAGATTTTTTCTTCAAAAATCTTCTTCGAAAAATCGGGCCCGATCTCGTCGGGCTGCTCGTGCCGCACATGCCCGGCATGTTGCTTACGCGATCCGCAACATGCATGTCATCGTCGAATGATAGTGTGCTGCTGCGGTTCAACACCACATCGTTACAGGAGGAGATATGGAGTGGGCTCTTCCGTCGTTCACCCTCGCACAGACGCTGCAATGGAATGCCCTGCTGGTATTCGGCGGCCTGCTGCTCTTCGGGCTGATCGCGGGCTACGTAGTTTCCAAGTCCCCATGGGTGCCTCGCATCACGGGTTATCTGCTGGTCGGTTTCCTCTTGGGTGCCGGCGGGTTCAATCTGCTTTCCGGTGAAGTCCTCAAGGTCACCAACATCTTTGCCGACATTGCCGTCGCGCTGGTGGTCTACCAGTTGGGACGCTACGTCGACATCGGCTGGCTGCGCCGCGAAAAATGGCTGATGATCACGGTGGCTGTCTCGGCCGTGCTGTGCTTCGGTTTCGTCAGCATCGCCCTGACCTGGTTCGGTACCGATTCGGTGATGGCGCTCCTGGGTGGCGTGATGGCCATTGCCACCGCACCGGCCGTGGTGCTGGTGGTGCTGCGCGACCTCAAGGCGGAAGGCCAGGTCACGCGCCGTCTGGCGGCCATGACCGCGCTCAACAACTTCGTGGCCGTGCTGGCCGCCTATGCGCTCTTGCCGGTGATCGCGCATGAGGCCGGTACGCCCGTCTGGACGCTGATCCAGCACACCCTGTATTCGCTGGTCGGCTCGGCCATCCTGGCCTATCTGACCTACTGGCTGATGATGCCGCTGGCGCGCCTGCTGGGCCGCGAGAACAGCTCGCAGTTCGTGCTGGTGATCTCGGTGATCGCACTGGCCATCGGCGTGGCGCATGCGCTGCATCTGCCGGTGATGCTGACCATGCTGATCTTCGCCATCCTCTCCAAGAACCTGGATCGCCAGTTCGACCTGATGGAGCTGGAGTTTGGTGTCGCCAATGAGTTGTTCGTGGTGATGCTCTTCGTCACCGTGGGCGCCTCGATGAAGCTGTCGGACTTGAGCCTGCTGGGCTTCTCGGTGCTGATCCTGATCGCGGCGCGCTTCCTGGCGATGGGCTTGGGCGTGTTCCTGTTTGCCCGCTTTGCCCGCATGAACTGGCGCCAGGCCGGCCTGCTCACGCTGGGCACCTTGCCCATGACCGAAGTCGGCGTGGGCCTGATGCAAACCGTTTCGTCGCTGTATCCGCACACCACGGCCAATGTCTTGCCGCTGCTGGCGGGCAGCATGGTGGTCCTGGAATTCCTGGGGCCGGTGGCAACCCAGTTTGCCCTGATCAAATCTGGAGAGAGTGGACGCGAATGAATACCGAGACACTGATCCGCAACGAACAAGAGTCCCCCGGTACCCAGGCCCACGTGGCCGGTCCGCAGGGCAGCGCCGGCATCCTGCCGTTCGGTTCCTCCACGCCCTTCACCATGGGCATCGAGCTGGAACTGCAACTGGTCAACCGCCGCAATTACAACCTGGCCAGCGATGCGGTCGATCTGCTGAACTGGATCGAGCCGCGTGACCTGCAAAAGCAGATCAAGCTGGAAATGACGCAGGGGATGATCGAGCTCAACTCCGGCATCCACACCCGCGTGGATGAACTGATCGAGGAATTGAAGGGCTTGCGCGGCGCCTTGAACCGTGGCGCGCAATACCTCAACATCGATGTCTCCGGCGGTGGCGCGCATCCCTTCCAGCACTGGAACGAGCAGCGCATCACGCCCAGCGAGCGCTTCCATTACCTGCACGAGAAATACGGTTACCTGGCCAAGACCTTTACCGTCTTCGGCCAGCACATCCACATCGGTGTGGAGAACGGCGATGATGCGCTGTATCTCACCCACGGCTTCTCGCGTTACGTGCCGCACTTCATCGCGCTGTCGGCGGCGTCGCCCTTCTACCAGGGCGCGGACACCAAGTTCGATTCCTCGCGCAGCAACGTGGTGCGGGCGTTCCCGCTGTCGGGCACGGCACCGGTGCATACCAAATGGGCCGAGTTCGAGACGTATTACGATGAACTGCACCAGATGGGCATCATCGCCAGCATGAAGGATTTCTATTGGGATATCCGTCCCAAGCCGGAGTACGGCACCGTGGAAATCCGCGTCTGCGATACGCCGCTGACCATCGAGCATGCGGCGCACCTGGGCGCGTATGCGCAACTGCTGGCGCGCTGGATCCTCACTGAGCGGCCGTTCGTGGTCGGCGATGATTTCTATCTGCTGTACCAGTTCAACCGTTTCGAGGCCAGCCGCTTCGGGCTCAACGGCCAGCTGGCCCTGCACGGCGCGACGCCTTCGCAATCGCGCAAGCTGCCCATCTATGAACACCTGCTGCAGCAATTGCAGTTGCTGGAACCCTATGTGGCCAACGAGGCCGAGCAGCAGACCATCACGCGCCTGCGCCGCATCGCGCATGATCGCTTGTCCGACGCCAGTTGGCTGCGCCAGATGTTTGCGCAGCGGGGCTCGCTCAATGACATGATGCGCTTGTCCTCGGAATTGTGGATGGGCGTGGAGCCGCCGCCGTATTTTCAGTAAACGATATAAATGATATAAATTTCTGGTTAGGATAAAGTTGCACCAAAGTTGAGGCACCTGGCATTTCGCGTGTTTGCAGAGCACGCGGGATGATGGGAGGAAGAAGGCGAAGGGCCGGTATCGCGAGATGCCGGCCCTTGGTCTTTGTGGCTTCCCGAGCGCGCGTTGTTTCCTGGCTCTTGTGTTTTCGGGGCGGGATCGCGGACAATCACGGCTTTGAAGCGGCCTCGGGCTGCACCGAGATGCGTGCCGGAGGAAGCATGAGCAAGAACAATCCCAATCAATTTGATGTCGCCATCATCGGCGCCGGTGCGGCCGGCATGATGTGCGCCGCCGTGGCCGGACAACGCGGACGGCGCGTGGTGCTCATCGACCATGCCGGCAAGCTGGCCGAGAAGATCCGCATCTCCGGCGGTGGCCGCTGCAATTTCACCAATGTGGGGGCGGGCCCGCAGCACTATCTCTCGCAGAATCCGCATTTCTGCCGCAGCGCCTTGTCGCGTTATACGCCGCAGGATTTCATCGGGCTGGTCAAGCGCCATCGCATCGGTTTCCATGAGAAGCACAAGGGGCAGCTCTTCTGCGATGACTCCGCCGAGGACATCATCGCCATGCTCAAGGCCGAGTGCGAGGCGGGCAACGTCAGCTGGCGCATGCCCTGCACGGTGCAGGAGGTCGGCAAGAGCGGTGAACAGTTCCGCATCGCTACCAGTGCCGGCGAGATCCAGGCCAGCAGTCTGGTGATTGCGACCGGCGGCTTGTCCATTCCCAAGATCGGGGCCACCGATTTTGCCTATCGCATCGCGCGCCAGTTCGACCTGAAGCTGGTGGAGACGCGTCCCGGCCTGGTGCCGCTGACCTTCGACGGCAAGGCCTGGCAGTCGCTCACCGAACTGGCCGGCATCGCGCTGGAGGTGTCGGTGGAGACCGGCGAGAAGAAGGAGCGCGGGCATTTCCTTGAAGACCTGCTGTTCACTCATCGCGGGCTGTCCGGGCCGGCCATCCTGCAGATTTCCAGTTTCTGGAGGCCGGGCACGCCGCTGCGGCTCAATCTCTTGCCGGAACTGGATGTGGCGCAGTTGCTGATCCACGGCAAGGGCACGCTGAAGAAGAATCTCGGCAATCTGCTGGGACAGTGGCTGCCCAACCGCCTGGCCGAAGGCTGGCTCAAGATCAATGGCTTCGATGCCAACGCGCGCATTGCCGACATGCCCGACAAGTCGCTCAAGAAGCTGGGTGACTCGCTCAATCATTGGGTGATCCTGCCCAGTGGCTCGGAAGGCTATCGCAAGGCCGAGGTCACGCTGGGCGGCGTCGATACGCGCGAGCTGTCGCAGCAGACCATGATGGCCAACAAGGTGCCGGGATTGCATTTCATCGGCGAAGCGACGGACGTGACCGGCTGGCTCGGCGGCTACAATTTCCAGTGGGCGTGGGCCTCAGGCGTGGCGGCGGGTTCCGCGGTGTGAGGGAGGCCTGGAAGGCAGGTGTTGGACTTTTTCCTTCATTTGCCCTTGACTTCAGGTGAAGGATCATCTTGACTGTGATAAGTGCCTGATTCTTATCCGTTTTTTACCACGGTGGTGGAAAAAATGCCACGTTTGGCCTTCCAATCGGGTGCCAGTGCTGCTACAATCGCTTTCTTTGCTAATCCAACCTAACCTTTCTGGTTTGAATTTACATGACCACTATTCGCGTTAAAGAGAACGAGCCGTTCGAAGTTGCAATGCGTCGCTTCAAGCGCACCATCGAGAAGACCGGTCTGCTGACCGAACTGCGCGCACGCGAGTTCTACGAAAAGCCGACCGCTGAGCGCAAGCGCAAGCTGGCTGCTGCCGTGAAGCGTCACTACAAGCGTATCCGCAGCCAACAGCTGCCGAAGAAGCTGTACTAAGAATTTCTCGCCGCGCACTCGTGCGGCCGATGTGTAAACCCGCTCCGGTGTTGGTCCGCAGCGGGTTTTCGCATTTATTCCCGATTTGTCGAGGTGTTTTCTCCGGCTGCCTGGCTGGCCTGGTTTTTCCTGTTGGCAGCCCCAAATAGGAAGGAAAGCACCAATTCGGGCTGGCGATAAGCCCATCCATGTTCTACGATGCCAAGACCGGGCCTTGCCTTGTTGCTGCCCGGAATACTGGATGCGGGATGGCGCCAGATCGCAGAATACTCATCCACCTCATCTTCGGAGTACCCCATGGGTTTGAAAGAGCAGATCACGGAAGACATGAAGGCCGCCATGCGCGCCAAGGATATGGGCAAGCTGGGCACCATCCGCCTCTTGACCGCCGCGATGAAGCAGAAGGAAGTCGATGAGCGCGTCGAACTGACCGACGCCCACGTGCTGGCCATCATCGACAAGATGGTCAAGCAGCGCAAGGATTCCATCTCCCAGTTCGAAGCCGGCGGCCGCCAGGACCTGGCTGACGTTGAAAAGGCCGAGCTGGCCGTGCTGGCCACCTACATGCCGGCCAGCCTGTCGGATGAGGAGATCAAGGCTGAAGTCCAGGCCGCCGTGGCTGCCACCGGTGCTGCCGGTCCCCAGGACATGGGCAAGGTGATGGGCGTGCTGAAGCCCAAGCTGGCCGGACGTGCCGACATGACAGCGGTGTCCGCCCTGGTCAAGGCCGCGCTGGCTTCGTAAGCAGCCCCTTCGCCTCGTTACCTAACGCCCCGCTGCCCAGGTGATTCCTCAGTCGTTCATCCAGGACCTGCTCAACCGCGTCGACATCGTCGACGTGGTCGGTCGCTATGTGCAACTGAAGAAGGGCGGCGCCAACTTCATGGGCCTGTGCCCCTTTCACAACGAGAAATCCCCCAGCTTCACCGTCAGCCCGACCAAGCAGTTCTATCACTGTTTCGGCTGCGGCGCGCATGGTACGGCGATCAGTTTCCTGATCGAGTATTCCGGCATGGGATTCGTGGAAGCGGTGAAGGATCTGGCCCAGAACGTGGGCATGGTGGTGCCCGAGCGCGAAGACAACATCCCCCTGGCACAGCGCCAGGAAAAGCAGGCCAAGAGCATGGCCCTGTCGGACGTGATGACGCGTGCCAACGATTTCTATCGTCATCAGTTGCGCAGTGCGCAGCCGGCGATTGCCTATCTCAAGGGACGCGGACTGACCGGAGAAGTCGCTGCCCGCTTTGGCCTGGGCTATTCGCCGGACGAATGGGACAGCCTGCGCCAGGTCTTCCCTGATTACGAGAACGAAGTGCTGGTCGAGTCCGGCCTCGTCATCGACAAGAGCGAAGAGGGTGGTGGCCATCGCAAGCGGTATGACCGCTTCCGTGGCCGGATCATGTTCCCCATCCGCAATACCAAGGGCCAGGTGATCGGCTTTGGTGGCCGGGTGATGGACGGTGGTGAACCGAAGTACCTGAACTCGCCCGAAACGCCGCTGTTCCAGAAGGGCAGCGAGCTGTATGGCCTGTTCGAGGCGCGCCAGGCGATCCGCGAGGCGGGTTATGTGCTGGTCACCGAAGGCTACATGGATGTGGTGGCGCTGGCCCAGCTGGGTTTCCCGCAGGCCGTGGCCACATTGGGAACGGCATGTACGCCCATCCACGTGCAAAAGCTGGTGCGCCAGACCGATGAAGTGATCTTCAGCTTCGACGGCGACAACGCCGGCCGCCGCGCCGCCCGCCGCGCGCTGGAGGCCTGTCTGCCGCATGCGTCGGACAACAAGACCATCAAGTTCCTGTTCCTGCCCAAGGAACACGACCCTGACAGTTACGTGCGCGAGATGGGCGCGCCGGCCTTTGAAGAGCAGATCCGCGAAGCCATGCCGCTGTCGCAGTTCCTGCTGAAGGAAATCATCGGCGAGAACGACTTGCGTACGCCCGAAGGCCGCGCTCATGCGCAGTTTGCTGCCAAGCCGCTGCTGCAGGCCTTGCCGGCATCCGGCCTGCGTTTGCAGATCGTGCGCAGCGTGGCCCAGGCCACGCAGACCACGCCGGCCGAGCTGGAAGTGCTGTTTGAGCTGGAAAAGCCGGTGGCGCGCGTACGCAGCGCCCCGCCGCGCACCAAGCGCACCGCCCCGGTCGGGCTGGAGCGCCAGATCATGCGGCTGCTGGTGGCACATCCGCAACTCTCGGCCGACCTCGATGCCGCCGCGCTGGAAGCCATCGCCCGCATCGCGCCGGATCAGGCTGAACTGCTGGCGCACCTGGTCGGTGTGGCCCAGGGCATGGGCGAACAGGCCAATTTCGCCGCGCTGGTGGAGCACCTGCGCGAGGGTGGCCCCGAGTTTGACTCGATGATCGCGGAAATCGCGGCCGAGTCGGAATCCGAATTTGATGTGGTGCGGGCCGAGATGGCCGGTGCCATCCGCCAGGCCAGGATCCGCGCGCTCGATGACGAGATGCAGATGCTGGTGGCCTCCAACCTGCGCACCGAGGAAGAGCGCAATCGCTATCGTGAGCTGATGCAGCGCAAGGAATGGCTCAAGCGCCAGACCGGCGGTGCGGTCGCGGCAGGTTGAGGGGCGGCTTTCCCGTGGAAGCGGGGAGGGGCTGAAAGAAGAATCGGCAGGGAGGGTCTTGCGTGATGTTCGCGTGACCCGATCTGAAGAGTGGGCAGGAGTAGGGAAGCAGGAATCGGCCTGGTGTGGAAAACGCGGTAAAGCACTGCAAATTGTCGTGTTTTACGCACCGGATCGCTGGTCGATGGCCGAATATCCCGGCTTGATCCCAGGGAAAAGAGCCCCATCTGTGCTATAATAGAGGGCTTTAGTTCCGCCGGATGGCTCTTGCATCCCCACCCTGCGGCGACATGCCTTCACCCCGGCGCATCGGGAGGAGGGACGGCAGACAGCGGTATCGCTGCCGGATTGCAAGCGGCATGACTGCCTGCTGCGCGCGATCGATGGCCCGCCGGTAAAAGGAACGTTGCGCGTGCAGCCGGAGTCTACCGGGCAACCGGTACCGGAGTTGCATCATTAGCATGACTTGATTGGCGCAATGAGTGAATTCTCAATTGGCAGTTGATTCTATGGCAAATGCAATGAAGAAACCCGCGAAAACTCCAGCAGCGTCGGCAAAGAGCAGCAAGACGGCAGCGGCGGTAAAATCGACCGCTGCGGCCAAGACCACCCAGGCGGTAGCCGCCAAATCGCCAGTCAAGGGGACGGCGAAGGCTGCTGTCACCGTAAAACCCACGGCCAAGACTGCAGCAGCAGCGACGCCGAAAAAGACGGCAGCCCAGACAACTGCCGCCAAGCCGGCCCGCGCCGCATCGCCCAAAGCGACTGCAACGCCAGCCAACAAGTTACCTCAAGCCGCCGAACAAGCGGTTTCTGTGAAAGCGACGAAGACTTCCGTGACCACCAAGAAACCCGAAACCAAGACCGCCAAGACCACCAAAGCCGCACAGGTGGAAGGCAAAGACGTCAGCGCGACTGCTGCGTCGAGCGTAAGCCAAACCACTGATGCCGCTGCCCTGGCAGCCATCGACACGTCCGGCTATGTGCTGCCGAGCGTCAAGGTGCCGGGCCGCCGTGGCCGCAAGCCCAAGGAATTCCAGCCGGAGAGCGACGAAGTTGCCGCACTGAACACCATCGAGCGTACCGAACTGAAGGCCGCCGACAAGGCCAAGGCCAAGGATCGCAAGGCCAAGGAAAAGGCCTTGTTGAAGGACGCTTTCTCTTCCGACACCGAAGCCAGCGAAGAAGAGCTGGAGCGTCGTCGCCAGAAGCTCAAGACCCTGATCAAGCTGGGCAAGGAACGTGGTTTCCTGACCTTCTCGGAAATCAACGACCACCTGCCGGAAAACATCGTCGATCCGGAAGCCATCGAAGGCATCATCGGCACCTTCAGCGACATGGGCATCTCGGTCTACGAGCACGCTCCTGATGCGGAAACCCTGCTGCTGTCGGACAACGTGGCCAACGTGGCCAGCGATGATGACGCCGAAGCCGCAGCTGAAGCTGCACTGTCGACCGTCGATTCCGATTTCGGCCGTACCACCGACCCGGTACGCATGTACATGCGTGAAATGGGTTCGGTCGAACTGCTGACCCGCGAAGGCGAAATCGAAATCGCCAAGCGCATCGAAGACGGCCTGAAGGACATGATCCAGGCCATCTCCGCCTGCCCGACCACGATCGCCGAGATCCTGGCTGCGGCTGACCGCATCTCCAAGGATGAGATCAAGGTCGACGAAATCGTCGACGGCTTGGTCGATCCCAACGAGAGCGAACAGCAGGTCGAGGCGGCCTCTTCCGACTCCGATGAGGACGACGAGGAAGAGGAAGAAGAGGAAGAAGACGAAGAAGAAGAGGAAAACGAGAGCAGCGGCTCTGGTGCCGCCGGCTTCTCCGCCGAACAGCTGGAACAGTTGAAGCGCGACGCGCTGGGCAAGTTTGCCGTCATCGGCACCCAGTTCGAGAACATGCGCAAGGCTTTCGAGAAGGAAGGTTACAACTCCAAGCCTTACGTGAAGGCACAGGAAATCATTTCCAACGAGCTGCTGGGCATCCGCTTCACCGCCAAGATCGTCGAGAAGCTGTGCGACACCCTGCGTGCGCAGGTGGACGAAGTGCGTACCGTGGAACGCCAGATCCTGGACGTGGCCGTCAACAAGTGCAACATGCCGCGCGCGCACTTCATCAAGGTGTTCCCGGGCAACGAAGTGAACCTGGACTGGGTGGATGGCGAAGTCGCCGCCAACCATGACTACAGCGCCGTGTTGAGCCGCAATGTGCCGGCCATCAAGGAACTGCAGCAGAAACTGATCGACCTGCAGGCGCGCGTGGTACTGCCGCTGCCGGACCTGCGTGCGATCAACAAGAAGATGGGCGCCGGCGAGAAGAAGGCGCGCATGGCCAAGCGTGAAATGACCGAGGCCAACCTGCGTCTGGTGATCTCGATCGCCAAGAAGTACACCAACCGTGGCCTGCAGTTCCTGGACCTGATCCAGGAAGGCAACATCGGTCTGATGAAGGCGGTGGACAAGTTCGAATATCGTCGTGGCTACAAGTTCTCGACCTATGCAACCTGGTGGATCCGTCAGGCCATCACCCGTTCGATCGCTGACCAGGCGCGCACCATCCGTATTCCGGTGCACATGATCGAAACGATCAACAAGATGAACCGCATCTCGCGTCAGATCCTGCAGGAAACCGGTGCCGAGCCGGATCCCGCGACCCTGGCGATCAAGATGGAAATGCCGGAAGACAAGATCCGCAAGATCATGAAGATCGCCAAGGAACCGATCTCCATGGAAACGCCGATCGGTGACGACGACGATTCCCATCTGGGCGACTTCATCGAGGACAACAACACGCTGGCGCCGGCCGATGCGGCCTTGCATGCGTCGATGCGCAACGTGGTCAAGGACATCCTGGATTCCCTGACCCCGCGCGAAGCCAAGGTGCTGCGCATGCGTTTCGGTATCGAGATGTCGACCGACCATACGCTGGAAGAAGTGGGCAAGCAGTTCGACGTGACCCGCGAGCGTATTCGTCAGATCGAAGCCAAGGCATTGCGCAAGCTGCGTCATCCTTCGCGTTCGGACAAGCTCAAGAGCTTCCTGGAAGGGAATTGATCTTAAGGGTGAGTCAGGATTGGCCGGCGAGATGTTAAAATCGCCGGCTGATTTTTTGGCCCCCTAGCTCATGCTTGGTTAGAGCAGCGGACTCATAATCCGTTGGTGCCGTGTTCGACTCACGGGGGGGCCACCAGAGTAAATAAGGCTTTCAACGCTGTTTGCGTTGAAAGCCTTTTCCTTTTATGCAGAGAGCTTTGCCGGACGCGATGAGACTCAAGTTGGAATCGACGTTGGTGCGAATGAATCTCTTTCCTTGAAGTGACGTACTCTCAGGGTTGACAAATACCGGAAATCTGGCTTAAGCCTAAATCATCAGCCAACAAATGCAGCATTTCGCTGTGATGCCGTCTCACTTGGTCGTTTCCCCAGCCTTCCTTTCGAGTGATGCTTGCCATTTTCTTCAACTTCGGGCTTTGTTCCTGAAATGATTCAAAGCTTTTCGCCTTAACGTCAGGTATGTTGTTGCTGAATTTTGAGTTTGCGCTAACGCTCAGCAGTGCCAGGTTCCCCAGTACATTCAGAAACTGAGGAGAAACGATCTGTCCGGATTGCTCCTTGTCGGGATGCTGAGGGTAAAAATGCTCGATCGAGTTCCGGAAGGTGAACCTGAACACCGATTTATCCGCATTTCCGAGCAACAGGTAGTCTAGGTAAGTAAACACAATCCGGTTGATGCTGAATCCCTCTGGTTGACCCTCAGTCTCAGCAAAAAACGCTTCCCTAACCTTATCCCTGGCGTACGTTCGCAGTTCGTCAGCAAGGATTTTTCCCGATAGCGATGCAACGTTGTCACTTTCATGTAGACACCGAAGTAGCCGGGTGATCCAGTGCATCGTACGTGGCGACGTGTAGGTTACTCGTAGCATTGATTGAAGCATTAGCAGATCAATCGTATCCGCATCAATGTTGCCATCCTCCTCAACATTACTTTTTCCTTTATAAAGCGTGGAAACATAACCCGGGGTAAAGCGATCCTTTGACTTACGCCGTATTAAACTGCAAATGGACCAATCACCATCAACGTCATTGGTGGCTGTATATTGGCGCTTCAATATAAAACCATCGAATAGGTTGCGGCAACGCAAGAGCGTGATTGCGAAGTTTCTAACCCATTCAGATTTCTTAGAGCTTGATGAGGGCAGATCTTCGTCAAATAGCTTAATAAGTCGTTTATCGTCAAGGCCACCTTCATCCTCATCGTCATTTCCCTTGAAAATCTTCAAAACGTGCAGAAGAAATGAGGAGAATTCGATTGTCGAGCGGAACCGTACATTTTCCTGATCGGATTCATCTAAATACAAATTCAGTTGTGCATACTGTTGCAATGCACCTTCAACAGATAAAGAGTCTCCTAAAGAAAAATTCCCGGCAGAAGCAATTCTTGCATGCTCATAGATGGTGCGAAGCTCCTCGAAGTCATTTAATAACAAGAACTTCCAATCTTTGCCGAAAATTTCGTCCCGGGATTTTGGATTATTCCTCGTTAATGACATTTGGACATAAGAATCCATCTCGGCGCAGGCATCCCATATCCAGGCGAAACACGCACGATCCTCATCGTCGAGAACGCTCATTAGGCGTGCCTTGATGATGTCCACTTGCCTTAATTGCTTTCCACGAGTATTCATTATTTCAAAGTAACGATTAAGATCTGTTTCCGCAGGAAGCGAAACGCGAACAACGTTTACTTTGTGTTGGAGAAAGGTGAAAAACGTGGCGAGGCCTTTTTGGTGACTCAGTTCAGGATGCGCCCCAATGAATTGCTGTATGACATTGAAACCCTCGTGAATGCCGGCATCTTCGTGATTCACAGACTCTACTTGTGTATGACGCTCAGAAACTCGCCGGAGCGCTTCTGTAGCCCGTGGCCTGGATTCATACTTTAAGCGATCCCGATGGGTGGCATCAGAGTCTCGTATCTTTTGAGAGAGGAATGTAAGAAGAAGGTACAAAGTGGTTAGGCGCTGCTGACCATCTATCACCTCGAAACTATTTACGTCCTTTCTTTCAGTGACAATCAGATTCCCGAGGAAGTAGCTGCTTTCCGCTTCTCTAAGTGCATCTTGAATATCAATGATGAGTTGTTGAATCTGCTCTGCACGCCATGCGTAGTTGCGCTGGTAGACAGGTATCGTGTAACTCGATTCTGAGGTGCCGAACAGAGCGCCGACGGACAATAGATCTGTCTTTAATGCATCCGTTGAAGGTCGTGCATCTATACTTTCAAGCCGAGCGATGAGGTCCTGCTTTCTGCCTTTGCTATCTACCCGCATGGACTCACAAACAGTCTTCACCTCTTGTTCGCTCAACTCCTGTAGAAGGTCACCAGATTTAAAGCGTTTTTTTGAGGTTATTGTCTTCTCCAAAAGTTCACGCATCCTCCAGTCAGTAACTTCGACGTCATGTTTCTTGATAATTTTTTTTAGTAAAGCCGTGGTTGCAACCGACACAATCGCATGTTTCAGATTCATTATTCTTCTCAATTTTTGGCTTTTATCAGGATGCTATGAAGATGCGCTACCGTGGACCAGCTCATCGAGGAAAGCCACGAGATTGCTTTCGTGTTCGTCCGCTGGAGAGGCACTTTCATTCTGAATCTGGTGAATGATCCGCGGGCTTAAAGAGTTTCTAAACATTACAAAGGGCGATGATCTTTCAGCCCCTCTTGCCCGGTTGTCTACCGAGCGCAACTGGACACGGAGTAACTCGATACGGAGGAGGTATGCCCAAGAAAAGAGTAGCTTGCGCACTTCCTCTAAATTCTCGTCTCCAAATTTGTTCGTGTAATAGAGAACAGCTGCCAAATAGAGTTCAGAGACGTAACGATAGCGGCTTCGTGAGGGAATCTCTGTAAGAGTCGCTTCAGAGTCGCGGGTCTCTTTCAGATCGTATATGGCATATTTTTCAAAACCGCCTTCAAACGCCGCTTTTGTTATCTCTTTTAATTCGCGTAGCATGAATTCAACCATCTCGAAAAAGCAGCGGCCGGCAATTATGGGCGCATCGAGTTGGAATCTGCTGCGTCCGCTATCGCGATCATCGCGTTCGCTGTGAGCCGTCCACGAACGCATCATTGAAATTGATGCCTGTGCGGCAAGGTGATAGCGTGAGCTTGGCGGTAAGGAATCATTTGGTGTTATTCCCTTGAACATCCCTACGTCTTGCATTTTGAATCCGTCGATCGCACTTTCCCCCTGCGACCAACGGGCAATCCGATAGAGGTAGATAGAGAAAAGCCTATCCAAGTCTTCATCGCGGACTGATTCCCATGTTTCGACGACAGCGGATTTCATCGCGCTAGTTTCACATCGCATCTCCCGCAAATGATGCGCCTTGAGAAGGTCGTGCGGTACGAGTGATTTTCCTCGATAGTTTTGTGAATCGAATACTCGGAAAGCTTCGTCAATATCCTCTGTGACGACCTGTACTACCTGGCACTGGCTGCGAATGAACGTGAGCAGAGATTTTCGATCGTCATGCGAGCTTATTATGTTCAATCGGATATTTAATGATTTCCAAACTATAAGAACTGGATTGTCGTTCTTTCCAGAAATACTGAAGTTATCTAATGGATCGAGAATTGCACAAATCATCCGCAAGGTTAGCAAGCGCTGCTGGCCGTCAACAACATCAAGGCCCTTGGAGCTTCGATTTAAAATGATCACTCCGAGGACATAGGGAATACCGTCCTTATCCTCCTTAGCCTCTACAATGTCATCCACTAACTGCAATGCCATCATTGGCTCCCAGCTGTATGGGCGCTGATAGGAGGGGATTCTGAGTTTTTTTGCGAGGAGTTCGCCAACATTAATTGTGTTGATATCATCGGCCTTAATCGCCATGTATTCCTTCCCCCTTTTATGGTTTTTTATTCAAGCAAGAGTCGCTACGTATATTTCATTATGCTGTATTTTTTATTTGTTCCTGCGATCCATTTTTCGCCGCAAGCTTGACCTGAATATCTTGAAAAGAACTGATGGTGCAAATCCTTTTGATTCTCGAAGGCTATCGAATAGGGCCTCAAATATCCCGCTAATCAAAGTTTTGTAACGACCCAATAAAAACAAATTCCTATTTTAGCCAAGTACTGATTCTGGGTACCGTTACAAACGACTTGATATGCGCGAGATCGAAGAGATGGTGCTTGAGGATGTGCCGGCTCATCAGGGAGGAGATGGAAGGCACCGCAACTAACTATTGTCGCGCTCTCGCCCTCGGCGCAGAATCGCAACGTTGTGAGACAAGCGTTCGCGCAACATGGCTTGCCATTCCTGATCCAGGCAATTTGCCACCGCATCAAAGCTGCCCGTAATACGCCCCAGCAGCGCGTCGAGACACCTCGCGGCCTCCTCCCGACTGGCAAATCCGAAACGATGTGCGTCAGCCAAAACTGCGTCGCGCGAAATGTCGAAGCGTCCCTGCGATAGCTGCATGTGCAGGCGAGCGGGCGTGTCCACCGGATTCGGAACCACGTCAAACGCTGGTGCGAGACGCCAGCGGCGTTCCTCCTCCGCATAGACGATCGCATGATTGCGTACATGGTCATCATCGTTGCCGCAAACGGCATTGAAGACCATGCGACCGAAAAGTTCGATACGGTCAGTACTTGGTGCGCCCGCCAGCCTGAGTTCTTCGGCCAGACGTGGATAGCTCCAGCGGTCCGTCTCATGACGCCCGGGATATTCAGCCTGCAGCAAGGATGCGGCGCTCACACACAGGTGGCGTTGTTGTCCGGTGCGGTCAAACCTGAGAACGCGTACCGACTTTCTGCCACCTGCGTCAGCGTGATAAACGGTTTGAGCAAAATTCAATCCGCTGGCCAGCCCCCATTGCTGGCCCACGTGCTCAAGCAGCGGAACAGGGCCGGCGTCTGTAGCAATCTCCGGCTTGATCAGCCAGAACTGACCGTGGTCGCCCCGTACCGTCGCTTTGGGCCGCGCACCGCCCACGCTGGCGGTCTGGACCAGCCGTTTGCGAATGCCGGCCCGGATAGCAGGACGATGCTCCGCGAGCGCCGCCAGTTCTTCAATGACTTCATTGAGTTGAGGCAGGCCAGGTGTGTTCATTTGCGCAGCGGGCGGCTTGGCACTTGTTCCTACGGCCAGCGCACCCCAGCGGTCCAGATTGCTGGCCTTGAGCAGATATTGCAGCGGCGGAGCATCTTCCGAAAGATTGTGTTCGCGACGCAGCAGCGCTTGTCCCCAGGCATCCGGGCAGGCATCCCGCAATACGTCATGCAGACCTTGATAGCGTTGTGCCCGGAAATCCGTCTCGGGCAAAAATTTCAAGTTCTGCGGATCAATGGCCCAGGTATGCCCGGCGTCGATGTAAGACGGGGCATACCTGAAAAATCCCTCTCCGGAATCGCCTGCCTTGTACCGGCCCACAGTGAGCCACTCGCCATTGTCAGGACGCTGCAGATAGACATAGACCGGTTTAGAAATAGTCATCGTCGCCAGCTCCCTTTTGCTCCCGATTGAGTCTGACACGCTGGCCATAGTCACCTTGCCAAAGTTCGGCAGGCAATGCCGGTACGGCCTGGTCGAAGATGCCCAGCGCCAGAAGCGCGGTCAGATAAGCACCCACGCCGGCACCGGGATCTCCCTTTTCCAATCTGGCCAGCGTCACCCGCGAGATTCCCAGCCGGGCAGACAAATCAATGGCAGTGATGCGCTGACGCAGGCGCTGGGTGGCAATGCATTTGCCCCAGGTCGTCAGGCGCTCTTGTACCAGTGTCGGCCAGTCCTGTGCCGTCGAGAGTTTCTTGGGCATGCTTTTCTCCGTTCATAGATATGACATTATAGTATTTAATGCATTATCTATGTTCTGAGTGTTTCAGGTCTGTGCTTCATAGATATGGCGTTAATTTACTTAATGTGATCTCTATGATGCACTCTGGAAGGGCCCGCCGCCGTCTCTCTTGTCGTTGATCGAGCGCATCTTCGAGCCTGCTGCAGTGTGAGGAATCCATGGCCGCCAGGGCGTGCGAGGAGCCAGCCAGGGACAGCAAGCCCAACAGTTCTCCCCGGAAATAGTAACGTATGTGACTATCTCACCCGTCCCCAACCACTTCCCGCCAAACAGGAAACAAGCCCCAATCTCCAGCTCACCTCGTCTGCTCATCACACAACATCCCGCGCTATAGTCGACGCTGACCCCATCGACCTCCTGCATGCCACGATGAAAAACCAAGCCATGGATTACCTGCCCCGCATGGTGATCTTCTCCCGCGTCGTCGAGCTGGGCGCCTTTTCCAAGGCCGCTCGCGAACTGGGGCTGACCTCGTCGTCGGTCAGCCAGCACATCAGTGCGCTCGAAGCCATCCTCGGTACCACCCTGCTGCACCGGACCACCCGCAAGCTCAGCCTCACCGAAGCCGGCCAAGGCTTCTATGCCCACTGCGCCCGCATCGTGGCGCTGGCCAATGAAGCGCGCGATGCCACCGAGAGCCTGCACAAGGAACTGGTCGGCGAACTGCGCATCGCTTCCTCCAGCTTCATGGCCCCCGAATACCTGGTGCCCGCCCTCGACCACTTCATCCGCAGCCATCCCCAGCTGCGCATCAGCATCCACGTCAGCGATCACAACGTCGACCTCATGGACCACAGCGTCGACCTGGCCTTGCGGGTAGGCAAGACTCCCGGCCCCGGCGATATCCCGCTGGCCCGCATGGGCGCCGTGCTCTGCGCGTCCCCCGATTACCTGCAGGCCAGGGCCGCCATCCGCCGTCCCGAGGATCTGCTTCAGCATCAGATGTTGTTCTTCACTCCGCATGGTCCCGATGCCGTGGTCGATCTCACCCTGACCAATCGCGCCGGGCAATGCGCGCAACTGCGCCTCGGTCCGCGCATCACCGCCAACCACGCCCGCTCGATCCGGCAGCTGGCCGTGCAGGGACATGGTGTAGGCCGCTTCCTGCGCAGTAAGGTGCAAGATGATCTTAAGTCGGGACGCCTGGTGGAAGTCTTGCCGGACTGGTCGCTGGAAGGCTATTGCGCCTTCATCACCACCCGCCATCGCGACGCCGTGCCCGCCAAGATCCTGGCCTGCATCGCCCAGATCCAGGATTATTTCGCGCGCCGTCATCCGCCTGAAGACGAGGAAACGGCTGCGCGGTAAAGCGTTGCGGCGCTTGCATTGTTCAATTTGATTAACGAGTACGTTCGCAAAACGACGGCTAATCAAATCGCTGCGCTTGTAATACAGTTCCCCTGTCGTTCCCTGCCGGTCATGTGTCGGGGGGCACTGCGGGCTGCAAGCTCGCGCCGGCGTTGCGTTACCGCGGAGGGGGTTTTCGGTGGCGCAACACGTAGAGGGAAGAGGGCGATGCCGACAAGCGCAGGATGCACCCGCCTTTCCTCTCTGGGACGACCGTCAATGGACAGATCAGCATCTGCTCGGCATCGTGATCGACATTGGCATATCAACCGCATGGGCTGCCCCAGCCCCTGCCCCGTCAGCCGGCTTGTGCGCTCCACCCCCGCTCCCGCCCTTGCATGAGTAAAAGGCATCGAAGCCCCAGAATTTATCGTTTTATTTGCCGCCCGCGCTGCCCTTACCATGAGGCTATCTCATAGTCACCCGGTCAAAGGCACGCAAATGACGATCTCCGCGCAGCACAGCAATCTCCATCAACTCCTGCTTTCCCACTACGGCGACGAGGCCCTGGTGCAGCGCCAGTTCGCGCGCCTGGAAGTCCCCGCCTCGACCCTGCGCCCCGCGGCGTCCGAGGTCTCGCGCCTGGAACTGGCGCAGGCCCTGAACATGCTGCTCTTCGAAGGCCTGCTGCAACAGGTCGCCACCGGCCGTGACTATGTGGCCGATGCCGAGCGCGAGGGCGTGAAGATCTGCTTCGACCACGGCGCCGTGCGCACCGTGCGCCTGGGCCGCGACAGCGGTTTCCCCGATGGCGAAACCCTCTTCACCAGCGTGCTGTTGCCGCTGGGCTACCAGCAGACCGGTACCTACCCGCTGGCGCGCATCAAGATGACCGGCCGCGTCTATACCCACATCGACGACGCCGAACAGATCGCCCAGTTCTTCGTGAGCGAACTGCATCCGGAACAGTTCTCGCCGCAATTCCAGCAGACCGTGGATGCCGTGCTGGCCACGTCGCGCAATCCGCTCTCCGATGAAGTGCTGGCCTTGCTGGCCAAGCTGTCCGCACAAGGCAAGCTGGACATGGACGAGGCCAAGCGCCTGTTGCCCGCCATGCTCAAGTGCTTCGCCCGCCATCACGACCTGCCGACCCTGGCGCAATACGAAACGCTCAAGGCCGAATCCGCCGAGATGGCCTGGATCTCCACCGAAGGCAATGCCTTCAATCACGCCACCGACCGTGTCTCCGACGTGGTCGCGACCGCCGAACGCCAGCGCCAGCTGGGACGTCCCATCAAGGACCAGGTGGAAGTCTCGCGCAATGGCCGCGTGCGCCAGACCGCCTTCCGTGCAGTCAAGGTCGATTACCAGCTGCAGGGCGAGGACGGCCAGCCGGTCGCCGTCACCGTGCCGGGTTCCTTCTACGAATTCATCTCGCGCGATTATTTCGCCGACGAGGCCGGCCAGCGCAAGCTGGACCTGACCTTCGACAGCGGCAACGCGCAAGGCATCTTCAAGATGACCGAGGCCGTGGCATCGGGCGCAGCCGGCGGCGAGGCGGCCAGTGTCTGCTGAGGCCACGCTGGCGCGTCTGCAGGACCTGCTGGGCAGCGCCGGCCTGATCACCTCCGCGCCCGAGCGCCAGCCCTACGAGCACGGCCCGCGCTATGGGGCCGGGCAGGCGCTGTGCGTGGCGCGTCCGGCCAATGTGGCCGAAGCCGCCGAGCTCATGCGCCTGTGCGCAGCCGAAAATATCCGCCTGATCCCGCAGGGGGCCAACACCGGCCTGGTCGGTGCGGCTTCGCCTGATAGTTCAGGTCTGCAACTAATCCTCAGCATGGAGCGCATCAAGGGCGTGATCGATATCGATCCGGTCGATGGCGTGATCCAGGCCTGGGCCGGCACCCGCCTGTCGGACCTGAACCAGGCGCTGGCCCCGCACGGGCTGTGCTTCCCCATCGACCTCGGGGCCGATCCCTCGGTAGGCGGCATGCTGGCCGCCAACACCGGCGGCGCGCGCCTGATCCGCTATGGCGACGTGCGCCACAACACGCTGGGCCTGCAGGCGCTGCTGATGCAGCCGCCCGGCGAACTGCTGGAGATGGGCAACCGCCTGCACAAGAACAATACCGGTCCGGACTGGAAGCAGCTCTTCATCGGCACGGCCGGCAGCTACGGCATCGTCACGCAAGCGGTGCTGCGCGCGCATCCGCTGCCGCGCCAGCGCGCCACCGCCTTGATCGTGCCGTCCTCGCTGGAAGCGGGTTTGCGCCTGCTGCAGGATGCCCAGGCGCAGTTCGCCGATTTCCTCACGGCCTTCGAAGGTATCTCGCGCAATGCGCTGGCGTCGGTCTTGCGCCACCTGCCGCAGGTGAATGCACCCTTTGATCCATTACCGGACTATGCCTTGCTGGTGGAACTGAGTTCGTCATCGGCGGCCAGTGAGCACTTCGATCTCGACCAGCTCTTCATGGCCTGGCTGGAACGCCACTTCGACGATGCCATCGTCGATGCCGTGGTCGACAAGCCCGAGACCCTGTGGCGGCTGCGCCATGCCATCAGCGACAGCGTCAAGCAGGAGGGCAGGATCGTCGCCTTCGACATCTCCGTCTCGCGCTCGCGCATGCCGGCCTTCCGTGCGGAGGCACTGGCCCTGGTGGAACGGGACTTCGCCGGTGCCGAGGTGTTCGACTTCGGCCATTGGGGCGATGGCGGCGTGCATTTCAACCTGGCCATCCCGCCGGCGCAGCAGCCGCATTTCCCGCCGGAGCGCATCGAGGCCCTGCGCACCGCGCTGTATGACTTGGTTGCAAAACGTTACCAAGGCAGTTTCAGCGCCGAGCACGGCATCGGTCCCTTCAACCAGCATTACTACCAGCGCTACACGCAGCCCGAACAACGCGCGCTGGCCGGCCGCGTGCAAGACGTGTTCGATCCGCACTGCCTGCTGGGCAATACGCGCTTCACATGACGGGCAGCGTGCCGGGACGCTCTGGAGGGGAGGGCACGCCATTTGCTTTAGTGCGGGCTCCTTCACCTTCTGCCCCGCCTTCAGCCAGCGGTCTTCGTCCCATGCGCCGTTTCATCCCGTCAACGTCCTGCCTGATCGCCTTCGATACGTCGGCCCGGCACATGTCGTTCACCAAGGCGGCCAATGAATTGCACATGACGCAGGGTGCGGTGAGCCGCCAGGTGGCGATCCTGGAGGAGTACCTCAACGTCAAGCTGTTCGAGCGCATCAACCGCCGCCTGATCCTCACCGAAGCCGGCCGCGATTATGCGGGCCAGGTCTCCAGCATCTTGAAGCAGATCGAGATGGCGACCTTCCAGGTCATGACCTACAACAGCCTGGCCAGCGTGCTGAACCTGGCGATCCTGCCGACCTTCGGCGTGAAGTGGCTGATCCCGCGCCTGGCCAAGTTCGCTGCCGCCTATCCCGATGTGCTGCTGAACCTGAGCACGGAAGTGCTGCCCTTCGATTTCAATACGCGCCAGGTCGATGCCGCCATCCACTTCGGCGAACCCGACTGGCCCGATACCGTGATGGTGCGGCTGATGGGCGAAGAAGTGGTGCCGGTCTGCAGCAAGGCTTTGGCCGAAGGCCTGGGCTCGGTGGAGGACCTGGCCAACGTCACGCTGCTCCAGCACACCACGCGCCCGCAGGCCTGGCAGGACTGGTTCCGCCATGTCGGCGTGGATTGCCCCAATGCCTTGTCGGGCCCGCGCTTCGAGCAACTGGCCATGGTCATCCAGGCCGCTGTCGCCGGCATGGGCGTGGCGCTCATGCCCAAGTTCATGGTCGAGACCGAGATCAGCCTGGGACAGTTGCATGTGCCCTTCCCGCTGGCGGTCAAGAGCCCGCAATCCTATTACCTCGTCTATCCCGAAAAGAACGCCGGCAAGGCGGCCATCCTCAAGTTCCGTGAGTGGATCCTGAGCGAAGCACAGGGCGGCTGAGGTCTTCCATCGGGCTGCATCGATTCGGTGCAGCGATTTCCCAGGCTGACTAAAACTCATGGCCGCGCATTTTTCTCCTGCGTGCAGATGCATCTCGTGTCATGCCATGAGGGCGCTGCAAGCCGCCACCGGCGCGGCCCCGGCACCGCGGCTGAAAGCGCCACGGTACGGGGGCTTGCGGCCGATATGAAGTGATGCGCTGCACCATCCTCGCCCATCCTCGCGCATTCTCGCGCGCCAGGCCAGTGCATTCCAAAAACTCATGATGTGGTGAAATTTTTTGGTTTTAAGAAGTAGGGCGGCTGTCCTTATACTCCATCGTTCCAGACCCATCCCACTCCACTTTTCAAGGGAACCCCATGTCTTCTCCACGCATCTTCTCCACCCTGGGTGCCGACTTCTCGGCCTGCGCCGGCAACGATCTGGTGATCCGTTCGCCGCGTGATGGCGAGGTCATCGCGCAACTCAAGGCGCAGACGCCGGCCGACGCCGAAGCGGCCATCGCCGGCGCGCAGCAGGCCTTCCTGGCCTGGCGCGAAGTGCCGGCGCCGGTGCGCGGCGAACTGGTGCGCGTGCTGGGCGAAGTGCTGCGCGAGCATCGCGACGAACTCGGTGCCCTGGTCACCCAGGAAGCCGGCAAGATCCTCTCCGAAGGTTTGGGCGAGGTGCAGGAAATGATCGATATCTGCGACTTCGCCGTGGGCCTGTCGCGCCAGTTGCACGGCCTGACCATCGCTTCCGAGCGTCCCGGCCATCGCATGATGGAAACCTGGCATCCGCTGGGCGTGGTCGGCGTGATCACCGCCTTCAATTTCCCGGTCGCGGTGTGGGCGTGGAACGCCGCGCTGGCGCTGGTGTGCGGCAATGCCGTGGTGTGGAAGCCTTCCGAAAAAACACCGGTCACGGCACTGGCCGTGCAAGCCCTGTTCGCCAAGGCCGTGGCGCGTTTCTCGGCACAGCGTCCGAACCTGGTGCCGGCGCAACTGTGCGGCCTGCTGATCGGCGGTGCCGACCTGGGCGAGACCCTCTCGCGTTCGGCCACCGTGCCGCTGGTGAGCGCCACCGGCAGCGTGCGCATGGGCCGCAAGGTCGCCACCGTGGTGGCCGAACGCCTGGGCCGCAGCCTGCTGGAACTGGGCGGCAACAATGCCATGATCGTCGCGCCCTCGGCCGACCTGAACCTGGCCCTGCGCGCCATCACCTTCTCCGCCGTGGGCACCGCCGGCCAGCGCTGCACCAGCTTGCGCCGCCTGTTCGTCCACAGCAGCATTCATGACCAGGTAGTGGCGCAAATCAAGCGCATCTACGCCAGCGTGAAGGTCGGCGATCCGCTGCAGGGCGATACCCTGGTCGGCCCGCTGATCGACCAGGCTGCTTTCGATGCCATGCAGGCGGCACTCAAGCAAGCGCGTGCGCAGGGCGGTGAAGTCACCGGCGGCGAACGGGTGGACGTGATGGGCCAGCAGTCCTGGTACGTGCGCCCGGCACTGGTCACCATGCCCGGCCAGACTGCGATCATGCATCACGAGACCTTTGCGCCCATCCTCTACATCGTCAAGTACGATGAACTGGGCGATGCCATCGCCATGAACAACGCCGTGCCGCAAGGCTTGTCCTCGGCCATCTTCACCAATGACATGCGCGAAGCCGAGCTCTTCGTCTCGGCCGTGGGCAGCGACTGCGGCCTGGCCAACGTCAACATCGGCACCAGCGGGGCCGAAATCGGCGGTGCCTTCGGCGGCGAAAAGGAAACCGGCGGGGGCCGTGAATCCGGTTCGGACGCCTGGAAGAACTACATGCGCCGCGCCACCAACACCATCAACTACAGCAAGACCCTGCCGCTGGCGCAGGGTGTGAAGTTCGATATCGACTGAGCGACGGCCACGTCCACCTGCAGTACCCCAAGCAAAAATGCAGCACCGCTGCCGGATTCCTGCTCCACCTGGGAATCCGGCATGGCATCCCACGACCCACGCCCGCGCAAGCGGGATCCACAACGGCAAACCGGCAAGGAGTGCAGTAATGAAGATGAAGACCCTGGCAGTGACCTGTGCAATCGCTGCGACCCTGATCGCCACTGGCGCACAGGCGCAGACCAAGACCATTTACGTCGGCATGAACGGCGGCACGATGGAGAAAAACTACACCGCCTCAATCTTCCCCGACTTCGAGAAGGCCAACAACGTCAAGGTGGTGGTGGTGCCCGGCACCTCCTCCGACATCATCGCCAAGATGCAGGCCCAGCGCGACAAGCCGCAGATGCACGTGGCCTTCCTCGATGACGGCATCATGTACCGCGCCATCAACATGAGCCTGTGCGAAAAGGTCAAGGACGCCGCCGTGCTCAAGGATGTCTATCCCTTCGCGCGCCTGGCCAATGACCAGGCCGTGGCCATCGAGATGGGCGTGCTCGGCATCGGCTACAACAAGAAGCTGTTCGCCGAGAAGGGCTGGCCGGCACCGACCTCGTGGATGGATTTTGCTGATCCCAAGTACAAGCAGAAGGTGGTGTTCCAGTCGATCTCGGCCAGCACCTTCGGCCTGTATGGCTTCATGATGTTCAACCGCCTGGTGGGCGGTACCGACAAGAACGTCGACCCCGGCTTCAAGAAGTGGGGCAGCACCATCGGCCCCAACGTGGTCGAATATCTCTCCAGCTCGGCCAAGATTTCCGAGATGGTGCAGACCAATGAAGCGGCCATCTTCCCGCTGACCGTGACCGGCATCGCCAACCTGAAGGACAAGGGCATCCCCGCTGAATTCGCCACCCCCAAGGAAGGCGGCGTGCTGCTCATGACCGGCGCTTGCCCCATCAAGGGCAACAGCGAACCGGAACTGGCGCAGAAGCTGCTGGAATACCTGCTGACCCCGGCGGTGCAGGCCAAGAGCATGGCGCTGGCCAATTCGATTCCGGTCAACCGCAACGTGCCGCTGTCGGACGCCGCGCAGGCCAAGCTGGGCAAGAGCGAAGTGCTGACCAAGAACCTCAACACCGTCGACTGGGATACCGTCAACGAGAAGCGCTCCGAGTGGAACAACCGCTGGAACCGCATGATCGAGCAATAAGCCTCTATCGATCATGACCGCAGCCTATCGTTTCAATCCGGCCTTCCAGTCGCCCCAGGGGTCGCCCATCCGGGAGCTGTTCAAGTACACGCAGCAACCCGGCATGATCTCCTTTGCCGGCGGCTATCCGGCCCCGGCGCTGTTCGATACGCAAGGGCTGGCAAAGAGCGCCGCCACCCTGCTCGACAGCGCAGCGGCGGCCTGCCTGCAATACGGGGCGACCGAAGGGGCGGCGCAACTGTCGCAAGTGCTCAAGCAGGTCACGCGTACGCGCATCGGCGGTGCCGATCCGGGCGACCTTATCGTCACCACCGGTTCACAGCAAGGGTTTGAACTGCTGTTGCGCATCCTGCTGGAGCCGGGTGATGGCGTGGTCATCGAGCGGCCCTGCTATCCGGCGGCGATCCAGGCCTTGCGCCTGGCGCATGCCGAATTGCTGGAGATTCCCGGTGACGCCCGAGGCATGGATACCGATGCCTTGGAAGCCTTGCTGCTGGCGGGTGCCCGGCCCAAGCTGCTGTACCTGGTGCCGAGCTTCGCCAATCCGACCGGCGCCACCTTGCCGCTGGCGCGCCGCCGTCATTTGCTTGCGCTGGCGGTGCGTTACCAGTTCATCGTGATCGAGGATGATCCCTATGGCCAGCTGCGTTTTTCCGGGCAGGCCGAGCCGCCGCTGCTGCAGGTGGCGCAGGAGATCGAGGGTGCGCGTGACTGGCTGGTGTACCTGTCGAGTCTGTCCAAGATCGTGGCACCGGGTTTGCGCATCGGCTGGATGTGTGGTCCGTCGGAAATCCTGCGCCGTGCCGTGATCGCCAAGCAGACCGGCGACCTGTGCACCGCGCCGTGGATGCAGATGGTGGCGGCGCAATATCTGCAGGCCGGGCATCTGGAGGCCCATCTGCCGCACATCATCGCCACCTATCGCGAACGTTGCGCGATCATGCTGTCGTCCTTGCGCGAAGCCTTCGGCGATCGTCTCTCGCTGATCGCGCCGGAAGGCGGCATGTTCATCTGGGCCAGCTGGAAGGATGGCACCGATGCCACGGCGCTGCTGCGGACCGCGGTGCGCCACAACGTGATGTACGTGCCGGGCAGCGCCTTCTATGCCACGCCATCCGATCCGGGCCATTGGCGACTTTCTTTCGCCAATGCCCAGCCTCGGGAGATCATCGACGGCGTGGCTCGCCTCAAGCAGGCACACGAGGAATGGATGCACGTGCAAGCATGACTTTTCTTCATGCATGAAAAACGCCCCGATGCGCAGTGCGGATCGGGGCGTTGTCTTTTCGGCGTCGTGGAAACGATTTACAAGTCGATCTTCATGCGCGCCACGACAGTGCGTTCCGCCCCCGGCATCACGTAGAGGTTGTTCCACGAGCCCGGATAGTAGTTGCGGTTGAAGAGGTTGTGCACGTCCAGCGACAGCCGCACATTCTTGCTCACCTGCCAGTAGCTCAGGAGCTTGACCGTCGCATACGCCGGCAACGAATAGGTGTCGGCGGTATTGCCCGAACGGTTGCCGACGTAGTTCACGCCGCCCCCCAGTCCATAGCGCGCGCCATTGGCCGTCGCATCTTCACGCATGACCAGAAGACCTGCGCTGTAGGCCGGAATATTGGCCAGGCGCGTGCCGGCGGCCAGGGTCTTGTCCTTGGTCACGCGCGCATTGTCCCAGGCGAAATTGGCCGAAAGACGCCAGTGCGCATCGATCTGGCCATAGGCATCGGCCTCGAAGCCGGTGCTCTTGGCTTCGCCGGCCGCCACCTGGAAACCGGGCGTATCGCTGGCGGTAAGCACATTGGTCTTGGTGATGTCGTAGACCGCGAAGTTGGCGCCCAGGCGTTCATCCGTGGTCTGCAGCTTGAGGCCGGCTTCATAGGCGGTCGAATGCTGCGGATCGAAGGCGCGGCCGCTGGCATCCACGCCGCTGTTGGCACGGAAGGATTTGCCCGCCGTCACATACACCGAACTCCAGGCCGTCGGCAGATAGGTGATGCCGGCGCGCGGCGACACGGCGCTCTGTTGCTGCGAGGTGGTGGTGACGCCGCCCACGCGGTTCTCGATGCTCTGCTTGTACTGATCCCAGCGCACACCCGCCAGCAATTTCCATTGCGGCGACAGGCTCAGCTGGTCCTGCACGAACACGCCCTTCACGCGCTGTCTTTCGTCCGAACTGCTGGTGCGGTTGGTCAGCGGCAGCAACGGGCTGCCGTAGACCGGATTGTAGATATCGATGGGGGTATTGGCCGAGCGCAGGATTTCCGTATTCATCCACAGCGTGGATGCTTCTGCACCGATCAGGAGGGTGTGGCCGATGGCACCGGTGTTGAAGTTGCCCTGCAGCTCCGCCTGGAAGGAGGTATCGCGCGAGGGAAGCTGCCGCCAGGTGCGGGTGCGGTTGAGCGTGCGGTTGTCAGCGGCCAGCGGATTGGAGAGGGCCGCTTCGGTGTAATAGCCATCGAAGCTGCTTTCCTTGTAGCTGGCACCGAGCCTGGCACGCCACTGCTCGGACAGCGTGCGCTCCAGCGTCAGCTGATGCGTATTGCTGCGCATGGCCATGTTGCCATCCGAGGGTTCGTTCAGGACGCGGTCGCGCGGCAGCGTGCCCAGCACGCCGCGCACGTTGATCAGGCCGCGGTCCAGCGGTGTGCTGGCCTGCAGGAATTCGGCCTCGTAGTTCAGCAGGGTGTCCTTGTCGATCACCCAGGCCAGCGACGGGGCCACCAGCGAGCGGCGGTTGTTGAGCAGGCTGGAACGGCTGTCGCCTTCCTCGGTCATGGCGATCAGGCGATAGGCCAGGTTCTGGCTCAGGGGACCGGTGCTGTCCACCGTGGCACGGCGCAGGCCGCCGGTGCCGGCACTGAGTTCGGCGCTGTTCTTGCGCGTGAACTGCGGTTTCTTGGTGACGATGTTGATGGTGCCGCCCGGCTCGCTGCTGCCATAGAGCGCGGCGGCCGGGCCCTTGAGGAATTCGATGCGTTCGATGGTGGCCGTATCGCGGCGCGGATTGTAGCCGCGCGAACCGGGGAAGCCATTGACCAGGAAACCCATGTCGGTACTGCTGAAGCCGCGAATGGCAAAGTTGTCCCAGGTGCCGCCGAAGTCATTGAGGCGGCTGATGCCGCTGACGTAATCGACCGTGTCGGCCAGACGCACCGCACCCAGATCCTCGATCTGCTGGGTAGTCATCACGCGTACCGACTGCGGGAGCTCCATCAGCGGGGTATCGGTGCGCGTGGCACCGCTGGTGCTGGTGGCGTTGTAACTGCTGCTGGCTTTGTCGCGGCCAGCAGAGACGCTGATCTCGGGCAAGGCCGCTGCATTGCTGCCGGCCGCCGTGGCCGCATCGTCGGCCCAGGCCAGGGGCGCTACCGCCAGCAGACTGGTCAGCAGCCATGCGGCGCTGGTGGCGCAGCGGCAGGGAAGGGAAGTCGCAAATCCTCGGTGCATCATCATCGGTATTCAAACAGCCAGGCAAATAATCGGGCCGATGAATATAAATGATAATCGTTAACAATTGTTGGGAAATTGTAAGTTTATTGTGAAGAAAAGTCTGTTCAAGTTGTTATTTTGCAATGAGCGTCATTTCAGCGCCGAGATTTGCCCATTGCGGATCAGCCTTGCCCGCAGCACGTTGCGGCTGATGTCGAGCAGGCGCGCGGCCTGTACCTGATTGCGTTCGCAAAACTCGAAGGCGGTACGAAATACCGTGTCTTCGATTTTTTCAAACAGGCCCGCCTGCGCTTGATTGAACAGGTTCTGCAAGGCCTGTTCCAGCGCTTGCAAGGGATCGTTGCTGCAATCGATGCCGCCATGCGCGGCATATGCCGGGCGCCGCTCCACATGGGAGAGATGGAAGTGCTCGGCGCGCAGGCTGTCCTCCTGGCAGATCAGCAGCGCATGGTGGATGGCGTTTTCCAGTTCGCGGATATTGCCCGGCCAGTCGTGCTCGCGCAGCTTGCGTTCGCCTTCTGCATCGATGCGGGCTGCGCCATAGCCCAGCCGCTGGCGATATTCATGGAGGAAGTAATGGGCCAGCGGCAGGATATCCGCAGGCCGCTCGCGCAAACGCGGAATGGCCAGTTGCACCACCTGCAGCCGGTAATACAGATCCTGGCGGAAATGCCCGGCCGCCACCGCATCCTGCAAGCGCACATTGGTGGCGGCGATGACGCGCACGTCGATGGGGATGCTGCGCCGTGATCCCAGCCGCACCACCTCGCGTTCCTGCAGCACCCGCAACAGCTTGACCTGGATGGCCAGCGGCAGGTCGCCGATTTCATCGAGGAACAGCGTGCCGCCATTGGCCGCTTCGAACCAGCCGGCCTTGTGCGCGATGGCACCGGTGAAGGCGCCTTTCTCATGGCCGAACAATTCGCTCTCGGCCAGGCTCTCCGAAAACGCACCGCAATTCACGGCCACGAAGGGCGCATCCCGGCGATGGCTCAACGCATGCACGTGACGCGCGATCAGTTCCTTGCCGGTACCGGTGGCACCGATGATGACCACGTTGGCATCGCTCGGTGCCACACGCTGTACGCGTTCCAGCAGGGCCACCGAGACCGGATCATGGAACACCTGCGCCGTGGCGCGAATGGACGTGCCCAGCTTGCGCGCATGCGGCAAGGTCAGCAGCGGCGATGCGGTGCGCGCGGCAAGGTCGCCATCACCCTCCGGCGAAGAGGGCAGCGCATACAGATGGGCAGAGCGAGGGCTGGCATGCATGTCAGGCTCCGGTCTTGTGGAATCTCCTGCTCCGGGGGGAGAGGCAGGAGGGGAAGATGAATGGATTCTAACAATATGGAAGGAGCGAATTAACGATCAATTCAGCATAAGCATGCTCGGTATACGTTGGGTGATCGACCGAAAAAGCTTGTCTGACATGGGACTGATGATGGTCCGTCACCGTATGGCGACAGCTTCGGCACAGGAATGCAAAGCTGTCATACAGCTTGGAAAACTTAGTAAATAAAGAGAAACATCAGGGCGACTTGCCTGCTGCTCCAGCAGCAGCGCGTGAGCAGATTGCTGCTGCAGCAGTAGTCCGGATTTTAGCAAGTCCTTGATTTGAAAGGCTTCACAGGGTGGCACGTTCTTCGCTGAATGAGGAGGGCGGATGCGATCGCGTCCTTCCTTCAGTCATCCAAGGAGAGCCTTCTTCATGAGCCGTCCCCTGCAAGTCGTCATCGTCGCCGGAAGCGGCCGCCGTCCCTCCCGTACGCTGGGCCTGCTCAATGCCATTGCAGCGCAGCTGGGCCAGCACATCGCCATCCAGACGGAAGTGGTGGCGCTTTCCGACCTGAGCGGCCAGTTGCTCAGTGCCACTGAACTGGCGCAGTTGCCCGACCCCGTACGCCAGAAGATCGCCGCCATTGAAAACGCCGATGTACTGCTGGCGGGCAGTCCCGTCTATCGCGGCTCCTATTCGGGTTTGTTCAAGCATCTGTTCGACCTGGTGCCGCAGGAGTCGCTGTTCGGCAAGCCCGTGCTGCTGGCCGCCACCGGCGGCAGCGATCGCCATGCGCTGGCCATCGATCATCAGTTGCGTCCGCTGTTCGCCTTCTTTCAGGCGCTCACGCTGCCGCTGGGCGTGTATGCCAATGCCCAGGAGTTCGACAACGAAACCATCATCAGTGCGGCCCTGCAGGAACGCATTGCCCTGACCGTGCAGCGGGCGCTGCCGGTGTTGCAAGGCCTTGCCGCATCGGCGGCAGTGTCCCGCGCCGCCCGCTGATCACAGCGCGCCATTTCATTTTCGATCACCCGATCATCCTCTTTTCAAAGGAGTTTTTTCATGAGCCAAGCCCCCGCTACCACGACCTCCACCACCCCGCGCACCGATGCCGTCAAGTTCGCCTATTGGGTCCCCAACGTCAGCGGCGGCCTGGTGGTGAGCACGATCCCGCAACGCACCGACTGGAGCCTGGAATACAACCAGCGTCTTGCCGTGGCCGCCGAAAAGGCCGGCTTCGAATACGCCTTGAGCCAGATCCGTTTCACCGCCGGCTATGGTGCCGAATACCAGCACGAGTCGGTCTCCTTCAGCCAGGCCCTGCTGCACGCCACCACCAAGCTCAAGGTGCTGGCCGCGATCCTGCCCGGTCCGTGGCATCCGGCCGTGGTGGCCAAGCAGATCGCCACCATCGACCACATCTCGCAGGGCCGCATCGCCATCAACGTGGTCAGCGGCTGGTTCAAGGGCGAGTTCCAGGCCATCGGCGAACCCTGGCTGGAACATGACGAACGCTATCGCCGTTCCAATGAATTCATCCGCGCACTCAAGGGCATCTGGACCCAGGATGACTTCACCTTCAAGGGCGATTTCTATCGTTTCAACAATTACACCCTCAGTCCCAAGCCGGTGCAGAAACCGCACCCGGAAATCTTCCAGGGCGGCAGCTCCCGCGCCGCGCGCGACAACGCGGCCAGCGTCTCGGACTGGTACTTCACCAACGGCAATACGGTCGAGGGGCTCAAGGCACAGATCGATGACATCCAGGCCAAGGCCGCGCAGAACGGCCACAAGGTGCGCATCGGCGTGAACGCCTTCGTGATCGCCCGCGATACCGAAGAAGAAGCGCAAGCCGTCCTGCAGGACATCATCGACCACGCCCACGTGGAGGCGGTGCACGCCTTCGGCGACGCGGTCAAGCAGGCGGGCAAGGCTTCGCCCGAAGGCGAGGGCAACTGGGCCAAGTCCACCTTCGACGACTTGGTGCAATACAACGACGGCTTCAAGACCAACCTGATCGGCACGCCGCAACAGATTGCCGAACGCATCGTCGCGCTCAAGGCCATCGGCGTGGATCTGGTGTTGACCGGCTTCCTGCACTTCATCGAGGAAGTCGAATATTTCGGCCAGAAGGTATTGCCGCTGGTGCGCGAACTGGAAGCGCGTCAGGCCACGGCAGCGGCTGCACCACAGCAGGCGCAGGCGCTGGAAGCGGTGGCATGAGCATGAGCGGCACGCTTGAGCTCGCGCTGCCCGCCCATGCGGGGGCAGACGCCGGCACGATGGCGCAGCGCTCGGTGCAGGCCGGCGTCGCGCCGGTCCTGCAGCTGGAGGGCATCAGCCTGTCCTTCGGTGGCGTGCAGGCCTTGCGTCATGTCGACCTGGCCCTGCATGAACGCGAGATCCTGGCCGTGATCGGTCCCAACGGCGCGGGCAAGAGTTCGCTGGTCAACGTCATGAGCGGACTGTACCGGCCCACGCAGGGCACGGTCAGCCTGGCCGGCAAGCGTTTCCGGCAGGTGCCCACGGCACGCCTGGCGCGGCTGGGCGTGGCGCGTACCTTCCAGAACCTGGCCCTGTTCAAGGGCCTGAGCGTGCGCGACAACATCGTGCTGGGCCGCGTCGATGCGATGCGGTCCAGTTTCGTGGAACAGATCGCCGGTCTCGGCCGCGCCCGCCGCGAGCGCAACGAGGCCCGTGCACTGGCCGCGCAGATGATGGACTTCCTCGACCTGCGCGCGCATGCGGGGCGTCCGGTGGGTGGCTTGCCCTATGGCCTGCAGAAGCGCGTGGAACTGGCGCGCGCGCTGGTGGCGCAACCCCGGGTGCTGTTGCTGGATGAGCCGATGGCCGGCATGACCGTCACCGAAAAAAGCGAGATGACGCATTTCGTGCGCGCCGCGCGCGATCAGTTCGGGACCGCCATTCTGCTGATCGAACATGACATCGGCCTGGTCTTCGGACTCTCCGACCGCGTGGTGGTGCTGCAGCATGGCAGCAAGATTGCCGATGGCGCACCGGCGGAGGTGCGCCAGGATGCCGCCGTGATCGAGGCCTATCTGGGCGTGGCCCAGCCTGAGCATCACACCACGCAGGAGGCCGCGTGATGGCTGACTTCGATTGGGTGTTCTTCGCCGAAGTGCTGTCCGGTGGCCTGCTCTCGGGGGTGATGTATTCGCTGGTAGCGATCGGCTTCGTGCTGATCTACAAGACCTCGGGCGTGCTCAATTTTGCGCAGGGCGCGCAACTGCTGTTTGCCGCGCTGACTTTCGTGAGTCTGGTGGAGCGCGGTGTTCCTTTCGCGCTGGCCTTGCTGCTGACGCTGGCGGCGATGATCCTGCTGGGCCTCTCGATTGAGCGGGTGGTATTGCGTCCCTTGCAGAACCAGTCGCCGATGACGCTGTTCATGGCCACGCTGGGTCTGTCCTACGTGATCGAGGGCGCGGCGCAATTGCTGTGGGGCACGCAGGTGCATGCGCTGGAGCTGGGCATCGCCGATACGCCCCTGCAACTGGGCGGGATGATGATTTCTTCCTTCGATCTCTTTGCCGCTGCCACGGCGGCGCTGATGGTGGCGCTGCTGTCGGCCTTCTTCCGCTACACCCGCCTCGGACTGGAATTCCGCGCGCTGGCCGATGACGGCTTTGCCGCATTGGCAGTGGGTTTGCGCCTGCCGCGCATCCTTGCCGCCGTGTGGGCCACGGCCGGATTGATCGCACTGATCGCCGGACTCTTGTGGGGCGCGCGCCTGGGCGTGCAGTTCTCGCTGTCGCTGGTGGTGCTGAAGGCCTTGCCGGTGCTGGTGCTGGGTGGTTTCGATTCGGTACTGGGGGCCATCGTCGGCGGCCTGCTCATCGGTGCGCTGGAAAAACTGGCGGAGGTCTATCTCGGTCCGCTGGTGGGCAGCGGCATCGAAGGCTGGTTTGCCTACGTGGCCGCCTTGGCCTTCCTGCTGGTCAGGCCCAGTGGCCTGTTCGGCCAGCGTGCATGGCAAAGGGCCTGACATGACGACTTCTCTCGCTTCTTCGCCGCGCGTGCTGCCCCTGCGTGGCCTCTCGTGGCGGCGTGCCGCACCCTGGCTGCTGTTGCTGCTGGTGGCCTGGGTCATTCTTCCCTGGTTCGCCTCGCCCTATGTCATCGATGCCTTGCTGATTCCTTTCCTGGCACTCTCGCTGGCGGCGGTCGGACTCAATCTGCTGACTGGTTACGCGGGCCAGCTCTCGCTGGGCAGTTCGGCCTTCATGGCGGTGGGCGCCTTCGCTGCCTACAACCTCAACTTGCGCGTGGAGGGCCTGCCGCTGCTGCTCTCCATCGCGCTGGCCGGCGTGGCGGCGACCGCCATCGGTTTGGTGTTCGGCTTGCCCAGTCTGCGCCTGCGCGGTTTCTATCTGGCCGTCTCGACGCTGGCGGCGCAGTTCTTCGTGCAGTGGGTGCTGGTCAAGTTCAGCTGGTTCAGCAATGACAATCCGTCCGGCGTGATCGATGCGCCGCCGCTGGTGGTGGGCGGGCTTGCTTTTGATACGCCAGCGGGCCGCTACCTGTTCGCGCTGGCCATCGTCACGGTGCTGACCTTGCTGTGCTGGCGGCTGGTACAGAGCCAGACCGGCCATCACTTCATCGCCGTGCGCGACAACGAACAGGCGGCCCGCGTGATCGGCGTGCCGGTGCTGCGCACCAAGCTGCTGGCCTTTGCCGTGTCGTCCTTTGTCATCGGCGTGGCCGGTGTGCTGTGGGGCTTCGTCTACCTGCGCACGGTGGAACCGGCCGGCTTCAATCTGGATCGTTCGCTGCAGATTCTCTTCATCGTCATCATCGGCGGGCTGGCGACCATTCGCGGGGCCTTCCTGGGGGCGGCGCTGATCGTGGTATTTCCGCTGCTGCTGTCGCGCCTGGGCAGCCTGCTGCTGGGGCAGTGGTTCGACTCCGGCGTGCTGGAAATGAGCCAGCGCATCGTGCTCGGGGCGCTGATCATCTTCTTCCTCATCGTCGAGCCGCAGGGCCTGGCGGCCCTGTGGGAACGCGCACGGCGTCGCCTTCATGCGCGCCCGTCCTCGTCATAACTTTTTACCTTCACATCCACCCTCACCACGGAGAAGCTCTCTCACCATGCTGCACGCAAAATTATTAAAAACCTTCATTCTCTCCGCAGCCCTCCTGTCTGCAGGCCTGCAACATGCCCATGCCGATGAACAATTCTTCCCCCTGCAGAGTTACCGGGTGGGTCCGTATGCAGCTGGCGGGACCGGCTTCTTTGGCGGCTTCATCGATTACCTGAACCTGGTCAACCTGCGCGATGGCGGCGTGGGTGGCGTCAAGCTGACCTGGGAAGAAGGCGAGACCCAGTACGAAGTGGAGCGCGGCGTGGAAGTCTACGAGCGCCTCAAGCAGCGTCCCGACATCGCCACCTGGAATCCGCTCTCGGTCGGTATCGCCTATGCGCTGCTGGACCGCGTCACGGCCGACAAGGTGCCGCTGCTGACCATCAACCACGGCCGCACCGACACCACCGATGGGCGCGTGTTCAAGTACATCTTCCCGCTGCTGCTCAACCCTTACAGCGAGACCTCGGGCATCGTCAACTACATCGCCAGCAAGGAAGGCGGCAGCGACAAGCTCAAAGGCAAGAAGATTGTGGTGCTGTATCACGGCTCGCCCTATGGCAAGGAGACCATCCCGATCTACAAGCTGCTGTCGGAAAAATATGGTTTCTCGCTGCAGCAGATCGAAGTGCCGCACCCCGGCAATGACCAGCAGGCGCAATGGCTGGCGATCCGCCGCGCCAAGCCCGACTATGTGGTGCTGCGCGGCTGGGGCGTGATGAATCCGGTGGCGCTGAAGACGGCGCAGAAGTCGGGCTTCCCGGCGGATCACATCATCGGCAACGTCTGGTCCAATTCGGAGGAAGACGTGATCCCGGCCGGTGACGCCGCCAAGGGCTATGTGGCCATCACCACCGTGGCCGCAGGCGCGCAGTATCCGGTGCTGCAGGAAATCCAGAAGACCGTCTACGGCGCTGGCAAGGGCAACCTGCAGGATCCCAAGCGCATCGGCAGCGTCTATCACAATCTCGGCGTGCTCAACGGCATCCTCAACGTGGAAGCGATCCGCATCGCCCAGGCCAAATTCGGCAAGCGCACGCTCACCGGGGATGAAATCCGCTGGGGTCTGGAGAACCTCAATATCGACCAGGCCCGCACGGCTGCACTCGGTGCCAAGGGCTTGTTCCACTCCATCCACGTGACCTGGGACAACCACGAAGGCGATGGCCTGGTGGCCTTCCAGCAATGGGATGGCAAGCAGTGGAACGTGGTCTCCGACTGGATCGCCCCGGACTGGAAACTGCTGCGTCCCATCATCGAAAAGTCCGCCCTGGCCTATGCCAAGGAAAAGAACATCAAGGTGCGCAAGAGCATCGATGACTGAGGGCAGGGCGGTCCTGCGGTGATGCACTGATGCACTGATGCGCTGTTGCGGGACCGCCTGCCGTCTTCTTCCACTTCTCCATTTTTTTCTGAAAGGTCCGACCATGTCTGCCGTGCTCGCCCCCTCCACACAGTCTTATTCTCCCGCCAGCGGCCCGGTACCCGGCTTGCCGCGCGCGGCACAACCGGCGCACGTGATCCGTGATGACGCCGAAGCCATCGCCGTCGCCCACACGCTGGCCAAGCGCCTGGCGCAAGGCGCTTCCGAACGCGACCAGCTGCGCCGCTGGCCGGTGGAAGAGATCGAGGCCTATTCGCAAAGCGGCCTGTGGGCCATCAACGTACCGCGTGCCTTCGGCGGGGCCGAAGTCTCTTATGCCACGCTGGCGGAAGTGATCGCCATCATTTCCGCGGCCGACCCGTCGCTGGGCCAGATCACGCAGAATCACCTGGGCTTCGTGGCGGCGGTGCGCACCGTTTCCGATCCGGAACAGCAACAGCGTTTCTTTGCCGATTTCCTGCGCGGCGTACGCTGGGGCAATGCCTTCTCCGAGTCGGGATCCAAGCGGGCTGCGGACTTCGAGACGCGCTTCGTCGATGCCGGTGACCACGTCATCGTGAGCGGCAAGAAGTTCTACTCCACCGGCGCGCTGCTGGCGCATTACGTGCCCATCGTCGCCAATGATGAAGAGAACCGCACCTGGTACGTGGTGGCCGAGCGCAATGCACCGGGATTGACCGTCATTGACGACTGGTCAGCCTTCGGCCAGCGCACTACCCTGAGCGGCACCGTCATCATCGATCAGGTGAAAGTGCCGAAGACGCATTTGATCCCGGCCTACAAGGGCTACCTCGAACCTTCCGCCGACGGCGCCATCTTCCAGATCATCCAGGCTGCGGTGGACGTGGGCATTGCCCGCGCCGCGATTGCCGATACCCAGGATTTCGTGCGCACCAAGTCGCGCCCGTGGATCGACAGCCAGCGCGATCACGCCTGGGAAGATCCGTATTCCATCCAGGCCGTGGGCGACCTGCAGATCCGCCTGCATGCCAGCGAAGCGCTGCTGGAACGCGCGGGCCGCGCCATCGATGTGGCCGTCGCCGCCCCCGATGCGGAGAACGTGGCGCGTGCGCAGATCCTGACGGCGGAAGCCAAGGTGCTCTCCACCGAGATCGCCATCCACGCCACCAACAAGCTGTTCGAACTGGCGGGCACGCGTTCCACGCTGGGCCAGTACAACCTCGACCGTCATTGGCGCAATGCGCGCACGCACACGCTGCATGATCCGGTGCGCTGGAAATACGCCATCGTCGGCAATTACTACCTCAATGGCGTCAAGCCGCCTTTCCACGCATGGAGCTGAGATGAGTGCGCCGCTGTTGCAGATCGCGTCCATCGAGGTGCGTTATCAGGGCGCGCTGCTGGCCTTGCAGGATGTGAGCCTGAACGTACAGGCGGGCGAGATCCACGCTCTGCTGGGGGCCAATGGCGCGGGCAAGTCGACCACGCTCAAGGCGGTCTCCAATCTGCTGGCGGCGCAGCGCGGGCAGGTGCGCGGCGGACGCATCCTGTTCGAGGGGCGGGAGGTGGCGCGCAGCAGTCCTGCCGACTTGGTGCGGCAGGGACTGGCGCAGGTGCTGGAAGGACGGCATTGTTTCTCGTCCCTCAGCGTGGAAGAGAATCTGCTGACCGGCTGGCCCGCGCACTTCACGCGGCGTGCCGTGCTGCGGGAGGCGCTGGATCGTATCTATGCCTTCTTTCCGCTGCTGCATCAGCGTCGCCGCAGCCTGGCCGGGCTGTGCTCGGGCGGCGAGCAGCAGATGCTGGCCATCGGCCGCGCGCTGATCTCGCGGCCGCGCCTGCTGGTGCTGGATGAGCCCTCGATGGGGCTGGCACCGAAGGTGGTGGCGGACATCTTTGCGCAACTGAGCCGGCTCAACCGCGAGGAGGGCGTGGCCCTGCTGGTGGCCGAACAGAATTCGGCGGTGGCGCTGCAGTACGCGCATCGCGCCACGGTGCTGGAGCACGGGCACAGCGTGTTGAGCGGCGACGCCCGGGCGCTGCGGGAGCGTGCCGATATCCGGGCCTTCTATTTCGGCGAGGGCCGGGCGTGGCAGGCGGCTGCTTAACGCTGTTGTGAAAGAGCATTAAGGTTTCGTTAATGGTGCGAGACATGGAGTGCAACAGCTCGCAATCGGCGGATCTGTACGTTCCAGCCCATGCGGGCTTGGGCCGCTTTCTGATGTTTCCAGGGCCTGTTCAACGTTGCCTTTGCTGCTGATGGATGCAAGGCACTTCATTGAATGTCCAGTCTGGACGGCTTCTGCTCGCCGACCAGAGACCGTTCCATTTGGCCTGATGAACGGCAGGCGCTATCAACATCAGAACGAATAACTCAGATTCAGAATGACCCGGTTCGCCGCATTCACAGTGAGCGGCTCCGACGCCCGCACCATGTTGTAAGTCACCTGGCAATTCCAGAATCCGATATAGGTGCCGATCCCCAGACGCGTATCGAAGCGGTTGGAAAAGCGTTTGCTCTCGACCGCCATGGATTCCAGCCACCCCAGGTGCAGCGAAAGATAGACGGAGGAAGAAAGAGGATGAGCCATGTTGAAATCGAGGTAGGTGGTCTGCTTCTTCTCACCCAGATAGCGCGGCGAATAATAGAGCCGCAAGGAATGCCTTTCCTTGACGATGCCGGCGTAGAGTTCGGTGAAAACCAGGGAGGGAGCATCAAGCAGGCGCGTCATGTGCGCACCCAAGTCCAGGCTGGTGGTGGCATCCAGCCGCATCGCATTGCCACCGAACAGGACCAGCTGACCGACGCCCGCCTCATTCGAATTCCTGGCCCCGGAGCCGGATGCGCCTGCATACCAGCCATCCCGGAAATCATGGTTGAGAGTAGCTTGAACGACCGGAAGCCCCGACGAGAGGGATATTCCGCGATACCAGTAGTCCGATGAGCCGCTGATGCTCTTGCTCATCTGCGCGAGCGCATCGGCGCTGATCATCATCAGCGCGACGGCGGCATACCTACGCAGGGGCATGATTCCCCGGAAGTGAAGCCGAATCTATTGGCATTCGCAGACGCATCTTTCCACCAGTTTCCTGAATGTCGCACAGACTTCGATATTACCGCTTCCTGCGCCGTCGATATAAGCGTTTCTGGTGATGACCGATTTGCGGATCTGTTCGGGACTGTCGCGGGGACGCAGTTGCACGAGCAAGGCTGCCAGTCCCGATACATGGGCGGCGGAAAAGGAGCTGCCTGATACCAGGTTCCAGGCGAAGTGCGGCGTGGTCGTGGGGATGCCCTGGCCGGGAGCGTAGAGCGTGGAGGCCGGGCGCGAGGGCAGGATCTTGTCGGCCACCGCAATGACGCCCGGCACGGAGGCCGGAAAGCCGCCGGCGGGATCGTCGCCGGAGCTGGCGGCCACGATCAGCATGCCGCGCTGCTGGGCCACTTCGATGAGGCGTTTGATCAACTGGTCCCTGGGACCGGCCAGGCTCATGTTGACGATCTTGGCTCCGTTCAATATGGCGAAATTGAGCGCTTGCCCGATGGTAAAGCTGTTGCACAAACTCCTGTCGCCATTCTGCCAGCAGGCGCGCAGCGCCATGATCTTGGCATCCGGGGCGATGCCGGCGATGCCGATGTTGTTGTCCCGGACCGCTACGATGATGCCGGCCACGGCGGTACCGTGGGACTCGGCTGCATAACTCCGGTCGGTAACGAAGTTCTCTCTCTCGGTGACTTGTCCGGCCAGATCGGGATGATCATCCTCGACCCCGCTGTCGATGACGGTGATGCGCACGCCCTTGCCAGTGGCAACGGAGTGAATCCGGTCAAGATGCCAGAATCTGGCACTCGGCTGGATCGGATAGAGCGGATCCGACGCGCCCAGCGCGGTGAAGGAATTGATCTCCTGCGCCCATTCGACGCGGCTATCGGCGGAGACCAGCTTGACGGTCTCTTCCATGCTGGCACTGCCGGGAACGTTCATTACGAAGCAATCCACGCCCAGCGTGGACATGGGCCAACGCGAAACCAGCGTCAGCTGGTACTGATTGGCGATCTCCCGGGCAATCGTGAGCCGCGCATGACCGGCCGCTTCGTTGCGATAGCCGCCGCCATAGCTGGAATCCGGCCGGAAGTGCGGTGCCGGCAGATGCAGCATCACCAGGATCTGGCGCGCTTCCGGCGGCCCCTGCGTGGGGGCTTCGGCCAAGGCGTGGGCGCCGGCCAGCAAGGCCAGCGAGACCAGCAGCAGCGCGGTCCATCGACGCGCCAGACTCATTTGCCCGGCCCCAGACTTTGCACCAGCGAGATTTCCGGTGCCTGCTTGAAGTGCCGCAGGGCGCTGCTCTCTTCGCCAGCAGGCATTTCGACCACGTAAGCGAAGGTCACCGTCGGCCCGGCGACGATATTGGCGTTGATGGCACGCAGGATCTCTTGCATGCGCTGCACCGTCGTATCGGGTTTGAACACGATGGCGATCTTCATCTTTCCGCTATCTGCATCGCTCAGCGCCACGTATTGCTTGACGTTAGATTGCATGAACAGGCCCAGGCCCAGCGCCACCACCAACACCGCCTGGAGGGCGAGGGCGACCGGCATCCAGGGCTTGCCGACCAACAGGGAGGTCATGCGGCCAAGGAAAGAGGAGGTTTTCCCGGGCGCTCTCGGTTCGATGCGGGCCATCATCCGCGCCAGGCTCGCCTCGACGTCGGGAACGGCCTCCTGCTCCGTGTAGATTGCGGCTCTTTCGCGGCAGGCCCAGGAATAGGCCGCGCTGCACTCCGGGCAGGATTGCAGGTGCTCGCGTACCGCGCGCTGCTGGTCTTCGTTCAGCGTTCCGTTGACGAACCACGGCAGCAGCTTTTCGGTCTCGTCGTGGGAAAGAATTTCAATGTCTGTCATGACGCCTCCCTATGCGTATGCCGACAGGAAGACCTTCAGCTTCTGCCGCGCATAGAACATTCTGGTTTTCACCGTATTAATCGAACAACCCATGGTGTGGGCGATCTCGTCGTAGCTCATGCCATGGAAATAGGTCAGGGCCATCACGGTTCTGTGTTCAAAGGACAAGCGATCCAGGGCTCCGCCGATATGACGCCGCAGCTGGGCCTCGCTCAACTGCTTGTCCGGCTCCACGAATTCATCGGCAGCCATGCTCTCCTGATCCATTTCCACCGGAGTATCCACCCTGGACAAGGCTTTCAGCCCCTGCCGGTAGGCAATGGCAAAAATCCAGGTCGAGACCCGGGATTGTCCGTTGTAGGTATGGGCCTTGGTCCATACGACATACATGGTGTCATTGATGATCTCCTCGCTGAGCTGGCCGTCCCGGACAAGTCGGCGGAGAAACTGTGCCAGTCTCGGAAAATAGTGCCGATAGAGACGCTCGAACGCCCGCCTGTCCCCCTGGGAGATACGGTCGAGCAGGTCGATTTCTTCTTGTTCGATGGAATTGACTGAAGGTCCGGACATTGTTGCAATTTTTCTGTATGTGCCGTTGATGCCGACTTCCCGGCAAAAGGTTCATTTGTTTTCATCTCATTTTTTGAACCTCTTCAGGCTCTCATCGTATTTACGTGCCAAGAACTTTTCTATCGAGGAATCATGAAACTCTTCCTGGACGTCACCCGCATTTCGATGATCTATCTTCACATCATCTCCATGATCGCCGCCGCGGTCTCCATCGTGATGGTGGACTTTCTTGTCTTCAACCGCCAGGGCAGTCCTTCCCGTGCCAGGCTGATTGAACGACTGGCAAGCATCGTGCTGATTTCACTGCTGGCATTGTGGGCCACCGGGCTGACGGTGATCGGCATCGATACCGGCTTCGATCCGCATCTCATCCTCCAGAAAGGCAAGCTGCTGGCCAAGTTGCTGGTGGTGACGATACTAAGCATCAACGGTGTCGGCGTCCATTTTTACGTGTTGCCGCAGCTTGCCAATGCCACCCGGCGCAGCGCCGTGCTGGGCTTGACGACACTGGCCATCGGCGTGGTGAGTGCGGTGAGCTGGGGCTATGCGGCCTTCCTTGGCATTGCCAAGGCGCTTTCCCCCCACCTCGGCTTTGCGGGATTCATCGCCCTGTACGTACTGGCGCTGGTGATTGCCTGGATCGTTGCGGTGACCATCGTGCGTCCCAGGTTGCTCAAGCCGCGTCAGCGGCAGGCGCAGCAAGCTGTGGTGATGTCCTGACCACCGTCACGACCTGGCGAGGCCCGAGGGCCGCCTCAGGCGGAGCATTTCCGCTGTCATGCCGATATCGATGACATCGTTGATGTTTTTCTCTGCCCTCGTCGAAACGAATGCTTGTGGCTGATTTTCCTAGGGCCTGTTCACATTTAATCTGCGAGATGCGTTGCCCCCAGAAGGCGGGCTGGCAAGGCGCGCGTCAGGGCTGGTGGTGGTGCCACCAGCCCTGACGTGCAACGCGGCCAGCGCGCCTTCTGGGGGCAACCCTCCGGGAGAGGCCGCCAAGCGTCGCCTGCCGTTGTTGCAGCTCCTTGCCGTGGCACCACCACGGCGCGTCGCTGCGCCTAGGCAGTCAACGCTTGGCGACCTCTCGCACTCGCAGATTAAATGTGAACAGGCCCTAATACTGGCCTAGATCAAAACATCGGCATTAAGCGCAACAGCGCACTCACCCGGCTGACTATACTTGGCACCAGGATGGCCGCACGGCAACAGGCTGTGCGGCCATCTTGCTTTCATGCTTCCAGTTTCCGTTCCAGGATGATGTGATGTTCAATCAACTCAAAGCCACCTTCAAGTATTTCAACGATGCCGTCCCGTTCAAGCTGGGTCCGGCCCTGATCGCCACGGCGGTCCTGATCCTGCTGCTGCTCACGCCCTGCCCGGCGGGGCTGGAGCCCAAGGCCTGGGCGCTGGTGGCGATCTTCCTCACCACCATCGTGGCCATCATCCTGAAGGTCATGCCCATCGGCGTGATGGCGATGATGGCCATCGTCATCGTCTCGCTGTCGCAGGTCACCTCGACTTCCTCCAAGGGCGCGATTGCCGATGCGCTGGCGAGTTTTTCCAATCCGCTGATCTGGCTCATCGTGGTGGCCATCCTGATTTCGCGCGGCTTGAAGAAGACTGGTCTGGGTCGCCGTGTGGGGCTGATGTTCATTGCGCTGCTGGGCAAGCGCACGGTGGGCATCGGCTACGGGCTGGCCATCTGCGAACTGGTGCTGGCTCCTTTCACGCCCAGCAATACGGCGCGTGGCGGCGGCATCGTGCATCCCATCATGAAGTCGATTGCCAACGCCTTCGATTCCGATCCGGCCAAGGGCACGCAGAACAAGGTCGGCACCTATCTGGCGCTGGTCAACTATCACGCCAATCCGATCACCTCGGCCATGTTCCTCACCGCCACCGCGCCCAATCCGCTGGTGGTCAACTATGTGGCCAAGGCCACCGGCCATGCGCTGCAACTCTCATGGACCACCTGGGCGCTGTGCATGCTGCTGCCGGGCCTGGTGTGTCTGCTGATCATGCCGATGGTGATCTACCTGCTCTCGCCGCCGGAATTGAAGTCCACGCCCAATGCGGTGGACTATGCCCGCAGCGAGCTGGACAAGATGGGCCGGCTCGGGGCCAGCGAGAAGGTGATGCTGGGGACCTTTGCGCTGTTGCTGCTGCTGTGGGCCAACGTCCCGGCCATGCTGCTGGGGGCGGCCTTCACGCTCGATCCCACGGTGGTGGCGTTCGTTGGATTGTTCGTGCTCATCATCACCGGCACGATTGACTGGGATGATGTGCTCTCGGAAAAGAGCGCGTGGGATACGCTGGTGTGGTTCGGTGCCCTGGTGATGCTGGCCGAGCAGTTGAACAAGACCGGGGTGGTGGCCTGGTTCTCGGCAGGCATGAAGGCCGCCATCGTGGCCAGCGGCATGGGCTGGATCGCGGTGGCTGCGGTGCTGCTGCTGGTGTTCGTCCTGTCGCATTACTTCTTCGCCAGCACCACCGCGCACATCAGCGCGATGATGCTGGCCTTCCTCACGGTGGGCGCGCAATTGCTGCCGCCGCAGTACGTGGTCCCCTTCATGCTGATGATGACTGCAGGCTCGGGCGTGATGATGACGCTGACGCATTACGCTACTGGCACTTCGCCGATCATCTTTGGTAGCGGTTACGTGTCCATGGGCAAGTGGTGGGGCGTGGGTTTCGTGATGGCGGTGGTGGAATTGCTGGTGTTTGCAACGGTGGGGATGGTGTGGTGGAAGGTGTTGGGATACTGGTAGGATGCTGGCTGGCCGGTCCAACGGCAAAGGGAGTAGTTCAAATAATACCGATAATAACGTTTGACGTTACTAACGTATGTCGTTACTATTCCCATGATCGAATCATTCAAATGCGCCGATACTGAGGCGTTGCACGAAGGCAAGCGCATAGCGCGGTTTGTCAACATTGAGCGTGTAGCTTTGCGCAAGTTGCGGCAGTTGGAAATTGCCGTTCGGCTGGAGGATTTGAGAATCCCGCCGCAAAATCGCCTTGAATTGCTCAAAGGTAGGCGGCGCGGGCAATACAGCATCAGAATCAACGATCAGTGGCGTCTTTGTTTCGTCTGGAAGGACGGTGCCGCATTCGACATCGAGATCGTTGATTATCACAGCTAGGAGGTTGCGATGGCTCGACGTCTTGCTCCGGTAACGCCGGGCGAACTGCTCAATGAAGAATTCCTGAAGCCGATGGGCATCACCCAATACCGTTTGGCCAAGGAAATCGGCGTATCTCAATTGCGCATCAGCGAGATCGTCAATGGCAAGCGTGCCGTAACAGCCGATACTGATTTGCGGCTCGCACGCTTCTTCGGCCTCTCCGACGGATACTGGCTACGCGCGCAAGTCGCGTATGACACCGAAGTCGCGCGTGAAAAGATGCGTGATGTGCTCGCTGGTATCAAGCAGTGGCAACCCAAGGAGCCGAGCCCGGTTTGAGCAGGCAGCGGCTTCAACGAAAATGACGGCTTCCGGAGAAGCCGTCATTTTTTATTGCGTCAAAGTTCAGCGTACGCCGGGATTTGCTTGCTTCAAGTCCAGCACTATCCGCCCATCAATCGTGCATCTTTGGCAGCGGCTAAGTCTCTATGGGCAAGTGATGGGGCGTGGGTTTCGTGATGGCAGTGGTGGAATTGCTGGTGTTTGCGACGGTGGGTGTGGGGATACTGGTAGGAGACAGGCGGAATCGCCAATTTCCGCGTCCCTGGTTTCCCGAAGGAAGGGATGACAGCTATGCCCACGGTGATTCTTTGAGGGCATAGCATCTTGGACGCCAAGAGAAAGACCCCGGATAGGAGGCTCTAGTTTTTCATGGCCTTCTTGTCGTTTGATAATTCCAGTTGCACATGCCTGGCCACCTGGCGCTTGGTTTCCCGCAGCGCCTTGAGTTCTTCGCTGGAGAGGTTTCTTGCTGTACCGGTTGGCGTGCTTGAACTGATCTTGACCACACACTTTCCTGACGGAGACCTACTGACCCGCAGCTGTGCCTTCGATGCCAGCGCGGATTTTTTCGCTTGTTGCAGTGTTGATGAGGTAACGGGTTTCGGAGGCCGTAAGGCACTCAAAGCCGAAACCGAAACGCTCTTTCCACCACTCTTCGAGTTGACCATGTTTGCTCCTTAATTCAATGAGCCGATCCTGGCTCTGTCGTGGCACAAAGGACGATTCCGCCTTGCTGATGAATGTGCCCGCGAAGATTGGCGATGGTCCCGCCTTGCCCGATGAAATCATCCACGATCACATAGACTTCAGGCCTCACCGATCCCGAAAAGAATGCCTGTCTTGCCAAACGGGAGAAACCACTGGCTCCGGTGTGGTTGACGACGTTGGCCTGGACTACGTCACTTTCCACACTCCAACCCAGGATCTGTCCCAAGTAATCCGCCATGACTTCAGGGATGGCGTTCACCCCGACCCGTTCTTCCGCATGAACACTGATCAGCACGGGTGACCATGCGTTACCGATGTCGATCAGCGATTCAATCGCGTCATCGCTGATCGTATCGTTGATCAAGATCGTATCGTTGATCAATTCAATGGCGGCCTCTACGTCTCCCGCCTTCGCGGCGTCGTAGGCAAGGTGTTTCTTGACCACGGATTCCGGGCTATGAATGACGACATCCGGAAACTCGGGTGGCCACGCCGCACGCAATACTTGGTTCATCAAGCTCTTTTCCAATTCGAATGATACAGGCGGAAGAAGCACCACAAGGTGCGAAGTCCGCGTCCATTCATTTCGCCCCACGGGCAGCAGTGACCAACGAGGCTTCTTCCCGTCCGAGAAAATCGGGCCAGTCGGGCGGTGCTCAGGGGGATCAGAGAGGCAGGGTGGCCTGAATTCGGCACCCAGACAAGAAGGCAGGTGACCCTCACGTGCAAGTGAGGGCCACCGCTTGAGACGCTTGTTGTCGGATTGCAGCAGTCCTTGTTCTGACTACCTGTAGTTCGATACAAAATGGAACAAAGTACAACGGCGAGGCCGCTTCAGCTTGATTTCAGATCCAGCACAATCCGCCCATCAATCTTGCCCTCTTCCATACGCGCAAAGATGGCATTGATGTTGTCCAGCTTGTCCCAGGTAAAGTGCGCCGCCACCTTGCCTTCGGCCGCAAAGACCAGCGACTCTTCCAGATCCTGGCGCGTGCCGACGATGGAGCCGCGCACGGTGATGCGCTTCAACACCGTATTGAACACCGGCAGGCTGATGTCGCCCGGTGGCAGGCCCACCAGCGCCATGGTGCCGCGTGCACGCAGGAAACCGAACGCCTGTTCCATCGCCTTGGGTGACACCGCCGTCACCAGCGCACCATGCGCGCCACCGATGATGCGCTGGACTTCGGCCACCGCATTGTGGTCGCGGCCATCGACGGTCAGGTCCGCGCCCAGTTTTTTGGCCAGCGCCAGCTTGTCTTCGTGGATGTCGGCGGCGACTACGTGCATGCCCATGGCCTTGGCATATTGCACGGCCATGTGGCCCAGGCCGCCGATGCCGGAGATCACCACCCATTCACCGGGGCGTACCTCGGTTTCCTTCAAGCCCTTGTAGACGGTCACGCCTGCGCACAGCACGGGGGCGGCCGGGCCGAAGTCCAGGCCAGCGGGCAGGTGGCCGACGAAGTTGGGATCGGCCAGGCCATATTCGGCAAAGCTGCCGTTGACGGAATAGCCGGTGTTCTGTTGTTCGGCGCACAGGGTTTCCCAGCCGGTGCGGCAGGGTGAGCAGCAGCCACAGGCCGTATGCAGCCAGGGCACGCCGACGCGGTCGCCTTCCTTGACGTGCTTCACGCCCGCGCCCAGCGCAGCGACGTAGCCCGTGCCTTCGTGGCCGGGAATGAACGGGGGTGTGGGTTTGACGGGCCAGTCGCCATGGGCGGCGTGCAGGTCGGTATGGCAGACGCCGCTGGCTTCGAACTTGACCAGGATCTGGCCCGGACCAGGCGTGGGGACGGGCACTTGTTCAATCGACAGGGGCTTGCCGAATTCGCGGACGACGGCCGCTTTCATCATTTGCGTCATATGCACTCCTCGGGGGGATCAACGGGATGCCAGGGCAGGACGCGGCCTTGTGCTGCAATGGCCAACTGTTGTTCCTGCCTGCAAGCGTCAATATCCTCCGCGTGCCGCACGACGACAATCGATGATTGCGCATGGATTGATCCATGTCGCCCATCGTTGAAAAACAAGCTGAGGGCAGTTGCGCATGCCTTTGCCGCATGCGTGCCTGACGCGCTTACTTTGCGATCACCACTTCCACATCGGTTTCCGCCAGCAAGGTGGCCAGTTCCGGCGGGGGCGGGGCATCGGTGAAGAGCACGTCGATCTGCGACAGGTGCGCCATCTTCACCAGCGCCTGCCGTCCGAACTTGCTGGCATCGGCCACCAGCCAGACCTGGCGCGACTGTTCGATGATGGTCTGGGCGACCTTGACTTCACGGGCATCGAAGTCACGCAAGACGCCATCCATCTCGATGCTGGAAATGCCGATGATGCCGATGTCCACCTTGAACTGCCGGATGAAATCGATGGTGGCCTCGCCCACGATGCCGCGATCGCGCGCGCGCACCACGCCGCCGGCAATGATGACCTCCAGCGCCGGATTGCTGGCCAGCGAATTGGCCACGTTCAGGTTGTTGGTCACCACGTGCAGGTTCTTGTGCTGCTGCAGGGCGCGCGCCACCTCTTCCGTAGTCGTGCCCAGGTTCAGGATCAGCGAACAGCCATCCGGCACCCGCGCCGCCACCGTGCGGCCGATGCGGCGCTTGGCGTCGGCATGCATGACCTGGCGCTCGGGATAGGCAATGTTCTCGGTCGAGGACAGCAGTCCGACCCCGCCGTGATAACGCGCCAGCAAACTGGCATCGACCATCGCCTTGACGTCGCGGCGCACGGTCTGGGTGGTCACGTTCAGCTGCTGGGCCAGCTCTTCCACTGAAATGGTGCCGTGCTTGCGAACGCATTCCAGCAGCGTCTGTTGCCTGGGATTGAGCATGGAGGTGATCGAAATCCGTTGATTTTTTGGAAACAATTTAGATTGGATATGAACATTAAAAAACATAAACGAACATAAAACAACAAATAATTGTTGATTTACTTTCGGGATGTCGCTTATCTTACGGTGCATTGGCAACTCCCGGGGAAGTGCGGGGTTGCCCCGGCAGCTGTTGCACGCAAACACAGCGGAACCGCTGAGACGGCAATACGGTTACCGCACACAAGCAACACGGCACCAATACGGCACCAACACGGCAGTAATACAGCGGAAACACGACAGCAATACAGTGGCAGCCCCGACAGCAGTACGGTGTCATTGGCGCGGCCAGTACAGTTTTGCTACGGCACCAATACAGTTACAACCCGGAACCCATACGGATCCAATACGGAGAAGCGGCGAATGACGCTCGAATATGATCTCTTGGTGGTAGGCGGCGGCATCAACGGCGCGGGCATCGCGCGCGATGCGGCCGGGCGCGGCCTGCGCGTGCTGCTGTGCGAGCAGCATGACCTGGCCCAACATACCTCCTCGGCCAGCACCAAGCTCATCCACGGCGGCTTGCGCTACCTCGAATATTACGAATTCAAGCTGGTGCGCAAGGCCCTGCAGGAACGCGAAGTCCTGCTGCGCTCGGCACCGCACATCATCTGGCCGCTGCGCTTCGTCATGCCGCACGACGCCAACCAGCGTCCGGCCTGGATGATCCGCGCCGGCCTGTTCATGTACGACTACCTCGCCAAGCGCGAGATCCTGCCCGCCTCCGAAGGCGCGAACCTTGCCCGCCATCCGGGCGGGCAGCCGTTGAAGGGCGACTATCGCAAGGGCTTCGTCTATTCCGATGGCTGGGTCGACGATGCGCGCCTGGTGGTCTTGAACGCCATGGACGCCCAGGAACGCGGTGCCCGCATCCTCACCCGCACCAAATGCATCAGCGCCCGCCGCGAAGGCGATACCTGGCATGCCGTGCTGGAACACCAGCACGCCAGCGGCGTACAGCAGGAAGAAGTGCGTGCCCGCGCCATCGTCAACGCCGCCGGTCCCTGGGCCGCGCGCTTTGCGCAGTCGGTGCCGCAGGCCAAGACCGGCCGCAGCCTGCGACTGATCAAGGGCAGCCACATCGTGGTCAAGCGCCTGTTCGATCACCCCTACGCCTACATCTTCCAGAACCCGGACAAGCGCATCATCTTCGCCATCCCCTATCAGGAAGAATTCACCCTCATCGGCACCACCGACCTCGAATACCACGGCGATGCCGGCAAGGTCGAGATCGATGCGGAAGAAATCGATTATCTCTGCGAGATGGCCAACCGCTACTTCAAGCGCCAGATCGGCAAGGAAGACGTGGTCTGGACCTACTCCGGCGTGCGTCCTCTGCTGGACGACAGCGCCGAGAATGCCTCGGCCATCACGCGCGACTACCTGCTCGAATGCGATGATGCGGGCGCGCCCATGTTGAACGTCTGGGGCGGGAAGATCACCACCTATCGCAAGCTGGCCGAAGAAGCGCTGTTCATGCTGGCCCCGCACCTCGGTGCATCGAGCCAGCCGTGGACGGCAGGAGCGCCGCTGCCCGGCGGCGACCTGGAACAGCCCGGCAAGATGGTGGCGCGCTACGACTTCGATGCCTACCTGCGCAAGCTGCAGGCACGTTATCCATGGCTGCCGGCCGGGCTGGCCCATCGCTATGCGCGCAGCTATGGTTCCCGCGTGGACCAGATCATCGGCCAGGCCGACAGCCTGGCGGCGCTGGGCGAAGAACTGACACCGGGCCTCTACGAGGCCGAGGCGCGCTACCTGGTGCAACACGAGTGGGCGCGCGGTGCGGATGACATCCTGTGGCGGCGAAGCAAGCTCGGCCTGCACTGCGGGCCGCAGCACAGAGGACGGCTGGAGGCGTGGCTGGCGAATTTGCCGGACGCCACGCCCCACTGAGCCAGGTCACCGCATACCAGATCAATCAAAAAAGTAGCGAGGAGACAGCGTGACCCTGGAACTGAAACAAGTGGCCAAGACGGTCGGTGCCGAAACGCACCTGTACCCGCTTGACCTCCATCTCGCCAAAGGCGGCATCAACGTCCTGCTGGGCCCGACTCAGGCCGGCAAGACGTCCCTGATGCGCATCATCGCCGGGCTCGACAAGCCCACCGCAGGGCGCGTGCTGGTCGATGGCCAGGACGTCACCGGCGTGGGGGTGCGCGAGCGCAACCTGGCGATGGTGTACCAGCAATTCATCAACTATCCCGGCCTGACGGTGTTCGAGAACATCGCCGCGCCGCTGCGCCTGCAGAAGCAGCCCGAGCAGGAGATCAGCAAGCGCGTCAAGGAAATCGCCGACAAGCTGCACATCACCCACCTGCTGCAACGCCTGCCGCTGGAACTCTCCGGTGGCCAGCAGCAACGCTGCGCGCTGGCGCGTGCACTCATCAAGCGCGCCCCGCTGGTGCTGCTCGATGAACCGCTGGTCAACCTCGACTACAAGCTGCGCGAAGAATTGCGCAGCGAACTGATTTCGCTCTTCGCCGCCGGCGACACCACCGTGGTCTACGCCACCACCGAGCCGCAGGAAGCGCTGCTGCTGGGCGGCCACACCGCCGTGATGCACGAGGGCCGCCTGCTGCAATTCGCGCCGACGCTGGAACTGTTCAACAGCCCGGCCTCCACCCGCGTGGCCGCGATCTTCAATGATCCGCCGATGAACCTGCTGGACGCCACGGCCATCTCCACCGGCCAGGGCGTGGCCGCCATCCGCATGAACGATGGCAGCGTGCTGGAAATCGCCGGGCGCTCGCTGTCCCTGTCGGAAGGCCAGCCCTGCAAGCTGGGCATCCGCTGCAATGACGTGCGCCTGGAAGCGCTGACTGCGCCGGGTGTGAGCCTGGGCTGCAGCGTGACCCTGGCCGAACTCTCCGGTTCCGAAACCTACCTGCACCTGCGCCATGGCGACGTGCCCCTGGTGGCGCAGCTGTCGGGCGTGCATGAAGTGGCCATCGGCAGCACGGTGCAAGTGAGCATCGCCGCCGCCAAGGCCTTCCTGTTCGATACACAGGGACGCCTGCTGAGCGCCCCGCTGGAGACCCGCTGACATGGCCCGCATCGAATTCAAGAACCTGGGCCACGCCTACAGTGGCAACCCGGCCAGCCTCAAGGACTATGCCCTGCAACCCATGAACATGGTGTGGGAAGACGGCGGCGCCTATGCGCTGCTGGGCCCCTCGGGCTGCGGCAAGTCCACGCTGTTGAACATCATTTCTGGCCTGCTGCAGCCTTCCGAAGGGCAGGTGCTCTTCGATGGCCGCGACATGACCCGCATGGCCACTCGCGATCGCAACATCGCGCAGGTGTTCCAGTTCCCGGTCCTGTACGACACCATGAGCGTGTTCGACAACCTGGCCTTCCCGCTGCGCAACCGCAAGATCGCCGAGCGCGAAGTGCAGGCCCGCGTGCGCGAGATCGCCGAGATGCTCGACCTGACCCGCGACCTCAAGCAGCGCGCCGCCGGTCTCTCGGCCGATGCCAAGCAAAAGATTTCGCTGGGCCGTGGCCTGGTGCGCAAGGACGTGGCGGCCATCCTCTTCGATGAACCGCTGACGGTGATCGATCCGCACATGAAGTGGGAACTGCGCCAGAAACTCAAGGAAATCCATCACCAGTTGAAGCTGACCCTCATCTACGTCACCCACGACCAGGTCGAGGCGCTGACCTTCGCCGATGAAGTGGTGGTCATGACCGAGGGCAAGGTGGTGCAGCAGGGCAAGCCGGAGGCGCTGTTCCTGCGCCCCGATCACACCTTCGTCGGTTACTTCATCGGCAGCCCCGGCATGAACTTCTGCCCGGTGCGCGTGGAGGGCGATGCGGTCCTTCTGGGCCAGCAGCGCCTGCAGGTCGAGGCCGCGCAATTGCAGGCCCTGAAGAACAGCAGCGGTGACCTGAAGCTGGGCATCCGTCCCGAATTCGTCGAGCTGGCCGCGCCCGGTACGGCCGGTGCCGTCAGTGCCGAGGTCACTCAGGTCCAGCATCTGGGCACCAGCCAGCTGGTGACCGCGCAGTTCGAGGGCATGAGCGTGAAGGCGCGCGTGGCGCCCGAACTGAAGATCGCCACCGGCGCACAGTGGCTGCGACTGGCCAAGCCGGAGACGATCTACTTCAGCAACGACGAGAGAATTGGACGCTAAGCCATGAACAAGCCCTACAACAACAAGGCCTGGTTCTTCATCCTCCCGGTCTTCCTGACGGTGGCCTTCTCGGCCATCATTCCGCTGATGACGGTGGTCAACTATTCGGTGCAGGACATCATCAGCCCCGAACAGAAAGTCTTCGTGGGCCTGGACTGGTTCCGCGATGTCATGCGCGACAGCGAGCTGCATGCAGCCCTGCTGCGCCAGCTGATCTTCTCCTTCTGCGTGCTGCTGGTGCAGCTGCCGCTGGGCATCGGCCTGGCGCTGGCCATGCCGCACAAGGGCTGGAAATCCTCGGCCACGCTGGTGATCCTGGCCATGCCGCTGCTCATTCCATGGAACGTGGTCGGCACCATCTGGCAGATCTTCGGCCGTGGCGACATCGGGCTGGGTGGCCACCTGCTGAACCTGCTGGGCATCGATTACAACTACGCCTCCAATCCGCTGGACGCCTGGCTGACCGTGCTGCTCATGGATGTGTGGCACTGGACGCCGCTGGTGGCGCTGCTGGCCTTCGCCGGTCTGCGTTCGATTCCGGACGCGTATTACCAGGCGGCGCAGATCGACGGTGCCAGCCGCTGGGCGGTATTCCGTTTCATCCAGCTGCCCAAGATGCGCGGCGTGCTGGTGATTGCGGTGCTGCTGCGCTTCATGGACAGCTTCATGATCTACACCGAGCCCTTCGTGCTCACCGGTGGCGGCCCCGGCAACTCGACCACCTTCCTGAGCCAGTACCTCACGCAGAAAGCCGTGGGCCAGTTCGACCTTGGTCCGGCTGCCGCCTTCTCGCTGATCTACTTCCTCATCATCCTGCTGTTGTCCTTCGTGCTCTACAACTGGATGCAGAGCGCCGGCAACAACGCCAATGCTTCGGGTGGCCAACATGAATAAGACCCAGGACAAGACCTTCACCCGCACCCTGGTGATGCTGGTCTACATTGCCTTCACGCTGGTGCCGCTGTACTGGCTGCTGAACACGTCGTTGAAGACCAACGAGGAGACGCTGTCGGTCTTCACGCTCTGGCCCAATGCGCCTACGCTGAACAACTACAAGACGATCTTCACCGATCCGTCCTGGTATTCGGGCTACATCAACTCCATCATCTACGTGGCCATGAACACGGTCATGTCGCTGCTGGTGGCCTTGCCCGCCGCGTATGCCTTCTCGCGCTATCGCTTCCTGGGCGACAAGCACATGTTCTTCTGGCTGCTGACCAACCGCATGACGCCACCGGCGGTGTTCCTGCTGCCGTTCTTCCAGCTCTATTCGACCATCGGCCTGTCGGACACGCACATCGCGGTGGCGCTGGCGCACATGCTCTTCAACGTGCCGCTGGCGGTGTGGATCCTGGAAGGCTTCATGTCGGGCGTGCCGCGCGAGATCGATGAGACGGCCTATATCGATGGCTTCTCCTTCCCGCGTTTCTTCCTGCGCATCTTCCTGCCGCTGATCAAGTCAGGCGTGGGCGTGACGGCCTTCTTCTGCTTCATGTTCAGCTGGGTGGAATTGCTGCTGGCCCGCACCCTTACCTCGGTCAACGCCAAGCCCATCAGCGCCATCATGACGCGTACCGCGTCGGCCGCAGGCATGGATTGGGGCATCCTGGCTGCGGCCGGCGTGCTGACGATTGTTCCGGGAGCCCTGGTGATCTGGTTCGTGCGCAACCACATCGCCAAGGGCTTCGCAATGGGGAGAGTGTGATCATGGGAAATGCTTTGTCGTGGATGTCGTGGACGCCACCGGTTGCGATCTTTTTCGTCTGCGTGGTGCTGATGCTGATCGGCATGACGGTGTGGGAGATCCGCTCGCCGACCATCGAGCGCAAGGGCTTCCTGCCCATGCGCACCACCCGTGGCGACCGCCTGTTCATCGGGCTGCTCACGGCCGCTTACATCAACCTGGCCTGGGTCGGACTGACCGATATGGAACAGTGGTATGCAGCGGCGCTGGGCTTCGTGGCGCTGGTGCTGATCATGCGCAAGGGCTAAGACGAATTTTCAGGCAGCAGGCAACAGATCTGTAATCACAATGGACGTCCGGGGATTCTCCTTCCCTACCCGGCACGCCAACTCAGGGGAAGGTGACGAGGAGACATGATGCAGAACATGCGGAAAATCAAACTGACCGTGCTGGCCGCCGCCATGGCCATGGCCGGTATCGCGGGCAATGCCTGGGCCGACATCAAGGCCGCCGAGAAGTGGGTGGATGCTGAATTCCAGCCCAGCACGCTGTCGCGTCCACAGCAGGTCACCGAGATGCAATGGTTCATCGACGCCGCCGCCAAGCTCAAGGCCAAGGGCGTCAAGGAAATCCACGTGGTCTCCGAGACCCTGGATACGCACGCCTATGAATCCAAGACCCTGGCCAAGGCCTTCGAGGAAATCACCGGCATCAAGGTCATCCACGACGTGATCCAGGAAGGCGACGTGGTCGAGAAGATGCAGACCTCGCTGCAATCGGGCAAGTCCATCTATGACGGCTGGGTCAACGACTCCGACCTGATCGGTACCCACTACCGCAACGGCCAGACCGTGGTGCTGAGCGACTACATGGCCGGCCCCGGCAAGGAATACACCAACCCCGGCCTGGACCTGAAGGACTTCATCGGTACCAGCTTCACCACCGCGCCGGACGGCAAGCTCTACCAGTTGCCCGACCAGCAGTTCGCCAACCTCTACTGGTTCCGCGCCGACTGGTTCGCGCGCAAGGACCTGCAGGACAAGTTCAAGGCCAAGTACGGCTATGAACTGGGCGTGCCGCAGAACTGGTCGGCCTACGAAGACATCGCTGCCTTCTTCACCAACGACGTCAAGGAACTGGACGGCAAGAAGGTCTTCGGCCACATGGACTACGGCAAGAAGGATCCGTCGCTGGGCTGGCGCTTCACCGATGCCTGGCTGTCCATGGCCGGTGCCGCCGACAAGGGCCTGCCCAACGGCTTGCCGGTCGATGAATGGGGTATCCGCGTAGCCGATGACAAGTGCACCCCGGTCGGTGCCTCGACCTCGCGCGGCGGTGCCACCAACTCGCCGGCTGCGGTCTATGCCCTGACCAAGTACCTGGACTGGATGAAGAAGTACGCTCCGCCCGAAGCGCTGGGCATGACCTTCTCCGAAGCCGGCCCGGTGCCCGCCCAAGGCCACATCGCGCAGCAGATCTTCTGGTACAGCGCCTTCACCGCCAGCATGACCAAGCAGGGCCTGCCGGTGGTCAACGCCGACGGTTCGCCCAAGTGGCGCATGGCCCCCGGCCCGCACGGTCCGTACTGGAAGGACGGCATGCAGAACGGCTACCAGGACGTCGGCTCGTGGACCTTCCTCAAGAGCACCCCGCCGGACCAGATGGCCGCAGCCTGGCTGTATGCGCAGTTCACGACCTCCAAGACCGTCTCGCTGAAGAAGTCCATCGTCGGCGTGACCTTCATCCGTGACTCCGACATCCGCTCCGACTACTTCACCAAGAACGCTGCCAAGTACGGTGGCCTGATCGAGTTCTACCGCAGCCCGGCCCGGGTGGCGTGGACCCCGACCGGCACCAACGTGCCTGACTATCCGAAGATGGCGCAGATCTGGTGGAAGAACATCTCCTCGGCCATCTCCGGCGAGAAGACCCCGCAAGGCGCCATGGACAATCTGGCCGATGAAATGGACGGTATCATGGCCCGCCTGCAGCGCGCCGGCATGAAGCAGTGCGCGCCCAAGCTGAACCCGAAGAAGGATCCGGCCACCTGGCTGTCCGACAAGGGCGCACCGTGGGCCAAGCTGGCCAACGAAAAGCCGAAGGGCGAGACCATCCCCTACGACAAGCTGCTGCAAGCCTGGAAGGATGGCCGCGTTCGTTGATGCAGCCTGATTGCCATCACGCGTGAGATGACGCCATCCCGGCCGGTGTCGGGGTGGCGTCTTCACGTTGTTCGGGTGCGTGTTGACTTGGTTTCGGGTTGAACCTTAGTCTCTCCCGAGAATGGCCGCATGTGGATTGCGGTTGCGGCCCGCAGGAATGTGTTATTCCATTTTCAAACTTTAGTATTTCAGTCGTCTGCAAGGAATCATCATGGCCTATCTGCTCGCCCTCGACCAGGGTACCTCCAGCTCGCGCAGCATCATCTTCGACCAGAGTGGCGCCATCGTCGCCACGGCCCAGCAGGAATTTCCGCAGATCTTCCCGCAGCCGGGCTGGGTCGAGCACGACCCCATGGACCTGTGGCAGAGCCAGTTGCAGACGGCACAGAAGGTGCTGGCGCAAAGCGGCATCAAGGCCGAAGAACTGACCGCCCTGGGCATCACCAACCAGCGCGAGACCACCGTGGTGTGGGAGCGCGCCACCGGCAAGCCGGTCTACAACGCCGTGGTCTGGCAGGACCGCCGTGCTGAAGTGGTCTGCGCGGCGCTGCGTGACCGTGGCCTGGGCGAGGCCATCCAGAAGAAGACCGGGCTGGTGCTCGATCCTTATTTCTCCGGCACCAAGCTGCGCTGGATCCTCGACCATGTCGACGGCCTGCGTGCGCGTGCCGAACGGGGCGAACTGCTGTTCGGCACCGTCGATTCGTGGCTGGTCTGGAACCTGACCGGGGGCCGCCTGCACGTGAGCGATGTGTCCAATGCCTCGCGCACCATGCTGTGGAATATCCACACCGGGGCCTGGGATGAAGAGCTGCTGCAATGGCTCGATATTCCCGCCGCGATGCTGCCGCAGGTGCATGCCTCGGCCCACATCTATGGCGAGATCGATGCACAGCACCTGGGCGCGGCGGTCAAGATCGGCGGCATCGCCGGCGACCAGCAGTCGGCGCTGTTCGGTCAGGCCTGCGTGCGTCCCGGCATGGCCAAGAATACCTACGGTACCGGCTGTTTCATGCTGCTGCATACCGGCGACCAGTGCGCCACTTCGCACAACGGCCTCATCAGTACCGCCGCCTGCCAGGTCGATGAACGCAAACAATATGCGCTCGAAGGGAGTGTCTTCATCGGCGGTGCCGTGGTGCAGTGGCTGCGCGATGGCCTCAAGGCCATCAAGACCTCCACCGACGTCGAGGGACTGGCCTGCACGGTGGAAGATTCGGGCGGGGTGGTGTTCGTGCCGTCCTTCACGGGGCTGGGTGCGCCCTACTGGAATCCCGGTGCCAAGGGTGCCATCGTCGGCTTGAGCCGGGGCAGCACGGTGGCCCACATCGCCCGCGCGGCGCTGGAATCAATCGCTTTCCAGAGCACTGCCTTGCTTAACGCGATGGTCAAGGACGCGGTCTCGCCCATCACCGAATTGCGCGTGGATGGCGGGGCGGCGGCCAACAATCTGCTGCTGCAGTTCCAGGCCGATCTGCTGGGTATTCCGGTGATCCGTCCGCAAGTGACCGAAACCACTGCGCTGGGTGCAGCCTATCTGGCCGGTGTGGCCACGGGTGTCTATCGTGATTTGTCGGAGCTGTCCGCGCAGTGGCGCATGGAGCGCACCTTCGAGCCGCGCTTCACGCGCGAGCAGGCGCAGGAGCGCATCCACGCGTGGGAAGCGGCGATTCGGCAGGTCAGTGCTGGCTGAGGCTCCCTCAGGCCCCGGGCCTTGGTTCCGTGGGTTTCAATTGAAACAGGGCGCGCGCCTTTTGACACAGGACGATAACAACACTGCGCCATGATCCTCTCAAGCCCGGCGCATCCCGCTGCCGGGCATGAGACGAGGAGCGGATCATGGAACACCTGCTGCTGGACGCGATGCAACTGGCCGATGGCTTCATCGAGGCTGCCACCACCTTCCTGATGGCATGTGACATCAGCGTGCCCGCGGCCTCGCACGAGGCGCACGGGCGTCACTTCATGACGGTGCTGGGGATGGCCTGAACAGGCCGGACCGGACCGGTCAGCGGGCTCAGGCTCAGGAGGGCGTGCCCGTGCTGAGCATGTGCATGGTATCGAGATGGCTCAGGCGCGCCCATTCCTCGCCGCCACGGGCAACGATGGTATCGGCTTCGGGCGTGGCCATGAGGTCAAGGATCTCGGTGTCGCTCATTTCCATGTCGTCGTTGTAGCGGAACACCTTCAGTACCGGCCGCGTCAGGTCCTGCGCATTCTGGCGGATCACGAAGCCGGAGCGGCCGGATTCCAGCTTGACGATGGAACCCACCGGATAGATGCCGAGGGTCTTGACGAAGGCCAGGAACATGGCGCGGTCGAAGTGACCGGTCCAGGACGCCATGCTGGAAATCGCTTCGGCCGGGTCCCAGGCACGCTTGTAGGGACGGTCCGAGGTGAGCGCGTCATACACGTCGCAGATCGCCGCCATGCGCGCATACAGGCTGATCTGGCCACTGCGCAGCAGTTCCGGATAGCCGTGGCCATCCATCTTCTCGTGATGGTGCAGGCAGACATCGCGCGCGTAATCGGGCACGTTGGGGTCCTGGCTCAGGTATTTGTAGCCCAGCTCGGGGTGCTTCTTGATCTGGGTGAATTCGTCGTCGGTCAGCTTGCCCGGCTTGTTGAGCAGTTCATGCGGCAGGAAGGCCTTGCCCACATCGTGCAGGAAGCCGCCCAGGCCGGCTTCGCGGCAGGCCTTCTCATCCAGGCCCAGAGTGCGGCCCAAGGCCACCATCAGGGCGCAAACCGCCACCGAGTGCAGGTAGGTATATTCATCGGCCAGCTTCAGGCGCAGCACGCTGAGCGTGCCATTCGGGCTTTGCAGGACGGCACCGGCGATTTCTTCCACCACCGTGACGCAGCGCTCCATGTCCAGCGCCTTGCCCAGCCGGGCTTCGCTGAACATGGCCTTGGTCGCCTTCTTGGCGTTCTCGCGCAGGGCTTCGGCGTCCAGCAGGGTGGTGTCGATGTCGGGGCCGGGCGGCAGTTCGGGGCTAGGCTCGGCGGGCGCTGCCGCTTCATCCTGGCCGGTCTCGGCAGCCGCCTCGGCCACATCCAGGCCGCGCTCCGGATCGATCCAGCAGTGCTCGATGCCGCTGGCATGCGCCTGCTTGAGGTCAGCTTCGTTCTTGAGCAGGAACTTGTTCTTCCAGAACGGATGGTCCAGCCAGGCCGCTTCGAAGCCGCAGAAATACATCCCGAGGACCAGATCCTCCGTTTTAATTTTTTTCAACATTTCTCGAACATCTTTCCGGCGCACCGGGGAACGGGTTGGCGTGGCATTCCTGGGCCGCAGGCGGTGGAGCGCCGAGGGCAGTGCGGTCAGGATTGCCGGTCGTTAATGATCTCATATGCATGACCATATGTGAAAGATTCTGCTTGTTGCAATTTCGCTAATTTCGCCCCGGACGGGCCGCTCAGACCACCGCCGGCTTGATCAGCGGCTGCTCGGCGAGGGTGCTGCGGATCAGGCCCAGGGCGTGCTGCAGGTCGCTGCGGCTGGCGATGCCGCCGATGCACACCCGCACCGCCTGCAGCGGGGGCGCCGTCACCGAGAAGGCGTCCACGCCCACCACGGCCACGCCGTTGCTGCGCATCTGCGCCGAAAAGCTGCTGGCCTGCCAGCCGCCGGGCAGCTTGAGCCACAGATGGAAGGCCTCCGCTTCCGAGGCATAGCTGTGCTCGGGGAGGATGCGGGCCACGATCTTCTGCCGCGCCATCGATTCCTTGCGGATGTTGGCCAGCGCCAGGTCGGCCACGCCGTCGCGGATCCAGTGCGTGGCCAGGGTCGAGGTGAGTGGCGAGGCCATCACCGTGGTGGCGCGCAGGGCTGCGGTCAGGCGCGCGGCGGCGGCAGCGTCGGGGGCCACCATGTAGGCAATGCGCAGGCCCGCGCCTACGCTCTTGGCCAGGCCGGTCACATAGTAAGTCAGCTCGCTGCCGATGCTGGCGATGGCCGGCGGCGCTGCGCGGGGCAGGAACCCATAGGCGTCATCCTCGATGATGGCCACTTCATAGTGGCGTGCAATGTCCACCAGCGCCTGGCGGCGTGACAGCGAGGTGGTGCAGGTGGTCGGATTGAGCAGGGTGGGATTGCAGTACAGCGCCTTGGGCGCATATTGCGCGCAGGCACCGGCGAAGGCCACCGCATCGATGCCTTCGTTGTCCATCGGCAAGCCGACCAGCTTGATGTTGAGATGACCGGCCAGCGCCCGCAGGCCGGGATAGGTCACGTCCTCGCAACAGAGCACGCCGCCCGGCCCGACCAGCATGGTCAGAATGGCCAGCAGCGCACATTGTGCGCCCGGCGTCACCAGCACCCGTTCCGGTTCCACCACCAGCGCGCGCCGGCGCAGCCAGAGGGCGCCGGCCTCACGATCCTCAGTCGAGCCGCCGAAATCCTGATAGCGCAGCAGATCACGCAGGCGGCCGTTGACCTTGTTCCAGCCCGCCTGCATCAATTCCATCAGCTCCGGCGACTCCGGCTCGGGCGGCATGTTCATCGACATGTCGACGTTGGGCCGGCCTTCGGTCACGCGCGGAATGCGCGGCCGCCGCTTGCCGCAGACGAAGGTGCCGCGTCCCACTACCGAATCCACCAGGCCGCGCCGATGCGCTTCCGTATAGGCGCGGGCCACGGTGGTGAAGTCCAGGTCCAGCAACTCGGCCAGCTTGCGCTGCGGCGGCAGACGCTGTTCGGGTTGCAGGTGGCCGGTGGCGACATCCTCGGCAATCGCATTGGCGATGGCCAGATAGAGCGGGCCGCCGCCCTTCTTCAACTTGGGAACCCACACGCTGCTGTGCTTGGACATGGTGCTTTCCTTGATTGCCGGCGTTCAATATTGACTGCATCGAAACATCTCATTGAATGCAAGTTGCATTCCATCCAATCGCCGCCGCGGTTGTCGCCAATTGCACCGTCGTGCATCACATCGCGCACCCTTGCGCACCAACTCAACACATCTCGCCGCGCCAGAGTGCAAGCGGGTTTGCGCGGTGTTGGCGAATTGTATGGAGCGATTGAATGGATTGCTTCGCCAGGGTCAAAAAACACCTCGCCGATCATGATTCGTCAAGCCGCACCGATGCTGGCCTGCGCCTTCGCGCGCAGAGATTGACGGGATTTTTATGCAGTCAATTCCTGCATTGACGGGGTGCCGGTGGCACGCCTGATGCATTCAATGCCAGCGTCGCGGCGAGGTCGCCGGACCACTTCCCCAAGTGCCGACCCACAGCAATCGAGAGGAGTATCACCATGCCCGCAGTCACCAAAGCAGCCCACGCCCCCGGCGATTTCCTGGTGGATTATGAAGAGAAGGTATTCGAAGACGTCAAAGCCCAGCCGGGCGAAAAAGCGCTGGTGACCTTCCACACCGTGGCATTCGAAGGCTCGATCGGTTTCGTCAATCTGTTGCAGGCCACGCGCCTGAAGCGCAAGGGTTTCGAGACCTCGATCCTGCTCTATGGCCCCGGCGTGACCCTGGGCGTGCAGCGCGGTTTCCCGACCCTGGGGGATGAGGCTTTTCCCGGTCACCAGAACTTCAACAAGCAGATCGTCAAGTTCATGGAAGAGGGCGGCAAGGTCTACGCCTGCCGCTTCGCGCTGCAGGCTTTGTACGGCCATGGCGAGCCCTCGCTGATCCCGGGCATCCGTCCCATCAATCCGCTGGACGTGCTGGACCTGGTGCTGCTGCATCGTCGCGACAACGCCTTCATTCTCGACACCTGGACCCTGTAAGCGGAAGGGCGGCCCATGAGCATGCACAAGAGAACGGTACGGGCGGCGGCGGTGCAGATCGCGCCCGACCTCGACAGCGAACACGGCACCGTGGCCAAGGTGTGCCAGGCCATCGCCGATGCTGCGGCCCAAGGTGCGCAACTGGTGGTCTTTCCGGAGACCTTCGTTCCCTACTATCCGTACTTCTCGTTCGTGCGGCCGCCCTTCGCTTCGGGGCCGGAACACTTGCTGCTCTACGAGCGCGCCGTGACGGTGCCCGGTCCGGTGACCCAGGCCGTATCGGCCGCCGCCCGCCAACACGGGACGGTGGTGGTACTGGGCGTCAATGAACGCGACCACGGCACGCTCTACAACGCGCAGCTGGTCTTCGATGCCGATGGCACGATGGTGCTGAAGCGCCGCAAGATCACGCCGACCTATCACGAACGCATGATCTGGGGCCAGGGCGATGCCAGCGGCCTGAAGGTGGTGCCGACCGCCGTCGGCCGCCTCGGTGCGCTGGCCTGCTGGGAACACTACAACCCGCTGGCGCGCTACAGCCTGATGGCGCAGCACGAGGAAATCCACTGTGCGCAATTCCCCGGCTCCATGGTGGGGCAGATCTTTGCCGACCAAATGGAGGTGACCATCCGCCATCACGCCCTCGAATCGGGCTGCTTCGTCATCAATGCGACCGGCTGGCTCAGCGATGAACAGATCGCCGCCATCGAGCCCGATCCCCAGGCGCAGAAGGCGCTGCGCGGTGGCTGCTGTACCGCCATCGTGTCGCCCGAAGGCAAGCTGCTGGCCGAGCCCCTGCGCAGTGGCGAAGGCATCCTGGTGGCCGACCTCGACATGGAGCTGGTCACCAAGCGCAAGCGCATGATGGATTCGGTGGGCCACTATGCGCGCCCGGAACTGCTGCACCTGGTGATCGATGATCGCCGCACGTCTCCCATGTCCTCGCTGTTCCCGGCTGAACAGCCTGCTCCCGTCATTCATCCTTTCGCGAGGTTCCCTCATGCAGACAGCCGTCATCCAGTTGCATCCCCAGCGTCCGAGCCGCAAGGCGGCCGTGGAGCTGATCTCGGAACTGCAGTCCCTGGGACTGCGTCTTGACGATCCCGCTGCCGGCGCGCAGAGCCGCCGGGGCGGGGCAGGGCCGTCGGATCACAAGGCGGTGACCGTCGATGGCCACACCGTGATGATCCCGGTGCATACCGCCGGGGCCTGGTCCTCGCCCTACGTGGCCACGCAGCCGGGTGCCGATGGCGCTGCCCGCATCCTGCGCGATGGTGTCGAGGTGGGCGTGGTGTCCTTTCCGCACCAGCCGCGCTTCTACAAGATGCAGACCTTCGATGGCATCCCCTACGGCAAGATCGCCACGCTGCATGGCGCCGATGTGCTGGCCACCACCATCCTGCAGAGTTGCATCCGTTACGAGAGCCGCCGCAAGTCCTGCCAGTTCTGCGCCATCGGCCAGTCGCTGGCGGCCGGCCGCACCATCCTGCGCAAGACCCCCGAGCAGTTGGGCGAGGTGGCGCGCGCGGCGGTGCTGCTCGATGGCGTCAAGCACATGGTCATGACCACCGGTACCCCCAATGCCAGCGATCGCGGCGCGCAGCTGCTGTGCGAAAGCGCCTTCGGCGTGAAGTCGGCGGTAAACCTGCCGATCCAGGGCCAGTGCGAGCCGCCGGACGACAATACCTGGTTCCGCCGCATGGCCGATGCCGGCATCGATACCCTGGGCATGCATCTGGAAGCGGTCACGCCGGAAGTGCGCAAACGCATCATGCCCGGCAAGGCCACCGTACCTGTCGAGCGTTACATGGAGGCGTTCGCCGCTGCCGTCGAGGTCTTCGGGCGCGGGCAGGTCAGCACCTACATCCTGGCCGGCCTGGGCGACAGCGACGAGGCCATCCTTAAAATGAGCGAGCAGCTCATCGCGCTGGGCGTGTATCCCTTCGTGGTGCCGTTCGTACCGATCTCGGGCACGCCGCTGGAAGACCATCCCTCGCCGGATGCCCTCGCCATGCGCCGCCTGCTGGCACCGCTGGCGGCCATGCTGGAGCACGCCGGCATGCGATCAGGCGATGCCAAGGCCGGGTGCGGCAAGTGCGGTGCCTGCTCTTCGCTGTCTTCGTTCGAAAGGAAGTGAAATGAGCGACGTCGCCGAACACGCATCGCTGGCCCCCGAGATCCTGGCCCGGGGCGTGCGCATCAAGCTGGCGCTGGACACTGGGGAGCGCGAAGCAGCGCGCCGCCTGCGCCGCGCCGTATTTTGCGCCGAACAGAACGTATTTCAGGAGGACGATGGCGACGCTACCGATGCCATCGCCATGCCCATCGTGGCCGTTCTGGAGCGCGATGAGGGTTGGCGGGAAATCATAGGAACGGTGCGAATCCATGAATCTTCGCCAGGCGTGTGGCATGGCTCGCGGCTGGCCGTGGCACGGCAGGCGCGCCGCGTCGGCTCGGTCGGCAGCGGGCTCATCCGGCTGGCCGTCTGCACTGCGCATGCGCACGGCTGCCACACCTTCCTGGCCCAGGTGCAGAGCCAGAATGCGCCGCTGTTTCACCGCCTGCACTGGCATACGCTGGCAGAGATTGAAGTCCATGGCCTGCCGCATCACCTGATGCAGGCCGACCTGTCGTTCTATCCCCCGATCAGCGATGGCGATGTCGGTTTCGTCGTCGGCCGCGAGGAGCGCACGCCATGAATGCGCGCGACAGTGCGCCCACGCTGGCGCAGATCATCGAGACCCTGCGTGCCTCGCGCGGCATCGCGCACAAGCGCGATATCGATGCCGTGATGCAAGCGCTGCCGCCGGCCCCGGCCATGCAGCACCAGGGTCACACGCTGGCCGTAGGCGACGACTGCGCGGCCATTCCGGATGGCGACGGCTATCTGCTGTTTGCCATCGAAGGTTTCCTCAACGAGTTCGTCGACCAGCAGCCCTGGTTTGCCGGCTACTGCGGCGTGATGGTCAACGTCAGCGACATCTACGCCATGGGCGGACGTCCGCTGGCGGTGGTCGATGCCCTGTGGAGCCGTGGTGGCGAGGCCGCGCGGCCCATCCTCGACGGGCTGGCCGAGGGCGCGCGCGTCTATGGGGTGCCGCTGGTCGGCGGCCACAGCAATCGCCGCAATGACCGCGAGCAGCTCTCCGTCTCGATCATCGGCCGGGCCACGCGCCTGCTGACCAGTTTTGATGCGCGCAGCGGTGAACACCTGGTGGCCGCCATTGATCTGCGCGGGCGCTTCCAGGAACCGTATGCCTACTGGAATGCCAGTACCGGCACGCCCGCCGAACGTCTGCGCGGCGACCTCGAAGTGTTGCCCGCTCTGGCCGAAGCGGGTCTGGCGCGTGCCGGCAAGGACATCAGCATGGCCGGCGTGATCGGCACCGCCTTGATGTTGCTGGAGTGCTCCGCCAAGGGCGCGGTGATCGATCTGGAGGCCATACCGTGTCCGCCCGGTGTCGATTTCCAGCGCTGGCTGAGCGCCTTTCCCAGTTATGGATTCCTGTTGAGCGTGGCCGATGATGACCTGCCGGAGGTGCTGGCCCGCTTTGCTGGGCGCGGGATTGCGGCAGCGTCCATCGGTCGCATCGATGACAGCCGCCAGCTCGATCTGTGCTGGCACGGACAGCGTTTGCCCTTCTGGAACCTGGCCGAGGAAGCGCTGATCGGTTGCGGTCCGCGCCGGGAGGCCTGAATGGAGACGTCACGCACACTGCTGCGCATCGCCATGCTGACCCACTCCGTCAATCCGCGCGGCGGCGTGGTGCATGCCCTGCAACTGGCCGAGGGCCTGGAGGCGCTCGGCCATGAGGTCAGCCTGTTTGCGCCGGATGCGCGCGGCAAGGGCTTGTTCCGTCCGGCAGCCTGCACCTTCCATCCGGTACCGGGGCCGGTGCAGTGCGAGGGTGTCGTCGGCATGGTGCGCCAGCGCATCGAGGACTACCTGCGCTGCTTTGAGCAGACCGACATGCACGCCTTCGATCTTTGTCACGCTCAGGATTCCATCAGCGCCAATGCACTGGCCACGCTGGTGGAGCGGGGCGTGATCCGGGGCTACGTGCGCACCGTCCATCACCTCGACCAGTTCGATGATCCGCAGTTGCATGCCTGGCAGGAACGCGGCTATCGCATGGCCGACCGCGTGCTGTGCGTCAGCCGCACCTGGCAGGACATCCTGCAGCACGAGCATGGCGTGCGCGCCGAGCTGGTGTCCAATGGCGTCGACATGCTGCGCCATTCGCCCCGGCCGGATCCGCGCGACCAGGCCGTGCGGCGCGCGCAAAGCCTGACCGGCAAGCCGCTGTTGCTGGCCGTGGGCGGCGTGGAGCCGCGCAAGAATACGCTGGGCATCCTGCAGGCATTCGTGCGCCTGCGCCGCGTTTATCCGCAGGCGCAACTGGTCATCGCCGGGGGCGCGAGCGTGCTGGATCACGCCGATTATCAGTGCGCTTTCCAGGCCGAGCTGGCGGCCGCCGCCTTGCCGGCCGACGCCGTGCGCATCCTCGGGCAAGTAGACGATGCCGACATGCCGTCGCTGTTCCGTTGCGCCGATGTGCTGGTCTTTCCTTCCCTGAAGGAAGGCTTCGGACTGGTGGTGCTGGAGGCCATGGCCGGTGGCGTGCCGGTGGTGGTGTCGCGCATCGCGCCCTTTACCGAGTATCTCGATGGCGATTGCTGTGCCTGGGTCGATCCGCACGATCCGGCCTCGATGGCCGCCGGCATCGCGCATGCGCTGGCGCCGGCGGCGCGGCCTGGGCTGATCGCGGCAGGACTGGAAGTCTGCGCGCGTTTCTCGTGGCAGCGCTCGGCACGCCGGCATGTGGAGCTGTATGCAGATTTCATCCGCTGTCAGCCCGTGGCAGCGTCATTCCAAGAGGAACACCATGCCTGAAATGCACTTTCGTGTCCGCTGGCCGGACGACACCGTCACCGACTGCTATTCCCCCTCGCTGGTGGTCAAGGAACATCTGGAGGCGGGACGCAGCTACGCGCTGGCCGACTTTGTCCAGCGCAGCGCCACGGCATTGAACATCGGCAGCGAGCGGGTCCGGGCGAAATACGGCTTCGCCTGTTCCTCGGCGCTGGACCAGCTGCGCCGCATCGAGGAGATGGCGGCCCGCTTCGAGGCCAGTGCCGATCCGGTGGTCCGGGTCGAGTCCTTCACGCCCTGATCGCTCCATCACGCCTTATCCAACATGACATCACTGCACGAGGTACACCATGTCCACCCAAGTCTCAGGCGCGGCGCGCCACCATAGCGTCATCATCATCGGCGGCGGCCAGGCCGGCCTGTCGATCAGCTGGTACCTGAAGCAAGCCGGCATCGATCACGTGGTACTGGAAAAACACCAGGTCGGCCACGCCTGGCGGCATGAGCGCTGGGATACCTTTTGCCTGGTCACGCCCAACTGGCAATGCAACCTGCCCGGCTATCCGTATCGCGGCGACGATCCCTATGGCTTCATGAAGAAGGACGAGATCGTGGCCTACCTCGATGGTTTCGTGGCCAGCTTCCAGCCACCGGTGCGCGAAGACGTGACGGTCGGGAAGCTGTGGCGCGTGGGTGAGCGCTGGCATCTCAGCGCCAGCGATGGCGCCTACACGGCGGACCAGGTGGTGGTGGCGGTCGGCGGTTACCACATCCCGGTGGTGCCGCGCGCAGCCGAGCGCCTGCCGGCCGATATCGTGCAGATCCATTCCAGCCAGTATCTCAATCCGCAGTCGCTGCCCGAGGGCGAAGTGCTGGTGGTCGGCACCGGCCAGTCCGGCTGCCAGATCGCCGAGGACCTGCACCTGGCCGGCCGGCGCGTGCATCTGGGCGTGGGTGAAGCTCCGCGCGTGGCGCGCACCTATCGCGGCAAGGATGTGGTGGAGTGGCTGGACAAGATGAAGTATTACGACCTGCCGGTCGACCAGCATCCGCTGGGCACCGGGGTGCGCGAGAAGACCAATCACTACGTCACGGGACGTGACGGCGGACGCGACATCGACCTGCGCAAGTTCGCCCTGGAAGGCATGCAGCTCTACGGCAAGTTCGACACGCTGGAGGGTGAGGTGGTGCGTTTCGGTGGCGGCCTCAAGGGCTATCTCGACGAGGCCGATGCAGTCTCCGAAAGCATCAAGGACAGCATCGACAAGTTCATCGCCGCGCAGCAGATCGAGGCCCCGACGGAGGCCCGCTATGTGCCCGTCTGGCAGCCGCCCGCTGAGGAAGTACGCACGCTCGACCTGCGCGCACGGGGTATCTCGGCCGTGGTGTGGTGCATCGGATTCCGTACCGACTTCAGCTGGATCGCCGAACCCATTTTCGACGGGCGCGGCTACCCGGGCCATGTGCGCGGCGTGACGGCTGCACCGGGTCTGTATTTCCTCGGCCTGCCCTGGCAATACACTTGGGGTTCGGGCCGCTTCTCGGGCATCGACCGCGATGCCCGCCATCTGTTCGAACACATCAGTGCGCTGCGGGCGCAGGCAGGTCAGCCGGACCTGTCCCAGGCGGCCTGAGAGACCCCGGAACACTGGCCAAGCGGGCCGTCACGAAAAAAAGCCCGTCCGGGGGAGGGACGGGCTGAAAGATCCGCTGGATGTCGTCGCAGCGGACAAGGGGAAAGAGGAGATCCCGATGTGCGTACTCTAGGCCCCGAAAATTAAGCCAGACTTAAATCGCAAGAAAAGTGCAGCGCCCGTCGTGCGGCAAGCAGGGATGATGTTTCTGCATGGCAACGTGGCATGCGCGCATCACTTCATCTCCATGTGCCGGGAACTTCACGATTTTGTGAAACGCCCGCGTCGCCCGCTGTTACGCTTGCAATCAATCGGATCGCGTGACTACAACGGGGGAACGATCCGACATGGCGTCTTCCGCATCAGAACGGGGCGAGCCACGGCAGGGGCCGGGCTCATGACTGCGGACGGCACCATTCCCTGCACTCCGGCCAGACCGGGGTCATAACGACATTCCATCTGCCTTCAGGTCCGACCGCAGCCTTGCTGTGGCCGGGGCAGGCGTTTGCCCGATCATCCACAGTTTTTCCAGATCCACACATCATGACATCTTCCTCCCTGCGTACCCGACTCATCGCCCTCTGTGCCGGCATCGTCGTGCTGGCCATGCTGGCCATCGTCCTGACCAACTTCCTCACGGCACGCTCGCGCACCATGAGCGTGCTGGATGGCCAGATGGCCCAGCTGGCGCAAAGCCAGGCATCCGCCATTGCCGAATGGGCCGACGCCAGGAAACTGGTCGTGTCTTCCATCAAGCAGGCGGCCGATGCCGCCGAGCCCTTGCCCTTCGTGAAGGCGGCCGAGACCGCCGGTGGCTTCGACCTGGCCTACATCGGCTATGCCGACAAGCACGCCGTGTTCTCGCAGCAGCGCAACCGGGCCCCCGACTACGATCCGACCAAGCGTCCCTGGTACCAGCTGGCCGCTTCCAGCAAGGGACCGGTGCTGACCGCGCCCTACACCAGCGCCAGTACCGGCAAGCTGCTGGTGACCTTTGCCGAAGCCATCAGCAAGGATGGCCAGGTCACCGCAGTAGCCGCAGCTGACGTGCTGCTCGACAGCGTGGTGGCCGACGTGGTGGCCATCAAGCCGACCCCCAACAGCTACGCCTTCCTGGTCGACCTGGGCGGCAAGATCATCGCCCACCCCAATGACAAGCTGCGCCTGAAGCCGCTGTCGGACCTGGATGCCGCCATCACCCCGCAATCGCTGGCCGCCGCCATGGCCGCCAACAGCCATCAGGAACTGGCCCTGGATGGCCGCCAGCAGATGCTGTTCGCTGCCCGCGTGGCCGGCACCGACTGGCTGCTGGTGGTGGCGGTGGACCGCGCCGATGCGCTGGCTTCGCTGACTGCCATGCTGGCCAGCTCGGGCGTCATGGCCGTGCTGGTGACCATCCTCGCCGCGCTGGTGCTGGGTGCCCTGATCTCGCGCGTGTTGCGCCGCCTGTCGGTGGTGCAGCGTGCGCTGGAAGAGATCGCCGATGGCGACGGCGACCTGACCCGCCGCCTCGATACCCACGGCAGTACCGATGAGCTGGGCCGCATCAGTGCCGCCTTCAATCGCTTCGTCGACAAGGTCGAGCACGTCATGCTCGACATCCGCGAAGCCAGCCACACCATCCACGCCGCCACGCGCGACATCGCCAGCGGCAACATGGACCTGTCGCAGCGCACCGAATCGCAGGCCAGCTCGCTGGAGCAGACCGCCGCCGCCATGGAGCAACTGACCTCCAGCGTGCGCCAGAACGCCGACAACGCCCAGGAAGCCAATACGCTCTCGCAGTCCGCCTCCGAGATCGCCGGCCGTGGCGGTGCCATGGTGGAGCAGGTGGTGCAGACCATGAGCGCCATCAATGCCTCCTCGCAGAAAATCGTGGACATCATCAGCGTGATCGACGGCATCGCCTTCCAGACCAATATCCTGGCCCTCAATGCAGCGGTGGAAGCGGCCCGCGCCGGCGAGCAGGGACGCGGCTTTGCAGTGGTGGCTTCCGAAGTGCGCTCGCTGGCGCAGCGTTCGGCCACGGCCGCCAAGGAGATCAAGGTGCTGATCGGCGATTCGGTGGAGCAGGTACGCGCCGGCGAGCAGACCGTCAGCGAAGCGGGCAGCACCATCCGCAGCGTGGTGGAGAGCGTGCGCAAGGTCAGCGACGTGGTGGCCGAGATCACCTCCGCCAGCCGCGAGCAGAGCCAGGGCATCCAGCAGACCAACGACGCCGTGGCCCACATGGATCAGGCCACGCAGCAGAACGCGGCACTGGTGGAAGAAGCCGCCGCCGGGGCACAGCAACTGCAGGAGCAGGCAGCGCGCCTGGCTGAAGTGGTGGCCTTGTTCCGCTTGCGGGATGTCGCGCGGCAGTGATTCACGCTGCAGGCCGGTTCTAAACCGAACTCATCTTCATGAAAAAACCGCGCTGGCCTGGCAGGCCCGCGCGGTTTTTCTTTGGGTAAAAGGGCAACTCTTTCTCAGCGCTCGCGCACATCCGGCAGCAGCACCGTCAGCACGCCCGCCAGCGGCAGGAAGGCGCACAGGCCATAGACCCAGGCGATGCCGTACAGGTCGGCCAGATGGCCCAGCAGGGCCGCGCCGATCCCGCCGAAGCCGAACATGAGACCGAAGAACACGCCCGCGATCATGCCGACCTTGCCCGGCACCAGTTCCTGCGCATAGACCACGATGGCGGCGAAGGCCGAGGAGATGACCAGTCCGATCACCACCGACAGCACCGCCGTCCAGAACAGGTTGGCGTGCGGCAGCATCAGGGCGAAGGGCGCAGCACCCAGGATCGAGATCCAGATCACCAGCTTGCGGCCGATGCGGTCGCCAATCGGGCCGCCCACGAAGGTGCCCACCGCCACCGCGCCCAGGAACAGGAACAGATACAGCTGCGAGGAGGCCACCGACATCTGGAAGCGTTCAATCAGGTAGAAAGTGAAGTAACTGGTGAAGCTGGCCATGTAGAAGTATTTGGAAAACACCAGCAGCGCCAGCACCACCAGCGCGCGGCGCACGGTGGCCGCCGGCAGCGCCTGCGCCGCACGCGGCCTGGCCTTGCCCTTGTTGGCGGCGAGATGGCCGCGATACCAGGCCGACACCCGCGACAGCACCACGATGGCCAGCACCGACAGCAGCACGAACCAGGCCACGTTGCCCTGGCCATACGGCACCACGATGGCCGCCGCCAGCAGCGGGCCGAAGGCCGAACCGGCATTGCCGCCGACCTGGAAGGTCGACTGGGCCAGGCCGAAGCGGCCTCCGGAGGCCATGCGCGCAATGCGCGAGGCTTCCGGGTGGAAGGTCGAGGAGCCGATGCCGATCAGGGCGGCGGCCAGCAGGAAGGCAGTGAAGCTGCCCGCCAGCGCCAGCAGCACGATGCCGACCAGGGTCGCCACGGCACCGGTGGGCAGCAGCCAGGGCTGGGGATGGCGGTCGGTATACATGCCGATCCAGGGTTGCAGCAGGGAGGCGGTGACCTGGAAGGTCAGCGTGATCAGCCCGACCTGGGTAAAGGTGAGCCCGTAGCCGGTCTTGAGCATGGGATAGATCGAGGGCAGCAGCGCCTGAATCATGTCATTGATCAGGTGCGCGCCGCCGCAGGCCAGGATGATGCTCATCACCAGCGGCTGGGCGGCGATGGCCGCAGGAGAATCGGTGGAGGCCGTCGGGCCGGAAGGCAGGGTGGCGTTGGAGTCGGTGGCACTGGTCATGGTGTCGGGGATGGCAAGCACGAGGAAGACTCGAAGCGTATCATTGGCACCTATTCATGCTGATGACACTTGTTGTCGATTAAATGCCATGCGTGCCCACCTGACTTCCGTCTGCCCCAGCGCCGAAGTGGATGCCTTCCAGCACCTGCCCAGCAGCGTGGTGGCCTTTGCCCGCGAGCTGTCGGCGCGCGACCTGCTGACGGCGCACTCGCACCGGCGCGGCCAGCTGCTCTATGCGGTGGACGGCGTGATGCAGGTGCGCACCCCGCAAGGCGTGTGGCTGGTACCGCCGCAGCGGGCCTTGTGGGTGCCGCCGCAGGTGGAGCACGAGATCCTGATGCTCACGCGCGTGAGCATGCGCACCCTCTACATCGATGAGCGGCAGGGCCAGGCGCTGGGTGCGCAATGCCGGCTGCTGGAAGTGTCGGTGCTGCTGCGCGAATTGATTCTGGCCTTGCTGGCCGAGCCGCGCGAGTATGCGCCGCGCAGCCGGGCCGGCCATGTGGCCGAACTGATCCTGTCGGAACTGGCCCGTGCGCCGGCCATTCCGGTGGCCATCCCGTGGCCGCGCGACCGTCGCCTGCAGGCCATCTGCGAAGCCATTCTGGACGATCCCGGGCGGCAGTTTTCGCTGGCCGACTGGGCCGGGATGGGCGGGGCCAGCGTGCGCACGGTGATCCGGCTGTTTCCGAAGGAAACGGGTTTGCAGTTTCGCCACTGGGTGCAGCAGGTGCACCTGAGCGAAGCGCTGGTGCGGCTGGCGCGCGGGGATGCCGTGGGGGTGGTGGCGCAGGCACTGGGCTATCGCAGCCAGAGCGCGTTTTCCAACATGTTCCGCAAGGCCTTGCGCAGCTCGCCCAATCATTACCTGCCGCGCCAGGACCGGCGGCGCATCACGCTGGCCTCACCCGTTCAGTAGTTGATGACCACCACCTTGGGCCCACGCCGGAGCGCAGGCGGGGAAGCCTGTGCGCGGTCTGCCCCTGCCGCGCGCTCGGGACGCTGCGGGTCACGCTCCAGGAAGTAGGGGTCATCCTGCGGGGCGAGGGCCGTGATGGCCCCCATGATCTGCTGGGCGCGTTCATTGGCTGCACCCTCGCCGACGGAACAGACCTGGAAGAAATCGGCGCTGCCCTCGGAAAAATCGACGCGGCACTTCTCCGCCACCACTACCGAGATATCAAGCGCACCGGCATTGGCGGCCATGGCCCGCTCGGTGCGGGCCGCTTGCCAGGTCAGCATCAGCGCCAGCAGCGCGACGACGGCATGGGTCTTGTTCATGGGATTCTCCTGTTCCGCCCTAATGTAGCGCTTCGCCATGCACCTGCGCATCGGAGAAATCCTGAGCTGCCACGCTCGCCGCAATCGTCTCAATCTCCCGAGACGCCGCGTCCCGCTTGGATGATGCCGGTTTGCAAGTGTAAAGATTGCCGATCTTTTACCGTAATCAAGTCATGAGAACTCCGAACCAGGAGAGTGGACATGGCAATGGAAACCGATCTGGCCATCACGGCGCGCGATGCGCTCACGCAACTGGCCCAGCAACAGCAGCCGCGCAATGAGGCCAACGCTGCGCCGCCGGGCGCGCCCGTGGCGACCGTCACCGCGCTGCCTGAAGAAGGCGTGACGCTGTCGCTGTCGGCCCAGGGCAAATTGATGGCGGCACTGGCCACGGCGGTCGATAGCGTGACTACGGCGGCGGTCGATTCGACCGAGGCGGCCCAGGCCAGTCCCATGCAAGGCGTGGTGAAGACCCTCATCGATGCCGCGCGCCCGATCACGCGTGACACGCTCTTTGCCATCGAAGCACGGCTGGTGGCCGCGCGCCGCGGGGCCGATGCGATTGCGGCCGCCGATGCCGAGCTGCCACCGTCGAATGATCCGCAGCGGCTGCGTCAGGCACGCCAGGCCACCGAGTCCTTGTATGGACGCGCGGACAATCCGTTTACCTACATGTCGCGCGCCGAGCTGTCGGCCATCGTCTATGACGAGAGCGGCGCCTACACCACCAACGAGCGCTACGCAGCGGCCAACCAGCGCACTGCGCTGGATCAGAAGTACTGGGCACCGGTGTTCCAGCGTGCTCTGGAGAGCGGTGACTGGAAGCCGGTCATCACGGCGGCGCTGGTGTTCTATGCCAGCTTGTCTGCATTGGAGCAGACCGCTTATCCGGACAACTACGCGCAACTGCTGCAGCAGTATCTCGATCTCTACCAGTTGCAGTCGCCTTCCTCGCCGAATGCTTTACCGCCGCAACAACAAGCCGACCTGGCGCGCATGCTGGAAACCCTGGTGCTGCCGCTCGGTCCGCTGGCGCTGGCCGGCGGCGTGATTCGCGGACTGATGCTGCCCCGTCTCGGCCCCTCGCTGGCCGAACTGATCGCCGCCGCACCGCGCCTGGCCGATCTGGTCCAGATCGGCAACAGCGCCCATGCGGCGCAGGACAGCGCCTATCTGGTGCTGCTGCAACGCGTCTTCGGCGTCACGCGCCGCGAGGACGAGCCGTCCCCGGTGCGCCGTGCTGCGGCAGGAACCAATCCACGTGACTTCCTCGCCTATGGGGATCGCCGCCTGTTGGCCGAGGCCTACGCCTATGCGCAGTCGCATGCAATGGCGCTGGAAGACATCGATGCCCTGGCGCGCGACCTGGCGGCCTATCGCCGCTGGCGTGCCGCAGCGGCGGGCATGGCGGCCGTGGGCCAGTCGGGAGACGGCGGCATGGAGGCGGTGGAGCAGGTCTTGTCGCATGCCGCGCGCATGAGCAGCGAAGAGGCCGTGATCGCGCGCCGCCTGCTGGCCAGCCGCGCGGCCAGCCAGACGCAACTCGATCATGGTTTCCTGGCCTGGCTGCTGGACCCTGCCGGCGGGGGCTGGCGCGATGGCGAACTGAGCGGCCATGCCAGCAATTTCAGCGCGCTGGAAAAATTGCTGGCCGGTCTGGCCGGGGTGGCCATCGGCGACAGCCTGGGCGAATCCGGCGAACTGGAGGCGTCCTATCGCATGGTGCTCGAACGCATCGCCTTGCAGGATCAGGAGCCGCAGTGGCTGCGCCAGCCCGCGCAAGCCGCCGCCGACGGCACGCGTACGCTCACGCTGGCCGCGCAGATGGCGGCGCTGGCGCGCAGCGATGCTGCCGACAATGCCTTCATGAACAATGCCCTGATGCTGCTGCGCATGTATCGCATGTCATTGACCATGAGCCCGGCCGAACAGCGCACGCTGGCCGAGCTGGTCTACTCCGCCATGAAGAAGCGCCGCGTGCGCGCACGCCGTGGAAAACTCTTCGTGGCATGGGCCGAGCGCAGTCCGTTGATGCCCTCGCTGCCGGGCTGAGACAGTCGCCTCATGCGTCGGGCCAGGCGCGCTGCAGGATGGCTTGCTGCGCCGCCAGGCTGGTGCCGCCGAGGGTACCGTAGACACGTCCGCCATCGCCGTCGGCGCGGCTGGCCAGGAAGGCATCGGCCGATCCGCCCGGGGCATGGCGCGCCATCAGCATGCCCTGCAGGGCCAGCACCAGTTGCTGTACCAGACGCCGGGCACAGGCTTCCCGTTCTTCTTCCGCTGCCGACAGCATCTGCTTGAGTGAGCGCACCCGCTGTGCCAGCGCAGGATGGGTGCTGGCCGCATCGTCCAGTGCCATCAGCAGTTGCGCGAAGCCTTCGGTCTCGCGGCTGATGGCACGCAGGACGTCCAAGCACATCACATTGCCCGAGCCTTCCCAGATCGAATTGACCGGCGCTTCGCGATAGAGCCGCGCCATCGGACCGGTTTCCACATAGCCGTTGCCGCCCCAGACTTCCATGCATTCACCGGTGAATTCCAGCGCGCGCTTGCAGATCCAGAACTTGGCGGCGGGCGTGACGATGCGCTTCCACGCGCGTTGCAATGGATCATCGGGCGCATCGAAGGCATGCGCCACGCGCAGCATCAGCAGGGTGGCGGCCTCGCTCTCCAGCGCCAGGTCGGCCAGCACGGCGCGCATGATGGGCTGTTCGGCCAGCCGGCGGCCGAAGGCACTGCGGTGGCGCGCATGGTGGAGGGCCTGCACCAGGGCCTGCCGCATCAGCGCGGCGCTGCCGATGATGCAATCCAGGCGCGTGTGGTTGGCCATCTCGATGATGGTCGGAATGCCGCGGCCATCCTCGCCGACCATGATGCCCATGGCTTCCTCGAATTCCACTTCGCTGCTGCTGTTGGAGCGATTGCCGAGCTTGTCCTTGAGACGCTGTATCAGGATGGGATTGCGCGTGCCATCCGGCAGCCAGCGCGGCACGAAGAAACAGGAGAGGCCGTTCTCGGTGCGCGCCAGCATCAGGTGCGCATCGCACATCGGTGCCGAGAAGAACCACTTGTGACCGGAGAGCAGGTAAGCCTTGCCGCGCCCGTCTTCCAGCGGATCGGCCGGCATGGCGATGGAGGCATTGCTGCGCACGTCGGAACCACCCTGTTTCTCGGTCATGCCCATGCCGATCAGGATGGAGCGCTTCTGCGTGATCGGCAGGTCGCGCCCGTCGTGCTCGCGCGAGAAGAGGCGGCTGCGCAATTGTTCGAACAGCGCCGGTTCCTGCTGCAGCACCGGGATGGCGGCGAAGGTCATGGTGGTCGGGCAGAGCGAACCAGCTTCGATCTGCGCATGCAGGAAGTAGCCGGCGGCGCGCGCGGCGTGGGCACCATCGCCCGGCTGCATCCACGGCAGCGCATGCAGGCCGGCGCGGCGCAGCTGTTCCAGCAGCGTATGCCAGGCCGGGTGGAATTCCACCACGTCGATACGATGGCCGGTGCGGTCATGCGTGTGCAGCACCGGCGTGTGCGTGTTGGCCAGCGTGGCCAGTTCACGCATCTCGGCCCGGCCCAGCAGCTCGCCCTCGCTGGCCAGGGTGCAGTCGTGCCAGTGTGCGCCTTCGCGCTGCACCGCTTCGCTCAGGGCGAGGTCACTGCGGTAGAGGTTGTAGTCGCACAGGTCGGGGACCTGGTTGGTGATGTCATGGGTGTGCATGTCGTCTCCATGGTTGCGCAGCCGCTTGCCGATGAGTACGCCCTGTTGGAGTTGTGATGGGGACGTGTTCACTGCAGTTCACTACAGTGTAGGGCATCGTCGGTGGGCAGGCAGGGCAAACTTCCTTTAAATGATTTGGCTATATCCTTATAAGCATCTTGTTAGGTCACGCCGCCGGCACATGCGGTGGAGTCATATTAGAATGCCCCTTTCGACCAAAGATCGCCCCGTGCCCGCGCACGGCTGCGCAAGGAAGCCAAGCAGATGTCTTATCCGACCATCGAATCCACCATCGGCAATACCCCGCTGATCCAGCTGCCGCGCATCGGCGGCGAAGAAGCCAAGCGCCGCAACAACCTCATCCTCGGCAAGCTCGAAGGCAACAATCCTGCCGGTTCGGTCAAGGACCGTGCCGCCTACTCGATGATCACCCGCGCCGAAGCGCGCGGCCAGATCAAGCCCGGTGATACCCTCATCGAAGCCACCAGCGGCAATACCGGCATCGCCCTGGCGATGGTGGCGGCCATGCGCGGCTACAAGATGGTGTTGCTGATGCCGGAAAATCTTTCCGAAGAACGTCGCCAGAGCATGGCCGCCTATGGCGCGAAGATCGTGCTGACACCCAAGAGCGGCGGCATGGAATACGCCCGCGACCTGGCCGAGCAGATGCAGAAGAACGGCGAAGGCCTGATCCTCGACCAGTTCGCCAATGCCGACAATCCGCTGGCGCACTATGAGACCACCGGACCGGAAATCTGGCGCGACACCAAGGGCAGCATCACCCACTTCGTCAGCGCCATGGGCACCACCGGCACCATCATGGGCGTGTCGCAGTACCTCAAGGAACAGAATGCCCAGGTGCAGATCGTGGGCGCGCAGCCGGAAGAAGGCTCGTCCATTCCCGGCATCCGCAAGTGGCCGGAAGCCTACCTGCCCAAGATCTTTGACCGCTCCCGCGTGGACCAGGTGGAATCCGTCAGCCAGGCCGATGCCGAAAACATGGCGCGCAAGCTGGCCGTGACGGAAGGCCTGTTCTGCGGCATCTCCGCAGCCGGGGCCTGTGAAGTTGCGGTGCGCCTGTCGCATCAGCTGGAGAATGCGACCATCGTCTTCATCGTGTGCGATCGTGGGGATCGTTATCTGTCCACTGGGGTGTTCCCGGCTTGAGGTGGTGAAGGCAGTGCGTGGTCCGCAGCAGCGGACGCGCACGATGCACACAGCAGGATGCAATGAAAAACGGAGCCGATGGCTCCGTTTTTTTATATGGTCCGGCGCAAGGAAAACTTAGATTTTTCCGTGCAGAAACTAAGTTTTCCTGAAGCTCTGCCTCAGTAACAGCACCGCGAGGGCAATGCTGCCGGACAGAAGCCGATTACTCCGGGGTGCCGCCAGTCGGTGCCGGTGCGCCGGGCGCTGCGCCTGGCTTCGGCTTGAACTGCTTGTCGCTGATGCGGAATTTTTCACGGCGGTCGCCCATCAGTTCGCGCAGTTCGCGGATCGACAGTTCGCTCACCTCGTGCATGCGGATCAGCAGCGATGCGCCCACCGGCAGGCGACGGTGACGGATCTTGCTGATCACCGGCGGTGCCACTTCCAGCGCGCGCGACAGGGCGGCATCATTCTTCAGATGCAGCTTTTCGATCAGCGCATCGAGCAGATGGTTGGGATCGTAGTTGACGTGATCGGTGATCGAGTTGGATTCAGCAGTATCGTGGGTATTCATGATCGGGACGTTCCATTATGCAGATGTTTGTGGAAGGCATTGCGCCTATGCATTAATTGTTTGTAAAACTGCAAAACGCGACTGACGTTATCCGAGAAGGCGTTGCCTCTTTCTGCAAGATATCGAAAGCCCTATCAAAGAACGGCTTCAAAACAACACGGTTCAAGTTCTCTGTTCTCTGACCTAGTGCGCCTGAAGCAGCAGCACAACAATAATTCTATGTCTATATAGAAATAATTGCACATTTTTCATGCAGTCAGAAAATTCTATTCCACAATAGTTGCAGAAACTCATTTTCGAATTTGTAACAGATATTAACAGGATTTTTTGCGCAGTTGCTATTGTTGTTCTTTTGATACGACAAATGGAAGCATATTCCAGCCACTTAGCCCCAGATTGCGCAAGGTAGCCATGTTTTTCTCAAAGATGGCGGCCGCGTCGGGGTAGGCTGCCACCGCCCGGTCGATGCTGCTTTCTCGCAACAGATGGAGGATGGGAAAAGGCGAGCGATTGCTGTAGTTCTCGATATCGTCCGGTCCCGCGTCGGCAAACTGGTAATCCGGATGGAAGCTGGCGATCTGCAATTCCCCGTCCAGCTCCATTCTTTCCAGCAGGCGATCGGCCCAGTCCAGGAAATCGTTGTACTCGTGAAAATCGGCTAATGCGAGCGGCAGGATGAAGAGGGTGGTGTCGACCTGCTCCGGGTCGGCTTTTGCCAGAAAGCTCAGTTCTTGTTCCAGCTCGACAGAAAGATCATTCCAATCCTGCTGCCGGCTGACGTGGTATCTGACCTGATTCTTCACATGCACGGACTTGGCAAATGGACAGAGATTCAGGCCGATCACGGCCTGTTCCAGCCAGGCGCGTGTCAGCGCCACGACAGCGTCGTCGCTCGGAGTTGTCGGGGAAGGGGCAAGGGAAGGTGAAGAAGTGCTCATACAGGCATTGTCGCACGGCCATGGCGGGGGCAGCCACGGTGACAGGCCACCGGCTTGATCTGTCCCATCACAAACGCCCACAGCCGCGCCAGATCGGCTATGCTTGCCAACCTTTGACGGCAGCCCGCCACGCCGGGCCGCCTTTCCCTTGCACGAACAGATTCCCATGGCGCTCAAATCCACCATCTTCAAGGCCGACCTGCAGATTTCCGATATGGATCGGCACTATTACCAGCAGCACGCACTGACCATCGCCCGCCATCCCTCCGAGACCGACGAGCGCATGATGATCCGCGTGCTGGCCTTCGCCCTCAATGCCAGCGAGGCGCTGGCCTTCGGCAAGGGCTTGTCCGATACCGACGAGCCGGACCTGTGGCAGAAGGACCTGACCGGTGCCATCGAAGTGTGGGTGGAAGTCGGCCAGCCGGACGACCGCGCCATCCTCAAGGCCTGTGGCCGTGCCGACAAGGTGCTGGTCTACAGCTACAGCAGCACCTCGCACATCTGGTGGGGCCAGACCGGCAGCCGCGTCGACCGCGCCAAGAACCTCAAGGTCATCAATATTCCCGCCGAAGCCAGCCAGGCCCTGGCGGCGCTGGCCCAGCGCACCATGCAGCTGCAATGCACGATCCAGGATGGACAGATCTGGCTCGGTGCCAATGAGAACATGGTGTTGATCGAGCCGGAAACGGTGAAGGACTTTGCCTGATACCTTGCCTGATGCAACGGGTCAGCAAGTAGCACGGCAGTCTCGGCAGACAAAAAACGCGTCCGAAAACTTAGTTTTCCGGACGCGTTTTTTTAATGTGCAGCAAGCAAAAACTTAGTTTTTTTCCAGCGCCTGCGCGCGTCGTTCCAGATGCCCGAGCAGCCGCTGCCCTTCTTCGGAGTGGAACCAGTCGGCATGGCCGAGGAAGTAGGTGTCATAAGCCAGCGAGGCATTCTGCGGCGACTGCGTGACGCCGTGGAAATAATCCAGCTCGGCCAGTGCGAACTCGGCATGCACCAGCGGCAGCAATGCCGCCAGGGCGCGCATCTGGCGTGCCGTCAGAGGCAGCGTAGCGGCATAGCCATCGAGCATCGCATCCAGCAGGTCGAGGTGGACCAACTGCACTGCACGTTGCGGAATGGCCAGCCACTCGACGATGTTGCGCTCGATCGCCGTGGCCAGGTCGCGCAAGGCGCAGGTGCGGTCACACAAACCGAAATCGAGCACGGTCTGCACCTGCGCTTCAGGCGTGGCATCGCTCCACAGCAAGTTGGAGGCGTGCCAGTCATTGTGCGTCCACAGCGGGACGAATTCATCCAGATATGGCTTGAGCGCGGCATGCCAGGGCAGCAGGTGCTGCGCCACTTCGCCGCGCCACGGACGGTTTTCCAGATAGTCGGCAATGGCCGGGCGCTGCTCGATGTAATGCTGCAGCGGACGGACCGGATCTTCCTGCGAGAAGATGGTGAAGCTCGACACCAGCGGGCGCGCCGGACGTGCCGGCGCATCGTAACCGGCCGAGGCCAGGTGCAGCCGGGCCAGCATCTGTCCCGCTGAGCGGGCATGGGTGCAACTGGTGAAGGGCGTCCACGACATCGCTTCCCGATACAGATCCACGCCCGGTGCCAGCGGGAAGACCTCATAGGTCCAGTACTCATCGGCCAGTGCCGTCGCGCCCTCACGGGTGGCGAGCGCGCTGCTGACCGGCAGCCCGCGCGCCTGCAGGTGGGCGACGAAGCGATGTTCTTCGGCCAGCGCCGCCACATCGCGCACGCGCGCATGATGGCGCTTGACGATGATGGGGCCGCTCTCGGTCTGCATCACGCAGGCCGCCGAGAACGGGCGCGGGCTGTGCCACTCCAGCCGCAGCGGCTGGCCCACGTCGGGATAGTGGCGCAGCACGCGCGCCACCTCGGCCGAGGTCAGCGCGGGCCAGTCGGAGATGACCGGCTCCACGCCCATGCCGTGGCTGATGACGCGGGTGAGATGATGGGAAGCGGCGTCCATGGTGACTCAGCAGGGCGGCAGATCAGAAATCATATTGCAGCGACAGCCGCGCGGTACGCGGCGCGCCGAGGTGCACGTAGCCGTCGCCCAGGTACTGGCCGGCATCCTTCCAGTAACGCTTGTCGAAGACGTTGTCGAGGTTGGCGCGCAGGGTGGCGGTGTGGCCGCTGATGCGCAGCTTGTAGCGCAGGCCCGCATTGAACACATGCACCGCCGGCAGGCTCACGCTGCCGTCGCGGGTGGCGGGCTTGCTGGCGCTGTAGAGCCAGCTGCCCATCAGGTTCACGCCTTCCACGCCCGGCAGGGCATAGTCGGCATGGACGCTGCTGCGCAGGCGCGGTACGTTGACCACTTGCTGGCCATCGTAGGCGGCGGTGCCGGTATCGCTGGCGCGCGCGCGGGTGGCCGTCACGCTGGCACCGACGGCCAGGCGCGGGGTGAGCTTGCCGCTGGCACCGAGTTCGAGGCCGGTGTTGGTTTGCTGGCCTTGCTGGACATAGGTGAAGCCACTGCTGCTGTTGTCCGGCTGCTGATACTCGTAGGCCTTGCGAATGCGGAACACGGCAGCGGTCACCGCCAGGTCCGGCGAGACGTCATATTTCACGCCGGCTTCCAGTTGACGTGCCACGGAGGGCGGCAAGGTGGTCGGGAAGTTGCTGACCCAGAAGGGCGCGGATGTGCCCAGCGTCAGCGTCTCGGCATAGCTGCCGTAGAGCGAGACGTTCTGCATCGGCTTGAAGATCAAAGCCAGTTGCGGCAGGAACAGATTGCGCGAAGTCGCACGGGTGACACTGCCGTCCGAAGCGAAGGCCTGCTCGTTGAGCCACACCTGTCGGCCCCCGGCAATGGCTTGCCAGCGCTCGGAGAATTGCAGGCGGTCGCTGAAGAACAGGGCTTTCTGGCGGCTGTCCAGATTGCGATATGCCGCGCCGGGCACATCGGTGGCCGGTGCCAGTGCAGGCGTTCCACTGTAAATGTTGCCACTGCCGACCAGCACGCTGATCCCATCCGATTTATCCACCACCCGGCGCGACATGGCCACGCCCATGGTCAGCTCATGCTTGAGCCAGCCAGTCGCGAACTTGCCGATCATGACCGCCTGCGCTTCATCGTTGCGGCGTTCGTCATTGGGCACGCGATAGTCATACACATCGAAGTCGCCATTGGCCGCAAAGGTCGAAGACGCTCCGCCACCGCTGCCATAAGGGAAGGCCAGGTAGTCATCGATGACCGCCCGGCTGCGGCCCGCCTGCACGTAACCATGCCAGTTGGCATTGAAATCGGTATCCACCCGCAGGCGATAATTCAGCGAGCTGTCACGCACCGGTTGCGCCCACGATTGCGGCGTCAGCATGGTCCGGGGCGAGACGCCCGAAGGCAGCGTGGTGCCGCCCAGCAGCTGGTACCCGGCCACCGAGTGCTGGGCCTTCTGCTGGTATTCGGCATCGAACTGCACCAGCGTCTTCGACGACAGCGCCCAGGTCGCCGAGACCGAAGCGAAGTCACGCCAGCCATCGCCATTGTTGACGTAGGAGTGGATGTCTTCATGCGCGGCATTGATGCGCAGGCCGAACTGTTTCTGTTCACCGAAGAGCGTGCCCAGGTCGGTGGCCAGGTAGCGCGATCCATAGGAGTCGGTCCCCAGCGTGATCGAACGCACATCGGCCGGACGCTTGGTCACGTAGTTGACGATGCCGCCCGCGCTGCTCACACCGGCCTGCAGGCCGGCCACCCCCTTGAGGAATTCGACGCGCTCCTTGTTTTCCAGCGCGATGGTCTGCTCGCCGGCCACGGTGAGGCCATCGATGCGATAGGCGCTGGCCGGGTCCAGCGTGATGCCGCGGAGGCTGAAGTTTTCGTAGTAACCGACCGGTGCATAGTTCTCGTTGATGGACGCATCATTCTTGACCACATCCGAGAGCAGGCGCGATTGCTGGTCCTGCATCTGCGCGGCAGTGACCACCGCCACCGAGGCCGGCGTATCGATCAGTGGCGCATCGTCGAAACCGGCCACGCCCGCCGAGCGCACGCGGCCGGCGTCGCGGCCGGTACCGCTGGCGGTGACGTTGACCGTGGGCAGGGACTCGCCCTTGTCGTCGGCGGCGTGGGCCGCACGGGCGATGGCCGGCAGGCCGAGCGAGGTGCCGGCCAGCGTCAGCATGAGCGTGGAGGCCAGGGGTGCAATGCGTTTCATCGTGGTTCTATCGTGGAAAGAAAGGAGCAGGAGCACGCAGTGCGCACTCCCTCATCAACAGTGCCATCAAGGGTGAATCCGGGTGGGCGAGACGGCAGGTCAGCGGTTGCGTGCCGCCGCGACCGCACGGCCAAGATCGGCCACCGACATCGCATAGAAGTAGCTGCGATTGTACTGCGTGATGGCGTAGAAGTTGTTGGTGGCCACCCAGTACTCGGTCGGGCCGGTGCCGTTCTGCAGGTCGACCAGGCCATAGCGCAGGCCGGCCGGCAGGGCGGACGTGGAGATACCGGCCGCTTGCAGTTCCTCGACGGTGTACTTGGCTTCCAGGCCCTGGTTGAGCATGGCTTCCCACTGGCGGTTGTCATTCGAGACCGTGACCGGGAAGGCCACCGGTTCGCCGCGCTGCCAGCCGTGCACGGCCAGGTAGTGGGCCACGCTGCCGATGGCGTCCACCGGCGAATTGCGCAGGTCGATCTTGCCATCGCCATCGAAGTCCACCGCGTATTCGCGGATGCTGCCCGGCATGAACTGCGGCCAGCCGATGGCCCCGGCATAGGAGCCGCGCAAGGACATCGGATCGATGCCGGCCTCGCGCGCCAGCAGCAGGGTGTTTTCCAGTTCGCCCCGGAAGAAGGCCATGCGCGCGTCACGGTTGGGGGTGTTGGGGTAGTCGAAGGCCAGCGTGGTCAGCACATCCATCACGCGGAAGTTGCCGGTGTTGCGGCCGTAGACGGTTTCCACGCCGATGATGCCGACGATGATGTCCATGGGCACGCCGTATTGCGCCTCGGCGCGGGCCAGGGCGACGCCATAGGTGTTCCAGAAATCGACGCCGGCATTGATGCGCACCGGTTCCACGAAGCGCGCGCGGTAGGCCGCCCAGTTCTTGGGCTTGGTGCTGGGGGCCGGCTTGATGAGCTGGATGGCGCTGTCCACGTAGCGGGTCCGGGCGAAGAGGGCGTTGAGATCGCTGCGCTGGAACTGGTTGCGTTCGGCCATCTCGTCCATGAAGCGGGCGACGTCCTTCCACTCGTTGAAGTTGACGAACTCGCCCTGGTCGTCAGCGGCCACCTTCTTCCTGGCCTGCGGCTTGGCTTTCTTCTCTGCCGCCTTCTTGTCTTTGTTGTCCACCGCCTTTTTCTGGGTTTTCTTTTCCACAGGCTTGCCGTCCTGCGCCTGCACGGTCATCGGCAAGGCACACAGTGTGGAGATCAGCAGGGTGGCGGCGAGGGCGGTCAGGCGAGGCAGGGAGATGGGCATGAGCAGGATGAGCAGCAGGGGAGGCCAGACAAGCGGGCAAGTATACCGCATCGGCCGCCGCGCCCTGCGCTGGTGCATGATGCCGACGCGGCTTTGACCACGATAGGCGACAGCCAATGTACACTAGTCCGAGGAGACAACCCGGCCAGCCTGGTGTTTGCCGGGTGGCAATATCATCGCAACAAGATCGCAACGAGATTGCAACAAGAGCAAGAATGACTACCGCCATCTATACGCACGCCGATTGCCAGCGCCATGAAATGGGTGACTGGCACCCTGAGACGCCCGCTCGTCTCGAGGCGATCGAAGACCAGCTGATCCTGAGCCGCATCGATCAGTTCCTCGACCGCCGCGAAGCCCCGCTGGCCGATCCGGCCGAACTGGAGCGCGTGCATACTGCCGCCGCCGTCGATTACGTGCGCGAGCACAGCCATGCCCTGAGCCTGTCGGGGCAGTCGTATCACTCCGTCGATGGCGACACCCTGCTCAACAAGCACAGCTGGAAAGCCGCCCTGCGCGCGGCCGGCGCGGCGGTGGCCGCGACCGATGCGGTGCTGGCCGGCGAACTGGACAATGCCTTCTGCGCGGTGCGTCCGCCGGGCCATCACGCCACGCCCGCCAAGGCCATGGGCTTCTGCCTGTTCAACAACGTGGCGGTAGCGGCGCGGCATGCCATCGATGTGCACGGGCTGGAACGGGTGGCGGTGATCGATTTCGACGTGCATCACGGCAATGGCACCGAAGACATCTTTGCCCATGATCCGCGGGTGCTGATGGTGAGTTTCTTCCAGCATCCCTTCTATCCCTTCTCGGGTGACGGGCCGACCGAATCGCACATCGTCAACGTGCCGGTGCCGGCCTATTCCGATGGCAGTGCGGTGCGCCAGCTGGTGACCGAGAAATGGCTGCCGGCGCTGCATGCGCACCAGCCGCAGATGATCTTCATCTCGGCCGGTTTCGATGCCCACCGCGAGGATGACATGGGCCAGATGGGCCTGGTGGAAGCCGATTACGCCTGGATGACGCGGCAGATCATGAAGATCGCCGATCAGTACGCCAAGGGCCGCATCGTCAGTTGCCTGGAGGGTGGCTACAACCTCTCTGCGCTGGGGCGCAGTGTGGTGGCTCACTTGAAGGTGCTGGCCGACCTGGAATGAAAGTTAGATTTTCCACAGGCGTTTTTAAGAAATGGCGCGATAAAAACTAAGGTTTTTATCGCGCCTTGTTTTTATGCACAGGGCACAGGGCGCAGTCTGGCCGCCGCCCGCTGCATGCTTCATCAAACCTCGGCAGGCGCATTTGCCTCATTTGCCTCATGGGCCTCATGGGTCTCATAGGCTTCATAGGCCGCAATGATCGCATCGGCCACCGCCCGCACCCGTGCCGTGCGGTTCAGGTCGCTGTGCAGTACCAGCCACATGTCGTAAGGCACGGCCCGCTGCGGCCAGATGCGCACCAGGCCGCTGGCCTTGTCGCCCACATGCGTGGGCAGTTCGCCGATGCCGAAACCCGCCTGCAGGCTGTCGTACATGACCAGCCCGGTACTCACTTCCATGGCCACGTTGGCGTGGGCGATGGATTCGCCGCAGATCTGCTCGGACTTGCTGGGCGAGACGCTGCGCGGATAGATCACCACGTCATGTCCCTTCAGGCCGGTGCCGGGGTCGGGCAGGCCGCGCTTTTTCACATAGGCTTTCGAGGCGTACATACCGGTATGCAGCCGCTTGAGATGGCGCGCGATCAGGTCCGGCGCATCCGGGCGCACGGTGCGCACGGCGATGTCGGCCTCGCGCTTGGTCAGGTTGGTGATCTGGGTGGAGGTCGAGAGCACCACGCGGATTTTCGGATGTTCCTGGCGCAGCCGGTGCAAGGCCGGTAACAGAAAATGGCGCGCCGTAATGTCGGTGGCCGCCAGCCGTACCACGCCGCACAGGCGTTCATCCATGCCCTGCATCTGGCGTTGCAGCTGTTCTGCGCCTTGCTCCATCTGCGTAGCTGCAGCTGCCGCCATCTCGCCCGCCGGGGTGGGCACATAGCCGCTGGGCGTGCGCAGGAACAGGCGCGCACCCAGCGAGCTTTCCAGTGCGGCCAGGCGGCGGCCTGCGGTGGCCTGGTCGATCTCCAGATATTCGGCGGCCCCGCGCAAGGTGCCTACGCGATAGATGGCCAGGAAGATGCGGGCGTTGTCCCAATCCATGATGTGCCTTTGCTGCAAGAGGGGATTCAGTGAAGACGTGATGCAAATTTGCATCAGCGTGCTGATTTTATACCTCTTTATTGCATCACCGCCCAAGCCTAGAATCTGCCCCATTCAACCCCGCCCCGGTCTTCTCCGGTCGCGGGATTGCGGTTCTCCCTCGCACCCTGCGTGCAGAAAGTCCTGTTGCCATGTCTTCCACACAATGCCCTCGTGCGCCAGCCTCGGTGCTGGCACCTCCCCTTGCCGATGCCGCGCCGCATGCCGGCATGCTGCCGCTGGTGGCCTTGGCCATCGGTTTCGTCATGGCCATGCTGGATGTGACGGTGGTCAACGTCGGGCTGTCCAATATCTCCAGCAGCCTGGATGCGCCCTTGTCGATGCTGGTGTGGATCGTCGATGGCTATACGCTGACCTTCGCCGCCATGCTGCTGGTGGGCGGCGCACTGGCCGACCGCTTCGGTGCGCGGCGGCTTTATCTGACCGGGCTGTTCCTGTTCGTGCTGGCCTCGCTGCTGTGCGGGGCTGCACCCAATGGGCCCTTCCTGATTGCGGCACGCCTGCTGCAGGGCTTGGGCGCGGCCTTCTTCATGCCCAGTTCGCTGAGCCTGCTCACGCACGTGTATGAGGATGACCGCGTGCGTGCCCGCATGCTGGGCGTCTGGTCGGCCACCGTCGGGCTGGCCGCTGCTGCCGGACCGCTGCTGGGCGGGGTGCTGATCCACTGGCTGGGCTGGCGCAGCGTGTTCCTCATCAACGTGCCGGTCGGTCTTCTGGGTTTGCTGATGGCGCGCAAGCTCATTCCCCAAGTTGCCGGACACGCCCGTGCGCTGCATCTGTTCAGCCACCTGGCCGGGGTGGTGATGCTGGCCGGGATTTCCTTCGTGCTGATCCAGGGACCGGTGTATGGCTGGGCCTCTCCGCGCATCCTGGCGGCGCTGGCAGTGGCGGTGCTGGCCGCCGTGGCGCTGGTGCGCCATGAACTGCGCGGCATTGCGCCGCTGCTGCCCAAGGCGCTGTTTGCCACGCCGCAGTTTGCGGCGGCCAATGGCATTGGCTTCCTCATCAACTTCGGCGTCTATGGCAACCTGTTCTACCTGGCGCTGTTCCTGCAGCAGGGACGCGGCGCGGATGCCCTGCAGACCGGGCTGCAACTGGTACCGATGATGGCCGTGATCTTCTTCGGCAACCTGATGTCAGGCCGCATGGCCGCGCACTGGGGGCCGCGCGTGCCGCTGCTGCTGGGCCTGTCGGTGGGGGCCGTCTTTACCGCCGTGGCCATGAGTTTCCGTCCCGAGACGCCGTACTGGCTGCTGGCCCTGGTGTGCGCGGCGGCCAACCTGGGCATCAGTACCGCCATTCCTTCCATGACCACGGTGGTCATGCAGGTGGCCGGCAAGGCCCACGCCAACAGTGCGGCGGCCGCGCTCAATGCCAATCGCCAGATCGGTGCTCTGGTCGGCGTGGCCCTGATGGGCGCGATCCTGCACAGCGTGGCGGGCTGGAGCCTGCGCAATCCACTGGCGTTCGGCGTGATGGCGCTGGCTTATGGCGTCGCCCTGTGGCTGGTGTGGCGCTTCGTAGGTGTTGTCAAGGAGCAATGGGTGACGCGCCGCGCGTGAGCGCGGGTGTTGTTCCCCGTCCAACGGCCTGCCCCGACTTGTGCGCGGCAGGCCGTTTTCTTGGGGATTTGTTAGGGATTGGCGGGGCAGGGCCGTAAAATAGCGCCTTCAACGAAATACGCATCAGAAAGAAGCTCCGCATGTCCATCCAATGGTTCCCCGGTCACATGAACTCCGCCCGCCGCAAGGCCGCGGAGAGCATGGAAAAAGTCGATATGGTCATCGAAGTGGTCGATGCCCGCCTGCCGCAGGCCAGCTGCAATCCCATGATCGAGCAGCTGCGCAATGCCCGCCAGCGTCCTTGCCTGAAGATCCTGAACAAAACCGACATGGCCGATCCGGTGGCCACCCAAGCCTGGATCGACTACTACAACAGCCAGAAGGGCGTCACGGCCGTGGCCCTGTCCTGCAAGAAACCCTCCGATGTGGCGCGCGTGCCCAAGCTGGCGATTCAGGTGGCACCGCATCGCGGTACTGCCCTGAAGCCGCTGCGCATGATGATCATGGGCATCCCCAACGTGGGCAAGTCGACCCTGATGAATGCGCTGCTGAAAAAGCGCGTGGCCGCCGTCGGTGATGAACCGGCCGTGACCAAGACCCAGCAGCGTCTCTATCTGGGCAACAACATGGTGCTCACCGATACCCCCGGCATGCTCTGGCCCAAGATCGAGCATCCCAGCGATGGCCTGATGCTGGCGGCCAGCCATGCGGTGGGCAGCAATGCGCTGATCGAAGAGGAAGTGGCGACCTTCCTGGCCGACCTGCTGCTGCAGCGCTATCCGCAGTTGCTCAAGGCGCGCTATGGCTTCAATACCGAAGGCATGGATGGCGTGGCGGTGGTGGAGGGCGTGGCAGCCAAGCGCGGCTTCCGTCTCAAGGGCGGCGAGTACGATTTCGAGAAGGCCGCGCACACCTTCCTGCAGGATTACCGCAGCGGCGCACTGGGCCGCATCTCGCTGGAAACGCCGCAGTCGCGTGCCGAGCTGCTGGCGACCTATCAGTCCACCGACAATCCCGATGCCCTGCAGGCCGAGGATGACGAGGAAGACGACGAGGATTACGACTGGCGAGACGCTCCGGATCACCGGGGGCGTTGAAACTAAGTTTTGCTTTCCGGAAAACTTAGAAACCGGATGTCAAAAACTAAGTTTTTGAGGGATCATCGGTTGGTGGAAAATTCCCGCCCAATGAAAAAGGCCAGCTCGATGAGCTGGCCTTTTCGTTGATGCAGGCAAGTCAGGCGTTGCGGATTACCAGGAGGTGATCACGGAACCCTTGTACTTTTCCAGCACGAACTTCTTCACTTCCGGGCTGTGGTAAGCCTTGACCAGCTTGGCGACCCAAGGCTTGTCCTTGTCGGCGGTACGCACGGCGATCACGTTGGCGTAGGGACCGGTGGAGGCTTCCACGGCAATCGCGTCCTTGGTCGGCGACAGGCCGGCCGATTCGGCGTAGTTGCCGTTGATGACGGCAGCATCGAAGTCATCCAGCGAACGCGGCAGCTGGGCGGCATCCAGTTCGATGATCTTGATCTTCTTCGGGTTTTCCACGATGTCCAGCGGGGTTGCCTTCAGGCCGGCATCGGCTTTCAGCTTGATCACGCCCTTGGCTTGCAGCACCAGCAGGGCGCGGCCGCCGTTGGTCGGATCGTTGGGCACGCCCACGCGCGCACCTTGTTTCAGGTCGTTGAGCGACTTGATCTTCTTGGAGTACACGCCCATCGGGAAGGTGATGGTGCTGCCCACGCTCACGAACTTGTAGCCACGGTCCTTGATCTGCGCATCCAGGTAGGGCTGGTGCTGGTAGGAGTTGGCGTCCAGGTCGCCGGCGGCCAGCGCGGCGTTGGGCTGGATGTAGTCGGTGAATTCGATGACCTTCATCTGCACGCCGTCTTTTTCCAGCAGCTTCTTGACCTGTTCCATGATCTCGGCGTGCGGACCGGCGGTCACGCCCATCTTGATCTGGTCTTCGGCCATGGCGGGAGCACAGGCCAGGCCGGCGGCCAGGCCCAGGCCTGCGATGAATTGAATCAACTGACGACGCTTCATGACTTTCCTTTCGAGCTTTGAGGTGGGCAGCGGATAGCTGCCGTTTTTTTGTAGTAACTGCGCTCAGCGGTGGCTGAGCTTGCGGACCAGCAGGTCTCCCAGGGATTGCACCAGCTGGACGAACACGATCAGGATCAGCACCACGGCCAGCATCACTTCCGGCAGGAAGCGCTGGTAGCCGTAGCGGATGCCCAGGTCGCCCAGGCCGCCGCCACCGATGGCACCGGCCATGGCCGAATAACCGACCAGGCTGACGAAGGTGATCGTGAGACCGGCGACGATACCAGCAAATGCTTCAGGCACCAAGACCTTGTAAATGATTTGCCAGGTGGTCGCACCCATGGCTTGCGCCGCTTCCACCAGGCCGTGATCGACTTCGCGCAGGGCGGTCTCGACCAGGCGCGCAATGAAGGGCGCGGCGGCGATGGTCAGGGGCACGATGGCAGCGGCCGTGCCGATGGAGGTGCCCACGAAGAAGCGCGTCATCGGGATCACCGCCACCAGCAGGATGATGAAGGGCGTCGAGCGCACCGCATTGACCAGCAGGCCGGCGATGCGGTTGAAGGCGACGTTGGGCAGCACGCCCTTGGATTCGGTGATGTGCAGGGCGATGCCGAGCGGAATGCCGAGCAGTGAGCCGACCACGCCCGAGATCACCACCATCATCAGCGTCTCGCCGAAGGAGCTGACGAACAGATCGATCAGTTCAGATGACATGGTTGAGCTCCTCGACGACCACGCCCTGCTCGCGCAGGTATTGCATGGCCTGGTTGATGTTGTCCTGGGTACCGTTGGCGAGGATCGCCAGCGAACCGAATGCCTGGCCCTGGATCTCGTCGATCTGGCCGTGCAGGATGTTGAAATTCAGGTTGAAGCGGCGCACCGCTTCCGACAGGTGCGGCTGGTCCACATCGTTGCCGGTGAAGGCGAAGCGGAACAGGTGGTCGGTGCCCTGGCCAGCGTCGGCACGCGCCAGGCGTTCGCGCAGGCGGGCCAGCACGCCCTTGGGCAGCTCGTGGGCGATGACGTCGCCGATCAGCGCGCGGGTGACTTCATGGCGCGGCTGGCGGAACACGTCCAGCACTTCGCCCTGTTCGATCACCTGGCCGGCTTCCATCACGGCCACGCGGTCGCAGATCTGCTTGATGACTTCCATCTGGTGCGTGATCAGCACGATGGTCAGGCCCAGCTCCTTGTTGATCTTGCGCAGCAGTTCGAGGATGGAGCGGGTGGTTTCCGGGTCCAGCGCCGAGGTGGCCTCGTCCGAGAGCAGGACCTTGGGATCATTGGCCAGGGCGCGGGCGATGCCCACGCGCTGCTTCTGGCCGCCGGAGATCTGTGCCGGATAGCGATCGCGCAGGGCGGTCAGGCCGACCAGTTCCAGCAAGGGTTCGACCTTGGCGGCGATCTCCGACTTGCTCTTGCCGGCCAGTTCCAGCGGCAGCGCGATGTTGTCGTAGACGCTGCGCGAGGAGAGCAGGTTGAAGTGCTGGAAGATCATGCCGATGCCACGGCGCGCTTCGCGCAGCTGGGAGGACGACAGCGAGGTCAGGTCCTGGCCATCGAGGACGATACGTCCGGAAGTGGGACGGTTCAGCAGGTTCAGGGTGCGCACCAGGGTGCTCTTGCCCGCGCCGCTGCGGCCGATGATGCCGAAGATCTCGCCCTTGCGGATCGACAAATCGACATTGCGCACCGCTTCGACATTGCCGAACCGCTGGGTGACAGCTTGTATTTCGATCATGATGGAAAAGAAGAATGGCAGCGGCCCCCGGGTGCCGACGCCAGCGCGGCATCGTGGGACGCTGCGGGCGGGTCAGGACCTCAGGTCTCCACTGCCATCAATATTTTTATAAGAAGGCGCTATTTTAAGGCGGCAAGGTTATATAGGGAAAATAAATTTTCGCCTATGCATATAACCGGCGCGTCTTAGCATGCGGCGGGAACCCGCGTGCAGAGCGGCTTTGCGGGGCGATTTGCACAGTGGGCCCGGTCCCGGGAGACGACCTTGACTCGATGTTGAGCGAGAAAGTTGTCGAATAAGTTTTGTCGTTCACCTCATTTTTTCACTGAATGCCGTCAGTGACGGTGCCAGGGCTTATCTTCCTGAATTTTTTGTCCGGCGTGCTGCAGCGCGCCGGATCCAGCCCCGGAATCCTCCCCATGTATGCCTTTCCTGTCACTGACCTGGCCGAGCGCCTCGACGCGCTGCTGGAGCTGGCCGATATCGATGAAGTCATCCTCACCCGAGCGGGTGCCGACAACCTGGTGCTGGTGCGCGAACCGGTCTGGCGCGGAGTGCAGGAAGCCCTGCACCTGCTGGGCAACGATCTCAATGCCGAACGCCTGCTGTGCAGCCTGTTGCAGCTGCGCGCCGAACTGCTGCCGCTGAAGGAGCAGCCTTGACCCCGCTCTGGATGACCCCGCTGGCGCGGGAGGACCTGGCCTGGTGGCGTCGCCACGACCGCCGGGTGGCACGTCAATTACTTCATTTGATGCGACGACTAAGTGAAGGATCTTGCATTCCATCGGCCCGCCGGGTGGCCTTGCCCCTGCGCTTGCCCGGACTTTACGCGGTGCGCGTGCAGGGTGAACACCGGCTCGTCATCGAGTTGGTGGCGGGCAGGCTGGTGATTCATCAGTGCCGGTTTCATTACTGATGGACAACAAAATGCGCTGACCTCTATGTGCGACATTGGTTGCTATAAAGCTACAGAAAAGTCTTATAAAGCATATAAATTCAAGGAATGATTCATTTGAGAAATAAAAGTCGGTTTAGATTTGCCGTGACTTCTTGATGTTTCTTTCGGAAGCCTGGGTGGTGCCCTCGTCGCAAGGTGATGTCCACCCTCCAATCAACAGCAATCAAACCACTACGGAGTACTCTATGAAAAAGTCCATCCTGGCCCTGGCCGTGCTGGCTGCCTTCGGCGGCGCGGCGCACGCGCAGAGCAGCGTGACCATCTACGGTGCGGTCGACGCCAGCCTGTCCTACACCAACAAGATCTCCACCGGCGGCAAGGATACGGGCGGCCAGATGGCGCTCGATTCCGGCCTGATGAAGGGTTCGCGCCTGGGCGTCAAGGGCGTGGAAGACCTGGGCGGCGGTATCAAGGCGCTGTTCACCATCGAGAACGGTTTCAGTGTCGATACCGGCGAAGCGGGTCAGGGCAAGCTGCTGTGGGGCCGTCAGGCGACCGTGGGCCTGTCCGGCAACTTCGGTACGGTGCTGGCCGGTCGCCAGAAGGATGTGTTGGATGACGTGGGCAGCATTACCTCCCCGGGCGACTTCGGTGGCGTGGTCAGCCGTGTTCACTCGCTGAACCTGGATCGTACCAACGGCGAGCGCGTCAACAACTCCATCCGCTACAACACCCCGAACTTCAACGGTTTCACCGGTAGCGTCATCTATGGCTTCGGTGAGCAAGCCGGCAATACCGGTGCCGGTCAGTCCTTCGGCCTGGGCGGTACCTACGCCAACGGTCCGCTGAACATCGGCCTGGGCTACTTCCAGAGCAAGATGGGCGGCAAGTCCGCCAGTGATGTCAACGGCGCGGCAGCCTGCAACGGTGGCGGCAAGTATGGCGATACCTGCCTGAAGACCTGGACCCTGGCTGCTGCCTATCAGTTCGGCCCGGCGCGTGTGTATGGTTCGTATTCGCGCGTGAAGCTGCCGCTGACGGCATCGCGTCGCAGCTTCGATCCGAAGTTCGACAGCTTTGCCGCCTGGACCGACCCGAACAAGAAGATCGAGCGCTACGACGCTGTCGAGAAGGGCGACTACACCATCGGCGGTGCCAACAACGAGTCGAGCCAGACGCTGGACCTGGGCGTGAACTATCGGATCTCGCCGTCGCTGTCCTTGATCAGCAGCCTGCAATACACCCGTGCCAAGTTCGTTCGCACCGTCGATGGCCGCATGGTGCAGATCAACCTGGGTGCCAAGTATGACCTGTCCAAGCGCACTTCTACCTATGCCGTCATCCGCAACCTGCGTACGTCCGACATGTACAGCGTTGGCCTGGCCAGCGACCGCGTACCAGGTAGTGATCGCAGTCAGACCGGCATCAACGCCGGCCTGATCCACAGCTTCTAAGTTCTGGCACTGCATCGGGCTCGTGGGAGCCCGATGTTTTGGCCCGCATCTGCAAGGATGCGGGTCTTTTTTTATGCAGAAACCTTTGTTAGGTCGATGCTCGGTCAACTCAGTTGCGCGAGATCGGGGAGGAAGCCTTGCACTCCGGCTCCGCTCCGATCGCCGCCCAACAAAAAACCCGCATCATCGCTGATGCGGGTTTTTTACTTGCAGCACAGGCCATGCGATGCATGGCCCGCAGCCGGAAGGCCAATTACATCATGCCGTCCATGCCGCCCATGCCGCCCATACCACCCATGCCGCCAGGCATGCCGGCCGGCTTGTCCTCGGTCACTTCGGCCACCAGGGCGTCGGTGGTCAGGATCAGGCTGGCCACGGAGGCAGCGTTTTGCAGGGCCGAACGGGTCACCTTGGCCGGATCCAGCACGCCCAGTTCCACCAGGTCACCGTAGGTGCCGTTGGAAGCGTTGTAGCCGAAGTTGCCCGAACCTTCCAGCACCTTGTTCACCACCACCGACGGCTCGTCGCCGGCGTTGAAGACGATCTGGCGCAGCGGCTCTTCGATGGCGCGCAGCACGATCTTGATGCCAGCTTCCTGATCCGGGTTGTCACCCTTCAGGTCCTTGACGTTGGCGCGAGCACGCAGCAGGGCAACGCCACCGCCAGGCACGACGCCTTCTTCAACAGCAGCGCGGGTAGCGTGCAGGGCGTCTTCGACGCGGGCCTTCTTTTCCTTCATTTCGACTTCGGTGGCAGCGCCAACCTTGATCAGTGCAACACCGCCGGCCAGCTTGGCCACGCGCTCTTGCAGCTTTTCACGGTCGTAGTCGGAGGTCGCTTCGCCGATCTGGGTGCGGATCATTGCCACGCGTGCTTCGATGCCAGCGGCTTCGCCGTTGCCGTCGATGATGGTGGTGTTTTCCTTGCCGATTTCAACGCGCTTGGCTTGGCCCAGTTCAGCCAGGGTAGCCTTTTCCAGGGTCAGGCCGACTTCTTCGGCGATCACTTGGCCACCGGTCAGGATGGCGATGTCTTCCAGCATGGCCTTGCGGCGGTCGCCGAAACCAGGAGCCTTAACGGCAGCGGTCTTCAGGATGCCACGGATGTTGTTGACCACCAGGGTAGCCAGGGCTTCGCCTTCGACGTCTTCAGCCACGATCAGCAGCGGACGGCCAGCCTTGGCGACTTGTTCCAGCACCGGCAGCAGGTCACGGATGTTGGAGATCTTCTTGTCGAACAGCAGGATGAAGGGATTGTCCAGAGCGACGATCTGCTTCTCTTGGTTGTTGATGAAGTACGGCGACAGGTAGCCACGGTCGAATTGCATACCTTCGACGATGTCCAGTTCGTTTTCCAGCGACTTGCCGTCTTCCACGGTGATGACGCCTTCCTTGCCGACCTTTTCCATGGCCTTGGCGATGATGTCGCCGATGTCCGCGTCGGAGTTGGCCGAGATCGAGCCGACTTGAGCGATTTCCTTGGAGGTGGTGGTGGGCTTGGCCAGGTTCTTCACTTCACCGACGATGGCGGTGACAGCCTTGTCGATACCGCGCTTCAGGTCGGTCGGGTTGAAGCCTGCGGCGACGTACTTGAAGCCTTCGCGCACGATGGCTTGAGCCAGCACGGTGGCGGTGGTGGTACCGTCACCGGCGTTGTCGGAGGTCTTGGAAGCGACTTCCTTGACCAGCTGGGCACCCATGTTTTCCAGCTTGTCCTTCAGTTCGATTTCCTTGGCGACGGAAACGCCGTCCTTGGTCACGGTCGGGGCGCCGAAGCTGCGCTCCAGCACGACGTTGCGGCCCTTGGGGCCCAGGGTGACCTTGACTGCGTTGGCCAGGATGTTGACGCCGTTGACGACCTTGGCGCGTGCTTCATCGCCGAAAATAACTTGCTTTGCTGCCATGTTGGATTCTCCAGAAATTCGGTTCAGTTCATGTCGCCGGGCTCGGGCCTGAAGATTCAGGGAGCACCGGCTGCTGTCTTGTTGCCGATGGCCTTCACGTTTTCTCTATCTATATAGAAGGAAAAGGAAGGCCGGATGCCGAATTACTTCTCGACGACGGCGAACAGGTCTTCTTCGCGCATGACCAGCAGTTCCTGGCCATCGATCTTCACGGCCTGGCCGGAGTACTTGCCGAACAGAACGCGGTCGCCGACCTTCACGGCCAGTTGGCGGACCTTGCCATCTTCCAGGATCTTGCCGTTGCCGACGGCCAGGACTTCGCCTTGGTCCGGCTTTTCGGTCGCTGCGTCAGGCAGAACGATACCGGAAGCAGTCTTGGTTTCCTGGTCGAGGCGCTTGACGATAACGCGATCGTGCAAAGGGCGAAGATTCATGAGAACTCCTTAATTTTCAATAAGTTAGCATTGATTGCGGCGATGCCTGCAACGATTTTCTTCCAAATGCAGCAGACGTCACCGCATGAAAAAGGGGATTGCGCCCGGCGGCGCTGTTAGCACTCTGCCGTGACGAGTGCTAAGTATAGGGATGGGTTGGGGAATTTTCAAGGCGTCAATTGCCGTGTTTGCGCGCCCGGTCTGTGCAGCGGCACTCAAAAAAATTCGAGGTCAGTTAAGAGAAATGCAGGCATGGCTCTGAACATGTAAAAAATAAAATGCGAATCATTATTATTGCGGCTCTTTCGGATCAGTCCGGAAGAGCCTTTTTTATAAGAAATGAACGGCGGAGGTTCGCCAGTATTTTTATTGGACCGAAATGCAATGAAGAACAATCAGGCCCCATTCAACCATGCACGCGATCTGCGTATCGCCACTTCAACCCTTGCCTCGCTCGTGATGCTCGGCTTCCCGCTGGCCGGCATGGCGCAGCAGTCCGCGGCGCCCGACGGGCAGTCCGGGCTGGAGCCGATCCAGGTCAGCAGCGACTGGCTAGGCACTGGCCTGGAGAGCAGCGTGAAGACCTATCCCGGTGCCCGCACCGTGGTCAAGAAGCAGGAGATCGACAGCACCGGTGCCGTCAGCATCGGCGAGGTGATGCGCCGCATTCCTGGTGTGCAGTCCAGTGACAGCGCCGGTACCTCGGGCAGCGCGATTGCCTTGAACATCGGCGTGCGCGGTCTGACCGGACGCTTTTCGCCGCGCTCCACCGTCCTGCTGGATGGCATCCCCTTGTCGGTGGCACCCTATGGCCAGCCCCAGCTTTCGTTTGCGCCCCTGAGCCTGAACAACATCGAATCGATCGATGTCATCCGTGGCGGCGGCGCGGTGCGCTTCGGCCCACAGAACGTGGGCGGCATCATCAATTTCAAGACGCGTTCCATTCCCGCCAGCGAGGGCATCTCGGGTGATGCCTCGGTGCGCTACAACAGCTACGGCAAGGGTGGCGGCAATGCGCAGTACACCGCCTTTGCCGGCGGCCAGAGCGACACTGGCCTGGGCATGGCCTTCCTCTACTCGGGCCAGGACGGCAGCGGATGGCGCGACAAGAGCGATGAGCATCTCAACGATTTTGCGCTGAAGATGCGCTACGAAATTTCCCCGCGTTCCGAACTCCACGCCAAGTTCAATTACTACGACGTGCTGAGCCGCACGCCGGGCGGCCTCACCACCGCGCAGTACGCCGCCGATCCGTTCCAGAACACGCGCCAGCGCGACAACTGGAGCGGTACCCGCAAAGGCTTCGACGTCGGCTACCTCAATACGCTGTCGGATCATCAGGAGCTGGAGATCCGGACCTACTTCAACCAGGCGACCCGCCAGAGCAGCTTGATCAACGTGACCGGCGTGCGCCTCTCGCATCAGCCGCGCAACTATGAAACGCTGGGCGTCGAGCCCCGCTACACGCAGCGCTTCGCCTGGGGCGGCACTACGCACGATGTCACCGTGGGTTACCGCACCATCCGCGAGCGTGGGGACGACAACATCTACAACGAAGCGGTCCGCACCGGTGTGCTGAGCGGATTCACCCAGTTCCAGAACAGCACCGATGCCCATGCCGGCTACATCGATGACAAGATCGCATTCGGCAAATGGCGCATCACGCCGGGCCTGCGTTTCGAACAGGTGCGGTCAAGCCGCTACGAAATGGGCAAGAAGGATCCTTACAAAGTGGCCAACGACAAGCTGCTGCCCTCGATCAACCTGGCCTATCTGCTCACGGAGCAATTGACCCTGTTCAGCAACTACAACACCTCCTTCGGCGTGGTGCAGAACTCGCAACTCAACACCATGTCTTCCGCCAATCCGCTGTCGCCCGAACTGGCCCGGACGATGGAAGGCGGCATGCGCTGGAAGAGCGCACAGGCCTCCGCCGAAGCCACGGTGTTCCACATCAATTTTGACAACCAGATCGTGTCGGTGCAGGGAACGACGCCCAACGTCTTCCGCAACATCGGCCGCACCCAGCATGATGGCGTCGAACTGGCGATGGACTATGCCTTCGCTCCGGACAGCCCCCTGAAAGGCTGGTCGGTCTTCGCCAACTACACCTACACCCGCGCCCTGCAGAAGTCAGGCAGCAATCCGGGCAAGGACTTGCCGTTCTATGCACGCACGACCGATACGCTCGGGGTGCGCATGCAAACCGGTCCCTGGACGCTCAACCTGTCGACCACGCACCAGGGCCGACAGTTTGCCGATGAAGCCAACACCGTCGCCGAAAGCACCGATGGCAGCATCGGAGAAATCCCGGGCGTGCGCCTCTGGAATGCGCAGGCGAGCTGGAAGGTGCCGGGCAAGAAGGGATTCGATCTCACGGCGGGCGTCAACAACCTGCTGGACCGGCGCTACTTCACCCGTACCGTGGATGGCAATCTGGGCAAGCTGGTCGGTGCGCCGCGGACCTTGTATGTCCAAGGACGTTACACATTTTGACCGTGCCGGGGTGAATGAAATCGCGCACTGGCCACCGCGACCATCGTTCATCTGGCCCTTCCGCAAGCAGGGTCCCGGATCCAGGGTCAAATGAAGAATAATTCCCGCAATACGAGAATTGATCCCCGGGAATGAGGCTGGCACCCCAAGCCAGCCTCGTTACAAGTGCAGCTTTCTGCTATTTCCCCGCCCTTATTGGTGCACTCCTTCGCATCCCGATTCAAAAAAGTGCATAAAACGTGCGATATGAATGAAGCGCCGCGTTGGCACGGAACTCGCTCTCCCAGCCGCACCATTACGGTGTATTCTGCCCGGCGGGGCGGTGTAATGGAGGAACTGCCCCGCCTGGCCTGGCGCTGCGGCCGGGCCGCTTGCCTGCTGTGGCTCCGTCCCTTTTTATCCGGGGATGCCCCTGGGGAAAGCGCCCGAGTGGCGATGCTGCAAGGCATGGCTCGGTTTTTGCAGTAGCAGAGTCCGCAAGCAAGAACCGGTCAGCGACTGGGAGGCGCTGCGGTGCTTTCCGATCAGGTTGCCGTCCTCACGGCGGTCAGAATCGGTCAGCGCACATAACAAATGGCACAACGAACTGCGTTTTCAATCTTTCATTGGAAGTAATAGGAGCAATTCATGCAAAAAATCAAAATGATTCCTGTCGCTACGGCACTGGTGGCAGCGTTCTCGTTCGCAGGGGCAGCGCAGGCACAAGAGGTCATCAAGATCGGTCACGTCGCTCCTCTGACCGGTCCCAACGCGCACATCGGCAAGGACAATGAAAACGGTGCCCGCATGGCCGTGGATGAACTCAACGCCAAGGGCTTCGAGATCGGCGGCAAGAAGGTCACCTTCCAGCTGGTCCCCCAGGATGACGCTTCCGATCCGAAGCAAGCCACCACCGTGGCCCAGGCCCTGGTCGATGCCAAGGTCAAGGGCGTGGTCGGCCACATGAACTCCGGCACCACCATCCCGGCTTCCAAGATCTACTTCGACGCCGGCATCCCGCAAATCTCGCCCTCGGCGACCAACCCCAAGTACACCCAGCAAGGCTTCAACACCGCCTTCCGCGTGGTGGCCAACGATGGCCAGCTCGGTGGCGTCCTGGGCCGCTATGCCGTCAATGAACTGAAGGGCAAGAACGTGGCCGTCATCGACGACCGCACTGCCTACGGTCAAGGCGTGGCCGAAGAATTCCGCAAGAGCGCCCTGGCTGCCGGTGCCACCATCGTGGCTACCCAGTACACCACCGACAAGGCTACCGACTTCAACGCCATCCTGACCTCGGTCAAGTCCAAGAAGCCGGACCTGGTCTTCTTCGGCGGCATGGACGCCGTGGCCGGCCCGATGCTGCGCCAGATGGATCAGCTGGGCGTGGCTGCCAAGTTCATGGGCGGTGACGGTATCTGCACCACCGAACTGCCGAGCCTGGCCGGTGCTGGCCTGAAGGACAACGAAGTGGTCTGCGCCGAAGCCGGTGGCGTGACCGAAGCAGGCAAGAAGCCGCTGGAAGACTTCAAGGCTGCCTACAAGAAGAAATTCAACCAGGACGTCGTGATCTACGCACCGTACACCTACGATGCGCTGATGACCCTGGCTGATGCCATGAAGCAGGCCGGCTCGTCCGACCCCAAGGTCTACCTGCCGGTCCTGGCCAAGATCAAGCACAAGGGCGTCACCGGTGAAATCGCCTTCGACGCCAAGGGCGACATCCTGAACGGTACCCTGACCCTGTACACCTACAAGGGCGGCAAGCGTACCCTGCTGAGCGTGGTCAAGTAATTTTGCATCAAGCTTCACCTCCGGGACCTTCACGGTTCCGGCTGGAGCAGCAGTGACAAGCCCCGGCCTTCGTGCCGGGGCTTTTTCTTTCATATCGACCAAAAACCGGGGCGACCTGCCACCGCATTTACAGATTATAATGAGACACGTTCTCATTACATCTTGCGGTCATGGCCGACCTCGCTCCTTCCCGTCCTCACGACATCGCTGGCATATACACCGGGCATCACCGGTGGCTGCTGGGCTGGCTGCGCCGCCGTACCGACAATGCCGAGCTGGCGGCCGACCTGGCGCAGGATACCTTCGTGCGTATGATGGTCTCGCGCCGCGATTTCATCGTCGATGAAGTGCGCACCCTGCTGGCCACCATCGCGCGCGGCCTGATGATCGATCATTTCCGCCGCTGCGCGCTGGAAGCTGCCTTCCTGGAAATGCTGGCGCAGATGCCCCCCGAGCACCTGCCATCGCCCGAAGCGCAACTGCTGGTGCTGGAAACCCTCAACGAAGTCGACGCCATGCTGGCCGGCTTGCCGCCCAAGGTGCGCAGCGCCTTCCTGCTGTCGCAGCTCGATGGCCTGGCCTATGCCGAGATCGCGGTGCGGCTGGAGGTGTCGCTGAGTTCGGTGCAGCAATACATGAAGCGCGCCTTCACCGCCTGCTACCGGCTGCAATATGGGCTCTGAGCGCACGGCCCCCAACGACGACATCGTCATGGCCGCCATCGACTGGATGGTGCGGCTGCAATCGGGCAGCGCCACCGATCACGAGCACGAAGCCTGCCGCCGCTGGCGCGCCGAACAGCCGCAGCACGAGCTGGCCTGGCAACGGCTGCAATCGCTCAGCGAGCGGGTCGCCACGCTGCCGCGCGCGCTGGCCCACGGCAGCATCGGTGCGAGCGAAGCCCGCACGCGCAACAACCGCCGCTTTGCGCTCAAGACCTTGTGCGTGGCGACCGGCGCGGGGCTGCTGGCGTCCAGCGCGGCACGATGGACGCCGTGGCAGGCCTGGATGGCCGGCTACACCACCCGCACCGGAGAGCGGCGCCGGATCACGCTCGCCGATGGCACCCTGCTGCAACTCAACAGCGCCACCGCGGTGGACGTCAGTTTCGACGAGCAGCAGCGCCTGATCCGTCTGCATCGCGGCGAAGTGCTCATCACCACGGGACATGAAGAGCGCCCTTCCTATCGTCCCTTCCTCGTGCAGACCCGGCTGGGACAAGCACGCGCACTGGGCACCCGCTTCCAGCTGCGCGATGCGGAGGAGGGCATGCGCCTTGCCGTTTATGAGGGCGCGGTGGAATTCCGTTCGCAAAATGAGAATGCACCCGTCCGCGTGGATGCCGGGCGCCAGGGACTGTTCGATGCGCAAGGGCTGGTGGGTCGCCTCGTCGCCGCCAATGAACAGGCCATCGCCTGGACCGATGGTGTCATCGTGGCCGACCGCATGCCGCTGGGCCAACTGGTGGCCGAGCTGGATCGCTATCTCCCCGGCAAGCTGCGCTGCGATCCGGCGGTGGCCGGCCTGACCATCTCGGGCGTGTTTCCGCTCGACCAGCCGGCACGCATCCTGGCGGCCATTGCGCGGACCTTGCCGGTGCGGGTGGATACCTTCACGGATTACTGGATCACCTTGCGGCCACGTGCCGCCACCTGAGGCCGGCATGCATATAAAACATTTTTAAAATTTTTCTGCAGGTTTATGGATCTCGTTCGGTTTACCAGATAGCAAGCCCTCTGAAGCTCACCATCGAACGACATCCATGACCATCCGAACCCGCTTCCCCTCGCGTCCGACCCTGTCCCGACTGGCCATCCTGGCCGCCTTCGCCAGCCCCATGGCCGGTGTGCAGGCGCAAGCCACCGATGCCCAGCGCCAGGCCTACGACATTCCCGCTGGTCCTCTCGACCAAAGCCTCAACAGCTTCGCCCGCCGTGCTGGCGTGCTGCTCTCCTTCGATCCCGCCATCACGCGCGACCGCCAGAGCGCGGGTCTTTCCGGCCGGTATACGGTAGCGGAAGGGTTTGCCGCGCTGCTCAACGGCACCCCGCTGCAAGCGATCCGCAACGCAGACGGCGGCTACACCGTCGCCGCACCGACGGCCACCACCGGCAGCAATGCCAATGCCGTCCTGCCCACTGTCACGATCACCGAAAGCGCCGACCCCACCGCGCCCTACGCGGGTGGAATGGTCGCACGCGGTGGCAGCCTCGGCGTACTGGGTACGGCCAGCGTCATGGACACGCCCTTCAGCACCACCAACTACACCTCGCAAGGCATCGAGGATGTACAGGCGCGCGCCATCGGCGACGTCATCGCCAACGATGCCTCGGTGCGCAACACCAATGGCAATGGCGGTTTCGGCGACAGCTACCAGATTCGCGGCTTCACCATGTCGGCCAATGACGTGGCCTTCAACGGCCTGTATGGGATGGTGCCGCTCACGCGCATGCCCATCTCCATGGTCGAGCGCATCGAAGTGCTCAAGGGACCGGGCACGCTGATGTATGGCATGGGCCCGGCCGGCGGCGTGGGCGGGGCGGTCAACCTGATCCCCAAGCGGGCGCACGAAGATCCGATCTCCAGCGTCACGGCCACCTATCTTTCCAATTCGCAGTTCGGATTGAAGGCCGACCTCGGCCGCCGCTTCGGTGAGCAGCAGGAGTGGGGCATCCGCGTGAACGCGCTCTATGCCGATGGCAACACCGGCCTGTCCGGCAGCAACCAGCAGCAGAACATGGGCTCGGTCGGACTCGACTACAACGGCGGCCGCGTGCGCTGGAGCCTGGACGCCTACACCCAGCACGAAGATGCCCGCAACTTCCGTCCGCAATTCAGCATCAGCAGCCTGGTGATGCCGGAAGCACCCTCGGGCAAGACCAACCTCTATCCCGGCACCACCCTGCAATCGGATGACAAGGCCGTCGCCACGCGCCTGGAATACGACATCAACGACCACCTGACCGCCTACGGCGCCGTCGGTTATCACGAGGCCACGTCTTCCCAGAGCTGGCCCAGCGCCACCATCCTCAATGCGGCCGGTGATACGGCCGCGCTCTACAACGGTTACTACGACCAGAAGGTCGTTTCCACCTCGGCCGACGTCGGCATGCGTGCGCGCTTCAATACCGGCGGCATCAAGCACACCGTGATGCTGGGCGTGAACATGCTGGATCAGCAGACCGATTACTTCTTCCTCTCCGAGAGCAGCAGCGTCACCTCCAACCTGTATCGTCCGGTCGCCTTGCCCGTGGTCAGCGGCGCACGCGGCGAACCCACGCCGCAGAGCCAGATCCGCCTGACCAGCGTGGCGCTGACCGATACCCTGTCGCTGGCCGATGACCGCCTGCGCATCACCGCCGGCTTGCGTCGCCAGCAGGTGTATTCGCACAGTCTGGTCGATGCCTCGCAGACCTCCAACAAGACCGCCATCTCGCCGGTGCTGGGCGTGGTCGTCAAGCCGGTGCAGAACGTTTCGCTGTATGCCAACTACACGGCGGCCCTGAGCGCAGGTGGGTTCACTTCGGCCAGCGACGGCAATCCCAACCAGCTCTTCCCGCCCTACAAGTCCAAGCAGGTGGAGACGGGCGCCAAGATTGACTGGGGCCGTATCACGACCACGGCGGCCGTATTTCAGATCGAGCAGGCCAATGCCAGCACCACGCTGGTCAATGGCGTGAGCACCACCACTCAGGATGGCCGCAATCGCGTGCGCGGACTGGAACTGGCGGCTTATGGCGAACTGCAGCGCGGCCTGCGTTTCAATGCCAGCGGCACCTTCTTCGATGCCAAGCAGTACCACACCGACAATGGCACCAATGACGGCAAGGATGTCGGTGCCATCCCCAACAGCAACTTCAACCTGGGGCTGGATTGGGATGCGCCGTGGCTGCAGGGCCTGGCCTTGAATACGCGCGTCACCCGCACAGGCTCGATGTGGTACAGCAACGAGAACAAGCTCAAGGTGCCGGGCTGGACCCGCGTCGATATCGGTGCGCGCTACATCACCCGGGCGGCAGGGCAGGTCGTGACCTATCGCGCCAACATCGAGAACCTGTTCGACAAGAATTACTGGCTGATGCAGAACGGTTATGTGGGCACTTCGTCGGGTCGCACGCTGGTGCTGTCGGCGCAGGTCGATTTCTGATCTGAGTAAGTCACTCACGCGCGTGAGCCATGCCCTGCTGCTGAGAAGCGGCAGGGCATTTTTTTGAAGAAACGCGTAAAAGATATAAATGATTTATGGATTGTAAAAAGTCGGGTCGATCAAAACCTGATGAATCCATCAGGTTTTGATCAGGCCACTTTTTTATCCATCTCCCGCGCACTTTCCAGAAACACGCGCCGCAGCCATTCGATCCCCGGATCATTGGTGCGATAGCGATGCCACTGCATCATCTGATGCATCTCCGCCAGCGGTAGCGGACTTTCCTTGAGCACCACCGGCAATTGCGTGGCCAGCTTGCGCGCCAGCCGGCCATGTACGGTGGCGATGCGGTCGGTCCCCTGCACCAGTGCCACGCAGGAGGCGAAGCTGAAGCTGGTGATCTCCACCCGCCGCGCAAAGCCCAGCTTGCTGGCCATCCACGCCTCCACCGAGGAGGCATTGGCACCGGGCGGCACCATCACCACATGACCGGCCTCCATGTAGCGCTCCAGCGTCAGCTTGCCTTTGGCCAGCGGACTGTCGCGCCACACCACGCAGACGTGACGTTCGCGAAACACCTCCTCCGCCGGATGATCGGGCGTACAGAATTCCTGCGGCAGTACCAGCAGATCGACCTCTGCGCGATCCAGCGAACGGGTCGGATCCTGCACCTGCGGCATCAGCGCAAATCGAATGTGCGGCCCTTCGGCATGCGCGCGTGCGATCACGCGCGGGATCAGCACGTTGAGGCTGAAGTCGGAGACCGAGATGCGGAATTCCCGATGTGACTCCGCCGGGACGAACGCGGGCTTGGCGGCGATCGATCCTTCGATACGCCGCAATACGTCATTGACCGCATCGCGCAGCACTTCGGCGCGCGGCGTGGCTTCCATGCGGCGGCCGACCTGGATCAGCAATTCGTCATCGAAATATTCGCGCAGGCGCGCCAGCGCATTGCTCATGGCGGACTGGCTCAGGTGGATCTTCTCGGCGGCGCGGCTGATGTTGAGTTCGGTCAGCAGCGCGTCGAGCGCGACCAGCAGATTGAGGTCGAGCTTGTTGAAGCGCATTGGATAAGTCTCCGTTGTCGGGTGCCGGCCTTTCTTTTGTGCAAGGGTTGCAGGGCCGGTCATGTATTGATCCCGTCCATATCATGAATCAAAACAATCCATTTGATCAATATCAACCTCGACCTTAACCTTCATCCATCCGCTGCACGGCCTCGCAGAAGCATCCAAGAAAAGGCCGGCACGGCAAGCCGGTGGCGCCCTGCGCCATTGATCGGCCTGGCCCCGACAAGACGCCGCGACGGCGAAACAACAAGCCAGGCAGGGTAGGAGACAAGGAGACAGAAGTGAAGAGAGGAACCGTACCAGCCCGGCGGCTGGGGAATCGTGCCGTCCTGGCCGTCGTGGCCATGATCGGGAGTGCCAGCATGCAGTCCGCGCAAGCCTTCGAAGGTGGCGTTTCGCCATTCCCCACCGGGTCCACCAGTGAATACATCGCCGCGCTGCCGCCCATCCCGGGCCTGTTCGCGGTGGAGCAGTTCAACTACAGCAGTGCCGACGGCCTGTACGACAACAAGGGCAACAAGCGCCCCATCCCCTTCAAGACCGATGTGTTCTCGGCCACCACACGCCTGCTGGCTTCCTATGGCGTCGAATGGATGGGTGCCAAGGTTTATTCGCAACTGGTATTGCCGGTGGTCTCGCTGCATACCGAAGTGATGGGCCACGGCGAGAACCACAACGGCCTCTCCAACGTCACTGTCACGCCGCTGCTGCTGCGCTGGGATGTGGCCGCGCATACCAACGTCACCTTCGGCTTCGACTTCGCGCTCAAGACCGGTTCCTACGACCCCAATCGCACCAGTGTGGCGGTCGGCTACACCTCGTATCAGCCGGTGCTGGCGATCCGTCACAACGATCCCAACGGGCTGGACCTGGGCATCTCCAACCGCCTGCTCTTCAACGACAAGAACAGCGATACCAATTACCGCTCCGGCACTGCCTACGTGGCGGACTTCATCGGTGGCTGGAACTTCGGCAAGTGGAAAGTCGGCGTCACCGGTTCCTATCTGAACCAGTTCACCGATGACCGCCAGAACGGCGCCGACATCACCGGCAACCGCATGCGCAGCTTTGCCATGGGGCCGACCGTGGCCTACAACGCCGGCACCTACAGCATCAACATGAACGTGCAGCGCGGCCTGTACGCCGCCAACACGGCCAAGAGCGATGCCATCTGGATCAACTTCGCCATGCCGCTGTGGATGGGCGGCCCGCACTGAGGCCGCGCAGCCGTCCATCCGTATCACTCATCATCAAAGGAGTTACACCATGTTCCGTTACTTCCCGACGAACTATGTCTGGAATCTTTCCGTCGATCTCGCCATCGAGATGGGCGCACGCATCGGCGAAATCGAAGCCATGTGCGCCCCCCTGCAGGAGGCGGCCAAACAGCCTGACGCCGAAGGCACCGCCGCCTTCCGCGCCACCTGGGCGGACATGGCAGAAAAGCTCTGCAGCCTGGCCGCCGAGGATGAAGCGCGCGGCCGGCTGCTCTCGGCCGGTGCCAAGTACAAGCGCGCGGCCAGCTACCTGCTGACCTGCGAACGCCTGCAGGGTCACGGTGCACCGGGCCGGCTTGAGCTGTATCGCCGCTTCCTGGAAGTGTTCCAGCGCGGCATCGCGCTGGCCGGTGACAACTGCGAGCGCGTCGAGATTCCTTACGAAGGCAAGGTCATCTCCGGCCTTTATACCCGCGCGAACAATGTACATGGTCCTGCCCCGATTCTGGTCCAGCTCAATGGCCTGGATTCGACCAAGGAAATGAAATACCTGGTCGGCCTGCCGGGCTGGCTGGCCGAGCGCGGTGTCTCATCGCTGGTGATCGACCAGCCCGGTACCGGCGAGGCCCTGCGCCTGCACGGCATGACCGCGCGTTTCGATGCCGAGCACTGGGCGCGCCACGTGGTGGACTGGCTGGAACAGCGCGACGATGTCGATGCCAGCCGCATCGGCTGTGAAGGCGTCTCGCTGGGCGGCTACTACTGCCCGCGCGTGGTGGCCATGGAGCCGCGCTTTGCCTGTGGCGTGGTGTGGGGTGCCAATCACGACTGGCGCGATGTACAGAAAAAGCGCCTGGAAAAAGAGGGCGATTTCCCCGTGCCGCATTACTGGCAGCACGTTTGCTGGGTTTGGGGTGCCAAGGATATCGACGATTTCATGCGCATCGCCGAAGACGTGCATCTGGATGGCGTGGTCGAGAAGATCCGCGTGCCCTTCCTGGTCACCCACGGCGAGAAGGACACGCAGATTCCCCTGAAGTGGGCGCACCGTACCTACGAACAGCTGGTCAACAGCCCCAAGCGCGAATTGAAGATCTTCACCGACCGCGAAGGCGGCGCGCAGCACGCCAGCTTCGATAATTCCATCAACGCCGGCCACGTCATCGCCGACTGGGTGGCCGAGACCCTGGGCGGTCGCACCAAACGCTGAGGCGCACGGCGCCAACGAAACACCGAGTCAATCACAAGGAAATCCGCATGAACATCATTGGACCCGATGCCCTGGTCTTTGGCGTGGACGATCTGCCCGCCTGCCGCCAGTACCTGCTCGACTATGGCCTCAAGGAGGGTGGTAACGACCGTTACGAAGCCCTCGACGGTACCGCTATCGTGCTGCGCGCCAAGGACGACGCCACGCTGCCACCCCCCATGGGAACCGCCAGCCTGCTGCGCGAAACTGTCTATGGCGTGGCCGACGTCGCCACCTTGGATGCCATCGAAACCGAACTGCGCCGTGACCGCGAAGTCAGCCGCCGCGATGGCGTGGTGCGCAGTGTTGACGATATGGGCTTTGCGCTGGCCTTCCAGGTCACCGTGCGCCGTGCGCTGGACATCAAGTCGGAACGCGTCAACGGCCCCGGCGATGCCCAGCGCGCCCCGAACCAGCTGGGCCTGCCCGCCGAGGGCGAAGCCCTGCCGCGCACGCTGTCGCACGTGGTGTATTTCGTGCCGGATGCGGCCAAGGCCGAGGCCTTCTATCAGCGCCTGGGTTTCGTCTGCACCGACCGCTTCACCGGCGTGGGTCCCTTCCTGCGTCCGGCCGGGACCCTGGATCACCACACGCTGTTCATGATCCAGACCCCACCTTTCATGAAAGGCTGCGAACACTTCACCTTCCACATGGGCGGCCCGACCGAGGTGCTGCTGGCCGGCACCCGTTTCGTCGAGAAGGGTTACCAGAGTTTCTGGGGGCCGGGCCGCCATCGCTTCGGCAGCAACTGGTTCTGGTATTTCAATTCGCCGCTGGGCTGCCACGTCGAATACGACGCCGACATGGACCTGCACGACGATCAATGGGCCGCGCGCGAAGCACCGATGGGTGCCGATGCCTCGCAATTGTTCCTGTTCCAGTACCGCGAGAAGTGGGCACCGGGCGGCCCGCCGCCGCCGGGCGCAGCACACTGATTGCCGGGTACAGCGGGAGAGACGGCCATGTACCTGTGCCATGTCACGCAATTGCCTGAGGACGGCGCGCGCGGTTTCGATACCAGCGGGGCAGGGCAGGCCACCATCTTCCTGCTGCGCCGGGGCGACCAGGTGCGGGCCTGGCACGACAGCTGCCCGCACCACGGCACACCGCTGCCATGGCGGCGCGATGCCTATCTCGATGCCAGCGGGCAGCACGTGGTCTGTGCCGCCCATGGCGCATTGTTCGATCCGCTCACCGGGGTGTGCACGCTAGGCCCTTGCCTGGGCGACTCGCTCACGCCGGTGGCGCTGCGCATCGATGACGACGGCGGCCTGCACCTGGCCACCGGCGAAGACGATCAACTCATCAAGAAAAAGATTCAGGAGACACCATGACACTCGCAGCCCAACGCATCCTCATCATCGGCGGCGGTTTTTCCGGCGCATCGGCCGCCATTGACCTGCGCCGCCGTGGCGCCCAGGTCGACCTGGTGGAACTCGATCCCCAGTGGCGCAACTATGGTGCCGGCATCAGCCTCGGCCCGGCCACGCTGCGTGCGCTCAAGCAACTCGGGGTGCTCGATGCCTTCCTGCGCGAAGGCGCGGCCGGTGACGGTGTGCGCCTGTGCCTGCCGCACGGTCCGCAGATCGCCGAGCTGCCCACTCCGCGCCTGGCCTCGCCCGACGTACCCGGCGGCGGTGCCATCCTGCGTCCGGTACTGGCGCGCATCCTGGCCGATGCCACCCGCGCCTCGGGTACCGACGTGCGCCTGGGCTGCACTTTCACGGCGCTGCGCGAGATCGGCGACGAGGTCGAGGTCGACTTCACCGATGGCCAGACCCGCCGCTATGACCTGGTCATCGGTGCCGATGGCCTCTATTCCAAACTGCGGGCCCATCTTTTCCCCAACGCACCCAAGCCGCGCTACAGCGGCCAGGCCGTGTGGCGCGCCATCCTGCCGCGTCCGGCGGAGATCACCACCTGCACCATGTGGATGGGGCCGCAGATCAAGCCCGGCGTCAATCCGGTGTCGAAAGACGAGATGTACCTCTTCGTCACCGAGCCGCGTCCGGTCAACGACCACGTCGATCCGGCCACTTTCGTGGCGCGCCTGCGCGGCCTGCTGGAAGACTTCAGCGCCCCGGTCTTGAAGACCATCCGCGGCCAGCTCGACGACAACGCCCGCATCATCTTCCGCCCGCTGGAAGGCTTGCTGCTGCCGCGTCCGTGGTATCAGGGCCGCGTCGTGCTGATCGGTGATGCGGTGCATGCCACCACGCCGCACCTGGCCTCCGGTGCCTGCATCGGCATCGAGGATGCGCTGGTGCTGGCCGACGAACTGGCGCGCAACGGCAACGTAGCGCTGGCCTTGTCGGCCTTCGAGGAACGCCGCTGGGAACGTTGCCGCATGGTGGTGGAGAACTCGGCCCGGCTGGGCGAGATCGAGGTCGGGGGCGGCGACAAGGACGAGCACTCGCGCATCATGCGCGAGTCGCACGCGGCCCTGGTCCAGCCGATCTGAAATTTTTAAACAATATAAAAAATATAAACGACTAACGCTTCTGCAATCTGCGTACGACGCGAGGAGACAAGATGATCACGACCTATTCCAAGCGCGCCCTGGCTGCGCTGATGCTGGCGCACTGTGCCGGCATGATCGACCTGGTCGCGCTGCCGGTCTGGGTTGGCACGCTGGTGGCGCATTACCACTTCGATGCCCGCCAGGCTGGCCTCTTGGCCTCGCTCTTCCTGGGCGGCGCGGTGCTGGCCAGTGCCGTGCTGGCACCCCGTTTCGATCCCGAGACGGCGCGCTGGAAGGCGGCCATCGGCTTCGGCCTCTCGGCTCTGTTGTTCGCCGTGGCGGCGCAGACCCAGCACTACCTGCTGCTGGCCTTGCTGCATGCGGCGTGCGGCATCACCACCGGGCTCTCGCTCAGTGTCACGCATGGCACCATCGCGCGCGGCAGTAATCCGCATCGCGGCTTTGCGCTGGTGGGTATCGCGCTGGGCGCGTTCGCCATCCTGTTCCTGGGCAGTGCGCCGCCGATCATCGCCAGCGTGGGTGGTCCTGCATTGTTCTATCTCTTCGCGGGGGTGATGGCCATGGGTGCGCTGGCTTGTGCACTGGCGTTTCCCCGTCCGGAGACGGATGGCCTGCCGCGTGTCGCCAAGCCGCGCGAGCCGGTGCCGCGCCAGGTCTGGTACGGCATTGCCGGCATCGCCTGCATGGGGCTGGTGCAATCGATGACCTTCAGTTTCCTGGAACGTGTGGGCAGTGATCGCGGCTTCGGGCTGGAAGCGGTCACCGGTGTGCTCATCGCGCTGGGCTTCGTCAACCTGCTGCCCGCACCGCTGGCCGCTCTGCTGGAGAAACGGCTGCCCGCCCGCAGCGTGCTGATGGGCGGTCCGCTGGTGCAGGCGCTGCTGGTGGTGGTGATCATGAGTTCGTTGCGTTTTGCACCTTATGCGGCGGCGGCTTCCGTGTTTGCTGCCGTGATGATCTTCACGCATACCTTCGCCTTCGGTCTCATGGCCCGTCTGGACCGCAGCGGCCGCGCCATGGCTGCCACGCCCGCCATGCTGATGACGGGTGCGGCCATCGGCCCCATCCTCGGCGGCACGCTGGTGCAGGGCTGGGGCTATGGCAGCCTGGGTCCGGTGGCGGTGGTGCTGGGCGTGGGTGCATCGATCTGTTTCTCGCGGCTGCCGCGTGCGGTCGCCGTTCAACCTCAAGAGGCTCTGGCATGACCGCATCCCTGCAGACGCGTCGCCGTCATCGTTTCGTCGACCTGTCCATCTATCTTGAAAACGACGTGCTCTCCGACCCGCCCCCGCTGGCCCCGAAGATCACTTACCAGAAGCATGCCGACACCCTGCCCGAATTCATGGCCATGCTGCCCGGCACGCAGCCCGAGGATTATCCCGATGGCGAGGCCGCAGCGGCCGAGTGGGTCACGCTGACCACGCACAATGGCACGCATCTGGATGCTCCGTGGCATTTCCATTCCACGCAAGACGCAAAGAATGGCGGCGCGCGCCCCTCCATCACCATCGATGAAGTGCCGCTGGAATGGTGCTTCCAGGCGGGCGTGAAACTGGACTTCCGTCACTTCCCCGATGGCTACGTCGCCACCGCCGCCGATGTGGAAGCCGAACTCAAGCGCATCGGCCACGTGCTGCAGCCACTGGACATCGTCGTGGTCAATACCCGCGCCGGCTCGCGCTACGGTCACCGTGACTATCTCGGTGCCGGCTGCGGCATGGGTTACGAAGCCACCATGTACCTGCTCGAACGCGGCGTGCGCCTGACCGGCACCGATGCCTGGAGCTGGGACGCACCGTTCTCCTATACCGCGCAACGGGTAGCCGAGACCGGCGACAAGTCCCTGATCTGGGAAGGCCACAAGGCCGGCCGCGACATCGGCTACTGCCACCTGGAGAAACTGCACAACCTCGAAGCCCTGCCGGCGCATGGCTTCACCATCAGCTGCTTCCCGCACAAGATACGTGGCGCCAGTGCCGGCTGGACGCGCGCGGTCGCGATCTTCGACGAAACCTGAATATCGCCGCCGCACGGAGAGCATCAGCAGATTCAAGCAATACAAGCAATACAAGCAATACAAGCAATACAAGCAATACAAGCAATACAAGCGATTCAAGCGATTCAATGGAGCCCATGATGTCCTTCCCCCCGATTCACCGCGTGGTCACCGGCCACGATGCGCAAGGCCGATCCATCATCAGCAGCGACGGTCCGCTGCCGACCGTGGTCGAAGTGGCCGCCATTCCCGGGACGCTGTTCCATGAAGTCTGGAGCACCAGTGCCACGCCCGCGCGCGTGGACAATGGCCCTGATCCCAGCCTGGGAGCACTGGTGCTGTCGCCCCCGGCGCGCGGCACACGCATGCGCTTCGTCGACATCCCGCCCGACACCGAGGAGTTTCTCGCCAGCGCCAACAGCAAGATGCACGAAGCCTTCAGCCAGATCGGCGAAGCTTCGGCATCCACCGTGCAGACCGACTCGCCCCATCCGCTCATGCATCGCACGGAATCGGTGGACTACGGCATCGTCATCGAAGGCGAGATGACGCTGGTGCTGGATCGTGGCGAAGTCGCCCTGAAACCCGGCAGCGTGGTCGTGCAGCGTGGCACCAATCACGCCTGGGCCAATCGTTCCGGCAAGCCTTGCCGCATGCTGTTCATCCTGGTCGATGGCGAGTATGACCCGGCCATTGCCGCCCAACTCGCCAAGGGAGCGTAAGCCATGAAGTTCGCCACTCTGCGCGACGGCACGCCTGATGGCGCGCTGGTACTGGTCGCGCGCAATGCCGCCACCGCCTTGCCGGTGCCGCGAATCGCGCGCACTCTGATCGATGCGCTGGCGCGCTGGGACGAGGTCACGCCCGCCCTGGCCGAGCGCTATCAGGCCCTCAATGAAGGCCGTGCTGATGGTGCCATCGCCTTCGATGCGCAGCTGTGCATGGCACCGCTGCCGCGCGCACCGCAATGGCTGGACGCGTCGGCCTTCCTCAATCACGGACGTTTGATGGAAGAAGCCTTCAAGACACCGCCGATTCCGTATTTCGATACCGTGCCCGTGATGTACCAGGGAGCCAGTGATGATTTCCTCGGACCGCATCAGGACGTGCCGCTGCGTTCCGAAGCCGAAGGCATCGACTTCGAAGGCGAGTTCGGGGTGGTGGTCGGGCCGGTGGCAATGGGCGCGACACCGGACGAAGCCCTGCAGGCCGTGCGCCTGGTCGTGCAGCTCAATGACTGGAGCCTGCGCGCACTCGGCCCGCATGAGATGAAGACCGGTTTCGGCTTCCTGCAGGCCAAGCCCTCGACGGCCTTTGCCCCGATTGCCGTCACCCCCGATGAACTTGGCGATGCCTGGCGCGATGGCCGCGTGCAGATGCGCCTGCAGGTGCAATGGAACGGCGCGCGCTTTGGCGAACCGCACGGCGGTGAAATGAATTTTTCCTTCGGACAGCTGATCGCGCATGCGGCGCACAGCCGTCGCCTCACCGCGGGCTGCATCATTGGCTCGGGTACGGTCTCCAATGTGGCGCGCGCGGCCGGTTCAGCCTGCATCGCCGAGCGGCGCGTGATCGAGAAGATCGATCACGGCGAGATCCGTACCGGCTTCATGCACTTCGGCGATGAGGTGCGCATGCAGGCGCATTACGAGGATGGCCGTCCCGGTCCCTTCGGTATCGTTCAGCAACGCGTGGTGCAGGCAGCATGAGGGTCCTGGTCACCGGCGCGGGCGGCTTCATCGGCGCGATCCTGCTGCAGCTGCTGCAGCAGGTGGGGCAGGTCGGCCAACAGCGTATTACGCGGCTGGCGGCGATGGATCGCACCTTGCCTTTGCTGCCCGAGTCCGTCGAATGCATCGAGGGTGAACTGCAGGATGCGCAGGTGCAGTCACGCCTGGCACGGTTCGGTGCCGATCTCTGCTTTCATCTGGCAGCGGTGCCGGGCGGTGCGGCCGAAGCCGATCCGGCCACGAGTCGCCGCGTCAATCTGGATGCCACGCTGGATCTGTTCAACTTGCTGGCCGAAGGCAGGGCAACGGGGAGTGCGCCGCCGGTGGTGGTGTATGCCAGCACCATCGCGGTGTATGGCACGCCCTTGCCGGACCCGGTCACCCCGGCCACGCCCACGCGTCCGGCGCTGATCTATGGCGCGCACAAACGGGCTTGCGAAATCCTGCTGGCCGATGCCACGCGCCGTGGTGTGCTTGATGGCCGTTCGCTGCGTCTGCCGGGCATCGTGGCGCGTCCGCGTGCTGCCTCGGGATTGGTCTCGGCTTTCATGAGCGAGCTGTTGCATGCGCTGGCGGCGGGCGAGTCCGTGACGCTGCCGGTCGGACCGCAGGCCACTGCGTGGTGGATGTCGGCACAACGTTGTGCGGAGAACCTGCTGCATGCGGCGGTCATGGATCCGATGCTGGATACCGAGGGCCACATGGAACGCACCTGGGCCTTGCCCGTATTGCGGCTATCCATGCAGGAAGTGGTCGCAACGCTCTCGGCCTTGTATCGCGTGGATGGCCATGCGCTTGTGCGCTATGCCCCGCAAGAGCCGGTGGAGGCGGTGTTTGGCCGCTATCCCGAACTTGATGACCGTATCGCGCGCCGACTTGGCTTGCGTGATGATGGTTCGCCTGCCGAACTGGTACGGCGCGCTTTGTCTCTCCATTCCTGATCTCTCCGGACGCGCAGTTTTGCTGCGCGTCCCGGCATTTGTGCTGCGCTGAATTATTTGCGCGCCGGCCCTCTTTCCTGCCCTCAGGGCATATAGCTCCCTGCTGATCCATTGAGGACAATCAGTCCGTTTCCGTTGCCATATGGATTCATTGAGTTCACATTTCAGGGACTATTGGTGACTTTGCATCAATCAACATGATTTGCAACAGCCGAACAAATTCTTGTTTGGCGAGACTGTAAAGTTGGGTAAAATTGCCGCTCGGCATATTTTCCTTGTGGAAATGTCGCCACAAACAGGCAGACGGACCATCAGGGGTGACAGGTCCGCACCCGTTCAGCACCGCCCGAACCACAACTAAAAATCATGAAACAAGATCCTCAGGGAGTCTTGCGGGGCCCTTCGCGCCCACGCAGGCTGGCGACCGCTTTGTCCTTCGCTTTCAGTCTTGGCCAGTGGGGCCTGGCGCACTACGCGCAGGCACAGACCGACCCGGCCACGCAGCAGTATCAGCGCGAGCAGGAGCGCGAACGCGCACTGCGCCGCCAGCAGGAAACCACGCCGGACGTCCGCCTGCCCGCAGAGCCGGCCGCGCCCGCACCGCCGCTGCCTGCGCAGGAGACACCGTGCTATCCGATCCGGCGTGTGGAGCTGCGGGGGGAGGAGGCGGCGCGTTTCGCCTGGCTGCTAGGGGACGAGGCCTCAGTGGACGGGCGCTGCCTGGGCGTGCAAGGCATCAATGCCCTGATGACACGCCTGCAAAACGCCATCGTCGCGCGCGGCTACATCACCACGCGGGTGCTGGCCGAGCCGCAGGATCTCAACAGCGGCGTGCTGATGCTGACCTTGTTGCCGGGCCGCGTGCGGCAGATACGCTTCGCCGCCGATGCCGATCCACGCGGCACGCAATGGAATGCCTTGCCGCTCCGTCCCGGTGAGCTGCTCAACCTGCGCGACATCGAACAGGGTCTGGAAAATTTCAAGCGGGTTCCCACCGCCGAAGCCGACATCAAGCTTGAAGCTGCGCAGGGCGAAGGCGCACTGCCCGGCCAGAGCGATCTGGTCATCAGTTACCGCCAGGCCTTTCCCTTGCGGCTGGCGGTCTCGGTCGACGACAGCGGCTCCGATGCCACCGGCAAATACCAAGGCAGCATTACCCTGTCCTATGACAATTGGTGGACCCTCAATGACCTGTTCTACGTCAGCGTCAACCATGATCTGGGCGGCGGCCATGCCGGCCCGCGCGGATCGCGCGGCAGCACCGTGCATTACTCGCTGCCCCTCGGCTACTGGAACCTGGGCTTCACCACCAGCAGCAGCGACTACCACCAGACCATCGCCGGCCTGACGCAGACCTATCTCTATCGCGGCCAGAGCGAGACCAGCGAAATCAAGCTCGCCCGCATGGTCTATCGCGATGCCTCGCGCAAGACGTCGGTCTCTGCCAAGGCCTTCCTGCGGCGCGCCAGCAATTTCGTCAACGATACCGAGATCGAGGTCCAGCGCCGCCGCACTGCCGGCTGGGAGTTGGGCCTCGCACATCGTGAATTCATCGCCGATGGCGCACTCGACCTGAGCCTGGCCTACCGGCGCGGCACCGGTGCATTCTCGGCCTTGCCAGCACCGGAAGACGTCTTTGGCGAAGGCAGCGCACGTTTCTCGCTGGCCACGCTCGACCTCAACCTGAGCCAGCCCTTCAGCCTCGATGCGCCATGGGGACGACAGGCACTGCGCTACACGCTGGCCGCACGCGGCCAATGGAATGGCACTTCCCTGGCACCGCAGGAACGCTTCTCCATCGGCGGCCGTTACACCGTGCGCGGCTTCGATGGCGAGATGACCCTGCTGGCCGATCACGGCTGGTTCGTGCGCAATGAGCTGGCGGCCGCACTGGGCAGCAGCGGCCAGGAGTTCTTCATCGGCCTCGACTACGGCGAAGTCGCCGGACCCTCGGCGCAACTGCTGGTTGGCAAGCACCTGGCGGGCGCGGTAGCGGGCCTGCGCGGCGGCTACAAGAGCCTGTCGTGGGAAGCCTTCGCCGGCACACCGGTTTCCAAACCTGAACGTCTTGAGACGGCCCGCCTCACGGCCGGCTTCTCCCTCACCTGGTCCTACTGATGCTCATGACACCCGCTCCCCGTTTCGAGATCCTCGCGCCGCGCCTGCTGGCGGGCGAATTCAACGAAGCCACCGCCTTCGGCTCGGCGGCCTGGCTGTGGCTGCATTCAGCGCGCCACCGCAATGTGCCGCTGCATACGCTCTCCACGCTGCTGCTGCCGGCGATCAAGGAAGGCCGCTTCGTGCTGGTCTCCGAGCGCGGCCAGCCGGTGTTCTACATGAGCTGGGCCGATCTCGACGAGGCGGCGGAAGCGCGCTACCTGCAGCACTCGCCGGAACAGATGCGGCAGGAAGACTGGAGCAGCGGCGAGCGCCTGTGGATCCTCGACTGGATCGCGCCCTTCGGCCACACCAAGCTGATGATGCAGCTGGTACGCAAGCGCCTGATGGCCACCCGCATCATGCGCACCCTCTATCACCGTGGCGCGGAGCGCGGCATGCGCATCATGGAGCTGCATGGCATGGCCGTTCATCCGCGCGAGGCGCGCGCCTGGTTTGCGTTGCATCCGCCTGCCACGCCTGCGATCGCCAGCGTCGCCGATCCACTTGCCCTCTCTGCCTGAACCATGAACAAGCTCTGTTATCGCGTCATCTTCAACAAGACTCGCGGCCTGCTCATGGCCGTGTCGGAACTGGGCCGCAGCCATGGCGCGGCACCCGGTGCGGACGGCATGGCCACCAGTGCCGTGCCGCCGCTCAACGCTGCGCGCCTGCAGCCGCTGGCCTTCGCGGTGCTGGTGCTGGCCGGCGCGCAGCTGCTGACGCTCCCTGCCGCGCAGGCCCAAATCGTGGCCGATCCGTCGGCACCGCGCTCGCAACAGGCCGTGGTGGTGACTACCGCCAACGGACTGCCACAGGTCAATATCACCACGCCCAGCGCGGCAGGCGTGTCGCGCAATACGTACAGCCAGTTCGACGTCAACAAGCCGGGGGCCATCCTCAACAATGCCCGCAATGACGTGCAGACCAGACTGGGCGGCTGGATCCAGCGCAATCCCAACCTGGCCACCGGCACTGCGGGGGTGATCCTCAACGAGGTCAATTCGGCCAATCCCAGTTTCCTGCGCGGATACGTGGAAGTGGCTGGCGACCGTGCCCAGGTCATCATCGCCAATCCGTCCGGCGTGACCTGCGACGGCTGCGGTTTCATCAATGCCAGCCGCACCACGCTGACGACCGGCACGGCCATCATGAACAATGGCAATCTGGATGGATTCGTGGTCCGGCGCGGCACGGTCACGGTGCAAGGCGAGGGGCTGGACAGCAGCCAGTCCGACTACACCCACATCATCGCGCGCGCCGTCCGCATCAACGCCGGCCTCTGGAGCCGCGATCTGCGCATCACCACCGGGGCCAACCGCGTCAATGCCGACAACCAGGTCGTCGAGAAACTCGACGGCGAAGGTGACACGCCCTCACTCTCCATCGATGTGGCGCAACTGGGCGGCATGTATGCCAACAAGATCGTGCTGGTCGGCACCGAAGCCGGTGTGGGCGTACGCAATGCCGGCACCATCGGCGCAGCCGCAGGCGAGGTGCGCATCAGCGCCGCCGGCCATATCGAAAACACCGGCAAGATCCAGTCCACGCAGACCGCCAGCATTGCGGCCACCAGCCTGGACAACCGTGGCGGCAAACTGCAGGCCACCAGCGATCTCGACGTGACACTGGGCAGCGGTGCCCTGGACAACCGGGCCGGCCTGCTCGACACCAGCGCCAACCTGCACCTGCAGGCCGCCAGCATTGACAACCGCGACACCGGTGCCAGCGACCAGGGTCTCCATGGCGCGACCATCAGCGTGCAGGCACAGTCGCTCGACAACCAGCGCGGCAGCATGCTGGCCAGCCAGAGCCAGACCCTGCGCACCGAACGCAGCCTGGACAACAGCGGCGGCGTGATCTCCGCCGCCGGTGACCTCTCCATCAGCGGCAGCAATCTGGCACTCACCAATACGGGCGGCCGGATCCAGACCAATGCGGCATTGCAGGTACAGGCCGCCAGCATCAGCAATACGGGGACGAGCGGCTTTTCGCAAGGCCTGCTCGGCAAGCGCCTCACGCTTGATGCAGACGTGATCGACAACCGCCGCGGCAAGCTGCGTGCCGACGAGGCACTCGCCATTCGCGCCGCCACGTCCGTGGACAACAGTGCCGGCGCAATTTCTGCCAGTGCGGGCGTGAGCATTCAGGATCGCTTGGATGCGCCCCCGGCACGCCGCCTCAGCGTGCGCAATGATGGCGGCCTGATCGAAACCGCCAACGCCCTGGACATCAAGGCGGCCGGTCTTTCCAACACTGACACCGGCGGCACCAGCCAGGGCCTGCGTGCCACCCGCATCAGCATCGATGCCGATCGCATCGACAATACGCGCGGTGCCATCCTCGCCAATGACAGCACCACCGTCAGCGCCAGCGGCAGCCTCGACAACAGTGCCGGCACCGTCTCGGCCGGCGGCGCGCTGCGCATCGCTGACCGCAATGCCGACAGCGCCAGCGGCAACGGTGCGGTCAACAACAGCCGCAGCCTCGCCATCACCAATACCGGCGGCAAGCTCGATGCCGGTACCACCAGCATTGATGCGGCTGCATTGGGCGGTGATGGCCAGGTATTGAGCCAGCAGGCCACGACCGTCAAACTGACCGGAGGCTTCAGCAACAGCGGCACGGTGCGCAGCAATGGCAGCATCGATATCGACAGTGGCGGCACGCTTGCCAACGATGGGCTGATGCAGGCCGCAACGCTGCTCAGGATCAAGGCCCCTACCATCATGAACGGTGCGGGCGGCACGCTGGTCGGCAATCGCCTGCAGCTCAATGCCACTGATGCCCACACGCTGGTCAATCGCGGCCTCATTGACGCGCAGGAGACGGTGATCGTCACCCAGACCCTGCGCAACCTGGGGTCCGGACGCATCTTCGGTGACCACGTCGCCATCGCTGCCACCACCGTGGACAACGAAGCCGAAACCGTCAATGGCGTCACATCCGCGCCGGTGATCGCCGCTCGTGACCGTCTCGACATCGGTGCAGAAAACGTCAACAACCGCGAACACGCCATGCTCTTTGCCGGTGGCGACATGGCCATCGGCGGCGCGCTGGATGCCGGCAACCGGGCTACGGGCCAGGCGGGAACCGTCAACAACAACAGTGCCACCATCGAAGCACAGGGCGCACTGGACCTGTCTGCGCGTACCATCAACAACACCAATGAACATTTCAGCACCGAGGTGGTGGAGGTCTCGCGCGAGGAGAAGCGCGAGTTCCAGTATTCCGGATCAGCCACGCGCTATGACAACAGCCAGGTCGCCATCATCAACGATGAAGCCGACGACATGTGGCTGCGCGACGCCAACGGCAACCCGTCGGTAAAGCTGGGCAATGACTTCAACCGCTATGACTACACCCGCGTCATCCAGGAAAGCCGCGTCAGCCAGAGCGATCCGGCGCGGATCTGGTCGGGGCAGGGCCTGCGCATCCGTGCTGACGTCCTGAACAACGACAAGAGCCAGATCATCGCCGGCGGCACCCTGACCGGTGCCATCGGCACGCTCAACAATACGGAAGTGCCGGGCCAGCGCATCATCACCGACAGCGGCACCGCTTTCCACTTCTACAACATCGAGAAAAAAGGCCGCGACGAACAAGGCGTCTCCAGCACGGGCTACTATCCGGGCCAGATCGTGCAGGCGATCAGCCTCACCCCCACGGTCTACCAGCAGAACACGGCCGTGGCCGGCAGTGGCACGCAGGTGGGCCGGCTGAACAACGCCGCCATGGCCAATGGCGTGCGTGTGCCGGGCGTGGCGCTGGCCATTGGTGGCGGAGGCGCGATCCGTCTGCCCGACAACAGCCTGTTCTCGATCAACACCAACCCGGCCCTGCACTACCTGGTGCAAAGCGATCCGCGCTTCACCAACTATCGCACCTGGCTCTCGTCGGACTACATGCTGCAGCAGCTGAACGTGGACCCGACCCTGACGCAGAAGCGCCTGGGCGATGGTTTCTATGAACAGAAGCTGGTACGCGAACAGGTGGCCGAACTGACCGGCCGCCGCTTCCTCGACGGCTACAGCACCGATGAGGCGCAATACCGCGCCTTGCTGGAAGCGGGGGTGACCGTGGCCAGGCAGTACAACCTCAAGGTCGGCGTGGAACTGAGCGCCGCCCAGATCGCTGCGCTCACCGCCGACGTGGTGCTGCTGGTGGAGAAGGACGTGGTCCTGCCGGACGGCAGCACGACCAGGGCGCTGGTGCCGCAACTCTACGTGCGCCTGAAAGACGGCGACATCAACGGCCACGGTGCGTTGCTGGCGGCCGACAGCATCAATCTCAAGATCAGCGACAGTGCCAACAACAGCGGCACCATTGCCGGCCGCAACCTGCTGACCCTGGATGCGGCGACCATCAACAACAATGGCGGCCGTCTCACCGCCAAGGACGCAACGGTGGTGGCGGCGCTGGATGTGAACAACATCGGCGGCACCATCGATGCCGGCGACAAGCTCAGCGTGAGCGCCGGGCGCGACTTGAACCTGGTGACGACCACGCGCGACACCGCCACCGACCAGGCGACCCGCACCAGCGTGGAACGGGTGGCGGCCCTGTACGTCACCAATCCTGGCGGCACGCTCACGGCCACGGCGGCGCGCGACATCAATGCCAAGGGCGCGCAGATTGCCAACAGCGGCGAGGGCGGCAGTACCACGCTGGCAGCTGGCAATAACGTCAATCTGGACACGGTGACGGAGAAATCCACCCAATCACTGCGCTGGGATGCCAACAACTATCGCAAGGAAGCGATGAGCAGCGAGGTCGGCAGCACCATCGCTGCCGCCGGCGATGTGCGGGTGATGGCAGGCAACGACATCAATGCACGGGGATTGAATGCCACCAGCGACAAGGGGGCCATCAATCTGGCAGCGGCCAGCAACGTCAATCTCGGCACTGCCGAATCACGGCAGCAGGTCGATGAAGGGCACCAGACCAGCGGCAGCAGCGGGTGGCTGTCAAAGAAGACGGTGACTACGCGCGATCAGGTGGACCAGTCGCAAGCCTCGGGCAGTACCGTTTCCGGCAATACGGTCAGCGTGGCGGCGGGCAAGGATGTGAACGTCACGGGCAGCAATGTGGTCTCCACGCGCGGCACGCAGATTGCGGCGGCGGGTGATGTGAATATCGTAGCGGCCAGCGACAAGTCCGACAGCACGCACGTGCGCAATGAAGTGACCAGCGGTCTCTTCAGCGGCGGGGGCTTCGGGGTGACAATCGGCAAACAGGAGATGGACAACAAGAACCGCACCGTCAGCAGCACGGCGGTGTCGTCCACGGTCGGCAGTACCGAGGGCAATGTGGCCATCAGCGCGGGGAGTGGTTACAAGCAGGTTGGCAGCAATGTGATGGCGCCCAAGGGGGACATCGATATCCTTGCGCGGCAGATCAGCATTCTGGCGGCGACGGACAGCGAGCGGAATACGCAGGATGTGGTGTTCAAGCAGAGCGGCTTGACCTTGCAGATTACCAGTCCGGTGTTGTCGGCGATTCAGACGGTGCAGCAGCCGAGGCCGTGGCGATGGCAATGATGTGGCGCAGGTGAATACGCACGTCGATGCCGCCAACAAGCTCACCATCGAATCCGGCACCGATACGACGATCAAGGGCGCTGTGGTCAGCGGCAAGCAGGTCGTGATGAATGTGGGCACCAGCGGCAACGGCAATCTGAACATCGAGAGTCTGCAAGACACCAGCACCTACAAGAGCAAGCAGCAAAGTGCAGGCGTGAGCGTCAGCGTCGGCGCGGGCAAGATGAGCGGCAGCCTCAATGCCGCGCGCAGCAGCGTGGACGGCAACTACGCCAGCGTGAATGAGCAATCGGGGATCAAGGCCGGGGATGGTGGTTTCCAGATCAAGGTGGCGGGCAATACCGATCTGAAGGGTGCGAAGATTGCCAGCACGGACAGGGCTGCGGCTGAGGGCAAGAATAGCCTTACGACTGAGACCTTGACGCAATCGGATATCCAGAACCGTAGTGACTACAAGGCCGAGAGTCAGAGCGTTGGCATCGGGACCGGCTTTGATGGCTCGAAGCTCGCGATGAACGGTATCGCTCTATTGTCGGCGCGGAACTTTGTGACATGAGATGTCCAAAGATCGAGAATTCTTTGCAGCTAAAATCTCTGATAAAGCCAACGGAGATCGTGATTCAGCAATCGTTCGGTACGGGAGATAGAGTGGTCGGTGTGCTTTTTCAATGCACTTGGGAGCCGGAACTTGGCCTCGCCGTTAAGTTTGTTAATGAAGAGGTTGAAGAAGTCGGAACGCAAGATATTGTCCTGTAAATCGCATTCAATAAATTGCCGTCAATACGAATTTGCTACCGAGAGGGAGCTTCGCGAATACGGACTAGTTTAAGTCGCGAGGATTTTATAGATATGAGGTGCTGGAAGTTGCTATAAGCAACCGACGCAGGTCAAAGCTTCGAGAAAATAAGGAAATAAATGTCGATGGCCGTAACAACTTATTTACACTTTATCCAGCTCAGTTTTGGGTCTTAGAGCTTTGTCATCGCGCGCTAGGATATGGGCCTGAGAAAGTCATCGCGAGGCTTGAAGGAGTTTGCCCATTGGTTACTCCCGTGCTGGATGGCGTGTACGTTGTTCTGAATGATGATCCTCGAATGACTTATGACGAGTACGTGGAAATGAACAACACGATCAAGTCGATGTTGGGTTTGATCTAGTATTTGCCGTTGTGTGAAAACTATATAAATAGTTTTATCGAGTCAGTTCAGGATGCTGTTTCAATTGATTGTGTATCGGAGCAATACGTGCGTTTGACAGGTTTTCTGGTGATTGTCTTTATCCTGGCTTGGTTGTTGTGGAAGCCCAAGCCGGGCGGTGGCTTCGGTTTTCTGGGCAATGTGATTGTCGACGTCGTTGGAGATTTTCTGTTCCGCTGACATGCAGGCGCAGACACTGGCGGCTTCACCGGTAAAAAACTATCCCCCGATTTTCAAAAAACGCGTCGTGCTCATCGTCGATGTCTGGAAAGACGGCCACAGCCCTTGAGTGCAAGCATCGCGTTCACGCCGCCAGGCCGAACTCCTCCAGCGTATAAGGCTGCCGCTGCTGCAGCACCTCGCTCAATTCCATCGCCTTGCTGAACAGCCAGCCCTGCGCATGAATCTGCGGTGCGATGCTGCGTATGAGCTGCAATTGCTCTTCCGTCTCGATGCCCTCGATGACCACCTTCAGCTCCAGCTCGGTGGCCAGGCGCAGCAGGTTGGGGACCACCGAGCGCAGCGGTGAACCGGTGCTCAAGGCACTGGTGAAAAGCCGGTCGATCTTGATGCCGTCGAACTGCGCATAGGACAGATGCGACAGATTGGCACTGCCGGTACCGAAGTCATCGATCCAGATCGCAAAGCCCGCCTGGCGCAACAGCTCGATGTTCTGTGTGAAAGTGGCCGAACGGATGTCGGCACGCTCGGTGACTTCCAGATGCAATTGCGGACGCAGGCCAGGCGTAGTCGCCGTCAGTTCGAGCGCGAATTCGATGAAGTCCGCATCCTCGATGTCGGCCACCTCGGTATTGACCGCCAGCACCAGCATCGGATCGGCCTGCAGCAGATCCTGCATCTCGCGCAGCGCACGCGCCAGTACCACCTTCGCGAGCGCCGTGCTGAGCCGGTTCTGCGCCGCCAGCGGGACGAAGATGTCCGGGCCGATCTCGGGTTCATCCGCCGGGCGCCAGCGCGCCAGCGCTTCGTATCCCTTCAGGCTCAGGTCGCGCACGCAGACGATGGGCTGGTACAGCAGCACGATCTCGTCATTGGCGATGCCCTCGCGCAGCTTCTCCACCACACCCTGATTGCGGCGCAGGCGCAGATGCATCAGGTAGGCCAGCGCACCCAGCAGGAAACTGCCCGCCAGCAGCGCCACAAAACTCAAGGGCTGGGCCAGCGCAAACCAGTGCAGGCGCGCGCTCGCCTGGGCGCACAGGGCCATGTCGCGGCTGCATTCGGTGATGTCGATGCCGGGCAGCAGGTCCATCGCGCCGGCCGGGTTGTAGCGCAGGCCGTCGCGCTCGGCATAGGTGTGCGTGCCGTTGCCGTTGGTGATGCGCAGCGATACATCCTGATAGAAACGATTGAGATCGAAGGTTGAGGGCGAGGCGATGGCCAGGCTGCGGTTCAGGGCCACCAGGTTGGTCTGGTAATGCGTCTGCAGCACTTCCTGATGGCTCCACACGCTGAAGCCGCCGCGCGCATGATAGTGCGGTTCAGGCAGGCGGGTGAGCTTGTCCAGTTTGCCCCACAGCGCCGTACAACGCACCACGCCCTGCTCGATGCGGCCCAGGTCGGCCACATAGCTGTTGGCATAGGTGATGTTGCGCAGGATGGTGAGGTCGCCCTCCGAGCACATCTCGAAGGGACTCGCTTCGGCCCGGCGCAGCGCATCGGCGGTGGCGCGTCCGGCGTCTTCCGCACGCTGCAAGGCCTGCATCGACGAGGCGTCGATGTGGCGGATCTCCGAAATGGTCAGCGCGAGCTGCGCCAGAAAGACGCCTCCGACCATGCTGGTGCAGGCCCAGAGGAGAATTTTCCAGGAGGAAACGCGCCGGAAGACTTTGCGATTCATTGCTGAGACAGTAATTATTTCGCGCAAGCTTAATTTAAAACCGCGTCTCCTTATTCGGTTTTTTTCGTTGGCGATTGTTTTGCATCGTGTTTTGCGACGATTTCCCAGCGCGCGGTACAAACGCGCATCGCAACTGATGCGCGCCATCCACGAATCTCGCCAGTCCTCGCTGCCACGCGGATTGGCTCACGCCATGCGCCATCGCGCCGGTCTCAGGAAGTGACCTTGACCGCGCGGCCGATGTAGAGGATGGGGCCGGTCGGACGGCCCGTGGGCGAGCCGGTACCCGGCTCCAGGGTGATCTCGAAGAGCTGGTCCGGCTGCAGCGGTGGCAGTTTGTCCAACGGGACTTCCTGGGTCTTGCCAGGCTTGACGATGCCCAGCGAGACCGGGCCGTTCCAGTTGGCCCCCTTGGTCCAGAATTGCAGCGCCTTCTCCTGCGGCACGGTGGCCACGCCCAGAGGGATCAGGTTGAGGCGGCCGCTGCCACCGGTCTGTACCACCCAGCCGGGGGCCTTGTCCTGCGGCGCCACCAGTACCACCATGTAGGCCGGCGCACGCGTCGGCGGCTCGGCACGCAGCATGAGCACGGCCAGCAGCACCGAGCAGGCCAGCGCCGCGCCGGTGCTCCAGCGCCAGAATTGCACGCTCTCCCACCATGCATGCCAGCCGCCACGCTGACGTACCGGGGCCGGCATGGGCAGGCTGCGCTCGATGCGCTGCCACAGGCTGGCCGAGGGCTGCACCGGCTCGGCCAGTGCGGTCAGCGGATGCAGCTTGGTTTCCCATTCATCGACGGCGGCACGCAGTGCGCCGTCCGTGGCCAGGCGCTGCTCCACCGCCTGGCGTTGTGCGTGCGGCAGCGTGCCCAGCACGTACTGGGCCGCCAGCCATTGCAGTTCATCGTGTGATGCATTCATCCGATACACTCCCGCAGCGCGGCCAGGCCGCGCTTGATCCATGCCTTCACCGATCCCAGCGGCGCTTGCAGGCGCTCGGCGATTTCGCCATGGGTGCAGCCATCGACATAGGCGTAGACGATGCTGGCGCGTTTGGCATCGCTCAACTGGCCCAGGCACTCGTCCAGCCGGCCGAGGTCGGCTTGCCACTCGGGTGCATCCACGGCGGGCTCGGCGCGGTCGGCCAGTTCTTCCAGGTCATCACCGGCGGAGACTTCGTGCTGCATGGCGCGGATGCGATTGAGTGCCGTATGGCGTACTACCGTGTAGATCCACCCGCGTGCCGCTCCGCGCTCCGGGTCGAAGCTGGCGGCGCGGTTCCACAGATTGAGGAAGGCGTCATGCAGGACGTCCTCGGCCAGTGCGCGATCACGCACGATGCGCAAGGCCACCCCCAGCAGAGTGCGGCCCTCGTGTTCGTAAAGCGCCTGCAATGCACGGCGCTCGCCGCGCGCGCAGGCCAGCAGGGCGGCTTCATGATCGAAGGAGGCGGGGACGTCAGTCACGCGAAATCAGGCTCCGGTCGCAGGTTGCCCGGCCGGAACGTCCGGCCGGGGTGACCTGGATTATAGCGAGGTTATGGCGTGGATTACGCTCGCATCAGGAAGCCTTCCAGAAGATATAGTCGGCCTGATAGCCCACCTTCTGCTTGGCACCCGCCGAACCCATGTCGCAGCGATCAGCCGGTGCCACGCCACCCTTGGTGGCGACGCGCTGGATATAGGTCGTCTGCGTCATCGCACCCATGCCGGTAGCCGGATTGGCCTTGACCAGCTGATGCGGGATATTGCCGGTGCCAGCCGGGGCCACCGCGACCTGCGCACCGGTCACCTTGGAACCGTCGCTGCTCTCCCAGGTGGCCGGCGGGCCGTAGTAACGGCCGACCTGCATGCCGCTGCGATCCTTGAGCACGGCATCGGGGCCGACGAAGGTCCATTCGAACTGGCCGGGCATGTCCTTCTTGGCGCGGCATTCATAGAGGATCTCACCCACGCCCACGGTCTGCAGGACCACCTTGTTGCCGGCCGGGACCTTGACGGCGTCCGGCAGGCTGTCCTGCGAATACATGGTCGACATGGGCGCGCAGGCCGCCAGCGTGAGGGCCGCGGCCAGGGGCAGGGCGATACGGAGGGAACGGGTAGACAGGATGGCAGTTTGCATGATGGGCTCCTTGTTTCTTGAAATGGATGGTTGTCTCGTGCAGCCCGCCGCCGCATGCGCGACAACGGGGCTGACATGAGGTACTACCCGCGAGGAGCCGATCTGGATGCAGTGATTTGAAAATATTTTTTAAAAAAAGATGGGCGGGAGAATTGGTGAGTATTTTTAACGGGAAATTCTACTTCTCCCGCCGCAGCGCGAACACCGCTCCCGCCAGCACGATGAAGCCGCCAATGATGGCTTTCTGCCAGGTACTGGGCACGCCGGCCAGGATCAGCACGTTGTTGATCAGGGTCACCAGCAGCACGCCCAGCAGCGTACCCACCACACTGCCATGGCCGCCCGTGATGCGCGCACCGCCCAGGACCACCGCGGCGATCACATCCAGCTCGCTGCCCACCAGGTCGAAGGGATTGGCCAGGCGTGTGCTGGAGACGTGCACGATGCCCGCCAGTCCTGACAGGAAACCGGCATAGCCGAACACGAACAGATGCACCGAACGCAATTTGTAGCCCAGCCGTTCGGCGATGGCCAGGCTGCCGCCCACGGCGTAGACGGCGCGCCCCATCAGGGTCTTGTTGAGCAGCCACCAGGTCAGCGCACTGGCCAGCACCAGCACCAGCACGGTGGCGGGCAGCACGGCGTGCAGGCCGCTGGCCGTGTCATGCCGCGCCAGGGCCAGCTTGCCGAACTGATCCATGGCATGCGGCACGTTCATGAAGAACACGGTCCCGACGAAGGTCAGCAGGATGCCGCGATAGAGATACTGGGTACCGATGGTGACGATCAGCGAGGGCGCCTTGAGCCAGTCCACCAGCAGCCCGTTGAGCACACCCAGCGCGGTGCCGCCGGCCGCACCGGCCAGCAGGATGACGGCGATGTGCGTCTCCGGGAAATACGTCATCACGACCTTGGTGATGGAATACATGGTGAGCGCCGCGATGGCCGCGAAGGAGACGTCGATGCCACCGGCGGCCAGCACGATCATCACGCCCAGCGCAAACAGGCCCAGCGTGGTGCAGGCGCGCACGATGTCGAACAGCACCGCCAGCTGAAAGAAGGCGGGATTGATCAGGGCCACCGTCACCACCACCAGCAGGATCAGGACGAAGGTGAACAGCGAAGGGTTTTTCTTGAGCAGCGCACCCAGGCTGGCTGCCGCACTGCGCGGGGGCAGGGCGGGACTGGTGTCGGTGTGGGCGTTCTGGCGGGTCAAAGTGCTTGCATCCATGCTCGGTTCTCAATGTTCGTGGCTTTGTTCGGAGACCAGGTCGTGCGCGAGGTCGCTCTCGGACAAGCCCTCCACCTCGAAGCGGCGCACGATGCGTCCGCGCTTCATCAGCAGCAGGTTGTCGCAGTTCTGCAGCAGCTCGGGCAGGTCGTCGCTGATCAGGATGACGCCCATGCCCTGTTTTGCCAGGTCCTGGATGATGCGGTAGATGATGTCCTTGGAACCCACATCCACGCCCACCGTCGGCCCGTGCAGGATCAGCACGCGCGGATTGATGGCCAGCCAGCGGCCGATCAGCACGCGCTGCTGGTTGCCGCCGGAGAGCGACTGCACCGGACGATCCACGTCCGGGGTGGCGATCTGCAATTGCCTGACCGTGTCCACCGAGAAGCGCTGGCAGGCCGCCGCATCGAGTGCACCGAACTTGCCGCGCATCTTGCGCAGGATGGTGGTGATGATGTTGTCGCGAATCGATTTGTCGAGGAACAGGCCTTCGCTGATGCGATCCTCGGGTACGTAGCCGATGCCATGCGTGATCGCATCGCCGGGCGCGCGCAGCGACAGGTGCTGTCCGTCCAGCACGATCTGTCCGCCATGCGCCGGTTCGACCCCGGCCAGCGCCAAGGCCAGTTCATTGCGGCCCGAATCAAGCAGGCCGGTGATGCCCAGGATCTCGCCTTCATGCAACGTGAAGCTGACATCCTCAAAGGCGGCGCGGCGCGTGAGGGCCGTGACTTCCAGGCGGGTCTTCTGCAATTGGGCGTCGACGCGATAGCGCTCCTCGCTCAACTGTTTGCCGGTCATCAGCTGGCCCAGCTGGGCCTTGGTGAAGGTCTGGATCGGTCCTTGCGCGACTTTTTCTCCATCGCGGAAAACGATGGCCTGGCCGCCGATGGCAAAGCATTCATCGAGCTTGTGGCTCACGAACAGCACCGCCACGCCATTGGCGCGCAGGCCGTTGATGACCTTGACCAGCGCATCGACTTCCTTCTGGGTGAGCGAGGTAGTCGGTTCATCCATGATCACCATGCGCGCACTGGTGGCAATCGCGCGGGCGATGGCGATCAACTGGCGGGTGGCGATGGGCAGCTCGTCCACGCGCGTATCGAGAAACGCCGCCGTGGCCGGCAGATTGACCGCGCGCAGGGCGCGCGCCGCCGTGTCGTTGAGGGCGCCGCGATCGAACAGGCGTGCCAGCCGCCCCTGATGGCGCACCAGCTGGGCGCTCAGGGCAACGTTCTCGGCCACGCTCATGTTGGGCAGCAGCGAGAGATCCTGATACACCGTCTCGATGCCCAGCGACAGCGAGGCCAGCGGCGTGAGTTCGGCCACGCGTTCGCCCTGGATGAAGATTTCTCCTTCGCTGGGCGGCTGGGCCCCGGCGATGATCTTGATCATGGTGCTCTTGCCGCAGCCGTTCTCGCCCAGCAGGTGATAGATCTCGCCGGCGTGGATGGTGAGATCGATGCCGCGCAGGGCATGCACCCCGGCAAAGCGCTTGTGGATACCCTGCAGCCGCAGGAATTCCTGGGCAGGCGCGCCGTCGGGGCGGGAAGTGTCTTGAGTGCTCATAGTCCAACGCGATGACGAAGGACATCCGCCGTGGCCGGGATGATGATGCGGGCGCGCGGCGGATGTCCGGTGGGTCTGATCAGGCCGCGATCAGAACGCGTACTGCTTGTAGTTCTTCTTGTCCACTTCGACCCAGGCCTGGCCGGTGACGATCACGCCCACGCCCGGACCCTTCTTGACGCTGACCTTGTTGTAGCCGGGAATGCCCAGGTCCATGCCGTCGGTGATTTTCTTGCCCTGCACCAGCATCATGGCGGCCTTGTTCATGGCCAGGCCGGCATCCTTCGGATCCCAGAAGGCGATGCCACCCACGGCACCCGACTCCAGGAACTTGGCCGCTTCGCTCGGCAGGCCGGTGCCATAGACACAGACCTTGCCCTGCAGGCCGGCTTCTTCCACGGCGCGGCCGATACCCAGCACGTCGAGCGACGACGAACCCTGGAAGCCCTTGATGTCAGGATGCTTGCGCAGGATTTCCTTGGCCTTGGCGTAGGCCTTCTCGGCATCGTTGGCCGATTCGTTCTTGGCATCCACCAGGGTCATCTTGGGATACTTCTTGGCGGCATTGGAGGCGCCGCCATCAGCCCACTGCACCTGCGACTGGCTGCCCAGCGAACCGACCAGCGACGACCACTTGCCGGTCTCGCCCATGCAGGCGGCCAGGCGGTCATTCAGGCGTGCGCCATAGGCGGTGTTGTCGAAGGCTTCGATATCGACCAGGGTGTTCTTCTGGTTGTCGGCTTCATGGGTGACCACCTTGATGCCGCGATCCAGGGCGCGCTTCAAGACCGGCTCCAGGGTCGGTGGATCCATCGACACCACGGCGATGGCATCGACCTTCTTGGCCACCAGGTCTTCCACCAGGCGTTGCTGCTGGGCTGCATCCGATTGGGCCGGGCCGATCTGGCGCGTGGTCACGCCGGGATTGGCGGCAGCGAATTCCTTGACGCCCACTTCCATGCGGTTGAACCAGCTGATGCCGGTGATCTTGACCACGGTGACGATATCGATGGGTTTGTTCTGCGCCTGCAGCGCGCTGGCAAAGCCGATGGCTGCCAGAGCCGAACCCAGTACGCAAGCCGATTTCTTGTTCATCATGTCTCCAGTTTCCCCACTATGTGGATGGATCTTGACAGGCGGGGTGCTGTTCAAGACTTGCGCAATTGCGCCTTTGAATTCGGGAAAAAATCACGCCAGCTGACCCGCGCCGAGGCCAGGAAGCACAGCAGCAGCAAGCCCCAGGCGCAGTCGCGGAAGAAGTTGGAAATCTCCAGCAGGTTGAAGGTCGAGGACAGCAGCTGCAGCGCCAGCGCCGAGAAGAACAGGCAGACCATGCGCCCGTAGCCGCCTTGCGGACGGATGCCGGCCATCACCGCGATCAGGATGGCGATGAGCAGGTAGGAGTTGCCATAGTCGGCCTTCACGCTGGCAGTGCGTGCGGCGATGATGACGCCGGCCACCGAAGCCAGCACGCCGCTCAAGGTGTAGGTGGCAAAGCGCAGGCGATTCTGCGAGATGCCCGCGTAACGTGCTGCGCGCGCATTGGTGCCCAGCAGGTAGAGCTTGATGCCGAACAGGCTGTAGCGCATCAGCCAGCCCACGCCCAGCAGCAGCGCGACGAAGATGATGAAGGGGATGGGCACGCCCAGCACCGATTCATTGCCGATGGCCGAGATCGGATCGACCACGCTGATGCGCAGGCTGGAGCCATTGGTCAGCACCACGGCCAGTCCGGTGAAGATCATCTGCGTGCCCAGCGTGCAGAGAATCGGCGTCAGATTGCCGCGCGAAATCAGCCAGCCGTTGAGTGCACCGCCCACCAGTCCGGTGACCAGTGCCACCGCGATGAAGCCCAGCGTGTAGGTCCACGGTGCCGCATCGGGCGCGGCCACCAGCAGCGGCATGGTGGCTGCGGCCACGACGCCGGCCAGATTGGCCAGGCCGATGCCGGAAAGATCGATGCCGCCATTGCCCGAGATCATCGCCAGCGCCACGCCGATGGCCAGCAGGCCCAGTTCAGGCAGCTGGCTGGCCATGGACTGGAAGTTGTAGAGGTCCAGGAAGTCGCCGCGCGAGAACACGGTGGCCACCAGCAGGATGGCCAGGTTGATGACCAGCAGGAACAGCAGTTGCGGGTCGGAGATCTTCAGTTTCATGGTCGGTTCACCTTGCGGGGGAATGTCATTGCGCCTGCGCCAGCGCACCGGCGTTGGCCTGCAGCAGAGCCAGCGCTTCCTGGCGGCTGGGCATGGACGGGGCGGTGCCGGGGCGGGTGACCGAAATGGCCGCCACCGCCGTGGCCAGCCGCGCGGCCTGTTCTGCGCTCATGCCTTCGGCCAGTCCGGCGGCGAAGGCGCCGTTGAAGGCGTCGCCCGCACCGGCGGTCTCCACCACGGTGCCTGCGCACAGGGCCGGCAGATGCAGCGATTGCGAGCGGCTGTGCAGCAAGGCACCCTGCGCGCCCAGCGTGATGAGGGCGCAGCCCACGCCGCGTTCCAGCAGCACGTCGGCAGCGCGGCGGGCATCGTCGACGGTGTGGATTTCGATACCGGTCAGCAGGGCCGCTTCATGCTCATTGGGGGTGATGAAATCGCACAGGCCATAGATCTGCGGCGGGAAGTCCAGTGCCGGGGCCGGGTTGAAGACGGTGGTGGTGCCTGCCGCCCGGGCGATCTGCAGGCCGGTGAGCGCAGCCTCGGGCGGCTGCTCCAGCTGGGTGACGAAGACACTCGCCGCTTCGATGGCCTGGTGTTCGCGTTCCACATCCTGGGTGGACAGTTGCGAGGCGGCACCTGGTACCACGATGATGGCATTGTCGCCGCTGGCATCGTTGACGTAGATGAAGGCCGCCCCGGTGGGAGCATCCTCGATCACGCGCACGTGCGGGGCGATGGTTTCCTGACGCCACAGCGAAAGCGCGATGTCCCCGAAGGAATCCTTGCCGATGGCCGAGATGAAGCGCACCGGCGCACCGACGCGCGCAGCGGCCACGGCCTGGTTGGAGCCCTTGCCGCCGGGCCCCATGGCGAAGCCGGTGCCGGCGATGGTCTGGCCCAGGCCGGGCATGCCCGGTGCGCGGAAAGCGAGGTCGGCCACGTAGATGCCCAGCACGGCCACGCCGGTCTTGTGCGAGAGGGAAGTCATGCTCACGCCTCCGGTGGCAACACACCTTTTTTGAGCAGGAAGCAGCCGTAGAAGCGGCGCTCGCCGGTGGCGATCACGCAATACGCTTTCTTGGCCGCTTCGTAGAAGGCGAAGCGCTCGATGGACCCGAGCGGACGTTCGCGGCCTTCAGCCTGGTTGACTTCCTGTTGCAGTTCCTGCTGTACCGGCGGGATGGTGGCGGGTTCGCCCATGATCTCCATGCGCCGCACCGGCTGCTCCACGGCATTGTCCAGCGGCAGCACCGAGAGGATGGCGCGCGCAGCTTCGGTGGTGCCCACGCCATCGATGCGCAGCACCTTGCCCAGCACCGTCTGGCGGGCCACCGAGTCGGCCGGGAAATTGGCGTCGCACAAGACCAGTTCGTCACCGTGTCCCATCGCGCGCAAGGCGTAGAGCACATCGGCGTTCAATAAAGGATGCAGATTTTTAAGCATGTCGTCTCCTGTGGATTTTATAAGTATGCTTATAGAATAAATCTAAATCTTGTTGCTTGGGAGTCCTTGTTCAGCTTGATTGTTCACCGTAAAAAACTAATATTTCAAGATTTCATTTCTTTCGGTTTATTAGTCAGCATATCGTCAGGACTTCGTCAGGAAAACCGTATTGCGCTGAAGCACAAGGTTTTCATTCGCCATAAGGAATCCAGATGTTCTTGACGTGCGTGGCCTGGCGCAGATATTCGCTGCCTTCAGCTTGCGCAGCATCGTGCCAGTCGGTGACCTCGCCGTGATCCACGAAGCAGCGCTTGAGATTGCCGACGGACAGCCGCTCGGCCGTCGCCGAGAACTCGGCCGGTCCACGTACCCACAGGGCATCGACCTCGTCATGCTCGGCCAGTACGGTGAGCAGTTCGGCGCTCTTGCCGGTGACGATGTTGATGACACCGCCGGGCAGGTCCGAAGTATCGAGTACCTGATAGAGGTCGGTCGCGACAAGCGCTGCCTGCTGGCTCGGCACGGCCACCACGCGATTGCCCATGGCGATCAAGGGCGCCACCAGGCTGATGAAGGACAGCAGCGGCTGTTCTTCCGGACAGACCACGCCGACCACGCCGATGGCTTCCGGCATGGCCAGGGCCACGCCACGCAGGGGGGGCTGGTGCACGGCGCCGTCGTACTTGTCGGCCCAGGCGCCATAGCTGAAGAGGCGCTTGATCGCGGCGTCCACTTCGGCCCGCGCGGCCTCGGCGGAGACCCCGGTGGTGAGGGCAATGCGGCGCGCGAATTCATCGGCGCGCGCTGACAGATTTTCCGCGATGTAATACAGCCCCTGGGCGCGGCGATGGGCAGTCGCGCTGCTCCAGCCACCGGCCTTGACGGCAGCGGCGACAGCATTGCGGATATCCTTGCGGTTGCCCAGGCCCACGTCTTCCAGACGTTCTCCACTGGCCGCGTGGTAAGCCATGGAGACTTCGCCATCCGGACGGACCTGCTTGCCGCCGATGTAGAGCTTGGCGGTGCGGTCGACCAGGCCGCCTTGCAGCGGAGAGTCCTTGCGCGTGCCGGCCGGCGTGGCCGATGCAGTATTGCGTTGCGCGCGGTTCAGGCGATGGCGCGGTTTGAGGTATTCGTAGCAGCCTTCGCGTCCTCCTTCGCGGCCATAGCCGGATTCGCGCACGCCACCAAAACCGACGGCCGCATCAAACTGGTTGGTGCTGTTGATCCACACCACGCCCGCTTTCAGCTGCGGGGCCACGCCCAGGGCCAGGCCGATGGTCTCGCTCCAGACGCTGGCGGCCAGTCCGTAACGGCTGTTGTTGGCCAGTTGCACGGCTTCGTCGGGCGTGCGGAAACTCATCGCCACCAGCACCGGGCCAAAGATTTCCTCGGTGGCCACGGTGGCAGCGGGATGCACGCCGGTCAGCAACGTGGGCGGATAGAAGCAGCCGCCGGGCGGCACATCGAGCGCCACCTGATGGCACTGCGCACCTTCACGCACACCCTGCTCGACCAGGCGGCGCACGCGTTCGAGCTGCACCGGGGAGATCAGCGCGCCCATGTCGCTGCACTTGTCCAGCGGTGCGCCGACCTTGAGTTTTTCCATGCGCTTTTTGAGCCGCGCGATGAAGAGATCGTGAATGCCTTCCTGCACCAGCAACCTGCTACCGGCACAGCAGACCTGCCCTTGGTTGAACCAGATCGCATCGACCACGCCTTCAATGGCGGCATCGATATCGGCATCATCGAAGACGATGAAGGGCGACTTGCCGCCCAGCTCCAGCGTCAGCGACTTGCCGCTGCCGGCGGTCTGTGCGCGGATCAGGCGGCCCACTTCGGTGGAGCCGGTGAAGGCGATTTTCTGGATGCCGGGATGCGCGACGATGGCCGCGCCCGTGCTGCCATCGCCGGTGACGATGTTGAGCACGCCCGCTGGCAGCCCGGCCTGCTGTGCCAGTTCGGCAAAGAGCAGGGCCGTCAGCGAGGTGTCTTCGGCGGGTTTCAGGACCACCGTATTGCCCAGCGCCAGCGCCGGGGCGATCTTCCAGGCCAGCATCAGCAGCGGGAAATTCCACGGCACGATCTGGCCGACCACGCCCACCGGAACATGATCCGGGAATTCGCTTTCCTGCAGTTGCGCCCAGCCGGCGTAGTGATAGAAGTGGCGTGCCACCAGCGGCACGTCCACATCGCGCGATTCGCGCAGCGGCTTGCCGTTGTCCATGGTCTCCAGCACCGCCAGCAGGCGGGCGTGGCGTTGCACCGCGCGCGCCAGCGCATACAGGTGACGCGCACGGCCATGGCCGCCCAGCGCCTGCCAGCCGGCCAGCGCGGCCTGGGCGGCGTTGACGGCGGCATCCACATCCGCCGCCGAGCCTTGGGTGAGGTGCGCCAGCCGCTTGCCGCTGGCCGGATCCAGATCTTCCAGCTGGCCGCCGGGCTGGGTGAAACGTCCCGCGATGAAGTGGCCGAACGAGGCCTCGTGGCTGGCCAGCCAGGCGCGGGCATCCTTGTCACTCTCGGGGGCGGGGCCGTAATCCATGGTGTCGAAATAGGTGGAAACGCTCATTGTGCTTGTCCGTGCAGGGTGGCTTAGCCGATGGCATGCCGGTTGAAGGCGGAGTAACGGCCGGTGACGTGGTGTTCCAGCTGGCGTTCGATATCGGCCAGCAGGCTGGAGGCTCCCACGCGGAACAGATCGGGTTGCAGCCAGTCGTCACCCAGTTCTTCCTTCATCAGCACCTGGTATTCGAGGACGTCCTTGGCCGTGGCGACTCCCCCTGCGGGCTTGTAGCCGACCTGGATGCCGGTCATCTCCTGATACTGGCGGATCATGCGCAGCATCACCAGCGAGACCAGCGGGGTGGCGTTGACGCTCTCCTTGCCGGTGGAGGTCTTGATGAAATCAGCGCCCGCCATCATGCAGACCATCGAGGCCTTGGCGACGTTGCGCAGGGTCTTCAATTCGCCGGTCGCAAGGATGGCCTTGACGTGGGCGTCGCCACAGGCCTGGCGGAAGTCGCGCATCTCGCGGTAGAGCGCTTCCCAGTTGCCGGTGAGCACGTGTTCGCGAGTAATGACGATGTCGATTTCGGCGGCACCATCGCGCACCGAGGCTTCGATTTCCTTGAGCTTCAATGCGTGCGGATTGAGACCTGCCGGAAATCCCGTCGACACCGCCGCCACCGGAATATGCTTTCCTTCCAGCGCTTCCACCGCCGTCTTCACGAAGCGGTGATAGACGCACACCGCGCCCGTGGTCAGCCCGCGTGCCTGCATGCCCAGCGCCTCCAGCAGATCGGCGCGCACCGGATTGGCGGCCTTGGCGCACAGGCGGCGCACGCGTTGCGGGGTATCGTCGCCGGACAGCGTGGTGAGATCGATGCAGGTGATGGCCTTGAGCAGCCAGGCGGCCTGCGCATCCTTCTTGACCGAGCGGCGGCCCTTCAAGGTGGCGACGCGCTTTTCGGCGGCGCTCAGGTTGATGCGCAAGTGTTCGAAGGCGGCAGCGTCATAGGGCTGCACGCTGTTGCGCGGATGGCCGGCGGGCGCGCTATCCTCGCGCACGATGTCGGCCTCGCCCTGCGCACGGCGCAGGGAAGGGGTCTTGCTGGTCATGTTCATGGCTGCGTAACTTTTAGTTAATTACCGTAGGCTGGTGCCGACGGGCAGGTCTCTTCCATGTGCTGCTTGCGCTGGGTCAGGCTTGGCTCTTGCATGCATCGACGCCGTCCGCCGGCCTCGCTACAATGTGGCCCAACGCGCTAAATGTTTTGCAAATAACATTTAATGGCTGTAACGTTACATCCATAACTTTTAAGGCGCAACCTTTTTTTATCTGCAACATTTCCCGATCAGGAAAACGCCTCATGGCATCGATGACCCCGACGTCGACCGGAAAGCCGGTCCCTCAACCCACGCTGGGCGAACGCGCGCGCGCCCAGCGCCTGTCGCGCATGCAGGACATGATCCGCGAGCAGGGCCCGACGCCGCTGGCGCGCATTGCCGAAGTGCTGGGAGTGACGGTGATGACGGTGCGGCGCGACCTGGCCGCCGACGATTCACCGCTGATCTGCCTCGGCGGCCACGTGCTGGAAAGCAGCCCCGGTGCTGGCGAGAACCGCTATTCGATCGACCGCGAAGCCGACCAGCACGCCCAGCGCAAGCGCCTGGCCTGCCAGCGCGCGGCGCAGCGGGTGCAGGAGGGGGACAGCATTTTCATCGACTGCGGCACCACCATGACGCATCTGGCGGAGGCTTTGCCGGTTGATATCGGCCTGAGCGTGATTTGTTATTCCCTGAACATTGCCAACATCGTCAGCCAGCGTCCCAATACGCAGGTGATCCTGCTGGGCGGGCTGTATCACCCGTCATCGGCCTCGTTTGCGTCCGAAGAGGGCGTGGCCTATCTCAAGCGGCTGGGGGTGAACAAGGCCTTTCTGTCGGCGGGCGGGGTGGATGCGCGGCGCGGCGTGAGCTGTTCCAACTTCCACGAAGTGCCGATCAAGCAGGCGGCCATCGCCAGCGCGGCGGAGTGCTACGTGGTGATCGACCAGAGCAAGCTGGGCCGTTTTCGTCCGGCCTTCTACAGCACGCTGGAAGTGTTTTCGGGGATCGTGGTGGGCGGGACGCCGGAACAGGATCAGCTGGACCTGTTCTCGGACTTTCCCATCGAGGTGGTGGCGGGCTGAGACCCGCCACCGGATTGATGCGCAGGCAGGTCAGTTGCGGGTGGCGATGGAGGGATAGTCGCCGCAGCCTTCCGGCCAGGGCGTGAGGATTTCATAGCCCTTGGCGGTGACCACCACCATGTGTTCCCACTGGGCCGACAGCGAGCCGTCAGCGGTCAGCACGGTCCAGCCGTCGTCGAGCTGGCGCGTGTGGCGCTTGCCGGCGTTGAGCATCGGTTCGATGGTGAAGATCATGCCTTCCTTGAGCGGCAGGCCGCTGTTGCGCTGGCCGTAGTGCAGCACCTGCGGTTCGTCGTGGTAGATGGTGCCGATGCCGTGGCCGCAATATTCACGCACCACCGAGAAGCCGTCGCGCTGGGCCACGGTCTGGATCGCGTGGCCGACATCGCCCAGGGTCGCGCCCGGGCGCACTGCGCGGATGCCCGCGCACATGGCCTCGTAGGTGGTGTTGACCAGCTTGCGCGCGGTGGCGTTGGGGGAGCCGACGAAGTACATGCGGCTGCAGTCGCCGTACCAGCCATCCTTGATGACGGCGACGTCGATGTTGATGATGTCGCCATCCTTGAGTACCTGGCCGCCGGGGATGCCGTGGCAGATCACGTCGTTGACGGAACTGCAGATGGTCTTGGGGAAGCCGTGGTAGCCGATGTTGGCCGGGGTGGCCTGTTGCACCTTGACGATGTGGTCATGGCAGATGCGGTCCAGTTCGTCGGTGGTGACACCGGCCTTGACGTGCTCGGCCACGATATGCAGCACTTCGGCCGCCAGTTGCCCGGCCACGCGGGCCTGGGCGATTTCTGCGGCGTTGCGCAGCTTCACTTTTCTCATGCTTGTCTGTTCGGTGGGTGCCGCGCGGTGCGCAGCGGTCGTTCGGGCGACTATTTTAGCCGGGCTGGAAGACGGCTGCCGCATCGGCATCCGGGAATGGCGATTTTTCGAGGAGCGGCGCAGACTTTTTTCCACAGCCGTGCTGGCGCGGACTTGTCAGTAGAATCGATGCAGACGGCATGATTCATTCATGGCATCGATCAATCCAACAGCATCACCAACCAACACGAACCCATGGAACTGAGGCAACTGCGCCAATTCATCGCGCTGGCAGAAGAAAAAAGTTTTACCCGGGCGGCCACGCGCTGCCATGTGGTGCAATCGGCGCTGTCGTCCTCGATCCGCCTGCTGGAAGAAGAACTGGCGGCAGCGCTATTCGTGCGCACCACGCGCCGGGTGGAGCTGACGGCGGCTGGCGAGGCTTTCCTGGAGAGTGCCCGCCGTTCACTGGCGGCGCTGGAACAGGGGGCCACCAACGTGGCCGACGTCAATGCGATGCGGCGCGGCCGGCTGTCCATCGGCACGGTGCAGAGCCTGCCCTCCTTCGTCGATCTGCCGGCGCTGCTGGCGCGTTTCCACCGTCGCCATCCGGCGGTGGAGGTGCGGCTGTGCCAGGGCGCGGCAGGCGAACTGAACGAAAAGATCGATGCCCGCCAGCTGGACCTGGCCATCCTGCCCATCGAGGAGAGCGGGGAGGGTCTGCAGCAACACATCATCGCCTGCGACGAACTGGTGCTGGCCTGCCATCCCAGCCATCGGCTGTCCAAGGCGCGTTCGGTGACACTGGAACAACTGGCCGGCGAGGGCTTCGTCGATTTCGAAACCGGGCTGGGTACGCGTGCATTGGTGGATCGCGGCTTTGCGGAAGCAGGCTTGCGGCGTCGCGTGGCCTTCGAGGTCAGTGATCTGGTGACCTTGCTTGACCTGGTTGGGCATGGACTGGGAGTGGCGCTGTTGCCGCGCGATCTGGTGCATGCACGGCGTGGCAAGCTGGCCAGCGTCAAGCTGCGCGGGGTGGAGCTGTGCTGGGAGCTGGTGGTCACGCACAAGGCCGCCGCCCGCAATGGCGTGCTGGTGCTGGATGCGGCGCCTGCGGCGTTTCTGGAGTTGTTGATGGAGCAGGCGCAGGCCCGGGAACAAAGCTGAATCAGCGCCCCGGCAGCAGCGCCTGTTCCGCCAGCTCAGCCCATCCTTCCGGATGTTCGCTGGCCTGCATCGAGCGGGCAATGGCGTGGCAGCGTTGCGCCACGTCAGGCGCTGCCAGCAGACGCGCCAGCGCTGCTTGCAGGCGTGATGCGGAAAGGCGTTTGGCCGGAATGATCTCGCCCACCCCCAGCCGTCTGACCCGACAGGCATTGTCGAACTGATCGTAGGCAAACGGCACCACCAGCTGCGGTACGCCCGCCCGCAAGGCAGCGGCGGTGGTGCCGATACCGCCGTGATGGACGATGGCGGCCACCTCCGGCAGCAGCGCATCGAAGCTCACATAGGACTGCCACAGCACGCCCTCGGGCAAGACCGCCGGCAGTTGTTCGCGATGCCGGGTCACCAGGAGCGCGCGGCGGCCCAGGGCCTGTGCAGTCCGTACAGCGCTGGCGAAGAACTGCGCGGCATGCTGGTGGCCGGAGCCTGGCGTAAAGACGATGGGTGCCGGACCAGCGTCGAGAAACTGCCGCAGGGCCGGTGTCCAGTCCGATGGCGAAGGCGGTGAAGGTGGCGGAAATTGTCCGCTCAGGAAAGGCTGCGGCCAATCCGGCTGGACCGCGCCGAACCAGTCCGGGAACAATCCCAGCGATGCATCCGGTGCCTGCATCACGTGCGCAAAGAAATGCGCCACCGGCGGCAATCCCAGCCTGGCCCGCACGGCATTGAGCGCGGGCAGGGCGGGCGGATCGATCATCCAGCGGTGTGCCAGTGACCACAGGGTCTTGCGCCAGGGCAGCGGCAGCCAGCCGGGGACGGGCAGCGATCCCATGGCCAGCAGGTCATGGCTGCTGCACAGGTTGGAGGGGGCGAGATAGGTGGCGACGATGCGCAGTCCGGGGCGCAGGCTGCGCGCAATGTCAGCCGCCGGGACCAGCAAGGGATGGCTGAGGATGACGCACTCTTCCTCGGCAGGCAATTGAGCCACCAGCTGGTGCAGGCAATCGATGTAGGGCGCGGCGGCCCGGCAGATCACCTGCCAGCCCCGGCGCTCATCCCACAGGTCCGGATTGGCCAGCACGGCCTGGAATTCTTCCACGCTGCCAAGGGGATGGCAGGACAGTCCCGCTTGCTCGAACAAGGCCGCATGAAAACGCGGCACCACCATCAGTACCCGATGTCCCCGCGCTTGCAGGCCGAGACCGAGCGAGAGGAAGGGCAGCATGTCGCCGGTGGTGCCGGTGGTGGCGAGGATCAGCAGGGGAGCAGGGCGGGCAGGCGCTGGCATGGGTGGTTTGGGGGCGAAATGAAGAAGGCTTCAGGGGTGCGCGCCACTGTAGCCGATTTCGCTTGCCCTCGCCGTCGTCAGATGAAGCGTTTGACCGCCCGTGGCCCGAACAGCGCCACCACCATCATCACCAGCGTTACCCCCACGAAGCTCACCCGCAGCCTCAGGTGCTCGGCCACGCCCCCGATGCACACCGGCCCCAGCAGCATGCCGACGTAGGCGAAGCGCGCCACGGCGGCGATGCTCTCGGCAGCCGGCATGCCCGGTACGCGCGCAGCAGCCAGGAAGAAGATCGGCATCAGGTTGGCGATGCCCAGCCCGGCCAGCAGCAGGCCGGCCATGGTCGCCAGCGGTGTCGGCAAGGCTGCCGCCAGCGCGATGCCGGCAGCCCCCGCCACCCCGCTCCAGAGCAGCGTACGCAGGCCGCCGATGCGTGCACGGATGCGGTCGCCCGTCAGTCGCCCGGCCGCCATGCCGGTAGAAAACGCGGCGTAGCTGTAGCTGACCCAGGCGGCGGGCGACTGGGCGATGTCGCGCATGTACACGGCGGCCCAGTCATACATGCCGCCTTCGCACATGAGTGCCAGGAAGGAGATCACGCCCAGCACCAGGACCATGCGCCGGGCGGATTTGTCAGCACCGGGCGTGCTCGCGGTTTCATCATGGACATCGTCGGGCAAGGCGAAGGGACCGATGGACAAGGCCACCGACAACGTCACCGCCGCCACCAGCGCGGCATGCGCCAGGGGCGACAGGCCGGGCAGGGCACCCAGCGCCGAGCCGGCGATGCCGCCGATGCTGAACATGGCATGCAGGGTCGACATGATGGGCCGGCTGCGGCCGCCTTCCACCAGCGCGGCCTGGACCGACATGGCCACGTCGAAGGCGGCCATGGCGCTGCCGAACACCAGCAGCAGCGCCACCAGCATCCAGAACTGCGGGGCCAGCGGGATCAGCAGCAGCGTGGCCGCGTAGAGCATTCCGGCCTGGCGCAGGGCGCGCGCGCTGCCCACGCGCGCGATCCACTTGCCGGACTGGCCCATGGTCAGCAGGGCACCGCCGGCCACCGCCAGCATGGCCAGCGACAGCACCGCATCCGACAGGGCGAAGCGATCCTTCACCGAGGGAATCAGGATGCCCCAGGTGGCAAAGGTGGCCCCGTTGACGAAGAACTGCGCCATGGTGGCACGGGTGGCGTTGCGGATGCGGTGCGGGTGGAAAGCGGGTGCGGATGAGCTGCCTGAATGCATGGAGAGGTCTGGCGAAAGTCAAAGATCGTCACTTTGCCAGTTTTTGATTCATTCGTTAAATGGATTATTCAGATCAGCTTGATCGATTCCACAGATGAATCACGCTGGCCCTCTGATGCCGAGCGCCCTCAGCCAAGCATCGATCTGGCCATAGGCATCTTGTTGCCATTGCTCAGGTGTGCGTTGGCCGAGGACCTGCGATTGCTCGACGAAGCGACGCACACAGGTAGGTCCGAAACCGTCGACGCTGTCGAATTTGCGGTCAATGAAACCGTAACCGCTTGCTGCGCCGGGATGATGCAACAGGGCGCGGCATTCTTCGGCAAGCACATCCGCACCACCCGGATAGTTGCGGATGCAGTAGTAGATATCGTAGGCATCCTTCTGCTTGTAGCGCCCTTCGATGGCGTGCCCTTTCATGGCCAGCAAGGCGGGGATCGAGCACACGGCGATCTCGACCCGATTGGTGCCGCCGGTCGGCATGGGGCCGCTGATGGCGACCCATTGATAGAAACGCAGGGCGAGATCGGCACCATCGGCGCGCTGCACGGCGAAGTCGCTGATGAGCGGCGGGACGTTCTTGACGATCTCCGCATCGCGCGGCATGAGGAAGTCGACAATGATGTCGATGGGCGCGCCTTCGTCTTCGGTGGGAACTTGCCGCAGCAACTGGAAGCGGCGCAGGTCCCGGCGCTGCTGATATCCGTGTTCCTGCAAGGCTTCTACCAGTGTTGCGTATTCACCGTCACCCAGCGCTTCGGCATCAAGGCTGAGGTCAACGTCCACCGTGCCCACGTGCGGCATGTCGTCATTGCCCAGCAGCAGCCACGGAACCGCACCGCCGACGATGGCGAATTTGCCTTTGAAACTCCCGAGGATCTGACCGATTTCGATCAGGACTTTTTTGACTGCAGTACTTGTACGATCATCGTAATCAGTGGCGGATTGCGGTTCGCCGGGCGTCAGCTTTTCCATGTGAGCAATGTCTTTCTGAGATGGTCTGCGGCCTCCCGTCCGCGTTCGCCTGCGTGGTACAGGTCTAGATAGGTTTGAATGGGACTGGTGCAGACCGCGCCGGGCGCGGGTTCCTGCGTGTCACGAAGAAGATCGGCGTCGTCAAGCAGGTTCACCATGACGTTCTCGCCTTTGGCCGCAGAGGACAGCTTCAGGGCGGACTGCAGTGATTCCAACCCGGCTTCCGTTGCCTGGAAATAATGGGTTCCGGTCCTGGCGTAGGGGGCCAGCCATTGCGCCGCCGAGAACGATGAAAATGCGGCTGCGGGGAGTTCGTCCTCCCGGTGACGGCGCATGGCGTGCCGTGCCGCCTGTTCAAAGGCGCTTCCGTGCAGGGGCGTGTAGAAAGCCAGACGCTCACCGGGCGGTGGCGCATAGGCATCCTGCCATTCATCCAGCAAGGCATCCGGTTCTGACAGCACCAGGCCGCCCTCCGCCACCTGGGCCCATTCGCGCTCCAGCAGAGCCGTGCGCACATTGCTGACGTGGCCGAGGCTGACCGCTGCTGCCTGAGCCAATTCCATGACGCGCCAGGCGCGCTGCGGGTCGCGCAGCAACACCCGCAACACTTGCGCTGATTTCGGTTTGAACAAGGAGCGCAGTGCCCGTCGGTCGGCAACGGGTTTGCTAGCCACCTGCCGTTCGATGAAGATGCCGTCGAAGACCAGGCGGGCATTGCCTTCCAGATCCAGGAAACCGGCTTCATGTTCACGGCACAGCGCTTGGGCATCGGGAGACAGGTAAGGGGCGATCAGGACGGGCGTGGCGTCCTTTGCGTGGTGCGACATGTAATCGCGCAGGGTCAGCAAGGCATGGCGCACATGGCGCGGTTGCCCGGAGGAATTGGCTTCGCACACCAATGCATGGCGTTTGCCTGCGACCTTGATCCGCGCCGTGAAATCGACGCCTGAATCCGCCATGGCGGTCTCGTGCTCGATGTCCAGCAACTTGAGCGCAGGCACCTGCAGCAGCAACGAGCGCAGGGCATGGGCTGCTTGGGTCTCAAAGGATTTCATTGAATGGCGTGTTTTCAGCATATGATGAAATTAGCACTTTCGATGAAATTGTCAACCCATGTTTTCAGTAAAGCGGTATGTTTCAACATATGTTGAAATATGCGTTATTGGTGAAATATGCGCCGCTAATGTTCAGGCAGGATTATTGTTTGGCATCTCGGTAAACGCAAAAAAAAACCCGGCCAGCTTGCGCCGGACCGGGTTGAGGGACTACCGAGGAGGAAGTTTCGGCTTATCGCTTTACCATTCGGCAAAGCTGCCATCCTTGTGGCGCCAGATCGGGTTGCGCCAGCGGTGGCCGACTTCGGCGCGCTGACGGACATACTCTTCATTGATCTCGACGCCCAGGCCAGGGCCTTGCGGGATCTTGACGTAGCCGTCTTCATACGCGAACACGTTCTTGTCGCGGATGTAGTCCAGCAGGTCATTGCTTTCGTTGTAGTGAATGCCCAGGCTCTGCTCCTGGATGAAGGCGTTGTAGCTGCCGGCATCGACCTGCAGGCAGGAGGCCAGCGCGATCGGGCCCAGCGGGCAGTGCAGCGCCAGCGCCACGTCGTAGGCTTCGGCCATCATGGCGATCTTGCGGGTCTCGGTGATGCCGCCGGCGTGCGAGACGTCCGGCTGGATGATGTCCACATAGCCCTCGGAGAGGATGCGCTTGAAATCCCAGCGCGAATACAGGCGCTCGCCCAGGGCGATCGGGGTCGAGGTCAGGTGGGCGATTTCCTTCAGGGCTTCCGAATTTTCCGACAGCACCGGCTCTTCAATGAACATCAGCTTGTACGGCTCCAGTTCCTTGATCAGGACCTTGGCCATGGGCTTGTGCACGCGGCCATGGAAGTCCACGCCGATGCCCACGTTCGGGCCCACGGCTTCGCGCACGGCTTGCACGTTGGCCAGGGTCAGTTCAATCTTGTCGTGGCTGTCGATGAATTGCAGTTCTTCGGTGCCGTTCATCTTCACGGCAGTAAAGCCACGGGCCACGGCATTCTTGGCCGCCGCTGCAGTATCGGCCGGACGGTCGCCGCCGATCCAGGAATAGACGCGAATCGAGTCGCGCACCGCGCCACCGAGCAGCTGGTGCACCGGCACGCCCAGGGCCTTGCCCTTGATGTCCCACAGGGCCTGGTCGATACCGGCCAGGGCGCTCATGTGGATGGCACCACCGCGATAGAAGCCGCCGCGATAGAGCACGGTCCAGTGGTCTTCGATGTTGCGCGGGTCCTTGCCGACCAGGTAGTCGGCCAGCTCGTCCACGGCTGCCGCGACGCTGTGCGCGCGGCCTTCCACGATGGGCTCACCCCAGCCGACGATGCCTTCGTCAGTCTCGATCTTGAGGAAGCACCAGCGCGGGGGCACGATGAAGGTGGAGATCTTGGTGATTTTCATTGTTCGGTCCGGTTATGCGTTTAATCTGTTCTGTAGATGAATGATCGCTATGCGATCGGTGACAACGATGAATCTGGTGTGCGGGAAATCAGCCCAGCGCCTTCCAGGCCGCCACGAAGGCCTCTGCACGCTGGCGCACTGCGTCGGCGGACAGGCCCGGCGTGTAGAGCGCCGATCCGAGGCCGAAGCCGGAGGCACCGGCCGCACGGAACACCGCCATGCCCTCGGGCGTGATGCCACCGACCGGCAGCAGCGCGATGTCGCGGGCGATCACGGCACGCCAGGCCTTGACCACCTGGGGACCCAGCTGTTCGGCCGGGAACATCTTGAGTACGTCAGCGCCGTTGTCCAGCGCCGCAAAGGCTTCGGTCACGGTGGCCACGCCCGGTGCGCTGTAGAGGCCGGCATCGCGCGCGGCACGAATCACGGCGCCATCGCTGTGCGGCATGACGATCAGCTCGCCGCCGGCATTCTTGACGTCTTGCACCAGCGCGGGCTTCAGGACCGTACCGGCACCGACGATGCAGTCCGCCGGCAGGCTCTTGCGCAGGATGCTGATGCTGGCCAGCGGTTCGGGCGAATTCAGCGGGACTTCGATGATGCGAAAGCCGCTCTCGTAGAGGGCCGCGCCGATGGCTTCGGCTTCCTCATTGCGCACGCCGCGCAGGATGGCAATCATGCCGGTGCTGCGCAGGGCGTCGTGGAATCGTTGGGAATGGGTGCTCATGGTCTTTTGTCCGGGTGCGTCGTAGGTGGTGCAGTAAAGGGGCGATCAGGCCAGCAGGCCGGCGTGCTGCGCCAGGATCCACAGGCCCGCTTCGGTGGCGGCACCGGCCTCGGCGGCCGGACCCAGTCCATACAGGTCCAGCGCCAGCTGGTAGCGGCGGCACAGGCCGGGGTCGCCGATCAGGACGATGGCCGGCGTGGTCGGATACAGGTTCTTCAGGGCGGCGATCTCGTGGCCGATCAACAGGCCCGAGAGATAGTCGGGCTGCGCCTCGGCCGCCAGTTCACCGGTCAGGCCCAGGGTGCGGCTGCTGAAGATGTTGGAGAGCACGCCGCTCTTGCCTTGTGCGGTCCTGGCCACGCCGGCACCGCGCAGGAAGGCTTCGTCATCGGCCACCTCCGGTTTTTGCATGGTGCGGCCCAGGATGGTGTGGCCGCACAGCGCGCCATAGACTTCGCCGGTCATGAAGGTATCGAAATGTTCGATGCGGCCCTCGACCACGCGCACCCACTTCGAGTGCGTGCCGGGCAGGCCGATCAGCAGCTCGCGCTCGGTACGGGTCTGCAGGGCACCGATGACCTGGGTCTCTTCGCCGCGCATCACATTGGGCAGGGCACCAGCTTCCAGCAGGCCGGGCACGATCCACAGCGGACGGCCGAGGCCGGTGTCGACTTCGGTCAGCTGGCTGCCGATCAGCGCGGGGGCCAGCGGCACGTTCAGATAGGCGGCTTCACGCCAGCCCTGCTTGCTGCCGACCATGCCGGCCGCGATCAGCGGGGCGGCGGGCGCGGCCTTGAGCCAGTCGCCGCAGGCGGCTTCCAGCGCGGCGCGGTAGGGGGCGTGGGCATCTTCGCCGTGGCCCACGGCCGGCAGGTTCATGATGCCCCAGGGATGGGCGCGGCGCTCCACCACCTGGCCGCTGCGATCGAAACGATAGCAGCGCAGCGAGGAGGTCCCCCAGTCGAGGGCAATCAGGGCGCAGTCTTGATTCAGTGCTTGGTTCATCGTCATTCTTTGCCGGCGTCAGCGCGCCAGGCTTGTCTGTTGGGTGGTGGCACGGACTGGCTCCTGGGCGATCTCGCAGACCGTGAAGCGGGTCAGCAGCACCATGTCTTCTCCCGGTGCCAGCGCGATCAGGCCGGGCTGGTTCGGCTGGTGGAAGGCATCGATGGGATGCGTGACCGGTTCCAGGCAGAAATACGGCAGGCCATTGGGGCGGAACATCAGTACATAGCCGCTGCGATCCGTGGTGTGCATCTGCAGGCGCAGGCCGCGTGCCGGATCCTCGATCATGGCCAGACCGTCCCAGCCTTCGAAGCAGTTGTCGATCAGGCCGCCTTGCAGCGAGGCGGCGCGGTTGTAGTCCCAGCCGCTCGGCAGTTCCCGCGAGAAACCGGTGGGGATGCGGTCCGGCCCGGAGAGCCATACTCCGCGCGAGCGGAATTGCAGGCGGGTTTGCGCGTCATGCAGGAAATACGGATGCAGGCCCAGTCCATAGGGCAGGGTCTCTTCGCCCGTATTGGTCACGCGCAATTCGATTTCCAGCGCGTTCTCGCGCAGGGTCAGCACCTGCCGCGCACGATAGACATAGGGGTTGCCGTCGCAGCGATGCGAATCCAGTTCCAGCGCCATGCGGTCGTCGGCCTGGGACACGATGGTCCAGGCCTGGCGCCAGCTGTCGCCGTGGATGGGATAGGGTTCGCCGGGGCGATTGGGGCTCAGCGGATAATGCTTGCCGTTGAAATCGAAGCCGCCACCGGTGATGCGGTTGGACCAGGGTAGCAGCGGGAAGCACGCGGTCGCGTACAGCGCGGCCGGGTCGGCACTCCAGGGGCGCAGCAGCGGCAGCCACTTGCGGTCACGTTGCCATTCCCAGCCGGCCAGTGCGCCGCCCAGCGTCGGCAGCACGTGCAGACGCTGGCGCCCTGATTGCAGGGTATGGATTTCCGGCAGCCCCTGGGCGCCTGCGGGTCGGGCATCGCTTGCTCGGGATGGCATGTTGTCTCGTGTCTTGTTATGGAGTGCTGCGTGCATCGTCGGCACAGGAACGCGTTGTCCATCGCGTCGTCCCCTATGGGGCTGTCTGAAGGCGTCGGCAGGAAGAAGGAGTTGGCTCACGTGGGTTCGCGCCCGGTCTTCATGCAGTGCGCTTCAAAAAAAATCTGGCTGATCCTATCACCGCCCTCCGATAGGGAATAATGAAAAAATCATCGCAAACGATATCAAAAATGCGCGCCGTCCGCAGTGAGGCAGGCAGTGATGCAGCATGCGTGGCCGGCATGCGCCAGCTCGATGCACAGGCGGGGCGCGCTGCCCCAACGATGTGCGAAACGATATCGAAAAACATTAAAAATTCATTGGATGCGAATTGGTCGCTTGCCTAATATGGAGCGCGAATCAAGGACGATCAGGGCTGTCCGCGATTCCAACCGCACCGCGCCGCTTCCAATCCATACCTACAAGTCCAACGCATTCCGGCGCAGCGCACCCCACGCATAGAACAAAGGGAAGTCCACAATTCCCTGTCAACGGAGACTGACAATGAATTCGAAGAGAAGAGCGCTTCTGGGCGCAGCCATTTGCATGAGCCTGGGTAGCGCCGTGAGCTTCCCCGCCTTTGCCGCCGACAAACCACTGACCATGGGCTTCTCCCAGGTGGGTGCCGAAAGTGAATGGCGCACCGCCAATACCGTATCGATCAAGGACGCCGCCAAGCAGGCCGGCGTCAACCTGAAATTCGCCGACGCCCAGCAGAAGCAGGAAAACCAGGTCAAGGCAATCCGCTCCTTCATCGCGCAAAAGGTTGACGTGATCGCCTTCTCGCCGGTGGTGGAATCGGGCTGGGAAACCGTGCTGCGTGAAGCCAAGGCCGCCAAGATTCCGGTCATCCTGACCGACCGCGCCGTCAACGTTTCTGACAAGTCGCTGTATGTCACCTTCATCGGTTCGGACTTCGTGGAAGAGGGCCGCCGCGCTGGCCGCTGGCTGCTGGACAAGGCCAAGTCCATGCCCGCCGGCGACATCAACATCGTCGAGCTGCAAGGCACCGTCGGTTCGGCACCGGCCATCGACCGCAAGGCCGGTTTCGAGGAAGTCATCAAGAGCGAACCGCGCCTGAAGATCATCCGCTCGCAGACCGGCGACTTCACCCGCGCCAAGGGCAAGGAAGTGATGGAAGCCTTCCTCAAGGCCGAGGGCAAGAAGATCAACGTGCTCTACGCCCACAATGACGACATGGCCATCGGCGCCATCCAGGCCATCGAAGAAGCAGGCCTCAAGCCGGGCAAGGACATCACCATCATCTCCATCGATGGCGTCAAGGGTGCCTTCGAAGCCATGATGGCCGGCAAGCTCAATGTCACCGTCGAATGCAGCCCGCTGCTGGGCCCGCAACTGATGCAGATCGCCAAGGACATCAAGGCCGGCAAGGAAGTCCCCAAGCGCATCACCACCGAGGAAGGCATCTTCCCGGCGGAAGTGGCGGCCAAGGAATTCCCGAACCGCAAGTATTGATGCCTGCATGACGGCAGCGCGCGCGCACTGGATTGCCCAGGGCGCGCGCGGTGCTGGTGTGGCCTGATGGGAGTGCGCAAGACGGCGCGCGCCCGTCAGGATTCCGATGCTTCTGATGGAGTTGCGATGACGATGTCTGTCGGGACGCAGGCGCGTCCCATGCTGGAATTGAGCGGTATCCACAAGGCATTCGCGGGCGTGAAGGCGCTCACCGATGTCGGCCTGCGGCTGTTCCCGGGGGAAGTGCATACCCTGATGGGACAGAATGGCGCAGGCAAGTCCACGCTGATCAAGGTCTTGACTGGCGTGCATGAACCCGATGCAGGCAAGATCGAACTGGGTGGCCGCGCCATTGCGCCGGCCTCTACGCTGGAGGCGCAGTCGCTGGGCATCAGCACGGTCTACCAGGAAGTCAACCTGTGTCCCAATCTCTCCGTGGCCGAGAACATCTTCGTCGGCCGCTATCCCCGCCGTTTCGGCCGCATCGACTGGAAGAGCGTGCATGCACAGTCGAAGCAATTGCTGCAGCAGCTGCAGATCGACATCGATGTCGGTGCGCTGCTGTCGTCCTATCCGCTGGCCATCCAGCAGATGGTGGCGATCTCGCGCGCGCTCTCGGTCTCGGCCAAGGTGCTCATTCTCGATGAGCCGACCTCCAGCCTGGACGAAGCCGAGGTCCAGCAACTCTTCAAGGTGCTGCGCCGCCTGCGCGAGCAGGGCATGGCGATTCTTTTCGTGACCCACTTCCTGGACCAGACCTACGACATCTCGGATCGCATTACCGTGCTGCGCAATGGCGTGCGCGAGGGCGAATACCTGGTCGGTGATTTGTCGCGGCTGGACCTGGTCAACAAGATGGTGGGCGTGACCGCCGTCGATCACCGCAAGGTGGAAGCGGGTGCCGAGGCACTGGCGGCAGGGCTGTCGGCCGATGAAGCTGGCAAGGACGAGGTGTTCCTGCAGGCCGATGGTTTCGGCCGGCGTGGCGTGCTGTCCCCGCAGGACCTGGAATTGCGGCGCGGTGAAGTCTTCGGCCTGTGCGGTCTGCTCGGTTCCGGACGGACCGAGATGGCGCGCCTGCTGTTCGGTGCCGACCGCGCCGATTGCGGGCAATTGCGCATCGAAGGCCGCAGCGTGAAGCTCGACAATCCGCGCGATGCGATTGCGGCGGGCATCGGTTTCTGTTCGGAGGATCGCAAGAAGGAGGGCGCGATCCTCGAACTCTCCGTGCGCGAAAACATCATCCTGGCGCTGCAGGCGCGCCAAGGGTTGTTCCGCGTGCTGCCGCGCAAGCGCCAGAACCGGATCGCCGCCGATTACGTCAAGTGGCTCGGCATCAAGACCGCCGACCTGGAAACGCCCATCGGCCTGCTCTCCGGCGGCAACCAGCAGAAGGCCTTGCTGGCACGCTGGCTGGCCACCGATCCGGGCATGCTGATCCTGGATGAACCCACGCGCGGCATCGATGTGCGGGCCAAGCAGGAGATCATGGATTTCGTCATCGCCATGTGCCGCAAGGGCATGTCCATTCTTTTCATTTCCTCGGAGATTCCCGAGGTCCTGCGCTGCAGCGACCGCATGCTGGTGCTGCGTGACCGCCGCGCCTGCGGCGAGTACCGTCGCGGTGAGCTCGATGAGCAATCGGTCTTGCAGGTGATCGCGGGAGAGGCCGCATGAGTGCATCCATGGATTCCAAACTGATTCCCGACAGCGCCGCCAGCGGCAGCGCGCCGGCTTTTGCAGCACTGCTGCGTCACCCGCTGGTGCGTCCCCTGGCAGCGCTGGCCTTGCTGCTGCTGATCGATTTCCTGCTGGTGCCGGGCTTCTTCAAGCTGGAGATCAAGGACGGCCACCTGTATGGCGCACTGATCGACATCATCAACCGTGCCGCCCCGCTGATGCTGGCGGCGCTCGGCATGACGCTGGTGATCGCCACGCGCGGGGTGGACATTTCGGTGGGCGCGGTGGTGGCCATCTCGGGTGCCGTCGCGGCCGTTCTCATCGGCGGCAAGATGGTGGTGGTCAATGGTGTCTCCGAATACGTCAGCAACGTACCGATGGTGTGGGCACTGTGCGCGGCGATGGGTGCGGCACTGCTGTGCGGAGCCTGGAACGGCTTGCTGGTAGCCGGTCTCGGGCTGCAGCCCATCATCGCCACGCTGATCCTGATGGTAGCCGGACGCGGGCTGGCGCAGCTGCTCACCGATGGCCAGATCGTGACGGTGTATTACAAGCCCTTCTTCTTCCTGGGCGGTGGCTACCTGTTCGGCTTGCCGTTCTCGCTCTACATCGCCGGGGCCATGTTCCTGCTGCTGGCATTGCTGATGAAGAAGACCGCGCTGGGGCTGTTCATCCAGTCGGTCGGCATCAATCCGGTGGCGTCGCGCCTGGCCGGCATCCGTACTGCCGCGCTGATCTTCTTCGTCTACATGTTCTGCAGCGCCTGCGCCGGACTGGCAGGGCTGATGATCGCCTCCAACATCAAGAGTGCCGACGCCAACAACGCCGGCCTGTTGCTGGAACTGGATGCGATCCTGGCCGTGACCCTGGGCGGCACCTCGCTGGCCGGGGGCAAGTTCAGCCTGGTGGGCAGCGTCATCGGTGCGCTCATCATCCAGACGCTGACTTATACGATCTATTCGCTGGGGGTGCCGCCGGAAGTCAATATGGTGGTCAAGTCCATCGTGGTGTTCCTGGTCTGCCTGTCGCAGTCGCCGGAATTCCGCCGCATGTTGAGGATGTCCAAATCATGATGCTTGCTTCTTCCTTGCGGCGCGCTTCGCACGCGCCGTGGTTCACCTCCATGGTTACGGTGGCGCTGCTGGTGCTGATGCTGGTCATCGGGGCGTTTGGCTACGATGGCTTCCTGTCGCCGCAGGTGATGCTGAACCTGCTGATCGACAATGCCTTCCTGCTGGTGGTGGCCATCGGCATGACCTTCGTCATCCTCTCCGGCGGCATTGACCTCTCCGTCGGGTCGGTGCTGGCGCTGACCACCATGGTGGCAGCCTTCCTGCTGCAGAACTGGCACTGGCCGCCGCTCCTGGTGATCGCCACCGTCCTGCTGATGGGCGCGGGCTTCGGTGCGGCGATGGGCGCGATGATCCATTACTTCAAACTGCAGGCCTTCATCGTCACGCTGGCCGGGATGTTCCTGGCGCGCGGGCTGTGCTACCTCATCAGCATCAATTCCATCACCATCGATGAGCCGCTGTTCGTGGAACTGTCGCAGTCGCGGCTGGAGTTGGGCGGATTGTTCATCTCGCCCAGCGTGGTCATTGCCCTGATCGTGCTGGCCGTGGCGATCTGGATGGCGCATGGCACCCGCTTCGGCCGCGCCGTCTACGCCATCGGGGGCAGCGAGAGCTCGGCGCTGCTGATGGGCTTGCCCGTCGGACGCACCAAGGTTCTGGTATATGCCTTCAGCGGATTCTGTGCATCGGTGGCGGGTGTGCTGTTCTCCTTCTACATGCTTTCGGGGTACGGGTTGCATGCGCAGGGCGTGGAACTGGACGCGATTGCGGCCGTGGTCATCGGCGGCACGCTCCTCACCGGCGGCTATGGTTACGTGGCGGGAACACTGACCGGCGTGCTCATCCTTGGCGTGATCCAGACCCTCATTGCCTTCGATGGCAGCCTCAGTTCCTGGTGGACCAAGATCTTCATTGGCGCGCTGCTGTTCGTCTTTTGCGTCGCGCAGCGTGTCATTTCCCTGGGAGCTCTGCGCGGCAAATCGGCTGGATCGGCGAAAGCCGCTCCAGTCGCGGCTTAGGCGGGATTTTTTAAGCTTAATTAAGATAACTTTACATAGAGGGAGTTATACCGAAAAACATATCCATTACGCTCAAAAAATCATTAGAAATGTATTGGTAAAGCAATTAATGTAGAGCCCGCAAAACAGTTGCTCTGCATGACATTCATCAGAAATCACGGCGCTGTTTTAGATAACTACAACACGCCATTCCAACAATGAGACTGGAGACTCGAAGCATGAAAATCAAATCCGTAATGAGCGGTATTGCCCTCGGCCTGGGCGTCACCCTGATGTCCATCAGCGCCCAAGTGAGCGCACAGAGCAAGCAGCTGGTCGGTGTGGCCATGCCCACCAAGTCTTCGGCCCGCTGGATCGCTGACGGCAACAACATGGTCAAGGTCCTGAAGGAAAAGGGCTACCAGACCGACCTGCAATACGCGGAAGACGACATCCCCAACCAGCTGTCCCAGATCGAGAACATGCTGACCAAGGGCGCCAAGGTGCTGGTGATCGCCGCCATCGACGGCACCACCCTGACCGACGTGCTGCAGAAGGCCGCCGACAAGGGCGTCAAGGTCATCGCCTATGACCGCCTGATCCGTGGTTCCAAGAACGTCGACTACTACGCCACCTTCGACAACTTCCAGGTCGGCGTGCTGCAGGCACAATCGCTGGAAAAGGCCCTGGGCCTGAAGGAAGGCAAGGGTCCGTTCAACATCGAACTGTTCGGCGGTTCCTCGGACGACAACAACGCCTTCTTCTTCTACAACGGCGCCATGTCGGTCCTGAAGCCCTACATCGACAGCGGCAAGCTGGTGGTGCGTTCCAAGCAGATGGGCATGGACAAGGTCGCGACCCTGCGCTGGGATCCGGCTACCGCCCAAGCCCGTATGGACAACCTGCTGTCGGCCTTCTACACCAACGCCAAGGTCAACGCCGTGCTGTCCCCGTATGACGGCCTGTCCATCGGTATCCTGTCCTCGCTGCGCGGCGTCGGCTACGGCAGCCCGCAACAGCCGTTCCCGTATGTCTCGGGTCAGGATGCGGAAGTGCCTTCGGTCAAGTCCATCATCCGTGGCGAACAGTACTCCACCATCTTCAAGGACACCCGCGAACTGGCCAAGGTCACCGTCGGTATGGTTGACGCCGTCCTGGGTGGCAAGCAGCCCCAGATCAACGACACCAAGACCTACAACAACGGCGTGAAGGTCGTGCCTTCCTACCTGTTGAAGCCGGTCGTGGTCGACAAGTCGAACTGGAAGGAAATCCTGGTGGGCAGCGGTTACTACACCGAAGCACAACTGAAGTAATCCTTTGATGTAACACGCGGGCGGCCGGCATCTCCGCGCTGCCACCGCCCGCAGTCAAGCTGAAATACGGAACGATCGCAGCACTGCAACACCCACTAAAAACAACAAGCAACAATACGCAAGAAGAACAGCATGGTCCCGCTCTGTGCGGGACTAATTCTTTCAGGCAGTCGCGCTTGCCCCACCGCAACGCGCAAGAGACAAACAAGTCCGGCTACGTGATCCACGCAAGCCCGGCAAATGAGAGGTCAGCATCATGAGCAACATTCTGGAAATGCGCGGCATCGAGAAAAGCTTCCCGGGTGTGAAGGCGTTGAACAACGTCAACCTGGCCGTGCGCGAAGGCGAGATCCATGCGATCGTCGGTGAAAACGGCGCCGGCAAATCCACGCTGATGAAGGTGCTCTCGGGCGTCTACCCGCACGGCAGCTATTCCGGCGATATCGTCTACAAGGGTGAGGTGCGTGCCTTCAAGGATATCCGCGACAGCGAACACCTGGGCATCATCATCATCCACCAGGAGCTGGCGCTGGTGCCGCTGCTGTCGGTGATGGAAAACCTGTTCCTCGGCAACGAGCAAGCCCGCGGCGGCGTGATCGACTGGGAACACTCCTACGTGCGCGCCAAGGAACTGCTGGCCAAGGTCGGTCTGAAGGAATCCCCGCTGACCAAGGTTGGTGACCTCGGCGTGGGCAAGCAGCAGTTGATCGAGATCGCCAAGGCGCTCTCCAAGGAAGTCAAGCTGCTGATCCTGGACGAGCCGACCGCCAGCCTCAATGAAAGCGACTCCGATGCGCTGCTGGAACTGCTGCTGGAACTGAAGCGCCAGGGCATCGCCTCGATCCTGATCTCGCACAAGCTCAACGAAATTTCCAAGGTAGCCGATTCGATCACCGTGCTGCGCGACGGCACCACGGTCGATACCTTCGACTGCCGCGCTGAACCGATCAGCGAAGACCGCATCATCCAGCACATGGTGGGCCGCGAAATGGCCGACCGCTATCCGCAGCGCGATCCCAAGATCGGCGACGTGATTTTTGAAGTGCGCGACTGGCGTGTACACCACCCGCTGCACTCGGACCGCTTGGCCATCAAGGACGTCAACATGACCGTGCGCGCCGGCGAGATCGTCGGCATCGCCGGGCTGATGGGTGCGGGCCGTACCGAACTGGCCAAGAGCATCTTCGGCCGTGCCTACGGCAAGAAGATCACCGGCCAGGCCTTCCTGCACGGCAAGGAAGTGGACCTGTCCACCATCGAGAAGGCCATCGACAAGGGCATCGCCTACGTCACCGAAGACCGCAAGGGCGATGGCCTGGTGCTGGAAGAAGACATCAAGAAGAACATCTCGCTGGCCAATCTGGGCGGCGTTTCCGAACGCACCGTCATCGACGAGGCGCGCGAGTACAAGATTGCTGCGGATTTCAAGCAGCAGATGCGCATCCGCTGTTCCAGCGTGCTGCAGAAGGTGGTCAACCTCTCCGGCGGCAATCAGCAGAAGGTGGTGCTGTCGAAGTGGCTGTTCTCCCAGCCGGAAGTGCTGATCCTGGATGAACCCACGCGCGGCATCGACGTCGGTGCCAAGTTCGAGATCTACAACATCATCAGCAAGCTGGCGGCCGAGGGCAAGTGCATCATCATGATCTCCTCGGAAATGCCGGAACTGCTGGGCATGTGCGACCGCATCTACGTGATGAACGAAGGCCAGTTCGTGGGCCACCTGCCCAAGGCCGAGGCCACGCAGGAAAGCATCATGCGCGCCATCATGCGCAACAAGCGCATCGATGACCCGGGCCTGTCGCAAGCCGCCTGAACACCCATTATCAAGCCGGAGCCAAACCGGCAGCATCACCCATAAAGTCCATCAAGACCAGAGAGCACCCGAGGAGCAAGACAATGGAGAGCATTGACATGAGCAAGAAACCGGCCGTCGCCAGCGGCGCCGTCGAAAAGAAGGACTACGGCAGCTTCCTGAAGAACAACATGCGCGAATACGGCATGCTGATGTCGCTGGTGGCCATCATGGCCTTCTTCCAGATCATGACCGACGGCACGCTGATGCGTCCGCTGAACCTGACCAACCTGGTCCTGCAGAACAGCTACATCGTCATCATGGCGCTGGGCATGCTGATGGTGATCGTGGCCGGCCACATCGACCTGTCGGTGGGCTCGGTGGTGGGCCTGATCGGCGCACTGGCCGCCGTGCTGATGGTGGACTACGGCTGGGGCTTCGTGCCGGCCTCCATCGTCTGCCTGATCGCCGGCGCCCTGATCGGCGCAGCGCAGGGCTACTGGATCGCCTACTTCAAGATCCCGTCCTTCATCGTCACCCTGGCCGGGATGCTGGTCTTCAAGGGCATGGCGCTGGCGCTGCTGCAAGGCCAGTCCCTGGGCCCGTTCCCGCAGACCTTCCAGATGCTGTCCTCGGGCTTCATTCCTGAGCTGACCGACAACACCACTTTCCGTACCACCTCGCTGGTCGTGGGCATCATCGCCGCCGTGGTGCTGATCCTGGTCAAGCTGCATGGCCGCCGCAAGCAGACCAAGCATGGGATGGAAGATGAACCGGCCATGTTCTTCCTGCTCAAGAACGGTGTCTTTGCCATCGCCATCATCGCCTTCAGCTACCTGCTGTCGACCTATCGCGGCATGCCCAACGTGCTCATCATCATGTTCGGCCTGATGGTGCTCTACACTTTCATCACCAGCCGCACCACCCTGGGCCGCCGCGTCTACGCCGTGGGCGGCAATGAGAAGGCAGCCAAGCTGTCGGGCATCAAGACCGAGCGCGTGTCCTTCTTCACCTTCGTCAACATGGGCGTGCTGGCCGCACTGGCCGGCCTGATCTTCGCAGCGCGCCTGAACACTGCCACCCCCAAGGCTGGCCTGGGCTTCGAGCTGGACGTGATTGCAGCCTGCTTCATCGGCGGCGCATCGGCTTCCGGCGGCGTGGGCAAGGTCATGGGTGCAGTCATCGGCGCCTTCATCATGGGCGTCATGAACAACGGCATGTCCATCATGGGCATCGGCATCGACTACCAGCAGATGATCAAGGGCCTGGTCCTGCTGATGGCCGTCTGCTTCGACGTCTACAACAAGAACAAGTAATCCGGATCAAGCAAGGCGGGCCTGGCGCCCGCCTTTTGCATTCGGGTGCAAGCGTTTTTCGAGATCCTTCGTTTTCTGTCATTCGGGAATTCAACAATGAGTAGCGACAAAAAAGACAAGAGCCGCACCCTGCGCTCGGCCGGCTGGTTCGGTACCGCCGACAAGAACGGTTTCATGTACCGCAGCTGGATGAAGAACCAGGGCATCCCCGACCACGAGTTCCAGGGCAAGCCGGTCATCGGCATCTGCAACACCTGGTCGGAACTGACGCCCTGCAACGCCCACTTCCGCAAGATCGCCGAACACGTGCGTCGCGGCATCATCGAAGCCGGCGGCTTCCCGGTGGAATTTCCGGTGTTCTCCAACGGTGAATCCAACCTGCGCCCGACCGCCATGCTGACCCGCAACCTGGCCAGCATGGACGTGGAAGAATCGATCCGCGGCAATCCGATCGACGGCGTGGTGCTGCTGACCGGCTGCGACAAGACCACCCCGGCCCTGCTGATGGGCGCGGCCAGCTGCGACGTGCCGGCCATCGTCGTCACCGGCGGCCCGATGCTCAACGGCAAGCACCAGGGCCGCGACATCGGTTCCGGTACCGTGGTGTGGCAATTGTCGGAACAGGTCAAGGCCGGTGAAATCACCATCCACGACTTCATGGCGGCCGAGGCCGGCATGTCGCGTTCGGCCGGTACCTGCAACACCATGGGCACCGCCTCCACCATGGCCTGCATGGCCGAGTCGCTGGGCGTGTCGCTGCCGCACAATGCGGCGATTCCGGCCGTTGATGCGCGCCGCTATGTTCTCGCGCACTTGTCCGGCATGCGTATCGTCGACATGGTCTGGGAAGGCCTGACCCTGTCCAAGATCCTGACCCGCAAGGCCTTCGAGAATGCGATCCGCACCAACGCCGCCATCGGTGGTTCCACCAATGCCGTGATCCACCTGAAGGCCATCGCCGGCCGCATCGGTGTCGACCTGGAACTGGAAGACTGGACCCGCATCGGCCGCGGCACCCCGACCATCGTCGACCTGCAGCCCTCGGGCCGCTACCTGATGGAAGAGTTCTACTACGCCGGCGGCCTGCCGGCCGTGCTGCGCCGCCTGGGCGAAGCCGACCTGCTGCCGCACAAGGATGCCCTGACCGTCAACGGCCGGACCATGTGGGACAACGTCAAGGACGCGCCGATCTACAACGATGAAGTGGTGCGCCCGCTGGCCAAGCCGCTGATCGAGGATGGCGGCATCTGCATCCTGCGCGGCAACCTGGCACCGCGCGGCGCGGTACTGAAGCCGTCGGCGGCTACGCCTGAACTGATGAAGCATCGCGGCCGCGCCGTGGTCTTCGAGGACTTCGCGCACTACAAGGAACGCATCAACGATCCTGATCTGGACGTCGATGCCAGCTGCGTGCTGGTGATGAAGAACGTCGGTCCCAAGGGTTATCCGGGCATGGCTGAAGTGGGCAACATGGGCTTGCCGCCCAAGGTGCTGGCTACCGGTGTGAAGGACATGGTCCGCATTTCGGATGCGCGCATGAGCGGTACCGCCTACGGCACCGTGATCCTGCACGTGGCGCCGGAAGCGGCTGCCGGCGGTCCGCTGGGCATCGTGCAGGATGGCGACTTCATCGAACTTGACGCCTATGCCGGCAAGCTGCAGCTGGACATCAGCGAAGAAGAGATGCAGCGCCGCCTGGCCGAACGCGCCAAGGTGCTGGCCGAACGCAAGCCGGAGATGGCCGGCGGTTACCAGTCCCTCTACGTGGACCGCGTGCTGCAGGCTGACGAAGGCTGCGACTTCGACTTCCTGGTCGGTTGCCGTGGCGCGGCCGTGCCCAAGCACTCGCACTGATCTTCTTCCCGTCATCATGATGCCGGTGCCGCGCTGTGCGCGCGCACCGGCCTGCAAGGAAACCTCATGAGCAATACTCCCCAGAACGTGCAACTGGCAAACTTCCCCAGCCTCAAGGGCAAGCGCGTCTTCATCACCGGCGGCGGCACCGGCATCGGTGCGGCCATCGTCGAAGCGTTTGCGCAACAAGGTGCGCATGTGGCCTTCGTCGATATCGCCACCGAAGCCAGCGAAGCACTGTGCAATGACATCGCGGCAGCCGGTCATCCCAAGCCGCTGTTCCGTCATTGCGACCTGCGCGACATTCCCGCCTTCCAGGCGACCATCGCCGAGCTGCAAGGACAGCTCGGCGACTTCGACGTGCTGGTCAACAATGCCGCCAATGACCAGCGCCACAAGCTGGAAGAAGTGACGCTGGAATACTGGGACGACCGCATCGCCATCAACCAGCGTCCGTCCTTCTTCGCCGTGCAGTCGGTGGTGGAAGGCATGAAACGCCGTGGCGGCGGTTCCATCATCAACTTCAGCTCGATCAGCTGGCACCAGTCCGGTGGCGGCTTCCCGGTCTATACCACGGCCAAGGCCTCGACCCTGGGCCTGACCCGTGGCCTGGCGCGCGACCTCGGTCCGCACAAGATCCGCGTCAATACCGTGACACCGGGCTGGGTCATGACCGAACGCCAGATCAAGCTGTGGCTGGATGAAGAAGGCAAGAAGGCGATCGCCCGCAATCAGTGCCTGCAGGGTGACCTGCTGCCCTGGCACCTGGCGCGCATGGTGCTGTTCCTGGCGGCGGACGACAGCGCGATGTGTACCGCGCAGGAATTCATCGTCGACGCCGGCTGGGTGTGAGCGGGTTGACGAAGCGCGTCTGCGCTGCGGACCAGAAAGAGTCGCCCAATGGCGACTCTTTTTTTTTGCGCAAATTTTGCGCAAACGCCAAAAGAGTGTCGAAGCGGGAAGAGAAGTGAGGCCGTTTCAGAAAAAAGCTGTATGACAGCTTGAAAAAACTTAGTTTTTTACCTGCCTGAAGTGTTGTTTTTTTGCCGCGTTTTTTTAAAGTTTTGCGTCGCGTGAATTCAGTTTTGTTCCGGCGATTCCGGCCGTTTTCAGAGAGGCTTACGCTTCCTTACATTTCTTAATAAAACTCGGCGCAGGAAACCGACCCCGGCATGGCACATGCCCGGGCAGGCGGGGGAATCAGTAAATCATTTTCGCCACTTCTCGGATGGACTGCAGCACCAGGTTGGCCCCGGGCGAGAGCAGGTTGTCCTGGCGCGTGATGATGCCGAAGCCGGCCATGCGGCAGGGCAGTTCGATGGGCAGGATGTCCATCAGGCGGGCCTGGGTGTAGTAGCGCGCCACTTCGGTGGGCATGGCGTAGATGAAATCGGTCTGCTGCAGCAGGCTCGTGATGAACAGGATGGCGGTGGTGTCGACCACGTTGGAGGGCGGCGCCAGGCCTTGCTCGCGGAACATCTGGTCGCAGCGCGCGCGCAGGATGCTGCCCTTGGGCGCCATGATCCAGGCCTCGCCGGCGAGGTCGGCCAGGGTCAGGTCGGTACGGGTGTGGAAGGGATGTCCCACCCGCGCCACGGCGCACACCGGCTCGTCGGCCAGCTCTTCATAGAGCAGGCCGCCACGGGCTTCCTCATCCAGGATGCGGCCGATGATGAAGTCCAGCTCGCCGTGCAGCAGGCGCGAGAGCAGGATGTTGCTGCTTTCCACTTCAACGCCGATGCGCAACATCGGGGCTTGTTCCTTGACCCGCGCGATGGCCGGCGGCAACAGGGCCATGCCGGGCGAGAGGATCACGCCCACATCGACCTGGCCGGACAGGCCGGACTTCAGGGCCACGATGTCCTCGTGCGCCTTGGACAGGCTGGTCAGGGCCATGCGCGCATGGCGGATCATGGCCTCGCCATAGATGGTGGGCCGCATGCCGCGCGGCAGCCGCTCGAACAGGGACACGCCCAGCATGTCTTCGAGGTCCTTGAGTTGCTTGGAAGCAGCCGGCTGCGTCATGTTCAGCTCGCTGGCGGCGCGGTGGATGTTGCGGGTGTCGTCGAGAGCGATCAGCAGCAGGAGCTGACGGGTCTTCAATCGCGCCCGCAGAAACCAGTTCGGGTCACTGTTTTTCATAAGTCTCCGGGGACGGTTTTCTAAATTTTTTCAATCGTTTTTTTATTAGGAATTGATGATATCAAATCGCATATCGGAATTGCTAAAGATTTCATTGGAAAGACATGAACTGAATACTTAGTATCTAGCCACATTCCGGGCTGTACAGGAGACAACCAGCACAGCAGCGGGATGAAAGAGAAGAAGGTCGGGCAGCATCAAAAACAACAAGTTGGGAGACTGTCAGGAGTCCGTCAGGATCCAGGGGTCTGAAGTGCAACGCTGCACGGCCAAGCCCACCGACGAAAAAAATTTTAAACGGCAATATCCACGGAGACTATTCATGAAGCAAGTGAAGCCATCCTTTATTGGAGCAAAGACCCTGTGCGCGCTCGCGCTGATGGGTGCGTTCTCGGCACAGGCGCAGGCGCAAAGCAGTGTCACCATTTACGGCCGTGTTGTGGCCGGCGTCGACTTCCAGACCAATGCCGGTACCAACGGTCAAGGTTCCAAGTGGAGCGCAGCCAACAACCAATGGGGCACCAGCATGATCGGCTTCAAGGGCACGGAAGACCTGGGCGGCGGTACCAATGCCTTCTTCCTGCTGGAATCCGGTTTCAACTCGACCAAGGGCGGGTTCAACGGTTCCGATACCAGCAACGGTACCGCGCTGTTCAATCGCCGTTCTTACGTCGGCCTGTCCTCGGCAACCGCTGGCTCCGTCAAGTTCGGCAAGAACCTGTTCATCAACAACGACGTCTGGTATCTGGACCCGACCGGTCAGCAAGCCATCGGTACCTCGACCCTGGTCAATGGCCGCAACTGGCCTGGCGCGTCGAACATCATCGAGTACAACAGCCCTGACATGGGTGGTTTCACCGTCAATCTGCAGACCAGCCTGGGTGAAAAGCCGGGTTCGTTCAATGGTGGCGTGCCCAACGCTGGTACCAGCGATGGCCGCAAGGATGGCATCTCGCTGGCCTACCAGAAGAACGGCCTGGAACTGCGCGCGATCTATGACGTAGTCCGCGATGCCAATGGTAACTACGATGACCTGTGGAAACACTCCAAGGAGCTGATCCTGGGTGGTACCTACAAGTTCGACAAGCTGAAGATGTTCGTCGGCTATGAGAATCTGCGTGCTCCGAACGCTGCGGCTGGCGCTCCGGACCGGGCCAACCACTACTGGATCGGTGCCAACTATGACGTGACCTCGCAACTGCAACTCGTGGGCGCATGGTTCCACGTCAATGCCAACAACGCTTCGGTCAATGCGGCTGGCGTGGGTAATGGCGGTGGTACGTCCAACCTGTACATGGCTGGTATCAATTACTTCCTGTCCAAGCGTACCCTGTTGTACGTTGATGTTGGCACCGTGCGTAACGGCACTGGCGCTGGTCACGTCCTGGAAAACGGCGCCGACAACGGCGTTTCCGGCCTGAAGCAGACCGGCGGTTACTTCGGTATCGCCCACTCGTTCTGATGCAACGAACAGCAGTAATGTAATCCTTCCTGAGGTGGTCTTGATGTAGTTGAGGGTGGGCGCAAGCCCACCCTTTTTTGTCTTTGTGGCAGACGTTTCCGGTATCTGCCGCAGTCGTGCAAAACAATTTATATTGTTTATCTTGTTTATTTCATTTTCTTGATTTGCAGGCGGAACCCCGATGAATGCGCAATTGCTGGTCGATGGACATCATGAACTGGGCGAAGGAGTACTCTGGTGCGAGCGCTCGCAGACGGTCTTCTGGACCGACATCCACGCCTCCCGCCTGTGGAACCATGATCCGGCCAGCGGTGCCACGCGCAGCTGGAGCATGCCGGAACGCCTGTGCTGCTTTGCCTTCACGGCCGATGCCCGGCGCCTGCTGATCGGGCTCGCATCGCGTCTGGCCTTCTTCGACCTGGACACCGGCAGCATCAGCCCGATCTGCCGCATCGAAGATGACCTGCCGACCACGCGGCTCAACGATGGCCGTTGCGATCGCCAGGGCCGTTTCGTCTTCGGAACATTGAATGAGGACGCAGGCCGTGACCCCATCGCCAGCTTCTATCGTCTCAATGCCGACCTCAGTCTGGAGCGCCTGGCGCTGCCGGGCATCGCCATTTCCAACAGCATCTGCTTCAGCCTCGATGGCAAGCTGATGTATCACTGCGATTCCATGGCCGGAAAGATCATGGTGTGTGATTACGACACCGACAGCGGCGCGGTCAGCCATCAGCGCGTCTTCGCCGATCTGGCGCAGCAGCCGGGCGGCCCCGACGGGTCGACCGTCGATGCGGAGGGGTACCTGTGGAATGCCCAGTGGGGTGGTGCGCGCGTGGTGCGCTTCGCGCCCGATGGCAGCATTGACCGCATCGTCGAAGTGCCGACGGCGCAGCCGTCCTGCGTGGCTTTCGGCGGGGCGGCCTTCGATACCTTGTTCGTGACCACGGCGCACGAAGGCATGAGCGCCGAACAGCGCGCGCAAGACAAGCTGGCCGGTGGCTTGTTCAGCGTGCCGCATCCCGATGTGCGCGGCTTGCCTGAAGTGCGTTTCGCCGGCTGAGGCGTGGGGCTTTCGCTCCCCACGCCATCCTTTCATCGGGTCCGCTTCAGGACCCGAAACTCGAATCCCCCATCAGCCGCGACAGCCGTGCCGAGATTTCCTGAACGATGCCTTGCACCTCGTCCAGGCTGGGATTGACCTTCTTGTCGATGCGTTCGATATAGGGCACGTTCAAGGCCGCCAGCATGCGGTTGTTGGCTCCCATCACCGGATAGGACAGGTTGACCACGCCGCGGATCTGCCGGCTTTCCATGCGCGAGTGGCCGCGTTTGCGCGTGTCCTCGATCTGGCGTATCAGCTGCGCCGTCCCGATTTCCTGTTCGCCATCCATGCGCACGTGCGCGGCCAGCATGCTGGCGCGTTCGGCTTCATCGCGGAAGGCCAGCAACACGTGGCCGGATGCCGTGTCAGTCAGGCTCACCAGCGCCCCGACCTTCAGTCCGAACGCCCAGCGTTCGGGACTGTCGACCTGCGCCACCACGATCACGCGGCCCGCTTCGTAGACCGTCAGGTGGGTGGACTGCATGGAGCGATTGGCCAGCTCGCGCATGTGGGGCAGGGCGGTGCTCACCAGCGAGCGGATCGGCTGATGATGATGGGCCAGCTCAAACAGTTTCAGCGAGAGCCGGTAATGGTCGTTGTCGGCCACCAGGTAACCGCGCTGTTCCAGCGTGACCACCATGCGGAAGATTTCATTGACGCTGCGTCCCAGTTGCCGCGAGATCTGGTTCAGGGTCAGCATCTGTTCCGAGCGACTCAGCAACTCCAGGATATCCAGGCCCTTGTCCAGCGCCGGCGCGGCGTAGCGCGTCTTGCCGGCAGCGCTGTCCTCTTCGTGGTCGGCGGCCGTCTGCACGGCGGTAGCCTCGGCGGGATTGAGTTTGCGGGTTCTGGGCATGGCGTTTTCCGGGTGCGACAGGGGACGATAGATCGCAAAAGCAGGCTTTTCTGGGGCCGGATTGTAGGGGATTTTGATGAAAAATCCATTTTATTCGTAAAATAATTTTTCATGCATGATCTCTTGACCTCGCCTCGTCATCCCAAAATCGATATCGGTCAGGTCCGAAACTTCATCGGACTGGCCCCGCAATGGGAGGATAATCAAGGTTATGCTCTGGCACTCACAGATGAAATGATATTTTACTTGTGAGGAAAAACAAAAGAGGGGCCTGGCCCCGGAGACGATCACCCCAGGCTGTCCGCCACGGATGGCCAGCCGATTGCGGCACGCCACCGCAGCGGCATCCACGCTAGAGACCGATGACCAAGATTACTGCCCTGCGCGTGCTGGACGTACGCTTTCCCACTTCGCAATCGCTGGATGGGTCGGATGCAATGAATCCGGATCCGGATTACTCCGCCGCCTACGTCATCCTCGATACCGACAATGAGCAACTGAAGGGCCACGGCCTGACCTTCACCATCGGTCGCGGCAACGAGATCTGTTGTGCCGCCATCCGCGCCATGGAGCACCTGGTGGTGGGCCTGGACCTGGACTGGATCGCCGCCGACATGGGCCGCTTCTGGCGTCACGTCACCTCTGACAGCCAGCTGCGCTGGATCGGTCCGGACAAGGGCGCGATCCACCTGGCCACCGGCGCAGTGGTCAATGCCGCCTGGGACCTGTGGGCCAAGGCGGCCGGCAAGCCGGTGTGGAAGCTGGTGGCTGACATGTCGCCCGAGGAACTGGTGCGCACCATCGATTTCCGCTACATCACCGATTGCATCACCCCGGATGAAGCACTGGCCCTGCTGCGCGAAAAGGAAGCCGGCAAGGCCGAACGCCTGCGCATCCTGGAACAGGAAGGCTATCCCTGCTACACCACCTCGGCCGGCTGGCTGGGCTATGACGACGCCAAGCTGCGCCGCCTGTGCCAAGAAGCCATCGATCAGGGCTTCAACTACGTCAAGCTCAAGGTCGGCCGCGACCTGGAAGACGACAAGCGCCGCGTGCGCATCGCCCGCGAAGTGCTGGGCCCGGACCGCAATCTGATGATCGATGCCAACCAGGTGTGGGAAGTGGATCAGGCCATCGACTGGGTCAATGAATTGGCCTTTGCGCAACCCTGGTTCATCGAGGAGCCGACCAGTCCGGACGACGTGGAAGGTCACCGCAAGATCCGCGCCGGCATTGGTGCGGTCAAGGTCGCCACCGGCGAGATGTGCCAGAACCGCGTGCTGTTCAAGCAGTTCATCATGCGCGATGCCATCGATGTGGTGCAGATCGATTCCTGCCGTCTCGGTGGCGTCAATGAAATCCTGGCCGTCATGCTGATGGCCGCGAAATATGGCAAGGTGGTCTGCCCGCATGCGGGTGGCGTGGGCCTGTGCGAATATGTGCAGCACCTGTCGATGATCGACTACCTGTGCATCTCCGGCAGCAAGGAAGGACGCGTGACCGAATATGTGGACCACCTGCACGAACACTTCGTCGATCCCTGCGTGATCCGCAATGCGGCCTACATGCCGCCCAGCCTGCCGGGGTTTTCGATCGAAATGAAGCCCGCTTCACTGGAGCAGTACCGCTTCCGGGGTTGAGACTGCATCCACCACGACAAGATGAACGAAAACGGAGACTGATGTGGATTTGAACCTGCAAGACAAGGTCGTCATCGTGACCGGCGGCGCCTCCGGCATCGGCGGCGCGATCAGCCTGCAACTGGCCGCCGAAGGCGCGATTCCCGTGGTGTTCGCGCGCAGCGAGCCGGACCCGCAGTTCTGGACCCGCCTGACCGGCCTGCAGCCGCGTGCCGCGCTGTTCCAGCTGGAATTGCAGGACGAGGCGCGCTGCGGCGAGGCCGTGGCCGAGACCGTGCGCCGCTTTGGCCGTCTCGATGGTCTGGTCAACAATGCCGGTGTCAATGACAGCGTGGGCCTGGACGCGGGGCGCAATGAGTTCGTCGCTTCGCTGGAACGCAACCTGATCCACTACTACGTGATGGCGCATTACTGCGTGCCGCACCTGAAGGCCACGCGCGGCGCGATCCTGAACGTCTCTTCCAAGACGGCCCTCACCGGCCAGGGCAACACCAGCGGCTATTGCGCCTCCAAGGGGGCGCAGCTGTCGCTGACCCGCGAATGGGCTGCCGCCTTGCGTGATGACGGCGTGCGCGTCAATGCACTGATTCCGGCGGAAGTGATGACCCCGCTCTACGAGAAATGGATTGCCACTTTCGAGAATCCACAGGAGAAGCTGGACGCCATCACCAGCAAGATCCCGCTCGGCAAGCGTTTCACGACCTCCGAGGAAATGGCCGACATGGCCGTGTTCCTGCTCTCGGGCCGCTCCTCGCATACCACCGGGCAGTGGGTGTTCGTCGATGGGGGCTATACCCATCTCGACCGCGCCCTGACCTGAGGCCGCCATGCGTACCGTGCTGGCCCTCGATCTGAAAGATGATCCCGCGCTGATCGCCGAGTATGAACAGCACCATCAGCGCATCTGGCCCGAGATCGCCGCCCATTTGCGCCGACAGGGCGTGACCGGGATGGAGATCCATCGTCTCGGGACGCGCATGGTGATGGTGATGGAGACCGATGATGCGGTGTTCGACGCCGCCGCCATGGCAGCGGCCAGCGAGCGTGATCCCAAGGTGCAGGCGTGGGAAGCGCTGATGTGGCGCTTCCAGGCCGCGACACCGTGGACGCCGGCCGGAGAGAAGTGGGTGCCGATGACGCGCATCTTCGATCTGTCCGCGCAGGAAGACGGAAAAGATTAAGTTTCCATTGCAGCAGAGTTTAGTTTTTGCAAATCGCTTTCTAAGTTTTTCGCAAGGCGGTACAGTAGGTAGCAGCAGGTAGCAGCAGGCAGCACGCAAGACCGTAGTCCCCGAACAGCAGCGACCGCAGAGTCGCGCAAACGATGGCCAGGACCTGTTCCGGCCAGCACTGCATCCGCATCCGAGGTGAGCATGCAACAAGAACACGAGACACAAGTCCGCGCAGCGGCATCGGCATCGGCTACACCGCTGATCGCCCTGCGCAATGTCAGCAAGCGCTTTCCCGGCGTGCTGGCGCTGGACAATTGCCAGTTCGAACTGGTGGCCGGTGAAGTCCACGCCCTGATGGGCGAGAACGGTGCCGGCAAATCCACGCTGATGAAGATCCTCTCCGGCGTCTACCAGCGCGACAGCGGCGACATCCTGCTCGACGGCAAACCGGTGGAGATCGCCGAGCCGCGCCAGGCGCAGGCCTTGGGCATCGGCATCATCCATCAGGAACTGAACCTGATGAATCACCTGTCCGCTGCGCAGAACATCTTCATCGGCCGCGAGCCGCGCAAGGGTTTCGGTCTCATCATCGACGAAGAGCAACTGAACCGCCAGGCCGCCGCCATCTTCGCCCGCATGCGGCTCGACATGGATCCGCGCACGCCGGTCGGCGACCTCACCGTGGCGCGCCAGCAGATGGTGGAAATCGCCAAGGCGCTGTCCTTCGACTCGCGCGTGCTGATCATGGATGAGCCGACCGCCGCGCTCAACAACGCCGAAATCGCCGAACTGTTTCGCATCATCCGCGACCTGCAGGCGCAGGGCGTGGGCATCGTCTACATCTCGCACAAGATGGACGAACTGCGCCAGATCGCCGATCGCGTCAGCGTCATGCGTGATGGCAAGTACATTGCCACCGTGCCGATGCAGGGCACCTCCATGGACACCATCATTTCCATGATGGTGGGCCGCGCGCTCGATGGCGAGCAACGCTTGCCGCCCGATACCTCCGGCAATGAAGTGGTGCTGGAAGTACGCGGTCTCAATCGTGGCCGCGCCATCCGCGATGTCAGCTTCAAACTGCGCCGGGGCGAGATCCTCGGTTTCGCCGGCCTCATGGGGGCGGGCCGTACGGAAGTGGCGCGCGCCATCTTCGGTGCCGATCCGCTGGAGTCGGGCGAGATCATCATCCACGGCGGCAAGGCCGTGATCCGCCAGCCGGCCGATGCGGTGGCGCATGGCATCGGCTACCTGTCGGAAGACCGCAAGCATTTCGGATTGGCCGTGGGCATGGACGTGCAGGCCAACATCGCACTCTCCAGCATGGGCCGTTTCACCAAGGCCGGCTTCATGGACCAGCGCGCGATTCGTGAAGTGGCGCAAGGCTATGTGCGCCAGCTGGCCATCAAGACCCCCTCGGTGGAACAGCAGGCGCGCCTGCTCTCCGGCGGCAACCAGCAGAAGATCGTGATCGCCAAGTGGCTGCTGCGCGACTGCGACATCCTGTTCTTCGATGAGCCCACGCGCGGCATCGACATCGGTGCCAAGAGCGAAATCTACAAGCTGCTCGATGCACTGGCCGAGCAGGGCAAGGCCATCGTGATGATTTCCTCCGAACTGCCCGAGGTGCTGCGCATGAGCCATCGCATCCTGGTGATGTGCGAAGGCCGCGTGACCGGTGAACTGGCGCGCGCCGATGCCACCCAGGAAAACATCATGCAACTGGCCACGCAGCGCGAATCGGCCGTGGCGCAATAAGCGTCACCGGGCTTCCAGACATTACAAGAGAGACAGACCGATCATGGCAAACCAAATCCACTCCGCCCCTTCCGCATCCACCATGGCCAACACCGCTTCCCCCTCGGGCCTGCGCGCCCGCCTGTTCAATCCGGCCGCACGCCAGAAGCTGCTGGCCTTTGCCAGCCTGCTGCTGATGATCCTGTTCTTCAGCTTCGCCTCGCCCAACTTCATGGAGGTGGACAACCTGGTCAGCATCCTGCAGTCCACCGCCGTCAACGGCGTGCTGGCCATTGCCTGCACCTACGTCATCATCACCTCCGGCATCGACCTGTCGGTGGGCACCATGATGACCTTCTGCGCCGTCATGGCCGGGGTGGTGCTGACCAACTGGGGCATGCCGCTGCCGTTGGGCATCGCTGCGGCGATCTTCTTCGGGGCGCTCTCGGGCTGGGTTTCCGGCATGGTGATCGCCAAGCTCAAGGTGCCGCCCTTCATCGCCACGCTGGGCATGATGATGCTGTTGAAGGGCCTGTCGCTGGTGATCTCCGGCACGCGCCCGATCTACTTCAACGATACCGAGGGCTTCTCGGCCATCGCCCAGGATTCGCTGATCGGTGACCTGATTCCCTCGCTGCCGATTCCCAATGCGGTGCTGATCCTGTTCATCGTCGCCATCGGTGCCTCCGTCATCCTCAACAAGACGGTGTTCGGCCGCTATACCTTTGCCCTGGGCAGCAATGAGGAAGCACTGCGCCTGTCGGGCGTGAAGGTGGATTTCTGGAAGGTCGCGGTCTATACCTTCTCGGGGGCCATCTGCGGCATCGCCGGCCTGATCATCGCCTCCCGCCTGAATTCGGCGCAGCCTGCGCTGGGCCAGGGTTACGAGCTGGATGCGATTGCCGCCGTGGTGATCGGCGGCACCTCGCTCTCGGGCGGAACCGGCACCATCCTGGGCACCATCATCGGTGCCTTCATCATGAGCGTGCTGGTCAACGGCCTGCGCATCATGTCGGTGGCGCAGGAATGGCAGACCGTGGTGACCGGCGTGATCATCATCCTGGCCGTGTATCTTGACATCCTGCGCCGTCGCCGCCGCGCCTGAAATGATTTCTTCGTAGCAATGCAAGCCCCGCCGGAAGCGCCATTTCCGGCACTCCATCATCGATAACAAAAGGAGACGTACCGTGTTCAAGAACAAGTTACTGGCCGCTGCCCTGGGTCTGGCCTTCGCCGTCGGCACTTCGGTTGCGCACGCGCAGGAAGTGTATGTGCCGCTCATTTCCAAGGGCTTCCAGCACCAGTTCTGGCAGGCCGTGAAAGCCGGTGCCGACCAGGCCGGCAAGGACCTGAAGGTGAAGGTGACCTTCGAAGGTCCGGAAACCGAAGCCATGGTCGACAAGCAGATCGACATGCTCTCTGCCGCCCTGGCCAAGAAGCCGCAAGCCATCGGCTTTGCCGCGCTGGACAGCAAGGCGGCGATTCCGCTGCTGAAGAAGGCGCAAGCCGCCAAGATCCCGGTGGTCGCCTTTGACTCGGGCGTGGACAGCGACATCCCCGTCACCACCGCCACCACCGACAACCGTGCTGCCGCGGCACTGGCGGCTGACAAGATGGCCGAGCTGATCGGCAAGGAAGGCGAAGTCGCCGTGGTGGCCCACGACCAGACCAGCCGTACCGGCGTGGATCGCCGCGATGGCTTCCTGGAGCGCATCAAGGCCAACTATCCCAAGATCAAGGTGGTCAGCGTGCAATACGGCGCGGGCGACCAGCTGAAGTCGACCGAGGTCACCAAATCCATCCTGCAGGCCTATCCCAAGATCAAGGGCATCTTCGGTACCAACGAAGGCTCGGCCATCGGCGTGGTCAATGGTGTCAAGGAGATGAAGCGCAAGATCATCATCATCGGCTATGACTCCGGCAAGCAGCAGAAGGATGCGATCCGCGACGGCCTGATGGCTGGTGCCATCACCCAGAACCCGGTGGGGATCGGCTACAAGACCGTGGAAGCGGCGGTCAAGGCGATCAAGGGCGAGAAGCTGCCCAAGGTCATCGATACCGGCTTCTACTGGTACGACAAGAGCAACATCGATGACCCCAAGATCAAGGAAGTGCTGTACGACTGATCCGGTCTGATGTTCAGTGGTTTCCCCGGAGTGATCCGGGGAAATCCTTAAGTTTCTGCTTTCCCGTTTCTAAGTTTTCATCCAGAAAAAACTAAGAGATGCGGAGACGCTTCATTCTCCTCCTCCCTCCCGAGACCGCGCCATGAAACCCCTTCGCATCGACGCCCATCAGCATTTCTGGCGCTATCGCGCCGACGACTATCCCTGGATCGGCAAGGGCATGGAGCTGCTGGCCTGTGATCGTCTGCCAGGGCAGCTGCATCCGGTGCTGGATGCCGAAGGGCTGCATGCCTCCATTGCGGTGCAGGCCCGCGTGGGACGTGAAGAAACCGGCTTCCTGCTGGACCTGGCGCGTGCCGATCGCCGCATCGCCGGCGTGGTGGGCTGGGAGGATCTGTCCTCGCCGCACCTGGCTGCCAACGTGGCGCAATGGGGACGGGACAAGCTGGTCGGCTTTCGTCATCAGATCCAGGATGAAGCCGACGTCACGGCCTTCGTCGAGGCCCCCGCCTTCAATGCCGGCATCAAGTGGCTGCAGCAGCAGGGCCTGGTGTATGACGTGCTGATCCATGCCCGGCAGATGGCCGAGGTGCAGGCCTTCTGCGCACGCCATGACCGCCACTGGCTGGTGCTGGATCACCTGGGCAAGCCAGCCCTCGTGGATTTCGGGCGAAGTGAAGCTTCCTTCAATGGATGGAAGCGCCAGCTGCGCGCACTGGCCGCCATGCCGCATGTGGCCTGCAAGTTGTCCGGGCTGGTCACCGAGGCGGATTGGCTGCGCGGATTGCGACAGAAGGATTACGACAATATTGCCCTGTGCCTGGATACGGCGCTGGAAGCCTTCGGGCCGCAGCGCCTGATGTTTGGCTCGGACTGGCCGGTGTGTCTGCTGGCGGCGTCCTATGCGACGGTGGCGGGCGTGGTCCGCGAGTGGGCGGCCACGCGCCTGTCGGCAGCGGAACAAGAGCAGCTATGGGGCGGGACCGCAGCGCGCTGCTACGGTTTGTAATACCGCAGAGCAGAAAAGGGCGGGTGCCGCCGCTGGCCGCGGCGCGCCTGCCCTTTACTTCGTGAAGCCGTTGAAGGCCACGTGCAGCATGTATTTCACGATCTCGTCGCTGCTCATCTTGCTGAACTTCTGCAGGTAATCCACGGCCGGGTCACAGGTGCGGGCGTAGTAGCTGTACAACACCACATCACTGGGCAGGGCGGCATCGATCTCGCCGTTTTTCTGCGCATCCTTCACCAGCTTTTCCAGTTGCCCGTTCAGCTTGAGCACGCGCATGACGTATTTCACGTTGCGCATGAGCATCTCGCGCACATGCGCGCTGGTCGAGGGCAGGAAGGGCAGGCCGCCCTCCAGGCGCACCCGCAGCGCCCATTCCAGCATCGCTTCGAGCTTGCCGCGCGGGCTGGGAATCGGCTCCAGCTGCGCCAGCTGGTCGATCGCCCCGTCGACGAGACGGATCATGGTCTCGCCGATCAGCTCTTCCTTGGACTTGAAATGCTTGTACAGGCTGGGCTTGGAGATGCCCACTGCACCGGCCACGTCGTCCATGGTCATCAGGTCATAGCCCTTGCTGCCCAGGACGGACGTGGCGGCATCCAGGATGGCGTTCTCCCGTAATTTGTAGGCTTGGTCCTTGAAGCTCAGTTTGCCGAAAATACTCATTGGTAGCTAAAGTTACTAAGTAGTAGATTTTATTTTTCTTTGGTAGTAATCTTAGCACCTAAATCAAGGATGAATAGCAAATAAGCGGCGCGAGTGGCAAAAAGGCCCACGGCAAGCGCCGCCCCGGTCACCAAAGCAGCACGGGCCAGCAGGGCAGGGAAACATTCCCACGGACTGGCAACGGCAGAACTTCAATAACAAAGACATAGGCGGGCAAGTTTTCATGAATCCAAACGCAGCAGCCATCGAGCAGGGCACAGGACAGCGCATCGCCGTCATCGGGGCCGGTATTTCCGGCCTGGCGAGCGCCTACCTGCTGGCGCGCAAGCATCAGGTCGTGCTGTTCGAGTCCGCCCCGACGCTGGGCGGCCATGCCAATACCGTGGAGATCGCGCCGGAGGGCGTCCCCTTCCCGGTCGATACCGGGTTCCTGGTCTTCAATGACTGGACCTATCCCAACCTGATCGCGCTGTTCGAGGAGCTGAAGGTCGAGACCTACGATACCGACATGTCCTTCGGCGTCTCGATGGATGAAGGGAGTTTCGAATGGGCCGGCACCAATCTGGATACCGTCTTCGCCCAGCGCAAGCGCCTGCTGCAGCCGTCCTTCCTGGGCATGCTGCGTGACATCCTGCGCTTCAACCGTGCTGCGCACGCCAACCTGGCCGCCTGCGAGGGGCGTCCGGTGACCTTGCGGCAGTTGCTGGAAGAGGGCGGCTATGGCGTCCTGTTCGGTGATGCCTATCTGATCCCGATGGCGGCAGCGATCTGGTCCAGCTCGCCTTCGGACATCCTCGATTTCCCGGCGGCGACTTTCCTGCGCTTCTGCATCAACCACGGCCTGCTGCAGGTCAACAACCGTCCGCGCTGGCGCACCGTGCGCGGTGGTTCGCGTGAATACGTGCGCCGCATCGCCGCCACCCTTGACGATGTGCGCCTGGGTAGCCGCCTCACCAGCGTCACCCGCAACGAGCAGGGCGTGCTGGTGCGCAGTGGCGGTGCCGAGCCGCGCGAGGAACAGTTCGACGCGGTGGTCTTCGCCACCCACGCACCGCAGACCCTGGCGCTGCTGCAGGACGCCACCATCGAAGAACATCAGGTACTGTCGGCCGTGCGTTATCAGGCCAATACCGCCTGGTTGCACAGCGACGTCTCGCTCATGCCGCAGCTGGACAAGGTCTGGTCGGCCTGGAATTACCTTGGTTCGCGCCACAGCGATGGCAGCCGCGCGGTGTGCGTGAGCTACTGGCTCAACCGCCTGCAGGACCTGCCCTGCAAGACCCACATCGTGCTCACCCTGAATCCGCCCCAGCCGCCCAACCCGGCGACGGTGATGGGCCGTTTCGATTACGAGCATCCGGTCTTCGACCAGCCCGCCATCGATGCCCAGCGCCGCCTGCCGGAGATTCAGGGCAAGCACCGCGCGTGGTTCGCCGGTGCGTGGACCGGTTACGGCTTCCATGAAGATGGCCTGAAATCCGCCCTGCGCGTAATCCGGGACTTCGGCGTGACGCCGGATTGGGCTGCGCTATGAACACTTCGCTGACCTCCCGCACCGACGCGCCCGCGCTGTTGTTGAGCGGGCAGGTGATGCATCAGCGTTTGCGTCCGGTGCTGCACAAGTTCGTCTATCCGGTGTTCTGCGTGCGCCTCGATCTGGCGCGCCTCAACGAAGCGGGCAATGCCTGGTTCGGCGTGGATCGCCGCCGCCTGATGTGCGTGCGCACGCGCGACTATGGTCCGCGCGATGGCAGCGATCTGGCCAGCTGGGTGCGCGGTCATCTGCAACAGGCCGGGCTGCCGCACGATGGCGCGATCTGGCTGCAGACCTTTCCGAGGCTGTTCGGCTTCGTGTTCAATCCGGTCAGCTTCTTCCTTTGCCATGACCGTGAGGGTCAGCTGCGGGCGGTGCTGGCCGAGGTCAACAACACCTTTGGCGAGACCCAGCACTACCTGCTGTCGGCACCCGGACAGGGTGTCATCGACGAGCACACGCGGCTGGTCTGCAACAAGCTCATGCATGTATCGCCCTTCTGCGAGGTGAGCGGTTTCTATCGTTTCCGCTTTCGCGACCAGGCACGGCATGAGGACGCGGGCGGAAATACCGCCTTCGTCGGCATCGACTATTACGACCACGGCCATCCGTCGGAAGTGGCGCAGGGTTTGCAGCCCCTGATGCGCACCTCGGTCGGCGGCCATCTGCATCCCCTGACCGCGGCCACGGCCTTCGGCGCGCTGTGTGCGCAGCCGTTCCTGACGCTGGGCGTGGTCGCCCGTATCCACTGGCAGGCCTTGCTGTTGTGGCGCAAGCGCGTGCCCTGGTTCAGCAAGCCCGAGCGCGTCGCAGCCGCAGGTACTTCTTCTGGAAAGGAAACCCTATCGTGAATCGTATCCCCGCATTGCAGACTACCGGCCGCCGCGCCGGCCCGATTTCGGCCCGCCTGTTCCTGGCGATGCTGGAGCGCCTCAGCCACGGCCACCTGGAACTGATCACACCGCACGGCACCACGCTGACCTTCGGCGATCTGCGCCAGCCGCCAAGCGCGCAACTGCGCATCCTCGACTGGCGCGCCTGCGCTGCCATCCTGCGCGCCGGTGACATCGGCTTCGGCGAAGCCTACGGCAATGGCTGGGTGGAAACGCCCGACCTGGCCGCGCTGCTGCGCCTGGCCATGCGCAACCGTGCGATGCTTGCCAGCGCGGTCGAAGGCGGACGCCTGGCCTCGCTGTGGTACCGCCTGCGCCACCTGCTGCGCTCCAACACACGCAGCGGCAGCCGCCGCAATATCCATGCGCATTACGACCTGGGCAATGATTTCTATCGCCTGTGGCTGGACCCGACCATGACCTATTCGTCGGCCATCTTCACCGAGCCCTGCCAGAGCCTGGCCTCGGCGCAGGCCGCCAAGTATCAGCGCATCGTTGACCAGCTTGGCTTGCAGGCGGGCGACCGCGTGCTGGAAATCGGCTGCGGCTGGGGCGGCTTTGCCGAACATGCGGCGCGCCTGGGCATCCGTGTGCATGGCGTGACGATTTCGCCGTCGCAGCTGGCTTTTGGCCAGGAGCGCATGCGCCACCAGCAGCTCGATCATCTGGCGCATCTGGAACTGTGCGACTACCGTGATCTGGATGGTAAATACGATGCCATCGTGTCCATCGAAATGTTCGAAGCCGTCGGCGAGCGTTTCTGGCAGACGTATTTCGATACCGTGTCGGCCCGCCTGAAAGCCGGTGGCCGTGCGCTGATCCAGTCGATCACCATCGATGAAGCGGTGTTCGAACGCTATCGCGACAGCGCCGACTTCATCCGCGAATTCATCTTCCCTGGCGGCATGCTGCCCAGCCATGAGCGCTTCTCGCGCTGCGCGCTGCGCGCCGGCCTGACCACGCGTGACCGCTTCCATTTCGGCCGTGATTACGCCGAGACCCTGCGCCGCTGGAACGACGCCTTCCACGCCCAGCGCGAGACCATTGCCGCGCAAGGTTTCGATGAGCGTTTCCGCCGTCTGTGGCAGCTGTATTACGTGTTCTGCGAAGTGGGCTTCGATGAAGGCCAGACCGATGTGGTGCAGTTCCTCTTGCAAAAGGAGTGAGTCATGAATGCCAAGCTGATGCGCACGGGTCTGCCCGCGCGCCTGTGGAAGGGGATCGCGCTGGCGCTGCTGGCGCTGGTGCTCGGTGGCTGCGCCTCGCAGCAGATATCGGACTACGCCGCCAAGACCCCGGTGTTCGATCCGGCGGTGTTCTTCAAGGGCCGCACTGAGGCCTGGGGCATGTTCCAGAAGCGCGGTGGCGAAGTGGCGCGGCGTTTCCATGTGGTCGTGACCGGTACCGTGGACGGCAACACGCTGACGCTGGACGAGCGTTTCCGCTATGACGACGGCGAGACCCAGACCCGCGTCTGGACCTTGGTGCGCCAGCCCGACAACAGCTGGCGCGGCCGTGCCGGTGACGTCATCGGCGAGGCCATCGGCCACACCGCCGGCAATGCCTTGCACTGGAATTACACGCTGCTGCTGCCGGTCAATGACAAGCAATACGAAGTCCAGATGGATGACTGGATGTACCAGATGGACGAACGCACACTCATCAACCGCACCAGCATGAGCAAGTTTGGTGTGGAAGTGGGCCAGGTCACGTTGTTCTTCCGCAAGGAGGGTGTATGAATACTCAGTCCAAGCCCCTGCCCAAGGAGGCTGCCGGAGGCGCCGGCGAGCGTGCTCCGATCTCGCGCCCCGCCGTATTGTTCGGCCCGATGAACCAGCCGGTCAGTGACCTGCGCGGCCTGCGCATCTGGCTGGTCGGTGCCTCCAGCGGCATTGGTGCCGAACTGGCGCGCCAGGCGCTGCAGGCAGGTGCCCGCGTGGCCTTGTCGGCGCGCCGTGCGGACGTATTGCAGGAGGTCGCGGCGGCCCACAAGAATGCCTTCATCGCGCCGCTGGATGTGCTTTGCCACGACGCCTGGCGCGACCAGCATGCGCGCATCGTGGAGGCCTTCGGCGGTGTTGACCTGTTGGTGTTCTGTGCGGCCAAGTATCGCCCGGAGCGCACATGGGAGGTTCAGGAAGAGGAAGCCGAGCACACCTTGCGCACCAACGTCGCCAGTGTGTATTCGGCGCTGGGTGCGGCGCTGCCCGACATGCTGGCACGTGGCAGCGGCGGCATTGCGCTGGTGGCCAGCGTGGCCGGCTATGTGGGGCTGCCGGGCGCGACCGTATATGGTCCCGGCAAGGCGGCGCTGATCAATCTTGCGGAAATTCTTTATAGCGATTTGCGGCCCAAGGGATTGAACGTGTATCTGGTCAATCCGGGCTTCGTGAAGACCGACCTGACCGACAAGAACGACTTCCCCATGCCGGCCATCCAGACGCCGCAGCAGGCGGCCACTGCCATCTGGCGCGGGATCTCCGAAGGCCGCTTCGAGATCCACTTCCCGCGGCGCTTCACGGCCTGGCTGAAGATACTGCGCCTGCTGCCGTTCCGGCTGCGCTTCATGCTGTTCCAGCGCTTCATGCTGAGCTGACCATGCAGCATCTTGACCGCTTGCTGGACTGGTATGGCGCGCTGGATCGCAGCAGCCTGGAACGGATTGGGGAATTTTATTCGCCGGAGGCTCTGTTCAAGGATCCCTTCAACGACATCAAGGGGCTGCGATCCATCCGCGCCATCTTTGCGCACATGTTCGAGACCACGGAGGATCCGCGCTTCGTGATTCTGGAACGCATGGGGCAGGGTGAGCAGGCCTTTGCCACCTGGCGTTTCGAGTTTCGGCTGAAGGGCCGCTTCTACACGGTGCTGGGGGCGACGCATTTCCGCTTCGATGCGGCGGGCCTGGTGACCGAGCATCGCGATTACTGGGATGCGGCTGAAGAGCTGTGGCAGAAATTGCCGGTCATTGGCGGGCCGGTGAAGTGGTTGCGGGGGAAGTTCAGGGCGACCACTTATTGATGGCGCGTCTGTTATGCGCGGAGCAAGCAATTTCTCCACGACGCATGTGTGGAAATTAATTCCACAATGCGCCCTGTCGATTCGCGTACCGGGTGCCAGTCAGGAACGGAATCAAGCGACTGACTGCAGGTCCGCCTCGCATGGCCATACCGGATGCACCTAATGCGCGCTCTGCGGCAACTGCCGCAAGGCTTGCAATGAGGGCATCGCATTCCACGCCATCAAGGCCGCTTCCTGCTGCGGCCCATTGGCTTGCAACCATTGAGCCATGTCGTTGCCAGCCTGCTGCCCATAGATCCGATGCGAGTGAATGAGGATGAAACCCGTCCCCTCCACCAGCACGAAGCGCGCGAAGACTGCCTCCAGAAAACCCGGATTGCCCAGCACGGCTGCGATGTAGTGTTCGGCAGGCCGGCTGTCGGAGCGGGGCAGCGAATTGATGCGGACCACCTTGCCCGCCGCCTGGTAGCGCTTGAGCACGAGGTTGGCCAGCTGCGCCAGCTTGTCCCCATCGGTGGCCTGCTCGACGACATTGATGGTGACCATGTCGGTCCAGTGGTTCAGGTCCGTTTCCGCAGGTGGCGTAAATTCGTTCTGGCCATTCTTTGACCAGCGATGCACGTAGTTGACGTTGTCGAACGTCAATGCCTCAGCGCCGGCGGCCAGCGCCAGTGCCGGAAGCAGAGCCAGGATCCCGGCCAGGCCGCGCAGAGAACGAAGCAGGAAGGTGGTGTGAGGCATGGCGGTTTCCAGAGAAGGGTAGTTCTGCATTATAGGTTGAGCTATCGATGGTCATTGTCGCTCAATACTGCCGTAGCGACCGCAGCCCCGACGTCCGCTGGCGGACCATGACCAGGACTTGATTCGGAACGCCTCATTCAAAAGCGTCGTGGCGCGTCCTGCATGTCCTGCCTGATGCGCGTTTCACCGTCAAAGCCCTTGGCCTGCTCCTTGAGCAGGTCGGCATCTCCGTCGTCGGCAACGGCATCGCCATTCTTGTTGGCTGCCTCAACCACGGCCTTGGTGATGGTGGCGGTGACTGCAGTTTCTTCCTCTCCGTTCACGCTCGATACGATGGCCACGACCGTGTTGAGGGCAGGGAAGATGTAGATGCGTTGCCCCTTGTAGCCGTTGGCGAAAAACACCTGGACGCCGTTGACCCGGCCACGCCACCAGTGGAGCCCGTAGCGTTCGCTGACACCGGGTGCCCATGCCATCTCGCGATACTCCGGAGCAAAGATGGCGCTGCCGTTCCACTGCCCCTGCTGGAGATAAAGCTGTCCCAGCTTGAGCATGTCCATCGGGCGCAGACGCAAGCCCCAGCCACCGGGCACGCGGGCTCCCTGATCCGGGAACCACCACGCGACATTGCGCATCTTCAGCGGCTCGAACAAGGTCTTTTCGGCAAAAGCCAGCAGGCTGGTCCCTGCCGCTCCGGCAATGACGGTGCCAGTGAGTGTTGCGTCGGCATCCGAATAGTTGAAACGCGTTCCGGGAGGTGATGCTACGCGTTGATTGACGACCAGACGGACGCGATCCTGCCGGGTATCGTAGATCGGGTTGGTAGCCGGATTGTGCTGGTAGTCGAAACCGGAGGCCATCTGCATCACGTTCTTCAGGCTGATCTGGTCGAGGTGTTTCCATTCTGCTTCGCTGAGCCCGCGCGGACGTTCTATCAGTTGCGGGATGGGCGCGTTCATGTCGTGAATTTTCCCTTGCATCAGCAGTGCTCCGACCAGCGTGGAGGAAATCGATTTCGTCACGGAGTACATGGCGTGGTTGTAACCGCGCCCTATACCTGCCTTGTAACGCTCCAGGACGACGTGGCAGTCACGCAAGACCAGCACCGCACGGATATCGAGCCGGGCCTGGTCCAGCGTGTGCAGCATGCTGCTCAGCCGCGCCGCAGAGAATCCTTGCGAGGACGGGGATGCCGTTGCAAAGTCTTCGCCGACATCAGCACACTGCGTGGTGCCGGCATGGCTGGCTGCAGACAGAATGGTAAGCCAGCCCAAGACCGCTGCAGTATGGAACGCACGATGGATGCGTAAACGGATGCGCACTGATTTCCCCCTGTTTTCATTGTGGGAGAAATTCTACGGTGAGAAGAAGATTGCTGGCTGACAATTAGCTGACGAGGTGCCAATCAGGCCGGAGCGGCTTTGCCCCGGCCGGCACTGAATTGCTACGAACTCAGTCCGTCGTACTCGGCGTCCAGAACGCCTGCTTCACGGCAGGCAAGGCCAGCAGACGTTCCACCAGCGCATCGAGTTCATCGCCATCCACGGAGGTCGCCGCCAGGGTGGCTTCGATTTCCACTTCATCCTCCGTAAAGGGCCGCACGTCCAGTCCATGCGTCGGATGGCGGCTCTGTTCCAGCATGTCGGTGACGGCCATGAGCACGCGCTTCTGGTGCGCGCTTTCCACGATCAGGTGGATGGTGTTGGTCACTTCCACCGAAGGCACATCCAGCGGCTTGCGGTTGATGGTGTTGACCACCGGGCGCAGCAGGGTATTGGCGGCCAGCACGAAGAGGGTGGCCAGGATCGCTTCCAGGATCAGGTCGGCCCCCGCCGCTGCCCCCACTGCCGCCGAGCCCCACAAGGTGGCCGCAGTATTGATGCCGCGCACATTGCCTTCCTCGCGCATGATCGCGCCCGCGCCCAGAAAGCCCACGCCCGAAACCACATAAGCCACCACATGCACCGCCCCTTCGTGACCGCCCATGCGATTGGCCATGTCGACGAAGACCGCCGCGCCCAGGGCCACCAGCACATTGGTGCGCAGGCCGGCAGTGCGTTGCCGGTACTGGCGTTCCAGCCCGATCAGGCCACCCAGGATGAAGGCGGCGGTGAGGCTGATCGAGGTATCGAGCAGAGATTCGAGATTGATGTTGGCGATGATTTGCATGGGACTTCCGGTACGTTCATGAGGCCGCACGAGGGCCGGGCTGCGCAATGGTGCGCGATGATGCCCCAGAAATGCAACAGGGACATGACAAATTCCGGATCACCCAGTGCGCTTCTCGTCCCCTGCACGCGGCATCGACACGAACTACAATCGCCAATCCCGTGCGAGAGGTCGAGATTTTCCGCGCGGCAAGATCACTTATCCACAAGGAGTTTCCATGAGCAGCAAAGTAGCCCTGATCACCGCCGCCGGCAGCGGCATGGGTGCCGCCGCCGCGCGCCGCCTGGCGGCCGATGGCTTCCAGGTCGGCATCCTGTCTTCCTCCGGCCGTGGCGAGGCGCTGGCCGCCGAGCTGGGCGGCATCGGCGTGACCGGCTCGAACCAGTCAGTGGACGACCTGCAAAAACTGGTCGACCAGGCCGTGGCCCGCTGGGGCCGCGTGGATGTGCTGGTCAACAGCGCCGGCCATGGTCCGCGCGCTCCCATCCTCGACATCACCGATGAAGACTGGCATCGCGGCATGGATACCTACCTGCTCAACGTCATCCGTCCCACGCGCCTGGTGACGCCGCTGATGCAGGCACAGGGCGGCGGGGCCATCATCAACATCTCGTCGGCCTGGGCCTTCGAACCCTCCGACATGTTCCCGACCTCGGCCGTATTTCGTGCCGGGCTGGCCGCGTTCACCAAGCTCTTCGCCGACAAGTACGCGCCGGAAAACATCCGCATCAACAACGTCCTGCCGGGCTGGATCGACAGCCTGCCACAACGTGAAGAACGCCGCGCCGGCGTGCCCATGCAGCGCTATGGCACCAGCGAGGAAGTGGCCGCGACCATCGCTTTCCTGGCTTCCTCCGGTGCCGGCTACATCACCGGCCAGAACATCAAGGTCGATGGCGGACTGATGCGTTCCGTGTAATACAGCCATCCCGACCGACACGACGGCCCTGCTTTGCAGGGCCGTTTTGCTGCGCGGCATCGTATTTCATTCTCCATCCCTTCTTGCGCAAAAAAGTATCAGTCCTTCCTCGCTGGTGATGTAGAACCCGCAGCCAGAGGGGCACTAAGATGCAGCACATGATGAAAACTGACAACAGCGATTTGTCAGTTTCAATAAGGAAAATGCTCTCGATTGAGAGGAGACACGATGCAGCCCGACCTGGAACTGGTCCATATCCGCAAGGGCGAATCCTTTGCGGCATGGATGCACGGCTACCCCTTCCGTACCGTGCGCTGGCACTACCATCCGGAGTACGAGATCCACCTCGTGGTGGCGACCTCCGGACGTTTTTACGTCGGTGACCACATCGGCGACTTCGCGCCGGGCCAGCTGGTGATGACCGGTCCCAATCTTCCGCAGAACTGGATTTCCGACATCGGCCGCGATGAGGTGGTCCCCGTGCGCTCGCTGGTGATCCAGTTTCCCGAGCAACTGGTGGATCAATGCGCCGCCAGCATCCCCGAGATGGAAGCCATCATGCCGCTGCTCGAACGCAGCCATCGCGGCCTGCTGTTCGATGCCGCCACCAGCGACACGGTGCGTCCGCTGATGCAGCGCCTGATCGACCAGCGCGGCTTGAAGCGCCTCGCCCTGTTCTGGGAAATCCTCGACGTGCTGGCCAATTCGCCCGAGCCGGAAGTGCTGGCCAGCCTCTCCTACAAGCTGGACCTGTCAGGCGTGAACAGCAGCGGGCTCAACCGTGCCATCGCCTATCTGCGCGAACACCTCACCGATGACATCGGCGAACAGGACCTGGCCGACATGGTGGGGCAGAACCTGAGCACCTTCTCGCGCGCCTTCAAGCGCCACACGGGAACCACGCTGGTGCGCTACAAGAACCAGCTGCGCGTGGACCTGGCCTGTCTCGCGCTGCTCAACAATCCGGAAGCACGCATCACCGACATCTGCTACGAGACCGGGTTTTCCAACCTCTCCAATTTCAACCGCCACTTCCAGAAGATCAAGGGCATGTCGCCTTCGGAGTTTCGCAATACCTTTGCCAGCAACGGCCTTTTTGCCGCGACCGGATAGCGCCGGACGCACGCCATAAATCATTTAAATCATTTCCTTGTCAGGGAAAAACGCATTCAGGAAAGCCCCCGCTTTCCGGAACAGGACAGGTGTTGCCTGTCACTTCGCAACGAGCATGCCGGGTAATCCCGTCATCAAGCACACACCAACAACAATGGAGACTGCAATGAAGAAAGCACTGACCGCACTGGCCTTGTCCACCGCCACGTTGGTGGCGTTCACCGCACCGGCGAGCGCCCAGGAACTGTCCAAGCTCAAGATCGGCATGAGCTTCCAGGAAATGAACAACCCGTATTTCGTCTCGATGAAAAAGGCCCTCGATGATGCGGCCAAGTCCTTCGGTGCCAAGGTCATCGTCACCGATGCTGCCCACAACGTGGCCAAGCAGATCGCCGACATCGAAGACATGCTGCAGCAGAACATCGACATCCTGCTCATCAACCCGACCGACTCCGCCGGCGTGGAAGCGGCAGTCAAAGCCGCCAAGGCGCGCAACGTAATCGTGGTGGCAGTCGATGCCAATGCCGCCGGTCCGGTGGACATGTTCGTCGGTTCCAAGAACAAGGATGCCGGCTACCAGTCCTGCCGCGCACTGGCCGATGCCATCGGTGGCAAGGGCGAAGTGGCGATCCTCGACGGCATTCCCGTGGTGCCGATCCTGCAGCGCGTGGAAGGCTGCAAGCAGGCCCTCGGTGAATACAAGGACATCAAGCTGGTGGCCACCCAGAACGGCCGCCAGGACCGCTCGGTGGCGCTGGGCGTGGTGGAGAACATGATCCAGTCGCGCCCCAACCTGAAGGGCATCTTCTCGGTCAATGACGGCGGTGCGATGGGCGCGCTGGCCGCCATCCAGGGCAGCGGCAAGGACATCAAGCTGACCTCGGTGGACGGTGCGCCCGAAGCCGTCAAGGCGATTGCCGATGGCGGTCCCTTCATCGAGACCACCGCGCAATTCCCGCGTGACCAGGTGCGCGTGGGCCTGGCCATGGCGCTGGCCAAGAAGTGGGGCGCACGCGTGGTGCCCAAGGAAGTGCCCATCGACGTCATGCCGGTGACCAAGAAGAACGCGGCCGGCTTCAGCTGGTAAGCCGCTGGCGCGGCGGCCTTCGTCCGTCGCGCCTTCCTTTCCCTTGATGGAGGCAGCCATGCTCCAACTGACTGGTATCAAGAAAAACTTCGGCCCGGTGACGGTGCTGCGCGGCGTCGACCTGCAGGTGCGCGCCGGTGAAGTGCACGCGCTGCTGGGCGAGAACGGCGCGGGCAAGTCCACGTTGATGAAGATCCTGTGCGGCATCGTCACACCCGATGCGGGCGAGATCCGCATCGATGGACAGGCCTGCCGTTTTGCCAGCTATCACGAGGCCATCGCCGCCGGTGTCGGCGTGGTGTTCCAGGAATTCTCGCTGATCCCTTATCTGGATGCGGTGGACAACATGTTCCTGGCACGCGAGTTGCGCAGTCCGCTCGGCCTGCTGCAGCGTGCCGCCATGAAGCGCCGCGCGGCGCAGATCATCGCACAGCTGGGCGTGGAAATTCCGCTGGACGTACCGGTATGCAAGCTCTCGGTGGCGCAGCAGCAGTTCGTCGAAATCGCCAAAGCGCTGGCGCTTGATGCCCGCATCCTGGTGCTGGACGAACCGACCGCAACCCTTACGCCCGGCGAGGTAGAGCACCTGTTCAAGGTGATGCGCGGCCTGCGCGAGCAGGGCGTGGCGATCATCTTCATCTCGCACCATCTGGAAGAAATCTTCGAGATCTGCGACCGCATCACCGTGCTGCGCGATGGTGCGTACATCGGCACCTGTGCGGTAAGTGAAGTGGACCAGGCGCGCCTGGTGGAGATGATGGTGGGGCGGCGCATCGAGAACTGCTTCCCGCCCAAGCCGGCCGCCGCGCCCGAGGGCGACGTAGTGCTGGAGGTGCAGGCCTTGCAGCTCAAGCGCAATGGCCCGGTGTCGCGTTTCCAGTTGCGGCGCGGCGAGATCCTGGGCTTTGCCGGCCTGGTCGGCTCGGGCCGCACCGAGACCGTGCTGGCCATGCTGGGCGCGCATCCGGCGGTGCAATGCAAGCTCTCCATGCACGGTGTGCCGTTGCGCTTTGCCGATCCGGCACAAGCCCTGCAAGCAGGCATCGGCCTGCTGCCGGAAAGCCGCAAGGAGCAGGGACTCATCACCAGCTTCCCCATCCTGCACAACATTTCGCTGAACAATTACGGCAAGTATCGCGCGGGTGGTCTGTTCCTGGATCGCCGCCGCGAAGCCGAAGCGACCCGTATCGCCATGCAGCGCGTGCGGGTTAAAGCGCCGGATGCGCATGCGCGGGTCGATACGCTGTCCGGCGGCAATCAGCAGAAGGTGGTGATCGCACGCTGGATCAATCACAACATGCAGGTGCTGATTTTCGATGAACCGACGCGGGGCATCGATGTAGGTGCCAAGGCCGAGATCTACCAGCTCATGCGCGAATTCACCGCGCAGGGCTATTCCATCATCATGATTTCTTCCGAGTTGCCGGAGGTGGTCGGCATGTCCGACCGGGTCTGCGTCTTCAAGGGCGGCGGCATCGTCGCCACCGTCGAAGGGGATGCCGTGACCGCCGAAGAAATCATGACCCATGCCACCACCGGGAGACTCCACCATGCAGCATGAAGCCAATACCCTGGGCAGCGCCCCCGTGCGCGCCTCATCGCAGGCGCGCTGGCGCGCCCTGATCCATTCACCGCTGGCACTGCCGCTGGCCGGGCTGATCGTGGTCTCGCTCCTGATGGGGCTGGCCTCGGACAATTTCTTCACCGTCTCCAACTGGCTCAACGTGCTGCGCCAGGTGTCCATCGTCGGCATCCTCGCCGTGGGCATGACCTTCGTCATCCTTACCGGCGGCATCGATCTGTCGGTCGGTGCGGCCATGGCGCTGGCCGGCACTTTGTCGGCGGGGCTGATCGTCAACAGCGGCCTGCCCGCACCGGTCGCGCTGCTGGCGGGCATCGCACTGGCCGTAGGCATCGGCCTGCTCAACGGCGCACTGGTGGCCTGGGGCCGCATGCCGGCCATCATCGTCACGCTGGCCACCATGGGCGTGGCGCGCGGGGTCGGGCTGATCTACTCGGGCGGCTATCCGATCTCGGGTCTGCCCGGCTGGATATCGTGGTTCGGCGTGGGCCGCATCGGCATGATCCCGGTGCCGGTGATCCTGATGCTGCTGGTCTATGCACTGGCCTGGGTGCTGCTGCAGCGTACCCCCTTCGGCCGCCATGTCTATGCCATCGGCGGCAATGAGATGGCGGCGCGTTTGTCGGGCGTGAAGACCACGCGCATCAAGCTGGCGGTGTATGCGATTTCCGGTTTCACCTCGGGCCTGGCCGCGATCATTTTGACGGGCCGCCTGATGTCGGGTCAGCCCAATGCGGGCGTGGGCTTCGAACTGGATGCGATTGCCGCCGTGGTGCTGGGCGGCACGGCCATCGCCGGTGGACGCGGGCTGGTGGTGGGCACGCTCATCGGCGCGGTACTGCTGGGCATCCTCAACAATGGCCTGAACCTGATGGGCATCAATCCCTATCTGCAGGACATCATTCGCGGCGTGATCATCCTGCTGGCCATCTATATCGCACGGGAATGGCGCTGAGCATTTCCATTCCTTTTTTTCATACTTGATTTCATTCACAAGGAGACAGAACATGCCCCAATCTCTCGCAGGCAAGATCGCCGTCATCACCGGTGCCGCCTCCGGCATCGGCCTGGCCACCACCGAAAAACTGCTGGCCAATGGCGTGACCGTGGTGATGGTGGACTGGAATGCCAAAGCGCTGGATGAACTGGCCGCGCGCCTCGGTCCGCAGGCCATCCCGCAGGTCACCAATCTGCTGGACGCCGACAGCTGCGCGGCGATGGTGCCGGAGATCCTGGCCAAGGTTGACCACATCGACATCCTCTACTGCAATGCCGGCACCTACATCGGCGGTGAGCTGGTCGATACCACGCCCGAGGCCATCGACAAGATGCTCAACCTCAACGTCAATGCGGTGATGAAGAACGTGCATGCCGTGGCACCGCACATGATCGCGCGCAAGACCGGCGACATCATCGTCACCTGCTCAGTGGCCGGGCATTTCCCGACTCACTGGGAGCCGGTCTATGCCGGTTCCAAATGGGCCATCACCTGCTTCGTCCAGACCATGCGACGCCAGATGATTCCCCATGGCGTGCGCGTCGGACAGGTCTCGCCCGGCCCGGTGATCTCGGCGCTGCTGGCCGACTGGCCGGAAGAGAACCTGCGCAAGGCCAAGGAATCGGGCAGCCTGATCGAGCCCTCGGAGGTGGCCGATGCGGTCGAGTACATGCTGACCCGCAACCGCAATGTGACCATCCGCGATATGCTCGTGCTCCCCACCAATTTCGATCGCGTGTGAGTGAGCAACGCGGCAGGTGGCCCTTTTCCAAACCAGCGAGGAAAGATGGAGACCTATCTGATCGGCATCGATGTCGGCACCGGCTCGGCCCGGGCCGGCGTATTTGATCGCAGCGGCAAGCTGTGTGGCAGCGCGAAACATGACATCGATCTCTTCCGCGACGAGCGCCGCGCGCGCGTCGAACAATCCAGTGCCCAGATCTGGGACGCGGTATGCCATGCGGTGCGCGGCGCCGTCGCCAAGGCCGGCATCGATCCGGCCAGCGTGACCGGCATCGGCGTGGATGCCACCTGTTCGCTGGTCGTGCAAGGTGCGCCGGCCGGCGTGGGCGATGCCGGCCATCCCGAGCGCGATGTGATCGTGTGGATGGATCACCGTGCGCTGGAGCAGGCGCAGCGCATCAATGCGGGCGGGCATGCGGTGTTGTCCTATGTCGGTGGTGTGATCTCGCCGGAGATGGAAACGCCCAAGCTGCTGTGGTTGAAGGAGCAGCTGCCGGAGGTGTATCACGGGGCGGCGCATTTCTTCGATCTCACCGACTTCCTGACCTGGAAGGCGACGGGTTCGCTGCAGCGCTCGTCCTGCACCGTGACCTGCAAGTGGACGCATCTTGCCCATGAAGGGCGCTGGGATGCGGATTACTTCCGCCGCATCGGCCTGGGCGATCTGGCCGAGGAAGAGTTTGCGCGCATTGGCCAGGAAGTGGTGTGGCCCGGCACCGCATTGAACGGCGGCTTGTCGCCCGAGGCTGCGCAGCAATTGCAGTTGCGGCCCGGCATCGCGGTGGCGGCCGGTCTGATCGATGCGCATGCGGGTGGCGTCGGCACGGTCGCCGCGCGCGGTGGTGCGGAGGATGCGGCGGCTTGCATGGCCTATGTGTTCGGTACCTCGTCCTGCACCATGACCAGCAATGCAAAGGCGGTCTTCGTGCCCGGTGTGTGGGGCCCGTATTACAACGCCATGGCCCCCGGCATGTGGCTCAACGAAGGCGGACAGTCGGCCGCGGGTGCGGCCATCGATCATCTGCTGACGCTGCATCCGGCTACGCCGCAAGCGCGCCAGCTGGCCGCTGCCGAGGGAATGGAATTGCCACAGTGGCTGGCCGCACGCGCGCTGGCCTCGGTGGCGCAGCCGGCGCAGGCAGTCTGGCTGGCCGGACAGATCAACGTGGTGCCGGAATTCCTCGGCAACCGTTCGCCGCTGGCCGATCCGCAGGCCCGTGCGGTGCTGCTGGGTCTGGGCATGGAACACGACATCGACAGCCTGGTGGCGCTCTATGTCGCCGGCTTGTGCAGCCTGGGGTATGGCCTGCGCCAGATCATCGAAGCGCAGGCGGCATGCGGGGTGCGCATCGCCAGCATTTCGGTCTCGGGCGGCGCGGGTACGCATCCGCTGACGCGCCAGTTGCTGGCCGATGCCACCGGCCTGCCGGTGGAAATCACCGCCTGTCCTGAGCCGGTGCTGCTGGGATCGGCCATGCTGGCGGCGGTTGCTGCGGGCACGCATGCCGACCTGCAGAGCGCCATGGCGGCCATGTCCAGCGTGGCCGGGCGCAATGCGCCGACAGGGGAGGCCATCGGCCGGCTGCACGAGGCGCGTTACCAGGCCTTTCTCAAGAGCCAGCAACTGGCGCGCGAGGTACGCGACAGCCTGGCCCCGCTGCTGGCGGCGCAGTCCGCGCCGGCCACAGCGTCTCACTGAATGGAGACAAGCAGATGGAATTTTCAGGAACATCGGTCATCATCACCGGGGCCGGCAAAGGCATAGGCCGCGCCTGCGCACGCTTGATGGCGCAGCGCGGTGCCGAGGTGATCGCCTTGTCGCGCACCGCCAGCGACCTGGCCAGCCTGCGCGAAGAAATCGGCGGACGCTCGGTGCAGGTCGACCTGGCCGATCCGGCCGCCGCCCGGCGCGCCATGGAGCAGGCCGGTACTGCGGACTTCCTCATCAACAGCGCCGGCATCAACGTTTTGCAATCCAGTACCGAGATGACCGATGCAGGCTATGAAGCCGTGCTGGGCGTGAACCTGCGCGCGGCCCTCATCACCTGCCAGTCCTTCGCCCGTGCGCGTATCGCGGCCGGTGGCGGCGGGGCCATCGTCAACATCACCTCCATTGCGGGCCATCGCGGCTTTGCCGAGCATCTGTGCTATGCCGCCTCCAAGGCCGGTCTGGAAGGGGCGACGCGGGTGCTGGCCAAGGAGCTGGGGGCGCATGGCATTCGCGTCAATGCGGTCGCTCCCACCATCACCCTGACCGAACTGGCGGAGGCAGCCTGGAGCGATCCGGCCAAGTCGGCCCCGATGATGGTGCGCCATCCCTTGCAGCGCTTCGCCTCCGCCGAGGACGTGGCGCGCAGCATCGCCATGCTGCTGTCGGCGGATGCGGCCATGCTGACAGGGGCAGTGGTGCCGGTGGATGGCGGCTTCCTGGCGGTCTAGCGGTGCCTGCCATTGTGTGCTTCAGACGCGACAAGGGCGACCCGAAGGCCGCCCTGGCGAAGCTGCTGCGGCCGTCGCCGCGCAAACTTGACGAAACTTGACGGGATCAGCGACCGATCTGGTGCCCGATCACGCCGCCCACGGCCGCACCACCGGCCGTACCGATGCCGCTGCCACCGGTGAGGATGGCACCGCCGACGGCACCCACGGTGGCACCGATAGCCGTGTTCTTGTCGCGGGTGCTCATGTTGCTGCAGCCGGTCATGGCGGTCAGCGCGATGGCAGTGACGGAAATGGCAGCGATCTTGTGAAGTGTTTTCATGATTTTTTCCTGATCGTAAATAAAGACTTGTTCCCGAAGTTTTTTGAATGAGGGTCCGGCTCGCGCATGCTGCCCGAGGGCGCCGTGCTTGCGGGAGCGGGTATGGCAATAGACCAGCTCGATCTCGAAAAGATTCGAGTTGCAACACGTTCTCTTACAGTTGTTACATACTCTGGCCTGCGCCGTACCAGCCCTTGGGAAGAGGGTGAGAGGGCGTGTAATTTTTACAATAATCGGACCAGAGAACCTCATGACTTTGACTTCAAGCCTGCGCCGGGCCGCCCGCCTGTTGCTTACCTCCGCCACGCTGCTGCTGGCGGCCGTTCCGCTGCACGCCGCCGAACCGCCCAAGCCGGTCGAAGGCAGCTGGGTGGCACCGCGCTTCCAGTTCCATACCGGCCAGACCCTGGACAACCTGCGCCTGCACTACGTCACCCTGGGCGAGCGCAGCAACCCGGCGGTCCTGGTGCTGCACGGCACCTACCAGAGCGCCGGTGCGATGCTGTCCAAGGATTTCGGCGGCCAGCTCTTTGGCCCAGGCCAGCCGCTGGATGCCAGCAAATACTTCATCATCATTCCGGACGGCATCGGCGTGGGCAAATCCACCAAGCCTTCGGACGGCCTGCGCGCGGCCTTCCCGCAATACAACTATGACGACATGGTGCTGGCGCAATACCGCATGCTGACCGAAGGCATGGGCATTTCGCATCTGCGCCTGATCATCGGCAATTCCATGGGCGGCATGCAGACCTGGATCTGGGGCGGCACCTATCCCGGCTTTGCCGATGGGCTGGTGCCGATGGCCTCGCAGCCGACCGAAATGGCCAGCCGCAACTGGATGATGCGGCGCATGCTGGTGGAGTCGATCAAGCAGGACCCGGCCTGGAACAACGGCAACTACACCACCCAGCCGCCGTCGCTGCGCCTGGCCAACAACATGTTCGTCTTCGCCACCAATGGCGGCACGCTGGCCTACCAGGCCATCGCCGGTACGCATGCCCAAGCCGACAAGCTGGTCGACGAGCGCCTGGCCGCGCCGGTGACGGCGGATGCCAATGACTTCATCTACCAGTGGGGTTCCTCGGCCGACTACAACGCCGCGCCGGGTCTGTCGAAGATCAAGGTGCCGGTGCTGGCCATCAATTCCGCTGACGATGAACGCAACCCGCCCGAGACCGGCATCATGCAGGCCGCGCTGAAGGAAGTGCCGGGCGCACAACTGCTGCTGATCCCGGCCAGCGCCGAGACGCGTGGCCATGGCACCACCGGCATGGCGCGCTTCTACGTGCGCGAGCTGACGCAGTTCATCCAGGGCCTGCCTGCCCGCTGACGCCGGAGCCAGTGATGCACAAGCGCAACGGGCGTGCCGGCCTGGTGCTGGCCGTGCTGCTGCTGGCCGCCGGGGTGCGGCCGGCGCAGGCCGGCACCGGCTACTACCTGGTCAGCGTCTATTCCGACCCCGGCCAGTGGACGCTGGATTACAAGTACTGGAACGCCAAGGCCAGCGTCGGCCCGCCAATCGGCTCGCCCGAGCTGGGGATCGCTTATGGCGTCAATTCGCGCTGGTACACCGAGCTGTATGGCGTGACCCAGCAGGATGCCGTGCAGGGCACGCAGATGCTGAGCATGAACTGGCAGAACGATGTCCTGCTCACGCAAGGGGAATATCCCGTCGACCTGGCCATCCACACCGATGTCGGCCAGTATCGCAACAGCCAGCGCGATGGTTATTCACTGGAGTGGGGACCGGCGCTGCAAACCGAATGGTGGCGCACGCAGTTCAACGCCAACCTGTTCCTGCAGCGGGACTACCGCAGCCAGCAGAACGGGCCGACACAACTGGTCTATCAATGGCAGGTGCGTCAGCACTGGCGGCCCTGGTTCAACTTCGGGCTGCAGGGCTTCGGCGAGTTGGGACGATGGGATCACTGGGCCACGCGCGATCAGCAGTCGCATCGCGCCGGACCGGCGCTGTTCGGTACGCTGCGCATGGGGCATCAGTTCGTGAAATACGAGGCCGCCTACCTGTTCGGCAGCAATGCCACCCTCAGTGCGCGCACCTTCACCATGCGGCTGCAAGTGGGCTTCTGACAGGCGCGCTGCGCCTTATCCTGCGGTGTAAAGTTCATATCCGCTCTTTCCCCGGTGCTTGACGTGATACATGGCGGCATCGGCTTGCTCCAGCAGGCGTGACAGGTCTTGCCCGTGGCTGGGATAAAGGCTGATGCCGATGCTGGCGCCCAGGACGAATTGCTGGTGCCCGACCTCGATGGGGGCCGCCAGTTTGGCCAGCAGCTTCTTGGCGATTTCCGGGGCCTGGTCCTGGCGTTCCAGCTGGGTGGCGATCACGGTAAATTCATCCCCGCCCAGGCGTGCGCAGATGTCGGTGCTGCGCACCGCTTCCTTGAGCCGCTGCGCCACGCACATGAGCACCTTGTCGCCGACCGCATGGCCGGCCTGGTCGTTGACGGGTTTGAAGTTGTCCAGGTCGATGTAATACACCGCCACCAGATGATGCGGACGGGTGGCCAGCAGCAGCGCCTGGTCGAACAGGTTGTTCATGAAATGCTTGTTGTAGAGGCCGGTGAGCGGATCCTTGAAGGCCATTTTGAGGGCCTTGGCCTCGGCCTGGATCAGGCGGCGGTGGAACAGCGCCAGAATGGCCGTGAGCAGGCTCGTGTACTGCAGCGCCACCAGTGCCGTGCCCAGCAGGAAGCCGTAGCGCAGCCAGGGCGGATAGAAGTGTCCGATCAGCCCGCCGCTGGCCCAGTGCAGCGTCAGCGCAATACAGGCCGTGGCCATGCAGCGGCGGATCAGCGGCGGGCAGTCGAGTTTGTCGTGCAGGATCATCCACGACAGGCTGCCCAGCGCGAACACGTTGAAGAGGGCATAGCTGGTGCTCTTGATGAGCGGCAGCGCCAGCTGGTTGTCGGACCACAGCATCCACAGCCCGGCGGCGACTGCCGCCACCCCCACGGCGCGCACCAGCAGCGTTCTCTGCTGCAGATCGAAGAAGCGCACGAAGCCCATCACCAGCAGCACCTTTTCCAGGATCAGGAAACTGCCATACACCGGATTGGCCAGCGCCAGTTCACCCAGCGGCGTGAGATACAGCACCGCCAGCCGGCCCAGCAGGGCACAGCTGATGGCGGCGGCAAACCAGTTGGCACCGGGCGGTGTGCGCGGGATGCGCGCCGCCAGCAGGAACAGCGCGATGAAGACGCAATACACTCCGGCTCCGAAGGCGTGCACGATCTGATAATGCATAGCGTCCCCTTGCGCTTTGCTATCCGCCTGCCCCGGCAGGCTAGTCCCCTCTGGCGATCATAGCCAAGCGGAATGGGCGCGTACAGGGGGAAATGAAGGCTTCTTCACACATCCCTTCAGGCAATATTTCTGCTGCGCAAAATCGGGGTGAAAACGCAGGCCCCGTATGGCTCTCAGGCTAGCCGCGCCGCGCTGGGCGGATGGCCGATGATGCGCTTGAATGCGCGACTGAACGATGCTTCCGAATCGTAGCCCAGCCGGTTGGCCACCACCGCCACCCGCAAGCCGTCGCGGGCGATCCAGTGGCGCGCCTGGAACATCTTGACGCGGGCCACGTACTTGGCCGGGGTCTCGCCCACCGTGGCCGAAAACTTCTCGATGAAGCTGGAACGCGAGGCCCCCATCAAGGCCGCCAGTTCATTGACCGACCAGTCGCGTTCCGGATGCTGGTGCACCGCCGCCAGCACCCGTCCGACCAGCGGGCAGCGTACTGCGGCGATCCAGCCACTGGCATCGCTGCAGGCACATTCCACCCAGCCACGGATGATGCTGGCGGCCAGCACGTCAGCCAGGCGCGCCAGGATGCCGCAGCCGCCGATGCGGTTGAGCGCCACTTCGCGCTCCATCGCATCGAGCAGGGCCAGCACCGCCGGATCGCGCTGGGCCAGGTCACAGGCGCGCATGGCCTCGGGCATCATCATCAAGAGCGGGTGCAGCGGGTCCAGGTTGAAGCGCAGCGTACCCGAGAACACCACGTGCGTCGGCGGCGCGGGGGCAGCATCGGATTGGCCATGCGCACTGTCATCGACCAGGAACAGATTGTCCGCCACCGCCTTGCGGGCCAGCTTGCCGATCTCCACCGTCGGCAGGGCGCGCGCACTGGCCAGCGCATGCGCCCTGCCGCGCGGCAGCAGTACCGCATCGCCTGCATTGAGCTGCAGCCAGTCGTCCTGGCCGACCTGCATCCAGCAACTGCCCTGGGCGATGAAGTGGAAGGTTGCCTCGCGCCGCGCCGGGAAGGCCACCGCCCAGGGCTCGTGCAGCACGTAGCGCGCGTACTCGACGCCATCGAGCCGCAGGCCCAGCAGGATCTCGGTCAGCGGATCGACGCCCTCAGTGGGACGGTCCTTGGGGGCGCACTCAGTGATTTCCGGGAGATTTGGACGAATAGTCATATCTTTGCGAAATATCGGCATGGAAAGTCCAGACATTTAACCATAGACTGCGCTACCCAGTCATGAAACGTCACAAGAAAGGTTTTCCCATGTCCAACCCCGGCATCATCGAGGCCCCGCTGACCGAGACGGCGGCCCCGGCCAGCGCCTCTGCGGCCCCTGCCCACAAGGCAGCGCAAGAGCTCCCGGCCAACTGGAGCGGCATTGCCAGCCTGGCGCTGGGCGTCTTCAGCCTGGTCACCGCTGAATTCCTCCCCGCCAGCCTGCTCACGGCCATCGCCACCGACCTGCACGTCTCCGACGGCGCTGCCGGCCAGGCCGTCACGGCCACCGCCATCGTCGGTGCCGTGGCCGCGCCCAGCATCCCGCTGCTGACCCGCAACATCGACCGCAAGCGCGTGGTGCTGATGCTGACCCTGCTGCTGCTGGTCTCCAACCTCATGGCCGTGCTGGCCCCCAATCTGCCGGTCCTGCTGGTGGCGCGCGTGCTGCTGGGCGTGGCGCTGGGCGGCTTCTGGTCGATGGCGGCGGCGCTGGCCATGCGCCTGGTGCCGGATCACCTGTTCGCCCGGGCCATGTCGCTGATCCTCACCGGGGTCTCGGTGGCGACCGTGTGCGCAGCGCCCATCGGTGCTTACATGGGCAACCTGTGGGGCTGGCGCAGCGCCTTCATTGCCGCCGGCGTGGTCAGCCTGGTGGCCTTCGCCATCCAGTGGATCGCGATTCCGCGCCTGCCGCCCAAGGACCATCCCAGCCTCAAGGTGCTGGCTGAACTGCTCGGCCGCAAGGATGTGCGGGTGGCGCTGATGGCGGTGCTGCTGGTGGTGTCCGGGCACTTCGCCGGCTTTACCTACATCCGCCCGTTGATGGAGCAGATCACCCACATGTCGGTGGCGACCATCTCGGCGGTGCTGCTGGGCTATGGCGTGGGCGGCTTCTTCGGCAACTTTGCCGGGGGCTTCATCGCCGAGCGCAGCGAACGCTACGCCATCGTCAGCGGCGGCACGCTCATCGCGCTGCTGGCGGCTTCCCTGTGGGTGGCGGGCAGCTCGCCGGTGGTGGCCGCCATCGCCATCACGCTGTGGGGCTTTGCCTTCGGCGCCTTCCCGGTGGGCTTCCAGACCTGGATCGTGCGCGCCGCGCCGGACCATGCAGAAGGCGCGGGCGGCCTGATGGTGGCGGCGTTCCAGGTGGCCATCGCCAGTGGCGCGATCGGTGGCGGCGTACTGGTCGATCACGTGGGTGCGCTGGGCGGCCCCATCTTCGCGGTCATCGCCATCAGCCTGGGCACCTTGCTCACGTTGCGCTATGGACCTCGTGGCGGCGGTGCGCCGGTGGCGGGTAATGCGCATTTCTGAACGAATGCGCCGGGTCCCGTGCTGACCCGATGTGAGCGCCTGACGGCTTCCGGCTTTTCACCGGAAGCCGTTTTCATTTCGGCTGCATTATTCCTGCCTGTGCAATAAAGAAGTGCCGATGGCACGGATTCTCTTCATCCGCGCTTGGCTCCACACTGGCATCACGGTCAAGGAATACTCCATGACCGACCCAACCCACCAGGAGCCCTCCCATGAAGATCCATCATTTCTCCCTCTCCGGCCACGCTCATCGCGCCGTCCTGTTCGCTTCGCTGCTGGGCCTGGAGGCCGAGCTGATTCACGTGGACCTGGCCGCTGGCGCCCACAAGCAGCCGGCCTTCCTCGCCTTGAACCCTTTCGGCCAGGTGCCGGTGCTGGAAGATGGGGATGTCGTCATCGCCGACTCCAACGCCATTCTGGTCTACCTGGCCAAGAAGGCGGGCCGCACCGACTGGCTGCCCGAGGATGCCCAGGGTGCCGCCAACGTGCAGCGCTGGCTGTCGGTGGCCGCTGGTGAGCTGGCCTATGGTCCGGCTGCCGCACGCCTCATTACCGTGTTCGGCGCCCGTTTCAATCCGGAAGAAGTGATCCAGCGCGCCCACCTGCTGCTGGGTCGCATGGAACAGCATCTGGCAAACCGCGCATGGCTGGCTGCCGATCACCCGACCATCGCCGATGTGGCTGTCTACAGCTACCTGGTGGCGGCACCCGAAGGCAATGTCGACCTGAGCGGCTACCCGTCGGTGCTGCGCCTGCTGCAAGGGATCGAGGCCCTGCCGGGCTTTGTGCCCTTCCCGAGGACGGCGGCGGGTCTGCGCGCGGCGCAGGCCTGAGTTTTCCAATAGTCACGTCATCCCGCGCCGCGTGTTTGCAGTTTCTTTTCGAGAGGTCCGCCATGAGTGCATCCCCCAAGTCCCCCGTCTGGCATGCCGGCGAGAAGCAGCTGCAAGCGCAATTCGGCGTGGCCGACAAGATGGAATCCGTAGGCCAGCGCGTGATACGCGACTTCATGCCCGAGCAGCACCGCGATTTCTACGGCCAGCTGCCCTTCATCGTGCTGGGCAGTGTCGATCCGTCGGGCGATGCATGGGCGACCTTCCTTGAAGGCCATCCCGGCTTCCTGGCCTCGCCTGCGCCTACCCAGCTGGACATGCGCGCCCATCCCGCGCCCGAAGACCCGGCCGCCGCTGGCATGGCCGCAGGCGCGCCGGTCGGCCTGCTGGGCATCGAGATGCACACGCGCCGCCGCAATCGCATGAATGGTGTGCTCGCACCGCTGGCCGACGGATGGCGCGTGCAGGTGGACCAGAGCTTCGGCAATTGCCCGCGCTACATCCAGCTGCGCGACTATTCCTTTGCCCGTGAGCCTGCCGAAGCGCACACCGGGCAAGCCGAGACGCTGTCCACGCTGGACGCACCGGCCCTGGCCCTGATCGCCGGCGCCGATGCCTTCTTCGTGGCGACCTATGCCGACCAGGAAGGGCGGCGCCAGGTGGATGTCTCCCATCGTGGCGGCAAGCCGGGGTTCGTGCGGGTCGATGAAGCGGGCGTGCTGACCGTGCCGGACTTCAACGGCAACTTGTTCTTTTCGACCCTGGGCAACATCGTGCTCAATGGCCGTGCGGGTTTGCTTTTTGTGGACTATGTCTCGGGCGATGTCTTGCAGATGACCGGCCTGGCCGAGGTGATCCTCGATTCCCCCGAGATCGCCGCCTTCGAGGGCGCCGAGCGCCTGTGGACTTTCCGTCCGCAGCGCATCGTGCGCCGCCGTGCTGCGCTGGCCTTGCGCTGGCAGTTCCAGCATCAGCCCTGGTCATCACATTCACTGATGACGGGCGACTGGCAGCGAGCCGGGGAGCGCCTGCGCGCACGGTCTCTGGCGGGCCAATGGCGTAGCCTGAAAGTGGCGCGCATCGTGCAGGAGAGCGACACCATCCGCTCCTTCCATCTGGTCGCCGACGATGGCGCCGGGCTGCTGCCGGCGTTGCCCGGCCAGCACCTGCCGATCCGGGTGCGTACCGAGGCCGGGGCCGCGCCGTTGATCCGCACCTACACCTTGTCCTCGGCGCCGCACGAGGGGCATTACCGCATCAGCGTCAAGCGCGAGGGCGTGGTGTCGCAATACCTGCATGCGCAGTTGCGCGAGGGTGATCGCATCGAGGCGCGCGCCCCGGCGGGAGACTTCACGCTCGATACCGCCACGGACAGACCGGTGGTGCTGCTGGCCGGTGGCGTCGGCATTACACCGATGATGGCCATGCTGCGCCATATCGTTCAGGAAGGGTTGCGTCGCCAGCGCATGCGCCCGGCCATCTTGTTTTATGCCGCACGCACGCTGGGCGAGCGCGCCTTCGACGCCGAGCTGGCCGAGCTGGTGGCGGCCTCGCGCGGTGCGGTGAGACTGGTTCGCGTGCTCAGCGACACCACCGGCGCGCGTGAGGGCGACGCGTTCGATGCCGCCGGCCGTATCGACATGAACCTGCTCTCGCGCAGCCTGCCGTTTGGCGATTACGAGTTCTACCTGTGCGGTCCGGGCGGCTTCATGCAGGGGCTCTACGATGGCTTGCGCGGCTTCGGCATCAGCGATGAGCGCATCCATGCCGAAGCCTTTGGTCCGGCCTCGCTCACCCGCACTGGCAACACCGTCGAGGCGGCAGTGTCGCTGGCACCGGTGGCCGAGACCGCCGTCCCGGTGATCTTCATGGAAAGCCTCAAGGAAGCCCGCTGGACGCCGGATTCCGGCAGCTTGCTGGAGCTGGCCGAAGCGCGCGGCCTGTCGCCGGAGTTCAGTTGCCGCGAAGGCCACTGCGGGAGTTGCCGCACTCGCTTGCTCGCTGGCGAGGTGACTTACCTCAAGCCACCGCAGGCCAGTGTGGGCGAAGGTGAAGTGCTGCTGTGCTGTGCGCGCCCGGCCAAGCCGTCCGGAACCGATGCACCGCGCCTGGAACTGGCGCTGTGAGGGCGATATGAAGGCTCTGGAAAGTGCTCCGTCCTGATGCCGCTGAAGAGGGCATAATGCGACCTTCTCCGACAGGCAGGGAAGGAAGGCACATGGACCGATGGCTGGCAATGCGAATCTTCGTGCAAGTGGCCGAGACTGCCAGTTTCGCCAAGGCGGCGCGGCAGATGCAGTTGAGTGCGCCGGTGGTCACCCGCACCGTGGCGGGGCTGGAAGAACTGGTCGGTGCGCGGCTGCTGGTACGCACCACGCGTTCGGTCAAGACCACTGAAGCCGGGGCGCGCTATCTGGAAGACTGCCGTCGCATCCTCGCTGAAATCGCCGAAGCCGAAGCGGCTGCGGCCGGCCATTACGACCAGCCCTCGGGCACGCTGTCGGTGACGGCGGCCTTGCTGTTCGGGCAGTTGCATGTGCTGCCCATCGTTACCGAATATCTCGATCTTTATCCGGGCATGCGGGCGCGCACTTTCTTCGTGGACCGCCCGGTCAACATCGTGGAAGAGGGCATGGATGTGGCGGTGCGCATCGGCCATCTGCCTGATTCGGGATTCACGGCCATCCAGGTCGGTTCGGTCAGCCGCGTGATCTGCGCCGCACCCGACTATCTGCGCCAGCATGGCACGCCGGCCTCGCCCGCCGATCTGAAGCAGCATCGCATCGTCACGTCCACCAGCGCCTGGGCTTCGCCGGAATGGCGCTTTGCCGACGGCCAGCGCGTGGTGGTCGACGCGGCGCTGCAGACCAATACCAATGAAGCCGCCATCAGCACCGCCCGCCAGGGCTGGGGATTGACGCGCGTGCTGGCCTATCAGGTGGCGGCCGACTTGCAGGCCGGGCGCCTGCAGCGGGTCATGAGCGAGTTCGAAGAGCCGCCGCTGCCGATCCACGTGCTCTATCCGGAAGGGCGGCGCTCGCCGGCCAAGGTGCGGGCCTTCATCGACCTGGCGGTGAGCCGCCTGCGGGCGCATCCTGCGTTCCACTGAGCGCAGTCGGGTTCATCCGTAATACGCAGGGTCGCGTACCGAAATACGCAGGGGGCGGTCCAGCTGTCGCGTCCAGGCTGCGTAGGTCTGGTCGGCGACCAGGCGCAGGGCGGCGATGCGTTCGGGCAGATGATCGAGGATCTGTGCCTGGCTTTGCGCAGCCGGGCCGTGTGCGCACAGGAGTTCGTCGCGTCCGGCCGCACACCAGTTGCGCACGCTCTCTTCGGTCACTTCCAGATGGCCCTGGAAACCCCATTGCTTGCCGCGCATGAATCCCTTGTTGAGGCAATGGCTGCCATACATGGTGCGCACCGCGCCGGTGGGAATTTCAAAGGTGTCGTAATGCCAGTTGAAGATGGTGACCTGGCGTGCCAGTCCCATGCGCTGCTGTGCCGGCGGCGTGACCCAGACCGGGCTCCAGCCGATGTTGGCGCAGAGGTTGCGGCTGACCTGCGCACCCATGCTACGGGCCAGCAGCTGGGCGCCGAAGCAGTGGCCCAGCACCGGCACGTCGCGGGCCAGGGCATCTTGCAGTAGGGCGTGTTCGGCGTGGATCCAGGGCAGGTCTTCATTGACGCAGTGGTCGCTGCCCAGCGTGACGATGCCGGAAAACTGGCTGGCATCGCGCGGGGCGTCGCCTTCTGCGGCGGGATGGAACAGGCGATAGGGCAGGGCGTGTTGTTCCAGATGATCCAGCAGGACACCGGGGCCCTGTGTGCTTTCATGCTGGAGGATGGCGATCGGTCTCATAAACGAGGGACGGGCTTGGGCCGGTCCGTAGTGGAGGAGACGTCAATGTAGGATGGGGGACGTAAACGGCGGGTTGTATTTTTGAGTGGGGGCGTAAACATCCTGTAAAGCCGCTGACATCCCAGCCACTTGCAGATGCTTTGTGGCAGATTGGACGTCACATCCAAAGCCACATTTACGCGCGCGCCGCCGCCCCGAGTTGCCTGACCATGGTCTTGATGGCCAGATGATGAATGCTGCCGAGCATGCGCAACTGAGACGCCCGCAGATGTGCCGGAACGTCGCTACGGGCGCCGAACTCGTCCTGCAATGCCAGCGAGTTAGCTTCGACCTGATCGATCATCCGCGAGACTTCGCGCTGGAAGCTGATGTTGCCCACGCCCAGTTGCCGCGCGAACGTCTGCAAGTGCGCAAGCGTGAGCTCGTTGTAATGGCGTGCTTCTGCCACGGGGAAAGACATCGGAATGGCTGGCCAGCATGCTTCGCCCGGCCCCAGCAGTTCCGGACGCGCCCATGCGCCGATACTGAGCAGATCGTAATGCGGTGCCAGTTCGTAGCCGTCGGTACCGGCATACAGTGAGAGATTCTTCAAGTGCGCATCGCTGTTGCCGATCAGGATGTTGAAGAGCGTCCATCGAAACAATGTGGTACGGGCGGTCGCTGGGGTGCGGCATCTCTCCAGAATATCCAGCAATGCCCTTATACCGGAATGCGCGTATTTGGCTGCGGCCGAGAGCGACAGGACCTGGGCCGCATCCAGTGTGTGCAGACGGCGTACCCGTTCCGCCTCGATTTTGCGGTCGAAGCGCTCCACGATATACACAGGCGAAGGGACGTAGCGCAGCTCGACCTTCGGCACCGTCAAGCCCAGTCCTTGCGCTAGCCTGGCACAGAACCATTCGTTGACTGCGCTGCTTGGATAGTGGGCGCTCAGCACATCGGGCTTGAGGATATGGGTTGATGCGAGGCTGCCGGTCGGTTCAAAAAGTTGGCCGTTCTGCAGCACTACCGCGATCTTCTGCTGGGCACCGGCCAGTGACATTTTCTTCGGCGCAGTCGCCGAGAGCGGTTGTCGCGGCATGGCTCGGATGCGCGTTTCCAACTCTTCGTCTGATAGCGGCACCAGTGTCGATGGCGGCAGTGTCGCGCCTGGCGCCAGCAAGGTGATTGCGCCGGCAGATTCGGCACCAAAGTGTTCCAGCATGGACCAGGCGTCGACCGTCTGCGCGGCGTCCTTCCTCATGAAGGCCATCAATTCCAGCCGCGCGCCTTCTTCGGGCAGCAGATTGTCGAAGAACCATTGCACCGGACGCATCGTGCCTTCGTCCTGATGCAGCCCGGCTGTGAGCGGGATTCCGAGAGAGAGTTCGTGCCCGGTGCTGATCCAGTCCTGCGCATATCGGAAGGACCACACGCCCGTGTTCTCGAAAAGCTGGCCCACCCGCTTTTCATCAATGAAGACATCGAGCTGCCGGTTCATGGGCGTGCCCGCCTGCGCTTGCTATCCTGCGCTGAGGCAGCAATGGCGTGTTCGTCGAGGGCAGGGGGCAGCGAGAGGTGCAGTTCAATGCCCAGTTCGCGCATGGCCGAAAACAGTTTTTCTACCGCTACCGTCGCCTCGCCCTGTTCCTGCCGTCGCAACAAGGTTTGTGAAGTGTTCAATGTCTCTGCCAGGTCGGCCAGAGGCACGTTGAGGCCTACCCGCACGGCGCGCAATACGCTGCCCAGTTCTCGCGGCGAGGTGACTTTCATGGTGCATCCTAAGCGTGTGATATTGCTCTATTATCGCAACATTCCCACCCAGATCAAGTTAAAAGTGTGAAATCGCTCTTTTATATGGCGACGTGGGCGCATTTCCATTAAAAAAGCGATATTGCATCTTTAATGCCGGGTAAGCTTCCCAGCTTATCTCTGCCCAGGCCAGAAACAATAACGCCGCGCGGCTGCAGTCACAGCGGCGCGGCGGCTTGCAGCCGGTGATGCAGAATCACCGGCGCGGGTCAGTGGATGAGATGAGCTATCGCGGCGCTCAGATCCCCCCCATGCACAAATACTTCACAACCAGGTAGTCATCAATCCCGAAGTGCGACCCTTCGCGCCCCAGTCCCGACTGCTTGACGCCGCCGAACGGTGCGACTTCATTGGAGATCAGCCCGGTATTGATGCCCACCATGCCCGACTCCAGCCCTTCGGCCACACGCCAGATGCGGCCGATGTCGCGTGAATAGAAATAGCTGGCCAGCCCGAATTCGGTATCGTTGGCCAGGGCCACCGCTTCCTCATCAGTCTTGAAACGGAACAGCGGCGCCATCGGACCAAATGTCTCTTCGCGGGCCACCTGCATGGCCGGTGTCACATCGGCCAGCACGGTCGGCTCGAAGAAGCTGTGGCCCAGCGCATGGCGCTTGCCGCCCAGCAGCACGCGGGCTCCCTTGCTGACCGCATCGGCGATATGCTGCTCCACCTTCTTGACGGCCTGCTCGTTGATCAGCGGACCTTGCGTCACACCGTTCTCCATGCCATCACCGACCTTCAGTTTCTTGACCGCTTCCACCAGCTTGGCAGCGAAGGCGTCATACACCCCATCCTGCACGTAAAGACGGTTGGCGCACACGCAGGTCTGGCCGGCATTGCGGTACTTGGAGGCAATCGCACCTTCCACGGCGGCATCCAGGTCGGCATCGTCAAAGACGATGAAGGGTGCATTGCCGCCCAGTTCCAGCGAGAGCTTCTTGATGCTGGATGCACTCTGTTCCATCAGCAGCTTGCCCACGCCCGTGGAACCGGTGAAGCTGATCTTGCGCACGATGGGGTTGGAGGTCATCTCGCCGCCGATGTCCTTGGCACTGCCGGTGACCACGCTGAACACGCCGGCCGGAATGCCGGCGCGTTCGGCCAGCACGGCCAGCGCCAGTGCCGAGAAGGGCGTGGCTTCAGCGGGTTTCAAGACCATCGGGCAGCCGGCGGCGAGCGCCGGACCGGCCTTGCGGGTAATCATTGCAGCGGGGAAATTCCACGGCGTGATCGCCGCGCAGACGCCGATGGCTTCCTTGATGACCACGATGCGGTTCGACGGCGAGGGCGAAGGAATGGTGTCGCCATAGGTGCGCTTGCCTTCCTCGGCAAACCATTCGATGAAGGAGGCGGCGTAGCCGATCTCGCCCTTGGCTTCGGCCAGGGGCTTGCCCTGCTCGGCCGTCATGATCAGTGCCAGGTCGTCGGCATTGGCCATCATCAGCTCATACCAGCGGCGCAGGATGACGCTGCGTTCCTTGGCGGTCTTCTTCTTCCAGGCCGGCCAGGCGGCGTTGGCGGCTTCGATGGCGCGGCGGGTTTCGGCCGCGCCCATCATGGGCACGCTGCCCAGCAGGCTGCCGTTGGCCGGGTTGTAGACCTCGTGCTTGCCAGCTTGGTCGGCATCGCACCACTGGCCGTTGAGATAGGCCTGCTGGCGCAGCAGGGAAGGATCTTTGAGTTGTTGCAGCATCTCGGGTCTCCGTAAAAGTGGGGGGAGCAGGCTCAGAAGCGCGCGGCCGCCTTGTTGCGCCCGCGCAGCCATTCCAGGGCCAGCAGCAGGCAGGTCGAAAACAGAATCAGGATCGTCGCCAGGGCGGCGATGGTCGGGCTGATGTTGTCCTTGATGCCGGCAAACATCTGGCGCGGCAAGGTGGCTTGCTCAGGCCCGGCCACGAACAAGGTCAGAACCACTTCGTCGAAAGAAGTTGCAAAAGCGAACAAAGCCCCCGAGATCAGCCCCGGCGCGATCACCGGCAAGGTGATGCGGAAGAAAGTACGCAGCGGACTGGCCCCCAGGCTCAGGCTGGCCCGCACCAGGTTGTGATTGAAGCCCTGCAGCGTGGCCAGTACCGTCGTGACCACGAAAGGCGCACCCAGTGCGGCATGCGCCAGGATCAGGCCGAGGTAGCTGTCAGAGAGGCCAATGCGGGCAAAGAACAGATAGACACCCACGCCCACCACGACCACCGGCACGATCATGGGCGAGATCAGGATCGCCATCAGGATGCCCTTGCCGCGAAAGTCCGACTTGTTCAGTCCGACGGCGGCCAGCGTGCCCAGTACGGTCGCGATGACGGTGGCCGCCGGTGCGACGATGAAACTGTTCTTGGCGGCACGCACCCATTCATCGGAGCTGAACAGGTTCTCGTACCAGCGCAGCGAGAAGCCCTTGATGGGATACATCAGGAAACTGCTGTCAGAGAACGACAGCGGGATCATCACCAGGATGGGCGAGAGCAGGAACAGCAGCACCAGCAGGTTGAAGCCGCGCGAGGCAAAGAACCAGGCGCGTTCCACCAGCGAGGTGTAGGGCGGGAAGAGAGGCGGTTTGTTCATGGCGTGCTCCTTGGATTCTTCAATGGCTCAGCTGATGCCCACATCGACCTTGGCAAAGCGGCGATAGACGCCATACAGCACCAGGGTCGCCGCCAGCAGCAGGGCACCCAGCGCGCAGGCCATGCCCCAGTTGATGGTGGTATTGATGAAGTAGGCGATGAAGTAGCTCACCATCTGTTCATTCGGTCCGCCCAGCAGCGCCGGGGTGATGTAGTAGCCGCCGGCCATGATGAAGACCAGCAGCACACCCGCACCGATGCCCGGATAAGTCTGCGGCACATACACGCGCCAGAAGGCGGCAAAGGGATGGCTGCCCAGCGACACGGCGGCCTTCAGGTAAGTGGGCGGCACCGATTTCATGACGCTGTAGAGCGGCAGGATCATGAAGGGCAGGAGGATGTGCGTCATCGAGATATAGACCCCGACGCGATTGAATACCAGCTCCAGCGGCGACTGCGTGAGACCGGCCAGCATCAGCGCCTTGTTCACCAGTCCTTCGGATTGCAGCAGCACGATCCACGCGGCCACGCGCACCAGGATCGAGGTCCAGAAGGGAATCAGCACCAGGATCATCAACAGGTTGGCGCGGCGCTCCTGCATGGTGGAGAGCCAGTAGGCCAGCGGATAGGCCAGCAGCAGGGTGATGAGGGTGACCACTGCGCTCATCCACAGCGTGCGGCCGAAGATGGTGCGGTAGATCGCCGATTCAGGGGCGGCCGCTTCGATGTCGCCGAAGACGTTCTGGCGCAGGTCCAGCGAGGCCAGCAGATAGTAGGGGGAATAGACCGAGCCGTTCTGGGCGATCACGCGCCACACGTCCGGCTGGCCCCATTGTGCATTGAGGGCGACGATGGCCTCGCGCGCGGCGGCGGGGCTCAAGGCTTTGCCATCGGCATCGCGCAGCGGCATGGCACGCGCAGTGCCCATCACCAGCGAGCGCGAACCGGACAGTTCGATATTGAGACGGCGCGCCAGGTTGCCGGCGGTGGTGTCTTCCTTGGCACGGGCCAGATCTTCCGCGAGGGCTGAAAACGCCTGATCGGGCAGAGCCGACTTGCGATCCCACTTCGACAGCACCGCCACGGTCTGCGGCAGGGTGGTGGCCACTTCCGGATTCTCGATGGCGCGCTGCAGGAGGGCCACGATGGGGGCCACGAAGGTCAGCAGCAGGAAGATCGCCAGCGGCGCGATCAGGGCCAGCGCACCCAGGCGCTTGCGGGTCTGGGCGGCGCGCAGTTCGCGCTTGAGTTGCTGCGGATCAGGTTCGGCCAGGGGCATGGCGGCGGCGGAGCGGGTGGCGATGGTGGTCATGTCTCGGGTGTCCGGTGGCAGCGGGGTTCAACACAGCGGCGCATGAAAAGCGTTGCGCGCCGGTAGGAGCGAATACAAAGCGGCAGCGAGCCACTACCGTTCGGACTGAGTAGGCCCTTGAGGGCCGTATCGAAGGCGCACCGACGGCGAACCTTCGATACGCGGCTGCGCCGCTACTCAGGACGAACGGGAGTCAGGCCATCCAGCATTTGTATCGGACCTCTTACTTCGCGATCCAGGCAGCGAAGCGCTGTTCCAGCTCTTCACCGTGGTCGGTCCAGAACTGCAGGCTCAGCTGCACCGCATCCTTGGCATTGGCCGGCGAGGTCGGCAGATTGCCCAGGGTCTTGGCATCCAGCAGCTTCAATGCAGCCTTGTTGACCGGGCCGTAGGCGATGTTGTTGGCGTAGACCTTCTGGTTTTCCGGCTGGCTGACGAAGTTGATGAACTTCTCGGCCAGTGCCTTGTTCGGCGAACCCTTCGGGATCACCCAGTAATCCAGGGTGTAGACGCTGCCGGCCCACACCACCTTCAGGTTCTTGCCTTCGCGCTGGGCCGCATCGATGCGGCCGTTGTAGGCGTTGGCCATGACCACGTCACCCGAGGCCAGGAACTGCGCCGGCAGGGCACCGGCATCCCACCACTGGATGTTGGGTTTCAGTTGATCCAGCTTCTTGAAGGCGCGATCCACGCCTTCCTTGGTGGCCAGGACCTTGTAGACATCCTTGGTCGGCACGCCGTCGGCCATGAGTGCGAACTCCAGGTTGTACTGGGCGCTCTTCTTCATGCCGCGCTTGCCGGGGTACTTCTTGGTATCCCAGAAATCGGCCCAGCCGGTCGGTGCGGTCTTGAGCTTGTCGGCGTTGTAGGCCAGCACGGTGGACCAGACGAAGGCACCCATGCCGCATTCGCTCACCGTGGCTTCGGGGATGTAGTCATCCTTCTTGATGGTCTTGGCCAGGTCGAGCTTTTCGATCAGGCCATCATCACAGGCGCGGGTCAGGTCGCCGCCGTCGATTTCCACCACGTCCCAGCTGACCTTCTTGGTCTCGACCATGGCCTTGACCTTGGCCAGTTCGCCGTTGAATTCGGCGGTCACGACCTTGGTGCCGGTGCTCTTCTGGAAGGGCTCGACGTAGGCCACCTTCTGGGCGTTGCCATTGGCACCGCCGAAGTTGACCAGGGTCAGTTCCGCGGCGGAAGCCGCGCCGGAAAACAGCAGGCCCAGGAAGAGCGGGGACAGCAGGGCAGGTGTCAGGCGTTTCATTGTTGTTCCTCGTTGGTTATCGTGCGTGTTGACTGTGTTGAACTAAGGTAGAGCCGAGCGGCAATCTGAGTTGCCTCGCTCATCAAGCGGTACTGCAGAACATCAGGTGCGACAAAAGAACAAAAACGGAATAACTCAAAAAACCAAGTAAACGGGGAGGGTGGGGAAATCAGAGGAAGCAGCGCAGACGATCCTGCGCCACATGCAGGACCACGCCGCTGCCTTCGCTCAGTCCCGCCAGTGCCGGGTCGGAGAGGGAGAGCTTGACGAAGCAGTCTTCCTGCCCCGTCACCGTGCAGCGCACGCGCACGTGATCCCCAAAATAGATCAGCCCGGCGATGGTGGCGCGGATGCTGTTGGGTTCGGCACTGCCGCCTGCGGCCAGGCGGATGCGTTCCGGGCGCACGCAGGCGGTGATGCTTTGTCCGGCATGGGCGCGATGCACGTTCAGGCCGGTCACCACCGTGCCATCGGCCAGGCGCACCGTACAGTGTTCGCCCTGGACCGATTCCACGCTGCCCTTGAGACGGTTGTTGTCGCCGATGAAGTTGGCGACGAATTGATTGTCGGGATATTCGTAGAGCTCGGTGACCGGGGCCAGTTGCTGGATCACGCCCTGGTCGAAGACGGCCACGCGGTCCGACATGGTGAGCGCTTCGCTCTGGTCGTGGGTGACGTAGACGAAGGTCACGCCCAGGCGCTTGTGCAGGGCCTTCAGTTCGAGCTGCATGTGTTCGCGCAATTGCTTGTCGAGCGCGCCCAGCGGTTCATCCATCAGCACCAGTTGCGGATCGAACACCAGCGTGCGCGCCAGCGCCACGCGCTGCTGCTGGCCACCCGAGAGCTGGGTCGGATAACGATCGCCGAATTTGCCCATCTGCACCATGTCCAGCGCCTGCTTGACCTTGGCTTCGCGGGTGGCGCGATCCATCTTGCGCACCGACAGCGGATAGGCCACGTTCTGCGCGATGGTCATGTGCGGGAACAGCGCATAGTTCTGGAACACCATGCCGATGTTGCGCTTGTGCGGCGGCACGCGATTGAGCAACTGGCCATCGAGGCGGATCTCGCCGCCGGTCGGAAATTCGAAACCGGCCAGCATCATCAGGCAGGTGGTCTTGCCGGAGCCGGACGGACCCAGCAGGGTCAAAAATTCACCGCGACGAATGTCGAGATCCAGATTCTTGACGATCAGGTTTTCGCCATCGTAGGTTTTCTTCACGCCGCAGAACTGCACCAGCACGTCTTTGCCGCTGCCGGCGGCCGGCGCGTGTGCTTGCGCCGCTTGCTTCATTGCATAAGCTGCCATCATCGATCCTCTCTTGTACGCGGGGCCGCAGACTTGGTGCGGCCCGTCTTCCCTGTTCTGAAAGCTGCCTTGCAATGCAAGACTCAGGCCAGCTTGATCGCCTTGGCCAGGATGCCCAGCGCCTCATCCATGACGGTATCGGGAATCGTCAGCGGGAACAAGAAGCGGATCACGTTGCCGTAGCTGCCGCAGGAGAGCAGCAGCAAGCCATTGTTCAACGCATGTTGCTGGACCTTCTTGGTGTAGTCCGCATCCGGCTTGCCGGTGACGGGATCGGCAAACTCCACCGCCACCATCGCACCGACACCGCGCACTTCGGCGATCTGCGGCACGGCCGAGCGCAATTCCTTCAGGTGCTCCTGCAGCTTGTCACCGAGGCGTTGGCCGCGGGCGACCAGCTTTTCTTCTTCCATCACATCCAGCACCGCCAGCGCCGAGGCGACGGCCAGCGGGTTGCCGGCATAGGTGCCGCCCAGGCCGCCAGGGGCGGGCGCATCCATGATCTCGGCGCGGCCGTTGACGGCCGACAGCGGCATGCCACCGGCCAGGCTTTTCGCCATGGTCATCATGTCGGGCAGGACGTCGTAATGTTCCATCGCAAATAATTTACCGGTACGGCCGTAACCGGACTGCACTTCGTCGGCGATCAGCAGGATGCCGTGCTCGTCGCAGATGGCGCGCAGGCCGCGCATGAAATCGGCCGGGGCGGCATAGAAACCGCCTTCGCCCTGTACCGGTTCCAGAATGATGGCGGCCACGCGCTTGGCTTCGATGTCGCTCTTGAAGAGGCCGTGGACCGCGTCCAGTGCGTCTTCGGTGGTGATGCCGTGCAGGGCGCTGGGGTAGGGCGCATGGAACACGTCGCCGGGGAAGGGACCGAAGCCCAGCTTGTAAGGCGCGACCTTGCCGGTGAGCGCCATGCCCATCATGGTCCGGCCATGGAAGCCGCCAGCGAAGGCGATCACGCCGGGACGGCCGGTGTGGGCGCGGGCGATCTTGATGGCGTTTTCCACAGCTTCGGCGCCGGTGGAGAAGAAGGCGGTCTTCTTGGGATAGTTGCCTGGCGTCACCGCATTGATGCGCTCGGCCAGTTCGACATAGCTGGCGTAGGGCACGATCTGGTAGGCGGTGTGGGTGAACTTGTCGAGCTGGGCGCGCATGGCGTCGAGCAGCTTGGGATGGCGGTGGCCGGTGTTGAGCACCGCAATGCCGGCGGCGAAGTCGATGAAGCGACGGCCTTCCACATCCCACAGTTCGGCGTTGGACGCGCGCTCGGCGTAGAAGTCGCACATCACACCCACGCCGCGCGGGGTGGCGGCATTCTTTCGTTGTTGCAGCTCTTGGTTGGTGGCCTTGCTGGTCATGGCTTGCTCCGATCTTGCTTCGTTGAATGCGCCGCAGGGCGCGGAAATGTGCAGGAAATTGCTGAATCGGGAAACAATATAAAACCCCAGTGGCACTGTAATATAGAGCCAATTTCAATTATTTGATGGTGCCACTTGAAACTCGCCTCCTTGTCCGACTATCTGCTGCTGCGCATCAATCGCACCTCCGCCAAGGCCGCGCCGGGCAAGGGCAAGGCGGCGGCCAGCCGCGAAAGCGGCGCAGCGAAGACCACCAAAAACGTAAAGACCGGTAGCGAGCGCATGCCCGTCAACCGCCAGATCTACCAGTTGATCCGCGAAGCCATCCTGGCCCATACGCTACCGGCGGGCATGCAATTGCCGTCCTCGCGCGACCTGGCCCTGGAGCTCGGTACCTCGCGCAATACCGTGACCTATGCCTATGAACAATTGCTGGCCGAGGGTTATCTGGAAAGCCGCACCGGTGCCGGAACCTTCGTGGCCGATACGGCGCCGGACCAGATCCCCGAGGCGGTGGAGCGCAAGGAGCCGCTGACCGATCCTTCCGGCAAATCCGAACTGTCCGCGCGCGGTGCGCTGCTCACGCGCCAGGCCGGCGTGGGCGAGCGGCAGTGGGGGGCCTTCATGCCGGGCGTGCCGGACGTGACCTGCGTGCCGCACAAGATCTGGGGACGCCTGCAGAACAAGCACTGGCGTCGTTCCAGTTCGGACCTGCTGACCTACGGGCCAGGCGCCGGTTATGCCGGGCTGCGCGAGCAGATCGCCGAGTACCTGCGCGTGGCGCGTTCCGTCAATTGCACGCCCTCGCAGGTGCTCATCACCACCGGCATCCACCAGTCCATCGACATCGTGGTCAAGCTGCTTGGGGAACATGGGGATACTGCCTGGGTGGAAGACCCGTGCTACTGGGGTACACGCAGCGTGCTCAATTCGCTGGGCATCCAGTCGGTTCCGATTGCGGTGGACCAGGAAGGCATGCGCATGCGCCTGGCCAATTTGCGCCGGCCGCCGCGCTTCATCTGCACCACGCCCTCGCACCAGTATCCGCTGGGGATGGTGATGAGCCTGTCGCGGCGGCGCATGCTGCTGGAGTACGCGGCGACCCACAAGGTATGGATCATCGAGGATGACTATGACAGCGAATTCCGCTACGGTGGCCGTCCGCTGGCGTCGCTGCAGGGCATGGATACGCAGGACCGCGTGCTGTACATGGGCACCTTCAGCAAGATCATGTTTCCGGGATTGCGCATCGGCTTCCTGGTGGTGCCGGAGTCGCTGGCCAAGGCTTTTGCCACCGGCATTGCCGAGTTGTATCGCAACGGCCAGGTGTTCCTGCAGGCCACGCTGGCCGACTTCATGGCCGAGGGCCACTTCGCTTCGCACATCCGCAAGATGCGCGTGCTGTATGCCGAACGGCTGCAACTGCTGCAGCAGTCGATCAACCGCCACTTCGGCGAGAAGATGACCATTACCGGCGGCGAGGCCGGATTGCATCTTGTGCTGGGCCTGCCGCAGGAGTGCGACGACGTGCTCATCTGCGAAGAGGCACTGGCCGCAGGCATTGTGGTGCGCCCGCTGTCGCGCTACTACATGCATGCACGCGGGGCGCGGCGGGGCTTGCTGCTGGGCTATGCGAGCGTGCCCAATGAGGAGATCGCGCGCGCCTTTGACAAGCTGGCGGCGGTGATCAAGCCGCATCTGGTGTAAGCGATCACCTGCGCGGATGCGGCGGCGGGTGGGGGACAGGGGTGGATTTTCGCCTGTATGAAGAAACTCTTTCGCGGGCCCGGGAGTGGTTGATCGGGTGGCGCTGTCCTAAGATGTCTCCCATCTGTTGCTCATTATCGTGAAGGATTCAGCATGAAAGCCATCATCACCAACCCGCAAGCCAAAGCCATCCATGACGCCGCCTCGCTGGCCGACACCACCTTGCCCGATCCCGTCGCTGGCGAGCATGACCTGCTGGTCGAGGTCAAGGCCATCTCGGTCAATCCGGTCGACACCAAGATCCGCGCCAGTGCTGGCGAAGCCCGCGTGCTGGGCTGGGATGTCAGCGGCGTGGTGCGTGCGGTCGGCCCGGCGGTCAGCCTGTTTGCGCCGGGCGACGAGGTGTTCTATGCCGGTTCCATCGTCCGCCCCGGTGCCAACAGCGAACTGCACGTGGTCGACGAGCGCATTGTCGGCCGCAAGCCCGCCAGCCTGGGCCATGCAGATGCCGCCGCCATCCCGCTGACGGCCATCACCGCCTGGGAACTGCTGTTTGACCGCGTCGGCGTCGCCGAAGGCACGGGGCAGGGCAAGCGACTGCTCATCATCGGCGCAGCCGGTGGCGTGGGCTCGATCCTGACCCAGCTGGCGCGCAAGCTCACGCAGCTGACCGTCATCGGCACCGCCTCACGCCCGGAAACCGCGCAATGGGTCAGCGAGCTCGGCGCGCATCACGTGATCGACCACAGCCAGCCCTTCAAACCGCAACTGGAGCAGCTGGGTTTCCCTGAAGTGGATATCGTCATCAGCCTGACCCATACCGACCAGCACTATGCGCAGATCATCGAGGCGCTGGCACCGCAGGGCCAGCTGGCGCTGATCGACGATCCGGCCACGCTGGATGCGGTGCCGCTCAAGCGCAAGAGCATTTCGCTGCATTGGGAATTGATGTTCACCCGCTCGATGTTCCAGACCGCCGACATGATCCGCCAGCACGAACTGCTGCAACGGGTTTCACAACTGCTGGATGAGGGCGTGCTGCGCACCACGACCGGCGAGCATTACGGGCGCATCAGCGCGGAGAATCTGCGGCGTGCGCATGCCCTGCTGGAGTCGGGCAAGGCCAAGGGGAAGATCGTGTTGGAAAATTTCTGATTGCGCGACGGCTTTGAATATAGTGAGTCCGATAAATGACTTATCTTGAGTCGGACCCATGGCGCGAAGCAAGAAATTGATCAATCGCTCGTCGCAGGGACGACATCGCGTCCGGGTTCTTCTCAATCAAAAACTCAAAGATTTGCTGTTGAGTGTATTCGTATCGGGTCAGATGCGTGAACAGCTTTTTCCCCGCATTTGAAAAATCTCGTTCCTTGATGGGTTCTCCTTTTGCAGCGCTCAGCTTTCGACGCAACTCGGTATTCTTATTCTTTTTGATGAACAGCAGGAGGGAGTAGAGGGCGCTCTTGAACGGAGCTCCCTTTTCACCATTTTCTCCACGCATGAACGCGGCCAGCCTTTTGTGATCTGGAATCAGCACTTGGAGTTTTCTGGTATCCCAAAGGCCAACGGGCAGAGAATTATCAATGCACACCAGGTCCACAATTCTGTCGAGGTAAATATCCAAGTCGGAGATAGGGCAGTTCGCCTGACCCGACAAAATGGTTTTTTCGGTCAGGGCGCGATCAATCGAGTCAAAGAACGCCTGAATATCGGTTTGATAGAAAAATTTGCTTTGAGCATGCGTTTGCACGGCATTCAATGCACTGAAGCCTTTGCGATAGGAGAAGACAACCCTATCGTTGACGGGTAAAAATTCAAAGAGGAACAAATTCAGAAATCGATGATAGGTCTTGAGATTTTCTTTAGGCTTGAATAATCTTCGCCCGCCCGGCTCTGTCGTCACGAGGACCTCGTAATTTTTCTCGACCGGGCTTTGCAAAAAATCCTCGAAGCTATATTTGCCGTGATACATCGCGTCAAAAAGTTTCTGCAAAGGCTGTTTAGTCATGGTCAGTATGTGTTGACGTTCATAAAGAACGGGGGAATATTGCATCGTTTTTCAAAGCCGGGATATAATCGCGGCATGTCAGTGACTAGGAGTAGCTCCAGTCATTCTGCTGACCTCTAGGCCGTCTGATTCTACCAATTTGGTTGCGGGGCTTGAATCATATTCAAGCCCCGCAATAGTAGATCCCTAAGACTCCCAATTCCTCCCTCTCCTCTCGCAACGTCTGCATTTTTCCGTAACCCCGCGCTTCAGCCGTTTGTAGACGCTTGTGTCACGTGTTACATCAATCTCGTCCTTTTGGATAAATTTGGCTCGCGCTGTGCGGAATGAAAATTGCATTATTGCAATAAGACCAGCAATCGCCGCTACCCGTGTTAAATTACGCAGTCCGGACCGGCTCATGGCGTCCGGGCCCTTAGACAACCCCGATAGGAACCCTAGTTGGAAAACATATTACTGATCGTCGCGGCCTTCTTCCTGGTTGCGTTGAACGGTTTTTTCGTTGCAGCAGAATTCAGTCTGGTCAAGTTGCGTCAAACGCGCATCCGGGCCATCGCAAAAACACAAGGCATGCGCGGCCGCATTCTGGCCGTCGTCCACAATCAGCTGGATGCCTATCTCTCCGCCTGCCAATTGGGGATCACCCTGGCCTCGCTGGGCCTGGGCTGGATTGGTGAACCCGCCTTCGCACGCTTGCTGGAACCGCTCTTTTCTCTGGTCGGCGTGACCAATCAGGAGCTGATTCACGGCATCTCGTTCGTGTTCGCCTTCTTCGTCATTTCCTTCCTGCACATCGTGGCCGGTGAACTGGCCCCCAAGTCGATGGCCATCCGCAGCCCGGAGAAACTGGGCCTGTGGTGTGCCGTGCCGCTGTACGGTTTCTACTGGGGCATGTACCCGCTGATCTGGGTGCTCAATGCCAGCTCCAACTGGCTGCTGCGCGTGGCAGGACTAGGTGCGGGACATGGTCACGATGCCCATTATTCTTCGGACGAACTCAAGCTGATCCTGCGCGCCGGCAGCAAGAGCGGCAAGAGTGGCAAGTTCACGCGTGACGAGTGGAACGTGCTGGCGCAGAGCCTGAACTTTGCCGAACTGGACGTGGCCGACATCATGCGTCCGGCCAGCGAGATCGTGTCCCTGGGCGATGACAAGAGTCTGGAAGAGAACCTGGACATCATCTATCGCAACCGCTATTCGCGTTATCCCTACTTCGATGCCGAGCGCCAGCAGGTGCTGGGCCTGGTGCACCTGAAGGATGTGTTCCTGGCGCAGCAGGATGGCCGCGCCATCGGCAACCTGAAGGAATATCTGCGTCCGGTGCAGTTCATTTCGCCGGCCTTGCCGGCACTGGACCTGCTGCGCCGCTTCCGTACCGGCATGCCGCACTTTGCCATCATCGGCAAGAAGGGCCAGCCGCCGCAGGGTTTCATCACGCTGGACAACATGCTGAGTTTCCTGGTGGGCGAGATCCGCGACGAATTCCGCCACAACACCGGCGAGTGGAGCCGTCAGGATGACGGTACCTTGCTGGGCAAGGGCAGCCTGCCCATCGTCACGCTGGAACACATGCTGGGCATCGACATCGAGTACGACGACAGCATCGACTCGGTCGGTGGCCTAGTGATGGAGAAGCTGGGCGACCTGCCCAAGGAAGGCCAGAAGATCGAGTTCGCGGCCTTTGATGTGGTCATCAAGCGTATGTCCGGACCGAAGATCGTGCTGGTGAAGGTGTATCCGAAGGGTGGGGACGTGCGCGAATAAGGAGAGCCGGCGCCTCTTTGCTTGCGCCTGTGGCAGGATGATCGGGTGAGGCAGCCGGGTGCAGTGTGATCCTCTGGTTGAGCGTTCTTCAGCAACACCGTAAAGGCAGTCGATGGCGAGCAGTCATCGACTGCCTATTTTTTTGATGGGGACCGGGGATCCTGTTTCTCCGTGCCCTCCACCAGAAAGCTCGCCGTATAAACGAGGAAGGCTTTGCCATTGGCATCGGCGCGCTGGTAGTCCTCCACCAGCGCGCCGATTTCGCGTTTGAGCAGGCTGGTGGTCGTGGCTGCGCTTTGGCCGCTGAGCAGCCAGGTGATATCGATGCCGAACTGTTCGCGCATGAGGCGCAGCAGCTTGCTACCGGGAATGCAGCGGCCGCGTTCGATCTGGCAGATGTGATTGGGCGCAGTGTTCAGGGCACGGGCGAAGACGTTCTGGTTGATGCCCATTTTCAGGCGAATGGTGCGCAGGCGTTGGCCGATGGCGAGTTTGTGGTTATCGAAACGGAAGAAGGGCCAGAGCTGTGGATCGAAGATGCCGGCATCAGGCTCCATCCTGGCCACTACGGTGTTGGAGCTGTCGGTGTCACCTGATGCCTTCGTATATTTGAGATTGAGGTGATGCTCACCAGGACTCAATGTCTCAGGCACGGACAGAGTGACTGGCGCGTGATTTTTGCCGATATCTTTTTCGGTCAATACCCTGCTGTCCAATAGTCTGTTGCCCTCGTACAGAGAGATCAGGTCTCCTGCCAAGGATCGCGTGCCGTCATAGTGGGCTTTGACGGTGGGCGTACTGTCGACGTTATGAGTTTCAACCTCGTACAGCAACTTGATGTTCTTGATGTTGTACGTGCCACTGTCTTCTCGTCCGGATTGATAGGGGCCGCCAACGTGGTAGAGGTTGGTGTTTTCCAGCGCGAGCGGATCGCCTCGGTGAGTGAGCATCAACTGTTTGCCATCGGCCGACAGGTCGAAGCTGAACTTGCCCGACTTCACGTAGGAACCGCCCTGGAACATCAGACCAAATTTCTCTCCAGCCACCGGGGACTTGTCGAACGTCTCGAAACTTCGGTAAGTCACGGGACCTCCTCCATCATGAGGATCGACGCCCGGTCCATCCCATTCCACGGAAATCCCTTTGATCGCCTCCAAAAAACCCTTGGCCGACCACGATTTCGGCGGAGCGATCCGTACGCTTTCACCTTGGCTCAGTTGGGCAGGATCGTTCTCGCCCAGGATGTTGCCTAATTGGGGATGCCGCGTCCGTTCGCATGGGTGACTGCGGCGGACGGGTCGACCGTGCCTGCACCTGCACTGCCGGCGGCTGCAGCGCCTGCGCCACTGCCTGCACCGCCGCTGCCACCGTTAGCAGCGCTACTGCCATTGCCGCCCCCGCTGCCGCCGCCGCCACCACCGCCCCCGGCCGCTGCCAGCAGCGCCAGCGCGCCGGCCGCGATGGGCCATTGCACGCCCCAGTTCTTTTCATGCTGCGAGTTGATTTCGGCATCGGCGATCTGGCTCTGGTTGTCAGGCGATCTGGTGGGCGAAAAGTTGGGTCGCTCGGTGTTGCCGCTGCTGCCGCTGGTCTCTGCAGCGGCGCTGGGATCGCGCTCGCCGTCTTCGACCACCACCGGCTTGTCGCTGTCTTCCTCGTCGTTCTTGCGGGCCTTCTTGTTCCTGGCGTTGTTCTGGTTGTAGCGCGTGATTTCCTTGGAACTGACGGTGAGGTTGGCTTCCGGCGAGACATCGATCTTGTCGATCTGCTGGAACACGCTGGCCAGCGGCAGCTGGCCATCGGCGAACTGCAACGAGGACTCCGGGGCGCTCATGGCGCTGACCGCGCCGCTGCTGATGATGATGCGATCTCCGTTGACCAGCACCAGCATCAGGTCCACGTCCAGCGCGCGGACGTCCTTGATGCTCCTGATGGAAATGTTCTTGAGATAGGCGTCGGCGTCGGACAGCTTGAGAACGGTAACGGTCATGGTGGTACTCCCTAGAAAGTGACGAATCGAAATCGGGTCACGCACGCTTTCATCGCTCACGCCAAGCCGCTGGCAGGGCAGGGGTGGTGCCTGCCGGCAAGACACCTTTCGGTGCGCGGTACGGGTGAACGTGAGCGAATGAAAAATCGTGCTCAGTGACAAACGCCTGCCATAGTGATGGCGTCGTTTTGTCCTGATAAGGGGATCAAGGGAATAAAACCGAAATACAAAAATTTAACGAAATACGGCTCTTCAGATTTCGAAGAATGTCTCGAAAATTTTCTTGAGTTTGATCGAATAAATTCAGAAAGCCTGCAGGGCGATGATCTGAACTACCCGGAAAGCCGCGCCAGATCGGGTCTGGCGGAATCGAGTGGAGATTTTTTTGGGGTAAGTAAAGTGCGGCAAAGAAAACTGATCGGAGTTCGAACAATTTTATTGTGCCGGAGTGAAAATAAGTTTTGATAGCGGGTAGGCCGGTTCAGATCGCCGTTTCAGGAAATGAACGTTCCTTGAAAAATGGCAGCCATCGTGCGGGAAGTGAAACGCGCTCCCTGATAAAAAATGGCTCCCGAATCATCGGGAGCCATGGTGCGGACCGGGACTGTCCGGTCCGGTTCCGTGCCGGACAAAACGCGTGATGCGGAATCACATCAGCGCATCACTGCGTCAATTGCCGATGCCTCAGAATCCCAGCGTACGTCCATCCGGATTGCGCGGATCCGAGAAGCCGTCAAAGCCATCCGGACGGATCTGGATGGTCTGGGTACGGCCCATGGAAGGCTGCACGCTGATCTTCTGGCCCTTGTCCTGCAGGATCTTGAGCGTATCGGCGGACAAGCCCTTTTCCACGCGCAGCTGGTCCGGTGCCCACTGGTGGTGGATACGCGGCGTGATGGTGGCTTCGGCCACGTTCATGTCGTGGTCGATCACGTTGAGGATGGTCTGCAGGGTGGTAGTGATGATGCGGCTGCCCCCCGGGCTGCCGGTGACCAGGAAGGGCTTGCCATCCTTGAGCACGAAGGTCGGCGACATCGACGACAGCGGACGCTTGTAGGGGCCGACCGCGTTGGCGTCGCCACCGATGAGCCCGAACGCATTGGGCACGCCCGGCTTGGCGGCGAAGTCATCCATCTCGTTGTTCAAGGTGATGCCGGTGCCGGTGGCGACGATGCCGCTGCCGAAGTTCAGGTTCAGCGTGTAGGTGGTCGCCACCAGGTTGCCGTCCTTGTCGGCCACCGAGTAATGGGTGGTCTGGTCGCTTTCATACGGCTGCGGCTGGCCCGGCTTGATCTCGGTGGAGGGCGTGGCGCGGTCCGGGTTGATCTTCTTGGCCAGCTCGTCGGCATAGGCGCGCGAAGTCAGGCCCTTGACCGGGACCTTGGTGAAATCCGGATCGCCCAGGTATTCGGAGCGGTCGGCATAGGCCAGCTTCATGGTTTCGGCCATCAGGTGGATGGTCTGTGCGCTGTCGGCACCGTATTGCTTCAGGGAATAGCGTTCGAGGATGTTCATCATCTGGATGATGTGCACACCGCCCGAGCTCGGCGGCGGCATCGACATGACCTGGTAGCCGCGATAGTTGCCGGAGACCGGCACGCGTTCGACGACCTTGTAGTTCTTCAGGTCCTCGGCGGTGATGAGACCGCCGTGCTTGTCCATCTCGGCCACGATCTTCTTGGCGATGGCACCGTCATAGAAGGCCTTCGGACCTTCCTTGGCGATCAGGCGCAGCGACTTGGCCAGGTCCTTCTGGACCAGCATTTCCCCTTCCTTGAGCGGACGTCCTTCCTTGAAGAAGATGGCCTTGGAGGAATCCCACTGGCCCAGGTGTTCGCGCTCGGCCGAGAGGATCAGCGCCAGGCTGCGGCTCACCGGGTAACCCTTTTCGGCCAGTTCGATGGCCGGCTGGATCACCTGCGACAGCTTCATCGTGCCGTACTTGGAGAGTGCATGCGACAGGCCCGCGACGGTGCCGGGCACGCCCACGGCCAGGTGGGTGTAGAGCGAACGGCCGGGCACCACGTTGCCCTTGTCGTCCAGGTACATGTTGCGGGTGGCGCGCTGCGGGGCCATCTCGCGGAAGTCCAGCGCCACGTTCTTGCCGGTCTTGGCGTCGTGGATCATCATGAAACCGCCACCGCCGATGTTGCCCGCATTGGGCAGCACCACGGCCAGGGCAAAGCCCACTGCCACGCCGGCGTCGACGGCATTGCCGCCCTTCTTGAGGATATCCACGCCGACCTTGGTGGCCAGCTCCTGCTCGGTGGCCACCATGCCGTGCTGGCTGTGGACCGGGCTGATGATGTCATAGGTCAGGTCGTACTTGACGACCGGGGCCGACGCTGGCGCTGCCGTCTGGGCCGAGGCCGGCAGGAAGGCCAGCGCGCCGCACAGCGGCAGCAGCGCCATGGCGGCGGGTTTGCAAAGACCGGTGAATGTCTGCATGAGGGTTGCTCCTGGTGATCTGGACTTGGTTATCTGCATATTATTTATAGAAATGCCGTCCGCGCTGCTGCATCCCTGCATCAGCCTACTGTTGTGCTGCTGCATTCTTGCAGAGGAGAACGACACCGGGAGATTGTAGAGAATGGCAATTTTCTGTCCAGAGCCGGGAGCCGCCGATGGATGGATTATTGGCGCCGATTCGTCCACGGATGTGGGGGATGCAGGCGCGCGCGTGAAGACGCTTGGCCTCAGGTACTCTCGCGCAGCGCCAGCTCGAAGCCCAGGTCCAGGCGGCCTTTGGGAATGTCCTCGCCCTTGAGCTGGCGCACCAGCATCTCGGCCGACTTGTAGCCGATGTCGTAGCGCGGCGTGACTACGGTAGTGATGGAGGGCGTGGCGCAAGCGGCCCAGGAGAGATCGTTGAAGCCGGCAATGGCCATCTCGCGCGGCACGCTGATGCCCTGGCGCTGGCATTCGAACAGCGCGCCCAAGGCCAGGTCATCATTGCAGCAGAACACGGAATCGCATTCCGGATGCTGTTCCAGCACTCGCCGCAGCAGTTGCGCGCCCATGTCGACGGTGGTCGGCTCGGGCAGCAAGACTTCGATCTCGGGCTTGATGCCCGCTTCCAGCAAGCCTTTGCGGAAGCCCTCACGGCGCTTCATCATGCGCGGGTCGAGCTGGGCCGCCAGGAAAGCCGGGCGCCGGTAGCCGCGTTCGACCAGATGCCGGGCCACTGCATGCCCGGCACGGGTCTGCGAGAAGCCTACCGAGTAATCATGCTGGCTGCGTCCCAGGTCGAACATGCGCACCGCCGGAATATCCCGGCTGCCGGGACGGGCCTGCAGGATGTCGTGCTGCTCGCTGCTGGAGAGCAGGAAGCCGGCGGGAGCATGGGCCAGATAGGTGGCGATGAGCTGCTCTTCCTTGGCGCGCACGTAACCGGTCTCGCCGATCAGGAACTGGTAGCCGGCACCGGCCAGGTAGTCACGAATACCGGAAAGTGTCTCGATGAAAACCGCATTGGTCAGCGACGGCACCAGCACCGCGATCACCTGCGAGCGCGCCGAGGCCAGCGTCGAGGCCGCCTGGTTGGGCACATAGCCCAGCCGATCGATGGCTTCCAGGATGCGCTGGCGCGACTGTTCCTGCACCAGGCCGGGATTTTTCAGCGCACGGGACACCGTCATCGGGCTCACCCCGGCCTCGGCCGCCACGTCGATGATGGTGACGCGCCCGGTGGCACGGCTACCACGCACGGCGGGTGGAGACTTGGGCTTGGACTTGGGTGCTGCGCGCTGGGTCATGGATGCATGGAAGGACGGTCATTCGAAGTGGCGACATGATACCTGCTCGGGCGGCAGTCTTGGCTTGCTGATGCCCACGACCGCGCTGATTTTTAGCGGTTTACGCCTGCTCTTCCGTGATCACCTGGATGAAGGCACGCAGCGGCGAGGACACGCGCCTGCCCGGAAAATACAACCGTGGCCCTTCAAAGCTTTGCCACCAGTGCGGCAACACCGGGACCAGCGCACCACTGGCCAGATGCGGTTCAAGCCAGTTTGCGAAGGTGCAAATCAGGCCATGTCCGGCGCAGGCCAGGTCAATCGCCGCCGGCGCCGCATCGACCCCGATCACCAACCGGGCCGGCGGATCCACCCTGAGCGACTGCTCGCCGCGCTGAAAGTCCCAGGCGGTAAGCGCGCCGCTGGAAAAGCGCAGCCGTATGCAGGCATGGTCGACCAGTTCGCCAGGATGCGCCGGTGTCCCGTGCCGGGCTAGATAGCCGGGGGAGGCCGCCAGCGCCAGCCGCTGGACACGCGGCCCGATGGGCAGCGAGATCATGTCCTGTGCCAGATGTTCGCCATAGCGAATGCCCGCCGCGCAGCCTTCGGCGACGATGTCGACCAGGCGGTCTTCCACGACGATTTCCATGCGCACGTGCGGATGCCTCTCCAAAAAGCGATCCACCAGCGGCGGCAGGATATCGACCATCACCGCGCCGGTGACATTGATCTTGAGCAGGCCGCGCACTTCATTTCGGGTGCTGGCGATGTCGCTGAGGGCGTGGCGCGCCTGCGTCCACAGCGGGGCAAGACGCTGTACCAGTTCGCGCCCCGCTTCGGTGGGAACCACGCTGCGTGTGGTGCGGGTGAGCAGGGGCACACCGAGCTTGGCCTCCAGCCGTGCCACGGTATCGCTCACATTGGAAGGTGCCAGCCCCAGCCGGCGGGCGGCAGCGCGAAATCCGGCGGTCTCGCAGACCGCAAGAAAGACCGACAGGTCATCGAAAGAGGGTTCGGTATTGTTCGTCATACCGATCAGTCTATTCGCATTTTTCTGGATTGTCCGGGGGCGCCATGGCCGCTACGATGGGGATGGATACCTTGATGCTGGTCTCTTGAGCGCGAACCGGCATCTAGGCCCTGAATTTCATTGATCGCTTGAGAGATCGTTCGCTCACTGCGTCTCCTTCTTTTTTGATTGTCCACTTTCTCACATCGAGCAAATTGCCATGACACAGCACACCGCAACGCCATCTGATCCAACGACCTCAAGCCTGTCCGCCGGGAGCCCTTTTGCCAGCTGGAAGGGCGACCACGCAGGGATCCGCGTGCCTGACTTCGCGCAGGCGGCGGCCTGGTACCGCGACACGCTGGACTTCCGCGTCAGCCCCGGTCTGCCGTTGGGAGAAAAGACCCTGGCCTTCCTGAGCCCGGCGCAGGACGACGGATTTCGCATCGAGTTCATTGCCGGTCCGGGCTGCACGGTGAGCCGTCCTGCCTTCGAGCAACTGCTCGATACCCACGAGGTGGCCGGCTGGCACCACGTCTGCTTCCGTGTCAACGACCTCGCCGCTTCGGTGGCCGCCTTGCGGCAACGTGGCGTACGCATCGTCAGCGAGCCCAGGGACGTGCCGCCGCTCGGACTGCGCTTCGCTTTCTTCTGCGATCCCTGGGGCAACCTGTTCGAATTGCTGGAGCCGCTGGCGGGGGCGGAGCGGTAATGCAGGCCGACGACTGCAGGCGCTCATGCATCATCCGCCGTCCGTTGTCCTGATTTTTGCCGCGCTGCAGCAAAAGAAAGGTTTGACCTGCTTAAAATGTTAGCGTTATCATCGCGCCCCATGTTAACGCTAACATCTGAACCTCCGGGCACACGGCGGCGGAGCTGGCGGCGGCATACCACACTCAGGAACGGAACTCAGTGCAGCCCTCGTGGGTTCCTCAATAAAACACTACGCAGATAGTGCAGATGCCCGTGCCTTCTCCAGGAGAGGCCGCAGGAGACGCTCGCCCTGGCGCCATGCGCGGGGCCGCGCTGCTGCGCTGAACCAGGGATCGTGCGCCATCGGCTATCGGCAATCGGAGATCCCATGCTGGGCATGAGCCACGACGCCACCTTGCTGTTCAATGCAGTCATTGCGATCCTCGCGCTGATCCTGATGATCACGCGCCTGCGCATCCATCCCTTCATCGCCCTGACCATCACATCGGGCTTCCTCGGCTTGATCTCCGGCATGCCGCTGCCCAAGATCGTCAAATCCTTCCAGGACGGCTTCGGCGGCGTGCTCGGTTTCGTCGGCATCGTGCTGGGCCTGGGGACCATGCTGGGCAAGCTGATGGCCGAGTCCGGCGGCGCTGACCAGATTTCCCAGACGCTGGTGCGCGCCTTCGGCCGCGAGCGCGTGCACTGGGCCATGATGATGGGGGCCTTCCTGGTCGGTATCCCCCTGTTCTTCGAGATCGGCTTCGTGCTGCTGATCCCGCTGGTGTTCATTGTGGCGCGCCGTTCCGGCGTGCCGCTGTTCAAGATCGGCATGCCCATGCTGGCCAGCCTGTCGGTGATGCACGGCCTGGTGCCGCCGCATCCGGGCCCGCTGCTGGCCATCGGCATCTTCGGTGCCGACATCGGCAAGACCATCTTCTATGGTCTGCTGGTGGGCCTGCCGACCGTCATCATCGCCGGCCCCCTGTTCGGTGCCTTCATCTCGCGCTACGTCGATATCAAGCCCTCTGAGGAACTGATGGCGCAACTGGCGCGCGAACCGCAGACCACCAACCTGCCGGGCTTCACCACCACGCTGGTGACGGTGCTGCTGCCGGTGTTCCTGATGCTGCTCAAGACCTTCGTCGACGTCACCCTGCCGGAAGGCCACGCCGTGCGCGACCTGATGGACTTCATCGGCAACCCCATCGTGGCCCTGCTGGCCGCACTGCTGCTGGCGATCTGGACCTTCGGCATCGCCCGTGGCTTTACCCGTCAGCAAGTGCTGAAATTCGTGGACCAAAGCCTGGCCCCGACCGCGGCCATCGTGCTCATCATCGGTGCCGGCGGCGGTTTCAAGCAGATGCTGGTGAACTCCGGCGTGGGCACTGCCATTGGCCAGCTGGCCGTGCATGCGCAGATCTCGCCGCTGCTGCTGGCCTGGTTCGTGGCTGGCGTGATCCGTGTGGCCACCGGTTCGGCCACCGTCGCCACCATCACCGGTGCCGGCATCGTCGCGCCGCTGGTGGCGCTGATCCCCGGCACCAACAAGGAACTGCTGGTGCTGGCCACCGGCGCCGGTTCGCTGATCCTGTCGCACGTCAACGATGCGGGCTTCTGGCTGGTCAAGGAATACTTCAACATGAGCGTCGGTGAAACCTTCAAGACCTGGACGGTGATGGAAACGCTGATCTCGGTTGTTGCTATCATCTTCATCATGTTGCTCAACCTGGTCGTCTAAGACTGATCGCAACGCCCGGCTGGTCCGGGCGTCTTGCTTTGTTTGTTAAGGAAACTGCATATGTCCTCTTCCGCACCCTACATGCTCGGCGTCGATATCGGCACCACCAGCACCAAGACCGTGGTCTTCACGCTCGATGGCAAGGTGGTCGCCCAGCATGCAGAGGAATACCCGGTCCTCTGTACCGAACCGGGCATGGCGGAACAGGACCCGGAGCAGATCGTCGCGGCCGCGCTGGCCTCCATCGCCGGTGCCGTCAAGGCCGCCAAGGCTGCGCCGCAGGAGATTGCGCTGCTGTCCTTCAGCGCCGCCATGCACAGTGTCATCGCCCTGGATGCCGACAATCGCCTGCTCTCCAACAGCATCACCTGGGGCGATATCCGCGCCTCGGTCTGGGCCGAACGCATCAAGCACGAGCACGACGGCAATGCCATCTACCGCCGTACCGGCACCCCCATCCACCCGATGTCGCCGCTGTGCAAGCTGATGTGGATGCGCCATGAAAAGCCGGAGGTCTTCCATCAGGCCGCGCGCTTCGTCGGCATCAAGGAATACCTGCTGTACCAGCTCTTCGGCCAGTGGGTGGTGGATCACTCCATTGCCTCGGCCACCGGCATGTTCAACCTGCGCGAGCTGGCCTGGGACCAGGGCGCGCTGGAATTGCTGGGCGTACGTCCCGACCAATTGCCTACCCCGGTCCCGACCACGCACCGCCTGCCGGCCCTGTCGCCGGAGATGGCGCAGCGCCTGGGGCTGTCGGTGGAGACGCCCTTCATCATCGGTGCCAATGACGGCGTGCTCTCCAACCTGGGCGTGAATGCCATCGAGATCGGCCATGTGGCCGTGACCATCGGTACGTCCGGTGCCATGCGCACCGTGATCGATGAGCCGCTGACGGATCCGCATGGCCGTCTGTTCTGTTATGCACTGACCGAAAAACACTGGGTGGTCGGCGGCCCCGTCAACAACGGCGGCAACATCTTCCGCTGGGTGCGCGATGAGCTGGCCACCGCCGAAGCGGCTGCGGCGCGTGAGGAAGGCGTCGATCCCTACGAGGCACTGACCCGCATCGCCGAGAAGGTGCGGCCCGGTGCAGAAGGGCTGCTGTTCCATCCCTTCATGGCCGGCGAGCGCGCCCCGCTGTGGAATGCCGACCTGCGCGGCTCCTTCTTCGGCCTGGCCCTGCATCACGGCAAGCACCACATGATCCGCGCCGCGCTGGAAGGGGTGATCTTCAATCTCTACAGCATCCTGCCGGCGCTGGAAGAACTGGTCGGCCCCACCAAGCGCATGATGGCCACCGGCGGCTTCGCCCGCTCGGCCCTGTGGCGACAGATGATGGCCGACATCTTCAACCGTGAAGTGGTGGTGCCGGAGAGCGTGGAGTCATCCTGCCTGGGCGCGGCCGTGCTGGGCGCGTGGGCGCTGGGCCTGCTGCCGTCGCTGTCGGTGATCTCGGGCATGGTCGGCTCCACCAATCATCACGCCCCCGAGGCCGAGGCGGTCGCCGTCTATGGCCGCCTGCAACCCATCTTTGCCGCCATTCCGGCCAAACTGGAGGCGGAGTATCACGCCATCGCCGCCTTCCAGCGCGAGACCGGAAAGCAGCACTGAGTCCTGTTTTGCGCCATCACGGGCAGGGCAGGGTTTGACAGCGAAATTTCCGACAAGAAGAAAGAGACTACATGACCATCAAGACCACCCCGTTGCCCGCAGGTTTGCAGGGCTTTTCCCTCGAAGGCAAGCTGGCCCTGATCACCGGTTCTTCCGGTGGCATCGGCCTGGCGCTGGCGCGCGGCATGGCCCAGGCGGGCGCTGCCATCGTGCTCAACGGACGCGATGCCGGCAAGCTCGCCACCGTCGCTGCGCAATTGCGTGCCGAGGGCCACACCATCCATGAAGCCAGCTTCGATGCCACCGTCAATGACGAGGTCAAGGCGGCGGTGCAGAAGATCGAAAGCGAGATCGGTGCCATCGGCATCCTGGTCAACAACGCCGGCATCCAGCGCCGCAATCCGCTGGAAGAGTTCAAGGAATCGGACTGGCACGATCTCGTCAATACCAACCTGAACAGTGTCTTCTATGCGGCCCAGGCCGTGGCACGCCACATGATCCCGCGCGGTGCCGGCAAGATCATCAACATCTGTTCGGTGCAGAGCGAGCTGGGCCGTCCCAACATCGCGCCATATACCGCCACCAAGGGGGCGGTGAAGATGTTCACCAAGGGCATGGCCATCGACTGGGGCAAGTACGGCCTGCAGGTCAACGGCCTGGGTCCCGGCTACTTCAAGACCGAGATGAACATGGCCCTGGTCAACGATGCCAAGTTCACCGACTGGCTGGTGGGCCGCACCCCGTCGCGCCGCTGGGGCGATGTGGAAGACCTGGTCGGTGCTGCCGTGTTTCTGGCCAGCGACGCGTCACGTTTCGTCAATGGCCACATCCTCTACGTGGACGGCGGCGTGACCGCTACCTTGTAAATCATTTAGCTCATTTCGGAGATGCACATGCAACAAGGCCTCGTCATCCATGCACCGCACGACCTGCGCATTCAGTCGCTGGAGTCCGCCCCGCTGCAACCGCAGCAACTGAAGGTCAAGGTCAAGGCCGGCGGCATCTGCGGTTCGGACCTGCACTACTATCACCACGGCGGTTTCGGCGTGGTGCGCATCAAGGAACCGATGGTGCTGGGCCATGAAGTCTCGGGCCAGATCGCCGAAGTGGGTTCGGCCATCACCGACATCGCACCCGGTACCCGCATCGCCATCTCGCCCAGCCGCCCCTGCGGCGTGTGCAAGTACTGCCAGGAAGGCAAGCAGAACCATTGCCTGGACATGCGTTTCTACGGCAGTGCCATGCGCACCCCGCACGTGCAGGGTGCGTTCCGTCAGGAAATCATCATCGAACGTTCGCAGGCCCACATCGTGGCCGATCATGTCACGGATGGCGAGGCGGCCATGGCCGAGCCGTTGTCGGTGGCGTTGCATGCGGTGCGCCGCGCCGGTCCGCTGGTGGGCAAGCGCGTGCTGGTGACTGGCTGTGGTCCGATCGGCGCGCTGGTGGTGGTGGCCGCGCGCCGCGCCGGTGCATTGGAAGTGGTGGTCACCGATGTCGCCAGCATGCCGCTGCAAGCGGCCCTGCAGGTGGGCGCGGACCGTGCCATCAACATGGCCGAGACGCCCGATGCGTTGAAGGCCTATGCCATCGACAAGGGGACCTTCGATGTGCTCTTCGAAGCCAGCGGCAATGAACGGGCGCTAGTGGGGGCGCTGGAAGCGCTGCGTCCGCAAGCCGTCATCGTGCAGGTCGGCCTGGGGGGCGACATCCAGTTCCCGGCCAATCTGCTGGTGGGCAAGGAGCTGGACTGGCGCGGCGCGTTCCGCTTCCATGAAGAGTTCGCCATGGCGGTCGAGCTGATGAACCGCAAGCTGGTGGACGTGAAGCCCTTGATCACGGCGACCTATCCCATCGCCCAGGCGGTGGAAGCCTTCGAGATCGCCGGTGACCGTTCCAAGATGATGAAGGTGCAGATCAGTTTCGACTGAGCATGATGCGGGCGGTCCCGATGGCCCCGCCCAAGCGCCTTCCCCACTGATGCCGCCCGCTTCATTGCCGGGCGGCATTTTTTTGCCCGCCGCGCAAACGTTTGTCCAACAGCGTAGGACAGGCATTGCCGCCCGCTATAATTGCGTCGTCAAATCTGCAGGGGGGCCGCGCTGAGGGGCGGGCACCTTTTCATGCAGCCACCGTATTACCTCTGGGGGGAGGAAACCATGTCCAGGCCTGGGCTTCGTACGCTGACCGTCGGTCAGCGCCTGTCGGTGCTGATCCTGCTGGCCTTGCTGGGGCTGGTCGCCACGGCGGCCGTCAGTTTGCGTCAGATCGAAAACGTTTACCATGCGGCCAATTACGCGACGGTCAATACCGTGCCCAGCGTCACAACGCTCGATGATGCGCAGGCGGCCTTCAATGCCATCCAGGGGCGCATCTACCAATACCTGGTCAATCCCGATCCGCTTGACCGCGCGCGTCTGCTGAAGGAGATCGAGACACAGCGCGCACGCCTGAACCGGTATCTCAAGACCTACGCCGAGGCTTACATCACCGACGAGACCGACGGCCTCATGCTGGCCGATGACCAGGCGCGCATCGTCGCCTTCGACGAGGTGGTGCGGCGGCTGTTGAAGGCCTCCGATGAGGACCGCATCGAGGACAGCGTGCCGCAGGCGGTCCTGGAGTTTCGTGCCAGCATTGATGCCGTGCAGGTGACCTTCGGCCGTCACCGTTCCTACAACATTGCGCTGGGTGACGCCAGTGCACTCAGTGCGCGCGAAATGATCAGCGATGCGCTGCAGACGGTCAGCCTGCTGGCGGGCGGGATCATGCTGGTTCTGCTGGGGTCCGGCTGGCTGCTCACGCGGACGCTGTTGCGCCAGATGGGCGGCGAACCGGGGGATGTGGTGACGGTGATGCAGCGCTTGTCCGATGGCGACCTGGTGCAGCAGATCAGCGTGAAGGCACGCTACCGTGACAGCATGATGCACGCCATCCAGAAGATGATGGAGCGTCTCTGCCTGGTGGTGAGCGAGGTCCGTGGCAATGCCGAGGGGCTGGTCAGCACCGCCGAGGAGGTCAGTGCCACCGCGCAATCCTTGTCGCGCGCCTCCACCGAGCAGGCCTCCGGCGTCGAGCAGACCAGTGCGGCGCTGGAGCAGATCCACGCCTCCATCCTCAGCACCTCGCAGAATGCCCGGCTGACCGACCAGATCGCTGCGGCCGCTGCCGTCGAGGCGCGCGCCTGCGCCGATACCGTCAAGCAGATGGTGGATGCCATCCAGCAGATCGCCGGCAAGATTGTCGTTATCGACGACATCGCCTACCAGACCAACCTGCTGGCGTTGAACGCCACCATTGAAGCAGCGCATGCCGGTGAGCATGGCTCCGGCTTCGCGGTGGTGGCCGCCGAAGTGCGCCGGCTTGCCGAGCGCAGCCAGTCGGCCGCGCAGGAGATCGACGAGGTCGCGCGCAGCAACGTCGCCCTGGCCTGCGCCGCCGAGCGCCAGCTCAACGACATGGTGCCGACCATTGCGCGCACCTCGGCGCTGGTGCAGGAAATCGTCCACTCCTCGGAGAGCCAGTCGGCGGCGGTCAGCCAGATCAGCCAGGCGGCCAGCCAACTGGCCCAGGTGATTCAGCAGAACTCGCTCAGTTCGGAGGAACTGGCCGTGACCTCGGAAGAACTCAACCGGCGCGCCGTGCTGTTGCAGACCACGGTGAGTTTCTTCCAGTGCCAGCTGGCGCGCGGCATGCAGCCCCGGCTGGCATAGGCCAGGTGCCGTTGTCCTGACGGGAGATTTTCGTGAGGGCTGGTGAGAGCTCGTGAGGATGCCGTCGCGCAGCGTTGCCGGACGGTGTTTTCTTTTGCAGCGCATGAGAGGACAGCGCGGCCCCGATTGACAAGGCAGGTCGCCGACGATAATTTCGTCGACAGCTCTGCAGCGCGCAGCAGCGAGGGGAGCGCGCCAACAACGCAGCCACAGCCTTGCCTCTGGGGAGAGGAATCATGTCCAGGCCCGGGTTTCGTTTGCTGACCGTCGGTCAGCGCTTGTTCGTGCTGATCCTGCTGGCGTCGATGGGGCTGGTGGCGACCGCCATCGTCAGCTTGCGCCAGATCGGCAATGTCTATGAGGCGGCCAGTTACGCACAGGTCAATACGGTGCCGAGCGTGACCACGCTGGACGATGCCCAGGCCGCCTTCAACGCCATGCGCGAGCGCGTCTACTTCTACCTCATCAACCTCGATCCGGCGGACCGTGCCCGCCTGGTGCAGGAGATGGACCAGCTGCGCGCGCGCATGAACGGGCATCTCAAGACCTATGGCGATGCCTACATCTCCGATGAGACCGATGGCGCCATGCTGGCCGAAGTGTATGCCCGCATTGCGGGTTTTGAGGAGGTCCGCAACCGCTTGCTGGTGGAGAGCGGAAGGAGCCTGGTCCATGACAGCCATACTGCGCTCGGCCTGGAATTTCGCACTGCCATCGACAGCGTGCAAGCCAGCTTTGCGCGCCATCGTTCCTACAACGTCGCACTGGGTGAGGCCAGCGCATTGAGTGCGCGCGAGATCATCAGCCATGCGCTGGAGTCGGTGGCTTTCGTGGCGGGCGCTGTATTGCTGGCGTTGATCGCTACGGGCTGGCTGCTCACGCGCACCTTGCTGCACCAGATGGGAGGCGAGCCGGGCGAGGTGGTCACGGTCATGCAGCGGCTTTCCGACGGCGATCTGTTGCAGCAGATCCGGCTCAAGCCCGGCTGTGCCGACAGCATGATGCACGCCATCCGCAAGATGGTCGAGCGCCTGGGGCGGGTAGTGGCCGAGGTGCGCGGCAACGCCGAGGGCATGGCCGAGACCGCCGCCGAAGTCAGCGCCACGGCCCAATTGCTGGCCACGGCGGCCACCGAGCAGGCCAGCGGCGTGGCGCAGACCAGCACGGCCCTGAGCCAGATCCATGCCGCCATCCTCACCACGGCGGACAATGCCCGCCTGACCGACCAGATCGCCTCGGCCGCTGCCGTGGAGGCGCATCAGTGCGCGGATACGGTGGGTGAAATGGTCGCGGCGATCCAGGTGATTGCCGGCAAGATCGCCATCATCGATGACATCGCCTATCAGACCAATCTGCTGGCGCTCAATGCCACCATTGAAGCCGCCCATGCCGGGCAGCATGGTGCCGGTTTTGCCGTGGTGGCGGGTGAAGTGCGGCGTCTGGCCGAACGCAGCCAGGCTGCCGCGGAAGAGATCGACCAGGTCGCACGTGATCACACGGTCCTGGCCAGCCGGGTCGAACGGCAGCTCGGCGACATGGTGCCGACCATTTCCCGCACCTCGGCGCTGGTGCAGGAAATCGTGCAGTCGTCGGAGCAGCAATCGGCCGCCGTCAGCCAGATCAGCGCCGCGGCCAGCCAGCTGGCGCAGGTTGTTCAGCAGAACTCGATCAGTTCCGAGGAGCTGGCGGTGACCTCCGAGGAACTCAATCGCCGTGCCACGACCTTGCGTTCCTCGGTCGGTTTCTTCCAGTGCCAGCTGGCGCGCGGCATGCAGGCCAGCCTGGCTTAGGGCTTGAGCAGTACCTTGATCGAATCCATCGAGTCGGCCATCTTGATGGCGGCTTCCCATTCAGAAAGGGCATAGTTGTGCGTCACGATGCCGCGTGAGGTCACCAGGCCGCGCGCCAGCAGGTCGATGGCGATGGGATAGCAGTCTCCGCTGAGGTGCGCGCCGCGCAAGTCCAGTTCCTTTTCTTCACCGATGATGGACCAGTCCACGGTAGTGTCACGGCCAAAGACGCTGAACTCCACGAAGCGGCCCAGCTTGCGGATCATGTCCAGTCCTTGCGTCACGCCGGCGGGCGCGCCGGTGGTCTCGATGTAGACATCACAGCCATATTGGCCAGTGGCTTCGCGCACGATCTTCAGCGCATCCTCGCGGCCCGGATTGATGACGATATCGGCCCCGTATTCACGTGCCAGTTGCAGGCGCTGGTCGGAGAGGTCGATGACGATCAGTTTCTTCGGCGTCTTGAGGTGCGCCACCTGGACCATCAGCAAGCCCAGCGTGCCCGCACCGGCAATCACCACCACGTCATCGAGCTGGATGTCGCCGCGGTTGACGGCATGGATGGCGCAGGACAGCGGTTCGGTCACGGCGGCATCTTCGAATGAGATGTGCTCGGGAATCTTGTGGATCACCGCCCGCGCCGACAGCCGCATGTAGTCAGCCATGCCGCCCTCGGCCACCTGGCGCTGGAAGCCGTAGACATCATGCACCTCGCACATCCAGCGATAGCCGGTCTTGCAGTAGCGGCACTTGCCGCAAGGCACGATCTGTTCGGCGATCACCCGGTCGCCCATGGCCACGCCGTGGTGCTCGGCTGCGCCCGGTCCCATCTCCACCACATGGCCCCAGAATTCATGGCCGGGAATCACCGGTGGCTTGACATAGGAGGGCTTGTTCTTGACCTCGTCGCCCCAGAAGCGCGCGGCACCGGCGAAGCACTTGCAGTCACCGGCACAGATGCCGCACGAGGCGATCTTGATGATGACCTCATTGGGACCGGCCGCCGGCCGCTTGACCCGTTGCAGGCGATAGTCGCGTGGTGCGTGGCAGACCACGGCCAGCATGTCGTCGTCATGGAAATGCATGATGGGATGTCCTTTGCTTGGGGATTAGTGGGGCAGGCCGGCCTGCAGCGATTTGGCCAGGCTGCCGAGGATCAGCGCGCAGGAACAGGCACCGGCATCGAGCACGCCGATGGAACGCTCCCCCAGCCGGCTGGCGCGGCCGATGCGGGCCTGCAGGGCGCGGGTCGAATCGCGGCCGGTGTCGGCAGCGTGCTGCATGGCCTGCAGGCAGGCGGCGAAGGGCAGGTCGCGGCCCAGTGCGAGGCGGAAGGCGTCGCGTGCCGGGATCAGGCTGTCCATCAGGGTCTTGTCGCCGACCTTGGCTTCGCCGATGGCCTGCACGGCGGCAATGCCCTCGTCCAGGGCCTTCAGGAACAGCTGGCGGTCCAGTGTGGGCTGGCCTTCCAGCACCGTGCTCATGGCCATGAAGAAGCTGCCGTAGAGCGGACCCATGGAACCGCCGATGCCTTCCATCAGCGTGATCGAAAGCGTATCGAGGGCCGCCGCCAGCGAGGTTTCGGGATCTTGTTTGAGACGTTCACCGCACAGGCTGAAACCCTTGCTCATGTTGATGCCGTGGTCGCCATCCCCGATCGCGCCATCGACTTCGCTCAGCCAATCGCGGTGCTGGTTGATGGTCGACACCAGATCCTGTACCACCCAGGCAGCCTGGCGCATGTCGAATCCGGAGTTCATGGCTGGCCTCCCTGGCGCAGGCCGATACTGTCGCAGGGGGCGGCCAGGCATTGGTCCAGCTGCGCATCCAGGCGCATCAGGGTCAGCGTCACCCCCATCATTTCCAGCGAAGTGAAGAGATTGCCCACGAAGCTGTGCGCTACCTGCAGACCGGCTTCGCGCAGGCCATCGGCGACATCGGCATAGAGGATGTATTGCTCCATGAGTGGTGTGGCCCCCAGGCCCGAGAGCAGTACGGCGACCTTGTCGCCACGAGTGAAGGGCAGGTCGGGCAGCAGCTTGTCCAGCATCAGGCGCGCCATGTCGCGCGCTGGAACCACGGCCTGCACCGATACGCCCGGCTCACCGTGATGGCCGATACCGACTTCCATCTCGCCATGCTTGATCGTGAAGTTGGCCTTGCCGACCGCCGGGATGGTGCAGGCCGACAGGCCGATGCCGATGGAGCGCGTGTTGTCGATGGCTTTTTGCGCAGCCTGTATCACTTGATCCAGCGTGCCGCCTTGCGCGGCCACCGCACCCCCGGCTTTCCACATCAGGATTTCACCGGCTACGCCGCGCCGCTTGCCGGGCTGGTCGGCCGTGCCGAGGCGGCGTCGTCATTGGCCACCACGGTACGCACCTGGATGTCGGCGCGTTCGGCCAGTTTGATGGCCATCTTGACGTTCATGTTGTCGCCGGCGTAGTTGCCATACAGGCAGGCGATGCCCTGGCCGCCATGGGCGAGCTGGAAGGCGTCCATGAAGGATTTTGCGGTGGGTGAGGAAAACACTTCGCCCACGGCCACGGCATCGACCAGGCCCTGGCCGACGTAGCCGAGAAAGGCCGGCTCATGGCCGGAGCCGCCGCCGGTGACGATGCCCACGCGGCCCGGCGTGCCGGCGCTGCGATGGCGCAGTACGCGCGGATTGTCAGGGTGGGCGGACAACCCGGGATGCGCGGCCAGCACGCCGCGCAGCATGTCCTCGACGACCAGGTCGGGGTTGTTGACGATGCGATTGAGAGTCATGAATCAGTCCTTGGAAAACGTCGGTCCACTGCAAAAACAAAGCGTCAGGTCACGGTGTAGCCGCCATCGATGAGGATGTTCTCGCCCGTGATCATGGCCGCCTGCGGGCTGGCCAGATAGGCCACCAGATGCGCCACTTCGTCGGGCTGGGCGAAGCGGCCCACGGGGATGCGCGCCCGCATCGCCACCCCCACCGCGCCGGCCCAGGCCTGCTTGCCCAGTTCGGTTTCCACCACCGTCGGTGAAATGGCATTGGCGGTGATGCCGTGGCGCGCCCATTCCAGCGCCAGCACGCGCGTCAGCGCCACCAGTCCGGCCTTGCTGGCGCAGTAGGCGGCATGCCGCTCCAGCGCTACCACGCTGGCCTGCGAGGCGAGGTTGATGATGCGTCCGCCCTGCTGGCGCTGCATCAGCGGAAACACCGCCTGCGCCAGCAGGAAGGGGGCCTTCAGATTGATGGCCATGGTGCGCTCCCAGTCGGCGCAGGTCGCCGATTCGGCCTCCTGCAACAAGGCCACGCCGGCATTGTTGACCAGCACGTCAATGCGTCCGTAGTGCTGTTCGACCTGGGCGATGGCGCGGCCGATGGCGGCTTCGTCGCAGACATCGAGCACCAGGCCCAGGTGCGCGTGGTCCGGCCCGAGCTGTCGGGCCAGCTGCAGCACGGCATCGCTGCGGTCCACCAGCACCAGCCGGGCGCCGCAGCGCGCCAGCAGCTGGCTGGTGGCCAGCCCGATGCCGGCGGCAGCCCCCGTGACCAGGGCCACGCGTCCGGAAAAATCATGCGGCCGCGTCATCGCATCGGCAGACAGGGCTGCGCTCATTTCTTGACCTTTTTCAGGAAGGCATCGGCATTCTCCTGGGTGATGGTGGTCCAGGGCACGGTATAGGATTTCTCGGTGCCGCCCTTCCAGGGAAGCTTGTCGCCGTACTCGGTCCAGATCGTCGAGCGCGGCTGGTAGGACGGTCCCTTGATGGCCCGCAAGGCCACATCCAGCGCGCCTTGCGCCTGCGCCTGGGCATCCTGGAACTGGGTCACCATCTCGCCTCGCTTGACGGCGGCAATGGCATCGGCAATGCCATCGATGCCGACCACCGGGATGGTCTTGGGATCGATGCCCTTGGCCTTGATGGCCTGCAGTGCCCCCAGCGCCTCATCATCGTTCTGCGCCAGCACGCCCTTGATCTGGCCGGGATGGGCGGTGAGCCAGTTTTCCATCAGCGCCATCGATTCCGCACGCGACCAGTTGCCGGTCTTGCGAGCCAGCACCTTGACGTCCTTGTTGCGCGCCAGCACTTCATCATTGCCACGCGCACGCTCGATCTGCGCGGACTGCCCGATGGGCCCTTCGATCATGACGATGTTGCCCTTGCCGCCGATGGCCTTCATCAGCGCTTCCGCTTCGAGGCGGCCGGCCACCACGTCATCGTTGCCCACGTAGGACGTCAGCACGTCGCCCTGCACCCGGGTATTGGAGCCGATCACCGGGATGCCGGCCTTGACCGCCTTCTGCACCGGTGCCGCGCCGGCCTTGAGGTCGATGGGCACGAAGATGATGGCGTCATACTTTTGCAGGATCATCGTGTCGAACTGGTTGCTCTGGGTGAGGGCGTCGTAGTTGCCGTCGAAGACGGTGACCTGCACGCTGCCATCCTGTACCGCCGGATGGGCTTTGAGCTGATTGCTCCACATCTGCATGAATTCGCCCTTGAGACCGTAGACGGCCGCGCCGATGCGCAGGGGCTTGTTCTGGGCGCTGACGCCGGTGGCCACGGCCATCAGCAGCAGGCTGGCGAGGGTTTTCTTGATCATGAATCGTCTCCGTGTGAGTTGTTGTGGGACTTCAGTTTTTCTTGCGCGAGGAATCCAGCAGGACAGCGCCGACGATGATCACGCCCTTGATGACTTGCTGGTAGTAGGAAGACACGCCGAGCAGGTTGAGCCCGTTGTTGATGACGCCGATCAGCAGCGCACCCACGACGGTCCCGCCCAGGGTGCCGGTGCCGCCCGAGAGCGAGGTGCCACCGATGACCACGGCAGCGATCGCATCGAGTTCATAGGACACGCCCGCCTGCGGCAGCGCCGCCGTCGTGCGTGCGGCCAGCAGGACGCCGGCCAGGCCGGCCAGCAGGCCGCTGATGACGTACACCGCGAAGTAGACCTTGCGGGTATCGATGCCGCTGGTCTTGGCGCTGCGCGCATTGCCGCCGACCGCATAGATGTAGCGGCCATAGACGGTGAAGCGCAGCACGAACCACGACACCGCGATGACCACGCCGAAGATGACGATGGGCACCGGCACGTGCAGGATCTGTCCGCCACCGATGGACAGCAGGCCCGGCGGCAGGTCCGAGACCGGCATGCCGTCGTTGTAGATGTAGGTGGCACCGCGTGCGGCGCTCAGCATGCCCAGCGTGGCCACGAAGGAAGGCACGGCCATGCGCGCCACCAGCAGGCCGCTGATGGCACCCAGCCCGGCACCTGCGCCCAGTCCGGCCAGCACCGCGACCGCAGGCGGATAGCCGCCACCGGTCGCCAGCCACGCCGTGACCATGCCGGAGAAGGCCAGCAGCGCACCGACCGACAGGTCGATGCCGCCGGTCAGCACCACATAGGTCATGCCGATGGCGAGGATGCCGTTGATGGAGGTCTGGCGCAGGATGTCGGTCCAGTTTTCCAGCGTCATGAAATACGGCGTGGCCAGCGAGAGCGCGATGCACAGCACGATCAGGGCCGCCAGCACACCGTAGCGCGCATAGGCCTGGCGCAGGCTGGTGAAGGAGGGCGAGGCCAGCCGGCCGGCGGAGAGGGAAGTGGGTTTGGTCATCATGGGTTCGTCATTGGATCGTCGGTGGATCGTCATCGGGATACATCAGGCGGGCGTCGCAGACCGGCGCGTCATCGCAGGCACGCACTGCGTCCCGCGCTTACGAGGCCAGGTGCAGCAGTTCTTCCTGCGTGGTGGCATGCGCATCGACCACTTCCACCACGCGGCCGCGCTTGAAGATGGCGATGCGGTCGCACAGGTCGAGGATTTCCTGCGCCTCGGAAGACACCACCAGGGCGGCACCGCCGTCCTGCACGAAGCGGTCGATCAGCTGGTACACCTCGCGCTTGGCACCTTCATCGATGCCGCGCGTGGGTTCGTCGCACAGCAGGCAACGTGGCTGGGTCGAGAGGCAGCGCGCCAGCACCACCTTCTGCTGGTTGCCGCCGCTCATGGAAGAGACCGGCAGATGCGGTGAACTCACCTTGATCTGCAGGCGCTGGATCATCTGCCGCACCAGCGCATCGACGCGGCTGCGCCGGATCAGCGGCAGGCGCGACATGCGCCGGTACGCAGCCAGCACGATGTTGTCCTGGATCGAGGCGCACAGCACCAGTCCGCTGTCCTTGCGGTCTTCGGTCACCAGTGACAGACCAGCGGCGATGCTGGCCGCAGGCCGGCCTGCGGGCAGGGGCTGCTGCCGCAGCGTGACGGCCCCCTGGTCGGGCCGGGTCAGGCCATAGATGCAATTGAGGTATTCGCTGCGGCCCGAGCCCATCAGGCCATAGATGCCGACCACTTCGCCCGCATGAACCTGCAGCGAGACCTGGTCGAATTCCCCTTGGCGGCCCAGTGCTTCGGTCGACAGGATCGCCTCGCCACCCTGGCGACGGCGGCGCTCCTGCACCTGCAGCGTGCGGCCGACGATGGCCTTGACCAGACTGGCGCGGTCGATGTCGCGGATCAGACCGGTCTCGACGAAGCGGCCGTCGCGAAAGACCGTGTAGCTGTCGGCGATCTGGAAAATTTCGGAAAGACGGTGCGACACGTAGATGATGCCGGTGCCTTGTGCGGCCACGCTGCGGATGGCGCGGAACAGGACTTCGGTCTCCTTTTCGCCAATGGCCGAGGTGGGTTCGTCCATGATCATCACGTCGCAGTCGTGGCTGAAGGCCTTGGCGATTTCCACCAATTGCACCTGGGCCAGGCTCAGGTCCTGCATGCGAGCGCGCGCATCGACCTGGAATTGCAGGCGATCCAGCAGCGCCTGCGCCTGCCGTTCCATGGCGCGGATGTTGACGCAGAGCCCTGCCACGCGGGGCTCGCGGCCGAGGTAGAGATTTTCTGCCACGCTCATGCCGGGGATGGGCGAGAGCTCCTGCGTGATGATGGCGATGTGGTGCTGCATGGCTTCGGCCGGCGAATGGAAATCCACAGGCTGGCCCTTGAGGCGGATCTCGCCACCATCCCGCCGCAGCAGGCCCATGATGATGGCCAGGAAGGTCGATTTGCCGGCACCGTTGCCGCCGCACAGCGCATGCACGCTGCCGCGCTTCAACTGCAGGCGTCCGTCGGCCAGCGCCACGATCTCGTGGAAGGACTTGCTCACTCCATGTGCTTCCAGCAAAAGCTCTGCCATGGCTGTCTCCATACATGCGCTGGTCAAATGTCCAGCGATGGGTAAATGTTTGTTGTGAGCCCATCATTGCAAAGAATTTTTTTGCTGTCAATGCTCATTTGCTCATCGCTTTAAATAACTTTTTCTTCTGTTTTGCGGTGCAATAATGCATTTATGAGGTATTAAAGCTGAGTTACTGCAGTTTATGTGGCGTTCAGAACACTTTTGCATTAGTCTCTTGATGAACAAATGCTCTTCGGTGAATAATTATTCTGGCCGAGCATGAGCAAGGCAGTTCATCGTCACCAGGAGACAAGGATGAAAATAGGTATCGGATGCGACGAAGCGGCGTATGCGCTCAAGGAGGTCATCAAGGCCCATCTGGCAGGAAAGGGCCTTGACGTGGTGGACTTCGGCACCCATGATACGGAGCCCGTGATTTACCCCGACATCGCCTTTGCGGTGGCCGAACAGATCCGGCAAGGGGCGATCGGCCGCGCCGTCCTGCTGTGCGGCACGGGGATCGGCATGGCGATCTCGGCCAACAAGGTGCCGGGGGTGCGCGCGGCGCAATGCCACGACACTTATTCAGCCGAACGGGCCAGCAAGAGCAATGACGCCCAGATCATCACCCTGGGCGCACGCGTGGTCGGGAGCGAACTGGCCAAGGCCATCGTCGATACCTGGCTGGCGGCGGAGTTTTCAGGTGGGCGCTCGACCGAAAAGCTGGAGCGCATCAAAGAGTATGAACATCATTTGCACAATACCAAGCGCCCATAGGCGCAGCGCTTCCGGATGCAAGCCGGCAGTGACGCAGAGGCAAACGCAAGCCAAGGGGGGAATCCATGTCCATGGATGAATTGACGCGCCTGGCCACGCTGTATTACGTCGATGGCCTGACGCAGCAGGAGCTGTCGGAGCGCTTTTCGATTTCGCGCGCCTCGATTGCGCGCATGCTCAAGCGGGCGCAGGACGAGGGCATCGTGGAAATCCGCGTGCGCCATCATCCGGGCCAGACCATCGAGCTGGAACACGCGCTGATGCAGCGTTTCGGCATCGAGCGCGCGCTCATCTCGGTCAGCCACAACGACCAGGACCGCCAGCGCGCCATGCTGGCCGGCCTGGTGGCCAATCACCTCGACCGCAGCCTGACCGATGACAGCATCGTGGCCGTAGGCATCGGGCGCAACATCAATGCGGTGTCCGAACACGCGGTGTCCAACACGCGGCGCAGCGCCACCTTCGTCTGTGGTATCGGTGGTTACTATCGTGGTGGCGAAGCGATGAACTCCGATCACATCTGCCGTCGCCTGGCCTCGCGTTTCGGCGGCGACAGTGAAACGCTGTATGCCCCGGCACTGGTCAACAATGCGGCCATGCGCGATGCGCTGCTGGCCAATGATGCGGTCCGTCCCACGCTGGACAAGGCGCGCCGCGCGCACGTGGCACTCATCGGGGTGGGCGATATCCATGAAGACAGCCCGATGGTACGCATGGGCTGGTTCTCGCCCCAGGAAATCCTGGAGCTCAAGCGCCATGGCGCGGTAGGCGACATGATGGGCTATGACTTCATCAACATCCAGGGCGAACCCATCCGCACGGAGACGCATTCGCGCGTCATCGGCCTGACGGTGGATGACTTGCGGCGCATTCCCGACGTCATCGCGGTCGCCAGCGAAAGCGGCAAGGCCAGCGCCATGCTGGGCGCGCTGCGTACCGGCACCATCAAGACGCTGGCCACGACCGACAGCATTGCGCATACGCTGCTCACGCTGGAAGAAGCGACCAGGAAGAACGCTGCGTGAGCTGAATCGAAGGATTCCATTGCGCAATGAAGAAGGCCGCATCGTGCAGACGATGCGGCCTTCTTTTTTGGATCACGTTCGTGGACAAGGCGCAGCTGCGCCGTTCTCCTTAACGCAATGCGTCGACGATCTGCTCCAGCTTCACTGCATCAGCCGCGAACTGGCGGATGCCTTCGGCCAGTTTTTCGGTGGCCATCGCATCGCCGTTCAAGGCCAGGCGGAAGGCTTTTTCGTCCAGGGAGATGCGCTCGATATCGGCGGCATCCGCCGCTTCCTTGCTCAGCTTGCGCTCGACCGGGCCATCGGTGTCGGCCAGCTTCTGCAGCAGGTCCGGGCTGATGGTCAGCAGATCGCAACCGGCCAGCTCGACGATCTGCGAGGTATTGCGGAAGCTGGCGCCCATCACTTCAGTGGCGTAGCCGAACTTGCGGTAGTAGTTGTAGACCGCCTTGACCGACTGCACGCCCGGGTCATCGCTGCCGGTGTAGTCCTGGCCGGTGGACTTCTTGTACCAGTCATAGATGCGGCCGACGAAGGGCGAGATCAGCTGGACACGGGCTTCGGCGCAGGCAATGGCTTGCGGCAGCGAGAACAGCAGGGTCAGGTTGCAGCGGATGCCATCCTTTTCCAGGATCTCGGCGGCGCGGATGCCTTCCCAGGTGGAGGCGATCTTGATGAGCACGCGCTCGCGGGCAATGCCGGCTTCTTCGTACAGGCGGATCAGTTCGCGGCCCTTGGCCACTGTGCCCTCGGTGTCGAAGGACAGGCGTGCATCGGTCTCGGTGGAGACGCGGCCGGGGATCAGCTTCAGGATTTCCAGGCCGAAGGCGATCAGCAGGCGGTCGATGATCTCATCGGTGCTCTTGCCGGCGTGGGCCTTCACGACCGATTCCAGCAGCGGCTTGTACTCGGCCTTCTGCACCGCCTTGAGGATCAGCGAGGGATTGGTGGTGGCGTCCTGCGGGGCGAAGGCCTTCATCGCCTGGAAGTCGCCGGTATCGGCCACGATGGTGGTGTACTGCTTCAACTGGTCAAGCTGGCTCATGGAAAGTCCTGTTGCTAAAGAGAATGAAGGGGACAACGGCATTGTACGCATTGGCGCTGCGCTGTCTGTCGGTCAATGACTGATCCTTGATCCGTCGCAGTCCTCTCAACGGAAGAAGGAATCGAATTGCATGTCGAATTTCTGCAGCGATTTCTGGGCGTTCTGCATCTTCTTGCGGAATTCCGGTCCGCGTCGCAGGGCCAGGCCCACGGCGAGGATGTCGATCACCACCAGGTGCGCCAGGCGCGCCGAGATGGGCGTATAGGGATCGATGTTGAAAGACAGGTCGATGGGCACCAGCACCGTCGCCAGTTCGGCCAGCGGTGTACCGGACGGGCCCAGCACGATGATGTCGGCACCGCCCTTGCGGGCCAGCTGGATCGAGCGCAGCAGGGCGGCATTGCCGCCACGCTGCGAGATCGCCACCACGCAGTCGCCAGCCTTGAGCAGCGAGGCCGCGATGCTGTGGATGTGCGGGTCGGAGTAGGCCACCGTGGGTACGCCCGAGCGGAAGAACTTGTGCTGGGCGTCGTTGGCCACGATGCCGGAGGTGCCCTGGCCGTAGAACTCGATCTTGTTGGCGCGCGCCAGCACGTCCAGCGCCAGCTGGATCGCATCCGGGTTCAGGTGGTTGCGCAGATCCAGCAGGGTGTTGATGGAGCGGCTGCAGATCTTGTTGACCAGGTCGGCGGCGAGGTCATCCTGCGCCAGCGTTTCATCCGCACCGGGCAGGGCCAGTGCCAGGCTCTGCGCTAGCTTCAGCTTGAAGTCGTGCCAGCCCTCGTAACCGATGGCGCGGCAGAAGCGGATCACGGTCGGTTCCGAGACTTCCGCATTCTTGGCCAGCGCCGTCAGGTTCTCCGCCAGGGCCAGCTGCGGATTGGCGAGGATGGTCGCCGCCACTTTCTTCTCCGACTTGGAGAGGGAGTTGATGTGGGTGCGGATGGAATCGAGCAGCATGGACATGGCAGTGGCCTGGTGACGCTAAGCGTGTGGCCTCAGACCTCGGGCAGCGCTTCTTCGCGCCACTGCAGGCCATCGCGGCCGATCAGTGCGCTCGCGGCAGCCGGGCCCCAGGTGCCGGCGTTGTAGGGCACGGGGTCGGCTTCCTGCTGGTCCCAGTAGGTGAGGATGGGTTCGACCCATTCCCAGGCGGCTTCCAGTTCGTCGCTGCGCATGAAGAGCGTGAGGTGACCGCGCAGCACGTCCAGCAGCAGGCGCTCGTAGGCGTCCATGCGCGGGGTCTTGAACTTCTCGCGGAAGTCCAGTTCCAGTTCCACCGGGCGTAGGCGCATGCCGTCGCCGGGCTGCTTGGCCATCAGGTTCATGTGCAGACCTTCGTCCGGCTGCAGGCGGATCACCAGGCAGTTGGGCGTGTCGTTCTGATGCGCGAAGATGGCGTGCGGCACGCTCTTGAAGCGCACCACGATCTCGGCCAGCGAATCGGCCATGCGCTTGCCGGTGCGCAGGTAGAAGGGCACGCCGGCCCAGCGCCAGGTATCGATCTCGGCCTTTACGGCGACATAGGTCTCGGTGCGCGAATCGGGATTGGCGTCGGCTTCCTTGCGGTAGCCGGGCACGGCCACGCCATCCACGTGACCGGCGCGGTATTGGCCGCGCACCACGTTCATGGCCAGGGTGGTCGGGGTAAAGCGCTTGAGCGAGCGCAGCACTTTCAGTTTTTCATCGCGCACGGCGTCGGCCGAGTTCGATACCGGTGGCTCCATGGCCACGATACAGAGCAATTGCAGCAGGTGGTTCTGCAGCATGTCGCGCAGGGCACCCGAGGTGTCGTAGTAATCGAAGCGGCCACCGACGCCGAGCTCTTCGGCGATGGTGATCTGCACGTCGGAAATCCATTCACGACGCCACAGCGGTTCGAACAGCACATTGCCGAAGCGCAGCGCCAGCAGGTTCTGCACCGCCTCTTTACCGAGGTAGTGGTCGATACGGAAAATCTGCGATTCCTGGAAGTAGCGGCCCACTTGCGCGTTGATGTTGCGCGCGCTTTCGAGGTCGCGACCCAGCGGTTTTTCCAGCACCACGCGTGAGGTCGGCGTAACCAGGCCGGCCTTGGACAGGTTCTCGCAGATCGAAGCGAACAGGCTGGGCGGCGTGGCCAGGTAGAACACGCGCGCCAGGCCGTCGACTTCGCGCAGGGCTTCTTTCAGGTGGCTGAAGCTGCCGGCTTCCTTGGCATTGACCGAGGCGTATTGCAGGCGGTTGGTGAAGCGGTCCCAGACGCTGGCGTCCAGGTTGGCGGCCGGCACGTGGGGTTTGGAATCCTTTTCCACCAGCTTGAGGAAATCCTCACGCGATTTTTCATCGCGGCCCAGGCAGATGATGCGGGCATCGGCCGGCAGGTCGCGCGCGCGCTCGCGGGCGTACAGCGCCGGCAGCAGCTTGCGCATCGAGAGGTCGCCGGTGCCGCCGAATAAAACCAGATCGAAATCAGAAGTAGCCATGGTGTGTGTTGTCTCTTGTGCGTGAAGTAGCGGGTTGGCGCTACGTGGTTGCTAGCCTTGCTGCCCGGTGCGGGCTGCCTCGCGCGCCAGTGCGATCAGGGCGCTGGTGGAGGCATCGTGCCGCGCGGCATCGGGTGCGGTGTCGGATTTCAGTTCGGCCAGGATGGTCTTGGCCAGCACCTTGCCCAGTTCCACGCCCCACTGGTCAAAGCTGTTGATGCCCCAGATTGCGCCCTGCACGAAGGTCTTGTGCTCATAGAGCGCAATCATCGCGCCCAGCGCATGCGGGCTCAGTTCGGGCAGCAGCAGGGTATTGCTGGGACGATTGCCGTCAAAGGTTTTGTGCGGGATCAGGGCCGCGAGTTCCGCCTCCGGCACACCCTGTGCCTGCAGGTCGGCGCGCACTTCGTCGGCGTCCTTGCCGCGCATGAAAGCTTCCGACTGCGCGAAGCAGTTGGCCAGCAGCGCTTCCTGATGCTCGGCAATGGCGTGTGAAGGTTTGAGTACGGCGATGAAATCGATGGGCGTGATGTCCGTGCCCTGGTGCAGCAGCTGGAAATAGGCGTGCTGGCCATTGGTGCCGACGTCGCCCCAGATGGCCGGGCAGGTCTGTACCGAGACCGGTGTGCCGTCACGGGTGATGCGCTTGCCGTTGCTCTCCATGTCCAGCTGTTGCAGGTAGGCCGGGAAGAAGCGCAGCCATTGGTGATAGGGCGCAATGGTGAGCGAGGCGCTGTCGAGGAAGTTGCGGTTCCAGATCCCGACCAGGGCCTGGATCACCGGCATGTTCGATTCCAGCGGTGCTTCGCGGAAATGGCGGTCCATGGCGTGGGCGCCGGCCAGGAATTGCGCGAAGTTGTCATAGCCGATCAGCAGGGCGATCGGCAGGCCGATCGCCGACCACACCGAGTAACGGCCACCGACCCAGTCCCAGAAGGGGAACATGTTCTCGGTATCGATGCCGAAGGCCGAGACTTCTTTGGCATTGGTGGAGACGGCCACGAAGTGCTTGGCCAGATCTTCGGACTTGCCATGCTGCAAGAACCACGCGCGCGCCGACTTGGCGTTGAGCATGGTTTCCTGGGTGGAGAAGGTCTTGGAGGCGACGATGAAGAGCGTAGTCTCGGGATCGATGCGCGAGAGCACCTCATCCAGGTCATGGCCATCGACGTTGGAAACGAAATGCGCCGTCAGGCGAGCGTGGCGATAATCGCGCAGGGCGGTACAGACCATCTGCGGGCCGAGGAAGGAGCCGCCGATGCCGATGTTGACGATGTCGGTGATCTCGCGCCCGGTGTAGCCGCGCCATTGGCCGCTGCGTACGCGTTCGGAGAAGGCGCGGATGTGCTGCAAGACCGCGTGAACCTCCTGCGCCACGGGCTGTCCGTCCACTTGCGCGGTGCGATCATCAGCCGGTGCGCGCAGGGCAGTGTGCAGGACGGCGCGTTGTTCGGTAAAGTTGATCTTCTCGCCGCTGAACATGGCTTCGCGCAGGGTTTCCACGCCGCGCTCGCGGGCCAGGCTCAGCAGCAGGTCCAGCGTATCGGCATTGAGGCGGTTCTTGGAGTAGTCCAGCAGCAGCCCGGCGGCACGCACGTGCATGCGCTCGAAACGGTCGGGCTGTTGGGCGAACAGGTCGCGCAGATGCCATTGAACTGCCGTAGCGTGATGTGCTTGCAATGCCTGGAAGGCGGCCGTGTCGGTCAGGGCGGTGGTATGCATGAGTTGGGTGTCGGTTGGCTGTCTTGACCTGGTTGGCAGCGCGGCCGGCCGTGGTCATGTTCTCGGGGCAACGCGGTTGACTATACATCAAATGTCGCCAAAGTGGTAGTTTCACTACAGTTTATGACCGGCCCGTTACATTGCCGTGCGGCATCGGCGCGCTGCGCCCCAAAGCCGGAAGTGATAAGGGTTTTGAAGTGGAATGATGTTGACCAATGAAAAGACGGGCGCGACTGGCCTGCTGCAGTGCTCTAAGTGTATGATTTCATTCGGCCAAAATTGTGTAGTAAAATTACAGTGTTAACGCTAACAGGAAACCGACAATGTCTCTCAACGCTACCTTAGCCAGCGTCACCCAACGCATCGCCGAACGTAGCCGTCCTTACCGGACCGCTTATCTCGAACGCCTGGAAGCCGCGCGCCGCAAGGGCGCGCAGCGTGGCGCGCTGGCCTGCACGAACCTGGCGCACGGCTTCGCCGCCTTCCCCGCCAATGACAAGCTGAAGTTGAAGGAAGACAAGGCTCCGTCGCTGGCCATCGTCTCGGCCTACAACGACATGCTGTCGGCGCACCAGCCCTTCGAGCGTTTCCCCCAGATTTTGAAAGAAGCCGCGCGTGAAGCCGGTGCCGTGGCGCAATTCGCTGGCGGCACCCCGGCCATGTGCGATGGCGTGACCCAAGGCCAAGCCGGCATGGAGATGTCGCTGTTTTCGCGCGACGCCATCGCCATGGCCACTGCCATCGCGTTGTCGCACAACATGTTCGATGCGGCGCTGTACCTGGGCGTATGCGACAAGATCGTGCCGGGCCTGTTGATCGGCGCGCTGCATTTCGGCCATCTGCCGGCCGTGTTCGTGCCTGCCGGTCCGATGACCAGCGGCATGAGCAACAGCGACAAGGTCAAGATCCGCCAGCTCTACACGGCTGGCAAGATCGGCCGCGCCGAGCTGCTGGAAGCGGAATCGAAGTCCTATCACGGGGCCGGTACCTGCACCTTCTACGGCACCGCCAACAGCAACCAGATGCTGATGGAAGCCATGGGCCTGCACCTGCCGGGCGCAGCCTTCATTACCCCCAACACGCCGCTGCGCGATGCGCTGACCGCTGCGGCCGCCAAGCAGGCTGCCAAGATCACCGACCTCGGTTCGCAATACACGCCGGTGGGCCGCATGATCGATGAAAAGTCCATCGTCAATGCCATCGTCGCGCTGCACGCTACCGGTGGCTCCACCAATCACACGCTGCACCTGGTTGCCATCGCCAAGGCCGCCGGCATCGTGATCGACTGGGACGATTTCGACAAGCTCTCGGCCGTGGTGCCGCTGATCACCAAGATCTACCCCAACGGTACGGCCGACGTGAACCACTTCCATGCGGCGGGTGGCACCGGCTTCGTGCTGCGTGAGCTCATCGATGCCGGCCTGATGCATGACGACGTCACCACCATCCTGGGCCAGGGCCTGCGCCAGCACTGCAAGGAGCCGATGCTGGCAGCTGAAGGCGAGAACGGCCGTCCCGGCATCGTCACCTGGCACGATGCTCCCGCCACGAGCGGCGACGAAGGCGTGCTGGGCACGGTGGCCAAGCCGTTTGCAGCCGATGGTGGCCTGAAGCTGCTGCAGGGCAACCTCGGCCGCGCGGTCATCAAGATCTCGGCGGTCAAGCCCGAGCATCGTGTGGTGGAAGCACCTGCCGTGGTATTCCATTCGCAGGAATCCTTCATGGCCGCCTTCAAGGCCGGCGAGCTGGATCGCGACTTCGTGGCCGTCATCACCTTCCAGGGTCCGCGTGCCAATGGCATGCCGGAGCTGCACTCGCTGACTCCGGCGCTGGGCATCCTGCAGGACAAGGGCCGTCACGTGGCGCTGGTGACCGATGGCCGCATGTCGGGCGCATCGGGTAAAGTACCGGCCGCGATCCACGTTACGCCGGAAGTGCTGGGCGGTGGTCCGCTGGGACGCGTTCGCACCGGTGACATCATTCGCCTGGACGCCGATGCGGGTACGCTGCAAGCCAAGGTGGAGGCAGCCGAGTGGGAAGCACGTGGCCTGGACAGCAGCGACCTGTCGGGCAATCAGCACGGCATGGGCCGCGAATTGTTCAGCCTGTTCCGCAACGCGGTGGGAACCGCAGAAGAGGGTGGCGCCACCTTTGGCCTGCCGCCGATTTTTGAGAAAGAGAAAGTCACGGTATGAAGACCACACTGGAAATCATGCGCGCCTCGCCGGTCATCCCGGTGATCGCCATCGACAAGTTCGAACACGCCGTGCCGCTGGCACGCGCCCTGGTCGCGGGCGGGATCCGCGTGCTGGAAATCACCCTGCGCACCGAACACGGCCTGCCGGCTATCCGTGCGATTGCCGAGTCGGTGCCGGACGCCATCGTGGGCGTGGGTACGCTGACTTCGCCCGAAGAGTTCACTGCTTCGCGTGATGCAGGTGCGGTCTTTGGCGTCTCGCCGGGCCTGACCCCGGCGCTGATCGAAGCGGCCAAGCGCAGCGGCCTGCCGCTGCTGCCGGGCGTGATGACGCCTTCCGAAGTGATGGCCGCGCGCGAAGCGGGCTTCCGTCAGTTGAAGCTGTTCCCGGCCGTGCCGGCCGGTGGCGTGGGCATGCTCAACGGTATTGCCGGTCCCTTGTCCGATGTGTCGTTCTGCCCGACGGGCGGTATTACGCAAGAGACGGCACCGCAGTTCCTGGCGTGCAAGAACGTCGTGTGCGTAGGCGGCTCCTGGCTGACCCCGAAGGCGGCCATCGAGGCCGGTGACTGGGACAAGATCACCGAGATCGCCAAGGCGGCGGCTGCGTTGAAGAAGGCTTGAGTTTTCCACAGCCTTGAGAGAGGACGGTGCCGGGTTTTTCCGGCCGTCTGATCGAATCAAAAAAGCCCCGGTTTGCAGCCGGGGCTTTTTGTTTTGGTCATTGTCTGCTGCCCAGCCAGTAGGCTGGTAGTGCGATCATTTCGCGTGCGAGGGAATAGAAATCACGGGCTTCAAAGTAGTTCGCATGTGCTGAATGAACGGTGTCGATGCCGACGCGGTGCAGCGCGTAACGGCTGCGCGGAATGTGGAAGAACTGCGTGACGACCAGGGCGCTGCGTAAGCCCTGGGCCTGCATGATCGCTGCGCTGTTGACCGCCGATGCCATGGTCGTGTTGCCCTGCTCATCCAGAAGGATGGCCGAACGGGGAACGGATTGTACTTCGCTCAGGTAGGTGGCCATGACTTGCGCCTCGCTGAAGCCTTCCTTACCCGTGCCTCCGCTGACGATGATGTGCCGGAACATGCCTTGCCGATACAGTTCGGCGGTCTTGTCCAGTCTTGCGCGCAGGCGGTCAGAAGGCGTGCCGTCCGGCATGACCTTGGAGCCGAGCACGATGCCTGCATCGCTCTTCTGGATGTCATCGAGCAGGCCGGTCAGTACGATGCCCAGCAGGCATGTCATGACGATCAAGAGGACGCTTGTCGTGATGATGATGAGTCGTTTCATTGGAGTGGTCGGAGGGTGATTGCAGGGTGATGAATCAAGAAAAAAGGGCGGGCGCGATGGATATCGCTGCCCGCCCTTTTTGCCTGTCTTTGTTTTTCTTTTACCAGTTTTTGCTTGTCTAGTTCTTGGCCACTACTGCCGGCTCCACCGGCGCTTGCGCCTGCTGCCTGAGCCTGTAAGCCAGCACCAGCAAGATGATCCCCAGCACGATCATCGGCACCGACAGCATCTGCCCGGCCGAGATGGTGATGCCACCGAAATGCACCTCATAATCCGGCACGCGGAAGTACTCGGTGAAGAAGCGCGCGCAGCCATACAGCAGCGAGAACATGCCCGCCACCGCCATGCGCGGACGTGAGTGGCGCGCGAAGATCCACAGGATGATGAACAGCAGGATGCCATCGACCAGCATCTGGTAGATCGGCGAAGGATGGCGCGGGATGTTGTCGACGTTGGGCCAGATCATGGCCCAGGGCAGCGAAGGATCGGCCGGACGGCCCGGCAGTTCTGCATTGATGAAGTTGCCCAGGCGGCCGGCCGCGTACCCCAGCGGCACCATCGGTGCGATGAAGTCCATGATGTCCATCAGGTTGCGGCCGCGCTTGCGGCCCCACAGGTACATCGCCAGCATCACGCCCAGGAAGCCGCCGTGGAAGGACATGCCGCCCTTCCAGACCGCGATCATGTCGGCCGGATGCGCAAAGTAATACGCCGGGTTGTAGAACAGGATCTCGCCCAGCCGCCCGCCCAACACCACCCCGAGCACGCCATAGAAGAGCATGTCGTCGAGGTCTTCCTTCTTCCAGCCGACGGCGGCGATGTGCGGCTGCTTGATGCGCAGGCGTCCCAGCGCAATGAATTGGGCAAAGGCCAGCAGGTACATCAGGCCATACCAGTGGACGGCCAGCGGCCCGATGTGGATGGCGATCGGGTCGGGCATGGGGTGGACTAGCATGAGTTTGATCTTTCTGTTGTTGGGCGGAACGGCGGTTGGAGCACGCCGCCTTGCGCAAGTTCGCAGCAGCGATTCCCGTGCAATGGGATCAGGCGGGCATCTCCAGGAGATCCAGCAGGGCACGCAGCACGCCGGACGGGTTGTCGCGCCGCCAGGCCAGGCCGGTCTGGATTTCCGGTGCCGCATCCGAGAGCCGGCGATAGTCCACGCCCGGGCGTTTCAAATTCGAGACGGATTGTGGCACAAGCGCCATTCCCATGCCAGCCGAGACCAGGCCGACGATGGTCTGCATCTGGATCGCCTCCTGGCCGATATGGGGCGTCACGCCCGCATCGCGAAAGCAGGACAGGATGGTGTCATGGAAGGCCGGTGCAATGCGGCGCGGGAAAATGATCAGCGGCAGCTCGCGCAGGCTCTTGAGCGACACCGGTCCGCGTCTCTTGACCGCGCCTTCGGGCAGCGCCGCAATCAGCGGCTCCGACAGCACCGGACGCACATCCAGCACGGCGGCGGCTTTCTCCGGCAGCGGCGGCAGCAGCAGGCCGGCGTCGATCTTGCCCTGCATCAGGTCTTCCAGCTGGATATCGGTGGTGGCTTCGCGCAATTCGATCTGGACTTGCGGATAACGCGCCCGGAAGCGCTGCAGGAGCGGGGGCAGGATGCTGTAGTCCGCACTCGATATGAAGGAAAGCGATAAAAGTCCGGAGGCCCCGCTGGCCGCGCGCCGGGCCAGGTCGGGCAGGGCGGCGGCCTGTTGCAGGATGCGCTGGACCTCCGGCAGCAATGCCTCGCCGGCCGGCGTGAGCGCCACGCTGCGCTTGGTGCGCTGGAACAGGGGCGTACCCAGTTGCTCTTCCAGCGCGGCGATGGTCTGCGACAGCGGCGGCTGGGTCATGTGCAGGCGCGCGGCGGCGCGGCCGAAATGCTTTTCCTCGGCGACGGCGGCAAAGTAGCGCAGCTGGCGCAATTCCAGGCGGGGATGGTCGGACATGGACTGATATCGGATCCGAATGAGTCGGGCGTCCATGATATCCCCGGCCTTGCAACGCGACAAGGCGAGGATGGCGTGATATTTCCGTCATGGAATTTGATCTATGACAGATATACGCGAGGGCAGATAGAGGGTGCGTGGCGAAGCCGGGTAGAATAGCCCCGCCTGCGAAGCGCCTGGAGAATGCCGCTGCAGGCGTGACCGTCGTCCACCGCTTGCTGAGGAGCCCCCATGAAATACCTGTTGTTGATCGCCACCCTGGTGGCCGGTTCGGCCATTTCCGCCGAAGCCATGGCCAATGCGCAACTGGCCAAGTCCAAGAATTGCATGGCCTGCCACTCGGTGGACGCCAAGATCGTCGGCCCCGCCTTCAAGGAAGTGGCCAAGAAATACGCCGGCCAGAAGGATGCCGAAGCCAAGCTGACCCAGAAGGTCCTCAACGGCGGTAGCGGTGTCTGGGGCGCGGTAGCGATGCCGGCCAACAAGGGCCAGGTGACCGAGGCTGAGGCGAAGGAGCTGGTGAAGTGGGTGCTGAGTCTGAAATAAGCCTCAGCAAACCGCCATGAGAAAAGGAGACCGAGGTCTCCTTTTTTATCGTCTGCATGTCGGTCTGCGTCCGTATGCGCGGACAAGCGATTACTTCAACCACTCCCTGATCCGCCGGCTCAGCACCTCGCAACTGATCCCATAGCGGTCATGCAAGGTCGGCAGCGCCCCCGCATCGAGGAAGGCATCCGGCAAGCCGGCCATCTGGAAGCCCGCCGGCTGCACCCGGTGGCGCATCAGCGTGGTGGCAACGATCTCGCCCAGGCCGCCGATGACCGAATGGTTCTCGGCTACCACCACCAGGCGGTTCTTCTTGCTGACCTGCTGCACCACCGTGGCTTCGTCAAAGGGCTTGATGGTCGGGCAGTGCAGCACGCCCACGCTGACGTTGTCGGCCTCCAGCGCCTTGGCCACTTCCAGCGCGCGCATGGTCATGAAGCCGCTGGAGATGATGAGCACGTCGTTGCCATCGCGGATCTCCTTGGCTTTGCCCAGCTCGAACTGGTAGTCGTATTCATCCAGCACCAGCGGCACGTTGCCGCGCGCCAGGCGCATGTAGACCGGGCCCTGGTGCGCCGCGATCTGCGGCACCGCCTGTTCCAGGTCCAGCGCATCGCAGGGGTCGACGATGGTCATGCCCGGAATGGCGCGCATCATCGCCAGGTCTTCGGTGGCCTGGTGGCTGGGGCCGTAACCGGTAGTCAGGCCGGGCAGTGCGCAGCAGATCTTCACGTTCAGGTTTTCTTCGGCGATCACCTGGTGGATGAAGTCATACGCACGCCGGGTGGCAAAGACCGCATAGGTGGTGGCGAAGGGCACCAGTCCCTCCTTGGCCATGCCGCCGGCGGCGGCCATGAGCAACTGCTCGGCCATGCCCATCTGGAAGAAGCGCTCGGGATACGCCTTCTGGAACAGATGCAGGTCGGTGTACTTGGCCAGGTCAGCGGTGAGGCCCACGATCTCGGGGCGGTCCGCAGCGTATTCCACCAGGGCCTTGCCGAACGGGGCCGCCTGCACGCGCTGCCCCTCGGCGGCGATGGAGGCGATCATGGCCGAAGTGGTCAGGCGCGGTTTCTTCTCTGCGACGGTGTTCATGCTTGGCTTCCTTGTTGATAAGACTGGTCGAGGATGGACAGCGCCTGCTGCCATTCGGGCGGATCCACACGGATGAAGTGGTTCTTCTCGCGCTGCTCCAGGAAGGGCACGCCCTTGCCCATCAGGGTATCGAACAGGATCACGCGCGGCTTGGCGTCCTTGAGGTGGCGGGCATTGTCGAAGGCCCGCACCACGGCGGCCAGGTCATTGCCATCAACCCGCTGCACGTACCAGCCGAAGGACGCCCACTTGTCAGCCAGCGGCTCAAAGCCCATCACCTTGCTGGAAGGACCATCGGCCTGCTGGTTGTTGATGTCGACCAGGCAGATCAGGTTGCCCAGCTGGTGGTGGGCCGCGCCCATGGCGGCTTCCCAGGTCGAGCCTTCATCCAGCTCGCCATCGGACATGGAGTTGTAGACGAAGGCCGCATTGTTGTTGTAGCGCAGGCCCAGCGCCATGCCCACGCCGATGGCCAGGCCCTGGCCCAGCGAGCCGCCGGAGATTTCCATGCCCGGCGTATAGGTCGCCATGCCCGACATGGGCAGGCGGCTGTCATCGCTGCCGTAGGATTCCAGCTCTTCATCGGGGACGATGCCGGCCTCGATCAGGGCGGCATACAGGGCGATGGCGTAGTGCCCGTGCGAGAGCAGGAAGCGGTCGCGGCCGTTCCACTCCGGATCATCCGGGCGCAGTTGCACGGCGTGCTTGTAGGCCACGGCCAGCACGTCGGCCCAGCCCAGCGCCTGGCCGATGTAGCCCTGGCCCTGGACCTCGCCCATGCGCACGGCATTGCGGCGGATGCGGTATGCGCTTGCGCGCAGGTTTGCCAAATTGTCAGACATTGCGAGTCCTTGCTAGAGGAATGAAAACGTAAAAAATCACAGGAAGCCAATCGAAAACCACGGCACGAAGGCGACGATCAGCAGGCCCACCACCAGCGCGCCGAGATACGGCCAGATGCGCTTGACGGCGACGTCCGGATGCACGCGGCCGATGGTGCAGGCGGCGTAGTAGCCCAGGCCGAAGGGCGGTGCGAACAGGCCCACGCCCATGGAGAGGATGATGACCATGGCGTAATGCACCTCATGCACGCCGATGGCCTTGGCCACCGGGAACAGCAGCGGCGCGAACAGCACCATGGCGGGGATGCCCTCCAGCACGCTGCCCAGCACGATGAAGGCGGCGATCGACACCAGCAGGAAGCCATACTTGCCCCCCGGCACACTGGTCATGGCCTCGGCCAGCGCATGCGAGAAGCCCGACTGCGTCAGCGCCCACGACATGCCGGTAGCGGTGCCGATGATGAACAGGATCGCGCCCGACAAGGCAGCGGTGTCGACCAGCATCGGATAGAGCCGCTTCCAGTCGAACTGGCGATACACCAGCAGACCCGCCACCACCGAATAGGCAATGCCGATGGTGGAAACCTCGGTGGCCGTGGCCACCCCTTCGACCACGGCCGTGCGGATCAGGATCGGCAGCAGCAGCGCGGGCAGGGCGATGATGAGCGTGCGCAGCACCACGCGGCCGGGCGCGCGCTGGATGCCTTCGAGGATCTCGGCACTGCGCCAGCGCGCCAGGATTGCCAGCAGCACGGCCAGCACGATGCCCGGCATGATGCCGCCGGTGAACAGCGCCGCAATCGATACCCCCGCCACCGAGCCGATGGTGATCAGCACCAGCGAGGGCGGAATGGTCTCGGCCATGGCACCGGAGGCTGCCAGCAGCGAAATGAGTTCACCCTCGTGATTGCCACGCCGCTTCATCTCCGGCAGCAGCACCGGAGCCACCGCCGCCATGTCGGCGGTCTTGGCGCCGGAGATGCCCGAGACCAGCAGCATCGCCCCCAGCAGCACGTAGTTCAGCCCACCGCGCACGTGGCCCAGCAGCGACGCCAGGAAATCCACCATGGCCTTGGCCATGCCGGTCATTTCCACCAGATGGCCCAGCAGGATGAACAGCGGCACGGCCAGCAGGATCAGCGAGGACATGCCTTCATCGAAGCGTCCCGCCACCACCGCCAGCGGGCTGGTGGTGACCGTGAGCATGAAGGCCACCGTCGCCAGGCCGAAGCAGAAGGCGATGGGAATGCCCAGCAGCACCGACACGCCCAGTACCACACCGAAGAACACCACCAGGTTCCAGTTGCCGATGGCCTGCAGCCAGCCTGCGCCCAGATACATGGCACCGGCCACCACGGCCAGCAGGGCCACCACGCCGGCCAGGTCGACCAGCTTCTGGCGCGAGATGCGCAGCAGCGACAGCGCAATCATCAGCGCCGCACCGACTGCCACGGCAGCGGCTCGTACGGTGTTGGGCCAGCCCAGCGCCGGGGTCTGCACGAACATTTCGTCTTCGGCGTATTCCCACATCGGATGCATCAGGATCAGCAGCATCACGCAGGGCGCGATGATGGCCAAGGCTTCGGCCCAGGCCTTGCCGCGTTCGCTCATGAAGCCCACCAGCACGGTGGTGCGCATGTGGGTGCCGCGCCGCAGGGCCACGGCCGCGCCCAGGTTGGCCAGCCAGAGGAACAGGATGGAGGCCAGTTCATCCGCCCAGGGGATCGGGTTGTTGAAGATGAAGCGCATGATCACGCCCGCCAGCAGGACCACCACCTCGCCCACCACCAGCGCCGCGGCGGGGATCTCGATGGCCAGGCCCAGCCAGTTTTCCAGGCGCGCGGCCAAGGAGCGATCATCCGTCACCGGCTGCTCCAGCGACAGGGCGCTCATCCCAGGCTCCCGACGGCGTTCTGCAGCAGCTTCCAGGCATCGTCACCGAACTTGGCGCGCATGTCCTTGTAGAAGTTGGCCTGCGCCAGTGCGGCCTTGAAGGAATCCTTGTCGGCCTCGATGATCTGCACGCCCTTGCCCTGCAGGTCATTGCGGGCGAAGCCGGCCAGCGAGGCGATGTCGGCGCGTTCGTCCGTGGCAGCCTTGTCCAGTTCGCGGCGCACGATTTCCTGGATGTCCTTGGGCAGCTTCTCGAAGGCGCGGCGGTTGCCGAGGATCCAGTAAGCATCCCACACGTGGTTGGAGATGGTGCAGAACTTCTGCACTTCGTACAGGCGCGCGGTGCTGATGATGGCCAGCGGGTTTTCCTGGCCTTCGACCAGCTTGGTCTGCAGCGACGAATAGACTTCGTTGAAGTTGATCGGCGTCGGGCTGGCACCCAGTGCGGTGAAGAGCGAGGTCAGCATCGGTGCCGCCGGCACGCGCAGCTTCAGGCCCTTGAGGTCGCCCGCAGTCTTGATCGGTTTGGTCGAGGTGGTGATCTGGCGGAAGCCGTTGTCCCAGGGCTTGGACATGGTCAACAGGCCGACCTTCTCGATCTGCGCGCGCACATAGGCACCCAGCGGGCCATCCATGGCCTGCCAGACTTCCTTGTAGTCGTGGAAGGCGAAACCGGTGTTGACGATGCCGGCTGCCGGCACCAGGGTCGACAGCACCACGCTGGCCTGGTTGAAGAATTCCACGCCGCCATTGCGGATCTGCGACATCAGGTCGGTATCCGAACCCAGCTGGTTGGCCGGGAACAGCTTGATGTCCAGCCGGCCGCCGGTGGCTTCGCGGATGCGGTCGATGGCCTGCTGCGCACGCTTGTTGACCGGGTGCGACGGATCTTGTCCGGTGGCGAACTTGTAGTTGAACTCGGCCGCATGGGCCGGACGGCTCATGATGGAAAACAGCGGCAGCGCCGCACCCACGGCACCGGCCTTGAGCAGCTGGCGGCGGCTCAGGGTGGTCTTGCGGGGTTTGCTGTTGTCTTGGGTCATCTCTGGTCTCCTGTTTGTTCTGATAGCGGGAAAGATGCCGGCCGGGCCGGCGTGCGCGAGCATTAAGCTGTGTTTAATGAATCAGCATTCCACCATTAACGTCCAGCGTGATGCCGGTGCAGTATTGCGAGAGGTCGCTGCCGAGGAAGACGCAGGCGCCGCCGATGTCGTCGGCACGGCCCAGGCGCGCCAGCGGAATGGTCTCGGCGATCTCGGCCTTCTTTTCTTCGGTGAGCTTGCCCTTGATGATGTCGGTGCCGATCAGGCCGGGGGTGATGCTGTTGACGCGGATGCCTTCCGGGCCGAACTCGCGCGCCATGGCACGCGCCAGCCCCAGCACGCCGGCCTTGGCCGCCGAATAGTGCGGCCCCCCCAGGATGCCGCCGCCGCGCTGCGCCGATACCGACGAGATGCAGATGATGGAACCGCTCTGCTGCGCACGCATGGCCGGCAGCACCGCCTGCGACATGTAGAGCGTGCCGCGCAGGCTGACATCGAGGATGCGGTCGTAATCCGCGCCGGTGATCTCCAGCGTCTTGACGGGTTGGGTGATACCGGCATTGTTGACCAGGATGTCGATGCGGCCGAACTGCTTGACGGCCTGGGCGATGGCCGCCTCGCAGGAAGCCTTGTCGGTCACGTCCGCCACCAGCCCCAGATGCTGGCTGCCGATGCGCGCAGCGGCGCCGGCCGGGTCGGCTTGCGCCAGGTCCAGCACCACCACGCGGGCGCCTTGTCCGGCCATCAGGCGCGCCGTGGCGTAGCCCAGTCCGTTGATTCCTGCACCGCCGGTGATGACGGCAACCTTGTCCTTGAGCAGCATGTCGTGTTCTCCAGATGTTTGCGTTGAAGTGAGCAACAGCGGAGACAGCGCGGATGCGCGATGGCGCGTGCTGCCGTGCAGCATGCAGGGGCTTTGACCATGTCTCCGTTTTTGTTCTGATGCGCATGGTCGAACTTTCCTCGCCTGACGACAAGCGAAGTCTCGTCATGTTAAAGTGACGGATCATCATCTTAGCCACAGAGCCCGTCCATGGCCGTTCTCCCGCCGTTACCCAACCTCCAGGCCTTCGAAGCGGTGGCCCGGCGCAAGAGTTTTGCGCTGGCGGCGGCCGAGCTGCACCTGACGGCCTCGGCGGTGAGCCACCAGGTGGCGCGGCTGGAATCCTATCTCGGCATTCGGCTCTTCGAGCGCAGCGCGCACGGCGTGCGCATCACCACGGCAGGGGAGAGTTACCTGGCGCGCATCCAGGGGGCGATCTCGGCCATCACGGCGGCGTCCATGGACGTGCGGCAAGGAGTCAGCAATACGCTCTACATCCATTCCGCGCCCAGCATCGCCAGCCTGTGGCTGATGGCGCGGCTCAATGATTTCGCGCGCACCTATCCGGAGATCACCTTCAATCTCTCGGCGGCGCACTCGCAGAGCAATTTCGAGTTGGGCGAAGTCGATATCGACATCCGCTACGGCATTCCCAACTGGCCGGGACTGGTAGTGGAGCCGCTCTTCGAAGAGCGCATCGTGCCCTTGGCCAGCCCGGCTTTCATCCGTGAGTACAAGCTCAAAAAACCTGCCGATCTGTTGGGCGTGAAGCTCATTCGCAGCAACGTGAGCGTGGTGCAGTGGTCGGACTGGTTCGGGGAATTTGCGGACGTGCGTCCGCCGGAGCAGTTCGCGGTCCGTTTCGACCGCGCACAGATGTCACTGGATGCCGCTACCCAGGGATTGGGCGTGGCGCTGGAGAGCGCGACCGTGGCCGCGCGACACATCGAGGAAAAGAAACTGAAACCGGTCTTCGGACTGGATCGCGCCATCAAGGTCAAGGCGCACTTTGCGGTCTACCCGGCGCATCATGCACGCCGGCCTGCGGTGGCTGCGTTCCTTGAGTGGCTGCGTGAGCAGGCCGAAGTGCAGGATTACTGAGCGGCCTTCTGCTGCCGCGCCACTTCCTTGCGCTTCATGGAGAGATAGTCCTCGCGGCTGACCTCATGCAACTGGCGGGGATATTGTTCGGTCGCACCGTACCAGGCCGTCAGCCGCTTCTCCAGCCGTTCTCCGGCCGGTGCTTCCAGGCCGGACAGATAGGCATCGATGGCCAGGTAATAGCGCATGGTATTGCGCTCCACCGTGGCGCGGCTGCCCGAGACATACTGCGGCTGTCCGTTGGCCTCGCGCTTGACCACGCTGAAACCGACCTTGTCGCGGCCGGCCGTCATCAGGTAGGCACGCAGTGCCAGCTTGCTGGCCATGCCATAGGAATAGGCATAGCTGAAATGCAGGAAGGAGCGCTTGTCATCCAGCGGAATGGCTTCAATCTCGATGCGATAGTTGGAGGTGTCCAGCGGTCCTTTGTCGGCCAGCATCGAGGACGAAAAATAATCGGCTGCGCTGGCCCCGCCGTGATAGCGCAGGTCGACGCGGTAGGTATCGTTGAGATCCTGTTCGGTCTTCTTGCCGACCTGCATGCGCAGGGTGGTCTTGCCGTTTTCGCGCATCATGCGGCAATACTTGGTGTTGAGGTGCAGGATGAGGATGTCACACCAATGATCGGGGTTGTCCAGCGACTCGCGCACTTGTGCAAAGGGATAGCTCAGCACGGCATAGATGTCGCCCTTGACGTTGCCGCCATCCTCGCGCGAATTCAGGTAGAGAGGGCGATGGTAACCGTTGTTGCTGAGCTCGCCCTGCAATTCTTCGTAACGGCTCTTCATGGCGACCGCACCGGTCTGGGTTTGGGCATGTGCCCAGCTGCCGACCGCCAAGGCACAGGTGGCAGCCAGCAACAAGCGTGAGGTCAGACGGGACAACATCGATCGCAAACCGGACTCCTTTTCGATTTCAGTACATTCGTTCATTCACCGGCGTTTCCCGCCGCGCTCAAAGCAGGCGGGACCAGACGCTGGCACCAAATTCCTTCATCCTTTCACTGATCGGGCGCTGCTCCCATTGTTCCTTTGTGATTTCCTTCGAGGCACCAAGATCCCGGTCAAACATGGTTTTGGTCTGGGCCCCGAATTGCGGGCTCAGGATCACGGCATTGATTTCCTGGTTGTAGACGAAGCTGCGCCAGTCGAGGTTGGTCGAACCGATGGTGGACCAGACGCCATCGATGAGCGCGGTCTTGGAATGCAGCAGCGCGTCCTGGCGTTCGTAGATGCGCACGCCCGCTTCCAGCAGTTCGCTGTAGAAGGAGCGCGAGGCATAGAGCACCAGCGAGGAGTCGCTGTGCGAGGGCAGGATCAGGCGCACATCCACGCCGCGCCGGGCCGCATCCTTGAGCGAATCGCGCAGTTGCGGATCGGGCACGAAGTAGGCATTGGTCAGGTAGATCGAACTCTCCGCATGTTGAATGGCCGAGATGAAGGTGGCGTAGATGATGCTGTAGGGATCATCGGGCGAGCTGCCGATGGCGCGCACGATCTCGTTGCCGGCGGGGGCGACGGGCGGGAAGTAGCGATGGTCGCCGAGGTCCGGACCGCGCTGCTTGCCCCAGGTCTCGATGAACAGCTTCTGGAATTCCAGCGCCACCGGGCCATCGATGCGCACCTGCGTATCACGCCAAGGGATCTGCTCGCCGTCCTTGTTGAGCTGCGGTTTTTTCTTGCGGGTGCTGAAGGAGCCGCTGGAATACACGCTGCTGATGTTGATGCCGCCGACGAAAGCGGTCTTGCCATCGACCACCAGCAGCTTGCGGTGATCGCGCTGGTTGACGGCCCAGTCCTTGCGCAGCTGCGTCGGATTGAGCGGATTGAATTCCAGCACATGCACGCCCGCATCGATCAGGGGCTGGAAGAATTCGCGCGGGGTATTGATGCTGCCCACGCTGTCATACATCAGGTTGACCTGCACTCCCTTCTTCTGCATGGCGATCAGCAGGTCGGCAAACTGGCGGCCGACCTCATCGTCTTCCATGATGTAGGTTTCCATGTTGATGTGATAGCGCGCGGCCTGGATCGCCTGCTGCATGGAGGCATAGGTGGCCGGGCCGTCGATGAGCAGCGTAACCTTGTTGCCGGTGACCAGCGGCGAGCCGGTGATGGCGCCTTCGATGGCCACGTGGCGGTCCAGCAGGGTGTTGTCGGCATTCTGCGCGCGCAGCTTGTCCAGCGCGGCCTTGGCCTGTGCCTCGGAGAGCACGCCGCGTCCGCCCTTCATCTGGATGGTGCGGGCCGATTGCGTGTCCATGTCGGGCACGATGGTGGGCAACGAGCTGCACGCGGCCAGCATCAGCGAGCTCAGCAGCAACACGAGCCCGGCGGCGGACCAGCTCCTCAATCTCATTTTCTTGTTGGTCATGGAAGGATCCCGGTTGGGCGCTGCCATGGACCGCGACGCTGTCCGGCGTCGGCAGGCAACGCTGTGCGGACGAGTATATGCCCGGCTGCAGCGCCGTAGCGCGGCCGCAGGCACGAATCGGAACTGTCCTACAAAGGAAAGCGGGAGCTGCCTACAGGGGGGCGCGGGAGCTGTTGCATCCCGCAGGAGGAGAGGCGGATGGATCGACGATCCATCCGGCGGGAATCATCAGTAAACGTCGCGGCGATAGCGATTCTGTTCGATCAGGGCATGCAGGCCGGCTTCGCCCAGCAGGTCCGTGAGGACGGCATCGACACCGGCGGCCATGCCTTCCAGGCTGCCGCAGACGTAGATGACGGCCCCCTGGTCCAGCCACTGGCGCAGCTCGGGCCCGGCTTGACGCAGGCGGTCCTGTACATACAGGCGCTCGTTCTGGTCACGCGAGAAGGCCAGGTCGAGGCGTGACAGGCGGCCCTGTTGCAGCCAGTCCTGCAATTCATCGGCATACAGGAAATCGTAACGTTCGTTACGTTCTCCGAAGAGCAGCCAGTTGCGGGACTGCGTTTCTGCGTGCTGCATGCGTGCGCGCAGATGGCCGCGCAAGCCGGCCAGGCCCGAGCCATTGCCGATGAAGATGGCCGGCGTATCGGCAGCGACCGGGGCGAAACCGGCGTTCTCCACCAGACGCAGATCGATGGAGGCATCGTCTGGTGCAAATTCGGTCAGCCAGCCGGAGGCCAGTCCCAGTCCGTCTTCATGCCGGACCTGGCGCACCAGCAGGTGCACCGCGCCATCCTGTGGCACCGAGGCCACCGAGTACGAACGCGCGGCCAGGGGCTGCAACTGGTCGGCCAAGGCTTGGGCTTCACGTACGGGATGCGTGGGCAGCACGCTGCAGGCCAGCGCGTCGGCCAGCGTCTTTTGGCGGCCTTGATGGCTCACCATGGCGCTGCCATCCAGCTGCAGTCGCTGCAGCAGCAGGGCGATACGATCCGGTGCGTGGCGCGGCAGGATCTCCACCAGTGCACCGGCTTGCCAGTCGGGCAGGCTGCCGTCCTGCGGCTTTAATTCCACGTGATACAGCGGCGCGCCTTGGCTGCCCGGATTCCTGAGCACGCGTCGTGTCAGCTTCCATTGTTGCCATGCCGGTGCAGTGGTGGGCAGGAGTTCGCTCACATTCGCCTGCAGTCCGTGGGCAGCCAGTTCAGTTTCCCATTTGCGCAGCGCCACGCCGGCCATGCGGTCCACTTCCACCAGCGGGAACAGGGGCTTGGCCCCGCACTGGCGCAGGCCGTGGTCGAGGGTGTGGCCGAAGCCGCAGAACTGCGCGTAGTGACGGTCGCCCAGCGCCAGGATGGCGTAGTGCACGTGGGCCAGCGACTGCCCTGCGGCCTGGCGCAGGCGCTTTTCGAAGCCGCGTGCGCTGTCGGGCGCATCGCCCTCGCCAAAGGTGCTGGCGATGAAGAGGATGCGGCGGTGATGGCGCAAGCTCTCCGGCGTGCTTTGTGCCAGCGCTTGCAGCTGCACGGCGATGCCGCTGCGGCGCAGGCCGGCAGCGGTATGCAGGGCGATGCGCTCGGCCTGGCCGGTCTGCGAGGCATAGGCCACCAGGACCGGTTCGCCTTCGGGAGCGGGTGCCGTGCCGTTGAGGCTGGCACGTTCGGCGCGCAGCGCGGCCTTCTTGCGGCGGCGGTCGAGATAGAGCATCCAGCCGGTGATGCCGAAGAGCGGCATCATCAGGCTGGCGATGGCCATGATGATGCGGCCCGGCAGGCCGAAGTAAGTGCCCATGTGCAGCGGGTAGATGGCCGCGATCAGCTTGCCGCCATTGCTCTTGTCTTCGTAGCGCTCCAGCTGCCGGATCTCGCCGCTCTGCGGCAAGACCACCATGCGGCTGCGGGCGCGCTCATGGGGCGCACCGTGATCGAGGAAGAAGATCTGCACCGGCTGGGAACCCTGCTCGGGCAGGCGCAGCTGGGCGCTCTGGTAGTCCGGTGCCTTGGCCAGGAAACTGTTCCAGGCCTGGGTCAGTTCCAGCGGGATGGCTTCCTCACTTGCAGGTTTCTTCTTGCCCTCGCCGCGCTGCATGGCGGGGCGGCGGCTCTCGCCGGCCAGCGTGTTGACACCGTCCTTGAACCAGTCCAGGGCCCAGTAGGCGCCGGTGATGGAGAAGAGCACGTACATCACCAGCGACCAGGTGCCGATGACCGAGTGCAGGTTCCACAGGAAGGAGCGGCCCTGCAACTGGAAGTCCAGCCGCAGCCAGGCGCGCAGCGACAGCGGGCGGCGCGGCCAGCGCAGGTAGAGGCCGGAGAGCGCCAGCATCAGCAGCGCCAGTGCCAGCGTGCCCAGGACGATCTTGCCGATCTCGGTGGGCAGCAGCAGCCAGCGGTGGAAGTGCTCGATGAACTCGAAGAATTCCGCGCCTGTCACCGGCGGCAGCAGCGCGCCGGTATAGGGATCGGCATAGCGCACCTCACCGCGCCGCACCCCGGGCGGCGGCGCGAAGACCACGCGGGCCGAGGCGCCGGGTTCAGAAGTGAGGGTGAGGGTGGTGACGCGCCGGGCCGGTTCGGCCTCACGCAGTTTGTCCAGCAGTTGCTGGGGCGTGAGCGTGGCCTGCTGGCGCACTTGCACATGCATCACGCCGGGGCTCAGGGCCTCCATGATTTCTTCGCGGAAAGCCAGCACGGCGCCGGTCACGCCGATGGTCATCAACAGGGTGCCGGCAGTAATGCCGATGAACCAGTGCAACTGGAACCAGATCTTCTTGAACATGTATCACTAGGGCGGCGAGAGGCGCGCATGCGCCTTGTTGGTCTTGTCTGCCGGGCCGCAGCGGGGGCGACCGGGGGTCAGGCCGGTATTATAGTTCAGATGAAAATGATTCTTATTGTTGTTTTGGGTGGCGTGATGTAGTTGTCCGTACACAAAACTCTTCGAGCTCCACCATGGATTTTCCTTGAGGAAATTATTTGCCAGTCTTGCTGGTTAACCTGGCCGACCAAGCCAGGAGCGCATGTTGCCGGAAATTCTCCTGCCATCTTCAAAAAATTCCTTTAGTGGAATATAACTTTAGAGGAATAAAGCATGCAATGCGAGGTAGAATTTACCGATGAATTCGAAGACTGGTGGGATCGGCTCAATGATGCTGAGCAGACGTCCGTGGCTGCCTACGTTGGCCTGCTGGAGAAAAACGGACCCGCTCTCAGGCACCCATACAGTTCTGGAATTCTCGGTTCCAGGCATGCGCACATGAGAGAGCTTCGGATCCAGCATGCCGGAAGACCTTACCGGGTGCTCTACGCATTTGATCCATTGCGGCATGCGATCCTGTTGATTGGCGGAGACAAGACCGGAAACCATCGTTGGTACGAGCACACCATCCCTCTCGCGGACAGGCTTTACGACGTTCATCTCGACACACTGAGCAAGGAGGCAGTCGATCATGGCAAAAAAATTTAGTGAATTGCGCGCCCGCATGCATCCTGAGGCGCAAGTGCAGGCAAACGCAAGAACCGAATCCATGCAGACCTGCATCAAATTGCAGGCATTGCGCAAGAGCCTGCAAGTGACGCAGGCCAGCCTTGCCGCGAGTTTGAATATTCAGCAGGCAGCCATTTCGAAGATGGAAAGTCGTGATGACCTGCTAGTGAGCAGCGTCATGGACTTCGTGCGGGGCTTGGGCGGTCAATTGGTGCTGACGGCAACGTTCCCAGGCAACAAGACGTTTGATTTGACACCCGAACCGGTGAAGGTCCTGCGCGCGCCCATTGCCGTTACGGAAAAGCCTCGAGCCAAGATGCGCCGACCGGGCAAGGCAAGCTGACTTCAGTGTCTCTCCGCTACAGCATCCAGCCACCGGGACGTAGCGTGGCTGGGGCGACATCGGCAAGCTCGTTTACCCCAACATCATCTTCAACAGGGTCCGAGTCAAACTGCTCCCGGTATCGGCCGCCACATCCACCACACTCAGGTGATGTTGCCCGGGCAGCGGCAAGATTTCCACCGCATGTCCCGACTGCCGCAGCGTGGCCGCATAGAAATCGCGCTGGCGCAGGAATTCCGCCGATTCATCGTCGCCCGCACATAGCAACGCCTGCACGCCATTGGGCATGGCGAGCAATTGCGGACTGGCCTGCTGGGCATCCGAGGGCGAGAGGTGCAGCACTTCGTTCAAATAGGACAGCCGCACTGGTTCCAGATCATAGATCCCGCTGATGCCGCACACGCCGCGCACCGGCGCGGCACCCAGCGAAGCAATCAGCGCGGCCAGGTGGGCACCGGCCGAGTGGCCCATGAGCCAGATCGCATCCGGATCGAAGCGCAGCGCCGCGGCCTTGGCATACAGCATGCGCAGCGCACGCCCGCAGTCGGCGGCGATGTCGCCCATGCGCACCTGCGGGGCCAGGCGGTAATTGATGAGGGCCACGTTGATGTCCTGGGCCAGGTAGGGCAGGGCCAGCTGGCTGAACTGGTGCTTGTCCAGCGAGCGCCAGTAGCCGCCGTGGATGAAGACCAGCAGGGGCCGGCCATTGCTGCGCCCGGGAAAGAAATCCAGCGTCTGCAGCGCATCCTCTCCGTAAGGTACATCGGTCAGATGCGGATGCGCTTGCCGCGCTGCTTCTCCCTCGCGCGCAAAGCGGTCGAAATACGCCTGGAAATCCGTAATACGCAGGCGCACGTTGTATTGCTCGTCCAGCGCCTCGCGGTCATAGTCGCGGTAGATGTTCATGTTGTCTCCCCGGCCTTCCGGCCACAGTCGTTGTCCTGCCCGGATTCATTCCGCAAAGTGCGCCGAGATCAGGTTGCGCAGCCAGACATTGCCCTCGTCCTGATTGTAGCGGCGATGCCAGAACATGTTGGTCTGCAGCGCCGGCAGGCGCAACGGCGGTTTGATGTAACGCAGTCCGAAGGGCGCGGCAGCACTCTCGGCCAGCTTGCGCGGCACCGTCACCACCAGCGCCGTGGTACTGACGATGTAAGGAACCGCCGTGAAATGCGGCACCCGGAAGCGCACGCTGGGCAGCACGCCCGCCTTCTCCAGATTCTGGTTGATGCGATCATAAGGACTCTCCAGCGAAGACACCATCAGGTGCTCGGCCGCCAGGAATTCCTTGAGGCTGACTTCGCCGCGCTTGTCCAGGGCATGGCCGATGCGGAACATGCTCACGTATTCCTGGCGGAACAATCGCCGCTGGTACAGCGCCTCCGACAGATTGTCGAACGCGCCGATGGCCAGGTCCACCCGGCCGGCTTCCATTTCACTCTTCAGGTCGATGGCGCCGGCACGCACGGTCGACAGGCTCACGCCCGGCGCGACTTCGGCACAGGCTTCGATCAGGCGCGGCATGAAATACACCTCGCCCACATCGGTCATGGCAATCGTGAAGCGGCGCTCGCTGGTCTGTGGCGCAAAGCCTTCCTGCAGGTTGAGAGCACGGGCCACCTGCTGCAGCGCCGCAGCCACCGGCTCGGCCAGCTGTTCCGCAAAAGGCGTGGGCTGCATCCCTTGCGCCGTACGCACGAACAGCTCATCGCCGAAGCTGCGCCGCAACCGCGCCAGCGCATTGGACACCGCCGGCTGCGACAGCCCCAGCCGACGGGCGACCGAGGAGATCTGGCGTTCCTGGAAGACTTCCTGAAATACCACCAGCAGGTTGAGATCGATGTCGCGCGGTTCGATGAGGGCCATGGTCAGCTCGGCAGTACGGCATAGGCGTGCACTGCAATATTCATGAAATGAATGGGTCGTATTTTCGTATTTATATCGTAAAAGAAGGGCGATTGCACTACAGTGACGGCGCGACAACACCATCAAGAGCCGCGCAGCAGCGCCTGCGCACACGGCCATGCAATCTGCCATTGTCGGCCGCATCGGCCCATGGATGGCAGGCAACACAACTAAAAAAACGTAAAGACAGACGAGGAGCACGACAATGAGTACCCACGCAAGTGGCGCTCTCCCCACGGTCCATGTGGACCAGGTGGTGGAGCAGGGCCGGTTCGGCACTTTTCAATTCGGCCTGCTGCTGCTGTGCGGCCTGTGCCTCATCATCGATGGTTTCGACGTGCAGGCCATGGGCTATGTGGCCCCGGCCATCATCGCCGACTGGGGCGTGAGCAAGGCCAGCCTGGGACCGGTATTTGGTGCCGGCCTGTTCGGCATGCTGCTGGGCTCGCTGGTGCTCACCCCGGTGGGTGACCGCTACGGGCGCCGTCCGGTGCTGATCGCCTCGACCCTGTTCTTTGCGGTCTGCATGCTGGTCACGCCGCTGGTCACCACCATCGATCAGTTGCTGATCGTGCGTTTCATCACCGGCTTCGGCCTGGGCAGCATCATGCCCAATGCGATGGCGCTGGTCGGCGAATACAGCCCCTCGTCCTCACGCGTGACCCGCATGATGCTGGTCTCCTGCGGCTTTACCGTGGGTGCTGCGGCCGGCGGATTCGTGAGCGCAGCGCTGATCCCGGCGCACGGCTGGCATGCGGTGTTCTGGGTGGGCGGTGCAGTGCCGCTGGTGCTGGGCCTGGCGATGCTGGTCTGGCTGCCGGAATCGATACAGTTCCTGGTGCTGCACCGTCGTGCGCGCAGCCAGGTGGCACGCTGGCTGCGCAAGCTCGATCCCGCCATCCGCATCGATGACAAGACCGAGGTCGTGGTCAAGGAAAGCAAGGCCGAAGGCATGCCGGTGGCGGCGCTGTTCCGCGATGGCCGCGCGGCTGTCACCGTGCTGCTGTGGTTGATCAGCTTCATGAACCTGATCAACCTGTACTTCCTCTCCAACTGGCTGCCTACGCTCATTCGTGACGCCGGTTATTCCACCAGCATGGCCGTGCTGATCGGGACCTCGCTGCAAGTGGGCGGCGTGGTCGGTACGCTGACCTTGGGCCGCTTCATCAACCGCTTCGGCTTCACCCGCGTACTGGGCAGCTGCTTCCTGCTGGCCTGCGTGTCCATTGCACTGATCGGCAAGGTGGCGGCCATGCCGGTGCTGCTGTTCCTGGCGGTGATCGTGGCGGGCTTCTGCATCGTGGGTGGACAACCGGCCGTCAATGCACTGGCCGGTACCTTCTACCCGACCACGCTGCGTTCCACCGGCATCGGCTGGGCGCTGGGCATCGGCCGCATCGGCTCGGTGGTCGGGCCGGTCATCGGCGGCCAGCTGATCGCGCTGCAGTGGAGCAATGGTTCGCTGTTCATTGCAGCGGCGGTGCCGGCGCTGATTTCGGCGCTGACCATCGCGCGCCTGCATCGTACTTCCCGAGGAGTGTCCGCATGAATACCGTCACCGATTCTTCCGTCAGCCATCACGTGCATACACGCGGCTACCAGTCCGGCTTCGGCAATGAGTTCGCCACCGAGGCCCTGCCGGGTGCGCTTCCCGCGCACCAGAATTCGCCGCAGCGTGCGCCCTATGGCCTGTATGCCGAGCAGATTTCCGGTACCGCCTTCACTGCACCGCGCGGTCACAACCGTCGCTCGTGGCTCTATCGCATCCGTCCGGCAGCAGTGCATCATCCGTTCGAGCCAATGGAACGCGGCCTGCTGGTGAGTCACTTCGACGACGTCGCAGCGCCGCCCAACCAGTTGCGCTGGGACCCGCTACCCATGCCGACCGTGCCCACCGATTTCATCGAAGGGATGGTCACGATGGCCGGCAACGGCTCGCCGCAAGCCCAGAGCGGTTGCGCCATTCACTTGTATGCCGCCAATTGCTCGATGACCGATCGCTTCTTCTATTCGGCCGATGGCGAACTGCTGATCGTGCCGCAGCTGGGCCGCCTGCAATTGCGTACCGAGCTGGGCGTGATCGATATCGAGCCGCAGGAGATCGCCGTCATTCCGCGTGGCCTGCGCTTCCAGGTGCGCCTGCCGGATGGCGAGGCACGCGGCTACATCTGTGAGAATTTCGGCGCGCTGCTGCGCCTGCCTGATCTCGGTCCGCTGGGTTCCAACGGCCTGGCCAATCCGCGCGATTTCGCCACGCCGCACGCCTGGTACGAAGACCGCGAGGGCGACTTCCAGCTCATCGCCAAATTCGGCGGCCATCTGTGGCAGGCGAAGATCGGCCATTCGCCGCTGGATGTGGTGGCCTGGCATGGCAACTATGTTCCCTACAAGTACGACCTGCGCCACTTCAACACCATCGGTTCGATCAGCTACGACCATCCCGATCCCTCGATCTTCCTGGTGCTGCAGTCGCAGAGCGATACGCCCGGCGTGGATACGATCGACTTCGTGATCTTCCCGCCGCGCTGGCTGGCTGCTGAAAATACCTTCCGTCCGCCCTGGTTCCACCGCAACGTGGCCAGCGAATACATGGGCCTGATCACCGGCCAGTACGATGCCAAGGAAGGCGGCGGCTTTGTGCCCGGCGGCGGCAGCCTGCATAATTGCATGAGCGGTCACGGACCGGACGCGGCCACCTTCGAGAAAGCCAGCCGCATCGATACCAGCACCCCGAACAAGGTCGACCACACCATGGCCTTCATGTTCGAGACCCGCAACATCCTTTGCCCGACCCGTCACGCCCTGTCCGCGCCGACCTTGCAGCGCGATTACCAGGACTGCTGGCTGGGCATCCAGAAGAACTTCAACCCGGAGCGCGCATGAGCCTGCCTAGCCTGACACTGAACGAAACCCATGACACCTCGCTGCGTAGCTGGGTCCAGAGCGCAAATGCAGAAAACTGCAGCTTCCCGATCCAGAACCTGCCTTACGGCGTGTTTCGCCGCGGCGGCAGTGAAGAAGCGTACCGCGCGGGCGTTGCCATCGGCGACCAGATTCTGGACCTGCCGGCCGCCCAGTCAGCCGGCGCCTTCTCGGGCTTCGATGAAGCCACGCGCACGGCAGCCCATGCCGCCTGCAGCGGCAGCAGCCTCAATGCCCTGATGGCGCTCACGCCGGCTGCCTGGTCGGCACTGCGCCTGGCATTGTCGCGCCTGCTGCGCAGCGGTTCGGCGCATCAGTCCGAACTGGCCGCCTGCCTGGTGCCGCAAGCCCAGGCCGAATACGATGTACCGGCCGTGATCGGCGACTACACCGACTTCTACACATCGATCCACCACGCCACCACGATAGGGAAGCTGTTCCGTCCGGATAATCCGCTGTTGCCCAACTACAAGTGGGTGCCCATCGGTTATCACGGCCGTGCTTCTTCCATCGCGATCTCGGGCCAGCAGTTCCGTCGTCCGGTCGGGCAGACCAAAGCACCCGATGCGGATTTGCCCAGCTTCGGTCCCTGCAAGCGCCTGGACTATGAACTGGAACTCGGCATCTTCATCGGTGGCGGCAATGCACTGGGCGAGCCGGTCCCGATGGCGCAGGCCGAGGACAAGGTGTTTGGACTTTGTCTCCTGAACGACTGGTCCGCACGCGATGTGCAGGCCTGGGAATACCAGCCGCTGGGCCCCTTCCTGTCGAAGAGCTTTGCTTCCACCATCTCGCCCTGGATCGTCACGCTGGAAGCGCTGGCCCCGTACCGTTGCGGATGGACGCGTCCGGCGGAGGACCCGCAGCCGCTGCCTTACCTGGATGCGCCGACCCTGCGCGAGAGCGGCGCCTTTGACATCGAACTGGAAGTGCTGATCCAGACCGCTGCCATGCATGAAGCGGGCAGTGCGCCGCAACGGCTCTCGCTGGGCAACTATCGGGATGCCTACTGGACCGTGGCGCAGCTGGTCACGCACCATACCGTCAATGGCTGCAACTTGCGTCCGGGCGATTTCTTCGGGTCGGGTACCTTGTCGGGTCCGGCACCGGACCAGGCCGGTTCGCTGCTGGAACTGAGCGGTGGCGGCAAGACCCCGCTGACCCTGGCCAATGGCGAGAAGCGCGTCTTCCTGGAAGATGGCGATACCATCATCCTGCGCGCAGTGGCTCGTCGCGATGGCTTGCCCACTATCGGTTTCGGTGAAGCGGCCGGCACCGTGTTGCCTGCCCGCAGCCTGGCCTGATCCGATTGTCTTTCCTGAAGGAAGCAAGCGCATGACTACCCTCTACAGCTATTTCCGCAGCTCGGCCTCGTATCGCGTGCGCATCGCCCTGAATCTCAAAGGCGTGCCTTATGAAACGGCGGCCGTGCATCTTTTGAACCAGGGCGGCGAGCAATTGCTGCCCGCCTTCACGCAGTTGAATCCGCATGCGCTGGTGCCGGTACTGGCCGACCAGGGCAAGCTGCTCACGCAATCGATGGCGATGCTGGAGTATCTGGAAGAGCGCTATCCGACGCCCTCCCTGTTGCCGGGCGATGCCTTTGCGCGTGCGCATATTCGCGAACTGTCGCTGGCCATCGCCTGTGAAATCCATCCGCTGAACAACCTGCGCGTGCTGCGTTATCTCAAGCACGCGCTGGCGGTGGATGAGGCGCAGAAGACGGCCTGGATCCAGCACTGGATCAAGCTCGGTTTCACCGCGCTGGAACAGCAACTGGCGGCCGATACTACCCGTGGCCACTTCTGCGTAGGCGATGCACCGACCATGGCCGATTGCTTCCTGATTCCGCAGATCTTCAATGCGCGCCGTTTCGAAGTGGACATGGCGCCTTACCCGACGCTGTGCGCCATCGAGGCCGCCTGCAACACGCTGCCCGCTTTCGAGCAGGCGCATCCGGCGCAACAGCCCGACGCCGCGTAAGCGATCAGCCCGGGCTGCGGCGCGGTACCAGCAGGTTGCCGGTCATGATGAGCACGGCTTCGTCGTGCTGGTTGTAAGTCGTCACGCGATGGTTGAGGAATCCCTGCTGCGGCTTGGATTGCGAAGTCTTGATGCCCAGCACTTCGGCTTCCAGACGCAGCACATCGCCGGGACGGGTCGGACGCGGCCAGCGGAATTCATCGAAGCCGGCACCGATGATGCCGCCCTGGATGTGCAGGGTATCGACCAGCAGGCGCATGGTCAGCGCGGCGGTATGCCAGCCACTGGCGGCCAGGCCGCGGAAGAAGGTCTGCGGTGCAGCAGCGTCGTCGAGGTGGAAGGGCTGGGGATCGTACTGTTGGGCGAACTGCTTGATCTCTTCGGCGCTCACGGTGAGCGTGCCCGGCGAGCGAAATACCTGGCCGGGCTGGAAGTCATCGAGGTAGTTGAGGGTGGTCACTGAGTCTCCATTCCTGGTATGCACGCTGTAACGTGCTTGTTGTCGTCATGGGGCAGGTAGCCAGTATAACGATACCGCGCCGCTTATGGACGGGCGGCCAGCCAGGTAGTGATTTGCTGGTGCTGATGCATCCAGCGGAAGGTCTGTGGCGAACGCCAAGCGATCAGTTGACCGATCAATTGATACTCGGCATCCAGCGTACGGTGGAATATCGGCTCGTGATGGGCGATGCGGTTACGCAATTGTCGGATCGTTTCAAGTGCGTCATGGATGGCCTTGCGGTGTTGTGCCACGGAGCGGCGCGGATCGAGATACGGGAAGACGCGCCGCAGGTGAGGATTCCATAGTCGTCCATCATGCCTTGCGGCGAACATGCGCTGCCAGAAGACGAACTTGAGTTCCGCAATCACTTTGCCCGTCTGCCCGATCGGTAGGCCTGCCCGGGCCTTGGCCAAATCATGGCGCGCACCATACGCGATCGAACTGGCGGGCAAGCTTTGTTCAAAGGCGAAGGCCCATGGCCACGCAGCGCCGTATTTGGCACCAAGGGCGTCGTCCACCGCATTGCGCAGCACGACTTCACACAAGTGCAGGGGTGTCAGGAAGGCAGCGGAGACCTGCGCGTTCCACAGGTAGAGATTGAGTGCGGCAGGGTCGTCGGGGCCGTGGCAGTGGGTGGCCGCCGCGTAGGTCGAGATGCGCGCGGGCGAGAGCGCCCGGTGAATTTCCGCTATCTGTGCCTGAATTGACATTGCACCCGTTAACCCCTATAGTCGCCACGCGAGCCACGGGATCTGTTAGCGCAAGCTTCCCCCCGAGGACACACGAGAGTTTAACGACGAACCCCGCTTGCAGCGGGGTTTTTCCATTGGGCTTCGGATAAAGCGGAGCAACCTGGGATTTATTCGATGCAGCGGTGACGCGCAACCCGGTGTCACCGCCTCCTCTGCCACGCCATTCGGCGCGGCCGTTCTCATCACGACGACTTGGACAACTTCGCCAGCTGCTGGGTCAGATAGCTCTGCCGCGACTGCATCGTCGCCAGCGTGACGTTGAGCCGGTTGAACTGGTTGGTGTAGTTGTCCTTCAGGGTTTGCAGCCGATCATTGGCCGCGGTCTGCTGGTCGGTCACGGTCTTGAGGCTGTCCTGCAGGCCCTTGGTCTTGGTGGCCAGCGTGCCGCTGTCGCCCAGGATGCTGTCCATCAGCTTCTGCAGCTTGGGCACTACGCCGGAGGTCCCGGTGAAGAGCTTGGCGACCGCGTCGAAATCCTTGTTGCCGGCCGTCGTCAGCTTGGTCGCATCCAGCGCCAGCGTGCCATCCTTCTGGAACGAGATCCCCACCTGCGACAGGTTCATGCCGCCATCGTCGCCCAGTGCGCCCAGCATGGTGCCGCGGATCTGCGTCATCATGTTCAGCACGGAAGATTCCGCTGCCAGCGGCGAGCCGGTGCTGGCCTGGCCCTTGGTGGTGGACGGGGTCTGCTTGGTGAGGTTGGTCACGGCCTTGGCCAGGTTGTTGTAGGCCGTCACGAAACTGTTGGCCGCCGTCGACAGGCCGCTGTTGTCATTGGCGATGGACAGCGAGAAATTGTCCGCCGCCGTCGTCACCTTCGCCAGGTTCAGCGTCACGCCCGAAATCGCATTGCTGACCTTGTTGGTGGTGCTGGTCACCGCCACGCCATCGATGGTCAGCTTGGCATCCTGCGCCTTGGCCAATTGCCCCATGCTGCTGCCGGACAGGTTGGCATAGTCATTGCTGCCGACCAGCTTGATCGGATCCGTGCCGGCCGGCGTGAGCACCAGATGGTCATTGCTGCCGTCGTTGCTGATGCTGGCGGTCACGCCGGTATTGGCATCGTTGATGGCCTTCATCACGTCGTTCAGGCCGATGGCACCGCTGTTGTCGAGATCGGTCGGGGTGATGGTGAAGGACTTGCTGCCGACCTGCAGCGCCAGGCTGCCGCTGCTGTAAGTCTGGTTGGTCGCTACGCCCGTGGTGGTGACGGTGCCGCTGGGATCGAAGTTGAACACCGCGAAATTGCCGGTGCCGCTGACCCGCAGGCTGTTGGCCGCGCCGCTGTCCTTGGCGGTGAGCACCAGGTGGTCGTTGGTGCCGTCGCTGACGATGGCCGCATTGACGCCCGCATCGCTGGCGTTGATGGCGTCACGCACACCGGCCAGGGTATTGGTCTTGGGCTGGATCAGTGTGGTCGAGCCATTGCCGGTCTTGATGGCCAGCACGCCATTGTCGAAGGTGGTGCCGGGCACGATGCCGGCCGAGCTGACCTTGACCGCCTGCGCCAGCTGGCTCACGCCGATGCTGTACTTGCCGGCGGCGGCCTTGGTGGCATCGCGCGGGGCCTGAATCTGCGTTACCGAGCCCGACACGCTGGGGTCGTAGCTCAGCCCGGACAGCGAATTGTTGGCCGTGACCTTGATGGTGTTGGCCGTGCCGCCGGTATTGGATTCCAGGACGAGATGGTCGCCGCTGCCATCGGTGACGATGGAGGCCGTCACCCCGGCCTTGGAGGCATTGATGGTGTCGCGCAGACCCGCCAGGGTGGCATTGGCCTGCAGCGTGATGAAGGTGGGCGAGTTGGTGCCGATCTTGATGGCGATCGAGTCGCCGGCATTGAAGGTGGTGCCGCTGGCATAGCCACCGGATTTCAACTTCTGTGCCAGGACCTTGGTCGAGTCGTCGCTGTTGGCTTCTGCCGTGAACGGATCGGTGGTCAGGCTGGTGCCGGTGCCGGCATTGGACACGGTGGTCTTCTGCGCACTGAAGCTGGCGGCCGTCATGACCTTCAGGGCGCTTTGATAGCTGGTCAGCGCATTCTTCAGCGAGCCATACGCGGAAATGAGCGTATTGAAGCCGCTTTCCTTGGTCTTCAGCGGTGTGAGCTTGGACTTGCTCTCGACCGCGATGAGCTGGTTGACCAGCGTCGAAACGTCAAGCGGACCGGCCGATGTCGAGATCGTCCCCGTGGAAGTTGCCATGTTGACCCCTAAGCAAACGTGATGTTCTTGTAATTTGAGAAACTGACCCTTCGTCAGCGCACCCGAAGGTTAACGGCACGTCTTTACAAAAGTAAAGGGGAGTTTGCTGACCAATAGTCGTGTTTTTCTGGGGAATTTGTGGAGATTGGATGGAGATGCCGCAATCCGGCCATCGCGGAGGGCATAAATGTAAAGATGAGGCCGAGGGCTTGCCGCGCTGGAAAAGGCTTGCTGTGCGGAAATTGACAGGGGGTGTGCAAAAACGATCAGGAGGGTCCGCGATCGTCTGTACAGAAAAAAGGGCAGAAAAAAGGCGAGGATAAAGGCCAGCAAAACGTACCGAAAAACGGTGCAGACAGCGCAGCCGCCACATGCAGGGCGTGCCAGGCTGCCACCGCACGGTACCGGCCGGCGGTGGCCAGCCCATGGGGCTCAGGTCTGGATGAATTTTTCCAGCGGATAGTGATGCTTGATGAAGGGCGACTTGATGACGATGTAGCTGAAATACTTCTCGATGCGCAGGTTCTGTTCCAGCAGCGATTCGATCACGCTCTGGTAGTGCACCACGCTGCGGGTCATGAACTTGAGCAGGTAGTCATAGCCACCGCTGACCAGATGGCATTCGATGATTTCATCGACGTTGCGGATGGTGGCTTCGAACTTGGCGAAGTCTTCGCGCCGATGGTCCGACAGCGTCACCTCGGTGAACACGATCTGGACGTCGGCCAGTTTCTCCAGACGGATATAAGCGCCGTAGCCGCTGATGTAGCCGGCTTTCTCCAGACGCTTGACACGGATCAGGCAGGGACTGGGCGAGAGGCCGACGGCGTCGGCCAGGATTACATTGGTAATGCGGCTATTCTGCTGCAGGTGACACAAAATCCTCAGATCGATCCGGTCCAGTTTCAACGCGCCGTTAGTCATCATGTTGCCTCGGGTTATTCGACTCAGCCTGCCGGTCTGCCTCGCGTATCGCACGCAGCGCAATCCGGCAGGATGTAGCAGGGCATTTTAACCCCTCCGGCGGCGATTTCCCCATCGTGCCGGAGGCGATACTCGCATGGGCCGGCTCAGCGCACGGCCTGGCGCACCTCGGGTTGGGCCAGCACTTCATCGAGGATGGCACGCAGGCGCGCAAACATCAGCGCGAAATCCTCTTCCGTGTAGCACAGTGCGGGCGCGAAGCCGAGGATGTTGTCACCGAAGGCGCGGAACACCAGGCCATGGCGATAGGCCACCTGGAAGATGCGATCGTGCAGCTTCAGCTCGGGTGCAAAGCGGGCCTTGGTCTGCTTGTCGGCCACCAGTTCCAGTGCGCCCAGGAGACCACGGCTGCGCGCATCGCCCACCAGCGGATGATCGAGCAGGGCGCGCAGGCCACCGGAGAAGACCGGTTCCAGGCGTCGGCCGTTTTCCAGCAGGCCGCCTTCTTCATACAGCCGCAGGACCTCCAGCGCCACCGCCGCACTGACCGGATGGGCCGAGTAGGTCTGGCCATGGCCGACCACGGTGCTCATCGGTGCGCCATCGGCAATACCGTTGTAGACACGGTCCGACATCATCACCGCGCCCATCGGCGCATAGCCGGCGGTCAAGCCCTTGGCCATGGTCATCAGGTCGGGCTGCACGTCTTCGTCCAGGCAGGCGAACATCGGGCCGGTGCGTCCGAAGCCGGTGATGACCTCGTCCACCACGAACAGGATGTCCAGCTGGTTGCAGGCCAGCTGCATGGCCTTGAGCCAGCCCTTGGGCGGCACCACCACGCCGCCGGAACCCTGGATCGGTTCGCAGAAGAAGGCCGCCACATTGTCCGCGCCCAGTTCAGCGACCTTGTCGCGCAGCGATTGCACCGAGGCCGCGATGATCGCTTCATCGCCCTGCAGCTCGCTGCGGTAAGGGTAAGGCGAGGGCAGGTAATGCTGGGTCGGCAGCGGCAGGTTGAAGTTGTAATGGAAATTGGGCAATGCAGTCAGGCCCGCGCCCACCGAGGACGAACCGTGATAGCCACGCTGCAGCGAGATGAAATGCTTTTTGGTCGGCTTGCCGATGGAGTTGTGATAGTGCGTGATGTAGCGAATGGCCGCATCCACCGCATCGGAACCGCCCAAGGTGAAATACACATGCTTGAGCGACGCCGGGCTGATGTCCACCAGTTTCTTTGCCAGCAGGATGGCCGGTTCCGAGGCGAAATGGAAATAGCCGGTGGCATACGGCAGGCGCTGCATCTGCTCGGTGGCGGCGCGGATCACGCTCTCCTGGCCATAGCCGGTATTGACGCACCACAGTCCCGAGAAGGCATCCAGCAGCTGCTTGTCCTGGTGATCGGTCAGGTAGGCGCCGTGGCCCGACTTGAGGATGATGGGTCCCAGTTCTTCATGCTCGCGGAAGCTGGCAACGGGGTGGATCAGGTGGCTGCGGTCGAGCGCGGCCAGGGCGGAAGTTTGCATAGAGGTGGACTCGCTGAAGATGCGTTGAACAAGGCCGTGCAGGCAAACGGCACAGCCGGCATGTGTTCTATCCTATGCCCCCGGCCTCGCAGGCGATGCGCAAGATGCGGGGCTGAAAAAGCATGTTCATGGGTTTTGCGCGCTGCTGCGGCATTTTCTGCGGCAGCAGCGCGGACACTTCAGCCCAGCCTCAGCCCAGCGCCTGATTGACGATGGAAAACAGCTGCATGCCCGCATCACGTACCGGCGGCTCACCCTTGCACATGCGGGTGACGTGGTCCACGCAGGTCAGGCCCAGCTTGTCGAACCAGGCTGGCAGGCCGCTCGATTCGAACACATCGATGCGGATGAAGGAGTCCGAATAAGTATTGATCCAGTGTGCGATCAATCCCTTGGCGCGTTCCGCGTCGGGTGCCACCACCGGACCGATCACGCGGCCGTGGCCGAAGCGGCGCACCAGCGCAAAGCCCAGCATCTCGCCATCGCGGTCCAGTGCCACGCCTTCGGATATCTCCAGCAGGGCCAGCAGCAGCTTGCTGCGATCCATGCCGGTGGCTTGCGCATCCAGTTCCAGCAGGCGATGAACATCATTCTTGCCCATCGGGCGCACGCGCTCACCTGGTGGCAGCGACACCAGCACCGGCTGCGCCGACGAGCCCTGGAACTGGTGCAGCACATCCTGCTGCACGAATCCCAGTTGCTTGTAGAGCGGCATGCCGGCCGCTGTCGCGTTGACGATGAGGCTGCGGCCATTGACCTCGCTAGCCGCATGCTGCATCAGCCGCCGTCCCAGGCCGCGCCGCTGCAACTCGGTCTGCACCAGCAGCATGCCGATGACGGCGTGGTGCTCGCCATAGGTGGTGCAGACCACGCTGCCGACGGTGCGCAGCGCAGCGTCCGAGGCGGTGTTTTCCAGCAGGTAGCCTTGCCCCATCTGCAGCAGGAAATTCCAGTCTTCCAGCCGGTGCGGCCACTTGAAGCGCAGCGACAGCCGGTGGCAGTGGCCCAGGTCATCCGTTGCAATCGGCCGCAAGAGCAGGTCGGGCAAGGGCTCGCGGGCGGTCTCGGGCTCGTGGGTGGACAGCGCGGGCATGGTGGCTCCTGTTGGTTTCAGTGAGAGGGGCAGCTAGGCAGGGGAGGACTCAGAGCTGGCCCTGGCAAACGTATTTGGTGTGCAGGTAATCATCCAGGCCATGCACCGAGCCTTCGCGGCCATAACCGGATTCCTTCACGCCGCCGAAGGGCGCCGCTTCCGCTGCCAGCGCACCTTCGTTGACGCCCACGATACCGCTTTCCAGCGCATCGGTGACGCGATGGATGCGGCGCACATCGGTCGAATAGAAATACGCAGCCAGGCCGAAGGGCGTGGCATTGGCGGCGGCGATCACTTCCTCTTCCGTCGAGAAGCGGGTAATTGGTGCCACCGGTCCGAAGGTCTCTTCGCAGCTGCATTGCATCTCGCCGGTGACGTTGGCCAGCACGGTCGGGGCATAGTAGTTGTCGCTTTCGAAGCCGGAGCCCTGCAGGCGCTTGCCGCCGGTGATCACGCGCGCACCGCGTTCGATGGCATCGCGCACGTGCTGGTCGATCTTGCCAATGGCGCGGGCGTTGATCATCGGGCCGATCTGCGAAGCCGGATCGGTGGCCGGGCCGACCTTCAGTGCCGCCACGCGCGCCCCGAGCTTGGCCACGAAGTTTTCATAGACCTTGTCTTGCACGTAGATACGGTTGGGGCTCACGCAGGTCTGGCCGCCATTGCGGAACTTGGCGGCCATCACGCCATCGATGGCGGCGTCCACATCGGCATCATCAAAGACGATGAAGGGCGCATTGCCGCCCAGTTCCAGCGAGAGTTTCTTCAGGGTGTCGGCCGAATGGCGCGCCAGGTGCTTGCCGACGGCGGTCGATCCGGTGAAGCTGATCTTGCGCACGCGGCCATCGGCCAGCCACACATCGACCACTTCCGGCGTGCGCTCGCGCGAGGCGGTGACGATGTTGATGACGCCAGCCGGTACGCCCGCTTCCAACGCCAGGCGGATCAGCGCCAGCGACGTCAGCGGCGTATCCTCGGCCGGCTTGCACACCACGGTGCAGCCCGCGGCCAGGGCCGGGGCGATCTTGCGGGCGATCATCGCCGCCGGGAAATTCCACGGCGTGATGGCCGCCACCACGCCCACCGGTTCCTTCAGTGCCATCATGCGGCGGCCGGTGACCGGTGCCGGGATGATGTCGCCATTGGCGCGCGTAGCCTCTTCACCGAACCATTCCACGTAGCTGGCGGCATAGGCCACTTCGCCCTTGGCTTCGGCCAGCGGCTTGCCCTGTTCGCGCGAGATCAGGCGGCCCAGGTCTTCCTGGTGCGCCAGCAGCAGATCGTTCCAGCGCTTGATGATGGTGGCGCGCTGCTTGGCCGGTGTGGCGCGCCAGGCCGGGAAGGCGGCGACGGCCGCATCGACGGCGGCACGCGCGTCAGCGGCGGTGCCGTCCGGCACGGTGGCAAACACCTGGCCGGTGGCCGGGTCAGTCACGTCCAGCACGCGGCCATCGGCCGCAGCGCGCCAGTCGGCGCCGATCAGTTGGGCGCCGGGCATCAGGTCCTGGCGTTGCAGAGTCAGAGAGGTCATGGTGAGCATTCAGCAAAAGTTAATGCAACTATCAACGAGCATTCAATAAAAGTTAATGCAGCAAGCGGCGCATCATCAGGCCAGCTTGTCCTTGAGCTGGTAATACAGGCCGATCACCGGCAGGAACCACGGCGGCCCGAAGTGGCCGGGGATGGCCGGCCATTCGCGTTCGCGCCAGGGGTTGGCCAGCGCGTCACCCGCCATCACCTGGGCCATGCACTGGCCCATGTGCACCGACATCTGCGTGCCGTGTCCGCTGTAGCCCATGGAGTAATACAGTCCGTCGCGTTCGCCAGCCTGCGGCAGGCGGTCGCGCGTCATGTCGACCAGGCCGCCCCAGCAGTAGTCCAGGCGCACCTGGCCCAGCTGCGGGAAGGTCTCGTGCAGGCCCTGGCGCAGGATCTCGCCGCTGGCCGCATCGGACTGCGGACTGGAAATCGCAAAGCGCGCCCGTCCGCCAAAGACCAGGCGGGTATCGGGCGTCATGCGGAAATAGTGGTGGATGTTGGCCACCGTCGTATAGGTGCGCTGCCTGGCCAGCATCGTGGCGGCGCGCTCGGCGCCCAGCGGTTCGGTCACCACGATGAAACTGCCGATGGGCACGATGCGCCGGCGCAGCCAGCCGAAGCTGCCATAGGCACCGTGACGGCTGGCCCCGGTGGCCAGCAGCACCTGCTTGGCCGTGATGGTGCCGCGTGCGGTGTGGACACGATGCGCGTGGGTGTCGCCGATGCGTTCCAGGCGTCGCACTTCGGTACCGGTATGGATGGCCGCGCCGTGACGCTCGGCCGCCGTGGCCAGGCCCCAGGCAAAGCGGCCCATGTGCATCTGGCCGCTGCGCTTGTAGAGCAGGCCGCCGTGGAAGCGCTCGCTTTGCACCTCGGCGCGCACGCGGGCGGCATCGAGGATCTCCACATCGCTGTCCACGCCATCGGCGATGAGACGGTCGGCACTGCGTTGCAGGGCGTCCATCTGGTAGGGTTTGGTGGCCATCTTGAGCTTGCCGTGGCGCAGGAAATCGCAGGCGATCTGCTCCTGCTCCACCAGCCGTGCCACGGTGTCGACCGCGTCGTCATAGGCGTGATACCAGGCGCGGGCTCGCTCCACGCCGACCTTGGCGGCGACCTCGGCATAGTCCACCGCCAGGCCATTGTTGACGTGGCCGCCGTTGCGGCCCGAGGCTTCCGCAGCCACATGCGGGCCGGCTTCCAGCACCACCACCGAGGCCCCGCGTTTGGCGAAAGCCAGTGCCGCCGACAAGCCGGTGAAGCCGCCGCCGACGATGGCCACGTCAACCTGCGCGGGCAGCTCGCGCGTGGGGGAGATGAACAGCGGGGCAGAATCGGTCCAGTAGGATTCCAGCTTCATGGTCGGGGCTTCAGGCAGGTGAATGGGGAAAGGTGAGGCGGCAGACGCACTGCGCCACGTCATCAAGGATAGAACGCATAAGCCAGCGCCGTGACGCGAACTGCCCGCCGCCAGCGGCATGGCATGCCGTTGTGGCGGGGCGGTTCGGCATTTTGTTTGCCATGCGGCATCTCCGGATGAAGTGGCGTCGAGGCATCAGTAACCGCGCTGGCGGTCGATCAGGCCCAGCAGCGGCAAGCCCTCGCGATGGCGGCGCAGGTTTTCCAGCACCGCATCGACCGCACCATCGGGCTGGGTCATGCTGGCGATGTGCGGCGTGAGCACGATGTCGGGATGGGTCCAGAAGGGATGGCCCTGCGGCAAGGGTTCGGTCTCGCACACGTCCAGCACGGCGGCGCTCAATTGGCCGTCATTGAGAGCGGCCAGCAGATCGTCTTCCACCAGATGGCCACCGCGTCCGACGTTGACCAGCGCGGCACCGCGCGGCAATTGCGCAAACAGCTCGCGGTTGAGCAGGCCGCGCGTATCGTCGGTCAGCGGCACCAGGCACACCAGCACATCGGTACGTGCCAGGAAGTCGCGCAGGCCATCGCTGCCGCTGTAGCAATCGATGCCGTCCATCTGGTGCGCCGAACGGCTCCATCCTGCGCAGGGGAAACCCAGACCGTGCAACTGCTGCAGCACGGCGCGTCCCAGCATGCCCAGTCCGAGCACGCCGACGCGGCAGGCCGAGGCCGGGCGCACGCGATGGGCGCGCCACACCTGGTCACGTTGCTGGCGCGCATAAATCCGGCTGTCACGATGGAGGCCCAGCACGGCGTGCGTCACGTACTGCACCATGCCGGCGGCAATGCCGGGCTCGGTCATGCGCACCACCGGCAGGTCCGGGGGCAGGGTGGCCATGTCGAACTGGTCGATGCCGGCCCCGACCGAGAACAGGATTTCCAGATGGGGGAAGCGCTGGGCAATATCCTCCGGTGGCGTCCATGCGGCCAGATAGCGCACGCTGCTGCCATCGCCTTCATGCGGCCAGATATGGAAGGGCAGCTCAGGGGCCTTCTCGGCGAACAGTTGCGCCCATTCGGCACCGCGTACCGGATCGGCCTTGTAGAGAAAAGTCATGGTGGTCTCGTGCTGGCCGTTCAGCCCAGTGCCTGGTTGATCATGGAATAGGTGCGCCACGCGGTGGCGGGCGCGGGCGGGGTGCCACGGCACATGCTGACCACGTTGTCCACGCAGGTCAGGCCGATCTCTTCGAGCCACGGTTTGAGGCCGGTCCGGCCCGGCACGTCGATGCGCAGATAAGCGCCGGGATAGGCGTTGATCCAGTAAGCGATGAGCGTCTTCGCATCTTCCACATGGCTGGCGATGACGGGGCCGATCACGCGGCCGCGCCCGAACTCGCGCAGATAGGCGACGCCCTTGACCTGGCCCGCCTGTTCCAGCACGGCCACTTCGGAGGTGTCCAGCAGCGGCACCAGCAGGGCGCTGCGGTCCATGCCGCTGGCCTGGCGGTCCAGTGCCAGCAGATAAGGCACTTCGTCCTTGCGCAGCGGGCGGATGCGCGCGCCTGCGGCCAGTACCGGGGTGGCACGCGCGGTGGTGCTCTGGTGCTGGCTCAGGGTGTCGGTGACCACGAAGCCCAGCTTCTCGTAGAGCGGGCGTCCGGCCTCGGTGGCATTGAGGATGACGTTGCGCGTACCGGCATCCTGCAGCAGGCGCTGCATCATGGCGCGGCCCAGGCCACGGCCTTGCAGGGCATCGGTGATGATGACCAGGCCCAGCGAGGCATAGTCCTCGCCGAGCGGGCAGAGCATGCCGCTGCCGGCCACGCTGCGCGTGCCATCGGGTTCTTCCAGTTCCACCGCCCAGCTGCTGCTGACCTGATGATGGAACTGCCAGTCGGCCAGCCGGTGCGGCCAGTAGAGGTGCAGACTCATGGCGTGGCAACTGGCCAGGTCCTCGGGGCGCATGGGGCGCAGGGTGGTCTGTACGGTCTGTACGGCCTGACCGGCCGGGAGCGTGCTTTGGGTAGTCATGCAGCGTGTCCTTGTCGATACGGTGGCGATGCGGATGAGGCAGGGTCAATGGTCCCTGTTCCGTCAAATCCTATAAATATATAAATAGTTTGCGGGTTTCGGTCTTCTCGCGCTGCGGGCCGCGCCCGCTGGCCGGGTCCGCAACGCTACCCCAGCGATGATGCACCTGGCGCGGCATTGCGCGGCAGTTTTCAAGCCTGCCAATTCGCAATCTTATGGCGATCTGCCCCCTCTTCTCGGCACAAAATTGGGCGGCACCGGCAGTAGCATGATGCAGCCCCCGCAGGTTCTGCTTTGGCAGGCCAGCGCGGTGCGCAAGCAGATGCGGAGCAGGCATCGCCTGCGCAAATGCAGTCCCGGACATGCGCCAGCCTGCGGACACGATCCGCACCAGCTTGGTGAAAATGCCCCAAAGCAGCGCACCCGGCTCGCATTGCTGCACTGCTCGGCAAGCTATGCTGATTGGACCGCAGAAAACACATATTTCTGTCTCGCGGCCCGGTCAAAAAGGAATAAATCGCAAGTTTCGCTATGTTGTAATCCTTCTCATGCAGTCAACCGCAATCCCGCAAGCAAGCAGCCTCCAGCGCAGGCCCAACAGGTGATGCGCCCCCTTTTTTGACAGGACGATTTTCCATGAGCATTTTCAAGCCCAAGTTCATTACCTTCGATTGCTACGGCACCCTGACCCGTTTCCAGATGTCGGAAACCGCGCAAAAGATTTACGCCGATCGCGTCTCCGCCGAAGACATGCCGTTCTTCCTGCGCCAGTTCGCGGCCTATCGCCTCGATGAAGTGCTGGATCAATGGAAGCCCTACGAACAGGTCTGCAAGAACGCCATCACCCGCACCTGCGCGCGCTGGGGCATCAAGACCACCGACGAGGAAACCGGTGCCTTCTACAAGGCCGTGCCGACCTGGGGCCCGCACGCCGACGTGCCGGAGGGCCTGTCCAAGGTGGCCAAGGAATTCCCGCTGGTGATCTTCTCCAATGCCGACGACAGCCAGATCATGCACAACGTCGAGCAACTGGGCGCGCCCTTCCACAAGGTCTTCACCGCCCAGCAGGCACAAGCCTACAAGCCGCGCCTGAGCGCCTTCGAATACATGCTCGACAACCTGAACTGCAATCCGGAAGACGTGCTGCACGTGTCCTCCAGCCTGCGTTACGACCTCATGCCGGCCTCCGACATGGGCATCAAGAACAAGGTCTTCGTGGCCCGCGGCCATGAACCCTCGACCCCGTATTACGGCTACACCGAAATCAAGGACATCTCCGGCCTGCCGGGCGTGCTGGGTCTGTAAGGCGCTTGTCAGCAGTCAGCAGTGAGCGGGAGCTGCAGGGCTCCCGCGCAGTTTCCGTATTTCCCGGTGTGCTCCCGCCCTGGTATCAATGTTGCGAGGAGTGTGCCGGACCAACAGGCGGCGTGCCCTCCCGAGGGATCTGCAACATGCAGACGGCAGGGCAGGCCGGTGGTCTTCGTGGTTGAACTTTTATCGTGAGGCATTTCATGAGCAAGCAGGAAAACGGACATCACCCCAAAGAGGGTTCCATCATCACCGGCGATGCGCTGGACCAGGCCCCTGGCGGCTTCACCCGTCGCGACATGATGCGCACCCTGCTGGCCGGCAGCCTCATGACGGTCGGCGGCACGGGCCTGCTGACGGCCAGCGGCAGCGTCATGGCACAGACCGGCAAGCGCGGCGGCAAGATGCGCATCGCCACCCAGACCAGCTCCACTGCCGATACCCTGGACCCGGCCAAGACCGCGCACTCCACCGACTACACCCGGGCGCACATGTTCTACAACGGCCTGACCAAGCTCGATGGCAAGCTCGCACCGCAGATGGTGCTGGCCGAAGAAATGCTGACCACCGACGCCATCACCTGGACCGTCAAGCTGCGCAAGGGCGTGGTCTTCCATGACGGCAAGCCGTTCACCCCGGCCGACGTGGTCTACTCGATCATGCGCCACAAGGATCCGGCCACCGCCTCCAAGGTCAAGGTCGTGGCCGACCAGTTCGAATCGGTCAAGGCCACCGGCCCCAACGAAGTCCAGATCAAGCTCACCAGCGCCAACGCCGACTTGCCGGTGATCCTGGCGACCGCGCAATTCCTCATCATCCGCGACGGCACCACCAACTTCAGCACCCCCAACGGGACCGGTGCCTTCAAGCTCAAGGAATTCACCCCTGGCGTGCGCACCATCGGCGTGCGCAACGAGAATTACTGGAAGCCGGGCCTGCCCTACCTGGACGAAGTCGAACTCTTCGGCATCCCCGACGAAGCCGCGCGCGTCAATGCGCTGCTCTCCGGCGACGTGCACTGGATCAACGACGTCAACGCCCGTTCCACCGGCCGCGTCAAGGGCACGCCGGGCTATACCGTCATGGAAACCAAGTCGGGCCAGTACACCGACTTGGTGATCCGCCAGGACCAGGCCCCGGGCAACAGCATGGACTTCACGCTGGGCATGAAGTACCTGCTGGACCGCGAGCAGATCAAGATGGCCGCCTTCCGTGGCTATGCCGTGACCGCCAACGACCAGCCGATCGACCCGACCAACCGCTTCTACTTTGCCGGCCTGCCGCAGCGCCCCTTCGATCCGGAGAAGGCCAAGTTCCACCTGGAGAAGGCAGGCGTGCTGGGCAGCACCATCCCCATCGTGGCCTCGGTGGCCGCCACCGGTTCGGTCGACATGGCCGTGCTGATGCAGCAGAGCGCCGCCAAGATCGGCCTGAAGCTGGACGTGAAGCGCGTGCCTGCCGACGGCTACTGGTCCAACCAGTGGATGAAGGTGCCGGTCGGTTTCGGCAACATCAACCCGCGCCCCAGCGCCGACATTCTGCTGACCCAGTTCTTCAAGTCGGATGCGCAGTGGAACGAATCGGGCTGGAAGAATCCGCAGTTCGACCAGCTGGTGGTGGCCGCGCGCGGCGAGACCGACTTCACCAAGCGCAAGGCCATGTACGCCGACCTGCAGACCATGATCCACGAGAAGTGCGGCCTGGGTATCCCGGTCTTCATCATCAACCTGGAAGGCATGAGCACCAAGGTCAAGGGGATCGATCCGGTGCCGCTGGGTGCGTTCATGAACTACACCTGTGCGGAGTACGTCTGGCTGGACGCGTGAGTCCGGGAAAGTCTCACGCCTGACGTACGCTGTCAGTGGAAGTCGCGCGGGACCGGTTCATCTTGATGGCCGGCCCCGCCACTCGTTACCGAGGAAAGCTATGAATGGAATGATCCTGCGTCTGATCGTGCGCCGCCTGCTGCAGGCGGTGCTGACGCTGCTGCTGGTCTCGGCCGGCGTGTTCTTCATCACCAACCTGTTGCCGGGCGACGCCGCCCAGACCGCACTGGGCCAGGCCGCCACGCCGGAGACGGTGGCCGCACTGCGCCTGCAATACGGCCTGGACCTGCCGGCCCCGCTGCGTTATGCGCACTGGCTGGGCAACCTGCTCTCGGGCAACCCCGGCATGTCGCTGGTCAACAATGTGCCGGTGGCGCAGATGATCGGCGGCCGCCTGCCGGCCTCGCTGATGCTGGCGGCCGTGACGGCCCTCGTATCGGTGCCGCTGGCGCTGTTCCTGGGCATCTTCTCGGCCATGTATCGCGGCTCCTTCTTTGACCGTGCCGTCAACGTCAGTGCCGTGTCGATGGTATCGGTGCCGGAATTCCTGGTGGCCACGGTGGCCGTGATGATCTTCGCGGTCAAGCTGCGCTGGCTGTCGGCGCTGTCGCATGCCAGCGATGCCGCCACCCTGGGTGCCTTCATCAAGGCCTATGCCATGCCGGTGCTGACCCTGTGCTGCGTGATCGTGGCCCAGATGACGCGCATGACGCGCGCGGCCGTGATCGATCAGTTGCGTTCGTCCTATGCCGAAATGGCGCTGCTCAAAGGCGTCAAGCGCACCCGCATCGTGCTGCGCCATGCGCTGCCCAATGCCATCGGCCCGATTGCCAATGCCGTGGCGCTGAGCTTGTCCTACCTGCTGGGCGGTGTGCTCATCGTCGAGAGCATCTTCAATTATCCCGGCATCGCCACCCTCATGATCGATGCCGTGACCACCCGCGACATGCCGCTGGTGCAAGCCTGTTCCATGATCTTCTGTACCGGCTACCTGCTGCTGGTGCTGACCGCCGATGTGCTGGCCATTGTTTCCAATCCAAGGTTGAAGACCCGATGAAAGCCCTCCACGACTCCACCGGCACCGAAGCGGGCGCGCCTGTCGCACCGGCTGCCGCAGCCACCGCACCCGCCAGGCGCGTGCGCCGCCATTCGACCATGGCCTGGATCGGCATGGTGATCGTCGGCTTCTGGATCCTGATGGCCATCCTCGGCCCCAGCATCTCGCCCTACGACGCCACTGCCATCGTCGATACCGACGTGTTCTCCGGCATGAGCCACAAGTTCCTGCTGGGCAGCGACTACCTGGGCCGCGACATGCTGAGCCGCATCCTCTTCGGCACCCGCGCCACCATCGGCCTGGCTTTGCTGTCGACCGTGGTGGCCAGCCTCTCGGGTACCGCCATCGCCTTGTTCGCGGCCTTCTCGGGCGGCTGGCGCGATGCCGTCATCAGCCGTGCGCTCGATGCCCTGATCTCGATTCCCAGCAAGATGTTCGCGCTGATGATGGTGGCCACTTTCGGTTCTTCCATGTTCCTGCTGGTGCTCACGGCGGCCATCACCTACATGCCCGGTGCCTACCGCATCGCCCGTTCCTTGGCGGTCAACGTGCAGGCCATGGAATACGTGCAGGCTGCGCGCGCTCGCGGCGAGGGCGTGTGGTACATCATGACCGTGGAAATGCTGCCCAACATGATCCGCCCGGTGCTGGCCGATTTCGGCCTGCGCTTCGTCTACGTGGTGCTGCTGCTGTCGGGCCTGAGCTTCCTCTCGCTGGGCGTGCAGCCGCCGGATGCGGACTGGGGTTCGCTGGTGCGGGAAAACATTTCCGGCCTGGGCGAAGGCGCCCTGGCGGTGATCATGCCGGCCCTGGCGATTGCCTCGCTGACCATCGGCGTGAACCTGTTGATCGATAACCTGCGCAGCAAGCGCGCTGCCAAGGAGTAAGCCCGTGAAGCAATTCGATATCTTCCTCGGCAAGGAAAGCGGCGTCGGTGCTGGCGCTGCGGCAGGCGGGGCGGCAGTGCGGCCCCTGGTGGAAGTGCAGGGCCTGCGGGTGAATGCCCGCAAGGACGACGGCACCCAGGTCGAGATCGTCAAGAACGTCAATTTCACCGTGGCCCCCGGCGAAGTGCTGGCCCTGATCGGTGAATCCGGTTCCGGCAAGACCACCATCGCACTGTCGCTGCTGGGCTATGCGCGTTCCGGTTGCCAGATCGCCGGTGGCCAGGTGCGCATCGGCCAGCGCCAGATCGACCAGATGGATGAAAAGGCGCTGCTGGCCATGCGCGGTCATCACGTGGCCTACATCGCCCAGAGTGCGGCGGCGGCCTTCAATCCGGCCCGCACCCTGATGGACCAGGTGATCGAAAGTGCCCTGCAGCACGGCGTGATGGACAAGGCCAGCGCCATGCGCAAGGCGGTCGAGCTGTTCCGTGCGCTGGCCCTGCCCAATCCCGACAAGATCGGTGAGCGTTATCCGCACCAGGTCTCCGGTGGCCAGTTGCAGCGCGTGATGGCGGCCATGGCCCTGATCACCGATCCTGAACTGGTGATCCTGGACGAACCCACGACCGCGCTGGACGTGACCACCCAGATCGAAGTGCTGCGCGCCTTCAAGAAAGTGGTCAAGGAAATCGGCACCACCGCCGTCTACGTGTCGCACGACCTGGCCGTGGTGGCGCAGATGGCCGACCGCATCATCGTCCTGCGCGACGGTGCCGTGCGCGAAGTCGGCACCACCGACCAGGTGCTGCATGCCCCGGCCGATACCTACACCCAAAGCCTGATCGCCGCCGCCTGCCCGGCTGCGCGCGTGGTTCAACTGCGCGAGATCCTGCCCGAGACCGTACCGGCCGAAGCCCGTGCCCCGCTGCTGCGCATCAGCGGCCTGGTGGCAGGTTACGGCGCACCGGACCGGCTGGGCCTGCCGGGCGTGCGCATCCTGGATGACATCAATCTCACCATCCAGCGTGGCAGCACCGTGGGCATCATCGGCGAATCCGGTTCCGGCAAGACCACCCTGGCGCGTGCCGTGGCCGGCATGATCGCGCCGGCGCGCGGCAGCATCCAGCTCGATGGGCAGAACCTGTCGCCTACGCTGGAAGGCCGCACCCGTGAACAATTCCGCCGCGTGCAGATCGTGTTCCAGAACGCCGACACTGCGCTCAATCCGGCGCACTCCATCGGCCGCATCCTGAATCGTCCGCTGTCTTTCTATCACGGCTTGAAGGGCGAGGCCATGCGCCGCCGTACGGCCGAACTGCTGGACCTGGTCAAGCTGCCTTCCAGCGTCATCGACCGCCTGCCCGCCGAACTGTCCGGTGGCCAGAAGCAGCGCGTGAACCTGGCCCGTGCACTGGCCGCCAAGCCCGACCTGATCCTGTGCGATGAAGTGACGTCGGCGCTGGACACCGTGGTGGCTGCCGCCATCCTGGAACTGCTGGCCGAGCTGCGGCGCGAGCTGCAGGTGTCCTACATGTTCATCAGCCACGACATCAGCACCGTGCGTGCGATTTGCGACGACATCGTGGTGCTCTATGCCGGCCGCATGGTGGCCAACCGTCCGCGTGAAGCCATGATGGCGCCGCCTTATCACCCGTATTCGCACCTGCTGCTGTCGTCGGTCCCGGCCATGCAGCAAGGCTGGCTGGAACAGGTGGCCGGGGCCGGCCAGCACAAGCTGCCGCCGATTGGCGCGGTCGATCCGTCGCCGGAGATCTGCGCCTTCCTGCCGCGCTGTGCGCAGCGTATCGATGGCGTGTGCAACGTGGTGCCGCCGCGCCGCCGCAACATGGAACACGGTGGCGAGATCCTTTGCCACCGTTCGGATGCCGACCTGCAGCAGTCGCAGATGCCGCTGGTGCCGGTGGAGGGCATCACCGTCTGACCCGGTGACCCACCCAGCCGCCTGCCTGGCCGCGAGCCATGGCGGGCAGGCAAGGCAGGCCACGAGCATTAAGCCGCATTTAATGCTGGATTCGTTGAGCATTAATCACAGGATCAGGTGCGGCTCGTAGCATCGTCATGGATGGCATGCCGTCGGTCGCAGCGCCGGCCATGAAGCAAAGATTCGGGCAGGACCGCCAGAGCACCGTGGAGTCGGTCTCGCATTCCTGCCCATCCCCAAGGAAACAGGAGAAGAAATGACTGCAGCGTTGGTGTTGTACCGTGCCTCCGGCACCCCCGTATCCACCCCCTTCCATCCGGGCGCGCTGGGCGCCTCGGACCCCTTTGCCGCCTCGCGCGAGATCGCCTGGCAGGGCATCGGCGGCATGAGCGCAGGCCGCCTGCGCTTCGAAGGCAGCCTCGACATCGCCCGCTTCCCGCATCAGGAAACGCTGGTGGTAGTGCAGGGCGAACTGCGTATCGAAGCCGAAGGTGCCGCACCGCTGGTGATCAAGCCCGACAACGGCGTGGTCATCGCCACCGGCGCCGCCGTGCGCATCACGGCCACGCAGCCGACCCTCGTCATGTTCTGCGCGGCCGACTGCCCGCACCCCGTGCAGCCGGGCGTGTTCCCGCTGGTGGCCGAAGCCAACTTCAAGCCCTCGGCCAATTCGCTGCCCAAGGAAATCCTGCTGGGCGACGTACCCACCTGCCGCAGCGACAACGTGATCGATGAAAGCTCCATCGGCTGCAAGATCGGCACCTGGGATTCCACCCCTTACCACCGCATCGTGCGCGCCCATCCGGTCAATGAATTCATGCACATCCTCGATGGCGGCGTGCGCTTTGCCGAACCGGATGGCAGCGTGGTTTCCGTGGAGCGGGGCGACGCCGTCTTCGTACCGCTGGGTGCGGCCATCGGCTGGGAGAGCAGTGAGCGCGTGGCCAAGTACTACGTGGTGCAGACGGTCGCGGCCGAGGGAGGAAAGTAAGATGTCGCCCCCGCTCGTGCAGGTCCAGAGTCCTACCATTCCTCCGGCGTCGGCCGATGTGGTCGTCATCGGCGGCGGCATCATCGGCATCTTCACCGCCTACTATCTGGCCAAGCGTGGCATCTCGGTGGCGGTGGTCGAGAAGGGCCGCATCGGTGCCGAACAATCCAGCCGCAACTGGGGCTGGTGCCGCCAGCAGAATCGCGACGCCCGCGAACTGCCGATGGCCACCAAGAGTATCGACCTGTGGGAACAATTCTCCGCCGAGACCGGCGAAGACACCGGTTTTACGCGTTGCGGCCTGCTCTATCTCTCCAACGATGATGAAGAAATCGCCCGCTGGGCGGCCTGGGGCGACTTCGCCAAGACTGCCGGCGTGACCACCTACATGCTCGATTCGAAACAAGCTGCCGAGCGCGGCCAGGCCACCGGACGCGCCTGGAAAGGCGGCGTCTTCTCGCCCACCGACGGCACTGCCGACCCGGGCAAGGCAGCACCCGCCGTGGCGCGCGCCATCATGAAACTGGGTGGCCACGTGATCCAGCAATGCGCCGCACGCGGCATCGAAACCGAAGGTGGCCGCGTCTCGGGCGTCATTACCGAAGCCGGCGTCATCAAGACCAAGGTGGCCGTCATGGCCGGTGGCGCATGGGCTTCGTCCTTCTGCCATCAACTGGGTATTCGCTTCCCGCAGGCATCCGTGCGGCAATCCATCATGAGCGTGGCGCCCATGGAGCAGCCTTTGCCGGGCGCGCTCTACACGTCTGGCGTAGCCGTCACCCGCCGCAGCAACGGCTCCTATGCGCTGGCCATCAGCGGCCGCGCGCGGGTCGATCCGACCATGCAGTTCCTGCGCTTCTCCCCGCAGTTCCTGCCGATGTTCGCCAAACGCTGGCGCAGCCTGTCGCCGGGCGGGCTGGAAGCCTGGCGCAGCGGCCACGAGACCCTGTCGCGCTGGCGCATGGATGCGCCTACGCCGATGGAACGCATGCGTATCCTGGATGCGTCGGCTGATCCGGTCTCGATCCGGGCCACCCATCGCCGTGCGGTCGAATTGCTGCCGCAGCTGGCGCAGGCCAAAGTCACGCATACCTGGGCCGGTTATGTGGACAGCACGCCTGATGGCGTGCCCGGCATCGGTGAGCTGCCGCAGACGCCGGGCCTGATCCTGGCGGCGGGTTTCTCCGGTCACGGTTTCGGTATCGGGCCGGGTGCGGGTCACCTGATCGCGGACCTGGCCAGCGGTGTGGAGCCCATCGTCGATCCGCGTCCCTATCACCCCAATCGTTTCTCGGATTCTTCCTGGGGCAAGGTCGCGGATTTCTGAAGCAGTTCAGCGCCGCCAGGGCACGGGCTGGAAGGCCCGCTTGGCGGCGTCAAGGAAGACGCGCTGGCGCAGCGTCAGGCCCTGGCGGCCCGGCAGCAGCGCCATGATGGGCGCGGGATCGAGTTGCCAGCCGGGCAGCACGCGCTTGAGGCTGCCGTCGGCGACCAGATGCGCGCAATCCCATTCGGAACGCGCCACGAAGCCTTCACCATCGAGCGCCCAGTCGCGCGTGATGGTGCCGTCATTGGAAGAGAGCGCGCCATTGAGCTTGACGGTCAGCGCCTTGCCGGTGCGGCGGCCGGCACTGTCGACGGGCGTGAAGCGCAGGCGGCTGAGGTCGTCGTCATTCTCGCGCAGGCTCAGGTAGGGATACTCGGCCAGGTCGGAAGGATGCTTGACGCGCTGCATGCGTTTGGCCAGCACCGGCGCGGCACACAGGAAGCGCGCATTGGGCGCGAGGAAGTGGCCAACCCAGGAGGAGCCCTTGACGCGCCCGATGGAGATGATGGCGTCAGCGCCGGTGGAAGCCGCCAGCGGACTTTCGGCCAGCAGCAGCGAGATGCTCAGTTTGGGATGGCTGCGGTGCAGATCGCGGATCAGCGGTGCCACGTAGCGGCGCCCGAAGCCGAAGGGCGCGACTACGCGCAGCGAACCGCTGACGTTGGCCAGGTTGCCGCCGGCCCCGCGGTCCGATTCACGCGAGACGCTGGCGGTGATGGATTCGATGCGCTCCAGGATGTCCATGGCTTCCTGCACCAGGCGCTGGCCTTCGTCGGTGAGCGCGAAGCCGCGCGCGGCGCGATTGGCCAGGCGCACGCCGACGCGGTCCTCGATGCGCTGCAGGCGCACCGTCACTGCCGGTGGCGTCAGGTCGAGCAGGCGGGCAGCGCCGGCCAGCGAGCTGGCCGAGCCCAGGGCACGCAGCAGTTGCATGTCATCGAGTTGCAGCATTAAAAATCTCTTAATGGTGAATTGAACGAACATTAAACATCGCTGAAGGTCTTTTGGCTACAGTCCATCAAAGGAAATGCGTCGGTTATCCTGACCGGCCTTCCTGCCACTTCAGCCTTGCCCATCATGAACAACACAGCACACACCGCCCCCGTCACCCTCAACCCGACCGGCCTGGCCACCCCGGGCGGCCACTACAGCCACGTCGCCATCGGCAACGGCATGGTCTTCATCTCGGGCCAGTTGCCCATCGATGCGAGCGGCCACAAGCTCACAGACGCCAGCTTCGAAATGCAGGCACTGCAGGTGCTGGCCAATGTGGAAGCCGCACTCGCCGGTGCCGGCAGTGACATCGGCAAGCTGCTGCAGGTCCGCATCTATCTCACCGATGTGGCGTACTGGCCCGCCTTCAACGACATCTACGCACGCTGGGCCGGCAGCGCCCGCCCGGCACGCGCCGTGGTGCCGGTCCCGGCACTGCACTTCGGCCTGCAGGTCGAGGTGGAGGCCACGGCACTGCTGTGACACTGCGCCGCACGCGCAACCAACCCGAAACAAGGACAACCCGACATGACCCGCACCGCTTCCACCGACATCGTCTCTCCGCTGGCGCACCTCAAGCGCAACGGCCGCCTGGATCACTTCTACATCGATGGTCAATGGCAGCGCCCGCAAGGCGACGGACTGGCCGCCGTGGTCTCGCCTGCCACGGAGGAACGTGTCTGCGAGATCGCATTGGGCAACGCCGCCGACGTGGACCAGGCCGTGCAGGCCGCGCGCCGGGCGTTTGCCGCCTGGGCCGCGACCTCGCCGCTGGAGCGCGCCGCGCTGCTCGGTCGTGTTCACGCCCTGCTGGTGGAACGCACCGAACTGTTCGCCCAGGCACTGACGCTGGAGATGGGCGCTCCCATCACCTATGCCCGCACGGCCCACGTGCCGCTGGCGGCTGAACACCTGCGTGTGGCGCGTGACAACCTGGCGGACTATGCTTTCATCCGCCCGCGCGGCACCACGGCCATCGTGCGCGAGCCGATCGGTGTGTGTGCCCTCATCACGCCCTGGAACTGGCCGATCTACCAGATCACCGCCAAGGTCGGTCCGGCACTGGCAGCCGGTTGCACCGTGGTGTTGAAGCCGAGCGAACTGTCGCCGCTGTCGGCCTTGCTGTTTGCCGAGATCGTGCATGAAGCGGGCATTCCGGCGGGCGTCTTCAACCTGGTCAATGGCAGCGGGCCCGAGGTCGGTGCGGCCATGTCCTCGCATCCGCAGGTGGACATGATCTCGATCACCGGCTCCACCCGCGCCGGCGTGCTGGTGGCGCAAGCCGCTGCCGTCACGGTCAAGCGCGTGGCCCAGGAGCTGGGCGGCAAGTCGCCCAATGTGGTGTTGCCGGATGCGGACCTGGCGCGTGCCATTCCGCCGGGTGTGGCGGCGGCCTTCCGCAACATGGGACAGTCCTGCAGCGCGCCCACGCGTCTGATCGTGCCGCGTGCATCACTGGATCGCGTGCATGAACTGGCGCTGGCGACGCTGGCCCAGATGAAAGTGGGCGACCCCACCGATGCCGCGACGACCCACGGCCCGCTGGCCAACCGCGCGCAATTCCTGCGGGTGCAACAGATGATCGAGGCCGGGATGCAGGACGGTGCACGCCTGCTGGCCGGTGGCGCCGGACGCCCGGACGGACTGGAGCAGGGTTACTACGCGCGGCCCACGATCTTCTCCGATGTGCATACCGACATGGTGATCGCTCAGGAAGAAATCTTCGGACCCGTGCTGGCCATCCTGCCCTATGACACCGTGGAAGAAGCCATTGCCATCGCCAACGACACCGTCTATGGCCTGGGTGCGCACGTGCAGGGCACCGACAAGGACCAGGTGCGCGCCGTAGCCGCCCGCATCCAGTCCGGCCAGGTGCACCTGAACTATCCGGCCTGGGATCCACAGGCCCCTTTCGGCGGCTACAAGCAGTCCGGCAACGGGCGCGAGTACGGGGTGGAGGGCATGGAGGAATACATGGAAGTGAAATCGATCCTGGGCTACTACGCCTGAGCGTCTTCATCACCGCCGTCATGACGGCATGAACACATGAGCATCATGGAACACACTGAACATTCGCACGACTCCTTGCACCAGCACCGCGCCCACTGGGCCGGCCTGCGCCGCGACCTGCACGCGCATCCCGAGCTGCGTTTCGAGGAACATCGCACCGCCGACGTGGTGGTGCAGGAGCTGCAAGCGCTGGGCTATGAGGTCACGCGTGGCCTGGGCGGCACCGGCGTGGTAGCCAGCCTGCCGGGCAGCGATCCGCAACGCGGCATCGTGCTGCGCGCCGACCTGGATGCCTTGCCCATCGTCGAGGCCAATGATTTTGCGCACGCCTCGTGCAGCCACGGCATCATGCACGCCTGCGGGCATGACGGCCACACCGTCATGCTGCTGGGCGCGGCGCGCGTGCTCAAGCAGCAGCCGACCTTGCCGGGCAGCGTGCACTTCGTCTTTCAGCCGGGAGAAGAGGGCGGGGCGGGGGCGCGCAAGATGATCGATGACGGCCTGTTCGAGCAGTTCCCGACCGAAGCCGTGTTCGGCATGCACAACTGGCCCGGCTTGCCCGCCGGGCAGTTCGGCTTGCGTACCGGTCCCATCATGGCCGCCGGTTCGCGCCTGAAAATCACCATCACCGGCAAGGGCGCCCATGCGGCCCAGCCGCACCTGGGGCTGGACCCGATCCCGCTGGCCTGCTCCATGGTCCTGCAGTGCCAGACCATCGCGGCGCGCCACAAGGATCCGGTCGACCCTGCCGTCATTTCGGTCTGCATGTTCCATGCGGGCGATACCGACAACGTCATCCCGGACCGCGCCGAATTGCGCGGCACCATTCGCACGCTGTCCTCCACCTTGCAGCAGAAGCTGCAGGAAGATATCCGCCGCATGTGCCATGCGCTGGCCGACGCCTATGGGGCCAAGGTCGAGGTGGAATTCTTCCAGTACTACCCGGCCACCATCAACACCCCGGCCGAGACCGATTTCTGCGAACGGGTGATTCGCCAGACCTTCGGCGATGAACGCATCCGTACCGGTATCCCGGCCAACATGACCTCCGAGGATTTCGGTTTCATGCTGGAGGAGCGGCCCGGTACCTATGTGTTGATCGGCAATGCGCCGCAGGACCGTGCCTCGCACTCGCTGCACCACCCGCACTACGACTTCAACGACGACATCATCGAAGAAGGCGTGCGTTACTGGGTGGCGCTTGCGCAGTCTTACTTCGGCAGCGGGCTCACGGGCGGAGCCGTTACCAGCCGTTGAAGCGCGGCCAGGTCGCCACGCTGCCATCGGCGGCGATGGCCTGGTATTGCTGGTACTGCGCACCGGTGGCACAGGCGTGGTTGGGCAGGATGCGCAGGCGCGTGCCGATGGGCAGGTGCTCTGCGATCTGCGCATCCGGGCTGCCCTGGCGCGAGAGGATGCCGTGTTCCTGGTTGGCCCCGCTCATGAGGTAGCCTTCCAGCACCTTGCCGTCTTCCGTGCAAACCTGCCCATAGCCGAAGTCGTGCTTGCGTCCTTGCGTGCCGCGGTCGCGGCTCATCGCCATCCATCCTGCATCGACGATGGCCCAGCCTTTTTCGGGCTGGTGGCCGATCACGGTGGTCAGCACGCTCAGGGCGATCTCGTCCATGGTATTGACGCCCACGTTGTGCATCACCAGGTCGAACATGGCATAGACACCGGCACGCACTTCGGTCACGCCGCGCAGGTGTTCGGCGCGCAGGGCGGTCGGGGTGGAGCCGATGCTGACCACGTCGCAGGGCAGGCCGGCTTCGCGCAAACGTTCGGCGGCGCGCACGCAGCCGACGCGTTCCTGTTCGGCCACGGCGATGAGGGCGGCGTCGTTGTCGTAGTCATAGCTGGAACCGGCATGGGCGATCACGCCGCCGATGCGCATGCCGCCGGCATGGAGTACGTTGCCCACGGCCAGCAGGGTGGCGTCTTCCGGGGCGATGCCGGAGCGGTGGCCATCCACGTCGATTTCAATCCAGACCTCGAAACATTCCTCTTGCGCCTGGCCGAAGGCCACGATGGCCTCGGCACAGACCACGCTGTCGGCCACGATCTTGAGATCGCAGCCCTGGCGCCGCAGCGCCAGCGCCTGGCCGAGCTTGGTGGGCGCCATGCCAACGGCGTAGACGATGTCGGTGATGCCGGCGGCAAAGAACTGTTCGGCTTCCTTGAGGGTGGAGACGGTGATGCCGCGCGCACCAGCCTGCAGTTGCGCCTGCACCACCTGCTGGCACTTGGTGGTCTTGACGTGCGGACGGAAGCGCACGCCCAGCGCATCCATGCGCTGTTGCATGCGGGCGATGTTGCGCTCCATGCGCGAGATGTCGATCAAGGCGGCGGGCGTGGGCAGGGTGGCCAGGCTCATGGGGAACTCCTGAAGAGGGTAGGTCGATGAGCATCGACTATAGGAGATCGGGATTGCGCCGTGCTTAATGCTCGGTGAATCGAGCATTAAGCTGTGTTTAATGCACCTTCCTGCGCGCTACCAGCCCCGTCAGGCTTCCTGGAACTGCCGTATGGTCTCCAGCACGTTCACGGTGGCCTTGTCCAGGTTGGGCAGGGCGCGATGGGCCACACCGATGTGTCGCTTGAGCACCGGCGACAGCGGCACGATGCGGATGTCCTTGTGGCGCTCCAGTTCGGCGGCCAGGGGCTGTTCCAGCGGCAGGATGGCTGCGCCGTAGCCGGCGGAGACCAGGCTCTTCATGGCTTCGTTGTAGTTCAGTTCGATGCGCGCGCGCGGGTTTTCCCCGGCCTCGGCAAACCAGGCCATGGTGAGCCGGTACATCTGCGTGGTGGCATCGTTGAAGATCATGGGCTTGTCCATCAGCCAGCCCGGCTTGACGGCGGCGGGCGATTTCCAGGTCGCCGGCAGGAAAGCCATCATGCGGTCGCTGCGCCAGTGCGTGATCTGGATGTCCTTGGAGGCCGTGATGGGGATGGCGACCAGGCCGATGTCGAGCGTGCCTTCCTGCAGGCGCGCCATGGTTTCGTTGGAGCCCATGATGTTGACCTCCACGTCGATGCCGGGGTAGCTGTTTTCCAGCTGGCGCAGTACGCGCGGCAGCAGGTTCACCACCACACCGGTGGAAGTGCCCAGCCGTACCCGGCCGACCTTGCCTTCGACATGTTTCCTGGCGACATCGAGCAGATCGTCGGCATCGCGCAACAGGCGCCGGGCCCGGTCGATCACCAGCGCGCCCAGCGCCGTGGCTTGTACGCGGCGACTGCCGCGCATGAGCAGGGCGCTGCCCAGGCGCTCTTCGAGATCGCTGACATGCAGGCTGATCGTGGGCTGGGCCAGGTGCAGCGCATTGGCGGCAGCGGAGAAGGTGCCGAGGTCGACGATGGTGACCAGGGTGCGCAACTGGTCGAGGCTGAGTTCTCTCATCAGGTTTCATGATAGTGGCTGTCATCAAACTCAATTTTACCAATGACTTCGTTTGGCGGATGATCTGCGCATTCATCCAGGGAGAAGTCCATGCGGCACATCGTCAGCCAGGTCCTTGCCCGCGTCCTCGGGGACCAGCACGCTTCACACGGGGGCGCTGCGCGGGAATTGCGGGAGATGGGGGCGCGCGAGCTCACTGATCTGGGCATAGGCGCGAGCGAGGTGCCGTTCTTCCTGAAAAAACAAGCGAATGAGGTGCGCCCTCGTCGCCAAAAGGAGCCTGTCCATGCAACATCTTGCTGAACTGATCGCACTGTCCGCCACGCTGAGCGTGGCCACCATGAGCCCCGGCCCCAGCTTCGTGATGGTGGCGCGCACCTCGGTCGGCGGCGGACGAGCCAATGGCCTGCTGGCCGCACTGGGCATGGGCATCGGCGGCGTGCTCTTTGCAGGAGCGGCCTTGCTGGGACTGCAAGCAGTGCTGCTGGCAGTGCCTTCGCTCTATCTGGTGTTGAAGTTCGGGGGTGGTGTTTATCTGGCCTACATGGGCTGGCGCATCTGGCGCGGGGCGCGTACGCCCTTGATGGCGGACGACATCGCACAGCGCGATGCATCACCGTCCCTGTCCCGTCGGTCCCTGTGGCTGGGCCTGGTCACCCAGATCAGCAATCCGAAAACCGCCATCGCCTACACCAGCGTGTTTGCCGCCTTCTTGCCGGCCGAGACGTCCTTGCCCTTCAAGGGACTGACGCTGCTGCTGGTTTTCCTGATCGAAGCGGGATGGTATGGCCTGGTGGCCGTGGCGCTCTCGTCAGCGCGTCCGCGCCGCTGGTATGTGCAGGGCAAGCACTGGTTCGACCGGACCGCCGGTGCCGTCATGATGACGCTCGGGTTCAGGCTGCTGCTCTCGCGCATGGGGCCGTGACAGGGCGCGATTGACTGCATGCGGGGCCCCGGCACGCCGCCGACGTCAGGCGATCCGATGTCGGCCGTGATGGCCTCACTCCAGCTTGAACTTCCCCACCACCGCCGCCAGATTCCCCGCCTGTCCCTTCAGCGAATCCGCTGCTGCCGCCGCCTGCTCCACCAGCGCGGCATTCTGCTGGGTGGTCTCATCCATCTGCGTGATGGCGAGATTGACCTCATTGATGCCGCCGCTCTGTTCCTGCGTGGCCGCACTGATCTCGGCCACCACGTCGGTGACGCGGCGTACACTGGCCACCACTTCGGTCATGGTGCTGCCGGCACGTTCCACCAAAGCGCTGCCGGCGCTGACCTTCTGCACCGAGTCGTCAATCAGTTCCTTGATCTCCTTGGCCGCACCGGCCGAGCGCTGGGCCAGTGAGCGCACTTCCGAGGCCACCACGGCGAAGCCGCGTCCCTGCTCGCCGGCACGGGCCGCTTCCACTGCTGCATTGAGCGCCAGGATGTTGGTCTGGAAGGCGATGCCATCGATCACGCTGATGATGTCGGCAATGCGGCGCGAACTTTCGGTGATCCCCTCCATGGTCTGCACCACCTGGCCCACCACGTCACCGCCCTGGCTGGCGATGTCGGAGGCGGTGGCCGCCAGCTGGTTGGCCTGGCGCGCGTTGTCGGCATTCTGGGTGACGGTGGAGGTGAGCTGCTCCATGGCCGACGCCGTTTCTTCGAGCGAGCCGGCCTGTTGTTCGGTGCGGTTGGACAGGTCCAGATTGCCACGGGCGATTTCGTTGGAGGCGGTAGCAATGGTGTCGGTCCCCTGGCGCACCTCATTGACGATGTCGCGCAGGCTGTCGTTCATCACGCGCAGGGCTTCCATGAGGCGTCCGGTTTCATCGCGGCCGGCCGGGCGGATGCGCAGGGTCAGGTCGCCACGTGCCACGCGCTGGGCGATTTCCACTGCTTCCTTCAACGGGCGCGCGACATTGGCCGCCACCACGAAGGCCAGCAGCGAACCGATGGCCACCGTCGCCACCAGCAAGCCCACGATCCAGCGCTGCGCCGCGCGGAATACGCCCGAAGCTTCTTCGTCAGCGCGCGCGCTGCCGCTGGCATTGAGCTTCACGATGGCGTTGAGGTTGCCGACCATCGCGGCGTAGAGCTTGGCGGATTCGCCATTGAAGAGGGCGCGTGTCTCGTCATACTGCTGGTTGGCCGCCATCTCGGCCAGTTGTTCATCCACCTTCAGGTAGGCAGCCAGGTTCTTGCCGAACTGGGCGTACTGTTCCTTCTCCTCGGGTTCGGACATGCGCTGCTCGAATACCGCGCGCTGCTTGGCCAGCGCATCCAGCCGTTTCTTGATGGACTGGTTGGCAGCGCTGCGCTCCTGGGGCGTCACCGCCGTGACCAGTTCCAGTTCATTGAGGCGCAGCGGTGGCAGTGAACCCTGCAGCTCGCGCGCGGCATCCATGGTCGGCATCCACTTGTTGACGATCTCGCCGGAAGCACTGTTGACCTGCTTGAGTTCCTTCATGGCGAACAGGCCCTGCAACAGGGTCAGCGCAATCACCACCGCAAAGGACAGCGCCAGTTTTTTGGCGATGTTGAGGTTGTAGAACCAGATCATGTCTTCCTCGCATTCGATTTATATCGTTTTCAGTGTCGGATCCGAACGATGCGGTCGAACGTTTCTGCGAGGCCGCCCGTTTGGCGAGCGGGCGTCAAGAGCAGCAACCGGCCGGGGGGCGTGGTTGCGGGAGCAATGAAGTGCTGGTGATGTCATGCTGTCATGCCGTCACGAAGCGTCGGCTTCCTGCCCATCCTGTCTCTCTTGTAGCCAGCGGCCTCCCTTGGCCGCCGGCGCTTGCTGTTCGATGGTCGCATGGCTGGATCGGGCTTGATCTTAACGACCGGCAAGATTTCCATCCAATGAAATTAATCATGCTGGCAATGCGTTAATTGATATCGATTGTTTGATATCGATGGTTGTCAGGATGTCGTACAAGATTATTCAATGAGGTACGATGGAAGACGCCGGAGCTGCAGTAAGATGTGCATAAAATTCACTTCTCCGCCTTTTTCGCACGATGCGCCGAAAGATTCCCTCCACCCAGGCCATGGCCGTCTTCGAGTCGGCCGCGCGGCACCAGAGCTTTACCAAGGCCGCCCAGGAAATGGCGGTGACGCAGAGCGCGGTCTGCCGCCAGGTGGCCGCGCTGGAAGAATTCCTGGGCCTGAAGCTGTTTCGCCGCACCAAGCGCGGCGTGCGCCTGACCGAGGCGGGCGTGAGCTACAGCCACCAGGTCGGCCAGCGCCTCGATGAAATCGAACGCGATGCCCTGCACCTGATGTCGCGCGATGGCCATGGCGATACGCTGGAGCTGGGCGTGATGCCGACCTTCGCCACCCGCTGGCTGCTGCCGCGCCTGCGTTCCTTCCTGGAGGCGCATCCGGGCGTGACCGTCAACCTGCGGCCGCGCACCCGGCCCTTCCTTTTCGAAGAGACCAATCTCGATGCCACGCTCTACGCCGGGCAAGCCAGCTGGCCCGGCACCGAGGGCGTGTTCCTGATGCGCGAGAGCATGGTGGCCGTGGCCAGCCCCGAGCTCATCGGTGCCGGCCGCAAGCTCACGCCCACCGAACTGCTGGCCTATCCGCTGCTGCAGCAGAGCACGCGGCCCTATGTGTGGCGGCAGTGGTTCGCCTCCTTCGGCATGCAGGTGCAGAACGACCTGGTGGGCACGCAACTGGAACTGTTCTCCATGCTGACCCAGGCCGCCATCGTGGGCATGGGCGTGGCGCTGATCCCGCGCTTCCTGATCGAGGATGAATTGCGGCGCGGCCTGCTGGTGGTGGCAGTCGATCACGATTACCTGAGCACCCATTCCTACTACCTGATCTATCCCGAGCGCACCTCGGAGCGGCCGCTGCTGCGCCTGTTCCAGGACTGGCTGGAAGAACAGGCCAAGGCCTATCGACTGCCCAGCGGATTGGGTTGAGCCGGTGTCGTGGAAGCTGTCTCGACAGGCGGAACCGGAGTGCGTGAAACGCACACGGTGATGCAAACAATTCGTTTGCGCCGGGGCGGGGCAGTCCGTATATTTTTGTCCACCGCCGCTGCGCGAGGACGGTCCGCGAAGACTGTGCTGCTGCAGCGATTCCTGATGCACAAAAGAGGCTTCCATGAGCAAAACGCAGCAACGACATGCATTCGATTACGCCGACCCCCTGATGCTGGAGCAGCAGCTGAGCGACGATGAGCGCCAGGTGCGCGACGCCGCCCAGGCCTACTGCCAGGACCGCCTGGCTCCGCGCGTGCTGGAAGCCTTCCGCCACGAGAAGATGGATGTGAGCATCTTCCGCGAGATGGGCGAGCTGGGCTTGCTGGGCGCGACCATCGACGAGCAATACGGTGGTGCCGGGTTGAATTACGTTTGTTATGGCTTGATCGCGCGCGAAGTGGAGCGCGTCGATTCCGGCTATCGCTCCATGATGAGCGTGCAGTCCTCGCTGGTGATGACCCCCATCAATGCCTTCGGCACCGAAGCGCAGAAACAGAAATACCTCCCCAAGCTGGCCAGCGGCGAATGGATAGGCTGCTTCGGCCTGACCGAACCCAACCACGGTTCCGATCCTGGCAGCATGATCACCCGCGCCCGCAAGGTGGATGGGGGCTACAGCCTGTCCGGCAGCAAGATGTGGATCACCAACAGCCCGGTGGCCGATGTCTTCGTGGTGTGGGCCAAGGATGACGAAGGCGAGATTCGCGGCTTCATCCTCGACAAGGGGGCCAAGGGCTTGTCGGCGCCGGCCATCCACGGCAAGGTCGGCCTGCGTTCTTCCATCACCGGGGAAATCGTGATGGACAACGTCTTCTGTCCGGAAGAAAACGCCTTCCCCGATGTGCGCGGATTGAAGGGCCCCTTCACCTGCTTGAACAGCGCGCGTTACGGCATCGCCTGGGGCGCGCTGGGCGCAGCCGAAGACTGCTACGAACGCGCGCGCCGCTACACCATGGAGCGCCAGCAGTTCGGCCGTCCGCTGGCAGCCAACCAGCTGGTGCAGAAGAAGCTGGCCGACATGCTCACGGAAATCTCGCTGGGCCTGCAAGGCTGCCTGCGCCTGGGCCGCCTGAAGGATGAGGGATATTCCGGTATCGAGCAGACCTCGATCATGAAGCGCAACAGCTGCGGCAAGGCACTGGACATCGCCCGCATGGCGCGCGACATGATGGGCGGCAACGGTATCTCCGACGAGTTCGGCGTGGCGCGTCACCTGGTGAACCTGGAAGTCGTGAACACCTATGAGGGCACGCATGATGTGCATGCGCTGATCCTCGGCCGCGCCATCACCGGGCTGGCAGCTTTCTCCAACTGAAGCGACATCGCCTGCAAGCCGCCTGTACGATGGCTTGCAGGCGAATGATTTCCTCTTTTGCTCTTTTCTCTACAGCACGCCGCGTTCGCGCAACGCGGCGATCTGCGCTTCTTCCATCCCCAGCAGCGACTGCAAGACTTCTCCCGTGCCTTCACCCAGGGAGGGCGGCGCCTTGCGCACCGGCAGGCGTTCGCCATCGAAGCGATAGGGCGGCGTCAGCACCTGCACGCTGCCCGCTTCTGCATGCGGATGCGTGCTGACCAGGCCGGCCGAGGTGGCGCGCGGGCTGGTCAGGGCCTCATGCAGGCCCAGCACTTCACCGCAGGGAATGCCGGCCTGGTGCAGCTTGGCCAGCAGGTCGGCACGCTTGCGGGCCTTGAGTTCGCGGTTGATTTCCGGGACCAGCACGTCGCGATGCTGGCCACGGCTGACGTTGGTCTTGAAGCGCACATCCTCGGCCAGGTCGGGACGGTCGATGACGCTGTGGCAGAAACGCTGGTACTGGCTGTTGGTGCCTACGGTAATGACCAGCCTGCCATCGGCCGCATCAAAGACGCCATAGGGAATGATGGAGGGATGCGCATTGCCATAGCGCGGCGGATCGTCGCCCAGGATCAGCGCTTCCAGCCCGTAATACGAGGTGATCATGACGCCGCAATCGAACAGCGCCATTTCCACATGCCGTCCCTGTCCGGTCTGCTGGCGCTGGTACAGCGCGGCCAGCACGCCCTGGGCGGAATACATGCCGGTGAACAAGTCCACCGCCGCCACGCCCAGCTTCAACGGCGGCTGGCTGGCCTCGCCATTGAGCGACATCAGGCCGGATTCGCCCTGGATCACCAGGTCATAGCCGGGCCGCGTGGCTTCGGGACCGCTGCTGTCGTAGCCGGTGATGGAGCAATACACCAGGCCGGGATTGTCGCGGCGCAGGGTTTCGTAATCGAGGCCAAATTTCTGTACGCCGCCGAACTTGAAATTCTGGATCACCACATCGCTCTTGCGGGCCAGCTGGCGCACGATATCCTGGCCTTCCGCGGTCTGCAGGTCGACGCTGATGGAACGCTTGTTGCGGTTGACGCTGTTGAAATACGCGGTTTCGGTGGAGCCGATGCGGGTGCCCCAGTCGCGCGTGTCGTCGCCGCGTTCGGGGTGCTCGACCTTGATCACTTCGGCACCCAGGTCGCCCAGCACCATCGCACACCACGGGCCGGCCAGCACGCGCGAGAGGTCCAGTACGCGGACGCCGGCCAGTGGCAGGGATGCAGTCTGTTCAGTCATGTTGTCTCCTCGTGGACGGGATGCGTATTGCGTTTTGTTCTTCTGTATTTCGTGGTTGCGCATCCCGGTAATGCTATTCGTTTGGTGTCTGCCGCAGCCGCCGGAAATCGGCGGGCCGTTTTTCGAGGAAGGCGTGAATGCCCTCGGCCGCCTCGTCTTCACCCTGCGACAGCACCATGTGCTGCGCTTCCAGTTCCAGTTGTTCTTCCAGCGTGGCACCGTAGGCATGCTGGCACAGATGCTTGATGCGGGCCATCGCCTGTGCCGGTCCGTCGGCCAGGGTGGCGGCCAGTTGCACGGCGGCTTGCAGTGCCTGTCCCGCCTCGGCCAGCTGATTGACCGCGCCCATGGCATGCAGGCGTTCGCCATTGAAACGCTCGCCCGACAGGCACAGCTGGGTCAGCACCTGGCGCGACAGGAATTGCGCAAGGAAAGCCGTCACGCCCCCATCGGGCGTGAGCCCGACCTTGACGTAGGCCACCGAGAACTGCGCCTGGCGCGTGGTCACCAGCAGATCGCAGGCCAGGGCCAGCGACAGCCCGGCGCCGGCCGCGCCGCCTTCGACGGCTGCAATCACCGGCTTGCTGCAGCGGCCGATATGGCGGATCAGGTCGTGCAAGCCTTCCAGTTTTGCACGCCGTTGCTGGGGTGCCATGCTGCGGCGCTGGGCCAGCAGGCGCAGGTCGCCGCCGGAGCAGAAGAAGTTGCCGCCCCCGGCCAGCACGATGGCCCCCACTTGCGGATCGGCCTGGGCCTCGTCGAGCGCGGCCGTCAGTGCCACGTACAGGTCGGCGTTGAGGGCATTGCGCGTGGCCGGATCGTGATTGATGAGCACGCGCACCGCGCCGCGCTGCTCGCGCAGGACCTCGCTCATGCCGGTACTTCGCGGCCCAGCGCGATGTAGCGTTGCAGGTGGTGGTCCTCGTCGCCGAGCTGGTGATCGATCATCACCAGGCGCTTGGCGTAATGCGACAGCGGCAGTTCCCAGGTCATGCCGATGCCGCCATGCAGCTGGATCGATTCTTCGGCCACCAGCGTGCCGATGCGGCCGATGCTGAACTTGGCCGCCGACAAGGCGCGTTCGCGCGTGAGGCGGTCGGCGTCCAAGGCGGCAGCGGCATTGATGACCGCCGAGCGTGCCTGTTCCACTTCCAGCAGCAGGTCGGCCATGCGGTGCTGCAGGGCCTGGAAGCTGCCGATGGGCAGGCCGAACTGCTTGCGGGTGCGCAGGTAATCGAGCGTGGCTTCCTTGGCCACTTCCATCGCGCCCAGTGCTTCGGCGCACAGGGCCAGCACGCCGCGTCCGAGGATACGTTCGAGCAGCGCAGCGCCATTGCCTGGGCTGCCCAGCAGAGCGTCGGCGGGCAGAGATGCATCCTTCAGCAGCAGGTCGGCTACGCGGCCACCGTCGATGGTGTCGCTGCCTTGCAGTTGCAGGCCCGCCGTATCGGCCGGGACCAGGAACAGCGAGATGCCGTCAGGATCATCGGTTTCGCCGCTGGTGCGCGCCGAGACCAGGAATACATCGGCCGCTTCCGCGTGCACCACGACCGCCTTGTGCCCTTGCAGACGCCAGCTTCCATCAGCCGATTGGGTGGCGCGCGTGGCCACATGCGTGGGCGCGTAGTGGCTGTCGGCTTCTTCATGGGCCAAGGCGGCCAGCGTCTGGCCGGCGATGATCGGTTCCAGCAGGGCTTTCTGTGCGGGCGTGCCAGCGGCCGCGATGGCCTCGCCCACCAGAATGGCACTGCCCAGCAAGGGCTCCAGCAGCAGGCCGCGGCCGATCTCTTCAAACACCACGGCGATGTCGAAACCGCCCCCGCCGTAGCCGCCATCTTCCTCGCGGAAGAGCGCGCCGATCACGCCCATCTCTGCCAGCTGCGACCACATGTCGCGGCTCATGCCGGGTGCGGATTGCAGCAGGTGCTTGCGGGCTTCAAAACCATACTGTTCGGTAATGAGACGGCGCAGGCTGTCGGCCAGCATGCGCCGTTCTTCGGTGTGCTCGAAATTCATGGGCGTTTCCTCACAGGCCAAGGATCATCTTGGAGATGATGTTCTTCTGGATTTCATTGGAGCCGCCGAAGATCGACAGCTTGCGATTGTTGAAGTAATGCGCGGCCGCACCGGCAGCGGCTTCCGGACCCAGCGTGCCGCCGTCGTGACCTTCTTCCAGCGAATGCCACTGATACGGGCGCGCATAAGGACCCATGGCGCGGCGGGTGAGGGCGGTGATTTCCTGGCGGATCTCGGTGCCGCGTATCTTGAGCATGGAGCTTTCTGCACCGGGCGCACCACCGCCGGCCACCGCCGAGATGACGCGCAGGTTGGTGGTCTTCATGTTCTCCAGATCGATTTCCACGCGGGCCATGCGGGCAGCGAAGAGCGGGTCATCGGCCAGCGGACGGCCATGGCTGCGTTGCGTGGCGGCGATTTTCTTCAAGCGTTGCAGTGCGGCCACCGAGAAGCCGATGCCGGCGATGTTGGTGCGCTCATAGGTCAGCAGGTACTTGGCGCAACTCCAGCCGCGATCTTCCTCGCCGACCAGGTTTTGTACCGGCACGCGCACGTCGGTGAAGAAGACCTCGTTGACTTCGTGCTCGCCATCCAGCGTGATGATGGGGCGCACTTCCACGCCCGGGGCGTTCATGTCGATCAGCAGGAAGCTGATGCCTTCCTGTTTCTTGGCTTCGCGGTTGGTGCGCACCAGGCAGAAAATCATGTTGGCGTAGTGGCCCAGCGTGGTCCAGGTCTTCTGGCCGTTGACGATGTAATGATCGCCGTCGCGTACCGCATGCGTCTTCACGGCCGCCAGGTCGGAACCCGCGCCCGGTTCCGAATAGCCCTGGCACCACCAGTCCTCGCCATTGAGGATGCGCGGCAGCCAGTATCGCTTCTGCGCTTCGTTGCCGTACTTGATCAGCACCGGCCCCAGCATGTTGACGCCGAAGGGCACCACGCGCGGCGCATGCGCCAGGCAGCATTCATGTTCGAAGATGAATTTCTCGATCACGGTCCAGCCGGTGCCGCCATATTCGCGGGGCCAGTGATTGGCCAGCCAGCCGCGTTCGTTGAGGATGGCGTGCCATTGCGCCATTTCATCGCGGCTCAGGTGCTTGCCGCTGGCGACCTTGTCCGACAAGGCCTTGGGCAGCTTCTCGGCGAGGAAGGCGCGCACGCTGTCGCGGAAGGCTTCTTCGGCCGGGGTGAAATTCAGATCCATTCCAGTCTCCTTGAGGATGCAGCGAAGCGATGCTGCGCTTCAATAGATTTCAAACAGGCCGGCCGCGCCCATGCCGCCGGCAATGCACATGGTCACCACGGCGTAGCGCGCACCGCGCCGCTTGCCCTCGATGAGCACGTGGCCGGCCAGACGGGCCCCGGTCATGCCGAAGGGATGGCCGATGGAAATGGCGCCGCCGTTGACGTTGAGCAGCTCTTCCGGAATGCCCAGGCGGCGCTGGCAATACAGGGCCTGCGAAGCGAAGGCTTCGTTGAGTTCCCACAGGCCGATGTCTTCCATGCGCAGGCCGTGGCGCTGCAGCAGGCGCGGCACCGCAAAGACCGGGCCGATGCCCATTTCATCAGGCTCGCAACCGGCCACGGCAAGGCCGCGGAACGCGCCCAGCACCGGCAACCCCGCGCGTTCTGCCGCGCGCGCTTCCATCATCACGCAGGCCGAGGCCCCGTCGGAGAGCTGCGAGGAATTGCCTGCCGTGATGAACTTGTCCGCGCCCATCACCGGGGCCAGCTTGGCCAGTGCCTCATAGGTGGTGCCGGGGCGGTTGCAGTTGTCGGCCTCCACCGTCACCTCGCGCAGGCTGGTCTGGCCGCTGGCCTTGTCGGTGACTTGCATGGTGGTGGTGCAGGCCACGATCTCGTCGCGGTAGCGTCCTGCTTCTTGCGCTTCGGCGGTCTTGCGCTGGCTGGCTTCGGAGAAGCGGTCCTGGTCTTCACGCGAGATGCCGTAGCGGGTGGCCACGATGTCGGCGGTCTCGATCATGGGCAGGTAGAGCTCGGGCTTGTGCTCGACGATCCACGGATCCATGCCGCTGTCGCCGCTGTCGGTGGCGCTGCGGCTGCGGATTTGCGAGATGCTTTCCAAACCGCCTGCGATCATGGCATCGGCGCCATCGACCACGATGCGGCCTGCGGCCATCGCGATGGCTTGCAGGCCCGACGCACAGAAACGATTGACGGTAGTGCCGGCGATGCTGATGGGCAGCCCTGCACGCACGATGGCCTGGCGCGCGATGTTGCGGCCGGTGGTGCCTTCCGGATAGCCGCAGCCGAGGATGGCATCCTCGATCTGGCCCGGATCGATGCGCGCACGTTCGACGGCGGCGCGCACGGCGAAGGCCGCCAGGGTCGGGCCGGGCGTGACGTTGAATTCGCCGCGATGGGCCTTGGTCAAGGGAGTACGCGCAGTGGATACGATGACGGCTTCCCGCATCATGGAATTCTCCTGGAAGGATGGTGCAACGGGGAGACCGCCAAGGTGCGCGGTCTCCGGGGAGTTCGGTAGAACGATCAGCCGGCCTGGTTCAGCGATTCAAAATTGGCGCTGCGTTCGACCAGTTCCACCAGCAGCGGCGAGGGCGTCCAGAACAGCGGGTCTTCGGCGGCAAAGGCGCGGATGTCCGCCAGCACATTGGGCAGGCCGACCATGTCGGCGTATTTCATCGGACCGCCGCGATGGCGCGGGAAACCGTAGCCATAGAGGAAGGTGACATCCACATCCAGCGGACGCAGCGCAATGCGCTGATGGACGACATTGGCACCCTCGTTGATCATGGCGGCCAGGTAGCGGCGCTGGATGTCTTCCTTGCTGAAGCTGCGCGGGGTGATGCCGGCGCGTTCACGTTCTTCGTCGATGAGCGCCAGCACTTCCGGGTCCGGCGCGCCGCTGCGCGGTCCATCCGGATAGCGATAGAAACCGCGTCCGCTCTTCTGGCCGAACCAGCCGCGTTCGCACAGGCGGTCGGCAATGCGGACGTAGCGCGCACGCGGATCGCGCGTGGCGGCGCGGCGCTTGCGGGTGGCCCAGCCGATGTCGCCACCGGCCAGGTCCACCACCTGGTACGGCCCCATGGCAAAACCGAAGTCGCGCACGGCAGCATCGATCTCATAGGGCGACGCGCCATCTTCCATCAGGGCATCGGCCGCCTGGCGATAGACGGCCAGGATGCGATTACCGATGAAGCCATCGCAGACCCCGGCGCGCACCGGCACCTTGCGCAGGCGCTTGGCCAGTTCGAAAGCGGTGGCCACCACGTCGCCCGTGACCTGGCGCGGCACCACGATTTCCAGCAGCTTCATCACATTGGCCGGCGAGAAGAAGTGCAGGCCGATCACGTCCGAAGGACGGGAGATGCTGGCGGCAATCGCGTCGATGTCGAGGTAGGACGTGTTGGTCGCCAACACGGCACCGGGTTTGCAAACGCGGTCCAGTTCGGCGAAGACGGCTTGCTTCACCGTCAGATCTTCGAAGACGGCTTCGATCACCACATCGGCGGCGGACAAGTCTTCATAACGGGTGCTGCCGTGCAAGCGCGCCAGTACGGCGTCGCGGGCTTCTTGCGTGAGACGGCCCTTGGCCACCTGGGCGTCGTAAACTTTTTCCACATGGCCGCGCCCACGTGCGAGCGCTTCATCGTCACGTTCAATCATGGTCACCGGCAAACCGGCATCGAGCACCGCCACGGCAATGCCCGCACCCATGGTGCCGCCGCCGACCACACCGATCTGTTCGATGCGGCGCGGCTGGGCGTTGCGGGTCTCGGGGGCTTTCTGCACTTCGCGTTCGGCGAAGAAGGCGTGGATCAGGCCGGCGCGTTGCGGGCTGTCCAGGCATTGCAGGAAGAACTGGCGTTCCAGTGCGAGTCCTTCCTCGAAGGTGAGATTGGTGGCGGCTTCCACCGCATCGATGATCTTGTGCGGGGAGAACAGGCCGCGCGATTTCTTGCCGGCCTCGGCGCGTGCGGCCGCAATGGCCGCTTGCGTGGCGGCGGTATCGGCCAGCCCTTTGCCATCGCGACTGCGGCGTACCGGTGCGTGGGTCTCCAGCAGGGCCTGCAGTTCGCGCAGGCCGGCCGCGCGCGCCTGATCGGCGCTGTCGCCCTCGGCCAACTGGTCCACCAGACCGAGCGAAAGGGCTTCCTTGGCGCTGAGATGGCGTCCGCTCAGCATCATGTCCAGCGCGGCCTGCGCACCGATCAGGCGCGGCGTGCGCTGGGTGCCACCGGCACCGGGCAACAGGCCCAGCTGCACCTCAGGCAGACCCAGGCGGGCGTTGCCAAGGGCTACGCGGTAATGCGCTGCCAGCGCCACTTCCAGCCCGCCGCCCAGGGCCGCACCGTGGATGGCGGCCAGCACCGGCTTGTTGCAGGCCTCGATGCGATTGCACAGTTCGGTCAGCAGGGGCGATTGCGGCGGCTTGCCGAATTCGCGGATGTCGGCCCCGCCGATGAAGTTGCGCCCCGCGCCGGTCACCAGGATGGCGGCTACGCCTGCATCGGCCTCACCCTCCTCGATGGCGGACATCAGGCCCCGGCGCACCGCCACCCCCAGCGCATTGACCGGCGGGTTGTCGATGGTCACCACCAGGATGGCACCTTCACGCGCCAGATGGACCGGGGGCGTTTCGCCCGCCGCCGTGGATTGCTTGGACATGCAGCAGTCTCCTGTTCTAGTTGGTTCGCATAGCGAAACTCAAGTTCGCAAATGGCGTTTGTCGGCAACGATACCGCATTTGCGCCGGATGTGTAAACCGTGCATACCGCAGCGGCCCGATCTGCACAATTGTCAGCAAGGGTCAGGTGGGGTGGGCGTTTGCGGCCGATGGCGAAAAAGGCAGGTTGAGCCGGGGGCCGCTGTTGGCGCTGTTGAAACGCCACATCCGGACTGCTTGTTTTGCACAGCGGAACACACGTTCGCAAATAATTGACACTGCGATTTCAGGTGTGTACATTCCACAGCCAATGAAGGGCGACGTGACCATGCGGCACGGCCCTGCCACGCGGAGATGTGACGGATGGATGAGATTGTGTCGTTCAAGGGTGAGGATGAGAGCCACGACCGGCAGTTCGTCAATGCCCTGGCGCGTGGACTGGAGATCCTGCGGTGCTTCCGTCCCGGGGAGATCTACCTCACCAACACCGAACTGGCCAAGCGCACCGGCCTGCCCAAGCCGACCATCTCGCGTCTGACGCACACCCTGACCCGGCTGGGCTATCTCGAATATTCCGAAGACCAGGGCCGCTATCAGCTCGGCTCCGGCGTGCTCGCCCTCGGCTACTCCCTCCTCTCCGGCATGGATGTGCGCAAGCTGGCGCGTCCGGCCATGCAGGAGCTGGCCGACTATTCGCAATGCAATGTGGCGCTGGGCATCCGCGATCGCCTCAGCATGGTCTACATCGAAGCCACGCGCGGCCAGTCCGCCGTGACCTTGCGCCGCGACGTCGGCTCGCGCATTCCGCTGGCCACCACCTCCATGGGCCGCGCGCTGCTGTGCGCCTTGCCCCAGAACGAACGCGATTTCCTGATGGACCACATCCGCCTGCGCAATGAAGAGCAATGGCCCAAGGTCAAGGCCGGCATCGAGCAGGCCTTCAAGGATTACCAGGATCATGGTTTCTGCATTTCCGTCGGCGAATGGGAAAAGACCATCAGCGCCGTGGGCGTGCCCATGATCGATGCCAACGAAGAAAAGATCATGGCCTTCAATTGCGGCGGCCCGGCGTTCATGCTGACGCGCGAGATGCTGATGGAAGACCTCGGCCCGCGTCTGGTGAACGTGGTGCGCACGGTGGAAGCCAGCATGGGCCGCCACTGAGCGGCAGGCAGCAACGAACAGGTCACAACGAGCAACAACGAGCACGGAGACAGACGCGCCGCCATGCCGCAGGCATGACCGGTGCGCAGCAAGGCAGTACCGCAGGTCCATCACAACAAAAAACAGAAGTCAGCGCCATCGGGGTCATGCAGACCCGTTTCAGCCATGGGTGTCCGGTGCCGTCCGGCCGGGATGCGCACGTTCGCAGGCAGCGTCGTGCGCCTGGCATCCATCGCTGAGGCGGGACGTCCCGCGCAGGACAGACATCAACATCACTCAGATTCACTCAGAGGAAAAAGGTGGAGACAATGACGAACAAGCATCAAGGCATCAAGCGACTGGCCCTGCTGGCCTGTATCGCCTCGGCACTGGCCGCTGGCGCGGGCAGCGCGGCCGCCGACGAACTCAAGGTCGGCGTGGAAATCCCGCTGACCGGCAGCCTGGCCCGCGTGGGCTCGGGCATGCAGGAGGGCATCAACGTGGCGGCCGATGTCTTCAACAAGACCAACGGCAAGCACAAGATCAAGCTGGTCACCATCGATGACGAATCGGCCCCGGCCAAGGCCATCGCCGCCGTCGAGAAGCTGGCTGGCGAAGGCGTGCTGGCCATCACCGGCGGCTACGGCTCCAACAATATCGCACCGGCTGCCGATGCGGCGGGCAAGGCGGGACTGGTCTACATGACCTCCGGCGGCGTGGACGACAACCTGGTCAACAGCGGCCGCAAGAACTTCTTCCGTATCAACAACGTGGCCGGCTACCAGAAGGCCATGGTGGGCCTGCTGGACGACATGAATGCGCGTTCGGTCTCCATCGTCTATTCCACCAAGGAAGCCACGGCGGCGCTGGCCAAGGACCTGGAAAAAGCCTGGGGTGCCAAGGGACTGAAGGTGACTTCGCACGCCTTCGATCCGGCCATCAGCGACTTCAAGCCCATCGTCAACAAGATCAAGCTGCAGGACAAGCCGGAAGTCATCGCCATGATCGGCTACGAGAATGACTACGTCGGCATCCTGCGTGCAGCGCGCGTGTTGAAGCCGGCGGTCAAGGCCATGGTCGGCGTATGGTCGCTGGCCACCCCGAAGATGGCGCAGGACTTCCCGGACCTGGTGCCCAATGTGTATGGCACGGCGCTGCTGCCGTATCCGGCGCAGTTCACCACGGCCGATGGCAAGCTCTTTGAAGAAACCTATCGCCGCCTCTACAAGAAGGACCCTGACTACCTGGGCCAGTTCGGTTACGTGCAATCGATGCTGCTGTTCGAAGCCATCGCCCGCGCCGCCGACAAGGGCACGCTCAAGAAGGATGGCGTGGCCGAAGAAATGCGCAAGACCGATCGTGAAACCCTGATCGGCCGCGTGCAGTTCGGTGCCAATGGCGACAACCTGAACTTCACCCACCACATGGGCCAGCACCAGGGCGACAAGGTCGCCATCGTCTGGCCCAAGGCGGCTGCTACCAACAAGATGAATTATCCGGCCGTGCCCTGGTAATGCCCGGGCGGCGCGCACGCTGCACGGGCGGGCGCGCCGTTGCCCACTCCAACGGAATGCAGACATGAATGAACTGATACTGCAAGCCCTGTACTCGGGGCTGCTGCAGGGGGGCTCTTACGCTCTCATTGCCCTGGGCCTGGCGCTGGTGTTCGGTGCCATGCGCGTCATCAACCTGGCGCAGGGTGAGCTGGTATTGCTGGCGGCCTATATCGCCTACTCGGTGGAATCGGGCCTGGGCCTCAATCCGGTACTGGCCATTCCCATCGCGCTGGTGGTGGTGTGCCTGACCTCGGCCATCGTGTATTTCGTGGTCAGCCGCATCAAGAAGGACCGCGAGATCAATTCGCTGATCCTCACCTATGGCATCGGCGTCATCCTCACCAACGGCATGCTGCTGATCTGGAAGGCCGACATCCGTTCCACCAGTTCCGAATGGCTGCAGGAAGCCTTCGTGCTCGGCCCCTTCTACAGCATGCGCAGCGAAGTGCTGTTCTTCGGCGTGAGCCTGTTGATGATGGCCGCACTCTGGTGGTGGCTCTCGCGCAGCTGGTATGGCCGTGCGGTGCGCGCCGTCTCCAGCAACCGCGATGCGGCCAAGCTCATGGGCATCAATCCCGGCTATACCGAACTGGTGTCCTTCATCGTGGCGGGCATCCTGGCGTCCTTCGCCGGGGTGGCCTTGTTCAGTTACGGTGTTATCAGCCCAGCTTATGGCGGAGTGCTCACGGTCAAGGCTTTCATTATTACTGTATTGGCCGGTGTGGGCTCGATTCCGGGCGTCCTGATCGGCGCGATCCTGCTCGGCGTGGCCGAGGCGCTGACCGTGACCCTGGCCAGCTCGGCCCTGCAGGAACTGGCGGGCATGGGGCTGTTCCTGCTGGTGCTGTTCATCATGCCCAACGGCTTGTTCGGCGTGCGCGCAAGAAGGGGATGAGATCATGACGATGAACAAGAACAAGCTGCCCGCACTGCTGCTGCCCTTGCTGCTGATCGGCGCACCGCTGCTGCTGGCGCAGGACCATTACGTGATGAGCCTGCTGGTGGCCTCGATGGTGATCGGCGGCATCGCGCTGTCGTGGGCGCTGCTGGGCAACCTGGGCGGCATGATCAGTTTCGGTCACGCGGCTTTCTTTGGTGTGGGGGCTTATACCTCGGCGGTATTGAGCATGAAATTCGGTGTGCCGGTATTGCTGGGCTTGCTGCTGGGCGGCGTCGGTGCGCTGGTGGCGGCGCTGGCGATGTTGCCCGTATTACGTCTGCGCGGTCCGTATTTCGCGCTGGCGATCCTGGCGTATGCACACATCTTCCGCATCCTGGCCACCGAGTGGACGTCGATGACCGGCGGCTCGGGCGGGCTCTCCAACATTGCGCGCCTGCCGACGGTGATGGGGGTGGACCTGTCGAGCAAGATCGGCGCGTATTTCGTGATCCTGCTGATCGTGGTGGTATTCGCACTGGTGTATGCACGGGTGCGCGAAAGCCACTATGGACTGGCCCTGCGTGCCATGCATGAGAGCGAGGACGCGACCCGCGTGGTGGGCGTCAACAGCACCGTGCTCAAGGGCATGATGCTGCTGCTGTCGGCCTTCATGTGCGGCGTGGTGGGTGCCTTCAATGCGCACTACATCAGCTTCCTGGAACCGGACTATGCCTTCAGCGCCCTGTGGGTCACCATCCCCATCGTGGCGGCCATCTTCGGAGGTTATCGCAGCATCACCGGACCGGTGGTCGGGGCGGTGGTGGTCTACCTGCTGGACCAGCTGGTGTTCAAGAACATCATCCCTTCCGGCCATCAACTGGTGCTGGGGGCCTTGCTGGTGGCGATGATCGTCTTCAGTCCGGACGGCTTGTTGCCACTGCTGCGCAAGCTGGGCAAAGGCAAATCCGCAGGAGGCAAGCATGCTGCAACTTGAAAAAGTCTCGGTGCGCTTCGGTGGCCTGACGGCGGTCGATGAAGTCACGCTGCAGGTCGGCACCGGCGACGTGGTCGGCCTGGTCGGTGCCAATGGCGCGGGCAAGACCACGCTCTTCAATGCCATCTCCGGACTGGTGCGTCCGACCAGCGGCAGCATCCGCTTCAATGGCGCCGATATCCTGCATGCGCCGCTGCACCGCCGTGCGCGGCTGGGTATCGGCCGCACCTTCCAGATTCCGCAGCCCATGCATGAACTGACGGTGCGGCAGAACCTGACCGTGGCGCAGCGCTTTGCTACCGGCAAGGTGGATGCGGCCAAGATCGACGAAGTGCTGGCCTTCACCGGCCTGGCCGAAAAAGCCGAGCGCGATGCCGCCACCGAACTGGCGCTGACCGAACTGAAAGCGCTGGAAGTGGCCAAGGCCCTGGCCACCCAGCCCAAGCTGCTGCTGCTCGACGAAGTGCTGGCCGGGCTGGAGACCAATGGCAAGCGCCGTTTCATGCAGATGCTCAAGGGCCTGCATGAGGCCTTTGCGGTGGGCATCGTCATCATCGAACACGACATCGAGACCATCAGCAACCTGTGTCCGCGCGTGGCCGTGCTCAACTTCGGCCAGCTCATCGCCGAGGGCGCGCCGGCGCAGGTGTTCAATGATCCGGCAGTCATCAAGAGTTATACGGGAGCGTGAATGCTTGAAGTCACCAACCTGCGCGCCGGCTACGGTGCCATCAATGTGCTGTGGGATGTCTCGCTGACAGTGGGGCAGGGCCAGCTGACCACCATCATCGGGCCCAACGGTGCCGGTAAAACCACGCTGCTGCGCGCCATCATGGGCCTGATCCCGATCGGGCAGGGGCAGGTCACGCTGGAGGGCAAAGTGCTCAATGGCATGCCGACCTGGGAAATGTCCAAGGTCTCGATGGCGATGATCCCGGAAGGACGCATGATCTTCCGCGCCATGAGCATCGAGGAAAACCTCATCGTCGGTGCCTTCGCCCCGCAGCACCGCGCGCGCGTGAAGGACAACCTGGAGCGCGCCTACACCATGTTCCCAAAGCTGCGCGAACGTCGCCGCCAGCTGGCCGGGTCACTCTCCGGTGGCGAGGCGCAGATGCTGGCGATGGCGCGCGGGCTGATGTCCGAACCGAAGCTGCTCATCATCGACGAACCCTCGCTGGGACTGGCCCCGGTGGTGGTCAACGAACTCTTCGAAATCCTGGCGCGATTGAAGGCAGAGGGCCGCACCATCATCCTGGTGGAGCAGAACACCGAACGCGCTGTGGGCGTGGCCGATCACGTCTACCTGATGCAGGGCGGCAAGGTGATCCTGTCGCAGAAGGCCAGCGAGGTGGCGCTGGATCATCTACATGATCTTTATTTCGCACGATGAGGCCATGACGGCGCGCTGCGGCTGACCGGTGTGCGCCAGCGTGAAGTTTTGTTCCAAAACAAAACGCCCCGCCGTCTCACGACAGCGGGGCGTTGTTCATGCTACCTGCGGGACTCAGGCCTTGGGCTTGCCGTCCTGTGCCTTGGCCGCTGCCAGCGCGGTCATGTTGATGACACGGCGCACGGTGCTAGACGGGGTCAGCACATGCACGGGAGCGGCCGCGCCCAGCAGGATGGGGCCGATGGTGGTGCCCTGGCCGCTGCTGGTCTTCAAGACATTGAAGAGGATGTTGGCCGCGTCCAGGTTCGGGCAGACCAGCACGTTGGCCGCACCGGTGAGGCCGCTGTCGGCCAGGCCCGCATTGTTGCGGATCTTTTCCGACAGGGCGGCGTCGCCGTGCAGTTCACCGGCGGATTCGACCTCCGGTGCCAGCTTCTTGAAGGCTTCATGCGCGGCAGCCATCTTGCGGGCCGAGGGACGCGAGGAGCTGCCATGGTTGGAGTGCGACAGGAAGGCCACCTTCGGCGGCACACCAAAGCGCGCCACTTCTTCGGCGGCCGCCTTGGCGATGCGCGCCAGCTGCTCGGCGTCCGGGGTGTCGTTGACGTAGGTGTCGGTGATGAAGAGCGTCTGTTCCGGCAGCAGCACCGCGTTCAGGGCGGCGAATTCCTGCGCGCCGTCCTTCAGGCCAATCACCTTTTCCACATGGGCCAGGTGGCCGTCGTAGTTGCCATCCAGGCCGCACAGCATGGCGTCGGCGTCACCGGCCTTGACCATCAGCGCCGCCAGCAGGCTGCCGCTGGCGCGCACGTCGGCTTCGCTGCCGTCCTTGTACTGGGCGGCGTACTGCGCCACGCGGGCGTCGCTGGCCGGGTCGATCACTTGCACGTTCTGGCCGATCTTGATGCGCAGGCCGGCCTTCTTGATGCCGGCTTCGATGGCGGCGGGCTGGCCGACCAGGATCGGTGCGGCCAGGCCTTCGTCGGCCACGAACTGCACGGCGCGCAGCACGCGCTCATCCTGGCCATCGGCGTAGACCACGCGTTGCGGCGCGACCTTGGCGGTGTTGAAGACGGGCTGCATGAACATGCCGGTCTGGTAGATGAAGCGGGTCAGTTCTTCACGGTAGGCGGCGTAGTCCTTGATGGGACGGGTCGCCACGCCGGACTCGGCAGCCGCCTTGGCCACGGCCGGGGCGATCTTCAGAATCAGGCGCGAATCGAACGGGGTCGGGATCAGGTAGTCGGCACCGAATACCAGTTCCTTGCCGGGGTAGGCGGCGCTGACTTCGGCGCTGGTCTCGGCCTTGGCCAGGTCGGCGATCTCGCGCACGCAGGCCAGCTTCATGGCTTCGGTGATCTTGGTGGCACCGCAGTCCAGCGCGCCACGGAAGATGTAGGGGAAGCACAGCACGTTGTTGACCTGGTTCGGGTAGTCCGAACGGCCGGTGGCGATGATGCAGTCCGGACGGACCGACTTGGCCAGCTCGGGGCGGATTTCCGGTTCCGGGTTGGCCAGCGCCAGGATGATGGGCTTGTCGGCCATGGTCTTGACCATCTCGGCGGTCAGCACGCCAGGGGCCGAGCAGCCCAGGAAGACGTCGGCACCGTTGACCACGTCGGCCAGGGTACGTGCTTCGGTCTTGATCGCGTAGCGCTGCTTGGAGGCGTCCAGGCCACCGGGGCGGCCTTCATAGATGACGCCCTTGCTGTCGACCATGTAGACGTTCTCGCGCTTCACACCCAGGCCGATCATCACTTCCACGCAGGCGATGGCGGCTGCGCCCGCGCCGGAGACGGCGATCTTGACGGCGCCGATGTCCTTGCCGACCAGTTCCAGGCCGTTCAGCAGGGCAGCCGAGGAGATGATGGCGGTACCGTGCTGGTCATCGTGGAAGACCGGGATGTTCATGCGGGCCGAGAGCTTCTGTTCGATGTAGAAGCATTCCGGGGCCTTGATGTCTTCCAGGTTGATGCCGCCCAGGGTCGGCTCCAGTGCGGCGATGATCTCGACCAGCTTGTCCGGGTCGTTCTCGGCCAGTTCGATGTCGAACACGTCGACGCCGGCAAATTTCTTGAACAGGCAGCCCTTGCCTTCCATCACCGGCTTGGAGGCCAGCGGACCGATGTTGCCCAGGCCCAGCACGGCGGTGCCGTTGCTGATGACGGCCACCAGGTTGCCGCGCGAGGTGTAGTCGAAGGCCTTCAGCGGGTCGGCTTCGATGTCCAGGCAGGGATAGGCCACGCCCGGCGAATAGGCCAGCGACAGGTCGCGCTGGTTCGACAGCGGCTTGGTGGGGCGGACTTCGATCTTGCCGCGCGACGGGGTGCGGTGGTATTCGCGGGCGGCGTCACGCAGGAGTTGCTCGGCGGCAGAAATTTGTTGGGTCATGGTCTGGTTGAGGGATGAAAAACGGTCTTGAAAAAGCGGTCTGCGCAACGACTTGCGTTGCTGCGGCCAGCTTGTACTGTTCTGGTTTCCTGGTCTTGAATGCGGCGGGCCGATCGGGAAGGATGGTGTTTCTCGTCGGTCCGGAGTGGGGTACGGAAAGCGGCCTCCAGTGATGGTGGCCGATAGTCCGCGCCTGCCTCCGCCTGCTCCGGGCTTGTGGCCGCCGGAACGGGTGCGGGGAGGGGGATATTACCTAAAAATTCACGCTTCGGGTTTTTTGCGGCCATGCCGTTTGATATCAACGGGGCGCCGGTGGCTGTTACAAGCTGTTTCCAAGTTGACGATTGTTGACACAAATCTGCAAGCAAGGCGCGCGCATAATGCCATTGAGCCTGCTGATGAGTCTGATGCCAGCCATCGGTGGGAGCGGTTGGACGCGTTGTGTCTACAGTCTGCGTTTCAATCGCGATTCAAGCGTGTTCATCGTTTTTTTGATTTTTCATTTTCGTTGGGAGCGTCATCATGAGTCCGCAAGAAACCCAAGCCCTTCAGGATTTTCTCCAGCAACTGACGCAGGTGCAGGGCATCAGCAAGGATGCCCAGGCCGATGCCATGATCCAGGCGGCGGTGGCGCGCCAGCCGGATGCGGCGTATCTGCTGGTGCAACGGGCCTTGTTGATGGAACAGGCCCTCAACGCGACCAAGGCCCAGGTGGCCGCCCTGCAGAATCAGGTGCAGTCGTTGCAGGCCAATGCCGCAGGCGGCGCGCGGAGTTCTGGCTTTCTCGATGGCAACGCCTGGGGCAACGCGCCCGCGGCAGCCTCGGCACGTCCGCAGCCTGCGGCCCCGGCTTATATGCCGGCCCCTGCACAGCCTTATCCCGCGCCTCAGCAGGCCGTGCCCGCCTATCAGGCAGCCCCGCAGGCCGCGCCTTCGTCCGGCTTCTTTGGCGGCGGCATGGGCAGCATGCTGGGCACGGTGGCGGCGACCGCAGCGGGCGTGGCCGGTGGCGCCTTCCTGTATCAAGGCATCGAGCACCTCTTCAATGGCAACAGCGGATCGGGACTGGCGCACCAGAACGGCTTGAGCGCGCCGGTGGAAAATATCGAGAACACTACCGTCAACAACTACTACGGCAGTGATGGGGATCGCAAATCGGATTTCGCCAGCAATGACAGTGGCAGCGACTCCGGCAGCAGCAGCGATCTTGCCGATCTGAGCAATTTCGATGTGGATGACGGCGGGGGATACGACGATACCCTGGTGTAAGCCGCAATCCCCCTCGGAGAAGCCTGCGCGAGCAGGCTTTTTTTACGCCCCGCTTTTCCGTAGGCGCATTCCCGCGTCGTGGGTATGTCCTGATCTCGCTTGACTTCAAGCAGTACGCTACCTATGATGCGCATACATCGATGCATATGCATTGTTTTGTGCGATCCCCGGCGCGGCCTCGTTGACGCCGGATTGTCATCCCTCGCCAACCGGATTCCCCATGAGCAAGGACATCTGCACCTGCGCCCCCCTGCGTCGTCTCACCCGCAGGATCACCATCATCTATGACCATCACCTGCAGGACAGCGAGCTGAGCATCACCCAGTATTCGTTGTTGAGCCGCATCGGCCGCAAGGGACCGATCGCCAATATCGTGCTGGCGCAGGACATGGGCATGGACCGCAGCACCCTGAGCCGCACCCTGAAACCCCTGGTGGCCGCCGGCTGGATCGAGACCGTCGACCTGCCCGACGATGCCCTGCTGGACAAGCGCTCCTTCGCCCTGCAACTCTCCCGCACCGGCCGCGCCAAGCTTGAGGAAGCCCGGCCGCGCTGGCGGCGTGCCCAGGACGAGATCGACCGCCGTCTCGGTCCCAAGCTCGCGCGCGAATTCAATGACCTCATCGAAGATGCCTATGCCCGCCTGCAGGACGCCTGACGCGCCAACAGGCCCGGTTTAAGGGTGCAATGAACTTTGCTTCACCCGACGAATCGCTCCCACCCATCCAACAAGCTCGCACTGCCCTCCCGACAGGATCGCCATGAACAAACTGACCCAATCGCTGGCCAACGCCGTCACGCCCCGCTTCCACTATGCCTGGGTGGTGGTGGGCGTGATCTTCCTCGTGCTGCTGTGTTCGGCCGGCATCCGCGCCACGCCTTCGGTGATGATCCTGCCGCTGGAACAGGAGTTCGGCTGGAACCGCTCCACCATCTCGGTGGTGATCTCGGTCAACATCGCCTTGTATGGCCTGATCGGCCCATTCTCGGCGGCAGCCATGCAGCGCTTCGGCATCCGCCGCGTGGTGCTGGGGGCGCTGGTGCTGCTGGCCAGCGGCACGGCCCTGTCGACCCTCATGCACATGCCCTGGCACATGCTGCTGTCGTGGGGTTTGCTGGTCGGTGCCGGTACCGGCGTGGCGGCCAACACCCTGGGCGCGACCATCGTCAGCCGCTGGTTCGAGACCCGGCGCGGCCTGGCCATGGGCTTGCTGACGGCCAGTGCGGCTACCGGGCAGATGGTGTTCCTGCCGCTGATGGCCTCCATGGTGGGCAGCTACGGCTGGCGCTCGGTGGCTTTCCTGGTGTCGGCGGTGGCGCTGCTGGCCATTCCGCTGGTGTGGCTGCTGCTGCCGGAAGGCCCGGCGGCCATCGGCCAGAAGATGGTCGGCCAGACCAGCGAGACCGCCGATGATGGCCGCTCCAAGCGCAATCCGCTGGCCATCGCCTTCGATGCGTTGCGCACGTCGGTGCGCATGCCGGACTTCTGGCTGCTGTTCATGAGCTTCTTCGTCTGCGGGCTCTCCACCAATGGCTACATCGGCACGCAGTTCATCGCCATGTGCAATGACTACGGCATCAATGAAGTCAAAGGCGCTTCCATCCTGGCGGCCATGGGCATGCTGGACCTGGTCGGTACCACGCTCTCGGGCTGGCTCTCGGACCGCTACAATCCGCGCGTGCTGCTGTTCTGGTATTACGGTCTGCGCGGACTGGCGCTGATTTTCCTGCCGTATGCCTTCGGCTTGCAGTATTACGGACTGGCCATCTTCGCCATCTTCTATGGCCTGGACTGGATCGCCACCGTGCCGCCGACCGTGCGCCTGGCCAATGACGTCTTCGGCCGCCTGGCCGCGCCCATCGTGTTCGGCTGGATCGTGGCCGGGCACCAGCTCGGGGCCGCTACTGCCACCACGGTGGCCGGCTACATGCGGGCGACGCTGGGCAACTACACGCTGTCGTCGATCATGATGGGCGTGGCCTGTCTGATCGGCGCGGTGCTGGTGTTGCGCATCAAGGGACATCAGGGAGCGCAGCCGCAACCGGCCAGCGCGTAAATCATTTCACCTGTGTCTTTTGGAGAAGGCCAGCTTTCTTGTGGAAGCTGGCCTTTTTTTCCTATATCGGGCATTTGGGACAATCGCGGAGACCGTCGGCAGCATGCCAGAATGCGCTCTTTCGCCAGCCGGGGCGCTGGCCCATTTTCCTCGCTCGATGATGAACAAGACTCTCCGGCTACTCCTGCCGCGCCGTCTGGCGCGGCTGCCTCTTCAGCTCGCGCTGCTCGCTTGCACGCTCTCCCTGATGCGTGGCGTGCAGGCCGCCGAAGCCCTCATGCCCGCCGTCGAAGACAAGACCCCGCTGCTGATGCCGCCGCAAGCCGCCGCACGGCCCGCCTACCTGGCACGTGCGCAGCGCCGCTTCGAGCAGGGCAGCCAGGGCAACCAGATCATCGGGCAGTTGCAGGGTGGGCTGTTCTGTACCCGCAGGAACGAGATCGTCTGGAACCAGAACAGTGCCGAAGTGATGTTGCCGACCAATGCGCTGTTCCTGCGCTTTCGCAGCGAGCTGCAGCAGCATGGCTATCCGGTGCCGGCGTCCCCGGCCGAACCGCTGTTCCGGGAACAAGACGCTGCCCAGGAACGCGCCCGGCCAGCCGACTTCAACCTCCAGGTAGGCGTGATCATCAGCCAGTTCCAGACCAATCTCTGCGCCAAGGGCGGCGACAGCTGGACCGGCGAGGCCTATCTCCGCCTGGAATGGCAGGTGTTCGCGCCGGAGCAGCGCAAGGTGATCTATCGCGGCATGAGCGAAGGCGTATTCCGTTCGCGTGAGCGCAGTCTTGATGGCAGCGTGCCGCCGATTCCGATGGAAGCCTTTGGCGCGGCGGTCCGCAATCTGCTGGCCGATCCGCGCTTTGCGCTGGCGCTGCAATCGCCCTATGACAGCGTGGCCGCGGCTGCAATTGGCGGTGCCGGCAGCGACGTTGCGCGCGCACCGGAGGCCATGCCGGCGGGCAGCCCGCTGGCCATCGACAATCAGCCCGCCGAACGGGGCAATGGCGAGATCGCCAGGGTGATGCCGGAGTTGCGTTCTGCGGTGGTCACGGTGCTGACCGAGCGCGGCTCCGGTACCGGCTTCTACATCGGCAGTTCCGGCTGGCTGCTGACCAACCAGCATGTGATCGGGCAGGCGCGCGCGGTGCGGGTGCGCCTGCCGACCGGACGAGAACTGCTTGCTGAAGTCGTGCGGGTGGATGCGGCGCGTGACATTGCGCTGCTCAAGACCGAAGCGCCGGGTGTGCGGCCAATGCCGCTGCGCATGGGCGAGCCGGGCATCGGCGAGGATGTGTATGCGCTGGGTTCTCCGCTGGGCGATGCCTTCAATACCACGCTCACGCGCGGCATCCTCAGTGGCGTGCGCAAGGTGCGCGATCTGGATTTCCTGCAGAGCGATGTGGCGATCCTGCCGGGCAGCAGCGGCGGTCCCTTGCTGGACAAGTCAGGCCAGGTGATCGGCATCACCGTGGCCGGGCTGGGGGCCAAGGGACTGGCCGGGATGAACTTCTTCATCCCGGTCGGCAGTGCCATCGAGCGCCTGCAATTGCAGTTGCAGAACCGCGATCAGCGCAAGCCCTGATCCGCTCTGTTGCTGCACGCAGCGGGCAGCAGCGTTCAATCCCACTGCGGCGCAAATCCCGGATTGGCAAGCCGCTCGCCACGGTCGAGCGCAGCGATGGCCTGCATCTCCGCCTCGGAGAGCGTCAACCGTTGCGCCTGCAGATTGGCGGCCAGGTTCTCGCGTCGGGTCGAGGAGGGGATCACCGCAAAGCCCTGCTGCAGCGACCAGGCCAGCGCCACTTGTGCGGCCGACACTCCATGGCGGGCGGCGATCTCCAGCAGCGTCGCGTCCTCCATCACCTTGCCATACGCCAGCGGCATGTAGGCCGTCAGGTGGATGCCCTTGGCACGGGCAAAATCGATCACCTTGCGGTTCTGCAGGAAGGGATGGATCTCGACCTGATTGGTGGCAATGGCTTCCGCACCGACGGCGGCGATGGCCTGCTCCATGTGCGCGATGGTGAAGTTGGAAATGCCGATCAGGCGCGTGAGCCCCTGTGCCTTGGCCTCGGCCAGTGCCTGCAGGTAGTCGGCCACCGGCAGTTCATCCTGGGGGGAAGGCCAGTGGATCAGCGTCAGGTCGACCTGATCGAGGCGCAGCTTGCGCAGGCTTTCCTTGAGACTGGGGAGGAGCTTGTCGCGGGAGAGGTTTTCGGTCCAGATCTTGGTGGTCACGAAGAGATCATCGCGGGCCACGCCACTCTCGGCGATGGCTTGGCCGACTTCGGCTTCGTTGCCGTAGATCTGCGCGGTATCGATGTGGCGATAGCCGAGGTCCAGGCCGTTGCGGATCGAATCGATGACCTGCTGGTCCTTGAGACGGAAGGTGCCCAGGCCCAGGGCGGGGAGGGTGGAGGTGTGCATGACTTGTCCTTTGCGTTGATGATGAGGCCCGGCAGGCCAGTGCTGCCGGGGCGATCAGGATCAGAGCGATTGAGTATCGGACAATTCCTTTTTCGCTTGAAGTGCCGCACGGACAAATCATTGTTGAATTCAAGTCAATAATGCATGCGCGGCATTTGCCGGTCTGCCTCGCACTTCCCGGCGACGGGTGAGGCGATGCGCATCGTTCCCTGCGTTTTGCCGAGACGGTATCCGAGGCAACTGCCAAACCCGACGCACAGCTTGTCGCATTGGTAACGCTACCAGCCGCAATGCTAGAATGCCGCCATGTCCGAAAAGCGTATGCCTCCTCCAGATTCTCCGATGCAAATCACCAGTGCCGAGCGCGACGACGACAGCGCCGAACCGCGCCGCCGTGCTGCCCGCAAGAGCGCCGGTGGCATCACGCTGCGCGACGTGGCGCAGCTGGCGGGCGTGGCACCGATCACTGCATCGCGTGCGCTCAATACACCGTCGGCAGTCTCGCCCAAGGTCTTGCAGAAGGTGCGTGAGGCGGTCGAGAAAACCGGTTACGTGCCCAACCTGCTGGCCGGCGGACTGGCCTCCAACAAGAGCCGGCTGGTGGCGGTGGTGGTGCCGACCGTCATCGGTCCGGTGTTCCAGGAAATCGTCCATACCCTGACCGAAACGCTGGCTGCGGCCGGCTACCAGGTCATGCTGGGCCAGAGCGGCTACGAGAATTCGCGCGAAGATGCGCTGCTGGAAGCCATCATCGGGCGCCGTCCCGATGGCGTGGTGCTGACCGGCATCATGCGCTCGGCAGAAGCGCGCAAGCGGCTGCTGGCCAGCGGTATCCCGGTGGTGGAAACCTGGGACCTGACCCCGACCCCCATCGACATGCTGGTGGGCTTCTCGCACGAAGCTATCGGCCGTGAGGTGGCGCGCTACCTGCATGCGCGCGGACGCCGCAAGGTGGCCGTGGTGGGCGGACGCGATGAGCGCAGCCAGCGGCGCATGAACGCCTTCGCGCAGGAGTGTGCGGCGCTGGGCATGCAGCAGGGCAGGGGCGAGGTTCCCATGTATCACGTCGTCGCCCCGACTACGCTGGGGCAAGGCCGCCAAGGCTTGGCCGAACTGCTGCAGGCGCAGCCTGATCTGGATGCCATCTTCTGCAGCTCCGACTTGCTGGCGCTGGGCGTGATGATCGAAGCGCAGAGCCGCGGCATCGCCATTCCCGGCCAACTGGCCGTGGTCGGTTTCGGCGATCTGGAATTCTCGCGCGACCTGCAGCCACGCCTGACCACGGTGCGCATCGATGGCACCGGCATCGGGCAGCGCGCCGCGCGCTTCATCATCGAGCGCGCCTCGGGCAGCGAGGTCAGCGAGCGTATTGTCGATGTCGGCTTCTCCATCATCGCGCGCGACAGCGCCTGAGTTTTCGCCGAAGCGCCGCATCTTTCCTGATCTTTCCTCATCCTTCCTGATGTGCTGATGCCTTGAGGCAATCAACGCTTCCCCATTGACAGTCAAAATTGGTACCGCTACCATGCATTCAATTCAAATTTGGTACCGCTACCAATTTGCAGTCTGATCGTTTCCGTTTCCGGAGAAAACCCGCCATGACCCAGAACCCAGCTTCCGCATCGTCCCCGACATCGTCGCCATCCCAGCACAAGGGCGCGCCGCGCGTGACCGGCATGCGCGTCATCCCGGTGGCCGGGCATGACAGCATGCTCTTGAACCTCTCGGGGGCGCATGGCCCGTATTTCACGCGCAATATCGTCATCCTCACCGACAGTGCCGGCAACACCGGCGTGGGCGAAGTGCCGGGCGGGGAGGGTATCCGCCAGACGCTCGACGATGCGCGCTCGCTGGTGGTGGGCCAGTCCATCGGCAATGTGCAGGCCATCCTCAATCGTGCGCGTACCGCTTTCGCCGACCGCGATGTGGGTGGACGCGGCCTGCAGACCTTTGACCTGCGCATCGCCATCCACGCCGTCACCGCGCTGGAGGCGGCCCTGCTGGATCTGCTGGGCAAGTTCCTCGACGTGCCGGTGGCTGCCTTGCTGGGCGAGGGCCAGCAGCGCGACGAGGTGGAGATGCTGGGGTATCTGTTCTACGTGGCCGATCGCCGCAAGACTGACCTGCCGTATCTGGCCGCAGCGGATGCGGACGATGACTGGCTGCGCCTGCGCCACGAAGCCGCGCTCACGCCGGAGGCGGTGGTGCGCCTGGCCGAGGCGGCCTATGCGCGCTACGGTTTCAATGACTTCAAGCTCAAGGGTGGCGTGATGCGTGGCGAGGAGGAGATCGCCGCCGTCACCGCCCTGGCCGAGCGTTTCCCCAAGGCACGCATCACGCTCGATCCGAATGGCGGCTGGCTGCTCAAGGATGCCATTCGCCTGTGCCGCGACCAGCATGATGTACTGGCCTATGCGGAAGATCCCTGTGGTGCTGAAGACGGCTACTCGGGCCGCGAGGTGATGGCCGAATTCCGCCGTGTTACCGGCCTGCAGACCGCTACTAACATGGTGGCGACCGATTGGCGCCAGATGGGCCATGCGATCTCGCTGCAATCGGTGGATATCCCGCTGGCCGATCCGCATTTCTGGACCATGCAGGGCTCGGTGCGTGTCGCGCAGATGTGCCATGAATGGGGCCTGACCTGGGGTTCGCATTCGAACAACCACTTCGATATTTCTCTGGCCATGTTCACTCACGTGGCCGCGGCCGCTCCCGGCAAGATCACCGCCATCGATACCCACTGGATCTGGCAGGACGGCCAGCGTCTTACACGCGAACCGCTGCAGATCGTGGGCGGCAAGGTCAAGGTGCCGGCCAGGCCGGGGCTGGGCGTGGAGCTGGATATGGAACAGGTCGAGGCGGCGCACCAGACCTACCGCAACATGGGGCTGGGCGCGCGCGATGATGCGGTGGCCATGCAATACCTGATCCCCGGCTGGAAATTCGATCCCAAGCAACCTTGCCTGGTGCGTTGAGCACAGGTCTTCATCTCCCTTGACGAGGCTGCGAGAAGAGCGCGCTGAACGCGCCGGCGGCCTGCACTTTCTTTCATCAACCGGCAGTACGGGCTCATACGAGGAGACAACCCGTGAATCCATCCCAGTCCTCCCCCGCAGCGAACCAGGTCCTCACCTCGGCGGTGAGCAAGATCAAGTGGCGCATCCTGCCGCTGTTCGTGGCGATGTTCATCATCAACTACATCGACCGCGTCAACATCGGTTTCGTACGCAGTCATCTCGCGACCGATCTCGGCATCGGCGCAGCGGCCTTTGGCCTGGGCGCGGGGCTGTTCTTCGTCGGCTACGCCATCTTCGAAGTCCCTTCCAACATGCTGCTGCAACGCTATGGGGCCCGCGCCTGGCTCACGCGGATCATGTTCACCTGGGGCCTGGTGGCGGCTTGCATGGCCTTCGTGCATAGCGAGACCAGCTTTTATTTCATGCGGTTTTTGCTGGGCGTGACCGAGGCCGGTTTCTTCCCGGGCGTGGTGTATTACTTCACGCAATGGCTGCCCAACCATGAGCGTGGCCGGGCGATGGCGGTGTTCCTGTCGGGGTCGGCAATTGCTTCGATTCTCTCCGGTCCGATCACCGGTGCGCTGCTGCTGATTGAAGGTGGCGGACTGCATGGCTGGCAATGGATGTTCATCATCGAGGGCGGTGCGTCGATGCTGTTCTGCGTGGTGGTGTGGAAGGTGCTGGACTCCACGCCGCGCGATGCCAAGTGGCTCTCGCCGGAACAACGCGAGGCGCTGGCTACGGTCATCGCGGCCGAACAGGAGCAGCGTGCCGCCAATCGTCCAGCGCACGTTTCGGCGCTGACCTTGTTGCGTGATCCGCAGATCGTGCTGTTCTGCCTGATCTATTTCGCCATCCAGCTGACCATCTATGGCGCCACCTTCTGGCTGCCGACCATCATCAAGAAGATGGGCCACTTCAATGATTTCCAGGTCGGCCTGTTCAATTCGATTCCGTGGATCGTGGCGATTGCGGCGATGTATGTCTTTGCCGTGCTGGCCGCGCGCTACAAGAAGCCGCAGTTCTGGGTGGCGACAACACTGGTGATTTCGGCCATCGGCATGGCGGTCTCGGCTTCGGCCGGTCCCGTGATCGGCTTCGTGGCGGTGTGCTTTGCGGGCATCGGTTTCAAGGCCGCTTCGTCCTTGTTCTGGCCCATTCCGCAGGCTTATCTGGACGCGCGCATTGCGGCAGCGGTGCTGGCGTTGATCAATTCGCTGGGCAACCTGGGTGGCTTCTTCGCACCGGCTACCTTCGGTTACCTGGAGCAGAAGACTGGTTCCATCCAGGGCGGCCTGTATGCATTGTCGGGGGCTTCGCTGGTGGCGGCGGTGCTGGTGTTCCTGGCACGGACCCGGCCGCCGGTGCAGGGCGGCGGCGGCTCGGCTGAAGGCCGCACAGAACCGGTGGCCAAGCACGCGGTGTGAGCACGGCGCGCGATTGATTTCTCCGAGGTCTTCCTCGTTTGCCCCGTGTCTCTGGTGGTCGCCAGAGTCCGGGGCATCTTTCTTTGTATATACAGATCAGAAACGGTCCAAGAAGCCGTGATGTTTTTCTACACGGAAGTGGGCTTGTGCATCGATATAGACATCGACCCGGCTGAAGGGTGGGCCAATTTCGGCGCCCTCGTCGTTGACAAAAGGTGTGCTGACAATGACCCAGAAATCTTCGCCGGGGAACATGGGCGTGGAGAATCGAACGCTTTGGCCTGGGTTGAGATGGTCGCGGGTAATGCTGTGTTCTGCATTGTAAAAATAGGAAACGGGTTGGCTAGCGTCAGCGGCATAGTGAATTGCGATAGTCGGTCGCGCTACATACCATGCAGCCAAGATGACCAGGGAGGCCAAAACGACTATTTTGGTGAGGCGAAGACTCATGGGCGATTACTCGTGTCGTTCAGCGAATGCATTGATGTGGTCGCTTTGCATGATTGTCGCCGCCCGAACCCCACGGCAACTCAACGAAGGTGATCTCGCTCAACAGGAGTTCGGCCGACAGCGTACCTGGTTTGGCCGAAGTGTAAAGGTCAATCCCCAGCTGTATTGAAATGTGATCTTGTACATCGTCTGCGCTATTGGGCCATGGACCATTTTCAGGATGTCGCTGCATGACTGGCCATCTCTTATTTTCCAGGATGTCACGCTTCGCATCACTGAGTGCTTGCGCCAAGCCTGCACCGCCGAGCAATTCGTTACTACTGAAGCCGACAGCCGTTCCCACGTAGCCGTAATGAATATTTGACCAAATATCGTAAAAATAATCGTACTGAGCGTATCTTTGCCAGCCCTTGCGAAATATCCCTCTTTGCATCAGCATGGCTTTGATTTTCGGTTTATGGTCCCACGGCTGCCCGGGCGCAACCTGCATGGTCCACATCTGGTACGCAGCCAGCTTGTGTCCAGTGGCGATATTGTAGTAGTCCGGCATAGCGCCCAACTTGGCGTGCCAAGCCTGTGCATTCCATTTTTTTATCTCGGCTTCGGGATCAAACTGATTCGCTAACGTTATTTTCTTGCCCTCTGGCGTAAAGGGGTTTTTCTTCATTTCGGCCACGATGTATTGCGCCACCGGAATCGCATCGTTCGGATCTCGACACACACGAACGATTGTCGGCTCCCGGTCGCCCATCGGTTTGGTCTCGTGAATGGCCGCCAGCAGCCAGGTTTTTTCGTTGCTTCCTTTTGCATTCATCTCGGCTCCTTGACGTGGGTTCTCACATGACTTCCAAGCAGGGGCCGGAGGTCATGGCGAGGTTCAATATCGCGGTAGGGAGCATAAGGGCGGGCAGATGAATGTTTCTTTAATCGCAAGATTGCGGCGGGAATCCTCCATAAATTACGACGAGCCATTAGCCTGCTTCGGTGTGCGCCGAGCATACCGAACCCGGCAAAACTATAATGGGCTCCTGCACACCGCCATCACGGCGGAACAGTCGCCGCCTCCCAGGCGGCGAGACGTCAAGGCAGCCCGTCCATGGACACCCTCTACCACCTGATCGAGCAATACGGTCTGATCCTCGTTTTCGTCAACGTGCTGGTCGAGCAACTGGGCGCGCCGGTGCCGGCCTATCCCACGCTGATCATCACCGGTGCGCTCTCGGCGACCGGCCGCTACTCGCCGGCGCTGTTGCTGCTGCTGGCGGTGAGTGCGGCACTCATTGCCGACTATTGCTGGTATCTCGCCGGTCGCCGCTACGGCCGCCAGATCATGTCGCGCCTGTGCCGTATTTCGCTTTCGCCGGACTCCTGTGTGCGCCAGACCGAATCGATCTACCTGCGCTGGGGCGCGCGTTCGCTCTTGCTGGCCAAGTTCATTCCGGGCTTCGCCTCGATTGCCAGTGCGCTCTCCGGCACCATGGGCACACGCCGCATCAGCTTCCTGCTGTGGGATGCGGCGGGCAGCGCCCTGTGGGCGGGACTGGGGATTTTCCTCGGTTCGCTCTTCAGCTCGGCCGTGGATGACCTGCTCAATGTGCTGGCGCAATTGGGCCATTACGGCATGCTCATGATTGCCGTGGCGCTGGCAGCCTTCGTGGCCAACAAGTGGTGGCAGCGCCGGCGTTTCCGCAAGTCGCTGGAGATGGCGCGTATTTCAGTGGATGAATTGAATACCATGCTCGAAGAGGGCAATGCGCCCACCATCATCGATGTGCGTTCGCCGCTGTCGCAGCAGGATGGCCGCATTCCGGGTGCGGTCACGATTTCCAACCAGGAAATCCAGACCTTCGTCTTCGATGGCCCCGTCGAGGGTGAGGTGGTGGTGTATTGCGCCTGTCCCAACGAGGCCTCGGCGGCCATGGTGGCGCGCCAGCTGATGCGGCGCGGCTACACGCGCGTGCGGCCGCTCACGGGCGGCATCGATGCCTGGCGCGCCGCAGGTTACGCCATCGATGTCTGAATCGCGGTGCCCTGGCGGATGGTCTTGGTGACCGGGGTCTTTTCGCAGATCTCGGCCAGGCGCGTGAGCTGTTCCTGCGACAGGGCATTGCCGAAGCTGATCTTGCGGGTGATGGTTTCCAGTCCGCTGTCGTCTCGCCCGAAGTGGGCGTCCACCGAGATGCTGCCCAGGTCCCAGCCCTTGCGGTCGGCGTACATGCGCAGCGTGAGCGAGGTGCAGGAGGCCAGCGCGGCCAGCAGCAATTCATAGGGGGCCGGACCGGTGTCCTTGCCACCATTGCTCTCGGGTTCGTCGGACTTGAGCTGGTGGATGCGCGCCTTGATGTCCTGGGCGTAGCCGGCGGCATTGTGCAGGGTGACGTGGGCCATGCGGGTCTCCATTCGGTGAGGTGAGGGGATGGGCGATTGTGGCACAGGCGGGCTGCGCGATCTTGTATTTTCCTGCGCGAAGCATCCCTCCCAAGACGAAATACGGACGAAAAAAAACCACGCTCGCGCGTGGTTTTTTCTTGCCGGGAGGCAGGGTGATCAAGCGAAGTTCTTGGCCACGAAGTCCCAGTTGATGATGCCCCAGTAGTTCTCGACGTACTTGGCGCGTGCGTTGCGGTAGTCGATGTAGTAGGCGTGTTCCCACACGTCCACGGTCAGCAGCGGCTTGCTGTCGGTGGTCAGCGGGGTGCCGGCGCCAGTGGTGTTGACGATGTCCAGGGAACCGTCAGCCTTCTTGACCAGCCAGGTCCAGCCGGAACCGAAGTTGGCCAGGCCTTGCTTGGTGAACTCGGCCTTGAAGGCGTCGAAGGAACCCCACTTGGCGTTGATGGCGTCAGCCAGCGCGCCGCTCGGAGCGCCTTGGCCCTTCGGGGTCAGGCCGTTCCAGTAGAAGGTGTGGTTCCACACCTGGGCAGCGTTGTTGAAGATGCCGCCGGAAGATTTCTTGATGATCTCTTCCAGGGACAGGTGTTCGAATTCGGTACCCGGGATCAGGTTGTTCAGGTTGGTCACATAGGTCTGATGGTGCTTGCCATAGTGATATTCCAGGGTTTCCTTGGAAATCGTGGGCGCCAGCGCGTCCAGATCGTAAGGCAGTGCCGGAAGGGTATGTGCCATGATGAATCCTTTCAGTCTTGTTGGTTTGCTACGAAGGGGTCTTTTCCGAACCTGCGATTCTAAAGCGGAAGACAATTCTTTGCACTCGGTCAAATCTGGCGCGCGTCAGTCGCGCATCGGCCTCCAGTGCGGCAATGCGAATGGTTCCCAATGGGAGACGCTGGTCGCCAGCGCAGGCAAGACCGTAGATGCCAGTCCCCGCAAGACGTTCCAGCTCATCCGCGCACTGGCTTCCGATGGTCCCACCCGTAATACGGCGCGCCGCGCTGTATTGCGCCGGAAAATGCTTATGCCAAAAAAGTCTGCCACAGCTGTCAAGCAGGGCGACAGCATCGCCTCAATCCAGCCGTGGCTGCACGCTGGCAATGCCGACCTCGGCACTGCCTTCGGCCAGGCGGATGGTGACCTCGCTGCGGGCGGCCAGCTCGGCCGGGGCGTGCAATACACGGCCCTGGCGATCGCTGACGATGGCGTAGCCGCGCTCCAGCGTGCGCTGCGGATTGAGTAGTTCCAGCTGCGTACTCAGCCCGGCCAGCGCCTGCCGCTGGCGCAACTGCCGTGCGGCCTGCGCTCCTTGCAGGCGTCGCGTCAGGTCCAGCAGGTCGCGCCGGGCGTGGGCGGTGTCGGGAATCTGGTGCGACAGATGGGTGGCGAGTTGCTGCAGGCGATGGCGCATGCGGGTCAGCGGCACGCGGGTGGCGTGGGCGAGCCGGGTCTGCAGCGCGGCCAGTTTGACGCGCTCATGCTGGATATACGCACTCGGGTTGACCAGGCGGCGCGAGAGCCAGTCCACGGTCTGCGCTTTTTCGGTCAGGTTGCGGCGCAGGGCGCGCGTGAGGTCATTGGCGTGGCCGCGCAGTTCAGCCAGCCAGTCCTCGCGCGCAGTGGCGGCCAGCTCGGCGGCGGCCGTGGGGGTGGGCGCGCGCAGGTCGGCGGCGAAGTCGGCGATGGTGAAATCGGTTTCATGGCCGACACCGGAAATCACCGGCATGCTGGCCTCCACGATGGCGCGCGCCACCACTTCTTCATTGAAAGACCACAAGTCCTCGATGCTGCCGCCGCCACGGCACACCAGCAGCACATCGCATTCGGCGCGCGCGGAGGCGGTGCGGATGGCATTGGCGATGCGCTGGGCTGCGCCTTCGCCCTGCACGGGCGTGGGGTAGAGGATCACTTCCACATGCGGGGCGCGGCGGCGCAGGGTGGTCAGCACATCGCGCAAGGCGGCGGCCTGCGGGCTGGTGACGATGCCGATGCGGCGCGGGAAGCCCGGCAGGGCGCGCTTGCGGTCGCGGTCGAACAGGCCTTCGCGCTCCAGTCTTTCCTTCAGCTGCACGAAGGCGGCGTAGAGGTCGCCCACGCCGGAGCGGCGGATGGCTTCCACGTTGAGCTGGTAATCGCCGCGCGGCGCGTAGAGCGTCACCAGGGTGCGCACTTCGACCTTGTCGCCTTCGCGCGGCATGAAGCCGGCGTATTGCGCGCGGCCCTTGAACATGACCGCACGCACCTGCGCCCCGTCATCCTTGAGGTTGAAATACCAGTGGCCGGAGGCCGCACGGGTGAAATTGGAAATCTCGCCCTTGACCCAGATCAGCGGGAAATTGCGCTCCAGCATGCGCGCCACCGCCTGGTTCAGGCCGGAGACGGTCAGGATGGGTGGGCCGCCGTCGGTAGCGGCGGCCGGCATGGCCTCCGGACGCGGGCGGGCAGCGGGGAAGGGCGGGAACTTGTCGGCAGGCATGGGACGCAGGGACTCCAGGGGCGATACAATGCCGCATTGTAAAGCCAAGCTGGCTGCGCTTGCCGAGCCGCGCGCAACCGGCTACATTCTGCACCGCAGAAACGGGCGTGCCGGAGAGGACCGCCGGCTGCACCAGATTCACCGCTCATCCGCATTTCTTAGGAGTACGTTTTGCTCGCCATCATCCTCGCCGCCGGCTGGCCGATCTGGCCCTTGCTGATCGCTTCCATCATCGGCCTGGCGCTGGTCATCGAAAGACTGGCCTACCTGCGCCGCGCGCGCATCCTGCCGCCGGACCTGCTGGGCGAAGTGGTCCGGGTCTACCAGAGCGGACGCGTCAACGAGGACGTCATCGACAAGCTGGAACAGAATTCGCCGCTGGGCCAGGTACTGGCCGCCGGCCTGCGCAACGTCGATGCCCCGCGCGAAGTGATGAAGGAAGCCATCGAGGAAGCCGGCCAGGCCGCCGCGCATCGCCTGGAGCGCTTCCTGACCACGCTGGGGACGATCGCTTCGCTGGCGCCGCTCATGGGCCTCTTTGGCACCGTGGTCGGGATGATCGAGATCTTTGCCTCGCAGAATGCGGCCGGAACCAATCCGGCGCAGCTGGCGCACGGCATCTCCATTGCGCTCTACAACACCGGCTTCGGCCTGGCCATTGCCATGCCGGCGCTGGTGTTTTATCGCCACTTCCGCGCCCAGGTCGACGGCTTCGTGGTTGATATGGAGCAGCAGGCCGTCAAGTTCGTGGACATCGTCCACGATGTACGCCGCTGATCCTGGACGACGGAGAACCGCATGAACTTCCGCAAGGGCCGTCCCCGCGAAGACCTGGAGATCAACCTGATCCCCTTCATCGACGTGCTGCTGGTGATCGTGATCTTCCTGATGGTGACCACCACCTACAGCAAGTTCACCGCCCTGCAGGTCACGTTGCCCACGGCTGATGCCCAGAAGGCGCTGGAACAGCCCTTCGAGATCAACATCGCCATCGACGCCAATGGCCGCTACGCCATCAACAACAAGCGCATCGCTGCGCGGGATGCGCAGGGGCTGTCGGAAGAGATGCAGGCTGCGGTGCGCAGCAGTGGCAGCAAGGCTGATCCGGTCATCATCATCAATGCCGACGCGCTGGCCACGCACCAGACCGTGGTCAACGTGATGGAGGCGGCACGCATGGCGGGTTATCCCAAGCTGACCTTCGCGGCGCAGTCGAGCAGCAAGTAGCCGGCTGCGAGCCGCACTGAAAATTTGCCAATAGCTTCACGTCATCCAGCAGCGATGGCGCGCCGGCCAGGTCCCGCCTGGCCCGCGTTTTTTTTATTCACTGGAACCTGAAAATGGCCGAATCCAGGCCCACTGCCGAAGCCATCCTGACCCGCGCCTGGCAACAGCGAGGTCCGCTGGCCTGCCTGCTGTGGCCGCTGTCGCTGCTCTTTGGCGCGCTCGCAGCGCTGCGCCGCGCGCTCTTCGCGCTGGGCATCAAGCGCACCGAACGGCTGCCGGTGCCGGTGATCGTGGTGGGCAACGTCTTCGTCGGCGGCACCGGCAAGACCCCCTTTGCGATCTGGCTCATCGAGGCCTTGCGTGCGGCTGGCCTGCGTCCGGGCGTGATTTCGCGCGGCTATGGCGGCGGTGCCGGGCAGACGCTGGAGGTCAGGGCCGATGCGGCGGCGGCCCAGGTGGGGGACGAACCCTTGCTGATCGTCCAGCGCACCGGCGTGCCGCTGGTGGTCGGGCGGCGCCGGGCCGAGGCCGGGCGCGCCTTGCTGGCGGCGCATCCTGAGGTGGACGTGATCATTTCCGACGATGGCTTGCAGCATTACGCGCTGGCGCGTGACATCGAGATCGTGCTGTCCGATGCGCGCGGTGTCGGCAACGGCTGGCTGCTGCCGGCCGGACCGCTGCGGGAGCCGGCTTCGCGCCGACGGGATTTCTCGGTGGTCAATGTCGGCGCGCAGGGCAGCGCATCCGGCGGCGCGCATGCCATGCGGCTGCAGGCGGACCAGGCCGTGCAACTGGCCCCGCCCGCTGCGCGCAAGCCGCTGGAGCGGATGGGCGAGGGTGGCGTGCGGCTGGCGGCGGTGGCCGGGATCGGCAATCCCGGGCGTTTTTTTGCGACGCTGGAAGCGGCGGGTTTGTCCTTTGCGCGCCATCCCTTGCCCGACCATTTTGATTTCGCCATCGATCCTTTTGCAGGCCTTGCGGCCGATGTCATCCTGATCACGGAAAAGGATGCAGTAAAATGCAGGGCTATCGAGGCCATCCGAAACGACCCGCGCATCTGGGTCGTGCCTGTCTCGGCGCGCATCGACGGCGCGCTGGCTGAACATATAGTGGAGAAACTCCGTGAACGCCCGACTGCTTGATATCCTGGTTTGCCCCATCTGCAAGGGCCCGCTGGACTATGACAAAAAAGCCCAGGAACTGATCTGCAAGGCAGACAAGCTGGCTTATCCCATCCGCGATGGCATCCCCATCATGTGGGCCGATGAAGCGCGCGAACTGACGGCCGTGCCGGCAGCGCCTGCGGCCTGACGCGGGTCCCCGGTCTCTTGATTCCTGATTTCTGCCTTCCTGCTGCGGTTGATTCCATGACCTTTACCGTCATCATCCCTGCGCGCCTGGCTTCCACGCGCCTGCCCAACAAGCCGCTGGCCGACCTCGGCGGCAAGCCCATGATCGTGCGCGTGGCCGAGCGGGCCGCGCTGTCCGGGGCCACCCGCATCATCGTGGCCACCGACCACCACGACATCCACGCCGCCTGCGAGCAGCATGGCATCGAAGTGGCCATGACCCGGGCCGATCACCCCTCCGGCACCGACCGCATCGCCGAAGTGGCCGCCGCGCTGGGGCTCACCGAGGATGAGGTGGTGGTCAACGTGCAGGGCGATGAACCCCTGATCGATCCGGGCCTGATTGCTGCCACCGCCGCCCACATCAAGGACGGCGTACCCATGGCCACGGCCGCGCACGCCATCGGGACTGCCGAGGATGCCTTCAATCCCAACGTGGTCAAGGTAGTGCTCAACAAGGACGGCTGCGCCATGTATTTCTCGCGCGCCACGATTCCGTGGCATCGCGATGCCTTTGCCAGGTCGCGTGAGTCGCTGCCCGACGCCAGCGGTCCCGATCACGCCAATGAATACGTGCCGCTGCGCCATATCGGCCTGTATGCCTACAGCAACCGTTTCCTGCAGCTCTACCCGACCCTGGCCCCGGCCCCGCTGGAACGCATCGAGGCGCTGGAGCAATTGCGCGTGCTGTGGCATGGCCACGCCATTGCCGTGCACGTGACCTCGATGGTGCCCGAAGCCGGGGTGGATACCCCCGAAGACCTGTTGCGCGTGCGCAAGCATTTCGAGGCGCCTCCGGACAGCCCGCTGGTGCAGACCATCTCCGCGCTCTGATCTCTCGTCTGCGTGGCAGGCATGATCCGCCGCAAGGCGGTGCGGATCGGCTTGCTGTAAGTTCCATGTCAAGCTGACACGACACAATCAGAGTCCGGAGACTGCTTAAAAATCAGGCGTTTGTCATGGTTCGGTAAGATTTTGTGGTAAGTTTCGTCCCAGAGCTGATGCAAACGGCGCGCAAACAAGCTGCATAACCGTCCAGATGGTAGCGATCCTCTGCCATCACGTCGCAAAAGAATTCAAGCATTCATATTCAGAAACCCTCAATTTAGGAAACGACATGCGCCTCATCCTTTTAGGAGCGCCTGGTGCCGGTAAAGGCACGCAAGCCACTTTTATCAAGGAAAAATTCAACATTCCGCAGATCTCCACCGGCGACATGCTGCGCGCGGCCGTGGCTGCGGGCACCGAGCTTGGCATCGCTGCCAAGAAGGTGATGGATGCGGGCGGTCTGGTTTCCGACGACATCATCATTGGCCTGGTCAAGGATCGCCTGAAACAGGCTGACTGTGCCAATGGCTACCTCTTCGACGGCTTCCCGCGCACCACGCGCCAGGCCGATGCGATGAAGGAAGCGGGCGTGGCCATCGACTACGTGCTGGAAATCGACGTGCCCGACAGCGCTATCGTCGAGCGCATGAGCGGCCGCCGCGTGCACCCGGGTTCGGGCCGCACCTATCACGTCAAGTTCAACCCGCCCAAGGTAGAAGGCAAGGATGACCTGACCGGCGAGGCGCTGATCCAGCGTGACGACGACAAGGAAGAAACCGTCAAGAAGCGTCTGGCCGTGTATCACGAGCAGACTGAAGTGCTGGTGGGCTACTACGGTGATTGGGCCAAGTCGGGCCAGCCGGGTGCGCCGAAGTATCGCAAGATCGCCGGCGTCGGTCCGGTGGAAGAAATCAGGGATCGTGCATTTGCCGCCCTGGCGGAGTAAAGTGAAGCGGACTTCGGTCCGCTTTTTTTATGCTGTCGCGCTGGAGGCCATCGGCTCGACAGTCAGCAAAAACTAAGTAAACCGATCACCGGTAGTGACGCCCGCCCGAGGGCGTGGCACCGGCGGCCCGGCAAGGCACAACAACTCCAATAAAAAAGGGCGACGCAATTTGCAGGCGCAGTATCGGCCGCGGCGAACCGGAACAGCAGCACCCGGACGGCGTGGCGGATGTTCGTGATTGTTGATGAGTCGTGATAACAAAGGAGACGATGATGGCACTTGCCCTGTGGTTTGCCATTGCCTGCGGCATGGTCGCGGTGATCTATGGCCTGGTTTCTCGGAGCTGGATTCTCAAGCAGGACCCCGGCAACCCCCGCATGCAGGAAATCGCCCTGGCCATTCAGCAGGGCGCGGCGGCCTATCTGGCGCGGCAGTACCGCACCATCGCCATGGTGGGGGTAGTGCTGCTGATCCTCATTGCGCTCATTCCTGGTTTGGGATGGCTGACCGCCATCGGCTTCCTGCTGGGGGCGGTGCTGTCCGGCGCCTGCGGTTTCATCGGGATGAACGTGTCCGTGCGTGCCAATGTGCGTACTGCACAGGCTGCTACGCGCGGCATGAACGAGGCGCTGGGCGTGGCGTTCCGGGGCGGGGCGATCACCGGGATGCTGGTGGTGGGGCTGGGATTGCTGGGGGTATCGCTGTTCTTCTGGGTCCTTTATGTCTACGGACAGGGACGCGCCGCCAGCCTGCACGATGCCATCCAGCCCTTGATCGGACTGGCTTTCGGGGCATCCCTCATCTCTATCTTTGCGCGGCTGGGCGGGGGCATCTTCACCAAGGGCGCGGATGTGGGAGCCGACCTGGTGGGCAAGGTCGAGGCCGGCATTCCCGAAGATGATCCGCGCAATCCTGCGGTCATCGCCGACAACGTCGGGGACAACGTGGGCGATTGCGCCGGCATGGCCGCCGACCTGTTCGAGACCTATGTCGTCACGCTGGTGGCGACCATGCTCCTGGGCAGCCTCATGCTCAAGGGCCTGGAAACCTTGGCGGTGCTCTATCCGCTGGCGCTGGGCGGGGTGTCGATCCTGGCTTCCATCGTCGGTTGCGCGATGGTCAAGGCGCAGCCGGGCAAGAAGATCATGTCGGCGCTCTATACCGGGCTTTGGTGGTCGGCTGGCTTGTCGCTGGTCGGCTTTGCGGCGGTCACCTGGCTGCTGTTGCCGCCTGAACTGCGCGTGCCGCTGATGGGCGCGGCCGTGGTGGGCATCGTGCTCACCGGCCTCATGGTCTACATCACCGAGTACTACACCGGCACCGACTTCAAGCCGGTGCGCCATATCGCCGAAGCCTCCACCACCGGACATGGCACCAATATCATCGCCGGTCTCGGGGTGTCGATGAAGTCCACCGCGTATCCCGTGCTGGCGGTGTGCGCGGCGATCCTGGCGTCGTACTGGCTGGCAGGCCTGTACGGGATTGCGATTGCGGCGACTTCCATGCTGTCCATGGCCGGTATCGTGGTGGCGCTGGACGCCTATGGGCCCATCACCGACAACGCGGGCGGTATCGCAGAGATGTCGGGTTTGCCCGATTCGGTGCGCGCCATCACCGATCCGCTCGATGCCGTGGGCAATACCACCAAGGCGGTCACCAAGGGCTATGCGATCGGCTCGGCAGGCCTGGCCGCACTGGTGCTGTTTGCCGATTACACGCATGCGCTGGAGTCCGTCGGCAAGACCGCCAGCTTCGACTTGTCCAGCCCGGCGGTGATCATCGGGCTCTTCATCGGCGGGCTGATCCCCTATCTGTTCGGTGCCATGGCGATGGAAGCGGTGGGACGCGCGGCCGGTGCGGTGGTGGTGGAAGTGCGTCGCCAGTTCCGCGACATCCCCGGCATCATGGATGGCAGCGGGCGTCCCGAGTATGACCGCGCGGTGGACATGCTGACCTCTTCTGCCATCCGTGAAATGATCCTGCCGTCGCTGCTGCCGGTGATCGTGCCGATCCTGGTCGGGCTGCTGCTGGGGCCGTCGGCGCTCGGGGGGCTCCTGATGGGGACCATCGTCACCGGGCTCTTCGTGGCCATCTCGATGACCACCGGCGGCGGCGCCTGGGACAACGCCAAGAAATACATCGAGGACGGCCACCATGGCGGCAAGGGATCGGATGCCCACAAGGCCGCCGTCACCGGCGACACCGTGGGCGATCCCTACAAGGATACGGCCGGGCCCGCCGTCAATCCGCTCATCAAGATCATCAACATCGTGGCGCTGCTGCTGGTGCCCTTGCTGCCGACGGTCGCCTGACCCGATCTGACGGCAGCCCTGATTGTCGCCGCACGGATAGTCTGCCGTGCGGCGACCTGCGCATAATCCCCGCACCGCGAAGGGAAAGCCTGCATTGCCAGGCTGGCCGATTCGTCAAATAATGCGCCCTGATGTATCCCATCATCATTGGCTCGCCGGCCAGGCCATCCGCCTGGCTGCGCGCAGATAAAAAACAGGAGACTCCATGCGTATCGAAGGAAATGTATTCATCGTCACCGGCGCAGCATCCGGTCTGGGTGCGGCCACTGCCCGCATGATCGCCGCCGCTGGTGGCAAGCCGGTGCTGGCCGATCTCAACGAGGAGGCTGGCAGTGCGCTGGCCCGCGAACTGGGCGGCGTCTTCGTGCGCTGCGATGTCAGTTCGGAAGACGATGCCCAGGCCGTGGTGCGTGCCGCGCAAGCGGCCGGCAGCCTGCGCGGACTGGTCAATTGCGCCGGCATCGCCCCGGCCGAGAAGCTGGTCGGCAAGAACGGCCCGCACAGCATGGCGCTGTTCATGAAGACGCTCAACATCAACCTGGTCGGCAGCTTCAACATGGCCCGCTTTGCAGCCGATGCCATGGCCAGGACCGAGGCACAGGAAGAAGGCGAGCGCGGCATCATCATCCACACCGCCTCGGTGGCGGCCTACGATGGCCAGATCGGCCAGACGGCCTATTCGGCTTCCAAGGGGGCCATCGTCGCCATGACCCTGCCCATGGCGCGGGACCTCTCGCGCAGCGGCATCCGTGTCATGACCATTGCCCCGGGTATCTTCGAGACCCCCATGATGCTGGCCATGCCGCAGGAAGTGCGCGATTCGCTGGGGCAGGCGGTCCCTTTCCCGCCGCGCCTGGGCCGTGCCACCGAATACGCACAGCTGGCCCGGACCATCATCGAGAACGTGATGTTGAACGGCGAGACCATCCGCCTCGATGGTGCCATCCGCATGCAGCCCAAATAGACGGCATTTGCCTGCCAATTCTCTTGTCCACGGCGAGGGGGCTACTGATAAGCTCCCCTCATGGAGACCATGGAACACAAAACAGGCTTGATCCTGACCGGCGGCGGCGCACGGGCGGCTTACCAGGTGGGTGTGCTCAACGCCCTCTCGATGATCCTGCTCGAAGCCGGCTGGCCGGTGCACAGCAATCCCTTCCCCATCATCTGCGGCACCTCGGCCGGGGCCATCAACGGCACCGCCCTGGCCTGCCGGGCGGACGACTTCGGCGAAGCCGTGCGCGAGCTGATGGCGGTGTGGAGCAATTTCCAGGTGGAGCAGGTGTACCGCGCCGATTCGCTGGGCGTGATCCGCTCGGGGGCGCGCTGGCTGTCGCTGTTCTCCTTCGGCTGGCTGCTGCGCAAGTGGCGCGCCAATCCACCCAATTCCCTGCTGGACAACACCCCGCTGGTGAGCATGCTGCATCGCCTGCTGGACCTGCCACGGCTGGATGCCGCCCTGGCCGAAGGGCAGTTGCATGCGCTGGCGGTGACCGCCTCGTCCTACACCAGCGGCCAGCACATCACCTTCTACCAGTGCGCGCAAGAGATCGAACCGTGGCGACGCACCCAGCGCCTGGCCATGCGCGACCAGATCGGCATCGATCATTTGCTGGCTTCGTCCGCCATTCCCTTCATCTTTCCGGCCATTCCGGTGTACATCGATGGCCGTTGCGAGTATTGCGGCGATGGCTCGATGCGCCAGATCGCCCCGATTTCCCCGGCCATCCACCTCGGTGCCACCAAGGTCCTCATCATCGGTGCCGGACGCATGGGCGAGAAGGGCGAGCAGGCCCCGACCAATACGCCGCATTACCCCAGCCTGGCGCAGGTGGCCGGGCATGCGATGTCGGGCATTTTCCTCGACGGCTTGTCGGCCGACATCGAACGCATCAACCGGGTCAACCAGACCTTGTCGGTGCTGAACGAGGAGCAGCGCCGGCATACGCCCCTGAAACCCATCCGTACCCTGGTGATCTCGCCCTCGCAGCGCATCGACAGCATCGCCAGCCGCCACGTCGGCAGTCTGCCGCGCCCGATCCGCACCATGCTGGGTGGCATCGGGGCCACCGAGGCGCGCGGCTCGGCACTGGCGTCCTATCTGCTGTTTGAACAAAGCTTCACACGCGAGCTGATCGCCCTGGGCGAAAGCGATACCTACGCCAAGCGCGAGGAGGTGCTGGCCTTTTTTGAACCGGATACCGCCCAGCTGCTCCAAGCCTCTGCCTGATTTGCTGCCGGTCAAGTTCCTGGCCTGCCGTGGTTGCCTAGCCGAAAGCAACGCGTTAATCTACCGAGTGCTGTTGCCATTCATTGACAAAATTGCAATTAACAGAATCAATGCAGACGATGCAGATGCGAGCCCGCTTCATTTCTTCCTTCTTCACCCGTTACTGGCTGGTGCTGCTGACGGCCCTGATGCTGTCCGTCCCGGTGCAAGCCAAGGGGCCGGTGCCGGGCAACTTGCCGGAGGTCAATCTTGACCAGCTGCCGCGCGAAGCCCAGCAGACCATGGCCCTGATCCGTCAGGGTGGGCCCTTCCCGTATGAAAAGGATGGTGCAGTCTTCGGCAACTATGAAGGGGTTTTGCCCAAGCAAAAGCGCGGGTATTATCGCGAATACACGGTCAAGACGCCGCGCGCCCGCAATCGCGGGGCCCGTCGCATCGTCAGCGGGGGAGAACCGGCCACGTCGGGCGAATACTATTACACCAGTGACCATTACAAGACCTTCCGCCGGATACGCGACTGATCTTGTACAGCGCAGGGCAGGGCGCGCGAGTTCTGTTGCAGCAAGCCACACAGCAGGCCAGCCATCACCATCACGACAATTACGACAACCACGACAGCCACACAGCCCCGCCTATGAATACTGAAGGCAAAATGAGTTTGTTCAAAACGGTGCCGCCCAATATCGTGCAATCGATCCGCGCCTTCCGCGTGACCGAGCTGCAGCAGGAGGCCGCGCACCTGCAGCAGCACTTTCTCTATGCCTATTGCGCCGAGGCCGTGACCAAGCAGCAGGTGCTGACCACCATTGCCACCGCCTTCCAGTTTCCCCGGCACTTCGGCAAGAACTTCGATGCCCTGCATGACTGCCTGACCGACCTGACCCACAAGGCCGGCAAGCAGATCGGTTTCGTCGTGGTGCTGGAGCAACTGCCCAACACCCAGAAATTCGACAAGGAAGCGCGCGAGACCTTGCTCGACGTCTTCCGCGATGCGGCCGATTACTGGGCTGAGAAGAAAGTGCCGTTCCGCGTTTTCTATTCCTTCCAGTAAATTTTCTTCACATTTTGATAAACCTTTTACGCCACGCCGGATCTTTCACATCGTGAAAACCGGCGGCGGAGGGGCTGTCAGCAGGTACAATGCGCACACCATGAGAAGCATTGTCATCCTGATTTCCGGACGAGGCAGCAATATGGAAGCCATCGTCCGCGCTGCACAGGCCGAGCGGTGGCCTGCCCGAATCGCCGCCGTCATCAGCAACCGCGCCGACGCCAGCGGCCTCGAATTCGCCGCCAGCCACGGCATCGCCACGGCCGTCGTGGCCAACCGCGACTATCCTACGCGCGACCAGTTCGATGCCGCCCTGCGCGAGCAGATCGACGCGTTCGCGCCGGACCTGGTGGTGCTGGCCGGCTTCATGCGGATCCTGACGGCGCCGTTCGTCAATCATTACCAGGGCCGCATGCTCAATATCCACCCGTCGCTGTTGCCCAGTTTCCCCGGGTTGGCGACGCACCGGCAGGCACTGGCGGCTGGTGTGAAGCTGCATGGCGCGACCGTGCATTTCGTCACGCCCGACCTCGACCACGGCCCCATCGTGGCGCAGGCCGCCGTGCCGGTGCTGGAAGAGGACAGCGAGGAGACGCTCGCCGAGCGTGTCCTGGAACAGGAACATGTGATCTATCCCCGCGCCGTGCGCTGGTTCGTGCAAGGCCGTCTGGCACTGGACGGCGCGCGCGTGCGCCTGGCCGCCGAAGCCTGAGGCGCAACGAGCCAACGCTGCCGCGCAACCCTTATCTTGAATTGAAATTGAAGGACCTAGCATGAGATTGCCTCCCGCGATCATCCCCCATACCGAAGAACTGCTGCGCGAAGTGCTGCGCTTCACCGGCCCGGCCGACGTCACCCTGTCGCGCTACTTCCGCGACAATCCGCGACTGGGCAGCCGTGAGCGCGGCGTGATCGCTGAAGCGGTTTACGGGCTGCTGCGCAACAAGACGGTCCTGACCAACTTCGCCGAATCCGGCAGTGGCCCGATGATGCGCCGCCTGGCCCTGCTGGGTCTGGCCGATGCGGTCGGTGCCGAATCCATCGCCGGCCTGCAGGAAGGCGAAGCCGAGTGGCTGGAGCGTGTGGCCCAGATCGACCGCACCCAGCTGGCCCCCCAGATGCGCAGCAACCTGCCGCCCTGGCTGTGGGAAAAGCTGGTCGCCCGCATGGGCGAGGAAGCCACCCTGCAACTGGCTGATGCCATGAACCGTCCGGCACCGCTGGACCTGCGCGTCAATGCCCTCAAGGCCGACCGCGATACCGTCATCGCCGAACTGGCCAAGGCCCCGGTGGCCTGCGAACCGACCCCGTATTCCCCGTTGGGCCTGCGAGTGTTCAAGAAGCCGGCCCTGCAGAACCTGCCGCTGTTCAAGGACGGTGCCATCGAAGTGCAGGATGAAGGCAGCCAGCTGCTGGCCCAGATCGTCGGTGCCAAGCGCGGCGAGATGGTGGTCGATTTCTGTGCCGGTGCCGGTGGCAAGACACTGGCACTGGGCGCGCTGATGCGCAATACCGGCCGTCTGTATGCCTTCGACGTGTCCGAAAAGCGCCTGGCCAAGCTGAAACCCCGCCTGGCGCGCAGTGGCCTCTCCAACGTGCATCCGGTGGTGATCGCCCATGAGAACGACGCCAAGGTCAAGCGCCTGGCCGGCAAGCTCGATCGCGTGCTGGTGGATGCCCCTTGCAGCGGCCTGGGTACCCTGCGCCGCAATCCCGACATGAAGTGGCGCCAGAGCGTGGAAACCCTCACCGAGATGCGCGCCAAGCAAGGCTCGATTCTCGCCAGCGCCGCGCGCCTGGTGCGTCCGGGCGGCCGCCTGGTGTATGGCACCTGCAGCTTCCTGGAAGAAGAGAACGATGAAGTCATCGCCGACTTCCTGGCCTCGCATCCCGACTTCACGCTGCGCCCCATGAGCGAAGTGCTGGCCGAGCAGAAGATTGCGCTGGATACCGGCGACTACCTGAAGCTGCTGCCGCACCAGCACCAGACGGACGGTTTCTTCGCGGCCGTCCTGGAGCGTCGCGCTGCTGCATGATGCGCCGGCGCTTGCTGCCTTGCCTCGCCGCTGCCCTGCTGGCAGCGGCCGCTCCTGGCCTGCAGGCCAGGGAGGCGCTGCCGCCACCGCCGGTGATGGCAGCGCAGGGCACGGTGCAAACCGCCTTTGCGCCCTGGGATGACATCGAAGCGCTGATCGTCGGCCAGCTTCACTCTGCGCAGCGCCAGATCCTGATGCAAGCCTATCTGCTCACCAGCCGTCCGATTACCGAGGCGCTGGTGGCCGCCCGCAAGCGCGGCATCGACGTGCGTGTGCTCATGGATGCCGGCCAGCTCGACAAGAATTCCGAAGATCGCCTGCGCCAGCTGCGCGCGGCCGGCATTCCGGTCTGGCTGGAAACCGATTACCGCAATGCCCACAACAAGGTCATCATCATCGATGCAGCCTTGCCGACGGCCACCGTCATCACGGGCAGCTACAACTTCACCTGGTCGGCCCAGCACAAGAACGCCGAGAACGTGCTCATCCTCGGCAAGAACCCGCCACTGGCTGCACGCTACGCCAGCAACTGGCAGCGCCACCGCCAGGATGCCCAGGCGGCACCCTGATTTGCCCTGATTCTTCACCCGGCCAGCCATGACCGATCATTTCCTTTCCCTCTTCACCGATATCAGCACCGTCGACCTGCTGCGCCAGCTGGTGGTGATTGCACTTTCGCTGGTGGGCGGCATCGGCCTCTCGCGCTGGCTGCGAGCGCGTTTCGTGCTGCCGGGCGATGGCGAGGCGCAGTCGTTGGTCATGCAAATCGGCGTCAAGAGCTTCGCCCGCGTGCTCTCGCCGCTGCTGGCCCTGGGCCTGTTGACGGGAGCCTATTACATTCTCAAGCGCGGCCACCATGCCGTCACGCTCTGGGAAATCATGTTCCCCCTGACCATCGCCCAGGTGGCGATGCGTTTCGTTTTCTACGTATTGCGCGGCATCTTCGTGAAGGATGCGACCGTGGGCGCGCTGCTGCACCTGTCGGAAAAGGTGATCGCGTTGCTGGTCTGGCTGTGCGTGGTGCTGTGGATTACCGGCCTGTGGCCGGATTTCGTCGACTATCTGGATACCACGACCTTCCCGCTGGCGCGCCACAAGGTGTCCTTGTTGACGATGTTGCAAGGTGCGGCCTCCGTGCTGGTGACGCTCATCATTGCCCTGTGGATAGGCACGGTGGTGGAAAACCGCCTCATGAAGTTCAGCGGCATGCATTCCTCTCTGCGCACGGTGGTGGCGCGCATGATGCGGGCCTTGCTGATCCTGATTGCCTTCCTGGTCAGCCTGTCGCTGGTCGGCATCGACCTGACCGTGCTGTCTGTCTTCGGGGGCGCGCTCGGTGTGGGTATCGGCCTGGGTTTGCAGAAGATTGCCAGCAGCTATGTCTCCGGCTTCGTGATCCTGCTGGAGCGCAGCATGGTCATCGGCGATATGGTTGCCGTGGATAAATATTTCGGCAAGGTCACCCAGATCAATACCCGCTACACCATCCTGGAAGGACTGGACGGGATCGAATCGGTGTTGCCCAATGAACTATTTGTCTCCAATCCGGTACAAAACTATTCCTTGACCCATCGCATTGTACGTTTGGCTACACAGCTTACAATTCTGTACCAGGACGATGTGGAAACGGTCTTGTCCATCATGGAACAGGCCGCACTTGGGGTACAACGGGTCTCCCAGCAGACCGCCCCGCAAGCCCTGCTGATCAAGATCGGAGCCGACGGGCTGGATCTGGAACTGGGGTTCTGGATCACCGACCCGGAAAATGGACGGCTCAATGTGCTGTCCGACGTCAATCGTGCCATCTGGGCTGCCTTCAAGCAACACGGCATCCAGGTGGCCCATCCCAAGCGCGACATCCGGATTATGGATGAGCGCAGCTTCCGCCAAAGTACGCGCCAGGAAATTCCTGATATCCCAGAGGCACAGAATTCGCGTACAATGCCGGACAATTAAAAGAAAATAAAACCATTTTCACGGAACAAGTAATAATCCTGTTTTGTAGTCCGATAGTTGTTTTCTATTTGGAGTTGTACTGATGACCCTTGATGCGATCCTCGACTTTGTTGCCAACGGCCTGCTGCACGCGTCCGGTTGGCAGATTGTCATTTACACACTGGTGATGACCCACATCACCATCGTGGGCGTGACTCTCTACCTGCATCGTTGCCAGGCGCATCGCGCGCTCGAACTGCACGCGATCCCCAGCCACTTCTTCCGTCTCTGGCTGTGGATGACCACCGGCATGGTGACCAAGGAATGGGCCGCCATCCACCGCAAGCACCACGCCAAGTGCGAGACCGAAGAAGATCCGCACAGCCCGCAGACCCGCGGCATCCACAAGGTGATGTGGCAGGGTGCCGAGCTGTACCGCAGTGAGTCCAAGAACGCCGAGACCATGGAGAAGTTCGGTCACGGCACCCCGGATGACTGGATTGAACACAACATCTACAGCAAGTACGGCTGGCAGGGTGTGGGCATCATGCTGATCATCGACGTGCTGCTGTTCGGCGCCATCGGTCTGACCGTGTGGGCCGTGCAGATGGCCTGGATCCCGTTCTGGGCGGCTGGCGTGGTCAACGGCCTGGGCCACTTCTGGGGCTATCGCAACTACGATTGCAACGATGCAGCGACCAACCTGTTCCCGATCGGCATCATCATCGGCGGCGAGGAAATGCACAACAATCACCACACCTTCGGCACCTCGGCCAAGTTCTCGGCCAAGTGGTATGAATTTGACATCGGCTGGATGTACATCCGCATCCTGGAGACCTTCGGCCTGGCCAAGGTCAAGAAGGTGGCACCGGTGCCCAAGTTCGACAGCCAGAAATCGGTGATCGACTTCGATACCCTGCAGTCCGTGATCGCCAACCGTTACGACGTGACCGCCAAGTACGCCCGTTCGCTCAAGAGCGCCTGGAAGGACGAGCTGGATCACCTGATCGAGAAGGCCCAGCTGGAATCGCGTTTCCTGAAGTCCTCCAGGAAGCTGCTGCAGCGTGAGCCGGCCCGTCTGGAAGATGGCCAGAAGCAGCAACTGTCGGAACTGTTCGCCCACAGCAAGGCGCTGCAGACCATGCATGAGATGCGCATCGAACTGAGCGCCATCTGGGAGCGTTCGCACTCGACCCGCGAACAGCTGCTGCAGCAACTGCAGGACTGGTGCACCCGCGCCGAGGCATCCGGCGTGAAGGCCTTGCGTGACTTCGCCCTGCGCCTGCGCAGCTACGCCTGATCGGCTTTGACCAGGCCGCTGCTCCGGGGTAAAAGCCGGAAGTGAAGGAAAAGCATGAAGACATCCCTGCAGAGCGATCTGCGGGGATTTTTTTCGTCATCGGCCAGTACAGGCCTGAAGGTTTTTGTCAAAAAACCGAAACGGGAGGGGAGGGCTGCGGTGCGCAGCGGGCTGACCGGCGCAATGCGTTCAACGTGAGCAGGCAATAAAAAACCCGCAGAGTATTCTGCGGGTTTTTCATCGGGAGACCGGGATCAATTACTTGATCTTGGTTTCCTTGTATTCGACGTGCTTGCGCGCCTTGGGATCGAACTTCATGATGCTGATCTTTTCGGGCGTAGTACGCTTGTTCTTGGTGGTGGTGTAGAAGTGACCAGTACCTGCGGTCGACTCCAGTTTGATTTTGTCGCGGCCGGATTTCGCCATGATAGATTTCCTTTACTCTGCTAATTAGACTTTTTCGCCACGAGCACGCAGATCGGCCAGAACGGCATCGATGCCGATCTTGTCGATCACGCGCAGGCCGGCGTTGGACAAACGCAGCGAAACCCAGCGGTTCTCGGATTCGACGAAAATGCGGCGGTTCTGCAGGTTGGGCAGAAAACGACGCTTGGTCTTGTTGTTTGCATGGGAAACGTTGTTGCCGACCATCGGCCCCTTCCCGGTGACTTGGCAGACACGTGCCATGTGAGACTCCTTAAAAATTTCCGAATTTGGGAAAAACGAGAGTATATGGAAAAAACTCTGCTTTTTCAATGACTTGCGAAAAACAATTGTGTCTTGATGGGGTCCATTGATTTAACAATTGAAGAAACATTGTTTTTCCACTGTCGCCCTTAATGGCGCAATCCCAGTCCTGTAAAGGCTTTGCGGCCGATCTGGCTGGTTGCGGTTCACACCTTGCCGTGGTCGGCAAAGGAATACAGGCGTGTTCCGGCCACCACGATGTGGTCCAGCAATTCCACCTCGATGAGCTCGAGGGCTTGCTTGAGTGTCTTGGTCAGGCGCAGATCGGAGTCACTGGGCCGCGGGTCGCCTGAAGGGTGGTTGTGGGCCACGATGACCGAAGCGGCGTTGTAACGCAGCGCCATCTTGACCACTTCCCGGGGATGGACCGTGGTCTGATTCAGCGAGCCCCTGAACAATTCTTCCGTCCCGAGCAGGTTGTTGCGCATGTTCAGGAAGAGGGCGACGAAACATTCATGTTCCTTGCCGAAGAAGGTCAGCTTCAGGTATTCGCCCACGACGCGCGTGGAATTGAGGGCCGATGCCTGCTTCAGATCGCTGTGGATGGCGCGCTTGGCCAACTCCAGAGAGGCCGATAGCTGGGCGCATTTGGCCGGGCCGAGGCCGTTGCCCAGACTGGGTTCGCGCTGAACGGCCTTGCACAGGCCTTCGAGCGAGCCGAAGCGGTGCAGCAGATCCATGGCCAGTTCCATGACGCTCTTGCCCGGTGTGCCCACGCGCAGAAAGATGGCCAGCAATTCCGCATCGGAGAGGCAGGCCGGGCCCAGCTCCAACAGACGTTCGCGTGGCCGCTGTGCGGCGGGCCAATCGACAATGGACATGGTCATGAGATGAATCTCCTTTCATATTGCGTTCGAGAGGAAAGACGGCAGCCGGTCCCGCTGCAACCATCCAACAGAAGCCCGGCACCGCCGCAGTGCGCTTGCGCCGCCGCAAGGAAGTGTCCGATGCGCCCGCCGCCAGCGCAGCCGGATGCAGCTGACAGCGGCAGAGCGGGCCAACGTGGCTTACAATAGCGGGCTCTTGTGCACCTTCCCGCTTCCAAGCCCGTTCCCAGCCATGTCCAGCCCAACCGTCCCCGTCGTCACCGAAAACGCCTATCTCACCTTGCATTACCGCCTGGCCTCGCTGGACGGCGAAGACATCGTCAGCACCTTCAACGAAAATCCGGCCACCCTGCAGTTCGGCCAGGGCCAGCTGGCTCCCTTCCTCGAAGCCTGCCTGCTGGGCCTGCCCGAAGGCACGCAGCAGACCTTTGAACTGAGCCCGGCCCAGGCTTTCGGTGAGCGCAGCGAAGAGCTGATCCAGCGCATCTCGCGTGCCACGCTGGAAGAAAACTCGTCCATGGATGAGGACTATCGCGTCGGTGACCTGGTCGACTTCGCCGCCCCCGGTGGCGGCCGCTTCGCCGGCATCCTGCGAGCGATCGATGATGATGGCGCAATTTTCGACTTCAATCACCCGCTGGCCGGGCAAACGCTGAAGTTCGAAGTAAAAATCATCGGAATCCTGTAAGAGCCTCGTCATTTGGCGAGTTGGCCCTCGCAATGTTTTGAAGAATCAAGGAAATGACCATGACCATGGAACAAGCCGAATCTGAAATCCTGCTGGCCCAGCCCCGTGGTTTCTGTGCGGGCGTGGACCGCGCCATCGAAATCGTCGAACGTGCGCTGGCGCAGTTCGGCGCACCCATCTACGTGCGCCATGAAATCGTGCACAACGCCTATGTGGTCAATGACCTGCGGGCCAAGGGCGCGGTCTTCATTGAGGAGCTGGCCGACGTGCCGGCCGGCAATACGGTCATCTTCTCGGCCCACGGCGTGTCCAAGGCGATCCAGGCCGAGGCGGCCGAGCGCGGCCTGACGGTGTTCGATGCCACCTGCCCGCTGGTCACGAAAGTGCATATGGAAGTGGCCAAGATGCGCCGCGAGGGCCGCGAGATCATCATGATCGGCCACGCCGGCCACCCCGAGGTGGAAGGCACCATGGGCCAGACCGAGGCCGGCATGCACCTGGTGGAGACGGTGGAAGACGTCCAGCGTCTGCAGGTGGCCGATCCCGAACTGCTGGCCTATGTTTCCCAGACCACACTGTCGGTGGATGACACGGCCGACATCATCGCCGCCCTGCGCGCGCGCTTCCCGGCCATTGCCGAACCCAAGAAGGGCGACATCTGCTACGCCACCACCAACCGCCAGGAAGCCGTGAAGTTCATGGCCCCGCAGGTGGAAGTGGTGATCGTGGTCGGCAGCCCCAACAGCTCCAACTCCAACCGCCTGCGCGAACTGGCCGAGAAGAAGGGCGTGCCCGCCTTCATGGTCGACAACGCCGCCCTGATCGACCCGCAATGGGTACAAGGCCGCCAGCGCATCGGCGTCACGGCCGGTGCATCGGCACCGGAAGTGCTGGTGCAGGCCGTGATCGATCGCATCAAGGAAATCGGTGCGCGCAGCGTGCGCATCCTGGACGGTATTGAAGAAAACGTCACCTTCCCCTTGCCCAAGGGCTTGGGTACCCGCACGCCCTCGGCCGAATCGGCATGAGCCTGAATCAGCCCTGTGACAAAGGGTGAAGATTCGGACGAAAATCACGTCCGGCGTTTGCGCAAAGAGGCCTGCTGATGCAGGCCTTCTTCATTTCCGCGACAGGTGTTGTGAAGTCGCCGACAATTCATTGGTCTTACCGCACTTTCTTCTGTAACAGGCGATTGTTTGTGCTCGATTGTTGGAATCTTCTGCGTATAATTCCGCACCATTATCGACGGACCGCCCAAAAGGCGGCCGAGCGCTAGCCCTCACAAAGAGGGCAGGGCGTCGCCAACGCGGCGTCAACCAGAGACGGGAGACATCCATATGTACGAGCATCTGCCCACCGGCCTCGCCCGGTGCCTCCGGCGAAGACCTCCCGGGCGCCCGCCCAGTCGATGCGCCAGCTCCGGCCCAAGCCGCCCGCACGGCTACTGCGGCTGAATTTCCCTCCATTCCCTCCGTCAGCGAGCCCTGCTCGTCGGGAACGCGTGCACCCTTTTTATGAAGAGTGATAACGCGATCCCGGGTTTCGGGAACGGATTTTGCTAATCGACATGCTTTCGCGCGGTGTCCGCTTTGGTGCAGACCCACGTGTTTTTCTTGTTTCCATTTAGATCGAAGAGTTATTCATGGACATTTTCATCCAGCAGATCATCAACGGATTGGTGCTAGGCAGCATGTACGCACTGATCGCCCTGGGCTACACCATGGTGTACGGGGTGCTGAACCTGATCAACTTTGCCCACGGCGACATCCTGATGGTGGGCGCCATGGTCGGCCTGTCGATCCTCAAATTGGTGCAGCAGGTCGCGCCTGACCTGCCGGGCATCGTCAAGCTGATCATTGCCATCGTCGGTGCCATTCCGGTGTGCGTGATCGTCAGCCTGCTGATCGAACGCATCGCTTACCGTCCGCTGCGCAACGCGCCGCGCCTGGCGCCGCTGATCACCGCCATCGGCGTGTCGATCCTGCTGCAGACCTTCGCCATGATGATCTGGGGCCGCAGCCCGCTGCCGTTCCCGCAGATCATGCCCTCGACCCCGGTCAACATCGCCGGTGCCCTGATCTCGCCGACCCAGATCATGCTGCTCATCCTGGCCCTGGCCGCGATGATCGGCCTGGTGCTGATCGTGGAGAAGACCAAGATGGGCCGCGCCATGCGCGCCACTGCCGAGAACCCGCGCATCGCCGGTTTGATGGGCGTGGATGCCAACCGCGTCATCATCGTCACCTTCGCCATCGGCGCGGCACTGGCCGCGATTGCCGGCGTGATGTGGGCTGCCAACTATTCCACCGCGCAATTCGCCATGGGCTTCGTGCCGGGCCTGAAGGCCTTCTCGGCGGCCGTGCTGGGTGGTATCGGCAACATCTACGGCGCCATGCTGGGCGGCATCCTGCTGGGCCTGATCGAGAGTCTGGGTGCCGGTTACATCGGCGACCTGACCGGCAACTTCCTGGGCAGCAATTATCAGGACATCTTCGCCTTCATCGTGCTGATCATCGTGTTGACCTTGCGTCCGTCCGGGATCATGGGTGAGCGTGTGGCGGATCGGGCCTGAGTTTTTAAGATTTAAAACCTTAAAAACTTAAAAACAGAAACTTAGAAACTTAAGAAATCGGAAGAGAACACTATGGCTCTCATGACCTTCGACATGAAGCGCAACCCCCAGCAGGCGCGGTTCAGCCTGCTGGCGCTGTTGGCGCTGATGATCATCTTCCCCATGATCGCCCAGCATTTCGGCAATTCGTGGGTGCGCATCATGGATATGGCGCTGCTCTACATCATGCTGGCCCTGGGCCTGAACGTGGTGGTGGGTTTTGCCGGCCTGCTGGACCTGGGCTACATCGCCTTCTATGCCATCGGTGCCTACACCGCTGGTTTGCTGGCCTCGCCGCAGTTCGCGCAGGTGATCGAATCCTTCATCAACACCTATCCGGCCATCGGCAATTTCCTGGTCTGGCTGTGCGGTCCGCAGATCGTGCAGAACGGCATCCACTTGTCGCTGTGGCTGATCGTGCCGATCTCGGGCGTGCTGGCGGCGCTCTTCGGTGCGCTCCTGGGTGCGCCGACCCTGAAGCTGCGCGGTGACTACCTGGCCATCGTGACGCTGGGCTTCGGCGAGATCATCCGTATCTTCATGAACAACCTGAACGCGCCGGTGAACATCACCAACGGTCCGCAGGGCATCAACCTGATCGACCCGATTCGCGTGTTCGGCGTGTCGCTGGCCGGTGAACCGGGTTCGGGTTCGATGCTGAAGATCTTCGGCATGAACCTGCCCTCGGTGAACGCGTACTACTACCTGTTCCTGGTGCTGTGCATCTTCGTGATCTTCTTCTCGAGCCGCCTGCAGGATTCGCGCCTGGGCCGTGCCTGGGTGGCGATCCGTGAAGATGAAATCGCCGCCAAGGCGATGGGCATCAACACGCGCAATGTCAAGCTGCTGGCCTTCGCCATGGGCGCTTCGTTTGGTGGCGTGGCCGGTGCCATGTTCGGTGCCTTCCAGGGTTTTGTTTCGCCTGAATCCTTCTCCCTGACCGAATCCATCGCCGTGCTGGCCATGGTGGTGCTGGGCGGCATCGGCCACATTCCGGGCGTGGTGCTGGGTGGCGTGATCCTGGCGGCGCTGCCGGAAGTGCTGCGCCACGTGGTGGAGCCGCTGCAGATGGCCATCTTCGGCAAGGTGTGGATCGATGCGGAAGTGCTGCGCCAGCTGCTCTACGGCCTGGCCATGGTGATCATCATGCTGACCCGTCCGGCTGGCCTGTGGCCCTCGCCGCGCCATGAAGACCGTCCCGAAGTGGACCACACCAAAGTCGGTACCACCGGCGAAGTCAAAGCTTAATCTGGAGCACAGAACATGACACAAACACTGCTCAAGATCCGTGACGTCAGCAAGCGTTTCGGCGGCCTGCAAGCCTTGAATGGCGTGGGCATCACCATCGAGCGCGGCCAGATCTATGGCCTGATCGGCCCCAACGGTGCCGGCAAGACCACGTTCTTCAACGTCATCACGGGCCTGTACCAACCCGATACCGGCAGCTTCGAACTGGACGGCAAGCCCTATTCGCCGAGCGCCCCGCACGAGGTGGCCAAGGCCGGCATCGCCCGCACCTTCCAGAACATTCGTCTGTTCGGTGAAATGACCGTGCTGGAAAACGTGATGGTCGGTTGTCACGTGCGCACCAAGCAAAATGTTTTCGGTGCCGTGTTCCGCCACAAGGCAGCGCGTGACGAAGAAGCGGCGATCCGCGCCAAGTCGCAGCAACTGCTGGACTTCGTGGGCATCGGCCAGTTCGCCAAGCGTACTGCGCGTCACCTGTCGTATGGCGACCAGCGCCGCCTGGAAATCGCGCGCGCTCTGGCGACCGATCCGCAACTGCTGGCGCTGGACGAACCGGCGGCTGGCATGAACGCTACCGAGAAACTGGCCTTGCGCGAGCTGCTGGTGAAGATCCAGGCCGAAGGCAAGACCATCCTGCTGATCGAACACGACGTGAAGCTGATGATGGGCCTGTGCAACCGCATCACGGTGCTGGACTATGGCAAGCCGATTGCCGAAGGGGTGCCGGCCGACGTGCAGAAGAACCCGGCGGTGATCGAGGCCTACCTCGGTGCAGGACATTAAGCGAGACCACAGAACATGACAACGAACATTCTCAAAGTCGACCAACTGAGCGTGGCCTATGGCGGCATCAAGGCCGTCAAGGGCATCAGCCTGGAAGTCAACGACGGTGAACTGGTTACCCTGATTGGTGCCAATGGCGCCGGCAAGACCACCACCCTCAAAGCCATCACCGGCACGCTGCCCAGCAGCAAGGTCGACGGCCACGTGTATTACATGGGCAATCCGCTCAAGGGCAAGAAGTCCTTCGAGCTGGTCAAGGACAAGCTGGCGATGGTACCGGAAGGCCGTGGCGTCTTCACGCGCATGAGCATCCAGGAAAACCTGTTGATGGGCGCCTACACCAGCAATGACAAGGGCCAGATCCAGGCCGACGTCGACCGCTGGTTCGAGGTCTTCCCGCGCCTGAAGGAACGTGCGGCGCAGATGGCGGGCACTTTGTCGGGTGGCGAGCAGCAGATGCTGGCCATGGCGCGCGCGCTGATGAGCCATCCCAAGCTGCTGTTGCTGGATGAACCCTCGATGGGCCTGTCGCCGATCATGGTGGAGAAGATTTTTGAAGTGATCCGCAATGTGTCGGCGCAGGGGATCACCATCCTGCTGGTGGAACAGAACGCCAAGCTGGCGCTGCAGGCGGCGCATCGCGGCTACGTGATGGAGTCGGGCCTGATCACCATGGAAGGGCAGGCGCAGCAGATGCTGGATGATCCGCGGGTGAAGGCGGCTTATCTGGGTGAGGGGTAAGTCGAGCCAATAATTCTTAAATGATATAAATCATTTTTGATGGATCGAAGAAAAAAGCGCAGCCGAGGCTGCGCTTTTTGTTTTGGGGAAGCTAATTTCCCAGGAGACGAGCTATTTCGGACAGAAAGACGCGACTATAATTTTAATGCGTTGCCTCAATGAAAAGATAATGAACATATGTTGCATATTGTTCTTGGCCCATCACAAAATCGCCTTATTCCTTGATTGCCAGCGTAGCTAAAATAAATAACTGACTTAACTTAATCAAAGTCCGAAAAATGATATTTAAAGCCCCATATCTTTACCGCGCGCAGTCAAATAGATATTTGAAAGGTCAAGCCGGTATTTTTTTGAATCCAAACATACTTCGCGCTAGAAGGCCGCGCGATATGCCGATGCATGTTCATAACGCGATAAATGATTGGTTTATTGAGAGCTTTAATATTGGCTACCGGGGGGACGCACTATTTTGTACTGGGGATCGATCAGTGGCGGCAGGATACGTCACGAAAGATTCAACACTCATCGCAATTGCGCCACTTGGAGATTACACAGTTTGTTACAGCGCGAAATGTAAAGACTTATTCGGTTATTATCAGTTTTACTGGAGTTCGCCCGAAGCGACCCTCGAAAAGATTAAGGCGGATCTTGAGTCTTTAGATTTTGTTCACGAGAAAAATGGCGATTTGACCGCTGCAGCGGTAAGCGGAAACGAGGTAATGATTGTCGCTGAGCGCTTTCAATACTGTCTTGTTTAGTTGCGTTAGGGGGAAGGGGAGATGGATTTTGCTGAGGCGCAAGTTTTTGCGGATTCGTTGCTGTCAAAAGGAGAAGTGGGAGGGTGGGAGTTATTGGAATATTTGGCACACGGAAAATCTGCAGTGCTTTTGAAGGCAAGACGTGGCGGAAAGGTGTCCGCTTTAAAGGTGTTTCATTCCGGCTTGATCGAAGCCTATGGTAGAGACGCCCAGCTAATTCGAATTAATCGTGAAAAAGAGCTGATTGATAAAAAGCATCCAAACCTTATTAGTATTTTGGATGCCGGAGCCTGTGAGGCGACTGGCCATTTGTATGTAGCGATGGAATTAGCTGGTGGCCGACCGTTATCGACCCAGCTTATGTCGATTCCTCGCAAGAATATACCAATGCTTATAGAACAGTTGGCTCGTGCAGCTGAACAATTGGAGAACTGGGGGCTGACGCACCGGGATATTAAGCCGGATAACATCCACATAAATGAACAATCTACTTCTTTGACCTTATTAGACTTTGGAGTCGTAAAACCTCATGGCGACGATTCGGCCACTTCACTCCAAGTATCTAAGGCATTTATCGGAACACATCAATATAGTCCGCCGGAGATGATCCACGGCAAAGAGAAAGATACTTTGGATGGATGGCGTGCCATAACGTTTTATCAAATCGGGGCAGTTTTGCATGATCTCATTACGCAGAAACCGATTTTTCATCATGCGACCGCAAGGCACGCCAACTTAGTCTCGGCTATTGATAACGAAGATGTAGTGCTAAGGACTGATGATGTAGATCCGCAGCTATGTAATCTCGCGAAGCGATGTCTGGTAAAGCGACCGGATGAAAGACTGGAGCTGGTACGATGGGATGACTTTAAATTCTCTGATAGTGCGTTAAAGAAGCCATCGCTTGAGGCACGTCGTGATGCTCTTCAAAGACAGCTTCGATTAGGGAAATCCCAAATGCGGGCGGACGTACTTGAAAATTATGAAGAACGGAGATTGGCGCAAATTCGACTGCAGGAGTCGATAAGATCTGCGCGATTCCAGTTCGATGGTGCGCTAGCAGAACTTGGTGAGCTCGTCCCTGCTCGCTCGACATTCGTGGACGGGGGGGCATATCCTAGCCCTGCCATGACCTATGTGTTTGAGTCAATGTCTTCAATAGGGATTTCATCGCCGGTTCGCATTCAGGTTGCTATAGGGCTCAACGGAGAGCGAAGTATTCTAGATATCTACGTCCGTGCTTCTAAGGGGCATACAGATACTGAAGTTGGTTGGAATCACTTGGGCCCCAGTTTAGATAAACTGGATGGTTTCTCCAGCACGTTCCAAGAGTGGATGCTGACAATTTTTGAGGAGCTAATTGGTCAAGTTAATGGAGGTGACGAGTAATGTCAGGAACTTGGTGGGTTGAAGAGCGGGATTTGCTGGAAGAGCAGCTTGAAGTTCTGAGTGTTGATCTGACCGAAGATCTTTTTCTCTCGGGGCCGCCCGGAAGCGGTAAAACAAACCTTCTGTTGCTGCGCGCAAACCATATGGTTATAGCGTCCCCTGAACACGAGTTTTATATCATATGCTTTACAAGCTTATTGCAGAAATTTATTCGTACGGGCGCGACCATCTACTCATTTCCAGAGAACAGAATAATTACCCAACACAGACTATTTGAGCAGGTGTTAGGTGATCATGGCTTCCTCCCTCCGAGAATAAAAGGAGAATCTTATTCTGAAAGAGATGCGGCGCTATTGGCGGGGATGGATGCGATGATGAAAGCTGGTGTGGGAAAAGATAGCTACCCCATTCTTTTCATTGACGAAGCACAAGACTATTCCAAAGAAGTCCTCACGGTGTTTAAATACCTGGCCAGAAATCTGACATGTGCAGGTGATTTACGACAAGGAATCTATGGTGCTGGAGTGAGCGGAGCAACGTGGTTGCGTGAATTTTCTTGGAGTAAATCGATCAATTTAAAATTCCACCATAGAGTCGCGCCGGCAATTATCGATGTGGCGGACAAGATTATGAACGGAAAGTTTGATCACGTCCCAATGATGGAAACCCATCAATATAAAGGTGATGTCGGATCGGTTGATGTGCAGTCCGGCATACCATTTTCAGAGCAGTTAATCCGGCTAGTCTCTAAGCTCATTAAGCAACTGGCAGTTTATCCTGGTCAGATCATTGGGGTTTTAGTGCCTCATCGGAAGGATGTTGAGTACGTTGTGGCGGAGCTTCTAAAAAATTTAGAGCTTCGTCCACATGTTACGAATGCTATGTCTCCCGATTTTGCTCCCGAATTACGTATTTGGGTTAGTACAGTTCATTCTTCTAAAGGGCTTGAGTTTCGATGCGCACATATTGTTGCTGCGGATGATTTTAAAGATTTTCAGCAACAGGAAAGGCGCGTCGCGTTTATGGCTGTTACGCGAGCAAAAACAGCGCTGAACATCTATCACGAAAATGCGCTGCACCCGTTTTTTGCGTCTGCACTAGCAAAACCAAATAGCGAGAAAGTCACTGTTAAACGTATCTTTGGAAAAGCGCTATGAAAGAGTTTCGTGGTTTGAATATAGAAGTTAGCGAACTGATTCGTAACTTCGGAAAGATGGCTGACTTACGCACACGTGCGCGCCCCATCGATGCTAGGGATATGGGCGGCTTACTTCCAGAGCGAAAAATTCGTGCTGTCTGGCCAAACGGCGGTGCAGATATTACAGGAGTTCCTGTCATTCTTATAGGCTCAGACACGGTCTTGATGAACTTTCTATCTAAGATGCTTTCTCTGCCGGGTGGTATTGCCCCAGTTACTGCTTTTACAAAAGTTTGGAATATTGAAGATATTGAATTCCGTGACGGACGGGAGCAGTTAAGTTATCCCGCTACTTTGGGATTTATCGGTTTGGTGATAGGAGAGCTTTTCACTACCGTGGGCGTCGAGTCGGATTTAAATCAGGTGGGCATGGATGGTGTTCGTCGGACGCTTTCTTTTGCTTGTGCGCAATCGCTAGCACATAGCTCGAAAATAGATGGGGTTGAAAAGATTGTGAAGCGTTGGGCTGAGGCTTCGATGTTGACCGGGAATAACGTCAATACGGAGGCTATGCTCGGCATCGCTGATTTGAGTAATTTTTTGTTTGAATTGTCAAAGCTAGGTGGTTTTGAATTTATTTCTCCGTATTCTCTAGCACGTGAAATTCAATTTATTTCTTCGATAAGGCGTGATGGAGACGCGCCCGACCTTTTAAAGCAGTCTTTGAGTCAAGTTACCGAAGAAATTGGAAGTTCCAATAGTAGAGAGAAGCGATTTGATCTGGTGATGGAAATGCTTTCTGAGCCAACGCTATTTGGTAAAGCCACAGCATTAGAAAAGGGATTCTTGATTAGTTTAATTGCGCCAGGGTCGTTCGATTTTCTCGAATTGGCAAAGAAGAATGACCTAAATGGCGGTGGAGTCGCAGCTTCCTACTGTGCATGCACAGCGATTCTTGGAGGGGACGCTGTCTTGAGACAATTTAATGGGTTCGGTTTGAATGTTTTAATTAACGGCTTAAATCGAGATAGCGAGGCTCTCGCCGATATTTCGATTATGGAATTGCGCATTCTCAATAACTCTCGCCGAGAAAGTCCCATTCCTTTTCGTACACGCTCGCCCTGGCTAGTTGATGTAGAGCTGGCACCTAATGTGATAGCCAGTTTCGGAAATAAAACTAAGCGAAAGATAACGTCTAAAAAAGCGGATGAAGAAATTGCGGCTGCAGAACGAGATGAGGCGGTTCTGAAAAATCTCATGACTGCCATTCGGGCATTAGAAGATGCTCACCATTCCATTTCTGAAAAAGGACGGAGGAACCAAATCAAAGCGAATTCACGTCTCCGGTAAAAATTTTTTCTGAATTAATCGATGCGTTGAAGCCGGTCTATTTGGTAGATCACTAGAGAGCTTGTTTTTGAAGGGGCTACCCCGTAGTCCGTGGGACGTAGTTGTTGGGTTATATCGGGCAGAAAATAAACCGGTACACTCCAACAAAATTCAGATATGAGAAGTTAAAGCGATAAGCTAGCACTTTCGCTCGCTAGCTTAATCGCATTAATTATTTTCGCTCTTGCGTGCCCGCACCTCATTGCGCAGACTGCGCACCTTGTCGTGGTTGGCCAGCACGCCCTGATACTGGCGCTCGATGACCAGGCGAATATCGGTCGGCAGCTCTTCACTCAAGGCCTTGCGATAGGCGTTGACGGCGGCATCCTCGCCGCGTTCGCATTCGTCCAGAATGCTTTCGTCATCACGTCCGGTGATGGCGCTTTTCAGGTTCACCCACTGGCGGTGCAGCGTGCCGCCCAGCGTACTGTGGCTGGCCGGTTCGCCGCCCAGGCGCTGCACCAGGTCCTGCAGGTCCAGCGCGGCCTGGGCGCAGGCCGTCGCGCGTTCCCTGAAGGTTTCCTTGTAGGGGATATAGCGTTCCTGTGCATCATCTGCGCAGGCACGGAAGCCTTTTTCGCCATCGATGGAAATCTGGATCAGGTCGTTCAGGGTGGAAATCAGGTGGTCGTTGGTCATGTTGTCTTCCTTTCTTGTGGCTCGCCCTCATCAGGCACCGCTGCAGCGCGGGTGCAAATGGAGGCGGCATTGAGTCGATCAGTGGACGAAGAAATAGATCAGCACCAGCAGGAATGCCGGGACGCCACACAGCCATGCGAGGAAATACTTGCCCATGATGTTCTCCTTGTCGGGTTCAGGTAAATGGTCAACGATCCGGTTCTCCCCTTGCTCACCTGCCGGACGAAACGGGACCGTCATTGCACGCTTCCATCCTAGGATCCGGGCGTATCGATTTCCATCGGACGGGACCGCAAGCCGATGTAGGAAACGGCCCAGCTTTTTGCTGCCTGAAACGCTACGGTGAGCACCACCCGACCCGCCGAAACGCCAATGCTGACAAGGCTTTCCGCTTTGTCCTACAAAACAATCGGCCGCCGTCCTATAGAGCAGAACAGTAGGCGCTCGCTATCATTTTTCCCATGATGTTCACGGTCACAGCCGAGCAGCAAAAAGCCGCCACTGCAGATCGCGGACAAGTTCACGTAAGACCTGCACCGCCCCTTTCAATCCATGTTGAACTCTTGACCACGAGGAACCGCATCATGAACAAGAAGACGATCACCGGCCAGTTCAACTTTGCCCTCGGCAAGTTCCAGGAAAGCGTGGGATCGGTGCTGGGCAACGTGCAACTGCAGCGTGCCGCACAGCGCCGCCAGATGGATGGTCGCATCATGCACGCCGTCGGCGAAGCGCAGGATCTGATCAAGCGCTCGCTGCGCCAGCGTGCGGGTTCGCTGTAAGGCGACGCCGTTGCGACGCAAACCGAAGGAGAGCATTGATGAGTTTCGGAAAGAGATTGTTGTGGGCCGCCGGTATCGCCGGTGTGGCCGTTGGTGCCAGCCTGCGCATGCTGGCTCGCCAGGCGCAGCGCCGCGACCAGCGCCAGCAGGAGATCGCCCTGCAGCGTTGGGAAGATGAGGGCGGCAGCCCGCCGCCGGCGGCCCGCCGTCGCGTGCGGTGACGGGCGGCAACGCAGGTTGATGGGCCTTTGTCCTACACGCCAATCGGGCTGACTCCGATACAAAGCGCAACAAGGCATCGGTATCGTGCACCTGACTCGCCGAAGCAAGCGACAGCCCGCATCAGGCATCGAGCGGATAGCGCGAAAGCAGCACCGTGCAATACAGGTAACAGACCAGGTCATACAAGGCAACACAGCAGCAGCACAGCATCAACGAAGGCGCCGGAAATTGCGTCGAGTCAGTCCGCAACCGCCCGGCATGACCAAGAACAAGGGAGGAGATCATGGACAAGCTCGTGCTCGGATGGCTTCTGGGTGTGCCGGTGCTGATGCTGATCGTGCTGCAGTACCTGATGTGAGTAACACCGTGAGAACGCCTCACCCCGGGTGGCCGGATCATCCACGCCGCCCCGATCAAACCGTAACGCATACAAGGAGGCCAAGCATGCAAGCCAACAAGTTCAAGACCGCCCGTACCGACGTGCAATCCCTGCTGCAACAAGCTCAGGACCTGTTCGCCGAGGCCGCCAACGCCACGGGCAAGAAGGCCGACGATCTGCGCGCCAGTGCCCAGGATCTGCTGGAGCAGGCCCTCAACACCGCGCAGGATGCGCAGGCTGCGGTCGTGGAAACCGGCCGCCAGATCGTCACCAGCACCGACGATTACGTGCAGTCCAACCCGTGGCGTGCCGTCGCCATCGGCACCGGCATCGGCCTGTTGGTCGGTCTGGCCGTGGGCCGCAGCGCGGACCGCTACTGAGCACTGAGCAAAGCATTTTCCCGGAAACCGGTGCAGCCCTTGGGCCAGTCCGGATCCAGCCAGGCGCGCTGCCGGCGATGAAAGCCGAAGCGCGCATTAGTCAAGAAACCGGAGAGAAGGAATGACCATGACCAAGAATCCACCGAAGACCGACGTCAAGAGCAAGCAGAGCTTCCACCTCGACAAGGACGCCATCCGTGCCGCCGCCAAGAAGATCGATGACGGTGCCGTCACCGAAGGCTATCGCGGCAACCGCGAAGAAGTCGTGGCGATGTTGAACGATGCCCTGGCCACCGAGCTGCTGTGCGTGATGCGCTACAAGCGCCACTACTACACCGCCAAGGGCCTGAACGTGGAAGCGATCAAGGGCGAGTTCCTGGCGCACGCACAGGAAGAGCAAAGCCACGCCGACCAGATTGCCGAGCGCATCGTGCAACTCAATGGCGAGCCCGATTTCAACCCGAAGACCATCGCCGAGCGCAGCCATGCGCAATACGACGAGTCTGAAGACATCAAGGACATGATTCGCGCCAACCTGGTGGAAGAGCGTGTGGCCATCGAAGCCTATCGCCAGATGATCGAACGCATCGGCGACGACGATCCGACCACCAAGCACCTGCTGATCCAGATCATGGCGCAGGAAGAAGAGCACGCAGACGACATGAGCGATCTGCTGGGCCTGTAAGCCCGCTCAGAACGCACTGGAACAGCCGACCATTCCGGGAATTCGTTCCCGCAACTTTGCAAGGAGACTGACATGAACTGGGACATCGTTGAAGGCAACTGGAAGCAATTCAAGGGCAAGGCCAAGGAACAGTGGGGCAAGCTGACCGATGACGACCTCGACGTCATCGCCGGCAAGCGCGACCAGCTGGCCGGCCGCGTGCAGGAAGCCTACGGCGTGAGCAAGGACGAAGCGGAAAAGCAGATCCGCGACTGGGAAGATCGCAACAAGGATCTGCGCCAGTAAGCGCCCCTGCTTGTCGACGTACCGCCGCCGGGCGCGCAGTCTCGGCGAGGGTACGGCAAGGAGTTGGAGTGTGTGAGTGTGAGTGAGTGCAAGCGCAAGTGCAGGACGCAGGCCGGTCACCATGCCGGCCTGCATAAGAATACGGCCCCAGGCCGCAACCCAAGCAAACCATGAGGAAGGACACAATGAAAAAAATCATCGCAACCATGATCTTCGGCGCAGCCGCTATCGGCATGCATGGCGCAGTCTTCGCAGCCGATCCGGCAGCGGCCCAATACAAGGCCGACAAGTCCAAGGCCGATGCCGACTACAAGATGGCCAAGAAGAAGTGCGGTCCTTTGAAGGGCAACGACAAGGACGTCTGCGAGAAGGAAGCCAAGGCGGCCCACGAATCCACCATCGCTGACGCCAAGGCCAAGCGCAAGGGCGTGGAAGCCGACAAGGACGCCATGAAGGACAAGAACGACGCCAACTATGACGTCGCCAAGGAAAAGTGCGATGCCATGAGCGGCGACGCCAAGGACAAGTGCGTGGCCAATGCCAAGGCCAAGTTCGGCAAGTAATCCTGTCCCGCGCGATTGAGCGCAATGGCAGTGGATTTGCACCGGGCCAGGGGCCCGGGCGGATCCAAGGCAAATTCTTTATCTCGTTCCTGTCGCAGTCACCTGATTGCGCAAACCAACTCAAAGGAGTTTCATCATGTCGCTGACCAAAATGTCCCTGACCAAGCGTTTCCTCGGTTTCTTCCTGGCCCTGTTCATGGTTTCCCTGGTGGGCTGCGCATCCAGCCCGGGCAAGGAAGGCACCGGCGAATACGTCGATGATGCCGTCATCACCACCAAGGTGAAGGCTGCCATCTTCAACGAGCCGAACCTGAAGTCGGCTGAAATCAACGTCGAAACCTACAAGGGCGTGGTCCAGCTGTCCGGTTTCGTTTCCAGCTCCACCTCCGCTGCCCGCGCCACCGAACTGGCCCGTGGCGTCAAGGGTGTGGTCTCGGTGCGTAATGACCTGCGCCTGAAGCAATAACGCTGGGAACTTGCAAGCGCGTGGCCGGTCTGTTGACCGGTCCGCGCTTTGTCAGCTTGTGGACGTGCCACTTGCAAAGCGCATCGGGGCGATCCGGTGCGTTTCGCAAGAAGACAGGTCAGGGCCTGTCAGGTATAGTTGGAACCCGTTGCTGCCAGGCAGGGGCAGGCCAGCCGGCCTGTCAGGACAGGGAGGCAGCGATGCCGGCCACAGGACGCGCGTGAATCGTGTACAGATTGCTGTACGGAATCATGTGCAGGGTCCGGGCCGGAATCGAGTACAAACATAAAACAGGTCCAAGCAGCGCCAACGGCGCTGAAGTATCAATTCACCGCTCAAAAATGCCATGACAAAAATACTTGTAGTCGATGACCACGCGGTCGTACGGGCAGGTGTGCACCACTTCATTTCGGAAATTCCGTCGATGGAAATCGGCGGCGAGGCCAGCACGGCGGAAGAAGCCATTCGCCTGGTGCGAACCCAGGACTGGGATATCGTGTTGCTCGATATCGCCATGCCCGACAAGAGTGGCGTGGAAGTGCTGAAGCAGATCAAGCGAGAAAAACCGGAATTGCCGGTACTGATGCTGTCGATGCACCCCGAGAGCCGCTATGCGGTGCAGGTGCTGCGCAGCGGTGCCTCCGGCTACGTGCAGAAAGAAGCGCTGGCAACCGAACTGGTCAACGCCATCAACACCATCCTGCGCGGGCACAAGTACATCAGCTATGGCGTGGCCGAGCTGCTAACCAGCGAACCGGTGGATTCAGAAAAGCCTTTGCATGAAACCTTGTCGCAGCGCGAGTACGAGATCTTCTACAAGCTCGGCCAAGGCCAGGGGGTGACGCAGATTGCCGACGAGCTGTGCCTGTCGGTCAAGACAGTAAGTACCTATCGTTCGCGCGTGCTGCAGAAGATGAGCATGACCAACAACGCGGACATCATTTATTACGCGATCAAGAACAATCTGATCGACTGAGCCGGGTTTCCCCCGGGCGGATATGTCGCCGTCTCTGGCCATTCTGGCCGGGCGGCAGGCAAGGAAGAGTGGTACGGCGCATCATGGATGACAATCTCAACAGCAGGGCCCAGCGCGACAGCGACGGGACGCCCTTGCGGATCTTCCTGGTGGAGGATTCGGAGGACGTGCGGGACCTGATCGTGGAGAGCCTGTCGGAAATCGCCGGTGTGCGCCTGGTGGGCTACGCCGAGACCGAACTGGAGGCCTTGCGCCATCTGCAGCAGACCAGCTATGACGTTCTGATCCTGGACATCCAGTTGAAGCAGGGCAATGGCATGAGCCTGCTGCAGTCCCTGGCGCGCTCCAATACGCGTCGCCAGAGCGAAGTGAAGGTAGTCTTCAGCAATCATGTGAGTCCGACCTATCGGCGCGTGGGAGTGCAATGCGGGGTGCAGCACTTCTTTGACAAGTCGTCCGAATTGCCGCTGCTGTGTGACTTGCTGGAAGAGCTGGCACAGAAGAGAGCGGGCAAGCTGGGGCGCACCTCATCGAGCAACAATACGCCGCCGCAGGGGCCGGCCCAGACGGGCGGAATGTAAATTTATTTTTTTGCTGCATCATGTGGTGCAGCTACCCAGCATGTCGCCAGGGCAGTTCGGCGCGACCTTGATGGATCAGACAATCAGAACCGATCATGGCAAGCAGGCCGCCACAGAAGGCGCGCAGGCGGCACGGGTCGCACCAAAGCAAGGGATTTTCGACGATGCAGAAGAACAATGACGGCCTTCGTCCGTCCTCCGCCGATCTCCAGAACAGCGCATCGGTGGAGTATTTTGCCGCGTCACACGCGCATTACAGCAGCATGGTGACGCTGGCCATGGGCCTGTCCATGGCGGTGATCCTGCTGGGCGTGGTGGTGCTGGTGACCGGCCTGCTGGGCGAAGAATATCGCCGCCTGCTCTCGGGCCTGCTGGCCGTGCGGGAGGTGACGGCGGGCGGTTTCATCTTGGGCGCTTCGGCGCTCTATCTGCGCTGCATGCATTCCGGCGCGCGCCGTCCTTCGGTGCGCAAGCTGGCCGTCGGCCTGGCGGTATTGCTATTGGTGCTGGGTGTGGCCTCGCTGGTGCAGGGGGTGATGTACACGCTGGGCTGGTTGCCGCTGGATGGTGCGCATCCGATTTCGCCACTGGCCGTTCCTCCTTTGATGTCAGTCGGTTTCGTGCTGATGGCGCTGGCCTTGCTGCTGCATGACTGGCGTCTGCTGGGCGGCTACTATCCGGCGGAATATCTCGCCTTCACGCTCATGGGCCTGTCGGGCATCCCTCTGGTGGGCTACCTGTATGACGTAAGCCAGTTCATCTATCTCGATTTCCCGCTGCCCATCTCTCTGCTGTCGTCGCTGGTGTTTGCGCTGCTGGGCGCGGCCTTGCTGATGGCGCGTCCCTCGCATCCGCTCATGGCGGTGATCCTGCGCATGGCGCCCGGTGGCCAGATGCTGCGCCATCTGCTGCCGCAGACCCTGTTCCTGCTGCTGGCCTTCAGCCTGCTGCTGAACTGGGGCATGACGCATGGCTGGATCCTGCCGGAGCTGGTGCTGCCGACCCTGACGCTGATCAACGGCGTGATCGTGCTCTTCATCTTCTGGGGCTCGGCCAGCCGGCTCGACAGCGAATACGGCGAACGCACGCGCAACGCCCAGAAGCTCGCCGAAACCAGTGCGTTGCTCAATGCCGTCAGTGAAAGTACCAGCGACCCGATCTTCGTCAAGAACCGCCAGGGCCTGATGATCTTCGCCAACCCGGCCACGCTGCACAAGCTGGGCAAGACTTGGGAAGAGACCATGTACCGATCGAGCCGCGAACTGTTCCTGGTCGAGGAAGAGGCCGATACCGTCGACCGTGATGATCGCCGCGTCATGGCCTCGGGCAAGCCCGAGAAGCTGGAGCAGACGCTCCACCTGCCCGAAGGCGTGGTGACCTTCCAGACTGCCAAGGTGCCGTGGTTCGGCAAGGATGGCAGCGTGCAGGGGGTGATCGGCATCAGCACCGACATCACCGAACGCAAGCAGGCCGAGGATGAATTGCGCGAGCGCGAGAGCCGTCTGGAGAAGACCGTCATCGAACGTACGGCGCTGCTGCGCGAACTGACCAACCACCTGGAAACGGTGCGCGAGGAAGAAAAGCGCGCCATCGCCCGCGAGTTGCATGACAACATGGGGGCGTCGCTGACGGCCCTGTCGATGCACCTGGAAGGGGTCTACCAGATCCTGCCGCCGGATGAAAAATGGGCCGATCGCAAGACCCGCATGCAAGGTCTGATGAAGTCGCTGGTGGCCACCACCCGGCGCATCCAGACCGAGCTGCGTCCCAATACCCTGGACCTGTTCGGGCTGAAGGCTGCGATCTCGGAACAGCTCGATGAATTGCACGAGCGCACCGGCATCGCCTGCCACGCCAGCCTGCCCGATGAAGACGTCGATGTAGGCCACGAGATGGAAATCGCCATCTACCGCATGCTGCAGGAAATGCTCAACAACGTGACCAAGCACGCCAAGGCCAGCAAGGTCGACGTGATTCTCGATGTCGATGAGGATCATGTGGCGCTGACCGTGCGTGACGATGGCGTGGGCATTCCCGAAGAGCGGCGCGACAACCACAAGACCTATGGTCTGCGCGGCCTGCGTGAGCGTGCCACGTTCTTTGGTGGTGAGGTCGATATCCGCTCCACGCCGGGCAAGGGCGCGCTCATCAGCATCAGCCTGCCGATCCGTCCGGAACTTGCTGCCAGCGAGACTTGACGGGCCGGCGCCCGACGCTATTCAAGATTGCGTCACACCCTCTGAAAGCCGCCCCCAGGGCGGCTTTTTGCGTTTTGGTGAGGTTTGTTTGAGGAGCGTTTTTCCTGCACCGTTTTTCGTTTTTTCCTACGCGTGAAAGGATGACTCTCTTATGTTCGCCCGACAGGCTCATCGGTACCATGGATTCATCGTCACTCACCGCCCGTCGGGCCGGCAAGGGTGGCGGAGCCGGCAGCCAGCCCAGTGCGGCACCGGGTAACCATCAGGCAAACAACCCAAAGGAGCCATCATGAACAAGGACCAGATCAAAGGCAGCTTGAAGGAAGTGGCAGGCAAGGTGCAGGAGAAGACCGGTGAGCTGACCGGCAATACCAGCCAGCAGGTCAAGGGTGCTGCAAAGCAGGTCGAAGGCAACGTCCAGAAGACCTATGGCGATGCCAAGGAAGCCGCCAAGGACTAAGTCCTGGATGTCCGTGTTCCGGTGACCTGATCAGGCACCGGCGGCACGGGCCGGCAGGGTGTGAAGGACATCTGAAGCAGGCAGCACAGCGCGTGTAGGAAAACGCCTACACGAATATCGGAAACGGCTGATTTTGTGATGCAGCAATTTCCGCGACCATGTGGTCATGGTGCTGGTAGAGCCGGGAATTGCAAAAGAGTTCACGGTTTGCCGCATGAAATTTTGCTCACCGCCAGAAGGGACCCCTGAAAGGGACGACCATGAAAAAAACAGTCGGTATTTGCATGCTGGCAGCCGCTTCGGCTTTCGCCACTCACGCTTTCGCAGAAACTCCGCAAGCCGTCGACAGCGCATCGCGCTGGTCGGCTTCCACGATGGACCGTCACATGCCGGTGGATGCAGCGCGTCTGCACAAGCTGGGGCAGAAGAAATTCCGCTACATGGACATGGCCGAGAGCAAGCGCTCCAAGTCCCTCCAGAACGCCGTGCTGCTGTTTGGCGCACGCGCCGATGGCAAGGATCCGGCAGCGCAACGCGAACCGGCCAAGGCTGCGCCCAGCGCACCGGTTTATCGTGATCACGCACAACAGCCCAAGGCACCGCGCGTGATCATGCGTCCGTCGACCTGATCGGCGGCCGTATTCCCCTATTCGACAAAGAGGAAGGAGTCATCATGAAGACCATGCAAAAACTGGCAGTGACCTCGGTAGCCATCTGTGCCTTTGCCGCCCTGACCGGCTGCAGCGGCATGACCCAGCAAGACAAGAACACCGCCATCGGCGCAGGTGCCGGTGCCGTCGGTGGTGCCGTCCTCACCGGTGGAAGCGCCATCGGGACCGTGGGTGGTGCCGCCGTCGGTGGCGTCATCGGCAATCAGGTCGGCAAGTAATTCGCTGGCCGGCTGATCCCGGCTGCCGCTCCTCGCGCTGAGGAGCGGCCCACCACAACGCCGCGACAGGGTGACCTGGCGCGGCGTTGTTGCATTCAGGAGGTGGATGGCGGCCGCTTATCTTGCCGCCGACCTGGCGCCGTGCTTGTGCATCGGCTTGCGCTCGCCCTTGACGGGTGTCGCCGCGGGTTCGCCGCCCTGGTAGTCCTTGAAGATGCGCTGTGCTCGCGCAGCATCCTGCGACCTGGCGTCGGCGGCTTGCTTGCGGCAGGCTGCAGCATCCTTCCCGCGTAGGCTGCGGCAGCCCTGCAGCGCCTCGGCATAGGCGGCCGCCGTTTCCTTGTTCAGGTTTTGCAGCCGGCCTTTGGCGCTGTTGTCTTCCTGGTACCAGCGCTGGGGATCGGCCTTGCTGACATCTTCTTCAGCAGCGTGCGCGGCGGCCGCGCAAAGCAGGCTCAGGGCCGCCAGGAGAGCGGGCAGGGGAGAAGCGAGGAATTTATTGTTCATCTGATGTCAGCCTCATCACGGTACGGGAGCAGGGAAAGCCGTGCGCGTGAGCTTGCCCCGGCAGGGCGAGGCGGCGTCCACAAGCAAACGGCGCGGACGGTGACAGGCACCGTCCGCGCCGTTTCCCCGTCCGCCACCGGATGGTATCAGGCTTGCGGGAGGGAAGGGAGCGTCTGAAGGCTGGGGCCATGGTAGCCGGACCGCACAGGCCGGCTGCCGCCCCGCCTTATATCTTGCCGAGCAGCAGCAGGATCAGCAGGATGATGACGATGGTGCCAGCGATACCGCTGGGACCATAGCCCCAGCTGCGGCTGTGCGGCCAGGCCGGGATGACGCCGAGCAGGATCAGGATCAGGACGATGAGCAGGATGGTGCCGAGGGTCATGGATTTCTCCTTTGTTATTGAGTTCGTTCTTGCCCGCCAGGGTGCAAGCGCCGGGTGATTCGTAAAGCTGGGGTCATCTTAGGGTCAGCCGGTCCGCCGCACGATCAGCGCCCATCGCAATGTGCTGTAGGAAAATCCGGCAAGCGTGAGTAGGTGGCCGCGCCCGGCTTGGGCAGCGCAGGCCATCGTTGCGACCCTGACAAATCGCTGCCAACTTGGTGCAAGGCACAACCGAAGTGCGGATCCCGCCCGATTTGATCGCGCCGCGCGGTCCGCCTGCTGCCGCTGCGGATCTCATCGTGTTCCCTCGCAACGCAGTTCCCATGCGGCTTTCCGAGGTGCGTCGCGGTTCTGGCACGCTCTTTGCTGAAGCTGATGCACAAGCGCAGCAATGCGCAAGCAACGTGAAGGTGTGGCCAATGGCGGTCGCGCCGTCCAGGACAAAGGCGTCTTCCGGTATGGGTCATCCATGTCGGAACACGCCTTTTTTTGTTTGGGCTTTCTTCAAATCGCAACGCAAGGGGAATGGTGCTATGGAATCCAAAGGTCAGGCAGACAAGACAGGCGCGCTCGGCAGCGGCATGCAGGATGCACAGGACAGCGCGCTCAAGGCAGCGGACAGGGTGGACGGCAAGCGCCGCACGCTCCTGCAGGGCGGTGCACTGGCCGCCGGCAGTGGCATGCTGGGCATGCTCCCGGGCGGTGCGTGGGCGGCCGGCTCGGACAAGCCGGAAAAGGAGGAAGTCAAGATCGGCTTCATCCCCCTGACCGATTGCGCCTCGGTGGTGATGGCCTCGGTGCTGGGTTTCGACAAGAAGTACGGCATCAAGATCGTCCCCAGCAAGGAAGCCTCCTGGGCCGGCGTGCGCGACAAGCTCACCAACGGCGAGCTGGACGCGGCCCACGTGCTGTATGGCCTGATCTATGGCGTGCAACTGGGCATCGGCGGCCAGAAGAAGGATATGGCAGTGCTGATGGGCCTGAACCATAACGGCCAGGCCATCACCTTGTCCAAAAAGCTGGCCGACAAGGGGGCGGTCGATGGCGCATCGCTCTACAAGCTGATGCAGACCGACAAGCGCGAATACACTTTCGCACAGACCTTCCCGACCGGCACCCACGCGATGTGGCTGTATTACTGGCTGGCCGCCAATGGCATCAACCCGATGAAGGATGCCAAGGTGATTACGGTCCCGCCGCCGCAGATGGTGGCCAACATGCGGGTGGGCAACATGGATGGCTTCTGCGTGGGCGAGCCCTGGGGCCATCGCGCCATCGTCGATGGCGTCGGCATCACCGCCATCACCACCCAGGACATCTGGAAGGACCATCCCGAGAAGGTGCTGGGCACCTCGCTGGAGTTCGTGCAGAAGTACCCCAATACCTGTCGCGCCATGATGGCCGCCATCCTGGAGGCCAGCAAGTGGATCGATGCCTCGCTGGCCAACAAGAACAAGATGGCCGAGGTGATCGCCGACAAATCCTATGTGAACACCAGCAAGGACGTGATCGACCAGCGCATCCTCGGGCGCTACCAGAACGGCCTCGGCAAGACCTGGGACGATCCCAACTACATGAAGTTTTACGACGAAGGCCAGGTCAACTTCCCCTTCCTCTCGGATGGCATGTGGTTCATGACCCAGCACCGCCGCTGGGGCCTGTTGAAGAGTGATCCGGATTACCTGGCCGTGGCCAAGTCGGTCAACCAGATCGATCTCTACAAGGACGCTGCCGCGATGACCAAGACACCGCTGCCCAAGGAGGTCATGCGCAGTTCCAAACTGATGGACGGCACGGTGTGGGACGGCAAGAATCCGGCGGCCTACGCGCAGGCGTTCAAGATCAAGGTGTAAGCGGGTGCGGCCTGCGCCGTGTCCATCAAGGTGAAGTGCTTAGAGCAAGGGGAAGATGATGAGTGCAGTCGCAGAGAGCATCATGGGTGAGAACGCCAAGCCCGCTGGCAACGGCCACGCCGGCGTGTCTGCTGCCGGCGAGCCGGTGCGTGCAGCCGCCGCCAACGAAGCGCAGGTGGCACCCGTCGCCAGCGCTGCCGGCAGCGTGAAAGCGCGCAGCCTGCGCAAGAAGATCATTGCGGGCGGCCTCTTCATGCGCGTGGTGCCGCCCCTGCTGGGGGTGGCGCTGCTGGTGCTGGTCTGGCAGATCATCGCCTTGAAGACCGCCAGCTTCCCCACGCCATGGGTGACCCTGAAGGAAGCGGGCGTGATGTTTTCCGATCCCTTCTACCGCAACAGTCCCAATGACCAGGGCATAGGCTGGAACGTGCTGGCTTCGCTGCAGCGGGTCGGCATGGGCTTCGGACTGGCGGCGCTGGTGGGCATTCCGCTGGGCTTTGCGATTGGCCGCGTGGAATTCCTCTCGCGCATGTTCGGCCCCATCATCAGCCTGCTGCGTCCGGTCTCGCCGCTGGCCTGGCTGCCCATTGGCCTCTTGGTGTTCAAGTCGGCCAATCCGGCGGCGATCTGGTCGATCTTCATCTGCTCGATCTGGCCGATGATCATCAACACGGCCGTCGGTGTGCAGCGCGTGCCGCAGGATTACATGAACGTGGCGCGCGTGCTCAATCTCTCCGAATGGAAGGTGCTGACCAAGATTCTGTTCCCTTCGGTGTTGCCCTACATGCTGACCGGCGTGCGCCTTTCCATCGGTACTGCGTGGCTGGTGATCGTGGCCGCCGAGATGCTGACCGGCGGCGTCGGCATCGGCTTCTGGGTCTGGGATGAATGGAACAACCTGAATGTGCCGCACATCATCATCGCCATCGTCGTCATCGGGGTGGTCGGTCTGGTGCTGGAACAATTGCTGGTGGCGCTGGCCAAGGCGTTCACCTACGAGCAGGTCAACAACTGAGGAGGGCGGGATCATGGACAACATCAACGGCAAGTTCATCGACATCCACGGTGTGGAGATGGTGTTCCACACCAGGAAGGGCGTCTTCCATGCACTGCGCGAGATCAACCTGACGGTGGCCAAGGGCGAGTTCGTCACCTTGATCGGCCACTCCGGCTGCGGCAAGTCGACCTTGCTGAACCTGATTGCGGGCCTGCTCAAGCCCAGTGATGGCGTACTGCTGTGTGCCAATCGCGAGATCGGTGGTCCGGCCCCGGAGCGTGCAGTGGTGTTCCAGAATCACTCGCTGCTGCCCTGGCTGACCTGCTATGAAAACATCTATCTCGGTGTGGAGCGCGTCTTCGGTGCCAGCGAAAATCGCACCCAGTTGCGTGACCGCACGCGCGCCGCGCTGGCCTTGGTCGGTCTGACGGCGGCCGAGAGCAAGCGGCCCAATGAGATCTCCGGCGGCATGAAGCAGCGTGTCGGCATTGCCCGCGCGCTGGCGATGGAGCCCAAGGTCCTGCTGATGGATGAACCCTTCGGCGCACTCGATGCACTGACCCGTGCGCACCTGCAGGATGAGTTGTTGAAGATCGTCGCCAAGACTGAATCGACGGTGGTGATGGTGACCCACGATGTGGATGAGGCGGTGCTGCTGTCGGACCGCATCGTGATGATGACCAATGGTCCCGCTGCCACCATTGGCGAGATCGTGGAAGTGAAGCTGCCGCGTCCGCGCGACCGTGTCGCGCTGGCGCAGGATGCGCAGTATGGTGCCTATCGCACGGCGGTGCTGGAGTTCTTGTACCGCAAGCAGGCGCATCCGGCGCGGGAGGCGGCCTGAAACAGCATTAATGCCGGTTTAATGCTCTCGCGAAGAACCTTAAGCGCAGCTTAACGGTTCTTCAGCGCTGCCCACGCCACCAGCAGCCACGCTGCGAGAAAGGCCGCACCGCCAAACGGCGTGATGGCACCGAGGATGCGGGTGCCGGTCAGGGCCAGCAGGTAGAGGCTGCCGCTGAAGATGACGATGCCCGCCAGCATCAGCCGGCCGGCCCAGTGCAGCGCGGCACCGGCCATGCGCGGCATCAGCAGCGCCACGGCGATCATGCCCAGCGCGTGCATGACCTGGTAGGTCACGGCGGTATGCCAGATCGCCAGCATCTCTTCGGAAATCATTTTCTTCAAACCGTGCGCGCCGAAGGCGCCACAGCCCACGGCCACGAACATGTTCAGCGCGCCAGCGGCGATCAGGGTGCGTTCTTTCATCGGTCTTGCTTTCAGTCGGGAAGATTCAGGGCTTCCAGTTCCGTCTCCGGCAGGCCATCTTTGCCCGCTGTCTCGACGGCATCCGGATAACAAGCGCGATGCTGTTCCTTGCCGCTGCTGCGTTCACGCACCACCAGTCCGGAGGAATCCTTGGGGAGGTTCTGTCCCTTGAAACCGGTGCGAATCATCCGGTCATAGTAAAAATAATCGTAGCTGTCGGTACTGAAACGGACATGCGATTCGTAACCACCCGAATACATGGTGTAGCTGCGAAAGAATCGTCCTTCCGCAGGCTGGGGCGTATCGGGAAATTGCATCTCGATCTTGCTTGCAGTCCCGAAGCGGTATTGCAAGCGACTGCGCTTGTCGGGATAGTCCGCCGAGGCGCACAGTGACGCCGTTTTCTTGCGCGCGGTCTGGCAGCTGTAAATGATTTTCTCTCCCGGCTTGCACAGGCTCTGGGGGAGGGGCGCTGCCAGCGCAGGAAACGACGGCAATCCAAGTAACAGGACGAGTATGCGTATTTTCATTTTGATTCAATAAGTCGGACGTACGCCTTTGCCCAGCCGAAACTCATGCCGCAACACGAACTGCGACGTGGCGATCAGCCCCGACAATCCCAGGATCAGTTGCGTCAGCGTATCCGGCGGCAGCACCCATACGCTGCCTGCGGGGGCCGGCACGTTGGCGGCAGCGCTGATGACCGGGGCCGCCCATGAGGCTTCCTCGCTCACGTCCAGCAGGATCTGGCCTTCGGGCGTGGTGTGCAGATGGATCTCGCCGCCCAGCTCCAGCGTGAAGCAGATGCCCTGGCCGGCGTTGACGGTGTTCATCTTGTGACGGAACACCACGGCCTGCAGCTCGCGGTTGTAGGTGTCGATCCAGGTCTCCACCTCCTGCACGTTCTGCAGCACGATCCACGCGCGCGGTGCGGGGATGGTGTCGGCACCGGCAACGGCGTCATCGGGGAAGATCGGTTCGGGGGCTTGCTCGGACATGGTCAATGCAGGGCCGCGCCACGCGCGGCCCGTGGTGGCTACGGGGAAGGCAGCAGTATATCGGATCGCCGCGCCCGTCACTGCGGAGGATGCTGACCGCCTGCGGCATGCTCCGTTTCAATAAGCCAGCCGATACGCCTCATTGGTCGATTCCAGCCGGCTGGCAATGACCTTGACCACATACGCATGCAGGCGCAAGGCTGTGGCCGGGTCCTCTTGCTCCAGCTGGCGCAGGCTGGCCAGCGTCAGCTGCCAGGCCAGTGTGGGGCGGTCGGTGACGACGTCGGCGGTGCGCCGCTGGCCGCGATAGAGCGCCATCTCGCCGACGATGGTGGCACTGCCGAAGGACCGCAGGCGCATGCGGCCACCGCCCTCCAGCGGCAGCGAAATGCTGACCAGACCTTCGTCGATGAAATACATTGAATCACCCGCATCGCCCTTGCGGAACAGCAGCGTGCCAGCGGCCAGTTCCACCTTCTCCATGCGCGCCATGAGTGACGCCATTTCGCGCGCATCAAAATGCTCGGCCAGGCTGCTGTGCAGGGCATCGCGTGATTCATTCCGCATGGCCTGTTCCAGCAGGCGGTCTTCCACCCATTCGAGGGCCAGGTCGAGATCGGCAAACTCGCGCGGTACCGTGCCGCTGAAAGCAGCACGCGCAATCGGACGGCGGATGGGGTCGGCAATGCCGGTCAGGATCAGGGTCACCTTGTATTGCTCGCACACCTGCGCCAGCTTGACGAAGCTTTGCGAGGTGGACGCATCCAGTCCCTGCACATGGCGGAAGTCGATGATGATGAACTGGCGCGGCGACTGCAATTGCTCGCGCACCCGATGCACGATCTGGTTGGCGCTGCCAAAGAACAGGAAACCCTGCAGGCGCATGCCGAAGACGCGCTGGCCCAGCTGCTTGAGTTCCGCATGGGCGGCGGCACCGCGCTCCAGTTTGGAGTGCAGGGTGGCGCCGGTGAATTCCATCTTCACGCAGGACACCCGGCCATAGTCCAGCACGAACAGCACGCAAGCCACCACCACGCCCAGCGCCACGCCGGTGACGAAGCCATAGCAGGCCACCACCGCCACGATCAGCACGATCAGGAAATAATCCCCGCGCGCCAGACGGCGGCTGCGGACCAGCCATTCATTGAGCAGTCCGCCACCCAGGCCGATCAACAGCCCGGCCAGCACCGGCTTGGGGAAATAGCCCAGGAGCGGAATGAAGAACAGCGCGCACACCAGGCACAGCACCGCCGCCAGCAGGGTGGCGACGCGATCGCGCGAGCCGAAGCGGTAATTGAGCAAGGAGCGCGAGAGCGAATGGCAGCCGACCACGCCCCCGAAGCATCCGCTGAGCATGTTGGCCAGGCCGGCACTGCGCAGTTCGCGGTTGAAATCCACTTCGCGCCGCGTGGCCAGGCTCACGCCGGTGGCATTGAGCAGGATCGCGAGCGTGGTCACGGCGATCAGGGCCAGCAATTCGCCATAGTGACGCCACAGGATGTCCCAGTGCACCAGCGACCAGGAGACCTGCACCGGCAGCTGCACATGGCCCAGGCTCAGCGGCGCGAACATCCAGCCCAGCGCGCGGGCCTGCGCCAGCGACAGTCCGCTGGCCGCCAGCGCGCCATAGAAGGCCGCACTGGCCAGCGCCAGCGAGACCGGCAGCGCCAGCGGGTGATCGAACTTGCGGCCCGGCAGGCCCAGCATGCCGATCACCACGATGGCCACCGGCAGCAGTTCCTGCCAGTGCAGGTCGATGCCGGTGCGCAGGGCATCCAGTCCCAGGGGATGTCCGGTCAGCACCGTGAAGGCACCGCTCCAGAGCAGATAGCCAGTCCCGGCGAGGAAGCCGCCGACCACCGGGAACGGCACGAACAGCACCAGGTTGCCGCGCCGCAGTGCGCCCAGCGCCATGAGCGCCAATCCGACCAGGAGGCTGCTGAGGGTGATGGCGATGGTGACCGTGGCCAGGATCTCGGCTGGAGAGAGCTGGGCGCGCTGCATGGTGGCGCTGATGCCGCCGACCATCAGCGAGAGCAGGCCGACCGAATTGGAGTCCGCCCCGCCCAGCATGAAGGGCAGCGAACTGGTGAAGCAGATCACCAGCAGGCACAGCACGCTGGTGACGAACATCAGCGGCAGCCCGGCCTGCAGCAGGGCATCGCCGCTGCCGCCAAAGATCATGACGGCATAGCTGACCGCATAGCTCACCGACACCAGCGCCACCACGCAAGCTGCCGGCAGGCTGCCCAGCCAGTGGCGTGCGCGCGCCAGCAGTGTGGATTGCGGCATCAGATGACTTTCCCCGAAGGCTGCGCGTTTGTGCGGCATGCCTGTACCCCCATCGATAAGGACCGGTCGTTGCTGCCGGTCGTTGTTGTTGTCTGGCGTGTGCCTGCGCGCCCCCGCGCGCGTTACCGGCCCGGCGCTTCGCGGTGCATGCCGCGGTCGTCGCCGTTGTTCCGGTAGTGCCAATCATGAAGGGCAATCTATCACACGAAAATGACAAAATGACAACAAGCCCCCCGGTTTGATGAACGAAGTGAAGGTTTCGGCAGATATCCGCGTCGCTGCTGATGTTGCGCTCTTTCCCTCCGGAAAAAGATGAAGGGAAGCGCCGTTTTTCAGGGAGCCTCGGCGCGGCCGTTTTGCCGGTGCCACTGAACCGAGGCTTGCCCGGCCAGTTCACGCAGGCTGCGCAGGGAAGCGACTTCATCGGCGCTCAGGGCGTCGCGCTGGCGGCGCAGACCGCCGAGCTCGTGCAGCGCGGTTTCGGCCTCGATGCTGGCCAGTCCGGCCTGGCGTTGCAGCTGTCGCAGCACAGGAGCTGGCTGCTGCGACAGGACGGCGTCCAGATAGGCGCGATTGGCTTCCAGTCCGGCCGCGATGCGCTGGCGCGGCGTAGCGCCGAGATCGGGCCACAGCGCCAGCGCGGCCAGCAGGGCGGCAGCGCTGCCGATCAGGTTGTCCAGTGCGCGGGCCGAGGCGATCCCGGTGCCGGGCTGCAGCATGTCGGTCACGCAGATGAAGAGCATGGTCAGAAACACCACGAACACCGTGTAGTTCACCAGCCGCAGGGCAATTGCCAGCCCTGCCAGCAGGACCGCCACCAGCGGCAGCAGCAGCCCGTGGGCCGGGACCAGCTGCAGCAGCGTCAAGGCCAGCAGGCCGCCCAGCAGGCTGCCCAGGATGCGTTCCAGGCAGCGTGTCCAGGTCTGGCGCGCCGCGCCCTGCAACACCACGACCACCGCCATCGTCGCCCAATACGGATAGCCCAGATGAAAGGCCTCGGCCGCATAGAACACGGCGGCCACGCCGGCAGCCTGGCGTCCCCCCTGTTGCACGCCCCGCAGCAGGCCGGCGCGCAGGCGGTTGCGGGGCGGGACCGCCGGGGCAGGCGAGGGCGGCGGCGAACATGCGCCGGCGTGCGCGGCTTGCCGTGCCTGCAGCAGGCGGTCGGCTTGCTCCAGCGCGCGCAGGCAGCCGGCGATCAGGGGATCGGCTGCGGCAGCGTGCGGTCGGGCGCTGCGCGGCCGGTTGGCCTTCGCGGGGGATGTCTCCAGAACGGCGTGGGCGTGCAGCAGCACGGCGATGGCCACACGCGCAGCCCGGCGGCGCTCGCCCGGACTGGCCAGTTGCTGGATGGCCGCATGCTCCAGTGCGATCAGGGTGTGGAAGAGCATTTCGCAGGCTTCCAGCCGGCGTTCCCATGCATCCGCCTCGGCCATGGGGGTGCCCGCATGCCGCTGCAGCATGGTCCGCAGGCGTTCCAGCGCCAGCCGTGTGGCGCGGCGGTGTTCGCCGTGCTCACGGTGCCATTGCTGGTCACGGTGCTGTCCGGGCGGCGCGGCCAGCAGGGCCAGGCTCATGTCCATCATGCGCAGCAGCGATGCACGGGCCGCCTGGCGCAGGGCAGCCTGGTCGTCGAGACGCCAGGCCAGATTGATCAGCAGCCAGGCCCAGGCGGCACCGGCGCAGAAGGAGGCGGCCTGCAGCGCGGCCATCGCCGCCCCGTGCGGAAAACCAGCCGCCACCACGGCGACCACTGCCAGCAGCGTCCCCAGCAGGGTGCCGGACTCGATGGCAGCGGTCAGCGTCACCACGCCCAGCACCATCAACGGCGCGCTCAGCAGGGCCGCGTGCGGGGCCCAGGAGGCGCTCCAGGCACCGAAGAAGGCCACCGCCGTGCCTGCCACCGCAAAGCCGCCCAGCAGCCTGCGGCGTTGTGCGTGCGGCCCCGGCGCGTCGCACAGGCAGGTCCAGAAGGCCGCGAACACGGCCCATGCCAGCCAGCGCTGGCCGCTCAGCATCGCGGCTGCCAGCGGCAAGGCAATGGCCACGCCGGCACGCACGCCTTCCCCGGCATTGAACTGCTCCTGCAACAGCGGGAAGGAACGCAGTTCCAGCCGCCGGGCAATGCGGCGGGCATGGGCAGCGAGCGGACGGGCAGATGAACGGAGCAGGAGTCGCATGGCGAAATACGGAAGTGGTCGGACCACTATGCAAAGGCATTGTGGCGTCCGAGAAGCGAATACTACAATCGACTGCAATTCCTTCCCAAGGATCCTGCAAAGTGGTCCGACCACCAAGAAAGTGAGCTGCCGATGACTGCCTCTCCCCTGGTTGATCGCCTGGCCAGCCTGATTGCCCGGCAAGCGCTGGCACCGGGCCAGAAGCTGCCGTCTGAACGCACGCTGGCGGCCGAGTTCGGGGTGTCGCGTTCGTCCCTGCGCGAGGCCATTGGCGTGCTGGCCAGCCGGGGTGTGCTGGTGGCGCGTCACGGTGGCGGCACCTTCATGGCGGACGACGAGCAGGCAGCGCTGACCGACCCGATTGCCGAGGCCTTGCAGCCGCTGGCGCCACTGGCGCGCAGCGACGCCGGGTACTGGAAGGACGTGGCCGAGATCCGCTTTTCGCTGGAAGGCGATGCGGCCTATTTCGCTGCCCTGCGCGCCAGCGACGAGGACAAGCGCCGCCTGCAGCAGGCCTATCTGGCAGTCTCCACTGCGCCGCTCGACGATCTGGCCGCGCAGGCGCGCACCGATGCGGCCTTCCATCTCGCCATCGCCCAGGCCTCGCGCAACGTGGTGTTGCGGCAGGTGATGTCGGGCCTGTTGCGGCTGCTGGAGATCAGCATTGCCGACACCCTGCGCCAGCTGTATCGCCTGCCGGACATCGTGGCCCAGCTGGATCAGCAGCATCGCCAGATCCTCGATGCCATCCTCGCCGGCCGCGCCGAAGAGGCGCGCCAGCATGCCAATGCGCATCTCGACTTCGTGCAGCAGCGCCTGCTGGACATCGAAGAAGCCCCCGCCCGTGCGCGGCGAGCCGCTGCCGTTTGATTTCTTTCACGTTACCAGGACCATCATGATCATCTCTTCCACCCACGATTACCGCGAAGCCGCCCGGCGTCGCTTGCCGCGTTTCCTGTTCGACTACATCGACGGCGGTGCCTACGATGAACACACGCTGGCGCGCAATTCGCTGGACCTGCGCCAGCTGGCCTTGCGTCAGCGGGTACTCAAGGAAGTGGGCGAAGTCGATCTCTCCACCACGCTGCTGGGCCAGTCGCTGGCCATGCCGCTGGCGCTGTCGCCGGTCGGCCTGACCGGGATGTACGCCCGGCGCGGGGAAGTGCAGGCGGCGCGGGCGGCGGAGAAGGCGGGCATCCCCTTCACCTTGTCGACGGTGTCGGTGTGCCCGATCGAAGAGGTGCAGCAGGCGGTGACGCGGCCGATCTGGTTCCAGCTGTATGTGCTCAAGGATCGCGGTTTCATGAAGAACGTGCTGGACCGCGCCTGGGCGGCGGGTGTACGCACGCTGGTGTTCACGGTGGACATGCCGGTGCCGGGCGCACGCTATCGCGACCGCCATTCGGGCATGTCCGGACCCAACGCTGCGCTGCGCCGCTATCTGCAGGCCGTCACGCATCCGCGCTGGGCGTGGGATGTGGGTTTGCTGGGACGTCCGCATGATCTCGGCAATGTCTCGGCCTATCTCAACAAGAAGACCGGACTGGAAGATTACGTAGGCTGGCTGGGGGCCAATTTCGATCCGGGCATTGGCTGGCATGACCTGCAGTGGATACGCGATTCCTGGCAGGGCAGCATGCTGTTGAAGGGCATCCTTGATCCCGAGGATGCACGCGAGGCGGTCCGATTCGGTGCCGATGGCATCGTGGTCTCCAACCATGGTGGCCGCCAGCTGGACGGCGTGCTCTCGACTGCGCGCGCCTTGCCGGAGATCGCCAGTGCGGTGAAAGGGGATCTCGCCCTGCTGGTGGATTCGGGCGTGCGTTCGGGGCTGGATGTGGTGCGGCTGTTGGCATTGGGTGCCGATACGGTGATGCTTGGGCGTGCCTTCATTTATGCGCTGGCCGCAGAGGGGCAGGCCGGGGTGGAGAATGTGCTGGGTCTCTTTGCCAAGGAAATGCAGGTGGCCATGACCTTGACGGGGGCGCGCAGGATCGGCGAGATCAGTACGGATAGCCTGGTGAAGGCGGGTGCCAGCGCCCCCGTGATCTGAGCCTGAGAACCGGGGGCCGCTGCTGCTTCATGTTCGGTGGCGCTTCACATCTTCGCAATCACCAGCTCGCACTTGCGAACCGATTCCTGCCCGCGCAGCATGTCGCCCTTGAGCGCATAGATCGGTGCACCGGCGGTGATGCTGCCGGTAAACCTGAATTGCCACATCCGGTCGGGATCGCTGACGCGGTAGCCGAAGCCGGTGATATCGAGCCGGTTGCTGCCGAACTGGCCGGTCAGATTTTCCGCCCGTATGGCATCGCGGCGATGCAGGGAGATCGCGACCTTGCCCACTTCCGCCTCGAAATGCGCCTGATAGGCTTGCGAGAACTCGCCGTTGTCGGCGCGCGCTCCGCAGGTCATCAAGCCGTACCAGCGTTCGCCACTGCGCACGCTGTTCGGATTGGCCGGCACTGATGGAGCGGCCCCGGCGGGCGGCAACTGTGCTGGCGGACGAACCGGCTGGGCGGGCAGGGCGGCGGGCGGAGCCATCGCGACGGGAGGCGCTGCCGGCGCAGGCAGCGCGGCCGGAGGCTGCGTCAATGCCGGTGGTGTGGGGGTGGCTGCGGTGGCCGTGTTGACCGTGCTGTTGCGCTTGGCGAGGACTGCGCGGCCGCGGGTCTCCAGATCGCGTATCCATTCGGCCGGTACTGCGAAGGAGAGATTCTGCACCGTAGCCCCGGCAATCATGGCGGTAGTGATGCCGATCAGTTCGCCCTTGTCATTGAACAGCCCGCCGCCGCTGGAGCCTGAAGAAATAGGTGCCGAGGTCTGCAGGAAACGCAGCTTGCCCTCGTTATCCAGCCGCAATGCAGAAAGCAGGCCATCGCTGATCGTTTCTTCCAGCGCGCGCGGTGCTCCCAGCGTGAAGACCTTCTGCCCGACCCGCAGGCTGCGTGCGGGTGCGATGGTGACGGCGGGGGCCTTCAGGCCTTCGGCACGGACCTGGCAGAGATCGCGCTCCGGATCCGGAAACTCCAGCTTGCCCCCCAGCGTGAGATTGCCGCGCCGCAGCTTGAAGCTGCTGGCGCGCGCCAGCACGTGGCAATTGGTGACCAGCCGTTCCGGCCCGATCACGACGGCCGAACCGGTACTGAAGATCTGTCCTTGCGCGTCCATGGCCTGCACCACCCAGATACTGGGCGAGAGCTGCTGGAACAGGGTTTCGGCATCCAGTGCGTGGGCTGGCGGCGCTGCAGCGAGCAGGGGGCCGAGCAGGCCAAGGAGCTTGGTCAGGCGGGATCTCATGGAGGTGCGTCTCAGGGGGTAGGCAGGAGGTTCTTGAGGTCGTCGATGGTGACCTGGCCATTGCGCCGCTGTTGCGTTGCCGGCAGGGGCGTGAAGACCAGGGCGGACTTGATGACGTCCTGTTCGGGTGGAGCGGGTGACTGGCCTGCGCTTTTCACGTAGGGGCCGATGAGCCGCAGGACCACTTCGGCGCTCAGCACGGCCTGGCCGGGATACTCGGCGGGCTTGCGCAGCATCTTGACCACGGCATTGCCGGAGTAGGTGATGATGGGCGTGCCGGGTGTGTAGATGTAGATCGGGGCAGCGTGGGTGGCGGTGGGCGTGAGCCGTGCCAGGGGATCGTTGCCGTCTTGCGGGTCGCTTTGCCAGGAGGTATTGGTCATCGGCGGCGCGACCGGTTTGGGGACAGGATCGCTGGGCTTGAGGATGATGAAGTGGGAGTAGCCCTGTTGCTGCGTCAGTTCTGCGCAGCGATAGATCCAGTAATGCCAGACCATGTCGCGGCTGGTTTTGCCGTTGCCGGAGAAGGTGACGCGGTACAGGTCATCGGCCAGTTTGGCATCGGTATAGCCCCCGGTCAGTCCGCGCGGCCCGTAGGCGGTGGCGCAGCCGGCCAGCATTGCCGCTGCCAGCACGATGCCGGCAACGCCCCTGAATGATGATGTCAGCATCATGTTGTTCTTTGTTGTCGTTGATGATGTGGACCCGTTTTGGCCGGTATGAAGTTCTCATCCGGCAGGGCCTTGATTCAATGTGTGAATCTTCACATGGCGTTCTGACAAAGGGCTGACGGGGGGGGCTGACGGGGAGTTTTCTTCAGAGAAAATTGAAACGAGCGCTGGCGAGGCGCTTCGCGGAAATGCGGGGATGTGAAGGAAGGGGCAAAAACAAAAAGGGCCCCAGCGAACTGGAGCCCTTCTCATGTACTGCTGAATTTCTGGTAGGCCGTGCGGGATTCGAACCTGCGACCAACGGATTAAAAGTCCGCTGCTCTACCAGCTGAGCTAACGACCCGAAAGACCGCTATTATAGGCAAACTCTATCGGCGGTGTCAACACTGTGCCTTCACAAACGATCATGATCGTTCATCAAACACCATCACCGCGATGAACCCGCTTACTTGAGCGACGCCATCCTATCCTTGCCGGTCTGTGCGGCAGGGGTGTTCGGATACTTGGCGATCAACTGTTCCAGGGTCTTCTTGGCCGCTGCCTTGTCCTTCAGTTCAGCTTGCGAACTGGCGATGTTGAGCAGGGCGTCAGCGGCCTTGGGGTTGTCCGGATAATTCTTCACCACCACCTGCTGCGCAGCGATGGCACCCTTGTAGTCGCGCTGGGCGTACAGGGCATTGCCTTGCCAGTATTGCGCCGAGGCGGCGTAGCCGGATTGCGGATAGCGCTTGATGAAGTCGGCAAAGGCGTTGGCCGCTCCCTTGTAGTCGCCACCCTTGAATTGCGACAGGGCCGCATCATAGGCCTGCTGTTCGGACACGCCCACAGCCACGGTCTGGCCATCGACTTGCACCTGCTGCGGCTCCAGCTTGCGCAGGCGTGCATCCAGGTCGACGTAGAAATCCTTCTGGCGTTGCTGGGCGTTGGTAATCTCGTTGGTCAGCACCTCGATCTGGCCGCGCAGCGCCGCAATCTGGGATTGCAGGTTGTCGTTGCGGTCCGAGAGCGTCAGGACACTGTTCTTGTCAGCCTTGTTGGCAACGTCACGCTGCAGGGCTTCGATCTTGGAACGGATGTCCAGGATGGCCTTGCGCGCCTCGTCATCATCAAACAGGCCGGCACGGGCGGTAAGCGGTAGGAAAGCCGTGGCGGCCAGCAAGGCCGCCACGGTTACCGATTTCAGTTTGAAAGCGGTATGCATGTCGATTATTGGTAAGCGATGTCAGCGCGACGGTTCTCGGCGTAGGACGCTTCATCCTGGCCCAGTGCCTTGGGCTTTTCCTTGCCGAAGGAAACCGCTTCCACTTGTGCATCCGACACGCCCAGCAGGACCAGTGCCTTGCGGACGGCTTCTGCACGCTTCTGACCCAGGGCCAGGTTGTACTCTGCGCCACCGCGATCATCGGTGTTGCCCTGGATGATGACCTTGCGGTCCTTGTGAGCCACCAGGTACTTGGCGTGGTTTTCGATGACGGTACGGTATTCCGGCTTGACAGTGTAGCTGTCGTAGTCGAAGTACACGCTACGCTTGGCCAGCACGCCTTGCGGGTCGTTCAGCGGATCAACCGAACCGGCGTTGACGGTGCCCACGGCGCGGGTGTCAGCGCCGTTGCTGGCGCCGTTCTGCACGGGGGCGTTGGCCTTGTCGTCCAGCTTGGTCGACGAGCAGGCGGCCAGCAGAACAGCGCTGGAGACGATGAGGGCGAAGGTACTGATAGTGCGCATTTTGGATTTCTCCTTGTCGTGATGAAAGCAATATTGGATTTCTTTATTTCATGAACGGACCCCAGGTCGGTTCCCTGATATCACCGGCCTGCGTCGTCAGACGCTGTTTGATTCGGCCATCGACGGATACGACGGCCAGGGATCCGCGACGACCAGATTCCGTCGCGTACATGATGTATTTGCCATTGGGCGCAAAGCTGGGCGACTGGTCACGGCTGCCATCGGAGAGGCGAATCTCCTGGCCATTGGTCAGGTCCAGTGCATACAGCTGGAACAGACCGTCGCGACGCGAAATGAAGGCCAGCGTCTTGCCATCCGGCGAAATGCGCGGGCTGATGTTGTAGCTGCCATTGAAAGTGACGCGCTGGGGAGAGCCACCATCCAGGCCCACCTTGTACACCTGCGGGCCGCCGCTGCGGTCGCTGGTGAAGTAGACGCTACCGCCATCAGGCGAAAACTGCGGTTCGGTATCGATGCCGGCACTGTTGGTCAGGCGGCGCAGGCCCGAACCGTCGGCATTGATCACGTAGACCTGGGTCAGGCCATCGCGCGTCAGGGCCACGGCCAGGCGCGAGCCGTCCGGCGACCAGGCCGGGGCCGAGTTGCTGCCCTTGAAGTTGGCCACGATGGAGCGCTGGCGGGTCACCAGGTTCTGGATGTAGACCACCGGCTTCTTCATCTCGAAGGAAACGTAGGCGACCTTGGTGCCATCCGGCGACCAGGACGGCGAGATGATCGGCTCATTGGAGCGCAATGCCACCTGCGTGCCTTCCCCATCGGCATCGGCCACTTCCAGGCGGTATTCGTTGCCGGACTTGGTCACATAGGAGATGCGGGTGGAGAAGATGCCCGGGATGCCGGTCAGCTTCTGGTAGATGTCGTCGGCGATCTTGTGCGCGGTCAGGCGCAGCAGTTGCGGCTGGGCACCGATGGACAGGGCCGAGAGCTGGCTCGACTGCACCGTGTCGAAGAGGCGATAGCGCACGTCGAAACGGCCATCGGCCAGGCGCGTGACGCTGCCCACGGCCAGTGCGTTGGCACCGCGCTTCTGCCAGTCGGCATAGTTGATGGCCGAGGAATCCGAGAGCGCATCGCTATTGTCGATCAGCTTGAAGATGCCGCTGCGGGCCAGGTCGGCCTTGACCACCGAGGTGATCTGCTGCGGAGCGGATTCTTCGCCCGGGAAGGCGGCGATGGCCACCGGGATCTGCGAGGCACCCACGCCGGTGATCTCGAAGCGGATCTGCGCCTGCGAGGCCGGGGCGAAGGACAGGCCGGCCACGGCCACCATGGCAGTGGCCATGCGGGTCAGGGACAGGGTCAGGTAACGGGCTTTAATCATCGTTTACTGATCTTTCGGATAATGGGTGAATGTGAAGCTGGACGGCACCTTGCCATCCGTATCGGCCGGGAAGGGCTGGGACTTCATGACGGCAGTCCGCACGGCATCGTCGAAGCCAGGGACACCTGAAGGCTTGTTCACACGCACGCTGCGTACCGTCCCGTCCGGGAACAATTCGACAGTGTACTCCCCGGCAGGGTTTCCGCTGACGCCGCTATTGTCGAAGACCGTGTTGCTGCGGATCTTGGCGCGCAACTTGTTGGCGTAGCTGGGGCTGCCCTTCGGACCTTGCGACTTCTCGGCCGTGCCGGTGCCACCGGTGGCACTGGTGGCCTGGCCCATCATGCGTTTCAAGTCTTCCTGGCGACGCTGTTCGGCCGCCTTGGCATCGGCCGCGGCTTGCTGCTGCTTCTTCTTGTCGGCAGCCTGCTTCTCGGCATCGGCCTTCTTCTTGGCTTCTTCTTCCTTCTGCTTGTCTTCCTTCAGCTTCTTCTGCTTCTCGGCTTCCAGCTTTTCCTTCTTCTCGCGGTCAGCCTTGTCCTTCTCGGCCTGTTCCTTCTTCTCGCGCTCGGCCTTTTCCTTCTCTGCCTTGAGCTTGTCGGCCTTTTCCTGTTTCTCCTGCTCTTCCTTGCGCTTCTTTTCCTTCTCTTTTTGCAGGGCGATATCGGGCTTGTCGAGCTTGGGCTCGTCGATCACCTTGGGGGCGACGGTCTTGGGCTCGATCACGGGCTGCGGCTTGTGCGGCTCGACCACCGGATCAGGTTCGGGCTGCGGCTGGGGCGGCGTGGGCAGGGGCGCGGCTTCCTTGTACTGCGGATCCCAGATCTCGGCTTCCACCGTCAGCGGTGTTTCGCTCTGCCAGCGGATGCCGATCCAGAAGAACAGGAACAAGGCCACGTGCATCACCAGCGCCAGCGTGATGGCGCGCCAGCGGCCGGGTGGCTTGGGGATGGTGTAGTGTGCGTTATCGCTCATATCACTCGGCTGTGCGCTTACTTGGTGGCCAGGCCGACCCGCGCGATTCCCTGTTTCTTGGCTTCCGAGATGACTTGCACCACGTCGTCGTACTTGATTTCCTTGTCGGCCGAAATCATCACCGCCAGGTCCGGATTGTCCTCATGCAGCTTGCGCAGGCGTTCCGACAGGTCGGTCTTGCCGGTGACGGTCTCGGCCTTCTTGCCGCCGCTCTTGGGGCCGTTGATGCGAATGGTGGCCTGGGCGTTGGGCTTGAGGGCGATCTCGATGTAATCCGACGGCGGCTGCGTGGACTTGCCCGCCGTGGGCAGGTTGATCACGCTGGGATTGGTGATGGGCGTGGCCACCATGAAGATGATGAGCAGCACCAGCATCACGTCGATGTAGGGCACGACGTTGATCTCGGACTTGAACTTGCGGGGACGGCCCCCGCGCATCGATGAGCCAGCCATTAGCGTGCCTGACGTTGCAAGATGTTGGAGAACTCTTCGATGAAGCTCTCGAAGCGGATCGCCAGACGGTCGATGTCGTGCGAATAGCGGTTGTAGGCCACCACCGCCGGAATCGCCGCGAACAGGCCGATGGCCGTGGCGATCAGGGCTTCGGCAATGCCGGGCGCCACCGCAGCCAGGGTGGCCTGCTGCACGTTGGCCAGGCCACGGAAGGCGTTCATGATGCCCCACACGGTGCCGAACAGGCCCACATACGGGGACACCGAACCGACCGAGGCCAGGAAGGCCAGGTGCGATTCCAGCGCATCCATCTCGCGCTGGTAGGCGGCGCGCATGGCGCGGCGGGCACCGTCGAGCAGCAGGGCGGGTTCGACCGCACCGCCACGCGCGGCCACCGACGCCTTGGCCTTGGTGAATTCACCCATGCCGGCCTGGAAGATGCGCTCCAGCGCGCCACCGGCACCGGCCTTGCGGCGGTTGGACAGGGCATCCTGGTACAGCGCCGACAGGTTGCCGCCGGACCAGAAGACGCGCTCGAATTCCTCGGTCTGCACACGGGCCGAGCGGATGGTGAACATCTTGCGGAAGATGTAGGTCCAGCTGATGATCGAGGCCGACAGCAGCAGCAACATCACGAGTTGCACCAGGACGGACGCGTTGGCGATCAGTGAAATGAAGGACAGGTCTTGTGTGACGTTCATGGGAAAGTGTGGCGGCTTGAAGGCGGCGTTGGGGTGAGGAGGCTAGGTTAAAAATCTGTTGTTTTGTGTGAACGTTCAGTGAGGCGGTGACGCTATATGAAACGGTACGAAACAAAAGACGGCAAATGTGCAGAGAAGTTTTCCACGGCGCAGATTGTCCCAAACGACGGGAATGTGTCGCCACAAGGCGACAGTCCCAGCACCATAAAGGCCCGGATGAGCTTTTCCGTTGACATCATGTGGCCTTCTTGATGCGATTCAGCAATTCGTCAGGAATCGGACGCGGCCGGAAAGTGGCCTGGTCCACACAGACTACGGTGATGCTGCCTCGTGCCAGCAGACGCGGTGCACTGCCTTCGAGGCCTGCGCTACCTGAGCCGTCCCCCGACGGCAGGCGCCAGGCCTCCTGGATGAATTGCATGGAGGCATTTCGAAATTTTTCGACCACGACGGTCAGGCGGAGTTCATCGTCCAGGCGGGCGGGCGAGAGATAGTCGACGCTGGTGTTCTTGACCACGAAGATGGCACCGGTGGTCTCGGCCAGGTGCTGCTGCTGGAAACCGAAGGAGCGCAGCCATTCGGTGCGGGCGCGCTCAAAGAACTTCAGGTAGTTGGCGTAGAAGACCACGCCTCCGGTGTCAGTATCTTCGTAATAGACCCGGATCTTCCAGTCGAATGGACTACTGGCGGCACTCATATGCTTCTTGTTATTGGGAAATCTGCTGTGGCAGGGGAGTAAGAATCAGGAAATCAGGAAAAGTGAACAGGAAACCCATCGCGGTCCGCGATGATGCCGTCAGGCAAGCGAACGAATTGACGGCCGCTCGCTGCCTGCAGAACTTGTCCATCCGCCAAGGTCGGGCGAGGATGGCGTTCTTGCGGTGCCAGGGCACCTTCGGCAAAAACGCCATTCTACTCCATCCCTTACTGTTTGCGCTTGATGTTGAAGGGGCTGAAGCCCTGGCAGGTCGGCATCAGTTCCATGTAATTGATGTTCACATGGGCGGGCATGGTGGCGACCCAGAAGGCGGCTTCCGCGATGTCTTCAGCCGTCAGCGGGGTCGTTCCTTCATACACCTTCGCCGCCGCGCCATCGTCGCCCTTGAAGCGCACGTTGGAGAACTCGGTGCCGCCGCACAGGCCGGGCGCCAGGTTGGTGGCGCGCACGCCGGTACCGACCAGGTCGGCACGCAGGTTCAGGGTGAACTGGTCGACGAAGGCCTTGGTGGCACCGTAGACGTTGCCGCCCGGATAGGGATAGGCACCGGCCACCGAGCCCAGGTTGATGATGGTGCCGCTGCCGCGCTTGACCATCTCCGGCAGCAGGGCGTGGGTGATGGTGACCAGGCCCTTGACGTTGGTGTCGATCATGGTTTCCCAGTCCGACAGCGCCACCTCGTGGGCCGGGCCCAGGCCCAGCGCCAGGCCGGCGTTGTTGACCAGCACGTCGACCTGCTTCCACTCGCCCGACAGGCTCTCCAGGCCGGCCTTGATCGATTCCTTGCTGGTCACGTCCAGCACCAGGGGCAGCACCTTGTCGGCACCCAGTTCCTTGACCAGGTCATCCAGGCGCTCCTTGCGGCGACCGGCCGCGATCACCTTGTGACCGTTGCCGGCAAATTTGCGCGCCATGGCGGCACCGAAGCCTGCGGTTGCTCCTGTAATCAACACGACCATCTCTTGATTCTCCTGTTGTGTGGCGATGAGACCGGTGCCGGGCAGGGAAACTGGATAAAGCTTCACACCGGCGATCCGGAAGTAAAAACGAAAGAAGCGAAATTGTAGCCCAAAGCCGCTTTTTACGAGGATGGGCTCGCTTTTCTCGGGTTTTTTCCGGCTTTTTCTTTCATATCGGCTCGGGAGCGTGGCTGTTGCGCGGCCACCATGGTTCTTGCCCAAATCGCCCCGTTTCACTACAATGCGCTCACCATTTCGTCTCACGTGACTGGCGAAACGCCGGGTAAAACCGGCCAAGATGGGGATCCATCGGGAAGCGTGAGATTTCAACAGCCGTGCGCCTGGGCAGCCGAATGGACAGTACGACTGAGGCTGCCCGCAATCCCATTCCATTTTTCCGGCCCTCATTCGATTTCGGAAGTCGAGCCCCCGGCATGTCCGCATGCTGCCGGTGACGCGATCTTCGGCCCCAGCTCATCAATTTGGAGAAAAGCCATGTTTGACAAGAACCAGACTCTCGCGAAAGTCGATCCCGACCTGTGGTCTGCCATCCAGAAGGAAAACACCCGTCAGCAGGATCACATCGAGCTGATCGCGTCTGAAAACTACACCTCGCCGGCCGTGATGGAAGCGCAAGGTTCGCAGCTGACCAACAAGTACGCCGAAGGCTATCCGGGCAAGCGCTACTACGGTGGCTGTGAATTCGTGGACGTGGCCGAGCAGCTGGCCATCGACCGCCTGAAGGCCCTGTTCGGCGCCGAAGCCGCCAACGTGCAACCCAACTCCGGTTCCCAGGCCAACCAGGGCGTGTTCTTCGCCATGTTGAAGCCGGGCGACACCATCATGGGCATGTCGCTGGCAGAAGGCGGCCACCTGACCCACGGCATGGCACTGAACATGTCGGGCAAGTGGTTCAACGTGGTCTCCTACGGCCTGAACGAAAAGGAAGAAATCGACTACGATGCCATGGAACGCCTGGCCCGCGAGAAGAAGCCCAAGCTGATCATCGCTGGCGCTTCGGCTTACTCGCTGCGCATCGATTTCGAGCGCTTCGCCAAGATCGCCAAGGAAGTCGGCGCCTACTTCATGGTGGACATGGCCCACTACGCCGGCCTGATCGCAGCAGGCGTGTACCCGAACCCGGTGCCCTTCGCCGACTTCGTCACCTCGACCACCCACAAGTCGCTGCGCGGTCCGCGCGGTGGCGTGATCCTGATGAAGGCCGAGCATGAGAAGGCCATCAACTCGGCCATCTTCCCCGGTATCCAGGGCGGCCCGCTGATGCACGTCATCGCGGCCAAGGCCGTGGCCTTCAAGGAAGCAGCTTCGCCGGAATTCAAGGCGTATCAGCAGCAAGTGGTGAAGAACGCCGACGTGCTGGCCAAGACCCTGATCAAGCGCGGCCTGCGCATCGTCTCGGGCGGCACCGAGTCGCACGTGATGCTGGTGGACCTGCGTCCCAAGGGCCTGACCGGCAAGGAAGCCGAAGCCATCCTGGGTTCGGCCCACATGACCTGCAACAAGAACGGCATCCCCAACGATCCGGAAAAGCCATTCGTGACCTCCGGCATCCGCCTGGGCAGCCCGGCCATGACCACTCGTGGTTTCAAGGAAGCCGAAGCTGAAAAGGTCGGCAACCTGATCGCCGACGTGCTGGACAACCCGCACGATGCCGCCACCATCGAGCGCGTCAAGGCCGAAGTGAAGAAGCTGACCGAGGCCTTCCCGGTCTACGGCTGATTGACGACGGAAATGCCGGCCCGTTGGGGGCCGGCGTGAAGTTTTCTGCCAAAAAGCGGAAACTGCACCTGTCGTAGAAGATGTTCCGGACGGCGCCCGTTACTGCGGGCGCCGTCGCTTATTTGGACCGGCCGGTTTGCCCTCGCATACGATGGCCGGGCCGGCCTGGGGATGCAACACTGTGGTGCTTGCCATGGCGTGGCCGGCGCGTCATCGAAGTACCGGGCCCCGGCCCTCATTGTCCAGCTCAATCCAACTACTGCCTCACTGCCACCATGAAGTGCCCATTCTGCAATCACGAAGATACCCCGGTGCTGGATACGCGCCTGTCCGAGGACGGCCATTCCATTCGCCGCCGCCGCCGCTGCGGCAATTGCGACAAGCGCTTCACGACTTACGAGCGCATCGAGCTGACCATGCCGGTGATCGTCAAGAAGAATGGCAGCCGTACCGACTTTGATCCGGCCAAGCTGCGCGGCAGCCTGATGCTGGCACTGCGCAAGCGCCCGGTATCGGCCGAGGCGGTCGATATGGCCATCCAGAGCATCCAGGACAAGCTGCTGCAAAGCGGCGAGCGCGAGGTGATGTCGGGGCAGGTCGGGGAGCTGGTGATGCGCGAACTGAAGCGTCTGGACAAGATCGCCTATATCCGCTTTGCCTCGGTCTACAAGAGCTTCGAGGATGTGACCGAATTCCAGGATGTGATCGATGAAGTGGGACTGGAGCGCAAGGGCGCGAAGAAACGCGAGAGCTGAGTGAGGCGAAGAGGGGGCGGCGCTGCTTGGTCCTCCGTCACGCCAGCAAACAGGCGTAACAAAGAGGCATTACAAACAGGCATAAAAAAACGGCTGCGAATGCAGCCGTTTTTCTTCAATCCAAGTCCCGCCTGTGCCGCTGTGCCGGCATCCTGAACCTGACGGTTCAAGTTGGCTGCGGTAGTTCAATTTCGGGTTCATCGGACTAGCGACGCTCACGCCCATCAAACGATCCCACAGCCTATGCTCGTAAATGGTTCAAGGAATATATGGCAATCGCGAACACGGCAGGAGTACGAAGTCTAACCGATTCATCTTCGTCCTCCAAGACCTTCCTCAAAAATAAGTCGACGATTTTGTAACCGGATTTTCTTCAGGGGAAGTGCTTGCTCCGGGAAAGCAAAATGGCTGCGCAAGGCAGCCATTTTCTCAAGCACGCGTAAAGAATTTCCGCGTGTCAGCATGGCGCTGACAGCGCACTCAAAACAGTTTTTCCTGCGGTGCCAGCGCCTGGTCCACCACCTCGGTGATGGCGGCAATCTGCTGCTGCCATTGCGCAATGGTCAGGCCGGCGAAGGGACCTTCAGCACGTTGCATGCTCAGCAACTCGGCAGCGATGCCCAGTCCGGCCATCACGGCGATGCGGTCGGTGCCCTTGATGCGGCCGGCGTCGCGGATGGCGCGCATCTTCTGGTCGAGATAGGCCACGGCATGATGCAGCGCGGCCTGTTCGCCTTCCTGGCAGGCCAGCGTATAGGACTGGCCCATGATCATGGCATTGATCTGGATGGTGGTCATGCGGCCTCCTCACCGGCGGCAGCCGCTTCTTCTTCCACTTCGGCCACGGGCAGTTGCGCCAGCACGGCGGAGACGCGCTGGTAAGCCTGGTCCACGCGGGAGGCGAGGGTGGTGTTGTCTTCGGAGAGCAGTTTGACTTTCCGGCGCAGCTCGGCATTTTCTTCGCGCAGGCCTTGTGCCAGCTTGGCGAGCTGAGTGACTTTTTCAGCCAGTTGCAGGAATTCGGAACTCATGTGTTGATTTGTTCGCAGGGATGGGATGACGCCGGCCGGCGTCAACGTATGTCAGAGATGTTCAGGATCACAACGTCTCAATCGCACAATTATAAGCGCATTGCCACGCCACCTGAACAAGAACGGCCGCACGGAGCGGCCGGATGAGTTTGGTCAGCGGTCAGCGCCTTTGGTTCCCCTGCGCCAGGCCGATCGCCTATTCGCTGCGCCGCGTCGCCTGGCCGTGCATGCGCATGTAGCCCTGTTGCAGGACGAAGTTGTCGAAGGCCGTCAGCAGCGGATGATATTTCTCGCTGTTGCGTTCCAGCTGCATGAGCGCGTAGCCGGTTGCTTCCAGCGTGGCCAGCTGTTCGGGCTTGTGCGACTTGCGGATGGTGTAGCGCGAGGTCGGGGTATCGATCAGCATCATGCGCGGCAGGGTTTGCAGGATCGGGTTTTCGAACAGCATCTTGCGGCTCTTGCGCCAGGTACCGTCGATGATCACCAGGCGCACGCGCTTGAGCGTCTCTTGTTTGTCCACCATCATGGTGCGCGCATCGAAGTAGCGGGTCTCGGGCGTGCAGACATCGTCCGTGTACAACAGCACCGGATGCACCGGTTCGGTCGAAGAGACGCCGCGCAGGCGGGACGGAGCGTGCATCATTGCGTGCAGTTCCTCGGCATCAAACACCGAGCCGACCACCAGCTTGCTGTAGGGCAGGCTCAGGTGCAGCAGCCGCACGCTGTTCTTGGCATTGCTCACTTCCAGCGGATGCTGAAGGATCAGCACATCGACGGCATGATCGATGGGAGAGGTCCAGTGGCAGATGCAAGCCGTCAGTGCGCGTTGGCAGATGGGGCAGAGCAGTCTGCGGGCCAATTGTTGATCGTGGTTGGAAACCAAAATGTTCAGCCTTCTGTAGTTAGCGATGGTCATCCGGCGCAACGGGAAGCCGGTGAACCAGCGTGCGCCGCGCGATCCTTCATGAACCCGTTCACCGTGGGCCGTAGATTGGACTCAGTACTGCTCTCCGTCAATCGACATAAAGCGAAGAAATTCTCGATTTTTGCGGAAATCTGGTTGGCATTTTGCTGATTTGCGTTTGCAGCCCTTGCACTGGCCTGCCGCGTGAGAGATGCTGGAAAGCTTTGCAAAAGACCAAGCCCGAAGCCCCGCGAGGCGGCCTCTGCGGCGGCCTCGCGGGTGTTTCATACCTTCAGGAAATCTTCCCGTCCGCCAAGCCAGCGGGCCAGATGGCGATCCACGATATCGGGCGCATGCTGCAGCAGTGCCTGCGCCGTATCGCGCGCTTTTTCCACCAGCCACTGGTCGGTGGCCAGATCGGCAAAACGCAGCATGGCCTCACCGGATTGTCTTGCGCCCAGGAACTCACCCGGCCCGCGAATATCGAGGTCGCGCCGTGCGATCTCGAAGCCGTCGGTCGTCTCGCGCATGGTCGCCAGGCGCTGCTTGGCGGTGCCGCCGAGGGGACCTTGATACAGCAGCAGGCACACGCTGGCTGCCGAGCCCCGCCCCACGCGTCCGCGCAACTGGTGCAGCTGCGACAGGCCAAAACGCTCGGCATGTTCGATCACCATCAGCGAGGCATTGGGCACGTCCACACCGACTTCGATGACGGTGGTCGCCACCAGCAGATGGATCGCCCCCCGGCTGAAGCCTTCCATGACGATCTGTTTTTCCACCGGCTTCATGCGGCCGTGCACCAGGCCGATCTGCAGGTCCGGCAGCGCGGCCGAGAGGGCTGCATGGGTGTCGGTCGCGGTCTGCAGTTGCAAGGCTTCGGATTCCTCGATCAGCGGGCAGACCCAGTAGATCTGCTTGCCCTCCAGCGCTGCCGCATGCACCCGTTCAATGACTTCATCGCGGCGGTTCTGGTCGATCACGCGGGTGACGATAGGTGAGCGGCCCGGCGGCAATTCATCGATCACCGAGACCTCGAGATCGGCGTAATAGGTCATCGCCAGCGTACGCGGGATGGGGGTGGCCGACATCATCAGCTGGTGCGGCACGGCAGCCGCTTCGCGGTCGGCCGGATTGAAGCTCTTGTTGCGCAGGGCCAGACGCTGGCCCACGCCGAAGCGGTGTTGCTCATCCACGATCACCAGGCCCAGGTTCTCGAATTGCACCGTGTCCTGGATCAGCGCATGCGTGCCGATGACCAGGCGCGCCGCACCGGATTCGATGTGGGCCAGGGCCTCGGTCTTTTCCTTTTTCTTCTGGCTGCCGGAGAGCCAGGCCACGCCGACATTGAGCGGTTCCATCCAGGCCGCGATCTTGCGGAAATGCTGTTCGGCCAGGATTTCAGTCGGTGCCATCAGCACCGCCTGGCAACCGCTGTCGATGGCCTGGGCGGCGGCCAGCGCGGCCACCACCGTCTTGCCGCTGCCCACATCGCCCTGCAGCAGGCGCTGCATGGGGAAGGACTGGCGCAGGTCGGCGCGGATCTCCTCCAGCACGCGCTGCTGGGCGCCGGTCAGCTGGAAGGGCAGGACCTTGGTCAGTTCCTCGGTGATGCGCCCGGTGACCGGCAAGGCGCGCGAGGTCTTGGCGCGGCGCGCGGCCTGGGCGCGCTTGAGCGAGAGCTGCTGGGCCAGCAATTCATCGAACTTCATGCGGATCCAGGCGGGGTGGGAACGTTCGATCAGGGCATGCTCATCTACGTCCGGCGGCGGATTGTGCAGCAGCCGCACGGACGGTTCGAAGCCGGCCAGGTTCAGGGTCTCCAGCATCGAAGGCGGCAGCGTATCGCTCCAGTCCAGGCGGCTCATGGCATTGGCGATGGCCTTGCGCAGATAGGCCTGGGAGAGGCCTTCGCCAGCCGGATAGACGGGCGTGAGGACATCGGGCAGCGGCGCGCCTTCGTTGACCACCTTGTAAGAGGGATGGACCATCTCGGCGCCGAAGAAACCATGCCGCAATTCGCCGCGCACCCGCACCCGGGTGCCTTCGGCCAGCTGCTTGGTCTGGCTGCCGTAGAAATTGATGAAGCGCAGGGTCAACTGCCCGCTGTCGTCGCCGACTGTCACGATCAACTGCCGGCGCGGGCGGAACTGCACGTCGCAGGCAGTGACCACGCCTTCGACCTGCACCGTCTGCAGGCCCCGCATGGAGGCCTCGGCGATGCTCATGAGGGTGGTTTCATCCTCATAGCGCAGCGGCAGGTGCAGCACCAGGTCCATGTCATTGTGCAGGCCCAGCTTGGCCAGCTTGTTTTCGGGCTTGGCGGCGGCCTTGGAAGTGGGTGCGGCCTTTTTCTTCGAGGCCGGCGGGCTGTTTTTCTTCGCGGTAGCGGGCATGCGGTCGGCGTTGGTTGGACGGAGGGCCATAGTGGTTAGCCGCAAGCGCATATGGGAAAAACGCGCAGACAGCGTAAAATAGCGGGTTACGCTATTTTACTGTGAATATTTACAGTATCAATCCCGCCGGCAACAGTTCTTGCCCCGGGAACGCCCGGTGCCAGCCCGTCTGCCGCCGCCGCGCGCATCGCCTCCATCATTATTTTGCAAGCCTGTACTCTCGCATGTACTCATTATCCGACTTCGATTTCGAGCTCCCCCCCGAGCTCATCGCCCAGACCCCGCTGGCCGAGCGCAGCGCTTCGCGCCTGCTGCAGGTGCAGGGTGCGCAACTGACCGACCGCCGCTTCTCCGACATCGTCGAGCTGCTGCAGCCCGGCGACCTGCTGGTCTTCAACGATACCCGCGTCATCAAGGCGCGCCTGTTCGGTGTGAAGGAAACCGGCGGCAAGATCGAGGCCCTGGTCGAGCGCATCCTCGATCCGCGCACCGTCCACGCCCAGGTACGCGCCTCCAAGTCGCCGCCACCAGGTACCCGCATTCGCCTGGCCGATGCCTTCGATGTCACCGTAGGTGAACGTTTCGGCGAATTCTTCACCCTGCATTTCCCCGCCGATGCCTTCGAGTTGCTGGAGCAATACGGCAGCCTGCCACTGCCGCCCTACATCGACCACGAGGCCGATGCCTATGACGAGACGCGCTACCAGACCGTCTACGCCAAGCAACCCGGTGCCGTCGCTGCACCGACCGCAGGCCTGCACTTCGATGAAGCCCTGCTGCAGCAACTGGCCGCCCGTGGCGTCAAGCAGGCCTTCGTGACCCTGCACGTGGGTGCCGGCACCTTCCAGCCGGTGCGGGTCGAAGACCTGTCGCAGCACAAGATGCACAGCGAGTGGTACACCATCTCGCCCGAGACGGTAGAGGCCGTGCGTGCCACCAAGGCCGCAGGGGGCCGTGTCATCGCGGTGGGGACCACCAGCATGCGCGCCCTGGAGTCCGGCTCGCAGAGCGGCCAGCTCCAGGCCGGCAGCGATGACACCCAGCTCTTCATCACGCCCGGCTACACCTTCAAGACCGTCGACCAGCTGGTGACCAACTTCCACCTGCCCAAGTCGACCCTGCTGATGCTGGTGTCAGCCTTCGCCGGCTATGAACACATCCGCGCAGCCTATGCGCACGCCATTGCGCAGCAATACCGTTTCTTCAGCTATGGCGATGCCATGCTGCTGACCCGTACCTGAGAAACCCGGAAAGAAAACAGAGAGCACCATGCTGGAATTTACCCTGCTGAAAACCGACGGAAAGGCCCGCCGCGGCCGCGTCAAACTGAACCACGGCACCGTCGAGACGCCCATTTTCATGCCGGTGGGCACCTATGGTTCGGTCAAGGCCATGTCGCCGCTGGAACTGAAGGAAATCAACGCCCAGATCATCCTCGGCAATACCTTTCACCTGTGGCTGCGCCCGGGACTGGAAGTGGTCAGCAAGTTCGGCGGCCTGCACAAGTTCATCGGCTGGGACAAGCCCATCCTGACCGACTCCGGCGGCTTCCAGGTGTTTTCGCTGGGCGAGATGCGCAAGATCACGGAAGAGGGCGTGCACTTTGCTTCACCCATCAACGGTGACCGCCTGTTCCTCTCGCCGGAGATCTCGATGCAGATCCAGCGCGTGCTCAATTCGGACATCGTCATGCAGTTCGATGAATGCACGCCCTACGAGATCGATGGCCGTCCCGCCACTCGCGAAGAGGCCGGCAAATCCATGCGCATGTCGCTGCGCTGGGCCAAGCGTTCCAAGGATGAATTCGATCGCGGCGAAAATCCGAACGCGCTCTTCGGCATCGTCCAGGGCGGCATGTTCGAAGGCCTGCGCGATGAATCGCTGGCTGGCCTGGAAGAACTGGGCTTCGATGGTTTCGCCATCGGCGGCCTCTCGGTGGGCGAGCCCAAGGAAGACATGATGCGCGTGCTGGAACACGTCGGCCCGCGCCTGCCGGCCGACAAGCCGCACTACCTGATGGGCGTCGGTACGCCGGAAGACCTGGTGGAAGGCGTCTCCAACGGCGTGGACATGTTCGACTGCGTCATGCCGACCCGCAATGCGCGCAATGGCTGGATCTTCACGCGCTATGGCGACGTCAAGATCAAGAACGCCAAGTACAAGAACGACGACCGTCCCTTCGACGAGAGCTGCGACTGCTACGCCTGCAAGAACTTCTCGCGCGCCTACCTGCACCACCTGCATCGCGCCGGTGAAATCCTGGGGGCCCGCATGAACACCGTGCACAACCTGCACTACTACCTTCAACTGATGCAGGAGATGCGCGACGCCATCGACGCCGGCACCTTCCAGGACTTCGTCAGGAAATTCAAGGAAGACCGCGCACGCGGCGTGGACTGATCCATTGATGCGTCAATGCGCTGATGTGTTGGTGCCCGCCATTGCGCATCAACCCATCATTGCGGATGCACGCCGCCAGCCTTCGCCGCCAGCCGCAGCAGTGCCTCCCACAATTGCGCCGGGGCCACCGGCTTGTGCAGCATGGGAATGCCGCTTTCGCTGGCTTCGCGCAGCCGGGCCGGTGCCGTATCCCCGGTGATGAGCAGCGCACCGACGTGAGCCTGGCTGGCAGCGCGTACCGCCGCGATGGCTTCGGTGCCATTGCGATGCGCACGCAGGCGGTAGTCGCTGATGACCACGTCGAAGTCCTGTGAGTGGGCCAGCGCTTCGGCCTCTTCCAGGCCTTCGACGTCGATGCAATGGCAGCCCCATTGGCCCAGCAGCTGCGCCATGCTGTCGCGCACACGCTGGTCGTCATCGATCAGCAGGATGCGCAGGCCGTGCAGGTCGCGCTGTGCCGTGAGCGCCGGTGCCGGCTTGCCCGCCTGCGCCGGCAGCGGCATGAGCGCCGCCGGCAGTTGCAGCCGGAAGACACTCCCTCTTCCCGGCCGTGACTGGACCGTCAGCTGCAAGCCCTGCATCTTCGCCAATCCCTCGGCAATCGCCAGACCCAGGCCCATCCCCTTGTTGTGATCGCGTTCCGGATTGCCCAACTGGTGGAATTCGCGAAAGATTTCCTGCTGCTGCTCCGGCGCGATGCCGATGCCGGTATCCCATACCTCCAGCCACACCTGTGGCCCCCGCTGACGGCAGGCCACCAGCACGCCTCCACGTTCGGTATAGCGGATTGCATTGGACACCAGATTGCGCAGGATCAGTTCGGTCAGCCCCGCATCGGCGCTGGCCACCGCCTGGCTTTCGCGTGTGCGGAACACCAAGCCCCTGGCCTCGGCCTGCGCGGCCATCTCGCGGCTGATGCGATGGATCAGCGCCTGCGGGCGGAAAGGGGCTAGCTGCGGTGTCACCACGCCCGCTTCGATGCGTGAGTAATCCAGCAGGGTGTGCAGCATGTCGGCGCAATTGTCGGCGGCATTGCGCAGGCGGCCGACCACCTCGCGCTGCATGGGATCGAGCGGGGTATTGGACAGCACTTCCAGGAACAGCCCTTGCGCATGGATGGGTTGCCGCAGGTCGTGGCTGGCACCGGCCAGGAAACGCGACTTGGCGGCATTGGCCTGTTCGGCCTGCTGCAGGGCCTGCTGGGTTTTTTCGGATTCGCGCTGCAGGCGCTCGATGAGCGCATTGTTCTCGAAGCGCAGCATGATGGCCGCGCGCGCCGCACCTGCACTGTTGCGCGCCTGGACCATGAGCGAGGCGACGTAGAGCAGGGCGGCCACGGCCAGTACCTCAAGTGCGTCTTCATGCGTATGCCAGGCGCTGGCCGCCAGCATGCCCAGTTCCACCAGGCAGAAGGAGACGAAGGCCGGCAGCACCGGCGACAGGATCGACATGGAATTGCCGGCCACCCCCGCCAGCACCCCGATGAGCAGGATGCTGCCACCCGGGCTGGCGGTATCCAGCGCCAGCGGTGCCAACAGGCCCCAGGCGGCACCATCGATGCCATGCAACACGACCAGGCGGCGCTTGATCTGGTCGATGTTGGCGGGCGTGATTTCCATGCGCAGCATGCGCCGCGCATCGGCGTAGTCGAACAGCTTGGAGGCGATCACCCCGGCAGCCCAAGCCAGCAGTGGCCACAGACCGGCGCTCTCGCGCAGTGCATAGGCCACCAGCAGCGCCACCAGAATGCCCGGTAGCACCGAGCTGCCCAGATTGCCGCACAACAGCCGCACCTGCTCCACGCGGACGCGGTGCAGCGTGTCGTCGTCCGTGGCGTGCACGGGTGCGCTTGCCAGCGCGCCGTCGCTCTTCATGCGCTAGCTCACCAGGCCGCGCCGGCGGGCGGCAAAGGCGGCTTCGGCGCGGTTGTCCACGTCCAGGGCCAGCAGGATGGCCTGGACATGGCCGCGGATGGTGTTTTCGGAAAGATTGAGCCGGCGGCCGATGGCCTTGTTGGTCAGGCCCTGGCTGAGCAGGCCCAGTACCTCGTACTGGCGCGGCGTGAACTGGGGTTTGCCGGTGGCATCGGCGGCGACATCGGGCACAGGCAGGACATGCCGTCCGCCAGCCACCTCCAGCAAGACCCGCAGGATGTGGTCAGCGGTAGCTGCCTTGGAGACGAAGGCAGCCGCGCCGCGCCGGGTGGCTTCACGCACGGTTTCGTCGGTATCGTCGGCGGAAAGAATGATGACCGGTACCTGCGGCCACTTGCGCGCCAGCACGGACATGCCGTCGATGCCATTGAGTCCGCCCAGCTGGATGTCCAGCAGCACCATGCCGGGCGGCTGGCCGTCCTCAAGGCGCATGGCGTCCTCCAGCGAGGCGGCCTCGCCGATGTTGGCGTGCGGCAAGGCGGCCTGCAGCACCAGCCGCAGGCCGCAACGAAAGAGCGCATGATCGTCAATGATCAGGAGACGTGAAGTCGGCATGTTTGGAAACCCTCCCGCAGCCGCGCTCCCAGTGGGACGCGGCCTTCGGAAACTGTTCTTGTTGTGCCGCGATTCTACGCTGTTGTGGTGGATTGGCGCACGCCGAGATGTCACGGCATGCGCTGGCTCAAGTGTTCTCTTCGAGGCAGAGCGTGAAACGGCTGCCGGTCCCGACCCGGCTTTGCACCGTGATCGAGCCGCCCATCAGGTTGGCCAGCTTCTGGCTCAGGTACAGGCCCTGGCCCATGCCCTCGTGCTTGCGCGAGGCGGTGGCGTCGAGCTGGGTGAAGGCGCGAAACAGCTTCTGCTGGTCCTGTTCGCTGATGCCGCAGCCGCTGTCGCTGACCTCGATCCAGCTGGTCAGGGTCTGGTCGTGGCGTTGCTGGCGCAGCTTTACCAGCACCTGGCCGCGATCGGTGAACTTGATCGCGTTGCCGACCAGGTGCATCAGGATCTGCGCCAGGGCGCGCCGGTTGGCATGGATGCGCACTTCGCCCGCATAGGGTGCCAGCTCCAGTTGCAAGCCTTTCTTCATTGCGGCCGGGCGCAGTACGGCCACGGACTCCTCGATCAGCTCCGAGCAGAGCAGGGCCTCGGGGATCAGGTCTTCCGCCTCGGCCTCCATGTGCGAGACATCCAGCAGGCTGGTGATCAGTCCCAGCAGATGCTGGGCACTTTCGTGCACGGTCTGCAGCTGTTGTTCCTGCTCGGCCGTGAGCGGTCCGCCCATGCGCGTGAGCAGGATTTCGGTAAAGCCCAGGATGGCGTTCAGGGGCGTGCGCAGCTCGTGCGAGGTATTGGCCAGGAAGCGGTCGCGCGACTCCACGGCCTCCTGCAAGGCGTGGTTCTTTTCGGCCAGATCTTCTTCGATGCGCTTGCGGTCGCTGATGTCGCGCACGGCGATCATGAGGAAGGTCTCGCCCTCGATGACCAGCGGACTCAGGCTGACGTCGACCGGGAATTCGCTGCCATTGCGCTTGAGCCCGCACAGGTCGGGCGTGGTATTGCTGGCCGGACCGGCGCGGCCGGACAGGTACTCCGCCAGATTTCGCGCATGCATGGCCAGGAAGCGCTGCGGGATCAGGACATCGATGGCACGGCCGGTCAGTTCGCCAACCTCCCAGCCGAACAGCTCGCCGGCGCGGCGATTGGCCAGCACCACGCGGTCCAGCGCGTTGACCACGATGATGCCGTCGGGCAGCGAATCATAAAGCCCGTGGACACTGGCCGCGATCAGGCTGATGTCACGCTGCACCGTGGCCTCGCTGATGTCCCGCTTGCAGGACAGCACGTATTGCGGTTGCCCTTGCTCATCGCGCAACAGCTTGTTGGAGACTGACAGGTGCAAGAGCGAGCCATCCTTGCGGCGGCGGATGGACTGGCATTCGGCCCGGCCCAGCGTCAGCGTATCGGCGAACACCCGCTCTTCCTCTGCGCGCCGCTCGGGCGGCACGATGAAGTCCGACAGATGCTGGCCCAGCACTTCCTGGCCGCTGTAGCCGAAGATCTGTTCGGCGCAGCGGTTCCAGTAGACCACGCCGCCTTGCATGTCCATGAGGACATAGGCGTCGGGTGCTTCGCTGAGCAGCAGTTGTTCAAGTGCCTGCATCGTCTCCGCCGACGGCCTCTTGCAGGCGCAGCAGTTTGTCGTGGACCTGCCCCGGGAGACCCTGCCACAGGGTCTTGGCGGTCAGGTGCATGGTCTGGGTCCAATCCTGCCAGTCCTCCCCTGCGGCCTGATACAGCGCCGGGAAATCATTCGGTGCCAGTTGCAGTTGCGGCAGCGCCCGCGCGATCTTGGGCAGGGCGGCCTCGGCTACCTGCGGTGTGCCGCAGCCCAGTTCGGCCATGGCGGCCGAGAGATACAGGGTCCAGATGATTTCCAGCGGACGCGGAGCCGGCAGCTCCTCCGGCAGGGCCGGGGCTTCGTAGCGCAGCACGGCATCGCAGAACAGTTCCGGGATCTTCCAGTCCTGCATCAGCGCCGCTGCGATGTTGAGGTGGTTGAAGCCAAACAGCGATTGTTCCATCGCCAGTTGCCCCGACGGTTCCAGCGGGCGCGTCAGCAGCGAGGAATAGCCGGCCGGATGCGCCGAGGCCAGGGTCAGCTTGCCGATGTTGGCCAGCAGGCCGGTGGTGAACATTTCTCCCAGCGGTGCCACGCGGGTGTGGCCGCTGATGGCCTGGGCACTGCAGGCCATGGCGAAGCTGTGGGCCCAGAAGGCCGGCAGCTTGAAGTTGGCGCAGGAGGCCGGGGCCGTGGTTTCCGCCAGCGACAGCGCCAGGGCCAGCTGGCGCACGGCCTGCAGGCCGACCAGCAGCATGCTGTCCATGCTGACCGAGGCGATCGGGCGCACGCGGTCGGCATTGAGTACGTTGACGATGCGGATGATGCGCCCGGACAGGGCCGGATCGGCCTGCACCAGGTGGATCAGTTCATGCATGTCGGGATCATCCTGCGCACACAGGCGCATGATGGTCAGGCGCACCCCGCCGGGCGAGGGCAGGGCTTGGGCGCTCCTGAGCTTCTCGAACAGCGTGGGTTCAATGAAGGTGAGCATCATGTGCCGTCCTGGTTGCGGTTGTAGATATCGACCACTTCCTCCCAGCCGGCAAAGAAGGCTTCCACGCAGCGCGGATCGAAGTGGCTGCCCGCATTGTCGCGCAGATAACGCGCCGCGTCTTCCAGGCTCCAGCCTTTTTTGTAAGGACGGGAGGAGGTCAGCGCGTCGAACACGTCGGCGACGGCCACGATGCGGCCATACAGCGGAATGTCATCGCCCTTGAGCGCATTGGGGTAGCCGCTGCCATCCCATTTTTCATGATGGGTCTCCGCGATCCGGGAGGCGGTCTGCAGCAGGGAGGACGGACTGCCGCGCAAGATGTCGGCACCGATCTGCGCGTGCAGGCGCATGACCTTCAGTTCTTCCTCGTCCAGCCGTCCGGGTTTGAGCAGGATATGGTCGGGGATGCCCATCTTGCCGATGTCGTGCATGGGGGAGGCCGCCAGCAGCAGGTCCTGCTCCTCCTTGGGCAAGCCGAGATGGGCGGCGATGATGCGGGTGTAATTGGACATGCGCACCAGGTGTTCGCCCGTTTCCGGATCGCGATAGCCGGCCGCGCGCGAGAGCAGATCCACCGAATTGAGCGCCAGACTGGTGCTCTGCTGCGCCTTCTGCTCCACCTCTTCAGACAAGTCTTCGATCTTCCGGCTCATGGCCAGCTGCGATTTGCGCATGGCCAGCATGTTCTTCACCCGCGCCAGCAGTTCCACCCGGTTCACCGGCTTCGACAGGAAATCATTGGCCGACATCTGCAGCGCCTTGTGCCGCACCTGCAGGCCCATGTCGGCGGTGATCATGATGACCGGCGTCATTTCCTGGCCCGGCATGGCGCGAAAACGCGAGAGGAAATCGAGGCCATCCATGCCCGGCATCATGTAGTCCAGCAGGATCAGGTCCGGATCGTGGCTGCCGCACCAGTCCAGCGCTTCATACGCATCGGGGCAGGTGCTGATGCTGGTGTCGGGCAGTTGCGCCAGCATGTGCGTGAATAGCGACAGATTGGTCTTGTCGTCGTCAACGATCAGAATCTTCATGTGTTCCCCCGGCCCTCTCTTTTAGGTGTTGTCGCAAGGCGGCGAAGGCGCTTGCGCACTCCTCGGCGAGCTTGCGCACGTGTGCCAGTTCGCCCTGGCGTGCCGCCAATTCCATGTTGCGTCCCGCCTGTCCCAGCGCCTGGATGCCCAGGTTCAGGCAGCTGCCCGCCAGCCGGTGGCCCAGCGCCTGGATCTCGCCCAGCAGCGGATCGCTGGCCTGGCAATGCCGCGCCAGATCGTCCATGACCGGCGTAGTGTGTTCGACGAACATGTCCAGCATCTGGCCAGCCAGCACGGTGTCCTCGCCGAACAGTTCCTGCAGGCGGCTCTCGTCGAGCATGAGCGGCGCAGCACCGGTGTCGGCGGCCGCTTCCTGCGCCGCCGGCAGGTAATGCTCCAGCATCGCCGCCAGTTGCGAGCGCAGCAAAGGCTTGGTCAGGTAATCGTCCATACCGGCCTCCAGGCACTGTTCCCGATCCCCGGCCATGGCATTGGCGGTCATCGCGACAATGGGGGTGTGGGCCAGCTCGCCCTGCAGACGCCGGATGCGGCGCGTGGTTTCGTAGCCATCCAGCACCGGCATCTGGCAATCCATCAGGATCAGCGCGTAAGCGCGCCGTGCCAGCTTCTCCAGCGCCTCCGCACCGTTGGAGGCGATATCGACCGCGTAGCCCATGGCATTGAGCTGGTACACCGCCACCTTCTGGTTCATCACGTTGTCTTCCACCAGCAGGAGTTCGCGCTGTTCCTGCTGCCCCTGTTGCCCCGGATGGGACGCCCGGGCCGGGCGCGCTGCCGTCAATTCCCCGTCGGCCGCGTCCTTGCCTCCCGCCTGCGGATCGACCGCACGCAGCAGCTGTTGCTTGCGCAGCGGCAACTGCAGGGCTGGCGACGTTGATTTTCCGTCTATATTAAGGCCGTCTACGCCATGGTCAAGCAGCACGCACGTAACTGTCGGCCTTTCCGCGTGCAGGCGTGCCAGCACTGCGGCCGGCGGCACATCCCGGATCTCGCTGCTGACGATGAGGGTATCGATGCCGGTGGCCGTGGCCGCCGGGCCGGTCAGCGCCGCCAGGGCGTCGCTGGCACTGCTGTAGCGCACCGTTTCCAGCCCGGCCCCGCGCAGGTATTCGTGCAGCATGGCGGCACTGGCATCGTGCGTTTCGAGCAGGGCCACCTGTCGTTTTTTGGCTGCATGCGGACGGGTGGCGAACTGCGCGGGTTGCGCCACGGGAATGCCCAGTTCGAACCAGAAGCAGGAACCGTTACCGGGCGTGCTCTCCACGCCGATCTTGCCGCCCATCAGTTCCACCAGGCGCTTGCAGATCGACAGGCCCAGGCCGGTGCCGCCGTATTGGCGGGTGACCGAGTTGTCGGCCTGCGAGAAGGGCGAGAACAGGCGGCGCAGCGTATCGTCATCCATGCCGATGCCGCTGTCGCGCACCTCGAAACGCACCCGGCAGTGATCGCCCGACACGTGCAAGGCCTGCACCCGCAGCAGCACTTCGCCCACATGGGTGAACTTGAGCGCGTTGCCCAGCAGGTTCAGGAGGACCTGGCGGATGCGTCCGGGGTCGCCCAGCAGCCGCACCGGCAGGCGCGGATCGACGTGCGCCAGCAAGCGCACGCGCTTTTCGTGCGCCTTGAAGGACAGCGCTTCGGCGCTGGCTTCCACCACTTCCAGCAGGTCGAACTCGACCACGGCGATGTCCATCTTGCCGACGTCGATCTTGGAGAAATCCAGCACGTCATTGACGATGCCCAGCAGGGCATTGGCCGAATCCTCGATGGCCTTGGCGAATTCGGCTTGCTGCGTATCCAGGCGCGTGGTGCGCAACAGTCCGGCCATGCCCAGTACCGCATTCATGGGTGTGCGGATTTCGTGGCTCATGGTGGAGAGGAAGGCCCCGCGCGTGAGCATGGCCTGGTCGGCCGCTTCCTTGGCCAGGACCAGGTTGCGCGCGGCACGCTGATGGTCGCGCAGCAGGCGCAGCAGGATCAGGGCCCGTACCAGCCACAGCGCCAGCAGTCCCACGATCAGCCAGGGCGGCAGGTCGGCATGCCACAGCGCGGCCACCGTCAGCACGGCAAAGCCGGCCTCGGCCAGCGCCAGCGGCAAACGCCCGTCGCGCGGGCGCGCCGGGGCGTGCTGCGCATTGTTGTGGGTGCTGCCTGGCATCACGAGCTTGTCTCCATGTTTCCCGACTCCGGTTCGATTCCGCCCGCAAGTGCGAAGAGGCAGGGCGGGTTTGGATGGAATCAATTATAACGAATCGGATCATAAATTGCCGAAATTGTTTTATTTGTTCCACTGGGGAAGCCCGTCTGTGGTCAAAATGCGGCACAATGATGAGCTTGTCATTGCGATAATAATTGGCCTCTGTCACGCTGCTGCTGGTACTGCGCGGCTTCCGCTGTAATTTTGAAATAAACAATATTGTTATTTTATTCTGTCAAATTAATTTTATTGATTTAATCGATTAATTTATTTAAGATGACGGCATAACGAAACAATGCAGTGGCCCAACCCGACAAGGAGCCCGCACCATGGCACATCCCCCCTCGATGGCACGCGCCCGACTGGCCCGTCCTGACCTGCTGCGCTGGCATGCCGCGCTGCTTCTGCTCACGCTTGGCTGCTGGGCCTGGCCGCATTTGCAGGCGGCCACCACGGCCAAGCTCTCCATCTCGGTGCTGGTGACTACGCGCTGCAACGTGGTGGTCAATGTCATCAATGGCATGGCGGCCGTGACCAATACCTGTGGTGCCGCGCCGGTGGGCAGCCCGGATGGGCGAGCCTTCCTGCTGGTGAACCAGCAGGAGCGTTCGGTGGTGGTGGTTTACTGAGTCCGCTGCAACTGCTCGCCAGTCAGATCCCGGCCAGCGCCGGCAGGGTGGCGGCCAGCACCGCCAGCAGCACGACCGCCCAGGAGGGCAGTTTCAGCCACACCAGAGCGGCAAAGGCCGCCAGCGCAATGAGCAGGTCACGCCCGCCGAAGATGGCGCTGGTCCACACCGGCTGGCAGAGCGCCGCCAGCAGCAATCCCACCACCGCGGCATTGACGCCCGCCAGCACCGCCTGCATCGCGGCCTGACGGCGCACCGCATCCCAGAACGGCAGCAGCCCGGTCACCAGCAGGAAGGACGGCGCAAAGATGGCCAGCACGCATAGCACGCCACCGGCCACCCCATTGGGCCAGGAAGACATCACCACGCCCAGATAGGCCGCCAGCGTGAAGAGCGGGCCGGGGATCGCCTGGGCCGCGCCATAACCGGCCAGGAAAACGTCCTTGTTGACCCACCCCGTGGGCACCAGCTCCGCCTGCAACAGCGGCAGCACCACATGGCCGCCCCCGAAGACCAGGGAACCGACGCGATAGAAGATGTTGATCTGCTGCAGCCAGGCCGCCGGATGGAGCGCGGCCAGCAGCGGAATGCCCGCCAGCAGGACGAAGAACAACAGCAGGCAGGCGCGCCCCGTGCGGCGGCTGACCACCAGTGGCAGGTGTTCCTGCAGCGCAAGCTGCGGGCCGTGCAGCAGCAGCCGTCCGGCCAGACCGGCGGCCACGATCGCGCCCAGCTGTACCAGGCTGCCCTGCAGCTGCCACGCCGCCAGCGCAGCCAGCGCCATGATGGCCAGGCGTACCGGACCGCGGCACAGCGTCTGCGCCATCCCCCACACCGCCTGCGCCACGATGGCCACGGCCACGATCTTCAAGCCATGCACCACCTCCCCGGAGAGCCAGTGCGCATCCTCCAGCACCGACAAGGCCACCACCATCAGCAGTAGCGCCGAGGGCAGCGTAAAGCCCAGCCAGGCCGCCAGCGCACCGCGATAGCCGCCGCGGATCAGGCCGATGGCCAGCCTGACCTGGCTGCTGGAGGGGCCGGGCAGGAACTGGCACATGGCCACCAGGTCGGCATAGGTCTGTTCGGACAGCCAGCGCCGCCGGGCCACGAATTCATGGCGGAAATAGCCGAGATGGGCGGCCGGCCCGCCAAAGGAGGTCAGCCCCAGCCGCAGGAAGACCAGAAAGATCGCCCACGCCGGTTGGCGCGGGGCAGCGGGCAAGGCGGAGGGGGTGGCAGGTTCGGGAGCGGGGGAAGCTGGCATGCGGTGTCGGATCGGGTTGGCGCGCGAAGCAGGGGACCGGAGCGCCGCCCATATTAAGGGCGGCTTTAGGGCGAAATGAAGCTTTTTTCATGTGCCCTGCCATTTCACGCGGGATACGCGGCTTTTCCAGTTTGCGCAGGTGACAAAAAAGCCCGATTTTGCCTGGTTCCCCCTTGATCTGCGGCAATGCACCCCGATTTGGCGGTTTGGTGCCTGCGCAGTGCTAGAATGCAGGGCTATTTTTCAATCAACCTTTGGAGCCTTACGTGTTTATTTCCGACGCATACGCGCAAACGGCCGCAGCAGCCCCTGGTGGCGCGATGGGCAACCTGGCCAGCTTCCTGCCGATCATCCTGATGTTCGTGGTCCTGTATTTCCTGATGATCCGCCCGCAGATGAAGCGTCAGAAAGAACAGAAAGCCATGATGGACGCACTGGGCAAGGGCGACGAAGTCGTCACCTCCGGTGGTCTGCTGGGCCGCATTACCAAGGTGGCCGATGGTTACATCACCATCGAAGTCTCCGAAGGCACCGAAGTCATCGTGCAAAAGGGCGCTGTCACCACCTTGCTGCCCAAGGGCACCATCAAGGGCCTGTAATCGGCCTCACCGGTTGGCCGGCCTGAACCGGCGAACCCATGGGCGCATCGCTGATGCGCCCATGTCGTTAGAACGGTGTGCAGAAACTTCCGGTTCCTGGCACCCGTTCTGAACAGGGCGGCAGGTCCCTGCCTCCCTCTCCCGCAAGCAAGAAGCACAAGACCATGAATCGTTACTCTCTCTGGAAATACGCACTGATCGTCCTGGCCCTGCTGTTCGGCGTGATCTATACCGTCCCGAACTTCTTCGGCGAATCCCCCGCGGTGCAGATCAGCAGTGCCAAGTCGACCCTGAAGGTCGAGCCTGCCGTGGCCGGCCGTGTCGATCAGATCCTGAAACAAGGCAATCTCGGCGCAGAGAGCGTGGCGTTCGACAATGCCGGTTCGCAGCCGTCGGTGCGCGCCCGCTTTGCCACCACCGACATCCAGTTCAAGGCCAAGGCCCTGCTGGAGAAGGAACTCAATACCGACCCCAGCGACCCGACCTACATCGTCGCCTTCAACCTGCTGCCCAATACCCCGCAATGGCTGCAAAGCCTGCACGCCTTCCCGATGTACCTGGGCCTGGACTTGCGCGGCGGCGTGCACTTCCTGATGCAGGTCGACATCAAGGCGGTCCTGAACAAGCGCCTGCAAGGCATGCAAGCCAGCGTACGCAGCCTGCTGCGTGACAAGAACATCCGCCACAGCGGCATCAACCGCTCCGGCGACAGCATCGAGATTTCCTTCCGCGATGCCGATACCCGCAACAAGGCCCGTGCCGCTCTGGGCGAACTGCAGGAAATGGTGCTCACCGACGCCGGCAGTGGCGATGACCTCAAACTCATCGCCACCCTGCGTCCGGAAGCCCTGAAGCAGACCCAGGAAGACGGCGTCAAGCAGAACATCAGCACCCTGTCCAAGCGCGTCAACGAACTGGGCGTGGCCGAGCCGCTGATCCAGCGCCAGGGCGCCGACCGCATCGTGGTCGAGCTGCCGGGCGTGCAGGACGTCTCGCGCGCCAAGGACATCATCGGCCGTACCGCGACCTTGGAAGTGCGCATGGTCGATGAAAGCGTGGTGCGCGGCACCGAAGAAACCTCGGCCATCCCCTTCGGCTCCGAACTGTTCAAGATCGGCAAGGGCGCGCCCGTGGTGCTGAACAAGGAACCGGTGCTGACCGGCGACTACATCTCCAACGCCTCGGCCAGCTTCGATGAAAACCACCAGCCGGCGGTGAGCATCGACTTGAACGGCGACGGCGGCCGCAAGATGCGTGAAGCCACCCGTGACAAGGTTGGCAAGGCCATGGCCATCGTCCTGTTCGAAAAGGGCAAGGGCGAAGTCCTGACCGTAGCCACGATCCGCTCCGAACTGGGTTCGCGCTTCCAGATCACCGGCATGGGTTCGCCCGAAGCGGCCAGCGACCTGGCCCTGCTGCTGCGCGCCGGTTCGCTGGCCGCACCGATGGACATCATCGAAGAACGCACCATCGGCCCGCAACTGGGTGCCGACAACATCAAGAAGGGCTTTGATTCGGTGCTGTATGGCTTCCTGGCCATGGCCGTCTTCATGGTGATCTACTACCAGCTGTTCGGTTTCTTCAGCGCCCTGGCGCTGTCGGTGAACGTGCTGCTGCTGGTAGCGCTGCTGTCCACGCTGCAAGTCACGCTGACGCTGCCGGGTATCGCCGCCATTGCGCTGGCACTCGGTATGGCGATCGACTCCAACGTGCTGATCAACGAACGCATCCGTGAAGAACTGCGCGCCGGCAATTCGCCGCAGGCAGCGATTGCCGCCGGTTTCGACCGCGCGTGGGCGACCATCCTGGACTCCAACGTGACCACCCTGATCGCCGGCCTGGCGCTGCTGATCTTCGGCTCCGGCGCGATTCGCGGCTTCGCCGTGGTGCACTGCCTGGGCATCCTGACCTCGATGTTCTCGGCCGTGTTTTTCTCGCGCGGTGTGGTCAACCTCTGGTATGGCCGCAAGAAGCGTCTGTCGGGCCTGGCCATCGGCCAGATCTGGAAGCCCGAGGGCGACGTGCTCTCCACTTCCGGCAAGGCCGCCGCCAAGCGCGACGCCAAGTAATCATCAGCAGCACAGCCAGATTTGAGCCAGGCACCCCGCTGCAGGTGGTGCCGGCACCGAAAGGATAGTGATGGAATTTTTCCGCATCAAAAAAGACATTCCCTTCATGCGTCATGCCCTGATCTTCAATGCGATCTCGGCACTGACCTTCGTGGCCGCGGTGTTCTTCCTGTTCTCCAAGGGATTGCACTTCTCCATCGAATTCACCGGCGGCACGGTCATGGAAGTGGCCTACAACAAGCCGGCCGACCTGGAGAAGATCCGCAAGTCGATTGAAGGACTAGGTTACCGCGATACCCTGGTGCAAAGCTTCGGCACCGCCCAGGACGTGATGATCCGCCTGCCCGCCCAAGCCGGCGTGAATGCCAGCCAGCAGAGCGAGAAGGTCAATGCCGCCCTGAAGGCAGAGGATCCGGACGTGCGCCTGCAGCGCGTGGAATTCGTCGGCCCCCAGGTGGGCGATGAACTGGCCCATGATGGCCTGCTGGCCCTGGGCATGGTGGTGCTGGGCATCGTGATCTACCTGGCCTTCCGCTTCGAATGGAAGTTCGCGGTGGCGGCGGTGATCGCCAACCTGCACGACATCATCATCATCCTGGGCTTCTTCGCCTTCTTCCAGTGGGAATTCTCGCTGACCGTGCTGGCCGCCATCCTGGCCGTGCTGGGTTACTCGGTCAACGAATCGGTGGTGGTGTTCGACCGGGTGCGCGAAGCCTTCCGTGATCGCCGCTTCGGCAAGCTGTCCGCGCCCGAAGTGCTGAACCACGCGATCACCAGCACCATGTCGCGTACCGTCATCACCCACGGCAGCACTGAAATGATGGTGCTGGCGATGTTCTTCTTCGGCGGCCCGACGCTGCACTATTTCGCGCTGGCGCTGACCATCGGCATCCTGTTCGGTATCTATTCCTCGGTGTTCGTCGCCGCAGCGCTGGCCATGTGGCTGGGCGTGAAGCGCGAAGACCTGATCAAGCCGGTCAAGGTCAAGGACGAAAACGGCGGCGCGGTGGTCTGATTTCCGATTCACCAGCGTTGCACAGGGAGGGCCGCCGCGTTCACGCAGCGGCCCTTTCTCATGAAAGGCCCGCAAAGGCGGGATAATGCTGCTCTTCACGACAGCACATCACTGCATTCCTCTTTTTTCATCATGACCGCATCCATCGATCTGAACGATATCGACTATGAGCGCCGCTTCGGCGGCGTGGCCCGCCTGTACGGCGCGGCGGCCTTGCAGCGCTTCAGCCAGGCGCGCGTATGCGTGGTCGGCGTCGGCGGCGTGGGCTCCTGGATCGTCGAGGCGCTGGCCCGCAGCGCCATCGGCCACCTGACCCTGATCGACCTGGACAACCTGGCTGAATCGAATGTCAATCGCCAGATCCATGCGCTCACCGGCACCCTGGGACAGGCCAAGGTGACGGCCCTGCATGAGCGCATCCGGCAGATCAATCCGACCTGCGTGGTCACCGAGGTGGAGGATTTCGTCGATCCGGAGAATGTGGAGCAGATGCTGGGCGGTGGCCGTTTCGATTACGTCATCGACGCCATCGACAATGTTCCGGCCAAGGTGGCGATGATCGCCTGGTGCCGCCAGAACGGCATGCCCATGGTCACCATCGGCAGCGCCGGCGGGCAGATCGATCCGACCCAAATCGAGATCCGCGACCTGTGCCGCACCGAGCAGGAACCGCTGCTGGCCAAGGTGCGCAAGCGCCTGCGCTCACAGCATGGTTTCCCGCGCGGGACGAAGAACAAGTTTCATATCGACGCGGTGTTCTCGACCGAACCGCTGCGTTTCCCGGAACTGGCCGAGGGCGAAGCCTGCGAGATCGCGCCGTCAGAAGATCTGGATGTGGGCGAGGATGCCGCCGACAGCACGCAAGCCGGCGTCACAGGGCTGAACTGCGCCGGTTTCGGCTCGGCCATGGTGGTCACGGCTACCTTCGGCCTGGTGGCCGCAGCGCATGTCTTGAAGAAGCTGGCCGAGAAGGCCAGCTGAGGCAAGGAGGCGGGGGCTTCAGTGTCCGCCGCCCTCATCGACCCGGTGCGCGGACACGCACAGCAGCACGCTGACGGTGACCAGCACCATGGCCGCGATCTCCAGCAGGGTCGGCCGGCGCTGTTCCCACAGGAAGCCGTAGAGCAGGGCAAAGAGGGTCTCGAACAGGATCATTTGCCCGATCATGGTCAGTGGCAGCAGGCGGCTGGCCTTGTTCCAGCAGGCATTGCCGAACAGCGATGCAAAGATCGCCACCCCCGCCGACACCGCCACGAAATGCATCCACTCGCTGCCTGGATGCGGCTGCAGCATCACCGTGAAGGCGGGCACTGCGATGAACAGCGACAGCAGCCCCGTGACCACGCCGATCAGCAGATTCCAGTCATGCGCAGAAACTTCATGCAGGCGCGCCAGCCAGCGGCTGTTACCGACCGCATAGGTGGTCCAGGAGACCAATGCGGCCAGGGCGCAGAAGAAGCCGATGACACTTTGCTTCATATCGCCTCCAGCTGACCCGGATAGCGACTGCCAGGCCACGCAGGCGATGCCGGCCAGGCCCAAGGCCAGCGACGGGGCCAGCTTGCGCAGCGAGACCGCGCCATGGCCGCGGCTGCCGATGATGCTCACCGCCACCGGCAGGAAGCCGATCACCAGCGAGGTCATGGCCATGCCGCCCAGTTGCACGGCACTGGCCAGAAACACGTAATACACCACATTGCCCAACAGGCTCAGCCACACCAGCGCGCGCCATTCGTCACGGCCCAGGTGCGGCAGCAGTTTCTTGATGCGCGGCGCGATCAGCAGCGCTGCGAACAGTCCGTAGGCGAGATAGCGCCCGGCCGTCAGTTGCCAGGGCGAGAAGGCGCGCGTCAGTTCAGGGGCCAGGAATACCAGGCCCCAGGCGGCACCGGCCAGTGCGCCATAGAAAATGCCTTGCAGGATCGTGTTGGAACTCATCGGGAATCAAAGCCAGCCATGTTGCAAAGGGGGGCAGTATGCCCCAGCCGACGCGGGAAGGATTGTTGCAGGCTACGGTTTTCTTGTGGCGGGCGAGGGCAGAAACGAAAACGCCGGCACGAGGCCGGCGTTGGTCTGCTGTGCGGTCAAGCCGTTCAGATCGCGGTGCCGAACAAGCCCGCACCGACAAAGGCCAGCGCCACCACGCCGATACCCATCGACAGGTAGGCCAGCACGGCCACGCCCGTGATGATGGTGGCCGAGGCCAGCACGATGGCCACTTGCAGCATGCCGGCGGCCATTTCCATCTTCTCGTATTTCTCCATGTAGGCATGCGCCTCATGCTCGGCTTCGCGCGCCTTGTGGGACAGCTCCTTCTTGCCTTCGCCGCTCTTCTCGTCGCTGTCGTAATGGGCGATGGCGTCGTCGAGCTTGGCCACGGCCGCGCTGATGCGTTCATCCTTGGGATTGCCCAGCAAGCTCAGTTGCTGCTTGGCCAGCTGCGCCGCATTGCCGCGCACCGACTTGGCCTGGAAGAAGGACCACAGGTTGGCCGCCTCCTGATGCTTCAGGATGACCTCGGTCTGGTAGGACTTGGACAGGGTTTCGGTAATGGCCAGCACCAGCGCCAGGATGGCGATGAGCAAGGCCAGCTTCTTGTTGCCGGAGGCATGGGCGTGCTCGGCGTGTTCCAGGTTTTCGGTGGCTTCCGTCATGATGGTTCTTGTAATGTGGGAAAAGGAGGACGGCCCGGCGCGCGGGCAGCGTCCCATCAACGATTCACCTCCATATCGGTTGACCTGAAGAATATTGAAACTCGTATTTTCCTGAAGGACAGGAAGGCAGCTTCCCTCAGGTAAGATTGCCCCTAAAGGCAATGCGCGCATCCGATATTCGCATTTCCTCACGGTCGGGTCGATGGCGTTCTCCGCTGCTGTTGCGCACGGCCTGCACAAACAATGTGCGGCAAGTTCAGCAGAAATATTTGCCTTTGGCTACACTGTTCACCCACAAATTCTGAACCTGTGGGATTGGATTTATTGACTGGCATTATACAAAAAGACAATCACGCGATTGTTTTCGATCAATTATATTAATGGTTCTTCGCAAGCACGACCGGAACAAGGCGAAGCTGGCCCCGCAGTACGGCGTCATGGTGCCGTAGCAGAACGCAGTCAGCCTGTCGCTGCAGTACAAGCCGCTATGTCCAGCCCGGCTGGAGGTAGCCACGAAGATGCCCGTTTCCCGGTCCGGGCGTCATGACCCATCGGGTCGATCAACAGGAGAGAACGCAATGTCGAACGAAGCCAAGTGCCCCTTCAACCACACCGCCGGTAGCGGCACCAGCAACCGCGACTGGTGGCCCAAGCAGCTGCGTGTGGATCTGCTGGCCCAGCATTCTTCCAAGTCCAACCCCATGGGTGAGGATTTCAACTACGCCGAAGCCTTCAAGAGCCTCGACCTGGCCGCCGTCAAGGCCGACCTGGCCAAGGTGATGACCGATTCGCAGGACTGGTGGCCGGCCGACTTCGGCCACTATGGTCCGCTGTTCATCCGCATGGCCTGGCACAGCGCCGGTACCTATCGCATCGGCGATGGCCGCGGCGGTGCCGGCCGTGGCCAGCAGCGCTTCGCGCCATTGAACAGCTGGCCCGACAACGTCAACCTGGACAAGGCACGCCGCCTGATCTGGCCGGTCAAGCAGAAGTACGGCAACAAGATCTCCTGGGCTGACCTGCTGATCCTGACCGGCAACGTCGCGCTGGAAACCATGGGTTTCAAGACCTTCGGTTTCGCCGGTGGCCGCCAGGACGTGTGGGAACCGGACCTGGACGTCTACTGGGGTACCGAATCGACCTGGCTGGGCGGCGATGACCGCTACGGCAAGGGCAAGGCCGGCGCCAGCCACGGCGAGATCACGGCCGATGCCGACCGTCACGGCAATGAGCAGAGCCGCACCGGCCCCACCGGCCGCAACCTGGAAAACCCGCTGGCCGCGGTCCAGATGGGCCTGATCTACGTGAACCCGGAAGGTCCGGAAGGCAACCCTGATCCGGTGGCCGCCGCCCATGACATCCGCGAAACCTTCGCCCGCATGGCGATGGACGATGAAGAAACCGTGGCCCTGATCGCCGGTGGCCACACCTTCGGCAAGACCCACGGTGCAGGCGACGCCAAGCACGTGGGCCGCGAACCGGAAGGCGAGGGCCTGGAACACCAGGGTATGGGCTGGAAGAGCAGCTTCGGCAGCGGCGTCGGTGGCGACACCATCAGCTCCGGCCTGGAAGTGACCTGGACCCAGACTCCTGCCCAGTGGAGCAATTACTTCTTCGAGAACCTGTTCAACTATGAGTGGGAACTGACCAAGAGCCCGGCCGGTGCCCATCAATGGGTGGCCAAGGGCGCCGATGCGGTGATTCCGCACGCCCACGGTGGCGCGCCCCTGCGTCCGACCATGCTGACCACGGACTTGTCGCTGCGCTTCGATCCGGCTTACGAAAAGATCTCGCGCCGCTTCCTGGAACACCCGGAGCAGTTCGCCGACGCCTTCGCCCGCGCCTGGTTCAAGCTGACCCACCGCGACCTCGGTCCGCGTGCCCGCTACCTCGGCCCGGAAGTGCCGGCCGAAGAACTGATCTGGCAAGATCCGCTGCCCAAGGCAGAAGGCGCGCCGATTGATGCAGCCGATGTCACGGCCCTGAAGAGCAAGATCCTGGCCTCGGGCCTGTCGGTGAGCGAGCTGGTCTCGACCGCCTGGGCCTCGGCTTCCACCTTCCGGGGTGGCGACATGCGCGGTGGTGCCAACGGTGCGCGTGTGCGCCTGGCGCCGCAGAAGGATTGGGTTGCCAATCAGCCGGCCCAGCTGGCCAAGGTGTTGAAGGCACTGGAAGGCATCCAGTCCGAGTTCAACCAAGGTGCCAAGAAGGTGTCTCTGGCGGATCTGATCGTGCTGGCCGGTAGCGCAGCCGTCGAAAAGGCGGCCAAGGATGCAGGCGTGGCCGTGACGGTCCCCTTCAGCGCAGGCCGTGTGGATGCGTCGCAGGAGCAGACGGACGTCGCTTCCTTCGAGCCGCTGGAACCCGTCGTTGATGGCTTCCGCAACTTCCAGAAGCAGCGTTATGCAGTGCGTGCCGAAGACATGCTCATCGACAAGGCCCAGCAACTGACCCTGACCGCGCCGGAAATGACGGTCCTCATCGGTGGCCTGCGCGTGCTGGGCAACACGGTGGGTGGCAGCACCAAGGGTGTGTTCACTTCCAAGGTGGGTGTGCTGTCCAATGACTTCTTCGTCAATCTGCTGGACATGGGCACCGAGTGGAAGTCCACTTCGCCCGCCCAGGAAGAGTTCGAAGGCCGTGACCGCAAGAGCGGTGCCGTCAAGTGGACCGGCACCCGTGTCGACCTGGTGTTCGGCTCCAACGCCGTGCTGCGCGCCCTGGCCGAAGTCTATGCCAGCTCGGACGCCAAGGAAAAGTTCGTCAAGGACTTCGTGGCGGCCTGGGTCAAGGTGATGGATCTGGATCGCTATGACCTGAAGAAGTAAGCAGCAAAGCAGTCAAGCAGTGAGGCAGTGAAGCGATGAAAAACGGCGGGCCGCAAGGCTCGCCGTTTTTCTTTGCGCGTGCGCATGTCATGGAGATGTCACGGAGTGCGCCGATGCAGGGGCTATAGTGGCGTTCGGTATTTTTCTTCACCTGCGAGGCGCATGATGGCCCTGAGCCTGGATGACATTGCCCTGCTGTTCACACGGCTCGGCCACACCCAATACACCGGCGAGCCGGTCACGCAACTGGAACACGCGCTGCAATCGGCGCTGCTGGCCGAGCAGGAGGGCGCAGCGCCCAGCCTGATCGTGGCCAGCCTGCTGCACGATCTCGGCCACCTGCTGGAAGACCTGGGCCAGACGCCCACCCTGGCCGGCATCGATGACCTGCACCAGTACCGCGTTCTTCCTTTCCTGCGCGGTGTCTTCCATGAATCCGTGCTGGCGCCGATTGCCTTGCATGTGGATGCCAAGCGCTACCTGTGCGCCACTGATCCGGACTACTTCGCGCAGCTCTCGGCCGATTCGGTGCGCAGCCTGCAATTGCAGGGCGGGATCTTCGATGTGGAACAGGCCGCGGCTTTCATCGATCGGCCCTATGCCGAGGATGCCGTCAGGTTGCGGCGCTGGGATGATCGTGCCAAGACGGCGGGTCTGCCGACGCCCGATTATGCGCACTATGCAGGCTACTTCAACGAGTGTCTGCTGCGGCCGGGCAAGGCCAGCCGTCCTCAGGGCAGATAACTTTTCCGATACGCTGATGGGGTGGTGCCGCGCAGCTTGCGCAGCGCATGCGTGAGCGCACTCTGGTCGCCATAGCCACAGCGCTGGGCAATCTGCGCCAGCGGCAGGCTGCTGGTGCGCAGCAGCTGGCAGGCCCGGGCCACGCGCACTTCGGCCAGCCAGGCGCGCGGCGACGTGTCCAGTTCAGCGCGAAACCATTCATGCAAACGGCTGGGGGAGATCGCCGCCAGTTCCGCCATCTGCGCCACCGTCCAGGGATGCTCGGCGCGCGCCTCCACCCGTGCCAGCATCAAACGCAGCCGCGACAGCGCCTGCGGCTGTTGCGTGAGCGCGTCCAGCAGCAGGGGAACCCAATGCTGCAGCGTGTTGCCGGCGGGGCGGGTGTCGCTGAGTGCCACCGCCATGAATTCCACCAGTTTCCCGGCGGCGCGGGACAAGGGCAGGAACGGGCGCTGTGCCAGCGCCTCCAGTTGCAGGCTGCCGACCGCATCGGGTGCCAGGTCGACCACCAGCGAACGATTCTCGCCGCCTGCGCGCGTGGCATGCCGCGCACCGGGTTCGACGAAGGCCGCCGTGGCGGTATCGGCCAGGCCTTCACGGCCGGCAATGTCCATCGCCAGATGGCCTGCCAGCGGCAGCACCAGTTGCGGAAAATCATGCCGGTGCGCCAATGACTCCTCGCGATAGCTGCGCAGGTGCAACTGCGCCACGGGTGGGGCAGTGTCGGGATGCGGTCGCGAGGATGGGATCATGGCGGGCAGGGATGCAAAGCAATCCCGCCATGATAGCGGACTTCGCTGCTACAGCCGGATCTGCTCGAAGGCCGTGATGCGCAGGCGCGCTTCGCCGACCTGCGGCTGCTTGCCATCGGCGATGGTATCGGCGGCGCGTACCCTGGAACCGAAGTCCAGCCCGGTCATCCTTTCCAGTTCGGGAATGGCCACGCGCCAGTGGTTGACGTCCACCGAGGGCAGGTCGCGCGGCGTCCCCAGGCTGTGCCGGCTCTCCGACAGCAGGGCCGACTGGTCGGCCAGCAGGCCTACCGCTTTCAAACCTTGCTTGCCCTTCCACACCACGATCTTGAAGAAGGCCGAAGGGATCTGGACCTCATCGGCCCACAGGTCCACCTGGTCGTTGAACACCGGGCCCTGGAAGACGCACAGGCGGCCCTTGCTGCTGGCAGCCAGCACGCCGTTCTCCAGCACATAGCGCTCCAGGCCCTGCCAGTAGGTCGCGCTCTGGTTGAAGCGGAAATGCTGGGGCGAGCAATTGGTGAAATGGAAGGTGTCGGCATTGGCGCGTTCGGCTTCTTCCGGCGTACCCCAGCTCGGATCGGACCGGCGCGTCAGGTGGCCGCGATCGAAATAGGTCGACCACGCCGAATAAAAATCCTGCTCCAGCACGCTGCCCGCCGCCACGCGCGGATCGCGGAACCAGGCATCGCCTTCGGCCGCATTGACCTGGCCGCTGCCGCGATCGACTGCAAGGTAATGCGTGCCGTCGATGTTGGTGGCAGTGAAGGCGGCCATGCGGCGGCGCTTCAACAGTTTGATGCTGAAGTGTTCATATTTCAGTTCGCCGTCGTCGCCAGCGGCACCGGCCACGGTAGGCAGCAGCGGGACGATGTCGCCCGCCAGCTTCGCATCCGGCTGTGGCAGCGGCAGCTCTGCGCCGGGGATGAAAGCGGCATCGTAGCCGCTGCGATTGCCGTAATCCGGATCGATGCGCAAGGCTTCTGCGCCTGCGGAGGGGCGGGGCGGGGAGAGCCGGCGTGGTGGCTGCAAGGTCGCGTTGTTGGCAGAGAGGCTTGCGTTGGCGGCAGCGGGTGTCGTCGCCTGGGCGACGGTGGCTGCACCTCCTGCAACCCGCACCGTCACTTCCAGCGGAATCGTCAGGGTTGCGGTCTGCAGAGCGATGTCTTTGCCACTGTTGTTCATGCTGATCTCCTGTGTCATGTCGGATGCGGTGTTGTCGGCGACGGTGAGGGCCCCGGGCGCGCTGGCCACCTGATAGCTCAAGGCTTCCTGCAGCAACGCCCGGGCCTCAGGCGGCAAGGTGGGCAGGCGTGCCAGCAGGTCACGGTAGAGGGCGCTGATGCGTATGCCTTCGTTGACCTTGCGCAGCGGTTGATCTCCCGTACCGGCATCGCGATAAGGCTCGCCCCAGTGATGCAAGGCCACCAGCTGCCAGTCGTCATTGAAGACCGGCGAGCCGGACGAGCCTTGCTGGGTATCGGTCTCGTAGAGCAGGGTGTGTTCGGTGCGCGCGGTGACGGTGTTGTTGCGGATGCTGATCATCTTCATCCAGCCGGACGGATGCTGGATGATGTTGGCCGCCATGCCGATGACGTGCTTGTCCGGCTGGTCCGAGAGCGGGCAGAAGCCCAGCTCCTCCACCGTGGCCGTCCCCGACTGGCGTTCGCCCAGCGCGATGACGGCATAGTCCAGCTGATCCGCTGGCGAGAACAGCGCCAGCCGTTCCGGTGCCAGCAGGTAGCTGGTGGTGGCACGCGGTACCCCACGGGCGTCGAGTTCACGCAGGAAGGTGAGGCGCGTGCCGCGTGCGGCGGCGGCGTCCGCGATGACGTGCTGGTTGGTCAGGAACAGGCGCGGGCTGATCAAGAAGCCGGTGGCCAGTTCGCTGGTCTGATCGCTGTTGACCTCGACGTAGGCTACCGCTCGCGCCACCGCTGCGCCTTGCGCCAGGAAGCTGGCGCGCAGGAAATCCTCGCTGTCGCCGATGATCGATTCGGGACCGGCCGGATGGCCCAGGTTGCGCTGGCGCAGGGCATAGGCGCGCGCCCGTTCGCTGTCGGGCTCGGCCTCGCGCCATTGTCCGCAGGCTACCAGCGATCGCACACGCTGGCGTTCGCTGGCAGTGTCGGCCACGCAGGCGCGGAAATCCTTGACGGCTTGAGCATCCATGGCATCTCCAGATTCTCGGGGGAGGGTCTGGGGACGTTATTACCTTCATATGACATCGGCATGACCTGAAACATCTTGCAAAACATCAGTGTTTCCGGTGGCCAAGACAAAGCCGCCGGGCTTGCGCCACGGCGGCTTTGGGAGAAGCCTGGATGCGGGTGAAGCTTACTGCATATGCCAGCCGTGGCTGACCACGACGGACTGGCCGGTCAGTGCATTGGTCGGGAAGGCCGCCAGGAACACGGCAGTCTGGGCCACGTCCTGGGTGGTGGTGAATTCACCGTCCACGGTGTCCTTGAGCATGATCTTCTTGATGACATCCTCTTCGCTGATGCCGAATTCCTTGGCCTGCTCGGGGATCTGCTTTTCCACCAGCGGTGTACGCACGAAGCCGGGACAGATGACATTGGTGCGGATCTTGTCCTTGGCCCCTTCCTTGGCCACGGTCTTGGCCAGGCCCAGCAGGCCGTGCTTGGCGGTCACGTAGGGCGACTTGAGCGCCGAGGCCTGATGCGAGTGCACCGAACCCATGTAGATGATGGAGCCGCCACGGCCCTGCTTGATCATGGCTTTCATCGCGGCACGGGTGGTCAGGAAGGCGCCGTCCAGGTGGATTGCCAGCATCTTGCGCCAGTTTTCCAGCGACAGTTCGGTGACCGGGCTGATGATCTGGATGCCGGCATTGCTGATCATGATGTCCAGCCCGCCGTAGGTGTTCACGGCATCGGCCACGCCCTTGTCGACCTGGGTTTCATCGGTGACGTTCATGGCCACCGCCATCGCGGTGCCGCCATTCTTGACGATCTCTTCAGCCGTGGCCTTGGCGGCTTCCAGCGCCAGGTCGGCGATGACGACCTTGGCGCCTTGTTTGGCGTATTCGATCGCGATTTCCTTGCCGATGCCGCTGGCCGAACCGGTAATGAGTGCGACTTTATCCTTGAGTAGCATGATCTTCCTTTATGTTTCGAGTTGACGGACATTGCAAAGCCAGACCGCCCTCGGCACCGGCGCTGTCGCACACGGTGTCCGATGACGGCCATCAATCCCTGGTTTCGATGAACTGCGCATCGAAAGATTCCTCGGGTGCCGATCTCGCCCTTGCACCCGTTTTCCTTGCCCTCGCGCATGCGTCTGCTCCCCGCAGGGAGGTCTCCGGACGCCGCTTTGTCACGCCATTGTAACGCTGGGCCGCCGGTTGTTGCTGCACCGCCAAAACGGCCGCAAAGGTCATGTGCGTGAAACATTCGCTGGTTAGTCTGTGCAGCGTTATCCCGGGGACATCGGCTGTTTCTCGAAATTAATCGATCAATTCTTCGATTTCATTTGAGGCAGCCGCAATTCTGAAGGGGACGCGGGAAGCAGTTCAGGTGAGGTCGCTTATGTTGTCTGGTTGACCTGGCTGACATCTTCCACGGTCTCTTTCAAACATCACCACAAAGGACAATGCATGAGACTGCTTACCATTCCTGCCGATGCCAATCCGAGTTTTGCCAAGCTGAACCTGAGCCTGGCCAGCACCCCGGAAGAAGTGCGCGAAGTTCAGCGCCTGCGCTACAAGGTCTTCATCGAAGCGATGAACCTGTCGGCCCTGGCCAACCCCGAAGGCCTGGACAAGGATGAGTTCGACGACTACTGCGATCACCTGATCGTGCGCGACAGCAAGACCCTCTCCGTGGTCGGCACCTATCGCGTGCTGAGCCCGCACGGTGCGCGCCGCATGGGCAAGTTCTACTCGGAACAGGAATTCGACCTCTCGCGCCTGGACAACATCCGCGGCGTCATCGCCGAAGCCGGCCGCGCCTGCATCCACCCGGACTACCGCAGCGGCGGCGTCATCATGATGCTGTGGGCCGGCCTGGCCGCCTACATGCGCAAGGAACGCTGCGAATACCTGATGGGCTGCGCCAGCGTGAGCCTGGCCGATGGTGGCCACAATGCCGCCGCGCTGTACCACGCCTTCCGCGAAAAGAACCTGGCGCCGCCGGACTATCGCGTCACGCCGCTCCTGCCCTTCCCGCTGGAAGACCGCCAGGCCGGCGTCGATCCGCAGATCCCGCCGCTGCTGCGCGGCTACCTGCGCAGCGGTGCGTGGGTGTGCGGCGAACCGGCCTGGGATCCTGATTTCCACTCGGCCGATTTCTTCCTGCTGCTGCCGCTCTCCAAGCTCGACAGCCGCTATGCCCGTCACTACCTCAAGGATTCGAGGACCGCATGAAGCCACGCGAACAGTTCATGGAAAAAGCCCAGGGGCTGTTCGCCGACCTGGGTCCCGACCACGATGCCGGTGACGAGGAAGCCAAGCGCGATCCGCTGCGCTTCCGCACCATCTGGATTTCCGATATCCACCTGGGTACCACCGGCTGCCAGGCTGAACGCCTGCTGGAGTTCCTGCGCGCCACCGAATCCGAAACGCTCTACCTGGTCGGCGACATCATCGACGGCTGGCAACTCAAGCGTCGCTGGTACTGGGACCAGTCGCACAACAACGTCGTGCAGACCGTGCTCAAGAAAGCCAAGAAGGGCACCAACGTCATCTTCGTTCCCGGCAATCACGATGAAGTGATCCGCCAGTTCATCGACCTCGATTTCGGCGGCATCAAGATCCGCGACGAGCTGGTGCACGTGACCGCCGAGGGCAAGCGCATGCTGGTACTGCACGGCGACCGCTTCGATGGCGTGATCGCCTGCGCCAAGTGGCTGGCCTACGTGGGCGACAGCCTCTACACCATGATCCTCAAGTTCAACCAGTGGTTCAACAGCTGGCGCGCGCGTGCCGGGCTGCCTTACTGGTCGCTTTCGCAGTACCTGAAATCCAAGGTCAAGAATGCGGTGAACTACATCACCTCCTTCGAAGACGCGCTCGCCGACGAGGCCAAGAAGAAGGGGCTGGATGGCGTCATCTGCGGCCACATCCACAAGCCCGAGATCCGCGACATCGGCGGTGTCGTCTACTGCAACGACGGCGACTGGGTCGAGAGCCTGTCGGCACTGGTGGAAGACCCCAGCGGTGAACTGCGCCTGGTGACCTGGCAGGAAATCATGCAACTCAAGCGCGCGGGCAAGGAAGCGCGCCAGGCCGCCCGCGAACTCGCCACCGCCTGAGGCAGCGGGTTCATCGCGATTCATATCGTTTATATTGTTTATATAGTTTATGCGCATTGCCATCATCAGCGACGCCGGAGAGCCGCAAGTCAACGGCGTCGTCAACACCTTGCGCTCCACCGTGCGTTGCCTGCGCGGTCTCGGCCACGAAGTGCTGCTGCTGTCGCCGCGCGACTTCCGCACCTTCGCCTGTCCGACCTATCCTGAAATCCGCCTGGCCTACAAGCCCTATGCCCGCATCGTGGCGGCGCTCGAAGCCTTCCAGCCCGATTGCATCCACATCGCTACCGAAGGACCGATGGGGCTGGCGGCGCGCCGTTATTGCGTGCGCCACAAGCTCAGTTTCACCACGGCCTATCACACCCGTTTCCCGGAATACCTGGCGGCGCGCAAGCTGCTGCCCAAGGCGATCACCTATCGTCTGCTGCGCTGGTTCCATGGTCGCTCCGAAGCCATCATGGTGCCCACTCCCGCGATGAAGACCGCGCTGGAAGAGGAGGGCTTCCGCAACGTCGTCCTGTGGGGGCGCGGCGTGGATACCAATCACTTCCGCCCGGCGGTGGAAGACCATGCCTGCATCGAACGTCCACTGTTCCTCTACGTGGGCCGCGTGGCGGTGGAAAAGAATATCGAAGCCTTCCTCAAGCTGGACCTGCCCGGCACCAAGTGGGTCGTGGGCGATGGCCCGCAACTGGAAGACCTGAGCGCGCGCTATCCGGAAGTGCGCTTCCTGGGGGCCAAGGGCCACGATGAGCTGCCGGCGTATTACAACTGCGCTGATGTATTCGTCTTCCCCAGCAAGACCGATACCTTCGGCCTGGTGCTGCTGGAGGCCATGGCCTGCGGCATTCCGGTCGCGGCCTATCCGGTGGAAGGTCCGATCGACGTGGTCGACAACGGCGTGTCCGGCGTATTGCGCCAGGACCTCAAGCAAGCCTGCCTGCAGGCCATGAAGCTCGACCATGAGGCGGTGCGCGCCCACGCCGCCACCCGCTCCTGGGAATCGGCCACCCAGCAGTTCCTGCAGCACCTGCACTTGGCGCACCGCAGTGCGCCCGGCAAGGCTGCGGCCATCAAGCCGGTGCGAGAGATCCGCTGACCCGGCAACGGCTGCCTTGCGCAGCCGTTCAGTTCTTCATCTTTTGATAACTATGCAAGATGCACATGAGGGCATGCCGACAAAGCATTGGCATGCCCGCGCACGCCTCTTCTAAGATGCGCCACGCCCGCGCGCGCCAGCTGTAATACTGATTACAAAAAACCAAGAAACCAGACTGGATGCACGCTGCAGACCGCCCGTCTCGGCCTGAAATCCGCGACCGGCGGGCCTTGCCGGGGCAAGGTGGCGGGGCGGGCATGAATCATGCTCCACCGCGAGCGCAACAACACGCAGTAAAAAGAGCAACTCGCAGGGTGCTGGTTCACCCTGCGCGCAATTGCATCACCGTCGACGTTCGCGTTATCAGGAAGAGACACGCCATGATTCAACATCTCAAGATCGGCAGCCGCCTGGCATTCGGCTTCTGCCTCATTCTGCTGCTGGCCACCGCCATCCTGCTGATCGGCCTGTGGCGCATGGCCGAGCTGGAAGCCAGCAGTGAATACGTGATTGACCAGAAGGTCGCCGCCATGACCAGCGCCATGAACATGCGCGAAGCCGGCAGCCAGCTGGCCCTGGCGCTGCGCAAGGTGGTCACGCCCACCGATGCCGCCGAGGGCAAGGCCGAGGACGCACACCTGGGCGAGATCCTGAAAGCCTATGCCGGCTTCGAGAAGCAGATCACAGGTTTGTCGGCCGATGGCCGTGGCAAGGATTTGCTGTCGGCCACCAGCGGCGAGAGCAAGAAGCTGTTCCCGCTGGTGGAGCAGATCCGCCAGCAGGTGGCCAGCAACAATTACTTCGATGCAGCCCAGCAGCTCAAGAGCGATTTTCTCCCTGCGCATGAGAAGTGGATGGCCAGCGTAGCGGCCCTGGCGGCGTTCCAGCAGGAGGACATGAAGCAGGCCCACGCTGACGCCAAGGACAGCTACCGCAAGGCGCAGATCGGCATGCTGGCCATGGGTGTGCTGACGCTGGGGCTGGGCTTCTTCTTCACCTTCATCATCACGCGCTCCATCGTCAATCCGCTCAAGCGCGCCGGCAGTATTGCGGAAACGATTTCCCGTGGCGATCTCACTCACGACTTCCACGACCAGGGGCGCGATGAAGCCGCACATCTGGTCAACGCCCTCGATGCCATGCAGGGCAATCTGGCGACCACGCTCAACGAGGTCAAGGAAAGCGCCGCCGTCATCGCCGTCGCCTCGCATGAAATCGCGCGCGGCAACGTGGATCTGTCGAACCGCACTGAATCGCAGGCCTCCAGTCTGGAGGAAACCGCCAGCTCGATGGAACAGCTGACCTCCACCGTGCAGCAAAACGCCGCCAACGCGCAGCAGGCCAACCAGCTGGTGCTGTCGGCCTCGGATTACGCCACCAAGGGTGGGCGTGTGGTCGGCGACGTGGTCGCCACCATGGGTTCGATCAAGGAGAGCTCGGGCAAGATCGTCGACATCATCGGCGTGATTGATGGCATTGCTTTCCAGACCAATATCCTCGCGCTCAACGCGGCAGTGGAAGCGGCCCGTGCCGGCGAGCAGGGACGCGGGTTTGCGGTGGTCGCCTCGGAAGTGCGCGCGCTGGCCCAGCGCAGCGCGGCGGCCGCCAAGGAAATCAAGGAGCTCATCAGCGATTCGGTGGACAAGGTCGATGCCGGCGGCAAGCTGGTCGATGAGGCCGGGGCCACCATGAGCGAGATCGTGGCCTCGGTCAAGCACGTGGCCGACATCATGGGCGAGATCACGGCCGCCAGCCAGGAGCAGAGCGCCGGTATCGCCGAGGTCAACAATGCCATCGCGCAGATCGACGAGATCACCCAGCAGAATGCGGCACTGGTCGAGCAGGCCGCCGCCGCTGCCGAAAGCCTGCAGGAGCAATCCGATGTGCTGGCCCGTGCCGTGGCCGTGTTCAAACTGAAGACGGCGGCGCAGGCGCGGCCTCAGTCACAGCCTCAACATCCCGCGCCCAAGCAGTCCGCTGCGCCGGTGATGAACAGTCCGGCAGCGGTGCGTACGGTCAATCCGCCGCCCGCGGTGGCTGCCGCCAGGAAGCCAGCCGTGGCCAGCTTGCCGCCTGCCTCCGGTGCGTCCAAAGGCAAGCCGGCGACGGCCGCACGCGATGATGATTTCGAGGAATTCTGATCGGATGCGCTGTTGCAAGAACTTGTAATTCTGGTTAAGCATTAGTCAATAAAAAATCAAGTTCGCGTGCAAGCGCCGCCACCCTTCAAGGTGGCGGCGCTTTTATTTTTTCAGGGTGGCAAGCACGCTGTGTGAGAATTCAAGATAATTGCGAAGTTGCCGTAAAGCTATATCAAATGTTGCAGGCGGATTGCCCCGGCAAGGGGAGGGCGGTCACCTGCGCACCCGGGGGGGAAGAGCGCGGCGTCGCAGAAGCGGCCACACAGGCCGGACGACGACCACGCCGATTGCGCAGAGTGCGCAGTACGCGGCCCCGGGGATTACAGTGCGGCACTTTCCCTTCATCCACCGGAACTAGTCCATGTCCATCAAGAACCTTTCGATCAAGGCGCAACTCGCCATTGCCGTCCTTGTCCTGTCCCTCCTGCTGCTTGCGCTCGGCCTGTCGGGCCTGCTGGGCATGTCGGCCGCCGTGAGCATCAACCGCCAGCTTTCCGAAGAACGCATCCCCAAGACCGTAGCCGCCGACAACACCCTGATCTGGATCGGCCGCCAGCGGACCTCGCTGGACCAGGCCGCCATGAGCCTGGATGCGGCCTGGACCGAGCGCATGTTCGTCATGGAAGCCAATGCCCGCAAGGAAGCCCTGCAATGGTGGGACAAGTACACGGCCCTGCCGCAGACGGACGAGGGCAGGGCGCTGGTGAAGAAGGTCTCCGAAGGCATTGCCAATACCCAGGTCGCGCTGGACAAGTTCACGGCCGCCATCAAGTCCCAGGATCGCCAGGCCATCGCCGATCAGGCACGCAAGGTGGGCCAGGCCTACAGCGCCATGCAGCTCGATGGCCAGGCACTCAACAAGTACGAGACCGAGCAGGCCGCAGAAAGCCTGGCTGCCACCAACGCGCGCTACCAAGCCTCGCGCATGTTCTCGATTGCCGCCGTCATCGGTGGCCTGCTGCTGGCCTTCTTCAGCTGGTGGTCGCTGCGCCGCGCGATCGGCGAGCCGATGCAGCGCGCGCTGCGCCACTTCGATGCCATCGCCAATGGCGACCTGACGCAGCCGGTCCACGTGCATTCGAAGAATGAAATGGGCCAGCTGCTGCAAGGTCTTTCCCGCATGCAGGAGAGCCTCTCGCGCACCGTGCGTGCCGTGCGCGGCGGCAGCGATGCGATTGCCACGGCCACGCGCGAGATCGCGTCCGGCAACCTGGACCTGTCCGCCCGCACCGAGCAGCAGGCCGCCTCGCTGGAAGAAACCGCCTCCAGCATGGAAGAACTGACCGGCACCGTGAAGCACAATGCCGACAATGCCCGCCAGGCGACGACCCTGGCGGTCAATGCCTCCACCATCGCCGCCGACGGCAATGCCGTGGTGGGCCGCGTGGTGCAGACCATGGAAGAGATCCGCGAGAGTTCGGCGCGCATCACCGACATCGTCAGCATCATCGACGGCATCGCCTTCCAGACCAACATCCTGGCCTTGAACGCCGCCGTGGAAGCGGCCCGTGCCGGTGAGCAGGGCCGCGGCTTTGCGGTGGTGGCCACCGAAGTGCGGGCGCTGGCGCAGCGTTCTTCCAGTGCCGCCAAGGAAATCAAGGAACTGATCATGCACTCGGTGGAACGCGTGCAGGCCGGTTCCGAACTGGTCGGCCAGGCCGGCGAGACCATGAGCGACGTGATCCAGGCAGTGCAGCGCGTCACCGACATCATGAGCGAGATCTCGGCCGCCTCCAATGAACAGAGCGCCGGTATCGACCAGGTCTCGCGCGCGGTCACGCAGATGGATGAAGCGACCCAGCAGAATGCCGCCCTGGTGGAACAGGCCAGTGCTGCGGCCAAATCGCTGGAGCAGCAGGCGCAGGCATTGATGCAGGAAGTGGCGATCTTCCGCGTGGGGCAGGGCGATGTGGTGAGCGGTCGGCCGCAGGTCAACGTACAGCAGCCTGCCCCCAAGGCTGCCGCCACGCCGGCCAAGCCGGTTGCAGCGACCAAGCCGGCCGTACCCAAGGCGGTCCCGGCACTGAAGCGCCCGGCTTTGCCGGCAGCCGCCGCCAGTGCCAAGCCTGCCTCGCGTCTGCCGGCGGGGGATGATGGCGACTGGGAGACCTTCTGATTTCCTGATCTCCTGATCTCCTCCGCTCCGGACGATCTGGTTTTTTTGCCAGAAACTTCACCCGGCTCCATGAAGAATCGCCGCAGCCCGCTTGCGCAGGGTGCGGCGATTTTTTCATTCACTTTTCACGCAAAAGGGGGCGATCCACCCCTCCTGTGCGAGGGTCAGCGCGGCGGATGCTTGCCCGGACTGTTCAGCAATTCCGGCGCGACCACGGCCTTGAGGTAATTGGTGGTCACGTCGCCGCGGTCGCGCTGGGCGATCCACCACACGTTGCCCTTGCGCAGCGACCATTCCTGCGGCTGTCCCGAGATCAGCCGTGCCGCCACCTGGCCCAGCGTCGGCTGGTGGCCCACGATCAGCACCGGCTCGCGGCTGTCGGGCCAGTTGGCCGCGCGTAGCAGGTCGTCGGCGCTCATGTTGGGAGCCAGGTCGGCCACCACCTTGTACTTGCGCTTCAAGGCTTCCACCGTCTGCAGCGTGCGCGTGGCCGGGCTGACCAGGATGCGGCAGCTCTCGGGCAGGTTGCGGTCCAGCCATTCGGCCATCTTGGCCGCCTGCTTGTGCCCCTTCGGGGTCAGGGCGCGGCCCTCGTCGGGCTCGCCCAGTTCAGCCTCGGCATGACGCCACAGAATCAGGTCCATCTCAGCTCCTTGAGGAAATCAGCAGGCCGCCATGCGCGCCATTACACAGGCTCTTCCGGCGGCGTGGCCGGGATGCCCAGCGTGGTCATCAGATGCTGCTGGGCGTTGAAGGACTGCTGCTTGCTGCGCGCTTTCTTGAGGGTATAGACACCATTGACATCAAGGTGCCAGGCGTTGGTGTTGTCCTTCAGATAGGGATTCAGACCCTCGTTCATCACGCGCTTCTTGAGTGCCTTGTCCAGCACCGGGAAGCCGACCTCGATGCGGCGGAACAGGTTGCGGTTCATCCAGTCGGCGCTGGCCAGGTAGACGTCGTGCTTGAGGTCGTTGCGGAAATAATAGATGCGCGAGTGTTCCAGATAGCGTCCGATGATGGAGCGCACCTTGATGTTCTCCGACAGCCCCGGCACGCCCGGCCGCAGCGCGCACGCACCGCGCACGATCAGGTCAATCTTGACGCCGTCGGCCGAGGCCGCATAGAGCGCGCGGATCACCGATTCATCCAGCAGCGCATTCATCTTGGCGATGATGCGCGCCGGCCGGCCTTCGCGGGCGATCTGCCCTTCGTTGCGGATGGCACGGATGATTTCCTTCTGCAGCGAGAACGGGGCCAGCCACAGGTGCGTGAGATTGCGGGGCTTGGTCAGGCTGGTGAGGTGGATGAAGACTTCGTTGACTTCGGCGGTCAGCTCCTGGTTGGAGGTCAGCAGGCCAAAGTCGGTATAGAACTTGGTGGTATTGGGGTGATAGTTGCCGGTGCCCAGGTGCGCATAGAAGCGCAGGTTCTGGTCGTCGTCACGGCGGATCACCAGGGCCAGCTTGGCGTGCGTCTTCAGGCCGACCACGCCGTAGACCACTTGCGCGCCGGCCTGCTCCAGTTTGACGGCCCAGTTGATGTTGGCTTCTTCATCGAAGCGCGCCATCAACTCCACGATCACCGTCACTTCCTTGCCATGCTGGGCGGCGTAGATCAGGGCCTCCATCAGGTCCGAGTTCATGCCGGTGCGGTAGATGGTCTGCTTGATGGCCAGCACGCGCGGATCGTGGGCGGCGGTGCGGATGAAATCGACCACCGGCTGGAAGGACTGGAAGGGGTGGTGCAGCAGCACGTCCTTCTTGTCCAGCGCGGCGAAGATGTTTTCATTGGCCAGCTGCGGCGGCAGCGTGGGCGAGAAGGGCGGGAAGCGCAACTCCGGCTGGTTCACCAGGTTGACGATCTCGCCCAGGCGCACCATGTTCACCGGACCCTGCACGGCGTACAGACGATTGCGCTCGATGTTGAACTGGTTCAGCAGGAACTGCGCCAGGTGTTCCGGGCAGTTGGCCGCCACTTCCAGGCGCACCGCCACGCCGAACTGGCGGCTCTGCAATTCGGTCTCCAGCGCCTGGCGCAGGTTCTTGACCTCTTCTTCATCGACCCACAGGTCGCTGTTGCGGGTGACGCGGAATTGCGAATAGGCGGTGATGTCGCGCCCCGGGAACAGGTCCGCGATATGCGCATGGATCACCGAAGAGAGCAGGCAGAACGAGGACTGCCCCTTGGCCGACAGGTGGTCCGGCAGCTTGATCACGCGCGGCAGTACGCGCGGTGCCTTGACGATGACGATGGCCGTGCCGCGTCCGAAGGCATCCTTGCCGGAGAGCTCGATGATGAAATTGAGGCTCTTGTTGTGCACCTGCGGGAAGGGGTGGGCCGGATCCAGTCCGATGGGCGTCAGCAGCGGCCGCACGTGCTGCTCGAAATATTGCTTCACCCAGGCGCGCTGCGCTTCGTTGCGGTCGTCATGGCGCAGCAGGTGGATGCCGTTGGCGGCCAGCTGCGGCAGGATCTCTTCGTTCAGGAGTTCATATTGGCGCGTAACGATGCGGTGGCATTCGGCGCTGGTGCGTTCGAGCGCGGCGCGCAGTTCGGGCGGGTCGATGTTCTCGCCCTCGATGCGGTTGGCCAGCAGGCTGGCGATGCGCACTTCGAAAAATTCATCGAGGTTGCTGCTGCAAATGCACAAATAGCGCAGGCGCTCCAGCAGCGGCACGCTGTCATCTTCGGCCTGGGCCAGCACGCGGCGGTTGAAGGCCAGTTGCGACAGTTCACGGTTGAGGTAAATCGTACTGGCGGGAAGTTCAGGTTGGGTACTGCTCTCCGGCTTTGCTTTTCTGGTCATCAATGGTCCCTGTCCATCCACTTAGAGCGGGCAGTGTATTTAGGAGGTATGACGAGTTTATGACAACACCTTGGCTGCTTTGTCATATTTGCTTCAGTATAAATCCATCTCTATATGATGACAAAATCATATTTGTCTGCGGGCAATCCTTGGTGTCATCTTTCGGCGCCAGTGACATCAAACTGTCAGGAAAGCCGCACTGCGCGTGGCATGCGGGTTTTCGGCCGGTTGCCGGGTGCCGGGGAGGGGATGTTGCAGTGCGGCGTGGAGGGCCGTGCAATCTGGACTGAATGACAAGTTCGGGTCATAAACTCGTCACATTAGCTGGTTAAAGTTCGCCCTGTCTCGAAAGTCATCCCTCCCGACGTGATGTTTCTCGGTGACCGTCCTCTCTTCAAAATCATAGGAGTAGCAGAAATGGGTTTTAACCATCTGATCAAGTCTGTTGCAATCGCAGTGGCTGGCGCTTTCGCTTTCAGCGGTGCCGTGCATGCAGCAGAAATCACCGGCGCAGGCGCCTCCTTCCCGTACCCGGTCTACGCCAAGTGGGCTGAGCTGTACAAGGCCGCCACCGGCAACAGCCTGAACTACCAATCCATCGGTTCGGGCGGTGGCATCAAGCAGATCAAGGCCAAGACCGTCGATTTCGGCGCTTCGGATGCTCCGCTGCCGCAAAGCGAACTGGCTGAAGCCGGCCTGACCCAGTTCCCGGCCGTCGTCGGTGGCGTGGTTCCCGTGGTCAACCTGGACGGCGTGACCCCCGGCCAGATCAAGCTGTCGGGCCAGGTGCTGGGCGACATCTACGCCGGCAAGATCACCAAGTGGAACGCCGCTGAAATCACCGCCCTGAACCCGGGCGTGAAGCTGCCGAATGAAGACATCACCGTCGTCTACCGTTCGGACGCATCGGGCACTTCCTACGTCTTCACCTCCTACCTGTCCAAGGCCAACGCCGACTTCAAGAGCAAGATCGGTGCCGGTACTGCCGTCAAGTGGCCGACCGGCGTGGGTGGCAAGGGTAACGAAGGCGTTGCCGCCAACGTGCAGAAGGTCAAGGGCGCAATCGGCTACGTCGAGTACGCCTACGTCAAGAAGAACAAGCTGAACTACACCCAGCTGAAGAACAAGGATGGCAACTTCGTCTCCCCGGACGACTCCTCCTTCAAGGCCGCTACCGCCCACGGCGACTGGGCCAAGACCCCGGGCTTCGCGGTTGACTTCACCGATGCCGCCGGCAAGGAATCGTGGCCGATCTCCAGCGCCACCTTCATCCTGCTGCACAAGGAACAGGCTGGCGATGGCGCCAAGGGCAAGGAAGTCCTGAAGTTCTTCGACTGGGCCTACAAGAACGGCGGCAAGGTTGCTGCTGAACTGGACTACGTGCCCCTGCCGGATTCGGTCACCAAGCTGGTGGAAGATTCCTGGAAGAGCAACGTCAAGGACAGCAGCGGCAAGGCTCTCTGGTAAGCCAAGCCCAGTCCGGCCGGATGCCATGAACATCCGGTCATAGCAGCCTCTCCCCTACGGAGCATTCGGGTCATCGCAGCGAGAACGAGCAACTCTGGAGCACAGAGCATTCGCGGCGATGGCCCGTTTTAATGGTGAATTCAAATGAGCGCTAATTATTCCACCACGGCAATGTCGAATACCGAAGTCAAAAAATCCCCGACAGAGACTGAAAGTGCGCAAGCCGCGCGCGAGAAGTTGATGGCCGTCATGCGCCGCCAGCGTCTGCAGGATTTCTTTTTCCACAAGATCACCCTGATCTTCGCCCTGTCCGTGCTGCTGATGCTGGGCGGGATCATCGTTTCCCTCATCATCGGTGCCGCACCGGCGTTCCAGGCCTTCGGCCCGGGCTTCATCACGCGCGTCGAATGGGATCCGACCAATAACGAATTCGGCGCCATGATCGCCATCGTCGGCACGCTGTCGACCTCGATCATCGCCTTGCTGATCGCCTTCCCGGTCAGCTTCGGCATCGCGCTGTTCCTGACCGAAATCTGCCCGGCCAAGCTGCGCCGTCCGCTGGGCACCTGTGTGGAACTGCTGGCGGGCGTGCCCTCCATCATCTACGGCATGTGGGGCCTGTTCGTGTTCGCACCGCTGTTCTCCGAATACGGCCAGCCCTTCCTGAAGGCCACCCTGGGCCAGATCCCCGGCATCGGCGTGCTGTTCTCCGGCCCGACCATGGGTATCGGCATCCTGACCGCCGGCCTGATCCTGTCGGTCATGATCATCCCCTTCATCTCCTCGGTGATGCGCGACGTGTTTGAAGTCGTCCCCGCAGTGCTGAAGGAATCGGCCTACGGTCTCGGCTGCACTCGCTGGGAAGTGGTGCGCAAGGTGGTGCTGCCCTACACCAAGACCGGTGTGGTCGGTGGCGTGATGCTGGGCCTGGGCCGTGCGCTGGGCGAGACCATGGCGGTCACCTTCGTGATCGGCAACTCGCATCGCCTGTCCTGGTCGCTGTTCTCGGCCGGCAACTCGATTGCCTCAACCCTGGCCAATGAAATCGCCGAAGCCTCCAGCAAGCTGCACGTGTCCTCGCTGTTTGCCCTGGGCCTGATCCTGTTCGTCATCACCTTCATCGTTCTGTCCGCCGCCAAGATCATGCTCATGGGCATGACCCGCAAGGAAGGAGCCAAATAATGAGCCAGACCGTACAAGCCGGTGTGAAAAGCACCGACCAGGCGCAAGCCATGAACCCCGTCTACCGCCGTCGCCTGATGCAGCATCGCATGGGCATGCTGTTCTCCTTCCTGGCCATGGGCCTGGGCCTGTTCGTGCTGGCCTGGATCCTGCTGACCCTGGTCTTCAAGGGCGTGGCCGCGCTGAACCTGGGCCTGCTGACCGAAAACACCCCCGGTCCGGGCGATGCCGGCGGCGGCCTGCTGAACCCCATCGTCGGCTCGCTGCTGATGGTCGGTATCAGCACCATCATCAGCACCCCGATCGGCATCCTGGCTGGCGTCTATCTCGCCGAATACGGCGAGGAAAGCAAGCTGGCCCAGGTCACCCGCTTCGTTACCGACATCATGCTGTCGGCACCGTCGATCGTGATCGGCCTGTTCATCTACGCCATCTACGTGGCCAACGTGAACCACTTCTCGGGCTGGGCCGGTACCTTCGCCATTTCGCTGATCGCCATTCCGGTGGTGGTGCGTACCACCGACAACATGCTGAAACTGGTGCCGAGCGGCCTGCGTGAAGCGGCCTTCGCGCTGGGTGCCCCGCGCTGGAAGGTGGCCATCATCGTGCGTCTGCGTGCCGTCAAGGCGGGCGTGGTGACCGGCGTGCTGCTGGCCGTAGCACGTATTTCGGGTGAGACCGCGCCGCTGCTGTTCACCGCCCTGAACAACCAGTTCTTCAGCACCAACATGAACCGTCCGATCGCCAACCTGCCGGTGGTGATCAACCAGTTCGCCATGAGCCCGTATGACAACTGGGTCTCGCTGGCATGGGGCGGCGCCTTGCTGATCACCTTCAGCGTGCTGCTGCTCAACGTGCTCTCGCGCACCCTGTTCAAACAACAAATCCCCGGCTAATTCTCCAAGTGACCGACATGACTACTGCTCATCAAATGGCAAGCCACGCTTCGACCGCACCTCTCAACGCCGCTGCGGCCCAGAAGACCACGCTGGAAGTTTCGCAACTGAACTTCTACTACGGCGGATTCCAGGGTTTGAAGAACATCAACCTGAACATCTTCGAAGGCAAGGTCACCGCCTTCATCGGCCCCTCGGGCTGCGGCAAGTCGACGCTGCTGCGTACCTTCAACCGCATGTATGACCTGTACCCCGGCCAGCGCGCCGAAGGCAAGATCATGTATGCCGGCAACAACATCCTCGAACCGGGCCAGGATCTGAACATGCTGCGTGCCAAGGTCGGCATGGTGTTCCAGAAGCCGACTCCGTTCCCGATGTCGGTGTATGACAACATCGCCTTCGGTATCCGCCTGTATGAAAACCTGCCCAAGGGCGAGATGGATGAGCGCGTCGAATGGGCGCTCAACAAGGCGGCGCTGTGGGGTGAAGTGAAGGACAAGCTGCACAAGAGCGGCCTGTCGCTCTCCGGTGGTCAGCAACAGCGTCTGTGTATCGCACGCGGCGTAGCCGTGAAGCCGGAAGTGCTGCTGCTGGATGAACCGACGTCGGCGCTGGATCCGATTTCGACGGCCAAGGTGGAAGAACTGATCGGTGAACTCAAGAACGACTACACCATCGCCATCGTGACCCACAACATGCAGCAGGCGGCGCGCTGCTCGGATTACACCGCTTACATGTACCTGGGCGAGCTGGTGGAGTTTGGCGAGACCGATCAGATCTTCATGAATCCGGTGCGCAAGGAAACCCAAGACTACATCACCGGCCGCTTTGGCTGATCGAACCGTCGTCTCGGCTACTGCGCGCTCCGATTTCGCGTCTGCGATGCTCGCCGTACCCAGTACGGCTGCGCTTCTCGACGCGAACTCGAAGCGCTCGCTACGCCGATACGACGATTCCACAGAGTAGTCATTGCACCGTATATATTATTTATAGAAATTCTTTTTAGGGACGTCACATGACCGGCGATCATTCCTCCAAACAGTATGACCAGGATCTGGAGCAGATCCGCTCCAAGGTGCTCGCCATGGGCGGCATGGTGGAACACCAGTTCCAGGACGCGATTGCGGCCTTCCGCAACGGCAACCTCGACGTCGCCCATCGCGTGATGAAGGACGACGAAGCCGTCAATCGCCTCGAAGTAGAACTCGACGACGCCTGCAGCCACCTGATCGTGCGCCGCCAGCCAACCGCCAATGACCTGCGTACCGTCATGGCCACCATCAAGATCATCACCGATCTGGAACGCGTGGGCGACGAGGCGACCAAGATCGCCCGCACCGCCATCCACCTGCACAAGCGCGGCATCGGCCTGGTCTCGCACTACGAAACCGTGAGCCTGATCGCCGAACAGGCCATGGACCAGCTGCGCAGCGCCCTCGACGCCTTCGCCCGCCTGGATGACCAGCAGGCGCGGGAACTGATCAAGCAGGACGAACGCATCGACCACGGTTTCCGTTCCATCACCCGCAGCCTCATCACCTTCATGATGGAAGACCCGCGCACCATCTCCGGTTCCATCGATACCCTGTGGGTGGCCAAGGCCATCGAACGCATCGGCGACCATGCCAAGAACATCGCCGAATACGTGGTCTACGTGGTCGGTGGCAAGGATATCCGCCACACCGACTTCGGTTCGGCCAAGGCGCTCCAGGAAGAAGACTAAGCACGACGGCACCGTTACTGGCAGCGGGGGAAGCGCTGCCAGCACCGGATTGCGGAGGGGAGACCCGCGATACTGCTTACCAGCCTGACTATCATGACTACTATCCTCATCGTCGAAGACGAACCCTCCATTGCCGAACTGATTGCCTTCACCCTCAAGGAGGCAGGCTGGTCCAGTTTCGTCGTCTCCAACGCGGCCGCGGCCTGGGACTTCGTCCAGCACCGCGCCCCGCAACTGGTGCTGCTGGACTGGATGCTGCCCGACCGCAGCGGGTTGCACCTGCTCTCGCGCATCCGCGCCGACCGCCAGCTGCAGCAACTGTCGGTCATCATGCTCACCGCCAAGAGCATGGAAGAAGACAAGATCGCCGGCCTCGACAACGGTGCCGACGACTACATCACCAAGCCCTTCTCGCCGCGCGAACTGACCGCGCGCATCAAGGCCCTCCTGCGCCGCAAGAGCCCGGAGCACGCCCAGGAAGTGATGTCGGCCGGTCCGGTCACGCTCGATCCGGCCAGCTGCTCGGTGAGCCTGTCGGGCGCACGCATCGATATCGGCCATGCCGAATACAAGCTGCTGAAGTTTTTCCTGGCGCATCCTGATCGCGTGTTCTCGCGCAGCCAGCTGCTCGACCGCGTCTGGGGCGACCACGTGGTGATCGAGGAACGCACCGTGGATGTCCACGTGCTGCGCCTGCGCAAGGCCCTGCGCGATGCCGAGTACCTCATCAAGACGGTGCGCAGCGTGGGCTACATGCTCTCGACCAAATAACGATCAAGCAAATAGCGATCAAGCAAATCACGATCAAGTAAATAAAGATCAAAGACCAAACAGCCCGCGTCGTTCATAATCAATAAAATTAAAAAACCGGCGCGCGGGCGCTTCCCAGATTTATCTGTCAAATCAATGAGTCCACAACTTCTGTTCTGGATTCCTGCTGTATTGCGCCTGGTGTTGTGCCTGGCCGGAGCAGGAGTCGTCGGTTTCTTCTTCGGCCCCATCATCGGGCTGGTCACGGCGGTGCTGGGCGTGGGCGCGATGATGATCACGCACCTGCACTACCTGCTGCGCCTGTCGACCTGGCTGGATGATTCCGGCCAGTCGCGCCTGCCCGATGGCTGGGGGGCCTGGACCGATGTCTATGCGCGCCTGTACCGCATGCGCCGCGACGATGAACGCAACCAGGCCGAACTGGCCGAGTGGCTGGCGCGCTTCCGCCAGGCCATGAGCCTGCTGCCGGATGGCGTGGTGATCATGGACGACGTGCTCTTCCTCGAATGGTGCAACCCGGCCGCGCAGTCGCACCTGGGCCTCAAGCTGGACCGCGACAAGGGCATGCGCGTCACCAACCTGATCCGCAATCCGGCCTTCATCGACTACATCATCCTGGGCCGCTACGAGCAGCCGCTCACGCTGGCCCTGCATGAGCGCAAGCTGATCATCCAGATCATCCCCTTCGAGAACCGCCGCCAGATCCTGGTCACCCACGACGTCACCGAATCGCAGCGCATCGACATGATGCGCCGTGACTTCGTGGCCAATGCCTCGCACGAACTGCGCACGCCGCTGACCGTCATCAACGGTTTTCTGGAAATCGCGCTGGCGCAGCCGAATCTGGAAGAGTCCACCCGCATGGCCCACCTGAAGCTCATGACCGAGCAGGGCCAGCGCATGCAGAACCTGATCGACGACATGCTCACGCTGACGCGCCTGGAATCGATCGACTACCCCCTGCGCTCCGAAGTGCTGCGCGTCCGTCCGCTGCTGGAGCGCATCGCCGAGGAAGGCCGTGCGCTGTCGGCGGGCAAGCATGACATCCGCCTGGTGGTCGACGGCCCCGACCTCAAGGGCAATGCCGATGAACTGCGCAGCGCCTTTACCAACCTGGTCACCAATGCCGTGCGCTATACCCCGGAAGGCGGCACCATCACCCTGCGCTGGCAGAGTGACGAGCAGGGCGCACATTTCGCGGTGCAAGATACCGGCATCGGCATCAGCCCCGAACATATCTCGCGCCTGACCGAACGCTTCTATCGCGTCGACAAGAGCCGCTCGCGCGAGACCCAGGGCACCGGCCTGGGCCTGGCCATCGTGCGTCACGTGCTGCTGCGCCACCATGCCACGCTGGAGATTGCCTCGGTGCCGGATCACGGCAGTACCTTCACGGTGCACTTCCCGGCGACCCAGACCATCGCGGATTACGCGGCGCAGCAATAAACTGCCCACCTCCGGTCAAACCAAATGGAAAGGATGCTTCGGCATCCTTTTTTCATGTTTGAATCGGCCGCAGGCGCGTACTATTGCGCCATAGCTCAACGCTGACATGTCGTCAGTAAGTGAAATTACGAATGCCTGCCTTCTGTCTTCACGGCAACAATGGCGCCTCGCAAGCCCCGGCCATTGCCGGCGGCGCTGTCGCATGCATGTGCGCGCCACGGGCAGGCTTCGCATTCCTGGTCGGCACCGGGCGCATCCCGCCGTGTGCTAGCCAGCAAGCCGTCATCCCGTTGCCGCGATGACAGCTTGTTGTCAGGAAATCCCTGATCGCGCCGCGGCGGTATTCGTCGCACCATGAAGCCGAAGCGCCTGAGACCGGTCCGTAGATGTACCGGTCTACCCCTCCACCTACTGCGCATAAGAGAAAACGATGAGCTATTTCGCCAACATGAAGATCGGCCGCCGCCTGGGCCTGGGTTTTGCCGTCATCCTGGCTGCGGCCAGCGTGGTCGTCGCGCTGTCGATCTGGCGTCTGCAAGGCATCGCCGCCGCCACCGACGAAATGATGCACGAGCCGCTGACCAAGGAACGCCTGGTCTCCGACTGGTATCGCACCATCCACACCAGCGTGCGCCGGACTACGGCCATTGCCAAGAGTACCGATCCGAGCCTGGCCACCTTCTTCGCGGCCGACGCCGCCGAGGCCAGCCGCATGTCCACCGAACAGCAGAAGGCCATCGAAGCCCTGATCGAATCGCCGGAAGAGAAAGCTGTCTTCGCCAAGCTGGGCGAGGTGCGCAAGGATTACATCAAGCACCGTGACGCCATCTCCAAGGCCAAGGCCGACGGCAACGCCGAGGAGGCTGCCAAGATCCTGGCCGGCCCCTTCGATGTCGCAGCCAAGGGCTATCTGGATCTGCTGCAGCAGTTGCTCAATCTGCAGCGCGCCAATATCGACCAGGTGGCCAAGGACATCCAGCAGGTCTATCACGAAAGCCGCAACCTCATGATCGGCCTGGCCATCCTGCAAGTGGTGCTGGGCTGGCTGTTCGCCCGCAGCCTGGCGCTGGGCATCACGCGGCCGCTGGAAAAGGCGGTCAATGTGGCCGAAGCCGTGGCCGCTGGCGATCTCACCACCCGTGTCGATGACCATCTGGCCGCCCGCAAGGATGAAACCGGCAAGCTGATGCATGCCCTGCAGGCCATGACCGGCAACCTGGCGCGCATCGTCGGCCAGGTGCGCAGCGGCACCGATGCCATCGGCACTGCCTCGCGCGAGATCGCCACCGGCAACCTCGACCTCTCGGCGCGGACCGAACGCCAGGCTGGTGCCCTGGAACAAACTGCCTCGGCCATGGAAGAGCTGACCTCCACCGTGGCCCAGAATGCCGACAACGCCCGCCAGGCCAACCAACTGGCGGCCTCCGCTTCCTCGGTGGCACAGCAGGGCGGGGAAGTGGTGTCGCAGGTGATCTCGACCATGGGTTCCATCAATGAATCCTCGCGCAAGATCGTCGACATCATCAGCGTCATCGACGGCATCGCGTTCCAGACCAACATCCTGGCCCTGAATGCCGCCGTGGAAGCGGCCCGTGCAGGCGAGCAGGGCAGGGGCTTTGCCGTGGTGGCCTCGGAAGTGCGTTCGCTGGCCCAGCGCTCGGCCTCGGCCGCGAAGGAAATCAAGACCCTGATCGATGACTCGGTGGCCAAGGTCGGTTCCGGCAGCGAGCTGGTGGAACGTGCCGGCACGACCATGGACGAAGTGGTGGCCAGCGTGCGTCAGGTCGCCGACATCGTCTCCGAGATCACGGCGGCCAGCAGCGAGCAGAGCGACGGCATCAGCCAGGTCAATCTGGCCATCACCGACATGGACCAGACCACCCAGCAGAACGCCGCCCTGGTCGAAGAAGCTGCCGCCGCTGCCGAAGCGATGCAGGAACAGGCCGCGCGCCTGTCCGAAGTGGTGAGCCAGTTCAAGGTACTGGCGCAGGACCAGGTGGGCTACGGCAGCGAGGAAGTGGCGAGCCGCCCACCGGTAGACATCACGCCGCCGCGACCGGCCTTGCGCTGACAAAGCGACGAAGCGACGAAGCCGACGCCGACGTCACAAACAAGAAACCCGCCATTCACATCCTGGCGGGTTTCTTGTTTTGGGCAGGCCGCAACGACGGTGGGTAGCGGCGCAAATGAAGCATTCTGCGTCACTTCCACCGAGGAAGACCGGGGGCCGCGCCCCGCGCCCTCAGTAGGTGGCTCGTCCGCCCGAGAGATCGAAGACGGATGCCGTGGTGAAGGAATTCTCCTCGGACACCAGCCACGCCACCATCGCCGCCAGCTCTTCCACTTTCACGAAGCGCGCACGCGGGATCTTGGAGAGCATGTAGTCGATGTGGGCCTGGGTGCATTGCTCCAGGATGCGGGTCTGCGCGGCGGCCGGGGTGATGGCGTTGACGGCGATGTTGCGGGTCGCGGTTTCCTTGCCCAGGCTCTTGGTGAGGGCGATCATGCCGGCCTTGGCGGCGCTGTAGGCGGAGGCGGTGGGATTGCCTTCCTTGCCGGCGATGGAGGCGATATTGACGATGCGGCCGTAGTTCTGCGCGATCATGCGCTGGACTACCACCTGGTTGACGTAGAAGGCGCCGTTGAGATCGATGTCGATCACGCGGCGCCATTCTTCAGGCGAGTAGTCCGCCACCGGATTGTTCTGTCCGGCGATGCCGGCGCTGTGCACCAGAATGTCGATGGACTGGGTGAGTTTTTCGGTGGCTTCGATGGCTTGCTGGACGTCGGACTGGTCGGAGATATCCACGCGGACAGTCTCGACATTGCCCAGCGGTTCCAGCTTGGCGCGGGCCTCGGCCAGCGCTTTTTCGTCCATGTCCCACAGCACCACCTTGGCCTTGCCTTGCAGCAGGCGTTCGGCCACGGCATAGCCGAAGCCCTGGGCACCGCCGGTGATGATGGCGCTGCGGCCCTGGAAATCGTAGTGATTCATTGTGTCTTCTCCTTCCCTGTTGCGGTCATTGGATCGCGCAGGCGGACATGCGCCCGCGCATGGTCGTTCTTGTTCTTGTGGACTTCGATGGGGATGCAACCGCGCCGCCGACTGGCGGCGCGGGGTGACGCGGTGATCCTGATGGATCAGGCGTCGATGGTCTTCTGCTGCTGTTCGCCGAGGCCGTCGATGCCCAGGCGCATGGTCTGGCCGGCGCGCAGGTAGACGGCTTCTGGCTTGACGCCCATGCCCACGCCCGGCGGCGTGCCGGTGGAGATGACGTCGCCTGGCTGCAGGCTCATGAAGCGCGACAGGTAGGAAACGATGTGCGCCACGCCGAAGATCATGGTGCTGGTATTGCCGTTCTGGTAGCGCTTGCCATCCACTTCCAGCCACATGCCCAGCTTTTGCGGATCGGCGACTTCATCGCGGGTGACCAGCCAGGGGCCGATGGGGCCGAAGGTATCGCAGCCCTTGCCCTTGTCCCAGGTGCCGCCGCGTTCGATCTGGTATTCGCGCTCGGAGACGTCGTTGACCACGCAATAGCCGGCCACGTGAGACATGGCGTCCTTCTCGTCGATGTAGCTGCCGCCCTTGCCGATGACCACGCCCAGTTCGACTTCCCAGTCGGTCTTCTTGGAGCCGCGGGGGATCTTGACGTCGTCATTGGGGCCGACCACGGCGGAGGTCCACTTGTTGAACACGACGGGTTCGGCCGGGATGGGCAGGTTGGATTCGGCGGCGTGATCGGCGTAGTTCAGGCCGATGCAGATGAATTTGCCGATGTTGCCGACGCAGGCGCCGATGCGCGGCGAGCTTTCCACGGCGGGCAGGCTTTCCAGGTCCAGCTTGCGGATCTTGTCCAGGGAAGCGTCATCCAGTACGGCACCGTTGACGTCCTTGATGTAGGCGGACAGATCGCGGATCTTGCCGGATTGGTCGAGGACGCCGGGCTTTTCCTGCCCCACCGGGCCGTAACGCAGTAATTTCATCGTGTTTCCTTTGAGAAATGATTGTCTCTGAATGACGCCTTTTTGCCGTGGCTCGGCCTCAGCGTGCCGAGGGCGGGCGACAGGCGATGGGCTGTCGATTTGGGAAACTGGATATTACCAGTTTATTGGTAAGACCAATAGAGCGCGGCACTTTTCCAATGAGTGGAGTCGCGTGTGTGCTTGAGAATTATAAGTTGACAGGTTTAATTATGAGTTGAATTTCGCCTCAATAAAATCAATAGGCTACGTACGAAACGCGAATGCCGGCCAAGATTGTGTTGATTTGCATTGAAAACTGACCCAGTTTCCCCGGAAATTTGCATCCTAAGTTGACCCATGTTTAGACCACAATCCTGCTCATGACATCGAGCGGGAGAACGGAGTGATAGACGTGGCCCTACTTGGAATCATTCGACGCTGGTACATCAGAGATCGCGTCTCGATCCGGGAAATCGCCCGCAGGTTGGACATTTCCCGAAACACGGTTCGTCGCTACATTCGATCAGAGGCGATCGAACCTTCCTATGCCAGCAGGCATTCACCGAGCTCTTTGGATGCATATGCCCCCAGGCTTTCCGCGTGGCTGAGCTCAGAGTTGGTCAAATCCCGTAAGCAAAGACGGACCCTGAAACAGATGTTCCTGGAGTTAAGGGAGCTTGGTTATGAGGGGTCGTATGACCGTGTGGCGGCCTTTAGCAGGCACTGGAAGGCGGGTCAGTTAGAGAGGGTCAAATCGGCGAGCAAATCAACACATAGGGATGCTTCGCTTCCCATTGACGTTTATACAGCCACTTTTTGTGGGCTTGTCTGTTCGTCACATTCGTTCAGTCACAGAGGCGACGGATTTCCCGAAGTCTTCTTTCTGCTGCAATGGCGCGATCACGGTATTCCCCAGAGGTTTTGAGGAGTTTCGAGATCGATAGCCCGTAGGCAGCTCCTAAATCGCCTTCTTCAAGTTGCAATTGATTTAATTTCCTCATGGCAATTGAAAGGTCGATATCTTCGTGCATGTCCATGTGCCTTCTCCTGGATCAAATTCGCCGCCTGAATTTTTAGCGCTCTGCTCTGCGCCAGCAGCAAGCACAATGATCGTACTACTCAACGAGGTTATCAACAGGCTTGCCCCCAATAAATGGGGATAACTGACGGTAACCAAATTATTGTTATATTGGAAATGTATTTGTGAATTATAAGTTGAGGCCTTTTCCATTCTTTAGCCACAGCAATCGATCTGGGAGCATTAGCTATCCCATTGATTCTTATAGGCTGAATTTCCAATCATAATTCTCAAGCACACTTGCAGCGACTCCATTCAGCAAGAAGCGCAGTCCTTCCGCGCACAATCGGGCACCAGCTCAAGCCAGCTTGTCCAGCGGGTATTGTCCCTTGAGCGAGGGCGAGGCGATGACGATGTAACTGAAGTATTTCTCGACGTTTCCTTTTTCTCTCAGCACGTCTTCTGCCACACGCTGGTAATGCCCCAAATCGCGCGTCACGAATTTCAGAAGATAGGTAAACGCACCGCTGATGAGATGACACTCCACGATTTCATCCACGTCACGCACCAGGGTTTCAAATTTCTCAAAATCGCAGCGCGTGTGACCGGAGAGCGTGACCTGGGTGAACACGAACTGAACATGCCCCAGCTTTTCCAGATGGATGTGGGCACCATATCCGGCGATATAGCCCGCCTTCTCCAGGCGTCTCACCCGATGCAGGCATGGGCTCGGCGACAGGCCGATCTCGTTGGAGAGATCCACATTCGTCATGCGGCCGTTGCGTTGCAAGAGGCTGAGGATCCGGATATCGAACCGGTCAAGCTTCACTAATTCCGACATGTTTCCATCGTCCCCAATGATTCAGCGTCAATTGGATTTATCTGGTCGTCGTGGAGGGTGACTGCCGATCCGGCTCACGTTACGGCCTGCCAGAATCAGCCGATGGCCCTGCGCGGGTGGCAGTTCATGCGGCGTCAAAGGCTGGCCGTCGCCTGACTGTCTGCAGGAAGCGGTGGACACAGGTGCTTCCTGCAGTGAAAAATGCAATGAAGCGAGGCCGGAAGCTTCCTTTCGAACGTTCAATACAATATGACATTGTTCAATATAATGATCAATAGATTTTCCGGCATCCGCCATGTGCTCCTGCAATAAAATGTGCGAAGGCACCAGCTTCCGGTGTCCTGAAATCACCATGAGGTTTCCAGAGAAAGCGAATGACGCAATGACGCAAATGAAAATCAAGAAAAAGGATCCGGCTGCTGCTCCGCATGCGGATGTGGGGGCGCGCCTGAAGTCGCTTCGTCTGGAGCGGGGGATGTCGGTCAACGAGCTGGCGGCTGCCGCCGGCGTTTCCGTGGGGACGGTCAGCCAGGTCGAACGTAACAAGGCCAATCCGTCGATGCGTATCCTTGAGCGTCTGAGAGTGGCGCTCTCAGTTCCGCTGAGTGCCTTGCTGGAGGATGCCGAGGCCACCCCGGATTATGTTGCCAGCGACGTGGTGCGGCGCGCCAAAGACCGCCCCGTCTTCGATGTAGGCAGTCGGGGCATGCAGAAGGAGTTGCTGTCGCCGCAGGGAAATCATGATCTCAAGATGATGATCATCCTGATCCCGCCAGGGGCCGGTTCCGATGAAGTGCTGATCGGGGTTGGCGAGAAGGCCGGGGTGGTCATCGAGGGATCGGTGGTCCTCAATCTTGGCGGTAGCCGGGTCGAACTCAAGTCCGGTGACAGCTTCCAGTTCGCCAGCACCATTCCGCACAGCGTGCATAACGAAAGCGCAAAGCCCGCACGTCTGCTGTGGGTGATGAATACGCAACCCCCCATTGTTCATCTCTGAAATCCGGCCCCGAGATGGGGCCTTCGTGCGTCCAATCAGGGGCGCGGCGCACCGAAAAAGTGAACAGGAAGCAGGCCGGATAAAAACATGAGTTATTTTAACCACAGGCCTAGAATTTCATTCTGAATTCACTATAATGAAATTTATAAATAATATTTCACGCGCTTGATTCAGTAGGGAAAACGATCCCTGGTCGGAGTTCAAGGGCATCCTGGCAGCGAATGCTTGAAGGTGCCGTTGAGCTGCGATGGTTCATTCCGCCCGTAGTGCGGATTGTATTGGTGAGTATGTAGCGGTCATCGCATTTTTCAGGAGACGGCGGGCAGACATTCTGTCTTGGAGCAGACCCGAGGCAACAATGCCGGGCGAGGCATTTTTTGCACGGGCGACGGGGTTGCCCGGGAAGGTAGGGCAGCGGCAGGGGTCTTCCGCCATTTGGCAAATCATCGTGATGAGCCATGCGGCATCACGGAAGCTTGCGATGGGAAGGTCGCCAGCGCCGTTGAGCTTGCACGCTGCCTGGCACGTTATCTCATGCCGCGGCTGGTAACTTTGCGCGCTTCCTCCTGATTGGAGTGGATTTCAGGTGCGTTCGCCGCCTGAAGAAATCTTGTATGCGTTTTGGAATGTGCAGTTTTCTTTTGAAGAAAACGCGGTACCCGGTTCGCCCCGAGCTCAGGGCGGCCAGTGCCCGTAGTCACGTTTGCCAGCAGATTGCCGGACAGTTTCGCTTTGCGGCAGGTAGTGCAGATGGGTAGTCACGAAATTGCAGTGTGTCTTGCGCGGCGCTTCAATTATGTAGTCGTTCAATTATGTAGTCGTTCAATTGTGCAGTCGTTCAATTGTTCAATTGTTCGAATGTTCAATTGTTCGAATGTTCGATTGAAAAGAAGAGTCCTCCTCTTCATTGCCTGTTTTCCAGAACTTGTCAGAACCACTTTGTTAAGGATCGGCTATGCACCCCTGTATCTCTCCCCGTGCTTCCAAGAAGCACATTGCTCGTGCCTTGCGCAACCTGGCCTCCGGCCTCGCGACCTGCCTGATGCTGGTCACGATGACTCAGGCTCAGGCGGCAGGTCCCGCCAAAGTCTCTGCCGGAACGACACCTTCCAGCGTGCCCAATGCATTCCTGAACATCAAGACGCAGCAGATTGAAGGCGTGATGCCGGATGTGATCCGCGAAATCGGCAAGCGGGAGGGATTTGAAATCTCCTTCGACATCGTTCCTTTTTCCGCACTGGTGCAGTCCGTGGTCTCGGACAAGATCGATCTCATCGTGGCCGGGATGTCGCCCACCCCGAAGCGCAAGGAAGTCGTCGATTTCTCTGAGCCGGTAGCCGAATTCGGAAAAGGCATCATCGTCAGTGCCTCGGACAAGAAGCAATATCGCACCATCCAGGATCTGGCCGGAACCGTCATCGGTGCCGGTGCAGGCGAAGAGACGTCGGAAGAGTTGATGAAGCTTGGCATCTTCAAGGAAGTGAAGCTGTACAACACCGCAGCCGATATGGCGCGTGACGTAGCCTTGGGCCGCATTACCGCAGGCTTCAATGATTACCCGATCTGGAAAGCCCAGGAAGCCAACGGTGCCCTGCAAGGATGCCGTGTGGTCGATGGCTTCAAGCCACTGCGCAAGGTGCCGATTGCCTTTGGCGTCAAGAAGGGCAATACCGCGCTGCTGACCAAGATCAATGATGGACTGGTCAAGATCAAGGCCGATGGCACGTTGGACCAGATCTTGAAGAAATGGAACTTCGTCGACTGACGTGTCTTTCAGCCCGGGTTCGGGACCGGCGTGACGGAGACTGCTCCGTCACCTCCAGCAATCATCATCAGAGGGAAGACAATGCGTTGGAATGATATGGCGGACTTTGTGCCGATCCTGTTGCAAGGGGCGGGGATGACGATTTTCATCACCCTCAGCTGCCTGGTGTTGAGCACGCTGCTGGGTCTGGTCTGGGCCTTGCTGAAGATGTCCCGCCATGCCCCGGTGCGGCAGGTCACGGCGACCCTGATCAACATCGTCCGCGGCCTGCCGATGATCGTCTTGCTGTTCTATATCTACTTCGTCTTTCCCTCGATTCATATTCAGCTCAGCGCCTTGCAGGCCAGTATCATCGGTCTCGCGTTCGGCTATTCGACTTACGTGGCCGAGATCATCCGGTCCGGCATCGAATCGGTGGATATGGGGCAGTATGAGGCCGCGCAGTCGATCGGCATGGGCCGGGTCAAGACCATGACGCGGGTCATCCTGCCGCAGGCCATCAAGGTCGCCCTGCCACCGTACAGCAATACGCTGGTCTCGATGCTCAAGGATTCCTCGCTGGCCTCCACCATCACCGTCACGGAAATGACGCGGCAGGGAACCTTGCTCGCAGCCGCCACCTTTCAGAACCTCGAGGTCTATACGCTCATTGCCGTGGGCTACCTGGCGATGAGCCTGCCATTGATGAGTCTCACCAAGATGCTGGAGAGACGTTTTGGAAAACACAAGGTGAAGTGAGCCGGCGATGATTGAAATCAAGAACGTGACCAAGAATTTCGGGGACTTCTCCGTCCTCAAAGGGATTTCCCTGGAGGTGAAGGAAGGCGAGGTCGTTTGCCTGATTGGCGCATCCGGCTCCGGTAAATCGACGCTGCTTCGCTGTATCAATGCGCTTGAATCCTACGATTCGGGGGAAATCCGGTTGTTGAATCAGGTGGTCGAGCAGCGTTCTCGCCACATCAATCAATTGCGTACCCAGGTCGGCATGGTCTTTCAGCGATTCAACCTGTTCCCGCATCGGACCGCGCTGGAGAACGTGATGGAAGGCCCGGTGCACGTCAAGCGACTGCCGGTTGAACAAGCGCGCCGGGAAGCCATCGAGATGCTCAACAAGGTCGGATTGGGGCAGAAGATCCATGCCTATCCGCATCAGCTCTCGGGCGGCCAGCAACAGCGGGTGGCCATTGCAAGATCACTGGCGATGAAGCCCAAGGCCATCTTGTTCGACGAGCCGACTTCTGCACTCGATCCCGAGCTCGTCGGCGAGGTCCTCAGTGTCATGCGGACCTTGGCGCGGGAAGGCATGACCATGCTGGTCGTCACGCACGAAATGGGCTTTGCGCGCGAAGTGGCTGACCGCGTTTGTTTTCTCCACGCCGGCCTCATCATCGAAGAGGGGGAGGCCAGACAAGTCCTTGGTGCGCCCCGCGAAGCGCGCACCCGGGAGTTTTTGCGCCATGTGCTGACCAATCGGGCCGACGATGAGCGTCCCGCCGCACCTGCAGAGCAGGCAATGCCTGAGGCAAAAGAGTGAATGCGGGTATCGCTGTCCTCAGCGATCCGCAGATGCCGTTGATCCTGCTTCCAGGGATCGCATCCCGGCGAAGTTGCAACAGGATTTCGCAAGACATGTGACCGCCTGGTGCAGGCGTTCATGGCCACCGCTGTGAGGCGGATTTTTCTTGTAGACCAGAGACTGAGAGATCGGACCAGTGCCATGCTGAGAGTGGAAGAAGTTTATGATTCGCCAGAGTTTGTCAGTGAAGTCGATGTCGTGGTCATCGGTGCCGGCATCGTCGGCACCTCGATCGGCTATGAGCTGGCCAGGCGCGGCATCTCCGTGGCCATCCTTGAAAAGGGCATCGTCGGCGGCGAACAGTCTGGCCGCAACTGGGGATGGGTGCGCCAGCAGAACCGGGATCTGTTCGAATTGCCGCTGGCCATGCGCAGTCTGCGGCGTTGGAACGAACTGCGCGACGAGATCCAGATCGATCTGGGCTTCCGCCGTGAAGGAATTCTGTACGCCACCAACGAAGAGAAGGATCTCGCCAAGTGGAGCGCGTGGGGCCAGCGCGCGAAGGAGGTCGGCTTTGTCAGTCATATCCTCAGTGCGTCCGAAGTGAAGGCGCGTACGCCTTCGGGCGGGCCGGACTACAAAGGCGGCGTCTGGTCTCCCACCGATGGCCGAGCCGAGCCCTCGCGAGCCGCGCCTGCGTTGGCGGAGGGCGCCAAGCGCCTGGGGGCGCACCTCTACCAGCAGTGCGCCGTCCGAGGCCTGGAGACCAGCGGCGGACGTCTCAGCGGTGTGTGGACCGAGCGCGGTCTGATCAAGGCCTCCACCGTGGTCTGCGCCGGCGGTGCCTGGAGCGGGCGCTTGTGCCGGCGTCACGGGATTGCGTTCCCGGTAGTCAACGTGGTCGGAACCACCATGCGGACTTCGGTTGCGCCGGAGGTCGTGAGCGGCTGCTTCAGCGGCCCGGGCTTCGCGCTGCGTCGTCGTCTTGACGGTGCCTATTCGGTCGCCGTGCCCGGTTTCGGACGCATTGACCTGGCCCCCGTCGGGCTGAAGAACGGGCTTCAGTACTATCGCAATTACAAGAACGACATCGGCAAGAAACTGACCTATCGTCTTTCCCGGGCGTGGATGGAAGGGCCCGAAGCCACCAGCACCTGGGCGTTTGATCAAGTGTCGCCATTTGAGCGGTGCCGGGTACTTGATCCGCGTCCCGATGCCGATTTTGCCAGGCGTGCGCTGGATAACGTCAAGCGTGCCATTCCGCAATTGTCGGAGTTGCGCGTGGCTTATGCGTGGGCCGGCGCGATTGATACCACGCCCGATCTCATCCCCGTCATTTCTGACGTCGCCGCCTTGCCGGGCCTCTATCTCGCCACCGGGTTCAGCGGTCATGGTTTCGCGCTGGGGCCGGCGGCAGGGGAATTGGTGGCGGATATGGTCACGGGTGCAAGCCCGATGATCGATGTCTCTCCCTATCGCCTGAGCCGTTTCAACGATGGTACCTCGCTCAAGGTACCGGAAATGATGTAGCTGTCATCACTATCCTCCGGACGTCGCAACCGCCGCCGGCGCAGTCAACGCCAGCGGCATTGTTCCCTGCCGACATCCGGATGGAGCTGTACTGCTTGCAGTCTTGTCCCCCCAATCACTTTTACCTATCTCCCCATGCTCACCTCCATTCGCGCCCGCGTGATCTGCGCCTTCGTTGCGCTGGTTGTCTTCTCCGTGGTGGTCAGCACCGCGGCCAATTACCTGATTGCCCGCAACAGCATGTGGGCCGCCACGGACAACAGCCTCTCCACCTCGTTGAACGACCATGCCCGCGTGATTGGCGACTGGGTCGCCGAAAAAACGCGCCTGGTCGACTCCTTGCAGGATGTCGTCCTGACCGATTCTCCCGATGCGATGCTCAAGCAGATCCAGGTCGCCGGCGGATTTTTCGATGTCGGCGTGGGGTATCCCGACAAGAAGACCAAGTTCACCGACTGGCCCAATATTCCCGCTACCTATGACCCGACCACCCGTCCCTGGTACAAGGGGGCCGTTGAGGCCGGCAAGCCGGCGGCCATTCCTTATATCAGTACCAGCAAGGCCTTGCTGGTGGCGCTGGCCATTCCCGTGATGCGTGAGGGCAAACTCAAGGCGGTGCTGGTGGGTGACGTGGCCCTTGACAGCGTGGTGGAGACCATCAAAGCCATTCATCCCACACCCGAGAGTTTCGGGATGCTGATTGACAAGAACGGCCGCATCATCGCGCACCCCAATGCGGAACTGCGCTTCAAGCAGGCCACCGATATCGCTCCCGAGTTCGCGCAGTTGAGTTCCGCTGCTGACGACAAAGCGAGCGCGCCGATGAAGATCGTGGTCGATGGCCGGACCAAGCTGGTGCGTGCGCAGAAAATTCGCGGGACCGACTGGAGCATCGTGATCGCCATCGATGAATCCGAAGCCATGGCCGGCGCACGCTCCCTGCTCAATACGTCGCTGCTGTCCCTGATCCTGATCGTCGGCATCGCTTCTGTCATCGGTGTGGCCGTGACTGCCACGGCGTTCCGTCGGCTCGGACAGGTCAGCCAGGCCATGGCCGCCATCGGCTCGGGCAGCGGTGACCTCACTCAGCGCCTGCCCGATCAGGGCAAGGACGAAGTGGCGGTCATTTCGCGCTCCTTCAACCAGTTCGTCGGCCAGTTGCAAAACGTGATGCTCGATATCCGTGATGCCAGCGAGGCGGTCCGTACGGCCTCCAATGAAATCGCCACGGCCAACCAGGACTTGTCGACCAGAACCGAATCGGCCGCCGCCAGTCTGGAACAGACAGCGGCCTCCATGGCCGAGATCTCGGAGACGGTCGGCCGCTCGACGGCTGCCGCCAAGCAGGCGGACCAGCGCTCCAGCAGCGCCACCGAGATTGCCTCGCAAGGTGGCAAGGTGGTGTCCGACGCCGTGACCACCATCGGCGAGATCGAAAAGGTATCGAGCCAGATCGGTGCGATCATCACCGTCATCGACGGCATCGCTTTCCAGACCAATATCCTGGCCTTGAACGCCGCCGTGGAAGCGGCCCGCGCCGGCGAGCAGGGGCGCGGCTTCGCAGTCGTGGCCCACGAGGTACGCAGCCTGGCCAAACGCAGCGCGGAAGCGGCACGCGAGGTCAAGGAACTGGTGGAGACCACCGTCTCGCGGGTTTCCGCGGGATCGGTACAGGTGCGCCAGGCTGGCACCACCATGGGCGAGATCGTGACCCAGTCGGCCGATGTGCAATCGCTCATTTCAGGTATCGCAAGGGCGACCGACGAGCAGATGCGCGGTATTCAGGAAGTCAATCGTGCCGTGATCCAGCTCGATTCCATGGTGCAGCAGAACGCCGCCCTGGTGGAGCAGTCGGCCGCAGCGTCGGCGACCTTGCAGGCGCAGGCCAATACGCTGGCATCGACCATCGGCCGTTTCAGGATCTCTTGAGCCTGCCGCCCGGCCGCTCCTTGTTGAGTATCGCCGTGCAGACTGAACTCACCGGCGTGCATTGCCCATGCGTGACGGCGCTGCCGCTGGTGGTGGAGATCTGCGCGAAAGAACCTGGCTGAAACGCATTTCACGCCGATTGATGAACTGGGTTCTGGACGATAAAGGCCTTGCTCTTCAACACCTCCATGACGGCCTTCACTGAGGGCGGCACGGTCCGGGTTTTCTTGCAGGCCAGAAAAGTGGGCCGCTCCATCGCCGGCGTGATCGGTCTGACCTGAATCTGGAGTGAGCTCACCGACTGACCCGCTTCAGCCGGCAGGATTGCCGCACCATAGCCGGCAGCGACCAGACCCTTGATGGCCTCGCCGTTGTTGAGGGCGATGCGAGGGCGCGGGAAAAATCCGGCACGCGAAAACCATTGCAAGGTCTGATGATGCAAAGCGCTGCCGGGTTCATTCATCAACAAGGGCTGCCGTGCCAGCCAGGCCGGGCTGACTCGCTTGGGCACGGTCCAGGCCGCCGGCAGGAACGCCATCAGCGGGTCGCTGCGCCAGCGTGTCAGCACCAGGCCCTGGTGCCGGGTGGTGGCCCCCACCAAGGCCAGATCCAGTTCATCCGCCTGCAGCTTTTCCATCGCCATCGCGGTAGTCGTGACGGCCAGTTCTATCTTCAGTTCCGGCCGATGCTGCGCCATGTACTGCAACAAGCGGGGCATCTCATGCGTGATCAGGCCGGTCGATGCCCCGAGCCGCACGACCCCTTGCACGCTTTCCCGATAATGGCCGACCGCTTCGCTGGCCTGGTCAGCCAATGCCAGCAGCTTGCGGGCATAGTCGATCAGGATCTTGCCGCCCGCTGTCACCGTGACGCCATGGCGGTTGCGCTTGAGCAGAGGAATATCCAGCCTTGACTCGAGCTCCCGCAAGTGCAGCGAAATGGTCGGCTGTGCCAGGTGCAAGGCTGCCGCTGCATTCGACAGGGAGCCGGAGTCGACCACTGCCAACAGCGTACGAAGATGATCCAGGTTGAATTCTCGCATCAGGATTTCTAATAATTGAACGGGTCAAACTTAATTTTACTTCGCCAAGGTGGGATGCGAGAATTTTTCCACGGACCCAATTTTTCCACCGGACTGGCAGATCACCATGAACTACATTTCTACACGCGGCGACCGAACTCAACGTGGTTTCTCGGAGGTCTTGCTGGAGGGACTGGCCCCCGATGGCGGCCTGTATGTTCCGCTGGCCTATCCCAGGATCGACGATGCCACCTTGCAGGCGTGGCGCACCTTGTCGTATCCGGATCTGGCTTTTGAAATCATGGCGCTCTACGTCGGCGACATACCGGCCGGGCAGTTGCGCAGCGCCATCGCCCGTACTTACACCGCGGAGATATTCGGCACTGCCGATATCGTCCCGCTCAGGCCGCTTGAGGATGGCTTGTTCGTCCTGGGTTTGTCCAACGGCCCCACCTTTGCTTTCAAGGATGTGGCGATGCAGTTGCTGGGCAACCTGCTGGACGATGAGCTGGGACGACGTGGTGAGCAACTCAATATTGTCGGAGCCACCTCTGGCGATACGGGAAGCGCGGCAGAGTACGCCATGCGCGGCAAGAAAAACATCCAGGTTTTCATGCTCAGTCCGCATGGCCGCATGAGCCCGTTTCAACAAGCGCAGATGTTCAGCCTGCAGGACAGGAACATTCACAACATGGCTGTAGAAGGAAGCTTCGACACCTGCCAGGACATCGTCAAGGCGATCTCCTCCGATCTCGGCTTCAAGCGCCGCTTCCATATCGGGACTGTCAATTCCATCAACTGGGCGCGCATGCTGGCGCAGGTCGTCTATTATTTCGCGGGCTATTTCCAGGCCACGCGCAGCAATGGGGAAAGAGTCAGTTTTGCAGTGCCATCCGGCAATTTCGGCAACATCTGCGCCGGCCATGTGGCCCGCATGATGGGGCTGCCCATCGACAAGCTGGTCCTCGCCACCAATGAAAACGATGTGCTGGACGAGTTCTTCAGAACCGGGTGCTACCGCCCCCGATCCAGCGCTGAAACCCCGGCGACCTCCAGTCCCTCCATGGATATCGCCAAGGCGTCCAATCTCGAGCGCTTCATCTTCGATGTGCTGGGACGCGATGCGCAAAGCGTGCAACAGCTTTTTGGCGAGGAGCTGGCACACCATGGGAAATTCGTCCTGAGCAAACAAGAGCATGAACGCATGGCCGACTACGGTTTCGTCTCGGGCAAGAGTACGCACGCTGATCGTTTGGCCACGATTTCGCAGGTCTGGAGCGGGCGTTCGATGATGATCGATCCGCATACCGCTGATGGCGTCAAGGTTGCACGCGATCATCGCGTGCAAGGGGTTCCCACCATTGTGCTGGAGACGGCCCTGCCATTGAAGTTCGAAGAGACCATGCGTGCCGCCACCGGCCGCGGTGTACCGCGGCCGGCTGCGTTGGCAGACCTGGAAGCGCGGCCGCGGCGGTTTGCCGTGATGCAGGCATCGACAGAGGACATCAAGGAACGGATAGCGACGTCTTGCGGGCTGCGCTCAAGCTGAACATGCAACGCCGGGCCTCGCCCTGTCACCCGATTTCAATGAAACCGGGTGGCAGGGCGAATGTTCAGAACGACTCGGCGGCCTTGATGGCGCGGACCACGTCATCCTGGCTCACATCGAGGTGCGTCACCCAGCGGATACGGTTCATCATGCCTTCCTTGCTGCGATAGGCACCTCCCTGCAGCGTGATATCGTGGGCGGCAAAGTGGGCGATGAGATTGCCGGCAATATCGGCTTGAACATCCGTAAAGACCATGTTGGTCTGCGCTGGCTGGACGTGGAATGCACCACGCAGTTTGGGGTTGTTGCTGGCCGCCTCGGCCAGGCCGCGCGACAGCAGATCCGCATTGGCATGATCGTCGGCCAGGCGGTGAACGTTATGCTGGAGCGCATGCAGGCCGGCCGCAGCCAGCATGCCGGCCTGGCGCATGGCACCGCCCAGCATCTTGCGAATGCGCCGCGCCTCGTGAATGAAATCCTTGGAGCCCAGCAGTACCGACCCCACGGGCGCGCCCAAGCCTTTGGACAGGCACAGTGAAACGGAGTCGAAGCCCTTGCACAATTCGCGCGCGCGCATCAGAGGTTCGCCGCCCCCGGCCAGCGCAACAGCCGCATTGCACAGGCGGGCTCCATCGATATGGGCGCGCAGGCCTCGGCGCTTGGCCAAAGCGGCGACTTCCTGCATGTAGGCCAGAGGCAGCGGCTTTCCGCTCACCGTGTTTTCGATCACGACGAGCCGGGTACGGGCGAAATGCGGATCGTCCGGTTTGATCACCGCCTCGATGTCGTCCAGAGCAAGCGTGCCGTCAGGCTGTTGCTCCAGCGGCTGGGGCTGGACCGATCCCAGAACGGCCATGCCGCCTGCCTCCCAGCGATAGGTGTGCCAATGCTGACCGACAATGGCCTCGTCACCGCGGCGGCAATGCGTCATCATGGCGATCAGGTTGCTCTGGGTGCCGCTGGGCGCAAACAGGCCAGCTTCGAAGCCGAACATCGTGGCGGCGGTGTGCTGCAGGAGATTTACCGTAGGATCTTCTCCCATGACGTCGTCACCGAGCGGCGCTTCGATCATGGCCTGCTTCATGGCAGGGGAGGGCTGGGTGACGGTGTCGCTGCGAAAGTCGCTCATGGATTGTTCCTTGCAATCGGTCAGAAGTGAATCATGATTGTGAGTTCTTTTTGATGTTGATGGGTGCTGGTTGAGCACTCGATCTGTTCCCTGGATGCACAGATGAAACTACCCCCCCTGGAAAATCTCCGCATCTTTGAAGCCGTTGCGCGCCTGCAAGGATTTACGGCTGCGGGCGAGAGTCTGGGGCTCTCGCATAGTGCGGTCAGCCGCCGGGTGTCGGAACTGGAGTCTCGGCTCAATGTGCAGTTGATGCACCGAACCAGTCGCCGCCTGGCCCTGACGCCGGAAGGAAAGGTCTTGCTGGAAGCGGTCCAGGAAGCGCTGCAGCGAATTGAGGAGGCAACGGAGGAGATCTTGCGTCCTGCTCGGCAGCGGCCGCTTCTGGTGTCTTGCGAACGGTCGCTGGCGATGCGATGGCTGATCCCGCGCCTGTCCCAGTTTCAGGATGCGCATCCGGATCTGCCGATCTATCTGTCGACGGGCAATGGCGCGGTTGACGTTGCGCGGGAGCATATCGATGTGGCGATCCGTCGGGCCGATTTCGCACTGGATCCACGGGCGGTCTGCATCCCGCTGTTCACGGAACAGACCGGGCCGGTCGCGCTGCCCGGCCTGAGCGGAAAGGCGCTGCTGACGCGTCTCCACTCGACCAGCCGTCCCGATGCCTGGAAGACCTGGGCGAGACGCGCCAGGGTGGCTGCCCGCGCCGCGCGGGGCGCGGCCTCTGATCTGCATTTCGACCATTTCTTTCTCAGCTTGCGCGCTGCGGAAGCCGGACTGGGCATGGCCATTGCGCCCTTGTTCATGGTGGTGGACAGCCTGGAGGCAAGGACCCTCACAGCACCTCAAGGCTTTGTGGCAGATGACTCACGGTACATCGCATTGATGCGCAGGCTTCCCGAGCCGGGTTCGCCGGAGGCACGCTTCATGGACTGGCTGCATGCCGCCGTTGAGGAGACGCTGAGTGCAGCTCGTCCCTATTGCCGCGTATAGCATGTTGCTAGCATGTCGCGTCAGGAACAAAGCGTGGTCGCCAGGCAGAGCGTTGGCGCGGGACGATGACCGCAGGCATGGCTTCAGTCTTCGGCCAGAAGCCGATCTTTGAATCCGTCTGGCGTCCATCTGCTGGCTGTCTTCGTCAACAGCGGCTATCCCTTCCAGATGCGCCGCGATCTCGCCCCGGGAATCGTCAGCCTTTTGGGGGTGGTGCTGTACCTGTCAGCGTTTCGGCGGTCTGCCACAGGCGCGCGGAATCAGCCTGACGGGCAGACTGCGGTTGCCGCGCGACATGCGGACTACCGATAAGCAAAAATCTTGGGCCGTAGAATGCGCCTTGCGCTGCATTCGGATCGAGCGCTGCCTGCAGCAGTGACTCGGTGGCCCACTTGACGTCCATCGAGGGAACCAGCCGGAACATCAGCCGCTTGTGGGTGGAATCCGTTCCCATGTTCGGCCCGCTGGTCTGCAGATTGGTCCGCGTATGGCCCGGATGGGCGCTGGTGCTCAGCAATGGCCAGTCGCGCTCGCGCGCGATGGCTGCCAGCTGATTTGCCAGCAACAGGCAGGCGAGCTTGGATTGTGCGTACGCGGTGACGGGCGAGTAGGACCTTTCGCTTTGAAGATCGTCAAAATTGATCTTGGCACCAATGGCGGCGCTGCTCGTGATGGTGGTGACGCGCGGCGCTTTGGCTTCGAGCAGCAGCGGCAACAAGAGGTTGGTGAGCGCGAAGTGGCCCAGGAAGTTGGTGGCAAACTGCAACTCGAATCCGTCCGGGCTCAATGCGCGCTTGGGCGGCATCATGATCCCGGCATTGTTGAGCAGCAGATCGATGGGACGTCCTTCGCTGAGCATCTGGCCGGCAAACGTGCGCACGCTGGCCAGGCTGGAGAGATCAAGGATGCGTACCGCCAGCGATGCCTTTGGAAACTCTTTCAGTATCTCCTGCCGTGCAGCTTCGCCCTTCGCTTCACTGCGTACTGCCATGACGACATCGGCACCCGCCGCCGCCAATCGTCTGGTTGCTTCCTTGCCGGTGCCACTGTTGGCACCGGTCACGATGATTTGGCGCTGGCGTTGATCCGGTAACTGGTACATCCGCATATCTCCCATGAGGGCAATCAATGGAACCCATTTCACACACAGGCAATCACGCTCATGTAGGGCATGGGTTCTGACTCAACTGCTTTTCCAAAGGTGGGAAAATAACGCTCTGCCTGCGTTTTGACAAGCCAGCATTTTCGTAGCAACGAGGCAGTGGCTGACAGAGCGCTGACAATGCTGGCGTGACCGAGACATCAGGCTCGCTCAAGTTGCTACCATGATCGTGCTATCTGCTGCGCGTGCGCCTGGAAATTGACGCGCAAGTTCCATTAGGAGCTCGCGCGGAGGCGGATTACTTGTCCTTGATATGTTTCTCCGCCCACTGTTCTGCAGTGGTGACCGCAATCGATTGCCGTGCATTGAATGTCCCTGCCTTCGGCCACGCTACACCCTTGCCTTGCGCAAAGACGGCACGGTATTTCTTGATGTGACGAGATGGATCTTTTTTCAGTTCATCGAGCAGGTAAAGAACGCTCCAGACATTGCGCCGGAAAGGACGTCCGAGAACACGTTCGAGAATATTGGCTACCTCGCCGTAGGTCACCGTATCACCCGACAGATAGACGATTTCATTCTTGAAGCGGGGCTCGAAGAAAACGATCTCCGCAGTCAGCAGTCCGATGTCATCCGGCGTGGTCAGGGTCACACTGGTCTCCAGGCTGCCCAGGGCGTTGAGGGTGTCGTTGGCGAAGTCCACCACTTCAAACACCGGTTCGAACATGAAACTGGTGAACATGCCGGTCGAGATGATGACCCATTCCGTCTTGCTCTGCGCGCGCAGCAGTTCGCGTACATCGAGCTGTGCATCGAACAGGTCCTGGGGACTGCCGCGCCCGATGGCCTCGAAATCGACACCGAACTGCCACGGGAAGTAGCGCTTCACCCCCGAGCGCAAGGCGGCCGTGGCGAGCTTCATCGGAGTCTCGCGACCGGCGACCATGCCGGCACAGCCGATGACGGTATCAAAGCGCGCGAAGATTTCTGCCAGCTGATCGATCGTATCGTTCACAAGATCTGCTGCCACCATCCGGATGCCCAGGGCGCGGAGTTCGTCGATCTCCGCTTTCTTTGCGGGGACTTGTGTATTGATCGTCGATTCCCTGAGCAGGACGCTGATGCTCGATCCGGGGACACGTTCTGCCACGCTCGCGAGATTGCGCAATACCGGAAGGCCGAGTTCGCCCGCGCCTAACACGAGGATGGATTGAGGAGGGAGTTGGGATGTACCATGCATGATCTGTCCTGAGGGTCGTTGCTGATAAGATGGCCGCATGGTTGCACGATCACGCAACGCTCTCAAGAAGGCACACGGATGATACCAAGAGAAGCCATCATCGCTGATGAAGCACTGAAGGAAGCAGAAGCCATCTGCCAGACCCTGCGCGAAGATGACGATGGGGTCCGGCGGGATGTCCTCGCGCATGCAGGCAGCCGCTGGGCGCTCGGGATCCTGCACGCGCTCGGCGTATATGGCACGCTGCGCCACGCCGAGCTCAAGCGTCAGCTGAGCGGCGTGACCCAGCGCATGCTGACCAAGACGCTGCGCGCACTGGAACGCGATGGCCTGCTGCTGCGTCACGAAACCGATGAAAAGCCGCTGCGCGTGGAGTACGAACTGACCGCGTTGGGCAAGGATCTGCTGCTGCGCATGTCTCCGATCTGGACCTGGGTGGTGGAGCACGCGGAGGACTTCCGCCAGGCGCGCCACACCTTTGACAGTCAGGACAAGCAACAGAACATCCATCGACTCAGGTAGCGCCGGCGTCAGGCATCGCCGATCCCTGTGGCGAGCCTGCCGACGTCCTGCAAAGCGCTTCCTGTCATTAACCGTGCCGATTCCAGGGTCCAGGCTCGTGCTGCAAGCTGGTCATCCTGTTTCGCACCTTGGCCCACTCACATCGTCCCGTACGACCCTCTCCAGAACATCATGTCGCGCATCGCAATCACCGGTCAGATCCTGGCTCCGAGGGACGTCGACAGCGTGTCCCGTCCCGTAGTGGCCCTCGGCACCACATCAGTCGCCAAGGACTGGGAGAACGCCCGGCATCAGCATCGCAAGGCGCAACTGATCTATTCGGTACGCGGCGTCCTCAACTGCGAAGTGGAAGACGGCGTCTGGATCGTGCCACCGCAGTGCGCCGTATGGATCCCGGGCGACCTGCAGCATGCCGCACGCGGGGCAGGAGAGACGGAATGCTATTGCCTGTTCGTCGAGCCGGATGCCGCTCCGGATCTGCCGACCACCTGTTGCACGATTTCCGTATCGCCCTTGCTGCGCGAACTGCTGCTCAAGGTGGCGGGTTTTCCCGAGCTGTATCCCCTGGGCGGACGCGAAGAACGCCTGATCGCCACCTTGCTTGACGAGTTGGCGAGCGCGCCGGTAGAAGACCTGCATCTGCCAATGCCGCGCGACCAGCGCTTGCGGAGACTCGCCGACCTGCTGCTGGCCGATCCCACCGACAAGACGTCCAAGGCTGCCTGGGCCCATCACATCGGCATGAGCGAACGCAGCATGAGCCGCCTCCTGCAGCAGCAAGTCGGCATGAGCTTCGGGCGCTGGCGTCGTCAATTGCACGTGATCCTGGCACTGCAGCGTCTGACCAAGGGCGACAGCGTGCAGACGGTGGCACTGGAGCTGGGCTACGAAAACGCCAGCGGCTTCATCACCATGTTCCGCAAGGCCGCAGGCAAGTCTCCGGCACGCTATCTCTCCGATCGCACCGACAGCGCGGTACGTGCGGCGGTGCCGGCCATCGTGCTGCCGGATGAACGCCCCGCCTGAACACCACAGATCCACCCCGTTGTGAGTGTGGCCGAAATGCGAAATAGTCTGGCCTGGTTTCGCTATTGCGACCACGCGTCTTCATTGTTAAATGACTGCTCCAAATAACAATGATTATCGTTTATGTGCTCACGCCATGCCGTTTCAACTTCTCGTCGCGTCCTCACTGCATACGTTCCGTCGCCTGCCTGCCCGCTCTCCGACCGGGCCGTGCGGGACTTGCTCCGACGCACGCCGCACAAGGTCTTGAGTTCTGCGGTCGCCGCCGCTGTTCTGCTGGGCGCGCAAGCCAGCTTCGCCGCTGATTCATCACAAATCCAGCAAAACCCTGCCGATTCCGGAACGGCGGCGCAAGCGCAAACCTCCTTGCCGGCTGTCACTGTCACCGGGCATGCGGAGCCGGCGACCACGGAGGGGACAGGAGCCTATACGACGGGCGAGACGGCCGCGGCAACGCACCTGCCGCTGTCATTGCGGGAGACGCCGCAGGCGGTGACGGTGATGACGCGCCAGCGCATGGATGACCAGCAATTGAACTCGGTGCAGGGCGTGCTGGACAACACCACCGGCATCACGTCCTACCAATCCGATAGCGAGCGCACGAGTTTTTATTCGCGCGGATTCCTGATCAACAACGTGCAGTATGACGGCATCCCTACGGTGGTCGGCAATACCGTCAACGGCAGCGGGATCAGTGCTATCGATACCGCCTTCTATGATCGCGTCGAAGTGGTGCGGGGTGCTTCCGGCCTGCTTACCGGAACGGGCAATCCCTCGGCCGCCATCAATCTGGTGCGCAAGCGTCCGACCCGGGATTTTTCGGCGTCGGCCTCGCTGAGCGCAGGCAGCTGGGATACCCATCGCGCCATGGCCGATCTCTCGACCCCACTGACAGCTGATGGTCGCATCCGCGCGCGACTGGTGGGCAGCTATCAGGACGGCCACTCCTATATCGATGGCTACAAGCCCGAGAAGAAGTCGTTCTACGGCATCGTCGAGGCTGACCTGACTTCACACACCACCGTCAGCCTGGGCTATGACGATCAGCACATCACCTCGACGGGAGCCACCTGGGGCGGGTTGCCGCTCTGGTTCAGCGACGGCACGCAGGCTGACTACGCCTCGTCGAAGAGCTACGCACAGGATTGGAGTCAATGGAACACGACGCTCAAGACTGCCTCTGCCGAGCTCGATCATCGCTTTGACAATGGCTGGAAACTGCATGCCACGGCCAGCCAGTACCGCACCGAATTCAATGCCGAACTGCTCGGCCTGGTCGGCCGTCCGGACCGCGCCACCGGGCTGGGCACCTATCCTTTCGGGGCGTATCCGGTGGCCCTCGCGTCACAGGGCAGCAGTCGCACCAACACCTTCGATGTGATGCTGGCTGGCCCCTTTGACCTGCTGGGCCGTCATCATGAAGCAGTTGTGGGGGCCATGACCTCACGCCGCACCTCCGGCGAGAATGACATCGCGCCGTTCTATGCCGGATTCATGCCGGTCAATATCAATGAGCTCAGCACGCCCTTTGCCCGTCCGGACTTCGCAGCAATGCCATCGGTCCCGACCAGCACCGGGATCAAACAGAGTGGCGTGTATGGCGCGGCCCGTCTGTCATTGGCCGATCCCCTGAAACTCATCGTCGGTGCGCGTGTGAGCAACTACGAAATTGACAACAGCGTCGGTGGCGCGGCGATGCGTTACGAGAAGAACGGTGTCTTCACGCCCTATGCCGGCCTGATCTACGACATCAACCGGATCTATTCGGCCTATCTCAGCCATACGCGCATCTTCAATCCACAGACCGACTATCAGGACAGCAAGGGCAACGTCCTCACGCCGGCCACAGGTAAGACGACGGAGATCGGCCTCAAGGGGGCGTACCTTGAAGGGCGCCTGCACGCCTCCGTGGCCCTGTTCGAAACCCGGCTGGACAACGCGGCCCAGATCGTTGCCGGTGCGTTCACGCCAGCGGGCGCGCAAGCCTACAGCGGTGCAGATGGCACCAAGTCACGCGGAGTCGAAGTGGATCTGCAGGGCGAGCTGGCACGCGGCTGGAACGTCTACGCAGGTCTCTCCCACTTCATCGCCGAAGATGGCAACGGTGTGCGTCTGAATTCGCAGCTGCCGCGTACCACGGCGCAGTTTTTCACGACCTATCGCCTGCCTGGTGCGTGGCGCAAGCTGACGGTGGGAGGCGGCGTGAGATGGCAGAGCGGCATCTACGAGGCGGCCAATACCGGCACCAGTACCTTGGGCGGCCAGCAGGGTGGCTATGCCCTGGCATCGCTGATGGCGCGTTATGCCGTGTCGCAGAAAACCACGGTGGCGCTCAACGTGAACAACCTCTTCGACAAGAAGTACGCGCTGCAGAAGGGAGACTTCGATACCGTGACCTACGGTGCTCCACGCAACATGATGGTGACACTGGATTACCGCTATTGAGTCCGCACGGACGCCTTTTGCATCATCAGTAAATATTATGAATCGCTCCTTTAATCATCTGGAAAAATGATATGTCAATTCAGTCGCCGCTTTCCTCCGCGCATCCTCTGCCGACCCGGCATCCGGACCAGACCGCCTTGTTCTGGCTGGCCACTGCCATCGGGGCCGTGCTCTTCGTGAGCTTCCAGCTGTTCTTCTACGTCAACGACTTCGTGAGAGCACAGGGCAGCGCGCCCGCCATCACCTTCGAGACCAAGATGCTGTGGATGTTTTCGGCCTATTACGGCTGCTGGATCGTCACCGTCCTGCTCGCACTGTCCGCCAACCGCGCGGCCCGGTGGAGCGCGCTGATCCTGGGCAGCCTGCTGGTTGTCCTCAACACCTTGGGCGGCATTGCCGACGGATTGCGCGATGGCTGGCACATTGCCTTCTCGGCGATGTTCTTCATTTCACTGCCGGGCGTATTCGCCATCGCGACCACCTGGCGCCACCTCAATCGCAAAGGAGACGGCCATGTCGATGAATAGTGCGGATTTCCCGCTTGTATGGATGAATCTCACCCAGCAACCCGGACATGATCACGAGCAGGATTTCACGGAGTTTGAAGCGAACCTGCAGCGCGAAGAACCCTTCGTGCTGCTGACCGATACCGTCCCTGCCGAAGATCACGAGCATTCCGCGGAAGAAAAGAAACGTACCGCACTCTGGATGAAGCAGCACAAGCATGCCTTGCGCAAGCTGGTGCTGGCGATGATCGTGGTGGAACCCAATGCGGCCAGGCGGGTTGGCTTCAAGGCCTTCGCGGTGGTGTTTGCGAAGTTCTGGGGCTACCCGCTGCTGCTTGCGGGCTCGCGTGAGCAGGCGCTGCAGATGGCGAGAGAACTGCTGGCGCAGAATGGCAAAGCAGTCGGGCTGACCTGAGGCTGTTTTCTGACCGAATTGCGGCGGCTATTGCCCGGGTTGCTCCGGGTTTGCTACAGGCGCAGCTGCCAGCGCCGCCGCAATCGCCTCCGGCACGAACGGCCGGTTATTCATGAAGCAAGCCCCGACAAAGACGGCCTCCGCATATACCACGTCCCCCACCTTGATCTGCTGCACGAAATTCACCCGGCTGCGCTTTTCATGTTTCTGCACTTCGCAGGTGACCTCCATCGTGTCGCCCTTTTGCAGGCTCTTGCGAAAGCGCAGCGAGTATTCCAGCACCATGAACACCTGCCCTTGGCGGAAGGCCTCTTCGATATCGATTCCCAGCGCTTCCTTCAAAAAGGCATGCCGCGTCCATTCCATATAAAACGGGTAATACAGCCCATCGACCACGCCCTGGAAATCGATGTGCTTGGGATCCACTTCAAACTGTTTTGAAAACATGATGTCGTTCCTTCCGTTCAGATTGGTCAAACCGGTGACACGATAATCGCAGGGCAGGGCAGCCGTCTACCCTCCACGCGCGCAGCCATCGCAAAAGGTCCGGCCGGTAAAACGAGGTGAAGCCCGACCTTGTTGCGCGAATCCGGCTACCATCGGCGATATCGATTGTGCGCGCCATCCCGATCTCACCTACCAGCCTGAATCCGCCCCATGCATTTGCCTCCTTTTCTGTTCCGTGCGAAAACTGTGCTGGCTGCCAGCCTGTTGAGCGTATTGGCCTCCATGCCTCCGCCGGTCCCTGCTGCCACTACGACATCTGTCCCCGACATGGAAAACGCGCCGGTCTACGGCCCCCAGCTGGAGGGCTTCGACTACCGCTGGCCGGTCTCGCGTTATCGTTTCCACTCGCAGCGCCAGGACATCGAGATGGCCTATCTCGACGTGGCACCTGCCGCTGGCAGCGTCCCGCACGGCACCGTCGTCCTGTTGCACGGAAAGAATTTCTGCGCCGGCACCTGGGAGCAGACCATCGATGTCCTGCGCCGCGCCGGCTACCGTGTGATTGCACCGGACCAGATCGGCTTCTGCAAATCCAGCAAGCCCGAGCAATACCAGTTCAGCTTCCAGCAACTGGCCGCCAACACGCACGCCTTGCTCGCCTCGCTCGGCATCGGTCAAGCCATCCTGGTAGGCCACTCCACCGGCGGCATGCTGGCCGTCCGCTATGCGTTGTCCTATCCACAGCAGACCCGCCAGCTGGTGCTGGTTGACCCCATCGGCCTGGAAGACTGGCGCGCCAAGGGCGTGCCGCCGGTATCGGTGGACCAGTGGTATGCGCGCGAACTCGGTACCACGGCCGAGCGCATCCGCAACTACGAGCGCGCTACGTATTTCTCCGGGCAGTGGAGTGCGGAGTATGAACCCTGGGTGCAGATGCTGGCCGGCATGTACCGCGGGCCGGGCAAGGAGCGGGTGGCGTGGAATTCCGCACTGCTGTACGACATGATCCTCACGCAACCGGTGTTCTACGAACTGAAGAACCTGAAGACGCCCACGGTCCTCATGATCGGCGACCAGGACAGCACCGCCATCGGCAAGGAATTCGCACCGCCGGCATTGCGCGCCGGGCTGGGCAACTATGCGGTGCTCGGGCGCGAGGCGGCTGCCGTCATTCCGCACTCGACCTTGGTGGTATTTCCCGGCGCTGGTCACGCACCGCAGATGCAGATGCCGGAGTTGTTTCATGCGCAGTTGCTCAAGCGGCTTGCGCCCGAAGGCGGGCGCTGAACCGCAGATGGGCAGATGGTTGCGGTTGTTGCCTTACACGATCTTCATTCAAGGATAAGACGATGGAACGCTGGATCGCCTACGCATTCATTTCCATGGCCTTTGCAGGCTTCACCTCGGTCATCGCCAAACTCGGCTTGACCGGCATCTCCAGCGATCTGGGCTTGGCCATCCGGACCTGCTTCGTGTTCGTCTTCGTCCTCATGTTCGCCGCCGCTGTCGTGCCGGCCGCGCAGTTGAGCGCGGTCACCTGGCAGAACGTCCTCTGGCTCGGCCTGTCGGGTGTGACCACCGCCGTCTCCTGGGTGTTCTACTACAAGGCCATCAAGGCGGGGGACGTGTCCACCGTGGCGCTGATCGACAAGGGCAGTGTCATCGTGGCCTTGCTGATGGCGGTCTGGATTCTCAATGAAGTCATCACGCCCGCCAAGCTGATCGGGGCCGCGCTCATTGCTGCGGGATTGCTGGTGATTTCCCGCGGCTAGGCCCAGCTGCACGGCCCGCCCGGCACGACTTACTTCACCCCCGCCGAGACGGCCATCCGGTCAAAATCCGCATCCAGCTTCTGCAGCGATCCTGCAATGCGCTGCTGCCGGGCCTTGATCCACGCATCCTGCTGCGCCACGCGCGCAGTGGCCTCGCGCAGCATACGGTCCATCTCGGCCGGTTGCGGACCGCCCACGGTGGCACGATTGCGCACGATCGCCACCGGATCGAGGGTGCTGCGAAACTCCTGTTCCGACATCGGCAGGGCCTGCGGGAATTCCGAATTCAGCACCGCTTCGTGATAGATGCGCTGCGCCTGGTCATAAGGAAACTCCAGCGGCCGGATGTTGTTGGCCTTGGCATACTCCACCACTTCCGAAGCGAAGTGATGGCCCACGCGGAAGGGCAGCTTGTACTTGCGCATCAGCACGTCGGCCAGTTCCTGGGACGCGGTCCAGTCGCTGTTGAGTTCTTCCAGCGCGCGTTTCGGATCGATCACCAGCGCGCCCAGGATGCTTTCCCAGTTCTTCAGGACCTTGACCGTATTGAGCACCATCTCCTTGTTGGGCTTCACGTCCTTGGCATCGCTCATGCCGGGCGGGATGTTGTGCGCCACGATGGCCACGCCCATGCCCTCGGCAATCACCATCGAGGCATCGCGCCGGGTGCTGTTGAGCAGGCCCGGATTGCGCTTCTGCGGCATGGCCGACGACACGTAAGTATTGGCCCCTCCCTCCTGCAGCAGGATCCACGGACGCGGCTGCGCATATTGCGTCATCACGTCCTGGATGAAGGCGCCGGCATGCAGGGCAATGGAAGAGACCACCGCGCCCGCTTCCACCGGACCATCCACCGCCGACAGTTGCGCAGCGTCATAGGCGTTGTCGACGATGGCGGCAAAGCCCAGGTAGTCGGCCATGCGCTGGCGGTTCAACGGCCAGCTGGTGCCGTTGAGGACGGTGGTGCCCATGGCCGAGCGGTCCAGGCGCACATAGGCTTCGCGCAGGCGCTGGGCATCGCGGTCCAGTGCGGCGGCAAAGCCCAGCAGGTAGTGGCCGTAGCTGTTGGGTTGCGCCGCCACACCGTTGGTGTAGTTGGGCACGATGGTGTCGCGCTGGCTGGCGGCCAGTCTGACCAGCGCCGCCGTGGTGGCGTTGAGCTGGTTGGCCAGCGTCAGCAGGTCTTCGCGCAGGATGGCCGCGCGTAGCGTGGCCAGCATGTCCTGGCTGGAACGGCCGGCGTGCAGCAGCGTGATCTGCGGACCGGCCGCCTGGATCAGCAGCGGCTCGAACGTGATCACCAGCGTCGGACGCTTGGCACCTGGCAGCTCGCCATCGGCCAGCACCTTGCGGATGCCCTTGACGACCAGCGGGGTCATCGACTTGTCCAGCAAGCCTTCGTCGGTGTTGATGACGGCCGTGGCCTTGTTGATTTCGCCGAGCCAGAAGAATTCATCATGGCGCGGCGTCTGCTGCGCGTGCAAGGGCGCGGCGCAAGCCAGCAGGGCAGCGGACAGCGCGAAGGCGAGGATGGAAAGCTTGGGCAAGGCGGTCTCCTGGAAGTGTTGATTGGTCTGTGCAGGGCGACTATCTTAGCGGGCAATCGCGATTTCGTTTTGGATGATCCGCTTCGGGTGTCGCTGCACAGTCCCTGCATCAGCTGGTTCAGCCGATTCAGCCGGTTCAGCCGATGCTGTTGACCAGATTCTCGCCGCCGGTCACGTCCAGTACCGTGCCGGTGACGTAGGGATTGGTCATCAGGAACAGCGCCGCATGGGCGATGTCCCCGGCCTGTCCGGCCCGGCGTGCCGGGAAGCTGGCGGCCACCTGTTGCATCATGCCGGCCCGCACGTCGGCCGGGAGAAAATTCCACATGTCCGTTTCCACAAAGCCGGGACGGATGGTGTTGACCCGCGTCGGTGCCAGTTCCACCGCCAGCGACGCCGCCAGCGCCTCGACTGCCGCAAAGCTGGAGGTCACGGCCGTGAAGCCGGGCTTGGGCCGGACCGCCATGCCGCCGCTGAGGAAGGTCATGGTGCCGCCGTCGCGCAGCAGCGGTGCGGCGTAGCGGGCACAGGCCCAGGTGCCGAAGAATTTGCCTTCCACGTAGCTGCGCACGCCGCGCATGTCGGCATCCATGAAGCTGCCCCAGCTGCCGACGTCGGGCGCAGCGGTGACCACCAGGTGATCGAAGGGACCGATGGCCGCGAAGGCGCTGCGCACGGCGGTTTCGTCGCGCATGTCCAGCGTGACCTGCTGCAGGCGGGCCAGTTCAGGGCGCTCTTGCGTGGACGTGATGCGGCGGCTGGCGACGATCACCGTGGCCCCGGCGGCCAATGCGGCGCGGGCAATCCCCAGGCCGATGCCGGTCTTGCCGCCGACGATGACGACCGTCTTGCCGCTGAGGGAGAGTGAACCAGCCAAGGAGGGAGTGGAGAGAGTCATGGTGTATCCGATCGATTCAAGAGTGAAAGAAAACTGATGGAGCGGGCCGGCAAGCGAAGAGCGCTTCGGCCAGCGGTGAACCGATGGTAATTGCGGCCAGATTTGTTGATAATCCCTGTGAATTTGATTGCTGTTATTCTGTTTTGGAATAAATACGGCCTCGTGGCCTGCCTCTTTCAGCGAATACCCATGGACAGATTCCAGGAAATGACGGCCTTCGTCGCCGTGGTCGAGACCGGTGGATTTTCTGCCGCGGCGCGTCGGCTCGGCGAATCGCAGTCCAGCGTGAGCAAGGCCGTCAGCGCCCTTGAACAGCGTCTGGGCGTGGCCCTGCTCCATCGCAGCACGCGCAGCGTGACCCTGACCGAACACGGCCGCACCTACTACGCGCGCACCGTGCCGCTGCTGGAGGAGATGGCGCAGACCGATGCCGAACTCTCCAGCAGCACGCTGGACATCGCCGGACCGGTCCGGCTGGCCACGTCCGCCACCTTCGGCCGCCTGCACGTGCTGCCGCTGGTGCCGGTGCTGCTGGCGCGCTATCCGGGGATAAGGCTCGATCTGCAGTTCTCCGATGGCGTGCGCGATCTGCTGGCCGATGGCGTCGACCTGGCCATCCGCGTCAGTCCGGTGCTGCATCCGGATGCCGTGGTCAAGCGCGTGGCCAGCACGCCGCTGGTGTGCGTGGGAGCACGCAGTTATTTCAGGCGGCATGGGCTGCCGCGCACGCCGCAGGAGCTGGCGCGCCATAACTGCCTGATCTACAACGACATGCACGAATGGCCTTTCAGCGGACCGCACGGGCGCTTCAACGTGCCGGTGCAGGGCAACCTGTCCGCCAACACGGTCGAGGCCATCCTGGCGGCGGTGCGTGCGGGCGTGGGACTGGGGCTGTTCAACCGGGCCTCGCTGGTCGGCGAGATGCGCCATCCGGACATCGCCACCGTCCTTGATGCCTATCTGAAGGAAACCCGCGACATCAGCCTGGTCTGGCCGCGCCGCCGCTTCCTCCCGCAACGAGTGCGGGTGGTGACCGATTTTTTTGCCAAGGAGCTGGCAGCCAGGATCTGAGCGGCGGAGCGGGCGGAGGGGCTGCCCTAAGCTTCATGTTCGGTCCAATGAATATGTTGCTTCTGGCAGGAAGCGATATACTGTGCATCCATACAGTTCCTTTCCTGCCTGCTTTTCGCCGCAATGTCCGCCGTCCCCGATCACCGTTTCTACTACCTGAGCAATTTCCAGCAGGCGCTGGATTGGCTGGGGCAGCGCTATGCCGACCTGCTGCAGGACGAGGAGTGCGATTTCCTGCTGCGTTTCCCGGCCTTGCCGCTGGCTGCGCGGGCGCTGTTCGTGCGCATGATGATGCGCAAGGGCGAGCACTTCCGCGCCAGCCGTCTGGCTTATCCGGAGATCGGCTGCCCGCTTGAGGCGTCCCGCGATCTGCCGCCGGAGTGGGTGGAGCAGGATGCGCCGCTGTCGCTGGCCCAGGTCTTCGCGCTGGCGACCAAGCCGGAGCTGCTGCGCTGGTTCGGCGTGCGCGGTGGACTCAGGACGGCGCGCAAGGACAGCTTGCTGGCGGCGCTGGAAAGCGATCCGCAACATGCCGCGCCGCGTTGCCTGTCGCAATGGACCGCGCCGGGGCAGGGCGGGGAAGCGGTCCTGCGCATGCGGGTTGGCGGCCTGTGTGAACGTTTGCGTTTGATGTTCTTCGGCAACCTGCGCCAGGACTGGAGCGAATTCGTCCTGGCCGATCTGGGTACGCTGCGCTATGAACAGATCGCCCTTTCTGCCGAGGCGCGCGGTTTTCGCAGCCGTACCGACATTGATCTTTACCTGCGACTGCAGGCCTGCAAGCAGCGCTTCGAGGCCGGTGACGAGGTCGCGGCGGTGCTCGACGCGCTGCCCGCGGAGCGCTTCGACAATCCCTGGCTGGAGAGCCGCCGGGAACGCCTGCTGTTCCAGCTCGGCCAGCATTGCGAGAAGGCCGGCGACTGGCCACAGGCACAGCAGATCTACGCTGCCTGCCGTTATCCCGGTGCACGGGCACGCGCCATCCGCGTGCTGGAAAAACTGGGCCGCTTCGGTCCCGCACAAGCCCTGCTGACGATCGCCCGGCAATCGCCCGAGAGCGAGGCGGAACGCCAGCAACTGCTGCGCATCGCGCCGCGTCTGGCGCGCCAGCTGGGTTTGCCGCCGGCGCTGCGGCCGCGCCCCGCCGTGGTCGATCAGATCGAGCTCGTGTTGCCGGCCGAGGGCGGCCGCGTCGAGCGGGCGGTGCAGTTGCATTTGCAGCAGGCCGATGCGCCGGTGTTCTATGTCGAAAACGCGCTGGCCAATGCCCTGTTCGGCTTGCTGTGCTGGGAAGCGCTGTTCGCGCCCATTCCCGGCGCCTTCTTCCATCCCTTCCAGCGCGAGCCGGCCGATCTCTTGAGCGCCGATTTCGCGGCGCGTCGGCGCGATGTGCTGGCGCGCTGCTTGCGCCGCTTGGATGACGGCAGCTACCGTGCGCATCTCCTTGCCATCCATGAGGCCAAGCACGGCCTGCAATCGCCCTTCGTGGCCTGGGGCTGGATCACGCGCGAGCTGCTGCTGATGGCGCTGGACTGTATCCCCGCTGCACATCTGAAGCTGTGGTGCCTGCGCATCCTTGACGACATTCGCGAGAACCGCAACGGTTTCCCCGACCTGATCCAGTTCTGGCCGCAGCAAGGGCGCTATCGCATGATCGAAGTCAAAGGCCCGGGCGACCGCCTGCAGGACAACCAGCGCCGATGGCTGGACTATTGCGCGCAACAAGGCATGCCGGTGGCGGTGTGCTACCTGCAATGGGAACAGGCGGCAGCATGAACGAGGCTCTCTCGGCCGGCGCTGCGCAAGAGCAGTCCGCACCGCGCTACACCGTCTCGGTTCGTGCACTGTGCGAATTCACCGCCAAGCAGGGCGATCTCGATCTGCGCTTCACGCCCACACCCACCGCCCAGGAAGGCATCGCCGGTCACGCCATCGTGGCGCAGCGGCGCGGGGAGGGCTACCTGAGCGAAGTGACGCTCTCGGCCGATCATGGCGCGCTGCATGTGCGCGGACGCGCCGATGGGTATGACCCCGCGCGCCAGCTGCTGGAAGAAGTGAAGACTTATCGCGGCCAGCTCTCCAGCCTGCCCGACAATCATCGCCACCTGCACTGGGCGCAACTGCGGGTCTATGGCCACCTGATGTGCGAGCGGGAAGGGCTGGCGCGCATCCATCTGGCGCTGGTGTATTTCGACATCGGCAGCCAGCAGGAAACGGTACTGGAAGAAACCCGCAGCCGCGAGGAACTGGCCACGCTCTTTGCGGCGCAATGCGAGCGTTTCATGTGCTGGGCCGAACAGGAGCTGGCGCACCGCGCGGCGCGTGATACGGCTTTGCAGACGCTGCGCTTTCCGCATGGCGATTTCCGTCCCGGTCAGCGGCAACTGGCGGAGGCGGTATTTCGCGCGCAGACGGGCCGGCGCAGCCTGCTGGCGCAGGCACCGACCGGCATCGGCAAGACGCTGGGCACCTTGTTCCCGGCGCTCAAGGCCGCCCCGGCGCAGCGGCTGGACAAGATCCTCTTCCTCGCGGCCAAGACCCCCGGCCGGCAACTGGCGCTGGATGCCGCCGCCACCTTGAAGGATCACGGCGAACTGCCGCTGCGCGTGCTGGAACTGTGCGCACGCGACAAGGCCTGCGAATATCCGGACCGGCTGTGCCGGGGCGATTCCTGTCCGCTGGCGCAGGGCTTCTACGACCGCCTGCCTGCCGCCCGGGCGGCCTGCCTCTCGCAGCCGCTGCTGGATCGTGAGCATCTGCGCAGCGTGGCCCTGCAGCATCAGGTCTGTCCCTACTACCTGGGCAGCGAGATGACGCGCTGGAGCGATGTCATCGTCGGCGATTACAACTACTGGTTCGATGGCGGTGCCATGCTCTACGGCATGGCGCAGGCGCATGACTGGCGCGTGAGCGTGCTGGCCGACGAGGCCCACAACCTGGTCTCGCGGGCGCGCAGCATGTACAGCGCGCAACTGAGCCGGGCAGCGCTGCGGGCCGCGCGCGCCGTGGCGCCGCCGGCCGTGGCCAAGCCGCTGGAACGGCTGGGCCGCGCCTGGACCGCCGCCGGCAAGAAAGCCGACTTGCCCTATCAGGTGCTGGAAGCGCCGCCGGCCAAGTTCGTCGAGGCACTCAGCAGCAGCGTGGGCGCCATCAGCGATTTCCTGGCGCAGGTGGCGGTGCCGCTGGATCCGCCGCTGCGCGATTTCTACTTCGATGCCATGGCCTTCGTGCGGCTGGCCGAATCCTTCGGCCCGCACTCGCTGTTTGATCTCACCCGGGAAGATGAACGCAATACCGTGCTGTGCATCCGCAACGTGGTGCCTGCGCCTTTCCTGGGGCCGCGCTTCGCCTTTGCGCATGCGACCACGCTGTTCTCGGCCACACTGGCCCCGTGGAATTATTTTGCCGATCTGCTGGGCATGCCGGCCAATACCGCCTGGATCGATGTCGAGTCTCCCTTCCAGGCCAGCCAGTTGCAGGTGAAGGTGGCGCATCAGATCTCCACCACCTGGCAGCGCCGCGCAGCCTCCATCGCACCGATCTGCGAACTGATGGCGCGCCAGTATGAAGAGCGGCCGGGCAACTATCTGGCGTTCTTCTCCAGCTTCGACTACCTGCAGCAGGCGCGCGATGCCTTCGCACGGGCGCATCCGCATATTGCCACCTGGCAGCAGTCGCGCCGCATGTCCGAGACCGACCGCGATGCCTTCCTCGCACGTTTCGAAAGCGCCGGACAGGGCATCGGCTTTGCCGTATTGGGCGGCTCCTTCGGGGAAGGCGTGGATCTGCCCGGCGATCGACTCATCGGCGCTTTCGTCGCCACGCTGGGGTTGCCGCAATTCAACCCGGTCAACGAGCAGTTGCGTGAACGCATGGAGCAACTGTTCGGTTGCGGTTACGACTACACCTACCTCTATCCCGGCATGCAGAAAGTGGTGCAGGCGGCCGGCCGCGTCATCCGCACCGAAACCGACCAGGGCACGGTCTGGCTGATCGACCAGCGCTTCGGCCGGCCCGAGGTGCAGGCGCTGCTGCCGGTCTGGTGGCAGATCGCCGATTCCCGTGCGCTGCCAGCGTGAACGCCGTGGCTTCTCAGGTTTTTCCCGAGTGACATCTTTTTACGAACCCCTAGCATAGGCGGGTACGTGGACATGCCCGATCCGGCTTGCCCGATCTCCCGCAGGATGAGAGTCGAAAAGCCGCGCCAGCCGTGGCTCGCGAGTGTCCTTGCGGGATCTTTCGGGAACTGTGTCAATTCCGCGTCGAAGGAGGAACAAATTGTCGCTATTGAGCGACAAAGCGTCCGTCTCGCATGTAAGATTCTGCCTCTTTCTTCATATGTTCCTGGCAAGAAATGAGTGTTGTGTCTTGTCGGCTTTTTACATTTTTGGCAACGAAGAAGGTTGCGGTATCAGGATTTGTTTGTTTTAATGACAACGTGGAATGTGGTCGAAAAAACAACATTCCTGCGCCTGGTCCGCGCGGAGCATGACTCCGCATCCAGAGGGGAAAAGTCCCGCCGTCAGAGCGGATAAATAAATATAGCTGGGGGATGGCAGCATATGGGAACACTTACCGCTTTTTAACAAGGTTGCAGGCAGGTCTTGCGCGCCCGGTCAAAAGCCGCCGCCGTCAGGACAGGGCAGGGAGTCAAGCATGGGAAACGATATCTCCAACTTGCTGAGCAAGTTCGGGGCGACGGTGGATGGGTATCTCGAAATCGAGGCCGCCATCAACTACAAGGAGCCGGTCCGCAAGCCCAAGGCGCCGCTGGTGGTTGCGCAGCCGGCCGCAGCGGACGTGAAGCCCGAACCGGCACCGGTCGTGGCGGCCAGCGCGGTGGTGCCGCTGCTGGACCCGCCTTCGCTTTCCTCCTCCCAGCGCATTGAGCCTGTGATCGAGCCGCTGACCGAGCCGGCCAGCGAGCCGGTCGTCGAAGCCCCTGTCGTTGCTGCGCCTGCTGCCGTCCCGGTCGCTCCAGTCGTTGCAGTCGCTCCTGTCGCCAGACTGGCACCGTCCCTGTCCGTGCAGGCGCCTGCTTCCTCCCCGAACCCGGCGCCGGTCAGCCAGATCAGCCCGTCGGCGCCCCATGGCCCTGGCGTACCCACCCTGTTGCGTTCGATGCTGGGCGAGGCCGCGCGTCAGCGCGAAGCCCTGCAGCGCGCCAACAACGACGACGCCGGTCAGTCCGGCGTGGCCCTGCCCCCCACGACGCCCGCACAGGTGATTGCCGTAGTCTCGCCCAAGGGCGGGGTCGGAAAGACCACCCTGTGCTCGGCCCTGGCCTGCAGTCTGGCGCGCCATGGCCGCGTGATCGCCATCGACCTGGATCCGCAGAATGCCTTGCAATACCATCTGGGCGTGAGTGCCGACGCCGTTGCTGCAGCGGCCGCCGCCGCAGATTGGCGCAGTGGCCTGGCTGCCGGCATGGCCGGCACGCAGGTGGTCAGCCACACCCTGGTGGCCGCCGCTGGCGAATCTGCGCTGGCCCAGCAGATGGCCGAGGATGGCCAATGGCTGCTGCGCCGGTTGCACGCCCTGCAGCTGCAGGCGGGCGACGTGGTGCTGCTGGACCTGCCGGCCGGACAGACCGCCTATCTCGACCAGGCCCTGCGAGCCGCCGACCAGGTGCTGGCGGTGGTGACGCCCGACGCCGGTTCTTTCCTGGCGCTGGAACATATGCGCCAGGTCCTGCATGGCCGCAACAACTGCCGCTATGTGGTCAACAAATACGATGCCAGCCGCAGTTTCAGCCAGGACATGCTGGAAGTGCTCAAGCGCTGGATGGGTCCGCGCCTGGCTGGGGTGATCGCGCTCGATCACGCCATCAGCGAAGGCCTGGCCTATGGCTTCAATCCGCTGGTCAAGGACGGCCACTCGCCGGCCTATGAGCAATTGCAGGGCGTGAGCGAGGTGCTGCGCGCCGCTGTCGCCAAAGCCGTCGCTACGGGTGCACGCGCATGACGACCGGATCCCAGGCACCCTCGCCATCGCATTCGCCAGCCCCGTCCGACCTGCCTGCCGCCGCCACGCTGTCACCGCATCCGCCAGGACAGGAGCCCTCGGCACGGCCATCGGCCAACCGCCTGCAACAATGGATGCAGACCGTCGGCGCGCGCCTCGAAGGCTTGCCGCGCGGGCCGCGCCGTCTGGTGCAATGGGCCGTGCTGCTGTTTGCCACGATGCTGGCGTTGCTGATCATTTCGGTGCCGCTGGACTTCGCCGCCCAATGCGTCTTCGCCATCGGCTGCTTCGTCGCCGCGCTGGTGCTGCGCAAGCAGTCGGGACGGTTCCCGGTGCTGGTGCTGATCACGCTCTCGCTGACGGTGTCGATGCGCTACATGTACTGGCGCATCAGTTCCACGCTGGCCTTTGAAAGCTGGCTGGACATCTGCTTCGGCTACGGACTGCTGGCGGCCGAACTGTATTCGCTGCTGGTGCTGACGCTGGGCTACCTGCAGACCGCCTGGCCGCTGCGCCGCAAGCCGCAGATGCTGACCATGCCGCCTGCGGAGTGGCCGACGGTGGATGTCTTCATTCCCTCGTACAACGAATCGCTGGACATCGTCTCGCTCACCATCTTCGCCGCGCAGGCCATCGACTGGCCGCAGGACAAGCTGCGCGTGCACGTGCTCGATGATGGCCGCCGCGAAGAATTCCGCGAGTTCTGCGACAACATCGGCGTGAACTACCTGGTGCGCTCCGACAACAAGCACGCCAAGGCCGGCAACCTCAACGAGGCGCTCAAGGTCACCGACGGCGAATTCGTGGCCATCTTCGATGCCGACCACGTGCCGACCCGTTCCTTCCTGCAGATCTGCATGGGCTGGTTCTACAAGGACCCCAAGCTGGCCATGCTGCAGACCCCGCACTTCTTCTTCTCGCCCGATCCCTTCGAGAAGAACCTCAATACCTTCCGCTCGGTACCCAACGAGGGCGAGCTGTTCTATGGCCTGGTGCAGGATGGCAATGACCTGTGGAATGCCGCCTTCTTCTGCGGCTCCTGCGCCGTCATGCGCCGTACCGCGTTGATGGGAATCGGCGGCATCGCCACCGAGACCCTGACCGAAGATGCGCACACCGCGCTGAAGATGAACCGTGCCGGCTACAACACCGCCTATCTCGCCATCCCCCAGGCCGCCGGCCTGGCCACCGAGAACCTGGCGCGCCACATCCGACAGCGCGTGCGCTGGGCGCGCGGCATGGCGCAGATCTTCCGCGTCGACAATCCGCTCAAGGGCAGGGGGCTGCGTCTGGGCCAGCGGCTGTGCTACCTCAACGCCATGCTGCACTTCTTCTATGGCCTGCCGCGCCTGATCTTCCTGACGGCGCCATTGACGTACCTGTTCTTCGGCGCCCACATCTTCCAGGCCTCGGCGCTGATGATCACGGCCTACGTGCTGCCCCACGTGCTGCACGCCAGCCTGACCAACTCGCGCATCCAGGGACGCTTCCGCCATTCCTTCTGGAACGAGGTCTACGAGACCGTGCTGGCCTGGTACATCCTGGGACCGGTGCTGCTGGCGCTGGTGAACCCCAAGCTGGGCGGCTTCAACGTCACCGACAAGGGCGGCATCATCACCGATGACCACTTCGACTGGAAGCTGGCGCGGCCCTACATGGTGCTGCTGGGGCTGAACGTGGCCGGACTGGGCTTCGGCATCTGGCAACTGATCCATGGTGATCCGAATGCGGTCACCACCATCCTCATCAACATGGCCTGGACGCTCTACAACGTCATCATCAGCAGCGCCGCCATGGCGGTCGCTTCCGAAACCCGCCAGGTACGCAGCGAGCCGCGCGTGACCGCCGAACTGCCGGTACGCATCAAGCTCGACGACGGCAGCATCATTGACGGCAAGACCCTGGACTTCTCGCAGAAGGGCATCGGCCTGCGCCTGCCGGCCGGCGTCAGCATCGCACGCAATGCACGCATCGAGGTCTCGATGATGCGCAATGCGCAGGAGAAGGTCTTCCCGGCGATGGTGGTGTTCAGCCGCAACGACATGGTCGGTGCGCAGTTCCACGAACTGTCGCTGCGCCAGCAAAGCGAACTGGTGCGCCTGACCTTCTCGCGCGCCGACATCTGGGACAACAACTGGGGCAAGAGCCGTCCCGATACGCCGCTCAAAGCTTTGCGTGAAGTCGCCGGCATCGGCATGAATGGCGTACGGCAATTGTTCAAGGCCACCCTGATCCTGATGCGCAGCCGGCGTGCGCAACGCCGCGCGCCGGCACCCGCTGCAGCCCCCTCGGCAGTGGCGGCAGCCACTGTGCCCGTTACCGATAACACTCTGGAAAAACAATAATGAAAACGAAGCAGTCTCAAGCGCAACGGATGCCCTTGCGCCAGCGCTCCCTGTGCCTGATGCTGGCGGCCGTGATGACGGCAGGCAGCCTGCCGTTGCCGGCACTGGCGGCCACTCCCGCGACCCCCTCGGCCGCGGCCACGCCCGGTCTGCCGGCACCGATCCCGATGGCCGGCGATCCTTACGTGTTCACCTTCAAGCAGCTGGGCCGCAACGGTTCGATGAACCTGCATGGCGTGGATGCCACCGACAGTCTCAACTTCGACGTGCCGGTCTCGCTGGTGGCCACCGGTGCGCACGTGACCCTGTATTACACGTATTCGCCCGCGCTGCTGCCGGACCTGTCGCAGATCAACGTGATGGTCAACGACGTGGTGGCCGGCAGCATCCCGCTGCCCAAGGAAAACTCCGGCAGCATGCAGACCGCCAAGGTCGACATCCCGGCCAAGCTGATTACCGAATTCAACCGCCTGAGCCTGCAGTTCATCGGCCACTACACGATGGGTTGCGAGGATCCCTTGCATTCCAGCCTGTGGACGCGCGTGGCCAACGGCTCCACGCTGGACCTGCAGACCACGGCGCTGCCGCAGAAGGATGACCTGGCGCTGATGCCCGTACCCTTCTTCGACCGGCGCGACATCCGCATGCTGAACCTGCCCTTCATCTTTGCCGGCACGCCCGACAACGGCACGCTGGAAGCGGCAGGGTCGCTGTCGTCCTGGTTCGGCGCGCTGGCCGCCTATCGCGGTGCGCGCTTCCCGGTACAGATCAACACCTTGCCCCAGCGCGGCAATGCCGTGCTGATGGTGGCCGGCGAGGCCGCCACCACCGTGGCCGGTGTGGCCGTGGCCGCGCCCAAGGGGCCGACCCTGACCGTGCAGGCCAATCCGAATGATGCCAATGGCAAATTGCTGATCGTCTCCGGCCGCAACATCGCCGAACTCAAGCAGGCCGCCGCTGCCCTGACGCTGGGCGGCAAGGGCCTGGCGGGCAGCTCGGTGGTGGTCGACAAGCTGCAGCCGCTGACTCCGCGCCAGCCGTATGACGCGCCCAACTGGCTGCCTACCGATCGTCCGGTGAAACTCTCCGAGCTGATCGATCCCAAGCGCCTCAATGTCTCCGGCTACAACCCGGGCGAGATCACCATTCCGCTCAACTTCCCGCCCGCGCTCTCCAGCTGGCGACAGGATGGCGCAAAGCTGAAACTGGTGTATCGCTACACGCCGCAGCCCAAGTCGTCCAATTCGTCCTTCATGGTCAGCTTGAATGATGGCCTGATCAAGGCCGACGTGCTGCTGCCGCATGACCAGCTGGACAAGAGCCTGCTGGCCGCCATCAAGGATGACGCGCTCACCCGCGAGATGAACGTGCGCCTGCCGCTGAACCTGGCCGGTCCGCAATCGCGTCTGCAGCTGCGCTACATGTACGATTTCGTCAAGCAGGGCGAATGCCAGGACGTCATCATCGACAACGTGCGCGGCAGCATCGATCCCGAATCCACCATCGACCTGCGCGGCTACGATCACTTCATGGCCATGCCCAATCTGGGCGTGTTCAAGGATGCCGGTTTCCCCTTCACGCGCATGGCCGATCTGTCGGAGTCGGCGGTGGTACTGCCCGACAATGCCACGCCCGATGATCTCTCGGCCTACCTGACGCTGCTGGGCCGCTTCGGCAGCGCCACCGGCTATCCGGCGACCGGCGTGGCCGTGACCCAGGCCGCCCAGGTCGACAAGGTGGCCTCGCGCGACCTGCTGGTGCTGGCCTCGGGGCAGAATCAGCCGCTGCTCAAGCAATGGGCCGATCGCCTGCCGGCGGTGGTGACCGGAGACAAGCAGCGCTTCCAGGTGGCCGATCTGGCCCTGCGCGTGCGCAGCTGGCTGCAGATCGATGACGAGGACCAGGCCAAGCGCCGTGCGCGGCTGGCACTGGCCTTCTCGGGGGGCGAGCCGACCTCTTACCTGACCGGTTTCGAGTCGCCCCTCGACAGTGGCCGCAGCGTGGTGGTGCTGGCCGGTGGCGATGCATCCGGCCTGCAACAGATCCTCGATGCGATGGCCAGCAAGGACCCGGAAGCCGAGACCATCCAGGGCAGCCTGGTGGCGGTGCGAGGGACCACCATCGATCCGCTGCTGGCCGAAGAAAATTATTTCGTCGGCAGCATGTCGCCGCTGCGCATGCTGCGCTGGTGGCTGTCGCGCCACGTGCTGGCCATGTTCGTGCTGATTGCCGGCGGCATCCTGATGCTCGGCGGCCTGGCTTACCTGACCCTGCGCGCCAAGGCGAGAAAGCGTCTCAATGCCTGACCTGCCGTTCCAGCCTCTGCGACGCAGCCTGTTGAAGGTGATGGCAGCACTCGCGCTCAGTGGTGCCGGTGCGGCCGCCAGCGCCGCGCCGGCCGCCTGCGCGGCGGTTGACTGGCCGGCCTGGCAATCCTGGGCTGGCAGTCACGTGCAACCCGATGGCCGGGTCCTGCACTCCAGCCTGCTGCCCAATCACACCACGTCCGAAGGCCAGTCCTACAACCTGCTGCTGTCGCTGATCGCCAACGATCCGCAACGCTTTGACCAGATCTGGAGCTGGACGCGCGACAACATGATGGGGCCCGATGCCGCCAACCGCTTGCCGGGCTGGCTGTGGGGGCAGGGTGCCGATGGCAAGTGGCAATTGCAGGACGCCAATTCCGCATCGGATGCCGATCTGTGGATTGCCTACGCGCTGCTGGAAGCGGCGCGTCTGTGGCAGCGCCCGACCTATCGCAGCGATGCAGTGCGCCTGCTCGACGCCATCGAAGCGCGCCTCGTGGTGGACCTGCCTGGCCTGGGCAAGATGGTCTTGCCGGGACCGCAGGGCTTCAGCCAGGGCAACCAGGCCTGGACGCTCAATCCGAGTTACCTGCCGTTGCCGCTGCTGCGCCGTCTGCACAAGGAGCGCCCCAAGGGCCCCTGGCAGCAGATCGCCACCAATACCGTGCGCATGATCCAGGCCACCAGCCCCAAGGGTTTCGTGGCGGATTGGGTCGGCTACAAGATGACGGCGGCGCAAGCCGGCCAGTTCATGGTCGATCCGGCCAAGGGTGAACTGGGCAGCTATGACGCCATCCGCGTCTACCTGTGGGCCGGCATGACCTCGCCGCGTGACCCCGGGGCCGCACCGCTGCTGGCCGCCCTGGATGGCATGCGCCAGCGCATCGTCGCCACCGGCATCGCGCCGGAGAAGGTAGCCGTGACCAGCGGTGCCATCGAAGGGCAGGGACCGTTCGGGTTTGGCGCGGCGTTGGTGCCGTATCTGCAGGCCAAGGGCGAAAACACCCTGGCCGCGCAATGGCAGGCGCGCGCCGCACAACAGCTGGAAAGCGGACTGGCCCAGCCCAGTGCGCAACCGGAAATTCTGTATTACAACGTCATGCTCGGCCTGTTCGGCCTCGGATGGGCCGAGCAGCGATATCAGTTCCGCGACGACGGAACGCTCAATTTGTCTTGGGAGAAGTCATGCGCACGCGCCGTACCACGCTAGCCATCGGAGTGCTGGCCGCGCTCCTGGGCGCACCCCTGGCCCCGGCCCTGGCTGCGCCGACGGACCTGCAGGCCCAGCTGGTGGAGCAGGGCCAGTACTGGCAGGCGCGCAACAACAACCAGCGCGCCGCCGAGGTCTGGCAGAAGGTGCTGCAGCTGGACAAGTCGCAGGTCAACGCGCTGTACGGCATGGGCCTGATCGGCGTGAAGCAGAACCGGCCGCAGCAGGCCAATGCGTATCTGGAACGGCTGCAGGCGCTCTCGCCGCAACCCTGGCAAGCCGCCCAGCTGATGCAGGACATCGCCCTGGCCCGCCCTGAAAACCAGGCCCTGCTGGCCGAAGCCCGCCGCCTGGTGGATGCCGGCGAGCGTGACCGCGCTACCGACACCTTCCGCAAGATGTTCAATGGCCTGACGCCCTCGGGCACGGTCGGCCGCGAGTACTACAACAATCTGGCCTTCAACGATGCCAGCTGGCCGGAAGCGCGCAAGGGCATGGAACGCCTGCTGCGCGAAACTCCCGAGGACAGCATCCTGGCACTGTTCTACGGCAAGCAGCTGGCGCGCCATGAAGACAGCCGGGTGGAAGGCATCCGCGTGCTCTCGCGCCTGAGCAAGCAGACCGACATCGGTGGCGACGCCGATGAAAGCTGGCGTCTGGCGCTGACCTGGCTGGGCCCGCCGAGTCCGGCGCAGGCCCCGCTGTTTGAAGAATTCCTCAAGGTCCATCCGGACGACAAGGACATCCGCGACCTGCTGGCCAAGGGCCGCTCGCAGGTCACCGCCACGCAGACGCCGACGGTGCTCTCGCGCGGCCTGCAGGCCCTGGAGAAGGGCGATCTGCAGGAAGCCGAAAAGGCTTTCCAGGAACGCCTCTCCAGCCATCCCGATGAAACCGATGCACTCGGTGGCCTGGGTGTGGTGCGCCAGCAGCAGAACCGTCTGGCCGATGCCGAACCGCTGCTGGCGCGCGCCGTAGCGAAGGGCGGCAGCGGCTGGAAGAAGGCGCTCGACAGCGTGCGCTACTGGCTGCTGATCCAGCGCGGCCGCGAACTGCAGGCGCGCGGCCAGACCCGCCAGGCGCAGGATACGCTGACCCAGGCGCTGCGCCTGGATCCGAAGAACACCGATGGCTTGGTCGCCATCGCCGATATCGAAGCCACGGCCGGCCAGTTCGAGGCCGCCACGGCGCACTATCGCCAGGTACTGGCGGTGCAGCCGGCACAGGTCGGTGCGATTCGCGGTCTGGTGAATGTGCTCTCGCAGACCGGGCAAGCCGATGAAGCGCTGCGCCTGCTCGACAAGCTCACCCCGCAACAACAGGCCGAGTTCGGCGACCAGGGCCGCCTGCGCGCCCTGCGTGCGACCCAGCAAGCCAACCTGGCCGAACAGCGTGGCGATCTCAATGCCGCACTGGACGCCCGGCGCGAAGCGGTGCGCAACGATCCCGACAACGTCTGGACCACCTTCGACCTGGCCCGCCTCTACATCAAGGCCGGCCAGTCGCGCCAGGCGCGCGTGACCATCGATGACTTCACCCGCGAGCATCGCGACAACGTCGATGCGCTCTACGCCAGCGCCTTGCTGTCGGCGGAGATGGAGCAATGGCAGGATGCGCTCGACACCCTGCGCCGCATCCCCGAGGCCCGTCGTACCGCACCGATGACCGATCTGTATCGCCAGGTCACGCTGACCATCCAGGTCGGCCATGCGAGCGAGCTGGTCAAGACCGGCCAGCGCCAGGAAGCCCTGGCGCTGCTGGATCGCGTGCAGCCCGAAGCGGCCGGCAATGCCGAGCGCACCGGCACACTGGCCTCGGCCTATGTCGATGCGGGCGATACCCCGCGTGCGCTGGCGCTGATGCAGCCGCTGATTGCGCCGCCGGCCACGCCGAGCGCCGCTACGCGCCTGCAATACGCGTCGGTGCTGCTCAGGGCCGGTGAGGATGCGCAGGTCTACAGCGTACTCACGGCCTTGCAGAACCAGAACATGGACGTGGCCACGCGCAAGCAATACGACGATGTGCGTTTCCTCTACCGCGTGCGCCAGGCCGAACGCCTGCGCGAAGGTGGCGACCTGGCGGCGGCCTACGACACGCTGGCCCCCGCGCTGTCACAGCGGCCCACCGATATCGGTGCGCTCTCGGCACTGGCCCGCATGTTCAATGCGGCCGGCGACAATGCCCGCGCACTGGCGCTCTACAAACCACTGGCCGAACGCAATCCGCGCGACGTCACGGTGTTGCTGGGCGCGGCCGATACCGCCATGCAGGCGCACGACAATGCCTATGCCCTGCGCCTGCTGGATCAGTTCAACAAACTGGAAAGCAGCGATCCCAGCACCCTGACCGAAGCCGCACGCATCTATCGTGCGCTGGGCAAGACCGGCGAAGCCACGGCACTGTTGCGCAAGGCGGTGGCCATTGAAAACTCGGCGCGCCAGCGCAGCCTGATGGCCCAGGGCAATGGTTTCGATCCGGCCATCAATCCCTTCCGCACCCAGCGTCGCCTGCCGGGCAACGAGAATGTGGCTGCCATCCCGCCGCCTGCCGAGACCATGCTGCGTCCGGCGATGATGACGGCTTCTGCACCGGCGGCGGCCGATGTGTTGCCGACCCCGGCCAACGCGCGTGTGGCGGCGTCGCAGGCCGCGCCTGCGGTGGCCTATGGCCCGGCGCTTGGTCCGGTGTTCAGCAATGCATCGCCGGCTCCGGCGCAGATGGTCCAGACCACCCAGCCGGGCAGGGCGGGCGCTTATGCGCAGCAAGGTGCGGCACCTGCCACCGCTTTGCCGGGTGCGGCCACCGCCGCCCAGCGCGCCTTGCTGGCGCTGCAGGGCCAGCAAGGCCTGCCGGCGGACAACCTCACGCCGGCGCAGCGCGCCCTCAACGACATCCTGCAGGCGCGCAGCCCCTACGTCACGCAAGGCGTGGTGGTGCGCGGCAATGCCAGCGAATCGGGCCTGAGCCGCATCAACGATATCGAAGCCCCGCTGGAAGTGAACATGCCGGTCGGCAATGACCGCGTGGCCGTGCGTATCACGCCGGTCTCGCTGGATGGCGGCACCATGACCGACGAGGCCGCCAGCCGCTTCGGCGGTGGCGGTTCCAGTGCCACCGGCGTGGGCAAGCAGAGCGCCAGCGGCGTGGGCGTGGCGGTAGCCTACGAGCGTCCTGACGACGGCATCAAGGCCGACATCGGCACGACGCCCAGCGGTTTCAAGTATCCCAACGTGGTCGGTGGCGTGAGCGTGGAGCAGCCGCTCGGCGGCAGCAGCACCAACCGCTTCGGCGTGACGGTGTCGCGCCGTGCCGTCAACGACAGCATCACCTCGTTTGCCGGCAGCACCGACCCGCGCATCGGCCGTTCCTGGGGCGGCGTGACCGCCAACGGCGGCCGTGCCGAGATGAGTTCGGATGATGCCCAGACCGGCGTCTACGCCTACGGTGCCCTGCACAGCCTGATGGGCCGCAACGTCGAATCCAACACGCGTGTGGAACTGGGCGGCGGTGCCTACCAGTACCTGGCCAACGGCAACGACGAGAAGATGACGGCCGGTGTCTCCGCCACCCTCATCAGCTACGCCAACAACCAGAACTTCTACACCTATGGCCACGGCGGTTACTTCAGCCCGCAGGCCTATCTGGGGCTGGGCGTGCCGGTGACCTGGGCCAAGCGCAGCGACCGTTTCAGCTTCCAGCTCAAGGGCTCGGCCGGTGTGCAGTACTTCCGCCAGGACGGCGCGGATTACTTCCCCACGGATGCCGCCCTGCAAGCGGCCAGCGGCAAGACCTACGGGCAGCAGACCAAGACCGGCATCGGCTACAGCCTGGAAGGCAGCGGCGAATACCGCTTTGCGCCGCGTCTGTTTGTGGGCGGTACGCTGCGCCTGAACAATTCGAGCGACTTCCGCGAACTCAATGTCGCCATGTACCTGCGCTATACCCTGGAGGACATGCAGGGCAGTTTCCTGACCTTGCCGGTCAGCCCGTATCGTTCGCCGTACTCCAACTGATTTGACTGAACATTTTTTGATAGAGAGATTGCCATGGCAGCTGCATCCATTCTCGCTGGTCTGAGTATCCTGGTCCTGGGCGAAAGCCACATGAGCCTGGCCGACCACCTCACCGAACCCCTGAACGCCAAGCTGGTCCAGATGGGCGCCAAGGTCCACTCCATCGGCGCCTGCGGTGCCAGCGCCGGCGACTGGCTGACCACCAAGAAGGTCGACTGCGGTGCCGAGCAGATCGACAACGGCAAGATCCAGATCAAGGGCCGCGATGCCAGCACCACGCCCATCGCCGAACTGATCGCCAAGGACAAGCCGGACCTGGTGGTGCTGGTCATCGGCGACACCATGGCCTCCTACGACAAGCCGGCTTTCCCCAAGGCCTGGGCCTGGCAAAGCGTGACCAGCCTGACCAAGGCGATTGCCGCCACCGGCACCAAGTGCGCCTGGGTCGGACCTGCCTGGGGCAAGGCCGGCGGCATGTACCAGAAGAACGATGCGCGCACCCAGCTGATGTCGCAGTTCCTGGCTGCCAACGTGGCGCCTTGCACCTACATTGATTCGCTGGCCATGTCCAAGCCGGGCCAATGGATCACCACCGATGGCCAGCACTTCACCGTGGCCGGCTACAAGTCCTGGGGTTCGGCCATCGGCGATGCGCTGGGCAAGCTGCCGGCCGATGCCGTGAGCGCCAAGGGAGCCAAGAAATGAGCGTGCTGCGCGCACTGACCGCGAGCGCGGCCCTGCTGGGCTGCGCGGGGGCGATGGCCGCTGACATTCCGCTGTATCCGACCGGCCCGGCCGAGGATGCCGCTTTCATCCGCTTCATCAACGCCACGCCCGACGCGCTGCAAGTGGTGGCCCAGAAGGGCCAGCCGCCGCTGAAACTGGACGCGGCCAAGCCGGTCTCGTCCTTCTTCCCGGTGCAGGCCAAGTCCACCATCAAGGGCACGCTGACGGTGGCGGGCAAGAGCCTGGAGCTGGGCGTGCAGGCCAAGCCGGGCGAGTTCGCCACGGTGGTGGTGCTGCCTGATCCCAAGGGCATCCGCCAGGTCACCGTGCAGGACAATCCGGATGACTTCAATGGCCTGAAGGCCTCGCTGGCCTTCTTCAATCTCGATGCTTCCTGTGCCGCTGCAGCCCTGCGTCCGGCCGGCCGCACTGCCGACCTGTTCAAGGGCGTGGCGCAAGGCAGCCTGCAGCGCCGTTCCATCAATCCGGTCAAGCTGTCGGTGCAGCTGGTGTGCGGAGGTACCAATACCGGTCCGGTGCTGGACCTGGGCGAACTGAAAGCGGGCGAGCGCTACAGCGTCCTGCTGCTGCCCTCGGCCAGCGGTCCGCGCCTGCTGGCGGCTACCGACAAGCTGGCCAACTGATTGCTTGACGCTGACTTACGCTGACTGACGCCGACTGCACCACGCCATGGTCTTTGCCTCGCTTGAATTCCTGACGCTGTTCCTGCCGCTGTTCCTGCTGGTCTATGCCCTGGTGCCGCAGCGCGGGCGCAATGGCGTGCTGCTGGCGGGCAGCTGGCTGTTCTATGGCTGGCTGAGTCCGCTGTTCCTGTCCCTGCACGTGGTGCTGACCATCGTGGCCTGGGTTGGTGGCCTGCTGGTGGACCGCGCCCGTGCGCGTGAGGAAGGGCAGGGCAGTCTGCGCCGTCCCGTGCTGCTGATCGCGCTGGTGGTCTTCAATACGGCGGTGCTGGTCTGGTACAAGTACGCCAACATCGTCGCTGCCACCGTGAGCGATCTGATGCAGCACTACGGTGCCATGCCGCTGGCGTGGCAGAAGGTGGCGCTGCCGGCGGGCCTGTCCTTCATCGTGCTGCAGGCGATTTCCTATCTGGTGGATGTGCACCGGCGCACGGTGGCGGTGGAGCGCAGCTTCATCAATTACGCCACCTACATCTCCATGTTCGGCCACTCGATTGCCGGCCCCATCATCCGTTACGACTGGGTGCAGCGCGAGTTGCGCGAGCGCTGGTTCAATCGGGAAAATTTCTCACTCGGTGCGCGCCGCTTCATGGTTGGCATGGCCATGAAGGTGCTGGTGGCCGATACGCTGTCGCCCCTGGTGGATGCAGCCTTCCACCTGGAGCATCCGACCCTGATCGATGCCTGGATCGGATGCCTGGCGTATTCGATGCAACTGTTCTTCGATTTCTCCGGCTACAGCGCCATGGCCATCGGCCTGGGTTTGATGCTGGGTTTCCACTTCCCCGAGAACTTCAATCATCCCTATCTGGCCGGCAGCATCCAGGATTTCTGGCGGCGCTGGCACATCTCGCTCTCCAGCTGGCTGCGCGACTATCTCTACATCGGCCTGGGCGGCAATCGCCACGGCGTCTGGAAGACTTATCGCAACCTGTTCCTGACCATGGCCATCGCCGGTCTCTGGCATGGCGGCGACAGCTGGAATTATTTGCTGTGGGGTTCGGCGCATGGCGTGGCGCTGTGCATTGATCGTGCGTGGTCGCGCTCTTCGTTGCCGTCCATTCCTTCGTGGCTGGCCCATGGCTTGACGCTGCTGTTCGTCTGCCTGGCCTGGACCCTGTTCCGCGCGCCGGATTTCGCCACCGCTGCCACGATGTATGCGGGCCAGTTCGGCTTGCATGGCACGGGCCTGAGCGATGCGCTGGCCGTGATGCTGCGGCCGGTGCAGGCGCTGGCCGTGCTGCTGGGTTTGTTCTGGATCGTCGCCCCGCTGTGGCAGGCGGCGCTGGAGGCGCGCTGGGGCGAACGCGCACTCTATCTCTGGTTCGTGCGGGCGTGGCCGATTGCCGCCTTCCTGCTCTCCTTTGCACTGATCGCCAGCCGCGAGACCGTGCCTTTCCTTTACTTCCAGTTCTGAGCCGACGATGAGCACGCCCCCCGTTCACGCTGCACATACGCCTCCTGAGCCCAGCGCCATGGCGCGCCGCGCCAGCCGTTGGGCCGGTGCCGCGCTGGCCGCCGTGCTGTGTGCAGGATTGATCTCCTGCGGCTGGCTGGTGTACGCCGGCAAGATCGACTGGCTACCCGCCAGCTGGACGCGCGACGACGCCTTGCATGGCGAACTGACGCATCAACTGGCCAAGCAGCTTTCCAACGCCTGGCTGCCGGACCAGGCCGCCAAACTGGAACGTGCCGGCAGCTGGCTGCTGCTGGGCGATACCGGCCCGCGCGTGCGCACCGGCTGCCCCGGCTGGCTGTTCCTGGCCGAAGAATTGCAGGTCAATCGCCACGCACAAGCCAACGCGCAGACCAAGCGCGCCGCAGTGCTGGCCATCCGGCAGGCGCTGGCCCAACGTGGCATCGGCCTGCTGGTGTCGGTGGTGCCGGACAAGAGCCGCATCGCCGCCAGCGCCTTGTGCGGCCTCACGCGTCCGGCCGAATTGAATGCGCGCGCCGCGCAATGGGTGAGCGAACTGAATCAGGATGGCGTGGCCGCCATCGACCTCGCCCCCGCGCTGGCACCACTCGGTGCTTCGGCCTACCTGCACACCGATACGCACTGGAACGAGACCGGCGCGAACGCCGCCGCGCAGGCCATCGCCGCGCGCATCACGGCCGCTGGCGTGCAGGCCACGCCGCAGCAGGCCTATACCGCCCAGCCGGGCAAGCTGGCACAGCGTCCCGGCGACCTGGTGCACCTGGCCGGACTGGACTGGCTGCCGTTGCGCTGGCAACCCACGCCGGAAAGCGTGGCCGCCACCGTCTTCACCGAAGCGGCCGCCACAGGGCAGGGCGCCGTCGCCAAGGGCGGCGATGATCTCGACGATCTGTTGGGCGACGGCGAGTTGCCCAACGTGGCCCTGATCGGTACTTCGTTCTCGCGCAATTCCAACTTCGTCGGCTTCCTGCAGATGGCGCTGGGCGCGAAGATCGGCAGCTTCGCCAAGGATGGCGGCAAGTTCTCCGGCAGCGCCCGCGATTACTTCGCCAATCCCGCCTTCACCCAGACGCCGCCCAAGCTGGTGGTCTGGGAAATCCCCGAGCGCGACCTGCAGACGCCCTACGAAGCGATCTCACTGGCCCGCTGATCCATCATTAAGCTGGCGTTAATGCTGTCTCAACGGGCATTAACGTTGCATTAATGCAATAAATCATTTCCTTTCCGGCGCATTTTCATGTGTGCCGCCCTCCGCTTTGCTGGAGGCAGGTCCCCGGGCCTGCTAAACTTGCCGGTCCGCCCACCGACCGGGCAGGATCCAGGCACTGCCTGGTCAACCTCCACGACAAATTGACAGAAGAATTCGACCCCGCTCCCCTTGCGGACGAGCATGACTCCGGCTCCTTCGAGAGCTACTTCCGCGATCCTTCGCAAGCCGCCGAAGCGCCCCTGGCCTGGGCCCTGGGCCAGCGGCTGGACGTGCTGGACGCGCTGCGCGGCCTGGTCTCCGGTGGCCAGGCTGCTGCGCGCCTGCGCATCTGGATGTTTCTCGAACTGGCGGCGCAGCCGCAGGGCCGCCTGCAGCGCGAGGACCTGAACCAGCTGTTCTACGCCCTGAAGCCCGAGACCATGGAAGCCGCCCTGAAGCGCCTGCGCGATCTGGGTCTGCTGGTCTGGGACGCCACCGGCCAGGATTACCAGCTCTCGCCCATCGCCCAGCAGGTGCAAGCCCTGCTGGCCCCGCTCACGCGCGCCGTCGGCGAGGATGACGAGATGGCCGCGCTGCTGGCACAAGTGGCCGGGGCCCAGGCACTGGGCCTGTCCGATGCCAGCCAGATCCGCCACCTGCACGCGCAGCTGGCGCGTCTGCACGACCAGTTCGCCGATGCCATCGCCAGCGGTTCGGAAGCCCTGCTGCGCCAGGCCCAGCCGCGTTTCGAACGGGCCCTGAAGCTGGTCAACCGCGCCGGTGAAGCGCTGACCGCCCTGATCCGCAGCGAACACGCCGACGCCCGCCTGGAACGCGAAGCGCGTGCGCTCGGCAACGGCCAGGCGCGCCTGCTGACCATGGCCAGCCAGTTCACCCGCGCCCTGCAGCAGGCCGACCGCCAGCGCGTCACCCTTGGCAGCACCGGCGTGACCAGCTCGGATGTGCGGCGCTGGCTGCAATCGCATCCGGACTTGTCTTCCCTGATGGGGGAGGCGCTGTCCATCGGTGTGAAGCCGGTCTTCGTCAGCGGCCACGAATTGCTGGATGTGGCCGAAGGCGAATTCGAGCGTGACCGTCCCGAGGCCCAGCGCACGCAAGGCCTGCCGCCTCCGGCCCAGGCCGTGGAAGGCAAGATCGAAGCGCTGCGCATGCCGGTCGAGCTGGGCGAACTGATTGAACAACTGACACGCCTGGGGGCCCTGCCGGAAGGCGAGGACGCCAGCGAATTGCAACCGCAGCCACTGACCTCGGTGGTGCTGGGCGGCAGCTTCGGCAAGGCCGCGTATCGCCTGCAATTGCTGCCGCTGCTGGGGGACGCCCAGGCGCGCACCCTGCAAGGGCAGACCGGCGACCTGGCGCGCCTGCCTTGGCAAGCCGGCTTCCTGCCGCGTGTCGACAAAGTCGATGACCCCGATGTCGCCGCCATGAGCGCCGGGGCCGTCCATCCAGATCCATCCCGGGAAAGACCGAATGAGTGAGACCCTAGACGAGGCCGGCCTGTTGGCCGCCGAACTGCTGGCGCGCCGCTGGCTGCCCCGCAAGCACCCGCGCGTGCGCCGCGCCCTGGTCGATGCCGACCTGTGGCAAGCCCTGCAGGACCGCCTGGCCCAGGTGGGCCTGCGCTTGGTGGACAACATCCACGCCGATCACATCAGCGTGGCGCTGGTGCGCCCGGCCGAATCCGCCGTCTTCGGCGAGGCAGGCATGAACGCCAACAACAACCTCGACCTGCCGCGCGATGCCATCTCGCTGCTGGTGGTGCTGTGGGCGCTGATCGTGCTGCCCAAGCGCGAGCGCCAGTCGGCGCGCGCCGCCGGTGACGATGCCCAGCAGCAGGACGAGATGTTCCACACCGACAAGCCCATGCCGACGGCAGCCGAGGTCAGCCCGGTGGTGTCCTATACGGCGCTGCTGGCCGACTTCGGCAACCAGCTCGGCAAGAAGACGCGCATGGATACCAACCTGCGCCGCCTGGAAGCGCACGGATTCATCGTGCGCCGGGGCGTCGACATCGCCGAAGGTCCCTTGCTGGACCTGCTGCTGGACTACGATGCCCTGGCCCCGCGCATCCTCGATGGCGCCTTGGGCGACGTGCTGGCACGCGCCACGGCACGCGACGAAGCGGGCACTGCGCCAGAGGCGCAGGCTGATGCCGACGCTGCTGCCGATGAATCATCCGAAGAGGGAGACGCCTGATGTTCCACCTGCAATCGCTGGAACTGCTGCAGTGGGATTATTGCCAGCGCCTGACGCTGCCCCTGGACGGTTCCATCATCACCATCGCCGGCCCCAACGGATCCGGCAAGACCACGCTGCTGGACGCCATGCGCACCCTGCTGGGCCTGGATTGCTCGGGCGGTCGCAGCTACAAGACCTACGCCCGCCACGCCAACGCCGACACCACCTGGCTGCGCGCCACGGTGGACAACCGTCCACATGGCCGCCAGACCTCGACCCGTCCGTTCGCGCGCAACCTGCTCTATGCGGACCAGGTCACGCTGGCCTGCCGCATCGAGCGCAACGGCGGCGACTGGCAGCGCCGCTACTGCATGAGCGATGGCGACGCCGCCATCGAAACCCTGGCGCAATTGCCCGAGAAGGATTGGCTGGGCCTGGACCACTGGCGCAAGCGCCTGGAGGGGGCCGGCCTGTCGCGCGCGATTGCGCGCGTGCTGGCACTGGAGCAGGGCCAGACTGACCGCCTCTGCGAATTCTCGCCCAAGGAATTGCTGCGCCTGGTGTTCGAAGTGTTCGGCGACCAGGAAGTGCTGGACCGCTACGAGGAAGCCCGCCGCCATCAACGTGACCTGGCCGCCGAGGTGACCTTGGCCGAACAGGAACTGGCCTACAGCGAAGCGCAACTGGCGCAGCTGGACAGCCGCGTCACGCTGTATCGCACCTATCAAGGCAAGCTGCGCGAGCGCGAGACGCTGGCCACCGAGGTCATTCCGGTCTTGCGCTGGCACGAAGAGCGCCAAGGCACGGCCACGCGCCTGCGCGAACTGCATCGCCAGCGCCTGCACCACAATCACCTGCGCCGCCAGCGCAGCAGCGATACCTTGCAGCTGTCGTCCCTGCTGACGCAGCAACAGGCGGCACGCGAGAAGGTGACTGCGCTGGAACGCGACAAGGCGGAAGCCCAGCAAGCCCAGCAAAAGGCGCGTGATGCCGAGAAGCCGGTGGAAGAACTGGTCAAGCAGGCCGATGAACTGCTGGCCCTGTCCGCGGTGGAAGGCGATGCCACGCAATTGCTGGCCCGCGTGGAGGAACTGGAACAGCAGAAGAGCACGCTGCACGATCGCTGGCGTGACCTGGAGCAGCAACGCAAGGACGCCAGCGGCGCGCTGGACCGCCTGACCGGACAACGCCAGGCCCCGCGCCCGAATGACGTCCAGCAATTCACGCGGGCCTTGCGCCAGGCCGGCATCGCCCATCACCTGCTGGCCGATGTGATCGAGATTGCGGACGACCAGTGGCGTGCCGCCGCCGAAGGCGTCTTGCGCGCTTCGTGCTGGGTGGTGGTGCTGGATGATCCGAACGATGAAGCCACCGCCATGGCGCTGGCCGAGCGTGAGCGTTATCGCCATTACGTGGTCTCCGATGCCGCCACGGCGACCTCGCAGCCGCCCGCAGAGAGCCTGTTGGCGGTATTGCGTTTCTCGGCCAAGGCCCCGTCCTGGCTGCTGCGCCAACTGGCGCAGATCCGCCGCGTGGCCGATACGGTCGAAGGCGCAAGCAGTGGTGGCGAATGGATCACGCCGCAAGCCTACTGGCGCGATGGCCGGGGCGGGCGCAGCGTGTGGCGCGATCCGGGCGATTACCAGTTCGGTGCGGCCGCCATGGCCGCGCGCCAGGCCTCGATCCAGAAGCGCCTGGCCACGCTGGACGAACAGTTGACCGACATCGTCCTGAAGCAGAGCGAAGTCAAGCGCCAGCTCGACGCCGCCAAGAAAGCCACCGAGGGCCACCTCGCAGCAGAGGCGCTGGCGAAGCGAAGTGAAGAGTTCGAACAGGCGCGCCGTCAGTTGCCCGCACTGAAGGCCGCGCGCGTGGCGGCGAGTGAACGTTGGAGCCAGTTTGACGTGCAGTACGCGGACGCCATCGAACAGCGCACCATCCTCGATGGCAAGCTCGATGCCTTGCAGCGCCGGCTGCGCGACAGCGAAGGCGATCTTGCGGGGCAGGAGCGTGACTGGCGCGTGCGTCACGATGAGCAGCGCGCCCGCGCGCTGGCCTCGCGTGCGCAGAAGGGCCGCTTCCCTGCGCACTGGATTGCGACTGCGACGGTGCAGGCGCTCTACGAGAAATACAGCAACGCCAAGCAGGCCGAGCTGCGCATGGCCTCCGTCGAAAACGAACTGGAAACCGGCCACTGGGAAAAGGACGGCACGGTCGAGGACAAGCACCTCATCATGCAGGGCACGGTCGGCAACCAGCGCAACGAACTGGATTCGCGCAAGATCAGCAATCACCAGGCCGAGGAAGCCGTCGGCAATGCGCGTGAACGCTACATCGACGTGTTGCGCGCGACGGTACGCCGCTATCGCAAGAACATCGTCGACCTTGGTGCCCTGGCCGGGGTGGTGGTCAGCGCCGATCTGCCGCATCTGGACAATGACGACACCATCCTGCGCCAGGCCGAACTGAAGGTCAGCTTCAACTTCGACGGCAAGGGCGAGATCGGCCTGAACGACGGTGAAGCCTCGGGCGGCCAGCAGGTCATCAAGTCGCTGATCCTGCTGGTGGGGCTGTTGAAGGATGACGACATGCCGGGCGGTTTCGTCTTCATCGATGAACCCTTTGCTCACCTCGATGTGCGCAACATCCAGCTGGTCGGCAACTTCCTGAAATCGACCCGCGCGCAATACGTGCTGACCACGCCGATCACGCACAACGTCGAAGTCTTCGAGCCGGCCGACATTACGCTGGTCACCTCGAAGAAACCGCGCGAGGCACGCTGGGCGCCGCCCATCGGCGTGTTGCAGCGGCGCTTGCGGCTGGATGCCTGAGGGGCTCACCGATGTGCAGCCTGATCGAGACGCCACGCGGCCGCAAGGGCCGTGAGTTGCAATCGTCGGGCGAGCTGCCATCGGTGTTGCCTTTGCTGGATGCCGAAGAACGTGCGGCCCTGTTGCGTTGGGCACGCGGCGAGGCCGTCACGCGCAGCCGCGAGGTCTTGCTCAAGGAGGCCGGCAGCGCGGGCCTGTCCATCGAAAAAGCCGAACGCCTTTGTCAGCGCCTGCTGCAGGAGGGCTGGGTCAGCCTGCGCGAGGAACTGAGCGGTGGCAACTGGTTGTGGAAATCCCTGAGCTGGCGCGATCTGCGCCAGCTGCAATCCTTGCTGGGCATTGCGCATGCCGGTCAACGCCAGCAAGAACGCGAGGCGCTGCTGGCGCAATCGCGGCACTGGCTGGAACTGCGCACGCAAGCCAGCGCATCGGTGGCGCTCGATCCCGATCTGCTGGATGAATTGACGGCGGCACTCGATGCGCTGGAGGCCGACAAGAGCTTGCGCCGCGAGCTGCTGGCCGACCGCCTGGGTTTGCTGGAAGCGATCGCTTCCTGGCACGACAGCGGCCAGCAGGGATTGCGCCGCAACTTCGCCTTGCATGCACGCGACCTCACCAAGGCCCTGAGCAACAGCGAATGGCGCTGGCTGGATTCGATGTTTGATCTTGAACGACTCGGCATCGCCAACTTCGCGCAAGTGGGATGGCTGGCCGGTGATCTGGTGCTGTCATGGCAAGCGCGCAGGGTAGAACTGGCCCCCCTGCATTGCCTCGGCTTGCCACTGGAAGACCTGCAGCGTTGTGACCGCATCACGCCGCCGCAACGCTGGTGGCTGATCGAGAGCCGTGCCAGTTTCGAACACCAGGCGCGCCAGCGTCCGCTTGGGGTGGCGCTCCTGTGGATGCCGGGGCGGCCCTCGGCGGCCTGGCTGGATACGGTGTCGCATCTCCTGCTGTTGGCACCGGCACCAGCCTGGATCAGTACCGATGCCGATCCGGCAGGGGTGGATATCGCCTGCACGGCAGGGGCGCGCTGGACCCGTGCCGGACTGGCGTGGGAACCATATCAAATGGGTTTGGCGCAGTGGGAAAACACCACGCAGCGCTGGCCGTTGAACGCGCATGACCGTCGTTTGCTGACGACCCTGTTGGCAAGGAAGGAGTTACCGGAGTCTTTGCGGTCCTTGTGTGTGGCGATGCAGGCGGAGGGACGCAAGGCCGAACAGGAAGCCTGGCTCTAGGCCCTGTTCTTACCGCATGCGCTGGCAATGCTTCAGCGCAATTCGCGCACGATGCGCGGTGCCGGTGGCAGCATTTCCGAGGGAACTTCCGGCACCTCTGCTTCCAGTAATTGATATGCCACGCATTCGCACCAGTGGATGCCGCGCGCGAGCGCCAGCGGCTTGGATTCGTAAAGGCCCGGCAGCGATCGTTTCGGAAACAGTTGCCCGATGGATGGATGGCGTATCTCTACGCCACTGACGTACCAGGTGTCGGCGCGGTTGGCGCACCATACCCGAAACTGGAACGGTGAAGAATGTCCTGTGATTTCGTAACAAGTCATCATGTTTGCACGCTGACCCAAAGCTTCCCTCCTGTCATGTCGGCCGCATTATAAACAGCGTAGCGTCAGCTTGCCAAAGTCTGCCGTAGGGATGAAATTGCCGGGTTTATCAAATGGCAAGAAAAATGGCAGCCGCGCGTCGTCGAGGTAATGGATTCCTACACGGCTTGTAGTCGTTGTCCTGCATGGCGTCAAAGCCTCGTCGCCTAGAATGATTGTGCCCGCGCGCCTCAGGGGACTCGTGACGTCGGGTGGATTCCTCTACCGCCATTCCACCTTCATGCCGCTCCACCCTTTCGGGTCAGGAGGCTTGGTCATGCGAGGCTTTTCAAGGACAGAAAAAAAATATGACTTCCGCGCGTACCGCCACTCTCGGTCTCATTCTCAACCAACATCACCAGAGCCTGCTCGATGACTGGATCCGCACCTTGACCGCGAAGCTCGGCCGCAAGGAAAAAAGCGGTGAATTCGAGATCCGCCGCCAGGCCGAGCAATTCCTGACCTTGCTTGCACGCACGGTAGACAGCGGTGCCAGCGACGATACGGATGGCAGCGACTGGGGCGACGTCCGTCATCTGTTGGGCGAAGTCTCGCGGACCCGTGCGTTGCAGGGTTTTTCCTCGCTGGATACGGCCAGTTTCGTGTTTGCCCTGAAGGAACCGCTGTTCGGACATCTGCGTACCGCCTTGAGTGAGCAGCCTCTGGTGCTGGCTCAGGAGATCGCCGCGACCAGTTCGCTGTTCGACCGCCTGGGGCTCTACACCATCGAGGTTCATCAGAAGGCGCGCGAGCAGGTCATTCTGCGCCAGCAGCAGGAACTGCTGGAACTCTCTACGCCGGTGGTGCAGCTGTGGCAGAACGTCCTGGCGCTTCCCTTGATCGGCACGCTAGACAGCGCCCGCACCCAGGTGGTGATGGAGAGCTTGCTGCAGAAGATCGTGGAGACCGGTGCCATGATCGCCATCATCGATATCACGGGCGTTCCCACCGTGGATACGCTGGTGGCCCAGCATCTGCTCAAGACCATTGCAGCCGCGCGCCTCATGGGTGCGGATTGCATCATCAGCGGCATTCGTCCGCAGATTGCCCAGACCATCGTGCACTTGGGTGTGAATCTGGAAGACGTGACCACCAAAGCCACGCTGGCTGACGCCTTCATGGTGGCACTCAAGAAGACCGGTTCGCGCATCACTGTCCAGCACGCGGAGTAAGCATGGAACGCATCCCTATCCTGCGCATGGGCCGGCTGCTGCTGGTGACCATCCAGGTCGACATGCACGATCGCTTGGCCATGACCCTGCAGGACGACCTCACCGAACGCATCGTACGTGATCGCGCGCGCGGGGTGCTCATCGACATTTCTGCGCTGGACATGGTGGATTCCTTCATCGGCCGCATGATCAGCAACACCGCCTCCATGGCGCGCGTGCTGGATGCGCGCACGGTGGTGGTCGGTATGCAGCCCGCTGTGGCCATTACCCTGGTGGAGCTCGGTCTGACCCTGGACGGCGTGCGGACCGCGCTCAACGTGGAGCGTGGCGTCAAGCTGCTTGAGTCGGAGATCGAAGGATGACTTCGTTCTCCTTGCGGTGCGAGGCAATCGGTGGATGAACAACAATTACTGAGCCAGTCCCTGCAGACCGACGAAGACGTGGTCCGCCTGCGCAAGGCGGTGCGCGACCATCTCGTGCGGCTGGGGTTCTCGCTGGTGGAGCAGACCAAGATGGTCACGGCCGCCAGTGAACTGGCACGCAACACCCTGCGCTACGGCGGCGGCGGCGAAGCGCTGATCGAGGAACTGAACAATGGCAGCAAGCGCGGCTTGCGGCTGGTCTTTGCCGACCAGGGGCCGGGCATCGCCGACCTGACGCTGGCCCTCACCGATGGCTACACCACCGGGGGCGGCTTGGGGCTGGGCCTGTCGGGTGCCAAGCGGCTGGCCGACGAATTCGATATCGATACCGCGCCGGGCGCGGGAACCAAAGTCAGCATCATCAAATGGAAACCGTTCTGACCGCCTCGCGGACTGAGCTATGCGTGGCCGTCAGTGAAACCGTGGATGTCGCCGCCTCGCGCCGGGCAGCGGCCGACCTGGCACGGCAGCTGGGCTTCGCACAGGAGCCGGCGGCCCGGCTGGCTTTGGTCGTCACCGAGGCTGCCACCAACATTCTCAAACACGCTGGCCAGGGCGAGATCCTGCTGCGCACAATTCACGGACGTCACGCGGCCAGTGCCGCTGTACGCGGCATCGAGATGCTGGCCATCGACAGCGGCGCTGGCATGCATGATGCCGACGCGGCGATGGCCGACGGCACCTCCACTGCCGGGACCTATGGTGTAGGGCTGGGGGCCATCCGTCGCCAGTCCGACCTGTTCGCGCTTTACACCTGGCCCGAGCGCGGCACCGTGCTGCGGTCCGTGGTGTGGGAAACGCCCGGCGCGCTTGAGCCATGGCAATGCGGCCTGGTCTGCCTGCCGCTGGCCGGTGAGCTGCAGTGTGGCGATGCCGGGTGGGCAGCCACCATCGATGATGGCGTGCTGCTCACGCTGGTAGACGGACTGGGGCATGGCGAGGCCGCAGCCGATGCGGCTGCGGCTGCGGTCGATACGCTGGCGGCGCTGGCGGTCAGCAGCCCTGGCCTGCCGCTGCCCGGATTGGCCATGCACCTGCATGCGGCCTTGCAGAGGACGCGCGGTGCGGCCTTGGCGATTGCGCGCATCGATGCGCATGCCGGCCAGGTGCAGTTCGTCGGCGTCGGCAATATTGCCTGTTGCACCAGCCTGGCGGGACAGCGTCGCCATCTGGTGTCCGTCAATGGAATCGTCGGCCACAACCTGCGCAAGGTGCAGGCCTTCGATACCGCCTGGCAGGACGAGATGCTGCTCATTCTGCATTCCGACGGGCTGACCAGCCGCTGGTCGCTGGATCCCTACCCGGGCCTGGAGCAGGCCCATCCGGCCCTGATTGCCGCCGTTCTCTATCGAGACTGTTATCGTGGCCGTGATGATGTCAGCGTCATGGTCCTTCGCCGGGGAGAGACTCCATGACGCAGCGTCTGCTCACCGTTTCCATTGGCAGCGAGATCGATGTGGTCGGCGCACGCCAGCGCGCTCGCCAGATCGCCGACCTGTGTGGCTTCGCTCAGCAGGATCAGGTCCGTATCGCCACCAGCATCTCTGAACTGGCGCGCAACGCCTTTCGCTATGCCGGACGCGGCCAGGTGGAATTCGCCATCGAAGGCAGTACGGCGCCGCAGACCTTGCTCATGACAGTGCGCGACCAGGGTCCGGGGATCGAGGACCTGAGCCTGGTACTGTCCGGCCAATATCGCTCCAAGACGGGCATGGGCTTGGGTTTGCTGGGTGCACGCAAGCTCATGGATGCGTTCGACATACAGACTGCGCCAGGACAGGGTACGACCGTGATACTGCGCAAGCTGCTGCCACCGGCGGCACGCCTGATCACGCCCCGCGTGGCCGGTGAGATCGGCTCGGCATTGGCGGCTGCACCGGCCGGACTGGCGCTGTTCGAGACGCAGCAACAGAATCAGGAATTGCTGGCCACCCTGGCCGAGTTGAAAGGCCGCCAGGAAGAATTGCTGCAGCTGACGCGTGAACTCGAAGATACCAACCGCGGTGTCGTGGCGCTCTATGCGGAACTGGATGAAAAGGCCGACCACCTGCGGCGTGCCGACGAGGCCAAGTCGCGCTTTCTGTCCAACATGAGTCACGAGTTCCGCACACCCCTGTCGTCCATTCGGGCGCTGGCCAAGCTCTTGCTGGATCGGGTTGATGGTGAACTGGGGACCGAGCAGGAGCGTCAGGTTCGCTACATCCTCGACGGTGCGGAGTCTCTCTCGGAACTGGTCAATGATCTGCTGGATCTGGCCAAGATCGAGGCAGGCAAGGTCGAGATTCAACCCAGCCGCTTCCAGGTGGCCGATCTGTTCAGTGCATTGCGCGGCATGTTGCGCCCGCTGCTGGTCTCCGACAAGCTGCGCCTGAGTTTCGTGGCTCCGGAAAATTGCGAGATGATGACCGATGAGGGCAAGCTTTCGCAGATCCTGCGCAACTTCATTTCCAACGCCATCAAATTCACCGAGCAGGGCAGCATCACGGTGACTGCCGAGCTGTTGCCGCAAAACCTCGCAGTGCGCTTCTCGGTGAGCGACACCGGCATCGGCATTGCGCAGGAGCACATCGCCATCATCTTCGAAGAATTCACGCAGGTGGAAAATCATCTGCAGCGCCACGTCAAAGGCACTGGCCTGGGGCTGCCGCTGTGCCGTCAACTGGCCACGCTGCTGGGTGGGACGGTCGCGGTCAGCAGCAAGCAGGGGGAGGGGGCCACCTTCATGGCGGTGATTCCCGTTGTCCACGTGCGGGCGGATGAAGCTTCTTCCCGCTCGTCGACCACGTATGTGCAACTCCCCGACGCTGAACCGGGTCCAGCTACCCTGCCGGTACTCATCGTGGAAGACCGGCCCGAACTGCGCTTGCTGTATCAGCGTTACCTGATGCAGTCCGAATTCCGCATGATCGCGGCGGCCTCGGTGGTCGAGGCCGAGGCCCTGTGGCGGCAAGGAGAGCCTTGCGCTGTGGTGCTCGATATCCTTCTCGATGGCAAGGATACCTGGCACTGGCTGGTGCAGATCAAAAACGATCCGGTACGCTGCGACATACCCGTCATCATCGCCTCCGATGTCGATGACAAAGGCAAGGCCATGGGATTGGGGGCCGACGCGTATTTCAAGAAGCCCATGGGGCGCGATGAACTGCTGGCAGCACTGCGGTCTCTGGTCAATTCGCCGCCGGCGCGAAACGAATCCGTCGCCGCTGCAGTCCACGACTGAAGGGGCCTGCGACCGCGCAGGCCCTGTTATCCACGTTACCCATGCATGCCATGAGCCATCCAGAACAACTGATCCTCAACGTCGACGATACCGATGCCGCCCGCTATGCGCGAACCCGCATCCTGACCAAGGCCGGGTTGCGCGTGGTCGAGGCGGCCAGCGGCGGCGAGGCGCTGGCAATGGCACGCGAACTCAAGCCGGCCCTGATCCTGCTGGACGTGAAACTGCCTGACATCCACGGCATGGAAGTCTGTGCACGGCTCAAAGCCGATCCCGCGACTTCGTTCATCCTGGTGCTGCAGACTTCGGCCTCGTACATCGGTGTGGCCGACAAGATCCGCGCCCTGGAAGGCGGGGCCGACAATTATCTGTTTGAACCGATAGAGCCGGCCGAGTTGGTGGCCAATGTGCAGGCGCTGTTGCGCCTGGCCAAGGTGGAACATGAATTGCGCGAGATCGACCGCCGCAAGGACGAATTCCTGGCGATTCTGGCGCATGAATTGCGCAACCCGCTGGTGCCGATGCGCAATGCCGTGGGCATCCTCAACACGCGCGCACCGCAGGCCCCTGAGTGGGAATTGCGCGCACGCAATACCATTTCCCATCACCTGGACCACATGGTGCGGCTGGTCGACGATCTGCTGGACGTGTCGCGCCTGTCGCACAACAAGCTGGCGCTGCAGTTGCACCCGATTCTGATGGCGGAAGTGATCCAGCATGCCGTCGAATCGACCCAGCAGATGATGGAGCGCAAGCACCAGTCATTGCTGCTGGACATCGCCGATCCGTTGCTGGCGGTGCAGGGCGATGAAGTGCGGCTGGCCCAGGTACTCATCAACCTCTTGCACAATGCCGCCAAATTCAGTCCGGACGGTGCCGGAATCTTCCTTGGCGCGCGCAGCGAGGCCGGTCAGGTGGTGCTGACGGTACGCGATGAAGGCATTGGGATTGCCGCCGAACGGCTGGGCGACATCTTCGGCATGTTTGCCCAGGCCAATGCACTTGGCCATGATCGCCAGGATGGCCTCGGCATCGGCTTGTCGCTGGCGCGCAGCCTGGTGGAATTGCATGGCGGGACCTTGACCGCGTACAGCGCCGGCATCGGTCACGGCAGCCTCTTCACGGTGGCCTTGCCGCAGCTGGCACCTGGCCTGCCGGAGGTCCCGGAGAAGGCAGCGCCGACCCTGGCCGAACTGGCGGCCGGCATCCCGCAGACCGGCAAGCGCGTGCTGGTGGTGGACGACAACAGGGACATCGCCGACACCATGAAGGAGCTCATGGAGTTGCTGGGGCATGAAGTGGAGGTGGCCTACAGCGGCACGCGCGCCATCGCACGTGCGCAGGAATGGATTCCCGACGCCGTGCTGCTGGACATCGGATTGAAGGACATGACCGGTCACGACCTGATCCGCGCTCTGCGCACGGAACCGGTCACACAAGGCATCTACCTGCTGGCCTGCTCCGGTTTCAGCGGCGAAGACGACAAGCGCACCGCCTTTGAGGCGGGTGTCGATGACTATCTGGTCAAGCCGGTCGACATCGATACCTTGGCGCGGCTCGAACTGCGCCGCGCCACACCGCCGGCCGACTCGGCCAGCGTCGCGGGCCTCTGACCCGCCAGTTTCAGGCCGCTTCGGTCAGGAACTGCACCACTGCCTGCGTGAAGGCGCGTGGCTGTTGCTGGTTGGAGATGTGGGCCGCATCAAATTCCACATACAGCGCACCCGGAATGGTGGCACGCATGAACTGCGCATCGGCCGGTGGCGTCGGCACGTCGCCGCTGCCGGCAATCACCAGCGTGGGCGCGCGGATGCCCGCAATCGCTTCCCGCAGATCATTGTCGCGCACCGCTGCGCAAGCGCCTGCATAGCCCTCCGCCGGCGTGGCCAGCAGCATGGCCGTCAATGCCTGCACTTGCTCCGGATGCTGTTCGGCATACTCGGGCGTGAGCCAGCGTGAAACGACCGCAGCGGCAATGGCCGACAGGCCATCACGCTGCACGGTCTCGATGCGGCTGTTCCAGGCCTCGGGCGTGCCGATCTTGGCACCGGTATTGCAGAGGATGAGCTTGGCTACGCGGTCCGGATGATGCACCGCCAGCCACATGAAGGTGCTGCCGCCCATGGAGAGACCGCAGAAATGCGCTTGCTTGATGTCGAGCTGGTCGAGCAGGGCGATGACGTCGCTGCCGAGCTGGGCAATCGTGTAAGGACCGGGCGTGACCTCGGACTGGCCGTGGCCGCGCGTGTCATAACGCAGTACGCGGAAGTGCTTGCTCAGTTCGGGAATCTGCGGATCCCACATCGCCAGCGAGGTCCCCAGCGAGTTGGACAGCACCAGCACCGGCAAGGCTGCGTCGCCGTCGAGCTGGTAATGCAGTTTGATTCCGTTCAGGGTTGCAAAGGGCATGAGTAAATCCTTGGCCCGCGCCACCGGGCGGTGGTGACGGGCGTGTGTGAATCAAAAAGCGTCAGAGGCGCCGCGAATCAGCCAATCTGCGCGATGGCCGAGGGATGCTGGGTCAGCGGAGTGACCGAAATGGTCATGAAGGGATAGAGCGGCAGGGCCGACAGGATGTTGTGCAGCTCATCATTGCCGGAGACGTTGAAGATGCTCACGTTGGCATACTGCCCGACCACGCGCCACAGGTCGCGCCACTTGCCTTCGCGCTGCAGCTTCTGCGACATCTCCTTCTCGTCCTTCTTCAACTGATCGGCCACGGCCTTGTCGAGCGTGGCGGGAATGTTGACCTGCATTTGAACCATGAACAGCATGATGTGTGCTCCGTTGTCGTTATGGGTGGAATGTCCTGCAGCGCGCGCCTGGGTCGCGATGTTGAACGCGTGGCGCGATAGGGTGATGTTCGATAAACGAACATAAATCCTTTATTCGCACAAACGAGTGTAGGCGTCCGTGCGGGCAACTGTCAACTTGGGCGGACGGTTTGCTGCACGTCAACTGCGCGCAGGATGAGCGCTGGGGGCGCATCGTGATGGCCTCTCACTCGCGCCGTTCGGGATTCGGAAAACCGGTCGCCGGGAAGGAACTGGTCTCGATATCCAGCCAGGCCGGGCGTTCGGCATACATGTCGGCCACCAGTTGCTTGATGGCCTCGATGTACCAGGCATTGTCGTTGATGCGATGCGTGAGGATGATGGGGGAGGTCGCGCGCGGATCGTCGATGAGCCGGTAATGCAGGTCATTGCGCAGCCGCGCCGAGGCCGGGATCAGGCACAGTCCGGATTCGGCCGCCACCAGGCCCAGCGCGGTCTGGATCTCGCGCACCTCGTGCACTTCAGCCGGGTGGATGTCCTGGTCATTGAGCAGGCTCAGGATGTGGTCGGCGAAACTGGGACGCGGCTCCTTGGGATAGACGATCAGCTTCTGTCCATGCACTTCCTTGAGGCTCACGCGCTGATGGCTGGCGGCCAGCGGGAAAGAGGGCGGGATCGCCAGCACCAGTTTTTCTTCGCGCAGGACGATGCGCGCCACCGTCGCATCATTGCTGCGGATGCGCCCGAAACCGACATCGATGCGCCCCGACTTGAGGGCGGCGAACTGCTGCATCGAGGTCAGCTCCAGCAACTGGATGTCCACCTCCGGATAGTGCTGGCGCAGCTTGCGCACCAGCACCGGCAGGCCGCCATAGAGCGTGGAGGCGACGAAGCCGATGGACAGCGTCTGGCGCTGGTTCAGGCCGATCTGCTGGGTGGCGTTCTTCAACTGCTCCAGCCGGTTGAGGATCTGCAGCGCCTGCTCGTAGAACACCCGGCCGGCTTCGGTCAGGCGCAGCGGTCGGCTGTTGCGCAGGATCAGCTGCACGCCCAGTTCTTCTTCCAGCAGCTGGATCTGGCGCGACAGTGGCGGCTGCGCAATGTGCAGCTGTTCCGAGGCGCGTGTGAAGTTGCGCGTATTGGCCACGGCCACGAAGTATTTCAGTTGTCTGATGTCCATGGCCGAAAATCATATCTCACAGAAACTAATGATGTCTAATCCTTTGATTTTTATAGGAGCCTTTATAAACTATATAAAAAAGGTATGAAACTAGACGAATTTGGTGTTGGCAATGGCAGGGCTTCCGGGTGTTCAATGCAGTCCATGGATACCCCACAACACCTTCACGCTGCGGCCCCGGCCCTGATCGACCGGGTCGAGACCTTCCTGGTCGATCTGCCGACCATCCGTCCCCATCAATTGTCGATGGCGACGATGAACGGGCAGACCCTGATGCTGGTGCGCCTGTACTGCTCCGACGGCACGGTCGGCGTGGGCGAGGGCACCACCATCGGTGGCCTGGCCTACGGCGCCGAATCGCCCGAGGGCATGAAGCTGGCCATCGATACCTACTTCGCGCCGCTGCTGCTGGGCGCCGATGCCAGCCTGATCCCGGCCATCATGGCGCGCCTGAACAAGGCCATCCAGGACAACCGTTTCGCCAAGTGCGCCATCGAGACGGCGCTCTTCGATGCCCTGGGCCAGCGCACCGGCCTGCCGGTCTCGCAGCTGCTCGGCGGCCGCGCCCGCGAAAGCCTGCCGATCGCCTGGACCCTGGCCTCGGGCGACACCGCCAAGGACATCGACGAAGCCGAGCGCATGCTGGCCGCGCGCCGCCACAAGATTTTCAAGCTCAAGATCGGCCGCCGCGAAGTCGAGGCCGACGTCGCCCACGTGGCCGCCATCAAGAAGGCCCTCGGTGATCGCGGCTCGGTGCGGGTGGATGTGAACATGGCCTGGAGCGAACTGGAAGCCCAGCGCGGGCTGGCTGGCCTGGTCGATGCCGGCTGCGAACTGGTGGAGCAGCCGGTGGCCTCGGCCCCGGCGCTGGCCCGCTTGAAGGGCAAGCACGCCATCGCCATCATGGCCGATGAGTCGCTGACCGGCCCGGCCTCGGCCTTTGCGCTGGCGCGCATCGGCGGTGCGGATGTGTTTGCGATCAAGATCGAACAATCGGGTGGCCTGCGCGCCGCCCAGCAGGTGGCCGCCATCGGCGACGCGGCCGGCATCGAGCTCTACGGCGGCACCATGCTCGAAGGCGCCATCGGCACCATCGCCTCGGCTCATGCCTTCGCCACCTTCCGTGAATTGCAGTGGGGGACTGAGTTGTTCGGTCCGCTGCTGCTGACCGAAGAAATTCTGGCCGAGCCTTTGCAATACCAGGATTTCCAGTTGGCCATACCCAACCGCCCCGGCCTGGGCATCGTGCTCGATGAGGAGCGTGTGCAATACTTCCGGCGCGACCGCAAGCAAGGGGCGACAGTGACAGCAGCGAGGCCGGCCACACTGGCCGGATAAAACAAGAAAACGCACTTCCCCAATCAACAAATCCAAAAGGAGACTCAACATGGCAGCCAAGATTTTCAGCACCCCCGAAGTCCAGGACTTCCTGCGCCTGGCCAGCGGCCTCGACACCGAAGGCGGCAGCCCGCGCACCAAGCAGATCGTGCATCGCATCCTGTCCGACCTGTTCAAGACCATCGAAGACCTGGAGATTACCTCCGACGAATACTGGGCTGGCGTGGCCTACGTCAATCGCCTGGGCGCTGCCAGCGAAGCCGGCCTGCTCTCGCCGGGCCTGGGCCTGGATCGCTTCCTGGACATGCGCATGGATGCCGAAGACGCCGCACTGGGCATCACCGGCGGCACCCCGCGCACCATCGAAGGTCCGCTGTACGTGGCCGGTGCGCCGGTGGAGCAGGGCTTCGCGCGCCTGGACGATGGCAGCGACAAGAACGGCCAGACCATCATCATGCACGGCACTGTCTATGGCTCGGATGGCAAGCCCATGGCGGGCGCGCAGGTCGAAGTCTGGCATGCCAACACCAAGGGTTTCTATTCGCACTTCGACCCGACCGGTGAACAGAAGCCCTTCAACATGCGCCGTACCATCATCACCGATGCCCAGGGCCGCTACAAATTCCGCAGCATCATGCCGGCCGCCTACGGCTGTCCGCCGGCCGGCCCGACCCAGGGCCTGCTGAACCAGCTGGGCCGCCACGGCAACCGTCCGGCACACATCCACTTCTTCGTCACCGCCGATGGCCATCGCAAGCTGACCACGCAGATCAACATCGAAGGCGATCCGCTGATCTATGACGACTTCGCCTACGCCACCCGCGAAGGCCTGGTGCCGCCGCTGGTCGAGCGTACCGATGCGGCCAGCATCAAGGCCGAGGGACTGGAAGGCCCGTTCGCCGAGATCGTCTTCGACATCAACCTGACCTCGCTGGTCAACGGTGCCGACAACCAGGTCGTGGACCGTCCGCGCCTGGCCGCCTGACCGCCTGATCGTCCTGCGCCAGCCGCTGGCGCAGGCCAGCCTCATCCCCGCCGACTGCCTTGCCGCGATGGTTTCCCATCGCGACAGGCGGGCTGCACCCTGGAGAAAAGACATGACCACCCTTGCCGCCGACAAGTATGAAGAGGTCGAGCGCCTGCTCGACACCGCACTGGACGAAGATGCCACCAACGGCATCTTCCGCTGCCGCCGCGACATCTTCACCAATGCCGACCTGTTCGAGCTGGAGATGAAGCACCTGTTCGAATCGAACTGGGTCTACCTCGCTCACGAGAGCCAGGTCCCCGAGATCAACGATTACTACAGCACCTGGATCGGCCGCCAGCCGGTGGTGGTCACCCGCGACAAGAACGGCGAGCTGCACGCGGTCATCAATGCCTGCGCCCACAAGGGGGCCATGCTGTGCCGTCGCAAGCACGGCAACAAGAGCAGTTTTACTTGCCCGTTCCACGGCTGGACTTTCTCCAACAGCGGCAAGCTGTTGAAGGTCAAGGATGAGAAGACCACCGAGTATCCGGTCTCCTTCAACAAGAACGGCTCGCATGACCTGACCCGCGTGGCGCGTTTCCAGAACTATCGCGGCTTCCTCTTCGGCAGCCTCTCGGAAGACGTGCTGCCGCTGGAAGAGTACCTGGGCGAGACCCGCGTCATCATCGACCAGATCGTCGACCAGGCCCCCAATGGCCTGGAAGTCCTGCGCGGCAACTCCAGCTACCTGTATGACGGCAACTGGAAGATGCAGATGGAAAATGGTTGCGACGGTTACCATGTCAGCTCGGTGCACTGGAACTACGCCGCCACCATGAGCCGCCGCAAGGAAGGCGGCACCAAGGCCACCGATGCCAACAACTGGAGCAAGGCCGTGGCCGGTGTCTACGGTTTCGAGAACGGCCACATCCTCCTCTGGACCAATACGCTCAATCCGGAAGTGCGCCCGATCTGGAACCAGCGTGAAGAACTGGCCGCCCGCGTCGGCCAGGCACGCGCCGATACCATCGTGGCCCAGACCCGCAACCTGTGCCTCTATCCCAACGTGTTCCTGATGGACCAGTTCGGCACGCAGATCCGCGTGGCCCGTCCCATCAGCGTGAACCAGACCGAGATCAGCATCTTCTGCTTCGGCCCCAAGGGCGAGAGCGCCGAAGACCGCCGCGTGCGGATTCGCCAGTATGAGGATTTCTTCAATGTCTCCGGCATGGGTACCGCCGATGACCTGGAAGAATTTCGCGCCTGCCAGGCCGGCTATGCCGGATCGGCCGTGCGCTACAACGACATGAGCCGGGGCGCGCCGCTGTGGAAGCAGGGCCCGGACGAGAATGCGAAGAAGATGGGCATGAACCCCAAACTGAGCGGTGAACGCAGCGAGGACGAAGGTCTCTTCGTCTGCCAGCACCACTACTGGACCGAGCAGATGCGCAAGGCCGTCAGCAAGGAACGTGCGGCTGCAGAGCAAGGAGCACAAGCATGAGCCAACCTGCCCAACTCGATGCAGTCTGCGCCTTCCTCTATCGCGAGGCGCGTTATCTCGACGAACGCCAGTGGGAATCCTGGCTGGAACTGTACGCCCCGGACGTCGAATACTGGATGCCGGCCTGGGACGATGACGACCAGCTCACCGAAGACCCGCAGCGCGAGATCTCGCTGATCTACTACGCCAACCGCGATGGACTGGAAGACCGCGTGTTCCGCATCAAGACCGAGCGCTCCAGCGCCTCCATGCCGGAGCCGCGCACCAGCCACATGATCGCCAACGTGGAGATCCTGGACGAGCACGACGATGTGGTGGAAGTGCGCTACAACTTCCATACGTTGTCGCACCGCTACAAGATCACCGACCAGTTCTTCGGTACCACCCTGGTCAGCTTGCGCAAGACCGAAGGCGGCTTCCAGATCGCCAGCAAGAAGATCGCCCTGAAGAACGACTACATCCGCCAGGTCATCGACGTCTATCACGTCTGACCAGCCCGCAGGAGACATGACATGAGCAGCTATCGCATCGCCCTCAATTTCGAAGACGGGGTGACCCGCATCATTCAATGCGGTCCCAAGGAAAAAGTCCTGGACGCGGCGTTCCGCCAACGCATCAACCTGCCCATGGATTGCTCCGACGGCGTGTGCGGCACCTGCAAGTGCCGCGCCGAAAGCGGGCAGTACGACCTGGGCGACGACTATATCGACGATGCGCTCAGCAGCGATGAAGCGGAACAAGGCCTGGTGCTGACCTGCCAGATGATCCCGCAATCCGATTGCGTGGTCGCCGTGCCGGTGGCTTCTACCGCCTGCAAGACCGGCAGCGCGAAGTTCGGCGGCAAGGTGGCCGAGGTCACCGCCTTCGGTGAGGCAGCCTTCGAACTGGTGCTGGAGGTGGCGGCCGATGCACCGGCTTTCCTGCCGGGGCAATACGTCAACATCGCCGTGCCGGGCAGCGGCCAGCATCGTTCGTATTCGTTCAGCTCGCCCTCGGGGGCCACGCGCATGAGCTTTCTCATCAAGAACGTGCCGGGTGGCCTGATGAGCGGCTGGCTGGGCAAGGCCGCCACCGGTGATGCGCTGGAGATGACCGGTCCGCTGGGCAGCTTCTACCTGCGTCCGGTCAACAAGCCGGTGCTGATGCTGGCCGGTGGTACCGGGCTGGCGCCGTTCCTGGCGATGTTGGAGGAGATGGTGCAGCAGGGCGTGCAGCACCCGGTCCACCTGATCTACGGTGTGACCCGCGATCAGGATCTGGTGCTGGTGGAGCGTCTGGAAGATCTTGCGCAACGCCTGTCCGGTTTCAGCTTCACCACCTGTGTGGCCGATGCCGCAACGACTCATCCGCGCCAGGGTTACGTGACCCAGCACATGCCGGCCGAGGTGCTGCACGATGGCGCAGTTGATGTCTACCTGTGCGGTCCGCCACCGATGGTGGAGGCGGTGCAGAAGCACTTCCAGGCACAGGGCATCGCCCCGGCCAGTTTCCATTACGAGAAGTTCGTCACCAGCCAGCCTGTGGCGGTGGCGGCATGAGCGCAGCGCTCCCCCGCGCACGCTTCGCCGGCAAGGTGGCCGTGGTCACCGGCGCCGCCCAGGGCATCCTGCGCGGCGTGGCGCTGGGCATCGCGGCTGAAGGTGGCCAGGTGCTGATGGTGGACCGCGCCGGCTTCATTCATGAAGTGGCGATGGAAGCGCCCGAAGGACGGGCCACCGGCTTCGTCGCCGACCTCGAAACCCATGACGGCGCCCAGGCCGCCATGGCCCGCGCCATCGAATTGCATGGCCGCATCGACCTGCTGGTCAACGGCGTGGGCGGGGCCATCCGCATGCGTCCCTTCGCCGAATTCGAAGCCGATCAGATCGATGCCGAGATCCGCCGCTCGCTCATGCCCACCCTCTATGGCTGCCACGCGGTGCTGCCGCACATGCTGCGCGCGGGCCGGGGCACCATCGTCAACGTTTCCTCCAACGCTACGCGCGGCATCCGCCGGGTGCCGTACTCGGCGGCCAAGGGCGGCGTCAATGCCATGACCATGGCACTGGCCATGGAATATGGCGAGCAGGGCATCCGCGTGGTGGCCACCGCCCCCGGCGGCACCCAGGCACCACCACGCCGCGTGCCGCGCAATGCGCAGGGCGACAGCGCGCAGGAACAGGCATGGATGCAGGAGGCCGTGCAGCAGGTGACCGGCTCCACTTTCTTCAAACGCTATGCCACGCTGGAAGAGCAGATCGCACCGATCCTCTTCATGGCTTCCGACGAGGCCAGCTACATCACCGGGGCCGTATTGCCGGTCGCCGGTGGCGACAATGGCTGAGGCCTCTCAATTTTCTTCATTGAACGGAGACACCATGTCTGAACGCCAGGCCATCATTCCCGAGGGAATGGAAGAGGTCTACGAAAAAATCGGTTATGCCCCCGGCGTATTGGTCGGCGATGTTCTCTACGTCTCCGGCCAGATCGGACGCGGTCCCGACATGCAACTGGTGGAGCCGCGCGAAGCCCAGATCGTGCAGGCCTTCGAGAACCTCAAGCGAGTACTGGAGAAGGCCGGCGGTACCCTGGACGACATCGTCGATCTCTCTACCTTCCATACCGACATGCGCGATTTGCCCTTGTTCATCAAGGTGCGCAACCGCTACCTGAACGCCTATCCGCTGCCGGCCTGGACGGCGATTGGCGCGCACATGCTCGGCGGTGCGCCGGGCTACATCATCGAGATCAAGGCGGTGGCGCATCTGCGCAAGAAGGGACAGGCCTGACCCGCACAGGATTACTGCAAGAAAAACGCCGGGCATAACAAACACAAGAACACAAAACAACGCCAATCCCGCAAGACAAACGACAACGGAGGAGACCCATGAAGACCCAGGAAGTGAGCCAGATCATCGATGGCGCGCGTTTCACGCAATTCCACTGGATGGTGATGTGCCTGTGCGCATTGCTGCTGGTGTTCGACGGTTATGACCTGTTCATCTACGGCGCCGTGCTGCCGGTGCTGATGAAGGAGTGGTCCCTGTCGCCGGTGCAGGCCGGCGCGCTGGGCAGCTATGCGCTGTTCGGCATGATGTTCGGCGCCTTCGTCTTCGGCCCGCTGGCCGACCGCATCGGCCGCAAGAAGGGCGTGGCGATCAGCTTCGTGCTCTTCAGCGTCTCCACCTTCCTGAGCGGCTTTGCCACTTCGCCCGGTGAGTTTGGCATTTTCCGTTTCCTCGCCGGCCTCGGCTGTGGCGGCCTGATGCCCAATGCCGTGGCGCTGATGAATGAATACGCGCCCAAGCGCCTGCGCAGTACCCTGGTGGCCATCATGTTCAGCGGCTATTCGCTGGGCGGCGTGCTGTGCGCGGGCCTGGGTATCTGGATGCTGCCCAACTTCGGCTGGCAATCGATGTTCTTCGCCGCCGCCGTACCGCTGGTGCTGCTGCCGGTGATCCTGTGGAAGCTGCCGGAATCGGTCGGCTTCCTGCTGCGTGCGGGCAAGCAGGAACAGGCCCGTGCCATGCTGGCGCAGGTCGCGCCGCAAGCGGCGCTGGGTGCCGATGTGCAGCTCGTGCAGAGCGATGCCAAGGGCTCCGGTGCACCGATGCTGGACTTGTTCAAGCAGGAGCGCACCCTCGGCACGCTGATGATCTGGATCGCCTTCTTCTGCTGCCTGCTGATGGTCTATGCGCTGGGTTCGTGGCTGCCCAAGCTGATGGCCAGCGCCGGTTACAGCCTGGGGTCGTCGCTGTCCTTCCTGCTGGCGCTCAACTTCGGCGGCGTGGTCGGTGCCATCGGCGGCGGCTGGCTGGGTGACCGCTTTACCTTGCCCAAGGTGGTGGTCAGCTTCTTCGCGGTCGGCACGGTGGCCATTGCGCTGCTCGGCTTCAACAGCCCGACCCCGGTGCTGTACCTGCTCATCATCGTGGCCGGTGCCACCACCATCGGCACGCAGATCCTGTTGTATGCCAATACGGCCCAGTTCTATCCGCTGGCGATCCGCTCCACGGGTCTCGGCTGGGCTTCCGGTGTGGGCCGCTCGGGCGCCATCGTCGGTCCCTTGCTGGGCGGTGCATTGATGGCGGCCGCGCTGCCGCTGAAGATGAATTTCCTGGTCTTCGCCGTACCGGGACTGGTCGCCGCACTGGCCATCGGCATCTTCCTGCTGCGCTATCGTCATGGCCAGCGTGCAGTGGCAGCGGAGACTGCGCCGACCGTGACCGCCACGCCGATCTCGCGCAGCGTTTAAGATCGTAGCCGGTCAAGCCGGTCCGGCACCTGGCGGAGCGATCCACGGGGGCCGGACCTTTCGTGCGTTCGTGTAGTTGCATTTCGCAAGGAAGCTTCGATGGTTCAACGACATGGCTCGCTCACTGCGTGGGTGGCGGGTTTTCTGGCAGTCCTGATTTCCTATGCCGGTCCGCTGGTGATTTTCGTGCAGGCGGCCCATGCGGGCCAAGTGCCGCAATCACAACTGGTGTCCTGGGTGTGGGGCATCTCCATGGGGGCGGGCGTGAGCGGCCTGCTGCTGAGCTGGTGGTTCAGGATGCCCATCATCACGGCCTGGTCAGCACCGGGGACGGCGCTGCTGCTGAGCCTTTTTCCCGGAGTGGGCATGCCGGAAGTGGTAGGGGCCTACCTGATGGCGGCCGTGATCCTGATCGTCATCGGCGTGACCGGCTGCTTTGAAAAAATTCTCGCCTTCATCCCCAAGGGCATTGCGGCCGGCATGATGGCCGGCATCCTGTTTCAGTTCGGGGTGCAGGCCTTTCGCTCCAGCGTGGGCGCGCCGCTGATGGTGTTTGCCATGCTGGCCGCCTATCTCGCAGGACGCCGCTGGTGGCCGCGCTACGGCATCGTGGTGGTGGCACTGACCGGTTTCGCAGTGGCCTTTGCCGGCGGCCGCACCGAACTGGGAGCCCTCCACCTGGAGTTGGCGCAGCCGGTCTTCATTGCCCCGCACTTCAGCATTGGCATGTTCTTCAGCCTGACGGTGCCGCTGGTATTGGTGAGCCTGACCGGCCAGTTCCTGCCGGGCATGGCGGTGCTGCAGCTGGCGGGCTACCATCCGCCCACGCGCGCCGTGGTCACCGGTACTGCGCTGGCCTCGCTGCTGACGGCCTGCTTCGGCGGCATCACCATCGTGCTGGCCGCCATCACGGCCGCGCTCTGTACCGGCAAGGATGCGCATCCGGAACCGGGCCGGCGCTATATCGCCGGTATTGCCAATGGCGTGTTCTATCTCATCGGCGGCACCTTTGCGGCGTCCATCGTGACGCTGTTTGCCGCCTTTCCCAAGGAACTGATCGCGGCCCTGGCCGGGCTGGCACTGATCGGTGCCATCGTGTCCAACATCCGCCTGATGAGCGAAGACGGCAGCCATGCCGAGCCCGCCGTCATCACCTTCCTGGCCACAGCCTCCGGCATGACCCTGTACGGACTGGGCGCGGCCTTCTGGGGCGTGGTCATCGGCATGGCCGCGCACTGGCTGATCGGCCGTCCCGCGCAGAAAAAATGAAAAACATGGAGACCCCCCAATGACCCCTCAGCATGACTCCTTCGACCCGCTCGCCAGCGAAGTCCTGGCCGTGGTACCGGGCCGCGCGCATGACCTGGCACGCCTGCGCGTGCTGGCACAAGTGCAGGCCGCACCGACCGTGACGGTGGTCGGCAAGTACAACCACGGCAAGAGCCGCCTGCTCAACGAACTGATGGGGCGTGACGTGTTTGCGGTGGCCGACCGGCGTGAGACGGTCATGCTGTCCGAACACCATCACGCCGAACTGCGCTGGCTGGATGCGCCTGGGCTGGACGCCGACGTCGCCCTGCAGGATGACAGCCATGCCCAGGAAGCCACCTGGCTGCAGGCCGATGTGCGCCTGTTCGTGCATGCGGCGAAGGAAGGCGAACTGGATGCGGCCGAACGCCATCTGTTGCAGGCCCTGCGCGAAGACCAGCAGCGCACGCGGCGGCAGACGCTGTTCGTGCTCACGCAGGTGGACCAGATGAGCGATGACGAGCAACTGGCCAAGGTCAGCGCCGCCATCCTTGCGCAGGCACCGGGGCTCACGCTGCATCCGGTGTCCTCCACGCGGCATCGCAGTGGCGTGGAAGGCGGCAAGTCGCTGCTGCTGCAGCGGAGCGGCATTCCGGCGCTGCAGGGCTTGCTGCGTGAAGTGGTGGAGCAGGTGCCGGGTGCGCGCCGACATGAGCGCAATCTGCTCTTCACCGAGATTGGCCAGCAGGTACGGCAGGAACAAGCTGCGCTGGAGAGCGGGCTGCACACGCTGCGCCAGCGCCAGCAGCAGCAACGCCAGGATTTCGAGCAAGGGCTGCAGGCCGTGCTGGAAAAAGTGCGTCAGGATCTGCTGCCGATCGTCGAGTTTCAGGGGGACGATCCCGCGCTGGTACCCGATACCGCCGCCGACGAATTCAAGCTCACCGCCGGCAAGCGCGAGCGGGCGCGCATTCACGTCGCTTATTCACGCGCCTGCATCGCCATTCGTGCGCACCTGATCCAGCATGGCGTGGAAGGTCTGCCGGCCAGCCAGCAGACCTCGGTGGCCAGCCTCGATACGGTGATGGTGGCGGTGCTGGGCATCTCCATCAAATACCGCGCCGACCTGCGCCGCCGTTTCTGTGAACCGGCAGGGCAGGCGCAATTGAAAGAGGCCTTCCTGCACTACTACGAACTGTCGGAAGACCGCCAGGCGCTGCAACAGCAGATCGCCATCGGCCAGGCCGAGCTGCACGCGCACCAACGCGCGCAGCAGGCGCTGGCACGGCTGCGCGAAGGAGAGGGCGCATGAGTCGCGAAGAACAGCGTTTCATCGACTCCATCGGCCGCACCGGCCAGGGCGAGGCCGACCTGCAGCCGGTGCTGTCTGCATTGCGTGATTGGCTCGCGGCGCTGGCGCAGGCCTTTGAAGCTGCCCCGCTGCCGGCCAGCGGCCTGCAGTCGGCCAGCCCCATGGCGCGCCGTATGGCGGCCTTGCACGAAGAGCGGATCCACCAGGCGCGCTGCCGCGAGGAGCAATGGATTGCCCTCGCTCCCGCCCGTGCGCTGGCCCAGCGTTTCGAGGGCAAGCTCATGCTGCTGGTGTTCGGCAAGTTCAATGCCGGTAAAAGCTCGCTATGCAACTTTCTCGCGCAACGCTTCCGCGAGCGCCAGCAGGCGGTGCAGTATTTCCATCTGCAGGACGGGGCGCTGGTGGAGAGTGAAGATCCTTTCCATGAAGGCGCTACCGAAACCACGGCGCGCCTGCAGGGCGTCTGCCTCGGCGACGGGCTGGTGCTGCTGGACACCCCCGGCCTGCATTCGGCCACCGGCGAGAATGCGGCGCTCACGCAGCGTTTCCTCGACAGCGCCGATGCGGTGCTGTGGTTGACCAGTTCGACTTCGCCGGGACAGGTGCAGGAGCTCGATGAACTGGCGCGTGAACTGCGCCGTGGCAAGCCGCTGCTGCCGGTGCTCACGCGCAGCGACGTCATCGATGAGGATGAGGTGGATGGCCGGATCGTCAAATGTCTGCGCAACAAATCCGATGCCAACCGCGCCGACCAGGAAGCTGACGTCCGTGCCCGCGCCGCCGACAAGTTGCAATCGCTGGGTGTGGCGCTGCATCAGCTGAAGGCTCCCGTATCGGTGTCCGCCTATGTGGCCCGCACGGCCGGTGCGGATGCCGAAGCGATGCGCGGTGCCGGTTTCGAGCGCCTGTATGCCGCACTGTCGGACCTGCTGGCACCGGCCCTGGCCTATCGCGACCGCAAGCCGGCCGAAGTGTTGCTGCACCATCTGCAGGAAGCGGTACTGGCCCCTCTGCAAGGGCAGACCCTGCCCGCGCTGCGGGGCTTGCAGCAGTTGGTGCAGAGCGAACTGCAAGCACTGCCCGCCAGTCGCGCACGCATCGTGCAACTGGCCTGGCGCGAGGTGATGCCGGGCCTGCCGGCCTTGCTGGAGCAGCACGCTGGCACGGGCGATGTGGCCGCTGTACTGGCCAGCCTGCAAGCATCATTGATGCACGCCTTCGAGCGCCACGCGCGCGCCGTACTGGACAGCCATGTGCTGTCCGCACCGGCCCCGGTGGCGCTGGTCCTGCCTGCGGGCAGCGGCTATGAACGCATTGCCGACGATTTGCCGCCGTCCTACGAGAAACTGTACGAAGCGCTGAGTCAAAGTGTACTGGCGGCCTTGGAGCAACTGGCCGATGAAGTGGCCGGGCACTGTACTGCCCGGTTGGCGGCACTGTCTGATGCGGTGTCCGTGCAGCGCGCTCTCATCGACGAGCACGCGCGGCGTTTGCAGCAGCTGGAAAGCGGCCTGCGCGCTGCACCGCCGGAGGTGCTTGGCACGCCTTGAAGCGTCCCGGCGCAAATCACGGAATCAAAACAATAAATGCATGCGCACGCATGCAAATGAGCAACAGAGGAGATCAACATGCGGATGCATCTTGTCAAATGGGCCTGCGTGGCCTTGTCGGTCGTGGTCACGGCAGCGGCCAGCTGGAGCCTGTTCAATACCGCGCGCGGTGTGGCTGAAGAAGTGCTGGCAGCCTTGTTGCCACTGGCCATGGCGGCCATCGCCTTGATCGGCACGCGGCGACCATCGGTAACGATCAAGGTGCCGGAACAGGTTCTGCTGGCCAATACCGAACTGGCCACAAGTGAACTGGCCGCCCCCTTGCCCGCAGTACCGTACGCGTATCCTGTGACGCCGCAAGCCTTGCAAGTGCTCCACGGGCTGGTGCAGGATCTGAGCAGCCTGCTTGACCGCACCATCGCCGACATGGCGCGTGCCGGTGTAGTGGCCAAGCAGTCGGGGGGCAGCGTCGATCGCGCGGTGGCCGCAGTCGAGCAGACCGTGCGATCAGTGGCTGCCATCAGCAGCTACATCGAAACATCGCTGTCGACCTATCGCTCGCTGGCCGGGCAGGCAGCCACCATCGGCGGCATCGTCGATACCATCCACGAGATCGCCAGTCAGACCAATCTGCTGGCCCTGAACGCGGCCATCGAAGCGGCGCGCGCCGGCGAGAGCGGGCGCGGCTTTGCGGTGGTGGCCGCCGAGGTCAAACGCCTGGCGGGTCGGGTTGGCCAGTCCAGCAAGGAGATCGGCAAGATTGCCAGCTCGCTGAGCCAGTCCTCCGGCGCTGCCCTGCGTGAGGCCGAGCGCGCCGCAACGCTGGCCACACAGGGGCGCGGCAGTGCCGGCCTGGCGCATGAGGCCATGAGCGAAGTCATCGACGGCGCGCGCAAGCGCGTGGCCATCGTGGGGGGCATCAATGAGGCGCTGGCGCGTCAATCCGACGTGGCCGCCGCATTGGCATTGCAAACGCAAGGTTTGCTGCCGAGCGCCGGATTGCAGGCGGTCCCGCAGGCTTGATTGGTAGCGCTGCATCCCATCCCTTGGAGACACCATGACCGAGTTCGCCCATCTGCCTTCGGCTGCACTGGCCGAGTCTGAACGCATCCGTACCGCACGCCGCCTGTTCTTCGAGGAAGGCACGCTGCCCAGCGGTCTGGTGCCCGATGCCGTGCTGCGCTCGTGGCAGCGCTGCCAGGGCGTTGGCTACCGGACTGGCGAGGCGGTCAGCTTCGATCCGGTCCAGCCCAGCGTGGTGTCGTCCTTGTGTGAACGCAGCCATGACCTGATCGAGGCGGCTCGCCCTGAATTCGAACGGCTGGCACGTGTGCTGGGCGAGGGGGCTTACGGTTTGTTGCTGACCGATGCCGACGGCCATGCGGTGGCCGTGCACGGCCCGCTGCAACACTGTGACGAATTGATCCGGCGTGCGTTGCGCCCGGGTGTGAACCTGGCCGAGGCACGCATCGGCACCAGCGCCATGAGTACCGCCATGGCCGAGGGACAGGCCATCGGCGTGTTCGGACAAGAACATTTCTTTGCCCAGCATGGCAGCTTCCAGTGCGCCGCCGCACCCATCTACGGCGTGCAGGGCGAACTGCGTGGTACCATCGATGTCACGCGCGATACGCCCTTGCCCCAGTTCGGTGTGCTCTCGCTGATGCAGGACAGCGCCAGCGTCATCGAAGCCACGCTGCTGCGCGCAGTACCGGCGCGACTGCGGGTGCGGATGTGCTGGTACCACGGCGCGTTGGGCGGGCTGGGCAATGCCATGATGGCCTTTGGCGCAGATGGCGAAGTCGTGGCCGCCAATCAGGCGGCGCGCCGCCTGCTGGACTTGCGCAGCGAAATAAGGGGATTGCATCACGATGATGTGTTCCAAGGCCGCTTTTCGGAACTGGTGGATCGCCTCGGCCATCAGCCGCTGCTGCCATGGCGTTTGCGCTCCGGGCTCACGCTGACCATGGCACCGCTGGATACACCGCGGCCGGCGCGCCCGGCCGCGTTCCAGCCTGCAAGTCCACCGGTTGCGCTGGCCCCTGCTGCCGCGCTCCCCGAATTCGGGGATGAAGAGGTGGCGCGTGCCCTGCCACGGGCAGTGCGCGCGCTCGATGCCGGACTGCCGGTACTGATCCTCGGTGAATCGGGCAGTGGCAAGGAGGTCGCGGCTCAGGCTTTGCATCGAAGCAGCCGCCTGCGGGAGGGCCCCTTCGTGGCGATCAATTGCGGCGCCATTCCGCGCGAGCTGATCGAGGGCGAACTGTTCGGTCACACCGACGGTGCCTTTACCGGGGCGCGACGCGGCGGGGCCAAGGGCAAGCTGGAACAGGCCGATGGTGGCACGCTGTTCCTGGACGAGATCGGCGACATGCCGCTGGAATTGCAGACGCGCCTGCTGCGCGTGCTGGAGACGCGCGAGGTCACGCGCCTGGGCGGCACCGGCAGCCGCAAGCTGGAGTTTCAATTGCTCAGTGCCACGCACCAGCCACTGGATCAGTGGGTGGCGCAAGGGCGTTTTCGGGCCGACCTGCTGTTCCGCCTGGATGGACTGCGCTTGCCCTTGCCACCCTTGCGTCAACGCGGGCAGTTGCATCGCTTGCTGACGGTCCTGCTGGCCGACGAAGGACTGCATGAAGCGCAACTGGAAGCGGAATGCCTGCAACACCTGCTGCAATTGCCCTGGCCGGGCAACTGCCGCCAGTTGCGTGCCGCCTTGCGGCTGGCACGGGTGATCGCCGAGCCGGGTGAGCTGATAGGTCGGCAGCATCTGCCGGCAGAGCTGCGCCAGCCCTGCGCCGAGTTCGCCCCGCCCGCCGCGATGAATCAGCAAGCGGGCGTTTCCTTGCGCCAGCATCATCAAGCCTTGCTGGCCGCGACCCTGGAGGAGGTGCAAGGCAATGTGTCGGCAGCGGCCCAGCGCCTGGGCGTGAATCGCTCCACGTTGCATCGCTGGATGAAGAAATCGCGCTGATCGCGCAAGGCGACGATCAGCGCGTACGGCTTCAGGCTTCAGAACACTTTGGCGATGCGCAGGTTGATGCGATTGGATTCCTTGGCACCGTTCTCCACCTGGATGGACTGCCCATACTGCACCATCAGTTGTACCGTCGGGGCGACGAACGTGGAGAAGCCCGCTTGCAGGCGTCCATTGTTCATGCGGTCATTTTGCGCGACGCCATTGAGCTTGGTCGCCCCGCCGAAATCCTGGTACCACGACAGTGCCAGTGACGTCGTCGGCGAGAACATGTAGCGCAGGTGCGTTTGCAGGCCATAGGAAGCGTCCTGTTCGCGCTTGAGTCCGAGGAAGTTGGTGTTGTCGCCATAGACGGCATATTCACCGATCACATCCAGCATGAAATTGGCCGGCAAGGCCGTGACGTAGCCCAATTGGAAGATCCCTTTCCAACGGTTTTCGCCCACGTTGACCGGTCCCTTGCTGCCATCGTAATTGCCCGCCGGTACTGCGACGAAGGCCGATACGCCCAGCCAGCGCTGTTGCTGCTGCTGGTTCAGCAACCACAGGGTCCCGCCCACCAGCGGATCGCCTACCCCGCTGGCCGAGACCGGCTTGAGCGGCCCGAAGGCGGTCTGCAGATCGACCTTGCCGAAGGGGATGATGATTTGCGGATCGATGGTGTAATCGCCCACTTGCATGAAGTGGACGAAACGTGCCAGGCCGATGTCAGTCACCAGCCTGAAGTCGCCTGCCGTGCGGTTGCCGTTCGCATAGTTGGCATTGCGCTCGGTGTGCTGGCCGTACAGCAGGGCCAGGTTGGCACCGGCGGGTAGAGCCGCATAGTCGCCCGGATCGGTGGCGATTTCAGCGGCCGCGGCGCTGCCGGCCGAGAAGGTCAAGGCGCTGGCGGCGGCCAGCAGGGCGCGCCGCAGCGGGCGGACGCGAGGGTGAAGGGCTTGCATGGAATGGTCTCCTGGTTATCGTTGTGATGGGGTGCTGCACTCGTGCATGCGTGGTATTCAGAAGGGATTTCAGAAGGGATACTGAATCGGCTGGTCCATGATGCTGATCCACTGGCTTTGGGTGAATTCATGCACGCTGGCCGGGCCACCGAAGCGGCTGGCATTGCCGGAATCTCCCATGCCGCCGAAGGGCACCTGAAATTCGTTGTTCACCGTCTGATCATTGATGTGCACCATGCCGCAGCGCAGCTGGCGGCCCAGTGCCGTGGCGCGTGCCACGTCACGGCTGTGCACGGCGGCAGCCAGGCCATAGGGGCTGCCATTGACCAGCGCGATGGCCTGGCGTTCGTCGTCGAAGACGGTAATTGGCGCCACGGGGCCGAACAATTCCTCGTGATACACCGGCATCTCGGGTGTGACGCCGGCCAGCACGGTGGGCGCATAGAACAGCTCATCGTAGTGGCCGCCCGCGAGCAGGGTGGCGCCCGCTGCGATACTCTGTGTGACCAGTCCGTGCAGGCGGTCACGCTGGCGCGCATTGATCAGCGGGCCCAGATGAACCTGCCCCCGGTACGGGTCGCCCACATGCAGTGCCTTGGCGCGGGCCGCCAGTTTTTCGGCATAGAGCGCCGCCACCGAGCGATGCACCAGATGGCGGCCGGCCTGCATGCAGATCTGTCCCTGATGCAGGAAGGAGGCCCAGGCGCCGTTGGAGGCGGCGGCATCCAGATCGGCATCGGCCAGTACCACTTGCGCATTGTTGCCGCCCAGTTCCAGAGCCACCTTCTTGAGCGATTGTCCGCAGTGCTGGCCGATGGCGCGGCCCACTGCGGTCGAGCCGGTGAATGCGATCATGCCGACCTGCGCATGGGCCACCAGCGCCTGTCCCGCTGCCGGCCCACCGGGAATCACGTGCAGTACGCCTTGTGGCAGGCCGGCGAGCTCGAACAGGCGCGCCAGCAACAGGCCGCCACAGACTGCGCTCTGGGTGTCAGGCTTGAGTACAACCGCATTGCCCAGCGCCAGCGCCGGTGCCACTGAACGCAGTGACAGCAGCAGCGGGAAATTCCATGGGGAAATCACGCCGACCACTCCGATGGGAATCTGCCGCCACTGGTTGCTGCGACCGGGCAGGGACGAGGGGAACAGCAAGCCGTCGGGCTGCATCGGCAGTGCCGCCGCCATGTGCAGCTGTTCGCAGCATTGCGCCAGTTCCCATTGGGCCTTGGCGGTGGTGGAACCGCATTCGCGCACGTTCCAGCGATTGAATTCTTCGGCATGCAGTTGCATGAGTCGCGCCGCTTCGCGCAGGATGCGTGCACGTTCGCTGAAAGTGATGGCGGCCCAGGCCGGTTGGGCCGTCGCCGCGCTGGTGACGGCGCGGTCGATGTCGTCGGCATTGCCGATGCCGGTGGCGGCCAGCGCTGCTCCGGTGGCCGGTTCGATCACGTCGGCGTGGCCGCCGGCGGCGCTGGTCCAGCCATCGGACCAGATCTTGCCGTGCCAGTGCTGGTCGCTGTCAAAGAGGGTATGCATGGTGTCCTTTGTGTCTGTGAAGGTCAGTAGATCAGGCTTGCTTGAGGATCTCGGCCATCCGTTCGCCGATGATCATGCAGGGGGCCATGGTGTTGCCGGTGGTCACGCGCGGCATGATGGAGCCATCCGCCACGCGCAGGCCGTCGATGCCGTAGACGCGCAACTGGCTGTCGACCACGGCCATCTGGTCGCGTCCCATCTTGCAGGTGCCGGTCTCGTGCCAGTAGGTGAGGGCGGCGTCGCGCACGAAGCTCTCCATCTGTTTGGGAGAGAGCGGGCCCGGCATCACCTCGCGCTTGGCATAGGCGCGCAACTCGGCCTCGTTGCCGATCTCGCGGCACAGCTCGACGGCGCGCACCAGCGCCTTGACGTCAGCCGGATCGGAGAGGAAGTTGGCGTGGATCTTGAGACGGTCACGCGGATCCGCCGATTGCAGTTCCAGATGACCGCGGCTCTTGGGTTGTACCAGGCCCGGCGCGATCGACCATGCGGCCTGCGGTACCTGATACTGCTTGGCCGTCGCCTCGGAAGTGAACGGTATCTCGATCTGGAACGGCTGCAGGTCGGGCGAGGCCAGCTTGCTGTCACTCTTCCAGAAGAAGGTACATTCGGCCAGATTGTTGCGGGGTGCCTCGGGCGTGTTGTATTCCCACAGGCAGCCGCCGAGCAGGATGTGATCCATGAAATTGCGACCGACGCCAGCAAGAGCATGGCGCACCGGTACGCCGGCCCGTCGCAGCATGGTTTCGTCCCCGATGCCGGAGAGCATCAGCAGCTTGGGCGAGTTCAGCGCACCGGCCGAGAGGATCACTTCGCGGCGGGCACCGATGCGACGCTGCCGGCCCTGCCAGTTCAACTCCACACCCGTGGCACGCTTGCCCGACAGCGTCAGGCGCTGCACTTCGGCCCGGGTCAGTACGGTGAGATTCTTGCGCTGCATGACCGGGTGCAGGTAATGCGAAGCCATGTTGCGGCGACGGCCATCCTTGATGGAGGTGTTGGCGATGGCGCATCCGCCGGGGCCTTCCATCATGGCGCCGTTGTGATCCTCGAAGGAGGGGATGCCGATGGCCGCAGCGGCGCGCTTCATGGCCGGGGCGATGGGATTGGGGGCCTTGGCCGGCTGGACCCAGACGTTGCCGCCCTGACCGCGATAGGCTGGATCGGGGGCGCCCTGCCAGTCCTCGATGCGCTTGTAGATGGCCAGTACGTGATCGTAATTCCAGGCCGCATCTCCTGCCTCGGCCGCCCAGTGGTCATAGTCGCTCTTGTGGCCGCGGGCGTAGGCCATGACGTTGATGCTGCTGCCACCACCGATGGCGCGGCCCATCGCCAGGCTCAGGGTGCGCTGATGAAGGTGGCGCTGCGGCAGCGACTTGTCGCCCCATTCGCGCTCGGTCCCGAGATTGGTGAACCAGACGCCCGGGTCAAGGATGCTGGGTGCATCATCGCTGCCGCCCGCCTCCAGCAGCAACACGCTGAGGTCAGGATTTTCCGACAGGCGGCTGGCAATCACGCAGCCAGAGGAACCCGCGCCGACCACGATGTAATCGTACTGGTCTTGCAGCGTGCTGGCGCGTTCGGCCTGGTTGGTGGCGATGGCCTCGGCCTGCTGCGCCATGCTCTCGATGGCGGAGGTGCCCAGGCCCAGGGCCGCTGCCAGTTTCATGAAATGACGGCGATCGATCTTGCCGTGCATCAGCGCCTGTTCCAGCGCATTGATGCGATCGCCATGGGCGAGGTCGTCCCCGCCAGTGGATGGGATGTGCATGAAGTCTCCAGTTCTTGGTCTCTTGGATTGCGTCCGGAATGACGCAATGACCGATCAATGGCAAGAGGTGTGCCAAACTCATCGATGGCGTGTGACGGTCTGCAAGTCATTGAAAGAAAAGACTTTTATTTTTTGTCGCAGAAGCGGTGGCAGCACCGGGAGTGATGCAAATTGCGCCAGTGGCGACGTCACCGACGCAGCTTGCGTCAGCCGATGGAATCTTTTGCGACCGACGCCGTCTGCATTAAGTCTTCCTTAATTTTTCAGTTTTACAGTTAGTCCGTCGGATCTCCCGGCAGTCCGCACCAGCGGCAGCGCTTTCATCCTGAACCACGACAAGGAGCCATCATGGACATCAACAAGATCACCGCCATCAGCGCCATCGTCTTCGGCCTCGCCGGCATGGCGGCACCCCTGACCCACGCCCAGGACATGCAGGGCACGGTCGCCTACATGAACGGCGGCATCGGTGCCGGCGAGCAGGCCAAGCTGCGTGAAGCGGCCAAGGACTACAACTTGCGCCTGCTGTTCTCGGAAGCCAAGGACGGCGCCTATGTCAGCAACGTCAAGCTGGACGTGGCCGACCTTCACGGCAAGAGCGTCTTCAGCCTGGCCACCGCCGGTCCCATGACCAACCTCAAGCTGCCCAAGGGCGAATACGAAATCACTGCCGTCTACAACGGCGTCAAGAAGACCACCAAGGTCAGCGTGGGTGAGAAGCCCGTTTCGCTGAGCTTCAACTGGGCGCATCAGGACAACTGAGTCCCGGCGCATTCATCGGCCAGTCATTGGCCATCCGTCGGTCATTTCCAGACCGTCGACCCAGTCCCTCCGAACCTCACCCATAGCCCGCCTCGCTGAGCGGGCTATGGGTACTTGCGCGCGGTCTGCCAAGGCGCGAGAAGAATGACATTTTTGTCATTGAAATGTCATTCGAATGACGTTTCGGCTTGCCTAGAATCAGGCTCCCCCTTCAAAAATCGTCTTTCAGGACCATATCTCATGATCAACACAACTCTGCCCCGTCTCCTCCGTGGCGCGCTGATCCCGGCGCTGCTTGCCAGTTATCTGATCGGGTCGTCGGCCATGGCGCAGACGCCGCCGCAGGTCGGCATTCGCGGCAGCATCGTCTCGGTCGGCAAGGATCAACTGGTAGTCAAGACCAACAAGGGTGCCGAGCAGAACGTGGCCCTCGACAAGGACACCCGCGTGGCCGCCATCTCGATTGCCGACATCAACGACATCAAGCCCGGCAGCTACATCGGCGCAGCCGGCATCCCGCAGCCGGACGGCTCCCAGAAGGCGCTGGAAGTGCACGTCTTCCCGCCAGCCATGGCCGGTACCGGCGACGGCCATCGTCCCTTCGACCTGGCGCCCAACAGCACCATGACCAATGGCACCGTGGGTGACGTGGTGGCCAGCCAGGGCCGCACCCTGACCCTGAAATACAAGGGCGGCGAGAAGAAGATCGTGGTGCCCGAGGATGTGCCCGTGGTCAGCATCGAAGCCGGTGATCGCTCGCTGCTGGCCGCTGGCGTCAAGGTGGTGGTGCGCGCCCGCAAGAACGCCGATGGCAGCCTGACCGCCAACAGCGTGAGCGCCGGCAAGAACGGCATCACCCCGCCGATGTAAGCAGGTGCCGCGATGCCCCGTTCACCCGTTCTTCATCCGCTGGCCGTGCGCATTGCCCACTGGCTCAATGCCGTGGCCATCGCCTGCATGATCAGCAGTGGCTGGGGCATCTACAACGCCTCGCCCATCTTCGGCTTCAAGTTCGCCCCCTGGATGACCCTGGGCGGCTGGCTGGGCGGCGCCATCGCCTGGCATTTCGCGGCGATGTGGCTGCTGGTCGCCAATGGCCTGTTCTACCTGCTGTATGGCAGCTTCAGCGGGCACTTCCGCCGCCACCTGCTGCCGCTGCGCGCGGCCGATGTGGTCAGCGACGCGGTGCAGGCCATGCGCTTTCGCCTGCCGCATCAGCCCGGCGTCTACAACGCGGTGCAGAAGCTGCTGTACTGGGCGGTGATTCTGCTGGGCATCCTGGTGGTGCTGTCGGGTCTGGCGCTGTGGAAGCCGGTGCAGCTGGACTGGCTGGCCGATCTCTTCGGCGGCTTCGACTTTGCGCGCAAGGTGCATTTCGCCGCGATGGCCGGTATTGCTGGCTTCGTGGTGGTACACCTGGCCCTGGTGGCCATCGTTCCCAAGACCCTCATCCCGATGTTCACCGGAGGCCGTGATCACGAGGCCAATGCATCATGAAAGACAAGGAAGACATCAAACCGCCACGCCCTGAGAAGACCGGCAAGATCCTGCTGGCCGACCATCGCCCGGCCCTGCTGAACGTGCAGCGCCGCCTCATGCTGCGCTCGGCGCTCTCGGTGGGGGCGCTGTCCATGCTGTCGGGTTGCGACCTGCAGGACAACGACAGCGTGGACAAGGTCCTGTGGGCCATGTCGCGCTGGAATGACCGGGTGCAGGCATTGCTGTTCCGCAGCCAGAAACTGGCACCGACCTATGCGGCCAGCCAGATCACCAATCCGTTTCCCTTCAACGCCTTCTATGACGAGTTCAATGCGCCCGACATCGATGGCAGCGACTGGAAATTGGAAGTCTCCGGCCTGGTCAGCGACAAGCGCAGCTGGAATCTGGAGCGCCTGCGCGCGCTGCCGCAGGCGGCGCAGATCACGCGCCACATCTGCATCGAAGGATGGAGCGCCATCGGCCAATGGTCGGGCGTGCCGCTGAGCTTGTTCCTGCAGGCGGTCGGCGCGGATCTCACGGCGAAATACGTGGGCTTCAAATGCGCGGACCGCTATTACTCCAGCCTGGACATGCCCACGGCGCTGCATCCGCAGACCATCCTGGCGCTGGACTTCGGCAAGGAGGCGCTGCCCACGCAATACGGCTATCCCTTGAAGGTACGTGTGCCGACCAAGCTGGGCTTCAAGAATCCCAAGCATGTGGTGGCCATCTTCGTGAGCAACCAGAACCCGGGCGGCTATTGGGAAGACCAGGGCTACAACTGGTTCAGCGGGATCTGAAGCGCGGATTCCCCAAGACTGAATCCGGACGGCGGAAACCGGGCGGCAGATCAGCCCCGGTTCTGCCGGAGTCGTTGCAGATCTTCCGGCGTATCGACATCCGCAAAAATCCCCGCATCCTCCACCGCAATCTCCACCAGCGCCGGGCTCTCCAGCAAAGCCCGCGCACCGCGATCTCCCTGCAGTGACAGCAAGGCCGGCAGATGCGACTGCGCAAAGCCGGCCGGATTGCCGCGCCGCCCCTGCATCACCGGCACCACCATCGATGCCCCCGCCGCCAGCGCATCGCGCAAGCGCCGCACGGTGTCCGGCTGCACGCGCGGCATGTCGGCCAGCGCCACCAGCCATGCCGACGCATCAGCGCTCTGCTGCAGACCGCATCGCAACGACGCGCTCATCTCGCGCGGCCCATTGTTATCGGTCAGGCAGACCGTGCAGCCCAGCGCACGCAGCGCATCGGCCAGCGGTCCTTCTCCATGCACCACGGCCAGCACTGGCATCACTTCCAGCAAGGCTGCAGCCGTAGCGGTGGCCACGATGCCGGTGCGGCCATCGTGATGGACGAAGGGCTGCAAAAGTTTTTCTTCGTGCGCGCCGAAGCGGCTACCCCGGCCGGCGGCCAGCAGCAGGGCGATGGGTGGGGAGAGCGTGGACATGGTGCAGGAGGTATCCCGAAACGCGAAGGCAAGCGGCCATTGTGCCCAAGTTTGGTCCGCTGCGTGGCCAAGGATGAGTTGCACTATGGTTGATGTGCCAACAAAGCCCGGCCGGCGCGGCCCTCCATCGCATCGGTACCACAATCATTAATGTTTTATCTTGCATAATGTTTCTCCCCGGCCAATTTGGGTCTATCCTTGTCCGGCAAGGGTTTGCGGGCTTGCGTTGCCGAATTGGCATACCACGTTTCTGCATTTTGATATGGTCGCGATGGCAGCGGGCTCCTAGAATCGAGCGCATGCAAGGCGGCCTTGCCATTTGGCAATCGCTGGCATCGGTCTTGCTGGGGTAGCTGGGGCATCAGGGGGCAAGCCGGGCGGTCGGGGAAAGTCCGTCTACGGGGCGCCATACACAACATGGTTGGGATGGAAAGAAGCAATGATCAAGAACATACGTATCGGCTCGCGCCTGGGGGCGGGTTTTGCCGTGGTGCTGGTGTTTTCCATGGTGGTCGCCGCCGTCGGCATCTGGCGGCTCAAGACGGTCGCGCAGCAGACCCGGCAGATGATGGACGTGCCGCTGAAGACCGAACGGCTGGTGTCGCAATGGAACACGCTCCTACTCATCGCGATCCAGCGCACCACCACCGTGGTCAAGAGCCGCGATCCCGAACTGGAAGCCTTCCTCGCCAAGGAGGCTGCGGCTTCCAGCAAGGAATCCGCGCAGACCCTGAAGGACGTGGAGCAACTGCTCACCAGTGAAGAAGAGAAGAAGCTGTTCGCGGCCATCAACGCGGCGCGCAAGCAGTTCCTCGCCATCCGCGACCAGATCTACGCGGCCAAGAAGGAGGGCGATGCGGCCAAGGTGGATCAGCTCTACCAGCAGCAATACGTCGGCATCGCCAACAACACCCAGGGCGCGATGCGGTCCCTGCTGGATTTCGAACGCGCCCGCATCGATGAAATCTCTGCCGACATCCAGAAGGATGCGGCCAGCAGCCAGTGGCAGATCTTTGCGCTGGAAGCGGTGATCCTGGCCTGCGGCATCGCCTTCGCACTGCTGCTCACGCGCAGCATCACGCGGCCGGTACACGCGGCGCTGGCCATCTCGCAGCGTGTGGCCGCCGGTGATCTGACCTCGCGCGCCCAGCCCATGGGCCAGGATGAACTGGGCCAGCTGGTGGCCTCGCTGCAAGGCATGAGCGAGCGCCTGCATGGCGTGGTCTCCACCGTGCGCCTGGGGGCCGACAGCATTGCCGTGGCCTCGGGTGAAATCGCCAACGGCAACCTCGATCTCTCGGCCCGCACCGAAGAGCAGGCCGGTGCGCTGGAAGAAACCGCCGCCTCCATCGAGCAGCTCACGTCCAGCGTACGCACCAATTCCGAGAACGCGCATCAGGCCAATGACCTGGTCAAGTCGGCGGCTTCCATTGCGGGGCAGGGCGGGCAGGTGATGCAGGAGCTCATCGACACCATGGGCAACATCAACAGCTCCTCGCGCAAGATCGTCGACATCATCGGCGTGATCGATGGCATCGCTTTCCAGACCAACATCCTCGCGCTCAATGCAGCTGTGGAAGCGGCGCGTGCGGGCGAGCAGGGGCGCGGTTTCGCGGTGGTGGCTTCGGAAGTGCGCGCCCTGGCGCAGCGCTCGGCCTCGGCCGCCAAGGAGATCAAGCAGCTCATCGATGATTCGGTCTCCAAGGTCGATGCCGGCAGTGAACTGGTGGAGCGCGCCGGCAAGACCATGCAGGAAGTGGTCGGCAGCGTGCAGGGCGCGCATGCGCTGGTGGGCGACATCAGCACCGCCAGCCGCGAGCAGGCCGAAGGCATTCATCAGGTGAATCAGGCGGTGAGCCAGATGGATGGCGTGACCCAGCAGAATGCGGCGCTGGTGGAACAGGCGGCCGCAGCGGCGAAATCGCTGGAAGACCAGGCGGCGCAATTGAAGCGGGCAGTGGCTTTCTTCGCCTTGCAGGCGGCGTAGGCCAATCAGGTGCAGCGGAAAATAGAGGAAAGGGCCGCAGCATGCTGCGGCCCTTATTTCATGCAGGCTCGGGAACGATCAGCAGGGATCAGAAAGAATCAGGCCGCCTTGAGAAATTCCGGCCCGAAATCCATCAGCACGTCACGCACCAGCGTGGCCGTGCTCTGGCAGCCCAGCTTGTCCTTGACGCTGGCGCGATGCACGTCCACCGTCTTGACGCTGATGTTGAGGTCGCGTGCGATGAGCTTGCTGGACTGGCCCATGATGACCTTCTCCAGGATCTCGCGTTCGCGTGCGGTGAGGGTCTTCAGGCGCGCCTTGAGCTGCTGGCGGCGCTCGCGGGCCTGCATGTTGCCGGCCACGTTCTTGAGCGTCATCTGGATGCGTTCCAGCATCTGCTGCGAGTTGTAGGGTTTTTCCAGGAAGTCGACCGCGCCATTGTGCAGGGCGCGCACCGACATGGGAATGTCGCCATGGCCCGAGACGAAGATCACGGGGATGTCGGCCCCGATTTCCTTCAGGCGATCCTGCAGCTGGAAGCCGCTGATTTCGGGCATGCGCACGTCCAGGATCAGGCAGGACAGGCTGTTGGCGTCATAGGCCTTCAGGAAGGCCTCGGGGCCATCGAAGCATTCGGTCCGGATATTGACCGAGCTCAGCAGCCAGGCCAGCGAAGTCCGAACGGCTTCGTCATCATCGACGATGTAGACCACCGGCGGGTCGGTTTCCATCTGCACTCCTCGTCTCGTCAAAATGGAGCCGGCTTGCACCGGCGCTATTTCCGACCCTCTCGATTTCTTGATGGACTGGTCGGCACAAATCAAAACGTCATGCTTTGACTTATGCAAAAAGCAGGCCTGAAATTCTTGGGATCAGCGACACTGTAACACCCCCGTCCTGACGATGGTCTAGGTATTTTTACCTAGATCGTCTGCCGCAATCCCCTGTGGGGCGGGCATGTGGCACGGATTGCCTGCACCATGGGCATGCCTTAACCTGCTCTCATCGAACGCCGTGCTTCATCGGCGTGCATAACAGGGAGATCCCATGAGCACCACCGCCATTCAAAAAGAAACGCCATCCGCACCCGTGGTGCGCGCCCCCCTTGCTGCCGAGCAACTGGAATTCCGTAATGCCATGGCGCACCTGCCGGCGGCGGTATCCATCATTACCACCGATGGTGAAGGCGGCCGCTGCGGCATCACCGCCTCGGCCGTCTGCTCGGTGACCGATACGCCGCCCACGATCCTGGTCTGCATCAATCGCGGCAGCGCCATGCATGACGTGTTCAAGAAGAATGGTCGCCTGTGCGTGAACGTGCTCTCGGATGAGCTGGAACAGCTGGCCATGCACTTCTCCGGTGCCACCAAGGTTCCGATGGAAGAGCGTTTCGGCTGGGATATCTGGGAAGCACCGGGCGAACTGGGACAGCCGGTACTGGCCGACGCGCTGGTCAAGCTGCAGGGGCGCATCCGCGAATTCAAGGAAGTGGGCACGCACTCGGTGATGTTCGTGGAGCTGGCCGAGGTCGAGGTGAACGAGAAGAAGGACAGCCTCATTTATTTCAATCGGCTGTTTCACAAGGTCAAGCGTACGGCGCTCTGAGATTCTTTCCTTGGAGTTAAAGATGAATGCCGTTCAGCGCAATGCTGAACGGCATTCATGCTTTGCGGGGGTGTTTTTTCGTTTTAAAAAACCGTTCGGACTGAGTAGCCGCGCAGCGGCGTATCGAAGTCGCTCCGGTGTGCGCGCCTTCGATACGCGGCGAAGCCGCTACTCAGTCCGAACGGAATGAGTTAGACGTCAGTGAGACTGTCAGAGATCCAGCACCAGCATCCCCGACCTCGCCCTTGATACACAGGTACAAATCTGGTCATTGGCCGCCTTCTCCTTCTTGGAGAGGCAATTGTCGCGATGATCCGGCTCGCCCTCCAGCAGCGGTACCACGCAGGTCCCGCAGATGCCCTCGCGGCAGGAGGTATCGATGACGATGCCCTCGCGCGCCAGGATGTCGACGATGGGAATGCCCACCGGGATCTGCACCACCTTGCCCGAGCTGGCCAGCTTCACTTCGAAGGCGCCATCGCCGCCGCCAGCACCCTGCGCAGAAGCAGCAGGGGCCACCGGTGCAGCAAAGTGCTCCAGATGAATCGCCTCCTCGCTGCGGCTGGCTGCTGCACACTTGACCACCGCATCCATGAAGGGAGCGGGGCCGCAGGTATAGACGTGGGCGTCCTTGCTGCCGGCTTCAAGGCACACCGTGAGGTAATGCTCCATCTGCGCCGGCATGACCGCATAGTGGAAACGCACCTGCGCGGCGAAGGGCGCGTTCTCCAGCAGATCGGCAAAGGCCGCATGCTCGCGCGCGCGCACGAAGTAATGCAGCGTGAAGGGCTTCTGTTCGGCCCACAGGCGATAGGCCATCGCCAGCAGCGGCGTCACGCCGATGCCCGCGCCGAAGAGCAGGTGCTCCGGTGCGCTGGCATCGAGGGCGAAGAGGTTGCGCGGCGTGCCCACTTCCAGTTCCATGCCCGGCTTGACCGCATCATGCAAGGCCGCCGAGCCGCCACGCGACGCCGGTTCGCGCTTGACCGCGATGGTGTAGCCGCAACGGTCTTCCAGCGGACCGCACAGCGAGTATTGGCGCATGATCCCGGTCGGCCCGGTGACGTCGATGTGGGCCCCCGGCTCGTAAGCCGGCAGCGGGGCGCCATCGGCGCGCACCAGGCGGAAGGAACGGATGTCGCCGGTTTCATCGGTGAGGGTGTCTACGATCAGTTTCATGAGGCCAATACTCGTCGGTTCAATGTCGAAAGTGCGGTACGTCAGCTCAGAGCAGGAAGCCCAGGGCGTTGAGGCTGTCCATGGAGTTGATCAGGCGGATTACTTTCTGCTCGATCTTCGGACCCTGGGGCGTGAAGCGCAGGCGATGCGTGACGTTGGCCACGAACATCGTGTGCTGCTGGCGCTTGTAGCCCACCAGGACCTGGGCCGAGGTGATCTCCACCAGTTCCTCCGACAGGTGCACCGGCACGAAGCGCGACACGGTGCGCACGGTCGCTGCCGCATCCACGGCCGACATCGCGTGGCCCGACGTCAGGCGCTCGATGCGGATCTTGCGCATGTGGGCATTGTCGTAGGCGTAGTTCAGCGAGGCCGCGTAGTCGGTGGTGTCGGGATCGATGGGCACCACGTAGTAACCATCGTCGGTCCACAGGGCTTGCCAGGCGGCATAGTCCTTTTTGTCCAGAAGTTCAGCTTCTTTCCAGATGAAGGCGATGGCACGCGCCATGGGCGCGGGGATGCCTTGCAGGGTGTCGTGTTGGTTCATATCGGTCATTTCTCCATCATCTTTTTCCACATGGCATAGGCTTCGCGCATGCCGGTTTCATCGGTCGAGTGCGACACCTTGTCGCCGTTGTCGTCCACCCACTCACGGTTCAGGCCGCGATTGACCAGGATGGGCGCATTGCGGCCGGCGTGCGAACCGGCCTGCACGCGTTCCCAGGCTTCGGCGTCATCGGGGCTGCCGAAACCGAACGGGCCCTGGAAGTGTTCGTGGATGCGCAGGCGTTCGCGGTTGGCGATCTCCGGTCCGCCATCCATGCCCAGGGCCACGTGGCGGATCTGGGTCTCGCCCACCGACACCGGATGCAGCACCCGGAAGAAGGACATCGACATGGCCACGTTGGGGAACAGGTTCAGGTTGAAACCGGCGCCGTGCAGCGAACGCACGATGCGGCGCACCTGTTCCGGCGGCATGGTCTTGGAGAGTTCCTCGGTGACGTGGGCGAAGCGCTCCTGCAGTTGTTCGCTGCCATCGTCCACATCCAGGTCCACGTGTTCCGGCACCATGATCATGACGCTGTGACCATTGCCCAGCGAGCGGGTGATGGACTGGTCATCGGTCATGAAGGACAGCATCTCGGAAGTCTCTTCATCGACCGACGACAGGAAGGTCTTGTGCACCACCGGGAAGTGATAGCCGTCGGTGGTGTTTTCCAGCTGGATCTTCCAGTTGCCCTTGAAGCTGAACTTGTGCTCGCCCTGCACCTTCACGGGGAAGCCTGCGCCTTGCTTCATGAACAGGTCGATCCACTTCTTGGCATGGCCGAGGAAGTCCGACAGCGGTTCGATCTCCTGGTTGAAGGAGGCGAAGATCATGCCGTTGTAGCTCTCCGCACGCAGGCTCTGCAGAGGCAGGTCGGCCTTTTCGATGACGTCTTCGTAGCCTTCCGGATAGGGCAGGCCGCGCAGCTTGCCGTCCAGGCCATAGGACCAGCTGTGGTAGGGACAGGTAAAACCGGTGGCATTGCCCTTGTGCTTTTCGCACACGGTGGCGCCACGATGGCGGCAGCGGTTTTCCAGCACGTTGATCTTGCCGGTCTTGTCGCGCACCACGATCACCGGCTGGCGGCCGATCTGGGCAGTCTTGAAATCACCGGGATTCTTGATTTCGCTTTCATGCGCAACCCAGATCCAGGTCTTGTAGAAGATCTTGTCCATCTCCGCTTCGAAGATGGCCGGATCGGTGTAGAGCGAAGGATCCACCACCGCATCCTGTACCAGGTCGGCATAGGATGAATCGGTCTTGCGCGGGTGGAAGCGTAGCGGTGCGTTCATGGCTTTCTCCAGTGGCTTGCAGTCGTTGTCAGTGTTGATTGGGCGAGCTTGTCGGGGCAGTGCGTGTCAGGGGCGTTGCGTGAGTGCCTGTTCCAGATGCAGGCCCAGTGCGCAAATGCGTTCGTCATCGCCCTTGCGGCCGACCAGTTGCAGCCCGGCTTTGAGCGAGCTGCCGGCCATCGGCACCGGAATGCTCAGGGCCGGATGGCCGGACAGGTTGAAGGGCCGCACCAGCGAGGACAACATCAGCACCGAGGCACCCTGGCGGATCGCTTCCAGCGTCGGCGGCAGCGACGGCAGCGTCGGCAGCAACAGCGCATCGGCGTCGGCCAGCGCGGCGTCGACTTCGGCGCTGAAGGCGGCACGCACGGCTTCGGCCTGGGCCACCGCGTCATCGGTGGTGGCGGCGGCGGCCGAGAGGCGCTTCTCGATATCGGCGCCCAGTTTTCCCAGGCCCAGCAGGTGGCCGAAGGCGTCATGCGTTTCGCGGTTGATGAGGGTCATGCCGGCTTCAAACGCGGCGTGCATGTGGTGCGGGGTCCAGGCATCGCCCGTCCAGCCGCTGGCGGCGAAGGCGGTGGCGACGGCCTCTGCGATCTGGGGATCAGCTTGCACCGTCACCAGTTTGACGCGGGCCTGTGCTACCGCTGCGGTAGCAGCAACGCGGTCAAAACCGGGCGCGATACTGGCCATGGCGCTGATGATGAGATCCATGCTGCGCGCAAAGGGGCCCACGCAATCCAGGCTGCTCACGGCCGGATAGGCCCCGGCGCGGCTGACGCGGCCAAAGGTCGGTTTCAAGCCGATCACGCCGCAGCAGGCCGCGGGCAGGCGGATCGAACCCCCGGTGTCGCTGCCGATGGACATATCCACCAGCCCCGCGCCCACGGCCGAGGCCGAGCCGCTGGAGGAGCCGCCGGTCATGCGGCTTGCGTCCTGCGGATTGACGGCGGTGCCGTTCCAGTCATTGATGCCGGTCATGCCGTAGGCCAGCTCGTGCATGTTGGCGCGGGCGGTGAGCTGCCAGCCGGCGTCGAGCAGCTTGCGAACCACGTCGGCGTGCGCTGCAGCCGGCGGCGCGTCGGCCAGGGCGGCGCTGCCGCCGCAAGTGGGCTGGCCGGCGATGTCGATGCAATCCTTGATGGCCACTGTCGGGCCGCTGCCACCGAGGTGAAAACGCGAGAGCAGGGCGTGGCCGGTGCCGGGGACGGTGCGTGCTGAAGCGTTGCTCATCCTGCCGCTCCCAGGCAGGCGATGCGCGCCTGCTGCTGCAGGGCGGCGAGGGCGGCCTGGCCATTGCGCTTGCGCGGCGTCGGCAGGGGAGATGAAGAAGTTGGCTGGGGGCTCATGGCGCATCCGTTCAAATGGGGCCGACCAGGCTGGCAATCCACGTCGGGCGCGGCATGCAGGCGGTTTCCTTGGCTGATGTGAAGCATTCTAAAAGTCGCCTTAAAATAGATCAAATTGATGTAAAATATTTTTCACATAAGCGGCATGGATAGTGATCGCCGCTTTCCTTGATGTGACTCATCGGGCCCAGGCCCCCGCGCGACCCCCTCCGGAGACTGCTATGGCGACCTTCAACAACATGGACCTGAACCTGCTGCGGGTCTTCCAGGCCATTGCCGACGAACGCAGCTTGACCCTGGCCGGCAACCGCCTGCACCTGTCGCAGCCCGCCGTGAGCTATGCGCTCGGACGGCTGCGGCAGATCTTCGATGACCCGCTCTTCATCCGCACCAAGGAGGGCATGCAGCCCACGCCCGCCGCGCTGGAACTGTCCAAGCCCATCAACCGCGCGCTGCAGGCGGTGCAGGATGCGCTGCGCTATACCGAGCGCTTCGACCCGGCCGCCAGTACGCGCGTCTTCCGCGCCTCGATGACGGACGTGGCCGAGATGATGTTCCTGCCGCAGCTGTGCGAGCTGCTGACCGCGCAGGCCCCGCAGACGCGCCTGCAGGTGGAGCAGGTGCCGCCGGCGCATCTGGAAGAAGCGCTGCGCACCGGCCAGCTCGACTTCGCCTTCGGCAATCTGCCCGCGCTCAAGGCGGTGACCTGTCATGAACTGCTGTTCCGCGAAACCTATGTCTGCATGATGCGCAAGCGTCCGGCCCTGCCTGCGCGTGAACAATTGGCGCTCGACGAATTCCTGGCGCTCTCGCACGTCCTGGTCGAGTCGGCCGAGAGCAGCCATCACCAGGTCGAGAATTCCTTCCGCAATCTCGGCGTGCAGCGCAAGATCAGCCTGTCGATCCCGCACTTCACCGTGCTGCCGCGCATCCTCGGCAAATCCGATCTGGTGGCCACCGTCCCGGCGCGCATCGCCAAGCTTTTCCACAGCGAGCACCCGGACGTATTCCTCTCCTACGAACTGCCGGTCAAGCTGCCGGCGGTGGACATCACCTTGCACTGGCATCCGGCCTTCGATGCCGACGCCGGCAATACCTGGCTGCGCCAGATCGTCATCGACATGCTGCAGAGCTACGGCCGCAGCAGCTGATCCATTGCGCCGGAAAGCAGAAGGCCCGCCAACGCGGCGGGCCGTTCTCCTTGCCTGCGGGAAGACCACCGGATGTCGGCGGCGGCCTTCCCTCCTCAAGTAGCCCGTGCTCAGAAGCGGTGACGCATGCCCAGGCGCAGCGCGCTCTGGTTGCCGGTCGACGACTGGATGCCGCCACCGAAGACCGGATACGCGTTGTAGCCCTTGTCGCGGTCATAGACGGCGCCCACGTACAGGTCGGTACGTTTGGAGATCTTGTAGTCCACCGTCGCCACCAGTGCCTGGGCATTGCCCACACCCTGGTTGCGCTTCTGGAACTGGTAAGCGGCAGCCAGATCCCACAGCGGTGTCAATGCATAGACCGTGCCCAGTTCATAGGTGGTGGCCTTGGCATTGGTGTCGGTGTTCTTGACCTGGGTGATCACGCCGAACGGTGTGAAGGCACCGATCTGGTAGCGCGCACCGCCGCCATAGATGCGGGTGGCGGAAGCGCCGCTGCTGCTCTTGATGTCGGTGTAGGCGAGCGCGCCGCTGAAGGCACCGCTGTCGTACTGGCCGGTGGCGCTGACGGTGCGGCCGGCATTGTTGTTGCCGGCCACTTCACCGAGCCCGAGCATTGCGCCAAAGCTGAAACCGCCGAACTTGGCGCTGTTGACCTTGATGGAATTGTTGGTGCGGTCGCCGGCATAGATGTGGTTGTTCAGGGCCGTGCCGTGCGCGGCATCGGCATGCAGGCCCCAGCCGAAGGAGCCGGCCGGCGACAGTGCGCCCATCGCATACTGGCCACCGATGTTGGCCATGAAGTCGTACTGGCGACCCACGCTCAGCGCGCCCCAGTCCTTGCTGCCCAGGCCGACGAAGGACTGGCGGCCGAACAACAGACCGCCTTGTCCCAGGCTGCCGTCATCGGCACCGAAGCCGGTTTCCAGGGTGAAGAAGGCATTCAGGCCACCGCCCAGATCTTCCGTTCCCTTGAAGCCGATGCGGCTGCCCTGAGCGATGCCGCTGTCCATGCGCAGCAGCGACGCGCCGCCGCCGCCGGTCTTGGCGGCGTTGGAGTAATAGGTCAGGCCGAGATCGATCAGGCCATAGATGGAAACGCTGCTCTGTGCATGTGCCATCCCCGTGCCGGCCGCGAGCAAGGCGGCGGCCAGTAGTTTCTTCTTCATGTGACAAGGCTCCCTGTGGTGTTGCAGTGTGATGGTCGCGCTCTGCACCGGGTGAGGCCGATGCCGGGCGGCGAACGCAGCCGGTAGATGTGGAAGGTCTGCGTGGCGTGCATGACATGTCGTCATGTGGGGCCATCATAGGAAGCGCATTTGCGCCAGATCAAATTGATGCAGCGGATAGATGGAATAAGCCCGATTCATGCACCGGACAGATAAGTCGCCGACTCTCGAATCCGGTGCATGAATCGGCGCGATGACGGGATAATCGTGCAGAACTTCACCACGCGAGTGCGTGCGATCACCAAGGCGGCGCGTCGCCCGCGCGGACTAAAGGAATCCTTAGTTGTGGCGTTCCACCAACGGCAGCGTGAAGCAGAAACGCGTGCCGCAGCTTTCTCCGGGTTGTGCCCAGATATCGCCGCGATGGCGCGCAATGATGTTCTTGCACAGCGCCAATCCGATGCCGTTGCCGCTGACCTTGGAAGAAAAGAAGCCATCGAAAAGCCGTTCGCGGTGGCCGGCATCGATGCCGCGTCCCTCGTCGGCAACGGTCAGCAGGGCATTGCCGGCACTGCGCGCGGTGCTGATGCGCACATGTCTTGCGCCCTCGGGAAAGGCCATCATTTCCTCGATGGCGTTGAAGGCGAGATTCAAGATCACCTGGCCGATCAGCACCTTCTCGCAGCTCACCACCAGCGGCTGCGTACCCGGTTCGATGTGCAGGTGGACCTTGCCTTCGGCGGCCTTCATCTCGATGAACCAGCGCACTTCCTCCAGCACGGCGTTGAGGTCGATCAGGCCTTCGCTCTGCTCCAGCCGCACCACGTATTCGCGCACGCTCTTGATGATGGTAGCGGCATGGTCGACCTGGCGTCCGGCACTCTCCAGCCCCCACACGATCTGTCCGGCCTGTTCGCGCAGGGCCTCGCTCTGTTTGATGCGCAAGACCGAGCCTTCGAGGAAATTGCGGATCGCCGCCAGCGGCTGCGACAGCTCGTGCGCGATGGCGGTGGCCATCTCGCCCATGGCATTGTGGCGCGCCAGGTATTCCAGCGAGGCCTGGTCGCGGCGGCGCGCTTCCTCGGCTTCGACCTGGTCGGTGATGTCGTGGAAGTGCAGCAGGTGGCCCTTGAGGTCGTTCTCGATCTCGATGTAGCGGCACACCGCGTGATGCCAGCGCACCAGCCCATCCTTGCGCACGATCTGGTAGCGCAGCGGGAAGCTGATGGCATCCGGCAGCGCCAGCGTGAGCAGCTCCAGCAATTCGTCGCGCGAGTCGGGCAGGCATTGCTCGACGAAATTCTTCGGCGGGTTCTGGCCCGGCCGCACGCCCAGCAGCTTGCGGCCGGCGTCGCTCAGGTACTCGATGCCGCCATCCGAACGCAGCACCGTCACGCCTTCGTCGGAGTCCTGCATGAATTCCTTGAGGCGGCTCTCCAGCTTTTTCATCTCGCGCCGGATCTGTTCCTCGCGCGCAATATCGCGGAACTGCACCATGATCACATCGCGTTCGGTCAGCGGCACCAGCGTGGCAATCGCCTCGGAGAGAATCTCGTCGCCGTTCTTGGCGCGGTAGCACCACTCGACCATGTTGCTGCCGTGGAGCACCGCATCGTGCAGCCACTTGCGGCCGATCTCGCGGCGGTATTCGTGCGACTGCCGGCTCATGTCCGGAGCTTTGAGCGGCAGCAGTTCTTCCAGCGTGAACCCCAGTACCTGGCAGGCCGAGGGATTGGCCCAGAGGATGGACTTGGTCTGGGCGTCATGCAGGATGATGCACATCGGCAGTGCTTCCATCATGCGGCGGAAATCGTCCAGCCCGAAGCGGATGCTGTCATCCGGCAGGGCAGGGGAAACTGGGGCAGCGGTTTGTTCTGGCATCGCTCGTCTCTGTCATCGCTTCATGATCTGCAGGACGGTGTTTCCTCCATGGATGAGTTCACGCAGGGGAGGGCGCACCGGGTTTGCAGTTGGGGAATGGCACTAGGGGTTTTCTTTAGAAGGCTTCACCTATTCCCCTAAAAAAGCTGCAGCGCTCCCGATTGAACCGGGATACGCCGCTCCCTACACTCGACTTCATTCTGATGCAAGCCACCTGGAGAATGCAATGTCCGTGATGGAGAACCCGGCCGCGCTGGCCGCCCGTGAAGAAGATGCCCTGGTCCCGCTGCTGGCCGAGATCCGTGCGCGCCGCGAGGAATTCGCCGCGCAGCGTTTCGTGCCCAAGGATTTCATCGCGCAGTTGAAGAAGGCCGGTGTCTATCGCGCCGCCACCCCGCAATGCTTCGGCGGCAGCGGTCTCTCGCCGATGGGTTTCCTGCAGATGATCGAACGCATTTCCGTCGCCGATGCCTCGGTCGGCTGGGTCGCCAGTTTCGGTTCGGCCTCGGTCTACCTGGCCGCCCTGCCCAGGGAAACGCAAGCCAAGCTGTATGCCAAGGGGCCGGACCTGACCTTCGCCGGCGGCCTGTTCCCGCTGCAGCCGGCCGAGCAGGTCGAGGGCGGCTGGATGGTCAATGGCACCTGGAAGTTCGCCAGCGGCTGCAAGGGCGCCGATGTGCTGGGTGTGGGCATCGGTGCGGCCGTGCCCGGCCAGGCCGGTTCCAAGCCGCGCACCGCCGTGCTGCCGCCGGAGCAGGTCGAGATCATCGACAACTGGGACGTGATGGGACTGGTCGGTACCGGCAGCCATGACCTCAAGGTGAGCCAGCAATTCGTCCCCGAGGAATGGACCTTCATCCGTGGCGGCGTACCCACCATCGATGAACCGCTGTACCGCTATCCGACCATCGCCTATGCCGCGCAGGTGCTGGCCGTGGTGAACCTGGGCGTGGGACGCGCCGCCATCGACGAGATCAACCAGATGTCCGGCGGTCGTGTGGCCATTACCGGTGCGCCCAAGCTGGCCGACCGTTCCTATGTGCGCATCGAGGTCGCCAAGGCCGAAGCCAAGTTGCGTTCGGCGCGCGCCTTCCTCTACGACGCCACCGGCGAAGTCTGGCATTCCATCCTCGCCGGCAACCCCGTCACGCCCGAGCAGGTCAGCTTGCTGCGCCTGACCGCCGTGGAAATCGCCAAGGTCGGCAATGAAGTCACGCAGGCCATGTTCGGCCTGGCCGGTACCACCGCCATCTACAGCAACCACCCGCTGCAGCGCTACCTGCGCGATGCCGCCGTGGTCAAGCAGCACGCCTTCCTGGGCGAGGGCATCTATGACGGCGCCGGTGCAGTCACGCTGGGCGTGCCGCCGATGCCGGGCTTCCTGTAAGCCGCCGCGTCCTTTCTTTTTTCGATTTCAAGTTTTCAGTCCGGAGCCCTCATGAGCCAAGTCCCAAGCAATGATAAAGAACCGCTGCGCGTCCTCTTCTGTGTCGGCGTGACGCAAAACTTCTTCGACCTGCCCGCCACCGAGACCGGTCCGGTGTGGCAGGCCTATGGCCAGATGATGACGGCACTGGCCACCATGGACGGCATCAAGGTACTGGGCACCATGGACGATGATCGTCTCATGGTGGGCAAGTCCGACGATGCGCCGTGGACCTTCTACATCATGGCCGACGTGGCCGATCTCGATACGGTGGTGGCGGCCTGCAACCTGTTCCGCACCACCATGGTCGGTGAACACCGCCTGTGGAAGTACGGCAAGATCGAAGCCCGCGTGGGCCGCGCCCTGATCATCCAGGGCGCCTGATCATGGACAAGAAGATTGCCCTGGTCACCGGTGCCGCACGCGGCCTCGGCGAAAGCATCGCGCGCAAGATGCACGCCGCCGGCTACAAGGTGGCGCTGGCCGACATCGACCTGGAACAGGTCTCGGCAGTGGCCGCCAGTCTCGATGCCAGCGGTGCCACCGCCATGCCGCTGGCGCTGGACGTGCGCCGCAAGCCGGACTTCATCGCCGCCTGCGACGCCATCGAATTGCGCTGGGGCGGGGCGGCGGTGCTGGTCAACAATGCCGGCCGTTCGCGTGTGGCGGCGTTGATGGAGATCACTCCCGAGGAGTGGGACGAGGTCACCGCCATCAACATGAAAGGCACGTTTCTTGCGTGCCAGGTGTTCGGCAAACGCTTCGCCGATCGCGGCTACGGACGCATCATCAACATCGCCTCGCTGGCCGGGCAAAACGGCGGTACCGCCACCGGTGCGCACTATGCTGCGGCCAAGGGGGCGGTACTGACCCTGACCAAGGTCTTTGCGCGTGAACTCGCAGGCGCCGGTGTGACCGTCAATGCCATCTCGCCGGGCCCGCTGGACCTGCCCATCGTGCGCGAGATCGTGCCGGCCGACAAGCTGGCCGCGACCATCGCCACCATTCCGGTCAAGACGCTGGGCGAACCCGATTTCATCGCCGATGCGGTGCTGCTGCTGGCTTCGCCCGATGCGGGTTCGGCCACCGGGGCCTGCCTCGACATCAACGGCGGGCTCTACATGCGTTGATGAAGATCGGCCTGGTGCCGATGCCAGATTGCTGTCCCAGATCGGTGGCGGCGTGGGGAAGCCCGCCATCATCTCAACCAACAAGGGAGAAACACATGCTGCACAAACGCCTGATTGCCACCGCCGCCACCGCCGTTCTGGCCGCTGCCGGAACCCTCGCCAGCGTCGCCGGCAATCCTGCCTTTGCCCAGGTCAAGATCGGGGTCGTGACCTCCTCCACCGGGCCGGTCTCGCTGGTGGGCATTCCGCAGAAGAACACCGTGCCGCTGCTGCCGGCCAAGGCCGGTGATCTGAAGATCGAATACATCTCGCTGGACGATGCCAGCGATCCGACCAAGTCGGTCACCGAAGTCAAGAAACTGATTGCCGAATACAACGTCGATGCCATCATCGGCCCCAGCGGTTCGCCCAATGCCATGGGCGTGATTTCCTTTGCGGCCGAAGCCGGCGTGCCGATGCTGGCCCCGGTGGGCACGGCGGCCGTGGTGCTGCCGATGACGGAGCAGAAGAAGTGGGTCTTCAAGACCACCCAGAACGATGACCTGATCGCCAGCGCCTTGGTGGCCCAGATGGTCAAGACCAAGGTCAAGACGGCCGGCTTCATCGCCGTCAACGATCCCTTCGGTGAGAACTGGGCCAAGGTCTTCACGGAGCTGGCAGCCAAGAACAACATCAAGATCGTGGCCAATGAGCGCTACCAGCGCACCGATACTTCGGTCACCGCGCAGACGCTCAAGATCGTCGCTGCCAATCCGGATGCCGTGCTGGTGGCGGCCCCGGGCGCGGCCACCGTGCTGCCGCAGACCACGCTGTTCGACCAGGGCTACAAGGGCAAGATCTACCAGACCCACGGCGCGGCCTTGCCGGCCTTCCTGCAGCTGGGCAAGAACAAGGTCGAGGGCACCATCCTGGCCGCGAGCCTGATGCTGGTACTGCCCGAGATCGCGGACAGCAATCCCTCCAAGAAGGTCGCCACCGAGTACATCGAGGCCTACAAGAAGATGTACAACACCGTGCCCGCCACCTTCGGTGCCAACGTGTATGACGCCGGTCTGCTGCTGGAGAAAGCCATTCCTGTGGCCGCGAAGAAGGCCAAGCCGGGCAGCAAGGAATTCCGCGCCGCCCTGCGCGATGCACTGGAAAGCACCAAGGAAGTGGTCGGCACCCAGGGCGTCTACAACATGAGCCCGGCGGACCACAGCGGTTTCGATGAACGCGGTCGTGAGCTCATCACCGTCAAGGGCGGCAACTGGACCCTGCTCAAGCCGTAAGGACCACGCCTGCTGCGCCGGTCCGGCCTCCACGCCGGGCGGGCGCAGTGTTCCACCTCCACCCGCATCCCGAACCTGGCGCGTCGTTCCCGGCTGGATGGCAGCGCGCGCCGGCTCCACAAGGAAGTCGCAATGAATCTCCAAATCGTGGCGCTGCTGGGACAGGACGGCATCACCAACGGTGCCATCTATGCGCTCTTGGCGCTGTCCATCGTCCTGGTCTTTACCGTCACCCGTATCCTCCTGATCCCGCAGGGCGAGTTCGTCTCCTTCGGCGCGCTCACCATGGGCATGATGCAGAACGGCCAACCGCTCACCGTCGCCTGGCTGCTGGTGGCCATGTGCCTGGGTGCCTGTGCCTTCGATCTCTACGACATGTGGCGTACCAGTCGCCGCCGCCCCAGCCTGTGGCTGCCGGCCAAGCTGGTGTATGCGGCGGTCGTGGCAGGACTGGCCCTGAATCTCAACTTCGCCACCTTGCCCATGCTGGCGCAGATCGCCATGACCTTGCTGCTGCTGGTGCCGATGGGGCCGCTGATGTACCGCATGGCCTTCCAGCCCATCGCCTCGGCCTCGCCGCTGGTGCTGCTGATCGTCTCCATCGCCGTGCACGTGGCGCTGGTCGGCGTGGCGCTGCTGGTGTTCGGCCCCGAAGGCGCACGCACCGCGCCCTTCACCGAGGCCAGCCTGGAGCTGGGCAGCCTGCGCTTTTCCAGTCAGGCGCTGTGGGTGATTTGCGTGTCGCTGCTGCTCATCGTCGGGCTGTTCCTGATGTTCGAGCGCACGCTCTATGGCAAGGCCTTGCGCGCTGCTGCGTTGAACCGCATGGGCGCGCGCCTGATGGGCATCTCGCCGGTGTTCGCGGGCAAGGCCATGTTCCTGCTGGCTTCACTCATTGGCGTGATGTCGGGCGTGCTGATCGCGCCCATCACCACGATCTACTATGACTCCGGCTTCCTGATCAGCCTGAAGGGCTTCGTCGGTTCCATCATCGGCGGACTGGTCAGCTATCCGGTAGCGGCCATCGGCGCACTGGCCATTGGCCTCATCGAATCCTTCTCGACCTTCTGGGCCAGTGCCTACAAGGAAATCATCGTTTTCGTGCTGATCATTCCCATCCTGCTATGGCGTTCTCTGTCGACCCGTCACGTGGAGGAAGAAGAATGAAACCCGCTGCCTCCACCTCTTCTTCCAAACGTCTGGTGGCGCGCTTGTCCTCGCGCGCGGCGTTGGGCCTGTTCGTGGTCCTGCTGGCGGTTGCGCCCTTCGTGCTGCCACCGTTCACCATGACCTTGTTGAATAACATCGGCCTGGCCTCGCTGGTGGTGCTGGGACTGGTGCTGCTGACCGGTGTGGCCGGCCTGACCAGTTTCGGGCAGGCGGCGTTCGTCGGTCTGGGTGCCTACTTCTCGGCGGCACTGTCGGCCAAGATCCTGCCGCTGCCCGATGCGCTGCTGTGGATGCAATCGCCCTGGGTGGCGCTGGTGGTGGCCCTGGTGCTGACGGCCGTGCTGGCCTTTGCGGTGGGCAGCGTCACGCTCAAGCTCTCCGGCCACTACCTGCCGCTGGGCACCATCGCCTGGGGCATCAGCCTGTATTTCATCTTCGGTACGCTGGAGAGCATGGGCGGGCAGACCGGCATGTCGGGCATTCCCTCGATCACGTTCTTTGGCATCGCGCTCAGTTCCGACCGGGCCATGTTTGGCCTCATCTGGGTGGCCGTGCTGCTGGGCGTGGCGGCCCTGAGCAATCTGCTGGATTCGCGCGAGGGCCGCGCCATCCGTGCGCTCAAGGGCGGCATCGTGATGGCCGAGGCCATGGGCATCAATACGGCGCGCATGCGCATCGTGGTCTTCGTGATCGCCGCCGTCCTGGCGGCTCTGTCGGGCTGGCTGTACGTGCACATGCAGCGCTTCGTCAATCCCTCGCCCTTCGGGCTGGGCTTCGGCATCGACTACCTTTTCATGGCGGTACTGGGTGGGGCCAGCCATGTGTGGGGCGCGGTGCTGGGCTCGACCTTGATCGTGGTGCTCAAGGAATGGCTGCAGGGCATCCTGCCGGTGGTGCTGGGACGCTCAGGCAATTTCGAGACCATCGTCTTCGGGCTCCTGATCGTGGTGCTGCTGCAGCGTTCGCGCGATGGGCTGTGGCCTTACTTGGCCCGCCTGGTGCCGGTGCGCAGCCGACGGCTGGAGATCGATCCGCAAGCCGAAGCCCTGCCGCGCCGTCCCATGCCTGCGCCGCAGGAAGTGGTGCTGGACGTGCGGGACGTGACTCGCAAGTTCGGCGGCCTGGTGGCCAACAACAACATGAGCCTGAAGGTGATGGCCGGTGAAGTGCTGGCCCTGATCGGTCCCAACGGGGCGGGCAAGTCCACGCTCTTCAACCAGATTTCCGGTGTCGATACACCGACCTCGGGCAGCGTGCAGTTCCGTGGCCATGAGGTCACCGGTCGCGGTTCGCGTCACATCGCCGGGCTGGGCATGAGCCGCAGCTTCCAGCACGTGCGCCTGATGTCGCGCATGACGGTGCTGGAGAACGTCGCCATCGGTGCCTATCTGCGCGGCCAGCGCGGTGTGCTGTCGTCCATGCTGCGGCTGGATCGCCAGGAAGAGGCGCGCATCCTGGCGGAAGCGGCGCGCCAGATCGAACGCGTCGGACTGAAGGCGCAGATGTTCGAACAGGCCGGCGCGCTGTCGCTGGGTCAGCAACGCATCCTGGAAATCGCCCGCGCGCTGGCCGCCGATCCCTGCCTGCTGTTGCTGGATGAACCCGCAGCGGGTCTGCGCCTGGGGGAGAAGCAGGCGCTGGGCGACCTGCTGCGCAAGCTGCGCAGCGAAGGCATGGCCATCCTGCTGGTGGAACACGACATGGATTTCGTGATGGAACTGGTGGACCGCATCGTGGTGATGGACTTTGGCCAGAAGATCGCCGAGGGCTTGCCCGAAGAGATCCAGAACAATCGCGCCGTGCTGGAAGCCTATCTGGGCGTGGCCGACGAGGAAGAGGGCGCCGCAGTCGAAGAAGGCGCGGGCAAAGCCATCGCAGCAGGAGCACATCATGGGCAATAAGGTATTGGAAGTACGCGACCTGTCGGCGGCCTATGGCAGAGTGCAGGTACTGTCGGGCATCGACCTGTCGGTGGAGCAGGGCAAGATCGTCACCGTGATCGGCCCCAATGGCGCGGGCAAGACCACGCTGCTCTCGGCCATCATGGGCGTGCTGCCTTCGCGCGGGGCGATGGCGTTTGACGGCACCATCCGCCACTCGCCCGAGGTCGAAGAGATGGTGGCGGCCGGCATGACCCTGGTGCCGGAGAAGCGCGAGCTGTTCTCGGAGATGAACATCGAGGACAACCTGATGCTGGGGGCTTTCCAGCGTTACCGCACCGGCCAGCGCGATTACGCGGCGACGCTGGAAGAGGTCTATACGCTCTTCCCGCGCCTGCGTGAACGCAGCACGCAACAGGCCGGCACGCTCTCGGGCGGCGAGCGCCAGATGCTGGCCGTGGGCCGTGCGCTCATGGCCAAGCCGCGCCTGTTGATGCTGGACGAACCCAGCCTGGGGCTGGCACCGCTGATCGTGCGCGAGATCTTTCGCATCATTGCCGAGCTGCGCCGGCGGGGCGTCTCCATCCTGCTGGTGGAGCAGAACGCGCGCGCTGCGTTGCAGGTGGCTGATTATGGCTACGTGCTGGAGAACGGCGAGATCCGCATGCACGGACCAGCCAGCCAGTTGGCCCATGACCGCCGCGTGATCGAGGCTTACCTGGGCTTGTCCGGCAAGCATCAGGACAAGCTGGCCGGCTGATGTCTTCTTCCCTGAATTCCATGAAACAAGAAACTTCCTCTTCTCCTGTGCCAGCACCGCTGCGCATCTGCATCGCCGGCGCCGGTGCCATCGGCGGCACCCTGGCTGTGCGGCTGTCGGCGGCCGGGCATCAGGTCAGCGTGTTGGCGCGCGGCCAGACGCTGCAGGCCATCCGCGAGCGCGGCCTGACTTTGCATGACCTGCACGGAACCACCCACGCCCGTCCGGCGGCCAGCCAGTTGCCGGAGTTCGGTGTTCAGGACGTCGTTTTCCTGTGCGCCAAGAGTCAGGACATGTCAGCCCTGCTGCCCCAGATCGCGCCCATGGTGGGCGAAGAGACGGTGGTGATTCCGACCAACAATGGCGTGCCGTGGTGGTATTTCCACCGCGAGGGCGGGCGCTTCGATGGCCAGGCCGTCAAGGCTGTGGACCCGGATGGTGCGCTGTCAAACGCGGTTGCGCTGGACCGGCTGATTGGCAGCGTGCTCTTCATCACGGCCGAGGTCGAGAGCCCCGGCGTGATCCGCTCGGTCAATCCGCACCTGATGGTGCTGGGCGAACCTTCCGGCGAGATGAGCGAGCGGCTCATGCGAGTGCGTGAAGCGGTGGAAGCGGCCGGCATCGAAGCCCGCGCCACGGATCGCATCCGCGACAAGCTGTGGACCAAGATCATCGCCAATATCAGCACCAATCCCCTGTCGGTCATCACGCAGGGCACGCTGCAGCAGTTGTACGGCTTGCCGGAGCTGCGCGAGGTGGTCAGCCAGATCATGCGCGAGACCTTGCTGGTGGCCTCCAGCCATGGGGCGCGGGTGGATATCGATCCACTGACCTTCCTGCAGCTGGGCGAGGCCATGGGGGCCTTCCGCACTTCGATGCTGCAGGATCTGGAGCGCGGACGGCCACTGGAGCTGGCGGCCATCGGCGATGCGGTGCTGGAGATGGCCGAGCGTTATGCCATCCCGATGCCGATCACGCGGGCCATCGTGTCGCTGGCGCGTTTTCGCGGGGAGGCGGCGCAGCAGCAGACAGGGCAGACAGGACAACAGAGAGCGCAGCAGACACAACAACCGCAGCCGACGGCACGGGCCGCCTGAGCGCGATCACCTCATTTTCGGATTCAGGAGTCAAATCGATGAATATCATGCAATTCAGCTATGGCGCAGATAAGCCATCCCACTGCAGTGACGAAGAATGGGCGCTGCGCATCCAGCTGGCGCACTGTTACCGGCTGGTGGATTACCTGGGCTGGACGGAGATGATCTTCAACCATATCTCGGTGCGCGTGCCGGGGCCGGAGCATCATTACCTGGTCAATCCCTTTGCGCTGAACTACAACGAAGTGACGCCGGCCAACCTGCTCAAGGTCGGGCTGGATGGGCAACTGGCCGAACCGTCGGACTACAAGGCCAATCCGGCCGGGTTTGCGCTGCATAGCGCCATCCACGGTGCGCGTGATGATTTGCGCTGCGTGATCCATACGCATACCACGCCGATCTCGGCGGTGACGATGAAGAAGAGCGGCTTCGAGCACAACGATTTCTATGGCGCGCAATTGTTCGGGCGCATCGGCTATCACGAGTTCGAGGGGATTACGCTGTTTGCGGAAGAGAAGGAGCGCATGTTGCAGAGCCTCGGGGACAAACACATTCTGGTGTTGCGCAATCACGGGGTGGCGGTGTGCGAGAGTGATATCCAGCGCGCCTTCTTCCTGCTGTGGACGGTGCAGCGGGCCGCCGAGATCCAGGTGGCGGGACGGTCGATGGCGGGCGAGGATCAGCTGTTGCCGGATGCGGTAAGGCAGAAATGCGCGGACCTGACGCAGCAGCTCATTCGCAATGACGGGTTTGCGGTGATTTTCTTTGAGGCGATTGTGCGGAAGATGTTGAAGGGGGTTTATCAGGTGGGTTGATTTTTGGGATGGATCATTGGGGCGGCTGGGCTGGGTAGATCTGGAAAGCTAAGCGTTGGTAAAGGCAAGTGCGGCCGCCCTTTGTTCAAATTCGCAGCAACTCTTTCGGTGGTCACTGACTGGATTTGTTTTTGATCCTGTTTCCTACCTGGAGCCATAAAGATTTTATGTCCGAGATTCGCGCCTTCTGTTTGCGCCTCACATCATCGGAAAGATGAAATATGCTGTAAATGAATACGCCCTCACGCAGCTGGTAATAGGCACTGTGACAGGTGTTGGTTGGTCGATACCCAATTCCATCACACAGATTGCAATCAATCTCGGCGGCATAATTCTTGATGGGGTGGATGATAAACGGCGTCATTGGATAGATGAACATCGGGGTGACGCTCCAGTAGCCAATCTCTTCTTTACTGCGGTCACCCCAATGTTCTTCATCAGGTACTTCGTCCCATATGCCCATGTCGAAGCGCACTTCTTCACTAGAAGAAATGCAGAAATTGCCAAGCCATTTTTTTCTCTCTTTGGACAAGAAGACCGTGCAATACGTATCGCCGGACTTGGTATTCCATGGAGATGGCTTTTTAGAGATGGCCCATGTGTTGGGGATGTTCATGACTTTTTTCACCAAGGTCAGATCGCCGGAAGACAATGTTGCAGTCTTGCCGGAATTCATTAGTAAGACCCCGAGAAGGAGCAGGTAGTAATTGGACGCTTTCATTTAGTTTTTGATTGCTGTTGTTGATGAGGACTGCCAAGAAAGGCTGGATCGACAGGAGAGAGTTGCAGAGCCTGCTGAATGCGGTATCAGCGGCTGGATTTTTTTCTTACCTTATTCCCTACCTGAAGCCATAGGGCACGGATGTCAGAAATTTTTACCTTTTGCTCGCGCTTCACGTCGTCCGATACGTGAAACAGGCTGTAGATGAAGACGCCTTTTCGCATCTCATACAGAGCGGTGTGGCAAGTGCTGGTAGCGCGATAAACGGGACCATCCTCCATGTAGCAGTCCGATTCTGCGGCGTAGATCTTTATCGGTTTCAAAATAAACGGGGTCATTGGGTAGATGGAGAGTGGCGTTACACGCCAGTAGCCGACTTCGTATCGGCTACGATCAGCCCAGTCCTCCTCTTCGGGAACTTCATTCCTGATGCTCATGGCTTTGATGAAATCCTTGTTTGACGTGAGGCAAAGTTCTCCAAGCCACTGATTTTTCTTCCGTAACGAAAATACCGTGCAATAGGTTTCTGGAAATTCCTTTCCTAGTGGAGCCATATTTTTTTTGACATGCCATGCGGGTGGGATATGCAGACCTTGCTTCAGTAGGGCTAAATCTCTCGTAGAAATCTCTTTCGCCGAAACTGAGGGGGGGAACGCCGCGAAGAGTGTGAAGAAGAGAATCCGGGTTCTGATCATGTTGTTTATTCGTTAGTATGGTCTGCGCCCGCTTCGTCTCTTTCAAGCACACAGCCAGTTGCAGCCGGCATATATATTTTCATGCTGTCGACCCTGGCCGCTGCTCGGAAAGGGGATGTTCTCAAGCGGAGAGTGATTTTTTCTTTGCACACTGCTAATTGGTATTTGGAAGTTTTTTGATTTTCTTTCCGACTCGCTTCAGTTTGGGCCGGATTTATTCTCGATCTTCTTGCCAACTTGAATCCATAAATTTCTAATGTCCGAGACATAGGCTTTACGCTGACGCTTCACGTCATCGGAAATATGGAAGATGCTGTGCAGAAAAACGCCTTCGCGCAACTGATAGAAGGCAGCATGGCAGGTGCTGGTTGGCCGATTCCCTCGCTCATCAAGACTACAATCCACTTCGGCCTCATAAGTCTTTATCGGGTCGAGGATGAATGGCGCCATTGGATAGATGAACATTGGCGTGACAATCCAATAGCCGACTTCGTATTTGCTTCGGCCGGCCCAGTCTTCATCTTCAGGGCGTTCGTCTCGAACACCCATGGCGCTGATGAAATTCTGGTTTGACGAAAGACAGAGTCGTCCCAGCCATTGATTGCTCTTCCGTGAGTAAAATTCGGTGCAGTATGTTCTCGGATAGTCTTTTCCGAGTGGAGCCATATTTTTTCTGATACGCCACGTTGCCGGGATATGCAGATCTTGCGACAGCGCGATGATCTCCTTTTTGTAAATCTCACTTGCTACAGTTGACTGAAGGAATAATGCAAGTTGGATACCTGCACACGGCCATCGCAGTTGCTATCAAGCCAGCTGCGGATGGTCCGGGAGTCGCAGCGGCTGTCCTGATCCGTATCGTCATCGATGAGCCGCCATCCCTTCCAGGGCGGGAAATCCGCATCGCTGAAGATGCGGATGTTGGGCGCGTGGAGATTGACCCAGCCGAATCCCTCGGAATACGGAACTTTCCTCCAATGCGGCAGCGAGGCCGAGGGCAGCTTGTCAGGACCGATCACGCGTCCGAAACGCAGCAGTTCATAGACGGCAGCGGGTGCCGGCCGCTGCGCATCGGGAAAGGCCTTGGCAATCCGTACCGCATTTCTGTAGAGACCGGCCTCGCCATCCTTGTCCGGCAAGGGCGCGCCCATCCGGCTCCCATCCATGGCGTAAGCGGAGACCACGGCTTCGCCGGTACGCGCAACATCGCCCTCCGCACCGGGGTAACGCACTCCCACAAGATAGTCACTCGCCGTCGCATGAATGGCTGTCAGGGCCACCGGAGGATCCTGTTCTTCATCGCCGGCGCGCCGCTTGCGTTTCGGGGGCGGCGTCATCGCCTGCGCGGAATGCGGCAGGGGCTCCTGATCGAAGACCGGCGTGCCGGCGGGGATGAGGAAAAAGGTCTCGCCGAAGATCACATCATTGCGTCCATTCGAGGCAAGAGACAACGCGTCTGCAGCGCGGCCCGCGAGACGGACGAGATTGGCATCGTCGCAGATGATCTCGACATGCAGGCGGCCCTTTTCGCCATTGATGTAGCCCGCCTGCCCGATGATTTCCTTGCGATGCACGAAGCGCTTGAGCATCGTGGCCGGCGCGATGTCATGCAAGTGCATGTAGACACTGAAGAAGACGACGAGCGCCTGTTCACCTTCGCCGATCTCGGCTTCATGCCTGATGACGACCACGCCGTCGCTGGTCGCGCCGTTGTACATGAGGGGATGTTCAGGCGGCAGGTTGGGCAAGCCTTTCGTTGGCGGGCGCACAAAGACGATGGTGCCATCCGCAATGGCCCGGACGGGTTCATGGGCGTTGCCTGCCTTCGGAGCGGTCAGGTGAATCCCGCCATGCCATCCGAGATTGAAACTGACCGGAAATGCGCCCCGGCCAGGCGCATCGCCGTTCATGGCCAGGTCCAGCCATTCGTCTTCGGTTTGTTGGCCCGTGCGCGGTGGCAGGAAAGGGGGACTGATCAGCATGATGTCCTCGTCGAAGAAAAAATTACTGTGAGTAGGGATAGCGTTTCGGCAGTGTCAGGCTGCTCGCCGGCAGCAGTGGCATCGCATACGACACGCGTGCCGGACCCGTCATCACATGCTGCGACGCCTTGCATTCCCATTTGCCGGCGGTTCCTTGCGTGATCCCGGAGGCGTTGATCTGGATGAAGGAACCGCCTGCCGAAATCATCACCTCGTCCTTCGCATGGATCTCCACACGTCCGCTGGTCGACAGCAGCCGCGCCACCTTCTCTGCAATGAGATCCAGATCGTCGCTCTGCGCCTGCACCTCCACCTTGCCCTTGGCGGAGAACAGCTTGATCCCGGCCTTGAAGGCGAACAGGCTGATCTTTTCGGCGACGCTGGACGGCACCCCAGTACTCGCCTGCATTGGCATAACTCACCCGGACCCAGCAGGACGCCGCCTCATTGCCCGGGTTGATGCGATCCCAGCGGAACTGGACCTTGATGCGATCAAGAGGATCGGTGTAAATCTCTTCTCCCGCAGGCCCCACGACGATCGCTGTCTGCGGCAGCATGACCGGCCTGGCATGCGACCGCGCAGGGCGGAACGGCAGCTTGCGCCGCTGTACCTCGAAGCGGTTGAAGCAATGGCCGGTGTGTTCATTCTCCGTCTGGTCGACTTGCCGCTCACGCCGGATCGACTCCTTGAAGGCCAGCAGCGCCGCGCTCAGGCTGCCCGGAAAATCCAGCGCCTGATGCGACAGGGGAAGGTTGTTCTCGATGAACCAGTCGATGGCCAGGATGACGAACTGGCGATCGCTCTCCGGCTCCTTGCGATGCTGGGGATGGTCCTCCAGCCTGAACCAGCGCCCGCAAGCCAGATTGCGCACGCCCGAGACGCCGCTGTAGCGTTGCATCGCAGATTCCCATTGCTCCACTTGCAGGTCGGCCTGACGATTGCCTTGCTCCTGCTGGGCAAAACTGTATGCACCGGTGTACTCATACACCTCCAGCTGTGCGGGAAGAAGTCGATACTCTGCCATCACCTGCTCTTCGGCCTCCTTCTGCTGGCGAGGCGATTTGTAGTCGTCGCTGCGGCCCCGCCATGACTTCGAGGAAAGCGTGCGGCTGGCACTCCACTGCAGGATCTTGTCGAGCTCGTCACGGGGGCTGGCACCGTGGAAGGCAATGCCTTGCCGGTGCAGGCCGGGCAGGCACCATGTAGTGTCGGTAATGACCAGAACATGGCCACCGCCATCCTCCTGTTGCTCGTGATGGGCGAACCAGCCTTCTTCTTCCATCAGACGCTGGACGAAGTTCCAATCGGTTTCATACTGGGTGCAATAGGACCGAGCCAGAGACGGGCGCTCCAGTTCGAAGCGATAGTGGCCGCGCGCTTGCGGATGGCAGTCGAACACGTCCGCAAGAATGTCCTCGGTGGTCTTGTCCTGCCAGATCCGGGCGTCCTTGCGAAAGCGCAGGAAATGCAGCCAGGGAGAAAACGAGAGCTGGCAGAAATCGATCTCGCCATCACTGCCCAGGCGCTTGGCGGTATGCACTTAGCCATGCCAGGGGAGGGTGTCGCCTTCATGCTGCCTGATCCACAGGGTGACGGGCTGTGCAATCAACTGCTCCAGCGCGATGCCGGTGCGCGTGGCCAGCAGATCGAGGGTGACTTCGTAGCCGTGATTCAGTCGCTCAGTGGCGATGAGCCGTTGTGGCAGGAGGATGTCCGGCCCGAGCGGCGAGTCCAGCTGGAGCAGCCGGCGATGCTGCGTGATGCGCGCTTGGGAGCGGGATGAATCTTTTTGCGAGGGGGAGGGCATCCGATGCGCTTTCCAGGGAGAATTCGCGCAATCCGGAACAGGCCAGTGAACAAACAGGCAAAAAACGCAGACCCACTTGCGAAGTGCGCTTGCCCGGCTTGAAGGAGGAAGTCCCGGATGCGGCCAATGCCCTTGAGCTCATTGATGCTGCAGAGGCCTCGGGCGACGAAGGCGACAGTCTCCGTTGCGAGAGGCGTTTTCTCAATGGAAGAAATTCTAATTTTCAGGCGATTTGTATTGCTGTGTTCACTCCGCCATCGTCAAGATAGATAGCAGTTTTTGATGGAATGACGAATTGTTTTGAATGGCGACATCCATAAAAAATTGCGCCGCTCCGAAGGAGGGCGCGATACCAGGTACATCCGCAAGCAAGAGACGTTCACTTCGTCCCGGTCTTGTTCCAATCCGCCGCCTTGTCCGACGCTGCGCCCGCCACCGAGTACAGCGCCCCCGGCGCATTGCGCGTCTGCTGGAATTCTTCCAGCGACTGCCCGCGCATGGCCGCATAAATATGCAGGTTCGACACGCCGACCACCGCGCCCAGCTTTTCCAGCAGGAAGAAAATCACGCCATAGCGGATCATGGCCTGCCAGTCGCGGCGGCTGATCATGTCGCATTCCTCCTGCGACAGCCCGGCTTCCTCATAGGTCGCCTGCGGATCTGCCCGGAAGCGCTCGCGGAACGCCGGCTGGATCAGCTGGTACAGATAGCGGTTGATGCGGTAGCGCGCATTGGCCGTCTCCAGCGTGAAGGGGTAGGTGCCTTGCAGTTGCTCGATGCCCTTGAGCTGCTGCGCCACGTGCTCGCGATGACGCGCCACCTCGGCGGCCTGCAAGGCCGCATCGACCGGCACCGCCGGTTCATACACGGCCACCGCGATGCCGGTCATGGAGGGCAGGTAATACTCGCGATGACGGCAGTTGACGCCTGCCGGCATGGCCCCGCGCATGATCAGCCACATGATGACCTCGGCACTCTCCAGTCCGCCCAGCGTCGCCAGTTCGGCGTGGGTCAGGCGCGTGAGCGCCTCCGGGTCATGCTGCAGGAGATCGAGGAACTGATGGTCCCACGGCGTATTGTTGAACCCCGCACGCTCGCCATGCACCTGGTGCGACAGCCCGCCGGTCGCGACGATGACCACATCCAGGTCCTCCGGATAGCTTTCGATGGCGCGGCGCAGGCCCTGGCCCAGTTTGTAGCAACGGCGCGCGGTCGGGATCGGGAACTGCAGTACGCCCACCTGCAGCGGGATGATCTGGCCGGGCCAGCCCTCCTGGTGCGGCCACAGCATCGACAGCGGCGAGAAGCACCCGTGGTCCAGCGGCTTGTTCTGGAAGAAGGCCATGTCGAATTCATCGGCCATCAGGGAGCTGCCGATATGCCGCGCCAGCGCCGCATGGCCGCCCACTGGCGGCAGCTTGCGAGCACCCCCGCCTTCGTCGGCGACCTGGTACTCGCTGCCCACCCCCAGGGCAAAGGCGGAGTAATGGTCGAAGAAGAAGGAGGTCACGTGGTCGTTGTAGACCACCAGCAGCACGTCCGGCTGCTTCTCTTGCAGCCATTGCTGCACCGGCTCGTAAGCCTTGAAGATGGGCGCCCACACCGCATCGTGCTGCTTGTTGGCATCCAGCGCGAAGCCGATGGTCGGTGTATGGGAGGTGGCGATGGCGCCGACGATATTGGCCATGACGATTTATTCCTGTAACAGATGAATCCGATGTGATTGATGCAGCAGCTTGATCAAACCGCAGCCGCCGGACGCTGCCCCATCTGGATGAAGACGATGATCAGCGCCGCCAGCGTAGCCGGCACCGCGAGAATGGCGATGACGGCACCAAAGCCCCAGCCCATCGACAGCAGCACGCCGCCGGCGAAGGAGCCCAGGATGCTGCCGAAGCGGCCCACGCCCAGCATCCACGACACGCCGGTGGCACGCACCACGGTCGGATAGCAGGAGGGGGCGAAGGCGTTCAGTCCGGTCTGTGCGCCGCTCATGCAGAAGCCGGCCAGCAGCACGTAGGCCGCAAACATGCCCGACTGCACGCTGCCGGACGCCAGCAGCAGGATGAAGACGGCACCCGCGATGTAGGCGCAGGCAATGGCACGGCTGGGTGACCAGCGATCCATCAGGAAGCCTACCACCAGTGCACCGACGGTACCGCCCAGCTGGAACAGCGCCGTGATGCTGGCCGCCTTCTCGATGGGCAGGCCGGCGTCCTTGATCAGCGTGGGCAGCCAGCCGGAGAGCAGGTAGATCACCAGCAGGCCCATGAAGTAGGTGCCCCACAGCGACAGCGTGGTCTTGCGATAGGTCTCCGAGAGCAGCACCTTGGCCGGCTGGCCGCCCTTGACCGGCGGTTCGCTGACGCTGAAGGTCTGGCCGGCGGCGAAGTGGCCGCCGCACACGCGCGCCAGGGTGCGGGCAATGCGCTCGGCGGGATAGTGGCGCACCACCATGAAGCGCGCCGACTCCGGCACCAGCCACAGGTAGAAGGGCAGGCACAGCAGCGGGATGGCACCGCCGACCATCAGGACGGTGCGCCAGCCATAGTCCGGCAAGAGGGCGGCGGCGAGAAAGCCCACCAGGCCCGAACCCAGGTTGAATCCGGTGAACATGATGGCCAGCAGCGTGCTGCGCGAACGCTCCGGGACGTATTCGGAGAGCAGGGTAGTGGCATTGGGCATGGCCGCACCCAGACCGAGGCCGGTCAAAAAGCGCAGCGCCGAGAGCGTGACCACGTCCTGCGCGAAGGCACAGGCCAGGCTGCACGCACCGAACCAGGCGACCGCCGTCATCAGCAGTTTCTTGCGGCCATAGCGGTCCGACAGCGGACCGACCAGCAGCGCACCCACGGCCAGGCCGATGGGCGCGGCACTCATGACCACGCCGAAGGCCGCGCGCGAGATGCCCCACTCCTTGGTGATGGCCGGTGCCAGGAAGCCCATGATGGCCACGTCCATGCCGTCAGTGGCCACGATGAGGAAGCACAGGATCAGCAGTAGCCATTGATAGCCGGACATCTTGCGCCCGTTGATGTGCGAACGCACGTCCAGCGATTGTGCTGTATTCATTAAGTCTCCGTAATGGTGTCGAATTGTCGGGATCTGCCGGCTTGTCTGCACGCGGCTTGGGAATTACCTGTCCAGGCAGCACCAGCGTGCCTCGACTTGGCACAAAGTGTAAGACGGGGAGGGCTGGCGAGTATTGCTTTCGGCTACCGGAGTGTTGCCATTTGCTAATCGCGATGGATTTTTTATGAATCCGGAAAGCGTGGCTCGCAGCGGCCTGAAGCCCTTGTGCTGCGGGCTTGCGCCGTTCAGTCCAGCGCGGCGGCGACCGCTTCGATGGCCTCCTGCAGCGCCCGGGCACCGGGCGACAGATGCGCCCCCTTGCGCTGCATGAGCCCGATGCGGCGCTCCATGCCGCGCATGGCGAAGGAGAGGGTGGTGAGCTGTCCGGTGGCGATCTCATGCTGCAGCTGATGAGCGGAGATCACGGTGAGCATGTCGCTGCCCACCAGCAGCCCGCGCAACAGCGCCAGGTCGCCGGTCTCCACCGCAGGGCGGGGCGCCGGCCAGTGGCTGTCGCGGAAGAATTGCTCGATGGAATCGCGCAAGGGTGTCCCGGCTCGCGAGAGCACCCAGGGATAGCCGTCGAGATCACGCAGGGACAGCTTCTTGCGGCGCGCCAGCGGGTGGCCGGCCCGTGCGATCAGGGCAGCACTGTCGGCCACCAGGGGCCGCATGTCGAAGGTGTCACTGGAGAAGGCGCGCAATGCGCCGACGATGAAATCGATGCGTCCGCTCATGAGGCCGGCGGCCAGTTCTTCATAGGGACTTTCCAGCGAACGGATCTGCAAGCGCGGATGGCGTGCCAGCACCCGCGTCATGGCCGCCGGCAGCAGTTGCGAGCGCGCCAGCGGCAAGGCGCCGACTGTGACCGTACCTTGCACTACACCGTCGAGGGCGGCGATGTCTTCCGGAATATGGCGCAGTTCGGCCAGCGCCCGGCCGAAGCGTTCGGTCCAGCGGCGGCCCGCATCGGTGGGCAACATCCCGTGCGCGGTGCGGAAGAACAGCGCCTGTCCGAGAATGCCCTCCAGCATCGACAAGGCCTGGCTCACCGCCGAGGGCGACACGTCCATCAGGCGCGCCACGCTGGGCATGTGATGCGTTTCGGCCAGCAGCGCGGCGGCCTGCAGGCGGCGGTCATTGAACAGCGCGTCCAGGCTGCCTACCGGCTGGCCGTTGCGGTCGCGCAGGCGCAGGGCATCGTCGCGCACTTCGCGCAGTTCGGCTTCGATGCGCTCGACGCGCAGCCGGACGGCTTCGCCGGCGGCGGTCAGCAGCATGCCGCGCCCCTTGCGCTCGAACAGTTGCGCCGACAGGCTCTGCTCCAGCGCCGCCACCGAGCGCGCCACCGCCGAGGAGGCACGCAGCAGCGTGTCGGAGGAGCGGCGTACCCCGCCGGTGGTGGCGACGACATTGAAGACATGCAGGTGACGCAGGTTGAGCAGGGCCATGGCGTGACGATCCGGGACATTGATTTCTGAGCGCGATTAGAAAATTAGAACAGAGGAAGGCCCACAACGCAACCAAGCCGACAGGGCGCTCACGCATACTCGACGCCATTGTTTTCAAAGGTAAAGCGCCGTGCCTGACCTCGATTTCCCTCTTCCCGGAGACGCTGACGCGTCCGACCTGCTGGTCATTCCCTGCACCCTGATGCGCGGTGGCACCTCGCGTGGTCCCTTCTTCGTGGCCGATGATCTGCCAGAGGACATCGCTGCGCGCGATCGGGTGTTGCTGGCCGCGCTGGGGTCGCCGGATCGTCGTCAGATCGACGGCCTCGGCGGTGCCCATCCACTGACCAGCAAGGCCGGCATCGTCAGCCGCAGCCGCGTGACCGGCGTGGATCTGGATTTTCTGTTCGCGCAGTTGCAACCCGAATCGGACCGTGTCGATACCACGCCCAATTGCGGCAACATGCTGGCCGCCGTGCTGCCCTTTGCCATCGAGCGCGGCCTGATCGCCGCCGGTCCCGAGACCACCACCGCGCGCATCCTCACACTCAACACCGGCATGCAGTGCGACGTGACGGTACAGACACCGGGCGGCCGCCTGCGCTATCGGGGCGATACCCGTATCGATGGCGTGCCGGGATCGGCGGCACCGGTCAGCATCAACTTCCTCGACACGGCGGGCTCGGTCTGCCCTGCCATGCTGCCCACGGGGCGCGTGCAGGACCGGGTGCGCTACGCCACCCCCGGCGGTGAGCAGCGCGAGACTGCCGCCACCCTGATCGACAATGGCATGCCTATGGTGTTGGTGCGTGCGTCTGATTTCGGCCTGACTGGAGATGAAAGCGTGGCTGTCCTCAATGCCGATGCGGTCCTGAAGGAGAGACTGGAGGCGCTGCGGCTGGCCTGCGGTCCGCTCATGGGGCTGGGGGAGGTCAGTGCCAGGAATTATCCCAAGATGTGCCTGCTGTCGGCCCCCGTGGCGGGTGGCACGATCAGCACCCGCTGCTTCATCCCGCATGTCTGTCACGAGGCCATTGGTGTGCTGGCCGCCGTCACCGTCGCCACCGCCTGCGTGCTGGAAGGCTCGGTAGCCCAGGGGCTGGCGCTGCCTGGCAGCGGCTTGCTGCGCACCGTCTCGGTGGAGCATCCCAGCGGCGAATTCAGCGTTGCGCTGGAGCTGGATCCGCACGACCAGCAACAAATCCGGCGTGCCGCGCTGCTGCGCACGGCGCGTCCCATCCTGCGCGGGGAAGTGCTGATCCCCGCCGAACTCCTCACCGACCATTCCTGAATCCCATGCGAGACTCCCTCATCATTGACTGCCATGGCCACTACACCACCGCCCCCAAGGCGCTGGAAGACTGGCGCAACCGGCAGATCGCCCACCTGAACACGCCCGGACTCGGTCCCAAGGTGGCCGAGCTCAAGATCAGCGACGACGAACTGCGCGAGTCCATCGAAAGCAACCAGTTGCGCCTGATGCGCGAACGCGGTGCGGATCTCACCATCTTCTCGCCGCGCGCTTCCTTCATGGCGCATCACATTGGCGATCTCAACACCAGCCAGACCTGGGCGGCCATCTGCAACGAGCTGTGCCATCGCGTGGCGCAACTGTTCCCCGATCACTTCATCGGTGCGGCCATGCTGCCGCAGTCGCCGGGCGCCGATATCCGCACCTCGATTGCGGAGATGGAGAAGTGCGTGCGCGAATATGGTTTCGTCGGCATCAATCTCAATCCCGATCCCTCGGGCGGCCACTGGACTGCGCCGCCGCTGTCGGACCGCGCCTGGTATCCGCTCTACGAAAAGATGGTGGAGCTGGAAGTGCCCGCCATGATCCACGTGAGCACCAGCTGCAATGCCTGCTTCCACACCACCGGTGCGCATTACCTCAATGCCGACACCACCGCCTTCATGCAGTGCCTGACCTCGGACCTGTTCAAGGATTTCCCGACGCTGAAGTTCCTGATCCCGCACGGCGGCGGTGCCGTGCCGTATCACTGGGGCCGTTTCCGTGGCCTGGCGCAGGAGATGAAGAAGCCGCTGCTGGAAGAACATCTGCTCAACAACATCTTCTTCGACACCTGCGTGTATCACCAGCCGGGCATCGACCTGCTCACGCGCGTGATCCCGGTAGAGAACGTGCTGTTCGCCTCCGAGATGATCGGTGCCGTGCGCGGCATCGATCCGCAGACCGGCCACTACTACGACGACACCAAGCGCTACATCGAGGCGGCCGCCCTGAGCCCCGAAGAACGCCACCAGATCTACGAAGGCAATGCCCGCCGCGTCTACCCGCGCCTGGATGCCGCCCTCAACGCGAAAGGACTGTCCGCATGAGCACTCCCCTGATCAACCAGCTTGGCGTGGTCAAGCGCCAGATCGAACGCGCCGATGCCGCGGCCGTACAACAGCTCGGCCAGTTCGGCGTGGCAACCGTGCATGAGGCGCAGGGCCGCACCGGCCTGTTGAAGCCCTATCTGCGTCCCATCTATCCCGGCACCACGATCTCGGGCACCGCCGTGACCGTACTGCTGCACCCCGGCGACAACTGGATGATGCACGTGGTGGCTGAGCAGATCCGGCCTGGCGACATCGTGGTGGCGGCCATTACGGCCGAGTGCACCGACGGCTATTTCGGTGACCTGCTGGCCACCAGTTTCATGGCCCGCGGCGCGCGGGCCCTCATCATCGATGCCGGTGTACGCGACGTGAAGGTGTTGAAGGAAATGGGCTTCCCGGTGTGGAGCCGTGCCATCAGTGCCAAGGGCACGATCAAGGCCACACCGGGTTCGGTCAACGTGCCGGTGATCTGCGCCGGTGCCCTGGTCAATCCGGGCGATGTGATCGTGGCCGATGATGATGGCGTGGTGGCTGTACCTGCCGCTGACGCTGTGCGTGTGGCCGAGGTGGCACGCAAGCGCGAAGCCCTGGAAGGGGAGAAGCGCGCCCAGTTGGCCGCCGGCGTGCTGGGGCTGGACATGTACCAGATGCGCGCGCCGCTGGAGGCGGCCGGCTTGAAATACATCGACTGAGTTGGTATCACCCACAGGCTGAACCTGACTAGGAGCCGTGAGGGGAAGAAGAGAGCGTCCACGCAGAAGAGGCGCACGCCGACCTGAACAGACCTCCGTACCGCGCAGCAGAGCGCCCTCGGTGTGCGCCATCCCGATTGACAAGAACACTGGATCAACCAGACCGATTTACCCACAGGAGGAGATTCCTTATGCAGTTGCAACACCCCATCCGTCTCATCCCGGCAGCCCTGCTGCTGGCCGCCGCTCCCGTTGCCTTCGCGCAGAGTTCAGTCACGATCTATGGCGTCGTGGATGTCTATACGGCCTACCAGAAGAGTACCGTCGGCGGCAAGGACACCTCGCTCTGGGCCATGGGCAACAATGGCCAGATGACCAGCCGGCTTGGCTTCAAGGGCGTCGAGGATCTGGGCGGTGGCTATCGCGCCAGCTTCAATCTGGAAACCGGTTTCGATCCCAGCACCGGCGGCCTGCAGAACAGCTACCGCTACTTCGACCGCCAGTCCTGGGTCGGTCTCGGCGGCGGCTTCGGCGAAGTGCGCGTGGGGCGGCAGAACAGCGTCATGTTCCTCTACTCGGGCAACATGGATGCATTCGGTGCGGCCACCTATGGCTCGGCCTACAACAACTTCGCCAACTGGCTGGCGCGGGTGGACAACGATATCAGCTACATCTCGCCCAAGTTTGCCAATACCACGCTGGAGCTGCATTACTCGGTCGGCGAGCGCGCCGGCAGCACCGCCGGCAATGCGGTCTACCAGATCGGCATGCAGACCCAGCAGGGACCGGTCTACGTGGGCAGTGCCTACCTCAACGCCAACAACAGCACCAACACCAACAGCGTGAAGCAGTTCATGCTGGGCGGCAATGTTGACTATGGCAGCGGCAAGGTCTACCTGGCCTTCTTCCGCACCAATGAAGTGATCTCGGCCACCACCGGCAATGTCTTCACCAACCCGGCGGGCAAGTACGATCCGGCCGGTGCCGTGGTCGGCAATACTGCGGGCGATTATCACAACACCTACAGCCTCTCGGCCGACTACCGCATCAATGCGCAGACCACTGTCGGCGCGGGGGGCGGCTACGTCAAGGACAGCTCGCGCTACAACAACAACGCGCGCCAGTTCAGCCTGATCGTGAACTACGACCTGTCCAAGCGCACGCGGCTGTATGCGGTGGCCTCACGCCTGATCAACCAGAATACCGCCGCCTATCGCATGACCGGTGCCAGCTTCACGGCCAGCCAGGCCCTGAGTCCGGACGCCGGTGCGAGCGAGACCGGCGTGCAGCTGGGGATCCGGCACACCTTCTGAGGACCGTCGTTCTCAGGCGGCAGGTACGGCATAGGCCGCGAGGAAGGTCTCCACCGCGCGGCCGACCATGCGCTTCATGCGTGGCCGCGAAATGCTGGTCTCCAGCCCCAGCATCATCGGCTTGACCGTCTCGCAATCGAGCAGGGCGCACAGCTGCAGGGTCGCCAGCATGGGATCAGCCGTGCGCAGCCGGCCAGCCGCCATCTGCTTCTTCAGGAAGGTGGCGACGCGCTCCATCCCCATCTTCGGTCCCTCTTCATGGAAGCGCCGGCCGATGTCGCTGCGGCCGGCTTCGGCCACGATCATGCGGTGCGTCTGCAAGGTGCTCTCCTGGCACAGGAAGCTGACCGCCTTTTCTCCAAAGACCTGCAAGGTCTTCGCCAGATCGTCCACCTCCTCCTGGTCCAGTGCGGCCAGGGCCGGCTCAATCTGCTTTTTCGCCTCGCCGTGGGTCACCGCCAGGAACAGCTCCTCCTTGGACTTGAAGTAGCCATACAGCGTGGCCTTGGAGCCACCAATGCGGGCCGAGATCTCGGCCATGGACGCACCCTCGAAACCCATCTCCTTGAATACCTCGGCCGCCACGGCCAGGATGGCCTCGCGCCGGGCAGGGGTCTTGACTCTCATCGAACTGTCTCCGTTTTCTTTACAAGTGTCATTTTCGTACAGATGTGTTCAGTATTGCTTGACCGGGGAAGAACTGTCAATTAATAATACTGTACAGTTCGGTATTGTTATAAAAACCTTCTTCCCTTTCCGGAGAGTCCTTCATGCGCACCACACCCCTTCTACGGCCCGTCGCTGCACTGGCCATCCTCAGTGTCCTCAGTGCCTGCGGCAAGCCGCCGGGCGGGGCGCCACCAGCAGCGGGTACGCCCGTGCTGGGCGTGATGACGGTACGCGCGCAGCCGGTGGAGCTGCATACCGAGTTGCCGGGCCGGACCTCGCCTTACCAGATTGCCGACGTGCGGCCGCAGGTCAACGGCATCATCAAGGCACGCAATTTCCGCGAGGGCAGCGACGTCAAGGCCGGGCAGGTGCTGTACCAGATCAATCCGGCCAGCTATCAGGCGGCCTATGACAGCAGCGTGGCGGCCCTGGCCAAGGCCGAAGCGAGCGTGAAGACGGCGCGCCTGAAGGCCAGCCGCTACAAGGAGCTGGTGGCCATCAAGGCGGTCAGCCAGCAGGATTACGATGACGCCGTGGCATCCCTGGGCGAAGCCGAGGCCGACGTCGGCTCGGCCCGGGCCAATGTGCAGACCAGCCGCATCAATCTCGATTACGCCAAGGTCGATGCGCCCATCTCCGGCCGCATCGGCAAGTCCAGCGTGACGCCGGGCGCACTGGTCACCGCCAGCCAGACCACGGCGCTGACGACCATCCAGCAGCTCGATCCCATCTACGTCGATGTCACTCAGTCCAGCACCAACTGGCTCAACCTGAAGGAAGCGCTGGCCAATGGCGAACTGCAGAAGTCCGGCAACGGCGCCAAGGTCAGGCTGATCCTGGAGAACGGCCGCACCTACGCACAGGAAGGTACGCTGCAGTTCTCCGATGTGACGGTCAACCAGGACACCGGTGCCATCACGCTGCGCGCAGTCTTCCCCAACCCCAAGACCGACCTGCTGCCGGGCATGTATGTGCGCGCCGTGCTGCAGGAGGGTGTGCGCCAGCAGGGCCTGCTGGTACCGCAACAGGCGGTCAGCCGTGACGGTGCCGGCAAGCCGGTAGCCTTCGTGGTCAATGCGGAGGGCGTGGTGGAGCAGCGCGCACTGGTGACCGACCGTGCCATCGGCAGTCAATGGCTGGTCAGCAGCGGCCTGAAGGAAGGCGACCAGCTGGTGGTCGATGGCCAGCAGCGCGCCACTGCCGGAGCCAAGGTGAAGGTGGTGCCATGGTCGCCCAAGACCACCGTGGCCAGCACCAACGGCAGCGCCGGCAACGGCAACAACTGAGAGGCGGGAAAACATCATGGCTCGCTTCTTCATTGACCGTCCCATCTTCGCCTGGGTACTCGCCATCATCGTCATGCTGGCCGGTGCCATCTCGGTGCTGACCCTGCCGATTGCGCAGTATCCGGCCATCGCACCACCGGCCATCGCCATCACCGCCAACTATCCGGGGGCGTCGGCCAAGACCCTGGAAGACACCGTGACCCAGATCATCGAGCAAAAGATGAAGGGGCTGGATCGGCTCAGCTACATGGCCTCCACCAGTGAATCGTCCGGTTCGGTGACCATCACCCTTACCTTCGAGAACGGTACCAATCCGGATACCGCCCAGGTGCAGGTGCAAAACAAGCTGTCGCTGGCCACGCCCTTGCTGCCCTCCGAAGTACAGCAGCAGGGCATCACCGTAACCAAGTCGGCCACCAACTTCCTGAACGTGCTGGCCTTTACTTCGGAAGATGGCAGCATGAGCGGCTCCGACCTGTCGGACTACGTGGCCGCCAATATCCAGGATGCCATCAGCCGGGTGGAGGGCGTGGGCGACACCACGCTCTTCGGTTCGCAATATGCGATGCGCATCTGGCTCGATCCCAACAAGCTCAACAGCTACAGCCTCACGCCGCTGGACGTGAAGAACGCCATCCAGGCGCAGAACGTGCAGGTCTCGTCCGGCCAGCTGGGCGGCCTGCCTGCTGCCGAGAACCAGCAGATCAACGCCACCATCACGGCCCAGACCCGCCTACGCACCGCCGAGCAGTTCCAGAACATCGTGCTGCGCACGCTCTCCGACGGGGCGCGCGTCAAGCTGCGCGACGTCGCCCGCATCGAACTGGGCAGCGAAAGCTATACCTCGGTCGGCCGCTACAACGGCAAGCCTGCAGCCGGCCTGGCCATCAAGCTGGCCACCGGGGCCAATGCACTCGATACCGTCAAGGCCATCGATGCCCGCGTAGCCCAGCTGGAGAAGTTCTTCCCCGCCGGAATGAAGGTGCAGAAGCCCTATGACACCACGCCCTTCGTGCGCATCTCCATCGAGGAAGTGGTACGCACCCTGATCGAAGCGGTGGTGCTGGTGTTCCTGGTGATGTACCTGTTCCTGCAGAATTTCCGCGCTACGCTGATCCCGACCATTGCCGTGCCGGTGGTGCTGCTGGGAACCTTCGGCGTGCTGGCGGCGTTCGGCTTCACCATCAACACGCTCACCATGTTCGCCATGGTGCTGGCCATCGGCTTGCTGGTGGACGATGCCATCGTGGTGGTGGAAAACGTCGAGCGCGTGATGTCCGAGGAAGGCTTGCCGCCCAAGGAAGCCACCCGCAAGTCGATGGGCCAGATCAGTGGCGCGCTGGTCGGCGTGGCGCTGGTGCTGGCAGCGGTGTTCGTGCCGATGGCCTTCTTCAGCGGCTCGACCGGCGTGATCTATCGCCAGTTCTCCATCACCATCGTCTCGGCCATGACGCTGTCGGTGCTGGTGGCACTGGTGCTGACACCGGCCCTGTGCGCCACGCTGCTCAAGCCCGCGGCCAAGGGCCATGCGCTGGCCACGACCGGTTTCTTCGGGTGGTTCAATCGCCAGTTCGATCGCGGCAACCTGCGCTACCAGGGCATCGTGCGTCACATGCTGGGGCGCGGCTGGCGCTACATGGCCGCTTACGCGGTGCTGCTGGCGCTGGTGGTGACGGGTTTCATGAAGCTGCCCGTGGGATTCCTGCCGGATGAAGACCAGGGCACGCTGTTTGCGATCCTGCAGTTGCCCTCCGGTGCCACGAAGGCGCGCACCGATGAAGTCATTCAACAGGTCGAGCATCATTTCCTGGTGGACCAGAAGGATGCGGTATCGGGCGTGTTCGCCGTCTCCGGTTTCAGCTTCGCCGGTAGCGGCCAGAACATGGGCTTTGCCTTCATCAAGCTCAAGCCCTGGGATGAGCGCAAGGGCCCCGGACTCTCGGTGACCGACGTCGCGGCCAAGGCCGGTGCGGCCTTCGCGCAGATCCGCGATGCCCGCGTATTCGCCTTCGCCCCGCCGGCCGTGTCCGAGCTGGGCAATGCCACCGGCTTCGACCTGATGCTGAAGGATGAAGCCAACCTCGGCCACGCCGCCCTGATGCAGGCGCGCAACCAGTTGCTGGGCACGCTGATGCAGGACAAGCGCCTGGTGGCGGTGCGCCCCAACGGCCTCGAAGATACACCGGAGTTCCGCCTCAATGTCGATACCGACAAGGCCGGTGCACTGGGCGTGGCCATGTCCGACATCAATGACACCATCGCCACCGCCTGGGGCAGCAGCTACGTCAATGACTTCATCGACAAGGGCCGCGTCAAGAAGGTGATGCTGCAGGCCGATGCGCAATACCGCATGCTGCCCTCCGACCTCGATCGCTGGTACGTGCGCAACAGCGCCGGCACCATGGTTCCCTTCAGCGCCTTCTCGACCGCCAGCTGGACTTCCGGTTCGCCCCGCCTGGAGCGCTACAACGGCGTGCCCTCCATGGAAATCCTCGGCATGGCCTTGCCGGGGGCGGCCTCCAGCGGTGAAGCCATGGCCATCGTGGAAGCGGCCATGGCCAAGATGCCACCTGGCATCGGCTATGAGTGGACCGGCCTGTCGCTGCAGGAAAAGGCCTCCAGCGGCAAGACCGGCCTGCTGTATTCGATCTCGATCCTGATCGTGTTCCTGGCGCTGGCGGCGCTCTATGAAAGCTGGGCGGTGCCGTTCTCGGTGATCCTGGTGGTACCGCTGGGCGTGTTCGGCGCATTGCTGGGCGCGATCCTGACCTGGAAGATGAATGACGTCTACTTCCAGGTGGGCCTGCTGACTACCATCGGCCTGGCCTGCAAGAACGCCATCCTGATCGTGGAATTTGCCAAGGATCTGCACGAGCATGGCAAGAGCCTGGTGGAAGCGACGATGGATGCGGTGCGCATGCGCTTGCGTCCTATCCTGATGACCTCGCTGGCCTTCATCCTCGGCGTGCTGCCGCTGGTGCTGGGCAGCGGTGCGGGTGCCGGCGCGCAGCATGCGCTGGGCACGGCGGTGATCGGCGGCATGCTCTCGGGCACGGTGCTGGCGGTGTTCTTCGTGCCGCTGTTCTTCGTGATCATCATGAAGCTGTTCGCCCGCAAGCCTTCCTCCGCGCCGCAAGGCCAACCCGCGATTTCCCCGGAGCACTGACATGAATCCTTCCCTGACCCATCGCGCCGCGCATCGTCCCCGCGCGCTGATGACACCGCTGTTGCTGGCCATGCTGCTGGGCGGCTGCACCCTGATGCCCGAGTACCAGCGGCCCGCCGCCCCCGTGGCGAGGCAGTTTGCGGGCGACCACAGCGCAGCGGCCGCGAGCGGCACGCCGGCCATGGCGGTGTCTGATATCGGCTGGCGTGATGTCTTCACCGATCCGACATTGCAGGAGGTGATAAGCCTCAGTCTGGCCAACAATCGCGATCTGCGCGTGGCCGTACTCAACATCGAGAAGGCGCGCGCCCAATATGGCGTGGAGCGCGCCGCACTGTTCCCGACCATCAACGCCGCCACCAGTGAATCGGCCAGCCGCACGCCGGCCGACCTGTCGGCCACCGGCCGTGCGCTGACCGCGCGCAGCTATACCGCCACGCTGGGTTTCAGCGCCTACGAACTGGACCTGTTCGGTAGAGTCCGTAGCCTCAAGGAACAGGCGCTGCAATCCTTCCTCTCCACTGCCGAGGCACGTCGCAGCACCCAGATCAGCCTGATCGCCGAAGTCGCCACTGCCTGGCTGACGCTGGCCTCCGACCAGGACCGCCTGCGCCTGGCCAAGGACACGCTGGCCAGCCAGAGCAGCAGTTACGAACTCACGCAGCGCAGCTTCGACTTGGGCTCGTCCTCGGCGCTGACCTTGCGCCAGGCGCAGACCAGCGTGGAGAGTGCGCGCGTGGACGTGGAGAGCTACACCGCCCAGGTCGACCAGGACCGCAATGCCCTGGTACTGCTGGTGGGCAAGGATCTGCCGGACCGGCTGCTGCCGCAGGGTTTGCCCGATACCGCACTGGCCGCCGCCAGTCCGCTGGCGACCATTCCGCCGGGGCTGCCCTCGGACCTGCTGCAGCGGCGCGCCGACATCGTCGAGGCCGAACGCACGCTGCGTGCCGCCAATGCCAACATCGGAGCGGCGCGCGCGGCCTTCTATCCCAGCATCAGCCTGACTGCCGATGCGGGCACGGCCAGTGCGCGGCTGGCCGGCCTGTTCAAGGGCGGCTCGGGTTCGTGGAGTTTCGTGCCGCAGATCTCCTTGCCGATCTTCGATGGCGGCGCCAACCAGGCCAACCTGGATATCGCCACCATCAGCCGCGACATCAGCGTGGCCCAGTATGAGAAGGCCATCCAGACCGCCTTCCAGGAGGTCTCGGATGCACTGGCCCAGCGCAATACCCTGGGCCGCCAGTTGAAGGCGCAGGAGGATCTGGTGGACGCCAGCGATGCCTCGTACCGGCTTTCGCAGGCGCGCTTCAACAATGGCGTGGACAGCTATCTCACCGTGCTCGATTCGCAACGCACGCTGTACTCGGCGCAGAAGACCCTGATCGGTACGCGCCTGTCGCGCTGGACCAATCTGGTGACCTTCTACAAGGCGCTCGGCGGCGGCTGGGTGGAACGCTCCGGCAGCCCTGTCGCCAGTGACCTGGCCACGGCCGCGCCATGAGCCCGCGCGCCGGCAAGACCCGCGCCATCCTGCTCGATGCCGCGCTGGCCGCGTTTGCCCGGCGCGGCGTGCGGGCCACCACGCTGGAACACGTGGCGGCCAGCGCGGCTTTTACGCGCGGGGCGGTGTACTGGCACTTCCCGGACAAGCTGTCCCTGGTCAATGCCGTGTTCGATGATCTGGTCTGGCCCTTCGACATCGGTCCGGAACTGGCGGTCTATCGCCAGAGCGAGCAGCCGCTGTTGTTGCTGCGCGAGGTGCTGTGGTTGAAGCTGCTGGACTACCTGCGCAACGTACGGCAGCGGCGTCGCATGGAAGTGGTGCTGCGTTATCGCGGCACGCCCGAGCTGCCGGAGGAATTGGGTGAACGTATCGAGTCGCTGAGCCTGCGCGCCCTGCAGCATCTGACCGCCGCCCTCAATATCGCCTATGAACGCGGCCAGTTGCGGCGCGGACTCACGCCCATCGACGTGGCGCGCTGCCTGGTGGCGGCCTGCATGGGCGTCATTGCCGAGCACATGGAAGACCCGCAGGCGCGCCTGGAACATTCCTTCCATCTGGCACCGCTGTTGGTGCTGCAAGGCGCTGAAGTGGCGTAAAAGTTCAGTGCCGCCCGCTGGCGCGCGCGATCAGGGCGTTGAGGAAAGCGCGCGCCGCATTGGGCAAGGTGCGTCCGGCCAGGGACTGGATTTCCAGCTGCAGGGTGTTCATGTCCTTGTCCCGGATGGGCAGGGCGGCCAGCTGTCCTTCGCGCACCAGCTTGCGGATGGGCAGCGCGGCCGAGAAGCCGATGCCGTCGCCGGACATCACGAAGCACAGCAGGGCACTGATGGAGTCCGCCGCCAGGGTCGGCTCCAGCAGCACGTTGCGGCGGCTGCAGCAGGCATCGATCAGCCGCCGCATGGTGATGTTCTTCTGCGGCATGGCCAGCGGATACGGGGCAAGTTCCGACAGGCTGACCTGCTTGCGATGGGCCAGTGCATGGTCCGGCCGCATCACCGCCATGATGGGCGCGCGCTGGGCGAACTCGACCTTGATGTCCGGATCCGGTGCCATGGTGAAGGTCAGTCCCAGGTCGACTGCGCCTTCGCGGATCTGCTGCGCCACGTGGACTGCATTGCCCACCGAGAGCTGGAAACGGATGCCCTTGTGCTGGCGGCAGAATTGCTCAATGGCCGCTGGTACGAATTCCAGCGCGAAACCCTCAGTGGTCGCCAGCTTCACCTCCCCGCGCCGCAAGCCCTTCAAGGCCGCCAGTTCATTGCCGATGCGTTCGGCTTCCAGTTGCTGGCGCAGCGCGTGCGCGGCCAGCAGTTCTCCGGCGGCATTGGGCCGCATGCCGCGCGAGACGCGCTCGAAGAGCGGCGTGTCGAGTTCGGCTTCGAGCCGCGCGATCTGGCGGCTGATGGCCGAGGAGGCGACGTTGAGCGTATTGGCCGCTTCGGTAATGGAGCCGCGCCGCACCACTTCAAGGAAGTAGCGCACGGCGGTCTCCTGCAGCACACGGGTATGGATGATGGACATCCATGAATTGTAGGAATGGTTTGCCGATTCGGCAATCACTGGTTCGAAAACTTGTACTTGTGGCAAACCATGTGCAGGCTTAGGATGCTTTCACGGATCGGCGGCAGGGTGCCCGCCGTCGCGTCGCGAGGGAGGCTTCATGGATGCTGCACAGGCTGCAATGACGAAGGCGCAGGGCGAGGGACGCTACAAGTATCTGGTATTGGTGCTGCTGTACCTGGGCTGGTGCGTGTCCTACATCGACCGCGCCGCCATCACCTTCGCCGCCACCCAGATCGCCAGCGAATTCGCGCTCAAGCCGTCCGACCTCGGCATCCTGCTGTCGAGTTTCTTCCTCGGCTATTCCCTCCTGCAACTGCCCGGCGGCTGGCTGGCCGACCGCTACGGTTCGCGTCCCGTCATCGTCATCTCCATCCTGCTGTGGTCGGTCTTCACCGGCGTGACCGGCATGGCCTGGTCGGTGACCAGCCTGGTGGTGATCCGCTTCATCTTCGGTCTGGGCGAGGGCGCGTTTCCGGCCGCCAGCGTCAAGGGCGTGGCAGAAAACTTCAGCCGCGAGGAACGGCCCAAGATGTCCTCGCTGCTGATGTCCTCCAACTACATCGGCAGCATGCTGGCCCCGCTGCTGATCGCACCGCTGATCATGCATTTCGGCTGGCGCGCGGTGTTCCATACCATCGGCATTGCCGGGCTGGTGTTCGCCCTCGTGTACTGGTTCTGCGTGCGTCCGGTACGGCCCGGCAAGGACGGTCCCAAGGCCATCAACAAGGAAGCCTTCGCGGCCCTGCTCAGGATGCCGCTGATGTGGAAGATCGTGGCGGTGTGGTTTGGCCTGTCCATCATCAACAAGGGGCTCGACAGCTGGATGCCGACCTATCTGATGACCGTGCGCGGCCTCAATCTCAAGGCGGTCGGCTTGCTGCTGCCGCTGCCCTACATCATGGCCGGTCTGTCGACCGCCATCGGCGGCTGGGTCATGGTGCGCTTCTTCGATGGCCGTGAGAAGCTGCTGCTGATTGCCTCTTCGCTGCTGACCGCCGTCTTCGTCTACTGCATGTACACTGCCGCGACCGTCGAGGGCGTCATCGCCTGGCAATGCCTGGCTTACTTCTTCAAGTCCTTCGTGCTGGCCACCTGCATCGCGTTGCCGACCAAGCTGCTGCAGGCGCAGCTGGTGGGCAGCGGCGTGGGCATGGTCAACCTGGGCGGGCAACTGGCGGGCTTCATTTCGCCGCTGGTGATCGGCTTCCTGGTCAGCGCCTTTGCCAACTACGATTACGCCTTCAGCTTCCTGATCGGCGCGGCCCTGTTCTCGGTGCTGGTGAGCCTGTTCATCCGCACCAGCAAGACCGGTGGCCAGATGCAGCCGGCCTGATCCACTTACAAGGAAATTCATGTCCGATTCCCTCGTCGAAAAAACTGCCGTCGAACTGCGCCAGCTGATCGGCAGCAAGCAAGTCTCTCCGGTCGAGTTGCTGGACGCCTGCATCGCCCGCATCGAAGACCTCAATCCCCACATCAACGCCGTGACCGCCACCTGCTTCGAGCGTGCCCGCAAGGAGGCGCGTGCGGCCGAGCAGGCGGTCATGGTCGGGGCTGAACTGGGGCTGCTGCACGGCCTGCCCATCGGCATCAAGGATCTCGAAGAAACCGAAGGCCTGCTGACCACCTACGGCTCGCCTATCTATCGCGGCAACGTCCCCGCACACGACAACGCGCTGGTGGCGCGCCTGCGCGCGGCCGGTGCCATCGTGGCCGGCAAGACCAACGTGCCCGAGATGGGGGCCGGGGCCAACAGCCGCAATACGGTGTGGGGGGCCACCGGCAATCCCTTCAATCCGCTGCTCAATGCGGGCGGCTCCTCCGGAGGCTCGGCGGCGGCGCTGGCGGTGGACCTGCTGCCGCTGTGCTCGGGCTCGGATACCGGTGGCTCGCTGCGCATTCCGGCGGCCAAGTGCGGCGTCGTGGGATTCCGTCCCTCGCCGGGACTGGTACCGAGCGAGCGCAAGCTGCTGGGCTGGACGCCGATCTCGGTGGTCGGTCCGATGGGCCGCAATGTGGCCGATACCGTGCTGCAATTGCGCGCCACCATTGGCCTGCATGCCAGCGATCCCTTGAGCCACGCGGTCGATGAAGCGGCGTTCGCGGCCTTGCCGCCGGTGGACTTGTCGCGCCTGCGCATCGGCTATACCGAAGACTTCGGCGTGTGCGCAGTGGACGAGGGCATTCGCGCAGTGTTCCGCCAGAAGATGGCTGCCATCAGCCGTTTCGTGCAGGTTTGCGAGCCCGTGGAGATGGAGATGGGCGAGGCCCATCGCGCCTTCGACGTGATCCGTGCCGAAGCCTTCGTGGCAGGGTTCGAGGCCGCCTATCGCCGCGATCCCGCTTCGCTCGGCCCCAACACCCGCGCCAACTACGAGATGGGTGCGGCCATGAGCTTGTCCGACTGCGCCTGGGCGCAGGGCGAGCAGACGCGCCTGTTCCGTCGCTTCCAGCAGCTGTATGCGCGCTATGACCTGATCCTCTCGCCGACCACGCCGGTGTCGCCTTTCCCGTGGAGCGAGCTGTACCTGAAGGAGGTCAACGGCGCGCCATTGGAAAATTATTATCGCTGGCTGGCCCTGACCTATGTGGTCACACTGGTTACCAATCCCTCGATCTCGCTGCCCTGCGGCCGTGATCATCGCGGCATGCCCTTCGGCTTGCAGGTCACCGGTGCCTTCCGCGACGATGCCCGTTTGCTGGCCTGGGCCGGCGCGCTGGAGGCGGCGTTCGCGGGCGATGAGACATTGCAGCGGCCACGGCCTGACCTGGCGAAGCTGAAGTCCGTCAACGCAGAGCTGACGTCCCTGGTTACCCATCCGCCCATCTTCGATGGTGCGGCGACGGCAGCGTCGGCGCAGGCTGCGGTATAAACCATTTATATCATTTCATTCTTGAACGATTCCATGAACACGATCCAACGCTTCAATACCAATGCCCGCATGAGCCAGCTGGTGCTGGCCAACAACTTTGCCTTCGTCGCCGGCCAGGTGGCGGACCATCCGGGTGCGCCCATCCCGCAGCAGGCCAGCGAAGTGCTGGCCAAGGTCGATGCCCAGTTGCAGGCCCAGGGGATCGCGCGCGAGCGCATCGTCAGCGCCAATGTCTGGCTCTCCAGCCCGGAGCATTTCGCTGCCTTCAATGCGGTGTGGGATGCCTGGGTCCCTGCAGGCCATGCGCCCACGCGCGCCTGCGTGCAGGCACTGCTGATGGCCCCGGGGCTGGACGTGGAAGTGGCCGTCATCGCCGCCCTCTGAAAAGATCACGGAGTTTGCCCATGAGCCAGCAAGGCCGCGTCGACTATCTCATCATCGGGGCCGGCATCGCCGGTGCCTCCATCGCTTACTGGCTGGCGCGTCACGGCAGCGTGCTGCTGCTGGAGCGCGAATCGCAGCCGGGCTATCACAGCACCGGCCGCTCGGCCGCGCTCTACATGGAGAGCTACGGTCCGCCGCAAGTGCGGGCGCTGACCTGCGCCAGCCGCGCCTTCTTCGATCATCCGCCCGAGGGCTTCGCCGACCATGCCCTGCTGACGCCGCGCGGTGCCTTGTTCTATGCGACCGCTGCCTTGCACGCGGAACTCGATGCCCATGAAGCGCTGGTGCGTTCGGTGTCCGACAAGGTGCAGCGCCTCGATGCGGCGCAGACCCGCGCCATGGTGCCAGTGCTGCGTGAGCAAGACCTGATCGGTTCGGTCTACGAGGAAGATGCCAGCGACATTGACGTGCATGCCTTGCACCAGGGCTTCCTGCGCGGCGCGCGGGCAGCGGGCGCACGCGTGCTGTGCAATGCCGAGGTGCAGTCGCTGCAGCATGGCCATGCGCAGGGAGAGAGCACGTGGCATGTGCAGACGAGTCAGGGCGAGTTGCGCGCGGGCGTCATCGTCAACGCCGCCGGTGCCTGGGCCGACGAGATCGGGCAACTGGCCGGAGCCGCGCCCATCGGACTGGTGCCGAAGCGGCGTTCAGCCTTCACCTTCACGGCACCGGCCGATAGCGCCCACTGGCCAATGTTCATGCCGGTCGATGAATCTTTCTACATCAAGCCGGATGCCGGCCTGCTGCTGGGTTCGCCGGCCAATGCCGATCCGGTCGGAGCGCACGACGTGCAGGCCGAGGAACTGGATATCGCCATCGCCATCGACCATATCCAGAACGGCACGACGCTGGAGATCCGGCGTCCGGCGCACGTCTGGGCCGGCCTGCGTTCCTTCGTGAGCGACGGCAGTTTCGTCGGCGGCTACGACGCCAAGGTGCCGGATTTCTTCTGGGCTGCCGGGCAGGGCGGGTATGGCATTCAGTCGTCACCGGCGGCGGGCGAGGCCTATGCGGCCCTGATCCGGGGCGAGCCGGTGCCGGCGCATATCGCGCGCTTCGGGGTCGATGCCGCGGCCTTGAGTCCGGCGCGGCTCAGGCCAGCTTGAGGCTGGCCGTGCTGCGCATCTGCGCTGCCTCTTCTTGTGCCTGCATCGCCTCCACCAGCTTGTGCAGCACCTGGCCGGTGAGGCGAGCGAGCAGGCCCTCGTGATCCTGCTCATACTTTTTCAACAGCCGCAGGCAATCCTGATCCACCCACATCCAGTCGCCGCTGCGGCTCTGCGGCGGCAATTGCGCGCGTGCTGCCAGCGGTAGCGGCGCTATCTCCTCCTGCCATGCCCACAGGTAGTCGTGACGGTGCGAGCGCGTGAAGGGCAGCCCGCAGACCTCGGCCACCAGCGGGTCGTGGCGCATGGTGAAATCGATGATCTCGCGCCGCAGGCTGCCGTCCGGCATCGGATGCAAGGCTTCGATCCAGCAATGGTAATCCTTCAGTTCAGACAGCTTGCGCGCACTGCGCCGTGCCTTGCGGCCCGGATGCATGGCAACGTAGAGACCGCTGCCGCAGTCAATGACCTCGCCGCCCGACAGCGCCGTGTAAGGACGATTGAGCAGGAGGCGCAGCACGCGCGCACCTACCAGGGCGTAATCGGCGCAGCGCCCCAGCGTGCCCATGGTCAGCCGTGCTTCGGCGGCCGCTTCTTCCATGACCGCATTGAGGGCGGCATCGATCATGCCGCGCAGCGCCGGGGCGACCGGCAGCGTGAGGGCGGCACCGTTGGCGGCGGGGGCAGCGGCGAAGGACATACCGGGACTCATGCGTGCATCCTCATCGCAGGCTGATGAGCGTCTGCAATACCGTGTCCTGCACCTTGATGGATTGCGAATTGGCCTGGTAGACGCGCTGCGCCACGATCATGTTGACCAGCTCGGCGGTCAGGTCGACGTTGGATTGTTCGACGGCACGGCCCTGCAGGCTGCCGAAGGTGGCCGTGGTGGGGGTGCCGACCAGCGGACTGCCGGCCGCCGCCGTGGCCTGGTAGAGATTGTTGCCCAGCGGCTGCAGTCCGTTCGGGTTGGCGAAGTTGACCAGCACGATCTGGCCCAGCACCTTGGTTTGCTGGTTGCTGTAGCTGCCCACCAGGCTGCCATCCTTGCCGATACTGAAGCTGGAGAGCGTGCCCGGCGGCGAGCCATCCTGCGATTGCGCCAGGTTGGCAAAGGCCGAACCGGTCTGGGTGGAGCCGGCGTAGTTCAGTGCGATGGGCGTGGGGAAGCTGGCCCCGCCCTTGACCATGCTGCTCAGGTCGACCGTCATGCCGGTGCTGGCGGTGAGGGCACCGGTGGCATCGAAGCGCAGCGTGCCCAGCAGTTGCGGGCCGGTGGCCGGTGGCGCGGCGTTGATCAGCTTGCCGTCCAGCGTGCCATACACCGACCAGGTGGTAGCGGGCGGGCTGCCGGTCGGCGGGCTCTTCACGTAGTAGGTCTGCAGCGAATACGGATTGCCCAGGCTGTCATACACGGTCGCGCCGGTGGAATTGTTGTAGCTGTTGGGATTGGCCGGATCGAAGGGACTGATGGTCGGCACGCTCTTGCGCGAGTCGAGGTTGATCTTGGTGGTGATGCGCGAGGTGGCAGTGGCCGGGAGGGTGGCCGTATCGATCTTCAGCGGTACCGGATCGCCGCCTGCGGCACCGGCCGGATAGCCGGTGAGATAGGCACCGTTCATGCTGGGGTTGATGAGGTAGCCATCCTTGTTCAGCTGGAACTGGCCATTGCGCCCGTAACGCGGGGACTGGTCATTCAGGTTGGCCGCCATGCGGAAAAAGCCGTCGCCGTTGATCGCCACATCCAGCGCATTGTTGGTGGTGGCGATGTTGCCCTGGGTGAAGGCCTGGCTGACATTGGCCAGTGTCACTCCGATGCCGACCGGCGAATTGCCGGAGCGGTTCATGGAGTTGGCATAGGCGTCGGCAAATTGCACCTGTCCCTGCTTGAAGCCGACGGTGCTGGCGTTGGCCACGTTGTTGCCGACGACTTCCAGATGTTTGCTCGCGCCCTGCAGGCCGCTGAGTCCCTGTTGAAAGCTCATGGTGGTGGTTCCGTTGAGTGAGGTGGAAAAGGGCGTCAGGTCTTGCGCAGGCGCGCCAGTTGCTGGGTCAGGTAGGACTGCGAGGCCTGCATCCGGGCCAGCGTCAGGTTGAGGCGATTGAACTGGTTGGTGTAGCTGTCGCGCAGGTTGGCCAGGCGTTCGCGGGCGGCGGCCTGCTGGTCGGAGACCGTCTTGAGGCTGCTCTGCAGGCCGCGCGTCTTGCCGGCCAGCAGCCCGGTCTCGCCCAGCACCTTGTCCAGCAGGGCCTGGCTGCGCATGACCACGCCGCCCTTGTCGGTGAACAGGCGCGCCAGCGCATCGAAGCTGGTGCTGCCGGCCTTGCTCAGGCGGGCGTCGTCCAGGGCCAGCGTGCCGTCCTTCTTGAAACTCACGCCAATGGCCGCCAGCGAGCCATGCTCATTGCCGCTCACGGCCCCCAGCACCGCGTTGCGCAACTGCCCCATCAGGGCCTGCACCATCGTTTCGCTGGCCAGTGGTCCCTGTTCGCCGGCCTGGCCGCGCACCTTGGAGGGGACTTGGCGGGTCAGTGTGGCGACCGACTTGGTCAAGGCATTGAAGGCATTGACGAAACTGTTGACCGCCTCCTTGGCACCGCTGTTGTCGTTGCTGACGGTGAGCGTGAAGCGGTCGCTGCTACGGGTGGTCTTGTTCAGGTTGAGGGTCACGCCGGAGATGGCATCGCGGATCTGGTTGCCGGGGGCGGTGATGGCCACGCCATCAATGCTGAGGCGGGCGTCCTGCGGGCGCTGCAGCTGGCCCATGGCGCTGGCCGTGAGCACCGCATAGTCGCCGCTGCCGCGCAGGCGAATGGCATCGCTGCCGCCGTTGCTCAGCACCAGCCGTTCCACGGCCTGGTCACCCTGGCCTTCGCGCCGCACCGTCGCGGTGACGCCGGCCTTGGCTTCATTGATGGCGCTTGCCACGTCGGCCAGGCCCGGTGCGGCACCCGCCGTGCTGGAGGCCGGTGACAGGCTGAAATTGCGGGTGCCAACCGTGAGGCTCACGGTCCCTGTACCGAAACGTTTTTCCAGCGCGACCGATGCGGTGCTGACATTGCCGGAAGGATCGGAAGCGAACACCGCAAAGTCCCCCGTGCCCGAGACCCGGATGGCGTTTTGCGCGCCGCTCTCCTTGGCGGTGAGCACCAGGTGTTCCTGCTTGCCGTCGCTGACGATGGAGGCATTCACGCCAGCCTCTGCCGCATTGATGGCATCACGCACGCCGGCGAGGGTGTGGTTGGCGGGTTTGATGAGCGCGGTCGATCCCTGCCCGGTCTTGATCGCCAGCACGCCCACGTCGAAGGTCGTGCCGGGGTTGATGCCGGCCGAGCTGAGCTTGTGCGCCTGCGCCAGTTGCTCCACGCTCAGCGCATAGCTGCCGGCCGCCGCACGGGTGGCGTCGCGCGCGGCCTGGGTTTGCGTCATGGCACCGGGTCGCTGCTGCTGTGGATCGAAGCTGATCGCGGAGAGACTGTTGTTGGATCGTACGCTCAGCGTGTTGGCGGTGCCGCCGGTATTGGATTCCAGGACCAGGTGTTCACCGGCTTCGTCGCGCGTGACGCTGGCGGTCACGCCTGCGTTGGCGGCGTTGATGGTATCGCGCAGCCCGGTGACGGTGGCGTCGGCCTTGAGCGTGATGAATGTCGGCGGCCGGGTGCCGACCTTGATGGCCAGTGAATCGCCAGCCCGGAACAGGTGGCCGCTGGCAAAGCCGCCGGAGCGGATCTTCTGGGCCAGCGCGCGGGTGGAGTCATCGGCGTTGATGTCGGCGCTGATGGCGTCGGCCCCGGTCTTGACCTCGCCGCCACTGCCCGTGGCGTTGCCGCTGTTGCTGACCGCCGCCTTCTGGGCGCTGAACCTGGCGGCCGTCAGCCCGGCCAGCGCGCTCTGGTAGGTGCCGAGCGCCTTGTCGAGGCTGCCATAGGCGGCCAGCAGGGCATTGAAGCCATCGGCCTTGCTGGCCAGCGGCGTCAGGCGCGATTTGCTTTCCACGGCGACCAGCTGGTTGACCAGGTTGGCCACGTCCAGTGGTCCCGCCGAGGTGGAGATGGAGCCGGTAGATGTTGCCATGTTGCCTCCGTAGCGCAGTCGGTGTTCAGGGGCCGGTGCGCACCAGCGCGCCGCGCACCTGCTGCGTGACAGCCTGCGTGAGCGCCAGGCGCTGGCGGGCTTCGGCGCGCTTGCGCGAGGGCAGGGATTGCAGATCCGGTGCCGTTTCTTCACATGGCAATTCGTAGTCGCCATCGCTGCGCCTTGCTGCGCCCAGTTCCTGCCAGAAAGCGTCATAGTCAGCGTGGACCCGCCCGCGTTTGCCGCGCCGGCTGGCCACGCGATTGCCATTGCTCACCAGCAGCACGCGGCTGCAGCCATGGCCGGCGCCGATGGCGCGCACCATGCGGATCATCAGCGCCTTGGGCCGCAGGCCGAACAGGTCGCGTGTGGCGCGCCGGATCTGCTCGCGGCTGTCAGCACCGCCGCCGCCCTGCAGGCAGCCGATGCGCACGATCCAGCCGTTTCCTTGGCGGCACAGGGTGAAGGCGGTCGAGAACAGGTGGTCCTGGCCGCGATACAGGTGCAGCGCCAGTTCGCCCTCATGGTCCAGGCTGTTGATGGCGGCCAGGCGCACCTCGTAGTCCTGGCCCGACTTGCCTTGGAACTGGCCGATCGGGATTTGCTGCTGCGACGCTTGCAGCACCAGCGGGGCCAGGCCACGGCGGATGACGAAGTCGTAGTGGCTGGTCAGGATCTCCAGCCGTTGCGGCCGGCGCAGGCGCAGCGACTGGTAGGGCCGGTAGATCTTGTGCAGCAGGCGCGGCGTGGCTACCGCCAGGGCCGCATGGGTGGCGGTCAGGTTCCAGAAATCCAGCCATTGCCGCGTCTGGCGCGGGGCCAGCAGGCCGCGTGTGCGCAGCTTGATCTGCCGAGCCAGGCGGGAGAGCGGCGCGCGCGGCTGGTCCGGAGCACTGAGCAGGCTGAGCGGCGCACTCGGGCGGGCCGCACGCAGACGCGCGGGAACGGCCGCGTTCCAGGCCGGGGAGGGGCGGGCGGCACCGGTACTGGCACGTACCAGCTGTACGCAGCGGGCCATGCCCGGTACCAGCAGGTAACACGCCACGGCCAGCAGCAACAGGCTCAGGCAGGCCAGCAACGGTTCCTGGATGTCCAGCAGCAGCCCGTAAGGGCCGGGGGTATGCGGAACGGTAATGAACGACATGGGGACGACTCCTTGCACGATGAAGACAGAGAAAGGGAGCTCTCTGTCTTGCTTGTGCAACGAGCCGCGCAAAATGACGGTCTGTTACAAATTTTTTTTCAGGGGGCAGTGGTCCGCTGCGCTGGGGCAGCGGATCAGAACTCGACGATATGGGTCAGGGTGAGCGTGCGGGACGGCTCCACGCCGATGGTGGTAGTGGCGAAGTCGCTGTAGAGGCGGCGGTCGAACAGGTTGCGGATGCCCAGCGTGGTGCGGCTGCCGCTGCCGCGATGGTAGAGGCTGGCGTCGACCCGGGTCTGGCCGGCGATGCGTACCTGCGAATTGCTGTCGCTGAAGGCCATGTAGCTGCTGCGTGCAGTGAGGCCGGCCCCGAAGCCCCAGCCGCGCCAGGCCTCGGACTGCAGGTCATAGGTGCTCCACAAGCTGGCGCGATGGTGGGCGAACTGTGCGATCCGGCGGTCTTCTTCGGTGCTCGCGGCCGGACGGAACAGGCTGTAGCCGTAACTGGCGATGATGTTCCAGCCGCGTGCCAGGCGGCCCGACAGGTTCAGCTCCACGCCCTGGCTGACGGCCGAGGGCAGCAGCACGTAGCTGTTGAAGGGCGAGCTGGTATCGGGAAACACGAACTGCAGCACATTGGTATGGCTGGCACGGTAGAGGGCGGCGGTGAAGATGGCACGGCGCTCCAGCAGCTCCAGCTTGAGGCCGACTTCCGCCGATTTCCCGGTGGTGGCGGGCGCACTGTTGATGCCGGGTTTGCCGCCATTGAGGCTGGAGTCCAGCAGCAGCTGGCCCGGGGTGAAACTGCGGAAGGCATTGGCGTAAACGGTGGCGGTGTCGCTGAGCCGGTACGCGATCCCGAGGTTGTAGACCGGTCCGTGCCGGGGTGGCGAGGTGTCGTGCTCGACGCCGTTCATGTCGACGTCCGACGAAAAATTGTTGCGTTCCTGTTCGTAGCCGACGTTGGCCAGCAGCGTCCAGCGACGCCAGCGCACCTGGTCCTGCAGGTAGAGGTTGGAGGTGTAGATCGCGTCGCGGCCACTGACGATGCCGGGGGTATCGGTGATGGCCGGGAAGTCGCTGGCGACGGGCGGCCAGGTGACGCCGATGACGTTCGAATTGCTGGCGTCGCTGTAGCGGAGCAGGCGTGTGCGCGTGAAGCTGCCACCGGCCATCACCGTATGCTGCCACTCGCCGCTGACGATCTTGCGGGAGAGGCTGTTATCCAGCCCGATGCTGTCCGCATGCAGCAGCGACTGGTCGCTCACGCATACGCCGGTACCTTCGTCCAGGTCCACCGGCGAGCAACTGGTGTAGCCGGCTGAGTGGTAGCGCAGCCGCGTCAGGCGGGCCTTGCTGTTGAGACGCCAGCCGTCACCCAGGTCTTGCTCCCAGCGGTAGAACAGCTCGCTCTTGGTGGCCTGGCTGTGATCGTCCGGCAGGCCCCAAGGCGTGTTGCGCAGGTCGGGGCCGGGGCCGGTGTCGGTGAGCATGGCGCTCTGGTAGCCGCCGAAGGGGGACCGTGTGACGTGGTGGCTCAGGCCTGCTACCACGGCGGTATCACGGTCCTTGTAGCCGAGCGAGGCGGCGAGGTAGAACTCGCGCGCGCCGTCGTAGCCATCCAGGGTGCGCTTCTCGTGCGTGGCCGAGAGGATCGTGCGATAGGTCCAGGCGCGGTCCTCCGTGAGGCTGCCGCCGAGGTCGAGGGCGCTGCGCCGATGGCCGCGATTGTCGACCTCCAGCGTCCATTCGCGCAGGGTATCGGCCACCGGTTGCTTGGTCACGATGTTGACCGATCCGCCCGGTTCCATCGGTCCGCCGACCACGATGGAGTCGGCACCGCCCAGGACTTCGACGCGTTCGATGGCGGCCATGGGCACATCCAGCGAGGTGATGCTGCGTGAGCCGGCGACGCGGCCATTGGTCACGTTGGACAGCGAGACCAGGTCGCCCCAGCCATCGCGCATGACCGGGGCGATGAAGCTGCGCACGTAGAGCGTACCGGCCTGGTCGACGCCGTCGCCGCGGCCATGGACCACGGCGCTGATGTTCTGCAGGCTGTCCACCACCGAGCGCGATTGCTGGCTTTCGAGAACGGAACTGGTGATCTCCTGCAGCGACACCGGCAGGGCCGACAGTTTTTCTTCCTGCCGTGTGGCCAGCCGGCTGCCGCTGGCCAGGAAGCCGCTGTCGAGATAACCGTGGCTGCTGTTGCGCTCCTCCCCGGTGCCGGTCTGCATGACCGGTGGCAGCGGCGGATTGTAGCGGGGCAGCACTTCCGGAATGCGGCGTACCCCGTATGAGCCATCGGCCTGCGCGACCAGTTCCAGCGGGCTGTCGGCCAGTGCGCGCTGCAGTGCCTGGGGTAGCGTGTAGCGGCCTTGCACGCCGTTGCTGCCGAGCCCGGCCGTCACCGCCGGATCGAACAGCACGATGCCACCGGCGGTACGCGCGATGGCGGCCAGCGTCGCTTCCATGCTGGCGGCGGGCAACTGGAAGTCGAACTGCGCCAGCGGGACGGGGGCGGAAACGATTTGCGCGGCAGCGGGCGCGGTCAGCAGCGCCAGCGGGCTGGCCGCGAGGCAGTGCGCCAGCAGGAGGGTGAGGCGGGTGGGGCGCATGCAGCAGGCGGGTTCAGGCGCGTGCGCTGATGGTGACCCAGTAGGGGCTCACCCGTGTCACAGAGATGGGCAAGGCGCTGGCCAGTGCCGACAGGGCGCGCTCGCTGTCATCCAGCGGGAAGGCACCGCTGATGCGCAGCCCGGCCACGGCCGGATCGAGCCTGAGGATGCCCGTGCGGTAAGGACGCAGCGCTGCCACCACTTCGGCCAGCGTGTTGTTGGCGGCGGTGTAGTAACCGTCGACCCACGAGGTTTCCCCGCCAGCATTGGCGCGTGCGGTACCGATGCGGTCGCTGTCGAACCAGAGATGCTGGCCGCCGGCCAATTGGCCACGGGTATTGTTGCGGGTCACCACCCCGATCTGACCGGCCTGCACCGCCACCAGTTCGGTGCGGGCGGGCTGCAGGGCCATCGCCAGCGTTCCGCCCAGCAGCTCGGCGCTGCCATGCACGGTCTGGATGATGAAGGGCAGGTCCGCACGCGCCGCCACCTGCAGCTGGATTTCGCCCGCCAGCAAGCGGATTTGCCGCGTGCCCGATGCGATCTGCTGGTCGATGGCGCTGCGCGCGTTGAGGATCAGGGTGCTGCCGTCGGCCAGCAGGGTGCGGCGACGCTCGCCGGTGCCGGTGTGCAGGTCGGCGCGCAGTCCTGCCAGCGGGGTGACGCGGTCGGCCAGCAGGGCGGCACCCACGGTGAGGCCGGCCAGAATGGCGATCTGCTTGAGGGCCTTGCGACGCCGGCTCTTCTGCTGCAGCGTGTTGCGCAGCACCTGGGGGGCGGCACCGACCTGGCGCGGAACGTCGAACTGCTGCACCGACTGCGCCAGATTGGCATAGGCCACGGCATGGCGCGGATCAGCCGTTTTCCAGTGTTCGAAGGCGGCTTGTTCGCCTTTGCTCAGTTCGCCTTGTTCGATCTGCAGCATCCACTCGATGGCCTGCTCCACGATCTTGTCTTCGTTCTTCATGCGCGCGCTTACCCCAGCGGCGCGAAGCCGGCGGCCTTGTAGCATTGCAGCAGACCCTTGGCGACGTAGCGGCGGGCCACGCTGGGCGTGATGCGCAACTGTTCACCGATGGCCTGGTAGGTCAGGCCATCGAGCTTGTAAAGCAGGAAGGCCGCGCATTCCTTGGCGGTCAGCCCGGCCAGCGCCTGGTCCATGGCGCGCAGGGCCTGCAGCAGTTGCAGCTGGTCTTCGGGCGAGATGGCCTGGGCCTCGCCGTTGGTGTGCGCCAGCGCTTGCAGGCAGGCTTCCTCCAGATCGCGGCGTCGCCACAGCTCGTAGACGATGCGGCGCGAGATCGTGGTCAGCAGCGCGCGCGGTTCGCGCACTTCCTGCGGCGGCGAGGTGAGCAACTGGGTGAAGGTTTCGGCGGCCACGTCCTCGGCGGCAAAGGCATCCCCCACGCTGCGCCGCAGGCGCGTGCGCAACCAACCATGGTGTTCGATGAACATGGCTTCGATCTGGTTCATGGCGCCGAGCGGATCGGACATCAGATGTGAACTCATGCGGGGTCAGAAATGCGAGTAATTTTCGAGGAAGAGGCCGTGGTGGCCATGCTGGTCTCATCACCAGTCCGCTCTTGTCTAAGGACGGGATGCGCTGCAAATTATAAGAGAAATTCACAGTTGTGAAAAAAACTGCCTGCGACCATGGATGCGCCGTGCATCTGAGCCCGCTTTTAATCAGCATGGACAGGCATTTCCGGTCGATTGACTTAGTCCGTTGTGTGACCAAAGTGTAAAGTTTCGATGGAGATTCCGTGACGGGATCGCTCCCGCAGTCAGTGTTTTGTCAGCTGCGGAGACATGTTGGTGATCTCATTCGCACCGGATGTCATCCATTTTTATTGTGAGTTCTTGGTTGAGTTCTGGGCGCTTCACTGCGAATTTCCTGCGGCTGCATCCGGTTTGATCGAAGGCGTTACCGGACGCGGCAGCTGGCAGTCTTCCACCCGGTCGCGGCCGCGTTCCTTGGCGCGATAGAGTGCGCGGTCGGCCCCCGCGAACAGATCTTCGATGCGCATCTCGGGCCGTGGCACGCAGCTCATCACGCCGGCGCTGATGGTGACCACGCCACCGGCATTGCCCTGATGCGGGATCGCCAGTGCGCGCACACCATCAAGCACCTTCTGGGCGATGCGATGAGCATTGTCGAGATCGGTGTCGGGCAGCAGCAGCGCAAATTCCTCGCCGCCGTAGCGCGCTGCCAGGTCGCCGTGCCGGCGCTGCATCCCGCGCAGGGTGCGGGCCACGTCCTGCAGGCAGTAGTCACCTTGAATATGGCCGTACAGGTCGTTGTATTTCTTGAAGTAATCGACATCGAACATCACCAGCGAGAGGGCGCTCTTGCTGCGGCTGGCATTGCGCATGGCCAGTTGCAGTTGTTCATCCAGGTAGCGCCGGTTGGGAATGCCGGTCATGCCATCCAGCATGGCCTGGGCCCGCAGGTTTTCGGTGAGCAGCTTGAGGGACAGGTTCTTCTTTTCGATCTCTTCTTCGGCGCGATCGCGCATGCGTACCACGCGCAGCAGGTAGGCCGTCAGCAGGCCGACCAGCAGCGCCGCCGAGACGATCACCAGCAATTGCGCACGCTGCGCTTCGCGCCAGTCGGCCAGCATTTCGTCATGGGCCAGAGCGGCCGTGACGAACAGCGGATAGTCCGGCACCCGGGTGAAATAGTTCAGGCGCAGCACGCCATCCTGCGCCGACTGGATCACCGCCCAGCCCGACTGGCGCTGTTGCGCATGATCGCGATAGAGCGGCAGGTCGGCCATGCTCTTGCCGAGAAACTCGCTGCCGTAGGGTCGGCGCAGCAGCATGCTGCCGTCGGTGCTGGCCAGCACCAGTGAGCCCTGCTTGCCGATGTTGAGTTCGTTGAACAGGCGCATGAAGTGGTCCAGGCTCACGCCCACGCGGATGACGCCGGCCGGCTTGCCCTGGCGCAGGCGCTGGCGCGTCACCGGAATGATCCAGCGGCCGGTGACGCTGCTGATGACCGGCGTGCCGATCTGCAGTCCGCCGCTCTTGTCCTCCGCACGGCGCTCTCCGCGCGCCATGGCCATTGCCGGTTCCATGCCGGACAGGCCGGCCGGCTCCGCATGGGCGGGCCAGCGCTGCCGGGTGCGGCCCTGCTCGTCGATGACCAGCAGGCTGTCCAGTTCGGGAAAGAGCTGGCTCTGGCGCGTGAGCAGATCTTGCACCATGCCTTGCAGTTCAGCCGGGGAGAGGCTGCGGCTGCCTTCCAGTCCGGCGATTTCCTGTATCAGCAGATCGGCCGCACGAAAGCTCAGGTTGACCTGGGTAGCCAGGCCGGTGGCGAGATTGAGGGTGGCGGTCTCGCCGCTCTTGATCGCTGCTTCGCGGCTGCTGAGGCTGCCGTTGAGCAAGGCATAACCAAACAGCGCGCTGCCCAGGATGGCCAGGACCAGCGAGGTGATCCTGACCTTGTTGTTGAGACGTTTGAGAGGCATGGCTTACTCCGGGGGATGTTGGGTGAACGTGTCAATCTGAAATCAAATTAATCAAATTCACCATTTGTATTTTAATGCAAATGCATTTTGATTTCCTTTATTGCAATAGAAAGCCCCTTTTTAAAGGGCAGAATGTTGATGTGGATTAAGCCGCTTGTTGCTTTTCGTCAGGCATCGATCGGATCGCGAATTCCTCTCATTTCCTTATGGAATGGCTATTTCCACATGGTAATGCTCACCATTTGTCACGCCTGGATGATTGATCCGGCAACTGTGGCGTGAAAATGCGACGGAATTTCGGCGTTAAAAACATTTTCATCGAATACGTTAAATAAATCGTTTATATTTCTTGCAGTCGGCTGACAAATGTTGGCCCGGCACAGGGGTTTCTTGGGGTTGGCTCAGGTGTAAAAACGAAGAGGGGATGAAATGAAAATCACGGATATCAAGATCAGCGTCCGGTTGGGCGCATGTTTCGCGGCACTCATTGCGGTGATGTGCCTGATCGCGGGAGTGGGCGTCAAGAATTTGTGGTCGGTCAGCGATGCCACCTCGGAAATCGTCAATGACCGCTACGTCAAGGTCGCGCTCGGTGCGCAGATGAGCGACAAGATCAACACGGCCGCCCGCAGCCTGCGCAATGCCATCCTGGCGCGCAATCCGGAGGAGGCGAAGAAATACCTCGACCGGGTCGAGACCAACACCAAGGATGTCGGCGAGATGCTGGTACGGATGGAAAAACTCATCAACACCCCGCGCGGCAGGGAATTGATCGGCGCGCTCAATCAGTCGCGCGACGAATACAGCAAGCACCGGGCCAAGGTCGTGGAATTGATCCAGCAGCAGAAAAAGGATGAGGCAACAGCTTATCTGTTCGATCAGACCATCCCGGTGCAGGACAAGTATTTCGCCGCCCTCAAGAACTTGGCCGAGTTCCAGGTCAGCCTGATGGACAAGGCGGTGGAGCGCGCCAATGACGCATCCAGCAATGCGGTCAACATCATGCTGCTGCTGTCGGCGGCTGCCATCGTGCTCTCGGTGGTGTGTGCCTGGCTGATTACCCGTTCCATCACCCGTCCGCTCAACCAGGCCGTGCAAGTGGCCACCGCCGTGGCGGCCGGTGACCTGACGGTGCAGATCGACAATTCCTCCAAGGATGAAACCGGCGCGCTGCTGGCGTCGCTCAAGGCCATGAACGACAACCTGCACCGCATCGTGACCGAAGTGCGCCAGGGCAGCGATACCATCAATACCGCTTCCGGCGAGATTGCCACCGGCAACCTGGATCTGTCCTCGCGCACCGAGCAGCAAGCCGGCGCGCTGGAAGAAACCGCTTCGGCGATGGAAGAGCTGACCTCCACCGTCAAGCAGAACGCCGACAACGCCCGCCAGGCCAACACCCTGGCCGAAACCGCCTCGCAGGTGGCAATCCAGGGTGGCAGCGTGGTCGGTGAAGTGGTGCAGACCATGAGCCAGATCAACGATGCGTCGCGCAAGATCGTCGACATCATCAGCGTCATCGATGGCATCGCCTTCCAGACCAACATCCTGGCCTTGAATGCCGCCGTGGAAGCGGCCCGGGCCGGTGAGCAGGGGCGCGGTTTCGCGGTGGTGGCTTCTGAAGTGCGGACCCTGGCGCAGCGCAGTGCCGCCGCCGCCAAGGAAATCAAGACATTGATCGACGCCTCGGTGGAGCGCGTGGAAAACGGCAGCCGCCTGGTCGAACAGGCCGGCACCACCATGGATGAAGTGGTGGCCAGCGTCAAGCGCGTCACCGATGTGGTGGCCGAGATCACCGCCGCCAGCGGCGAACAGAGCGATGGCATCGAGCAGATCAACCAGGCCATCGTGCAGATGGATGAAGTGACCCAGCAGAATGCTGCGCTGGTGGAAGAGGCGGCCGCCGCTGCGCAATCGCTGCAGGAGCAGTCGGGCCGTCTGGTGGAAACGGTCAGCATCTTCAAGCTGAGCAACCATGAAACGCGTCGTCCGGTACCGGTGGCTGCTACCGCGGCACGCACCGTGGACGTCACGCCCCGTGCTGCAGCACTGCCGCGCAAGCCGGCAGCCAAGGCCAGCGCACCGGCCAAGGCTCTGCCGGTTGCGCAGCCAGCCCTCAAGCCGGCCGCTGCTGAAGGGGATTGGGAACAGTTCTGAAGGGCCAGCTCAATCCCGCAAGGGGAGGGTTTGGCGAGCAGCGCGTCCATTGGGCGCGCTGTTTTTTTGTATTGATTCAAGCCTGCATTGAGGCCTGAATCCAAGCGTGAATGAAGGGCAGAACTGTGGCGTGAATTCGCACGTGGATTGAAGCGTGAATTCACGTGCGAATTTTGCACCAGATCCTGTACAGAATTCTGTCCCCAATTCGGACCGGCCTCATCCCGGTCAACTGTGCTTACGTCAGCGAAATTCCCTTGAAGCGCGCCAGCTTTTGCAGTGCGTCTTCCAGCGGCAGGCGCGCGCGTCCGGCGGCAATGCGCAGTTCCCGATGCAGTTCGGCTTCCTCGGTCGTGTCGTCTTCGCACTGGCGGCTGTAGCGTTCGAATCCGGCCAGTGCCGTCAGCAGTTCGGCCAGATGGCGCGGACATTCACACTGCATGCGATCGGACTGGTCCGACACCGACGCCAGGGCGCTCTCGCTGAAGCGCGGCTCCGGCACCCATTCGTCCTCGCCCGGCGTCTGCGCGGCCGCCGGTTCCATGCGTCGGATCATCTCGCACAGCCACTCCACATCGATCCCTTCCACCGCCTTGCGCACCACCCGATGCCCGGCTTCGCGCAGGCGCACCACCATCTCCGGCGAGCCGAAGCGATACAGGATCAGTACCGGTACCTGCACGCCGTCGCGGCGCAGCCCCTCCAGCCGCTGATCGAGATCGCTGTCGAGAACCGTGCTTTCCAGCAGCAGCAGGTCGCCCTCGAACTGCCTGAGGTCGAGTTCATCCAGGCTCTCGACAGCCATGATGACGCTCAGTTGCCGATGCGCCAGCGCCTGGCCGACCGCCTTGGTGGCAATCCAGGGGCCGACCAGGGCCAGCCGCGTGACCGGGCCGGCCTGCCGCTCGTGGCTGCCGCTGCCCTCGGCAGGCAGGCTCTGCGCCAGCGCCTGCAGGTCCTGCGGGGACAGCGTGGCCAGCTTGCCGATGCGATGGCCGGCATCCACCAGTGTCTTGATCCAGACCAGGCGTTGCATGTCTTCCTGCGAATACAGGCGCTGGCCGCCGCCGCTGTGCTGCGAGGAGGTAATGCCGTAACGATGTTCCCAGGCGCGCAGCGTCTCGACTGCCATGCCCAACTGGCGCGCCACCGCGCCGGGGCGCAGCAGCGGCAGGTCGGACAGCTCGGCTGTTTCTGCTGCAGGAGCCGGTGAAGAGGGGGCTTGTTGGTTCGTCATTGTCGTATTTCCAATGAAAAATATTTTTGTAATGTACGGATATTTTTTAAATATATCTGTTCAGAGTCGTTGCAAAGCAAATTTGTTGCGCGCTGAAAAAGATTTTTACCGTTTGTTTTGGTGATTATCTTGAGTGTGTCACGCTTTTTCCTGAATGTGAAACATCGTGATCAACAACAAGAATCGGCCCGCCCCCGTGGACACGTGTCGATCCATTCGAGAAACCTTGCATCCCCCCGGAAAGAACCATCATGAAGATATCGGACCTGAAAATCGGCACTCGCCTCTATATCGGCTTCGGATTGGTTTCCGCCATCCTGGTCATCCTGGTCAGTGTGGCCTATGCCAATTTTGCGCGGCTGGGTGCAGCCAATGACATGAACATCCATAGCTACCAGGCGCGGGCAGAAATGCAGGCGATGCTCGAAAGCCTGATCAATATGGAAACCGGCGCGCGCGGTTTCGCCTTGACCGGCAATGAGGCTTCGCTGGAGCCGATGCAGCAGGGCCTGGCCAGTTTCAAAACGCATCTGGACAAGGCCCGTCAGCTCACCGTGGACAACCCGACCCAACAACAGCGCTTGCAGCAATTGGCCGAAGCCGAGCAGCGCTGGGTGAGCACCGCCATCGAGCCCACCGTCGCCCTGCGCCGTGCCGTGCGTGACGGCCGCGAGGACATGAGCAAGCTGGTGGCCCTCGTGCAGGCCGGCCGCGGCAAAGCCGAAATGGACAACATGCGCGCCATCTTTGCCGAGATGGACCGCATGGAAAGCAGTCTGCAACAAGAGCGCAGCGACCAGGCCGATGCACTGGAAGCGCTCACCGGCAAGACCCTCATCATCGGCGGCGTGGTCGCGGTGGTGCTGGCGCTGCTGCTGGCCTGGTGGCTGGCCAACAACATCACCCGTCCGCTGGCCGTGGCCGTGCGCCTGGCACGCCAGGTGGCAGGCGGTGACCTGACCGCCCGCATCGACGTGCGTTCCCGTGACGAAACCGGCGAGCTCCTCAGCGCACTGAAGGACATGAATGCCAGCCTGGTTACCATCGTCTCTGGTGTGCGCCGTGGTACCGACATGATCGCCACCGCCTCCTCGCAGATTGCCAGCGGCAACCTGGACCTGTCCTCGCGCACCGAACAACAGGCCAGCTCGCTGGAAGAGACCGCATCCTCGATGGAAGAACTGACCTCCACCGTGCAGCAGAACAGCGCCAATGCACGCGAAGCCAACCGCATGGCGCAGGCCGCCTCCGACATCGCCAGCAGCGGTGGCGGCGTGGTCAGCCGCGTGGTGGAAACCATGGAAGAGATCAATGCCTCCTCGCGCAAGATCGTCGACATCATCAGCGTGATCGACGGTATCGCTTTCCAGACCAATATCCTGGCCTTGAATGCCGCCGTGGAAGCGGCACGCGCCGGTGAGCAGGGTCGCGGCTTCGCCGTGGTCGCGACCGAAGTGCGCAGCCTGGCCCAGCGTTCGGCCGCCGCTGCCAAGGAAATCAAGGCGCTCATCAGCGACTCGGTGGCCAAGGTCGAATCGGGCAGCGTGCTGGTCAATGAAGCCGGTGACACCATGCGCGAGATCGTCGAGAGCGTGCAGCGCGTGACCGGCATGATCAACGAGATCAGCGCGGCCGGTGAAGAACAGCGTTCCGGCATCGAGCAGGTGAGCCAGGCGGTCGGCCAGATGGATCAGGTCACGCAGCAGAATGCAGCCCTGGTCGAAGAAGCGGCCGCTGCCTCGCAATCGCTGCAGGAACAGGCGCAGGAACTGGCGCAGGCCGTCAGCGTGTTCCGCCTCGATGCACAGGCCGCCCAAGAGATGGCCATCGACGTAGCTGCCGCCGCAGTGACACCGGCACCGGCGGCCATCAAGAAGGCTCCGGCCACCATCAAGCCGCGCATTGCACCGCGCGAGCCGCACCTGTCGGCACCGGTGCCCAGCCGCAGTCTGGCGGGCGCTTCCGACGAATGGGTTACTTTCTGATCGCCACGCCACCATGCACGCCGACCTCCTCCGATTGACCGCCCCCTTGTCGGGGCAAGCCGGGCAAGCCGAACGGGAGCGTGAGCGCCTGGCCGTGCTCGATACCTACTGCGTGCTGGATACCCATCCCGATGTGCTGTGCGATCTGGTGACCGAACTGGCGGCCACGCTGTTCAACACCGAGATCGCACTGGTCTCGCTGGTCGCTGAGAACCGCCAGTGGTTCAAGTCGCGGCGCGGTCTGGAGGCACCCGGCACACCGCGCTCGCAGTCCTTCTGCAGCCACGTGATCGAGCAGGATCAGGTCATGGTGGTGCTGGATGCGACGCAGGACCTGCGCTTCGCCGACAACCCGTTGGTGACCGGTGAGCCCGGCATCCGCTTCTATGCCGGGGCCCCGCTGCAGGCCAGCGATGGCGTGCGGCTGGGGACGCTGTGCGTGATCGGCAAGTCGCCACGCGCCGCCTTCGGTGATGCTGATCGGACCAAGCTGACGCAACTGGCGGCCATCGTCATGGCGCGGCTGGAGATCCTGCGAGTGTCCAGCTATGTCGACAGCCTGACTTCCTTGCCCAATCGCAGCCGCCTGACCGCCGACCTGCACAGTCTCGCTGCGCTGGGGCAGGACGGCGAGGGCCTGTCGGGCAAGTTGACGGCGGTGGCGGTCGACATCTGTGATCGCGTGTACCTGCGCGACATGATCAAGGCGCTGGGCTGGGATTACGTGGAAGGTTTCCTGATCCAGGCCAAGGAACAACTGCGCCAGTCGCTGGGTGAGGTGGCGCTCTACCGCATCGGCACCACCACCTTTGCTTACCTCGAGCGGCGCGACATCTGGCAGCAACAGGTGGAGCAGATCGAACGTGCCTTCGCCGGTACCGTCGAGTACCAGGGCATTCCACATCGACTGGAAATTTCCGTGGGCATCGTGCCGCTGGGCCAGTGCGATGACATCGAGGAACTGGTGCCCTCGCTGCTGACGGCAGCTGATATGGCGCGTGATTGCGGCAGCCTGCAATGCCGCTATGAGCAGCCACTGGGGCAACAGCAGAAGCATTCGTTCGAGCTGCTGTCGGCCATTCCCGGCGCGCTGCTCGCGGGCGACCAGCTGTGGCTGGAATACCAGCCCAAGATCGCGCTGGCCTCGGGCCATTGCGTCGGGGTGGAGGCGCTGCTGCGCTGGCGTCATCCGGTGCATGGGGTGATCTCGCCGGCCCTCTTCATTCCGCTGGCCGAGAAGACCGCACTGATTCGGCAGGTGACCCTGTGGGTGCTGCAACATGGCATTGAGCAGGCGGCCGCGTGGGCGCGCCGTGGCCGCGCCGTTCCAGTGGCCATCAACGTATCGGCCCGCGACTTCGACAATGATGATCTGGTGCAGACACTGGCGATCCAGTTGCGGCGGCATCGCATTCCGGCCGGGCTGATCGAGATCGAGTTCACCGAAAGCGCGATGAGCAAGAACCCCGAGGCGCTCTACGGGCGGATCCAGGAAATCAAGCGCCTGGGCGTGAAGGTGGCCATCGATGATTTCGGGGCCGGCTTCAGCAACCTGAGCTATCTCAAGAACATTCCGGCGGACTACCTCAAAATCGACCAGTCCTTCATTCGCAACATGGAAAGCAATTACTCGGACCAGCAGATCGTGCCTTCGATGATTCACCTCGGGCAGAAGCTGGGCTTTGCCGTCGTAGCCGAAGGCGTGGAAACCGAGAAGTGCCGCCGCATCCTGCATCACCTCGGGTGCGAATACGGGCAGGGCTACGGCATCGCCCGCCCGATGGCGGCCGCCGATACCTGGGACTGGATCGCGGCGCGCGATTGAGCCGCTCCCATCAACGCTGCCGGCGGCGCATGCCCAAAAAGGAGGGGGCTTGCGGTGAGGATTGGTGAGGCGTATATTTCCAGATAGAAATATAAATCTGGAGACTTTACGTGACAATCCGACCGGTCCCCCTCCCGTTCGCATGGTTCGCCGTTCTCGTCTTGGCCGTGGTGCTGCCCCTGATGCTGGGCGCGTGCAGCCGTTCGCCAAAGGAGCAACTGGCGTTCCAGCACGCGGAAGAGCAATACCAGATCAACCAGCGCAATGCCGAGCTCGCGCGCAGCCGGCCCGAGGGGGACTCCTCGCGGGACGATGAACGGAGCCGGGAGCGCGATTAAGCCTCGCCTGCCGTCTCTTGCCGCATGGCTTGATCATCGCGGCACAGCGCCTCCAGCCGGTCCAGATCCGCAGTGATCACCCATTGCCGCGCCAGCACAGCAAAACTTTCATACGCGGGATTCTGCTGCTGCAGCGTATCGCACCAATCCAGCAAGTCCGACACCGCGCCCATCGCGATGAGCGCCAGCGCCTGCTGCAGCTCTTCCGGCGGCGGATGCTGCAAGGGCAGGGGAGCGGCATCGTCATCGGCTGAGGCCGCCTCCGGATGCAAGCCCAGCAGGCGACCGATGGTTTCCTGCAGTTCCAGGAAATTGACCGGCTTGAGCAGGCAGGCATCGAAACGTTCATCCGGCTCATCGCTCGGCGCCGGCTGCAGCGTGGCTGACAGCAGCAGCACCGGGACTTGCGGCAGATGCCGGCGTACTGCTTGCAGCACGGCGTCGCCATGCAGGCCCGGCAGCTGGTAATCGGTCAGCACCAGCGCCAATGCGGGCGCCTCCGGGAGGGCGATACGGGCGATGGCGCTTTCCGCATCGGCCAGCAATTCCACCGCGAAGCCGACGCTGGCCAACTGGTCGCCCAGCAATTGCGCGATGTCGGCATGATCTTCCACCACCAGTGCCAGGCGGCCCTGGCCATCGATGAGAAGGCGACCATTGGCGTCTTCCGGCGCATCATGGCGGGCGATGTCGCGCTCGCTGGAGATGGCGGCCGGCAGGCGCAGCGTCATCGTCGTGCCTTCGCCGGGCCGGCTGGACAGCATCACCTGGCCGCCCATCTGCTGCATCCACTGGCGCACGATGGACAGCCCCATGCCGATACCCGGCTGCGAGCGGTCGGCGTTGGCCCGTTCGAAGGGTTCAAACACCCGGGTCTGGAAATGTGCAGGGATGCCGCTGCCGGTATCGCGTACCTGCATCTCCATGACGCCCATCTCGGACTTCGCCGAGGCCGGGTGCCAGAGGATCTGCAGCACGATGCGACCGTCCCGGGTGTACTTGGCGGCGTTGTCCAGCAGGTTGCCGAGGATGCGCCGCAGTCGCCGGGCGTCGATGGCGAGCACCGGTGGCAGCGTCGGGTCCACCTGCAGATGAAAGGAATTGTGCTGGCGCTCGGCCAGCAGGGCCGCTTCCTGGCCGATCTCCTGCAGCAGGGCGTGGGCATAGACCGGGGCAGCGTGCGGCAGATCGGGGCGATCGCCGCGGGCATAGTCGATCAGGTCGTTGACCATGGCCAGCATGTGGCGGGCGCTGCGCACGATGATGCGGCCATGGCGCGCACGCTCGCCGCCGCCGGTCTGCAGCATGTCAGCAAAGCCGAGGATGGAAGTCAGCGGTGTGCGCAGGTCGTGGCTGATGCGGGTGAGGAATCCGGTCTTGGCGCGGTTGGCCTGGTCGGCCGCCGCCAGCGCTTCGCGCAGCTCGCGGGTGCGGGTCGCCACCGCCTGTTCCAGCTTGAGTTGCTCGCGCACACGCATATACAGCATGGCCCATTGCATCTGCTCATGCTTGCGATGCAGTTCCAGCGCGCGGCCGATGATCGCCACGGTGGCCAGGCACAGCAGTCCCATCTGGAACAGCGCCGCGAAATGCCAGTCCGGCAGCAGGCTGCGGTCGACCAGGCCATTGAGTTCGAGCAGCTTGACCGACAGGCCCAGCCAGGCCACCGCAAAGGACAGCGTCAGCAATCGGGCGTGCGGCAGTCCATACCACCAGGCATGCAGCATCGAGGCCAGCCAGATCACATAGGCGAGGGCACCGGTGGCATTGGCCAGCGGCGCGGTGACGCGATAATCGCCCAGCGCGGTCCAGCCGATGATCACCGACAGCAGCAGGTACAGCGTGCGATAGACGATCTGCCAGCCGCGCAATCGCTCCATTCCGACCAGCACCTCGCTCATGCGCACGTAGAGCAGGGTGGCCGCGCATCCCAGGGTGGCCGGGGCACGCACCTGCCATGCACCGCCCGCGGGAAACAGGTAGCGATAGAGATAGCCCTGAAACGTCCAGATATAAGCCAGCGCGATGAGAATCCACGCAGCCATCAGCAGGAAGCCACGGTCGCGCCAGGCGATGCCCTGGATCAGGGCATAGCTCACCAGCAGCAGCGCGCCCCCCAGTACGAAGGCCTGGATGGCCAGTTCGCGTCCTTCCTCTTCGCGATAAGCCGCCGGCTCCCACAGGGCGAGGTTGAGATCGATGGAGGATTCACCGGCGACGCGCAGCACCCACTGGCGCTGCTCGCCGGGAGCCAGTGTCAGCGCGAACAGTGGTGTGCGACTGATGATCTCGCGTTGCGCGAGGGCGTGCAGCGTACCGGCGCTAAGTGGCGTGATCGCTGCCGGCGCGACCTCCACAGGCGTGGCTGGCAGCCAGTACAGGCGTACATCCTGCAGCCGCGCCGAGGCCAGAGTCAGCCAGCGTGTGACAGGCTGGCTGCTGTCGTTGCGCACCGTGCCGCGCAGCCAGAAGGCAGCGCTGCTGTAGCCCTCCTGCAGCATGGGGACGGCGATGGCTTCCCATTGCGTACTGTCGAGGGCCGCGGCCAGCATGGCGCGGCCTTCAGTGTCGCGCAGTATCTGCACTTGCGGCGTGATGACCACGCGCGAGTCGATCCCCGCCAGCTCGATGGACGGCAGCGCCGGTGCGGCCCGCGCGGCTTGGGGCAGCAGGCTCCAGAGCAACAACGATGGCCACAGCAGCGCTTTACGCAGACGTGACATCGTCCTCTCGTCAGCGCCGGAACTGGCTGGGCGGCATGCCGAAGCGTTCGCGGAAGGCCGTGGAGAAATTGGCCGTGTTGCTGTAGCCCAAGGCCAGTGCGATGGCCCCGATGTCGAGGGTGCTTTCGGAGAGCAGGCGGCGCGCTTCCTTCATGCGCTCCTCGCGCAGGAAGTCGAAGACGGTGACGCCGGCGCAATGCTTGAAGGCGCTGGACAGGCGGCGCGCATTGGTGCCGACCGCAGCGGCCAGGGCATTGAGCCCCAGCGGCTGGTCCAGCTTGTCCATCATGAGCCGGCGCGCGGCCTGGAACAAGACCATGTCGAAAGTGCTGGAGCCGCCCTGCGTTGCGGAACCGGTGGGCGTCTGCGTGATCGGCGGCAGGTCCGCATGCAGGGTTGAACGCAGATGCACGCACAGGCGCAGCCGCACCTCCTCGAAATCGAAGGGCTTGGTGATGTAGTCCACCGCGCCCACGCTCAGGCCATTGACCTTTTCCTCGGTGGACGCGGCGGCCGAGAGGAAGATCAGCGGAATGTTGCGCGTGCAGGAATTGGCCTTGAGCAGACGGGCGCTGGTGAGTCCGTCGTAGACCGGCATGCGGATGTCCATCAGGATCAGGTCCGGCCGCACGGTCTGCGCCTTGCGGTAGCCATCCTGTCCGTCGCGTGCCACGTAGAGCCGCGCGCCATGGCGCAGCAGGAAGTCCGACAGCAGCATGCGATCTTCCTCGGCGTCGTCGACGACCAGGATGCGCTGTCCGGACAAAGGCCCGGCATAGACCGGGTGGATTGATTTGTAGACCATGTTCGCCTCATCTTGAATGAGCGGGACGTTACCGCGAAAATTCGAAGACACGAAGCGAAAATGGCCACCCTGAAAATATTTTTCCCGCGATCAAAACTCTGCGGTGGATGAGCAAAACATCGACGAGAAATTCATCGAAAAAGTTCTATATCGACGACAGGGAGGACGCTGCGCCAGCCGCCCGGGAGCGAAGAAATGAGCGCCGCTGACGAGGCCCGCCTGGAAAAAAATGAGAGCGCATAGCGACCCGCTGAGAAGCGCTTCCCGCATCGTTGAAGCGATGGATGGCGTCGCACCGAAATATTTTTCCTTGCGCCAGAAAGATGAGACCGGTTCGCAATACCTGCAGGTAAAAACGGAGGGTGTCTTGCGCTAAATTCTTTTCCGGTCATCGGGCTCGCCGACGTTGCAGCAGCACGCCCGGCGGCAAGGCGATGACACCACGAACCCGTGCCCGCAGCAGGTGCGCGGCGTGACGGGAAACGCAATGACATCAGGGGAAATCGCAATGGCCACTATTCTGTTGGTTGAAGACATTTTGAGACACGACCGCAACGCTTGCCTGGCCCGCTTCCTGGAAGATCAGGGGCACAAGCTGATCCGGATGATGGCGGACGGGGAGGAATTGCTCGCGCCGCTGCAGGACGGCGACATCGCCATCATCCACGTAGGGCGGGCCAGCGCCGCCGGTTATGCGCTCACGCAGCGACTGCGCAGAAGCAACGCGCGCATGGGCATCCTGCTGCTGGCCTCCGAGCACGAGAGCGTGACGGTGCGCATCGCCGGCCTGGAACGCGGTGCCGACTTCTGTGAACCACTGCCGCAGCGGCTGGAACTGCTCAACGCCTATATCGAGACGATGTTGCGCCGGGTGGTGCCACAGGCGTGGCAGCTGGATGTGGCCGCACGCACGCTGCGCGCGCCGCATCACGATGCGGTGGAAATCAATTCGCGCGAAGTGGCGCTGTTGAAGGCGCTGGCCAGCAGCACCCGCCATGCCGCTGACCGTTGCGCCATTGCCCATGCCTTCGGCGTGGAGTGGGTCAGCTTCGACGAGCGGGTGCTGGAGAAGACCGTCAGCCGCCTGCGCCGCAAGTGGCGCGACAGCACCATGTACGATTTGCCGCTGCGCACCTTGCACGGCGTGGGCTACTGTTTTACGGAAGCGATTCAGGCCTGCTAAGGTTCCCGTTGCGGGAGATCAGACCTGGCGCGCCTGCTGCTGGTTGCCGGCCACCACGAACTTGCCGGCGCCCAGGTGATGCAGGGTGTGGAGGTCGGCATTGTCCGCCGTGAAGTTCCAGTGGCCGTTCTCGAAGATGCGGGCATCGGCGGCGGCACTGACGACTTCCGCGAACAGGGTGTCGTAGGCATCCTCGGTCTGGCCCTGCGGCAGCCAGCGGCATTCCAGCCAGGCGGCGCAGCCTTGTTCGAGGACCGGCACGCCCAGCACCGGGCCGCTGGTGGCCGCGATCCGGTGGCGCGCGAACTTGTCTTCGTCGCGGCCACTGGTGCTGCCGACCGCGTAGCTCAGATCCATCTGTGCCGCACCGGGGATGATGAGGCCGAAGCTGCCCGATTGCCTGATCAATTCACGCGTGAAGGTGCTCTTGTCGATCACCACGGCGATGCGCGGCGGCGTGAATTCCACGGGCATCGACCAGGCCGCTGCCATGATGTTGCGGCGACCCTCACGGGCGCTGGTGATGAGCACGGTCGGGCCGTGGTTGATGAGGCGACTGGCGTGTTCCAGTGCGACGGGGCGGAAGTGGCTGGCTTGTGACATGGACTCCTCGTGCGATAGAAAAATTGGCAAACGCCAAGGATGACACAGAACGCACAGCCTCGCCGGATGCGCGGCAGCAAGCGAGCGCCCAAGAAAAACGGGAGCCTGAGCTCCCGTTGCGTGCGGCATGCCTTGCTGCGGACTGCCTTACTTGCCCCAGCTCAGGACCATCGGATCCAGGCGGCGCGCCACGCGCAGCAGGCCTTCGCGCACCTTGGGGTGCATCGGGGCTTGCGGATGGCGCAGCATGTCGGACTTGATCACGCCGCCTTCGAGCATCAGCGCCTTGCAAGCGGCCAGGCCGCACTGACGGTTCTCGTAGTTGATCAGCGGCAGCCATTGCATGTACAGCTCGGCGGCCTTCTCGGTATCGCCCGCGAAATACGCATCGACGATCTTGCGGATACCGTCCGGATAGCCGCCACCGGTCATGGCACCGGTCGCACCGCCATCCAGGTCGGGGATCAGGGTGATGGCTTCTTCGCCATCCCACGGGCCGACCACGGCGTCGCCGCCCAGCTCGATCAGTTCGCGCAGCTTGGAGGCGGCACCGGCGGTCTCGATCTTGAAGTAGGAGACATTGGCGATCTCCTTGGCCATGCGCGCCAGGAAGGGGGCTGACAGCGGCGTGCCGGCGACCGGTGCATCCTGGATCATGATGGGGATGTCGATGGCATCGGAGACGCGGCCATAGAACTCGTAAATCTGTTTTTCCGAGACACGGAAGGTGGCACCGTGATACGGCGGCATCACCATCACCATGGCGGCACCAGCATCCTGCGCGGCACGGCTGCGCTCGGCGCAGATCTGGCTGCCGAAGTGGGTGGTGGTGACGATCACGGGGATGCGGCCGGCCACGTGCTTCAAGACCGTGTCCTGCACCAGCACGCGCTCTTCGTCGGAGAGTACGAATTGCTCGGAGAAGTTGGCCAGGATGCAGATGCCATTGGAGCCGGCATCGATCATGAAGTCGATGGCGCGCTTCTGGCCTTCCAGATCAAGCTTGCCGTTTTCGTCAAAGATGGTCGGGGCGACCGGGAATACGCCGCGGTAAATGGGGGTGCTCATGGAGTCTCCGTCGTGGTTGTCATGGGCCATCACAGCGATGGCGGGGTGCGATGGCGTTGAATATACGTGGGGGCCGATGGACTGTATAGTGAAGACTTTCCATCATGTGATCGCTTTTTGGAATCACCCATGAAACCCGCGCCCAGCCAGCAAAGCCTCAACAGTCTCCTGTCCCGCCTGCGCATGAAGCAGCTGCAGCTGCTCATCGCCCTGGACGATCATCAATCCCTGCACAAGGCTTCCAGCGCCCTGGCCATGACGCAATCTGCGGCCAGCAAGTCGCTGGCCGAGCTGGAATCGATGCTGGATGCGCAATTGTTCGAGCGCACCAAATCGGGCCTGATCCCCAACCAGTTCGGCCATTGCGTGATCCGCCATGCGCGTCTGATGGCGACCGATCTCGGATCGCTCTGCGAGGAAATGGCGCAGATCCGCTCCGGACGCGGCGGACGGCTGGCCATCGGGGCGGTCATGGGGGCCTTGCCGGAACTGGTGGTGCCGGCGGTGGATGCCTTGCAGCGGCGTCATCCGGAGCTGTCCATCGATATCGTCGAAGAGACCAGCGTGCAGTTGCTGAGCCGGCTGGATGAAGGCCATCTGGATTTGCTGGTGGCGCGCGCGAGCGTCTCGGACAACCCGGGCAAGTATCACTATCAGCCCTTGTCGGAAGAGCCGCTGTCGGTGGTGGTCTCGGGCGAGCACCCGCGCCCGCGCGGCAGGCAGATGAGCCTGGCGGCGCTGGCCGGCTATCGCTGGGTCACCTATCCCAGCCACATGCCGCTGCATGCGGTGCTGGAGCGCGAAATGGACCTGGCCGGGGTGAGCATGCCGGGCAATGCGATCTCCACCGCCTCCACCTTCGTGACGGTGGCCTTGCTGCAGCAGGGGACCGACATGGTCTCGATTCTGCCCACGGCGGTGGCGGAGATGTTCGTCAAGCGCGGCATGCTGCGCATCCTGCCGGTGAAGCTGCGGTCGATGTCGCAGACCATCGGCATTGTCACGCGCAAGGGCGGGCAGTTGTCGATGGCGGGGCAGGCCTTCGTGCGTTTGTTGCAGGAAGGAATCTGCGCAGCCTGAGCATGCAGGCCTGCTGTGGCAGGTTGATGCGATGTTGATGGCAAAGAGCGGATGGGGTGGTGAAAATGATGCGCGAAACGCTCCGTTTCGGCGCCCGCAATCACAGTACTGGCGCGGGATTGTGGTAGAGTGCGCGTCCAACGAAACCTACAAACGAGACAGTGCAGCCATGCCGGAACCGATACAGCGACGCAAGCTTTACCAGGAAGTGTTGGAGCGCCTGATGGCGCGCATCCATCAAGGGGAATTTCCTCCGGGATCGCAGTTGCCCTCGGAACGCGACCTGATGGACCAGTACGGAGTGGGCCGCCCTGCCGTGCGCGAAGCCTTGCAGGCGATGGAGCGTTCCGGCTTCGTCGAGATTGCCCACGGTGAACGGGCGCGGGTGCGGGATCTCACCGCCCGCAGCCTGATCGCCCAGATCGCCGGTGGCGCACAGCACCTGTTGCGGACCAAGCCGGACATGCTGGGCCATCTGAAGGAAGCGCGGGTCCTGCTGGAAACCCACACCGCCCGCCTGGCCGCCGAGCGCGCCACCGACGCGCAGATCGATCGCCTGCGCGAAATCATCGCCGCACACCGGGCCTCGATGGTCAACCTGGACCAGTTCATTGAACGCGACATGGCCTTCCACCGCGAGATTGCCGATATCAGCGGCAACCCCATCTTCCCGTCCATCGTCGAATCGATGTTTTGCTGGGCAGGCGAGTTCTATACCAACCTGGTGCGTGCACCGGGCGCGGAAGAACTGACCCTGGCCGAGCACCAGCGCATCGTCGACGCCATTGCCGCGCATGACGGCGATGCCGCCGCCGACGCCATGCGCGCGCATCTGATGCGGGCCAATGACCTGTACCGGGAGCTGGGCCAGCAGTAAGGGGAAGCGGTCCTAACGCAGCATGCCGTGCCAGGTCGGCTGTTTTTCTTCGTGATAATAAGGGCGGGTCAGCGGTGCCGACATCACCGCCGCATCGGCCAGCACCGTGACCGTGAACAGGCCCGGCGGGCCGTCATAGCGGCGGCAGGCCTGGGCTGAATTGCGGTTGTTGTGCATGTCCACCACCAGCAGGCGCTTCTCCTCTTCGCTCATGCCCGGCGTGGGCGGCGGGGCCATGCGCTTGGGCGGGATCACGAGGGCATCGCCCGGTTCCACCCACAGGTCGGCCAGGCTGATTTCATTGACGTAAGGACGCCAGCGCGCCACCGTGATCACCAGCGGTTCGGGGCCGCGCGAAAAGAAGATGTGCGCGAAGTAGTGATACTCCAGGTCGGTGGCATTCCAGGTCAGCAGTTCGCGGCTGCGGCCATCGCCCAGGTAGGGCGATTCATAGCCGGCCCACTTGCCATAGGTGTAGTCGGCCATCACCAGGTTGTCGAAGGGAAAGTGCAGGCATTGGCCGTCGCGCAACAGGGTCGCGCCGAAAGCCTGGGCGTTCTCCGGGGTGGCTGGCAAGGGCTCGTAGCGCACCTCGGGCACACGGAAATCGAATTCGGTAATCTCGTAAGAGGGCCAGTCCTTGGGCGTGACGGTGCGCTGCCAATGGGCGATGTCGCGGTAGGTCGCGCCGCGTTCAAGGGCCGGCGCTTCCGGTGCCAGGGTGATGATCTCGCCCACAGGGGTCTCGCTCTGGCTGCCCACGCCCCTGTCGTTGCACATGTACGGATATTGCTTGGGGTCGAGCAAGGGCGTTGACGGCCCATCCTTGATGAAGAGTACGGGATCGAAATCACTCTGGTCTGGCGGCATGGCTTCCCCTGGCGTTGGTACGGTGGCATGGTGGCGATGGCCGTGCGGCCTCCCCCGAGGCGGCGCGGCGAGCGCGATCTTCGCACATTTCCGGCCGTGCCGGCAGTCCCGCGTTTCAGCGCGCGGGCAAGCGCCGGATACGATAGACGCAGCGCCGGCCGCCTGCGGGCAGGTGCTCCTCCCGGGTGATGGCGAACTCCTCGCCCAGCACCTCGCCAAAGAGCTGCAGCTCCGAACGGCAAAATCCCTGGCAAGTGCTGGCGGCGGCGCAGATGGGACAGTGGTCCTCGATCAGCAACCAATCCCTTCCTTGCTTTTCCACCCGTGCCATGTAGCCCTCGGCGGTGCGCAGCTCGGCCAGCCGCTGCAGGCGCTTGCCGGGGGCCGTGATCCCGTCGCACTGCAGCAGGTAGTCCGCACGCATGTCCTGCTCGCGCTGGTCGATCAGCTTGTGCAGGCCGGGTTCGCCAAACAACTGGCGGATCGAGCCGATCAACTGCACCGTCAGCTGGGCGTGGGTATCGGGAAAGCGGCGATGGCCGGCACCGGTCAACTCCCAGTCCTGGCGCGGCCTTCCGGCCCGCACGGTAGTCTGGACCTGGCGCGGGCAGATCAGGCCTTCGGCCGCCAGCTTCTGCAACTGCTGGCGCGCCGCCTCGGGCGTGATCTGCAGTTCGCCTGCCAGTTCGGCGGTGGATGCCGGTCCACGTGTCTTCAGGCGCAGCAGGAGTCGTTCGGCCGTGCTGGGGCCGGTGTCGGCAGCAGAGCTTTCATCGCGCATACTATTTTCCAAGTGTTTACTTGTTTAATTAAAAAATTGCTCTTACCATTTGGGGTAATTAAGCAAGAATTGGCTTGCATAATATCCCGGTGTCCCGTCCTTGTCGATGCGGTCCCGGGCCACGCATCGTGTCCGCTGCATTGAGAAAGGCCTGTTGCCATGACCCGTTCTTCCACCTCATCCCTTTCCCCAGGCGCCGCAACCGCTGCGGCCGGCTGGGGTGAACTGCTGGGTCCGCACCGCTGGCGCGCCGTCGCGCTGACCGGTGGGGTCGCCCTGTATGCGATCAACGTGCACATTGTCACTACCATCCTGCCCTCCGTGGTGCGGGATATTGGCGGCCTGGTGTATTACGCCTGGAACGTGACGCTCTTCGTGGCCGCCTCCATCGCCGGTTCCGCCTTGACCGGCAAGCTCATGGGGGCGATGGGGGCGCGCGCCGCCTACCTGATGGCGCTGGCGCTGTTCGGCAGCGGCGCCTTGCTGTGCGGCAGCGCAGGCAGCATGGGATGGATGCTGGCGGGCCGGGCGGTGCAGGGCATCGGCGGCGGTCTGCTGGCGGCGCTGGCGTATGCCCTGATCCCGCTGGTGTTCGAGCCGCGCATGTGGCCGCGTGCCATCGCGCTGGTGTCCGGCATGTGGGGTGTCTCGACCTTGCTGGGGCCCGCCGTCGGTGGCCTGTTTGCCGCCAGCGGCCATTGGCGCGTGGCGTTCTTTGCCTTGTTGCCCTTGCTTGCCGCACAGGCCTGGCTGGTGTGGCGGCAATTGGGGCCGGCGACGGTGCGCAGCGCGAGCGGCCCGGCGCAGGCCGTGCCGCTGGGACGCATCGCCTTGCTGGCGTCATCGGTAGTGCTGGTAGCGCTGGCCGCACAGGCCGACGATGACTGGCTGGCCTCGGCCTGCGTGCTGGCGGGAGTGTTGCTGGCTGTGTGGATGGCGCGCATCGACCTGGGCCATCGCGCGAACCTGTTGCCGCACGCGGCTTATCGGCCGCGCACGGTGATGGGCGGGGTGATGGCTTGCATTGCCTTGCTGGTCATGGGCAGTTGCGTGGAAATCTTCCTGCCGTATTTCCTGCAGGGCTTGCATGGCTACGACCCGCTGGGCGCCGGCTATGCGACGGCGGCCATGGCAGCGGGCTGGAGCCTGGGTTCGCTGGGCGGTTCGGGTCTGAGCGAACGGGCGGCCTTGCGCATGATCCGGCTCGGTCCCTGCATGATGACGCTGGGCATGGCGCTGCTGGCGTTCTTGATGCCGGCGCAATGGCTGCCCGCAGGCGCGCTGGCCGATGGCCTGATCGTGCTGGCGCTGGGGGTGACGGGCCTGGGCATCGGCATGGGCTGGCCGCATCTGGTGGCCCGTGCGCTGCATGCGGCGCAGCCCGGCGAAGAGAACCTGACCTCGTCGGCCATCACGACGGTGCAATTGTTTGCCATGGCGCTGGGGGCGGCACTGGCGGGACTGGTGGCCAATCAGGCCGGGCTGGGAGCGGGCGGGGCAGAGGCCACTGCGCGCGCAGCCTGGGTATTGCTGGCGCTGTTCACGCTGGCACCGGCACTGGCGATCTTCGTGGCGCGCAGTGTGGCGCGGGACCGGTGAGGGTGGCATGAATGCTTCAACACCGTTGACGGAAATCGACTACCACCTGCTCGTGGCGGAATTCGACATGCTGTGGTCGCGTCCGCCCGAGGCGGCCCGGCGGGCGCGGATGGATCAGATGATGCGCTTGATCTCGGCGTTCGAAGAGAGCCGGCGAATGGCCTCCTCGGCCTGCGACAGCGCCGCTTCGGGCAAGCGCAGGTGAAGATGGGCCAGGGTGTCGTGGCGGCTGTCCAGCAATTCGTATTTCTGCTGGGCCAGCCAGTGGCGCAGCTGCGGCTCGGCGGAATAGACCACGCCGATCTCGATCTCGGCTTGGGCCACGCGTTCGGTGCGCTCGGTGCTCTTGAGCGCAGTCGCAATCGCCTCGGTATAGGCGCGCACCAGACCGCCTGCGCCGAGTTTGACGCCACCGTAGTAACGCACCACCATGGCCAGCACGCCATCGAGCTCGTGGTGGCGCAGCACTTCCAGCATCGGGCGTCCCGCCGTTCCTGACGGTTCGCCATCGTCGGACATGCCGGACTGGCCCCCGGCCATCAATGCCCAGCAGACATGGGTGGCGCTGCGATGGGCATCACGCATTCGGGCGATTTCCTGCATGGCGGCTTCGCGGCCGGGCACCGGCGTGACGATGCCGATGAAGCGGCTCTTGCGGATTTCCAGTTCGATCTCGGCGCGCCGGGCGATGGTGAAGGTGGCCATGAAAGAGGGCGCTTCAGTCCTGCTGCGGAGCGGCGCCCTTGAGCAGGGCCAGTTCGGCGCGCAGGCCCTGGTTCTCTTCCGACAGGCGGCTCACGCGCGACTGCAGGGCAGCGATTTCGCGGCGCAGGGTGGCAGTGAGTTCGTTTTCCTGGCCCTCCACCAGCGGGATGGCGTTTTCCGTGATCGCCTCATCGGGCTTGGGTGTGCGCGGGGTGCGGGTGGCGGCTTTCTGTTCGCGCACCTTCTTGGCGGCTTCGCGCAATTCCTTTTTGCCCCCGGCCACAGCGCTGACCTGCGCCTCGCTGGGCAGGGTCGCCACGGCGGCGGCGGCATTGATGGAGATGGCACCATTGCGCACTGCTTCCACCAGCTCGGGCGCGGCCGTCTTGCGGATGCGGTCGATCTGGCCGATGGTGGCGCTGCTGATGCCGGCGGCGCGGGCGATGTCTTCGCGGGTCTTGATGCGGCCGGTGTTGTCGTCGGCGTGCCAGGGATCGTCACTGGCCGCAGGCGCATCGCTGGCAGCTGCGCCTTCGTTCTCTTCAGTGCTGGTGTTTTTCGCTGGCGTGGCCTCGGCCTTGGTGCGGGCGGCGATGATGTCGCGCTTGCGCAGGGCCAGCATGCCGCGCTGGAAGTCCGAGACGCTGCGGCGGCCGAGCTGGTTGTCGATCATCCAGAGCAGCACATCGTCCAGCGAGCCGAAGCTGTCGTTCTGGATCGTCTTGAAAGGCAGGTCGTACTTGCTGCAGATTTCGTAACGGTTGTGACCATCGATGAGCACATCGCCCCACAGCACCAGCGCGTCGCGGCAGCCCTCGGCCAGCAGGCTGCGTTCCAGCGCCGCGTACTCGTTGGGGGTGAGGGGATCGATGTACTGCTTCAGTTCTTCGTTGATGACGATATTCATGTGCCTATGCTGCCTGTGATGCCTGGATGTGCCGGGCCGGATCGAAAAGCCAGGGGCCGCATTCTACACCACCGCCTCCCGTGCTCTCCGGACGGGCAGGGCGCTTGCAGTACAATGTCGGGCTTCGTCACTGCTTTCCCTCGCGTCATGCGCCTCTCCTCTCGCTTGATGGCTGCGGCCATCGCTTCGGTATTTCTTCTCTCTGCCTGCGGTACCTCGTCGCTCTTGCCGGGCGGTGCTGGCAACAAGCCCGTGGAGGCCAGCGGATCCACGCCGGCCGGCACGGCGGTTGCGCCCAGCGCCACGGCGGCACCGACGCCACGCCGCATCAAGATCGGCCTTGCATTGGGCGGCGGCGCAGCGCGCGGCTTTGCCCACATCGGCGTGATCAAGGCACTGGAAGCCCAGGGCATCACCGTCGATGTGGTGGCCGGCACCAGTGCCGGCAGCCTGGTCGGGGCGCTCTATGCGGCGGGCAATGATGGCTTCGCCCTGCAGAAGCTGGCGCTGGCCATGGATGAGGCGGCCATCTCGGACTGGTCGGTGCCGCTGTTCTCCAAGGTCAGCGGCGTGCTCAAGGGCGAGGGCGTGCAGAACTACGTCAACAAGGCCGTGCACAACGTCCCCATCGAGAAATTCAAGATCCCCTTCGGCGCGGTCGCCACCGACCTGCGCACCGGCCAGCCCATCCTGTTCCAGCGCGGCAATGCCGGCACTGCGGTGCGGGCTTCGTCAGCGGTGCCGGGGGTGTTCCAGTCGGTCAGGATCGGCGACCACACCTATGTGGATGGCGGGCTGGTGTCGCCGGTGCCGGTGCGCTTTGCGCGGCAGATGGGGGCGGACTTCGTGATCGCGGTCAATATCTCGGCCAATCCGGAGGCGCAGGCGGCCTCCAGCAGCTCCATCGACGTGCTGCTGCAGACCTTCGCCATCATGGGCCAGACCATCAACCAGTATGAACTCAAGAACGCCGACATCGTGCTGCAGCCGGGCTTGGGTTCGATGAAGGGCAGCGACTTCGCCAGCCGCAACGTGGCTATCCTGGCTGGGGAGCAGGCCGCCACCGCTGCCATGCCGGAAATCAAGCGCAAACTCAAGCTCATGGCGACTGGCGGGAATTGACGGCTTGGCCGTTTTTGGCCGTACTATGAACGAAAAAAAAGGCCGCTGTTTCCAGCGGCCTTTTGCCATGCGGTCTGCACCGCGATGGTGATCATTTCTGCTCTTCTTCACCTGCGATGATGCGGCGTGCACCATTGAAGCGCTTCTTCCAGTAGGACTCGTCCATGCTCTCGATGCGCACCTGGCCGCCGGCCGAAGGGGAGTGGATGAACTTGCCGTCGCCCAGGTAGATGCCGACGTGCGAGAACCCGCGGCGCAAGGTGTTGTAGAACACCAGGTCGCCGGGCTGCAGGTTGTCGCTGCCGATCTTCTCGCCCACGCGGCTGATTTCCAGCGAGGTGCGCGGCAGGTCGGTGCCCCATGCTTCCTTGAAGACGTAACGCACCAGTCCGCTGCAATCCAGGCCGGTATCGGGCGAATTGCCGCCGTAGCGGTAATTGATGCCCAGCATGGCCAGGGCCTGGGTCGCCAGTTCGGAGGCGCGGTTGGTGATGTCTTGCAGGCGGGCGATCGCAAGATTGGTCTTGCTGATCAGCAGCTGGGCTTGCGGGGAGGTGGCTTGGGGAGGGGGAAGATCCTGCGCTGCCAGGGAAAGGTCAGCGGAATAGGCCGATGCACTGATCCAAAGGCCGGCTGCGAGCGCGCACGCACGAGCGGTTTGTCGTCGGATTCGGTCAGATCGGCGTAGGGTCATCGGGATCCTCTCAAAATAGGATTGCGGGACTGTAAGGTAAATCTTACGGCTTGTCAAAAGCTGGATTCGTGCCAGCTTGTCAAAATGAAATCATTTATGGGGCAAAAGCGGGGTATTTGGCGGCTTCTCCCAGTCAGTGTTTTTCCTACGCGGGGTAGGAAAATATTTCGGCTAAATGATTTACGTTTTTGCAGAAAGTTTCCTTGATGCATGAGAAAAGCGATCGAGAGGGCCGCGTTGATGCAAAAAACTTCATCTATTGGTGAAAGATGAGTTGGCCGGGCGGGATGTCAAAAAAGACTTTCTGGCCGTACAATCAGCGTTCAATTTTTTCTGCCTATCGGAGCCACCATGCAAACCAAACCGTTCCTGTCGCTGGACGACGTCAAGAAGATCGCTGCCGGCGCTGAAGCCGAAGCCCGTGCCAACAACTGGAACGTGGCCATCTCGGTGGTCGATGACGGTGGCCACCTGCTGTGGCTGCAGCGCATGGACGGCGCTGCCCCGATCTCCTCGCAGATCGCCCCGGCCAAGGCGCGCACCGCTGCCCTGGGCCGCCGCGAAAGCAAGATCTATGAAGACATGATCAACAACGGCCGTGTCTCCTTCCTGAGCGCCCCCGGCCTGGACGGCCTGCTCGAAGGCGGCGTGCCGGTGGTGGTTGAAGGCCATTACGTCGGTGCCGTCGGCGTCTCCGGTGTGAAGTCGTCGGAAGACGTGCAGATCGCCAAGGCCGGTATCGCTGCCCTGGGCCTGTAATTTCCCTTCGGCGCCGGCGGCCTTGCCGGCCGGCGTTCCCGCCTTGCTTGCACGCTGTTTCGGTGCAATTTCGGTGCAATTTACGCCAACTTTCGGCAATCTACGATTTGCCGGAGGGAGGCTTTTGCGCTATAATCGAGCGGTTTAGCCAATTTTATCCGCCGTAGCGCATACCCATTCCTCTTCCTCGTTCCCAACAGGCCCAGCCACGCTTCCGTACCGAATGAGTCGGGGTGTTCGCGCCGGTCAGTTTGGCGCGCAAAGGTCTACCGGTCATCCAGCCGCGGCGGTAACAATCTCAGGAGTTACCCTTGCTGCCTCTTCTTTCCGGTCCCGCGATTCCGGCCGTCCTCGCGCTCGCAGACGGGTCTGTCTTCCAAGGTTTTTCCATCGGCGCCGCAGGCAACACCACCGGTGAGGTCGTGTTCAATACCGCGATGACCGGCTACCAGGAAATCCTGACCGACCCCAGCTACAGCCGCCAGATCGTCACCCTCACTTATCCGCACATCGGCAACACGGGCGTGAACCGTGAAGACGTCGAAGCTTCGCAGATCCACGCCGCCGGCCTCATCATCAAGGACCTGCCGCGCCTGCTGTCGAACTTCCGCAGCCAGCAATCGCTGTCGGATTACCTCAAAGAAGGCAACATCGTCTCCATCGCCGGCATCGATACCCGCAAGCTGACCCGCATCCTGCGCGAGAAGGGTGCCCAGAACGGCGCCATCGTCGCCGGTGAAGCCGACATCGCTGCGGCGACCGCCAAGGCACTGGAACTGGCGCGCGCCTTCCCGGGCCTGGCCGGCATGGACCTGGCCAAGGTGGTTTCCACCCGGAAGGCCTACAACTGGACCGAGACCGAATGGCGCCTGGGCCGCGGCTATGGCCAGCAGATCACCCCGAAATTCCACGTGGTCGCCTTCGACTACGGCGTCAAGTACAACATCCTGCGCATGCTGGCCGAGCGCGGCTGCAAGGTCACCGTGCTGCCGGCACAAGCCACTGCTGCAGAAGCGCTGGCCCTGAACCCGGACGGCATCTTCCTCTCCAACGGTCCTGGCGATCCGGAACCCTGTGATTACGCCATCGCCGCCTCCAAGGAACTGATCGAGCGCGGCATCCCGACCTTCGGCATCTGCCTGGGTCACCAGATCATGGCCCTGGCCTCCGGTGCCAAGACCCTCAAGATGAAGTTCGGCCACCACGGCGCCAACCACCCGGTGCAGGACCTGGACAGCAAGCAGGTGATGATCACCTCGCAGAACCACGGTTTCGCCGTGGACCAGGCGACCCTGCCTGCCAACTGCCGCGTGACCCACGTGTCGCTCTTCGATGGCTCGCTGCAAGGCTTCGAGCGCACCGACAAACCTGCTTTCTGCTTCCAGGGCCACCCCGAAGCATCCCCTGGACCGCATGACATCGCTCCCCTGTTCGACAAGTTCGTGGCGATGATGGAGAAGAAACAAAATGCCTAAGCGTACTGACATCAAAAGCATCCTGATCATTGGCGCTGGCCCGATCATCATCGGCCAGGCCTGCGAATTCGACTATTCCGGCGCCCAGGCCTGCAAGGCCCTGCGTGAAGAAGGTTTCAAGGTCATCCTGGTCAACAGCAATCCGGCCACCATCATGACCGACCCGGAAATGGCCGATGCCACCTACATCGAGCCGATCACCTGGCAAGCGGTGGAACGCATCATCGCCAAGGAAAAGCCGGACGCCATCCTGCCGACCATGGGCGGCCAGACCGCGCTGAACTGCGCGCTGGACCTGCACCGTAACGGCGTGCTGGACAAGTACAAGGTCGAACTGATCGGCGCCACTCCGGAAGCCATCGACAAGGCTGAAGACCGCTCCAAGTTCAAGCAGGCCATGACCAAGATCGGCCTGGGTTCGGCCCGTTCGGGCGTGTCGCACACGATGGAAGAATCGTGGGCAGTGCAGAAGACCATCGGCTTCCCGGTCATCATCCGTCCGTCCTTCACCATGGGCGGCACCGGCGGCGGTATCGCCTACAACGCCGAAGAATTCGAAACCATCTGCAAGCGCGGCCTGGAAGCTTCGCCGACCTCCGAACTGCTGATCGAAGAATCGCTGATCGGCTGGAAGGAATACGAAATGGAAGTGGTCCGCGACAAGGCGGACAACTGCATCATCGTCTGCTCCATCGAAAACCTGGACCCGATGGGCGTGCACACCGGTGACTCCATCACCGTCGCCCCGGCCCAGACGCTGACCGACAAGGAATACCAGATCATGCGTAACGCCTCGCTGGCGGTGCTGCGTGAAATCGGTGTGGATACCGGCGGCTCCAACGTGCAGTTCTCGGTCAACCCGGCCGATGGCCGCATGATCGTCATCGAAATGAACCCGCGCGTCTCGCGTTCCTCGGCACTGGCCTCCAAGGCGACCGGCTTCCCGATCGCCAAGATCGCCGCCAAGCTGGCCGTGGGCTTCACCCTCGACGAACTGCGCAACGAGATCACCGGCGGTGCGACCCCGGCGTCCTTCGAGCCGTCCATCGACTACGTCGTGACCAAGATCCCGCGCTTCACCTTCGAGAAATTCCCGCAGGCCGACAAGCACCTGACCACCCAGATGAAGTCCGTCGGTGAAGTCATGGCCATCGGCCGTACCTTCCAGGAATCCTTCCAGAAGGCCCTGCGCGGCCTGGAAGTGGGCGTGGACGGCATGAACGAAAAGACCACCGACCGCGAACTGATCGAGAAGGAACTGGGCGAACCCGGTCCGGACCGCATCTGGTACGTGGGCGACGCCTTCGCCCAAGGCTTCTCGCTGGAAGAAGTGCACGGCCTGACCCACATCGACCCGTGGTTCCTGTCGCAGATCAAGGAGATCGTCGACATCGAACTGTGGCTGGAAAAGGATGTGGCGCTGGAGTCGCTGGACAAGGCGACCCTGTTCCAGCTGAAGCAGAAGGGCTTCTCGGATCGCCGCCTGGCCAAGCTGCTGAAGACCACCGACACCGCCGTGCGCGAACAGCGCAAGAAGCTGGGTGTGCGTCCGGTCTTCAAGCGCGTCGATACCTGTGCGGGCGAGTTCTCGACCGATACCGCCTACATGTATTCGACCTATGACGAAGAGTGCGAATCCAACCCGACCGACAAGAAGAAGATCATGGTGCTGGGCGGTGGCCCGAACCGTATCGGCCAGGGTATCGAATTCGACTATTGCTGCGTGCATGCCGCGCTGGCCATGCGTGACGATGGTTACGAAACCATCATGGTCAACTGCAACCCGGAAACCGTCTCGACCGACTACGACACCTCCGACCGCCTGTACTTCGAGCCGGTGACGCTGGAAGACGTGCTGGAAATCGTCGACAAGGAAAAGCCGGTCGGCGTGATCGTCCAGTACGGCGGCCAGACCCCGCTGAAGCTGGCGCTGGACCTGGAAGCCAATGGCGTGCCCATCGTCGGCACCTCGCCTGACATGATCGACGCCGCCGAAGACCGCGAGCGTTTCCAGAAGCTGCTGCAGGACCTGGGCCTGCGCCAGCCGCCCAACCGTACCGCCCGTACCGAAGCCGACGCGCTGCAACTGGCGCAGGAAATCGGCTATCCGCTGGTGGTCCGCCCGTCCTACGTGCTGGGTGGCCGCGCCATGGAAATCGTCCACGAGCAGCGTGACCTGGAGCGCTACATGCGTGAAGCCGTCAAGGTTTCGCATGACTCTCCGGTGCTGCTGGACCGCTTCCTGAACGATGCGATCGAAGTGGATGTGGACTGCCTCTCCGACGGTGAGCGTACCTTCATCGGCGGCGTGATGGAACACATCGAACAGGCTGGCGTGCACTCGGGCGACTCGGCTTGCTCGCTGCCGCCGTATTCGCTGTCCAAGGAAACGATTGAAGAACTGAAGCGCCAGACCGCACTGATGGCCAAGGGCCTGAACGTGGTCGGCCTGATGAACGTGCAGTTCGCCATCCAGCAGAGTGAAGTTGATGGCAAGACCGTCGATACCGTCTTCGTGCTGGAAGTGAACCCGCGTGCATCGCGTACCGTGCCCTTCGTCTCCAAGGCGACCGGCCTGCAGCTGGCCAAGATCGCCGCGCGTTGCATGGTCGGCCAGTCGCTGGACAGCCAGGGCATCAAGAACGAAGTGGTGCCGCCTTACTACAGCGTCAAGGAAGCCGTGTTCCCGTTCGTCAAGTTCCCGGGCGTGGATACCATCCTCGGCCCTGAGATGAAGTCCACCGGTGAAGTCATGGGCGTGGGCAAGACCTTCGGCGAAGCCTTCGTGAAGTCGCAGATGGGTGCCGGCGTGAAGCTGCCGAAGTCCGGCAAGGTGTTCCTGTCGGTGAAGAACAGCGACAAGCCGCGTGCCGTGCAAGTGGCGCGCGACCTGGTTGGGCTGGGCTTCTCGATTGTCGCCACCAAGGGCACGGCGGCTGCCATCAGCGCAGCTGGCATCCCCGTGGCCACCGTCAACAAGGTGGTGGAAGGTCGTCCGCACGTCGTGGACATGGTCAAGAACAACGAGATCGCCCTCGTGGTGAACACCGTTGAAGAAAAGCGCAACGCCATTGCCGATTCCGGAGCGATCCGTACCTCGGCCCTGGCCGCCCGCGTGACCACCTTCACCACCATCGCCGGTGCCGAAGCGGCAGTGGAAGGCATGCGCCATCTGGACGCGCTGGACGTCTACGATTTACAAGGCCTGCATAAAGCTATACACTAAACCCACAACACGTTACTTTTGCCGGCGTTAGTTTGATGGGCGCCGGCAGGCAAAGAGGGCATCTGAGCAATCGATGCCCTCTCTGACTTTTGGACGACACCCTGCGGCCACAACATGTTCAATGTTGCAGGGCAGATCCGTCCGGGGACGCTAAGGACATGACGCCATCGGGCCACATTCATTTGGGCTTGCGCGTGGCGTCATGTCCTTAGCGGCTCTGAGTCAGAGCGCGTGTTGTTGAAGAGCTGACGGAATCCTGCAGCAACGGTCCGTTCACCAGCCAGACTGTTCCCGTAAAGACAAGGCTTGTCCGCCAGGTTGGCGGCGCGGCTCTCTTTTTGCGTGTTCAGCGGCCGGCGGACCTTGGATGCGTCTTCCGTGTAACCCTAACCTTGAGCAAGAGACTTATGAGCACAGTTCCCCTTACCAAGCGTGGCGCCGAACTTCTGAAGGAAGAATTGCACCGTTTGAAAACCAAAGACCGTCCGGAAGTCATCAATGCAATCGCCGAAGCGCGCGCGCAGGGCGACTTGTCCGAAAACGCCGAATACGAGTCCGCCAAGGAGCGCCAGGCCTTCATCGAAGGCCGTATCGCCGACCTGGAAGGCAAGCTGGGCGCGGCCCAGATCGTCGACCCGGCCGAACTGAACGCCGAAGGCCGCGTGGTCTTCGCCTCCACCGTGGACCTGGAAAACCTGGACAGCGGCGAGAAGGTGACCTACCAGATCGTGGGCCTGGACGAAGCCGACATCAAGGAATCGAAGGTCTCGGTGACCTCGCCCATCGCCCGTGCCCTGATCGGCAAGAGCGCCGGTGACGTGGTGGCCGTGGAAGCCCCCTCGGGCCTGAAGGAATACGAAATCCTGGAAGTGCGCTACGTCTGATGTAGTCCGCCGCATCCGTCTCGCTCAAGCCTGGCGGATGCGGCAATGATCCTGCCGCAATACCGACGCCGGAAATGAAAATGCCCGCATCAGCGGGCATTCTGTTTTGTGGGCCGCAGCAAGCTGCAGCCCGGTGCGACGGGCGATCGAAGGATCAGCCGAGCGACTTCTTGGTGCTGCGCTGGCGCGGCTTGGCCTTCTTGACCAGGCCACCGGCGGTGATGCGTTCATTGCCCTTGAGCATGACCTTGCTCACCGAAGGGCGCTTGGTGGCGTGCGACTTGACGATGGTCACTTCGCGCAGGCCGCCCTTGGCACCGGCAGCGGCTTTCTTGCCTTCGTCCTTTTGCGGGCGATACAGCACCAGCAGCTTGCCGATGTGTTGGACCGGCGCCGCCTTGAGTTCAGCGCAGATGGTTTCGTAGATCGCGATGCGAGCTTCGCGGTCGTCGCCGAAGACGCGGACCTTGATGAGGCCGTGGGCGTTCAGGCTCTTGTCGATTTCCTTCATGACGGATTCGGTCAGGCCACTTTCGCCTACCATCACGACGGGGTTCAAGCCATGGGCCTGGGCGCGCAGTTCGCTGCGCTCGGCGGGAGTCAGATTCAACATGGGAGTGCGGGTTCGGGACGAGGTCTCGGCGAAGCCAAGTTGTCCCTCAATGAGATAAAACCAGTATTCTACGCGAATGGCAAAGAACAAACTGAACAAAAACTGGTTACACGACCATATCAACGACCCTTATGTGAAGTTGGCGCAGAAGGAAGGCTATCGTGCGCGTGCGGCCTACAAGCTCAAGGAAATCGATGAGGAAGAGCGCCTCATCAAGCCCGGGCAGGTGATCGTCGACCTCGGCTGCACTCCCGGCAGCTGGTGCCAGTACGTGCGCAACAAGCTGGCCGGGGCTGAAGGCGGGGGCATCCACGGCACCATCATCGGACTGGACATCCTGCCGATGGATCCGATTGCGGATGTGCACTACATTCAGGGTGACTTCCGCGAAGACGAACCAGTACGCCAGCTGGAAGCCTTGCTGCAGGGCCGCAAGGCCGACCTCGTGCTGTCGGACATGGCGCCCAATCTGTCGGGCGTGGCCATTGCCGATGCCGCGCGGGTGGAATACCTGATCGACCTGGCCATCGATTTTGCCCAGCTGCACATGAAACCTGGCGGCGCTTTGCTGGTCAAGTGTTTCAACGGGACCGGCTACAACGAACTGGTGCACAAATTCCGGGCCGAATTCAAGACGGTGATGTCGAAGAAGCCCAAGGCCAGCCGCGACAAGTCGTCCGAAATCTTTCTGCTAGGGAAAATCCTGAAAAATCCTCGCAGCTAATTCAGTTAAAGTTGATGCAAAACCGGTTCGTCGTCCGCAAACCAGCGCAAAATCTGCTGTGAACACGGCGATTTAGTGAATTTTCCTGCCTTGTTTTGCCCGATTTCAGCCTTATATCGATTTTTGTAAATCGTTAGTTTGTCTGAATCGCAGGCAAGAATGTCTTCCCCGCCAGTCTTCAAGCTGATGTCGGAATGGCAAAGAAATGCGCCAGCAGCCGGGCGTGACGCCTTTTTGTGCGTTGCGCGATGGCACAGTGGGGCAGGGCGAGGCTGGGCGGACGGTGGTTTTCCGTGTAAGGGTGGTTGAATCCGGGTAAAATCGGACGATACAAAGGCAACGTGGCGCGCAGGCGTCGGAGGAGTTCCAGTGAACAATATGTTTTCAAAGGCTGCCATCTGGGTAGTCATCGCGCTCGTGCTGTTTATGGTGTTCAAACAGTTCGACAGCCGCAGCATGGCGACCAATGCCAAGCCGATCGCGTATTCGGACTTCATCTCCGAGGTCAAGGCTGGACACATCAAGGATGCGACCATCGAGGATCGCAACATCATCGCCACCACTCAGGACGGCACCAAGGTCAAGACCGCGACCACCATTCTGGATCGCGGCCTGGTCGGTGACCTGCTCAACAATGGCGTGAAGTTCGACGTGCGCCAGCCGGAAGAGCAGTCCTTCCTGTCGCAAATCTTCATTTCCTGGTTCCCGATGCTGCTGTTGATTGGCGTCTGGATCTTCTTCATGCGCCAGATGCAAGGCGGCGGCAAGGGCGGCGCGTTCTCCTTCGGCAAGTCGAAGGCGCGCATGCTGGATGAGAACAGCAACTCGGTCACCTTCGCCGACGTCGCCGGTTGCGACGAAGCCAAGGAAGAAGTCCAGGAGCTGGTTGAATTCCTGCGTGACCCGACCAAGTTCCAGAAGCTGGGCGGCCGCATCCCCCACGGCGTGCTGATGGTCGGCCCCCCGGGTACCGGCAAGACCCTGCTGGCCCGCGCCATCGCCGGCGAAGCCAAGGTGCCGTTCTTCACCATCTCGGGTTCGGACTTCGTGGAAATGTTCGTCGGTGTCGGTGCCTCCCGGGTGCGCGACATGTTCGAGAACGCCAAGAAGCACGCTCCCTGCATCATCTTCATCGACGAAATCGACGCCGTCGGCCGCCATCGTGGTGCCGGCATGGGCGGCGGCAACGACGAACGCGAACAGACCCTGAACCAGATGCTGGTGGAGATGGACGGCTTTGAAGCCAACTCCGGCGTCATCGTGATCGCCGCCACCAACCGCGCCGACGTGCTGGACAAGGCGCTGCTGCGTCCGGGCCGCTTCGACCGCCAGGTGATGGTCGGCCTGCCCGACATCCGTGGCCGCGAACAGATCCTCTACGTCCACATGCGCAAGGTGCCCATCGCCCCTGACGTCAAGGCCGACATCCTGGCCCGTGGCACCCCCGGTTTCTCCGGTGCCGACCTGGCCAACCTGGTCAACGAAGCCGCGCTCTTCGCTGCGCGCCGCAACAAGCGCCTGGTGGAAATGCAGGACTTCGAAGATGCCAAGGACAAGATCGTCATGGGTCCGGAACGCAAGTCGGCCGTGATGCGCGAGGAAGAACGCCGCAACACCGCTTATCACGAGTCCGGCCACGCGGTTGTCGCCAAGCTGCTGCCCAAGGCCGATCCGGTCCACAAGGTCACCATCATGCCGCGTGGCTATGCCCTCGGCCTGACCTGGCAGCTGCCGGAACATGACCGCGTGAACATGTACAAGGACAAGATGCTGGAAGAGATCTCGATCCTCTTCGGTGGCCGTATCGCTGAAGAAATCTTCATGCACCAGATGTCCACCGGCGCCTCCAACGACTTCGAGCGCGCCACCAAGCTGGCCCGCGCCATGGTTACCCGCTATGGCATGTCCGTGACCCTGGGCACCATGGTGTATGAAGATTCGGAGCAGGATGCCTACTTCGGCCGCATGTCGTCCAAGACCGTCTCCGAAGCCACCCAGCAAAAAGTGGACGCTGAAATCCGCAGCATCCTGGACGAGCAATATGCCCTGGCCCGCCGCCTGCTGGAGGAGAACCGCGAGAAGGTCGACGTCATGGCCAAGGCCCTGCTGGAATGGGAAACCCTGGACGCTGATCAGGTCAACGACATCATGAATGGCGACGAACCGCGTCCGCCGCGCAATGGTGTCCCGGCCAAGAAGTCGCCCTCGGACAACAACCGTTCCGGCGACGTCTCGCCCAACGCCACCGCCCCGGCCTGAGGCGTGCAGCGCAAGGCGCAGGGCGTGAATGCCTGAAGCCGCAGACTCGATGAAGGTGAGGAGAAATCCTCACCTTTTTTATTTGGCGAATAAATTTGGCAGATGAAAAACCGTGCACCCGATGGCGCCCCTGCCGGACAAAAGTGTAAAGGCGGTCCATCGGCGGTGTATCATGCTGCCGCACAGCGATGGTGCGCGGCGCAGCATGCATAGGGCCGCCACCTCGGGCAATTCATCCGCATCACCCACCACAGCAAGATGACGCAAGCTTTCCTCAAATGCGGCAGGTTCCGCCTGCCGGTCCAGCCTGGCCGCCGGCCGCTGGTCATGGGCATCCTCAACGTGACGCCCGATTCCTTCTCCGATGGCGGTCGCCATCATTCGCTGGAACTGGCCCTGACCCATGCCGAACAGATGATTGCCGACGGCGTCGACATCATCGACATCGGTGGCGAGTCCACCCGTCCCGGCATTGCGCCGCTTTCCCTGCAGGAAGAGCTGGAGCGCGTCATGCCGGTGATCTACGCCCTGCGCGACTGCGGCAAGCCCCTGTCCCTGGATACCTACAAGCCGGCCGTCATGCGCGAAGCGCTGGTCGCCGAGGTGGACATGATCAACGATATCAACGGTTTCCGTGCCGAGGGGGCCATCGATGCGGTCAAGGACAGCGAAGCCGGCCTGTGCGTGATGCACATGCAAGGCCAGCCCCAGACCATGCAGCAAGAACCCCGATATGAAGATGTGGTCACCGAGGTCGAGCAATTCCTGCAGACCCAGGTCGGCCTGATGAAGGCGGCCGGTATCGGACGTGAACGGATTTGCATCGACCCCGGTTTTGGTTTTGGCAAGACTGTGGAGCATAATCTGGCTTTGCTCAGGAACACGCGCCGATTGATCGACACGCTGGATCTGCCACTGCTGGCCGGCATGTCGCGCAAGTCCATGATCGGTGCGGTCACCGGCAAGCCGCTGGAACGCCGCATGGCCGGCAGTATCGGTGCGGCGCTGGCGGCGGCGCAGCAGGGGGCGATGATCATCCGCGTGCACGATGTGGCCGAGACGGTCGACGCGCTGGCCATGTGGCAGGCAGGACGCGCCGACCTTTGATGCAGGCCGCGCTACGTGCGCGAACGTGATCGAAACTCAAGCACGACAACAGATTTCATGGGAAACAGGCCGGCGCGCTCGCCGGGCCTGCAAGACATCAATCAGCAGAAGCGTTAAGCATTAAGCGATAAGGGACCAACATGGCAGGAAAATACTTCGGCACCGATGGCGTGCGCGGTCGCGTGGGCGTGGCCCCGATCACACCGGATTTCGTCATGCGCCTGGGCTATGCGGCCGGCAAGGTCCTGGCCAAGTCCAAGGATGGCGTGGCCCGCCCCACGGTGCTGATCGGCAAGGACACCCGGATCTCCGGCTACATGCTGGAAGCCGCGCTGGAAGCCGGCTTCGCCGCTGCCGGCGTGGACGTCTGGCTGGCCGGCCCGCTGCCGACCCCGGCCGTGGCCTACCTGACCCGCGCCCAGCGTCTCTCGGCCGGTGTGGTGATCTCGGCCTCGCACAATCCCTATCACGACAACGGCATTAAGTTCTTCTCGGCCAAGGGCAACAAGCTGCCCGACCAGGTCGAGGCGGATATCGAAGCGGCGCTGGAGCAGCCCATGGAGTGCGTCCCCTCCGAGAAGCTGGGCAAGGCGCGCCGCCTGTCGGATGCGGCCGGCCGCTACATCGAATTCTGCAAGAGCACCTTCCCCAGTGCCATGGACCTGCGCGGCATGCGCCTGGTGGTGGACTGTGCCAACGGCGCGGCCTACAACATCGCGCCGCACGTATTCCATGAACTGGGCGCGGAAGTCATCACCATCGGCAACCAGCCCGATGGCCTGAACATCAACGAGGATTGCGGCGCCACCGCCCCCAAGTCGCTGGTGGCGTCGGTGCGCGAATACCGCGCCGACCTCGGCATTGCGCTCGATGGTGATGCCGACCGTCTCATCATGGTCGATGGCAGCGGCCGTATCTACAACGGTGATGAACTGCTTTACCTGATGGTCAAGGATCGCCTGGCCACCGGCCCGGTCGATGGCGCCGTCGGGACCCTCATGACCAACATGGCGCTGGAAGTGGCCTTCAAGAAGATGGGTGTGTCCTTTGCGCGAGCCAAGGTGGGCGACCGCTACGTGCTGGAAGTGCTGCAAGAAAAGGGCTGGCTGCTCGGTGGCGAAGGTTCCGGCCACCTGCTGGCGCTGGACAAGCACACCACCGGCGACGGCATCGTCTCGGCGCTGCAGGTGCTGTGTGCCTTGAAGCGCGCCGGCCAGACCCTGGCGCAGATGACCGGCGACATCACCCTGTATCCGCAATCGCTGATCAATGTGAAGATTCCTGCCGGCTACGACTGGAAGTCCAACAGCGCCCTGCAAGCCGAACAGGCTGCCGTGGAAGAAGAACTGGGCGAGCGCGGCCGCGTGCTGCTTCGTCCGTCCGGCACCGAGCCGCTGATCCGCGTGATGGTGGAGGCGCAGGAAGCCGAGCTGGCGCGCAGCATGGCCCAGCGTATCGCGGCCAAGGTGCTCTGAGTCAGTTGTTGCGGATCCAAGGACGATGTCAAAAGAGCTCCCTCATATCCTGATGGTCGAAGACGAACCCAGCATCGCGGAGCTGTTGCGCTTCACGATGCAGGGCGCGGGCTTTGCCACCACGATCGCCACCGACGTGGCCCAGGCCCGCAAGCTCATTGCCGAGTCGCTGCCTCATGTCGTGCTGCTGGACTGGATGCTGCCCGACAGCTCCGGCCTGGTGCTGCTCTCGGAGCTGCGGCGCGACCAGCGCACGGCGGCGCTGCCGGTCATCATGCTCACCGCCAAGGGCATGGAAGAAGACAAGGTCAAGGGCTTGAACGAAGGTGCGGATGATTACGTGACCAAGCCGTTCTCTCCCAAGGAACTGGTGGCGCGCGTGCAGGCCCTGTTGCGCCGAAAGGCGCCGGAGATCGGCAGCCAGGCGCTCAAATACCGCGACATCAGCATTGACGTCGAACGCCGCCAGGTGGCGGTGGCGGGCCGGGCGGTGGCGCTGGACCAGGCCGAATTCAAGCTGCTGCGCTATCTGGTGGCGCATCCGGAACGCATCTTCTCGCGCGCCCAATTGCTGGACAAGGTCTGGGGTGACCACACCTTCATCGAGGAACGTACGGTGGATGTGCACATCATGCGGCTGCGCAAGTCGCTGGGCGATCTGGCGCATTACGTGCAGACGGTGCGCGGGATGGGTTACAAGCTGAGCGCCGAGCAGTGAGGTGAGCTACCCGCTGCCAGCAAGATGAATGAACAAGGCGATTCCCGGATCGCCTTTTTTGCATCTGATCAGTCCAGCGGCACGCTGCGATAGCGGTTCACGTCTGACGCCGAGACGAATCCCCCTTGGTTGCCCCAGCTGTTGCGGACATAGGAGACCAATGCCGCCACTTCCTGGTCGCTCAGTTGCGGACCGAAGGGCGGCATGCCGAAGGGATAGGGATTGCCGGCCGTCGACGGCGGGAAGCCGCCGTTGAGCACCGCGCGAATGGCATTGACCGGTTGCGGTCCGCCAATGGCGTGATTGCCGGCCAGCGGCGGATAGTCAGGGGCACTGCCTTGCCCCTTGCCGCCGTGGCAGTCCACGCACAACTCCCCATAGAGCTTCTTGCCCTGTTTGAGGATGCGTTCCGCCTCGGCGGGCTCCGGCTGCGCGGCGGTGCTGGCAGCGGGCAGGGGCTGGGCTGGCAGCGACTTCAGGTAGACCGCCATGGCATTGATGTCCTCATCGTTCAGATACTGCAGGCTGCGCCCGACGATTTCCGTCATCGGCCCCAACGAGGTGCCGCGCGGCGAGACCCCGGTCCTGAGCAGGGCGGCGATGTCGGCTTCGCTCCAGCTGCCCAGGCCGTGTTCGCCACCATGCAGGGGCGGTGCATACCAGTCCAGCGCGGGGATCATGCCGCCGGCCAGATCCAGCGGTGCGATGCTGGCCGCCACCACGTTGCGGGCGCTGTGGCAGGCGCTGCAATGGCCAGCGCCGCGCACCAGATAGGCACCGCGATTCCACTGGGCGGAGCGCGCCGTATCAGGCTGGTATACAGCCGGTGTGAAGAAAAAGGCACGCCATAGCCCCAGCAGCGGGCGCTGGTCGTAAGGGAAGCGCAATTCATGTGAACGATTGGGCTGATTCACGGGGGGCAGCGTGCGCAGCCAGGCGAACAGGGCGTCGCTGTCTTCGCGGCTGAGCTGGGTATAGCTGGTGTAGGGGAAGGCCGGAAAGAGGAAACGGCCGTCGCGTCCGCGTCCATGGTGCAGGGCACGCCAGAAATCGTCGGCGCTCCAATCACCGATGCCGTTGGCGCGATCGGGTGTGATGTTGGTGGTGTAGATGGTGCCGAAGGGCGTCGGCAGGGCGCGTCCCCCGGCATAGGCCGCGCCGCCGCGCACGGTGTGGCAGGCCATGCAATTGCCGGCGCGCGCCAGGTACTGGCCCTTGGCCAGCTGCGCCTGACGGTCGGTCACCGGGACGACCACACCAGGATCTTCACTGCGCAGGCTTTGCCAGGCGATCACGCCGCCGGCCAGCGCCACCACGGCCAGCACGCTGCCCAGCAGGATTCCCAGTCCCAGGCGCAAGGTCCGGTTCATCGTGCCGCTCCTGCACTGGCGGAGGAAGCCGGCATGCTGCCGCAGGCCACCGGCAACGGTTTGGGCAGCACGCGCTCAGGCGCATAGTCCGCCGGGACCGGCTGGGAGGACAGCCAGCTGCTGGCGGCATTGATTTCTTCCGGGCTCAATGCCCTGGCGATCTCGCCCATGCAATCGGGGGCCTTGGCGGTGCGTTCGCCATTGCGCCAGGCGCCCAGTTGCGCATTGATGTAGTCGCGCGGCAGGCCCAGCAATCCCGGAATGCCGGGCTGCACGCCGGTCAACCCGGCCCCGTGGCAACTGGCGCAGGCCGCAATGCCCTGGGCTGGCTTGCCCTGGCTGACCAGCAGGCGTCCGCGTTCCAGCACCGTGGCGCTCACATCGGCCGGCACCGGCGGCGGATAGGGCGGATGCTGGTCGGCGAAGAAGAGGGCGATCTGCTTTAGGTAATCGTCAGAAAGATGGCCCAGCAGGTAATTCATCATCGGATAGCGGCGTCGGCCATCGCGGAAACTCTGCAGCTGGTTCAGCAGATAGCCCTCCGGCTTGCCGGCGATGCGCGGATAGTAGCCATCGGCCGTGGCGCGCCCTTCCTTGCCATGGCAGGCGATGCAGGCGGCCATGCGTTCGGCCATGCCCGGTATGGCGCGCGGCTTGTCCGCGGGCGTCTGGGCCATGGCTGCGCCGCCCGCGATCAGTGTCCCCAGGGCGGCGGCTGCAAGCTTCTTCATATTTGTTGTGGGCAAGCGCATCGGCCTATTGTAGTCCATGCGCGCGCCGCGCTTGCGGCTTTGCAAGGCCGGGCGCAGCGGATACAATAGCGGCCTTGTTGGCCCCCGTAGCTCAGTGGATAGAGCGATCCCCTCCTAAGTCAAATTGGGCAGCGGATGCCGAAAGGCACCGCCTGAATGGAGTCAAAGTCGGTGAACCCTGACAGCGCATGCATGCACGTTTGCAGCGGCTGCTGGCAATACCGAGCCAAGCCGGTTTCCTCAGAAGCCGGAAGGTGTAGAGACTAGACGGCTCCGGCCTTCCGACCTTCCCGTCAGGGCTGGGTCCATGGCCAAGGTATAGTCCAGACTACAAACATCCGGTTACACGACGTTCATGTATCTGATGGTGGCGAAAGCCATAGTGGTATGAAGGGATAGGTCACACGTTCGATCCGTGTCGGGGGCACCAGACAAAAGGAAACGGGCACTTCTTCGGAAGTGCCCGTTTTTTTTCGTGCTGCCGATTGGCTCTATGAAGTTGCCAGGCCAGTGGCCTGGCATTGCCTCAATGACCCTGGTTGGTATTGTCCAGGAAGCGTCTTGCGCTCTCGCTCTGAGGCCGGTTTGCCGAGCCGCCAGGCGCTGCCGCCGGCGCTCCCTGCGAGGTACCCGGCACGTTCGGTGCCGGTTGCGCGTTGCCCGGTGCAGCCGGAGTCTGGCTGGGTGTCCAGCCGAAGAAGTTCGAGATCGCATCTACCACCGTCACGCCCACATTGGTCACCAGGCCGTTGTTGGGCGTGAAGTTGTCGTAATAGGGCTCGCCATCGATGAAGCGGATGCCTTCCGGCACCGGCAGGTCGAACTGCGGCACCCCCTTCAAGGCCTTGGCCATGTAGTCCACCCAGATCGGCAGCGCCAGCTGCGCGCCGAATTCCTTGCTGCCCAGGCTCTTGGGCTGGTCATAGCCCATCCAGGCCACGGTGGCCAGGGTGCGCTGGTAACCGGCGAACCAGCCGTCGACGGCATCATTGGTGGTACCGGTCTTGCCGGCCAGGTCGGTGCGGCCGATGCTGTTGCTGCGTGCGCCGGTGCCGCCCTGGGCCACCGCCTTGAGCATGCTGGTCATCATGTAGCTGTTGCGTTCCGAGACTACGCGCGGTGCGCCATTGCCCACGATCAGCGGCTCAGCCTTGGACAGCACCTTGCCGCGCGCATCGGTGATCTGCGAGATCAGGTAGGGCTGGATCTTGTAGCCGCCGTTGGCAAACACCGAGTAGGCCGCCGACAGTTGCAGCGGATTGGTCTGCCCTGCACCCAGCGCCATGGGCAGGTAGGGCGGGACCTTGTCGGCATCGAAACCATAGGTGCCGGTGATGAAGTCCTTGGCATAGGGAACGCCGATGTAGTCCAGCGTGCGGATGGCCACCAGGTTCACCGACTTCTGCAGGGCAGTGCGCACGGTGATGGGACCGGCCGGGGTTTCGTCATCCTTGGGTTCCCAGTTCGGCTGGCCGGGGCCGGCCGGATAGGAGACCGGGGCATCGTTGACGATGGAGGCCGGTGCAAAGCCCTTCTCCAATGCAGCCGAATAGATGAAGGGTTTGAAGGTTGACCCCGGCTGGCGCCAGGCTTGCGTCACGTGGTTGAAATTGTTCTGGGTGAAGTCGAAACCACCCACCAGGGCGCGGATGGCGCCATCCTGCGGCACCACCGAGACCAGCGCCGCTTCCACCTGCGGCAACTGCACCACCTGCCAATTCTGCTTGGCATCCTGCATCACGCGGATCAGGGCACCGGGCGCGATGCGGATCTCCTTCTTGGCCTTCTCCGACAGGGCCGCGGCCACGAAGCGCAGGGCTTCGCCCTTGATGCTGATCTTGTCGCCGCTGCGCAGCACCGCATCGATCTGCTTGGGGCTGGCGGCCACCACCACGGCGGCCAGGATGTCGTCGTTGTCGGGATGGTCGTCCATGACGTCGTCGATGGCCGAGGCGCGGTCGTCCGCATTGGCGGGCAGCTCGATGGTTTCTTCCGGACCGCGATAGCCGTGGCGGCGGTCGTAATCCATTACGCCCTTGCGCACGGCCAGGTAGGCCGCCTGCTGGTCGGCTGCATTGACGGTGGTGTAGACGTTGAAGCCCTGGGTGTAGGTGTCTTCCTTGTACTGCGCATACACCATCTGGCGCACCATTTCGTTCACGTACTCGGCGTGGATGCTGTACTGGCTGCCCGGTGCGCGGACCTTCAGTTCTTCCTTGGCGGCCTTTTCATATTGCGCCTTGGTGATGAAGCCCACTTCCATCATGCGCTGCAGGATGTATTGCTGGCGGATGTGCGCGCGCTTGGGGTTGACGATGGGGTTGTAGGCCGAGGGGGCCTTGGGCAGGCCGGCCAGCATGGCGGCTTCGGCCAGGGAAATATCCTTCAGGTCCTTGCCGAAGTAGGTGCGGGCGGCGGCGGCGAAGCCGAAGGCGCGCTGGCCCAGGTAGATCTGGTTCATGTAGACCTCCAGGATCTGGTCCTTCGTCAGGGCATGTTCGATCTTGTTGGCCAGCAGCACTTCGTAGAGCTTGCGGGAGAAGGTTTTTTCCTTGGTCAGGAAGACGTTGCGCGCCACCTGCATGGTGATGGTGCTGGCCCCCTGCGAGGCACTGCCGCGCAGCACGTCGGTGGCCAGGGCGCGGGCGATGCCGATCCAGTCGATGCCGCCGTGCTCATAGAAACGATAGTCCTCGATGGCCAGCACGGCATTCTTCATGTCGGCCGGGATATCTTCCAGTTTGACCAGGCTGCGCTTTTCTTCACCAAACTCGCCGAGCAGGACCTTGTCCTCGGACCAGATGCGCAGCGGCACCTTGGGACGGTAGTCGGTGATGAGGTCCAGCGAAGGCAGGCGCGGGTTGATGAAGATCAGTGCATACACCACCAGCAGGGCAGCGGCGACGCCGAGACCGAGGATGGACAGACCGATGAACTTGGCGATGTTGGGATTGAGGAAGCCGCGCTGGCGGCGCAGGTCCGGCAAAGAGGAAAAAGGCATGGGATGAGCGGGAATCGGAATGCGCTATCTTACCGCATCGCACCGCCGGCCCGGCGTGCGTGCCACGGGCAATGCTTAACCAGTTGTAACATTGCTCCCGGACGACGGGGAAATTCGAGCTTTTGTCGTTATTTTTCATCAATCCCGTTGCCAAAGTGCAAGCCGCAGCCGTTCCGGCCCATCGAAAGGGGCAAGAGCGCGCTTAAATCAGCATTTGTGCGGCGCAGTCGGTACAATGCCGCTCTCGCGCTTTTTCCTGCATCAAGCGCCTTTCGCATTCATCCTGCGCGGCTTGGGCCGACGCATTCACGCAGATCACGCACGCTATGGCAGTCATTTCCCTCTCCGACGCACAACTGGCCTTCGGCCACGTTGCCCTCCTGGATCACGCCGAATTCTCGCTGGAGACCGGCGAACGCATCGGCCTGATCGGCCGCAACGGCACCGGCAAGTCCTCGCTGCTGAAGATCATCGCCGGCCGTTCCAAGCTCGATGATGGCCTCTTGGTGATGCAGCAGAACCTGAAGATCGCCTACGTCGACCAGGAACCGCATTTCCCGGAAGAGATGACCGTCTTCGACGCCGTGGCCTCGGGCCTGGGCGAGCTGCCGGCGCTCTTGGCCGAATATGAAGCCATCACCGGCCAGTTCGGTGGCGACAATGACGACGCCCTGCTGGAACGCATGCACCAGATCCAGACCGTGCTGGATGCGGCCGACGCCTGGTCCATCGGCAACAAGGTCGAGACCACCCTGGACAAGCTGAACCTGAACCGTGACGCCCGCATCGGCGAGCTCTCCGGCGGCATGAAGAAGCGTGTAGCGCTGGCTTGCGGCCTGGTCGGCAATCCCGATGTGCTGCTGCTGGACGAACCGACCAACCACCTCGACTTCGGCTCCATCCTGTGGCTGGAAGGCCTGCTGCGCGACTTCAAGGGCAGCATCCTCTTCATTACCCACGACCGCAGCTTCCTGGACAACGTCTCCACCCGCATCATCGAACTGGATCGCGGCAAGATTCTTTCCTTCCCCGGCAACTTCACGACCTACCAGGCCCGCAAGGCCGAGCTGCTGGCCAATGAAGAAGTGGAAAACGCCAAGTTCGACAAATTCCTGGCACAGGAAGAAGTCTGGATCCGCAAGGGCGTGCAGGCCCGCCGCACCCGCGACGAAGGTCGTGTGCGCCGCCTGGAAGCCCTGCGCGTGCAGCGCAGCGAGCGCCGCGAGCGCCAAGGTCAGGTGAAGCTGGAAGTGGGCACCGGTGAACGTTCCGGCAAGATCGTGGCGGAGCTGGAAAACGTCAACAAGGCCTACGGCCCCAAGACCATCGTGCGCGACTTCAGCAGCATCCTCATGCGCGGCGACAAGGTCGGCCTGATCGGTCAGAACGGCGCCGGCAAGACCACTCTGCTCAAGCTGATTCTGGGTGAAGAAGCCCCGGACAGCGGTACCGTCAAGCAGGGTACCAAGATGCAGGTCGCGTATTTCGATCAGATGCGCGCGCAGCTGAATGAAGAAACGACCCTGGCCGATACCATCGCGCCAGGCAGCGACTGGGTGGAAGTCAACGGCCAGCGTAAGCACGTAATGACCTATCTGTCGGACTTCCTGTTCGTGCCGGAACGTGCCCGTTCGCCGGTGCGCACGCTCTCCGGTGGCGAGCGCAACCGCCTGTTGCTGGCGCGCCTGTTCGCCAAGCCGGCCAACGTGCTGGTGCTGGACGAGCCGACCAACGACCTCGATATCGATACCCTGGAACTGCTGGAAGAATTGCTGGAAGAGTATGAAGGCACCGTCTTCCTGGTCAGCCACGACCGCATGTTCCTGGACAACGTGGTCACGCAGGTGATCGCCTCCGAAGGCAATGGCGTCTGGCGCGAATACGTGGGCGGTTATTCCGATTGGGAGCGCCAGCGCCCGGCGCAGACATCGGCAGGGGCCAAGGCTGCTGCCAAGGCGGCCGACAAGAACGAGGTCAAGGCCGAGTCCACCATGGCCGCTCCTGCCGCCGCCCCCGCACCGGCCAAGAAGAAGCTGAGCTACAAGGAACAGCGCGAGCTGGAAGAACTGCCCAAGCGCATCGCCGCGCTGGAAGCGGAACAGAAGGAACTGTCGGCAAAACTGGCCGATCCGGACCTGTACAAGAAGAGCGCGGATGAAGCCGTCAAGCTGAACCAGCGCTTCGCCGAGATCGACGAAGAACTGCTGGTGAGCCTGGAGCGTTGGGAAGAAATCGAAGGGAAGCAGTAAGTCCGGACGACCGGGACGCCCCCGGTCAACTCGGCTTGCGCAGTGCTTCGCGCAGGTCGGGCAGCATCTCCCGCAGGTTGGGCGCGTCCTCGGCGTGGGGACGCAGGGCCAGGTAGGCTTCCAGATCCTCCAGCGCCGCCTGGGCTTGCCCGAGGTTGGCATAGGCCAGCCCACGGTCGCGTTTCTCGGTGATTTCCTCGGGCAGCAGGATCACCAGTCTCTCCTGCACATCCAGCACTTGCTGCCAGCGCTGGCTTTCCATGAAGATGGCCTTGAGGTTGCGCAGCATGCGCGCCAGGATCTCGCGCGGATGGGCCGCGCGCAGGTAGGCCGCCAGCGGCAGTTCATCGCCGAAATCTTCTTCCGGCTGATGCGCCAGATAGGGCTCCAGCCGCTCTTCCAGTTCCTGCCGCGACAGGCTCGCGCCATTCATGGGGTCGAGCACGATTTCACCGGATTGCACCGACAGCTTCATCAGGAAGTGGCCGGGGAAGGAAACTCCCTTCATCTCCAGGCCGATCTGCTGCGCCAGTTCGATATAGACCACCGCCAGCGAGATCGGAATGCCGCGCCGCGTCGAGATGACGCGGTGGATGTAGCTGTTGTCGGGGTCGTAGTAATTGTTGACGTTGCCGGCGAAGGCCATTTCCTGGAAGAAGAAATGGTTCAGCATGCGCAGCTTCTGGATCTGCGAGGCATCCTGGGGCAGGCGCTGCCTGAGCTTGAGCGCCAGCGTGTCGAGCGCCATCTCTTCCTCGGCAAAATCCATTTCCGGATAAAAATCCTGTCCCAGCGTCAAGGCAGATTCGAACAGCGGAATCGAATCGTCCTGGCGCACCAGCGAAGCAAAATAGTCGAGGGAGGTGAGCGTCATGTCACCCATGCTATCAAAATATTGCGCGCTGCGTCAGGTCTGCCGGGCGGGGAATGAAATTTCTTGTTTCAGACCGCCCCAGGCTTGTGCTGAAGCGGCCTGCAAGGCTGATCAGCGGCGCGCGATGCGCTTGAATTCACGCAGGCGGAAGCCCATCGCGAACAGCGGGCCGAAATAGGCCACCGCACACACCGCCAGCACCAGCATCAGCGCCCCGATGCGCAGCAGCGGATGGGCGCGCAGGGCGACCCAGTCGAAGTGGCCGGAAATCCACAGCGCCACCCCGGCCATCACCAGCAGCGCGCCGGTCAGGCGTACCAGGAACAGGCCCCAGCCCGGACGCGGCACATAGATCTGGCGGCGGCGCAGGCCGATGTAAAGACACAGGGCATTGAGACAGGCCCCCAGGCCGATCGACAAGGCCAGGCCCGCGTGCGAGAACAGGGGCACGAAGACGCTGTTCATGAGCTGGGTGGCGATCAGCACGCCGACGGCGATGATGACGGGGGTGCGGATATCCTGCTTGGCGTAGAAGCCGGGGGCCAGAATCTTCACCACGATCAGACCGATCAGGCCGACACCGTAGGCCACCAGTGCGTGGCCGACCATGGTCACCGAGAGCGCATCGAAACGGCCGTAGTGGAACAGGGTGGCGGTGAGCGGCTCGGAGAGCGTGGCCAGGCCCACGGCCGAGGGCATGGCCAGCATGAAGGTCAGGCGCAGGCCCCAGTCCAGCAGGGCGGAATATTCATCCATGTCGTCGGCAGCATGGGCGTTGGCCAGGCTGGGCAGCAGGATGGTACCGAGCGCCACGCCCAGCAGGGCGGTGGGAAATTCCATCAGGCGGTCGGCATAGCTCAGCCACGAGACGCTGCCGTGTTGCAGGCGCGAGGCGATGTTGGTGTTGATCATCAGGCTGATCTGCGCGGCCGAGACGGCGAAGACGGCCGGGCCCATCTTCTTGAGCACCCGCTTGACGCCTTCGTCGCGCAGGCCCAGCAGGGGATTCCAGTACAGGCGCGGCAGCATGCCGATCTTGATCAGCGCCGGCACCTGGATCGCCACCTGCAGGATGCCGCCCACCAGCACCGCGAAGGCCATCGCGTAGATGGGCTGTTCCATGAAGGGGGCCACGAAGAGCGAGGCCACGATGAAGGCGACATTGAGCAGCACCGAGGTGACCGCCGGGATCTTGAATTCCTTCCAGGTATTGAGGATGCCGCCGGCCAGCGCCACGAAGGCCATGAAGCCGATGTACGGGAACATGATGCGGGTCATCAGCACCGAGGCCTGGAAGGCCTCCGGGTTGTACTGCAGCCCGGTGGCGATGAAATAGACCACGAAGGGGGTGGCGATGATGCCGGCCACGCAGATGATCAGCATGACCCACATCAGGGCCGTGGCCACGTGGTCCACCAGGTGTTTGGTCTCCTCGGGACCGCGGCGGTTCTTGTATTCGGCCAGGATGGGCACGAAGGCCTGCGAGAAGGCGCCTTCGGCGAAGAGCCGGCGCAGCAGGTTGGGAATGCGGAAGGCGATGTTGAAGGCGTCGGTGTAGGCCGAAGCGCCGAAGGCGCGGGCGAACAGGATTTCCCGGGCCAGCCCGGTGATGCGCGAGAGCATCGTCATGCCGGAGATGGCGGCGAGGGTTTTATGCAGATTCATGGAGCGGCATTATAGCGGTGGGCAGCGGTGCTTTTGCTGGAGTGGCAAGGATTGGTGCGGGAGCACGACAGGGGGCGGGCAGGCCCGGACACGGGTGGTTCGGAGGCGATATGAAGGAAAAGACAATCCCCCTGCTGCACGGCGCAATAGACTCGCTGCCTTGGCCACAGGTTCGGCGGCAGGCATGAATTTCTTTGCGGAAATCGGGATGAGTGCGGCGGCATCGCAACGGATGGCACCGTGTTTACAGCAGAAGCAGACAAGTTGATTGCCTTGTCACGGGAATCTCGTTATAATCCGATGCTTTACAGAATTTGGCATCGCGAGTCCTCGGGGTTTGCGGCGCAAACGACTCTCGATTTAGGATAATTTTCATGGCAAATACCGCACAGGCACGTAAGCGTGCTCGTCAAGCAGTCAAGCAAAACGCTCACAACTCGAGCCAGCGCTCGACCCTGCGCACCGCAATCAAGGCAGTTCGCAAGGCGATCGCCGCCGGCGACAAGGCTGCAGCAACCTCCGTGTTCCAATCTTCCGTGTCGACCATCGACAGCATCGCCGACAAGAAGATCATTCACAAGAACAAGGCCGCTCGCCACAAGAGCCGCCTGGCTGCTGCTCTGAAGGCCCTGGCTGCTTAATTGCATCCTGGCTTGAACTGAAGCGCGGCGTTGCCCGCTTCAGGCTGCAGTACAAGAAAACCGCTTGATTTCAAGCGGTTTTTTGCATTTTGGCAACGGTTTTCCACGGCCGTCGCCATCATGGGTGTCGGGATGACGGGCCGCAGCGACACGCTGCAGCCCGGATGCCTTATTGGGGCAATCCCTCGATCCTGGTACCGGGCTTGATGTTCTTCTGCTTGAACCAGCCCTTGTTCATCTCCAGCGCATAGACCGCCGCGCGCTTGGCACAGTGCGAATCCAGGGTCTGTTCCTTCATTTCTTCGATGTTGATGATGACGCCTTTTTCGTCCATGAAGGCCACCGACAGCGGGATCAGCGTATTTTTCATCCACATGCATACCCCGGCCGGCTGGCCGAACAGGAACAGCATGCCCTCGTTGTCGCCCATCTTCTCGCGGAACATCAGGCCTTGCTCGCGCTCGGCTTCGGTCTGGGCCACTTCGGCCTTGATCAGGTGGATGCCGATATTGAGCTGGGTGGTCGGGAATTTGCGCACCTGCGGCGTCTGCGCGCCGGCGGTGGACAGGCAGCCGACAGCCAGCAGGGCGACGGCGCTGTGCATGAAGCAACGGGAAAGTCGGGAAAGTGAAGATTGGCGCATGTTCTTTATCAATCGGGATTCGGATCGGGCAGGATAGCAGCAGCGGGGCGGGGCGTGTGCAGCGGGAGCGGGGCGCTGGCCGGCGTGGATGGCTACGGGCCGGGTCGCCTGAACCGCGCGGACATGAAAAAAGGCAGGACCAGCCTGCCTTTTTTGAGTGCGGACGCTAATTACTTAGCTTCAGCTGCCTTCTTTGCCTTCTTGGCCTTCTTTGCTTTCTTGGCCTTCTTTGCCTTCGGAGCAGCGGCTTCAGCCTTCGGCGCTTCCGGAGCGGCCGGAGCTTGTGCGAAAGCAGCAGTGGCGAACAGACCAGCGATCAGAGCGGCGATCAATTTTTTCATTTTGCGTCCTTCAATTCAACATGTTAGGGATGTGAGGCAAACGATGATTCGTGCGAATCACTGCCAATAACGGCGCGCGCGTATGAAGGTTGACACCATTTCGGATCTTTTTTATGAGGTTTCGGGAAGAAGTGTGCAGCCCTGAGTGCTTCAAGCCTTGTCAGATTGTTCACGCAGCGCTCAGGCATCGAGCTCCTGTGGATCGACTTCGCGCCATTCGCCGGGCATCACCGGATGGGTCGCGAGCGAGAACGGGCCGATGGCGATGCGTACCAGTCGCAGCGTCGGCAGGCCCACGGCCGCCGTCATGCGGCGCACTTGGCGGTTCTTGCCTTCGCTGATGGTCAGGGCGATCCAGCTGGTGGGCTGGTTGGCACGCTGGCGGATGGGCGGGGTGCGCGGCCACATCCAGGCCGGCTCCTGGATCAAACGGGCCTCTCCGGGTTGGGTGACGAAGTCGCCCAGGTTCAGCGGATTGCGCAGGCGTTGCAGCGCGTCCGGCGTGGCCAGGCCTTCTACCTGTGCCAGGTAGGTCTTGGGCTGCTTGCGGCGCGGATGGGCGATGGCGTGCTGCAGCTTGCCGTCATCGGTGAGCAGCAGCAGGCCTTCACTGTCGGCATCGAGCCGGCCCGCAGGGTAGATGTCGGGAAGGTCGAGGTAATCGGCCAGTGTCTGGCGCTCGGGATGGGCGGAGAACTGGCTCATCACGCCGAAGGGTTTGTTGAAGAGGATCAAAGGCATGCGCTAGTGTCGCAAAAAGATGGCCTTGCGTAAAATCCTGATGCATAATCAATCAGGTAAGTCATGTGTCTTATATAAGACCTGCTGATTGCAATCCGGAATTTTTCCGGCTGAAAATCCGGAAATCTCTTAAAATTCCCCGCTTGTATGGCAATTCATGCAAGGTCCTTGCCGATGTGCATGGGCTTTGCCGCTGATGCTTCCCAACGCTACCGCCTCAACCGTCGGAGACCACGATGTCGTACCAACATATCCAAGTGCCTGCAGAAGGGTGCAAGATCACCGCCAATGCCGATGACACTCTCAATGTCCCCAACAACCCCATCATTCCTTTCATCATGGGCGATGGCGTGGGCGTGGACGTCACGCCGGTGATGCTCAAGGTGGTCGATGCCGCGGTGGAGAAGGCCTACGGCGGTGCGCGCAAGATCCACTGGATGGAAATCTATGCGGGCGAGAAGTCGACCAAGCTCTACGGTGCCGATACCTGGCTGCCCGAGGAGACACTGGACGTGCTCAAGGAGTATCTGGTCTCGATCAAGGGGCCGCTGTCCACGCCGGTCGGGGGCGGCATCCGTTCCTTGAACGTGACCATGCGCCAGCAGCTGGACCTCTACGTTTGCCTGCGTCCGGTGCGCTATTTCAAAGGCGTGCCCTCGCCGCTGAAGGAGCCCGAGAAGACCGACATGGTGATCTTCCGCGAGAACTCCGAAGACATCTACGCCGGCATCGAATGGCAGGCCGGTACCCCGGAAGTGAAGAAACTGATCGAGCTGCTGACACGCGAGATGGGCGTCAAGAAGCTGCGCTTCCCGGAGACTTCGGCGCTGGGCATCAAGCCGGTCTCGCGCGAAGGTACCGAGCGACTGGTGCGCAAGGCCATCCAGTACGCCATCGACCACGACAAGCCTTCGGTGACGCTGGTCCACAAGGGCAACATCATGAAGTACACCGAGGGTGCTTTCCGTGACTGGGGTTATGCGCTGGCCGGCCGCGAATTCGGGGCCGAACTGATCGACGACGGCCCGTGGATGCGCCTGAAGAACCCCAAGACCGGCCGCCAGATCGTCATCAAGGATGCCATCACCGATGCCTTCTTCCAGCAGGTGCTGATGCGCCCGGCGGAATACAGCGTCATCGCCACCATGAACCTGAACGGCGACTACATTTCGGACGCCGTGGCGGCTCAGGTCGGCGGTATCGGCATTGCTCCGGGCGCCAACATGTCCGATTCGGTGGCCGTGTTCGAAGCCACCCATGGCACTGCACCGAAGTATGCCGGCAAGGATTATGTGAACCCCGGTTCCAGCATTCTTTCGGCAGAAATGATGCTGCGCCACATGGGTTGGATCGAGGCAGCGGACCTGATCATCACGGCCATGCAGAAGTCGGTCTCGGCCAAGCGCGTGACCTATGATTTCGCGCGTTTGCTGGAAGGCGCCACGCAGGTTTCCTGCTCCGGTTTCGGTGAAGCGCTGATCGAAAACATGTAAGCCCGCCATACTGCTTCCGCAACTTGTTTTGCTGAAAATAATGACGGAAAAACAACAAACAGCCGGCTTCGTCCGGCTGTTTGTTGTTGGCGCGGGGGCGAATTGATTTTCAGTGCGCCAATGAAAAAAGCCCCGCAAGAGCGGGGCTTTTAGAGAAACCGGGGTTTAAGCGGCGTTCTGGATGTTCGAAGCTTGCTTGCCTTTGGGGCCTTGCGTAACGTCAAACTGGACTTTTTGACCTTCTTTCAGGGTCTTGAAGCCGTTCATCTGGATTGCGGAGAAGTGAGCGAACAGATCTTCGCCGCCGTCATCCGGAGTGATAAAGCCAAAGCCTTTGGAATCATTGAACCACTTGACAGTACCTGTTGCCATAAAAGCATCTTTCAAAATTAACTATTCACACGAGCCGTTAAAGCAAGAAGCATCGCGCGTCACGCAGCCCCCCTTAAACCTGCCCCCTATCGTATCGATGAGTTGTTACATTTAGTAACTACTAATCAATGAATTCCATTGTTCTCGGTCGAAATCCAAAAGTCAAGCAGTTTTCACATTCCGCTTTGTGGCCCTGTTTGAGCGATGGGGAAAGAAACCCTTGATTTAGGATAAATCATCGTCATCTGCGCAAGGTCCGGAAAACAAGTAATATCTATCTCATCTAGAGGTTACGTGATCATTGTGCGTTGCACAGCTTTGATGGTCGAATAAACGCATGGCAACCAAGCACGAAAATGATGGCGGTACAGTCCTGGAACGGCAGGAGGCAAAACTCAAGCCGCCCCCGATGTACCAGGTTTTATTGTTGAACGATGACTATACGCCGATGGAATTCGTCGTCGCAGTCATCCAGCAGTACTTCAACAAGGACCGTGAAACCGCGACGCAGATCATGCTCAAGGTTCACCGCGATGGGAAGGGAATGTGTGGTGTGTATCCCAAAGATATCGCATCCACAAAAGTGGAACTCGTTTTAACCCACGCTCGAAAAGCAGGGCACCCCCTGCAATGCGTGATGGAGGAAGCATGATTGCGCAGGAACTCGAAGTCAGTTTGCACATGGCCTTTGTCGAAGCCAGACAATCGCGTCATGAATTCATTACCGTGGAACACTTGCTGCTCGCGCTGCTGGACAATCCTTCGGCGGCCGAAGTGCTGCGCGCCTGCTCGGTGAACATTGATGATCTGCGCAAGACGCTGACCAATTTCATCACCGACAACACGCCCACGGTCCCCGGCACCAATGAAGTGGATACCCAGCCGACGCTGGGCTTCCAGCGCGTGATCCAGCGCGCCATCATGCACGTGCAGTCGGCCTCCAACGGCAAGAAGGAAGTCACCGGCGCCAACGTGCTGGTGGCCATCTTCGGCGAGAAGGATTCGCACGCGGTCTACTACCTGCACCAGCAGGGCGTGACCCGTCTGGACGTGGTCAACTTCATCTCGCACGGCGTGCGCAAGGACCAGCAGGCTGATCCGCAGAAGGCCCCGGAAGGCGCGGAAGACGTGCAAGCCGAAGGCCAGCAGAAGGAAAGCCCGCTGGACCAGTTCACCCAGAACCTGAACAAGGCGGCCGCCGAAGGCAAGATCGATCCGCTGATCGGCCGCGATTCCGAGGTCGAGCGCGTCATCCAGACCCTGTGCCGCCGTCGCAAGAACAATCCGCTGCTGGTCGGCGAAGCCGGTGTCGGCAAGACCGCGATCGCCGAAGGCCTGGCCTGGCGCGTGACCCAAGGCGACGTGCCCGAGATACTGAAGAATGCCGTCGTCTATTCGCTGGACATGGGCGCGCTGCTGGCCGGTACCAAGTACCGTGGCGACTTCGAGCAGCGTCTGAAGGCCGTGTTGAAGCAATTGAAGGACAGCCCCAACGGCATTCTTTTCATCGACGAAATCCACACCATCATCGGTGCGGGTTCGGCTTCGGGCGGTACGCTGGATGCATCCAACCTGTTGAAGCCTGCGCTGTCGAGCGGCCAGTTGAAGTGCATCGGCGCGACCACCTACACCGAATTCCGTGGCGTCTTCGAGAAGGACCACGCGCTGTCGCGTCGCTTCCAGAAGATCGATGTGAACGAACCGACCGTGGAGCAGACCGTGCAGATCCTGCGCGGCCTGAAGTCCAAGTTCGAGGAACACCACGGTGTGAAGTATTCTGCTTCGGCCCTGACCTCGGCAGCCGAACTGGCGGCGCGCTTCATCAATGACCGTCACCTGCCCGACAAGGCCATCGACGTGATCGACGAAGCCGGTGCTGCCCAGCGCATCCTGCCCAAGTCCAAGCAGAAGAAGACTATCGGCAAGCCGGAAATCGAGGAAATCATTTCCAAGATCGCGCGTATCCCGCCGCAGTCCGTGAACCAGGATGATCGCGCCAAGCTGCAGACCATCGACCGCGACCTGAAGAACGTTGTGTTCGGGCAGGATCCGGCCATCGAAGCACTGGCCTCGGCCATCAAGATGGCACGTGCCGGCCTGGGCAAGACCGACAAGCCGATCGGTTCCTTCCTGTTCTCCGGTCCGACCGGCGTGGGCAAGACCGAAGTGGCCAAGCAGCTGGCCTTCATCCTCGGCATCGAGCTGGTACGGTTCGACATGTCCGAATACATGGAGCGCCATGCCGTGAGCCGCCTGATCGGTGCGCCCCCGGGCTATGTCGGTTTCGACCAGGGCGGCCTGCTGACCGAGGCCGTCAACAAGAAGCCGCACGCCGTGCTGCTGCTGGATGAAATCGAAAAAGCGCACCCCGACATCTTCAACATTCTGTTGCAGGTGATGGACCATGGCACGCTGACCGACAACAACGGCCGCAAGACCGACTTCCGCAACGTGATCATCATCATGACCACCAACGCGGGGGCCGAGAGCCTGCAGAAGCGCACCATCGGCTTCACCGAGAAGAAGGAAGCCGGCGACGAAATGGCGGACATCAAGCGCATGTTCACCCCGGAGTTCCGCAACCGTCTGGATGCCATCATCAGCTTCCGTCCACTGGACGAGGAAATCATCCTGCGCGTGGTCGACAAGTTCCTGATGCAACTGGAAGAGCAGCTGCACGAAAAGAAGGTGGAAGCCGTCTTCTCGGACAACCTGCGCAAGTTCCTGGGCAAGAAGGGCTTCGATCCGTTGATGGGGGCACGCCCGATGTCGCGCCTGATCCAGGACCTGATCCGCAAGGCGCTGGCCGACGAACTGCTGTTCGGCAAGCTGGTCAGCGGTGGCCGCGTGACGGTGGAGATGGACGACAAGGAGCAGATCAAGCTGGACTTCCCCGAGGGCGACGATTCGTCCCCGCCGGAAGAGCCGCAAGAGAAGCTCGAAGTCGAATAAGCGCATCAAGCAAGCCATCAAGGCCACGTCGGGAAACCGGCGTGGCCTTTTGTTTTGCAGCTTGCTTCACTTTCATTACGCAAACAAAAACGGCGCGGTTTTCACCGCGCCGTCTTCACTTCAACTACTTCATATCACCGCATTTACGGCACCAGCGGCTTGCCCGCCTCCTGCTTTGCCTTCACGATCTGCGTGACCTTGTCGATCATCGAGAGGCGATAAGCGGTAGCCGGATGCAGCGCCGTGTAGCCGTTGGGCACGCTGGCCGGATACTGGTCGGCCAGGCGCTTCCAGAACGCCGGCACGTTGTCGATGCTGTAGCCGGCGCGCGCCAGCAGGTACAGCGAGAGCGTATCGGCAGCTGCATCCAGGTCTTGCGGATAGACGCGGATGCCGGCAGTGCCGGCCGTGGTGGTCGGGTCCGGATGTGGCAGCAGCAGGTTGTCGATCACTTCGGCAATCGTCGAGACCATGCGCTGGCGGATGGCGTGGCCGAGGATATTGTGCGCCATCTCCTTGGCGATCAGGTAGGCCAGTTCATCATCGGACTGGGTGAACTTGAGCATGCCGCGGGTAATGAGCACGCGGCGGCCATCGGCATAGGTGTTGACGTTGTCGGCATTGCCCAGCTCGATGCTGAAGGCGCAGGCGAAGGTCAGCGGCACATTGACGGTAGTGTTCTGGCCGTTGCGCTGCACGCCCAGCGCAATGGGGGCCTTCTTGACCACCAGCGGACTCAGCAGCACGGCGGCCTGGCGTTCGGCATCGGTGCCTTGCGGCATCGGCTTGCCTGCCACCGAGATCAGGAAGTCGCCCCGCTGGATGCCAGCCTGGGCAGCACCGCTGCCGGGCAGCACGCCGGTGACCTGCAGGCGGTCGTCGTAGCCCAGGCTACGCGCGGTTTCTGCATATTCGATGGGGAAGGAATAACGGTTCTTGGCGGTAAAGCCCAGCAGGTTGCGGGCATTGCCACGGCAGAGCTGGGCGTTGCTGGTCAACAGCGGCGCAGCGACGCGGTAGAGCCGGTCCTGCTGCGCGATCAGTTCGCGCAATTGTGCCTGCTGGGGATTGTCGGCCACCGGACGCGGGGCCTGGATCGTCGCGGTCACCGGTTTGGACGGCGTAGTGGTGACCGGACCGGGTTCCTGGGTGGCGCAGGCGGCCAGGAAGGCCAGCGGTGCCAGGACGGCGAGGGTTTTCAGTTTCTGCCACTGGGGCAGGGGGGATACGAGCATGCGGTTCTCCATCAGTGTTTGCCTGTGCTGCCGAAACCACCGGCGCCGCGTTCGCTGCTGTCGAATTCATCTACCACATTGAAGCCGACCTGCAGTACCGGCACGATCACCAGCTGCGCCAGGCGTTCCATGGGGTTTAGGACAAACTCGGTACTGCCGCGGTTCCACGTCGAGATCATCAACTGGCCCTGGTAATCCGAATCGATCAGCCCGACCAGGTTGCCCAACACGATCCCATGTTTGTGCCCCATACCGCTACGCGGCAGGATCACGGCCGCGTAATTCGGATCGGCCAGGTGGATCGCCAGTCCGGTCGGGATCAGGTGCGTGGAACCCGGCGCCAGGGTCAGCGGCGCATCGATGCAGGCCCGCAGGTCCAGGCCGGCGCTGCCAGGGGTGGCGTAGGCAGGCAGTTGGTCTTTCATGCGGGGGTCGAGGATCTTGATGTCGATGGTCTTCATGATGCGTAATCGGATTCAAATACAAAACGTACGGAAACGTACAAAAGACACGGCCCGCAAGAGGCGGGCCGTGCACCGTCAGGCCGCCATGCGGCGCGCGATCTCGCGCACCAGCTGGCGGGCCAGGGTCTGCTTGTCCGCACGGGGCAGGGCGCTGTGGCCCTGGGCGTCGAACAGCATGAGCGCGTTGTCATCACGGCCAAAGGTCTGGTGGCCGATATTGCCGACCAGCAGCGGAATGTTCTTGCGGATGCGCTTGGCCGCGCCGTATTGCTCCAGGTTCTCCGATTCGGCCGCAAAGCCCACGCAGTAGGGACGCTGGGGCAGGGCGGCCACGGTGGCCAGGATGTCGGGATTCTGGACGAATTCCAGTTGCGGGGTATCGTTTTCGTCCTGTTTCTTCAGTTTCTGCTCGCTGGCATTGGCCACGCGCCAGTCAGCGACGGCAGCAACGGCGACGAACAGGTCTTTTTCCTTCACATGAGCCAACACCGCCTCATGCATCTGCAGGGCCGTCTGCACATCCACGCGCTGCACGCCATAAGGCGTCTCCAGCGCCGTCGGGCCGGAGACCAGGGTGACTTCCGCGCCCGCTTCGCGCGCAGCTCGCGCAATCGCGTAGCCCATCTTGCCGGAAGACAGATTGGTGATGCCGCGCACCGGGTCGATCGGTTCGAAGGTCGGTCCGGCCGTGAGCAGCACGCGGCGGCCCGCTAGCAGCTTGGGCTGGAAAGCTGCGACGATCTCTTCCAGCAATTGTGCCGGCTCCAGCATGCGGCCTTCGCCGACCTCGCCACAGGCTTGCGCACCCGCATCCGGGCCCAGCAGCAGGATGCCGTCTTCGCGGATCTGGCGCACGTTGCGCTGGGTGGCCGGGTTCTGCCACATCTCCACATTCATGGCCGGGGCCACCATCAGCGGCAGCCGCGCCGGACGCGCCACGCACAAGGTCGAGAGCAGGTCGTCGCAATGCCCGTGGGCCAGCTTGGCGATGAAATCGGTGGAGCAGGGCACGATGACGACCGCATCGGCATCGCGGGTGAGATTGATGTGCGGCATGTTGTTGTCCATGCGCGCATCCCATTGGTCAGTGTAGACCGGGTTGCCGGTCAGGGCCTGCATGGTGACGGCGGTCATGAAGTGCGTGGCCGCCTCGGTCATCACCACGTGCACCGTGGCACCGGCGCGGCCCAGTTCGCGCGCCAGCATGGCGGCCTTGTAGCAGGCCACGCCGCCGGTCAGGCCCAATACGATTTTCTTGCCAGCCAGATCCATTGTTTGCTCCCGGAATGCGGCGTACCGCAGGCGTGTTCAGACTTGCGGACGTGTGGACTTGCCTTACTTCTTGGAGACGCGGCGCAGTTCGTCCACGACGAACAATACCGCACCCACGCAGATCGCACTATCGGCCAGGTTGAACGCCGGCCAGTGCCAGTTGCCGACGTAGACGTCGAGGAAGTCGATCACGTGGCCATACACGACGCGGTCGATCACGTTGCCAATCGCGCCGCCCAGGATCAGCGCCAGGGCCCAGCAGAACATGCGTTGGCCGGGATGCTTGCGCAGCAGATGGATGATGAACACCGCCGCACCGATGCCGATGGCGGTGAACAGATAACGCTGCCAGCCACCGCTGGCGGCCAGGAAACTGAAGGCCGCGCCCTTGTTGTAGACCAGCACCAGATTGAAGAAACCGGTCACCGGCACCGACTCGCCATAGTGGAACAGTTTCAGGATGGTGATCTTGGTGAGCTGGTCCAGCAGCAGCACGATGGTGGCGATGCCCAGCCAGGGCAAGAGCCCTTGGGTGGTGGACGAAGAACCGGAAGAGGAGGAGCGCTTTTTGGTTGCCATGGATGTTCTTGTTGGAGTGGACGGCCCGCTGCATTCAAGTGCAGCGGGCCGCTAGCAAGGCCGTCCCGCCCGGATCAGGCGAACAGGCGCTTTTCGCCCTGGCCGAACAGGTTGCTGTAGCAGCGACCGCACAGGCCCGGATGATCGGCATGAGACCCGACATCGGCGCGATAGTGCCAGCAACGTTCACATTTCTGATGCGCCGACGGCGTGACCACCACCGCTTCCTCTTCCACCGTGGCCACCGGGGTGACGCGGGCAGCCGAGGTGATGAGGACGAACTTCAGGTCATCGCCCAGGCTTTCCAGCAGGGACGCCTTGTCGCCGGCGACCTTCAGTTCCACTTCCGCCTGCAGGGAGGAACCGATGCTGCCGGCGATACGCACTTCTTCCAGCTGCTTGGTGACCGCTGCGCGCACTTCGTGCAGCACCGCGAACTTGTCCAGCAGGGCCTGTGCATCGGCCACTTCCGGCAGGGCGTAATAGACCTGCGAGAAGATGGTTTCGCCGCTGGCCTCGAAGGCGTCCTTGCCGGCAAAGAAGCGCCAGGCTTCTTCGGCCGTGAAGGACAGGATCGGTGCCATCAGGCGCAACAGCGACTGCGTGATGTGCCACACGGCGGTCTGGGCCGAGCGGCGTGCGGCCGACTCCACGCCGCTGGTGTAGAGGCGGTCCTTCAGGATGTCCAGGTAGAAGCCGCCCAGGTCTTCCGAGCAGTACATCTGCAGCTTGGCCACCACCGGGTGGAATTCATAGGTCTCGAAGTGCGCCAGCACCTCCGCCTGCAGACGCGCCATGTTGGCGATCGCATAGCGGTCGATTTCCAGCATCTCGGCCACCGGCACGGCGTGTTGTGCCGGGTCGAAGTCGGAGGTGTTGGCCAGCAGGAAGCGCAGGGTGTTGCGGATGCGGCGGTAGGCTTCCACCACGCGCTTGAGGATCTCGTCCGAGATCGACAGCTCGCCCGAGTAGTCGGTCGAGGCCACCCACAGGCGCAGGATTTCCGCGCCCAGCGAGTCCGAGACCTTTTGCGGGGCGACCACGTTGCCCTTGGACTTGGACATCTTCTTGCCCTCACCATCGACCACGAAGCCGTGCGTGAGCAGGGCCTTGTAGGGCGCGCGGCCATTCAACATCGACGAGGTCAGCAGCGACGAGTGGAACCAGCCGCGATGCTGGTCCGAGCCTTCCAGGTAGAGGTCGGCCGGGAACTGCGACTGCTGCGCGTGCGAGCCGCGCAGCACGGTCTGGTGGGTGGTGCCGGAATCGAACCAGACGTCCAGCGTGTCGCGGTTCTTGAGGTAGTGCTCGGCCTCGTCGCCCAGCAATTCCTTGGGATCCAGCGCCTGCCAGGCTTCGATGCCGCTCTTCTCGATGCGTTGGGCGACCTGCTCGATCAGCTCCGGCGTACGCGGATGCAGTTCACCCGTTTCCTTGTGCACGAAGAAGGCCATGGGCACGCCCCACTGGCGCTGGCGCGACAGGGTCCAGTCCGGACGGTTGGCGATCATGCCGTGCAGGCGCGCCTTGCCCCAGCCGGGGAAGAAGGCGGTGTCCTCGATGCCTTGCAGCGCGGTCTGGCGCAGGCTGGGGCCGCCGTCCTTGGGCGTGTTGTCCATGCTGGCGAACCACTGCGAGGTGGCGCGATAGACGATGGGGGTCTTGTGGCGCCAGCAGTGCATGTAGCTGTGGTCGAACATGACCAGCTTGAACAGCGAACCCACTTCTTCCAGCTTGCCGCAGATGGGCTTGGAGGCTTCCCAGATGGTCAGGCCGGCAAACAGCGGCAGCCAGGAGGCATAGCGGCCATCGCCCATGACCGGGTTGAGGATGTCGTCGTCCTTCATCCCGTGCGCCTTGCAGGAGATGAAGTCTTCGATACCGTAGGCCGGTGCCGAGTGCACGATGCCGGTACCGCTGTCGGCGGTCACGTATTCACCCAGGTAGATTGGCGACAGGCGGTCGTAGCCGGCATCAGCCTTGGCCAGCGGATGATGGAAGCGGATCAGGGACAGCTTCTCGCCGGTGGTGGTGGCGATGATCTTGCCTTCCAGGCCGAAGCGCTGCAGGCAGGATTCCACCAGGTCCTTGGCCAGGATCAGCAGGGTGGCTTCGCCGTTGCGGCTGGTCTCGACCAGCGCGTACTCGAATTCCGGATGGACGTTCAACGCCTGGTTGGACGGGATGGTCCAGGGCGTGGTGGTCCAGATGACGATGTAGCCGTTGCGGGTCGGCAGGTCGGCCAGGCCGAAGGCGGTGGCGATCTTGTCGTGTTCGGCAAAGGGGAAGCCGACATCGATGGCCGGGTCGCGCTTGTCCTGGTATTCCACTTCGGCCTCGGCCAATGCCGAGCCGCAGTCGAAGCACCAGTTCACGGGCTTCAGGCCGCGATAGACGTAACCCTTCTCCAGGATCGTGCCGAGTGCGCGCAGCTCGTCGGCTTCGTTGGAGAAGTTCATGGTCTTGTAGGGGTTGTCCCATTCGCCGAGCACGCCCAGGCGGATGAAGTCGGCCTTCTGGCGTTCGATCTGCTCACCCGCGTAGGCGCGCGCCTTGGCCTGCACTTCGGCCACCGGCAGGTTCTTGCCGAACTGCTTTTCGATCTGGATCTCGATGGGCATGCCGTGGCAATCCCAGCCCGGCACGTATTGGGCGTCGAAGCCGGCCATGTTGCGGGCCTTGACGATCATGTCCTTCAGGATCTTGTTGACGGCGTGGCCGATGTGGATGTCACCGTTGGCATACGGCGGGCCGTCATGCAGGATGAATTTCGGGCGGCCGGCCGAGGCCTTGCGGATGCGCTCGTAGACCTTCTTCTCCTGCCATTCCTTGACCCACTGCGGCTCGCGCTTGGCGAGGTCGCCGCGCATCGGGAAGCCGGTTTCGGTCATGTTGACCGGGTACTTGGAGGGGGCCTTGCCGGCTTTTTCCGGTTTGCCGGGCTTGGCGGAGGATTCGTTGTTGGACATGACAAAGCTTTCGTTGAATGCAGGTTGATTCCGGGGGCCCGGCAAGGCGTCACAAGCAGGGCGCGTTGCGGCAGGCAGGATGCAGGATGGGGCGGCTGGACAGCTGCGGGAGCAGGGCTCCGGCAACCGCCCAGCGTTCAAATTCGGTCGGTGGCCGAGACGGCGAAGCCGGCGTTTTCACGGAACCAGGCGCGGGCATTGTCCACGTCACGGGCAATGGCCGTGGTCAGCGTGGGCAGGTCGACATACTTTTCTTCGTCGCGCAGCTTCTTGAGGAATTCCACCCGCACCAGCTTGCCGTAGCAATCGCCCTTGAAATCGAGCAGGTGCGTTTCCAGGAGCACCCGGCCGCTGTCGTCCACCGTCGGGCGCACGCCCAGGCTGGCCACGGCCGGCAAGGGCTGCTCGGCCAGACCGTGCACCTGCACCACGAAGATGCCCGAAAGCGCCGGACGCTTGTGGCCCACGCGCATGTTCAGCGTCGGGAAACCGATGGTGCGCCCCAGTTTCTTGCCGTGCACGACCCGGCCGCTGATGGCATAGGGATGGCCCAGCAACTGCTGTGACAGGGTGAAATCGCCCTCGGCCAGCGCCGCGCGCACGGCCGAAGAGGAGATGCGCACACCGGCATTGGTCACCGTGGGCAGGGCATGGACCTCGAAGCCATACTGCTTGCCGGCCGCGATCAGGGTATCGAGCGTGCCGGCGCGGCGCGCGCCGAAGCAGAAGTCGTCACCGACCATCAGCCAGCGCACGTGCAGGCCCTGCACCAGGATCTTCTCGATGAAGTCCTGCGGGGAGAGGGCGGCGAAATGGCTGCCGAAATGCTCCACCACCACGCGGTCGATGCCGGAGTTGGAGAGCGCTTCGAGCTTGTCGCGCAGGTTGGCGATGCGCGCCGGGGCGCGTTCGGGGGTGCCGGCCAGCTGGGCGAAGAATTCACGCGGATGCGGCTCGAAAGTCATCACCGCCGCGTCCAGCCCCAGGTTGGCGGCGGCCTCGCGCACGCGCGCCAAGAGGGCCTGGTGGCCCAGATGCACGCCGTCGAAATTGCCGATGGTCAGCGCGCACGGGGCGCGCGATTCGGCTGTGGGAAGTCCGCGAAATACCTTCATTGAGCCGCTGGAAAGATGCGCTGTTGCAAAAGCCTTCCATTATAAATGGTTTCGGAGGCTTTCCTTGATTTGGTGGCGGCTTGGCACGGATCAAGCCGCCTGAAGCGGACAGGCAGCGCAGTTTTTCATATTTCACCAAGGAAATGTTGACAAACTTTCATATGAAAGTTTCTTGCCGGCAGCGTCAGCGGGCCAGCGCCGCTTCGGGCTCCTGGAGCTGGCGTGCCTCGGCCAGCATCCAGATGGTGATCTTTCTGACTTCCAGCTTGCTCTGGGTGATATGGGCGCGCAGCAGGATCTGCGCTTCGGTGGCCTTGCGCTTGGCGATCAGTTGCAGGATCTTGCCGTGTTCCTCGTAGGTGGCTTCGATGCGCTTCTTCTTGAGGAAGTCCAGTCGGCGCACGATGCGGATCTTTTCCGTCACCTCGGTATGGACCCGGGTCATCTCCACATTCCCGGCGGCGGCCACCAGGTTGGTGTGGAAGGCTTCGTCCAGCTCGGCCACCTTGACGGCATCGGTGTGGCGCGCTTCGGGTTCGGCCAGCCAGATGGCGTTCAACTGCTCCAGTTCTGCCGTCGGCTCCTGCTGGCTGCAGAGTTTGTCCAGTGCGGCCATCTCCAGCACGATGCGCAGGTCATAGAGATTGTCGAGGCGGTCGAAGTCGATCGGGCAGACCTTCCAGCCACGCCGGAATCCCACTTCCAGGTAGCCCTCGCGCTGCAGCCTGAAGAGCGCATCTCGCAAGGGCGTACGCGAGACGCCCTGGCGCTGGGCCATCTCGGTCTCGGTGAAATTGTCCCCGGGCAGCAGGCGGAAACTGAAGATGTCGTCCTTGATCCGGTGATAGACCTGTTCGGCGAGCGGGTTGGCGACGGTGACGGTCATGGTACGGGCATTCTGGTTCGAGGGGGCTGCGGACTCATGTCATCAGGCTGACATGGGCGGCGACGATGCGCCAGCCTTGGTCCATGCGCACCCAGGTCTGCATCTGGCGGCCGATACGATCGGACGTATGGTCGGTGAATTCGGTGGAGACCGTAGCATAGTCGCTGCCGAAGGTGGTGACAACGGTGCGATGCAGCTTGCGCGAGGCCGGCACCGGGGTGCAGGTCTTGCGGTACTGGCGGATCGCCTCGCCGCCCAGCAGCACTTCGCCAACGCCGTAGCGCACCGTTTCGGGCGCATACCAGAACCAGCGGTCCAGGGCCGGGATGTCGTTGATGAGCAGGGCGTGTTCGTAATCCGTAAAAGCTTGTTCGACCTCAGCCACCACGTGGGGCAGGTTCACTTGCATCATGGCGTTTCTCCGGTATAGGCGGCCACGGCGCTGTGCAGCTGCGCCAGCGGCGCGCGCCAGCCTACGATGCCGCCCTGGGCGGTCAGCATCTCCAGCGTGGCGCGATGAAATTCAGGGAAGTAACTGGCGCAGGCATCTTCTACCACCAGGCATTCATAGCCGCGGTCATTGGCCTCGCGCATCGAGGTCTGCACGCACACTTCCGTAGTGACGCCGGCCACCAGAAGGTGAGTGATGCCGCGCTCCTGCAATTGTGCGTGCAGGTCGGTGGCGTAGAAGGCCCCCTTGCCCGGTTTGTCGATGACGATCTCGCCATCCAGGGGAGCCAACTGCGGCAGGATCTGGTTGCCGGGTTCGCCCCGCACCAGGATCCGGCCCATCGGCCCGACATCGCCGATGCCCAGCGCCGGGTTGCCGCGCAGGCGCTTGGCGCGCGGGCAGTCCGAGAGATCCGGCAGGTGCGATTCACGCGTGTGGACCACCAGCATCTGCGCCTGGCGTGCCAGCGCCAGCAGGGCCGCCACGGTCGGCACGATCGCGCCCAGGGGCCGCACATCGTTGCCCAGCGCACTGCCGAAGCCGCCTTCTTCCACGAAGTCGCGCTGCATGTCGATGACCACCAGCGCGGTGCTGCGCGGATGGAACTGATAGGGATAGGGGAAGGCGTCGATACGGATCATGCGGCCTCGGCGTGGGGTGATTGTTCGGAGTGGCCCGCCATCCAGCGGCCCAGGGCGGCGCGGTCCGCTCCTTGCGTGGCCACGTCCTGCGCCACGTGCACGATGCGGCCCTCGGTCATCACCAGGATGCGGTCGGACAGTTCCAGCAGTTCGTCCAGGTCTTCGCTCACCAGCAGCACGGCCGCGCCGCGTGCGCGCGCTTGCAGCAGGCGTGCGTGGATGTCGGCTACCGAGGCGAAGTCCAGTCCGAAGACCGGATTGGCGACGATGAGCACATTGGCCGCGCCTGCATCGCCCTCTTCACCCAGCTCACGCGCCAGCACGGCGCGCTGCACATTGCCGCCGGAAAGCGTGCCGATGGGGCGTTCCGGTGCGGGCGGCTTGACGTTGAAGGCCGCGATCAGGGATTGCGCCTGGCGCTTCATGGCACTGCGGTCCACGCGCCAGCCGCTGCGCTTGAAGGGGGCGACATCGAAATTGCGCAGTGCCATGTTCTCGGCCACGCTCATGCCGGCGATGCAGGCATTGCGCAAGGGTTCTTCCGGTAGCGCGAAGACGCGCAACCGTCGCATTTCCTCACGCGTGGCGGCATAGGGCGCATCCTCGATGCGGATCTCGCCCAGCAGGTGGCGGCGCTGGCCCAGCAGGGCTTCCACCAGTTCCTTCTGGCCATTGCCGGAGATGCCGGCCAGGCCCACGATTTCACCGCGCTTCACCTGCAGCGAGAGGGCCCGCACGGCAGCCACGCCGCGATCGTTGTTGACCGTCAGTTCCTTCACTTCGAGCCCGAAGCGGGCGTCTGCTGGCACTGCAGGCCGCTCCACCTGCGTTTTCTCGGCGCGGGCGTGGCCCATCATCCAGTGCGCCAAGGCATCCGGCGTCGTCTCGGAAACCCTGGCACTGCCGACCAGGCGACCCTTGCGCAGCACCGTCACATCGTCGGCATAGGCGGTCACTTCGTGGAACTTGTGGGTGATCATCAACACCGTCAGTTCCTGCTGGCGGGTGAGGGCATGCATGAGTCCCAGCACTTCGTCGGCTTCCTGCGGGGTCAGTACCGAGGTCGGTTCATCGAGGATCAGGAAGCGGCGGCGCAGATAGAGCTGCTTGAGGATTTCCAGTTTCTGCTTTTCGCCGGCGGAGAGACTGCTTACCGCGCGCTCCAGCCCCAGCTTGAAGGGCATGCGCGCCATGAATTCTTCCAGCACGGCGCGTTCGCTGCGCCAGCGGATGCGCCAGGGCAGGTCGCCGCGCGCCAGCAGCAGGTTCTCGGCCACGGTCAGGCTGGGGGCCAGCGTGAAGTGCTGGTAGACCATGCCGATGCCGAGCTGGTTGGGCACGCGCGCACTGCGGATCTCCACCTCGCGGCGGTCAGCCACGATGCTGCCCTGGTCCAGCGGGCTGTAGCCAACCAGGCCCTTGACCAGCGTGCTCTTGCCCGCACCGTTCTCGCCCAGCAGCGCGTGGATGGTGCCGGCGCGGATTTTCATCGAGACATCATCGAGCGCGCGAAAGCTGCCGAAGGATTTGCCGGCATTGATGATCTCCAGCTCCAGGGCGTGCATGTCAGGCCCCGATCACATCGATCAGTGCGGCCGCATCGGAGACCGCGCCGAACACGCCACCCTGCATCTTGATCATGGACAGCGCCGCCAGGTGGTTGTTGTGGTCGGTCGCGCCACAGCAGTCCGCGAGCATCACGCATTCGAAGCCACGGTCATTGGCTTCGCGCATGGTGGTATGCACGCAGACATCGGTGGTGATGCCGGTGAGCACGATGTTGCGGATGCCGCGCGTGTGCAGGATCATCTCCAGGTCGGTGGCGCAGAAGGAGCCCTTGCCCGGTTTGTCGATGATGATCTCTCCCGCGATGGGGGCCAGTTCGGGAATGATTTCCCAGCCCGGTTCGCCGCGCACCAGGATGCGGCCACAGGGGCCGGCGTCACCGATGCCCACGCCGTTGGTGCCGATCTGGCGCGAGCGCCAGCGCTTGTTGGCCGGCAGGTCGGACAGATCGGGGCGATGGCCTTCGCGGGTATGGATGATGGTGTAGCCGCCGGCGCGCATGGCGGCCAGCACTTTCTTGATCGGTTCGATGGGCGCACGCGTGAGCGAGAGGTCATAGCCCATCTTGTCGACGTAGCCGCCGATGCCGCAGAAGTCGGTCTGCATGTCGATGACGATGAGCGCGGTATTGGCCGGGGTCAGGGCACCGTCATAGGGCCAGGGATAGGGTTCGGCCTGGATGTAGCGTTCGGACATGGTTTCTCCTTGGGGCAAGTGGATTTATCGGGTCAGGCTCAGTTCGCCCGGCGCACTCGAGAGCGTGCGGTCAGGCCGGCAGGTGAGGATCATGATCAAGAGCGTGAGCGCATACGGTGCCGCGTTGAAGAGGTAATAGCCGGAGGTCACGCCCACCGCCTGCAAGGCCGGCCCCAGTGCACCGGCGGCACCGAACAGCAGCGCGGCCAGCAGGCAGCGCCACGGCTGCCAGCGCGCGAAGATCACCAGCGCCACGGCCATGAGGCCCTGGCCGCTGGAGAGTCCCTCATTCCAGCTGCCGGGGTAGTAGAGCGACAGGTAGGCACCGCCGATGGCAGCCAGGAAGCCGCCTGCGGCCGTGGCCGCAATGCGCGTGCCGGTGAGGCGGTAACCGAGCGCGCGTGCGGTCTCGGCGTGGTCGCCCACCAGCCGCAAGGCCAGTCCCCAGCGCGTGGCCGACAGGCCCCACTGCAATACCAGTGCGAGCGCCACGCCGATGAAGAACAGCGCATTGATCTGCAATGCATGGTGCAGGCGATCATTGCTGCTCCACGCACCCAGATCGATGGAGGGCAGCATCGGTGCCTGCGGCTGGATGAAAGGCTTGCCGAGGAAGAAGGCCAGGCCCGTCCCCAGCAGCATGAGCGCGATGCCGAAGGCGATGTCGTTGACGCGCGGCAGCGAACACACCACGCCATGCAGTACCCCCAGCAAGAGTCCGGCGCAGCCCGCCGCCAGCACGCCCAGCCAGGCCGAGCCGCTGTAGAAGGAGGCCGCGTAGCCGGTCATGGCGCCGCAGACCAGGATGCCTTCCAGGCCCAGGTTCACGCGTCCGCCTTTTTCGGTCAGGCATTCGCCCAGGCTGACGAAGAGAAAGGGCGTCCCCACCCGGATGGCGCCCGCGAAGAGGGCCAGCAGCAGGGTCGTGAGATCGATGTCATGCATGGCCGGCCTCCTTGGCGGGGGTGACTTGCGCCTGTTGCTGCCAGCGCAGCTTGAGCGCGGACAGGCGCCCGGTAATGGCTTCCCAGGCCAGCAGGTTGCAGAACAGCAGGCCCTGCAGGACCAGCGTGGTGGCGTCCGGCAGGTCCAGACGCCGCTGCAGCAGGCTGCCGCTGGCTTCCACGCCACCGATGACGAGTGCGCAGACGATGATGGCCAGCGGATTCTGGCGCGCCGCAAAGGCCACCAGGATGCCCGAGAAACCATAACCGGCCAGCAGCGCACTGGTGGCGCTGCCCTGCACGGCACTGACTTCGAACATGCCTGCCAGTCCCGCTGCCGCACCGCCGAGGGCGCAGGCCGTCAGGATGAGGCGATTGACCGGCAAGCCCACCAGCCGCGCCGTACGGACATTGCCGCCGACCACGCCCATGGCGAATCCGGCAACGCTATGGCGCAGGAACACCCAGGCCGCCACGCAGGCCAGCGCACCCCAGGCCAGGCCCCAATGCACTTCCAGTCCCGGCAGCGAACCGACCAGATAAGGATCGGGCAGGGGCAGGGTAGAGGGTTTGTTCAGACTGGCCGGATCACGCAGCGGCCCTTCCACCAGATGCTTGAAGACGGCCACGGCGAGATAGGACAACAGCAGGCTGGAGATGGTCTCATTGACCCCGCGCCACTGGCGCAGACCGCCGCACAGCGCGATCCACAGCCCGCCGGCCAGCATCGCCGCCAGCGCCATGACGGCCAGCATCACCAGCGAAGGCAATGCCGGCAGCAGTTGCGGCATCACCGCCGCCGCCAGTCCGCCCAGCGCCAGCGCACCTTCCCCGCCGATGACGATGAGCCCTACGCGTGCCGGCAAGGCCACGCACAGCGCCGTCAACAGCAGGGGCGCGGCGCGCTGCAGGGTGTTCTGCCAGGCAAACAGGGTGCCGAAGGCGCCCTGGAAGATCAGCAGGCAAGCCTCGCCCGCCGGCTTGCCCTGCACCAGCAGGAACAGCACGAACAGCAGCAGTGTCCCGGCCAGCGCGCACAGCGTGGGCAGGGCCGGCGCGCTGCCGTTGAGCAGCGCCGAGCGCAAGCGGTGCCAGGGCGAGGTGGCGGCAGCCGCCACCCCGGGAGCGGGGAGGGATGTCATGAGACCGTCCTGCATCAAGGATCAGCAATCAGACCTGGCCGACCACGCCGGCCACCAGGTAATTCATCTTCTCCAGCGCCACGTCGGTCTGGACCTGGGTGGTGCCGGCCGGGATCACGGTATTGCCCTTGTTGTCCTTGATCGGTCCCTTGAAGATCTGGAACTTGCCGGCCAGCATCTGCGCCTTGATCTCGTCGGCCTTCTTCTTGGCCGGTGCGCTCACGGCTGCGCCATAGGGCGACATCTTGACGAAGTCGTCCTTCAAGCCACCGCGCAGGAAGTTGATCATCGGTTTGCCTTCCAGCGTGGCCTTGACGATCTCGGTGTAGGGCGTAGCCCAGTTCCACTCGGCACCGGTGAGGTAGCCCTTGGGCGCCAGCGAGGCCTGGCTGGCGTGGTAGCCGGTGGTCATGATGCCGCGCTTCTCGGCCGTCTCCACGATCACCTTGGGGCCATCGACGTGACAGGTGATGACGTCGCAACCCTGGTCGATGAGGCTGTTGGCGGCTTCGGCTTCCTTGACCGGCAGCGACCAGTCACCGGTGAAGATGACGTGGCAGGTGATGGACGGATCGACCGACTGCGCGCCCAGGGTGAAGGCGTTGATGTTGCGCAGGACCTGCGGAATCGGTTTGGCGGCAATGAAGGCCAGCTTCTTGCTCTTGCTCATGTGGCCGGCCACCACGCCCGAGAGGTATTCGCACTCTTCGATGTAGCCGAAGAAGCTGCCCACGTTCATGGGATGCTTGCCGGCGGTCCACAGGCCGCCACAGTGGGCGATGCGCACCTTGGGATATTTTTCTGCAATCTTGAGGACGTGCGGATCGAAGTAGCCGAAGGAGGTCGGGAAGAGCAGGGTTGCGCCATCCTGCTGGATCATGGCTTCCATGGTCTTTTGCACGGCCACGGTCTCGGGCACTTTTTCTTCCTCGATCACCTTTACGCCGGGCATCTTCTTGATGATGGCGGCGGCTTGCGCATGCGACTGGTTGTAGCCGAAGTCGTCGCGCGCGCCGACGTAGATGAAGCCTACGGTCAGCGGGCCTGCAGCCAGCAGTTCCAGCGGGAAGGCAGCGCCCAGTGCGGCAGCACCGGACAGTTTCAGAAAATCGCGGCGGTTTTGCATGTTGTTGCTCCAGTGTGATCGTGGATGGTTGGGGTGGGGCAAGACAAATTCGGTACTTCTTTCCGGGCAGGATTCTGTACCTCAGGCTGTACAGAATCCGGTACGGCAATCAGGACAGCGCCAGCGAACCGGGCGCCTGCATGCGCGCCGGCTTGCGCACTTCGCGCTGGAAGATTTCCATGGACAGTTTCTTGGCCGCGATGAAGCCAGGCTGCGACAGCGTCTCCACCGTGCGGGGGCGTGGATCCTGGTAATGCAAGATGTCTGCCACCGCTGTCGGGCGCTTGGTCAAGAGCAGGATCTGGTCGGCCAGGTAGACCGCTTCTTCCAGGTCGTGCGACACCAGCACCATGGTGGTGCCGGTCTGCAAAAAGACCTGCTGCAGCTTCTCCCGGATGAAGAGCGTCATCTCGAAATCCAGCGCCGAGAAAGGTTCATCGAGGAACAGCACCTCCGGCCCCGGTGCCAGGGCACGCATGATGGAGGCGGTCTGCTGCTGGCCGCCCGAGAGTTCATAGGGATAGCGCATCAGGTCGAACTTGACGTCGAAGGACGCCACCAGTTCATCGACGCGGCGCTTGATCTCGGCCTTGGACTTGCCTTCCAGCTTGAGGGGATAGGCGATGTTGTCGATGGTGCGCAGCCAGGGAAACATGGCATCGCGGTAGTTCTGGAACACATAACCGATCTTGGTCTGGGCCAGCGATTTGCCATCGAACAGGATCTCTCCGGCATCGATGGGAATGAGCCCGGCGATCATGTTGATGAGCGTGGACTTGCCGCAGCCATTGGGCCCGAAGACGGAGACGATCTGCTGCTTGGGAATATCCAGGTCGAAGTTTTCATACAGGGGCCAGCCGGCGAAATACTTGGTCAGGCCGCGAATGGTGATTTGGGTGCCTGGGGGCCCGGGAACGAAGGGCGTTTCCGGTGGCAGGTCGATTTTGGGGCTGATCACGACGCTCATCTTCCGCTCCAGTGCACGATACGTTTTTCAATGACGATGAAGACCACGTTCAGGGCATAGCCCAATGCGCCCGCCGAGAGGATGGCGGCATACATCTCGCGTACGTTCAGGACCTGCTGGGTATCGATGATGCGGTGGCCCAGGCCGTTTTCGGAGCCGATGAACATCTCCGCCACGATCACGATCACCAGCGCCATCGAGACCGCGCTGCGCAGGCCGACGAAGCTGGCTTGCAGGCTTTCCCAGATCAGCACGTCGCAGAAGATGCGCCAGCGCGAAGCGCCCATCACCTTGGCCGCCATCACCCGCTGCTTGCGCGCATTGAGCACGCCGTAAGCGCTGTTGAAGAGCACGATAAGGAAAGCCCCGAAAGCTGCGATGGCCACCTTGTTGATGTCGGAGACACCGAAGATCAGCAGGAACAGCGGGATCAACGCGGAGGAGGGCGTGGAACGGAAAAAGTCGATCAGGAATTCCACGCTGCGATAGGCGCGCTCGTTGCTGCCCAGGAGCACACCGATGGGCAGGCCCAGCACGGCGGCAATCACGAAGGCTTCCAGCGTGCGGATCACGGTCACCGTGAAATCGAGCAGCAGCGGTCCCCCGGCCAGCCCCTTGAACATGGCCATGAGCGTGGCTTCGGGCGGCGGCAGCAGAATGGCCTTGATCCAGCCGGCCCGGACCACCAGGTCCCAGATCACGAACAGCGCGATGGGGCCGACGATGGGCAGCAGGCGGCCCAGGGCCGGGGCCTTGCGCGGCGCTTTGGGCGCTGGCGCAGCGGTGGACGCCGGGGCGGCGGGCTTGGGCGCCACGGTCACGGCGGGAGCGATGGTCTCGTTCATGATGGCCTCAGCCCTTGTAGATCAGGTTGTCGACCACGATGCGTTGCGAGAACACGCCCTTCTCGACGAACAGGTCGTAGAACTTCTGGAAGTAGGCCAGGTCGCTGGGCTTGAACTCGTTGTAGAGCATGTAGGCCGCCAGCGGCACTTCATTGGTGAGCGAACCTTCGATGGCGGTATAGCCCTTCAGGTAAGTGCGGGCCTGGTCCGGATTGTTGCGCACCAGCTCGATGCCGCGCGCATAGGCGGCGATGTACTTGCGCGCCAGTTCGGGATTCTTCTTGATGAATTCGGTGGTCAGCGCGGCAGCGCCGCCGTGCCAGGGGGCCATCGGATCGCCCAGGATGTACTTGGCGATTACGCCTGCTTCCAGTACGCGGGTGGTGTTGTTCATGCGGCCCACGGTGCCGGTCGGTTCCAGCGTGTAGGCGGCATCGACCTGGCCCGCCGCCAGCGAAGCGACGTGCTGGCCGATGGGCAGTTCGACTACGGTCGCGCCAGTGGCACCGGCGCGTTCGAGTACCGTCTTGGCCAAGGTGACGTTCTGGATGCCAGGCCCGGAGGCGACCTTCTTGCCCTTGAGGTCGGCGATCGATTTGACTGGGCTGTCCTTGGGCACCAGGAATTCATCGAGTACGTATTTGGCATTGCTGGGATTGGTGGCAAAGATCTTGAACAGGCCCGGCTGGGCGATCTCGCCGATGGCCAGGTTGCCGGCCCCGGTGCCATTGGCCGAGCCATCGGCGCGGCCTGCCAGCATGGCTTCCATCACCTGCTGCGCGCCGGCGAATTTGAGGGCTTGCACTTCCAGTCCGGCCTGCTTGAAGTAACCCGCTTCCACGGCGGCATAGAAGGGCAGGCCGGCGGCCACCGGCCAGTAGCCGATGCGGATGGGCACCGTCTGCGCGCGCAAGATGGCCGGGGCACCCGCGATGGCGGCGGTGGCGGCGACGGCACCTGCCTTGGCGATGAAGCTGCGGCGGTTGGCATTGTGGACAGCGGTTGGGTTGTTCTTTTTCATGAGCAGCTCCGTGGTGAGGGTGTCAGTTCAGCGAATGGAGGTAGTTGACCCAGCCGCCGTGGTGGGTGATGTCGGTCGCGCCGGCAATGCCGGCCGGCTCGCAGATGAAGCCCTTGACGCTGCTGCCGTCGGCCAGCTCCACCGTGCCGATGCCCAGCGGGGCCGGGATGGCGGCGACGAAGCCGCCGAACTGGCGCAGCGGCATTTCCCACACTTCCACTGCGATGGCGGCGCCGTCGCCTTCGGTGCGGGCCAGGCCAGGCTTGGGTGGGGTGGTACCCGCCAGGGCGTAGAGACGATAGTGGGCGGCGGTGCGGGTGACGGCCACGCGGCGCGCACCGGCTTCCAGCAATTGCCAGTTCAGGGGCTGGCCGGCCAGGTGCGCGCCGACCACGCAGACCTTGATGGTGCTTTCATTGAAGGGCAGCGGTGTGGCCGCAATCGCATCGGCTTGCCCCGCGCCGCCCAGTTGCTGCTGCAGGCGCGCACCGGCTTCGGCCAGCAGATGGTCGGCACCGGCCGGGCCGATCAGGGTAACGCCGGCGGGCAGGCCATCGCGCCGCCACACGGCGGGGATGGCCAGGGCCGACATGTCCATCAAATTGACGAAGTTGGTGTAGTGGCCCAGCTGCGCATTGCGCACCACCGGATCGGCCTCGACTTCGGCGATGGTGGGGAAGGTGGTGGTGGTCGGCACCAGCATCAGGTCGCTGCCTTCGAGCAGGTTTTCGGCGTGGCGGCGCAGGTCGGCCAGGCGGTACTGGGCGTTGAAGCTGTCAACGGCATCGTAGTCGTCGGCCTGGGCGGTGATCTGGCGCACCACGGGGTGGATGGCTTCCGGGTTCTCCAGGAAGAAGTCGCCCAGCGCGGCGCGGCGCTCGGCCACCCATGGGCCTTGATAGAGCAGCTGCGCGGCCGCGCTGAAGGGGGCGAAAGGAATCTTCGCCAGGCTCACGCCGGGGAGGGCGGCGATTTGCGCCAGGCTGCGTTCCCAGGCTTCCTGGGCGACGCTGTCGCCAAAGAATTCACATTGCTCGGGAATGGCGATGCGATAACCCCGCCGCTTCACGCCCAGCATGGTAGGGCGGCGCGAATAGCCATCCTCAGCATCGAAACCGGAAGCGCTGTGCAGCACGCGCCAGGCATCGGCCACGTCGTGGGCGAAGATGGAGATGCAATCCAGGGTGCGGCAGGCCGGGACCAGGCCGCGCGCGCTGATGAGGCCCTTGGTCGGTTTCAGGCCGACCAGGTGATTGAAGGCGGCCGGCACGCGACCAGAACCTGCCGTATCGGTCCCCAGCGAAAACATGACCTGCCCCAGCGCCACGGCCACCGCCGAACCCGAGCTGGAGCCGCCGGAGACATAGTCCGGCTTGATGGCATTGCGTACCGCACCGTAGGGGGAGCGCACGCCGACCAGGCCGGTGGCGAACTGGTCCAGGTTGGTCTTGCCCACCAGCAGTGCGCCAGCGGCCTGCAGGCGCTGCACCACGGTGGCGCTCTCGCTGGCCAGGCGGCCGAATTCGGGACAAGCCCCGGTGGTGGACATCTCGGCCACGTCGATGTTGTCCTTCACGGCGAAGGGGATGCCGAACAGCGGCATGCTCTCCAGCACGGCTTCGCCCTTGATCTGCAGCATCAGGTCCAGCGCCGCGGCTTGTTGTTTCAGTTGTTTGGACGGCACCCGGCTGATCCAGACCTCATCGCGTCCGGCGCTCTCGATGCGGGCCAGCAGTTCGGCCACCACCTTGCCGGGTGTGCTGCGGCCTTCTCGATAGGCCGCCAGGGTGGCGGCGATGGTGGTCCGGGCGGCCTCGGGGGCAGCTTGCTGCAGGGCATGGGAGGTGGTCATATTGGATATTCAAACTTGAATACAAGATTGAATATCTTTAAGCAGGAGGCGTGCCAGCTCGACCGTCACGCGGCTGAAAAACGGGAAAAGGCTTCACCACGCGGGTTTGCGAGGTGAAGTGCCGTAAGGCAAGTTGTGCGAGGGGAGATGAAGAGTTTTGTCAGCGAGACAAAATGGGGAGGCGTGCGCCGAACTTGGACGTCCGTGGTGACGGCCTGCACGGGAATCAGGCAAGTTGATCGTCGATGCCAAGTATGTTTACCGTGGCAACAAGGTTGAGACCCGGGCGAATGGGCGCGTTTCGTCAAACCAGGAGCCCCGGGATACTCAGGCAGATTCGATCACACGCATTTCAATGTGCAGGCCGGCGGCCGTGGCCATGTTCACCAGCGCATCGAGTCCGAACAGGCTGATCTTGCCTCGCATCAGGTCGGAGACACGCGGCTGAGTCACCCCGAAGAGCTTGGCGGCTTGGGCCTGGCTCATTTCCGTGCGGGTGAGGTGGTTCTTGAGTGCCGTCATGAGGACGGAACGCAGCTTCATGTTTTCAGCTTCTTCCGGAGTGTCCTCGATGGCATCCCAGATGCTGGAAAATCGTTGCTTGCTCATTGCCCTAACTCCTTCAACAAATCGCGGTAACGCTTTGCGGCCAAGCTGCCTGGAAATCAGCGGTATGAAGCTTTCTTCAAAGCTCTCCCCACACCGCATTCAAGGCGGCCAGCGCCGCCAACCCGGCAGTCTCGGTGCGCAGCACCCGGCTGCCCATGGACAGCATCAGCGCGCCCTGGGCGCAAGCCAGGTTTTCTTCCTCCTCGCTGAAGCCGCCTTCAGGCCCGACCATGACGGTCACTGCCTGAGGCGGATGGTGGCGCGCCCAGCCTGACAGCGGCTCGGTCCCGCGCGGGGAAAGCAGGATGCGGCGATGCAGGTCGCTCTGGGCGATCCAGCGCTTGAAGTCGGTGACTTCACCCAGATGCGGCAAGCGATTGCGGCCGCATTGCTCGGCGGCAGCATGGATGATGCCTTGCCAGTGCGCCTGCTTCTTCTCGGCCCGGTCACCCGAGAGCCGCACCACGCAGCGCTGCGCGGCCAGCGGCTGGAGGGCGGTGGCGCCCAGTTCCACGGCTTTCTCGACGATCCAGTCCATCTTCGATCCTTCAGGCAGGGCCTGGGCCAGGGTCAGCGCATAAGGCAGTTCGGCCTCGCGGGGTGAAAAAGTCTTCACTTCGGCGTGGGCGCGCTTCTTTTCGAGGGTGCTCAGGCTGGCGGTGTATTCGCCGCCTTCGCCATTGAACAGGGTCACGGTATCGCCCGGTTGCAGGCGCAGCACCTGAATGTGATGGGCAATCTGCTCGGGCAGGACCAGGGCGGAGCCGATGCCGAGGGGGTGCGGGAAGTAAAAGCGGGGCATGGGGCAGGGTCCTGGAGGAAGAAGATCAAAAAGACATGAAAAAAGTTGTCAGTCCGGTCAGGGGCTGGTCCCGAATTTTAATCCCCCCGGCGCACTCTGGTAAAATACGGGCCCGCGCCGTTACCCGGGCTTCCGGGCCGGCGCATTGGCTTGAACATCCGATTTGTGCGCCTGCGGCGCCCCCCCCAGCACAGCAAACTCTGACCTCGACATGATTTCCACTCTCCCCACCGACAAGATGGCCAACGCGATCCGCGCGCTGGCGATGGACGCAGTTCAAAAAGCCAATTCCGGACACCCGGGCATGCCGATGGGGATGGCCGAAATCGCAGTGGCCCTGTGGGCCAAGCACTATCGCCACAATCCGTCCAACCCGCACTGGGCCAACCGCGACCGCTTCGTGCTCTCCAACGGCCACGGCTCCATGCTGCAGTACGCACTGCTGCACCTGACCGGCTACGACCTGTCGATGGACGACATCAAGTCCTTCCGCCAACTGCATTCCAAGACCGCCGGCCACCCGGAAGTGCACATCACGCCGGGCGTGGAAACCACCACCGGTCCGCTGGGCCAGGGCATCACCAATGCAGTCGGCATGGCGCTGGCTGAAAAGCTGCTGGCCGCCGAATTCAACAAGCCCGGCCTGGCCGTGGTCGATCATTACACCTACGCCTTCGTCGGCGACGGCTGCCTGATGGAAGGCATCTCGCATGAAGCCTGCTCGCTGGCAGGCGTCTTGAACCTGTCCAAGCTGATCGTGCTGTATGACGACAATGGCATCTCCATCGACGGCCACGTCGAAGGCTGGTTCAAGGACGACACCCCGAAGCGCTTCGAAGCCTACGGCTGGAACGTCATCCCGGCCGTGGACGGCCACAACGTCGAGGCCGTCAGCGCCGCCATCCACCAGGCCAAGCTGGCCGACAAGCCGACCCTGATCTGCTGCCGTACCGTCATCGGCAAGGGTTCGCCCAACCTGGCCGGTACCGACAAGGTCCACGGCGCCGCCCTGGGCGACAAGGAAATCGCCGCCGTGCGCGAAGCGCTGGGCTGGACATCCGCTCCGTTTGAAATCCCGGCCGATGTGTACTCCGCCTGGGATGCCAAGGCCACCGGTGCCGACTTCGAAGCGAACTGGAAGCAGACCTTCGACAGCTACGCCGCCCAATACCCGACCGAAGCCGCTGAACTGCTGCGCCGCCTGAAGGGCGAGCTGCCGGCCGCGTTCGAATCGACCGTGACCGCCTACATCAATTCCACGCTGGAAAAGAAGGAAACGATCGCCACCCGCAAGGCCAGCCAGAACGCCATCCAGGCTTACGCGCAGGCGCTGCCGGAATTCCTGGGTGGCTCGGCCGACCTGACCGGCTCGAACCTGACCAACTGGAAGGAATCGGTGGCCGTGCGCGCTGACCAGCGCGGCAACCACATCAACTACGGTGTGCGTGAATTCGGCATGAGCGCCATCATGAACGGCATCGCCCTGCATGGCGGCTACCTGCCCTTCGGCGCGACCTTCCTGACCTTCTCCGACTACAGCCGCAATGCCCTGCGCATGGCGGCGCTGATGAAGACCCGCGCGCTGTTCGTGTTCACCCACGACTCCATCGGCCTGGGCGAAGACGGCCCCACCCACCAGTCGGTGGAACACGTCTCCAGCCTGCGCCTGATCCCCAACCTGGACAACTGGCGTCCGTGCGACACCACTGAAACGGCCGTGGCCTGGGCTGAATCGATCAAGCGTCACGATGGTCCGAGCACCCTGATCTTCTCGCGCCAGAATCTGCCCTTCCAGGAGCGCACCGACGCCCAGGTCAAGGACATCGCCCGTGGCGGCTACGTGCTGCGCGATGCACCCAATGCCAAGGTGATCCTGATGGCCACCGGTTCCGAAATCGAACTGGCCACCAAGGCCGCTGACGCCCTGACCGCTGAAGGCATCGCCGTACGCGTGGTGTCGATGCCCTCGACCGACGTGTTTGACCGCCAGGATGCCGCCTACAAGGCCTCCGTTCTGACCCGCGGCGTGCCGCGCGTGGCCATCGAAGCCGGCGTCACCGCCTTCTGGCACAAGTACGTGGGCCTGGAAGGCGCCGTGGTCGGAATCGACACCTTCGGCGAATCGGCCCCGGCTGGCGTGCTGTTCAAGCACTTCGGCTTCACCGTCGAGAACGTGGTGGCCAAGGCCAAGGCAGTGCTGGCTTGAGCAGTCTGGTGCCCATGACTGAAGAAGTCCTGTTCCGCCGCGCCAGGAAGGGCGATGCGGCGTCGATTGCCGGCGTGCGCATCGACGCCTGGCGCGCCGCCTATCGCGGCCTGGTGCCTGACAGCTACCTGGATCACCTGAAGCCCGAGGAAAGCGTCAAACTGTGGGAGCAGGTGCTGGAAGCGTCCTCGGACGCCGCCTGCACCTTCGTGGCCGAGAGCGGGGGCGAGATCATCGGCTTCGCTTCCGGCATGACCCTGGCCGAATCGCGCTTCGGCTGCGATGCCGAGCTGACCGCGATCTGCGTGCTGCCCGATGAGCAGCGCAAGGGATTGGGCAAGCGGCTGCTGGCCAATGTGGCGGCCACCCTCATCGGTGCCGGTGCGACAGGTCTCATGGCCTGGGTGCTGAGCAAGAACGAAGGCGCCGGGGAATTTTTCGAGTCGCTGGGGGCCGAAAGGCTTTATGAACAAACGTTCACCTGGGATGATGGCAGTGAACTCGACGAGATCGGTTTCGTCTGGCGCAAGCTTCACTCCTGAGCGGGTGAGGGCGGCACGAGATTGACCGGCAGGATCAGCAGGGCAAAGAGGGACGGCAAGAACAACTGAACAAAAAGGCCGGAAAAGAAGGATCCATGTCTGATCGGCGGCTCCGAAGAGGGGCAAGCTGAGGGCCTGGTCGCTTTCCCGACTACCGGTTTGCATTGATTTTTACTACTTGAGGAGAAGAGCATGGCAATTCGCGTAGCAATCAACGGTTATGGCCGCATCGGCCGCAATATCCTGCGCGCTCACTACGAAGGCGGCAAGAAGCACGACATCGAGATCGTCGCCATCAACGACCTGGGCGACCCGAAGACCAATGCCCACCTGACCCAGTACGACACCGCCCACGGCAAGTTCCCGGGCACCGTGACCGTGGATGGCGATTCCATCGTCGTCAACGGCGACCGCATCAAGGTGCTGGCCCAGCGCAACCCGGCCGAGCTGCCCTGGGGCGAGCTGGGTGTGGACGTGGTGCTGGAATGCACCGGCTTCTTCACCACCAAGGAAAAGGCCAGCGCCCACATCAAGGGCGGTGCCAAGAAGGTGATCATCTCCGCGCCGGGCGGCAAGGACGTCGATGCGACCGTCGTCTTCGGCGTGAACCACGGCGTGCTCAAGGCCTCCGACACCGTCATCTCCAACGCCTCTTGCACCACCAACTGCCTGGCCCCGCTGGTGCAGCCGCTGCATGACAAGATCGGCCTGGAAAACGGCCTGATGACCACCGTCCACGCCTACACCAACGACCAGGTGCTGACCGACGTCTACCACGAAGACCTGCGCCGCGCCCGTTCGGCCACCCAGTCCATGATCCCGACCAAGACCGGTGCTGCCGCCGCCGTCGGCCTGGTGCTGCCGGAACTGAACGGCAAGCTGGACGGCTACGCCATCCGCGTGCCGACGATCAACGTGTCCATCGTCGACCTGTCCTTCGTGGCTTCGCGCGACACCACCGTGGATGAAGTCAATGCCATCCTGAAGGCCGCTTCCGAAAACGGTCCCCTGAAGGGCATCCTGACCTACAACACCGACCCGCTGGTCTCGGTGGACTTCAACCACAACCCGGCATCGTCCAACTTCGACGCTACCCTGACCAAGGTCTCCGGCCGCCTGGTGAAGGTGTCTTCCTGGTACGACAACGAGTGGGGCTTCTCCAACCGCATGCTGGACACCACCGTCGCTCTGGCCAACGCCAAGTAAGACGCGTGTTCTGACGCTCCCGGCCGGGGTTCCCCGGCCGGGAGCGTCAATTTCAGGGCTGTTTCGGCTTCTTTTCCTCGTATGCAAGCTTGCTTGCCAAGGTGAAAATAGTCGAATCAGCCTGCAAAAGGATCAGAAGGCTGTTGCAGGCACCGCTTGCAATGGCCTTTTGTCCGTTTGCGCATTGCCTGTCCACAACAAGAGCAACCGACCCAATGAGGGAACGCATGTCAGCAAGCTCATCCCAGGCCCGCCGCCTGTTGGCCAACCTGGCCCTGATTTCCGCCGTCAGCTTCTCGCTGTCCGCGTGCGACTACATCAGCAGCTTTTCCAAGCCCAAGCAGACCCCGGAAGAAGCCAAGGCCGAAGGCATCGCCCTGGGCGCCGGCTGCCGCCAGGCCGGCCAGAGCCTGGAAGACTGCTACCAGCGCAACCCCGACGCCCTGAAGGCCGGTATCTTCACCGGCTGGAAGGACATGCACGAATACATGGCCGCCAAGGGCATCCAGACCGTGACCCCGCCCGCTCCTGCGGCGGATGCCGCCAAGGATGATGCCAAGTCCAAGGATGGCAAGGACGGCAAGGACAAGGACGCCAAGGACAGCGACCGCAGCCGCGCCCGTGAGCGCGACGCCAATCGCGACAACGCGCGTTCGCGTGACCGCGAAAGCTCCTCGTCCTCGCGTGACAGTGGCAGCGACCGCCGTGCCAGCCGCGAAGAGAAAACGCCGCCCAAATATTGATCTCGCATGAACACTGGCCCGGGACAGTTGCAGTCCTGCTTGCCAGCCGGTAACATCTGATGCCCCGCAGGCGCTTGCCGGCGGGGCATTTTTCCATCAGCCGGCAGGGGGAACCGCCGGCGACCCAGATGCCAGCCGCCTCTGCCCGCGCATCCGGCCAGAACAACAAGCACAACGACATGAACTCACATTCACAGCCCTTGCCTCCGGCCATGCCGGAGCACGTCCCGGAGACCGCCTTCGGCCTCTGGTTCCTGCGTACACCGACCTGGACCCTGCACGTGCTGGAACGCGCCCTGCAAGATCTGGAGCGCCTCATTCCCGAGCGGCGCAGCAGCTATGCGGTGGTCGCCGACGTCGGCTGCGGCTGGGGGCGCTCGCTCAAGAAGCTGCACCAGCGCTTTGCCCCGCAGCGCCTGATCGGCATGGACATCGATCCGAACATGATCGCTGCCGCACGCAGCGAGACCGAGGCCGAGGGCCTGCGCGCCGAGTTCATCCAGTGCTCCAGCTCGCGCATGCGGCTGGAAGACAATAGCGTGGACCTGCTGTTCTGCCACCAGACCTTCCATCACCTGATCGATCAGGAAGAGGCCATCCGCGAGTTCTACCGCGTCCTCAAACCGGGCGGCATCCTGCTCTTTGCCGAGTCGACCAGGCGCTACATTCATTCGTGGATCATCCGCCTGCTGTTCCGCCATCCGATGGAGGTCCAGAAGACCGCCGGCGAGTACCTGGCCCTGGTGCGCAGCGCCGGCTTCGAGGTCGCGCCGGAGTCGATTTCCTATCCCTACCTGTGGTGGAGCCGGGAAGACCTGGGGATACTGGAACGCGTCTTCGGCATCAAGCCCAAGGCGGAGCGGGAAGAAACGCTGATCAATCTGGTGGCCGTCAAACCCATGAATTAAAGGGTTTCACGCACGATCCGGTGCAGATGAAGGGAAATGAAAAAACGAGAGGCAACTCTCGTTTTTTTCTTCATCCCGCCGGACATTGAATCAGCCGAAGACCTGCTGCCACAGCCGGATCACGCAAGCCCGTTCATGTTCCACCCGGATCGCATCGATGTGGGCGCGTTCGGAACCCTGCAGGCGGATCTGGTGCTGCAGCTTGCGGAACAGGCGGTAGGCATTGGCCGCTTCCGCCGCCAGCAGCGCATCAATCAGCCCGAGCTGGCCGGCCAGCTTGAGCAGGGCGATGTTGCCGATGTCGCCGGTCAGCTGCGGGTGGTCGCAGGCATGGCGCAGCACCAGGTATTGCACCATGAACTCGATGTCGATCATGCCGCCTTCATCGTGCTTCAGATCGAACATCATGCTGCGATTGGGATGAGCATCGCGCATGCGGCGGCGCATCGATAGCACTTCCTCTTCCAGTTTGTTCACATCGCGCGGCTGGCGCAGTACACGCTCACGCAATGCCTCGAAACGCTCGCCGATGGCGGGATCGCCCGCACAGAAGCGCGCCCGGGTCAGGGCCTGATGTTCCCAGATCCACGCCGCATTGAGCTGGTACTTCTCGAAGGAGGAGACCGGCGACACCAGCAATCCGCTGGCGCCATCCGGACGCAGGGCGATGTCGATGTCGAACAGGGTGCCGGCCGGGGTGTGGCTGGTCATCCAGGTGATGAAGCGCTGCGCCAGCTTGGCGTACAGGCCCGGGGCCTCCTGGTCCTCGTCGTCGTAGAGGAAGACCACGTCCAGGTCCGAGGCATAGCCCAGCTCCTTGCCGCCCAGCTTGCCGTAGGCGATCACGGCAAAGCGCGGTACCTCGACATGGCGCTGGGCGATGCTCTGCCAGATCGCTTCGAGAGTGACCTGCACCAATACGTCGGCCAGGGCCGAAAGTTCATCGGCCAGCTTTTCCACCGACAGATCACCTTCCAGATCCTGTGCCAGCAGGCGGAACAGTTCGGCGTGATGCAGCTCGCGCAGGATGTCGAGCTGGCGTTCAGTGTCGCCCTCGGCCGTGGCCAGCTGGCGACGGCAGGTGTCGGCGAAGGCATTCCAGTCGGAGGTGGCCTTGAGGTTGCGGTCGTCCAGCAATTCGTCCAGCAGCAGCGGGTGGCGCGTCAGGTAAGTGGCGGCCCAGCCGCTGGCACCGATCATGCGTACCAGGCGCTGCAGGGCATAGGGATATTCGGTGAGCAGCGCCAGATAGGCCGCACGGCGGGCGATCGCTTCGAGGAAGTCGAGCAGCCGGCCCAGCGCCGGCAACTGGTCGTAATGCAGCGCGGCCAGCAGCGGCAGTCCATTGTTGATGACGGTATTGAGCCGGTTGCGGCTGGCCTCGGGCAGGCTTTGCATGCGTGGCGACTGCCAGGTCAGGTGCAGGCGGCGCGCGCCGTTCTCGATGTCCTCCTCGGGGAAGCCGACCAGGCGCAGGGCGTCGGTGAGGCCTTCGAGATTGTCGTTCTCGCTCACCGCCACCGTTGGGCCATCGCTTTCGCCTTCGGATTGCTTGTCGGCGAAGATGGCATCGAACTGCGCGGCCACGATGGCACGCTGGTGTTCCAGCGCCTGCAGCAGTGCGGCGCTGTCGGCGTAGCCCATCATGTTGGCCACCAGCAGCAGGTCGTCGGGATTGACGGGGAGGGTGTGGGTCTGCGCATCTTCCAGGTATTGCAGACGATGCTCCAGGTCGCGCAGGAAGGTGTAGGCGTCCAGCAACTGCTCCACCACGTCAGGAGCCAGCAGCTCCTTGTCGGCCAGGGTGCGCAGGGTGGCGCGGGTGGAGCGGTCGCGCAGCTCGGCATCGCGTCCGCCACGGATCAGCTGGAACACCTGGCTGGTGAATTCGATCTCGCGAATGCCGCCCCGGCCCAGCTTGACGTTGTTGCTGCGGTCGGGGTGCAGGGCTTCCTGGCGCTTGACCTCGGCGCGGATCTGGCCGTGCATGGAGCGCAGCGCATCGATGGAACCGAAGTCCAGGTAGCGGCGGAAAATGAACGGCCGGCTGATTGCCTCCAGGGCGGCGATGTCTTCCTCGGTGCCCGTCAGCGCCCGCGCCTTGGTCCAGGCGTAGCGCTCCCATTCGCGGCCCTGGCGTACCAGGTATTCCTCGACCATGTTGAAGCTGGCCACCAGCGGCCCGGAATTGCCGTTGGGACGCAGCGCCATGTCGACGCGGAAGGTGAAGCCATCTTCAGTGATTTCAGCCAGTGCACCGATCAGCTTCTTGCCCAGGCGCACGAAGAATTCATGGTTGGAGAGCGATTTCTGGCCGGGCCCGGCTTGGGTATCGCCATCTTCCGGATAGACGAAGATGAGGTCGATATCGGAAGAAACGTTCAGTTCGCCCCCGCCCAGCTTGCCCATGCCCAGCACGATCATTTCCTGCGGGCGTCCTGATTCTTCACCCAACGGGGTGCCATGGAGGGCGATCTGCTCCTGCATCAGGGCCGCCAGATGGGTCTGCACGGCGAAATCGGCAAAACCGGTCATGGTGGCCACCACTTCGGCCAGGTCGGCGCGGCCATCCAGGTCACGGGTGATGAGGCTGCAGATGATCAGGTTGCGCAGACGCCGCATGGCGGCCGGCAGGCTCAGGCCGGTTTCCAGGTCGCGCGCCAGGCGCTGCTGCATGGCCTCGCGGTCCATGGGCTGGCGGGCGGCCTCGGCCACCAGGGCCGGGCGGGCCGGATCAGCCTGGGTCCAGCGGGTGTAGTAGCGGGAAGTGGAGGCGTCGACCAGGGAAGGATGATGAACAGGCATAAGAGACCGCAAAGCTCCACGACAAGGTGTAAAAGGAAGAAAACCGGTGCTCCCCCGGCTTCAGGCCCGTCCCGCCGATGCCGACAATGCAGGCAAGGCGGAGGCCGGGGCAGGGTCCCCGGCATGCCAGCTGACTGCGGACTGACGATGGACGTAAAAAGGAGCGAATCCGGCGATTCTAGCCTTCCTTTTTAAACTTATCGCCGTTTTTGCCCCTCATAGCCCCTTTGCCAAGATGGCATGGGCTGGTTTTCCATGCGATCATGCTGCCTGCCCGATTCCATTTTTCTGCCGAGCCGCCTTGCAACCTGATGTCCCAAGAACAACATAACGCCGCACCGAAGCCTGGCCGTTGGGCGCTGTGCTGGCGATTTGCACGGGGCAGCTATCGGCGCCTGAACCGGGCTACCCACCACGTCCTGGGTTTCACCCTCAAGCTGCTGCTGGCCGCCTACTTCGTCTTTTGCGCGCTGTTTCTGGTGCTGCGCTATGCGGTGCTGCCCGAGGTGGGCCACTACAAGCCCCGCATTGAAGCCCTGATCTCGCACCAGCTCGGCCGTGCGGTCAGCATCGAGACCATTGATGCTTCCTGGAGCGGATTGCGGCCCCAGCTCTCGCTGACCAATTTCACCGTTCACGACCAGCAGGGCGAAGCCGCCCTGAGCCTGCCGCGCGTATCGACCACGCTGTCCTGGAGCAGCGTCCTGGTGGCGTCGCTGCGTCTGGAAAACCTCAGTATCGAAGGGGCCGACCTGGCCATCCGCCGCGATGCAGCCGGCAAGCTGTATGTGGCCGGCATCCCGGTACCGGCCGGGGGCGATGGCAGCAACCTGGACTGGCTGCTGTCGCAGCGCGAAATCGTGATCCGTCACAGCAAGCTGCGCTGGGATGACGAATTGCGCCAGGCACCCGAGCTGGTGCTGGAAGATGTCAACCTGGTGTTGCACAACCGCTGGCTACGCCATCGGCTCTCGCTGCGCGCCATTCCGCCGCAGGATATGGCGGCTCCTCTGGATGTACGGGCCGATTTCAGCCATCCGGCCTTTGCGCGCAGTTCCGACATCGCGCGCTGGAAGGGCTTGCTCTATGCCGATCTGCGCAATACCGAGCTGTCGGTCTGGCGCGCCTGGTTCGATTATCCGATCGCCATCAACAGCGGCCGCGGCTCGGTGCGCGCCTGGCTGACGCTGGATCACGCCAAGGTCGCCAACTTCACCGCCGACCTCGGTCTCACCGATTTCAATGCTCGCCTGTCGCGCCAGCTGGAGCCGCTGTCCTTGAAACGCGTCAATGGACGCATCTCCGCCAGTGAAACCCTGGGCCCCAATGCTGAGGACGGCGTACCGACCTTCGGTGCCAACGGCCATCAGGTGACCCTGACCGATTTTTCCATCGAGACCCCGGACGGCTTCGTGCTGCCGCCGACCTCGATTGCCGAGAGCTATGAACCGGCCACGCCCCTGAAGGCCGAGCGCACCAGCGTCAAGGCCACCTATCTGAACCTGCAGACGCTGTCGCAGCTGGCCACCCGCCTGCCGCTGGCGCCGTCCCAGCGCAAGCTGCTGGACGACCTGGCCCCGCGCGGAGAGCTGCATGATTTCACCGTGCAGTGGCAGGGCACTTATCCCGAGCTGAGTTCCTACCGCGTCAATGGCCGCTTCAAGGGCCTGGGGCTGAAGGGCTTGCCGGCCCATGTCGAGCCGCGCAAGAACGCTGCCCAGCAAGCCCGCGCACAGTGGGCGGCCTTCCCCGGTTTCAGCAACCTGTCCGGCGAGATCGATGCCAGCGAGAAGGGTGGTTCGGTCAAGGTCGATGCGCAGCAACTGGCATTCGAGCTGCCGACCGATCTGTTCCGCGAATCCAGTCTACCCTTTGACAGCCTCAAGCTGCAGGCGCGCTGGCAATACCTGAAGGACCAGACCCTGCAGGTGGATCTGGACCAGATGCAGTTCGCCCAGCCCGGCGTGGCCGGCAGACTGAGCGGGCAGCACCTGCTGCCGCTGCAGGGCCGCTCGGCCGGCAGCGTCGACCTGCATGGCGAGCTGACCAGCTTCGATGTGAAGGCGATTCGCCGTTACCTGCCGCAACACATGAGCGAACCGCTGCATCGCTGGCTCACCGAGGGCTTGCTGGCCGGCAATCTGAAGGAGGTGCAGTTCAAGCTCAAGGGGGCGCTGGCCGATTTCCCTTTCCACACCAGCAAGCCGGGCGAGCAGCCCAAGGGCGTATTCCAGCTGGCAGGCGAGTTCGAGGGGCTGAAGCTGAACTACACCCCCGGCCACGTTGGCCGGGATGGCAAGGAGCCGGAGTGGCCGCTGCTGGAGGAGGGCCGGGGGCGCATCAGCGTCGATCGCACGCGGCTGGAGATCAAGGCTGACAGCGCCCGTACCCTGGGCGCGCGGCTGGGACCGGTGACGGCGCGGGTGGCGGATGTCGATTCGCATGATGCCGTGCTGGAAATCGATGGCGTTGCCAATGGCCCCATGCCGGTCTTCCTGCAATACGTCAACCAGAGCCCGGTAGCGCGCTGGACCGGCAACGTCATGGAACACAGCACCGCCACCGGCGAGGCGCGTCTGGACCTGAAGTTCCAGATGCCGCTGCACCATGCCATCGATACCCGCGCACAGGGGGCCTTCAACTTCGCCAACAATGACGTCGACCTGCTGCCGGAACTGCCGCCCATCTATCGCACCAGCGGCAAGGTCGAGTTCAACGAGCGCGGCTTCACGCTCAATGGCGTGCGCGGCCAGTTCCTGGGCGATAACCTGGCCATCAGCGGCGGCACCCAGAAGGATGGCAGCAGCCAGGTACGTCTGGACGGTGCCATCAACATCGAGAACCTGCGCAAGCAATACCCCGAGCCTTCGCTGCAGCGCCTGCTGGCGCGCTTCTCGGGCGGCACCCGCTACAGCGCCACGGTGCTGGTGCGGCAGCATCAGCCGGAAGTCACGGTCGAGTCCAGCCTGGCCGGTCTCGGCGTGGACCTGCCGGTGCCCCTGCGCAAGGGCGTGCAGGACACCCTGCCGATGCGCTTCGACCTGCTGCCGCTGGCCTCGTCCGATCCGCTGATCGAACGCGAGGAAATGCGTGTGTCGCTGGGCTCGAACGTGGCGTCGCGCTATGTGCGCGAGCGCGTCGCCGCCAAGGGCAATGAGTGGCGCGTCACCAGCGGCGGCATCGGCTGGAACCAGCCGGCACCGACTCCGGCCTCTGGTCTGAAGCTGGCTTTGGCCACCGACAGCCTGGATGCCGACGCCTGGCTGGCTCTGAAGAAGGACCTGGCGGGCAAGGACGCGGCGGCCGCTGGCAACGGTGCAGCCGCAGGCAATCGCCTGGGCAACAGCGATGTCACGCAATACCTGGAGCCGGACAGCGTCTCGGCCCGCGTCGGCGAACTGAACCTGATGGGCAAGAAGCTCAACAAGCTGATCCTGGAAGCGGCGCATCGACGCAATGCCTGGCAGATCAACCTGGAGTCCCAGCAAGCCGCCGGTACCGTGACCTGGGACGAACCCGGCAGTGCAAGCGGGGCCGGCAAGGTCACGGCACGGCTGTCCTCGCTGGTCATTCCCAAGTCCAGCCCGACGGCCGACGCGGCCCAGCCCGCCAGTGCCGACAAGACCGACGACAACCTGCAGATGCCCGCGCTGGACATCCGCGCCGAGCAGTTCGAACTGGGCGGCAAGAAGCTGGGCCGGCTGGAACTCGATGCCAGCAACATCCTGACCTCGGTCGGCCGCGAATGGCGCATCAGCCGCCTGCTGCTGACCAATCCCGACGCGCAGTTCCGGGCAGCCGGCAACTGGCTCACCTTCGGCAGCAATCACACCTCCAACTTCACCTATGCGCTGGATATCGAGGATGCAGGCAAGCTGCTGGAACGCTTCGGTTATCCCGGCACCATCCGCGGCGGGCGCGGCAAGCTCGACGGCGATCTCAGCTGGAAGGCACCGCCCTATGCGATGGACATGGCAACGCTGGCCGGGCAGGTGCACATGGACGTGCATTCGGGACAGTTCCTGAAGGTGGATCCGGGGGCTGCCAAGCTGCTGGGTGTGCTCAACCTGCAGGCCTTGCCGCGCCGGCTGACGCTGGACTTCCGCGACGTGTTCTCGGAAGGTTTTGCCTTCGACACCGTGGCAGGAACCGCCAGCATCGCCAAGGGCATCGCCAGCACGGACAATCTCAAGATGGCGGGCGTGACGGCCTCGGTGCTGATGAGCGGCTCGGCCGACATCGCCCGCGAGACCCAGGACCTGCATGTGGTGGTGATCCCCGAGATCAACCTGGGTACTGCCTCGGTGGTGGCGATGGCGGTCAATCCGGTGGTGGGGGTGAGCACCTTGCTGGCGCAGCTGTTCCTGCGCAATCCGGTGATGAAGTCGCTCAGCTTCGAATACAAGGTGACAGGTCCCTGGAGCGACCCCATCGTGGTCAAGCAGGGGCAGGTCTCGCCGGTGGATGCAGAACGTGCCCGCGAGGTGCTGCAGAAGGGCAAGGGCGGCAAGGAGGATGGCAAGCCTGACAATGACCTGATGCCGCCCCCTTTGCCGGCTCCGGCGCAGCGGCGCGGCGCACCCGCGCCGGGACCGGCCATCAATTCCGGTGCCTGATCCTGGTTCCGTCCCCGGCCTGGCCTGCGCGGCTGGCGCGGATGGGCGATACTGGCGGCATTCTTTCTTCACTCACCACGCTGGCAAGAGGCAGACATGAGCGATTCCTTCAAGGTGGCGGCGATCCAGATGGTCTCCACCCCCGAGCCATTGCAGAACTTCGATGCGGCCAGCCGCCTGGTGGCGCAGGCAGCGCAGCAGGGCGCGCAACTGGCGCTGCTGCCGGAATACTGGCCCATCATGGGCCTGCACGAGCGCGACAAGCTGGCCCATGCCGAAGCCGATGGCAGCGGTCCCATGCAGGAATGCATGAGCGCCCTGGCGCGCGAGCACCGGCTGTGGCTGGTGGGCGGCACACTGCCGCTGCAGTCGGCGGTTTCCGGCAAGGTGCTCAATACTTCACTGGTCTATGGACCGGATGGCCAGCGGGTGGCGCGTTACGACAAGATCCACTTGTTCAATTTCGTGCGGGGTGAAGAAAACTACGACGAAGCCCGCACCATCGAATACGGCAGCGAAGTGCGCAGCTTCGAGGCACCCTTCGGGCGGGTCGGCTTGTCGGTGTGCTATGACCTGCGCTTCCCGGAGCTGTATCGCGCCATGGGCGAGTGCGCCCTGATCGTGATGCCTGCCGCCTTCACCTATACCACCGGCCGCGCGCACTGGGAGCTGCTGCTGCGCGCGCGTGCCGTCGAAAACCAGTGCTACGTACTGGCCTCGGCGCAGGGCGGGCAGCACGTCAATGGCCGCCGTACCTGGGGCCACAGCATGCTGGTGGATCCCTGGGGCGAGATCGTTTCGGTGCTTCCTGAGGGAGAAGGGCTTGTGATCGGCGACATTGATCCCCATCGTCTACAATACGTTCGAGAAAGCTTGCCGGCGCTACGCCATCGCAAGCTTTGACCTTTTTGCCTTCCGACAAGACGCTATGAAATTATTTGAACCCAACATGGGCGCCCTGCAAGTGGCGCGCGACGTGCTGCTGACTCCCTTCGGCCTGGACGAATCCAAGCTGCTCAAGGCCTTGGGCAGCATGTTCACGCACAAGGTGGACTACGCCGACCTTTACTTCCAGTTCACCAAGAGCGAGGGCTGGAGCCTGGAAGAGGGCATCGTCAAGACCGGCAGCTTTTCCATCGACCAGGGGGTGGGCGTGCGCGCCGTGTCGGGCGACAAAACCGCGTTCTCCTATTCGGACGAGATTTCCGAATCGGCCCTGCTGGATGCCGCAGCCGCTACCCGCACCATCGCCCGCCAGGGCAGTGGCAAGATCAAGGTGGCCGGTGCCATGACGCCGGCCGGCGGCCGCGCGCTGTACCTGCCGCATGATCCGCTGACCTCGCTGGACGCCACGGCCAAGGTGCAACTGCTGGAACGCATCGAACGCATCGCCCGCGCCAAGGACCCGCGCGTCAAGCAGGTCATGGCCAGCCTCTCCGGCGAATACGACGTGGTGCTGGTGGCGCGCGCCGATGGCGTGCTGGCTGCCGATATCCGTCCGCTGGTGCGGGTGTCGGTGACGGTGATCGCCGAACAGAATGGTCGTCGCGAGATGGGCAGCAGCGGTGGCGGCGGACGATATGACTACGGTTATTTCTCCGACACCCTGCTGGAGAAGTATGCTTCCGAAGCGGTGGCCACCGCGCTGGTGAACCTGGATGCGCGCCCGGCCCCGGCCGGTCCCATGACCGTGGTCCTCGGCCCCGGCTGGCCCGGCATCCTGCTGCACGAAGCCATCGGTCACGGCCTGGAAGGGGACTTCAACCGCAAGGGTTCCTCCACCTTCTCCGGCCGCATCGGCGAGCGCGTCGCCGCCAAGGGCGTGACTGTGGTCGATGACGGCACCATTGCCGATCGCCGCGGGTCGCTCAACATCGACGATGAAGGCAATCCGACCCAGTGCACCACGCTGATCGAAGACGGCATCCTGAAGGGCTACATCCAGGACACCATGAATGCCCGCCTGATGAAGATGGACGTCACCGGCAATGCCCGCCGCGAATCCTTCGCCCACCTGCCCATGCCGCGCATGACCAATACCTACATGCTGGGCGGTGACAAGGATCCGGGCGAGATCCTGGCTTCGGTCAAGAATGGCCTGTATGCGGTCAACTTCGGCGGTGGCCAGGTGGATATCACCAACGGCAAGTTCGTCTTCTCGGCCAGCGAGGCCTACATGATCGAGGATGGCAAGATCACCTATCCGGTCAAGGGCGCGACCTTGATCGGCAATGGTCCGGATGTGCTCAACCGCGTCTCCATGATCGGCAATGACATGCGCTTGGATTCGGGTGTCGGCGTGTGCGGCAAGGAAGGCCAGAGCGTGCCGGTCGGGGTGGGGCAGCCGACCTTGCGTCTGGATGGCGTGACCGTGGGCGGAACTGCCTGATCGTTCATCGCTGCATCGTTTCTTGTGAAAACCGCCGGTGTCATTCACCGGCGGTTTTTTCATTTATGCGCCGGGAATATGACTTCCGGTGGTAGGGGAAAACGACGTGGCCAGATCAAATATTCACTTTTTTTGCAGGAAAGCCACAGTTGGCCAGACGATGGGGGGCGGGCAAGGCTTGCGCGAGGCCAGATTTTTTATTGTGTTTTGGTGACAGCGATTGGCTATTTAAGCAATAAATATTCAATAAATATATATTTGACGAATGAAATATGCATTTGCAGCGCAGCATGTCGATTTCGTCTTGTTGCTTGCCAAAGCCCCTGATTTGTAGCACTATGAATGCCTGCTTCACTTAACCCATGACGCCAGACATGTCTTTCGCCCGCGCTTACTTTTATTTTTACTTTAGCTATTCCAGCCCCACGGCGGTGAAAAGCGGTAAGCGTTCGTAAAAAGACAAAACCGATTTCCTAAAAAACCGCCAGTGATGGCGGTTTTTTTTTGGTCAATATTCCAGCTGAATCATTGCAGTACACCAGGAGAAAAAAATGCCGCGCACTGACGATCTTCGCATCCGAGAAATGAAAGAATTGCTCCCCCCCTCGCATCTCATCCGCGAATTCGCCTGCACCGAAAAGGTCGAGCGCACCACCGCTGAAGCCCGCACTGCGCTGCATCGCATCCTGCACGGCCAGGACGACCGCCTGATGGTCGTCATCGGGCCCTGCTCCATCCACGACACCAAGGCCGCCATGGAGTATGCGCGCCGCCTGGTGGTGGAGCGCGAGCGTCACAAGAACGAGCTGGAAATCGTCATGCGCGTGTACTTCGAGAAGCCGCGCACCACGGTGGGCTGGAAGGGTTTGATCAATGACCCGTACATGGACAACAGCTTCCGCATCAACGACGGCCTGCGTGCGGCCCGTGAACTGCTGTTGAACATCAACGACCTGGGCCTGCCGGCAGGTACCGAATTCCTGGACGTGATCAGCCCGCAATACATCGCTGACCTGATCAGCTGGGGTGCCATCGGTGCCCGTACCACCGAGTCGCAGGTGCACCGCGAGCTGGCTTCCGGCCTCTCCTGCCCGGTGGGCTTCAAGAACGGTACCGACGGCAACGTCAAGATCGCCGTGGATGCCATCAAGGCCGCGTCGCAGCCGCACCACTTCCTGTCGGTGACCAAGGGCGGCCACTCGGCCATCGTCTCCACTGCCGGCAACGAGGATTGCCACATTATCCTGCGCGGCGGCAAGCAGCCCAACTATGATGCGCCCAGCGTGGAAGCGGCCTGCCAGGACATCGCCAAGAGCGGCCTGGCAGCGCGCCTGATGATCGACGCTTCGCACGCCAACAGCTCCAAGAAACCGGAAAACCAGATTCCGGTCTGCGCCGACATCGGTCGCCAGGTGGCCGCGGGCGACACCCGCATCGTCGGCGTGATGGTGGAATCTCACTTGGTGGCCGGCCGCCAGGATCTGGTGCCGGGCAAGGAACTGACCTATGGCCAGTCCATCACCGATGGCTGCATCAACTGGGAAGAAAGCCTGCAAGTGCTGCAGGGCCTGGCGGATTCGGTCAAGCAGCGCCGTTTGGTGGGGGATGAGCGGGACGCGGCTTGAGGGGTGTTGTTGAAGAGAGATTGATGCGCCGGTGATTGCTGGCGTGAGGTAGTGAACAAAGCCTTGGTGGGAGCCAGGGCTTTGTTGTTTTCGGCCCGGCATCCTTTGTTCATGACGCTATCCGATCAACTGCCGACAACATAGCGGGCGAGATACAGCAACGCGGTCATCAATATGAGCGTCAGAAGCCTGCCAATTATCTTTTGTGTCGAAATTATTGCGGGTGCTGATGAGTGTAGAGAAACCACGTTAATGTCAGCATGAGGAAAGCCGATGCAATCGACAAGCAAATCAAGATACTGGATGCATGAGGTTTTCCAACGGTGACCGGCAGACTGACTCCCCAAAGAAGTGGCATCGCGGCATAGATTGCAAGTGAAATCCCACGTAGTACGCCAGGGCATGATTCGATACAGACATTGGTATTGGCTAGGATTTCAAATAGCGAAGGGATCAAGTCGAAAAAGTATCCGATCAGAAGTCCGACGCAGAACAGAACAGTCTTTTTCACAGTCACTTCACCTCAAAGAAGAGTATGAGCCTTGACTCTCTGAGGTCAGAGTAAAGGTGAGGCCAAGGCCGATGGATGCCCAGTGTGAATCGTGCGAATGTTTCACATTCTCTGTAATGTCAGCCGAACCAGTCGGCCGTTCTTGAAGATAGCCTACTCTCCATGACGTCAGTCAGCGACCGATGACGTAGCTTGCGATATAGAACAAGCCAGTCATCGACATTAGAGCCAGAAGCCTGACCAACCTTCTAGATATCGAAATACAAGCACGCGCGCTGAACCATCCAGTCACCGCGAAAATAAGTGATGGTGCAAGCAAATAAGTGATCAACAGCGCTGATATCCACCATGGAACCGAGCATAGGTCTATTTCGTGGCAGCTACCCGAGGCAGGTGGCGACAGATTGAACTTCATATATTCAGGCAAGTGGCTACCCGCGAATAGCGCCGCCCACGTTGTCAGAAGTCCAGCGATGAAGAAAGTTAATGACAAGCCAAGACGTTTCATTGGACTTCCCAGAACAGGATTAGTCTTGCCTTGCTCAGATCCGAATAGCCATAGGAGGTGCCGGGGATATGAGCGCTTGAAATGCCAATTCCGCGACCAAGCATGGCGAGGAAGCTCTCCGTCCCAGCAATTGTCATCCGCTTCCCGTTCCACAGATCAATATGTCCGCCGCTTGCATTGCTGGTACTTTGCCCTTCATGCGTCCAATACGCGTGAAACATGATGATCCCCGTACGCCCTTTCACCTTCGATTCCCAATCTTTTCCTGTGACGTCTTCAGGTTGCTTGGGCAAACCGCAGAACGGTTGCAACTTGAGCCATTCGGCAAGTTCATAAGCCCGCACTGCTGCCGGCTTGCCATCCATCATGACACGCCCCAACGCTTTGGCACCTGGCATCGGCTTGACTGTCTTCTGCGAGAAGGAACGCATTTGAATGCCCACTTTGTGAAATGTGGCGCTGACGCGCAAGGCGCACTGGTTGTCGTAGTCCCCTTTATCGTCAGGCCCCGGCTTGAAGGGAGCACCACTCACGTAGTTGTCCCACAGGTCCGAGAATTTAACGGCAGGAACATCAATCTTGCATACTGAGTCCTTGATGGTGTTCGTCCGCACCTTGGCTTGTTGCACCAGTATCTTGCTCATGTTTGCGCCTCTTCCATCTTGATGAGAGCCTCGTCTCCCCAATAAACGACGTATTCATCTTCCCCATAGGTATCAATGCGCGGTAGCTGGCCGTCGGGCTCGGCCCGGCCAGAGAATGTACGCCCGTCCATCGTCTGGACGGTCCAGGGTACGCCTTCAATGGCCTGCGCAATAAGCTGGGGTTGTTCATCGTAGGGGGCTTCGTATTGCTCCGGCTCTTTGATAGGCATCCAAACGCCCTCAGCGTTGAGAAAGTGCTTTTCGGCGATAGCTTCACCGCTTGCATTGCCTACCCCGTCGATATCGTTGAGCGTAGAGTGCAACGGGCATCCAGCACTGGTCTTCATCCCATGAATAACCTGAGCCCGTCCATTGGTGAGCGTAGAGCGCGGAAAACCATCAGCAATGATGCAGTCCTTTCGGCAAGCCACCCGAGCCCCCTGAAAGGCATAAGCCCGGCCATGGCTGCGGCAAGTCTGGTCACCCTCAATTACCGTCCCGCCGCAGGCGGCTTTATCACCATGGCGAATCCACCCGATGATCTTCATGCGCCATCCCCTGTCGGCGCCAGGTAGCCAGCTTGCAGCAGCCCCGGTATGCCGGCATCGTCGGCGTATTCGCGAATTTGTGCCGCGCTTTGCAGACTGCTGGTGATCGTGTCCCCATTGTCGGTCGTGCTGCCGACCATGGCCATCGGATGGCCTTTGCAGGTTAAAGCTGCGCCGGCACCTGAGATGATCCTGCTCTCCGTCCCGTCCTGATATCGCACGATGTCACCGACGCAGGCGATGCGGTGTCCCTTGATGTGCATGCTACTGCTTGCCGTAGCGACTTCCCCGCCAAGCCGCGTGGCCGAACCCAGCGTCGCCAGCGCATGGCTGCCTTTGATGGGTCGTTTATCGATGCCGGCAAGAAAATCGTTTGCCAGGCGTTGTCCGTCAAATTCCTTGTGTTCCATCTTTGCTCCTTCCGTCAGTTGGCAACTGGCCCAAACAGCCCATCAGCGCTCACTTCAAGAGATGCCGATATTTTTGGGTGGAAGGAGTGTAGATTTGGCAGTGCGGAAACCCGCTTGCCCTCAAGCAATCAGCTGCGTTTTCTCGAATACCATCGAGCTGGCGCCAAAAAAAACGCCGGCAAAAGCCGGCGTTGTCGGTACTGCAAAGGCAATGGCCCAGATCAGTCACGGAAGTTGTTGAACTCCAGCGGAATCTCCTTGATCTCCTTGCGCAGCAGCGCCATGGCCGCCTGCAGGTCGTCGCGCTTGGCGCCGGTGATGCGCACGGCGTCGCCCTGGATGCTGGCTTGGACCTTCATCTTGCTGTCCTTGATGACGCGCACGATCTTCTTGGCATCGTCGCTTTCGATGCCGTTCTTCACCTTGATGACCTGCTTGACCTTGTCGCCGCCGATCTTCTCGATCTTGCCTTCGTCCAGGAAACGCACATCGACGTTGCGCTTGGTCATCTTGTTGGTCAGTACGTCGCGCACTTGGCTCAGCTGGAAGTCGGAGTCGGCAAAGGCGGTCAGCTCGCGCTCCTTTTGCTCGACGCGGGCGTCAGTGCCCTTGAAGTCGAAACGGGTGGAAATTTCCTTGTTGGCCTGGTCCACGGCGTTCTTGACTTCCACCAGGTTGGCTTCGCAGACGGTATCGAATGAGGGCATGGCTTGTTCCTTATGTTCTTGCAGCCGGCGAAGGCCGGCGTCTGAGCCGTGATTTTAACGGAGTGAGGCGCCCGCCGCCATCGCCCGGCCGCTGACAGCGTTTTTGCCGAGCGCGGACGATATAATCCCACCCCTATGAGCACTTCTTCACTTCCCGTCCGGCACGACGTTTCCCTGCGCGCCCTCAACACCTTCGGCATCGAGGCCAGTGCCCACGCCTACCTGCCTGTGGAGGGCATCGAGCAGCTGCGCACCTTGCGCCAGGACGCCGGCCTCATGGCCTTGCCCCGGTTGGTCCTGGGCGGCGGCAGCAACCTCCTCCTGACGCAAGACTTCAGCGGATTGGTGCTGCATATGCAGAACCTGGGCATAGACATCGCCGGCGAGGACGACAACTTCATCTACGTGCGCGCCGCCGCCGGGGAGAACTGGCACGCTTTCGTCCAGTGGACGCTGCAACAGGACCTGGGCGGGCTGGAGAATCTTTCACTCATCCCCGGCAGCGTCGGTGCCGCGCCCATCCAGAACATCGGTGCCTACGGCATCGAGATCAAGGACCGCTTCCACAGCCTGCAAGCTTTCGACCTGATCAGCGGCGAGCTGGTGACGCTGGATCGCGAGGCCTGCCGCTTCGGCTACCGCGACAGTGTCTTCAAGCATGCGCTGCGCGACCGCGCCGTGGTCCTTGAAGTGACATTCGCGCTGCCCAAGCGCTGGGAAGCCAACGCCAACTACGCCGACGTGTCCCAGGCCCTGCAGGAGCGCGGCATCACCGAACCCGGTCCGCGTGACATCGCCGAGGCCGTCATCGCCATCCGCACCCGCAAGCTGCCAGACCCCGCCCGGATCGGCAACGCCGGCAGCTTCTTCAAGAACCCCATCGTGCCGGCTCGCCTGCGCGATACCCTGCTGGCGCAATACAGCAACCTGGTCAGCTATCGCGTCGATGACGATCACTACAAGCTGGCCGCCGGCTGGCTGATCGACCGCTGCGGCTGGAAGGGCAAGACCATGGGGCGTGCAGGCGTGTATGAACAGCAGGCCCTGGTGCTGGTCAACCGTGGCGGTGCCACGGGGGCGGAAGTGGCCAGGCTGGCCAAGGCGATTCAGGATGATGTGAAGGAAAAGTTCGGCGTCCAGCTGGAGCCGGAACCGGTCTTCATCTGAGCGCACTCCTGTGTGAAGACGTAAAAAAGCCGTCCGGTATCGCTACCGGACGGCTTTTTATTCAGACGCCGAGAAGATCAGCCGAAGTGGCAGACGTAATCCAGGGTCTCGGTCACTTCGATGTCGAAGCTGGAGTTGCCCGGCACGCTGAAGGTGGTGCCTGCAGCGTAGGTGTTCCAGGCTTCTTCGCCCTTCAGACGCACGCGGCAGCTGCCGCCGTTGATTTCCATGATTTCCGGTGCACCGGTGCTGAAGTTCAGCGTCGAGGGCAGGATCACGCCCAGGGTCTTCTTGGTCCCATCGGCCAGCAGCACGGTGTGCGAGACACACTTGCCGTCGAAGTAGACATTGCCCTTTTTCAGGACGGTGACGTTGTCGAATTGAGTGCTCATCGAATCGCTTCCATTAAACGGTAAAGGTGAATCCAGCAGGAATTACTTTTCGTCCTTGCCCAGCAGCGGCAGCGACACGGCAGTGCTGGAATCCAGCAGGCCGGTGTTCTGGTAGATCGACAGCTTCTGGCGGGTGTCGGCGATGTCCAGGTTGCGCATGGTCAGCTGGCCGATACGGTCGATGGCGGAGAAGCTGCCTTCGCCCTTTTCCATGGTCAGACGTTCCGGGTGGTAGGTCAGGTTGGGCGACTCGGTGTTGAGGATCGAGTAGTCATTGCCGCGACGCAGTTCCACCGTCACTTCGCCGGTGATGGCGCGTGCCACCCAGCGCTGGGCGGTTTCGCGCAGCATGATGGCCTGCGAATCGAACCAGCGACCCTGATACAGCAGGCGGCCCAGCTTGCGGCCGTTGTCGCGGTACTGTTCGATGGTGTCTTCGTTGTGGATGCCGGTGACCAGGCGCTCGTAGGCGATGAACAGCAGGGCCAGGCCCGGGGCTTCGTAGATGCCGCGGCTCTTGGCTTCGATGATGCGGTTCTCGATCTGGTCGCTCATGCCCAGGCCATGGCGGCCACCGATGCGGTTGGCTTCCAGGATCAGCTCGGTCATGCTGGCGAAGGTCTTGCCGTTGAGCGCCACCGGACGGCCTTCTTCGAAGCGCACGGTAACGGTCTCCGCCTTGACTTCCACGTCATCGCGCCAGAACGCCACGCCCATGATGGGCTGCACGATCTTGATGCCGCTGTTCAAGTATTCCAGGTCCTTGGCTTCGTGGGTCGCGCCCAGCATGTTGGAGTCGGTCGAGTAGGCCTTTTCCACCGACATCTTGTAGTCGAAGCCGGACTTGATCATGAACTCGGACATTTCCTTGCGGCCGCCCAGTTCGTCGATGAAGGTGCTGTCCAGCCAGGGCTTGTAGATCTTCAGGTTGGGGTTCACCAGCAGGCCGTAGCGATAGAAGCGCTCGATGTCGTTGCCCTTGTAGGTGCTGCCGTCGCCCCAAATGTCGACGTTGTCTTCACGCATGGCCGACACCAGCATGGTGCCGGTCACGGCACGGCCCAGCGGGGTGGTGTTGAAGTAGGTGATGCCGGCGGTGGAGATGTGGAACGCGCCGCTTTGCAGGGCAGCGATGCCTTCATTGGCCAGTTGTTCACGGCAATCGATCAGGCGTGCCAGTTCGGCACCGTATTGCATGGCCTTCTTGGGGATGGCGTCATAGTCCGGCTCATCCGGCTGGCCCAGGTTGGCGGTGTAGGCGTAGGGGACGGCGCCCTTCTGGCGCATCCAGGTCAGCGCGGCGCTGGTATCGAGGCCGCCGGAGAAGGCGATGCCGACTTTTTGATTGACCGGGACGGATTGCAGGATGTTGGACATGATCTTGACGTTGCGATGAAGTGAAGTGTTGAGCGTGATTCTTGTGCTGGGGGAATGGGCAGCAGGCGGCTTAATCGAAGCGGCCGTGCACCAGGTATTCGAGCAGGGCCTTCTGCACGTGCAGGCGGTTTTCCGCCTCGTCCCAGACCACCGATTGCGGGCCGTCGATTACTTCGGCGGCCACTTCCTCGCCACGGTGCGCGGGCAGGCAGTGCATGAAGAGCGCATCCTTCTTGGCGCGCGACATCTTGGCCTGGTCCACGATCCAGCCATCGAAGGCCTTCAGGCGGGCATTGTTCTCGGCTTCGAAGCCCATGCTGGTCCACACGTCGGTGGTGACCAGGTCGGCATCCTGGCAGGCATCGGCCGGATCGGCGAAGAAGGTGTAATTCGTGTTGCCCGGCGAAACCTGGGCCGGATCGATGTCGTAGCCCTTGGGGGTGGAGACGTTGACGTGGAAGCCAAACACCTCGGCCGCCTGCAGCCACGAATAGAGCATGTTGTTGGCGTCGCCGACCCAGGCCACGATCTTGCCCTGGATGCTGCCGCGATGCTCGATGTAGGTGAAGACATCGGCCAGCACCTGGCAGGGATGCTGCTCGTTGGTCAGGCCGTTGATGACCGGCACGCGCGAATGCTTGGCAAAGCGCTCGATGATCTCCTGGCCGTAGGTGCGGATCATGATGACGTCGCACATGCGTGACATCACCTGCGCCGCATCTTCCACCGGTTCGCCACGGCCAAGCTGGCTGTCGCGGGTGTTGAGGTAGATCGCCGCGCCGCCCATCTGGTGCATGCCGGCTTCGAAGGAGAGGCGGGTGCGGGTCGAGTTCTTTTCGAACACCATCACCAGGGTACGATCGGCCAGCGTGTGATGGGGCTCGTAATTCTTGAACTTACGTTTGATCACACGGGAACGTTCGATCACGTACTCGTATTCATCAAGCGTAAAGTCGGAAAACTGAAGGTAGTGTTTGATTGCCATAAATAAAAACGGCGGCCAGTGTGGCGCCTGCCGCCGATAGTCGTTAACTCCTTAGATTATAAGGGATTCGGCTTAAAAAGATACCCGCAGTACTTGCTGCAAAGAAACTCTCCGGGGTTTCGCTAATTCGGGTCAAAGATGAAGTCCCGCGCACGGCATCGGGGATGCGCTTCGAATTCCTTCGATGCACGTGAAGAAAATTTTCGAAATCCGTATCCAGCTTTTTCGAGGAATGCTCACTAAGTGCGACAAAGAGCCTGATTTCACGTCGCAAATGAGAATTATTACTATTCAGGTGGCTAGAATCCGCAGCTTTCCCTTGCCTGAAAGGAACAGCTGCCATGTCGCACGATTCTTCTTGCCCGCACCCGTTACAGGGTTTGCGCCGGTCTTTTTCTTCATCACGTTCCTCGCCGCCCAAGCTGCGCGCCTTGCCGGCGGCGCTGGTGGCGGCTTTGTTCGCGTTTCCTGTTTCCGCTGCTGCCGCCGAGGCCACGGCCGAGCGCGAGGAGGGCGATGCTGCGCGCCTGCCTGCCGTCGAGGTCCGCAGCCAGCGCAATCTGCACGATCCCCGTCCCGGCCCGCTGGGTAGCGCCACCCGCACCGCCACCGATGTGCGCGAGGTGCCGCAGACGGTGCAGGCGGTCGATGCCGCGCAGGTCAGGGCTTATGGCGGGCGCGGGCTGGCGGCGGCATTGGCCGGGGTGCCAGGCGTCTCCAATGTCTCCGATACGCGCTTCGATGCCTTCCGGCTGCGCGGCTTTTCCAATGCCGGCGATACCCTGCTCGACGGCATGCGCGATGACGCGCAATACGTGCGCAGCCTGGGCAACATTGATCGCATCGAGATCCTCAAGGGCCCGGCCGCCGTGCTCTACGGACGCGGCAGCGGCGGCGGCGTGATCAATCGCATCAGCAAGCAGCCGGAACGTGAAGCCTTCGGTCAGGCCACCGCCATCTGGGGCAGCCGTGGCCAGCAGGGCGGGGCGGTGGACTGGAATCGTCCGCTGGGCGAGCAATGGGGGCTGCGCATCAACGCCGGGCGTGAACACGAAGCCCACTTCCGCCACGACGTCCGCGGCACGCGCCAGTACTTCGCCCCGGCCCTGAAGTGGGAGTCCGGCCGCGACAGCTGGCTGCTGCAGGCGGACTACGATGAATTCGAACGGGTTCCGGATCGCGGCGTACCGGGCCGGGTCACGGCGTTGACGGGCAACGATACGGTTGCAGCCCTTGCCTTGCCGGTGGCGTCGGACCGCGCCTTCTTCGGTGCGGCCGGGCGCGACTTCATCCGCGATACCAGTCTCAGCCTGCGTTCCACCCTCACAAGGTCCATTGCGCCGGACTGGAGCGTGCGGCAGATGGTGAGCGTGTTTGATCTCAACAGCGACTTCGACAATACCTTCGTTACCCAAGGCTACGTCAGCGCCGGCCGCAACCTGGGCAGCGTGCAGCGCAGTCGCTTTCAACAGAACCTGCAGCAGCGCAATGTGCAAGCCAACCTCGAATTGCTCGGCACGCTCAAGAGCGGCCTCTTGCAGCACGAGCTGCTGGCCGGTGCCGAATACGGCTGGCAGAAGCGCGAGCCGCGCTTGTGGATGGCCACTGCGCTGCCCGTCTCGCTGACCGATCCCGAGGTGCGCAACGCCACGCCCCAGCCGCAGCCCTGGCAGATGAACTACCACCGGGTCGATTCCGTGGGCTTGTATGCGCAAGACCAGATCGCCATCGGGGCGCAATGGAAAGTCCTGGCCGGGGTGCGCTGGGATCACTTCGAAGTCGATTCCCGCAGCCGCCTGCGCGACATTCGCATCGAGCGTTCCAGCAACGCCGTGAGCCCGCGCGTGGGCGCGGTATGGGAAGCCCTGCCGGCGCATCACTTCTATGGATCGTGGAGCAAGAGCTATGCGCCGGTGGGCGGCGACGTGATCGGCTTGTCACCGGGGGCGAAGGGCAATGGCAATGACCTGGGACCCCAATTCAGCCGCCAGCTGGAAGCCGGGGTCAAGAGCGACTGGTTCGGGCGCAGGATCAGCACGACGCTGGCCTGGTTCGAACTGGAACTCTACAACCGCACCGTGGCCGACCCGGTGCAGCCGGGCGTGTTCACCCAGAGCGGACTGGAGCGCAATCGCGGCATCGAATTGAGCGTGGCGGGGGAAGTGGCGCGCCACTGGTTCGTGCGCGGCGGCTGGACCCAGCAGAATTCAAGGGTGGTGCGGGCTGAGGCGCAGTATGCGGGCAAGCGAGCGTCCGGGGTCTCGGCGCGCAATGGCAGCTTGTTCGTGTCCTATGCGCCGCCCCTGGGATGGTTTGGCGAGGCGGGCGTGGTGGTGGAGGGCGCGCGCTTTGCCGATCGCGAGAACCTGCTGGAGCTGCCCGGCTACGTGCGCTGGGATGCGCTGCTGGGCTACCGGATGGCGCGCGCCGAATACACGCTGGCCGCCACCAACCTGGCCAACCGGCACTATTACGTCAGTGCCACCGGCGCCACCCAGATCGTGCCGGGGGCACCGCGTGCGGTGGTGTTGACGGCTGCCTACAAGTTCTGAAGAGGGCCAGGTCAGTACAAGGTCTGTGAAGATTCATGCACCAGCTGCGCATACAGCTGGTGGCGCATCCCCGCAATCTCGCCGGCCTGTACCGCCTCCAGCACCGCACAGCCCGGCTCGTTGAGATGGTGGCAGTTGTAGAACCGGCACTTGCCCAGATAGGGGGTGAAGTCGCGGAAGGCGCGTTCCAGCATGCCTTCGGAGAGCTGGTACAGGCCGAACTCCTGGAAGCCCGGCGAATCGATGATGCTGGCTTCCTGCTCCATCTGGTACAGCCGGGTGAAGGTCGTGGTGTGCTTGCCGGTATCGAGGGCGGCCGAGATTTCGCGGGTGGCGATATCGGCGTCCGGGACGATCAGGTTGATGATGGAGGACTTGCCCATGCCCGACTGGCCGATCAGGATGGTGCTCTTGCCGGCCAACAGCGGCATGAAGGCCGCGCGCGTCTCTTCCGGCTGGGCCTTGGCCGAGACCTCGTGCACCGGATAACCCAGGCGCGCATACACCTGCAGGCGTTCACGCGTCTTGGGCAGGGCTTCGGTGATGTCGGTCTTGTTCAGGATCAGGTGCGCCGAGACACCGGCCGATTCGGCCGCCACCAGCGAGCGCGAGACCAGGTCATCCGAAAAGCTCGGTTCGGTCGCCACCACGATGAAGAGTTGATCCACATTGGCCGCCAGCAGCTTGGACTTGTACTGGTCCGAGCGATAAAGCAGGGTGCGCCGTTCGTCGATGCTTTCCACCACGCCCTGGTCGGCCGAGGTACGGGCCAGGCGGATGTGGTCGCCGACCGCCACGTCGCTCTTCTTGCCACGGGTGACGCAATTCAGTTTCTGGTCACCGGCCTGCACCAGATAGTGACGGCCGTGGGCGGCGATCACCAGCCCCTGTTCCAGCTCAGCCTTGTTCGTCGCTGATCCTGCCCTGGCGCTGCGTGCGCCTTGCTTGCGGACTCCCATCAGGCCGGGGCGCGCTGGGCGAAAATGGCGTCGACCTTGGCCGCGCAGATGAAGTCATTGGCCGACAAACCGCCACGGCCTTCATTGACGCTATGGGTATCGAACTTCACGTTGCAGCGGTTGTAGGTGACGGTCAGTTCCGGGTGATGGTCTTCGGCGTGGATGATCCACGCGATCGCGTTGACGAAGGCCAGGGTCTCGTAATAGTTGCCGAAGGCGAAGCTGCGCGCCAGCTTGCCGCCGTCGATCTTCCAGTCGGGCAGGGCGGCCAGGTGGGCGGCGATGGCAGCGTCATCCAGCGCGGCGATGGGCTGGACGCTGCGGGCGGCGGCGAGGGTGCTTGCGGTGATGCTCATGGGGTTCTCCTGCGGCGGGCTGTTTCATTCATCCAGCCCGCCTTGTAGATGATCAAAAAATTCAGTGGCTGCCCGCGGCGGCGGCTGTTCCCGACCTTGCGCGATGGGCGGCGATGGCAGCGTGCAGATGCTGGATGCGCAGCGACGCCGGCGGGTGCGAATCGTAGAAGGCCGAGTGCAGCGGATCGGGGGTGAGGGTGGAGGCATTGTCCTCGTACAGCTTGACCAGTGCCGATACCAGATCCTGGGCATCGGTGTGCTGTGCGGCGAAGGCATCGGCCTCGAACTCGTGCTTGCGCGAGGAGAGCGAAGACAGCGGCGAGAACAGGAAAGTGAAGATCGGCAGCACCAGCATGAACAGGATCAGGGCCATGGTATCGTTGCTGCCCAAGAGCAGCGGCTCCACGCCCAGGCCGGTATAGAACCAGGCCTGGCCCTTCAGATAGCCCAGCAGCGCCAGGAAGGCCAGCGACAGGCCGAACATGACGACCACGCGTTTGACGATGTGCTTGAGCTTGAAGTGGCCCAGTTCGTGGGCCAGCACGGCTTCGATCTCATGCGGGGCCAGGCGCGCCAGCAGGGTGTCGAAGAAGACGATGCGCTTGCCCGAGCCGAAGCCCGAGAAGTAGGCATTGCCATGCGCGCTGCGCTTGGAACCGTCCATCACGAACAAGCCCTTGGAGGCGAATCCGACGCGCTGCATCAATCCCTCGATGCGGCTGCGCAGGCTGTCATCTTCCAGCGCGGTGAATTTGTTGAAGAGCGGCGCGATGAAGCTGGGATAGATCACCAGCATGAGCAGCTGGAAGGCGCACAGCACGATCCAGGTATAGAACCACCAGAGCGCGCCGGCCTTTTCCATCAGCACCAGCACCACCCACAGAAGCGGCAGGCCGATCACGGCACCCAGCAGGGTTTGCTTGATCATGTCGCTGAAGAACAATCCACGCGTCATCTTGTTGAAGCCGAAACCGGCTTCCAGTTTGAACTGGCGGTAGTAGTCAAAGGGCAAATCCACCGCGCCCGAAATAAGACCAAATCCCGCCACCAGCGCGATCTGGTACACCATGCCCGGTTCGCCGGTCCAGCCCAGCAGCAGGCTGGAGAGCCATTGCAGCCCGCCCAGCAGGGTGAAGCCGATCAGCACAGCAGCATTGACGATCAGCGTCACCAGGCCGAACTTGGTGCGCGCCACCGTATAGTCGGCCGCCTTCTGGTGGGCCGACAGCGGGATTTTTTCCGCGAACTCGGGCGGCACGGCCGCGCGGTGGGCGATCACATGGCGAAGTTGGCGCGAGGCCAGCCAGAAACGCACGCCCAAGCTGATGGCCAGGAATACGACGAACAAAACTGAAAACGAAAGTGAAGACATGCTTTCCCTGTGCGAAAATGGCGGAAGTTCGAGGCCCAGGCCCGCGTCCTGCCCCAGCCGGCAACGGTGGCAGGCCTGTTGGCCGTGCCGTCCGGTGCGATCCGGGCGAGCGAACCCAGCAATGAACCCTGCAGTAGATGGGGCCAGGCCCCATCCCGTCAATAAGGAAGAATTATGTCACAAGCCCCCGCCGCGCCTGTCCGGCCCAATGAAATGAACCTGGTCTGGGTCGATATGGAAATGACCGGCCTGGATCCGGACAAGGATCGCATCATCGAAGTGGCCGTGGTGGTTACCGATGCAGAACTGAACGTGCTGGGCGAAGGCCCGGTGCTGGCCATCCACCAGTCCGACGAGCTGCTGGACGGCATGGACGCCTGGAACAAGGGCACCCACGGCCGTTCCGGCCTGATCGACCGCGTCAAGGCGTCCACCGTCACCGAAGCCGACGCCGAACAACAGATCATCGCCTTCCTGAAGCAATACGTCCCGGCCGGAAAGTCGCCCATGTGCGGCAATTCGATCTGCCAGGACCGCCGTTTCATGGTGCGCGGCATGCCCAAGCTGGAAGAATTCTTCCACTATCGCAACCTCGATGTGTCGACCCTGAAGGAACTCTGCAAGCGCTGGAAGCCCGAAATCGCCACCGGTTTCAAGAAGCGCCAGATGCACACGGCCCTGGCCGACATCCTGGAGTCGATCGAAGAACTGAAGTACTACCGCGAACACTTCATCAAGGAGTGAGGCCGTAGCATCCGGCCCAGGCAGAGTGGTTGGCAGCAACGCCATCCTGTATGAAACAAAAAGGCGCGCCCGGCATCCGGCGCGCCTTTTTCATGGTGCCGGGTGAATCATTCTTCCGAATCTGCGCCGCAGCACTTCTTGTATTTCTTGCCACTGCCGCAGGGGCAGGCATCGTTGCGGCCGGTCTTGGGCGCATCGCGTTGCACCTGCTCGACCGCCGACTTGCGCTTGGGCGCCCAGTAGCGGTGGATGTGCGGAATGGCCGATTCGATCTCGATGGCCAGCTTGTGGGTCTTGAGCGGGTCGTCGATGAGCCTGGTTTCTTCCTCTTCCAGCTCTTCCGAGCCCAGAAGGTAGATGGGACGCATCAGCGGGGCCAGGTTGGAGTGGAAGATTTCGTCCCACTGCGCCGCGCGCAACTGGATGCCTTCCCAGAACCCCCAGGCCCAGGCTTCCGCATCCAGCAGCGGTTTGCCTTCGTGCTCGCGCTCGCAGAACAGAGGTTCATATTCCTTGGGGGCGACTTCGAAGGTGATGGCGATTTCGTTCATGGTGCGCGCGATCAGGCTGGTGATGCGCTCGGCTTCCTTGCCGTTCTTGAACTTGGGGGTATCTTCCGGACGGCTGCCCCAGACGCGCGGCAGCCATTCGGCCATCAGCACTTCCTGCGGACCGATGGCCAAGGCCGTCAGGTAGCCGTGCAGGGTGTCCATGGTCATCACATCGTCGGCGCAGCGATCGGAGAGGAGAAAATCGTCGAGTTCGTCGAATTCGGCGTCGGAAAGGGGCTGGTCGAGATGCATGATGGTTCCAATGACTGATGCTAAAGGCAGGAGTGTAAAGGCATTGGGCCGGGGGCGCGAGTGTTGCGGCCCGGATCGTGCAATCTGATGGGGCGGGCAGGCTGGTGGACAGTACAATAGGCGGATGAATTCCCCCGCCCAATCTGCTGACCTCCCCGACGCCACTTCCTTCGCCACGCTCTCGCCCGATACGGTACTCGATGCCCTCGACGGGCTGGGCCTCTACGGAGACGGCCGCCTGCTGGCCCTGAACAGCTACGAAAACCGCGTCTACCAGGTCGGCATGGAAGACGGCCCGCCGCTGGTGGCCAAGTTTTATCGTCCCTTGCGCTGGAGTGATGAGCAGATCCTCGAAGAACACGCTTTTTCGCAGGAATTGGCCGACGAAGAAGTGCCGGTGGTGCCCGCCATGCGTCTCGACAATGGTGTCACCCTGCATCGCCACGCCGGTTTCCGCTTTGCCGTGTTCCGCCGCCACGGTGGCCGTGCACCTGAGCTGGACGATGCCGATACCCTGGAGCGTCTGGGCCGCTTCATCGGCCGCATCCATGCGGTCGGCCTGCGCAGCCCCTTCCAGTCCCGCCCGGCTCTGGACCTCGCCAGCTTCGGCGAAGAACCGCGCGACTGGCTGCTGGCGCATGATTTCATCCCGATGGATGTAGCCACCGCCTGGCGCACCACGGTCGAGCAGGCTCTTGAGGGCGTGCGGCGTTGCTACGAGCGGGCAGGGGAGATTCGCACCCTGCGCCTGCATGGCGATTGCCATGTCGGCAACGTCCTGTGGACCGATGCCGGCCCGCACTTCGTCGATTTCGACGACAGCCGCAGCGGCCCGGCCGTGCAGGACCTGTGGATGCTGCTCTCGGGCGAACGGCGCGAGATGGTCGGCCAGCTGGCCGACCTGTTGGCAGGATATGAAAGTTTCTGCGAATTCGAGCCACGCGAGCTGTATCTCATCGAAGCCCTGCGCACCCTGCGCCTGATCCATTATTCCGCCTGGCTGGCGCGGCGCTGGGATGACCCGGCGTTCCCGGTGGCCTTCCCCTGGTTCAATACCCAACGTTACTGGCAGGACCGCATCCTGGAACTGCGCGAACAGATCGCGCTGATGGATGAACCGCCCCTGTGGCCGGTGTAAATCCGGCGAAATGAACGAAAACAACACCATCATGACGCAAACACTTGTCCGCTGCGGCTGGGTCAACCTGGCCAATCCCCGCTATGTGCAGTATCACGACCATGAATGGGGCGTGCCCTGCCACGATGAAACACGTCTGTTCGAGATGCTGAACCTGGAAGGTGCCCAGGCCGGACTGTCCTGGGAAACCGTGCTCAACAAGCGTGACAGCTACCGCGAGGCCTTCGACGACTGGGATGCCGAGAAGATCGCCCGTTATGACGAGCGCAAGGTGGCGCAATTGCTGAAGAATCCCGGCATCGTGCGCAACCGTCTGAAGGTGGCCGCCACCATCGGCAATGCGCGTGCCTACCTGCAACTGCGCGAGGAAGTCGGCGGGCTCGATGCCTATCTGTGGGGCAAGGTCGATGGCCAGCCCATCGTCAACCGCTGGGCTTCACTGGCCGATTGCCCGGCCAAGACGCCGCTGTCGGATGCGATTTCCAAGGAGCTGGCCAAGCGCGGCTTCAAGTTTGTCGGTTCCACCATCATCTACGCCTATCTGCAAGGCGTGGGCGTGATCAACGATCACGTGGTGGATTGCCATTGTCACGGCCGTTGAGGCCGGGCGTGCTCTGCACCAAAAGGCCAGCCGATGGGCGGCGGCAGGGCACCGGTTTGGTTTACACTCGCAGCCTGCGATGCAGCATCAGCTTGCACTGCATGGATTCACGAGGCCGGCTGGCGCACTGCCAGGCCGGTGAAGTTTGGGAGTAGCATGATTTTCGTCAAATGGTTTGGCTGGTCGGTCCTCTGGCTGCTGCCGCTGCTGCTGCGCACGGTAGCGCGCGCGCTCGGCCGCAAGTCCATCTTCGGCGGGCGCGGTGCCATTCGCCTGTGGTGCGGCAGCCTGCTGCTGCTGGCCGCCAGCAGCGCGGTCGAGTCGCTGGTGCGTTCACAACTGGTTGCGGGCGATGATGGCCCGGGCGGAGCGCTGTTCGGCGCGGCCCTGATGGATGCGCTGGGCGGCAAGATCAGCCGTGGCATTGCCGCAGTCCTGATGCTGGGTTTGCTGGCGCTGGGCCTGAAATGGCTGCTGGGTGCCATGTTTGGCCGAGGCGCACCGGCTGGCCGCGATGAGCACCCCGAGCTGGACCTGGGGCCGCCGCGCCGTGGCAGCGCCGAAAGTGAACGATTGCGCATGAGCAGCCTCCACGGCAGCGCCGGACCCGCCCGCAGCAGTTTCCCCGCCAGTACCGAACGCCGTGCCCCGATGCCGCGCACGCCTGCTCCCGCTTCCGCATCGGCCAAGCGCATGCCGCCGGCCTCGCCCTTCGCCCCGCGTCCCCGGCCGGCACGCCTGACGCCGGCCCCGGCACTGGAGCGTCCGGCCGGGAACGCACCGCGTGACGACTGGAAAGTGCCACTGTCGGCCCTCACCGGCGGCAGCCGCAACAGCCAGGCAACGCCTGCCGGCAGCGCGCAGGGCGGCAAGTGGCCTTCCATCAATCCGCGCCAGACGGACCCGGCGGCCAAACCGCGTCCGGAATCCGAATGGGCCGCCTTCGAAAGCCTGCGTCCGACCGAAGCCATGCTGGCCCGTGCCGCTGCCAGCCGTGCCATCTCGGCGGCCAGCGCGGCGGCCGATGCCAGTCTGTCTCGCGCGGCCACGCCGTCGCCGCCGATCCGTCCGATTCCGCCATCGATTGCACGCGACAATCCGGCACCGGCCGAGCCTACCCGCAGCATCCGCATCAGCAGCGTGGGCCGTGCTCCTGAGCCGGGCAGTGTGCCCGGTAAACCGGCCGAGCGTGCCGACGTGGTGCCGACGCGCCTGATGCGCTCCTTGCAGCAGACCAGCGGCGAGCAGGAAACGCCGCCGGCTGCGCCGCTGGCACCTCAGGTACCGCCTATCGTGCCGCTGAGTCCGCAGGGACAGCCCTTGCCGGAATCCTTGGGGCCGGTGCCCTCTCCCGTCCCCACGCCGCCACCGGTCGTCGCCCCTCCCATGCCGCCCTTCATGGCACCGATGGCGGCCCCCGAGCCTGCACCGCCGCTGCCCGAGCCGCAACCGGAACCGATCGACCTCGGCACCTTCAATGCCCCCTGGTTCGACATGCTGCCCGACCCCGCGCCCGAAGCGCCGCCGGCCCAGCCCGCTGCGGCCTTCAGCGTGCGCATGCCCGAAGCGGCGCCCGCCTACGTGCAGCCGGTGGCCATGGCGCCCGAGGGCTACGTCGATGAGCCGCGCGTGGACATCCCGCTGCCGTCATTGGACCTGCTCGATGAAGTCCCCGAATCCCGCATCGAGGTCGACCCCGAGCAACTGCAGGAAACCGGCCGCCTGATCGAACAGCGCCTGCGCGAATTCAAGGTGCCGGTCACGGTGCTGGGGGCCGAGGCCGGTCCGGTGATTACCCGTTTCGAAGTGGAGCCGGCACAAGGCGTGCGTGGCGCACAGGTAGTGAACCTGGTGAAGGATCTTTCACGTGCCCTGGGCCTGACCTCGATTCGCGTGGTCGAGACCATTCCCGGCAAGACCTGCATGGGCCTGGAGCTGCCCAATGCGCGCCGGCAGATGATCAAGCTCTCCGAGATCGTGCATTCGCAGGCTTATCGCAAATCCGCTTCGCATCTCACCATTGCCATGGGCAAGGACATCACCGGCACACCCGTGGTGACCGACCTGGCGCGCGCGCCGCACATGCTGGTGGCCGGTACCACCGGGTCGGGCAAGTCGGTGGCCATCAATGCCATGATCCTCTCGCTGCTCTACAAGGCTACGCCCGAGGAAGTGCGCCTCATCATGATCGACCCCAAGATGCTGGAGCTGTCGATCTACGAAGGTATCCCGCACCTGCTGGCGCCGGTGGTGACCGACATGCGCGAAGCGGCCCATGCGCTGAACTGGGCGGTGGAAGAGATGGAGCGCCGCTACAAGAAGATGTCCAAGCTGGGCGTGCGCAACCTGGCCGGCTACAACCAGAAGCTCGACGATGCCGCCGCCCGTGGCGAGAAGATTCCCAATCCCTTCAGCCTCACGCCCGACGCGCCCGAGCCGCTGGAAAAGCTGCCCACCATCGTGATCGTCATCGACGAACTGGCCGACCTCATGATGGTGGTCGGCAAGAAGGTGGAAGAGTTGATCGCCCGCCTGGCCCAGAAGGCGCGCGCAGCCGGCATCCACCTGATCCTGGCCACGCAGCGGCCGTCGGTGGACGTGATCACCGGCCTCATCAAGGCCAACATCCCGACCCGCGTGGCCTTCCAGGTGTCGTCCAAGATCGACTCGCGCACCGTGCTGGACCAGATGGGGGCCGAATCGCTGCTGGGCCATGGCGACATGCTGTTCCTGCCGCCGGGCTCGGGCTATCCGCAGCGGGTGCATGGCGCCTTCGTCTCGGATGAAGAAGTGCACCGCGTGGTGGAATACCTGAAGTCCTTTGGCGAACCGCGCTACATCGAGGAAATCCTGGCTCCGCCGATTTCCGAGGACACGACCCAGGCCGACATGTTCGCCGGCAGCGAGGGCGGCGATGCCGAAGCCGACCCGCTCTACGACGAAGCGGTGGCCTTCGTGCTCAAGACGCGCCGCGCTTCCATCTCTTCGGTGCAGCGGCAATTGCGCATCGGCTACAACCGCGCCGCGCGGCTGGTGGAGCAGATGGAAACGGCGGGCGTGCTCTCGGCCATGTCGCGCAACGGCAGCCGAGATATCCTGGTGCCGCCCTCGGGTGGCGGCGGCGAAGAATAAGAAGCACAGCCCAAAAGAAAATCGGCGGACCCTTGCAGGTCCGCCGATTTTTTTCATCACACAGCGCAATCATTGCGGCAGGTCATGCGACCTGCCCGGGATCAGACATCCAGCTGCGTCACCAGCTTGGTGTTGATGTAGGCCTCGATGGCCTCGGTACCGCCTTCGGAACCGTAGCCGCTGTCCTTGATGCCGCCGAAAGGCAGTTCCGGCAGCGCCAGGCCCAGGTGGTTGATGGTCAGCATGCCGCTTTCCACGCGCGCGGCCAGGGCGTGCTTGGTCTTGGCCGACTTGGCGAAGGCATAGGCGGCCAGGCCGAAGGGCAGGCGGTTGGCTTCGGTGATCACTTCATCCAGGGTCTCGAAGGAATTGATGATGGCCAGCGGACCGAAGGGCTCCTCGTTCATCACGCGGGCCTCCAGCGGCACATTGGTCAGCACGGTCGGCTGGAAGAAGTAGCCCTTGTCGCCGATGCGCTTGCCACCGGTGCGCAGTTGCGCGCCTTGCGAGACGGCATCATCGATCAGCGCTTCCAGCGCCGGGATGCGGCGCTTGTTGGCGACCGGGCCCATGCCCACGCCGGCTTCCAGGCCATTGCCTACCTTCAGCTGTTCGGCATAGGTGACGAACTTGTCGACGAAGGCGTTGAAGACACCCTTCTGCACCAGGAAGCGGGTCGGCGAGACGCACACCTGGCCGGCATTGCGGAACTTGGAGGTGGCCAGGGTCTTGGCGGCCAGTTCCACGTCCACATCGTCGAACACCATGGCCGGTGCGTGGCCGCCCAGTTCCATGGTGGCGCGCTTCATGTGCTGGCCGGCCAGAGCTGCCAGCTGCTTGCCCACCGGGGTGGAGCCGGTGAAGGAAATCTTCTTGATCACCGGATGCGGGATCAGGTATTCCGAGATCTCGGCCGGCACGCCATAGACCAGGTTGATGACACCGGCCGGCACGCCTGCGTCTGCGTAGGCACGGATCAGTTCGGCCGGGGAGGCCGGGGTTTCTTCCGGGGCCTTGACGATGATGGAGCAGCCTGCAGCCAGGGCCGCCGAGAGCTTGCGCACCACCTGGTTGATCGGGAAGTTCCACGGGGTGAAGGCGGCCACCGGACCGACCGGCTCCTTGATCACCATCTGGTAGGCACCCGGCACGCGGGCCGGCACCAGGCGGCCGTAGGTGCGGCGGGCTTCCTCGGCGAACCAGTCGATGGTGTCGGCGGCGCCCAGCGTTTCCATCTTGGCTTCGCCCAGCGGCTTGCCTTGTTCCAGGGTCATCAGGCGCGCCACTTCGTCCACGCGCTCGCGCAGCAGGTCAGCGGCACGGCGCATGATCTTGGAACGCTCGAAGGCGGACATGTTGCGCCAGGTCTCGAAGCCCTTTTTGGCGGCTTCCAGGGCGCGATCCAGGTCGCTGCGGTCGGCGTGGGCGATCTTGCCGATCACTTCCTCGGTAGCCGGGTTGACGACATCGATGGTGCGGCCGGAGGCGCTGGCGGTCCATTCGCCGTTGATGAAAAGCTGTACGTCCTTATACATGGGCAATCCTCGTTCGTCAGGTTGGGGAAGGGCCGGCGCTGCCCGGTTCGGCCCAATGGGCTACCCGCAGGGCAGGCGCGATGGCCTGGGGAGAATGCAGACAGACCGGCTTGCGCCGCTCTGGTTCACACGCAATGCGAAGCCAGTGAAGCTTGTCGCGAAGACCACCTTTATACCACGCGCTTCATTTTCACGTCGGCCACCAGAGCGCCGACAGCGGCTTCCTACAAGGCTGGACGGGCGGCTCGGAAGCAGGAACAATCGTTCATACGCACCGGTCACACTGCCACAACAATATGCCCAGCCGAGGACTTCATGAGCAGCTCTTCCGACCCGTTTCGTCCCGCCCGCACCCCGCCAGCCGCTGCCCGTCCTCAATCCGGGGAGGAGGCAGGCGGTCCTTCCCCGGGCGGCCTGGTCGCCGCTGCCCTGTTGAGCGCCGGCGCAGGTCTGTGGCTGGGAAGAAAGCGCCGCCAGAAGCGCGTGACTGCGTCGCCGACAGCGCCCCGGATGGTGGCCTCCCGCGCAGAGGAGGAGAGCAGCAAGGCACACACCGGCCATGCCACGACGGCTCATCACGATGCACTGCCGCAAGGACTGGAACGGGCCTTGCGGCTGGTGACGCTGGCCATGCCGCTGATTGCCGCCTGGCGCAAGGGATCGGCCCGTGCCAAGGCGGCCGCCGCCAAGGCCAAGACCGATACAGCGCTGCCGCCGGATGCCCCGGCCCGGATCGACATCGTCAAGGCCAAGCTGGAACCGGCCCCCTCGGACTATCTGGACCCGGCGGCCGAGGTCAAGATGATCAAGGGCGGCACGCGCGCCCAGCAGGCCTGGCAGATGACGGTGGCCGCGGTCAATGCCTGGATCGATGACTTCGCCCCCAGCATGGGAGCCGCCATCGCCTACTACACCATCTTCTCGATTGCTCCCATGCTGGTGATCGCCATCGCGGTGGCCGGCATGCTGTTCGGTCACGATGCCGCGCAGGGCGAGATCGTCAACCAGATCCGCGACATCGTCGGTACTGAAGGCGCGTTTGCCATCCAGGGTTTGCTGAAGTCGGTGAGCCAGCCGCGCGAGGGCATGATCGCCGCCGGCATTTCGGTAGTCACGCTGGTCATTGGCGCCACAGCGGTGTTTTCGGAATTGCAGAGTGCGCTCGACCGCATCTGGCGCATCCCCGTCGCCAAGCGCAAGAGTGGCCTGTGGCAACTGGCGCGCACGCGGCTGCTGTCCTTCGGCCTGATCATCGGTCTGGGCTTCCTGCTGATCATCTCGCTGGTGGTCAGTGCGGCGCTGGCGGCGCTGGGACGCTGGTGGGGCGGCTGGTTCGAAGGCTGGCAACTGCTGCTGCAGATGCTCAACTTCGTGCTGTCCTTCGTGGTGTTCTCCACGCTCTTCTCGATGATCTACAAGTTCATGCCGCGCGTGACACTGTCCTGGCATGACGTGTGGATCGGTGCCGTGGCCACCACCGTGCTCTTCATCATCGGCAAGTATCTGATCGGTCTGTATCTGGGCAGCACCGGCATGACCTCCGGCTTCGGGGCGGCCGGCTCGTTTGCACTGCTGCTGCTGTGGATCTATTACTCGGCCCAGATCTTCCTGCTCGGTGCCGAGTTCACGTGGATCTACGCCAACAACTTCGGCTCACGCGCGAAACGCCAGCGGCTGGTCAATACGGTGGAAGACCATCACGTGAGCATCGAGCAGGCGCAACAGGTGGTGCGCGCGGGTGACAATCCCCGCTAAGCCGGCAGGATGGCCGCGCACTCTTCGGCGGCCCACAGCCGCAGCGTATCGCCGAAGCCGCCGCGCGCCTTGCTCTGCTTGCGGGTGCTGGTGACCACCCGCACCCGCGCACTCCAGGCGATCTGCGCATCGGTGGCCTGCAAGGCCTGCACCAGTCCCACATCCTCATGACAGGCCAGCGGCGGAAAGCCGCCCGCACGCAGATAGGCCTGGGCGCAGACACCCAGATTGGCACCGTGGATATGGCGATGGCCATCCTCATCGTGATAGTCGCGCGCGAAGCGTTGCTGCACCTCCGGCGGATGATCGCCCCAGTGGTCGGGCGTGACCGTACCGCAGACCGCGTCCGCCTTCAGCGCAAGTTGTGCCGCCAGCCAATCGGGGGCGACCCGCGTATCGGCATCGGTAAAGGCCAGCCAGCGTGCGCCTGCAGCGATCAGTGCGCGCGCACCGTGATGCCGCGCCAGGCCGACATTGCGCACCTGCAGCGGCAGCACCGTCACCGGATGGCGGCGCGCGATTGTCTCGGAGCCGTCGCTGCAACTGTCGAGTACCACTGCAATGCGCACCGCCTCTCCCTGCAACTGAGGATGTGCAGCCGCCTTGCGCACCGCCTGCAGGCAGGCGTGCAGGCTGGCTTCTTCGTCGTGCGCGGGGATGACGATGCCGATCATGCTAGGTTCTCCGGGAAGTGGTGGGTGCAGTGCGGGTCAGATCCTGCGCCAGAGGTCGATGAGGATGTCTTCATCCTCGTAGCAGGCCTGGCGCTTCAGTCGCGCGTGCGCATCGATGAGCTGGTGCATGGGCCGCGTGGCCAGCAGGCGGTCATCGAAATCCTTCTTCCAGTGGCAAGCCAGCAGGTGTCCGCCCGGAGACAGGCTGGCTGCGGCCAGTGCCGCCATCTCGGCCATGTTGGGCGCATCGAAGTAGTAGCAAAGTTCGGAAAACACGATCAGGTCTACCGCCGGCATGTCATGTTCGGCCGCGGGCCATTGTTCGGGCAGCGACTGCCGCCGCACCTGTACATGCGACAGGTGCGCCGTCTTCTCGCGCGTGATGCGTACCGCTTCCGCGCTGAAATCGGAGGCCATCAGCCACTGGCAACGTGCGGCCAGTTGCAGCGTCAGTTCGCCGCTGCCACAGCCGGGCTCGAAGATGGCACTGCATTGCTGGCGCGGCAGGATGGCCTCGACCAGGGCACGCTTGCGTTGTTCGTACCAGCTGTCCCGCGTCTTCCACGGATCGTCGCTGGCGGCATAGAGCTGATCGAAATGGCGCGTGGCCGGAAGCTGTGCTGCCCTCATAGGAAGAACACCTCGTAAGGCCGCACGAAATGCGCCAGCACACCGGCCGGCAGCACCGGATCGCGTTCGCCGTCACTGCCGATCTGGCTGTGATAGCAGCGCAGGGCGCGTCGCTTCATCATGCCGGTGCCGGTATCGAAGGCCAGCTTGTGGGCGCGGCCCCAGGGGAATTCTCCGCCCAGCGGCTGTGCCCAGTGCCAGCCCCAGATCGGCACTTCCACCAGCTTGCAACCCAGTTCGTGTTCCAGCTCGGCGGCCACTTCGCCCACGGTCTCGTGGTCGGGATGGCCGTCCAGCCGCCACGGCGCGAAGACGATGTCGGTATGGCGCAATTGCGCGATCAGCCAGGCCTTCAGTTCCAGCCTATGCTGGCGGATCTGGCCGTCGGGAATGCGCGCGCGCAGGATCTGCGCCTGACCCGCACCCAGGCATTCCAGCGCGGCCATGCTCTCGGCGGGACGCAGCAGCGGCAGGCGTGCTGCCAGCGGCGACGAGGGCGGGTGACTGCGTTCGCCATCGCTCACGGCGACTACGGCGATCTCGCGCATCATCCCGGCCAGTTGGGCGATCAGCCCGCCGCATCCGAGCGTTTCGTCGTCGGGATGCGGTGCCAGGATCACCGCACGTGATCGCGCGGGCACCAGCTGGCTCAGTTCCAGTTCCGGCAGGGCATGCAGGCGCTGGCAGGATTGCCACACATCCTCGGCGGTGCCGTGGACGATGTCGATATGGCGCGCAGGAGCGGCCGTCCTGGCCGATGGGGGCGGCTTTACAGTAAGCATGGGGAGGACTCCTCTTCAAGACTGGCCTTGGCCAGCGCGGTCATGTCGCGTTCGGCGTGGCTCTGGCGCAGCCACACGGGCAGGTCGGCCAGCAGGCGCGCACTGTGCCGGCTGCCGCAATAGGGATGGGGACCGAGGGCAGCCCCCAGGTCCTCGATGATCTGCACGCAGGCACGCTCCACGGTCAGACGCGTGCGCAGGGCGTCCTGCATGGCATTGGCACGCGGATGGGCATCGATGCGTGCAGCGCTCTCGCGCAGGCAGGCCGCTGCTGCATGCCCGGCGCACAGTGCGCTGCCCAGCCGGGCCAGCGCATGGCTGTCTGCGCGCTGCGCCAGGCCTTGGCGCAGCACCGATACCAGCGCGGTAGCAGCGCCGTGCCAGCAGGCGGCAATGCCGATGCCACCCTGCCAAAAACCGGGACGGTCCAAATAGAAGCCCGGGCCGCCGATCACCTGCGCGGTGACCGTACGCAATTGCAGGCGCGCGGTGCGGGTGGCAGCCATGCCGATGGCAGCCCAGTCGTCCTCGATGATGCTGACGCCCGGCTGGCTCAGTTCAATGGCCAGCAGCCAATAGCGGTCTTGCTCGTCGCGATGGCCGAGCAGCGCATGCGTGACGGCGGCTGCGCCCGAGCACCAAGGTTTTTCGCCGTCCAGAATGACCTGATCACCTTGCTCACGCAGGTGCAGGCTGCCGGGCCGGCCTTGCGCGCACCACACGCCCCAGATCGAATGCGGTGGTACCGGGACGTGGGCTTCAGCCAGGATGGCGAGGGCATCGGTATGGGCTTCGAACAGCTTGGCCAGCGACAGATCCTGCGCGGCCACGGTCGCCAGCGCCTGCCAGCGCGCAAGCGTCTCGCCGTGGCCCGGCAGGGGCAGACGGTCCAATCCCGCTACCACCAGCTGGCGCAGCAGCCGCGCGGCCACGACGGGTAGCTGGGTGTGCGGGGACTGGTGCAAGGCCGGCGCAATGAATTCCTCCAGCGCTGCAGGCAGCGAGGGGCAGGGTGGGGCGTAGCGTCGGGTGGAGCTGCACATCATGATGAGGGGCACAGAGGCGCACGGGCTGTGCAATGGTGACGAGTATGAGTGCCTTCGCATCTGCAAGCTGTCGGTGCGCTACCGTGTTTGACGTAGGAATCCGGTAAGCGCTCGCATCCCGCCGAGCCCGTGCGCGCAAGCACTGACGCCCTCTGTAGGAATCCGATGCGCTGTAAAACCGTCACGCGCCTACAGCCAAATTGCGCGCTCACTTTCATCATGGCGATCCGGACGCAGAAGTCTTCCATGCGCCGCGCCAAAGGGCGATCACGTGACCATGCAGTGCGCCCCCCACGAATGCATCACGCTCGGAGAAGCGACATGAAAACCAAGGATATCCCCGAAGAAGCGACGTTCGACGAATACAACAATGCTGCCGGCGGCTGGGGCTCGGTCAAGGCGCTGGGTGCCATCCTGCAGCAGGAGCACGTCATCGCCACCGGCACGCGCATCCTCATGAAGCAGAACAAGCCGGACGGCTTTGCCTGCGTCAGCTGTTCCTGGGCCAAGCCGGCTGATCCGCATCTGTTTGAATTCTGCGAGAACGGTGCCAAGGCCACCGCCTGGGAAATTACCGGCAAGCGCGCCACCCCCGAATTCTTCGCCCAGCATACCGTCGCCGAGATGGAAAGCTGGAACGATCTCGAACTGGAATCCACCGGCCGCATCACCGAGCCCATGAAATACGATGCCGCCAGCGACCGCTACCTGCCGGTCTCGTGGAACGAAGCCTTCGATGACATCGCGGCGCAACTGCGTGCCATGGATCCGAAGAAGGTGGTGTTCTACGCGTCGGGCCGGGCCTCGCTGGAGACCTCGTACATGTATCAGCTGATCGCACGCATGTACGGCACCAATAACCTGCCCGACAGTTCCAACATGTGCCACGAGTCCACTTCCGTGGCACTGCCGCAGACCATCGGCGTGCCCGTGGGTACGGTCAGGCTGGACGATTTCGAGCAGACGGGGTGCATCCTCTTCTTCGGCCACAACACCGGCACCAATGCGCCGCGCATGCTGCATCAGCTGGAAGAGGCGCGCAAGCGCGGCGTACCGGTGATCACCTTCAATCCCTTGCGCGAGCGCGGACTGGAACGCTTCGTCAACCCGCAATCGCCCAAGGAGATGATCACCCCGGCGCACACCGATATCAGTTCGCAATATCTGCAGATCAGGATTGGCGGCGACACGGCGGCCGCCATCGGCATGGCCAAGCGCATCCTGGAACGTGACGAACGCGCCCGCACGCAAGGCTTGCCGCGCCTGCTGGACCAGGCCTTCATTGATGAGCACACCAGCGGCTTCGAGGAGTTCGCCGCCGCTGCGCGTGCCGCCGAGTGGGCCGAGATCGAACGCCACGCCGGCGTCTCGCGCGCAGAGCTGGAGCTGGCGGCCGATACCTATGCCGCTGCGGAAAGTGCCATGCTCATGTATGGCATGGGCATTACCCAGCATCGTGAAGCGGTGCGTGCCATCCACATGCTGACCAATCTGCTGCTCATGCGCGGCAATATCGGCAAGCCGGGCGCGGGCATCTGCCCCATCCGCGGCCATTCCAACGTGCAGGGCCAGCGCACCGTGGGCATCACCGAAAAACCGGAGATGGTGCCCAATGACAAGCTGCGCGCGCTCTATCATTTCGAGCCACCGATGGAAAAGGGCCTCAACACGGTGGAAGCCTGCGAAAAGATTCGTGATGGCGAACTGTCCGCCTTCTTCATGCTGGGCGGGAATTTCGTGCGGGCCATTCCCGATCATGGGGTGATGGAACCCGCCTGGCGCAAGCTGCCGCTGACGGTGCAGGTGGTGACGCACTTCAACCGTTCCTGCGTCATCCATGGCAAGACGTCCTACGTGTTGCCCTGCCTCGGCCGCATCGAGATCGACCAGCAACGCGGCGGCGAGCAGGTTGTGTCAGTGGAAGACAGCACCGGCTGCATGCATGGCTCGCGCGGCCGTGTCAAACCGGCCTCGCCGCATCTGCTGTCGGAACCGGCCATCCTGGCCGAACTGGCCAAGCGACTGCTGCCGGTCAATCCGCAGGTGGACTGGGATGCGTGGGTTGGCGACTACGCCCTGATTCGCGATGCCATCGAGGCCACCTATCCTGACATCTTCCGCGACTTCAATGCACGCATGTGGACGCCAGGCGGTTTCGCGCGCCCGCTGGCGGCGCGCGAACGGCAATGGAAGACTCCCAACGGCAAGGCCAATTTCAAGACCCCAGACGGCTTTGATCCTGATCCCGACATGCCTGGCGATGCCCCCGGCGTGTTGCGGCTCATGACCACGCGCGGTGACAGTCAATTCAATACGACCGTCTATTCGCTGGATGACCGCTTCCGTGGGGTGTGGGGCACGCGTCGCGTGCTGCTGATGAATCTGCGCGATTTGCAGCAGCAGGCATTGGGCGCAGGGGATTTCGTCACGGCCGAGACGTTGTCGGATGACGGCGTGCAGCGCCGCGTCGAGCATTTGCGCGTGGAGCCTTTCGATATTCCGGTGGGCTGCGTGATGGGTTATTTTCCTGAACTCAACCGGCTCATCCCGCTGTTCCACCATGCACGCGGCAGCAAGGTGCCGGCGGCGAAGTCGATTCCGATTCGCTTGATTCCGGAGATTGGGGAGCCGGTGTTGTCCTGACGATCAATAGTGGAGTTTTCGAGAACGAGCGAGTCAATTGGTGTCCTCGCTTGCCGCCGGGAAAAGTGGCTGGCAAGCTTGCGCCCTGACTCGGATTAATAAGTCCAAGTCTAATAATTTGAAAAAATACTGATGTTGGACTTATAATTTAAGCGCATGAACTCGATCAAGTGGCATCCCAGGGCGATCAAGCAGTTAATGAAGATCAACCGTTCCGACCAGATCAAGATCAAGGATGCAACCGCCAAGCTGGCACAAATGCCGCATTGCCTGCAAGTGAAATCGCTGACGAATCATCCGTGCCAATTTCGCCTTCGGGTTGGCCATTATCGAGTCTTCTTCAACTTTGATGGCACTGTCCGCATTGTCTATATCGAGGAAGTGAGCAAGCGCGATGACCGCACGTACTAACACTCAAATTATTCACGGCGCAGATGGAAGACCTGCCTTCGTCGTGATCCCTTACGCAGATTATGTCAGGGAGCATCCGCAAGAGGACGAGCCTTATGTTCCGCATGAGGTGGTGTCGATGATGGTTGACCACCAATGGACCGCCATCCGCAGCTGGCGCGAACATCTGAATCTGACCCAGCAAGAAGTCGCTGCCCGCATCGGTATCTCGCAGTCTGCCTATGCGCAGCAGGAAAGCAGCAAACGCTTGCGTCCAATGTCCCTCGAAAGAATTGCCGCGGCGCTTGGCCTGAGCGTCGAACAGCTCGATTTCTGACGCAACCTACCACAAGAAAAAAGGCCCCGCCAAAGCGGGGCCAAGAGGGAACTGAGGAAACCTCAGGGTTACAACACAAAAACACCTTGCGTACTGCTGTTCAGCTATTGGCTGATAAAAAATTTATATTGTTTATAAATTATCGTAAATCAGCCGTCGGAAATTTCTCCGGTCAATACTTCCACATGATTTTCTGCAATTCCTTGGGATCATTGGTACGGGTCAGGGCCAGCTCGGCCAGGATGCGCGCCTTCTGGGCATTCTGGTCATCGGTGACCACCCAGTCATACTTGTCATCAGGCTGCTCGCCGTTGCGGATCACCACGCCGCTGCCGGTACGCGAGGCGCGGATCACCTGCACACCCTTGCTGCGCACTTCCTGCAGCACCGGCACGATCTGCTCGGCCACGCTGCCGTTGCCGGTGCCATCATGGATGATGGCCTTGGCACCTGCCGCCACGAAGGCGTCATACGCCGTGCGGCTGACGTTGCCATAGTTGTAGACGATGTCCACACGCGGCAGGCTGCTGATCTTGTCGATGTCGAACTCGGTCTGCGTGGTGTGCGGACGCGCCGGCAGGCGATAGAAGCTCAGCTTGTTCTCCACCACATAGCCCAGCGGACCGTAGGGCGAGCGGAAGGTCTCGACCTTGAAGGTATTGCTCTTGGTGACGTCGCGGCCGGAATGGATCTCGTCGTTCATCACCACCAGCGTGCCCTTGCCAGCGGCTTCCTTGCTGCCGGCCACCAGCACCGCGTCATACAGGTTCAGCGCACCATCCGCGCCCAGCGCGGTGCCGGGACGCATGGAGCCGACCACCACCACCGGCTTCTCGCTCTTCAATACCAGGTTCAGGAAATAGGCTGTCTCTTCGATGGTGTCGGTGCCGTGGGTGATGACGATGCCGTCCACATCACTCTGCTTCAGCAGTTCCGAAACGCGCTTGCCCAGCTTGATCAGGCGCTCGTCATTGAAACTCTCGCTGCCGATCTGGAAGATCTGTTCGCCGCGCACGTTGGCGATCTTGGAAATTTCGGGGACGGCGGCGATGATCTTGTCGACCGGAACCACGGCCGATTGATAGGCGGCCGTATTGACGCTGGATGCGCCCGCGCCGGCGATGGTGCCGCCGGTGCCGATGACGACCACGTTGGGCTTCTTGTCCTGGGCGTGCGCCGCAAAGGCGCAGGCCAGCGAGAGGATCATGACCGAACCGATTTTTTTGAAGTGTGCCTGCTGCATTGTTATAAGTCTCCTGGTTGACACGGTGAGGCCGCGGGCGATCGCCCAATTTTTCTAAGTCTCTGTGCGGCGGATCGCGCGGATGAATTCGCGCACGGGGCGTCGAACGTTGGCGATCATACGAAAGCGCCGCGCCGCTGTCTCATGCTTTTAAAACATGAACGAATGCACGGCATGCATGAGCCCGCCCAACACCCATGCGGCTTGCAGGACAGCACATGGAAAATGCGAACGAAAAAAAAGACCGCTCGCGCGGCCCCTGGTACAGGAACGCCCGGCGGTCCGTCAGAAGAATTCCACCGTATCGTTGGTCGTGATGCCCGAACGCAGCACGCCGGAATTCACCAGTTCCTGGTAGTAGCAGATGCGGTTGCGGCCGCTCTTCTTGGCGTGATACAGCGCCTGGTCGGCATGGCCCAGGATCACCACCGGCGTTTCGCGCGCGATGTTGACGAAGCCCAGGCTCACCGTGACCTTGCCGACCTGCGGGAAATCATATTCCTGCACGTTCTGGCGGAAGCGGTCGAAGATCTTGCGCGCATCGGTGAGGGTGGTCGAGCGCAGCAGGATCACGAATTCCTCGCCGCCGAAACGGAAGATGCGGTCATGCGCCCGGAACGAAGCGCGCAGGATGTTGGCCACCAGGATCAGCACTTCATCGCCATACAGGTGGCCGTAGCGGTCATTGACCTGCTTGAAGTGATCGATGTCGACCACCCCCAGCCAGTGGCCCTTGGGTTCGTCATTGCTGTCGTGCCGGCGTTCGTCGCGGTCCACGGAATGGGCTTCGTGCGGCGCGATGGCGAAGGCGTAGCGGGTGAATTGCTCGTCGAAGGTCTTGCGGTTGAACAGGCCGGTAAGCGCGTCGCGTTCGCTGTAATCCAGCAGGCTCTGGTAATTGCAATAGACGTGGAAGATGCCGCGGATCACATCCAGCATGGTCGCTGCAAAGGGCTGCTGGCTGCGGATCTCCAGGCAGGAATTCATCTTCCCATGCAGCCAGACCGGCAGCCACAGTACGTGTTCGCCCTCGGGCGTGGTTTCGTCGAACTCGTTGAGATGATTGCGGATACAGGCCAGCATGGCCGGATAGGCCGACAGCGGTTCCTTGGGATCGTCGCTGGTCAGTTCGGCGATGGTGTGGACCGTGCCATCGCGGATGACCATCTTTTCCTGCACGAAGTATTCATCGCGCAGCGTGAAGATGTCGAGCATGCGGATGGTCTCGACCTCAGTGAGCTGATACAGCGCGGAGATGACGGAGATGGCCAGGCGGGAGTGCTCCCGGTGGGCCGTGATTTCTACCAGATGCTTGAGCAGCGGTTTTTTCATCTCGTCGTCGATGTCCTGCATGAGCCCATTGTTCTATGTATGGTCGGTACTCGGCTGTGCTTGCCCGGCGTCTTCGACTGCGGGCTGGCTGACATGCCATCAAGCAGTGCCCGGCCATTGGCAGGAGCGTAGTCAGGAGCAAGGCATGTCGCAGCGGAATGAAGACGATCCCGGTGCAAGATTCACGCCATCAAGCTAGCACGGAAGCACAAGGATTTTACAGGCGGCAAGCATGGGAATGAAGCAGTTTCTGCATGTCACTGCAGAAAATTTGCGCTTTGATTGCCGCATGGAAACTTTAGATCTCGCGTGACTTTCACTTACGTGGGGCTTGGTGAGTATTGCGTGCGTTCTTGCCAGCCAATCCCGCAGTATCAGGCTGAAGCCCAGGCGTATGGCGGAATTGCGGCGATGCGTCATTTTCAGGGAGGCACGTCGTCAGCTTCTCAGCTGCCGAAAATCGATGAGCGGTTTTTGGGGTTTACTTACAAAAAATCGCCGGGCAACAGCCGGCGATATTTGTTTATATCATTTGTAATAGTGTTCCGGATTTCCGATTGCAGGAGCCCGGTTTGCTGCTTCAGGCATAAATGATCAGCAGCGCCACTGCGATGATCAGAGCGAACTTGGTGATCTTGTAGACGGTCTTGTTCCAGTTCTTGAAGCGGCGGCGATACTGCCCGGCCAGCCAGACGAAGCGGAACAGCTTGTTGACGCGTCCGGTCTGGTCGCCGGTCTCATTGGGCGAGGCAGCGGCGGTCATCATGGTGCGGCCGAGGAAGCCATTGATGGCTTCTGCCCAACGATAGCGCAGCGGACGCTCGACATCGCAGAAGAGGATGATACGGTTCGTCTCGGAGCCGTTCTGTGCCCAGTGGATGAAGGTCTCATCGAACACCACGCTCTGACCATCGCGCCAGCTGTAACGCTGGCCGTCGACTTCGATGAAGCAGCGGTCGTCGTTGGGCGTGACCAGGCCCAGGTGGTAGCGCAGCGAACCGGCGAAGGGATCGCGGTGCGGATTGAGCGTGCCGCCCGGAGCCAGTTCGGCAAACATGGCGGCCTTCACCGACGGGATGCGCTTGAGGATTTCCACGGTCTTGGGGCAGAACTTCTCGGCCGAGGGATGGCTGGCGTTGTACCACTTCAAATAGAAACGCTTCCAGCCTGCCTTGAAGAAGGAGTTGAAGCCGGCATCGTCATTCTTTTCCGCCGCCTTGATCTTGGCCATTTCACGCAGGGCCACGGCTTCGTCGCGGATCACTTCCCAGTTCTGGTCGATGAGGGCGAGGTCATCGAACTGCTTCACGGCCGGGTAGGGCACCGCCGGTACGCGCGAAAAGGCGTACATGAACAGGTTGATCGGCGACATGATCGAGGAGTGATCGAAGAACTGCCGCAGGAAGGGCAGGCGCACGCGTCCACGGAAATGGATGAACAGGATGGAAAACAGATAGATGAAGACAATTGCCCACTTCATTGCAGGGTCCTTTGATGTTGCCGGCCTTTTCATATCAAATGAAGGAAAAGGCTGAGACGGATATCCGTCTATATGGGGTCAGGGCCGGGAAGATCAACGACAGCGCTCCGCCAATGGCGGAACGGCTGACAGCAAACCAGGCTGGAAGACGCCGTGATGCTGCAAGATGCGCGATGATGAGCTGAAATCCCGGTGGCTGCGCACGCCCGGCAGGATGCCGGCAACGCAGAGCAAGCGAGGATTCTACACCAAGGGCTCGTCAGAGTTTGTAAGGGCGCTGATTGCCCTATGTGAAGATTCCTGCAACAAACGCATGCGCTGACCCAGATCAAGCGGGCAAAAAAAAGGACCGGGCAATCCGGTCCTTTCCAGGGGGTGAACGAAAACGCTCAAGCGGCCTGGGTCACCACCTGGCGCGCACGGTTCCAGCGCGGCAGGCCGGTGAAGGCGAAATCGATTTCCGGCACGTGGCCGGAGACGATCTCGGCGATCGCGCGGCCGGAGCCGCAGCCCATGGTCCAGCCCAGCGTGCCGTGGCCGGTGTTGAGGTACAGGTTGGCGAACTTGGTCTTGCCCACGTAGGGGACGTTGGACGGGGTCAGCGGGCGCAGGCCGGTCCAGTAGGTCGGGTTCTCGTAGTCGCAGCCATCCGGGAACAGTTCACGGGTGCGGCGGGTGATGGCTTCGCAGCGGGTGGTGTTCAGTTCACGGGTGTAGCCGTTCAGTTCGCAGGTACCGGCCACGCGCAGGCGGTCACCCAGGCGCGAGACCACCAGCTTGTAGCCGTCGTCGGTGAGCGAGACGGTGGGGGCGGCGTCCGGATTGGTGATCTGGTAGGTGGCCGAATAGCCCTTGCCTGGGTAGAGCAGCAGGTCGATGCCCAGCGGCTTGACCAACTGCTGCGAGAAGCTGCCCATGGCGACCACGAAGGTATCGGCCTTCAGGACTTCATGGCGGCCGTCCGGGTTGATGACTTCCACGCCGGTCACGCGGGCGGCGGCACCAGCGCCTTCGGTGATCAGGCGGGTGATGCTGGTGGAATAGCGGAATTCGACGCCGGCTTCTTCGCTCTTCTTGGCCAGGCCGGTGGTGAGCTTGAAGACGTCGCCCGATTCATCGGTGGCGGTGAAGTCGCCGCCGACGATCTTGTTGCGGATCGAAGCCAGTGCCGGTTCGATGCGCACCACTTCATCGGCACCGATGGATTCGCGCGGGCAGCCCAGGTCGCGCATGAGCTTGGCGGCGGGCAGCGAGTCCTGGAATTCCTTTTCTTCGGTGTAGAAGTGCAGGATGCCGCGGGTCAGGTGGTCGTACTGGATGCCGGTGTCAGCGCGCACGGCTTGCAGGGTCTGGCGGCTGTATTCGCACAGGGCGACAATGTTGCGGATGTTCTCGTCGGTGCGGGCGGCGGTGCATTCACGCAGGAAGGCCACGGCCCACTTCCACTGCAGCCATTCGGGACGGAAGCGATAGAGCAGCGGGGCGTCTTCCTTGCCCAGCCATTTGAGGACCTTCATCGGGGCGGCCGGATTGGCCCAGGGTTCCGCGTGCGAGACCGAGATCTGGCAGCCGTTGGCGAAGCTGGTTTCCTGCGCCGCGCCGGGCTGGCGGTCGATGACAGTGACGTCGTAGCCCTGCTTTTTCAGGAACCAGGCGGAAGCGGTTCCGATAATGCCTGCGCCCAATACGATCACTTTCATCTCACTCTCCCGGTTTTGCATGAACTTGCTGTGGTTGTTCGGACGTTCGCATTTGCGAAATCAAATGCGAACAATGCAAGCATTGTAAGAAAAGCGTGATTGCCGATGTGATCAATACTGGCTGGAATTTTTATGAATAAAAAGGCTGTTGCAATATTTTTATTCAAAAGAAAAAGAAAAATCCAGCAAGATTTACATTTTTGAAGATGTGAAGCGCGCCATCTCTTCCGCCACGGCGCGCTCGACCGTTTCGGTGAGGGCATCGCGCAGGCCTTCCCTGACGCGCTGCATCACGATATCGGAAAGATGGTCCAGCGCCAGCGCCATCTGGTCCTGCAGGTGTTGGTGCAGCACGGTATCGACGCGTTCCAGCAGGCTTTGCAGGACGTTTTCGCGGATTTCCTGTTCCCACTGGCGGTATTGTTCGGCGGCCGGGGTCACCGGGGGCAGGGGTGCCATCACCGGGGCCGCCGCTGCGGGCGCCTGGTAATGGGTATTCGCGGGCTGGGTGTGGAAGGCGCCCGGCTGCATGGGGGCGGCGTAATCCGGAGCGGGGGACGCGGCCGGTGCGAGCGGAATGATCTCGGTGAGCAGGGGGATGCTGTTGTCGTCGTGGTTCATGGCGTGAGCGGGCGGGGCGGGCTCAGGCGGCCACGTGGTGCGAGAGGGGATAGCCGCGTTCCTTGTAGAAACGGTAGCGGTCGCGGCCGGCGGCCTTGTCGGCGTCGTCGGCGGAAATGATTTCCAGGAGGCGTTCGAAGCGCGCGAAATGCGCGGGGGTGTCGCTGCCCAGGTTGATGAGGATCTGGTGGTGCGGCAGGTCGGCGCTGTCGTCGGCGGTCAGGATGATGGGCGTCTGCGCGGCCAGCGGGTCACCGGCCATCACGTGCGGCAGGAAATCCTGCTCGGACAAGCTCCAGAGCGCCTGGTCCAGCTGCTGCAATTCGGCACGGTTGGGGGTGCGCAGTACCAGGGTGGCGCCGGAAGCGCGCGCCTTGCGCACCAGACGGCACACGTAGGCGATCTTTTGCGGGACGTTGCTGTGAAAGTCGATTCGGGTCATCCCGTCAGTATAGTGGGTCGCGGTGCAGCAGGCTATCGGAGTGCCGAAGAAGGCCCCTGTCCGCCGGACTTTGGTAGTGGTTCCCGTCAGGTGAGTCGATCTTTTTCGAGAAATGGGGCTTGATTGCTTGAGGGTAATCTGCTTTGCCGCTTGTCAAATTTAGACTCCTTTCACTCCAAAATGTCAGCACTTCTTGATCGAGCGCTGATGGGCTTTGGAGCGAGCGTTGGCGACTGATGGAAGGAGCAAAAATGAAACACACGAAATCGGATGGGCGGCTCTTGGTAAGCGATTTTTTAGGCAGCATCGGCACGCATGGCCTTCGGCAAGCCGGCTATCTGGGCCGGACGGGAGAATGCGCATGAAGATCATCGGTTGGATTCGCTACGGGGACAAAGCCGCCTGCGGTGGTACGGTGATCGAAGGTGACCAGACTTGCTTCAGCCATGGGCGTGCTTATGCATTTCAAGGCGCTCGCATGGCGTGCCGCAAGAATTGCATCATTGCACACGGTTTTGCTCGCTCCACCTTGACCAATGGACGGCCGCAGGTGATTCATGGAATGAAAACGAGTGCCGGATGCCCGTTGCAATCAACGCTCAACGAAATTGACGGTGTAGGCAGTGATGATGGGGAGGAAATACCGCTTCGCTTTGTTCAAAACGAGGAAGGCGAGTGGATAGGGAAGATGAATGAGGGGTACGATCAGCACTTCGTCGTGACAGACGAGGAGACGGGGCAAGCTCTTGCCCATCGCTATTACCGGATGATTTGCAACGGAAAAGTTACTGAAGGAAAAACCGACATTGATGGCAAGACAGCGAAAGTGTCTTCTGATGACCCGGCAGAAGTCACTATCGAGGTCATGCCAGAAGGCTACTCGGGAGGCTCCGCATGATTCCGCAGGCAGTCGCCGTTGCGACGGTAGCGTTAACGCTGAAGTCGGATTCGGAGCCAGTCCCCATACGTGTCAATAAGCCACGCGGCTCGGTTTATTGGGGTGGTGCCGGCCTGAATGGACCTTACATCCAGGATCAAGTCGCCGCACTCCAAGAAGCCGGAATTGAGCATGTCTGGATAGGAAAGCGCACCTATGGCGATTATCCGGATGCGGCACGCTCTGCTACTGACCTGCGCTATGTGGGGCGCGGCGATGATCGAACCTTGCTGATTGAGGGCATGGAGAAAGTTCCTGCCGAACAGTTCAATCTGATCGGTTATTCCTACGGATCATTGATGGCTGCACAAACAGCTCACGTCTACGCTAGAAATGGGCATATTGTCGATCACCTGGTGTTGATTGCTTCCCCTATTGATCGGGATTTTCTTGAAAAGCTACAGACGAACCGAAACATCAAGAGAGTCATTATTATTGACCTTCGGGAGTACAAAGACCCTATTTTTGCCGGCATGTCGCAGTGGCGGCTCATTCTCTCAAAATCAACGCTGGAGAAACAGGATGCTGCCTCTGGCACCACGCGCGGTGTAGGGCATTTCTATTACAGACCGGACTCTGATGAAGGGAAGTTTCGTCGCAGGCAACTCGCGAACTATTTATATCGACAGGGCTTAAGATGATTTTTAGAAGCATTTTGCCAAATGCGCTTCGTGTACTGGCCCTTCTTGGAGCAATCTTGTTCATTGTCAGTGGGCCAGATTATCTACGCGGAACCATTTCTTATGGATTGTCGAATGAGTGGCACTTCCAGCATGTTGCCGGCTGGGGCTTCCGGTTCGCGTCCTGGTGTCAATTGTTAATGCTTGGACTTCTCGCGGTCTCGCCGTTCTGGATATTTGTCAAAAACGACAGCCCGGCAAAATTTCTACCGAACCGTCACATCATCAACCTCATGGTTGGATTCGGACTGATTTTTTTCCTGCTATCCGTCTCTTTTGAAATGCTGCTGAAAAACCATTTTCCTTAGGAAGCTGCCTCGCTCATTTTCGATGAACGTCGCCCCTCCTTATGGGCCAATACAGCTGAGAAAGTCCCACAAACAACAAAGCCCCGGTTTCCACCGAGGCTTTATTTACTTTTACTATATGAAGAACTGGTAACTCAGGCGGCCATGCCGCTATGCCGCAGCAAGGCATCAATGCTCGGCTCCCGCCCACGGAAAGCCTTGAAAGACTCAATGGCCGGACGCGAACCGCCCACGGCCAGGATTTCCTGCTGGAAGCGGCGACCGGTTTCCAGCGAGATCACGTTGCCGCTGCCGGCAGCCGCTTCCTCAAACGCGCTGTATGCATCCGCCGACAGCACTTCAGCCCACTTGTAGCTGTAGTAACCCGCCGCATACCCGCCTGCGAAGATGTGCGAGAAGGAATGCTGGAAGCGGTTGAATTCCGGCGGGCGGATGACAGCAACGCGGTCACGCACGCTGTCGAGCAGCTGCTGCACGGTTTGCTGGCCACCGGCTTCATATTCATGGTGGATCAGCATGTCGAACAGCGAAAACTCCACCTGGCGCAGCATCTGCAGGCCGGACTGGAAGTTCTTGGCGGCGATCATCTTGTCATACAGCGCGCGCGGCAGCGGCTCGCCGGTATCGGCATGCGCGGTCAGCTGCTGCAGTACATCCCATTCCCAGCAGAAGTTCTCCATGAATTGCGAGGGCAGTTCCACCGCATCCCATTCCACGCCGGAAATGCCGGACACGCCCACTTCATCGACCTGCGTCAGCATGTGATGCAGGCCATGGCCGAATTCGTGGAAGAGGGTGATCACTTCATCATGCGTGAACAGGGCCGGCTTGGACACGCCATCGACCACCGCAGGTTCGGTGAAATTGCAGACCAGGTAGGCGATCGGGGTTTGCACGCCTTGCGCAGTCAGGCGGCGCGCGCGCGCATCATCCATCCAGGCGCCGCCACGCTTGCCGGAGCGGGCATACAGGTCCAGGTAGAACTGGCCCACCAGCTGGCCATCACGCTCGATGCGGTAAAACTTCACATCCTTGTGCCACACCGGCGCGGTATCGGGCTTGATCTGCACGCCGAAGAGCTGCTGCGCCACCTGGAACAGGCCACCGACCACCTTGGGCTCGGGGAAATATTGTTTCACTTCCTGTTCCGAGAAGGCGTAGCGCTGCTCGCGCAGTTTTTCGGAGGCATAGGTGCTGTCCCAGGCCTTCAGTTCGTCCAGGCCCAGCTTTTCACGGGCGAAGGTCTTCAGTTCTTCGTAGTCCTTCTGGCCGAAGGGGCGCGCGCGCTGGCCCAGGTCTTCCAGGAAGGCGATCACTTCGCCGGGCGACTTGGCCATCTTGGCCACCAGCGACACTTCGGCAAAGTTGGCGTAGCCCAGCAATTGCGCTTCTTCCTTGCGCAGTTGCAGGATCTGGTCGATGTTGCCGCTGTTGTCCCATTCCGGCTTGACGCCCAGCTCGGACGCCTTGGTGGCGTTGGCGCGGTAGATCTTCTCGCGCAGCGCGCGATTATCTGCATATTGCAGCACCGGGAAATACGAGGGGAAGTGCAGCGTGAACTTGTAGCCGGGCTTGCCATCCTTCTCGGCGGCGGCCCGTGCAGCTTGCTTCACATCGGCCGGAAGCCCCGACAATTCGGCCTCGTCCTCGACGAAGAGGGCGAAGTCATTGGTGGCGTCCAGCACGTTTTCGGAGAAACGGGTGGTCAGCATGGCCTGCTTTTCCTGGATCTCGGCGAAGCGTTCCTTCTTGTCGTCGGCCAGTTCGGCACCGGACAGGCGGAAGTCGCGCACGGCATTGTCCACCACCTTGCGGCGCGCGGCCGACAGGGAGGCGAAGGCCGGGCTGGCCTGCAGGGCCTTGTACTTCTCGAACAGCGCCAGGTTCTGGCCCAGTGCGGTCCAGAATTCCACCAGGCGCGGCTGGTTCTGGTTGTAGGTGGCGCGCAGGGCCGGGGTGTCCATCACCGAATTGAGGTGGCCGACCACGCTCCAGGCGCGGCCCAGCTTTTCGGTGGCCGATTCCAGCGGCTCGACGAAATTGTCCCAGGTGACTTCGGCCATCGGTGCTTCCAGTTCGGTGACCAGGCGGCTGGCGTCGGCCAGCAGCTTGTCCAGTGCCGGGGTGACGTGCTCCGGCTGGATGGCATCGAACTGGGCATAGCCCGAGAAATCGAGCAGGGGATTGGCGGCGATGTCAGTGGTGGTCATGGGCTCTCGTTTCTCTGAAAACATCCGGCAGCCAGGCTGCCGGAGGGTAATGCGCTAAGGGCGTGCCGATCAGCTGCGTTCGGCGGCTTCAATGGTGTTGACCAGCAGCATGGTGATGGTCATCGGACCCACGCCACCGGGCACCGGGGTGATCCAGCCGGCAACTTCCTTGGCATTGGCGAAATCGACGTCGCCGCACAGCTTGCCGTTGTCATCGCGGTTCATGCCGACGTCGATGACGACTGCGCCAGGCTTGACCATGTCGGCGGTGACGATGTTGCGCTTGCCGGTGGCGACCACCAGGATGTCGGCCTGGCGGGTGTGGTGGCCGAGGTCACGGGTCTTGGAGTTACAGATAGTGACGGTGGCACCGGCTTGCAAGAGCAACATCGCCTGCGGCTTGCCGACAATGTTCGAGGCACCGACCACCACCGCATTGGCGCCACGCACCGGGTAGTCGATCGATTCCAGCATCTTCATGACGCCATAGGGGGTGCAGGGGCGGAACAGCGGCTGGCCGGTCATCAGCAGGCCGGCGTTGCTGACGTGGAAACCGTCCACGTCCTTTTCCGGGGCGATGGCTTCGATCACCTTGTGGGCGTCGATATGGGCCGGCAGCGGCAGCTGCACCAGGATGCCGTTGATCTTGGGATCGGCGTTGAGGGCGTCGATGCGGGCCAGGAGCTCGGCTTCCGTCATCGAGGCTTCATATTTTTCCAGCACGGAGTGCAGGCCGTTGTCCTGGCAGGCCTTGACCTTGTTGCGCACGTAGACCTGGGAAGCCGGGCTGTCGCCCACCAGAATCACGGCCAAGCCGGGTTGCTTGCCTTGGGCGGTGAGGGCGGCGGCGCGCTTGGCCACTTCGGCGCGCAGTTGTTGGGAGAGCAGGTTTCCGTCGATCAGTTGGGCAGACATGGCAGATAAGGCTTTAGAAAGTGAAGGGCAGGGCTGGAAAGAAGGCGCCCGGTCAGGCCGGGACCACTCGAACTCAAGGCGCAAAGCACCGGAACCCGTGATTATAAAGCCAGGCGGCAGGCCGGACGAAATGCCGGTGCGAGTCGACATGTTGCTGGATTGCAAATGCTTTTTGCATCAATTTCCTTCATCTTGGCATTTGGGGTGGCGCACGACGGGGATTTGCAATTTCGGTTATGCTCCCGCATCCTGAAGCCCCAGCTGCTAATACATAGCGACAAGAACCAAGGACTACCGCATGACCGATCTCCTCACCCGCCGCCTGCAACAGCTTTCCCAGCCGCACCATCTTGCGCTGCTGGGCCAGGGCCTGCGCGGCGTGGAACGGGAGACGCTGCGCGTGGACGGCCAGGGTCATCTGGCCCGCACGCCCCATCCGCCGGCGCTGGGATCGGCCCTGACCAATGACCTGATCACCACCGATTATTCGGAGTCGCTGCTGGAGTTCATCACGCCGGCCATGCCCGACATCGCCGATGCCCTGCAGCGCCTGGACGAGATCCACCGCTTTGCCTACACCAAGCTGGACGGCGAATTCCTGTGGAATGCCTCGATGCCCTGCGTGCTGCCGCCGGAAGACGAGATTCCCCTGGCCTGGTACGGCAGCTCGCACATCGGCATGTTGAAGCACGTCTACCGCCGGGGCCTGGCGCTGCGCTATGGCCGCACCATGCAGTGCATCGCCGGTATTCACTACAACTTCTCTTTAAGTGAAGACTTGTGGGAAGTCCTGCGGGACGGCGATGACACCGTCGATCCTTCCCTGTCGCGCCGCGATTACCAGTCCGAGCGCTACATTGCCCTGATCCGCAACTTCCGCCGCTACAGCTGGCTGCTGATGTACCTGTTCGGTGCTTCACCGGCCGTGGCGACCAATTTCCTGCGCGGCCGGCCGCATCAGCTGGAGACCTTGTCCGAAGACACGCTCTTCCTGCCCTACGGCACCAGCCTGCGCATGAGCGACCTGGGCTACCAGAACCACGCCCAGGCCAACATCACCCCGCACTACAACAACCTGCCGGCTTACATCCGCAGCCTGGCGCATGCCGTCAGCGAGCCGTATCCGCCGTATGAAGCCATTGGCACCAAGCGCGACGGTGAATGGGTGCAGATCAATACCAACATCCTGCAGATCGAAAACGAGTTCTACTCGGCGATCCGCCCCAAGCGCGTCATCAACAGCGGCGAGCGCCCGGTGCAGGCGCTGTCGGCGCGCGGCGTGCAGTATGTGGAAGTGCGCTGCATGGACATCGATCCTTTCAATCCGCTGGGCATCGGCCTGGAAGCGGCGCGTTTCCTGGATGTGTTCCTGCACTTCCTGGCGCTGGAATCGAGCTGCCTGACCTCGGACGAGGAGGGCGTGGAAAACCGCGCCAACTTCCTGGCCACCGTCAAGGAAGGCCGCCGTCCCGGCTTGAAGCTGCAGTTCAAGGGGGAAAGCCTGCTGCTCACCGACTGGGGCCAGCAACTGCTGGACCGCATGGAGCCGGTCGCCGAGCTGCTGGACCGTCATCTCGGCGGCACCCAGCACCGTGACAGCCTGGCCGTGCAGCGCGCCAAGCTGGCCGATCCCGACAGCACGCCCTCGGCACGCGTCCTGCGCGAGATCCGCGAAGCCGGCAATTCCTTCCCGGCTTATACCCTGGCCAACAGCCAGCGCCAGGCCGCCGAACTGATCGCCCGTCCGCTCTCGTCCTCCAGGACGGCTGACTTCGTGGCCATCGCCCAGGCTTCGCTGGATGCCCAGCGCGACATCGAGCGCACCCAGGTCGGCGACTTCGATACCTTCGTGGCCGCCTACCGGGCCAGTACCCTGGGCAATATCGCCATCTGATACCGGACCTTCCGCTTCATTTATGGTGGGCAATCCCTGAACGATATGCAAAATGGCAACGCCTCGTCCCTCGACGAGGCGTTTTTGCTTGTCGGCCGGAAAGGCAGGTCATTGCTGCCTTGGCAATTCTTTCCGTTCACTTTTATGGAGCGAAAAATGCTGTTTGAGGCTCTGCCGGCAGCCTTTGCGGCATTGCAAACAGGGCAAGAAACCCTCTCTCACAGGGGCATACAGTAAAAATACGAGGCCCGGGAAGCCCCTATTCATGCCGCTTTGCAGCATATTTTCGTATTATGAAATTGATTATCGTAATTTGAAAATCAAAAATTCCCTGATAAAATTCGTCGTCCACACGGCTGGAAGACCGTACATTTAAGCCTGTTTCGCCTCCAACGCCTTGCCCCACGGGCCGGGAAGGATTGCAGCACAGGCAACACATGGCGCTTTTCCTGCAACACCTGCCGGCGGCATTGCGTACCGAATGAACCGACCGACCCGCCTGGTCCACCCGACCGGACGGATCTCTCAACAACCAGGAGACATGACATGTCAGCCCAAATCGATCAAGTTCTGGCGCAGGCCGCCAACGATCCCGATGTGATGGAAACCCAGGAGTGGCTTGACGCCCTCGAAGCCGTGATCGAAAAGGAAGGCCCGGACCGCGCCCACTACCTGATGGAACGCATGGTCGATCTGGCGCGCCGCCGTGGTGCCCACATCCCCTTCTCCAGCAACACTGCCTACGTCAACACCATTCCGGCCGACCAGGGCGAGCACTGCCCGGGCAACCTGGAATATGAAGAGCGCCTGCGCTCCTGGATGCGCTGGAACGCCATGGCCATGGTGGTCAAGGCCAACCGCGTGGATGGCGACCTGGGTGGCCACCTGTCTTCCTTCGCGTCGCTGGCTAACATGCTGGGCATCGGCTTCAACCACTTCTGGCACGCCCCGACCGAAGAGCACGGCGGCGACCTGCTGTACATCCAGGGCCACTCCTCGCCCGGCATCTACGCGCGCGCCTTCCTGGAAGGCCGCCTGACCGAAGACCAGCTGATCCACTTCCGCCGCGAAGCCGACGGTCATGGCCTGTCGTCCTACCCGCACCCCAAGCTGATGCCGGAATTCTGGCAGTTCCCGACCGTGTCGATGGGCCTGGGTCCCTTGATGGCGATCTACCAGGCACGCTTCCTGAAGTACCTGCACGCCCGTGGCATCGCCAAGACCGACAACCGCAAGGTCTGGGCCTTCTGTGGCGACGGCGAAATGGACGAACCGGAATCGATGGGCGCCATCGGCATGGCCGGCCGTGAAAAGCTGAACAACCTGGTCATCGTGGTCAACTGCAACCTGCAGCGCCTGGACGGCCCGGTGCGCGGCAATGGCAAGATCATCCAGGAACTGGAGTCCGACTTCCGCGGTGCTGGCTGGAACGTGGTCAAGGTCATCTGGGGCAGCGGCTGGGACGAGCTGCTGGCCAAGGACAAGGACGGCATCCTGCAGAAGGTCATGATGGAAACCGTCGACGGCGAGTACCAGAACTACAAGGCCAAGGACGGCGCCTTCGTGCGCAAGCACTTCTTCGGCAAGCATCCCAAGCTGCTGGAGATGGTCTCCAAGATGTCGGATGACGACATCTGGCGCCTGACCCGCGGCGGCCACGACCCGCACAAGATCTACGCGGCCTTCAAGGTCGCGCAGGAATCCAAGGACCAGCCGACCGTGATCCTGGCCAAGTCCATCAAGGGCTATGGTTTCGGCAAGGCCGGCGAAGCGCGCAACACTGCGCACAACACCAAGAAACTGGACGACGAAGCCATCCGCGCCATGCGCGACCGCTTCCAGCTGCCGATCTCGGACGCCGAACTGCCCAACATCCCGTTCTTCAAACCGGCTGACGACGCGCCGGAAATGCAGTACCTGCACGAGCGCCGCAAGGCCCTGGGCGGCTACCTGCCGCAGCGCCGCGTCCACGCCGACGAAAAGCTGCCGGTGCCGGAACTGTCGGCCTTCCAGGCCATGCTGGAACCCACCGCCGAAGGCCGTGAGATCTCCACCACCGCCGCCTATTCGCGCGTGCTGACCGCACTGCTGCGCGACCCCAACCTGGGCCCGCGCGTGGTGCCCATCATGGTCGACGAGTCCCGTACCTTCGGTATGGAAGGCCTGTTCCGCCAGATCGGCATCTTCAGCCAGGTCGGCCAGCTGTACGAACCGGTCGACAAGGACCAGGTGATGTACTACCGCGAAGACAAGGCCGGCCAGATCCTGCAGGAAGGCATCAACGAAGCCGGTGGCATGAGCTCGTGGATCGCTGCGGCGACCTCGTACTCGACCAACAACCGCGTGATGATTCCGTTCTACACCTACTACTCCATGTTCGGTCTGCAACGTATCGGCGACCTGGCATGGGCAGCTGGTGACATGCGCGCTCGCGGCTTCCTGATCGGCGGCACCGCCGGCCGTACCACCCTGAACGGTGAAGGCCTGCAGCACGAAGACGGCCACAGCCACGTGTTCGCCTCGGCGATCCCGAACTGCATCCCCTACGACCCGACCTTCGCCCACGAAGTCGCCGTGATCATCCATGACGGCCTGCGCCGCATGGTGGCCAACCAGGAAGACGTGTTCTACTACATCACCGTGATGAACGAGAACTACGGCCACCCTGGCATCAAGCCGGGCCAGGAAGAGGGCATCATCAAGGGCCTGTACCTGTTGAACGAAGGCGGCAAGGAAAACAAGCTGCGCGTGCAACTGCTGGGTTCGGGCACCATCCTGCGCGAAGTCATCGCTGCGGCCGACCTGCTGCGCGATGACTGGAAGGTCGACGCCGACGTCTGGTCCGCACCGTCCTTCACCCTGCTGGCCCGCGATGGCCAGGACGTGGAACGCTGGAACATGCTGCATCCGGCCGAGGCCCCGAAGAAGAGCTACTTCGAGCAATCGCTGGAAGGCAGCGAAGGCCCGATCGTGGTCTCCACCGACTACATGCGCACCTACGCCGAGCAGGTCCGCGCCTTCGTGCCGAAGGGCCGCTCCTACAAGGTGCTGGGCACCGACGGCTACGGCCGTTCGGACACCCGCGCCAAGCTGCGTGAGTTCTTCGAAGTGAACCGTTACTTCGTGACCGTGGCCGCCCTGAAGTCGCTGGCCGATGAAGGCAAGATCAAGCCGGAAGTGGTGGCGCAAGCCATCGCCAAATACGGCATCGATCCGAACAAGCCGAACCCGGTGACCCTGTAAGGACTGCCTGACCGACCATCCCCGCCTCAGCCTGCTGATCGCGGGGATGTGTCGTGTCTGGAACTGCCACCCCAACGGGGAGGTCCGCTGCTCAGGCAGCACCTGCCCCAAGCGAATACTTCTCCCGGCCCAGTGCCTGGGAACAGAACAACGGAGCGCATCAGATGAGTCAAGTCGAAGTAAAAGTCCCGGACATCGGCGATTTCAAGGAAGTCGAAGTCATTGAGGTGATGGTCAAGGTCGGCGACACGATCAAGGTCGACCAGTCGCTGATCACGGTTGAATCCGACAAGGCCAGCATGGAAATCCCGTCCAGCCAGGCCGGCGTGGTCAAGGAAATCAAGGTCAAGGTCGGTGACAAGGTCGCCGAAGGTTCGCTGCTGGTGATCGTCGAAGGCGAGGGCGCTGCAGCGGCCCCTGCCGCCGCACCGCAAGCCGCCGCCGCTGCGCCGGCCGCCGCACAGGCTTCCGCACCTGCACCGGCTCCGGCTGCGACGCCTGCCGCCGCCGGTGGTGGCACCATCGAGATCGAAGTCCCTGATATCGGTGACTTCAAGGAAGTGGAAGTCATCGAAGTCATGGTCAAGGTCGGCGACACCGTCAAGGCCGAGCAATCCCTGCTGACCGTGGAATCCGACAAGGCCAGCATGGAGATTCCCTCCAGTCACGCCGGCGTCATCAAGGAACTGAAGATCAAGCTGGGTGACAAGGTCGCCAAGGGCAGCATCATCGCCACCATCGAAGCTGCGGGTGGCGCACCGGCTGCTGCCGCGGCTCCTGCCGCCGCCGCACCTGCAGCCGCGCCGGCCGCTGCACCGGCTCCTGCTGCAGCCCCTGCGCCGGCCGCTGCTGCCGCACCTGCCATCGCTACCGCATCGGCTACCAGCACCGGCGGCAAGGCCCACGCTTCGCCTTCCGTGCGCAAGTTCGCCCGCGAACTGGGCGTGGACCTCTCGCGCGTGCCGGCGACCGGTCCCAAGGGCCGCATCCTGCAATTGGACGTGCAGAACTTCGTCAAGGGCGTCATGGCCGGTTCCACTTCGGTGGCCGCTGCCGCACCGGCGACCAATGGCAGCGGTTCGGGCATGAACCTGCTGCCGTGGCCGTCGCTGGACTTCAGCAAGTTCGGTGAAACCGAACTGCAACCGCTGTCGCGCATCAAGAAGATCAGCGGCCCCAACCTGCATCGCAACTGGGTCATGATTCCCCACGTGACGCAGTTCGACGAAGCCGACGTGACCGAGCTGGAAGAATTCCGCAAGACCTCCAACGACGCCTTCGCCAAGGCCAAGTCGCCGGTCAAGCTGACCATGCTGGCGTTCGTCATCAAGGCCAGCGTTTCGGCCCTGAAGAAATTCCCGGCCTTCAATGCGTCCCTGGACGAGAAGGGCGAGAACCTGATCCTGAAGAAGTACTACAACATCGGCTTCGCCGCCGATACCCCGAATGGCCTGGTGGTGCCGGTCATCAAGAACGCCGACCAGAAGAGCATCGGCCAGATCGCTACCGAAATGGGCGAACTGTCCGCCCAAGCCCGCGACGGCAAGTTGAAGCCCGCCGACATGCAAGGCGCGACCTTCACCATCTCCTCGCTGGGTGGCATTGGCGGTACCGCCTTCACGCCCATCATCAATGCGCCGGAAGTGGCCATCCTGGGCCTGTCCAAGTCGATCACCAAGCCGGTGTGGGATGGCAAGCAGTTCGTGCCGCGCCTGATGCTGCCGACCTCGCTGTCCTATGACCACCGCGTCATCGACGGCGCCATGGGCGCGCGCTTCTCGGCTTATCTGGCCGACGTGCTGGGCGATCTGCGCAAGTCGCTCCTCTAAGCCACCACCGAACATTACGGAGTCAGGACAATGAGTCTCTCTGAAGTCAAGGTCCCCGATATCGGGGATTTCAAGGAAGTCGAAGTCATCGAGGTGATGGTCAAGGTCGGCGACACCATCAAGGTGGATCAGTCGCTGATCACCGTCGAATCCGACAAGGCCAGCATGGAAATCCCGTCCAGCCAGGCCGGCGTGGTCAAGGAAGTGAAGGTCAAGGTCGGTGACAAGGTCGCCGAAGGCTCGCTGCTGCTGATGGTGGAAGCCGCTGGTGAAGCGGCTGCCGCACCGGCACCGGCCGCTGCACCCGCTCCGGCTGCAGCGCCTGCTGCTGCACCCGCCGCCCCGGCGGCGGCACCGGCCGCTGCCAGCTTCGGCGGCAGCGCCGATGTGCAGTGCGACGTGATGGTGCTCGGTGGTGGTCCTGGCGGTTACTCGGCTGCCTTCCGCGCGGCCGACCTGGGCCTGAACACCGTCATCGTCGAGCGCGATGCGACCCTGGGTGGCGTCTGCCTCAACGTCGGCTGCATCCCTTCCAAGGCCCTGCTGCACGTGGCTGCCGTGATCGACGAGACCGCTGCCATGGCCTCGCACGGCGTGACCTTCGGCAAGCCCGAGATCGACATCGACAAGCTGCGCGCCTACAAGGACAAGGTCATCGGCACCATGACCGGTGGCCTGGCCGGCATGGCCAAGGCGCGCAAGGTTCAGGTGGTCCGTGGTAACGGGCAGTTCGCCGGCCCCAACCACATCGAAGTCACCGCTGAAGACGGCAGCAAGAAGGTGGTGCAGTTCAAGCACGCCATCATCGCCGCCGGTTCGTCCGTGGTGAACCTGCCGTTCGTACCGCAGGATCCGCGCATCGTCGACTCGACCGGCGCGCTGGAACTGCGCCAGGTGCCCAAGCGCATGCTGGTCATCGGCGGCGGCATCATCGGCCTGGAAATGGCCACCGTCTATTCCACCCTGGGCGCGCGCATCGACGTGGTCGAGATGATGGACGGCCTGATGCAAGGTGCGGACCGCGACATGGTCAAGGTCTGGCAGAAGTTCAACGAGAAGCGCTTCGACAACGTCATGGTCAAGACCAAGACCGTGGCCGTGGAAGCCCTGCCCGAAGGCATCAAGGTCACATTCGAAGCCGCTGAAGCCGGTGCCACCGCACCCAAGCCGCAACTGTACGACCTGGTGCTGGTGGCCGTGGGCCGCAGCCCCAACGGCAAGAAGCTGTCGGCCGACAAGGCGGGCGTGATCGTCTCCGATCGCGGCTTCATCGCCGTGGACAAGCAGATGCGCACCAATGTGCCGCACATCTTCGCCATCGGCGACCTGGTGGGCCAGCCCATGCTGGCGCATAAGGCGGTGCATGAAGGCCACGTAGCCGCTGAAGCGATTGCCGGCGAGAAGAGCTTCTTCGATGCCAGCGTGATCCCCTCGGTCGCCTACACCGATCCGGAAGTGGCATGGGTCGGCGTGACTGAAGACGAAGCCAAGGCCAAGGGTATCAAGATCGAGAAGGGCCACTTCCCGTGGGCCGCTTCCGGTCGCGCCGTGGCCAATGGCCGTTCGGAAGGCTTCACCAAGCTGCTCTTTGATGCCGAGACCCATCGCATCATCGGTGGCGGCATCGTCGGTACGCACGCAGGCGACATGATCGGCGAAGTGGCGCTGGCCATCGAGATGGGCGCGGACGCCGTCGATATCGGCAAGACCATCCACCCGCACCCGACCCTGGGTGAATCGCTGGGCATGGCCGCTGAAGTCGCCGAAGGGCATTGCACGGACTTGCCGCCGCAGCGCAAGAAGTAATCTTCCGGTCCCTGCCCGCTGCATGGCAGGGATGGAGGACGAACAAGGACAACGGCGAACCTTCGGGTTCGCCGTTTGTCTTTTCCAGGTCCGTCTTCTTCCTTTTCAGCCACCCTTGCCAACGGGCCTGTTCATGTCCAAGTCTCTTCGCGATCTCTTCATTGCCCCGCCCCGCCCGGAGATGCTGCCCGCTGCGCCTGCTCCGGATACGACACCTCATCTCAAGCGCGCCCGCCGCGTAATTCAGGCTGGCTGGCTATTGTTCATGGTCTCGCTGGTAGTACCCGTGCTCGGTACCGAACCGGGGGCGCTGGCCTTCGTCTATTCGCTCATGATGCCGTTCTTCCTGCTTGAAAAACCCAGTTGGCTGGGGCTGGCGATGTCTTTCTACAGCGTCGTCAACCTCGGCCTGATCCTCTCGCTGTTCATCTCCTTCAGTGAGAAGCTGCTGGCCCGGCCAGCAAGCTCGGTCTTCTTCGTCCTGGTGGCACTGGACACCATGTGGATTCCCTTCACGCCTGAACAGGAATTCGCCCAGCGACCGGCCTTTTGGTTCTGGAGCGCCTCTGCCGTGGTGGTCGCCATCGGCATGAACATGGCGCGCCTGAAAGAAAAAGCCCGCCAGGCTGCGGAAGCGCAGCACCAGCGGGCCAGGGATGCAACTTAGCGTGTGTTAATTTCAGGCCGGGCTGAGCAGTGCCATACCCGGTTGAATCACCTTCTCGCGCGATGCAGGCACGGCAGGCTGAGCCTGTTCCAGCCGGAACACCGATACGGCATCCCGCAGACTGTCTGCCTGTTGCGCCATGGATTGCGCCGCACTGGCCGACTCTTCCACCAGCGCCGCATTCTGCTGCGTCACTTCATCCATTTGCGAGATGGCGATGTTGATCTGGCTGATCCCCGAACTCTGTTCGCTGGAGGCGGCTGTGATCTCGCTCATGAGGTCGTTGACCTGCTGGATCGATTGCACCACCTGATCCATGGTCTGGCCAGCTTCATCGACCAGTTTCTGGCCAGCTTCCACATGTTCCACCGACGACTCGATCAGGCCACGGATTTCCTTGGCCGCCGAGGCGCTGCGCTGGGCCAGCGAGCGCACTTCGCTGGCGACCACCGCGAAGCCGCGTCCCTGCTCACCGGCGCGCGCCGCTTCCACCGCGGCATTCAAGGCCAGGATGTTGGTCTGGAAGGCGATGCCCTCCACGGTGGAAATGATCTCCGTGATCTTGTAGGCACTCTGCGAAATATCCTTCATGGTATCGACCACGCGTTCCACTACTTCGCCTCCCTTCTGCGCGTGCAGCGAGGCCGCGCGCGCCAGCTGGTTGCCCTGGCCGGCGTTCTGGGTGTTCTGCTCCACGGTGGAGGTGATTTCTTCCATGCTGGAGGCGGTCTCTTCCAGCGAAGCCGCTTGTTCTTCGGTACGGCGTGACAGATCCAGATTGCCCATCGCGATCTGGCCGGCGGCAGTGGAAATCGATTCGGCGGATCGCTTGATGCCGTCGACGATGCTGGTGAGCTGGGCACGCATGTTGTCGAGAGAGGCCATCAGGCTGTGCTGGTCGCCCTTGGCCAGCGGGATGCTCACCGCCAGGTTGCCCTGGGCGATCTGCGCCGCCAGGACTTGGGCATCTGCCGGTTCGCCACCCAGCTGGCGCAGGACACTGCGCACGATCAGGACGGCTGCGCCCAAGGCCAGCAGCACCGAGCCGGCCACCAGGGTCCAGATGGTCGTGGCGATGCGTTGATAGGTCGTTTCGGCATCGGCGGCGGCCTGATCGTTGAGATCATCTTCCAGGCGGCCCAGCGCATCGAGGTTGTCCAGCCACTTGGCTTGCACCGGACGAATCTTCTGGACCAGCAGGTTGATCAGATCAGTGGTCTTGTTCTCCTGGGCCAGAGTGACGGCCTGTTTCAGCAGCGGCTCGGTATCGGCGGCGTTTTGCGCGATCTGATCAAAGAACTCACGTTCCTTGCGGGAGGTATCCGGCGCGTCAAAGAGCTTGCGCAGCTTGTCGCGAGCTTCCTGATAGCTTTTTTCCTGCACCTTGATGCGTTCGATTTCTGCGGACACCAGCGCCGGATCCTGGAACAGGGCGATGTTGCGGATGGCCAGGGCACGAATACGCACGCTGTTGTTCATGACGTCCGCCAGAGCACCTTGCTGGTTGTTGGCGACGATGTTGCTCAGATTGCTCTTGACCGTGGACAAGCCCCACATGCCCACCAGCGAGATGACGAGCAGCAGGACGATGACGCCGGCAAAACCTAACGCCAGGCGAGTGGATACCTTCAGTTTGTTCATGAAAAAGCCCCTGTGTATGAAATGTGCTGCCGATTGGGTTGCAAACCCCCCGTTCAGGCCTGCCTTGGCTGTTGCCGCCTTGTGCAGGTTTTGTGACTTTTCCCGTATATAAGTGGTGCAAAATGGCTTATCACCATGTTGGTGCGGTGGTTTTGAGCCAATTGCATGGTTTTATTGCCATCATTTCCTTAGCTTTTGAAATGATTGCACGGGTGTTGTAACGCTATTGAGTAAGCTCAGCCAGAAAAGATCCATCAGGATGTGATTATTTTTCCGTGCGGCCTACCCGGCGGCATCCCCGGCGAGGCGACGGCGCGATTGGGTGAAGGGGGGGGCTGGAAGGAGTGGCCGGCGCGAGGGCGTCGGCCGGAGGGGGCGGCCGCTCAGGGAAAGCAGCCGGCGGGCAGGATCAGCGCATGGCAGGGGTGGTGCGCGCGGCCGGTTTGCCCCGATACAGCACCAGCGTCGCGATCAGCCCGCAGACCGCCGCAAAGCTCATCCAGTAACCAGGGGCGGCCTTGTCGCCGGTCGACTCGATCAGCCAGGTCGAGACCAGCGGCGTGAAGCCGCCGAAGATCGCGGTAGCCAGGCTGTAGGCCAGCGAGAAGCCGACCGTGCGCACATGTGCCGGCATCACTTCAGTCAGCGCCACCACTGCCGCGCCGTTGTAGCTGGCATAGAGGAAGGACAGCCACAGCTCGGTGATGAGCAGGTTCTTGAAACTGATGTCGGCGACCAGCCAGGACATCATCGGATACGCCGTCAGCAAGGTCAGCAACGTGAAGGCCACCAGTACCGGACGACGGCCCACGCGATCCGACAGTGCGCCCATGACGGGGAGCCAGCAGAAGTTGGACAAGCCCACGCAGAAGGTCACGATGAGACTGTCGGAGGCCGACAGCTTGAGCACAGTCTTGCCGAAGGTCGGCGTGTAGACCGTGATCAGATAGAAGGACACGGTCGTCATCACCACCATCATCATGCCGGCCACCACGATCTTCCAGTTCTGGGCGATCGAGGCCATGATTTCCGCAAAACCCGGATGGTGCTTGCGCGCCATGAATTCTTCCGTTTCCTGCAGCGAGCGTCGGATGATGAAGATGGCCGGCACGATCATGCAGCCGATGAAGAAGGGAATGCGCCAGCCCCATTCGCTGATCTGCAGCGGCGACAGCCACTGGCTGACCAGATAGCCGATCAAGGCGGACGCCATGATGGCCGCCTGCTGGCTGGCCGACTGCCAGCTCACGTAAAAGCCCTTGTTGCCGGGCGTGGCCATCTCGGCCAGATAGACCGACACGCCGCCCAACTCCACTCCCGCCGAGAAGCCCTGCAGCAATCGTCCCGTCAGCACCAGGATCGGTGCCGCGATGCCGATGGTGGCATAGCCGGGCACGAAGGCGATCAGCAAGGTGCCGATGGCCATGATGGCCAGCGTCACGATCAAGCCCTGGCGGCGGCCGACGCGATCGATGTAGCTGCCCAGGATGATGGCGCCCAGGGGGCGCATCAGGAAGCCCGCACCGAAGGTGCCGAAGGTCAGGATCAGCGAGACGAACTCGTTGTCCGACGGGAAGAAGGTCCTGGAGATGTAGCTGGCATAGAAGCCATAAAGGAAGAAGTCGAACATCTCCAGGAAGTTGCCGCTGGTCACGCGCAGGACGGTGGACAGCTTGGAGTGCTTGGCGGTGCTGCTTGTTTTGGTTGTTGTGTTCATGTCGGTCTCACTCTTTCTCTCTTTGAGGCAGTACTTGGACGCCTTCCTTCACATTCTTCAGCGAGGCGCGGGGTCCAGGCCGGATGCCTTGATGGCGTCGATGGCTTCGGGCGAGGCCAGGAAGTCCAGCAGTTCCCTGGCGGCCTTGGGCTGGTGGGTGCCGACCACGACGCCGCCGGAGAAGGGGGTGATCTGCTGGGCGCTCTCGGGGATCGGTCCGATGATGTCGATGCCCTTGACCGGCTTCAGCTCGGAGATCTGCTGCAGGCCCACTTCGGCATCGCCGCGGGCGATCACTTCACCGACCGGTTCGGCCGGAATCATGCGGCCCTTGTTGGCCATCTGCTGGTCGATGCCGAGGCGCTTGAACAGCTTGGTGGAGAGGAACACGCCGCTGGCGCTGTCGGAGTAGACCACCGAATGGGCGGTCAGCAGGGTGCGCTTGAAGGCATCAATGCTGGAGATATCAGGCTTGGGGGCACCGGCCTTGACGGCCAGGCCGATGCGCGAGAGGGCCAGCAGCTTGTGCTCGGACTTGGAAACCTTGCCTTCGGCCACCAGCTTGTCCAGCGAGTCGCCGACCATGATGACCACGTCGATCTGTTCGCCGCGTTGCAGGCGGTTGGGAATGGCTTGCGGGGTTTCTCCCATGGACGGGCCCCAGCCGGAGATGAGTTTGTGGCCGGTCTTCTTTTCGAAGGCGGGGGCCAGTGCCTTGTAGGCGGCGGCAAAGCCACCCGAGCTGACCACGTGCAGGTCGGCGGCAGCAGCCAGCGAAGTGACGGCACCCAGCGCCAGGGCCAGGACACTGCGCTGGAAGATGGAGGTGCGCACACAGCGTGCGGTGGAGTTGGAACGGATCATGCGGATCTCCTGATGACGATGTATTTCGTCGTGGTGAGGGATGGAACCCGGCAGTTTGCGTAGAATCCGTTGAAAAGTTAATTGCAATTATTCTGGGGATTGATAAAAAATGCGCATCAATATCGAGACCGCCGAATTGCAGGCCTTTCTCGCCGTCGCGCGCCAGTCAAGCTTTCGGGCGGCGGCTGAGGGTCTGTTCATCACGGCACCGGCACTGAGCCGCCGCATCGAGAACCTGGAGCAGGCCTTGCAGGAAAGACTGTTCGATCGCACCACCCGGCGGGTCTCGCTCACGCCTGCCGGTGAATTGTTCCTGGTGCATGCCCAGGCCGTGATGGATGAACTGGAGCTGGCCGTCAGGAGCGTGGAGCAAGGCATGGCGCATCGGCGCGAACACGTGACGGTGGCCTGCGTGCCCTCGGTGGCCAACAATTTGCTGCCGCTGGTATTGAAACCGTACGCGCGCACGCATCCCAATGTGCGGGTGCGCATCATCGACGAAAATGCGGCGGAGGTGCTGGAGAGCGTGCGCAAGGGCGAGGCCGATTTCGGCGTGAACTTCATCGGCGCGCAGGAAGCCGAGATCGATTTCCAGGAATTGACGCGCGAACGTTATCTGGCGGTGATGCCGGCCCATCATCCGCTGGCTGCGCAGAGCAGCTTGCACTGGAAGTCCCTGGCGGGGGAGAAGCTGGTGTCGGTCTCCTCCAGCAGCGGCAACCGCAGCCTGATCGACAATGCCTTCTCGCGGGTACCGCAGCGGCCGGTGATCCAGTATGAGACCAATCACGTGGCCGGGGCCATCAGCCTTGTCGCCGCCGGGCTTGGGGTGGCCTTGCTGCCGGAGCTGGCCATTCGCAATGCGCCCTACAAGGGCATTGTGGCGCGGCCGGTGACCAGTCCGGTCTTGAGCCGGGCGATGGGCTTGATTACCTTGAAGGGACGGGTCCTGAAACCGGCGGCCGCGACGCTGGCGCAAGCCTTGCGCGAGGCGATGGCGAGCAAGCCGCGTAAATGATTTTCTGGTACACAGGGCTGCCTAAATTTTGTGCGGTTTATTGGGAGGGCAGGCGGGGACGGCACTTGCGTGGGGTGGAAATGGCTTATCCACAAGTTTATGCACATAAAACGGGGATAAGTTTCCAGCGTTGGCGCGGTTTCTGGCGGGGTTGCGCAAATTATTTGCAAAACCGTTGGCCATAAAAAAGGCCCTCGCAAGCGAGGGCCTTTTTGTGTGTATTCTCTGCAATCCGGACCTGCGATTAATGCTGCTGTCCGTGACTCGCTGTCTGTCGAAAAACGGGGTGGCGGCATGCGCTGGAGGGCGCGGTTGCGGCGGTCTTTTTTCGAAGAGGGGGCGATTATATAGCTGTGGGCGGAAAAATGATACTGCTTGCTGCAGAAAATTATTTTCGCTCCGGGGAGGGCTGTCTTTCCCGGACAAATGGATAGCCGGACTGGTACAGGATCCATCCTTGGCCCTGCTGGCAGGCGATCTCGCGATGCACGAAGAATGAAGTCCTTGACGAACGGCGCAGGTCAACGGAAATCATCCATGGACAGACAGCGGTAGCGACGGCGAGCCAGTCTTCGGAGAAATCATTCTCGAGCTGCGCACCAAAGAACTTTGACGTCTTCCGGGGCCAGGAAGAACGCTGATGCCAGGTCCCTGGACGGACTTGAACAACAAAAAGCCCGCAGTGTCATCGAACACTGCGGGCTTTCAAACATCTCGGTACTGCATCGAACGATTCTGTGGTGCCGGGAGCCGGAATCGAACCGGCACGCCTTGCGGCGCGGGATTTTGAGTCCCGTGCGTCTACCTATTCCGCCATCCCGGCGACGCGAGCCAGCGATTATTACCGATTTCGCTTTGCCGGGCAAGCCCTGAAGACCCCCGGTGCACCACTGATGTGAAAATTATTTACCGCACACCGCCTCAATGGCCCGTTCCCCCGTCGAACCAGGTATCGGATCCTGCAGCTTCACGTCCGAATACGCCAGCTGCGGTGCCAGCAGCAATTGACCCTTGCCATCGGCCTGCGCATACATCTTGCGGCTGCCAAAGCCGAGCTGGCGCGCCGTGCAATCAAAGTAGGCGGTCGAGATCTCCGACAGGTAATACGTCTTGCTGCCCTGGCCCATCAGCAGCTGCGGACGGTTCCAGTTCAGCAGGATCTGCGCCTGCCGCACGCTGCGCGTGTTGACGATGCTGCCCTTGTCGATGAAGAAGCTGCCGATGTTGTTCTCCCCCAGCGGCATCCACTCGGCATGCGCCGGCAGGCAGGCCGCAGCCAGTGCCGTCGCCAGCAGAAGGGACAGGCGGGGTGCGGAGAGGAAAGAAGAAAAGCGTGGATCCATGTGGGGCAGGGCGTCGCGTCAGGTCAGCATCATGGCCAGCATGGCGACATCGTCCTCCAGCAACAGCACCAGCGTGATGCTCCAGAAGAGCAGCTCCGCCAGCAAGCGGTGTCCTGTCATGCGCAGGCTTGCAGCCATGTCCAACTCATCGATCGCGAAAAATGAAAGTGCGGCCATCCTAACATGCCCTTTACGATTGAACATGGCCCCACCGCATGAAATGCCCCACGAAAAAATGGCCCGCACCAGGCGAGCCACTTGTTGCTGCAATGAAGAGCGGTCAGCGATCAGATCGCCGCAGCAATCGCCTTGCCCACTTCGGTCGTATTGCTCTTGCCGCCCAGGTCCGGCGTTGTCGGTCCATTGACCAGCACCTCCTCGATGGCCGCCAGCATGGCATCGTGCGCCTGGCGATACTTGCCTTCGCCATTGCCCAGGAAGTCCAGCATCATCGCACCGGACCAGATCGTGGCCACCGGGTTGGCGATGTTCTTGCCGAAGATGTCCGGCGCCGAACCGTGCACCGGCTCGAACAGCGACGGCAGCTCGCGCGTCGGATTGATGTTGGCCGAGGGCGCAATGCCGATGGTGCCGGCGCAGGCCGGGCCGAGGTCGGAGAGGATGTCGCCGAACAGGTTGGAGGCCACCACCACATCGAAGCGGTCCGGGTTCAGCACGAAGTGCGCGGTCAGGATGTCGATGTGGTACTTGTCGCGGCGCACGTCGGGATACTTGGCGCCCATGGCTTCCACGCGCTCATCCCAGTAAGGCATGGTGATGGCGATGCCGTTGGACTTGGTGGCCGAGGTCAGGTGCTTCTTGGGACGGCTCTGCGCCAGGTCGAAAGCGAACTTCAGGATGCGGTCGGTACCCTTGCGGCTGAACACCGATTCCTGGATCACGGTCTCGCGCTCGGTGCCTTCAAACATGCGGCCGCCGATGGCAGAGTACTCGCCTTCGGTGTTCTCGCGCACCACGTAGAAATCGATGTCGCCCGGCTTGCGGTTGGCCAGCGGGCAGGGCACGCCCGGCATCAGGCGCACCGGACGCAGGTTGACGTAGAGGTCGAAATCGCGGCGGAATTTCAGCAGCGAACCCCACAGCGAGACGTGATCAGGCACCGTGGCCGGCCAGCCGACCGCGCCGAAGAAGATGGCTTCAAAACCCTTCAACTGATCGAACCAGTCATCCGGCATCATCTTGCCGTGCTGCGCGTAATAACCGCAGTGCGCCCAGTCGAAATGGCTGAACTCGATGTCGATGCCGAACTTCCTGGCAGCGGCCTCGACCGCGCGCAGGCCTTCGGGCATCACTTCCTGGCCGATACCGTCACCGGCGATCACGGCGATCTTGTGGGTCTTGCTCATCGTTGCTGCTCCTCTGGAGAAAGGGGTAACCGGCTTGCCGGGGCTGTATATAAAGTGCAGCCATCATAAATCGCTTCCCGCGCCGGATCATCCACGAACTGGTGATTTTATAAAACACGATTCGTGAACAGTGCAGAAAACGTCAGCCATGAAAAAAGGCAGTGCCGTCATCACAGCACTGCCTTTTTCGGGTGAGTCTGCTGCGAGGGCCGCGTCAGCCGCCCAGCGTCTCGCCCCAGAGGCTCACGCCCATGGTGTGTTCGGCGCCCGGTTCCAGTTCCACCAGATCGTCCATCACGTTGGCGGTCTCGATGCACAGCATGCGCTGCCAGGCATCATCGGCAAACTGCGACAGGCGGCGCGCCTTGCTCACCCACGGGTTCCAGACCACGGCCGAAGTGGAACCGCTGGCCTCGATGTGGATGCGGCGGTTCCAGCCCTCGTCGCGGATGGACAGGTGCGGCGGCAGGTCCAGATAGATGCGGTCGGTCTCGCTGCTGACCACCAGCGGACGCTTCTGCTCGCGCTCGGCCCAGCCTTCCAGGGTTTCGATGTAGCGCTGGCCTTCGAGGCCATCGACCGTCACGTTGTGGATGCTGCTCACGGCAAAGTAGCTGTGCAGCGCTTGCGTGAGGGCGATGTGCTGTTCGCTGCCATTGCGGGTGGTGAGTTTCAGGTGCAGGCGATCATCCAGCAGGATTTCCAGGCGCAGTTCGATGCCCGGCGGCAGGTGGCGCAGGGCCGGCGATTCGGTCGTCGGCGGAATGGCCAGGACCAGGCGCACGGTGTCGCCTTCGATGGCATTTTCCATCAAGAGCCAGGGGATGCCACGCACCAGGCCGTGCGCCGGCAGGCGGCCACCAGCGTGCAGCGCTTGTACTTGCGGCGGGTTGCGCATGAGGTCGCCGAACCACGGCCAGCACACCGGGATGCCGCCACGTACCGAATTGCCGGCCTCGAAGGCGGCTTCCTCGCTCATCCAGATCACCGGTTCCTGGCCGTGCACCTGGTAGCGCAGCACCTGCGCGCCTTGCTCGGCGATCAGCAGTTCGGCGCGCTCGGTCTGCACGCGCAGGCATTGCAGTTGATTGACTTCGATGCGCTGGATATGAGGGAGATCGGGCGGGACTTCCTGTTCGTCGATGAGGCTCATGCTGCTACTCCAAGAGAATTCGTTGCGATTGCGCAAGACTGCCACATTTCGGGCGCTTGCGGGAAATTGGCCGATGGGGCAGGCGATGCGCCGCGTCTCGCCAGGTTGGGGGCGGAGGGCGGTCCGGGACTATAATCCACAGATCGTGAACTCCAATGCCTACATATCGTGAACAATTCTCCCCTGCTTGAAGACCTGCGCCTGTTCTGCGTGGTGGCCCGCCACAGCAACTTTGCAGAATCGGCACGTGAAGTGGGTGCCTCGCCGGCCTACATCAGCAAGCGCATCGCCCTGCTGGAACAGGCGCTGGGCGTGCGGCTGTTCCATCGCACCACGCGCAGCGTGGTCATGACGGAGGATGGCGGCAATGTCCACGAATGGGCGCGCAAGATTCTCGATGATGTCGAGCAGATGATGGAAACCGTCAGCAGTGCCAAGCGCGTGCCGCGCGGCTTGTTGAAGATCAGTACCAGCTTCGGCCTGGGGCGCAAGGTGGTGTCGCCGCTGCTGTCGCGCTTTGCCAGCGAACATCCGGAACTGAAGATACAGCTGGAGCTGGTAGACCGGCAGATCGATCTGGTCAACGAGGGCATCGACCTCGATATCCGGGTGGGCGCGGGGCATGAGCCGCACCTGTTCTCCAAGCGCATCCTGCCCAGCCAGCGCGTGCTGTGCGCCAGTCCGGCGTATCTGAAGAAGCATGGTGCGCCCGCCGACCTGGCCGCGCTGCGCCAGCACCAGTGCCTGGTGATCCGCGAGCGCAACCAGTCCTTCGGGATCTGGCGCATGATGGGGCCCAAGGGGCAGGAGACGGTGAAGGTGTCCGGTGGACTGGCCTCCAACCACGGCGAGATCATCCACCAGTGGGCGGTGGATGGGCACGGCATCATCCTGCGTTCGATCTGGGATGTGGCCGACAGCCTCAAGCGCGGGCGCTTGGTGCGGGTGCTGCCGCAGTATTTCCAGGAGGCCGACCTGTGTGCGGTCTATCCGGTGCAGTTGAAGAATTCGGCCAAGGTCCGGGAATGCGTGCGCTTCCTGCAGAAGCATCTGGATGTCACGGCATCGTCGGCGACGGTGTGAGCTGGCGATAGCCTCGTTGAATCTGTCACTCCCCGTTCGGACTGAGTAGCGCCGCCAGGCGCGTATCGAAGGCGCTGCGTACGGTGCGCCTTCGATACGCCGCTTTGCGGCTACTCAGTTCGAACGGGGAGAGGTGGTGCGCCAGAGAAGTGAGATTTGCGTTCAACGTCCGTCGAATCGCTGCCGCACGATGCGCTCCAGCACCTGCGCCACCAGCGCCACCGAGGCATCTTCCGCGTGACGGCGATGCTGCAGCAAGCGCAGCGGCGGGGCCTCCAGCGGCAGCGGCGGGCGCAGGCAGGTCAGTGCCACCGGATGCGCAGCGGTAGCGGCCGGCACGCAATGCATGGGCATGACCGCGATCAGGTCCGAGCCTTGCAACAGTGCCGGAGCCATCAGGAAATTCGGGATCACCATGCCCACGCGACGACGCAGGCCCTGCATGGCGACCTGTTCGTCGATCATGCGGTTGAGCGTGTCGTGGCAAGCGATCTGCAGATGCGGATACGAGAGCCAGCGTGACAAGGTCAGCGCATGCGCTGCCGGATGATCGCGCCGCATCACGGCCACGCAGCGCTCCTGCAGCACTTCACGTCCGCGCAACTGGCCGGTCGGCCTGGTTGCACCCAGGACCAGATCGGTCTGCCCGCGTTCCAGACGGGCGGCGGCATCGGTATCGCCCTGCCAGGTCTGGAATTCCAGATCCAGTGACGGCAGCTCGGCAGCCAGCTCCTGATACAGCGCATGCGCTACCACCTGCGCCGGATAGTCCGGCATGAGAATGCGCACGCGTTGCGCCACTGCGGCTTGCAATGGCGCGTGCTGCGCCGGGCTGGCCGTCTGCGCCTGCGCATCGCCGGCCAGCAGCTGGCGGACCGACTCACGCAGCGCCTGTGCCGTGGCCGTCAGCCGCATCTGCGTGCCGCCATCTTCCAGCAGCGGATCACGCAGCAACTGACGGCATCGTTCCAGCGCACTGGCTGCGGCCGGCAGCGGCAGGCCCACACGCGCCGCGGCACGCGCCAGATGGACTTCATCGAGAACCGCATCGAGCAGGCGTAGCAGGCGCGCATCCATGCCCGCCAGTGCAGGCATCGCAGGCAGGGGAGTAGGCAGGGCGGGGGAATGGCTTGCAGCGGAATTCATGGCGCAGGGAGGCGTGGCAGCGAAAAGAGAAGGGCCTGCTGCCAGGACGGCAGCAGGCCAGGGGCGCGAGTGTAGCCGCTTCGCCCCACGCCCAAAAGCGGCGCTTGGTGCAGTGTGGCCTCTGGCCGGTGCCGGTCAGCCGAAGGCTTCCTTGATGGTCTGGATCTTGCCCATGTCGTTGGCGTCATAGCCGGCCAGGTTGTTGACCACCTTGCGGAAGCTGTCCGATTGCAGGATATCGATCACCGAGCGGATCAGCGGATCCTGCAAGGACGCCGCCGGCAGCGCGAAGAAGTAGCGTTCGCGCACCAGCGGGATGAAGCCCAGGCCGAAACGATGCGCCGCCGTCTGCACGCCGAAGCCGACATCGGCCATGCCACTGGCGATGAAGGCGGCCACCGCCGAGTGCGTGAACTCGGTGTTCTCGAAACCGTTGATCTTCTTGTGGGGGATGCCGGCTCCATTGAGCATCAGTTCCAGCAGCATGCGTGTGCCCGATCCGGCTTCGCGGTTGACGAAACGCAGGTCGGTGCGGGTGAGGTCGGCCAGGCCGCGCAAGCCCTTGGGATTGTCCGGCTCGACGAACAGTCCCTGGTTGCGGATGGCCAGGTGGATCAGGCAATCGCTGCGCTTGTTGAGCCACTTGGCATAGGTGGCGATGGCCGGTTTCTCGAATTCGCCCAGCGGCACATGGAAGCCCGCCAGGTCGCATTCCTGGCGCGACAGCGCCGCCACCGCATCGGTGCTGTGGCGGTAGCGTACCTCCACCGGCAGGCGGCCTTCATTGATCTTGTTGAGCAGCGCCGCCACCGCAAAGCCGTGGCTGGCGTTCAGGCGCACCTTCTCGGATTTGCCTTCCACCGTCTTGCCCAGCTCCACTTCCAGCTCCGAGGCCAGGCTGTCGAGGGTAGGGGAGAGACGCGCCGTCACCAGGCGATCGGCCCACAACAGCTTGCTGGCGAAATCGGTCAGTGTGGTGCCGCGGCCACGCCCGCTTTCAATGAGGGCGTTGCCGAACAGGCGCTCGGCCTCGCGCAGCAGGCCCCAGGCGTGGCGATAGGAATAGCGCGTCAATTGCGCGGCACGCGCAATCGAGCCGCTCTGCTGGATCGCGGTGAGCAGGGTCAACAAGTTGGCCGTGTCCAGCGCCGCCTCGTTGTCGTAGGCGATTTCCCAGTGAGGTTTGATGTGGACTTTGAACATTTATGTGAAAGAAAGCATATTGAAACGGCCGTTTATCGGTGATAATTTCGCGTCACCCTGCATAAATGATAGAAAATATATGCGGTGTTGTACATAAATAAATAAACGAAAAGAGAAGGATATCGCCGCAAAGATGGGTCGGTGTCACGATCCGCCCCTACCGGCTTTGCGATGCAATCCTTCCTTCGATTTGCCCACATCACACACTCATAAAATATTCGGAGGAATAATGGCTTTCGATTTCCTGAACAAGGAACACACGGTCGCCAAGCCTGGCTTCAATCGCTGGCTGGTACCGCCAGCAGCGCTCGCAATCCACCTGTGCATCGGCATGGCCTACGGTTTCTCCGTGTTCTGGCTGCCGCTGTCCAAGGCCCTGGGCGTGACCGCGCCCATCGCTTGCGGTGCCGATATCGGCTTCTTCGCGCAAGTCTTCTCGTCCACCTGTGACTGGAAGATTTCCATGCTGGGCTGGATGTACACGATGTTCTTCGTCCTGCTGGGCATCTCCGCTGCGCTGTGGGGCGGCTGGCTGGAACACGCCGGTCCGCGCAAGGCCGGTGTGGTGGCTGCCATCTGCTGGTGCGGCGGCCTGCTGATCTCGGCCCTGGGCGTGAAAACGCACCAGATCTGGCTGATGTGGCTGGGCTCCGGCGTCATCGGTGGCGTCGGTCTCGGCCTGGGCTACATCTCGCCGGTGTCGACCCTGATCAAGTGGTTCCCTGACCGTCGCGGCATGGCCACCGGTATGGCCATCATGGGCTTCGGCGGTGGTGCCCTGGTCGGCACCCCGCTGGCCGATGCGCTGATGAAGAAGTTTGCCTCCCCCACCTCCGTGGGCGTGTGGGAAACCTTCGTGGTCATGGCCATCATCTACTTCGTCTTCATGATGGCCGGTGCCTTCGGCTACCGCGTGCCGCCGACCGGCTGGAAGCCGGCTGGCTGGACTCCGCCGGTGGCCAAGTCCTCGGCGACCATGATCACCCAGAACCACGTGCACGTCTCCAAGGTCTGGGGCATTCCCCAGTTCTGGCTGGTGTGGCTGGTGCTCTGCCTGAACGTGTCGGCCGGTATCGGCGTCATCGGCATCGCTTCGCCGATGCTGCAGGAAGTCTTCGGCGGCAAGCTGCTGGGCGTGGACATCGGTTTCAATGACCTGTCGGTCGAGCAGAAGGCCGGTATCGCGGCACTGGCTGCCGGCTTCACGGGCCTGATCTCGCTGTTCAACATCGGTGGCCGTTTCGCCTGGGCCTCGTGCTCGGACTTCTTCGGCCGCAAGATGACCTACGCCATCTTCTTCGTGCTGGGCTTCGTGCTGTACGTGAGCCTGCCGTGGTCGGCCAAGTCCGGCAACATCCCGCTGTTCGTCGGCGCAGTCTGCATCATCCTGTCGATGTATGGCGGCGGCTTCGCCACCGTCCCTGCTTACCTGGCCGACCTGTTCGGTACCCAGATGGTGGGCGCCATCCACGGCCGCCTGCTGACCGCGTGGGCGACCGCCGGCATCCTGGGCCCGGTGGTGGTGAACTACATGCGTGAGTACCAGCTGTCCCTGGGCATGCCCAAGAACGAGGTCTACAACACCACCATGTACATCCTGGCCGGCATGCTGGTGCTGGGCCTGATCTGCAACCTGCTGATCCGCCCGGTCGCGGCCAAGCACTTCATGACGCCGGAAGAACTGGCCCGTGAAAAGCAGCTGGCCCACGAAAAGTCGGCCGCCGATGCAGCCGTCACCGCCGGTTCGGGCGACATGTCGCAGATCGGCAGCGGCGGCAACCCGCTGTTCATCGGCCTGGCCTGGGCGGCTGTCGGCATTCCGCTGATCTGGGGTATCACCCTGGTGCTGCAGAAGTCGGCCGTGCTGTTCCGCTGATTGTGCAACACCTCAACGACGATGTAATTTTCGATTACGTAGTCGTGTGAATTTGTAGTCAAGTCATTGTTACATCCGCAGGCCGGCTCCACCCGGCCTGCACGCAGGACCGCAGCGGCGAAAGCCGCTGACACAAGCTGCCATGGCCCCGTGAACCAGGGCAGCTTGTGTCAGCGACTATCAAAAAACAGGAGCATGGCTCGTCCCCTGATAGGGGCAGGCCAGCATCCGCAGTGTTCACACCAACCCATCAAGGCAGGGCGAACATGCAACAACGGAGACCAGCTGGTTCATCTCGCACGGCCGTGCGCACCCTTCACCGGGGCAGCGTCATGCCGCCGCATTGTTCTCCCCATCCCTTGATCTGCTTTCCACAGGCTGCTCCTCCCTAGGCGCGGCTCTTTCCTTTCATTCGTCATTTGCGCGGTCCGCAGAAGATCCTCCGGGAGAAGGACAAGGACCGCATCGGAGCAACACAGGAGGCAACAATGAAGAGGCAACAGGTTTTCGACGTGGCGGCGGTGCGCGGCATCATCGCCGAGCGCAAGGATATGGCCGGCGCCATGCTCCCCATCCTGCACGGCATCCAGGACAAGGTCGGCTACATCCCGGCCGATGCGGTCCCGATGATTGCGGGCGAGTTGAACGTCTCGCGCGCCGAGGTGCATGGCGTGATCTCGTTCTATCACTTCTTCCGCCAGGAACCGGCCGGCCGCCACGTGGTGCAGGTGTGCCGCGCCGAGGCCTGCCAGGCGCGTGGCAGCGAGGCCTTGGCCGAGCATGCGCAGAATGTGCTGGGCTGCGGTTTCCATGAAACCAGCGCCGATGGCCAGTTCACGCTGGAACCGGTGTATTGCCTGGGCCAGTGCGCCATCGGTCCCAACCTCACCCTCGACGACGAGCTGCACGCCCGCGTCGATGCCGACAAATTCAAGCGCCTGATCCAGGCCAAGCGGGAGGCATGATGAGTACGCACGAAACCGTGACCATCTATGTCCCGCGCGACTCGACCGCGCTGGCCCTCGGGGCCAACGAAGTCGCCGCCGCCATCGCTGCCGAAGCGCAAAAGCGCGGCCAGTCCATCAAGCTGGTGCGCAACGGTTCGCGCGGCATGTTCTGGCTGGAGCCGCTGGTGGAAGTGGCCACCGCAGCCGGCCGCGTGGCCTACGGGCCTGTGTCGCCGGAGGATGTCAGCGGCCTCTTCGATGCAGGGCTGCTCGCAGGAGGCCAGCACACGCTGCATCTGGGCCTGACTGAAGAAATTGGCTTCCTGAAGAATCAGGAGCGCCTGACCTTCGCGCGGGTCGGCATCATCGATCCGCTCTCGCTGGACGATTATCTGGCGCATGAAGGTTATGCCGGGTTGAAGAATGCGCTGGCCAAGACACCGGAGGCCATCGTCCAGCAAATGATCGATTCGGGTTTGCGTGGCCGGGGCGGTGCGGCCTTCCCGACCGGCATCAAGTGGCAGACCGTGCTGCGCGCACCGGCCGCGCAAAAGTACGTGGTCTGCAATGCCGATGAGGGCGACTCGGGCACCTTCTCGGACCGCATGATCATGGAAGACGATCCCTTCACGCTGATCGAAGGCATGACCATCGCTGCCGTCGCAGTGGGCGCAACCGAGGGCTACATCTACGTGCGCTCCGAATATCCGCATGCGATTGCGACGATGAACGAAGCCATCGCCATCGCCACCGCGCGCGGCTACCTGGGCGATGACATTCTGGGTTCCGGCAAATCCTTCCGGCTGGAAGTGCGCAAGGGCGCAGGAGCCTACATCTGCGGCGAAGAAACCGCCATGCTGGAAAGCCTGGAAGGCAAGCGCGGCGTGGTGCGCGCCAAGCCGCCACTGCCCGCCATCGAGGGCCTGTTCGGCAAGCCGACCGTCATCAACAATCTGATCTCGCTGGCCTCGGTGCCGGTGATCCTGGCGCGCGGCGCGGACTTCTACAAGAACTATGGCGTAGGCCGCTCGCACGGCACGCTGCCCTTCCAGCTGGCCGGCAACATCAAACAGGGTGGCCTGGTGGAGAAAGCGTTCGGTCTCACGCTGCGCCAGTTGCTGGAGGACTTCGGCGGCGGCAGTGCCTCGGGACGGCCGATTCGCGCGGTGCAGATGGGCGGGCCGCTGGGCGCGTACCTGCCACCCTCGCAATTCGATACACCGCTCGACTATGAAGCTTTCGCCGCGATCGGCGCGATGATCGGGCATGGCGGGCTGGTGGCGTTTGACGACAGTGTCGATATGGCCAGACAGGCCCGCTACGCCATGCAATTCTGTGCAGTCGAGTCCTGCGGCAAGTGCACCCCTTGCCGCATCGGCTCCACCCGCGGTGTGGAAGTGATCGACAAGATCATCGCCAACGAGGAACGCCCGCAGCAGATCCATTTGTTGAAGAGCCTGTGCGACACCATGGTCAATGGTTCGCTCTGCGCCATGGGCGGCATGACGCCGTTCCCGGTGCTGTCGGCCCTGAACCATTTCCCCGAAGACTTCGGCGCGCCCGGCGAACAGGCAGCCTGACCCCATCAGCGCATCAACGAATCAGCGAATGCAAGGAGTTGCACCATGAATCAGCTCAACGAAACGGATTACGGCACGCCCGCACGTGCCTCGGAACAGATGGTCACGCTGGAGATCGACGGCGTGGCCGTGACGGTCCCGGCCGGCACCTCGGTCATGCGCGCCTCGGTCGAGGCCGGCATCAACGTGCCCAAGCTGTGCGCCACCGACAGCCTGGAACCTTTCGGTTCCTGCCGCCTGTGCCTGGTGGAAATCGAAAAGGATGGCCGCAAGATGAAAGGCTATCCGGCCTCCTGCACCACGCCCTGCGAACCGGGCATGAAGGTGCAGACGCAGACCCCCAAGCTGGCCGAGATCCGGCGTGGCGTGATGGAACTCTACATCTCGGATCACCCGCTGGATTGCCTGACCTGTCCCACCAACGGCAACTGCGAACTGCAGGACATGGCCGGTGTGGTCGGCCTGCGCGAAGTGCGCTATGGCTACGAGGGCGAGAACCATACCCAGATGAAGAAGGATGAGTCCAATCCCTACTTCACCTATGACCCTTCCAAGTGCATCGTCTGCAACCGCTGCGTGCGGGCTTGCGAAGAAACGCAAGGCACCTTTGCCCTGACCATCAACGGCCGCGGTTTCGAGTCGCGTGTCTCGGCCGGGCAGATGGAAGCCTTCATGGAATCCGAGTGCGTCTCCTGCGGTGCCTGTGTGGAGGCCTGCCCGACCGCGACGCTGACGGAAAAGACCGTCATCATGCTGGGCCAGGCCGAGCACAGCAAGGTCACCACCTGCGCCTATTGCGGCGTGGGTTGTTCCTTCAAGGCCGAGATGAAGGGCAATGAAGTGGTGCGCATGGTGCCGTACAAGGACGGCAAGGCCAACCAGGGCCACTCCTGCGTCAAGGGCCGCTTCGCCTGGGGCTATGCGACCCACAAGGACCGCATCCTGAATCCCATGATCCGCAAGAGCATCAACGATCCCTGGCGCGAAGTGTCGTGGGAGGAAGCACTGTCGTATGCGGCCAGCGAGTTCCGCCGCATCCAGGCCAAGCATGGCAAGGATTCCATCGGCGGCATCACCTCTTCCCGCTGCACCAACGAAGAAACCTATCTGGTCCAGAAACTGGTGCGCGCCGCCTTCGGCAACAACAACGTCGATACCTGCGCCCGCGTCTGCCACTCACCGACCGGGTATGGCCTGAAGCAGACCCTCGGTGAATCGGCCGGGACGCAGACCTTTGAATCGGTGATGAAGTCGGACGTCATCCTCATCATGGGAGCCAACCCGGCGGCCGGCCATCCTGTGTTCGCTTCGCAGATCAAGCGTCGCGTGCGCCAGGGGGCCAAGCTGATCGTGATCGATCCGCGCACCACCGAGATGGTCAAGTCGCCGCATCTGAAGGCCGACTATCACCTGAAGCTGCGCCCCGGCACCAACACCGCCATCATCACGGCGCTGGCTCATGTGATCCTTTCGGAAGGCCTGCAGAACGAGTCCTACATCCAGGAACGCTGCGACCTGCAGTCATACAAGGATTGGAAAGAGTTCGTCCTGCGCGAAGACAATTCCCCCGAAGCCATGGCCGCCATCACCGGCGTGCCCGCCGAGATCATCCGTGGCGCGGCTCGCCTTTATGCCACCGGCGGCAATGCCGCGATCTACTACGGACTGGGCGTGACCGAACATGCGCAAGGTTCGACCACCGTGATGGGCATTGCCAACCTGGCCATGTGCACCGGCAACGTCGGCCGCGAAGGCGTGGGCGTGAATCCGCTGCGCGGGCAGAACAATGTGCAGGGCTCCTGCGACATGGGTTCCTTCCCGCACGAATTGCCGGGCTATCGCCACATTTCGGATTCCACCGTGCGCGGCCAGTTCGAACAAGCCTGGGGCGTGACGCTCAACCCGGAGCCGGGCCTGCGCATTCCCAACATGTTCGATGCGGCCCTCGATGGCAGCTTCAAGGGCCTGTATTGCGAAGGGGAAGACATCGTCCAGTCGGACCCGAATACCCAGCACGTGGCAGCGGCCTTGCAGGCCATGGAATGCATCGTGGTGCAGGACCTGTTCCTGAACGAAACGGCCAAGTATGCGCACGTGTTCCTGCCCGGTTCGTCCTTCCTGGAAAAGGATGGCACCTTCACCAACGCCGAGCGCCGCATCTCGCGCGTGCGCAAGGTGATGCCGCCCAAGGCCGGCAAGTCCGACTGGGAAGTCACGGTGGCGCTGGCCGAAGCGCTGGGTTACCCGATGCCGTACAATCACCCCTCGGAAATCATGGACGAGATCGCCGCCCTGACCCCCAGCTTCCACGGCGTGAGCTACGACAAGCTGGAGAAACTCGGCAGCATCCAGTGGCCCTGCAACGATGCCGCGCCGGAAGGCACGCCCATCATGCACGTGGGCAGCTTCATTCGGGGCAAGGGCAAGTTCATCAACACGCAGTATTTCGCCACCGACGAGAAGGTGACGCAGCGCTACCCGCTGATCCTCACCACCGGCCGCATCCTGTCGCAGTACAACGTGGGCGCGCAGACACGCCGCACCGAGAACTCGCAATGGCATAGCGAAGACCGGCTGGAAATCCACCCGCACGATGCCGAGGACCGTGGCATCCGCGAGGGTGACTGGGTCGGGGTGGAGTCGCGTGCAGGCCAGACCGTGCTGCGGGCGACGGTGACCGAGAAGGTGCAGCCGGGAGTGGTCTATACCACTTTCCACTTCCCCGAATCGGGTGCCAACGTCATTACCACTGACAACTCCGACTGGGCTACCAACTGCCCCGAGTACAAGGTGACGGCGGTGCAGGTGATGCCGGTGACGCAGCCCTCGCAATGGCAGCAGCATTACGAGCGCTTCAACCGTGCGCAGCTCGATCTGCTCAAGGGCGAGGCGCAGGCGGAACCCCTGGTGACGAAGTAAGCGGCGCGGGCCTGACGGGCTCGTGCCGGCGTGATTTCCGCAGACACGAGCCCAACCCATCCGCATCCAGCAGGACAGCATGAACACACGCAACAGCAGCAGCCCCGTCATCGACGACACCACCGGCGACTACGCCACCTTCGCCCGCGTGCAGGTAGATCGCTGGCGCGATGGCCAGCGCGAGACGGTAGAGGATGTCGTCGCCGAGGAAGTGCCCATTGCCCTCGAATACAACGGCATCTCGCACGCCGTGATGATGGCCACGCCCGCCGATTTGGAAGATTTTGCGTTGGGCTTCTCGCTCACCGAAGGCATTCTGGCCGCGCCGGGCGAGCTGTATGAATGCGAGATCGTCCCCGGCTGCGAAGGCGTGCAGGTACAGATGCGCATCGCCACCGAGCGCTTCGTGGCGCTCAAGGAGAAGCGCCGCAACCTCACCGGGCGCACCGGCTGCGGCTTGTGTGGTGCGGAGACGCTGGAGCAGGCGGTGCGGCATCCGCAGGCAGTGCGCGGTGGCGCGGTGTTTTCGGTGGAGCAGGTGCATGCAGCTTTCGAACAGATGCAGGCCGGGCAGCACTTGCAGCAGGCCACCGGTGCCACGCATGCGGCGGCGTGGATGGATGCGTCGGGCGGCATCGTGCTGGTCCGCGAAGATGTGGGCCGCCACAATGCGCTGGACAAGCTCATCGGCGCGCTGGCCGAAGAGGAGGCCGATTTTGCGCAGGGCGCGGCCATCATCACCAGCCGCGCCAGTTACGAGATGGTGCAGAAGGCGGCCACGGTCGGCATCGGTTTCATCGCTGCCGTGTCAGCCCCGACCGCCTTGGCGATCCGGCTGGCCGAAGAGACGGATGTGACGCTGCTGGGCTTCGTGCGCAAGCAGGGCCACGTGGTATATGCGCGGCCGCATCGTTTGCGGTGAGCTGGTGGCGCGGATGAAGAGTTGACGGACAATCGATGAACAGAGCAGGAGGAGACGCACCATGAATATCGAACACCTGGTCAAGATGGCCAACCAGATCGGCAGTTTCTTTTCCACCATGCCGGACCGCGAGCAGGCCATTGCCGACCTGGCCTCGCACCTCAAGCGTTTCTGGGAGCCGCGCATGCGCAAGGCCTTCCTTGAGCATATCGAGAAGACGCAAGGGGAGGGACTGGATCCCATCGTGCTGGAGGCGGTGAACCGGCATGTGCAGCAGTTGGCGGTATAGGACCGCTGCCTTCTTGTGATTCAGGTGAAAACCGCTCAGTTTGCTGAGCGGTTTTTTTATTTGGCGAGAGCAGGGGAACACTCATGGCCTGACGCAGAGAATCGCTTCTGTTGGGTGAATTCCACAAGTGTAAATTCATCAGCCGTTTGTCAGGCAAGCCAGGCAGCATCCGCCTGTTCCTGCATGGGGCGAATCATTGTTGGCAAGATTCGCCCAGGCTGTCAGGAATGCCGATGTATTCGCCCACTTGTTTCCAGGAGAGATCCGAGTAATGAAATTATTTCTTGCCTTGCCGATACTCGTCGTCACGTCACTGTCTTCCACAGCCTATGCGATCAACTGTCAGCGTGCTTCGAGTGACGTTGAGCATCTTGTTTGCAGCAATCCGGCCATCGTTCGCGCAGATGCGGACATGAACCGCGCCTATGCCGCCATCTTGAAGGCAGCTCCTGATGCTGAGATCCACGACATGCTGGTCGCCAGCCAGAAACGTTGGATCGCGGCGCGGGAGGCAGCGTTTGGGGATCTCGATCGCGCTACCAATGGCCAGACCGGTGAGACCTATCCGAAGGATATGCAGCGCAAGATGGTATTGAAGGCGATCAGGGGGCGCACAGATCAACTCAAGCGGCGCTCAGATCATGAGCCGGGGCAGTTTCACTTTATTCAGGCGGCACTGGATCAGCGGCGCTATGCAAGCCAATTTCCCCGAGGGGATTTCACTGGCTTTGCCACCGAGTGCTTCTTCTATCCGCGTAATCAGAATGGCTCTGGCGATAACTATGGCTATGCCTGCCTGGGCACAATCCAATACCAGAACAAGGAACGGATTTGTAGCGAGACAAGTGAGTGGGCGACCTACCGCGTGTACACCACCAGGACGGTGGCGACACTTGTCGCCGGTGTCCCCAAGATCGTAGCCAGCTGCAAGGATGAGACGTGTTCGGGGCAGGGTGGGGACACAGCCTCAGGAGGACAAGCCGAGGCGGCGGGCGGCGGTATCGTGTTGGATCCGCCGCTGCCCAAGCTGGATGCTGAGGTAAGTGGATCGCCTGCCGACGATCATGATTCGTGGATTAATCCTTGCCTCACCGACAAGAAGTTTTCGTTGATGTAATTCGACCGTCAGCGAACACACACCACAACGGAGATCAGCATGGGAGGCAGTGCGGCCATTGCGCCGTCACTGCCTGGAATGCGCGCGGCCCTCGCCAAGGCGGTGCGCGGCGGTATCACGCGCAACGTGTGCTCATCACTTCAATGGGTTTTTGTGATCCTCAGTGAGGATGAATAATTTTTGACTTGTTTTTTTGGTAGTTAATACTCGCTTTTCTAAATCGAGTCTTTCTGTGCTGGCCGCCGGCATCTGCCTGCATTGTCTTTCTCGCACTGATTTGATCAGCAAGCGCTGACGATCTCCCTCCTTTTCCTTCCCGCCGCCTCCTCGGCGCAGGCACTACGCCTGGCACATTACGTGTTGATACCAGTCCTAATGGGGCTTCATGCGGTTGTATTCACCTTTGCGGCCAATTGGTTCAAATTAAATTAATTAACCCGAACTCACCTATTTGTTTCATCGATTCAGCGGCATGGCGTCAGTTATCCGTCAGCCATTCGTCATTGATGGTCTATATGATCTGATCCGTCCTTACAAAACTTAACGCCATCAAAGATAAAAAGCTCGCTTTTTTGAAGCGATAAATTCGCAAAAACATGAATCAGAAAAAATTAAGAAAAAATTGGCGTCGCTTTGTCTCGCTCATTCCTGGCGGAATCCGTCCGGTGAGTCCGGTGAAGCTTGCTTTCGATTGCATCGCTGGTCCAAAGGCATCGAAAGCGAATGCACCTTGCGGGCTGATCCGTATGTATCGAATGATCTGAGCCATTTGGCCAGAGCTGCCCTGAGACAGGTTGATTGGGAGTGCCAGGCACCGTGACGACGTGTTGATGAAGTGGATTCGTCCCTTGCTTGGATACGCTCCGGCGACTTCCCGCTCATGTCATGCAGTCTCAACTCGGGCCGATTGCTTATCCAGGTGCAGATGAGGTGAGCAGCTGCTACTGCAAAGATCGCAGACGCCCGGATGCTGCAGGAGGCCTTTTAAAAAACAATTTCAGAATGGTGAATGGATGAAACGTAGCTACATGCAAGCATTGCTTGCCGGCTTGGTGTTGATGATGTCGGGCTGTGCCACCATTGCCCCCGAACGTAATGCGGCGGAGGAGCTGATGGGAAAAGATGTCGCGGAGGCTTACCAGGTGTTTGGTACGCCTTGGTCGATAGATATCGATACCAACAAGTGGAAGATCAGCAAGTTGTATGGGCAGAAGCATGTCACGTTCCGTCTGATCAAAAGCAATCCGTACACCAGAGAAGAGCTGGCTGGCTCTTACATGGATGCAACCAGAAATCCGCCTACGATCGTGTACCAGTATGAAACCAGGACCTATCAGGACGTTTGCGTTGTTCAGTTCTGGGCCGACAAGGAAACCGACATCATTTTCTATTATGACGTTCAAGGAACTTGCGGATGGCGGGGATGGGGCTTTGGGCAAACAGGCATATTGCACCGCATGGGTATGTGACGGGCACGTGCAAGGAAGTTTTATTTTTACGGCGCTTGTCAGGTCTGCCCGGACAAGCGCATCGCTACGACGTCTTTCAATGAACGGAGAATGAAATGAAATTTTTGAAATGCTTGATGATCCTGTCGATGTTCAGCGTGGCCGGATGCGACACGATTGCCGAAAAAACGAACATCTTGAGCGATGAAAAGATCAAGTCGCAGGCCGCCGGCAATCTGGGTTATTCCCCCTCTGATCTCACCATCATTTCGCGGCGCACGGACGGTACCAATACCTTTGTGAACGTCGTGACCAACGACAGAAAAGAATTCAGTTGCATCATCAATGGCGGCAATCTGCTTACCATGGGCATGTCCAACCCGGCCGCCTGCACGCCGAAAGGCCAAGCTTCAAAGGCTTCGCGTTGAACATGGGTTTCGCTGCTGTGGCAGGAAACTTCATGGAGAAAAATGGGGGCGACCCATGTTCAACAACCTCCCCCGCAGCGACGTCATTCTTGCCCGTCGGATGACCCATTACACACAACAGAATCAATACTAATTGGAGCTTGGCGATGAATGATCTGAAATCACTTTTTTACGGCGCATTGAGCTTCACGCTGCTCACCTTGTTCAGTTTGTCTGCACAGGCTGAGACGAAGGACTTTGGCGATTGGTCGGTAAGTATTTCGCCCTCCGGTTTTCCTTATGCCGCAACGACAAATTCAGCAGGAGATCTCCTGATCAAGACGTGCAATATCAGCTCAGGCACATGCAGTTGGTTGCAGGCCTCGAAAATAGCTTGCGAAGAGGGAAGCACTGCCGTTGCTCTGATCAACTCTCCGACCGGAGCGGCTGTCAACAAGATGGTCTGTGCGGGCGCGTATGCGACCGACAGGCAGACCCTCTATAACTACAGTCTGGAAAAACCCGATGAGTTTGATGGCATCGTTACCAAATCGAGCGGCCTTGTCGGGATTGCGCATCCCTTGGCATCTGGCCAGTTTGAGGTCAGCCGGTTTTCCTTGAACGGCGCACGGCAGGCTGTCGAATTTCTGATGAATCTGGCCGTAGAGATGACCAAGAGAAGAAAATCGTCCTTGTCGCGCGAACGACTTTAAGAAGATGTTTCGGGCGGGCTGCCATCAGCAGACACGAGCCCGGTTGACAGCATTTCCTGGCGCAATCCATATCACCAGTCTCACCACGCCGTTTCGGCATACGGCCAGCCTTGGTCGCAGCGGCACTTCGGCCATTGCTGGCAAATGCAAGCGGACGAGGGGCTGGGATTTCAGTGAGTTTCGGGCCCATTTTCAAGAAAATGAAAAACTTTCCATCGTCAAAGAAAATCTCCATCAACAGGTATATCTACTTTGTTGCAACCATCCTCGCTTTGACGTTGGGAGGCGCTGCTGCTATCAGTACCTACAAGATCTTTGATGCGACCGAGAAACTCAAGTTTGTCATCGACCATGATGTACGACTCGCCCGCGCCGCAGAGCGATGGAGCTTGCTGGTGCAGCAGAATGTGGCAAGAGCGTTTGTTCGCGCCAATGTTGAGTTGGGCGGATACAAAGCAAGCTTTGAGAGCGATTTTCAAAAGACCTCGAAGATCATCGGCGACACGCAACAGGAAGTCGCCGCATTGATCACTGACAGGAATATTCGAGAGGCCTTCGATACTGCTGTGGAGGTCAGGAAGAAAGTGGTGGCGATCACCGACAACATCGCCAACGTCAAAAGCAATGGCACCGCAGAAGAGATACACAACTATATCCAGCAGCAATACGAACCTCAGGTGCGCTCCTATCTCGGCACGCTGGCCACCCTGGCCAGAGTGGCCAGCGATCATGCCGATCTGAAGATTGCGGAGCTGGAGCGTTCGAATCGCAAGATCGTTGCCGGTATCTCGGTTGTCATCCTGATTGCAATGCTTACCGCAGCGTTGGCCACCGTCATGTTGAAGAACCTGATTGCCAAACCACTGAAAAATGCCATAGACAACGCACGGGCCATCAGCCGCGGGGATCTGACGGTGATCATCGGCGAGGAGACCACTTCCGAGTTTTCAGCCTTGTCCGATGCGTTGATCGCGATGCAGTCATCGATCAAAGATATCGTGTCCGAGATCCAGAGGACGACCAATCAGGTCAACCATACATCAGGTGAAATCGTCGACGGCAACGTCAATCTTTCCAGTCGGACGGAAAAGCAGGCGATCTCGATCGAAGAGACAGTATCGACGATGGCGCATCTGACCGACACGGTCAAGAGAAATGCAGACAGCGTGCAAGAGGTCAATCAATTGGCGTTCCAGGCCTCCGGGATCGCCAGTGCAGGAGGCAAAGCGGTCAGCGAGGTGGTCTCTACCATGAATGCGATCAACGAATCCTCTCTCAGGATTGTTGACATCATCAGTGTCATTGATGGCATCGCATTCCAGACCAATATCCTGGCATTGAATGCTGCAGTGGAAGCCGCACGGGCCGGTGAGCAAGGCCGGGGATTCGCCGTGGTCGCTTCCGAAGTCCGCTCGCTGGCACAACGCTCGGCCTCTGCGGCGAAAGAGATCAAAAACTTGATTGACGACTCGGTCGCCACGGTGAGCTGTGGCAGCAAGTTGGTGGAGCATGCCGGCGTGACCATGAGCCAGGTCGTCTCAAGTGTGCAGCGGGTAGCCGATATCCTCGGCGAGGTGGGCAGCGCGATCCGCGAGCAAAGCGCCGGCATTCTCGAAATCGGTCAGGCCATCAATGTGATTGATGATGGCATACAGAAAAATGCAGCGTTGGTTGAACACTCAGCGGCCTCTGCAAGCTCTTTGCGTGACCAGGCGTCAACGCTCTCGGGCTTGGTTCACCGTTTTGTCTGCGTGACATAAGACACTGGACTGACCCGAGCTCACTCCGGGCCGCCACCTTGTGCAAATTGAGCAGGCCCGGTATTTGCTGCGGAACCCTTGCTGCGCGGGCCATCCCGGAAGATGTCACTCGCCATTGCGCGTTGTTGAGTGTATGCATCATCGTGCGGTGTCCGATACGGGCAGGCTTTCCATTGTGTTGGTTTATCAGGATTTGAGACCACTGAAGGAGATCGCTTGTGAATGGCAGTGAGAAGACGAATCCCGGCGGCCGAAAGATGCGCGCTGTGCCACGCATCCTGGCCGGTGCGGCGGGAGTCGTGTTGTTGGGCGCGTATGCGTTATCCGCGTACGTAATGTACGGAATGAATCGTGTATATTTTCACGATCCCCATTGGCCTCGTATCGGCTGGGCTGACGTGCTCTGGCTCGTTATCGGTATATATTTTTTTCTTGTTGGTCTTGTCGGACGGTGGCGCTTGCTGCGCCGGTAAAGCCGACATGTGCAGCAGTTGGCGTTGTCGGGCTGTTGCCTTCCCGTGATTTCGATGAAACCGCTCAGTTTGCCGAGCGGTTTTTTTCGTGGTAGACCGGGCTGCCATCATTCCCCTCACGCCGCCAACGCCACCTCCGCCGCAATCCGGTGAAACCGCCGTCCAAAATAGGCCAGCCCGTCAGCTTGTGATGCCGCCAGGCGAATATGCCGGATCTCCACGAACAGCACGCTGTGCGTGCCCGCCTGCTGCTGCAATACGATATCTCCCTCCAGCACCGCCAGCGCATCGGGCAGCACCGGCTGGCCGTAGTCGCCGATCTCCCAGCCTACCTGCGCCATGCGCTCCTCGGCAGCCAGCCCGGTCATGCCGGCGATCATGCGCGCCACCTCTTCATGATGTCCGGCCAGGATGTTGATGCACAGCCGTCCGTTGCCCACCAGGATAGGATGGGCAGCGCTCTTGACGTTGATGCACACCAGCACCGTGGCCGGGTCGTCGGAGACCGAACTGACGGCGCTCACCGTCATGGCGGCGCGTCCTGCAGGACCATCGGTGGTGATGATGTTGACCGCAGCCGAGAGACGCGCCATGGCGTCGCGAAAATCTTGCTTCATGGTAGGTCCGTCCAAAAAAGAGATGACATCCGGCACAAGGCTTCGTATCCTTTGCGCCATCAGCAAGGTCGTCTGCGGCGCCGTCAGGCGGATGTCGATCAGCAGGTGAGAGGGAGAACGCATCGCTTATGAAAGCCTGCGTCCTGGGATGAACAATAGACCCTGCACAAATGACGGGTCAAATGATTGTCTGGAATGTTCCGCATGAAGCAAATGAATATCGGCGCAGTCGACTTGAACCTGCTCAAGACCTTCATCGTCATCTGGGAGCTGCGCAGCCTGACCGCCGCCGCCGACCGCCTGCACCTGACCCAGCCCGCCGTGAGCCACGCCTTGCGCCGCTTGCGTGAAATGTTCGATGATCCGCTCTTCGTGCGCAGTACCAGCGCCATGGTGCCGACCGAAACCGCGATCCGCCTGCATGAACCCATCTCCCGCGCCCTGGGCATCATCCACGAGGCCCTGCATACCCACGCCAGCTTCGATCCGGCCACGGCCACGCGGACCTTCCACCTGGTCATGTCCGACATGTCCTGCAGCCACGTGCTGCCCTTGCTGATGGAAGAACTGGCCCACGCCGCGCCGCACGTCTCCATCGAAGTCCAGCAGATGGCCATGGAAAATCTGGGTGCCGCCATGCGCAACGGTGACATCGACCTGGCCTTCGGCTACCTGCCGGGCCTGCCCGAGGATTGCCAGAGCCAGCTGGTGCTCAATGACGACTACGTCTGCATGCTGCGCAAGACCCATCCCCAGGCCAGCGAGCCGCTGACCATGGAAAGCCTGCTGCAGCTGCGCTACGTCTACGCCAACACCAATACCACCGGCCATCAGCTGGCCGAGGACGTGCTGCGCAACGCCGGCGTGAAGCGCGATTTCGCGCTGCGCATGCCGCATTTCACGGTGGCCCCGCAGATCGTGCGCGATACCGACCTGGCGCTGTTCCTGCCGCGCAGCATCGCCGAGCGCCATAACGTCGATGAGGCCTGCGTGCTGCTGGACCTGCCGCTGGAGATGCCGCGCATCCCGGTGAGCATCTACACCCATACGCGTTTCTCGGCAGACTCGGGCATCCAGTGGTTGCGCAGCCTGCTCATCGAGATGTTCGGACGCGAGGCCGAGAACGCCTGATCCTTCCCCGTACTGGAGTCACATCATGAGCATTGCCGTCACCGGAGACGTTCCCTATTACGCCGTCATCTTCACGTCCCTGCGCACTGAGGGCGATCACGGCTATGGCGAGATGGCCGAGGCCATGGTGGAGGCGGCCTCGCGCCAGCCCGGTTTCCTGGGGCTGGAGTCGGCGCGCGAAGAGGTGGGCATCACCGTGTCTTACTGGGCGAGTCTGGAGGCCATCGCCGCGTGGAAACGCGACCTCGATCACCAGCTGGCGCAGCGTCTGGGACGCCAGCAATGGTACGAGGCCTACAAGACACGGATCTGCAAGGTTGAGCGGGATTACGCCTTTACCCGCGATTAAGACTCAGCAACTGCGCTGCAGGAAATCCATCACCGCTTCAGCAAAGGGGCCTGGCATCTGGTCCGGCATGGGGACCATGCCGTCGTCCAGCGTCTTCCACTGGCTGCCGGCAATGGCCTGAGCGATGTGTTCGCTGTAGGGCGCAGCGTGTGGATCACGCCCTGCCCGCAACACCAGCGTGGGTGCGCGTACCAGGCCGATGCGATCTTCCATGGGGTAGTTGCGGACCACGATATGGCCATGCGAGGCCATCGGTCCGGCCTTGAGGGCATCCACCATGAAGCGCGTCAGCAGGTCGGTATCACCTTCCGGATAGAAGGGCTGGCGGCGCTGCCACAGTTCCTGCAGGTGCGCGCCATCGGTGCGGACCTCCACATCGTCCACCGTACGCTTGCCCGCGTGCGCGCTGCGCCGTGCTGCGTCGTTGTAGGGACAGGAAGACAGTACCAGCGCCGCCACCCGCTCAGGGGCCGCCGCCGCGATTTCCATGGCCGTGACTGCCCCGGTATGGTGGCCGGCCACGGCGGCCTTGCGGATGTCCAGCTGGTCCATCACTTCCAAGGCCAGGCTGGCCCAGCGCTCGATGCTGTGCTCCGCCGGCGGCGGCTTGCAGGAATCGCCAAAGCCGAGCGTATCGATGGCGATGGGGCGGTAGCGCTGCGCCAGCAGGGGCAGTACATCGCGGAATTCGTCCCAGGAACGCGGGGTCTGGTGCAGCAGCAGTACGGGCAAACCTTCGCCCATGCTGGCCACATGCAGCGGACCGGCACTGGTGGGGATGAACTGGCGCACGAGGGCGGGATGGGCTTGGGACATAAGAGTGGCTCTCTGGCAAGGCGAAGAGGCCGCAGCCTCTTCCCGGTCATCTCATCAACAACGAACAGCAGCGTGAAACGCTAAACGATATAAATGATTTGTATCGTTTGAAGAATTCAGCGCATCTTTACTTCATCAGCACCGAATAGGTCGGCACATTGTTGGCCCAGCCGGAAGCCAGCGGTGCAACAAACACGTTTTCGGTACGGGTGCGTGCGATCTTCCACACGCCATCGACCTTCTTGAACAGGTTGTTGAGCCGGCTGGAGCGCAGCAGCGACGAGCCATCGCCAAAGATCCACGGCTGGCAATGCACCCACTGGCCATCCGCGTGCGTGCAGTCGGCATTGACGTGGATCTGTTCCGAGGTCAGGTAGTGCACGTTCAGGAGCAGTTCCGGATCCTTCTTCTGGCCCCAGAAAGCCTGGAAGTGCTTGCGGATCGCTTCCTTGCCGACAGCCTGGCCGAACTGCCCTTCGTAGTAGGAACCGACGCCTTCCCAGATGGCGTCCTCGGCATAGAGGTCGAGGATCTTCTCGATGCGTTCGGCGTCATCAGCCACCGGCTCGGGGCAGGGCGTGTCGCACAGGAACATGTAGCGTGCCTGGATGCGGCGGATGTCGGCCTCGGCTTCGAGGATGTCGAGGCGGCGTTTGAGTTGCTGGATTTCCTGGGTGAAGTCGGTCATGGTGCGTGGTCTCTCGTGATCTTGATCTTGTATGGATGGGAAAAGCCAACCCTGCATACAAGCGCAGGGTTGGCAGCGGCGATCAGTGCATCGCCGCCAGGAGGGGCTTGGGGCTTACAGGTAGCGCGCCAGCAGCTTGCGGGTGGCGATGCGCAGCACGCGGTCGAACAGGTAGCCCAGCAGGCCCAGCGCGATGATGCCCACGAACACCCACTCGGTCCGGCTGAAATTGCGCGCCGTCCAGATCAGGGCACCGAGGCCTTCGCGGGCCGAGACGATTTCCGCCGAGACCACCGTCAGGAAGGAGTTGCCCATCGCGATGCGGGCGCCGGTGACCATGAAGGGCACGGTCGAGGGCAGGATCACGGTGGTCAGGATCTTCCATTGCCCGGCACCCAGCGAGGCCGCTGCACGCAGGCGCAGCGGGTTCACCGCCTGCACGCCGGCGATGGTGTTGAGCGTGACGATGAAGACCGTGGTGTAGAAGATCAGCGCGATCTTCGACAGTTCGCCCGGGCCAAGCCAGATCACGGCGAGGGTGACGAAGGCGATTGGTGGAATGAAGCGGAAGAACTCGATGTAGGGATCGAGCAATTGCCGCACCAGGTCAAAGCGGCCCATGAAGATGCCCAGCGGCACGCCGATGGCTACGCCCGCACCCCAGCCGGCCAGGATGCGTCCGGAGGAGGCCAGCACCGACTGCTGCAGGGTGCCGTCACTGATCAGTTCCAGTGCGGCGGCCCAGGTCATCGAGACCGAGGGCAGGAACAGCGGCGAGGTGGTCATCGAGACCAGTTGCCACAACACCAGGCCGCCGACGATGGCGACCACCGAGATCAGGAACGGACGGGCTGCTTTCATGCGACGACCCAGGCTGGATGGCATGGCCGACTCTTGTGCCGTCGGGGAGGCTGTCTGTGTGAGCTGGGTCATTGTACGGATTCCTCTTCAATCAAACCTTGTGCGCGCAGCACGCGCGTGACTTCTGCACCGATGTCGTCGCGGATGCGGGCATACAGTGCCATGCAGGCCGGGTCGGCCGGATCGCGCGGATGCGGCAGGTCGACTTCTTCGATGGTCTTGATGTGGGCACGCGGACCTGCCGTCATGGTGACCACGCGGTCGGCCAGGAGGATGGCTTCCCAGATGTCGTGGGTGACGAAGACGATGGTACAGCCGGTGCTTTTCCAGATGCGGTCCAGCTCGCTTTGCAGCACCTCGCGGGTCTGCGCATCGAGGGCGCCGAAGGGCTCGTCCATCAGCACCACCGAGGGTTCATTGACCAGCACCCGGGCAATCTGCGCACGCTGGCGCATGCCGCCGGAGAGCTCGGCCGGGAACTTGTCGATGGCGTGCTTCAGGCCGACCAGCGAGACATAGCGTTCGGCGGCGGAGCGGCGTTCAGCGGCCGGGATGCCGCGCAGCTTGAGACCGTACTCGACGTTCTCGCGCACCGACAGCCACGGGAACAGCGCCTCGGACGACTGGAACACGACGCCGCGATCCAGCCCCGGTCCCTTGACGCGCTTGCCGGCCACGCTGATCTCGCCGGCCACCTCCTGGAAGCCCGCAATCGCATTGAGCAGGGTGGACTTGCCGCAGCCGGAGGGGCCCAGCAGGCAGATGAATTCTCCTGCGCGGATATCGAGGTCGATGCCCGCCATGATCTCGTTCTTGCCGATGGTCAGGCCGACGCGCTTGATGGAAACTGAAGATCCATGTCCCATGGCTTACCCCTTGTAGAAACCGCGTTGCAGGATCTTGCTCATGTCCACCGGTGCCTTGATGGCCTGTTTCGACAGCAGGAATTCGCCGATGGCATTGGCGGTCTTGAGATCGGTGTCGGTGAAGTCGCGCACGATCGGTTCCATGTCCTTGAGGGAATTGAGCGTCTGCGGCACCGGGATGCGGGTGATGGCCTGCACCGATTGCGCCGCGCGCGGCGGATCCTTGCGGGTGATCTCGGAGGCTTCGGCCAGGGCCTTGAGGATGTTGCCGGCCACTTCCTTGTTGGCGGCCAGCCAGTTGGCATTGGCCGACAGCCACAGGGTGCTGGTGTAGCCGACGTCGCCGGCGGTCATGAGGATGTGGCCGCCTTGTTGCACGCCCAGCGTGGGCCACGGTTCCCAGACGAAGTAGGCATCGATGTCGCCACGGGCCAGCAGGGCCGGCAGTTCCGGCGGACCGGAGCGCACCATCTCGACCTTGGCGGCATCGATGTTGAGGGTCTTCAGGGTCAGGCCGGTGACGTATTCCGAGACCGAGCCGGCGACGATGCCGAACTTCTTGATCTTGTCGGCCGAGGTGATGGCCTTGCGGGCCACCAGCTTGACGTAGGTCTTGGACTGATAGGTCACGGCCAGCGGACGCAGTTCGGCGCGCGAGAGGCGCACGATGTGCGTGGGTTCGCCGGCACAGCCCAGCTGCACCTGGTTGGCCACCAGCGCGTTGAGCGCTTCGCCGCCATCGGTATAGGACTGCACGGTGACGTTGGGGGCGCCGTATTTGGCGAACAGTTTTTCGTTGGCGGCGACGTAGAAGGCCGTGAAGACGGGATCAGCGCCGACGCCGATGATGACGGGCGCGCCCTGGGCCAGGGCTGGCAGGGCAGGCGCAGCGCCTGCAGCGAGCATGGAGGCGGCGCCGAGCAGCAGCTTGCGGCGTTGTGGCGAAACGGTGGAGTGGGTCACGGGCTGGGTCCTCTTTGTAAAGTTGGTGAAACGCCAGTGGAGATGGCAGGCACGGCAGTAACAAAGGCAAAACACGGGGAGCGCTTGCGCCTGCAGCGCAGGCATGAGCGCAGGCAATTGTTCAGGAGGGGAGGCGCATCAGCGCTTGATCCCCAGCTTTGCAAAAAGCGCGCCAGCGCTTTCGTAGTTCAACTCCGACAGCGCCGCGTGCTGCGTGACCACCATCGCATCGCGCACGATGCGCTGCAGGCGATGGGTGCGCTGGATGGCGGCCATGCCGGCGGCCTGGTAGGCGTCGTTGACGACTTCCATCGAGACCCGTGCGGCATAGGTGGCCGAGAGCTTGAGCATCATGTCGATCTCTTCGGTGACGGGATTGCCGGCCACGATTTGCTCCCAGGCTTGTTCGCAGGCGTCGTAGAAGAACATGCGGGCGCTGCGCCACTTGGCTTCGGAGACGCCGAGCTTGATCTTGTAGTACGCGCGGTCGGCCAGGCGCAGCGCACCCGGCATGATCTTGGCGCCACCGGCCATGTCGGTGACGATGTCCAGCGCGGCGCGCGCCAGGCCGATGTTGACGGCGGCGTGCACTTCAGCCTGGTAGGCCAGAGCCGGATAGCGATACAGCGGCTCATCGATGAGGCCGGCCGCGCCCCGGGCACAGGTCCATTCATGGGCCACGAACTTGTCCTTGAGACGGGTATCGTGGCTGCCGGTCCCTTGCATGCCGACCACGTTCCAGTTGTCGATGATCTCGATTTCAGAAGCCGGCATCACGGCCATGAGCGCGGGCTTGGGTGTGCCGTCGTCGGGGCCGCTGCTGTCCTTGATGCCCACGCCGATCCAGTCTGCGCCCTTGCAGCCGCTGGCGAAGTGCCAGCGTCCGGTGATTTCCCATCCACCGGGGACGGCCTTGGCTTCCTGCAGCGGATAGAGGCCGCCGGCATAGACCTGGTCCGGGCCGCTTGCGTAGATCTTGCGCTGCGTTTCGATGGGCAGGGCGGCGAGATAGGTGTTGGCCGAACCGAAGGCGGCCACCCAGCCGGCCGAGCCATCGGCCTTGGAGATGCGTTCGACCATGGCCAGGAAGGGCGCCGGGGCCAGGGCTTCGCCACCGAACTTGCGCGGCGTGCCGCTGCGGAAGATGCCGGCCTTCTTCATGGTGGCCACGATGTCGCGCGGCACGTGGCCGAGCTGGTCGAACTCGTCGCGGCGTGCGGTCACTTCCGCAATGAGCGTATCCATTTCGGGAGAGTCCGCATGCGGTGGGGCAGCGGTGACGATTTTTTTCTGGACGGGATAAACATCGAGCGTGATCGAATTCATGGCACACCACTTTGGTTGAAAGGAGGTAGCTGAGTGTCGTCCTGGGTCAAATCAGGGTCAAATTCTATTTAGGAATTGGCCGAATGAATATTAGTAATAATGATTAGGCTGCTCCGGGATGGCACGCAGGCTTGTGCATGGTGCACCCGCATGATGCGCGAAACCCGCACGGGGAGGGCGTTTGGCGCGATCCTGCACCAAACGCGAGAGCCTGGATGCCCTGCTTGGAGAAGTATTTGCAGTATTGATGCGGCTAATCGGCGGTGCGGATTTGCCTGCAGTGGAAGGGACTGACTACCATGGGGGCCGAGATTGAAAGTAAACACTGTTCAGTTTCGTCACAGGCTCCTTCTGGCCTTCATTTCGGGCGGACTTCTTCGGGAGTCCGCCACTTTTCTTTTGCTTTTTCTCTTCTTCTTTCCCTGCAGTCCTTGCGGTGAGGGGATGTCTTCTTTTTTCTATTGCGTGTTGATTCAATGTGCCGGTGCGGCGTAACGCCTAACGCCAATGCGCATCGGCACAGCCGTGCTGCGCGATGTTCTGCAATTGATCTTGTATGGATTCACGTTGGAGGATGTCCGTACGCAGGACAGAGACATGACCGCCTTCCTTGCGCAGTCCGTTCGTGAGTTGCACAAAATGCGCCGCGTTCAGCTTGTGCAGGGCACACGCCGCGTAGAGCCGCGCTTCTTTGGTGGCAGAGCCATCGTCGATCAGCCGTGAGAAGAGCTCCAGCGCGGCCGGGGATTGCAGCAAGCGGCGATAGCGTTGTTCGCTTTCACTGATGTGGCCGATGAAACCGACCTGGCCGAGGGCGAAGGTGGGTGTCTGGCGCAGGAGGGTGAGGTCATCCGCTGCGCTCTCCGTGGCATGGATGTAGGGAGGTGCAAGCATCAGCAATCCGGACATCATCAGTGATCGTGACAGCTGCAAGCATCTCTTCGGTTTCATGAGGGTTTCTCCGGGCCAGGGTGGAAGGGAATCGGCATGATGCCTCAACAAGCAGGCCGTGATGTGCTCTTTGCTGTCCATGCGGTGAATGAAGCGGCGCATGTCGAATCATTTGGATAAAAAAATCGGCCGCATGAAAGCGGCCGATCTTGAATCACGAGAAGGCGGGACAGGAGATCAGTAACGATACCCCAGCGTCAGCAAGATGGTCCGGTCATCCCCCAAGGCCACTGCACGCGCCAGACCGCCCGCGTAGTAGTGCGTATTGAAGATGTTCTTGACGTTGAGCGCAGCGCGCCAGCGTTCGGCGTTGTAGGCCACGCCGGTATCGGCCAGCACGTAGCCCGGCAGGGTATAGCCGTTGGTACGCATCATGCTCTGGCCGTGCACGCCGCCGTTCCACTCCCATCCGGCCAGCTGGCCCTTGAAGCGATAGCGGGCGCTGGTGGTGAAGTTGTGGCGCGGGACGTTGTCCAGCCACTGGCCCACGGTGGTGCTGCGCTGGCCGCCGTCGTCGGTCACGATGGCCGCCGTATAGGAGTAGCCCGCGTTGAGGCTCAGGCCATTGCGCAAGTCGGAGGTCACGCTGATCTCGCCGCCCTGCGAACGCTGTTCACCCACGGCAATGTTGAAGCCGGTGTTGTTGGGATCGCTCACCAGCACGTTGCGGCGGCGCAGGTCGAACACGGCTACGTTGAGACTGGTGCGGCCTTCGTCGAGGTCGAACTTCACGCCGGCTTCCCATTGCTTGCCGGTCTCGGGCTTGAAGGTGCCGCCGCTCACATCGGTGCCGCTGTTCGGATAGAACGAGGTCGCGTAACTGATGTAGGGACGTACACCACGCAGCAACTCATACATCAATGCAGCCGAGCCGGTCGTGGCGCTGGCCGGAGTGTCGGTATGCGCGCCGGTGCGCAGATTGGTCGAGTAGGTCGAGACGTTGTCGTAGCGCAGGCCGGTCAGCAATTGCCAGCGTTCGCCGAAACGGATGTTGTCGCGTGCATACAAGCCGGTATCGCGGATGCTGGTTGAGGTATAGGTATTGGGTGTGGTCGGGCAATTCAGTCGCGCACCATACACCGGGTTGTAGACGTTGAGCGCCGCCACCGTGCAGGTGTAGGAGAGCGTGTCTTCACGCGAATTGAGATAGTCCGTGCCCAGCGTGATCTCGTGCTTGCCGAAGCCGGTGTTGAAGCTGCGCTGGACATTGGTATCGATGCTGAAGGTCTGGCCTTCATAGGTCTGGTCGGTACCGGTGCGCGTGAGGCTGCGGCCGGTGCTCGACAGGACGTTGTTGGCCACCAGTTGCCCGCTCATCTCGAACTGCTGGTAACGCACGTTGTTGTTGAGCGTCCAGCCGTCATCGAAGCGGTGCGTCAGCGCATAGCCGACGCGGGTTTCATTGGCGGCATACGGACGCGCGCCCGGCTCGCCGATGAACAGGCTGCGCGGCAGTGCGCCGTTGACGTTGCTGTTGATCGAGCCCGACAGCGGCAGACCTTGCTGGCGCACGTAGCTGCGTTCCTGATAGCTGGTCAGGATGGTGAAGTCGGTACGCGCACCCAGGTCCAGCGACAGCGAGGGCGCGATGTAGCGGTTCTTGAACCACACATTGTCAGTGGCGTCGTTCGAATTGGAAATGAGACCGTTGATGCGGAAAGCCTGCTTGCCGTTTTCCGACAGCGATTTGTTCATGTCCACGGTGGTCTGGTAGAAGTCGTGGCTGCCTACGGTCACGTCGACGTTGGCGAAGTCATTGCCTTGCGGACGCTTGCTGACCATATTGACCAGCCCGCCCGGCAGCACCAGGCCATACAGCAGCGAGCCCGGTCCCTTGAGCACTTCCACCTGCTGCAGTCCGAACAGCTGCTCGGCCACGCGCGAGCTGGCGGTGGTGCGCAGGCCATCCAGATACAGCGAATCGGAAGCGACCTGGCCACGGATGATCAGGTCATCCCAGCCGCGCCGGCCATATTGCTGCGCCACCACGCCGGGTACGTTCTCCAGCGCATCGGCCAGTGAGACGGCCTGCTGGCTGTCCAGCATGGAGCGCGTGACCACCGACACCGATTGCGGGGTTTGCGACAGCGGCGTATTGGATTTGTTGACCTGGCTTTGGGTGGCCTTGAACCTGGTGTCGTTGACGCCATCGGCGACCACATCGACGGTGGGCAATTGGGTTGATGCCGCACTGTTGTCCGTACTGGCAGTCTGCGCCAGGACGGAAGAAGCGGGCAATACGGAAAAGGCGAGCAGGACGGCGAGAGCGCCGGGGGAGAGCGAGGGCATGAATCAGATAATAATGAGAATAATTACTATTCATGATATCGCATTCTTGTGCTTGGCAACAAATATTTACTGATCGTTTGCATCTTGTCGCCTTGCGCGCCTACAGGGTGTTTGGCGCGTTGCATCAATCAGGAGCCGGGCTTCAGACCTTGAACGGCGGGAATGAAGCAATCGCCCGAGAACCCCCGTCTCATGCGCTGATCCATTCATATTGCCGTGCGAGAACGTGAGCGCGCCGTTCATGGCATCTGCTCAAATTTTTCATCTGAAATAAGTTTGACCCGCCCGGATCCCGCTGCTATCTTGGAACCGGTTCCAAAAGATTCATATAAATGAGCAGCCCGGAGCCTGTAGACAAATCAACCGACGCAGTTCAACGATTTGGCGGGCAATAGTGAGACAACACACCAAGACCGGCACCGACCGGGTCACCATCGCGCAGGTTGCGCGGGAGGCCGGGGTGTCCAAGACCAGCGTATCGCGTTACCTGGGCGGCGAATTCGACGCGCTCTCGGCACCGCTGCGCGACCAGATCGGCAAGACCATCGCGCGCCTGGGCTATCAGCCCAGCCAGATGGCGCGCGGGCTCAAGGGTGGCCGTACGCGGCTCATTGGCATGCTGGTGGCGGACATCCTCAATCCCTATTCGGTGGCCGTGCTGCATGGTGCGGAAGCGGCCTGCCAGAAGCATGGCTACACGCTCATGCTGTGCAACACCGGCAATGACGAGGCGCGCGAGAAGCAGTCGCTGGCCGCCCTGCATTCCTACAGCGTGGAAGGCCTGCTGTTCAACACCCAGGGCCGCAACGTGACGCCGTTGCGCGAACTGGGGCAGGCGGCCTTTCCGGTGGTGCTGCTGGACCGGCACGTGGAAGGCTGCGACTTCGACCTGGTCGGCCTCGACAACGTCAAGGCCGCGCAACTGGCCACGCATCACCTGCTGGCGCAGGGCTATACGGATATCGCACTGGTGGTGCAGCCGCTGTTCGGCGTGAGTTCGCGGCAGGGGCGGCAGGCGGGATTTTTGCAGGCGATGGCGCAACGTCCCGATTGCCATGGCGAGACGCTGGAAGTGGATGTGGACCAGCCCGGCCATGTGGCCACGGTCGTGCGCGAATATTTTCTGCGCCGGGCGGCCGCCGGCAGCACGGGCCGAGTGGCTCTGCTGGCCGGCAACGGCATGGTCTCGCTGCAGATCGCGCTGGCCTTGCAGAGCATGTCGCTGCGCTTTCCGGACGACGTGGGCCTGCTGTGTTTCGATGAACTGGCATGGTCGCCGCTGGTGGGCAGCGGCATCAGCACCATCGAACAACCGACCTATGACATCGGCTTTACGGCCATCGAACGCTTGCTGGTCCGCATCCACGGCGAGCGCTCGGTGCGCATGGAAATGCTGCTCGATCCCCGCCTCGTCTGCCGCGGTTCGACCGCCAGTGTGGACGGCCATCCGCAGCGTGCGCTGGTGAGCGGCATCGTGAGCAAGCTCCGGCCCGCGCCGCTGGCGCACACAAGCGGCAGTTAAACCCAGCGCTGGAACCGGTCCCAAGGTGCAGGTTTTTGACCGTCGCACTGCGCACTATTGGTAAGACCTTGAAACAGGACTGCAGAGCTGTTCAGTAAAGGTGGCGCCCGTATTTCAGCATTACGCAACCGTATTACGGCCTTCCGGCCGCATCACAGACCTGCAAGCGGGAAGCACAAGCAGGCAGCAACAAAGAGGGGCAAGCGAGTCCCTGCGGCCGCGCACCAGCGGGCAGCGGGATTCGGTGCCTGTCGCACTCAACGGACTGCCGTCCACACGGCATTGATTGATCAGGAGACCAGGATGAGCATCAAGAACATTTTCAACGCAAAATTCGTCGCACTGACGCTGGCTGCCGCCTGCGCAGTGGCCAGCGCCGCCAGCGCCAGCGCGCAGAGCATCGCCGAGCTGACCAAGAAGGGCAAGATCACCATCGGTGTGGTCAGCGGCACACCGCCCTTCGGTTCGGTCGATGCCAAGGGCGTGCCCATCGGTTATGACGTCGATGTGGCCAACCTGATCGGCAAGTATCTCGGCCTGCCGGTGGAGATCGTGCCGCTGGTACCGCCGGCCCGTATCCCGGCGCTGGAATCGGGCAAGGTCGACATGCTGGCCGCCACCTTGGCGCCCACGCCTGAGCGTGCCAAGTCGGTGCTGTTCACGATTCCCTACAGCGGCTTCGAGCTGTCCATCGTCGGCCCGGTGGGCAGCAACTACAAGAAGCTGGACGATCTGGTGAAGAAGAAAGTGGGCGTCTCGCGCGGCTCCACCAACGACACCGCACTGACCCGCCTGGCGCCTCCGGGCACGGTGCTGGTGCGTTTCGAGGATGACTCGACGGTGACCCAGGCGCTGCTGTCGAACCAGGTCGATGCCATCTCCATTCCCAACACCATGGCCAATGAAATCGTCAAGAGCCGTGGCCAGGGCAAGATCGAAGTCAAGTTCCCGTACTCGGTGCAACCCAATTCGATGACCGTGCGCAAGGGCTCGTATGAGCTGCAGCAGTGGCTCAACAACTTCATCTACTACGTCAAGCTCAACGGCGAACTCGATGCCATCTCGCGCAAGTGGGCCGGCCCGCTGCCCAACCTGCCGGTGTTCTGATTCCGTCCTGCGGAATCTGTCTTGCAGAAGCGGCTGCGCAGCCATGAACTGCGCAGCCTGAGAAGAACAGATCACGCGCCGTTCAGGGGATGAACGGACGGCGCGGGTTTGTCGGAGGAGCACACGATGCATTACGATTTTCAGTTCGCGTTCATCTTCCAGCACCTGGATCAGTTGCTGGTCGGCGCACTGCTCACCATACGGCTGAGCGCGCTGTCGATGATCTGCGGTTTGGCCGTCGGCATTTTCGGCGCCATCATTTCCATTCATGGCAGCGCACCGGCGCGGCTGGCGGTTACCTCCTACGTGGAGCTGATCCGCAGTACGCCGTTCCTGGTACAGCTGTTCATCATCTTCTTCGGCCTGCCTTCCATCGGCGTACAGGTCAATGCCAACATCGCCGCGCTGGTGGCCATGACGGTCAATCTCGGGGCCTACTCCACCGAGATCGTGCGGGCCGGCATGATGGCCATCCACCCCTCGCAGATCGAAGCGGCGCAGGCGCTGGCCATGACGCGCGGGCAGGTGATCCGGCATGTGGTGCTCACACCCGCGCTGGAAAAAGTCTATCCGGCACTGGCCAGCCAGTTCACGCTGATGATGCTGGCCTCCAGCATCGTCTCGGCCATCTCGGCTGAGGAGCTGACGGCCACGGCCAACCTGCTCGATGCCGAGACCTTCCGCAGCTTCGAGATCTACCTGGTGGTGATGGTGCTCTACATCCTGCTGGCATTGCTGTTCCGCCTGGCCTTCTGGCTGATCGGACTGGTGGTCTTCAAACGCCGTCGCCGCCTGGGCGTGGCTCGTCCGAGGAGGATGTGATGCTCGCTGAATTTTCCTTCGATAATTTCATGTTCCTGCTGGAGGCGGCACGCTGGACGCTGCTGCTCTCGGCATTGGCCTTCATCGGCGGCGGCATCGCCGGCTTCATCGTGGCCCTGATGCGTACCTCGCACCTGGCCCCGCTGCGGCTGCTCTCGGCGGTGTATATACAGATCATCCAGGGCACGCCGGTGCTGATCATCCTGTTCCTGTCCTTCTACGGACTGGCGATCTTCGGCTACAAGCTCCCGCCCATGGTGGCCGCCACCATCGCCATGACGATCTATTCCAGCGCCTATCTGGGCGAGATCTGGCGTGGCTGCATCGAGGCCGTGCCGGTGCCGCAGTGGGAAGCCTCCACCGCCCTGGCCATGACGCGCTGGCAGCAGCTGCGCTACGTGATCCTGCCGCAGGCGGTGCGTATTTCGCTGCCACCGACCGTGGGCTTCCTGGTGCAGATCGTCAAGAACACCTCGATCGCCTCCATCATCGGCCTGGTGGAACTGGCGCAGGCCGGCAAGCTGGTCAGCAATGCGACCTTCCAGCCTTTCCTGGTCTTCCCCATCGTGGCCGGTATCTACTTCGTTTTCTGTTATCCGCTGTCCCGTTTCGCTTTTGCCCTGGAGAGGAAATACCATGCCCATCGTTGAGATTGACAACATCACCAAGCGCTTCGGCAGCAACCAGGTGTTGAACGGCATTTCGTTGTCGGTCGAGCGCGGCCAGGTGGTGGCCATCATCGGCCGTTCGGGCTCCGGCAAGAGCACCATGCTCCGCTGCATCAACGGGCTCGAGACCATCGACGGCGGCAGCATCACCGTGGCCGGCCACAAGCTCACCAACAAGCACGAACACCTCATCGAATTGCGCAAGGATGTGGGCATGGTGTTCCAGCATTACAATCTCTTTCCGCACCTGACCGTGGAGGAGAACATCATGCTGTCACCCCGCATCGTCAAGAAGACCGCCACCGACACTGCCCGCGAGACCGCCATCAAGGTCTTGAAGCAGGTCGGCCTGGACCACAAGCGTGACGCCTATCCCGAGCAGCTCTCCGGCGGCCAGCAGCAACGCGTGGCCATTGCCCGCTCGCTGGCCATGGAGCCGCAGGTGATGCTGTTCGATGAAGTGACCTCGGCGCTGGACCCGGAACTGACCGCCGAAGTGCTGAAGGTCATGGAAGAGCTGGCACGCGGCGGCATGACCATGCTGCTGGTGACGCACGAGATGGAGTTCGCGCGCCGCGTGGCGGACCTCACCGTCTTCATGCACCAGGGCAAGGTGTGGGAAGCGCGTCCCTCGAAGGAATTCTTCGCCGATCCGCAGACGCCGGAAGCCAGGCAGTTCATCGGTGCAGGGGCGCTCAAGTGAGTCCGGTCCTGGTCGCCGCCTCGGCCTATGGGGCGGACCTGGTGCGGCGGGTCGGCCATGCCGACCTGGTCCCGATGGTGGCGGCGGCCGGGGCGGCTGGCCTTGAAATACGGCGTGAGCTCTTCGATGGCCCGCAGGATCTGCCAGCCTTGCGTGCGCTGTTGGAGCAGCACAAGCTGTTCTCGGTGTATTCCGCGCCGTTGGAATTGTTCCGTGCCGACGGGCGATTTGATCGCGAGCAGATCGGGCAGGCGATGAACGAGGCCGAGGAGATCGGTGCACGTTTCCTGAAGGTATCGCTCGGCCATTTCTCTGTCGCCAGTGATCTGCAATCATTGCTGCGCTTCCTCTCGCATTCCCCCATCGAAGTGCTGCTGGAGAACGACCAGACCCCGCAGGGCGGACGGCTGGAGCCCATCGTCAGCTTCCTGGCGCTGTGCACCGGCAATGGCTATGCCTTCGGCATGACCTTCGACATGGGCAACTGGCACTGGCAGGGCGTCGATCCCGAGACCGCCGCGCGTTCGCTGGCACCGCATGTGCGCTACGTGCACTGCAAGGGCGTGCAGGAAGACAAGGGCAAGCTCAAGGCCGTGCCGCTGCAGGCGCAGGATACGCACTGGCCGGCCATGCTGGCGCATTTCCCCACGGGCATCCTGCGGGCCATCGAATTCCCGCTGGTGGGCACGGATCTGGAAGAAACGACGCGCCGCCACGTGGCGATGCTGGCGGCCGTCTGAGGACAAGCACAATGACGATGCAACTGGATGTGGTGACCTGGGGCGAAGCCCTGGCCTTGCTGGTGGCCGATGAAGTCGGCCCGTTTGAAGAAGTGGAAAAATACACGCGCCGCCTGGCCGGTGCCGAGACCAATGTGGCCATCGGCCTGGCGCGCCTGGGCTTGAAGGTGGGCTGGGCCAGCCGGGTGGGTAATGATGCCTTCGGCCGCTTCATCCGCAAGCGGGTGGCGCAGGAAGGGGTGGACGTCAGCCGCGTGCTGACCGACATGGAATTCCGCACGGCCATCCAGCTGAAGGCCAAGGCGGTGGATGGGGCAGACCCCGCCATCGAGTATTACCGCAAGGGATCGGCGGCCAGCCATCTGTCGCTGGAGGATTTCGATCCGGCGTATTTCGGCGCGGCGCGGCACCTGCACGCCACCGGCATCGCGCCGGCCTTGTCGCCCACGACGATGGCCTTTGCCCATCACGCCATGGAGTTCATGCGCACGCAGGGCAAGACGATTTCCTTCGATCCCAATCTCCGGCCGATGCTGTGGCCCTCGCGCGAGGTCATGGCGCAGCAGTTGAATGCGCTGGCCTTCAAGGCGGACTGGGTGCTGCCGGGATTGTCGGAAGGGACGCTTCTGACCGGATATGAAGATCCGCACGCCATTGCCGGCTTCTACCTGGAGCGCGGTGTGAAGATGGTGGTCATCAAGCTGGGCGCCGAAGGCGCTTACTGGCGCAACAGTGAAGGCGAGGGCAGGGTGGCTGGCGTGCCGGTGAAGGAAGTGGTCGATACCGTGGGCGCCGGGGATGGCTTCGCAGTGGGTGTCATCAGCGGCATGCTGGAAGGCTTGCCGGTACCCGAGGCCGTCATGCGCGGCAACCGCATCGGAGCGTTCGCCATCCAGGTGGTGGGCGACATGGAAGGCTTGCCCACCCGGGCCGAGCTGGAGGCGGCCTCGGCCTGATTCGACGCTCACAGGAACCGCCATGAAACCGCACGTAGTCGTCTACAAAAAATTGCCGGAACATCTGCTGCAGCGCCTGCAGGCGGAATGCGACGTAACGCTCTTCGACCGTATTACGCAAGACAACCGCGCCGATTTCCTCGCGGGACTGAAGACTGCCCACGGCATGATCGGCGCAAGCCTGCCGATCACCAACGACATGCTGGGGGGCGCGCCGCAACTCAGGATCGCCTCCACCATCTCGGTGGGCGTGGACAATTTCGACCTGGATTATTTCCGCCGGCGCGGGCTGATGCTGGCGCATACGCCCGGTGTGCTCACCGAAGCCACTGCCGATACCATCTTTGCCCTGATCCTCTCCACCGCGCGCCGCGTGGTGGAACTGGCCGAATACGTCAAGGCCGGACGCTGGAAGGGCAGCATCGGCGAGGCCCAGTTCGGCGTGAACGTGCACGGCAAGACGCTGGGCCTGATCGGCATGGGCCGCATCGGCTCTGCGGTGGCGCGGCGGGCGCATCATGGTTTCGGCATGCCCATCCTGTATCACAACCGCCGCCCCGATCCCGAGGCCGAGCGCGAACTCGATGCGCGCTACGTCAGCCAGGATGAGTTGCTGGCCCAGGCGGACTTCGTCTGCGTCATGCTGCCCCTGAATGCCGATACCGAACGCCTGATCGGTGCACGCGAATTCGCGCTCATGAAGCGTAGCGCCATCTTCATCAATGCCTCGCGCGGGCGCATCGTCGATGAGGCGGCGCTGATTGCGGCCCTGCAGGACAAGACCATTTACGGGGCCGGCCTGGATGTGTTCGAAGTCGAGCCGCTGCCCGCCGAATCGCCCCTGCTGCAACTCCCCAACGTGGTGGCCTTGCCCCACATCGGTTCGGCCACCCATGAAACCCGGCTGGCCATGGCCGAGCTGGCCGTCTCCAACCTGCTGGCCGGCCTGCGCGGCGAACCGGTCCCCCACCTGGCGGTCTGAACAGCGCGGTGTTGCCTGCGGGCAGGCCGCGCTTCAATTCCGCTGCATGAAGTTTTTTTCAGCTTCTCTTCATTTCCTCTTCCGCTCACGTGAATCTTTGGTGTATGCTGCGAACATTAAAAAGAACGATCGTGCTAAAAACCGGTAGGCACCCCGTTTTGCTTTTATAATCCTGCGGAAGTTTACGTTTACGTCAATTCCTTTTTGCAAGGGCCATGCGATGAAAGTATTAGTACCAGTCAAGCGCGTCGTGGATTACAACGTCAAGGTGCGCGTCAAGAGCGACGGCAGCGGCGTCGATATCGCCAACGTCAAGATGTCGATGAACCCGTTTGACGAAATCGCGGTGGAAGAAGCCGTGCGCCTGAAAGAAGGCGGCAAGGTCACCGAAGTGATCGCCGTCTCCGCCGGCGTGACCCAGTGCCAGGAAACCCTGCGCACCGCCATGGCCATTGGTGCCGATCGCGGCATCCTGGCCGAAGTGGCGGCCGATGTCGAACTGCAACCGCTGGCCGTGGCCAAGATCCTCAAAGCCCTGGCCGAGAAGGAGCAGCCGCAGCTGATCATCCTGGGCAAGCAGGCCATCGACGACGACTGCAACCAGACCGGCCAGATGCTGGCGGCGCTGCTGGGCTGGCCGCAAGCCACCTTCGCCTCCAAGGTCGTGCTGGAAGAGGGCAAGGTCACCGTGACCCGTGAAGTGGACGGCGGCCTGGAAACGCTGGCCCTGACCCTGCCGGCCATCATCACCACCGACCTGCGCCTGAACGAGCCGCGTTACGTCACGCTGCCCAACATCATGAAGGCCAAGAAGAAGCAGCTCGATACCGTCAAGCCCGACGAGCTGGGCGTGGACGTGGCCCCGCGCGTGAAGACCCTGAAGGTCACCGAGCCTGCCAAGCGCAGCGCCGGCGTGAAGGTGCCGGATGTCGCGACCCTGGTCGCCAAACTGAAAAATGAAGCCAAGGTGATCTGATCATGACCGCACTCGTTATTGCTGAACACGACAACGCCAGCCTCAAGGGCAGCACCCTCAACACCATCACCGCCGCAGCGCAAGCCGGTGGCGATGTCCACGTCCTGGTGGCCGGCGCCAATGCCAAGGCCGCTGCAGATGCTGCCGCACAAGTGGCAGGCGTGGCCAAGGTACTGCTGGCCGATGCCCCGCAATTCGCCGACGGCCTGGCTGAGAACGTGGCCGAGCAAGTCCTGGCCATCGCCAAGGATTACAGCCACATCCTGGCCCCCGCCACCGCTTACGGCAAGAACATCCTGCCGCGCGTGGCCGCCAAGCTGGACGTGGGCCAGATTTCCGACATCACCAAGGTGGAGTCGGCCGATACCTTCGAACGTCCCATCTACGCCGGCAACGCCATTGCCACCGTGCAGTCGATCGACCCGATCAAGGTCATCACCGTGCGCACCACCGGTTTCGATCCGGCCGCGCAGGGTGGTTCGGCGACCGTGGAAAGCATCCCGGCCGTGGCCGATTCGGGCAAGTCCAGCTTCGTGGGCCGTGAAGTGGCCAAGTCGGATCGTCCGGAACTGACCGCTGCCAAGATCATCGTCTCCGGTGGCCGTGGCATGGGTTCGGCGGAAAGCTTCAAGATCCTGGAGCCGCTGGCCGACAAGCTCAACGCCGCCATGGGCGCCTCCCGCGCCGCTGTCGACGCAGGCTATGTGCCCAACGACTGGCAGGTCGGCCAGACCGGCAAGATCGTCGCGCCCCAGCTCTACATCGCCGTCGGTATCTCCGGCGCGATCCAGCACCTGGCCGGCATGAAGGACTCCAAGGTCATCGTCGCCATCAACAAGGACGAGGAAGCGCCGATCTTCTCGGTGGCCGATTACGGCCTGGTGGGTGACCTCTTCGAGGTCGTCCCCGAGCTGGTCAAGCAGCTTGGCTGATCTGTCCTGAACCGTAGTATTCGCCCCGGCTCCGGCCGGGGTGTTTTCGTGCAAGCAAGGAACGCCGGCAGAGCGTTCCGCATTGGAGGTTGGAGATGAGTTACACCGCGCCCGTGAAGGATATGTTGTTCGTCATGAACGAACTGGCAGGTCTGGCAGCCGTGAATGCGCTGCCGGGCTGCGAGGACGCCACGCCGGAAACGGTCGAGGCCATTCTCGAAGAAAACGCCCGTTTCTGCAGTGAAGTGATCGCCCCGCTGAACCATTCTGCCGACAAGGCCCCCAGCAGCTGGGCCGACGGCAAGGTCACCACCAGCCCCGGATTCAAGGAAGCCTTCCGCCAGTTTGGTGAAGCCGGCTGGCAAGGCGTGCAGCATCCCGTGGAGTTCGGCGGACAAGGCCTGCCCAAGCTGCTGGCCACGCCCTGCATCGAGATGCTGAACTCGGCCAATCTCTCCTTCGCGCTGTGCCCGCTGTTGACCGATGGCACCATCGAAGCGCTGATGACGGCCGGCACCCAGCAGCAGAAGGAAACCTTCATCGCCAACTTCATCTCCGGCAAGTGGACCGGCACCATGAATCTGACCGAGCCGCAGGCCGGCTCCGACCTGGCACTGGTGCGTACCCGCGCCGTGCCGGAGGGCGACGGGACCTACAAGCTCTTCGGGACCAAGATCTTCATCACCTATGGCGAGCACGACATGGCCGAGAACATCGTCCATCTGGTGCTGGCCCGCACGCCCAATGCGCCCGAAGGCGTGAAGGGCATCTCGCTGTTCATCGTGCCCAAGTTCCTGGTCAACGCCGACGGGTCGCTGGGCGCGCGCAATGACGTGCACTGCGTCTCCATCGAACACAAGCTGGGCATCAAGGCCAGCCCGACCGCCGTGCTGCAGTTCGGCGACCATGGCGGCGCCGTCGGCACCCTGGTCGGAGAAGAGAATCGCGGTCTGGAATACATGTTCATCATGATGAATGCGGCGCGCTTCGCCGTGGGCATTCAGGGGCTGTCGGTGTCGGAACGTGCCTATCAGAAGGCCGTGTCCTATGCCCGCGACCGCATCCAGTCGCGCGACCTGGCCGGCTCGCCCGGGCCGGTGGCCATCATCCACCAGCCCGATGTGCGCCGCATGCTGATGTCCATGCGCGCCCAGATCGAGGCGGCGCGGGCCTTGTCCTATGTGGCCGCGGCCACCTCGGATGCGGCGCACTTCAGTGATGATGACGCTACCCGCAAATCCAACCAGGCCTTCTACGAATACCTGGTGCCCATCGTCAAGGGCTGGATCACCGAGATGTCCATCGATGTGACCTCCACCGGCGTGCAGGTGCATGGCGGCATGGGCTTCATCGAGGAAACCGGTGCGGCCCAGCATTACCGCGATGCGCGCATCCTGCCGATCTACGAAGGCACGACCGCCATCCAGGCCAATGACCTGGTGGGCCGCAAGACCGTGCGTGACGGCGGTGCTGTTGCCAAGGGCATCATCGCCCAGGTGCGCCAGACCGTGGCCGAACTGCAGGGCGATGCGCAACTGCAGCCCATCGCGGCGCGCCTGGCCGAAGCGGCCGATGCGCTGGAACAGGTGGTCGGGTATGTGGTGGCCAACGTCAAGAGCGATATCAAGGCGGTCTTCGCGGGCAGCGTCCCGTATCTGAAGATGGCCGGCGTGGTGCTGGGTGGCTGGCAGATGGCGCGTGCAGCGGCCATCGCAGCGGGCAAGCTCAAGTCCGGCGAAGGCGACGGCAAGTTCTACGAAGCCAAGCTGGCGACCGCGCGTTTCTATGCCGAGCAGATCCTGCCGCAGGCGCTGGCCTATCGCACGGCCATCGTCGATGGCGGTGCAGCGGTGATGGCACTGGCTGAAGAGCAGTTCTGATCCCGGCTTCAAACAAAAGCCCGGAACATCGCAGTGACGATGTTCCGGGCTTGTTTATTGGGATCGTGAGGGCAGGGCAGCAGCTCAGCCGAAGGCCCCGCCAGTGAAGAGCAGGTCGAAGCTGCGCGCCAGCAGGGCGATCACGCCCATGGCCCCCAATCCCACCGTCAGGACCAGGATCAGCGCCAGGACCCAGTGCGAGTCAGAACTCTTGCCGCTGCCGGCGTTGTAGCGCGCATCCCACTTGTCGTCCGGCGTGAGGCCCAGTACCAGCGCTTCCAGGCAGGCAATCAGCGCCGACAGCACGAAGGGCAGTCCGGTGAAGAGTTTAGGTGCGTCCGGCTGCGCCGCCATCAAGGCCAGCGACAAGGGAATGGCCAGGATGTGCAGCCAGCCGAAGCGGTCACGGCCGCCGTGGAGATAGAAACGGTGCAGGCCGATGCTGCCGAAAGCGGTGGCCAGGAAAGTCGTCAGGGTCTTGTTCTTGTGGCGGGGTGCGGAAGGCAAGGGCATGCTGCGCGTCTCTTTATTCTGTTGTAAGCCGCCAGAGATGACGCTGGCGGCCGTGTTGTGGTCAGGTCTGGCAGCAGTATAGCCGAGCCCCTGGCGCAGGGCGATTTCCGTCAGGACAAGCTGCGATGCGGTAGTCCTGGCCGAAGGAGGGGCAAAAGTGATGCCAAAAGACATCACTTTTGCCGTGTTTTGGGGAGTTTGCAGGGCGTTGTGCGTTGGTCTATGGCACAAAAGCACCAAGCAGCTTGCCCGGGTGTGCGGAAGTCCGTTATAATCTGCGGCTTTTCCGTGTCCGTATTCTTACTGGAACCATTATGGTCGTTATTCGTTTAGCTCGTGGCGGCGCCAAGAAGCGCCCCTTCTACAACATCGTTGCAACCGACTCGCGCAATCGTCGCGATGGCCGTTTCATCGAGCGCATCGGCTTCTACAACCCGGTCGCTTCCGGCAAGGAAGAAACCGTGCGTATCGCTGCTGACCGTCTGGCTCACTGGCAAGGCGTTGGCGCACAACTGTCGCCGACCGTTGCTCGCCTGGTCGCTGAAGCCGGTTCCAAGGCTGCTGCTTAATACAGGTTTTCCTGTCTGATTCCGCGCTGGTTCTGCTGGCGCATGGATGAAGAACAGGTCTGGTGTACTCATGACTGATCAAGCCCAAGCGGGGTTCTCCGCACCCGACGATCTCGTGACCGTCGGCCATGTGACCGGAGCCTACGGAATCCAGGGCTGGATTCGCGTGCGTCCTTATTCTTCCGAGGCAGATGCCTTGTTGAATGCCAAGACCTGGTGGCTGGAGAAATCCGGCCAGCCCAAGCAGGATGTCGATGTCATGCAGTCCAAGGGGCACAGCGGTGATGTCGTTGCGCGCCTGACCGGGGTAGCGGACCGCAATGCGGCCGAAGCGATGAAGGGAACGGTGGTCTCCATCTCCCGCAAGCACTTCCCGGCGCTGGATGACAATGAATTCTACTGGGTCGATCTGATCGGCTCGGCAGTGGAAAATCTCCAGGGTGAAGCCTTGGGCGTGGTGTCCGACATGATGGACAACGGCGCCCATCCCATCCTGGTGGTGAAGGCCCCGGCGCAGGAAACTGCGCCCGAGCCGCAACTCGCTGCCGACGCAAAGCCGAAGAAGGGTGCCAAGGAGAAATCCGCAGCGGCACCCGAACTGCTGATTCCGTTTGTCGACCAGTTCGTCAAGACGGTGCAGCAGAGCGAAAAAAAGATCATCGTCGACTGGGACAAGGATTACTGACCTTCAAGGTCAGTTTTTTCTTTTCCGGCTCGCTGATGTGAGCAGATTCAAACGATTCAAAAGAACCCAGGAAATGGAGGCGTGATGCAGTTTGATGTCGTCACTCTGTTTCCCGAGATGTTCGCCGCGCTGACGCAGTCCGGCATTACCCGCCGGGCGCTGGAGCAGCAGCGCTGGGGCTTGCAGTTGTGGAATCCGCGTGAATTCACCACTGACAATCACCGCACCGTGGATGACCGCCCCTATGGCGGCGGCCCCGGCATGGTGATGCTGGCCAAGCCGCTGCAGGCTGCCATCGAGGCGGCGCAGCAGCGGCAGCAAGCGCTGGGCCTGGCCCGGCCGCGTGTGATCTATCTTTCACCGCAGGGCGCACCGTTGACGCATGAGCGCGTGGTGCGGCTGTCGCAGGACAGCGGGGCGGTGCTGCTGTGCGGACGCTATGAAGCAATTGACCAGCGTCTGCTCGACAGGTGCGTGGACGAGGAAATCAGCATCGGGGACTTCGTCCTCTCCGGCGGTGAATTGCCGGCGATGGCGCTGATGGATGCAGTGATCCGGCTCTTGCCGGGTGCGCTCAACGACAGCGCCTCGGCAGTGGAAGACAGTTTCGTCAACGGATTGCTGGACTCGCCCCATTACACGCGTCCTGAAGTCTATGAAGGTGAACCGGTGCCGTCCATCCTCCTGGGCGGGCACCATGCCGAGATCCAGAAATGGCGCCGGCAGCGGGCACTGGAAGCCACGCAGAGCAAGCGTCCCGACCTCATCGTCAGGGCCCGCGAGCAGGGCTTGCTGAGCAAGGCCGATGAAAAGTTTCTGGGCAGTTTGTCGCAGCAGTAGGCCTGTACGCGAGCAGATCGCCCGAGTGAAGTTTTAGCAGCAAATGCAGTACCGCAGGCCCGGCAACGGACCTGCACCGTGCGGTGGCCGATGTCACCGTGTTTGAAACCCCATCCTCTACCGGGCTTTACAATCCGCCCTCGTGGCAATGGCGCCGGCAAGATGGTTACAGGAGCAAAAAATGGATCTGATCCAGCAACTCGAGCAAGAAGAGATCGCGCGTCTCGCCAAGAACATTCCCGACTTCGCCCCCGGCGACACCGTGATTGTCAACGTGAACGTGGTTGAAGGTACACGCAAGCGCGCTCAGGCTTACGAAGGCGTCGTTATCGCCCGCCGTAACCGTGGCCTGAACTCCAACTTCATCGTCCGCAAGATTTCTTCGGGCGAAGGCGTTGAGCGTACCTTCCAGCTGTACTCGCCGCTGATCGCCTCGATCGAAGTCAAGCGTCGTGGTGACGTGCGTCGTGCCAAGCTGTACTACCTGCGCGAACGTTCGGGCAAGTCGGCACGTATCAAGGAAAAGCTGCCCAGCCGTGCGGCAAAGGCTGCTGCTGCCGAGTAATCGGTCGCCTGTTGATGCGTCAGGAAAAGGGGTGTCTCGCGACGCCCCTTTTTCGTTTCTGATACCCGATTGAAGTCCTGACAACCTCACGATCAAGCGAGCACAACGTGGCCAGTTTCGATCCCGTCAATCTGCCTGTAGATGCCGTCGCCGGCGAAACTGCGCTGGAGGCCGCGCGCCTGAATGCCGACTGGCTGCGCCAGCGCTTCGCCGACCCGCCGCGCTGGGAGCCCGAGCACAGCGGCGACCAGATGGCGCGCCTGGCCGAGTCCAAGGGACGCTTCCGGCTGGCCTCGGTGCTGATCCCGATCGTGCTGCGCGAGGAGGGGATGACGGTGCTCTTCACGCAGCGTACAGCTGACCTGAAGGACCACGCAGGACAGATCAGTTTCCCCGGTGGCCGCCGCGAAGACTATGACGGCTCGGCCATCGAGACCGCCCTGCGCGAGACCGAAGAAGAAATCGGCCTGGCGCGCCAGCACATCGAAGTCATCGGTTCGTTGCCCGATTACTTCACCGGCACCGGCTATCGGGTCACGCCCGTGGCCGGACTGATACAGCCGCCGTTCGAGGCCGTGGGCGATCCGCGCGAAGTGGCCGAGATCTTCGAAGTGCCGCTGGCTTTCCTCATGGATGGCCTGAACCATCAGCGCCGTTCCGTCGAGCTGCCGGCACCGGTAGGCCGGCGCAGTTTCTACACCATGCCCTATGACCGTTACTTCATCTGGGGCGCGACTGCGGGCATGCTGCGCAACCTGTTCCACTTCCTGCGCAGCTAGCGACAGGATTTGTCGCCTCGCAGCTACGCAATGTCGCTTTTAATGTTCAAATAAGTAAAAATCCGTGACATCGCGCTTTTGATTGTGATCAACGAATCAATTGTTTGATTCCCCTCTTGCACTGCGCTATCGTACGGGCTACAGAGACACCTAAGGCAGCTTGATGACATTTCTTTCCATTCTCTTTGCGCTGTTAATCGAACAACTCAAACCACTGCGCGCAGACAATCCGGTATACGCGTCGATCAAGTCTTTCGCGGCCACCATTGAAGGCTGGTTCAACGCCGGGCACGCTCATCATGGCCGCCTGGGCTGGGTGGTGATGGTGGGCGCCCTGACGGTGCCGGTGGCGCTGATCTACTGGCTGCTGCTGCATGTGAGCCTGGTGGCGGCCTTTGCCTGGAACGTGCTGGTGGTCTACATGACCCTGGGCTTCCGCCATTACAGCCATTACTTCACTTCCATCCAGCTGGCCCTGAACACGGGCGACGAAATGACCGCCCGCACTCTGCTGGCCGAGTGGACCAAGCTGGACACCACGGCGATGGATGTGAGCGAAATTTCGCGCATCGCCTCCGAGCGCGCGCTCATCACCACGCATCGCCACGTGTTTGGCGTGTTCTTCTGGTTCCTGATGCCGGTCGGTCCGGCGCTGGCGGTGATGTACCGAGTCGCCGAATATCTCTCGCGCGCCTGGAACGAGCCGGATCACATGAAATATGAAGCTTTCGGCCGCTTTGCCGCCCAGGCCTTCTACTGGATCGACTGGATTCCGGCACGCCTGACGGCCGCCGCCTTCGCCGTGGTCGGCAACTTCGAGGATGCCATCTACGCCTGGCGCAACTTCGCCAGCCGCTGGGACGACGAAGCCGCCGGCATCATCCTGGCGGCCGGTGGCGGGGCCATGGGCGTGCGTTTCGGTACCGAGAAGGAAGCGGCTGCCGGCATCATCCTGCCGGCCGATGCGGCCACGGTCGATTCCATGCCGGAAGAAACCGACGGCCTGCCCGGCGACACCCCCTCGCCACGCACCCTGCAGAGCACCGTAGGCCTGGTCTGGCGCGCCTTGCTGCTGTGGATGTTCCTGTTGCTGCTGCTGTCGGTGGCGGTGTGGATGGGCTAGGCGACTGGTCCTTGAAGAAGCGGGCTCAGGCCCGCTTTGTTTTTGGGAACGCGATTCTCGCCAACCCGGTATACTTCCGACTTCACTTCAGAAGGCCGCCACGTGCAGGGAGCATACCTTGCCCGCAGACCATGAGCGGCACGCAGTAGCCGGGGGAGACCGGTAGAAGCCAAGTCTTCTATAAGATATAATACTTACTTCCGCAGGCACCCAGGCAGTGGATCGCCGAGGCACCGCGGACTCCAGGGCTCCGGTCCCACCAGGACAAGGGCATTCGGTTGCAAGCGCTTTAGAAGAATGCATGTATGGCTGATCCCATCAAACCCGCAAACGCACCGGCCAAAGAATTCATCATCCTGGGCAAGACCTCGGATGGCCGGCAGTTCCGCCCCAGCGACTGGGCGGAGCGCCTGTGCGGCGTGATGTCGTGCTTCCGTCCCGAAGGCAGTGGCGGTCGCAATGCACACCTGAAATATTCTCCCTACGTGCTGCCCACCCACATCGATGGCGTGCGCTCGGTGGTGGTCAACGAAGCCCTGCGCGAGCTGGAGCCGCTGGCCTATCACTTCGTGGTCAACTTCGCCAAGGACAACGACCTGCAAGTGGTCGAGGCCTGTGTGCTGCCGGATCCGCCCAAGGACAACAAGGCCGGCTGATTCCTCGCCACGACCGCTGCGGCAATCCGCCGTCCCGGTCTGCCTGCCGCATTGCCGTACCCTCGCCAGCTTCATGCCGCCGCTTCCTGCGGGCGGTCCTGCCAGCCGTTACACTAGATGTCACATTGCCGGTCTCGTCGGTGACTCAGCCTTCAGCTTGCGCCAGAGTCTCACGGGATCATCGGGCCGCCTGCGGCCCTCTCATCACGGAGAACCAGCATCATGAACCACCGCATGGAGCGCGATACCTTTGGCCTGATCGAAGTCCCTGCCGATCGCCTGTGGGGCGCGCAGACCGAACGTTCGCTGCACCACTTCCACATTTCCACCGAGCGCATGCCGGCCGAGCTGATCGTGGCGCTGGCCGCCGTCAAGCGTGCCTGCGCCGCCGTCAACCGCGACCTGGGCAAGCTGGACGGCAAGAAGGCTGACGCCATCATCGCGGCGGCCGATGAGGTCATCGCCGGCAAGCATCCGCTGGAGTTTCCGCTGTCGGTCTGGCAGACCGGTTCCGGCACCCAGAGCAACATGAACATGAACGAGGTGCTGGCCAACCGCGCCTCCGAACTGCTGGGCGGCGTGCGCGGCGAGGATCGCCTGATCCACCCGAACGACGACGTCAACCGCGGCCAGTCCTCCAACGACATCTTCCCGACCGCCATGCACGTGGCGGCCTGCATGGCGGTGGCCACGCACCTGATTCCCTCGCTGCACACCCTGCGCGCCACGCTGGCGGACAAGTCCGCGCAGTTTGCCGACATCGTCAAGATCGGCCGCACCCACCTGCAGGACGCCACGCCGCTGACGCTGGGCCAGGAGTTCTCGGGCTACGTAGCCCAGCTGGATCATGCCGAGTCGGCCATCATCGCCACGCTCAATGCCATCTCCGAGCTGGCCGCTGGCGGCACGGCGGTCGGCACTGGTCTGAACGCGCATCCCGAATTCGGCGAGCGTGTGGCGGCCGAGCTGGCCAAGTATTTCGGTTTCCCCTTCAAGACCGCGCCCAACAAGTTTGCCGCGCTGGCCGGGCACGATGCCCTGGTGGCCGCGCACGGCGGACTCAAGACCCTGGCGGCAGCCATGATGAAGATCGCCAACGATGTGCGCTGGCTGGCTTCCGGCCCGCGTTCGGGGCTGGGCGAGATCACCATTCCCGAGAATGAGCCGGGCAGTTCCATCATGCCGGGCAAGGTCAATCCGACCCAATGCGAAGCCATGACCATGCTGTGCGCACAGGTGTTCGGCAATGATGTGGCGCTCAACATTGGCGGCGCCAGCGGCAACTTCGAGCTGAACGTGTTCAAGCCGGTGATCATTCACAACTTCCTGCAGAGCGTTCGTTTGCTGGGCGACGGCATGGCCAGCTTCGAGGAGCACTGCGCGCGCGGCATCGAAGCCAACCACAGCCGCATCGGCGAGCTGATGGAAAAGTCGCTCATGCTGGTGACGGCCCTGGCCCCGCACATCGGTTACGACAAGGCTGCCAAGATCGCCAAGCAGGCGCATCACGACGGCACCACCCTGAAGCAGGCGGCGCTGGCGCTCGGTTATGTGACGGAAGAACAGTTTGCCGAGTGGATCAAGCCTGAGCAGATGACGCGGCCGGGTTGAGCGTGAGATGGTTAGTTGGTTGCAGGAGCGTTGGAGGCTTTAAGTTATCCAGGACTGCGACCATAAACGGCCTTGAAAAAGGCCGTTTTCTTTCAGGTCTTGCTTCCATGCGACGGTGCTTGCTGATTCAAAAGCCAAAGCACGCATCGTCACCGACCGGCTTGCCTTGCCGGATTTCGTATTCGCACGTGGGTTGTTGTGCTGCATCGGTAGTCACCCGCGTTACGGACCGTCTGATGTTATCAGCGGATTGCGTGTCAATCGCCTGATCGATGAGTTGATCATGCAGACGTATCTCGCATTCTTGGTAGGTGTAGCGATTGATGATCTGTTTGCTGGCGCTGTCGTAGAGGACTTCGACCAGAAGCCGGGTTTGCGTATCCAGCATGAGGGGTGCGTGATTTCCGAGGAAGCAGATGCTTGTCTTGGTAATGCCGTAGTAAGCGATGGAAGGGATTCTTCCACGCGCATCCAGCGTCAATGCAAGGATCTGAACATCCCCCCAGCTGGTTTGCGCCATGGAGAAAGAAGGTCGATGGGCTCCTGGCGGGGGAAGAGTGATTTCCCGAAGTATTGCTCCGATCTTGATGTTCGCCTTTTTGACGCGTCCGCTTGCGGGGACCGTCTTGACGAGAGCTATCTTCTTCTTTTCGATGTCTGTGGCGACAGTAGCGCAGGGCACGAAAAAAGCGAGAAAAATGGAGAATGTCATCCTTTTCATTTTTTTCTCACTTCAGTAGCAATTTGCTGATCAAGCGGAATTTGTCCAGCCGATCCTCTCTGCTAAGTGGCGGATACTCAGGCAGATCTCTCCGTCCGGGGCCGCGATTGATCACTCTTCCCACCTCGTCAACCACTGCCTCCGACTCGCCTTTTCTGGCAGATCGCCTTACGTCGTTGGTGCGCCAGTACCAGCACGAGGCCGCAAACGAAAGGTAAGAGTCGGAACTCAGAATCTCGGGGGCACTGACGACATCGACTGTCCTGATGTATCGATTCAGATAAAGGTTGAACGCCTTGTAATTGGTTTCAGATGTGATTTGAACAAAGCCTCTGCCCTTGTAGCGGGAGGCGCTGCTGGCATACTTTGACGGGAGTTCCGTCATTAGCCGCATCCCCTCTGATTCGTGAACGCCTTGCGCCAGGTAATGCGCCTGCTCCAGACGATCTGTTACGCCCCATTGCAGCATCGTTTTGTTGAGATTGATGCGATGTGTCTTGACGGTCTCCTGATCGGTATTGGGCATGATCCGCACAAGTTCAGCTTCGCTCAGCCACATGCATTTTGCGAGTTGTTCGATAAATCGCAGGGGATGTGCATGCCAGACACGTTTGGAATCAGGAAGACCCGCCACATCTTCCCAGAAGGCAATGCGCTCGATGTGCTTCGTCAGCGCGGCAAACTGATCCATGTTGAGTTTTTGAGCGCCGAACTCATCTGTGGTTACCCGCTGGAATCGAACCGGAATGTCCGTCTTGCTCCATTCTGTCGGATGACTGGCGATCAGGCCGCTGATTTTTTCTTCGTTTTTGCCAGCGATCCTATTGATGCCAACCGACGAATCAGTTTCTGATGTCGATGGTTTTGTCAGAGCTAGTAGACCTTCATCATCAATTACGCCGTCCAAACTGTTTTGAGCGGCTGTCTCTGCAAAGGCCTGGAAGCCCGCCCAGTCTGCGTCACTGGTGAACTTGATGTCATCCGCTTTAGTCCAGTACAGCCTGTCCTTGTCTGGCACATAAAGCGGGATCCAGAATGTTCCTCGATACTCCCGCTTGATAAACTCTTCATCCTTCAGCCATGGAGCCATCCATGGCACCACCACCGTTCCGGCCGGCAAGATGTGCTCGTTTTTAAGGGGGGTGTTGGCGAACGCGATCAGGCTGTCGGTTTTGGGGAGGAACTGCTTTACGATACGTTTTTTGCCTTTTTGGTGCAAAGACGATGATTCGACCATTTCCTCCGCGATCTGATCTTCGCTGACCCAATAGTGGTCACTTTTCACCCTTATTTTGTAATACCCCCCCTCCGGCTGATGCGGCGCGACTTCAAGAGGAATGGAGGTATCTACGGCGAGCATCTGTTCGGTCAGCAAGTCATTCCGAACGGATTGCGCCTGCGTGAGAAGACATTTTCCCCATATAGTCTTGTTCACGTTCTTGAGGAATGCGTTGTCGCCAAAGAAAATTTCAAAGTGGAAGCCTTTGGATGGCGTGGTCAGGTTGTCGGGAATGCTCCCGCAATAACCAAGGATGTCGCCTCTGCGGACGCGTGCCGAGCCGATGCCGGAAATGACTGCGCCATTCGCGGTTGGCTCGATGACCTCTTCGCGCGCTGGTTCGATGACCGGGCGTTTCTTCTTGTCGAACACGGGCTGGCCGTCTTTTACCAGCGGCCGGGCCGGGATGATTTTCCGGATGAAATTCAGACCAGGAAGTTGGCCCGTTTTGAGTTCTTGGAATGCACGTAAATGCATATAGAGGGAATAAAAGACCAAGCTGCTCGTTCCCAGTACTGTTTGGCCGAGTTCCGCTTCATGCTTTAACAGCACAAAACTCCGCGAATAGGTCGATTGATTAAAAAACGCATCTGAGGTGTCATTCGCATCGTACCGATAGGCGACCAACTCACCGTCTGCAATTGCCCGTATCGGCGCATTTCTGTCGATGGGATGGATATGGAGGCCGCCGTGCCAGAATCGGTTCTTGCCAATCAGGTAGGGACCGCTGAGGATTCCGCTGTTGTTGAAAAGGGTGTCAGGCACGACGCGTTGCTCGTTGCCGGCGACATACGGCAGTTCAATAGGATAGGTGATGATCATGGTGTTGAAGTGAGTGACGCTGAGGTGACGGCGGCAGGGGAGGCAGGCGCGTGCCACATGCTGCAGTTGGCGGCTCACATCATCATGGGACACCACGAAGCGGACGAGCCGAATTTGCGATACTAGAAGGCAAAACGTCAGTCCCGGCTCGTCGAAGACGAAGAAAGCCGTGGGAACGGAATTTTTTCGATCTGGTGGAAGCCATAGTGATGGCAGCGAGGCAGAGGAAGCGGAAAAACGACGACAAGCTCTCCTGCATGGTTTGGCTTTGGCCATTCCGAACTTGCAAAGCCTTTTCAACCCCGTGTATATCTCTGTTGATTAGGGTTACGAATTGAAACATCTCAAGATTTCACCGCAGCCCCGGCGTATATTGCTTTCCTGCGCCAGATGCGTCTGCAAGCCGCACCAGGCAAGGATTACAGGCTGATACGGCTGCGTGGGGAACGCGGCCTTGATGCCATCCGGCAAGCATGTCAAGCAGTCCAACTATTCTGAGACACCCCCGAGGGCAACAACATGAAAAAACTAGCGGCAATTGGCGTCTGTGGCGTGCTGGCGGTAGCCGGTCTGATCGCCAGCGCTTCGGCCTATGCGCACGGGCGCTTCTATGGTGGCGTGGTGATCGGTGGACCAGTGTGGGTGCCGCCCCCGGTTTACTATCCGCCGCCGGTGTATTACCCGCCGCCGGTCTACGTGGAGCGGGCCCCCGCACCGGTCTACGTGGAGCCGCAGCGCCAGGACTACTGGTACTACTGCGCCGAGTCCAAGTCCTACTATCCCTACGTCCAGAACTGCCCCAGCCCCTGGATGAAGGTCGTGCCCAATACGCCGGGCGTGCCGGGCAGTACGCCGCCGCAATAAGCCTTGCCCAAGCTACGTAATTCGTCGATCCCCGATAAAGGAAACATCGTGAAACCCCTCTACAAGACCGCCGCGACCGTGACCGCCGTCGGCGCCATGCTGGCGCTGGGTGGCTGCGTGAGCGTGCCGACCGGCCCGTCGGTGATGGCCATGCCCGGCAAGGACAAGACCTACGAACAGTTCCGCGCCGACCAGCAGCAATGCCAGCAATACGCCCAGGACGCCATCGGCGGCCAGGCTGCGCAGACCCAGAACAATGCCGCCAACAGCGCCGCAGTCGGCACTGCCGTGGGTGCCGTGGCCGGTGCCCTCATCGGCGCGGCCTCGGGCAATGCCGGTGCGGGCGCGGCCATCGGTGCCGGCGGTGGCCTGCTGGTGGGCAGTGCCGGCGGCAGCAACGCGGCCGCCGGAGGCAATTACTCGATGCAGCAGCGCTACGACATGACCTATACCCAGTGCATGTACAGCAAGGGCAACCAGGTGCAGCAGCCAGTGCAGACCACCACCGTCTATACCTACCACCCGCGCTACTACTACGCGCCGCCGCCGCCCCCGGGTTATTACGGCCCGCCGCCGGTGTATTACGGTCCGCCGCCGGGCGCGTATTGAACCCGCGCACAAGCCAAGCCGAGCCAAGTACCTGAACCGCCTCCTTGCAGGCGGTTTTTTCTTATGCAACGCAACATGGCGCGCTGCCGGTGCTATACTCGCCGCCATGCTTTTCCGAAAAGATCAACTTGCGAAAACCCAGCATTGGTGGCGCGCCTGAACGAGGCGGCCCGTTTTCACACAGCTTGACCATGTGACCATGATGCCGCCGGTTCCGGCGGCATTGTTTCTTCAGCTTCGGGACCGGCGGCATTCCAGAGATTAACGATCAGGAATGACCATGTCTTCGAACGCCACGAGCTCCACCCCCACCACCAGCAGCTTGCCCGTCGTCCTCACCGGCGATCGTCCTACCGGTCCCTTGCACCTGGGTCACTACATCGGCTCGCTCAAGTCGCGCGTGGCGCTGCAGGAAACCTCGCGCCAGTTCCTGCTGCTGGCCGATACCCAGGCCATGACCGACAACGTCGGCCGCCACCAGAAAGTCACCGACAACGTGCTCGAAGTGGCGCTGGACTATCTGGCCGTGGGCATCGATCCCGAGAAGTCGACCATCTTCATCCAGTCCCAGGTGCGTGAGCTCTACGAGCTGTCGATGGTGCTGCTGAACCTGGTGACGGTCTCGCGCCTGGAACGCAACCCCACCATCAAGGAAGAGATCCGCCTGCGCGGCTTCGAGCGCGACATCCCGGCCGGCTTCCTGACTTATCCGGTCAGCCAGGCTGCCGACATCACCGCCTTCAAGGGCCAACTGGTGCCGGTGGGCAGCGATCAGTTGCCCATGATCGAGCAGACCAATGAACTGGTGCGCAAATTCAACGCCACCGTGGACCGCGAAGTGCTGGTCGAGTGCAAGGAAGTGCTCTCCGAAACCGGCCGCCTGCCCGGCATCGACGGCAAGGCCAAGATGAGCAAGTCGCTGGGCAACTCGATCGCCCTCGGCGCGACCCCGGCCGAGATCAAGCAGGCCGTGCACCGCATGTACACCGACCCCAACCACCTGCGCGTGGATGATCCGGGCCAGGTCGAGGGCAATGTGGTCTTCACCTTCCTGGATGCCTTCGACCCCGACCGCGATGCCGTGGCCGAACTGAAGGCCCACTACACCCGCGGCGGCCTGGGCGACAGCGTGGTCAAGCGCCGTCTGGAAGGCATCCTGCAGGAGCTGCTGGAACCCATCCGCACCCGCCGCGAAGAATTCGCCAAGGATCGCGGCGAAGTGCTGGCGATCTTGAAGCGCGGCACCGAACGCGCCAGCGCCGTGGCCGCGCAGACCATGTCGGAAGTCAATGCCGCCCTGGGCCTGAATTACTTCGGATGACCCGGCTCGGCGCTTTTTGGCCGATAAATGAAAACCGCCGCATCCCAACAGGGTTTGCGGCGGTTTTTTACATGCCTGGGTGAAGTTTTTTACCGATTTTTGGTCGGCGTCATCGGCGGCAATTCCAGCAGCACTTCCAGTCCGCCTTCGGCCAGGTTGCGCAGGCGCAGCTGGCCGTGATGGTTCTCGGCGATATTGAGCGCAATGGTCAGCCCCAGCCCGGTACCGCCGGTATCGCGCGAGCGCGAGGCCTCCAGGCGGTAGAAGGGTTCGAACACCGCCTCCAGTTCGGACTTCGGAATGCCCGGCCCCTGGTCGCGGATGCGGATGGCGATCTTCTGCTGTTCCAGCGCGATGGACACCCGCGCCGACTTGCCGTACTTGCAGGCATTGTCGATCAGGTTGGTCAGGCAGCGCCGCAGTGCGCCCGGCTGGGCCAGCACGAAGGCGCGGGTACTGCCTTGCAGGGCCACATCCTGGCCGGCATCGGCAGCGTCGGCGCAGACGCTGTCGAGCAGCGAATCGATATCCAGCGCCTGGATCTTCTCGGAAGAATCCATGCTGCGCGCCAGGTCCAGTCCTTCCCGCACCATGCCGTGCATCACGCCCAGGTCGTCGATGAGCTTCTGCTGCAGCGGGGCATCGGTGACCTTCTCCAGCCGCAGGCGCATGCGCGTCAACGGGGTCTGCAGGTCATGCGTGATGGCCGCCAGCATGTGGGTACGATGCTGGATCTGGCGGCGGATGCGCGCCTGCATGGCATTGAAGGCGTGGGCCGCCTGACGGATCTCGGTCGGTCCCGTCTCGGGCAGCGGTGCATGGTCGATGTCGCTGCCCAGGCGCGAAGCGGCTTGCGCCAGCTGGCGGATCGGGCGCGTGGCCATGCGCGCCACCAGCCAGGCCAGCATGGCGATCAGGACCAAAAACAGCAGAATGTATTGCAGCCCGAACAGACCGGCCGGCCCGCCCGGCCCACGCCCGCGCAGGGCAGGGGGGTCGCCCGGCTGGTGCAGGCGCAGGCGCATGAGCGCCTGGTCATGCAGGCTGATGTAGATGACGCGGCAGGTATCGCGACGCGGTCCGCGTCCGTCGTCGGCACGCAGGGGCGGGCACTCGCTCTCGCGCTGCACGGCAATCTTGCGGTCCTCGCCCAGGCGTGCCTGCAGCATCTCGATCAATGGGCTGGTGCTGGCATTGGGGCCGATGGCGTCATTCATGTCCTCCACCATGCGTGCCTCGAAACCGAAGTTGGTGGCGGCCTGCAGCACGATGGGGCGCTGTGCCGGCGGGATTTCGTCCACTGCCTGCACGATCTGTTCGACGCGGTCGGCCAGGTGCTGGAAGCGCAGTTCGCGCAAGGTATTGCGGCGCTCGTTGCCGGCCAGCCAGTTGGTGGCGAATACCGCCACCACGATCCCGCCCAGCAGCAGGAAGAAGATGCGGTTGCCGATGGAGCCAATGAAATTCTTCATGCCGACCGGCCTGCGCCTTCGGCCGTGACCGTGGTGGCCAGCACATAACCTTCATTGCGCACGGTCTTGATGATGGTCGGCGTGCGGGCATCGTCGCCCAGTTTCTGGCGCAGGCGGCTGATCTGGATATCCACCGAACGGTCGAAGGGATCGGATTCGCGGCCTTGCGTGAGTTCCAGCAACTGGTCGCGATTGAGCACGCGGTTGGGATGGTCGAGGAACACCTTCAGCAGCCGGAACTCGGCCCCCGACAAGGCCACCACCACGCCATCCTTGTTGACCAGGTGGCGTGCGGTGAGGTCCAGCGTCCAGCCGGCAAAGCGCATGGTGGCCACATCCGGCTGCGCCATGTTGGGCGGCAGCGCCTGCGTGCGGCGCAGGACGCTGCGGATGCGGGCAAACAGTTCGCGCGGCTCGAAGGGCTTGGCCAGGTAATCATCGGCTCCCATTTCCAGTCCGAGGATGCGGTCCAGCGGCTCGCCGCGTGCGGTCAGCATGATGACCGGCACCGAGGAGGTGGCGCGCAGGTTGCGGCAAAGGGTGAGGCCGTCCTCGCCCGGCAGGGTCAGGTCCAGCACGATCAGGTCTACCCGCGATTCTTCCAGCACGCGGCGCATCTCGCTGCCATTGGTGGCGGTGAGGGTGCGCAGGCCGTTGCTGTCCAGGTATTCGGCCAGCAGGGTGCGGATGTCGCGGTCGTCGTCGACGACGAGGATGTGAGTATTTGTATCCATGGATCGCATTATGCCGAACTTGTCCGTGCGTGCAGGGCGGATTTGTATCGGGTCTTTACAGGGAGCGGGTGTGAAATAAAACGATACCTGGGCGGCTCCCGTATATACAAAGCGATACAAATGACGCCACAGCGGAAAAACCGTTGATACAAGCCGCCGGTTTAATGGGAACCATGCCAAGGCAGCACGTCGCTGCCGAACGCATCAGAGCACCATCCCCTGAAAGGAGCAAGCCATGTTGACAATGAAAAACCGTATCCTGGCCGGCATCGCCGCCGTGAGCATCAGCGCCGTGACCCTGTCGGCCTTCGCCCAGATGCCCCCGGGCGGCCCGGACGGCCCCCGCGGCCATGCCCCGAGCCCGGAACAGATCGCCAAGTTCGAGCAGATGCGCACCAAGCACCAGGCCGAGCTGCACGACAAGCTCAAGATCACGGCCTCGCAGGAAGCCGCCTGGAAGCTCTTCCTTGACAAGACCAAGCCGGCCCCCTTCGACCAGGCCGGCCGTCCCAACAAGGACGAATGGGCCAAGCTGTCCACCCCGGAACGCCTGGACAAGCAGCTGGACATGATGCGCAAGCGTGAGGCCTTCGCCGAGCAACGCATCGCCGCCACCAAGGACTTCTACGCCACCCTGTCGCCGGAACAGCAGAAGATCTTTGATGCCGAACACGCCAAGATGGAACGCCATCGCTGGGAAAAGATGGAGCACATGCGCCATGGCGACCGCAAGGGCCCCCCGCGTGACGGCAAGCCGGCACCGGACGCCCCGCCGGCCAAGTAATCCCGGCCAGGCAGGACTTGCCGCTGCGCCGCAGGTGGGCGGATGCCTGATGGCGGCGCAGCGGGCAGTCCCACCCTTGCAGCCTTGCGTCTCCCCGCAAGGCTGTTCTTGTTGGTAGCCCGTGCAAGCCGGGCAATAGCTGGGTACACTGCGTGCCAGCCCGGACGCGGGGTGGCTGGCCGACAATGTTGCACGGCTGTCAGGCTGGTCGGAGAGAATGACGGCGGGCGGCCTTGCTCCGTCAGGAGGGGCCGCCTTCGCTTGTGCTTTCAGCTGGCGTTTTGCCTGTCGTGAAAGACAGAAAAATGTACAGAATTCTGCACAGATTCCTGTGCAGAACGTTGTACAGAAAAAAGAGCAGAAGGCAGTACAGAAATCTGTACTGAAAGAAATACATGAAAAAGCGCAGATAAATGCCGGCGGGCTGCCATGGTGGCGGCCCGCTGACGTGATTACTTGATGACGTGATCGGTTCACTGGTTTTCCTGACATGACAAATACTCCCAATTCCAAGCAGCCGTCTCCCTCCAACGCATCGTCTCGCGGCAGCATCCTGCGCCGCTGGTGGTTCTGGGTCCTGGTGGCGGCGCTGGCGGCCGGTGGCGGCTACAAGTGGTGGTCCAAGAAGAAGGCCGATCAGGAGCAGATGGCTGCCATGGGCGGCCCGGGCGGACGCCCTGGCGCAGGCGGCCCCGGTGGACCGGGCGCGCGCCGTCCCGGCGGTCCCGGCGCCTTCGCGAGCCAGACCATGCCGGTCGGCGTGGCCAAGGCCCAGGTGCAGAACGTCGATGTCTTCCTCAATGGCCTGGGGGCCGTGACCCCGACCGCCACGGCCACCGTGCGGGCCCGCGTGGATGGCCAGCTGATGAAGCTGCATTACAAGGAAGGCCAGGTGGTCAAGGCCGGCGACCTGTTGGCCGAGATCGATCCGCGCTCGCTGCAGGCCGCGCTGACCCAGGCTGAAGGGCAACTGGCGCGCGACCGCGCCTTGCTGGCCTCGGCCCGCCTGGACCTGAAGCGCTACCAGACCCTGCTGTCGCAGGACTCGATCGCCAGCCAGCAGGTCGATACCCAGGTCGCACTGGTCAAGCAATACGAAGGCACGGTCAAGGCCGATGAGGGAAGCGTCGCCAGCGCCCGCCTGCAACTGTCATTCACCCGCGTGACCGCGCCGATCAGCGGCCGCCTGGGCTTGCGCCAGGCTGACGTGGGCAACAACGTCACCACCGGCGACACCAACGGGCTGGTCATCATCACCCAGCTGCAGCCGATCACGGCCATCTTCAGCATCCCCGAAGACAATATCCCCAAGGTCTTGCAGCAACTGCAGAGCGGCCGCAAGCTGCCGGCCCAGGCCTGGGACCGCGAGCAGAAGAAGAAACTGGCCGATGGCGTGCTGCTGACCATCGACAACGTGGTGGATTCGACCACCGGCACCGTCAAGCTCAAGGCCCAGTTCCCCAATACCGATTACGCGCTCTTCCCCAGCCAGTTCGTCAATATCCGCCTGCAGCTCAAGACCGAGGAGGGCGCCATCGTCATCCCGACGGCGGCCATCCAGCGTGGTTCGAAGGGCCTGTTCGTGTACGTGGTCAAGGAAGACAACACCGTCACCGTGCGTCCGGTCAAGACCGGTCCGGTGCAGGATGACCAGACCGTCATCACCGATGGCATCGCTGCCGGTGAAACCGTGGTCATCGATGGTATCGACCGCCTGCGCGAAGGTGCCAAGGTGGAAGCGGTGGCACGCGGCGGCGCGGATGATCCGGCCAACAAGCTCACCACCGAGAATCCGGAACGCCGCCATGGCAAGCGCGGCCAGGGCGGTGAGGCAGGACAGGGCGGGCAGGGCGGTCAAGGCAACCTGAGCCCGGAAGAACGCCAGAAACGCTGGGCCGAAATCAACAAGCGCATCGACGCCGGTGAATTCGGCGAAGAGATCAAGAAGCTGCCCGAAGACCAGCGTCGCCAGAAGATGATGGAGCTGCGTCGCCAGCGTGAAGCGGCTGCCGGTGGTGGCAACGGCAACAGCGCACCCGCCAACAATGCAGGCAACGCCAACGGCGCCAAGTAAGCACAAGGCTCACGCATGAATCCCTCGCGCCAGTTCATCCTGCGGCCGGTCGCCACATCCTTGCTGATGCTGGCGATCCTGCTGGTGGGCATCGTGGCCTACCGGCTCCTGCCGCTGTCGGCCCTGCCCGAAGTCGATTACCCGACCATCCAGGTGGTCACGCTTTATCCCGGCGCCAGTCCGGACGTGATGACCTCCTCGGTCACCGCGCCCCTGGAACGCCAGTTCGGCCAGATGCCGGGCCTGAAGCAGATGTCCTCCACCAGCTCCGGCGGGGCTTCGGTGATCACGCTGCAATTCAATCTGGATCTGAGCCTGGACGTGGCCGAGCAGGAAGTGCAGGCCGCCATCAACGCCGGCAGCAACCTGCTGCCCTCGGACCTGCCGATGCCGCCGGTCTACAGCAAGGTCAATCCGGCTGATACGCCCATCATCACGCTGGCGGTGACCTCCAAGACCATTCCCTTGCCCAAGGTGCAGGACCTGATCGATACCCGCCTGGCGCAAAAGATTTCGCAATTGTCCGGCGTCGGTCTGGTGAGCCTGTCGGGTGGCCAGCGTCCGGCCGTGCGCATGCAGTTGAATCCGCGAGCGGTAGCCGCCCTCGGGCTCAACCTGGATGACGTGCGCACCGCCATTGGCAACGCCAACGTCAACCAGGCCAAGGGCAGTTTCGACGGCCCCACGCGCGCCTCCACCATCGATGCCAACGACCAGCTGCGTTCGGCCGATGAATACCGCAACCTCATCATTGCCTACAAGAACGGTGCGCCCATCCGCGTCTCGGATGTGGCCGATGTGATCGACGGTGCAGAAAACGTCCGCCTCGGCGCCTGGGCCAACCAGCAGCCGGCGGTGATCGTGAACATCCAGCGCCAGCCCGGTGCCAACGTGATCGCCGTGGTCGACAGCATCAAGAAGATCCTGCCGCAGCTGCAGGCCAGCCTGCCGGGCGCCATCGATGTCCACATCCTGACCGACCGCACCACCACCATCCGCGCTTCGGTGGAAGACGTGAAATTCGAACTGCTGCTTTCGGTGGCGCTGGTGGTGATGGTGATCTTCGTCTTCCTGCGCAACGTGCCAGCCACCATCATTCCCAGCGTGGCAGTGCCGCTGTCGCTGGTGGGCACCTTCGCGGTGATGTACCTGGCGGGCTTTTCGATCAACAACCTCACGCTCATGGCGCTGACCATTGCCACCGGCTTCGTGGTCGATGATGCCATCGTGATGATCGAGAACATCTCGCGCTACATCGAAGAGGGCATGAAGCCCATGCAGGCCGCCCTGAAGGGCGCGGAGCAAATCGGTTTCACCATCATCTCGCTGACCTTTTCGCTCATTGCAGTGCTGATCCCGCTGCTCTTCATGGGTGATGTGGTCGGCCGGCTGTTCCACGAATTCGCGGTCACGCTGGCAGTCTCCATCCTGATCTCGGCGGTGGTCTCGCTGACCCTCACCCCGATGATGTGTGCGCGCCTGCTGCGCCATCAGCCGGAAGAACAACAGGGCTGGTTCTATCACAAGAGCCAGGCCTTCTTTGACCGCATCATCGCGCGCTACGGCGTGATGCTGGAATGGGTGCTGGAGCGCCAGAAGCTCACGCTGCTGGTGGCCGTGGCAACGCTGGGCCTGACCGTGCTGCTGTACGTGTTCGTGCCCAAGGGCTTCTTCCCGCTGCAGGATACGGGCGTGATCCAGGGGATTTCGGAGGCCACGCAATCGATCTCCTTCGGTGCCATGGGCGAGAAGCAGCAGCAACTGGCCAAGGTGGTGCTGGAAGATCCGGCGGTGGAAAGCCTGTCCTCCTTCATCGGTGTGGATGGCACCAACGCCACGCTCAACAGCGGCCGCATGCTCATCAACCTGAAGCCGCATGAAGCGCGCGATGTCTCGGCCTCGGATGTGATCCGCCGCCTGCAACCCAAGCTCACGCAGGCGGTGCCGGGCGTGACGCTCTACATGCAGCCGGTGCAGGACTTGACCATCGAAGACAGCGTCTCGCGCACGCAGTACCAGTTCACGCTGGAAGATGCCGATTCGGGCACGCTGAGTACCTGGGTGCCCAAGCTGATCGCACGTCTGCAGCAGGTACCGCAACTGGCCGACGTCGCCACCAACCTCCAGGACCAGGGCCTGCAGGCCTACATCGAGATCGACCGCAATGCCGCTTCACGCCTGGGCATCACCACGGCCGCCATCGACAATGCGCTCTACAACGCCTTCGGCCAGCGCCTGATTTCCACCATCTACACGCAATCGAACCTGTATCGCGTGGTGATGGAGGTCAAGCCGGAATTCCAGCGCGGCCCCGAGGCACTGGACAGCATCTTCCTGGTCACCTCGGCCGGCGGCAAGGTCCCGCTGTCCTCGATTGCCACCGTCACCGAACGCACGGCCCCGCTGGTGGTGAACCACATCGGCCAGTTCCCGGCGGCCACCGTCTCCTTCAACCTGGCCAAGGGCGCATCGCTGGGCGAAGCGGTCAAGGCGATCAAGGCGGCCGAGGACGAGATCGGCATGCCCGATTCCACCGTCACCAACTTCCAGGGCGCGGCACTCGCCTTCCAGGCGTCGCTGTCCAATACGCTGTGGCTGATCCTGGCCGCCATCATCACCATGTACATCGTGCTGGGCGTGCTCTACGAGAGCTACATCCATCCCATCACCATCCTCTCCACCTTGCCTTCAGCGGGTGTGGGGGCGCTGCTGTCGCTGATGATCTCGGGGACCGATCTCGGCATCATCGGCATCATCGGCATCATCCTGCTGATCGGCATCGTCAAGAAGAACGCCATCATGATGATCGACTTCGCGCTGGAAGCCGAACGGCACCAGGGCAAGAGCCCGCGCGAGGCGATCTACCAGGCTTGTCTGCTGCGCTTCCGTCCCATCCTGATGACCACCATGGCGGCACTGCTGGGTGCGCTGCCGCTGATGCTGGGCACCGGTGTCGGCTCCGAGCTGCGCCAGCCGCTGGGGATCACCATGGTCGGCGGCCTGCTGGTGTCGCAGGTGCTGACCTTGTTCACCACGCCGGTGATCTATCTCGGTTTCGACAGCCTGGGCCGCCGCCTGCGTGCGCGCTTCGGGCAGCGTGAGCCGGGCCATGGCGGCGAGGATGACGATGACGGCAAGCCGACCACGCTGCCGCCGGCGGTGTAAGCGGATGCGCGCATGAATATCTCGCTTCCCTTCATCAAGCGTCCCATCGCGACCACGCTCCTGACCATCGGCATTGCGCTGGCGGGCATGGTGGCCTTCCGCCTGCTGCCGGTCTCGCCGCTGCCGCAGGTGGATTACCCGACCATCTCGATCTCGGCCTCGCTGCCGGGCGCCAGTCCGGAGACCATGGCGGCGACCGTGGCCACGCCGCTGGAACGCGCCATGGGCGCGATTGCGGGCGTGACCGAGATGACCTCGACCAGCTCGCAAAACTCCACCCGCATCACCCTGCAATTCGACCTGAACCGCGACATCGACGGCGCCGCCCGTGACGTGCAGGCCGCGCTCAATGCCGCGCGCAACCTGCTGCCTACCGGCATGCCGAGCAATCCGACCTACCGCAAGGTCAACCCGGCCGATGCGCCCATCCTGATCCTGGCCATGACGTCCGACACCATGACCCAGGGCCAGATGTATGACGCTGCCGACAGCATCGTGGCGCAGAAACTGTCGCAGGTGCGCGGAGTGGGACAGGTGAGCGTGGGCGGCAGTTCGCAGCCGGCGGTGCGCATCGAGCTCAATCCGACGGCGCTCAACAAATACGGCATCGGCAGCGCCGACGTGCGCACGGCCGTAGCCGCCACCAATGCCAATCGTCCCAAGGGTTTGCTGGAAGATGATGGCCGCAACTGGCAGATCTACGCCAACGACCAGGCCAAGACCGCCGCTGAATATGCGCCGCTGATCGTCTCCTACCGCAACGGCACGCCGGTGCGGGTGCAGGATGTGGCCGAGGTGCGCGACTCGGTGGCCGATGTGCGCAATGCCGGTTCTTCCAACGGCAAGCCTTCGGTGCTCATCATCATCAACCGCCAGCCGGGCGCCAACATCATCGAGACGGTCGACAACGTTCGCGCCTTGCTGCCGCAGTTGCAGGCCTCGATCCCGTCGGCCATCGACATGAAGGTGGTGCTGGACCGCACCCCGACCATCCGCGCTTCGTTGAAGGAAACCGAGTTCACCCTGATGCTGTCGGTGGCGCTGGTGATCATGGTGGTGTTCCTGTTCCTGCGTAATGCGCGGGCCACGCTGATCCCGGCGGTGGCCGTTCCCGTCTCGCTGATCGGGACCTTCGGCATCATGTACCTGGCCGGATTCAGCCTCGACAATCTTTCGCTGATGGCGCTGACCATTGCCACCGGCTTCGTGGTCGATGATGCCATCGTGGTGCTGGAAAACATTTCGCGCCACATCGAAGCCGGCATGAAGCCTTACAAGGCGGCCTTGCTGGGTGCGCGCGAAGTGGGCTTCACGGTGCTGTCGATGAGCATTTCGCTGATCGCCGTCTTCATTCCCATCCTGATGATGGAGGGGATCGTCGGGCGGCTCTTCCGCGAGTTCGCCATCACCTTGTCGGTGGCCATCCTGGTCTCGCTGGTGGTGTCGCTGACGACCACGCCCATGATGTGTGCGCAGCTGCTGCGCCATGATCCCGAGGGCGATGCAGCGCGCCGCCAGCGCCGCCATCCGTGGCTGCAGAAAATCGCCGACCAGAGCGCGGCCATCTTCGAGGACATGCTGCTGGCCTACGAGCGCACGCTGGCCTGGGCCCTGCGCGCTGCGCCGCTGATGATGCTGATCCTGCTGGGCACGATTGCATTGAACGTTTACTTGTACAAGGCGATTCCCAAGGGCTTCTTCCCGCAGCAGGATACCGGCCGCCTGGTCGGCGGCATCCGGGGCGACCAGGCCATTTCCTTCCAGGCCATGCGCACCAAGCTCAACGAGTTCATCGACATCGTCAAGGCCGATCCGGCCGTCTCCGATGTGGTGGCCTTCACCGGCGGACAACGGCGCAACGGCGGCTTCATGTACGTGACGCTCAAGCCCCTCTCTGAACGAAAAGACAGTGCCGACAAGATCGTGGCACGGTTGCGCATCAAGACCGCCAAGGTGGCCGGTGCGCGGGTGTTCCTGGTGCCGGTGCAGGACATCCGCATCGGCGCGCGGCAGAGCGATTCGCAGTATGAGTATTCGCTCAAGTCGGACGATGTGGGCCTCTTGCGCATCTGGGAGCCCAAGATTCGCCTGGCGCTGTCCAATCTGAAGGAGCTGGAAGACATCAGCACCGACCAGCAGGACAACGGCCTGCAGACCACGCTGACCATCGACCGCGAGACCGCCATGCGCGCTGGCGTCACGCCGCAGCTGATCGACTCCACCCTGTCGGACCTGTTCGGCCAGCGCCAGATTTCTACCATCTACAGCGGCATGAACCAGTACCACGTGGTGATGGAAGCGGCCCCGCAATACTGGCAGAGTCCGGAAACCCTGCGCGATACCTATGTCAGCCTGGCCGGCTCTTCCAATCTCTCGCCGACCACCTCCAGTCTCTCGACACCGCCGGCGCTGTCGGCCTCGGGCAAGCTGAACGCCAACACCGGACTGGCGCAGACCATTTCCACGGCGGCCTCGCGCCAGATCCCACTGGCGGCGTTTTCGCGCTTCGAACCGACCACGACGGCGCTGTCGGTCAGCCATGAGGGCCAGTTCGTGGCCTCCACGCTGTCCTTCAACCTGGCCGAGGGCGTGTCGCTGTCGCAGGCCACCGCCGCCATCGACCGCGCCATGGCGCAACTGGGCGTGCCCACCAGCGTGCTGGGCACTTTTGCGGGGACGGCCAATGCCTTCCAGGCTTCGACCTCCAGCCAGCCCATCCTGATCCTCACGGCCTTGCTGGCGGTGTACATCGTGCTGGGCATCCTGTACGAGAGCCTGATCCATCCCATCACCATCATCTCCACGCTGCCCTCGGCGGGGGTGGGCGCACTGCTGGCGCTGATGGTGACCGGCACCGACTTCAGCCTCATTGCCCTGATCGGCGTGATCCTGCTGATCGGCATCGTCAAGAAGAACGCCATCATGATGGTGGACTTCGCCATCGATGCCGAACGCAATCGCGGGATGTCGCCGCGCGATGCCATCTTCGAGGCCTGCAAGCTGCGCTTCCGTCCCATCATGATGACCACCATGGCAGCGTTGCTGGGTGCGATCCCCCTGGCCATCGGCCACGGCGATGGCGCCGAGCTGCGCCAGCCGCTGGGCATCTCGATCGTGGGCGGGCTGGTGGTGAGCCAGCTGCTCACGCTCTACACGACCCCGGTGGTGTACCTGTACATGGAACGCCTGAGCGCCTGGAGCCGCCGCCGCTTCGGCCGCAAGAACAAGACAGAAACCTCGGCGGCCTGAGGCTGCCGCCATGGAGAAACGCATGACGCAACAAGACCTGTTCAAACTCAAGCCCCTGCTGACCGTGCTGGCGGCCAGCTTCGCGCTGGCGGCCTGCTCGGTCGGGCCCGACTACGTGCGCCCGCAGATGGACATCGGCCCCGCCGTCTTCAAGGAAGGCCAGAACTGGAAGCCGGCCCAGCCGCGCGACCTCGCTGCCGATGGCAAGTGGTGGGAAATGTTCGGCGATCCGCAATTGAATGCGCTGGCCGAGCAGGTCGATATCTCCAACCAGAACCTGGCGCTGGCCGAAGCCAATTTCCGCAACGCCGTGGCGCTGGTGCAAAGCTCGCGCTCGCCTTATTCGCCGACGCTGGCGGCTTCGGCCGGTGCGTCGCGCGGACGTTCCGGCTCTGCCGGTTCGTCATCCAGTTCGTCGAACTCAGCCAATTCGTCCAATTCGTCCAATTCGTCCGGCAATAGTTCGAGTTCGGGCAGCGTGCGCAATTCCTACACCTTTTCGCTGACGGCCTCGTGGGAAGCCGACATCTGGGGCAAGGTGCGGCGCGATGTCGAATCCAGCCAGGCCAGCGCCCAGGCCAGCGCGGCCGATCTGGCCGGTGCGCGCCTGTCGGCGCAGGCACAGCTGGCGCAGAACTATCTGCAACTGCGCGTGCTGGACGCCCAGCAGCAACTGCTGGAAGACACGGTGCAGGCCTACCAGCGTTCGCTGCAGGTCACGCAGAACCAGTATGCCGCCGGGCTGGTGGCCAAGTCCGATGTGATCCAGGCGCAGACGCAACTGAAGTCTGCACAGGCCTCCGCGCTGGACAATGGCGTGACGCGGGCCCAGGTGGAGCACGCCATCGCGCTGCTGGTCGGCAAGACGCCCGCTGAATTCTCGCTGCCGCGCGCGCCGCTTACGGCGGTGGCCCCGCCGGTGCCGCAGGGCGTGCCGTCGATGCTGCTGGAGCGCCGTCCCGATGTGGCCGCCGCCGAGCGCCGCGTGGCCTCGGCCAATGCCAAGATCGGCGTGGCCAAGGCGGCGTATTTTCCCAGCCTGACCTTGTCGGCCTCGGGCGGGTATCAAAGCTCGACCTTCGCCGACTGGTTCACGCTGCCGGGACGCGTCTGGTCGCTCGGTCCGCAACTGGCGCAAACGATTTTCGATGGCGGTGCGCGCGCAGCGGCCACCGACCAGGCGATTGCCACCTATGACGGCACGGTCGCCACCTACAAGCAGACGGTGCTGACCGCCTTCCAGGATGTGGAAGACAACCTGGCCGCGCTGCGCATCCTGGAGCAGGAAGCGGCGGTGCAAGGCGAAGCGCTGCAGGCCGCACGCCAGGCCGTCACGCTGGTGACCAATCAGTACAAGGCGGGGACGGTGAGCTACGTCAACGTCATCACGGCACAAGCCACGGCGCTGTCGGCCGAGCTGACTTCATTGAATATCCTCAACCGCCGCATGGCCGCCAGCGTGCTGCTGGCCAAGGCGCTGGGCGGGGGCTGGGACGGGCATAGCCTGGATGACCTCGGCCCGCTGCAACAGCAGGTGGCCGACAAGGCCAAGGGATTGAAGGACAACGCAGCGCTGCGTTGAGTTGAATTGAGTGTGTAGTCGGGTCAGGCGGTGGCCAGCACCGCCGGCAGCGCCCCGCGCAAGGCGTTGCAGACCACGATTTCCTCTGCCGCCAGCAGGTCGGCGCGGGTGATGACGGCTTCCACCGCATCCCATTGCGGGTCGTCCAGCAGCACGCGCCGCATCACGCCCGGCAGGACGCCGCAGGCCAGCGGCGGCGTGCACCAGCGGCCGCCGATCCTGACGAAGACATTGCTGCGGCCGCCTTCGGTCAGTTCATCCCGTTCATTGAAGAAGAGCTGGTCAAAGCCGCCGCGCCGTTCGGCCTCTTGCCAGGCGGCGTCGTAGCGGGCGCGCTGGCTGCTCTTGTGACGCAGGAAGAGGTCGCTGCTGTCGGTGGCAGTGTCGGCCAGGAAGACCTTGACCGGCGCGGTCAGCGGGTTCAGGGGCGCATGCTGGATCGTGATGCCGCCCTGGGCATCCAGCGCCAGCCGCAGCCGATAGGACGTTTGGTCAGAAAGTTCAGCACAGGCCGCATCGAGCCGCAATGCAATCGCCGTCGCATCGCAGGGATAGCCCAGCTGTGAAGCAGAATTCTTCAGGCGCGCCAGATGCAGCGCCAGATGGCGGCAGCCAGCGCGCGTGGCGTGGATGGTTTCAAACAAGCTGACGCTTTGTGCCAATTCGGTAAGGAAGCCTGACTTCAACTGGCATTCTGCAAATTCGGACGCAGCCTCACTGTCGTAGACGATGCCTGCACCAACCCCCATCACGCCCTGGCGCACACCGTCCTGGGCTGCCTGCAATTCCAGCGTGCGGATCGGTACCGAGAGGCAGAAGTCACCGATGGCCGGACCCTCCGCACGCGGCGGCGCGAACCAGCCGATGGCACCGGTATAGAGTCCGCGCGGCGCGGTCTCCAGTTCATCGATGATCTGCATGGTGCGGCGTTTGGGCGCACCGGTGATCGAGCCGCAAGGGTAGAGCGCAGCCATCGTGTCGGCCAGCGTGGCGTTTTCGCGCAGGCGGGCGCGGATGGTCGAAGTCATCTGCAGCACCTGCCCGTAGCGGCGCACGTCGAACAGATGCGGCACCTGCACCGAGCCCGGCACTGCGACGCGGCCCAGGTCATTGCGCAGCAGGTCGACGATCATGAGGTTTTCTGCACGGTTCTTTTCATCGTTGGCCAGGGCCAGGGCGCGCTGGGCATTGAGCGTGTCCGCACCTTCCTGTGTGGCCGGTACGGCGCGTGCGGTGCCCTTCATGGGCTTGGCCTTGAGCGTTCCTTGCTGATGGGCGACGAACAATTCCGGCGAACACGAGAGCACCATGCCGCCCGCCTCATCGCGCACCAGTGCGCCATACGGCACCGGCTGGCGCGCACGCAGGCGACGGTACAGGGTGATGGGATCACCCAGCACATCGAAGTGCAGGCGATAGGTGTAGTTGACCTGGTAGGTATCGCCGGCTGCGATGTAATCGCGGATACGGTCGATGGCTGCAGTGAAGGTGGCCTCATCGACGCTGCTGCGCAGACGGCTGATGCCCGCGTTGTCGGATTGCACTTGCGCAGACAGCCATGCCTCCACTTCGGCGGCAGACAAATGCGCGCACTGCGCAAACAACAGTACGCGCGCCAAGGGGCCAGAGAGGGCATGATGCGGCAAGCCCTGCAGCGCCGCGCCCAGTTCATAGCTCCACAAGGCCACGGCGTGCTGCCCCTCGGCCAGCGCCGCCTGCATCGCTTCGAGCATCGCCGGGAAGCCCGCCGCATCCGCGCAGGCCAGCGTGCGCACATGCCCGGTGTAGAGGCGCGAGCGCGGTTCGGCCGGGCTGGCCTGGTGGTCGTCGAGGAGGGCGAAGCAATCGTTCATGAAGGGCAGTGCAAACAGAAGAGCAGGGAAGGCCGCAGGGGCAGGGATGCCGCCGGGCAAGCCGTCGCGGGGCGCGGTCGGCAGCATGATAGCGTAAAAGGTATACTTGAAGGCTTGCCGGGCGGCACGCAACGTCGGTCAATTGCCGGTCATTCGCGCTGCACGCCGCCTTCGCACTCTTACTCCTCACCCTTGACGATGCCCATACCCCGCACCTTCATCATTCCCCTGATCGTCGCCTGTGCGCTGTTCATGGAACAGATGGATTCCACCGTCATCTCGACTTCCCTGCCGGCGCTGGCGCTGGACATGAAGGTCGATCCGATTTCGCTCAAGCTGGCGCTGACCTCGTACCTGGTCTCGCTGGCGGTCTTCATTCCCATTTCCGGCTGGATGGCCGACCGTTTCGGCTCGCTCACCATCTTCCTCGCGGCCATCTGCGTGTTCATGCTGGGCTCCATCCTCTGCGGGGCGTCCTCGACCTTGCCGCAATTCGTCGCCGCGCGTTTCCTCCAAGGCATAGGCGGGGCCATGATGGTGCCGGTCGGACGGCTGGTGATCCTGCGCAGCGTGGAGAAGGTCAATCTGGTCAAGGCGCTGTCCTATCTCACCATTCCGGCCTTGTTCGGTCCCGTGCTGGGGCCGCCGCTGGGGGGCTTCATCACGACCTATTTCCATTGGCGCTGGATCTTCTTCATCAACATTCCCATCAGCATCCTCGGTCTGTATCTCGCCACGCGCTTCATTCCGGATCTGAAGGCGGAACAGGTTTCACGGCTGGACATCGTCGGCTTCATCCTCTCGGCGCTGGGCTGCTCGCTACTGATGATGGGGCTGGCGACGTCCGGCCGTCACCTGGTCTCGGGCGATATCTCGCTGGCCTGCGTGGTAGCGGGTGTGCTGTTCCTGTGCGCCTACGGTTGGCACGCGCGCCGCGCCACGGCACCGCTGATCGACCTGGCGCTGCTGAAGATCCCCACGCTGCGGGCCGGCGTCTTCGGCGGCTCGCTGTATCGCGTGGGCATCGGGGCCATTCCCTTCCTGCTGCCGCTGATGCTGCAGCTGGGATTTGGCTATACGCCTTTCCATTCCGGCCTGCTGACCTGCGCTTCGGCTGCGGGTGCGATGTTCATGAAGACCATCGCCGCACGCTTCCTGCGCCGCTACGGTTTTCGCCGGGTGCTGCTGGTCAATGGCGCGCTGGGCGTGCTGGGCTTGTGGGCACTGGCTACCTTCACGCCGCAGACGCCTTATCTGGTGATGCTCATCATCCTGCTGGTCGGCGGCTGCTTCCGCTCGCTGCAGTTCACCAGCCTCAATGCGATTTCCTATGCCGATGTCGACAAGGTCCGCCTGAGCCAGGCCACCAGCATGGCCAGCGTGGCGCAGCAGTTGTCGATCGGCATGGGCGTGGTGCTGGCGGGGTTTGCGCTGCAGATGTCCAACGAGCTCCAGGGCCATGCCACGCTGGTGGCGCAGGACTTCTGGCCGGCCTTCCTGGTGGTGGGGGCAGTGTCGGCGCTGGCCCTGCTGATGCTGCGCCAGTTGCCCCCCAATGCCGGGGCCGAGATGGCCGGGCAGCAAGAGAACAAGCCGGCCTGATGCAGCGTCATCAGGCCCACGCATAACGAGGAGAACCATGCAGCCCATGACGTACAAGTCCCTGTGGTTTCCGCTGGGCGCGGTCCTGATCTGGGCCGGCAATACCGTCATCAGCAAGATGTCTGCGGGCGTGATTGCGCCGGAGGATATTTCCTTCTATCGCTGGGTGCTGGCAGCGCTGCTGATGTCGCCCTTCCTGGCGCGGCCGACCTGGGCGGCGCGCGCGCAGATTCGTCCTCATCTGGGCAAGATCCTTGTGCTGGCCTTGCTGGGCATGGTGCTGTTCCAGAGCCTGGCGTATTTCGCGGCGGCCACGGCGTCGGCCACCAGCATGGGCATCATCGCTTCGCTCATGCCGCTGCTCACGCTGGTACTGAGCATCAAGCTGCTCTCTGAACCGCCGACGGTCGGCACCCTGGCTGGCGGCATCCTCTCGCTCTTCGGACTGGCGGTGCTGATCGGGCGCGGCCATCCGCTGGCGCTGTTCGACCAGGGCGTGGTCACGGGCGACCTGCTGATGCTGCTGGCCACTATCGCCTATGGCCTCTATGGCGTCATGCTGCGCCGCTGGGCGTTGCCGCTGCGTACCTGGCAACTGCTGTACATGCAGGTGCTGATGGCGGTGGTGCTGCTGTTTCCCGGCTACGTGCTGGGCCATCATTCGCCGCTCACACGCGAGAACCTGCCCATCCTGCTCTATGCGGGCATTGCCGCCTCCATCCTGTCGCAGTTTCTGTGGATGCGCGGGGTACAGTATCTGGGCGCGAGCCGCTGTGCCATTTTCGTGAACCTGATGCCGGTCTTCACTGTCATCATTGCGGTGGTGGCGCTGGGCGAGCAATTGCACGGCTATCACGCCATCGGTGGGCTCATCACGCTGGCCGGCGTGATCATGGCCCAGGTCTTCAAGCAGCGACTGCGCTGGCGCACCGGCTGATCTCATAAAAAACAGGAACAGGAAAGAGACATGATCGATCCCGCCATGATCGTCAACTGCACGGTCTACAAGAAGGGCAAGAAGCTGCGCGACATCAGCCTCGATGAAATCAGCGACGTGCTGGAAGAAGAGGGCACCTTCGTCTGGCTGGGCTTGCTGGAGCCCAATGTCGAGCTGATGAACAAGATCAAGGAAGAATTCTGCCTGCACGAACTGGCCGTGGAAGATGCCTACGCCGCGCACCAGCGGCCCAAGATCGAGGAATACGGTGACACCCTTTTCGTGGTGCTGCACACGGCCCAGCTGGCCGGCGGCGAAGTGCTGTTCGGCGAGACCCACATCCTGACCGGCCCGCGTTTCGTGGTCACGGTGCGGCATGGTGCCTCGCGCAGCTATGCCAAGGTGCGCGAGCACTGCGAGATGCTGCCCGAGCGCCTGGTGCGCGGACCCAGTTTCGTGCTGTATTCCATCATGGACTTCGTGGTCGACAACTATCGTCCCATCATGGACGACCTCGAAACCAAGTTCAGCCAGTACGAGGAACAGCTCTTCAATCCCGGTGCGCTCATCGGCAAGGCCTACCTGCAGGAGCTGTACCAGTTGAAGCGCCAGCTGATCCGCCTGCGCTCGGTCGCCACGCCGCTGCTGGACGTCTGCACCCAGCTGCTGCGTTTCCATGAAGGCTTGATCACCAAGGAAGGCAAGGCCTACTTTCGCGACATCTACGACCACGTGGTGCGCTTCATCGACACCGGCGACCGCCTGCGTGAAATGGTGGAGTCGGCCGTGCAGATCAACCTGGCCCAGGTCACCATCCACCAGAACGAGATCGTGCAGACCCTGGCCGGCTGGGGTGCCATCCTGGCCATCCCGACCATGATCTTCAGCCTCTACGGCATGAACTTCGCGCACATGCCGGGCCTGTCCTGGCAATGGAGCTTCCCGCTGGTGCTGGGCGGCATCATCACCGCCTGCACGCTGCTGTGGCGGCGTTTGCGCAAGGCGGGCTGGCTCTAGCGCGCTTTTTCTGAAACCTGTGTAAAGACCTCCGGCGGGTGCGGCAATATGTCGCACCCGCCGGCTCGTTTGCATCGCTAGACTATGCGCGGCGTCTTCTGCAGGTCACATTTCGTCCCCCGAATCCGGATTCGCGTCCTGAATGCGATTCATTCTTCTTGATAATTGCAACAAAGTTGCATTAGAATCCCGCCCTGACCGCGCACGACGGTCACTCCATCGCGGTCAGGCAGCCACGCACCCAGCCGCAGCACAACGACATCACAAGGGAAAAGATGAAAATGACCGCACTGCGGGCGGCCGTGCTGGGCGCGCTCGCCATGGGCCAGAGCCAGCAACTGGCCTGGAGCGCTGATAACGACGCCAGCGCCGACAAGGGCCTGGGGCAGGTAGTGGTCACCGGCGCCGGTGAACGCCAGCAATACCGCCAGAGCGCCACCTCCAGCGCCACTCGCACCGAGACCCCGCTGCAGGAACTGCCGCAGTCGGTGCAGGTGGTGTCGCGCCAACTGATGGATGATTTGGCCGCTACTCGCCTGGATGACGTGCTGCTTTACGTGAGCGGCGTGGCCAAGCAGAACAACTTCGGCGGGCTGTGGGACAACTATTCGATCCGCGGATTTTCCGGCAGCGAGAATGGCGGCATGAATATTCTCTGGAATGGTTTCGCCTCCAATCGCGGCTACGCGCCCCCGCGCGATACCGCCAACGTCGAGAGCATCGATTTCCTCAAGGGACCGGCCGCAGCGCTGTATGGCAACAGCGAGCCGGGCGGCACCATCAACGTGGTCACCAAGAAGCCGCAGTTCAAGGCGGCCAATTCGCTGGATCTGTCGGTGGACAGCCGGGGCGGCTACCGCAGCGCAGTCGACTCCACCGGCGCGCTCAACAGCGAGGTGGCCTATCGCCTCAACGCGGCCCTGGAGCACAAGAACAGCTTCCGTGACAACGTCAGCAGCGACCGCGAATTCCTGGCGCCGGCCTTTACCTGGGTGCTCAGCGATCGCACCATCCTGAACTATGAAGGCGAATACCTGCGCCAGAAGGCCCCGCTGGATCGCGGCATCGTGGCCGTCAACGGCAACCTGGGCGTGCTGCCGGTCTCGCGCTTCCTGGGCGAGCCGCGCGATGGCGACATCAAGATGCAGAACGCCAACCACCTGGTCACGCTGGAGCATCGCCTGGACGACAACTGGCACTTGCGCACCGGCGTGTTCCACAAGGATGGCACGCTGGATGGCTACTCCACCGAGGCCTCTGCCCTGCAGGCCGACAACGCCACCCTGCGCCGCCAGCGCCGCTATCGCGATTACAGCTGGCACGACACGTCGCTGCAGGCAGAACTGGGCGGCAAGCTGCAGACCGGAGGCATGCAGCATGAAGTGCTGGTGGGCACGGAAGTGGACTGGCTCACGCTGGACCAGCGCATGCTGCGCGTGAACCCGACCGCTGCCGCGCCCTACGCGCTCAACATCTACAACCCGGTCTACGGCCAGCCGCAGCCCACACCCGCGCCCAACACCGATACCAGCGAACGCCAGATCAGCACCGCGCTCTACCTGCAGGACCAGGTGAGTCTCGGCGATCGCTGGAAATTGCTGGCCGGCCTGCGTGCCGACGGTTTCCGCTCCACGCTCAACAACCTGCGCACCGGTACCACCACCCGCCAGGACAAGACCGCCTATTCCCCGCGCCTGGGCCTGACCTATCTGTTCACGCCTGCGTGGTCAGCTTACGTCAGCGCCAGCAAATCCTTCCGTCCCAACAGCGGCAGCGATGTCAGCGGCAACGCCTTCAGCCCCGAGACTTCGCGCGCCGCCGAAGTCGGCCTGAAGTTCCAGAGCGAGGACCAGCGCAGTGGCGCGACGCTGGCCGTGTTCGACATCACCAAACAGAACGTGCTGACCACCGATCCGGCCAATCCATCCTTCTCGATTGCCGCCGGCGAAGTGCGCAGCAAGGGCGTGGAGCTGGATGCCAACGCACGCCTGGGCCACCACTGGCGCCTGACCGGCAACCTGGCCTATACCGACGCTTACGTCAGCAAGGACAACACCCTGACGGTGGGCTCGCGGCTGATCAATGTGCCGCGTGTATCGGGAAGTGTACTGGCGGTGTTTGAAGATGCGTCCGCAAGTGGCTCGCCCTACGGTATCGGTGGTGGCCTGAACTACGTGGGCAACCGTACCGGTGACCAGGCCGGCAGTTTCAAGCTGCCCGCCTACGTGACGGCGCGTGCCCTGGCTTACTGGCAGTTCACGCCCAAGATGAAGCTGTCGCTGGACGTGAACAATCTCTTCAACAAGCGGTATTACAGCAGCTCCTACAGCAACGTATGGATCATGCCGGGCGATGAGCGTACCGCCACGCTGGCGCTCAACGTCAAGTTCTGAAGGAGCGCCACTTGGCTTGTCCACCCCCCGCGCCGCGCCGGCGCGCCTTGCTGGCGCTGCTGGCAGCGAGTCCGTGGCCGCTGGCATGGGCGCATGGCGATGAGGCCGGGCCCCATTCCCACGCCATCACGCAAACCGGCAGCGATGTCCTGACCGTGGTCGGTCCGTGGGAACTGACCGGGCTCGACCCTTCGCGCTCCGGCTACATGTTCGCCCGCATGGAGGTGCTGCAGACCCTGCTGGAAGTCGATGATGCCGGCCAGTTGCGGCCGGGGCTGGCCACGGGCTGGCAGGTCAGCGCAGATGGCCTGCAATGGCGCTTTGCCCTGCCACGTGCACGGCGCTACCACGATGGCAGCGACGTCACGCCCGCCAGCATCCTGGCCTGTCTGCAGCGCGCCGCTGTCCGGCCAGGTGTACTGCAACTGGCAGGGATCACCGGGATGGCTGTACAGCAAAGTGAACTGGTACTGTCCCTGCGCCAGCCCTTTGGTCCGCTGCCTTATCTGCTCACGCATTACTCCACGCAGATCCTGGCCCCGGCCAGTTTCGATGCGCAGGGCAATGTGGTGGCCATTCTCGGTACGGGGCCGTTCCGCATCACGTCCATCAGTCTGCCGCAGCAGTTCGATGTCGAACGGGCGGAGGCCGCGCCGGGCAGGGCGGTGCAGCGGGCCCGCTACATCAGCGTCTCGCGTGCGGAAACGCGCACGCTGCTGGTCCAGAGCGGGCAGGCCGACCTGGCCTTCTCGCTGGATCCGCCCAGCATCCGCGCCTTGCAGGACAGTCCGCGTGCCGTGCTGCTGTCGGCCATGCTGCCGCGCACGACCCTGCTCAAGCTCAACGCCGGCCATCCCTTCCTGGCCGATGTGCGGGTGCGTCGCGCCATCTCCCTGTGCATCGAGCGCGAGGGCATCGCGCGTGCCTTGCTGCGCGATGCCGATCTCGGCGCCACGCAATTGCTGCCGCCTTCGCTGGCACGCTGGCATGACACTCGCCTGCCGCCCCTGCATACCGATCTGAAGCAGGCCCGCCGCCTGCTGGAAGAGGCTGGCTGGCGTCTCGGTGCCGACGGCACGCGCTGGAGGGACGGCCAGAAGTTGCAATTGACGTTGACCACCTTTGTGGACCGTCCCGAGTTGCCGCTGATCGCCACCGCCTTGCAGGAAGAGATGCGCCAGATCGGCATCGCCGTGCGCGTGACCATCGGCAATTCCAGCGACATTCCCGCCGGCCATCGCAGCGGCCAGCTGCAGATGGCGCTGGCCGCACGCAATTACGGCAACCTGCCTGACCCGGTAGCCAGTCTCCTGCAGGACTTCGGCCCGCAGGGCGGTGACTGGGGCGCCATGGGCTGGCACAACCAGGAAGTGCCGGCCCTGCTGGCCAAACTGGCCGCCACCCCGGCCGGTGAGGCCGACAGTGGCCGCGCCGAACGCGCGCGCATCGTGGCGGTACTGCAGGAGCAGTTGCCGGTGATCCCGGTGGTCTGGTATCGCCAGACCTGCGCCGTCAGCCGCCGCCTGCGCGGTGCCAGCATCGATCCCTTTGAACGCAGTTACCGCATCGCTTCCCTGCAATGGACCTGACCCGCCTCCTGACCTTACCTCCGGCCACGCGCCGGCAACTGGCCAGCGCCCTCGGCCAGCGCTTGCTGCAAGCAGCGCTGGTGGCGCTGCTGGTCGGCACGCTGTGCTTCTTCATGACGCGCCTGCTGCCCGGCGACATGGCCTATCGCATCGCCGCCGGCCGCTACGGCTACGACATGGTGACCACCGAAGCGGCCCTGGCCGTGCGCGCCGAACTGGGCCTGGACCAACCCTGGTTCATGGCCTTGAGCGAGTGGTGGAGCCGCCTGCTGCATCTGGACCTGGGCGTGTCGCAAGTGACGGCACTGCCGGTGCTGGTGGAAATCACGCATCAGCTGGGCCCGACGCTGCGCCTGTCTTTCCTGGCGATGGTGCTGTCGCTGCTGATCGGCCCGACCCTGGGCGTGCTGGCGGGACTGCATCCCGGTGGCTGGCTGGACCGCGCCACGCTGGCGGTGTCGGTGTTGTTGCGGGCCTTGCCGTCCTTCCTGCTGGGACTGGTGCTGGTGTTGCTGTTCTCGGTGCAATTGGGCGCCTTGCCGGCGGCCGGGCACACCGACCACGGCGGCATCCTGCTGCCGGCGCTGACGCTGGCCTTGGGGCTGGCGGCAGTGTCCTGCAGGGTGGCGCGCGATGCCATGGTGCAGGTGCGGGGCTCGGAGTATTTCGCCTTCGCGCTGACCAAGGGGCTCACGCCCGCGCAGGCATTGTTGCGCCATGGCGTGCGCAATGTCGCTGCGCCGGTCACGGCTTATCTGGGCGTGCAGCTGGTGATGCTGGTCGAAGGCGTGGTGCTGGTGGAAACCATCTTTGCCTGGCCGGGCATCGGCCACGCGCTGGTGCATGCCATCTTCGGACGCGATGTGCCGATGATCCAGGGCACGGCGCTGGTGCTGGGTTTGCTCTTCGTTCTCTTCAACGCGCTGGTGGATGCCGCCTGCGCCTTCATCGATCCGCGTCGCCGACCATGAGCCTGTCTTCCGACTATTTGCTTGAGCCCGAGGCGCGGCGCTGGACCTCCGCACAGATCGCAGGCGTACTGCTGCTGGCGCTGATCGTGCTGTTCGCGTGGCTGGGACCCTTGCTGATCGATGCCGATCCAGCGCGCCAGCAACTGGCGCGCTTTCTGGAAGCGCCCAGCCTGGCCCATCCGCTGGGCTATGACCAGCTCGGCCGCAACATGCTGGCGCGACTGGTGCACGGCACCCGGCTGTCGCTGTCGCTGGCGGTGGTGAGCGTGCTGTCGGCGGCCATTCCCGGTGTGCTCATCGGCTTGCTGGCGGCCTGGTGCGGCGGCTGGATCGAGCGCGTGCTGGCAGCCTTCGCGGACGCCGTGCTGGCCTTGCCGGGCCTGCTGCTGGTGCTGTTGCTGGCGGCGTTTGCGCCGGGTGGATTCTGGCCGCTGTATGTCGGCATTTCGCTGGCCTTGTGGGTCGAATATTTCCGCGTAGTGCGTGCGGCCAGCCGCATCCTGCTGGCGAGTCCGCAGGTGGAAGCCTCGCGTCTGCTGGGTTTTGGTCCCGGCTACATCGTGCGGCGCCACCTGCTGCCGGCACTCCTGCCGCGCCTGTTCACGCTGATGCGCTTCGGGCTGGCGGGGGCGGTGCTGGCGATGTCGGCACTTGGCTTCGTCGGTGTCGGGCTGCAGCCGCCGACGCCGGAACTGGGCGTGATGATGATCGAACTGCTGCCGTATTACCGCGAGGCGCCGTGGCTGCTGGGTGCGCCGGTAGGGGTACTGTTCCTCACCTTGCTGGGTTTGCTGTTGTTGTCACCACAGAAGGGACAGGCATGAACACACTTTCCCCGGATGCGGCTTTGCGGGTGCAGGACCTGTCCGTCTGGCACGGCCAGAGCGCGCTGGTGCAGGGCATCGACTTTTCCATTGCGCGCGGCGGGGTGATGACCCTGCTGGGCGAGAGCGGTTCGGGCAAGTCGCTGCTGGCCCAGGCCATCATGGGCAATCTGCCGGGCAGCCTGCGCTGCAGCGGGCAGATCGAGATCGATGGCCAGCGCAGTGATGCGGCCGATACCGCCGTGCGCCAGCGTGGCTGGGGACGGCGCATTGCGCTCCTGCCGCAGGAACCCTGGCTGGCGCTGGACCCGACCATGACGGTCGCGCGCCAGGTGGCCGAAACTTATGAACTGGTCAGCCATCCCGCCGCCGATACCCAGGACGACAGCCTGCGCGCTGCACGCAAAGCAGCGCGCACCCTGGCCGGGCAGGCACTGGCCAGCCTGGGATTGGAAGACGCAGCCGACAAGTATCCCTTCATGATCTCGGGCGGCATGGCCCAGCGGGTAGCCTTCCTGGCCACGCACGCGGCGGGCGCGCCCCTGCTGATCATCGATGAGCCGACCAAGGGGCTGGATGCGGACCGGCGCGGCGAGGTGCTGGCCTTGCTGCAGGCGGCGCAGCAGCAGGGCATGAGCCTGCTGTGCATCACCCATGATGTATGGCTGGCGCGAGCGCTGGGCGGTGAACTGGCGGTGATGCTCAACGGATGCCTGGTGGAACGCGGTCCGGCCGACGCGCTGCTGGCCCGGCCGCAGCATGCCTATACGCGCCGCCTGCTGGCGGCGGATCCGGCCTGCTGGACGCCACCGGTAGCAGCTGGGGCGAGCGCCGGCCCTTCATCACCGGTGATCGTCGAGGTCAGCAAGGTGGCCAAGCGCTTCGGCCAGCAGGCGCTATTCAGCGATGCCAGTGCCCGTATCCATGCCGGCGAAATCGTCGCCATCAGCGGACCCAGCGGGGCCGGCAAAACCACCTTCGGCAACATCGTGCTGGGCCTGTTGTCGCCGGATGCGGGGCAGGTCACGCGCGCCCCCGGCCTGGCGCGCACCGCCTTCCAGAAGATCTATCAGGATCCGGCGGCAGCGTTCGCGCCCGCCGTCACGCTGCGTCAGTCACTGCGCGATCTGGTGCGCCTGCACGGCCTCGACTGGCAGCGCCTGGAAGCGCTGCTGGCGCGCATGCGTGTCTCGCCCGCACTGCTGGAGCGTCTGCCGCGCCAGGTGTCGGGCGGCGAGCTGCAGCGCATCGCGCTGGCGCGCGTGCTGTTGATGCAGCCGGCACTGATCTTTGCGGATGAACCGACCTCGCGCCTGGATCCGCTGACCCAGCAGGAAGTCATTGCCTTGCTGGTGGAAGAGGCCAGGCAGGCGGGCAGTGCCGTGCTGCTGGTGACGCACGATGCCGATATCGTGCGTTGTGTGGCGGATCGCCGCTTGCACCTGGGGCCGGCGGCGCAGCCTGCCTGAGTGGCGCAATACAGTCTGAGCCGGGCGTAATACAGCAGGGCGCTGACCGCCGGCCGCTCAGGCGCTGTCTGCGTCGCGGCCTTCCGGGTGCAGTGATCCGGAGGCCATCTGGCCGCTCAACAGCACGCTGTTCCACTTGCCCTGGGCCGAGGTCGCGCCCTCGGGCAGCAGCATGTAGGACAGGCTCTGCAAGCCGCAATACTGTTCCAGATAATCGCGCGCATGCGCCATGCGCGCACGCAGCTGGGTGATGCTGTCCTTGCCGCCCGGCTGCATGGGCAGAAATTCAAACACCACCTCCGGATGCAGGAATTCGGTCAGGTGCCGGATCACCTGTTCGGCATCGGATGCTTCGGTGATGAATTCGTGATGGGCCGGACTGGCTTCATCACGCAACTGGTAGCGGATCAGGCAGCGCATCGTTCACCTCAGGCCAGGATAGTCGGAGATCACGGACAGGCGGGGATAGTCATGCTGGATGGCGCGGTCGCGGCCTTGTTCCTTGGCGCGATAGAGGGCGGCATCGGCGGTGTCGATCAGTTCGCGTGCATCGACCTGCGCACCCTTGCCGCTGGCCAGGCTGGCGGCGCCCACGCTGATGGTGACATGGCCGACCGAGCTGCCTTCGTGCGGGATGTTCAGGGCGCGTACGGCCTGCACCAAGCGGCTGGAAATGGCGCTGGCACTGGCGGCATTGCAATTGGGCAGGATCAGCGCGAATTCCTCGCCGCCGTAGCGCGCCACGATGTCGCCCTGGCGGCGCGCCACGCTGTTGAGGGCGGCGGCCACCTGCTTGAGACAGATGTCGCCCGCAGCGTGGCCGTAGGTATCGTTGTAGCGCTTGAAGTGGTCCACATCCACCATGATCAGCGAGAGCGATTCGCCGGAGCGGTTCAGGCGCGCCAGTTCGGCCGTCAGGGCGGCATCGAAGTAGCGGCGGTTGAAGACGTCGGTCAGGCCATCCTTCTGCGACTGCGCTTCCAGGGTGCGATACAGGCGTTCCAGTTCGGTCCGCGCGGTGATGGCTTCCAGTTCCGCATTCTCGCGTCCGGCCACTTGTGCCACCAGACGGTTGCCGCCATAGGCGATGATGATGAGCAACAGCATCACGGCGATGCCGCGGATCCACACACGCCGCGTCCAGTCTTCCAGCACGTCGTCCTTGGCCAGCGCCACCGCCACGAACAAGGGATACAGGCTGCAATGCTGGAAGCTGGTCAGGCGCACGATGTCGTCGCGCGGCGAGCGCAACTCGAAGCTGCCTTGTTCGGCCTTGCTCAGGTAATTGGTGACCAGCGTCGACTTGGAGATGTCCAGCCCGATCGAATAACTCAGCAGCGGCTGGCGGTAGATCACGGTACCTTCCTTGAGTCCGAACAGGATGGCGCCATCGCGGCCGATGGCGAACTGTTCGTAATAGCGCTGGAAGTGGGAAAGATCGACATCGGCCACCACCACCCCGGCAAAGCTGCCGTCTGCATGGTTGATGCGGCGGCTCATGGTCACGATCCACTGGCCGTTGGTACGGCTGCGCATGGGCTTGCCAATGTAGGCCTGGTCGGTGCGCAGGCGCTGGTGATGCAGGAAATAATCATCCTGGATGTAGCGGTGTTCCAGGGTGGCTTGCGAGGTGCCGATGGCCAGACCCGTTTCGTCATACACCATCAGCCCGGCCAGTTGCGGCACGGCGGCCACCGAAGCCACCATGAACTCGTGGGTGCGGCGACGGCCGGCTACGCCGGGACCGTCATATTCCATGTGCTCCTGGATGCCCAGCAGCACCACGTCGATTTCCTTGAAGGACTGGTCGGCATGCTGGGTCAGGGCCAGCGCCATGTTGGAGGCATTGCGGATGGCCTCGTCGGTGGCCACTTCATAGGCTCGCCAGGCCGACCAGGCCTCCAGTACCACGATGATGAGACAGACCACGACCACGAACAGCTTGGCCGTCTTGGATGCGCGCTGAATTCTTTGTTCTGGCATGTTGTCGCTTTCCCCCGGAAACGGCGTTTCCCCCCCCGGCACCTTTCTTGCCCGATTGCATTGTTGTTGAAGCTGTTGGGCACGTCTATCAGGGATGTCCTGAACTTGTACGGAGATTAACAGATTCCCCCCTCGCAAGGGAAAGCGTCCCCGTGCTGCACGTGCGGCAGCGGGGCCCTGTTGCCCGCTGCCGTGGTGTGCCCGCCTCAGTCGTAACGGCGGCTGAAGAGGATGTTCAGGCCATTGATGGTCCCGGCGCGCGCCACTACCGACCAGCGCCGCGAGATCTGCCAGGTGGCCTTGGCCACGCTGGCGGCCCCCTGCAGGCTCTGCTCGTAGCCCAGCGTGATCTTCTCGGTGATGGCCTTGCCCAGGTTGACCACTTGTTCGTCCGTCAGTCCCGATTCGCTGGAGCCGATGCTGAACTGGTCCAGCCCGATATCCTTGGCGATGCGCTTGCCGCCCATGTTGCCCACCAGCGCCAGCGCCTGGCTGCTGGCGGTACGCTGGCCGATGCTGGAGCTGTCGGTGCCGTGGCCGAACATCATCCAGGACAGTTTTTCGTCATCCGGCACGTTGGGTTCGGACACCAGCTGCACGCGCGGCTGGTTGGCATTGCCGGTCACCGAGACCCCGGCTTCGACGTCCTGGTTGCGGCGCATGGCCAGGATGTTGATGTTGGGATTGGCGATCGGCCCCTGGAAGTTGATGATGCCGCGCTCGATATTGAGTTTTGTGCCAAAAGCTTCATAACTGCCCTCGGCCACGTTGATGGTGCCCGTGGCGCGCAGCGGCGAGAGCGGTTCGCTGCGAACATTCATATCGCCCCGCAAGCGCAGGTCTGCGCCGCTGCCGCGGAAGCGGAAGTCGTTGCCCAGGTCGACCGCCAGGTTGATGACCGGGGCGAACTTGCTGGCCGGTTTTTCGGTGGCCGCTTCCAGTTTCTGTTGCGAGGAGGCCGCCGCGCCGACGCGGTTCTTGCCGCTGCGGCTGACGATGACCACGTCATCGCCCAGCTTGGGGGCGCTGCTCTTGGGCAGGTCGAACAGGGCACGGTCCACGGTGAACTTGCCATCCACCCGCAACTGTTCGTTGACGTTGCTGATCTTGCCTTCGCCGGAGAGCATCAGCTGGCGGTCCGGGCTGGCGAACAGTTCCAGATGGTCGGCGGTGAGGGTGGCATTGAGGTCGGGATTGTCAGCCCCCAGCTGGATCTTGCCGCCGGCGCGCAGGGTGCCGCGTCCACCGTGGAATTCGATCTGGCGCAGTTCGATCACGTTGCTGTCCATGACGATGCGCACGATGCCATCCTTGAGCTGGATGCCCTGGTCGAATTCGGTCACGGCCAGGTTGTCGCCATTGATGGCCCCGGACAGGCGCGGCTGCGCCAGCGTGCCGCCGGCATTGAGGCTGGCGGCCAGCTTGCCGTTGAGGCTCACCTGCGGGCCGATCAGGTCGCCCACGCGCTTGAGTTCCGGTACATCGAGACTGGCCTTCAGGTTCAGCGGAGACTCCGGGGCCAGCGCCAGCAGCGTGTCTACCCGGCGCAGGCCGATATCTCCGCCGAGGTCCAGCGTGCCGATGCGGGCGGCGTTGACGCGGCCGGTGACGTTCATGCGCTCGCCCTGGAACTGGCTGCGCAGCTGCAGTTCGGACAGGCCCATGGCCGCTTCGCCGACGCTGGTGGTCACGCGCACGTCGCCTGACTTGCGCGCGATCTGCAGATAGCCGCTGGCGGTCTCGGCCAAGTTGAAGTCCCAGTCGCTGTCCAGCACCAGGTCGGTCTTGACCGGTGGCGGCGTGCCGGTGAACTGCTGTACCAGTTCCAGCACCCGGCCCACATCCAGCGCGCGTACCTGTCCGGCGGAAGCCAGACGGCCCTGGCGGTAGGACAGGCGCTTGAGATCCAGCGCGGTACGGTCGATCTCGATGCGGGTGCTGCCGGCCTCGATGCCCTCGGCCGAGGCGTCCAGCGTGAGCGGGCTGGTCATGGCGATGCGCGGCAAGCCCTGGTTGCTGAACTGGTCGAGACTGCCGGCCCAGCCATAGTTGCCACGGGTCTTTTCAGTGACTTTCCCGTGCGCCGCCAGGTTCAGGTCCAGCACCTGATCGGCCAGCTTGCCCTTGGCTTGCAGGGCCAGCGTGTGGCTGGCATAGGTGCCATCGAGCTTGAGCGACAGGCGCGCCAGTTCGGCTTGCGGGCCGCTGTAGCCATCGCCTTCCAGGCTCAGGGCCAGGCGGTTGTCGGGCGAAGCCACGCCGGCAGCCAGGTTGCTGTGCAACTCGCTCTGGCCGGACAGGTGATGCAGCTTGTGCGGGCCGAAGGCCAGTTGCTCGGCCTGGAAACTGGCCAGCAGGTTGGGGCGTTCGCGCGTACCGCTGAGGATGCCGTCCACCCGCAACAGCCCGCCCAGGCCATAACCCAGGCGCGCCAGTTGCGGCGCATCGACCTTGAGCTTGAGCTTGTCGCGGGCGGTACCGAAGCTGCCGTCCAGATCCAGCGTATTGCCGGCGATCTGCACATTGGCGCGGCTGGGCAAGAGGCGCATGCCGGCCAGGTTGATGTCGCCCTGGCCGCTCATGGGCAGGGCATCGTAGGTGCTGTCATGAATGCGGAAGCCCAGCTTGAGCTTCAGCTCAGGCGAGAGTGCACCGGCGGCATTGAAATCCATGTTGATGCGCGCCGGCACCGGTTTGGAAGCCGCTGCTGCGGTACGTTTGCGGCCCTTGCCCGTGCTGGCGGGCGGCGGCGTCACCGCCTGCAGCACGGCGGTCGGATCGAAGTCCACCAGGCGGCCCTTGAAGGCGTAGTCCATGGCAGCGGCGGTCTGCAGCGTGCCGGAGGTTTCCAGGCGCGACTTGCCGGCCGTCAGCGAGGCCTCGCGCAGTTGCACGTGGTCTTGGCCGATCACGCTGTCCACATGCAGCTTCAGCGTGCTGTCCTGCAGGGTCAGGAGGACTTGCTGGGCATCGGGAGCGAGCGTGAGGTCGACCGGACCGGACAGCCGGGTCGGGCGCACCTGGCGATGCAGCTGGTTGAGGTCCAGATCGCTCACGCGCAGCTTGAACTGTCCGGACAGCGGTTCCTGCTTGCCGGGCTCGCTGCTGCCGGGCCGGAACTGGCCGCTGCCTTCGATGCGCCCTTGCTGCGGCAGACGGATCTCCAGCCGCGACAGGGTTTGCTGCTGCAGGTCCAGTTTCAGGTCGGCGCTGGCCGAGAGCAGCGGCAGGCGTTGCTGGTCCAGGCTGCCGGGACGGGCGTTGTCGATCTCGACGCGGCCGGCGACTTGCAGCGGTGCGTCGGCGGCCAGGCCGGCGGGCGGCGCGAGGTCGGCGCGCAGGTTCAGGTCGGCGGCTGGTGCGGCGGCGTTGAAGGCTTGCGGATTGAGATGCTGCAGGTCCACCTTGGCGCGCTTGAGCGGCACGCTGGCAAAGGGCGTGGCGACGATGTCGGCATGCCCCTTGAGCTTGTCGCCGCCGGCGGTGAGCGCGATGCCCAGTTCCTGCAGCGAGCCCGACAGTTGCGCCGCCAGCTGGTATTGCTCCTTGCTTTCGCCATATTGGTAGGCACCGGCCAGTTCCAGCCCGCCGCCGATGGCGAAGGGCTGCTTGCCGTTCAGGTGCAGCAGGGCGGTGGCGTCACCGAAAGGCGTGGTGAGGCTGTCCAGCACCAGCGTGTGCTGCACGCCGTCGGAGTTGCCGTGCAATTTCAGTTTGGACAGTTCGGTGGTGGAGGTGCCCTGGGTCAGGCTGAGGCTGGCCAGACTGATCTCGCGGATGTCCAGCGCCAGCGGGATCTCCAGCGAGCCCGGCATGCTGCTCGGTTCGGACGGCGAGGGTTGCTGGTTCAGGCGCACCTTGCCGACGCGCAGGTAATCGATACTGAATCTGCGTTGCAGCAGCGCCAGATGCCAGCGCGCATCCACGCTGTCGATGTCGAGGATGCGCTTCTCATCCTGGTAATGCAGATCGCGCAGACGCAGACCGTCGGCCACGGTACCGCCCAGCAGTTGGCCGGAGAGTTTGCCGTCGAGCGTCTTGACGGCGGTATTCCAGAGCAGGCGGGCACCGCTCTCGGTATGGGTGGCATACAGGGCGGCACCGGCGGCGGCCAGCACCAGCAGGGCCACGGTGCCACCGCTCCAGGCGGCGATACGGCGGCCGCGGCTGGCGCGACGGCGCGGCGGCGGTGCGGAGGGGGCTTGCTGCGGATCGTGTTGCGGTTCGCTCATGCTGGTGGGTGATTCGAATTCAGTTCATCGGGAGGCGGCGCGGATGCTGCCCGGGCGCTAGAAGGCGATGCCCAGCGAAATGTGCGGCCGGATCTGTCGCTTCTGTATGCCATAGGCCAGGTCCAGATTGAGCGTGCCGACCGGGCTGCGCCAGCGCGCACCGGTGCCGACCCCGTGATAGAAGGTCTTGTTGTTCCAGTTGTCGGCCGCGGCACCGACGTCGTAGAACACCGCCGCGCCCCAGTTCTCGCTGAACCAGCGCTGGTATTCCGAGCTGCCCACGGCCAGGTACTTGGTCGGATAGACGGTGCCATTCTGCTCGTTGCCGATGCTCTGGTAACTGTAGCCGCGCACCGAGTCATTGCCGCCGGTACGGAACAGCAGCGAGGGCGGTACCGCGCCGGCACTGCCTGCGGTGAAGACCCCGCCCAGCTCGGCGCGCAGCACCACGATGTCGCGCTTGCCGACCGGGAGGAACTGCTTGAAACGCCCATACAGCCGCGAGAAGCTCTGGTCGGTCAGCAAGCCCTTGAGCGCGAAGCCGGCTTCCAGCGTCAGCAGATTGCCTTTACGCGGGAAGATCGGATCATCCACATTGCGGCGCGACCACGCGAAGCCCGGCACCAGCGCACGGTGCTTGCCGGGCGTGACGATGGTGTTGGCGGGCAGGGTGCTGCCATCTTCCTGGCTCAGCTCGTCGCGGTAGTAGGTGAGCGAGTAGGTGGTGTCGTAGTTCTCGCTGTTGCGGGCCCGCTTGAAACCGACCTGCTGGCTGCGCAGGTCGATGCCTTCGAGCTTGGTACGGTCGTAAGAAGTGTTGATGCTGTTGACGAAGGCCTTGTCATCCGGCGGCATGGCCAGCGACAGCACGCCGTACTGGCGCTTCTGCTCCAGACGCAGCTGGCTGTCGAAAACGTAGGCCTTGTTGAACACGTTGTAGTGCGAATAGCGGCCTTCGACCTGGGCACCGGTATCGGTGCTGTAGCCGACACCGGCACGCACGCGCTGGGTCGGGAATTCGGTGACCTGCACCTTCACCGGCGTTTGCTCGGGGTGCTCGGGATCGTCATCGATGGCCACGATGGCATTGGAAAAATACGGCGTGTTCTGGATCTGCCGCTGCAGGGCCAGCAGACGATTGACGTCATAGGGCTCGCCCACGGTGAGCGGATTGACGTTGCGGATGATGCTTTCCGGATAGCGCCGCGTGCCGGTGATCTGCAAGGGGCCCAGCGTGAACGCCGGGCCGCTGTCATAGCGCACGGCCAGGTCGGCCTGGTGTTCGTCCGGATCGACGCGCGCCTCGGAGCTGGCGATGCGGGCGGCGGCGTATTTCTTTTGCTGCAGCTTTTCCAGGCCGGCGTTCTTGGCACGGTTCCAGTCTTCCTGGCGGAAGGGCTGGCCGACGGGCAGCGACCAATCCTCGCGCAGGCGGGCCACGGTCGCCTGATCGTCGCGGGCGGCTGCGCCGGTGACGCTGACCTCGGCCGAACTGATCTCGGTGCGTGGACCGGGGTCGACGCTGATGGTGATGCGGCGTACGGCCTGCTTGCCTTCGGCACCGGCCTCGGTCTCGGTCTGCGCGCTGACCTTGGTGACCGGGGTGAAATAGCCCTCGGTGGAGGTCAGTTCGCGCACCTGGTCGCCGGCGGTATCCATCATGAACTTGAGCTGTTCATCACTGATGTCGTCGCGGTCCTGATAGCGAGAAATGTCCAGGAAATCCTTCAGCAGCGACTGCACCGGCTTGGGTGCGTCGATCTGTACCTTGTAGGCGGCGTGGGCGGTGTCGGCGGCGCAAAATAAAAAGGCGATGGCCAGGCTGCGGGTCCAAGTCATTGATTCACTGCATCATCGGTTGTCGGTTGAGGCGGCCAGCCTGACGCGCCGTGGGGCAAGTCGGGTAGGATGAGGGCTGGCGGCGCACGCCACTCAGGCCTGACCCGCGCGCGGCGCGGATAGTTCCTGGCCGGTGCAGGCGGCGAAAGCTTCATGTCCGGTTCGTCCCGGGTGTCTCTCGTGACACTGGTTCGTTGCCCCGCCGCTTGCGGTCGTGCCGGAGCAAGGGCTGGATGGCCCTCGCTCCTGTTCATCCCGCTATTGTAATGCCCCGGCAGTGGTTGCCGCGCGGGCAATCTGGCAGCACATCGAAGGAGAATGCAGTGAGCAGCAGTGTCAGTGTGAGTATTGATGCGTATTCGGAAAAAGCGACCTGTGAGCGCCTGATATGGGTACATCGCTGGACGGACAAGCTGTTGAGCTTCCGCACCACGCGCCCGGCCGGCTATCGTTTCACGGCAGGCCAGTTCGCGCGCCTGGGACTGGAGATCGACGGCGAGGTGGTCTCGCGTGCCTATTCCATCACCTCGGCGGAAGGGGACGACTATCTGGAGTACTACGCCATCATCGTCCCTGAAGGAAAATTCACATCGCGCCTGAACCAGCTTCAGCCGGGCGATGCGGTCTGGGTCGAGAAGCTCAGTTATGGCTTCATGACGGCCGACCGTTTCGTTGACGGCCGGCAGGTATGGATGCTGGCCACGGGTACCGGACTCGGGCCTTATGTCGCTATCCTGCAGCAGCCGGAGGTGTGGCAGCGGTTCAGCGATCTGGTGGTGGTGCACGGGGTGCGCCAGCGCGAGGAACTGGCCTACGCCGAGACTTTCGCCCGCCTGCAGCAACAGGCCCGTGCGCAAGGGTGGCCGGGGCGCCTGCAACTGCTGCGCTGCGTGACGCGTGATGCCGCTCTGCCGGACGAGCCGGGCTGGCTGGCCGGACGCATCACTACCCTGCTCAAGGAAGGCCGGCTGGAACAGGCCAGCGGACTGACCCTGGCACCCGAGCACAGCCGCGTGATGGCCTGCGGCAATCCGGACATGGTCACCGAGGTGCGTGAGCTGCTGCGCGAGCGCGGCATGACGCCCTTGCGGCGTACCGGGGGCGGACAGTTCGTGACCGAGGATTATTGGTGAGATGGTGCTGTGACAGGTGAAACAAGTGAAGCAGGGAGACCCCAAAGAAGAGGGCGCGTGAAAACGCAGGTGGACTTCAAACGATGTCGAGCCTTTCGATAAATATCTTTTAGATATCTCCGCTATAAGCCGTAGATAGAATAGTTTCTATTGACACGTCGAATTAATTCGATTTTTTGTGGGAATAACGCAGTTTCCTTTCTATTTTCTCCAGATTTTCTCTATCTCCTAGGAGTGGAGTTTTTCGCGATGCCGTTGCGGCATCGCCCTGGGCGGGGAGTCGACATCGATGCAGACAAATCGAGGGCCGCAAGTCGAGGCGAACCAGGGGAGGATGAGCGAGGGCAATGATGTCGCGGCGTCGCCACCTGTCAGTCAATTGAACCATTTGGGGGTAGCATGAATTTGAAGAAAGTCCTGCACGTTGCCATTGCCGATGATCATCCCATCGTGCTGGGAGCGCTTCGGGGTGAGCTGGCGCGTTTGCCGGAAATCCGCATCGACCTGGAGGTTGAGAATGGCGAGGCGCTGATCAGTGCGCTGAAGCGTTCGCCGTGCGAAATCGTCATTACCGACTTCGCCATGCCGGCCGATGACAGCGACGAGTCGGATGGTTTTGCGCTGGTCAAGCGCTTGAAGACCGAGCATCCCTCGACCAAGGTGATTGTCTACACCGCGATGAACAATGGTGCGGTGATCCGCCGCCTGTATCGCATGGGCGTATTTGCCGTCATCAACAAGCGCGAGAAGACCGACGAGCTGATCAATGCCTGCCTGGCCACGCAGAGCAGCAAGCAGCTGTATTTTCCGGTCTCGCTGCGTGGCGAGCTGGAGATGAGCTGGGCGCAGGGTGAAGGTTTCGGCCTGGTGCGCGAATTGACCCAGAGCGAACTGGAAGTGGTGCGCCTGTTCGTGGAAGGCCAGTCTCTGGGTGAAATCTGCGTGCGCCTGTCGCGTACTCCCAGCACCATCAGTACCCACAAGAACAATGCCATGCGCAAGCTGGGCCTGAGTACGGATGCGGAGCTGATCAAGTATGCGTATTCGACGGGGATGATCAACTAGGGCACTGCTTGGTCCGGCCGCAAGATGTCGGAGGTTTTGCAGAGACCACTCATCATTCATTGGTCGCGGATGATGCGTCAAAATATATCAAAAAAGAGATAAAATAAGAATGTGGCATCTCGATTTATTGCCGCAAGCTCATGCGGAGCTGCTTGGGCTGCCTGCCGACCTGCAGGCACGCTTTCTCCGCATCGCAGAAATGTTGGAGCGATTCGGCCCGCATGCGGTCGGTATGCCTCATGTGCGTCCCATCGAGGGCAAGCTATGGGAAATGCGCTTGACTGGGCGTGACCGGATTGCAAGGGCGCTCTATGTGAGCGTTTCGCAGCGCAGGCTTGTGGTGCTGCATGTCTTTGTGAAGAAGACTCAAAAGACTGATCGGCATGCCATCGAGACCGCATTGACCAGAACGAAGAGGATGGAAAAATGACTGACTTGGCTACCCTGAAGAAGCATTTGCTCTCCAATGCTGCAGTTCGCGAGGAATACGATCTGCTGGCAGGCGAATTTGCCTTGGCGCAGGAGTTGATCGCGGCGCGTGTGCGGGCCGGCCTTAGCCAGCAGGAACTGGCGGAAAAGATGCAGACGTCGCAGTCGGCGATCGCGCGTTTGGAAAGCGGCCGCAGCATGCCATCCATGCGAACCTTGGCGCGCTACGCAGCGGCTACCGGAAGCAGGGCTGTGGTCCGACTCGAAGTTCCCACGTAAAGGAAGCGGACTCTGAAAACAAAAAGCCCGGTCACCAGGACCGGGCTTTTTGCATGAATCTTTGGGGTGGCTGATGGGACTCGAACCCACGACGACAGGAATCACAATCCTGGACTCTACCAACTGAGCTACAGCCACCGTCGACTGTCAGACAGACTTCCGTCCGTCATCAAGTAAGCAAAAGATTATACAAACACTTGCAGGGAATGGCAACATATTTCAATGCAAATTGGCAATTGCCCTGAAATTTCTTTCCGCAGCCCTACCCATCCGCGTCAGCCGCCCGTTTGCGGCTGCAAGGCCTGCACCGGCGGATCAAGCTTGAGCAGTCCCCGGAAAGCCTGTTCCAGCGTCGAGCGACTGGCTGTGGTGAAGCCCGCCAGCGAACCGGTCGCTGCTTGCGCTTCCAGGCCTTCGGTGGCCAGCAGGCGCTGCAGTTGCCGGGTCACGGCCTGGCCGGTATCGATGATGTCCGGAATGCCCCCCGCCAGGCGCTGGCAGACGCTTTCGATGGCCGGACGTACGAAGGGGTAGTGGGTGCAGCCCAGCACCAGCGTATCGGCCCCTTGTTCCAGCAGCGGACCCAGGTAGCGCTCCAGCAATTGCACCGTGGCCGGCGAATACAGTTCGCCTTTCTCGATCAGGTCCACCAGCCCCACGCAAGCCTGGGGCAGGTAGCGCACCTGATACCGGGCTTCCATCTGCTGCTGCAGCAAGGCAAAGCGCTGGCTGGCCAGGGTACTGCGGGTGGCCAGCACGCCGACGGTGCCGCTGCGGGTTTGCTGGGCGGCAGGCTTGAGGCCGGGCTCGATGCCCACCACGAGCAGTTGCGGCCAGCGCGCGCGTATCGCCTGGATGGCCGCCGCCGTGGCCGTGTTGCAGGCCACCACCAGCGCCTTGATTCCCTGCTCCAGCAAGAAGGACGCGATGGTCAGCGAGCGCTCCACGATCTGCGCCTCGGTCTTGTCACCATAGGGTGCATAGCCGGAGTCGGCGAAGTAGATCAGCTGTTCACGGGGCAGGGCGGAATGAATGTGCCGCAGCACCGACAAGCCGCCGATACCGGAATCGAAAATGCCGACCGCAGCGTTGGCTGCGGCCGGCATCGGGCTACTGCTGTCGGACCCGGCGGCAGAAGGCGCACTGACCTGCTTGACGGCTTCATTCATGGTGCTGCGCGCGCTCCTGCAACGGGGTCGGCCTGGAATCGAATCAGGCCGTGGTGACGGGGATCTTGGACAGGGACACGCTCTGGGCGATCTTTTCCTTCCATTCGGCCGGCCCGGTGTTGTGCACCGAGATGCCGTTGGCGTCCACGGCCACCGTCACCGGCATGTCCTTGACGTCGAACTCGTAGATCGCTTCCATGCCCAGGTCGGCAAAGCCCAGCACCTTGGCCGACTTGATCGCCTTGGACACCAGGTAGGCCGAACCACCCACGGCCATCAGGTAGGCCGACTTGTGCTTCTTGATCGCCTCGATGGCGGCCGGGCCGCGCTCGGACTTGCCGATCATGGAGATCAGGCCGGTCTGCTCCAGCATCATGTCGGTGAACTTGTCCATGCGGGTGGCGGTGGTCGGGCCAGCCGGACCCACCACTTCGTCGCGCACCGGATCGACCGGGCCGACGTAGTAGATCACGCGATTGGTGAAGTCCACCGGCAGCTTCTCGCCCTTGGCCAGCATGTCCTGGATGCGCTTGTGGGCGGCATCGCGGCCGGTCAGCATCTTGCCGTTCAAGAGCAGGGTCTGGCCCGGCTTCCAGGAGGCGACTTCTTCCTTGGTCAGGGTGTCCAGGTTGACGCGCTTGGACTTCTCGGTGTCGGCCACCCAGTGCACTTCCGGCCAATCCGACAGCGACGGCGGTTCCATGTAGGCCGGGCCCGAACCATCCAGCACGAAGTGGCCGTGACGGGTCGCGGCACAGTTGGGGATCATCGCCACGGGCTTGGAAGCCGCGTGGGTCGGGTGCATCATGATCTTCACATCCAGCACGGTGGTCAGGCCGCCCAGGCCCTGTGCGCCGATACCCAGTGCGTTGACCTTCTCATAGAGATCGATCCGCAGCTCTTCGGTCTTGTTCTGCGGACCGCGCTTCAGCAGCTCGTACATGTCGATGTCTTCCATCAGCACTTGCTTGGCCATCAGCATGGCCTTCTCGGCCGTGCCGCCGATGCCGATGCCCAGCATGCCCGGCGGGCACCAGCCGGCGCCCATGGTCGGGACCGTCTTGAGGACCCAGTCCACCAGGTTGTCGGAGGGATTCAGCATGACGAACTTGGTCTTGTTCTCGGAGCCACCGCCCTTGGCGGCAATCTGCACGTCCACGGTGTTGCCGGGCACCAGTTCCATGTGGATCACGGCCGGGGTGTTGTCCTTGGTGTTCTTGCGCTCGAACTGCGGGTCGGCCACGATTGAGGCGCGCAGCACGTTGTCCGGGTGCGAGTAGCCACGGCGCACGCCTTCGTTGACGGCGTCGGCAATCGAGCCCGAGAAGCCCTCGAAGCGCACGCCCATGCCGATCTTCAGGAAGACGTTGACGATGCCGGTGTCCTGGCAGATCGGGCGCTTGCCCTCGGCGCACATGCGCGAGTTGGTCAGGATCTGGGCGATCGCATCCTTGGCGGCCGGGCTCTGCTCGGTCTCGTAGGCGCGGGCCAGATGCTGGATGTAATCGGCCGGATGGTAGTAGCTGATGTACTGCAGCGCGGCGGCGACGGATTCGATGAGATCGTCTTGCTTGATGATGGTCATGGCTGGTTCTCTCGGTTTGGATGAAGCAAAGTCAGTGCGGCTTGTCGGAGGGTTCGGAAGGATGCACCATCAGCCGGTCGCAATACGCGATGGCCATGGCCGACAAGAGGAAGGCGATATGGATGCCGGTCTGGGCGATGAGCGTCTTGGCGTCATACAGATTGGCATTGATGAAGGTTTTGAGCAGGTGGATCGACGAGATCCCGATGATGGCCGTGGCCAGCTTGACCTTCAGGACAGAAGCGTTCACATGCGAGAGCCACTCGGGCTGGTCGGGATGGCCTTCCAGGTTCATGCGCGAGACGAAGGTTTCATATCCGCCCACAATCACCATGATCAGCAGGTTGGAAATCATCACCACGTCGATCAAGGCCAATACCACCAGCATGATGGTTTGTTCATTGAGCTTCTCGGGACGGGTGGCGCCGGGAATGGCGACCGCATCCAGGATGTGGTCCAGCGAACTGGCGCTGCCCATGGCCGCGCCGATCAGATCCACCAGCTCGACCCAGAAGTGATACACGTAGACGCACTGCGCCAGGATCAGGCCCAGGTAGAGCGGCAGCTGCAGCCAGCGGCTCATGAAAATCAGGTTGGGCAGGATGCCGATCTTGCGGGGAGGCTGGGGCGACGAGTTTTTCATGGGTGTCCGTGCTACGCGTGATTCTGGCTGAGGATGACGATATCCGGTGCGCCGCTGCAGCTGCGTTTGCGTTCACTGTCCGGCTCCGGATTTGGGGCCGTATTCTACACGCCCTTGGCCCATTTCCGGGGCCTGCTCTGCATCCCGCGTGCGCAGTGCCTGCGGGAAACATCGACCTGTGCCAGAATGCCAATATGTTGTCTTGAACATCAGAGAACATCGCAGCGATATGAAGGTCTGCGTCTATGGAGCCAGCCGGGTGTGGTCCTGCCCGGGTTGGCGCAAGGGTGCAGGCATCGCTGTCCCAGCCCTGATGCAAGCGGCCTCCCGTCCGACAGGGGCGCTGCTTGTGTAAGGACTGAGTAAGTGAAACGGCCTATGTTTTGCGGAAAGCAAAAACAAACCTACTGGAGACTACCGTGGCAGACATCGAGACATTCAAGCAAGAGAACCGCGTATTCGCACCCCCGGCCGAGCTGGCCCGTCATGCCGCCATTTCGGGCATGGACGCCTACCAGGCCCTGAACGCCGAATTCGAGAAAGACTACGAAGGCACCTGGGCCAAGCTGGCCAAGGACAACCTCAACTGGCACAAGCCCTTCACCCAGACCCTGGATGAATCCAACGCTCCGTTCTACAAGTGGTTCGCCGATGGCCAGGTGAACGTCTCGTACAACTGCCTGGACGTCAACCTGGAAAACGGCAATGCCGACAAGACCGCCGTCATCTTCGAAGCCGACGACGGCAAGGTGACCCGCGTGTCCTATCGCGAACTGCACCAGAAGGTCTGCCAGTTCGCCAATGGCCTCAAATCGCTGGGCATCAAGAAGGGCGACCGCGTGGTCATCTACATGCCCATGTCGGTGGAAGGTGTGGCGGCCATGCAGGCCTGTGCCCGTATCGGCGCGACGCACTCGGTGGTCTTCGGCGGCTTCTCCGCCAAGTCCCTGCACGAACGCGTGATCGATGCCGGTGCCGTGGCCGTGCTGACCGCTGACTACCAGGTGCGCGGCGGCAAGCAGCTGCCCTTGAAATCCATCGTCGACGAAGCCCTGGCCATGGGCGGCTGCGATACCCTGAAGCACGTGGTCGTCTACAAGCGCGCCGGTGCCGAGATCAACTGGGTCGAAGGCCGTGACCTGTGGCTCTCCGACGTGGTCGCGAACCAGCCCGACACCTGCGAGCCGGAATGGGTGGATGCCGAGCATCCGCTGTTCATCCTCTACACTTCCGGTTCCACCGGCAAGCCCAAGGGCGTGCAGCATTCTTCGGCGGGCTACCTGCTGTGGGCCGTGCTGACCATGAAGTGGACCTTCGACATCAAGCCCGACGATGTCTACTGGTGCACCGCCGACATCGGCTGGATCACCGGCCACACTTACATCGCTTACGGTCCGCTGGCCGTGGGTGCGACCCAGATCGTCTTCGAAGGCGTGCCGACCTATCCGAACGCCGGCCGCTTCTGGGACATGGTGGCGCGCCACAAGGCCACCATCTTCTACACTGCGCCGACGGCGATCCGTTCGCTGATCAAGGCGGCCGATGCGGATGAGAAGGTTCATCCCAAGCAATACGACCTGTCCTCGCTGCGCATCCTGGGTTCGGTGGGCGAGCCCATCAATCCGGAAGCCTGGATGTGGTACTACAAGAACGTCGGCCGCGAGAACTGCCCCATCGTCGATACCTTCTGGCAGACCGAGACCGGCGGCCACATGATTTCACCGCTGCCGGGTGCTACGCCCCAGGTGCCGGGTTCGTGCACGCTGCCGCTGCCGGGCATCACCGCGGCCATCGTCGACGAGACCGGCAACGACATCCCCAATGGCAATGGCGGCATTCTGGTGGTCAAGCGTCCGTGGCCGTCGATGATCCGCACGATCTGGAACGATCCGGAACGCTTCAAGAAGAGTTACTTCCCGGAAGAACTGGGTGGCAACATCTACCTCGCCGGCGACGGTGCGGTGCGCAACAAGGAGACCGGCTACTTCACCATCACCGGCCGTATCGATGATGTGCTCAACGTGTCGGGTCACCGCATGGGCACCATGGAAATCGAATCGGCGCTGGTGGCCAACAGCATCGTGGCTGAAGCGGCCGTGGTGGGCAAGCCGGACGAAACCACCGGCGAATCGATCTGCGCCTTCGTGGTGTTGAAGCGTCCGCGCCCGACCGGTGAAGAAGCCAAGCAGATCGCCAAGGAATTGCGCGACTGGGTGGCCAAGGAAATCGGCCCCATCGCCAAGCCCAAGGAAATCCGCTTCGGCGACAACCTGCCCAAGACGCGCTCCGGCAAGATCATGCGCCGTCTGTTGCGCGTGCTGGCCAAGGGCGAGGCGATCACCCAGGACGTTTCCACGCTGGAAAATCCGGCCATCCTGGATCAGCTGAAAGAAGCGCAGTAAGCCTGAAGTCGCCGCTGCAAGGCGGTAACAGACTAGCCGGCAGGGCAGGGCGTTGTCGTATGGACGCCGGGTCCTGCTGGTTTTTTCATGGTCTTTTTGAAAAAGATGCAGAAAAGACTTGGCTTCGGCGAGAAGCTTGCTATAATGCATGGCTTCGCTGAACGCGAACCCGAATCCAGGAGAGGTGGATGAGTGGTTTAAGTCGCACGCCTGGAAAGCGTGTATAGGTTCATAGCCTATCGGGGGTTCGAATCCCCCCCTCTCCGCCACAATGAAAAACCCGCTGATACGTCAGCGGGTTTTTTTATGTCCCGGCCCGATGCCTGGCTCAATCGTGCTCGTCGCGAGTCAGTGCATCATTCCCCCTGCACCCGCACCAGGCTCATCGCGCAACGCCAGTTCTTCCCGCTCCTCGATGAAGAGCAGGAATTCCATATGATTGCGCGCATGTACCCACGCCGCCAGCGTGCGGTCGCTGTGTACTTGCAAGGCGTGGATGTGACTGGCGATCAACGCACCCAGATGTTGGCGGATCTCGAACGATTCCGCCCCCGCCGCGTGCATGCCCACCAGGCAATTTCGGGTGGCATTGCGGATGAGGTCACCGACGATCAGATTGGCCCCGGCCATCTCGGCCAGTTTCCTGACGATCAATACATATCTGCCAGCGATATCCTCTGCAAAACTGTTTAGCATCATTTCTCCTCTGCCCAGACCTTACCGCGCTTTGTTGACGCAACACCATCGGGATAATCCTGACCCGCCTTCTCATCAAGCGGGAGACGGCCCGTCTCTTCTCAGGCAATCTCTGATGGCGAGGCCTGCCGGTGCGAACAATAATGGCGCCACGAGACGTCACCGTTCAGGGGAGAACCATGCAAGCGTGTCCGATCAAGGTGGCGTCCAGAGCGGCCAAGGGCTTCGTGGCCGCCGTCTGCATCATCATCATCATTCTGGAAGCCTGGACCAGCTGGCATGAACGTACTGCCGAGATGGAAGAGTCCTTCCGCGCCACCGCCAACATGGCGCTGGCGCTGTCCCAGCACGCCGACCAGGCACTGGATGAAGTCGACATCGTCCTCAAGGCCGTGATGGAGCAGGTACCGGGCAAGCCCCGCGCCGTGGCCGGCAATGAGCGGCTGCACAACTTTCTGGTGCGAACCGTCGGCGAGGTGCCGCAACTGGCAGGCCTGTTCATCTATGACGAAAAAGGGAAGTGGCTGGCCTCCTCGCAGCCGGTCCTGGAGACGCGCTTCAACAATAGCGACCGCGACTATTTCCGGCACCACCAGACCCACCGCCTCGATTCTCCCTTCATCGGCAAGCCCATCCGCAGCAAGTCCACCGGCCACTGGGTGCTCACCATGAGCCGCCGCATCAACAAGCCCGACGGTTCGTTCGGTGGCGTGGCGCTGGCCACGCTGGACATCCAGTTCTTCGAGCGCTTCTATCACAAGTTCGATATCGGACGGCAAGGGGCCATCCTGTTCGGGACCAATGAGGGCACCGTGTTGTACCGCCGTCCGCTGCTGACCGACTCAATGGGCAAGTCGCTGGCGCAATCGCCCTTGTTCCGGCAATACATCAGCACGGCAGACGCCGGCCAGGTCACGATACGTTCCCGTCAGGACGATGTGACGCGCATCCATGGCTTCAAGCATCTCGGCAATTACCCGCTTTTCGTCATCGTTGCCGTGTCGGAGAATGAGGTCCTGCAGAGCTGGACCCGGCACCTCATCGCGCGCGCGCTGGGGATTACCTTGCTGCTGCTCGCCATCTGGTACGGCGGCAACAAGATGGTCGCGCAGGTAGCGCTGAGGGAGCGCGCGCAAGCCGAAGCAGTGCGGGCACAAGCCGATCTGGAAACCATGTTCGAATTGCTGCAGAACCAGTCGCGCCGTGACGGGCTGACCGGTGCCATCAATCGCCGTCATTTCGATGAATTGCTGGAGGCGGAAGCGGCGCGTTTCGCACGCGTGGGCGGGGCGTTCTCACTGCTCATGATCGACGTTGATCACTTCAAGCAATACAACGATCACTATGGCCATGTGGTGGGCGATGTCTGCCTGCGCAACATCGCCGCGGCCATCTCCAGCGCGGCGCAGCGCGAGATCGATACGGTGGCGCGTTACGGTGGCGAAGAATTTTCCGTCCTGCTGCCGGAATGCGGCAGTGCCGGTGCCATCGTGGTGGCGGAACGAATCGGTGCGGCCGTCAGGGCCCTGAGCATTCCGCACGCGACCAGCGAGAAGGGCTGGGTCACGGTCAGCATTGGCATCACATCCATCACGTCTGCGGAAGGCTTCTCCTATCAACCGCGCGAACTGGTCGAAAGCGCCGACAAGGCGCTCTACCAAGCCAAGGACACGGGGCGGGACAGGGCAGTCTTCCGCGAATTCATCGGCCGGAAGCCGATGCTGGCCTGGTCGGCCTAGTCAGGAATGTAGAACCTTGCTCCGGCTTCTGCTCTTGCCGCTCATCGTCGGCGGCATTCGGGCTTTTCTCCACCAGCACGCCGCCCCGTCCCATGCGCTGGATGCCGGCCGGGGCGTTCAGTGGCGGCTGTCCACCGAGCGTGCCTTCATGGCCCTCGGGCTCTTTCTCGAAATGGGTCTGCGTGGCCCCTTCCTTGGGGCGTCGTGGCTGGTTCTCGTCACGTTCGATGTCATGCCGGTCAGTATGGTCAGGCTGGTTCATGGTGGTCTCCTTGAAATCACAAGGTAGACCGTTCGCCTGCACCGTGTTATCGGAGGCTCCCGCAGAATGGCGTCAGCCAGGCACCGACAAGCCTCAATCCGCGTCGTCCATCACGCGCAAGGCGCGTTTCCGGATCTTTTCCATGGCCCGCATCAAGGCCTCGCGTTCGCTGCAGCTCAGCGCTTGCAGGAGATGGGCTTCGCGCTCTTCCACCATCGGCACGATCTTGCGGTACAGCTTGCGCCCCTGGGCCGTGGGCTTGACGATGCGCGCGCGGGCGTCATCCGGGCTGGGCTGGCGCAGTACCAGGCCATCCTGTTCCATGCGCGCCAGCGCGCGGCTGACCTGCATCTTGTCCAGTGAAGTATGAGGCACCAGATCACTGGCCTGCATCTGGCCCTCTTCGGCCAGGGCCGCCAGGATGCGCCATTCGTCGCGGCTCAGGCCGAAGCGATCGGCATAGACCTCCGCCACCGAACGGCTCACCGCCTCGGCCAGCTGGGCCAGTTGATAGGGGAAAAAATCTTGCAGTTTCATTCCGATATGGTAACAGACGTTACCAAGTCGACAGGGTCGCGGCACGCTTGATCCACATCAATAACCCTGCACGTGAGGACCTTCCTGCCCCTGCCGCACGTTGACCCTGAGCGAGCCTCGTCAATATAGTAACAACCGTTACTAATTCGAACGCCAAGACGAAGCCCTCAAGGAGACTGCCATGAAGATCGATCGCATTCATCACGTTGCCTACCGCTGCAAGGACGCCAGAGAAACCGTGCTCTGGTACCAGAAATATCTGAACATGGATTTCATCCTGGCCATCGCCGAAGACCAGGTACCCTCGACCAAGGCCCCCGATCCCTACATGCACATCTTCCTCGATGCCGGGCAGGGCAATGTGCTGGCCTTCTTCGAGATCCCGAATTCACCGCCCATGGGGCGCGACCCCAATACCCCGGCCTGGGTGCAGCACATTGCCTTCAAGGTGGACAGCGAGGCCACCCTCAGGGAGGTCATGCAGCGCCTGCAGGACGACGGCATCGAGGTGGTGGGCATCACCGATCACACCATTTTCAAATCCATCTATTTCTTCGATCCCAGCGGCCACCGCGTCGAACTTGCTGCCGATTGCGCCAGCCCGCAGCAGCTGCAGCGGCTGGACGAAGTCAAGTGGGACATGCTGGACGAATGGTCACGCACCCGCCGCGCACCGAAGCATGCCGCCTGGATGCATGTGCAGGAATTCACGGCAGCCGGTCACTGATCCGATAAAAAATTGACAGCGCCATCCCCCCGATGATCCCAAGGAGACACCCATGCAAAGCACCTACACCTATCCCCGTTTCGCCTATCAACCCTCGGATGAGCAGCGCAGCGGCCAGCCGCAGCGCCACCCGGTGGTCATCATCGGTGCCGGTCCCATCGGCCTGACGGCGGCCCTGGAATGCGCCGCGCGCGGCCTGCCCGCCATCGTGCTGGATGACAATGACACCGTGAGCATCGGTTCGCGTGCGGTCTGCTATGCCAAGCGTCCGCTGGAGATCTGGGATCGTCTGGGCGTGGCGCAGCGCATGGTGGACAAGGGCGTGGGCTGGCAGCTGGGCAAGGTATTTTTTGAGGATCGCCAGGTCTACCAGTTCGACCTGCTGCCCGAGGCCGGCCACCGGATGCCAGCCATGATCAACCTGCAGCAATACTATCTGGAAGAGTATCTGGTAGAAGCCTGCACGGCGCATCCGCTCATCGACCTGCGCTGGAAGCATGCGCTGGTGGCCCTGAAGCAGGATGACGACGGTGCCACCCTGACCGTGGAAACGCCCGACGGCAGCTTCACCATGCAGGCCGACTGGATCATCGCCTGCGACGGAGCCAACAGCGATACGCGCAAGATGGTCGGTGCGCAGTTCACCGGCCAGTTCTTCCAGGACCGCTTCCTCATCGCCGATGTCATCATGAAGGCCGACTTCCCGACCGAGCGCTGGTTCTGGTTCGATCCGCCTTTCCATCGCGGCCAGAGCGTGTTGCTGCACAAGCAGTGCGACAACGTCTGGCGCATCGATTTCCAGCTCGGCTGGGACGCCGATCCCGAGGAAGAAAAGAAGCCCGAAAACGTCATCCCGCGTATTCAGGCGATGCTGGGGCCGGAGGTGGAATTCGAACTGGAATGGGTTTCCGTCTACCAGTTCGCCTGCCGCCGCATCGACAACATGCGCTACCAGCGCGTGCTCTTTGCCGGTGACGCTGCGCATCAGGTATCTCCCTTCGGGGCGCGCGGTGCCAATACCGGCGTGCAGGACATCGACAACCTGATCTGGAAACTCAAGCTGGTCATTGACGGCCAGGCCCCGGTCAGCTTCATCGACAGCTATCACGAAGAGCGCGCTTTCGCGGCCGACGACAACCTGCGCCAGTCCACCCGCTCCACCGATTTCATCACGCCCAAGAGCCGTGCCAGCCGCGTGCTGCGCGATGCCGTCCTGACGCTGGCCGAGCACGAACCGTTCGCCCGCACGCTGGTCAACAGCGGCCGCCTGTCCACGCCGACACCTTATGTGAGCTCGTCCCTGAACACCCCCGACAGCGTGCCGTTCGGCGAGCGCATGGTCCCCGGCACTCCCTGTGCGGATGCGCCGGTGCGGCAGGGGAGCCGGCCCGGATGGCTGCTCAGTCAGCTGGGCGAAGGCTTCACGGTGCTGGTATTCGGTGCGGGAGATTTCCCCGTCAGTCTGCAGGCTGCGGGCCTGGAGATTCCGGTCAAGACCATCGGTCCCGCCGGTTCCGGGGCCCTGCTGGAGGATGTGCAGGGATTGGCCGCGCAGCGTTATGCCGCGCAAGACGGATGCGCTTACCTGATCCGGCCGGACCAGCACGTGGCGGCCCGCTGGTCGCGCTTCGACCCGCTGCAGATCGCCGCCGCCGTCAACCGCTGCGTCGGTCACTGCACGGTGCAGGCCGCCTGCGCCTGACGGGCGCGCTTGAGGTGATACATGCCCTGGTCGGCGCAAGCCAGCAGGGCATCCATCGAATTGCCGTCATCGGGATAGCGTGCATGGCCCAGGCTCGCGCTCACCGTCAGCATCGTCTGGCCGATCTGGAAGGGGGCAGCGAGCGCCTGGGTGAGCTTGTCGCGGATGATGCGGATGTCGCCGCTGGCGACGATGTCGGTGAGCACCACGAATTCATCACCGCCAATGCGGGCGATGGTATCCGCATGCCGCAGGCTCGCCCCCAGCCGTTCGCCGATCTGCAGCAACAGCAGATCACCGGCGGCGTGGCCGTGGCGATCGTTGACCAGCTTGAAGCCATCCAGATCCAGGAACAGCAACGCGAAGCTGCCCTGTGCGCGCTCGGCGCGGGCGATCGCAGCAGCGATGCGTTGCTCCAGCAGGCAGCGGTTGGGCAGGCCGGTGAGGCCGTCGTAGAGCGCCTGCTGGCGCAGGCCGTCATTGGCGGCGCGGGCTTCGCGCAATTGCCGGTGCAGCTCGCGGCAACGGCCGCGCGCGGATGCGAGCAATGCGCCCAGCATGCCCGCAAGGCCTAGTGAGGCGACGGCACCGAGGCCATCCAGTGAAGCGCCGGTCCAGACCCGCTGGACCAGCCTGACCCATTCGCCGTTATCCATCCCATACATAAAAGACCGCGCTTTCTTTCATTGCCACGCAGATGAACCCTCTGCCATAGATGTTCCGGATCTCGAAGCGGGCATGCGCCAATTGCCCCAGCTTCTTCCGGAGGCGATAGATGATGGTGTCGATGCGATGCGGATCGATGATCTCGGCCGTGATGTTGAGCGCATGCATCAGGTGTTCCGCACTGACCGGGAAGTGCGGGCTGAGAAACAGCGTCGTCAGGACCGCGCATTCGCGCTCGCTCAGCGCCACCCGTTCGTTGTGCGGACTGACCAGCGTGCCGCGGCGGCGATACAGGGTCCAGGCTTCCGCACTGCCTGCCGCCGGCGCATGCAGGATGCGCAGGCGTCGCAGGAAGGAGCGGATGGTCGCCAGCAGCAGGCCTTGCCGGATCGGTTTGTGCAGGATGTAATCGGCACCGTCGTGCAGGGCTTTCTCCTGCGCATCCTCGCTGAGCTGTTCGCCGATGACGACAATGCCGAGCATCGGAAACTTCTGCCGCAGATCCGCCACCAGCGGACGCAAGCTGATGGTGAACCGGTGCGTCTCGATGATCAGGACGGCAGGCTTTTTTTTTGAATCTCGCCTTCCAGTTCCGACAAGGCCGCCACTGCCCGTACCGGCAAGCCGCTGGCATGCAAGGCCTTGAGCACAACGCCGGCTCCCTCGCCTGGATGCTCTACGATTAACACTGCCACGTCGTTCACATCCCCAAAATGAAACAACCCTGATAGTCCGCTCTTAACGGATGAGTATCATTATTGGTTACGTTATACCTGCTTTTGCCTGGCGGGAGTTTCACAGAAAATCTCGATTTTGTTATCAATTTGAAAGGCACGGCGCGATCATTCCGCGCCGTGTGGTCGACCGCAAAAGTGCGCCCATTGGCGTTTGCAGGCGAAAAAAAACGGCAACCCGCAGGTTGCCGTTCTTCCGTTGCAAGCTGCCGGGGAGGCGGCAGCCATGGGGCAGGCGTGCTCTCGAAACTCAGTAGATGTCCAATCCGAAATACTGTGCCACGTCGCCTTCGGTCCAGTCCTTGATGACATCGCGCTCCAGCAGCACGCGATATTCTGAACGCTGCAGGCCGTCGTTCTGCTGGACGATGCGGCTCTCCAGCGTATAGATGGTCTGGTGGATGCGGGTGGTCATCGAGGCATGTTTGATGATGCTGCCCGCTTGCGGTTCTTGTTGTTCGTCATTGGCAGGGATATCCATCAGCGTCCTCTCATTTCATCTGTGCGCGCCGCGCCAGGATCTTTTCGATCTTTTCCTTGAGCGTGGTGGCGTTGAAGGGTTTGACGATATAGCCATCCGCACCTTCCTGGGCTGCCGTGACGATGTTTTCCTTCTTGGCTTCGGCCGTGATCATCAGCACCGGCAGATGCGCCAGGGAAGGGGTGGAGCGGATCTTCTTGAGCAGGGTCAGGCCATCCATGACCGGCATGTTCCAGTCGGTCAGGACGAAGGTGATGTTGGAGGCGCCGGATTCCAGAATCTTCAGGGCCGTGGAGCCGTCATCGGCTTCCACGATCTTGGTGTATTCGAGTTCCTTGAGCAGGCCGCTGACGATGCGGCGCATCGTCGAAAAATCATCGACGACGAGAAAGTGTTGGTCTGTATCAGCCATGGTGAAAGCTACCTTGAGGGAAAGGTGGGATGCGCAACAAACAGCAAATCGCGTGCCGGTGCTCCATTGAACGGCAGCGCCGACGGGACCGGCCGGCGCTTCCGTACAACGGAGCACCGGGGCCGGCCGGAGCGATTGCCGCGCAGCGCGCGGTCGTGGAGGATCAGCGGATCAGTTGCTCAGTGCCCACTTGCCTGCGCTGTTCTTGCAGTAACGCAATTTCAGCGGTTCGGTGCCACGCTTGCTGGTGACCACCAGGTCCACATTGGCGCAGGGCGGGGTGCTTTGCTCGAAGGTTGGGGTGATCTTGGCCGTGGTGGAGGGCTTGGGGCCATCGGTCCACTGCGAGGTCTTGCCGCTCACGCCGGCGTCCAGGGACGCGGTGATGGCGGCATACAGGGAATTGATCTGTTCTTTCTTCAGATCGGCCACGGCCGTGTTGGAGAAGAAGTCCAGATTGGCCTGCGCGTGTGCCTGATGGCTCAGGACCGCGGCGCAGATCAGGCCAGCGTGGGCGGCCAGCTTCAGGAAGCGGAAGCGGGAGAGGGTACGCTTGTTCATGGCTTGCTCGTTTCTCAATATCGGGAGGTAAGTGGCGTCATCCGCCATCGGGGGGAATGGCGGCGACGTTCCAGCCACTGTTTATACCAGAAGTCACGGTGCGCCCAAACTTGTGCTTGCACGGTAAAGGTCCCGCTTTTCCTGCTTTGCGCTACGATGCGGCTCGTCATAATGCGCCAGACTGATGTCGTTACGTACACGATGCTTGCGCCGCAACTGCGCCGTGCGCAGGCCATGCAAACGATTGCAGTGATTCATTTCGAATACAAGAAAAGGGGAAGCGATGAAGTCATGTCTGATGCGTGCCGGCCTGGTCCTGGGCGCACTGAGCGCCATGTTGTCCATCCTGCCAATTGCTGCATCGGCCCAGGCTTCCGCCACCCCGGCGGTGCAGGCGGTGGCCTCCGGCGTGCGCTATCAGCTCATCGGCCGCTGGGATGTTGACAAGCTCAACACCATTCTGCAAAAGGATACGCCGGCATTCTCCGGCGTCCCCGTCAATTACTCGCCTGCGCGCAATGCCGTGCGGCTCTATCGCATCACGTATCCTTCCGTGATTCCGGAGCGCGGCAACCAGCCTATCCTCGCCTCGGGCTTGCTGGCGTTGCCGGATACGCCGGCCAAATCCTATTCGCTGGTGTCCTATCAGCATGGCACCGTGTATGAACGGCAGCAGGTGCCGTCCTTCCCCGAACAATCGCCCGAAACGCAGTTGATGATTGCCCAGTTCGCCGGGCAGGGCTATGCGCTCATCGGCGCCGATTATTTCGGCATGGGCATTTCCGGCGAGCCGGAAGGCTACATGGTCAAGGGCAGCCACCAGCAAGCCACCTATGACATGCTGCTGGCCGCGCGCAGCGTGCTGGCCAGCATGGGTGTGCGCGAGGACAAGCTGTTTCTCTCCGGGTGGTCGCAGGGTGGCTTCGTGACCATGGCCTTCCTTGAAAAACTGGAAGCGGCCGGCGTCAAGGTCGATGCGGCCACCACCGCCAGTGCACCGCTGGACGTGTTCGCGCTGCTCGAAGGATTTCTCACTTTTCCACGCCCCAATGATGCGGCCTGGCTCAACAGCATCGTCATTCTGTCAGCCTTTGCCTTCGAAAATTATTACGGTGTGCCGGGGTTGGCGCGCTCGGTGCTCACTGATGCGGCCTACCCGGTCGCCAAGAATGCCTACGATCGGCAGCCCTTCAATGTGGCCGACATTCCGACCGACCTGCACAAGCTGATGCGGCCGGAATATTTTGACCCGCAGTATTTCGCCCGGTCCGCCTATGGCCGCCTGATCGCGACCACCCAGGCCTATCGCTGGGTGATCCGTTCGGACGTCCGCAATTACTATGGCGAAACGGATGAGGCCATCACCCCCGGCGTGGGCCGTATGGCCATGACCTATGCACAGGCCATGGGTTCGGGGAACACGCGGGTACAGGCGGTCTCCACCGGACCGACTACGCATCGCGGCACCTTTGCCACCGCGGTACCCGCGTGGAAGCGCTGGTTCGATGAAAAGGTGGCGGGTCAGTAACGCGCGTTGCTTGCCGTGGCCGCGGCGCAGGCCGGATGGAAGGGCGCAAGGGCGGATCAGACCTGTGTCTTCCCCTTTATTCTGCCGTGATGCGGCAGCTCATCCGGCTTATCATCCCGGCACCGGTACTTCCGCCGGCCCTGTCCGACTCCACTGCGCAATCCACATGAATCCTCTCCGCCGTCTCCGCCTTGGCCCCCGCCTGGCTGCGGGCTTTGCTGCCCTCCTGCTGTTGCTGGTGATCATTACCTTCATCGGCATCACTCGCATGTCTTCGCTGGATGCTACCTCGTCCCAACTGAGCGGCGCCATTTATCCCAAGGTCAATGCGGCCCAGAAGATGCAGTACCTGATGATGAATATCGCCCGTTCGGCGCGCAACATCATCATCCTGGAAGATGATGCCCAGATGAACAGCAACAAGCAGTCCATCGACAAGGACCTGGCCGAGTACCAGAAAGCGCTGGACTATCTGCGCAATTCCGTTTCGACCGATGAAGGACGTAGCCTGGTCGCGCGTGCAGATGAACAGAGCAAAGCCTATTTCGCTTTTACCAATGATGTCGTGGCACTGGGACTGAAGAACCAGAACGTCGAAGGACAACGCTTGCTGTTTGGCCCTCGGTACAAAACGCAAGGCGAGTTGCTCGCCACCTTGCAGCAGATGGTGACGCGCTTTGAGGGTCAGATGCGCGAGGCCAGTGAAGCAGCGCATGCGACTTACGTTACTTCTGCAACTATCCTCGGCGTCTCGGCAGCGGTGGCGATTCTGCTGGGCCTGATCGCTGCACTGGCCATCAGCCGCTCCATCACCGTACCCATGGCCGATGCCGTCGATGCGGCCCGCAAGGTCGCCAATGGCGACCTGACCAAGACCATCACCGACAGCGCACCGGATGAAACCGGCGACCTGCTCGGTGCGTTGCGCGAGATGAATACGTCACTGGTCGACATCGTTTCCAACGTGCGCACCGGTGCCGATACCATCGCCACCGCGTCGCAGGAAATCGCCGCCGGTAACCAGGACCTGTCGGCACGCACCGAACACCAGGCCAGTTCGCTGGAAGAAACCGCCTCTTCGATGGAGGAGTTGACCTCCACCGTACAGCAAAACAGTGCGAATGCCCGCCAGGCCGCGGAGATGGCACAGGCCGCTTCCAACGTCGCCGGGCAGGGCGGTGCCATCGTCGGCGACGTGGTCAGCACCATGGATGCCATCGATGCCTCCGCCCGCAAGATCGTGGACATCATCGGTGTGATCGACGGCATTGCCTTCCAGACCAACATCCTGGCGCTCAACGCCGCGGTGGAAGCGGCACGTGCAGGCGAGCAGGGACGCGGCTTTGCCGTGGTCGCTACCGAAGTGCGCAGCCTGGCCCAGCGTTCGGCGGCGGCCGCCAAGGAGATCAAGGTCCTCATCGGCGACTCGGTGGAGAAGGTCGACTCGGGTGCGCAACTGGTCAAGAAGGCCGGCCAGACCATGGATGAGATCGTGCAGAGCGTGGCCCAGGTCAATACCATCATCGGCCAGATCAGCGCCGCCGGTGAAGAGCAGCGCGCCGGCATCGAGCAGGTGCACCAGGCCGTGGCGCAGATGGATGAGGTTACCCAGCAGAATGCGGCGCTGGTCGAGGAGGCGGCCGCCGCTTCACGCTCCATGCAGGGGCAGGCCGCCGAACTGGCCGAGAAAGTGGCCGTCTTCCGCTTGCCACAGCAGGCAAGAGGTGTATTGGGATAAGTCGCCGGGACGGCTCAGGCCGTCTAAGCCCCAGGAAAGCTGTCCAGATATTGGGCAGCTTTTTTTATGGGTGAAGGACGCCGATCACGAGCCATATCCCGAAGCGGCATGAGGAAAGGAATGGGGGGAGAAAGCCGCAACCGGGACCGGTTGCGGCCAGGATGCATCAGTTGTCGGGCAGTTCGCCCTTGGCCGCCAGGTCGATGGCGCGCACGATGGCGACGGCTTTTTCGATCACTTCCGCCTGGCTGGAGACGCGCATGCTCTTCTTGAGGTGATGGATGTGATCGCGGGTCTTGCGGCTCACCGGGACGTTGAGGAAGCCATCCGGTTCGGTCAGGAATTGCGGCGGAACTACCACGACGGGCTCGATGGTCTTGGAACGCTTGGGCATGGGTATCTCCCTTGTGATTGATCTGGAATGACGTTGGTAGAGTGCCTGCGGCAATATAACTTTGATCGTAAAGACAGAAGAACTTATTTCTTCGATTTTACGATTTTTATCTGTCCGCTCTTATCGGGCGGGAATGCTGAGGCTGATCTTTGGCGGGATCGCAACAGCGACGATGCCCCCGCTTTTTATTCCTGCTTGGAGATCGTGTCAAGCGAATTTCTAAAGGTTTGCCCTTGTGGACAGGTTTCACAATGCTTAGATTTTGTACCGCTACCATGCCTGCAGCGGATGGGCTTGTGTTCCGGCTTTCGCTCGGGGGAAGTGCATTGGGGGGCATGCAGACCTCGCATGCTTGTTTTCGGAAACCTTATAACTTGATGCAGTACGCTGACTGATATCCGGAGCGATATCAAAGTTCCGGGGCAGAGTGCGGTCATGGAAATGATTTACACCAGCCCCCGGCGGCTGGCATGCTCCTTGCAGAGTTCGGACGGCATGCTGGCGGTCCTGCTCCTGAGCAACGGCCCCGGAATGCGCGCACAGTCAATCGCGTGATTTTCTAAGTGTTTGTACGCTACCCCGTTTTTGCACGCCACGTCCGACATCCACGACAACAAGGGAACCCTCATGAAGTTCGTCAAGACCATCCTCGCCCTGGCCGCTCTGGCCACCCTCACCGGTACCGCCTGTGCCGACAACCTGGCTGACATCCAGAAAGCCGGTGTGGTCAAGATCGGTGTGCCGCAGGACTTTGCGCCCTATGGCTCGGTCACGTCCGACCTGCAGCTGCAGGGCCTGGACATCGATGTGGCCAAGCTGGTGGCCAAGGGGCTGGGCGTGAAGGCCGAGCTGGTGCCGGTACCGATCTCCAGCCGCATGGCTTTCCTGCAGACGCACAAGATCGATCTCATCATTTCCACGCTGGGCAAGAATGCCGAGCGCGAAAAGGTGATCGATTTCTCGCAGGGCTATGCGCCCTACAACAACAGCGTCTTCGGCGTGGCCGCGATCAAGGTTGCCGGCCCGGCCGACCTGGCCAACCAGACTGTCGGGGTCGCCCGCTCCACCTTCGAGGACCTGATGCTGACCGACAGCGTGCCCAAGAGCACGGTCATCAAGCGCTATGAAGACAACAACGGGCTGATCTCGGCCTATGTCTCGGGCCAGGTGCAGATCGTCGGTACGGGCGACTTCGTGGCCTATGCGCTGGCGGAGAAGACCCCCAACAACAAGCCGCTGCTGAAGTACATCATCAACGTCTCGACCTGCTATGTGGGCATGAACAAGGGAGAGCCGGCGCTCATGGCCAAGGTCAACGAAGCGTTGACCGCCTCCAAGAAGAGCGGGGAGCTCAACGGCATCGTCAAGAAGTGGCTCAACGTGCCGCTGCCGGAGAAGATGGCGACCACTTACCAGTAAGCAGTCATCCCTCAGTGAACGGCCCGCATCGAAGTGCGGGCCGTTTTGCTTACTGGAAGGTAGTGGCCATTTTGGCGGGCAAGGGGACGTTCAGCCATTTCTGCACGATGGCATTGAGTTCGCCGCTTTTCTTGGCTGCCGTGAGGACCTCATTGACCTTGCCGAGCAGGGCGGCTTCGCCCTTGTTGAGTCCGACGCTGCAGCTCGATTCATTGATGATGTACTTGAGCACGGGCTTGTTGCCCGGTGCCTTCTCCGCCAGTGCATAGGCGACGAAATCGCCCGTGCCGACCAGTTGCACCTGGCCGGAGACATAGGCCGAGATCATGGCATTGTTGTCCTCGTAGCGTTTGATGGTGGCGCTCTTCGGGGCGGTGTCGGTGAGCTGCAGATCCTGGAAGGTGCCGCGCGCCACGCCCACGGTCTTGCCTGCCAGATCGGCCGGACCGCTTACCTGTACCGAGGCCACCCCGAAGACGCTGTTGTTGTAGGGCGCATAGGATTGCGAGAAATCGATCACCTTTTCGCGCTCGGCGTTCTTGCCGAGGGTGGAGATGACCAGATCCGCCTTGTGCGTCTGCAGGTAGGCGATGCGGTTGGCGCTGGCCACCGGCACCAGCTGCACCTTGACGCCCATCTTCTGCGCGATCAGCTTGGCCACGTCGATATCCAGCCCTTGCAGCTGCAGGTCGGAGGTCACCGAACCGAAGGGGGCGAAGTCTTGCGGCACGGCGATGCGCACCGTGCCCGCCTTCTGGATATCGGCCAGTGCATCCGCCTGCGCGACTTGGGTGGACAGGCCCAGCAGGGCCAGCGAGACGGCGAGCACCGGTTTGGCAAATTTCATGTGATCCCTTTCGTTGAATGGACTGTATCGTGCCGGGCGGGTGTGCAATGACCATGCCAGCAGGTGTGCGGCTACTGAGAAAACTGACGATGGTCGAGCGTGCACGCTGGCCGCATCGATACGGGCGATGCTGATCCGGCATGGCGTCATGCCGATCGGGACTGGCTGATGGCGGGGCGGGGAGGGGCGATCTTGGGGCGGGGGTTCACCAAGTTTGCGCCTGTCTCAGTGAGTGATAAGTCGTGAGACGAGCGCTCCAAGTTTTTCGATGACCGCACGCTGATCGAGTTTGCGTGGAGTGGTGACGGTAGAAGCGATGTTAAAAATCCGGACTCTGATACGGAATCGTTAACCCACGTCATTCACATCGCTGCCATGAACAACACGCTTGAGGAGATTCATCCCGGCGAAATCGTGATGCAGGAATTTATCGAGCCAATGCAACTGGATAGGGTGCAGCTCGCAGTGCATCTGGGTCTCACCGCAACACATCTGGACGACCTGGTGCAAGGCCGGGCCGAGATCACGGAGGAAATCGCCCGTCAGCTGGGCGCGTTTTTCGATATCGATCCGCAATTCTGGTGGAACCTCGCATTGAATTACGCAGACAGAGTTCGAAAAAAAACCACGGATCACTCCGTGGCTTGCAGTAAAACACACCGGCCTGGCGCTATGCACGCTTCTGCGGTGGTCCCGGCTCTGCGGGACACACCGGCGGTGTGACAGGGAGACGGTACAGTCTGCCCGAGTGCATCAGAAGGCCGGAACGACTGCGCCCTTGTACTTCTCTTCGATGAACTTCTTCACGTCCGGGGTATTCAAGGCGGCGGCCAGCTTCTTGATGGCGGCGCTGTCCTTGTTGTCTTCACGCGCCACCAGCAGGTTGGCATAGGGCGAGTTCGCATCTTCGATGAACAGCGAATCCTTGACCGGGTTCAGCTTGGCTTCCAGCGCATAGTTGGTGTTGATCAGGGCGACGTCGACCTGGTTCAGCACGCGCGGCAGGGTGGCCGCTTCCAGGGCGCGGAACTTCAGCTTCTTGGGGTTTTCCACGATGTCCTTCTGGGTCGAGGAAATGTTGGAGCTGTCCTTGAGCTTGATCAGGCCATTGCGGGCCAGCAGCAGCAGGGCACGGCCCGAGTTGGACGGATCATTGGGGATGGCGATGGTGGCACCGTCAGGAATGTCGGCGACCTTCTTGAACTTCTGCGAGTAGGCGGCGAAGGGCTCGACGTGGACCTTGGCTACCGGCACTTCGATGTCGTTCTTGTGGCTCTTCTTGAACTGGTCCAGATAGGGCTGGTGCAGGAAGAAGTTGCCATCGACCTGCTTCTCGTTGGTCTGTGCGGCTGGCTGGATGTAATCGGTGAAGACCTTGACCTGCAGTTCAATGCCTTCCTTGGCCAGGGCCGGCTTGATGTGTTCCAGGATCTCGGCATGCGGCACGGGTGTGGCGGCAATCACCAGCTTGTCGGCGGCGTGGGCGCCAACGCTGAAGGCCAGGGCAGCACCGGCCACCAGTTGAGGGATCAGTTTGCGGATCATGGTTCTCTCCATTCTTTTGTATAACGATTGAACGTCGGTTGACGTGGTGTGGGAGCGTCCCTCGTGGGGAGCGCACCCGGAAAAACATGGACTGCCGTTTCTTGCTGCCTTACTTGCGGGTGAAGCGCAGCACCAGGCGGTCGCCAAAGAACTGCAGCAACTGCACCAGCACCACCAGGATGGCCACCGTGACCACCATCACTTCGGTCTGGAAGCGCTGGTAGCCATAGCGAATGGCCAGGTCGCCCAGGCCGCCGCCACCGATCACGCCCGACATCGCGGCATACGACATCAGGGTGATCGCGGTGATGGTCACCGCCGCCAGCAAGCCCGGCAGGGCTTCGGGCAAGAGCGCGCCAAAAATGATCTGGCGACGCCGCGCGCCCATGGCGGTACAGGCTTCGAGAATGCCGCGGTCGATTTCACGCAGTACGCTTTCGGTCAGGCGGGCAAAGAACGGAGCGGTACCGATCACCAGCGGCGGAATGGCGCCGGTCACGCCCAGGGAGGTTCCGACCAGCCACAGCGTGAAGGGGATCAGCAGGATCAGCAAAATCAGGAAGGGCACCGAGCGCAGCACGTTGACCACCAGCGACAGCACCCAGTACAGCCCGCGCTGTTCCAGCAGCTGGCCGCGATTGGTCAGGAACAGCAGGATGCCCAGCGGCAGTCCCAGCAAGACCGTGAAGAACAGCGAGCCGCCAGTCATGGCGAGGGTTTCCACGGTGGCGTCGCCGACCTCGCTCCAGTCGATGACCGACAGGTCGATCTGGCCCGCCAGGGCAGACAGGGAAGACAGCGCGCTCATGCCAGCACCTCATGATCGATGCCGGAGTCGCGCAAGCGCGCCAGGACTTGTGCGACGGCTTCGTCACCGCCGGAGAATTCCACCAGCAATTGCCCGTAGGGCGTGTCCTTGATGCGCGAGACGGTGCCGCGCACGATGGTGGCCAGCGCGGTGGTCGCCGCCGTCAGTTGCGACAGGATGGGTTGTGCCGCCACTTCACCGGCATAGGTCAGGCGCACCAGCGCGCCATCAGGGCGGCGCTGGTAGAGCGTATCGCTGGCATCCCAGGCGTGGCTTTCGGCCAGCAGCGAACGCGTCACGGCATGCTGCGGGCGCAGGAAGATGTCGACCACGCGGCCCTGTTCGGCCACCGCGCCCTGGGCCAGCACGGCGACGCGGTCGCAGATGCTGCGGATGACTTCCATCTCGTGCGTGATCAGCACGATGGTCAGGCCCAGCTTGCGGTTGATGTCCAGCAGCAGGCGCAGGATGGACTGGGTAGTCTCGGGATCCAGCGCCGAGGTGGCTTCGTCGCACAGCAGCAGGCGCGGCGAATTGGCCAGCGCCCGGGCGATGCCCACGCGCTGTTTCTGGCCACCGGACAATTGCGCCGGATACTGGTCGCGGTGCGCGTCCAGGCCCACCAGCGCCAGCAGTTCGGTCACGCGCGCGGCGCGCTGCTCGCGCGTGTAGCGGCCGGTAATCTTGAGAGGCCAGTCGATGTTCTGCGCCACCGTCTTGGCGTTGAGCAGGTTGAAATGCTGGAAGATCATGCCCACGCGCTGGCGCAGGCCGAGCAGGGCTTCATGGCCCAGGCCGGTGATGTCTTCGCCGTCGATCAGGACGCGCCCGCTGTCGGGGCGTTCGAGGACGTTGAGGGTGCGGATCAGGGTACTCTTGCCGGCGCCGGAGCGGCCGATGATGCCGAAGATCTCGCCCTGGGCGATGTCCAGGTTGATGTCCTGCAGCGCGATGATGTCGCGCTGGCCGGCACGGTAAGTCTTGTGGAGTTGCTCGATGCGAATCACGTTGGTCAGTTCTAAGGAAACGGCCCAGAGTCTAACCGGGCGTGACCCACGTGAGAACTTATAAAAAGTTCTTAGCTTATGAGAGAAAAAGCTAGTTGAAACCTAACAATCGGGAATGACGGGGCTGGCGCACACCTTGTCTGAAAACTAAGCTCGCCGCCCCATCCGATTCAATGCGCCGCCAGCAATTCCGTCTCGACCTCATGCGCCAGCACCTGCCGCACGGTGGCCACGACGTAATCGATCTCGGCCTCGGTCGTGCCGCGCCCCAGCGAAAAACGCACGGCATTGCGTGCCACGTCGGGCGAACGGCCGATGGCCAGCAGCACGAAGGAGGGCGCGGAAGCCGCCGAATTGCAGGCTGAACCGGCCGACACCGCAATGCCCAGCAACTGGCTGCCCAGCGTGCCGTAGCGCGTGGGCGGGAAGCTCACGTTGAGGTTGTGCGGCACGCGCGCCTCGGCGCTGCCATTCAACTGCACGCCCGGCAGGTCGGCCAGGCCGGACCAGAGCCGGTCACGCAGGGCGCGGATGCGGCGTCCTTCTTCTTCCAGCAAGTCGCCGGCCAGGGCAAAGGCTTCGCCCATGCCCACGATCTGGTGCGTGGCCAGGGTGCCGGAGCGCATGCCGTTCTCATGGCCGCCGCCGTCGATCTGGGCTTCCAGCTTCAGCGCCGGATTGTGCCGTACATACAGCGCGCCTATGCCCTTGGGGCCATAGACCTTGTGCGCCGAGAAGGACATCAGGTCCACCTTCAGCTGCTGCAGGTCGATGGCGATCTTGCCAGCCGCCTGTACCGCATCGACGTGAAAGACCACACCGCGCTCGGCACACAGTTCACCCAGCTCGGCAATGGGCTGTATCACGCCGATCTCGTTGTTGACATACATCACCGAGGCCAGCAGCGTGTCCGGCCGCAAGGCCGCACGGAACTGGGCCGGCGTGATGAGGCCATCGGCACCGGGCTGCAGGTAGGTGACCTCGAAGCCGGACTTTTCCAGCGTATGCATGGTGTCCAGCACGGCCTTGTGCTCGGTGGCCACCGTGATGAGGTGCTTGCCGCGCCCCTGCGCGCGCAGCGCATGGGCACAGCCTTTCAGGGCCAGGTTGTTGGATTCGGTCGCGCCCGAGGTCCAGATGATTTCATCGGGACGGGCACCGACCAGGCCGGCCACCTGGGCACGCGCCTTGTCCACCGCGCGCCGTGCTTCCCAGCCAAAGGGATGGGAGCTGCTGGCCGCATTGCCGAATTTCTCGGTGAGGAAGTCGCACATGACACGCGCCACGTGCGGATCGACCGGCGTGGTAGCGCCATAGTCCAGGTAGATGGGGAAGCGAAGATCGGCCGGCGGGCGACAGGGAGCAGGGGCGTTCATGACGGTGTTCCGGAGAGTCCAGAGAGTTCCAATTGAGCAGGGTGGGCAGAGGCCGGTATCTACAGTAACGCGGGTTACCTTATTTGGAAAACGACTTTGCGCTCATTTGTATATACGATTTTCGAAAATTGCCCACAGGCATCCCGATCGGCCAGGCCGCAAGACAGGAGGACAGCGGGATTCCCGGTCACATGCCGCCCCATGCATTTGCTTATACAAAATTATTATACTGAAATAGAATACAAGCAAACCTATAATTCGAAAATCATATGCAAGGACCTTGATCAAGGAAAGCGATTTCGATGGATCTGAATCAGCTGGAGGCATTTGCGGCCGTAATGACCCTGGGGAGCGTGACCGGTGCCGGCCGCAGCCTGGGGCGGTCGCAGCCTGCCGTCAGCAAGGCCATCGGCGAACTGGAAGCCGAGCTGGGCTACGCCCTGTTCGACCGCAATGGTCCGCGTGTCACGCCTACGGCCAAGGCCTTCCTGCTCTACGAAGAGGTGGAGCGCTCGCTGGTGGGCCTGCGCAGCATCCGCGAACGGGCGCAGGAAATCGCCCGTGAAGAAGTCCATCCCGTCCATCTGGTTGCCACCCCCGCGCTGGCCTCCACCATCGCGCCGGCGGCCCTGCAATTGCTGGCCGCCCACAAGGAGCGCGCCTTCCCCGAACACGTCCACCTGCGCAGCGCGTCAGCCGAGCAGGTCGTGCATGCGGTCCTGCATCGTACCGTCAGCCTGGGGCTGACCTCCTTGCCGGTGGCCCATCGCGGGCTGGACCTGCACTGGATCGGCGAAGCGCCCTGCGTGGCGGTGGTGCGCGCCGACCATCCGCTGGCGGGCAAGGACAAGCTCACCCGCGCCGCCTTGCGCGGCCAGCGCGTCATCACCATGTCCAACCGCTATCGCCTGCGCCAGCGCGTGGAGATCGCGCTGGGTGAGGACAGCCAGCTCGATGTCGCCATCGATACCAACACCTCCTTCAATGCCATCATGGCTGCCCGCGCCGGGCTGGGCGTGGCGCTGGTGGAGCCGGCCACGGCCTATGGCATGCCCATCGAGGGCATGGTGGTCAAGCGGCTGGCGATGGAGATTCCGTTTTATTTTGGCGTGGTCACGCCCTATGGCAAGCCGGTCGAGGGCGTCACGCAACGCCTGATCGATGCCGTGGAAAAGGCCGCCCGCAGCACCTTGCAGGGCTTCGTCAAGCGCGATGCCAGCCTGCATGATGAATTGTTGTAAATGATTTCGCAGTAGCAGTGTAGTAAAACCCAAGCAAGCAGCGTCAACCGGGAAGGGCGTTGCATCACAAAACCCGAATCGAGACGATCGCAGGCCTGTGCCGGCGACGTCTCTTCATGCTTTTGACGAGGCGCTATGCACGACACCGAACCGACCCTGATCCCCGTTGCCCCCCCGCAAGGACTGGCCGCCCTGGAGGCGCGCGTACGCCAGGACCTGCAATGGCTGGCGCTGCCCGGCAAGTCCTGGACTCCGGCCATCGAGCGCGACGGTGTGCCGGTGATCGACGTGGCCATCATCGGTGGCGGCCAGGCCGGCATGGCCGCTTCGGTGGCGCTGTCGCACCTGGGCATTCCCAATGTGATCTATGACCAGTCGCCCAAGGACTTCGAAGGCCCCTGGGCCACCACTGCGCGCATGGAAACCCTGCGTTCCCCCAAGACCCTGACCGGCCCGGCGCTGGGCTTCCCGGCGCTGACCTTCCGCGCCTGGTTCGAGGCCCAGTTCGGGCTGGAGGCGTGGGAAGCGCTGGACAAGATCCCGCGCCTGCAATGGATGGAGTACCTGCGCTGGTTCCGCCGCGTCATGCAGCTCGATATCCGCAACGAACATCGCGTGCTGGCCGTGCAGCCGCGCGCCGATGGCATCGTGGCACTGCAGCTGCAATCGCCTGCGGGTACTTCGACCGTGCTGGCGCGCCGCGTGGTGGTGGCCACCGGCCGCGATGGCCTGGGTGGTGCCTTCCTGCCGCCGCTGGCGGCGCAACTGCCGCGTGACCGCTGGGCGCATTCTTCCGACCTGTTCGACTACGCCAGTCTGAAGGGCAAGCGCGTTGGCGTGATCGGCGGTGGCGCGTCGGCCATGGACAGCGCCGCGACCGCGCTGGAAGAGGGGGCCGCACGCGTGGACCTGCTGATCCGACGCAAGGACCTGCCGCGCATCAACAAGGGCAAAGGGGCGGGTAGCCCCGGCCTGGTCAACGGCCATCTGCACCTGCCGGACGAATGGAAGTGGCGCATCCGCCATTACGTCAACGCCCAGCAAGTGCCGCCGCCCTCGGGCAGCACGCGCCGGGTTTCGCGCTTTGCCAATGCCCGCTTCCTGCTGGGTACGGCGATCGAATCCGTTGAGGTCAAGCCGGATGGGACGCTGTTGCTGCAGACCAATCGTGGTCCGCTGGAACTGGATTTCCTGTTCTTTTCCACCGGTTTCAAGATCGACTGGAGCCTGCGCAGCGAATTCAGGGACATCGCCCCGCACGTCCTCAACTGGAGCGACCGTTACACCCCGCCCGCTGGTGAGGAAGACCAGGAACTGGCCGACTCGCCCTACCTGGGCCCGGTGTTCGAGTTCCAGCAGAAAACGCCGGGCAGCCTGCCGGGCCTGGAGCGCGTGCACTGTTTCTGTTATCCGGCCGCTGCCAGCCATGGCACGGTCTCCGGCGACATCCCGGCCATCAGCGATGGAGCCTACCGCCTGGCGCAGGGCATTGCCGCGCTGATGTACAGCGAGGACATCGACTACCACTACCGCAACATCCAGGCCTATGAAGAACCGGAACTGGAAGGCGACGAGTGGACCGAATCGCCCTGGGAGCTTCCCGCATGAGTGGGGCCATCGCAAAGAGCGTGCTGCAGGCGCTGATGGTGGTGCTGTTGATGACGGTGATCGTCTTCTTCGGCCTGCACATGATCGGCAACCCGGTCGATATCCTGATCGGCCAGGACGTGGACCAGGTGGACCGCCTGCGCATCATCAAGGAACTGGGCCTGGACCAGCCGGTGTGGCGCCAGTACCTGGCCTTCCTCAATGGCGCGCTGCACGGCAACCTCGGCAACAGTTTCGTCTACAACACGCCGGCCATCCTGCTGATCTTCCAGCGCCTGCCGGCCACGCTGGAACTGGCTGTGGCCGCATTGCTGCTGGCCCTGGCAGTGGGCGTGCCGCTGGGGCTGTTTGCGGGCATGAAGCCGGATCATCCGTTCTCGCGTCTGGTCATGACCACCAGCATCTTCGGTTTTTCGCTGCCGACCTTCTGGATCGGGCTGATGCTGATCATGGCCTTCTCGGTCACGCTGGGCTGGCTGCCTTCGGGCGGACGCGGCCAGACTGCCGAACTGTTCGGCGTGCAATGGTCGTGGCTGACCGCCGATGGCTGGCGGCACATGATCCTTCCGGCCATCAATCTCTCGCTGTTCAAGATCTCGCTGGTGATTCGCCTCACCCGCGCCAATGTGCGTGAAGTGCTGCCGATGGACTACGTGAAGTTTGCGCGTGCCAAGGGCTTGTCGCCGGCACGCGTAGTACTGATGTACGTGCTGCGCAATACACTCATTCCGCTGGTGACCGTGGTCGGGCTGGAGTTCGGCTCCACCATTGCCTTTGCGGTCGTTACCGAAAGCATCTTTGCCTGGCCCGGTGCGGGCAAGCTGATCCTGGACAGCATCAATGCGCTGGATCGTCCGGTCATCGTGGCTTACCTGATGGTGATCGTCTGCATGTTCGTCACCATCAACCTGGTGGTGGACGTGCTCTACAAATTGCTGGATCCGCGCGTGCGGGTGGAGGCCCGTGCATGAGCGCGCCGCAAACTGAAGTGACCATGACGCAAGAACAAGTGCGCGCCCGCGTGGCCGAACTGTCGGCCTTCCAGGCCCCGCCCCGCGAGTCTCCCTGGCGGCGCGTGATGCGCCATTTCGTGGCCTCGCGTTCGGCCATGCTGGGGCTGGTGATCGTGCTGCTGCTCATCGTCGGCGCCATTGCCGCACCGTGGATCACGCCGCAGAATCCGTATGACCTGGCGCAGTTGAACTTCCTCGACTCGCGCCAGCATCCAGGTACCCTCAATGGTGATGGAACGTTTACCTACTGGCTCGGGACTGATGGTCAGGGACGCGACCTGTTCTCGGCCATCATCTATGGCCTGCGCATCAGCGTGGGCATCGGTGTCGGCTCGGCCCTGATCGCGGGCGTGATCGGCACGCTCATCGGCTTGCTGGCCGCGTATGCGGGCGGCAAGGTCGATACGGTACTCATGCGCTTTGCCGACCTGGTGCTGTCCTTCCCCTCCATCCTGGTGGCGATGCTGATCCTGGCCTACGTGGGCAAGGGCATCTTCAACGTGATGGCCACGCTGGTGGTACTGGAGTGGGCGTATTACGCGCGCACTGCGCGCGGCCAGGCGCTGGTGGAACGGCGCAAGGAATACGTGGAAGCCGCAAGAGGACTGAACCTGTCGTCCTGGCGCATCATGGTGCGCCACATCCTGCCCAACTGCCTGCCGCCGCTGATCGTCATCGGCACCCTGCAGGTGGCACGCGCCATCACGCTGGAAGCGACGCTGTCCTTCCTCGGCCTGGGCGTGCCGATCACCGAACCCTCGCTGGGCCTGCTCATCTCCAATGGTTACCAATACATGCTCTCGGGCGAATACTGGATCAGTTTCTATCCCGGCATCACGCTGCTGGTGGTGATCGTGGCCATCAACCTGGTCGGCGACCGCCTGCGCGACATCCTCAATCCACGGTGGCAGAAATGAGCGCGCTCACACTTGAAGTGCGCAACCTGCGCACGCATTTCTTCACGCCCGAAGGCGTGTTGCCGGCGGTCGATGACGTCTCGCTGTCGGTCGGCCGTGGCCGCATTCTGGGTCTCGTGGGCGAATCCGGATCGGGCAAGAGCGTGACCGGATTTTCCATCCTCGGCATGGTCGATGCGCCGGGCCGCATCGTCGGCGGCGAGATCCTGTTCCAGGGCCGCGACCTGGTCAGCATGGACAAGACCTCGTTGCGCGAACTGCAGGGTAACCGCATCGCCATGATTTTCCAGGACCCGATGATGACCCTGAACCCGGTCCTGAAGGTGGAAGCGCAGATGGTCGATGCCGTGCTGGCGCACAGCAAGGTCAGCGGCCAGCAGGCACGCGAACTGGCGCGCGATACCCTGGGCATGATGGGCATCGCCAGTCCGGAAGAACGGCTGCAGGCCTATCCGCATCAACTCTCGGGCGGCATGCGCCAGCGTGTGGCCATTGCCATCGCGATGCTGCACAAGCCCGACCTCATCATTGCCGATGAACCGACCACGGCCCTGGATGTGACCATCCAGGCGCAGATCCTGTCTGAAGTGCAGAAGCTGGCGCGCCAGCACGGTACCGCCCTGATCTGGATCACGCACGACCTGTCGGTGGTGGCCGGCCTGGCCGATGAAGTGGCGGTGATGTATGCCGGGCGCATCGTCGAGCAGGGCAGTGTGGATGCGGTGCTCGATGCGCCGCTGCACCCCTACACGCAAGGCCTGATCGGCAGCCTGCCCAGCAACAACCAGCGCGGTGCGCGGCTGCGCCAGATTCCCGGGATGACGCCCAACTTGCTGCACCTGCCGCCGACCTGCGCCTTTGCTGCACGCTGCGAGCGCCTTTCCCAGCAGTGCCTGGTGGCCCCGGCGATCAGCGAACCGCTGCCGGCGCACCGGGTGCGCTGCTATCACCCGACCCCGAGCACACAGAGCAACGAGCACCATGGATAAGGCCGTCATTCCCCTGATCGAAACCCGTGCCGTCAGCCGTCGCTTCGGCGAGCGCCGCCAGGGCTGGCTGGAACGCCAGTTGCAGGCGCGCGGCTGGAGCCGCCCGCCGGCCGTCACCCATGCGCTGGACCAGGTGGACCTGAAGGTCTTGCCGGGTGAAGTGGTGGGGCTGGTCGGTGAATCCGGCTGCGGCAAGTCCACGCTGGGCCGGGTGGCCTGCGGCCTGCTCGATCCTTCCGATGGCCAGGTGCTGGTCAACGGCCGCGACCGCGCCAGCCTCAGCAGCAAGGAAGAAGCCGAGGCCCGGCTGCAGGTGCAAATGATTTTCCAGAATCCCTATGCCAGCCTGAATCCGCGTTTGCGCATCGACCAGATCGTGGGCGAAGCGGCGCAAGTGAATGGAAAGGTCGAGGGCGACCTTGACGCCTATGTCTGCCAGCAGTTGCTGCGGGCCGGTCTTGATCCGGCCCTGCGCGACCGTTATCCGCACCAGTTCTCCGGCGGCCAGCGCCAGCGCATCGGTATTGCGCGCGCGCTCGCGGTGCAGCCGCAGATGCTGGTCTGCGACGAGGCCGTGGCGGCGCTGGATGTGTCGATCCAGGCGCAGATCCTCAATCTCTTCATGGATCTGCGCGAGCAACTGGGCCTGACCTATCTTTTCATCAGCCATGACCTGGGCGTGGTGGAGCACGTGTCGGACCGCGTGGTCATCATGTACCTGGGCCGGGTGGTGGAGAGTGCACCGGTGGGCGAACTGTTCGGCCAGCCCAATCACCCCTATACGCAGGCGCTGCTGGCCGAGGTGCCCCGCATGGGCGCGCGCAAGAAGGAATTCACCGCCATCAAGGGTGAGATCCCCAGTCCGCTGAACCCGCCGACCGGCTGCCACTTCAACCCGCGCTGTCCGCATGCCACGCAGCGCTGCCGTGAAGAGCAGCCGCTGTTGCGCGAGATCGCACCGGGGCACATGAGTGCCTGCCATCTCAATGATGGCCGCTGACAAGGTTTGTTGAAATGTTTTACCTGCCGTTCGGACTGAGTAGGCCCTCCGGGGCCGTATCGAAGACGCTGATGCCGCCGCAGTTGCGCCTTCGATACGCAGCTGCGCTGCTACTCAGTCCGAACGGGAGCGGGGGTGCAATTCAGAAAGCCCCAAGTTGATCCATTCACAGTGCTTCCACCCTGACCACAGAGGAACCCGACCATGAAGAAAACCCTCCTGACCCGCCTGCTGGCCGTCGCCCTGACCGGTGCGGCACTGGCTGCCGCTGCCGATGCCGCGCACGCGCAGAACCTCAACATCGCCTTTGCCGATCCGCTTTCGTCGCTGGATCCGCAGCTGAACAACCACGCCGGCGACCGTTCGGTGGACCTGCATTTCTGGGACCTGCTGGTCCAGAACGATTACAACAAGCTGGTCCCCGGCCTGGCCGTGAGCTGGAAGAATATCGACCCCAAGACCTGGGAATTCAAGCTGCGCCCCAACGTCAAGTGGCAGGACGGCAAGCCCTTCACCGCTGACGATGTGATCTTCTCCTACCAGCGCGCCCGTGCCGTACCGGGCAGCGTGGCCACCTTCGCCGGCTACCTGCGCACGGTGGAATCGGTCACTGCCAAGGATCCGCTGACCCTGGTCATCAAGACCAACATCCCCAACCCGGACCTGCCGCTGAACCTGGCCTCGGTGCATATCGTCAGCAAGCACGTGGGCGAGAAGTCCACCACCGAGAACTACAACAGCGGCGCGGCCGTGGTCGGTACCGGTCCCTACAAGTTCGTCTCCTACACCCCGGGCGACCGCGTGGTGATGCAGCGTAACGACAACTACTGGAACGGCAAGCCGCTGTGGGAAAAGGTCAACTACCGCTACATCAACAATGGCGCAGCCCGTACCGCCGCGCTGCTGTCGGGCGACGTGGACGTGATCGACAAGGTGTCGGTGTCCGACCTGGCCAAGCTGAAGCAGTCGCCCAACGTCAAGGTCTACCCCTACAACGGACTGCGCGTGCTGCTGATCCAGCCGAGCTTCCATGAAGGCCCCAGCCCCTTCATCACCGACAACAACGGCAAGCAGTTGGAGAAGAATCCGCTGCTGGACGTGCGCGTGCGCCGCGCCATGTCGCTGGCCATCAACCGCAAGGCCCTGATCGACCGCATCCTGCAGGGCGCGGCCACCGAAGCCAACCAGTGGATGCCGGCCGATACCTTCGGCTACAACCCCGAGATCAAGAACATTCCCTTCGACGCCGCGCAAGCCAAGAAGCTGCTGGCCGAGGCCGGTTTCCCGGAAGGTTTCAAGCTGACGCTGCACGTGCCCAACGATCGCTATCCGCAAGCACCGGAAACCATGCAGGCCGTGGCGCAGTTCTGGACCCGCATCGGCATCAAGACCCAGGTCGAAGTGTTGCCGTGGGCCTCCTACTCCTCGCGTGCCAACAAGAACGAGTTTGCCGTTTCGGTACTGGCCTGGGGTAATGGCACTGGCGAAGCCAGTTACGCGCTGGTCAACGTGCTGGGCACGGTTGATCCCAAGAAGGGTATCGGCGCTTCCAACTGGAACCACTACAGCAGCCCGGCCGTGGACAAGGCCCTGGCCGATTCGACCGCCGAGTTCGATGCCGCCAAGCGCGAAGCCATCCTGCGTGGCGCGGCCAAGACCGTCTCGGATGAGGTTGGCGTGATCCCTCTGTACCACTACCAGAACATCTGGGCCGCCAAGAAGGGCCTGAAGGTCACCCCCATCAGCAGCGACCGCACCACCGCCATGATGGTGACCCAGGACAAGAAGTAAAAGGCCATGCCCAACTTCTCCATCGAGGTCAGCCCGGCTGACGACCTGATCGACGTACCCCGCCGCATCATCGTGCGGGGTGCGCATCCGGGCGAGCCGGTGCGCATCTCTTCCTCCACCCTGCGCAACGGCGCGGAGTGGCGCAGTACGGCGTGCTACATCGCCGATGCCTATGGCCACGTCGACGTGAGCATGAACCCGGCCATCGATGGCGATTACTACGGCATCGATCCGATGGGTTTGCTGTGGTCGCAGAAACCGGTGCAAGCCGGCTGTCGCGACAACTTCCACGCCGATGTCATGGCACCGCTGGTGACCACGTTGACCGTTTCCTCGCTGGACCAGCCGGGCCTGGCACCGTGCGCGCCAGCCAGTACCGAACTGGTACAGCGGCTGGCCGCTGCCGGGGTGACCCGGCGTGAGGTACGGGAGGAGGGGCTGGTCGGTACGCTGTTCCTGCCGGCCACGCCGGGACCGCATCCGGCGGTGATGATCCTCAATGGTTCCGGTGGCGGCATCAACGAACCGCGTGCGGCGCTGTTTGCCTCGCGCGGGGTGGCTGCGTTTGCGCTGGCGTATTTCAAGGCACCGGGCCTGTCGGATTACATTTCCAATACACCGCTGGAGTATTTCGAACGCGGACTGGACTGGCTGCGTGCCGAGGTACAACCGCTGCATGATTTCGTTGCCGTCAGCGGCCAGTCGCGCGGTGGCGAGCTGGTGCTGCTGCTGGGGGCGACCTTTCCGCAGAAGGTGTCGGCGGTGCTGGCCACTGTGCCCAGTGCGCTGGTACACAGCGGCCAGAATGCAGCCGATCCGGCCGTGGGACGCGAAGGCCCGACCTGGCTGCTGCGCGGCCAGCCCTTGCCGCATCAATGGCAGGACAACCGCAGCGCCAGCTGGGCACCGTTTGACGAAGGCCCGGCACCGCATCGCCATGAGCTGGCCATGCTCACTGCCTTGCAGGACGAGGACGCAGTGGCGCGCGCCCGCATTCCGGTGGAGAAGATCGCCGGACCGGTGCTGCTGCTGTCGGCGACCGATGATGGCTCCTGGCCTTCCAGCCTGTATTGCGCGATGGTCAAGGACAAGCTGGCCGAAGTGTCCCACCCCTGGCCGGTGGTATGGCGCAACTATGCGCATGCCGGCCATTCGATCCTGTTCCCCTTCGTCCCGACCACGCAGACCACGTATGCGCATCCGGTGTCGGGGCGCATCAGTACCGGTGGCGGCGAACCCGCCGCCAATGCCCGCGCCGATCTCGACGCCTGGCAGCAGGCGCAGCACTTCCTGCGCGACGCGCTGGCCAGGCATTCATCCACAAAGGAAAACGCATGAGTACCCCCGTCTACGACATCAGCAAGGATGTCATCGACCAGCTGGCCGGCCTGGCCGCTGGCAGCCCCCTGCACGGCCTGCGCCATCAGCGCGACAAGGTGGCCGTGGCTTCACAGGGCAGCTATGACACGCTGTTCGACCCGGCCCTGGAAGGCATCGGCCTGGATGAGCGCCTGCTGGTGGCGCTCTACGCCTGCCGCCTGGCTGGCGCATCCGATCTGGCCGCGCATTACCGCGCGCGTGCAGAAGCGGTGCCGGCCGATGCTGCGCAACTGGCGGCGGCTGATAGCGGTGAGCCCGAGCAATTGCCGCAAGGGCGCCTGCGCGCCATGCTGGTCTTCACGCGTGCGCTGACGCAGCGTCCGGTGGAAGGCGACAAGGCCGCGATTGAAAAGCTGCCGGCGGCGGGCATCAGCACGCCGGCGGTGGTGGCACTGTCGCAGCTGATCGCTTTCGTGTCCTATCAATTGCGCGTGGTCGCGGGCCTGAAGGCCATGCGTGCTGCGGCGGCCCAACAAGGAGAGTCGGCATGAGCGAGATCATCAAGGCCAACGGTTTTACCAATGAGACTCTGGAATGGGATGCCTGGCTGGACGTGATCCAGCTGGACGCGGCCAGCGAAGACCAGGTCAAGGTGCTGGAAGAAAGCCATCCCAAGGCCAAGACCTCGGACTACTACCTGTTCCTGGCGCATCAGCCTGACATCCTGCGCCAGCGTTCGGCGGCCTTCAACGCCATCATGTATGCGCCGGGCGGCCTCTCGCGTGCGGAGCGCGAATTGGGTTCGCTGGTGGTTTCGCGCATCAATGGCTGCGTGTATTGCGCTTCCGTTCATGCGCAGCGTTTCGAGCAGCTGGCCAAGCGCAACGATACGGTGCGCCAGGTGTTCGATACGCCTTACGGTGCCGGTGTGGATGCGCGCGAGCAAGCCATTGCCAAGTTCTCGGCCGAGCTGACCGAGACGCCGGGCGAGATCGGTGCGGCGCAGATCAAGGCCTTGGTTGACGTTGGCTTGAGTGAACTGGAAGTGCTGGACCTGATTCACTCGGTGGCCATCTTTGCCTGGGCCAATCGCCTGATGCTCAATCTGGGCGAGCCGGTGTTTGCTGATGGCAGCAAGGCCGAGGCCAAGTAAACTATTTCCATGAGGAGACAGTGATGCACATTCCGGATCATCTGGTCTATGCCGAGACCCATGAGTGGGTCAAGCTTGAAGACGATGGCACGCTGACCATCGGCATTACCGATTTCGGCCAGGAACAGTTGGGGCCGCTGGTGTATGTCGATATGCCGGCCGTGGGCAAGGTGTTGGCGAAGGGGGCCGAGTCGGGCATCGTCGAATCCAACAAGACGGCGTCGGATTTGCATGCGCCTGTTGATGGCGAGGTGATCGCCATCAACGAGCTGCTGGTGGAGTCGCCTGACGCCATCAATGGCGCGCCGTATGAGCAATGGATCTTCAAGCTCAAGCCGGCCGCGCCATTTTCGGCGGAGGGTTTTCTTGATGCGGCGGGTTACATCAAGCTGATTTCCTGAGGCGCGGCTGCGGTCAGGAAGCCGATGCGGCGGCGCGGATATCGAAAGCGCCGCCGGTTTGGGCGCGGTCACGCAAGGTGACGGCGTTCTTGCCCAGCAGGGGGAAGACCAGTTCGGCAAAGCGTATCGCTTCTTCCAGGTGCGGGTAGCCGGAGAGGACGAAGGTGTCCACGCCCAGGTCCGCATATTCCTGCAGGCGTTCGGCGACGGTGGCTGCATCGCCCACCAGGGAGGTGCCGGCACCGCCGCGTACCAGGCCCACGCCGGCCCACAGGTTGGGGGCGATTTCCAGTTTGTCGCGGCGGCCGCCGTGCAGGGCGGCCATTCTTTGTTGTCCCACTGAATCCATCTTGGCGTAGTTCTGCTGGGCGCGGGCAATGTCTTCGTCGGTGAGTTTGCTGATGAGGCGTTCGGCGTCGGCCCAGGCTTCGGCCGTGGTTTCGCGCACGATGGCATGCAGGCGCACGCCGAATCTGACGGTGCGGCCTTGCTTGGCGGCGCGTTCACGCACGTCTTCGATCTTCTGTTTGACGGCGGCGGGTGGTTCGCCCCAAGTGAGGTAGGCGTCCACATGCTTGGCGGCGAGGTCGTGCGCAGCAGGGGAGGAGCCGCCGAAATACAGCGCCGGGTAGGGCTGTTGTATCGCCGGATGGAACAGCTGGCCGTTGCGGATGCGGAAGTGCTTGCCTTCGTAGTTGACGGTCTCGCCTTGCAACAGTTTGCGCCAGATGGTGAGGTATTCGTCGGCGGCTTCGTAGCGTTCGTCGTGTTTCAGGAACACGCCGTCGGCTTCCAGTTCCGTGGCATCTCCTCCAGGCACTACATTGAGCAGGAGGCGGCCGTTCAGGGCCTGGTCCAGTGTTGCGGCTTGTCTTGCCGACGGGCCGGGGCCGCCCAGTGAGGTCCTCAGCGCTACCAGCAGCTTGATGCGCCGGGTCACCGGGACCAGGCTGGCAGCCACTACCCATGGGTCCAGGCAGGACGCTCCCGTCGGGATCAGCAATCCATCGTATCCCAGCGCTTCACTGGTCACCGCGATCTGGCGCATGTAGTCCAGCGTGGGGGCTCGGCCGAAATCGGATTTGCCCAGGTAACGTGTGTCGCCCGACGTGGGGAGGAACCAGAAGAGTTCTAATGACATGCCAGAGTTTCCTTTTGCATTTTTCACTTTGGCGTTATTAGAGCGCTCTGTTCTCTTTGTGGCTAAGAATGTTTTCTTCTTTGCTTAGTTGGTTTTTGGTTTTGTTGTCTTGGCTTCTTGCTCTTCTGGTTTTTTGGTATGGGGCAGTCTGCACGGAAATCTTTCCTGCGCTCTAGCTTAATTCTTATCATTCTCCGGTCGGAAGGACGCGCCGGGGGCGGCCCGGCAGCCGCTCACTTTTCTTGTCTCGCCAAGAAAAGTAAGCAAAAGAAGGCGACCCCAAAGAGCCAGCCCTCCTGCGGAGGGTCCCCGCCGCAGCGAAGCGAAAAGTGGGAAGGATAGAGTCGCTTCGCTCCGACTATCCTTCTGATCCACTTTTCGCTCCGCTGCGGCGGCTGGCTCTATGGGGACAGCACCCCCCACGGGCTCGCCTTCGGCCTCGCCGCGTCTCCGACTCGCCTTCGGCTTTGGGTTGGCTCGCCTGCGGCATCGACCTTTTGATCGTTCCCACTCCCGCTCTGGGTTTTGGTTTTTTCCTTTTTCCTTTTTTGTTTTTTGTTTAAATAATTTCCGTCCGTTCGACCTGAGTAGTCGCGTAGCGACGTATCGAAGGTTAAAGAACGCCAAGGCAAAGCCGAAGGCGAGTCGGAGGTGGTGCGATGCCGAAGGCGAGCCGTCTCAGTCGTCCGCATCTGCGCCGCCGCTTCAGAGCCCAACAAAACGGATCAGAAAAATAGTCGGAGCGAAGCGACTCTATTTTTCCCGTTTTGTTGGGCTCTGAAGCGGGGACCCTCCGAAGGAGGGCGGCGGAGTTGCGGTCGCCTTCTTTTGCTTACTTTTCTTGGCGAGACAAGAAAAGTGAGCGGCTGCCGGGCCGCCCCCGGCGCGTTCTTCCGACCGGAGAGAGAAAATAATTAAGCTAGAGCGCAGGAAAGATTTCCGTGCAGACTGCCCCAAACCGAACAACCAGAAAAGCACCCAGCCAAGACAGGACAAGACAACACAACACAAAACCAAATCAACCACCGATCAAAGCCCCGCGATATTCCCCAAGCCATTTGGCAAACAATTGCGCCTCAGCCCCCGCTTGCAAGCTGATCCCGAGGTAGTAGGGTGCAAGTGTCAAGCGCAGATCAGGAAAAGGACAAACCAGCCGCCCCGAGCGCAGATCGTTATCCGCAAGTGATACAGGCGACAAGGCCACCCCCAGCCCATCCATGACCGCCTGCAATACAAAATGCACGTGATCGAAATGCAGCATCGCCTGGGAACGGGAGCGTTTCAAGCCGGCCAGCTTGCGCCAGTCCTCCCAGTCATTGCGCCGACTGCGCGACACCAGCACGGTATGCCGCGCCAACTGCGACACGTCCTCCAGCGGCATGGATTGCAGCAGCGCAGGAGAAGCCACCAGCACCAGCTCATCCTCCATGAACCGCTGCACCTTCAGGGTCTCAGGCCAATTGGTCTCTCCCCGCCGGATCGCGATATCAAACGAAGAGCCCGCCTTGCCCACGGTCGCCGTACTGGTCACCACCTGGGGCGCAATCCCCGGATACCGCTCCACGAAATCGGACAGATGCGGAATCAGCCAGCGCACCGCAAAGGAAGGCCGCACATTGATGACCACCGTGCGCGTAGGCGCATCCCGCATCACCCGCCGCGCCGCATTGGCGAGAATATCGAGCGCCGGACTGGCCTCCTCGAAGAACTGCCGCCCACGCTCGGTCAGCAACACCTGCCGCGTACGCCGCTCGAACAAGGGCATGCCGAGATAATCTTCAAGGTTCTTGATCTGGCGACTGATCGCGCCATGTGTGACATTGAGCTCCTGCGCCGCAAGCGTGAAACTCTGGTGACGGGCCGCTGCCAGAAAGGCGCGGATGGCATTGAGCGGAAGAGTGAGATCGGCCATGCGTCAAATATTATCACGCATGCCCGGAATTAATATCGTTTGTCAGCCCACCCCACGCGGCGCATCATCGGCCTCCATGACCACGCCAGACCACCGCCAGGCCGATATCGATTCGCGCCACGCCGCCATGTCGCTCTCGGCCGCCTTGCCCTGCGATATCGTCCTCTACCTGCTCCTCCCCATGTACGCCGCCCAGTTCCACGTCAGCCTCGCCGAGGCCGGCGTGCTGCTCGCGGCCAACCGCCTGGTGCGCATCGCCGGCTACCGCTGGGTCGCCAGCTTCTACGCACAACGCGGCGACCGCCCCACCTGCACCCTGGCCGTCTGCGCCGCCATCCTCTGCGCCCTCGGCTATACGGTCGCCAGCGGCTTCTGGGCCCTGCTGCCACTGCGCCTGCTGTGGGGCATGGCCTTCGCCGGACTCAACCTCTCCACCCAGGCCATGTCCACCGCCAACCCCCAGGGCGCAGCCCGCCGCTCGGGACGCTCGCGCGGCGTGATCGCCATCGGCCCCATGCTCTGGCTGCCCACCGCCGCACTGCTGGCCCCCCACATCGGGCCGCGCATGGTGTTCGCCCTGGTGGCGACCACCGCGCTGCTGGGCCTGCTGGCCGCACGCCGCCTGCCTCAGCACGCCTACGCACCGCCCCAGCCACGCCGCTGGAAACTGCCCAATGCCCTGGACTGGTGGTCCTTCCTCGAAGGGCTGACCCTGGATGGCCTCTTCATCGTCGGCCTGGCCTACATGAGCAAGCAATCCTTCGGCGCTGATGGCGAACTGGTGGCGGGGGTATTGATGGCGCTGCGCTACGCGGGGGAAATCGTCCTCAGCCCCCTGGGCGGATGGCTGGCCGAGCGCTTCGGTGCGGTCAAGGTACTGGTGACGCTGTCACTGGCCACCTGCGTGGCGCTGGTCGGTTTCGGCGGCGGATTGCTGTGGCTGTTCGCCGGGCTGATCGTGATCCTGCGGGCTCTGCAACTGCCGCTGCTGGCCCCCATCGTTGCGGCACGCACGCCACCGGCGCAGCGTGTGCATGCGCTGGCTGGACGGGCGATCTGGCGCGATATCGGCGCAGGCATGGGGCCGATGCTGGCCGGCCTGCTGCTGCCGGTGATGTCATCCCTGTGGCTCTACAGCCTCGCGGCCTCGGCCCTGGCGCTGGCAGCCATCGCCTGCGGACGCCAGCCGGTACCCGTGCCGCCAGCGTCCCTCTCCGGTCAGCCCTGAGCAGGGCGGGGCGCGCTTTATGCGGTGAACAGATATCGATCTGCCCATTGCTTCGTTCACAGCAGCACGCAGCTTGACTAGCATGGCCCTGATCCCTTCCTTGCCGGACTCAGGAGCCTCCATGAACGATCACCACATCTACCAGGAACTCGGCCACTTCGCGACTGAACCGCTGCTGCCCGCCGAAGGCCGTGCCATCGGCGCTGCCTTCGTCATTGGCCTGTCCGTGCTGGGTGCGCTGTATTTCCTCCAGCACTGGCTGGGCGCAGCTGTCTGAACGAGAGGTTGGTCAGGGCTGGCGGCAGTCGCTCAGCATCTCCGCCTGCGAGATATTGCTGCCCGCCGGCACGCTGTGCGTGAGCCACACGTTGCCGCCAATGACCGAACCTCGCCCGATGGTGATGCGGCCCAGCAGCGTTGCGCCCGCATAGACCACCACGTCATCCTCGACGATGGGATGGCGTGCAATCCCCTTGACCAATGAACCGTCCGGCTCCTGCGGAAAACGCTTGGCACCCAGCGTCACGGCCTGGTACAGGCGTACGTTGCGGCCAATGATGGTGGTCTCGCCGATCACCACCCCGGTGCCGTGATCGATGAAGAAACTCGGCCCGATCTGCGCCGCCGGATGGATGTCGATGCCGGTGGCCGAATGCGCGATGTCGGCAATCAGCCGCGCCAGCAGCGGTGCTCCCAGCTGATGCAGGGCATGCGCCAGGCGATGATAGATGATCGCCGTTGTGCCGGGATAGCACAGCAAAATCTCCGAAATGCTCGACGCCGCCGGGTCGCCGTGATACGCCGCCTGGATGTCGCTGACCAGGATGTCGCGCACGCCCGGCAACTGGTGCGCGAAGTCGCGCGTGATGGCCGTGGCACGTTCCCGCAGCAGGCCATCCTCTTCCACATCGCTGCTGAAATACAGACTGCGCCGCACCTGCTCGCGCAGAATGGACAACGCAGCATTCAACTGGCTTCCAACGAAATAATCGATGGTCTCATCGGATAAATCGGTGTGCCCGTAATGCGTGGGGAACAAGGCGGCCTGCAGATGCTGCAACAGCTTCTGCATGGCTTCCCGCGAGGGGAGTTCGCGGATCTCGCCGCGGTAGCGGATCTTGTTGGTGACTTCGCGCGAGGTACGCAGGCCGGCGACGACGGCGGACAAGCCCAGGCTCGCAGACTCGACCGAGTCAGCCAGCGCGTTCAGTTCGGGGATGTGAGTAGGTTCCATGCCCGCATGCTATCAAAAATGCGGACGAGGTGCCGGGCAGGGCAGGGAAGCCATCGAAGAGAAAAACCAGGCGGGGAAATGTGGGAAGAGAGATTCGCGGTGCCCAGTTCTATCTGAAAAGTGGCACCGCTGTTGAATCTGCTCTGGTCATGGACTGTACCCGCGAATGAAGGTTCCTGCAAAGTATCATTGCGCATATCCTCATGCGCATTTGATCTGCCGCAAATCCGCACCACGCTTGCCTGGCCAGCCGACGCCGTGAGACTTGATGAATATCTCACGACATGATGCATTTATATCATTCAGGAAAATCCTGACGCAAAAGCGCGTCACCTCAGGAAGCTCCCGATATTGGGTGGAACAACAAAAACTTAAAGTCTCGTCATACCAGCTGCAGCAAGAAGTCCGAGCGAGGGGCGAGGACCAGGCAGCCAAACCAGGAGAGACTCGATGTTGCACGCCAAGAAAAACCGCTTCGTTGCCGCCACCGTCGCCGCTGTCGTGCTGGCCTCCAGCGCACCGGCCTCGTTTGCCGCCACCGCCAGCGGTACGCTGACCATCAGCGCTTCGGTCGTGGCCTCCTGCACCGTGGTCGGTTCGGCCATCGCCTTCGGCGCCTACACCCAGAGCCTGGTCAACCAGTCCGGCACCATCACCGTCCTGTGCACCAACGGTACCGCCTACAACGTCGGTCTTGACGCTGGTACTGGAACCGGTTCCACCGTCAGCAGCCGCAAGATGAGCGCGGCCGGCGGCGGTACCCTGAACTACGCGCTGTACCGCGATTCGGCCCGCAGCAACAATTGGGGCTCGACCATCGGCACCGACACCGTCACCGGGACCGGCTCCGGCCTGACCCAGACGCTGACCGTCTACGGTCAGATTCCTGCCGCCCAGACCCCGTTGGCGGGCGCTTATTCGGACACCGTGACCGTCACGCTGACCTACTGATGTTGCGCCACATGCGGCAGCAGGCCTGATTCCCTGCGCCCATCGTGGCTTTTAGGGCCTGTTCACATTCAATCTGTGAGTGCGAGAGGTCGCCAAGCGTTGTCTGCCTAGGCGCGGCGACGCGCCGTGGTGGTGCCACGGCAAGGAGCTGCAACAACGGCAGACGACGCTTGGCGGCCTCTCCCGGAGGGTTGCCCCCAGAAGGCGCGCTGGCCGCGTTGCACGTCAGGGCTGGTGGCACCACCACCAGCCCTGACGCGCGCCTTGCCAGCCCGCCTTCTGGGGGCAACGCATCTCACAGATTGAATGTGAACAGGCCCTAGTACCTCGATTACCGGGAAGCCCTGAGGGGGGCTTACTTTTGGGCGTACTTCCGCAAGGAGGTGCGCCCTTTTTTTGTTTGTGATGCAATACGGGCTCGATCCGACAGATCCAACAAGGGAGGCCTTTCCATGCGCGCACCGCGGTTTTCATCGTTCCACCTTGCGCTTCTTTCTCTGCTGTCCAGTCTGCTGCTGTCCGCCGCAGCGGCCCGTGCGCAAGTCCCGGTGCAGGTGCCGGCCGCCGTCCCGGTGCCGGCCAGTACTGCTGCCCCTTCGCCGGTGGCCAGCGACATCACCCGCAGTTGCGCGGCGGGCAGCGGCTGCGTGCTGACCTGCCTGAACATGGCGGCCGAAACCGTCATGACCGAGACCGCCACGCGCGCGGTCCGCATCATCTCGCTGGCCAACGGCAACAGCGAATTCCGTATGGACAACGGCAATGCCGGTATCAACGTGATCCTGGTCTCGCATGACAACCTGATGTGCAAGCTCAGCGGTGGCGTCTGAGCTGCAGTCAGACGAGGCTTCAGCTTCCCAGCAATTTTTCCCGTACTGATTCTTCCTCGGCATGGCTGGCACTGGCACGTGCCAGATCTGACAAGGACAGCACGCCGACCAGCTGTCGGCGCTCCGGTCCGTTCACCACCGGCAGGCGCGCGACACCTCGTCGTGCCATCGCCCCTGCAGCCGCGCGTGCACTCAGGTGGGGTAGCAGGTAGCCGGCATCGGCTTGCATCAGGGTGCCGCAGCCTGCGGCCGGATCGGCGGCCTGCAGGCGGCTCAGCGCAACCATGCCGAGCAGGCGGCCATGCGCCGTCACCGGATAGTAGCGATGCACACGCTCTGCCGCGCGGCACCGCGCCAGCGCTTCACCGGCCGGCAGCGCCGCTTCCAGCGCCTGCGGGGCGGACATCAGGTCCTCCACATGCACCCGTTCCAGTGGATCGACACCATATTCGCGATGCACATGCAGGCCGCGCCGTGCGATCTTCTCGGTCATGATGGAGCGCTTCATCCACAACACGTTGACGCCATAGGCAACGGCCGTGGTGGCAATCAGCGGTAGCAGCGCATTGCCCGCGTGGGTCAGGCCGAAGGCGAAGACGATGGCCGTCAGCGGCGCACCGAGCACGCTGCCCAGCACACCGGCCATGCAGACCAGCGGCCATAGTCCCGGCGAGCCGCCCGGCAGCCACGGTGCGAGCACCAGGCCCAGACCGGCCCCCATCATGAGCAGCGGTGCCAGTACCCCGCCCGAGGTCCCCGACCCCAGCGCCAGCAGCCAGATCACCGCCTTCACCAGCAGCAGCGCCAGGGCCGCCGACACCAGCATGTGCTGGTTCAGCAGGTCGGCAATGACGTCGTAGCCCACGCCCAATGCGCGTGGTTGCAACAACCCGCCGAGCCCGACGGCGATCCCGCCCAGTGCCGGCCACCACAGCCAGTGCAGCGGCAAGCGATGGAAGCCGTCCTCGATGCGATACAGGGCCAGCGTCAGCAGCGCCGCCAGCACACCGCTGGCCAGGCCGGCGGCGAGACAGGACAACAGGGCGATCGGCGCGACCGGTGCCACCTCCAGCGGAAACAGCACGCCACCCTCGATCAGCCACGGCCGCAGGAAGCCTGCGATGGCGCAGGCCAGCGCGACCGGCAGCAGACTGCGCGGACGCAGTTCGAACAGCAGCAGTTCCACCGCCAGCAGCAGAGCGGCCAGGGGCGTGCCGAAGATCGCCGTCATGCCGGCACAGGCTCCCGCGACCAGCAGGGTCTTGCGCTCAGCCGCAGTCAGGTGCAGCCACTGCGCCAGCAGGGAGCCGAGCGAGCCGCCGGTCATGATGATCGGCCCTTCGGCACCAAACGGACCGCCGCTGCCGATGACGATCCCCGATGACAGCGGTTTCAGCAACGCGACCTTGGGCGACATGCGGCTCTTGCCGAAGAGGATGGCCTCGATCGCTTCCGGAATGCCGTGGCCCCGGATCTTGTCGCTGCCGTAGCGCGCCATGAGTCCGACGATGAGACCACCGATCACCGGCAGCAGGGCCGCCATCCCGCCCAGTGTATGCCCTGCTGGCGAAATGGCCGCGAAGGACAGGCGCTGGAAGTAAAACAGGTTGGTGAAGAGGGCAATGAGCTTGAGCAGCAGCCAGGCCGCGCCCGTGGACAACACGCCGATGGCGGCCGCGATGGCGCATAGCAGGGGCAGCCGCCGGTCGGCGGTGTAGTCGCGTTTGTGTTTCATGGAATGGCGAATTTGAAGGCTAGGGGTGACGACCTCATCGTGGAGAAGAAGTCGCATGGATAAAGGGATAGGGGATTAATATATCATAACGTGATATAAAATATTCCGCCAGGAAGAGGCTGGGTGTTGCATGCATGGCGCGACTTATCCGCTTTTCTTCTATGCACAGGAGGAATGATTCGTTCGCAGCATGAGGAGGGCTCGCTACCCTGTGAGCCAGGAAATATCGACCTCAACCATGAATGATGGAGTCCCCATGCCGCAGTACGAAGACAAACGCCAACCCGCCCTCGCCAGCGTGGAATTGAACAGCAAGCGCCGCCGCCTCATCGGTGCCGGGCTCGCCCTGGGTGCGGCCAGTGCGGCTGCGGCATTCAGTCCCCGCCTTGCACACGCGGCCACGCGCCAGTTGCGTGTGGGTTATCAGAAAGGGGCGCTGAGCATCATTCGCGCCCACGGCACGCTGGAGCAGCGGCTGGCATCGCTGGGGGCGACCGTGAAGTGGGTGGAATTCAGCGCCGGCCCGGTGCAGCTGGAAGCGCTGGGGGCGGGCTCGATCGATTTCGGCGACGTCGGCGAAGCGCCGCCCATCTTTTCGCAGGCGGCCGGCACGCCGCTGGTCTACGTGGGCGCGACGGTGCCGCGTCCTTATGTGGAAGCAATCCTGGTCAAGGATGACAGCCTGCAGAAACCGGCGCAGCTCAAGGGCAAGCGCATCGCCCTGAACAAGGGTTCCAACGTGCATTACTTCCTGGTCAAGCTGCTGGAAAAGCACGGCCTGCAATACGGCGACGTGACCCCGGTCTGGCTGGCGCCGGCCGATGCGCGCGCTGCGTTTGAACGCGGCTCGGTCGATGCCTGGGCGATCTGGGAGCCCTATCTGGCCGCCGCCCAGCAGACCCTGAAGGCGCGCATCCTGGCTGACGCCGACGGGGTGGTCAAGAATCGTGCCTATTATTTTTCGACCCGTGATTATGCGCGGGACAATGCCGACCTCATCCGGATCGCGGTGGAAGAGCTGGCCAAGGTAGATGAGTTCGCCAAGACGCGCCCCGATGACTACGCCAGCGAACTGGCCGGGATACTGGGCTTGCCCAAGGGCGTTCTGGACGTGGTGGTGCGCCGCTACAACTTCGGTACGCTGCCGATCACGCACGCCATTCTCGACGAGCAGCAGCAGATCGCCGATACCTTCCTCGATCTCAAGCTGATCCCGAAGAAGATCAACCTGCGCGAGACGGCACCGCCCTGGCTGGCGTAAACCATCCGCGCACGGTTCGTCACACCATGAACAAGGCCGCCGCAGGAAAACCCTGCGGCGGCCTTGTCGTTCTCGCGTAGCGGTTGATCAGGCCTTGAACTGCAAGGCGTTGGTCAGGTCGCCCATGGGTTGCTGGCCGCGCGCGATCATGGCGTCGTCACGCTCCTTGAGGCCATTAAGCTTTTCCAGGCCGAAGGTGCGGGTGATGAGGCGCAGGATGGAGGCAGTGTCATACACGGTGTGATCCACTGTCCCCTTGCGGGCGAAGGGCGAGATCACCAGCGCCGGCACGCGCGTGCCCGGACCCCAGCGGTCGCCCTTGGGCGGGGCCACGTGATCCCACCAGCCGCCGTTCTCATCGAAGGTGATGACCACCACCATGTTCTTCCACTGCGGGCTGGCCTGCAGGCTCTTGACGATGTGGGCGATGTGGCGGTCACCCGAGGCGATGTCGGCGTAACCGGCGTGCAGGTTGAGGTTGCCCTGCGGCTTGTAGAAGGTCACCGGCGGCAGGCGGCCCGCCTCGACATCGGCCAGGAAGCGGTTGGTGCGCGACTCGTCGCCCAGGCCGCCATCCCGCAGGCGCTTGTTGCGCTCGGCGGGATTTTCCGGACCCAGGTTCTTGAAGTAGTTGAAGGGCTGGTGGTGATACTGGAAATTGGGAATCTTGGGGATGCCCTTGGAATCCTTGAACTCATCCAGCGTGGCCTGCCATGCACCCGCATACCAGGCCCAGTCGATGCCCTTCTTGTTGAGCTTGTCGCCGATGTGTTCGTGCGTCTGCGGCACCAGCACGCTGGGCTGGTTGGGTTCGGCATAGGCCGGATTGTTGCGGTCGCGGCTCCAGGTCGGCCAGTACGGCGGCGCCATGGTGTTGACGGCGTAGCCGTCCGGGGTGAGCGCGCTGGGGCCGAATTTCGGCGGGCCTTGCAGGGCGCTGGCCGGGCTGCCTTCGGCCGGCACCAGTTCCGGCGAGAGCGGATCATTGTTCCTGGTCTTGGCTACTTGCGTGCGCGAGACCGAGCTCATCACATTGGGATAGTAGGGCGCAGTGGCGCAGACCAGGTACTGGTGGTTCAGGAAGGAGCCACCGAAGGCGCCCTGGAAGAAGTTGTCGCACAGCACGAACTCGCGCGCCACATCCCACAGGCGCAGGTTGTAGCGGGTGTCCGCATAGTGGCCCATGGTCAGGCCGCCGGAATCGGCCCAGGCTACGAAGCCGTCGTTCTTGCCGCCGTTGATCTGCATCTGGTTCTGGTAGAACACGTGCCACAGGTCACGCGTGACCAGGGAGAGCGGCAGGGCTTCGCCCTGCGGTCCCTTGAGGGCATAGGGGGCGTTGGGCAAGTTGGTCTGGTATTGCTTGCCGCCGGCATAGTTGACGCCTTCCACGCTCTGGTCCTGGATCAGCACGCCGTTCCAGGCCGGCGGCAATTCCTTGAGCAGGCTGCCGTCACGGTCGCGCTGCTGGTAGTCCGAGGGCTTGAGCGAGGAGAGCGGCTTTTCCAGGCCGGGAAAATCGGCGAAGAGATTGTTGAAGCTGCGGTTCTCGGCGTAGATCACCACGATGGTCTTGACGTTTTCGCGCAGGGCGCGGTCCAGTGCGGCGGACTCGGCCGGGTTGCCGCTGGGGTAAGGCACCGGGCCCTGGCCTTCGGTGGCGCAGGCGGCCAGGGTGGTGCCGGCACTGAGGGCCGCCATGCTGCCCAGGAAGCGGCGGCGGCCGGGTTGTTGCGGGATCGGGGGCGTTTCGCTGGACGCAGGCTGGCTGCCGGCGATGTCGTCGTCGTGCTTGCTCATGGATGAATTTCCTGTCGGATATTGTTGTGGGGTTTGGCGCGTTGCGGGGGCAGCATAGCGCGACCGTATGACAAGGATGTGTCTTTTCCATCATGCTGGCAATCAAGAAAGTGACGAAACCGGCACCAAGAGACAGTGAAAGTTTGAGTAAAAGAAACGCTAGGATGGTGCTCATGCGTGGCGAAGGCCATAAAATGCGTCGACCGCACCGGTTGGGGCCACGCATCTCGCGGCCCGGCGACCGGGTCAGGTGAGTCCGGCAGGCCAGGGGATGGTCGATTCGGCGCTCATGTCAAGGCGGTCTTGTTTGACGAGGGAATCATGGTGCTCAAAACTTTCCAATACCTGCTCATCGGTGCGGGCTTCAGTGCGTGCATGGTGTTCATGCTGGCGCTCGCCATCACGGAGCCGCTGACCTAGTGGCCTGGCGGCAGGGCCGGACGCGCAGTCCGGCCGCCCATCATCAGTACGTTCTATTTGCCTTGCAGCACCGGTTTTCCTGACCGGTTGACGGCGATGAACAAGGCCATCAATCCGACGAACGCGCCGAACAGCAGGGTGGCGTTCAGGATCACGCGCGGATAGCCGAGCGCGTTGACGTCGATGAAGGGGTAGGGATAGAAGCCCGACAGTGCCCCGCGCCACAGCGTCACCATCAGATACCCCAACGGGTAGACCAGCCACAGCAGTGCCTTCTTCAGCGAGGCCTGGAATACCGGCACGAAAAAAATCCAGTACACGATCGCCAGCAGCGGCACCACCGTATGCAGGCTCTCATTGACCAGCGCGCGAAAGCCGGTGGGCGTCCACAAATGGCGCAGCAGCAGGTTGTAGGCGATGCCGACGAAGGCCAGGTACGTGACCACGGCCGAGATCACGGTAGGTTGCCGGAAGAAGCGGCTCATGGGCGATCTCAGCGAGAGCGCCAGCGAGGTAAAGCACAGCGCACTCATGAGGATGGTGAGGTTGGTCAGGTACATGGTCAGCCGGTCCAGGCCATCCAGGATGCCGCCGCCGCGTGCCAGCAGGCGGTTGATGGTGATGTCGGTCTGTGCCACGAAGGCGAACCAGCTGATCACGGCGATCAGGCCGGCGACCGTGCGGGCGGCGGCCGAGTGGCGGCGCGCCGGGAAGAGATGTGCGCCAAAGGAATCCAGCGATTCCGGCGAGGGGATCCTGTCGTTGCTCATGGTGTGGTCTGTGGGAGGAGAGGGGACGGTTGCCGCCGGACGGGGGGTGTTCCGGCGGCAACCGGCAATGGGCTCCATCATAAATCGGGCGGGCATGGTTGTGCTTGCCGGATGACATTCATTTTCAACCCTTACATCAAGACACATGGCCCATGTCCTTGGCGAGGGCCTGTTTCGTGCCCGGCTGCGAGGAGGGATCGCAGTTGCGGCAGGCTTCTTCTTTGGGATGAAGCTGGCTCATCCATGCGGTGAATTGTGCTCATCAATGCAGTCGGTGAGTGAGAAATGCGGCCTCGCTCGATGAGAAAATTGATCGCTTCAAATTCTAAGTTTTTTCCACCGGTAGGCGGGTCGCCATGGCCGCCGACGAAAATGATCAGGTTCTCTGCAAGCCAGATCCTGAGCGGACTTTGAGGGAGAGGGTGTCGCCTTGAAGCGACGCCTTCTCTCTAACAACTGTTACATTTTTTTTAGTTACAAGGCGCTTCAAAATATAAATAATTTGCCCTGTATTCGCTGCGTATTTACTGCAGAAAAACGGTGCTTCCAGCAATGCGTTCACTGTTACAAATTTGCGGTGAACTTTGCAAAAGGCATCCTGCCGAATCGCACAGGTTTCCTCCCGGACAATGCCTGGATACATCGTGTTCGGGCTGTCCATTCCCCTCTCATGGACTTCCGGAGGAGCCGCTTCCGTCGACCTTGTCGACGCTTCGACGCGCCGCTCCTGTTGCCGGTCTTTCCGATGATCGTGCAGAGCGGCTTTGGCACCGCGCAGGCGGTGCGCGTCATGACGTTGTCGTGCGCACCTTGGCGCAGGCTTATTTTTCGCGCGTAGATTTTTACGCATCAGGCACTACCATTTCAGGAGATCACATGCTTCGCTCGGAATCCCTCTTCGGCAAACGCGAAACCAGTTCGACCAATTCCCCGTTCAGCAGTGCGGGCAACGTCTCTTCTACTACAGGCGGCAATGTGACCAGCGTGAACAAACCTACCCAATATCCTTCTTCCGTCTCCAACACTGCGCCTGCGGCGACCGAGGAGAGCGGCAGCAAGCTGACCGTCGGCCCCAACATCAAGGTCAAGGGCGAGATCGAGGACTGCGACACGCTCGTCGTCGAAGGCAAGGTGCAAGCCACGATCAACTGCCGTGTGGTGCAGATTGCCGAGCGTGGTGCGTTCAAAGGTTCGGCGGAGATCGATCTGGCCGAGATCCGTGGCGAGTTCGATGGTGATCTCACCGTGCGCCAGAAGCTGGTGATCTATTCAAGCGGCAAGGTGACCGGCAAGATTCGTTACGGCAAGCTGGTGATCGAAGAGGGTGGCCAGCTGGCCGGTGATCTGCAGGTGGGCGGCGGTCACGAGCAGAAGGATCTGTTGCAGAAGACGGCATGAGCTCCCCTGCGGGTGGTGCCGAGGTCGCAGTCTCGCGCGCCATCCGGTGAGGAGGCCTCTTGAGGCCGGGCCAGTGGTGTGTCTTGCTGGCTTCGTTTCTTTTTGGAAATAATCTCCGGGGCGAGGCGCGATTTGTTGTCAAATCGTGCCGATCTGCCGTGATTTCTGTCGGAATGACCTCGCTTTGACGCGTCCGGTGTGCGTTTGCGCGTGCCGGATTTGTCCGCATGGCCCGGCCGTGCGACAATAGCGCCTTTCGTCCTTTTGCCCGTCAGCCGGGCCGGTAGCGTCCCTGCGTGGGGCTGCCGACGGGACGCTGGCGCTTCTCGGTTTCATTCCTCAGTTCACTCATGGCTCACCCGGAATACATTCTTACCTTGTCCTGCCTGGACCAGCGCGGCATCGTGCATCGCGTCTCGGGCTTCCTGGCCGATCACGGCTGCAACATCATCGATTCGGCGCAGTTTGGCGATGCGCAGTCCAAGCTGTTCTTCATGCGCGTGCATTTTTCTTCGGAAGATGCGGGTGTGTCGGATGCGGTCTTGCGTGCGGATTTCGGCGTGCTGGGCGATTCGCTGCAGATGAACTGGCAGTTGCATGATGCGGGCAAGAAGCCGCGTGTGATGCTGATGGTCTCCAAGATCGGTCACTGTCTCAACGATCTGCTGTTCCGCTACAAGAGCGGTTTGCTGCCGGTGGAGATTCCGGCGATTGTCTCCAACCATACTGATTTCTATCAGCTGGCTGCGAGCTACAACATTCCTTTCCATCATCTGCCGCTGGCTACCGGCTCTTCCATCGAGACCAAGCGCGCCCAGGAGCAGCGGATCATGGAAATCGTCGATGCCAACCAGATCGATCTGGTGGTGTTGGCGCGTTACATGCAGATCCTCTCGCCTGAAATGTGCGAGGCCTTGCGCGGACGGGCGATCAATATTCACCACTCCTTCCTGCCTAGCTTCAAGGGCGCCAAGCCTTATTATCAGGCGCATGATCGTGGCGTTAAGTTGATTGGAGCTACTGCGCACTTCGTTACCGGAGATCTGGATGAGGGTCCGATCATCGAGCAAGGCGTAGAACGCGTGGATCACTCCATGGGGCCGGATACCCTCACCGCTATCGGACGCGATATCGAATGCGTCGTGCTGGCGCGCGCTGTCAAATGGTTTACCGAGCATCGTATCTTGCTTAATGGACACAAGACCGTGATCTTCAACTGATCTGCTGGGCTTTTTCTTGGACGCCGTCCGGCCTTTGGTCGGGCGGCGTTTTTGTTTTTAGTTTTCGTTTTGTTGTCTTGGCTGGGGGCTTTTCTGGTTGTTCGGTTTGGGGCAGTCTGCACGGAATTTCTTCCTGCGCTCTAGCTTAATTATTTTCTCTCTCCGGTCGGGAGGACGCGCCGGGGGCGGCCCGGCAGCCGCTCACTTTTCTTGTCTCGCCAAGAAAAGTAAGCAAAAGAAGGCGACCCCAAAGAGCCAGCCCTCCTACGGAGGGTCCCCGCCGCAGCGGAGCGAAAAGTGGGAAGGATAGAGTCGCTTCGCTCCGACTATCCTTCTGATCCACTTTTCGCTCCGCTGCGGCGGCTGGCTCTATGGGGACAGCACCCCCCACGGGCTCGCCTTCGGCCTCGCCGCGTCTCCGACTCGCCTTCGGCTTTGCGGGGGCTCGCCTGCGGCATCGATCGGTTGATCGTTCCCACTCCCGTTTTGGTTTTGGGTCTTTTTTCGTTTTAGTTTTTATTATTCAAATAGTTTCCGTCCGTTCGTCCTGAGTAGTCGCGCAGCGACGTATCGAAGGCCAAAGAACGCCAAGGCAAAGCCGAAGGCGAGTCGGAGGTGGTGCGATGCCGAAGGCGAGCCGTTTCGGCCGTCCGCATCTGCGCCGCCGCTTCAGTACCCAATAAAACGGATCAGAAAAATAACCGGAGCGAAGCGACTTTATTTTTCCCGTTTTATTGGGTACTGAAGCGGGGACCCTCCGAAGGAGGGCGGCGGAGTTGCGGTCGCCTTCTTTTGCTTACTTTTCTTGGCGAGACAAGAAAAGTGAGCGGCTGCCGGGCCGCCCCCGGCGCGTTCTTCCGACCGGAGAGAGAACACAATTAAGCTAGAGCGCAGGAAAGCATTCCGTGCAGACTGCCCCAAACCTGACAACCAGAAAAGCAGGCAGCCAAGACAACACAATCCCCCAAAAGGATCAGCCTGCAACCGGATACTGCTCCCGCATCACCCGCTTGTTGAGCTTCCCGACGCTGGTCCGAGCCAATTCAGGAACAAACCGCACCCGATCCGGCACGCCATAACGAGAGATGGTCCCAGCCTCGGCAGCAGCCATCACATGCTGCCGGATATCCTCTTCAGAAACCGCAGCCACATCCTTCTTCAGGACGACCAGCGCAACCGGCCGCTCCCCCCATTTACCGTCCTGCACCCCGATGACGGCCGTCTCAGCCACAGCCGGATGCCGCGCAATGATGTCCTCGATCTGCAGCGAAGAGACCCACTCGCCCCCGGTCTTGATGACATCCTTGATCCGATCCGTGACCTGCAGATAGCCTTCAGCATCGATATGCCCGATATCCTGAGTATGCAACCATCCCCCACGCCACAATTCTTCAGAGGCTTCCGCCTGATGCAGATACCCTTGCGTCAGCCAGGGCGCGCGCACCACCACTTCGCCGGTGCTCTTGCCATCCCGCGGACAATCATTCATATCGCCATCCACCGTACGCAAGGCCACCAGCGGCAGCGGCCGCCCGGTCTTCACGCGCAGCACGGCTTCACGCTCGCTACCCAGCTCCTCGGTCGGCACCTGCGCCAGTGTCAATATCGGACAAGTCTCCGACATCCCGTAACCGGTAAAGACATCTATCCCCCGATCCCGCGCCATGCGCGCCAGACTGCCCGTCATCGCCGAACCACCAATGATCATCTTCCACCCTGACAGATCCACTTCCCGCGCCTGCTCGGAGGTCAACACCATCTGCAAAATGGTCGGCACGCAATGCGAGAAGGTCACCTTCTCCTCACGGATCAGCTTGCAGATCGTGTCCGGCACATAGCGCCCCGGATACACCTGCTTGACCCCCGCCATCGTCGCCACATAAGGCAGCCCCCAGGCATGCACATGAAACATCGGCGTCAACGGCATGTAGACATCATCCCGATGCAAACGTCCCTGCTGCGGCGCCAGCGCCAGCCCGGCCGTGGTGCCCAGCGTATGCAGGACCAGTTGCCGATGGCTGAAATACACGCCCTTGGGCAAGCCCGTGGTGCCGGTGGTGTAGAAGGTCGTCGCGCGCGCGTTCTCATCGAAGTCGGGGAAGTCATACCGCGCCGAGGCCTGCGCCAGCAAAGCTTCGTATTCCCCCGCGAAGCCCGGCCCCTGCGGACAGGGACTGCCATCGTCGGTCAACAGCACGCAGCGCGTGAGGGTGTTCAACTCACCACGGATCTGCTTCAACACCGGCATGAAATCCGAATTCACCAGCAAGACATCAGCCTGCGCATGATTGAGCGTGTAGGCAATCTGCTCCGGCGACAACCGTACATTCACCGTCTGCAACACGCAGCCCATCATCGGCACCGCAAAGAAACACTCCAGATAACGATTGCTGTCCCAGTCCATCACCGCCACCGTATTGCCGGCCTGCACGCCCATTTCCTTGAGCACATTGGCCAGCCGCTGCACACGCTCGTAAAAACCGGCATAGGTCAGCCGGCGCGTACCGTAAATGATTTCCTGCTCGGGGGCCGTGGCCAGGGCGCTGTGCAGCAACTGCTTGATCAGCAGCGGATAGCCATAGGCCGACGGGGTTTGCTCGATCGCTTGGGGCATGCCGGAGTCTCCTCTGTTGTGCGGCGGCAGGACCGCCTCTTATGGATGGGATGGATGAAACGAACTCCGATGATACCGCCAAGTCTCCAACCGCATCGTCGCCGGGACGACGAAATTGTGCAGCGTCCCGGCCCCCCGCGGGTGGTCAGCGCTTTTCTTCCAGCGAGGTCACGGTCAGCGCACCATCGACCCGGTCAGCGGTGAAGCTGATCTTCTCGCCTTCGCGTGCCCGCGCCAGGATCTCGGGATCGGCCTTGAACACCATCGTCATGCCGCCCATCTGCAGATTGGGAATCTCCGCATGGCGGATGGTGAGCTTGCCCGTGCTGGTGTCGACCTTGCGGATTTCGCCGTCCACTTTGGGCGCATCACCCTGCGCGTGTGCCGCCAGCGCGGTCAAACAAAGGGCCGTGGTGAGGAGGAGGGAGCGCAACATGGTCTTTCCTTTCGTGAAGTCGTCAGCGACGCAAGGTCGCTGATCCAAAAACAATGATGTAAAAAGCTGATGACAGAGGTGCTCGATAAGTCATTTTGTCAATGATGCCCTTGATGCCCTCCCGGCTTGATGACCTCCAGCGTGGCTGGCGCAGCCGGGCCGGAAGGCGCGGCCCGCCGGGTCTCGGGCATCTCGCCCTGCCATTCCCGCGCCACCGTGCCGGCCGGTGCGCGATACCAGCCCGGATCCCGGTAATCATCCCGCGCCAGGTTGCGCCGGACCTTTACGGTGCTGAACATGCCACCCATCTCGATGGGGCCATACGGTCCGCGTCCGGTCATCATCGGCAGGGTGTTGTCGGGCAGGGGCATCTCCATCTCGCCCATCGATCCCCCCTTGTCACCCATGGCCATGTAGTCGGGAATGAGACGGCTGATCTTGCTGACGACCTTGGACTGGTCCACCCCGATCATGGTCGGCATGTCATGGCCCATGGCGTTCATGGTGTGATGCGCCTTGTGGCAATGCAGGGCCCAGTCGCCTTCTTCGGTGGCATCGAACTCGATGGCGCGCATCTGGCCCACCGCAATGTCGGTGGTGACCTCGGGCCAGCGCGCGGCGGGTGGCACCCAACCACCATCGGTGCCGGTCACGCTGAACTCGTGGCCGTGCAGGTGCAGCGGGTGATTGGTCATGGTGAGATTGCCCACGCGGATGCGCACGCGGTCGTTCTGCCGCACCACCAGCGGGTCGATGCCGGGGAAGGCCCGGCTGTTCCAGGTCCACAGGTTGAAGTCCAGCATGGTGCTGACCTTGGGCACCGAGGCCCCCGGCGCGATGTCGTAGGCATTCATCAGGAACACGAAATCCCGATCCACCCGCATGACGCCCGGATCCCTCGGGTGCGTCACCCAGAACCCCATCATGCCCATGGCCATCTGCACCATCTCGTCGGCATGCGGGTGATACATGAAGGTGCCGGCGCGTTTGGCGGTGAACTCATACACATAGGTCTTGCCCGGCGGGATGGCCGCTTGCGTCAGGCCCGATACGCCATCCATGCCATTGGGCAGGCGCTGTCCGTGCCAGTGCACCGAGGTCGCTTCGGGCAGCTTGTTTGTGACGAAGATGCGTACTTTGTCGCCTTCCACCACCTCGATGGTCGGGCCGGGGCTCTGGCCGTTGTAGCCCCACAGCCTGGCCTTCATGCCGGGCGCAATCTCGCGCTCCACGGCTTCGGCGATCAGGTGGAATTCCTTGACGCCGTTCTTCATGCGCCAGGGCAGGGTCCAGCCATTGAGCGTGACCACCGGCTGGTAAGGACGGCCAGTGGCGGGTTGCAGCGGGGGCTGCGTGGCGGCGCTGGTTTGCAGCGGGGCTTCAGGCAGACCGGCGGCACCGGCGCGGCTGACGGCACCGGCCGTTACGGCGAGCGCCGCGCCTTGCAGGAAGTGGCGGCGCGCTTTGTCGTTCGGGTTCATGGTTGCTTTCCTGGTTGGGGACGGCCGCCCAGCGCCTGTTGCAGGCTGGCGTCGGCGATCCAGAAATCACGCTGGGCATCGATGGCGGCATTGACCGTGGCCGCCTGTTCGCGCGCATCGGCCAGCAAGGCGAAGACGCTGATGAGCATGCCGTTGTAGCGCAGCAGATTTTCTTCGGCGATGCGCTGGCGCAGCGGCACCAGTTCATCGTGGTAGCGCCGGGCCAGCGCATAGGCATCCTGCCGCTCACGCCAGGCCAGGCGTGCCTGGGCGCGTGCATCGAGAAGAGCCGCAGCCAGCTTGTGCGCACCCTGCAGGTAGATGGCCTCGGCCTTGGCCGTGCGCGCCTCGCCCCAGTCGAAGAGCGGGATCTCCAACGAGATCTCGTAGCCGTTTTCATTGGGCTTGCCACTCTCGGTGGTGCGCACCGCGCCCAGGTCCAGCACGTTGATGAAGCGGGTGGCGCGGGTCAGTCCCAGCGAAGCTTGCAAGCCTTCCAGTTCGGTGCGGGCGGCCTGGACGTCGAGACGCTGCTGCAGGGCTTGCTGCTCGATGTCATCGACTGCCTCCAGCTGCCTGGGCAAGGGCGGCAATTGCGCCGGCAACGCGAAATCCGGTGCCAGCCCCAGCAGGCGGGCCAGCGTTTCCTTGTGCTGCGCCGCTTGTCGGCGCGCCTGCTGCAGGCTGGCCTGCGCCTGGCCATAGAAGAACTGCTCGCGCGCACCATCGAGCTGGCTGATATTGCCCAGCCGCGCCATCTGCGCCGCCAGTTCATGCGCCGCTTCGGCCGCATCGGCCACCTGCTCCTGATACTGCAAGCCCTGCTGCGCGGCCACCGCCTGGTAGTAGGCCTGGCGCGTCTGCGCTGCGAGCGCCAGTACGCGCGCGGCCAGCGACAGGCGCACCTGCTCGAAGCGCCGCTGTTCAATGCGCGCAGTCGTCGGCAGGGTGATGAGGCGCATCAGGCCCAGCGACAGGCTGCGCTCGATCTTGAGATCGTCGCCCGCATGGGTGCGCTTGAAGGAGAAACCGGGATTGGGCAGGCGGCCGCCTTGCACCAGGTCGGCCTCAGCCACGCCCAGTCCGGCGAAATCGGCCTGCAGATCCGGATTGTGGAGGAGGGCGATCTGCACCGCATCGTCGGCACTGGCCAGTCGCGTTGCACCGCCCGCAGGGTCGTGCAGCAAGGCGCGTACGCGCTCGCTGCTGGCCTGGGTCTGTTGCGGGCTGCGGTTCCAGGCCGGCGCCTGGCCCAGGCGTTGCTGGCTGGTCTGCTCGACCTGGCCGAAACCGCCATCCGGCGACAGCTGCGCACAGCCGGCCAGCAAGGCGCAGGCGGCCACGGCAGCGGCCCGCCAGGGACGTGAAACTTGGGGAATCATGGAATCCTCGTCTGATGATGATCGTCACGCCACGCGCGCACTGACGTCAGCGCGCACGAGGCTCAGGCGCACGCGAAGGTGCGCAGGGAAGGATCAGGCGAGGGCAGGGGGACGGTCGGGGTTTTCCGGCAGATAGCCGACGAAGCCGGAAGCCGGCAGCGCAATGAATTCGCGCGAGGGAAGATCAGGCGCAGGCGGTGCGCTCAAGGCCAGCGGCAACAGGCCACCGACGGTGCAGGCGGCGCAGAAGCTGCAGGAGGAATGCGTATGATGTGGCTGATGTTGTGTGTCGCTGGCATCAGCAGAGGTGATCTGTGTTGCCGCACCATGATCGGCATGATGGCCTTGATGGGCCTGCTGGTCATGCTGCATCTGATGCGCTTGCACTGCCGGCGCATGATGCTGTACCGCCTGCTGCTGCGACGGCGCGCAGGCCTGCAGCACGGCGGCGAAGCCCTGGACGGGAATCGCCAGCGCCAGCAGCCAGAGCAGGAGGAGTTTTGCGCGCAGCATCATGGGCGGCAGTATAGACCGGGGCCGTCCCTGCGATCAACCTGTACGGCCGGCCTCAGGCCGCGGCCTTGCGTTGGCGCAAGCCGCGCACCAGACGCAGGCCGTTGAAGACCACGATCAGGCTGGCCCCCATGTCGGCAAACACCGCCATCCACAGTGAACTCATGCCCACCAGCGCCAGCGTCAGGAACACCGCCTTGATGCCCAGCGCAATGCTGATGTTCTGCACCAGGACCGTATGGGCCTTGCGGCTCAGGCGAATGAAGTCGGGGATCTTGCGCAGGTCGTCATCCATCAGGGCCACGTCGGCCGTCTCCAGTGCGGTATCAGTGCCGGCCGCGCCCATGGCGAAGCCGATGTCGGCCCGCGCCAGTGCCGGGGCATCGTTGATGCCGTCGCCGACCATGCCCACACCGCGCACGCCATGGCGCGCACTGAGTGCTTCGATGGCCTTGAGCTTGTCTTCGGGCAGCTGGTCCCCGCGTGCATCGGCAATGCCGGTCTGGCTGGCAATGGCCTGTGCGGTATGGCTGTTGTCGCCGGTCAGCATGATGACCTCCACGCCCAGCGCGCGCAGCTCGGCCACCGCTTCCTTGCTGCTGGGACGCACGGTGTCGGCCACCGCCACCAGCAACTGCGGCTGGCCCTCGCGGCACAACACGGTGGTGGTCTTGCCCTGCTTCTCGAAGGCTTGCAGGCGCGCCTCCAGTTCCGGGCTGCACTGGCCCAGCTCGTGCACCAGGCGGTGATTGCCCAGATGAAGCAGTTGTCCGCCGATGCGCCCCTGCACGCCGCGTCCGGCCAGGGCGGAAAAGTCGCTCACCTCCAGCGTGACGATGTCTTCCTGATGCGCAATGGCGCGCGAGACCGGGTGGTCGGAGCGCGCCGCCAGCGAGACCGCCAGTTGCAGCAGCGCCTGTTGATCCGCCCCGGCCTGCAGCGAGACCACATCGGTCACGGCGGGCTTGCCGAAGGTTATCGTGCCGGTCTTGTCCAATGCCAGCGCGCGCAATTGGCGGCCTTGCTCCAGATAGACGCCGCCCTTGACGAGGATGCCATGCCGCGCCGCCGAGGCCAGTCCGCTGACGATGGTTACCGGCGTGGAGATCACCAGCGCGCAGGGGCAGGCGATCACCAGCAGGACCAGCGCCTTGTACAGCCACGGCTGGAAGGGCGCGCCCATCAGCAGCGGCGGCAACACGGCCACCAGCACAGCCATCAGCACCACCGCCGGGATGTAGTAGCGCGCAAAGTCGTCCACGAAGCGCTGGGTCGGGGCGCGCTGGCCCTGCGCCTGCTGCACGCTCTTGACGATGCGCGCTAGGGTCGAGTCGCCTTGCACCGCCGTCACGCGCATCTCGAAAGCGCCCTGTTCATTGATGGTGCCGGCAAAGACCGGGTCACCGGGCTGCTTCTGTACCGGTATGCTTTCCCCGGTGATGGGGGCCTGGTTGATGCTGGTGCTGCCTGACAGTACCAGGCCATCCAGCGGTACACGTTCCCCGGGGGCTACCCGTACAGTTTCATCCACTGTCACGGTACGGGCCGGTACAGTTGACCAGACACCGTCCGCGCCACGCCGGGTCGCCATGTCGGGCGTCATGGCCATCAGTCCGGCGATGGCGTTGCGGGCGCGGTCCAGCGACAGGGCTTCGATCATCTCGGCCAGGGTGAACAGCACGATCACCACTGCCGCTTCCGGCCACTGGCCGATGACCGCCGCGCCGATCACGGCCAGCGACATCAGGAAGTTCATGTTCAGCGAGAAGTTGCGCAGCGCAATCCAGCCCTTCTTGAGCGTGCCCAGGCCGCCCAGCAGGATGGCGGCAAGCGCCAGCGCAATCACCGGCAGGGAGCGCTCATCACCGCTGGTCCAGGCCAGCACCTCGGCCCCCAGCGCGGCTACGCCCGCCAGGCCCAGAAGCGCCCAGCGGCGCGCCGGGATGCGGTAGGCGGCGGCCTGGTCGGGGGCATCGCGGCCGGCTTCGGCGTCCAGTGAATCGGATTTCACGGCCGGCAGCATGTCCAGCGCCTTCAAGGTGTCCACCAGCGGGGCGATGGAGGGCAACTGGTGCTGCACCGTCAGCTCGCGCTGGATCAGGTTGAATTCCAGCGAGCCTACGCCGGACATCTGCGAGAGCCGTTCGCGGATCAGCTTTTCTTCGGTCGGGCAATCCATCTTCTGGATGAAGAAGACGGCTTCCTCGGTCTTGCCCTCCAGGTGCGCTGCGGGGATCGGGGCAGGGGCCGCTTCATTGCTGGCGCAGGCATGGCCGGAGCAGCAGCCCTGTGCTTGTTGTGCATGAGAATGACCATGCTCGTGCGCGTGCTCATGCGCGTGCTCATGCGCGTGCTTATGTGCGTGACCATGCGAATGGTCGTGATCGTGCTTGTGGGAATGTCCAGCCATTTGGGGCTCCTTGTGCAGCCAACAGATTTCAGGGGTATATTAAAAACCCTGAAGTAACTACAAGGTCAAGCGAGGATCCCATGGATACGTTGAAGATCGGCGAACTGGCCGCCCAGGCAGATTGCCCGGTAGAAACCATTCGTTATTACGAGAAGGAAGAGTTGCTGCCCGAGCCGACACGGTCACAGTCGAATTACCGGCTCTATGGCGCGCGCCACGTGGAGCGGCTGCAATTCATCCGCCATTGCCGTTCGCTGGACATGACGCTCGACGAAGTGCGCGAACTGCTGCGGCTGCGCGACGCGCCCGAGCAGAATTGCGGCGAAGTCAACGCGCTGCTGGACAAGCACATCGGCCACGTGGCCCAGCGCATCCTGCAGTTGCAGGCCCTGCAGGAGCAATTGCACCAGTTGCGCGCCCAGTGCGAGGTGGAACAGCCGGCGCGCGACTGCGGCATCCTGCAAGGATTGGCCAGCCTGCCCGACGACATGAAGCCGGCCAATCTCGGCAGCCATGGGGGTGGCTGCCACTGAAGTCCACGTTCAGGCCGGGCGCGCCAGCCAGGCCAGCACTTCCTCGACGACTTCCTCCGGCTTTTCGCGCTGGGGAAAATGCCCGGCCCCCGGGATGAGCACGCGGCGGTAGGCGGCCCCGAAGTAGGGCTCGCGGTCTTCCGAGGTCGACGGATGATTGGCGCCATCCTCAGTGCCATGCAGCACCAGCGTGGGCACCATGATGCGCGGTGTGTCCTGCAATTTGGCTTCGAGCGCCGCATAGGCAGGATCGCCCTCGGCAAAGCCCCAGCGATGCCGGTAGGAATGCACGCAGATCTCGGCCCAGTCGGGATTGTCGAAGGAGGCGGCGGTATTGGCGAATTCGCTCTCGGCAAATTTCCAGGAAGGTGACCAGGTATTCCACATGAAGCGCGCGAAGCCACGGCGGTCCTCGCGCAGCTCGGTTTCGCCGCGCGGGGTGGCGAAGAACCAGTGGTACCAGTAATTGCGCGATTGCTGCAGCGACAGCCGCTGCCCCGGCGTATTGGTGCCCCAGCCCACCGAGAGGGCGATGCAATGGGCGATGCGTTCGGGGGTCTGCGAGGCGGCGATATAGGCGGCCCGTGCACCCCAGTCGTGGCCGATGACGGAGTAGCGCTCCAGGCCCAGGGCATCGGCAAAGGCCATCAGGTCGCTGCCCAGCGCGGCCAGCTGGCCGCTGCGGGGTGTCGATTCAGAAAGGAAGCGGGTCGGGCCGTAGCCGCGCAGGTAGGGCCGGATCACGCGGTAGCCGGCCGCCCGCAGCGGACGCAGGAAGGCGTCCCAGGTGCGCACGTCGTCCGGCCAGCCATGCAGCAGGATCACGGCGGGGGCCTCTGGGGGGCCGCTGGTTTCAAAGCCGATGCGCAGTGTGTCGGTCTCGATGAAAGTCAGGTGATTGCTCTGTGGCATGTCGGACGGCCCCCCGTGATTTGCTGTTGTTGGTACTAGCTGGATAACGTAATTTTTAGTGATATATGAAGGGTAATTATCATCGCAAGTCGGGATGCGTGCTGCGAGCCATGCATTTTTCATGCAGGTGAAGGATTTCACCGTTTTTCCAGGATCGCTTCCATCATCCACGCCGTCTGCGCAGCGCTGTCGCCACAGGATGGATGAGGCGCACCTCCGCTCAAGTGCCGTTGCAGGTTGGCCACGTGGTATTGCTGGATGTGTTCCGGATTGGGGATGGCCAGTTCCACGCGTTCTGCCGGCGTGGTCAGCACCAGCGGCTGCTCCTCGAAGATGGAAAATTCCAGCTTGCCCGCACTGCCCGTAATCTCCACCCGGTCCGCCCGTTCAAAGCTGCCGAAGTGCCAGCTGCCGCTGCCGGTGATGCCACTGTGATAGCGCCAGCTGGCCGCCACCGCATCCTTGGCGCTGTAGATCCCTTGCTGGTTGGCGCTGGTCCCGGTCACCTGCGCCACGTCGCCGAAGAAGTGCGAGAACAGGTTCAAGCCATGGCTGGCAAGATCATCGAAGTAGCCGCCCGGTGCAATGCGGGCATCGGTGCGCCAGCGGTAGCGCCCCTGCAGGTCATCCGGATGCGGGGTGCGTGCCAGTTGCCAGTGCACGTGGCGGGGCGTGCCGATGCGGCCCTCCTGCAGCCATTGGCGCAACTGCTCGAAACGCGGCAGCGAGCGCCGGTAATAGGCCACGAACAGCGGTTGTTGCGCCGCCTCGAAGGCATCGAGCATCTGCAGGCATTCGGCATGGCTGGGGGCCATCGGCTTTTCGACGCAGCAGGGTTTGCCGGCGGCGGCGACCTTCAAGGCATAGTGCAGGTGCGTATCGGGCGGGGTGGCGATGTAGACGGCATCGATGCCGGGATCGCCGATGAGCGCATCGGCATCGTCGAACCAGCGCGGCACGCCGTGGCGCTGCGCGTAGTCGGCGGCCAGGGCGGCGTCGCGGCGCATGACGGCGGCCAGTTCGAAACCGGGCGTGCTGCGATAGGCCGGACCGCTTTTCTTTTCGGTGACGGCACCGCAGCCGATGATGCCCCAGCGCAGCACGCTCATGCCTGCGACTCCGCGTGGGCGCAGCAGTCCGGCTGCGCACCGAGGGCATCGAGAATGGGGCAGTCGGGGCGATGGTCGCCATGGCAGTCCTGCACCAGGCGTTCCAGCGTGCCCTTCATGGTCTGCAGTTCGCGGATGCGCTGCTCCAGTTCGCCAATGTGGGTCTGGGCCAGCTGCTTGACCTTGCGGCTGGAGCGCGACTGGTCCAGCCACAGCCCGATCAGGTCGCTCACCTGGGCCATGGAAAACCCCAGTTGCCGGGCCTGGCGGATGAAGCGCAGCAGGTGCACGTCGCGCTCGGCATAGACGCGGTAGCCGGCATCGGTGCGGCCGACCTTGGGGATCAGGCCCGTTTCTTCATAATGGCGAATCATCTTGGCCGAGACACCCGAGGCAGTAGCGGCTTCTCCGATATTCATGTTCACTTCTCCATTTTTGCGGGGCCATGCGGACGCCAGCGGCGCAGCAGCAGGGCATTGCTGACCACGCTCACGCTGGAAAACGCCATCGCTGCCCCGGCCAGCATCGGGTTGAGCAGGCCCAGCGCGGCCAGCGGAATCCCGACCAGGTTGTAGATGAAGGCCCAGAACAGGTTCTGGCGAATCTTGCCGTAGGTGCGGCGCGAGATGTCGATGGCGTCTGCCGCCAGGCCGGGATCGCCATGCATCAGCGTGATGCCGGCAGCCTGCATGGCCACGTCGGTGCCGGTGGACATGGCGATGCCCACATCGGCGGCGGCCAGCGCCGGGGCATCGTTGACGCCATCGCCGACCATGGCCACGACATGCGCGCCGTTGTCGCGCAGGGCAGCGACCGCTTCGGCCTTGTCGCCGGGCAGCACTTCGGCGCGCACATCCTGGATGCCCAGGGCTGCGGCCACCTGTTGTGCGGCTCCCCGGTTGTCGCCACTGAGCATGGCGGTGCGGATACCCAAGGCATGCAGGGTGGCGATGGCTTGCTGCGCGCCGGGCTTGATCTCGTCGCCGAAGGCCAGCAGGCCCAGGATGCGCACATGGCCCGCCTCACGTTCGGCCAGCCACGACAGGGTACGGCCCTGCGCCTGCAACTGGTCCGCACGCGCTTGCAGGGCCGGGGCGCTGGCCTGCAATTGCTGCATCCAGCGGCTGCTGCCCAGGCAGAGGGTGCGGCCATCGACATGCCCTTCGATGCCCAGCCCGGCCACGCTGCGCACCTGGGCAGCTTGCGGGATCGCCAGGCCCGGGCGTGCGGCAGCCGCCTCCAGCACGGCCCGCGCCAGCGGGTGTTCGCTGCGGGCTTGCAGGGCGGCGGCCAGGGCCAGCAAGGCATCGTCCCGGTCCTCTGCGGCAGCATCAGAGGCTTGCAGTTCAGTCAGGCGCGGACGGCCCACGGTGAGCGTGCCGGTCTTGTCGAAGGCGATCACGTCGACCCGATGCGCGATCTCCAGCGCCTGCGCATCCTTGATGAGGATGCCGTGGCGTGCTGCCACGCCGGTGCCGGCCATGATGGCCGTGGGCGTGGCCAGGCCCAGTGCGCAAGGGCAGGCGATCACCATCACCGCCACCGCATTGAGCAGGGCCTGTTGCCAGTCGCCCGCCACCAGGCCCCAGCCGAGGAAGGTCAGGACCGACAGCAGCAGCACCGCAGGCACGAAGACCGCGCTGACCTTGTCCACCAGGCGCTGGATCGGCGCCTTGGCCGCCTGCGCCTGTTCCACCATGCGCACGATGCGCGCCAGCATGGTTTCGGCACCGATGGCGGTGGCTTCGAAGACCAGCACGCCTTCCGCATTGATGGCACCGGCGGCCATACGGTCGCCGGCTTGCCTGGCTTGCGGGCGGCTCTCGCCGGTCAGCAGGGCTTCATCCAGATGGCTGCGGCCCTCCTTGACGATGCCATCGACCGGGACCCGCTCGCCGGGACGCAGCACCACCAGGTCACCCACGCGCACCTGGGCCAGCGGGACCTCGATGTCTTGTCCGTCGCGGCGCACGCGGGCACGGTCGGGGCGCAGCGCATTGAGGGCGGCGATGGCGTCGGCCGTCTGGCGCTTGGCGCGGCCTTCCAGCCATTTGCCCAGTAGCACCAGGGTGATGACCACGGCCGAGCTTTCAAAATAGAGATGCGGCATGGCCATGGCGTGCTCGCCCATGTCCGGCATGCTCAGCCATTGCCAGACCGATAGCCCGTAAGCTGCACTGGTGCCCAGCGCCACCAGCAGATCCATGTTGCCCGAACGCGCGCGCAGCGCGCCCCATCCGGCGTGATAGAAACGCCAGCCCAGCCAGAACTGCACGGGCGTGGCCAGCAGCCATTGCCACAGCGGGGGCAGGCTCCAGCTGATGCCCAGCGGGGCCAGCAGCATGGGCAGCAAGAGCGGCAGCGACAGCGCGGCCGAGACGGCCACCGGCCACCAGCTTGGCAGCTGTTTCTTGGCGCTGGCCGGCGCGGCGGTTTCTTCAGGGATGTGCTGGTGCGCCTGATAGCCGGCCTTCTCGATGGCGGCAATCAGGGCAGCCGGGGCCACGGGTGCGGCCGTGGCGATGCTGGCGCGTTCGGTGGCGAGGTTGACGCTGACTTCGGTTACACCGGGGATTTTCTTGAGCGCCTTTTCCACGCGCATCACGCAGGAGGCACAGCTCATGCCTTCGATATCGAGGCTGATCTCGGCGGCAGCAGGGGAGGAAGAGGGCATGGCAACGACTCCGGAAGGATGGATCAAGGCCTGCATCATCATCCTTCCCATGATGGCAAGGTCAAGCCCGATTGTCGCATGGATGCACAAAGCTGCGCTTGACCTTGCCGTGGTGGGAAGGTTTAAGCTTCCGTCATTGACTTCATTTCATGAAAGGAAACGCCATGAGCACCACCTTCACCGTCAACGACATGACCTGCAACCACTGTGCAGGCGTCATCACCAAGGCTGTCAAGGACGTGGACGCCAATGCCAAGGTCGATATTGCAGTGGCCGACAAGCGCGTGGTCATCGACAGCAGCCTGCCCGCGCAACAGTTTGCCGAGGCCATCGAGGAAGCGGGCTATACCCCGGTCGCAGCCTGAGCAGCTACTTGCTGAGCAATCGCATCGCGCCCTCCAGCCCATCCATGGTCAGCGGGAACATCCGGTTGTTCATGAGCTGGCGGATCAGTGCGATCGATTGCCGGTATTGCCACAGGCCTTCCGGCTCGGGATTGAGCCAGACGAAATGTGGAAAGGTACTGGTGAAGCGCTGCAGCCACTCTGCACCCGCCTCCGTATTGTTGTATTCCACCGAACCGCCCGGCTGCACGATTTCGTAAGGACTCATGGTGGCATCGCCCACGAAGATGAGCTTGGTGTCCGGCGTGTACTTGCGCAGCACATCCCAGGTCGGGAAACGCTCGGCGTGGCGGCGGCGGTTGTTCTTCCACAGGTAGTCATACACGCAGTTGTGGAAGTAGAAGAATTCCATGTTCTTGAACTCGGTCCGTGCGGCCGAGAACAATTCTTCGGTGCGGGCGATGTGGTCATCCATCGATCCGCCCACATCGAAGAGCATCAACACCTTGATCTTGTTCTTCCGCTCGGGCTGCATGCGGATGTCGAGGTAGCCGGCATTGCTGGCGGTGGCGCGGATGGTGTCGTCCAGCGCCAGCTCTTCGTCCAGTCCTTCACGCGCAAAGCGGCGCAGGCGGCGCAGCGCCACCTTGATGTTGCGCGTGCCCAGTTCGCGTTCGCCGTCGTAGTCCTTGTATTCGCGTTCTTCCCACACCTTCACCGCGCTGCGCTGGCCGCCTTTGCCGCCGATGCGGATGCCCTCGGGGTTGAAGCCGCCGTGGCCGAAGGGAGAAACCCCGCCGGTACCGATCCACTTGCTGCCGCCTTCGTGGCGTTCCTTCTGTTCTTCCAGCAGTTGCTTGAGGCGATCCATGAGCTTGTCGTAACCGAACTTCTCGATGGCGGCCTTCTGCTCGGGCGTGAGGTCGCGCTGCAATTGCTTGACCAGCCATTCCAGCGGAATCTCCGGCCGCTTCTCGAAGATCGTTTCTATGCCCTTGAAGTAGGCTCCGAAGGCACGGTCGAACTTGTCGAAGTGCGCCTCGTCCTTCACCAGCGTGAGGCGCGAGAGAAAGTAGAACTCATCCAGCGAAGGGGAAATGACCTGCTTGTCCATCGCCTCCAGGAGGGTCAGGAATTCCTTGATCGAGGCCGGTACGCCAGCCTGCTTCACGGTGTAGAAGAAATCGATGAGCATGAATGCAATCCCGCAGCCGCCTCAGCGGCCCAGCTTGAACTGGAGATGGCGGCGCACCGTTGGCCATTCCGATTCGATGATGGAAAACACCACCGTATCGCGATAGGAGCCATCCGGCATGCGCTGGTGATTGCGCAGGATGCCGTCCTGCTTGGCCCCCAGCCGCGCAATGGCGGCACGCGACTGCTGGTTCATCCAGTGGGTGCGGAACTCTACGGCGATGCAGTGCATGTCCTCGAAGGCGTGGGTGAGCAGCATCAGCTTGCACTCGGTATTGATGCCGGTGCGCTGGGCACTGGCGGCATACCAGGTGGAGCCTATCTCCACGCGCCGGTTGGCCACGTCGGCATTCATGTAGGTGGTCATGCCGCACAGCGCGCCAGTGTCATTGCGGCGGATCACGAAGGGCAGCATGCTGCCCTGCTGCTGCAGGTGCAGGCGGCGTTCGATCTCGGCACGCATGTTTTCCGGCTTGGGGATGGCGGTGTACCAGAGCTTCCACAGCTTGCCATCCGACACGGCGGCAATGAGCGCATCGTGGTGCTCGGGATGCAGCGGCTCGATCGTGGCGAACTGGCCCTTCAAGGTGATCGGCGAGAGGAATTGCATGGTGGCTCCGGTGGATGGCGGCAGGTTCAGCGGTTGTTGCGCGACATGAAGACCAGGCGCTCGAACAGGTGCACATCCTGCTCGTTCTTGAGCAGCGCGCCATGCAGGGGCGGGACCACGGCCTTGTTGTCCTGGCTGTGCAGGGCTTCTGGCGGGATGTCCTCGGCCATGAGCAGCTTGAGCCAGTCGATCAGTTCCGAGGTCGAGGGCTTCTTCTTGATGCCCGGTACCTCGCGCACCTGGTAGAAAGCGTCCAGCGCGCGCGCCAGCAGGTCGCGCTTGATGTGCGGGAAGTGCACGTCAACGATCTGCTGCATGGTCTCCTTGTCGGGGAACTTGATGTAGTGGAAGAAGCAGCGGCGCAGGAAGGCGTCCGGCAATTCCTTCTCGTTGTTGGAGGTGATGACCACCAGCGGCCGGTGTTTGGCGCGCACCAGTTCGCGCGTCTCGTAGACGTAGAACTCCATGCGGTCGATTTCGCGCAGCAGGTCGTTGGGGAATTCGATGTCGGCCTTGTCGATCTCGTCGATCAGCAGCACCACCGGCTCCTCAGCCGTGAAAGCCTGCCACAGCACACCCTTGACGATGTAGTTGTGGATGTCCTTGACGCGTTCGTCGCCCAGCTGCGAATCGCGCAGGCGCGAGACCGCATCGTATTCGTAGAGGCCCTGCTGGGCCTTGGTGGTGGACTTGATGTGCCACTGCAGCAGCGGGCGGCCCAGGGCCGCGGCCACTTCCTCGGCCAGCATGGTCTTGCCGGTGCCGGGCTCGCCCTTGATGAGCAGCGGACGCTGCAGGGTGAGGGCGGCATTGACGGCCAGCTTGAGGTCGTCGGTGGCAACGTAGTTGTCGCTGCCGGTGAATTTGCCTGGATGGGATGAAGCGGCGGAATGATCTGGCATGGATGCTGTCCTTGTCAGGTTGCTGTGGTTGGATTGCCGGGAAGATGCGGCATTGCAGCAGCCGCGCCGGACATTTCTTCGAGTATAAGGGAAAAGCCGGCCAAATCCGGCGCACCTGCGACGGCTTGAATTCTGCTCAATCGTTCCTATATCAAGGGCTACGCATGCAACAAACTGACAGCGCCCCAGGCGCTCACTGCCCATGAAATTTCTTTTCTTCAAGATGCTGGTGGTGTGGAGACGAATGCGTCACGGCATGCAGGCGCGTTACATGGACCGGCATGATGTCGGCCGGCAGCTGGAAGTCCTGATGCGCCGCATCGACCCGGCTGCCAGCTGGCACGAGCGGGCCAACTGGATGATCGACGTGGCTGAATGGCTGCGCCATCGCCCGGCGGTGTCGCTGCTGGACCGCCAGGCCTGGCACCAGGTGCGTCGCCAGCGGCTGGCCATCATGCTGGACTGGCTGGACCAGCACCGCGACGTGCGGCGCGCGGTCCAGAACGCGCTGCAGAAGACCCTGCGCGAAGCCACCGGCCCCGAACTTTTCTCCACCACTGGCCTGCCGCACGAACCCGGCTTCTTCGGCGAACTGAGCGAACGCCTGGCCCGGCTGATCCTGCCGCGCCACCTTTCGCCCACTGACCTCTCTTCGCTGTTCACGGCCATGTTCCCCGATCCGGACGACGCCGCCTGGCTGCTGGAGCTGGACAATGAACTGCTGCAGCGGCTGTGGAAGCTGATGGCCGATGACGGCATCTCCCACATGTACTGGCAGCAGATCGAGGAAGCCATCACCTATCTGACCACCACGGTGGTGGCCGACGGCATCAGCCCGGCCTTCCGCCAGCGGCTGGAACCCAAGATGCCCATGCGCGCCACGCCCTTCCTGGCGCTGCGGCGCGAGATGGAGGCCTGGCTGCGCGCCCAGCCGGGCGACCTCGGCGCCTTGCGCAGCGTGCGCATGCTGGTGGCGGTGTGCCATGCGCAGACCGACCGCATCTACGCGCACCTGGATGAATACGGCGTCTCGGTGAGCCTGGTGTATCGCGTCGAACGCATGCGCGCGCACTTGCAGCGCATCGGGCGGCTCATCGATGTGCGTTCCGGTGTGCCTGGTCCGGTCATCAGCCCGGCCGTGCCCGGCATGGTGGCGCGGCCGGCGGCGCTGGCCGGGGCCGGGCGCATGCAGTTGCTGCTGTGCGACCTGATCTCCGCCCACCATCACCGCGACTCGGTACGCGGCCTGATGCGGCGCAGTTTTGCCCTGCTGGCGCGCAAGATGGTCGAGCGCAATGCCGATCACCGGGAGCAGGCCATCGCCCGCGACGGTGCCGGTTATCGCCGGGTGATGCGGGCCGGTCTGGTGGGCGGTGCGGTCATCGCCGCCACGGCGCTGGTCAAGCAGAGCCTGTCGACGCTGGGCGTGGTGCACTTCGTCGATGGCGCGCTGGCTTCATTGAATTACGCCGCCAGTTTCCTGCTCATTGCCGCGCTGGGCGGCGTGCTGGCCACGCGCCAGCCGGCCGTGACCGCACCGGCCCTGGCCTCGCGCATGGGAGACCTGGATGCGGAGGGCATGCGTGACCTGATTGCCGAATCCGGCCAGCTGCTGCGTTCGCAGTCGGCGGGCATCTTTGGCAATCTGCTGGCGGTGATCCCGGTCACCGCCGCGCTGTGTGCCCTGGGCTGGTTCGCGCTGGGCAGCCAGCCCATGCCGGCCAACGAGGCGCGCCAGGCCATCGCTGCGCTCTCGCTGGTAGGCCCCACGCCCCTGTATGCCGCGCTGACCGGCGTGTTGCTGTGGCTGGCCAGTCTCGCGGCCGGCTTTGCCGACAACTGGTTTGCCCTGCGCCGGGTACGGGAAGTGGTGTCCAACCATCGCCGCCTGGTGCACGGTCTCGGCGCCATGCGCGCCCAGCGCTGCGCCGCCTGGCTGGAGCGCAACGTGGCCACCATCGCCGGAAGCCTGTCGCTGGCCGTGCTGCTGGGGCTGGCACCGGTGGTGGCGGCCTTCTTCAGCTTGCCGCTGGATATCCGCCATGTCACCTTGGCTGCTGGCACGCTCACGGCAGCGGTCTTCAGCCTCGGCTGGGAAATCCTGATGACGCCCGCCTTCTGGCTGGCTGCCGGCGGTGTGGCTGCGACGGCCCTGTTGTCGGTGGCGGTGGCCTTCGCCTGTGCACTGGCGCTGGCGCTGCGCTCGCGCGACTTGCCGCGCCGCGCCCGCAATATCGCCATGCGGGCGGTGTTGCGCCGTTTCGTCGTCCGGCCCTTGTTCTTCATTCTTCCGCAAAAAACGGATGCGGCAGTGCAGGATGACGCCGGAGAAGACGAGGACGACGACGATGACGGGCAGGGCGGCGCGCGCCAGGACAACCGGCAACCGCGCCTGGCTTCACTTGAGCCTGGGCAAGATATGCACGTCCAGGCTACGCGGCATGTCGCCTAGCGTTGGCATCAGCCAGATGCCATAGCGTTAATATTGCAGCGCATATAATGCGTCGATCGCCCGCCCGGCCTTGCCTGGCGGGCGATTGCGTCTGTCGGGGAGGGTTTGCGGGCAGGGATGACGCTGCCGGTTTTATTGGTTAGAATCGAAAGCGTTTTTTGCGCAAGGCAGGGGGAGTGGAGAGACAAGCTTGAGCCGAAACATCGGTTGAGCCATAGCAGAACAGCCAAACCTGCAATACCAGGGCAATCGAACAAGCACGATAAAGTTTGCCGCTGGCAGCAAAAGATGCGTTTCGTCGGGTGTCCGCCGCGCCGAGGTTGAGGCGGGACGGATGGGAAGTCCAATCACTTACCCTGCTCACATGAAAAAACACCTCGTGTTTCTTGCCCTGGCTGGCGTGCTCGGCAGCGCGTCCGCGGCCGACATCGTCGGCAATGCCAAGGCCGCTGAAAACAAAGTCTCCATGTGCATTGGTTGCCATGGCATCCCCGGCTACAAAGCCAGCTATCCCGAGGTCTACCAGGTGCCGATGCTGGGCGGGCAGTCCGCCAAGTACATCGAGAACGCGCTGCGCGCCTACCAGAAGGGGGAGCGCAAGCATCCTTCGATGATGGGCGTGGCCGCCAGCCTGTCGGACCAGGACATCGCCGACCTGGCCGCCTACTATTCGCAGCAGAAGTGAGGGGAGCCACGAGATGAAGAAGAACCTGATTGCCCTGTCGCTGCTGGGTGCCACCGCCTTGCTGTCGCAAGTGGCCAGTGCCGCCGATGTAGCCAATGGCCGTGCGCTGGTGGAGAAGTACAACTGCGCCTCCTGCCACGGCAAGGACTACAACTCGCCCATCGATCCGGGCTACCCGAAGCTGGCCGGCCAGCATGCGGACTACCTCAAGCATGCCCTGACGGCCTACCGCCGGGGTGACACCGCCATGAATGGCCGCAACAACGCCATCATGTCCGGCCAGGCCAAGCCGCTCACGGATCGCGACATCAACGATATCGCGGCTTATCTGCACAGCCTGCCGGGGAGCCTGGTGGTGCGCAAGTAAGCTGCGCCTGTTGCGTATGAAAGAAAGCCACGCCGGCAGAGAGTTGCGGCGTGGCTTTTTGTTGTCCTTTCTTGGGGCGGGGAGAGCGGCTACGGTGGTTTGATAATGATTTGTTCATGATGCATAATCGTTTCATGAACGCCACAGCTGATCTCCTTCTGATCGGGGACCTCCCCCAGCTTCGCCTGATCGCATGGAACCGTGATCCCCACGATGCGATAACGGGCGAGGAGGCGTTCGAGCTTTATGAGCGCAACTGGCGCTTCGTCGACCAGGACGCGCTTGATCCGCGCGAACGTGCTGTGCTGGACCGCCTGGTGCACCAATATGGTCATGGCATCCTGCATGTTTGAGCGGCCTCATCATCGCCGCATCGCGCAGTTACTTTCTTCCCTGGATGCTGATTTCCTGCTGGCCTGCGGCTGTTATTTCGGGGGCGGCACGGCCATTGTCCTGATGCTGGGTGAATACAGGGAATCCGTGGATGTGGATTTTCTCTGCAGTTCGCAAGACGGATACCGTGCCTTGCGCAACACCATTACCAATGCATCGCTGGGTGCCATGCTGCGAGCGCCTGTGGAGCTGGCCAGAGAGGTGAGGGCGGATCGCTATGGCATTCGGACCTTCGTCAAGGTCGATGGCGTGGCGGTCAAGTTCGAGGTGGTCAGCGAGGGGCGTATTGCCGTCGCCGGCGGCGTGGATGCGCGACTGGGGGTTCCTGTTCTTTCACGCGTGGACATGTATGCCGAAAAGCTGTTGGCCAACGCTGATCGCTGGGGCGATAAATCCGCCTTGAGCCGTGACGTGATCGACCTGGCATTGATGATCCTGCATTGGGGCAGCATTCCGGCAGCAGCCTGGGATAAGGCGCGTCTTGCCTATGGCCAGAGCATCGATATCGCGTATGACAAGGCATTGGGGTTGATTGCAGATCCTGCCTATCTTGCAGCTTGCCTGCAAAAGATGCATATGGATCCGGCGCTGGCCGTGCGCATTCCAGATCTCTTGCATAGCGCACGTTCGGGTAAAACCGCTGTTTGAACCCGAGGGGGGCTTGGCTGATCAGCCTTGCGCCCGCCGCTTGATATTCTCGATATAAGCCGCCCCATCCGGCGGCAAGCCATTGCGCTGGGCGTTCCAGATCATCTCGCCCAGGGCTTCCATGATTTCATGATGGGCATCGTGTTCCGAGCCGCGGCGCTGGGCCAGCAGCTGGAAGGCGCCACGGATGCCGGGGGGCTGGTCGATGGAGATCTGTTCCGTGATCGACAGGTGCATCGACAGATGCAGGAAGGGATTGCTCTGGCCGCGTTCGATCGAATAGTCGGCCGCGAGTGCTTCGTCCACGTCGCGCAGGGCATCGTGGTATTCCGGATGCTGCAGGATCCAGTCGCGGGCGATGGCTTCCAGGGGCGTCAGGACCTGGTTGCCCTGGTGCTTGCGGTAGGCTTCGCAGAAAAAGCGGCGGACATCGTGCTGGGACGGCGTGAACATGGCGGTGCATCAATCGGGGATAAAGCGCTATTCTACGCTGGTCTGCCGCCCGCTTCAGGAGGCCGCCCAAGGCCTGCGGCACGACAGGTCCAGATGAAGTAATATTCTTTCCCTACGACAAGCATCTGAATAATCCATCCAATGCAGTACCCGGCCGCATCGCCCTGGCGCGATGGGGGGAAACGCAAGGCCGGGCAGCGAGAAGGAAGCATGCATGCTTTTTGGCGGAAGCCTGATCCGGCCTGTGCGCCGTCCACGGACATGGACGCGGCCCTTGCTCTGTATCGCGCTGGCCCTGCTGGGCTGCTGCGCGCAGGCCGCGCTGGCGGCCCCCTCGGCGGCGGCCAAGGCGAGCATGGCCAGTGACGAGCAGCCGGCCGACGAATCCACCCTGGCCATCGGCTTTGCCGGCCCCTTGAGCGGCCCCTCCATGGGGGTGGGCCGCAGCATGCGCAATGGCGTGCAACTGGCGCTGGATGAGGCCAACCGGCGCGGTGTGGTCATCGCCGGCAAGCATTACCGGATCAAGCTCGTGGCCCAGGATGATCGCGCCGATCCGGGCACGGCCGAATACGTGGCGCGCTATCTGGTCGGCCAGCGTGTCATCGGTGTGGTCGGGCACTGGACCAGCGGCACCAGTCTGGCAGCGGCCCCGGTCTACCATGCCGCTGGCGTGATCCAGGTGACGCCCTCGGCGATGAGCCGCAAGCTGACGGCCCTGTCTTATCCGCGCATCTTCCGCACCATTCCCAACAACGAGAGCATCGGCCGCTGGTCCGCGCGTTACGCCGTCGACAAGCTGGGCGTGCGCTCCGTGGTGACCATTGACGACCGCACGCCCTTCGGGCAGGGGCTGGCCGAGCAGTTCGCCCGCGAGGTGGAGGCGCAGGGTGGCAAGGTGCTGGCGCGCTACAACGTCAGCGACAAGACCTCCGACTTCAACGCTCCGCTGATGCAGGCGCGCAGCCTCAAGCCGGACCTGATCTTCTTCGGTGGACTGGACTGGCAGGCCGGCGTGCTGGCCAAGTCCATCCGCCGGCTGAAGCTGGAAGCGCGCCTGATGGCCTCGGCCGGTACCTTGGGTTTGCCTTTCCTCATGCGCGCCGGACCCGATGCCAATGGCACGCTGGTCCTCGAACCCGGGCCGCCGCAGGACAAGATGCCCGGCTGGCGGCAGTTCCGCCAGCGCTACAGCGAAGCCTTCGATTCCGACATCGACCTCTATGCGGTTTTCGCCTATGAAGCGGCGCAGTCCATCCTGCTGGGCCTGCGCCAGGCCGGCAGCATCGATCCGGATGCGGTGGCCCGGGCCATGCACCGGCTGCGCTTCGAGGGCGTGAGCGGACCGGTGGCCTTCAACGAGGAAGGGGATCTGCTCAACCCGACTTTTACCCTGTATGAAGTTCAGGACCAGCGCTGGGTGCCGGTCACGCGTCTGTACGGGCTTCCGCGCTAGCGCGTTCTCAGACGCCCTTGGCCGGAAGTGGCGTTTTCTGCTTGAATTCGCAGAGGTCGGCAATCAGGCAGTTCCAGCATTGCGGCTTGCGCGCGATGCAGGTGTAGCGGCCATGCAGGATCAGCCAGTGATGCGCATCCTGGCGGAATTCCGGAGCCACGAACTTGATGAGCTTGCGCTCGACTTCGTCCACATCCTTGCCCGGTGCAATGCCGGTGCGGTTGGAGACCCGGAAGATGTGCGTATCCACCGCGATGGTGGGATGGCCGAAGGCCGTGTTGAGGACCACGTTGGCGGTCTTGCGGCCGACCCCCGGCAAGGCTTCCAGCGCTTCCCGCGACTCCGGTACCTCACCGCCGTGTTCCTCGATCAGGATGCGGCAGGTCTCGATCACGTTCTTGGCCTTGGTGCGATACAGCCCGATGGTCTGGATGTAGGGCATGAGCTGGTCCACGCCCATGCGGTAGATGGCCTCGGGGGTGTTGGCCACCGGATAGAGCTTGCGCGTGGCCTTGTTCACCGACACATCGGTCGCCTGGGCTGACAGCAGCACGGCGATCAGCAGCTCGAACGGCGTGGTGTATTCCAGTTCGGTAGTGGGCGTGGGGTTGGCCTGGCGCAGGCGCTCGAAGATCTCGCGGCGTTTGGTCGGATTCATTGTTATGGGCTGTCGGGCTGGGGGCTGGCTTGTTCGGCTTGCAGTTTCTTCAGGCGCGCGCGTTCCATGGCGGCCTGGATGATGGCTTTCTTGCGGGCCAGTTCGGCTTGTTCCTCGGGCGTGCCGGCCGCCGCTGCTTCCACTTCCTTGAGCTTGGCCGCAGCCTTGGCGGCCAGGCGGGCATCGTTTTCTTCTTTCTCGCGCTGCAGGCGCAGGGTGCGCCAGTCATGGCGCGCGCGGGCGGCATCGGCTTGTTCCTGGCTCCAGGCTTGCCAGCCGGTGCGGCCCGGCGTGGCCTCGACCATGCTGATGCAATCGACCGGGCAGGGCGCTACGCACAGGTCGCAGCCGGTACAGAGCGATTCGATCACCGTATGCATCTGCTTGGCCGCACCGGCAATCGCATCGACCGGGCAAGCCTGGATGCAGAGCGTGCAGCCGATGCAGACGGCTTCATCGATCAGCGCCAGGCGGCGTGGCTGTTCGCTGCCGTTGGCGGGATTGAGCGGGATCACCGGTTTGCCCAGCAGTTGCGCCAGCCGCGCCACGCCTTCCTGGCCGCCAGGAGGGCACTGGTTATAGGGAGCAAGCCCCTCGGCCATGGCCTCGGCATAGGGACGGCAGGCCGGGTAGCCACATTTGGTGCATTGGGTTTGCGGCAGCAGGTCTTCGAGGCGGTCGGCCAGGGTGGCAGAGGCGGTGGTGGCGGATGGCGGCACGGCGGTCAGGCAATTCAACGGGACAAGGGCGCTATTATCCGGCCAAACCGCCGTCAAGTCATGCCGCAGCCACAAAGCAAAACGGCACCACCGTGGAGACGGGGTGCCGTTTTGCCTCAACGCGCTGCGTTACGCGTTGGCGCGGATGAATTCGCCAATCTTCGGGCAGACGATCTCGCGCCAGCGGCGGCCCGAGAAAATGCCGTAGTGACCGGCCTTGGGCACCGTGAAATGCTGCTTGCGCGCCTTGGGGATGCTGCTGCACAGTTCCTGCGCCGCCTGGGTCTGGCCGGAACCGGAGATGTCATCGAGCTCGCCTTCGATGGTGAACAGGGCGACCGACTTGATGTCCTGCGGGCGCACCAGCTTGCCTTCGATCTCCCAGGTACCACGGGCCAGGTTGAAGTCCTGGAACACCACCTTGATGGTCTCCAGGTAGAACTCGGCCGGCATGTCCAGCACGGCGTTGTACTCGTCGTAGAACTTGCGGTGCTCTTCGGCGGAGGCATCGTCGCCATCGCGCAGGTGCATGTAGAAATCCCAGTGGCTCTGGGCATGGCGGCGCGGGTTCATGGCTACGAAGCCGGCATGCTGCAGGAAGCCGGGGTAGACCTTGCGGCCGAAGCCGGGGTAATTGGCCGGCACGCTGTAGATCACCGTGTTTTCGAACCAGGAGAAGGGCTTCTCGGTCGCCAGGTCGTTGACGGCGGTGGGCGACTTGCGGGCATCGATGGGGCCGCCCATCATGGTCATGCTCTTGGGCAGCTTGGGATCGTTGGCGCTGGCCATGAGCGAAATGGCCGCCAGCACCGGCACGGTGGGCTGGCACACGGAAATGACGTGCACGTCCGGGCCCAGGGTGCGAATGAAGTCCTGCACGTAATAAACATAATCGTGCAGGTGGAATTCACCGGCCTCGACCGGCACCATGCGGGCGTCGGTCCAGTCGGTGATGAAGACGTCATGTTCCTGCAGCAGCGCGCGCACGGTCTCGCGCAGCAGGGTGGAGTGGTGGCCGGACAGGGGCGCCACCACCAGCACGGTGGGCTGCTTCAAGGCGGCGCTCTGGCGGGCCGACAGGTCCTTCTTGAAGTGGATCAGGCGACAGAAGGGCTTCTCTTCGACCACTTCCTCCGTGATACCGACCGGCTTGCCGTCAACGGGCACTTCGCCGATGTTGAAGAGGGGCTTCTCGTATTCCTTGGAGAGGCGATACAGCAACTCATAGCCGGCGGCGATGCGTTGCGAGAAAGGGGTGTGGGCGAGCGGGGAAACCGGGTCCGAGAACAGTTTGGCCGAGGTTTCGGCCCATTGCATCATGGGGTTCAGGAACGCGCGATTGAGTTCATGCAGTTGATAAAGCATAGCTGACCTTTATACAAGCACCGGCTGGCTTCCCCGTCCGGATGGATAACCCGGACCGGGTGCGCAGCAAGCATGTGCCACAAACGTTTGGCGACGATCATCGGCTGACAGACTTCATATTATGTCTACTCTGTCAACTTTTTCCTTGTTGCGACGCGGTAGCATAGCATGCTTTGCCTTACGCCCCGCTTGCTGGTCAGACCAGTGGTGCGGGCCCCACAGGTTTCTGCAAAAACCTTCATAAACAAAAAGCCCCCGTACCGGACGGGGGCTCTGCAGGCCGCTTGCAGCGGCACGGGTGGTCTGGCGACGGAAAATCAGTCGAAGACCGGGCTTTCCACGCCCAGGATCTTGTGCAGCTTGGGCGAGGTGGTGGTGTACTGCATGTGGATCTTCTTTTCCGGGAAGATGTAGGGCGCAGCGCCGAAGGCGGCCAGCGCGGCTTCGTGGAAGCCCGACAGGATCAGCTTCTTCTTGCCCGGATAGGTGTTGATGTCGCCCACGGCGAAGATGCCCGGGACGTTGGTCTCGAACTTCTCGGTATCCATCACCTTCAGTTGCTTGCGTTCGATCTCCAGGCCCCACTCGGCGATCGGGCCCAGCTTGGGCGACAGGCCGAAGAACACCAGCAGCATGTCCAGCGGCAGGCGGCGGGTAACGCCGTCAGCGCCCGTGACCTTCACTTCGGACAGCTTGCCATCCTTGATCTCGGTGCCGGTGACCTGGCCGATGACCAGCTGCATCTCGTACTGTTCGCACAGTTCCTTCATTTTGGCCACCGAGGCCGGGGCAGCGCGGAATTCTTCACGGCGGTGCAGCAGGATCACCGATTCAGCCTTGCCCACGAAGTTCAGGGCCCAGTCCAGGGCGGAGTCGCCGCCGCCGCAGATGACGATGTTCTTGCCTTCGAACAGGGCCGGATCCTTGACGCGGTAGAACACCTGCGAACCTTCGAACTGCTCGATGCCTTCGACCTTCAGGGTGCGCGGCTGGAACGAGCCCACGCCGGCCGCGATGAAGATGGTCTTGGTGATGAACTTGGTGCCGGTGGAGGTTTCGACGTCGAAACGGCCATCTTCGCGCTTGTTCACCAGGGTCACTTCCTGCCCCAGGTGGAAGGTGGGCGAGAAGGGCTCGATCTGCTTCAACAGGTTGTCGGTCAGTTCCTGGCCGGTGCACACGGGCACGGCGGGGATGTCATAGATGGGCTTGTCCGGATACAGCTCCACGCACTGGCCGCCGACCACCGGCAGCGAATCGATCACGTGCGCCTTGATTTCCAGCAGGCCGAGTTCGAACACCTGGAACAGGCCGACCGGGCCGGCGCCGATGATGACGGCGTCGGCATCGATGACACCGTTGACTGCCGCAGTCTGGACATTGTTTTCCATGATTTTCTTGATATTCCTGTTTCAGTAGATCAGATCAGTAGAGCGGCTTTTCCCTCTGGCGCTGGGCGCTGGCTGGCGGCAGGGCCGCTGGCGGGGGAGAGGCCAGGTAAAAGAGATGCGAAATGCTTGCCGAGAGCGCAACAGGACGGCGAAGCAGCGGGCAATTCAGCCCGGCCATGAGGCTCTCAGGGGTATTGCAGGCGGCCAAATGCAAACGGCTGCGCATCTGGCGTGGCGATGAAACTGCCGGGCTGGATGCGCAACCGCCATTGTCGACCGGGACAGGCCCGGTCCACTTGATTCTCCGCAGGAATCAGCGCTGCAGGTATTGCAGCTTGTCGGTCTTGTCCTTCCATTCCTCGGCTTCCGGCAGCGGTGCCTTGGTCTTGGTGATGGAGGGCCAGCTGCGGGACAGATCGGCGTTCAGGGCAATGTATTGCTGCTGGTCGGCCGGCACGTCTTCTTCCGCGTAGATCGCATTGACCGGGCACTCGGCCACGCAGACGGCGCAGTCGATGCACTCATCCGGGTCAATCGCGAGGAAATTGGGGCCTTCGCGGAAACAATCCACCGGGCAAACATCCACGCAATCCGTATAGCGGCAACGGACGCAGGAATCGGTGACAACGTGGGTCATAACTGTCCTATCTGTAAAATTTCTTCAAACCGATGGCTAACTGCGCCGCAATTGATGGCAATATGGCACGGTTAAAATCATGTTGCGGCTGGTCAACCTGTGGTTGAGGTGCTTGGGCTGGCATCCGGCGTCTTGTGGACGCTGTCGTGGAGGACTCAGGAAGCCTCTCATGATGCTGCTGCGCAACCCGCCGCAAAGCCTTGTATTTTAAGGTAATTCGATTTTTCCCACAAATGAGGCTTATACAGATTACGTATAAGTAAATAAACAAGCTCGCGATAAGCCCAGCCGCCGCCAGGGTCTTGTGGCCTGCGGTTCCAGCCCATGGAGCCAGGTCCGCCGGCATGGCGCCGCTTGTCGCACATCACCAGAAGGAAGTCCCGGCGTGAACGCTGCAGGCCCCCAGTCCTCCCCCCGATTCCGTCTTTCGCTGCTGCCGGCCTTGCTCGGTGCGCTGGCCGTCGCCGTTTCCCTTGTGCTGCCCTTGAGTGCTGGTGCTGTCGAGCCGATCCGTATCGGCGAGATCAACAGCCAGGGGCGGGCGTCCACTGCCGGACAGGCCTATCGCAACGGACTGTCGCTGGCACTGGAACAGATCAACGAGTCCGGCGGCATCCATGGCCGCCCCTTGCAGCTCATCAGCCGCGACGACCAGGGCGATGCCGACCAGGCTGCCCGCAATGCCCGCGAACTGGTCAACAAGGAGCATGTTGAGGTGCTGACCGGCACCATGCTCTCCGATGTGGCCCTGGCCGTGGCGCGCGAAGCCGCGCGCAGCAAGACCGTGCTGGTGGTGGGTGATGCCCTGTCCGATGCGGTCACGCTGGACAAGGGCAATCGCTACACCTTCCGCGTGCGCCCTTCGACCTACATGCTGGCCGCGATGCTGGCCGAGCAGGCTGCACGCATGCCGGGGCGGCGCTGGGCCATGGTGGCGCCCAACTATGAATATGGCCAGAGCGCCGTAGCCAGTTTCAAGATGCTGTTGAAGCAGGCGCGTCCGGATGTGGAGTTCGTCAGCGACCAGTGGCCGGCCATGGGCAAGATCAAGGCCGACGATGTGGCGCGGGCGATCCGCCAGTCGCGTCCGGACGCCATCTTCAATGCCACCTTTGGCGAGGACCTGCAGAACTTCGTGCAGGCCGGCAATCGCCAGCAGTTGTTTGCCGGCGTGCGGGTGGTGTCGATGAGCTCGGCCGGTGCGCAGAGCCTCGATCCCAGCCAGAGTGAAGCCATTCGCGACTGGGTGGCCGTAGGTTACCCGTGGGACCAGATCAATACGCCCGAGCATCAGCGCTTCCTGGAAGCCTATCTGAAGAAATTCAGCGAACGTCCGCAACTGTCGGCGGTGCTGGGTTACAGCACCATGATGGCCATTGCCGGCGGCCTGAAGAAGAGCGAAGGCGGGGATGGCGAAGTGCTGCTGGAATCCCTGCGTGGCCTGCACTGGTCCTCGCCGCTGGGTGAGTTGAGCTTCCGCGCGCTGGACCAGCAATCCACGATGGGTGCCTTCATCGGCCTGGTCTCCCAGAAGGACGGGCGCAGCACCATGCGCGAATGGCGCTACCTCGATGGTACGGCCTACCTGCCGCCGCCGACCTATGTGCGTGGACGTCGTCCGGCTTCAGCGGGCAAGTGATCCGGTCTTTCGCTGCCCTTGGCCTTGTCAAAGCCCCCTCATGGCAGGGGGCTTTGCTTTGTGCGATCTCGGTTAAGATAGCGGTCGCGACGCTTCAGGGCGTGGCCAACGCATGAAGCGGCGCGCTCCGGGGCAGCCCTCATGCACGTGGACCATCAACATGGCAGCATGCGGCATGTCCGCATCCGGACTTCATGATCATCACATCCTTACTCGACACTGACCTGTACAAATTCACGATGATGCAGGTGGTCCTGCATCACTTCCCCGGCGCCCAGGTCGAATACAAGTTCAAATGCCGCAACGAGCACATCGACCTGACACCCTATGTCGACGAGATTCGCGCCGAGATTGCCGCGCTGTGCCGCCTGCGTTTCAAGGAAGATGAACTGAATTACCTGCGCGGCCTGCGCTTCATCAAGAGCGACTTCGTCGACTTCCTCGACCTGTTCCACCTGAACGAAAAATACATCACGGTCCAGCCTGATCCGGCCGGCAATGGCGAGATCGAGATCCAGGTGAAGGGGCCGTGGCTGCACACCATCATGTTCGAAGTGCCGGTGCTGGCCATCGTCAATGAAGTGTATTTCCGCGCGACCCAGCGCTCGCCCGATCTGGAAGAGGGCAGGGCGCGCCTGCGCAAGAAGATGTCGGTCATCACCGATGATGCGGAACTGGCCGGCTGCAAGATCGCCGATTACGGCACCCGCCGCCGCTTCTCGCGCAGCTGGCATGCCGAGGTCATCGACGAGATGAAGCAGCATATGGGGGACCACTTTGCCGGTACCTCCAATGTGATGTACGCCATGCAGCATGACCTGACCCCGCTGGGCACCATGGCGCATGAATACCTGCAGGCCTGTCAGGCGCTCGGTCCGCGCCTGCGTGATTCGCAGACGTTCGCCTTTGAGATGTGGGCGCGCGAGTATCGCGGCGACCTGGGCATCACGCTCTCGGACGTTTATGGCATGGATGCCTTCCTGCGCGACTACGACATGTATTTCTGCAAGCTCTTCGACGGCGCGCGCCATGATTCCGGCGATCCGTTTGAGTGGGGCGAGCGCCTGATCCAGCATTACCGTGACAACCGTGTCGATCCGTCCAGCAAGGTGCTGGTGTTCTCCGACAGCCTGGACTTCGACAAGGTGCGTGCGCTCTACCTGCGCTTCAAGGATCGCGCCAAGGTGGCCTTTGGCGTCGGTACCAATCTCACCAATGACCTGGGCTACACGCCCCTGCAGGTGGTCATGAAGATGGTCCGCTGCAATGGCCAGCCGGTGGCCAAGCTGTCCGATACGCCTTCCAAGAACATGTGCGATGACCCGGCCTATGTGAATTATCTGCGCCAGGTGTTCCAGATCAAGGCCTGACCGGGGACGGAGTGATGCGGCATCGGGGAGGCAGGGCTTGAAGAAGCCGATGTTGTTCCGTCGGGTACGGACGCTGCGGTTGAGCCGCAAGATCAGCCATCGGGGCTTCCCCCACCTGTTCATGCTGCTGCTCATCACGCTCGCCGCCAGTCTCGGATTGCTCGCCTCGGCATGGATGCTGCGGCATGGCTGGCACAACATGGGGCTGCGCTATGGGCTGGCCTGCCTGGTGGCGTATCCGGGTTTCCTGTTGATGCTGTCGATATGGCTATGGCTGCTGCGCCGCGGCGACCGGCGCAGGGCGCTGGCCGAGACCGTGATGGCGGCCAGCGCGGGCGCGCAGTTCGCGTCAGGCGTGCAGCCGGAGCAGGACGGGCGCAACCGCCGCAATGACGGCTCCGGAATCGACGCCGGTTTCCTCGGCGATATACCCCTCAATATTCCCCTGTCCAAGTCTGCGCATCAGTGGCAGGGCGGTGGTGGCAGCTTCGACGGCGGCGGGGCCAGCGCCAATGTGGATTTCAGTCTTGCTGACGGGGGCGATGCGGCGGGCCTGGCGGACGGCATCGACCTGGGCGAAGCACTGGGCTTGTTGCTCTTCGCAGTGTCGGTGGTCTCGCTCATCGCTGCCGCGCTGTATTCCGTCGTCACCATGCTGGGCATCGCCCCCGTGCTGTTTTCCGAACTGATCTTCGACGCATTGCTGGCGGCCGGGCTGTATCGGCGCTTCGGCTACCGTGCCGATCGCCACTGGCTGGAGACGGCCGTGCAGCGCACCTGGCGCCCCTTCCTCGCGGTGCTGCTGCTGGTGAGCGCGAGCGGACTGCTGCTGTCCTTGGTATGGCCCGATGCAGTCACGCTTGGTGAGGTGTGGAGCCAGCTGCGCAGTTGACGCAGGGGCATGCATACTTGAAATTTTTTCGCATGCCCGGCTTTCGCTTCGGGCGCGCTCGCGTGGCTGGTATAGTGTGGCTCCCTCTGGCCGCAGATTCTTGCGTGACGGCCACCACCTCTATTTGCCATCAGGACCTTCATTTGCAGATCAGAGCTCTCACAATTCGTCTCTCCGCAATCCTGGCATCGATGTTGCCCGCCGTTTCCCAAGCCGCCGATCTGGACGGTGCCGGGCTGTCCCTGGCCTGGGCCTTGCCGTTCGCGGGCGTTCTGCTGTCCATTGCCGTGCTGCCGCTGCTGGCCCCGGCCATGTGGCATCACCATTTCGGCAAGATCGCCGGGGCCTGGGCGCTGGCCTTCCTGCTACCGTTTGCGGCCCTGCATGGTGCGCATGCGGCCCTGGCCATCAGCGTGCATGCGCTGGTGGCGGAATACCTTCCCTTCATCATCCTGCTGACCGCGCTCTTCACCGTGGCAGGTGGCATCTGCGTGCGCGGCAACCTGCATGGCACGCCCGCACTCAATACCGGACTGCTGGCACTGGGTACCTTGCTGGCCAGCGTCATGGGCACGACCGGTGCGGCCATGCTGCTGATCCGCCCGCTCATCCGCGCCAATGATGACCGCAAGCACACGGTCCACGTGGTGGTGTTCTTCATCTTCCTGGTTGCCAATGCAGGCGGCTCCCTGACGCCGCTGGGCGATCCGCCGTTGTTCCTGGGCTTCCTCAAGGGCGTGGATTTCTTCTGGACCGCGCGCCATCTGCTGGGCCCGATGGCCTTCCTGTGCGGTGCGTTGCTGCTGATCTTCTATCTGCTGGATCGCCATTTCTATCTCAACCGCGAAGAGCGCCGCCCGCTTGATCCCACGCCCGACTCGGCGCTGCGGCTGGAAGGCAAGTTCAATTTCCTGCTGCTGGGCGCAGTGGTCGGTCTGGTACTGATGAGCGGCTTGTGGAAGCCAGGTGTGGCGACCGAGGTGCTGGGCACGCCGCTGGAGTGGCAGAACCTGCTGCGCGATGGCGCGCTGCTGGGCGTGATCCTGCTGTCGCTGTGGCTGACGCCGAGAGCTGCCCGCGCTGGCAATGACTTCGGCTGGGGGCCCATGCTGGAAGTGGGCAAGCTCTTTGCCGCCATCTTCCTGACCATCGCCCCGGTGATCGCCATGCTGCGGGCGGGCGAGCAGGGCGCGTTTGCCGCCGTGGTGCACGCCGTGACCGGGCCGGACGGCAAACCGGACGACGTGATGTATTTCTGGATGACAGGCGTGCTGTCTTCCTTCCTCGACAATGCGCCGACCTATCTGGTGTTCTTCAACACTGCCTCCGGCGATGCGCGGGAACTGATGGGGCCGCTGGCCTCGACGCTGGCGGCCATCTCCGCCGGCGCCGTCTTCATGGGGGCCAACAGCTATATCGGCAACGCGCCCAACATGATGGTCAAGGCCATCGCCGAGGAGCGCGGCATCCGCATGCCGAGCTTCTTCGGCTACATGGCGTGGTCGGTGGGCATCCTGGTGCCGCTGTTCATCGTCATGAGCTTCCTGTTCTTCTGAGTGCTACCCCCGCTTTCTTCCGATAACGAAACCGAGACCACGAGACCCGCATGAAACCCAAGATCTTCGTCGCCCGCGCCGTCTTCCCTGAAGTTCTGGCCCGCCTGGAGCAGCATTTCGAGGTCGAATCCAACCAGGACGACCGCATCTACAGCGCCGATGAGCTGCTGGCCAAGGCCAATGGCAAGGACGGCCTCTTCACCACTCCGAGCGAGCCGGTGACGGCTGCGCTCTTCGCCGCCAATCCGCAACTGAAGGCGGTCTGCAACATGGCCGTGGGCTACAACAACATCGATGTTGCTGCCGCTACAAAAGCCGGCGTCATGGCCACCAACACGCCCGACGTGCTCAATGAAACCACCGCCGACTTCGGCTGGGCCCTGATGATGGCGGCTGCGCGCCGCATCACCGAATCCGAGCACTTCCTGCGCGCCGGCAAGTGGAAGAAGTGGAGCTATGACAGCTTCGTCGGCCCGGACATCCATGGGGCGACCCTCGGCATCATCGGCATGGGCCGCATCGGCCAGGCCATCGCCCGCCGTTCGCTGGGCTTCGACATGCAGGTGCTGTACCACAACCGTTCGCGCCTGGCACCCGAGCTGGAAGCGCGCGCCAACAACGCCCGCTACGTCAGCAAGGAAGAGCTGCTGCAACAGGCCGACCACGTCGTGCTGGTGCTGCCTTACTCGAAGGACACGCACCACACCATCGCCGCCCCCGAGCTGGCGCTGATGAAGCCGACCGCCACGCTCACCAACATCGCGCGCGGCGGCATCGTCGATGATGCAGCGCTGATCGCCGCCCTGCGTGAAGGCCGTATCGCGGCCGCCGGGGTGGATGTGTTCGAGAATGAACCTTCGTTCAAGCCGGAATTCCTCGGCTTGAGCAACGTGGTGCTGACCCCGCATATCGCCAGCGCCTCCACGCCCACGCGCCTGGCCATGGCCAACTGTGCGGCTGACAACCTGATCGCGGCGCTGTCGGGCCAGCGTACGCCCAACCTGCTCAACCCGGACGTGGCGGCGGGCTGATCGGCCGCTCCAGCCGGAGCATCAAACAAAACGGGCGCACCTGGGACCAGGTGCGCCCGTTTCTTCATCGGCAGGCGGCGGGCATCCGGGGATGCCCCCGTCATGCCCGCATCAACCCTTCAGTTCATTGAAGATGTCGATGTATTCCTGCTGCGCTTCGGCTTGTGGCTTGCCCTTCAGGGCGGCCCAGGCGTCGAACTTGGCGCGGGCCACGAAGTCGGTCATGCCGGGGCGCTCGCCCTGCACGTCGCCGTTGCTGCCCTGCTTGTAGAGGCCATACATCTTCAGCAGGGTCATGTTGTCGGGACGCTCGGGCAGGCTCTTGGATTCTGCCACGGCGGCTTCGAACTGTTCTTGCAGGGTGCTCATGTCTCTCCTCCCTCGGGCTCAGACGGCCAGCAGTTCGACTTCGAAGATCAGGGTGGCATTCGGGGGGATCACGCCGCCCGCGCCACGGGCACCATAGCCCAGGCCTGCCGGGATGATCAGCTTGCGGGTGCCGCCGACCTTCATGCCTTGCACGCCTTCATCCCAGCCCTTGATGACGTGGCCAGCGCCCAGCGGGAAGGCGAACGGATCATTGCGGTCCTTGCTGGAATCGAACTTGCTGCCGGCGGTGCCGTCCGTGTTCTGCAGCCAGCCGGTGTAATGCACGGTGACGTGGCTGCCGGCCTTGGCTTCATCGCCAGCGCCAACGTTGATTTCTTCATATTGCAGCCCGGAAGCTGTGGTGATGATGGACATCGGTTTCCTTTCGGTGAGGGGATGGGTTGGCGGCCGCATGGCCAGATTCCTGACGACTGCTGACCATGCAAAATGCTTCATGGAAACATTGCGTGTGCCAGACCGTGCGTCAGGCGTCGCAGGTGCGCTGCGACTGGTGTTCAGGCCGCCCCGGTGGCGTCATGCGACCGGATCGGCAGGCAGTGTAAACCAAAAATCTAGAAATTTTTCATATTGCTTCAGTGGGCTGTCAGCGGGATCGTTGCAGCGAGCGTTAAGAGCCGAGGACGTGCTCCAGGGGCTGCTCTGGCACGATAGATCAGGCATTTTTGAGTAAAGTTCTTCATGTTGCGTCGATTCAGCCAACTTTTATCCCTTTCCCTGCGCGCCGCCTGTGTCTCGGCCGTGCTGGCCTGTATGGGCGCCCCGGCCCATGCCAACGTCGTCGTGGTACTCAACTCCGGTGACGCTTCGGTATCGCTGCTGGACGAAACCGGCGAGAAGGAGTTGTCGACCTTCTCGGTGGGCAAGGAGCCGCACCACCTGATGGCCACGCCGGACAACAAGTCCTTGATCGTGGCCAGCGCCACCGGCAACCAGTTGCTCTTCCTCGATCCCAAGACCGGTGCCGTGCAGCGCAAGCTGCGCGACATCATCGATCCCTACCAGATCGGCTTCACGCCCGACCAGAAGTGGTTCGTTGCCACCGGCCTGCGTCTGGATCGGGTAGATGTCTACAGCTATGACGGCCAGGACCTGAAGCTGTCCAAGCGCATCCCGCTGGCCAAGACCCCCAGCCACATCGCCTTCGACAACGCCAGCACCACCGCCTTCATCACCCAGCAGGGCAGCGACCAGATCAGCGCCATCGACCTGGCCACCCAGCAGGTCAAGTGGACCATGCCGGTAGGCAAGCTGCCGGCCGGCATCATCATGACCCCCGACAACAAGTACCTGATGGTCGGCATCATGGGCAGCGATTACGTTGAAGTGATCGACTGGCGCACCCAGAAGATGGTCAAGAAGATCAAGACCGGCATCGGAGCCCACAACTTCCGTGGCCAGGGCGACAAGCGCTACGTCTATGTCTCCAACCGCGTGGCCAACACCATCAGCGTGGTCGATATGACCACTTTGGAGAATGTCGGCACCATCAAGGTCCCCGGCGGCCCGGACTGCATGGAAGTGACTGCCGATGGCAAGACCATGTGGGCCACCCTGCGCTGGAGCAAGAAGGTCGCCGTGATCGACCTGGAAACCCGCTCAGTGACCAAGGTGATTCCGGTAGGCCGCTCGCCGCACGGCATCTACCTGTACAACCGCGCGCCGGATCTGTAATGACGGACGCATCGTGGAGGACCTGCCGATGACGTTGCGTCCTTTGAAACCCTCCCTGCGCGGCCTGTGCCTGTTCGCCATCCTGGCGGCCGGCCAGGCCGTTGCGCAACCGGCGGCGCCGGAAGCATCCGCCTGCAAGGGCAAGATCTACCTCACCTTCGATACCGGCAGCCAGTCCCAGGCCGAACTCATCGAACAGACCCTGCAGCGCCACCACATCAAGGCTACTTTCTTCCTCGCCAACGAGAAGACCATCCACGGCGACTATTCCCTCGATCCTGCCTGGGCACCGCTGTGGAAGCGGCTGGTGGCCGAGGGGCACGCCTTCGGCACCCATACCTTCGACCACGTCTACGTGGTGCGCGACCTGCCCGAGGGCAAGATCGAGGTACGTCCGCAGTTCGGGGCGCAAGCCGGCAAGAAGCTGCAATGGACGCCGGCCCAGTATTGCGAGGAAATGAAGCGTGTCGATCAACGCTTCCAGCAGCTGACCGGCCACAAGCTTGATCCGCTCTGGCGTGCGCCCGGTGGCCGACTGACCCACAACCTGCTCAAGGCCGGCGAAGCCTGCGGCTATGCCCATGTGGCCTGGGCCCCCGCCGGTTTCTCGGGCGATGAACTGCCCAGCGACAAATTCCCCAACGAGATGCTGTTGAAGAAAGCCCTGGACGGACTCAAGGATGGTGATATCTTCCTGGCCCATATGGGTATCTGGTCGCGCCAGGATCCGTGGGCGCCAGCCGTGCTGGAGCCGCTCATCAGCGGGCTGGAGCAGAAGGGGTTCTGCTTTGCCACGCTGCGCGAGCATCCGTCCTACCGCCACCTGTTTGCCGCCGGGAAGGAACACTGACCCCGGGCATCAGTCCAAACCGGCGCCGGCCCAGGGGAGGGGAACTGCCGCCGCCACCGTCACACCGAATCAACGCTATCCATGATCCAGACCATTTCCGACCTCTTTGCCACCGTCCAGGGCTGGCTCTTCGAAACCCTGGTGCAACCGCTGGTGTTCTTCATCGGCATGGGGGAATTCGTCGAAGAAGCTTTCACCGGCACTGAATTCGTCCTGGTAGGCATCTGTGAACTGGTGATCCTGTTCCTGATCCTGCGTCCGCTGGAGTCTGCCATCCCGGTGCATCCCATCACCGACCCGCGCGCCCGCTGGAACGATTTCATCTACACCGTGCTGCAGCGTCTGGGCATCATCCCCATCATCGCCTTCCTGCTGCTCGATCCGGCGCTGTCTTATCTTTCCGAAGCCCTGCACCTGGAAGGCTGGGGCACCTTCAACCTCGACCAGGTCTGGCCCGGCGTGACTGACCGCGCGCTGGTGAGCTTCCTGCTCTACATGGTGGTGCTGGACCTGTGTGAATACCTCTACCACTGGGCCCAGCACAACGTTCGCTGGATGTGGGCGCTGCACAGCCTGCACCACAGCCAGCAGAACATGAACCTGTGGAGCGACGACCGCAACCACATGCTGGACAACCTGGTGCACGACATCATCTTCGGCCTGATTGCCGTCCTGATCGGCGTGGAGCCCTCGCAATACATCCTGCTGGTGTCGCTCTCGCGCATGCTGCAAAGCCTGCAGCATGCCAACGTGCGCATCCACTTCGGCCGCCTGGGCGAATACCTGCTGGTGTCGCCGCGTTTTCACCGGACCCATCACGCCATCGGGCTGGGCCATGAAAGCCGGGGTCGCAATTCGCTGGGCGGACACAACTTCGCGGTGCTGTTCCCGATCTGGGATGTGCTCTTCCGCACGGCCCACTTCAGCCAGGGCTTCGCCATGACCGGCGTGCGCGACCAGCTGCCACCGCCGGCCGGCAAGGGACGCGACTACGGACGCGGCTTCTGGGCGCAGCAATGGCTGGGTTTGAAACGCCTGGTCGAATTCACCCGCAGGAAGCCCCGCTGATGCGCCTGTTCATCGCTTCCTTCGGGCGTGCCCTGCTGGCGCAATTGCATATCCGCATGTTGTGGCTGACAGTGCTGCCCTTCGTCGTGTCGCTGGGCTTGTGGGCGGTCTGCCTGTGGCTGGGGCTGCAACCCATCATTGACTGGCTGCAGGGCTACTTCGTCTCGCACGGCATGTTCGGCGAGATCGGCGGCATGCTGGCCTGGTTTGGCATGGGTGCGCTCAAGACGGTACTGGTGCCCTTGCTGGCCATGTGGACCCTGCTGCCGCTGATGATCCTGACGGCGCTGGTATTCGTCGGCCTGTTCACCATCCCGGCCATCGCCCGCCACATCGGCACCCGCCACTATCCCATGCTGGACAAGCGCCACGGCGGCAGCGTGGCCGGCAGCCTGTGGACCTCGCTGTGGTGCTTCGCCGTCTTCACGGTGCTGTGGCTGGCCACGATCTGGGTATTCCTGATCCCGCCGCTGGCCTTCGTCATTCACTCGCTGCTGTGGGGCTGGCTGACCTATCGCGTCATGGCCTATGACACCCTGGCCGACTACGCCAGCACCGAAGAACGGCGTGCCGTCCTGCACCTGCATCGCTGGCCGCTGCTGGCCGTGGGTACCATCGCCGGTGCGCTCGGTGCGGCACCGACGCTGCTGTGGCTGGGCGGGGTGCTGTCGGTGATCCTGCTGCCGGCGCTGGCGGCGGTGGCGATCTGGCTGTATGTAGTCGTATTTGTCTTCACCGGCTTGTGGTTCCAGTTCTATTGCCTGGAAGCGCTGCTGCGTTATCGCAGCGGCCAGGCACCCGATGGTCCGGCCGACACCAACGTCATCGACGTGACGCCACGTTGACGCCGGTTTGATGGTCCCTGCCCGAGACGAACCCGGGGCAGGGCAATCCGTCCCCGGCCCGAATCGGGCATAATCGCCGCAGTGTTTCATCAACCTATCGGGCAGACAGACTCATGGCATTCGGACTCATCATCATCGGCGACGAGATCCTCTCGGGCCGCCGCATCGACAAGCATTTCCCCAAGGTCTTGGAGCTGCTCAGCCAGCGCGGACTGCAACTGTCCTGGGCCGAGTACGTCGGCGACGACCCCGAACGCATCACCGCCACCCTCAAGCGCACTCTTGCCACCGGCGACGTGGTGTTCTGCACCGGCGGCATCGGCGCCACCCCTGACGACCACACCCGCCAGTGCGCAGCCGCTGCACTGGGCGTGCCGGTGGTGCTGCATCCCGAGGCCAAGGAAAAGATCCAGGAGCGCATCGCCGACATGGCCCGCGAAGCCGGCACCACCCCCGACTTCAACGCAGCGGACAATCTGCACCGCCTCAAGATGGGCGAATTCCCGCAGGGCGCCTCCATCATCCCCAACCCCTACAACAAGATCCCCGGTTTCTGGCTCAGGAACACCAGCGGCACCGGTGCGCATTACTTTGCGCCGGGCTTCCCGGTGATGGCTTGGCCGATGTTCGAATGGGTGCTGGAGACCCATTACGCCGACCAGTTCCACCGCCAGGCCTGGGCCGAGCGCTCCATGCTGGTGTTTGAAGCGATGGAATCGACCCTGACCCCGCTGATGGAAGCCATCGAAGCGCAATTCCCGCTGGTGAAGGTGTTCAGCCTGCCGCACGTGGGCGACGACAAGACCCGACGCCACATCGATTTGGGCGTCAAGGGTGATCCGGCCCAGGTGGAGCCGGCCTTCGAGAAAATGCAGGAAGGCCTGCGCGCGCTGCACGCCGAGTATCAGATCAGCAACTGAGGCCGCTGCTGGCGTTGGCGCAGGTCAAAAAAAATGCCCCGGCAAGACCGGGGCATTCGTTTCTGCGGGAGAACCCGGAGATTACTTCTTGGCAGCGCGAGTCACCTTGGCACCAGCCTGGGACATCTGGTCCACGGCGTTGGTCACGTTGGCTTCCAGGACTTCAGCGGCTTGCTTGGCGTTCTTGGTGAACTGCTCGTAGCCAGCGCTCATGTTGCCGATGGCCGACTTGAACATCGAAATGGCCTGCTCGGAACCGGCGGGGGCGTTCTTGGCGGCTTCGTCGATCATCGCCACGACCTTGCGGTTGACTTCGGCGATCTGGGCTTCGGCAGCCTTGGTCAGTTCAGCCTGGGTGCTGGAGAAGATGCCGCTCAGGTGACGGCCGTAGGCCACCGACTTTTCCAGCGTCGGCTGGGCGTGCGAGCTGGTCAGGGTGAAGAATTCCTGCGGGTCCTTGGCCGAGAACAGCTTTTGCGCAGCAGCCTGGGTTTCTTCGAGCGAGGACTTGGCAGCCTTCAGGTTCAGGTCCACCAGTTTTTCCACGCCTTCAAAGGTCTTGCTGGCCAGCTGGTTGAACAGGGCGATTTGCGCTTCAGCGTTGGCTTTGGCAGCGGCGGAAAATTGCTCGGTGTAGGTCGTCATGTTGAAACATCCTTCTCGTTGATGGGTTGATGAACAAGGCAGCGACAGTGATTGCTTACGGACCGATCAGTGTTGACAGGTGGATCTCCGATGTAATTTCTTCTTTGAATATGATGCGATGCACAAGGCGGATTCTAGTTCAATCGTGCATAAAGTCAAACGTTTCAATGCACGGGAATCATAAAAAGCGCTTCAAAATTGATCCAAGTCTAATCAAGGACTTAGCGCTGTTTTGGGAATTTTCTGAAAAGAGATGTCATTCCGGATGAGCTTTTGCATTGCAGCATCAAAAGCGGTTATCGTTGCGGGTCGCGCAATCGTTTGCGCTGCGCAGCAAAGCGTTTTGTTGCAATGCGGTAATCATTTCAACGTAACGGAAAATCAATGTGAAAGCGTACTACAGTGATCACTTCGTTTTACCCCTGCCACCGGGCCACCGCTTTCCGATGGTGAAGTACCGGATGATCCGGGAGGGGGCTGCGGCTGCCGTGCCGGATCTGGACTTTCACGAGGCTCAGCCCGCCAGCGACGGCGAACTGGCGCTGGCCCACCATCCGGACTATATCGCCCGCGCCAGTGCCGGCCAGCTGACTGCCGCCGAACAGCGCGAGATCGGCTTCCCTTGGTCGCCGCAGATGGTCGAACGCTCGCGCCGCTCTTCAGGAGCCACCATTGCCGCCTGCCGCGCCGCCTTCAGCGAGGGAATCGCGGTCAACCTGGCCGGCGGTACGCATCACGCCTACGCCGATCATGGTGCAGGTTTTTGCGTCTTCAACGACGCCGCCATCGCGGCCCGGCTGATGCAGGCGGAACGCCGTGCGGCGCGGGTGGCCATCGTCGATCTGGATGTGCATCAGGGCAACGGCACCGCGTCCATCCTGGCGCGTGATGATTCGGTGTTCACCTTGTCGCTGCACGGAGAGAACAATTATCCTTTCGAGAAAGAGCAGAGCGACCTCGACGTGGCCTTGCCAGATGGCGTGGGGGATGCCGATTACCTGCAAGCCCTGCGCGACGCCCTGCACACCCTGCAGCAGCGTTTCGCCCCGCAGTTGCTGATCTACCTGGCCGGGGCCGACCCGCATGAGGGCGACCGCTTGGGCAAGATGAAGCTGACCCTGGGCGGACTGGCGGCCCGCGACGAGACGGTCTTTGGCTACGCCCGCGAGCATAAAATCCCGGTTGCGGTTACGATGGCGGGCGGTTACGGACGAGATATCGAACAGACCGTCGCCGTACACATACAAACGATAAGACTCGCCAGCCTCCACGCTGCCCGCTGGAGCGCACGATGAGATGACCCGGGCTGCACCCCCGTGCGCCCGCTGATGGAAAAGAAATGATGCAATCCGCCGCCGGTGCCCGCCGGCCTCGCCAGCTCCTGATGAGCCTGGTGCCTTTGTTGTTCGTGCTGATCTGGAGTACCGGATTCATCGTGGCCAAGTTCGGCCTGCCGTATGCGCCGCCGTTGACGTTCCTGCTGCTGCGCTTCACCGGGGTGCTGGTGGTCCTGCTGCCGCTGGTGCTGTTGTTCCGCGCCCCTTGGCCGCACGGCCGCATCCGCCATGTCGCGGTGGCCGGTGTGCTGCTGCAGGCGGGTTACCTGGCCGGGGTCTGGTGCGCCATCAAGATCGGCATGCCGGCCGGCTTGTCGGCCCTGATCGTCGGGCTGCAACCCATCCTCACTGCCTTCGCCGCCCCCTTGCTGGGCGAGTCGGTGAAGGGCCGGCAGTGGATTGGCCTGGCGCTGGGCCTGTGCGGGGTAGGGCTGGTGGTGGCCAACAAGATTTCACTGATTGGCCTGTCCACTGCCAGCATCGCGCTGTGCGTCTTTGCCTTGCTGTGCATCACGGCCGGTACGCTGTACCAGAAGCGCTATTGCGCCCACTTCGATTTGCGCACCGGCACGGCGATCCAGTTCATGGCTTCCATCGTCGTCGTCTTGCCCTTTGCCGTGGTCGTCGAAGGACTGGACTGGCAGTTGAGCAACGTTCATTGGACACCGCAATTCATCGGCGCACTGCTGTGGTCGGTGCTGGCGCTGTCGATTGGCGCGATCTTCCTGCTGTTTGCGCTGATCCGGCGCAGTGCTGCCACCAGCGTCACCAGTCTGCTGTACCTGACGCCGCCGACCACGGCCGTCATGGCCTGGCTGATGTTTGGTGAAGCGTTCAGCCTCATCGGTGCGCTGGGCATGCTGGTGGGTGTGATCGGCGTGGCCTTCGTGGTGCGCAAGTAATCCATTGCGGTGCGGTGACGTTCTTCAGCCGGGCGTCATCGCGCCCGGCATCAGCGTCACCAGCTTCAGGTCGGGGCGGTTGGCCACGCGGAAATTGACCTGACGGTACAGCAGTTCCCCCAGCTGCGGATGCTGGAAGCGGCGCTCGCCACCTTCACGTTCGATCACATCCTGCAGGTGCCAGGCCCGCTGGAAGAGCGGGCTGGCGTCCGACAATTCCTCCACCAGCCCCAGCAGTTCCGGATCATCCAGCAGGCTGGCGCTATCGGCGCGGAATTCGGCCACCAGCCGCCGCGCCCGTTGTTCCCATTCCACCGTCAATGATTGCGCGGCCGCGCTGCTGAACATGAAGCGCAGCAGGTTGGGCGGTTTTTCCTTGCCATCCAGCCACCCTGCAAAGAGCTTGCGCGCGGCCGGATTCCAGGCCACGGCATTCCAATAGCGGTCCAGCAAATAAGCCGGGGCACGGAACTGGCTGACCACTTCCAGGATTTCCGGCGCCACCACGGTGGCGGCCTGCTGCTCCGGCAACACCGGATCTTTCTTTCCCGCCAATTCAAACAGGTAGGCCCGTTTGGCACGTGGCAGGTGCAGCGCATCGGCGATGCGCGCCAGCGCCTGGGGCGAGACCGAATCCGTGCGCCCCTGTTCGATCCAGGTGTACCAGGTCACGCTGATGCCACACAGTTGCGCCACTTCCTCACGCCGCAGGCCGGGGGTGCGGCGGCGGCCATGGGCCAGATGCGGCAGGCCGGCCTGGGCTGGTGCGGTCTGTTCGCGCTGGGATTTGAGGAAGTCGCCAAGGGCGCGGCGGGCGAGGTCGGGTTCCATGAAGACGGGCAGGGTGGTGGTCGGGGTAATAGTATAAATGCTTCACTTGTAACAGGATAAGAATTCGCTAGACTGGCGTTTCCTTCACAGCACTGCTGTCTTTTCCTTCATATCGCCCCGGAGCCCCGCCATGCGCAGCCATCAGCAAGTCGTCACCGAACAGTTCGGCAGTACCGCCGCCGCCTACCTCACCAGCAGCGTCCATGCCCAGGGGGCCGACCTGCAGGAGCTGGCGCAGATCGCTGCCTCCATCCCTGGCGCACGCGTGCTGGACCTGGGCTGCGGCGGCGGCCACGCCAGTTTTGCCGTGGCACCGGTGGTGGAGAAGGTGATTGCCTATGACTTGTCCGAAGAGATGTTGAAGGTGGTGGCCAGCGCCGCAATCGAGCGCGGCCTTGAGAATCTGGCCGTGCGCCAGGGCAGTGCCGACCGGCTGGATTTTCCTGATGCCAGCTTCGACCTGGTCTGCACGCGCTTTTCGGCCCACCATTGGCGTCAGTTGCCGCAGGCCCTGAATGAAACGTTTCGCGTGCTCAAGCCGGGCGGACGCTTCATCGTCATCGACACTGCCGCGCCGGCCGACGTCTTGGCCGATACCTACGTGCAGGCCATCGAATTGCTGCGCGATACTTCACATGTACGCAATGTCAGCCTGAACTCCTGGCGCAAGCTGCTGAAAGCAGCCGGCTTTGCCATCGCCCACGACAAAACCTGGAAGCTGCGCCTGGAATTCGATACATGGGTGGCCCGGATGCGTACTCCGCAAGACAGCATCACCGCCATTCGCGCCCTGTGGCAGGCTGCGCCCGGCGAGGTGAAGGAGTATTTCGCCCTCGACGCGGCCTGTTCCTTCTCCATCGACGTAGCCATGCTGGATGCGCGCAAGCCTTGACCGGACCAGGCCGGCGCGTTCAATCCCGGCCAGTGAAAACGCCCCGTCCCCGCCCTTGAAGGCAGGAGACGGGGCGTCAACGATATGTGACACTGCCTCGTTATCAATTCACTTTGGATTATCGTAAAGCGAGCATCTGGGGTCAGTATTGCCGTCTGTTATCGTGATTGTGACCGAAAGCTGACAGCTAGACTGGTAATATGCCGTCTCGTTGGCCTGGGTTTTGCTTGAGAAAATTCGAAAAACATCGAGCAGCCACCCGGCAAATTTGCAGTAAATCCCGAAAAAGTGTGGGGCACCGGATCGGGCGCGGAGATAGAAACGCGTTTAAAAAAATGCGCTAACGTCTTAATTCTCTTGCGAAAAATCTGCATTTTGCTACACTGCCGACGTTTCTCTTGTGTACTTTCAGGGTAAATTGGGGGGAGTTCCACCTATGATCAAATCAGCGCTGGCCATTTTCACATCACTTCTGTTCATCCACGCTGGTTTGGCTCCTGCCGCTGCCCAGACGGTCAACAATGCCGCCAAGAAAGCGCCGGCCAAGAAAGTCGTGGCCAAACGCCCGGCCCAGGCCGTCAGCAAGACGGTGGCCAAAGGCTCCCTGAACAACCGCGAAAAACTGGTCCGCAAGGTCAGCGTGGTCAAGGGCAAGCGTCACATCAGCTACCAGCGCGTCTCGGCCGCGCCGTCCATTCCGGTGGTGCCGCCGGTGATGACCGCCGGTGATCTGGCCGGCCTCAATCTCACCCCTGATCCGGTCGGACTGCGCTCCAACGTGGCGCTGGTGATCGACCAGGCCAGTTCGCAAGTGCTGTTCGAGAAGAATTCTTCAGTTGCGCTCCCCATTGCCTCGGTCACCAAGCTGATGACCGCGCTGGTGGTGGTCGAAGCGCGCCTGAACATGGAAGAAACCCTGACCGTCACCGATGACGACGTCGACCGCGAAAAGCACAGCAGCTCGCGCCTGCGCGTGGGCGCGACCCTGAGCCGCGATGACATGCTGCACATCGCCCTGATGAGCTCTGAAAACCGTGCTGCCTCCGCGCTGGGCCGCAACTATCCGGGCGGCCTGCCTGCCTTCGTGGCGGCGATGAACGCCAAGGCCCGCTCGCTGGGCATGACCGATACCCGCTATGTCGATTCGACCGGCCTGTCCAGCCAGAACGTGGCCAGCGCCCGCGACCTGGCCAAGCTGGTGGTGGCGGCCTACAACTATCCGATCATCCGCCAGTACTCCACCGATCCCAAGTACATGGTCGAGCCCAGCGGCCACGCCATGCAGTACAACAGTTCCAATCGTTTGACCTCCAACAAGGAGTGGGATATCGGCCTGCAGAAGACCGGTTTCATCAACGAAGCCGGCCACTGCCTGGTGATGTATACGCGCATCGAAGGCCGTCCCATCGTGATGGTGTTCCTCGACTCCAAGGGCCGCCTGTCGCATGTGGGCGATGCCGCGCGCATGCGCAAGTGGCTGGTGGAAGACCAGCCCAACCTGACCCGCGTGAAGATGGTGCGGGCGGACGAGGGTTGATTCTTTCTTCATCTGCTTCACCGGCTGCAAATGAAAAGCGAACCTGTTGGTTCGCTTTTTTAATGCCTGTCGCTTGCCATGCAAGCTTTGTCACCACGCCTGAGTGTTCAAAACGCTTGTATCAATTCAATATTTCAATAATAATTGAAATATTGAATTGACAGGAGAAGCGTATGGAAACCGGCCCCGTCATTGCGGCCCTGGCTGCCCTGGCCCAGGAATCGCGACTGGCCATCTTCCGTCATCTGGTGCAAGTCGGGCCTGCGGGCAGCGCCGCCAGCAAGATCGGCGAGGCCCTGGCCATCGCACCGTCCTCGCTTTCCTTCCATATGAAGGAACTGTCGCACGCCGGACTGGTGACTTCCCGCCAGGAGGGGCGATTCGTCATCTACGCGGCCGATTATTCCCGCATGAATGAAGTCTTGCGCTTCCTGACCGACAACTGCTGCGGCGGCAATCCCTGTACGCCCGTTGCCGCCTGCTGCGAACCCTCCAGCGGCATTGCTGGAGAGGCGGCCAAACCTTGTTGAGCCAGGAGAGAACGTGCTGACCGCTTTATTCATCTTCCTGCTGACCCTGACGCTGGTGATCTGGCAGCCCAAGGGACTGGGCATCGGCTGGAGCGCATGTGGCGGTGCCGCCCTGGCGCTGGCCTGCGGCGTGATCCACCTCGCTGACATCCCGGTGGTCTGGCATATCGTCTGGAACGCTACCGGCACCTTTGTTGCCATCATCATCATCAGCCTGTTGTTGGACAAGGCCGGCTTTTTCGAATGGGCCGCGTTGCACGTAGCCCGCTGGGGCGGCGGACGTGGCCGCATGCTGTTCGTGCTGCTGATCCTGCTGGGGGCGGCGGTCTCGGCCTTGTTCGCCAACGACGGCGCCGCGCTGATTCTCACGCCCATCGTCATCTCGATGCTGCTGGCACTGCGCTTCTCGCCGGCGGCGACACTGGCCTTCGTCATGGCGGCGGGATTCATCGCCGATACCGCCAGCTTGCCGCTGGTGGTATCGAACCTGGTCAATATCGTTTCGGCGGATTTCTTCAACATCGGATTTGCCCAATACGCTTCGGTCATGGTGCCGGTCAACCTGGTCTCGGTGGCGGCAACTCTCCTGGTGCTGCTGATCCATTTTCGCCGCGACCTGCCGGCCCGCTACGACCTGGCGCAGCTGCGCACGCCCGCCTCCGCGATCCGCGATCGCGCTACGTTCATTGCCGGCGGCTTGGTGCTGGCGCTGCTGCTGGCCGGCTTCTTCTGGCTGGAAGGAAAAGGCTTGCCGATCAGTGTGGTGGCGGCTGTCGGGGCATTGATCCTGTTGTTCGTGGCCGGCAGAGGGCGCGTCATTTCCACCCGTGCGGTCATCAAGGGGGCACCGTGGCAGGTGGTGTTCTTCTCGTTGGGCATGTATCTGGTGGTCTATGGCCTGCGCAATGCCGGGCTCACCAACGCCCTCACCGGTGTACTGAATGAATTCGCTACGCACGGTGTCTGGGGTGCCACCCTCGGCACGGGTGTGCTGACGGCCTTGCTGTCCTCGATCATGAACAACATGCCTACGGTGCTGGTCGGTGCGTTATCCATCGACGCCACGTCGGCGCAAGGTGTGGTCAAGGAAGCGATGGTCTACGCCAACATCATCGGCTGCGACCTCGGCCCCAAGATCACGCCCATCGGCAGCCTGGCGACCTTGCTCTGGCTGCATGTGCTGGACAGCAAGAACATTCATATCTCCTGGGGTGCCTACTTCCGGACGGGCGCCTTGCTGACGCTGCCGGTGCTGCTGGTCACCTTGTCGGCACTGGCGCTCAGGCTGGGTGCCGGGGCCTGAGCATCCCGGGATGCAATCGACTTCAACACAGAGATTCACCATGACCACCATCTACCACAATCCCGCCTGCGGAACCTCCCGCAATACCTTGGCCATGATCCGCAACAGCGGTGAAGAACCGACCATCATCGAGTACCTGCAGCACCCGCCCAGCCGCGAACAATTGGAGACGATGATCCGCGAGGCTGGTCTTGCGGTGCGCGAAGCCATCCGCCAGAAGGGGACGCCTTATGCCGAACTGGGCCTGGACCATCCTGCCTTGACGGACGCGCAGTTGCTCGATGCGATGCTGGCCCATCCGATCCTGATCAACCGGCCCTTCGTGGTGACTTCGAAGGGGACGCGCCTGTGCCGTCCTTCCGAACTGGTGCTGGACATCCTGCCGCATCCGCAGCAAGGTCCGTTCACGAAGGAAGATGGGGAAGTGGTGGTGAATGCGGACGGCCAGCGCGTTGCTGCCCGGTGAGTCTGCAGAGGGTCGCGCTCAGCCGCGATCCTTGCGATACCCCAGCGCCGAGGAAATCTGGCTGGCCGTGCTGACCAGGTCATCCACCCATTCATCCTGCAGGCGGTCGGCCGGGGCCGAGATCGACAGGCCCGCCACCAGCTTGCCGCTGTCGTCGCAGATGCCGGCGGCCATGCAGCGCACGCCCAGTTCCAGTTCCTCGTTGTCACGCGCATAACCCAGCGCGCGCACCATCGACAGCTCGCGCTCCAGCTTGGTCAGATCGGTAATGGAATTCTTGTTGTGGCCAGCCAGCCCGGTGCGGGTGGCATAGGCGCGCACGTTCTTGGGATCGTCCACCGACAGGAACAGCTTGCCGGTCGAGGTCAGGTGCAGCGGCGCGCGGCCGCCGATGGCGCGCACCACCTGCATGCCGGAACGTTCAGAAAAGGAGCGGTCGATATAAACGATTTCATCGGCCTGCCGCACCGACAGGTTGATCGTCTGGTGCGTCTTGCGATGCAGCGCCCGCATGAAGTCCAGCGCTGCTTCCCGCACCGACAGCCGGCTCTTGACGATATTGCCCAGTTCCAGCAGGCGCATGCCCAGACGATAGGTGCCCGGTTCCACGCGGTCAACGAAGCGCTTCACGACCAGGTCGTTGAGGATGCGGTGCGCCGTCGACGGATGCAGGTCGGTCGCCGCCGACAATTCCTTCAGGCTCACCGGGTCGGGATACTCCGCCAGCGCGTCGAGCAGCGACACCATGCGCTCGATGACCTGGATTGAAATCTGTTCTGTCTCGCCTGCAGCTTCTTTTTTCATGGCGCGGCCTGGTGCGTTGCAATATGAAGGTTATACCACAATGTGAAAAGAACAAAAAGTCCGGTCGTGCTTTTCTTGCGTGACGAGAGCTTCACATAGCCCGATGTGAGGGCCGGAAAGCCGCGTCGGGCGGGGAGGGCAGCCTGGTACGATTTCAGCACGCTCGTCCCCTCAACCAAGACTTTGGTTATATAGACCGGGATCCTTATTCCGGCGCCGTGTTCTTTCATATCTGTTTTTCGCATATCGAGAGAAGAAAGTATTCGTTCTTTTTGGTCTGCAGGCTCATTAACCTGTGTGCTCCAAAACAACAGAACATGCGGGAACGGATATGCTGAAGAAGATCATCAAATCGGTCGCCGCCGCCCTGGTGCTGGCGCAAGCCGCCTCGCTGGCGCACGCGGCCGATATTTCGCTGCTCAATGTCTCTTATGACCCGACGCGCGAACTCTACGCCGACTACAACAAGGCCTTCGCCAAGTACTGGAAGGAAAAGTCCGGCGACAACGTCACCATCAAGGCTTCTCACGGCGGTTCCGGCAAGCAGGGCCGATCGGTGATCGACGGCATCGACGCTGACGTGGTGACCCTGGCCCTGGCCTACGACATCGACGAAATCTCGGAAAAGGCCAAGCTGCTGCCGGCCGACTGGCAAAAGCGCCTGCCGCACAACAGCTCGCCCTACACCTCCACCATCGTGTTCCTGGTGCGCAAGGGCAATCCCAAGGGCATCAAGGACTGGGGCGACCTGATCAAGCCGGGCGTCTCCGTCATCACCCCCAACCCCAAGACCTCGGGCGGTGCCCGCTGGAACTACCTGGCGGCCTGGGCCTATGCCAAGCAGAAGGGCGGTAGCGACGACGCCGCCCGCGACTACATCGCCAAGCTCTTCAAGAACGTGCCGGTGCTGGATTCCGGTGCCCGTGGCGCCACCATCACCTTCGTCGAGCGCGGCATCGGTGACGTGCTGCTGGCCTGGGAAAACGAAGCCCTGATTTCGCTCAAAGAATGGGGTCCGGACAAGTTCGACATCGTCGCTCCTTCGGTTTCCATCCTGACCGAGCCGCCGGTGGCCGTGGTGGACAAGGTGGCAGACCGTCGCGGTACCCGCAAGGTGGCCGAGGAATACCTGAAGTACCTGTACTCGGAACAGGGCCAGGAAATCATCGCCAAGAACTACTACCGTCCCATCGATCCCAAGATCGCTGCCAAGTACGCTTCGCAATTCCCCAAGCTGAACCTGGTGACCATCGACAAGGATTTCGGCGGCTGGCAGAAGGCGCAGAAGACGCACTTTGCTGACGGCGGTACTTTCGACCAGCTCTACGCACCCAACAAGAAGTGACCTGAACCTGCAAGAGGGACCGGCCCGGCCGGTTCCATCCACCCCTGAGCACAAGCACACGACATGACCATCCTGTTACTGGCCGGCAGCCCCTCGGCACCCTCCCGTTCCACCCGTCTGCTGCACCACGTCGGCGACAAGCTGGCCCATCTGGGCCACCGCTATGCGCGCCTGGATGTGCGCGACCTGCCGGGGCAGGCCATCCTGCGCGCCGACTGGAACGATCCGGACATCAAGGCGGCCCTGGCTACCGTCGAAGAAGCCTCGGCCGTGGTGGTCGCCACCCCGGTCTACAAGGCGGCCTACAGCGGCATCCTGAAGGCTTTCCTGGACCTGCTGCCGCAGTTCGGCCTGACCAACAAGCTGGTGCTGCCCCTGGCCACCGGTGGCAGCCAGTCGCACATGCTGGCACTGGACTATGCGCTGCGCCCGGTGCTGTCGTCGCTGAACCCCAAGCACGTGCTGCCCAGCATCTACGCCACCGAGGCGCAGGTCACCTGGAGTGAAGAAAACGGCCTGGTGCTGGATGCGCCCATCGAAGCCCGCGTCAATGAAGGCGTGGAGCAGCTCTCGGCCAGCCTGCAAGCGCTGCACAAGATCGCACCTGAAGAATTCCGCGAGATTCCGTTCTCGCAGCTGCAGTACAGCGTTTCGTACTGAGCTGAAGCTGGCCGGCCCTGATCCGGCAGCGCAATCCGACTTGCAAAAAGAACCGGCTGGTAGAGCGGATGGCCCTCTGCACGCCCGCATTCTGGAATCTGGAGAAAACATCGTGTCCGCCAACAAGAACAAGACCATTCATTTCCCGCGTCGCCGCACCCTGCAGCGCCTCTCGGCCATCGCCTTGGGCGCACTGGCCTTCTCTCTGGGCACAGCCCCGGTGCAGGCGCAGGAAACCAAACTGCTGCGCATCGGCTATCAGAAAGCCGCCAATACCTTGGTGCTGCTCAAAGCCCACGGCGCGCTGGAAAAGCGCCTGCAGCCGCTGGGCGTGGAAGTGAAGTGGGCAGAGTTCGCGGCCGGTCCGCAACTGCTGGAAGCGCTCAACGTCGGCTCGGTCGATTTCGGCTACGTCGGTGAAGCACCGCCGGTCTTTGCGCAAGCGGCCGGTGCCGACTTCGTCTACACCGCCTATGAAATCCCGACCCCGGAGGCCGAAGGCCTGCTGGTGCAAAAGGATTCACCCATCAAGAGCGTGGCCGAACTGAAGGGCAAGAAGATCGCCTTCAACAAGGGTTCGGACGTGCATTGGCTGGTAGTGGCTTTGCTCAAGAAAGCCGGCCTGCAGTACAGCGACATCCAGCCGGTCTACCTGGCCCCGGCAGACGCCCGTGCCGCCTTCGAACGCGGTGCGGTCGATGCCTGGGCGATCTGGGATCCGTTCCAGGCCGCCGCTGAAAAGCAGGTCGGCGCACGCCGCCTGGCCTCGGGCGTGGGGGCGGTCAGTCACCACCAGTTCTTCCTGAGCGCACGTCCCTTCGCGTCCAAGAATCCGCAGGTCGAGAAGATCCTGCTGGAAGAGATCACCCGTGAAGGTGAATGGGTTCGTACCCACACCGCTGAAGCCGCCGCCCAGTTGGCGCCCATCCAGGGCCTGGATGCCGACATCATCCAGACCGGCCTGAAGCGCTATGCCCACGTCTACAAGCCGGTCGATGCCCAGGTGCTGGCCGAGCAGCAGAAGATCGCCGACGCCTTCTTTGAACTCAAGCTGATCCCCAAGCAGCTCAAGGTCAGCGACGCCGTCCTCAAATAAACAACACTGACATCGACCACCTCTAGTCCAGCAGCTCAGGAGTCAAGCATGAACGTTTTCTGGTTTATCCCTACTCACGGCGACAGCCGCTATCTCGGCACCTCCGAAGGTGCGCGCCCGGTGACCCATGACTACATGAAACAGATTGCCGTGGCGGCCGATACCCTGGGCTACGATGGCGTGCTGCTGCCCACGGGACGTTCCTGCGAAGACGCCTGGGTAGCTGCAGCCAGCCTGATCGATGCGACACAGCGCCTGAAATTCCTGGTGGCAGTGCGTCCCGGCCTGACGGCACCGACCCTGTCGGCGCGCATGGCCGCGACCTTCGACCGCCTCTCCAATGGCCGTCTGCTCATCAACGTGGTCACCGGTGGCGATCCGGTCGAGCAGGAGAGCGATGGCATCTTCGGCAGCCATGCCGAGCGCTATGAAGTGTCCGACGAATTCCTCAAGATCTGGCGCGACGTGCTGGCCAAGACCCACACCGGCGAAGAAACCAACTTCGAGGGCAAGCACCTCAGCGTCAAGGGCGCCAAGGCACTCTATCCTCCGGTGCAGGCACCGTATCCGCCGCTGTACTTCGGTGGCTCCTCGGACGAAGCCATCGACCTGGCCGCCGAACAGGTCGACGTCTACCTGACCTGGGGCGAACCGCCGGCCGCCGTGGCCGAAAAAATTGCCCGCGTGCGCGAACGCGCCGCCAAGGCCGGCCGCACGCTGCGCTTCGGCATCCGCCTGCACGTGATCGTGCGCGATACCAATGAAGCCGCCTGGCGCGCCGCCGACGAACTCATCAGCCGCCTGGATGACGAGACCATCGCCAAGGCCCAGGCCAACTTCGCCCGCATGGATTCGGAAGGGCAGCGCCGCATGGCCGCCCTGCACGGCGGCCGTCGCGACAAGCTGGAAGTGAGCCCCAACCTGTGGGCCGGCGTCGGCCTGGTACGCGGCGGTGCCGGTACCGCGCTGGTGGGTGATGGCCCGACCGTGGCTGCCCGTATCAAGGAGTATGCGGACCTGGGTATCGATACCTTCATCCTCTCCGGCTATCCGCACCTGGAAGAATCCTACCGGTTTGCCGAACTGGTATTCCCGCTGCTGCCGCGCGCCCAGCGCGAAGGCCTGGCCGGCCACAACCTGACCGGTCCCTTCGGCGAGATCGTCGGCAATACCGAACTGCCCAAGCCCGCGCCGGTGCGCGTGTCGGCAAGCTGAGGCCAGCATGACCAGTGCAACCAATACCGTGCTCGCCAGCACTGCGCCGCAAGAGCAGGCGCGTCCCAAGGCCGCTGCCAGGGCCGCACGCAAGCCGCGTGGTACCTGGGTCGGCTGGCTGCTGCCCTTGCTACTGCTGGTGTGGTGGGAGATCGCCGCGCAGGCCGGCTGGCTGTCCAGCCGCATCCTGCCGGAACCGTTCGCGGTCCTGAAGGCGGCGTGGAATCTGTCCGCCTCCGGTGAGTTGTGGCGTCACCTGGCCGTCTCCAGCGGCCGTGCCGCTTCCGGCTTTGCGGTCGGCGCAGGGCTCGGTCTGATTCTGGGTCTGCTCTCCGGCAGCCTGCGTTCAGCCGAACTGCTGCTCGATACCACCCTGCAGATGGTGCGCAACATTCCGGCACTGGCCCTGATCCCGCTGGTGATCCTGTGGTTCGGCATCGACGAGACGGCCAAGCTGTTCTTGGTCTCGGTGGGCGTGTTCTTCCCGGTCTATCTGAATACCTTCCACGGCATCCGCTCGGTGGACCAGGGTTTGATCGAGATGGCCAAGAGCTACGGCCTGTCGGGCTGGCCGCTGTATCGCGACGTGATCCTGCCGGGCGCCTTGCCCTCCATCCTGGTCGGCCTGCGCTTTGCGCTGGGCCTGGTGTGGGTGCTGCTGATCGTGGCCGAGACCATCTCGGCGCAGGCCGGCATCGGCTACATGACCATGAATGCCCGCGAATTCCTGCAGACCGACGTGGTGCTGGTGGGCATCCTGCTCTACGCCTTGCTGGGCAAGCTGGCCGATACCGCGGCGCGGGCACTGGAACGCTACTTCCTGCGCTGGCACCCCGGCTACCAATGACGAGCTCCATGAATGCATCAGGAAACCATCATGCGCAATGACACCCAGGAACACCAGCAAGTCAGCCGTGCCGCCGGCCGGGGCGTAGGCCTCAGGCTGCGCGCCTTGTCGAAGTCCTTCAGCGGACGCACGGTGCTGCACGACATCGACCTCGACATCGAACCCGGCGAATTCGTCGCCATCGTCGGCCGCAGCGGCTGCGGCAAGAGCACCTTGCTGCGCCTGGTGGCCCAGCTCGATGGCGCCAGCGGCGGCGAGGTCGTCTATGAACACGAAGGCAGCGGCGAGCCCGAGATCCGCATCATGTTCCAGGATGCGCGCCTGCTGCCCTGGAAGCGGGTGCAGGCCAACGTCGCGCTGGGCTTGCCCAGGCAGGCCGCGCCGCAGGCACTCCATGCCCTGCGCCAGGTCGGCCTGGACCAGCGTGCCGGCGAATGGCCGGCGGTGCTCTCCGGCGGCCAGCGCCAGCGCGTGGCCCTGGCGCGTGCGCTGGTCCATGACCCGCAATTGCTGCTGCTGGACGAACCGCTGGGCGCGCTCGATGCGCTCACCCGCATCGAGATGCAGGCCCTGATCGAGTCGCTCTGGCGCGAACGCGGTTTCACCGCCTTGCTGGTGACCCACGACGTGCAGGAAGCCATCGCCCTGGCCGATCGCGTGCTGCTGATCGAGGATGGCCACGTGGCGCTGGACCAGCGCATCGAACTGGCGCGTCCGCGTTCACGCGGCCAGGCCCAGTTTGCCGCGCTGGAAGAAGCCATCCTGGCGCGCGTGCTGCGGCACCCCGGCAGTGAGGCGGCTACGGAGCCATCTGAAGATTTCTTCACGCCACGCGGCGTACATCAGGTGCAGTGGGCGGTGTGAGTTTGACCGCCATGAAAGATTCATCCGTTTTGGCCAAGTTGTGCCACGGTTACCGTTCGTCCTGAGTAGCGGCATAGCCGCGTATCGAAGGCGCGCCTGTGTGTCTTCGATACGGCCCTCACGGGCCTACTCAGTCCGAACGGCTTCTGATGGATTACGTACAGTTTTTTTTAGAGTTTTATCCGATTTGATTTCAACCCATGCGGCGCGGCAGGTGCCGACGCCGTTTCATCAAGGAGCAGAGCATGACCATTCAAGCAATCAACGTCCGTAACCAGTTCAAGGGCAAGGTCAAGGCCATCATCGAAGGTTCGGTGGTGTCCGAAGTGGATGTGGAAACCCCGGCCGGTATCGTGACCTCGGTCATCACCACCCGCTCCGTGAAGGACCTGGGCCTGACCATCGGCAGCGAAGTGGTGGCACTGGTCAAGGCCACCGAAGTCTCGATCGCCAAGCTGTGATCGTCTGGCCGTCCTGGCCGGTGATGCCGGCCGGGCGGTGTCTTTTTTTCAGGAGCAGGCCCGATGGCATATCAGGCACTGAAGGCTTATCTGGCCCGCCTCGATGCGCAGCATACTGGCGGCACCCCGTCCGCCAAGGTCTGGCTGGATGAACAGGGGCGCGCCGCAGGGCGTTTTTTCAATACGTCGCTGACCTCGGCCTTCCAGCCGGTGCGCAGCTTCGACGATGGCCACATCGTCGCCTGCGAGGCCTTCGCCCGCAGTCACTCGGCCGTCGACGACGGCCTGCACTTGTGGAAACTGCTGGACCAGGCCGCCAGCGACGACGAGTCGGTGGAACTGGACCGGCTGTGCCGCATGCTGCACGCCATCAACTATTACCGCCAGGTCGGCGAAGACGCGCCGGAACTGCACCTCTCGGTGCACGCGCGCCTGCTGGCCGCCGTCAACAACAATCACGGCGTGGCCTATCGCCGCATCCTGGCTGCGCTGGAACTGCCGCACGAACGCATCGTGCTGCAACTGCCGGTGGTCACGCCCAACCAGCGCTGGCTGCTCAATTACGTGCTGGACAACTATCGCCGCAACGGTTTCCGCCTGGGCGTTTCGGCCAACAGCCCGCTGGAAGCACTGGGCCTGCTGGACAAGGTCAAGCCGGATCTCATCAAGGTCGATGCGCGCGAGCTGGCTGATCCCGACAGCGCGGCTTTGCTGCTGCTGCGGGCGGCCGAGCAGGGGGTGCGCATCTTCTTCAAACGGGTCGAAAACAAGGAAGTGTTCGACAAACTGGCCTGGTACTGTCAGGCACTGGCCCAGTCCACTTTGGCCCAAGGCTATCTGTGGGATGTACCGGCCGCACGCCTGCCGGACACCTTGCTTGGCCTGAAGGATGCCGCGTAAGGCATACTGCATGACTTCATCACTCGCTGCGGGGCCTGCATGAGTCTGACTTCTCCTTCTTCCACCACACCGGCCCGGCTGGCGGATTTCCGCGTGCTGGTGGCGCCTGGCCTCTCCGACAGCGGCCCGGAACACTGGCAATCGCGCTGGCAGCGGCTCTATCCCGCCTTCGAACGGGTCAAGCAGGATGATTGGGAAACTCCGGACCTGCCGCGCTGGTCGGCCCGCCTGGGCGAAGTGCTGGCGCGCGATGGCCGCCCTACGGTGATCGTGGCGCACAGCTTCGGGTGTCTCACCACCGTGCATCGGACGGCGGCCTTGCAAGCGGCCTCCGAGGGTTCCGCGCATCCCATCGTGGCGGCCTTGCTGGTGGCGCCGGCCGATCCGGTCAAGTTCAGCCTGAGCGCAGCGGTGCGCCACAAGCTGCCGTATCCGGCATTGGTCGTGGGCAGCGACAACGATCCCTGGATGAGTGCCGAGCGCGCCCGCCACTGGGCCGAAGCCTGGGGCGCGCAGTTCCGCTCGGTGGGCGCGCGCGGGCATATCAACTCCGAATCGGGCCTGGGCGACTGGACCGAAGGGCAGCAGTGGCTGCTGGAGCTGCTCGAACGCATCGCCTGAAGCTTTTTTCTTCACCTCTCCATGAGCGCATAAAGACGGATTCAAGCCCGGCTTTATGCGCTTTTCTTCTAAGGACATGCAAAAAGCTTCGTTCTCTTTATAACTATCGGATGCGAATATCGCTCACCTATAGTCGCATTTGTAATAACAAGAGAACGACATGTCCGCATCCCCTGTTTCCCTTGCCGCCCCCGGGGCCGCGCCAGCCCGCTCGGCGGGCAGCGCCAACCGGCGCGTATTGCCCGGTTTCCGGCTGTCGCTGGGCTTCACCATCTTCTACCTGGCGCTGATCGTGCTGATCCCGCTGTCGGCGCTGTTTTTGAAGACCTTCACCCTGACCTGGGGCGGCTTCATCGACGCGGTGACTTCGCCCCGGGTGATGGCGTCCTATCGCCTGAGCTTTGGTGTCTCGCTGATCGGTGCCTTCCTCAACGTGATCTTCGGCGGCATCGTGGCCTGGGTGCTGGTGCGATATCGTTTCCCCGGCAAGCGCATCATTGATGCCCTGGTGGACTTGCCCTTCGCCCTGCCCACGGCGGTGGCCGGCATCGCCCTGACCACGCTGTATTCGCAGAATGGCTGGCTGGGCAAGCTGCTGGCACCCCTGGGCATCAAGGTCGCCTTCACTCCGCTGGGCGTGCTGGTGGCGCTGACCTTCATCGGCCTGCCTTTTGTCGTGCGTACCGTGCAGCCGGTGCTGGAAGAAGCCGAGCGCGAGCTCGAAGAAGCCGCCGCCAGCCTTGGTGCCAGCCGCTGGCAGACCTTTACCAAGGTGATCTTCCCGACCGTGCTGCCGGCCTTGCTGACCGGTTTTGCGCTGGCCTTTGCGCGCGCCTCGGGGGAATACGGCTCGGTGGTCTTCATCGCCGGCAACATGCCCATGGTTTCTGAAATCACCCCTTTGTTCATCGTCACCAAGCTGGAGCAGTACGACTATGCCGGTGCGACCGCCATTGCGATGGTCATGCTGCTGGTTTCCTTCATCCTGCTGTTGACCATCAACCTGCTGCAAGCCTGGACCCGCAAGCGCGGCCAGTCGGAAAGGACCTGAGATGAGCGCTGCCCCCATTTCCGCTGCCCCGCAAGCCAACGCGATTGCCCGTGGCGAGCCGCCGCTGACCCCCGGCGCCATCACCGAACCCTGGTGGGTGCGTGTGCTGCTGATCGGCATCGCACTGGCTTTCCTGACCCTGTTCCTGTTCGTGCCGCTGGTGGCGGTGTTCTACGAAGCGCTGCGCAAGGGCTGGGATGTCTACGTGGCGTCCATCACCGAGCCTGACGCCTGGTCTGCCATCAAGCTGACCCTGCTCGCTGCCGCCATCGCCGTGCCGCTGAACCTGGTCTTTGGCGTGGCGGCCGCGTGGGCGATTGCCAAGTTCGAGTTCCGTGGCAAGAACGTGCTGCTGACCCTGATCGACCTGCCGTTCTCGGTCTCGCCGGTGATCTCGGGCCTGATCTACGTGCTGCTGTTCGGCCTGCAGGGCTACTTCGGCCCCTGGCTGCGCGAGCATGACATCAAGATCCTGTTCGCCGTGCCGGGCATCGTGCTGGCCACGATCTTCGTGACCTTCCCCTTCGTGGCGCGCGAACTGATCCCGCTGATGCAGTCGCAGGGCAGCGAGGAGGAAGAAGCCGCGCTGGTGCTGGGCGCCTCCGGCTGGCGTACTTTCTGGCACGTCACGCTGCCCAACATCAAGTGGGGCCTGCTGTATGGCGTGATCCTCTGCAATGCGCGCGCCATGGGAGAGTTCGGTGCCGTCTCGGTGGTCTCCGGCCACATTCGCGGCGAGACCAACACCATCCCGCTGCAGGTCGAAATCCTCTACAACGAATTCAACATCACCGGCGCCTTCGCCGTGGCGTCGCTGCTGGCCTTCCTGGCCGTGGTCACGCTGGCCATCAAGAGCGTCATCGAGTGGCGGCTGCACCAGCAGCACAGCGCCAGCGAACAAGTCTAAGGAGTCATCATGAGCATCGAAGTCCATCACATCCAGAAGCGTTTCGGCAGCTTCACTGCGCTCAACGACGTATCCCTCAATTTCCCGGCGGGCGAACTGACGGCCTTGCTGGGCCCCTCCGGCTGCGGCAAGACCACGCTCTTGCGCATCATCGCCGGTCTCGAATCGCCTGATTCGGGCCAGGTGCTGCTCGATGGCGAAGACGCCTCGGCGCGCCACGTGCGCGAACGCCAGGTCGGTTTCGTGTTCCAGCACTATGCGCTGTTCAAGCACATGACCGTCTTCGAGAACATCGCCTTCGGCCTGCGCGTGAAACCGCGCGCCCAGCGTCCCTCGGAAGCGGTCATCCGCGAGAAGGTCAAGCGTCTGCTGGAACTGGTGCAGCTGGACTGGCTGGCCGACCGCTATCCGCCGCAACTCTCCGGCGGCCAGCGCCAGCGTATCGCGCTGGCCCGCGCACTGGCCGTGGAGCCGCGCGTGCTGCTGCTGGACGAACCCTTCGGCGCGCTCGATGCCAAGGTGCGCAAGGAACTGCGCCGCTGGCTGCGCCGCCTGCACGATGAACTGCACGTCACCAGCATCTTCGTGACCCACGACCAGGAAGAAGCCCTGGAAGTGGCCGACCAGGTGGTGCTGATGAACAAGGGGCAAGTGGAGCAGATCGGCACGCCCGAGACCGTGTACAACCATCCTGCTTCGCCCTTCGTCTACGGCTTCCTGGGCAATGTGAACCTGTTCCATGGCCGCCTGCATGAAGGCGTGCTGGATGCGGGCGGTGCGCGCTTCGAGGCCCCCGGCCACGGCGATATCCGCGATGCGGCCGGTGTCGGTTTCGTGCGGCCGCATGACCTGGACGTGGAGCGCTACTCGCCCGGCGCCGAAGGCATCGTGGTGCAATTGCGCCGCTCGCATGCCATCGGTCCGCTGGCGCAACTGGAACTGGAGCGCGATGACAATGCCGAGCTGATCGAGGCCGTCATCCCCAATGAACGTTTCGCGCAACTGGGCCTGAAGAATGGCGAGACGCTGGTCGTGCGTCCACGCCGCCTGCAGGTCTTTGCGCAACAACAAGGAGGGCCGGGACGATGAATTTCCAGCAGCTGCGTTCCATCCGCGAAGCCGCGCGTTGCGGCTTCAACCTGACCGAAGTGGCCAACGTGCTCTTCACCTCGCAACCGGGCGTGAGCCGCCAGATCCGCGAGCTCGAAGAAGAGCTGGGCGTGGAAATCTTCGAGCGCAACGGCAAGCGCCTGACCGGCCTGACCGAACCCGGCAAGGGCATCCTCGGCATCGTCGAGCGGCTCCTGCTGGAAGCCGAGAACCTGCGCCGCGCCAGCAAGGAATACGCCGGCGAGCAGAGCGGCACGCTCTCCATCGCCACCACCCACACCCAGGCGCGCTACGTGCTGCCGCGCGTGGTGCAGGCCTTCCGCGATGCGTTCCCGCAGGTGCGCATCGCCCTGCAGCAGAGCGCCCCGGAACACATCGCCGAATGGGTCATCTCGGGCAAGGCCGACATCGGCATCGCCACCGAGGGCCTGTCGCAATTCAAGGAACTGGTGTCATTCCCCTGCTATACCTGGAGCCACGTGATCGTGGTGCCGCAAGGCCATCCGCTGCTGGGGCTGGAACAGGTCACGCTGGAGGATCTGGGTACCTGGCCGCTGATCACCTATGACGTCGGCTTTACCGGCCGTGGCCACATCGACGAAGCCTTCCGCCAGGCCGGCATCGAACCCGACATCGTGCTCACCGCCATGGATTCGGACGTGATCCAGCAATACGTCTCGCTGGGCATGGGCGTGGGCCTGGTGGCCTCGATGGCGGTGGACCAGGGCAAGCACTCGGAGATGGTGGCCATCAATGCCTCCCACCTGTTCAAGGCCAATATCGCCCGGCTGGCGGTGCGGCGCGGTGCCTACCTGCGCGGCTATGCCTTCGATTTCATCCAGCAGTTTGCACCGGATCTCAAGCGCGCCGACATCGTCAATGCGCTCAATGAGGCCAACGCCCAGGCTTGAACCCGGCGCGCATCAACTGGTATCAGAGGTTCTTGCGATAGACGATGAAGCCGGAGTCCACCGCCAGGTGGTCGTACAGCTTGCGTGCCGTGGCATTGCTGTGATGGGTGTGCCAGTACACTCGCTCGGCACCGTCCGCTGCGGCGTACCGGTACAGTTCTTCGATCGGTGCACGTCCCACGCCACGGCCGCGCGCGGCTTCGGTGGTGAAGAGGTCCTGCAGGTAGCAGGTGGGGCCGATCAGGATGGTGTTGCGGTGATAGAGGTAGTGCGCCAGTCCCAGCAGCCGTCCATCGGATTCGGCCACCAGGGCATGCACCGGCTCATCGGCCGCATGGATGCGTGACCAGGTGGACTGGGTGATGGCCAGGGGCAGGGCGGTGGCGCCACTGCGGCCGTAGAAGGCATTGTAGTCGTCCCACAGGATCTTCCATTGCGGGTAGTCGTCCTGGCGGGCGTGGCGGATGTGCAGGGCTTCGGGGTGCTGCGGATCGGGCATGGCGACTCCTGGCGTCTGAGATCGCAGTATAGCCGTACCGGGCCAGTTTCCCGGAGTGTCAGGACAAAGGCCGGACAGTGTTTGCGCACTGTCCGGCCTTTGTCATTGCGGGCAGGGTGATGCCGCTTACACCGTGCGGGTCGGTGTCGTGGTGAAGGTACTGGTATCTGTACTGCTGGGCTGTGCGGAAGTGGACTGGGCCACTTGGGTGGACTGTCCGGCGGCTTTCAGGACGTCATTGAAATTGACGGCCGGCTTCTTCGCAGCCTGCTGGCCGCCTGCCGGTGCGTTGCCGTGATAGACGGCGGAAATGGAATTGGTCGACATGCGTGCACTCCTCAAGTAAGGCTGTCCCCCGGGCCAGCGCCCAGACCGGTATTGCCGGGGCAGTATAGGGGCGCACCATGAGGCTGCTGCGTCGGTTTACCGAAACTTGCGCATCTTTACCTGTTCGGCGTGGACGTGGCGCTGCTTACTTGCGCAAGCGTGCGGCGCACTGGTCGCGCAGGCGGGTGTCTTCGGGCGCATCGTCGTCGGCGGGCGGGGCCGCAGTGACTGTGGCGGGATGCGCACACTGGCGATAGCGCATCACATAGCGTTCAAATTCGGCGCGCGCCTGGGCCTTGGGCAGACTGGCCAGTTTCAGGATGAAGCTGCGGCTGCCGATCTCGAAGTGCTGGTAATCGATGGGTTGTTTCCACTGGCCGCCCCAGACCAGGAATCCGTGTTCATAAAACACGCTGACCACCTCCTCGGCCATACCCGGCTGCAGGGGCGCGCGCTGCAGGTAGGCCGCGCCCTGCGGCGGCAGGACTTCCTGCTCGGGGCTGCCGGCCTTGCTCACATAGGGGTTCTGCAGCGGATTGATGTCGATGGCCGCGCCATAGGCGTGCTTGGACCAGCCACCGCCGCCGGTCATGGGCCTTCCATTGAAGGCCGAACTGTTGTTGGCGGCCATGGAGCGCTGGTCGTCGCCGTCATAGGCTTCCAGCCCCTGCGCCCCGGCCAGCGGGAAGGAGCGCAGCAGCAGTTCGCCGAACAGCGCCTCCACCTGCGGAGCCAGCGCGTCGAGCACCACCACGCTGCCCTGGCGGGTGGCCCCGCCGAAATCGGTGTAGTCGAAGCTGACCGTGGCCAGGCGCGTGCAGGGGACCGGATTGCCGGAGGTGATGACCTTGCTGGCCCGCATCTGGGCGCATTGCGCGGGGGAAACCGGCGTGATGTCGGCCTGGGCGGCCAGCGGCAGTGCCATCGCCAGCACGGTCGCGGGAAGGGCCAGCGCGCGGCGCAGGACGGTCAGGCGGGCGAGGGCAGGGGAGCGGGCGGTGAAGGTCATCATGGGAGGCGATGATACGGGTTTTCAGGGGGAAATGGTTTGTCAGGATTGTCATATTGCCTGTGATGGCTGACATCAAGATGCGCCGTTTTCTGACAGCGTGGGAACGGCGGAACGGGAATAATCGGTGTCCAGAAGCTGTCGAATTCCGGCAAGCACGTGCTTCGTGCCTGTTTGTCCGCATTTCGGCAAATCCCCCCTCAACAACTTTAGGAGGCAACATATGAAGATTCGCCACACCCTCTTGGCTGCCGCCGTGTTCACTGCTGTGCTGGCTGGTTGCAACAAGCGCGACGAAGCGCCTGCAACGCCTGCCGCCACCCCGCCGGCCGCTTCGGAACCGGCACCGGCAAGCAGCACCCCGACCACGCCGGCACCGGCTGATTCCGGTACGGCTGCGGGCTCGACCGCTACGCCGGCGACCCCGACTCCGACTGCGCCTTCGGATTCCTCGGCCACCACGCCGAGCACCCCGGCCGCTTCTGGCGACAGCGGTACGCAAAAGTAAACGCCTCACAACAAGAGCCAACAAGACGGCAAGCGCCGCACCCTCTCCCGCAGTGGGAACAGCACTGCATGCGCCGCGACAGGCAACTGTTGCGGCGTTTTCTTTTGGGGGCTGGAAAGGTGGTTTTTGCGGTAAATGTGAAGGATCTTGCCAAGCACCTGGCCCCTGGAGGCAATTTGCACGTTGGCTGGAAAAATCTTTCCGAACTTTTTTTTGCGGCTTGCAGTCGTACAGGTGGTTGAACTGTTCCTTCAACCTCCCTCTTGATAGGGAACTTGCCCGCAGTTCATTGGCTGCGGGCTTTTTTTCGTCCCTCCGACGGGAAAGCGAAACTGCGTGTCTTTACCGTGTTTTCGCAGCGGTGCGGACTACTTCCCCCCATGCCCCTTCACCACCGCAATCATGGCCCCGAACGCCGGACCCATATTGGCTTCCAGCGTGGGATACATGCGCGAGATGCTGCCATCCAGGTACAAGGCGTCACTGCATTTGAGCTCATCACGAAGGAAACTGGCGAAATCGTAAAAGCTGATCGGATTGCGCGCGATGGCCAGCGTGACGATGCCCGCCGCATCCAGGCACACTGCATTGCGCACCACCGTATTGGCTGACTCGGGATCGAAGCGCGGATTGATCTTGCCGTCCACGATCATCAGCGGACCAGATTGCGTGGCGTAGCGCGTCACGCCATTCCACAGGCCCAGTTCGGCTTCATAGTCGGAGGTCTCGACGATGTAGGCCTGGCGCTCGCTCAACACGAATACCCCATTGGGCTGCAGATAGAAATTGCCATACGCGTTCTTGCGCGTATTGAGGCGGCGCAGCTGGTTGCCGCCTTCCACGTACAGCCCCAGCGGTTGCAATTGCTTGTCGTAGATGCCGGCATTGGTGGCGCAGACCATCTCCTGTCCCTGGCTGCGCAGATGCGCATCGAGCCGGCTGAAGTTGCCCAGCGGCGTGCCAGCGGCATCCTTCCAGTACATGCGGATGGTGTCGCTGCGCGGATCAGCGCGGCAGGTGCTGATGAAGACCTGGTGATACTGGTACTGGCGCACCTCGGCCGCCTGTGCCGGCGGGCTGCCCGATCCCAGCAGCAGCGCCGGTACCAGGCCGGTCAATGCGAGCAGGCGCAGCAGTGTGCGGCGGAAACCAGGGGCAGGGAGGGAAGGGGAGCGAAGCATCGAAACCAGGTCTTGTTCTGCGGGAATGCGGAGGGCGAGGCGGTATTGTAAATGGCGCAAGCCGGGCTTGCCACGGGAAAACGGATTCTGGCCGCAAATCCAGTCCCATCAAGACTTTGCAGGCGATGCACCGAATTCGCTCATGCTGCAGTGCAGTTCTGCACCGAATATGGGAAAATGAAGAAAAACAGCATGAAATGTGCGAAAAATCGAAGACCACAGCGCATTAATGATGGGGTTTGACGAAATTTCAAAAAAAAGTTGCCCCATATGACGGCAGTGTTACACTCTGCCCCCATGTTGCGGCCAGCCTCCCGTAAAACGGGGTCAGGTATCCACAACCCTACGCGCGCCGGCCTGCTGGCCAGGTAACGGCGCCTCTTGAATCCGTTCCATCCTGGAGGAAACGACAATGAAGTTTGCAAGCCGTCTGACCAAGATCGCCCTGGCCGCCGCCACCTTTGCCGCCTTCGCCGGCGTGGCTCACGCCGAAACCGTCAAGATCGCGATCGCCGGTCCCTTGACCGGTGCCGTGGCCCAGTACGGCGACATGGTCAAGGCCGGTGCCCTCACCGCCATCGAACAGATCAACGCCGCCGGCGGCGCCAACGGCAACAAGTTCGAAGCCGTCATGATGGACGACGCCTGTGAACCCAAGCAGGCCGTGGCCGTGGCCAACAAGATCGTCAGCCAGGGCATCAAGTACGTGATCGGTCACGTCTGCTCCGGCTCCACCATTCCCGCCTCCGACATCTACGAGAACGAAGGCGTGGTCATGATCACCCCGTCGGCCACCGCTCCGCAGCTGACCGAAGCCAAGCCGCACAAGTTCATCTTCCGCACCATCGGCCGCGACGACCAGCAAGGTCCTGCCGCCGCCCGCTACGTGATCGAGAAGCTCAAGCCCAAGAAGGTCGCCGTGCTGCACGACAAGCAGTCCTACGGCCAGGGCGTGGCCTCGTCGGTGAAGTCGGCGCTGGATGCGGCCAAGGTGCCGGTGGTGGTGTTCGAAGGCATCAACGCCGGTGACAGCGATTACTCGGCCATCGTCACCAAGCTGAAGTCGCAGGGCGTGGACTTCGTCTACTTCGGCGGCTATCACCCGGAAATGGGCCTGATCATGCGCCAGGCGCGTGAGCAGGGCGTCAAGGCCGTCTTCATGGGCCCCGAAGGCGTCGGCAACAAGGACATCACCGCCATCGCCGGCCCTGCCTCCGAAGGCATGCTGGTGACCCTGCCGGCCGACTTTGCCGCCGATCCGGCCAACGCCGCCCTGGTCAAGGCCTTCGCCGCCGCCAAGCGTGACGCCAACGGCCCGTTCCAGATGCCGGCCTACTCGGCCGTGAAGATCATTGCCGATGCCATCACCGGTGCCAAGTCCACCGATCCGGACAAGGTCGCCGCCTACATCCACGGCAACAGCTTCAAGACCCCCATCGGCAACGTCGAATACGACAAGAAGGGCGACCTGAAGGCCTTCAAGTTCGTCGTCTTCACCTGGCACAAGGACGCCACCAAGACCGAAGCCAAGTGATTCGCCCCGAATCGCTGGCCTGACTGTCTGACCTGACGTCAAACCGCGAAATGCCCCATTGCAGTCGGAATGGGGCATTTCCACTTTATGGGTTCCCTCATGAATGAATTGCTCCCTCAACTGACCCAGCAGCTCGTCAACGGGCTGTCGCTGGGTGCGATCTATGCCTTGATCGCCATTGGCTACACCATGGTCTACGGCATCATCGGCATGATCAACTTCGCCCACGGCGAGATCTACATGATCGCCTCCTACGTCGGCCTGGTGACCTTGACCGCCATCGGCGTGCAGTCCGGCTATCCCTTGCCGCTGCTGCTGGGCGGCGCGCTGATCGTCTCGGTGCTGGTGACCGGCCTGTACGGCTGGACCGTCGAACGCGTGGCCTATCGCCCGCTGCGCGGCGGCCCGCGTCTGGTGCCGCTGATCTCGGCCATCGGCATGTCCATCTTCCTGCAGAACTACGTGCAGATCGGCCAGGGCGCACGCGACATGTCGGTGCCGGTGCTGATCTCGGGCGCGCTGGAATTCCAGATGGGCAGCGACTTCACGGTCACCGTGCCGTATTCGCGCATGGTCATCGTGGGCGTGACGCTGGTCCTGATGGTGGCCCTGACCCTGTTCATCGCGCGTTCGCGCATGGGCCGCGCCTGCCGCGCCTGCGCTGAAGACATGGGCATGGCCAACCTGCTGGGCATCGATACCAACAAGGTGATTTCCTTCACCTTCGTATTGGGCGCGATGCTGGCGGCGGTCGGCGGTGTGCTGATTGCCCTGACCATCGGCAAGCTCAATCCCTACATCGGCTTCATCGCCGGCATCAAGGCCTTCACGGCGGCGGTGCTGGGCGGTATCGGCAGCATTCCCGGCGCCATGCTGGGCGGCGTGCTGCTGGGCTTGGCCGAGACCTTCGCGGCCGGCTACCTGCCTTCCGAATACAAGGACGTGGTGTCCTTCGGGCTGCTGGTGCTGATCCTGCTGTTCCGTCCCACGGGCCTGTTGGGCAAGCCCGACATCGAAAAGGTCTGAGCCCGCACGGCTCGACGGACAACGACATATTCAAGGAGGCGTGATGCCTGAGACTTTCAAGAATGCCGTGGCGGCGGCGCTGGTGACCGCCGTATTGACCATCCCGCTGCTGGGCATGCAGCTGCAGCTGGAGGGCTACCGCGTGGTCCTCAACACCCACTGGACCCCGGTGCTGGTGGCGGTGCTGGCCGTGTTCCTGTTCCAGCTGGCCAGGCCTGCGCTCGCGCGCACCAGCGCCGGCATCAAGCTGCCGGCGCTGCCGCGCATGCAGCCGGGCCAGCAGCGCGCAGCCGTGCTGATCCTGCTGATGGCCGCGCTGGTGTGGCCCTTCTTCGGTTCGCGCGGCTACGTCGATGTGATGACCCTGGCGCTGATCTACGTGGTGCTGGGCCTGGGCCTGAACATCGTGGTCGGTTTCGCCGGCCTGCTCGACCTGGGCTATGTGGGTTTCTATGCCGTGGGTGCCTACACCTATGCGCTGTGCAACCAGTACTTCGGCCTCTCGTTCTGGGAATGCGTGCCGCTGTCGGCTGCCGCCGCCGCACTGTTCGGCTTCCTGCTGGGCTTCCCGGTGCTGCGCTTGCGCGGTGACTACCTGGCCATCGTCACGCTGGGCTTTGGCGAAATCATCCGCCTCTTGCTCAACAACATGACCAGCCTCACCGGCGGCCCGGATGGCATCTCCGGCATCCCCAAGCCGACCGTGTTTGGCGTGGTGATGGCGCGCAATCCGCTGACCGAGGATGGCACTACCTTCCACCAGTTGCTGGGGCTGACTTACCAGGGGGGGCACATGGTGATCTTCCTGTATTTCCTGGCCTTGCTGATGGTGCTCTTTACGTATTTCGTCACCAGCCGCCTGTTGCGCATGCCCATGGGCCGCGCCTGGGAAGCCCTGCGTGAAGATGAGATCGCCTGCCGCTCGCTGGGCATCAACCCGACCCGGGTGAAGCTCTCGGCCTTCACGCTCGGTGCCGCCTTCGCCGGCCTGGCCGGTTCCTTCTTCGCCGCCCGCCAGGGCCTGGTGACGCCGGAATCCTTCACCTTCATCGAATCCGCCCTGATCCTGGCCATCGTCGTGCTGGGTGGCATGGGTTCGCAGCTGGGCGTGATCCTGGCGGCGATCCTGCTGACCGTGCTGCCGGAACTGGCGCGCAGCTTCGCCGAGTACCGCATGCTGATCTTCGGCCTGGTGATGGTGCTGATGATGATGTGGCGTCCGCAAGGACTGCTTCCTGCAACCCGTCCGCACGTGGAGCTGCCGCAATGAACCCGTCCGTGAAAACCATGCTGGAAGTGTCCAACCTGTCGATGCGCTTCGGCGGCCTGCTGGCCGTGGATGGCGTCTCGCTGGCCGTGCAGGAGCGCGAAGTCTTCGCCATCATCGGTCCCAACGGGGCCGGCAAGACCACCGTCTTCAACTGCATCAGCGGCTTCTACCAGCCGACCTCGGGCGAGATTGCGCTCGATGGCGTCTCCATTGCCCGCCAGCCTAGCCACCAGGTGGCGCAGCAGGGGCTGGTGCGCACCTTCCAGAACATTCGTCTCTTCAAGTCCATGACCGTGGTGGAGAACCTGCTGGTGGCGCAACACCAGCAGGTCAATACCAACCTGCTGTCGGGGCTGCTGAAGACGCCTTCCTATCGCAAGTCCGAGCAGGAAGCGTTGCAGCGTGCGGCCTACTGGCTGGACCAGCTCGGCCTGACGGCGCTGGCCAACCGCGAGGCGGGCACGCTCTCGTATGGCCTGCAACGCCGCGTGGAAATCGCCCGCTGCATGATCACCAAGCCGCGCCTGCTGCTGCTGGATGAACCGGCGGCCGGCCTTAACCCGCAGGAGAAGCAGGAGCTGTCGCAACTGATCGACCGCCTGCGCCGCGAACATGGCGTGGCCGTGCTGCTGATCGAACACGACATGAGCCTCATCATGGGCATCTCCGACCGTATCCTGGTCATGGAGCACGGCAAGCCCATCGTCACCGGCACCCCCGAACAGGTGCGCAGCGACGAACGTGTGATCAAGGCCTACCTGGGAGAAGAATGATGCTGCAGTTTGACAAGGTGCATACCCACTACGGTGCCATCGAGGCCCTGCACGGCGTATCGCTGACGGTGGAAAAGGGTGAGATCGTTACCCTCATCGGTGCCAACGGTGCCGGCAAGACCACGCTCCTGATGACGCTGTGCGGCCGTCCGCGCGCTTCCAGTGGCCGCGTACTCTTCGAAGGGCAGGACATCACGCAGCTGCCGACCCACGAGATCATGCGCCGCGGACTGGCGATCTCGCCCGAAGGCCGGCGCGTCTTCCCCAGCCTGACCGTGCTGGAAAACCTCAAAATGGGCGCCTTCTTCGCCAGCAATGAGGACATCGAACGGGGCATCGAGTACGTCTTCGGACTCTTTCCGCGTTTGAAGGAACGCGCGGCGCAGCGGGCCGGGACCATGTCCGGCGGCGAGCAGCAGATGCTGGCCATCGGCCGCGCGCTGATGAGCAAGCCGCGCCTGTTGTTGCTGGACGAACCCACGCTGGGCCTGGCCCCGCTGGTGATTGCGCAGATCTTCGAGATCATCCGTACCATCCGCGAGAGCGGCGTGACCGTGTTCCTGGTCGAGCAGAACGCCAACAAGGCGCTGGGCGTGGCCGACCGTGGCTACGTGCTGGAAAACGGCCATGTGGTCATGTCCGATACCGGTGCCAACCTGCTGGCCAACAGCGACGTGCGCAAGGCCTATCTCGGCCACGGCTGATACCGGCAGCGACGCCACCCGATCCACGGCCCGGCCATGCACATGGCCGGGCCGTGTCGTTTCCAGTATCCTGAAAAGCTGCTGCGCCCTTTGCTGCAGAGCAGCAACAAAGTGCGTAGAATACCGGCCCATCCTGGCCCCGGCGCGACGGCGCGGCACCTTGAGCGTGCTTTGGGGGCCTTTCATTTGGACGACGACATGACACACCCCACACGCCGCCGGGTACTCAAAGTGGCGGGCCTGATGGCAGGTGCCGGCGCTGCCGGCCTGTTCTGGTCCCTGCCGCACCGGGTTACGGCACAAAACAATCCGGCGACCGTGCCGGTGGACGATTTCCTTCAGGTTTCCCGGCAACTGACTGAACGCCAGGATTTGAGCCCCAAGCTGTGCGCGGCTTTGCTGCTGGCCCTGTCCAAAACTGAAAAAGACCTGGCACCTCGCCTGCAATCGCTCAAGGGCCTGCTGCAAGCCCAGCCGGCGCTGCTGCAAGCCGAGCGCCTGGCCTTCCCGGCCGAGCAGGGTGACAGCGAAAAGCTGGCCCGCGTCATCCTCGGTGCCTGGTACGACGGCGTGGTCGGCAAGGGCAAGAACGCCCAGTACGTCACCTACATCAATACGCTCTCCAACGGACTGGTGAGCGGCAAGCTGGTGCCGCCCAGTTTTTCCTATGGTCCCTGCGGCAGCTGGTCGCGCCAGCCCTGATTTGCGAGAGTGACATTCATGAGCAATCCCAATTCCGCCGACGTGGTGGTGATCGGTGCCGGTGTGACCGGCGCCTTGCTGGCCACGCGCCTGGCCAAGACCGGCAAGTCGGTGCTGCTGCTGGAATCCGGCCCGCGCATGGGCCGCGACCAACTGGTCGAACGTTTCCGCAGTTCGGCTTTCAAGTCCGACTTCATGGCGCCGTATCCGTATTCGCCGCTGGCACCGCACCCGCGCTATACCCCGGAGCCCAACGGCTATCTGCAGCAGAAGGGGCCTCATGCCTTCAATGCGCAGTACATCCGCATGTTCGGCGGCACCAGCTGGCACTGGGCGGCGCAGTTGTGGCGCTATGTACCCAACGACTTCCGCCAGCACAGTCTGTATGGCGTCGGCAAGGATTGGCCGATCAGCTATGACGACCTGGAAGACTATTACTACCAGGCCGAGGTCATCGCCGGTGTCGGCGGTTCGCCCGAGAGCGGCTCGCCGCGCAAGCATCCTTTTCCGATGGAGCGGGTGCCGGCCTCGTGGCTGCAGCAACGCGTGACGGCCCGCCTGGCGCCGGAATTCACCGTGCTTGACGACAGCACCGGCCGCAACAGCCGCAACTATGACGGCCGTCCGGCCTGCTGCGGCAACAACAACTGCATGCCGCTGTGTCCCATCGATGCCCAATATCACGGCGGGCTGGCTGCGCAGCAGGCTGAAGACAGCGGCGTGCAGGTCATCACCGAGGCCGTGGTCTATCGCCTGGAACATGACGAAAAAGGTCGCATCGCCGCTGTGCATTATTACGACTGGAACAAGGTCAGCCACCGCATCACCGCGCAGACCTTCGTGCTGGCCGCCAATGCCATCGAGACCCCCAAACTGCTGTTGATGTCAGTGAGCGACAAGTTCCCGCAGGGGATCGCCAACGCCCGCGACAATGTCGGCCGCAACCTGTGCGACCACCCGGCCATCGGCGTGACCTTCGATGTGGATGAAGAAATCTGGCCCGGCCGTGGTCCGGTCAGCCCTTGCTCCATCGGCCAGTTCCGCGATGGCGATTTTCGTGCGGAGCACGCGCCGTTCCGCATCGATATTTCCAATGCCTCGCAGGTGGCCTCGGTGACCAAGGAAGTGCTCGCCGAGGGTTACTTCGGCAAGCGCCTGGAAGAGCAGATCCTGTTCCGCGCCGCACGCCGCCTGAGCATCAAGAACGCGCTGGAACAACTGCCGGACCGCAACAACCGCGTGACCCTGGGCGACAAGAAGGATGAACTTGGCCTGCCCGTCCCGGCCCTGTACTGGAACGTGGACGACTACGTCGTCAAAGGCACCGAGAAGACCCGCGCCGCCTACGACGCCATCGCCGCCCGGCTGGGTGCGACCAACATCAAGCACAGCAAGAGCGGGGCGTTCTCCAATCGCCAGCACATCACCGGTACGCTCTCCATGGGCCTGGACCCGGCCACCAGCGTCACCGACGCCTGGGGCCGCGCACACGACCACGAGAACCTGTTCATGGTCGGCACCGGCGTCATGCCCACGGTCGGCACCTGCAACGTCACGCTGACCGCGATGGCACTGGCGCTGCGCACGGCCGACAAGATCATCGAGGAGAGCCGCCATGCGTAAGCCGTTCAAGCGCCTGATGGCGATGCTGTCCTTGCTGGGAGTGGTCGCGCTGGCCCATGCGGCCGATGATGCGCAGTTGATCAAGCGCGGCGAGTACCTGGCCATCGCCGGCGACTGCGCTGCCTGCCACAGCGAGAGGGGACGCGCCCCGTTCAGCGGCGGGCATCCGATCAGCAGTCCCCTTGGCACCATCTACAGCACCAACATCACGCCCTCCAAGACCCACGGCATCGGCCAGTACACGCCGGAGCAATTTGCCGCTGCCTTGCGTCGCGGCGTGCGTGCCGATGGCAGCAACCTGTATCCGGCCATGCCCTATACCGCCTATGCGCGGCTGAACGATGAGGACGTGGCGGCGCTGTACGCCTACTTCATGCAGGGCGTGCAGCCGGTGGACCAGGCTCCGCCGGCGACGGCGCTGCCGTTCCCGTTCAACATCCGCATGTCGATGAAGGCGTGGAACTGGCTGTTCCTGGACACCAAGCCCTTTGAGCCCGACCCGGCGCAATCGGCGCAGTGGAATCGCGGAGCCTACCTGGTGCAGGGCCTGGCCCATTGCAGCACCTGCCATACGCCGCGCAATGTGCTCATGGCCGAGCAACTGGAGCGTCGCCTGCAAGGGGCCTCGCTCGGCACCTGGTACGCGCCCGACATCAGCCCCGCTGCCTTGCAGGCCAAGCCGGCCTGGACCCGCGCCATGCTGGCCGAGTACCTGGCCAGCGGCCACGCCGCCAATGGGGCCACCGCCGGCGGACCGATGCTGGAAGCCATCGAAAAGAGTTTCTCGCGCATGACCCGTGAGGATCTGGATGCAATGGCCACCTATCTGCTGCCGGCCAGTCCGGCCGAGCCGGCTCCGGCGTCCGCGACTGCGCCGGCTGCTGCCGTCCCTGCGCTGACCCCGGTGCAGGGCGACGATACGCCCCAGGCGCTGGCCGCCATGAGTGTGGGTGCACGTGTCTATATGAACAATTGCGCCTCCTGCCACAACACCGGCGGGCAGGGCCTCAATGGACTGCCGTCCTTGCAGCAGCATCCGCTGCTGCGCCAGCCCAATGCCGACAACGTGGCCATGGCCATCCTCGAAGGCGTGCTGCCGGAGCACGGACAAGGCATGATCGGCTTTGCCCATACCTTGAACGATGGCGAGATTGCGGCGGTGACCAACTACCTGATGCAGGATCTGGGCGGCAGCAAGGTCAGCATCAGCGTCGAGCGCGTCAAAGCCTTGCGGGCCGGCGGTGAGCCCTCGCCGCTGTTGTGGGTGGCGCGCGGCGGCATGGTGCTGCTGGTGCTGGTCCTGCTGGGTGTGGCGCTCTGGTGGCGTCGCCGCAGCAAGTCAGGCACGGCTGGCTGACGCCATTGGAAAGACCTTCCAACGCGCCTGACATGTCATACCAGATGCCGCCCGCTTGCTCCGGGCGGCTCTTTTTTTGTGCTGCGTGGCGGCTTTTGCGTGGCAATGGTCTGCTGCGAGTGACATTCGGGATTGTTTCGGGCTATCCTCGACACTCGATGAGGAAAAGCATGAAAAAGATTTCGCAGCACCTGAAGCAACTGGGCATGGGCAGCCTGCTGCTGGCCAGCGCCTGGATGATTCCCGCTGCGGCACACGCGGACCGGCTCGGCGAGATCCAGGAGCGTGGCTCGCTGATCTGCGCCACGCTGGCCAGCAATGAGCCGCTGGGTTTCCCCGATCCGCAGAGCGGCCAGATCGTCGGTTTCGATGTGGACATGTGCAGTGCCATCGCCGCCAAGCTGGGCGTCAAGATGCGACAGCGCAGTTTGACCGTGGAAGCCCGTCTGCCGGCGCTGATCCAGGGCGAGGTTGACCTGGTCTCGGGCGCACTGGGCTATACCCGCGAGCGGGCGCGCCAGATCGATTTCACGGCTTCGCATTACCAGACGCCGATCAAGCTGCTCGTGTACAGCGATTCCGGACTGAATCTGGTATCCGACCTGGAAGGCAAGCGTATCAGCGCCAATCGCGGTTCCACCCCGGAGCAGGCGGTGCGGCGCGTACTGCGCAAGGCCACCTTGCTGACTTTCCCTGAGACCCCGCAAACCTTCCTGGCGCTGGCCCAGCGGCAGGCCGATGCGATGGCCGTGGCCATGCCCTCGGGGATCCGCTTCGTCAACGAATCGGGCGGACGCTTCCGCTTCGTCGAAGGCGCACTGGCCTGGGAGCCGACGGCGCTGGGTGTCAAGAAGGGCGAGCACCGACTGCTGGACGCCGTCAACAAGGCGCTGGCCGCGCTGGAAAAGGACGGCGAGATCGACGCCATGTGGATCAAGTGGTTCGGTCCCAAGACCAAGTTCAATATTCCCCGCGACAAGAAGCTGACGCCCATTTCGGCATTCCGCCACGCGGGCTGACGGCATCATCCGATCCGGGCGCTGCGGCGTCCGTTTCCTTTTTTGGTTTCCTCGCGCACGGACAGCGCAACAGAGCGATAGAGCAGGTTCATGGCAGTCACTTCCGCATCGTCTTCCACTTCCCCCGATCATGATGGCCTGCCGCCGCGCCAGCGGCTGCTGGCCATTGCCACGGTGGTGCTGGGCCTGAGCATCGCGGTGCTCGACGGCTCCATCGCCAATCTGGCGTTGCCGGTCATGGCCACCGACCTGAAAGCCAGCGATGCCGATGCCATCTGGGTCATCAACAGCTACCAGATCGCCATGGCGGTGTGCCTGCTGCCGCTGGCTTCGCTGGGCGAAGTGATCGGCTACCGGCGCGTCTACCTGGGCGGCTTGTTCCTGTTCACCCTGGCCTCGCTGGCCTGCGCGGCCAGCGGCGACATGCTGCAACTGAGCCTGGCGCGGGTGCTGCAGGGGCTGGGGGCGGCTGGCATCCTGTCGGTCAATACCGCGCTGATCCGCTTCATCTATCCGGCCCGGCAGCTGGGCCGGGCCATCGGCTACAACGCGCTGGTGGCCGGGACCGGCAATGCGCTGGGGCCCACCGTGGCCGGAGTCATCCTGCATCTGGGCTCATGGCACTGGCTGTTCCTCATCAATATCCCGCTCGGGCTGGCGGCGCTGGCCGTGGGCAGCCGCGCCTTGCCGTTCAATCCCTTGTCGGCCCGCCGTTTCGATCGCCAGTCGGCGCTGCTGTGCATGGCCTTCATCGGCTTGCTGCTCTACACCATCGATGCCATCGGCCACCTGCAGGGCGGCTGGGTGGTGGCGGGCTGCGCGCTGCTGACCGCCATCAGCCTGGCATTGCTGCTCAAACTGCAGTCGCCGAGCGCGCCCATGCTGCCGCTGGACCTGCTGCGCATCCCCTTGTTTGCCTTGTCGATCGGGACCTCGTTCTGCTCCTTTGCAGCGCAGATGGCGGTTTTCGTCATGTTGCCCTTCATGCTGCAGAATCATCTGGGTATGGGCGCCGCGCGCGCGGGCATGCTGCTGACGGCCTGGCCGGTGGCCGTGGCGCTGACCGGGGTGGTGGCCGGCAAGCTGTCGGACCGCGTCGCTGCCGGTTTGCTGGGCGGGATCGGGCTGGCCGTGATGTGCCTGGGATTGCTGGCCTTGTTGACAGTGGACCGCAGCACGCCCGATGGCCTGATGCTGGCGATGTTTGCGGTGTGCGGTATCGGCTTCGGACTGTTCCAGTCGCCCAACAACCGCACCATGATCAGTGCCGCGCCGCGTGAACGGACTGGCGGAGCCAGCGGCATGCTGGGCACGGCACGCCTGACCGGGCAGACCGTCGGGGCGTCGGTGGTGGCGATGCTGATGGGGTTCTCGGGCTCGCCGTATGCGCTGGTCCTGTGCTTTGCCGCCGCCCTGGCGGGCGCGGCCAGCCTGGTCAGCCTGTCGCGGCTGCGTTATTGACGGGGAGGGCGGGGCAGGGCGTCGGGACCGGGTTTGCCGGGCTTACAGCGCCGGTGCCAGCGTCTGGCCATGCGCATGCTGGTGCGCGGCATGGGCCGCCACGGAGAGCGCCATGCTGAGATAGTTTTCGCTGCGGCGGCGCTGCTGCGCCTGCTGCTGTTCCAGCGCAAACAATTGCTGGTAGAGATTGCGGATCTGCTGCTGCAGCAACTGGCGCTGCTGCTTGCCATCCCGGTTGCCCGGGAAACGCGCCAGGGACTGCGCCTGCTGCTGCAGGAGCAGGATGCGGTGGCTCAATTGCGCCACCAGCTCGGCGGGGTCATGGTCCAGCGTGTCTGCCACTGCGACTTCAGCGTGGGCAGGTTGTTCTTGTTCATACGCGACGTTCATGCGAACTCCAGCCCACAGGGGCGCAAGGATTGCAAGGGGACTGCGATAGTGCCTTCGCTTTGTTTTACGGCAGCCACGCGGACATCTTGAGCCACGGAAAGTAAAAAAAGTAAAAGGCGCAGTCCCCGTCAGGGGGCTGCGCCTTTGACATGCGGGCGGCCTCAGGGCGGCCCGCAGTGGCTGCGGTCAGGGGATCAGATCACGCCACGGCGCATCTGGTCCAGCTCGATGGATTCGAACAGGGCCTTGAAATTGCCTTCGCCGAAGCCGTCATTGCCCTTGCGCTGGATGATTTCATAGAACACCGGCCCGATCAGGTTCTGCGTGAAGATCTGCAGCAGCAGGCCCTGGCCATCGGTGGGTGCGCCGTCGATCAGGATCTTCAGTTCACGCAAGGCAGCCAGGTCTTCGCCATGGCCGGGGATGCGGCGTTCCACCAGGTCATAGTAGGTAGCGATGGTGTCCTGCAGCGGCACGCCGCGGGCGTAGAGGGCACGCACGGTCTGGTAGATGTCGTCGGTGCCCAGGGCGATGTGCTGGATGCCTTCGCCGTTGTACTGCTTGATGAATTCCTCGATCTGCGACTTGTCGTCGGCACTTTCGTTGATGGGGATGCGGATCTTGCCGCAGGGGCTGGTCATGGCGCGCGAACGCAGGCCGGTGACCTTGCCCTCGATGTCGAAATACTTGATCTCGCGGAAATTGAACAGGCGCGTATAGAACGACGACCAGGTGTCCATCGCGCCGCGCATGACGTTGTGGGTCAGGTGGTCGATGTAGGTCAGGCCCACGCCCTTGGGATTGCGCTCCACGCCAGGGAAGAACTGGAAGTCGACGTCATAGATGGAGCCATTGTCGCCATAGCGGTCCACCAGATAGAGCAGCGAGCCGCCGATGCCGCGAATGGCAGGAATGTTCAGTTCCATCGGGCCCAGCTTGGCTTCCACGCCTTCGGCACCGAGTTCGAGTGCACGTTTGTACACATGGGCCGCATCCTTGACGCGGAAGGCCATGGCGTTCACCGAAGCCCCGTGCACCTGGGCGAAGGCGGCGGCATTGCTGCCGGGTTCGCCGTTGAGGATGAAGTTGATCTGGCCCTGGCGATACAGGGTGACATTCTTGGAGCGGTGGCGCGCCACGGCGGTGAAGCCCATCAGCTCCAGCACGGCGGCAATGCCGGCCGGATCGGCGGCGGTGTACTCGACGAACTCGAAGCCGTCGGTGCCCATGGGATTGTCGAACAGGTCGCCGCTGGCGCGGACAGGGGAATTGGCGGCTGCGGTGGCGAACTGGGTGTCTGCGTGGCCCATCTGGTGTCTCCTCGTGTGGGGAGGGCCGGCAAGCGCGGCCCATGCGAGGAGTTTATTGCGTCAAGACTGCAATTTGTGATTGTTTTTTGCGCGATATATTAGATAATATGCACAAATAATTCTTAAATATGAACTTTGGAGAGACAAATGAGCATCATCAACGTGGACCGCTACGACCTGGCCTTGCTGACCGAGCTGCAACGAGATGGCCATATTACCAATAGCGCCCTCGGTCTGAAAGTCCACCTGTCCACTTCGCAGATCAGCCGTCGCGTGCAGCGGCTGGAAGAAGCCCATGTCATCGAACGCTACACCGCCGTGCTGGACCCGGCCGTGGTCGGTCTGGGCGTGACCGCGTTCACCACCGTGACCCTGGACCGCCAGGGAGAGACTCGTGGCGAACTCTTCGAGAAGGCCGTGGAAACGATGCCGGAAGTGACCGAATGTTTCTCCGTCACGGGCGAGGGCGATTATATCCTGCGCATCGTGGCCCCCGACCTGGCCGCTTTCTCCGAATTCATGATGACGCGCCTGCTGCGCCTGCCGGGCGTGACCAACGTCAAGTCCAACATCACCCTCAAAAAGGTCAAGCAATCCCATGAACTGCCGCTGGAACACGTGATGCAGCCGGTGAAGTCGCGCCAGCGCATCCGCTTCTCGCAGTGATGTTTCAAAAAGCATGATGCCGTTATTCAATGATTGGATGCCTCAATCATTGAATAATCGAATGATGCTTTTTATCAGGCTTTGCTCCGCCTCTGATCCGGCTCAAGAATTCAAAAGCAATCTCCGGAGTGCCGCCCCGTCAGCGCAGGCCTAGAATCAGTGGCATCCGATTCCGGGAGCGCTCCATGCTGACCATGACTTCTTCTCCTCCGCCGACTAGCTCCACTGCCTCCACCGCCGACGTCAACGGACTCGATCCCGACACCTGCTGGCAAGCCGTGCAGCAGCGAGATGGATCGTTCGATGGCCGGTTCTGGTATGCGGTGCGCACCACCGGCGTGTACTGCAAGCCTTCCTGCGGGGCACGCACACCCTTGCGCAAGAACGTGGCCTTCCACGCCAGCTGCGCTGCGGCCGAAGCAGCGGGCTTTCGTCCATGCCAGCGCTGCAAGCCGGACCAGCCGCCCTTGCACGAGCGCCAGGCAGAGGCCATCGCGCAAGCCTGCCGCCTGATCGCGCAGGCCGAGGAACAGCCCGACACGGCCACGCTGGCGCAGGCCGCGGGCTTGAGCCGTCATCATTTTCATCGGCTCTTCAAGCAGCACACCGGCCTCACTCCCAAGGCCTATGCCGATGCCCATCGCGCCGGCCGCCTGCGCGCGCAACTCGGCGGCAGTGCCAGCGTGACCGAGACGTTCTATGACGTCGGCTTCCATTCCAGTGGCCGCTTCTATGCGCAAAGCAAGGCGCAATTGGGTATGCAGCCGGCGACCTATCGTCGTGGCGGCCGTGGCGAGAAGATCCGCTTCGCCGTTGCGCAATGCTGGCTGGGGGCCTTGCTGGTGGCGGCCACGGAGCAGGGCATCTGCGCGCTCACCTTGGGCAGCGAGCCGGAGGAGTTGCTGCGGCAACTGCAGGATCGTTTCCCCCATGCCGATCTCGCCCCCGGCGATGCCGCCTTCGAGCAGACGCTGGCACAGGTACTGACCGCGCTGGACGATCCGCAACAGGGTGCCGCCTTGCCACTGGACGTGCGCGGTACCGCCTTCCAGCAGCGTGTGTGGCAAGCACTGCGCGCAGTGCCGCCCGGGGTCACCTTGACCTATGCCGAACTGGCTGCGCGCATCGGCCAGCCTGCGGCGGTGCGGGCGGTCGCCAATGCCTGTGCGCGCAACGAGATCGCCGTGCTCATTCCCTGCCATCGCATCGTCCGGCTCGATGGCGCACCCTCCGGCTATCGCTGGGGCATCGCGCGCAAGAGCGCCTTGCTGGCGCGCGAAGCCGAGGGCAGGGAAGACGCCGCCAGCCCGAAAGACCAGCGCGCCTGAAGCCTTTGCCCGGCGCGGCTACAATAGGCCTTCCTTCATCGCTGGAGTTGCGCATGCATGTTCTTGGCAAGGCTGGTCTCGCATTCGCGGGCGCGGTACTGATCCTGGGTGGTGTGGTCGCCTGTTCGCCGCTGTCGGCCATCAATGCCGTCACGCCCGCTTCTTCCTACGTCAAGACCGAAGGGGTGGCCTACGCCAACACCGATAACCCGCGTCAAAAGCTGGACATCTATCGTCCTGCCAACGCTCCGGCCACCGCCTCCGGTCCGGGCTTGCCGGTGGTGGTGTTCTTCTATGGCGGCAGCTGGAACGAGGGCAGCCGCAAGGATTACGCCTTCGTCGGCGAGGCCCTGAGTTCACGCGGTTTCATCGCCGTACTGCCTGATTACCGCGTCTATCCCGAAGTGCGTTATCCCGATTTCGTGAAGGACAGCGCCCAGGCCGTGGCCTGGACCTTGCGCTCGGTGCGCGAACTGGGCGGCGATCCGCAGCGCGTCTTTGTCATGGGACATAGCGCCGGTGCCTACAATGCCGCCATGGTGGCGCTCGATGCGCGCTGGCTGCGCGCAGCCGGGGCCTCGCCGGCACAGCTGCGCGGCTGGATCGGCCTGGCCGGACCCTATGATTTCCTGCCCATCGAAAACGAGGATGTAAAACCGGTCTTCTTCGCGCCCGATTCGCCACCGGATTCGCAACCGGTGCGGCACGTGGAGGCCGGTGCGCCGCCCGCGTTGCTGATTGCCTCGCACAAGGACAAGCTGGTGGGCGCCGAACGCAATACCGGCGGTCTGGCCAAACTGCTGCGCGCAAAGCAGGTGCCGGTGGTGGAGCGCTACTTCGACAACACCTCGCACGCTTCGCTGGTGGGCAGCCTCTCTCGGCCGCTGCGTTTCATCGCGCCGACTCTCGAAGAAGTGAGCCAATTCATTGAAAATCCGCCACCGCGTCCGGAGCCTTCCAAGTGACGGGTGACCTCTTCGCTGGCCTGGCGCGTGACCCTTCGGTGGAGACCATCACCGAAGGTGCGCTGCTGCTGCGCGCCTTTGTCGACGAAGAGGAAGCCGCAGCCTTGATGTCGGCCATCGACAAGGTTCTGGCCGCCTCGCCCCTGCGCCACATGCAGACCCCGGGCGGTTTCCGCATGTCGGTGGCGATGAGCAATTGCGGCCAGTTTGGATGGGTGACGGATCGTCGCGGCTATCGTTACCAGTCGCTCGATCCATTGGCCGAGCGCGACTGGCCAGCCATGCCTGAGGCCTTTGCGGCATTGGCCGCGCGCGCCTCGGCGGCGGCGGGGTTTGCAGGATTCGATCCTGACGCTTGCCTCATCAATCGCTACGAACCCGGTGCCCGCATGTCGCTGCATCAGGACAAGAATGAACTGGACATGGACCAGCCCAACGTCTCGGTCTCGCTCGGTCTGCCCGCGACCTTCCTGTTCGGTGGCATGGCGCGCACCGACAAGCCGCAGCGCATGCGGCTGGAGAGTGGCGATGTGGTGGTGTGGGGTGGCCCGGCGCGGCTGGCCTTCCATGGTGTCGATCCCTTGCGCGACGGCGAGCACCCGCTGACCGGACGCTGCCGTTACAACCTGACTTTCCGCCGCGCGCGCTGAGCGCTGCCGATTCAGGCGCGTGCCGCTGGCCGCGCCGCTTTTCTACGCGGCACCGAAGCGGTGGCGGTGCGCGCGGCAGGTTTGCGACGTGGCTTGCGGGCCGGTTGTTGTTCCGCCTCTTGCAGACGCTGTTGCAGCAAGGCCAGTACAGCGGCTTCCTCCGGTGACAGATCCTGCAACTCTTCCACCAGTTCGGCCTGCACCCGTTCTTCCAGCCGCTCCGCAAAACTGCCGTCCAGGTAGCTTTCGATGACGGCAGGATGCACGTAACACTTGCGGCAGATGGAAGGCGTATTGCCCAGGCGGCGCGCCACGTTCTCGATGGCGCGCACCACGTTCTGCTTGGCCTGCGCCTGCGAGTCCACCCGCTCGAAGGCCTGCAGCGCCAGCGTGGCCAGCACCGTGCCGGCCCAGGTGCGGAAATCCTTGGCACTGAAATCCTCACCAGCCGCTTCACGCAGATAGGCATTCACGTCACCCGAATCGATGCAGTGGCGCTCGCCCTCGTCATCCACGTACTGGAACAGTTCCTGCCCCGGCAACTCGCGCATCTTGCGGATGATGCGGGCCACATAGGGATCGTGCAGCTTGATTTCATGCTGCACGCCGCTCTTGCCGCGGAAGCGGAACAGCACATCGCTGCCATCCACACGCACGTGGCGATGGCGCAGCGTGGTCAGGCCGAAGGATTGATTCTGTTTGGCGTATTCGTCATTGCCCACGCGCATGAAGGTGGTCTGCAGCAGATGCACGACAGCGGCCAAGACTTTCTGCCGATGCAGGCCGGGACGTTTCAGGTCTTGCTCCACCACGCGGCGGATGGTCGGCAGCGCGCGCGCAAAACTGATCATGCGCAGGTACTTGGCATCATCGCGCACCGAGCGCCAGCGTGCGTGATAGCGATACTGCTTGCGCCCGCGCGCATCGCGTCCGGTGGCCTGGATGTGGCCGTTGGCGTGCGGGCTGATCCAGACGTCTTCCCAAGCGGGCGGGATGGCCAGAGACTTGAGGCGCGCCACCACATCGTCATCACGAATGAGCTCGCCGTGCGCATCGTGATAAGCGAAGCCCTTGCCACGCCGGCGGCGGCGTATGCCCGGCATGCCGTCGTTGACATAGCGCAGCTGGTTGGCGCGGGCGATGTCGATGGCCTCGTACTGATGGCGGGCATCGGCGGGCGGCGGAGCCGAAGGCGACGGCGATGATGATGATGAAGATTGTTCGGACGCTGCGGCGATACGATCCATGATGGTCTCCTCGGACGCTGTCCGCCGGGAGATCCGGCGGCCGTCCATGCGGGCCATTATTGAGCAATCGCCGTGGCGCGGCAGTCAGCCATCGGCCGGGGATGGTGTGGGATTTTTCCGGCAGGCAGGTCGACTCAGAACGCCCATTGCAGGTTGAAGCCGCCAGTCACGGCCGCCGTCTGGAAACCTTGCGGCTTGGCCAGTGGCGTGGCCACGAACATGTCATAGCTCAGCTTGCCGAGATTGCCGCGCAAGCCCAGTGCCGCGCCCGTGAGCCGCTGGCCGGTGAGGAATTGCGCCGAGGGCCCTGCGACCGCGCCGGTATCGATACCGGCAAACACTTCCTGCCCGCTCTCGCCCAGGCCCAGCGCCAGTTCATTGCGCAGGAACCAGCCACGCTCGGCCTGCAGCGTCAGTTCGCCGTCGAAACCGCGCACCGTATAACGGCCGCCGATGGAAAACTGATCCTGCGGCGGCAGACTGCCCCGGTTCCACTGCGCGCGCAGCGTGCTGCTGTAGCGCAGGCGCGCACCGGCCAGCTGGAACGGCGCATTGACGGAGGCATCCAGCAGCCACAGACCATAGCGCGTGCCGATCTGCGGCAGGTCGAAGGGCGAGCTGGGCTCGGCCCCTTGCGTATCGAGTGAACGGCGATAGGCCAGCGTGGCATCGGCAATCGCATCGCCCAGAAACTGCCGGTGATTCAGTCCCGCTTCCCACGCCGTGGTGCGGCGTTGCTGGGCGCCGACTTCGAGTTCGTCAATCGCGTTGTAAGCCTTGCGCAGCAAGGCTTTGCCGAAGGCCGTGGTCTTGCCGGCGGCATCGCGATGGAGCAGGCGAGACAGTTTGAATTCGGTGGTTTCGGAACGCCCGCTGTAGACGAAATTCTCGAAGGCCCCCGCGACCGTCTGGTGATAGCGGTTACCCGACATCGTCACGGCCGCCATCCAGTTGCCCAGCGGGAGCGAGTAATGCAGCGTGTAGGCATGGCTGCCGTGGTCGCCGTAGTGATTCAGGCTGCGGCTGACGCTGACGTAGAAGAGGTCATTGAGGGTCCACCAATTGTCATAGGACAAGGTCAGCCCGGCCAGGTATTTGCCGGTGGCCTTGGCACCGCCATCGTCCAGCGATGCCGTGAGACGGAAGGGGAAAGCCTGCTGGTACTGGATCACCAGATCGCTGTCGCCCGCCTCGGCCCCCTTGTCCTCGGAGGGCGTGATCTTGATGTCGGCCTGCACGGTCGGCAGGCGCTTGAAATTTTCCAGGCCCTGTTCGATATCGCGCAGGTTGAGGATGTCGCCCGGGCTGATGGGCAGGGCATTGAAGGCGGTCCCGCGCGCATTGGCGTCGGGCGCAAAGCGGATGTGGCGCACGCGCCCCGGCACCACGCTCAGCACCAGCCGTCCCGTCGACAGATCTTGAGGACGCGCCAGCACGCGCGTGGTGGTGTAGCCGCGCGCGACGATGGCGCTCTCGACCCGGGCCAGGACCAGGTTCACGCCTTGCGAGCCCAGGCAGCGGCCGACCGCGCCACGTTCGCCGGTGACGCTGTCGAGCGCAAAACGAAAACGCTCGGCCTGTTCACCCTCCAGCGCAATCGCCGTGATCCTGCGGCAGGGTTGCTCCTGCTCGGGGAAATCCTGCGCCATCGCGCTGGCGGCGGGCGTACCCAGATTCACGTCAGGACGCTGCTCCTGCTGCTGGCGCAGGGCGCGTTCGCGTTCGCGCTGCAACTGCTCCTGGTTGACGGCGGTTTGCCCGTGGGCAAGGGAAATGACCAGATTCAGACCAAGGATGAGTACAAATCGGGGAGAGGGCGAACGGAAGATGGAAGACATCGGAAACATGGTGAGTCGTCCCAAAGCCACACTGGGCAAGGGATTCAAAAGAAATGGGAGGGCTGGCAAAACAAGTGTTGGATTTTGCCTACAAGAAAGCTTCTCGTGTAATGAAAAATCACCTTTCCTCGTTAACCTAAATTAACATCCCGACCCTGGCAAGCAAAATCTTGCCAACCGGAAACGGAAAACAACGAATCGGGGTTCGTTGTCGTGGCCGGTCATAACGACAACAGCACCCGGGGTTTTCATGAATCGTCAGCGTTACAAGCTGGTTTTCAACCGGCATCGTGGCCAGTTGATGGCCGTTGCAGAAATCGCCTCCAGCATTCAGCATCACGGCCGCACATCGGCCAACGGTGCGGCGATGCCGGACCTGTTACCGTCCGCTTTGCGCTTTTCGCTGCTGGCGGTAGCGCTGGCCCTGGCCATGAACACGGTGGCCCATGCGCAGATCCTGGGCGACCGCAGCGCCCCGCGCAACCAGCAGCCGACCGTGCTGGCCACACCCAATGGCGTGCCGGTGGTCAACATCCAGACCCCTGGTGCAGCGGGGGTGTCGCTCAACAGCTACCGGCAATTCGATGTCGGCCCCAATGGCGCCATCCTCAACAATGCGCAGGGCACAACGGCCACCCAGCTGGGCGGCTATGTGGCGGGCAATCCATGGCTGGCCACGGGCGCAGCGCGCGTGATCGTGAACCAGGTCAACTCGGCCAACCCCAGCTATCTGCGCGGCTACCTGGAAGTGGCGGGGGCGCGGGCGCAGGTGGTGGTGGCCAATCCGGCGGGCATCACCTGTTCCGGCTGCGGCTTCATCAATGCCAATCGCGCCACGCTCACCACGGGCGTACCCCAGATCGTCAACGGCAATCTGGACAGCTATCGCGTGGCCAGCGGTGCGGTACGCATCGAGGGCAACGGCATGGATGCCAGCCGCACCGATTACGCCGAGATCATCGCGCGCGCCGTGCAGGTCAATGCCGGCATCTGGGCCCCCGAACTCAAGGTCAGCGCGGGCCTCAACACCGTCAGCGCGGATCACGCCAGCGTGGTTCCCGGTGTGGCCGCCAGCGACACCGCACCGGCGGTGGCCATCGACGTGGCGCAGCTGGGCGGCATGTATGCCGGCCACATCTATCTGACCTCCACCGAGCATGGTGTGGGCGTGCGCAACGCGGGCAACATCGGCGCGTCGGTAGGCCAGGCGGTGGTGACCGCCGATGGCCGGCTGGAGAACAGCGGCAGTCTCACTGCTACCGGCCTGCTGGCGGTGCAGACCACAGGCGGCATCAGCAATGCGGGCGAACTGGGCAGCAAGAGCGCGACCAGCCTCAACACCACCGCGCTGGACAACAGCGGCAGCATCGCCAGTGCCGGTGCGCTGACGGTGCAGGCCAGCGGCGCGCTGCAGAACACCGGCAGCATCGGCGGCGAGGGCAATGTGCAGATCGCCGCCGCCAGTATCGACAACCGCAACAGCATCGGCAGCAGCACTTCCCTGGCCGTGCAGGCCGCCGGTTCCCTCAGCAACAGCGGCACGCTCCAGGCCAATGCCGATGCCAGCATCACCGCTGCCAGCGTGGACAACAGCGGCACCGTGCGTGCGGCACAGGGTGCGCTGAACGTCAGCAGCAGCGCCCGCACCGGCAATAGCGGACGCATGGAAGCGGCGCAGGGCGTGAACCTGCAGGTCGGCAGCCTCGCCAACAGCGGCGGCGTCAATGCCGGTGAGCGCTTGCGCATCGAGGCTGCGCAGAGCATCAGCAACGACGGCACGCTGGCCGCCAATGGACCCGTGGCCGTGCAAGCCGCCAGCCTGGCCAACCGGGGAACGCTGGCCTCCAGTGCAGATGCGGTCAACGTGACGACCAGCGGAACCCTGGCCAACCAGGGCCAGGTGAATGGTGCACAAGCACTCACGCTGACAGCGGCAGGCATCGACAACCACAGCGGCAAGCTCAGCGCCAACGACATCCGCATCGACAGCCAGAACCAGTCCCTCGACAATCGCCAGGGCAACATCGCCGCACAGCGTGACGTCCGCATTGCCAGCGGCGCGCTCGACAACGGCAGCGGCAACATCGTCGCGCAGGGCAAGCTCGACATCCGCAGCGGTGACCTCGGCAATGACGGCGGCCTGCTGCAAGCGGGCGATGCATTGAGCCTGGATGCCGGCAGCAACACCGTGCGCAACGCCAATTCCGGCAGCGCGCGCGGCATCGTGGCGCAAGGTCCGCTGAGCGTGACGGCGGGGGCGCTGGTCAATCGGGGCAATGTCTCGTCCAACGGCGACATCAGCCTCAAGACCACCGGCCTGGACAACGATGCCGGCGTGATCGGTGCCAATGGCAAGCTGACGGTGGAGGGCAGTGCCGTGAGCAATCGCGGCGGCTCGCTGCAGGCCAGACAGGGCGTGGATCTGCAGGTGGGCAGCGGTAGCGTGGACAACAGCGCGGGCCTGATGCGCTCGGATGGCACCGTCAACGTGCAGGCCGGGACCGTCCGCAACGACAGCACCCAGGGCCAGAACCAGGGCATCGAAGGCGCCACCGTCAGCGTCAGCGCGGCCGACATCAGCAACCGCCAGGGCGCGATGCGCGGTGATGCCATCACGCTCACCGCCGGCGCCCGCATCGACAACAACGCCGGCCTGATCTCCGCCACCAACAGCGCCAGCCTCACGGATGCCAACCCGGCCAGCCGTGCGCTGGTCATCGACAACAGCAACGGCACCGTCATCGCCGGACAGCAGACCAGCGTTTTGGCCTATTCCTTCACGGGGAGCGGCAGGTTCCTGAGCCAGAAGGACCTGCGCATCGACCTGGTGGCGTCGATTCTTCATACCGGCCAGATAGGGGCGAGCGGTGACATCGACCTGCGCACCGCAGGTACCTTCGCCAATGCCGGTGCGGTCGGTGCGGGCGGCACGCTCATGCTCACCGCCGCCACCATCGACAACCAGGCCAGCGGCTCGTTGGTGGGCAATACCCTGAAGCTCAAGGCCACCGACGTTCACACCTTCATCAACCGTGGCCTGATCGATGGCGTCAATACGGTCATCGAGAGCAGCACCGTCAACAACCTCGGTACCGGCCGCATCTATGGCGACAACATCGCCATCGGTGCAGACGTGTTGAACAACCAGGCCGAGACCGTCAACGGCGTGACCAGCGCACCGGTCATTGCGGCCCGCAACCGCCTCGACATCGGCGCGGGCGTGGTCAACAACAGCGAGCACGGGCTGATCTATTCGGTCGGCGACATGGCCATCGGCGGCGCGCTGGACGCCAACAAGAAGGCCACCGGCAGCGCCCGCGAGATCAACAACAGCAGTGCCACCATCAATGCCGATGGCAACCTGAGCATTGCGGCGGGAAGCATCAACAACACCAATGCGCATCTGGAGACGACGGACCAGACGGGGCCGGGCAATCGCATTGTCAGCTTCCGGGTCAACGGCTCGTCCCAGTTGCTGGACTCCAAGTCGGCCTGGCTCTACAACCGGGGCTCCGGCGAGATCCTGGATGCGTCCAACTGGCGCGCCATGGGCGATGAAGACAACTATCGCCTGTTGCTGCCCTCGGCTGCCTATCCTGCCGAGCGCTATGGTCCGCCGTTTGATTATTCGCGTGGCGCGCGGGGCGACAGTGCGGTGGCCATCGCCTATACGCCGGCCTACAGCCAGGGTGCGATGGGGGATGCTGATGCGGTCTACTATCCGGCCATCATCAATTACAAACCGGGTGATCGCATCTGGTCGGTGATGGGAGTGACGCCGCCCGCTGAAGATCCGGGCCCCGGGCCGGGTTCGGAGCCGCGTCCTGGCGAAGCCTGCTACGAATCCTGCGTCTCGGTGCCGGTCCCGGCGGGAGTCTACGACGCGTGGAAAGCCGCCTATGACGTCTGGAAGCCCAAGTACGACGCCTACATCGCCGCGTTGCTTGCTCTCAATGACAAGATCAACGCCTTCAACAACAACGTCAACAGCCGCTCCTACCGCGAATGGACCATCTACGACGGTACCGAGCAGATCACGCGCACGGTCGTCACCAAGAGCGATCCGGGCATGATCACGTCCGGCGGCAACATGAGCCTGGCCGCTGGCACCGTCAACAACTACGCCAGCCAGTTCATTGCGGGCGGCACGGTGGCCGGCGACAGTGTCAACGGCACCAACCTCAACAACACCGGCCCGCTGGGCCGCCAGCGCGTGGTCTCTACGGGCTCGGCCAGCTACACCTACGTCAAGAGCCACACCTTCAGTGCAGATGATCGGCGCTACGACGATGCGCCGTATCAGTCGCAGGACATCGTCACCAACTTCCAGCTGGACATCACGCCGACCAGCGGCGCCGGACCGAACCGGCAGAGTTCGGTACGCGCGGTGGCCTCGTCGGTATCGGGCGCCTCGGGTGCGAGTGCAGGTGCGGCCAGCATCCGCATCGCCAACCTCGACCTGACGCTGCCCAACAATGCACTCTTCCGCATCAATGCGGGCCCGGCGCAGCGCTTCCTCGTGCAGACCGATCCGCAGTTCGTTGGCACGCGCAGCTGGCTGTCGTCGGATTTCATGTTGAATCAACTGGGCCTGACGGCCAGCGTGCGGCAGCTGGGGGATGGGTTCTATGAACAGCAACTGATCCAGCGCCAGGTGCAGCAGATCACCGGCCAACGGTATCTGGCCGGATACAGCAGCAATGAAGCGCAATACCAGGCCTTGATGAACGCGGGCGTACAGGTGGCGCAATCACAGCGCTACACGCTGGGCGTGGCGCTGACCGATGCGCAGATTGCGGAACTGAAGACGGACATTGTCTGGCTGGTCAAGCAGACCGTCACGCTGGCCGATGGCAGCACGCAGGAAGTGCTTGTGCCGCAGGTGTACATCCATGCCTCCAATGTGCAGGTGACCGGACAAGGCACGCTGATCGCGGGCAATGACGTGGCCTTCCAGGCGGCGCAGGATATCGTCAACAGTGGCGGCACGATTGCGGGACGGCAGAGCGTTTCGCTGGCGGGCAACAATGTGCAGAACCTGGGCGGGCGCATCAGCGGCAGTGACGTGACGGTGGCGGCGGCGCAGGACATCAACAACATCGGCGGCACCATTGATGCGCGCAATACGCTGGTGGCCAGTGCGGGTCGTGACATCAACAGCGCTGCCACCACGGTAGCAACGGCCAATGCGGTCACCAGCGGGACCAACATCAACCAGAATGCGTCGATGTCGGTGTCCGAGAGCAATGGCTCGCTGACTGCCGTAGCCGGGCGCGACATCAATCTAAAGGCCAGCAGCACCTCTGCGGATAACGTGACGTTGGTTGCGCAACGTGACGTGAACCTGTCGACCGTTCACGAAACGTCTCAAGAAAAGATCACCTGGGCCAGCAACAACCGTGCTGAAGTCAATCGGGACAACGCCATTGGAAGCACGGTCCAAGGCAAGGAGATCAGCGTCACGGCAAGCCGCGACATCAATGCGCAGGCAGCCTACGTCAACGCCGAAGGCTCACTCGCTGCTACAGCAGGCAATAACGTCAATATCGGTACCGATGTGAGCACGGCCAGTGCGCGAGATCAGCACAAGAAGACCGACAGCGGCGGCATGTTGGCCTCGCGTACCGTGACCACGGATGACAGCAGCAGCCAGGCCATCAATCAAGGGACGACCTTCTCCGGCAATACGGTGGCGGTGCGGGCGGGCAATGACATCAATGTCAAGGGCAGCAACGTGGTCTCCACATTGGGGACCGGCATGGCGGCTGGCAATAACGTCAATATCCTGGCCGCTGTTGACAGCAGCACCCAAAACAACTTCCGTCAGGAGACTACCAGTGGCGTGATGGGCGCAGGCTTCGGTGTGGCCATAGGCACACGAGAGCAGAGCCATGACGGAAAGACGCAGGGACAGACGGCGTCTGCTTCGACCGTGGGCAGTACGGATGGGAACGTGAGCATCGTTGCAGGCAATCGTTACACGCAAGTAGGCAGCGATGTGATGGCACCGAAGGGTGACATTGATATCGCGGCCAAGTCGGTCGAAATCCGTGCGGCAGAGCAAGCCAGCAAAACCACCACCGAAGACAAGTTCAAGCAAAGTGGGCTGACGGTCGCGGTCACCAGCCCGGTGATCTCTGCGATCCAGACGGTGGATCAGATGGCCGATGCTGCAAGCAAGACCAAGGATGGGCGCATGCAGGCGCTGGCAGTGGCCAACATGGGATTTGCGGCCAAGAACGCAGGTGATGCCATCAAGGCCGGCCAAGGCAGCACGATTGACGGTAAGGCCAACCAGATCGCCACCGGACCGACCGACCCGACCACCGGCAAGACGCCCTCGCGGGATGCCAATGATGCCGACAAGGCTGGTGGCATCAATCTCGCCTTGAGCGTTGGGAGCAGCAGCAGCGAAAGCCGTTCTGAACAGTCCAGCAATACGGTGCGCGGATCGTCCGTTACTGCTGGCGGCAGTATCAATATCAGCGCACAAGGCGGTGGCGCCGACAGCAACATCGTCATCCAGGGCAGCGACATCAAAGCGGGCGTGAACGCCACGCTCAAGGCCGCCAATGAAGTGCGCCTGCTGGCAGCACAGAATACCTCCGAACAGCACAGCAGCAACCAGAGCAGCTCCGGTTCGGTTGGTGTATCGATCGGCACGGACGGTCTGATGTTCAACGCCAGTGCCTCTGGCAGCCGTGGACGTGGTGACGGCAGTGACGTGACACAGGTCAATACGCACGTGGATGCGGGCAACAAGCTCACGATCAGCTCGGGTACGGACACCACACTGAGTGGGGCGGTAGTCAGTGGCAAGCAGGTCGTGATGGACGTGGGCACCAGTGGTCACGGTGATTTGAAGATTGCCAGCCTGCAGGACACCAGTACTTACAAGAGCAATCAGCAGAGCCTGGGCGGTAGCATCTCGGTCGGTATGGGCAAGATGAGCGGCAGCATCAGTGCAAGCCGCAGCAGTGTCGACGGCAACTATGCGAGCGTCAACGAGCAATCGGGGATTCGCGCGGGCGACGGTGGATTCCAGATCAATGTGGCTGGCAATACGGATCTGGTAGGTGCCAAGATCGCCAGTACCGACAAGGCAGCTGCGGAGGGCAAGAACAGCCTCAAGACTGAGACCCTCACCCAATCCGATATCCAGAACCGCAGCGACTACAAGGCGGAAAGCCAGAGTGTCAGCGTCGGAGGCGGTTTCACCGGCGGCAAGTCGTCGATGAATGGAACGGGAATTGGTTTTGGCACCAGCAGCGGCAGTGAAAGCAGCACGACCCGCAGCGGTATCAGCCAGGCTGACATCAAGATCACTGACGACAAGGCCCAGCAGTCCAAGACCGGCAAGACGGCTGAGCAGACCATTGCCAGCATCAATACCGATGTGAGCAGTGACCGGGATACCAGCGGCAAGTTGACCAAACAATGGGATGCACAGGCTTTACAGGCGGATGTGCAGGCGCAGGCGCAGATTACGGAATTGTTTGGGAAGAATGCGGCCAAGGAAATCGGCAGTTATGCGACAACCAAAGTCAACGAACTCAACGCCAAAATTGAAGTTGCGCAGAGTGAGGATGAGAAGGCTGCGTTGATCGCGGAGCGTGATAACTGGAGCGAAGGTGGCTTGTATCGAACCGCTTTGCATACCGCTGCCGGATTGCTTGGTGGTGGTGTCGGTGGCGCTATTGGTGCAGCGACTTCTTCAGTGGCAATGCCGCAGCTTGCCAAGCTGATCGATAACACTGATTTGCCTTTGCCGATAAGGCAAGCGATGGCGCAGGCGGCAGCCGCAGCACTGGGTGGTCTTGCAGGGGGAGCATCTGGACTGGCTGCCGGTATTCATGTTGAGGCAAACAATCGGCAGTTGCATCAGAGCGAATATGATTTCGCCAAGAAAAATGCCAAGCTGGTGGCACAAAAATTAAATATTGATGAGCAGGAAGCAGAAGCCCGCATCATTGCAGAATTACAACGCAACTCGGATAAGCAAACAGCAGATGCTGCTCAAAAAAAGCATGACTACGAAATTCGCAGCGTGATTGGATGCCAGAATTTAAATTGCGATGGCAATATAAATGATCCGCAATATGCTAACGCAGACTATAACAGTCAGTTCATCAAGCCGAATCAGGCAGCATACAATGCGGCGCAGAATCAGCTTGGAACGGGGAAGACCTATAACGATCTAGTGACAAGCAATATCAAGAAGGATCCGTTTGGAGCGACAATCGCTGGAGCTGGAATGATTGGATTTGGATATCTAGTGGGAGGAGGCGGCACTGCGGTAGGAGTGAAGGTATTTGGCGCTGGCGTTGGTTCATTAAGCAATTATCTATTTCAATCTGGCACTACGGATTGGCTAGATGTTGGTATCGCTGGAGCGACTGGTTTTCTCACAACTGGAGCTGCCTTGCAGCCGTCGATAATAATGAACGTAGGTGGTTCGATTCTTGGGGCTGGTCTTAAAGGCGAGAATCCAAATAGCGGAGCAGTTGGAGCAGCTATTGGTACTGTTCTTGGGTATGGGGTAGGAAAAGTGATTGAAATTCCGTCAGGACGATTGATTGATCCACGTGGATGGTGGACTCCAGAATGGACGAGTTTGAACAATGGCATATTGAAATGGAATGGACCTAGTGCGGTTCCCGGTATGCTTGGAGGGGTGGGTTCTAGTTTTGCGCAGGAGCCCGTGGGAAATACTGTTAAGGATCAGGTTCAAAGGGGCCAACAATGAGACAAAACTATAAAAAAAGTATTTTTCGGATTTTGTGTGTGATGGCAATCTTTATCTGCGCAATGTTATGTCTTGTTGCAGTCATAGATTTGTTTGTCGCACCCATCCTAAAAGAAATCTTGCTAGATCCACTAGTACGAGATTGGTGCGGCGTATTCACGCGGTGCGCCAGTCAAACACAAGTGACCTTCGTTGAACACGTTACGTCGACCGCATTCTGGAAAAGCATAGATAGTGCAAACATTGAGCACCGGTTAAAGAGTGCAGGATTTTTGGGTGCACTAATCGGATTTGGATTTGTCGTGATATCGTTCTGTCGACGTCGACCATGAAATAAATTCAATGAGATTGAAACGGGTGCACCTAGAGTGGAATTTTGCTAGCCATATAGTCCTGCAAATATATTTTTAACGGAACGAAGCCATGAAACAGATTGCACATATCTGAATCACCCCTGCCGAGCAGGGAGTAAATAGCAGACGGGGCCGGATGGGGATCTACGCAAGCTGGGCGAATTGGCTTTGCCGCAGCGGCGTACAGAACATATCTTTCTTTGCAACCCAATCCGGTGTCGCAAGCAGGAACCGCGATACAGTTTGGCATGGCCTGGACGAGCACATTGATCGCTTTCGTAGCAAGCTCGGTCGAACAAATCCTGCCTCCAAAAGTCGGGCAAACTGTATATTAGGGCAGGTTAGGTATGGCCGGGCAGATCGCTAGTGACCGAGTCGCTTTGGCAGCGCCATTAATAAACGAACTTGGTGAGGCAATTAAAGGGACTTCGATGTCAGACTCTTCCAGATCTGACGCTGTCCAACAATGCGCTCTTCCGCATCAACGCGGGCCCGGCGCAGCGCTTCCTGGTGCAGACCGATCCGCAGTTCGTGGGCACGCGCAGCTGGCTGTCGTCGGATTCATGTTGAATCAGCTGGGCTTGACGGCCAGCGTGCGGCAGTTGGGGGATGGGTTCTATGAACAGCAACTGATCCAGCGCCAGGTCCAGCAGATCACCGGCCAACGGTATCTGGCCGGATACAGCAGCAATGAAGCGCAATACCAGGCCTTGATGAATGCGGGCGTGCAGGTGGCGCAATCGCAGCGCTACACGCTGGGCGTGGCGCTGACCGATGCGCAGATTGCGGAACTGAAGACGGACATCGTCTGGCTGGTCAAGCAGACCGTGACGCTGGCCGATGGCAGTACGCAGGAAGTGCTGGTGCCGCAGGTGTACATCCATGCCTCCAATGTGCAGGTGACCGGACAAGGTACGCTGATCGCGGGCAATGATGTCGCCTTCCAGGCGGCGCAGGATATCGTCAACAGTGGCGGCACGATTGCAGGGCGGCAGAGTGTTTCGCTGGCGGGCAACAATGTGCAGAACTTGGGCGGGCGTATCAGCGGCAGTGACGTGACGGTGGCGGCGGCGCAGGACATCAACAACCTGGGCGGCGCCATCGACGGCAGCAACAGCGTCAGGCTGGCTGCCGGACGCGGCATCAACGTCAACAGCACCAGCGTCAGCACCGCCAATGCGGTGACCAGCGGCACCAACATCAATCAGGTTGCCAGTGTCAGCGGCAAGGACATCACCCTGGCCGCTGGCCGTGACGTCACGGCCAATGCAGCCGTGGTCGCCGCAACGGGCGACGTGAATCTGGCCGCAGGCCGCAACGTCAGCCTGGGGACGGTCAACGAGAACTTCCGGCAGCAGATCAGCTGGGCCAATGACAGCGGTGCCTCCAACTGGGTCATTACACAAATTTGGTAAGTTGCCAAGTGCGGATGTACTTGAATCACTCGGATTAAAGGTGATCCAGCCCGCAGGGCCGTTATTGCCCGAGTTTCAAGGGAAGGTATTCCGTTATACCGACGGCGGCGCTATCCCACCTGGGAAAGTTAAGTCGACCGTCTTGCAGAAAACTGGAGAGAATTGATGCGACGCGTTGTCGGGCATTTTGAAGATCTTCACTTCACTGAAAGTAATCTCGGCGCTCCTGTATTTGAGGGACGAACAATGAAGATTTATGCGACAGGACTGATTCCAATAAAGGGCTATCCAATAGATACCGAAGTCTCTCGTTTGCTGTCTGGTAACATGATTTTTAAGCATGTTACAAAGTCAATCCGAAGTGTGACGGAATACATTGGTGATCCTAAGCATCCACAAGGCTTCCAAGAGGAGCGCATAGTAATTGATGTTGACGAAAGACCTGATTTGCAGCGCGGAACGACGTTCATTTTCGAAGGAATTTTGCAAAATCCTTTAGCTTGGGTTGTTGATTTGCTCGCCGATTTGACCCTCTCTAACTGACCCGCCTTCCAGTGCCTGCTAAAGGCCGCCACACGGTCATACGACCCCTCATAACCAAGCTCCCTTAACTCCAGGAACATCTGTTTCAGGGTCCGTCTTTGCTTACGGGATTTGACCAACTCTGAGCTCAGCCACGCGGAAAGCCTGGGGGCATATGCATCCAAAGAGCTCGGTGAATGCCTGCTGGCATAGGAAGGTTCGATCGCCTCTGATCGAATGTAGCGACGAACCGTGTTTCGGGAAATGTCCAACCTGCGGGCGATTTCCCGGATCGAGACGCGATCTCTGATGTACCAGCGTCGAATGATTCCAAGTAGGGCCACGTCTATCACTCCGTTCTCCCGCTCGATGTCATGAGCAGGATTGTGGTCTAAACATGGGTCAACTTAGGATGCAAATTTCCGGGGAAACTGGGTCAGTTTTCAATGCAAATCAACATCCTATCCTCACAAGTCCCGCAGTCCACCCATCCCGCGAGAACCAATCCCCCAAAACCCCAGTCCTAGCTCAGCGTCCGGCCATGTGGTCTGACCATTTGACATCCCTGACCCTGCTCTCTAGAATAAATCGTCATACAAGTTGACCTCTGAACGACGAGGCCATCGTTTCATATAAGAAGAAATTGCAGCAAAACGCGGACGTTCAACAAGTCCGCTTTGATAGCCAACAACGGAGACAATATGAACGCATTGGTACGACGCCATGGCGTCGGGCTGCATCTCGCGGCCATCGCAGCCACTTCGGCCACCCTCATCCTCGGCGCCGGCCACGCCAACGCGCAGGTCGCCACCGGCGATACCTCGCAAGCCAAGATCGCCCTGTCCAACAACTACGCGGCCAATGCCTGGCGTCAGTCCATGCTCAAGACCTGGGCCGCGACCGCCGACGATGCCGTCAAACGCAAGCTGGTGGCCGCCGCCCCCGCTTTCACCACTTCCGAAAACCAGCCCACCGAACAGGCCCAGCAGATCCAGAACCTGATCCTGCAAGGCTACAAGGCCATCGTGGTCGATGCCGCTTCGCCCACGGCCCTCAACGGCACCATCAAGAAAGCCTGCGCCGCCGGCGTGGTGGTGGTCTCCTATGACGGCGTGGTCACCGAACCCTGTGCCTATCGCGTCACCTTCGACTTCCGCAAGATGGGCGAACGCCAGGTCGACTACCTCGCCGAGCGTCTCAACGGCAAGGGCAACATCCTCGAAATCCGCGGCCTGGCCGGGGTGTCGGTCGATGGTGAAATCCACGCCGGCATCATGGACGGCCTCAAGAAGCATCCGGGCCTCAAGATCGTCGGCTCCGTCAACGGCGACTGGGCGCAGACTGTGGCCCAGAAGGCCGTGGCCGGCATCCTGCCGACCTTGCCCAAGGTCGATGGCGTGGTCACCCAGGGCGGTGATGGCTTCGGCGTGGCGCAAGCCTTCAAGGCCGCCAACCGCGAGCTGCCCATCATCATCCTCGGCAACCGCGAGGACGAACTGCAATGGTGGAAAACCCAGATCCCCAGCGGCTACAAGACCTATTCCGCTTCCAATCCGCCCGGCGCAGTGACGGTGGCCTTCTGGGTGGCGCAGCAGGTGCTGGCCGGCAAGAAGATCCCCAAGGACGTCGATATCGTGGCACCGTTGCTCTACCTGACCGCGGAACAACTGCCGGATGCGCTGGCCAAGACGCCGCAGGGCGGGGTGGCCGATATCGGCTTCTCCCAGGCCGATACCGTCAAGCTGCTCGATACGCCGAAGTCCAAGTAAGTCCTGTCCCATCCCCGCGCAGACCGCCTCAATGAAGGCGGCGCGCGGGCCATGGGCGCATCCACTGCCTCAAGAACACAGGTGATCCAGCGTGAACGCCAGCCATCCCCCCTCGGCCGCCTTGTGCAGCCTGTCGCATATCCGCAAGTCCTTTGGTCCCGTCAAGGCGCTGCAAGATGTGAGCGTGGACATCCAGCCCGGTGAATGCTGGGGCCTGGTCGGCCACAACGGCGCGGGCAAGTCCACCCTCATGAACGTGCTGGCCGGCGTGCTGCCCGGTGACGACGGCCAGATCATCATCGACGGTCAGGCCCGCCAGAACTACACCACGCAGGCCGCCTACCGGCTGGGCGTGCGTTGCGTCTTCCAGGAATTGTCCCTGTGCCAGAACCTCAATGTGGCCGAAAACCTCTGCGTGTTTCATCCGCAGCTCAAGGGCTGGGGCTGGCGGCGCCGGGCGCGCAAGCTGGTGACGGAGAAGCTCGATGACATCTTCCCCGGCCATGGCATCGATCCCGATCGCATCGTCGGCGAACTCAGCATCACCCAGCGCCAGATGGTGGAAATCGCCTGCGCCTTCACGGTGGTCGATGCGCCGGTGCGCCTGCTGATCCTCGATGAACCGACCTCCAGTCTCGATGCGCAAACGGCAGCGCGGCTGACGGCCTACATCCGCCGGCGTCTTGAAGACGGCATGAGCCTGGTCTTCATCTCGCACATGCTGGGCGAGATCTTTGACTGCTGCAATCGGATTGCCGTCATGCGCGATGGACAGCTGGTCTTGCAGGATCACACCGCCCATCTCACACGTGATGCGCTGGTCCACGCCATGGGCCACGCCGACCAGAAGCAGATCGAGCGTCAGGCCGAACAGCAGGCGCAGCAGGAATCGGAGTCCGCAGACGTGCAAAGCCAGCAACTGCTGGAAGTGAAACTGCCGGCAGCGTCACCGGTCGGTGCACTGGGCGTGCGCCGTGGCCAGGTGGTCGGATTGTCCGGGCTGGCAGGGCAGGGGCAGACCGAGATGCTGATCCGGCTCTTCGAGCAATATCGCGGCAAGATGCGGGTGGCCTTCGTGGCCGGGGATCGCGCGCGCGATGGCAACTTCCCGCTGTGGAGCATCCTGCGCAACCTGAGCATCCGCGAGCTGCCGCATCTGGCGCGCGGCGGCGTGATCGATCGTGCCGCCGAAGCCGAACTGGGCCGCCAGTGGCATGAACGCGTGGCGATCCGTACGCCGGACCTGTCCAACAATATCCTCTCGCTGTCCGGTGGCAACCAGCAGAAGGTGCTGTTTGCGCGGGCCTTGTCGTCGGATGCGGAACTGATCCTGATGGACGATCCCATGCGCGGCGTCGACTTCGGCACCAAGGTCGACATGTATCGCCTGATCCGCGCAGAAGCGGCGCGCGGCCGCAGCTTCGTCTGGTACACCACCGAGAACGACGAGCTCGAATACTGCGATGCGACCTACGTCTTCTACCAGCAGCAGGTCACCCTGAAACTGGCCCGCCATGAACTCTCGGAGGAACGCATCATCGCCGCGTCCTTCGGCAACGTGCGCGCCGATGGCGGCACCGTCACACCCCCACTCGAAGGAGCCCGCGCATGACTACGCTTGCCCGCACCCCCGTGCGTGCGCGCCACGGCCTGCTGTCGCGCCACGAGATCCAGACCCTGCTGCTGCCCATGGCCACGCTGGCCGTGGTGCTGGCGCCGATCTTCTGGATCAATCCCAATACGATGAGTTATTTCGGGCTGGGTCTGCTGCTGAATCTGGCCGTGCCGATGATCCTGGCCAGCATGGCGCAGCTGTGCATCATTGCCGTCAATGACCTGGATCTGTCCATCGGTGCCTTCATCAGCCTGGTCTCCTGCATCGCCGTGACCTGGTTGCCGGAGCGTCCGCTGCTGGGCGTGGCGGCGTTGATTGCCTGCGTGCTGCTGTACGCGGCCATCGGCGCGCTGGTGGAATTGTTCGATCTGCCGTCCATCGTGGTAACGCTGGGCCTGTCCTTCGTCTGGGGCGGCTGGGCGCTGATCCTGCTGCCCATGCCGGGCGGTGCCACGCCGCAATGGATACAGGATGTGATGAACCTGGCCATTCCGGTGGTGCCTACGCCCATCGTCTATGCGGTCCTGATCGCGCTGTGCGGACACTGGTTCCTGATGCGTTCCTCGCTGGGCGTGCGGCTGCGCGGAGCCGGCGGCAATCCCAAGGCCATCGTGCGCAGCGGCGGTTCGGTGGTGCGCGCCAAGGCGCTGATGTACGGGCTGGCCGGTGTGCTGGGCATCTTCTCTGCGCTGACGCTGGTCGGCATCACCACCTCGGCCGATGCCAATATTGCGCAGCGCTACACGTTGATCTCGATTGCCGCCGTGATCCTGGGCGGCGGCAGCTTCATCGGCGGCAAGGTCTCGCCCATCGGTGCCACGCTGGGGGCCATCACGCTGGGGATCGCGGCCTCGTTCCTGTCCTTCCTCAACATCGCGCCGAAGTGGCAGATCGGCTTGCAGGGCGCGATCCTGATCATCGTGTTGTCGATGCGCATCCTGCTGTCGGCACGGGGAGAACGTCAATGAGCGCCGCGCGTGCAACGATGGGGGCCGCGCTGCAACAGCGGCCCTGGGTCTGGTCCTTCATGGGGGCGGCCTTGCTGTGGCTGGCCACGCTGGCGGTGGCCGGGCCGGAGGCGGCCTTCAATATCGGCTTGTCGGCGTTTTCTTTCGGGGCGCTGATGGTGCTGGTGGGCCTGGGGCAGATGCTGGTGGTGACCACCGGGCCGGGCAACATCGATCTCTCCATTCCGTCCACCATCGCGCTGGCCGGGGCGCTGGGCTTGCGTACCATGGGCGGCGAGGATGGCGGCATCCTGCTCGGGCTGCTGGTCACGCTCGGGGTGGGTGTCGGCATCGGGCTGGCCAATTATCTGCTGATCCGTCTGCTGCAGATTCCGCCCATCATCGCCACCATGTCGTCGTCCTTCATCCTGCAGTCGCTGGCGATTCATGTCGGGCAGGGCCTCAAAATCACGCCACCGCAATTGCTGGCCAGCTTCGCGACCGGATGGCTGCTGCACCTTCCGCAACTGGCCTGGCTGGTGCTGGCCGTGGCGCTGGGGTTGGCCTGGATACTGGGGCGCACGCTGTTCGGCCGCTTCCTCTCGGCGGTCGGCCAGAATGCGCGCGCGGCCTGGCTGGCGGGCATCGGCGTGGAACGCATCCGCTGCCTGTGCTACGTGCTGTGCGCGGTCTTTGCGGCGCTGTGCGCCTTGCTCATCGCCGGTTTCTCGGGCGGGGCCTCGCTCGACATGGGCAATGAATATCTGTTGATGTCGGTGGCCGTGGTGGTCATCGGCGGTACCAGCGTCACCGGTGGCCGGCCCAGCGTGGCCGGGATCTGGGGCGCGGCGCTGTTCCTGTATTTCACCAATACGCTGTTGAACGTGGTGGGCCTGTCGGCGGGCGAACGCTCGGTGCTGTCGGGGCTCATCATCATCGCCGTGATCGTCTGTTCCGGCCGCCGCCGTCAGTATCGCTGAGGCGCCAGCGTCAATTACACCGAAAAGGAGAACGCATGTCCTTGCCCGATACCCCCTTCCAGCATCTCGATCCGCGCTTTCGCCGCATGGTCATCGACACCGCCCAGGTCGATCGTCTCTACCACGGCTGCCGCTGGGCCGAAGGCCCGGTGTGGCTGCCGGCCACGCAGGAACTGATCTGGAGCGACATCCCCAACAATCGCCTGATGCGCTGGTCTGAGGGCGCAGGGGCGGGCGTATTTCGCGAGCCCTCCAACTTCAACAACGGCAATACGCTGGACCGCGAAGGCCGCATCGTCGGCTGCCTGCACGGTGGCCGCGCCGTGGTCCGCACCGAACACGATGGCAGCATCACCACGCTGGCCTCGCACTGGCAGGGCAAGCGCCTCAATTCGCCCAATGACGTGGTGGTCAAGTCCGATGGCTCGATCTGGTTCACCGATCCGGATTACGGCATCAACAGCGATTACGAAGGCTATCAGGCCGAGAGCGAAATCGGTGCGTGCAATGTCTATCGCATCCATGGCGACAGCGGTGACATCAGCCTCGTCAGCAGCGACCTGGAGCGCCCCAACGGGCTGGCGTTCTCCACCGATGAGAGCCGGCTCTACATCGCCGATACCGGCCTCACGCACCGTGCGGGCGGGCCGCATCACATCCGCGTATTCGATGTGGTGGAGGGCGCCACGCTCAAGGGCGGCGAGGTGTTTGCAACCATCGATCCGGGGCTGGCCGATGGTTTCCGGCTGGATGCCCAGGGCAACATCTGGACCTCGGCCGGCGATGGCGTGCATTGCTATGCGCCGGATGGCACCTTGCTGGGCAAGATTTTGACTCCGGAAGTGGTGTCCAATGTGGTCTTCGGCGGGCCGCGCGGCAATCGCCTCTTCATCACCGCCACCACCTCGCTGTATGCGGTGTATCTGGCGGTCAACGGGGCCGTGCGGCCCTGAGCGGCCGCAGGCGCGCCGTCTGCATCAGTCGCCCGGTGTGCGCACCGGGCGTTTCTTTTTCATGGTCACGCCCAGTCCGGCGACGATGGCCACGGCACCCGTCATCATCGACACCGACAGCGTCTCGCCCAGGATCCACGCCGAGGCCAGTACGCCGAACAGCGGCGAAAGCGCATTGAGCATGAGCGCCTTCACGCCCAGCCGCGCTACCACCCAGTTGAACAAGGCCACGCTGACGATGCTCACCAGCACGCCCTGGTAGGCGCTCTGCAGCAGCAGTGCCGAGGCCGGCTTGCTGAAAGTCTGCGTGCCCAGCCACGGCAGCGCCAGCAGCATGCAGGCCAGCGACAGCACTTGCGTCAGCGCCACCGCATCCAGGGGCGCAATCTTCCAGGCGCGATTGAGCATCAGGTAACTCGACCACATCAGCGCCGACAGCACAAACAGCAGATCGCCGCGCCACGCGCCATCGGGAGCCAGTCCGCCGCTGGCGAGAATGCCATTGAGCGCCACCAGTACCAGCCCGGCAAGCAGCAGTAGCACGCCCCACAGGGAGATGCGTTCGCGCTGCCCGAGGGCGAAGCGGCTGATCGCCATGCCGAACAGCGGCGTCAGGGCCGGATGGATCAGCGCGCCATGTGAAGCCGGCGCGTAGTTCACGCCCGCCACCAGCACCAGGCTGAACAAGGGGCCGGACAGCAGGAACAGCACCAGCCCGCGTCCCCAGCCGACACCGCAGGCCTGCCAGAGCCCGCGCCGCCAGGCAAAGGGCAGGATCAGCAGGCCGCTGGTGAGAAAGCGCATCAAGGTCGCATCCAGGGGCGTGAGCCCTTGCTGCAAGCCGTAGCGCGAGATCACGGGCTGTAGGCCCCAGATGAGCGCGACCAGGATGCCGGAGAGGAGGGGAGGAGGCATGGCGAAATCGTTGGATGAAAACCGTACAGTAGGGCAGGGCCGGTTGACTGACTTTCGTACTTGGGTCAAGAATGTTTGAATTTACGCCAAGCTGCGAGGCAAGCTTCGTGGTGGCGGAGTTTCCATCATCGGTGCGTCATCTTTGCATGTACGCCAAGCGAGACCAGACCATGCGCAAGCCTTCTCTCTCCCGTTCCCCGCTGCCTATCGACCGGGTGGACCGCATCGCGCGCCCGGTGGTGGCGGCCGGCGCCGATTACGCGCGCGATTCGCTGCAGGCCTGGCACAGCCATCGCCGGGCGCAGTTGCTGTTCGGGCTGGGGGGATTGATGCAGGTGGTGACGCAGGATGGGGCCTGGGTGGTGCCGCCGCAGCACGCGGTGTGGATTCCTTCCGGGCGCGAGCACCAGAGCCGCATGCTCTTGCCGGTGACGACCTGCAGCGCCTTCGTCGAGCCCGAACATGCGCCGCGCGCCGCGCGGACCTGCCAGGTGCTGGAGGTGCATCCGCTGCTGCGCGAGCTGCTGATCGAAGCCACCCGCATCGATCCGCATTACGCGCCCGACAGTCGCGAAGAGGCATTGATGCACCTGCTGCTCAAGGAGATCGCCCGCGCCCGCGAGATTCCCATGTACGTGCCGCTGCCGCAGGAGGAGAAGCTGGGGGCGCTGTGTCGCGACTTCATGCGATCGCCCTCGATCCGCGCGCGCCCGGCCGAGTGGGCCGAACAATTGCACATGAGCGAGCGCAGCTTCACCCGCAGATTCCTGGCGCAGACCGGCATGGGCTTCCAGCAATGGCGGCTGCGCGCCTGCATCGTCAATGCGATCTCGCGGCTGGCGCTGGGACACTCGGTGACGGCCATTGCCTACGACCTCGGCTACGAACAGCCGGCGACCTTCTCGACCATGTTCAAGCGGATGACGGGATATGTCCCCTCAGCGCATCCGGCCGTGCGCGCATAAAAAAGGCCGGAGCATTTCACTCCGGCCAACCATTCTGCGAGGGATGCAGAAGAGACTATCGATACGCGATGGGGCGATCAGGCCCCTGCCAGGCGCGGCGTCTGCACGGTGCTGCCTGAGGCCATGTAGCGCGCCACCGACAGGTCTTCATGGGCGATGGCAGGGCGGCGGCCCGAGATCAGGTCGGCCAGCAGCTGGCCCGAACCGCAGGACATGGTCCAGCCCAGCGTGCCGTGACCGGTGTTGATGTACAGGTTCGAGACCGGGGTGGCACCGACCACGGGCGTGCCGTCCGGGGTCATCGGGCGCAGGCCGGTCCAGAAGCTGGCTTGCTTCGTATCGCCTGCACCGGGGAACAGATCGTTGACCACCAGTTCCAGCGTGGCGCGGCGCTTGGCCTTGAGGGCCGTGTCATAGCCGACGATCTCGGCCATGCCACCGACGCGGATGCGGTCATCGAAGCGGGTGACGGCGATCTTGTAGGTCTCGTCGAGAATGGTGGAGACCGGTGCGGCCGATGCATCGGTGATCGGCACGGTGATCGAGTAACCCTTGAGCGGATACACCGGAATGCCCGGCAGGCCGGGGATGTCGCGCAGCAGTTGCGGCGAGTAGGAGCCAAGGGCGACCACGTAGCTGTCAGCCTGCACCAGTTCCTTGCCGCAGACTACGCCGGCGATCTTGCCACCGGCCATGGTGAGGGCGTCGATCGCGACGCCATAACGGAATTTCACGCCCAGTTGCTCGGCCATCCTGGCCAGGCGGGTGGTGAAGAGCTGGCAGTCGCCGGTCTCGTCATTGGGCAGGCGCAGGCCGCCGGTGAGCTTGCCGCGTACCTTCTCCAGCGCCGGCTCGGCACCGCCCAGTTGTTCCGGGGTCAGCAGTTCGAAGGGGACGCCGGCTTCCTGCAGCACGGCGATGTCCTTGGCGGCACCCTCGAGCTGTTCCTGCGAGCGGAACAGTTGCAGCGTGCCTTGCTGGCGGCCTTCATAGGGAATGCCGACATCGGCGCGCAGGTCGCGCAGGCAGTCGCGGCTGTATTCAGCCAGGCGCACCATGCGTTCCTTGTTGACGGCGTAGCTTTCGGCATTGCAGTTGCGCAGCATCTGCCACATCCAGCGCAGCTGGTTGAGCGTGCCGTCCGGGCGGATGGCCAGCGGGGCATGTTCCTGGAACATCCACTTGATGGCCTTCAGGGGAATACCGGGCGCGGCCCAGGGCGAGGCATAGCCGGGAGAGATCTGGCCGGCGTTGCCGAAGGAGGTTTCCAGCGCGGGGCCGGGCTGGCGGTCCAGCACGGTCACATCGTGACCGGCCCTGGCCAGATACCAGGCGCTGGTGACCCCGATGACACCGCTTCCAAGAATGACGACGCGCATGCTGAACTCCCCGTTTCGTTGATGCCGCTGCAAAAGGCTTGTGGATTAGAAGATTCAGCTATCATATGGGCGAATAAATAGTATTTGTTTTCATATTTCTTGCTGATTTCATGAAAGTTTCATGAAAATCGCGCTGAAACGGGAAAATTTCATGAGAACTCAGCAACAGTCCATCCGCACCCTCGACAAGCTCGATCACCGCATCCTGGCCGTGCTGCAAAAGGATGGCCGCATTTCCATGAAGGAGCTCGGGGAGCAGGTCGGTTTGTCAGTCACGCCCTGCATCGAACGGGTCAGGCGCATGGAGCGCGATGGTGTCATCAGCGGCTATTACGCGCGCGTCAATCCCGAGTCATTGGGGGCGACCTTGCTGGTGTTCGTGGAGATCACGCTCAATCACAAGTCCGGCAACATGTTCGAGCAGTTCCGCCGCGAGGTGCTGCGCATTCCCGAAGTGCAGGAATGCCACCTGGTTTCGGGCGACTTCGACTACCTCATCAAGGCACGCATCCGGGGCATGGCGGAATACCGCAAGCTGCTGGGCGACATCCTGCTGCAGCTGCCGGGGGCGGCGCAGTCCAAGAGCTATGTAGTGATGGAAGAGATCAAGGAGACGCTGGCGCTGCCGCTGGATGACTGAGCCCGGCAGCAGCCGGTACGGATGGGCGTACGGATAACAGTACAGTGGCCGGACAGTTCCGGTACAGAAAAGCAGACACCCGCAACTTCAGCTACTGTACACATCGTCGGCGAGTCTTTGCGCGCGCGGCTTGACAGGCACTGTGCTTGAATCCGCCATGGCTTCCTGTGCATTCCGGTTGCAGCGTGCGTGTCCTAGACTTCACCTACATTAGGGCCTGTTCACATTCAATCTGTGAGTGCGAGAGGTCGCCAAGCGTTGACTGCCTAGGCGCAGCGACGCGCCGTGGTGGTGCCACGGCAAGGAGCTGCAACAACGGCAGGCGACGCTTGGCGGCCTCTCCCGGAGGGTTGCCCCCAGAAGGCGCGCTGGCCGCGTTGCACGTCAGGGCTGGTGGCACCACCACCAGCCCTGACGCGCGCCTTGCCAGCCCGCCTTCTGGGGGCAACGCATCTCACAGATTGAATGTGAACAGGCCCTAGACTCCACTCCATCCCGAGACATCATGCCTTCCAAACCAAGAATCGAGCAATACAATCAACCCGCAGGCGGCTGGGGCGCACTGAAGTATGTCGCGCTGAACCTGGTCAAGGAACACGTGGCCGACGGCAAGGGTTTGCGTACCCTGTTGTCGCAGAACCAGCCTGACGGCTTTGATTGCCCCGGTTGCGCATGGCCGGACCGCGAGCACACTTCCACCTTCGAATTCTGCGAGAACGGCGTCAAGGCCGTGGCCGCCGAAGCCACCAAGAAGCGTGTCACCCCCGAGTTCTTCGACAAGCACACCGTCACCGAGCTGATGCAGCAATCGGATTACGAGCTGGAAGAACACGGCCGCCTGACGCATCCGATGGTGTATGACGCCGCCACCGACAAGTACAAGAAGATCGACTGGTCCGCCGCCTTCGAGCTGATGGCCAAGCACCTCAATGCCTTGCCCGATCCGGACATGGCGGACTTCTATGTGTCCGGCCGCGCCAGCAACGAAGCGGCTTTCCTGTTCCAGTTGTTCGTGCGCCAGTACGGCACCAACAATTTCCCCGACTGCTCCAACATGTGCCACGAACCCACCAGCGTGGGCCTGCCGGGCACGGTCGGCATCGGCAAGGGCACAGTGCTGCTGGAAGATTTCGATCACTGCGACACGCTGCTGCTGTTCGGCCAGAACCCGGCCACCAACCATCCGCGCATGATGGGCGAGCTGCGCCACGCCTCCAAGCGCGGTGCCACCATCGTGGCCATCAATCCCTTGAAGGAACGCGGCCTGGAGCGCTTTGCCGATCCGCAGAGCAAGGTCGAGATGCTGACCATGGGCAGCACCCGCATCAGCTCCATGTTCATCCACCCCACGCTGGGCGGTGACCTGGCGCTGATCAAGGGCGTCATCAAGCGCACCATCGAACTGGATGATGCGGCCAAGGCGGCCGGTACCGAGCGCGTGATCGACGTCAAGTTCATCGAGGAACACACCGCCGGTTTCGAGGAATTCGCCGCCCAGGCGCGTGCCGAAAGCTGGGATGACATCATCGCCGAGTCCGGTGTCTCCCGCGAAGACATCGAGAAACTGGCCCAGGTCTACGTCAAGGGCAAGGCCGTGATCGCCACCTGGGGCATGGGCCTGACCCAGCACAAGTACGCGGTGGCCACCATCCAGCTGCTGTCGAACATGATGATGCTGCGCGGGAACATCGGCCGTCAGGGCGCGGGCCTGTGCCCGGTGCGCGGCCACTCCAACGTGCAGGGCGACCGCACGGTCGGCATCGACGAGAAGCCGACGCCGGCCTTCCTGGATCGCCTGGAACAGGTGTTTGGTTTCAAGGCGCCGCGCCATCACGGCAATGACACGGTCGGTTCGGTGATGGCCATGCTGGAAGGCCGCACCAAGGTCTTCATCGGCCTGGGCGGCAACTTCGCCATGGCCACGCCTGATACGCCGCGCACCTTCGAGGCCATGCGTTCCTGCAACCTCACGGTACACATCACCACCAAGCTCAACCGCAGCCACCTGGTGCATGGCAAGGATGCGTTGATCCTGCCGACCATGGGCCGCACCGAGATCGACGTGCAGAAGTCCGGTCCGCAGGGCGTGACGGTGGAAGATTCGATGAGCATGGTCCACGTCTCCTACGGCATCAACAAGCCGGCGTCCGAACACCTGATGTCGGAAACGGCCATCGTGGCGCATCTCGCCGAAGCGACGATGAAGTCGCGCAACAATGGTCCGAAGATCGACTGGCTGTGGTACGCCGAAGATTATTCGCGCATCCGCGACGCCATCGAGAAGGTGTATGACGCCTTCAAGGGCTACAACGAGCGCATCGCCAATCCGGGCGGCTTCCACCTGGGCGTGGCCTCGCGCGATCGCGTCTGGAAGACCGGCAGCGGCAAGGCCAACTTCATCGTCCATGAGATCCCCAAGGACACGCCCATCCATCGTGCCCGCGCGATTCATGGCGAGAAGCTGCTGACCCTGATGACCACCCGTTCGCACGACCAGTACAACACCACCATCTATGGCATGGACGACCGCTATCGCGGCGTGTTCGGCCAGCGCCGCGTGGTCTTCATCAACCCGGCGGACCTGCAGATGCTGGGTTTGAAGGATGGTGAATGGGTCGACATCACCAGCGTCTGGGATGACGGCGTAGAGCGCCGTGCCGATGGTTTCCTGCTGGTGGAATATGACATTCCGCGCGGTTGTATCGGCAGTTACTATCCGGAGACCAATCCGCTGGTGCCGCTGGAAAGCTTTGCCGACAAGGCGCGCACGCCCACTTCCAAATCCATTCCGGTGCTGTTGTCGCGTTCGGCGGTGCAGCGCTCGGCAGCGTGATGGAGGCCGGCATGAGCGTCGTCGAGATGCCCGCCCAGGAGGACGCCGATCTGCAGGCCCGCGCGCAGCAGATGGGCGTGCCGCCTGAAGTGCTGCTGATCGTGGAAACCCTGCAGGCGGATGCTGAAGAGAAGGAGGGCGGGGCGCTGTCGCTGGCGCGCTTGTCCAAGCGTACGCAATTGCGCATGAGTACCTTGCGGCGTTTCCTGTCGGCGCTGGAAGAGGCCGGGGTGGTGAAGGTCGAGATGAATGAGGATGGGACCGGCAGTGTGAGCTTGCTGGTGTCGCCTCAGTAAGCATTGCTGACGGAGCGGCTTCGATACGGCGCTCCCGCGCCTACTCAGTCCGAACGGTTGTATGGATGCAGCCGCAAACAAAAATCCGTTCGGACTGAGTAGGCGCAACGCGCCGTATCGAAGGCGCGCAGACTCAATTCACCCTGCCAGTTCCTCCACCAGTTTCCCCACCAGTTTCAACGCCTGCTCGGTCTCCTTGGACCAGGCATAGCTGTAATTCAGCCGAATGAAATGACTGTACCGGTTGGTCGCCGCAAAGATGCGCCCCGGTGCCACCGTGATCCCCAGCGCCAGGCTGCGGCGATACAGTTCCATCGCATCCACCCCCTGCGGCAATTCCACCCACAGCACATAACCGCCTTGCGGCTCGGACACCTGCGTACCTGCCGGGAAGAAGCGCAGCACGAAGTGCCGCATCATGTCGCGCTGCTGCGCGAAGACGCGGCGTACGCGCCGCAGGTGGCGTTCGTAGCCGCCCTGCGTGAGGTATTCCGCGATGGCGCGTTGGGGTGCGGTCGGCGTGGCCAGCGTGTTGAGGAACTTGAGTTTTTCCACCTGCGCCCGATAGCGCCCCGGCATCGCCCAGCCGATGCGGTAGGCCGAGGTCAGGCTCTTGGAAAACGAAGAACAATGCAGCACCAGTCCCTCGCGGTCATAGTTCTTCAGCGATGAAGGATGGGCATTGCCGTAATACAGCTCGCTGTAGACGGCGTTTTCGATCAGCGGCATCTGGTGCTGTTCGGCCAGGCGCACCAGTCTTTCCTTTTCGCTGTCCGGCATCTGGAAACCCAGCGGATTCTGGAAGTTGGGCATCACCATGCAGGCCGCCACCGGCTGCGTCTTCATCCGTTCTTCCAGGACCCCGACATCGAGGCCGCGCTGCGGATCGGTCGGGATTTCCAGGGCCCGCATGCCCAGGCGCTCGATGGCGTGCAGCATGGCGTAGAAGGTCGGGGTCTCCACCGCAATGGTGTCGCCGGGACGGGCCACGGCCTGCAGGCAGAGATTGATGGCTTCGGTGGCACCGACGGTGACGACGATTTCTTCGGGATCGACCTTGAGGCCGTTTTCCAGATAGCGGCGCGCGATCTGGCGCAGCAGGTCCGGATGGCCCGGGGGCAGGTCGTCGAACACGCTGGACTGGCTGGCGTGGCGCGCAATACGGCCGGCGTATTGCGCCAGCCGGTGCGAAGGAAACAGTGCCGGGTTGGGATAGGGTGAACCCAGCGGCACGGTGCCGTCCTGCTGGATGGTCTTCAGGGTGGCCAGTACCAGGCGGCTGACGTCGACCTCGGTGGATTCCTGCCAGGCCGGATGATCGGCCTGCGAGGGCGGCTTGATGACGGGGCGGGGAATGCTCTCGGCCTGTTCGCGCACGAAGTAGCCGGACTGCGGCTGGCTCTCGATGATGCCGCGGCTTTCCAGCAGCTCGTAGGCGCGCACCACGGTCGTGACGCTGACCTTGTGCTGCTGGCTGGCGATGCGCACCGAGGCGATGCGCTCGCCCGGGCGCAGCACGCCGTCGCGGATGGAGGCCGCGAGCTGGTCGGCAAATTGTTTGTAAAGAGGCGTGACGGCCATGGGGCGGGTTTCTTGATGGTGTTAGAGTTGTCGCTTCGCATTTTACAAGGACCGCGCCATGATCACCGTGCATCACCTGAACAACTCCCGCTCGCAGCGCGTGCTGTGGCTGCTGGAAGAGCTGGGCCTGGACTACGAGATCAAGTTTTACCAGCGCGACCCCAAGACCATGCTGGCCCCGCCCGAGCTGCTGAAGGTGCATCCGCTGGGCAAGTCGCCGGTCATCACCGATGGCGAACTCACGGTGGCCGAATCGGGCAACATCGTCGAATACCTGCTGGAGCGTTACGGTGCCGACAGCGGCCTGTTGCCCGCACCCGGCACGCCCGAGCGCCTGCGCTACCGCTACTGGCTGCACTTTGCCGAGGGCTCGGCGATGCCCTGGCTGCTGCTGGGGCTGATCTTCAGCAAGATGCCCAAGGCCGTGCCGGCACTGATCCGCCCGATTGCGCGGATGCTGTCCGAGGGCATGCGCAGCCGCCTGGTGGCACCGCAGATCGAGCGGCAGATGCGCTACATGGAAGACGAACTGGGCAAGGACGGCTGGTTCGCCGGCAAGAGCATCACCGGGGCCGATATTCAGATGAGCTTCCCGGTGGAGGGCATGCGGGCACGTGGCGGGCTCGATGGCCGCCATCCCAATCTGCTCAAGTTCCTCGAAGCCATCCATGCGCGCCCGGCCTATCAGCGTGCGTTGGAGAAGGGCGGGCCTTACGAGCTGCTGCGCTGAGGCCTGCGCATTGCTCCGGTTCAGGCCGGCAGGCTGATGCAGGCTTGCAGGCCCTGGTCGCCCGGCTGGCGGCGGTTGCGCAGTTCCAGCCGGCCACCATGGGCCTCGATGCAGGAACGGGCGATCGCCAGGCCCAGGCCGAAGTTGCCGCCGGAGCGTGCCGGGTCGAGGCGCACGAAGGGTTTGAAGACTTCCTGCAAGTGTTCTTCCGCAATGCCGGGGCCGTCATCGTCGACGAGGATGGACAGGCTGCCATCGTGCTCCACGATCAATGACAATCTCGCCCGCTGGCCGTGGCGCACGGCGTTGTCCACCAGGTTCGACAGCGCGCGCTTGAGATGGACGGGCCGGCAGCGATAGCGCAGGGGAGCGTCCTGCTGCGCCAGGGGGTCATGCGCTACCTTGTTCTGCACTTTCTGCTGCACATTTTTCTGCACGCTGATCTGTACATCGCGGCCTTGGCTGGCGTGCTCCTGAGCAAGTTCCTGCAGCAACGCCGCCAGGTCGATTTCCCGCGTGGCTTCGGCATGCGCATCATCGCGTGCGAAGCGCACGGTCTCTTCCACCATCACCCGCATCTCGTCCAAAGTACGGATCATCGCCGTGCGCAGGGCCGCGTCATCAACCAGTTCCGCACGCAGGCGCAGTGAGGTGATCGGGGTGCGCAGGTCATGGCTGATGGCCGCCAGCATGCGGGTGCGGTCCTCGACAAAGCGGCGCAGGCGTTGCTGCATCAGGTTGAAGGCAGCGCTGACCTCGCGCGCTTCCTGCGGGCCGGTCAGCGGCAGTGGCGCCACCTCCTCGCCGCGGCTCACTCGTTCTGCCGCCTGGGCCAGCGCCTTGACCGGACGCAGGATGCGGCGCAGGAACAAGGCCACGATCAGCAACACCGGCAGGGTGCTCACGGGGACTGAAAACCGCAGTGGCCGGACCCAGCCCTGCGTGATCAAGGGCTGCTGCTGCGTGTTGACCCACAGGCCCGCTGGCGTACGCAGCGCGATGCGCAGCAGGGCCGGGCCATCGTCGGCTTCGCGCAGGCTGATGCGCAACGCCTCGGGCGGCAGGCCCAGTTGCGCCTGCAGTCGCTGGCGCAGCAGATCCTGGTCGCCGCCCTCTTCATGGGCGGCATCGATCTGCGGATCCGGATCGAGCCGGTAGCGCGTGTCGCCATCGCTGGCACGTGCCAGTGCCTCCTGCGCTTGCGCCGCCGGCAGCTGCGCCAGGCGCCAGGCCACGGCGGCGTGCTCGGCCATCTGGTCGCGCGAGATGACGTGGATGCGCGTGCCATTCGGTTGCACCAGCAGCAGTCCGATCAGGTGTGCCGCCACCAGACCCAGCAGCAGCAAGGCCAGCAATTGTGCGGTCATGCTGCGCGGCCAGACTCTCATGGCGTGGCCGGGTCGGCACTCACGCGCGCGGCCAGCAGGTAGCCATTGCCCCAGACCGTCTTGAGCAGACCGGGCTTGCGCGGATCGGGTTCGAGTTTCTTGCGCAGACGGCTGACCTGGCTGTCGATGCTGCGGTCAAAGGCCAGCGCGTCGCTGCCGGCGGTCAGGTCCAGCAGGCGGTCGCGCGACAGGACCGTGTTGGGATGCTCCACCAGCGCCCGCAGCAGGCGATATTCCACGCTGGACAGGGTCACGAGGGTGCCGTCGCGGTCGCGCAGTTCGCGCCGTTGCACATCAAGTGTCCAGGTGTCGAAGACATAGCGCTGCACCGTGCCGGTACTGGCCGCTTTGGCCGGGACCGGCGACTGCCGTCCCACTCGGCGCAATACGCTGCGGATGCGGGCCAGCAACTCATGGGGATCGAAGGGCTTCACCACGTAATCGTCGGCACCGGTCTCCAGGCCACGGATGCGGTCGCTGCTGGCCGCCAGCGCAGTGAGCAGGATCACCGGGGTGCCATGCTGCTGGCTGATGCTCTGGCACAGCGAAAGACCGTCCTCGCCCGGCATCATCACATCCAGCACCACCAGGTCGAATGCCTGCGCCTGCAGCAACGCCCGTGCCTCCGCCGCATTGGCGGCCAGGCTGACCTGCATGTCCTGCCGGCGCAGGTAGGCCGCCAGCGGCTCGCTGATGTCCGCATGATCGTCCACCACCAGGACGTGACGTTGCGCGTGCATGTTCTTGTTCCTTCCCCTCAATGACGGCGGTGCGCGCAATGCGCCCGGATGGGTCGCGCGCACCGTGCGGCTTGCCACAATTTGACAAACTTTTGCCAATTTTAAATGAATATAATTCTCATTCGCAAATCAATCGCCATTGTCCGGGCCGTGCCGGTCCCGTTCGCCTTCCCATGCATCCGCGTCGATGCGGGCTGCCGTCGCCGCCTGCAGGGGCGGACTTGCGCCCGGACCCTGGCTCGTCATCACCACAGGGGAATTCATCATGCATCATCCGCACCATCACCTTCCTGCGCCTGGCGCGCTGTCCGTTTCGCGCATGGCGCAGGCGGTAGCGGCGGCGCTGGCCTTGTACGTCTCCGGTTGCGGCCTGGCCGTGGCGCAGGATGCCGGGGCTGGCCTGAAGGAAGTGGTGGTCACCGCCACCGGCTTCGAACAGGAGGTGGTGGACGCACCGGCCAGCATCACCGTCATCAGCCAGGAGGAACTGAAGAAGCGTCCTTTCCGCGATCTCACCGATGCCCTGCGTGATGTCGAGGGCGTCACCATCACCGGTACGGCCAGCGAGAAGGACATCTTCATTCGTGGCCTGCCCGGTGCCTATACGCTTATCCTGGTGGACGGCAAGCGCCAGAGCACGCGCGATGCGCGGACCAATGGCAATTCCGGCTTCGAGCAGTCCTACATTCCGCCGCTGGAGGCCATCGAGCGCATCGAGGTAGTACGCGGACCGATGTCTTCACTGTATGGCTCCGATGCCATGGGCGGCGTCATCAACATCATCACCAAGAAAGTGGCGCGGCAATGGGGCGGCTCGCTGAGCGTAGACACCACGCTGCAGCAGCACGGCGACTCGGGCGACGCCTATCAGGGCCAGTTCTACGTCAACGGTCCGATCGCCAGCGAGGTCCTGGGCCTGCAACTGTGGGGCAAGGTCTACAAGCGCCAGGAAGACCGCATTCTCAACGGCAATACCAAGGCGCTCGATACTGATTTCACCGCGCGCCTGGCGCTCACGCCCAACAAGAATCACGACATCCTGGCCGAGATCGGCACATCCCAGGTGCGCCGCGACGCCTCCAGCGATCACACGCTGGCCGCGACCCGTACCACCGCCGACAGCTATACGGAAAACCCGCGCGACCACATGGCACTGTCGCATACGGGCCGCTACGGCTGGGCCACGTCGGATGTCTCGATCGCCTACGAGAAGGCGCAACGCAAAACTTATACCGAGAGTCCGGTCGGCAGCGATCGCTACACCCAGGCCACGCGCGCGCCAAAGATCGAGAACCTGGTCCTGGACGGCAAGCTGTCCGTGCCGCTGGGCGCGCACTGGATGGTGCTGGGCGGGCAGTGGAACGAGGCCACGCTCACCGACGTCAATCCGGGCGTGAGCAGCACCCGCGTGCAGGAATTCCGCATTGCCCAGAAGGCGCTGTTCGTGGAGGATGAGTGGAAACTCACCGAGCGCCTGGCCCTGACCGGCGGTTTGCGGCTGGACCACCACGAGGTCTACGGCAACCACTGGAGCCCGCGCCTCTACGCGGTGTGGCATGGCAGCGAGCAGCTCACCATCAAGGGCGGTGTCTCGCGTGGCTTCAAGGCACCGGACATTCGTACCATCGCGCCGGGCTACGCCTACACGACCGGTGGTGCCGGCTGCACCGTCGGTCCCACCGGCACCTGCGGCGTCATCATCGGCGACCCCAACCTCAAACCGGAAACCAGCACCAGCTGGGAGCTGGGCGCCCTGTGGGACAACCATGCCGGCCTCTCCGGCGGTGCCACGCTGTTCTACACCGACTTCAAGGACAAGGTCAGCAATGCCCTGGTCTACAACGCCGATGGCTCCATCGCCCGCTGGTCGGCCAACAACAATTACCGTCTCTGGACCAGCTACAACGTGGATCGCGCCACCATCAAGGGCCTGGAGCTGAGCGGTCGCTGGCAGGCCACGCGCAGCCTGGCTTTCAAGACGAATTACACCTTCACCGATTCGCGCCAGAAGGGCGGCAGCTACGATGGCTATGCGCTGGCCCGCACGCCGCGCCACATGTTCAACCTGCGCGCGGACTGGACCCCGGCCGATGCCTGGACGGTGTGGACCGCGCTGAACTACCACGGCAAGGAAGTCAACGCCGCCGCGCGCGTGGGCACGGCCGGGACCACCATCTCGTCCTCGGGCGTGAAGGAGTACCAAGCCTATACGCTGGCCGATCTGGGCGTGACGCATGAGATCAACCAGCGCACCTCGGTGAGCGCGGCCATCTACAACCTCACCGACAAGCGCCTGGACGAGCAGAGCTTCAACACCGTCGGCGACGGCCGCCGCCTGTGGGTCAGCCTGACCCAGCGCTTCTGATGGTGCCGCTGCTGCCGGGCCGCCGGCGTATCCTGGGGGCGGCGATGCTCGCCTGCCTGCCCATCCGGGCGACGGCCCAGCCGGATCTGTCGCGTCCGCTGGGTCCCACCATCGCTGACACGGGCTCGGCCTGGTATCGCTTCAATCGCTTCACGCTGGGTTCCGTGGATGGTCAGCGCAGCTACCGCATCACCTTGGGCGTGCCGCTGCGTCGGCCACCGCCGCAGGGCTATCCGGCCATCGTGCTGCTCGATGGCAATGCGGCGCTGGCGGCCATCGACGAGCCGCAGTTGCAGGCCTTGCAGGAGGGCTCGCCACCGGTCATCGTGGCCGTGGGCTACGACACGCCGCTGCGCTTCGACGTGGCTGCCCGCGCGTATGACTACACGCCGCCCATCCCGGCCGGTCAGGTCGACGAGGAAACCTCGCGCGGACGACGGGGCGGTGGCGCGACGGTATTCCTGGATCTGCTGCAGGATCGCATCCTGCCCCAGGTGCGCCAGCAGGTGGCACTGGACGCCACGCAACTGAGTCTGTGGGGCCACTCCTATGGCGGCCTGTTCGTGCTGCACGCCTTGTTCACCCGGCCCGGCCTGTTCAGCCGCTATATCGCGGCCAGTCCCTCGCTGTGGTGGCAGGGCGGGGTGATCCTGCAGGAAGAGCGGGGTTTTCCGGGGGCGCCCGGTGCCCGGCTGTGGCTGATGGCGGGGGAGGCAGAACGGCGCGAGCGCATGCCCGCAGAGGCGGACGATGCACGTACCCGCGCCATGCTGGCCGCGCGCGCAGCCATCCCGCCGCAAGCCTTGCCGGAACTGGCCGAGCGGCTGCGCGACCGGCACGGCCTGACGGTGCAGTGGCAAAGTTTTCCGGGACTGGCCCACGGTCCCATGCTGCCAGCCTCGCTGGGACCGGCGCTGCGTATCGCGGCAGGGCTGGCTCCCTGGCCGGGTTTGTATCCTCATGTATCGCAAAGTAAAAGTGCGCCGGGCGGCTAGCGAGGCATGGATGAGTCCAGATATAATTGAGAATTATTATTATTTGGTGCGAGATCCGAGGATCCTCGTCCTGCCCCTCCTTCCCGATTCTGCTGCCGTCTCATGAAGCCCGCTGCCGCCCATTCCCTGCCTGTCGTTGCCGACCAGAAACGCCGCGCCTTCTGGCTCAAGCATCTGCACCAATGGCACTGGATCAGTTCCGGCATCTGCCTGGTGGCCATGCTGGTGTTCGCCGCCACCGGCCTCACGCTCAATCATGCGGCGCAGATCGAGGCCAAGCCGCAGGTCACCCATCGCAAGGCTACGCTGCCCGAATCCCTGCTGGCTCCGCTGCGCCAGCAGGCCGAAGCGGCCGATGCCAAAGGCGGCAGCAAGGCCGCGCTGCCGCCCGCCGTGCGCGACTGGGTCGGCCGTGAACTGGCGGTGACGGTGGATCAGCAGAGCGCCGAATGGTCGGCCGATGAAGTCTACGTGGCGCTGCCGCGCCCGGGCGGGGATGCCTGGCTGCGCGTGGCGCTGGAGGACGGCCAGGTCGAGTATGAGAAGACCGACCGTGGCTGGATTTCCTATTTCAATGACCTGCACAAGGGCCGCAATACGGGCGCGGCCTGGAGCTGGTTCATCGATGTGTTTGCGGTGGCTTGCCTGGTGTTCTGCATCACCGGCCTGTTCCTGCTGCAGATGCATGCCGGCAAGCGTCCGGCTACCTGGCCGCTGGTGGCGCTGGGGCTGGTAGCGCCCTTGCTGCTGGCGCTGGTCTTCATTCACTGAATTCGTCGTTTCCCTTAGCCAGACAGGCCCTTGCGGCTTGCAGCCAGTCATCCTGTTTTCTTAGCGAGGTCCCATGAAGCGTAGCAAGTCCGCCCTGTTGAAACCGACCGCCCTGGCCCTGGCCATGGCGGCGCTGTTTGCCGCTGCCGCCCCGGCCGGCGCAGCGGAGATGAACGTCAAGATTGAAATCCCGACCCTGAACGTGGCCGAATATCATCGTCCGTATCTTGCCGCCTGGATCGAACGCGCCGACCAGAGCGTGGCCGCCAACCTGGCGGTTTGGTACGACGTGAAGAAAAAGGACAAGGAAGGCGAGAAGTGGTTGAAGGACATGCGCCAATGGTGGCGTCGCAGCGGGCGTGAGCAGCAGATGCCCATCGATGGCGTCAGCGGTGCGACCCGTGCGCCGGGTGAACAGAAACTCAATTTCGGCTCCGGCAAGGGACCGCTCGCCAATCTCGCTCCCGGCGACTATGTGCTGATGGTGGAGGCCGCACGCGAAGTCGGCGGCCGCGAACTGGTCAAGGTGCCGTTCCAGTGGCCGCCCAAGGCCGCCCAGAGCGCCAAGGCCCAAGGCAGCAGCGAGCTGGGTGCGGTGGCCCTGGAACTGAAGCCCTGATGGCTTGCCATCTCTGACTCCCCAACAAGATCAACCAGAACAAGGAACCTGCCATGTCGTTTTCCCTCAAGCACTTCGCCGGCCGCTCCATGAAGATCGCCGCCCTGGCCCTGGCCATCAGCCTGCCGCTGTCGGCCCAGGCACACCGCCAGTGGCTGCTGCCCTCGGCCACCGTCCTGTCGGGCAATGAAGCCTGGGTCACGGTGGATGCCGCCGTTTCCAATGACCTGTTCTACTTCGAACACTTCCCGCTGCGCTTGGACGGCCTGGTCGTGACCGGGCCCGAAGGCAAGCCGGTGCAAGCGGTCAACGCCTCCACCGGCAAGTACCGCAGCACCTTCGACGTGCAGCTGAGCCAGCCTGGCACCTACAAGATCGCCGTGGTCAACAATGGCGTCTTCGCCAGCTACAAGGTGGATGGCCAGCAGAAGCGCTGGCGCGGCACCGCCGAGACCCTGGCCAAGGAAATCCCGGCCAATGCCACCGAACTGAAGGTGACCCAGATGAACAGCCGCGTGGAAACCTTCGTCACCGCCGGCAAGCCGAGCAAGGGCGCGCTGGCCCCGACCGGCGTGGGCCTGGAGCTGCAACCGGTGACCCATCCTACCGACCTGGTGGCGGGCGACACCGCGACTTTCCAGCTGCTGCTCGATGGCAAGCCGGCTGCGGATGTGGAAGTGGAACTGGTGCCCGGCGGCATCCGCTATCGCGACAAGCTGCTGGACAGCAAGATCAAGACCGATGCCGACGGCAAGTTCAGCGTGAAGTGGACCGGCCCGGGCATGTACTGGATGGAAGCCAGCGTCTCCGACCAGAAGACCTCGCTGCCACAGGCCACGCAACGTCGTGCCACCTACATCGCCACCATCGAAGTGCTGCCCTGATCGCTTGATTGCTTGATCGCCTTTGATGGCATTTGATGGCATTTGATTGACCCTGATGGCACCTGCACTGCAGGTGCCGTTTTCATTGCTGAAGATGACGATGTCCCACCGCGTCCTGATCCCCGTCGACCTGCAAGCACCGTCCCTCCTGCCGCCTGATGTGGCGCTCCAGCGCCTGTCCGGGCAGACCATGGGCACTACCTGGAGCGTGCAGGCGCTGGCCTCGCGCAGCGTCACGCAGGAGACGATCGCAACGGCCATCGCGGCCCGGCTGCAGCGGGTCATCGACGAGATGAGTACCTGGGAAGCCGATTCCCTCATCAGCCGTTTCAACCGCGCGCCTGCGGGCAGCTGGCATGCCTTGCCGGCGGACTTTTTCACCGTGCTGGATGCCGCGCTCACCATGGCCGTGGACAGCGCCGGGGCCTTCGATCCCACGGTCGGTCCGCTGGTGGACTTGTGGGGATTCGGCGCGGGCAGCGTGCAGCGCGACGCATTGCGCCTGCCAGACCCGACTTTGCTTGAATCGACCCGCCAGCGTTGCGGCTGGCAGCGTCTCGTGTTCGACCGTGCGCAGCGCAAGGTACAGCAGGCGGGCGGCGTGCATCTGGATTTTTCCGGGATCGCCAAGGGATATGCGGTGGATCTGGTCGCGCAGGCATTGCGCGATTGCGGCTGCGTGAGCTGGCTGGCGGAGGTCGGCGGCGAACTGGTCGGGGAGGGCGTCAAGGCCGATGGCCAGCCCTGGTGGGTGGCGCTGGAACGCCCGCCTGCGGATGACAGTCCCGGCATGGTGGTGGCCTTGCACGGCCTGGCCATCGCCACCTCGGGCGACTATCGCCGCTATGTCGATCACGACGGCCAGCGCTATGCCCACACCATCGATCCCCGTACCGGTACACCTGTGCGCACTGCACTGGCGTCTGTCACGGTACTGCACCGGCAATGCATGGTGGCCGATGCCCTGGCGACCGTGTTGACTGTACTGGGCGAGGAAGCCGGACTGTCCTTTGCCCGCGAACGCGGGATTGCCGCTCTTTTCATCACCCGCGAAGCCGGTGGCTTCCGTGAGAGCCTCACCCCGGCCCTGGCCGCCATGTTGCAGTGAGCGACGCCATGCAGACCCGATACCTGATGGCCGCGCTGGTGGCGCTGACTTACCTGGTGTTCTGCGTGATGACCTTCCTCCGGCATCGTCGCGCGCAGCAGTTGCAGCTGGCCCAGTGGGGAACTGTACAGGCCACTGGCCCGCAAACCGTACTGGTCGTCTTTGCCAGCCAGACCGGTACAGCCGAGCAACTGGCCTGGCAGACCGCGCAAAGTTTGCGCTCAGGTGGCCTGGTGGTGCGCGTGCTGCCTGCCGGACAGTTGACCGATGCCGATCTGCAAGCCACACGCCTGGCCCTGTTCGTGGCCAGCACCACCGGTGAGGGGGATGCCCCCGATGATGCCTCCGCACTGGCCCGGCAATTGGGCAGCAGCGACGGTGCCGCATTGCCGGACCTGCGTTTCGGCGTGCTGGCCCTGGGCGACCGCAGCTATCAGCAATACTGCGCCTTCGGCCATGCGCTGCACGCCTGGCTGTGCCGCCGCCATGCGCAGCCGCTGTTCGATGCCATCGAGGTGGATAACGGGGATGAGGGCGCGCTGCGGCATTGGCAGCATCAACTGGGTGTCCTGAGTGGCCATAGCGATGAAGCCGACTGGAGCGCACCGGCTTATGGCCGCTGGCGGCTGGCCGGGCGGCGCGTGCTCAATCCGGGCAGCGCGGGGGAGCCGGTGTTTCACCTGAGCCTCACGCCGCTGGATCTGCCATCCCCGCAATGGCAGGCCGGGGATATCGCCGAGATCGGCCCGCACAACAGCGGGGCGGCTGTTGATGCCTTCCTGCAAGCGATTGGCCGCCAGGACGATTCCCTGCGCGCAGCGCTGGCCACGCGCCTGCTGCCGCATGAGGCTGACCAGCTCGCCGCATTGCGCAGCTTGCCCGATGAGGAATTGCTGGCCGCTTTGCCAGCGCTGCCGCATCGCGCTTATTCGATTGCTTCACTGCCCGCCGATGGCGCTCTCGAACTGATGGTGCGCCTGATGCGCCTGCCCGATGGCCGCGCCGGTCTGGGTTCCGGCTGGCTGGGGCTGCATGCGCAGCCGGGGCAGGAGATCGCCCTGCGTGTGCGCAGCAACCGCAGTTTCCATGGCCCCGGCGATGATCGTCCGCTGATCCTGATCGGCAACGGCACCGGGCTGGCCGGCCTGCGTGCGCATCTGCGCGAGCGCGTGGCGGCGGGTCAGCGGCGCAACTGGCTGTTGTTCGGCGAGCGCTCGCGTCAGCACGATTTCTTCCATCAGCAGGAGCTGCAGGAGTGGCAGGCCCAAGGCTGGCTGCAACGGCTGGACCTGGCCTTCTCGCGCGATCAGGCCGAGCGCGTCTACGTGCAGCACAAGCTGCGCGCAGCCGCCGATGTCCTGCGGCAATGGGTAGAAGAGGGTGCCAGCCTCTACGTCTGCGGCAGCCTGCAGGGCATGGCCGGTGGCGTGGCACTGGCCCTGCAGGAGATTCTGGGTGAGGACGCCCTGCAGGCGCTGGCGGAACAGGGGCGTTACCGGCGCGACGTGTATTGAAGCAGTGAGCGAAGTTTGTGTTGGAGGACCCTGCTGCCCGGCCGGCAGGAGGCTTCAATCTGTCCTTGATTGGCGTGAATTTGCTTTTTCTCCCCGTTGCGCGAGAGAATGTCACGTCAAATCAATGAGATAAGAACAACATGAACAACATGAGCATATTCACCAGTCTGCTGCTGATCCTGCTCCTGGTCGTGGTCAGCGCCTTTCTTTCCTGCGCCGAGATCTCCATTGCCGCCTCGCGCAAGATCCGTCTTGAGATGATGTCCAAGGAGGGCGTGCACAACGCCGACCGGGTCCTCTCGCTGCAAGCCCAGCCGGGCAATTTCTTCACGGTGGTGCAGATCGGCCTGAACGCGGTGGCCATCCTCGGTGGTGTGGTCGGCGAGCCGGCGCTCACGCCGCACATGCGCGAGATCGTCAGCACCTTCTACGTCGGCCCGCTGCTGGAGAACATCAGCTTTGCGATGTCCTTCCTGGTGGTGACGGCTTTCTTCATCCTCTTTGCCGACCTCATGCCCAAGCGCCTGGCCATGGCCGCCCCGGAGCGCGCCGCGGTGGCGCTGGTGCAGCCCATGCTGCTGCTGGAAACGCTCTTCAGGCCGCTGGTGTGGTTCTTCAACAGTCTGTCGAAGTGGATCTTCACGCTCTTCGGTTTGCCGCAGGTGCGCCAGGACGTGATCACGCCCAGCGAGATCCACGCCATGGTCGATGCGGGCGCGCAGGCCGGTGTGCTGCTGACGCAAGAGCATCACCTGATCGAGAACGTGTTCGAGCTGGAAAGCCGCTACGTGCCCTCGGCCATGACGCCGCGCGACAGCATCGTCTACTTCCTGCTGACCGACAGCGAAGACATGATCCGCCAGAAGATCATCGATCACCCGCATTCGCGTTTCCTGGTCTGCGATGGGCATATTGACGCGGTGCTGGGCTACATCGACAGCAAGGATGTGCTCAAGCGCCTGCTCAAGGGTGAACAGTTCTCCCTGGCCGACAAGGGGCTGGTGCATACGCCGCTGTCCATTCCCGATTCCCTGAACCTGTGGGAAGTGCTGGAACGCATGAAGGCCATGGATGAAGACCTGGCCATCGTGGTGAACGAATATGCACTGGTGGTCGGCATCATCAGCATCACCGACGTGACCGGCGTGCTCATGGGCAATCTGCTGGCCATCACCGAGGAAGAGCAGCAGATCGTGCGCCGTGACGAGAACTCCTGGCTCATGGATGGCCTGACGCCCTTGAACGATGTCATGAATGAACTGGACATCGACGAGTATCCCAACCCGGTGGGCTATGAGACCTTGTCGGGCTTCATCATGTACATGCTGCGCAAGATTCCGAAGAAGACCGATTTCGTGCTCTTCTCCGATTTCAAGTTCGAGGTGGTGGACATCGAAGGCAATCGCATCAACCAGTTGCTGGTGACCCGCTTCAAGCAGGACAAGGCAGAAAAATCGGACAAGGCGGACAAATCGGGCAAATCGGACAAATCCGATAAGACAAGTCAGTCCGGCAAAACGGAATAGCAGTCCGGCACAACTTGATCTCGTTTTTTCAGACTTTTCCTATGCCCATGAACGCCGTAAACCGGGATACTCCCGTCCAGTCGCTTGCTTGAAAGACTGGTACTCGGGGAAAGCAGGCGGCTGCAGTACCTGTAGCAAAACGTAGCAGAGGTAGTCGTGGGCTGGCCCGCATTCGCAAGGATGCGGGCCTTTTTCATGGGGCACGGCGTCAGCAGGCTTTCCGGCATTGCAGTACAGTCAGGACTGTCTGAATATGAATGAAGTGGAATCCGCAAGTGGCAAAAGACGTCAAGAGCCCCTGTGTCTCGCTGTGCAAGCTCAAGCACGAAGTCTGTACCGGCTGCGGCCGCACCCGGGATGAAATCAAGGACTGGAAATCGATGAAGCGCAAGGAGCAGCTCCACACCGTGGAGCTGGCCGCCAAGCGCATGAAGGCATTGAAGAAGTAGGGCGGCCGGGATGGGCCGCCGGCAGGGTTCAGGCGCGTGCGCCGTGGTTGCGTTCGGAGATCTGGGCGTTGAGCGTCCAGAAGTCGTACAGCACGCCCAGCAGGAAGAAGCCGCCGGTGAAGAAATAGACGATGCCGCTGATCCACTTGCCGATGTACAGGCGGTGCGCGCCGAAGATGCCCAGAAAAGTCAGCAGCAGCCAGGCCACCGAATAGTTGATCTCGCCGGCCACGAACCGGCGGTCGGCTTCGTGATCCATCGAGGGGATCAGGAACAGGTCGACGATCCAGCCAATGCCCAACAGGCCCAGCGTGAAGAACCAGATCGTGCCGGTGACGGGTTTGCCGTAGTAGAAGCGGTGCGCGCCGAGAAATCCGAAGATCCAGAGCAGATAGCCCAGGGTTTTGCTGTGGGTGTTGTTGATGTTGTTGTTCATCCAGGCTCCAAATGAGGGTGGGGCAGGTTATAGCGTGATATGAAGATTGTTTCGCACGATGCGCCGTGCTGCATTGTGACATGGGCTCATCCTGAAAGTGCCCTTTGCGCAGAGTGAAGCGGTGTGTCCGATGGCGGCCGACTGTCTGCCAAAGTCTTCACATCGTTGCGGCGATCCGACGGCTTGCCCGCAAGAAAAGGCCAGCTGGGTTAAACTATGCACCTTCAGGAGGCCGTGCAACGAAGAGCCTCCCTGGAATTCCGCCACTGTCACCCGCTCTGTTGCCCCGTTGCCTACCGTGCGACCCTCGCTGCTCATTCCGCTCATCGTCGGCTGTGCGCTGTTCATGGAAAACATGGACGCCACCGTGCTGGCCACCTCGCTCCCCGCGCTCGCGCGCGATCTCCATCAAGACCCGATCACCCTGAAACTGGCCATGACCGCCTATGTCGCGGCGCTGGGCGTGTTCATCCCGATCTCCGGCTGGATGGCCGACAAGCTGGGCGCGCGCAAGGTGTTCAGCTGGGCCATGATCGTCTTCATGACCGGCTCCATCCTGTGCGCCGTCTCCGGCTCGCTGGTGACCTTCGTGGCGGCGCGCTTCCTGCAGGGCATCGGCGGGGCCATGATGGTGCCGGTGGGGCGGGTCATCATCGCGCGTTCGGTCGACAAGTCCGAACTGGTCAAGGCGGTCAGCTATCTCACCTTGCCGGCGCTCCTGGGACCGGTGGTCGGGCCGCTGCTGGGCGGCTTTCTCACGACCTACTTCCATTGGCGCTGGGTGTTCCTGATCAATATCCCGTTCTGTTTCCTGGGCCTGTATCTGGCCAAGCGCTTCATCCAGAACTTCAAGGAAGACAATCCGGCCCCGCTGGATGTGAAGGGTTTTGTACTCACCTCGGTGGGCGCGGCCATGATCATGCTGGGCCTGTCGCTGTTCGGCAGCCAGCTGGTCGACGGCGCTACGCCGGTGGCCATGTGCTCCATCGGCGCCATTGCGCTGGTGATGTATTACCGTCATTCCACCCAGATCCCGTATCCGCTGCTGGACTTCCGCCTGCTGCGCATCCCCACGCTGCATGCCAGCGTGGTGGGCGGCTCGCTGTTCCGCATCGGCTTGGGGGCGGTGCCGTTCCTGCTGCCGCTGGCCTTGCAGGAAGGGCTGGGCATGACCGCCTTCCAGGCCGGCAGCATCACCTGTGCCTCGGCCTTCGGTTCGCTCTTCATCCGTCTGCTGGCCAGCCGGGTGCTGCGCCGCTATGGCTTCCGCACCGTGCTGATGGTCAATGCGGTGTTCGCCGGCTTCGCGCTGGCGGCTTATGGCATCTTCAGCATGCATACGCCTTATCTGCTCATCGTCACCATCGTGCTGATGGGCGGGGTGTTCCCGGCGCTGCAGTTCACCTGCCTCAATTCGATCGCCTATGCCGACATCGACAGCCGCGACGCCGGCCGCGTCACCAGCCTGGCCAGCGTGATCCAGCAGCTGTCGCTGGGCCTGGGCGTGACGGTGGCGGGCATCGTGCTGCAACTGTCGAATCATCTGCAGGGGCATGCGAGCATCGTCGAGGCCGATTTCTGGCCGGCCTTCCTGGTCATCGGCCTGTTCTCGGTGGCCTCGGTGCCGATCAGCGGCAAGCTGCCGCACAATGCCGGGCTGGAGCTCTCGCGCGGGAAGTGATCTGGTGCCGTCATGCCGGGCTGCTATCATCCCGGCATCCTGAACTTTGGAGTCGCGCATGTCCTTTTCCCGTTTCCCCGTTTCCGCACTGCGCCGCACGCTGGCGGCCAGTCTCTTGCTGGCCAGCTGCGGTGCCCTGGCCTTTTCGCTGTCCGACCTGAGCAACCAGGACGCCACCGCCGGCCTGAAAGCCGCGCTGGAGAAGGGCGCCAATACCGCCGTGGCCAACCTGGGCCGGCCCAACGGCTTCCTCGGCAACGACAAGGTCAAGATCCAGCTGCCCGGTGCGCTGGAACAGGCCATGCCGCTGCTGCGCATGACCGGCATGGGCGGCCAGGTCGATGGCCTGGTGGCCGACATGAACCACGCTGCCGAGGCCGCCGTGCCGATGGCCAAGCCGCTGCTGGTCAATGCCGTCAAGTCGATGTCGGTGAGCGATGCCAAGAACATCCTGGCCGGTGGCGATACCTCCGTGACCGATTTCTTCCGCCAGAAAACCTCGGGCGAACTGGCCGTGAAGTTCCTGCCCATCGTCAAGCAGATCACCGACAAGAACGGCCTCTCGGGCCGCTACAACGCCGTCATGGGCCAGGTCGCCAAATCCGGGCTGGTGAGCGCCGAGCAGAGCACCGTGGAAGGCTATGTCACCCAGCGTGCGCTGGATGGCTTGTTCCTGATGATCGGCGAGGAAGAAAAAGCCATCCGCAAGGATCCGGTCGGGACCGGCAGCGCCATTCTGGGCAAGGTGTTCGGCGCCATGCGCTGACAGCGGAGCACCGACGCGGCGACCTCCTGCCGCGCTTCTGAAAAATTTTTCGCCGGCCTCGCAGAGAGGTCCGGCGATTTTTTTTGCCCCATGTTGCTCATTAGTCAAGCTCGGCGGGAGCCGCATGGGGCAAGGGATAGCGCCGCGCTGGCGGTTTTCAGGATGACCACTTTTAACGGCATATTGACCGCCGTTGGGAACTTTTAAAAGTGCTTCAGATCTGTAAGTTATCGATTCACATTGCTACATTGCTGGACAGCATTAAGCGATTGCTTTAAACTATCGTTCTTTCGCGGCATCTTGCTCGCGAAATCACTTGTTCAACAACGACTCTTAGCAGTGTCCGATCCGCAGTGTGCGGGTTGTCCGAATTTCCGGCTGGCAGCGCGAACGCCCTCCCGTTCTCCACGGTGAACCGTTCCCATCCCTGTCCGGTGTGCACTATGCCGAGGCTGGCTTCATCGCTTCGGTTTCATCGCTGCCCTTGCAGCTTTCGGTTCGCATCCAAACGATACGCCCAACGGGGCAAGCGAACCCTTTAAAACTTGATCCCAGAAACCCGTCGTCGCGGCGTCATGTCGTGTCGGCTATACCAACAGGGGGTAACATGACACGTGTTCGTCACGTCTTCGCCGGCGCGTTCGGTTTTGCGCTGGTTATTGCAGGCCTGGTCTGGTGGATCGGTCCGGACGTCATCCAGAAGTATCGCGGTGACCTGGTCTACTACACCGGCAAGCATCTGGAACTGGTCTTCAGTTCGATGGTGCTGGCCCTGGCCACCGGCATTCCGGCCGGTATCGCGCTATCCCGCCCGGGCGCGCAACGCAGTGCAGAGAAGTTCATCCAGATCTTCAACATCGGCAACACCATCCCCTCCATCGCCGTACTGGCGCTGGCATTGGCTGCCTTCGGCATCGGCAATGGCCCGACCATCCTGGCCCTGTGGCTGGCTTCGTTGCTGCCCATCGTGCGCAACACCTACGAGGGGTTGAAGAACGTGCCGGCGGCCATGAAGGAAGCTGCTCGCGGCATCGGCATGAAGCCGCACCAGATCCTGTTCCGCGTGGAGTTGCCCAATGCGCTGCCGATCATCGTCGGTGGCGTGCGTACTTCGCTGGCGATCAACGTCGGTACCGCACCGCTGTCGATGCTGATCGGCGGCGAGAGTCTCGGCGGCCTGATCTTCCCCGGCATCTATCTGAACAATCACGGCCAGCTGCTGCTGGGCGCTGCCGCCACCGCCTTGCTGGCGCTGGTGCTGGATGCCCTGGTGACCTCGCTGTCGGGTTTCTACCTGGCGCGTCGCGGGCTGCGCACCTGATCCGGCAGCTCATTCCCATCACAAGAACGACCGCACGCCAGCCCTTTCCGGCACAGCGGTAGAGAGGAAAGCATGACAAAGAAGACCATCGCAAAATATGCCCTGTGCGCCCTGGCGCTTGGCTTGGCCATGTTCGGCACGGCCCGCGCTCAGGCCCAGAACCTGGTCATCGGCGGCAAGAACTTCACCGAGCAGCTGCTGCTCTCGGACATGACCGCGCAATACCTGCGCGCCAAGGGTTACGACACCGACCTGAAGAACGGCCTCGGCACGACCCTGATGCGCTCGGCGCTGGAGAGCGGCCAGATCGACATCGTCTGGGATTACACCGGCACCGCCCTGATCGTCTACAACCACATCGAGGACAAGCTCGATCCCGACCAGATCTACCAGAAGGTCAAGGAACTGGACGCCCCGCGCGGCCTGACCTGGCTCAACCAGTCGGAGCTGAACAACACCTACGCCTTCGCCATGCCGCGTGACGTGGCCGAGAAGTATCACATCCACTCGCTGCAGGACCTCGCCAACCGCATCAATGAAGACGACAAGGAAGGCAACAAGCAGCACCTGCTGGGCGTGGACTATGAATTCGCTTCCCGTCCCGACGGCCTGGGCCCGATGCAGGCGCTGTATGGCTTCAAGCTGGATCGCAGCGAAGTCAAGCAGATGGACCCGGGTCTGGTCTACACGGCCCTGAAGAACGAACAATTGTTCGTCGGCCTGACCTACGCTTCGGATGGCCGCATCAAGGGTTTCGACCTGCAGCTGCTGGAGGATGACAAGGGCTACTTTGCCGCCTACAAGGCCACCCCGGTGGTGCGCCAGGAGATCCTGGACAAGAACCCCAAGCTGGCCGAGCAACTGAACGCCCTGGCCGCCAAGATCGACACGGCGACCATGACCGAGCTGAACAAGCGCGTCGACATCGACCAGGAACCGGTGGCCAAGGTGGCGGCCGATTTCCTGAAGCAAGCCGGCCTGATCTGAGGAGGGGACCATGAACATCTTCCAATACCTGCAATCGGACTGGCGCAACATCCTCGACCTGACCCTGCAGCACCTCGAACTGGTGGGCATTGCGGTGAGCCTGGCCATTGCCATCGGCGTCCCGCTGGGCATCCTGATCGTGCGGGTGCGCTGGCTGGCCGGTCCTTTAATGGGGCTGGCGACCATCGTGCTGACGCTGCCTTCCATCGCACTGTTCGGCCTGATGATCCCGGTGTTCTCGCAATTTGGTGCCGGCATCGGCCCCTTGCCCGCCATCACCGCCGTGTTCCTGTATTCGCTGCTGCCGATCATGCGCAACACTTATCTGGCGCTGGAGAACATTGAAGCCGGCATCAAGGAAGCCGGCATCGGCATCGGCATGACCTTCTGGCAGCGCCTGCGCATGGTGGACCTGCCGCTGGCCGTGCCTGTCATCCTGGGCGGCGTGCGTACCGCCGTCGTGATGAACATCGGCGTCATGGCCATTGCGGCCGTGATTGGTGCTGGTGGGCTGGGCGTGCTGATCCTGCATGCGATCAGCCAGAGCAACATGCAAAAACTCGTGGTGGGCGCGGTGATGATCAGCGTGCTGGCCATCATTGCGGACACCCTGCTGCAACGTCTGCAGAAAATCCTGACACCGAAAGGAGTACAAAAATGATCGAACTGGACCAACTGAGCAAGACCTACACTCAAAAGGATGGCACGCAGGTCAAGGCGGTGGACGCCGTCAGCCTGAAGGTGGCTGAAGGGGAGATCTGCGTCTTCCTCGGCCCCTCGGGATGTGGCAAGACCACCACCCTCAAGATGATCAATCGCCTGATCAACCCGACCTCCGGCCGCGTACTGCTGAACGGCCAGGACACCTCCGGCATCGATGAAGTGGAACTGCGCCGCCACATCGGCTACGTGATCCAGCAGATTGGTCTGTTCCCCAACATGACCATCGAAGAAAACATCACCATCGTCCCGCGCCTCCTGGGCTGGGACAAGAAGCGCTGCCAGGAGCGTGCCACCGAACTGATGGCCATGGTGGCACTGGACCCGAAGAAATTCCTCAAGCGCTACCCGCGTGAGCTGTCTGGTGGCCAGCAGCAGCGTATCGGCGTCATCCGCGCACTGGCGGCCGATGCGCCGGTGCTGCTGATGGATGAACCGTTTGGCGCGGTCGATCCGATCAATCGCGAATCGATCCAGAACGAGTTCTTCCAGATGCAGCGCCAGCTGAACAAGACCGTCATCATGGTCAGTCACGACATCGACGAAGCCATCAAGCTGGGCGACAAGGTGGCCGTGTTCCGCGCCGGCAAGCTGGTGCAGTTCGACAATCCGGACACCTTGCTGGCCCGTCCCAAGGATGATTTCGTGAGCGCCTTCGTGGGTCAGGATCACACCCTGAAGCGACTGTTGCTGGTGCGTGCCGGCGAGGCTGCGACTACACCGGCGACTGCCCACCCGGACGTATCGTGCGACCAGGCGCTGGCGCTGATGGATGACCAGGATTCGCGCTATCTCACCATCATCGATGCCGACAACCGTGCCCTGGGTTATCTGACCCGCCGTGATGTGCGCGGCAACACCGGCGTGGCTGAGGACATGGTGCGTCCCTTCACCATGAATGCCGATCCGGACGAGAACCTGCGCGTGGTGCTCTCCAAGATGTACAAGCACAGCACCAGCTGGATGCCGGTCATTGCCAACGATGGCAGCTACGTGGGCGAAGTGACGCAGGATTCCATCGCCAGCTACCTGAGCTCCGGCAAGTCGCGCGGGATGGCGATGGCGGCTTGATGGCCCGATTGATGCGATTGCCGATGTGAAGCAAACCGCGAAAACGCAAGGCAGGACAGCAGGACAGCAGGACAGCAAGACAGTAGTAAAGCAGAAGGGCAATGCGCAGGCATTGCCCTTTTTTATTGTGCCTGCTGCAGATCGTCGAGGAAGGCTTGCCGGCGCTCATTCTCGCTCAAGATGTGCGACTCCGACAATGCAGTCTGGCCTGCGGGATGCGGGCCGATGCGAAATGATTTACGCGGTTCGTCCTGACGACTCCATGCTGGAGATCAGCGAGGCCCCGCAGGAGGTCTTGTGGCCCTCGAAGGCGACGGCCTTGCCGTCGATCAGCACGTTGGGATCGCCTTCCACGATGACGCAATCGTGATGGCCGGAGATCGGGCAGCTGCAGTGATCGCCGACGCAGGCGACGGCGCGTCCCATGACGATGGATTTGTCTTGTCCGGTGACGACCTTGCCGCCGTGGCTGGTGGAATCGCCGAGACGAATGATGCCGCGCATGTCAGTGGTCCTTGTGGGGTGATGTCATTCAAAGGGGCTCCGGCCACCGTGCGTCTTGGCCCACGTAGCCTTGGTGGTTTCATCCGGCGGGCTGACCATGATGATGCTGGCCATGCCGTTCGGGCGGCGGTTCACCGTCGCACTCGCACCGCCCTGGTGATAGCTGGCGATCAGGCCAAGACCGATCTGCACCATGGGTGAACTGGTGCCGGTGTTGCCGATGCGTGCGCCGATGTCGTAGCCTTCCTTGACCTCGTCTGGATGCGGAGCCGAGGCACCCATTTGCATCAAGGCCTGGTTCAGCGGGATGACCCATTGCTTGTTGCCGGTAGTGTCGTAGAAGACGCGTTTGGGTTCGGTGGCTTCAGGCAAGCCGGCGATGGCGGCTTCCCAGCCGGCTTTCAGGGCGGCTGCTTGCAGGGCGGTTTTCAGCGGTTGGCCTTTGTCGTCGGTGAGTTTTACGTCGACTGGGCGATGGAGATAGCCGAGCAGGGGAGCATCGTCAAATTGCTCGACTTGCCAGTTGGTCCAGCGCACCGGGAGGTAGGGAGAGGGCTTGAAGTCACCGGGGCCTTGGTTGCTGATGGTCTTCCATAATTCCGGTAATTTTTCTTGCCACCATTTTGCGGACATGACACCGATGGCCGAAGGATTGGCGACCCCGGCTTCCTTTTCTTTCTTGATGAAATACGCATTGAAACTGTCCGGGCCTTGATCGTGGCTATTTCGCCAGAAGAAATTCCATAGCTTGACGATGTCGTACTCGGTGTCGTTTTTATTGATGTTGGCAGTCTGCTTGACAGCATAGGGGCGGACTAAATTGTCGACCCGGTCCGAGCGCGTGACCAGGAAGGCTGCGACACTATCGGGCATCGCGGGAATGACGTGGCCGATCTTTGGCGTGTCAATACGGCCGGGTGTCTCAATCAGCGTTCGAAGCATGGATCCGTCAGTACTGAAGATCAGCGCTGCGGGCGCATCTGGATGAGTATCAAAAAAGGCGAACAGCTTTTCTATCATCGCTGCGCCGTCATCGGTATTGGCGTCTTCCTGCCACAAGAGCAAGGTCACACCAAGGCTTGCCATTTGACGCAGGCCCGCCAGGTTTGCAGCTGGCCGTGTTCCGTCCTTCGCCTTTGGTGGATACCAGATGATGACGGGGATGGGCCATTGTTCGACAGCACGCCGAGCGCCCCTTTCAAGAGAAACACTAGTGACAACACCCAATTTGGATAAGCGTTCGTCAGCACTATTCGAGTAGTCGTCCGGATTTTTTGAGCGATAACTCTCATGATTGTTGGCTTTTTTCTCAATAAGTCGCCATATTTCCTCGTCTGTATCTTCGCCGACGACGACGCCCATTCCTCTTACTTCCAACACAAACTTATTTCCCGTCTGGGTGAGTATCTTCTTTGCCCCGGAAAGAGTTGCTTCCGTTGTCACTGGAGAGACCTGTGGTTGTGCGCTAACCGTTGCTGCGGCACTCGATGTGCCATGCATCCATGCCAAATTTCCCACAAACGCTACAACAGCAATGCCGAGTGCACCTAAGATTCCGTTCCGAATATTGCTTCCCATATTCATCGTTTCCTGTCCTGTTATTTGCCACTGATGGTAACTCTCAGTCATGATGTAGGCACTCCACAGAAGTGCCATCAATAAAAATGCGGCCAAGTAAGGCCAAATACGGGGCCTCATCGCATATTTCCCAAGTTGCCAAACGCTGTTCCCACCTGATTCTGATAAAAGCGTATATCGGGTTCCATGCTCTCGTACTGAGCCTTTAGTGCCTCATCTGTCAGTTCATTTACCACCAGATCGGGCATCGCCATCGAGACAAAACGTTCAGCGGGGAACGTGCCGGATTGGTAATAGTCCTTACATGCCGTTATAAAGTCCTTGTTCTCCTGAGATAGCTTTTCTTTGTATGCTCGATTCGCCAGAATAGTGGAATAGACGTATGGGCTTAATTTCCAGTCTGCGATTGCCAAGATTAATTCACGCCAAACTGGATCATCCAATGTCACTGCCTGCCCAATCGCCACATCCATCGCCGTTACCCATCGTTGGTTCTCCGTTGCGTGCAAGATGGCCGAGTGATAGTTGTTGGCCTGGTAGACATCCTCATCACTCTTCATTCTCTTGCGTGCTTCATTGGGGGTCTCCTCGCGCTCTACCGTGTAGCTGACGGGTCCCATGGCCAATGTATTGGATAGAATGGGCTGCAATCGCCAGTGATGGGCCTGATCATCTATGGACGGATTTTTTGCATTGAAATCTCTCTTGGCCTTTTCCAGGTCATAACCCACGTCATTGGTAACGTCCATCTGCTTCCACTTCATGCTGGCGTATTGATTCCCGAGAATGACGTTCTGAGTCACATCATCCGGTTCTGCCATGCCGATGCGGTCGTTTCCCCAACGGTCTGGTCCTCCTTTGCGGCCCTTGATCTCGCCGCCATACAGGTCCGGTTCACATGGCGGCTTGAGCTCTTCGCCGTTGATGTAGCGCATTTCTGCCGGGATGAATTTATCTTGCATGAACAGGTTATTCGCTGCGTTTGAAATCCCATCTGCCGGTCCAGGGTTCAGGCGCTCCGCTATCTCGCGAACCGGCACTGATCCCGGCTTGGTTCCGACCAGTACCTTCTTTCTCTTCCCGTCTGCTGGATCGATACGCTCCATACGCGTCCACATTCTCTGGAGAAAACGTCCATGTTTTGCCAAAGCCTTCATGGCATCCATACTCTTTTTGTTTTGCTGTGTTTTTGCCGTGCCGTCTGCTGGCACTACATCCGGAATTCCAAACGTTCCTATCCCATGAACCTTGGTCATCCCGACCACGGTATCCTCCGGGCAAAAGTAGAGATACACCTTGCCCCGGTTATCGCGTTCGTCGAAAGTTACCCACTGCTTGCCGCTTTTGTCCAGCCGACTCCCCGCTGATGGCTTCCATTTTGGACCGGCCCGTCCACCAGACTCGCAGTTGGTGATCAGCAGATCTGCCAGGTCAGGCAACCGGTAAGGTGCGCTCGTAACCTCGTTGACGATGTTGATCAGCGTTTGTAGCTTTGCCTGGCCGGTTTGATTGCAGTCTGGCGTCTGGTAGAGGCTATAGGGGCTATCCACCATGATGACGCAATCTACGCAACGTTGATTTTCCTTTCTGAGGATGGCTTGGGCCAGCAGGGTCAGGATCGTCCCCTGGCTGTGGCCCATGATGGTAATCGTCTCATTTCCAGGAACTTTGTTTTTTCCTTTGGCGAGTGCCGAGGGCTCGATAGATCGGATCAGCCTGATCAGCCGGGCCAGGCGCGTAGCAGCCATGACGAAATAGCGACGATCAGGTCCGTCAGCGGCATAGAGCGTTCCCGCACTCAGGGCCAGTCGGGTCCCGGTTCGAGCCGCTCTGTCCGCTCTGAAGCCTTGGCCATACATGTCGGGAATATTGTTGGTCGCATTGGCGAAAAAGCCCCCGCCTTTGCCGAAGTTCTTGTCGAGGCGGTTGCCTTGCAGGTCCTGATACTGTCCACGCATTGTCAGGAAGCCGCGACCATCATCCGTGCCACCACGGATTTTATCTGTATTGCTTTTTCCCTTGGAATCAAACCGGGCAATTTCATCGTCGCTGGCGCGATAGCCCCAATAAAACGGGATGAAGACACTTTTGGTTTTGCTGGTAATTTCTTTGCGCTGATAAAGAAAGGTGTCTGGATCAGCCAATATCTTTGCATCGACCACATTAGGATCTTTTTTTTGTTTGAGATTTTTATAGCTTTCTCCATAACTCCCCGCCTTCAAATCCCGCCGATCCAATCTCTCATTAAGCCCCTGACAAAGCCCTTCCTCAACAAAGGAATACACCGCCCCCGGATCATTGACCCCATGAATGAAGATAACAATCCCCGGCAGGTCTGCCGGCACTTCTATCGGCCGGTCACTGTACCGGTTGGCGTGGGAGACCGCTGCACCGCTGGCAGCGACATGGTTGGCATCGTTGCTATCGCCCATGATGATTCCTTGTTCCTTTTTATAACGCAGGTTTCAAAATATCGATCTTGAGTATGCGCATGGCATCATCCTTGACCAATTCAGTCAGCCCGTTCGCATCGCTCTTGCCCTCGATCACCCGGCCATCGTCCAGCGTGATGCGGTAAGACTGATTGGCCGCAGCAGGCGCGGTCTCGGCGGACTCGCCCGGATAATGCAAACGGAAACGCTGATCCGTCGGCGCATTGCTGAAACTGGTCTTGGCCGCTTGCTGCGTCGAGGGACCGCCCCACTGATGGGACGCCGACAGCAGCTTGATGTCGCCCTGGGTCCCCATGGTCACGCCGCCACCGATCTTGATGTAGCTGCCATCTTCCGCCACCAGGCGGATGGTCGGCGCGGTGATCAGGACTTCGTTCTCGTTGGTGCTGATCTTCACGCCCTTCTGCGCATTGGCAGTCAGCGCGGCGTTCTGTGCCTGCAGCAGCACCGGCCCTTCGCCCGCAATCGCCTGGATGCCGGTGCCGCGAGAAAACAGCTGCATCCCCTGGCCCGCCGTGGCGTTGAAGCGCTGGCCGCTCATCAGTTGCAGATGCTGTTGCGCGATCTGGTCGATGTTCTCGCCGGCATAGTTCAGCTGCGTCTTGGGCGTCACCGCCACCGAACCCGTGGCCGCGCCGAAGGCCATGATGGCGTGCGCGGCAGAAGGGGCAGAGGCGGCGCTGTCCTGTCCACCATTGGTACTGCCCGCATCCCAGTTCCGGAATGCTCCGGCCAGCGCACTCTGGCCGCCACTGTCGGCCGCCTGGCCGCCGTGCTGGCCGGCATAGTCACCCAGGGACTTGAAGAGTTCGGTGCATTGGCCTAGCAGTTCGTTGAGTTCGTCGCGATCCAGCATCTGTCCCGCTGCCTTGTTGCGCGCATAGGTGGTCAGCAGGATGCCCTGCGCGGCACGCAGCGAGGCGGCAGCGTCGGTGCGCAGCTCGGCCCCTTCGCCGCGCGCCTGGCCGTTGCCGTCCGTGCGCGGCTGGGTCAGGTAGCCCAGGTTCAGTTCGCTGGCCGCATGTTCGCTGGCCAGCTGGCTGCTGATCTGGCCGGGCGTATCGTCAAAACGCAACTGGTTGTAGCGGTTGGCCTGGATTTCCTTGGTCTTCATCCCCGACAAAAACCGATTGCCCGGCAAGCCGCCCGCATGGCTGAAGGTGGCCGGCTTGTTCGGTCCGTTGTGCAGCACGCCGGTGACGAACATCTTGTCCGGATCGCCGTTCAGGAAATCCAGCGCAACCTCCATGCCCACACGCGGCAAAGTGTCGTGGCCATAGCCATTGCCGGCCCAGCTGCTGCTCACGCGCACATAGGCACTGTCGGCATCGGTGCCGCTGGTGCCCGCGCCCTGGGCGTGCGCGTGATCCTCAGGATTGAGGCCCAGCAACTGGACCTTGATGCGGCCGAGTTCGTCGCAATGCACCTCCTCGTTTTTCGGACCGACCACCCGTGCCGTCATCGGATGAACGCGCGGCAGGTCGATGCGCGGATCATAGGTCGGCGTGAGGGCCACGCCGCGCCGCACGCAGCTGAAACTGTTTTGATAACGGGTCTCTTCCGTGGCGGAGGTGGCCGACTGCGTGATGAGATCGGGCAGGCCGCTGCTCCAGCGGCTGCTGTCGAAGAGGAGCTGCGCCCGTTCGTTGAGCGCCTTGGGCAGGTTGTTCTGGCCGCGATGATGCAGGCGCGTGACCATGAACTGGCGTTGTTCCGGCGGCAGCTGACTGACGTCCGGGTGGCCCGTCAGCTCGAACCAGCGGCCCACGGCCAGGTCACGCACGCCGCTGCTGCCCTCGACGCTGGCCGCGCGCAGTTCGTGCGACAGCATCCGGGCGGTGGCCAGGCGCTGGTAGTCGTCGCTGGAGTCGGCCGCATGCGGCACGTCGATGAAGCTGTCAGACAGCAGCTGGGCCAGGTCATTGCCGGCCTCTCCCTGGTCGAGGATGCTGACCTGCGAGGACTGATCCATCGCGCCGTGCTTGTAGTCGGCACTGGCGCGCTGGACGCTGCCGGAAACAATGTGCTGCGAGGCCGACCACAGCGTGATGCCGTCGCGCTCTTCCGTTGCGGCCTCGCGGTGATAGCGCACGATGCCGGCGCTGGCCTGGGGCAGTTTCATCGGATCGTCGCAGAAGACCAGCGTGTGGATCGGCAATCCGGCATCGCCGGATGAGGCCGCCTCCTGAGCGCGCTTGCCGGCGGCCGTGAACCAGGCAATCCCTTCGCGGCGGCACAGGCGGCGAATGAAGTCGGCATCGGATTCGTTGAACTGCAGCGTCATCTCGCGCTGGGGATAGCGGCTGCGATCCATGGCGGCCAGGTCGAAATCAAACGCGCGGGCCAGCGCCGGGCTTCGGGTTTGCCATTCCTTGAGCAGGGTGTCGATGATGTCCGGCACGCTCTTGCTGCGGAAGATGCGGGTGTTGACCCGCCTCTCCAGGACGGACAAGGCATCGCGGATCGTCAGCTGATAGGTCGCCAGCGAACCGTCGGATTGCCCGGCCCGGGCATCGGTGATGAGGCCGCAGATCTCGTGCAGGGCACCGCGATCCGTGACCAGCCGCACCGCCACCGGCAGGCCGAGGAAGGTTTTAAGGGGGAGGTCGGAGCGGGTGGACAGGCAGGTCAGATGTCCTTCGATGCCCGTGTAGAGGCCTTCCCGGATGTCGATCCGCTGTACGACCAGCACCTGTTCCAGCGTGCTTTGCGCCTTGCCCCAGTGCAGCCGGATGGCCCGGTTGCTCTGGTTCAGGGCGGAGGAGGCAAATGCCTGCAATGCGTCGGCCAGATTCATGGCGCGGCTCCGGTCGACGCGGGAATGAATGATGTCGCCATGGTGGCGCTCCCAATTGCAATAGTTTTAATTTTTTGACGCGAGGGACGAACGATGTTGCACAAAGCTCATCAAAGGTCGCTTATCAGACCATGGGAATCTGAAGAAGGTTTCACTTCGGATGTGTGCTGACTGAAATTTTTACTTGGGTCGTGCACAGAATGTCTTTTCGGCGTGCCTGCGAACAAAGTTTGCTGGATCCCGAGCGGGTGGTGCAGGCTTGTCTGCCCGGCGATATCCATGGGCTTGGGCTGGAGATCATCCGTGGCTGCAAGGGGCTCGACATCGTCCCGGCCGACGTGGTCGAGGTGTCGCCGCCCTATGACCAGGCCGCGACCACCGCACTGGTGGCCGCTAATCTGGCCTATGAAATGTTGTGCATCCTGCCGGGCGTGAAATACCGCGCCTGAGTCAGCAGGGTGGATGGGATGTGAAGTTTCAGGCCAAAAAGCAAAATGCCCGCATCGGTTGATGCGGGCATTTTTTTTGAGGCAATCAGGCGGGCAGTGTTCAGGCCAGCGGCTTGTGCATGAACATGGCCTTGCCAGTTTCGGCTTTGAGTTCGTAACCCTCGAAGCCACAGGCGCGATACAGCGAACGCGCCACGGCATTGCCTTCCAGGACTTCCAGCGTGAGCTTGCAGCAGCCCAGTTGGCGGGCTTGGTCCTCGACCGCCGCCAGTAGCAGCTTGGCCACGCCCTGCCCGCGATAGGCAGGCATCACGGCCAGGTCATGCAGGTTCAGCAGCGGCTTGCAGGCGAAGGTCGAGAAACCTTCGATGCAGGTCGCCAGGCCTGCTGGCGTTTCACCATCGAAGGCCAGGAAGACATGGGCAGTGGGACGTTTCTTCAGCTCGGCGGCCAGGTTCTCGCGCACGTAGCCGGAGAGCTGCTTGCCGCCGCCCATGGCGTCGGAAGCGTAGGCATTGAGGGTCTCGAACAGCGCTGCCGCGTGGGCAGCGTTGCCGAGGTCGGCCTTGATGACGGTCACACTCATGTCTTTCCTTTTCTTGTGATGGACGATGAACGATGCTGCCCGGAAAGCGGCTTGAAGCCTGCTTACTTGCCGGCTGCGCGCTGGCCGCCATGGGTCAGGGCCGACGGACGCGGACCACCCTGGCGTTGCGGCTGACCGGCACTGCGCGGCTGGCCATTGGCATTGGCCGGCTTGGGTGCGCGGTTGGCATTGTTGCCGCCGTTGCCACCATTGCCGCCACCATTGCCACGTCCACCCTGGCCACGGGCGGCATTGCCGTTACCGTTGCCATTGCCATTGGCTGCCGCGCGCGGCTTGGCTGCCTGGCCATGGCCGGCGTTGCCGCCAGCCGGCTTCGGTGCCGCCGCATTGCCGTTGCCGGCGGGTTTGCGCGGAGCGCTGCGCTGGCCACCGCGTCCGCCACCGTTCTGGTGACGGCCCTGGCCGCTGCGCAGCTGGATCGGCTGCGGCTTGGCGGTCGGGTCCGGTTCGAAACCGGCGATCACTTCGACCGGGATCTCGCGCTTGATGAAGCGCTCGATGTCGTGCAGCAGGTCGCGTTCATCCACGCAGACCAGCGACACGGCTTCACCGGTGGCGCCAGCGCGGCCAGTACGGCCGATGCGGTGGACGTAGTCTTCCGGCACGTTGGGCAGGTCATAGTTGACCACGTGCGGCAGTTGGTCGATGTCGATGCCACGGGCAGCGATGTCGGTGGCGATCAGGGCGGTCAGCTTGCCGTCCTTGAATTCGGCCAGGGCCTTGGTGCGGGCCGACTGGCTCTTGTTGCCGTGGATTGCCATGGCGGTGATGCCGTCGCGGGCCAGTTGCTCGACCAGCTTGTTGGCGCCGTGCTTGGTGCGGGTGAAGACCAGCACCTGTTTCCACTGGTGGGTCTTGATCAGGTGCGCCAGCATCGGGTGCTTCTTGTCGCGGTCGACCGGGTGGATCTTCTGGGTGATCACTTCCACTGTGGAGTTGCGGCGTGCCACTTCGATCAGGGCCGGGTTGTTCAGCAGGCTGTCGGCCAGCTTCTTGATCTCGTCGGCGAAGGTGGCCGAGAACAGCAGGTTCTGGCGCTTGGGCGGCAGGGCGGCCAGCACCTTGCGGATGTCGCGGATGAAGCCCATGTCCAGCATGCGGTCGGCTTCGTCCAGCACCAGGATCTGGATGTGCTGCAGGTTCACGGTGCCTTGCTGCATGTGGTCCAGCAGGCGGCCAGGGGTGGCCACCAGGATGTCGACGCCGCGCTTCAACAGGGTGATCTGCGGATTGATGCCGACGCCGCCGAAGATGCAGGCGGAGGTCAGCGGCAGATACTTGCCGTACTGGCGCACGCTTTCTTCGACCTGGGCGGCCAGTTCGCGGGTGGGCGCCAGGATCAGCGCGCGGATGGGCAGGTGGCCGTTGATTTTCTGGCGCGGCATGGCCGACAGGCGTTGCAGCAGCGGCAGGGTGAAGCCGGCGGTCTTGCCGGTGCCGGTCTGGGCGCCGGCCAGCAGGTCACCACCGGAAAGTACGGCGGGAACGGCTTGAGCCTGAATCGGGGTAGGGGAGGTATAGCCTTGTTCGGAAACGGCACGAACGATTTCGTCGGACAAGCCGAGCGCGGAAAATGACATGAGACTCTGAAATTGGGTTTGGCCTGTGGCCCCGTGAGGGCGCCAGTCGCAGGCAAACGGGTTGGAACTTGAGGAGGGCGCGGACTTGACTGGCTATACGCCGCGCAGGCCGCAGTATAACAGCGCAGCCCGCGCACCAAGGGAATTATTTTGAGGAAGCGTGAGGCTCAGCTCATCCTTGTTGCTGCGCCAAAAAGCGCAGCACGTGCGGCAAAACCAGCGCGCTTTGCATCAGCCCGCCGAAGTGCGTCACCCCCGGCAAGCTGACGAATTCACCCTGCGGCAACAGCTTCGCCGTGCGCTGGACGGCCGCATGGCGCGCATCGGCATCGCCACAGAAGAGCAGGCAGGGCAGGTCCATGCGGGTCAGCAGGTCTTCCTGCGAGGGGCGCGGCTGCTGGGCGGCAGCGGCCAGTGCCACCAGGTCGTTGGCGCGGATGAGCATCTTCACCTGCGGCGAGATCTGCTCGTCGAGCAGGCCTTCGAAGGTGGCGATGAAGGCCTCCGGATCGCGTCCGTCGATGCCATGGAATCCATCCCAGCTGCGATCTTCATAGGGATGGGCTGCGCCCAGGATGAGGCTGCGCAGGCGCTGCGGCGCATGGCGCACCAGGCCGTAGCCGACCCAGCCGCCCAGCGAATAACCGAAGAAATGGGCGCGCTCGATACCGGCGGCATCCAGCACCGCGAGGGCATCGCGGCAGCGCTGCACCTGGGTATAGGCGGCGGGATCGTGCGGCTTGTCGCTTTGACCGTGGCCCAGTGCGTCGAAGAGGATGACCTGGAAATGCTCGCGCAGCACCTCCGTGAAGCCGAAGAAGCGCCAGGCTTCCAGGCTGCTGGTGAAACCGTGGTGCAGGAGCAGGGGCGGGCCGTTGCCCTCGATCTGGTAGTGGATCTTGCGGTGGTCGCTGAGGGCAAAGGGCATGTGTATGCGTGCAGGGTTGGTCAGGTTGGGTCAGTTCTTCTCGTCGGCCAGCTTCTTGCAGCGGCGCGCCAGCATCTCGCGCGAGCGCGCGCAGATTTCTTCATTGCTGAGGTCTTCGATATGCGTGGCGATCGACCATACATGGCCAAAAGGATCGCGCAGCGTGCCGGAGCGATCACCGTAGAACTGGTTCTGAACGGGGCGCAGCTGTACTGCACCTGCGGCCAGCGCCTGGCTGAAGACAGCATCGACATCGGCCACGTAGACCAGCAGGCTCACGCCTGCGCCGCCCAGGGTCTGGGGGCTGAGGAAACCGAGTTCGGGATGTTCGTCGGCCAGCATCACGCGGGCATTGCCGATCTGGATCTCTGCGTGCCAGACCTTGCCGTGCGGACCGTCGAGCCGCATGATCTCGGCCGCGTCGAAAGCACGCCGGTAGAAGGCGATGGCCTCGGCGGATGTCTTGACGATCAGGTAGGGGGTGACGCTGTGGTAGCCGGGTGGCAACGCGCAAGTGGCCTGGTCGTTGCTGGCTTGCTGGGAAGGAAGGTTCATGTCGTCTCCTCGGTCTGCGCCGGTAGCCGCACTATAGCAGCAATGCCGGACGCAATGAGGAGACGGTTTGTTGCAGGAGAAACGATCCGGCTGAATCAGGCGAATTCAGACAGCAGGTTCACTTGCTGCGCGAAGATCTTCGGGCTGCCGGCGATGACGTCGCCCTTGTAGAGATAGTCGGAGTCGCCCTTGAAGGTGCCCACGATACCGCCCGCTTCGGTCACCAGCAGGGAGCCGGCGGCGATGTCCCAGGGCTTCAGGCCCTTCTCGAAGAAGCCGTCCAGGCGGCCGGCGGCCACATAGGCCAGGTCCAGGGCAGCGGCACCCGGACGGCGCAGGCCGGCGCTGTGCTCGGTCATGACCTTGAACATCTTGACGTATTCGTTCAGGCCATCCAGATCGCGGAAGGGGAAGCCGGTACCGATCAGGGCATCGGCGATCTTGTCGCGCTTGCCCACGCGGATGCGCTTTTCGTTCAGGTAGGCACCTGCACCCTTGGAGGCGGTGAAGAGGTCGTTGCGGGTCGGGTCATAGACCACCGCCTGGGTGATGATGCCGCGCTGCTGCAGGGCGATCGAGACGCAGTACTGCGGGAAGCCGTGGATGAAGTTGGTGGTGCCGTCCAGGGGATCGATGATCCAGACGTTTTCGTTTTCATCGTGCAGGTTGTCGGACGCACCCGATTCCTCGGCCAGGATGGCGTGGTCGGGGTAGGCGTTCTTGAGCACGTCGATGATCGCATCCTCGGCTGCCTTGTCCACCTCGGTGACGAAGTCGTTGTGCGACTTCTTCGACACTTTCAGCAGCGACACGTCGAAGGACGCGCGGTTGATGATGGTAGCGGCGCGGCGGGCTGCCTTGATCGCCGTATTGAGCATGGGTGGGATGATCATTCCGATGGTTCCGTTAAAATTGCGGCCACCGAAGACGATGGCTGCGTTGCTCATCGTCGCCATGGCCGACCAGCCAGCCTTCCGCGACAAGCATGCGGAACAGCTGGCCAGGCGAAACCCGGCAGTCAAACCAGTGCGACGATGAAATTAATGAGCGTTGCGCCGCCCGCGGCTGTTATGCTTGCGGGTTTGCCAGGCAGTCCAGGGGCAGTGGCGTCGGTCAAGTCGGCGAACAAAGTCGACCTGGGTTGACAGCCTTGCTGCAATATTGGCGTTTTGCCAACATCTGATCCTGGGGCGCGAATCCCGCTATTTTAAATGAACAAGCAAGTGTCAGGACAATCTCTTTTCAGCCGTTTGCGTTTCGTGCTGGTCAATACCAGCAGTCCCGGCAACATTGGCTCGGCCGCACGGGCCATCAAGACCATGGGCTTTTCGGAGCTGGTGCTGGTCAATCCGCGCTTTCCGGACGCGGTGAAGGAAGATGAAGCCATTGCCTTCGCCAGTGGTGCGCTGGATGTGTTGCAAAATGCACGCATCGTCGGCAGCGTGGAAGAAGCGTTGCAGGGATGCAACTTCGCCGCTGCCGTCAGTGCCCGTTTGCGCGAATTCTCGCCGCCGGTGGTCTCGCCGCGCGAGCTGGCGGGGCAGCTGTCGCGTGATACCGGCTTGAATGCCGCCCTGTTGTTCGGCAATGAACGGTTTGGCCTGCCCAATGAGGTGGTGCAGAAGTGCAATGCCTTGCTCAATATCCCTGCCAATCCGGACTATTCCTCGCTGAACCTGTCGCAGGCGGTGCAGGTGCTGGCTTATGAATGCCGCATGACCGAGCTGGAACTGCAGGGTGGCCCCATGCAGACCAGTGGCGATGCACGCGCGCCGGGCGAGGTGGGTTTCCATGGGCAGAGTGCCAGCGTGGCCGAGATCGAGGGCATGTTCGCGCATCTGGAACAGGCGCTGGTGGCCATCGATTTCCTCAATCCCGACAATCCCAAGAAGCTGATGCCGCGCTTGAAACGCATGTTCTCGCGCGCCCAGCTGGAGACCGAAGAGGTCAACATCCTGCGCGGCATCGCCCGTCAGATACTGGAACCGAAGCAGGCCAAGGCCGGCCGGCAAGAACAAAACGAACAAGGAGAAGGCTGACATGGCCAAGCTGACCCTGGACCGCATCCTGCAATCGCAGGGTTTTGGTTCGCGCAAATATTGCCGCGAGCTCATCGAGGATGGTGAAGTGTCCATCAATGGCGAGGTAGTGGATGATTACCGCGCCACACCCGATACCAATGGCCTGGTGCTGACCATCTTCGAGGAAGAGTGGGAATACCGCGAGCACGTCTACATCGCCATCAACAAGCCGCAGAACATCGAATGCTCGCGCAAGCCCAGCCACCACCCGGGCGTGCTGACGCTGCTGCCGGAACAGTTCACCTGGCGCGACGTGCAGCCGGTGGGCCGGCTGGATCACGATACGACCGGTTTGCTGCTGATGTCGGATGATGGTGCTTTCATTCACGCGCAGTCCTCGCCCAAGCGCCACGTACCCAAGGTGTATGCCGCCACCACCGCCGAGCCGGTGACCGAGGCCCTGATCGCGCAACTGAAGGCCGGTGTGCAACTGCATGATGAGCCGGCACCGCTGGCCGCGACCCGTTGCCGCCAACTGGGTGAGAACCTGCTGGAAATCGTGCTGGAGCAGGGCAAGTATCACCAGGTCAAGCGCATGCTCGCCGCCGCCGGCAATCATTGCAGTGCCTTGCGGCGTACCGCCATCGGCGGCTTGCAGCTGGAGGCGTTGGAACTGGAAGAAGGGGAGTGGACTTATCTGGATGCGGAGCAGATGGCCTTGCTGGTGCCGGATGCGGAGTGAACGACAGTTCAGTGGCGCAGCGCTTCTGCTGACATGGTGCGCCGCTCGTGCAGCACCCGCAGAAGACTGAAAACTTCATCCTGCACGCGATAAAACAGAAGATAAGGGAAGTGATCCAGCTGCCACATCCGCAGCGAACGATCCGGCAGCAGGTGGGCATAGCGTCGTGAGCCCATGCCGGGTTGCCGGGTCAGGTTGTGCAGAGTGTGGGTGAGCTCGTCGTTGAAACGTTCTCCCAAGGCAGACGAAAGCTCAGCGTAATAATCGGAGATGAAGAGAATGTCGCGTTGCGCGACCAGAGACAGGCGGATGCGCATGCGCAACCATCAAGCTTTGGTACGGATACGCTCGCGCAGTTGACTGGCGAGGTCGTCGATGGCGATATCGATGGAAGGGCTGGCGTGCAGGCCTTCCTCGATCAGCGCCAGAAGGCTTTGCTCTTCTTGAGTCTGCGGGCCGAGGGCAGACGGGCCGGCTTCACGGGCCTGGGAATACTTGTCGGCGAGGGGGCGGGTATGGGAAGTCATCTGGCGATTATAGGCGTGGCGATTGCCGGATCGTCGCCCAAGATTGCCGCGAGGGTGATCTTTCCGTTTTTACCGAATTTCTTCTGCCCATCCCCTCGCATCAATTCAATGCCGCGCGTCGCTCGCCTCGCTCGCGCCACCCACATCGGCCACGAACAGCTGGGCGCAGTCCACCGCATCGAACTCGTAATGCTGGCCGCAGAAATCGCAGTCAATGGCCAGTTTTTCCATCTGTGACAAGGCTTCAGCCACTTCTTCCTGGCCCAGCATCTTGAGCATGTTGCCAACCTTCTCGCGCGAGCAGGAGCAGTGGAATTGCGGATGCACCGGATCGAAGACGCGGATGGTCTGTTCCCAGAACAGCCGATGCATCAGCGTGGCGATATCGGTGGAAAGCAGTTCTTCGCGCTTGAGGGTATCGCCCAGCATGACCATGTGGTTCCAGTCTTCCAGCTCGCCTTCCGGCTTGACGGTCGGGGCCGCATTGCCGCCGATGGACGGCAGCTTCTGCAGCAGCAGGCCGCGCGAGACCTTTTCATCGGCTGCCAGCCACAGCTTGGTATCGAGCTGTTCGGAGCGCAGCATGTAATTCTCGATGACGGTGGCTACGCTCTCGCCATCCAGCGGGACCACGCCCTGGTAGGCTTGCTGGCCGGGCAGCTTGTCCTTGGGGTCGAGGGTGATGACGAAGCGGCCGTTGCCATTGGCATTGACCAGATCGGTCAGCGTTGCATCGTCAGCGATCTCGGCATCATCGGACAGCTTGGCGGTAGCGCGCAGTTGCAGTTCGGAGTCGCACTCGACCACCAGCAGCTTGACCGGGCCGTCGCCATGGATCTGCATGACGATCATGCCGTTGAACTTCAGGTTGGCCGACAGCAGGGCGGACGCCGCCAGCATCTCGCCCAGCAGCGTGCGCACCGCGACCGGATAGTCACGGCGGGCTTGCACCTGGCGCCAGGTGTCCGAAATCTCGACCAGCTCGCCGCGAACGGGCGCGTTGTCGACCAGGAATTTTTGCAGCGTGTCTTTCATCGTTTCCTTTGCTTGACCGCTCAGGCAATGCGCTTGAGCTGGGTGTTGAACTGTTGCGCGCGCTGCACGTAGCTGTCGGTGCCAGCCCGCATGCGCGCGATATCTTCTTCACTCAACTGGCGAACCGCCTTGGCAGGTGCACCGATGATCAGGGAGTTGTCGGGAAACTCCTTGCCTTCGGTCACCAGGGCACCGGCTCCGACCAGGCAGTTCTTGCCGATCCGGGCACCGTTGAGCACCACCGCCTGGATGCCGATCAGCGCGCCCTCGCCAATGGTGCAGCCATGCAGCATGGCCTGGTGTCCTACGGTGACGTTCTTGCCGATCACCATCGGATAGCCATGATCGGTATGCAATACCGCACCTTCCTGCACATTGCTGTTCTCACCAATGGTGATGAGCTCGTTGTCGCCACGGATGGCGACGTTGAACCAGACACTGGAATGGGCTTCCATCCTGACCTTGCCCACCACCGTGGACGACTCGGCCACGAAGGCGGTCTCGTGGATCTCGGGAATGTCCTGCGCCAATTGGTAGATCGCCATAATAAAATTGTCTCCTCGTTACCTGCTGGTCGGTGGATGGTGCCGGGCTTGTTTGCCTTGTCCTTGTCTTGCAAGATTGGACATTTATCTTCATATGGTGGCAAAGCCGGCGTCCTCAACCGCGTATTTTACCTTCCCTGAAAGTCAGTTCCTTGGATCACGTCTCGTCCCCAGATGAAGTCTTTTCATTCACCCACGTGCGTAGCGCCGCGTTGTCTTGCCTGAAAGAAATGCATCCCGCCGTCAAGTGCAGTTCCGTGCGGGCCTTGCGTGCCGCCTGGCAGGCCGATCAGTTAGCGCTGGAAACCGATGACCTGGCCGCCGCCGAATCCGGCAGCGGCATTCCTGGCCGCCCGGCGCGGCCCGAGCTGGTTTCTCCGCTGCAGGTGAAGCATCGTTCCATGGGCACGCCAGAGGGCAGGGCAGCACTGATCCATGCGCTGGCGCATATCGAGTTCAATGCCATCAACCTGGCGCTGGATGCGGTCTGGCGCTTCGCCGGCATGCCCCGCGAGTTCTATGATGACTGGCTGCAGGTGGCCGATGAGGAAGCCTATCACTTCAGCTTGCTGGCCGATCACCTGAGGACCTTGGGTCACGACTACGGTGACTTCACCGCCCACAATGCCCTGTGGGACATGGCTGAATCTACCAAGGATGACGTCCTGGCCCGCATCGCCCTGGTCCCGCGCACGCTGGAAGCGCGCGGGCTGGATGCCGCCCCGCCGGTACGCGCCAAGCTGGCGCAGGCGGGCGACCTGGCGGCCGCCGAGATCCTGGACATCATCATGCGTGACGAAGTCGGTCATGTGCTGATCGGCAATCGCTGGTTCAACTGGCTGTGCGAGCAGCGCCAGCTGGACCCGGTGACGACTTTCGCCGAATTGTGTCAGCGCCATCGTGCACCGCCTTTGCGTGGCCCCTTCAATCTGGAAGCGCGGCGCGCGGCCGGCTTTTCGGAAGAGGAAATGCTGATGTTCAGCGATGTTTCGCGATGATCGACGGATTTGCAAGAAATGTAAGCAAATTTGGCAGCGGCAGGCCGACACATGCTGCTGTGCTATCTTCACCTCGAATCCCGACAGATCGGGATCGTCAAATATGAACGGAAAGGATGAGAACATGAACAAGATGTCCAAACTGCTGGCTGGTGTTGCTGTGAGCGTGGCCGCCATTACCCTGCTGGCGGCCTGCCAGAAGAAGGAAGAACCGGGTCCGGCCGAAGCGCTGGGCAAGAAGATCGACGGTGCCGTGCAGGATGCCGGCAAGAAGCTTGATGAAGTGACCGGCCAGACCAAGGATCAGGCCGCTGAATCCGGCTCCAAGCTCGATGGCGCGCTGGACAAGGCCAAGGCCGACGCCAAGGAAGCCTACGAAAAGACCAAGGAAGGTGCCAAGGATCTGGCGCAGAAGACCGGTGAAAAGGTGGAAGAGGCCGGGCAGAAGCTCCAGGACGCTTCCAAGAAGTAAGTCCGTTGAGGGTGCAGCCGGTGGCTGCGTCCTGGTTGTCACCGAGATGCCGTCCCGCGCTTCGTGCCGGGGCGGCATTTTGCTTTGCGGGGTCCGCGAGCGCCTGCGTCAGTCGCGGGCGTTGTGGATCAGTTCGATCACCATCTTGTGAATGGACGGTTCCAGCGCCAGCGCCACGTGGCCAATGCCGATGACCGGGATGTTCCAGGCACCCTCCAGATGCGCTGAGGTCTGCGGCGACACGATGTTGTCGTGGTGGGAATAGATCGACACGATGTGGCCCAGCGCATCGGCTTCTTCGGTGGCCGCGAGCTTCTGCAGCCATTCGCTGCTGCGTCCTTCTTCATAACGGCCCAGCCAGTTCATTTCACCGCAGTTGATGCCAATGCCGAAGTTGGCAATGGCGGTGCCATGGTGCGGCGAGCCCAGGGTGATCACGCGGGCCACGCTGTCGCAGCCGTGGTCGCGCAGGTAGGCGCGCGCGGCCAGGCCACCCATGCTGTGGGCGACGATGACGATCTTCTTTTGTCCGGTCTCGGCCAGCACGCGCTGGACGGCGGCATGCACCAGCGGGGCGTATTCATCGATGCTGCCGAACACCGGTTCCATGTCCAGCGCATAGTGGGTGATGTGAGCTTCACGCAGTTCCAGGCTCAGCCAGCGCCAGTAGCCGCTGTTGCAGCCGTAGCCGTGGATGAGCAGCACCGGCAGCGAGGTGGTGTCGGGATAGCTGAACTGGTCGAAGCGCAGGAAGGGCATGCCCCACGAGGAACACAGCATGGTGGCGCGGAATTCGCGCAGGAACAGGGTGGCGATCTGCAGCCAGGTGATGGTCACCGGGTTGGAGGTGCGGCCGCGATAGGGCCAGGTCAGGAAGAAGCTGTTGGCAGTGATCTGGGCGCGCAGCAGCAATACGATGAGTACGCCGCCGGCAGCTGCGGCCAGGATGGGCCAGTCGAAATGCCGCAGCAGGAAGTAGAACAGGATCGCGATGCCGAACTGGATGAGGAGCAGGGTTCTGGAGATGCGTGAAATCATGCGGGCGTCGGTCGGAGGCGATCAGGTCCAAGGGCATGCGGCTGCATGCGTTCGCCCGAGAGCATAACAGAGCGCGGCGAGGCGCTCATGTCCGCTTCATGACTTGGCCTCGGCCGTGCTGCCGGCGGCCTTCGGCTGGGCCGTGATGTCGACCAGGCGGGTGCCGGCCAGGCGGTCGTGCAGGAATTGTCCTTGTGCATCCAGGCGCGACGTCATGGCCCATAACAGCAGGTTGGCGGCGGGGATCAGCACCAGCAACCAGGCCTGGCCCCTTGCCAGCGAGGCCAGGGCCAGGCCCGGCAGGATCCACAGCCAGGCCAGCACGAAGCGCAACAGCGCGCGTCCCAGCCGCAAGGGCTGGCCGTCGCGGTCGACCACGCGGAAACGCCAGGTCTTCATCGCCAGGGTCTGGCCGCCATGGGTCCAGAACCAGACGAAATAGATCGCCAGAACCAGGAACAGCCAGCCTTCCAGTGCATGGCGCAGATACAGGGCATGACGCTGCTGCAGCAGCGTGGAAAACAGCCAGCCCGACATGAACAGCACGCCAAACAGCAGCATGGATTCGTACAGCATGCTGCTCATGCGGCGGCGCAGGGAGGGCGTGGTGAATTCCGGCATGGTTCCTGTTTGTTCTGTTCTGGCTAGGGTGGAATGAAGAAGCAGCGCACACCGTGCACGCTGTGGCCGGCAGATGGTAATGCAATCAGGCGCGCTTGCCTATGTGAAGGCTTGAGGCAGAGCAAGGGGCAAGCCTGCTTGGCAGGGGAGGTAGGCCTTTGCGGCTTCACGGACGGTCTTGACGAGGGTAGAAATGCGAACCGCCCCAAGGGGCGGTCTCAATCAATCGGGCGGAGGAGGCGGAGCGGAAGAGGCCGGCTTACTTGCCGTCGCTGGTGGTGCTTGCCACAGGAGTCACCGCAGCGCTGACGGCCACGGTCGTTGGCAGCGCGGCAGTCGGTGCAATCGCCGGCACTGGCGTGGCTTGCGAGCCAGGCACCTGAGACGGCGCGGGAGCCGCCGCCGGAGCCGGGACCTGAGCAGGTGTCACGGGCAGAGAGCGATCCAGCGCCTCGGTGGGCAGTTGGATGGTCGGTGCGGCGGCCGACGGCGAGGTCGGCAGCTTGGCCACGCGCTTGGGCAACTTGGACTCGGCCAGTTTCTTTTTCTGCTCTTCAGACAGTTGCTGGTACTTGGTCCATTGCTCGTGCTTTTCTTCCGCATCCAGCTTCTTGGCGCGGGCGTAATTGGTGCGGGCGGCACTGCGTTCGGCCGGGGTCAGCTTGACCCAGTCGCGCATGCGTTCATGCAGGCGCTGCTGTTCTTCCGGCTTCATCTTGGCGTAGCGCTTGCCGATTTCCAGCCATTTTTCTTTCTGCAGTTCGCTCATGCGCGGCCATTCGCCGGTCAGCGGTTCCAGCGCTTGATGCTGGGCGGGCGAGAGATTGGCCCAGGCCAGCTTGTTCTCGGGCTTGCGTGCTATGGACCTGCCGGCGGATTTGCTGGCATGGGTGGCGGCCGGTGCCGCAGGTGCTGCAGCTGTTCCGGGTGTGCCGGCCACCGGTGCCGTTGCGGCAGGGCTGGCGGCTGGTGCAGGTGTGGCGGGCGTGGCCGACGGTGCCGCTGCTGTGGAGGGCGCGTTCTGCGCCACGGTCCAGGCGCAGCTCAAACCACCGGCCAGCACCGCCAGCGCCAGCGCTATGCGCGAGAGGCGGACGGAAGCCTTCAAAGGAGTGCCGGTGGTCTTGTGCATCGTCTTATTGTCCCTTTTCAGCCAGGAAAGCGTTGAAACCATGATCCAGATACGCCGACAGAGGCAGCTCGTCGGACAGCACGGCCGCGTCGATGTCGGCCAGGTAGCTCACGCGCTTGGCGTTTTCATGCTGATAGATGCCGGCGAACAGGATGATGCCCACCAGCAGCGGTGCCGCCACGCCCAGGCGGCTCCACCACGACGGTTTCTCGGGCGACATCATGGCGCCACCGAAGGCGCCAGCCAGCGCCTGCTGTTCCACGCGCTTGTGGATCGGGGCCTGTTTCTTGCGCGCCAAGGCCACGCGACGCGCGGCCGACAGGCTTTGCAAGGTGTCGTCGGACAGGTTGTCAAGATTGGCGTCAAGCGCCAGCTTCACCTTGTAGGCGAATTGCATTTCCTTGTTGTTCATAATGAGATTCCTTTGGCTCTGAGAGCTTGAGCCAGCGCGTGCGTTGCGCGGGAGCAATGGGTTTTGACGCTACCTTCGGAGCAACCCATGGCGGCGGCTGTTTCCGCCACGTCCATGTCCTGCCAGTAACGCATCAGGAATGCTTCCCGTTGACGCGTTGGCAGCTTTTGTATTTCGGCGTCGATCAGGTTCAGCGTCTGCTCGCGCTCGACCTTGTCTGCGCTGGATTCGGCGGCCTGAGAGCCGTCCTCCGATTCCAGGCTTTCCAGGAGGTCGAAATCGTCGCCGCCCTCGCCGTCGCCGCCATTGCCCCCGAAGCTGGAGAACAGGCTCACCCAGGTGTTGCGCACCTTTTCGCGGCGGAAGAAATCATGAATGGTGTTCTGCAGGATGCGCTGGAACAGCATCGGCAGTTCATCGACTGGCTTGTCGCCGTATTTCTCGGCCAGCTTGATCATTGCATCCTGAACGATGTCCAACGCGGCTTCATCTTTGCGCACGGCATACACCGCCTGTTTGAAGGCGCGGCGTTCGACACTTTCAAGAAAATCGGAGAGTTCTTTGTCAGTTGCCATGCAATACGGTGTGCCGGATGGGTCACCGGTCAGATCAGTTAAAAACCTGCATCCTGGCCGGCGTAGATGCGAAAAATGCAAGAAATCGTCAAAAAGCAGACCGAATGCTAGCAAAAATGGTCCTCTTTGTCCTGAAGTTTATCCTCGGCGGCCCCAGCGAACGCGAGTATTGGCAACGATTTCACAGGAATTCGCTTGACCAAAATGATGCAACGCATTACTGTCCTGTTTCCCGCCTCCCACATCTGGGGCGTTTTTGTTCCTTGCCGGTGCTTCACATAAGGTCGTGCCGGTTCGAGGAAACGCTTTATAGGTTTAAAGCTTGTTTGTTCTAACCCGTGCCACAAGCGCGAGGAATCTGTAGAAGTCGATTTGTACCAAGGCTGAACGAGTCGCGTTGAGCGGCGTTTCAAACTCCACTACGGTTGGAGCGCAGAAACGGCGTGACCGCACAATAAAGGGATGCTGCCGGCAAGACGACGAATGCGATTCCGTCAGGAGAGAACATCCGATCAATTTCCAATGGACCTTGAAAGGAAGCAGCATGAGTGCTGAGCAACTCACCGGCGCGGACATACTCGTCCGTTGCCTCGCTGAAGAAGGTGTTGAGCACGTCTTCGGCTATCCTGGTGGCGCCGTCCTCTATATCTACGACGCAATCTTCAAGCAAGACAAATTCCAGCACATCCTGGTTCGTCACGAACAGGCCGCCGTGCATGCCGCTGATGCGTATTCGCGCAGCTCGCAGAAAGTCGGCGTGGCCATCGTCACGTCCGGCCCCGGCGTGACCAATGCGGTCACCGGCCTGGCCACGGCCTACATGGACTCGATTCCCATGGTGGTGATCTCCGGCCAGGTGCCGTCGACCGCCATCGGCCAGGACGCGTTCCAGGAGTGCGACACCGTCGGTATCACCCGCCCTTGCGTGAAGCACAACTTCCTCGTGAAGGATGTGAAGGACCTGGCGGAGACCGTCAAGAAAGCCTTCTTTATCGCCACCACCGGCCGTCCCGGCCCGGTCCTGGTCGATATCCCGAAGGACATCACCATGCATACCTGCGCCTACGAGTATCCGAAGGCGGTGGAAATGCGTTCCTACAAGCCGGTCGACAAGGGCCACTCGGGCCAGATCCGCAAGGCGCTGCAGCTGCTGCTGTCGGCCGAGCGTCCGATGATCTATACCGGCGGCGGCATCATCCTGGCCAATGCCTCGCCCGAGCTGAACAAGCTGGTCGATCGCCTGGGCTATCCCTGTACCAACACGCTCATGGGCCTGGGCGCGTATCGTTCGTCCAGCGACAAGTTCGTCGGCATGCCCGGCATGCACGGTACCTACGAAGCCAACATGGCCATGCAGCACTGCGACGTGTTGATCGCCATCGGCGCGCGCTTCGATGACCGCGTGATCGGCAACCCGAAGCACTTCGCCTCGAATGCCCGCAAGATCATTCATATCGATATCGACCCCTCGTCGATTTCCAAGCGTGTCAAGGTCGACATCCCCATCGTGGGCAACGTCAAGGACGTGCTGCAGGAACTGCTCTCGCAGCTGGATGCAGCCGAGACCCGCCAGAACGGCGCGGCGCTGGATGCCTGGTGGAAGCAGATCAACGAATGGCGCAAGCGTGACTGCCTGAAGTTCGCTACCTCCGACGAATTCATCAAGCCGCAATCCGTGGTGCAGAAGGTGTGGGAAGTGACCAAGGGCGATGCCTTCATCACCTCCGACGTCGGCCAGCACCAGATGTGGGCCGCGCAGTACTACGGTTTCGACAAGCCGCGCCGCTGGATCAATTCCGGTGGCCTGGGCACCATGGGCGTGGGCCTGCCGTACGCCATGGGCGTGCAGATGGCCAACCCCGATGCGACGGTCGCCTGCATCACCGGCGAAGCCTCGATCCAGATGTGCATCCAGGAGCTGGCGACCTGCAAGCAGTATCACCTGACGCCCAAGATCATTCTCCTGAACAACCGCTTCCTGGGCATGGTGCGCCAGTGGCAGCAGATCGACTACGGTTCGCGCTATTCCGAGTCCTACATGGATTCGCTGCCGGACTTCAACAAGCTGGCGGAGTCCTATGGCCACGTCGGCATGAAAATCGAGAAACCGGGCGATGTCGACGGCGCGCTGCGCGAAGCCTTCGCCATGAAGGACAGGCTGGTCTTCATGAACTTCATCACGGATCAAACCGAGAACGTCTGGCCGATGGTCAAGGCGGGCAAGGGTTTGACTGAAATGTTGCTGGGTTCGGAGGATCTCTAACATGCGCCATATCATTTCTGTGCTGCTGGAAAACGAAGCCGGCGCATTGTCCCGTGTCGTGGGCCTGTTCTCCGCACGCGGCTACAACATCGAAACGCTCACCGTTGCACCCACCGAAGATTCGACCCTGTCGCGCATGACCATCGTGACCTCGGGTTCGGATGATGTGATCGAACAGATCACCAAACACCTGAACCGCCTGATCGAGGTGGTGAAGGTCGTCGATCTGACCGAAGGCGCGCACATCGAGCGCGAACTGATGCTGATCAAGGTGCGCGCAGTGGGCAAGGAACGGGAAGAGATGAAGCGCACTGCGGATATCTTCCGCGGCCGCATCATCGACGTCACCGAGAAGACCTACACGATCGAGCTGACCGGCGCCAAGAGCAAGCTGGACGCCTTCATCGACGCCCTGGATCGCACCGCGATCCTGGAAACGGTCCGTACCGGCGGCTCCGGCATCGGCCGCGGCGAACGGATCCTGAAGATCTGATCGACCGCGCCAGCAGTACGCATCACACACACATACATACATTCAAATTCGAGTTACTCGGAACATAGGAAAAAATCATGAAAGTTTTCTACGACAAAGACGCAGACCTGTCCCTGATCAAGAACAAGAACGTGACCATCATCGGTTACGGTTCGCAAGGCCACGCCCACGCCCTGAACCTGAAGGATTCCGGCGTCAAGGTGACCGTCGGCCTGCGCAAGGGCGGCGCTTCGTGGAACAAGGCTGAACAGGCTGGCCTGAAGGTCGCCGAAGTCAACGACGCGGTCAAGGACGCCGACGTCATCATGATCCTGCTGCCGGACGAAAACATCGGTCAGGTCTACGCAGAAAACGTCGCTCCCTTCGCCAAGCAAGGCGCGACCGTAGCCTTCGCGCACGGCTTCAACATCCACTATGGCCAAGTCGTGCCGCGCGCTGACCTGGACATCATCATGATCGCCCCCAAGGCCCCCGGCCACACCGTGCGTTCGACCTACAGCCAAGGTGGCGGCGTGCCGCACCTGATCGCCGTGCACCAGGACAAGTCCGGCTCGGCCCGTGACCTGGCCCTGTCGTATGCCACCGCCAACGGCGGCGGCCGTGCCGGCATCATCGAAACCAACTTCCGCGAAGAAACCGAAACCGACCTGTTCGGCGAACAAGCCGTGCTGTGCGGCGGTACCGTGGAACTGATCAAGGCCGGTTTCGAAACCCTGGTCGAAGCTGGCTACGCGCCGGAAATGGCCTACTTCGAGTGCCTGCACGAACTCAAGCTGATCGTCGACCTGATCTATGAAGGCGGCATCGCCAACATGAACTACTCGATCTCCAACAACGCCGAATACGGCGAGTACGTGACCGGCCCGCGCGTGATCAACGCCGAGAGCAAGGCTGCCATGAAGAAGGTTCTGGAAGACATCCAGACCGGCGAATACGCCAAGAGCTTCATCCTGGAAAACAAGGCCGGTGCTCCGACCCTGATGTCGCGTCGTCGTATCAACGCCGAACACCAGATCGAAATCGTGGGCGAGAAGCTGCGCGCCATGATGCCCTGGATCAAGGCCAACAAGCTGGTCGACCAGACCAAGAACTGATCTGCCGCTACAAGCTGCAATCGAGAAAAACGCCACGGTTCGCCGTGGCGTTTTTTTTGGTCCGTGGGCGAGGGAAGGGTGATGGAATTGTCATTGTGTTACGCCTTGTTGCACTTGGCCAAGAACCATTCCGTGACGGCGGTCGTCGAAGTGCAGGGTTGATGCTTTCGCTATGAAGCTATCATCACCCCGTCACCGACCAAGAATAAAGAGGATCCCTTATGACACCTTCCCGCAAACTGATGCTGGGCGCCGTCCTGGCCACCGCCTGTATTGCCACCCAGGCGCAGACCGCCATGAGCGCGCCGGCCCCGGTCCCGACCACCGGCACCATGGTCGTGGTGCCAGCCAACGGCGAGATCAGCGTACCGAACGACCAAGCTCGCGTCACCCTGCAAGTGGAAGAGCAGGACAAGGACAAGGCCGCTGCCGCCTCCCGCGTGAACCAGAAGATGAAGCAGGGCATTGACCTGCTCAAGCGCCAGGACCCGCAAGCGGCGTTGAAGAGCTACGGGTATTACACCTATGCAGTCTATGCCGAACCGCCGCAAGTCACGCCGCAACAGCCCCGCCAGCCAGCCAAGGCACGGCAAGTCGTGGGATGGCGCGTCGGCCAGTATCTGGAGATGACCACCGAGAACCTGGCCGCGCTGCCCAAGACCGTCTCTTCGGCCCAGGCCCTGATGAGCCTGAACGGCCTGCAATTCGGCCTGAGTCCGGCGGCCGCCAAGAAGCTGGATGCCACGCTGGTCAACGCCACCTACCGCAACCTGGAAGAGCGCATCGGCTTCATCGCCAATGCCATGCATCGCGCCCCGTCGGATGCCGTGATTGAAACCGTGGACTTCGAAGGCTCGGGCAACTACGCCGCGCCGGCTCCCGCCCCGATGATGGCCAAGGCCATGCGTGCCGACATGGTCCAGGAAAGCACGACGGTGGCCGAGCCCAGCTTCGAGCCTGGTGAATCCACCGTGAGCATGCGCCTGGTGGGCAAGGTGCGCTTCAAGTAAGCGAACATACCGGACTGTTCGCGCCGGACAGTTCATATCAAGAATCGTCAACCCGCTCGGGTCGGCAGGGAAGGGAGGCTATAATCGGCCTCCCTTTCCGTTTCAAGAAGATCATCTCATCATGCGGACCATCACCAAGCTGCTGCTGCCACTCTTCACCGCACTGGTGGCCAGCACGGCGCATGCCGACATCTGTGCCGACCTGCGTGCCATCCACCAGCAGTCGCAATCGCACTTCGACGGCTGGAAGAAAGACGGCCCCGATGCCGTCATGAAGGGCGACAAGCGCGGCCCTGTCTATCTCTCCAACTTCATGCTCGATGGTGCCGAGAGCTGCGCCATTGCCGACAATTCCTCGGTCTATACCTGCATCTGGCGCTATTCGACGCCAGCGGACATGGGCCGTGCCTACCAGCGCCTGGTCAACGATGTGAAGGCTTGTGCACCGCTGGCCAAGGAGCCGCCGGGCATCATCGCCGACGAGCCGCAGGAACGCCGCCAGGGCGACCTGCGCCAGATCACCGAAGTCACCGGCCTGGACTATGCCGATGCCGAAGTGACGATCCTGATCGGACAGATGCAACTGACCGGTCCGCGCGGGCTGGCGCGCAATGAACTGAAGCTGAGCTTCTCCCGTCCGCAGCCGCGCTGAGCCCGTGCCGGGCAATGCCCTGGCCCGGTTCTCGAAAAATTGTCCTGGATGCTCCGAGATGCACCGCCACCGGCCGGATGGCGGCGCATTTCATTGCATTTAACGGGCGCTGGACTAGAATAGGCACGCTTTTACTTTTGAACTTTCCGCGAGTACCGCGCGATCATTGGAGCAACATTGAACAATAACCACTATCCCCATCCCATCATCGCCCGCGAAGGCTGGCCCTTCCTGACCATCGCCGTGGTCGTGGCAGCGCTGGCAACCTATTTCTGCGGCGCCTGGTCCTTCCCGCTGTGGATCATCGCGCTGTTCGTCCTGCAGTTCTTCCGCGATCCGCCGCGCGTGATCCCGCAAGCCGCCAATGCCGTGCTGTCCCCGGCCGATGGCCGCATCGTCGTCGTGGCCCGCGCCCATGACCCCTACACCGACCGCGAAGCCCTGAAGATCAGCGTTTTCATGAACGTCTTCAACGTCCACTCCAACCGTGCCCCGGTGGATGGCAAGATCGAGAAGGTGCAGTACTTCCCCGGCAAGTTCGTCAATGCCGACCTCGACAAGGCCTCGCTGGAAAACGAGCGCAATGCCCTGGCCATCACCACCACCAGCGGTCACAGCGTGACCTGCGTGCAGGTGGCCGGCCTGATCGCGCGCCGCATCCTTTGCTATGTGAAGGCCGGTGATACCCTGGCCCGTGGCCAGCGCTACGGTTTCATCCGCTTCGGTTCGCGCGTGGACGTCTACCTGCCGCTGACGGCCACTCCCAAGGTCACCGTCGGTGAAAAGGTCTCGGCCACCGAAACCATTCTGGCCGAACTCTGATCACACCCTGAAGGCCTCACCGTGCCGCGCGCCAGCCTGTTCTTGCAGCGGCGTCACGGATGAGGCCCCGGCGCAGACTGCGTGCTGCGATTTCCGTCCTCCTCACTGATAGACATCGATGCCCACATTACGACGACGCAAGGCCAAAGCCGGCATTCCCTTCCCGAAATCGCTGCGCCGCCCCAAGGCCGCGCAACTGGACGAGGCCGGGCAGGTAGTGGCACGGCGGCGCTCGCGCGGCATCTACCTGTTGCCCAACGCCTTCACCACGGCCGCGCTGTTCTGCGGTTTCTACGCCATCGTGATGGCCATGAACCTGAAGTTCGACTACGCCTCCATCGCCATCTTCGTGGCCATGGTGCTCGACAGCCTGGATGGCCGCGTGGCCCGCATGACCAATACGCAAAGCGAATTCGGCGCCCAGTACGACAGCCTCTCCGACATGGTCTCCTTCGGTGCCGCGCCGGCGCTGGTGGTCTATGAATGGTCGCTGCGCGGCATGGGCAAGCTGGGCTGGCTGGCAGCCTTCGTGTATTGCGCCGGCGGTGCCTTGCGCCTGGCTCGCTTCAATACCAACATCGCCGTGGTCGACAAGCGCTACTTCCAGGGCTTGCCCAGCCCCGCGGCTGCGGCCCTGGTGGCCGGCTTCGTCTGGCTGATGGATGACCTGCGTTTTGCCGGCACTGACCTGAGCTGGTATGGCTGGGTCATCACCCTCTACGCCGGCATCACCATGGTCACCAATGTGCCGTTCTACAGCTTCAAGGATGTCAACTTCCGCAAGCCGGTGCCCTTCATTGCGGCACTGCTGGTGGTGGTGGCGCTGGTGCTCATTTCCAGCGATCCGTCCAAGGTGCTGTTCGGGCTGTTCGTGCTGTATGGCCTGTCCGGCTATGGCGTCTACATCTGGCGCCGCATCAAGGGCAAGCCGGTCAGTATCGTGCAGACCAAGGATGAGCATGGCGATCTGCCGCACTGATGCCCGTTAAGCTTGACGGAGCATCTTCCCGCAGGACAAGAAACACCCGGCCCCGGCCGGGTGTTTTGCATTGCGCCGGGCATCGGCCGGTCAGCACCGTCACGTCTGCCTTGCCGAGCGGGGCAGAGTTTCCTAGAATCCCATGGTAAGCGCGTTGCTGCATATCGCGCGTTGATGGTATGAACATGGCGATCACATCCTCCACCTCCACCTTGACCACGCTGGGCAGCCTGGATCCCTACGGCCTGGGCAGCAGCGGCACTTCCAATCCGGTGACTGCAGCCAGCAATCCTGCGGCCGTAGCGCAGGCGGTCGAGCTGTCGTCGGAGGCCTCGGTGATCGTGACCCTGGGCGGCGGGTCCTCCGCCAATTCCGGCCTGACCTACAATGCGGCGGGGCTGTTTGATTCCATCGTCAATGCCGGTTCGTCGGCCGGCACCTCCACCGATCTCACCCAGAACCAGGCCAGCCAGAGCTATTACCAGGGGGTGCTGGGCAGCATCGTCACGCCGGGGGCCACTTCGGGCATCTATGATGGCTCAGGCGTGTTCGCCGGCGAGGGGCTCAGTTCGCAGCTCTCCCTGCTGCTCAAATCCCAGCCTGATCTGACTGGTTCCATCGTCGAGGACATCGTCAACCAGAACGTGGTCGGCGGCCTGATCTCGACCATGGCCTGAGGCGGCGCCCCTTTATTCCTGGCAGTTCAGTCGGTGATGAGTGCGGCCAGTTGTGCGCATAGCGCGGCATCCTGCGCGCTGCGTTCGCTGACGCGATGATCCACCCCCGGCAGGTCGACGATGCGGCAGTCGCTGGCCGAGCTGGCGTGCTGGCGGATCAGTTCGGCGATCTCGGCCGGGATGACGGCATCCTCGCTGGCGCGGATCAGGGTGAGCCGTCCGCGATAAGCACGGATCATCTGCAGCACTTCGGCATCCCGCCAGCTGTGCGGGCGCCGCAAGGCCGCGCTGAAGGCCGGCCCGAAAGGCAACATGAAGGCGGCACCATCATAGAGCGCACCGACCAGCGTGACGACATGGGTGATCTGGTTCTGCGCCCGGCAGGCCAGGCGCAGGGCGATTTCGCCGCTCATGCTCACGCCCACGACGGTGCGCGGCGAGACGGTGAGGCGGTCCAGCGCGGCTTGTGCTTCGTCCAGACGTTTGGACAGGGAATTGGGCAGCAGGGCACTGCTTTGCCCATGGCCGGAAAAGTCGATGGCGGCACTGGCGCAGCCTCGTGCCGCAAGGGCCTGCCGCAGTGGCCATTGGCGCTGCCGGTCCCCTTGCCCGGCGCCGTGCAGCACCAGTATATGAACGGGCTGGCCGGGCGCGCTGCGCAGAATATCGGCCGCCAGCGTTTCGGCGCCCGCCGCCAGGGCCAGTTCTTCACGCGGGCAGGGATAGGGCGCGGACACGTTTTCAGTCGTCCGGATGACGGCGTTCGAGGCCTGGCGTGCTGGCGTAATAATGGCGTTTTGCTTCATACATCAGGCTGTCGGCCCGCTGCACGACCTGTTCCAGACGCTCGCCGGGAACGCCGGTAGCCGCGCCCATCGACAGGCTCAGGGGGACACCCGAGTAGTATTGATTGTTCACTTCGACCAGTTTCTGGATCTGGTCCATCAGCAACTGGCAGCCGCGCTCGTCGGTGGCCGGCAGCAGGATGGCGAATTCGTCACCGCCGGTGCGCGCCACGCTGCAGGGACGTTCCACCGCCTTGCCCAGCACTTCGCCCACGCGGCGCAGCAGGGCGTCGCCGGTGGCGTGGCCCAGCTCGTCGTTGACGTCCTTCAGGCCATTGAGATCGGCCACGATCACGCTGACCGGGAAGGGACCCTTGCGCTCCAGGCGGTTCAGTTCATCGACCATGTAGGCACGGTTGTGCAGCTTGGTCAGTTCATCGTGCTTGCCGAGGAATTCCAGATAGGCTTCGGCCTTTTTGCGGGCGGTGATGTCGGTGAGCGCCACCAGCACCAGGTCCCAGTTTTTCTCGTGACCGGGGAAGACAGAAAACTGCAGATGGACGTGAAGGGTTTCACCGGTCAGCGAGTAGTTCACCACCTCGCGGTGGTGCAGCAGGTTGCCGTTCCACAGCTCGATCAACTGTTCGTTGAAATGCGGACGCATGTCGTCGCGGAACACGTCGGACAGCCGCGAGAGCAGGGTGGCCTTGTCCGGGGCAGCGAACATGGACAGTGTCTGCAGGTTCACATCGATGACGCGGATTTCCTGCATGCAGCGCTCCACGAATTCCGGATGCACATCCGTGAAGGTGCGGAAATCGGTGATGCCGATGCGGTGCAGGTCGTCGAAGAGGCGCTTGACCGCGCTGAAATCTTCCACCCACAGGGAAATGGGTGAATATTCGAACAGGCCGCGCGCATAGTTTTCGCTGCGGGAAAGCTTCTTGCGGGCCGTCTCGCGCTCGGTGACGTTCTCGATGGCCAGCAGCACGTAATCCCAGCTCTCTTCGCTGCCGGGCATGATGCGCCCGGAGAGCTGGATGTCCAGCCGCTTGCCGCCCAGGGTGTAGTTGACGGTATAGCTGGAGAAGGTCGTGCCGCCATTCCACAGCTGCACCATCTCATCGATGAAGGTGTCGAGCATGTCATCCCGGAAGATCTTGTCCAGGTTGGCCACCAGGTGCGCCAGGTCGCGCGCTTCATACCATTCCAGGGTGCGCCGGTTGACGTCGACCACGCGGATCTGCATGGCACAGGCCTGGGCGCGGCTGGGGTCCGCGGTCAGATAGCTGCGCAGGTCGGTCACGCCGTCGGCGCGCCACTGGTCGAACAGGCGCTTCAGGCCGCTGTAGTCCTCTTTCCATAAGGAAACGGGCGTCAGGTCGAAGGTCTCTTGTTCGGAAAGGGCCGGGATGGAAGCCGGAACGGAGCGGGCGAGGGAGGATTCGTTCTGCATGACACTTCATCTTTTGCTGATGATGAAGTGTAATAGTTTTACGGAAACTGCTGCAGCTCTTCCATCGCCCGTTCACCTCGTTTTGCGCAATTTTATTGCTTGGAAAGCGCGGATGATGCGAACTTGTTAACTAAAAGTTAACTTTCATCAACTCATCCGTCTGCCCGTGGCCAGGTGGCTCAACGGCCAGAACCGCATTCCGCTGCGGTCCTTGCGCCCCGCGGACTGCGCAACAAGGCCACCAAGGGCGCAAACCATGCCTGCGCTACCGGACGCAGGCACAGCAGTTCACCCTCGTGCGTGGCCAGCACACCGATCCAGCCCTCGTGCGCCAGCACCATCCTTTCTCCGTCGCTCAGCCGGGTCTGGCGGCTCACCAGACGGTCCGCCTGCCATTGCGCCGATTCGGTCACGCGCACTTGCGGCGCCTGGCACAGCAGCTGGCTGCCGGCAGGCAGCCAGAGTTGCAGATGCTGTCCGGCGGCCAGTGACAGGACCTGGGTGGTGGTGGGGGCGGTCAGCGGGGCGGGCATGGTGTTCTCCTTGTTGAATGGGCCAGCCTGCAGTCTAGGGAGGGCGGCGCGGCGACAACAGGCACAGGAAAATTCACTCTGCTGCGTAACAGGCTGCAGCTTTTTGCTCTGTTACCCCTGCTTTTCGCCTACTCTGTATCTGTTCTGGTTTCGTCCTCACGAAGATGATGACTGTTATGGATACCCGCCTGCACCTCCCCGACACGACGCCCGCGGCACCGCCGCCGGCCACCGCACCGGCGGCCCTTGCCGCCAACCCCGACAACGGACGCCAGCCCCTGTACCGGCGTCTGGCCGAGCATTATCAAGGAGCCATCCAGTCCGGCACCCTGGTGGCTGGCGACCGCATGCCCTCGGTGCGCGACCTGATGCGCCAGCACCAGGTGAGCCTGTCGACCGCCCTGCAGACGCTGCGCCATATGGAAGAGGGCGGCTGGCTGGAAGCGCGTCCGCGTTCCGGCTACTTCGTGCGCCAGCCGCGCCGCTCGGCGATCCGTCCGGTGCAGGAGCCCAAGAGCCTGATGGCCATCGATCCCGAGCAATATGCGGGCATCCACGAAAAGGTCTCCAAGTACATCGCCCTGCGCCAGAGCGGGGCACCGCGCATCGACCTGTCCGGCATGACCTGTGCGCCCGAGCTCTATGCGGTGGAAACCCTGAAACAGGCCGCCATGCGTGCCCTGCGCGAGCGCCCCGAACTGCTCACCAGCGCCATGCCGCACAACGGCAATGCTACCTTCCGCCAGGCAGTGGCACGGCGTGCATTGCATCACGGCATGCGTATCGATCATGAAGAAGTGGTGGTCACGCACGGCTGCATCGAGGCGCTCAACCTTGCCCTGCGCGCGGTGGCCGGGCCGGGCGACACGATCGCGGTGGAGTCGCCGACTTACTTCGGCCTGCTGCAGGCACTGGAAAACCTCGGCATGAAGGCGCTGGAAATCCCGACCAGCCCGCACACCGGCATCTCGGTAGAAGCGCTGGAACTGGCCGTGCGCACCTACGGCAACATCAAGGGCGTGGTGGTGGTGCCCAACCTGCAGAATCCGCTGGGCTGCATCATGCCCGACGAGCACAAGGACAAGCTGGTACGCCTGTGTGAAGAATTGCGCCTGCCCCTGATCGAAGACGACGCCTATACCGAGCTGGCCGACGGCAACGTGCCGCCCTCCAGCCTCAAGAGCCGCGACCGCAGCGGCAATGTGATCTATTGCGCGTCGCTCAACAAGGTGCTGGCCCCCGGCATGCGGCTGGGCTGGATGAATGGCGGGCGCTGGCATGAGCGGGTCAAGATGCTCAAGTTCACCCACACCCGCGCCAACGAGGAATGGACCCAGGTCACCGCCGCCGACTTCATCGCCAGCCCCGCCTATGACCGCCATCTGCGCCGCCTGCGCCAGTTGCTCAAGGAACAGCGTGAACGCATGGCCGAATCGATCGCAGCCTATTTCCCGGAAGGTACGCGCCTGAATGTGCCCAATGGCGGCGTCGGGCTGTGGGTGGAGCTGCCGGCGCAGGTCTGCTCGCAGCAGTTGTTCGAGCGGGCGCTGCTGGAGGGCGTGGGTGTGTCGCCGGGGGCCATCTTCTCCAATTCCAACCGCTACGGTCACTTCCTGCGCATCTGCTGCGGCCATCCCTTCACCCGCGAACTCGACCAGGCCCTGCGCCGCCTGGGCAGCATCGGGCACAGCCTGGCTTTCCTGTAGAGCTTGGCAAGCTTTCAGGAGAATCAGGCATTGCCCGAAAGGGCAGTCTGCTGCAGACTTGTAAAGACAATGTAAAGAGCGCCGGACTTTTCGTCCGGTGCCTCCATGCGCTTTACGAGGGGAGCCGTTCATGCCTGAGCCGCAGACTACGCAGATCCAGCCACCGCACGCAGTCCGCCTGAACGCGGCCATCGATGCCCACATGGCGGGCCGCCGCGAAGAAGCCCGCGCCATCTACGAAGCCGTGCTGGAAGACGATCCCATCGAGCCGGTCGCCTTGCACTTCTACGGCATCTGGCTGCACCAGGCCGGACGCCATGCCGAGGCGCTGGACAAGCTGGAACTCTCCAGTGCGCTGGAACCCGAGAATGCCGCCTGGCACAACGACCTGGGCAATGTCCTGTTTGCGCTGGGCGAGCTGGACGGTGCTGCGCAGGCGTATGGTGCGGCGCTGGAAGCCGCGCCCGCAGATCACACGATCTGGAACAACCTGGGGGCCACGCACATGCAGCGGGGCCGCAATGAGGAGGCCATTGCCGCCTTCCAGCGTGCGGTGGAGATCGCCCCCGAATTCCTGCCGGCGCTGCTGCACCTGGGCAATCTCTTCGAGGCTGCCGGCGACAAGATGCAGGCTTCGCACTATCAGTGCCGCGCCTACGTGTTACCGCCGATGGAAGGCAAGTCCTGGGAGATGGTCGGCATTTCCTTCTACTTCCTCGGCCGCCTGGAAGAAGCTGCAGAAGCCTATCGCGCCTGGCTGGCCAGCGAACCCGACAATCCGATTGCGGCCCACATGCTGGCCGCCTGCTCGCAATTGGATGTCCCCACGCGTGCCTCGGATCGTTACCTCGAATCGCACTTCGACCGCTACGCCGAGACGTTTGAAACCAATTTGCTGCACAGCCTCGGCTATCGCGGCCCCAGCCTGATCGGGCAGGGCGTGGGCCTGGTCACGCAGGCGGCGCGCCAGTTTGCCACCATCGACATCGGTTGCGGGACCGGGCTGTGCGGGACCTATTTGCGGCCTTATTCGCAGCATCTGACCGGCGTGGACCTGGCCGGCAAGATGCTGGAAAAGGCCGCGGCCACCGGCCACTACGATCAACTGGAAAAGGCCGAGATCACCGACTACCTCCTGCGTCATCCGCAAAGCTGCGACCTGGTCACGGCGGCGGATACGATGATCTATTTCGGGGATCTGGAGAATGTGTTCAAGGCGGTTGCTGCTGTCTTGAAACCGGGCGGGTACTTCGTCTTCACGGTGGAGGTGCTCACGCCCCAGGACGGGGTGGAGCAAGGCCATCGGCTGCATGCCAGCGGACGCTACCGCCATGGCCGCGATTACGTGCATGCGCTGCTGCAGGCGCAGGGCATGGAGCCGCTGCATCAGCGTGATGAAGTATTGCGCGAGGAAGTGCGCCAGCCAGTGGCCGGCATGCTGTTCGTGGCGCGCCGGCAGTGAAGCGACGCGCCACGAGGGACGGCATCGGTCAGGCTGCGGCCTTGAGCGCCGCTTCCACCTGTTCGCGCCGAGGGATGGGGTCCACTGCGCCGTAGCCGGTGGTCGAGAGGGCGGCCGCGACGTTGGCATAGCGCGCTGCCTGGAAGGGATCGCGCCCGGCCATCAGCTCGGCCATGAAGGCCCCGCCAAAACAGTCCCCCGCGCCCGTCGCATCCAGCGCCTGCACCGGATAGGGCGAGACCACGCGGCGCTCCTGGCGGGTAGCTACATAGCAGCCTTCATGGCCCAGCTTGAAGGCCACCAGCTTCACACCGTAATCCAGCAGGTGATCGACGATGGCGTCCCGGTCATCGAGTCCGGTCAGCATCGATACATCTTCCCAGCTCGGCAGGCAGACATCGCACAGGCGGAAGGCCTCGGCCATTTTCGCCTGTGCGCGTTCCAGCGGCCATAAACGCAGCCGCAGGTTGGTGTCGAGCGAGGTGGTCACGCCGGCGGCGCGCGCATGCGTCATGGCGGCCAGTCCGGCGTCGCAGGCGCTCTCGCTGATGGCCAGGCTGATGCCTGACAGGTGCAGGGCACCCGCAGCGGCGATGGCTTGCAAAGGCAAGTCGCCCACGGTGTAGCGGCTGGCTGCCGAGCCGGCGCGGCGATAGTGGAAGTGATGCCCCTGATCGTCGTGCGTGACGAAGTACAGGCCGGTGCTGCCATTGGCTTGCACCGCCACATGCTGTACGTCGACCTGCTCGCGCTGCCATAGCGCCAGCAGGTCCTGGCCGAAGTGGTCGTCCCCCACGGCGCTGACATAGCCCGACGCGGCACCCTGGCGGGCTGCCGCGATGGCGAAGTTGGAGGTGTCGCCGCCAAAACCCTGCAGGTACTGGCGCGGCGTGTCGATACGCTGGTTGAATTCGACCATGGCTTCGCCGTAGGCGAGGATGGGTTTGTTCATGTGCTGTTCTTTCGCTCTTCTTTCCCGGGCATCGATCAGAAGAAGGTCTGCACGATGTCGGTCACATCGAAACGCTGGTCCACGACGACCAGGTGACGCCACTTGTCGAAGGTCAGGCAGGGGTGGGAGATGTCGAAGGCGATCATGTCGCCGACCTGGATATCGTCGCCCTCGGCAATCTTCAGGTAGGCGTGCTGGTCCATCATGCCGGTCACTTCCCAGTGCGCCGGGGTGGCTTGCGGCTGGGTATCCTGGCCCGGGCGGAAGCGCGTGACCGGGGCCGGCAGGCCGGCATCGAAAGCGGCATCGCGCTTGCCCAGGGCGATGATGGCCTTGTCGGCCTCGGGGATGGATTGCACGTAGGCCCACAGCTGCAGCGCCGGCTGCAGCTGGCTGCGCATGCTGTGCGCCACCGGATTGCGGACCTGGATCTGCGATTGCGCGGCACGATAGATGCCCACGTCATGGGTGAGATAGCAGCCCGGACGCAGCACCACGTCCAGCGCGGCACCGATGTCGGCCTGGCCGAATTCCTCGGCGACCACGTCGTACCAGGCCGAACCAGCCCCGGTCAGGATCGCCGGGCCCTGCGCCAGGCGGCGTGCCAGTTGGCCTTGCGCGGAAAGATCCTTCAGGCAGGCTACCGCACGCTGCAGGAAGCGGCGGATGTCGGCCTCTTCTTTGAGCACACCTTCATAGACCTCCACACCCGCCAGAGCCAGACTGTCCCAGCGCGCAATGGCCGCCAGCACCTCTTGCTGCTGCGCGTCGTCACGCACGCCGGTGCGGCCGCCTGCGGGGCCCAGTTCCAGCAGGACGTTCAGGGTCTGCTTGCGCTCGGCGAAGAAGCGGCCCAGCTGATCGGCCAGCGCAGCCGAATCGACCAGGCAGAAGAATTCAAAAGAGGGATCGGCCAGCAACTCCGAAATGATGGCCATGTTGCGCTTGCCCACCAGCTGGTTGGCCATGATGACGCGGCGCACGCCGTGGTGATAGGCGGCCAGGGTCTGGTGGGCGGTGGCCAGGGTGATGCCCCAGGCGCCGGTATCGAGCTGGCGTGCGAAGAGCTTGGGGGCCATGGTGGTCTTGCCGTGCGGGGCCAGCTTGACCTGGTATTGGCCGACGAAGTCCTGCATCCACTTCAGGTTGTGGGCGATCTTTTCTTCATACAACACCGCAGCCGGCAGGCTGATGTCTTCATTGAGCAGGTTCCAGCGCACCTTGCCCGCCTGTTGCGGGGCGAGGGGTTGCGCCAGCGTACCCAGGCCCTTGTTGAGCGGGTCGATCATGCCGGCCTGAAACTGGCTTTGGTAGTTTGTATCACTCATCGCTTTAATTCCTGTGAAATTAGGATTGACGTAATAATAGCCTTGAATTTACTATGTTTACGCCGTGTTAGTAAATAACATAAATTGTTTCCGCGGCACTCTTCCGGGGTCGCTGGTTTGATCGCCCGCCCATTCCCGCAGACTGAATTTTCCTTCCCATGGCGCAGACATTGGACATCATTTCCCGCATCACCGAGCGCAGCAGTACCTTGCGCCTGGCCGAACAGAAGGTGGCTGAAGCGATCCTGGGCGATCTCGCCGCTGCTGCCAGCGCCAGCATCGGCGAGCTGGCCGGGAAGGCCGGCGTCTCGGTGGCCAGCGTGACCCGCTTTGCCAAGGCCATGGGCTGCCGCGATGTGCGCGAATTCAAGTTCCTGCTGGCCCAGGCGGTGGCGGTGGGTCAGCGCTTCTTCGATGGTGCCAAGACGGTGCCCTCCGAACAGCCGCCGGAACTGGCCGACGTGGTCTACCGCGACATCCACGCGGTGCTGGAACTGAACCGCGCCATGCTCAACCCCGACATGCTGATGCAAGCCGCGCACCTGCTGCTGGGCGCGCGCATGATCTACTGCTTCGGCATGGGCGGCGGCTCCACCATGATGTCCGACGAGGCGCGCTATCGCCTGGTGCGCCTGGGCCGTCCGGTGGCGACCTATCACGATGCGGTGCTGCAGAAGATGGTGGCGGCCACCCTCGACAAGGACGACGTGCTGCTGGTCTTCTCGACCACCGGCAGCGTGCCCGAGCTGCTGGCCAGCTGTGAAGTGGCCCGCGAATACGGTGTCAAGCTGATCGCCATCACCGCCCTCGGATCGCCGCTGGCGAAGATGGCCGATGTGCTGCTGCCCATCAAGACGCTGGAAACCGACCTGATTTTCAAACCGTCCTCGTCGCGCTACGCCATGATGGCGACGCTGGACATGCTGGTGCTGGAGCTGGCCTTGCTGCACAAGGAAAGCAGCCAGGAACGCCTGCGCCGCCTCAAGTACGTGCTCGATGCCCATCGTGGCGGCGGCGACTTGCACCAGCCACTGGGAGACTGACATGACATCCACGCAGCAATCGTCGGGCAGCCCCCGGCACTGCGACATTCTGATCCGCCACGCTCTTGTCATCGATGGCAGCGGGGCCGAGCCGGTACCAGCCGACGTAGCGGTGCGCAATGGCCGCATCGTCGCCGTCGGCCAGCTTGCGGGCTGGCAGGCCGAGCAGGAAATCGACGGCACCGCGCGCGTGCTCTCGCCCGGCTTCATCGATGCGCACACGCATGACGATACCAACGTCATCCGCACGCCGGAGATGTTCCCCAAGCTGTCGCAGGGCGTGACTACGGTGGTGGTCGGCAACTGCGGCATCAGTGCCGCACCGGTCACGCTCAAGGGGGATCCGCCGGACCCGATGAACCTGCTGGGCAAGTCCGAGGCGTTCCACTATCCGAGCTTTGCCAGCTATGTCGAGGCCGTCAATGCTGCACAGCCGGCCATCAACGTGGCTGCACTGGTTGGTCACACGGCCTTGCGCAACAACCACATGGACCGTCTCGACCGGGCGGCCAGCGATGCGGAAATCGACGGCATGCGCGCGCAATTGCGCGAGGCGCTGGAGCATGGTGCGCTGGGTCTTTCCACGGGACTGGCCTACGGCAATGCCATCAACGCCCCCACGGAAGAAGTGCTGGCCCTGGCCGCGCCGCTGGCCGAGTTCGGCGGGCTCTATGCGACACACCTGCGCAGCGAATTCGCCGACATCCTCAATGCGATGGAGGAAGCCTTCCGTATCGGCAAGCATGCACGGGTACCGGTGGTGATCTCGCACCTGAAGTGCGCGGGCGTGGAGAACTGGGGCCGCAGCAGTGAAGTGCTGCAGGCACTGGAAGCCGCCTCGCGCCACCAGCATGTGGGCTGCGACTGCTATCCCTACACCGCCAGCTCTTCCACGCTGGACCTGAAGCAGGTCACCGCCGATTACGACATCCAGGTCACCTGGTCGGAGCCGCATCCGGAGCAGGGCGGCAAGATGTTGAAGCAGATCGCCGCCGACTGGGGCGTGGACCTGCACGCCGCGGCCGCGCGCCTGATGCCGGCCGGGGCCGTGTATCACTGCATGTCGGATGACGACGTCAATCGCATCCTCTCGCATCCGGCCACGGTGGTCGGTTCCGATGGCCTGCCCAACGATCCCTTGCCGCATCCGCGCCTGTGGGGTGCTTTCCCGCGTGTGCTGGGCTATTACAGCCGCGAGCAGAAACTGTTTTCGCTGGCCACCGCCGTGCACAAGATGACGGGTTTGTCGGCCCAGCGCTTCGGCCTGGAACAGCGCGGTTTCGTGCGCGAGGGTTATCACGCCGACCTGGTGCTGTTCGATCCCGAGACCATTCGTGATGCCGCCAGCTTTACTGATCCCATGCAGCCGGCGCATGGCATCGAGGCGGTGTGGGTCAACGGGCAGCTGGCCTATCGCGGCCAGGACAAGCAGTCCACCAGCGCGCGCGCCGGACGCTTCCTGGCACGCACGGTGCAGAAAACGTCAGCCTGAGTTGCAGAAAACGTCAGCGGGCGATTATCAACTTCAAGTTGCAAATCGCTTATCAGATTCATTTTTCAGATTCGTATCCGAGTTCAATCCAAGTTCAGTAAAGGAGCAGCAATGAGCATTCAACGATTTGGTGTGGAAGGTGGCAGCGGCACCGGTGGCCAGCATCTGCCGTTCGCACGCGCAGTGGCCGCCGATGGCTGGCTGTACGTGTCGGGCCAGGTGCCCATGGAAAACGGCGAGGTGATCGACGGCGGCATCGTGGCGCAGTCGCACAAGGCCATCCAGAACGTGCTGGCCATCCTGAAGGAAGCCGGCTACGGCCCCGAGCACGTGGTGCGCTGTGGCGTGTGGCTCGATGATGCACGCGACTTCCCCTCCTTCAACAAGGTCTTCAAGGAATACTTCGGTGCCAACCCGCCGGCCCGTGCCTGCGTGGTCTCCAGCATGGTGGTGGACTGCAAGGTCGAGGTCGATTGCGTCGCCTTCAAGCGCTGATGCAGCAGGGGCAGGGCAGTTCTGGAACTGCCTTGTCCTGCCCGTTGCCGGGCAAGACGGAACAAGAAGAACAAAAAGAATAAACGATATAAAAGATTTAAAAGATTTTCAGATTTCGCAGTACCAATTTGCCGGCAGGGGTGTCGTATCGCCGGCGGTGTCTTTTACCTTCTGAAGAGGAGCAACAGATGGAGGCTGTACAAGGAAGTGCGCTACTGGTCTATGCACTGGTAGCGGTGATCGCATTGATCGTGCTGATCGCCAAATTCAAGATGAACCCGTTCATCGTGCTGATCGTGGTGTCGCTGGTGCTGGGCCTGGCCGTGGGCATGCCCATGGGCAATATCGTCAAGGCCTTCGAGACTGGCGTCGGCAATGCGCTGGGCCACATCGCACTGGTGGTGGGCCTGGGGACGATGCTGGGCAAGATGATGGCCGAGTCGGGCGGCGCCGAGCGCATCGCCAACACCATGATCAAGGCCTTCGGTGAAAAGAACGTGCACTGGGCCATGATGACGGTGGCTTTCATCGTCGGTTTGCCGGTGTTCTTCGAAGTCGGTTTCGTGCTGCTGGTGCCGATCGCCTTCAACGTCGCCAAGCGCACCGGGACCAATATGGTGCTGGTGGGCATTCCCATGGTGGCCGGTCTGTCGGTGGTGCACGGCCTGATCCCGCCGCACCCGGCCGCGCTGCTGGCGGTGACCGCCTACAGCGCCGATATCGGCCGCACCATCCTGTATGCGCTGATCGTCGGTATTCCTACGGCCATCATCGCCGGTCCGATCTTCGGCAAGCTGATCTCCAAGGTGGTGATCCCCAATCCGGACAATCCGCTGATTTCGCAATTCGTCGATGAGAGCAAGAAGGACCGTGAATTGCCGGGCTTTGGCATCACGCTCTTCACCATCCTGTTGCCGGTGGCGCTGATGTTGATCGGCAGCTGGGCGGACCTGTTCTTCGCCCCCAAGACCTTCGCCAATGATTTCCTGCGCCTGATCGGCAACTCCGTGATCGCGCTGTTGATCGCCACGCTGGTGAGCTTCTGGACCTTCGGCCGCGCCCGTGGTTTCGGTGCCGACCAGATCCTGAAATTCACCAACGAGTGCCTGGCGCCCATCGCCGGTATCACGCTGGTGGTCGGTGCGGGTGCGGGCTTTGGCCGCATCCTGATGGATGGCGGCGTCTCCAAGGCCATCGTCGGCATCGCCACCGATGCGCATCTGTCGCCGCTGATCCTGGGCTGGTTCGTGGCCGCGCTGATCCGCGTGGCGACCGGTTCGGCGACGGTGGCCATGACCACCGCCTGCGGTATCGTGGCGCCCATCGTCTCCACCGTCGGTGGCGTGCGTCCCGAGCTGATGGTGCTGGCCACCGGTGCCGGTTCGCTGATCCTGTCGCACGTCAATGACGGCGGTTTCTGGCTGGTCAAGGAATACTTCAACATGACCGTGCCGCAAACCTTCAAGACCTGGACCGTGATGGAAACGCTGGTCTCGGTGCTGGCCCTGCTGTTCACGCTGGCGCTGGCGACAGTGGTGTAAGTACGCTGCAGTGCTTGCGCTGAAAAAGAAGGCTGCCCGGAGCGATCCGGGCAGCCTTTCTTCTTTCTTCATCGTGCAGGTGTGAGGCAGGGGATGCGCGTGCTCAGTTGCGGAAACGCGAATCATCGAAACGCGGATCAGGACCGTTCTCGATCTTCTCCACGATGCCCTGGTCGTTGAAATACACGGTCATCTGCGAATTCCAGACGCCGCTTTCCTTGAAGCCGTAGTTCCACGCTTCGAAGGGGATGCGGGCATAGCGCGTCACTTCGGTGGGACGGCCCACGCGGCGCAGCACATCCAGCTTGGTGTCCTGCTTGGCGCGGATGGCGTGGAAATTCTGCAGCGTCCACACTTGCTCGTAGGAAATCAAACGATGATCGGGACCGATGCGGGCCATGTACTGGTATTGGCCGAAGGCACCGGCAGCGTATTCAAAGACGCGGCCGTTGCCATCCGGATACACATTGGTGGGCGCGCCCAAGCGGGCCACGACCTGCTCTTCGGGCTCGCCCGGCTGCACCGGCGGTTGCAGCAGCGAGGCACAGCCGGACAGGGCGGCAGCGGCCAGCAGGGCGGCAGCCAGCCTGGGGCGGGCGCGTTGCATGAGGGAAACGGGGGAAGGCATGTCGACTCCTGAGTAAGTTGTCATTCCGTCCGGCTGTGGCAGGGACGCAGCGTCATCGGCAGAAACAGTGCGGCTGTGCTTGCCGATGTTGGTCGGAATGGTTTTTTGCTATATAATTTTGCGTCCGGTCGGTTTGACCGGATTCTCATTTTTTGTTCACGGTATGCAGGGCAGGCCAGTTTTCGACGCTCCGCACACCGCTTGTGAAAGGTAAAAGCAATGTCCATCGAAAAAGCAGCCAAGGCTGCCATTATCTCCGAAAACGCTCGCGGCACGAACGACACCGGTTCTCCGGAAGTGCAAGTCGCGCTGCTGACCGCACGCATCAACGACCTGAACGGCCACTTCAAGGCCCACGTCAAGGATCACCACTCCCGTCGTGGCCTGATCAAGATGGTCAACCGTCGCAAGAGCCTGCTGTCCTACCTGAAGAACAAGGACGCTGATCGTTACCGCGCCCTGATCGAGAAACTCGGTCTGCGCAAGTAATTTGACTCCGCGTCTGGGTCCCGGGGTTTGCGCCCCGGACCACCACGAAATGCCTGCGTCACTCGTTGACGCGGGCATTTTGTTTTTTGCGATTCCGCAAGCTCAGGCATAAGCCGGGGCAAGCATCCTCGCAAAACGCCCTCCCTCGGGGCAGGAATGCATCATCGTTTCATCGCGGCAGGCTGTTTGTGTGATCAATGCCGCGTTCGTCGTGAGTGACCGGTTTCGCCGGCCACTGTGGTGAGGTGAACGACAGCGCCTGAAAATCTGTCGGCAAAAGGAAGCCGTGCACCGCGGACACAGTCGGGGCCGGCTCCATAAAAGAAAGGAAATACCGTGTTCAATAAAGTAACCAAGACCTTCCAGTACGGTCAGCATCAAGTGACCCTGGAAACCGGCGAAATCGCTCGCCAGGCTTCTGGCGCCGTGGTGGTGTCGGTGGAAGACACCGTCATCCTGGCCACCGTGGTGGCCCGCAAGGAAGCCAAGCCCGGCCAGGACTTCTTCCCCCTGACGGTCGACTACATCGAGAAGACCTATGCAGCCGGCCGCATCCCCGGCGGTTTCTTCAAGCGTGAAGGCAAGCCTTCCGAAAAGGAAACCCTGACCTCGCGCCTGATCGATCGTCCGATCCGCCCGCTGTTCCCGGAAGGCTACCTCAACGAAGTGCAGGTGATCATCCACGTGCTGTCCGTGAATCCTGAAATCGATCCGGACATCCCCGCCATGATCGGTGCCTCGGCAGCCCTGTCGCTGGCCGGCATCCCCTTCAATGGCCCGGTGGGCGCCGCCCGCGTGGGTTACATCGACGGCCAGTACGTCCTCAACCCGACTACCTCGCAGCTGAAGTCCTCGCAGCTGGACCTGGTGGTGGCCGGTACCGAAACCGCCGTGCTGATGGTGGAATCGGAAGCCGATCAACTGTCCGAAGAAGTCATGCTGGGCGCTGTCGTGTTCGGTCACGACCAGTCCAAGGCTGTCATCGAAGCCATCCACGCCCTGGTGCGTGACGGCGGCAAGCCGGAAGTCCAGTGGACCGCCCCGGCCAAGAACGAAGCCCTGATCGCGCGCGTGTCGCAACTGGCCGAAGGCCCGCTGCGCGAAGCCTACCAGACCAAGGACAAGCAAGCCCGTACCGAAAAGCTCAAGGCCGTCACCGCCCAGGTCAACGAAGCCCTGGTCGCTGAAGCCGCTGCCAACAACGGCGTGGCTGCGGATGCTGCCGAAGTCGGTTCCATCCTGTTCGACCTGGAAGCCAAGATCGTGCGTTCGCAGATCCTGGAAGGCGAACCCCGCATCGACGGCCGCGACACCCGCACCGTGCGTCCGATCTCGATCCGTACCGGCGTGCTGCCGCGTACCCACGGTTCGGCCCTGTTCACCCGTGGCGAAACGCAAGCCCTGGTCATCGCGACCCTGGGTACCGCACGCGACGAACAGAAGATCGACGGTCTCTTGGGTGAATACTCCGACCGCTTCATGCTCCACTACAACATGCCTCCGTTCGCCACCGGCGAAACCGGTCGCGTGGGCACTCCGAAGCGCCGCGAAATCGGCCACGGCCGCCTGGCCAAGCGCGCGCTGATCGCCGCGCTGCCGGCTGCTGACGAGTTCAGCTACTCGGTGCGCCTGGTCTCGGAAATCACCGAGTCCAACGGTTCCTCCTCGATGGCATCGGTGTGCGGCGGCTGCCTGGCACTGATGGACGCCGGTGTGCCGATGAAGGCCCACGTGGCCGGCATCGCCATGGGCCTGATCAAGGAAGGCAACAAGTTTGCCGTGCTGACCGACATCCTGGGCGATGAAGATCACCTGGGCGACATGGACTTCAAGGTGGCCGGTACTGCCAACGGCATTACCGCCCTGCAGATGGACATCAAGATCCAGGGCATCACCAAGGAAATCATGCAGGTCGCGCTGGAGCAGGCCAAGGAAGGCCGCCACCACATCCTGGGCAAGATGCAGGAAGCCGTCCCGGCTGGCCGTGCCGAGCTGTCCGACTTCGCCCCGCGCCTGATCACCATCAAGATCAATCCGGAAAAGATCCGTGACGTGATCGGCAAGGGCGGCGCCGTCATTCGCGCGCTGACCGAAGAAACCGGCACCCAGATCGACATCAGCGACGAAGGCGTGGTCACCATCGCCTCCGTGGATGCGTCGGCTGGCCAGGAAGCCAAGCGCCGCATCGAAGAGCTGACCGCTTCCGTGGAAGTGGGCAAGATCTACGAAGGCACCGTCTTGAAGCTGCTGGACTTCGGCGCCATCGTCCAGGTCCTGCCGGGCAAGGATGGCCTGCTGCACATCAGCCAGATCGCCAACGAGCGCGTCAACGCCGTGGCCGACTACCTGAAGGAAGGCCAGCAAGTGCGCGTCAAGGTTCTGGAAACCGATGACCGCGGCCGCCTGAAGCTGTCGATGAAGGCTGCCCAGGCTGAAGAGGGCGACGCTGCCGCTCCGCAAGAAGCGCAGTAATCCCTTCTGCCTGAACAGGCAACAAGAAAATCCCCCGTGCCGCAAGGCCGGGGGATTTTTTTATGCGTGCAAGTTGATGCGGACAATCTGCCCAAGTGATTTCGAACCAAAAGTATGCGATTCTGTCCGTCTGCTTTGAGGGACATCAAGGTTCCGGTGTGCCGCGCTCATCAGGGGAGGGCGTGGTACTGCCAACAGGCAGATCCGCAGATCCGAATAGAGAGTAGGGGACAGCCGTGCGGCCAGGTCAGATTCATTTGACCGGCCTGCGCGGACAGAACAACACGTTACTTTTGAAAGGAAGGCAATGCCCCACGTCATCATCATCGGTTGCGGCTTCGGCGGTCTGGCCGCTGCGCGTGAACTGGCCCACGCCGATGTGCGCATCACCATGATCGATCGCAGCAACCACCACCTGTTCCAGCCCTTGCTGTACCAGGTGGCCACGGCCGGGCTGTCGGCCCCGGCCATCAGCGCGCCGATCCGCGCCATCCTGGCGCAGCAGCGCAACCTCACCACGCTGATGGCGGCGGTGACCGGGATCGATACCGCCGGCAAGTCCGTCACGCTGGAAGACGGCAGCGAACTGTCCTATGACTACCTCATCGTCGCCGCAGGCTCCACGCACAGCTACTTCGGCCGCGATGAATGGAGCGCGCTGGCGCCGGGCCTGAAGACGCTGGAGGATGCCTTCGAGATCCGCAAGCGCATCCTGATGGCCTTTGAACATGCCGAGCGCGAGACCGATGCGCGCCGTCGCCAGGAATGGCTGACCTTCACCGTCATCGGCGGCGGGGCCACGGGCGTGGAGATGGCCGGTACGCTGGTGGAAATTGCGCGCCATACGCTGTCGGGCGAATTCCGCAATATCGATCCGCATTCGGCACGCGTGGTGCTGGTGGAAGGCTCGGAGCGCGTACTGGGGGCCTATCCTGAGGACCTCTCCGAGAAAGCCCGTGAACAATTGCAGAAGCTGGGTGTGGACGTGCGCACCGGCTGCCGCGTGGTGCACATCGACGAGACCTGCGTGCGCTATGCCAATTTCGATGGCGAGCAGAGTCTGGCCACGCGCACCGTGATCTGGTCGGCAGGTGTAGCGGCCTCGCCGCTGGGCAAGAAGCTGGGTGTACCGGTGGACCGTGCTGGTCGTGTACCGGTCACGCCGCAGCTCTGTATTGGTGGCCATGACGAAGTGTTTGTGATCGGTGACCTGGCCGCCGCACAGTCGGACGGCAAGCCGGTGCCGGGCGTGTCACCGGCGGCCAAGCAGATGGGCCGCGTGGCCGCGCGCAACATCAAGCATCACATCGCCGGACAGCCGGCCGAGAGCTTCGTCTACAAGGACTACGGATCGCTGGCCACCATCGGTCGCCGCGCTGCCATTGCCATGGTCGGCAAGCTCAAGTTCTCGGGGTATCCGGCCTGGCTGTTCTGGCTGTTCGTGCACGTGTATTTCCTGATCGGCTTCCGCAACCGCATCATGGTGATGGCTGATTGGGCCTGGGCGTATTTCACCTTCAAGCGCAGTGCACGAGTGATCTCGGCGACCATGCCGACGCACACCGAGCAGACGCCCTTGCGCAAGGAAGTGGCTGAGTAGATTCGGTCTGCATTCCAGCAAAAAGCCCTCGCTTCCGTGATCGGGAGCGAGGGCTTTGTTTTGCGGGAGGACGGCGTGTGGATCAGTCTTCCAGCGCCAGCATGGCAAAGCTGGCCAGCCAGTGGCCACCGCTGTAGTGGCTGCCGACCACCTGGTCGATGGAGGCCGCGATGTGGCGCTGGATCGCCGCTTCGATCGCACTGTGTGCCGCGTGATGGGCGGGCAGGTGACGCAGCACGTTCTTCATGCACCAGGCGCGCGAGAGGTTCAGGCCATCCAGATGCGCAACCTTCGGATCGGTCGGGTCGGAGACGTAGGCGGGATGCGTGATCTGGGTGACTTCGGCAATGCGGGGCAGATACAGATCGAACCATCCGGTGAATGCATCGGATGACAGCACCTTGCTCATCAACAAGGCCTCGGTCAGCGCACCAGAGATGAATTCGTCACCACCCGGTTCATAGTGAGCCGGATAGTCGGTGTCCTTGCCGTAGTGTTGATTCGACCAGTCGACAATCAGCGCTTCCAGTTCGGTATCAGTGACGTGACGCGCGTAATCCAACGCCAGGGCAAGTGAAAACGCTGTGTTGAAGTGCGTGCCGACGCGAATCGGATAGCTCAGCTTCGACAGATAGTCGAACAGGCGACGCCTGATCTCGGTGGTCAGCGGTTTCATCGCAGCATGCCATTCGGCCGCACGGGGATGGGCCGACATCAACAGTTCCTGGTCCAGTGCCAGCAACCAGCCGAAGCCGTAGGGGCGTTCGAAGGGGGCGCGATTGGGCCCACGGAAATAGTCCGTTTCGCGCTCCATGAGCTCAGGGGTGAAATGCTCGTCAAAGATCGCCGTGATCTCGTCAGTGACCGCCATCGACGGATACTGGCGCAGGCAGCGCAACAGCAGCCAGTAGCCATGCACCGCCGAGTGCCAGTCATAGCAGCCGTAGAAGACCGGATGCATCGCGCGCGGGGAGAGCACATCGCCCTCATCGTTGAGCAGATGCATGATGTGGTTGGGATATTCCTGGCGCAGGTAGGCCAGCGGCATGCGGGCAAATTGTTCGGCCCGGTCTAGAGTGAGTTGCATGGGGACTCCTTGAAGCAAGTGGGGCGACCGGGCCGCAACAGCGCATGCGGCCAGGTCAGGCCTTCCGTTCAGATCAGCGGAAGGCAAGGAAGTACATCAGGAACACGTTCACGGTCAGCAGCGTCAGTGCAGTCGGGATCTGCACCTTGATGACCTGGTACTTGTTCTTCAGTTCCAGCAGCGCGGCCGGCACGATGTTGTAGTTCGCGGCCATGGGCGTCATGAGCGTACCGCAATAGCCGGAGTACATGCCGATGGCCACCAGCGGTGCCGGATCGGCGTGATGCCCCAGGATCAGGAAGGGCAGCGCGATGCCCGCGCTCATCACCGGGAAGGCGGCGAAGGCATTGCCCATCACCATCGTGAACAACGCCATGCCCACGCAGTAGATCACCACCACCAGGAAGCGATTGTCCGGATTGACGAACAGGCTCACCACCTGCTGCACCGAGGTGCCGGTCTTGGCGGCGACGAAAACGCCACCGAGCATGGCCAGCATCAGCGGCAGGATCGCGGCCCAACCGATGGAGTCCACCAGGCGGCGCGACTGGCGTACCGCTTGCAGCGGCGTGCCACGGGTGAGCACGCAACCGGCGATGAGCGCACACACGCAAGCCACGCACAGGGCGGCCAGGGTCAGCTGCTTCTGGTCCAGCAGCATCAGGCCACCGACCGAGACGCCCTTGAGCAGGACGGTACAGGCCACCGTGATGACCGGGATCAGCACCGCCGGGAAGAACAGCCAGTTGCCCAGCCGTTTGGCCGACGCCACGCGATCCTCATGCGTGGAGGTCGCATAGCTGCCCATGGAGAGCATGCCGGTTCCGGCGATGAGCGAGATGATGATGACGGTGCCGCCGATGATGCGGTGAGCCATGGACTTGCCCAGGCTTTCCACCAGCAGGTCGCCGAACAGGAATACGGCGCCGAACAGGAACCAGAACAGGGCCGTGGTGAAGCGCTTGGGGTTGCCCTTGTCACGCAGGGTCATCACGGTCAGCATCATGACGATGATGCCGATGAGGTAGTAGATGCGGTTGATCGAGATGAGCGTATTCATGCGGATACCTTGGCAGCGGATTGGGTAGCTTTCCACGCATCGACGTCGCGGCGGATGGAAGCGTCGAGACGGGTCAGGCGGAACATGTGGATCACCAGTGCCGACAGGGCAGTGGGGATGGCCCACAGGCCGATGTGCAGCGGCTCGATGTTGGTGATGCCGTTTTCCTTCAGGAAGGCATCCATCAGCAGCACCGCGCCGAAGGCGATGAAGATGTCCTCGCCGAAGAACACCGCGATGTTGTCGCAGGCGGCGGCATGGGCCTTGATCTTGTCGCGGATGTGTTGCGGCAGGTCTTCGCCATAGGCGTTGACCGCTGCGCCTTCGGCCATCGGTGCCAGCAGCGGACGTACCGTCTGCGCCTGGCCGCCGAGATAGATCAGGCCCAGTGCGGCCGTGCCTTCACGCAGGATGAAGTAGAGCATCAGGATGCGCGCCGAGGTGGCGCTGGCGATGCTGGAGATCCACGCCTGGGCGCGTTCCTTCAGACCGTAATGTTCCAGCAGGCCGATGATCGGCAGGATCAGCAGGAAGGTCGCCAGCGAACGGCTGTTGACGAACTTCTCGCCGAAGGTTTCCAGCAGCATGCCGAAGTCCATGCCGACCGACAGGCCGGTGGTGAGACCCGCGACCGTGACCACCAGCAGCGGGTTGAAACGCAAGGCAAAACCGGCCACGACGATCGGTATCCCGATCAGTGGCAACAGTGTCGTACTCTCCATGAAAAACTCCCTATGTGAATGAGGAAAAATCCTGCCGCCATGGTGCAAGGTCCGTGCCAGCGATGTCGCGGAAAGCCGCGCCCGTACTGGCTTTGCGGGAATCTGCAAAGAGTAGGGTCGTGACTTTTCCTGCGACCTCGCGGGCCTCAGGCTGACGGCTTTTCTTGTTGTTTTCGGAACGGAACTACAGCTTGCAGCACCCCGTGTTCAACTGCGGGTGCCTACTTTCCTGCGTCTTGCGACGACGCCGGAAAAATCCTTCATATCGCCGCGCGCACGGCAATCTGCTCGGCGTGCAGGCGTGCCCGAATCTGGCGCGCGAAATCCAGAGCGTGCGCGCCATCTCCGTGCAGGCATACGGTTTGTGCATTGACCTCGACCAGGCTGCCGTCGATGGCCTTGACCTTCTTCTGCTTGACCAGCATCAGCGTTTGGGCGATGGCGTCGGCATCGTTGTCGATCATGGCGCCGGGCTTGCTGCGCGCGACCAGGCTGCCATCGGCTTCATAGGCACGATCGGCAAACACTTCTTCCACCGCATTGAGGTCGGCATGGCGGGCGGCGGCGATCAGTTCGCTGCCGGCCAGGCCATACAGGCTCAGTTCCGGATTGAAGGTGCGGATGGCGGCGCAGATGGCATTGGCCAGCACGGCATCCTTGGCGGCCTGGTTGTAGAGCGCGCCGTGCGGCTTGACGTGGGTCATGCGGCCGCCTTCGGCGCGCACGATGGCATCGAGCGCACCGAGTTGATAGAGCATGCCGCTGACGATCTCTTCAGGCGGCAATTGCATGGCGCTGCGGCCGAAGTTTTCACGGTCGGGGAAACTGGGGTGGGCGCCGATGGCCACGTGGTTCTGGATCGCCCAGCGCACGCTGCGGCGCATGGTGCTGGCGTCGCCGGCATGCCAGCCGCAGGCGATGTTGGCGGAGCTGACCAGGGTCAGCAGTTGTTCATCGGTGTCGCAGCCTTCGCCGAGGTCGGCATTCAGATCGATATGCATGGCGTTCCCTTATTTCTTGTAGAGCGTGGCGCGCGACCAGTCCAGAGCAGCGACCGTGGCGCGGATGGAATCGAGATAGCGCTGCTGTTCTTCGGCGGCGGCCAGGGCATCGGCCAGCGCGCAGGGTTCCAGCCGCAGGGTGGCGTTCAGCGGGGCCTGTGCCAGCTTCCACAGGTCGGCACCAATGATCACGCCGATCTTGGGATAGCCGCCGGTGGTCTGCGCATCGCCCATCAGGATGATGGGCTGGCCCGACGGTGGCACCTGGATCACGCCCGGCACGACGCCATGCGAGAGCATGTCGCGGCCTTGCTTGCGCTTGAGTTCAGGACCTTCGAGTCGATAGCCCATGCGGTTGCTGTTGGGCGTGACGCGCCAGGTATCGGACCACAGCGCTTCACGCGAAGTCTTGCTGAACTGATCGAATTCGGGGCCGGGCAGCACGCGCAAGGTGACGTGCTGGCTGTGTTCGTCTGCACGCAGGGCCAGGCCGCTCCAGCGAGGAGAACGCACGCCGAAGGCGGGGCCGTGGACCGCTGCAGAGGCCGCGCTGGCGTCGCCGATGGGGAGCTTGTCGCCACGCTTGAGGGCGCGTCCCTGATGGCCGCCGAAACCGGCCTTCAGGTCCGTGCTGCGCGAGCCCAGCACCACAGGGACATCGATGCCACCCGCTACAGCGAGATAAGTCCGCATGCTGTGGCGCGGGGCCTGCTCGGGGGAATCGGCGGCCGCCAGGCTCAGCTTGAGCACGCTGCCGGCGCGCACCGGAATGCTCCAGCAGGCGGCGACGGGTTTGCCATCGAGGGTGGCGCCGATGTCGTCGCCACCGAGGGCGATGCGGGTGTCGCGGGTGAAGCGCAGCTCGGCCACGCCCATGGTGATTTCAAGTCCGGCCGCGTCGACCGGATTGCCCACCAGCAGGTTGGCGCTGGCCAGGGCCAGCGTATTGAGGGCGCCGCCGGGATGGATGCCGAGGCTGCGATGGCCGGTGCGGCCCATGTCCTGCACCGAGGCCAGCATGCCGGGTTGGATGATGTCGATCATGAGGCCACGCGCTCCACGGTAAAGCGTACACGGTCGCCGGGACGCAGCAGCGTCGGCGGTTGCTGGGAAGGATCGAACAGTTGCAGGGCGGTGCGGCCGATGAGTTGCCAGCCGCCGGGGGAGGCCATCGGATAGATGCCGGTCTGCTCGCCGCCGATGCCTACCGACCCGGCCGGGATGCTCACCCGAGGCGTGGTGTGGCGCGGCGTGGCCAGGCTGGCATCGAGCCCGCCCATATAGGCGAAGCCGGGCAGGAAGCCGAGGAAATACACCACGTATTCGGCGCTGCTGTGGCGTTCGATCACTTCCCTGGTCGACAGGCCGGTGTGACGGGCCACGTTGTCCAGGTCAGGACCGGCGCTGCCGCCGTAGACCACCGGGATCTCGACCGTGCGGCCTTCGCTGGCTGTTGTGCCGAGTTTGGGCCAGCTCTTCAGGACGCGTTGCGTCAGGGTGTCGAGGTCGGCCACGGGGCGCTTGGTGATCAGGGTCAGGTTGTTCATGCCGGGCACGACTTCGCTGACTTCTTCCCATTCACTGGCCAGCGTGGCCAGTGCCCAGATGCGTTGCTGCTGGGGCAGGGTGGCAGGGGCCGGCAAACTGCAGAGCAGTGCGCGGTCGCCCAAAGGGTGGAGCTGGGGTGGCTGCATGTGTCTCTCGCCTCGGCTGAGATTTTTGTTGAGAACCCGGCCGTGCCGCTGCCGGGGTCAAGGTGCGTCTGGTGATGCCCTGCTTTTTTGCGGATATTACATTTCAAAGAAAATATAAACAATATGTCGATAAATTATTTATTTAACCTTTGCGCTATAGTGTTGCCATTCTGTCGTCCTGAGCCCCACGCTTCCCATGAGCCAAGAGAACAACGAGACGTCCAAGCCCGTCCAGACTGAATTGCCCGAGGCCGTTGCGGCACCGCGTCCGACCAAGATCGTGTCGTCGCAGCATCTGGTGTCCGAACGGAGTGCCGAGCTTTCCGAGCTGGAATACGCCCTCATCATGGCCAGCAATGCCTTCAACCGCTGGATGGTGCGCTGCATGGCCGCCGCCGGTGCCAAGGACATGACGGCCATCGAGGTTTCGCTGCTGCATCACGTCAATCACCGGGACCGCAAGAAAAAGCTGGCCGATATCTGCTTCGTATTGAACGTCGAGGACACCCACGTGGTCACCTATGCCTTGAAGAAGCTGGTGAAGGCCGGCTACGTCAAGAGCGAGAAGGCGGGCAAGGAACTGCTGTTTTCGACGACTCCAGCCGGGCAGGCGCTGTGCATGAAGTACCGCGAGGTGCGCGAGCGCTGCCTGATCGAGGTGCAGGTCGAGAGCGGCATTCCCAACCAGGCCATCGGCGAGGCAGCCCAGCTGCTGCGCAATGCTTCCGGGCTGTACGACACGGCAGCGCGGGCGGCGGCTTCGCTCTGAGCCCATCACCCCCCATTGAATTGAAGGATAGGACACATGCGCGCAATCGAGATCAAACAATTTGGCGGCCCCGAGGTATTGCAGGCCTGTGAGCGGCCCGTGCCGGAGTTGAAGGCAGGTGAAGTGCTCATCAAGGTCCATGCGGCGGGCGTGAACCGCCCGGACGTATTCCAGCGCACCGGCAACTATCCGGTACCGCCGGGTGCTTCGGACCTGCCGGGCTTGGAAGTGGCCGGGGAGATCGTGGCCGGCGACCTGGGCGACAGCGGTTTCAAGCTGGGCGACCTGGTCTGTGCGCTGGTACAGGGCGGCGGCTATGCCGAGTTCTGCGCGGCGCCGCTGGCCCAGTGCCTGCCGGTGCCCAAGGGATTGAGCGCGCTGGAGGCAGCGGCCCTGCCGGAAAATTACTTCACCGTGTGGAGCAACGTCTTCGACCGTGGCCAGCTGTCAGGTGAAGAAACCTTGCTGGTGCAGGGTGGTTCTTCCGGCATCGGCGTGACGGCCATCCAGATCGCCCGTGCGCTGGGACATCGCGTGTTTGCCACGGCCGGCAGCGCTGACAAGTGCCGTGCATGTGAAGAATTGGGCGCAGAACGCGCCATCAATTACAAAACCGAGGATTTCGAGGCCGTGGTCAAGGAATTGACTGGCGGCAAGGGTGTGGACGTGATTCTGGACATGGTCGGCGGCGACTACCTGCCGCGCGAGATCAAGTCCCTGGCCGATGATGGCCGCCTGGTGTTCATCGCCCAGCTGGGCGGCAGCAAGGGCGAGCTGGACATGGGGCAGGTCATGCGCCGCCGCTTGACCATCACCGGCTCGACTCTGCGTCCGCGCCCGATCGCCTTCAAGGCCGCCATTGCAGCGAACTTGCGCCAGCACGTGTGGCCGCTGATCGAGGCCGGCAAGATCAAGCCGGTGATCCATCATCGCTTCCCGCTGGAGCAGGCGGCACAGGCGCACGCCATGATGGAATCGAGCGCCCACATCGGCAAGATCATGCTGGAACTGTGACCGGATGAGCGCAGGGCGCACGGCCGAGACAGTCCGGCTTTGCGCCAAGCGCCTGTACCGGCTACAATGCGAGGTTATCCAAATTGACACCCATCTCGTAGAAATCAGCCTATGCGTCGCAAACTCGTAGCCGGTAACTGGAAAATGAACGGCAGCCTGGCTGCCAATGCAGCCCTGGTGGCTGGTATCAAGGAAGGCCTGCCGGCTGACGCATGTGATGTGGCTGTCTGTGTGCCGGCGCCTTATCTGGCGCAAGTGCAGGGCGCGGTGGCCGGTTCGGCCGTGGCGCTGGGTGCGCAGGACATGTCCGCGCATGCTTCCGGTGCCTTCACCGGCGAGGTGTCTGCGGCGATGCTGCAGGAATTTGGTGTGCAATATGTCATTCTGGGTCACTCCGAGCGTCGCGCCTATCATGGTGAGACCGACGCAGCGGTGGCGGCCAAGACGGTAGCAGCATTGAAGGCTGGCCTGGTGCCGGTGGTCTGCGTGGGCGAAACGCTGGAACAGCGCGAAGCCGGCCAGACCAACGAAATCGTGGGTGGCCAGCTCGACGTCGTACTCGCGGCGCTGAGCGTGGAAGAAGCGGCCCGCATCGTGGTGGCCTACGAGCCGGTCTGGGCGATTGGCACCGGCAAGACCGCCACGCCGGAAATGGCCCAGGAAGTGCATGCGATGCTGCGTGCGCGTCTCGGCGCCAAGAGTGCGGAAGCGGCGGCCAAGGTGCGCGTCCTGTACGGCGGCAGCATGAAGCCGGACAACGCCGAGCAATTGCTGGCCATGGCCGACATCGATGGCGGCCTGATTGGCGGCGCGGCATTGAAGGCGGCAGATTTTCTGGTCATCATCAAGGCGGCGGCCTGAAGTGAAGTAAGGGGTTTGTCAGTTGCGGAAGCGATACTTTGACGCAGATGCAGCAGGCGATTGAAACATCAAGAGTGGACTTGTTTAAATGAATACTTTGTTTTTGGTAGTGGTTGTAGTTCAAGTGCTGGCAGCGCTGGCGATCATCGGTCTGGTGTTGCTGCAGCACGGCAAGGGCGCTGACATGGGTGCGGCCTTTGGCTCCGGCGCGTCGGGCAGTCTTTTCGGTGCGACCGGCTCATCGAACTTCCTGTCGAAGTCGACCGCGGTGGCTGCCGGCATCTTCTTCGTGGCAACCCTGGGTTTGACCTTCATCGGCAATCATCACACTGCACAAAGCGGCAGCGTGATGGATAATCTGCAGGCGCCGGCCGTTCCTGCACAGCAAGCTGCACCGGCTGCACCTGCTGCGCCGACCGAAGCTGCGAAGCCGGGCGACCAGTCGAACCAGATTCCGAAATAAGCCTTTGCGGATACTGAAATAATCGAAGAATAAAGTAGGAAGAATCTTTCTTTTTCGCTGATTGTGCATTGAACAAGAGTAACAAATGAAGGTACAATAGCTGCTTCAAGCCGACGTGGTGAAATTGGTAGACACGCTATCTTGAGGGGGTAGTGGCGAAAGCTGTACGAGTTCGAGTCTCGTCGTCGGCACCATAGAAATGAAATGAAAAGCCAGCGAAGGTCCTAGTGCCTGAGCTGGCTTTTTGTCGAGGAAGTTTCTGATTGATATTGAGAATCATTCCCATCGATAAACCAACGCATAGCGGCCAATCGTGAACCTCGAAAATTACTTCCCAGTCCTCCTGTTTATTCTTGTCGGCATCGGTGTCGGTGTCGCTCCCCAGCTCCTCGGTCGTCTTCTTGGTCCGCACAAGCCGGACGCTCAAAAAACTTCTCCTTACGAATGCGGTTTCGAGGCATTCGAAGATGCGCGCATGAAGTTCGATGTGCGCTACTACCTGATCGCCATCCTGTTCATCCTGTTTGATCTGGAAACCGCCTTCTTCTTCCCTTGGGGCGTGTCCATGCGTGAGCTGGGCTGGCAAGGTTTCGTCACGATGATGGTCTTCATCGCTGAATTTGTTGTCGGATTTTGGTACATCTGGAAAAAGGGTGCCCTGGATTGGGAGTAAGCCATGTCTATTGAAGGCGTATTGAATGAGGGGTTTGTTACCACCTCGCTGGATAAGGTAATCAACTGGACCCGTACCGGATCCCTGTGGCCCATGACCTTCGGTCTGGCGTGCTGCGCAGTTGAAATGATGCACGTCGGTGCGTCGCGTTACGACCTGGACCGCTTCGGTGCGGTGTTCCGTCCGTCGCCGCGCCAGTCCGACCTGATGATCGTGGCCGGCACCCTGTGCAACAAGATGGCGCCGGCGCTGCGCAAGGTCTATGACCAGATGCCGGAACCGCGCTGGGTGATCTCCATGGGCTCCTGTGCCAATGGTGGCGGCTATTACCACTATTCGTATTCGGTGGTGCGTGGCTGCGATCGCATCGTGCCGGTCGACGTGTATGTGCCGGGTTGCCCGCCGACGGCGGAAGCGCTGCTGTATGGCGTGATCCAGCTGCAGAACAAGATCAAGCGCACCAACACCATCGCGCGCTAAGAGGGCAGTATGACGACAAAATTGGAAACTCTCGAAGCCGCCCTGCGTAATGCGCTTGGAGGGTATCTTCAGAACCTGACCGTGGCCCTCGGTGAAGTCACCGTGGTGGTCAAGGCCGCTGACTACCTGTCGGCCATGCGCGTGCTGCGCGACCATGCCGACACCCGTTTCGAACAATTGCTGGACCTGTGCGGCGTGGATTATTCGACCTATGGCGATGGTGCCTGGGACGGTCCGCGCTTTGCCGTCGTGTCGCACCTGATGTCGATCTCGCACAACTGGCGTGTGCGTGTGCGCGTGTTCGCGCCGGATGACGATCTGCCCATCGTGGCCTCGGTCGATCCGATCTGGAATTCGGCTGGCTGGTACGAGCGTGAAGCCTTCGACTTCTACGGCATCCTCTTCGATGGCCACCCCGACCTGCGCCGCATCCTGACCGACTATGGCTTCATTGGCCACCCGTTCCGCAAGGACTTCCCGGTGTCCGGCTATGTCGAAATGCGTTACGACGCCGAACAGAAACGCGTCATCTATCAACCCGTAACGATCGAGCCGCGCGAAATCACCCCGCGCATCATTCGTGAAGAAAACTACGGGATCAAATAATGGCAGAGATCAAAAACTATACGCTGAACTTCGGTCCCCAGCACCCGGCCGCGCACGGCGTGTTGCGTCTGGTGCTGGAGCTGGATGGTGAAGTCATTCAGCGCGCCGACCCCCACATCGGCCTGCTGCACCGTGGTACCGAAAAGCTCGCCGAACAGAAGACCTTCCTGCAATCCGTGCCTTACATGGATCGCCTGGACTACGTCTCGATGATGAGCAACGAGCACGGTTACGTGCTGGCCATCGAGCGCCTGCTGGGTCTGGAAGTGCCGCTGCGCGCGCAGTACATCCGCGTGATGTTCGACGAAATCACCCGCCTGCTGAACCACCTGATGTGGATCGGCGCACACGCGCTGGACGTGGGCGCAATGGGCGTGCTGCTGTATGCCTTCCGCGAGCGTGAAGACCTGTTCGACTGCTACGAAGCCGTCTCCGGCGCCCGCATGCACGCGGCCTACTACCGTCCGGGCGGCGTCTACCGCGACCTGCCGGACAGCATGCCGCAGTACAAGGCTTCCATCGTGCGCAACGAGAAGGCCATCCGCGAACTGAACGAAAACCGTCAGGGTTCGCTGCTGGACTTCATCGAAGACTTCACCAATCGTTTCCCGACCTATGTCGACGAATACGAAACCCTGCTGACCGACAACCGTATCTGGAAGCAGCGTCTGGTCGGCGTCGGCGTGGTCTCGCCGGAACGTGCATTGCAGATGGGCTTCACCGGTCCGATGCTGCGTGGCTCGGGCATCGCCTGGGACCTGCGCAAGAAGCAGCCGTATGAGGTGTATGACCTGCTGGACTTCGATATCCCCATCGGCAAGAACGGTGACTGCTACGACCGTTACCTGGTGCGTGTGGCCGAAATGCGCCAGTCCAACCGCATCATCAAGCAATGTGTGGAGTGGCTGCGCAACAATCCGGGTCCGGTCATTACCGACAACCACAAGATCGCGCCTCCCAAACGTGCGGACATGAAGTCCAACATGGAAGACCTGATCCACCACTTCAAGCTGTTCACCGAAGGCTTCCGTGTGCCTGCCGGCGAAGCGTATGCTGCCGTCGAGCATCCCAAGGGTGAATTCGGTATCTATCTGGTCTCCGACGGTGCCAACAAGCCGTACCGCCTGAAGATCCGTGCCCCGGGCTTTGCCCACCTGCAAGCCCTGAACGAAATGGCCAAGGGCCACATGATTGCCGATGCGGTCACCATCATTGGTACGCAAGACATCGTGTTCGGGGAAATCGACCGATAAGTCGAAGTGTAAGAGTCAAGGCGGGCTTCTCAGGAAGCCCGTCAGGTTTGGGGAATATCCAATAACCGCGCAGCACTGATGCGCATGGATGGCCAACGATATGCTGTTAAGTCAAGAAGCCCTTAAGAAAATCGATCGCGAACTCGCGAAATACCCGGCGGACCAGCGCCAGTCTGCGGTCATGTCCGCGCTGCGCATCGCCCAGGTGGAACATGGCTGGCTGCCGGCCGAGCTGCAGCAGGAAATTGCCGACTACATCGGCATGCCCGCCGTGGCCGTGCAGGAAGTCGCGACCTTCTACAACATGTTCAACACCAGCCCGGTGGGCAAGCACAAGATCACCGTGTGCACCAACCTGCCGTGTCTGCTGTCGGGTGGCGAGCGTGCTGCCCATCACCTGAAGCACAAGCTGGGCATCGATTATCGCGAAACCACGGCCGACGGCCAGTTCACGCTGATGGAAGGCGAATGCATGGGCGCTTGCGGCGACGCACCGGTCATGCTGGTCAACAACCATCAAATGTGCAGCTGGATGTCCAACGAAAAGATCGACGCGCTGCTGGAGGAACTGAAGAAATGACCTGCCTGCACGACCGCCACATCAAACCGCTGATCCTCGCCGACCTGAACGGCGAGAACTGGCATCTCGAGGATTACGTCAAGCGCGGCGGCTACGATTCGCTCAAGCGCATCCTCAACGAGAAGATCACTCCGGAACAAGTCATCGCCGACCTCAAGGCCTCGGGCCTGCGTGGCCGCGGTGGTGCGGGTTTCCCGACCGGCCTGAAGTGGAGCTTCATGCCGCGCCAGTTCCCGGGCCAGAAATACCTCGTCTGCAATACAGATGAAGGTGAGCCGGGCACTTTCAAGGACCGTGACATCATTCGTTACAATCCGCACGCGCTGATCGAAGGCATGATCATCGGCGGCTACGCGATGGGCATCACGGTCGGCTACAACTACATCCACGGTGAAATCTTCGCCGAGTACGAGCGTTTCGAAGAAGCCCTGGAAGAAGCCCGTGCGGCCGGCTTCCTGGGTGACAACATCCTCGGTACCGGTTTCAGCTTCCAGCTGCACGCGCACCACGGTTATGGCGCCTACATCTGCGGCGAAGAGACCGCACTGCTGGAGTCGCTGGAAGGCAAGAAGGGCCAGCCGCGCTTCAAGCCGCCGTTCCCGGCCAGCTTCGGCCTGTACGGCAAGCCGACCACCATCAACAACACCGAGACCTTTGCGGCGGTGCCTTTCATCTTCAAGGTGGGCCCGCAGGCCTACGCCGAGATGGGCAAGCCCAACAACGGCGGCACCAAGATCTTCTCGATCTCGGGCGACGTCGAGCGTCCGGGCAACTACGAGATCCCGCTGGGCACGCCGTTCTCCACCCTGCTGGAACTGGCCGGTGGCATGCGCGGCGGCAAGAAGATCAAGGCCGTCATCCCGGGTGGTTCGTCCGCACCGGTGATCCGTGGCGACGTCATGATGGACACCACCATGGACTACGATGCCATCGCCAAGGCCGGCTCGATGCTGGGTTCGGGCGCGGTGATCGTGATGGACGAGACGCGTTGCATGGTCAAGTCGCTGCTGCGCCTGTCCTACTTCTACTATGAAGAATCCTGCGGCCAGTGCACACCGTGCCGCGAAGGCACCGGCTGGATGTACCGCATGGTGGAGCGTATCGAAAACGGTCACGGCAAGATGGAAGATTTGGACGTACTGAACTCGGTAGCCGACAACATCCAGGGCCGCACCATCTGTGCGCTCGGTGATGCAGCGGCGATGCCGGTACGCGCGTTCGTGAAGAATTTCCGCGAAGAGTTCGAATACCACATCGAGCACAAACACTGCCTGGTTCCGGCTTACATCTGAACAGGGCAGGGGATGCTGGCGGGATGCGATAAGCCTTCCGTCGGTATCGTTGGCAAAGAATATTTAGCTTGGGCAAACAGCCATGGTTGAAATCGAAATAGACGGCAAGAAGGTTGAAGTGCAAGAAGGCAGCATGGTCATGGACGCTGCCAACAAGATCGGCACGTACATCCCTCACTTCTGCTATCACAAGAAACTGTCCATCGCGGCCAACTGCCGCATGTGCCTGGTCGAGGTTGAAAAGGCCCCGAAGCCGCTGCCTGCCTGCGCCACGCCGGTCAACAACGGCATGATCGTGCGCACCGCCAGCGACAAGGCCGTCAAGGCCCAGAAGGGCGTGATGGAATTCCTCCTGATCAACCACCCGCTGGATTGCCCCATCTGCGACCAGGGCGGTGAGTGCCAGCTGCAGGATCTGGCCGTCGGTTACGGCGGTTCCTCCTCGCGCTACCAGGAAGAAAAGCGTGTCGTGGAGCCCAAGGACGTCGGTCCGCTGATCTCCATGAAGGAAATGAACCGCTGCATTCACTGCACCCGCTGCGTGCGCTTCGGCCAGGAAGTGGCCGGCGTGATGGAGCTGGGCATGCTGGGCCGCGGTGAACATTCCGAGATCACCACCTTCGTCGGCAAGACCGTGGACTCCGAACTGTCGGGCAACATGATCGACCTGTGCCCGGTCGGTGCGCTGACCTCCAAGCCGTTCCGCTACAGCGCCCGTACCTGGGAACTGTCGCGCCGCAAGTCGGTGAGCCCGCACGACAGCGTCGGTGCCAACCTGATCGTCCAGGTCAAGAATGGCAAGGTCATGCGCGTGCTGCCCTTCGAAAATGAAGAAGTCAACGAGTGCTGGATCTCTGACAAGGACCGTTTCGCTTACGAAGCGCTGGACAGCGATCAACGCCTGACCAAGCCGATGTTGAAGCAGGACGGCAAGTGGCAGGAAGTTGACTGGCAGACTGCGCTGGAATACGTCGCCCACGGCCTGCGCAACATCCGTCACGAACATGGTGCGGACTCGATCGCCGCGCTGGGTACCCCGTACTCCACGCTGGAAGAACTGAGCCTGCTGCAGAAGCTGGTGCGCGGTGTCGGTTCGGACAACGTCGACTTCCGCCTGCGCCAGTCCGACTTCGGCCTGGATGGCCAGATCAAGCCGTGGCTTGGCATGTCCATCGTCGAGTTCTCGCAGCTGAACCGCGTGTTCGTGATCGGTTCCTTCCTGCGCAAGGATCATCCGCTGCTGTCTGCCCGCCTGCGCCAGTCCGCCAAGAGCGGTGCCAAGGTCAGCGTGCTGCACGCTACCGACGACGATCTGCTGATGCCGATCGCCAACAAGATCATCGCCGCTCCCTCGGCATGGCTGTCTGCCCTGGCCGAAGTGGCCGTGGCCGTGGCTGAAGCCAAGGGTGTGGCTGCCCCCGCCGCCTACGCTGGCGTGGTGGCATCGGACGCTGCCAAGGCGACCGCCGCCAGCCTGCTGTCGGGCGAAGGCCGTGGCGTCTTCCTGGGCAATGCGGCCGTCCAGCATCCGCAAGCTGCGCAACTGCATGCTGCTGCACAGTGGATCGCCGAACAGACCGGTGCCAAGCTGGGCGTGCTGACCGATGGCGGCAACGCCGTGGGCGGCTACCTGGCCAACGCCGTGCCGACTCCGGGCAAGGGTGCCAACGCTGCTGCCGTGTTCGCACAGCCGCGCAAGGCTTACCTGCTGCTGAACGCCGAGCCGGAACTGGACAGCTACGACCCGCAAGCGGCCCGTGCCGCCCTGGGCCAGGCCGAGATGGTTGTGGTGATGTCGGCCTACCAGCACGGTGCTGACTACGCCGACGTGCTGCTGCCGATCGCACCCTTCACCGAAACCGCCGGTACCTTCGTCAATGCCGAAGGCCGTGCGCAAAGCTTCAACGGTACTGTCAAGCCGGCCGGCGATGCGCGTCCGGGCTGGAAGGTCCTGCGCGTGCTGGGCAACCTGCTGGAACTGGAAAACTTCGATTACGAAACCGCCGAATCCATCCGCGACGAGCTGCTGGGCAAAGAAACCGACCTGTCGGCGCGCCTGAACAACATTGCCAGCGTACAAGCGCAGGCTGTGCAAGCCGCCGCCGGTGGTGTCGAGCGCGTGGCCGATGTGCCCATCTACTTCGCCGACGCCATCGCACGCCGTTCGCCGCCGCTCTTGGAAACCCGCGACGGCCAGGCTCCGAAGGCATGGCTGTCGGCTACCCTGGCCGCCAAGCTGGGTGTGGCTGAAGGCGACAAGGTCAACGTCAAGCAAGGCTCGGGCAGCGCTGCGCTGACCGCCGCCATCGATAAGAAACTGCCGGAAAACGTGGTTCGCGTCGCTGCTGCGCACGCCTCCACCGCTGCACTGGGCGGCATGTTTGGCGCAATCGTCGTGGAGAAAGCGTAAAAATGGATCATCTGATCGCCCAAATCAACAATGTGGGACCGGCGCTGCTGGGTCCGACCCTGTTCACGCTGGTGTGGACTCTGGTCAAGATCCTGGTGGTGATGGTGCCGCTGCTGGTGTGCGTGGCCTACATGACCTACTGGGAGCGCAAGCTGATCGGCTGGATGCACGTGCGTCTGGGCCCGAACCGTGTGGGTCCTGCTGGTCTGCTGCAGCCCATCGCTGACGCCGTCAAGCTGATCTTCAAGGAAATCTCGACCCCGTCCAAGGCCAACAAGGCGCTGTTCTACCTGGCGCCGGTGATGACCATCATGCCGGCGCTGGCCGCCTGGGCGGTGGTGCCGTTCTCGCCGGAACACGTGCTGGCCAACGTCAACGCCGGCCTGCTGTATCTGATGGCCATTACCTCGATGGAAGTCTACGGCATCATCATCGCCGGCTGGGCCTCGAACTCGAAGTACGCCTTCCTGGGTGCAATGCGCGCTTCGGCACAGATGGTGTCCTACGAAATCTCGATGGGCTTCTGCCTGGTGGTGGTGCTGATGGTCACCGGCAGCCTGAACATGACCGACATCGTGCTGGCCCAGACCAAGGGGCAGTTCGCCGGCATGGGCCTGAACTTCCTGTCCTGGAACTGGCTGCCGCTGCTGCCGATCTTCGTGATCTACTTCGTCTCCGGCGTGGCCGAGACCAACCGCCACCCGTTCGATGTGGTGGAAGGTGAATCCGAAATCGTGGCCGGTCACATGATCGAATACTCGGGCATGTCCTTCGCCATGTTCTTCCTGGCCGAATACGCCGCGATGATCCTGATCTCGATCCTGACCGCACTGCTGTTCTTCGGCGGCTGGTCGGCTCCGGTGTCCGCGCTGGACTTCATCCCGGGCTGGATCTGGCTGGGCTTGAAGACCTTCTTCTTCCTGTCGCTGTACGTGTGGATCCGCGCATCGTTCCCGCGCTACCGCTATGACCAGATCATGCGTCTGGGCTGGAAAGTGTTCATCCCGCTGACCCTGGTCTGGCTGGTGGTCGTGGCGATCTGGATCCAGTCGCCCTGGAATATCTGGAAATAAGTTGGAAGGCTGAGGCTAAAAATGGAAGCTATTAAGGATTTTTTCGGCAGCCTGATGCTCCGCGAACTGTTCAAGGGCCTGGCCCTGACCGGTCGCTACCTGTTCAAGCGCAAGATCACCGTGCAGTTCCCCGAGGAAAAGACGCCGATGTCCCCGCGTTTCCGCGGCCTGCACGCGCTGCGCCGTTATCCCAACGGTGAAGAACGCTGCATCGCTTGCAAGCTGTGCGAAGCGGTCTGCCCGGCGATGGCCATCACCATCGAATCCGAGCAGCGTGACGACGGAACCCGTCGCACCAGCCGCTACGACATCGACCTGACCAAGTGCATCTTCTGCGGTTTCTGCGAAGAGTCCTGCCCGGTCGACTCGATCGTCGAAACGCACATCCTGGAATACCACGGTGAAAAGCGGGGCGACCTGTACTACACCAAGGAAATGCTGCTGGCAGTGGGCGACCGTTACGAAAACGAAATCGCCGCTGCACGTGCGGCTGACGCCGCCTACCGTTGATCGGTGCTGCCGGGTGGCCCTGCGAAATACGGGGCAGCCGGGCAGGGTGGTGCAGGGCTTGCGGCAAGGTGTCGGATGTATTGCGATGGGGTGGCCTGCTGTGCGGTCCCCGTGCTGATTGAATGAACCAACTTCTGGTTGATTATGGAATTTAAAACTGTCTTGTTCTACGTGTTCGCGGTGCTGGTGGTAATCGCCGCCGTTCGCGTCATCACGGCCCGCAACCCGGTGCATGCGGCGCTCTTCCTGGTGCTGTCCTTCTTCTCGGCAGCGGGCCTCTGGATGCTGCTCAAGGCCGAGTTCCTGGCCATCGTGCTGGTGCTGGTCTATGTCGGCGCGGTGATGGTGCTGTTCCTGTTCGTGGTGATGATGCTCGATATCAACATGGACAAGCTGCGCGAAGGCTTCTGGGGCTACTTCCCGCTGGCGGCCACCATCGGCGTGATCATCGTGCTGGAAATGGCAGCCGTGCTGCTCAACAGCTTCTGGGTCTACGAATCGCAGGTGCCGGCCGTCTCCGACACGCTGGGCCAGACCAAGCCGCTGGGCAAGCTGATCTTCACCGAATACGTCTACGCCTTTGAAGTGGCGGCCGTGATCCTGCTGGTGGCCATCGTCGCCGCCGTGGCACTGACCCTGCGCAAGCGCAAGGACAGCAAGTACTTCGATCCGGCCCAGGCCGTCAAGGTCAAGGCATCGGACCGCGTGCGCCTGGTCAGCATGAAGGCCGAATCCACCCGCAATGCACCCGCAGCCGACGCTGCCGCTGCAGCGGCCGACAAGCCGGCCGCCGGTCAACAACCTTAAGAAGGGCGCACAAGAATCATGGCAATCACGCTCTCCCACTACCTGATCATCGGCGCGATCCTGTTCGCGATCTCGATCGTCGGCATTTTCCTGAACCGCAAGAACGTCATCGTCCTGCTGATGGCCATCGAGCTGATGCTGCTTGCGGTCAACATGAACTTCATTGCTTTCTCGCATTACCTTGGTGACGCGGGCGGACAGATCTTCGTGTTCTTCATCCTGACCGTGGCTGCGGCTGAGTCCGCCATCGGTCTGGCGATTCTGGTGGTGCTGTTCCGTAACCTGGATACCATCAACGTGGAAGACCTCGACAGCCTCAAGGGCTGAGTCGGCATCCGCAGCGTCCTGTTTTTGCGTTCTGGTTTGAATTTCATTTAAAGATGGGAGGCCCCCTTGCAGCAGCGCTGCGGGCGGGGCAGCCAATAAGCGATAAGGTTCATCATGGCTGGGCAACTTAACCCACATCTTCTTCTTGCTGTACCCCTGGCGCCGCTGGCAGGCTCGGCCATCGCCGGTCTGCTGGGTACCAAATTCTTCGGCAACGTGGTTGGCCGCAAGGTGTCGCATACCGCGACCATCCTGGGCGTGCTGATCGCCGCCATCATCTCCATCCAGACCCTGCTCGCAGTGCTGGACGGCGCGACCTACAACGGTACGCTGTACAACTGGATGACGGTGGCCGGCCTCAAGCTGGAGATCGGCTTCATGGTCGACAGCCTGACCGCGATGATGATGTGCGTGGTGACCTTCGTGTCCCTGATGGTGCACATCTACACCATCGGCTACATGGCCGAAGATGAAGGCTACAACCGCTTCTTCTCCTACATCTCGCTGTTCACCTTCTCCATGCTCATGCTGGTTATGAGCAACAACTTCCTGCAGCTGTTCTTCGGCTGGGAAGCGGTGGGCCTGGTGTCCTACCTGCTGATCGGTTTCTGGTACACCCGCCCGACCGCCATCAAGGCCAACATGAAGGCCTTCCTGGTCAACCGCGTGGGTGACTTCGGCTTTATCCTGGGTATCGGCCTGCTGCTGGCCTACGCCGGTTCGATGAACTACACCGAAGTCTTCGACAAGCGCGCCGAGCTGGCCCAGCTGACCCTGCCGGGTACCGACTGGATGCTGCTGACCGTGGCATGTATCTGCTTGTTCGTGGGTGCCATGGGCAAGTCGGCCCAGTTCCCGCTGCACGTCTGGCTGCCGGACTCGATGGAAGGCCCGACCCCGATTTCCGCGCTGATCCACGCCGCCACCATGGTGACGGCCGGTATCTTCATGGTGACCCGCATGTCGCCGCTCTTCGAACTGTCCGACACCGCGCTGTCCTTCATCCTGGTGATCGGTGCCATCACGGCGCTGTTCATGGGCTTCCTGGGCACCATGCAGAACGACATCAAGCGCGTGGTGGCTTACTCCACGCTGTCGCAGCTGGGTTACATGACCGTCGCGCTGGGTGCGTCGGCCTACTCGGTGGCCGTGTTCCACCTGATGACCCACGCCTTCTTCAAGGCACTGCTGTTCCTGGGTGCCGGTTCGGTCATCATCGGCATGCACCACGACCAGGACATGCGCAACATGGGCGGCCTGCGCAAGTACATGCCCATCACCTGGATCACTTCCCTGCTGGGCTCGCTGGCGCTGATCGGCACCCCGTTCTTCTCGGGCTTCTACTCCAAGGATTCGATCATCGAAGCCGCGGCCGAGTCGCACCTGGCCGGTTCCGGCTTCGCGTATTTCGCCGTGCTGGCCAGCGTCTTCGTGACGGCCTTCTACTCCTTCCGCATGTATTTCATGGTCTTCCATGGCAAGGAACGCTTCGGCCAGGCGCACGGCCATGACGATCACCACGCTCCGGCTGCGGCCCACGGCGTGCATGACGACCATGCGCACGATGCCCACGACGATCACGGCCACGATGAGCATCATCACGGCCTGGCCCCGGGTCAGAAGCCGCACGAGTCGCCGCTGGTGGTGACCCTGCCGCTGATCCTGCTGGCCATTCCCTCGGTCATCGTCGGTTTCTTCGCGATCTCGCCGATGCTGTATGGCGACTTCTTCAAGGGCGTGATCTTCTTCGGTGAAAATCACAAGGTCATGGAAGAACTGGCCCACGAATACCACGGCCCGGTGGCCATGGTGCTGCACGCCTTCACCAGCGCGCCGCTGTGGCTGGCCATTGCCGGTGTGGTCGTGGCGTACTACTGCTACATGATCAACCCGCGCGTGCCGGCCTGGTTCAAGGAAAAGTTCAGCATCATTTACACCATCCTGGACAACAAGTACTACATGGACAAGTTCAACGAAGTCGTCTTCGCCGGCGGTGCCCGCCTGCTGGGCAGCGGGCTGTCCACCGTGGGCGACCGTGGCATCATCGACGGCCTGTTCGTCAACGGCAGCGCCAAGGTCGTCGGCTGGTTCTCGAAATTCACGCGTCTCTGGCAGTCCGGTTACATCTATCACTATGCGTTCGTGATGATCATCGGGGTGCTGGGTTTCCTGGTGTGGTTCATGCCGTTCCCGTTCGCCAAATAAGCTGTCCGAGTAAATAACAACCATGATGCAGTCAACATTTCCCATCTTGAGCCTCGCGATCTGGGTACCGATCGTCTTCGGCATCCTCGTCCTGGCACTGGGCCGCGACAGCAATCCGGGCCTGACCCGCTGGCTGGCGCTGTTCGGGTCGCTGGTCGGCCTGGTCGTTACTTTCCCGCTGATCCAGCACTTCGATCCGCTGGCGCACGGTTACCAGTTCGTCGAAAAGACGCCCTGGATCGACCGCTTCAGCATCAGCTACTTCCTCGGGCTGGACGGCATCTCGCTGTGGTTCGTGCCGCTGACCGCCTTCATCACGGTCATCGTGGTGCTGGCCGGCTGGGTGGTGATCCAGAAGCGCGTGGCCCAGTACATGGGTGCCTTCCTGATCCTCTCCGGCATCATGATCGGCGTGTTCTCCTCGCTGGATGCGATGCTGTTCTACGCCTTCTTCGAAGCGACCCTGATCCCGATGTTCATCATCGTGGGTGTCTGGGGCGGCGACAACCGCGTGTATGCAGCCTTCAAGCTGTTCCTGTACACGCTGCTGGGTTCGCTGCTGATGCTCATCGCCCTGATCTACCTGTACTACGTGTCGGGCGGCAGCTTCGAGATCCCGACCTGGCACCAGGTGCCGCTGTCGATGATGGAACAGAAGATCCTGTTCTTCGCCTTCCTGGCCGCTTTCGCGGTGAAGGTGCCGATGTGGCCGGTGCACACCTGGCTGCCTGACGCCCACGTGCAGGCACCGACCGGTGGCTCCATCGTGCTGGCTGCGATCATGCTGAAGCTGGGTGCCTACGGTTTCCTGCGCTTCTCGCTGCCGATCCTGCCGGACGCCAGCCATGCGCTGTCGGGCTTCATGATCTTCCTGTCACTGGTGGCCGTGATCTACATCGGTCTGGTGGCCCTGGTCCAGCAGGATATGAAGAAACTGGTTGCCTACTCGTCGATCGCCCACATGGGCTTCGTCACCCTGGGCTTCTTCATGTTCAACGACATGGCAGTGCAGGGCGGTATCGTGCAGATGATCTCGCACGGTTTCGTCTCCGGCGCGATGTTCATGTGTATCGGCGTGCTGTATGACCAGATGCATACCCGTGAGATTTCGCAGTACGGCGGTGTGGTCAACAAGATGCCGCGCTTCGCCTTCTTCTTCATCCTGTTCTCGCTGGCCAACTGCGGCCTGCCGGCCACTTCCGGTTTCGTCGGCGAATTCATGGTGATCCTGGGTGCAGTGAAGTTCAACTTCTGGATTGGCCTGCTGGCTGCTACCGCCCTGATTCTGGGCGCGGCATACTCGCTGTGGCTGGCCAAGCGCGTGATCTTCGGTGCCGTGACCAACCATCACGTGGCTGAACTGGTGGATGTGAATGGCCGCGAGTTCTTCATCCTGGGCCTGCTGGCGATCGCTACCCTGGTCATGGGTATCTATCCGGGCATCATCACCGACAGCATCCAGACCTCGGTGACCGACCTGCTGAAGCACGTGGCGGTCTCCAAGATCAACTGATCTGCGCAGAAGAAGTGAAGGGCGGGGCGCTAGCGTCCCGCCGACAACCAAGCTGGGCAACAACGAGTAACGAGACGAGCCGGTGTGGCATTGCCGGTCGGGCGGCGCGATCAAGGTCGCGACACAAGCGGGCGTACACAAGCGGTAGTAACTAAATGAATAACATGAATCTGATCCCTGTCTATCCGGAAATATTTCTGCTGATCGCGACTTCCGCGATCCTGCTGATCGATATGTTCCTGCCGGAAAGCAAGCGCGTCATTACCTATCTGCTGTCCCTGGCGGCGCTGGTGGTGTGTGCGGTACTGACCTTTGCCGACCTCAACACGGGCGCTACGGTCTACACGTTCAACAACATGTTCGTGTCCGATCCGCTGGCCAACCTGTTGAAGCTGTTCACCTACCTGGGTGTGGGCGTCACGCTCATCTACTCGCGCCAGTACAACACTGCTCGCGGCATCACCGGTGGTCCGCTGGGCGGCGAATACTACGCCCTGGCGCTGTTCGCGCTGCTGGGCCAGATGGTCATGATCTCCGGCAACAGCTTCCTGTCCATCTACCTGGGCCTGGAATTGATGTCGCTGTCGCTGTACGCCCTGGTGGCCCTGCGCCGTGACCACGCCGCTTCGACCGAAGCCGGCATGAAGTACTTCATCCTGGGCGCACTGGCCTCCGGCTTCCTGCTGTACGGCATGTCGATGCTGTACGGTGCGACCGGCGGTGCACTGGAGCTGAACGAAGTCTTCCGCGCCATCGTCTCCGGTACCGTTGACCGCACCCCGCTGGTGTTCGGCATCGTGTTCGTGGTGGCTGGCCTGGCCTTCAAGCTGGGTGCCGTGCCCTTCCACATGTGGGTGCCTGACGTCTACCAAGGTTCGCCCACCCCGGTGACCTTGCTGCTGGGTGCCGCACCTAAGCTGGCGACCTTCGCCATCACCTTCCGTCTGCTGGTCGAAGGCATGCTGCCGCTGGCCGTGGACTGGCAGCAGATGCTGATGGTGCTGGCCGTGCTGTCCATCATCCTGGGCAACGTCACCGCCATCGCACAGACCAACATCAAGCGCATGCTGGCCTACTCGACCATCTCGCACATGGGCTTCATGCTCTTGGGCATGCTGTCGGGCGTGGTCGACGGCAACCTGTTCTCGGCCGTCAACGCCTACAGCTCTTCGCTGTTCTACGCGGTGACCTATGTGATCACTACCCTGGGTTCCTTCGGCGTCATCATCCTGCTGTCGCGCTCGGGCTTCGAAGCCGACACCCTGGACGACTTCAAGGGTCTGAACCAGCGCAGCCCGTGGTTCGCCGCCGTGATGATGATCATGATGTTCTCGCTGGCCGGTATCCCGCCGCTGGTGGGCTTCTACGCCAAGCTGTCGGTGCTGCAGGCCGCCATGGCCACTGGCCAGATCTGGCTGCCGGTGCTGGCCGTGGTCTTCTCGCTGATCGGTGCCTTCTACTACATCCGCGTGGTCAAGGTGATGTATTTCGACGAGCCCACCGACACCAGCAAGATCGTCGCCACGCCTGAAATGCGTGTCGTGCTGAGCTTGAACGGTATCGCCGCCCTCGCCATCGGCCTGTGGCCGGGTCACCTGATGGATGCCTGCACCAACGCCATCGTCAGCACCCTGGCGACCTTCCTCAGCAAGGTCGTGGCGTAAGGAAACAGGGAAATGAACGTTTCCCTGTTCAGCTGGATCGTCATCCTGTTGGCCGCCCTGGCGGCCAATTTGCCTTTCTTCAACCAGCAATTGTTCGGCCTGATTCCGCTGAACAAGGACGCCGCCTGGGTCAAACCGATCTGGCTGCGGCTGCTGGAACTGGTGGTGCTGTATTTCCTGGTCGGCGTCGCTGCCCATCTGCTGGAAAGCGGCATCGGCAACGTCTTTTCGCAGGGCTGGGAATTCTATGCCATCACCGCTTGTCTGTTCCTGGTGCTGGCCTATCCTGGCTATGTGATGCGATACCTGCGCAAGCAGCACGCCTGAAGCAGCCTGCAAGAGGCGTCGGTCACTGACTGACGCCTTTTTTCTTGGTGCGTGCCGGTCGGGCGCGGCCAGTCGTTTTTCTTCTCCAACCTCATCCCCTCGCACAACTCATGGACGCCCATCTCAAAGAGACGCAGAAAGACACTCGCCAGGTTTACGACGGCCATTTCCTCAAGGTCCAAAAGGACACCATCGTGCTCCCGGACGGCAAGGAAACCAGCCGCGAATACATCAAGCACCCCGGTGCAGTCACGGTGCTGCCACTGTTCGAGGACGGGAGCGTGTTGATGGAGCGCCAGTTCCGCTATCCGCTGCACCGGGTCTTCATCGAATTCCCGGCCGGGAAGATCGATCCGGGTGAAGATACGCTGGAGTGCGCCAAGCGCGAACTGAAGGAAGAGACCGGTTATACCGCCACAGAATGGCAATACGTGTGCACCATTCACAATGCCATCGCCTATTCGGATGAACATCTGGTGCTGTATCTGGCGCGTGGCTTGAAAGAGGGCGAGCGGGAGTTGGACGAAGGTGAATTCCTCGACATCTACAAGGCCCCGCTGGCCGAGCTGCTGGAACAGGTACGCAATGGTCAGATCACGGATGTGAAGACCGTGATCGGGGTGTTCTGGCTGGAGAAGATAGTCAATGGCAGCTGGACCCCGCCCGAACGCCCGGCCGGCATCTGAGAACTGCGCTGACCCAACGAAAAAAGCCGCATCCCTGACAAGGATGCGGCTTTCGTTTTTGCGAGACAGGGAAGGGCGCTTACATGCCCGAGTAGTTCGGCCCGCCGCCGCCTTCCGGGGTGACCCACACGATATTCTGTGTCGGGTCCTTGATGTCGCAGGTCTTGCAATGCACGCAGTTCTGCGCGTTGATCTGCAGGCGATCGGAATTGTCCTCGTTCTTCACGAATTCATACACCCCGGCCGGGCAGTAGCGCGATTCCGGGCCGGCGTACTTGGCCAGATTCACCTGCACCGGAACATTCTTGTCCTTCAGCGTCAGGTGCGCGGGCTGGTCTTCACCGTGGTTGGTATTGGAGATGAAGACCGAAGACAGGCGGTCAAAGGTCAGCTTGCCATCCGGCTTGGGATAGGCGATCGGCGCGAAGTCCGAAGCCGGGCGCAGGCATTCGTGGTCGGCGTGGGTATGGCGCAGCGTCCACGGCGCCTTGCCCCCGAAGAGCACCTGGTCGATACCGACCAGCAGGGTACCGGTGATCAATCCCTTGCTCATCGACGGCTTGAAATTGCGTGCCTTGTGCAGTTCTTCCTTCAGCCAGGAAGCCTCGAAGGCTGCCGGGTAAGCCGCCAGCTCATCGGACTGGCGGTTCTCGCCCAGCGCCGCGAAGGCGGCATCTGCGGCCAGCATGCCACTCTTGATGGCGGCATGGCTGCCCTTGATGCGCGAGGCATTGAGGAAGCCCGCATCGCAACCCAGCAGGGCGCCACCGGGGAAGACCAGCTTGGGCAGCGATTGCACGCCACCGGCCGTGATGGCACGTGCGCCGTAAGAGATGCGTTTGCCACCTTCGAAGAACTTGCGGATCTCCGGATGGGTCTTGTAGCGCTGGAATTCCTCGAAGGGCGAAAGATACGGATTCTGGTAGGCCAGTCCTACGACGTAGCCGACGGCGACCTGGTTGTTTTCCAGGTGATACAGGAAGGAGCCGCCATAGGTGTCATTGGCCAGCGGCCAGCCGGCGGTATGAACCACCAGGCCGGGCTGGTGTACTTCGGGCTTCACTTCCCACAGTTCCTTGATGCCGATGGCATAGGTCTGCGGATCGCGGCCGGCATCGAGCTTGTACTTGGCGATCAGTTGCTTGCCCAGGTGGCCGCGCGCCCCTTCGGCGAAGAAGGTGTATTTCGCGTGCAGCTCCATGCCCAGCTGGAAGTCTCCGGTGGGTTCGCCTTCCTTGTTGATGCCCAGGTTGCCGGTCGCCACGCCCTTGACCGAGCCATCCTCGTGATACAGCACTTCGGCCGCCGGGAAGCCGGGGAAGATCTCCACGCCCAGCGCCTCGGCCTGCTGGCCCAGCCAGCGGGTGACGTTGGACAGCGAGATCACGTAGTTGCCATGGTTCTGGAAGCAGGTCGGCAGCAGCCAGTTGGGGGTCTTGTAGGCCTTGCTCTCGGAGAGGAACAGGAAACGGTCTTCGGTCACCGGTGTATTCAGGGGCGCGCCTTGTTCCTTCCAGTCGGGGATCAGTTCGGTCAGTGCACGCGGGTCCATCACCGCGCCGGAGAGGATGTGGGCGCCGACTTCGCTGCCTTTTTCCAGCACGCAGACCGAGACTTCCCGGTTCTGTTGCGCAGCCAGCTGCTTGAGGCGAATCGCTGCCGACAAACCAGCGGGGCCGCCGCCGATGACGACGACGTCATATTCCATCGATTCGCGAGGGCCGTATTGTGCGAGCAAGTCTTGAGAAGAAGTCATGGGTGTCCCGTGTTATGTGAACTGCCTGTTTTTCGAACGATCGTGCTATTGTTAAGTATTTTTCGAAGGAACGCTAGAGGGAATGGCGATTTCGCAGCCTTTTTATTCAGCATCCTTCGTTCATGTCTGAAACAATGCACACAAACTGAAGCCGGTGCCGGCGTCAATCGGTCTATCGCGCCGCGCTGGTTGGTTTCCGCAGGTGCCGTATTTTATGGGATTTTCAGGGCAGGTCTCATCCCGTATTCGGCGGATGTCATTACCGGCCCTCATGACCCCTGCAGGTCATGAACTTGTGCGGGCGAGCAACATGAATCGGTAATGACGCTGGAAATGCTGCAGCATGCGGGTCGCCATTGCGTCGCAAATGCGACAGCGGCCCCCTGCCGCGCATGAAAAAAATTTCAGTTATTGATGAATCAAACCAGGAAAGGACCCACGATGAGCAGTCACGAAGCCGCCGCAAGCAAGCCCCTGTACGTCTCGCAGCAACGCATCCGCTGGGGCGACATGGACGCCTTCGGCCACGTCAACAACACGCTCTATTTCCGTTTCATGGAGCAGTGCCGCATCGAGTGGCTGGAAGAGGTGTTCGGCCCCACCATCGCAGGCGAGGAGGGCCCGGTGATCGTCAATGCGCACTGCAATTTCCGCCGCCAGATGAAGTATCCCGCCAGCATCCTGGTGCAGATGGGCGCGGGGCACCTGGGGCGCACGAGTGTGGAAACTACGTATGTCATCCGCGACGCTGCCGATGAACAGATCATTTATGCTGACGGTGCCGCAAAAATCGTCTGGGTCGATTTCAAGAAAGAGAAATCCACTGCACTGCCTGAGAAGCTGCGACAGCTCCTGACAAGCCTGTAAGTTTGGCGCAAGGAAACTGGGACAGAATCGGCCCGACACTCCCGCAAGGATTCGCCACAGAGCGAAGGGGAGCGGAGAATTCGTTCACACGGAGCGGGTTCCAAAAGCGCTACGCCCGCTCGCGTGCTAGCCAACAATTACATTCTGGAGGATGACATGAGCTACAAGACCCAAGCCTTTGTTGCCGCTGCCCTGATGAGCCTGGCGCTCACTTCGCAGGCTGCGGATCCGATCAAGATCGGCGTTTCCGGCCCTTACACCGGTGGCTCTGCCCCGATGGGCGTGTCCATGCGTGATGGCGTCAAGCTGGCCGTGGCCGAGATCAATGCCGCTGGCGGCGTGCTGGGCCGGCAGATCCAGCTGGTCGAGCGCGACGATGAAGCCAAGAACGAACGCGGCGTGCAGATCGCCCAGGAACTGATCAACAAGGAAAAGGTGGTCGCCACCGTCGGCTTCATCAACACCGGCGTGGCCCTGGCCTCGCAGCGCTTCTACCAGGAAGCCAAGATCCCGGTGATCAACAACGTGGCGACCGGCACCGTGATCACCAAGCAGTTCGAGAAGGAAAAGGACAACTACATCTTCCGCACCTCGGCCGCCGACAAGATCCAGGCCAAGATGATCGCCGATGAAGCGGTCGACAAGCAGAAGTTCACCAAGGTCGCCATCCTGGCCGACTCCACCAACTACGGCCAGCTCGGCCGTGAAGACCTGGAAAAGGTGCTGGCTGACAAGAAGGTCACCCCGGTGGCCGTCGAAAAGTACAACATCAAGGATGTGGACATGACGGCCCAGCTGCTCAAGTCCAAGCAGGGCGGCGCACAAGCCGTGCTGACCTACGGTATCGGCCCGGAACTGGCGCAGATCGCCAACGGCATGGAAAAGCTGAACTGGCAAGTGCCCATCATCGGCAGCTGGCCGCTGTCGATGGGCAACTTCATCGACAACTCCGGCAAGAACGGCAACGGTGCCCGCATGCCGCAAACCTTCATCCAGGACGGCAACACGCCCAAGCGCAAGGCCTTCATCGAGGCTTACCAGAAGGCCTACAAGGTTGACCGCATGCCTTCGGCCGTCTCGGCTGCCCAGGGCTATGACTCCATCCTGCTGCTGGCCGCTGCCATCAAGCAGGCTGGCACCACTGATGGCGACAAGGTTCGCGCTGCGCTGGAAAACCTGAACACCAAGGTCGAAGGCGTGGTCACCACCTATGACAAGCCGTTCACCCATGACGATCACGAAGCCATCAAGCCTGGCATGGTCGTGATGGGCGAGGTCAAGAACGGCCGCGTCATCCTCGGCAAATAAGAACCGACTCGCTTCACTTCACGTAACGCAGTCGAAGAGGCCAGTCCTTGCGATCCGGGGGCTGGCCTTTTTCACACGATCTGTTGACGAATTTCTAACGGCGCCGGGGGCGGTCGCCGCGGGATCGTTGCAGCTCTACGCCGCCACCCGGCGGTAGCCGCTTCTTGGGAAATACAATGGACATCCTCTTACAACTGGTCTTCTCCGGGATCGCGCTCGGCATGATCTATGCCGTCATCGCCTTCGGTTACCAACTGACCTTTGCCACGTCCGGCACGCTCAACTTCGGCCAGGGTGAAGCCCTGATGCTGGGCGCGCTGGTCGGGCTCTCCGTGGTGGGCAACATCCACGGCGGGCCTTATCTCAACTACTGGCTGATGATCCCCATCGTGCTGGTCTTCGGTGCCCTGCAGGGCATGTTCGTGGAATGGATCGGCGTGCGTCCGGCCATCAAGATCAAGTCCGAATTCGGCTGGATCATGTCCACCATCGCGCTGGCCATCATCTTCAAGAACGTCGCCGAGAACATCTGGGGCAAGGACGACCTGCCGTTCCCGTCGCCCATCTCCGGCACGCCCTTCCAGGTCTTCGGGGCCAACGTGCAGCCGATGCAGGTGCTGGTGGTGATCGGTGCCTTGCTCATCATGGCGGCGGTCGAATTGTTCAATCGCAAGTCGATCTACGGCAAGGCCGTGGTAGCTACCTCCAACGACCGCGATGCGGCGGGGTTGATGGGCATCAATACCAGCATGGTGATCACTTTTTCATATGCCCTGTCTTCGGCCACCGCCGCCTTCGCTGGCGTGCTGGTAGCACCGCTGACGTTGACCGGTGCCACCATGGGCGCGGCACTGGGCTTGAAAGCCTTTGCCGTGGCCATCATCGGCGGCTTGACCTCGGGCATGGGCGCCATCGTCGGCGGCCTGATCCTCGGGGTGGCTGAAACCGTGACCGGTTTCTATATCTCCACCGGCTACAAGGAAGTCCCTGGACTGGTGCTGCTGCTGCTGGTCCTGGCGGTGAAACCTGCAGGCCTGTTCGGCAAAACTGCGATCAAGAAGGTCTGAAGCCATGAACAAGAAAATTCTGCTGCTGTCCTTGCTGGGCATCGCCGCGTTGGGCGGCATTCCCATGGTGGTGCACAACCCGTATTACCTGCACCTGATCGAAACCATCCTCATCTACGCCATCCTGCTGTTCGGGCTCGATATCGTGGTCGGCTACACCGGCCAGGTCTCGCTGGGCCATGCGGGCCTGTTTGGCATCGGCTCCTACGCGGCCGGCGTGCTGTTCTTCAAGCTGGGCCTGCCGATCTTCGTGACGATTCCGGCGGCCATTGCCGTGACTGCCGTCTTCGGTGCCATCCTGGCGCTGCCGGCGCTGCGCGTGACCGGTCCTTACCTGGCCATGGTGACGCTGGCCTTCGGGACCATCATCCAGATCCTGATCAACGAGATGACCTTCCTCACCGAAGGCCCGCTCGGGATCAAGGTCGCCAAGCCGATGCTGGGTGGCGAGAAGATGAACGAAGTGCAGTTCTTCTACCTGGTGGCAATCCTGATGGTGATCTCGATGCTGGTGGTGCATCGCATCCTCAAGTCCAACCTGGGCCGTGCCTTCCAGGCGCTGCGCGACAGTCCGATCGCCTCGGACTGCATGGGCGTGTCGGTGTATCGCTACAAGGTCTATGCCTTCATCATCAGCGCGGCGCTGGCCGGTTTGTCGGGCGCTTTGTATGCGTATTCGGAAGAGTACATCTCGCCCAATACCTACAACTTCGAACTGACCATCCTGTTCCTGCTGGCGGTGATCATGGGTGGCCGCAAATCGCGTATCGGCTCGCTGATCGGCGCGTTGATCGTGGTGATGCTGCCCAGCCTGCTGTCTGACATCGCGCTGTTCCGTCAGATCGCTACCGTCTTGGCCGTGATCGTGGTGATCGGCGCCGGCGTGCAGCTGGCCAAGGGGACCAAGACCGCCCGCGGCATCGCCGTGCCGGTGGTGGCGACCATCGCCATGGCCGCCTTCTCCTACAAGCTGGAAAACATCACCGACTGGCGCCTGACCATCTTCGGTTTGATGACGCTGTTCGTCGTGTATTACCTGCAGGACGGCATCGTCGGCTTCTGCCGCAGCCTGTTCGGCCGCATGCTGACCAAGCACGTGCCCGTGGCCCAGCAGATCGCCGGTGACAAGGAGCGCGCCGTCATCACCACCGATTCCGTCAAGGACGAGGGCGCAACGCTGCTGAAGGTGAACCAGATCCTGATGCAGTTCGGTGGCCTGAAGGCCTTGAACCGGGTTGACCTGGATGTGCGCAAAGGCAGCGTGCACGGCCTGATCGGCCCCAACGGCTCGGGCAAGAGCACCATGATGAACGTGTTGACCGGCATCTATCGTCCTACCGATGGCGTGGTGGAATACGACGGTCGCCCGATCTCCGGCAATACGCCTTCGACCATCGCCCTGGGCGGCGTGGCGCGCACTTTCCAGAACGTGCAGCTGTTCGGTGAAATGACGGCCACTGAAAACGTGCTGGTCGGCCTGCATCACACCTTCAACAGCAACGTGGTTGACGTGATGGTCAATACGCCGCGCTATGTGCGCGAAGAGCACGCCGCCCGTGAACGTGCAGCCGCCATCCTGGAGTTCGTGGGCCTGGCCAATCTGGCCAACGAGGAGGCGCGCAACCTGCCCTACGGCAAGCAGCGCCTGCTGGAGATCGGCCGTGCGCTGGGCCTGAACCCCAGCCTGCTGCTGCTCGATGAACCGGCCGCTGGCCTGACGGCACCGGACATCAAGGAGCTCGTCGCCATCATCCGCAAGATCCGCGAAGCCGGCATCACCATCATCCTGATCGAACACCACATGGATGTGGTCATGTCGATCTGCGATACCGTCACCGTGCTCGACTTCGGCCAGAAGATCGCCGAAGGCAAGCCGGCCCAGGTCCAGGCTGACCCCAAGGTCATCGAAGCCTACCTCGGCAGTGGCGCAGGCGATGCCCACGACAACCCACCCAGCCCCGCGGGAGCCTGAACATGCTGACCATTTCCAATCTGCACGCCGCTTACGGCAAGGTCGAGGTGCTGCATGGCATTTCGATGGACGTCCCCAAGGGCAAGGTGGTGACCCTGATCGGTTCCAACGGTGCCGGCAAGACCACCACCATGCGCGCCATTTCCGGCATGATCAAACCGAAGGGCGGGGAAGTCACGCTCGGCGGCAAGAACATCACCGGCCTGGACTCGCACCGCATCGCGCGCTACGGCCTGGCGCACTCGCCGGAAGGCCGGCGCGTCTTCGCCACCATGAGCGTGACCGACAACCTGCTGCTGGGCGCTTTCCCGCGCTTTACCCGGGCCCGCCCCAAGGGCGATATCGCGCACGACCTGGAACGCGCTCTGGAGCTGTTCCCGCGCCTGAAGGAGCGGCAGACGCAGCTGGCCGGTACCCTGTCAGGTGGCGAGCAGCAGATGCTGGCCATGGCGCGCGCGGTGATGTTGAACCCCGAAGTGATCCTGCTGGACGAGCCATCGATGGGGCTGGCGCCGATCCTGGTGGATGAGGTCTTCCGCATCATCGTGCGGCTCAAGGAGCAGGGCGTGACCATGCTGCTGGTGGAGCAGTTCGCCGCTGCCGCGCTCAATGTTGCGGACTACGGCTATGTGTTGGAGAATGGCAAGATCTCCGTACACGGACCCGCCGACAAGCTGCAGAACGACCCGGCGGTCAAGGCCGCCTATCTGGGCGGCGGCGCGCATCACTGATGGACTGCAAGCAAAGCAGCATCAGCCATGCGCCTGGCGTGATACTGGGGCTCGCACGTCGCGCAAGCTGATAGCGTGTCCGGTATATTGAGGGGGAGCCATACCCCCTTGAAGGCTGATTCAGGCGCACCCCCCGGTGCGCCTTTTTATTTGCCGCTGGCCCCTTTGGATGGCCGTGTGCAGTTAGAGGGGGCGGCGGCCGCACGCAATGCGTCAGTACCCAAGCAGAGGAGCGAGCATGTCCGAACGGCAGGACGCGTATATCGAGACCGAGGGCGGAACCTTGTATGCCAGCGTGTGGGGCGGTTCGCCCGAGGCACGCACGCCGATTGTGCTGTTGCACGACTCGCTGGGATCGGTCGCCTTGTGGCGCGACTTTCCTGCCCGGTTGGCGGCGCAGACCGGACTTCCCGTCATTGCCTATGATCGGGCCGGCTTCGGACAGTCCTCGGCGAGGACGGATGGACTGGCGCTGGATTTCATCTCTGCTGAAGCGTCCACGTCGCTGTCTGCGGTCCTGCAGCATTTCGCAGTGGACAAGGTGATCCTGTTTGGCCACAGCGTCGGCGGTGGCATGGCCGTGTCGGCGGCGGCACAGTGGCCGCAGCGAGTGCTGGCCGTCATCACCGAATCGGCGCAAGCCTTCGTGGAGGACCGGACCTTGCAGGGCATTCAGGAGGCGCGAACCCGCTTTGCCGATCCGGCACAACTCGCGCGGCTGGCGAAGTACCACGGCAACGACTTGCAACAGGCGCGCTGGGTGCTCTCGGCGTGGATCGACACCTGGCTCTCGCCTTCCTTTGCGCACTGGTCGCTGGCCCCCATGCTGGAGCGGCTGGTCTGTCCGGTGCTGGCGCTGCATGGCGATCTGGATGAGTTTGGCAGTCTCACGCATCCGCGCATGATTGCCAGCTTGTCTGCAGCGTTCCCGGGGCAGGGCGAGTCGCGGGTGCTGGCGCAATGTGGCCATGTCCCGCACCGCGAGCAAGCGGATCAGGTGATGCGGGAAGCCAGGGAGTTCCTGCTGCGCCGCGGCCTCATCTGACCCGTTCGGCCGCCCCGTTCATCGTCATCCTGGTCGGGCGAATGCGTGTGCGCGATCTCAGTCGACAGGATGCTGGCGGCGATACGTCTGCAGTCCCAGCAAATACATCGTGCGAATGAAAAGAGCGCGCGAGCGGTAGGTTTGTTGTGCCAACAGGTCAGCTTCCTCGAATTCCGCCTCATTTAATCGAAAATTCACCAGACGCGTCGTTCCTTTTGCGGGCTTGCGTTCGTTTTGTTGCTTGGGTGCCATAAGATGTCTCCTCGCTGTTGAGCTGAAAGCAACATTCTAGGAGAGGTCCTTTTCATATGTCATCGAATAAGAGTGAATTTTTGACAGTACTTGGTGATCGCCTTGCGCAAGAGCGTGGCCGCTGCGGTCATACCCAGAAATCGGTAGCGGACCAGCTCGATATCACGGCACGTACCCAAATCAAGTACGAAATCGGCGAGACCGCGCCGGACGCTTATTACCTGCACGGCCTGGGGGAGATCGGGATCGATATTACCTATGTGCTGACCGGTGTGCGCGGCAGTACGCCGACCCAGCAGGAGAGCGAGCTGATTGCCTGCTATCGCGCCGTGGATCCGGTGCTGCGCAGCTCCCTGGTCCAGCTCTTGTCGGGCTTGTCGCAGATGGCGAAGACGGGGAAGAAGAAGCGCGATCTGCCAGCCGCTTCCGAGGCCAAGCGCATCCGTCCGGGGCGGCAGCGCAAGGGCGCACCGGGATCGGCGCAGAGCGGGAGTGGTGAAGAGTCTGGCGCTACCGTTTCTGCCCAGATGAGGGAGTGAATGGCCGATGGTAAAAAAGGCCGGTAAGGGGAGTGGTAGCGCAAGAGCAAGAGACCAGGAGACTGAATGTGATCGCGAAGAGGTGCGATTTTTGAGGGGGTCTTGAGGGGTTGAGACAGGAAGTTCACACAAGCACACAAAGAGGCGCAGAAACGAAAAAAGCACCACGATCACTCGTGGTGCTTTTCGTTAGTGGTGGGGCGTCACAGATTCGAACTGTGGACCTACGGATTAAGAGTCCGCTGCTCTACCAGCTGAGCTAACGCCCCGTGGTGTTCCTGAAGAGATCAGGCCAACCGGGAAGTGAAAAAGGCCTCGGGTTGAGAGGCCTTTTGAAATTTTGGTGGGGCGTCACAGATTCGAACTGTGGACCTACGGATTAAGAGTCCGCTGCTCTACCAGCTGAGCTAACGCCCCGTTGCTGCACTTCGTTGTTGCCTCAGTGCTGCAAGAGAGAGCGCATTATAGGAGGGAGGTCGGGGTGGTGCAAGCTTTTTTTGAGAAAAGATGAAAATATTTTATCTCTTCGGCGTCCGCGCCACGCCCGGCCTCCTTTTGCGCACAATTTGCGTTACAAGCCCGATTTGATTCCATTGACCCAGGACTTGGCCGGCAGCTTGGTCTGGCTCTCGATGAGTGCCGCACGCGCATACAACTCGGGGAAATCGAACGTCACCGCGCCCTTGAAGGCCAGCGCCACCACGTTGCCGTCATGGACTTCCGGCAGCGACACCACGGTATCGAAGGCGTATTCCATCGCCCGCAGGTTCTTGGCATAGCTCGGATGATCGCCAAAGAGATTGACCGTCATCACGCCACCCGGTGCCAGACTGTCATAGCAGGCCTGGTAAAACTCGGGAGTGTCCAGCACCGGCCCGCGTGCAGTGGCGTCGTAGAGATCAACCTGCAAGGCATCGATGATGCCGTGCGTGGCAGCATGGACGATGAAATCCATGGCATCGCTTTCGATGAGCATCAGCCGTTCGTCCGGCTCGGGCAGCTTGAACATGCTGTGGCAGATGGCGATGACAGCCGGATTCAGCTCCACCGCCGTCACCTGCGCCTGCGGGAATTGCCGGTAGCTGAACTTGGTCAGCGCGCCGGTTCCGAGCCCGAGTTGCACGATATGGCGCGGCGTACGGTGGAAGAGCATCCACGCCATCATCTGCTGGGCGTATTCCAGCTCGATCCAGTCGGGCTTGCGAATGCGCATCGCGCCCTGTACCCATTCGGTGCCGAAATGCAGATAACGTACGCCTTCCAGCTCGGAGAGCGTGACCGGGGCATATTTCGGTTTGCGTGGTTTGCTGGCGTCGGCTTCCAGCTGGTGACGGCGACGATTGGGGCCGGCCTTGGTATTGGCCTGGGCTTCGATGGATTTTCTTCGGATGAGCATGATATGAATGAAACGGCGCGGCAGCCGGGGAGGCGGCCTGCGTATGCCGAATGATACCTTGCCTTGGTAGGCTGCCAGTGGCCGCTGCACGCTTTGCGCATATCGACATGCGAATTCATTCCTTCTGCCGGGCGCGCGCGTATGTGAGGATGCGGACCTCATCATTTCCGGAGTTACCATGCCATTGGCTGCAATCATCAAGCGCATCGCCGCTGCGCTGACCCTGGTCCTGGCGCCGCACGGCGCCAGCGCACAGGACAAGAACAAGATCAAGGTCGGTATCTCGGTCGGCAGTGCCGAAGCCATCTTCGACGTCGTCAAGAAAGTCGCCGCACGTGACGGCCTGGAGATCCAGACCGTGGTCTTCAGTGACTACCTCCAGCCCAATGCGGCACTGGCCTCCGGCGACCTCGATGCCAACGCCTTCCAGCATCGCCCCTACCTGGAAAGCCAGATTGCAGCACGTGGCTACAAGATCGTGCCGGTCGGCCTGACCATCACGGCCCCGCTGGGCATTTACTCGCGCAAGTTCAAGTCGGTGGACCAGCTGCCCAACGGTGCGCAGGTCGGCATCCAGAATGATCCCTCCAACGGCAACCGTGCGCTCCTGCTGCTGCAGAAAGCCGGCCTCATCAAGCTCAAGCCGGGCGTGGGCGAAAACGGCGTCAACGCCACTCCGCTGGACATCATCGACAACCCGCGCAAGCTCAAGCTGATCGAACTGGATGCGGCACAACTGCCACGCTCGCTGGACGACCTGGCGGCCGCCTCGATCAACAATGACTACGCCTACAAGGCCGGCCTGTCCCTGCAGAAGGACACCATCGCCGTGGAAGATCCGCGCGGCCGTTACGCCAACATCATCGCCACCCGCGTCGAGGACAAGGACAAGCCCTGGGCCAGGAAGCTGGTGCAGGCCTACCAGTCGGAGGAAGTGCGCAAGTTCATCGAGACCGAGTTCAAGGGATCGCTGGTGCCGGCGTTCTGAATTCCGCCCCAAGCATTGCTCTGTGCACCGCCCGCCGTCTGGAAGGGCGGTTTTTTTTGTGGGTTTCCCGTCGGGGTGGTGCGCTGGCGGCCGGTGCTCCATTACACTTGCGCCATGTTCAAGAACCTCATCCTCTGCCTGAAGCTGGCCATCGTCTTCTGCGCCATCGTGTTTTTCGCGAAGGCGTTGCAGTATTTGATTTTCAATGGCGGGTTTTCGGGGGAATTTTATGACTATCTGTTCTTCAGAAAATGAAGCCAAGACAGCCTGGCGACGATCCCAATGGGGAGCTGGTCTCGCACGATTGCTTCAGTAGCCCGATGGAAACGGCTCATCTGTTGCGCTCGCCTGCCAACGTCGCCCATCTGGAGCGCTCGATTGCCCAACTTCGGGCCGCCAAGATCGAGGAAAAGAAGCTGGATGAGTAATAAGCGCTAGTCAAGGAAGCATAGTCAGGGCGCCAGCCTCGCACGACTACCAGTATCGGCAAACGCGGGACAAGAAAGAGGCTCAACCGCATCATTCAGCTGCTTTGCCTGTCGCTATCATTACCTTTGAGGCCCGGCAGGCGGCATCGGCGGCGATGAGAAGCGCAGTGCGGCCAGCCAGCGCGCACGCTTGTCCTCATACGCCAATGCCGCATGCGCCGGACTGCTCGACGGCAACAGCACCACCCGATAGTTTTCCGCCTTGGCCCCCAGCGCCTTGATCCCGATCTTGCCGGCGGTACCGCCATTGAAAGCGATGGTCTCCAATGCCGGAAGACCGGCGATCAGCGTCAGCAAGTCATTGCCGCTGTGATCCCTGATTTCGCTGTCGAGACTGCCGATGCGCCTGGCCTGGGCAATGACGTCCCACAGGCCGATGCGATGCTGCAGCAAGGTGGCAAGCCTGGCGGCGTAGTCCATCGTGTAAAGGTCAACCCCGATCACTTCGCCCACCAGCCGCCAGAACGCATTGCGCGGATGCCCGTAATACTGCCGGATCGCCAGCGAAGCCGTTCCCGGCAGGCTGCCCAGGATCAGGATGCGCGTATCCTGCGCCACTACCGGCGCAAAGCTGGCCAGCAAGGGATCAGTAGTGCCCGAATCGGCAGCGCGGGCAGCATCATGGGCAGGCGAAGGGGTGGCGGCAAAGGAGCGGCGAGCAGGCATGTAAATGGCCGGGATGAAAAGAATTTCAGCAAGCTCCATCGGCCTCGCCATCCGGGCACAATGGCGCGGCTGCAGAAGCGTCAGGCTTGCGGCAAAATGCACAAGAATTCACATCTTAGCGTAAGCTGCCCAGGCGTCACGCGCCGGGCCATTCACACAAGGGATACAGAACATGACAGACAAGGTCATCATCGTCACCGGCGGCAGCCGTGGCATCGGCGCGGCCACCGCGTTGCTGGCGGGCCAGCGCGGCTACGCAGTGTGCGTCAACTACGTGTCCAACCGCGAGGCCGCCGAGTCGGTGGCCGGGCAGATCCGTGCCGCGGGCGGCCGCGCCATTACCGTCGCCGGCGATGTCTCCAAAGAGGAGGACGTGCTGCGCCTCTTCACCACCACCGACCAGGAGCTGGGCCGCGTCACCGCCCTGGTCAACAATGCCGGCATCCTGGATCACCAGTCGCGCCTGGACGCCATGAGCGCCGAACGCATCACCCGGGTGCTGGTCGCCAACGTCACCGGCAGCCTGCTGTGCGCGCGCGAGGCGGTCAAGCGCATGTCCACCCGCCACGGCGGGCAGGGCGGGGCCATCGTCAACCTGTCGTCGATGGCCGCCAAGCTGGGCGGCCCCGGTGAATACGTGGACTACGCCGCCTCCAAGGGTGCCATCGATGCCTTCACCATCGGCCTGGCCAAGGAAGTGGCCGCCGAGGGCATCCGCGTCAACGCCGTGCGTCCGGGTCTGATCTATACCGATATCCACGCCAGCGGCGGCGAGGCGGGCCGTGTCGACCGGCTCAAGGATGCCGTCCCCATGAAGCGCGGCGGCACCGCCGAGGAAGTGGCTCACGCCATCCTGTGGCTGCTGTCGGACGAGTCCTCGTATGCCACGGGGACTTTCATCGACGTTTCCGGTGGCCGCTGAGCGTCTGGCCGGCCATTGATCAGGGAGCTCACCATGGACAGCACCGTTTCCCCGCGCCGCATCGATGTACTGCTGGCCCGCTATGCCGAGAGCCATCGCCATCCGATGAATGAACTGATCCACTGCATCTGCGTGCCGGCCATCGTGTTTTCGCTGCTGGGGCTGTGCTGGATCGTGTCGCCAGCCGTGGCCCTGCTGGTGGCTGCCGCTACGCTGGCCTGGTATCTGCGGCTGTCGCCGCCCTTTGCGGTGGGCATGCTGGCCATGTCGGCGGTAATGCTGGTGCTGCTGGCGCGGCTGCCCTTGGGAGCGGTCCTGCCGGTATCGGCCACGGTTTTCGTGCTGGCCTGGATCGGCCAGTTCATCGGCCACCGCATTGAAGGCAAAAAGCCATCCTTCTTCGAGGACCTGCGTTTTCTGCTGGTCGGGCCCTTGTTTGTGCTGGCTTTCCTGTACCGGCGTTGGCACATCGCCTACTGAAAACGTCCTTGCGGGAACGATTGTCGACGCGCGGCCTCTTTGTATTAAGATGTAAAGGAATGTGTGCTTCCGCGCCGGATGCGAGATCATGTTGCGTTCGCGCGGACGCTCGAATCCCCCCGCTGCCCGGAGACGGGCCAAACAGTTCTCAGTCGGAGTTTTTAGTATGAAGAAATTGATTGTGATCGCAGCCCTGGGCTCCCTGGTAGCCGGCTGCGCAGTAACCCCCAACTCGGCCAGCGTCTACAACACCCGCCAGGCGCAGGGTGAGCAGACCGTGCGCATGGGCGTGGTCGAGTCGATCCGCAACGTCACCATCGACAAGGGTTCGAGCGGTGTCGGTACCCTCGGCGGCGCAGCATTGGGCGGCATTGCGGCCGGTTCCAACATCGGCGGCGGCAATGGTGCCCTGGCGGCCGGTATTGTCGGCGCGCTGGCAGGTGGCGTCCTGGGCAACCAGGCTGAAGCCCACCTGAACAACCGTCCTGGCCTGGAAATCACCGTGCGCCTGGATAACGGCGAGCTGCGTGCCATCACCCAGGATGCAGATGAACCTTTCCGCATCGGTGAACGCGTGCGTCTGCTGTCCAACGGCCGTACCACCCGCGTGACGCACTGATTTTTGCGAAGCGTATGAAGAAGCAGGGCTGCGGCCCTGCTTTTTTTTCAGGCGATCAAGGGAAGATCCTCGCCGCTGCGCCAATCGCGCCACGTCCTCTGGTGGATCTGGTAGAGACGGTGCAGGCGCAACGCGTGACCTGCTGGCAAACGGGGATGGAGAAAGTCATCTTTCATTTCCGAGCTCATGCCCAGTCGCTGCATTACCCCTAGCGAGCGCGTGTTGGCGGGTACCGTAAAAGCAACGATCCTTGGCAGCGCCAGTCTCAGAAAGCCGAAATCCAGCGCGCAGCGCGCTGCCTCCGTGACATAGCCTCGGCCCCAGAGCGCGGGAGCCAGCCGCCACCCGATTTCGATGGCTGGCGTGAAATGTGCCTCGAATCCGACATGCATCAAGCCAACGACCCCGGCCATTTCGCTGACGCCAGGGATCTCCAGAGCCCATGGGCCAAATCCATGCTGGACGAAATGCTCTTCTATCTTGTCGGCCAAGGCATTGCTCTCTGCTCGAGTCAGGCATTTTGGGAAGTGCTGCATGGCCACCGGATCGGCGTTGATCGCCGCCAGCGCTTCGCGATCCTCCGCTCGCCATCGCCGCAGGAGTACGCGGGGGCCCTGCAGTAAGGGCTCTTCAGGATGAGCTGGTGTCATTGTTGGCGGATGTTTGTTTGGATTTCAGCAACCACATGTAGATCACCGTCTGCAACAGCGCAACGGTACTGCCGATGATCACTTCCCCCACGCGCATCAAGGCCAGGTGCAGTTCCTGGCTCAGGCCGTTGCCGCTGAAGGCCGCCGACAGCAGGATCACCACGGTCGCCGGCCCCAGCCGCCAGTTGCTCGGATAGTTCTGCAGCAGCATGGCCACCACCACCGCTGCGGTCAGCGCCACCAGCATGGCCAGGAAGGTCGGCCCGAACACCACCAGCGCAATGCAGGAAACGATGCAGCCCGAAATCGTGTTGATCAGCCGCGCCCGGAAATTGGCCTTGGCCACCGTCATGTCCGGCTCGGTCACGATGATGAGCGAAATCATGGCCCAGTAGGGCTCCTCGATGCCCAGCGCGCGCAGCCCGTACCACAGGATCAGGCAGCCGGAGAGGATCTTGACCAGATAGGCGAGGGCGTTCTTGCGGGGATTGATGAAGTGCAATTCCATAGGCCGATGTTAACCAGCCAGCATCGTGGCTGCAAGCCGATATGAACGAAAACGCCGCCTGCGAGTTTCCCCGCAGGCGGCGCTGCTGCCATCAAGCCATGACGGCCTGACGGCACGGTCCGGCAGATGAACGAACTTACTTGGCGGCCATGGCCAGCAGCATGTCGTTCAAACGCTTCACGAAGCTGGCCGGATCAGCCAGTGCACCGCCTTCAGCCAGCAGGGCCTGGTCATACAGGATGTGCGACCAGTCGTCGAAGCGCGCCTCTTCGTACTTCAGGCGCTGCACCAGCGGGTGGTCCGGGTTGATTTCCAGCGTGGGCTTGGATTCCGGTGCTGCCTGGCCGGCTGCCTTCAACATGCGCACCAGGTTGCCCGACAGTTCGTTCTCGTCGGCCACCAGGCAAGCCGGGGAATCGGTCAGGCGGAAGGTCACGCGCACTTCCTTGGCCTTGTCGCCCAGGGCGGTCTTCATCTTCTCGACCAGCTCCTTGTACTCGGCTTGCGTCTCTTCGTGCTGCTTCTTCTCGGCTTCGTTCTCCAGCTGGCCCAGGTCCAGGCCGCCCTTGGCCACCGAGGCGAGTTCCTTGCCTTCGAACTCGGTCAGGAAGGACAGCATCCACTCGTCCACGCGGTCGGTCAGCAGCAGCACTTCCACACCCTTCTTGCGGAAGATTTCCAGGTGCGGGCTGTTCTTGGCGGCCTGGTACGTCTCGGCAGTGACGTAGTAGATCTTGTCCTGGCCTTCCTTCATGCGGGCCACATAATCGGCCAGCGAAACATTCTGCACATCGCTGTCATTGTGGGTGGACGCAAAGCGCAGCAGCTTGGCGATGCGCTCCTTGTTGGCCGCATCCTCGCCGATGCCTTCCTTCAACACCTGGCCGAACTCGGTCCAGAAGGTGGTGTACTTGTCCTTCTGCGCCTGGTCTTCGCTGTTGGCCAGCTCTTCCAGTAGGCTCAGCACGCGCTTGGCCGAACCGTCGCGGATGGCGCGCACGTCGCGCGACTCCTGCAGGATCTCGCGCGAGACGTTCAGCGGCAGGTCGGCCGAATCGATCACGCCCTTGACGAAGCGCAGGTACACCGGCATCAGCTGCTCGGCATCGTCCATGATGAACACGCGCTTGACGTACAGCTTGATGCCGCCGCGCTTGTTGCGGTCCCACAGGTCGAACGGGGCGCGCGCCGGGATGTAGAGCAGCTGGGTGTATTCGCTGCGGCCTTCCACGCGGTTGTGGGTGTAGGCCAGGGGCGCACCGAAGTCGTGCGAGACGTGCTTGTAGAACTCTTCATATTGCTCGGGCGTGACCTCCGACTTGCTGCGGGTCCACAGGGCGCTGGCCTGGTTGACCGTCTCCAGCTCGTCCTTCTGCACGGTTTCCTTCTTTTCCTCATCCCATTCTTCCTTGTTCATCAAGATGGGCAGGGAGATGTGGTCGGAATACTTGCGGATGATGGACTTCAGTTGCCAAGCGGAGAGGAATTCATCTTCGCCTTCACGCAGGTGAAGAATGATGTCGGTGCCACGGCCCGGCTTGGTGATCTGCTCGATGGAGAAGTCGCCCGCGCCTTCGGATTCCCAGCGCACGCCTTCGGAAGCGGGGGTGCCGGCACGACGCGTCTCGACCGTGATGCGGTCGGCGATGATGAAGCCCGAATAGAAGCCCACGCCGAACTGGCCGATCAGGGCGGCATCCTTCTGCTGGTCGCCCGACAGGCGCGAGAAGAATTCCTTGGTGCCCGACTTGGCGATGGTGCCCAGGTGCGAGATGGCCTCATCCCGGTTCATGCCGATGCCGTTGTCGGAGATGGTGATGGTGCGCGCCGCCTTGTCGAAGCTGATCTTGATCTTCAGTTCCGGATCGTCCTCGAACAGGCTGCCATTGTTGATCGCCTCGAAGCGCAGCTTGTCGGCCGCATCGGAGGCGTTGGAGACCAGCTCGCGCAGGAAGATTTCCTTGTTCGAATACAGCGAGTGGATCATCAATTGCAGCAGTTGCTTGACTTCGGCCTGGAAGCCCATGGTCTGTTTTTCGGTTGCCATGTGGTTGTCCTTAATTGAAGAAATGGATGAGTGAAATAGGCAGAGGTAATCGTCTGTGGGCAGGATATAGGGAGAGACTTGTGGTTTTTCAACCGCAATTTTTGGTGTTTTTGTTCACTTTGTGAGCGTTCGCGTATTTCCTGATGGCATGTCTGCAACAAGCTGACCATAATTGCCGAAGTTAACTTTTATCAAGTCAATTGAAATTAAACGATTTTTCCGGGCTATTTGTAATTGAGTTGCAATCCGCCGGTGATAGAATTGTTTTAACAAAATGGTAACAAATTCGATCAGGCTGATCGAACGGATGTGCAAGCCGGCGCTCCCTCATAAAAAGAACAGGAGTCTCCCCGGCTTGATGACGGGAATCGCAGCGAGGGCTGCCGATTCTTTCCTGGGATGCGGGTTGGGTAGGGGAGGCCGGTGGGATACCGGCTGATCGTGTTGATGAGAGTTCTCAAAAGCAAGCGTTTCATACTGGGCGTTTCATTGGGCTTGGCCGCGCATTCCGCGCCCCAGGCGGCTGACAAGCCGCCAGCCGACGCCGTCATAATGCAAACCACACCGGCCGCGCCGGCCACCTTCGACAACAAACTGGATGCTCCGCCGCAAATCCGGCTGGGTGCCGATCCTGCCGGCCCATCGGCGACGGACTACCGCCTGCCGGGTTTGCCGGCCGACACCCCGCCGCCCTCGACCCAGGATGAAATCCTGCTGTTGCTGCGCCAGTCCGATCCGAGCTTCTCGGGCAATCAGATCGTCCTGCCGCAGATCAGCATCGTCACCGAAGGCGAGACCGTCCCGGACCTGAGCCTGCGCAGCGTGCTCGACCTGGCGCTCAACAACAGTTACAGCTACGCCGCCACTTCCGCGCAAGCGGACCAGGCGCGCTATGCCTCCAAGGCCACGGCCGGCCAGCTCGGCCCGACGCTGGACCTGCGGGCGCAGAAGGGCAATGAATATTCTTCGCCGTCCTCGGTGATCGATCCCAATACCGGCCTGATCCAGCGCGCCTCGTACCACAAGCGCTGGGATGTGACGCTGATCGGCCGCCAGCCCATCTTCGCGCCCGGTTCGTATTACGACTATCGCAAGAGCAGCTCGCTGGCCGATGCCGCCGACCTGCGCCGCGACGATGCCCGCGAGACCCTGTATTACAACGCCATCAAGGCGTATTACGACGTCATGCGCGCCTACGCCACGCTGTCGTTCTCGCGCAGCTACGCCCAGCGCATGGGCGCCTTGCTGGATTACATGAGCAAGCGCCTCGAAGGCGGCGGTGCCAGCCGCATCGACTTTGAACGCGTGCGCGGCCGCTCGCTCACGGCCCAGTCCGCCGTGGCCGAGGCCGAAGGCGCGCTGGAGAGCGCCATGGTGTCGCTGAACCAGATCACCGGCCGCAAGATCGAGCAGATCGAAGTGCCGGACCACATGATGCCGACCGTGCCGGATACCTCCAAGCTGGCCCTGCAGGATGTCTACGAGACCAACCCCGGCGTGCGTGCCGCGCGGCGCGATGTGGACGCGGCCAATCAGGAACTGAAGTCGGCGCGCGCCAAGTTCTCGCCCACGCTGGCCCTGGAATGGACCCAGACCAAGACCCGCGGTGCAGGCGGTGCCATCGACACCACCGACAACACCTTGCAGCTGACCACCGACCGCCGCCTGATGATGGTGGTGAGCATGAACCTGCTCAATGGCGGCTCGGACATGTATTACAGCAAGCAGGCCGGTGCCAAGTACGTGGAAAAGAGCAACACCGCGCTCGACCTGGAACGCAAATTGCGTGAGCAGATCGAGATCAATTACCGCACCCTGGGCGCGGTGAGAAAGCGCATGGAGATTTCGCGCCAGGCCTATCTCACCAATGCCAACGTGGCCGATGTCTTCCTGGAACAGCTCTCCACCGGCAGCAAGCAATTGCTGGACGTGCTGGACGCCTATCAGCAGGCCTACCAGGCGCGCATGGACTTTGCCAACCTGTTGTTCCAGCAGGCCGATATCAGCTATCAGATCCTGCGCAACACCGGTCGCGCATCGGCACTGGAAACCCTGCCCACGCGGGCGGCCAACAAGACGGGGGAATGATGGAGGGCGGCAAGGAACAGAATTTCTGGCCAGGCTTCGTGGACGCGCTGTCCAACGTGGTGCTGGTGATGATCTTCGTGGTGGTGGTGTTCGTGGTGACGCTGTTCTACTACTCGCAGAAGCTGGCGCAGATGAAGGTCAGCAAGCTGATCTCGCAGGGCCAGACGCAGGTCGTGGGTGAATCCAAGGCCAGGAAGACCGACACCATTGCCACCGCCGACAGCACCAGCATCAACAGTGCCGAAACGCCCGGCGAGCGCGAGAAGGCACAGGAAATCGAGCAGCTCAAGCGCGAGGTGGCCAGCCTCAAAGCCAAGCTGGCCGCGCCGCCCCTGCAGTCCGACAACGGCAGCCTGCGCAGCGCTGCCGCACCCTCCAGCCCCAATGCGATCCAGGTCAAGACCGAACCCAACGACAAGGAAGTCGCGCCCGGCCTGCGCATCGATGCCAACGAAAAAGCGGTGACCCTGAACTTCGATGCCGATTCTACCCAGTTGAATGACGAGGGCAGCAAAGCGCTGGACAAGAGCATCGGCGACTGGGTGCGCCGCGCCAAGTCCAGCCAGGGCAAGATCGTCGTCACCGGCGTGATCGGCAGCGGTGCCTACAGCGAGAGCCGGCGGCGTGCCTACTATCGCACCGTTGCGGTTCGCAATTACCTGATCGATGCCGGGGTGGACAAGGAACGCGTCACCAGCCGCGTGGCCACCGATGAAAACGGCAGCGGCAATGATGCGCGCGTGATCGTGCAATACCAGGCCTCGGCAAAATGACGCTCTCGCTCAAGCCCGGCACCGGCCACGGAATCAGTTCCCGCGGCAAGGGCTTCATGCGCCGCCTGGCACCGCGCCTGGACCGCCGCCTGGGCGAGCTGCAGGCCATGCCGCGTCCGCGCCTGGCAGTGCTGGCCTGCACGCTGCTGCTGGCCTTGCTGGTGATCTGGTCGATGCTGGCGCCCATCGATATGGTGGTGCGCGGCAGTGGCCGCATCGTCGCCTCCGAACACAACCAGGTCATCCAGCATCTGGAAGGCGGCATCGTCTCCGCCATCCTGGTGCGCGAGGGCGCGGTGGTCAGGAAGGGCCAGACCCTGATCTCGATTGCCGACGTGCGTGCCAATGCCGATCTCGGTGAAGGCCGCGTCAAGATCCTCGGCCTGCGTGCCAAGATCGCTCGCCTCTCGGCCGAAGCGGCGGGGGCTGCGAGCCTGCAGATGCCGGCCGACCTCGACCGCGATGATCCCGCTGTCCAAAGCGAGCAGGCCGCCTTCGCCGCGCGCTCGGCCAAGCTCATGCAGGAAATGTCGGTGCTGCGTGAACAGGCCGCGCAACGCCAGGCCGAGCTGGGCGAAGCGGTCAGCCGCCAGAAGAGCCAGGCCAGCGAACTGGACCTGGCACAGCGTCAGTACAAGCTGATCCACAACATGCTCGAACGCAATGCCGCCTCGCAACTGGAAGACATCCAGGCCGCCGCCCGCGTGCAGGATGCGCAGAGCAAGCTCTCGGCCAACGATGCCATGATCCCGCGCCTGAAAGCGGCCATCGCCGAATCGCAGGCCAAGATGGGCGAAGCTTCATCGCGCTTCCGTTCGGATGCCCGCGCCGAACTCACTGCAGCGGAAACCGAACTGGCGCGCCTGCAGGAAGAAATCAAATCGCGCAACGACCGCGTGTCGCGCTCGGAAGTGAAAGCGCCCATGGATGGCGTGGTCAACCGCGTGATGATCAATACCGTCGGTGGCGTGGTCCGGCCCGGCGACCCCATCATCGAGATGACCCCCAGCGACGACAAGCTGGTCATTGAAGCCCGCATCTCCCCAACTGACCGCGCCGAACTGGCCACCGGTGCCAAGGCGCGCGTGAAGGTCTCGGCCTATGACTACGGCGTGTATGGCGCCATGGAAGGCGTGGTCACCGAGATCAGCGCCGACACCGTCCCCGATGAAAACAATCCGCGCGGCGAGCGCAGCTACCGCATCAAGATCGCCGTCCAGCGCGGCGACAACGATCTGCAGCGCAAGCTGGCCCTGATGCCCGGCATGACTGCCAGCGCCGACATCATCGTCGGCCGCCGCACGGTGTGGCAGTACCTGATGTCGCCGCTGTCGCGCTTCGGCCAGGGTGCCCTGCGGGAGCCGCGATGAACCGCGCCGCACTGCCTGAAGTGCTTTATTGCTCGCCGCAAAGCCACATCCACCAAGGCTTTGCGGCGGTTGACGTTTTCTGCACCATCCACTTTCCCTGCGTTCTTTTCTCCGGAACCTCGCACGTATGAAAAACCTTCGCCAGTTCTACGCACTTGCCGCCATCCCGACGCTCCTGCTGCTGTTGGGCGCCTTCCTGTTCCGGGGATTCGTGGGGCATGCGATCCAGATCAATCCCTTCCTGAACCTGTTCATCATCGCGGTGGCGGTGTTCGGCATTGCGCTGATCTTCTACAACCTGTACCGCGTCAACTGGGAATACGACAAGCTGATCCAGTTCTACGACCGTACCAAGGCCGGCGAATCGATGGAAAGCCTGGTGAAGGCGCCTGAATTCGAAGGCACCGAGATCGGCCAGGTGCTGGTGTCCGTGGCCAGCACCAAGGGCCGGCTGACTTCCCGTATCGAACAGGAAACCATCGAAGGCTCGCTGCACGACCTGCGCGCGCACCTCGAAGCCAAGACCGAATTCCCGCAATTCCTGACCGGCTTCATGATCGCGCTGGGTCTGCTGGGTACCTTCATCGGCCTGCTGGAAACCCTGGTCAGCACCGCCGCCCTGATCGATGGCTTCGGCAAGGCCAGCACGGCCGGCGACATGGATGCCTCCTTCATGCACCTGGTGGCCGACCTGCAAAAGCCGCTGGCCTCGATGGGCACCGCCTTCTCGGCCTCGATGTTCGGCCTGATCGGTTCGCTGGCGCTGGGCCTGACCCTGACGCCGCTGCGCGCGGCCAGCAAGAAGCTGGTCACGCGCGCCCGCGAATGCATCAGCGACATGGTGCAGCACGTGGTGCATGACATGAGCGGCCCGGCGGCCACGCAGCGCCAGGGCGTCTCCGAAACCTTCCTCGCCGAATTCCTGCAGGATCTGATGGTGCTGCAGCGCGAATCCATCATGGCCGCGCGCAACAGTTCGGAGGCCTCGCTGCAGGCCGGCATCAAGCTCGAAGGCCTGAACGACCGCCTCAACAACATCGTCCAGCTCTTCAACGACAGCATGGAAGAATCGCGCAGCCTGCGCCAGCTGGTGGCCTTCGGCCCGCGCATGCACGAGACCGCACAGCAGACGCTGGAGGAGATCCGCAACGTCGGCCAGTTGATCAACACCAAGATCACCTCCGCCCGCGATCTCTCCGACAGCCTGTCCTCGCTGGAAGAACGCCTCTCGGTCAATGGCGACATCGCCAACCGCACCTTCGAAGTGATGCCGCAGATCGTTTCCACCATCCAGGCCGGCCAGCTGGCGCTGTCCACCGCACTCAGTTCGCTGCAGGCGCAGCAGGGTGAGATCTCCAACATGAACGAAAAGAATGCGCAGAACATCGCGCAGCTGCCGGCACTGCTGAACCAGATCTCGGTACGCCTGGCCGACGAGATGGGAGCGATCCAGTACCAGGGCGAACTGCAGGCCACCGTGGCCGCGCGCCTGAACGAACTGGGCAACACCATCGGCGAGAACTCCAGCAACATGGCGCGCGATGCGCTGTCCGCACGCCAGCTGCAGATCGACCTGGCCAAGCACATGGCGATGCAGAACGATCGCGTCAAGAACTTGGGCGCCATCCCGCAATCGCTGACCTCCATCACCGAAGCCCTGATGCGCCAGAACATCAACTGGCAGACCGTCATCGACGAGATGCGTACCGGCCGCCAGACCATGGTCAAGGACCTGCGCCTGGAACTGCGCGAAGCGATCCGCGAAATCACCGCCACCAACCGCGGCGGCCAGGCCTGATCGCAGCCTGACGACGAACGCCACGCACCATGAACGCCAGCGAACAGGTCCACATCGATCAGCCGCAAGTCCGCACGGACCTGCGCGCTGATCCCACTTACCTGACGCTGCTGCGCGCCTATGGCAGCCGCTTCGTCGAGATCATCGTGGCCGGCATCCTGGTCAATCTGCTGGGCCTGCTGATGCCGCTGTATTCGCGGCTGATCTACGACAAGGTGCTGGGCAACCATATCCCGGAAACGCTCTGGGCGCTGACGCTGGGCATGCTGCTCTTCATCGGGCTGGAGCTGGTGTTGCGCATCATCCGCGTGTATTACACCGAGCAACTGGCCGGCCGCCTGGATGGCGAGTTCGATGAAGTTTCGGCACGCCGCCTGCTGACGGCCAAGGTACAAGCACCGGTGGGCGTGGTGCTGGCGCGTTACCGTGATCTCTCGGCGGCGCGCGACCTGCTCTCGTCCAACTACATGCTGCTGCTGGTGGACCTGCCGTTCCTCGCGCTGTACCTGGTGGTGCTGGGCCTCATCGGCGGCCACATGGTGTGGGTGCTGCTGGTGGGCGGGGCGCTGCTGGTCGGCATGCAGCTGCTGCTCAAAGTCCCGGCCAATGACTATGCGCATGCGGCCATGAAGGCCGGTACCGGCAAGGTGGACAAGCTGGCCAGCATCGTCTACGGCATGGAAACGCTCAAGACCACGCCGCTGCAGGACCGCCTCATGCGCGCCTTCCTGGCCGATGCCGGTGCCAATGCCGTGGCCCAGGCCAAGAGCCGCTTCTGGATGAATACCAGCTATGCCATCTCCACCGTGGGCTACACCTTCATTGCGGTGGCCACGCTGGTGGTGGGCGTCTATCTGGTGGAAGACAACCTGCTCACCGTCGGCGCGCTGATTGCCTGCTCGCTGCTGATCAGCCGCGCCACCACGGTGCTGTCGTCGCTGGCGGCACTCCTGGGCCGCATCGAGATGTTCCGCCGCGCCCGAGCCGAATTTGACCAGCTGTTCGAAGAGCAGAAAGAGACACCGACCGCCGATGTGCTGCGCCAGGAAATGCGCGGCCTGATCCAGGTCGGCAATCTGCTGCTGCACCTGGACCAGAAGGAAAACGCCACCTTGAAAAACATCTCGCTGACCATCCAGCCCGGCGAGAAGGTGGGCCTGGTCGGGCGTTCCGGCTCGGGCAAGTCGACGCTGCTGCGTGCCCTGGCCGGCCTGCACCAGCCCGACGAAGGGCATGTCCTCATCGATGGCGTGGCCGTGACGGCCTATGCCCCCGAGGTGCGGATGCGCTGCATCGGCTTCAAGCCGCAGGAACCCTTCCTGTTCGATGGCACGGTAGCGGCCAACATCTTCGTGGGCGACCGCGTCCCGGGGCAGGTCTATGAAGCGGCGCTGGCGGTGTCCTCACTGGATGACCTGATCGCGCGCGGCGAGCTGCGCCTGGACCAGGCCATCAAGGCCCCCGGCAATCTCTCCGGCGGCCAGCGCCAGATGGTGGCACTGGCGCGCGTGATCGCCTGCACCCCGCGCATCCTGCTGCTGGACGAACCGACTACCGGCGTGGACCAGCAGACCGAGGCCCGCATCATCGAGCGACTGGCGGCGTATGCCGGCCCGCGCACGCTGGTGGTGGCCACCCACAGCCCGGCGCTGTTGCGCCACGTGGACCGCATCATCGTCATCGACGGCGGGCGCATCGTGGCAGACGGACCGCGCGACCAGATTTTGCAGTGACGCTGCCCGGCAGGGTCACCCCGAACCAGATTCAGATTCAGATTCAGATTCAGATTCAGATTCAGATTCAGATTCAGATTCAGATTCAGATTCAGATTCGACATCCGAACGATCTTCGATAGCGAGGAAACATGGCAACCGCAAGCTCATCACAAGCGAACTCCGCGGACAAGGTAGCAGGACCCGTGCGCGTGGTCATGCCCGACCAGGCCGGCAGCTTCCAGGTCAGCGCCAACCGCGCGGCCGTACAGCACGTGCAGGTGGTCGACGTGGACATGGTGCTGCACATGGCCGACGGCACCAAGGTGGTGCTGGCCGGCGGGGCCATGGAAGCCATGGACGACAAGTCCAAGGTCAGGTTCGCCGACACCAGCGCCGATACCGGCAAGCTGCTCGATACCGTGGGCAAGATCTCGCTCAAGCCGAACGACCAGTCGCGCGTGCTCAATTCCGATCCGGTCGCCTCTGCGCCCAACGTGGCCCCGGCCCAGCAGGTCACGGTGGACCGCAACTCGGCCAGCGTCGGCAGTGAAGGCGCGACCCAGTTCGCCCAGATCATCAGTGACAATGCCGCCTCGCTGACCAGCAGCAGCGGCACCGGCAAGACCGCCAATTCCACCGGCCCGCTGACGGCCGGCGACACCAGCCATTCAACCGTGACCAGCACGGCGGCCGCCGCAGCGGCCTCGCAGTCGCAGCCGACCACGCAACCGGTCCAGCCGCAATCGGTGATTGCGCAGACCGCCAATCCCAACGCCAACGAAGCGCCGGTCAAGCCGGTGGAGCCGCAGTTGCCCCCGGAACGTCCGGGCAGCAAGCCATCCACCATCGTGGTCGATCCCTCGCAACCGTCGATGGCGATCAAGCTGGTCAACCTGGCCACTACCACGCAGACCGGCGACACGCTCTTGGGCAGCGGCGGCATTCCGGTCTCGGCCACCGACGCCGGCCTGCCGCTGCAGTTCAGCACCCAGGTCATCAATGCGCCCGACAGCGTGCATACAATTTACGCAGCGGGCAACAATGCCGGCACCTTCATCAAGGTGTTCGACGTCACCATCACCGGCAATGGCACTGTGCTGTCGGTGACGGTCTCGGGCGTGCCGGCGGGGATGTCCATCGTCAACGGTACCGACCTTGGGGGCGGACGCTTCCAGATGACGGTGGCGGCCGGCCAGACCGACTTCCCGTTACAGTTCCAGTACAGTACGGTGGAAGCCAATTCAGCCTCACCGGTACACCAGGCCTTCGATCTGAGCTTCAGTACCGTGGTGGCCACCTCCAATGGCCAGCTCACCCTCAACGACACGCGCCACGTGGCCATCAAGGATGCCACCGGCTATGGCGACCTGAGCTATCTTGATCCGGCCACCGGCGACCCGGTGCTGGTGCTGCCGGCCCAGGGCCTGCCGCACGAAATCCATGCCGGCAACGGCGGTGTGACGGTCTATGGCAGCAATGCCAATGACCTGCTCTACGGCGGCAGCGGCAACGACGTGCTCATCGGCGGGACCGGCAATACCTTCTTCCAGGGCGGGGCAGGGGCCGACCAGATCGTGGGCGGTGTCAACAGTACCGGCACCAACGTCAACACGGCCAGCTATGCCGGTTCCTCGGCCGGCGTGACGGTCAACCTGGTGACCGGCACCGGCACCGGCGGCGATGCCCAGGGCGACCAGCTGAGCAATATCCAGAACCTGCGCGGCAGCGCCTTCGACGATACCTTCGTGGCCAATGCGGCGGTCAATCGACTGGACGGTGGCAGCGGCGGGTCCGATACAGTGTCATACGCTTCCTCGAACAGTGCCGTGACAGTCAACCTGGTCACCGGCACCGGTACGGGCGGATACGCGCAGGGCGATACCTATACACATATCCAGAACGTCATCGGCAGCGACTACAACGACATCTTCGTCGCCAGTGGCGAGGCCAACCGTTTTGATGGCGGATCGGGCTCCAATACGGTGTCCTACGCCAGCTCCAATGCCGGCGTGAACGTCAACCTGCAAAGCGGCGTGGGCAGCGGCGGAGCGGCGGCGGGCGATACCTATGTCCGCATCCAGAACGTGATCGGTACCGCCTTCAACGATACCTTCGTCGGCAGCGCCGACGCCAACAGCTTCGACGGCGGCAGCGGCGGCAGCGATACCGTCAGCTATGCCGGCTCGACGGCCGGCGTGTCGATCAACTTCGTGTCCGGACGCGGCACCGGCGGCTATGCTGAAGGCGACACTTACAACCACATCCAGAATGCGGTCGGCTCGGCCTTCGATGACGTCTTCATCGCCGGCGTGGACAGCGTGCACTTCGATGGCGGCAGCGGTGGCTCCGATACGGTGAACTACGGTGCCTCCACCGGTGCGGTCACGGTGAACATGATCACCATGAGCGGCAGCGGCGGCTACGCGCAGAACAATACCTACACCAACATCCAGAACATCGTCGGCAGCTCCTATTCCGACACCTTCATCGCCAGTGCCGCCGCCAACAATTTCAACGGCGGACTGGGCGGTTCGGATACGGTCAGTTATGCCAACTCCAATGCCGCAGTGACGGTCGACCTGACCCACACCGACGGCACCGGCACCTCCGGCGGCTATGCCCAGGGCGACGTGCTGGCGCATATCCAGAACCTGATCGGCAGCGCCTACAACGATACCTTCATCGCCAGCGCCGACGTCAACAATTTCAATGGCGGCGGTGGCTCCAACACGGTCAGCTACATCTTCTCGACCGGTGGCGTGACGGTCGACCTGACCAATGCGATTGGCACCGGCACCGGCGGCTACTATGCCGCAGGCGACTCCTTCAGCAACATCCAGAACCTGATCGGCAGCGCCTACGACGACACCTTCGTGGCCAGCGCCGACGCCAATACCTTTGATGGCGCGGGCTCCAACCACAACCGCGTCAGCTATGCCGCCTCTACCACCGCAGTGACGGTGGACCTGAACTTCACCGATGGCACCGGCACATCCGGTGGCTATGCGCAGGGTGACAAGCTCTCCAACATCCAGGACCTCACCGGCGGTGTCGGCAATGACACCTTCGTGGCCAGTGCAGCAGCCAACAACTTCGACGGCGGGGCCGGCTCGAACCGGGTCAGCTATGCCGCATCGAACGCCGGGGTTACGGTGGACCTGGTATTGGGCAGCGGTAGCGGCGGCTATGCCGACAACGATACCTACGTCAACATCCAGAACGTCACCGGCAGCACCGGCAATGACACCTTCATCGCCAGCCTGGCGGCCAACGACTTCGTCGGCGGGGGCGGCACCAATACGGTCAGCTACGCCAAGGCCAGCGACGGCAACGGCGTCACCGTGGACCTGTTCCATGGCACCGGCAGCAACGGCTTCGCCGGCGGTGACACCTACAGCGGCATCCAGAACGTGATCGGCTCGGCCTACGATGACACCTTCATCGCCGACAGCAACACCAACGTCTTTGCCGGCGGGCTCGGGTCCAATACGGTCAGCTACGCCTTCTCGACGGCAGCCGTCACCGTCAACCTGGTGACCGGCAGTGGCAGTGGCGGCTTTGCCGCAGGCGATACCTATACCGGCATCCAGAACGTGATCGGCTCCTCGCTGGACGATGTGATCATCGCCAGCAGCGAAGCCAACAGCATCGATGGCGGCACCAGTACGGCCAGCTCGCACAACCGCGTCAGCTATGCCAGCTCGGATGCCGCGGTCACGGTGGACCTGAGCTTCAGCAACGGTAGCGGCACCTTCGGTGGCTATGCGGCCGGCGACAAGCTGGTCAACGTGCAGGACCTCACCGGCAGCATCTACGACGACACCTTCGTCGCCAGTCTCGCGGCCAACAATTTCGATGGTGGCACGGGCTCGCTGCACAACCGCGTCAGCTATGCGCACTCGACCGCCAGCGAGACCATCAACCTCTTCACCAGCAGCGGCAGCGGCACCTATGCGGCCGGCGATACCTACACCAACATCCAGGATGTGACCGGCGGTTCGGGCGATGACCTCATCATCGCCAACGTGGCTGCCAACTTCATCGATGGCGGCAGCAGCACGGCCAGTTCGCACAACCGCGTGAGCTACGTCAACTCGACCGTGGCCGAGACCGTGGACCTGTTCAATGGCGTGGGCACGGGCGGTACGGGCAGCCTGGCCAATGGCGATACCTACGTCAATATCCAGGACGTGACCGGCGGCAGCGCCGATGACACCTTCATCGCCAATGCCGCGGCCAACAATTTCGATGGCAGCGGCGGCACGCACAACCGCGTCAGCTATGCCAATTCCAGTGTCGATGAAACGGTCAACCTGATCACCGGCCAGGGTAGTGGCAGTACCGGCAGCCTGGCCGCAGGCGATACCTACACCAACATCCAGGACGCTACCGGCGGCAGCGGCAACGACACGTTCTACGGCAATGCCGTGGCAAACCGTTTCGATGGCGGGGGCGGCAGCCACAACCGGGTCAACTACAGCGGTTCCACCGTGTCCGAATCGGTGAACCTGTTCACCGGGACCGGCACGGGCAGCACCGGCAGCCTGGCCAATGGCGATACCTACACCAACATCCAGGACGTGACCGGCGGTACCGCCGATGACGTCTTCACGGCCAGCGCGGCGGCCAACAATTTCGATGGCGGCACCGGCTCGTTGCACAACCGGGTGAGCTATACCAATTCCACCGTTGACGAAACCGTCAACCTGGTGACCGGACTGGGCAGTGGCGGCACCGGCAGCCTGGCCAATGGCGACACCTACGTCAACATTCAGGACGTCACCGGCGGCGGTGGCAACGACACCTTCTACGGCAACACCGCCGCCAACAATTTCGATGGCGGCGGCGGCAGCCACAACCGGGTCAGCTACAGTACCTCCACCGTCGCGGAGACGATCAACCTGTTCACCGGCAATGGCACGGGCAGCACCGGCAGCCTGTCCAATGGCGACACCTACACCAACATCCAGGACGCCACCGGCGGTTCGGCGGACGATCTCTTCGTGGCCAGCGCGGCGGCCAACTATTTCGATGGCGGCACCAGCACGGCCAGTTCGCACAACCGCGTCAGCTATGTCAACTCCGCAGCTGACGAAACCATCAACCTCTTCACGGGACTGGGCAGCGGCACGCTTGCCGCCGGCGACACCTACACCAACATCCAGGATGCGACCGGTGGCAGCGGCAACGACACCTTCTACGGCAACAGCGCGTCCAACAATTTTGATGGCGGTGGCGGCACGCACAACCGGGTCAATTATTCCAACTCCACGGCCGATGAAACCGTCAACCTGATCGCAGGCACCGGCAGCGGCGGCACCAACAGCCTGGCCAATGGCGATACCTATACCAACATCCAGGACGTGACCGGTGGCAGCGGCAATGACACCTTCTACGGTACGACGGCCGCCAACTTCTTCGATGGCGGTGGCGGCAGCCACAACCGCGTCAACTACAGCAGCTCCACCGTGGCTGAAACGGTCAACCTGTTCAACGGTACCGGCAGCGGTGGCGCAAATAGCCTGGCCAATGGCGATACCTATGCCAACATCCAGGATGTCACGGGCGGCTCGGCCGATGACGTCTTCATCGCCAACAGCGCGGCCAACTTCTTCGACGGCGGTACCAGTACGTCGACCTCGCACAACCTGGTCAGCTATGCCAATTCCAGCGCCGACGAAACCGTGAACCTGGTCACCGGCACCGGCAGTGGCGGCACGGGCAGCCTGGCCAATGGCGATACCTACATCAACATCCAGGATGTCACCGGTGGTGGCGGCAACGACACCTTCTACGGCAACAGCGCGGCCAACAAATTCGATGGCGGTGGCGGCACCCACAACCGCGTCAACTACAGCACCTCGGCTGTCTCGGAAACCATCAACCTGTTCAACGGCACCGGCAGCGGTGGCGCGAACAGTCTGGCCGACGGCGATACCTACACCAACATCCAGGACGCCACCGGCGGTACCGCCGATGACGTCTTCATCGCCAGTGCGGCGGCCAACGCGCTCGATGGCGGCACCGGTTCGCTGCACAACCGCGTGAGCTACGTCAACTCGACCGCCGATGAAACCATCAACCTGCTCACCGGTACCGGCAGCGGCGGCACGGGCAGCCTGGCCAATGGCGATACCTACGCCAACATCCAGGATGCCACCGGCGGCAGCGGCAACGACACCATCGTGGCCAGCCAGGCAGTGAACTTCCTGGACGGCGGCGCCGGTTCCAATACGGTCAGCTATGCGGGTACGCCGAGCAGCAACAGCTCCACCGGCGTGACGGTGAATCTTTCGACCGGTGTCGGCAGCGGCAACTACGCCCAGGGCGATACCTATGCCAACATCCAGAACGTGATCGGCAGCGCCTGGGCCGATACCCTGACCGGTTACGCGACGGCTGGCGTCACTTCGGTGCTGACCGGCGGCCAGGGGGCCGACAGCCTCACTGCGGTGGTGGCCAACCGTGCCGACACCTACGCCTCGTATGCCGGTTCGTCAGCGGGTGTGAGCATCAACCTGCAGGCCGGCACCGGCACCGGTGGCGATGCCCAGGGCGATACGCTGTTCAACATCGACAACGTCATCGGCAGCAGTCTCAACGACACCTTCTTCGCCAGCGCCAATGCCAACAAGTTCAACGGCGGCGCGGGTGGTTCCGATACGGTCAACTATTCGCTCTCCACCAGCAGCGACAGCACCGGCGTGACGGTGAACCTGTCCACCGGCGTGGGCAGCGGCAACTACGCGCAGGGCGACACTTACACCGCCATCGAGAACGTGGTCGGCAGTGCCCAAAACGACACGCTGACCGGCTTTGCCACGGTGGGGACGCAGTCCGTGCTGGAAGGCGGCGGCGGGGCCGACACCATTACGGCAGTGCTGGCCAATCGCGCCTTCACTTATGCCTCCTATGCCGGTTCGGGAGCGGCGGTGACCATCGACCTCAAGAACGGTACCGGCACCGGCGGCGACGCCCAGGGCGATATCCTGGTCAACATCGACAACGTCATCGGCAGCGCCTCCAGCGATCTGTTCAAGGCCAGCACCCAGGCCAACAAGTTCGATGGCGGCAGCGGCGGGGTCGATACGGTCAGCTACGAGTACGATACCGGCGGCGTGACGGTGGACCTCACCAATACGCTGGCGGCGACCGGTACCTATGCGGTGGGCGATACCTTCACCAACATCGCCAACCTCACCGGCGGCTCGGGCAACGATACCTTCTATGCCAGCAGCGTGGCCAACGCCTTTGATGGCGGGGCCGGCAACAACACGGTCAATTACGCGCGCTCGGGCAGCACGGCGGTCGTGGTGGACCTGTATCACGGCACCGGCAGCGGCGGCTATGCGGCGGGGGATACCTACGTCAACATCCAGAACGCGACCGGCAGCGCCGGCAGCGATACCTTCTACGCCAACAGCGCGGCCAATGTCTTCAACGGCGGGGCAGGGGGCAGCGATACGGTCAGCTACCTGTATTCGACCGGCAGCGCGATCACGGCCAGCCTGGTGTCGGGTGCGGGGGGCAGCGGCGGCGACGCCAGCGGCGACAGCTATGTCGGCATTGCCAATCTGGAAGGCAGTGCCAACGTGGACAGCACGCTGACCGGCAACAGCGCGGCCAACGTGCTGTCGGCACGCGGCACGGCGACCACCAACGTACTGAGCGGCGGTGGCGCGAGTTCGGGCACTGATGTGTTCAACGTGGTCGATGGCGGCCACAATTCGGTGACGGTCGGCAGCGGCAACAACCTGATCAACGTCAGCGCCGGTTCGCACAGTTCGGCCGGGGCCCAGAGCGACATGGTCAACCAGACCACCGGGACCTCCAACATCAACAGCATCAGCGGTGGCGCAGGGGTCACGACGCTGCACTTTGCGGACCTGGGGTCGTCACTGAACCTGAGCAACTTCTCCAGCAAGGTCACCGGCATCACCACACTGGACGTCAGTGCCGGCAGCGGTACCAACGTGATCATCACGGCCGACGATGTGCGTCAGATGGGCATGGCCGGCAGCGGCATCTCGAAGATCCTCACGGTCAAGATGAGTACTTCCGAGAGCTTGCAGATCATGGCCAACGGCTCGGACCATTACGTCTACTTCCCCGGCACGACCGACTATGCCTTCTACAACGCCAGCAACCAGGAAATTGCCCGCATCCACCTGGTCACTGCCTGATGTGATGTGACGATGATCTGAAGCGGGGCTGCGTGCGGGAACAGGGCGATGGTCAGCGGTCCATCGCCTTTTCCAGGAAGCGCCAGATGCCGGGGTCCGACATCCCGGCGACGTTGATGCGCATGCGGGTGGAAGGCAGTTGCGCAGGCGAGAACAGGCTGCCCGGTGCCAGCAGGAATCCCTGTTCCATCGCTTCTTCGGTCATGACGTTGGTATCGCGCCCGGTATCGACCCACAGGAACATGCCGCAGGGCGGCGGATCACCCACTTCCATGCCCATGCGTTCCAGCTGGCGCATGACCTTGTCGCGCGCGCCGTTCAAGCGCGCGCGCAGGCGTTCCGCATGCTTGCGGTAATGCCCTTCGGAGAGCACCCGGTAGGCCACCCGTTCACCGATTTCGCCGGTAGTGAGCGTCGAGAGCAGCTTGCGGTCTGCCAGGCTGCGCGCCAGTTCGGCCGAGGTGGCGATGAAGCCCACGCGCAGGTTGGCCGACAGCGTCTTGGAAAATCCCCCCAGATAGATCACCCGCTGCAGCTGGTCCAGTGCCGCAATACGGGTGGCCGCCTGCACGGCGGAACCCGGATGCATGTCGCAATAGATGTCGTCCTCGACGATGATGAAGTCATGTTCCTCGGCGATGCGCAGCACCTGGAAAGCCTTGGCGGCCGACAGCGAGGTCGAGGTCGGGTTGTGCAGCACCGAGTTGATCACGTACAGCTTGGGCTTGTGGATCTCGGCCAGTTCGCGCAACTGGGCGATGTCCGGGCCATCGGCCAGACGCGGAATGCCGACGATCTTGGCCCCCAGTGCTGCAAAGGAACCGAACATCAGGAACCAGGCCGGATCATCCACGAAGATCACGTCGCCCGGCCGCAGGAAGTGGCGTGCCACGGTATCGATGGCTTGCGTCACGCCCGTGGTCAGCACGAACTGGTCGGGCGCGGCGGCGATTTCCAGCTCGGCCAGTTTCAGCTGCAATTGCTGGCGCAGCGGCAGGAAGCCCAGCGGCGTCCCATAACCCAGCAGCAGCGAAGGATTGTCGCGGCTGATGGCGCGCAGGGCGTTGGCGATCAGCTCGCCATCGAGCCAGTCCGGCGGCAGCAGACCGCCACCGGGCATCTTGTGCGGCGGCATCTGGCGGAACATGTTGCGCACCAGCCAGACCACATCCAGCCCGCGCTCAGCCTCGGCCACCGCTTCGGCCTGGGCCGCCAGGTTGCCGTAACCGTTGGCGACGGCCACCCGTTCCTTGACGAAGAAGCCCGAGCCCCGGCGTGACTCCAGATAACCCTGGGCCACCAGCCGGTCAAAGGCTTCCACCACGGTAAAGCGCGAGATCTCGTGGGCATCCGCAAACTGCCGGATCGAGGGCATGCGTGCCCCGCCGCGCAGGAGCTTGTCGTCGATGCGGGCGCGCACGCCGCGCACGATCTGGTCCACCAGCGATTCTCCGCTCTCGCGCACCAGCATGGGCCAGCCGGGGAGGGCGGTGTCCGCGGGAACTGTCTTGGCCGGGATGCTGCGCAGATGCTTGACTGTATTGGTCATTTTACCGTGACAATGTTTGAAACTATTTGGAAAAGTGTATAGGTACTGTACTGGTATTGTCGGCTAGGATGTCAGCCAATGCAAGAGTAAGTGGCCTGGCGACAAAGTGCCGGGTGACACGTTGATCAGTGCTCTTGTTTCGCATCTTTTCGAGGAGACCAATGTCATGACCAGCCTGTCCATCCAAGCCAGCCAAGCCCCGCGTACTGCCAGCGAACTGTTGCCCGGCCTGGGCGAGATCGAGCAGGCGGCCGGCATCGTCTATGCCGGCATGGCCCCGACCCCGCAACTGTGCTGGCCGCTGCTGAACCAGGCACTGGGTGCCGAGGTGTGGGTCAAGCATGAGAATCACGCACCGACCGGCGCCTTCAAGGTGCGAGGCGGCATGGTCTATCTGCATCACCTGGCCCGGCAGCAGCCGCAACTGTCCGGCGTCATTTCCGCTACACGCGGCAATCACGGCCAGTCGGTCGGATTGTCGGCGCGCCGCTTCGGCATTCCCGCCACCATCGTCGTGCCCGAGGGCAACAGCCGCGAGAAGAACGCCGCCATGCGCGCCCTCGGCGTCGACCTGATCGAACACGGCCGCGAATTCCAGGATAGCCGCGAGCACGCCCAGCGCCTGGCCTGCGAGCAGCAGCTGCACATGATCCCTTCCTTCCATCGCGACCTGGTGGCGGGCGTGTCGACCTACTGGATGGAATTGTTCGCCGCCCAGCCCGCGCTGGACGTGGTGCTGGTGCCCATCGGCCAGGGCTCGGGCATGTGTGGCGCGGTCGCGGCCCGCAATGCACTGGGGCTCAAGACGCGCATCATCGGCGTGGTCTCGGCGCATGCGCTGGCCTACAAGCTCTCGTTCGAAGCGGGCCGCAAGATCGAGGCACCGGTCTCGACCTGCATCGCCGATGGCGTCGCCTGTCGCGTACCGGACCAGGCGTCGCTGGACGTGATGCTTTCCGAGGTCGACGAGGTCGTCGCGGTGACCGATGACGAAGTGATGGACGCCATGAAGCTGGCCTTCATCGCCACCCACAACGTGGCCGAAGGCGCGGGGGCCTGTGCGCTGGCGGCCGCCCTGCAGCTGCGCACGCGGCTGCGCGGCAAGAAGATCGGGGTCACGCTGTCCGGCGGCAATGTCGACCATGACGTGTTTGCCGGTGTACTGGCGCGCCCCGGTGCGGCCGCCGATGCACTGCTGGCGCCGGCCCAGGTGGTGTCGCTGGCGCAGGCCGCGCAAAGGAGAAACGCATGATCGAAGCCTTGCTGCCGCTGATGTCATTTGCCTTCGTCTCCTCCATCACACCGGGGCCGAACAACATCATGCTGACCTCCTCGGGCATCTGGTTCGGCTTTCGTCGCTCGCTGCCGCACATGCTGGGCATCACCTTCGGCTTCGGCGTGCTGCTGGCCGTATGCGCTTTCGGTATAGGCGAGCTGGTGGTGGCGCTGCCCCATGTGGTGCTGCTGCTGAAGGCGCTGGGCTGCGCTTATCTGCTCTACCTGGCCTGGCAGTTGCGCCGCATGGCCGTCTCCGGGGCGGGTGAGCGGGCGGTGCGGCCGATGTCGTTCCGGGCGGCCGCCATGTTCCAGTTCGCCAATCCCAAGGCCTGGGTGATGGCCATCACCGGCGCCTCGGCCTTCATGCCGTTGTTGCATAAGCAGTCCGGATGGCTGGCCATCCTGATTTACTGTGCGGTGTTCTGTGCCATCAACCTGCCTTGCGTGTCGGTGTGGGCCGGTGCCGGTGCGCTCTTGCGGCGCTATCTCGAACAGCCCCGGTGGCGCGCGATCTTTGCGGCGGTCATGATCCTGCTGACACTTTATTCGGCGCTGGCGATCTGGCTGTAACAGCGGCAGGACATGGAAATCATTTATATCAATAACGCGTTTTGACCACAGGGGACCTTCATGCAAGCCAGCAGCAAGACCAGCCACCCCGCAGCAGCGCCCGGCGCCGGCACGGCCCGTCACGAAAGCCGCGGCATGTGGCTGGGCCTGATCGGCGTGGCCATCTTCAGCCTCACGCTGCCCTTCACGCGCATTGCGGTGGCCGAGCTCAACCCGGCCTTCGTGGCGTTCGGCCGCGCGGTCGTGGCAGGGGTCTGCGCACTGGCGCTGCTGGCCTGGATCAAGGCCCCGCGCCCGACCCGGCAGCAATTGCGCGGCCTCATCATCACTGCCCTGGGGGTGGTGGTGGGCTTCCCGCTGTTTTCCTCGATTGCGATGCGTTATGTCCCGGCCGCGCATGGTGCCGTGGTGGTCGGCCTCCTGCCGCTGGCCACGGCCCTGTTCGGCGCGCTGCGCTTCGGTGAGCGGCCTTCGAAAGGTTTCTGGCTGGCCGCGCTGGCGGGCTCCGGCATCGTGATCGCCTTTGCCCTGCGCGAGGGGGGCGGCAGCTTCCATCTGGCTGATTTCGCGCTGTTTGCCGCCGTGGTCACTGCGGCCATGGGCTATGCCGAAGGCGGACGCCTGGCGCAGACCATGGGCGGCCAGAACGTCATCGCCTGGGCGCTGGTGGTGGCCTTGCCGGTGATGCTGCCGGTGTCGGTGTGGCTGGGCTGGCAGTATGGCGTGAGCGCCTCGTCGCCTGCCTGGCTGGCCTTTGCCTATGTGTCGCTGTTCTCGATGTTCATCGGCTTCTTCTTCTGGTACAAGGGCCTGGCCCTGGGCGGCATCGCCCGGGTGGGGCAGGTGCAATTGTTGCAACCTTTCATGAGCCTGCTGGGCGCGGCGGTGATTGCCCATGAAGCGCTGGATGCGAGCAACATGCTCTTTGCCCTGGCCGTGATCGTGGTGGTCGCTATCGGCCGCCGCATGGCGGTGCGCCGCTGAAGGCCGCGCAGGCAGGGTGCGGCAAGCCGCTGACGCAGCTCTGACCGGGTTTGCGAGCCGAAATAGTTCAGCTGGGTCGGGCTAAAGCGGCTGTTTTTTGAGATAATCGAACACTTGTTTTTTCACATTTTGTCAACGCGCAACGCGCGAGCCATTTGCCATTTGCCTTTTGGCCGCAAGCGGGCGCTGTCCAACAGGGAGTACCGCATGTCCGTCTATGAAAAGCTGAAAGCACTGAACATCGAACTGCCCGCCGTGGCCACCCCGGCAGCAGCCTATGTGATGTATGCACAAACCGGCAATACCGTTTTCCTCTCCGGCCACCTGGCCAAGAAGGATGGCAAGGTATGGGTCGGCCAGCTGGGACGCGACATCGGCACCGACGACGCCAAGCTGGCCGCGCGCGCCGTGGCGGTGGACCTGATCGCCACCCTGCAGGCGGCCTGTGGCGGTGACCTGACCCGCGTCAAGCGCATCGTCAAGCTGATGAGCCTGGTCAATTCGACCGGCGAATTCACCGAACACCACCTGGTGACCAATGGCGCATCCGAACTGATCGGCGAAGTCTTCGGCGACGCCGGCAAGCACGCCCGTTCTGCCTTCGGCGTGGCGCAGCTGCCCATGGGCGCTTGCGTTGAAATCGAAATGATCGCCGAGATCGCCTGATCGCCTTGCATTAAAGGGCGGTGGCGGCCACAGTAGCCGCCCGGCCCCACGACCTCACACACCGAACACAGACTGAACGACCCGTATGAAACTCGAAAATCCCGCACCGCTGCAGTGGCAGTTCTCCCAGCGCGCCGAAGCCATGAAGAGCTCGGCCATCCGCGAAATCCTGAAGGTGACGATGCGTCCGGACATCACCTCCTTCGCCGGTGGCCTGCCGTCACCGCTGACCTTCCCGGTCGAGCACATGAAGACCGCCTTCGACCGCGTGCTGAGCCAGCAAGGCAAGATGGCCCTGCAATATGGCCCGACCGATGGCTACCTGCCGCTGCGTGAGTGGATCGCCGCATCGCTCTCCACCGATGGCGCACAGATCACCGCTGAACAGGTGCTGATGGTCTCCGGTTCGCAGCAAGGCCTGGACCTGCTGGGCAAGGTGATGATCGACGAGGGCAGCAAGGTGCTGGTCGAGACCCCGAGTTATCTGGGCGCGCTGCAGGCCTTCTCGCTGTATGGTGCCAAGTTCGAGTCGGTGCCCAGCGACGAATTCGGCCTGCAACCCGAGACCATCGAAGCCATCGCCGGTGGCGCGCGCATGCTGTATTCGCTGCCCAATTTCCAGAACCCAACCGGCCGCACCCTGCCCACCGAGCGCCGCTTCAAGCTGGTGGAAACCTGCGCCCGCCTGGGTCTGCCGCTGATCGAGGATGATCCCTACGGTGCCCTGAGCTACCAGAATGCACCGCTGCCCAAGATGCTGTCGATGAATCCGTCGGGCGTGATCTACATGGGTTCCTTCTCCAAGGTGCTGACCCCCGGCATCCGCCTGGGCTACGTGGTGGCGCCGCGTCCGCTGATCCTGAAGATGGAGCAGGCCAAGCAAGCCACCGACCTGCACACTGCGCAGCTGACCCAGATGGTGGTGTACGAAGCCATCAAGGATGGTTTCCTGGACCAGCACGTGCCGACCATCCGCAAGCTCTATGGCGACCAGTGCCAGGCCATGCTGGACGCGCTGCAACAGTACTTCCCGGCCAGCTGCAGCTGGAGCAAGCCGGAAGGCGGCATGTTCATCTGGGTGACGCTGCCCGAGCACCTCGATGCCAGCGCGCTGTTGAACGAAGCAGTGGAACAGGAAAAGGTCGCCTTCGTCCCCGGCGCACCGTTCTATGCCAACGTGGCGCAGAAGAACACGCTGCGCCTGTCCTTCGTGACCGTGCCGCCGGAGCAGATCCGCGCCGGTGTGGAGCGCCTGGGCAAGCTGATCGCTTCCAAGCTGTAATCAGCTCAGCCCGGTTCGCACTGCAGCCGTAGCGCGTTTTCGCTATCGCATGCTTCCCAAGGCCCGCATCGGAAACGATGCGGGCCTTGTTGTTGCTGCACTCCTTGATTCACTGATCCAGCTTGAGCGTCTCCCCATGCTTGAGCGCAACAAACTGCTCCTGCGGCAACCCCGCCTCACGCAGGGCCTTGGCCAGTTCCTTGGGCGGCTCGTCGAGCGGATCGTCGGCCAACTCGAAGGTACCCCAATGAATGGCCACTGAACGCTTGGCCCGCACGTCCTCATGGATCAATACGGCCTGGGCCGGGTCCACGTGCTGGTTCTGCATGAACCAGCGCGGCGCGTAGGCCCCGATGGGGATGAGCGCCAAATCGAATCGGCCGAAGCGTTCGCCGATGTCGCGGAAGTCCTTCGAATAGCCGGTATCCCCCGCAAAATAGACCGAGAAGGGCTCGGCACCCGCTTGCTGCGCCGCCGCCTGGATGACCCAGCCACCCCACAAGGTCTCTGAACGGTCAAACACGCCACGCGCCGACCAGTGCGTGGCCGGGACGAAGTAGATGTCCAGATTGTCCATCACGGTCTTGTCCCACCAGTCCATTTCCTTCACGTTGGTGATGCCCAGCGACAGGAACCAGTCACGCACCCCCAGCGGCACCAGGAACAGCGGCGGCCCGCCCGTCTGAAGATTCAGTTGCTCCACGCTCGCCCGGTCCAGGTGGTCGTAGTGGTTGTGCGAGATCACCACCACGTCGATATGCGGCAGCTCGCTGATCTGTACCGGCAGCGGCACCTTGCGCGACGGTCCGATGAAGGAGAAGGGAGAGGCCCGCTGCGAGAACATCGGATCGGTCAGCACGTTCTTGCCGCCCAGTTGCACCAGCGCCGTGGCATGGCCGATCCAGGTCACGCTGGGACTGCCGTGGTTGGCCTTCAGCCAGGCGAGGTCAGGCTTGACGACGGGAAACTGGTAATTGTTTTCGGGCGGCTTGGGCAGGCCCTGGGTCAGGCGCTCCCACTGCCATTTCAAGAGGGAACCGCGTTCGGGCTGCGGGTAGTTGTTGCGAAACCCCGTCTCGGTGCGATTGCTCTTGTTGGGATCGTAGTACTTGCTGGAGGAAGAGCAGGCAGTCAGCCCGGCCGCCAGCAGCACGACCGCCAGGCCACGGGTGAGGTGTCGCAAAGGCTGCCGCAGGCAGGATGTCGCAGGAGGCATGGAAGAGGCGCGGTAGTCGCGCAGTGATGACGATGAGCGACATCCTAGCAGGCCGCAGCGCGGCCTGCAGGCGCTGCGGCCGGCGATGCTACATCACGTACTGCGCCAGCCCGCGCCCGAATGACCAGTTCCCCTTGTCGCCCTCGACCAGGCTGATCATCACGTCATCCGGCCCGATGCCGGGGTTCTGCTGCAGGCGCGCCACGATGGAGGCGTAGAGCGCATTCTTCTGGGCCTGGGTGCGGGTATTGCTGACCGTCAGCTGGATCAGCACGAAGTCATCCGTGCGCGCCATGCCCATGTAGCTGCGGCTGAAGATCAGGTCTTCCGGATCATGCTCGGTGATGACCATGAAGCGGTCTTCCTCGGGCACATTGAAACTCTCGCGCAGGGCTTCGTAGATGTTGTCGGCAATGGCGCGGCGATAGCTGCGGGACTTGCCGCGTAATACGGAAATGCGGACCAGGGGCATGATGTTCTCCTTGCGGGTGATGGAAATGGCGGAGCGCTTTCTCTCCATGCCTTGCATGCTATGCTGGCGCAATCATTTGAAAAACCACTGATTGATGATTTCAATGATTGAAATTCATCATCATGGATTTTGGACTATGAGGCCTCTTCACCATGGATAAACCGCTGGATCTGGATGCCGTCCAGGCTTTCGTCCTGGCCGCCGACCTGCAAAGCTTCACCCGTGCGGCCGAAGCGCTGGACAGCACGCAATCAGCCATCAGCTTCAAGCTCAAGAAACTGGAGCAGCGCCTGGGCCGTCGCCTGCTGGAACGCACGCCGCGCCAGGTACGCCTGTCGGCCGAAGGGCAGCAGTTCCTGCCGGCCGCACGCACCCTGCTGGCCGCGCATGAACGCGCGCTGGAACAGCTGGACCAGGGACCGGTCCGCTTCTCGGTCGGCATCAGCGACCATGTAGCCGGTGCCACCTTGCCGCGTGCGCTGGCGCAGGTGCATGCGGTTGATCCTGGCGTGGTGGTGGAAGTGCGCGTGGGTTCTTCGCATGACCTGATGCCGGCCTATGAGCGCGGCGAGCTCGATGCCGTCATCGTGCGCCGCGAACCGCAGGACAAGGGCGGCAAGCTGGTCATGGAAGAACGCATCGGCTGGTTCGCCCATGCCGATGCGCAATGCTGGGCCGGTCCGGCCTTGCGGGTGGCGACGTTTTCCTCGGCCTGCCGCATCCGCGAGCTGTCCTTGCGGCGGCTCGATGCGGCGGGGATCCCTTGGGTGGAGGTCTTCGTTGGTGGCGGCATTCTGGCGGTGGGGGCGGCGGTGAGTGCGGGCCTGGCGGTGTCGGCGCTGCTCCACCGCAGCGCACCGCCCGGCGCGGTGGACGTGGGCGAGCGCCTGGGCTTGCCCAAGCTGCCGCTGGCCCAGGTAAGGCTGCATGCCCGGCTCAAGGAGCCGCGCCTGCAGAGTGCGCTGCGCACGCTGGTAGCGGCGTTGAAGTCGGCCTGAGGCTCACCCGCACCAGCGTCTCAGGCGCGCGCTGCCTGTGGCTGCATGCGGCCGGGAATGGCCAGCCGGTTCATGGCATTCATCAGCGCGATGGCGATGGTCAGTTCGCTGTACTCCTGTGCGGTGAAGTGCTGGATCACGGCCTGGAAATCCGCATCCGGCGCGGCCGTCTGGTCGATGCGCGTGACCACTTCGGCCCAGGCCAGCGCGGCCTGCTCGCGCGGGGTAAAGAGCGGACCGGCTTCCTGCCAGACCGGGACCAGCACCAGCTTGTCGACCGGCATGCCGCTGCTGAGCAGGTCACGCGAATGCTTGTCGATGCAGTAGGCGCATCCGTTGATCAGCGACACCCGCAAAAACACCAGCTCCACCAGGTCGGCGGGCAGGCTGCATTGCTTGAGATGACGGTTCACGGCCAGCAGGCCGTCGTAGGCGGCGGTGGCATTCTTGTAGAGATCGATGCGGGCGGACATGGGGACATGGCTCCTGGATGGGATGGAAACGAGTCGCCATCATGCGCCTGCATGGACCAGTCGATAAGTGCCAAGAATGGTGATTTGCACTAGTCCATGTCAGGCCGGTGCCAGCAGGGGCAGGATACGCCTTGCCAGCTCGGCGGCACGGCGGCGGCTGTCGATGTTGGTGAAGCTGAGCATGATCATCGGTGGCACTCCGGGGCGCGGTGCCAGCAGGCACTCTGACAGGGCGCGGCTGAACATGCCGTGCTGGCGCATCTTTTCCGCCAGCAGCCGGTCCGAGCGGCGACCCTGCAGACGCAACAGCAGATGCATGCCGCCGGGCGGCGAATCGATCCGGACATGGGAATGCAATACGCCTTCCAGGCCGGCGATGGCCATGGTGCGGCGCTGGGCATACAGGCGCCGCATGCGCTGGATATGGCGGGCAAAATGCCCCTCGGCCATGAAGTCGGCGACGATATGCTGCGTCAGGGCTGGCGCGGCACCGGAGAAGAGCTGCGCACTGTGCCTGAAGCGCTCCACCTGAGAACGCGGCACCACCAGGTAGGCCAGGCGAATGGCCGGGAACAGCACCTTGCTGAAGGTGCCGGCATAGAGCACGCGGTCCTCGCGGTCCAGGCTCTTGAGTGCAGGCAAGGGGCGGCTGATGTAGCGGTATTCGCCGTCGTAGTCATCTTCCACGATCCAGGCTTGTTCACGTGCCGCCCATTCCAGCAAGGCCAGGCGGCGCGGCAGCGACAGGGCCACGCAAGTCGGGCTCTGATGCGCTGGCGTCACCACGGCGGCGCGTGCGCGGGCTGCATGGCGCAGTCCGTACTCGACCTGCATGCCGTCGGCGTCTACCGGCACGCCGGCCAGCTGCATGCCGGCTTCGCGCAGCAGGGCGGCGGTCGGGGCGTAGCCGGGGTCTTCCACCCAGATCTTGTCGCCCGGCTGGAGGAGGGTGCGGGTGATCAGGTTGAGGCTGTCGCGATATCCGGAGGTGACGAAGACCTGTTCGGCCCGGCAATCGATTCCGCGTGACAACTGCAGGTAGCGCGCAATCTCCGTGCGCAGCGCCATCAGTCCGGCCGGGGAGGGATAGAGCATGTCGGCGGCTTGCGTGGCCCGCGCTGCGCGTGCGGCCAGGCGTGCCCAGATCTTGCGCGGAAAGGCGTCCAGCGCCGGGATGCCCATCTGGAAGGGACGCGGGCCTTTGGGTTCGGCCTGTCCCTCTTCCGGCAGGAGAGGATGGCGCGCGGCCACAGGCGATGTCCGTGAAGGAGCCGCCGTTGCCTTGCTGGCCGCTGCCTGCACTGCCGGGCGGACCCCGGCGGCAATGACCGTCCCGGCTTGTCCGCGCGCCTCCACGTAGCCTTCTGCGGCCAGCAGCGAATAGGCGGCCTCCACCGTGCCGCGCGCCAATCCCAATTCCGCCGCCAGTGCCCGTGCCGAGGGAATCCGATCACCCGGCTGCAACAGGCCGTCAGCCACGGCGCTGCGCAGGCGTGCGTAGATCTGGCGGTAGTACGCTTCGCCGGTGCTGCTGTCGAGGCGGATCAAGGATGAGGGAGGCAGGGAAATCATGGACCAGTCTAAATGTCATTTCTTGGATCTCCCGATTATGCCATCGGCTCATTACGATGAAGCTCCTTCCACTCTGATGGCATCGAAGCTTCTACCATGGACCATGTTTCCGAGATCACACCTGTGCCTCACTGGCATCTCACCGACGACGCGCTTCGTCACGCCGATACTGCCTGCGACCAGCTGGCCTGTTTTCCCGTGATGCACGAACTGCGTCCGCACCTGCGCGACAGCGACGAGTTCCTGCAGCGCATCGGCCGCGCCATCCCGCAGGGTTACCGCATCCTGGCCGCCTGGGATCAGGGAAAGGTCGTTGCGCTCGCCGGTTATCGCTTTCAAGAGAACCTGGTCTATGGTCCTTTCCTCTATGTCGATGATCTGGTGGCGGCCAGTAGTGAGCGCGGCAAGCGCTGGGGTGAACGGCTGCTGGCTGCGATGGAGGAGGTCGCTGCCCAGGCCGGTTGCGTGCGCCTGGTGCTCGATACCGGCATGGCCAATGCGCTGGCACAGCGCTTCTATTTCCGCCAGGGCATGCTGACCGGCGCAATGCGCTTTGGCAAGGCTATTGGAGGTGCCGCATGAAGATCCTGCATCTGCTTGCCTCGCCGCGCCAGGAGGCTTCGAACACCTGGTGGCTGTCGCGCCAGATCGTCGAGCGCCTTGGCGCACAGCATCCACAGGCACAGGTGATCCTGCGCGACCTCTACGCCAGCGGCATTGCGCATGTCGATGCTGCCTATGCCGATGCGCTGGGCTCCCCCGTTGCGTTGGAGGGCAGTGATGCGGGGCAGGGCACGCTGACCCTCTCGGACCGTCTCATTGAAGAGCTGGAGCAGGCTGACCAGGTGGTGATCGGCACGCCCATGCACAACTACACCGTGCCCTCGGTCCTGAAGGCCTGGATCGATCACGTGGTGCGGGTGCGCCGGACCTTTGCCATCACTCCGGATGGCAAGGCCGGCTTGCTGCGTGACCGGCCGGTGCATGTGGCGGTGGTCTCCGGCGGGCGCTTCACCGGGGCGTCGGCACGGCAGCCGGATTTCCTCACGCCCTATCTGAAGGTGGCGCTGGCGACCATCGGTCTGCATGACCTGCGCTTTACCGTGATGGAGGGCCTGGCTGCGGGCGCGCAGGCGGTACGCAACGAGCGCGAGCGTGTTGCCGTGGAGCTGGATCGGCAATTTTCACGGGGCTGGCAGACGTAAGACGCCTTCGAAATACGATGGCACTTATGCGGCGGGTCGCATTGCAAAGTAAAACCCGGCGATCAACAGCAGTGGAACTGGCAGAGCGGAAACAAGTAGAAGAATGGTCGATATGGTCCGAAGGCGGAACCGCTTTTCAAGATGAAGGACTGCAACCGAGACCTGGAAAAGAGCGACAACATAAAAAACCATGAGGCATCTTCTGTTGTTGCGATTGTGGCGAGGAAGGCTTTCAGCACGTCTTGAATGTCTGGTAGTGATTTGATATTCCGCTTCACTGGCCCTTGATGTCGACCGGCCCGGTATTTTCACAAGTGGGAAGGGTATCGTAACCGAGGTAGAAATACAGGTTATGAAGCTTGCGCGGGCCATCGATGAGCTCAAGGTTGATTCCTTCAACACCCGTACAAATCAGAATCTTGTAGTGCTTGCGCTGAGCAATTGCGATGAAGCCGCTGTTGGCCGAGCGCCTGACCTGCTCAGCGTTGATGATCGCGATGCCCTGTCCTGTCTTGATGCCAGGACTGATGTGCCTGCTCATGCGGTAGTGCATCACTGTCTGCTCTGCCATGACATCGTCCACTGCTTCAGCTTGCTGGAACTCATTTGATTTGAGCCAATAGCAAGCTGACGGGTTATCTGACGGATCGGCACAAAGCGCAATCCTGTGAATTGCGGTCAGTGGGGCGGTGGTGTAAAGGCTCAGGCCGCTCTTTTCTTGCTTGTAGAAGCCGATGTTGATTTGCGCTTGTGCCAGCGGGGAGAGCACCAGCAAATAGATTATTGGTAACAGTTTCATCGCTTTTCACGTCCCGTTGTCGGACCAATGTGGTGGGTCGGGAATGAGCTTATGGCATCCATAGGACGCGCCAATGCGATAGAGCACGGTATTGTCGGTGACTTCAACAGCTTGCGCAGACGCGTCAAGCATCGTCTTTCCGATGATTCCCGTGATCGTCATATCGATGGCGGCACGTTCCGTGTGCCGGGAAATCAAAGCGGGCGGATGAACGATTGTGTAGCCTCTGGCCATTTCTGCTGCAGCGTTTTTGGAGGCACGTCCATCACCGTGATCCCACTCTATTTCTACACCGCTCATCTTGGGAACCTTGTCAGGTGCAATCAGGCCCTTCGAAATCTTCACGCAATAGTGCATCAGGTAAGCGCGTTCACGCGGCCTGTATGTGGCCGATATTCTGACATTCGCTCCTGCAGCTCTCAACGCCACGATGAAGTCTTCTGCAGATTGACGAAAACTGCTGTTCAGATCGCTTGTGCGATTGCTGCCGGGAAATCGTGTTACCCATTGTGGGCCGCTCAGTTCAGGAAGCGTATTAACAACGACAGGTGTCGGATCCGAGGCAGGGGTCAAGAGTGTCTGGATTGTCGTCATAAAAAGGGACCTCAAATTTGACGTGTTGCGCAGTATCGGAGGACACCGTTTCAGTGAATCCGTCTTCGTTTGTCAGACCGATACACGTTTTGCCGTCAGCCAGCGTGATTCGGTATCTGACATTTGCCATTGGTGCGCCGCTGTGTGCGTGTTGAACCAAAAAACGCTGATCGTAGAAAGCGGCAGGGGAGAAGTCGTCTTGCCGGCTGCCAGGATGTGAGTTGGATGCGTGGCGGAGCTCACCCTCGAATCCCATCCGGACATCGCTATGCAAGGCTTTGAGTCTGGGCGGTTCAGGGCATTTGCAAAGGCATAGGTCACCATCAAGATTGACTTGCCTGCCGTCGGGCCCCTTGTGCGGACGAAATGGCTGAACACACTGAGTAGCTCCCCAGCTCTTGCAGGAATTGCAGTAGACAGGATCACCTTCGAAGCAAGCCAACTTTCCGCTATACCGAATGCGAGGACTTTGCGCTATGGGCTGGACCAAGCCTCCGCCAGGAATCACGGTATCTCCTTCACGGATGAAAGCGCGCCAGAACATGTTCAGGTCCTTCGCGCCGGCGTACTAGGCGACGACGACACTAACGTTGCCGAGGACAGTTGTTTTACATGTGGGAGGGACATGTTCAGTAACAGCATGCTGGCTGGAAGCCAGCTTTCTGGTGCCAAATTTCTGTAGCTCATCTTTTTGTCTCTGCGTGATCGCATGAAGTTGAAAGAGGAGCGAGCATGCCAAACAAGTTGGCTGATGGCGCGTTGCCCGCCTGAATAGGCAGGCAATCTCAAAGATGCACTGACTTTTTCTAGGAATAAATCGAGATCGGATAGGAGTGGGATCGTACGGTAGGCAATTCCGTGAAAGTGTCTGGCTTTTCGATGGTGCAATGACACACGTGTCGCGATGTCGGCTTGCTTGGAGGGAAAAATCGCGTATCGGATGGCAATACAAAAGAGGGCTCAAATTTTTTCTAAAAATCCCTTGAAAACCAAAATCCCCATCCCTAGATCGGTACCAGCAGATGCTCGACGTTGAGGTCTGCGACGAAAACATCGCTTAACTGAAAGGATATTTTTATGCGTACTTTTGATCTCTCCCCCCTGTACCGTACCGCTATCGGCTTCGATCGCCTGGCCCAGATGTTCGACAACGCCCAGCGCGCTGATCAGCCCAGCTATCCGCCGTACAACATCGAACTGGTGGCCGAGGACAAATACCGGATCACCATGGCCGTGGCTGGTTTCGCCCGCAGCGAAATCGACATCGAGACCGAAAACGAAACCCTCAAGATCACCGGCCGCAAGCAGAAGGAAGACAAGCAGGTCAACTTCCTGCATCGTGGCATCGCCGCCCGTGACTTCGAACAGCGCTTCCAGCTGGCCAACCACATCAAGGTGGTCGGTGCCAATCTGGAAAACGGCCTGCTCAACATCGAGCTGGTCCGTGAAATCCCCGAAGCGCTGAAGCCGCGCAAGATCGAAATCGGTGCCGCCGACGACAGCAACGTCCAGCGCCTGGAACGCGCTGCCTGATCGCTTCATTGCAGCAGGGTGCGGCCTTCGACAGCAGGGCCGCACTTCCATCAACCGCCCGTCTCACCGGGCGGTTTTTTGCGTGCGTCACCACGGTTGTGATTGACGACAGTTACCTGCTTGGTTACGTTACACACTTCACCGTACTTCAGTCACCGCTCACGACCCGGCGCGCCCGTACGCCGGACCAGCTGCTCAAAACAAATTGGCACAGGAGCAATATCTTGCGTATATTGCGTCGGCCACAGGGAGAAACGCGTGAACGACCACCGATACCAGCACATCAACCCCGAACCCTTGCTCGATGCCATGGGTGGCGATGCCGCTGCCTGCCGCCACATGTTCGGCACCTTCGCCCAGAGCGCTCCCGCCACCTTCGACCGGCTGGCGCAAGCCATCCGCGCCGATGACGCAGCCCAGGTCAAACGCGAGGCACACAGCCTCAAAAGTATGACCGCCCTGGTCGGGGCCGGCGTGCTGACCGAACTGCTCAAGAGCGTGGAAACCCAGTCCCGCGCCGAACCGCCCCAAAGCGCCCAGCCGCAGCTGCCCGAATTGCAGAGCTTGTTCACCGCCGTTGCCGCCGAAGTGCGCCATTACGTCGACCAGGTCGGCGTGGCGCAATAAAGCCACGCTGCCCGGCGCGTCTTTCCGCATTTTTCGCACTTTTTGCACTTCCCCCCCGCAGACGCCTTCCCTCAGGCCTCCCCCCGTCACATCCTTCATAAATTACCGACTCATCAGTCAGTAACCTGACGTACATCAATCGGGTTTTCAGCAGGGCTCTTCATAATGTGGTCACTCAAGACGAAGCTTTTGACGAAGCTTTCCGTCGCCCCATTTCCTGCCGATGCCGAGAATCACGATGTGCGAACCCTCTCTGCGAATCCGTCCCTTGCTGGCTGCCTTGCCGCTCCTGCTGGCGGCCTGCCAGTCGATGGCGCCGGATTACCAGCGGCCCGCTGCACCGGTGGCGGCGCACTATCCGCAGCAGGCCGATGGCGCAGGTGAAGCCGCACCGGCACTCGGTTGGCAAGCCTGGTTCCGCGATCCGCAACTGCAAGCCCTCATCGCCCAGGCCTTGGCCAACAACCGCGACCTGCGCGCAGCGGCCTTGCGGGTCGAGGAGGCGAGGGCGCTCTACGGCATCCAGCGCGCCGACCTGTTTCCCGCCGTTGGCGCACAGGCAGGCCTGGATCGCTCGCGCACTCCGGCCGACCTCAACCTGACCGGACGCCCGCTGGTCGGCAGTGCCTATCAGGCCGGCGTGGGCCTGAGCACCTGGGAGCTGGACCTGTGGGGCCGCCTGCGCAGCCTGGATGACGCCGCGCTGCAAACCGCGCTGGCCAGCGAAGCCACCCGCCGTGCCGCAGCCCTGAGCCTGGTGGCCCAGGTTGCCGATGCCTGGCTGGAATTGGCCGAGATCGACGAACGCCTGGCCATCGCCCGCGACACCATCGCCAGCCGGCAGGAGAGCTATCGCATCTTTGCGCGCCGGGTCGAGGTCGGTGCCACCTCGCGCCTGAACCTGACCCAGATCGAAACCCTGCTCACGCAAGCCCAGGCCTTGGGCGCACAGCTGGAACAGCAGCGCGCACAACGTTTGAATGCACTCACGCTGCTGGTCGGTTCGCCATTGGAACTGCCAGTCGGCCAGGCGCGGCCGGCACTGGATGCAGTGTTCCCGGCGCTGTCGCCCGGCGCGCCTTCGCTGCTGCTCACGCGCCGCCCCGACGTGGCCGCTGCCGAGCACCGCCTGCAAGCGGCCAATGCCAACATTGGTGCAGCACGCGCGGCCTTCTTTCCCAGCATTTCGCTCACAGGCAACCTTGGCACGGCCAGCGCTGAACTGAGCGGATTGTTCCGCGATGGCAGCCATGCCTGGAGTTTCTCGCCCAGCCTGTCGCTGCCGATCTTCACGGCAGGCCGCCTGCGCAACAACCTGAACCTGGCCGAAGTGCGGCGCGACCTGGCCGTGGCCAATTACGAAAAAACCATCCAGTCCGCCTTCCGCGACGTCGCCGATGCGCTGGCCGCGCGCCAGTGGCTGACCCGCCAGCTCGCCATTGCCGAGACGGCGGTGCAGGTCCAGACCGAGCGGGCGCGCCTGTCCACGCTGCGCTATGACAACGGCGCTGCGCCTTTCCTCGACGTGCTCGATGCCCAGCGCGACCTGCTGAGCGCACGCCAGCAGCGGGTGCAGATCCGGCGTGCGCTGCTGTCGTCATCGGTGGCGCTGTATGCGGCGCTGGGTGGCGACAGCAATGCGCCTGCGGCTTTCCCCCTTTCTTCCGGACCCCGACCATGACGCTCCCTCACGCCAAGAAACCCCTGCTGGCCGCCGCGCTGGCCGTGCTCCTCGCCGGCGGTGCGGCCTATGCCTGGCTGCGCCTGCACCACAGCGGCCCCGGCGAGGGATTCGCCAGCGGCAACGGCCGCATCGAAGCCACCGAAGTGGATGTGGCCACCAAGCTGGGTGGCCGGGTCGATGCCATCCTCGTCAATGAAGGCGACTTCGTCGCAGCCGGCCAGCCGCTGGCCCGCATGCAGGTACTCTCGCTGGAAGCCCAGCGCGACGAGGCCCAGGCGCGCCAGCAGCAATCGGTCTCGGCCGTGGCCAGTGCCGAGGCCCAGGTGGCCGTGCGCGAGAGCGATCATCAGGCCGCATTGGCCCAGGCCGCGCAGCGCGCCAGCGAGCTGGATGCGGCACGGCGTCGCCTGGCGCGCTCGGAGGTGCTGGTCAAGGAAGGTGCCTCCTCGCTGCAGGAAGTGGACGACGATCGTGCCCGCGTGCAGAGCATGGAAGCCGCCGTCACTGCCGCCCAGGCACAAGTGACCGCCGCCCAGGCCGCCGTGGCAGCCGCCCGCACCCAGGTCAGCGGCGCGCGCGCCACGGTCACGGCCGCAGCGGCCACGGTCCAGCGCATCAAGGTCGACATCGACGACAGCACGCTCGTGGCCCCGCGCGCCGGACGCGTGCAATACCGCATCGCTCAGCCGGGCGAAGTGCTGGGCGGGGGCGGCAAGCTGCTCAACCTGGTGGACTTGAGCGATGTCTACATGACCTTCTTCGTTCCCGAGACCGTCGCCGGCAAGCTGGCGCTGGGCGGCGAGGCGCGCATCGTGCTGGACGCCGCCCCGCAATACGTGATCCCGGCGCGTATTTCATTCGTGGCCAGCACTGCGCAGTTCACGCCCAAGACGGTAGAGACCGCCAGCGAGCGGCAGAAGCTGATGTTTCGCGTCAAGGCGCAGATCGATCCGGCGCTGCTGCGCCAGCACCTGACCCTGGTCAAGACCGGCTTGCCCGGCGTGGCCTGGGTGCGGACCGACAATGCGCGTGACTGGCCCGCCACGCTGGCGGTGAAGGTCCCGCAATGACAGAGAGCCTTGGTCAGAGCCTGGTGGCGCGCCTGTCGGGCGTGTCGCTGCGCTATGGCCAGAAGCCGGCCCTGCAGGCGATCTCGCTGGAAATTCCGGCCGGCTGCATGGTCGGCCTGATCGGGCCCGATGGCGTGGGCAAATCCAGCCTGCTGTCGCTGGTGGCCGGTGCACGCGCCCTGCAGGAAGGGGACGTGGAAGTCCTCGGTGGCGACATGCGCCGGGCCGCGCATCGTGAAGCGGTCTGCCCGCGCATCGCCTACATGCCGCAGGGTCTGGGCAAGAATCTGTATCCGACGCTGTCGGTGGAGGAGAACCTGCAATTCTTTGGCCGCCTGTTCGGCCAGTCCGCGCAGGAGCGTCGCCAGCGCATCGATACGCTCACTGCCGGCACCGGCCTGTCGCCTTTCCTGGCGCGGCCGGCGGGCAAGCTCTCCGGCGGCATGAAGCAGAAGCTGGGATTGTGCTGTTCGCTGATCCACGACCCTGACCTGCTGATCCTGGACGAACCCACCACCGGCGTCGATCCGCTCTCGCGTGCGCAGTTCTGGGACCTGATCGCGCACATACGCCAGCAGCGGCCCGGCATGAGCGTCATCGTGGCGACGGCCTACATGGAAGAAGCCGACCGCTTCGATTTCCTGGTAGCCATGGATGACGGCCAGATCCTGGCTACCGGCACGCCTGCCGAACTGCATGCACGCACCGGTACGGCCGCACTGGAAGAGGCCTTCATCGCCTTGCTGCCACCGGATAAGCGGCGCGGCCACCAGCCAGTGCAGGTGACACCGCTGGATCCGGCGCGGCAAGCCGAGATCGCCATCGAAGCGCGCGGACTGACCATGCGCTTCGGAGACTTCGTGGCGGTGGATCATGTGGACTTCCGCATCCGGCGCGGCGAGATCTTCGGATTCCTGGGCTCCAACGGCTGCGGCAAATCCACCACCATGAAGATGCTGACCGGCCTCCTGCCTGCCAGTGAAGGCCAGGCCTGGCTGTTCGGCCAGGCCGTCGATCCGCGCGACATGGCTACGCGGGCGCGTGTGGGCTACATGTCGCAGGCCTTTTCGCTGTATGGCGAACTGAGCGTGCGCCAGAACCTGGTGCTGCATGCACGGCTGTATCGCGTGCCGCAGGAGCAGATCGCGGCGCGCACAGAAGAGATGGCGCAGCGCTTCGGCCTGCAGGAGGTGATGGACAGCCTGCCCGAGAGCCTGCCGCTGGGCATCCGCCAGCGGCTCTCGCTGGCCGTGGCGATGGTGCACAAGCCGGAGCTGCTGATCCTGGATGAACCGACTTCGGGCGTGGACCCGATCGCGCGCGACCTGTTCTGGCAATTGATGATCGATCTCGCGCGGCGCGACCAGGTGACGATATTCATCTCCACCCATTTCATGAACGAGGCCCAGCGCTGCGACCGCATCTCGCTCATGCACGCCGGCCGCGTGCTGGTCAGCGCTACGCCGGAGGAACTGATCCGCCAGCGCGGGTCGGCTAATTTGGAACAAGCCTTCATCGGGTACCTGGAAGAAGCGGCCGGGAAGGGCGCAATGACGCCTGCGCCTGATGTAAAAGTCACATCGGCCCGGAACCACGCGCCAGCTGGCAACAGCCGCCTGCGCACCAGCCTGGGCCGCGCCCTCAGCTACAGCCAGCGCGAGAGCCTGGAGCTGCGGCGCGACCCGGTACGCGCCACCCTGGCCTTGCTGGGCACGGTGATCCTGATGTTCATCATCGGCTATGGCATCAACCTCGACGTGGAAAACCTCAGCTACGCCGTGCTCGACCGCGACCAGGCCGGCCTGAGCCAGAACTATGCGCTGAACCTGTCGGGTTCGCGCTACTTCATCGAGCAGCCGCCCATCCGCGATTACCAGGACCTGGACCGCCGCATGCGCAGCGGCGAGATCTCCCTGGCCATTGAAATCCCGCCCGGCTTCGCCCGCGATATTGCGCGGGGCAAGCCGGTGGAAGTGGGGGCCTGGGTCGATGGTGCCATGCCCACGCGCGCCGAGACCGTGCGCGGCTATGTGCAGGGCATGCATCAGCTGTGGCTGGCCGACATCGTCACGCACCGGCTGGGCCAGCGCCTGGCGCAGCCCGCCACGATCGAGACGCGCTATCGCTACAACCCGGACGTCAAGAGCCTCCCGGCCATGGTGCCGGCCATCATCCCGCTGCTGCTGATGATGATCCCAGCCATGCTGACGGCGCTGTCGGTGGTGCGCGAGAAGGAGCTGGGCTCCATTCTCAACCTCTACGTCACGCCGGTCACGCGCACTGAATTCCTGCTGGGCAAGCAGCTGCCTTATCTGGTGCTGGGCATGCTCAATTTCGCCATGTTGACCCTGCTGGCCGTGACCGTGTTCGGGGTGCCGGTCAAGGGCAGTCTCTTCACGCTGACGCTGGCGGCGCTGGTCTTCATCATCTGCTCGACCGGCTTCGGGCTGCTGGCCTCGACCTTTACGCGCAGCCAGATTGCGGCCCTCTTCGTGACCATGATCGGCACCATCATTCCCTGCGTGCAGTTCGCCGGACTGTTGAATCCGGTCTCTTCGCTCGAAGGCATGGGTGCGCTGATCGGACAGGTCTATCCGGCCACGCATTTCCTCACCATCAGCCGTGGCGTGTTCAGCAAGGCGCTGGCGGTGGGTGACCTGGGGGCCTCGTTCTGGCCGCTGGTGCTGGCGGCCCCCGTGATCCTGGGGTTGTCGGTGTGGCTGCTGAAGAAGCAGGAGCAATGAGATGCGCCGCGCGCCTGCCAGCCTGTCCAACATTTTTCGTCTTGGCGTCAAGGAGCTGTGGAGCCTGCTGCGCGATCCGGCCATGCTGGTGCTGATCGCCTACACCTTCACGCTCTCCATCTATGTGGCCGCCACGGCCATGCCGGAGAGCCTGCACAATGCCGCCATCGCCATCGTCGACAACGATGGCTCGCCGCTGTCGGCACGCATTGCGTCCTTGTTCTATCCCCCGCATTTCAAGGTGGCCCGGCTGGTGACGGCGCGGGAGGCTGATGCCGGGCTCGATGCGGGCGACTACACCTTCGTCTTGGACATCCCGGCGGATTTCCAGCGTGACGTGCTGGCCGGACGCGCGCCGGCGGTCCAGCTGAACGTGGATGCCACGCGCATGAGCCAGGCTTTCACCGGCAACAGCTACATCCAGCAGATGGTCAGCAACGAGGTCACGCAATTCGTGCGGCGTAGCGAGGCCGCTGGCGATGCGCCGGTGGGACTGGCCTTGCGCATGCGCTTCAATCCCAACCTGGAGCAATCCTGGTTCGGTTCGCTCATGGAGATCATCAACAACGTCACCATGCTCTCCATCATCCTGACGGGGGCGGCACTCATCCGCGAGCGCGAGCACGGCACCATCGAACACCTGCTGGTGATGCCGGTGAGTCCGGCCGAGATCATGCTGGCCAAGGTGTGGGCGATGGGCTCGGTCGTGGCACTGGCGGCCTTGATGTCTTTGCTGCTGATCGTGCGGGGCGCCTTGCAGGTGCCCATCGAGGGCTCGCTGGCGCTGTTCATGCTGGTGACGGTGCTGCATCTGTTTGCCACTACCTCGATGGGCATCTTCATGGCCACGTTGGCGCGTTCGATGCCGCAGTTCGGGATGCTCACCGTACTGGTGCTGTTGCCGCTGCAATTGCTGTCGGGCGGCTCCACGCCGCGCGAGAGCATGCCTGTACCGGTACAGGACATCATGCTGGCCGCCCCGACGACACATTTTGTCGCGGCGGGGCAAGCCATACTGTACCGGGGCGCTGGCCTGGAAGTGATCTGGCCGCAACTGCTGGCCATCCTGGCAATTGGCCTGGTCCTGTTTGTAGCTGCACTGGGCCGGTTCAGAAAGACCATCAGCCAGATGGCGTGATGGAGGAGGGCGCGCGCAGCTGCGCTGCCCACATGACTAGCGATGCAATCAACCGGGAGAAATCATCATGGACTTCAACAGCCCCTCAACCTGGATACCGCTCATCAGCATCGCGCTGCTGCTGATCGGCTACGGCCAACGCGCGCAACGCTGGGCACCTTATTGCATGCTGGCGGGGGCGTTTGGATTGCTGGGGGTGTTGGTGTATCGGGTATCGGTGGCGATTGGGTGACGAGTTTTCAAGAGCCGGCATCACCATAGGCTTCGCTGATGGCGCGCAGTGCCAGCAACGCGGCAGGGAGGTCATCCGGACTGTCCAGTGGCTCCACAGCGGCCTTCAGGTACTCGATGGCCAGTACAGGGTTCGCGCGCAGTTCGGCGATTTCACGCTCGTGGTGAGAAACCGCAGCCTTGATCTTGTTCATGGTTGACTCACTGATGTAGCCTGTTGCTGGCATAAATCATTTAAATAATATTTCCGGTCATCATTGGCAGGCGCGGGGCCTTGCAGATCTTCGTTCGGGAGTCGCTTGAAAGAAGACCAATGTTTCCGTGGCAGTGATACGAATCCGCTTTGGCACAGGGCTGGAATCACTTGCGGGTTTTCGCCACAACGCAGGTCATTGTTGATGACACAGCGTTCAGCCTCGGCGATGCCCAGTGCGGGGAGTGGGTCCTCTGAAATTACCATGAGGCTGTATTCGATATCCGGATAAACCTGCTTGCTATGCAGTCTCCAATATTTCTCGTGAAGGCTGCAGGCATACATCGCGAGGGCCGGTAGCAGGACGGTGGCTGCCAGTGCCACGGCAACCAGCATGGTATTGGCGACCGTTTGCCGTGTCTTTTTGAGCAGAAGATGGCCGATAAGGGGAAATGTGATGGAACATCCCAGCGCCCACAGCAGCGGGTCGTCCGGGCAACTTTCTCCGCAATTCGTGATGAAGGCGGTATTGAGCGCTCCCACAGAAACTCCGCACCCAATGCCCACGGTGCTCAGTAATGGAAATGCAAAGCAACTTTTCATCTGGTCACTAAAAAAGAGAGTTTGCATTGCCCTGCCGAGATTTGAATAGAAGATACAGTTCCTGAATCAAAGCGCGTCGCTTAGCCGCTTACAGAGCTCAGAGGCTGTATCCATTCTGCAATTCAGGTTGGCATAGTCTGATTCCGCGTGCCTCCCCTCGCATTCCTTGAGATCAGTCCATTCGTGGAAGTAATCCTCGGCACTGCCCCCCGGGAAATTTGCTTTCGTGCCATCGGCAGACCAATAGAACACTTCGTCTCCCATGGCCACCGCCACCAGCGAGTTGGCTTCCAGACCGGGGACGATTTGAGTGGTGGAGTCCCGGATGATCTTGCCTGTACGCAGATCGGTAATCGTATAAAACGCATCCCCGGACGCCAGCAGGAACCAGCGATAAGGGTCAGTCCAGTACCAGCGCTCGCCTCCCCGGAAATTGTATTCGGCGAGCGCGCAGGTGCCTGCGGGATTGACTGAGATGGAGATGGGCGGATAGTGTGGCCGGACCAGCGTGCTGTATTTGCGCAGGGTGCCGTAGCAGAGCAACAGCACTATGGCCGCTGCAAGGAGATAGTTCATCGGGCGCGCCATTACGCCTCACTCATCAGAGGTCGGTGGGCCGCAAATTGATGGGCGCGGAGGGGAAAGATGTAGCGTAATCGAGCGACGGGGCTCTTGGATTTGTCCGGGATTCTATCTTTCACTGGGGTGTTTCTCATCTTGCACGCTCCTCGCTTTCAACACTGAGCGCGCATTCTCCCCAGCAGGCGTTGGCTCTTCCACGCCAACACCCAAAACTCCACCCCGCATTCGAAATGCTTCGACCACCCCTTGCCCACGAAGCAATCAGTTGTGCAAGCCATCAAAAAAATCGCCCCCTGCCAAACTGCGCATGAACTGACCCCATAAAGTTGGACGGTCAACAGCCGGTTAAGGCCTAAAGGACTGAGTTCTGTATTGCACAGGGCTCAGTCCTTTTAATTTGCTCTTGATGCGGTGGTGGTTGTAGTAGTGCATGTACTTGCGCAACTCGATCTGTAACTGCTCGATGCTGGAGAAGCGAGTCAGGTAAAAACACTCCGACTTGAGCGTGCCGAAGAAGCTTTCCATGGCTGCATTATCCAGGCAATTCCCTCTACGCGACATACTCTGCTTAATACCGTTTTCGGCCAAGGTGCGCCGGTAAGCGTGCATCTGATATTGCCATCCCTGATCCGAGTGCAGCATGGGGCGACGTGTCCCCTTCAAGGTCGAGATTGCCTTCTTGAGCATGCTGTCGACCATCTGGAACTGGGGTGAACGACTCGTCTGATACGACACGATCTCGCCGTTGTACAAGTCCATGACAGGCGACAGATAAAGCTTCTCTCCACCGACTTTGAATTCAGTAACATCCGTTACCCACTTCTCTCCGAACCGCTCTGCCTTGAATTTCCTCTGAAGCAAGTTCTCCACATGAGCGTGCCCAGGGCCGCGATACGACCTGTATTTCTTCGGCCTCACCAGCGACTTCAAGCCCAATTGGCTCATCAGGCGCTGCACCGTCTTGTGATTGATCAGTTGGCCTGCCTGCTTGAGCGTGTCCGTGACGCGGCGGTAGCCATACCTGCCTTTGTGCCGGTCATAGATCTTGCGGATGCGCGATTTCACGGCCGCGTATTTGTCGCCTGCTTCCTGCGCCTTGATCTGGTAATAGAATGTGCTGCGCGCCAATCCGGCCACCTTCAGCAGAACAGGCAACTTGTGGTGTGGCCTCAATTCCTGGACGAGTCGCGCTGCTTTTGCGCAGCCGCTTGCTCTGTCTGAATCAAGGCCCGACGCTTTTTTAGGTAATCAACCTCCGCACGCAGATACTCGATTTCATCGAGCAATTCTTCGCGTGGGCGCATGTCGTCTTTCCTTGTGGGCTTTGCGGGAATCTTGGGCTTCATCATCATTGAGCGTCCTTTCGGCTTCGGCTGCAATCCAGCCAGGCCGTGCTCATGATACAGGCGCTCCCACCGACTGACCGTCCCGCAGCCGCGAAGTCCGTACATAGCCTCCACTTCCCGCTGTGATAACTGATCCTGCTTCATTCGCGTCAATACCGATAGCTTGAACTCGGCACTATAGTGCTCGTGCTTCTTGATCAGTCCCGCTACGCCATGATGTCGGTAGCTCTGGACCCACCGCTGAACTATGCTGTGCTTCAGACCATATTCCTTGGCAAGCCCTCTGGCACTACCTCCCGCTAGATATTTCTGTACCACTTCCTGCTTGAACTTCTCATCGTACTTCGCCATGAAAAACACCCCAAAGGTTGGATTTATGTCCAACTTTTGGGGTGCAGTTCAGCAGGGGGCGACTTCACCGCAAAAAGAAACCGGGCATCAACCCTGCGAACGCAACCCCGTCGCCTTGATGCGCGATTCCAGCACGCGGCCCTTGCGTGCGCGCTTGCCCACGTGCGCCAGCAGCTTCTCGCCGCTCAAGGCAATCTCCTTGGGCTTGCTCATGTTGCCGGTGCCATGGACTACGACACCCTTCTGGCTGATGGCCTGGGCAGCGACCAGCTTTTCGTTCTTTTCCAGCTCCATCAGGTTCACGCCACGGCCACCGGAAGACAGCGTCTTCATCTCGTCCAGGCCAAACACCAGCAGGCGGCCATTGGCCGACACGCAGGCCACGGCGCTGGCATCGGCCGCCACCGGCGTCGGTGCCAGCGGCAGCGCACCCTCATCGAGCGTGAAGAAGCTCTTGCCGCCCTTGACGCGGCCAAACATGTCGGACGCCTTGGCAATGAAACCGGCCGCCGCATCAGAGGCCAGCAACAGCGTGGTATCGGCCGGACCGGCAAAGTAATGCTGGATGTTGCTGCCGCTGGCCAGTTCGATCAGCGTGGTCACAGGCACGCCATCGCCACGCGCATTGGGCAACGCATTGACCGCAATCGTGTAGACCCGGCCGTTGGAGCCGAAGGCCAGCAGGTTGTCCACGGTGCGGCATTCAAACGCGCCATACAGGCTGTCACCGGCCTTGAAGGTGAACTGCGTCGCATCGTGGCCATGGCCGGTGCGCGCGCGCACCCAGCCCTTCTGAGAAATGATCACCGTCACCGGCTCATCGATCACCTTCTGCTCGAAGGTGGCGCGCTCGGCTTCTTCGATGATGGTGCGGCGGGCATCGCCGTAGGTCTTGGCGTCGCCTTCGATTTCCTTGATGACCAGACGCTTCATCGAGGACGGATTGTCCAGCAGGTCCTGCAGCGTGGTCTTCTCGTTGCGCAGTTCGGCCAGTTCCTGCTGGATCTTGATGGCTTCCAGTCGCGCCAATTGGCGCAGGCGGATTTCCAGGATGTCTTCGGCCTGGCGCTCGGAGAGCTTGAAGGCGTCCATCAGGGCCGGCTTCGGTTCGTCCGATTCGCGGATGATCTTGATGACCTTGTCGATGTTCAACAGCACCGCTTCCCGGCCTTCCAGGATGTGGATGCGGTCGTTGACCTTCTGCATGCGGAACTGCGTGCGGCGCGTCACCGTGTCGAAGCGGAAGCTGATCCACTCGGTGAGGATGTCGGTGAGGTTCTTCTGGCGCGGACGGCCATCGCCGCCGATCATCACCAGGTTCAGCGAGGCACTGGTCTCCAGCGAGGTCTGCGCCAGCAGCGTGTTCATGAACTCGGTCTGGTCCTGGTTCTTGGACTTCGGCTCGAACACCAAACGCACCGGCGCTTCGCGGCCGGACTCGTCGCGCACTGCATCGAGCAGGCCCAGGATGGCCGCCTTCTGCGCCTGCTGTTCGGGCGTCAGCGACTTCTTGCCCAGCTTCAGCTTGGGGTTGGTCAGTTCTTCGATTTCTTCCAGCACGCGCTGTGAGGAAACGCCCGGCGGCAGTTCGGTGATGACCGCCTGCCACTGGCCGCGCGCCAGGTCTTCGATCTTCCAGCGTGCGCGCACCTTCAGGCTGCCACGGCCGCTCTGGTACATCTCGGCGATGGTCGACTTCGGGGTGATGATCTGGCCGCCACCGGGGAAGTCCGGGCCGGGGATCAGTTCCATCAGCTCGGCGTGCGTGATCTTGGGATTGCGGATCATCGCCACGGCCGCCTTGGCCACTTCGGTCAGGTTGTGCGAGGGGATTTCAGTGGCCATGCCCACGGCAATGCCGGAGGCACCGTTCAACAGCAGGAAGGGCAGGCGCGCCGGCAGGAGGCGCGGCTCTTCGGTGGAGCCATCGTAGTTGGGCTGGAAATCCACCGTGCCCATGTCGATTTCATCGAGCAGCAATTTGCTGATGGGCGTCAGGCGTGCTTCGGTGTAGCGCATCGCCGCTGCGCCATCGCCATCGCGCGAACCGAAGTTGCCGTGGCCGTCGATCAAGGGATAGCGCAGCGAAAAATCCTGCGCCATGCGCACCAGCGCGTCATACACCGACTGGTCGCCGTGCGGGTGCAGCTTGCCCAGCACGTCGCCGACCACGGCGGCGGACTTGCGCGGTTTGGCCGCCGAGTTCAGCGACAGTTCGTTCATCGCATAGAGGATGCGGCGCTGTACCGGCTTCTGGCCGTCAGCCACGTCGGGCAGGGCGCGGCCCTTGACCACCGAGATCGCGTAATCGAGATAGGCGCGTTCGGCGAAGGTGGACAGCGTCAGCGATTCGCCATCGGGCGCAGCCGGGGCTTGGTCAAAGAGGGTCGGTTGATCGGTCATGGAGCTTGTCTTGTTGTGTTCGTATTGACTGGGTTAATCGTTGATGGCGGGCTCGCGCGGCGGCAGCGTCACCTTCAGGCGCGCATTGCCGCCGGCATTGGCGCTGCCGCGCTCGCCTGCGGCCAGGCGCAGTGCGCCCGCGGGCCGGTACAGTTCATAGAACCGCGACACCAGCCGCACATAGCCCTGTGTCTCGGGATAGGGCGGGATCTTGTTGCCATACTTCTGCACCGCGCCTTCCCCGGCGTTGTAGGAGGCAATGGCCAGTTCCACATGCTGCGGGAACATCGCCATCAGATCGCGCAGGTAGCGCGCGGCCAGGCGGATGTTGATCTTCGGATCGGTTAGCTTCTGGTGCAGCGTCTTGCGGCGATCCCCCTGCAGGCCGTAACGCTCGGCCGTATCGGGCAGGATCTGCATCAGGCCCACCGCACCCTTGCTGGAGACGGCCGTGGCATTGAAGCCGGATTCGGCCGTCATGACGGCCTTCAGCAGCGCCGCATCCAGGCCGAATTCGCTGGCCGCTTCGGTGAGCAGGCTGTCGTACTTGCGCGCATCGCGATGGGCCAGCATGGTCTTGACGAAAGGCGGATCGGCCGGGGTCACCGCTTCCTTGCTGCCGGGATGGTTGAGCAGCGTTGCACTGCTGGCCATGAGCTTGTCCGGGTCGTCCAGGGTCTGGGCATAGAAGTGCACCGCGCCATCGGCATCGGTGTACCGGTACACAATGGTCTTGGGCTTCTTTGCGGCGGCAGCCGTACCGGTACTGTCCCGGCCACTGTCCGCTGCTTCCACCCGCATGTGCTGTACACCATCGGCATCGGTGTACCGGACCACTTGCTGCGACTGTACCGGTCCGGCACAGAGCAGCGCCGCCGCACCCAAAAGGGAGGCGAGAGCGCTGGTGTGCAGGAACGCGGGGCGGCGCATGTCAGATGTCCGCTTCGGCTTCGTTGCCGTGCTCTTCGATCCAGGCGCGGCGGGACGCCGCTTCGCCCTTGCCCATGAGCATGTTGAAACGCTCTTCGGAGGTCTGCACGCCAGGCTCGCCGAAGCTGATCGGCAGCAGGCGGCGGGTGTCCGGATTCATGGTGGTTTCCCACAGCTGCTCGGCATTCATCTCGCCCAGGCCTTTGAAGCGGGAAATGCTCCAGGCACCTTCCTTCAGGCCATCCTTGCGCAGCTTGTCTTCGATGGCTTCGAGTTCGCCATCGTCCAAGGCGTAAAGCTTCTGCACCGGCTTCTTGCCGCGTGCCGGAGCATCCACGCGATAGAGCGGCGGGCGCGCCACGCAGATGTGGCCGTTCTCGATCAGCTTGGGGAAGTGACGGAAGAACAGCGTCAGCAACAATACCTGGATGTGCGAGCCGTCCACGTCCGCGTCCGAGAGGATGCAGATCTTGCCGTAACGCAGGCCGGAGAGATCCGGCGTGTCGTTGATGCCATGCGGATCGACGCCGATGGCCACGGCGATATCGTGGATTTCATTGTTGGCGAAGAGGCGGTCGCGCTCGGTTTCCCAAGCGTTCAGGACCTTGCCGCGCAAGGGCAGGATGGCCTGGAATTCCTTGTCGCGGCCCATCTTGGCGGAGCCGCCGGCGGAGTCGCCCTCCACCAGGAAAATTTCATTGCGCGTCACATCCGAGGATTCGCAATCGGTCAGCTTGCCCGGCAGCACGGCCACGCCTGAAGATTTCTTCTTTTCGACCTTTTGCGCCGAGCGCAGGCGGCTTTGGGCCTGCTTGATGACCAGCTCGGCCAGCTTCTTGCCGTATTCCACGTGCTGGTTCAGCCACAGCTCCAGCGCCGGACGCGAGTAACCGGCGACCAGTCGCACGGCATCGCGCGAGTTCAGTCGTTCCTTGATCTGGCCCTGGAATTGCGGATCCAGCACCTTGGCCGAGAGCACGAAGGAGACGCGCGCAAACACGTCTTCGGCCAGGAGTTTGACGCCCTTGGGCAGCAGCGAATGCATTTCCGCAAAACTCTTGACGGCCGAGAACAGGCCTTCGCGCAGGCCCGATTCGTGGGTGCCGCCGTTGGAGGTGGGGATCAGGTTGACGTAGGATTCGCGCACCACGGCACCTTCTTCGGTCCAGGCCACCACCCAGGAGGCGCCTTCGCCCTCGGCGAAGCCTTCGGCATCCTTGCCGGCGAACTGTTCGCCTTCGAACAGCGGGATCAACGTTTCGCCGCTGCCGGTCTGCGCCAGTTGCTCCATCAGGTAGCCGCGCAGGCCTTGATCGTACTGCCAGTTCTGGGTGTCGCCGGTTTTGGCGTTGATCAGCGTGACCTTCACGCCCGGCAGCAGCACCGCCTTGGAACGCAGCAGGCGCTGCAGCTCGCCCAGCGGAATGGTGGCCGAGTCGAAATACTTGGCGTCCGGCCAGACGGTCACGCGGGTGCCGGACTTCTTGTCCTCGCGAGTGGCGGGGCGCGACTTCAGTTTCTCGATGACGTCGCCGCCCGAGAAGGCCAGCGTGTGCACGCCGCCTTCGCGCCAGACCGTGATTTCCAGGCGCGTGGCCAGCGCATTGGTGACCGAGACGCCCACGCCGTGCAGGCCGCCGGAGAAGGCGTAGGCGCCGCCCGACCCCTTGTCGAACTTGCCGCCCGCATGCAGGCGGGTGAAGACGATCTCGACGGTCGGGACCTTTTCTTCCGGGTGCAGGCCGACAGGGATGCCGCGGCCATCGTCCTCGACGCTGACGCTGCCGTCGGCGTTGATGGTGACGATGATGCTCTTGCCGTAGCCGCCCAGCGCTTCGTCGGAGGCGTTGTCGATCACTTCCTGGAGGATGTGCAGCGGATTCTCGGTGCGCGTGTACATGCCCGGACGCTGCTTGACCGGCTCCAGTCCCTTGAGGACACGGATCGATGATTCACTGTAATCGGACGGGGTTGTTTTTTTGGTTGCCATGCAGATGAGTGGTCGTGGCTGATGCCGGAGGGTTGTTGTCTGTTCGTCCAGCGCAGCGGCTCGCCAAGGGGCCATCTTGCGCTGCAAAAGCGCATTCTAATGAAAATTCCGTGGATTCGGCGTCTGGCAAGGCGGATTGTTCCCTACCGGGCAGGACTTGTCGGTAACAGCATGTAAATGCGGCTAAAAGCGCGCACAAAAAAGGCTTGCGCGCACGCAAGCCTTGTCAGGGGAGCAAAATTCCGGATCAGGCGGCCAATAGTCCTTCCACCGCCATGGCGATCGCCAGCAGGCGCTTGTCCTCGCCGCCGGCCGCCGCCAGCGACAGTCCGACCGGGGCAGTGCCGGGCGCATGGCAGGGCAGGGAGACGGCGCAGCCATCGAGGAAGTTGATCAGCGTCGGGTTGCGCAGGATCTTGCCGTTGGCGGCGTAATAGGCATCGTCGCTGGCTTGCAGCTCGGCAATACGCGGCGCCACGATGGGTACGGTCGGCATCACCAGCGCATCGTAACCGGCCAGTTGCGCCTGCACTTCGGCGATCCAGCGCGGGCGGGCGTGCAGCACATCGAGCAGGTCGGCGGCGCTCATGTCCTTGCCGCGCAGGATGCGCGAGACCACGCGCTGGTCATAGCCGCCGGCGTTCTCGGCAATCAGGGCGCGATGCCAGGCGTAGGCTTCGGCAGCGGTGAAGCCGCCCTTGGCATTGATGGCGGCCAGGGCGTTGAAGGCCGGCACTTCGGCTTCGACGATGACGGCACCGGCGGCGCGGAGTTTGTCCAGCGCGGCGCGATAGGCCTTGCCGACGGTCTCGTCCATGGCGTCCAGCACCACATTGGTCGGGGCCAGCAGGCGCAGGCCGCGCAGCGGATGGGCGACTACGGACACATAGGCTTCACCGGCCAGTACAGCGTCCATGATGGCGCAGCACTCTACCGATACAGCCAGCGGGCCAATCGAGTCCAGGTAAGCGGACAGTGGCAGTACACCTTGCATGGACACCCGTGCGGCCGTGGGCTTGAATCCGGTCAGGCCGTTCAGTGCCGAGGGGATGCGCACGGATCCGCCGGTATCGGACCCGACCGCGGCGAAGGCCATGCCATCGGTCACCGAGATGGCCGCGCCGGAAGAAGAACCGCCGGGAATGCGGCCGCCTTCGATATTGCGCTCCCAGGTGTTTTGCGGCGTGCCGTAATGCGGATTGATGCCCAGGCCCGAGTAGGCGAACTCGGTCATGTTGGTCTTGCCGATGACGATGGCACCGGCCTTGAGCAGGTTCTGCACCACCGCCGCATGTTCGGTGGCAGCGGGCTTGCCGCGCAGGACGACGGAGCCGGCCAGCGTGGTTTCGCCGGCGACATCAAACAGATCCTTGACCGAGACCGGTACACCTTCCAGCGGCGAGCGACACAGTTTGGCCGCGCGCAGGGTATCGGAAGCACGGGCGGCGGCGCGCGCCTGCTCGGCGTAGACGCTGGTGAAGACGCGCGCGCCTTCGCCCGCCGGATCGGCGATGCGGGCCAGGGCTTGTTCGGTCAGTTGCAGGGAAGTGATGCGGCCGGCATCGAGGTCGGCGGCCAGTTGGGAGAGTGTGCTCGGCATGATGAGGGAGTCGGTGTGGTCGGAGGACAAATTCGCAGATGCGCAAGTATCGCATTGCCTGGCGCATCCAACAAAGGCGCATGGGCGGCCTCTTGGGCCGCCCCGTGGAATCAGGCCACCTCGGCCAGCGACTCGGCCACGTAATGGTGGCGCAGGGCGCGTTGGCGGCGCGGGTCGAACAATTCCATCGTGAAGGATGCCGCAGGACGGATGCCGCCGATGGCACCCACGGTGCCGCAGGTCATGCCGCAGCCCTCGGGCAGGGTGGCGCCGCCTTGCGTGAAGCGCGCGATCAGGTCGCCGGGCGTACGCAGCGAGGCAAGCGTACCTTCCTGGTAGAGCTTGGTGGCACCGTCTTCCTCGATCCAGGAGCGGATCACCAGTTCATCCCAGTACTCGGCCACGTCCGACAGCTTCCACGCGCTGCTGCCCACGGGCTTGACGCAGGCCTGCTTGGAGAAGGCCACGCTGTGCGCTTCCAGCTTGCGGTCGGTGTGGTCGGAGGCAATCGAGACATACAGCTCGCCGCCGCTGTTGAAGACGAAGGTCTCCACTTCACCGGACGACGCCTCGCCCAGCACCTGCACCTGCGCGGCCTGCGAGAGCTGGTTGGCCGAGACGCGGTAGAACAGCGGCACCGCGCTGGGACGCGAGATGCCCAGCGCTTCCAGTTCTTCGATGTGATGCTCGATGGCCGCCATGTCGCGGCCGGCCCAGCCGGCGATGACCAGGGTATCGATGTCGGCGTGGAGGGGGGATTGGTCGGGGAGGGTAAAGGTCAGCTTCATGAGTATTTATTCCAACAGGTTGAATCAATGGTTGAAGCGCTATGCACTTCTTCTTCCGTTCGGACTGAGTAGCTGCGCAGCAGCGTATCGAAGGCGCTACGGCAGCCACGCCTTCGATACGATCCTTCGGATCTACTCAGTTCGAACGGAAGGGGGGGAACGGAATAGGAAAAGTCAGAAGAGCATTTGATTTGCCTTCAATGCTTCTTGACGAACACCACCACCAGGAAGCTGGCGAGGAATTCGAGCGCGGCCACGAAATACAGGCCGGAGGAGAGCGACCCGGTGCTGGTCTTCAATGCGCCGATCATGTAAGGGGCGACGAAGCCGGCCAGGTTGCCGATGGAGTTGATGAGAGCGATGCCGCCGGCGGCTGCCGTGCCGGCCAGGAAGGCGCCGGGAATCGACCAGAACACCGGGAAGGCCGCCAGGATGCCGATGGCTGCCAGCGTCAGCGAGCACAGGGCCAGCGTCGCATTGCCCAGCGTCATGCCGGTGGCGATCAAGCCGATGCAGGCGATGAGCGTGGCGATGGCGCTGTGCAGGCGGCGCTCGCCGGTCTTGTCGGAGTGGAAGCCGTTCCATACCATCGCCAGCGTGCCGGCCACGAAGGGGATGGCCGAGATCAGGCCGATCTGCAGGTTACCCTTGACGCCGATTTCCTTGATGATGGACGGTGCCCAGAAGGCGATGGTGGCATTGCCGCTGACCACGCAGAAATACACGGCGGCGCAAATCCAGACGCGGTAGTTGGCACAGGCATCTTTGAAGGAAAAATGCTTGCCCGGTGCGCTGTTCTCGGCGGCCAGCACTTGTGTGACAGCAGTTTTTTCAGCCTCGCTCAGCCACTTGGCGTTGGCCGGTTTTTCCGGCAGCCAGGCCAGCACGGCGAAGCCCGCCAGGATCGACGGAATGCCTTCGATGATGAAGAGCCATTGCCAGTTGGCCAGATGGCCCACGCCTTCCATGCTGCTCATGATGAGCCCGGCAATCGGGCCACCGACTGCACCGGCGATGGCAAAGGAGGTCATGAAGAGGCCATTGACGCGGGCACGGCGCTTGGCCGGGAACCAGTAGGTGAGATACAGCACCACACCGGGGAAGAAGCCCGCTTCAAAGATGCCCAGCAGGAAGCGCAGCACATAGAAACTGGTCGGCGTGGTGACGTAGGCCATGGCCATCGAGGCCAGACCCCAGAGGATGGTGATGCGCGCCAGCGTCTTGCGGGCGCCGATCTTTTCCAGCAGCAGGTTGCTTGGCACTTCAAAAAGGAAATAGCCGATGAAGAAGATCCCGGCGCCCAGGCCATACACCGCCTCCGAGAACTGCAGGTCCTGCAGCATCTGCAGCTTGGCGAAGCCGACGTTGACGCGATCGATCCAGGCCAGCACGAACAGGAAGACCAGGAAAGGAATCAGGCGCCAGGCGATCTTGCCATAGGTCGCCTCGAGGCTGGCACTGCTGCTGGCCGGGGGCGCCGCGGTGGCCGCAGCGGATGGGGAATACGACATGGAAAACCTCCTCAAGTGTGGCCGGCGTCCGTGTGACGGCGCCGTGTTGTGTTCTGCATGGATGGGATGGGAGCGGCGGCAAGCACTGCAGGGCCGGGCATGTTCCGGTGCCAGCCCGAAGGCGCCGGTCTGAATTCAGTATGGGGATGCAGGGCGGGCGCTGTCCAACAAGAAAATCTGAACGGCCTTGATTGAAAAATCTTATGAGCAAAAGCAGGGCGCTGTTTGCTTCAGGATGGTGCTGTCCAAGCTTGCCCGCGCATCGGCACGCAGGGCAGCCTGCAGGCGGGAGGACGGCCGATCTCAGCCGAGCGGGGCGGGCAGCCGCGCGATCTCCTGGCCCCAATTGAGTGCGAAGTCGGACGCCGTTTCCTGCGCGATGCGGGCCACTGTTTCAGTCAGCGGATTCTCATGGTCCGAGCGGAAGCAGGCGATCAGCGCCAGTGCCGGGAACTCGGTATCCACGCGCAGCAGGTGCAGGCTCTCTTCGTTGAGTTCGCGCTGGATGATGGCCGGCGGCACCGCCGTGATGCCGAAGCCATCCGTGGCCAGGCGGATCATGGTGGCCACCGAGGCGATGCAGTTGATGTGCAATGTGCGCTCACCCCGCTCGCTGCCCGAGAACAAGCGCTCGATGACTGCATGCGGCCCCGAATTGCGGGCGAAGCTGATGATGGGGAAGGCCGCCAGGTCCGCCAGCGACAGCGTCTCGCTGCCGATGTCGAGCTTGGGGCTGCCGACCCAGCGCATGGGGAATTCGCACAGCGCGATATTGCTGACCTGCGGCCCGATCACCGGTTCGGCCTGCAGCACCAGGTCCAGGTTGCTCTTGCTGAACTGTTCGTGCAGGTGGATGGTGGTGTCGCTGACGATCTCGATCTGCAGGCGCGGAAAGGCCTTGTGAAGGCGTCCGAGAAAATCCGGAAACCAGCTGTGCACGATGGATTCGATCACCCCGATGCGAATGACGCCGGCAAACACTTCGCGGTCGGACATGTCGTCCTTCATCTCGCGCATGAGCTTGACCATGCGCTCGGCATACACCAGCGCCTTGCTGCCATCGGCGGTCAGCGCCACCTCGCGCGCGCTGCGGTCGAACAGGCGCACGCCGAAATCCTGTTCGAGCGAAGCGATGCGGCTGGAGACAGCCGCCTGCGTGGTGTGCAGCCGCTCGGCCGTGAGCCGGAAATTGCGCAAGCGGGCCAGCCAGACGAAGGTTTCTAGGAAGCGGATATTCATGAGCGGGCAGGGCGGAGTGAAGGGGCGTATTTTATCGCCTTCAGGTCGTGATCCAGGCTGTCATTTTTGGTGCACTGCGCAATGAATCTTCGTTCATCTGGCGCACATCTGGTGCATTTCATGCGGGCTATCGCGTGCTTCTGGTGCGTTATAAGGATATTCGGTTTTTGAAAGTATTTTTTCTTTACTCGCCGCGAAAATGAAAATATATTTACATTTTTTTCGGCGGGACTGATGCAAATGACAAGTCCTGCGCGATGATAAATACGCCCGCATCAGCGGGCGCAACAGCACAAGAACATTGCAAGAACAGTGGTGGCAGGGCGCTCTGCAAATGAAATAAATGATTTAAACGATTTATTTTTTTTGCGTTTTTTTGCAGAGGGCAGTGAATTCAATGACGACGGGGTAGCGGGCGGTGACACAACAGCCGAAGAACATCAGTTTGCAGGGAGCCGGTGCGGTAGCACAGGCCGTGGGCAAGCTGTATCCGCAATTGTCCAAGTCGCACCGCAAGACGGCGGACTACGTGCTGGGCAACCCCTTCCGCGCCGCCACCATGACCATCGACGAACTGTCGGAAGCGGCCGGCATTTCGGTGGCCACCGCCAACCGCTTCGCCCATGCACTGGGCTTCGACGGTTATGCCTCGTTCCGCGCCGCACTGGTCTCGGATTTCGCGACCACCCTGGCGCCCGTGGAAAAACTGCGCGAGCAGGTGCAGCGCACCGCCACCAGCGCCGAGATCATGGCCGCCGCCTTCGATAGCGACATCGCCAACATCGAGGCCACGCGCCGCATGCTCACGCCGGAACACTGCGAGCAGGCGGTCGACATGATCCTCTCGGCGCAGCGCATCTTCATCACCGGCTTCGGTGCCTCAGCCTATCTCTCCGGCCTGATGGCCCATACGCTGGAACCCTATGTGCGCACCGTCAGTTCGGTGGCCATGGCAGGCGGCCCCTCGCAGGCGGCGCGCCAGTTTTTCAAGCTCGACAGCGATGACCTGGTGATTGCGATGGTCTTCCCGCGCTATGCGGCCGACACTGTCTGGCTCACCCAGCGCGCGGTGGAGAAGGGCGCACGCGTGATCGCACTCACCGACACGCCCGGATCGCCGCTGGTGCCGCTGGCCGACGTCGCCTTGTATGCCCAGACCGATGGCCGCCTCGCGCCCACTTCCGATGCGGCCGCACTGATCCTGATCCAGGCCCTGTGCGATGCCGTGGCACATCGCGCACGCCGCTCGGTGCAGGCCGCCACGCAAATGGCTGAATTCGTGCTGCCTTGGCTGTACCTGGCCCAGCAGCAACAGCGCGCCGGCACCACGCCGGTCGGCAAGCCCGCGCGGGCGGCCGCCAAGCGCGCCCCAACCAAAGGAAAGACCAACGCATGACCACTCCGGTAATTGCCATCCACGGCGGCGCAGGCACCATCACGCGCGCTTCGCTTTCGGCCGAGGACGAGGCCCGCTATCACCAGGCGCTGTCCGACATCGTCGCCGCCGGCCAGGCCGTGCTCAATGCCGGCGGCTCGGCACTGGAAGCCGTCACCGAAGCCGTGCGCCTGCTGGAAGACTGCCCGCTTTTCAACGCCGGCCATGGTGCCGTCTACACCAGCGAAGGCAAGCATGAGCTGGACGCCTGTGTCATGAATGGTGCCGACCTCTCCTCGGGCGCGGTGGCCTGCGTGACCAAGCTGCGCAACCCTATCCTGGCCGCACGCACGGTGATGGAAAAGAGCGAACACGTGCTGCTGGTCGGCCCTGCCGCCGAAGCCTTTGCCGCGCGCCACGGTGCCGTCACGGTCGAACCCGCTTACTTCCATACCGATGCCCGCCACGAACAATGGCAGCGCGTACGCGGCCAGTCGCGCGCCATGCTGGACCACGATGCCTCTTCCTTCGCCTTCGCGGAGAAAGCCGCCGAGCCCAAGGAACCCATCGATCCGGACAACAAGTTCGGCACCGTCGGTGCCGTCGCACTGGACCAGTTCGGCAACCTCGCTGCGGCCACCTCGACCGGCGGCATCACCAACAAGCAGCCTGGCCGCGTAGGCGATTCGCCCATCATCGGCGCCGGCTGCTATGCCAACAACGCCACCGTGGCCGTGTCGGCCACCGGCACCGGCGAAGCCTTCATGCGCACCGCCGCCTGCTACGACATCGGCGCGCGCATGGCCTATGCCGGCCAGTCGCTGGAAGAAGCCAGCCGCGCCGTGGTCTTCGAGACCCTGCCCAAGGTGGGCGGACGCGGTGGCGTCATCGCCATCGACCGCCACGGCAACCTGGCCTTGCCCTTCAATACCGAAGGCATGTATCGCGCCTGGGGCTGTGGCGAACTGGCCCCGGTCACCGCCATTTACGCAGCACCGGCCTGAAGCGGCCGAGCAGGAGAGAATCAAGATGCAACAGTCCCAACGCGTGCTGGATGTCCGTCAGCTCAATGTCCGCTTTGCCACCTCCGAACGAACGGTCGATGCGGTGCGCGACCTGTCCTTCCACGTCAACCAGGGCGAGACCCTGGCCATCGTCGGCGAATCGGGCTCGGGCAAGTCTGTGTCGTCGCTGGCCATCATGCGCCTGATCGAACACGGTGGTGGCAAGATCGCCAGCGGCAGCATGCAGTTCCTGCGCCGCAGCGGCCAGTCGCTGGACCTGGCGCAGGCTGACAACGCCACCATGCGCAGCATCCGGGGCGCGGAGATCGCCATGATCTTCCAGGAACCGATGACCTCGCTCAATCCGGTCTTCACCGTCGGCGAGCAGATTGCCGAATCGATCCGCCTGCACCAAGGCATGAGCCGCGCCGCCGCCCAGGCCGAGGCGCTGCGCATGCTGGAGATGGTGCGCATTCCCGAAGCCAAACGCGTGCTGGGTCGCCATCCGCACCAGCTCTCCGGCGGCATGCGCCAGCGCGTGATGATCGCCATGGCCTTGTCGTGCAAGCCCTCTCTGCTCATTGCCGACGAACCGACCACGGCCCTGGATGTGACCATCCAGGCCCAGATCCTGCAACTGATCCGTTCGCTGCAGCAGGAGATGCAGATGGGCGTGATCTTCATCACCCACGATATGGGCGTGGTGGCCGAAGTGGCCGACCGCGTGGTAGTGATGTGCCGTGGCGAGAAGGTCGAAGAGAACGAGGTCAAGCAACTCTTTGCCGCTCCTGCGCATCCCTACACCCAATCGCTGCTGGCGGCCGTGCCGCGCCTGGGCTCCATGCGCGGTACCGACAAGCCGCTGCGCTTCGGCATTGCGCCGCAGGCCGAGGTACGTCCCGACCTGATCGCCAGCGAACTGCAGGCCCAGGCCGAGATCGCCGCGCAGCGCCAACCCATCCTCAAGGTGCGCGACCTGACTACCCGCTTCGACGTCAAGAGCGGCATCTTCGGCCGCGTCAAGCAGCGCGTGCATGCGGTCGAGAAGGTGAGCTTCGATCTCTATTCCGGCGAGACCCTGGCCATCGTCGGCGAATCCGGTTGCGGCAAGTCCACCACCGGGCGCTCGCTGCTGCGCCTGGTCGACATCGCCGGCGGCAAGGTCGAGTTCGGCGGCCGCGACCTGGCGCAATTGCCGCGTTCGGAATTGCGCGAGCTGCGCCGCGACATCCAGTTCATTTTCCAGGATCCCTTCGCGTCGCTCGATCCGCGCATGACCGTCGGCTACTCCATCATGGAGCCGATGCTGGTGCACGGCCTGAAGGAGGGGGCGCAGGAACGCGTGGATGCGCTGCTGACCCGCGTGGGCCTGACGCCCGAGCATGGCCAGCGCTATCCGCATGAATTTTCCGGTGGCCAGCGCCAGCGCATCTGCATCGCCCGCGCCCTGGCGTTGAATCCCAAGATCGTCATTGCTGATGAATCGGTGTCGGCACTGGACGTGTCGATCCAAGCCCAGATCGTCAACCTGATGCTGGACCTGCAGGCCGAGCTGGGCATCTCCTTCATCTTCATCTCGCACGACATGGCGGTGGTGGAGCGCATCAGCCATCGGGTAGCGGTGATGTACCTGGGCCAGATCGTGGAGATCGGACCGCGCCGCGCCATCTTCGAAAATCCCCAGCACCCGTACACGCGCAAGCTGATGGCGGCCGTGCCGGTGGCCGATCCGACCCTGCGCCAGCCGGGCAAGAAACTGATGACCGATGAAATTCCCAGCCCGATCCGGCTGGTGGGCGATGAGCCCAAGGTGGAGCCGCTGCGGGAAGTGGCTCCGGGGCACTTCGTGGCCCAGCACCGTATTGCCGGCGCTTTTTGAGCGCGGGCGTGATGTTCCCCAGTCGTATCTGTAATTTGGTAAATGCAGTCAGCGCAGTAATCTCAATCAAGCTGTAACCACTCAAGCGTCACTGATCAGGAGAGACCAATGTCCGCATCCGCAAAAAACAAAGCAATGAGCGCCGCCAAATGGCTGGCCCTGGGTACCCTGGGCGCCGCCCTGCAGTTCGGCGCGGCCAATGCCTTCGCCGCCAAGACTGCTACCGTGGCCGTAGCGTCGACCTTCACCACGATGGACCCGTATGACGCCAACGATACGCTGTCGCTGTCGGTGATGAAGTCCTTCTACCAGGGCCTCTATGGCTTCGACAAGGACATGAAGCTGATCCCGGTGCTGGCCGAAGGCTACCTGGTGAGCAAGGATGGTTTGGAATACACCATTCGCCTCAAGCAAGGCGTGAAGTTCCATGACGGTACCGTCTTCAAGGCCGACGCCGTCAAGGCCGTCTTCGACCGCGTGACCAACCCGGACAACAAGTTGAAGCGCTACAACCTCTTCAACCGCATCGCCAAGACCGAAGTGCTCAACGACTACACGGTCAAGGTCGTGCTGAAGGAACCGTTCTCGGCCTTCATCAACGTGCTGGCGCACCCGTCGGCAGCGATGATCTCCCCGGCTGCCCTGAAGCAGTATGGCAACAAGGACATCGCCTTCCACCCGGTCGGTACCGGTCCCTTCAAGTTCGTGGAATGGAAGCAGACCGACTACGTGAAGGTGGCCAAGTTCGACGGTTACTGGAAGCAGGGCTACCCCAAGGTCGACGAGATCCTGTGGAAGCCGGTGGTGGACAACAACTCGCGCTCGGCCATGCTGCAGACCGGCGAAGCCCAGTTCACCTATCCGCTGCCCTACGAACAGGCTGACCTGCTCAAGGGCAAGGGCAACCTGGACGTGATCGCCGGTCCCTCCATCATCCAGCGCTACATGTCGATGAACGTCAAGCAGAAGCCGTTCGACAATCCGAAGGTGCGCGAAGCGATCAACTACGCCATCAACAAGGATGCCCTGGCCAAGGTCGCCTTCAATGGCTATGCCACCCCGATGGATGGCGTGCTGCCGCAAGGCGTGGATTACGCCTTCAAGACCGGTCCATGGCCCTATGACGTGAAGAAGGCCAAGGCCCTGCTGGCCGAAGCCGGCTATCCGAACGGCTTCGAGACCGAACTGTGGTCGGCCTACACCCATACCACCGCCATGAAGGTGATCCAGTTCCTGCAGCAGCAGCTGGCGCAAGTGGGCATCAAGGCCAAGATCCAGGCCCTGGAAGCCGGCCAGCGCGTGGAGCGTGTGGAAAGCTGGCAGGATCCCGCCACTGCCCCGATCCGCCTGTTCTACGTGGGCTGGTCGTCCTCGACCGGTGAAGCCGACTGGGGCCTGCGTCCGCTGCTGGCATCGGAATCCTTCCCGCCGCGTCTGTTCAACACCGCTTACTACAAGAGCGACAAGGTCGATGCCGACATCGCCAAGGCCCTGACCGTCTCCGACCGCAAGGAAAAGGAAGCGCTGTACAAGGACGCGCAGCAGGAAGTCTGGAAGGATGCACCGTGGGCCTTCCTGGTCACCGAAAAGCTGCTGTATGCCCGTGCCAAGAACCTCAAGGGCATCTACATCATGCCGGACCAGGCTTACGAATTTGAGAACATCGAGTTCACCAAGTAAGCAGGCGCCTTGTTTTCGGCCCTTGCGGGCCGATGCAAAAATGCAGTGCTGTGAGACCGCGTCATGCAGTTTTGCAGCACTGGGCAAGTACTCTGCCTGGCCGTAACGGGCAGAAAAGTGCAGCAATGAAGCGGGGAGGGTGGCTGGCCATCCTCCCCCACAGATTCACGATGCGTTGCCATGCAAGCCGGCAGCGCAGGGAGCGACTCCACCGCAGGGTGTGGACACACCAGCGACGGGCAGCCTTATTCAGAGAGTCCCATGTTTTCCTATGTCATCAAACGCCTGTTAGGCCTCATTCCCACGCTGTTGCTGGTGGCGGTGCTGGTTTTCCTGTTCGTGCACTTGTTGCCGGGCGACCCGGCACGCCTGGCCGCCGGTCCCGAAGCCGATGAAAAGACGGTCGCCCTGGTGCGCGCCGACCTCGGCCTTGACAAGCCGCTGCCGGAGCAGTTCGTCAACTTCTTCATCAATGCCGCCCACGGCGACTTTGGACGCTCCATCCGCAGCAAGCGCCCGGTCTCCGAAGAGATCGCCGCGCGCTTCTGGCCCACACTGTGGCTGACCATTGTGGCCATGATCTGGGCTGTGCTGTTCGGTCTTGTCATCGGCATTTCCTCGGCGGTGTGGCGCAACAAGTGGCCGGATCGTCTGGGCATGACGCTGGCCGTCTCCGGCATTTCCTTCCCGGCGTTTTCGCTGGGCATCCTGCTCATGCAGGTCTTCTCGGTCGAACTGGGCTGGCTGCCCACCGTCGGCGACGAGACCTGGCGCCACTACATCCTGCCTTCACTGACGCTGGGCGCGGCGGTGGCCGCCGTGATGGCGCGCTTTACCCGTTCTTCCTTCATCGAAATCCTGCAAGAGGACTTCGTGCGGACCGCCCGCGCCAAGGGCCTGACCGAGACCGTGGTGGTCATCAAGCACTGCCTGCGCAATGCGCTCATTCCGGTGGTGACGATGATGGGCCTGCAGTTCGGCTTCCTGCTGGGCGGCTCTATCCTGGTCGAGGTGGTGTTCAACTGGCCGGGCATGGGACGCCTGCTGGTCGATGCCGTCGAGATGCGTGACTACCCCATCATCCAGGCCGAGATCCTGCTGTTCTCGCTGGAATTCATTTTCATCAACCTGGTGGTGGACGTGCTTTATGCCGTGATCAACCCCAGCATTCGCTTCAAGTGAGGGGAATCATGTCGCTCTCCAATTCGCCTCTGGCCACTACCTCCGAAACCGGCGCGCCGCTGCCGCCACCCGATCCGGCTGCAGTCGCCGCCTCCGGCCAGAAGATCCGCACCCCGTGGCGCGAGTTCTGGCGCAAGTTCAAGAAGCAGCGCCTGGCCGTCTATGCGGGCGTGTTCATCCTGCTGCTGATCCTGATCGCCATCCTGGCGCCCTGGATCGTGCCCTTCGATGCCGAAAACTTCTTCGACTACGACGCCCTCAATTCGCCGCCGACCTGGACCCACTGGTTCGGGGTCGATTCGCTGGGCCGCGACATCTTCAGCCGCATCCTGATGGGGGCACGCATCTCGCTGGCCTCGGGCTTCTTCTCAGTGGCCATCGGTGCCGTGATCGGTACCGTCTTCGGCCTGCTGGCCGGCTACTATGAAGGCTGGTGGGACCGCATCGTCATGCGCATCTGCGACGTGCTGTTCGCCTTCCCCGGCATCCTGCTGGCCATCGGCATCGTCGCCATCCTGGGCGGCGGCATGATCAACGTCATCATCTCGGTGTCGGTGTTCAGTATCCCGGCCTTTGCTCGCCTGGTGCGCGGCAATACGCTGCAGCTGAAAAACCTGACCTACATCGAGGCCACCCGCAGCATCGGTGCGTCCGACACCACCATCATGTGGAAGCACATCTTCCCTGGCACCATCTCGGCCATCGTGGTGTATTTCACCATGCGTATCGGCACCTCCATCATCACGGCGGCCGGCCTGTCCTTCCTCGGCCTGGGCGCGCAATCGCCCACACCCGAGTGGGGCCTGATGCTGAACGAAGCCCGCGCCGACATGGTCACCTCGCCGCACGTGGCGCTGGTGCCCAGCATCGCGATCTTCCTGACCGTGCTGGCCTTCAACCTGCTGGGCGACGGCTTGCGCGACGCGCTCGATCCCAAGATCGACCAGCGCTGATGATGAACCTGCAGGTGCCGCTGCATGTGCCACATATCGGCCGCTTGCCCGCCGGCGCGCGCAACAGCATCACCGATGTGGAGGGTGTGCGCGTCGGTCACTGCACCCTGGATGCCGGTGCGGTGCAGACCGGCGTGACCGTGATTGCGCCGCATGGCGGCAATCTCTTCACGCACAAGCTGCCGGCGGCGGCGGCCGTCATCAACGGTTTCGGCAAGAGTGCGGGGCTGGTGCAGCTGGAAGAACTGGGTTTGCTGGAAACGCCCATCGCGCTCTCCAACACCTTTGCCGTGGGGACGCTGCTCAATGCGCAGATCGCCCACACGGTGCGCGGCAATCCGGAATGCGGGCGCAGCCTGCCCACGGTCAACGGGCTGGTGCTGGAATGCAATGACGGCTATCTCAACGACTTGCAGGCCATGGCCGTGCAGCCCGAGCATTTTGAAGCAGCGATGGCAGCCTTGTCGGTCGAGGTTCTGCAAGGCGCGGTTGGGGCGGGACGGGGCATGTCCAGCTTTGGTTTGAAAGGCGGTATCGGTACCGCTTCGCGCGTGGCTGCCTTGGATTCGTCGGAGCAGTCCTATACCGTCGGCGCGCTGGTCCTCTCCAACTTCGGGCGACTGCCCGAATTGATCCTGGCGGGCGATCCGCTGGGCGCGCGATTGGCGGCCAGCGAGACACCCGACACAGCGCCCGAAAAGGGCTCCATCATCATGATCCTGGCCACCGATGCGCCGCTGGATGCGCGGCAGTTGAAACGCCTGGCCACCCGCGCCGGGGCCGGACTGGCGCGCACCGGGTCCGCCTACGGCCATGGCAGCGGCGATATTGCGCTGGCCTTCTCCACGGCCCAGACCATCGAGGCCGAGGCCGATTGCCTGCACCTGGCGCTGCTGGCCGATCATCTGCTGGACCCGCTGTTCCATGCCGCCGCTGATTGCGTCGAACAAGCCATCGTGCATGCGCTCTTTGCAGCCGAGACCGTGCGCGGACGTGATGGCCATGTACGTATGAGCCTGCGCGAGCGCCTGGCTTCCTGAATTGCTTCCCCTGAAAGACCGCCTCATGAACAAGCGTGCCAACATCCTGGTTTCCGTCGACATCGAAGGCGTGGCCGGGGTCTTCCACACCGAGCAGACCCGCGCCGGCAATGGCGAATATGAACGCGCCCGGCGCTGGATGACCGAAGAGGCCAATGCCGTCATCCGTGGCGCACTGGCGGCTGGTGCAACGGCCATCAAGGTCAACGATTCGCATGGCGGCTTCCGCAACCTGCTGCCGGACCTGCTGCACCCCGAGGCGCGCATGGTGCTGGGCAAGCCGCGCGTGCTGGGCATGATGGGCGGCGTGGATCACGATATCGATGCGGTCATGCTGGTGGGTTACCACTCGCGCGCACAAGGGCGCGGCATCCTGGCGCACACCACCAACAGCTTTGCCTTCGCCCGCGTGTGGCTGGGCGGGCAGGAACTGGGCGAGGCCGGGCTGTATGGCGCACTGGCGGCCGAACATGGCGTGCCGGTGATCTTCGGCAGCGGCGACGATGCCTTCATCGAAGAGAATCAGCCGTTGTTCCCGCATGCGATCTTTGCTGAAACCAAGAAGGCCTATGGTGCCAACAGCGGCGATTCGCTCACGCCCCAGCAGTCCTGCGTGCTGCTCGAAGAACGCGCCCGCCAGGCGGTCACCGCGCTGGTGGCCAACCCGGCAGCCATGCCGGTACTGCCCCTGCGCGGCCCGCTGCGTTGCCGCCTGCAGGCGCAGACGGTGGCGCTGACTGACCTCTTCAGCCAGTTGCCGATTCTTGAGCGTACTGACAATGTCACCGTCGAATTCGATGCGCCCACGGCGGAATACGCGGTGCGGGTGCTCAACAGTTTGTCGGCGATGTCGGCCATGTTGCGCTGATCGCAGGAAACTCTCATTTGATGGGAGATTGACGCTCATTTGGGAAGCTTCTAAGATGAGAGTCTGCATCTGACCAAATGAGAGGTTCAACATGGCAACACGTGCCACGGTCGACTCTGCCGCCAGCAAGCGTTCCCCCGGATTGGGTGCCAAACCGCGCGACTTCGAACGGTTTGCCCGCATGGACCCGATCAGCCAGGGCCGCACCATCCGCGACGGCATGGATGCCATCATTGCCGAGCGCGTCGCCAGGGAACTGTTGCAGATTCCCTTGCAGACCTTGCTGTCCGGATTGGGGCTGCCCAGTTCCACCATCCTGCGCAAGATTTCCCGCAAGGAACGGCTGTCCGGTTCCGAGTCCGACCGCATCGCCCGCGTGCTCTACATCCGCGAGCAGGCGGCCGATGTGTTCGAGGACGAGGACCTGGCGGCACAGTGGATGCGCCGTGGCAATGCGGCGCTGGGGGGATTGACCCCGCTGGAAGTGCTCGATACCCAGCCAGGTTATGACCGGGTGCGCGACATCCTCGCGCGCATCGCCTTCGGGGTGGCGGCTTGAAGGTATACCGGCTGGCCAAGGACAAGCCTGGGCATTATGCGGCCGATGACTTGTCCGGCAATGGCGCGGCGCTCAGCGGCGGCCGCTGGAATCCGCGTGGCTTGCGCGTGCTCTACACCTGCTGCAGCGCTTCGACGGCCTTGCTGGAGTCGCTCGTGCACATGGCCGGGCTGATGCCGCGCGCCAACTACTTTCTCATCGTGCTGGAGATACCTGACGCCGACGTGCGCAAGGCCTATGTGCCTGGCCTGCCGCCTGACTGGTCCGACATCGCGCGCGATCCGGCCAGCACCGCCGCCATCGGCCAGCACTGGATCGAACAGGGCAAGCAACTGGTGATGAAAGTGCCATCGGTGGTGAGCCCGACCGATTTCAATCTCTTGCTCAATCCGCTGCATGCGCAGATGGCCAGCGTCAAGGTGCTGGAAAAGAAGCTGTTCCGCTTTGACGCCCGGCTCTTCGGTTGAACTGTTTTACGTTCAGCGCGCCTTGCTCTCGATCAGCTTGACCAGCGCATGCACGGTCAGGTTGACCGGCGTTGCAATGCCATGCGCCTGTCCCCGCCGCACGATGTAGCCGTTGAGGTGATCGATTTCGCTGGGCTTGCCGCGCGCCACATCCTGCGCAGTGGAAGAGAATTGCGTGGGCATGGTCTCGATGATCTTGCGGATGGCCACATCCACATCCCCAGCCAGGGTCACACCTTCAGCGGCGGCTACGGCCTTGCATTCGCTGACCAGGTGGTCCATCACTTCCGGCACACCCACGCCTTCGACCAGCTTGCCATAGGGCAGCTGCGTGATGGCAGAGAGAGCGTTGTAGGCGCAGTTGATGATCAGTTTCAACCACAGCGCGCCGCGCACGTTGTCGGAAATCTCGGTCGGCACGCCGGCCGCAATCAGCGCCTCGGCGGCTTGCTGGCTGCGTGCGGCCGGTTCGATCACCAGCTCGCCACGGCCGTGGTGCTTGACGTGTCCGGGTCCGGCCATTTCCGTGGCGACGTAGACCACGGCCGCCGAGACCGGTTGCGGGATCACCGTACGCAGGCGCTCGGCATTGTCAGTGCCGTTCTGCAGCGTCAGCACCAGCGTATCGGGGGCAAGATGCGCACGCAGTTGCGCGCCGGCGGTTTCGGTATCGGGGGATTTGACGCAGAAGAGCACCAGGTCGGCACCTGCCACGATGGCCGGATCGGTGCTGGCCTTGACGGGGATGGTCGCATCGAAGGTTTTGGCTTCCAGCCGCAGGCCCTTGGTATTGAACGCTTCCACGTGTTGTGGCCGGCCCACCAGGACTACCTCGTGTCCCGCCCGCGCCAGCATCCCGGCGAAATAACATCCCACGGCACCTGCGCCCATCACGGCAACTTTCATGTGTGTCTCCCCGCTTGGCAAATTGAAGTCAGGCGGGAAGCCTAACACAGCATCGGCACGCTTTCAGCGCAGGTCAGCATTGGACAGGAGAGAGCCGGCGTGCCGGGGACAGCTGAGCTTGCATCTATAAAGCTCGGGCTGACCTTCGCCTGATCAGAGCGAGGAGGCATCCGACGGCGATCTATCGCGGCGCCGAAGATGGCTTGGACGGTACCGGTTTGAGTGGAGCAGGGGGGCGATTATCTTGAACGTATCGAATGGGAGGCGGCGGTGGGGGCGGTGGAATCTTTTTGGTTTCGCTCATTTACTTCTCCAGCGTGATGGGCGCGGTGATCAATACCCGTACAGGTGAGTCTTTTTCCTGCTTGTTCAATCCGGAAAAGTAAAACACCATCAAGGCAAACATGGCATACATTCCGGCATGAATGAGAAATTTCAGCGTGAGATGCAGATGGTAAGCCCTCATGTCGTTGGCAATCGCATTCGCTGATGATGTGCGGCCGTATTGGTCGGATAACATGGAGCGAAACGCGTCTCTTGCAAGCTCGTCAGCATTGTCGAGATGCTGATAGAAGCTGTAGCACTCTGATTTGTAGTTAGTCCAAAATATTCCAGGAGCTACGAACTGATACTCTGTACCCCATGCAGCCTTGATGAAATACCAGGTGCCCAGAAAGATGAAGGAGCCCGAGAAAAAGTAACATCCATAAAAAATATGGAGCCAAGTTCCCGAGACCGTCCGGTCAAGATTTTGCAGCATAAAACTCAGGATGCCTACCATCGCAACCCCAATGGCGAATGGCATTTGGAGCCGTGCATTTACCTTGTCGCGAATATCCACTTCGTGGAAATACAACTTCTCGCAGAGCCCGAATAATTCGTCATTGATGCTGTTGCTCTTTTCATCTGTCGACATGATCTTGACCTCTCGTGTTCCGGGAACCACTTTGTGCCCAATACTCGCCACAGCTCGGCGAGCTTGGTGACCTTACTACTGTCTCAAGGGCCGTTCACGATCGAGGAGCAATACGCCGGAGGAAGTCGAAAATTTTGTATGTCATCGCAGTAGCCGTTTGTAGTCAGCTACCACGAAGTGCTATTGCGCAGATACAGGAGATGTGCGACGCCGCTTGGTAGTCGCACTTTGAAATTAGAAAGACCGCCGCACCCGCACCGACACATAAGCCGGCGGCTTGGTGGTCGCCGTCGCCCGCGCACTGTGCAACCGATGCAAGGTGATCTGGTTGACCTCCGCATGGCTGCCATCGATGTGCTCGCCCATCAGGCGCATCGCGCCCTCGGCGTCGCCGGCGGCGATGCTGTCGAGGATGGCGGCATGTTCCTCGTAGGTCGAGTGCAGGCAATCGCCATACAGGAAATCCAGCCGCCGCACGATGCGGATACGGTCGGTAAGACGGTCGAATGACTCGGCCATCTCCTGGTTGCCGGCCGCACGCACCAGGCTCTGGTGGAAGACCTCATCGAGCTGGGCTGCCTTGGGCCCGTCCGGTTCGCGTGCCTCGGCGGCCACACACCAGGTCGCGCGCAGGCCGGCCAGCACGGACTGGTCTGCGCCCTGGGCGCAGAGGAGGCGCACGGCGTGCGTCTCGATGAGCTTGCGCATTTCATAAAGATCGGAAAAACGCTTGAAATCGATCGGCACTACCTCCCAGCCCCCGCGCACATAGCCCTGCATCAGGCCATCGTTCTGCAGGCGTTGCAGCGCCTGCCGCACCGGCGTGCGCGAGACCTTGAAATGCGCCGCAATCTCGGTCTCGGTGATCTGGTCGCCAGGCAAGAGGCGCATGTCGAAGATGTCCTGCCGCAATTGGGCATAGACATACTCGGGCAGGGAGCCATTGCGCACCAGCGCGTCCTCACCCTCGGCATCAGGGGCGAGCGCAACGGCGTCAGCGGCGGGGGAGGGAGCGGCCAGGCTTTTCACGATGGGCTTTCTTTACCAGGCTGCCACACTGCCATCGGTACGCGGTTCGGTCCCGCCGCAGAGCACGCCTTCGTCATTGCGCCAGATGATCTGGCCGCGACCGAAGCCGAGCTGGTTGCCCGACCACGACACTTCGTGTCCCAGCCCGCCCAGGCCACGGAAGAGATGTTCGGCCGTGGCGTGCTCGATGCTGACCTTGTTTCCTTTCTCCCATTCCCAGCGCGGTGCATCCAGCGCGGCTTGTGGATTGAGGCCGAAGTCAACGGTGTTCATCACCATCTGCACGTGTCCCTGCGGCTGCATGAAGCCACCCATCACGCCGAAGGGACCGACTGCCTGCCCATTGCGCGTCATGAAGCCGGGGATGATGGTGTGGTACGGACGCTTGCCCGCGGCCAGCACATTGGGATGCACGGCTTGCAGCGTGAAATTGTTGCCGCGATTGTGGAGCGCGATGCCGGTGCCCGGTACTACAAGGCCCGAGCCGAAGCCCATGTAGTTGCTCTGGATGAAGGACACCATGTTGCCCTCGGCATCGGCGGTGCACAGGTACACCGTGCCGCCGCGCGAAGGGTCGCCCGCCACCGGCAGCGTGGCGCGCGGGCCGATCAGCTTGCGGCGTTCATCGGCATAGGCGTCCGAGAGCAATTGCTCCACTGTCACTTTCATGTGCGCGGGATCGGCGATATGCGCCAGGCCATCGGCGTAGGCCAGCTTGATGGCTTCGATCTGGCGGTGGTAGGTCGCCAGCGTGTCGCGCTCGGAGAAGTCGTAGGCCTTCAGCAGGTTCAGCGCCATCAGGGCCACCATGCCGTGGCCATTGGGCGGGATTTCCCATACGTCATATCCGCGATAATTCACGCCGATGGGGTCCACCCATTCCGGCTGGAATGCGGCCAGGTCAGAGGCCTGCATGTAGCCGCCGGCCTGCTGCAGGAAGGCAGCAATCTTTTCCGCGAGGGCACCGCGATAGAAGCCCTCGGCGTTGTCCTCGGCAATCGCCTGCAGGGTGGTGGCATGGCCCGCCGAGCGCCACAGCTGGCCGGCTTGCGGTGCCTGGCCATCGATGCAGAAGGTATCGAACCACGATTGGAAATGCGGCTCCTTGAACTCGCGCCTGAAGTTCTGCTGCGCCACCTGCCAGGCATGCGCCACCATCGGCGAGACCGGGAAGCCCTCACGCGCCAGGGTGATGGCACCGGCCATGGAATCGGTCAGCGCCAGCTTGCCGAAGCGTTTGGCCATGGCGGCCCAGGCGCTGGGTGTACCGGGCACGGTCACGGGCAGGGCGCCGTACTTGGGCACGTCCTTCAGGCCGGCGCTGGTGAGCTTGTCGGCTGAGATCGATTGCGGCGCCGGGCCGCTGGCATTCAAACCATGCAGCTTGCCGCCATGCCAGACCAAGGCGAAGGCGTCGCCGCCGATGCCGTTGGCGGTCGGCTCCACCACCGTCAATGCCGCAGCTGCGGCGATGGCCGCATCGATGGCGTTGCCGCCGCGCTGCAGGACTTCCAGCCCGGCCTGCGCGGCCAGTGGCTGCGAGGTCGCTACCATGCCGCGCCGGGCATAGACGGCGCTGCGGCGCGAAAAGTAGGGATAGTGGTTGCTGCTGAAGTCGGGGAAGGCGGGCATGGCGGTCTCTCGTTCTTGGTTCAGGGGCGTATTTTATCGTTTGGCTTGCGTATTACGTCGGGTGCAGCTTCAGCTCAGGGCGGCTCAGGTGGCAGGCCACGGTATGGGTAGCGCTGACCTTGACGGCCGGTGGCGCTTCGGTCTTGCATATTTCCATGCAGGACGGGCAGCGTGGATGAAAATGACAGCCCGAAGGCGGGGCGGCCGGATTGGGGATGCTGCCCTGCAGGATGATGCGTTCACGATGTTGGCGTGGATGTTCACGTGGGATGGCCGACAGCAGCGCCTGCGTGTAGGGATGGCGCGGCTGGGTGTATACCTCTTCACATCTGCCCGATTCGACCATGCGTCCGAGGTACATCACGCCGATGGTGTCGCTGACATGCCGGATTACGGCCAGGTCGTGCGAGACGAAAAGATAGGTCAACCCCAGCTCCTGCTGCAGCTCGCGCAGGAGGTTGAGGATCTGCGCCTGGATCGATACATCGAGGGCCGACACGGCTTCATCGGCCACCACCAGCTTGGGCCGCGTGATGATGGCGCGGGCAATGCCTACGCGCTGGCGCTGGCCACCGGAGAATTCATGCGGATGGCGCGCTGCGTAGGCCGGGTTGAGCCCGACCATGTCCAGTGCCTCGGCCACCTTGCGTTTGCGGGTGGCGCGGTCGTGCAGCTTGTGCACGATCAATGGTTCTTCCAGCACTTCGCCAATGGTCATGCGCGGGTTCAGCGAGGCATACGGATCCTGGAACACCATCTGCATGTGACGGCGCATGGTGCGCAGCTGGCCCTCGGGCAGCAGGGTCAGTTCCTGGCCCATGAAGCGCACGCTGCCTTCGCTGGGTTCGATCAGGCGCAGCACGCTGCGCCCGGTGGTGGACTTGCCGCAGCCGGATTCACCGACCAGGCCCAGGGTCTGGCCTTCAGCCAGGCTGAAGGAGACATCGTCAACAGCCTTGACGGTGCTGCTGCCGGAAGCGAAATATTTTTTCAGTCCGTGGACTTCGAGCAGGGGAGGAAGTGTCGTCATGATCGGGCCTTCTATACCTTCAATGCGGATACCAGCAGCGCACGCTGTGGCCATCACCCAGGTTTTCCAATGCCGGCATCTCCTGGCGGCAGATGTCCTGGGCGCGCGCGCAACGTGCGGCGAAGCGGCAGCCTTGTGTGACGGTACCTGGCGGCGGCACGCTGCCGGGGATGGCGGTCAGGGGCGCACCGGGCGTAGCATCCAGCGCCGGGCGCGCGCGCATCAGCGCATGCGTATAAGGATGGGCGGGGCGGTCGAAAAGATCTTCCACGCTGCTCTGCTCCACCACCTGACCGGCATACATCACCACCACGCGCTGGCACATCTCAGCCACTACGCCCAAGTCGTGGGTGATCATGAGGATGGAGGTCTTCTGCTCGCGCTTGAGGTCGCGCATCAGGTCGAGGATCTGCGCCTGGATGGTCACGTCCAGCGCGGTCGTCGGTTCATCGCAGATCAGCAGGCGCGGCTGGCACAGCAGCGCCATGGCGATCATGACGCGCTGGCGCATGCCGCCGGAGAGGCTGTGCGGATATTCGTGCACCAGTTGCGCTGCGCGCGAGAGGCCCACGCGTTCCAGCATGGCGACGACCTTGGCGTCGATCTCCTGGCGCGGCAGTGCGGTGTGGATGCGCAGCATCTCGCCCAATTGCTCGCCGATGCGATGCAGCGGGTTCAGCGAGGTCATCGGCTCCTGGAAGATCATGGCGATCTCCTTGCCGCGGATGCTGCGCAGGGTGGCATCATCGGCCTGCAGCAGGTCGCGCTCGCCAAAGCGGATCGCACCCGACAGCCTGGCCTGGCTGGCCATGGGGAACAGGCGCAGGATGGACAGGGCGGTGACGCTCTTGCCGCAGCCGGATTCACCCAGCAGGCCCACGGTTTCATCTTGCCCCAGTGAGAAGGAAACGCCATCGACGGGCGCAACGCGGCGGCCGTGGCTGAGGAATTCGATCTTGAGATTCTCGATGGTGAGCATGGCGGTTCCTCAGCGGCTCAGTTTGGGATCGAACACTTCACGGATGCCATCGCCCAGCAGGTTGAAGCCCAGCACCACCAGGAAGATCGCCAGGCCCGGCCACATGGCCAGCATCGGCGTGGTGTTCAGGTAGCCCTGGGCGATGTGCAGCATGGAACCCCAGCTCGGATCTTCCGGCTTGGCCCCCAGGCCGAGGTAGGACAGCCCGGCTTCGGCGATGATGGCCGTGCCCATGGCAAAGGTGGCCTGGATCACCAGGGGCGCCAGCGAATTGGGGAGGATATAGCGCCACATGATGCGCAGGTGCCCGGCACCGATGGAGCGTGCCGCCATCACGTAGTCGAGGTTGCGGATGGTCATGGCCTGCCCGCGCGCCAGCCGCACGAAGGACGAGGTGAAGCCGATGCCGACGGCCACCATGGCATTGTAGAAACCGCCCCCCAGCGCGGCGGCCAGGGCCAGCGCCAGGATCAGCGAAGGAAAGGCCTGCAGCGCATCGACCACGCGCATGACGATGGCATCGACCGCGCCGCGATAGTAGCCGCTGACGATGCCGATGGGCACGCCCAGTGAAAAGGCCAGCCCGACCGAGATCAGCGCGGCCTGCAGCGAGATGCGCGAACCGTACAGCATGCGGGTGTAGATGTCGCGGCCCAGGTCATCCGTACCGAGCCAGTGCTCGGCGCTGGGACCAGACAGCAGGTTGCCGTAGTCCTGGTCAAAGATGGGATCGTACCGGGCCAGTACCGGTGCAGTGATGGCCAACAGTGCCAGTACAGTGATGATCACCGCACCGATCACCGCCAGACGGTTGCGGCTGAAGCGGCGCAGGGTACGCCAGCGGGGCAGCGCAGGCAGGGCCTGCGCAGGGGAGGGAGGGTTCATGTCGGGAGACGTCATGGTTGGAGGCGTTGGGCAGACTTCAGCGGGCGATGCGCGGGTCGATCACGCTGTAGAGCAGGTCCACGCACAGGTTGACGATGACCACCATGACGGTGGCGGCCAGTACACCGGCCTGTACAGTCACGTAGTCGCGCTGGAAGATGGCGTCGACGATCATCTTGCCCATGCCGGGAATGCCGAAGATGCTTTCGGTGATGACCAGTCCGCCCAGCATGCCCGAGACCATCAGGCCGCTGGCCGTGACCACCGGGATCATGGCATTGCGCAGCGCATGGCCCAGCACCACCTGCCAGTCGCGCAGGCCCTTGGAGAAGGCGGTGCGGATGTAATCCTCGTTGAGCACTTCCAGCAAACTGCTGCGCACCATGCGCATGAGGATGGCCGATTCACGCAGGCCGGTCACGACCATGGGCATGATCATGGCGATCAGGTTGGCGTGCCAGTCCACCGACAGCGGCACGAAGCCCGAGGCCGGCAGCCAGCCCAGCTTGACCGCAAACAGGATGATGAACAGCATGCCCAGCCAGAAGTGCGGTACCGACATGCCGAACAGCGCAATCAGGGTGCCGATGGCATTGGCCCAGCCACGCGGTCGCGCCGCCGAGAGGATGCCGGCCGGCACCGCAATCACGACCGCCACCAGGAAGCTGCCGATGGCCAGTTCGATGGTCACCGGCAGGCGCTGCCACAAGGCATCGGCCACCGGGGTGTTGTCGATGAAGGAGCGGCCCAGGTCGCCATGCAGCACCGCCCACAGCCAGCGCCCGTACTGCACCAGCAGCGGATCGTCCAGGCCCAGTTTCAGGCGCAGGGCGGCGGCCGCTTCCGGCGTGGCTTCCATGCCGAGGATGGCGGCCACCGGATCACCCGGCAGCACCGCCAGCAGGGAAAACACCACCATGCTCACCAGCAGCAGGGTAGGGACCGACAGCAGCAGGCGCCGGGCCAGCTTGGGCAGCTTGATCGTCGTGGCCATGGGACTTACTTGGACACGGTCGCAGTGCGGATCACGCCATCGGGCACGTACTGGAAGCCCTTGACTGACTTGGCGATACCGAACAGCACGTTGTCATGCACGGTGTAGACGTAGGGCACTTCCTTGACCAGGATCGCCATGGCCTGGTCATAGAGCGCCTTGCGCTTGGCCTGGTCGCCTTCCACGCGGGCCTGCTGCAGCAGGTCGTCCACTTCCTTGGCACCGAAGTGTGAATAGTTCAGAGAGCCGTTGGTGGTGACGAAGTCATAGATGTTCTGGTCCGGATCGGGGCGGCCGCTCCAGCCCACGAACAGGCCTTCGAAGTTGCCGGTCTTGCCGGCCTCGATCTGGGTGGCCAGTTCGGTTTTCTCGAGCGTGACGGTGATGCCGGCCGGGCGCAGCATGCCCTGGATCATCTGGCCGACCTGCAATTCATCGGGCGTGGTCGGCAGGGTCAGCTTGAAGCTGAAGCCATTTTCCTTGCCGGCGGCCTTGAGCAGGGCCTTGGCGCGGGCCACGTCGACCTTGGGCGGCACGTCGCTGGGGCCATTGGCAAACTGCGCCTTGGAGAAGGGCGAATGGCCGGCGGCCACTGCATTGTTGTAGACCACCTTGGCGATGGCGTTGCGGTCGATCAGGATATCCACGGCTTCGCGCACTTCCTTCTTGTCGAAGGGCGGCTTGCCGGTGTTCATGTAGAAGCCGCGGAAGCCCAGCGACGGCTTGTTGAGCACCGTGTAGCTGGCGTTGGCCGGGACGTTGGTGATTTCCTTGTAGGGGAAGCGGTTGCTGATGTCGACCTGGCCGCTGCGCAGGTTGTTGAAGGCCACATTGACGTCCGGCATGATCTTGTAGACCACTTCATCCACCTTGGGCAGGCCGGCGCGCCAGTAGTCGGGATTCTTCTTGAGCGTGATGGTGGCGCCCTTGAGGCGGCCTTCGTAGACGAAGGGGCCGGTACCGACCGGATGGTTGACGTAGTCTTCTCCGTATTTCTTCACGGCGGCCGGTGACGACATCATGCCGGCGCGATCAGTGAGGATGGAGAGGAAGGGCGCGAAGGGCGTCGACAGGTCCAGCTTGATGGTGTGCTCATCCACCACCGTGATCTTGCTGACGTATTTCAGTTCATTGCGGCGCAAGGAGGTCTTCTCCTGGCCGCGCAGCAGGTTGAATTCCACCGCCTTGGCATCGAAGGGCGTGCCGTCCTGGAATTTGACGCCCTTGCGCAGATACAGCGTGTACGTTTTCTGATCCTCAGAGACGGTCCAGCGCTCGGCGAGCATGGGGATGATCTTGCCCTCGCCGTCCAGATCCACCAGCTTGTCGAAGATGCTCTGGTAGACGATGCGCTCGTTGAGCATGGAGGACTGCGTGGGGTCGAGCTTGCCGGGGTCGGCGTCCAGCGAGATGTTCAGCGTCACCGCCCAGGCGGGCAGGGTACAGGCGGCCAGTACGGCCGAGGACATCGCGGACAGCAGGAAACGGGAGACACGCTGGTTCATTCGTTTTTCCTTTCAGAAGTCATCACGGATCGAGCGCAACCGGCCTGGGCGGCAAGCCCGCCTGCCACGGCCATCGGGCCAGCTTAGGTGATGGACATGGTGAAGGCAAGCACGGATACGTCAATGTATACAACGAAGAAGACATGCAGGAAGCGTGCCATGGTGTCCGCTTCGCGTCAGTCGGCAAGCTTGTATCAGTAGCCGGGAATGCAGGCGGGGCGGGCCTCCCGCCGGATGGCTGCGACGAGGGAAATGGCGTGCAAGGTTGCGCATCAGTCCATCGTGCCAGTGCAGGCCTGCTTCGAGATGGTGCGCAATCGGGGCCCAGTCCGCCCGCGGAAGGGGCGTGGCGAAGTGGCGACGGCCAAGCGTAAATATTTTGATTAAATCGCTTGCTATTTAATTTTGGCCTCGCTAAACTGCGCTGCATGAATTCGAAAACAGACAAACGCAAGTCGGCCCCCCTGCTGGATGCCCAGTTGTGTTTTGCGCTGTACTCGACTTCGCTGTCGATGAGCAAGCTCTATCGCAAGCTGTTGCGCAACATGGGCATCACCTATTCGCAGTATCTGGTGCTGATGGTGTTGTGGGAGCAGGACCAGCTGACGGTGTCCGATATCGGTGAACGCCTGGTGCTGGATTCAGCCACGCTGACCCCGCTGCTCAAGCGCATGGAAGCGCAGGGCCTGGTGACCCGGGAACGCGCGGCCAGCGATGAACGGCAGGTGGTCATCTCGCTCACCGCAGAAGGAGACAAGCTGCGCGAACAGGCGGTGGAACTGCCCCGTGAAGTCTTGCGGGCAACCGAATCGACAGCGGCCGAACTGACGGCGATGAAGGAAGAATTGATGGCCTTGCGTGCCCGCTTGCACAAGAATACGGGCGAGTGAGCAGGGCAGGTTGAAGGGATGCGGCGACCAGGCCAAGTCCCTTTTTGAAAGTTAAATATATAGTGCACTACTGAATAGCGCTTTATATTGTTGGTGAATTGCTCGCAAGAATGCCAGATAAGCGGCATCGGCAGACGGAACGGAATGGCGGCATTGTCCCGCCCTCCGAGCGGCCGTTATACGCAGAGCCAATAGCGCCAACTAAGTAGTTTGCTATTTAATAGGATTTTAGTTTTATCGTGGTATCGACAGTTTTCCTGGCCGCCAACGGCCGGTGCAGTACCGCAGTACCTGGCAGCACAGCAACATGTACGCAGTTCCCTCGCAGCACTTACCCGGTGAATCCACCGATTCGCTCATCTGAGATTAGAGAAAAGGAAGAAGATCATGACCTCGTTCAAGCAACTCGCCGCCGTCGCCGCCATCGGCCTGGTTTTTGGCAATGCCTATGCCGCCGGTGATGCCGGTGTGGAACCGACCACCCAATCCTTCTTGCAGGCGCTGGAAGCCGGCGGTGGCAAGCCCCTGGAACAGCTCTCGCCGCAGGATGCGCGCGCCGTGCTGGTCGGTGCGCAAGCCAGCGTGAAGCTGGATCTGCCCAAGGCGGACGTGTCGGAAAAGACCATCACCGCCGACGGCCAGCAGATCAAGCTGACCATTGTGCGTCCGGCGGGCGTGACCAAGACCTTGCCGGCCTTCATGTTCTTCCACGGCGGCGGCTGGGTGCTGGGCGACTTCCCGACCCACGAACGCCTGGTGCGTGACCTGGTGGCCAACTCGGGTGCGGTGGCCGTGTTCGTGAACTACACGCCGTCGCCGGAAGCCGGCTACGGCGTGGCCATCAACCAGGCGTATGCCGCCACCAAGTGGGTGGCCGAGCACGGCAAGGAAATCAAGGTCGATGGCAAGCGCCTGGCCGTGGCCGGCAACAGCGTCGGTGGCAACATGGCTGCGGTCGTGGCCCTGATGGCCAAGGACAAGGGCGGCCCCGCCCTGCGTTCGGAAGTGCTGCTGTGGCCGGTGACCGATGCCAACTTCGAAACTGGTTCCTACAACCAGTTCGCCAATGGCTACTTCCTCACCAAGAACATGATGAAGTGGTTCTGGGACAGCTACACCACCGACGCCGCCAAGCGCAAGGAAATCACCGCCTCGCCCTTGAATGCGACCCCGGCGCAACTGGCCGGCCTGCCGCCGACCCTGATCCAGACCGCCGAAAACGACGTGCTGCGTGATGAAGGCGAGGCCTATGGCCGCAAGCTGCAAGCCGCCGGCGTGGCCGTGACCAGCGTGCGCTACAACGGCATGATCCACGACTTCGGCCTGCTGAACGTATTGGCCAAGGTGCCTGCCGTGCAGACCGCGATGCGTCAGGCGGGCGAGGAACTGAAGTTCCGCCTGAAGTGATTGCAAGGCTGCCCTGCGCGTGACACTGCGCAGGGAAAACGACAACGCCCCCGCACGAGTGCATCGTGCGGGGGCGTTGTCATTGCGGCTGCAGGTTCGGGTGCGGGTGCTGCGTGCTCGGACTCAGGCCAGGACCTTGGTCAGCCAGGCGCCGATATCCTCGACCTCCTCGCCGCACACCGAGTGCTGCATCGGATAGTCGTGCCACTCGACCTTGTGGCCCAGCTGGGTCAGCAATTCGCGCGACTTGACGGCGCGCTCCAGCACCACCACCGGATCCATGGTGCCGTGGGCCATGAAGATGGGGGTGTCGTGGTTGGCACCGTGGCGTTCGGCTTCGATGGTGGCGGCCAGCGGCAGATAGCCGGACAGGCACATCAGGCCGGCCAGGCGCTCCGGATGACGCAGGCCGGTCTGCAAGGTCATGGCGCAGCCTTGCGAGAAACCGGCCAGCACGATGCGCTCGGCGGGGATGCCGCGTGCGCGCTCCTGCGCGATCAGCGCTTCAATGGCGGCCTGCGAGGCGCGCAGGCCGGGTTCGTCTTCACGGCGGACCAGGTCGGGCGCGAAGATGTCGTACCAGGCGCGCATCACGTAGCCGCCGTTGATGGTCACCGGCATGGTCGGTGCAGTCGGGAAGATGAAACGGATGGGCGGGCAGCCCGACAGGTCCAGCTCGCGCACGATGGGCACGAAGTCCGAACCATCGGCACCCAGGCCGTGCAGCCAGATGACGGAGGCAGTGGGGGTGGGAGCGGTATCGATCTGTATCGTTTCGAGGGGAGCGGACATAAGCGTGCGGTTCCTGTTGCGGTCGGTGGATGAAAGGACGGGGCACGGCATTTGTGTCTGTCCCGGCGCGGGAGCACAATACGGCCTTGCCCGTGGTCATGCGCAGCGTCTGTGCTGCAATGGGCTCACATCATACGATGAACGCCGCCGCGATGGCGGCGCTGCAAAAGGAAAACCCATGAAGTGCATCCCCTCGCGCCGCCTGCTGGCCCCGCTGCTGGCCTCCCTGCTGGCCATGGCGCCCCTGGCCGGCCATGCCGAAGCCGAAGGCCGGTTGTTCCAGCCGCGCGGCGAAAACCTGATGATCTCGCCCCCGCCGGGCTGGCGCCTGGCCTACATGGACGGCGATCCGGAGGGCAATTACGTGGTCGATTTCCTGCCGCCCAACGAAGCGCACGACTCCTGGCGCGAGGGCTACATGGGCGTGCAGCGCCGCGGCTATCCCGATGCCGGACTGGTCGCCAACATCCAGGCGCGCAACCTGACCGTGGCACAGGTGGCCTTGACTGAAGTGATGCAGGGAGCCCAGCGCAATTGCCCGGGCCGCTTCGTGGCGATGGCGCAGAAGGATGGCAGCACCAACAATATCCCGGTCTCTGTCAGCGGCGGCTTCTGCGACCGTACCGGGCCAGTTGCGCCCTATGGCGAGGGAACTGTACTGGCGGTGTATCAGGGCAAGCAGCAACTGTTCGTGGTGCAGTTCAGCTGGCGTCCGCCGACCGAAAACGCCTTCAAGCAGTATCCCTACCGGATCTCGCCGGCAGCGCTGCAACAATACCTGGATCTGCTGAATGCGGCCGCGCTGTGCGGCGGGCCGGATGAGGGGAAGTGTCCGAACTGAGGGGAGGGCAGGCCCGCATCGTGGTGCGGGCCGCTGAGGTACTGTTACTTGCTGGCGGGCCGGATGGCCGACTTGGGACGGAAGGCCTTGCAGACGCTCTCATCGGTGTCGATGTAAGGACCGCCGATGAGGTCGATGCAGTAGGGGATGGCGGCAAAGATGCCGGGCACCTTGACCTTGCCGTCCTCGTCCTTCAATCCTTCCAGTGTTTCGCGGATGGACTTGGGCTGGCCGGGCAGATTCAGTACCAGCGCGGCATGGCCGTCGGTCTCGCGGATGACGGCGACCTGGCGCGAGAGAATCGCGGTCGGCACGAACTGCAGGCTGATTTGGCGCATCTGTTCGCCAAAGCCTGGCATTTCCTTGGTACCGATGGCCAGCGTGGCTTCGGGCGTGACATCGCGACGCGACGGACCGGTGCCGCCCGTGGTCAGCACCAGGTCGCAACGGGCTACATCGACCAGTTCCACCAGGGTCTGTTCGATCTGTGCGCGTTCATCGGGGATCAGGCGGGTCTCGATTTCAAAGGCGCTGGCGAGCGCTTTGCTGAGCCATTCCTGCAGGGCGGGGATGCCCTGGTCCTGGTAGACGCCACCGGAGGCGCGGTCGGAGATGGAGACCAGTCCGACCCGCAGCACCTCACGGGCGATGGGCGTTACAGCCTCAACGCTCATCGTCATCCTGCTCGTCTGCCTCATCCTCGGCGGCTTCGCTCTTGGCGCGTGCAGCCTGGGCCTGCAATTGCTTGAGGATCTGGAAGATTTCGCGGTAAGCCTTGGGCGGCTTGTTTTCCGCCTGCTCCTTGCGGGCATTGCGGATCAGCGTGCGCATGTGCTGCACGTCGACGTCGGGATGGCGGTTCAGCAGTTCGGTCAGCGCCTGGTCATCGGCCAGCAGTTTTTCGCGGCGGCGTTCCAGGGCGTGCATGGCGGCGGTTTCAGCCTTGGAGGCGCCGTGCCAGCTGTCGATGGTCTTCTGGATGATGGCGATCTCGTCGGGTTCCAGCGTGCGCATCTTCTTGCCCACGTACTGCATCTGGCGACGGCGGCCTTCATGGTCCTTGATTTGCTGGCATTCGAGGATGGCGTCGCGCACGTCTTCGGGCATGGGAACGCGCTTGACGCGGTCGCGCGGCTCGGCCACGAGCGATTCGCCCAGCTTTTGCAGGGCATCCATCTCGCGCTTGAGTTGGGACTTGGAGGGGCGGTCGTATTCCTGTTCGAATTCGCTGGATTGGAATCCGACAGCACCGCGATTGGCATTGGGCATATCGTGACTTCGAGAAATAAAGCTTAACGGCTGCTATGATAACCGTTTTACCCGCATTTCAGAGAAAACAGGCTCATGAGCGATACCCCATTCACGCACAGTCAGGACCAGTTGAAGCAGTTGGCGCAGGATGTCCTGCGTTATGCCCGGGACAAGGGCGCCTCGGACGCCGCCGTCGACATCAGCGAGGGCAGCGGCCTGTCGGTAGCGGTGCGCAAGGGCAAGATCGAGACCATCGAGCAGAACAAGGACAAGGGCATCGGCGTCACCGTGTTCCTCGGAGAAGGCCGCCAGGTGCGGCGCGGCAACGCCAGCACCTCGGATTTCTCGCAGCAGGCACTGAAGGAAACGGTCGAGGCCGCCTACAACATCGCCCGCTTCACCGCCATCGATGACTGCGCCGGCCTGCCCGACGCCGAGATGCTGGAAATGGCCCCGCGCGACCTGAAATTGTTTTCGCCGTGGAATATTTCCGCCGAAGAAGCTGTGGCGCTGGCCCAACGCTGCGAAACCGCAGCCCTCGAGACCGACCCGCGCATCACCAACAGCGAAGGCGCTGGCGTCTACGTGCAACACTCGCATTTCATCGCAGCCAACAGCCGTGGTTTCATGGGCGGCTACCCGTTCTCGCGCCACACCATCTCGGTCGCGCCCATCGCCGGCAAGGGCGCGGGCATGCAGCGCGATGACTGGTATTCGTCCAAACGCGATCCCAAGAAACTCGCCAAGCCCGAAGCCATCGGCCGCTACGCTGCCGAACGTGCGCTGGCCCGCCTGAACGCGCGCAAGCTCACCACCCGCAAATGCCCGGTGCTGTTCGAAGCCCCGCTGGCAGCGGGTCTGCTGGGTGCCTTCGTGCAAGCGGTGTCGGGCGGTGCGCTGTATCGCAAGTCGACCTTCCTGCTCGATTCGCTGGGCCAGCAGGTCTTCCCCGAGCACATCCAGATCCTGGAAGACCCGCACGTGGTCGGCGGTGTGGGTTCCGCGCCCTTCGATGAAGAAGGCGTGCGTACGGTCAAGCGCGAGGTGATCAAGGATGGCGTGGTGCAGGGCTACTTCCTGTCGACGTATTCTGCCCGCAAGCTGGGCATGCAGACCACCGGCAACTCCGGCGGCTCGCACAACCTGACGCTGCGCTCGGACCTGACTACCAAGGCCGATACCTTCAAGGGCATGCTGAAGAAGATGGGCACCGGCCTCCTGGTGACCGAGCTGATGGGGCAGGGCGTGAACTACGTGACGGGTGACTATTCACGTGGTGCCTCGGGTTATTGGGTCGAGAATGGCGTGATCCAGTATCCGGTGGAAGAAATCACCATCGCCGGCAACATGAAGGACATGCTGCGCCAGATCGTGGCCGTGGGTAACGACACGCTCATTCGCGGCACCAAGGAAACGGGTTCCATCCTGCTGGAAAACATGACCATCGCTGGCGACTGATCGTGCCGCACGCTGCCCGGCCGCCACTGGCGAGCCGGGTGGTGCCACGGCCAGCGCCGCCCATTTTTGGGGAGGCAAGCCATGGACGACATCCACATCCGGCGCGGCTATCTGCCAGGCGCCATCGGGCGTGTAGCCGAGCTGCACGCCGCGTATTACACCGAAAACTGGAGCTTCGGCGTGTATTTCGAAGCCCGCATCGCCACCGAACTGGCGGCTTTCATGAGCCGCTACGACGATAGCCGCGACGGCTTCTGGACTGCCACCGTGCATGGCCGTGTCGAAGGTTCGCTGACCATCGACGGCCAGCATGCGCAGCAGCAGGGCGCGTGGCTGCGCTGGTTCATCTCTTCCGAAAAACTGCGTGGGCGCGGCGTGGGCGATGCCCTGCTGACCGAGGCCATCCGTTTCTGCGCGGAGTGTGATTTTCCCTCGATCTACCTCTGGACCTTCGAAGGTTTGCACGCCGCGCACAACCTGTACCAGCGCCACGGATTCGTGCTGGCCGAGGAGCGCATCGGCTCGCATTGGGGCGTCAAGCTCAACGAGCAGCGTTACGAACTGCTGCTGTAGCGCGCAGGGCAAGCCATGCCATGCGGCGCTAGAATGGCGGATTGGCGCACACGCGCAACTTCGGACATTCATCCTCCGCACATGGCCCTACACACCGACGCCGCCCACTCCAGCGGCCAAGTCCTGCCGTTCCGTGAATCCCTGCTGGCCACGCTGGGCATCTGCTTCGTCATCATGCTGGTGGCCTTGGACCAGACCATCGTCGGCACCGCCCTGCCGACCATCGTGGCTGAACTGAAAGGTTTCGATCTCTATGCCTGGGTCGCCACAGCCTATCTGCTGACCTCGGTCATTACCGTGCCCATCTTCGGACGGCTAGGCGATTACTTCGGGCGCAAGCCGTTCGTGATTGCGTCCATCGTCGTTTTCGTCGGTGCTTCGGCCTTGTGCGGCATGGCCAACAGCATGCTGTTCCTGGTGCTTGCGCGCGGGCTGCAGGGCATCGGGGGCGGCATGCTGGTGGGCACCTGTTTCGCTTCCATCGCTGACCTGTTTCCGGATCCGCGCGTGCGCTTGCGCTGGCAGATCATCCTGTCGGCCTCCTTCGGCATTGCCACCGCAGTCGGTCCTTCGCTGGGCGGCTTTCTCACGCAAGGGCTGGGCTGGCGCTGGGTGTTCTACTGCAACCTGCCCATCGGCGTGCTGTCGCTGTATTTCGTCTGGCGCTTCGTGCCGCACATCCGCCACATGCAGCATGCGGGCAAGATGCGGCTGGACTGGCCGGGCGCGCTGCTGATTTCGCTGTCGCTGGGCAGCTTGCAATTGCTGGTGGAACTGCTGCCCAAGCGCGGCATCACGGTCGGCATGATGGTCTTGCTGGCCGTCTCGGTGGCGGCCTTCTACGCCTTGTGGAAGTGGGAGCAGCGCGCCGCGCAGCCCATCCTGCCCTTCGAGATGATGCGCGACAAGGCGCTGGCCAGCCTGTTCGTCTTGTCGGTGCTGGCGGGCTTTGCCATGTTCTCGCTGCTGATGTATGCGCCGTTGCTGTTCCAGGGCGGATTCGGGTTGAGCCCGCGTGAAGCGGGGCTGCTCATCACGCCGCTGGTGGCCTGTATTACCGTGGCCAGCATCGTCAATGGCCGCATCATCACGCGCATTCCCAATCCCAACCTGATGATGAACCTGGGCTTTGCGCTGATTGCTGCTTCCTGTCTCGGCGTGGTGCTGTGTGATCGCACCACCGGCAATGGTTTTTTGCTGACAGTGATGCTGGCCGGTGGTTTCGGGCTGGGACTGGTCTTGCCCAATCTCACCGTATTCGCGCAGCAGGCCGCTGCACGCGAGCACCTGGGTATCGCTACCGCCTTGCTGCAGTCCTTGCGCATGATCGGGGGCATGCTGGGCACGGCCATCACCGGCACGCTGGTGAGCCAGATGTATGGCGCAGGCGTGCAGAAGGCCCTGGAAGGAGATCACGCGGCGCAGTGGCTCAAGGACTTCAGCGATCCCGAAGTGCTGGTCAATCATGACATCCAGTCGGTGCTGCTGGCCCAGCTGATGCAGGCCGGGCATGACGGTTCGGCCTTGCTGGAAGCGGCGCGCGAGGCGCTGGTCGGGGCCATTCACATGGGCATCGCCATTGCCATCGTGGCCGCGCTGGTGGGGTTGTGGATGGTAAGGCGCGTGCCGCCCATCCGCTTTGACCAGGACAAGAAGGTCGAGCCGGTGATGTCGGAATAAGCGGCTGGCCGCATGCAAAAACGGACCCGTGGGTCCGTTTTTTCTTGATGCGGAGCGTGCGCTTATTCGGTCTTCTCCGTCTTCTTCACCACCGCATAGCGTTCAAGCGTGCGTTCACGCGCCTGCGCATGGTCGACGATGGGGCGCGGATAGTTCGTCCCCAGCGTCACGCCGGCCGACATGCGCTCATCGGGTGTGGCCGTCCACGGCGCATGGATGCGCTTGTCGGAAAGCTTGGCCAGTTGCGGCAGATAGCGGCGGATGAACTTGCCGTCCGGATCAAACTTCTCCGATTGCGTGACCGGGTTGAAGATGCGGAAGTAGGGCTGCGCATCACAGCCTGAAGACGATGCCCACTGCCAGCCGCCATTGTTGGCCGAGAGGTCGAAGTCGTTGAGATGGATCGCGAAATATTTCTCACCCCAGCGCCAGTCGATGCCCAGGTCCTTGGTGAGGAAACTGGCCACCACCATGCGCAGGCGGTTGTGCATGTAGCCGGTCTCGTTTATCTGGGCCATGGCCGCATCCACCAGCGGATAGCCGGTGCGTCCCTCGCACCAGGCGGCGAACAGCTCTTCGGCATGCTTGCCGTGCTCCCATTTGATCTCATCGTACTCGGGCTTGAAGGCCTTGGCGGTCACGCGCGGATGGTGGTGCAGGATCATGAAATAGAAATCGCGCCAGGTCAGTTCCGACAGCCACACCGCCGCACCGGCCGCGCCTTGCCCGGCATGCATGGCCTGCATCGCAGCCCGCGCGAGCGTGCGGATGGAGATCGTGCCGAAGCGCAGGTGGATCGACAGATAGGACGGACCCTTCACTGCCGGAAAATCACGCGCCGTGCCGTAGGCACCGATGCGGCCCAGGAAGTCCTCCAGCAGGGCTTGGGCACCGGACATGCCGGTAGGAATCTTCAGTTCCTGCAAATTGCTGGGGTGGAAGCCCAGTGCCTTGTGCGAAGGCAGTCCGTGGTGCGCCTTGCCCGGCGGTTTGGCCAGGGCCTTGAAGTAGTTCTCGACCGGATAGGGTTTGAGATAGAAGTCGCCACCGGCGGCGGCCAGCTTGGCCATCCACGCATTCTTGTAAGGCGTGAAAACGGAGAAGGGCTTGGCGGACTGGGTCAGCACCTCGTCCTTTTCAAAGATCACCTGGTCCTTGTAGCTCAGCAATTGCGCGCCATGTTTTTTCAGGGCCTGGTCGACTGCGGCATCGCGTTCCACTGCGGTTGGCTCGTAGTCGGTGTTGACGAAGACCGCCTGCACGTCCAGTTCGGCGGCCAGTTCCGGAATGCACCTGGCGGCCGCTCCGTGCAGCACGATCAGCCCGCCGCCCGCCTTGCGCAGCGCCTCGTCCAGTTCGGCCACGCTGGCCAGCAGGAAATCAACGCGGCGATCCTGCGCTACACCCTCGGCCTTGAGTGCATCGAGAATGTCGGTATCGAAAACGAACACGCACCACACGGACTGGCTCTGCGAGAGCGCGTAGTAGAGGGCGGCATGATCGGTGTGGCGCAGGTCACGGCGGAACCAGACCAGGGACTTGTCGAATTGGGGCATTGCGTTGGAGTTCTTCTTCAATGGGTTGGTCTTCGTCCCGCGGGGCGAGCGGGATTACATTCCGGCGGTGGCTACTGATTGGTAGCGTTCGTGTGAATGATAAAAGATTTTCATCGATTTGACCCGTCGCATCTCAGGAGGCTATGGTCCGGCCGATAATCACGCATCCGCATGCGATGCGGAGAACGAGAGAGGGCGCTGCGATCCGCATGCGTTTCGTGCAATGGGAGATGGGGAAACAATGAAGAAGATGACGATCGGCACCCGGCTGGGGCTGGGTTTTGCCGCGATTCTGGGTTTGATGCTGGTGATTGCCGCCATTGGCGTGGGGCGGCTGCAGGCGGTGGGGAGCCTCAATGACACGATGGTCAATGATGCGCTGGTCAAGGAGAGGCTGGTCATTACCTTCTATCGCTCCATCGAACTCAACGTCGGCCGCATCGTGGCGGCCGCCAAGAATCCGGATGTCGAACAGCAGAAGTTCTACAAGCAGGAGATCGGCGCCACCATCAGCAAGAACAATGAGCTGGTCAAGCGCATGGAAGAGCTGATCACCGATGACGCCGGGCGCGCTGCCCTGGCCGAGATCAACGAGCGCCGCAAGGTGGTGTTGGCGGCCAATGCGCAGGTCTTCAAGGAAAAGGAGGCGGGCAACGAAGAGGGCGCTCGCAAGGCAGTGGACGAGCAGCTGCTGCCGAGTACGCGCGTCTATCTGGCCGCCATCGACAAGCTGGCCGTGATGCAGTCCGACCGCATCAAGAACCAGACTGCGGAAATTGACAGTCTCTTCCGCAATGCGCGCACGCTCATGATCGTGCTGGGCGCAGTGGCACTGCTGCTGGGCGTGGCGCTGGCATGGGCCATCACGCGGTCGATCACGGCACCGCTGCACAAGGCGGTCAACGTGGCCAGCCGTGTGGCCAACGGCCACCTGGACAACCAGATCGAGGTGCGCAGCCTGGACGAAACCGGCCAGCTCATGCGCGCACTCAAGGAAATGAATGACAACCTGGTGGGCATCGTCACCCGGGTCCGCCAGGGCACGGATACCATCGCCACCGCCTCCAGCGAGATCGCCGATGGCAATCTGGACCTGTCCAATCGCACCGAGCAGCAGGCCAGTTCGTTGGAAGAGACCGCCTCGGCGATGGAAGAACTGACCTCGACCGTGAAGCAGAACGCCGACAACGCACGCCAGGCCAATCAGCTGGCGGTGTCGGCATCGGAGGTGGCGGTGCAGGGCGGGTCGGTGGTCTCGGAAGTGGTGGCCACGATGGGCTCGATCAATGATTCCTCGCGCAAGATCGTGGACATCATTGCGGTCATCGATGGCATCGCCTTCCAGACCAATATCCTCGCGCTCAATGCCGCCGTGGAAGCAGCGCGCGCGGGTGAGCAGGGGCGCGGCTTTGCGGTAGTCGCTTCCGAAGTGCGCACGCTGGCGCAGCGCTCGGCCAGCGCCGCCAAGGAGATCAAGGAACTCATCGGCGACTCGGTGGGCAAGGTGGAGGCGGGCAGCAGGCTGGTCGAGCAAGCCGGTTCGACGATGGAAGAAGTGGTGGCCAGCGTGCGCCGCGTGACCGACATCGTGGCCGAAATCACCTCGGCGTCGCAGGAGCAGAGTGACGGGATCGAACAGGTCAACCAGGCCATCAACCTGATGGACGAAGCGACCCAGCAGAATGCGGCGCTGGTGGAACAGGCAGCCGCGGCGGCGCGGCAGATGCAGGAGCAGGCAGCAGGGCTGAGCGAGACCGTGAGCGTGTTCCGTTTGAGGGGGTAAGAAAATAGAGAGGAGGCGATGATGTCTTGCCCCTATTTTTCTTGAAGCCAAAAAACAAAAAAGGCTAAATGATTTTCATCATTCGGCCTTTTTTGTTTGCTGCCGATGGAGGACCTCGGTCACGTTCCGCGACCCCGTCCGGCCTTGCAAGGCCGGACTTTCTCGTCCCTCCCGCAAAGCGCGCAGGCGCTTTGCTCGTGGACCCCAAAACGCAAAAGGCCGATTGATTTCCATCAATCGACCTTTTTTGTTTGGTGCCCACGGAGGGACTCGAACCCCCACACCTCGCGGCACATGGACCTGAACCATGCGCGTCTACCAATTCCGCCACGTGGGCTGCGCTGTAAAGCGAAGACCGTGATTATAGACGGTCTAAAAGCGCTGTCAACAAATTTTTCGCTTCCATGGCATCATTTTCGTTGCAATACGATGCTTCACCCCTGTTTTACCCCCGTATTGCGGTTAGGTAAATGGCCGCAACTCCGTTACACTAGGCACATCCGTCCGCCTGGGCGAGCTTCGCCTTGGCATTTATAACAATTGCGCGAAACGAAACTTTTGAGCCAATTCCCCTATTCCATTCCCAGCCGGGAAGAGATCCTCGGCATCCTGCGTACTTCCTCGGGCGCGCAAAACGCTGCCGCCCTGGCCGCCGCGCTCGGCGTCAAGCCGGAAGAAATGGACGGCCTGACGCGCCGCCTCAACGCCATGGAACGCGACGGCCAGATCAAGCCGGATCGCGCCGGCAACTACAAGCTGACCCACTCGCCCGACTTCATCCTGGGCCGCGTCTCCGCCCATCGTGATGGCTTCGGTTTCCTGCTGCCCGATGAAGGGGCCGATGACCTGTTCCTGCCCGAGAAGGAAATGCAGAAGGTCATGCACGGCGACCGCGTGCAGGCCCGCATCACCGGCACCGACCGCCGTGGCCGTCCGGAAGGCACCATCGTCGAAGTGGTGGAGCGCGCCAACACCCACGTGATCGGCCGTCTGCTCAATGAAAACGGCGTCTGGGTGGTCGCCCCCGAAGACAAGCGCATCGGCCACGACGTGCTGCTGGCCGGCCCGCCGGGCAAGGCCAAGGCCGGGCAGGTGGTCAGCGTGGAATTGACCGAACATCCTTCCCGTTACACGCAGCCCGTGGGCAAGATCGTCGAGATCCTGGGCGATATCGACGACCCCGGCATGGAAATCGAAATCGCCGTGCGCAAGTACGGCGTGCCGCACGAATTCTCGGAAGCCGCCAAGAAGCTGGCTTCCAAGCTGCCCAGCGAAGTCAAGGCGGCCGACCTCAAGGATCGCGTCGACCTGCGTGACGTGCCGCTGGTCACCATCGATGGTGAGGACGCGCGCGACTTCGATGACGCGGTCTACTGCGAACCTGTCAAGATCGGCCGCACCAAGGGCTATCGCCTGATCGTCGCGATTGCCGACGTGAGCCACTACGTCAAGCCCAACGACGCGCTGGACGTGGACGCGCTGGAGCGCAGCACCTCGGTGTATTTCCCGCGCCGGGTGATCCCGATGCTGCCGGAAAAGCTCTCCAACGGCCTTTGCTCGCTGAACCCGGACGTGGACCGACTGACCCTGGTGTGCGATGCCGTCATCACCGCCAAGGGCGAGATCAAGGCCTACCAGTTCTATCCGGCCGTGATCCACTCCGCAGCTCGCCTGACCTATACCGAAGTGGCTTCGATCCTGGCCAATACCAAGGGCCCGGAAGCAGCGCGCCGCATCGGCCTGGTGCCGCACCTGACGCACCTCTACGAAGTCTTCCAGGCGCTGCTGACGGCCCGCCAGGCACGCGGTGCCATCGACTTCGAGACCACCGAGACCTACATCGTCTGCAACGCCGCCGGCAAGATCGAGAAAATCCTGCCGCGCACCCGCAACGACGCGCACCGCCTGATCGAGGAATGCATGCTGGCCGCCAACGTCTGCGCGGCCGACCTGTTGAAGCGCCACGATCACCCGGCGCTCTACCGCATCCACGCCGGTCCGACCAAGGAAAAGCTGACGCAGCTGCGCACCTTCCTCAAGCAGATCGGCCTGACCCTGGGCGGTGGCGACACCCCCAGCGCCTCCGATTACGCCGAGCTCATGCCCAAGGTCAAGGCGCGTCCGGATGCGGTGCTGATCCAGACCATGCTGCTGCGCTCGATGCAGCAGGCGGTCTACAGCCCGGACAACATCGGTCACTTCGGCCTGTCCTATGAATCCTATGCGCACTTCACCAGCCCGATCCGCCGCTATCCCGACCTGCTGACGCACCGTGCGATCAAGGCCGTGCTGCAAGGCAAGCGTTACGAGCCCAAGGGTATCGACAGCACTGCGCTGAACACCTCGATCTCGCCCGCCGCCCGCAAGGCGCAGGCGTTGCAGCGCGCCACCGACAAGGCGGCCGGCAAGAAGCCGCGCGGCGAGAGCGCACTGGCGATCTGGGAAGCGCTGGGCCTGCACTGTTCGGCCAATGAGCGCCGTGCCGATGAGGCTTCGCGCGATGTGGAAGCCTGGCTCAAGTGCTACTTCATCCGCGACAAGCTGGGCGAGGAATTCACCGGCACCATCGCCGGCGTGGCCACCTTCGGCATCTTCGTCCAACTGGATGCGCTCTACATCGAAGGTTTGGTGCACGTCACCGAACTGGGTGCGGATTACTTCCAGTACGACGAAGCGCGCCACGAACTGCGCGGCGAACGTACCGGCATTCGCTACCAGCTGACCGACCGCGTCACCGTGCAGGTCAGCCGCGTGGACCTGGATGCCCGCAAGATCGACCTGGCACTGGTCAACGAGCCGGGCATCCGTACCCTCATCAAGAACGAAGCCAAGCGCGCTGAAAACGCCGCGCGCGGCAAGTCCGGTGGCGGCAGGCAGAGTGCCGATGAAGCTCAGCCGGCAGCCCGTGGCAAGAGGGGTGCGGCCAAGCCAGCTGCCGCTGCAGCGGGCAGCAAGCCCAAGGGTGGCGCCAAGGCCAAGGCCGGTGCCGCGCGCACCGCCACGGCACGCCCCGGCGAAGCTGACCGCAAGCGCGCTGCATCCAAGGGCTACACCAAGGGCAAGAAGAAGCGATGAGCATGTCCCCGGACCTGCGCGATGCGCAGGCCGGGTTTGATGGAACGTGGGGCAGTTGCCCCGAGCAAGACGAAAGACACAAGCAGGATCTATGAAGAGCAAAATGATTTTCGGCTTCCATGCCGTGACCTCCCGCATCCGCCACGAGGCTTCCTCGGTGGAAGAGATTTACGTGGATGCCGAGCGCCGCGACCGCCGCATGCTGGATTTGCTGCATGCCGCCAAGGAAGCCAATGTGCGCATCATCCAGGCCGACGACCAGCGCCTGGCCGCGATGGTCGGCACGCGCCGTCACCAGGGCGTGGTGGCCAAGGCCGCCGCGCTGTCGCTGGCGCGCACCCTCGATGAACTGCTGGATGCCGTGGTCGGTCCGCCGCTGCTGCTGATCCTCGACGGCATCACCGATCCGCACAACCTGGGCGCCTGCCTGCGCGTGGCCGACGGTGCCGGCGCGCATGCCGTGATCGCCCCCAAGGACCGCGCCGTGGGCTTGAATGCCACGGCCATGAAGGTGTCCAGCGGTGCATCCGACACCGTGCCCTACATTACCGTCACCAACCTGGCCCGCACCATGCGCGACCTGAAGGAGCGCGGCGTGTGGATCATCGGCACCTCCGATGATGCCGAGAAGGGCCTCTACGAAGGCGACTTCACCGGTCCCACCGCACTGGTGATGGGCTCCGAAGGCGAAGGCATGCGCCGTCTCACCCGCGAGACCTGTGACGTGCTGGTCAACATCCCCATGTTCGGTTCGGTCGAGAGCCTCAACGTCTCCGTGGCTTCCGGCGTCTGTCTGTACGAGGCGCGACGCCAGCGCTTGCCCAAGTAAGTCCGGTCATCCCGCATGACATCATCGCCGGACTTCGTGTCCGGCGATTTTTTTTGCCGTTCCATTGTTGGATCACTTCAATTTCACTTCAGTAGCCGTTTTCATTCACGTTTCAGGAAACACACCATGTTCAGCCGACTCAGAGAAGACATCGCCAGCATCCGTGAGCGCGACCCCGCCGCGCGCAACAGCTGGGAGGTGCTGACCTGTTATCCGGGCCTGCATGCGGTGATCCTGCATCGCTGGGCTCAGGCTTGCTGGAAGGCCGAGATGAAGTGGCTGGGACGCTTCATCTCGCAGCTCGGCCGCACCCTCACCGGCATCGAGATCCATCCCGGTGCCACCATCGGCCGCCGTGTCTTCATCGATCACGGCATGGGGGTGGTGATTGGCGAGACCGCCATCGTCGGTGACGATTCCACCATCTACCAGGGCGTGACCCTGGGCGGCACGTCGCTGGCCAAGGGCGCCAAGCGCCATCCGACACTGGGGCGCGGCGTCATCATCGGTGCCGGGGCCAAGGTGCTGGGCGGTTTTACGGTCGGGGACGGGGCCAAGGTCGGTTCCAATGCGGTGGTCACCAAGGAAGTGCCGCCCGGCGCCACCGCCGTGGGCAACCCGGCGCGCATCGTCGAGCGCAATGTCGCGCCAGCCGCGCGTGATCAGGCGGCAGCACGCCTGTTTGCGGCCTATGGCGTCATGCCCAATGGCGATGATCCGCTGTCCAAGGCGCTGCACGGACTCATCAACCAGGTGGCCGCGCAGGAGCAGCAACTGGAAGCCGTGCTGGCCGCCTTGCAGGGTGCGGGGATAGGGTGTCGACGCCTTGAAGAGGCCGGACAATTCGACGCCGCGCAACTGAACCGGCTGGTCGATTGAGGAGCAGGGGCGCAGCCGGGTTCAGACCGGCTGCGTAGCTCGCCACGGCATCTGCCGCAGCGATGAAGCATGTACGGCGAGATCAGGCGATCTCGTCGCCGTTCACATCATGCCGGTGCAGCGCACCGTCAGCCGTCAGGCTGATCCAGCCGCCACGCGGCGTTTCCACGTCGTATTCCCAATCTGGCAGTACATAGCGCAGCTTGCCGCCGTCCAGGCGATGCAGGGCAGGGCGGTGCGTATGGCCGTGGATCAGGACATCGGTGCCGGTCTGCGCGAAGAGCGCATCGATCGCACCGGCATTGACGTCCATGATCGCCATGTCCTTGCTCTGGTTGGCGTCCTGACTGTTCTTGCGGATGCCTTCGATGATGGCCTTGCGCTGCGCCAGCGGCATGGCCAGGAACTGCTGCTGGTAAGCCGGTTGCCGTACCTGGGCGCGGAACGCCATGTAGGCCTGGTCATCGGTGCATTGCGCATCGCCATGGGCCAGCGCCAGCGTGCGACCGGCGGCGGTGATGATGTGCGGGTCCTGCAGCAGGGTCAGTCCGGCGGCATCGGCAAATGCCTGTCCGACCAGGAAATCGCGGTTGCCAGCCATCCAGTACAGTTGCACGCCTTGCGCCTGTACAGTTCGCAGTGCGTCAGCAATCAGTTGGTTGTAGGGAGCAGTACGGTCGTCGTCACCGGCCCAGTACTCGAACACGTCACCCAGCAAGTACAGTTGCTGCGTCTGTACTGCATGGCGCTGCAGGAAGGACAGAAAAGCCTCGGTGGTACGGGGCAGGGCGGCTTGCAAATGGAGGTCGGAAACAAAAAGCGCAACCGTCGGTTGCGCTTTTTGCATGAACTGGAAATCAGTCATGGTCGGTGAAGTCAGCGGTCCGGATCAGGCTCAGACCACTTCTGCCTTCTCGATCACCACATCTTCCGCAGGCACGTCGGCGAACATGCCGGCGCGGGTGGTCTTGACGCCCTTGATCTTGTCGACCACTTCAGTGCCTTCGACGACCTTGCCGAAGACGCAGTAGCCCCAGCCGTCCTGGCCCGGGTAGTCCAGGAAGCTGTTGTTCTTGACGTTGATGAAGAACTGCGCCGAGGCCGAGTGCGGAGCGGCGGTGCGGGCCATGGCCAGGGTGTAGGGCTCGTTCTTGAGGCCGTTCTTGGCTTCGTTCTCGATCGGCTCGCGGGTTTCCTTCTGCTTCATGCCGGGTTCGAAGCCGCCGCCCTGGATCATGAAACCGTCGATGACGCGATGGAAGATGGTGCCGTTGTAATGGCCGGCGTTGACGTAGGCCAGGAAGTTCTCAACGGTCTTGGGGGCCTTCTCGGCATCCAGTTCGATCTTGATGGCGCCGTGGTTGGTGGTGAGCAGAACTGCCATGATGAATCCTTTGCTTGTGGGGGAATGAAAAAAACCGGCGGGCGACTTGGGCCCGCCTTGGCTGCGTGACGGCAGGCCGGCCTTACTTGACCAGGGTGGCCGATTCGATCACCACCGGCGTGGCCGGCACGTCGCCGGCACCGGTGCGCACTTGCTTGATCTTGTCGACCACGTCAGCACCGGCGATGACCTTGCCGAAGACGGCATAGCCCCAGCCGTCCTGGCCGGGGTAGTTCAGGAAGCGGTTGTCCGCCACGTTGATGAAGAACTGGGCCGTTGCCGAATGCGGTGCCGACGTGCGCGCCATCGCCACAGTATAAACCTCGTTCTTCAAACCGTTATTGGCCTCGTTCTTGATGGGCGCGTCGGTGGCTTTCTCGCGCATGTTCTGGTCGTAGCCGCCGCCCTGGATCATGAAGCCGTTGATGACGCGGTGGAAGACGGTGCCGTTGTACTGGCCCTTCTTGACGTATTTCAGGAAATTGTCGACCGAGACCGGAGCCTTTTCAGGATTCAGTTCCAGGGTGATGTTGCCCATGCTGGTCTTGAGCAGCACGCGCGGTGCATCGGCCGCCAGGACGGGAGCAGCCAGCGTGGCCGAGAGAGAGAATGCTGCGGCCATGCGCAGCAGATGACGACGGGAGAGGATCATGCGTTGCCTTCGTAAATGATTTTCCATTGCGATCCTTCACGCACCCAGTACTGGCGCTTGCGGATCGCGTTCTTGCTCTTGCCGACCGCACTTTCCTGGGTGAAAGTGCTGACGATCATGTCTTCCGGTGTGCCGGGATAGCGGAACAGGCTGACATCGCGCAGTTTGACACTGGTATAGCGCGCGCCGTTCAGGCTCTTCTGCTGGCGGCCGAACCAGGTGGCCAGGTTCTCGCCCTGGGCCGAGCGGAATTCGGGAGAGTAATACGCCAGCACCTTGTCGGCATCCGCATTCTCCAGCGACTGGCCCCATTGCTCCAGCATGGCCGAGGCGGCGTCGCGCTGTTTGGCCCACTCGCTCTTGTCGACGAACTGCACGTGCTGGCTGATCACCACCACGGTCTTGCCGACTTCGGCGGTGGAATACAGGCTCTGCAGGTCCGGATTGGCCAGCACCACGCAGCCGTCCGAGGACAGGGGCGGGCGGCTGAAGTTGTCCGAGGGCGTGCCGTGCAGCCAGATACCGTAGCCGCTGCGGCCATTGCGCTTGTCCCACTCATTGGGATAGGACAGCGGCAGTGCGCCGGTGCCATAGAAATCAGGCAGCTTGGGGCCGGGGATGCGGTTGTTGACGTAATACACGCCGATGGGCGTGCGCTGGTCGCCCGACTTGGTCTTGTTGGCACCGAAGCGGCCTTGCGAGACGTAGTAGTCGGTCATGTATTTCAGCTCGCCGCCCTGGTTCTCGTAGACGTACAGGCGCGAGCGCGTGGTATCGACCACCAGCACGTTCTTCTGGTCCTCGCCGACTTGCAGCACGGCCTTGGGGATCAGCTTGGGGTCCGGTTTTTCCTGCAGGGAACGGATGCGCACCATGGCTTCGTCGCGCAATTCCTTGAGCTTGTCGCCGGGACCATCGGCCATGGCGCCGAAGTTGCGCACCGGGCGGGCATGCATCAGCAGCAGGTCGCCGCGCACCAGGTGGCCGAGGCGGAAGGTCGGATAGGCCGCCACCAGGGCGTCGGCCTTGGCCTGGGCTTCGCGCAGGCGGTTGGCACCGAGGTCCTTGTAGATATCAATGAGCAGAGCTTCCGGATCCGGCTTGGCAGCGGGTGCGCCGGCCGTATTGCCTTGCGGCGGAATGGAAGAAGAGGATGCCTCGCTGCCCATCGCAGGCAGACCCGCCAGGCACAACATCAGCAGGCGTCCCAGCATGCGCGCGGGACGCCCTTGCAAAGCGCTAGCCACCAATTACCCTCCCGATCGTTCCTGTTTGATCAGCCATCGATTGCCCTGTTTGACGAAGATCAGGGTCTTGCGGCTGTCCACCGTCAGCCGATCCGAATTATATATCTGGCGATAGCGCACGGTCGCGATGTTGCCATTGATGCTCACCGTGGCATTGCTGACCTTGACACTGATGCGGCCCTTGTCCTCGATGCGGGCGCGGCGCTCTTCGGCCCATTCCTTGCGGGAGGCGCCACGGGGCGTCTCGAAGTCGCTGGCGTAATGGCCCAGGTAGCTGCGCACGTCCTTGTCGCTCCAGGCCTTGGCCCAGCCATTCAATGCTGCCAGCACGACCGCCTTGTCCTGTTCGGCGCTGGCCTCGGCCTTGGCCTTTTCCTTGTCGGCACGGGCCTTGTCGGCCTTGGCCTTCTCGGCAGCGGCCAGTTTCTCGGCCTTGGCCTTTTCGGCCGCGGCCAGTTTCTCCGCCTTGGCCTTCTCGGCGGCAGCCAGCTTGTCGGCTTGTGCCTTCTCGGCGGCAGCCTGGGCAGCCTTGTCCTTCTCGGCGCGGGCGGCTTGTTCGCGGGCCAGCTTGTCGGCTTGCTCCTTGTCCTTCTGCGCCTGCAGTTCCTTCTGCTTCTGCTCGGCGGCAGCCTTGTCGGCGGCGGCCTTCTGGGCGCGCGCCTGTTCGGCGGCCAGTTGCTCGGCGCGTGCCTTCTCGGCCTTGGCGCGGTCGGCGGCGGCCCGGTCTGCTGCGGCCTTCTCGGCGGCAGCCTTGTCTGCGGCTGCCTTGTCGGCAGCGGCTTTCTCGGCGGTCGCCTTGTCGGCTGCGGCTTTTTCCTTCTCGCTGGTGGCCTTGGAGATGGCTGTCTTCTCCGCTTCGGCCTTGTCGGCGGCTGCCTGCTGCGCCAGTTTCTCGGCCGCCAGGGCACGATTGCGTTCCTGCTGTTCGGCCGCTGCCGCTTCGGCCTTGGCCTTGGCGTCGCGCTGGGCCGCTGCGGCCGACGCCAGGCGCGGCACGGTGCCACCGGTGGTGTTGCCGTTGAGCGAGCGCAGCAAGGTCAGCTTGGGCTGCGGCACGTTGGCACCCGGATCGATCTGCAGCGCCTTGTCATAAGCCTGGCTGGCCAGCTTGGCATAGACGTCGCCCAGGTTTTCCAGTGCCGTGGCATAGGTCGGATTGGTGCGCATGGCCATGTCCAGCGCCGCGCGCGCCTTGTCGTACTGGCCGTCGGCCGCATACAGCACGGCCAGGTTGTTGTACGGCTCGGGCAGGTCGGGGAAGTCTTCGGTCAACTTGCTGAACACCGCGATGGCCTCGGCAGAACGGTTTTGTTCTGCTAAGATCAGCCCCTTCGTGAAACGCAGTTGCGCATCGCGCGGGTGTTTCGCCAGCACGGCATCGGTCTTGGTCAGTGCATCGGCATACTGTCCGGCCCGCATCAGCTTGTTGATGTCAGACATTTCACTGGCATGCGCAAGCGTGGCGGGCACCCCGAACAGGGCAGCCACCAGGCTGGACAACACTGCCGTCTTGTGGGCAGTCTTGCTGATCAAACCGCGCAAACCATGAATGGATGTCTGTTCTTGTGATTCTGGGGCCATGGTTTTATCGATGCTATACTCGAAGAAATTCGAAGAAAGCTGGCATTTTATATCAAACAAGTAAGACAAAAAGAGGTTTGGCTACCGTGACCCGTTCATGTTGCAACTGCTGCTAGAACAATGAAACCCAGGCAGGGGCCTGTCAGCGCCATGCTTCATCACGGTGCCGGCCCCAGGTAGTGCATGAACCCGTCGCCCACAGCGGCTACGCCAACCCCAGAATTCCCATCCCATGAGCGAGCTCAAGATTTACAACACGCTGGCGCGTGACAAGCAGACCTTTACCCCGATCGAACCCGGCAAGGTGCGCTTGTACGTGTGCGGCATGACCGTGTATGACTACTGCCATATCGGCCATGCGCGCGTGCTGGTGGTGTTCGACATGGTGCAGCGCTGGCTGCGCGCCTCCGGCTATGCCGTGACCTATGTGCGCAACATCACCGACATCGACGACAAGATCATCCATCGTGCCGCCGAGAACGGCGAGACCATCGCCCAGCTGACCAATCGCTTCATCGATGCCATGAACGAGGATGCCGCTGCCCTGGGCGTGCAGCGTCCCGATCATGAACCGCGTGCGACCAAGTACGTGCCGAAGATGCTGGACCTGATCGGCAAGCTGGAAAAGAACGGCCTGGCCTACAAAGCCAGCGATGGCGACGTCAATTACTCCGTGCGCGATTTCCCCGGCTACGGCAAGCTCTCCGGCAAGTCGCTGGACGACCTGCGCGCCGGCGAGCGGGTGGATGTGAACACCGGCAAGCGCGATCCGCTGGACTTCGTGCTCTGGAAGGCGGCCAAGCCCAGCGAGCCGGACGAAGCCAAGTGGGATTCGCCCTGGGGCTGCGGCCGTCCGGGCTGGCACATCGAGTGCTCGGCCATGTCCAGTGACCTGCTGGGCGACCATTTCGACATCCACGGCGGTGGCCAGGATCTTCAGTTCCCGCATCATGAAAATGAAATCGCCCAGTCCGAAGGCGCGCACCAGCACACCTTCGTGAATTACTGGATGCACAACGGTTTCGTGCGCATCGACAACGAGAAGATGTCCAAGTCCCTGGGCAACTTCTTTACGATTCGCGACGTGCTCAAGAAGTACGACCCGGAAGTGTTGCGTTTCTTCATCTTGCGCGCCCACTACCGCAGCCCGCTGAACTACTCGGATGCGCATCTGGACGATGCCCGCCAGGCGCTCACCCGCCTGTACACGGCCTTGAAAGATGTGCCGCCGCAAGCCGGCGCTCTCGTGGCCGATGAAGCGCATGCACAAAGGTTCACAGAGGCTCTGAACGACGACTTCAACACGCCGGTCGCGATCTCGGTGCTGTTCGAACTGGCCAATGAGGTCAACCGTGACCGTTCGCCGGCGCAGGCGCGCCAGTTGAAGGCGCTGGCCGGCATCCTCGGCCTGCTGCAGCGCGAGCCGGCGGAGTACCTCAAGGGCGGCGTGGCAGCAGCAGACGGTCTGGGCGAAGCCGAGATCGAAGCCCTGATTGAAGCACGCAAGGCGGCCAAGGCAGGCAAGAACTTCGCCGAAGCCGACCGGGTCCGTGCCGAGCTGACCGCGGCCGGCATCATTCTGGAAGACAAACCGGGCGGCCTGACCGAGTGGCGGAGAGCTTGATTTGAATACCAACCGAAAAGCCAGCGAGGCCGATCCCAGCCTGATCGTGCCGGCCTACTGGGAAGAGGCCAAGGCCGAGCTGATGAAGCGCGACCGCATCATGCGCAAGATCATCCCGCAGTTCGGGGATCTGCAACTGACCGTGCGCGGCGACGCCTTCACCACGCTGGCGCGTTCGGTGATCGGCCAGCAAATCTCGACCAAGGCCGCCAACGCGGTCTGGCAGCGCTTCCTGGAAGCCTGTCCGCGCTGCACGCCGGGCCAGGTGATGCGCACTGGTCCGGAAGGGCTGGCGGCGTGCGGCCTGTCCAAGCGCAAGGCCGAATACATCCTCGATCTGGCGGCCCACTTCAAGGCCAAGACGGTACATCCCGACAAATGGGCGGAGATGGAAGACGAAGCCGTCATTGCCGAGATGATCCAGATCCGCGGGATTGGCCGCTGGACAGCCGAGATGTTTTTGATATTTAATCTGCTGCGCCCGAACGTGCTGCCGCTGGATGACCTGGGATTGCTCAAGGGCATCAGCATCAGCTATTTCTCGGGCGAGCCCGTCTCGCGCAGTGATGCGCGGGAAGTCGCCGCGAATTGGGAACCGTGGCGCACCGTGGCGACCTGGTACCTGTGGCGCAGCCTGGATCCGCTGCCGTCCGATTATTGATCCAAGAGGAAGAGGGTGCGTCCGGCGCTGCTGCGCCGGGGCCTTGCTGGTGTATACTCCGCACCTCCCAAGATTTGAAGGCAAACCGATGCAACCGGGGATCATCGCGCCGCAACCCGCTCCGGGCCGGCATTGTCAGCGATTCTCGCCACATCATCGGACTTGTTGAAAAAGGAACACAATGAGTAAATCGACAACGACTTTTCTGGGCTTCGAGCAGGCCATCGCCGAGCTGGATGCCAAGATTGAAGAGTTGCGTTTTGTACAGGATGACTCGGCCGTCGACATCTCCGAAGAGATCGAGCGCCTGGTCAAGAAGAGCCAGCAGCTGACCAAGGACATCTACGCCAAGCTCACGCCCTGGCAGGTCTCGCAGATTGCGCGCCATCCGCAGCGTCCCTACACCATGGACTACGTGCGCGAGATCTTCACCGATTTCCACGAACTGCACGGCGACCGCACCTTCGCGGACGACCAGTCCATCGTCGGCGGCCTGGCCCGTTTCAACGGCCAGGCGTGCATGGTGATCGGCCACCAGAAGGGGCGCGACACCAAGGAACGCGCCATGCGCAACTTCGGCATGCCCAAGCCGGAAGGCTATCGCAAGGCGATGCGCCTGATGAAGGTGGCCGAGAAGTTTGGTTTGCCTATCTTTACCTTTGTCGATACCCCGGGCGCATTCCCCGGCATCGATGCCGAAGAGCGCGGCCAGTCCGAAGCCATCGGCCACAACCTGTACGTGATGGCCGAACTGAAGGTGCCGCTGATCGCCACCATCATCGGTGAAGGCGGTTCCGGCGGCGCGCTGGCCATCGCCGTGGGTGATTCGGTGCTGATGCTGCAATATGCGACCTACTCGGTGATCTCGCCGGAAGGCTGCGCTTCCATCCTGTGGAAGACCGCCGACCGCGCCGCCGATGCGGCTGAAGCGCTGGGCCTGACCGCTCATCGCCTCAAGGCCATCGGCCTGATCGACAAGATCGTCAACGAACCGCTGGGTGGCGCCCATCGTGATCCCAAGCAGATGGCCGGTTTGCTCAAGCGCGCACTGTCGGATTCGCTGCGCCAGTTCCAAGGCATGAAGACCAAGGACCTGCTGGCTGCGCGTCACGAAAAGCTGATGGCTTATGGCAAGTTCAAGGAATTGAATTCGGCCGAATAACTTTCGGTTCGCATTTTCTTCTTCCCGGACGCCAGCGATTGCTTCGCTGGCGTTTGTCTTTTCAGGTGCCGGTTTCTCATGTCCGATCATTCCTCTTCTTCTCCTTCCTCCGGCAAGATCACCGGCAAGCTGCTGCAGGCATTGCACGCCACGCTGGCCGCGACCGGTTTCGATCCCGCGCAGGACACGCTGGCCGTGGCCTTCAGCGGTGGGCTCGATTCCACGGTGCTGCTGGAAGCGGCCGCGCATTGGCAGCATGAAAGCGGCGGACGCGTGGTGGCCCTGCATGTGCATCATGGACTCTCGCCCAATGCGGATGCCTGGCTGGCGCATGCCGAGCAGGCATGTGCGCAGCGCGGCATCACCTGCGCGCACGAGCGCGTGCAACTGGAACGGGTGGCCGACAGCGGTGTGGAAGAAGCGGCACGGCTGGCGCGTTATGCCGCACTGGGACGGCTGTGCCGCGCCCATGGTGCGCGCCTGCTGCTGACGGCCCATCATCTCGACGACCAGGCAGAAACGGTGCTGCTGCAGCTGCTGCGCGGCAGCGGGCTGGCGGGCCTGTCCGGCATGGATCAATGCAATGCGGCGCCCGGTTTGCTGGGCGATGCGGACACGCTGATCGCACGGCCTTTCCTGGCCATCCCGCGTGCGCAGCTGGAAGAGGGCGCACGCGCCTGGTCGCTCGCCTGGATCGAGGATGAGTCCAACAGCGATTCGCGCTACACCCGCAATGCCTTGCGTCATCAGGTGATGCCGGCATTGGGCCAGGTCTTCCCCGGCTACCAGCAGCGCCTGGCGCGCGCGGCCGGACACGCACAGGGCGCGCAGGAACTGCTGCGCGAAGTGGCCGAACAGGATCTGGCGCAATGCCGTGAAGACGATCATCTGCGCATGCCCGCGCTGCGTGCTCTGAGCGAACAGCGCTTCCTGAATCTGATGCGTCACTGGTTCGGACTGCGCGGCATGCGCATGCCGTCATCGGCGTGGATGCAGGAGATGCGCACCCAACTGCTGGAGGCCGATGTGGAAGCGCAGCTGTGCGTCTCCCATCCTGACGGCGAAGTCCATCGTTACCGCGAGCGCGTCTTCCTGGCACCGCGCCGCCGCCTGCCCGATGAGGGCGCGTCACTGTCGCTGCGCTGGAGCGGGCAGGCGCAGGTCCATGTGCCGGTCTTCCACGGCACCCTGCAGTTCGAGCCCATTCCCGCTGGCGATGCGCGGCCGGGCTTCGATGCCGCTTGGCTGCGTGCGCAATCGCTGCTGGTGTGCGGGCGCAGCGGGGGGGAACGCATCAAGCTGGCGCAGAATCGTCCGGCGCGCAGCCTCAAGCAGCAATACCAGAGCGCCGATGTCCCTGCGTGGGAACGGCCTTATCTGCCGCTGGTGTGGGCAGGGGACGATCTGTTGTTTGCGGCAGGCGTGGGCATGGACTGCGCGCATTTTGCGCAGGCGGGAGAACGCATTGCCTTGCGGTGGCAGCAGGATTGATCTGCATCGGGCGTGTCGGCGTGAGTGGACAGCCGAAGCGAAGCAAACCATTTAAATGATATAAAAAATATCGCCCCCGGACCTGACGGTGCGGGGGCGATATCCCTGTCATCCCTGACATGTCCGGGCCTCAGACGGATCCGATGCCCGCGGTGCTGCTCCTTGCGGACGCCTTACTTGGCGGCGGCGTCAGCGGCCGGCTTGGCTTCCGTGCCGGCAGCGGCCTTCTTCTCGGTCTTGCCTTCCGCCTTCTTTTCCGACTTCTTGTGCTTGGCGTGATGTTCCGCCTTGGCCTTCGGCGCGGTCTCGGTCTTGGCGGCTTCAGCCTTGGCCGGAGCAGCCGGGGCGGCAGCGGCGCCGGTCTGGGCGAACACCGGCAGGGTCAGGGCCGACAGGAGGGAGGCAACGATGATGGTCTTGGTCTTCATGGTGATGTCCTTTCAACGACTAGTGTCTGGTCAGTGTCAGTAGTACTGTATGCACGGTGTGTGCTGTGTGTCTGCTATGTGTTTGCTACGTGTACCGGGCGCTGGCCCGGTACGGTCTTGCCTGGATTACTTGGTCTTGGCAGCGGTGTCGGTGGCGGCCGTCTTGGTGTCCGCAGTGCCGGCATCCTTCTTTTCAGCCTTGGCTTCAGTCTTGGTATCGGCCTTCTTCTCCGATTTTTCGGACTTCTTGTGCTTGGCGTGATGCGTGGCCTTGGCCTTCGGTGCGGTCTCGGTCTTGGCGGCTTCCGCTTTGGCCGGGGCGGCGGTGGTGGCAGCCGGGGCGGCAGGAGCGGCGGCTGCGCCGGTCTGGGCGAACACCGGCAGGGTCAGGGCCGACAGCAGGGAGGCAACGATGATGGTCTTGGTATTCATGGTGATGTCCTTTCAGAGACAAGTGTCTGTTTGCGTCAGTAGTACGGTGCGTACGGTGTGTGCTGCGTGTCTGCTACGTTACTGCCATGTATCTGCTATCTGTACCGGGACTGGCCCGGTACGGTCTTACTTGGTCTTGGTCGCTGTATCGGTAGCGGCCTTGGTGTCGGCCTTGGCTTCGCTCTTGGCGTCAGCCTTCTTCTCTGCCTTTTCCGCCTTTTCCGACTTTTCGGACTTCTTGTGCTTGGCGTGATGCGTGGTCTTGGCCTTGGGCGCGGTGTCGGTCTTGCCGGCTTCCGCCTTGGCCGTGGCTGCTGCTGGCGCGGCCGGCGCAGCGCTGCCGGTCTGTGCGAACACCGGCAGGGCCAGTGCGGTCAGCAGGGAAGCGACGATGACGGATTTGGTTTTCATGGCAATTTCCTTTAGAAAGTGGTTGTTACGCTCGGCGCTTGATTTTGCGTAATCGCTTCATCATGTCGTGTCGCCTTGCTTCCTATAACGAGCCGCCGACGTGAAAGACGACGTGAAAGTGTTTCAATTCATCGTGTATTTGTAAGCATTCGTTGCTGCTTTGCTTATAATGGTCAACACGTTGGTGCAGCCTGGTTGCAGCGCAGTTTCCCGGCTTCTCCGCTGCACTGCGTGCCTTGCCGGTGGTCTTGCCGTTTCTTCTTTCCTGTTGCCTCATCGAGTTTTCTCATGGCCTATCAAACCTGGTTTGCATTCTTTCTCGCCGCCTGTGTCATTGCCATCTCGCCCGGATCGGGCGCGGTGCTCTCCATGAGCCACGGCCTCAATTACGGCCTGCGCCGTACCACGGCCACCATCCTCGGCCTGGAAATCGCGCTGGTGGTGGTCCTCATCATCGCCGGAGCCGGTGTGGGTTCGCTGCTGGTGGCCTCCGAAACCGCCTTCAACGTGGTCAAGATCGCCGGTGCCCTGTACCTGATCTACCTGGGCTTCTCGCAGTGGCGCGCCCACGTGCCCTCGGAGCAGGAAGGCGAAGCCCTCGACAACGCCAACGCCGTGGCACGCGCCCAGCGTGGCCAGCATTGGTGGCAGCGTTGCATGACGGGCTTCCTCACCAATGCCACCAACCCCAAGGGCATCGTCTTCATGGTGGCGGTGCTGCCGCAATTCATCGATCACGAACGTCCGCTGTGGCTGCAGTTGCTGGTGCTGGCCGTGACCATGGTGGCGGTGGACCTGGTGGTGATGCACGGCTACGCCTTTGCGGCCAGCCGCCTGCAACGCTTCTTCCGCAGCCAGAAGGCGATCAAGGCGCAGAACCGTTTCTTCGGTGGCGTGCTGATGCTGGTGGGGGCCGGGCTGTTCTTCTTCAAGCGCACGCAGCACTGAACAGGCTCTGGCCCGCGCGCAGACAACAAAAAACCCGCAAGGCAGCTTGCGGGTTTTTTGTTGGGCGTCCCGGCCGGGTTGGCGGGGACGTGAAGGAAAATTACTTGTCCTTCTTCAGGCAGGACGACATGAAGGCTTTGCGCTCGTCGCCCTTCTTGCCGGCAGCGTCGGCGTTACATTGCTTCATCTTGTCCTGCTGGGTGGCCGGCTTGGGCTGTTCCTTCTTCAGGCAGGAGGACATGAAGGCCTTGCGTTCATCGCCTTTCTTGCCGGCGGCGTCGGCGTTGCATTGCTTCATCTTGTCCTGCTGCGCATTCTGCGCCATGGCGGGGGAACCCAGCAGCAGCGGGGCGGCCAGTGCGAACGAGGTCATGGCGAAGAGCATTTTTTTCATGAGAGACTCCCTGGGGCAAGGTGGATTCGTGGGGCTGATCGGTCTGATTCTTCAGACGCGAGCATTACAGCATGAAAGATAATGTTCTGACTAGCGCACGCAGTTGAGATCGCCTTCCTGGCAGCCTGCCAGATTCTTCAGTTCGTCCGCACGCTGGCGGGTCTTGTCGGCCAGGCAGGTCTGCAGCGCAAGTGAAGCTGCAGACCCGCCGGCGCTGGCCGAGCTCTCAAAGCGGCAGGACAGGTCGCGATACTTCAGCCAGGCCAGCTGCACTTCGCGCAACTGGTTCTGTTTCGCCTTGTTGAGCTTGTCGCGATAGGCCATGTAGGTGGCGTTGAGATCGGCATCGTTCTGGGTCAGGGTCTGCGAGGCGCAGGCATTCATCTCGGCCTGGGTGGCGGCCTTGGTGCAATCGGCAGCGAAGGCACTGCCGGCACACAGCAGCAGGGCGGCTGCCAGCAGGGACAAGGGGGCTTTCATGGGACTGGACTCCGGTTTCTCAGGGGACGAGGCTGCAATGCTTCCGGTTGGCAAGGTCATTCTGGCGACCTGCGGAAGGCTAGCAACTTGTCGGGATAAAATGACATTTTGCCTGTCTTAGAAGAAGACAGAGCAGGCCGGTTCGCCCGTTTCTGCAACGAAATTGCAACAAGCCGTATCTGATTTTCCTTATCCAAATCTTTTTCAGGAGTAGCGCAGATGGGATTGAGCTGGCTGTCCGCCATCAAACTGATTCCCTGGGGCGACGTGGTCCAGGCCACCCCCGGCATCGTCAAGGGCGCGCGTGACCTGTGGTCGCGCACCCGCAAGGCCAAGACCGCAGTCGATGCCGCGCCGCCCGCGCCGGTCACCGGCGACGTCGGCCAGCTGGCCCAGCGCATCGTCCAGCTGGAAGCCGAGCAGCTCGAAGCCAGCCAGTTGATCAACACCCTGGCCGAGCAGAATGCGCAACTGGTCGCCACCATGGATGCCATGCGCCGCCGCCTGCGCATGCTGGGGGCCTTCAGCGTGCTGCTGGCGGTGGGCGTGGTGGCGGTGTGGCTGCGCTGAACCTGGCTTGCCGTTTTTTCTGATCCCTGATCCCTGATTCCTTTACGACTGGCCCTGCATGTTCCAACAAGCATTGCGCATGACCCTGCGCGACTGGCGCACCGGTGAACTCCGTTTCCTGCTGATCGCCTTGATCGTGGCGGTGGCGGCACTGTCCTCGGTCGGTTTCTTCGTCGACCGCATGCGCGCCGGCATGACGCGCGATGCGCACCAGTTGCTGGGGGCCGATCTGCTGGTGGCGGCCGACCAGCCGCTGTCGCCGCAATGGCTGCAGCAGGCCGCCACGCAAGGCTTGCAGCAGGCGCAGACCCAGGTCTTCCCCAGCATGGCGCAAGCCGGGGAGGGGGATGCGGCCCGCTCGGTACTCTCGTCCATCAAGGCCGTCACGGCGGGCTATCCCTTGCGCGGCCAGTTGCGGCTGCAGGGCAGCGATGGCCGCGACCGGCCTGCCGACGGGATTCCGCAGCCGGGGACCCTCTGGGTGGATCCGCAGATCCTGTCCCAGCTCGACGTGAAGGTCGGCGATACCCTCAGGCTGGGTGATCTGGCGCTGAAGATCGCCGCCGTCATCGCGATCGAACCGGATCGCGGCAGCGCTTTCGTCAACTTCGCGCCGCGTGTGATGCTCAATGAGGCCGACCTGGCCGCCACGCATCTGGTGCAGGTCGGTTCACGCGTGACCTATCGCCTGTTGATCGCCGGCCCGCCCGAGGCCGTGCAGCGCTATCAGCAGCAGATCGAACGCCAGATCGACGCCGACAAGCTGCGCGGCGTGCGTCTGGAATCGCTGGAAAACGGCCGCCCTGAGATGCGCGCCACGCTGGACCGCGCCGAGCAATTCCTGTCGCTGGTCGGGCTGCTGTCGGCCATGCTGGCCGCGCTCGCCGTGGCCATGGCGGCGCGCCGCTTCATGCTGCGCCATCTGGATGCCTGCGCCATGCTGCGCTGTTTCGGCATGACGCAGGCGCAGGTGACCACGCTCTATCTCACCGAATTCATTCTCATCGGGCTCGCCGCCAGCTTCATCGGCATGCTGGTCGGTTTTGCCGCCCACTTTGCGCTGCTGCAATGGCTGGGCAACTTCCTGCCGACCGCCTTGCCGCCACCGGGCTGGGCACCGGCGTTGCAGGGCGTGGCCACCGGTCTGCTGCTGCTGGTCGGGTTTGCCTTGCCGCCCATCCTGCAATTGCGCAACGTGCCGCATAACCGCGTGATCCGGCGCGACCAGGGCGCACCGCAGGCGCTGACGGTGGGGACCTATGTGCTGGGCACGCTGGTGTTTTCCGGCTTGCTGCTGTGGCAGGCGGGCGATCTCAAGCTGGGCTTGCTGACCATCGCCGGTTTCCTCGGCGGCTTCGGTCTCTTCGCGCTGGTGGCCTGGCTGTGCCTGCGTGCGCTGCGTTCGCTGCGCGGGCTGGTGGATCGCCAGAGCTGGCGCTTCGCCATCGATGGCCTGCAACGCCGTCCGGCGGCGGCCGTGATGCAGGTGGTGGCCTTGGGCCTGGGCCTGATGGCGCTGCTGCTGCTGACCGTGATCCGTGGCGATTTGGTCGGCGCGTGGCGGCAAGCCACGCCGGCCGATGCGCCCAACCGCTTCATCATCAACATCCAGTCGGATCAGCGCGAGGCCGTGCAGCAGGCGCTGCATCAGGGCGGCGTGCAGGATGCGGCGCTGTATCCGATGATTCGCGGACGCCTGGTGCAGATCAACGGGCGCGCCGTCAATCCGTCGGACTATCAGGAAGACCGCGCCAAGCGCCTGGTGGACCGCGAATTCAATCTCTCGACCATGCGCGACATCCCGCCCGGCAACGGCATCGTGGGCGGCCGCTGGTACGACGACAGCCGCCCGGAAGCCTCGGTGGAACGCGGGCTGGCGCAGACCCTGGGCATCAAGCTGGGGGACAAGCTGCAATTCGACATCGCCGGTCAACTGGTGGAAGCGCCCGTGACCAGCCTGCGCAAGCTGGAGTGGGGATCGCTGCGGGTGAATTTCTTCGTCATCCTCAATCCGACGCTCATGCGCGATACGCCGCAAAGCTGGATCACGGCGGTACACCTGACGCCGCAGCAGGAGGCCTTGGGCAACACGCTGGCGCGTGACTTCCCCAATCTGACCGTTGTGGATATAGGAAGTGTATTGGCACAGATTCAGGAAGTGGTCGGTCAAGTGATTGCAGCTGTAGAGTTCCTGTTCCTGTTCACTTTGTGTTCAGGTGTACTGGTACTGTACGCTGCACTGGCAGGGTCCCAGGATGAACGTGTACGGGAAGCTGGCCTGTTGCGAGCCCTTGGTGCGACCCGCCAGGAGCTCTCCCGAGCCCAGCGCATCGAGGTGCTGCTGGTGGGATCGCTGGCCGGGCTGCTGGCCGCCAGCGGCGCGGCCGGCATTGGCTGGGCGCTGGCGCATTACGTCTTCAATTTCGACTGGAGTTTCAGCCCGCTGGTGTGGGTGGCCGGCATGGGGCTGGGCGCGGCTTGCTCGGCCTTGGGCGGCTGGGCCGGATTGCGCCACGTGCTGCGGCGTCCGCCGCTGCAGACCTTGCGCGAGGCCTGATCCGATACAGATCAAGCAAGCTTGGCATTGGCAGCCGGACCGCCCGACGCGGGCAGCCGGCTGCGGTATCATGGCGGTCTTATGCAAATCGAAGATCCCAACCAACCGACCACGTTCGAACTCATTGGCGGCGCAGAGAAGCTGCGCGAGATGGTCGACCGTTTCTATGACCTGATGGACCTGGAGCCGGAGTTCGCCGACATTCGCGCGCTGCATCCGCCTTCGCTGGACGGTTCGCGCGAGAAGACTTACATGTTCCTCTCCGGCTGGACCGGCGGTCCCAGCCTGTACATGGAAAAATTCGGCCATCCCCGTCTGCGGGCGCGCCACCTGCCTTTCCCCATCGGCATCTCCGAGCGCGACCAGTGGCTGCGCTGCATGACCTGGGCCATGCAGGATGTCGGCCTGCCGGAAGACCTGATGAAGCGCCTGCTGGCCGCGCTCTACCAGACAGCCGACTGGATGCGCAACAAGCCCGAGTAACACGCACTGGATTGGTCCCATGTCCCTTTTTGAAATGATCCTCGCCGGCCTGGTGGTGGCCGGCCTTGTGCTGCAAGTGCTGATCCTGCTGCGCGGTAGCCAGCGGCAGGAGGACGACACCGCGCTGGTGATCGAAGACGCGCTGCTGCAGGTCAAGCAGGACCTGCAACGCCACCAGCAGGAGACCGGCGAGCGCATCGAGCGCGAGCTGCGCAGCCAGGTGCAGGCCAGTGCCCAGAGCACGCGCCAGGAACTGGGCGCGAACTTCGCCCATCTGCAGCAGACGCTGGCTACGCAGCTGACGAGCGTGGCGGGTTTGCAGAACCAGCAGATCGATGGCTTCGCGCAGCAACTGGTCAAGCTCAACGAAAGCAATACCCAGCAACTGGAAAGCATGCGCCAGTCCATCACGCTGCAGGCCCAGGTGAACCGTGAAGAGCAGGCGGTCTCGCTCAAGCGCTTTGGTGACACCTTGAATCAGCAACTCTCTGCATTGACCGAATCGAACGCCCAACGCATGGCCGAGGTGCGCGCCACGCTGGAAGCCAAGATCAAGGACCTGCAGAACGACAACGCGCAAAAGCTGGAAGAGATGCGCAAGACCGTGGACGAAAAACTGCATGCCACGCTGGAACAGAGACTGGGTGAATCCTTCAAGCTGGTCTCGGACCGGCTGGACAAGGTGCACCAGGGCCTGGGCGAAATGCAGCAGCTGGCCACCGGCGTGGGCGACCTGAAGCGCGTGCTGACCAACGTCAAGACGCGCGGCACCTGGGGCGAAGTGCAGCTGGAAATCCTGCTGGAGCAGATGCTCACTCCCGACCAGTACGCCAAGAACGTGGAGACCGTCCCGGCCAGCGGCGAGCGGGTGGAATTCGCCATCCGCCTGCCGGGTGCGAAGGAAGACGCGGGCCAGGTCTGGATGCCCATCGACGCCAAATTCCCCAAGGAGCAGTACGAACGCCTGGTCGATGCCGCCGAGCGCGCCGATGCCGAGGGCGTGGCCACGGCCGGGCGCGAACTGGAGCGGGCAGTACGTGGCGAGGCCAAGACGATTGCCGAGAAATACCTGTCGCCACCGCTGACGACCGACTTCGCCATCCTCTTCCTGCCGACCGAAGGGCTGTATGCGGAAGTGATGCGCCGGCCCGGCTTGTCGGATGAATTGCAGCGCACCTGCCGGGTCACCATTGCGGGTCCGTCGACCTTGTCGGCGCTGCTCAACAGCCTGCAGATGGGTTTCCGCACGCTGGCACTGGAAAAGCGTTCGTCAGAGGTGTGGCAGGTGCTGGGCGCGGTCAAGACCGAGTTCGGCAAGTTCGGCGAAGTGCTGGCCGCCACCAAGACGGCGCTGGAGCGCGCGGCCAAGAACATCGACCAGGCCGAGACCCGCACCCGCCAGATGACGCGCAAGCTCAAGTCGGTGGAGGCGCTGCCGGTGGAGAATGCACAGAAGCTGCTGGGGACCGGGGAGCTGGATCTGGGTGAGGATGCCGAGGGCGTCTGATTGGCCTCTTCCTTCACCTGCAGAGGTGGCTCAAGAGGCTGGAAAACAGAAGGGACGGCTTGCCGTCCCTTTTTCTTCATCTGCGCCTGAAAGCCAGCATCACACCAGGCCGTCGAACAGCACTACCGCCACTTCTTCGCCGGCAGCTACATCACCGCGTTCGTGTTCCAGTTCGATGATGCAGTTGGCATCCGACATCGAGCGCAGGATGCCCGAACCCTGCATGCCGGTCAGCCGCACTTGCCAGTGACCATTCTCGTCCGGGGCCAGGATGCCGCGCTGGTATTCGGTGCGGCCGGCCTTCTTGCGAATGGCCGTGGCCGTCTTCACCCGCAGGCGCGGCAGCGGATTGGCTTCGGCACCGGCCAGGCGCAGCAGCGCATCGCGCACGAAGAAGGAAAAACTCACCTGCACCGCCACCGGGTTGCCCGGCAAACCGAACAGATAAGCCTCCCGTCCGCGCGAGCGGATGCGGCCAAAGGCCAGCGGGCGGCCGGGGCGCATGGCGATCTTCCAGAACGTCATCTCGCCCAGGCTGGCCATGATCTGCTTGGTGTAATCGGCCGCACCGACCGAGACGCCACCGGAGGTGATGACCGCATCGGCCTCTTCGCAGGCACCGCGGAAAGCCGCTTCCAGGGCGGCCGGATCGTCCGGCACCACGCCCATGTCCAGCACCTCGCAACCGAGGCGCGTGAGCATGCCGTGCAGGGTGTAACGATTGGAGTCATAGACGCAGCCGGCATCGAGCGGCTCGCCGACCGAACGCAATTCGTCGCCGGTAGAGAAGAAGGCCACGCGCAGACGGCGCTGCACCGGCACTTCAGCGATGCCCAGCGAGGCCAGCAGGCCGATGTCGGAGGGCCGCAGCACGCGGCCGCGCGGCAGGGCCACGCTGCCCAGGGCCAGGTCTTCGCCACGCAGGCGGCGATTGTCGCCGGGACGCACGCGGCCGGCAGGCAGGGTCACGCCTTGCGCGTCAGCGTCGGTGGTCAGTTCCTGCGGGATCACGGTGTCGCAACCGTCGGGCATCGGTGCGCCGGTCATGATGCGCACGCACTGGCCGGGGCCGACGCTGCCGGCGAATTGTTCACCTGCGTGTACCGCGCCGATGATCTGCAGGCGCACTTGCTGGCCCTCGGCCACATCCTCGCCGCGCAGGGCATAGCCATCCATGGCCGAGTTGTCGTGCGCCGGGACGTCGATGCGGGAGATGATGTCGCGCGCCAGCACGCGCGAAAGGGCGCTGCGGATGGCCAGCTTTTCCACGGCCTCGACGGGCGTGATGAATTCCTGGATCACGGCTTGCGCGCGTGCCACGGTCATGGCGTTGGGGTCATAGCCGCTGATGCAGCTGACGATGTCGTGGAGTGTGGCGGTGTGGGTCTCGGTCATTGTTCTGCTTCGAGCTGTTGCAAATCCAGCCCGGTATTGATGTTGCTGAAGGCGCGCTCGTCGGGGAAATCCACCTCGACGCAATCAAGGCTGGCAAACCAGCGGTCCATCTTGCGTTCGCCCGCCGCCAGGAAGGCGTCCAGCGAAGCGCGCGTACTGGTCTGAAGCAGCGAGCATACAGGATGCCACTGGCGCCCGTGTACGCCCTCGGTGACCGCGATGGCAGCCTGTGCGCCGCTGGCGGTGAGGGCGTCGTACAGGTGCGCTACCAGGTCATAGGGGATCAGCGGCGAGTCGCACGGGGCGGTGGCCAGCAGCGGCGTGTGGCAATGGGCCAGGCCGCATTGCAGACCCGCCAGCGGGCCGGGGAAATCCCCCTGCAGGTCATGCCAGACCGGGTAGCCGAAACGGGCGTACTCCAGCTGGGAACGGTTGGCGTTGATCGCCAGGGTGCCGACCTGCGGTGCCAGGCGTTCCAGCACGTGCTGCACCAGTGGCTTGCCATGCAGGACTTGCAGGCCCTTGTCGACGCCGCCCATGCGCATGCCACGGCCACCGGAGAGGACCAGGCCGGTGATGTGGCTGGCGGCGGTGGCGGGGGAAGACATGGTGCGGAAGAGCAAAGAGCAGGGCAGGCGTACCGGATCAGCCGCCGATGTAGGACATTTCGACCTTGCGCGCCGGAGTCGCCTGCATGGCGCTGCGCAGCTCGGAATAACGGTCGCCGCGCTGGCCCCAGAGGGCGGCGATGGCACCCGCAATCTCGGCATCGCTGCTGCCATTGCGCACCAGGCTGCGCAGGTCGTGGCCTTCGCTGGCGAACAGACAGGTGTAGACCTTGCCTTCGGTGGAGAGGCGCGCGCGTGAACAGTCCTGGCAGAAGGCCTGGGTCACGCTGGAGATCACGCCGATCTCGCCGCTGCCATCCACATAGCGCCAGCGCTCGGCGGTCTCGCCGGTGTAGTTGGGGTCGGCCACTTCCAATGGCATCTCGGCAGCGATGCGGCGGACCACTTCGCGCGAAGGGAGCACTTCGTCCATGCGCCAGCCGTTGGAAGAGCCCACGTCCATGTATTCGATGAAGCGCAGGATGGCCGGGCTGCCCTTGAAGTAGCGCGCCATGGGCAGGATCTGGTCGTCGTTGACGCCCTTCTTGACCACCATGTTGATCTTGATCGGGCCCAGTCCGGCGGCGTGCGCCGCTTCGATCCCTTCCAGCACGCGCGCCACCGGGAAATCGACGTCGTTCATGCGACGAAAACTCTCGTCATCCAGCGAATCCAGCGACACCGTCACGCGCCTGAGTCCGGCGGCCTTGAGCGCCTGGGCCTTTTGCTTCAACAGCGTGCCGTTGGTGGTGAGGGTCAGGTCGATTTCTTCGCCCTCCGGGGTACGCAGGGCGGACAGCATGCCGATCAGGGTTTCGATGTTCTTGCGCAGCAGCGGCTCGCCGCCGGTCAGGCGGATCTTGCGCACGCCATGCGCCACGAACTGGGCCGCCACGCGGGTCAGCTCTTCAAAGGTCAGGAGGTCAGAGTGCGGGAGGAACTGGTATTGCTTGTCGAAGACATCCTTGGGCATGCAATAGACACAGCGGAAATTGCAGCGGTCAGTCACCGAAATGCGCAGGTCGTGCAGCGGACGTCCCAGGCTGTCGCCCAGCCAGCCGGTCGGCTCGACCGCAACCGGCGTCAGCAAGCCGGCCGCACTGGCGCTCGGGGCTTGCCGGACATCGACGATGGGGATGACGCGCTTGTTCATACGATCTGACGATAAAAGGTGTGTAACGATAGCACGCCTGAGGCCGCCGCGCAGATGCACAATCATGCATATAGTGTATGCGCGCAACTGCATCTCGCGCCTGCCGCCGCCCGCCGTGCGGGCCTGCTGGAATCTGGCTTGCAGCGCCATCGTATCCTGCCGTGACTGTATCGTGACGGCGAGCGGGCAACTGTCACCAAATAGGAGGTCGTTTGCCGATGGGCGGTGAAGACAAAGCCTTCATTTGGAAACCGATAGACATGAAAAAGGGAGCCGAAGCTCCCTTGTTCATTGCCGATATTCACAGCGTCCGGGCCACCCTGCGGCAGGGTGGCCGGAGTCCTTCTTAACGGCGGGTTTCGACCTGCACCAGCGGTTCGGTCGACTGCGGCGGCAGCGGCTTGCGCTCGCGCGGCACGTGCGGTGCCGGGACGAAGGCAGCAGCGGCTTCCTGGGCAGCGCGCAGCTTGACCGGGTCCGTGGTGGCCAAGGTCAGGCCGGCTTGCGACAGCATCTGCTCCAGCGACTCCGAACGGGCAGCGTTGCCGGTGCTGGCCGCGACTGCGGGGGCAGCAGCGGGCGCCGGTGCGGCTTCAGCCACCACCGGAGCCGGTTCGACAGCCACCGGTGCCGGGCTGGCTTCGACGGCGTCCAGCAGGCTGATCTGTTGCGGCACGGCCGGGGCTGCAGCAGTAGCGTGCACCACCTCGACCGGGGCTTCCGATGCGGCCGGAGCAGCAACGGGGGCCTGCACCGGCTCGAAGGCCGGGGTCGGGGCGAAGCTGGCGTCGATCGACGGGGCCGCCGGTTCGATGGCCGGCTGGTTCGAGAACACGGCCTGGGTCGCTTCGGCAGCGGCAGCGGCCACAGCTTCGACCGAGTTCACGCCGCTTTCCACGTGCACGGCAGCTTCAGCCGGGGCTTGTTCCGGAACCGGCGAGGCGGCGAACGAAGCTTGCGCCACAGCGGCTTGAGCCACTTCCACCGGAGCCACCGAAGTGTCGGCAGCGACGGTCTCGACGTTCACGCTGGCAGCAGCGGCGCTGGCCACCACGGCGGTCTCGACACCTTCGCCGGCTTCGGATTGCTCGTTGGCTTCACCTTCGCCGTTGTCGATCACGTTGCCGTTTTCATCACGTTCGCGACGATGACGGTTGCGGCCACCACGGCGACGACGACGACGCGGCTCGGTGCCGCCTTCGGCAGCTTCCGCACCTTCGACGCCATCTGCGCCTTCGGAACCTTCGACTTGAGCAGCTTCCACCTTGGCGGCTTGCTCGTCATTGGACAGGGCCACGGCACCTGCAGCAACCGCTACGCCTGCGGTGGCTGCACCGGCAGCCAGAGCGGCTTCCAGCGGCAGGCCTTCCTCGGCCTTGGGGTCCTTGCGTTCACTACGCGGGGCGCGCGGTTCACGCGGCTGGCGCGGTTCACGGCCTTCACGACCCTCGCGCGGCTCGCGGCCTTCGCGCGGTTCGCGGGGCTCACGGGCTTCACGCGGTTCGTTGCGGCGGGCTTCCTTCGGTTCCTGGCCTTCGCGGGCTTCGCGCGGCTCACGGCCCTCGCGCACCTCACGGCCTTCACGCGGTTCGCGGCCTTCCTTCGGTTCGCGCGGACCACGCGGCGCACGGGCCTGCTTGGCCTCAGCGGCGTCGCCGGTCTTCAGTTCGACGGCGGCCGGGCCACGGGGTGCACGCTGCTCTGCATTGCGCTCGCCACGTTCGGCGCGATCGCCACGCTCACCGCGTTCACCACGGTTGCGGTTGCGGCCGTTGCGGTCGCCGCCACGGCCATTGCGATCACCTTCGCGCTTGGCCGGCGCCTTGGCTTCGACCGGGGCCGGCACTTCCACCGGAGCAACCGGCTTCTTGCGGAAGAAGGCGAAGATCTTGCCCAGCAGACCCGATTCCGGCGCCAGGGTCGGCGGCGGTACGGGGGCAGCCACCGGTTCCGGGGCCTTGCGTTCGACGATGGGGGCCGGCTGGTCGGGGGTGATGCCCTTGACCACGGCTTCCTGGCGCGGACGTTCTTCTTCCTTCTGGCGCTTGCTGTAGCCGATGTCGGTATCGGCTTGCTCGGCCATGGTGTAGCTGGCTTGGGCGTCGTCCAGGCGCGGATCGTCGTGCTTGATCCGTTCCATCTTGTAGTGCGGGGTTTCCAGGTGCTTGTTGGGGATCATGATGACGGTGACGCGATGGCGCGTCTCGATCTTCAGGATTTCGCCCCGTTTTTCATTGAGCAGGAAGGCGGCTACGTCCACCGGCGCTTGCACGTGGATCGCGGCTGAATTTTCCTTCATCGCCTCTTCCTGGATGATGCGCAGCACCTGCAGGGCGGAGGATTCGGTATCGCGGATGTGGCCGGTGCCGTTGCAACGCGGGCAGGTCACGTGGCTGCCTTCGGACAGCGACGGACGCAGGCGCTGGCGCGACAGTTCCATCAGGCCGAAGCGGGAGATCTTGCCCATCTGAACGCGGGCGCGGTCGTGGTGCAGGGCGTCCTTCAGACGGCCTTCCACTTCGCGCTGGTTCTTGGAGTTCTCCATGTCGATGAAGTCGATCACGATCAGGCCGCCCAGGTCGCGCAGGCGCAACTGGCGGGCCACTTCATCGGCGGCTTCGAGGTTGGTGTTGAAGGCGGTGGTCTCGATGTCGCTGCCACGGGTGGCGCGCGCCGAGTTCACGTCCACCGACACCAGGGCTTCGGTGTGGTCGATGACGATGGCGCCGCCGGAAGGCAGCGGGACCGTACGCGAGTAGGCGGTCTCGATCTGGTGTTCGATCTGGAAGCGCGAGAACAGCGGCACGTCGTCGCGGTAGCGCTTGACGCGGTGGACCATGTCCGGCATCACGTGGGCCATGAACTGCTGGGCCTGGTCGTGGATGTCGTCGGTATCGATCAGGATTTCGCCGATGTCGGGCTGGAAGTAGTCGCGGATGGCGCGGATGACCAGTGACGATTCCTGGTAGATCAGGAAGGCGCCCGAGCCGGTCTGGCCGGCGCCTTCGATGGCGCGCCAGAGTTGCATCAGGTAGTTCAGGTCCCACTGCAGTTCATCGACGTTGCGGCCGATGCCGGCGGTGCGGGCGATGACGGACATGCCGTTGGGCAGGTCCAGCTTGTCCATGGTTTCGCGCAGTTCCTGGCGGTCTTCGCCTTCGACACGGCGCGACACGCCGCCACCGCGCGGGTTGTTGGGCATGAGCACCAGGTAGCGGCCGGCCAGGGAGATGAACGAGGTCAGGGCCGCGCCCTTGTTGCCGCGTTCTTCCTTCTCGACCTGGACGATGATTTCCTGGCCTTCGCGCAGCGCTTCCTTGATGCTGGCGTTGCGGACGTCAATGCCTTCCTTGAAATAGGTGCGGGCCACTTCCTTGAAGGGCAGGAAGCCGTGGCGTTCTTCGCCGTAGTTGACGAAGCAGGCTTCCAGCGAGGGCTCGATGCGGGTGATGACGCCCTTGTAGATGTTGGACTTGCGCTGCTCGCGTCCGGTGGTTTCGATGTCGATGTCGATCAGTTTCTGACCGTCAACGATCGCTACGCGCAGTTCTTCCTGCTGCGTGGCGTTGAACAACATACGTTTCATGTTTTCACTCCGGGATCCGAAGATCCTTCAAATGGCCCGTCCGTATGTGGTAGCGGGCCAAAAGTACAGGGGATGTACGCGAGAACGAAGTGATTGGGGAGGGAATTGCCTTGATTGTGTGAGTGCGCCTTAGCGGGCGCTCCAGCACAAGGGGGCGCGGATGCGGCAGACGGGAACGCCGGGCAGCACCGTATCCGCGCCGCGCGCTCCGCCATAGGCGGTCGCGCAGGCAACTGCGGACGGTAAGCTGGTCTGTGGAGCCAAACGTAACATGGTAATGGGTTGGCGACGGCGATCGGGTTCTGTTGCATCAACCGGCAAGCTTCGCGATGCTTCGGCCAGGACTGCGGCATTGGCCCGGGCAATGCGCTGCAAGAGGGGCGGGCGGATGAGCCTGCCGCCGGTTGCGCTGCAAGATACTGCTTTGCCGGGGGCTGTGCGCTGCGGACCTGAACCGGAACACCGGATGCGAGTCTTGCCAGACTTTTATCCTGATGATCCAAACAATTCTGTTCCACTTCCAGGCGCGCTGTCCGATTGCAACTGCGGTGCAAACTGGAATCGCGCAGGGAAGGTGCGTACTCGTTTCGAGGCCTTTACGTGGACCAGGCAAGCGACATGATCGGCTGTATTGTCAACCGTTGCAGCGCTTTTATTGCGTCTGCGATGCCGCGCGTCATGGTTTTCGGGGCCCCCTCCGTCTATTTTGCAAATGAGCGAGGCTGACGAAGTCTCCTCTTGTGTAGAATGTTCCTTTTTATTCTACTGACGCTGATTTTTTGTTCAGCGTCGAACGATTATATATTCAAAATGAAGGACTTAGCGAGATTTTCTAGGGGGGCTTCTGAAAGCGCCGCAACCGCGCCTGCCTCCCGGAGCGAAGCCGCCTCGCAGAACCTTCCCCAGGTGCAGTTGCTGACCATTTCCGACGAAGAAGCCGGGCAGCGGATTGACAATTTCCTGCTGCGTATCTGCAAGGGTGTTCCCAAGAGCCATATTTACCGTGTCCTGCGGTCGGGCGAGGTGCGCGTCAACAAGGGCCGCATCGACCAGACCTATCGCCTGGCCGAAGGCGACGTGGTGCGCGTGCCGCCAATACGAGTTGCCGAGAAACAAGAGCAGGTGGTCCCCGGCGCGGAATTCCGCATCCTGCTGGAAGACAGCCACATGCTGGTCATCGACAAGCCGGCCGGCGTCGCCGTGCACGGCGGCTCGGGCGTGAGCTATGGCGTGATCGAACAGCTGCGCGCGGCGCGTCCGCAGGCCAAGTTCCTGGAACTGGTGCACCGCCTCGACCGCGATACCTCGGGCGTGCTGCTGATCGCCAAGAAGCGTTCGGCCCTGACCAACCTGCACGACCAGATGCGCGAAGGCACCACCGACAAGCGGTATTTCACGCTGGTGCAGGGCGACTGGAAGAATGCCCGCCAGCATGTGAAGTTGCCGCTCTTCAAGTACAGCACCCCGGACGGCGAGCGCCGCGTGCGGGTGCAGGCCGATGGCCAGCCTTCGCACACCATCTTTTCGCTCTTGCGCCGATTCGGTGAATTTGCCCTGCTGGAAGCTGAACTCAAGACCGGCCGTACCCATCAGATCCGGGTACACCTGTCGTCCAGCGGTTTCCCCATCGTGGGCGATGACAAGTACGGCGATTTCACCCTCAACAAGTCGCTGCAGAAGGCCGATGGCAATCGGGTGGCCTTCAAGCGCATGTTCCTGCACGCCTGGCGCATCAGTTTCCGCCATCCGGAAAGCGGCGAGACCGTCACCCTCAAGGCCGGCCTGCCCGAGGAATGCGCGCGTTTCCTGCGCAGCCTCGAAGGCGGTGCCGAGGGCGACCTGCTGCCTCACAACATGCTGGCCGGAACCGAAGAGTGAAGGGGTGCACGCAGACGGCCGGGATGTGATACTTTCTGCCCGGCATTAACAGAAACGCATGCTCATCTGGCAATTGCCACAATGGCAACCGAGCCGGAAGCATGCCAGCGGAAAGAGTTCAGCACATGGCAAGAAAGCAATTCGACCTGATCGTCTTCGACTGGGACGGCACCCTGATGGACAGCACCTCGACCATCGTGCGCTGCATCCAGGCGGCCGCGCGCGACCTGGGGCTGCCCATTCCTGACAAGAGCGCGGCCTCCTACGTGATCGGCCTGGGCTTGCAGGATGCGATGCAGGCCGCCATTCCGGATGTGGACCCGAAGTACTATCCGCGCATCGTGGAGCGCTATCGCCATCACTATCTCGGGCAGGACAAGGACCTCACGCTTTTCGAGGGCGTGCCCGAGATGCTGGCCGACCTGTCGCAGCAGGGCTATTTCCTGGCCGTGGCCACCGGCAAGAGCCGGGTCGGGCTGAACCGGGCCATGAACAGTACCGGCCTGCTCTCCAAGTTCGATGCCACGCGCTGCGCCGATGAAACCTTTTCCAAGCCGCATCCGGCCATGTTGCAGGAATTGACCCGCGAACTGGGCCAGGACATGCACCGCACCGTCATGATTGGCGACACCACCCACGACCTGCAGATGGCCATCAACGCCGGAGCCAAGGGGGTGGCGGTGGAGTTCGGCGCGCATCCGCCGCAGCAGTTGCAGACCCTGGCGCCTCTTTATTCAGCCCGCTCCATCCGCGAGCTGCATCAATGGCTCAATGACCACGCCTGAAGCGGCTTGCCATGACGACGCCTGAAGAAATCTTCATTTGCCCCTCAACCGCCCTCCAGGAGGGCGGTCTGGGCAAGCGCTTCCCGGTGCAGGTGCATGGGGATGAGACCACCGGCTTCGTGGTGCGCTATGGCGGCGTGGTCTATGGCTATCTGAATCGCTGCGCCCACGTGCCCATTGAACTGGATTGGGCCGAGGGCGAATTCTTTGAATCCAGCGGCCTGTATCTCATGTGCGCAACACATGGCGCGGTTTATGCGCCCGATACCGGAAAATGCGCAGGCGGACCTTGTACCGGTGCGCATTTGCGTAAGATCATGGCGGTGGAACGCGATGGCCAGGTGTTCTGGCGTCCGGATGACATCGTCCAGCCCGTCGAGGCATGAGCTTCGCGGAAAAAACCAGTGCAGCGCGATGGCGCTGCCCAGAGTGAGCCTATGAGCAACAACGAATCTGACAACCCGCAAGACCGCCCCCCTCAGTCTTCCTCGTCTTCACCGGCCTCCCCGCCGCCTGCTGCACCGTCTTCTTCCATCCCCGCCAGCGTGCGCGAGGACAAGAAGAGCGGCTGGGAGCGCGACGTCCTGGAAAAGCTGGCCCTGTTCGCCGTCAAGGAACAGCGCGCCCGCCGCCGCTGGGGCATCTTCTTCCGCATCGCCATCCTGGTGGTGATCGTGCTGGGCGGCTGGATGGCCTTCACCTACAACAAGATCGAGAGCGAGCCGCTGGGCACCCATACTGCCCTGGTCGAGATTCGCGGCACCATCGAATCCGAAGGGCAGGGCTCGGCCGGCGTGGTCATTCCGGCGCTCGACAAAGCCTTTGCGGCCAGCGACTCGGTGGGCGTGATCCTGAAGATCAACAGCCCCGGCGGCAGCCCCGTGCAGGCCGGCATGATCAACGACGAGATCACCCGCCTGCGCAAGGCCTATCCCAAGAAGCCGATCTATGTGGTGGTGGAAGAGATGTGCGCTTCCGGCGGCTATTACATCGCCGTGGCGGCTGACAAGATCTACGTCAACAAGGCCAGCCTGATCGGTTCGGTGGGCGTGCTGATGGATGGCTTCGGCTTCACCGGCCTCATGGACAAGCTGGGCGTGGAGCGCCGCCTGCTGACGGCGGGCGAGAACAAGAGCTTCCTCGATCCCTTCAGCCCGCAGAGCCCCAAGCAGCGTGAATACGCGCAATCGATGCTGCAGGAAATCCACCAGCAGTTCATCGAAGTGGTGCGCCAGGGTCGTGGCACGCGCCTGAAGGAAACCCCGGACACCTTCTCGGGCCTGGTGTGGACCGGCTCCAAGGCCGTCGAACTGGGTCTGGCCGATGGCTATGGCACGGTCGACAGCGTGGCGCGTGACGTGATCAAGGCCGAGGATGTGGTGGACTACACCCAGACCGAGAATCTCTCCGAACGCGTGCTCAAGAAGTTCGGCGTGGCCTTCGGTGCGGGCTTTGCCAAGACCTTGATGTCAGCGCCGTTGTCGCAGTTGCGCTGAGCGAATCCACAGCTTCCAAGCAAAAGGCCGGTTGCTGATGCAATCGGCCTTTGTTTTTTTGCGCTGCTTATTCCGCCAGCAGCAGGAACACCGTTGGCTTCTTGTGGAGGTCCGGCGCTTTATTGGCCGCCAGCGCCGCCTTCCATTGCGCGGCGGTCTGCGTGCGTACCGTTTCGGTGGGCAGCGAAAGATCGGTCGCCACGCAGATCAGCGTGCCCGGCTGGCAGGACTGCGCCAGCGCTTCCAGCATGGCACCGTTGCGATAGGGCGTTTCGATCAGCAGCTGGGTCTGCTTCTCCTTGCGGGAGCGGTCTTCCAGCTGGCGGATGCGCTTGCTGCGTGCCTCGGCGTCGGTGGGCAGGTAGCCGTTGAAGGCGAAGCTCTGGCCGTTCAGTCCGCTGGCCATCACCGCCAGCAGCAGGGACGAGGGCCCGACCAGCGGCCTCACCTGGATGCCATGCTGATGCGCCAGGCGCACCAGGTTGGCACCGGGGTCGGCCACGGCCGGCACACCGGCTTCCGAGATCAGTCCACCGTCGCGGCCTTCCAGCAGCGGTGCCAGCAAGGCGGGCAGGGCGGCGGGAGGCGTGTTGACGTTCAGTTCGCTGATCTGGATTTCCTGGATGGGCTTGGCCAGTGCGGTGCTGCTGCCCAGGAGCTTGAGGAAGGCACGTGTGGTCTTGGCGTTCTCGGCCACGAAATAATCCAGGCGCGCCGCGATGGCCTGCACCTGGCGCGGGATGATGGACTCCAGCGGATGCAATGCGTCAGTGTCGGCGGGAAGCTCGGTCGTTCCCAGCGTGTTGGGAACCAGGTAAAGAATGCCGGGCATGGAAGGGAAAATGGGATAAATTGTATAAAATAATATGTGCAACGCAGCACGACGTCGCTGAGCCGCCATTCTACAGGGTGCAAGCTGTCATCAAAGTGTAATGCGCGCCCATTATCTTGTCGTCATGGAGACAGGATGCGGTTTAAATTATTTAGCAATTGTTTCGGGCGGATTCGCCCGGAGCCGTCGCGAAAGGAAATGCATGTTTGCTGCGGTAGATCTCGGTTCCAACAGTTTTCGCTTGCACATCGGCAAGTACGAGGACGACAGCATACGCGTCATCAAGAGCGCGCGTGACCCCATCCGCCTGGCGGCGGGCATCGACAAGAGCGGCAACCTCACGCCGCAGGCCTGTCAGAGCGCCATCGATTCGCTGACCCGTTTTCGCTCCGTCCTGCGCGACTATCCGCTGACCGCCGTGCGGGTGGTGGCCACCAATACCTTGCGCGTGGCCAGGAATGCCGCCGAGTTGTTGCCGGAACTGGAGCGCGCCATCGGTTATCCGGTCGAGATCATTTCCGGCGAGGAAGAAGGGCGCCTGATCTACATGGGGGTGGCCGGCGTACTCGCTGATGCGGGCGAAGAACGCATGGTCATCGACATCGGCGGCGGTTCCACCGAAGTCATCCGTGGCCTGGGTGAGCATATCCGCCACGTCGAATCCTTCGGCATCGGTACCGTCAACCAGAGCCTGGCCTTCTTCCCCGATGGGGCGATCACGGCAGCGGCCTTCGAGCGCGCCATCATCTCTGCGCGTTCGCATGTGGAAGATGCGGTGCACCTGTTCAGCTTCGATGCGGCCAGCGTCAATGTCTATGGATCGTCGGGCACCATGCGTGCCATCGCCGATACCATCCGCCGCAACAACATGGGTGATGGTCGCATCACGCTGCCCAGCCTGGCCGACCTGATGCAGTGCCTGATCGATTTCGGTCACGTCAGCCAGATTTCGCTGGACGGCATGAAGCCGGACCGCGCCGGCGTCATCATGGGCGGGCTCGCGGTACTGATCGGTTTCATGCAGGAATTCGGCATCGAGGTCATCACGCCGGTGGAAGCCGGTCTGCGCATGGGCGTGATGTGGGACCTGCAATTGCGCGCCACCAAGGCCGATCGCCGTGACCGTTCGGTGGAAGAATTCGCCCGCCGCTTCCATGTCGATGCGGCACGCGCCCATGGCGTGGCCGATACGGCGCTGGGCTTTTTCGAGAGTTTGAAACCGGCCACTGATTCGTATGTGCGCTATCTCTACTGGAGCGCACTGCTGCACGAGACCGGCCTGGTGGTCTCGCCGACCGGGTATCACAAGCATTCGGCCTACATGATCGCCAATGCCGACTTGCCCGGTTTCACCACGCGCGAGCAGCGGCTGATGAGCACGCTCATCCTCGGGCAGAAGGGCAACCTGAAGAAGATCAGCGAGATGCTGGCCGATGTCGATTTCGCCAAGGCAGTGTTGGCCTTGCGGCTGGCGGTGATGTTCCGCCACGCGCACATCACGCTGGACCTGGAGAAGGTGAGGGTGAAGCTCAAGAGCCGCATCGACCTGGAGATCCGCCGCGATTACATCAAGGAGCATCCGAGCATTTCCTTCTGGTTCCAGAAGGAGCAGGAATGGTGGGCCGGCATCGGTGTGGACTTTGCGGTCAAGCTCATCTGATTTCTTCATTTCGTCCCTGAGACGCCCTTGCCGAGCGGCTGCCGGCAAGGGCGTTTTTCATTGCGGCCTGTGCGATGTGCATGCGCGCAGATGATAATGCTTCTTGTTTGTGATATAGTCGCCAGCGGTCTATGAACCGCACTGCCATGGCGTTAGCGCCATGCGCCCACAACGAGGTGATCCCGAGATCGCCCACTGCGACAGCCAAGTCCCATATTCCAGGACCGCCTTCCGCGCCAAAAGAAAACGCCGTTCTCTCGACGGCGGTCGTTTACTCTTTTTGAAAAGGATGGTCCATGTTCCACCGTCAACTCGCTGTCGGCGCCGTGCTGGCTGCCATTGCTGCTTCCAGCTTCGCGCAGGAGAAGGTCATCAATCTCTACTCGGCGCGGCACTACCAGACTGACGAATCCCTTTACGCCGACTTCACCAAGGCCACCGGCATCAAGATCAACCGTGTCGACGGTGACGATGCAGGCATTCTCGCGCGCTTGAAGAGTGAAGGCGCTTCCAGCCCGGCCGACGTGATCCTGCTGGTGGATGCGGCCCGCCTGTGGAAGGCGCAGAGCGAAGGGCTGTTCCAGCCGGTCAAGTCCAAGCTGCTCGATGAGCGCATCCCCGCCAACCTGCACAGCAAGGAAGGCAGCGAGGGGACGCAGTGGTTCGGTTTCTCCACCCGTGCCCGCGTGATCGTCTACAACAAGGCCAGCGTCAAGCCGGAAGACGTGGATACCTACGAAGCCCTGGGTGACCCGAAGAACAAGGGCAAGCTGTGTACCCGCAGTGGTTCGCATCCCTACAACGTGTCGCTGTTCGGCGCATTGCTGGAACATGACGGCGCGGCCAAGACTGAAGCCATTCTGAAGGGCATGGTCGCCAACCAGGCGCGCCAGCCGGTCGGTGGCGATACTGACCAGATCAAGGCGGTCGGTTCGGGTGAGTGCGGCGTGGCCATTTCCAATTCTTATTACGTGGCGCGCCTGCTGCGTTCCACCAAGCCGGAAGACGTGGCACTGATGGAAAAGGTTGGCATCGTCTGGCCCAACCAGAAGAGCTACGGTGCGCACGTCAACATCGCCGGGGGCGGTGTGGCCAAGAACGCGCCGCACAAGGCTGAAGCCGTGCAGTTCCTGGAGTACTTGGCCAGCGATTCGGCGCAGCGTTATTTTGCTGAAGGCAACAATGAGTGGCCGGCCGTCAAGAGCGTAAAGACCGAAAACCCGGCACTGGTGAAGATGGGCCCGTTCAAGGCCGAAGTCATCAATGTGGGTGCGGTCGGTGCCAACCAGCAGAAGGTGTTGCAGATGCTGGATCGCGTTGGCTATAAATAATTAAAAATATTTAAACGATTTAAATCGTTTATATTTTTTTGATGAGGCCGGTCCGTGCGATGTGCGGGCCGGTTTTTTTTTATGTCTGCGAGAGGAGGGCGAATCAGCGCGGCGGATCCCGGAAAGGATTGTGCTCATTCAGCTCCGAGATATAGCCATCGATGCCATTGCTTTCACGCGACAGGAAATGTTCCACCGCATCGTAGAACCCCGGATGCGCCAGCCAGTGCGCCGACCAGGTCTTCTGCGGCAGGAAGCCGCGCGCCATCTTGTGCTCGCCCTGGGCACCGCCTTCGAACCAGGTGATCTTCTCGGCGATGCAGAATTCCAGCGGCTGGTAATACGCCGTCTCGAAATGCAGGCAGGGCACGTGTTCCAGCGCGCCCCAGTAGCGGCCGTAGAGCGTGTCGGCGTCATACACCGTCAGGGATGATGCGATCGGCTCCTCCCCCCGCAGCGCCACCGTCAGCAGCAGGTGCTGCGGCATGGTTTCACCGACGCGGCGGAAGAAATCCAGATTCAGGTAAGGCGTGGAGTAGTGCGCTGCATAGGTGTGCCGATAGCAGCGGTTGAAGAAACGCCAGTGCGCCTCCGTGATCTCGGCCCCGCGCAGCCAGACGAAACGCACCCCTTGCTCGGCTACCTTGCGCCGTTCGGCCAGGATGTTCTTGCGCTTCTTGCGGTCCAGCGTATCGACGAATTCCGAAAAATTGCCATACCCTTCATTGTGCCAATGGAACTGCACCCCGCTGCGCAGCAGGTATCCCGCGTCAGCCAGCTGCTGCGCCTGTTCCGGCGGGGGATAGAGGATGTGCGTGGAGGAAACTTCATTTCGCTCCTGCAGCGCCCGTAGCGCGGCCACCAGAGCGCCGCGTGCGGTCTCATCGACAGCCATCAGGCGCGCACCGCGCACCGGCGTAAAGGGGATGGCCGAGAGCAGCTTGGGGTAGTACTCCACGCCATGCCGCTGGTAAGCCTCGGCCCAGGCCCAGTCGAAGACGTATTCGCCATACGAGTGAAACTTGCGGTACAGGGGCAGGGCGGCCACCAGTTGCTCCTGCTGGCCCTCGCCCTGCCACAGCGTCAGGTAATGCGGCTCCCAGCCGGACTCGGGACTGGCGCTGCCGCTCTCATGGAGCGCGTGCAGGAAGGCATAAGAAAGGAAGGGATTGCCCTCGGGCTGGGCGGCCACCAGCGCATCCCAGCGGGCCGGGCCGATCTCGGCCAGAGAAGAAACGATTCGCGTGCGATAATCCATGGACTGCGAGTGACCTGCGAAAGTTGGCGCGGCCCTCGGCCCCGCTGGAACAGGCATTCTACGCAAAATGAACAGAACGCGTCGCCGCCATGGCGAAGAGCACGGAGTCCAACACACGCTATGCCTAGCCCCTTCTTCAATCTCTACAACCACGGTTTCGCCCGCGTCGCCGTAGCGGTGCCGGACTGCAAGGTGGCCGATCCCGGCTTCAACGCCGAGCGCACCATCGCCCTGGCCGAACAGGCCGCCGCCCGTGGCGCGGCCCTGGTGTCCTTCCCCGAACTGGGCCTGTCGGCCTACAGCTGCGAAGACCTGTTCCAGCAACGCGCCTTGCTGGAGGCTTCCCTGCAGGCATTGCAATCGGTGCTGCAAGCTTCCCTTCGCATCGCCCCGGCCCTCATCGTCGGCCTGCCGCTGAAGGTCGATCACCAGCTCTACAACTGCGCGGTGGTCGTGCATGCCGGCCGCATCCTCGGCGTGGTGCCCAAGAGCTACCTGCCCAACTACAGCGAATTCTACGAAGCGCGCCAGTTCAGCAGCGCCGATTGCGCCGTCACCCGCCGCACCCGCCTGCTGGGCCAGGACGTGGACTTCGGCAGCCATCTGCTGTTCGAGATCGGCAATATCCCCGACTTCCGGTTCCATATCGAGATCTGCGAAGACGTATGGGTGCCGATCCCGCCGTCCTCCTTCGCCGCGTTGGCCGGTGCCACCGTGCTGGTGAACCTGTCGGCCTCCAACATCGTGGTCGGCAAGTCGGGTTACCGCCATCAGCTGGTGTCGCAGCAATCGGCGCGCTGCCTGGCGGCCTATCTGTATTCGTCGGCGGGCAATGGCGAGTCCACCACCGACCTGGCCTGGGATGGCCAGGCCCTGATCTGCGAGAACGGTGAACTGCTGGCCGAGTCCGAGCGCTTCGCCGAAGGCGGTCACGTGATCTATGCCGACATCGACCTGGAACGCCTCTCGCGCGAGCGCTTCCACCAGACCACGTTTGGGCAGTCCGTGCGCCGCCATGCGGAGGAAGTGCGCCGCTTTGAAGTGGTGCGCTTCGACGTGCAGGTGCCGCTGGACCAGGATTTGCCGCTGCAGCGCCGGGTCGCGCGCTTCCCCTATGTGCCGGCCAACGCCGAACAGCGCGAACTGCGCTGCCGCGAGGTCTATAACATCCAGGTGCAGGCACTGGTGCAGCGCCTGTCGTCCTCCAACATCAAGAAGGTCGTCATCGGTGTCTCCGGCGGCCTCGATTCGACCCATGCGCTGCTGGTCTGCGCCAAGGCCATGGACAAGCTGGGCCTGCCGCGCGCCAACATCCTGGCCTATACCATGCCGGGCTTCGCCACCAGCAGCCGCACGCTGGTGCAGGCGCATCAGCTGATGGCGCAAGTGGGGTGTTCGGCGCAGGAGATCGATATCCGCCCCAGCTGCGAACACATGCTGAAGGACCTGGATCACCCGTATTCACGCGGCGAGCCGGTCTATGACATCACCTTCGAGAACGTGCAGGCCGGCGAGCGCACCAATCACCTGTTCCGCCTGGCCAATCATCACGGTGCCATCGTCATCGGGACCGGCGACCTGTCCGAACTGGCGCTGGGCTGGTGCACCTACGGCGTGGGCGACCACATGTCGCATTACAACGTCAACGCCAGCGTACCCAAGACCCTCATCACCCACCTGGTGCGCTGGGTGGCGGAATCCGGTTCGCTGGAACTGAAGCAGCCGGAAGTGCTGATCCACATCCTCGAAACCGAAATCAGTCCGGAACTGGTGCCGGGCGCCTCCGACGGCGAACCGGGCCAGCGCACGCAGGATTTCATCGGTCCCTACGAGCTGCAGGATTTCAATCTCTATTACATCCTGCGCTATGGCTTCACGCCGGCCAAGGTGGCTTTCCTGGCGCACAGCGCCTGGCAAGACCGCAGCATCGGCCATTGGCCGGATGGGCTGCATGGGGCGCGCAACCAGTACAGCTTGCCGCAGATCAAGAAAAACCTGGGCATCTTCGTCTATCGCTTCTTCAAGACCAGCCAGTTCAAGCGCTCCTGCGTGCCCAATGCCCCCAAGGTCGGTTCGGGCGGCTCGCTCTCGCCGCGTGGTGATTGGCGTGCACCCAGCGATGGCGAGGCTACGGTCTGGTTGCAGGATCTGGAGCGCATTCCCGATCTGGAAGCCTGAAAAAACGGCTTTTTATGGCCCGGCTGGTTCAAGAAGGTTGAAAGCCGGGCACGCCTGATTGACAATGTGCAAGTGGGCAGGGCGCCACGGTCTTGCCAGTAAAATAAGAACAAAGGTTGTATTCGCTATTCAATAGATCGTTGAGATCGTTTCTTTACGACATACCAAGAGAGGAATTGCCATGAAACAAGTGACCGCCATCATCAAACCGTTCAAGCTGGACGAGGTGCGTGAATCCCTCGCCGAAGTCGGCGTCACGGGCCTGACGGTCACCGAAGTGAAGGGCTTCGGACGCCAGAAGGGCCACACCGAACTCTATCGCGGTGCCGAATACGTGGTCGACTTCCTGCCCAAGGTCAAGATCGAGGTCGTGGTGGACGACAAGGTGGTCGAGCAGGCCGTGGACGCCATCATCAAGGCCGCCCGCACCGGCAAGATCGGCGACGGCAAGATCTTCGTGCAGGAAGTGGAGCAGGTGATCCGTATCCGTACCGGCGAAACCGGCCCGGATGCCGTCTGATCCACAGATCTTCGCGCATTGCGAAAGACCGGCCACTGGCCGGTTTTTTTACGTCTGCAGAAAAGCGCTGAGGGTGTGGCAGGTTATTGCGGCACGCTGTCCCAGGCTGCGCCAGATTGACACAGCGTGACAATGGCGCTGGCGCAAGATCCCCTTGCAGAGCGGGTTTGCAGGCTGGCATGCGATTTGCCATCTTGAGGGGTGAACGTCCGCTGCGGCCATGATCGCGGCGGGATTTCAACCATAACCCGAACGGAGACGACATGAACCTGGCAGACATCAGCAAACTCGGCGTACGCGATCCCTTCAAGCAACGTTACGACAACTTCATCGGTGGCAAATTCGTGCCGCCGGTCAAGGGCGAATACTTCGAGAACATCAGCCCGGTGATCGGCCGCGCCTTCTGTGAAGTGGCGCGTTCCAGCGCCGAAGACGTGGAACTGGCGCTGGACGCCGCCCACGCCGCCAAGAAGAGCTGGGGCAAGACTTCCCCCGCCGAGCGCGCCAACATGCTGCTCAAGATCGCCGACCGCATGGAAGCCAACCTCGAATTGCTGGCCACCGCCGAGACCCTGGACAACGGCAAGCCCATCCGCGAAACCATGGCCGCCGACATCCCGCTGGCCATCGACCACTTCCGCTATTTCGCCGCCGCCGTGCGCACCCAGGAAGGCAGCATCTGCACCATCGACAGCGACACCTACGCCTATCACTTCCATGAGCCGCTGGGCGTGGTCGGCCAGATCATCCCGTGGAACTTCCCCATCCTGATGGCGGTGTGGAAGCTGGCTCCGGCACTGGCCGCCGGCAACTGCGTGGTATTGAAGCCGGCCGAGCAGACCCCCGCTTCCATCATGGTCCTGATCGAACTGATCGCCGACCTGATCCCGCCGGGCGTGGTCAACATCGTGCAGGGTTTCGGCGTGGAAGCCGGCAAACCGCTGGCCTCCAACAAGCGCATCGCCAAGATCGCCTTCACCGGCGAGACCACTACCGGCCGCCTGATCATGCAGTACGCCTCGCAGAACCTGATCCCGGTGACCCTGGAGCTGGGTGGCAAGTCGCCCAACATCTTCTTTGCCGACGTGCTGGACAAGGACGACGAATTCTTCGACAAGGCCCTGGAAGGCTTCGCCATGTTTGCGCTGAACCAGGGCGAGGTCTGCACCTGCCCCTCGCGCGTGCTGGTGCAGGAATCGATCTATGACCGTTTCATCGAACGTGCCTTGAAGCGCGTGGCCGCCATCAAGCAGGGCAACCCGCTGGACAAGAGCACCATGATCGGCGCGCAGGCCTCGCAGGAGCAGCTGGAAAAAATCCTCTCCTACATCGACATCGGCAAGCAGGAAGGCGCCAAGGTGCTGGCCGGCGGCGGACGTGAAGAACTGGGCGGTGATCTGGCCACTGGCTACTACGTCAAGCCGACCGTCTTCCAGGGCAACAACAAGATGCGCATCTTCCAGGAAGAAATCTTCGGCCCCGTGGTGTCGGTGACCACCTTCAAGGATGAGGAAGAAGCCCTGTCTATCGCCAACGACACCCTGTACGGCCTGGGTGCTGGCCTGTGGACCCGCGATGGCACGCGCGCCTTCCGCATGGGCCGCGAGATCCAGGCTGGCCGCGTGTGGACCAACTGCTATCACCTGTATCCGGCGCATGCAGCCTTCGGTGGCTACAAGCAGTCCGGCATCGGCCGCGAGAACCACAAGATGATGCTGGACCACTACCAGCAGACCAAGAACCTGCTGGTCAGCTACAGCCCCAAGGCGCTGGGCTTCTTCTGATCGTGTGACTTCGTTTGACTCCTTGCAGCAAGGCAGCTTCGGCACCGGTCCGCAACTCTCGCGGCCGGTGCCGCTTTTATTGGCAGATCCAGACTCAACAGGAGAGCGGCGAATGGATGCATTGCCCAGGGTGACGGCCACCGAGGCCACGGTGGAATTGCTGCGCCAGTTGAAGGCGCGGCATGGCGAGCTGATCTTTTTTCAATCCGGGGGCTGCTGCGATGGCAGTGCGCCGATGTGCTATCCGGCAGGCGACTTTACGCTGGGCGATACCGACGTGCATCTCGGGGAGATCGATGGCGTGCCGTTCTACATCGGCGCCGATCAGTTCGAATATTGGAAACACACGCAACTCATCATCGACGTGGTCAGCGGCAACGGCGGCATGTTCTCGCTGGAGAACGGCAGCGGCAAGCGCTTCCTGACGCGCTCGCGGCTGTTTTCCGATGAGGAATATGACGCGCTTGCCCCGCTCAGTGCCCGCGTGACTTGAAGCGGCGATAGAGCGTATTGCGCGACACCCCCAGCGCCTTGGCGGCAGCGCTGACGTTGCCGTCATGGGTGCGCAGGGCACGCTCGATGGCGGCCCATTCGCTGTCGTGCATGGACAACGGCTTTTCGTCCGTTTCTTCATGCGCTGCCGGGGCAGGCATCCCGCAAGCCGCCTGCAGCGGCGCAGCCTCGTCCAGAAAGTCATCTGGCAGGTGTTCCACCCCTATCCAGGCCTCGCCATCGGCCATGGCCAGGGCGGTGCGGATCAGGTTGGACAGTTGCCGCAGGTTGCCCGGCCAGCGGCTGGATTGCAGCAACGCCAGGGCCTTGGCATCGAAGCGCGGCGCGTGGCGGCCGCCTTCCTGTTCCAGGATGCGGTCGATCAGGGCGCCCAGGTCGCTGCGCTCGCGCAAGGCAGGCAGCTTTACCTGCAAACCGTTGATGCGGTAGTACAGGTCTTCACGGAAGGCATGGCGCGCCGCCATCTCGCGCAAGGGTTGATTGGTGGCGCATACCAGAGCGAAGTCCACCGGAATCACACGCTGGCTGCCCAGCGGCGTCACCGCACGTTCCTGCAGCACGCGCAGCAGGCGGCCCTGGAGGGCCAGCGGCATGTCGCCGATTTCATCGAGGAAGAGGGTGCCGCCCTGGGCTTGCGCGATCTTGCCCAGCGCGCCTTTGCGGCGGGCACCGGTGAAGGCGCCGTCTTCATAACCGAAGAGTTCGGCCTCGATCAGGTTCTCGGGAATGGCCGAGCAATTCACGGCCACGAAGGGCGCGGCGCCGCCCCGGGTTTGCGTGGTGTGGAAGCGCGCGCTTTCGCGGTGGATGGCCTGGGCCAGCCACTCCTTGCCGGTGCCGGTTTCGCCGGTGATGAGGACCGGGATGTCGCGGTCGATCACCTTGCGCAACTTGGCGATGATGGCGCTCATGCGGGCGTCCCCGGTATCGAGGGCTTGCAGTCCGCCGCGCGGCTGGCCCGGATGGGGGCGCACAGGTGGGGCCGGGCGAGCAGATGGGCTGGCGGGAAGTATTTCCGGTGCCTCGATCACGGCTTCCCGCGCATTCTGGAAATGCTGGTCGCGCAGCCGCAGTTCGGCGCGGCCATGGATGCGGATGCCGTTGTGCAGGCACAGCTCCAGCAAGCCCGACGCAGCCTTGCGATGGTGTTCGAACAGCAGCGACAGCGGTACCCCGAAGAGCGACGCAAAAGTATGCGACTGCAGCGCCGAGAGCGTCAGTCCCAGCTGGAACTGCGCACTGCGGTTGGCCGCCAGGAAACGCCCTCCCGGTGTGAAACTGACGATGCCTTCGACCAGCGTACCCACGAATTCGGCGCGGCTGTGGAAGTGCAGGGTGATGCAATCGGGGAAGCTGCCGGCCAGCAGGTGGTTTTCAATCATCTGCGCCGACATGCGCACCAGGGCCATGGTGTGCTTGTGGAAGCTGCCGCATTCGCCCGAGACATCCAGCACCCCCAGGACCTGGCCGCGATGGTCGAAGATGGGGGCGGCCGAACAGGTCAGGAAGCGGTTGGCATCCAGGTAGTGCTGCTGGGCGTGCACGGTGGTGGGCTTCTGCTCGAAGAGGGCCGTGCCGATGGCATTGGTGCCGCGCAATTGTTCGGACCAGCGTCCCCCGGGGCCAAGGGCCACGCGGTCGGCCTTGGCCAGGAAATCGCTGTCGCCCAGCGTATGCAGGATGGTGCCTTCGGCGTCCGAGAGGAGCACCATGCTGTGGGTATTGCGGATCTGGTCGTAGAGGGTTTCCATGACCGGGCGGGCATGGCCGGAGAGGGCCTGGTTGGCTTCCAGCGTCTGGGCCAGGTCGGCGCGCGAGAGTGAATCCAGGTCGGGCCGCTGGCCGCGCGTGATGCCGTAGGACGAGCTGCGCTGGTGCGAGCGTTCGATGGCCTGCAGGTCCGGCACGCCATCGGCGCTGGCCTGCACCAGGGGCGAAGCGCCCAGCAATGCACCGGCACCGGGCCGGTTTGCCTGGTATTGCATCCTTGTCTCCTTGGGACCTCTGGCGGTCCTTGTTCCCCCTTGTGTCGGCTTTCTTCTCTGATGGGAAGCTGAGGGTGAACAAGCATAACCGATTAATGCGGCAGGAGGACAAATTGAAACAGCATTTGCAGCGCGTCCGAAGTGAAGGCAAAATACTGTATATAAATACAGTATGGATGAGCTTTCCGTGGCTTCCTTCCCCAAATTCCCGCAGGGCATTGCCCGGCCTTTTCCAGAGCAGCCGACCCGGTCGGCCGCATCGGGCGAGGACGACGCGACCCTGACGCCAGAAACCTTCATCCATCGCGATCAGACCGCCCAGAAAGGGCGGGGCGCGGTCACCAACCTGCGTGGGCGCTATGAATCGGTGGCGCGGGAAGAGTTCGACGATGGCTGGCAGTCCGTCCGTTTTGCCGAGTCCCGGCCGCAGGCGGCTGAGAGCCCGGAGGAGGATGAGCCCCCCCGCCTGAAGACCATCGTCACCGAGGAAGACGCCCGCTCCATCATCACCCGCAACAGCTCGCCGGATTTGCCGTTTTCGCTTTCGCTCAATCCCTACCGGGGCTGTGAGCACGGCTGCATCTATTGCTTCGCCCGGCCCTCGCACAGCTACCTGGGCCTGTCCCCTGGGCTGGATTTTGAAAGCCGGCTGGTGGCCAAGCGCAATGCCCCCGAGGTGCTGCTGCGCGAACTGGCCAAGCCGTCCTATGAACCCGACACCATCACGGTGGGCATCAATACCGACGCCTACCAGCCCATCGAGCGCGAGCGCCAGCTGACCCGGCGCATCCTGCAGATCCTGCACGATTGCGAGAACCCGGTGGCGCTCATCACCAAGTCCTCGCTGATTGAGCGCGATATCGATCTGCTGGCCCCCATGGCGGCCAAAGGGCAGGCCATCGTCGCGGTGACGATTACCACGCTGGATGCGGCCATCGCGCGCACGCTGGAGCCACGCGCAGCCAGCCCGGCGCGGCGATTGCGGGTGATCCGCACGCTGGCCGAGGCGGGCATTCCGGTGAGCGTGTCGATTGCGCCGGTGATCCCCTTCGTCACCGAACCGGACCTGGAACGCGTCATGGAAGCGGCCGTGGAGGCCGGGGCGCGCCAGGCGGGCTACATCGTGCTGCGCCTGCCCTGGGAAGTCAGCCCGCTGTTTCGCCAGTGGCTGCAGGCACATTTCCCCGACCGTGCGGCGCGAGTGATGAACCGCATCCAGGACATGCGCGGCGGCAAGGATTACGACGCCGATTTCGCCACCCGCATGCGCGGCACCGGGGTCTGGGCCGATTTGCTGCATCAGCGCTTCGAGAAGGCCAGCCGGCGCCTGGGAATCGATCATCGCAATCGGGCTTTTGCTACCCTGGATGCCAGCCGCTTCAAGCGGCCAATGGTGGTGCCGGCGGGGCAGGGGCGCTCGGCGGGCGATGCCCAGCTGGATTTGTTCTGAGGCAGACGGCCGGCGGCTGGTAAGATCCGCGTTTTAGTCCGTTTCTTCACTTCTCTGCATGCACACTCTGGAACAACTGCGCAGCGGCGCGCTGGAAGGCATTACCCGCCTGTCTCTCTCGTGCGGCCTGCGCGAATTCCCGCCAGAAATCTTCACCCTGGCTGAAACCCTTGAGATTCTGGACCTCAGCGGCAACGAACTGACTGCCTTGCCCGACGACCTGCCGCGTTTGCACCGGCTGCGCATCGTCTTCTGTTCCGACAATCCCTTCACCGAATTGCCCGCCGTACTGGGACGCTGTCCGTCGCTGGAGATGATCGGATTCAAGGCCAACCGGATCGAGCACGTTCCTGCCGAATCGCTGCCACCCACGCTGCGCTGGCTGGTGCTGACCGACAACCGCATTGAACAGCTGCCATCGAGCATCGGGCAGTGCCCCCGCCTGCAGAAGCTGATGCTGGCGGGTAACCGCTTACGCACGCTGCCGCCGGAACTGGCGGCCTGCCGCAACCTGGAACTGCTGCGCCTGTCGGCCAATGCGCTGGAGGCGTTTCCGCATTGGCTGCTGACCCTGCCACGCCTGAGCTGGCTGGCCATGGCGGGCAATCCCTGGTGTGAAGCGGTGGAGGAAACGGCGGACCGCAACGCGCAAGTCGCGGCCATCGATTGGGATGATCTGGCCTTGGGCGAAAAGCTGGGGGAAGGCGCCTCCGGTGTGATCCACGCTGCCCGCTGGACCGTGGAAGACAGGTCGCAGCCATTGGCGGTAAAACTCTTCAAGGGCGCGGTCACCAGCGATGGACTGCCCGAGCGCGAGATGGCGGCCTGCATCATGGCCGGCAGTCATCGCGGGTTGATACCCGTGCTGGGCCGGCTGCAAGGGCATCCGCAAGCGGTGCAGGGATTGGTGATGCCGCTGATCGATCCCGATTTCAAGGTGCTGGCCGGTCCGCCCAGCCTGCAATCCTGTACGCGCGATGTGTATGCGCAAGGCTTCACGCTCGCCTGGAGTCAAGTGATCGCCATCGCACGCGATATCGCCTCGGCAGCCGCCCACCTGCATGCACAGGGCATCGTTCATGGCGACCTCTATGGTCACAACATCCTGCATCGGGATGGCGAAGCCCTGCTTGGCGATTTCGGCGCGGCCTGGTTCTACGATGTCCAACAGCCGCATGCCTGGGGCGTGCAGGCCATGGAAGTGCGGGCCTATGGTTGTCTGCTGGAAGAGTTGCTGGCGCATGGCCAGCCGGAAGATGAGGCCGGCAAGAAGCAGCGTGCCGCCCTGGCCGGGGTGCGCCAGGCTTGCCAGAGCGCGGATGCTGCCGCACGGCCGCATTTCGAGGCCATCGTGGCCATGCTGGACAATCTGACTGCAGACTGAAGCGGCGTTCAGGCCCGTTCGCTCGAACGCAGCAGCACCACCAGCGCGCCCGCACCGCCATCGGCTGCGCGCGCCTGGCAGAAGGCCATCACTTCATCCCTCTGCGCCAGCCAGTTGCGGACCTTGTGCTTGAGCACGGGCTCCTTGTTCACCGAACCGAGTCCCTTGCCGTGGATCACCCGCACGCAGCGCAGGCCGCGGCGGCGTGACTGGCGCAAGAATTCACCCAATGCTTCACGCGCCTGGTCGCGGCGATAGCCGTGCAGGTCCAGCTGGGCCTGGATCACCCAGTTGCCGCGCCGCAGCTTGCTCAAGACATCCATGCCCACGCCGGGGCGGGCGAAACTGAGGTTTTCGTCGCTGTCCATGAGCGTGTCGACGGTGAATTCGTCGGACAGCGACTCCAGCAGCGCGGCCTGTTCATCGGCCAGGTGCTGGCGGGGAATGGGGAGGGGAGGTTCCGGCAGGTAATGGGCCTTGTCGACCACTTCGGGACGCAAGGGCGCCACCTGTCCGATGCTGTTGCGGAAGATGTTGGCTTCCTCGCGGGCTGCCGCTTCCTGGCGCTGGCGCTCGGCCAAGGCCAGCGCGCGCGCTTTTTCCTGTTCCTGCAGATCGCGGCGCAATCCCTGGAGCGCCGAGAAATCCTTCATTGTCGCCATGACAGCCACCCAACCCTGTAGCGTATTGTTCCCTGAGTGACTACTTTAGCAGAAGCGGGCGAGCTCTTCAGCCGCAGGCGACCTTGATGATCACCAAGCCCGGATCGACGTGCAGATTGAGGCGGCGCGGGTTGAAGTCCATGGTGGCGGCGTCATCGGGTTTGAGTACGCGGATCTCGGTGGCACCGGATTCGGCCAGTGCCTGGCGCTCCACGTAGCCGCTGTAGTTCTCGCCGATCAGGTGATCGGCACGCGAGGCATCGCATTGGCCGGCCGTCGCGTCGGCCACCGGGGTTTCGCGGGAAGCGCTGCAGGCGACCAGCACGGCACCCAGGCTCATGGTGGCCAGCACGGCCTTGAGCACCGGCGAGCGGCGACCGTCGCGGGAAGGGGATGAGTAATAGGGCACGATGCTTTCCTCGGTCTTGATGATTCTGATATGGGATTGCTCGAGTGAAACAAAAAAGCCGGGACGACAACTCGTCACCGGCTTTTGGAGTGCCCGTTGCGTTGCGAGTTCTCGCAGCGCAGCATTTTACATCTCTTTACCTGCTTATTCGAGGCCTTCCAGATAGCGCTGTGCATCCAGTGCTGCCATGCAACCCGTACCGGCGCTGGTGATGGCCTGGCGGTAGATGTGATCCTGCACGTCGCCGGCGGCGAAGACGCCGTCGATGCTGGTGGCGGTGGCAAAGCCTTCGGTGCCGGTGCGGGTCTTCAGGTAGCCGTTCTGCATCTCCAGCTGGCCGTCGAAGATGCTGGTGTTGGGCTTGTGGCCGATGGCGATGAACAGGCCGTGCACCGGGATCTCGGTGATGGCGCCGTCCTGGGTCGACTTGATCTTGATGCCGGTCACGCCGCTGTCGTCGCCGACCACTTCATCCAGGGTGGAGTGCCACTGGATGGCGATCTTGCCTTCGGTGACCTTGTGCAGCAGGCGGTCGATCAGGATGGGCTCGGCGCGGAACTTGTCGCGGCGGTGCACGATGGTGACCTTGCTGGCGATGTTGGAGAGGTACAGCGCCTCTTCCACGGCGGTGTTGCCGCCGCCGACCACGGCCACTTCCTTGCCGCGATAGAAGAAACCGTCACAGGTGGCGCAAGCCGACACGCCACGGCCCATGAAGGCCTGTTCCGAGGGCAGGCCCAGGTACTGGGCCGAGGCGCCGGTGGCGATGATCAGGGCATCGGCCGTGTACTCGCCGCTGTCGCCGATCAGGCGGAACGGGCGCTCGGAGAGCTTGGTGGTGTGGATGTGATCGAAGATGATCTCGGTATTGAAACGCTCGGCGTGCTGCAGCAGGCGCTGCATCAGTTCCGGGCCTTGCACGCCCAGCGGGTCGCCGGGCCAGTTCTCGACGTCGGTGGTGGTCATCAGCTGGCCGCCTTGCTCCACGCCGGTGATCAGCACCGGGTTCAGGTTGGCGCGCGCGGCATAGACGGCGGCGCTATAGCCGGCGGGGCCGGAGCCGAGAATCAGGACCTTGGCATGTTTGGGCGTGCTCATAAGCTACTCATCAAATGTTGTGGGATCGCTTCTGCAAATGAGGCGACTCCCGGGGATTTCAATTCCCGGCCGGTCTGGCAGTTCAGTCAGACCGGCCGGCACAAGCGGGGCGGTTGCCAGCGCACAAGTTTGCGGTTTGCCGCGCTGCAAAACGGGTAAGATTATAGTCCATGCCCTCAACGGGGCTCATGGAATTACGCTATGCCGGTGATAGCCGCCGGCGTGGCAGACAGTAGCAGCAACGCTGTCGAAAATATGAACAAAATGACAGCACCCCCAGAACGATAGCGGTCAATCAAGGTCAGTGCAGCGGGTTTCCCGCCGCCCAGCGCAAAACCGCGAAGCGCCAAGTCAATGCCGTTACAATGACGGCTAGTTTTTTTTGTACGGAAGTTATGTCCAAGACGAGTCAAGCCCACATCCGCACCAACAAGACGCCGGCACCTCCCATGCCCAACCGTCTGGTACGGCTGTTATCGGAGGCGCGCTGGCTGGCGCTGGCGGCCTTGCTGGCCTATCTGGCGCTGATCCTGCTGAGCTATGGCAAGACCGACCCTGGCTGGTCGGTGGCCAGCTCGGTACCGCGCGTGGGCAACTGGGGCGGCCGCGTCGGCGCCTGGATGGCCGACTTGCTGCTCTACATCTTCGGGCTCTCGGCCTGGTGGTGGTGCGTCTTGCTGGGGCGCTCGGTGTGGACCGGCTACCGGCGCCTGTCGAACCGCTTCCTGGTGGCCCAGCCGGTGGAACCGGAACACCACCAGGAGCCGCTGATCCGTGCAGTCGGCTTCGTCTTCATGCTGACTGGCAGCATGGGCATCGAATTCACCCGCATGCAGCGCTTTGCGCCCAAGCTGCCGCATTCTTCCGGTGGCGTGCTGGGCGAGATGATCGGTTCGGCCATGCAGCCGACCTTCGGCTTCACGGGCTCCACCTTGTTGCTGTTGCTGCTGTTCGGGCTGGGCTTTTCGCTGCTGTTCCAGGTGTCCTGGCTGGCGGCGGTGGAACGCATCGGCGGCATGATCGAAGATGGCCTGTTCTGGGTGCGCGACTTCTTCGCCGCCCGTGCCGATCGCCGCGCCGGCCAGGAAGCCGCCGTCAAGCGCGAGGAAACCGTGGTGCAGGAACGCGCCAAGATCGTCGAGGCGCCGCCGATCCGCATCGAGCCGCAAATCGTGGAGGTGCAGAAATCCGACCGCGTCCAGAAGGAGAAGCAGACCAGCCTCTTCGATGACCTCAACAGCGAGTTGCCGCCGTTGTCGCTGCTGGATGAAGCACCGCCTGCACAGCAGACCGTCTCGGTGGAAACCCTGGAATTCACCAGCCGCCTGATCGAAAAGAAACTGGCCGACTTCGGTGTCGAGGTCAAGGTGGTGGCGGCCTATCCCGGCCCGGTGATCACCCGTTATGAAATCGAACCGGCCACGGGCGTGAAGGGCAGCCAGATCGTCAACCTGGCGCGCGACCTGGCGCGTTCGCTGTCGCTGACGTCGATTCGCGTGGTGGAAGTCATCCAGGGCAAGAATTTCATGGGCCTGGAGCTGCCCAATCCCAAGCGCCAGATCGTGCGCCTGACCGAGATCCTCGGCTCCAAGGTCTACAACGACAGCCATTCCAGCCTGACCGTGGCGCTGGGCAAGGACATTGCCGGCAACCCGGTGGTGGCCGACCTGGCCAAGATGCCGCACTTGCTGGTGGCCGGTACCACCGGTTCGGGCAAGTCGGTGGGGATCAATGCCACCATTCTTTCGCTGCTGTACAAATCCTCGCCGCGCCAGGTGCGCCTGATCCTGATCGATCCCAAGATGCTGGAATTGTCGATCTACGAAGGCATTCCGCACCTGCTGGCGCCGGTGGTGACCGACATGCGCCAGGCCGGCCACGCCCTGAACTGGGCGGTGGAAGAGATGGAGCGCCGCTACAAGAAGATGTCCAAGCTGGGCGTGCGCAACCTGGCCGGTTACAACCAGAAGATCATCGATGCCGAGAAGCGCGGCGAGAAGATCCCCAATCCTTTCAGCCTCACCCCGGATGCGCCGGAACCGCTGGAGCAGCTGGAAACCATCGTCATCATCATCGACGAGCTGGCCGACCTGATGATGGTGGTGGGCAAGAAGGTGGAAGAATTGATCGCCCGCATCGCCCAGAAGGCGCGCGCGGCCGGCATCCACCTGATCCTGGCCACGCAGCGCCCGTCAGTGGACGTCATCACCGGCCTGATCAAGGCCAACGTGCCTACGCGGATTGCCTTCCAGGTCTCGTCCAAGATCGACTCCCGCACCATCCTTGACCAGATGGGCGCCGAAGCCTTGCTGGGCATGGGTGACATGCTCTACAACCCGCCTGGCACGGCCTTGCCGGTGCGGGTGCACGGTGCCTTCGTCTCGGATGATGAAGTGCATCGCGTGGTGGAGCACCTGAAAGCCCAGGGGGAACCGAATTACATCGAGGGCATCCTAGAGGGAGGCGTGCTGGAGGACGCTGACGGTGGCGGTGGCGGTGGCAGCGGTGCTGCGGCCGGTGCCGGTGGCGGCGAAGGCGACGAGATGTACGACCAGGCCGTGGCCGTGGTCCTGAAACATCGCCGGGCCTCGATCTCGCTGGTGCAGCGTCACCTGCGCATCGGCTACAACCGCGCGGCACGCTTGCTGGAGCAGATGGAGCAAAGCGGCCTGGTCTCCACCATGCAATCCAATGGCAACCGTGAAATCCTGGTGCCGGCAGGTGCCGGCGACGCGGCTGAATAAGCCGGGTTCCGATCCAGTGCGCGCCAGATTGCATCCCGTCATCAACAGCACGCCCTGAAGGCCGGCCAATGTCGCGCCGGCCGCCACCTTGCAGGTGGCATCCGTCAAGAAGGAATCGAATAACATGGACAATTCCAGAAACGCTTTCCGCTCGCGCACTGCGCAAGCCCGCACGTTCAACCTGCGCCGCCTGGTCATGGCGGCCGGTCTTTCGGCACTGGCGGTGGCCGGTGCCATCGCCATCACCGCGCTGACCCCGGGCCGCGCTTCGGCCGCCGCCCTGGACCAGTTCAAGCAGTTCGTCAGCAGCACGCAATCGGCCAAGGGGACTTTCACCCAGCGCATGGTGCGGGTCGAGAACGGCAGCTCCAAGGTGGTCAATACGTCCAGCGGCAGCTTCGTGTTTTCGCGTCCGGGCAAATTCATCTGGACCTACCAGAAGCCCTATGAGCAGGTGATCCAGGCTGATGGAGAAAAACTCTTCATCTACGACAAGGACCTCAACCAAGTCACCACCAAGAAACTGGGCAATGCGCTGGGCTCTTCGCCGGCTGCCATCCTTTTCGGCAGCAATGATCTGGAAAAAAACTTCACCCTGAAGGAAGCCGGCACCAAAGATGGCCTGGAATGGCTGCAAGCCGTGCCCAAGAGCAAGGACACGACCTTCGACAACATCGGCATTGGCCTGAAGAACGGCACGCCGGTGGCCATGGAACTGCATGATTCCTTTGGCCAGGTGTCGGTGCTGAGCTTCGACAGCTTCGAGAAGAATCCCCCGCTCAAGGGCAACAGCTTCAACTTCACCGTGCCGAAGGGTGCGGACGTGTTCGAGAACTGACCGGTATCCCCCTTCACGACAAACAGCCCCGCAGGCTTGCGCTTGCGGGGCTGTTTTCATGTGAGGGGCATGCGCCTCAGGGCTCGGGCATCTTCAGCAGGGGCAGCTTGTCGGCAACGTCCTTCCACTGCGCATGATCGGGCAGGGGCGGCTGGGCCTTGGTGATGGGTTTCCAGCCGGGCAGCTTGGCGAGGCGGGCGTTGAGGTCCTCGAAGTGGGACAGGGCGGCGGGCAGGTCAGTGGCATTGTAGATGGCGCCGACCGGGCATTCCGGTACGCACATGGAGCAGTCGATGCAGCCGTCCGGATCGATGGCCAGGAAATTCGGGCCTTCCACGAAGCAGTCCATGGGGCAGACGCTGACGCAATCGGTGTACTTGCACTGGATACAGGAATCGGTGACGACGAAGGGCATGGAAAGCAGGGGAAAGGGCAGGTAAAAGGGCGATGTGAAGTAAAACGCGCAGGCCGCATTTTAACCGCTGCGCCCGATGGCTGCAGGTGCAGCCCTTGATCGCGCCATCGCCCTCGCGGCGGCCTGCTGCGTTAGACTACGGCCTTTGGTGAACGCGCCTTGCAATCCGGCGCTGCGCCCGCATCCTGATGACTATGAACTTTATTTCCCTGGCCGCCCTGTGGCCGTCTTCTTTGCCTGTTGATTCCCGTTGCCTGCAGGAGGCTGCCCATGGCTGACCTGTTTGCGCAAGAACCGACCGCGCCGCTGGCGGAGGCCCTGCGGCCGAAGACGCTGGACGAGGTGATCGGGCAGTCGCACCTGCTGGGCGAAGGCAAGCCGCTGCGTCTGGCCTTCCAGTCCGGCAAGCCGCATTCGATGATTTTCTGGGGGCCGCCGGGCGTGGGCAAGACCACGCTGGCGCGGCTCACGGCCACCGCCTTCGATTGCGAATTCATCGCGCTGTCGGCAGTGTTCTCGGGCGTGAAGGACATCCGCGCGGCCATGGAGCAGGCCGAGCAGAATCTGGCGATGGGCAAGCACACCATCCTGTTCGTCGATGAAATCCATCGCTTCAACAAGTCGCAGCAGGATGCGCTGTTGCCCTATGCGGAAAGCGGGCTGGTGACCTTCATCGGTGCCACTACCGAGAATCCTTCCTTCGAGGTCAATTCGGCGCTGCTGTCGCGGGCGCAGGTCTATGTGCTCAAGTCGCTCACCGATGAGGAACTGAAGCAATTGCTCAAGCGTGCGCAGGACAAGGCGCTGGGCGACCTGCAGTTCGATGACCAAGCCACGGAAACGATCATCGGTTACGCCGATGGCGATGCGCGGCGGTTCCTGAACCTGCTGGAGCAGACCCAGACCGCCGCGCACACTACCGGTACCCAGGTGGTGACGGCGGAATTCCTGCAGAACGCCTTGACGCTCAACAGCCGCCGGTTCGACAAGGGCGGCGACAATTTCTACGATCAGATTTCAGCGCTGCACAAGTCGGTGCGCGGTTCGCATCCGGATGCGGCGTTGTACTGGTTGACGCGCATGCTCGATGGCGGTGCCGATCCGCGCTATCTGTCGCGGCGCATCGTGCGCATGGCGTGGGAAGACATCGGCCTGGCCGACCCGCGCGCCATGCAGATCGCCAATGACGCGGCGCTGACCTATGAGCGGTTGGGCAGCCCCGAGGGCGAACTGGCGCTGGGGCAGGCGGTGATCTACCTGGCGGTGGCGGCCAAGAGCAATGCCGGCTATAACGCCTACAACGCTGCGCGCGCTTTCGTGAAGCAGGACAAGAGCCGCGAAGTGCCGGTGCATCTGCGCAATGCGCCGACCAAGCTGATGAAGGAATTGGGGTATGGGCATGAATATCGGTATGCCCATGATGAGCCCAATGCTTATGCGGCGGGGGAGACTTATCTGCCCGACGGTATTGCCGAGCCGGGGTGGTATCAGCCTGTGCCGCGCGGGTTGGAAATCAAGATTGGTGAGAAGCTGACTCTGCTGAAGAAGTGGGATGAAGAAGCAGGGCAGAATTAAGAAAAAAAGCACCTGATCAGGTGCTTTTTCAACAAAGCGGGGCCGCCTTTCATCGATGAGATTTTCCCTTCACGCGATATTTCTCGATATCGCCGCCCGCATCCATGATCTCCTTGACCCAGCTCGGCTTGCGGCCACGGGCAGCGCCTGACCAGGTGAGATCGCCATTTCGGTACATCACCACCGCCGTTTTGACTGCAGCTTTCTTGACGGTTTTCTTTCTGGCAGGCGCCAATCCAAGCTGTTCCGCTGTCAGACCGTATTCAGCGATTTGCTGCTTGATGCCGGTGATAACGCTTTCCAGTTCTTTTGCCTTCTGCTTTTCAGCCTGGTCTTGCAGCTTCTTGATTTGTGCTTGGAGATCTGCGTAACTTGTCATTTTTTTCCTTTAATGAAGGAGTGATCGGGTTGAAATTCACTACGCATCATTGATAGCTCTTTTTTGAGCCAAGTTGCTTAACTTTTAAAATAAATATTTGGCTTTCAATCTGTCAATGAGGGATGGCGGCATCGCAATTACGTGGTCCTCCTGCTCTTCATCGTCCTGATAGGTGATGTGGTCATTTCCGATTGCCAGTGGCTCATGTCCGGGTTTGCCATCCCATACGATGACATAACGCCTTTTTACCAGTAGCTCTCCCTGTTCATTTGTAATCGTCAGTTCAACCAGGTCCGGTGCATCATCAGAAAGAATTCCTCCGTGACTTGTCCCGCTTCCACAAATCTTGATCGCGTACCTTTGATTCTGAAATTCCTTGATGCCGCCATTTAATTCATTGGTGTAGTCATACCTGCTGCAATCGAATTTTCTGCTGTTTGCAGCAAGGTAGTTAGTAATTAAAAATATAAGAACAAGAGAAAATGCCAGCCAGAAAATGATGGCCGGTATCATTTTTGGAAATTCTTTTCTTAAGTCATTTCCTTTTGCATTGAGACCAAAAGCTTTGTTTCCAAAGAGAATCAGAATCAAAAATATGATACCAAGGGCGGTATATTCTTTGAAATACAAAAGAAGGAATAATATTTTTCCTGCTAGTTGGAATTTGCCAATTTGCGAAAGTGCCAATAATCCCGAAGTCACGATAAAAATAAAAATCAGGATGATGGCGATATTCTTTATTGACCAGATAAAGTATTTTCGTATGGACGGCATATTGTTCCAAGACGGAGCGTGATGGGTTTGTTGAGTGCGTAAAGCTCAGGCTGGCTGTAGATCATGAAATCCTGACCACGCTCCTTCTTTTTTCTCCATTCGTTAAACGAACTATTGTAGACGGGCCAGTACACATCCTTCTTCAGAAGCTTTTTCCAGAAACTGGTTCTTGTATCAATTGGATATTTAATTTCATCGCCAAAAGAAAGGTAATCCCAGTCAATATGCAGGCGCTCTTCATTATCAGCCTTGATAGTCGTCTTCCATTGAGAGTTGACAAGGCCGAGGAACTCATTGGCATTCATTAAATAGCTGGTGATCATTCCAGCCTCGTTCCAGTGCCCAAGATATTGGCTTTTGGAGGGGTCTTCATCATTGAATGAGTAATTGTCTTTTAAATAGATGTAAACATGCGTCAGGATTGCCTCTGCGTCCATGCAATATTCATAGGGAGTTTTTTTGTAATTGAAATAGCGTTCTCCTTGGATTTCAAATCTTCCCACTGCGGCATATAAAGCGAAATTTCCTAACGCCGCCGTCACTTCTGTTGGAGTTAGCCAGCTGGATCCATGGAAGGTATTGACCTTTTTTCTCTGGAATTGCCAATCGAGGTGAAATTGCCTTATGTCCGAATTGATAATTCGGGTTGTAAAGCTGGAAGTCGGCCGCGCGCTCCTAGTGCTCCGAAATTCTTCGCTCACTTGTCTGAGAATTTTATTCTTCAGTAGCGCTACAGCCTTGTCCGAATAAATGTCGTCGACAAGCAGATCTCTAAGCTTCGTCTGAACACCTTCGTTTCTGAGAGCCCATTGGAGGGTAACTATTTTGTCGTCCCATGGCTGCTCTGAATCCGGCTTGTTATTGAAGATATGGCTAGGGCCTGCGAACCATTTCCTTGCAAGGTGTGCGGCAACAGGCCAGCCCATTTTGTCCATTGCTTCAGGAACATCTTGCAGGTCAAATTCGGGAATTTTCTCGTGAGTTTCAGCGTCCGGAATCTGCGACCCAAGCTCTCGTGGTTGAGTTTGGGGAGATTCCTGCTGCTTCTGTTTTTGAGCTTGCTCTGTAAGCTTCAGCTGTCTTGCCGCTTCCAGCTTTTGTTGGCGCGCCTGCTCGCGCGAGGGCTTTGGTGGCTTGATCTTCTCTGGTGGTGCTGCCCCCGGGGCGGGGCGATCAAAGGAAATCTGTTGCGGGGTGTTGATAGCGACTGCGCCAGCATGCTTCTTCCACTGCGCGCCGCCGAACAAGGTTTTTTCAATCGTGTAGTAAGGAAGCCGTCTTGCCTTTGCCATCGTCACCCCTGAGCATGGTCAAAAAGCTCAGACGGTACGTGCGTGGACTTGCGTTAGAAATCGTCCATAGGTGCGGCATTGGACTCGACGGAGAGAAATGCCCGATTAATTTCAGTCATTCCAGAACGAATTTGACTCCATATTCGGTCGAGCCAGATTTGAACTCAGCGGGTTACGTCATACCGAACCAACGCTTCACCCTTCTTGATCCGCACCGATTCAATCCGAATCTGCCCGATCTCCCCCAGCGCCGCCACGTGCGTCCCGCCACAAGGATAGGCGGGCAATTCGCCAAAGCCGATCTGACGCAAGCCATTGTCCATGGCCATCACACTGGGCAGATCCTGCGCCAGCAATTCATTGCAGCGGCGCTCCAGTTCTGCTGGCACCAGTTCCTGCGCCGTGCCATCAGCTGCAGCACCCACGCCTACCACGCGCGCTTCTCCCGGCCAGTGATGGGCTTTGGTCGGCGTCCATCCCAGTTCTGCCATCACTTGCCCGATCACGTGGCCTGCCGAATGCAGGCGCGTATGCAACTTGCGCGGCTCGGCGTCGACGGCCGCCACGGCCGGGCCGGGCGCAACAGGGGCTGCGGTGTAATGAACGATGCCTTCACTTTCGCTGACCACGCGCAGCACTTCCACGTCGCCGATGCGGCCGGTATCGCTGGGCTGTCCGCCACCCTGCGGATGAAAGGGCGTGGCCGACAGGCGCACGGCGTAGCGGCCATCGTCCTGCGGGGTGCAGTCCTGCACGTGGATGTCGGCGCGCAAGGCGCGGTCGGTCAGGTAGAGGCGTTCAGTCATGGCGAGGCTTTCAATGGGGCTTGCGGCGAGTGTCGTGCATTGTAGCGGTCGCAGGAAGTTGCGATAATCCGGCACCGACGCAAAGGATCTTTGCACCATGAGCACAAATCAAAGCATCGCCCTCCTGAACGAAATGGCCGTCTTCGCCAAGGTGGTGGAGACCGGCAGTTTCTCCGAAGCCGCACGCCAGCTGGGCGCCACGCCCTCGGCCACCAGCCGCGCCATCGCCCGCCTGGAAAAGGCGCTAGGCACCCAATTGCTGCAGCGGACCACCCGCAAGCTGCGCCTGAGCGCAAGTGGCGAGGAAATCCACGCCCGCTGCCGCGATATGCTCAACGCCGCGCAGGCCGTGCTGGCCGTCTCCGCTGCCTTCGATGCCGAGCCGCAAGGGCAGGTGAGGGTGAGCGTGCCCAAGGCGGTCGGCCATGCGCTGGTGCATCCGCATATGCCGGATTTTCTGGTGGCCCATCCCAAGGTGGACGTGCTGTTGCGGCTGGAAGACCGCTACATGGACCTCATCGACGACCAGGTCGACCTGGCCATCCGCATCACCGACCAGCCGCCCCCAGGCCTGATGGGCCGGCGCCTGATGCGCATCGACCATCTCCTGTGCGCCACGCCGCACTACCTGCAGCAGCACGGGGCGCCCGCCCACCCGCTGGCCTTGAAGGAGCACAGCTGCATCTACCTCGGTGAATCACCGGCGGACGCACGCTGGCGCTTTCGCCGGCAGGGCAAGACCGTCAATGTCGAAGTACGGGGAAGGTATGCGGCCAACCATACCGGGGTGCGGCTCGATGCCACGCTGCGGCATCTGGGCATTGCCAGCCTGCCGTATTTCATCGCCAGGCCGGCATTGGAGGAGGGGAGGCTGGTGCAGGTGCTGCCCCAGTGGAGTTTCAAAACGCGCTATTGCGGCGAGCTGTGGGCGCTGTATCCGGCTACGCGCCATCTGCCGCCGCGTCTGAGTGCCTTCGTGCAGTTTCTGGCGCAGCGGCTGGCGCAGGAGCCGGCCCTGGCACCGGGCGCCAAGCCGGTACGCTGAAGGGATCAGGCCGCAGGGCGGTGCCAGATGTGGAAGCTGCCTTCCATGGCGGACATGGCGGCGATCACGGTCTCGTAGTTCTTGTCATCGTCGTAGCCGGGCAGGCGCGTCTTCATGGCTTCCATCAAGGCTTCCAGGCCATCGGCGTCATTGGGGACCAGCACGCCCTTGATGCCCTCGGCGCTCTTGCCGGCCAGGATCCATTGCGGTTGCGGCAGGGCATCGTCGCTGATGCGGATGGTGACGTCATCGACTGCACTCCAGGCAATGCCTTCGCGCTTGGCCCCGCGCACCATGGTGCGGATTTCTTCATCGTCGAATTCCACGCTGATCTTGCGTGCCTGCTGGGCCGCCACCCGCGTGGGCGACAGCTCGGCAGCGCCCGGTGCCTGCACTTTCCAGTCAGTCTTGCGGACCTTGGGCGGCACCAGACGGTTCTTGATCTGCTGGCCGAAGGCGAAGGTGGCCCCGAAGGAAAGCCCGGCGATCAGTCCGTAAAAGAGGCTGGCCTCGTTGGACATGTAGTGGATGCCGGCCCACAAGCCTACGGCCAGGGCGGCGACCAGGCCCAGCAGGGAAAACAGGACAGGGACTTCGCGCGGCGGGCGGGATTCGGGCTGGACGGACATGGGCAAACGGGTCTCATGAGGGATGCAATGGGCCGCATGGTAACCCGCATGGGCGGTGGCGGCTACCGCTGCGGCCGGATTTTATTGCGGGCAGGGCGCACGGGAGGCCCGTGGCGGGCGCGTGACTTGGTACAATCGCGGTTTCGAGCATCAACCCTATCGTAATTTCTTCCCATGATCGACATTCAACTCCTCCGTAAAGACATCGAGAACGTCGCAGCCCGCCTGGCGGCCCGCAAGTTCGTCCTGGACGTGGCCGGCTTCAATGCGCTGGAAGCCGAGCGCAAGCAGATCCAGACCCGTACCGAAGAACTGCAGGGCAAGCGCAATTCGCTGTCCAAGCAGATCGGCATGCTCAAGGGCAAAGGTGAAGACGCTTCCGCAGTGATGGCCGAAGTCAATGGCATCGGCGACGAGTTGAAGGCGTCCGCCACCCGTCTGGAAGAAGTACAGCAGCAGATGACCCTGTTCCTGCAGGCCGTGCCCAACCTGCCGCACGAATCCGTGCCGGCCGGCAATGACGAAAGCGGCAACGTCGAGCTGCGCAAGGTCGGCACGCCCCGCAGCTTCGACTTCGAGATCAAGGATCACGTCGACGTCGGCGCGCCCCTGGGCCTGGACTTCGATACCGCCACCAAGCTGACCGGTTCGCGCTTCGCCGTGCTCAAGGGCGGCATCGCCCGCCTGCATCGCGCGCTGGCGCAGTTCATGCTCAACACCCACACCATGGAGCATGGCTACACCGAGTGCTACACCCCCTACATCGTCAACGCCGACAGCCTGCGCGGCACCGGCCAGCTGCCCAAGTTCGAGGCGGACCTGTTCGCGGCCAAGAAGGGCGGCCAGGAAGGCGAAGCCGAGAACGCCGCGCTGTACCTGATCCCGACGGCCGAGGTGCCGCTGACCAACTTCGTGCGCGATGAAATCGTCGCCGGCGACGCGCTGCCGATGAAGTTTACGGCGCACTCGCCTTGCTTCCGCTCGGAAGCCGGTTCCTATGGCCGCGATACGCGCGGCATGATCCGCCAGCACCAGTTCGACAAGGTGGAAATGGTGCAGATCGTCCATCCGGAGAAATCCTACGAAGCCCTGGACGAGATGCTGGGCCACGCCGAGACCATCCTCAAGAAGCTCGGCCTGCCGTATCGCGTCATCACCCTGTGCACCGGCGACATGGGCTTTGGTGCGGCCAAGACCTATGACATCGAAGTCTGGCTGCCGGCGCAGAACACCTATCGCGAGATCTCCTCGGTCTCCAACTGCGAAGCTTTCCAGGCGCGCCGCATGCAGGCCCGCTTCCGCAATGCCCAGGGCAAGCCGGAACTGCTGCATACCCTGAACGGTTCGGGCCTGGCTGTGGGGCGCACCCTGGTGGCCGTGCTGGAAAACTACCAGCAGGCCGATGGCAGCGTGGACATCCCCGAGGTGCTGCAGCCCTACATGGGCGGCGTGACCAAGCTGGTGCCGGGCGCCTGATTCAGTTTTACTGAGCGCCAAATGAAAACGGCTGCCTTGCTAGAGGCAGCCGTTTTTTTATCGTCGCACCGGGCGAGAAAACGTTTTCGTGAGGAGGCTGGCTAAGCGTCCTTGAGCGCCCAGGAGAAGGTGGTCGGGATGCGGCGCTCGATGAAGAGGCTGTTGCCCTGGATCTTCTTGGCTTCCTTCTTGGCGCGGGTGGCGGCCGAGGCGATCTGGTGCGGTGAGGAGTATTGCGAGGGTTCGATCTTCACCGAGCCCAGCGACAGCGAGACCAGCGGGTGGAACACCCGGTTGCCCTGGCGATCCTCGGTGTAATAGCCTTTGCGCTGCACGTCTTCGTCGTAGTAGAAGGCGCGGGTTTCGGCTTCGAAGGTATCGAGGATGGTGCGGCAGCGCTTTTCCCAATCCTCGCTCTGGAACAGGATGAGGAAATCGTCCCCGCCGATGTGGCCGATGAAGTCCAGGTTGGGGTCGCAGGCCTGCTGCAGCACGCGGCCGGTGGCCTGGATCATGTCATCGCCCTTGCGATAGCCGTAGACATCGTTGAAGGGTTTGAACTGATCGAGGTCGCAATAGCAGATGCAGAATTCCACCCCGCTTTGCAGCAGGTATTCGATGTGATCGTTGATGGGCACGTTGCCCGGCAACTGCGTCAGCGGATTGGCGTGGCGGGCGGCGTCGATCTGCATCTGCGTGATCTCGCGCAGCAGGTCGTGGCCAGTGCCCAGCCCCACGTACTGGCCGCGGTCGGTGATGATGAAGCCGTTGGAGAGGTGGTGCGACTCGGCATGCACCAGCAGGTTGGAGAGGTCCTGCAGGCTGGTGTCCTGCTCGGTCAGGATGGGATTGGGGTCCATGAAGAAGGCGCAGGACTTCTTGCCATACAGTTCGCGGCCGTACAGGCGGGCAAAGCGCTCCACCATGCTGTAGCGGTTGATGAGCCCGATCGGCAAGCCATTGCTGACCACCGGCAGGGCCTGCAGCTGCGGATCGTTGACGAACATGTCGTAGGCCGCATCGTTGGTCACTTCCGGACTGACGTACTGGGTCTCGCGCAGCAGCTTGGCGACGGTGGCGCTGCGCTTGCCGGGGCCATACTTGTTGGCGGCCAGCGGAACCTTGTCGCGCCGCAGGGTTTTGGTGACATCGTCCGAGATCGAGACCGGCGGCTCCGGCAGCGGACGCGAGATGTGATAGCCCTGGCCGCAGGCAATGCCGAGGTCGCGGATAGTCAGCAGTTCGGCCTGGGATTCGATGCCTTCGGCGATGACGATGGAGCCGGACTTTTCGGCAATCTCCTGGATCGAGCGCACGAACTGCAGCTTCATCGGATCATGGTTGATGCCTTGCACGAAGTGCATGTCGACCTTGACGTATTCCGGCTGCAGCTCGGACCACAGGCGCAGGCTGGAGAAACCTTCACCCAGATCGTCGATGGCGATCTGGAAGCCCATGTCGCGGTAATGCATGGCCGCATTGCGCAGCAGGGCATAGTCGTAGGTCGGCTCGTTCTCGGTCAGTTCGATGATGATGCGCTGCGGATTGACGCCCAGCTTTTCCAGATAGCGCAAGGTCTCGCCCTGGATCGCCTCCGGCTGCATCAGTGCCCCCGGCGACACGTTCAGGAACAGGTTGCCCGGCAAGCCCAGTTGCGCGAAGCGGGTCATCACGATGTGGCGGCACAGATATTCCATCTGTACCGACAGGTTGTGCGCGCGTGCCACCTTGAACAGCGCCAGCGGCGAATGCAGCGGGGTATTGGAGGGGCCGCGGATCAAACCTTCATATCCCAGGATCTCGCCGTTGCGCATGCGCACGATGGGCTGGAACAGCGCCGACAACTTGCGTTGAGCAATGATCTCATGCAGCAATGACAACATCGGATCGTCGGCGCCGCGCAGGGCCGCACCGGAGGCGCGGGCGATCAGATCGACGACTTCGGCGCCGAGCGGAAAGATTGGATTGGAGAGGGGAGCCATCTGGCTGAATCCGGATTCGAGAGAGTCAAAGAACGGCAATGCATCGCAAAATAGTTTACGGATCCTAGAAGTGATTTATGACAAGATGATGATAAGCAATTCAGCTTGATGGTTTTATGTATGAACTTTGCTTCTGCTAGTCTGTCCGGCGGGAGATGCAATGACGAGGAGATAAGTTTTTTGAATATTTTTTAAAAAATAGTTCCACTCTGAAAATAGTTCTGCTATAGTCGCTGTCTTCGCTGCACCACGCAGTGAAACGACCGAAGTTGACCGGAGAGGTGGCAGAGTGGTCGAATGTACCTGACTCGAAATCAGGCGTACGGTTTCCCGTACCGTGGGTTCGAATCCCACCCTCTCCGCCAGTTGGCTCAAGTGTTGTGAAGCTGTAGAGATAAGGCTCTGATTTTGTCAGGGCCTTATTTTTTTGTCCGTCGGTTCCGCGCTGGAGGGAGTGCGGTCGGCGGCAAATCATTGACTGGTCACCGGATGTTTTTCGAGGGGGAGAACATCGGCGTTGCGCCAGAGCCGTCCCATGTACTGGGAGGGTTCCTGCCGGTTTCGTGGCATCGCCGCGATAGTCCGGACAAATTTCTTCCCGCTCGCGAAGTCGCCGCGCCACCCTTGGCTGCGGCTTGATATATTCGTCTCATGCATCTGCGTTTGCTTTCCATGGCGGGCTCATCATGTCCCTGAATCGTCTGTTCCGGCTGATCTCGGTCGCCTTGCTGGCGCTGTTCCTGGCGTTTGCGGTGGCCCTGGTCTGGACGGAGTGGAACACCTACCGCAGCGGTGCCAACAGCGTGCCGGCCTTGCGCAAGCTGCGCCTGGCGCTGCTGGCGATGGAAAAGATTTCCGCCGAACGTGGTCCGGCCAACGCCGTCATGGGGGCCGGCGCCTCGGTGCCGCCGGAGCTGCAGGCCAGGCTGGCCACTGCCCGCGCCCAGAGCGATGCGGCCCTGAGCCAATTGCGCGCTGCGCTGGAGGCGGATACCAGGCTGCGGCAGTCGTGGGCCATGGACAAGGTGCGGCTGGTCCAGCAAGGCCTGGGTCCGGCGCGCGCCAATGTTGACCGGGTGGCGCGCCTGGCGCCGCAGGATCGCAGCGACGTGCTGGTGGTCTCGGCCGTCAGCAGCATGGTCGATCTGATGCCATTGATGGTGCGCGTGGTGAGTGATCTGAGCAATGAGGCTGACCGCGCCGATCCCTTGCTGCGTGATGGCCTCTCGGCCGTGCGCGCAGTCGCCAGCCTGCGCGAGTACGCCGGGCAGGTCGGGTCGCGTTTCGTCGCCCCACTGATTGCGCATCGTCAGCTGACCCAGGATGAAGTCATCGAAATCGGACGCCTCTATGGCCGCATCGAGTTGTTGCGCAACTTCATCGCCGGCCAGTTGGGCAGTTACAGTCGCGCGCCGGAATTTGCCGCGGCCCTGGAGCGGGTGGAGAAGGAATATTTCGACAGTGGCTTCCAGTTCCTCGATTTCCTGCTGCAGATAGGGCTGAAATCCGGTGACTTCGGGGTCACGCCTACCGATCTCTTCAAGTTCTATGTGCCCTCAATGGCCTCCATCACGGACCTGCGCGATCTGCTGCTCGATGATCTGCTGGAGCAGGCGGAGCGCCACAATACGCGGGCCCGCAACCTGTTGATTCTGGTGGTGAGCCTGACGCTGGTGGCTTGCCTGTTCTTCCAGATGCTGGTGGTGCTGATCGGGCGGCGTGTGGTGCGTCCGCTGGTGCAGGCCACCGATCTGGTGTCGGGTCTGGTGGATGGCAAGCTGGAGCAGGAAATCCCCGAGGCGCGCCATCAGGATGAGATCGGCGCGATGATGCGTGCGCTGCGCGTGCTCAAGCAGCGCATGCGCGAGCGCAACAGTCTGGCCAAGGAACGCGAGGCGCTGATCACGCAATTGCAGACCTCATCCAATACCGATTTTCTGACCGGCGTATTGAACCGCCGCGCCTTCTACACCCATGCCGATCAGCAGCTGGGTGTGGCGCAACGCTATCGGCGGGCGGTGTCGGTGGTGCTGTTCGACATCGATCATTTCAAGCGCATCAACGACAGCTACGGTCACCAGGCCGGCGACGCCATCCTGATCGGCGTGAGCCAGTGTGTGGCGCAGCTGCTGCGCAAGGTGGATGTGCTGGCGCGCTATGGCGGCGAAGAATTCATCATCCTGCTGCCCGAATCCGATCTGGCGCAGGCCGCCGCCGTGGCTGACAAGCTGCGGGCGGCGCTGGAAGAGCGCGTGTTCGAGACCGAAGGGGATCGCCGTATCAATGTGACGGCCAGTTTCGGCGTGGCTACGATGGCCGGAGGCGAGGCGCTGGACAAGCTGACCAAGCGCGCCGACATCGCGCTTTACCGCGCCAAGCGGCTGGGGCGCAATCGGGTCGAACTGGCCGGGGATGAGCTGGAAGAGCCCTGATCAGGCGCTGTCGCGTTCCAGGATGGAATAGCCCAGATCGCACACCGCTTGCGCGACCGGCTGGCCGTCGAAGCGGGTGAGCAGCATCTCCGCTGCCGTGACGCCGATCTGGTGTGCGCTGATCTGCACCGTGGTGAGGGCGGGCAGGACTTCCGTGGCGATCTCCAGATTGGCGAATCCGGCCAGGGCGATGCGCTTTGGCACCGCGATGCCGCGCCGTGCGCATTCCAGGGCGGCGCCGGCGGCCATGACGTCATTGCTGAAGAAGGCGGCCTCGATGTCCGGCTGCAGCGCCAGCAGGCGGCAGATGGTCTCGCGCCCGGCCTGCAGGAAGCTGCCCATCGCGACCACCTGATGCACGGGTTCCGGCGCACCCTGCGCCACCAGCGCATCCCGCATCCCTGCAAAGCGCGCCAGGCCGCGCGGATCATCCCCGCCCACGAAGGCCATGCGGCGATAGCCCTTGCGCACCAGATAATCTCCCATGGCCTGCCCGGCAGCATGGTTGTCGAAGCCGACCAGCATGTCGATGGGTTGCGGGCTCATGTCCCAGGTTTCCACTACCGGAATGCCGGCCGCCTTGAGGCGCTGGCGCGTGCGCGCCGAATGCTGCACGCCGGTCAGCACCAGGCCATCCACCCGGCGGCCGATGAAGGCTTCCACCAGGCCGGTTTCCGCGTCTTCCGAATAATTGGTTTGCCCCAGCAGCAACTGGTAGCCCTGCAGGCTCAGTTGCTCGGACAGTCCGCGCACGGTCTCGGCAAAGATCGAATGGCTGATGGTCGGCACGATGGCCGCCACGATGCGCGTGCGGCGAGAGGCCAGGCCGCCGGCCAGCATGTTGGGGATATAGCCCATGCTGCTGATGAAGGATTCGACCCGTTCGCGCGTGGCGGGGGAGACCTTTTCGGGCGTATTGATGACCCGCGAGACCGTGATATGCGATACCCCCGCAGCACGCGCCACGTCTTCCTTGGTGATGGCGCGGGTAGGTGCTGCGGCAGGATCGGCTTTGCGGGTCATGGGAAGGCTGGAGAGAAGTTGTCGCAAGCATAACAGCAGCGGGCCCCGGCGGGTCTTGCGGACATCCACAAGACCGTTGCTGCAAGCTTGGTGGCCGCGTTCAGTCGCGGTCGTTGAAGGCCGAGATGTGCGATACCTGGAATACGCCCGACAGCGAGTGCAACTCATTGCGATGCAATTGCGCCAGGCGATGCAGGTATTGCTCGCCCAGTTCGGTCAGGCGCACCTGGACCAGGCGCTTGTCGCGGTCGTCCGGAGTGCGCGTGACCAGGCCGGCTTTCACGCAGCGCGTGACCAGGGCCACGACGCCGTGGTGCTGGGCCTGCAGGCGCTCGGCCAGCTCGCTGATGCTGGCCCACTCGCGGCCGGGATAGCCCTTGATGTGCAGCATGAGCAGGTATTGCAGGGGCGTCAGGCCTTCGCTCTGGGCGGCATCTTCCGAAAAGCGCAGGAAACGGCGCAGTTGGTAGCGAAATTCCGACAGGGCTTCGAAATCGTCTTTTTGCAGGCGGGGCGCGGCATTCATCGGAACGCACCTTCGCTGTGAAGTAAAAGGGAGAGGGGCAAACGGGACATGTATATCATCTTGTGATGTAATTGTGGCTTTGGCGCGGGCGCTGTCACGCCGCGTGCCGTGTTGAAGACCCGTCGTCACGGAAGGGATATGCCCGATTCTATCTTGCTGTGGTTGAAAAGTTTTATTCCTGCCAAGACCAATGTCGATCGCTTCGAGCGCATGCGCGCTTGCGCCGGCAGTCTGTTCGGCATCCTGCTGGTCGGCCTGACCAGCTATGCGCTGCTGCCGCATGAGGCGCGCACCATCTGGTTGATCGCCCCCATGGGGGCGTCCGCCGTGTTGCTGTTTGCGGTGCCTTCCAGTCCGCTGGCCCAGCCCTGGTCCATCCTGGGCGGCAACCTCTGCGCGGCGCTCATCGGGGTGAGCTGCGCGAAGCTGGTGCAGGAGCCGGCCCTGGCGGCGGCGCTGGCCATCGCGCTGGCCATTGGCGGCATGTTCCTGCTGCGCTGCATTCACCCGCCCAGCGGGGCGGTGGCCTTGACGGCGGTGCTGGGCGGCCCGGTGGTGCATGACATGGGCTATGCCTTCGTGCTTTCGCCGGTGCTGCTCAACTCGGCGCTGCTGCTGGCGGCCGCGCTGTTCTACAACAACGCCACCGGACGCCGCTACCCGCATGCCCAGCACAGCGCCGCACCCCATCCGCACCAGACCCGGGATGAATTGCCGATCACGCGGCTGGGGTTCTCGCATGAAGATCTGGACGCAGTCCTGAAGGATTTCAACCAGGTGCTCGACATCGGCCGCGACGATCTTGAAGAAATCTTCCTGCAAACCGAAATGCGGGCCTATCACCGCCGCTTCGGCCAGACTCTGTGCGCCGCGGTGATGTCGCGCGATGTGGTCGCGGTGGAATTCGCCACCGGCCTGGACGAGGCCTGGCATCTGTTGCGGCAGCACCGGTTGCGGGCCTTGCCGGTGCTCGATCGCGGGCGGCATGTCATCGGGATCGTCAGCCGTACGGATTTTCTGGAGCATGCCGGCGTGGAAGTGCATACGGGCCTGGCCGCGCAGCTGCGCCGCCTGCTGCACCGGGTGCCGTTCACGCATTCGGACAAGCCGGAAGTGGTCGGCCAGATCATGAGCCGCCCGGTCATCACCGCCCAGGTCGATACGCCGGTGCTGGAACTGGTGCCGCGCATGGCCGATGGCTTGCACCAGATTCCGGTGGTGCAGGCCGATGGCAAGCTGGCCGGCATGCTGACGCAGTCGGATATGATCGCGGCCCTCTATGAGAAAAACCTGGCGGCCACCCGCGCGCTACCGGTGGCCGGCGCGGTGAGCAGCCTGCGTAGCGCCGCCTGATCGGCTTGACAGACGGGCAGGGCGGGCGGAAGGTGGCATTCTTTGCAAGGGAATTCATTCCGGGAGACTGTGATGAGAACGAATGCGCTGATTTTGCTGGGGATCGCTCTGTTATTGTCATTGCAAGCCTGTGACCGCAAGGGCGGCAATCCGCCCAAGCCGATGACGTCGGCGGTGCAGGGTGATTTGCGGATGGGGTGAGCGCCGGATGGTGAGGCGCATGCTTGTTGTGGCGCGGTTCTGACGGCAGATATGAAGAATGTGAATATCTGCTATTGCCACAATAAAGCAGACTCGGCCGGGGTGCATCGTTATAGTTGCACCTGTCTCCTCCAATCTCCTTAAGAAATTGGATTCAAGCCCGCACCTCTTGGTCGCGGGCTTTTTTTTTGCCTGTCGGTTTGGTTCGGGGGTGACGAACTCTTCATATCCCTTCGATCAGCAGGGAGAGCTTGTCTTCGGTTCTTGGTAAGATGCGAAGTATCGCGTTGTTGGCCAAGTGAAGGTTTTTGTCCGTATTCCGTTGGGATCCGGGCGGGCCGCTTGCGCAATGCTTCACTTTCCTCATTCAGATTCACTCAATGTCTTCCAGCTCTTCTTCGCAGTCCGCCGTTCCGTCCGCACCCGAGCGCCCCGACACGCCTTGCGTGGCCGTGTGCTCCACCACCTTTGACGATGTCTGCCGCGGCTGCGGCCGTACCGTCGATGAAGTGGCGCAATGGGTCTTCATGGACAAGGATCAGCGCGAAGTGGTGTGGCAGCGCATCCTGGCCGAAGGCTATCCGCGCCGTAATTACTGAGCCGCGCGGCCGGCGGTAAAGAATGGAACGCCGGCCCGGCGCAGCATGCCGGTCAAGGCGATCAGTGGCAGGCCGGTGAGGGCGGTGGGATCGTCGCTGCGAATGCTCTCCAGGATGGCGATGCCCAGGCCCTCGTTCTTGGCGCTGCCGGCACAGTCGTAGGGCTGCTCGATATGCAGGTAGGCATCGAGTTCGGCATCTTCGAGGTCGCGGAAGCGCACCACAGTCTGTACATTGCAGACCTGCGCAGCGGCGGCATCGGCTTGGCGGCCATCCCACAGGCACAGCGCCGTATGGAAGATGACTTCGCGCCCGCGCATCAGCTGCAATTGCTTCAAGGCATTGGCGTGATTGCCGGGTTTGCCGATCTGCAGGCCGTCCAGCGTGGCGACCTGGTCCGAGCCGATCACCAGGGCAGGACCGACCCGGGCGGCAATGGCGGCAGCCTTCTCGCGCGCCAGTCGCAAGGCCGTGGCTTCCGGGGTTTCGCCGGGTTGCGGGGTTTCGTCAATGTCCGGGGCCATGGTCTCGAAGGGCAGGCCGAGGCGGCCCAGCAGTTCCTTGCGATAGACGGAGCTGGAGCCCAGGATCAGGCGGGGCAGGGTGGAATCGGTGCGGTGTTGTGTCATGGTGAAGGCGCGCCACGCGCCGTGCTGAAACAATAAAACCCGGATTTTGGCGGAAATTCGCCACAAAGTGAGAGCGCTTCCTCCGATGAAGCCATTTTTCGCGAGAATTTCGCAAGCAAGGCGCTAAGGCTTTGACTGGTAAGGAAATTTTCTGTTATGATCGCAGGTTTTCCGGATTCTGCTTTGGCTATGAATGCATTTGTTATCGACGCGTTCGAATTCTGCAGGCTGAAACAGCAGGCGCAGGGTGAGATTCCGGTTGCTGAATTAGGTCGTCTGGCGCAAGAGACGGTTGACCGTTCCGGCACGATTCACTGGGCTCTGTCCGGCGATATCGACAAGCTGGGACATGCTCAACTCAGTCTGGCAGTGTCGGGTGCAGTTAATCTGATCTGTCAGCGTTGCCTGACGGCATTGAATTTCGAGATTGATTCGAAGTCGCTGCTGGTATTGGCAAAAGATGAGGCGCAAGCCGACACCATCGAAGAACTGCTGGATGATGACGAGATCGATGTCATCGTCGGTTCGGCAGCCTTCGACGTGAACTACCTGATTGAGGATGATGCGCTGCTGGCCCTGCCGGTGGCACCCAAGCATGATGTCTGTCCTGACGGTAGCGTGGCGGCCGAGGCCAAAGGTGCTGAACGGGCTTCCCCGTTTGAGGTACTGAAGAAGTTGAAGCAGTAACAAGTATTGTTGGGGAATGTCTGGCAAAGGCCGGGCAGCGGCACAGCGGGGTTGGAGAAACACCGATCCGATGTGTTAAAATTTTCAATCTTAAGTAAGGTTTAGGAGTAATCATGGCCGTTCAACAGAACAAAAAGACCCCGTCCAAGCGCGGTATGCATCGTGCACACGACTTTCTGACTGCACCCCCGCTGGCTGTGGAGCCGACGACTGGTGAGACCCACCTGCGTCACCACATCAGCCCCAACGGTTTCTACCGTGGTCGCAAGGTGCTGAAGACCAAGAACGACGAGTAATCTCATTCATTGAGCTTGCTGTTTTTGGAGAAAAGCGGCGCAATGAGCTTCTGTTTCAGGAGGTTCATTTTGCGCCGCTTTTTTATGTCCGCGACATCCGTCAGCGGACCTGCCTGCCTGCTTGCGTGAAGCTTCATCTGGCGCGCTGTCCGAGTGTGCCATTTTGAAGGCTTTGCAATCTGCCTCATAATGTAGGCTGGCAAGGCTTTGAATCAAATCGATGACCATCAAAATTTCAATCGACTGCATGGGTGGCGATCATGGCCCGTCAGTCACGCTCCCGGCCGCTGCCTCCTTCCTCAAGCGCCAACCTGATGCAGAGCTGATCCTGGTCGGCCAGGAAGCCGTGCTGCAGCCGCTGCTGAAGAAATACAAGCTGGCCGGCGAAGCCCGCATCCGCATTCACAATGCCTCCGAAGTGGTGACCATGGACGACCCGATCGAGGTCGCCCTGCGTCGCAAGAAGGATTCTTCCCTGCGCGTGGCCGTGACCCTGGTCAAGGAGGGGCAGGCCCACGCCGCCGTCTCGGCCGGCAATACCGGTGCCCTCATGGCGGTCTCGCGCTATGTGTTGAAGACTCTGCCGGGCGTGGATCGTCCGGCCATCTGCACCATCCTCCCGAACCAGAAGGATGGCCCCACCTACATGCTCGACCTCGGCGCCAACGTCGACTGCGAGCCACAGCATTTACATCAATTTGCACTCATGGGCTCGGCCCTGGTCGCGGTCATGGAAGGCAAGGCCAAGCCGACCGTGGGCCTGTTGAACGTGGGTGAGGAAGACATGAAGGGCAACGAGCTGGTCAAGGCGACTGCCGCCCTGCTGCGGGCCGATCATGAGAAGGGTATCCTCAACTTCTACGGCAACGTGGAGGGTAACGACATCTTCGAAGGCACGACCGACCTGGTGGTGTGCGACGGTTTCGTGGGCAACGTCACCCTGAAGGCTTCAGAAGGCCTGGGGCGCTTCGTCAAGCAGGTGCTTACCAGTGAATTCAAGAAGGGCATCATCAACAAGCTTGGCGCCCTGATTGCCTATGGTGCCATCAAGGCGCTGTCGCGCCGCCTCAATCCTTCCCGCTACAATGGCGCCAGCTTGCTGGGCCTGAAGGGCCTTGTCTTCAAGAGCCACGGCGGTGCCGATGTGTACGCTTTCGAATGGGCCATCCGCCGCGCGTATGATGCGGCCAAGTATGATGTGCTCGCCCGTATTGCCGCCAGCATGGCGGAGCTGATGCCCCAGGAGCAGGGGCGCACGGCCGAGGCCGCTGCCAAGGCTTTCGAGCCGGCGCCGGTCTCGCTGGATCAACCGAACTAACAGAGCAAGAAGACGGCATGACCACTTACAGCAAAATCGTCGGCACCGGCAGCTACCTGCCGGCCAAGCGCGTCACCAACCATGAGCTGGCCGCGCAGCTGGCCGAGCAGGGCATCGAGACCTCGGACGAATGGATCGTCACGCGCAGCGGCATCTCCGCGCGCCACTATGCCGAGCCGGGCCAGCTTTCCAGTGATCTCGCCCTGCAGGCGGCGCAGCGCGCCCTGGAAGCGGCGGGCATGCAGGCCAATGACATCGATCTGATCATCATGGCCACCTCCACCCCGGATCACCTGGGTGGTTTCCCCAGCACCGCCTGTGTGGTCCAGCGCAAGCTGGGCATCACCAATGGTGCGCCGGCCATGGATGTGCAGGCCGTCTGCAGCGGCTTTGTCTACGCCATGTCGGTGGCGGACAGCTTCATCAAATCCGGTGCCCACAAGAACGTTCTGGTCATTGGTGCCGAAGTGTTCTCGCGCATTCTGGATTTCAAGGATCGCACCACCTGTGTGCTCTTCGGCGATGGTGCCGGCGCGGTCATCATGAGTGCCTCGCAGGAGCCGGGCGTGCTGGCGACCAAGCTGCATGCCGATGGCAGCCACGGTCACATCCTGTGCGTCCCGGGCAGCATCGACAACGGTGCCGTCGCCGGCAGCGCCTACCTTTATATGGATGGCCCGGCCGTCTTCAAGCTGGCCGTCTCCTTGCTGGACAAGGTGGCGCGCGAAGCGCTGGAAGCGGCCAAGATGCAATCCACCGAGGTGGATTGGCTGGTGCCGCACCAGGCCAATATCCGCATCATGCAGGGCACGGCCAAGAAGATGGGTCTGCCGCTGGAAAAGATGGTCGTCACGGTGGCCGAGCACGGCAATACCTCGGCCGCCTCGATTCCCTTGGCGCTGGACCAGGCGGTGCGCGATGGCCGCATCCGGCCGGGTCATACCGTCATGATGGAAGGCGTCGGCGGTGGCTTCACCTGGGGCGCCGTGCTGGCGCGCATGTAAAGCGGGCAGGGGGCCGCTGCGGCAGTCCTTTCGTTCACTGATCTCTTCGATTTCCTGCATTTTCATCCAAATTATCTACCTCCAAGCATGACAACATTCGCTTTCGTCTTCCCGGGCCAGGGTTCGCAGGCCATCGGGATGCTCAATGGTTTCGCCGACAATGAAGTCGTCCGCCAGACCGTCGCAGAAGCTTCCGATGCCCTGCAGTTCGACCTGGGCAAGCTCATCGCTGAAGGTCCCAAGGAAGACCTGGACCTGACCACCAACACCCAGCCCGTCATGCTGACGGCTGCCGTGGCCTTCTATCGCGCCTGGCTGGCTGCAGGCGGCAAGGCACCGGCGCTCGTCGCCGGCCACAGCCTGGGCGAATATTCGGCACTGGTCGCCGCCGGCGTGATCGCCTTCAAGGATGCGGTACCGCTGGTGCGCTTCCGCGCGCAAGCCATGCAGGAAGCGGTGCCGGTCGGGCAGGGTGGTATGGCCGCCATTCTCGGTCTGTCTGATGAAGACGTGCGTGCTGCCTGCGCCGAAGCGGCGCAAGGTGAAGTGGTCGAGGCTGTCAACTTCAATGCCCCCGCACAAGTCGTGATCGCCGGCCACAAGGCCGCTGTCGGCCGTGCCTGTGACATCGCCAAGGCCAAGGGTGCCAAGCGCGCGCTGCCGCTGCCGGTGTCGGCGCCGTTCCACTCCTCGCTGCTCAAGCCGGCTTCGGACCGCCTGCAAGCCTATCTGGCCAACGTCGCCTTCGCCGCGCCGCAGATCCCGCTGATCAACAACGTCGATGTGGCCGTGGTCAACGATCCGGCTGCCATCAAGGATGCCCTGGTGCGCCAGGCGGCTGCGCCGGTACGCTGGGTCGAGACGGTGCAGAAGATGGGCGACGACGGCGTCACGCACCTGATCGAATGCGGTCCGGGCAAGGTGCTGACCGGCCTGACCAAGCGCATCAATGGTGACCTGGTGGGTGAGGCCATCGTCGACCAGGAGTCCCTGAACAAAGTATTGGAGTTGCTGAAATGAGTGCATTGAATCTGCAAGGCCAGGTCGCCCTGGTGACCGGCGCTTCGCGCGGCATCGGCCGTGCCATCGCCACCGAACTGGCCCGCCAGGGTGCCAAGGTGGTCGGTACGGCGACCTCGGAGTCGGGCGCTGCCGCCATCACCGAATACCTGGCAGCGCTGGGTCCGGAAGCCGGCCGTGGTGCGGTGCTCAATGTCAATGATGCCGAAGCCAGCGTGGCGCTGGTGGAGCAGGTGCAGAAGGAATTCGGTGCGCTCTCCATCCTGGTCAACAATGCCGGCATCACCCAGGACCAACTGGCCATGCGCATGAAGGACGAGGAGTGGGACAGCGTGATCGCCACCAACCTGACCGCCGTCGGCCGCCTTTCGCGCGCCGTGCTGCGTGGCATGATGAAGGCCCGTAGCGGCCGCATCATCAACATCACCTCGGTGGTGGGCGAGGCCGGCAATCCCGGCCAGATGAACTATGCCGCTGCCAAGGCCGGCGTGGCCGGCATGAGCCGCGCGCTGGCGCGTGAGATCGGCAGCCGCAACATCACCGTCAATTGCGTGGCGCCCGGCTTCATCGATACCGACATGACCAAGGCGCTGAACGAGCAGCAGTCCGCCGCCATCCTGCAGCAGATTCCGCTGGGACGCCTGGGTGCGGCTGAGGAGATCGCCTATGCGGTGGCCTTCCTGGCCTCGCCGCAAGCGGCCTACATCACCGGCACGACGCTCAATGTCAATGGCGGCATGTACATGGGTTAAGTAAGTCTTGGGGGCTTGATTCAAGTCCTTTTGACGACTTTTGTTTGCAGTTAAGCTGGACTTGGCACAATCTTGCCAGGAATAGTTAAAAGTAAATTTTCCGCGCGCAAACCTGCTAAAATGCGCGCACTTTTGTAACCTATCATCCCTCTGGAGGAACACTATGTCCGATATCGAACAACGCGTGAAGAAGATCGTCGCTGAGCAACTGGGCGTCGCCGAAGCCGACATCAAGAACGAATCGTCGTTCGTGGACGACCTGGGCGCCGACTCGCTGGACACCGTCGAGCTGGTCATGGCACTGGAAGATGAGTTCGAAATGGAAATCCCCGACGAACAAGCTGAAAAGATCACCACCGTGCAACAGGCGATCGACTACGCAAAGTCGCAAGTCAAGGCCTGATAAGGGCTTTGGTCAAAGTTTCAGGAGAATTGCTTGAGCCGCACTCGTGAACGTCGTGTAGTCATTACCGGCCTGGGATGCATCTCGCCTGTCGGCAACAACGTCGCCGATACGTGGAGTGCCATCAAGGAAGGCAAGTCCGGCATCGCTACCGTCACCAAGTTCGACGCAACCCCCTTCACCACGCACTTCGCCGGTGAAGTCAAGGGCTTCAATATCGAGGATTACATCCCCGCCAAGGAAGCGCGTCATATGGATACCTTCATCCACTTCGGCATGGCCGCCGGTATCCAGGCCATCCAGGACAGTGGATTGACGGTTACGGATGAGAATGCCGAGCGCATTGGCGTCATGATCGGTTCGGGCATCGGCGGCTTGCCGCTGATCGAAGAAACCCACGCCGAACTGACCAACCGTGGTCCGCGCCGCATCAGCCCCTTCTTCATTCCGGCCTCGATCATCAACATGATCTCGGGCAACTTGTCCATCAAGTTCGGTCTGAAGGGCCCCAACCTGGCGATCGTCACCGCCTGCACCACCGGCCTGCATTGCATCGGCTCTGCCGCACGCATGATCATGTACGGCGATGCGGATGTGATGGTGGCCGGCGGCGCTGAATCCAGCGTTTCGCCGCTGGGTATCGGTGGCTTCGCTTCGGCGCGCGCACTGTCGACCCGCAACGACGATCCCGCGACTGCGTCCCGCCCTTGGGACAAGGATCGCGACGGCTTCGTGCTGGGCGAGGGTGCCGGCGTGATGGTGCTCGAAGAGTACGAACACGCCAAGGCCCGTGGCGCCAAGATCTATGCAGAACTGCTCGGCTTCGGCATGAGTGGCGATGCCTACCACATGACTGCGCCCAACCTGGATGGTCCGCGCCGCTGCGTGCTCAATGCACTGCGCGATGCGGGCGTCAATCCGGATGAAGTGCAGTACCTGAACGCGCACGGTACGTCGACCCCCCTGGGCGACAAGAACGAATCCGACGCGATCAAGGCCGCATTCGGCGACCATGCTTACAAGATGGTTGTCAATTCGACCAAATCCATGACCGGTCACCTTCTGGGTGGTGCCGGTGGCCTGGAAACGGTGTTGACCGTGCTGGCAGTGCACAATCAGGTGTCGCCGCCGACGATGAACATCTTCAACCAGGATCCGGAGTGCGATCTGGATTACTGCGCCAACCAGGCGCGGGATATGAAGATCGATATTGCCGTCAAGAACTCCTTCGGGTTCGGCGGCACCAACGGTACCCTGGTCATCGGCAAGATGTAAAATGCAAGACCCGGCTTCCTTACCGAAGCCGGGTTTGTCGTTTTTATGCTGCCCGTTGTTGCGGGTGCGCCTTGCTTCCGGGTATCTCATGTCGATCGCCGTTTCCGCAGATATCAAACCTTCCCGCTTGTTGCTGCTGGTGACGGCTTTCGCTTGCCTGTGCGTGGCCCTGACGGGTGTGGTGCTGGCGTTCGGGATGCCGGGTTCGCTGTCCTGGGTGGCGCGCATCGCGCTGGCCATGGCCTGCATCCTCGCTGCCGCACTGGCCCTGGTGCTGGTGTTGCGTGATCGCAAAGTCATTTGGTTGCACATTTCCGGCACCGGGCAGATCCGCGTGGTGGAACACTTGCTGCCCTCGGCGCGCGCCAAGCCGCAGGTGATGAAGGCCGGACTGGCCCAGCTGCTGGCCGGCAGCACCATCTGGCCGGGCATGCTGTTCCTGCGCCTGCGGCTGGAAAACGGCAAGATACGTACCATCCCCATCCTCACGGATTCCGTCTCTGAAGATACATTCCGTGCACTTTCCGTGGCGTGCCGCTGGCTGATCAGTCACAATACGGCCAAGGCAAGACTGCTGGAAAAATGAGGCCGTCGGGCTTGAAAATTGCCGAGCTGGAAGCATCTGCCAAAGGCAATGACGATAAAACAACACGGCCATAAAAAACAAGGAATCCGGTTTGACGACAGAACGCGAAATAGACCAACAGCTTGTTGAGCGCGTCCAGCGTGGCGACAAGAAGGCGTTCGAGCTATTGGTAGTCAAGTATCAACGCAAGCTGATGCGCCTGGTGTCACGCCTGGTGCGTGACCAGGCCGAAGCCGAAGACGTGGTGCAGGAAGCCTTCATCAAGGCTTATCGCGCGCTGCCGCAATTCCGCGGCGATTCGGCCTTCTATACCTGGCTTTACCGCATCGGCATCAACACTGCCAAGAACTATTTGGTCACCATGGGGCGCAGAGCGCCAACTTCGACAGAAGCAGATGCAGAAGAAGCTGAAACTTTTGACGATGCAGACCATCTGAGGGACATCAACACTCCAGAGTCGATGTTGGCCACCAAGCAGATTGCTCAGACGGTCAATGTGGCGATGGAGGCATTGCCGGAAGAATTACGTACTGCCATCACGTTGCGCGAGATCGAGGGGTTGAGCTACGACGAGATTGCAGATGCGATGAATTGTCCGATCGGCACCGTGCGCAGCCGCATTTTCCGCGCCCGGGAAGCTATTGCCGAGAAGCTGCGTCCATTGCTGGATACGGCAGCGGACAAGCGCTGGTAATGAGGCCACAAGCCTGTTGTTAAAAAGAAAATAATAAAGCGGGTATGGAACTAAGATATTTGCCGGGTGACTGCACATGGATACCAAAGTAACGACCAAAGAACAGATCTCAGCCCTCGCCGATGGTGAGCTGAGCACTGAAGAAATGACCCTTGCCTTCGCGGCCCTGCGTTCTTCCAAGGACGCCCAGGACGCTTGGGAGGATTACCATCGCATCGGCGAGGTGCTGCGTTCGGAGGAGATGGATGTCTCCCTGAGTGCCGGCTTCTCGGCCAAGATGAGCGCGCTGCTCGATGCCGAACCGACCATCGTTGCCCCGCAGGCCGCAGTGGCCGAGCCGGTCAAGGCAGCCGCGGCCGCTCCGGTGGTGCAAGCTGTGGCGGCTGCCAATGGCGACCATCGCGCGAGCCGTCCAGGCCGCCTGGTGCGTTTCCTGATGCCTAGCGCCGCAGCGGCTGCTGCTGCCGTGGCTGCCGTGTTCGTGGCCATGCCGCAGCAAGCGGTGGTGACGGCGGACGCCAAAGTGGCTGCACCGGTGGCCCAGGTGGCGTCGGCTCCGGTCAATGTGCCTTCGGCCATTGCTACCGTGGCTGACACCAACGGCAATCCGCAGAACGTGAATCAACTGAGCTCGCTGGCCCAGCAGGGTGAAGTCAAGCGCGATCCGCGCATCGACGACTATCTGTTCGCTCACCAGCGCTTCTCGCCTTCCTACAGTTCGGCGCAATACGCCCGTTCCGCAGCTTTCTCCTCGGACGCAGACAAGTAAGATGCATCTGACGGGGCGTCTGTACGGCGTACTGTGCTTGCTGGCCACGTTGTTAGGGTTCTCCTTGACGCCATCCGCTCAAGCGGCGGATGGCGTTTCTACAACTGCGGCCAGTGAAGCCACCACTTCTTCCGCATTGCTGGCGCAATTGCAAAAAATGCAAGCTGCCGCCCAGCGTCTCAATTACTCAGGCAGTTTCGTCTACCAGCAGGCGGCGCAGATGCGCAGCTCGCGGGTCACCCATGTGGTAGCCGGCAAGAGCGAGCTGGAAAAGCTGGAGCTCCTCGATGGCAAGCCGCGTGAATTCGTGCGCGACAACGAGGATGTGGCCAGCTATGACCCCGACCAGCGCATCGTGCGCCGGGAAAAACGGGTCACGCGCGACACCTTCCCGGCCATCGTCGATGCGCGCCCGGAGGATCTGGCGCGCTTCTACCGGCTGCAGTCCGATGGCGATGAACGTGTGGCCGGCCGCAGCTGCCAGGCCATCGTGCTGGCACCGCGCGACAAGCTGCGCTACGGCTACCGTTTCTGTGCCGATCAGGCCACCGGCCTGCTCTTGCGCGCGCAGACGCTGGATGGCCGCGGCGAGGTGATCGAACAGATCGCCTTTACCCAGATCGACATCGGGGGGATTGATCGTGCCCGGGTCAACCCCACTTACAAGGACACGCGCGGTTGGCGCGTCGAGAAGGCGGCCCTGGTGCCGGCCGACCTGTCGGCCTGGCAAATCACGCCGCCGCCGGGTTTCCGGAAGATCCAGCAGGTGCGGCGCGTGATTTCCGATAGTGGTGAAGCGGGTGCGGCACCGGCACAGAACCGTCCGGCTGAGCGCGAAGTCTCGCAGATCGTGTTTTCAGACGGGCTGGCGGCCATTTCGGTCTTCATCGAGCCGGGCAACCAGGGCCGGGAAGAGGGTACGATACAACAGGGTGCCATGAACATCCTGGGCCGACGCCAGGGCGATTACTGGCTGACCGTCGTTGGAGAAGTGCCCGCCGCTGCAATCCGTCAGGTAGCCAATTCCATTGAACTGAAATCCAAATAAAAGAGACCGTTGCAATGACTCCCATGAAGAACACTCTTGCCGGCGCCTTGCTGGCCGCGTCCGTCTTTGCTGCAGCACCGGCCGTGCAGGCCGCGCCTCCCGTGGCTTCGCCCACGGTGGCGGCCCTGCCTGACTTCGCTGACATCGTCGAGCGCACCGGTCCGGCGGTGGTGAATATTCGTACTACCGAGCGCGTACGCCAGAATGCCCAGGGGCAGGGTGGCGGCATGGATGATCCGGAAATGCAGGAATTCTTCCGCCGCTTCTTCGGTATTCCCATCCCGCGTCAGCAGCAGCCGGGTACCCCGCGCGGCAATGGCAAGCAGGGTGGCCAGGGCCAGCAGGAAGAAGTGCCGCGTGGCGTGGGCTCGGGCTTCATCATCTCGGCCGATGGTTTCATCATGACCAATGCGCACGTGGTGGATGGGGCCAGCGAGGTCTACGTGACCCTGACCGACAAACGTGAATTCAAGGCCAGGATCGTGGGTTCGGATACCCGCACCGACGTGGCAGTGCTCAAGATCGATGGCAGCAACCTGCCGCGCCTGAACATGGGCGACTCCGACAAGATCCGTGTCGGTGAGTGGGTGCTGGCCATCGGCTCGCCCTTCGGCCTGGAAAATACCGTGACCGCCGGCATCGTCTCGGCCAAGGCGCGTGACACTGGCGACTATCTGCCGCTGATCCAGACCGACGTGGCGGTCAACCCGGGCAACTCGGGTGGTCCGCTGATCAACCTCAAGGGTGAAGTGGTCGGCATCAATTCGCAGATTTACAGCCGCTCCGGCGGCTTCATGGGGATCTCCTTCGCGGTACCCATCGATGAGGCGCTGCGAGTAGCCGACCAGCTCAAGGCCAGCGGACGCGTCACGCGCGGCCGTATCGGCGTGCAGATCGGTGAAGTGACCAAGGATGTGGCCGAATCGCTGGGCCTGGCCCGCGCGCAAGGCGCGCTGGTGCAACGCGTGGAAGCCGGTGGCCCGGCTGACAAGGCGGGCCTGGAGGCGGGTGACATCATCCTGAAATACAACGGTGCAGCCATCGAGCGACCGAGCGACCTGCCGCGCATGGTCGGTGCCACCAAGCCGGGAGCCAAGGCCACCGTCAATATCTGGCGCAAGGGCAGCGCCCGCGACGTCAGCGTGACAGTGGTCGAGCTGGAAGCCGACAAGCCCAAGCAGGCCGAGGAAAAGAAGGCCAAGCCCGACAACACCCCCAACTCCCTGGGCCTGGTGGTGAGCGACCTGAGTGATGCGCAGAAGAAGGAGCTGAAGGTCGACAACGGCGTGCTGGTGGAAAACGTCAGCGGTGCCGCTGCCGCCGCCGGCATCCGTCCGGGCGACGTGATCCAGCGCCTCAACGAGGTCGATGTCAACGACAGCAAGCAGTTCGGCCAGCTGGTGGCCAAGCTCGATGCCAAGAAGCGGGCTGCGGTGCTGGTGCGCCGTGGTGACTCTTCGCAGTTCGTGCCGCTGCGTCCGAACGGCGGCAACTGAAGCCGGGCCATTTTTCCGTAAAATTGCCTGATACTTCAGCATGAAGGCTGCGGCTCCTTGGGGCCGCAGCCTTTTTCCTTGGTTCGCGTCGGGCTGAGGGAAGAAACTTTCATATGAGCCTATGACCACCCCTTCTTCGCCCTCAGCCGCAGGGCAAGCCTTGCACTTCATCATCTATTCGCGCAGCTACTGCCACCTGTGCGAAGACCTGCGTGACGCCTTGCGCCAGGCACTGGGCGAGATCCCGGCCGTGATCGAGATGGTCGATGTGGATGCCGATGAGGCGCTGGTGGCGCGTTACGATGAGCTGGTGCCGGTGCTGATGGGGCAGGGCAGTAATGGTCAGTGGCAGGAGTTGTGCCATTACCATCTGGACAAGGCGCGCCTGCAGGCATTTGTTGCTGAAATGAAATAAGTTGTGTTGTCGCAGCCAAGTCCGGCTGCACGGCCTGGCACCGGAAAGTCGGGCTTGTCCCTGTGAATTCCGGTAAAATGCCGGGTCGAATAAGCTGTTGCAAAGGCGCTCGGCTGGGCAAAGCCCGCTACAGAGCGCCTTTTTTCATCGTTTCCAGTCTGTTAATGAACAATATCCGTAATTTCTCGATCATCGCCCACATCGATCACGGCAAGTCTACGCTCGCCGACCGCATCATCCAGTTGTGCGGGGGCTTGTCCAACCGCGAGATGGAAGCCCAGGTGCTGGATTCGATGGATATCGAGCGCGAGCGCGGCATCACCATCAAGGCCCAGACCGCAGCCCTGGCCTACAAGGCCAAGGATGGCCAGATCTACAACCTCAACCTGATTGACACCCCGGGGCACGTCGACTTCAGCTATGAAGTCTCGCGCTCTCTGTCGGCCTGCGAAGGCGCGCTGCTGGTGGTCGACGCCTCCCAAGGCGTGGAAGCGCAGACGGTGGCCAACTGCTACACCGCCCTGGACCTGGGCGTGGAAGTGGTGCCGGTCTTGAACAAGATCGACCTGCCCTCCGCTGATCCGGACAACGCCAAGAGCGAGATCGAAGACGTGATCGGCATCGACGCCTCCGACGCCACTCCCTGCTCGGCCAAGACCGGCCTGGGCGTGGAAGACGTACTCGAAGCCATCGTGGCCAAGGTGCCGGCCCCCAAGGGTGACCCGGATGCACCGCTGCAGGCGCTGATCATTGATTCCTGGTTCGACAACTACGTCGGCGTGGTCATGCTGGTGCGCATCGTCAATGGCACCTTGCGTCCCAAGGACAAGATCCTGCTGATGGCCACCGAGACCCAGTACCTGACCGAAAGCATTGGCGTGTTCACGCCCAAGTCGCAATCGCGCGACTCCCTGACGGCAGGGCAGGTCGGTTTCGTCATCGCCGGCATCAAGGAACTGAAGTCCGCGCGCGTGGGTGACACCATCACCCTGGCCGGCAAGCCGGCACCCGCGCCGCTGCCTGGCTTCAAGGAAGTGCAGCCGCAGGTGTTTGCGGGCCTGTTCCCGGTGGAAGCCAACCAGTACGACGCCCTGCGCGACTCGCTGGAAAAATTGAAGCTCAATGACGCCGCCCTGATGTACGAGCCGGAAGTTTCGCAGGCGCTGGGCTTCGGCTTCCGCTGCGGCTTCCTGGGCCTGCTGCACATGGAAATCGTGCAGGAACGCCTGGAGCGCGAGTTCGACATGGACCTCATCACCACCGCGCCGACGGTGGTGTACGAAGTGCAGCAGCGCGACGGCACCATGCTGATGGTGGACAACCCGTCGAAGATGCCGGAAGTCTCCAAGATCGAGGAAATCCGTGAACCCATCGTCACCGTCAACCTGTACATGCCGCAGGAATACGTAGGCTCGGTCATCACCCTGTGCACGCAGAAGCGCGGCATCCAGATGAACATGAGCTATCACGGCAAGCAGGTGCAGCTGACCTATGAAATGCCGATGGCCGAAATCGTGCTGGACTTCTTCGATCGCCTCAAGTCCACCTCGCGCGGCTATGCCTCCATGGACTACGAGTTCAAGGAATACCGTGCGGCAGACGTGGTCAAGGTCGACATGCTGATCAACAGCGAAAAGGTCGATGCGCTGGCCATCATCGTGCACCGTGCCGCAGCCCAGATCCGCGGTCGCCAGGTGGCGGCCAAGATGCGCGAACTGATCCCGCGCCAGATGTTCGACGTGGCGATCCAGGCGGCTATCGGTGCCACCATCATTTCGCGTGAAAACGTCAAGGCCATGCGCAAGAACGTGCTGGCCAAGTGCTACGGCGGCGACATCTCGCGCAAGCGCAAGCTGCTCGAAAAGCAGAAGGCCGGCAAGAAGCGCATGAAGCAGGTGGGCTCGGTCGAAATTCCGCAGGAAGCATTCCTGGCAATCTTACAAGTGGACGATAAATAACATGCAGGCTTTGTTGGGCAACTTCGCACTCATTCTGTTCGTGCTGATGCTGGTGACCGGCGTGATCTGGTTCGCCGACACCTTCTTCCTCTCCAAGCAGCGCCGCGCCCGCGCCGACGCCGCCCTGGCCGAGTTCGACGCCGCTGTCGCGCGCGACCAGGCGCAAGGCGTCAAGCGTGACGGTACCGTCGCCACCGCCCGTGCCGACCTGCAGGCGCGCCACCTGAAGCAGCCGGCCTGGATCGAATATTCCGGCAGCTTCTTCCCGGTGATCGCACTGGTGTTCTGCCTGCGCTCATTCCTGTATGAGCCGTTCAAGATTCCGTCCAGCTCGATGGTGCCGACGCTGCTGGTGGGCGACCTGATCCTGGTGAACAAATTCACCTACGGTATCCGCCTGCCCATCATCAACAAGAAGATCATCGAAGTGAACCAGCCGCAGCGCGGCGACGTCATGGTCTTCAAGTACCCGAAGGACATGTCGGTGGACTACATCAAGCGCGTGGTGGGCGTGCCTGGTGATAAAATAGTCTATAAAAACAAGCGCTTAACGGTTAATGGTGAACAAATTTCTTACAAAGCGCTGCCGGATTATCTGGATGACGAAAATCTGACGTACTATAAGCAATGGCAGGAAAACCTGACCGGCGTGGAGCACAAGATTCTCACTGATGAGCGTGCTCCCAACTTCGTGCCCAATCCCGATGCCTTCCCGCATCATGAGCTGTGCACCTACAACGCCGAAGGTTTCGCCTGCACGGTGCCGCCGGGTGAATATTTCATGATGGGCGACAACCGGGACAACAGCCTCGACAGTCGCTACTGGGGCTTCGTGCCGGACCAGAACATCGTTGGCAAGGCCTTCTTTGTCTGGATGAACCTGGGCGATATCAAGCGGATCGGCAGCTTCCACTAAGAGCGCGCCGCATCCTGGTCCAGCAGCTTGCGCAGTTTCTGCAGTTTCCAATTGGCAACTTTGCATTGTGGAGGCAGACCCGGAGCAGTTTTCAGCTTTGCTTTGAACCGATCCCGCTGACTGGTCAGGCTGGTAATCCCCGATCCACGCGCCACTGCGCGTATCGGGGCGGCAGACTGAATGACGGATGAAAAAATGGATCCTCAACTCTTGCAACAACGGCTAGGCCACCCATTCAAGGATGCTTCGCTCCTGCAGCAGGCCTTGACCCACCGTAGCCATAGCGCCTTGCATAACGAGCGGCTGGAATTCCTCGGCGATTCGGTGCTGAACTGCGTGGTGGCCTCGCTGCTCTTCGAACGCTACGACAAGATCGACGAAGGCGACCTCTCGCGCCTGCGCGCCAACCTGGTCAAGCAGCAATCCCTGTATGAAATCGCCCAGCGGCTGGAGCTCTCACAGTTCCTGCGCCTGGGTGAAGGCGAACTCAAATCCGGCGGCTTCCGCCGTCCCTCGATCCTGGCCGATACGCTGGAGGCGCTCTTTGGCGCGATCTTCCTCGATTCCGGTTTCGAGGCAGCGCGTGCGGTGATTCGCTCGCTCTATGTCCCGGTACTGGAACACGTCGATCCCAAGACCCTGGGCAAGGATGCCAAGACCTTGCTGCAGGAGTTTTTGCAGGGCAAGAAGATCCCGCTGCCGCAGTACAACGTCATCGCCACCCATGGTGCGGCCCACAGTCAGGAATTCGAGATCGAATGCCTGGTGCCCAAGCTGGACATCCAGGTCTTCGGCACCGGCGGCAGCCGCCGCGCCGGCGAGCAGGCCGCCGCCAAGTTGGCCCTGGAAGCGGTGCAGCTGGCACTGGCCAAGACCCCGTCTGCCGGCCGCAAGCCGCGTGCCCGCACCACCCAGCTGAAACTGGCCGGCATCGCCACCATCCAGCCGGACGCCCCCGAGCACGATGCGGGCAAGGGCAATCGTCCCGACGCCTCAACGGCCAATGGCAGCAAGCCTGCCAAGCCAGCCAAGGAGCTGAAGGAACCCAAGGAACAGAAGGGCGCGCCGGTTGCGGCGCGCAACGAAGGCAAGACCACCGGCGACCGCACTGAAACGGCCGCAGCAGAACCCATTTCGGCGGCTTCATCCGCCTCGCAATCCAGAACAGCATGACAGATTCCCCCATGGCCGACGACGCGTCGGCACAGACCCCCGAGAGCGATTACCGTTGCGGCTACATCGCCATCGTCGGTCGTCCCAACGTTGGCAAGTCGACCCTCATGAACGTGCTGGTCGGCGCCAAGGTCAGCATCACTTCGCGCAAGGCCCAGACCACGCGCCACCGCATCACCGGCATCCAGACCATCGAGAACACCCAGTATGTCTACGTCGACACGCCGGGCTTCCAGACGCGTCACAGCAATGCCCTCAACAAGACCCTGAACCGCACCGTCACCAACACCCTGACGGCGTCGGACGTGATCCTGTTCGTGATCGAAGCCGGTACCTTCGGCCCGGCCGACAAGCAGGTGCTCGATCTCCTGCCGGCCAACGTGCCCTGCATCCTGGTGTTGAACAAGGCCGACCGCAACAAGGACAAGACCACGCTCATGCCCTTCGCCCGCGAAGTGGCTTCGCACCATGATTTCGCCGCCGTGGTGCCGGTCTCGGCCAAGCAGCGCTTCCAGCTCGATCGCCTGCAGGAAGAAGTGCGCAAGCTGCTGCCGCAGAATCCGCCGATGTTCGACGAAGACGACATCACCGACCGCAGCGAGAAATTCCTGGCCTCCGAAATCGTGCGCGAGAAGGTGTTCCGCTTTGTCGGTGAAGAATTGCCCTACACCAGCACGGTCCTGATCGAGAAGTTCGAGCAGGAAGGCAACCTGCGCCGCATCTTCGCGGCCATCCTGGTCGAACGCGACACCCACAAGGCCATGGTGATCGGCCAGAAGGGCGCGCGCCTGAAGGAAATTTCCACGCAGGCGCGCCTGGACATGGAGCGCCTCTTCGGTGGTCCGGTCTACCTGGAGATCTGGGTCAAGGTCAAATCGGGCTGGGCCGACAACGAAGCCGGCCTGCGCGCCTACGGCTACGAGTGAGCCCGCGTGCGGCCTTCTGCGGGCTGCGCGCAATCCCTGCATAATCATGGCATTACGCCGCGCCCCAACGACGTGGCTTCACGCATTCAGGACGGATATCCATGACCACCATGCTCAACGAACCCCAGCTCGACGGCCAGGTAGCTGATCAGGCCGCGCCGGTCGCGCCCCAGGCACCGGCCAAGGCCCCGGCGCGCAAGCCGGCCGCGCCCCGTGCGCGCAGCCGCGCGGTGCCGGAGAAGGAGCACAAGGTCCTGGCGCAGCCGGGCTTCGTGCTGCACAGCTATCCCTACAAGGAAACCAGCCTGATCATCGACGTGTTCTCCCGGGATCACGGCCGTATCGCCTTGGTGGCCAAGGGGGCCAAGCGTCCGCATTCCAAACTGCGTGGAGCCTTGCAGACCTTCCAGCCGCTCTCGCTGTCGTGGAGCGGCAAGTCCGAAGTGCGCACGCTGACCGATGCCGAATGGGTAGGCGGCCTGCTGCCGCTGGAAAAATCGGCACTGCTGTGCGGTTTCTACCTCAATGAATTGCTGGTCAAGCTGCTGGCGCGCGAAGATGCGCACCCGGCGCTGTTCGACCATTACGTGGCCACCCTCAACAAGCTGGCCCATGGCGAAAACGCCCCCATCGTGCTGCGCCAGTTCGAACGCATCCTGTTGAAGCAAACCGGCGTGGCCGGCAACTGGAGCCATTGCGTGACCAGCGGCAAGACCGTGCAGCCCGATGGCATCTACGTCGTCGATCCGGAGCAGGGCACGCGTCCTGAACGCATTTCCGACCGTGCACCCAAGGTCTCCGGCAAGACGCTGCTGGACATGGAACGCGAAGACTACAGCGACCCCACCACGCAATTGCAGAGCAAGTTCCTGATGCGCTACCTGCTGTCGCATCACCTGGGCGGTGCGCAGCTGAACACGCGTCAGATCCTGATCGACCTGATGCAGCTGTGATGCTGCGGCGGCTCCTTTGCCGCCGGCCAGAACATGCTGCCACTTGATCCCGTCTGTTCCCGCGTGCGATTCCGAGCCGCTACAATCCAGAACTGGCTGCACGGTTCTTCACGTGCAGCCTTGAGCACATCCCGACATCATTCCAACGAAGCTTCCTGACACCATGAGTTTCCTGCAGCCTGCCGGCCCGGTCATCGACCTGGGCATCAACATCGATCACGTCGCCACCTTGCGCAATGCGCGCGGCACTCGTTACCCCGATCCCATCCGCGCCGCGCTGGAAGCCGAGGAAGCCGGTGCCGATGCCATCACCCTGCACCTGCGTGAAGACCGCCGCCACATCCGCGATGAAGACGTCAAGGCCATCCGCCCGCTGCTGCAGACGCGCATGAATCTGGAAGCCGCCGTCACCAAAGAAATGATCGATTTCGCCTGTGGCATCCAGCCGCAGGATGCCTGCCTGGTGCCGGAGAAGCGTACCGAAGTCACCACCGAAGGCGGCCTGGACGTGCGCGGCCATTTTGCCGACGTGCAGGCGGCGATCCGCCAGTTGCAGCAGGAGAGCATTCGCGTCTCTTTGTTCATTGATCCGGATGTCGAGCAGATCCAGGCCGCCGCAGAATCGGGCGCCCCCGTCATCGAGCTTCATACCGGCCGTTATGCCGATGCCACCAGCGAGCGTGAACAGCAGGAAGAGCTGGAGCGCATCCGCATCGCCGTGCAGGCTGGCGTCAAGCTCGGCCTGAAGGTCAATGCCGGCCACGGGCTGCATTACACCAACGTCCAGGCCATCGCCGCCATTCCCGAGATCGCTGAGCTGAACATCGGCCACGCCGTGGTTGCCCATGCGGTCTTTGCCGGCTGGCGCAATGCGGTCTCCGAGATGAAGGCCATCATGGTCAAGGCCCGCCTGGACGCCCTGAAGGCCAAGGCTTGAGGCGCGCCGCATGATTTACGGCATCGGTACCGACATCCTCCAGATCTCGCGCCTGGAGGCGACCCTGGGACGTCACGGCGACCGCTTCGCCGCCAAGATCCTGGGCCCGCAGGAAATGGAAAAATACCTGCGCCGCAAAGCCAAGGTGGAAGCGCGCGGCGTGCGCTTCCTGGCCACCCGCTTCGCCGCCAAGGAAGCCTTTTCCAAGGCCATCGGCATGGGCATGCGCATGCCCATGACCTGGCGTGCCATGCAGGTATTGAACGCGCCCAGCGGCAAGCCGGTGGTGGTCTGCAGCGGCGCCTTGCAAGAATGGATGGAAGAGCAGGGGCTGAGCGCCCAGGTTTCCGTCACCGACGAAGTGGAATACGCCGTCGCCTTTGTCATCGTGGAGAAGTCATGAATCAAGCCGTCAAGCCGCTCGGTCCGGTGATGCTGGACGTGGTCGGCACCACGCTGGACGCCGCCGATATCGCGCGCCTCCAGCACCCGCTGACGGGCGGGGTCATCCTGTTTGCCCGCAACTATGAAAACCGTGCGCAGCTGGTCGCGCTGACCGATGCCATTCGCCAGGCGCGCCCCGGCATCCTGATCGCCGTGGACCACGAAGGCGGCCGCGTGCAGCGTTTCCGCACCGATGGTTTTACGCGTCTGCCGGCCATGGGCCAGCTCGGCCAGCTCTGGGATCGCGACGTGCTGCAAGCCACCAAGGTGGCCACGGCCACCGGCTTCGTGCTGGCCGCCGAACTGCGCGCCTGTGGCATCGACCTGTCGTTTACGCCCGTGCTCGATCTCGATTACGGTGTCTCCAGCGTCATCGGCGATCGTTCCTTCCATCGCGATCCGCGCGTGGTCACGCTCATGGCCAAGAGCCTCAATCACGGCCTGGCGCTGGCGGGCATGGCCAATTGCGGCAAGCATTTCCCCGGCCATGGTTTCGTCACGGCCGACTCTCACGTGGCCATTCCGGTCGATGAGCGCGGCCTCGACGAGATCCTCGGCGACGATGCCACCCCTTATGACTGGCTGGGCATGAGCCTGGCCGCCGTGATGCCGGCGCACGTCATCTACCCCAAGGTGGATGCGCAACCAGCCGGTTTCTCCAAGGTCTGGCTGTCGATGCTGCGCGAGCGTTTCGGTTTCCAGGGGGTGATCTTCAGTGATGACCTCAGCATGCACGGTGCCAGTGTCGCCGGTGGTCCGCTGCAGGCGGCACAGGCGGCACTGGATGCAGGCTGCGATGTGGCGCTGATCTGCAATTCGCCGGACAAGGCCGACGCCATTCTCGCCGGTCTCAAGGGCGGCACCGACGCCGCCTCCGCCGCGCGCCGCGCGACCTTGCTGCCCTGTGGCGAGGCGCTGGCCTGGGATGCGCTGCAAACCGATCCGCGTTACCTGGCTGCCCGCGCGCTGGTGCAGTCGCTGTAAGTCTTTCGCTTTCGTTCATGTCCGAAATTCCAGTACCCCCGCTCCCCGACCCGCGTGAAGTCGTGCTGGAGACGGTTGCCCGGCTGCCGCACCTGCCGGGTGTCTATCGCTACTTCGACGCTGAAGACAACGTGCTCTACGTGGGCAAGGCGCGCGACCTCAAGAAGCGCGTCTCCAGCTATTTCCAGAAGACCCTGACCAGCCCGCGCATCGCCATGATGGTCGAGCGCATCGCGCGTCTGGAAACCACGGTCACCCGCAGCGAGGCCGAAGCGCTGCTGCTGGAAAACAATCTCATCAAGACGCTGCGTCCGCGCTTCAACATCCTCTTTCGCGACGACAAGTCCTATCCCTACCTGAAGATCACCGGCCACGCCTTTCCGCGCATGGCCTACTATCGCGGCGCGGTGGACAAGCGCAGCCAGTATTTCGGCCCGTTCCCCAATGCAGGGGCCGTGAAGGAATCGATTCAGATCCTGCAGAAGGTGTTCCTGCTGCGCACCTGCGAAGACACCGTCTTCACCAACCGCACGCGGCCTTGCCTGCTGCACCAGATCCACCGCTGCAGCGGTCCCTGCGTGAACCTGGTCAGTCGCGAGGATTACGCGCTCGACGTGGAGAATGCCTCCAAATTCCTGCGCGGCCGCCAGAGCGAAGTGATGGAAGCGCTGGAGCAGAAGATGCACGCCTTCGCCGCCGACCTGAAGTTCGAACAGGCCGCTGCCGTGCGCGACCAGATCGGTTCGCTCTCCAGCGTCCTGCACCAGCAGAGCATGGAGACGGTCAGCGATGCCGACATCGACATCATCGCCGTGACGGTGCAGGGCGGACGTGCCTGCGTGAATCTGGCGATGGTGCGCGGCGGCCGCCATCTCGGGGATCGCGCCTATTTCCCCACGCACGTGGATGATGCGATGGAGACCGCCGAGGAGAGCATCGAGGTTGAAGTGCTCAAGGCCTTCCTTGCCCAGCACTACATCGACAAGTTCATTCCCGGCTCGCTCATCGTGGGTACCGAGTTCGATGATCCGGCGCTGATGATGGCCTTGATGGAGCAGTGCGGCCACCGCATCACGCTGACCTTCCAGCCGCAGGGGCAACGCCGCCAGTGGCTGGAAATGGCCGCCAAGGGGGCTGAGATCGCACTGGCGCGCCTGCTGTCCGAGCAAGGCTCGCAGCAGGCCCGCACGCGTGCCTTGGCTGAGGTGCTGGAGCTGGAACGTGAAGATCTGGACGAACTGCGCGCCGAATGCTTCGACATCAGCCACACGCAAGGTGAAGCTACGCAAGCCTCGTGCGTCGTGTTCCATCACCATGCGATGCAGAACGGTGAATATCGCCGCTACAACATCAACGACATCACGCCCGGCGATGACTACGCCGCCATGCGCCAGGTACTCACGCGCCGCTACGAGAAGGTGGCCAATGGCGAAGGCGTTATGCCGGATATCGTCCTCATCGACGGCGGCAAAGGCCAGGTCGAGATGGCGCGTCAGGTGCTGACCGAACTGGGCCTGGACATCAGCCTCATCGTCGGCGTAGCCAAAGGGGAAGGGCGCAAGGTCGGCCTGGAAACCCTGGTCTTCGCCGATGGCCGTGCGCCCAAGGAACTGGGCAAGGAATCGGCTGCACTGATGCTGATCGCCCAGATTCGCGACGAAGCACACCGCTTCGCCATCACCGGCATGCGCGCCAAGCGCGCCAAGGCACGTCAGACCTCGCGCCTGGAAGAGATCGAGGGTATCGGTGCCAAGCGCCGCCAGCGCCTGCTGGTGCGCTTCGGGGGGCTGCGCGGGGTGGTCGATGCCAGCGTGGATGACCTGGCTTCCGTCGAAGGCATCTCGCGCCAGCTGGCCGAAGAAATCTACCGCCAGTTGCACTGAGTTCGTTCACTCGGCTGACCCGTTGCTGCGCGTGCCGACGTAAAGGCGGGCGCAGCAGGGGGCGACTCTGCTACTATTCGGTAAATTTTTTTTCGTGTACGCCGCTCCAACCCTCCAAGACGTATGCCTTTCAATATTCCGATTCTGCTGACCTGGTTGCGGGTGGCGCTCATTCCTCTGGTCGTCGGGGTCTACTACCTGCCTGAGATTGGCCTGAACCGCTACGAGCAAGGCATCGCCGCCACGGCCGTGTTCATCGTCGCGGCCGCCACCGACTGGTTCGATGGTTTCCTGGCGCGCCGCTGGAATCAGACCTCCGCCTTTGGTGCTTTCCTCGATCCCGTGGCCGACAAGCTGATGGTGACCGGTGCCTTGCTGGTGCTGGTGCATCTGGACCGTGTCCATCCGGTGATCGCCTTCATCATCATCGGCCGCGAGATCGCCATCTCTGCGCTGCGTGAATGGATGGCCCAGATCGGCGCCTCCAAGTCGGTGGCGGTCAGTTCGCTGGGCAAGATCAAGACCACTGCACAGATGATCGCCATCCCCATGCTGCTCTACTACGACAGCCTGTTCGGCTTCATCGATACCCGACTGTGGGGCAGCCTGCTGCTGCTGGTGGCAGCGGTGTTGACGGTGTGGTCGATGCTGTACTACCTGCGCAGGGCGATGCCGATGATCAGGGAAGCCGATGCCGGGAACAGAAAAAAATAATTAAATAATTAAGATCGATAGTTGACAAATACCAACGCTGCCTTATAATAGCGTTCTGTTTTCGATGCGGGAGTAGCTCAGTTGGTAGAGCGATACCTTGCCAAGGTATAGGTCGAGAGTTCGAGACTCTTCTCCCGCTCCAAGTTACTTGGAAAAAAGGAAGCCTGAACAAGCTTCCTTTTTTTATTGTGATAGGTGAGCGAGCATTGAAAGTTTGGCTGCGGCGCAAGTCGAAAAAAGTCAAAAAAGATGTTTGCAAACAACACGTGTTTTAGGTAGTATGCGTGTCCCCAAGGCGGGGTAGCAAAGTGGTTATGCAGCGGCCTGCAAAGCCGTCTACGCCGGTTCGATCCCGACCCCCGCCTCCAAAACGCTCCATGCGGGAGTAGCTCAGTTGGTAGAGCGATACCTTGCCAAGGTATAGGTCGAGAGTTCGAGACTCTTCTCCCGCTCCAGATTCAAGGCAGGCAGCTTCGGCTTCCTGCAGCAGTAAAGTGGTGGTTCCCATGCGGGAGTAGCTCAGTTGGTAGAGCGATACCTTGCCAAGGTATAGGTCGAGAGTTCGAGACTCTTCTCCCGCTCCAGTTTCAAACCAGGCAGCTTCGGCAGCCTGTGGCAGTAGATGTAAAAGTCCCATGCGGGAGTAGCTCAGTTGGTAGAGCGATACCTTGCCAAGGTATAGGTCGAGAGTTCGAGACTCTTCTCCCGCTCCAAATTGAAAGAGGAAGCCTTCGGGCTTCCTCTTTTCATTTCTGCGCCGCATGTCCTGTTTTTTCCTGCAGGCAAGCCGGCCATTCCCCGCGTCTGCTACATATTGTTTACGCGCCTGTTTTTTTCTCACCGTGCCGCCGCTTCGGTCCAGACGGGACGGTGCGTCTCTCCTGGCGCGGCCAGCGTGGTATTTCGGTACTCGCGGCATGGGCAAAGATCAAAAATGTCGGCTATAGGCGATTGCCTGATTGCCACGGCCATGTTTCCCCACTACATTGCTGAGTCAGGCTTTTCGCCTGTCACCATCATTTGCATCCGGGGGAGGGGGCATGGACAATTTTCAGAAAGAGATTGACGAAAGAACCAATCTCACCGCATCCAACAAGTTCGAGCTGCTGTTGTTCCGTCTGGGCGCGGATCCACATGGCGAGCGCTCCGAGCTGTTTGGCATCAACGTCTTCAAGATCCGCGAAATCGTGCCCATGCCGCCTGTGACCAAGGCGGCCGGTACGCAATCGCCGATGCTGGGCATGGTCAACATCCGCGGCCAGATCATTTCGGTGATCGACTTGCCGGCCGTGGTGGGCTGTGTGCCCAAGACCGGCCTCAACATCCTGCTGGTCACCGAATACGCGCGCAGCACGCAGGCCTTTGCGGTCGAGTCGGTGGACGAGATCGTGCGCCTGGAATGGAGCCAGGTCCTGTCGGCGGAAACCAGCAGTGGTGGCGCCTTCGTCACCAGCATCGCGCGCCTCGACCAGGACAAGGACACCAGCCGCCTGGCCCAGGTGCTGGACGTGGAGCAGATCCTGCACGAGATCATGCCCAGCGACCGCAACATGAAGATGGAAAATCTGGAAAAGAGCGCCGGCCATGGCATGCGCCCCGGTGCGGTGGCCATTGCCGCCGACGATTCCAAGGTGGCCCGTTCGCTCATCGAGCAGGGCTTGCGCGCCATGGAGATTCCCTTCGAGATGCATGTCACCGGCAAGGATGCCTGGGACAAGATCCAGAAACTGGCCAAGGAAGCACGCGCCGAGGGCAAGCCGATTTCCGACAAGATCTCCTTCGTGCTGACCGACCTTGAAATGCCGGAAATGGATGGTTTTACGCTCACCCGCAACATCAAGCGCGAGGATTTCCTGAAGAACATCCCGGTCATCATCCACTCCTCGCTGTCCGGCTCGGCAAACGAGGACCACGTCAAGAGCGTGGGCGGGGATGCCTACGTTGCCAAGTTCGAAGCCAATGAACTGGCCTCGACCATCTTCGGCGTGCTCGACCGCGCTGCAGCCAAGGCCTGAGGTACTACACACGCTGCACGCATCATCAAGGGAGCCTCCGGGCTCCCTTTCTTTTTGTTCTCGCCGTTATCTGTCCTGCCGCAGCCAGCGGCGATCTCGTATACTGGCGCTCCCTTGATCCTGCCGCAGTCAGCGGCGCAGAGCCTTTCCTCATGCAGATTCCCGCCATTGCCTCCCCGTTCGATGCCAGTCTGGCCGCTCGGCTGGAAGCGCGCATCAATGACAAGACCAAGCCTCTCGGCAGCCTGGGTGCGCTGGAACGCCTGGCGCGCCAGATCGGCCTGATCCAGGGCAGCGACCATCCGGTGCTGCGCCAGAGTGCCATCGTGGTCTGTGCCGGAGACCATGGCGTCACCGCAGAAGGCATCTCGGCCTACCCGCAAAGCGTGACCTGGCAGATGGTGGAGAACTTCCTGGCCGGAGGTGCCGCGATCAACATCTTCGCGCGCCAGAATGAATGTGCGCTGTATATCGTCGATACCGGCGTCAATCACGATTTCGGCCCGCGCGACGGCCTGCTGGACCGCAAGATCGCCCCCGGTACCGCCAACTTCTGCCAAGGCCCGGCGATGACGGCGCAGCAATGCCAGGCTGCGCTGCAGGCTGGCCTCCAGTTCGCTGAATCGCTGCAGGCCGATGTGCTGGGCTTTGGTGAAATGGGAATCGGCAATACCACCGCCGCCGCTGCATTGATGGCCGCCTTTACGGGCGTGCCGGTGCAAGAGTGCGTCGGGGCCGGCACCGGCCTCGATGCCCAAGGCGTCGCCCGCAAGGCCGATGCGGTGACGCGTGCGCTGCGCCTGCATGCGCAAGCGAGCGCACCGCTGGAGCGACTGGCGGCCCTGGGCGGCTTCGAGATCGCCTTCATGACGGGGGCCATGCTCGGTGCGGCACAGCGCCGCAAGGTCATACTGATCGATGGCTTCATCGTCACCTCAGCCCTGCTGGTGGCAGCCGCCTTGCAGCCGGCCGTGCTGGAGTACTGCGTGTTCTCGCATTGCTCGGATGAGGCCGGCCATCGCCGCATGCTGCAGTACCTGGGTGCCACGCCCCTGATGCAGCTGGACCTGCGCCTGGGCGAGGGCACCGGCGCCGCACTGGCCTTGCCGCTGCTGCGTGCGGCGGTCAATTTCCTGGAACGCATGGCGACCTTCTCCTCGGCCAGCGTCAGTGAAAAGCATGTCTGAAAAAGACTTCACATCACCGCCACCGCCCCGCAACGACGGCCTGCTGTACCAGCTGCGCCTGTTCTTCACGGCGCTGCAATTCTTCACACGGCTTCCTATCCCGCGCTGGGTGGGCTTCCAGCCGCAATGGCTGCAGCATGCCACGCGCTATTTCCCGCTGGTCGGCTGGATCGTGGCCTGGGCCTGCGCCCTGGTCTACCTGCTGGCCGTGCAGTTCTGGCCGCAGATGGTGGCGGTGCTGCTGTCCACTGCAGCCGGGATCTGGCTCACCGGCGCCTTTCATGAGGATGGTTTTGCCGATGTCTGCGATGGCCTCGGTGGCGCAGTCAGCCGCGAACGTGCGCTGGAGATCATGCGGGATTCGCGCCTGGGCAGTTATGGCGTGATCGGTATCGTCGCGCTGTTGCTGACCAAACTGGCGGCCTTGCAGGCGCTGCTGCCGTTGCAGGTGCTGGCCGTGCTGGGGATGGCGCATCCGCTGTCGCGCTGGCTGGCCACTTGTCTCATCTGGCGCATGGAATACGTGCGCGAAGAGGGCAAGGTCAAGCCGCTGGCGCAGCAGATGCGGCAGGGCGAATTCCTGCTGGCGACCTTGTTTGCGGTGCTGCCGGTGATCGGGGTGATCGCGCTGGGCATGATGTCCTGGCAGCGCATTGCCGTCGGCGTGGTGCTGGCAGCCGTGGCGACGCTCTGGCTGGCCGCGCGGTTCCGGCGTCGCCTCGGCGGCTATACGGGGGATTGCCTGGGCGCGGTTCAACAGTTGAGCGAGACCGCCTTTTATCTCGGTGCGCTTGCCTCGCTGCCGTCCTGGTGGAATCCCTGAGCCATGCTGTTGCAGTTGATTCGCCATCCCCAGCCGCTGGTGGACAAGACCACCTGCTATGGACGCAGCGATATCGCGGTCGCGCCCGAGATGCTGGCGCAGAGCGTGGCGCAACTATTGCCCCAGTTGCAGGCGCTGCCGCCTGATTGGCCGCTGGTGAGCAGTCCGCTGCAGCGCTGCGCGCAGCTGGCGCAGTCCCTTGCGCAGGCCATGCATCGACCGGCACCGGACGTGGATCCGCGGCTGCAGGAAATGGATTTCGGAAAGTGGGAGCTGCGCCCCTGGGATGACATCCCCTGGGCCGAGGTCGAGGCCTGGAATGCCGATCTTGTGCATTACGCACCCGGCGGCGGCGAGACATTGACCGGGGTGGCAAGCCGCATGTGGCAAGCCTTCAACGACCTGCTGGCCACGCCCGCCGAAGGCGTCATCGTGATTTGTCATGCCGGTACCATCCGCATGCTGCACGCCTGCGCCGCATGGCGTGCAGGGCAGGGGGAGACTGCCCGGCCCGATGCCGCAGCCCTCAGTGACATCGCCCTGCGTGCCGCAGCCCATCGCGCCGAGATCCCCCATGCCCGCCTGCTCGCACTGGACGTCTCCGTCAGTCCGAAGCGCTAGCCTGCCCCGCGCGACTCCACCGCAAATTTGATCAGTTCAGCCTGGCCATCGATATTGAGCTTGCGCTTGATGTTGAGCCGATGGGTTTCCACCGTGCGTACGCTCAGGTCCAGTTCGCGGGCAATCTGCTTGTTGGATTCGCCATTGGCGATGTGCTGCAGCACCTCGCGTTCACGCTGCGTGAGCAACTCGCGCACTGGCAGCGGCTGGGTCAGCTGGCGCGCCAGTGCGGCGCTGTAGTAGATCCCGCCCGAACGCACCGTTTCGATGGCATGCACGATGTCCTGGCTGGGTGCGTCCTTGAGGACATAGCCGCGCGCACCGGCCTGGATCGATTGCATCACGTACTCGGCCTTGTCATGCATGCTCAGGATCAGCACCGCAATCTCCGGATGCAGCGCATGAAAGCGCGCCGTCAGCTCGATGCCGTTGATGCCGCGCATGTTGATGTCCATCAGCGTGAGATCGATTTGATGCTGTGCAGCGGCGACCAATGCTTCCTCGGCATTGCCGGCCTCGGCCACCACTTCCAGTCCGGGCACGGTTTCCAGTCGTGCGCGCAAGCCGTCGCGCACCAGCGGATGATCGTCGATGAGCATGATGCGCGTCGTGGCAGGGGCGATGGGCGGGGTGGTATCAGACATGGGGCGAAGGGAAGAGAGAAGAGCGGGGAATGATGGCGCTGATGCTGGTGCCGGCAGCCGATGAATCGATGCCCAGTTCGCCACCCACGGCTTCCATGCGCTCGCGCATGTTGCGCAGGCCGATACCATGGCGCGAATGATCGTCGACTTGGCCGGGATCGAAGCCGCTGCCGTTGTCTTGCACCTGCAGCATCAGCAGGTTGTGGCCGTCATAGAGACGCATGCGGATCTGGCTGGCGTTTGCGTGACGCGCGATGTTGGTCAGTGCCTCCTGCGCCACCCGAAACAGCACGGTGTTGACCACGTCCGAGAGCGCCGCACCATCCTCGCGCTGACGCTCGTGCTCGAAGACGATCTGGGTCTGCGGACTGCTTTCGCGCCACTCACCGCACAGGTGTTCCAGAGCCGCCGCCAGTCCGAGATCATCGAGGATGGCCGGCCGCAAATCATGCGAGATGCGGCGCACTTCGGCCAGCACGCCGTTGATCTGGGTGGCGGTCTTTTCAAAGCCGGCGCGGGCCGCTGCCGCCTGTTCGGGTGTGCCGCGCAGGCGTTCCAGTGCGGCTTCGATTTGTAGTTTGATGGAGACCAGCCACTGGCTGATGCCGTCGTGCAGGTCGCGCGAGAGGCGCGCGCGTTCTTCTTCCTGCGAACGCACCACGCGCTGGGCCAGCTGGCGCAGCTTGGCATCGGCCACGCGATGCTCGCTCAGGTTCAGCAGCAGGCCGGCCAGTCCCACCGCCAGCGCGCTGGACAACGCGATGATCGCAATCAACAGCATGGTCTGATGCAGGTAGCCGGAATTCTGGTGATCGACCTGGGCCAGTGCCGCTTCCACATCATCCAGATAGATGCCGGTGCCGATCACCCAGCCCCAGCGCGGCAGGGCGATCACGTAGCCCAGCTTGGGTGCCACCGTCTTGCTGGACGGCTTGCGCCACAGATAGCGTTCGAAACCGCCGCCCTGATGGGCGCGTTCGATCAGATGCCGGATGGTCGGGCTGCCGGAGTCATCGCGCCAGTCCCACATCTCGCGTCCCACCAGTTCCGGCTGGCGCGGATGCATGATGCTGCGGCCCTGGTCGTCGTAGACGAAGAAATAGCCATCGTCCCCGAAGGCCAGGTCGGACAGGATGCACCGGGCTTCTTCCTTGATGGCATCATCGGTGCGTCCGGTGTCGTAGAGATGGGCCAGCGCATGCCGGGCCAGATCCACATAGTGGCGCAGCTCGGTATTCTTGCTGGCCAGGTAGGCGGCCTCGATGGTGGAACGCTGCTGGCGCGCCAGTTCCACCGCCTGGTAACGCACCACCAGCGCGATGGCCGCAAAGGCCAGGCACAGCGGGACGATGGCGAGGAAGATGATTTTCTGGCGCAGTTTCATGCCCGCGATTCTACCCAAAGCCTCTGGGTGCCCGCGTAAATCTTCATATCGTTTTCCCGCCGCTTATCACCCCGAAAGAAAATCCCTTCACCCTGCGTAATTCTACGTAGCGGCTCTGCGTAGTGCTGCGCTTGTGGGGCAGGAGGGGCATGCCGATACTGGCGGGCATCCTGCGCAGTGCGTCCGTTCGATCGGTTTCATTCACGTGGACCCGGACGGGGACGCACTGACGACAACAAGATTTCCCACAACAATTCATATCCGCAAGGAGGAGAACAATGAACCGCTTGGTTTCCAGACTGGGCTGGCTGGCTGTCGCCCTGGGCGGCGCCGGGGCCTGCGCCTACGTCGCATTGCAGCGCGGCGAATCGATCAATGCCGTCTGGCTGGTCGTGGCCTCGGTGTGCGTCTACCTGATCGCCTATCGCTTCTACAGCAAATTCATCGCCGAGCGCGTGCTGGGCCTGGATGGCGCACGCATGACGCCGGCCTACAAGTTCAACGATGGCCTGGACTACGTCCCGACCAACAAGTACGTGCTGTTCGGCCACCACTTCGCCGCCATCGCCGGCGCCGGTCCGCTGGTGGGCCCGGTGCTGGCCGCGCAGATGGGTTATCTGCCGGGCATGCTGTGGATCCTGGCCGGCGTGGTCTTTGCCGGTGCCGTGCAGGACTTCATGGTGCTGTTCATCTCCACCCGCCGCGACGGCCGCTCGCTGGGCGACCTGATCAAGTCTGAACTGGGTCAGGTGCCGGGCGTGATTGCGCTTTTCGGCGCCTTCATGATCATGGTCATCATCCTGGCGGTGCTGGCGCTGATCGTGGTCAAGGCCCTGGCCGAGTCGCCGTGGGGCACCTTCACCGTGGCCGCGACCATTCCCATTGCGCTTTTCATGGGCGTGTATTCACGCTACATCCGTCCGGGCCGCATCGGTGAAGTCTCGTGGATCGGCTTCGTGCTGCTGATGCTGGCCATCGTCGGTGGCCAGTATGTGCAGGAACATGCCGTGCTGGGACAGATGTTCACCTTCAACGGCAAGCAGCTGACCTGGATGCTGATCGGTTATGGTTTCGTCGCCTCGGTGCTGCCCGTGTGGCTGCTGCTGGCGCCGCGCGATTACCTGTCCACCTTCCTGAAGATCGGCACCATCGTGGCGCTGGCGCTGGGCATCATCTTCATTGCCCCGCAACTGAAGATGCATGCGGTGACCCGCTTCATCGACGGCAGTGGTCCGGTATGGTCGGGTTCGCTGTTCCCGTTCCTGTTCATCACCATCGCCTGCGGTGCGGTCTCGGGCTTCCATGCGCTGATTTCGTCTGGCACTACCCCCAAGCTGCTGGAAAACGAGAAGCACGCCCGCTTCATCGGCTATGGCGCGATGCTGATGGAATCCTTCGTGGCCATCATGGCGCTGATCGCGGCGTCCTGCATCGAGCCGGGCATCTACTTCGCCATGAACAGTCCCGCTGCGCTGATCGGCACCACGCCCGAGAACGTGGCCCAGGTGATCTCGCAATGGGGCTTCCACATCACCCCCGAGATGCTGACCCACACCGCCCAGGCCGTGGGTGAACATACCATCATCTCGCGCGCCGGCGGCGCACCTACCCTGGCCGTGGGCATGGCCCAGATTCTCTCCGGCGTGACGGGGGAAGCGATGATGGCCTTCTGGTACCACTTCGCCATCCTGTTCGAAGCGCTGTTCATCCTGACGGCCGTGGATGCCGGTACCCGTGCCGGCCGCTTCATGCTGCAGGACCTGCTGGGCGCGTTCATCCCGCCGATGAAGCGTACCGATTCCTGGGCGGCCAGCCTGATCGCCACTGGCCTGTGCGTGACCGGCTGGGGTTACTTCCTGTACCAGGGCGTGGTCGATCCGCTGGGTGGCATCAATACCCTGTGGCCGCTGTTCGGCATCTCCAACCAGATGCTGGCCGGTATCGCCCTGATCCTGGCGACCTGCGTGCTGTTCAAGATGAAGCGCGACCGCTTCGCCTGGGTCACCGTGGTGCCTACTACCTGGCTGCTGATCTGCACCCTGACCGCCGGCTGGCAGAAGGTGTTCGATGCCAATCCGCGCGTGGGCTTCCTGGCGCATGCGCAGAAGTACCAGGCAGCGCTGGATGAAGGCAAGCTGCTGGCCCCGGCCAAGTCCATCGAGCAGATGCGCCAGGTGATTTTCAACGACTACGTCGATGCTGGCCTGGCCGCGATGTTCATGCTGGTGGTGGTGAGCGTGCTGGTGTTCGGCATCCGTACCGTGTTGAAGGCGCGTGCGGCGCACCAGCCCAGCGTCAAGGAATCGGCCTACGAAGCATTGCCCGCCAGTGCCGTAGCCCCGCAATGAAGCTTTTTGCAGCAAGGAGAACAGCATGAGCAAACCTGGCGCCCTGGCGCAACTGATGGCCTGGCGGCGCCAGGTCGGCCGCACGCTGAACCTGATGGTGGGCATGCCCGAATACGACACCTACGTGGCGCACATGAAGGCGGCTCACCCGGATCACTGCGTGATGACCTATGAAGAGTTCTTCCGCGAGCGGCAGGAAGCGCGCTATGGCGGCAAGGGGCGGGTGGGGCGGTGCTGTTGAAATACGCCGTTTTCCCGCTGGCCAGAAGTGCAATAGAGGCCAATGAGAAAGAGATCTTCGGGTCTCTTTTTTTTATGGCGTTTCCATGATGCAGGTTATTTCTTATCAGGAATTCCCTCATACGAAGGATGTTGCTTTTGACTTATCATTTTTGAACGCATGGCAATACGTCAGCATTCTTCAGTTTTTTGATGTTCAAGGTGATTCAAGATGGCAAGCAACGATAGCGGCAAGACCCTTCTCATTGTCGACGACAGCAAGGTCTCGCGCATGGTGATCAAGGCCAACGTGCTGGCCGTCCACCCGGACTGGCAAGTGATGGAAGCCGGCACCGGCGAAGAGGCCATCGCTCTGGTAGAGCAATCCGTACCCGACTACTGCACGATGGACATCAATATGCCCGGCATGCTGGGCACCGATGCCGCAGCGCAGATTCTGCAGGCGCATCCCTCGGTACGCATCGCCATCTTCTCGGCCAACATCCAGGAAGCCGTGCAGACCCGCGCCCAGCAACTGGGGGCGCTGTTCGTCGCCAAGCCGGTCACGGAAAAATCAATCGGCCAGGCCCTGCTGCATTTCCGGGGCCCGCTGTGAGCATCCTCAACGAGATCGAACGCGACGCCCTCACTGAAATCTTCAACGTGGGTGCCGGACGAGCGGCGCAGAGCCTGTCCGAGATCGTGGGCGACGAAGTAAGACTGTCGGTGCCCTCGGTGGAAGTGCTGCGTTCGGGTGCCATTGACGAACAGGTGCTGCCGCGCACGCGCGGACGCTTTGCCACGGTGAGCCAGAATTTCGATGGTCCGTTCGATGCGGAAGCGGTGCTGCTGTTCACCGAGGATCGTGCGCTGTCCATCGTGCGCGACATGATGGGCTCGCAGATGAGCCTGGACGAGCTCGCCGAGTTCGAGCGCGAAGCCATGTGCGAACTGGGCAACATCATCCTCAATGCCTGCCTCTCGGCCATGGCCGACATGCTGGAAATCACCCTCAACAGTTCGCTCCCGCAGTATCTGGTGTCGTCGCCCGACGATATCTCGGCGCGGCTGGCGAGCGCGCAGGGCGATGAGAGCTATGTGCTGGTGCTGCACATCGACCTGGTGATCGAGAAGCATCAGACTGACGGCCATCTCATTTTCCTGCTCAGTTCCTCCTCGCTGCATGCGCTGGTGGAGCATGTGCAGCGTTACCTGGGCAAGATCGGTCTGGCATGAGCACCGCCGTGGTACCCCGCTTTCGCGCAGAGGACGTACTCGACCAGCTGCATGGCGGGCTCATCATGCTGGACGCCGGACTGCACATTCTGCTCTGGAATGCCTGGGTGGCGCGCCACAGTCGCGTGCCGGCGGACCAGGCACTGGACGCACGCTTCGAACACGTATTTGACGAGCGCGTCTCGCCGGCGCTGCTGCGGGCCATCGACAACACCCTGGGCTACGGCTTGCCGGCCGTTCTCTCCAGCGCGCTGCACCGGGCCCCGTTGCCGCTTTATCCGGATCATGGGGCAGCCCAGGCAGCGGGCGCACTGGCCGCACCGGCCCGCATGGTGCAGTCGGTGGTGCTCACGCCCCTCGACAGCCCCGAGGGCGAGCGCCTGTGCCTGATCCAGATCAGCGATGCCAGCAACTCGGTACGCCGCGAGAAGATGCTGCAGTCGCATTCCGATGTGCTCAAGCGCCAGGTCGGCACCGATGGCCTCACCGGCATTCACAATCGCCGGCATTTCGATGAACATTACGCCCAGACCTTGCACCGCGTGGGACAGTCGGGCGGGACGCTGTCGCTGTTCATGGTCGACGTCGATTTCTTCAAGCAGTACAACGACCACTATGGCCATGGACCAGGCGACCAGGTCCTCAAGCGTGTGGCAGCGGCCCTGCAGGGGCAGTTGCAGCGGCCCGGTGATCTGCTGGCGCGCTATGGCGGTGAAGAATTCATCCTGCTGATGGAAGGCCTGTCGCCTGGTCAGGCCGCCGAGGTCGCCGAAGCCCTGCGCGAGACCGTGTACGGCCTCGCCGAGCCCCATGCCAAGTCACTGGTGGCGCACCGCGTGACCATCAGTGTCGGCGTGTGCACACGTGCGGTGCCGGAGGGGATGGATGGACGTCTGCTCATGTCGGCGGCCGACGCCGCGCTGTACCGCGCCAAGCTGGGCGGGCGCAACAAGGTGGTGGCGACCGACTGATGCGGCGTGTGGGCATGCCTTGTGGAAATTTCTTCACTTTTGTGTAAAACAAGGGCAATTTATAGGAAACCCTTGCTGAGCAAGCATGTCAGAAATGGTCAGTGTGCTTATCAACAGGCTTGTTCACAGTTTTTGTGGATAACTTGCCGGAGGGCTTGGTTTCCGGGGGGAACAGGCGGGCAGGGCGGGCTGGCAATTTTGCGTATAATGCGCATCCGTTCATGCTGACAATGGCCTGACAAGAGGCCGATGCCTGATTTCCGCGGCACACACGGGTTTTCTCCACTTTTTCATTCACCAAGGGTTTGATGCGCCGACTGCTGCTCCTGCTGCTGACTCTGCTGATCCCGCTGCAATTGCTGGCAGCCACGGGAGAGGTACAGCTGCGTGAACAGTTGCGCGAGCAGTTGCAGGTCGCCGCGCCGATGCAGCTGCATGCGCATGCGCAGGACCCGGCGGCTGCGCATCATTGCGCGGCTTCTGCTGCTGCTGTCTCTGCGGCCCTGCATCTGCCTGCCGACCTTCTCGCATCGGGCAGCCTGTCCGGCGATGATCAACCCGCTGGCATCGATGACGATGACCAGCCCAGCGCCCAGGGCGAGCTGGAAGATCCGGCCTTGCCGCCGGCCATCGCCACGCCCGGACTGCACTGGTTTCCGTTTCCCCACGCCTTTCCGGCAAGCCTGAGCTGGTCGTCCTACCTGCGCGACCAGTTGCGTCCTCCTCCGTTGGCATAAGCCCCGCCACATGCGCACCTGCCGCGGGGCAGGGCGCAGGCGCGGTGGCCGCTTCGTGCGCCAGCGCGCTGCTCTGTAGTGAACCCATCGTTTGACCCGCCGTGGCGCCGCGTGCGCACGGCACACTTTTGTCCATCAGGAAAAACCATGAAACGCATCGTTCTGTTCCTCGTCACCAACCTGGCCGTGATGCTGGTCTTGAGCTTCACCGCCAGCCTGCTCGGCGTGAACCGTTACCTCACTGCCAACGGCCTCAACTTCGGCATGCTGCTGGTGTTCTGCGGCCTGATGGGGTTTGGCGGCTCCTTCATTTCGCTGTTCATGTCCAAGACCATCGCCAAGTGGTCCACGGGGGCGCGCGTGATCGAGCAGCCACAGAATTCCACCGAACTGTGGCTGTTGCAAACCGTCCAGACCCTGGCCACCCGTGCCCAGCTGCCCATGCCGGAAGTGGCGGTCTATGATGGCCCGCCCAACGCCTTTGCCACCGGTGCCAGCAAGAGCAATTCGCTGGTGGCGGTTTCCACCGGCCTGCTGCAAGGCATGACCAAGGAAGAAGTGGAAGCCGTGCTGGCCCACGAAGTGGCCCACATCGCCAACGGCGACATGGTCACGCTGACCCTGATCCAGGGCGTGGTCAATACCTTCGTGATGTTCTTCGCGCGCATCGTCGGCTACTTCGTCGACTCCTTCCTGCGCAGGAACAACGAAGAAAACAGCGGCCCTGGCATCGGCTACATGGTGACCGTGTTCGTCTGTGAAATCGTCTTCGGCATCCTGGCCAGCATCATCGTGATGTACTTCTCGCGCCAGCGCGAATACCGTGCCGACGCCGGTGCTGCAGCCCTGATGGGTTCCAAGGTGCCGATGATGAATGCGCTGCGCCGCCTGGGTGGCTTGCAGTCCGACGGCCTGCCGCAGAACCTGCAGGCTTCCGGCATCTCCGGCCGTGAATCCTGGCTGGGCCTGTTCTCCAGCCACCCGCCGCTGGAATCGCGCATCGCCGCCTTGCAGGCTGCGCGCTGATGCCCAGGTGGCGGGCCGCACCGCGCCAAGTGCGGCCCGCCACCGACGGCGCCTGAGTGGCTGTCATGCCCGCGTATTCATGCGCGTGTTAGTCTTTGTGAAGGTTCGTGCCTGCGTTTGCGCGCAGGCATGCAGCCGGCCGGCAGCCAGTGTCACAGTCATCTCCAACAAATTCATCCACCTTAGAAAGGAACCCTGACTGATGCCCCATCACACTCCCTTGATCGCCACCATTGTCGGAGGCCTGGTCCTGGCCTTCATCTTCGGGACCCTGGCCCATCGCCTGAAAATGCCGCCGCTGATCGGCTACCTGGTGGCCGGTATCGCCATCGGCCCGTTCACGCCCGGCTTCGTCGGCGATGCCGACCTGGCCCAGGAACTGGCCGAGATCGGGGTGATCCTGCTGATGTTCGGTGTCGGTCTGCACTTCTCCCTGAAGGACCTGCTGTCGGTCAAGAACATTGCCATCCCCGGCGCCGTGGCGCAGATCGCCATTGCCACCTTGCTCGGCATGGGCCTGGGCTGGCTGCTGGGCTGGCCATTCGGCGAGGGCTTCCTGTTCGGCCTGGCGCTGTCGGTGGCCAGTACCGTGGTGCTGTTGAAGGCGCTGCAGGAACGCCGTCTGGTGGAAACCCAGCGCGGCCGCATCGCCGTGGGCTGGCTGATCGTCGAGGACATCGCCATGGTGCTGGCGCTGGTGCTGATTCCGGCGCTTTCCGGCATCCTGGGCGGCAAGGGCGAGGCACTCTCCGGCAATGCCGTGCTGCTGACCCTGGGGCTGACGCTGGGCAAGGTGGTGGCCTTCGTGGCGGTGATGCTCATCGTCGGGCGCCGCGTCATTCCGTGGATCCTGGAGCGCATCGCCGATACCGGCTCGCGTGAACTGTTCCGCCTGGCCGTGCTGGCCATCGCGCTTGGCTTTGCGCTGGGGTCGGCTTATGTGTTCGGGGTGTCCTTCGCGCTGGGGGCCTTCTTCGCCGGCATGATTCTGTCCGAATCCGAACTGAGCCACCGTGCCGCCGAAGAATCGCTGCCGCTGCGCGATGCCTTCTCCGTGCTGTTCTTCGTCTCGGTGGGCATGCTGTTCGATCCGTCGATCCTGGTGCGCGAACCGCTGCTGGTGCTGGCCACCGTGCTCATCATCGTGGTCGGCAAGTCGCTGGCCGCCTGGCTGATCGTGCGCGCATTCGGTCACCCGAATTCGACGGCGCTGACCATTTCCGCCAGCCTGGCGCAGATTGGTGAATTTTCTTTCATCCTGGCCACACTCGGCCTGTCGCTGGACCTGCTCTCGCCGATGGCGCGCGACCTGATCCTGGGCGGCGCCATCCTGTCGATCCTGATCAATCCCTTGCTGTTCTCGCTGCTGGATCGCTACGAGGCGCGCCACGCCGAACCTGCCGACGTGCAGGATGTACCGCCCACGGTCGACCTGCAGGATCACGTGGTGCTGGTCGGCTACGGCCGGGTCGGCCGGGGCATCGGCGAGCAGTTGCGTGCGCAGGGCAAGCCTTTCGTGGTGATCGAGGCGCAGCGCGAGCATTTGGATGCACTGCGCCAGGATGGTGTGCCGGCGCTGTACGGCAATGCCGCCCAGAGCGAGCTGCTCAAGGCCGCCGCCGTGGAGCGCGCACGGTGGCTGCTGGTGGCGATACCGGAAGTGTTCGAGGCCGGGCAGGTGATCGAAAATGCACTGGAACTCAATGCCGGCCTGAAGGTAGTGGCGCGCGCCCATTCCGATGCCGAGATCGAGCACCTGGAAAAGCATGGTGCCCAGCGCGTCATCATGGGCGAGCGCGAAATCGCCCGCGGCATGCTGGAGTCGGTGGGGCAGGGCGCCTGACGCTGGCCGAGCGGATCTGCGCTGCGCGCCTGCAGCATTTTTGTTCACGTGCTAAAGTCGCGGCTGCTGTTGCGGCGGACTCTTTGTTCGCTGCGCGGCAACAAGTTCTCGGGGCGGGGTGAAACTCCCCACCGGCGGTAATCAGGCGGCACCTGGCGGTGTTGCGTGTAGCCCGCGAGCGCCCGGCCTGTCGCCACGACGAGCCGGGGTCAGCAGACCTGGTGTGATTCCGGGGCCGACGGTCATAGTCCGGATGAAAGAGAACGGGATGTCCGGTGTCGTGCCGCTTTTTTGCGGTGCGCGCGGCCGCGCATTCCCACGCCCTGTTTATTCATCGAACAGGAGTCCTGAACCATGTCGCAATCGCATCAATCGCATCTGTCTGCCGTCCCTTCCCACCACGGTCAACGTATCGCCTTCGTCCAGGCCAGCTGGCACAAGGACATCGTCGACCAGTGCCGCATCGCCTTCACCGAGGAAATGGCCAAGCTGGGCTGGCCCACCTCCAGCATTGATTTCTTCGAACTGCCCGGTGCCTTCGAAATCCCGCTGCACGCCAAGGTGCTGGCCAAGACCGGCAAGTATGCCGGCATCGTCGCCAGCGGCCTGGTGGTCGATGGCGGCATCTACCGTCATGACTTCGTGGCGCAATCGGTCATCTCGGCGCTGATGCAGGTGCAGCTGGAGACCGAAGTGCCGGTCTTCTCGGCCGTGCTGACCCCGCATCACTTCCACTCGCACAGCGAGCATCACGATTACTTCCACCAGCATTTCCTGGTCAAGGGCCGTGAAGCCGCGCACGCTTGCGCGACCACCGTCGCCAAGCTGGCAGAAGTCCGTGCGGCCGATGCTGCGCAGCGCAGCCTGAACGCGGCCTGAGGCCTGGCCCCGGCCGTCTGCGCTTCTGATGCAGGCGGCTGAAGCAGCGATTCCGGGCGATCGGTCGGTAACGCCCGCCGGGCGCGGAAGTGGCCAAATTTTGCTTCACATTGCGCTTAACATTTGTGAAGCATTTGCTTACAACCCTTACGGCTTTCGCCTAGAGTTGTCAGGATTCGGGGGATATAGTCACGCTACGTCATTCAGAACAACGAGGAGCTATCGTGAAAAAGTCGATTTCCCTGATTGCCGGCATGGCTGTCTTTGCTGCCGTTGCCGGTCTGTCCGCAGCACCGGCCATGGCCGGACATGTCTCCATCGGCGTCAATATCGGCGTCCCGGCCTACGTGGCTCCGCAGCCTGTGTACGTGCAGCCGGCCCCGGTCTATGCCCCGCCGCCGCCGGTCTATGTGCGCCCGGCCCCGGTCTATTACGCACCGGCTCCGGTGTATGTGGAGCGCGAGTATTACCATCGCGGCCATCATCGTCACTGGCACCGTCCGCCGCCGCCGCCTCCGGGCTACGGCTACTGGGGGCGTTGATCTCCGGGCAGCAGGCAAGAAAAATGGCGGCTTGAAGGCCGCCATTTTTTCGTTCCTACAACGCGTTCATTCAACGCTGTGCCATCGTGCATTGCTGAAATCAGGCATCCCTCATTTCTTCGCCGGTGCGGTGTCGTCATCGACATCCACCAGGAGATAGCGCTCGGCCGCGCCGAAGAAGCGATCGTAGAAGTCCGGCGAGCGGATGGTTTCGCTGGAGACGCGCACCATCGAATCATCGCTGGCGGCAAAGGGCATCGACACCGACCCCAGCACGCTCACGCCCAGGCTGGCCGAGCTGTTGCTCTTCTTGATGCCGTAGCCATCCTGGGTGGCACTGGCGAACATGGTCGAGCTTTTGCCGTTGCCATTGGAGGCGCAGACCACGTGGAAGGCGATTTCCATGTGCTTGTCGCTGGCGGGCCGGAAGCTCTTGTTGCCATCCAGGGTGTTGTCGGTGGACTTGCTGATGACGTAGCCCTGGCCCAGCAAGGCGCGGCGGGCGGCTTCGCAGACGGCTTTTTCGCTGCCGGGGAAGCTGCGCGAGAAGGCGCTGGTATCGTTGAATTCCTCCTGGTGATAGAAGGCGGTCTTGCCGGTGGTGCAGGCGGTCAAGCCCAGCGTGGCGGCAGTGATGACGAAAAACGGGACAGAAAAACGCGGGCGCGGCATGCAGCGGATCTCCAGCAACAGTGAGGGGTGGCGTGAATTGTAAAGGATTCAGCTGGTACAGAGTTTGGGCGGATGGTAAAGATCCGTAACAGATGAGGTATCACCTGATGAGAACAGTCCATGAAGACGCGCGCAGGGCGGCGCCATGAAGGTAAAATCACTTGTCGAATTGCCTGACTGAAAGTAATGTTAGGAAATTCTAGGGAGTGGTCTTCCATCGGGACGATCATGAATCTGCCAGGCAAGCCGGGCACATTCGCAAACGGCCTCGTCAAGGAACATGGATAAAAATCAAAAAGCGGAATTGGAGCGCATCCAGAAGGAGCTGGTGGACGCACACAATAAGGCTGCGTGGCAGATGGCCGCAACGATCATCAAGGCCTCGCTGGTCAAGAACGGCATGGACCAGCCGCCCACCCCGGCCGAGCTGGCCGACCTCAATGCCACCATCACCAATCTGCGCAGCGTGGCGGAGGATGCGCTGGAGTTGCTCAAGCGCTGACGGCCGGGCGCCGGCACTGTCGGCTGACCTGGCTGGCGCACTTGGTCAAGTCCAACGCAAAAAGGACACTTCCGTGTCCCGTTGCCTTACTCGTCATCTCTTTTGAATCAAGTGGTGGGGGTAGTCGGAATCGAACCGACACGGCCTTGCGGCCGAGGGATTTTAAGTCCCTTGTGTCTACCAATTTCACCATACCCCCGGTCTTGCAGTCGTCGCCATGCCGCACGCAGGTGGGCTGGCTGAGCTGTCTTGGTCATCGCCTGTGCTGCCGCGATGCCGGCGAGGGCCGCCGGAAAAGGGACGCATTATAGCAGCGACTTGCGCCGCATCATTTGTTTTTTCCTGAGGAAATTTCTGAATTTTTCTTGCGACGGAGGCCGGCGCGTCCGTCGCGTCGTTTACCTTCGGCAGACAGCATCCCCTCCTGTTCCAGGGTGCCATTTCCGGCCGACAAGCTGTCTTGAAAGGGTAGAATGACGACTTCTTTCATCTGGAAGGCCCTCACCATGACTGAAGCGGTAGTCAAGACAGTGCAGTGCATTTCGCCCGCCGGCCTGCATACCATGGCCTACAAGGAGTGGGGCGATGCGCGCAATCCCAATGTGCTGGTGTGCGTGCACGGCGTCACCCGGGTCTCCGACGATTTCGACCGCATGGCCCGCGAGCTCTGCGATACCTATCGCGTGATCTGCCCGGATGTGGTCGGACGCGGCCGTTCCGGACGGCTGGCCAATCCGCAGTTCTACACGGTCCCGCAATACGTGAGCGACATGGTGACCCTGCTGGCACGCGCCGATGCCGAGATCGTCGACTGGTTCGGTACCTCCATGGGTGGCCTGATCGGCATGGGCCTGGCCTCGCTGCCGGGCAATCCCATCCGCCGCCTGGTACTCAACGACATCGGCCCTTCGATCAACGGTGCCGCCCTGGCGCGCATCGGCGACTACATCGGCCAGGACGTGCGCTTCGATACCTTCGAGGAGGCCGCCCAGTTCATCCGTACCATTTCCGTCAGTTTCGGTCAGCACAGCGATGAAGAATGGCACAAGCTGGCCAAGGATGTGCTGCGCCAGAATGAAGAGGGCAAGTGGGTGCGCCATTACGACCTGGGCCTGGCGGTCCCCTTCAAGCTGACCACGCCGGAAGCCGCCAGCGCGGCCGAACAGATGCTGTGGGCAGCTTATGACGCCATCCGCTGTCCGACCCTGGTGGTACGCGGCGCCCAGTCCGACCTGCTGCTGCCGGAAGTGGCACAGGAGATGACCCGTCGCGGCCCCAAGGCCAAGCTGGTGGAACTGCCCGACGTGGGGCACGCTCCCACCTTCATGCATGCCCCGCAGATCGAGGTGGCGCGCCAGTTCCTGCTGGGCTGAGCGGTTCCCGATCCGATTACGTTTTTTATCACCGGCGCGTCTTGCCGCCGGGTTTTACTAGGAAGGAAATTTCATGTCCGTACAACGTCTGCACGTCGGCAAGCGTCTCTCCGAAGTCGCCATTCACAACGGTACCGTCTACCTGGCCGGCCAGATCGCCGAAGACGCCACCCAGAACATCGAAGGCCAGACCCGCGAGGTGCTGGGTCACATCGACCGCCTGCTGGCTGAAGCCGGCAGTGACAAGACCAAGATCCTGTCGTGCCAGATTTTCCTCTCTGACGTGAAGGATTTCGCTGGCATGAACGCCGTCTGGGACGAGTGGGTCGCGCCCGGCAATGCGCCCCCGCGCGCCACCGTCGAAGCCAAGCTGGCCCGTCCCGAACTGCTGGTGGAAATCATCATCGTCGCTGCACAGAAGTAATTTATGGTTTCGGTTGCAAGTACCCAGGGCGAAGGCCTGGCGGCCATTACCGCCGGCCTTGGTCCTGACGATGTCGCACGGGTCGAGCAGGCGCTGGCCGAGCTCGAACCGCTGTATGCCGACAGGCAGATCCTGTCCGGGCAGAATGCACTGCAATTCGCGGTCTCGGTGGCCACCGTGCTGACCGCCCTCAATGTCGACGCCGCCACTCGCATCGCCGGCCTGGCCTTCGAAGCCCAGATGCTGCATCCCGAGCTCGAAGAAAAGCTGGAAGAACGCTTCGGCAAGGAAATCGCCGACCTGGTGGGCAATGTGCGCCAGCTGATGCGCTTTCACAGCCTGAGCTTCCAGCCCCAGAACCAGGAAGTCCTGCGCGGCAAGAACGCCGCCCAGCAGGCCGCCGCGCAGGTGGAAACCCTGCGCAAGATGCTGCTGGCCATGGCCACCGACATGCGCGCGGTGCTGGTGCGGCTGGCCTCGCGCGTGGCCACGCTGCGCTACTTCGCCGAGACCAAGCAGGAGAATGAAGCCAGCGCCCAGTATGCGCGCCAGACCTTCGATCTCTACGCGCCGCTGGCCAACCGGCTGGGCATCTGGCAACTGAAGTGGGAACTGGAAGACCTGTCCTTCCGTTTCCTGGAGCCGGTGACCTACAAGCGCATCGCCAAGATGCTGGAAGAAAAGCGGCTGGAGCGCGAAGCCTTCGTGGCCAACGCGATCACGCGCCTGCGCACCGAGATGGCAGCGCAGGATATCCGCGCCGAGGTCAGCGGCCGGCCCAAGCACATCTACAGCATCTGGAACAAGATGCGCGGCAAGTCCATCGATTTCTCCGAGCTCTATGATGTGCGAGCCTTCCGCGTCATCGTCGATGATGTGAAGACTTGTTATTCAGTGCTGGGCATCGTGCACAACATCTGGACGCCGATCCCCGAAGAGTTCGACGACTACATCTCGCGTCCCAAGCAGAACGGTTACCAGTCCCTGCACACGGTGGTCATGGCCGAAGATGGCCGGGCGCTGGAAGTGCAGATCCGTACGCACGAAATGCACCACTTCGCCGAATACGGCGTGGCGGCGCACTGGCGCTACAAGGAAAGCGGCGGCTCCAATTTCTCGGCGCAGAAATATGACGAGAAGATCGCCTGGCTGCGTCAGCTGCTGGCCTGGAAGAACGAAGTCACCGATGCCGTGGTGGACCAGGAAGAAGTACGCCGCGATTGGGTGCAGAAGCTCAAGTCGGCCACGCTGGACGAGCGCATTTATGTACTGACACCGCAGGCGCGCGTGATCGAATTGCCCAGCGGCGCCACGCCGATCGACTTTGCCTATCACCTGCACAGCGATGTCGGCCACCGCTGCCGCGGGGCGCGGGTGGATGGTGTGATGGTGCCGCTGAACACCACGCTCAAGAACGGCCAGACAGTCGAGATCATCACGGCCAAGAGCGGTCCCGGTGTGGGGCCGTCGCGCGACTGGCTCAGTGCCGATTACACCGCCAGTTCGCGTACGCGCTCCAAGATCCGCGCCTGGTTCAATGCCATTGAGCAGCAGGAGACGCTTTCCGTCGGGCGCGGCCTGCTGGAAAAGACCTTGCAGCGCGAAGGCAAGACCGCCGTCAACCTCGAAGAGCTGGCCCAGAAGCTGGGCTTCGCCAAGGTCGATGACCTGTGCCTGGCGCTGGCCAAGGAAGAATTCAGCCTGCGGCACGTGGAGCAGGCGCTGCATCAGGGCGAGGAAAAGAAGCCCGAGATCGATGACGAAGCCCTCATCACGCGCAAGAGCCGTGCATCGAGCATCGTGCAAGGCGCCAAGTCGGGCGTGCTGGTGGTCGGTACCGATGGCCTCCTGACCCAATTGGCGCGCTGCTGCAAGCCGGCACCGCCGGATGTGATCGCCGGGTTTGTCACGCGCGGCAAGGGGGTGTCCATCCACCGGGTCAATTGCAAGAACTTCGCCGAGATGAGCTTGCATGCGCCTGAGCGGGTGATCCAGACCACTTGGGGCGCGCCAGCACGCGATACCGTGTATCCGGTCGACATCTTCGTGCTGGCCAGCGATCGCCAGGGTTTGCTGCGCGATATCTCCGATATCTTCCTGCGCGACAAGATCAACGTGATCGGGGTGAGCACGCAAAGCGTGAAGGGGCATGCGCGCATGGCCTTCACGGCCGAGATCGGCTCGACCGAGCAATTGCAGAAAGCGCTCACGGTGATTCGCGAGGTCAAGGGTGTGATCGAGGCCAAGCGGCAGTAATGCTCGGGCGTCCGCTAGTGCAGTCAGGGGAGGGCAGGGAGGCTGGATGCTTGGCGAAATATGCTAACTATTTTTAATTTTTCATCATTTACCCCTTGGCAAATTTTGAAAAGCCTCCTATACTCTCGCTTCTTCGTTAGGCGCGTAGCTCAGCTGGTTAGAGCACTACCTTGACATGGTAGGGGTCGTTGGTTCGAGTCCAATCGTGCCTACCAATTCTTCTGGTTCCATTCGGAGCGGGTGAGTTGGGGCGAAGCAAACAAAAGGAGGCGCGTTCTCGGCTTCCTTTTTTGTTTTATCAAGTTCTTGCAGTCTTCGATAGGCGCGTAGCTCAGCTGGTTAGAGCACTACCTTGACATGGTAGGGGTCGTTGGTTCGAGTCCAATCGTGCCTACCAATTCGTTTGCTTCCTGATGGGGTAAAGGGGTTGGTTGAAGAAATATGCAGGAATCAACAAAAGGAAGCGCATTGGCGGCTTCCTTTTTGTTTTTCTGCCTCCCTTTTCTTTCACTTCTTTCCACCTTTTCTGTGTTCTGACCGCAGCTGACGCTGATCTCGCTCCGGCTGCGCGCCTGGCTTTGCGAAGGGTCAATCGCAGGTGTAAAAAAGCGCATCGCATGAAGGAATGTGCCAGATGTTTCGCGGAAGCATCTAAAAATGCTTTACACTTGCGTCGAATTTTTTCGGCAACAACATCTCCAATCCTCATTTTCACGGTTCAGCGAATTTCCCTATGGCAGCAGATGATCAGTATTTCCTCGTGGTTGATGACTTTTCGACGATGCGTCGCATTGTCAGCGGCCTGCTGAAGGAGCTCGAATACACCAAGATGGTGGAGGCCGATGATGGCTCTTCCGCACTGAAGATCCTGGAGGCGGGCGCATTGCCGGTGACCTTCGTGCTGACCGACTGGAACATGCCGGGCATGGATGGCCTGACGCTGCTCAAGAAGATCCGTGCAACGCCTTCTCTGGCGCACTTGCCGGTATTGATGATCACGGCCGAAGCCAAGAAGGAAAACATCGTCATGGCGGCGCAGTCCGGCGCGGATGGCTACATCGTCAAGCCTTTTACGGCGGCCACCCTGAAGGAAAAGATCGAAAAGATCCTGGCGCGGCGCGCTACGATGGCCGGCGCGTAATCGGCGGCTGAATCCGGATTTGGGTGCAGCTGGTCCAGAGCGTAACAACGGCATCCTCGGATGCCGTTTTGCGTTTGGGGATCAAGCTTCAGTTTCCGGCTGTCGAAGATGACGGGGTTTGCTTTTCATCGCTGTTTCCGGGAGGTCGCGGCGACCTGCGGGGTCGTGGTGACGGCGGTCCCCGGCGGTGCCATGCGGGAGTGGTGACGATGCCCGTGCAAAGTTTGCTATAATGCGCGGCCACGGTCTGATCTGCCCTTGTCGGCAGCGGCCTCCAGAATTCATCCCCTCATCTGTAAGAGCGAGAAAGGCAATCCGGTTATGACACCGCGAACTACCACCGAGGTTTTCACGCGACGCTAGTCGGGTTCTTTTTCGTCCTTTGAAAAAGCGCGGCTGGTCCGCGTTTTTTTTTCGTCCTTCTTTTCGACATTACCCTCAACAGGCAAGGCAGCAAGGCTGCCGACATGGAGTGCACAATGGTTTCAGTTCGTCTTCCCGATGGTTCGCAACGCCAGTTCGACAACCCGGTCACCGTGGCGCAGGTCGCCGCCAACATCGGCACTGGCCTGGCCAAGGCGGCCCTGGCTGGCCGCGTCGATGGCAAGCTGGTCGATACCTCTTATCTGATCGACAAGGATGCCGACCTGGCCATCATCACCGACAAGGATCCGGACGGTCTGGAGGTGATTCGCCACTCCACCGCTCATTTGCTGGCTTATGCGGTCAAGGAGCTGTTCCCTGAGGCGCAAGTCACCATTGGTCCGGTCATCGACAACGGTTTCTATTACGACTTCTCGTACAAGCGTCCCTTCACCCCGGAAGACCTGCAAGCCATCGAAAAGAAAATGGCCGAGCTGGCCAAGAAGGATGAGCCGGTTACCCGCAAGGTGCTGCCGCGTGATGAGGCCGTGGCTTACTTCAAGTCCATCGGCGAAGCTTACAAGGCCGAGATCATTGCTTCGATTCCGCAGAATGAGGACGTGTCGCTGTACACCGAAGGCAGCTTCACCGACCTGTGCCGCGGCCCGCACGTGCCGTCCACCGGCAAGCTGAAGGTGTTCAAGCTGATGAAGCTGGCTGGCGCTTACTGGCGTGGCGATTCCAACAACGAGATGCTGCAGCGTGTCTATGGCACCGCCTGGGCCAAGAAGGAAGATCAGGAAGCCTACCTGCACATGCTGGAAGAGGCTGAAAAGCGCGACCACCGCAAGCTGGGCCGTGCGCTGGACCTGTTCCACTTCCAGGATGAGGCCCCGGGCCTGATTTTCTGGCATCCCAAGGGCTGGACCATCTGGCAGCAAGTGGAGCAGTACATGCGCCGCGTCTACCAGGACAACGGCTATCAGGAGGTGAAGGCGCCGCAGATCCTGGACCGCTCGCTGTGGGAAAAGACCGGTCACTGGGAAAACTATCGTGAAAACATGTTCACGACCGAGTCGGAAAACCGTGCCTATGCCTTGAAGCCGATGAACTGCCCGGGCCACATCCAGATTTTCAATTCGGGTCTGCACAGCTACCGCGACCTGCCGCTGCGCTACGGCGAATTCGGCCAGTGCCACCGCAACGAGCCTTCCGGCGCGCTGCACGGCATGATGCGCGTGCGCGGCTTTACCCAGGATGACGGTCACATCTTCTGTACCGAAGACCAGATCCAGGAAGAAGTGGCTGCCTTCAACCGCGTGGTGCGTGAAGTTTACGACTGCTTCGGCTTCAAGGAAGTGGCTGTGAAGCTGGCCCTGCGTCCGGAAAAGCGCATCGGTGCGGAAGAAGTCTGGGACAAGGCTGAAAACGCCCTGCGTGAAGCCATCCGCGCCTCCGGTTCGGAATGGGAAGAGCTGCCGGGCGAGGGGGCTTTCTATGGTCCGAAGATCGAATATCACCTGAAGGATTCCATTGGCCGTTCCTGGCAGTGCGGCACCATGCAGGTGGACTTCTCCATGCCGGCGCGCCTGGGAGCGGAGTATGTCACCGAAGACAACAACCGCAAGGTGCCCGTGATGTTGCACCGGGCCATCGTCGGCTCGCTGGAGCGCTTCATCGCCATCCTGATCGAAAACCACGCCGGTGCCATGCCCTTGTGGCTGGCGCCAACGCAGGTTGTCATCCTGAATATTTCCGATGCGCAGGCGGATTATGTGCAGAACGTTGCACAAACGCTGAAAAAACAAGGGTTTAGGGTCGAGACCGATTTGCGCAACGAGAAGATTACCTATAAAATACGGCAGCATTCCATTCAGAAGCCGCCCTATATCTTGGTTGTCGGCGATAAAGAACGGGATGCAAACACTGTGGCCGTGCGAGCGCGGGGCAATGTCGATCTGGGCGTGATGTCCATCGACACCTTGGTGGAACGCCTCAAGGATGAGGTGGCCGCCAAAGCCTGAGACGGGGAAGCCAGGGGCTTCCTCCCAGCGCAAGAGCACGGCTTAATTCATTGGATTTTAAAAGGAAACTGCAATAGCTACTGACAAGTCGCATCGCCTCAACCGCGAGATCACTGCGCCGGAAGTGCGCCTTTCGGGTGTCGACAACGAGCCTCTGGGTATCGTCAGCCTGGCCGAAGCCTTACGGCTTTCCGAAGAGGCTGAAGTCGATCTGGTCGAGATTGCGCCCACTGCGCAACCTCCGGTCTGCCGTCTGATGGACTACGGCAAGTTCAAGTACCAGGAGCAGAAGAAGGCACACGAGGCCAAGCTCAAGCAGAAGGTCATCCAGGTCAAGGAAGTCAAGTTCCGCCCGGGTACCGATGATGGCGATTACAACATCAAGCTGCGCAACCTGACCAAGTTCCTGGAAGAGGGTGACAAGACCAAGATCACGCTGCGTTTCCGCGGCCGTGAAATGGCTCACCAGGAAATCGGCATGCGCGTGCTGGAGCGTCTGAAGGCTGATCTGGAGCCGTATGGCCAGGTCGAGCAGTTTCCCAAGATGGAAGGCCGCCAGATGATCATGGTGCTGGCGCCCAAGAAAAAGAAATAAATCGTTTATAACGTTTATATATTTTTCGTTTTTCCAGGTTGTACGTCGCAGTTTCAGTCTAGCCGTATCAGGACGACATCCCTCCGGTGTCGTCCATGCCGCAGCAGCCAGGGCAATCCAGGCGGTGGCGGCAGTGTAGGGCCGACAAAGGATTTGCTGGGCGCAGGCAACTGCGTCAGGCAAAAGCAGCGGGTTCACCCGCTGTCAAATAAGTGAGAGCAGGCATCCAAGAGCAGCGAGCGTGCTGCCACCTGCAATCATCAAAAAATGGAGCTGTCCGAAAGGACAGAGTTGCTATGCCTAAGATGAAATCGAAGAGCAGCGCGAAGAAGCGTTTTCGCGTCCGCCCGGGCGGTACCGTCAAGCGCGGTCAAGCCTTCAAGCGTCACATCCTGACCAAGAAGACCACCAAGAACAAGCGTCAACTGCGCGGTACCGAGGGCGTCCATGAGACGAACCTGAATTCCGTTCGCGCGATGCTGCCGTTCGCTTAACCTCACCATACACTAAGGAGCTACTATGCCTAGAGTCAAACGTGGGGTAACAGCACGTGCCCGCCACAAGAAAGTCCTCGCACTCGCCAAGGGTTACCGCGGCCGTCGCAAAAACGTCTACCGTATCGCCAAGCAAGCAGTCATGCGCGCTGGTCAGTACGCGTACCGTGACCGTCGTAACAAGAAGCGCGTGTTCCGCGCACTGTGGATCGCCCGTATCAACGCCGCTGCGCGTTCGCACGGCGTGACCTACAGCGTGTTCATGAACGGCCTGAAGAAGGCTGCGATCGAACTGGATCGTAAGGTCCTGGCCGATATGGCTGTCACCGACAAGGCTGCTTTCGCTGCCATCGTCAACCAGGTGAAGGCCAACATCGCTGCCGCCTAAATCGACAGCGTGTTTGCGGTAGCCGGCCGCAACATCGGACGCAAGTCAGACGAGCAGCCGGCGCTGCAAAATCCTGCGGGGCAGAGGTGATACACCGATGCCCCGTATGTTTTTGATCCACGGTTTCGTGGATTTTTTTGATTCACCTTCCGTGAATCCCTTCTTTTCGACTTCGTCGTCGGATTTTCGATTGGAGCGAGACTTACCGCATGAATCCCCTAGACCAACTCCTGGGCCAACTGGTCACGCAGGCGCAGGCTGATTTCGCCGCCGCGCCCGACGCCGCCGCACTGGAAAACGCCAAGGCCAAGTACCTCGGCAAGACCGGCCAGATCACCGAGCAGATGAAGGGACTGGGCAAGCTGGCGCCGGAAGAGCGCAAGGTACAAGGGGCGATCATCAACGTCGCCAAGGAACAGATCGAAACCGCGCTGACCGCACGCCGCGATGCACTGGCCAATGCCCAGATGCAGGCGCGCCTGAATGCGGAAGCCATCGATGTCACCTTGCCGGGCCGTGGGCGTGGCGTGGGCGGCATCCACCCCGTGATGCGCTCGTGGCAGCGCGTCGAGGAAATTTTCCGCTCCATCGGTTTTGATGTCGCCGACGGTCCCGAGATCGAGACCGACTGGACCAATTTCACCGCATTGAACAGCCCCGAGAACCACCCGGCGCGCTCGATGCAGGACACCTTCTACATCGAAGGCAACGACACCCAGGGCAAGCCGCTGCTGCTGCGTACCCACACCAGCCCGATGCAGGTGCGCTACGCCCGCATGAACAAGCCGCCCATCAAGGTCATCGCACCGGGCCGCACCTATCGCGTCGATAGCGATGCCACCCACTCGCCGATGTTCCATCAGGTCGAAGGCCTGTGGATCGCCGAGGACATCAGCTTCGCCGACCTCAAGGGCGTGTACCTCAACTTCGTCAAGGCCTTCTTCGAGACCGACGACCTGCAGGTGCGCTTCCGCCCCTCGTATTTCCCCTTCACCGAACCATCGGCCGAGATCGACATCGCCTTCGGCAGCGGTCCCCTGAAGGGCCGCTGGCTGGAAGTTTCCGGCGCTGGCCAGGTGCACCCGACGGTGGTGCGCAACATGGGTCTGGATCCTGAACAGTACATCGGTTTCGCGTTCGGCTCGGGCCTGGAGCGCCTGACCATGCTGCGTTACGGGATCAGCGACCTGCGCCTGTTCTACGAAGGCGACCTGCGCTTCCTGAAGCAATTCAATTAATTCGATCACGCAGGACGCCGCGCTGTCGCGGCGTGCCTCCGGCTCATAGCTCATAGCCGATAGCTGAAAGTCTGAATCATGCAATTCTCTGAAAACTGGCTGCGTACCATGGTCAATCCGACCATGACCTCGGATGAACTGTCGCACCTGCTGACCATGTCCGGTCTGGAAGTTGAGGAAGTCGAACCGGTCGCGCCTCCCTTCACCAATGTGGTGGTGGGCGAAGTGCTGGAAGTCTCCAAGCACCCGGATGCGGATCGCCTGAACGTGTGCCGCGTGAATGTTCATACCGGCACCATCCTCAACATCGTCTGTGGCGCGCCCAACGTGCGCGCCGGTCTCAAGGTGCCTTGCGCCATGGTCGGTGCCGTGTTGCCGCCGGGTGCCGATGGCAAGCCCTTCGAGATCAAGGTCGGCAAGCTGCGCGGCGTGGAGTCGCAGGGCATGCTGTGCTCGGCCCGCGAACTGAAGCTGTCGGAAGATCACGGCGGCCTGCTGGAGCTGCCCGACGATGCACCGGTCGGTCAGAATTTCCGCGACTACCTGCAACTGAACGACCTGAAGTTCACCATCAAGCTGACCCCCAACAAGGCGGATTGCCTGTCGGTGCTGGGTGTGGCACGTGAAGTGTCGGCCCTGACCGGTACGCCCCTGAAGGCCCCGGCCTATCAGGCCGCCGCCGTCAACCTGGACGAGAAGCTGCCGGTGCGCATTTCCGCGCCCGACCTGTGCGGCCGTTTTGCCGGCCGCGTGATCCGTGGCCTCAACGCCAAGGCCGCCACCCCGCAGTGGATGAAGCAGCGCCTGGAGCGCAGCGGCCAGCGGCCGATCTCGGCGCTGGTGGACATCTCCAATTACGTGATGCTGGAGCTGGGCCGTCCCTCGCACGTGTTCGACCTCGACAAGATCCATGGCAGCCTGGACGTGCGCTGGGGCCGCAAGGGTGAATCCCTGAAGCTCCTCAACGGCAATACCGTGGAAGTCGATGAGTGGGTCGGCGTGATCTCCGACGACAAGGAAATCGAATCCCTGGCCGGCATCATGGGGGGCGATGCCACTGCGGTTTCGCTGGACACCACCAACATCTACCTGGAAGCCGCATTCTGGTTCCCGCAGGCGATCCAGGGCCGTGCGCGCCGCTACAACTTCTCGACCGATGCCGCGCATCGCTTCGAGCGCGGCGTCGACTTCGCCACCGTGGTCGATCACATCGAGCGCATCACCGCGCTGTTGCTGGAAATCTGCGGTACCCCCGAGACCCGCGTCGGCCCGGTGGATGACCAGATCGTCAACCTGCCCAAGCGTGAACCGGTCGCGCTGCGCACCGCGCGTGCGGCCAAGGTGATCGGCGTGGAGATCACTGACGAGATGGTGTCGGATATCTTCAAGCGTCTGGGCCTGTCTTTCGACTACCAGCCTGGCCTGTTCTCGGTGACGCCGCCGTCCTATCGCTTCGACATCGAGATCGAGGAAGACCTGATCGAGGAAGTCGCCCGCGTCTACGGTTTCGAGAACATCCCGGCACTGCCGCCGGTGGCCGCCAATGCCATGCGCATCGCGCCCGAGAACACCCGTTCGCTGTTCGCCATCCGCCGCCTGCTGGCCGATCAGGATTATCAGGAAGTGGTCAACTTCAGCTTCGTGGAAAGCGCCTGGGAAGCCGACTTCGCCGGCAACACCAATCCCATCAAGCTGTTGAACCCGATCGCCAGCCAGATGAGCGTGATGCGTTCTTCGCTCATCGCCGGCCTGGTCGCGAATGCGCGCTACAACGTCAACCGCAAGGCAGCGCGTATCCGCGTCTTCGAAGCGGGTGCCGTGTTCCACAAGAACGCCGCCATCACCGATGGTCCGCTGGCTGTCGCCGGTTTCGAGCAACCCAAGCGCGTGGCCGCATTGGCCTATGGTCCGGTGGCCGAGGAGCAGTGGGGCCAGCCGACCCGTAACGTCGATTACTTCGACGTCAAGGCCGACCTGGAAGCGCTGTTCGCGCCGCGCGCGCTGCGTTTCGTCAAGGCCGAACATCCGGCGCTGCATCCTGGACGCACTGCGCATGTACTGCTGGGTGACAAGGTGGTCGGCGTGATCGGAGAATTGCATCCCAAGTGGCAGCAGAAGTACGACCTGCCGCTGGCCCCCGTGGTCTTTGAGGTGGATGCCGAGGCGCTGCAGGAGCGTGACCTGCCGTCCTACTCGGAAATCTCCAAGTTCCCGGCGGTCAGCCGCGACATCGCGCTGGTGGTCAAACACTCGGTGGGTGCGCAGCAATTGCTGGACGTTTTTGCCGCCGAAAAGCGGGCCAATCCGGACTGCGGCATCTTGCAAGCCCTTGTTTTATTTGATGAATATCAAGGCAAGGGTCTCGAAGCGGACGAAAAAAGCCTTGCGTTCCGCTGCACCTTGCAAGATACTCAAAACACCCTTCAGGATGACAAGGTTGACCTTGCGGTGAATGCACTGGTGGCCGCGGCGAGCGCCAAGCTCGGTGCCAGGTTGCGTGCCTGATGTGATGTCCGAGAGCGAAAATAATTACAGACCGGAATCGGTTGAGGCCCAGTCATTCATCGCCATGAACAACGTGAATTCGAACGAATTTCAATCCGTGCTGGACGCCGACCTGCATCGTGCCGTACTGGAATCCCAGGCACGTTCGCAGGCCGACAAGAACCTGCCGACGCTGACCAAGGCCGAGCTGGCCGAACTTTTGTTCGAGCAGGTCGGTCTGAACAAGCGCGAAGCCAAGGACATGGTGGAAACCTTCTTCGACGAGATCCGCAACGCTCTCGAACGTGGCGAGGCCGTCAAGCTGTCCGGCTTCGGTAATTTCCAGCTGCGCGACAAGCCGCAACGGCCTGGCCGCAATCCCAAGACTGGCGAGGAAATCCCCATCACTGCGCGCCGCGTCGTGACCTTCCACGCCAGCCAGAAATTGAAGGAAATGGTGGAACTCTCCAGCGGCGACGCCGTTGAAATGTCCGTCTAATCTATGAACGATCGTGTCAACAAACCGGCGGCCATCGTCTTGCCGCCCATCCCGGCCAAGCGTTATTTCACGATAGGCGAGGTCAGCGAACTGTGCGGTGTGAAGCCGCACGTGTTGCGCTACTGGGAACAGGAATTCACCCAGTTGAAACCGGTGAAGCGCCGCGGCAACCGGCGTTATTACCAGCACCACGAAGTGCTGTTGATCCGCCGCATCCGTGAACTGCTGTATGAACAAGGCTTCACCATCAGCGGTGCCCGCAACAAGCTTGACGGCACGCACGAGGCCGAGCAGCCGCAAGAGCCGCAGCGTCCCGTCATCAGCCTGGACGAGGCGGCCATCGATGCCTTGCGGACGGAGTTGCAAGCCGTGCTGGAAACCCTGAAACCCGGGGCTGCAGCCTGATTTACGTGCCAGGGTTGTTGCGCCGGAGATCTTGCCGACCAACATAAGCTTTCTTGCTTCCCGGTTTTTATTTTTACGCGCCACACGCTGGTCCTCATCGGCCACCGTGTGGCGTGTTCATTTCCGGGGTGCTCCCGGCCAACAGACGGAGATCTCACCATGAGTCCTTATCAATGGCGTCCGATGCGGGCGGCTGACTTGCCGCACGTGATGGCGATCGCTGACTTGGTTCACGCTGGCTATTTCGAATCAGAAGAAGTCTTCGCAGAACGTCTGGCCTTGTTTGCGCCTGGCTGCCGGATCGCCGTGCGCAGCGGGCAAGCGGACGGCAACGAGCAGGTCATCGGTTACGCCTTCATGCATCCCGCTCGTCTCGGCGTGCCGCCATCCCTCAACAGCTTGCTGAACGGACTGGATACTGCGGCCGATTGCCTGCATCTGCATGATGTCGCGCTGCTGCCGGCGGCACGCGGCTCCGGGCTCGGGCGGGAGTTGGTGGACGATCTGTGCCGTGTGGCTGAGCAGGCGGGGCTGGCGATGGCGACCTTGGTGGCGGTGCATGCATCAAGTGCCTACTGGCGGGCCGCGGGATTTGCCGAGGATGGGCAGGCGCTGGCAGGGAAGGGCGGGAGTCTGGCCAGCTATGGCGAGGGCGCGCTCTACATGTTCAGGCGGTTACGCTAGTGCCGGTGCTTGCCTTGGCGGAAGATTGATTGTTGTCAATGTGGCAAAAAGTTAACGCTCACGCGTTAACGAGTTTTTCACTTGATCAATCGACAACTGTTGTCTTAAAATTAATGAAAAATTTACAACAGTTTGCTTGGATTTGCGTCTTCCAAGCACGTTCAATTCACTTCCGCCACCTGATCTGACAAGCGAAGGCGGCATCCGTTATAAGGGGTAACGTTCCATGTCGCGTCTTTCCAGGTCGGTGCTGGCCGGTGTTGCTGTCTTGCCTTTCCTTTCCCTTGGTGTGAGTGCTGCTGCGCAGGCCGCCGTGGCCCCGCTGACTGGCGCTGAAGCGCTGCAGCAGTTCAACCTGGTGGTGCTGGGTAATGCCACCTCCAATTCGCACGTCGATGGCCGGGCCTGGATTGGCGGTTCGGTGACGGGCGGTGACTACGTGCAGCACTCCGGCAGCACGCCCGCATCGAACTATGCCGGTCTGACCGTGATGGGGACGGCGAGCGCTCTGCATGTCAACGGACTGGGCTCCTATATTGGAGGCTCCATCGTCGGCTCCACCGTCAACAGCGGTTCCAGCTATATCGCCGGTTCGGTGAGCGGCAGCAATCTGAATGGCCCTGCTTATGTGGCGGGCGGCACCAGCGGGGTCAACTTCAATGGCGGCCGCTCGTCGTCGCCGAGCACGCTGATGCAGACCAATGCCGATGCTGCCGGCTCGACCAATTTCAGCAACACGCTGACCAGCCTGTCCAATAGCCTCAAGACGGCCACTGCCAACAGCACGGTCTCCGTCGCGAACAACAAGGCCACCTTCAATGCCGTGGCCAACAACCAGGGTGTCGCGGTCTTCAATCTGGATAACACCACCAGCGCGTCGGTGTTCTCGGTAGGTGAATTTTCCTTCGCCGCCAATGGTGCCAGCACCATCATCATCAATTCCAGCGCGAGCTCGGCGGCCATCGGTGCCAACTTCCTGGGTGGACAAGCGCAGTCGTTGGGCAAGTCCATCGTCTGGAACTTCTACAATGCGACCAGCCTGATCATCAACAATCAGTTCGGCGGATCGATCCTGGCTACTCACGCCAGCCTGACCAACAACCAGAACATCGAAGGCGGAGTGTTCGTCAACAGCTTGACGCAGAACGCCGAGCTGCACCTGCAATCCTTCACCGGCAACCTGGCGGCAGTGGCCCCGGTCCCCGAGCCTGAGCAATATTTGATGATGCTGGGCGGCCTGGCCATCGTGATCGGTGTGGCGGCGCTGCGGCGTCGGCGCGTGGCGCTGCCCGGCCTGCGGCTCGCCTGATCGCGGCCCGGGGGGAGCATCAGCGGAAAGGCCGTTCAGTATGGACTGAGCGGCCTTTTTCTCGTAGCGCTGTTCAAAACGTCAGAGGGGGGCGTGGCGGACATAGACCTCGGTGCGGCCAGACAGATTCTTGGCCAGTTCCTGCAGAAAACTTTGTGTCGGTGCCGGCTTGTCGAAGCCGGTCATCAGAAGGCCTGCGGCCAGGGCGAACGGAAGCAGAAAATAGCGCAAAGCCGGTGCCGGCTCGCGCAGCGACAGGCCAAAGGTCCAGGCCGCGCTGGCGCCGACCAGTAGTCCCAGCAGCACTTCCGATTCCGAATGCACCTTGATCATCAGTCGGGACAGCCCGACTGCCGTTACGAGGAGCGCGGTGATGGCCAGGATGGTGGTACGCCAAACCGGCGTGCTGCGTCGGGTCAGCAACAAAGCGACGGACAGATAGAGTGCGCAGGAGGAAGCAGTATGACCGCTGAAACCGGTGAAATTGAGCAAAGGTGGCCGGATATCCCAGCCCATGAAGAGCAGCTTGCTGATCACCACGATCAACATCGCTCCACCAAATGAAATGAGCCAGGCCAGCATCGGCCGCCACAGTCGGTTGACGGCCAGCCAGAGTGCCAGGATGCATGCACCGGGAACGGTGATGGCGCTGTCGCCAAGAAAAGTGATGGTGTGCCAGTTCATGAAAAGGGGGATCAGCGGAGCGATTGCGTCAGCGATCTTACCCGCTCGTGCGGTGCGGAGAAAGCGCTAAGACTATTGTTGTCCTATAAACGTTCAGTTTTTGTTGCGGTGCGATATATATCGTTTACGAATTTTCATGAGTTTGTTGCCAATCTTTACATTTACCGTTTCTCCTACAAAGTCACGCTACCTTGTCTGATTGCCGCTTTTGGACGGGCGCGTATCCTTGTTGGTCTGCTTTCTGGCTGGCAATGTTTTGCATAAATTTTTGCCTAAATTTCGAAAATGATGCATGATTACTTCTAATTTTTTTCGTGTTGCACTGCAACAATACGGACTTCAAATATTGCCATTGTTTTAAAAGTAAAACTAGAAAAAGAAAGGGCTCTGATTCGTGAAGCCATGGCAGTTTCGCATTAGCAGCGGGCGCAGGACTCAAGTGCAGATGTGCGCTCTGCTGGTGTCCGTGACCTGCCCGCTGGCGTACGCAGCCGACCCGGGCCAGGTGGTCGTGCCGTATGTGCAGTACAGCTACTTGCATGATGACAACGTGCTGCGCCTGAGCGGGCCCGCTGCCGCAGTGTCCGCACTTGGTGCGCCCAAGCTGTCGGATTCGGTGCAGAGCCGGACTGTTGGTTTGAAGCTGGACCGTGATTTGAGTCGCCAGCATGTGACGCTGGACGCGAGCGTGACCAAAAACACGTACGATTATTTCTCGCAATTTGATAATGATGCGCGCGACCTGAAAACCAACTGGAGCTGGGTTTTGGGAGAACGTTTTTCGGGCGACATCGGCTATGTATATTCCAGATCGCTCACGCCCTTCCAGAACTTCCGTATATTGGGTCTGAACATTCGCACCATGCAGACCCAGTATGCAACGTTGGCATGGCAATTGCACCCTGACTGGACGGTGCGCAGCCAGGTTTCGCATTTCTCGTTGGGCTATGACCTTCCTACTCAGCAGGCCAACAATTTCAGTCAGAACTTGGCCGAACTGGGTTTGGATTACAACCCGCGCAGTGGCAGTGTGGTCGGCGTGCAGGTGCGCAAGACAGAGGGGCGGTATCCCAACGATGTGCTGGTGGGTAGTGATCTGATCAACAATTCCTATACCCAGGAAGACTACAAGCTGAAGGTGCTGTGGCTTTACAGTGCAAAGACGAAGTTGCAATTCTTGGGCGGGCTGACCCAGCGCGATCGCAGGTCTCCCACCGGAGGCAATGGCTACCGCGGCTTCAATGCACGCCTGATCGGCGATTGGGCGGCCACCGGCAAGACCGGTTTCGTCGTCAATCTCTGGCGGGAAATTGGTGGCATCAGTGACGTCGATGCGAATTTTGCGTTGACTACGGGTGCCAGTGTTGCTGCTACCTACCTGCCGACGGCCAAGTTGCGGGTGGAAGGCCTTTTCGATGTTGAACGACGCAACTACAACGGCGCATCCATCATCGCCGGCGTGACGCCGTCGAGCCGACGCGATAATTATGAAAAGGCCAGTCTGAGCCTCACGTATTCGCCGACTACTTCCTTGTCGATGATGTTGGCGGTTTATCGTGAGAACTCGCAATCGAACATAGCTAACCTGGGATATGTATCCAACGGCGTATCACTGACTTCGCGCTATGAATTCTGAGGCTCCCAAAATGAATGACCTGCATGACGGTCTGCCGTTGGCCAATGTCAAGGCCAATACCATCACGATGGTATTCAAGCGCTTTGTCGAACCAGCCCTGATCGTGGCTTACCTGTGGGTGCTGGTGCGCCTGCACGGTCATGCATTCAACGGGGATTATTGGGTGCTGGCCATCATGGCGTTTTTCCTCTCCTCCTATTTCTTCACCGAATTCCACGAGCGGCGTCTGCGCCGCAACCCCAAGGGGCCGTCGATCATTTCGCCGGTCCTGGACTGGCTGGCGGTGGCAGCGGTGCTGGTCGTGGTGGCGTATATCTGTGAGTTCTATCAGCAGTTTTCGCTGCGCGCGATTTTCTTCTGGGTGGTCACCACGCCGGTGGGCCTGATCATCTCCCAGCAATTGCAGTCGCGCGTGATGCGCGACTTGCACAGCAAGGGAGAAGTGCGCAAGGCCATCATCATCGGTGTCAATCCGGCCGCGCTGAAACTGGCTGATCGCGTCGAGAAATATCCTTCGCTGATGATCAAGCTGATGGGATTCTTCGACGACCGCGAGCTCAATCGCCAGCCGGCAGGTACCTTCACGCCGCTGCACGGCAAGATGTCGGACGTGGCTGCGTACGTGCGCGAGAACAACATCAACATGGTCTACATCAGCATGCCGATCTCGGCGCAGCCGCGCGTGCTGCAGATGATCGACGAGCTGCAGGACACCACGGCCTCGATCTACTTCATCCCCGACATCTACATCTTCAACCTGATCCAGGCGCGCTTCGATTATGTCGGCGGGATGGCGGTGATGGCCATCTGCGAGACGCCCTTTACCGGTACCAACAACATCGTCAAGCGCATCAGCGACCTGGTGCTGGCCTCAGGCATCCTGCTCATGCTGCTGCCGGTGATGATGGTCATTGCCCTGTGCGTCAAGCTGACCTCGCCTGGTCCCATCATCTTCAAGCAACGCCGCTACGGGCTGGATGGGGAAGAGATCGTGGTCTACAAATTCCGCTCCATGACGGTCATGGAGGATGGCGGCAAGGTCACCCAGGCCACCAAGGGGGACATGCGCCTGACCAAGATCGGCGGCTTCCTGCGCTCCAGTTCACTGGATGAGTTGCCGCAGTTCTTCAACGTGCTGCAGGGTCGCATGAGCATCGTCGGTCCGCGCCCCCACGCAGTGGCCCACAACGAGTTGTACCGCAAGCAGATCAAGGGCTACATGCTGCGCCACAAGGTCAAGCCGGGCATCACCGGGTGGGCCCAGGTCAACGGCCTGCGCGGGGAGACCGAGACGCTGGACAAGATGAAAGCGCGTATCGAATTCGACCTGGAATACCTGCGCCGCTGGTCGCTGATGTTTGACCTGTGGATCATCTTCCAGACCGTGCGCATGGTGATCAAGCGCGACAACGCTTATTGATGGACAAGGCCTTCTCGCAGGGGAGGGGCAACAAGCACCGGCCGAGGTGGCTGGCAACAAGTGACACAGAAAAGAAGAGAGCTTGGTCAAATGAAAATCGGGAAGGCAACAGTTTCATGGCAGCACAATGTCGCGGCGAAGGCGCTGGTCTCCGCGATGCTTCTGGTGGCATTGGCCGCCTGCGGCGAGAAGAAGGCCGCGTCAGGTTCCAGCCAGGTGGTGGCCATTGTGGACGGTCAGGAAATCACCATTCACCAGGTCAACAATGAGCTGGCCAAGACCGGCGGCACGCAGGTCACCAAGCAGCTGCTTGACGGACTGGTGGCGCGCCAGCTGATGATCAATGCCGCCAAGAAGGACAAGCTCGACAACGATCCGGCCGTGGTGGCCGACATGGAGCGGGCACGCAACCTGGTGCTGGCACAGAGCTACGTGGCCGGCAAGCTGAAAGCTCCGGTCCGCCCGTCGGATCAGGAAATCGAGGATTTCTATCGCAAGAATCCCGATTGGTTTGCCCAGCGCAAACAATATGAATTTGCCCAGTTGATCATCGCGGGGACCAGCCTCACCCCCGAGCTCAGCGCCCTGATGGACCAGCCCGGCAAGCGCCTGGACGATGTGGTCGGCTGGCTGGATTCGCACCGGGTGCAGTATGCGCGCCAGCAAGTGGTCAAGACTTCTGCGGATCTGCCGCAGCAGATGAATACCAGCCTCAAGACCATGGAGCGCGGCACCATGTTCGTGGTGATCGAAGGACCGACGGCCATCCTGACCTCCCTGCAGGACGTCAAGAATGTGCCCATGACGCTGGCGGTGGCCTCGCCCCAGATCGCCCAGTATCTGGTGACCCTGCAGCAGAATCAGGCGTCCGAGCAGTTGGTGGAACGGTTGAAGAAGGACGCCAAGATCGAGCTCACCGAGCAGGCCAAGTCGTTCAAGGATCTGAACGCTGCGGCCCCGGTGGACAAGGATGGCGCAGCCGCGCAGGGTAGCCCTGGCAAGGATGCTGCTTCAGCGGACAGCGAGGCGATCAAGCGCGGCGTCGCCGGTTTCAAGTAAGCATGGATCAACAACGGGCGTGCAGCGCCTGAATCAAGAACCTCAAGAACCTGATGTATTGCGGAGTAATGACGATGATGAGAAAAATAGTATTCCTGCTGATCGGTCTGATGCTGTCCAGCGTGAGCCTGCTTGCGCAGGCCGACGATATCCTGCTCGGGCCGGGCGACGTGATTCGCGTCAAGGTCTATGGCAGTGATGACCTCAGCCTGGAGACCCGCATCAGCGAAGCCGGCGTGATCAGCTTCCCGCTGGTGGGCGAAGTGAAGATTGGTGGCCTGTCCACCGCCCAGGCCGAGACCAAGATCGCCGGTCTGCTCAAGAAGGGCGGCTATCTGGTCAACCCGCAGGTGAACATTCTGGTCACCGTTCCCCAGAGCCAGATGGTGTCTGTGCTGGGACAGGTGTCCAAGCCGGGACGCTACCCATTGGATGGCAAACGCAACGTGGCGGACGTCATCGCGCTGGCCGGTGGCGTGACGCCTGATGGCGGCGACGCCGTGACCATCGTGCGCAAGAACGGCGGTGCGGTCAGCAAGCAGCTGGTGGACATCTACAGCATCACGCATAGCGGCGACACCTCGGAACTGCCGGAGGTGCAAGCCAATGACGTGATCTATGTGGAGCGTTCGCTGCGTTTCTACATTTACGGTGAAGTGCAGCGTCCGGGCATGTACAAGCTGGAACGCGGCACCACGCTGCTGCAGGCGCTCTCCGTGGGGGGCGGCCTGACCCAGCGCGGTACCGAGCGCGGGCTGGTGGTCAAGCGCCAGGTGGATGGCAAGCTGGAGGAACTGCACTTGAACAAGGACGACCCGCTGCAGGCCGACGACGTCGTCTACGTCAAGGAGAGCTGGTTCTGATCCGGCACCCGGCTGCAACGCACATGATTTCCCATTTTGCTATCGCAAACGCCAACCAGGAGGCGTGATCCCATGAATCTTTCTCAATTTGTTCTGATCCTGCAGGCCCACCTGCGGGTTATCCTGCTGATCCTGTCGATCACCGTTCTGGTGGCGCTCGGTATCAGCCTGACCCAGACGAAGCAATACAAGGCAACCTCGTCGGTGGTGCTCAACTACAAGGCCTCTGATCCGGTGACTGGCCTGGTGGTCGCGCCCCAAGGCTTACCCGGCTTCATGCCGACCCAGGTAGCCATCATCAATAGCCCGTCGGTGGCACTGGCTGTCGTGGACAACCTGAAACTGGCGCAACAGCCTGCGGTCAAGGCTGCCTTCGACGCCCAGAATCATGGCGATATGGATATCCGCAACTGGCTGGCCGGCGTGCTGCTGGCAAAACTGGATGCGGTGGCCTCCAAGGAAAGCAGCGTGATCGACATCACCTTCCGGGCTGATGATCCGCAGTTTGCTGCGCTGGTGGCCAATGCCTTCGCGGCCGCGTACCAGCAGGTCAGCATGCAGCTGAAGCTGGACCCGACCCGCAAGGCATCTTCCTACTTCAACGACCAGACCAAGCTGTTGCGCGACGCCTATGAGCAGGCGCAGGCCAAGCTGTCGAAGTACCAGGAAGAGCATGGCATCACCAATCTGGACAACCGTACCGACGTCGAAAACAACCGCCTCAACGATCTGTCGACCCAGCTGGTGATGGCGCAGTCAGCCCTGGCCGAGGCGCAGTCGCGTAGCCGCCAAGCTCAGGCCGGCGGCGCTGCCGAATCGCCGGACGTCAATGCCAGTGGCCTGATCCAGACCCTCAAGTCCAATCTGGCCGTTTCTGAAGCGCGTTTCGAGCAGGCTTCCAAGCGTTTGGGGGTCAACCATCCAGACTATTTGGCGGCCAAGGCCGAGCGTGACGGACTACGCGCTCAGTTGGCCAATGCGACAGCTGCCATTTCTGCCTCGGTGGGCGGCAATGCCACCATCCTGGCCAAGCGCGAAGCTGAGATTCGTGCCGATTTCGAAGCGCAAAAGCGCAAGGTGCTGGAGATGAACCGCACCCGTGACGAACTCGCCGTGCTCAGCCGCGAACTGGAAAGCGCGCAGCGCGCCTACGAGATGACCTCGCAGCGCCTCGCCCAGACCAGCCTGGAAGGCCAGTCCAACCAGTCGGATATCTCGTTGTTGTCGGCCGCAGTCCCGCCGGTCAAGCCGTCGAGCCCGCGCATCTTCATCAACCTGATCCTGGCCGTGTTCGTCGGTGCCATCCTCGGCGTGATGACCGCGCTGGGCCTGGAGTTGACCAATCGCCGCGTGCGTTCTGCACAGGACCTGGTGGAAGAACTGGGGCTGCCGGTGCTGGGTTCGATCACGCGCCCGGTGGCAAGCTCGGCGCGCCGCCGCTTCGGATTCGGACGCGGCAAGCCGGCCTGATCCGGGCCCGTCTTCATCGCCAATAAAAACAGATACCGCGGGAATAACATGACTACTGCAACGTTGACATTCACTGAAGGCACTTCGCTGCCGAACCGCTCCATCGGCGCCATCCTGGTCGACAGCGGCAAGCTGACTCCCGAGAATGCGGAACGCATTCTGCGTCTGCAGCGCGAGCGCGGCATGCGCTTCGGTGACGCCGCCATCCAGCTCGGCTTGCTGACGCAGTCCGATATCGATCAGGCCTTGTCGCGCCAGTTCGACTATCCCTATCTTCTCAAGGGCGAAAGCAAGGTCAGCGAGAAGGTGGTGGCGGCCTACAATCCGTTCAGCAAACAGGTGGAAGCCCTGCGCGCCCTGCGCAGCCAGCTCATGGTCCGCTGGTTCGACATCGACGGCAAGCACAAGGCGCTGTCCATCGTCAGCCCGGCCAGCGGGGAAGGGCGCAGCTTCATCGCTTCCAATCTGGCCGTGGTGTTCTCGCAGCTGGGCGAGCGTACCTTGCTGATCGATGCCGACATGCGCCAGCCCTGCCAGCACGAGCTGTTTGGCCTGGATAACCGCAACGGCCTGTCGGGCGTGATCGCCGGCCGCTGCAGCGCGGCCGATGCGCTCCAGCGCGTGCCGGATCTGCTGGACCTGTCAGTCTTGCCCGCCGGTCCGACCCCACCGAACCCGCAGGAATTGCTGGGCCGGCCCAACTTCACGCAGTTGCTGGGCGACCTGGTACAGGACTTCGATGTGATTCTGGTCGATACCCCGTCCGGCGGCCAGTATGCCGACGGCAACATGATCTCGGCACGCACCGGTGCCAGCCTGGTGGTAGTGCGGACCAACATGAGCCACATCTCGGCCGTCCGTACACTCACCGACAACCTGACCAGCGCACACGTGGCCGTCGTCGGCAGCGTCGTCAACGAGTTCTGATCTCCCGACCCTCCTGACGAGAACTGCAAGATGACTGCCCAGACCCTGCGCCCCATGCGTCAACAGCCATTCTCCGGCCTGCCCTGGCTGGTGGTGGCGGCGGGCCTGGCGGCCATGTACGTCCCCAGTTTCATTGACCTGTTCCATGGCGTGTGGGGCACCGAGCGCAACGCGCACGGCCCGATCGTGCTGGCCGTCGCGTGTTGCTATCTGTTCGTGCGGGTGCGCCAGCTGCATCAGGACGGGCTCATCGAGCGCCGTCCGGCACCCATCGCCGGCATGGTGTTCCTGTTGCTGGGCTTGCTGTGTTTCGTGCTGGGCCGCTCGCAGACCGTGCTTTTCATGGAAGCGGGATCGCTGATCCCGATCCTGATCGGCATCGTGTTGCTGCAGTTCGGGATCCGCACCTGCCGCCGCCTGTGGTTTGCCTTTTTCTTCATGTTGTTCATGGTGCCGCTACCGGCCTCGGTGGTGGACCTGCTCACCCAGCCGCTCAAGATCGGCGTCTCCTACGCCTCCGAACTGATCCTGCGTCAGTTCGGTTACCCGATCGCGCGCAGCGGCGTGATTCTCTACATCGGCCCCTACCAGTTGCTGGTCGCCGATGCCTGCGCCGGGCTGAACTCGCTGTTCACCCTGGAAGCGCTCGGCTTGCTGTACATGAATCTGGTGCGTCACCAGTCGCTGTTCCGCAATCTGGTGCTGGCGGTCCTGATCGTTCCGATTTCCTTTACGGCCAATACGGTGCGCGTCATGGTGCTGGCCCTGATCACCTATTACCTCGGCGATGCCGCCGGCCAGGGCTTCCTGCACGGGTTCGCCGGGATGCTGCTGTTCTTCGTGGCACTGGGCCTGATCATCGCGCTGGATGGCCTCTTGCGCTGGATTGCCGTGCGCCATGCGGCCTGGCGCGGGCTGCCCGCGCCCGAGGCCGTGCCGCGCCAGCGTGCCGCTGCGGCCGCGCAGGACACCACGAAGTTTTCCATGAACCTGCGGCTCTCCATTGCCGTGGTGATCGCCATGGTGGTCTCGGTGGGCCTGGTGCAATTGCTGGTGCCGCGTGAGGTCAACGTGGTCAAGAAGGGCAACTTTGCCACGGTCATTCCCACCCAGTTCGGGCAGTGGAAGGAAGTGCCTTCGCCGTTCCTGCAAGTCAACGTAGGTCTGGAGGACGGGACCGATCGCAGCACCGACCAGCCCTACGACGACGTGCTCGGACGCACCTACGTCAACAGCCAGGGACAGATGGTCATGCTGGCGCTGGCCTACGCCAAGGAGCAGACCCAGGACGTGAAGATCCACCTGCCCGAAGTTTGTTATGTGGCACAAGGATTCGTGTTGAGCGGCAAGGAGCGGGTGGCCATTCCGGTACGGGCAGGTAGCCAGCCCGTCATGGGCTCGCGCTTCGTTGCATCCCGCCAGAACCGGGTCGAGGCGGTCACCTACTGGGTGCGCATCGGCGATGGATTCCCCAATGGCGGCCTGGCCGCACGACTGAAGATATTTGAAGACGGCATGGCCGGCCGGATCTCCGATGGCATCCTGGTGCGTGCCTCCACCCTGGTGCAAGAGGGAGCATCGCAGGCCGACGAGTTCGCCTTGCAACAGCGTTTCCTGGAAGACCTGCAGTCAGCCGTGGGTGTGGCCAACCCCGGCCTGTTGGTGCCGGCGTGAGCGCCTGGGTGATGACCGGCGTGGAATGTTCAGCAGTCGCGCAACGGGCATGCTGCGGCTTGCAGCGAAGGACAATGAAATGAGAAAAATCAATCTGGACTTGACCCAGCTGCTCATCCTGGCAGCAGGCGTCATGGTGGCTGTGCTGGTCGGCATGGTGCTGCCTGTGGCGGCAACCTTGCTGGGCGACAGCGTCGGACGTCTGGCGGCAGTGCCGGCGCTGTTCCTGCTGGGAGCCATCTTCGTCTTCAACAAGCGCTTGCTGCTGTTGCTGATTCTGCTGCTGCGCGCCTCTGGCGACGTCGTGCTGGAGTCGACACGGCTGGGCGCAGCTGGCAGTGGTGGTGCTGGCCTCGGTGGGGCCATCAATGCCTTGATCATTCTGATCGCGCTGCTGTTCTTTATCGAAAAGCCACGACTATTGCCGCGTAAGGCTGCGGTGGCCTGGTTGATTTTTTTGGCCTGGGAGGCGGTGTGTGTGGTGGTCTCGCCCAATGCGGCTGCCGGCTTGAAGACGGCCCTCTCATTGTGCTCATGCTTTGCCGTGTTCGTCTGCGCTTTTTATGTCGTGCGCACTGAAGATGACTTCCGCTTCATGGTGCGCATTATGATCGGCTCTTCGATCATTCCCGCGATCTACGGTCTGGTCAGCGTGGTAATGGCCGGTGGAGTGTCCGGCGGCTTCCGTCTCCAGAGTACTTTTACCCACCCGAACATTCTGGCGTTCTACCTGACCCTGATCATCTCGCTGGGTCTGTATGTCCTGAAAAGCCCGACCTTCAAGCTGAGTCAGTTGCAACGCTTTGCCTTCACGGGCTACCTGGGCGTGCTGATGGTCTTGTTGCTGCTGACCCAGACACGCAGTGCCTGGGCGGCGGTTTTGGTGCTGTTCGTTCTGTACGGGCTCTTTTTCGAGCGTCGATATCTGATCTACCTGCTGGTGTTGTGCTGCCTGTCTCTGCTGATACCCAGCGTCCAGCAACGGCTCTTGGATCTGGACGGGGGCGGCACCGTGGTTGGCACCTACGCAAAGCTCAATTCATTTGCCTGGCGAGTGCTGCTGTGGGAGAGTGCCCTGAATTGGATGTCGTCCAGCCGGTATCTGACCGGGTATGGTGTCGAGGCGTTCGGTTACTACGTCAAAGTTTTTTTTCCGTTGTCTGGAAACATCGAATGGATGGCGCACAACGTGTACGTGCAGCTCTTCTTCGATACCGGGGTGATTGGACTTGTCACCTACCTGGCATTGTTCTATCAAGCTTTCAGGGCGCTACTCCTGCTCTATCCTAAAGACCGTCTGGGCGGGGGGATTCTAATGTGCGCCCTTGTCGAGTACCTGGTGGTGTCAGCCTCGGACAATATGCTCAGCTACCTTGCATTCAATTGGTATTTCTGGATGGCAATGGGGATGGGCTGGTCTCTTCATCTGCATGGCAAGGCGGCAGGAAAAGAGAAAGCAGTTCAAGCTGTGCGTGTTTCGGTGGCATCGGGCGCATAGGTAGTCAGTGTTGGTGAGCTGTACTCCTGCGCGTACAGCTCACCGTGGTGGACTAGGTCATCAATCTGCTTTGATCAACTCGGCACCGACCGTGGACGACGCCCCTCCGCTTTGCGCATAAATTGTTAGTTGCGGGCTGTTGGCATTCCAGACGAAGGTGGTGCTCTGGCCATTGGCCAGGTAACCGGAGTCGGTGACCACCTTGCCGACCAGCGTGTCATAGACGCTCAAGCGCAGTTTGCCTCCGCCAGTGGTACGCGCCGTCAGTTTGTACTTGGCACCCATGACTGGCTTGGCCCAGTCGACCGGTTGCATGCCGCGATTGGAGTAATTGACGGCAATCGTGGAAGCACTGGCACCGGAGATCACCACCGATTGCTGCCACGAGTCGAAGGCGGCCTTGCCGCTGCCGGCTTGCAAGGTCCACGCACCGCGCATGGAAAGCAGGTTGAGGTTCTGGTTGGGCGTGAAGGCCTTGCCGTTGCCATCGATCCAGCCACTGGCCCCGGTCACGCGGCGCAGGGCGGCTCGGATGGTTTGCAGTTCGTTGGAAACGGTGGCATTCCATCCGCCCGGAGAAGGATTGGCGCTCGATCCGATTTCGGCAAAGATGGCAAATGGCGTGCCGTCGTTGGCGTCGACAACGTAGGCACCGTAGCGCTTGAGCGTTTCAGCGATGCGGCGTACCTCTTCGTTGGTCAGCTTGGACGTATCAAAGGAGGGGGGCAGCATCATCAGCGCGCCTTCCGGGAAAGGTCCGCTGTTGCGCTTGGCTGCATTGACGTCGGCCGAGGTGGCCGGGAAAACGTAGGTGGGCTTGGCGCTCAGGCCATTGAAGGTCATCGTCATGGCCAGCGCGTGCGGATAGTACTCCGGTTTGGCGGCAGCTTCGTGGATGCGGATCAGCCCGGCCGAAGCCGGAACGCCTGCGGCGCGTGCACCCTGGTAGTAATGCGCGGGATCAGGCCAGCCGGTGCCGTTCATCCTGGTCCACCCATAAAGCCTTGCGGTCCATTTGCCGTCCTGCTGTTTCAGGCCCCAGAAGGAATGGATGATGCCGGTGGAAGGGTCTGCAATATCCGCGTGGCCGTCAGTACCCGGACCAGGCTTGGTCGCTGCTGGCCAATGCGGAATGGTGATGTCGCGGAAGACCTCTTCGTCAGCGATCTTGAGGCTGTTGCTGCCGGTCGGCCCGGTCACGGTTACCGCCGGATCACTCGGACTGGCCAGGAACACGCCGGTCGAGTAATCGCCGTTGGTGATCAGCGGCGAATAGGTCGAGGTAGGGATGACGTCGTTGGAAAAAGTGGGATTGACCGGCCGGCTGTTCCACAGTGAATCCGCAGCGAAGGGTTTGAGGTAGCTGCCCCATTCCTGAGCCCAGACCGGTGCACTGGCCAGGGCTGTGCATCCAAGCGCCAGGCATAACTGGGCTTGGCGTAGCTTGCTGAATTTTCGTTGCATGAGCATTTCCTATGAAGTAGTGGTGGTGCCGCAGGGCAAGATGCTGCCTTGGGAATCAGTCTGACGCACAAAGCGCTCAACGGTTCGGTGCCCCTGAAAAGTATAGCGAGCCTGCCGCTGTTCATGGCGTAAAAAAAGCTGACAGGCCAGGTTCAGTTGAATGCGAACTTTTCATTTGATGGGCTCTCGAAGCGCAGCAACAAAATGTGTGCAAGTGCAGCAAATTTGTGGGGCGGATGCCGCATAATGTGAAAGATAAGGTGAGCTCTCCCTCTTGATGAGACTGGATTGGTGTGATGTGGAAATGCACATTTTGACTGGTTCATTGGCTGCCGGTTGCGTGCCGCACCCCAGGCTCATCAGGAGCGCGCAGCAGCAAGGCCAGTGGCTTGGGCTGCGTCTGGAAATGCGAGCCGCTTGGCTTTGGCAAGGCCTTCGTGCAGGGGCCGGCGGCGGGCCAGTGGCGCACGGCGCAAGAAGGATTTTGAATCGGACGAGACGGAAAGAGACGATGTTGATAGGACTATTGCAAACGATACTGCTGCTGTTCCTGGTGCTGCTGGCCATTCCGGTGACGGTGTTGCTGGTGCAGGTGCTGGCGGCGCGGTTCGCGCGCCCCCGGTCGACGGTGCTGAGTCCGCTGCGTCCGCGCATCGCGGTGCTGGTGCCGGCCCACAATGAGGCGGGCGGGATTGCCGAGGTCATCGCCGGCATCCGTGCCCAGCTGGCGCAGGGTGACCGTGTGCTGGTGGTGGCGGACAACTGCTCCGATGACACTGCAGCCATCGCGCGCGCAGCCGGTGCCGAGGTCACGGAGCGTTTTCACGATGTCTTGCGCGGCAAGGGCTATGCGCTGGACCACGGTATCCGGCAGCTGTCGCAGGATCCGCCCGACGTGGTGATCATCGTGGATGCCGACTGCTTCCTGGGTCCTGATGCGCTGGATACGGTCAGCCGCGCCGCGGTGCAGTCGGGCCGTCCGGTGCAGGCTTTGTACCTGATGCATGTGCCGCAGGAATCCGGCCCGATGCGCAAGATCGCCGAGTTTGCGTGGGTGGTGAAGAATCATGTGCGGCCCCTGGGTTTCCAGCGCCTCGGCCAACCCTGCCAGCTGATGGGCACCGGGATGGCATTTGGCTGGCAGCAGATCGGACGGGTCGATCTGGCCACCGGTCACATCGTCGAAGACATGAAGCTGGGTGTCGACCTGGCCACCGTGGGACAGCCGCCGCTGTTCTGTCCGGACGCGCTGGTCTATAGCTACTTCCCGGTCAGCGAAAGCGGTGTCAGCACCCAGCGCACACGCTGGGAGCACGGCCACCTGAGCGTGATCCAGACCTATGTGCCCAAGCTGCTGCGACAGTCGCTGCGCCTGCGCAATGGAGCCCTGGCGGCGCTGGCGCTGGATCTGAGCGTACCGCCGCTGGCCTTGCTGGTCATGCTCACCGGCGTGGCGTGGCTGCTGGCCTTGCTGGCCGCGCTGCTCCTGGGCGGTACGGCGGCCCTTGGGCTGGCCAGCCTGATGCTGGCCGCGCTGGTGTCGTCGGTGCTGCTGGCCTGGTCCGGGTTTGCGCGCGATGTGATCAATCTGCGCCAGTTGATCAGTGCCGTGGGCTATGTGGCACGCAAGGTGCCGTTGTATGTGAAGTTTTTTTTCAATCGTCAGGTAGAGTGGGTGAGGTCCAAACGTGACTCTGAATGAGCCTATTGCAGTGGCGTCCGCGCCAGTGGCTGCGCAGCCCGGCGCAGTGATCGATCCGGGGCCGGATTTCTCGCGCGAGGTGTATTGCATCCTCGGTTTGCCGTTCGACCTGGTCGATGTGCAGCAAGCCTGCGCGCGCATGCATCTGGCCAGCAAGGAACGCCGCCGCTGCTTCTTGTCCACGCCTAATCTGAACTTCGTGATTGCCTGCCTGCAGGACTCGCAGTTCCGTGAAACCGTTCTCCAGAGTAACCTGTCGGTGATCGACGGTATGCCGATCGTATGGATTGCCCGTGCGCTGAGGTTGCCTTTCGTCGAGCGCGTCCCTGGTTCGACGTTGTTCGATACCTTGCGCAGCACGGCGGGCGTGAACGGCGTCGATCCCATGCGCGTCTATTTTTTTGGTGGCTTGCCTGGAGTGGCGCAGCTGGCATCCGAGAAGATCCAAGCCGACCAGAGTGGCATGCAGGCCGCCGGTTACGAAACGCCAGGATTTTGTAGTGTTGAGGAAATGAGTAGTCTGGAGACTATGACCCGAATCAACCAGAGCGGGGCCGATTTTCTCGTGGCCGCTCTTTCGGCAAGGAAGGGCCAGGCATGGCTGCTGCGCAACCGTGACGCCCTGCAGGTGCCACTGATGGCCCATCTGGGGGCGGTGATCAATTTTGTTGCTGGAACAGTCTCACGGGCACCAATATGGGTGCAAAAAATGGGGTTGGAGTGGGCTTGGCGCATCAAGGAAGAGCCCGCACTATGGCGTCGCTACTGGAACGATGGTCTTACGCTCTTCAAACTTCTGGTGACCAATGTGATCCCGGCTGCGTTAGCAGCCCGTCGCTCGGTACCAAGCGTGGCCGAATTTGATTCTGCCTGCATGGAAATGCGCTCGGCGAAAGGGAGTTGCCAGCTGCTTTTGGCCGGTAGCATTGGTGAACCTAATATCCAGCGCTGGCGCGCTTTGCTCGCAAAGACCGCAGAATGTCAGGATCCGCTCGTCTTGGACTGTGCCGAGCTTGCTTTCATCGATAGCGCTGCGATGGGTTCGCTGATGCTGCTGTACGCAGACTGCATGGCAGAAAAGCGGCCCTGGGCAATCCTCAATCCGTCGAAGTCGCTGCGGCGGCAATTCGAGCTGATGTGCGCACAGTATTTGCTTGAGCCCTTGCCGTGATGCCGTCCCCCTGTACTTATTCCTTCCCAGGGCAGAGGGACTGTGGCATGAGGAATCTTCCTGCCACGACCTGTCTCGGGCACCCGTTTTTCGATTCAACTCCATAAAGCAAGAAAGGCAAACATGAAAGCGATGATTCTCGCAGCGGGCAAGGGGACCCGCGTTCGGCCGCTGACCTACGCGCTGCCCAAACCGATGATTCCCATTCTGGGCAAGCCCGTGATGGAGTATCTGATCGAGCACCTGGTGAAATTCGGCATCCAGGACATCATGGTCAACGTCAGCTACCTGCATGACCGCATCGAGAATTATTTTGGCGAAGGCCAGCGTTTCGGCGCGCGCATCGGCTATTCCTTCGAAGGCTATGTGGATGACGACGGCCAGGTCTTCCCGGATCCCATCGGTTCCGCCGGTGGCATGAAGAAGATTCAGGAGTTCGGCGGCTTCTTTGACGAAACCACGCTGGTCATCTGCGGCGATGCGCTGATCGATCTGGACATCCATTCGGCCCTGTTCGAGCACCGCCGCAAGGGCGCGCTGGTCAGCGTGATCACCAAGGAGGTGCCGATGGAGCAGGTCTCCAGCTATGGCATCGTGGTAACCGAGCCCGACGGCAAGGTCAAGTCCTTCCAGGAAAAGCCGAAGCAGGAAGAAGCCCTGTCCAATCTGGCCAGCACCGGTATCTACATCATGGAGCCGGAAGCCCTGGAGCTCATCCCCAAGGACAAGTTCTTCGACATCGGCTCCGACCTGTTCCCGCTGCTGGTGGAAAAGCAGTTGCCGTTCTATGCCCAGAAGCGCTTCTTCAACTGGATCGACATCGGCAACGTCACCGATTTCTGGTCGGTGCTGCAGAGCGTGCTGAAGGGGGAAGTGGCGCAGATGTACGTGCCCGGTACCCAGATCCAGGAAGGTGTGTGGGTCGGACTCAACACCCGCATCGAGTGGGAAGGCACCACCATCGAAGGGCCGGTCTACATCGGAGCCGGTTCTCATATCGCCGCCGGCTCGACCATCATCGGACCGGCCTGGATCGGCCATGGCAGCCATATCTGCGGCGGCGCGAAGGTCATTCGCAGCGTACTGTTCGAGTATACTCGCGTGGCCAGCGGCACCACCTTTGAAGACAGCGTGGTCTATGGTGCCTATAGCGTCACCCACGATGGCGCAATGAAGCACACGTCCGATCAGCCGGACGAGCAGTGGAATGATGCACGAGACCGTCGTCTCAAGCCACGAACCGCGCTGGAAAACAGGAGCGCCTAATGTCCACGACCAAAATCTATCCCGTCATCTTGTCCGGGGGTTCGGGAACCCGCTTGTGGCCCTTGTCGCGAGCCGCTTATCCCAAGCAACTCCTGCCACTAATCAGTGATCAGACCATGCTGCAGGAGACTGTGTCACGCGTGGGTTCCTGGCCGGAGATCCAGGCTCCGCTGATCGTTTGCGGTAATGAGCACCGTTTCATGATCGCCGAACAGCTGCGTGAAATCGACGTGCGCCCGCTGGGTATCATGTTGGAGCCGCAGGGCCGCAATACCGCGCCGGCCGTCGCCGCTGCCGCCTTGTACTTGCAGCGCCTTGATCCAGAAGCGGTGATGCTGGTGCTGCCGGCCGACCATGTGATCAAGGATGTACTGTCTTTTCATGAAGCGGTCCGCCGCGCCATGGTGTCGGTGGATCAGAACGCGCTGGTCACATTCGGCATTGAGCCGACACACCCGGAAACCGGCTATGGATATATCCTCCGCGGTGATATACACGGTGCGGACACGGGGAATTTCCAAGTAGATCGCTTCGTCGAGAAGCCGGATCTGGAGACCGCCACCGGTTTCCTGAAGCAGGGCGGCTATTACTGGAACAGCGGCATGTTCCTGTTCAAGGCGCGCGATTTCCTCGCCGAACTGGAATCCCATCGTCCGCTGATCGGTGCGGCCGTCAAGGAGGCGGTGAGCAAGGCCTACAACGACCTCGATTTCTGTCGCCTGGATGAGGCCGCCTTCGCCGCGTCCCCCTCCGAGTCGATCGACTACGCCGTGATGGAAAACACCTCGCGTGCGGTCGTGGTGCCCGCCAGCATCGGCTGGAGCGATGTCGGTTCCTGGAGTGCGCTGCACGAAGTGCTGCCGGCGGATGCCGAGGGCAACGTGGTGCGCGGAGACGTTCACCTCAACCAGGTCAAAAATACCCTGGTGCGCGCGGAAAGCCGCATGGTGGCGGTGCTTGGCGTGGAAGACCTGATCGTGGTCGAAACCGACGATGCCGTGCTGGTCGCCAATCGCGAGAAGGTGCAGGAAGTGAAGGCCTTCGTCGACAAGCTCAAGAATGCCAAGCGTACCGAGCACGTCCATCACAAGCGCGTCTTCCGTCCCTGGGGCAGCTACGAGAGCGTCGACTCCGGCGAGCGCTTCCAGGTCAAGCGCATCATCGTCAAACCGGGCGAGAAGCTGTCGCTGCAGATGCATTATCACCGCGCCGAACACTGGGTCGTGGTCAGCGGCTCGGCGCTCGTCACGCGCGGCGAAGAGGTCACCCTGCTCAGCGAGAACGAGTCCATCTACCTGCCCATCGGCGTGACCCATCGCCTGGAAAATCCGGGCAAGCTGCCGCTGCACCTCATTGAGGTGCAATCGGGTAGTTACCTCGGTGAAGACGACATCGTTCGTTTCGACGACGTCTACAAGCGCGCCTGAGTTCGCCCGACCGCCACTGATTCTCTTGCCTTGCTGCCGGGTTCTCCGGCATTGGCATGAGGAAACTGCAACACGCCCGATGGCTGCCATCGGGCGTTTTCTTTTTGTTCTCCAGCTAACTTTCCCCTGCCTCACGCCATCACCGACACCGGAGTGATGGTAATCACCGCTTGTGCACATCTTTACATGCTGCAATGCAATATAAAAACCATTGTGCGTCAGCTATTTGTCAGTAATTGCGTACGTGAAAAACGCGAGTTATTTTAATTTTTGCGTCACTGACTCGTGCGTCAGTAGCACGTCAGTGCGCTGTCAGCACTTTGTCAGGAAGCATGTTTCAAGACGTAATAACGGGTATGAAAAGATGTTTTACGTGATTTTTTATTTGTTTATGGACCGTTTTTTATGCGAGCATAACAATGCGTCAAGTTTGTTTTTATGACCACGAATTCTTTACTGTGCGTCGCAGCATTATGGTAAATTCCTTACCGCTCTTTACAGATGAGCTGCTGCCGTTCACAGGAGTCCTGGCGTCGATGTCCGTTGCGTGCCGCGCGTCTCGTGGCTCTCCCGGCTTCGTTGCGGAGCTTGCGTAGCAGCTGAGGCCTTCTGCTTGTTTCTGACGCCGCCGCACGCGGTCTTCGATCCCATCAAATCCATACCCGATGTCCTTCAAAGAGATAGTCAAGTCTTCCGGAAGAACCCTGCTGACCACGGTCGGCGTGACGGTGCTCGGTTTTGCCATTTCGGTGTTGACCACGCGCATGCTGGGACCGGAGGGGCGCGGGCTGTTGTCGGGCTCGTTGCTGATCATCGGCCTGTCGACTGCGCTGGGGCGCTGGGATCTGGCCTACAGCTACATCTACTTCCGCGGTACCGGGCTGTATTTCCCCCAGCGGCGCTTCGTGTACCTGTCGGCGCTGGTGATTGGCGCCGGGACACTGCTGCTGGCAGCGGTAGGGGTCCTGATCAACGACAACACCATCTTGCACAAGCACATCGCGCTCATTACCGCGTTTGCGGTGGTCACGGGCCTGCAGAATTACCTGTTCAACCTGTCGCAGCTGGAAACCTCGCTGGCCTTCCTGAACCTGACGCGCATTTCCGGGGCCATCTTCAACCTGGCTGCTCTGGGTGTGCTGTATTGGCTGTGCCGACCGGTGCAATTCGAATACATCCTGATCGGGCAAATGGTGTGTGCGCTGGTGCTCATCGCCATGTGCCTGCAGTGGTGCCGGCTCTACCTGTTCAGCGCCCGCCCGGCACCGGCCGAGCTGGCCAGCCTGCCGCGGGCGCGCACCTCCGACATGGTGAAATACGCCTTGAACCAGCACGGCACCGGGCTGGTGGCGCTGGCCATGACCTATTTCGACAAGGTCTACCTGCTCAAGGTCGGTACCATCGAGGAGTTCGGCTACTACACGCTGGCCTTCACCACCTCGCGCCTGATCGGTGCGATCCACGAGGCGATGAATACGGCCCTCTATTCGCGCTATGCCGGCAAGGAGGAGGGGGAATTGAATTCCAGCATCAACACGGCTTTCCGCTTCACGCTCGTGCCCATGCTGGTGCTGGCAGGGATTGGCTCGGTGCTGGCCCCGTGGCTGATTCGCCTGGCTTACGGCCCCAAGTTCGACTCGGTGACGCCGAGCTTCATCATCCTGATGTTTGAATGCGTGCTGTCGGGAGCGGCCTGGACCCTGGCCCAGCGTTTCAATGCCGGCGGCAAGCCTGGCCTGATTTTGCGACGCCATGTGCTGTCGCTCATCCCGCTGGTCCTGATGCTGCCCTTCCTGCCGAAGGAGAACATCTCCGTCTATCTGGCCCTGCTGATGCTGCTGGGTGCGGTGCTGCGGATGATCATCACGCTGGCGATGTATCCCTACGTGCTCAAGCAACCGGTTCCGCGCCTGGTCCCGACCCTGGCCGAGATTCGCAAGCTGTTCGGCATGATCAAGGCCCGATGGGAGCGTCGCCGCCTGGGCGGCAATGAGTCTGCCTGAGCCGGTTCCCGGGCGGGTTGCGTGCCTGTCCCCTGAGAGTCACTGCAACTGGCGGACATGAAAAAATAGCCCTCGGCGCAGTGGCGGAGTGCTGAGATCGGCTGTCTGGCTGTCTGGTGTTCAGTGAGGGGAGAGGGTAGTCTGCGCCTTGCGCTGGTTGTTCTCCAGCAGGGTTTCGACGACCTGCCATGGCTCTTCGTTGAACTTGCGTGCAAACAGCACTTCGCCACCCGGCAACGGACAGTTGTGCCGCTCCGAAGCCATCACGACGGGCTGCGCGAAATGCGCCAGGTAAGATTGCGTCAAGGTCTCCGGGCTATCCCGTTTGGGCTGCCAGTCGGTATAGGTGATGCTTGGCTGCAGATCCTTGCCATGCTCCGAATTGCCCAGGATGGTCTGGAAAAAGAATTCATCAGGGCAGTCGACATGCTTGCAGAAGGACGCCAGCCGCGGGTGCTGCCGGTGGTAGTCCAGCATGTATCGGCAAGCCTCGCCGGTCACCGCCCACCATTGGGAGCCGGCCATGGGCTGCAGTTCGCCCAGCGCCTTGCGGTAATCGCGCAGCGGCGCGTAGCGGATGATCAGGTCCTGCAACTTCCAGCGGTAACGCATCAGCGGTCTGGCCCGGCGCACCCAGTAATGGGCCAGGCGGCCGATGCGCTTGCCATGTTCTTCATTGGGCATCGGGTAGGCCTCCATGAAGTTTGCATCCGCCTGGCGCTGGAAGAAATCTTCGATATACGACCTTGGCTGGACCGGCAGGGTGCTGCCGCTGAGCAGCACCACGCGGCCGGTTTGTGGCTCGTTCTGCATGGCCAGTTCCATCATGTTCAGGGTGGCCTGCACCAGCGAAAAATCACCCCACGCCCCGTTGATGCGCTTGTCGCAGAACAGGACCCGCGGCATCGCGCTCAGCCGTTTGAATTGCGTGATATCGGCTTTGCTGTCGATGTGCAGGACGAAGCTGGCATGCTCGCCGGAGAGTTCGGCAATCAGCCGTTCCAGTAGCCTGGGGTTGTTGTGCGCGAGGATGAGGTAGGCGATCTTCACTTCGTGCCTCGTACGCGGTTGTTCAGTGGATTTTTTGTGGGTCGCTGGTTCATGTAAGCGGAGTTTTTTAACGGCGACGGTCGAGGGCCAGATTTGTTGTGTTCATGAGGCTGCCGGGGAATGCGGACGTCAACCGGCGATGGTGGTTTTTCGAGCGTTATTCTGAGTGTGATCAGAGTGGGAGCGCAAGCACATGCCTACTGTATGCGGTGAACTCTTGATGCGCATATCGACGGTAGAGTTACCGGTGAACAGGGTTGATGCCCGTCGTCATTAATTCACGCCATCCGGAGGGGCTTTCCGCCCGGAAACGCACGTGTGGCCTGTTGTCCTGCCCCTAGCCAGTGCGTCGAATTTATCATATTGTTGCGGCGCACAGATAATATTGTGATGTGTAAATGGCGCTGATTTCAACCAGATTATTTTAAAAAATTGCTGCACTGAAAGAGAACTTTCTTTCATTTGAAGGCTCGGTGCAGCAGACAAAACAACATGCAGCTTTGCCAAGCGCTAAATGAAAGGATTTTCCGATGAGCAAGGATCCTGACTGGGATGCCGACCTTCGTCGCTACAACATGCGCCGTCCTTTTCTGAAGGAGCAATCGATCTGGGCGATCTGGGTCTACCGCTGGGGCCGCCGCATCGAAGCCGCCCCGCCCGGGCTCAAGAGAAAGCTCAGCAATGTGTTCTACTGGGTGGCCTTCCGTTTCGTGGAAACCGCCTTTGGCATCAGCCTGCCCCGCACTGCCCGCATCGGACCAGGGCTGCGCATCTGGCACTTCGGCAACATCTTCCTGCACGCTGACGTGGTGCTTGGTGCGGGCTGCACGTTGCGCCAGGGCGTGACCATCGGCAACCGCAGGGAAGATGGTCCGGTTCCGGTCATCGGCGACAACGTCGAGTTTGGTGCCTATGCGCAGGTCTTCGGCGGCGTTCACGTCGGCGATGGCAGCAAGATCGGTGCCATGTCGGTGGTGTTGCATGACGTGCCGGCCGGTGCCACCGTCGTGGGCGCGCCCGCGAAGGTCGTTGCGCGCGAGCCGGCGGCTTGACCTGCCGCTGCGTTTCAGGCACCGCTGCCGGGTGTGGATGTGCCCGGTCATGGATGCTTCACAGACTTCTTCACTGAACTACAAGGAACAAGATGGCCAAGCAAACGATCCTGGTGACCGGCGGTGCCGGCTACATCGGCTCTCATACCTGCGTGGAGCTGCTGCATGCGGGCTACGACGTGGTGGTGCTGGACAACCTCTGCAACAGCCGCCGCAGCGTCATCGATCGGGTGGCGCAGATCTCGGGCAGGGCGCCGGTATTCATCGAAGGCGATATCCGCGATGCGGCCCTGCTGGACCAGGTCTTCAGCACGCATGCCATCGATGCGGTGATTCACTTCGCCGGTCTCAAGGCAGTCGGCGAATCGGTGCAGCAGCCGGTGCGCTACTACGACAACAACGTCAACGGCAGCAACCTGCTGTTTGCCGCGATGGCACGGCACGGCGTCAAGAAGCTGGTATTCAGTTCGTCGGCCACGGTCTATGGTGATCCTGCCTCGGTGCCGATCACGGAAGATTTTCCCCTGTCGGCCACCAACCCCTATGGCCGCAGCAAGCTGATGGTGGAGCAGATTCTGGGCGATATTCATGTCTCGGACCCCGATTGGCACATTGCCTTGCTGCGTTATTTCAATCCGGTCGGCGCGCATGAGAGCGGGCTGATCGGCGAGGATCCGAGCGGCATTCCCAACAACCTGCTGCCTTTCATCGCGCAGGTGGCCGATGGCCGCCGCGCCAGCCTGGCTGTCTATGGCAGCGACTATCCCACGGTGGACGGCACCGGCGTGCGCGACTACATCCACGTCGTGGACCTGGCGCTGGGCCATCTCAAGACGCTGGTCAAGCTGGGCGAGGGCCCGGGCGTGCGCATCTACAATCTCGGTACCGGACGCGGCAACAGCGTGCTGGAAATGCTGGCTGCCTTCGAGAAGGCCTGTGGCAAGAAACTGCCCCATCAGCTGACCGCACGCCGTCCCGGCGACATCGCCATGTGCTATGCGGCCACCGATCGCGCCGAGCGTGAGCTCGGGTGGCGTGCCCTGCGTGACGTGGATGCCATGTGTGCCGATACTTGGCGCTGGCAGTCATTGGCCAAGAAGCTGGCTACGGAAGAGTAGGAAGCGGGGAGGCAGCGTCCTTCCCGGCGCTGTCTTTAAGCAGCGTCGCTCCAAACAAAAAACGCCCGATATGAATCGGGCGTTTTCTTTTGGCAGTTCTGGCAGGCCAGTCTTGCAGGTCAGGCAGCGGTCATCTGCGAGGCTGCGAAGGACTTGCTGTCTTCGTTGCGACGGCGACGCAGGGCCACGAAGCCCACCAGTGCCAGGCCACCCAGCATCATGGCGGTGGTCGAGGCTTCCGGCACGGCTGCAACGTTCAGGCCGCCAGCGTAGAAGCCCCCATTGCTGCCGGACACGGTCCCGGCGATATTGAGCTTGTACGAACCACCGGTCAACAGCGTGGTGGGAATCGAGTAATTGGTGCCGGTCGACGTGCTGCTGGAATTGAGCACGGCGTTAAAGACCGTATTGCTCGTGGTGTTGGTCAGGGTGACGCTATTGATAGCCAGACCCAGCAGCGAACCCAGCGTAATGGTCGTCAGCGCGCCCGATGCGCTGGTTGTGCCAGGCAGAGAGAAAGTATAGATGTCGCTGAACGTCGTACCGGTGCCGGTGGTGATGACGTTGCTGAAAGTCGCGACACCATTGGAGGTGAAGGTCAGGGCAGCAGCTTGCGCGGAGGTGCCGGCAAAGCTCAGCGCCATCGCAATGGCAGAAGCAGCGAGAAGTTTTTTCATGGGATCAATCCTTAGGGTTGCGGCAATAAATGAAGAGGATTGCGCGTGGCGCTTTCCATTCAAACAAATCAACTCACTTGATGCTGGATTGCCCGTGACTCTTGCGTCTCAGTCAATCTTGTAATTGTCAGATATGAAATTTGTGCTGACAACCTCTGACAGTTGTAACAAAACATGCGTTGATGTCGGAACTATAACATTTGCTTTCTTGCGCTAGCAATAAAAAAACGACAAAAAACATAAACTTCCCGTTTTTTTTAATCGGGCGGAAACCCGCGCCAGCAAAGGATTTCGACTGTTTCCGCAGCGCACTACTGATCAGTAGTGCGCTGCGGAAATGAACTGATCCGTACGGCAATAAAATTATCTTTTCAATAATATAAGTTGTCCTTTTTTATTGTTTAAAAATCAACGATTTAGCGTCTTTTCTTCCTGGTTTTTCGCTGGGTGGGAGATGACCTCAGTATTTGCTGAAGAGGATCAGATTGCATATATGAAATTTTGGCCTCGAGATTTCGCTTTACGCTGATGCTGTGGCAACACTGTCGTAAAAAATCACATATGCGACTTGCGACACGTGGAAAGTCTCTGCCAGCGGATGCGTTTGCCGCCAACAGGGCCGCTGGCACAGTTCTTCGGACGTTCGCTGTGATTCGAATTCCTGCGGGCACTTGCCGTGGTGTCGGTACGGAGGCAGTTCAGGTGGCCCCCGGTGCGGGTGGCGGTCTTGCTGAATTCGGATGAGGTGTCTGCGCTGTTCTTCTCTCAGCTGCGTTTGGGCCGCTTCGGCGGGGCCCGGTGGATGGTTTCGGGAAAGAACGCGGCACCGTTCTGAGCACGGGCCGCGGATGGAGGCCTGCTCAACGCGGGGCTGCAGCCTGCCACAAGCGTGCCAGCTGTTCGCCGCTGTCCTTGAGCAAGCCCGGTGCCTGGGCGATGGCGTCCTGCAGGCTCATCGGTCCGAAGGTGATGGAGAAGCAACCGGAGAAGCTGGTTTGCAGCTTCTCCAGCGACTTGCGATCGATTCCGCCCGAGAGCAGGGTGGTCGGCACCCCGGCGCGGCGCGCGCGCTGGCTGGCGATGAAGGGGGCCTTGCCGTGCAGGGTTTGTGCATCGCTGCGGCCTTCGCCGGTAATGAGCCAGTCTGCGCCCGCCAGCGCCTCATCCAGTCCGATATGGTCGGCCACGGTCTCGGCACCCGAGCGGAATTGCGCGCCCAGCATCAGCAGTGCGTAACCGAGTCCGCCTGCCGCACCTGCGCCGGGCTGGCCGGCGGCATGGCGGCCGAGCGCCTGTTCCAGCACGCCGGCGAAGTGTGCCAGTGCGCCGTCCAGCAAGGCCACCTGCGCGGGCTGCACGCCTTTTTGCGGACCAAACACGGCGGTCGCTCCTTCCTCGCCGCACAAGGGATTGTCGACGTCGGACATCGCCACGAAATGGGCCTCCTTGACCCGCGCATCCAGCCCCGAGGCATCCACCTGCATCACGCGCTGCAGTTGTGCCGGCACCGGCGGCACGATCGCACCGGAGGCGTCAAGAAACTTCACGCCCAGCGCTGCCAGCAGCCCGGCACCGCCGTCGTTGGTGCTGCTGCCGCCAAGCGCTACCAGGAAATGACGGGCACCACGGTCCAGCAGTTGGCCGATGGCATCGCCGACGCCCAGCGTGGTGCGCTGGTCGACCGCGACGGCCATGCCGGCGGCATCGGTGATGCCAACGATGGCGGCTGATTCCACGACGGCGCTGCCGTCCTTGAGGATGCCTACCGGAGCCGAGGCTGGCTGGCCGGCAGCATTGCGGCAGTCGACGGTCAGGCGCTCGCCGCCGGCGTGCATGAGGGCATCGAGCGTGCCTTCGCCGCCATCGGCAATCGGGCACAGCCGGACCTGAGCCTCGGGAAGTGCTGCCAGGATCCCGGCGCCAATGGCCGCAGCCACTTCCTCAGCGGAGAGCGAACCTTTGAAGGAGTCGGGAGCGATGACGACAATGGGGGCGCGACGGGAAGAGGCAGGGGTGGTCATGATGATCGGCTTGTCCTGATGCGGGCGCGCTGCAGGGCAGGTCGCGCCGGAGGGTCTCGTTTTGATTGTGGTTCCGGAGGGTGGCCCGGCTCGGCTTGTTGCCGCGACATTATATAAGCAGCGCTGCGCTTCATTATGGCCACGCCGGTATAGGCAGTAATAACGCTTGGTGAAGATTGCTGCATCCTCGCGTCAATATGAATGAAGCGAGTAACAAATGGTAAGGAGATTGGCGAGCGCGGCGCCGCCGCGCCATAGTGTCAGGTTGGTGCCGTTGCGCCGCTGGAGTTCATGATGAAGCCCTTACCGCGTTCCGCCTTGCTGATGGCCGTGCTGCCCGCCGCATTGCTGCTGGGCGGCTGTGTGGCCGTCCCTGCCAGTCCCTACAATGGCGCGGCAGTCTACCCGGCGCAGCCGGTGTATTCACCGTATTACGCCTATCCTGCTTATCCGGCGTATCCCGCCTATCCGGCTTATAGCTATCCGTCGTCGTCCTTCTATTTCGGATACAGCAGCGGATGGGGTGGCCGCGGGCGCTGGCGCTGAGTGTTTTGCGCGAAACTGCGCGCCATCAGGCCGGTGAGCAGTTCAAAACCGGCTAAAATGTCGCCTTTGTTGATGGGTTAGCATGGCAGGGCTGGAGCGGACGGGGCGCATGAGCGGCCTGATCCGGAGCGCGCGGGCATGGACCGCAGTCGCTTATTCGCCGCTGTCTTCACACCGTATGAGTTTTATCGTTTCGTCGACCCGAACAGACATCCTTGCCCGCTCCCGGCGCAGAACTGCGCTGGGTGTTGCTTCGTCCATACTGGTGCATGCCGTGTTGTTCATGTTCGTGCGCGCAAAGCTGAACGAAACGCCTCCGAGGCTGGAGTCTCCCGGCCGTCCCGATGCGCCCTTGCAGGTCAGTTTCATCCGTCCTGCTGCACCGGTGGTGCAACCGGAACCGCCCAAGCCCGCCCCGGAGCCCAAGAAGCCGGAGCCGGTCCAGAAGAAGCCGGTCGCCAAGCCGGCGCCTCGCCGTAGCGCCCCGGTGGCGCGTCCTTCGGTTCCCCAGCGGACCCCGTTGCCGGTGACCGAGGCACCCAGCCGCAATGCGGCTGCCGCTGCGCCGGCGGCTCCTGCGGAAGATTTCATGGCGTCGTTGAAGCGCAATCAACAGAAGCGAGAAGATGCCGAGCAGGCCGCTGCCCAGGAAAATGCCGCGGCACGTGCCGCGGAAAATCCCTCTGCCAACGACATTGCCCGCGCCAATATCGCCTTTCAGGAACGGCGTGGCCGTGGCACCAATGGCGTATTTCAGATCATCAGCATGGGGCCGCGCGTGGCGCAGTACAGCTTCCGTGGCTGGACTACCGACCAGCGCCGCAGCCAGAACCAGCTGATTGAAGTCGACGCAGGGTTTGGGGGCAATGTGCAGCTGGCCGTGGTCAACAGCATGATTGCGCTGATCCGCCGCTACTACCAGGGCGACTTCAATTTCGATTCGCAGAAGCTGGGCCGCGTGGTGACCTTGTCGGCGCGGCAGGAAGATACCAAGGGGCTGCAGAATTTCCTGCTCAATGAGTTCTTTTCCGGGCGGTGACTGATCGTGATGTCGCTGCGGCGATGGCGGTTGAATTGTCAGGGAAGGGCGGGCTAGGGTGTTTCGCGAAATGATGAAAAATGTTTTGCAGAAACAGTTGATTTAATAACACAAGCGCTCTATAATCTTTGTCTTCAGTCGGGGCGTAGCGCAGCCTGGTAGCGTACTTGCATGGGGTGCAAGGGGTCGTGTGTTCGAATCACACCGTCCCGACCAATAGAATCAAGCAGTTGCGGCGAAAGCTGTACAGATAGACAGCACTGTATATTAGGGATTCTCTAATATTCAGTGCTGTTTTGCTTTGTGGGCCACGGTAACGGCAGATCGATTTCCGAGACCTGGGCAATCACTTCCTTGATGTAGATCTCGGATGTCTGCGGCGACGTATGTGCAAGCCGGGCCTGGATCTGCTCCATCGGCAGCTTCGTTCGAGCTGCATCAGTCGCGCCGAGCGCGCGCAAATCCCTGAATTGAATCCTTTCTTCCGCAGGCGAGTCCTTGTTGATGCCGAGGCGGTCGCGTGCGCGGTCCCACATCGAGAACAGGCCGCTCTTTCCATAAGCCGTTCCTTTCCGAGTCGGGAAGAGGTAGCCGGTGATCAACGGCTTGCCATGGACCTTGTATTCCCTCTTGATGGCGCGGGCACGCTGGATCACATCCCAAATCGCTGGGGTGATCAGGATGTCCACTGATTTGCCGCTGGTCTTCGCCGTCTTCGATGGCTTCAGCCGGATGTGGCCGCCGATTTCTCCCTCGATTTGCGATTCCTTGAGCGTGCGCACATCGACCGCACGCGCCCACAGCAGATAGGCTGCATCGACCAGGCAGGCAAACATAGGGCCGCTGGCGGTGGGCAGCGCCTTGCCTGTGTCGGATCTGACCTTGCTCATCATGCCGGCCTGGCGGATCGCCTGCACTTGCTCATGAGTGGGCAAAATCAGGCGGCGCTCCGTCTCATAGTCGTCCAGCTCAATCTGGTCGATGGGGTTGTCCTCGCGCAACCCTAGTTCGGAGATGATGTACTTGAACAGCTTGCGCGCCAGGGCTGTGTACTTCTGAGCGGTATTCGGGCGGTCGCTGAAATTCTGCCGGAGGAACTGGGACCAGCTCTTGGTCGTAACCTGACGGGCCGAGAAGTCGGCAAACGCTTCGGCCATGGTGTCGAGGTATCGGCCATAGGTGGCCTGGGTTTCTTCGCTATAGCGCTTCAGCTTGTGCTTTTTGAACTCGGCGCAGGCGTAGGCCATGCTTTCATTGTCTACGGCATGCGTCAGCAAGCCCGCCAGCGCCAGGTGCATCGCAGCCTCTCCATCAGCGACCCTGGCCAGCTTGATCCATTTCCTGACCTGCTTGCTCTTTGGATCGACAATGGGCTCAGCTGGGAAAAACCAGTAGCTGTTATCTCGGATGTACACGCGGCGGGGCAGGCCCTTGCCGGTCTTGCGGGAACGATTCATTTACGGATCAGGCGGAGTTTCGGTTCTTGTTTTTCCGGCGCTGCAGCAGCTTCCGGTCTGGTGGTGACATACACGCGGAGCACCATGATGGTGTTGTCCGGCCGGCGGTGGGCAGGAATACCCATTTCCTTCAGCCTCGCAAGCTGGTAGGCGGGCCGATGGTAACCGGTGACGGCCACCACCTCCTGCTCGGTCAAGGTGATCGGCTCAGCGATTGCTTGCATTATTTGATCCTCCTGAACTCAATGACCCATACCCACGGGTTTGTATCCCAGTTGCCGCCGGTGCTGCTCCATAGCTCGCGCCACGCGTCAAATGGGTCGGCCCAGTTCTTGGAGTGCGGCTCCGTCCGGAACGCGCTAAAGTAGTGATCACCACGGCCATGGTCGATTTTGTGGATCCCTTCGGCCAAGTAACGACTTCCCCACGCAGCCTCTCCTTCCCCATCCTGAAGGCGCTCCACGCGCACGCCTGTTATCTCTAGCAGGATGCGGCAGGCCCAGCGCGGCATGTGGATATTGGGACGCCACGGCTCGCCGTCATGAGCCTGGGTTGCTGCATATTCGACGCGCCGGCAGTGCTGCTGGTCGGGCACGTAGCGGGCTACACCGTATTTCACTGGTGCATCTGGGTGGCTGATCTCGACGACACCGCGCCAAGTCTCGCGTACCCACAGGCGGTCACCGACCTGGCCATAGGGGCAGGCTTTCATCAGCTGGGCATGGGATAGGTCATGCCACCGCATGGCGCTATCACGGAAGTGCCAGTCATACCCCGGCGTATCGGACCGACCAAACTGAGTGATCTTGCCGAAACCGCCGAGACGGATGATTTCACGCCTGGTGTTGGTCTTATGGCCAGCCAAAGTGGCGCGCACCATCGGTCCATTCATCAGCAGTGGTATCTCTCTCATGGTGCGCACCCTTCCTCTGCAAGTTGAAGGGTGCTGTCCGGCCGCACCTTCTTCAGCGCTTCGCGCATCCTGATAACCTCTTCCCGGTTCTCATCACGCCACTGCGCCCAGCTTTCGTGCGACAGCTTCCACTCCAGCCAATCTGGGTGATCTTCTGACGGCGCGAGCTGCTTGCGGCGACGGTCGGCGCAGTGCTGGCACAGCTGGAAGCAATGCTTGTTCGCGCGCTGGTGATGCGCACAGATGAACAGCCCGCATCCATGCTCACCACCGCCAGGCTCGCCGCCGCAGACGTACGAAATGCCGCGATCAATCTCGTTCTTGCAGCCAGGGTGGTCCCAGTAAGCCGGCACGCCGTAGCCGATGTCGCGCTTGTGGGTGTCGTCGTATCCGATGCTCCAGCCCATCATGCACCGCCTTTCTGAGGCCCTGCGGCTGCTGCTGCCTTTGCAGAATCTGCTGCAGCGTGCAGCTCGGCAGCGAACGCGGCATCCCAGCCGGCGCCATGCTGCAGGACTGCGCGGGCCATACGATGGATCACGAAGGCCTGTTCCGCTTCTGCTTTGCGGGGGATATCGTGGCCAGCCCCGCGAAAAATTTCGGCGTAGGGCGCGCAACGGAAGTTCGGCATGCCGAGGACATAGGTCAGCTCCGGTGTCAGCGCATCCGGGAAGGCCGCGGTCGCTGGTGCGCTGCACTGACTGCAACGATAGGGTTTGAACCAAGGCTTGAAGCCGGGATGCAGCTGTTGATAGCGAGCATCCGTGATGTACTTGGCGTAGGCCGGCGTCGTGCTTTCCCATGCGATAGGCTCGGCTACCTGCGCGCCATAGGCGAATTGAATGGTCGCGCCAGGATGAAGCGGCGGAGTATTGGGCGGGAGCGAGCCATCGATCCAATCAGTGATCGGAGTTCCGTCGGCCGCGACCTCACGGAAAGCCACCGGCTGCGCCACCGCTGGCGAGGAGGAGGCTAGCTCTTCGACGGCCTTGTCATAGATCCGCTTGATGGTGTCCCATTCAATAGGTACATCCACTTGGTACGAGCCTTGGCCGTTGCATTCTTCGCAGCCGTCGTCGGGCTCTTCGTGGTTGCACTGGCTGCAGTGGTAAGTCGCCTTCTCGGCGAACTCGCCAGACAGCGCTGCCTTCGCCCCGTTCTCCGCTGTCAATCGGCGCGGCATCAGCACGTAGCCTTCAGGCGCGGACGATGCTGGCAGCGCGAGAGAGGCGGCATACTGACTGGCATATAGATGCAGCATGTCCGCCGTGTATAGCGGCTCACTGCCATCGCCCGAGCCGTTGTAGTGCGTTTCAGGAAGCGGCGGCGGGGTGCGCTGGGCAAGCAGCTTGCGGAGGGCCAGATACTCGCGCAGGAGCTGCACGATTCGTCCATGGCCCATGAAGTGCGGGCCATTCGCTGCATTGGTGTATGCATCGATCCAGACCTGGATGCCGTCCAGTGGAGTGAGCTGCAGGCCGACCACTGGGCGGGCATCACCGATGGGTTTGCCCAGGATCCACAGGAACATGCAGAAGTTCGCCACATCGCGCGGATCGCCTTTCTCGACGTGCTCGCGCAGCATGTAGGAGAGCTCGGCGGGGTCGCATTCCTGCCAGCCGCTGCGGCCTTTGGCGCGTGCGTCCGCCAATTTGGCCTTCATGACCTCGGCGAACTGATCCACCGCAACATCATCCGGATGCTTCACCGCGATATCGGCCGCGACCTGCAGCGAGACGACAGGATGCGCAGTGCCACGCACGCCCAGCACGATATTGGCGCCCTTGTTCAGTGCCTCCAGCTCGGGTGGGGTCGGCTCCCAGGCCGAGAACATGAAATTCCCTTCAGCCGTCTGGACATCGAGGATTGGCAGGACGCCGCAGGACATATCCTTCCCGTCCCAGTCGGCTGGCGCGCCCAGTTGGCGCGTAGAGCCCTCAATGCGCTTAATCAGCATGATCACCTCCAGTGGTTGCGGTGGGAGCTGCATCGGCCTTGCTGGAGGCCTTTTTCTCCGCCTTGGCGCGCAGTGCTTGGATGGCGCCTTGCTGCGCCAGCAGCTCGTAGACGACAGCGGCGGGCAGTTCGATCACTTGATCGTCGGCGGGTTTTTCCTGCAGCACCTGGCGCACGTGTTCCGGAATGGCTTGCACCACCGCATCAACGGCCGAGACCATTGGCAGCACCGCGCGCGGAGGCGGGCTCCACGGCCGGATGGCGGCGGCGGTGATCTTCTTGCCGCCGGCGGCCGCGACGGTCTTCTTTGCCGAATCCAAGATCTCTGCGGCCTTGTCTCCATGCTCGCGCACGGCCTCAATGGCGGTGCTCGCCGCCGTCTCGCCGGCTCTGACCATCATTTGGACCGAGTGGGGCGCGGCCGATAACAGGAGCATCTGCTCAATGTGCTGGCGCGTTTTCCCTACCATCTTGGCGATTTCCTCGTTGTTGAGGCCGAACGCCTTCAGGCGGCGGTAACCTTCGGCCAGCTCCAGCGGGAGCAGCTTGCGGTTGTCCTGGCTCGTGAGGATGCGCGCCTGGCGCTCCAGGTCATTGCCTTCGAACGGTTCAATGCGGATCCATTCGATCTTCAGGCCCTCTGCGATGAGCTCTTGATCCGCAGTGGTGCGGCGGTGGCCGTCGATGACATCGACACCCTGGCCATCAGCGGACAAGCTCACCTCCAGGGGCGGCACCTTTCCGCCGCGGCGCTTGTGATCCTTCAGGCTCTCGATGTCATCGCGGTAGCCTGGCGCCTCGATGTCGCGCAGGTTGAAGCCGGGCAGGATCCGGATGGCGCTCGGGCGAGCCCACAGGCCGGCATCTGTGCGTTTGACCGCGCCGAGATCCATAAGCTTGCGCCAGCTGGGTTTGGTAGACATTCTGCTCCTTCTCGTAATAGGGTATTGCGCGGATTTATTTGGCGTTGTGGCATGATCAAGTCTCGACATACCAGAAGGCACACAAATGACTGAGCATCTTTTCTGTTTGCATACATTTTTCGCCGCACCAGAAGACCAGGGTGGTGGAGAATTCCTTGTTGGGGTAACACGCCGACAAGGTGGGTATGCAGGAAGAATTTCATTCAGCCAGCAAGGTGAAATTCGTAAGCCTCGCAAACTCATGCTTAGCTGGTTTAATCCGGGTATTAAGCACTTCACCGATGAAATGCTTATCCGGATGGCGATTAACCAAGCTATCGAGGAGAAGCGTTTCTTGGCGGCTGTAGCTGGCGATGACCCCCTGAAGTTCGAGCTCAGGATGTCCACCGCGCCTTATTCAAATGAAGATCTGAAGTTTTTTAGTTAGTGGGTGGTGCATCGGTAAGCAAGCCGCCCAGTGCATCAACCAGTGCGGCCAGCAGGCCGCTCATTTCCCCTGCGAAGAGCATGAAATCACCGTCGAAGCGCTCGTCATCGTGCTTGCCGGTCAGCTCGTGGTTTTCCTTCAGCACGTCCAGCAGTGCGATCTTCTTGATGGACAGGTTCTCGGCCAAGGTGAAACTGATCTTGTCTGCCCAGGTGATAGCCAGGCGCGTGCACTGCTTGCCGGTCTCGATGTGCTGGCGCAGCTGATCGGCTTCGAGGGTATGGCGGACATAGCGCACTGTTGCGCGGCTCTCGGCGGTCGAGCGCAGCTCGGTGTCCTGATCTACGGTGAAGCCGTCCGGCGCCTCGTCGCTCGCGAGCCAATCAGTCATAGCTGCGCCAGGCGACATCACGGTGCGGACGGTCTCCAGCGGGAATTTCGGGACGGCCTTGAACAGCAGCTTGAGCGCTTCTTCAGCCCTGGCTGGGGTGCTGCTGTCGGCCACCAGCCAACCATTGACCGGATCTATCCATACCCACATGCTGGACAGGCGTGTGAAGGCGCGCGGCAGCAGCTCGTCGGTGACCTGCTCCTTCAGTTCCTTCGTTTGCTTGCGGCCCGGCGGGAGGCCTTGCTGCTCCTCCAGTTCCTTGGCGCGCTCGCGGGTGACCTGATTGATCACCGAAGACGGCAGGATCTTCTTCTCGGTCTGCAGGCGCAGCAGGAACTGGCGATTGACCTGGTGCACGAGGCTTCCGGAGCTTTCGCGCGGCTGGATCCAGCCTTGCGACAGCATGTCCATGTTTCCGGCAGGCGTGAAGGTCTGCGGCTCCAAGTGGAGTGCCAGCGCTTCCGCTGTCATGTTCCAGTTCTTCGGCAGGCGGTAGATTTGAGCGTTTCTGAACATTGCCACCCCTTAGTCGTCGTATCGGTGGGCGGACAACTCGCGGACATCGTCGTCGTCCAGCACCTCGACAATGCGCGTGCGGCCGACGTAGAGAGACATCAGCATGGTATCGAAGGCGCTGATCACGGTCGGCATAGAGGCCGGCTTGATCAGGTTGCCGTCCAGCGTCATGCTGTAGACCTCGCCTTCCTTGGTAAAGTGAATGGCGTTTTCGGCGGAATACTTGGCCTCATCCCGTGCCTTCTTCTTGCCATACAATCCTGATCCGGGGGATTCATCGCTGTCCAAGTAGAGGCTTCCGCCGCCAGTGTCCGACTCCTCGAAGTAGGCATAGAAGGCTTCGCCATCCTCTTTGCAGAAGTCACTGCGCGCCATCTCCAGGAGTTCTTTCATGGTCACGGTAGCGGGCAGAGTCGGCAGCGTGTTCATGACTGCCTTGGACAGCGCGTTTTGCACCAGCACGAGGTTTGCGCCGGCCACCGCACTTTGCAGGGCCTGGTTGAGGATGTGCTGGAACTTCACAGTGTCATCCTTGCCCAGTCCGTGGGGCAGCACGTCCTTGAACTGTTCTGACAATGCCTTGCGGAAGTCGCTGCTGTAGTCGGTGGCGTCACGAATGGCCGACGTGATGGCCTCGGTAACGTGCTTATCGAGGATCGGCTCCAGCTTCTCTGGCGCAAGTGCTCCGACGATTGCCTTCTCGATGTCGATCTTGATGGTGATATCCATGGGTTGTCCCAGTGAGATTAAAAATGGTGGGCAGACAATTTCCGGCCGCCTGCCAGAGCGACCCGCCGGGGGGGGGGAGGCGGGCAGGGGGACTAGCGGTAAAACGGGCTCTCGAATGCGCGAGCCGAAAGACGGACTGCGGCGGTCACTTGCTTGCCGCCTCGACGATGGAATCCGTAGAGGCGGAAGAAAACCGGGATGACGGCGAGAAATCTCATTTCGTCCTCCAGCAAGCAACTTGGACAGGCGCGGCCTTGGCGGCTTGCAGCGAGGCCAGGAAGAAAACGGCGGCAACGATGAAGCACGCGCCGCATGCGAAGCCCAGGCAGAAGTTCTTCATACGACCACCAGCACGGTGACACCGAGTGCGCCGGCAAGGTATCCGGCGGCTTCGATGATGGCCGGCGAGCCGACCTTCTCGCCCGTGCTCATGGTCCCATCAGCGAAGACGTAGCGGTAACGGCAAGTCATTTGCCACCTCGCAGAGCAATGAGTTTGTCGGCTTCGCGCAGCAGCTGTTCTCGGGAAGGTGCGCGGCCACTCTCCAGCATGTCCTGGAGGATGTTCTGCGCCTGGCGACCGCTGAAAATGATCAGCAGCGCTTCCAGACGTTCGGCCGCATTCTCAGCGGCGGTCTGCAGCGGCGGCACCGAGTTCGCCAGGGCGGGTTTGCTCAGTACGTCGATGACGCGCTGGAAGCCGGCTTCCATCTGGGCGGGCAGATTCAGCAGCGCCGACAGATCGACCGGCTTTGCTGCAGGCTTCTTCGGCTTGGCAGCGCGGCGCGGAGTCGGCTTCGGGATCACTGGTTTCGTGGCGGTGGCCATGTCTTCTTCTCTCGTGATTGGCAGAGGGGTGGTCAGGCGGCGAGAGCGGATTGATGGTCTTCTTGGGCTGCAAGCATCCCAGCCTCGAATCCTTGATGGCGCGGGTCTTCGGCGCAGTACGGATTGTCGGTGGTGTGCGCGAGACCGCTGACCCAGTCGCGGTATGCCTGCGCGCCTTCCAAGCGCGCAGCCTCCCGCGTCTTGTAAGCGATGACCGCCTTGTCGGTATCAGGCAGCTTTTCGACGCATGCAGCATCGAAACCAAAAAAGATCTTCGCCTCACGCAAAGCTTGCTCATCCGTGGTCGAGCGCAATTCAGCCTTGATCCAAGATCCGTCGGCGAAGACAATTCTGTAGATGGCATTCATTTTTAGTTTCTCTCCACACGTAGACCGCAAGTAAATTGCCGGGAAGCCCTCAACCGGCGCGGAATGCTTTCAGCCAAGGCGGTGAGGGGGAGCACCGAGGGGGGCGGCTGAGGCTTTTGGTAAGTCGATGAATAGAACTATACGCGAATGGATAGATAAGTCAATACGCGAATGAATAGATTTTCCCGCGACATCTCCTGTAGCGGCAGGCTCACATTTGGAGTGGGCTACAATTCAGCAAATAAATTAGGGAGTTTCGGAATGCGACAGTTTGAAAATCAAGCGAACGGTTATGTAGAAACGTTTGATCGCGGCGGCGCTGTTGCCGGACTTCTATTCTTTGGACCGTTGTATCTCGCACTCAAAGGTCTATGGGGCCACTTCGTTTTTTACTTGGGGATTATGTTGTTTGTGGCAACAAGCGGCAGCATACCTATCATCCTGCTGGCGCACCTCATCCTTTTTCTAGGGTATGCGTTCACTATCGATTATTTGGTTGCGACCCGCTTCTATCGTAGGGGTTGGGTTGAGCTGGTGCACAATCCCGAAGGCGTAGAAGAGGAACAATTGGCGAGTGAAACCAGAAAGTGCCCTTATTGTGCAGAAGAAATCAAATCAGAGGCCATTAAGTGCAAGCACTGCTTGTCTGAAGTTTTGCCGCTCCAGCGCTCCTAGAAGACAGGGGTGGGGGCAGGCCTACTATTTGCAGCCATACTGTTTGCGACCATTTACGATGCGATAGTGACCGCCCCTTGGGCCCGTATGACAAACAGTATCTTGAGGGGAGGTGACGGCGTGCCTAAATTCCCAGGGGGCTACGGGGTTCTTTTCTGACCAAATCCCACTCTTTTTATTGCGTGCCGCCAACTCAAGATCTGGAAGGGACGCATCGGTATTGTATTTTGGGTAGACCCATGCCATTCCTTTTTGGACCTGAGCGCGATTTACCTCAATACCACCGCACCTCACAATCGCGACAGTCCTTCCGTATCTGTCCACCGACTTGGCATCATACTGAGCATCCTTGCCCCAGCAAAGATCCGAGAGCGACTGCTTCGAGCGCTGCCCAAAGGACTGGTTTTTCTCAGGCGCATCTATATTTGCAAGCCTAATCGTCAGTGGCTTTTGATCTACGAGAACGGTGATTGTGTCGCCGTCAGAGATACCAATGACCTTATGCGCATTGGCTGCGCAAGGCGCTAGTGCGAATGCAATCCAAACGAATCGAACTTTGATCGGATTGGTTTTCATATGGGCCGAGGATCTGTAAATTTTAGCCGCGCAAGAAATTGCGCTGAGCCATCACCACTTCGCCGATGAGGATGCAGTTCTCGGTTGAGCACTCCTCGCGGTGATATCGTTTTTGGTCCGAGTTGTCGGAGACTAAGAACCACCTTCCAAAATCACTGATCAAGCGTTTCACAACAGCCTGCCCGCCAAAATTCACTGCGAAAATCTTGTTGTCTCGCGGCCTGACGGACTTTGTATTGATGATGACTGTATCGCCGTCGGAAAGAGTTTCCTCCATGCTGTCGCCACGTACGGTTGTCGCCACTAATTGTTCTTTGGCTAATCCATGCTGGTCTAGCCATCGCTGGGTGACTGCAACTGGGATTGCGAATTCACTTTCGTCAAGTTCAGCTTGAAAGCCGGTGATGCCGGCAGTGATGTTGAGCTTGTAGACGGGTATCTCGACAATATCAGGGCGAGCCGCAGGCGCTGTCGAGGCGATGAGGGCCTTGAGAGCCTGCACCTTTGCGGATGGCGTTGCCGCATCTCTCCCCATTTCCCCCAAGCCCTCATTGAGCCAGTTGAAGCTGACGTTACACGCTTCTGCGAGCTTGCGCACTGTGGCAGCCTCGGGGTGGCCTTTGCCGGAATTCTTCAAAATCCTGTTGATTGTCGGCTGTGGAACGCCGGATGCGCGTGCTAACGCACTCTGTGACGGGAACCCGGCAGCAGACATGGCTTGGTCAAGACGGGTGGCAATGTTACTCATTTGGTCAATATACGTGCGCGTATAGCGCCACGCAAATATCTATCCATTCGCGTATTGAATAAGTATCCAAGCGCGTATAGAATGGCCTGCATGAATAAAGACATCGGCATCTTGATGCAGGAAATTCGTTCAGCGACACGCTGGAGTGAGCCTCGCTTGGCCAGTGAAATCGGAGTCTCTCAGCCGACCGTTAATCGAATTCTCAACGGTCAAGCGGATTGCAAAGCCAGTACGTTGCGCGCAATCGAGTCTCTGCATAGCCGCGTCGTTGCGACAGACGCACCAGCCCAGGAGGGTGCGCAATGAAGCGGTTGGCGTCATGGATTCGTCGCGCGTACATCGGTGCTGTGCTGCGTCTGATCGGCGCAGCCGTTCGCATCGAGATCGCACGACAACGAGAAATAGAGGCATGTATTTCCCGTGCCGAGCAAAAAGATCTGGCGAATCGAATTGAGCGCAGTGTCAGCGAGTGCTTGCGACGTCAGGTCTGATCCTGGGACTGATCAGACAGTTGTTTCTGGAAAGGCTGCAGGAATTCTGCAATTTGCTCAGTCATCGCAGATTGACGTTCGTTTGCCGCCATATAGCTCTTGAGATCGTCCGATAGCGCATTGATTAAAGAGAGAAGGGCGGCGGACTGCTCTGGTTCGAGAGTTTTGCATATTGCGCGCAAGACGATGTCGAGTGAGTAGGACTTTGCAAGCGCCAGCTGGATATCCGAGAGTTTCATGGAGGCCCCTTTGTGATTGTGGTGTGAGAACCAGCAATCTATCACGGAGGGGCTTCCACCCAAATTTGGCGGGTTTGTAGTTTTCTTTCTGCATGCCAACAGAGTATGCATACGGGGATTAAAAGTCATGTTCCACGATACACACGAAAGCCCGATTGGTTCGCTGCGGCGCCACGTTGAGACGTGGAAGAAGCGGACGGGTTTGAGCAACGCGACCATTGCGCAATTCATCGTTGAGGCGCACGAACGCATTGGCGGTCCGGTGCGGACTGGCATCACGTTCGGACGGAGTGGAGACGCTTACAACGACATGAAGGCGCACCAGCAGCGCATCTGGCGCTGGCTGGACGATGTGTCGGACGACAAGAACCTGCTGAGCGCGAACTTCCTGCCTTCCATCGTCGCGGCGCTGCCGACCGATCTGAAAATCAGCTTCTGGAACGAGCTGCTGTCGCATGACGGCTTCTGCGTGGCCAGCCTGGAAGAGGGCGACGGCCAATTCCGCATTACCGACCTGGCGCTGGTGATGAAAGAGGACAGCGAGGCCCACCAGGCATGCGCCGAGGTGATCGGCAGCCCGGACGACATCCAGGCACTGCGCCGGGCCGAGAAGGAAATCACCGAAGCCATCGAGACGAAGAAGCAGGCGCGCGTGCGCATCGGCGCAATGATCCGCGCCATGTCCGCCGTTTCGAAGATATGCCAGCCATTCCGCCGCGACGGCGCCACCCGCTGAAGTCAATCAAATCCCAAGAGGAGAGCCCCATGAGTGCATTTTGCGTATTCGGCGTGAGCCGCACTGACTGCCTGCGCATCGCTGAAAAGAAGGTGAAGCGCTACGACGACGAGAAGAGGCGCAATCTCACGATGGAGGAGTGGCGCGCCCAGGTCGATGCGCTGGCGCAGGATCTGTTCAACACGACCACGCGGCATCGCCAAGTGAGCCCGGCCTTCGATGCACCCCAGTTCGCACGCGAATGGGCGGCACTGGCGCTGCGCAGCGATCAGGTGAAGGGTGCCGATGTTCGTGTGCGCAACATGGTGATGGATGGGGAAGGCAAGCCGTTGAAGCGCAACGGCAAGATCCTCATGACCTGGCAACACTTCGCGGGTTGAGGCGTCATGCAAGCAGAACAGCAAAAGGGCGGGGCGCTCGCCAAGTTGGCCGGCATTTTCTGCCAGGAGCCTCGCTTCCGCGCCTTCCTCGATGAGAAGTGGCAGGACGATGCTCCCTATGATACCCCGGAGAAGGCGGCCGACCTGGTGCGCCGTGTTTGCGAGGTGGACAAGCGCCGCAAGCTGGATCACGACCCGGCCGCCGCTGAGCGCTTTCATGATCGCATCCGCATTCCCTATGTGCGCTGGCAGCTGGGGCGCGATGCTTAAGCGTAAAACACCTCTCCGCCCTGGCACGAAGCCCTTGAAGCGCACCGGGTTTGCCAAGCCGGGCTCCGGCCTGCTGCGCGTTGCATCGTCCCAGATGAAGGCGCGCAAGGCCTCCAAGCCAAAGATGACCAAGATCCGCGCCTCCGCGCGCGATCAGGAATGCACGCTGCGCTTCCCGCTGGTGTGCAACCACCGCACCGATACCACTGTGCTCTGCCACAGCAACCAGCTGAAGGACGGCAAGGGCATGGGCCTGAAGGCTCCGGATACCCGTGCAGCGTATGGCTGCAGCGCCTGCCATGACGTACTGGACGGCCGCGCGCCGCGTCCCGCAGGCATGACCCACGAACAGATGCTGGAGCGCTTCGAAGAGGCGGTCTCGCTGACCCACCAAGTTTTGACCCGCAAGGGTTTGTTGAAGGCTGAACAATGAGTATTGCCCTGATGACACTCGCTTGGAAGACCGATCTGCCAGCTGGCAGGAAATTGGTGCTTCTGGCGCTGTGCGACAACGCCAACGACCAGGGCGAGTGCTACCCATCGGTGCAGTCCATTGCGCTGAAGTGCAGCATGGGCGAACGCACGGTGCAGCAGCATGTCGCGGACATGGAAGGCGAGGGCATCATCACGCGCCTCATGCGCAAAGGCCGCAGCACGGTCTACAAGATCGACCCCCGCAAATTTCGCACCCCCGCAGAATCTGCACCCCTGTCGAATCCTGCACCCACCCCCGCAGAATCTGCACCCCCACCCCCGCAGAATTCGCACCCCACCCCCGCAGATCTCGCACCCATAACCGTCAAGGAACCATCAGTTGAACCATCAAGGAAACGTCAGGGAGCGCGTGGGACGCGCTTGCCCTCGGACTGGGTGCTGACGAAATCGCTTGGCGAATGGACGCTGCAGGAGTTCCCGCACTGGACCGCTGACCGTCTGCGCTCGGTGGCCGCGAAGTTCAAGGACCACTGGCTGGCGCAGCCGGGGCAGAAGGGCAGCAAGGCCGACTGGCTGGCCACCTGGCGGAACTGGTGCCGCCGCGAGGACGAAATGAACCCGCAGGGCAAGCAGGGCGGCAGCGGCGCATGGTTCGCGACGGAGCAGGGCGTGATCGCCAAGGCTGCGGAGCTGGGTCTCAAGACCATCCCTGGCGAATCGGCATTCTCGCTGAAGCAGCGCGTGCAGGAGGCCATCGACAACGGCGGCAGGCCGCCCGTGACGGTATCCGGCCAGCGCGTGGTGTCGGCGCAGCCAAAGGTCGAGGGCAAGGCCGAGGTGTCGCCCGAGAACCGGAACGCCGCCCTGCAGGCCGCGCGTGGGCTGAAGAAGAAGGTGGCGTGATGCGCTGCCTGGACTGCGCACACTGCGACCTTCGCAGCAAGCCGGAAATGGCGAAGCGTGGTTTCGCAACGTGCAAGTTCGTGGAATCAGCCACCTACCCGAGCACTACGACGCAGCGTGAGTGCAGCCACTTCCAGGCTGCGGCGCAAGAAGCCGTGACCAAGCGCGCGGCGTGGCTCCAGGCGCAGCAAGAATTTTTCAGACAGCAAATTATTTGAAGGGAGTATCAGCATGGCAACTCGACGTAACGGACAGATTCCCCCGAAGCGGAACCCCGGTCCGCTGTCCGCGAAGGATCGCCAGGTCGGCGGATCGCATTACAAGGACATGGCCCTGGAGCCGTGGGAGGCCATCGAGAAGTGGCTGACGCCCGAGGAAGTGCGCGGCTACCACAAGGCCACGGCCATCGCATACCTGGCCCGCGAGGGCGCCAAGGGCGGCGACGAGGATATCGCCAAGGCTGCACACCACCTGCAGCGCCTAGTCGAGCTGAATGAGGCGGCTGAATCGTGAGCGCTCAAGAACAGATCTCAAGCCCTCACGTCCGTGTCTTCCTTAGTGGGAAGGAGATTGTGCTGCGGGATCAGCCGAGAATTTTTGTAGAAGCTGGCTCAGGAGGAGGGAGTTCTGATGAGAAAACGCGAAATTCATCCATCCAAAGCCAGGATCTCGGATCTGCAGGAGCGCACCTCCTTGGAGATCCTGCGGAGAAACATGAAACGCCGGGTCAGTCAGCCCACGTTCTAGTACACCAAGCGGCCGATTCTCACCGATGGGCGGTGCCAGGCCTTCGCGCAATTTTCCTAACGCTGCGATGGCTTGATCAATGTATTGCACAGCGAGTTCTCCGCCGTTCGCCAAAGGATCAAGCGTGAGCTTGACAGTGTCGTCCGATTGTTTTTCTACGGAAATTTTTAGCACCTGTTCCATGCGCGTTCCTTTCGTCGTTTCAATTGATCGGGTTGAGAGCCTCAATTGTTGCACGGATGAGAACGCGCACCCTACACACCATGGAGATCTGCAATGAAGCTGGTCGCAGTCACGCTTCCATTCCCGGACAAGGACTTGAATCCGAACAGGGCGAACGGCAAGCACTGGTCTGTCACGTCGGGTTTGCGCAAGAAGGCAAAGCACGTAGGCCACATCCTGGGGCTGGAGGCCGCGCACAGGGCTGGATGGGAGCCGCACGGCCAGGACGTGCCGCTGCGCATCACCTTCGAGATGCCGGATCGCCGGTGGCGCGACCGCGACAACCTGCTTGCCGCAATGAAGCCGAGTCTGGACGGAATTGCATGTGCGCTCGGGGTGGACGACAGCCAGTTCGAGCCTGTGACGCTGCGCCGCACGTATGGCCGCCAGCCTGGCGCAGTGCATATCGAGATCGGCGGCTGACATCCACCCTTGGAGGGCATATGCAGAAGGGGAAAAGCATTCGTGAGCATGTGGCGGAATACCTGGAAGAGCACCCCGGTTCTCTGATGTGGGAAATCCAGTGCGCCATCTTGCAGCTCGGCATTTCCTCCAATTTTGGCGTGGCTTCGGTGATTCGCAATATGTCGGCGTGCGGGGCCTTGGAGGTGGACAAGACGAATTACAAGGCATTCCGCTACTCCCTGAAGGAAGAAGCTCGCGCCGTGTACCTGGTCGATGCATCCCGCTTTGAGGTGCCGCCGGAGCTGGCTGGCCCTGCTGTTCCACCGCTGGTCTGGTCGATGCGCCATCTGCTCGGCCATGCCGTTTGATTGATAAGAAGCAACTAGGAGAGATACATGCAAAACGTTCAAGCGGCCGCTGCTCCGCTGGTACTCATTCAGCCCGCCCCGGTGGCGCGCGATCAGGACGGCTACTGGGTCCACCCTGAAGAGCCCGACTTCGATGAAGACTGGCAGGCCTACAAAGCTTGGATCGCTGCGCAGGGCTTGGAGCTGAAGATCGATGACCTGGAAGACTATCCGGACCACGCAGCTCATCACCGCTACTTCGAGGAAGGCGAAGCCGACATCAGTGACTGGGTGAGCGAGCGCCCCGCCGGAGAAGGCTGGTTCACGCTGTCGATCCACATGACCGAAGACAGTGCAGTGTGGGTTTGGGCGCGTCGGCGGCAGGAGGGCGCTGCAGCATGAGCGTCCCATCTACCGCAGATCGCTTCATTGAGCTGATGGCTGCTATCAAGTCCCTTGACGCTGGAAACGAAGAGCCGATGCGCCATGCTGTCCGCCGTCTTCGGAACAATGCCACTGGGATTCTGGAGGCGGCCATTACCGAGGCCTGGGTGATGGTGGATGTTGCTCAGCAAATCCCTGGGGACTGCGCCGAAGCCATCGCAGATGCGAAGAAAGAAGGTGCCGCATGATCGCCGCCATCCCCGCCGAAGACCGGCCGAGCATCATCCGCCAGAGCATCCCCGAGCCAGGCCAGGACCGCGCGCAGGCATTGAAGACATCGCGGATCGAGGCCGCGCACCACTATTCCAACGTCCTGCCCAGGCGCTTCAGCGTGCAGCTGCGGGCCAAGATCAACGGCGGCCCGCTGATTTGCTTGAGCTGCGGCGCGAAGACCAATGAAGACGGCGACCTGCCGTGCGACCACTGAGGGGGGCGAGATGCGCGGTGATGATGTGGAGCTGATTCTGACGCTACTGGCGCTCTTCGGGGCATTCGGCGGCGCGCTGGCGGTGCTGCTGCGCCATCTTGCCCGAGAAGGCAGCGCAGGCGCTGACAGGAAGAAATAAGGAGAAGTACATGCGCCAGTCGCGTTTTACAGCATTGCAGCAGGGTTTGAATGCCACCGCGAAGAAGGTTTTCGCCGTGGTGCCTATCGCGGAGCATTGGACCTCAACCCAGATCGTGGCCGAAATGCGGCGCCAGGGAAGCGCTATCGACATGCGGGTGGCCGGCGGCTGCATCGCGGCGCTGTTGAGCGCTGGTCTTGTGGTGGAGGGCAAGCCAGGGCATTACGCCCGCGTGAAGGTGAACGAGCACGGCGCGAAGCACGAGGAGCCTGCGCCTCGTCGGGCAATTGAATTTCAAAAGGAGAGCAAAGTGTCGCAAACGACAAATATGCAGGCAAAGCCGAATCAGTCCGCTATTGCCAAGCTTGGGGCGCTTTCTGAGCGTGCTGTGGCCATTGGCATGATGCTCAAGACGCTCAGCGACGACATTGCGAAGGCGGCAATCGAGATCGATGACGAGGCAGCGGCGCGCGAAATCGAAACTGGGAAGATTCGCCAGCTGCAGCAGCTGCTGAAGGAGATTGGCGGATGAGCCCGACAGCGACGAACGAGCGCATGAGCGATAAGCAGCTGGACGCCTACTGCGAGGAGTGGCTGTGGTGGTGCCACACGCGCAAGTTCTACTTGCAGGCCGGAGCACAGAACGTGCTGGCGCGCTTCCAGGCAGGGAAGGTGAAGGAGCCGCCCAACGCGCGCAACAGTGCCGAGATGCAGTTCTTCAATGCTGCGGTGTATGCCATGGCAGATATGAAAGAGCATGCCGAGGCCTTCGCGTGCTTCCGCCTGATGTACATCGAGAAGGCAGGCCACGTGAAGCGCCTGGCAGATGAGAGAGGTATCTCGCAAAAGACCTATTACAACCGGGCTCGCACATTTGTTCGTAAGGCGATTTCACTCTCGCGCAGCTTTCAAGTGGCGCAGCAGTCCTTCGATGCCGAGAACCGCGTCGCGAGTGTGTAATTAAAATTACACATAATAGTTCTGGCCGAGATTACACTTTTCCCGCTAAAATCGGGGTCATTCAGATAGTCTGAAAAAGTGTCAGAAAAATTTCGATGAAGCCCCGGTCCAATTGGACGGGGCTTTTTTGTTGCCCTTTTGCTTGATGTGGGGGGGGCTTGAGCCCAGGAGAAGAGAATGTCGAAGATGCGCGCCAAGATGCAGTTGAACAAGATCGAGCAATTCCCCGGTTGCGAAGTGCTTCACTTCAATGCTGTGGCTGCCGCGAAGTATCCGGAGGATGGTAGTGACGAAGACAACACCTTCGCCAAGTTCTCGCCCTCGGCCACCCTGAGCCTGACCGTCGCAAATCCTGCGCTGATCGGGCAATTCAAGCCCGGTGAGAAGTATTACGTCGATTTCACTCCGGTGGAGTGAAGTCGAAGGCTTTCTGCGTCCGTAGCTCAATGGTAGAGCCGCTGCCTTCCAAGCAGATGACGAGGAGTTCGATTCTCCCCTGACGCTCCATGATGTCTCCTCCCTCTTGAGGGTTTGCCCGCCACGTGCGGGCTTTTTTATTTCCGGTGCTCATATGCTCGCTGATGTCGGTTTGAATAGCCCGCTGGGTTTGTCGGATACCTGGACGGAGTGGTGTGATGTCGAGATCACCAAAGACGGCAGTGATCGGGTGGTGAGCATCGTTGCGTCTCGTCCAGATGGCGCTGTGTTCACCAAAACCATTTCCTACAACGGCAGCAAGACCAACATTTCGAAGTGGACGAAAACGGCATGAGTATTACTTCGGCAATGGTTGAGGCGGGCATTTTGGGGCTCGCAAAGATCCCTGTTGTTATCAGTGGAAGTCTCGGTGCCGGCAACGTGCTGACTGCGTCGCTGCGCCCCGGCTACTCGGCCACAGGATTCCAGTGGACCCGCAACGGATCGGATATCTCCGGCCAGACTGCCTCCACCTATACCCAATTGACCACGGATCGCGGTTCTGTGATTGGCTGCCGAGCCACAGGCTTGGCATATTCGGGCAGCGCCGGAACCGTACCAGTGGTTGCGCCTGGCGCTCCGACCGGGGTTTCGGTATCCGCCGGTAACGGTTCGGTTACAGGTGCATTCTCTGCCCCGGCAGACAACGGCGGCAGTGCGATCACCGGCTATCAAATGCCGGTCTATCGTGCTTCGGATAACCTCTTGCTCGGTACGGCCACGGGTGCCGCCAGCCCTTTGACACTCAGCGGCCTCCCCAACGGGGTTCCGGTGTATATCAAAGTGGCTGCAGTAAGCGCGGTCGGCGTCGGCGCGCAGTCAGCACCTTCTGCTTCGGTTTCGCCAACGCCGAACACCAACAAAATCGGCACGCTGAAAATGCGGTCGAACGACTCCTATGTGACTGGAGCCAGTGGACTCCGCACAAGCCACGGAAAATTCGAGGTCGAGGCCGATTTCGAGGCCGTGCGTGTCGTCTACATGAACAAATACGGCAGCGGCACGATGCCGAACATCGAAGCCTTGGTAGGGGTGACCGACACCATGGCGTTGAACACCGTGGCCAATTGTTTCTACCCGACAGCGAATGGCGTCGCCTACAACTCCATGGCTACTGGCGGCGGCATGGGCTGGAGCCGCGTGACGTTCGGCGGGGCGAACATCGGTGTTCCTGCGGTGAATTCGGGCGGGTCCAATGGTTGCACCTATCTGGTCTCCGACTGGATTCCATTGAATTCGATTCCCCGCACAGACGTTGTTGGCGGTCGCCCGGGGATCGTGGTGCGGCTTGCTAACAGTCTTGCTGGTGCTGGCATCATCATCACCAACGGCTCTTTGTCCTCGACCTACAATACGAAGCGGGGCCAGCCGTACTACCGCGAGTGGGTAACGTCCGACGTAAACAACGACGGCGTGAACACGCTCACCAATGCACCCCCGGTTTCCACTAGCGCCGGATGGGAGATGGCATATTTCCTTGAGTTCAAGTTCAAAAATCCGGTTCGCAACGTGCATATTACCGGCGACTCGCGGAAGTCTGCGGCCTACAACTCCAGCGGAACTAGCTGGGAGATTGTCGGACTGCGCGGGCTGTCAACTCCAGCATCGCCAATCTGCATCTCTAACTTCGCGGGCAGCGGTCACTCTCAGCAGCAATTCTTGAAGCTTCTGACCGACTACTGGACGGCTGGAGGAAATTACCCGACCGACGCCTCGATTCCCGCTTTCTCGCAAAACGGTTTCACTGACCAATCGACATATGCGTCGGCTCAGTCCGCCGTACTGGCGACAATAGCCGCCCAGAAAATCAAGCTGTTCCAGGACTCTGACTATGCAGTCAACGGCTACGCTGGGGCGAAGGAGACGGAGCGCCAGAAGTGCATCACTGCGGCAAAAACACTGGCTGCGAGCGGTGCTTCTACTTACGTCGACATTGATACGGTAATCTCGGACTACTCAGTCTCGCCGCCTATCATGAAAGCAATTTACGACGATCAGGGCAGCGGGCCGGGCACCGGTGATCACATCCACGCGAACCAGGCCGGGCAAGATCAGATGATGGCAGTGTTGCAAGCGGCTTGGTCCTAGCCATCAGCCCGGTGAGAATTAGTGGAGTTGGGAAATTACCTGTAGTGCTTCTTGAGATCGGTACATTTAAGAGATAAGCGCAGTAATGTCTTCTTCAAAACTAAAGATGCTGAAGCAGCGATTGTCGCCAACATCTATGAGCCGGGTCCTTATCATGGCTGAAAGCACTCCCCGCATTCGCGGTCGGCAGTGGATGAAGATCAAGACCGATGCCTTAATGGCATCTGATCATTGGTGTGTGTTATGCCTGGCTGAAGGCAGGCAGACCATTGCAGTAGAGGTCGATCACAAGACGCCTTTGTGGCGAGGCGGATCCAACGAGCAGAGCAACCTTCAAGGTCTTTGCAAGGATCACCACGACGAGAAAACGGCGCGTGAGGCTGCTGAACGAGCCAGGGGAGAATGATCCGGAGGTGTTGCCCACCGGGGGTATCGAAAGTTGATGAGGTGAAACCTCGGAAACCTCATGCCTTCCCACGCGCAGAAAAAATCCCCTTTTAGGAGTTTTGTTAATGGCATTAACAGCTAAAAAGAAGCTGTTTGCCGATGCGGTGATGCGCGGGAAGTCCAACAGGGACGCGGCTATCGAGGCCGGTTACAGTGCCGCGACTGCCTCGGCAGCAGGATCGCGACTTGTTAAAGACCCCGCCGTCGCTGAATATCTGAAAAAGTGCCGAGGGGAAACTAAAGAGGTGCCGCCCAAGCCGGCGACGAGCCCTTTTGATATCAATCGGGCGCTCCAATACAGTGACCCTCAAGCGTTCTTGCTGGCAACAATGAATGACTCCGGGACGGAGAATAAGCTGCGTATCGATGCGGCTAAAGCACTGATGCCTTTCATGCATCAGAGGTTGGGCGAGGGCGGGAAAAAGGATGCGAAGGACGAGGCGGCTAAGAAGGCTGCCAGCAAATTCGGCGCGCTGCCGCCACCCTTGAGGCTAGTCAATAAGGGCTAGCCGAAACAATAGACGGAAGCTTCGATGCCTGCTTGGTCAACTGCCTGCCCGGACTGGGGCGCAAAACTGAAGGGCGGCGCATCGATCATTCCGCCGCCCATTTTCCCGGAAGAGGCCGAGCGAGCGCTAGCGATTTTCAAGCAACTGAAGATTGTGGATGCGCCGGGCTCCCCGACGTTTGGCGAAGCGGCCGCGCAATGGGTATTTGATCTGGTTGCATCAGTTTTCGGCGCGTATGACCCGGAGAGCGGTCGGCGGCTGATTACGGAGTGGTTCGTTTGTATCCCCAAGAAGAACAGTAAGTCCAGCTTGGCGGCGGGCATCATGATGACCGCCTTGATCCTGAATTGGCGGCTGTCTGCGGAATACACAATCTTAGCCCCTACTATTGAGGTGGCGAACAATAGTTTCGCGCCAAGCCGCGACATGGTGAAGCACGAGGAGGAGCTTGACGACCTCTTCCAAGTGCAGACGCATATCAAGACCATCACTCACCGCACCACGGATGCGACGTTGAAAGTTGTTGCTGCTGATGCAAATACGGTCGGCGGCAAAAAAAGCGTCGGTACGCTGATCGACGAGCTGCACCTTTTCGGCGAGCAGGCTGATGCTGAACAGATGTTCCGTGAGGCTATAGGGGGCTTGGCATCGCGTCCGGAGGGGTTCGTTATCTACCTCACCACCCAGTCTGCAGAGCCACCGGCGGGTGTTTTCCGCGAGAAGTTGCAGTACGCGCGGGATGTGCGTGATGGAAAGATTCATGACCCCCGATTCCAGCCGGTGATCTTCGAACATCCGCCAGAAATGGTGGCTTCGAAGGCCCATCTGCTCAAGGAAAATCTGGCGCTGGTCAATCCGAATCTTGGCTATTCGGTAGATGAGGAGTTTCTCTATCGGGAATACGACAAGTCCAAGGCTAGTAGCGAAGAATCCTTTCGCGGATTCCTTGCGAAGCATGGCAACGTGGAAATCGGACTGGCCCTCCGGTCTGATCGGTGGTCAGGCGCAGACCAATGGGAGCGTCAGGCCACACGCCCAGGCTTGACGCTGAAACATTTGCTGGAAGAGTGCGAGGTGATCGACGTCGGCGCTGACGGTGGCGGCAATGATGACTGGCTCGGGCTTGCGGCCGCTGGGCGCCACAAGGTCACCCGTGAGTGGTTGCTCTGGACGCATGCCTGGGTAAATCCCCCGGCACTGGAGCTGCGGAAGTCCGAGGTGCCAGCCTGGCGGGATTATGCGAAGTTGGGTGAGTTGACGATATGTGCATCGGTTGGCCCTGACGTCATCGAGATGGCTGAAATGGTTGCATCCATCGAGCAGGCTGGACTTCTGGACAAGGTCGGCGTTGATCCTGGTGGTATGGGCGGGATTCTGGATGCGCTGATCGAGGCCGGTGTGCCGCAGGACAAGATCGTAGGTATTTCGCAGGGCTGGAAGCTTGGCGGCGCCATCAAGACCACCGAGCGCAAGCTGGCGGAGGGTGTGCTGGTGCACGGCGGACAAAAGATGATGAATTACTGCGTCAGCAATGCCAAGGTGGAGCCCAAAGGAAACGCCATTCTGATCACCAAGCAGGCCTCTGGTACCGCGAAGATCGACCCCTTGATGGCAACCTTCAATGCAATTTCCTTGCTGTCGCTGAACCCAGCGCCAGCAATCAACACGATTTACGAGCGGCGAGGCATTCGCTTCGCTTAAGGATCCCATGCGACTGTTTGACTACTTCCGCTCTTCGGCGTTGGAGCAGGCCGACTTGCGCCCGCCGATGGAGATATCCCGGTTGGAGCCAGTACTGGAGCAGACGCTTGCGCCCAGGGCGGAGCCTCAAGGCGGCTTGGTCTTCAATGGACTGAACGATCCGGCATTTCTGGAATATGTGAGGGGATCGCAGGCTGCCGGTGGTCCTGGTGCGCTGAAGGCACTGCGCAATATGGCAGTGCTTCGCTGCGTTACGTTGATATCGGAAGCCATCGGCATGCTGCCGTTCAATCTGATGTACAGCGATCCAGGGAAGGGCAACGCAACGGAGCACCCGGCCTTCCGCCTGCTCAAGTATCGCCCGAATAGCTGGCAGACGCCGCTGGAATTCAAGCGGCTGATGGAGTTTCACTTGATGTTCAAGGGCAACGCTTATGCCCGTGTCATCAAGTCCGGCTCGCGACCGGTGGCCTTGATTCCAATGCACCCGGATCGTGTAGAGCCGCAGCTCTCGAACACATGGGAAATGACCTATGTTTTCACGCGGCCCGATGGGCAGCGCGTCGTTCTGCCTGCATCCGAGGTCTTCCATCTGCGCGACCTCAGTGAGGATGGCATCAAGGGGCAGTCTCGCGTTCGCCTCGCGGGCGGCGCCATCGATCTGGCCTTGAAGGCCGAGCAGGCGGCGTCTCGCACCTTCGAATCGGGCGTCATGGCCGGTGGGGCTCTTGAATTTCCGCATGAGTTGTCGGATCGGGCCTACGACCGCATCAAGAATTCCTTGCGCGACGAGCATAGCGGGGCTGAAAACTCCGGGAAATTCATGATCCTGGAGGGTGGCGGCAAGGCCGGCAAGTTCTCCGATACGGCATCCGCCGCCCAGCATGTCGAGAATCGCGGCATGCAGATCGAGGAGGTCGCTCGCGCTTTCGGTGTGCCGCGCCCGCTGATGATGATGGATGACACTGCCTGGGGCAGCGGCATCGAGCAGCTGGCCATTTTCTTCGTGCAGTACGCACTGGCCTTCCGTTTCACGAATTGGGAGCAGTCGGCCGCCCGCGTCTTACTGACCGAATCCGAACTCGATCAGGTGCAGTTCAAGTTCAACGAGCGCGCTCTGTTGCGCGGCACGTTGGAGGCGCAAGCGAACTTCTTCACTAAGGCGCTGGGCGCAGGCGGCCAGGCGCCCTGGATGACGCAAAACGAGGTGAGAAAGCTCAGTGACCTCCCCGAGTCGGACGAGCCGCAAGCCAATTCCCTGAAGAACCAAATGTCAAAGGCACCCAACAATGAGCCACCTAAAGCTCCCTGAAATCAAGGCTGACCATCGGCTGAACGGCGAATTTGAAATGCCGGAGGATGCGCTGGAGCGCTGGAATCCCGAAATCCGCGCAGCGAAGGAGGATGCCGATACGTCGATCTCCGTCTATGGCGCCATCGGCGACACCTGGGACGGGAATGGTGTGACCGCTCGCCGCATCTCGGCAGCGCTGCGCGCCATCGGCGAGCGCGACGTTACGGTCAATGTGAATTCGCCGGGCGGCGACTTCTTCGAGGGTGTAGCTATTTACAACCTGCTACGCGAGCACAAGGCCAAGGTTACCGTGAATGTCCTGGGCTTGGCCGCCTCCGCCGGATCTATCATCGCCATGGCCGGTGATGAGATCCGGATGGGTGAGGGGACTCACCTGATGATCCACAATGCCTGGGCTGTCGTCGTCGGCAATCGTCACGACCTGGCCGATTCAGCTGAGGTCATGGCGACCTTCGACGCCTCCATGGCGGGCCTGTACGCAGCCCGTACCGGCCTTTCGTCGGAGACCGTGGCGGACATGATGGACAAGGAAACCTGGCTGACGCCGGCAGACGCTATCAGAGACGGGTTTGCCACCGGCATGCTCTCGGCCGCCGATATCAAGTCCGATCCGAAGGCCAATAGCCAGCAGCGCGCCAAGGCGCTCATCGATGTGGCCATGGCAAAGGCAGGTCATTCCCGCTCCGTGCGCAAGGACGTTTTCAAGAATCTGTTTTCCGGCACGCCTAGCGCTGCCGACCCACCGGCCACGCCCAGCGCTGGCACCAATGAAATCGCAGCGCTGCTGCAATCCACTATCGAAACTCTGAAAGGTCAATGATGCAACAATCGAACATCATCACCCGTCGTCGCGGCATCATGGGCGTGCGTGCTGACACCGGCTCGCTGCCGCCCGAGCTGCGCCAGTCCGTGGAGGCCATGAACAAGGCTTTCTCGGACTTCAAGGCCGAGCACACCAAGCAGCTGGACGACATCCGCAAGGGCCTGCCGTCGGCTGACCAGACCGCCAAGGTCGAGGCGATCAACGCGACCTTGGACAAGCTGCAGAAGGAAGTCGCGGAAGCCCACACCAAAATCGCGGCTTCCCAGATGAGCGGCGGCGAGAAGAAGCTGCGCGATGCCGAATACACCGGTGCCTTCCAGTCCCACATGCGCTCCGGGGAGATCCAGGCCTCGCTCAGCAAGGGATCGGCCGAAGATGGTGGCTACACCACCCCGGTTGAATGGGATCGGACCATCACCGACAAGCTGGTTCTGGTCTCCCCGATTCGTTCCATCGCCTCGGTGATGTCGACCTCCAAGGCCGGCTTCAGCAAGCTGTTCAACATGCACGGCACCGGCAGTGGCTGGGTCGGTGAGGCAGATGCCCGCCCGGAAACCAACAGCCCGAAGCTGAAGCCGCTGACTTTCTCCCATGGCGAGATCTACGCCAACCCCTCGGCAACCCAGCAGCTCCTCGACGATTCCGAGATCGACATCGAGCAATGGCTGGCGACCGAAATCGAGACCGAGTTCGCCAAGCAGGAAGGCGCCGCCTTCGTCTCGGGTGACGGCAACAAGAAGCCGATGGGCCTGCTGACCTACGTGACCGGCGGTGCCAATGCTGCTGTTCACCCGCTCGGTGCTATCGCACTGATCAACAGCGGCGCGGCCGCTGCGCTGACTTCTGATTGCATCATCGACCTGATCTACGGCCTGCCGTCGGCTTTCGCCGGCAATGCCCGCTTCATCATGAACCGGAATACCCAAGGCGCGGCCCGCAAGCTCAAGGACGGCCAGGGCAACTACCTTTGGCAGCCATCCTACGTTGCCGGTCAGCCGGCGACCCTGGCCGGTTATCCCATCACCGAAGTGCCTGATATGCCCAACGTGGCCGCCAATGCGGTGCCGATCATGTTCGGTGACTTCAAGCAGGGTTACCAGATCATCGACCGCATCGGCATCCGCGTGCTCCGCGATCCGTACACCAACAAGCCCTACGTGCAGTTCTACACCACCAAGCGCGTCGGTGGCGGCCTGCTCAACCCTGAGCCGCTGAAAGGCCTGAAGGTTTCGGCTTAATCTGCGCTGGGTCAATCTGAGGGGGGGAGGGCGCGGGTCGTGCTCTTCCCCTTCATAGGAGAAATGTATGAGTTTGCGAGTTTTTGCGAAGGCGTTCGAAGGTGTGCGCGATGGCGAGATCTATCCGCAGCAGTTCTCGAAGGGCGATGAGTGCCCGCCTGAGCTGGTGGCCGGCGCACTTGCGCTCGGCGCGCTGGAGCGTTCCATCGACGAAATGACCGTCCCGCAGTTGAAGGCGGCGCTGGATGATCTGAAGATCAACTATGCCCAGAACGCCAAGAAGGAAGAGCTGGTCGAGCAGTTGAAGGCGGCCGAGCAATCGAAGGCAGCAGAGGCGAACTGATGGGCCTGGTCAGCAGGGACATTGCGCTCCAGCATTGCAAGGCAGATTCGGGCGCCGAAGATGATCTGATGGATATTTACCTGGCTGCAGCGGAGCAGGCGGCTGCGGATTATCTCAATCGGCAAATCTTCGCGGACCAGGCTGCGCTTGATGCTGCGGTGGCGGCCGGCACCGGTGGCGTCGAGCCCATCGTGGTGGATGCTGCCATCAAGGCCGCGATCTTGCTGACCTGCGGGCATTTGTACGCCAATCGGGAGGATGTGGTGATCGGCGCCACGGCCGTCGCCCTTCCGAACGGGGCCCAAGCACTGCTGCGGCCGAAACGCAACAACATGGGGCCGTAGCATGCGCGCAGGTCAATTGAATCGAAGGATATCGCTCCAGCGGAAACTTGAGGCAAAGAACGATGTCGGCGATATCGTCAAGTCTTGGGCTGAGCTCTCTAAGACATGGGCGCGGAAGATTGACATCTCCGGCCGCGAACTTGATGCGGCGATGTCAATCAGCCCGGAGGTATCTGTGAAGTTTCTCGTTCGCTACCGTGAAGATATTGAGCACGGTATGCGCATCGTGCTGGAAGGAAAGGCTTACCGCGTTATTTCGGCACTCGATAAAAAGGGAAACCGGGAGGAGCTGCAAGTCTATTGCACGAAGGGTCTTCTTGATGGCGACGATGCAAGTTGATGGATTCGAAGATGTCGTCCGCATGCTGGAGGATCTGCCAGAGAAGGTCGGTTCTGATGCATTGCGATCTGCAGCCAATGCGGGTGCTTCAATCATCAAATCCGAGGTGATTGCTCGGGCGCCTCGGAAAAGGGGAATTCTGGCAGACAACATTTACCAGAAGCATATTGACGAGATTTCCTCCGCAACCTCGCAGACCTATCACGTATCTTGGAGAAAGACGGGTAAGGACGACGTTCCATTTTATGGCGTCTGGGTCGAGTATGGGCACTGGTACATACCGCCAAAACCTGATGGCATCACTTGGAAGAGGCATCGAGCAGAGGCGAAGCCGATCTTTGTTGCGGCCCATCCTTTCCTGCGTCCGGGTTACGAGGCGAAGAAGGATGTCGCGCTCACGGCGATGCGAGAGAAATTGAAGGAGCGTGTAGCCGAGGCGCTTAAGGGGAGGTAATGCTAGAAAAATTAGCAATGGATCTGCTCAACGAATTGGTCGCGGGTCGCGTTTATTTTGATCATGCTCCGGATCAAGTGGGGGTCCCCTACATAGTCTTGCTCCAAGTTGGCGGGGAGCCGGTTGAATTCTTAGACGGTCCGTCGGACATGGATCTAATCCGATTGCAAATCGACATTTATTCAGAGACACGAACCTCTGCCAATGAGCTGATGTCGCAGGCGCGCATACGCTTGCGGACGCTGCAAGCTTCCGCTATCGGTGCTCCGGTCAGCTTCTACGAGAGCGCAGTAGGTCTCTATCGTCGCCGTTGCGACTTTCGCATTCTGGCGCCGGCTTAGGTACAAATATTCCTTATTAACAGGCCCCAATGGGGCCATTTTTTTTGAAAGGGCACATCATGGCCTACAACTTGCCGGACGGCTCCAAGCTTTCCATCGCCGCCACCCTTGCTGCGGCGGTGAACACGACTGCGCTTTCCAATGCTGCGGAAGCGGTCGCCGCAGTCGCTGCAGGTGCCGCACTAGCAGCGGGTGATATCGTTGTGGTTAACGCTCCGGGCTGGTTGAAGCTCGACCGGCGCGTTGCGCGTATCAAGAACTTCAACGCTGGCGCCGTGACGCTGGAAGGGATCGATACCTCCAATACCGACAAATTCCCTGCTGGGAGTGGCGTCGGCAGCCTCCAAAAGGTGCTGACCTGGCAGCAGATCCCGCAGGTGACTGCGTTCGAATCGTCGGGCGGTGATCAGAACTTCGCCACCGTCGAGTTCCTGGACGACGACCAGCAGCGTCAGGTACCCACGACCAAGTCGCCTCAGACCCTCTCGATCACGGCAGCGGACGACCCGACCTCGCCCCATGGCGACGTCCTGTCGGCCGCTGATGAAGCCCGCGCTATTCGCCCGCTGCAACTGGCCTTGCCCAGCGGCCCGAAGATCTTCTACAACGGCTACGTGTCTTACAACGCGACCCCGACCCTGACCAAGGGAAACATCATGACCACCAAGGCATCCCTGGCCCTGGTGTCGCGTCCTACCCGCTACCAGACCTAAGGTGATGCATGCTCAAACTGCAACCTAATCCGACGTTCATCCTGCCAGTGGATGTTCCGGTGGCTGGCGAACCCCAGCCGACCAAAATCAAGGTGACCGCCCGCTATCACAAGCCCGACGAATTGAAGGCGCTGCTGGATGAGAATCCAAAGATGACCATCGAAGAATTCGTGCAGACCAACGTCGTCGGCTGGGATGGTGTCGAGGGTGCTTTCAGCGAAGACGGACTGCGCGAGCTGCTGCGCAGCTACCACGGTCTGGCTTTGGTGATTCACAAGGCCTATTTCAACGAAGTGTATAAGGCCGCCCAGGGAAACTGATCGCCGCTGCGGAGTTCCTATATACCCCGGAGCCGGACGCTGCGCAGCTCGCAGCCCTCGGGCTGACTCCGGAGGATCTCGGCGACAAGTCTTCTTTTGATGTCTTTCCCGAGAACTACACGTCGGTCGAGGTCTTCAACGCGATGCGCACGCAGTGGCGCACAGATATGGGGGTGCCGGTTGGACTGGACTACGCGGTGCTCCCTTCTGTCATGCGCCTGTTTGGTGTTCCTGCTGTGCATCGCAGGCGGGTGTTTGACGACGTGAGGGCAATGGAACACGCAGCGATTTGCTTGATGCGTGAACAGCAATAGCCGCCCTCGGGCGGCGCTTCTTCAGGGCAGTGCGATATGGCTAAATCTGGTGCGGGTGATCTGGCCGGCAGTGTAACGGTCGGCCTGACGGCCGAAATGGATCAGTTCAAAGCTGACATGCGGGAGGCTGGCCAGGCCGTCCGTGAAGTGCAAACCGAGGCGAGCTCGGCAGCAGCGAAGATTGTGCCGGCGTTGAATCAGATCTCGGCGGCCGGTACGTCGGGCGCAACGGCATTGAGCTCGGCGCAGCAGCGCTACCTGGAGGGGCTGCAGCGCCAGGTAGCTGCAGCGCAGGGTGGTAAGGTCGCCTCGTTGGAACTCCGGGCGGCGCAGCTCGGCGTATCGGAGGCCGCAGCGCCCTTGCTGGCGACATTCCGCCAGCTGGAGGCTACGCAGCGTAAAAATGCGGAGGCGGCCAATGCCGCATCGGTCGCGGTCAAGGCTCAGGCCGAAAGCGAAGAGGACGCTGCATCCCGTATCAGGGCCTCGGTGGCTGCGTCCCTGGAGAAGACCGCCGCCCTCAATAAGGAAATCGAAGCATCGCGCGCTGCTGCAGCAGCAGCTCGGGAGGCCGGCGGCCGCAATGCTCCAGCCGGTACCGACCGGATCGATGCATCTCTGCAGAATCGCGCCCTGCAGGAGACGGCTGACCGGGTCGCAGAGGTGAATCGGGCGCTCGGGTCTATCGGTCGTGGCGCGAGCAGCCAGAAGGAACTGCAGGCCCAGACGGATAAGCTAGTAAGCCTTTGGGGCCAAGGTCGGATCTCGGCCGAGCAGTACGCTTCAGCGGTCAAGCAGCTTGACGTGAGCGAAGCGCAGCTAAACAAGACCAGTGCCGAGGCTACGGCAAAGGCTGACGCGTTCATCGCGCGCCTGAGGGATCAGGCGGCTACTGCTGGCAAGAGCGCGAAGGAGCTCTTGGAGTATCGGGCTGCGCAGCTTGGAGTGACCAGCCAGGCAACGCCGTTGATTGAGCAGATCGAGAAGGCCGAAAAGGGCATGCACGGTTTCAGCCTCGCTACTAGCGGGAGCCGCCGTGAGCTGGGCGTCCTGGCGCGTGAAATTGCCAGCGGCAACTTCAGCGGCGCCAGCCGCTCGTTCTCGATCTTCGCGGAGCAATCCGGCCTGATGCCGACCCTGTTGTCGCCGGCAACGCTGGCGATTGGGGGCCTGGTTGCCGCTGTCGGTGGCCTGGCGGTTGCTTACCTGCAGGGGCATGCCGAAGAAAAGAAGTTCGCAGACGCACTCGTGGTGACTGGAAATGCTGCCGGCACCACTGCAGCTAGCTTGCACGACATGTCTGTGCAGGCCGCTGGAACGCTCGGAAGCTTGTCTGCGGCAAAAGAGGTGGTCCTGGAGCTGGCGAATAGCGGAAAGTACTCGGCCGAGCAGATTGGCATGATCGCTACCGTGGCAGTGGACATGCAGACGGCGACGGGCCGCGCAGTGAAAGACACGGTGCGCGAGTTTGAAGAGCTGGCCCGCTCGCCCGTCGACGCCAGCGCGAAGTTGAACGAGCAGTACCACTACCTCACGCAGTCGGTGTATGACCAGATCGCGGCATTGCAGCGGCAAGGCGACACTCAAGCAGCCATTGACCTAGCTGAACGCACTTATGCTGATGCGATGGGGGCGCGTGCGCGATCAATTAATGAGCACATCGGTACCATCGAGAGCGCGTGGAAGCGGGCCAAGAATGCAGTGATGAGCTTCTGGGACACCGTGATGAACAACGGTCGTACCGACATGCTTGAGCACGACATCGCAGAGTACGAGAAGCGCATGGCCACACCGATGATCAAGTCGGATCGTGATGTGCTGCAGGCCCGCGTCGACGGGATGAAGAAGCAGCTCGCTGCGGAAAAGGAACTTGCGGCGCAACGTGAGGAGGCTACCAAGAGCGAGGGCGCTTCGATCCAGGCCGCTCGGGCTATTGATCAGCTGACCGAGTCGGTCGACAAGAATATCCGTAAGCGGAACGAACTGGCGAAGCTGTCGCAGAATTTCACGGCCATGATGCGGGAGGCCAACCGCACTGGTGCTGCCAACGACCGTCTCGATGGGGTGGTTTTCAGTGAGTCAGGCAATCCGTTGTCGGGCGGCTTGTATGCGAAGCTGCAAAAGGACATCGAGGACAAGTACAAGGAAAAGGCGCCATCTGGCGCCGACAACGCCCTCAGCGCGCAAATCAAGGCCATCCAGGGTCAGATGCAGGAGGCAGAGCGGAGCCTGCGTGCCACGCTGCAGAACAACAAGGCCTCCTATGATGTCGGCCTGGTCAACACGCAGGAATATCTGCGGGCCGACTATGAAGCCCGGCGTGCCGCGCTGGATAAAGAGATGGCGCTGGCGCAGCAGCAGGAGGCAATCGCCGGTCGAAAGAAGAACCTGAGCGCGCTGGAGGAGGCAAAGAATCAGCAGCGCAAGATCCGCGATGAGCAGCTGCAGAATGAACAAAAGTTCGTCAACGACACGCGATCTCTGGAAGAAAAGAATGCTCGTGACGTCCAAGCTTACGTCGAGTCCCTCAACGCGTCGTACAACACGCGGGCAGCTGCTATTCGCAATCTGGTCGATGGTGCCGGCCTGGGTGATGCTGCCCGTGATGAGCTCAATCGTCTCAACCAGGTGCAGCAGGAGTTTGATCGGGCGGCCGAGGCCTTGCGTAAGTCTCGGGAGAAGGGCGAAGCACACGGTGGACTTAGCCAGTCGCAGTATGACCAGGAGCTGGTCGCGCTGCAGTCAAATCTGGAGGCGCGATTGCAGCTGGAGCGCGACTATTCCGAACAGACCAAGAAGGTCCAGCAGGATGGCTGGGTCGGTGCAAGTCGCTTCATGCAGAACTACGCCAACCAGGCAGCAAACGTCGCGGGACAGGTGGAGAGCCTTTTCGGATCTGCTGCGCGCGGGATGGAGGATGCCTTCGCGAATTTTGCCACCAGCGGCAAGTTGAGCTTCAGCGACTTGGCCAAGTCCGTTATAGCGGACATCGCGCGTATGCAAGCACGGGCGGCTATCTCCGGTCTGTTCAATATGGCGATCTCTGCGGCCGCCTCGGCCTTCGGGCCAAGTTCCTCGGGCGCAGCCTCGGCATCGAGCACCGCTGACTACTGGCAATCCACCGCTGGTGGCAGTTTGGGCTTCAAGGCGAACGCGTTGGGCGGAGTCTATGAGTCTCCTTCGCTGAGTGCATACAGCGGCCAGGTCGTCTCGCGCCCGACTCTCTTTGCCTTTGCGAAGGGGGCGGGGCTGATGGGTGAGGCGGGGCCGGAGGGCATCTTCCCATTGAAGCGCGGACCGAATGGTGCACTTGGCGTGCAGGCCTACGGCGCCGGCGCCCCGATTTCGGTGGCCACTACTGTCAACTTCTATGGTGATGGTTCCAGCGATAGTTCGACCAAGTCCCAGAGTGATGCCTCGGCCAAGGAACTCGGGGAGCTGGTGAACCAGCTTATCAGCCAGCGCTTCATGGCCGAGCAGCGGCAGAACGGTGTGATCTGGAAAATTCGTAACGGAGTACCAAGCTGATGACGATTGAAACCTTCACCTGGCAGCAATCCGGGGCTCGAACTCGGCAGGCAAAGTTCAGTTTGCTTACGGTCGGCTTCGGAGATGGTTACGAGCAGGTAGGTGCGGCTGGCTTAAATCCTGTCCAGGACACATGGACGATCAGCGTATCCGGCCCGGAAGATCTGGTCGCAGAGGTGGAAGATTTTCTGGATCGAAACGGAGGTGCCGCCAAGGCCTTTTACTGGAATGCCCCTCGTAAGGGTCGCGTTCTGGTTCGTGTGACCGAAGGTGGCTACTCCACCGCTGATGCTGGCGGTGGAGTGTCTACAGTGACGGTGACATTCAAGAAGGCAAACACGCCATGAGTATCCGCAGTGATGTACAGAAACTGGAGCTGGGTGCGGTGGTGGAGCTATTCGAGCTGGACGCGACAGCGATCAGCGGCGATTTCTTGCGGTTCCATGGGTACGCCCAGGATGGGTCGATCTGGTGGCAGGGGAACGAATACTCGGCCTGGCCCATCAAGGCGGAAGGCTTCGCAAAGACCAGTGACGGCCAGCCACCGACGCCCAAGCTGACGGTGGCCAATATCGACGGGTCCATCGGTGCCGCCTGCCTCTATCTGGACGATTTCGTAGGCGCCAAGCTCACCAGGCGCACCACGCTCGGGAAATACCTCGATGCTCGGAACTTCCCGGATGGGAATCCCGATGCGGATCCGGACGAAGAATTCCCCTCGGAGATCTGGTACGTCGAGCAGAAGACCTCCGAAACCAATGAGGTGATCGAGTTTGAGCTTTCCAGTCCGTTGGACTTCGATGGCCTGCAGCTACCTGCTCGGAGGATCATTGCCAACCTCTGTGCCTGGGAATATCGCAGTGCTGAGTGCGGCTGGACTGGCGTTGCGTTCTTCAATTCGAAGGATCAGCCGGTGGCGGATGCGAACCTCGACCGCTGCGGAAAGCGTCTTTCCTCTTGCCGCTGTCGATTTGGTGACTACTCGGAACTGCCGTATGGCGGGTTTCCGGCCGCTGACATCATACGAGCAAACTGATATGAATCCTGAAATCGAAACTGCGATCCGCGCGCACGCGGTCGCAGAATATCCACGCGAGTGCTGCGGCCTGGTCATCAATGAAGGAGGGCGCGAGGTATATCTCCGCTGTCGTAACGTGGCCGCTGGCGGGCGTCAGGGAGACCACTTCGTTATGGCCAAGGCCGATTACTTCGCTGCGGCGGATCGAGGCGAGCTGCTCGCCCTGGTGCATTCCCATCCGGACATGCCGGCGCGGCCGACGCAGGCCGACCGGGTCAGTTGTGAGGCATCGGGTATCACTTGGTTCATCGTGCGCGTCGATGGAGCTGATGGGGTTGTGGAGGCGGGTGAGATTGAGAGACTTTCGCCGTCGGGCTACAGGGCGCCGTTGGAAGGCCGCGAGTTCTACCATGGTGTTCTCGACTGCTATGCGCTTCTTCGGGATTGGTTTGAACAGGAGCGCGGCGTCATTCTGCCCGATTTTGTCCGCCGCGATAACTGGTGGGGTGACGGGAGTGGTGACGATCTCTACATGAAACATTTCCGCTCGGCTGGATTCGAGCCCGTCGAGTTGGAAGATCTCCGAGTGGGTGACTGCTTCTTGATGCAGGTACGTGCCAAGGTCGTGAACCACGCAGCGGTGTACGTTGGCGATGGCAAGATCCTGCATCACCTCTATGGCAGACCATCCAGACACGATATTTATGGGGGCTACTGGCGGGAAGTCACGCGTCTGGTAGTTCGTTACCGAGGAATCTAGCCGGCACAAGCCGGCTTTTTTTTGGTCTCACATGAACGAAAGCTTAAAGACAATCCGGCTTTACGGCGCCTTGGGCAGCAGATTTGGTCGTGTTCATCACCTGGCTGTGTCGAGCGCCCGCGAGGCCGTCAAGGCCCTGTGCGTTCTGCTCCCTGGATTCGAGCGTGAGCTGATGACTGCCCACACCCGAGGCGTCGTCTATTCGGTATTTCTTGGTAAATCCAATATTTCTGCGGAGCAGTTGGCCTACCCCGTTGGCAGCGATGACATTCGTATAGCGCCGATCCTGCAAGGCAGCAAGCAAGCGGGTGCGTTGCAGACCATTGTCGGGGCAATCATTGTGATCGTGGGTGCAGTCGTCAACTACTTCTTCCCTGGATCTGGCGTGCCCATCATGCAATTTGGCCTGGCCATGATGGCAGGCGGTGTCGTGCAGATGTTGGTGCCGCAGAAAGGCGGAACTTCCACGCAGGACCAGGCCGACAACACGGCCAGTTACAACTTCAACGGCGCGGTGAACACAAGCGCCCAGGGGAATCCAGTTCCGCTGGGCTACGGGACGATGATGGTTGGATCTGCTGTTATCTCGGCCGGGATTTTTGCGGAGGATCAGGCATGAGAGGTCTCATCGGATTTGGTGGCGGTGGAAAAGGTGGGGACGAAGGGCATGCGGCCGTCGAGGCGCCAGATAGCCTCAAGAGCATTTCGTATGCCAAGGTAGTAGACCTGATCTCCGAGGGCCCAATCGTCGGGTTGGTGGCCGGTGCTCAGTCGATCTATCTTAACGAAACGCCGCTACAGAACGCGGATGGATCCTACAATTTCTCGGGCTTCCAATGGGAGTTCAGACCCGGAACTCAAGATCAGTCCTACATTCCTGGTTTTCCGGAGGTTGCCAACGAGCTTGCGGCTTCCAGTGAGTTGCGCTCCGATACACCCTGGACTCGCGGGATCACCAACCTGCAATTGTCGGGTCTGCGGGTTCGCTTATCGGTCTCGGGGCTCAGCCAGACCGACAACTCGAACGGCGACGTCAAGGGATACAGGATCGAATATGTGATCGAGCTATCGACCGACGGTGGTCCGTTCCAGGTCGTGGTGAGTTCAGCTTTCGATGGGAAGACTACAAGCAAGTACAGCCGCAGCCATCGATTCAATCTGCCGCGGGCGATAGTATCCGGCTGGCGCGTGCGGGTGCGTCGCCTTACTCCGAACGCCAATAGCGCGCGCATCGTCGATATCACAATGATCGAGTCGTACACCGAGTTGATCGATGCGAAGTTGCGGTATCCGATGTCGGCGTTGATGGCATTGATGGTGGACGCCTCGCAGTTCCAGAGCGTCCCCTCGCGGTCATACCTGATGAAACTGCGGATCATCCAGGTGCCGTCGAACTACGATCCGGATACTCGGGCCTACTCAGGGATCTGGGACGGTACGTTCAAGCCGGCCTGGACCGATAATCCTGTTTGGATCTACTACGACCTGGTGCTGCACAAGCGCTACGGCGCAGGCAAGCGGGTCGATGCTTCACAGATCGACAAGTGGGAGTTGTATCGCATTGCGCGATACTGCGACGAGCTTGTGCCTGATGGGAAGGGTGGCTATGAGCCGCGTTTCGCCTGTAACGTCTACCTGCAGAAGGAAGCTGCGGGATATCGGGTGCTGCAAGATCTTGCGTCGATTTTCCGTGGCATCGTGTATTGGGGTGGCGGCAAGATGATGACCTCTGCCGATATGCCCGGCGAGCCCATGTATGTGTACACTGCTGCCAACGTGATCGACGGCAAATTCACACGAGTGGGGAGCAGTCGTCGTACGCGCTACACCACGGCGCTGGTGAGCTGGAATGATCCGGCGGACTTCTATCGCGCGAAAAATGAGTACGTCGAAGATTCCATTGGCATCGAGCGTTATGGCTACCGTCCATTGGAGCTGACTGCATTTGGCTGCACCTCACAAGGACAAGCTCAGAGGGCGGGGCGGTGGGCGCTCGCCACCTCTCGTCTGGAGACTGAGACCATCACCTTCCAGGTGGGCATGGAAGGGGCGATCGCTGCGCCTGGCCAGATTGTCCGGGTCGCCGACCCCAAGAAGATGGGGCGCCGTAACGGCGGCCGTATCCGAGCGGTCAATGGGCGCACGATCACGTTGGACAAGGCGCCGACCGTGTCGGCCGGCGATACGTTCACGGTCATTCTGCCGACGGCTATATCAGAAGACCGCTTGGTGGAGTCGGTGGATGGGGATGACGTGACCGTCACACAAGCATTCTCGGTTGCACCGGAGCCGCAGTCCATATGGTATGTCGGCAGTGTTGACCTGGTTGCGCCGACCTACAAAGTGATGTCGGTGACGCAGAAGGAAGGCCTCATTTTCGAGATCACTGCCCTTCAGCACGAGCCGGGGAAATTTGGCTATGTGGAGCAGGGTACGGTGATTGGCGACCGACCCACAAGCGTGGTGCCAATGCGGTACCAACCTCCACCGGCCAACGTCAGATTGTCGAGCTATACCGCTTCGATAAATGGCGCCCTCGTGACAACGCTTGTGATCGCATGGGATGCCGCGCTTCGGGCAAGTCAGTATCAGGTCGAGTGGCGGCGGGATAACGGCGACTGGACGTCGTTGCCGCGTACTGGTTCGCTCAACATCGAGGTGCCAGGAATCTATGGTGGGGCCTATGAGGCGAGAGTCCGTGCCATTAACAGCATCGAGATCGCGTCAATCCAGGTGAGCAGTGCCGTAGTGCCCTTTGCGGGGAATCAGGGGGCACCACCTGATGTTCCTTGGTTCTCGATCAATGGCGATGTCCTCTCGTGGGGGGCTGTTCCTGATGCAGAGTTGGCTGGCTATCGCCTGCGATACCACTACGGCTCGAATCGCAGCTGGGGTGATGCCAGCGAACTCGTCAGCGGCGTGGTGCAGAGCAGTCCTTATCAGATCCTCTCGCGACCGCAAGGGGCGCTGACACTCATGGTGAAAGCCGAGAACAAGGCCGGACTGCAGTCCAATGCGCCTACCTACATCATGACCGAGATGGGGGACGCCTTGGTGGCCAACGTGGTGGAGGAGTTCGATTTCCATGGCGATGGGTATCCGGGGCAGGTTTCCGGCGCCATCGTTGTTGATGGCGATCTGCGGGCCGAAGGAACTCAGTCCTTCTGGGGAAATGACCTGGCGGACTATTGGCCGCTGGACGACGGTCGCCAGTTCTTTACCGATAACTACAAGCGCATGGTGTACGAGACACCGATCTTCACACCCTCGGTGGTCGCGGCCGGATTGACAATGACATTGGATGTCGACTTCCAGGGTGGTGTGCGGGTGATTGAGTATCGCTCTGGAGGTGGAGATCCTTACTTTGGGTCTGATGCCAATCCTTTCTTCGGCGCAGACGATACGGAGTTCTTCACACCATTGCCAGGCTATCAGCCGTGGCCAGGTTCGCTATCGGCCCAGTTGATCCAGTATCAACTTCGCTTCACGGTAGATACCGGGCCAGATCAGGGCGTGATCAGCGCATGCAAGGCAGTCATCGATGTTCCGGACATCGATGAGTCATTCGATGACATTGCGGTTCCAGCAGCTGGGGTACGTCTGCCGATCACCAAACAATACTTGGTCATAAAGAACGTTCAGCTTACGTTGCAGGCGGATGGCGGCTCTGCGCTGACAGCGCGATATGTCGACAAAAATCCTAGGCTTGGCCCGATGGTGATGTGTTTCAACAGTGCCGGCGTCGCGGTGAGTGGTTCGCTCGACGCTCGGATTCAAGGATATTGAGGAAAATATGCTACTTCCCAGCAAAGATTTATTGAATGGAGCCAAGACGCCGGCAACGACTACCGCTGAAATGCGGGTCGCTCTCGGTCAGTTACGCGACTATCTCGCTGATCTGATTGGAGAGGATAGTGACGACAAGGTCGGTGCGCGCGCCAAGCTCGGCGTGATCAACACCATTTTGCCTCCTGGTATGAGAGGAGAGTTTTATGCGAATGCGGCACCAACAGGATGGTTGAAGGCGAACGGGGCCGTCATTCAAGTGGGGTTATATGGTTCTCTGGCGACCGCTATTTACTGCGGTGATGCACTGAATGCCACGGCGCTATGGGGCTATCGATGCACTAATCCTGCGAATCCCTCTGGCAGTCGTAGTACCGTAGGCGCATATATTGTTCTGCCAGATGCACGGGGTGAATATTCACGTGGCTGGGATGATGGGCGTGGCGTTGATTCTGGGCGTTCACTGTGGGGTTGGCAGGATGGGCAACTGGTCTCACACAATCACGGCGTCAACGATCCAACCCACTCTCACGGAGTATCCGATTCCGGGCACGCGCACTCGATCCCGTACGGCGTGATGACCAACGGCAGCGCGGCGGTTTTGCAGGATAGTGGCGCATGGTCTGGACCTATTGTCGGGGCTATCACGAGCCGGGAGACGACAGGTATCGGTATTTTCGGATCTGGAACTGGCATCAGCATTCAAGCGTCTGGAGGCGCTGAGAATAGGGTAAGAAACCTGGCGGCGCTTGTTTGCATTAAATACTAAAAGAGGCGATTCATGCAGATTTACAACTTTCAACCCAAGACCTTCATGCTTCTTGGCATCGGGAATGCTGATGAAGATCCTTTGAGCCCTGGGAATTGGCTGCTGCCCGCTTTTTCCACGGAAATCGCCCCGCCCGATGTGCCCGACGGTCAGCGGGCAATTTTCAGTATCGACGATCAGGTGTGGCGCTTAGAGCCCATTCCCGAGGCAGAGCCCGAGCAGACGCCAGCCATCGGGGATTCTACGCCGGCTGAGTTGGCTGACACTTTTAGTGCCATGCGCGACCAGTTGCTACAGAAGGCAGGCCTTCGCATTGCGCCGCTGCAGGATGCTGTTGATCTTGGGGATGCGACGGCGGAGGAGCAAGCCAAGCTGGTCGCCTGGAAGCAGTATCGCGTAGCAGTGAACCGGCTGGACATCACAGTGAACCAGCCGGCGTGGCCAGCACTTCCTGCCTAAAAACAAAGCTGCCAATTCAGCCCGCCCTGTGCGGGCTTTTTATTTTTTGGGGGATCAATGCCAGAACCAACAACCAGCGCGGCGGCGGGGTACGCCGTATCGATCGGCACTGTGACTCTGACTGGTGCATTTCTTGGCCTTCAGTATGACCTGCTACTGGCCGGCATCTTCGGGGGCTGCGTGGCGCTCTCGTTCACGCGGCAGACGCCGCTGCTGCGCATGGCGATCACGCTGATCACGAGTGCCTTGGTGGCTGCCTACGGCGGTCCGGTTGCCACAGCCTGGGCGGCGCAGTCGTCCTATTTCGAATGGACGGCCAAGATCCCAGAACAGATGCGCTTCTTCAGCGCTTTCGCCATCGGGGTGTGCTCGCAGACGCTGGTGCCGCTAGCACTGCAACAGCTGCAAAGTCGATTCGGAGGGGGTAATCCACAACCGGGAGCGCCCCAATGACGAACCATTATCTGTTGATCATCAATCTCGTGGCCGCCGGCCTGATCCTGCTGCGCGCGCTGTGCGCCCTCAACGAAATGACGCCTGGCGCAGAGCACCACCTTGACCGGCTGTTTTGCTCGGTCCTCGCCACCGGTGCCGTGGCGGTGCTATTGGGGCCGTTGTATGGCTACACGTCGCCGCAGACGGGCGAGGTGGCCATGAACACGGGGTTCGCCGGCCTCTACGCTGTTCCCTGGCTGTACGTCGCCACGCGCGAACGATTGAAAGGACGAATTCCATGGACCTCACGATAGACCAGCTGCGCCAGATCATGCCCGCCTCGATGCGGGCATCGTCTTTTCTGGGGTCGCTGAACGCCGCCATGCGCGAGTTTGGCATTGTCACCGCCCAGCGCCAAGGCATGTTCCTGGCCAACGTGGGCGCTGAGTCCGGGCAGCTCTCCACCCTGGTGGAGAACCTGAATTACAGCGCTGACCGGATCCGCCAGATCGGGAACGCTTCGCCAGCAGGTTCCCGCTGGCGCTCGCTGGTCCCGCGTGCAGTCGAACTGGCCGCAAATCCCGAGCGCATGGGAAATGCGGTCTACTGTAACCGGATGGGTAACGGCGACGAGGCGAGCGGGGAGGGGTTCTTGTATCGCGGCCGGGGTCTGCTGCAGACCACCGGCAAGACGAATTACATAGCCCTGATGATGGCCCTGGGCATTGATTGCGCTGTGCACCCCGAACTGCTGGAGCAGCCAGAGGGCGCGGCGCGTGCTGCTGCTTACTACTGGCACGCCAACGATCTGAGCGAGTATGCCGATGCCGGCGACTTCGATGGGGTGTGCGACATCATCAACATCGGGCGGAAGACTGCCGCTGTGGGTGATTCCATGGAATATGCCAAACGCCTGGCGTTGTACAAGAACGCGAAGCAGGTGCTGTCATGATGGCCATCCTTGGAATGCTGCGCATTGTCCCATCCTGGTGCTACTGGATACTGGCTCTAGTGGCGCTGTGCCTGGGCTGTGAGATCCACGGCGCCAGCCGCGTGCAGGCGAAGTGGGATGTACAGGTGAGGCAGCAGGCAGCCGCCGCCGAAGCCGCGCTGGAACTACGGCGCGAACAAAACCGGGCTATCGGTGCCGAGCAGGCGCTCAAGTCAGCCCAGATCCAGAAAGGAAGTGATGATGAAATGTCTCAAGTTCGCGCTGATCTGCGCAAGCCTAAGCGGCTGCGCCTCGGTGCAGCCTGGTGCGACGGTGGCACTGCCGGACTCGCCCAAGCCAGTGGCCCCGCCGGCGGCGATGCGGCCGGTACCGCCGGCCGGCTACTTCCTCCAGAGTTGGACAGCGCTGTTCGCGCGCTGATCGGCCAGGCCGAAGAGGCCGCAGCCACCGCCCGCGCGGCGCAGGCATTTATCCGAGAGAACGGGATGGCGCCCCCTTGACCCTGCTATAGTGCAGCCGCTGGCGATTCATTCCTCGTCGGTCCCCATTCCAGTGCAAACTGGACCTAACCCCGAGCTTCCCATGTGGAGGCTCGGGGCTTTTTTATTTATCGCCCTTACCTTATAACGTGAAAATATCGGCTTTGGCTTGTACGTGAGCCACATCGTCGTCGGAAGGTTATACTGTATATATGTACAGTATAGCGGGGCTAGTGTGAGCTTAACGCAGGAACAAATGGAGCCTCATCCGAAGGCTGACGATTTGGATATTCCTCCGGGGATAGGGCCTGGGCATGGTGCGCAGATGTGCAAGCCTCCACGAAGGGGTGTGCTGGTGACCGTCCGCTGCCTAAAGAGTCGAGGGGTAAATCTATCTGCATCGGAAAGGCGGAAGATCGCCCCTACTGTGGGTGAGCTGAAGATTTCTCGCGTCCATGATCGTGCCGAATTTCACGCTATCGCCGAAATCGTGAGTTTCAATGAGGAACTGGACGCGCATCTGCGGTATTTTCCAGCCAGGCTGATGTGCCTGCTGAATCCAGAAATCCTGTGGCTCGATGAGCGGGGGATGGTGATTTATGGAATTGAGCGCCTTGGGGGAATCGACGGCCCGCAAGTTTCTTACTGGCAGACATGGCAGGTTGCATTTGGGAAAGTTGAGGCCGGGCCGCCATTTTGAGGTGGCTTTCGTCATCGTTCCGCGACTGGAATCACCTCTAATATAGATATTGCCAAGCGCACAGCATCTGCTTTCCGAAGGACATAATTTACCTCTGTATCAACTAAACCGGCCCCATTCGCTGCGACTGGCAACCTAGGGCCGCCAAATGAAAATTAATTCTAAGGCCTCTTAGAGAGGCGTAAAAATGAAAGAGCCCGCGTACAGCGGGCTCTTTGGAGACGCATAAGCTATGCTTACTTAGCAATTTTCCCGAAGAAGCGTTCCAGTGAGTCGTCCAATCGCTTGATGTCCGTCTCAGTCCACACGACCGGGTCCAGTCCGCTCGGAGCTTCTGCGGAAACCGCACCAGTTGTCAGGTCCCTGATCAAGACGCTCACCTTTGGGTCTGTCTTCGCGGCATCTTCGATCGAGACGGTCTTGCCTTCGTATGCTGGATACATGACTAATCCTCTCGTAATAATTGCGTTTGTAATAACTTTATGTTCCACCAGATCACTCACATTGTGCTCTTTGGACTTCACCTTCAGAAATTTGACAGTTCCGCCGCTATATTGATCCCCTTCGTACGCGCTATTGACGGCGCGGAGGGCATCTTTGTTTTTGATCCAGCAAGTGTGAGCGGGTTTAGCCCCTGTTCCGGCGAAGCGGTAGAGGTCATCAGTGATCTTCTGCCCGTGCTCCATGACTTGGGCACCGGTGGCAGCATCGATAATGCACATCGCAAAGTTATCCTCGACACCAGGTCGCGGAAGTACCACCTTATTGGGTGACGCGATCCACTGCTTCCATTCGTCAATAAGTTTGCTGCGCCCAGCGAACAGTGCGCAGGCGCCCTCGGCTAACACAATCTTGTCAAAGCCCGTATCGTCAGCAAAGACGATTGCGTGTAGCACATCATTAGTCTTCAAGGTGCATGACCACCGCGAATCGCTAGCGACCACCCCCGCCTTGATGTCATAAACATTTGTTGTCATTATTTTTATGTAGCACAAAAAACAAGCTGTATAGCCTGTGGATAACTTTGTTAATAACTGTAGTATGGATGCAAAAAAAGCGACTCCCTAGGGTCGCCTATGCAATAAGACATCACCCCCAATGCAATGCCCGTGGGTCATTTGAAAGGATGCAGGCGAAGTGTAATCCCAAACTCAACAATTTGTCACCGGCTTTTAGGCAACAAACACTAAAAAAATGCAATGGTTTTTGGTCTTTTTTGAGTTAACTGAATGGATTTGTATGTCCATACTGTTTAAATACCCAGTTTTCGATTGGAAAATCACCTCTAATATATAGACGCTTAGGCATGCAGGATGCGCTTTTCACGCCGGGCAATGAAGCACTGTATATTAGGGGTGAAAACTGCCAAGGCAGAACCAGAGCGACCTTCGGTCATTACAAAACCTGCATGGGGTGCAAGGGGTCGTGTGTTCGAATCACACCGTCCCGACCAATAGAATCAAGCAGTTGCGGCGAAAGCTGCATGAACAACGGCAGTGATATCGGATTTCTGATATCACTGCCGTTTTGCTTTGTGTCGCAGAAGTTGGCAACTCAACTTGCTGAAAGCGGCATACTCCAACTAGCGCGCTGATCAGCGTCGCGGCTACGTGTCTTATTCTCGTAAGTTTTGCTGCAACTAAAAGAGCTCATCGGCTGTCCTCAATTGATTGAAAAGTTAATCTCAATCTAGGGGGCAGCGTATGAACAAAAAGGAGCATTTCCTGACGCTGGATGGCTTCAGGGGGGTCGCTGCAATTCTTGTGGTCTTGCGACACACAGTCCCCTATTTCGGGAAAAATCCTTTCTTTTCCAGTTATCTGGCGGTCGATTTGTTTTTCTTGTTAAGTGGCGTTGTTTTGGCGCGTTCTTACGAATCGAAATTGCAAAATGGGATGCCATTCCTTTCCTTTTTGAAGATTCGTCTGCTGCGGCTCTATCCCCTTTACTTTCTTGGAATGTGTGCAGGCATTGCGGCTGCCGCTTCTGAAGCGACCCCTTTTACTGGTTCGCTCTCTCTCGCGGCCGCGTTCGGTTTTTTACTGCTGCCCACTTTGTACAGCAGAGCACTTTTTCCTCTTAATGGACCTGCTTGGTCACTCTCGACCGAGTTGATTGTCAATTTGCTCTACGCTTGGAAGATCAGATATCTCAGCAACCGTGTTCTGCTCTCCATCATGGCATTTTGTATGTGCTGCCTGGTTGTGTTCATTGTTATCTGGCCTGCTCATAACTTTGATGCAGGGTTCATGAGAAAAACGTATTACGTTAGTTTTCTGCGGGTAGGCTTCTCATTTGCCGCCGGTGTGGTTTTGTATCGCTGGTATGTGAACAAAGAGCGTGATGTGGTCTTCAATAACCGCAGGACGAGCCTGAGTATGGTTGGCGTCATGTTGTTGCTGTGCGCGACGCCACCTCATATCGTACTTCCAGCCTATGATGCGTTGGCAGTAGCGATTGGTTTTCCCTTGCTCGTCTATGCCGGGATGCGGTTCCAGCCGACAGGTTTCATGGCCTCTCTTTGCAAGTTTTTGGGCGTGGTTTCTTATCCGATCTATATCATCCATAGTCCGTTGTCTGAATACATCAAGCATATGTTCCCATCGGTGGCAGGCCGCGGCGTGGAATCTTACGCGCCGCTGGGTGGCGTGATCATCCTCGTCTTCCTGATGTTGCTCGCCTGGTTGCTTCACCACTTTTACGATGAGCCGGTGCGCAATGCGATCAGCAGGTACTTGACGAAAATCTCGGCTAAAAAGGTCCGGGTCAACGTCTAACAACTGCGGGAGCAGGTCATGCAGATCCAATCGCTGACAGATGAAACCGATCTCAATAATGTTCGTCCCGACAGAGGAGCTGTTTTTAAATCAGTGTTTGCATTGTGCTATTATTTTGGGCGGGATTTGGTGCTTCGAACCCCAAGGGTATGGCCAAAGATTTCCAGTTTGCGATGTTTTTTGGTCGTCTCTTTATCGCATCGCAAGCATATATGAGCGTCAGTGTCTGCTCGAAACGGGTGATGGCGGTCGTTTATTCAAGCACTGGGCAAGGTTGTAAAGAAACCACCAGAAAGTGCGCTGGCATTTACCTCGGTCGTGCTTATCACGCTTCAACTCTGATTCGAACATCCATCGTGAGGTGATGTTCCAACATCATCTTCCTGTAGGCAAGGCCACAAGCGCGTTGCACATCTAACCGAGCCATGAAAAAAAAAATTGCGTATTTAATTAATCAGTATCCCAAAGTCAGCCATAGCTTCATTCGCCGTGAAATCGCTGCAGTTGAATCTCAAGGTTTTGATATTGATCGCATAGCGCTTCGTGGCTGGGATGCCGAGGTCGTCGATGAAGACGACCGCAGTGAGCGAGAGCGCACCCGCTATATTCTCAAGCATGGTATCTCTGGCTTATTGATCCCTGTGATTCGTCAAATGGTCGCCAACCCCAAAGGATTTTTCGCTGGACTCAGCCTGGCCTTCCGCATGGGCAGACGGGGCGACCGAGGCCTGATTTATCATTTGGTTTATCTCATGGAAGCAGCGCAGGTGGTGGAATGGACCCAAGCATTTGGTGCCAGCCATATTCATGCGCATTTCGGCACCAATTCCACCGAGATCGTCATGTTGGCACGCTGCCTCGGTGGTCCTGCCTACAGTTTTACGGTGCACGGTCCCGAGGAGTTCGACAAGCCAATGGCTTTGGGGTTGGATGAGAAAATACGTCGCTCCGCTTTTACCGTCGCTATCACTTCCTTTTGTCAAAGCCAGTTGTATCGTTGGGTAGAGCAGAGTGCTTGGTCGAAGGTAGCGATTGTGCATTGTGGTCTGGATCGCGGGTTTTATGCGGATTCGCCACTGCAGCCGCAGTCGGCAGCACGTCTGGTATGTGTCGGTCGGTTATGCGAGCAGAAAGGGCAGCTTCTGCTAGTCGAGGCAGCCGCCGCATTATTGCGCAAAGGCGTTGAGTTCGAATTAGTACTGGCCGGTGACGGAGAGATGCGCCCGCAGATCGAAGAACGTATTGCCTTTTACGGTTTGCAGGACAAGATCCGGATTACTGGCTGGATCAGCAGTCTTCAGGTACGCGAGGAATTGTTGGCTGCCCGCGCCATGGTGTTACCCAGTTTTGCTGAAGGTCTGCCCGTAGTTGTGATGGAGGCTATGGCCCTGCGCCGCCCTGTGCTCACTACTTTTATTGCCGGTATCCCTGAGCTGGTCCTGGATGGTGAGAATGGTTGGCTCTTTCCCGCAGGTGACGTTGCGCGTCTGATGGATTCCATGCAAGCCTGCTTGAGTGCTACGTCAGAACAGTTGCAGAGGATGGGCGAGTTTGCGCATGCGCGAGCCGTAGAGAGACACTCCATTGATACCGAGGCCGCCAAATTGGCCCGCCTGTTTTCTGCTTCGCAGGCCGCGGACAAATGAGGCAATAAAAGAGTGGGAAGCAATGATTTTGGGGGTGAGGGCAAGCATCATTGGTTTATGGCTAGCTGAAGCAGGGTTTCGGATTTTGCCTTGGATTTGAATGGTGCTGAAAAAACCGGAAGCCATGATCGGCGAACGAAGCACGCCGCAGCTGTCGGTCGTGGAAGTGATCATTGCGTGGGGGCTGCTGATCGCGATCGTGCTGGTCATTTCCGCCTTGGTCCAGCGGTTCGTGGAAACTCCTTTGCGCTCCAGGTCGCGGCGTCTCGCGGAAAGATGGTGGCGTGCAGAAACACATCCCGCCTCCCGGCAGGTTACATAAACACACAATTTCAGGTCCGCCCGCTTCTGATTTGGCTCGTTATCTGTTCACCACCATCGTGGTCAACGGCGTCTGCTCACGCCGTCACATTCCGCCAAACAAGATCAGGAGCAAGACCATGAAATCCCTACTATTGATCCCGGCACTGGCCGCGGCCTTCGGCCTGAGCGGCTGCGTGGTGACCCCGCCCACGGTACGCCCGGCCTATGTGGCCCAGCCGGCCTACGTTGCGCCGCCGGGGGTGGTGTACGTGCAGCCCACCTATGCTTCGCCCGGTCCGGGCTGGGTCTGGGAATATCACTCCTACTATGGCTGGGGCTGGCATCATCCGCACTACGGCTGGCATCGCGGCTGGCGCTGAGCCAGCACGCTGCACCCGGCAGATGTAAAGACAGCGGCCTCGGCCGCTGTCTTTTTGTTCATCGTTTCACGCCAGCCTGCCGCTCACTCATCTGGCCTGATGCAGTTCCAGCGTCAGATGGCGCAGCTCGCTCACCGCCGCCAGTTTTTCCCGCAAGCGAGCTTCCGTGACGGACTGGCCGCCGGACACGCTCACGATCGCCGCGCGCGCCGCGGGCCCGATGCGCCAGACGTGCAGGTCCTCGATGTGCACCGCTTCGTCCGCCAGCGCCTGCTCGATGCGTGCCGCGACCTGTGCATCGGTCACATCCAGCAGCACCGCAGCGCTGCTTTGCAACAGGCTCCACGACCAGCGCGCAATCACCACCGCACCCACCACGCCCATCAGCGGATCCAGCCAGGTCCAGCCCAGGTAGAGGCCGGCCAGCAGGGCGGCAATGGCCAGCACCGAGGTGAGGGCGTCGGCCACCACGTGCAGGTAGGCAGAGCGCAGATTGTTGTCGTGGCCGTCATGGTGATCGCCGTGATGGTCATGGTGTTCTTGGTGCGCATGCCCGTGATGCGCATGACCGTGCGGATGATCGTGGGCATGCTCGTGTCCATGATGCCCTTCCATGAGCAACAAGGCACTGGCGATGTTGACGATCAGTCCGACGATGGCAATCGGGATCGCCTCGCCAAAATCCACCGTGCTCGGACTGGCCAGCCGCCACACTGATTCGCCGCCAATGCCGATGGCGATCACCGCCAGCACCAGCGCCGATGCAAAACCGGCCAGGTCGCCGACCTTGCCGGTGCCGAAGCTGAAACGGCCATCATGCGCGTGGCGGCGTGCAAACACGTAAGCACCGGCAGCAATGGCCAGCGCGCCGGTGTGGGTGGCCATGTGGAAACCGTCGGCCAGCAGGGCCATGGAACCCGTGAAGTAGCCGGCGGCGATCTCGGCCACCATCATCACGGCGGTCAAGGCCACCACCCACAGCGTGCGGCGGGTGTTGCGGTCATGGTTGGCACCCAGATACATATGCTCGTGGCGGTAAGTGGCGGGACTGGTCATGGCGTCTCCTTCGACTTCATTTGGCATAGCGCCGAATTGCCTCCAGGACTTCTTCCAGTCCCTGTTGGCGTTGTTCATCGGTCAGGCCGGGGGCGGCCACGTGTTCCCGCGCATGCGCCTCAATCAGCTCGTCCATCAGGCCATGCACGGCGCCACGGATGGCTGCCGCCAGATGCAAAGTCTTGGCACAGTCGGCTTCGGCCTCCAGTGCGCGTTCCAGTGCCTGCACCTGGCCGCCGATGCGACGCACGCGCTTGAGCAGGGCATCCGTCTGTTGTGTGAGATGGGCCATATACCATACCCCCCTATCCTATTAAAGGAGGGGATTATAGCGTCATTGCGCTGGACAAGTGCAATTGGCCTTGGAGCAGGGGTACCGGCGCTCTTGTGCTGTGGCAATATGGCTATATGGCTATATGAAGCTTTGTTCATTCAGTTACGCGTAAGCTGGCCGCTATAGCCTCTGGACAATGCGGCGTGTTTCGTCCGCACTCAAACCTGTAATGGATCAGGTGAAGAAAAGCGGAAAATCCGCGAGGAGACAAGGATGGGGAAGAACAAGGGAGCCGGTGCATCCGCCCGGGCATGGACGGGTGGATTGCCCTGGGTGGCGGGCCTGGTGCTGGGCGGGGCAGGGGCCCTGGTCCTGCACGCGGCCGGTGCCGCGCAATGGCTGAGCGCGCCCGGCTGCAGCGGCGTGGCCGTGGTGCTGGGGCTGGCCGGGTTTGCCCTGGCGCAGCGGCGCGCACAGCCCGGAGAAGGACAACTGGTCGACAAGATCAGCGGCGAGATCGATCACATCATGATCGGGGCGGCGGAGACCTCCTTCTTTGTCGATACCATCAAGACCAAGATCAGCAAGGACGTCGTCGCCGCCGACCGCATCGCGGCCAGTGCCGAGCAGAACGCCGCTACCACTGAACAGATTGCCGCCAATGCCGAGCGCGCCTCGGCCATTGCGGCGGAGGTGCGTACCGAGAGTGTCAGCGGCCGCTCGGAAGTGGATCGCGGCCTGCAGCAGATCGGGCAGGCCCGCACGGATGCCTTGTCGGCCTCGTCGATGATGGCGCAGCTGCAGGAAAAGTCGCGCCGCATCCACGGTATCACCGAAGTCATCAGCGAGATCGCGGCCCGCACCAACCTGCTGGCCCTGAACGCCGCCATCGAGGCGGCGCGCGCCGGCGAGCAGGGGCGCGGGTTTGCCGTGGTGGCGGGCGAAGTGCGCCAGCTGGCCCAGCGGACCAAGGAAGCCACGGATGATATCGGCGTGATGGTGCGGGCCATCACCGAAGAAGCCGAGCGCGCGGCGACCGGCATGAATTCGCTCAGCAGCCGGGTGCTGGAGGCAGCCCAGAATGTGGAGAAGGTACACGGCCTGCTCAACAGCATCGAACGCTCTTCCAGCCAGTCGCAGGAGCAGATCGAGGAGATCGCGGTGGCCTCGCGCGAACACGTGCAGACCACGCAGGAGATCGCCGAGGCCATCACCGACATCCGCAACGGCATGCTGCACACCGATCAGGAACTGCCGCGCGTGGCGGCGTCCGCCATGGTGTTGTCGGAGCGTGCCGAAGCGGTGTTCGAAGCCATCATCGATGGCGGCGCCCGCAGCGGACACGACGATATCCGTGTCGCCGCCACGGGGGCGGCGCAGGCCGTAGGCAAGCTGTTCGAGAACGCGATCCGTTCCGGCCAGATCAGTGAGGCGGCCCTGTTCGACCGTACTTACAAGCCTATCCCCAACACCTCGCCGCAGAAGCATTCCAGCCAGTTCGACGGCTTTACCGACCGGGTGCTGCCAGCGATCCAGGAAGCCCTGCTGGCCAGCATGCCGCAACTGGCCTACGCGGGTGCAGTGGACAACAACGGCTACTTCCCGACCCACAACAAGAAGTTCTCCCAGCCCCTGACCGGCGACTACGACACCGATCTGGTCAACAACCGCACCAAACGCATCTTCAGCGACCGCACCGGCAAGCGCTGCGGAGCCAATACCAGGCCCTTCCTCCTGCAGACCTACAAGCGCGACACTGGCGAGGTCATGCACGACCTGTCGGTGCCGATCTACGTGAACGGCAAGCACTGGGGCGGCTTCCGGGTGGGGTATCGCTCCAGCCACGCACCGGCCTCCGGCGATGCGGTGCCGGCCAAAACGCCGGTGCCTGCCGCGGCCGCACCCCGGCTGGCGTCCGCGGGCACGCGCGCGCTGCGGCGCTGAGGGCGGGACCTGGCGGGGCCATGCCTCACCCCGTCAGATTTGCTTGACACTCCGTAGAGCTTGATAGACTATTCGACAAGTATTTGCAGTGCAGCATAAACCGCCCGCCAGAAGGTCGCGTTGCTTGTTGCGCCATCGCAATGAGGCAGGCGCCACTGTCTTTTTATGTGTGCGGCCTGCTGGTCAGGCATCGGCTCAGCCGTGCCGCGCGCCTCGCTCCTGCAGGGGGATGAAGGCGCTGCCCGGCGATGCGTCGCTGTTGCCGCATGGACGGCTTGCGCTGGTCAGCTCATCCCTGAACTGTTGGCCAGGTGGCTCGTCCAAGCCTCTCATTGCAAGGATGACTGGCGGGGCAATGCGCCGACTGTCCCGCGCCAGGTCTTGTGCGCGGATGGATCTCAATCATTTGATTATGGAGTGTGACGATGGCCACCATCGACGTCTTGTTGCCGGTGAAGAATGGCGTGGATTTCCTGGCAGAGTCCCTGGACAGCCTCAAGGCACAGAGTTTCAAGGACTGGCGTGTCCTGGTGCTGGATCACGGCTCGGATGACGGCAGCGCCGAAATGGCCGCGCGCTATCACGAGGCCGATCCGCGTATCGAACTGCATTCCTTCCCCGAGGCGGATGGCTTGTCCGGCCTGCTCAACAAGGGCCTGGAGATCAGCGATTGCCGCTATGTCATGCGGCATGATGCCGATGATGTCTGCTACCCGGAACGCATGGCGCTATCGCTGGCAGCCTTCGAGCAGGACCGCCAGTGCGTGGCCATCGGTGGCCAGGCCGACGTGATCAATGCTGCCGGCGCGCCGATCGGCGACATGTCGATGCCCATCGGCCGGCTGCGCGTCGGTGCCGCCAGCCTGTTCCGCAATCCGATTGCACACCCCACGGCGATGCTGGAATTTGCCCAGGTGCAGAAGGCCGGCATCCGTTACGGCAGCGATTTCATGGGCGTCTTCGCTCCTGAGCAGCAGATGGTCGTCAAGAACCTGGCGGAAGATTACTTCCTGTTCGGTCAACTGGCCGTGCAGGGCAAGTGCAACAACGTGCCGCACAAGCTGATCAAGTATCGTTGGCACGGTAACAACGTCAGTGCACGTCGCTTCGATGATCAAATGAAAGTCTCGCTGCAGATTTCGCGTTATCTCTCCCGCGCTTTTGCGCAGATGAAGCAGCAGCCTTATTTCGATCCGGCGCCTTTCTGCAATCATGGCGGGATCTTGTTCGAATTGGAGGGCCGCAGCGATTTCTCGGCGGAATTCGAACGCATGGCTGCCAGCGTGCGTGCCGGTTTTGAGGGATCGCCGGAGGTCGAGCGTGAACTGCGGTTCCGCAAGATCGCCGACACCCGCAACAGCGCCTTGCTGCTGTGGCGTTACTTCCTGTTCCAGTCGCGCGAAGTGCCGGAGACCGGCGAGTGGAACGCGATCCGTTCCTGGCTGATTCGCCGCCTGCCCGGCAAGCGCCGCATGAGTGTCCTGCCGGAAGGTGTGCCGGCCTGAATCTTGCTGAACGGACTGACTCAGGCGCTGGGCAGCCTTGGAGTATCAGTTGCGGTACTTTCTTTAATTTTTGCTGATCCGGTTCCGTTCAGTAATATGGCAAGTGCTAGCAGTTCTACGATCCACAAAATCCGTGCTTGGTAGCGGTCATGAGGCGTGGAGAACCCGCCACATATTGCAGCGTTAATCAGTAGGCTCAGCAGTGATAATGAGATGATCAGAGCGCCACGATACTCTCGACGCCGATAGCAGATAAGCGCGCCGCCCAAGCACACTGGAACAGAAACTAGCGTGGCAATTTTTATGGCGAGTTCCGAATAACTCATATCAAATTCGTCCAATCCTGCCTTGGTACGCCGCATGAGCTCGGCCTCCTCCCCAGGAATTTTTCTGGCAAAATTCTCCATCTCAGACTGGGAGTATGCAAATTCGCTTAGTCCAATCGCGCCGAATTGATGTGCCGCATTTTTAAGTGAGTTGAAGAGCACTTCGAGGGGATAACTAGCAAATACTGCTTTTGCAAAGGCGAAGTCCTGTTGTCCGAGTTTCAACCGAGCCTCTTTATTCGCTAGGGTAAATACGCCCACGCCAGGTACCTTGCTCCATAGGAACTCATCTGAGGTATGTTTGTGAAAGTCGTTAGGATAGTTGCACACCTGCAGCTGTTTGTTAGCGCAATGCTCTCTGATGAAGGCTTCACCTGGACCATCCGCCACTAGTCGCGCTGTCAAGAATGGCGGTCGAATCGGAGGGGTATGCGTTATACGTTCAATTGCGTAACCAAAAAGCGCTTCTCCTAGTACCCCAACTGCAATAAAGCCCCCGATACATGCCAGATCGCTCTTGGAGATCAATCTGAGTTGCCGGAGACTTGCACAAAGAACGAAGAACGCGACCAGCGTAATGGAAAAAATTAGAATATTTCCGCTATGAAACAATGCGGCCAGCGCAATGCAAACCGCCCAGAAAATACGCGAGCTCACCGGTGCCTGGGGCTGCAGCAGAAATCCAGCCATTGCCGCCACCCCGAGTCCGGCGAAAATATCCGGCATGAGCATGCTGGCAAAGAACGGAAGAGGGCTGGCAATTGCCAAACAAAGTAATACCAGCGCAATCGCCCCGTAAGTGATTATGAAATATCCTCGCAAGAGAGTGGATATCATAGTCACCGCAAAGAGTGCTTGAACGAAAGAGACGAATTTCAGCCCAAATAGACTTGCTACTACGAATACGAATGCCCCGTAGTAGATCGATCGCCCTGAGATTACCCCGCTTTTTTCTGGGGAGCTAGCATGCTCTTCGTCGGAGTTGACTGGTGTTTCACTAGCATTCCGTGTACTGGATGCTCCGCCTTGCTTAGGTCGCAGCCACTGACTTGCCAAATCTGTCTTGACGAAATAATCAAGCGCACTCGCTGCTCCTTTAATGTAGGCAGTCGTATCAGGAAAAAAAAACGGTTGTCCGTTAAACCAGGTGGGCCAACTCAAAACAAAAGGTAGCAACAAGAAAACAATCCACTGGCTAAGGCTGAAATTGTTGTTTTTCATGGGGCGGCATTCTTGATGTTAAATACAAATAGACGGGCCATCAAAAAGTTAATGACCAGACCCGCCAAACTACCAATGGCAACAGAGGCCCATGGATTGTGCTGGGCGTACGAAAAACATCCATATACCAGCAGCGATACCAAAGCATTTACTGCCGCTCCTGGCAACTGTGAGAGCACAAATTTCAAGAGTTGAAGCCACCGATCCTCTGAGGCTGGAGGATCGGATTTTGAACTGAAGGTGTAGGTACGATTAAGCCACCAAGAGGCGGTCACGGCTAAAGCAATGCTTAATATTCGAGATAAACCTGAGTGCTCGATCAATTTGATAAAGATCCAGAAGCAACTGGCGTCAAAGACAAAGACCACTCCGCCGACGCATGCAAATTTTAAAAATTTTAAAATCGTCGTTGAGCCAGTTTGCATCTTCAGCCTCCGCTGGAATACCTGGTTGTTGCCAAGAATGCTAGCTGTTTGGCCTCTCTTCGTCCTTGCGTTACTGATGCCAGTATCAGGCCACAAATAACGCTCAGTATCGCGAGGGACATGAGCAGACCAGCTAAGATGGCAGTGGGAAGCCTGGGCACCAAACCAGTTTCGAAATACTGGACTAACACAGGGATCAGGAATCCAATCGAAAGAAAGGCTGTGATAGCGGCGAAAGTATTGAACAGCAGTGATGGACGTTCCAGCTTGACAAGCTTGATGATCATCCAAAGGATTTTCAGGCCGTCTTTATAGGTGCTCAATTTGCTGTGTGATCCCTCAGGTCGGGCACCATAATTAGTCTCAAAATCTTCACTGCGCATGCGTAGCTCAAGACTATGCACCGTAATTTCGGTTTCGATTTCGAATCCTGTGGAGACCACTGGGAAGGATTTAACAAATCGGTGAGAAAATACGCGATAACCCGTCAACATGTCTTTGGTAACGCGACCAAATAACCTCGAAACAATGGTGGTCAGCAGCCAGTTGCCGAATTCATGTCCCTGTCGATAAGCGGCCAGCGCATTCGAGTGGCGCACGCCGTTGACGCAATCAAGATTTTTGTCGATAAGCTGCCGAATCATTTGCGGTGCGACTTGAGCATCATAAGTATCGTCGCCATCTACTAAGACATAAATGTCTGCGTCGACATCGGAGAACATTCTGCGCACGACATTCCCTTTCCCCTGAAGTAATTCGGGAAAGACGCTGGCTCCAGCGGCAAGAGCTTTCTCTCCCGTTCCGTCTTTGGAGTTATTGTCATAGACGTAAACTTGAGCACTTGGTAAGGCGCGTTTGAAGTCGGAGACGACCTTTCCGATCGTTGCTGCCTCGTTGTAGCATGGAACTAGTATCGCTACGGAAAAATCTGAAATTTCCTTTTTGATCATGTACCGCCCCCTTGATGTAAAAATTGCTAAATAAATAACCAATTCATTTGCAAGTTACAGCGGTGCAACTCCTGCTCTCTCATAGACGAGAGTTGTTATTTGTGAAATCTGACTTCTGGTATTTGTACGAGCTCAGGCGCTAGGTTTCCCCAACTAATCCTCGTGCCCACCTTCCTTGCACAAGCCCCCCATGGCTTTCCGGTTGTGAGCAGCAATTTTTATTGTTTATTTTATATTGTTCCGATTTTGCACTGCATCATTTGACATTGTCAATATTGCACGCATTGTGTGTGCGTAAAATGTGAGCTTAGAGGATGTGGGTACAACACCGCGTTTGTTGCGATGGAGATAGGCTCCTTTGAGTCGGCCCGCAAATGTTGAGCAGAGGGCCTTTCTTCTTGGCGGTAGCTGCGTGTGAATTGGGTGCGGCCAAGGTGCTGTGCGAGCGGAATTTCACTGCCAATCCCCTAACGCCTGCTCGTTACCGAATTCTCCTCGAAGCGCCGTGGAGGCCATCGAAGGGTCTCATAGGGGCTGGGCGCGCGCGGTGAGCAGTCTGTCCTCATGCTCCCCGTGAGGATTTAAAAGGATTGAAAAATCTATGCACGGCTATCCCCGATTGACTTGTCGCAATAGGGGGGTAAAACCGTTTCATTTCCAAGGCTGATTCGCTTGACCCCGCCAGGCGGCTGATAGATTATGCGCCAAGGGGATGTCCGCCCAGATGGGGCGGGCGACAGATAGCAAGCAGCGCCGCGACGTGCGCTGCGCCAGGGAAGGGAAGACAGTGAAGCCGACGGTACCAGGCAAGGGCGAATCATCCGGCAAGGAGTTCGATTTCAACAGCCGTGATTTCGAGCGAGTGCGTGGCCTGATCTACCAGCGGGCCGGCATCGCATTGGCCGACAGCAAGCAGGAAATGGTTTACAGTCGCCTCGCGCGACGCCTGCGCGCCACCGGCATCACTTCCTTCCAGCAATACCTGGACATGCTGGAGCGCACCCACGACTCCGAAGAGTGGGAAGCCTTCACCAATGCGCTGACCACCAACCTCACCTCGTTCTTCCGCGAGGCGCACCATTTCCCCATCCTCGCCGACTTCCTCAAGACCCTGAAGGAACCCGCGACCATCTGGTGTTCGGCTGCCTCCACCGGAGAGGAACCCTATACCATCGCCATGACCGCCTGTGAAGCCTATGGCTCGATGACGCCGCCCGTACAGATCGTGGCCACCGACATCGATACCAATGTGCTGGCCACCGGTGCCAATGGCGTCTATCCCATGGAGCGCATCGAGAAGATGTCGCCCGAGCGCGTCAAGAAGTTCTTCCTGCGCGGCAAGGGCAGCCATGAAGGCTACGTGCGCGTGCGTCCCGAATTGCGCAAGCTGATCACCTTCAAGCAACTGAACCTGCTGGGCGATGGCTGGCCCCTCAGCGGCCAGTTCGACGTGATCTTCTGCCGCAACGTGATGATCTATTTCGACAAACCTACCCAGAGCAAGATCCTGTCCCGATTCGTACCCTTGATGAAGCCTCACGCCTTGCTGTTCGCCGGCCACTCGGAGAACTTCCTGTATGTCTCCGACGCCCTCAAGCTCAAGGGCAAGACGGTCTATGAGCTCAACGCCAACCAGCGCGTCGTGAGGGCCAAGCCATGAGCCACGCCTCGGAGCAGATTGCCACCAATCTCTACTACGACCGCACTTTCGATTGCGACGCGGCCAAGATCCTGCCGGGCGAGTACTACTTCACCAGCAAGGACATGATGATCGTCACCGTGCTGGGCTCCTGCGTCTCGGCCTGCATCCGTGACCGCGTCTCCGGCATCGGCGGCATGAATCACTTCATGCTGCCCGATGGCGGCGGCGACGATGGCAGCCCGGTGTCGGCCTCGGCGCGCTATGGCACCTATGCCATGGAAGTGCTGATCAACGAAGTGCTCAAGTCCGGCGCGCGGCGCGAGAACCTGGAGGCCAAGGTGTTCGGCGGTGGCAACGTGCTGCGCGGCTTTTCGGCCATCAACGTGGGCGAGCGCAATGCCGAATTCGTGCGGCGCTATCTGAAGGCCGAAGGCATCCGCGTGGTCGCCGAAGACCTCAATGACATTTATCCGCGCAAGGTGTACTTCTTCCCGCGTACCGGCAAGGTGCTGGTCAAGAAGCTGAAGCAGATGCACAACGACACCCTGGTGAACCGCGAAAAAGCCTACGCCAGCAAGCTGGTCACCAAGCCGGTCGGCGGCGAGGTGGATCTGTTCTGATGGGGCAGGGTGGACGACACCCGACCCATCTCAGGGCAACCTGCAACATTGAGTTTGAGTGATTGAGTGATGAAAATTAAAGTTCTTATCGTCGACGATTCGGCACTGATCCGCAGCGTGATGCGCGAGATCATCGGCAGCCAGCCGGACATGGAAGTGGTGGGTGTGGCGCCGGACCCGATCATTGCCCGCGAGCTGATCAAGCAGACCAATCCGGACGTGCTGACCCTGGACGTGGAAATGCCGCGCATGGATGGCCTGGATTTCCTGGAAAAGCTGATGCGCCTGCGCCCCATGCCGGTGGTGATGGTGTCCTCGCTGACCGAACGCGGCTCCGAAATCACCCTGCGTGCACTGGAGCTGGGTGCGATCGATTTCGTGACCAAGCCCAAGATCTCGATCCAGAGCGGCATGCAGGAATATGCCGACATGATCGCCGACAAGATCCGCGCCGCCGCCAAGGCGCGCGTGCGCGCCCGTCCGTCGCGCGCCGCCGAGCAGTCGGCTACGCCCGGCGAGGTCTTGCCGCAGATCCGCAATCCGCTCACCAGTAGCGAAAAACTGATCATCATCGGTGCCTCCACTGGCGGCACCGAAGCCATCAAGGAATTCCTGATCCGCATGCCCTCCGACTGCCCGGGCATCCTGATCACCCAGCACATGCCGGAAGGCTTTACGCGCTCCTTCGCCCAGCGCCTCAACAACCTGTGCAAGATCTCGGTGGTGGAGTCGGCCGGCAACGAACGCGTGCTGCCTGGCCATGCCTACATCGCGCCGGGCCACTCGCACCTGAAACTGGTGCGCAGCGGTGCCAACTACATGACCCAGCTCGACCAGGGCCCGCCGGTGAACCGGCATCGTCCTTCGGTGGATGTCCTGTTCCAGTCGGCCGCTACCTGTGCCGGCAAGAACGCGGTCGGCGTGATCCTGACCGGCATGGGCAAGGATGGTGCCCAGGGCATGCTGGAGATGCGCAATGCCGGGGCCTACAACTTTGCCCAGGATGAAGCATCCTGCGTGGTCTTCGGCATGCCGCGCGAAGCGATTGCCATCGGGGCCGCGCACGAAGTGCTGTCGCTGCAATCCATGCCGGGGCGAGTGCTGGCGTGGCTGGCAGAACACGGAAGCCGCGCATTGCGGGTATGAAGCATTTTTCAGCGCTTATTGTTCTGCCAATTTTGTTTTGCTGCACTACAATGCGTTGCAGATAAGAGGCAGCATGGGCTCTCCCGCCCGTGCTGAGGTAAAAAAGAGAGGTCGGTTCAAGTTCGTTGCGCAACTTGCCGATCATCAAGAATTCAATTGTTCAGATGGAGTCTTAGCATGTCGGGTCCCAATACCAAGTTCTTAGTCGTCGATGACTTTTCGACCATGCGCCGCATCGTGCGCAACCTGCTCAAGGAATTGGGCTACACCAACGTGGACGAGGCCGAAGACGGCGTGCAGGCGCTGCAGAAACTGCGCAGCGACCAGTTCGACTTCGTCGTCTCCGACTGGAACATGCCCAACATGGATGGCCTGACCATGCTGCAGGAAATCCGCAAGGATCCGGCCCTGTCCAAGCTGCCCGTGCTGATGGTGACGGCCGAAGCCAAGAAGGAAAATATCGTCGCCGCCGCCCAGGCCGGTGCCAATGGCTACGTGGTCAAGCCTTTCACCGCGGCGACGCTGGATGAAAAGCTGGGCAAGATCTTCGAAAAAATGGCCGCAGGTGGCTGAGGTGGACAACGCCGCTCATCCTGCTCGCACGCCCTCCGCCGAGGGCACCGGGGTCAACGACGAGGTGCTGGTCCGTATCGGCCACATGACGCGCAACCTGCACGACAGCTTGCGCGGCCTGGGCTTCGACCGGCTGCTGGAAAAAGCCGCCAGCGACATGCCGGACGCGCGTGACCGCCTGGAATACGTGGCCCGCATGACCGAACAGGCCGCCCAGCGCGTGCTCAACGCTACCGAACTGGCGAGCCCGCTGCAGGAGCGCATCAATGAAGGTGCCAGCGAGCTCAAGGCGCAATGGGATGCGGCTGCTACCGGCAGTTTTGCCGAAGCCGATGTCCGCGCGCTGGCGGCGAAGACCTCCGCCTTCCTGGCCCAAACCAGCGAAGACAGCAGCGTCACCAAGCAGCAACTGCTGGACATCATGATGGCGCAGGACTTCCAGGATCTGACCGGCCAGGTCATCAAGCGCGTCACCAAGCTGGCGCACGACCTGGAATCGCAACTGGTGCAGCTGCTGGTGGACTACGCGCCCACCGAGACCAAGCGCGAGGATACGGGACTGCTCAACGGTCCCCAGATCGATCCTGCCGGCAAGGATGTCATCGCCAACCAGGGGCAGGTGGACGACCTGCTGGAGAGTCTGGGCTTCTGAAGCCGGTTTCTCCGCATCTCCCGACCCGGATAGACGCTTCGGCACTTGTCAATCAGGCAAGTCCGGAGCGTTTTGTCTTGATGTGGCCGCTACGCCACGCCGTGCGGGCTTTTCAGGCCGGGCAGGTGGCCGCAAGTGCCCGTCCAGCTTGACTTTCTTCACATTTTGACGGCCCGATACGCAGCGTTTTGTCCAAGGCAGACCCTTGCGGTTTTGCCTAGTCCGAAATGGGGGACCTTTTCGCCCCTATTCCCCTGATGATCCGGGCGGCCGCTCGCCAATAATCCTAGCCTATTGTTCTACAAATCCGTCCAGCGCCGGCGCTGGCGGAAAAGCGGTTTAGCAGGGGGATACGGCGGATGGCCGAAGACAGCGACATGGAGCGGACCGAACCCGCCACGGGCAAACGCATTGAGCGTGCCCGTGAGCAGGGGGATGTGCCGCGTTCGCGCGAATTGGCCACGACCTTGATGCTGCTGGTCGGCGGCAGCTGTGTCTGGCTTTTCAGCGGCCCCGTAGTGACCGCCCTGGATCGCATCATGGTGGCGACCCTGACCTTCGAACGGGCGGCCGCCTTCGACCCGGCGCTGCTGTTCGACATGCTCAGTGCCCATATGCTGGATGTGGCCGTTTCCATGATCCCGCTGGCCTTCCTGATGACCCTGGCCGCCATGGCCGCGCCGCTGATGCTGGGCGGCTGGCTGTTCAACGTCGATTCGCTGGCGCCCAAATTCAGCAAGCTCAATCCCATCAGCGGCTTTGCCAACATGTTCTCGATCAATTCCCTGGTCGAACTGGGCAAGGCGGTGCTCAAGACGCTGCTGGTCGGTACCGTGGCCTGGATCGCCATCCGCAGCCAGCTCGATGCCGTCATGGGCCTGGGCGTGGAATCGCTCAAGACCGCCGGTTCACATGCCGCGCAGCTGCTGTGGATCAGCTTCATCACCATGGTCTCGGCGCTGATCCTGATCGCGGCGCTGGACGTGCCTTACCAGATCTGGAATTACGGCCGCAAGCTGCGCATGACGCGCGAAGAGGTCAAGCAGGAACACAAGGAATCCGAAGGCGATCCGCACATCAAGGGCAAGATTCGCGCGATGCAGCGCGCCATGGCCCGCCGCCGCATGATGGCCGAAGTGCCGACCGCCGATGTGGTGGTGACCAACCCGACCCACTTCGCGGTCGCCCTGAAGTACACCGAAGGCAAGATGGGCGCGCCCAAGGTGGTGGCCAAGGGCGCCGACGACGTCGCCGCCAAGATTCGCGAACTGGCACGCGAGCACAAGGTGCCGTTGCTGGAAGCGCCGCCGCTGGCACGTGCGCTGCACGCCCATACCGAGATCGGCGACGAGATTCCCGAAGCGCTCTACACCGCCGTGGCCGAAGTGCTGGCCTACGTGTTCCAGTTGCGTACCTTCGGTCAGTTCGGCGGCAACCGTCCGGTGGAACCGACCGAACTGAACGTGCCCAAGGACCTTGATCCGGCCACTGCGCCCAAGAAGCCTCGCGGCCCCAAGAATAGAAACAGGCAGTAACGATGGCAACCAAACTCAATACCATGAAAATCCCGGCCTGGGTCCCGCTCAAGAGCGGCCGGGCGCTGGCGGCCCCGATCCTGATCGTCATGATGCTGGCAATGATGGTGCTGCCGCTGCCGGCTTTCATGCTGGATCTGCTGTTCAGCTTCAACATCTCGCTGTCGGTGATCGTGCTGATGACTGCGCTGTACACCGTCAAGCCGCTGGACTTCATCGCCTTCCCGGCGGTTCTGCTGGTGTCGACCATGCTGCGCCTGTCACTGAACGTGGCCTCCACCCGGGTGGTGCTGACCGAAGGCCACACCGGTCCGGATGCGGCCGGCAAGGTGATCGAAGCCTTCGGCCACTTCCTGATCGGCGGCAACTACACCGTCGGTATCGTGGTGTTCGTGATCCTGACCATCATCAACTTCATGGTGGTGACCAAGGGTGCCGGCCGTATTGCCGAAGTGGGCGCGCGCTTCACCCTGGACGCCATGCCCGGCAAGCAGATGGCGATCGACGCCGACCTCAACGCCGGCATGATCGGTGAACCCGAAGCCCGCGCCCGCCGCAAGGAAGTGGCGCAGGAATCCGAGTTCTACGGGGCCATGGACGGTGCCTCCAAGTACGTGCGCGGCGACGCCGTGGCCGGCATCATCGTGACGGTGGTCAACATCGTCGGCGGCCTGGTGGTGGGCATGGTGCAGCACGACCTGGCCTTCGATGCCGCGCTGAAGAACTACACGCTGCTGGCCATCGGTGACGGCCTGGTGGCGCAGATCCCTTCGCTGATCATCTCGACCGCCGCCGGTGTAGTGGTCTCGCGCGTGGCCAACGACCAGGACGTCGGCGGGCAGCTGATCAATCAGCTCTTCGCCAAGCCGGAAGTGCTCTACATTACCGCCGTCATCATCGGCGGCATGGGCCTGATCCCGGGCATGCCGCACATCGCCTTCCTGCTGCTGGCTGCGGCCATGGCCGGCGGTGCCTACGCCATCAGCAAGCGGGTGCAAACGGCCAAGGCCGAAGCCGCCGCGGCCACTCCGCAGGCCGCTGCCGCCGCAGCTGCGCCCTCGGAAGCGGAAGAGGCGACCTGGAACGACGTCATGCCGGTCGATACCCTGGGCCTGGAAGTCGGCTATCGCCTCATCCCGCTGGTGGACAAGGGGCAGGGTGGCGAACTGCTCAAGCGTATCAAGGGCATCCGCAAGAAATTCGCCCAGGAAGTCGGTTTCCTGTCGCCGCCGATTCACATCCGCGACAACCTGGAACTGAAGCCGTCGGCCTACCGCATCACCCTGAAGGGTGTGGAAGTGGGCAACGGCGAGGCGCATGCCGGCCAGTACCTGGCCATCAATCCGGGCATGGTGACTGGTCCGCTGCCAGGGATGATGACCTCCGATCCCGCTTTCGGCCTGCCGGCCGTGTGGATCGACAGCAGCCTGCGCGAACAGGCTTCCACCATGGGTTACACCGTGGTCGATGCCGGTACCGTGGTGGCGACGCACCTGAATCACCTCATCACCACGCATGCGGCCGAACTGCTGGGCCGCCAGGAAGTGCAGAGCCTGCTGGATCACCTGGCCAAGGAAGCCCCCAAGCTGGTGGAAGACCTGGTGCCCAAGATGCTGCCGCTGGGCACGCTGCAGAAGGTCTTGCAGAACCTCTTGCTGGAAGGCGTGCATATCCGCGATATGCGCACTATCATCGAAACATTGGCCGAACACGCCGCCCGCATTCAGGATCCGACCGACCTGACGGCGATTGTACGGATTGCGCTGGGACGCGCCATCGTGCAACAGATTTTCCCGGGCGAGAGCGAGCTGGCCGTCATGGCCCTCGATTCCAAGCTCGAACGCCTGCTCATGCAGGCACTGCAGGCCAGTGGCGACACTGGCGGCATCGAGCCGGGCCTGGCCGATTCGCTGGTGCAGCAGACCGAAATGGCGGCGCAGCGCCAGGAGCAGATGGGCCTGTCGCCCGTGTTGCTGGTCGGCGCACCGCTGCGGACCTTGCTGGCGCGCTTCCTGCGCCGCGCCATGCCGCAGTTGCGCGTGCTGTCGCACGCTGAAGTACCCGAGTCGAAAACGATTAAAGTTACCAGCCTAGTTGGAGGGCAAGCATGAACGTCAAGAAATTTATCGCCAATTCTTCTCGCGAGGCCTGGCGTCAGGTGCGCGAGGCGCTTGGCCCGGATGCCGTCATTCTCTCCAACCGCAATATTCCTGACGGGGTGGAGATCCTGGCCATGGCCAACGAGGACATGACCACCCTGGTGGCTCCGACCGGCGCGCGCGACCCCAATGCTCGCCCGCAGGCGGCCTCGCTGCAGCAGCAGTCCGGTGCGCCGAACGCACAGCAGGCCAAGCGTCCGGCGCTGCTGTCGTCGCCGCTGGCCCAGCAGCCGCCCCGCGCCGCGCGTCCCGAGCATGCGCCATTGCTGGACCAGCCGGCCCACGGCCGCGCGCCTGCGCGCCCGGTGGAGGCTGCTCCGGCCAGCGATGCCCGCGTCTGGCGCAGCCGCCGTGCGGAGCAGGCGGCCGGTGGCCGTCCGGCCTCGGCCCAGCAGGCGCAGGAATCCGGCGAACATGACCAGCGTCCACGTTCGGCCCTGCCTGAATTCGATGGCAAGGACTACGACGAAATCCTCTCCGAAGTCATGAGCGAAATCCGCTCCATGCGCGGCGTGCTGGAAACCCAGCTGGCGGAGATTTCCTGGGGCGGTACGCAGAAACGCGATCCGCTCAAGGGCGTGGTACTGAAGGAAATGCTGGCGGCCGGCTTCTCGGCCAGCCTGTCGCGCCTGATCACCGAAAACCTGCCTGCCAACTCCAAGTCGCAGGACATCATGTTCTGGGTCAAGTCGGTGCTGGCGCGCAATCTCAATACCCTGGCCAACGAAAACGAACTGCTGGAAAACGGCGGCGTCTTCGCGCTGGTCGGCCCCACTGGCGTTGGCAAGACCACCACCACCGCCAAGCTGGCGGCGCGCTGCGTGATGCGCCACGGCTCCGGCAAGCTGGCCCTGATCACGACCGACGGCTACCGTATCGGTGGTTACGAACAACTGCGCATCTACGGCAAGATCCTGGGCGTGATGGTGCACTCGGTCAAGGATGAGACCGACCTGCGCATCGCCCTGGAAGAGCTCAAGGGCAAGCACACCGTGCTGATCGACACCGCCGGTGTCGGCCAGCGCGACCAGATGGTGGCCGAGCAGGACGCCATGCTGGCCGGTGCCGGCGTGGACATCAAGCGCCTGCTGTGCCTGAATGCCACCGCCACCGGCGGTACGCTCAATGAAGTGGTACATGCCTATTCCAGCTCCGGGCTGGCCGGCTGCATCATCACCAAGCTGGACGAAGCCGCCACCATCGGCAACGTGCTGGATGTGGTGATCCGCCACAAGCTCAACCTGCATTACGTGGCCAATGGCCAGCGCGTGCCGGAAGACCTGCACGTGGCCAACAAGCTCTATCTCGCCGACCGCGCCTTCAAGCAGAAGCGCGAAACCGCCCCTTTCGAATTCCAGGAAGGTGAGTTGCCGGGTGTGATCGGTCCTACTGCCATGTCCATGAATGACCGGGGACTGCGTGAGGTGAGCTTTGGCTAGTTACGATATCGACCAGGCAGCAGGGCTGCGCCGGATGCTGGAGCGTCCGGTGCCCAGGCTGTTCACCTTCTTCTCGGTGCTGGGTGAGGAAGAGAAGAGTGCCATGCTCATCAATCTGGCGGCGTCACTGTCGCAGGCCAAGCACAGCGTGCTGGTGGTGGATGGCGACGTGGCCACAACGGGTCTGCTGACCCGCATCGGCCTGCGTCACGACGTGGCGACCCTGCAGGAAGTAGCGCGTATGGAGCGTCCGATGGCGGAAGCCACTCGGCTCCTGCCGGAAGGTTTTTCGATGGCGCGCATCGCCCGCCGCAGCGTGCCTTCGGCGACCGATCCGCATGCCGGTCGTCTGGCGGAGATCTTCGACAGCCTCATCGAGCAGGCCGAGATCACACTGGTCAATGGCGTGCTGGCACGCGACCTGTCGCTGCCGGTGCCGACCATGGAAATGGGTGAGATCGTGATCCAGGTGTCGACCACGGCCTCGTCGATCAAGTCGGCCTATGTGCTGCTGAAGAGCTTGAGTGACCGCATCGGCCGCCGTCCCTTCAGTCTCATCGTCAACGATGCCACCGAAGCCGAGGCCCGTACCGTCTACGCCAACATGGCCCAGGCGGCCAGCCGCTACCTGGCGGCGCAGCTCAATTTCATCGGCGCGATTCCGGCGGATGACCATATTCGCCGCGCCACCGGACAGGGGCGGGCGGTGATGGACGTGTTTCCCTTTGCCGGTGCCGCGCTGGCCTTCCAGCGCCTGTCCAAGCGCTTCACCGCCGGTCCGGATGCGGCCCGCAGCAGCTACGGGATGGCCACCGACGGCGCCAGTCTGGGAGTGTGACGTGCATGTATAACGTCAAGGGAAAAAAGGGCAAAAACGACGTACTGGAGCAGCATGCGCCGCTGGTCAAGAAACTGGCGCATCAGCTCAAGGCCAAGCTGCCCCCCAGCGTAGAGGTGGACGACCTGATCCAGGCCGGCATGATGGGCTTGCTCGACGCCGTCAACCGCTACGAGGAAACCCATGGCGCGCAGTTCGAGACCTACGCCGTGCAGCGTATCCGTGGGGCCATGCTGGATGAGCTGCGCAGCAGCGACTGGCTGCCGCGCAGCATCCGCCAGAATGCGCGCAAGGTGGAAGAAGCCATGCAGTCCCTGCTGCAGCAACTGGGCCGTCAGCCGCAAGAGGCGGAAGTGGCGCAGCACATGAAGATCAGCTTGGCCGAGTATCAGTCGCTGCTGACCGACTGCGGCGGGCACCAGCTGATCTATTACGAAGATTTTCACGACGACGATGGCGGCCACGAACACTTCCTGGACCGCTACCAGACCGGCGACGGCGAGGATGATCCGCTGCAGAGCCTGATCAATGGCGGTTTCCGCGAAGCCGTGGTGGATTCCATCAAGGCCTTGCCCGAGCGTGAGCAGATCCTGATGGCGCTGTACTACGAGCAGGAAATGAACCTCAAGGAAATCGGCGCCGTCATGGGCGTTTCCGAATCGCGCGTGTGCCAGTTGCACAGCCAGGCGATCTCGCGCATGCGTTCGTATCTGCGCGAGCATTCCTGGAGCGGGGTGGCCTGAGGCTGCCTGCCTTCAGGGCGCAGATCCGAGAGAGGACGCAGGACGCGTCAACGACAAAGCCCGGCAAATGCCGGGCTTTTTGTTGATGCGATCTTGCTGTGCTTCCGTGAGCGGGAAGCGGCTGAAACTTATACCACGCCCAGACGGCGTCCCGAAGACCGGATGCTGTTCTGGCCATCCGGGCCATAGAAATTGCCGGTGCCGGTCTTGCCTTGCAGGATGGTCAGGGCGCTCTGATTGATGGAAAGCTTCTTGCCGATCAGCAGGCCATTGACGCGGTTCAGTTCCTTGGCGTCCTGCGCCAGTTCGAACAGGCTGGCCCAGATCTCGCGGTCAGCGTCGCTGGCTTGCTCATTCATCCACTGTTGCATGCCGCTTTCATCTGCACTGTAGCCGAGGCTGCCCAGCAGCGCGTGGCGATTGCCGGCCAGCGTGGACATTTCAGCAACGATAGCGGCCTTTTCGGTAATGATGTCGGTCAGGCCTTCGGCGGTGGCTTCCGCCAGCAGTGCCTGTTCCTGGCTCAGTTTTTCCACCAGGCGCGACAGCGCGGCGTGTTCCAGGGACAGGTTGCTGGCCGGATTCATGCGAAAGATCCTCTGAGCGGTAAAACGGGAATCAGGCCGGGCGGGCGCTGATGAGATTCTTGACGGTATCGATCACGCCGTCGGCGATCTTGTCGGCATCGATCTGGAAAGTGCCGTTGGCGATGGCCGCTTTCAGCTTTTCCACTTTTTCGGCATTGAAACCGCCGTTTTTGGTGTCCTTGGTTTCCAGCGCCTGATAGGTGCTGGACAAGCGCACGCTGTCCGAAGCCGCTTTGGTGGCGGCCGGGTCGGTGCCCGCAGGATTGGCGGCAGTCGTGTTGCGGGTCTGCGTTTGCGTCTGCTCGGTGTTGAGGGCGGCAGATTTGAGGGCGTCGTTAACGTTCACGGCAGTATTCCTTGTAGGGTGGGGGCGCTTCGCACCCGCCTGTCGTATGGATTATCGACCAGTTCTGGGCAAACTTTAACATTCCCGCACCTGAATTAAGCTGAATTCGGGTACTTTTCTTCACATTCCTGTCTGGGCGATCCGCTGCGTTCCGCGCGGGACTTGCCCTGCGGGAAATTGCTTCATATCAATAGAGAAGCCGGGGTCGCCGGCTCAGTAGTTGATTTCCAGAATCCCGCCCGCTTTGGCAATACCGCTCACCACCTGGCCGGCCGCCGTCCGGGCCTGGGCCATCTGGCCTTCGTTGGCATTGGTCAGGGCGCGCGCTTCGGTGGAAATCTGGAAGCCCGGACCGATCGATACGACGCGTACCGCCTGGCCTTGCTGCACCACGCGCTGGTTGCGGATGGTGTCGAGGCGCAGCGGCGTACCGGCGCGCAGCGACATGTTGGCGACGCGGCCGATGACCTGTGATTCTTCGGTGATCACGCCGCTGGGCAGGGCCGACATGTCGCCGCGAATGCGCGTGATGTCGCTGGCGCTGATGGTCTGGCCCTGGGCCAGCGGGACCGCGGCGACCAGGTAATCCGAGATCACCTGCACGTTGGCGCGCAGGTAGATGGTCCAGGGGGAGGGGGCCACGCACTTGATGCCGACCGTGGTGCGGCCGAACAGGCGGCCGCCATTGGGCATGAAGGCTTGCGGTTCAAGACAGGCCGCCAGCGTCAGGCGTGCATCGGCAGGATCGATGGTGACCGTGACGCTGCCGGGCAGACCCGAGGTCTGGCTTTTCAGGAATTGCTCCGCCACTTGTTGCAAGGCTTGCAAGTCCTGCTTTTGGGGGGAGTTGGGGTCGTTCTGGGCGAGTGCAGGCGCAGTCGCCCCCAGACCGGCTGCCAGCAAGGACAGGACGGCGAAAGTGCGGCGCAGGGCGCGGAAAGCGTGTTTCATTTTGTGCAACTTGCCCGCAGGGCATAGGCGAATCTTGGCACTCATGGTACGTCGCGCGCGCGAGGTCAAAAGGGCAAACAGGGGAGGCTTTTCTCTCTTTATCGCCCCTTAGAGTTCGGGGTGCGAACGTATGATCAAGCCTACGTAATTCCATCATCGGCGCAGTCCGCAAGTGGCCCGGCAACCGGCCGGGCAGGACAGGGGGCGCTGGTACTTCCGGAGGACCTGATGGTCTCTAAGCTCGACGATTATTTCCGTTTCAACGAGATGGCGCTGAACCTGCGGTCACAGCGCCAGCAGGTGCTGGCGTCCAACATCGCCAACGCGGACACGCCCAACTACAAGGCGCGTGACGTCAACTTTGCCGACGCGCTCAAGAATGCGCTGGACAGCAAGTCCAACACGATTCCGCCGCTGCAGCTGGAGCGCACTGCTGCCACGCACGTGGCCGGCACCGCGCCCGACAACGGTCCCGGCAGCATCGGCGGCACCGCCTTGCAGTACCGCACGCCGGCGCAGGGCAGCGTGGACGGCAATACGGTCGATATGGATGTGGAGCGCAATGAATTCCTGGACAACGGCATCCGCTACGAAGCCGGCGTCACCTCCGTGAACGGCCAGATCAAGGCCATGCTGAACGCTATCCAACCGGGCTGATAAACATGTCTCTTTCCAACATCTTCAACGTCGCCGGCTCGGCCATGAGCGCCCAGGCACAGCGCCTCAACGCCACGGCCAGCAACATCGCCAACGCCGACAGTGCGACCAGCCCCGATGGCACGCCCTACAAGGCCAAGCAGGTAGTGTTCGAAGCCATTCCGGTGGGCAGCGTCAAGGACAGCGGCGTGAAAGTGGCGGCCGTGGTCGAGAATCAGGCCCCGCCCAAGCTGGTCTACGACCCCAAGCATCCCATGGCCGATGGCAATGGCTACGTCGCCATGCCCAACGTCAATCCGGTCGAGGAAATGGTCAACATGATCTCGGCCTCCCGCTCTTACCAGACCAATGTGGAAACGATGAACACGGCCAAGGCCATGCTCGTCAAGACCCTCACCATCGGCCAATAACCAGGACCTGAATCATGGCAATCGTCTCCAGTGACCTGCTCACCGCAATGAATGGGACGAGCAGCAGCTCGTCCACTACCACCAGCTCTTCCAGCCTGGACAACAACAGCCCGGATGCGATCCAGAACCGCTTCCTGACGCTGTTGATCGCGCAGATGAAGAACCAGGACCCCAGCAACCCGATGGACAATTCGCAGCTGACCACCCAGATGGCGCAGCTGTCCACGGTGTCGGGCATCAGCCAGCTGAACAATTCGCTGTCCACGCTGATGAGCAACCTCAATTCCTCGCAGGCGCTGTCGACCGCCAACATGATCGGCCACAGCGTGCTGGCCCCGGGCAACAGCATCCAGCTGACCAGCGATACCACCAAGGATGCCAGCGGTACGGAAACCACCAGCCAGAAGGCGGTGTTCGGCGTGAACCTGTCCGGTACCGCCTCCTCCGTGGTGGTCACCATCAAGGATTCCTCGGGTGCCGTGGTCCACACCACCGACCTGGGCACCCAGGCCGCCGGTGTGGTGCCGGTGATCTGGGATGGCTCCAACGACACCGGTGGCAAGGTGGCCGATGGCAATTACACCTTCACGGTCAGTGCTTCCAACAACGGGACGGCGGTCAGCGCATCGACCCTGTCCTTCGGTACCGTTTCCAGCGTCTCGACTGCGTCGGACGGCGTCAAGCTCAACGTCACCAATGTCGGCACCATCAAGCCGACCGACGTCGTGCAAATTCTTTAATCGTCATTACCGACAACATTCGGAACAAGGGGATATCTCATGAGTTTTCAGCAAGGTCTGAGCGGACTGAACGGCGCAGCCAAGAGCCTGGACGTCATCGGTAATAACGTGGCCAACGCCAGCACGGTGGGTTTCAAGCAGTCGCAGACGCAGTTTGCCGACATGTACGCCAATTCCATGAACCGTTCCGGCAATTCGCCGGTGGGTATCGGTGTGACCGTGGCCAATGTGGCGCAACAGTTCACCCAGGGCAATATCACGTCGTCCAACAACCCGCTGGATATCGCCATCAATGGTGACGGTTTCTTCCAGTTGGCCGCCAGCTCCAGCGACCTGTCGCCGATGTACGGGCGCAATGGCCAGTTCCAGCTCGACAAGAACGGCTACATCGTCAACCCCAGCATGAACGGGGCCTTCCTGATGGGTTATGCAGCCGGTGTGACCGGTGGCGATCCGGTGCGCCTGCAGATTGATACCTCCTCGATCCCGGCGACCACCACCACCACCATCAATACCAAGGTCAACCTGGATTCGCGCGTGACCGTGCCGACCACGACCACTTTCAGCGCCACCGACCCGACCTCGTACAACAACTCGACCGGCGTGACCATCTATGACAGCCTGGGCAATCCATACAGCGTCCAGACTTTCTATGTGAAGAACACGCCGACCGGCACGCCGCCGACCACTACCTGGGACGTCTACGCCACCGTCGACGGCAAGACCCTGACCACCACCTCCGGTGGTACCACGCCCCTGAAGCTGGGTTCGATGGTGTTCGATTCGACCGGTACCCTGACCTCGGGCGGTGCCATGACCATCGACCTGCGTTCGACCGGCACCAACCCCGGCATCGCCAAGGCCGGCGGCAACTTCGCCAGCACCATTGCGCTGAGCTACACCGGCTCGACCCAGACCGGTTCGGCCTTCGTCAACCTGGCGCAGAGCCAGAACGGCATGCCGCCGGGCACCCTGTCGAGCTTCTCGATCGACAAGGACGGCACCATCGTCGGTTCCTACAGCAACCAGCAGACCAAGAATCTGGGCAGCGTGGTGCTGGTCAATTTCGCCAACCCCAACGGCCTGCAGCCGCTGGGCAACAACCTGTACTCCGCCACGGCCGCCGCCGGCAGCCCGCTGGTGGGCAAGCCGACCACCGGTACCTTCGGTACCCTGCAGGCCCGTGCGGTGGAAGACTCCAACGTCGACCTGACCGCCGAGCTGGTCAACATGATCGTGGCGCAGCGTGTCTACCAGGCCAACTCGCAGACCATCAAGGTGCAGGATACCGTGCTGCAGACGCTGGTCAGCCTGCGTTAACAGGGTAATCCGGCGCGCCTTGCGGCGCGCCTGCTTCAAGGCTGCCGGCGTCGCCGGTGGCCGGTTTCAACCGGTGGTGCCAGGGATGGGTGCCACCACTAAGGGGTGATATGGATCGTCTGGTCTATACAGCGATGTCGGGCGCCAAGCACACGCTTGAGCAGCAAGCCAGCGCCAGCAACAACCTGGCCAATGCCACGACCACGGGCTTTCGTGCCCAATTGAATACCTTCCGTTCGGCTCCGGTGGTAGGGCAGGGCTTGCCGACGCGTGCTTTCGTGGTGGACTCCACTGCAGGCAATGATTTTTCGCAGGGTCCGATCCAGGACACCGGCCGTGCGCTGGATGTGGCCATTCAGGGCCGTGGCTGGATCGCGGTGCGGACCGCCGATGGCGGCGAAGCCTACACCCGCAACGGCAGCTTCAAGATCAACGAGAACGGCATCCTGCAGACCCAGAACGGCCAGTCCGTGCAGGGCGACGGCGGTCCGATCACGATTCCGCCCGATACCACCGTGGCCATCGCGGCTGACGGCACGGTGTCGTCGATCCCGACCAACGGCATCCCCAATGCGGTCAACGTGCTGGGCCGCATCAAGCTGGTCAACCCGGACGAGAAGAACCTGAAACGCGGCGACGACGGCCTGTTCCGCACCATCACCGGTGCCGCCCAGCCCGACGCCAATGTGCGCCTGGCCAGCGGTGCGGTCGAAGGCAGCAACGTGAACGTGGTGGAAGCGATGGTCAACATGATCAACCTGTCGCGCCAGTTCGAAATGAACATGAAAGTGATCCAGACCGCCGAAAGTGATTCCACCAAGGCGACCACGATCCTGTCGCTGTCTTGATGCTGCCCACGCACCTGACCTTACCGATGCACCCGCAGCGCAAGCGCTGATTACCGGAGAAACAAATGATTCGTTCCCTGTGGATTTCCAAGACCGGCCTGGATGCGCAACAGACGCAACTGGACGTGATCTCCAACAACCTGGCCAACGTCAGCACCAACGGTTTCAAGCGTTCGCGCGCCGTGTTCGAAGACCTGCTGTACCAGACCGTGCGCCAGCCCGGTGCCCAGTCCTCGCAGCAGACGCAATTGCCCTCGGGCCTGCAGATCGGTACCGGCGTGCGTCCGGTCGCCACCGAACGTATCTTCACCCAAGGCAACGTCAACCAGACCAACAATGACAAGGATCTGGCGATCCAGGGCAACGGCTTCTTCCAGATCCTGCTGCCGGACGGCACCACCGCCTATACCCGCGACGGTTCCTTCCAGACCGACAGCCAGGGCCAGATGGTGACCTCCAGCGGCTACACCCTGCAGCCGCCAATCACCATTCCGCTCAACACCACCAAGCTGACCGTGGGCCGTGACGGTACCGTGTCGATCATGCAGGCCGGTTCGACCGCCACCACGCAGATCGGCACCATCCAGGTCGCCACCTTCATCAACCCGGCTGGTCTGGAAAGCCGTGGCGAAAACCTGTACGTGGAAACCGCCGCTTCCGGTACCCCGAACCCGAACACCCCGGGCACCAACGGTGCCGGTGCGCTGTGGCAGGGTTACGTGGAAACCTCCAACGTGAACGTGGTGGAAGAACTGGTCAACATGATCCAGACCCAGCGCGCCTACGAAATCAACAGCAAGGCCATCACCACTTCCGACCAGATGCTGGCCAAGATTTCGCAGCTGTAATGCAGTCGTGCAGTGGTTTTTGAACAAGGCAGTCGGTAGCAGAAGAAGGACGAGGCAATGATGAAGAGCATGCTGAAATTGGCCACCATCGCGGGCGTGTTGAGCGTGAGCGCCTGCACCACCGTGCCGGACAGTATCGTGACCGGGCCCAAGACGGCGCGTCCGCAACCGGCTTCCTATGCGCCGCCGACCTCGGGCGCGATCTTCCAGTCGGCGGTCTACCGGCCGTTGCTGGAAGACCGTCGCGCGCGCCTGGTGGGTGACACCATCACCATCGTCATCAACGAAAAGACCAGTGCCGGCAAGTCCGCCGGCAGCTCTGCCAGCAAGACGGGCGCGGTGGCCTCGCCGGCACCGACCATTTTTGGCACGTCCATCAAGGAGCTGTCAGCGTCCGGCAGTTCGTCCTCCAAATTCGAGGACAAGGGCGCCACCAGCTCCAGCAACACCTTCACCGGCACCATCGGCGTGACCGTGGTGGAGGTGCTGCCCAACGGCAACCTGGTGGTCTCTGGTGAAAAGCAGGTAGCGTTGGACAAGGGCGTGGAGTACGTGCGCTTCTCCGGCACCGTCAGCCCCGACAACATCCAGACCGGCAACACCGTTTCGTCCACCCTGGTGGCTGACGCCAAGGTCGAATACCGTACCAATACCCGCGTCGACATGGCTGACTTCATGTCGTCGCTGGGCCGTTTCTTCTTCAGCGTTTCTCCTTTCTGATGTGGAGTAGTGCAATGACCCGGAAAGGATTTTTCGCCATGGACATGATCAGGATGGGCGGCAAGCTCCTGTCGGCTGCTGCCGTGGCCGCACTGTGCGTGGCCGCTGCCGCGCCGGCCCACGCCGAGCGACTCAAGGACCTGGCCAGCATCCAGGGCGTGCGTCAGAACCAGCTGGTTGGCTATGGACTGGTCGTGGGCCTCGATGGCAGCGGTGACCAGACCACACAGACCCCCTTTACGGTGCAGAGCGTCATCAGCATGCTGCAGCAGTTGGGTGTGAACGTGCCTACCGGCACCAGCAGCAACATGCAGCTGAAGAACGTGGCGGCGGCGATGGTGACGGCTACTTTGCCGGCCTTCGCGCAGCCGGGCCAACTGATTGACGTGACCGTTTCTTCCATCGGCAACGCCAAGAGCATTCGCGGCGGCACGCTGCTGATGGCTCCCCTGAAGGGTGCGGACGGCCAGATCTATGCCATCGCCCAGGGCAACATCGTGGTCGGCGGTGCCGGTGGTTCGGCTGCCGGCAGCAGCACCGTCATCAACCAGCTGTCGGCAGGCCGCATCTCGGGCGGTGCGACCGTGGAACGGGCGGTGCCCAGTTCCCTCGGTGGCGGCGACATGGTGATGCTGGAACTGAACGACAATGATTTCTCGACCGCCAGCCGGGTGGTCGATGCGCTGAACAAGCGTTTTGGCAGTGATACCGCCGTGGCTCAGGATGGCCGCGTGATCCGGGTGCGCGCACCGATCTCCAGCGGCGACCGCGTGGCCTTCCTTGGTGCGCTCGAAAACGTCGATGTCACCCCCGGCAAGCTGGCCGCCAAGGTGATCCTGAATGCACGTACCGGCTCGGTGGTGATGAACCAGAGCGTGATGCTCGATACCTGCGCGGTCTCGCACGGCAACCTGTCGGTGGTGATCCAGGCCGACAATGCCGTCAGCCAGCCCAATGCCCTGGCCGGTGGCCAGACCGCGGGCGTGCAGAATGCCCAGGTCTCGATCAACAAGGAGCCGGGCAAGGTCATGCTGTTGAAGGGCGGGGCCTCGCTGTCCGATGTGGTCAAGGCGCTCAATGCCATCGGTGCCACGCCGCAGGACTTGCTGGCCATCCTGCAGGCCATGAAGGCGGCCGGTTCGCTGCGCGCAGAACTCGAAGTGATCTGACGCTCCGGACTGATCCGACACCCAACGCTTTCCTCCAAGGTAATCCATGCTCAACAAGATCAACCCATCCAATCCGACCGAGGGACTTGCCGTCGATGCGAATGGGCTGAACGGCCTGCGTGAGGCTGCCAAGCAGAACACGCCGGAGTCCGTCAAGGGCGCAGCCAAGCAATTCGAGGCGCTGTTCCTGAACATGGTGATGAAGAGCATGCGGGATGCCACCCCGCAGAACGGCCCGTTCGACAACGAACAGACCAAGATGTTTACCTCCATGCTGGACCAGCAGCTGAGCCAGAGCCTGGCCCAGCGCGGCGTGGGCCTGGCTGACGTGCTGACGCGCCAGCTCTCGGCCTCGCTGCCCAAGAAACTGCCGGACGCGCAAGACCTGGAAGGCAATCCCTTGCCGGGCGAGGAGGGCCTGCCGATGGGCATTCCGCTGGTCAAGGACATGAGCGATGCCGACCGCGCCAAGTTCATCCAGAGCTTCGCCAGCCAGCAGGCGGCGGAGAGTACGGACCAGGATGGCCGCAACAAGCAGCGCCGCAATTCCAACAAGCCGGCCCACGTCGAAGCCTTCCAGAACCGCCTGCAGGCCGACGCCGAAATGGCCAGCAAGATGACCGGCATTCCGGCCAAGTTCATGCTGGCGCAGGCCGCGCTGGAGACCGGCTGGGGCAAGAAGGAAATCGTCACGCGCGATGGCCGCTCGGCGCACAACCTGTTCGGCATCAAGGCCACCGGCAACTGGACGGGCAAGGTGGTCGAGGCCACCACCATCGAATACATCAACGGCAAACCGCAGAAGCGCGTGGAGAAATTCCGCGCCTATGATTCCTATGCGGATGCCTTCAAGGATTACGCCAACTTGCTGCGCAGCAATCCGCGCTACGAGAAGGTACTGGCCAGCGCCCAGGATGCCCACGGCTTCGCCTATGGGCTGCAGCGCGCCGGCTATGCGACCGATCCGCACTATGCGGAGAAGCTTTCGCGCATCATCCGCCAGTCGCTCTCGGCCTGATTTTTCAGCGCCGCAGGGCGTGTCCGGGCGGCAAGCTCATCGGTTCCGGCCGGAAACAAATTTGGCCCGGACCCTCTAAAGTTTTGGTCAATCCTGCCGTTGACTTGGTTATTCCGCTAAAAGCTTTCAGGGACGACAACCTAGCATGGCAACTAACATCTTCAGTATCGGGCAAAGCGCGTTGCAGGCGGCCATGGCGGCGCAGGCCACCACCAGCCACAACATCTCCAACGCCACCACTCCCGGCTACAACCGCCAGGAAGTCGTGCAAAGCTCGGCCGGCGGCATCAATTACGGTTACGGTTTCGTTGGGCAGGGCACCCAGGTCACCGAGATCAAGCGCATCTACAACGACTTCCTGACCAAGCAGGCGCTGGCCTCGCAGAGTTCGGCCAGTTCGCTGGATTCGTACTACTCCCAGATCTCGCAGATCAACAACATGGTGGCCGACACCAAGGCCGGCCTGTCGCCCGCGCTGCAGGATTTCTTTGCGGCGGTCCAGAACCTGGCCTCCAACCCGAATACCCAGGCTTCGCGCCAGTCGGTGCTGTCGCAGGCGTCGACCCTGGTGGCGCGCGTCTCCAGCATCAATGACCAGCTGGCCCAGAGCAGCGCCAGCGTCAACAGCCAGATCACCTCCACGGTGACCAGCATCAATTCCTATGCCCAGCAGATCGCCAAGCTGAACCAGGCGATCGTCAATGCCAACGGCACCGGTGGCGGCCAGCCGCCCAACGATCTGCTGGACCAGCGCGACCAGCTGGTGTCCGAGCTGAACAAGTACGTCAAGATCACCACCGTGCCGCAGGATACCGGCGCGGTGAGCGTGTTCATCGGCACCGGCCAGGCGCTGGTGACGGGCGACCAGATCACCCAGATGGTGGTGACCAATTCGCCTACCGACGTCTCGCGTCTGCAGATCGGCCAGGTCACGTCTGGTGGCGGTACGGTCACGATCCCCGACAGCTTCTTCTACGATGGCGGCAGCCTGGGCGGTTTGCTCAAGTACCGCACGGAAACGCTGGATCCGACCCAGAATGCCCTGGGCCGCATCGCCATCGCCATGGGCACGGCCTTCAACCAGCAGCAGCAGTTGGGCCTGGACCAGAACGGCAATGCCGGCACGGCCATGTTCAACGTCAGCTCGCCCAACCTGATCGGTTTCCCCGGCAACACCGGGACCACCAACCTGACGGCGACCATCAGCGATCCGTCGGCGCTGAGCACCAGCGACTACACGCTGAGCTATGACGGTACGAACTACACCTTCACCCGCCTGTCGGACAACACCAAGACCGTCAAGGCGGCCACCGCCTTCCCGGTCACGCTCGATGGCGTGACCTACTCCAACGGTGCGACCCCGGGCGGTGCGCCGACCATGGCCAGCGGCAACACCTACAAGATCCAGCCGACCGCCAATGGCGCAGCGGCCTTCTCGCTGGCGCTCAACAATACCCAGTTGCTGGCCACGGCCGCCCCGATCACCACCGCGATCAACGCCACCAACAACGTCAATGCCAGCACGCCGGGCACCAATACCGGCAATGCGATCATCTCCAACACCTCGCTGGATCCGACCACCTTCAAGCAGGGCTCCTCGGTCGCCTTCACGGCTTCGCTGAGCGGCACCCAGGTGCAATTGACGGCGGCCTGGACCGGGGCAACGCCGGCACCAGCGGTGACCTATACCAATCCGGACGGCACCACCGGTTCGGTGGCAGCCGGCACGGCGTTCAACTACACGCCGGGCATGACCATCAGCAGCGGTGGCGTGACTTACTCCCTGACCGGCACACCGTCGGCCGGCGACAAGTTCAACTTCGCTCCGGTGGCGGCCAACAAGGGCACGGCGACGATCAACACCGGTTCGGTCACGGCGGCGTACCTGACCACCACCACGCCGCTGACCAAGCCGACCACGCTGACCTACAACACCGCGGCCACGCCGCCGGCGTTCACCATTTCGCCGGCCGTGCCTGCCGGTGGCGGCACCATCACCCACCAGGATGGCACCACCACCGCCATCGCGGGCGGTGCCACCAGCCTGGCCTATACCGCTGGCGACACCTACGAGATCAGCGGCGTCAAGTTCAAGATTTCGGGCCAGCCGTCCAATGGCGACCAGTTCACCATTGCCGCCAACACCAGCGCCGCGTCGGACAACCGCAACGCGCTGGCCATGGCCAACCTGCAGACGGCCAACACCATCAATGGCACCAGCTTCCAGGGTTCCTACTCGCAGCTGGTGGCCACCATCGGCAACAAGACCAACGAGATCAACGTCACCAACACGGCCGAGAAGACGCGCCTGACGGCGATCCAGGCCCAGCAGCAATCCGAGTCCGGGGTCAACCAGGACGAGGAACTGGCGCAGATGATCAAGAACCAGCAGCAGTACCAGGCTGCGGCCAAGATCATCCAGGCCGCCAGCGACATGATCAATGTCCTGCTCACCCTGGGCGGTTAATCAGTTAAAGGAAGACGACCATGCGTATTAGCACCCAGATGCTCTATCAGTCGAGCAACAATGACCTGACCAGCATGCAGAGCCAGATCCTGAAGCTGACGCAGCAGGTGACGGCGCAGCAGAAGGTGTTGCTGCCCTCGGATGACCCGGTGGCCGCCGCCCGCGCCCTGGACATGACCCAGACCTCGGCCCTCAACGACCAGTACAAGACCAATCGCCAGAACGCCAACAGCGCGCTGTCGACCGTGCAGGGAACCCTGGACAGCCTGACCAACATGCTGACCAAGCTGAAATCCAACGTCATCACGGCCGGCAATGCCTCCTACTCGAACGCCGAGCGCATCAACATGGCGTCCGAGATCAAGGGCAACCTCAACGAAGTGCTGGGCTATGCCAATGCCCAAGACGGGCAGGGCAATTACATCTTCTCCGGCTTCAAGAGCACGACGCAGCCCTTCACGCTGGATGGTACCGGCGGCGTGGTCTACAACGGCGACCAGGGGGCCATGACGCTGCAGGTGGATTCGACCCGCCAGATGGATATCAGCGCCTCGGGCCAGACGGTGTTCCAGGGCAACGGCCAGGACATCTTCAAGACCATGACCAACCTGATCAACGTCTTGTCGGTGCCGGTGACCGAAGCCGCCAACAAGGCCGATGACACGGCCGCCAACAACTACGTCTATCCCGCCGGCAGCGGCCAGACCCCGATCGCCGCCTACAAGGCGGCCCAGGCGACCCTGGATGCCATGAAGCCGGACGATCCGGGCTACCAGGCGCAATTCACCTCGACCGCCGCGCTCAAGCTGCAATCGGATGCGGCCAATGCGGCACGTACCCCGGTGGTCGGCAGCCAGGCGGCACTGGCACGCAACCTGGCGCAGTTCAATACCCAGATCGACTCGATTTCCAGCAGCGTGTCCACCGTCAAGGCATCCATCGGCGCGCGCCAGAACGAGCTGGACAACCTCGACGCCGCCGGTGAAGTCAACAAGGAAAACTACACCCAGACCATCAACAACCTGCTGGGCCGCAACCTGTCCGATACCAGCGAGCTGATCAGCGACCTGACGCTCAAGCAGACCTATCTGTCGGCAGCGCAGAAGGTGTTCGTCACCACCAGTGGCCTGACTTTGCTGAATTACCTGAAATAATGAATTTACTTTCACAGCGACGGCGTTCCAGGCCGATCGCCGTGAAGGAAAATGCAAAAAAGGCGAACCCGCGGGTTCGCCTTTTTGTTTGCCGCAGACACAAACCGTCGCCGTTCATTGCGGCGGAGTGGCACGGGCATCGCCGCCCAGGGCCTGGTACAGCGTCATCTGGTTTTTCAGCTGGTTCAGGCGGACCTGCGCCAGCGTGTTCTCGGCGTTGCGGCGTTTGTCCTGCTGATCCAGCCAGGATTGCAAGGTCACCGAGCCTGCCCGGTAACGCAGTTCGTAGAGCTGTTCGGCTGCCCGTGCCACCTCGACGTTGCGCGCCAGCAGCGCCTGCTGCCGGGCATATTGCGTGCGCGCCGAAAGGGCGTTCTCGACGTCGCTGAAGGCGGCGTACAGGGTCTGGCGGAACTGGGTCACGGCGCTCTCATAGTCGGCCTGCGAGACCTTGATCTGCAGCTTCATCTGGGTCTGCTGCAAAAACGGCAGGCTCAACTGCGCCGCCAGCGAGGCCACCGGATTCTGCACCAGGCGCAGCAAGGCGTCGCTGCTGGTCCCCAGCGACCCGGTCAGGCTCAGCTTCGGATAGAAGCTGGCGCGCGTCAGGTCGACGTTGGCCAGCGACTCGCGCAAGCGCAATTCGGCCGCCTGCAGATCGGGACGCCGCGCCAGCAGCTCGGCCGGCAGGCCCGCCTCCAGCCCCGGCAGCGGCTGCTCCGGCAGCGCCTGAGGCAGGCTGCGGCGCTGGCCGGGCGGACTGTCGAACAGGATGGCCAGGGCATTGTCATTTTCCACCTGCTGCTGCACCAGTTCGGTATAGCTGGCTTGCTGGCTGAGCAGGTTCTGCTGTGCGGTCAGCACATCCACTGACGACACCGCCCCTGCGCGGTACTGGGTATTGATCAGGTCCAAGGTCTTCTGCGCATAGGCGATGCTCTGCTGGGCAGTGCGCAGCCGCTGGTTCAGGTAGGCACCGGTCCAGTACAAGTTGGCGGTGGTGCCGACCAGCGAGAGCGCCGTGGCCGCGCGGTCTTGCTCGGTGGCCAGGACTTCCCAGCGGGCCACGTCGTAGTTGGCACCCAGCCGGCCCCACAGGTCGACTTCATAGGACAGGCTCAGCGAGTTCTGGCTGCTGCGGGCAGTCTGGCGATTGCCATCGAGCGCCTTGCTGGCGGTGCTGCCCACTTGTCCGCTGAGCGCCGGGACGAAGGCATCATTGGCGATCCCGGCCTGCAACTGGGCGCGCCGGACCTTGATGGTCGCCAGCGCCAGGTTGTTGTTCTTGCGCAGGACCTCATCGATCAGGCCGCTGAGGGTCTCATCGCCGAAGCCTTGCCACCAGCGGCTGGCGTTGACGGCAGCGGCCGGGTCGCGTTGTTGCCAGGCGGCCGGGGTCTGGGTCACTGGTGCGGTGTAGGGCGTGCGCACCAGCGAACTGCAGCCGCCCAGCAGGGCCAGCGCCAGCAACAGCGCGAGGCGGGAAGGAGGAGGAAAGGACAGGAACTTGGACATGACGGGCAATTTCATTCGCGGGCGAGGGCATCCACCGGATTGAGGCGCGCAGCATTGCGCGCCGGCAGGAAGCCGAACACCACGCCGATCAGGGTAGAGCAGGCGAAGGCACTGACGATGGAGGCAGTGGAATAGATCAGGTGGAAGCTGCTGACGAAGTGCGCAAACACCGCCCCGAAGGACAGCGCCAGCAGCACGCCCAGCAAGCCGCCGGCCAGGCAGACCAGTACCGCTTCGATCAGGAACTGCTGCATGATGTCGCCCTGGCGCGCGCCTACGGCCATGCGCACGCCGATCTCGCGGGTACGCTCTGTGACCGAGACCAGCATGATGTTCATCACGCCGATGCCACCGACCACCAGCGAGATCAGCGCAATCATCGACACCAGCAGGGTCAGCGTGGCCGTGGCCTTTTCGATGGTCTGGCGGATGCTGTCGGTGTTGAAGATGTAGAAGTCCTTGGTGCGATGGCGCAGCGTCATCAGCTGGGTGATGCCTTGCTCCGCTGCCGCGCTGGGGACCTTGTCGCTGACCCGCACGGTGATGCCGCTCAGGTAGCGCTGGCCGATTACGCGCGTCATGGCGGTGGTATAGGGCACCCAGACGTTGAGCGAACTGTTGTTGCCAAATCCGTTCTCGCGCTTCTGCGTCACGCCGATCACCCGGCACGGCACGCTGCCGAGGAAGATCACTTCACCCAGCGCATTGCCGCCGTTGGGAAAGAGCTTCTTGTAGGTATTGGCATCGATCACCACTTCCTGCGCCTGGCGGCGGATGCTGTCGTTGTCGAAGCTCATGCCCTGTGCCATCTTCAGTCCGCGCACGCGGAAATACTGTTCACCTACGCCATTGATGGTGGCCGTGACCGAGATGTTGCCGTAGCGCGCCGAGGAGGCTGTGGACACGCTGGGCGTGACGCTGTCCACGTAATTCTGTTCAGCCAGGGCGGCGGCATCGGCTGGCGTGAGGGTGCGGATGGCGGCAGACTTCATGTCGCCGAAATCGGTGCCGGGGAAGATGTCGATGGTATTGGTACCCATGGAGCTGATATCGGACAGGATCTGTTCGCGCGAGCCACTGCCCAAGGCCACGACCGAGACCACCGAGGCGATGCCGATGATGATCCCCAGCATGGTCAGGAAGCTGCGCAGGCGATGTGCGTTCATCGCCAGCAGCGACATGCGCAGCGCTTCCTTGAAACGGTCCAGCGCGGCGCGCCAGGCGCTGGCTTGCCGGTGTTGCTGGCGCTCCTGCTTGATGATGCCGCTCACCGCTGCCGCCTCGGGCGCGCTGTTGCGGCGATCCGCGATGATCAGGCCATCCTTGATCTCGATGATGCGCTGGGCATTGCTGGCCACCTGCATGTCGTGGGTGACGATGATGATGGTGTGGCCTTCGGCGTGCAATTCCTTGAGGATGTTCATCACCTCGTGGCCGCTGTGGCTGTCCAGCGCGCCGGTGGGTTCGTCGGCCAGGATCACGTCGCCGCCGTTCATCAGCGCGCGCGCAATCGACACACGCTGCTGCTGGCCGCCCGAGAGCTGGCCGGGCTTGTGGTGGCCACGGTCGGCCAGGCCGAGGCGCGCCAGCAACTGGGCGGCGCGCTGGCGGCGCTGCGCCGCTTCCTGGCCGGCATAGACGGCGGGCACTTCCACGTTGGCGGTGGCGTCCAGGTCCGACAGCAGGTGATAGCGCTGGAAGATGAAACCGAAATGCTCGCGCCGCAGCTGTGCCAGTTCGTCCGGGGCCAGCTTGCCGGTCTCGCGTCCGGCGACCAGGTAGCTGCCGGCGCTGGGCTTGTCGAGGCAGCCAAGGATGTTCATCAGCGTCGACTTGCCCGAACCGGAGGCCCCGACGATGGCGACCATTTCGCCGGCGGCGATGTCGAGGTTGACGTCGTTGAGCACGGTGATGGTGTCATCCCCGGCCGGGAAGTCGCGGCGCAGTGCGCGCAGTTGCAGCAATGGCGTCGTCATGGCCACCTTACATGCGCGGCGGCGGACCGCGATGTTCGCTGCTGCTGTCCGCCGTGCCCGGTACGGCGGTGCCGGTGACGACGCGCTCGCCGGCCTTCAGTCCTTCGATGATCTGCACCTGGGCATTGGTATTGATGCCGGTGCGCACCCGGCGCTCCTGCGCCAGGCCTTGCGCATCCAGTACGCGCACGGTGTAGCGGCCCTGGGCATCCTTCGCACCCAGCGCCGTGGAGGGCACCACCAGCGCGTCCTTGGCCTCGGAGAGCACGATGTTGACCTGGGTGGTCATCGAGATGCGCAGCTTGCCATCGGGATTGGGCTGGTCCAGCAGGCCGTTGTAGTAGATCGCCGTCGAGCTGGAACTGCTGGTGGTAGTGCTGGTGGTGCTGGTGGTGGTGTCATCCTGCAGGATCGAATCCGGTGCCGGTTCGATGGCGCGCAGGGTGGTGCGGTAGCGATGCTCGGGGTCGCCGAGGATGGTGAAGTACACCGGCAGGCCGGGCTTGACGCGTACCACGTCGGCTTCCGAGATCTGCGCCTTGATGGTGACCGTATCCATGCGTGCCACCTTGATGATGGTCGGGGTGGACTGGTTGGCGTTCACGGTCTGGCCTTCCTGGGCCACGATGGCTACCACTTCGCCATCGATGGGGGCGGTGATGCGGGTGTAGCCCAGGTTCAGGCGGGCGGTGTCAACCTTGATGGCACCGTCCTTGATCTGCGCCTGCAGGGCGGCGATGTCGGCACGGGTGGAGTTGAGGGTGGCTTCGGCCGTCTCGAAGTTCTCGCGCGAGCTGGCGTCGCCGGCCAGCATCATCTGCTGGCGCGCATAGGCCAGTTGCGCCTGTTTCAGCGTGGCTTCCTTGGCGCGCAGCTGGGCCTGCAGGTTCTGCAGCGAATATTCGGCGCTGGCCAGGGCATTGGCCTGGGTCAGGGAATCGATCTCGGCCACCAGTTGGCCCTTCTTGACACGCTCGCCCAGCGCCACCTTGAGCGATTTGATCTGGCCCGACACCTGCGCGCCCACGCTGACCTGCTTGTAGGCCTTGACGGTGCCGCTGGCCAGGACCACGTCCTGGATATCGGCCACGGACGCGGTGGCGGTCAGGTAGCTGGGCGGCGCTGGCGGCGTGAGTGCGCGATGCACGAGGTAGCCCCCGGCCAGCAGGACGGCGAGACTCAGGAGCAGGATCTTGGGGCGGCGGAAGTAGGCGATATTCATGCGAGAAAATGAGGGACGGCCACAGGGTCGGCCGGACGCACAGCGGTGCCGCAGGCAAAGGCGTCATTGTGAGGCCGTCGCTGCCGTGCGTGTGTCAGCAGACGTAAATGTTGTGCAAGCAAAGCTTGCCGCTTACGGTTTGGGCAGCGCATTGACCGGCGGCACGCTGCCCAGCAGGCGGACCATCTCGACGCCATCGGACAGGAAGCGCTGCAGCGGGGTGAGCATGTAGGGCAGGGCGAAGGCGATCAGGATGAATCCCGCCAGCATGGTAATCGAAAAACCGATCCCGAAGAGATTGAGCTGCGGCGCGGCGCGGGTGAGGATGCCCAGGGCGAAGTTGGTGATGAGCAGTGCGATCAGCAGCGGCAGCGACAATTGCAGTCCCATGCTGAAGACCTTGGCCCCCCACAGGCCGAGCTGGTGGAAGCCCTCGGTGGTGATCGGCACGCCCGTGATGGGCAGGGTGTGGAAGCTCTCTGCCATCACTTGCAACAGCAGAAGGTGGCCGTTCAGGTTGATGAACACCATGGTGGCCAGCAGCGAGAACACCTGGCTGATGACGGCCGTACGGCCCTGCGTCTGGGGATCGAAGAAGGCCGCGAAGGACAGGCCCATGGTCGAGCTGGTCAGTTCGCCCGCCGCTTCCACGGCGGCGAACACCACGCGCATGGCAAAGCCCATGGACAGGCCGATCAGCAATTGCTGCAGCAGGATCAGCAGTCCGGTCATCGACATCGGATCGATGGCCGGGGGAATCGGCACATCCGGCGCCAGCACCGCGCCGATGGCGATACCCAGCAGGATCTTGACCAGCATGGGCACGCTGGCGCTGCCGAAGGGCGGGGCGATGGACAGCAGCCCGAGGATGCGCGTGGTCGGCCAGATGAACATGGCGACCCAGGCGTAGAGTTGCTGGCTGGTGAAGGTGAGCATGGATCAGGAGCCGCCGGGCCTGCCCGGCGGACCGGCCTACTGGACCATGGCGGGAATCCCGCTGAACATGGTGTGCATGTAGTCGAGGATGATGGTCAGCATCCACGGGCCGGCGATGATCAGTGCCAGGAATACGCCCACCAGCTTGGGAATGAAGGCCAGGGTCTGTTCGTTGATCTGGGTCGCGGCCTGGAAGATGCTCACCAGCAGCCCGATGAGCAGGGCCGTGATCAGCATCGGGGCAGCGATCAGGAGAGTGACTTCCATGGCCTGGCGGCCCATGGTCATGACGCTTTCGGGTGTCATACGTATCCTTGCCTTGGGCTAGTAGAAACTCTGGGCCAGGGAGCCGATCAGCAGCTGCCAGCCATCCACCAGCACGAACAGCATCAGCTTGAAGGGCAGCGAGACGATGGCCGGAGACATCATCATCATGCCCATCGACATCAGGATACTGGCCACCACCATGTCGATGATCAGGAAGGGGATGAAGATGGCAAAGCCGATCTGGAAAGAGGTCTTCAGTTCACTGGTGACGAAGGCCGGGACCAGCAGGCGCAGCGGCACATCCTCCGGACCTTGCAGGGCCGGACCGCGCGACAGCTTCACATACAGCGCCAGGTCGGCCTGGCGGGTCTGCTTGAGCATGAATTCCTTGAGCGGCGCGGCCCCCTTGTCCAGGGCTTCCATCATCTGGATCTTGTTCTCCGCGAAGGGCTGATAGGCCTCGGTATAGATGCGGTCGAACACCGGACTCATGACGAAGAAGGTCAAAAACAGCGACAGGCCGACCAGCACCTGCGTGGGTGGCGTGGACTGCGTGCCCAGCGCCTGGCGCAGCAGCGACAGCACGATCACGATGCGGGTGAAACAGGTCATCATCAGCAACGCCGCCGGAATGAACGACAGCGAGGTGAGGAACAGCATGGTCTGGATCGGCAGCGAATAATTCGTGCCGCCGCCCGGTGCGGGCATGCTGTTGAGCGCGGGCAGGCCTTGCTGGGCCGAAGCGGCCAGCGGCAGGCACAGCAGCGCCATCCACCAGTAGCGGCTGCGCAGCAGCGCGCCGCTTCGGCGGAGCAGGAAAGAGAGAAGGCCTTGCGGCTTAGGATGTGCTGCCATCATTACCCGGACGGCCGCCGTTGCCGGCACCGCCATTTCGTTTGTTCATGGTGTGCTTGAGCCAGCTGGCGAAGGCCGGTCCGGCGCTGGCGGGTTGGGCGGCGACGCCTTCCTGGCGCGGCAGGGTGGCCAGGGCATTGACCCGCCCGGGAGCGACGCCGACCACGATCCACTGGTCGCCCACTTCGACCACCATCACCCGTTCGCGTGTGCCGACTGACACGCCCCCGACCACCTTGGCCACGGCATTGCCGCCCAGGCTGTTGGCCAGGCCCATGCGCTTGAACAGCCAGGCGACGGCGGCCATGACGGCCAGCACCGCCACCAGTCCGAAGAGCATGGTGAACACACTGCCGGAGGAAGAGGGAAGGGAAGCGCCGACAGCCACTGGCGCGGCTGCAGCCGGAGCGGCCGGCGCTGTTGCAGGTGCCGCCGCAGCGGCAGTGGCGCTGCCGGCGGAGGCATTGTCGGCCCAGGCGTGGGCGGCGGCCACCAGGCTGCCCCCCAGGAAGACCAGGGCCGACATCGGCGCCGGACGGATCCGGCGCAGGCCCTGCCACATCGATGCTGCGTAAAAACGTGTCATCAAACTCAAGCCATCCCGCTCAGCGGTTGAGCTTGCGGATGCGTTCTGCCGGCGTGATGATGTCGGTCAGGCGGATACCGAACTTGTCATTGACCACCACCACTTCGCCTTGTGCGATCAGGCAGCCGTTGACCAGCACGTCCATCGGTTCACCGGCCATGCCGTCCAGTTCCACCACCGAGCCTTGCGCCAGTTGCAGCAGGTTCTTGATGGCGATCTTGGTGCGGCCCAGTTCCACGGTCAGCTGCACCGGGATGTCGAGGATGAAGTCGATATCGTTGGGAGTGTTGGTCTTGATATCGGCGGCGCTCAGGTCCTTGAAGACGGTGGCCATCGCAGGGGCTGCGGTGATGCCTTTCTCGTCTTCCATCTCGCCTTTTTTCTGCGCCTCTTCAGCCTCGGTTTGCTCGGCCATGGCCGCGCCCCACGGATCGTCTTCCGCTGCGCCTGCGCCTGCTACGTTCTCATCAGCCATTACTAATCTCCTTGAAAGCTTTCCGGTGTTTCTTGATGGGTGATGGACAGCAGTTTTTCAACGCGCAAGGCGTATTGGCCATTGGACTGGCCGTAGCTGCATTCCATCACCGGTACGCCGTCAACCTGTGCCTCGACGGTCGTATTGGTCTGCAGCGGAATGACGTCGCCGACCTGCATGTGCAGCAGATCGGTGAAATTGACTCGGGCGGTGCCGAAATTGACGATCAGTTCGACCTCGGCAGTCTGGATCTGCTGCTTCATCAGGCGGATCCAGCGTTTGTCCACTTCCAGCGCCTCGCCCTGCATGCTGCTGGTGAGGCGGTCACGCACCGGTTCGATCATCGAATAGGGCGTGCAGATGTGAATCTCGCCCGACACCGGTCCCAGCTCGACGGTGAAGGTGGTCGAAACCACCACTTCGTTGGGCGTGGCGATGTTGGCGAACTGCGTATTCATTTCCGAGCGAATGAACTCGAATTCGATCGGATAGATCGGTTCCCACGACTTGGCGTAGGTCTCGAAGGTGATCTCCAGCACGCGCATGATGATGCGCTGCTCGGTGGGCGTGAATTCGCGGCCTTCGATGCGGGTGTGGAAGCGGCCATCGCCGCCGAACATGTTGTCCACCAGCATGAACACGAACTGCGGGTCGAACACCACCAGCCCGATGCCACGGAAGGGCTTGATGTGCACCAGGTTCAGGTTGGTGGGCACCACCAGGTTGCGGATGAATTCACTGTACTTGGACACCTTCACCGGACCGACCGAGATTTCGGCGGTACGGTGAATGAAGTTGAACAAGCCGATGCGGAACAGACGCGCGAAACGCTCGTTGATGATTTCCAGCGTGGGCATGCGCCCGCGCACGATGCGTTCCTGCGTGGCCAGGTTGTAGGTACGTACCGTACCAGGAGCTTCTTCGACGATTTTTTCTTCGTCTTCATCTCCCGTCACGCCCTTCAAAAGGGCATCGACTTCTTCCTGTGATAGAAAATGCTCGGCCATGGTCGACGATCTCTGACTTCGATACGGTGTTACTGCTGTTGGATCACGAACGAGGTGTAGAACACGTCGGTGATCTGCGGTCCCTTGCCCTTGCCCGAGAACGGTTCGCCCAATTGGTCGATGATCTCGTCGGTCAGACGGCGCTTGCCTTCGCTGGTGAGCAGCTCCGAGGCCTTCTTGCTGGACAGCACCATCAGCAGGCGGCTGCGCACTTGCGGCATGTACAGTTTGAGGGCTTCAGCGGTCTGGCCGTCCGGCACTTGCAGGGTCATTGCCACTTGCAGGTACTGGTCGCCGGTTTCCTGCTGCAGGTTCACCACGAAGGGTTCGATCACCACAAAGGTCGGTGCCTTGGCTTCGACCTTCTCTTCAGCGTGATCATCCCCCTTCTTGCCCTTGCCACCCATCATGAAGAACGCTGCGGCACCGCCGATGACCAGCACCAGCACTGCGCCCACGATGATGAACAGCATCTTCTTGCTGGATTTTGCCGGTGCTGCATCTGCTTCAGCTCCCTTGGCCGGGGCTTTTCCTTTTGTTGCCATCTACTGTTCCTTTCAGTTCGTCAGCGCGGTATGCGAGGTTATCTGCTTATCGGCAGGCAAATCACATTGTTGAGTCTTGCGCAGACGAAAATTGCTTGTTTTTTAAGGTTTCCGGGGCCGGCCGCTTATGCGAAGGTGTCGACCAGGCCAAGTCCGCTGGTGGTCGCCGTCGCGGTGGCCGCGCCGTTGACGGCCACATCGGCCTCCTGCTCCTTGCCGAAGCTGCCGGAAGAACCGCTGCGCGCCTGCTGCTGACCGTTGCCGGCACCTTGCTGCTGATTGGGCATGCCGGTCTGGACATTGGCCTGGCCAAGCTGGATGCCGGCCTGGTCCATCATTTCACGCAGCTTGGGCATGGCCGCTTCCAGCGCCTGCTTCACTTCGGGCTGGGCGGTGATGAAGGTGGCGTCGGCTTGCTGGTTGTGCACGTTCAGCACCACCTGCATCGGGCCGAGGTCGGGCGGATTCAGGCTCAGCGAGGCGCTTTGCATGCCCGCCGTGGCCATCCAGGTAATCTTGGTGCCCAAGGCCTGATTCCAGCCGGCACTGCCGACGTTGGACTGGATCTTGTCGCTGTAGGCCGGGGTGAACACGGCCTGCGGCTGGCTGGCGACAGCGGCTTGCTGCATGGCCGGCAGCACCACCGGGGTCGGCGCGGCCGGGGCGGCATCCTGCCTGGCGGCCGGAGCGGCGAGCTCGGGCGTGGCCTTGTTCAGTTGGGCGCGGGCGGTGAGGGCGCTGGCATCGTCCTTGGGCTCGGCCTTGGCGGCAGCGCCCAGGTCGATGGCGGGCTTGGCGTCCTTCGCATTGCTCGCCTGCGGAGCCGGGTTGGCTTCGGCATTGCTCTTGCGGGCCAGTTCGCTGGCGGCGGCATCCTGCTTGCCCTTGGCGGCGGCCAGGGCATCCTGCAGGGCGGCCGGATCGACCTTGCCTTGCTTGTCCTCCGCCAGTGCTTGCTGCTGGTCGCTCAGGGACAGCTTGCCGCTGCCGCGCTTGGCCTGGGCCAGCAGGTCGGCTGCGCTGCCGTCACCCTTGGCCTTGCCATCGGCGGCCGGCTTGACGGCGTTCTGGGCGATGTTGGCGACCAGGGCCAGCAATTCGGCCGAGGCCTGGGTGGCGGTGTCGCTGCTGTCCTCGTCTTCATCCTTGTCGCTGACCTGGCTGCTCTGGTCGCTGCCATCGTTGGCGGCGCTCTTGCTGGCATTGTTGGCGGCAGTCTGGGATTGCTGATTGGCAGCGGCCTGCTTGGCGGCAGCCTGGGCATTGGCCGCCTGGGTGTCGGCATTCTGCTGGGCCTGGCGCGCCTGCGCCTGGTTGTCCTGTACGCGCGTGCTGACCTGGCTGTTGAGGACCTGGTTGAAAGGCACATCGGCCGAGAAGCTGTCGGCAGGGTTGCCCGAGCGCGAACCCGTGGCGGCCTGGGAGCCGGTGATCACGTTCAACAGCGGCAGGGAAGTGTTCATGGTGGTGGCCTGTCGGTAAATGCGGTCTGCTGCTCTGGATGCTGGTTGCGATTCTGTACTTGCGCGCGTTCGGTTCGGTCTTGCCTGGCTGGCCGCTTCAGCGGTCAGCGCTTGTAGAAGCTGATGCGGGCGGCATGCTCGTCCATGGACTTCTGGTCGCGCTTGTTTTCCTTGCGCATTTCCTGGTCGCGCGCCCGCGTGGCCAGTGTGTCGTAGGACATGCGCTTGCGCTCGCAGGCCTGCCATGCGGTACGGGCTTCGGCCACGCGCTGCTGGCTGCTTTGCACCACGTTGACCTGGCCATCGATGGCATTGTCGATCTTTTCCAGGAACAGCTGGAAGTTGCGATACGCCAGGGCGGTCAGGCCATTGGTCAGGGTTTCCTGGAAGCGCGCAGCGTAATCGTCGCGGTATTGCTGCAGGATCCCCAGCTTCTGTTGTGCTTCTTCACTCACGCGAATAGCCCGGCCGAGGCGTTTGGTCGCTTCGTCGGTTTCTTTGGTCGCCAATTCAATCAGCGTATCAAGTGCGGAGGGAGTAGCCATGATCACTCTGATTATATTTTTGAGGATGCGCGCTCAATCACCCGAATAGAGCGGTAAGTTGCCTCAAGCTCTCTGATACATCGGCCTGCTCATGGATGCCCTGCTGCAAAAAGGACTCCATTCTTGGCAACAAGGCAATAGCTTCATCCAGCACGGGGTCGCTGCCGGCGGCGTACGCGCCGACGCTGATGAGGTCGCGGTTGCGCTGGAAACGTGAATACAATTGCTTCAGATGGCGCGAACGCCGCTGATGGTCGGCATCCGTGATGCTGTGCATGGCACGGCTGATGGATTGTTCGATATCGATGGCCGGATAGTGGCCAGCCTCGGCCAACTGGCGGTTCAGCACGATATGGCCGTCCAGGATGGCGCGGGCGGCGTCGGCGATCGGGTCCTGCTGGTCGTCGCCTTCGGTCAGCACGGTGTAGAAGGCGGTGATGGAGCCGCCGCCTTCATCGCCATTGCCGGCGCGTTCCACCAGGGCCGGCAGCTTGGCGAACACGGAAGGCGGATAGCCCTTGGTGGCAGGCGGTTCGCCGATGGCCAGGGCGATTTCACGCTGGGCCATGGCGTAACGGGTCAGCGAATCCATGATCAGCAGCACATCCTTGCCCTGATCGCGGAAATACTCGGCAATGGAGGTGCAGTACGCAGCGCCCTGCAGGCGCATCAGCGGCGGCGTGTCGGCGGGCGCCGCCACCACGACCGAGCGCGCCAGCCCTTCGGCACCCAGAATCTGTTCGATGAATTCCTTCACTTCGCGGCCGCGTTCGCCGATCAGTCCCACCACGATCACATCGGCGCTGGTATAGCGCGCCATCATGCCCAGCAGCACGCTCTTGCCCACGCCGGAACCGGCGAACAGGCCCATGCGCTGGCCACGGCCGACGGTGAGCATGGTGTTGATGGCGCGAATGCCGGTATCCAGAATGTCGCGGATGGGCGCGCGTCCCAGCGGGTTGGCCGCACGCACGGCCAGCGGGGCCGAGCGTTCGGTATGCAGGGGGCCGAGATTGTCGAGCGGGCGGCCGGCTCCGTCGAGCACGCGGCCCAGCAGCTCGTCGCCGACCGGCAGGCGACGGCTGTGCTCGTCGACGCGGCGCGGAGTGAAGCTGATGGGGCCGGTGCGCGGAGGAGGGCGTACCGGTTCGACCGGATAGACGCGGGTGCCAGGGACGATGCCTTCGACATCGCTCTGCGGCATCAGGAACAAACGTTCATCCTGGAAGCCGACGACTTCGGCTTCGATCATCGTGCCGTTGGGAAGCGGGACGTTGCAGGGGCTGCCCACAGGGAGCTTCAGTCCGACCGCTTCCATCACCAGGCCGGCTACGCGCGTGATGCGCCCGGCCGTGCGGGTAGGCTCGGCCATGGCGACCAGGCTGCGACAGTTGTGCAGGTAGGCTTGCCACAGGCTGCTATGGGAAGGCATCGGGGAGTTCATGCGGGTCTCCCGTTCAGGTAACTATCACTTCGGATGAATCATTCCAGCCAGTCGAGCTGCTTGGACAGCGACTCGCCCAGGCGCTGCCAGCGCGTCGGGGTGGTGGCGTCGATCTGGTTGGTACGGGTTTCGACACGGCAGCCGCCGCGGTCGAGATGGGCGTCTTCCTCGATCTTCCAGCCTTGCTGGGCCAGTTCCTCGCCCAGGTGTTTGCGCACCAGGGCGGCATCTTCGGGATGCAGCGTCAGGCTGGCCGGCAGCTGCAGCACCGGCAAGGCGTGGATGGCAGCGCTGACGGTCGGCAGGATCAGTTCCGGACGCACGTTCAGGGCCGTCTTGAGCATGGATTTGGCCAGGTCCAGCGCCAGGTCCAGCAGTTCGGGGGCCATCTTTTCACTGCACTGCGAGACTTCGGTGCTGAAATTGACTGCGATCTGGCGGAAGTGCTGGATGATTTCGTTGACTTCCTGCTGGCCTTGCTGGAGCCCGGCGACGTAGCCTTCGGAGCGGCCAGCCTGCAGGCCGTGTTCGCGGCCCTCGGCAAAACCTTCCTGGCGGGCGGCCTCGCGGATGGCATCAAGCTGTTCGGCTGTCAGTTGCGGGACCGGTGGCGGCTCTTCGAGGAATTCTTCTTCCTCGGGCAGCATTTCGGGCTGCGGCTCCGGTTCGGGTTCTTCGTTGAAGGACGCCAGCTCCCATCGCTGGTAGGGCGTCATCTCTTCCTTGGGAATGATCTTTGCACGCATGGGTTCTTTGACTCCTCAGGCCGGCATGCCGACGGCACCCTGCATCTGCCTCAAACGCATCAGACGAACGCGTCCTCGCCCTTGGCACCCAGCACGATCTGGCCTTCGTCGGCCAGGCGGCGCACGATCTGCAGGATGGCCTTCTGTTGCGCATCGACTTCGGACAGACGCACCGGTCCCTTGGATTCCAGGTCTTCCTTCATCATCTCGGCCGCACGCTGCGACATGTTGGCGAAGATCTTGTCGCGCAGGCCTTGCGAGGCACCCTTCAGCGCCACGATCAGCGACTCGGACTGGACTTCGCGCAGCAGCAGCTGGATGCCGCGGCCGTCGATGTCGATGATGTTCTCGAAGACGAACATCTCGTCCATGATCTTCTGCGCCATGTCCTCGTCGTAGGAGCGCAGGTTGTTCATCACTGCAGTCTCGTTCTCGCCCGACATGAAGTTGAGGATCTCGGCCGCGGTGCGGATACCACCCATCTGTTGTTTCTTGAGGCTTTCGTTGCCGGTCAGCAGCTTGGTCAACACGTCGTTGAGTTCGCGCAACGCGGCCGGCTGCACGCCGTCCAAGGTTGCAATACGAAGGATGACGTCGTTGCGCAAACGTTCCGTGAAATTGTTGATGATGCCGCAGGCATGGTCGCGCTCCAGGTGGACCAGGATGGTGGCGATGATCTGCGGGTGTTCGTTGCGGATGAGCTCGGCCACCGACTGCGCGTCCATCCACTTGAGGCTTTCGATACCGGAGGCATCGCGCCCGCCCAGGATGCGGTTGAGCAGGGAAGTGGCCTTGTCGTCGCCCAGGGCCTTGGTCAGCACGCTGCGGATGTATTCGTCCGAATCCAGGCCCAGCGAGGAGGCCTGGCCGGTCTCGGCGACGAAGGCTTCCAGCACTTCGTTGATTTCCTCGAAGCTGACGTTGCGCAGGGCCGACATGGCCGCGCCGAGCTTCTGGACCTCTTTCGGGCCCAGGTATTTCATGACTTCGGCGGCCTCATCCTCGCCCAGGGCGAGCATGAGGATGGCACCTTTCTGAACGCCGTCGTTACTCATTGTTCACCCATGACTTGATGATGCTTGCCACCAGCTTCGGATCATTCTTGGCCCACTGCTTGGCGGTTTCCAGGTTGGCCTTGTACTGTGCGCGTTCGTCGACTGCCGGCTCGCCGGAGAGGTTGACGATGGCGTCCGGATCGTCCGGATCGAAGCCGGCGGCAACCGCTGCGGCAGCGGCGGCGGCCTCGGCCTCGGCCTTTTCCTTGGCCAGGCGCTCGCGCTCTTCGCGGCCCGACAGCTTCCAGACGATCGGGCGCAGCACGCGGAAGTAGAGGAACAGCAGGACCGCAGCCACCAGCACGTACTTGCCGATTTCCTTGGCCAGTTCGATCATGCCTGGCTGCTTCCACAGCGGCACTTCCGGTTCCATGTCGGTGCTGAACTGGGTATTGACCACGTTGAGCGAGTCGCCGCGATCCTTGTTGTAACCCATCGCTTCCTTGACCAGGTCGGTGATCTGGTTGCGCTCGGCCTCGGTCAGCGGGCGCATCACGATCTTGCCGGTATTGTCCAGGGTGCGCTTGTAGTTCACCACCACGGCCACTGTCAGGCGGCGCACGCCACCCATGGGTTGCTGGGTATAGCGGACCGTTTTGTCGACCTCGTAGTTGATGGTCTCGTCCTTGCGCGAATTGCCGCTAGCCGCCGGCGTCGGGGCGGCGCCGTTGGGGGTGGCCGCCGTACCGTTCTGGTTGGCCGCACCATTGGCCACTGCCGGGTTGACGATCGGCGCGGTAGCAGGGGCAGGGGGCTGGTTGGTCAATGCACCCGGAATGCCCGAGGTACCCGAGGTCGCGCTGTTGGCCTCGCTGCTCTGCTTGCTGCGCACGGCGGCGGTGTCACGCGTCTGGTTGGGCTTGTAGGCCTCGGAGGCCTGCTCGCTGCGGGAGAAATCGACATCAGCCGTGGCCTCGGCGCGGACGTTGCCGTTGCCGACGATGGGGGCGATGATGGACTCGACGCGCTTGACGATGTCCTGCTGCATGTCCTGGACATACTTCAGCTGGGTGGGGTCGAGCGTGTTGGTCTGGGCTTGCTTGGTGGTGTCGGAGAGCAGGTTGCCGTTCTGGTCGACGATGGTCACGGCCTTGGGCGAGAGCTCAGGCACGCTGCTGGCCACCAGATGGACGATGGCGCTGACTTGCTGCTGGTCCAGGAAGCGGCCTGGGTAGAGGCTGAGGATCACCGAGGCGGTCGGCTTCTGCTGGTCGCGGACGAACACCGAGGCCTTGGGCAGGGCCAGGTGGACACGGGCGGTCTGCACCGAAGCCAGAGATTGTACCGAGCGTGCCAGTTCGCCTTCCAGCGCGCGCTGGAAGTTGACCTGCTCCAGGAACTGGGAAATGCCCAGCTTCTGGTTTTCCATCAGTTCGAAACCGACGTTGCCGCCCTTGGGCAGGCCTTGCGAGGCCAGCTTCAGGCGAGCGTCATGCACCATGTTCTCGGGGACCAGGATGGCCGTGCCGCCGTCCGAATACTTGTAGGGCACGTTCATCTGCTGCAGCGAGGCCACGATGGCTCCGCCATCGCGGTCGTTGAAATTGGCGAACAGGACGCGGTACTCGACTTTCTGGCTCCACAGCCAGATGCCCGCCATCAGCGCCAGGGTGGCGGCGGCGGCAATGATGAGCAGAATGCGCTTGCCCTGCGGCGAACGGGCGTAGCCCATCACGCCGCCTTGGGCGGCCTGCCCTTGGGGCATACCCTCAATATTGCCGAGTTCGCCCGGATTGTTGGTTTCGCCGGTCATCGTGCCGTCGGCTGCTACCGCCATGATTTCCCCTCTGGCGTTCCCTCGATTGCCAGCTTGATAAAGACTTTGATCACTGCCTACCTTTGTGAGGTTTTTTGCTCAGTGTGGATTGTCCGTTGGCAGGAAGAATTTGATCGCCCGAACAGAATGGCAAATTCCCCGCTTATTGGTGCGATTTGTCAATGCAGCAGTGTTAAGGTGCTGCTGTAGATGGCGAAGGTGCGTATTGTGCTTTTGCCAAGCGGCAAAATGAACTCAAGAGGTGGCAGATGGCAATCGACAGTGTGATTGATACCAGCAAGATCGAGGCAATGGTGGCCCAGCTGAAGGCTGCGGCAGCCCGCGCCCAGGGCGGCGTGGACCCGGTCCAGAGCGGTGTCGCGGCGGAAAAGCCGGCGCAGCGCGTGGACTTCGCCGACGTGCTCAAGGGCGCGATTGACCAGGTCAATGATTCCCAGGCAAAAGCCGCCAAGATGTCGCAGGCCTTTGCCATGGGGGATGACAGCGTGAATCTGTCGGATGTGATGATCGCTTCCCAGAAGGCAAGCATCTCCTTCCAGACCAGCATCCAGGTGCGCAACAAGCTGGTTTCGGCCTACCGCGACATCATGACCATGCAGGTGTGAAGTTTTCTGCTGCGGGGCGGGCTGGATTGTTGCTCGTCCTTCCATGAAAAAACACCCCAGAACCGGCTTCCGGTTGCTGGGGTGTTTTTTCATGGGCGCCGCCGGGAAGCGGCGCTGAATTACATCATGCCCGAGGCCTTGGCGTTCTGTTCTCGTTCCAGCTTGGTGATGAAGCGTTGGATGGCGGCCAGGACGGTGCGCGGGATGTCGATGAACTGGCAGCCGAAGCGATTGACGACCTTGCCGTTGGTCATCTTGAACTCCTTGCAGTCGCGCACCTGCAGCTTGACCGAGACCAGGGTGTTATCTCCCAGTTCGAGCTGGCAGTCTTCATACATGGCGCCTGGGGTAGTGGGCAGCAGCTTCTTCTCGTCGGTGATGCCGACGCCGCCGGCGCTGATGTTGTTGAGCAGCGTGACCACCGTGACGAAGGAGCCGTCTGCTTGCGTGATGCGGAAGGTGCAGCGCAGGGGCTTGGCGATCGGGGTCGGGATGCGGAAATACTCACGGCGCTGCAGGCGCACCAGGCTTTCCGGAATGCCGACCTTCAGCGCCGGACGGTTCTGATACTCCACCTGCCGTGCGCCGTCCACGTTGAAGGTGATGCGGATGCTGTTGTACAGGGCTTCGAAGCCGATGCGCTTGCTGGCCACGATGCTCTCGTTGAGCATGGCGCTGGGAGCCGCGTCGATGATGAGCGAGTCGTCATCGGCATCGACTTCCAGAATGGAAGTGATCACGGACTCGGATCCGCCCTTGATCAGCAGGCTCAGGAGCTGGTTTTTCTCCATCATGCTGGTCAGCAGGGCAATGATCTCCCGCCGTGAATGAACCCGGTATGGGCTGTCGTCGTCGATCTCGTCGTTGTTAGCCATCTGTGCGTCGTGTACGTCGGAATTCAGCGAGTAGGATCGCTTTCCCCAGAGGAATTATTGGAATAGTTTGACCCTGTATCATACATCACAGACCCGCTTAATTGCATATTTTCAATACGATATAGCCAGGCCAGCAATTCGGCGACAGTACGGTACAGGGCGGGGGGGATTTGCTGGTCCAGTTCGACCTGCATCAGCAGCGAGACCAGTTCCTTCGATTCGTGGACGTAGACGCCGGCATCGCGCGCCCGCGCGATGATGGCTTCGGCCACCAGGCCGCGGCCCTTGGCCACGACCTGCGGGGCTGCCTGGCTGGCGTTGTAGGCCAGGGCTACGGCATTTTGCAGCGGAATATTAGGTTTCTCCATCGGCTTGCTTGACGATCAGGGAGTCGAGAGAGGTGCCGGCTGCCGCCATGGCATTGGCAAACAGGCCAGTGTTGCCGCGCAGGGCTGCGGTGGCAGCGTCATTGTCCGCCTTGACCTGCACGTGGATCTGCTGGCCGATCAGGCGGATCGAAGCCGAGACGCTGCCCAGGTGGGCGAAGTTGAAGCGCACTACGCTGTGCCAGGTGGGTGCGTTTTCGTCGTCGGTGGCACCCTGTTTCGGGGAGTCCTGGCCATGTTCCTGGTTGATTTCCCATTCCATCTTCTGGCCCGGCCAGACTTCTCCATGCCAGACCACACGCTGCTGTTCCAGCGCATTGAGCTGGAGATTGATGATCTGCCCCAACTGGTTCTGGGCTGGATCGCTGTCGCTGAGCAGGTTGATGTTGCCGCCCTGGCGCGCCGCGACCTGGGCTTGCGGTTCCTTCATCAGTTCGTCGGCCGGGCGCTGGCCGGCGGCCCAGGCAGCGACGTGCGATTCATAGAAGACTCCGCTGTGGGCAATGGCATCCTTCAGGACCGAGGCCATCTGGTCGGCAGGGACGCCGGCCTTGGGCAGCAAGGGTGTGGCTGCATTGATGTGATCGGTGACGTCGCCTTGTTGCGACGCGTGCAGCAGCGTGTCGATGAGACGGCCGGCGTTGCTGAGGGTGGTAGTGCTGCTGGCGGGCGGGCCGGACTGCCCCTGGCGCGCACCCTTGGCCTGGGCATCGGCGATGTCCTCGTGCTGGGCGATCTGTCCGGCACCGCTTTCGTCACGGGTGACGAACTGCAGCGACTTGAGGTCCTTCTGCATCGCGCGGCCGGCGGTGCTCAAGGCGACCGATGCACTTTCCTCGTCGGGACGGATGCTGCCTTCATTGACCGAGAAGGTCGGGCGCGGATCCTTGGAGACCAGCGTCAGGGTCAGGGTGTCGCCGACCTGGGCGCTGTTGGGCAGCACCATGCGCGCCGCCGTATTGGCGATGCGCACCAGGAAGGTGCCATCGTTGAAGTTGGAGAGGATGCGGCCCGACATCTGCTGGCCGATCGCAATCTGGGCCAGCCGGCTGAAGGCTTCCTGCCGGGCATCAGCAACCGAAACGACGGCCGTGGCCGCTTCGACAGGATTGACGGGCTGGACGGCGCTGGCGATATCGGCCCGCGGCAACATGGTCAACTACCCATGCCGTAGGTATTGAGGAGCTTCTGTTCGGTCTGGTTGCTCTGGATCAGCGCCGACAGCTTGCGCAGTCCCGGTTCGGTGAGATTGCGGATGTCGCGGTCGTCTTCCAGGATTTTCTTGATGATGTCGACCTTGCGATGGCGCAGCGGCTCAGGCAGGGTGATGTTTTCCTCGCTGTCGCGCAGGCTGGCGATGTGCTTGCCGCACTGGGCTTCCAATGCTGCCAGCAGATCCCAGTCGCCGGCACGGGCGGCCGACAGCATCTCGTTGGTCAATTGCGAGATCGACTCATAGAGGGCGATGACGTCGTCTCCGTTCATGTCAGTCATGCCTTTGCAAAGCTGGAAAGAGAAACATCCTGGGTGATGGCCATCGGCGGGGCAGCAGACTGCACTGCATTCGGTCCGATCTGTTCCCAGGCGGAGCGGATGTCGTCGAGCAAACCGTGGATTTCGTCGAGGATGGCCGGATTGTTCGTGGCATTGGCCTCGAACAGGCGGCGGCTCATGTATTCATACAGCGAATCCAGGTTCAGCGCCAATTCACCGCCAACTTCCTTGTTCAGGCTGGCGCGCAGGCCATTGTCGATGATCAGGATGGCCTTGGTGATGGATTCGCCCTTGTCCTTGATATTGCCTTCGCCCATGGACTTCTTGCCCAGGGCGATGGCCACCAGTGCACCGTCGAAGAGCATGGTGATCAGCTTGTGCGGGCTGGCGGCGATCACGCCGGTTTCCACCCCGATGTTGGCGTAGGCATTGGCCCCGCGCTTCATGCTTCCGAACATGACGTTCTCCTATGTTCGCGGTGTCGCTTCAACTGCTCTTGGCCAGGCTGGCCAATTGCTGGGTCAGGTAGCTTTGCGTGGACTGCATGCTGGCCAGCGTGACGTTGAGGCGGTTGAACTGATTGGTGTAGTCATCCTTCAGATTCGACAGGCGGGTCTGCACCGTGGTCTGGCGATCCTGATTGATCTTCAGGCTGGCCTGCAGGCCATTCGTCTTGGAGGCGATGATGCCGCTGTCACTCAACAGACTGGTCATCAAGGTCTGCAACTTGGTGACGATACCATTTTTGGACGACGTAGTGTTGGTCGTATCCGGATCGGTGCCAGTGAAGAGATTGGCAATGCCGGCGAAATTGTTGGTAGCCGCCGTGGCCAGCTTGGTGGAGTCCAGCGCCAGGGTGCCATCCTTCTGGAAGCTGATGCCGATGTCGGACAGGCTGCTGATTCCATTGCCGCCGTCCACGGTGGCGAACAGGGTATTGCGCAGCTGGTTCATGATGGTCTGCACCGACGACTCGCTGGCCAGCGGAGCCGAGTTGTTGGCCTGGCCCAGGGTGGTGGAGGGCGTCTGCGCAGTCATCCCGGCCACTGCCTTGGCCAGCGTGTTGTAGGCCGTCACGAAGCTGTTGGCGGCGGTGGTGATGCCGGAGGTGTCGTTGCTGATGTTCAGGGTGAAGTTGTCAGAAGAGGTGGTGACCTTGGCCAGATTGAGTGTCACGCCTGAGATCGCGTTCTCGACCTTGTTGCTGGTGCTGGTCACCGCCACGCCGTCGATGGACAGCTTGGCGTCCTGCGCCTTGAGCAACTGGCCCATGCCACTCATGGTCAGTCCCGAATAATCGCCGCTGCCGGTCAGCGAGACTGCCGCCGTCGCACTGCTGCCAGTCGGTGTCAGTACCAGGTGGTTGTTGGTGCCGTCGTTGCTGATGGAGGCGGTCACGCCTGCGCTGGCGCTGTTGATGGCGCTCATGACCTGGTTCAGGTCAATGTTGCCGCTGCCATTGGCGGTCGGGTTGATGGCCACCGTGGTGTCGCCTACCTTCAGGCTCAGCGTGCCGGAGCTGTAAGTCTGGCTGGTGCTGACGTTGGGCGAGATCACGGTCCCGCTGGGGTCGGCGCTGAAGACGGAATAATTGCCGGTGCCGGTGATCTTGATGGTATTGGCCGCGCCGCTGTCCTTGGCAGTAATCACCAGGTGGTCGTTGGTGCCGTCGCTGACGATGGTGGCGTTCACGCCGGCATCGCTGCTGTTGATGGCATCGCGCACGCCAGCCAGAGTGTTGGTGGCAGGCTGGATGATCGCGGTGGAACCGGTGCCGGTCTTGATGGCCAGAATGCCGTTGTCAAAGGTCGTGCCCGGCGTGATGCTGGCCGAGCTCAATTTGGCCGTTTGCGCCAGTTGCGACACGGCCACCGAGTAGGTGCCGGAAGCGGCTTTGGTGGCGTCGCGCGGGGCCTGGATCTGCGTCATGGTGCTCGGTGTCGAGCTCGACGGATCATAGGCAAATGCGGACAGGCTGTTGTTGGCCGTGACCTTGATGGTGTTGGCGGTGCCGCCGGTGGCCGATTCCAGGACCAGGTGGTCGCCACTGCCATCGGTGGTGATGGAGGCGGTGACACCTGCCTTGGAGGCATTGATCGCATCACGTACGCCAGCCAGGGTCGAGTTGGCTTGCAGGGTGATGAAGGTGGGCGAATTGGTGCCGATCTTGATGGCGATCGAATCGCCGGCGTTGTAGGTCGTGCCGCTGCTTACGCCGGCCGACTGCAGTTTCTGCGCCAGGATCTTGGTCGAATCGTCGCTGTTGACATCGGCGGTGAACGGGTCGGTGGTCAGCGTGGTGCCGGTGCCGGCGTTGCTCACCGAACTCTTCTGCGAGCTGAAGCTGGCCGAGGTCAGTGAGGTGATGGCCGACTGGTAGCTCGACAATGCGCTCTTGAGGCTGCCATAGGCGGAAATGAGGGTGTTGTAGCTGCTCGCCTGGGTGGTCAGCGGCGTCAGCTGTGTCTGGCTTTCGGCCGAGATCAGTTGACTGACCAGTGTGGAAACATCGAGCGGGCCTGCCGATGTGGAAATGGTGCCGGTGGAAGTCGCCACGGTTCAACTCCTGAAACTTTGCGTGAGGCACAGCGCTGTGCGGTTGTCCAGCGCGGTCAAGAGGAGATGGGCTCTCAAGTACGGCGTCGGGTAGGGCAGAGGGACGCTGTGCGGAATAACTATCTGAATCCGTTATGAACTGGGGTAGCCGATTCCGTCATGCGCAATGGACGGGCATTGACGCATGCGGTTGTTCAGCCACTGCAGTTCGTACCAGACTCGAGGGGATACTCAAGCCTTTTCCTTGATCAGCAAGCCTTGCATCTTGTCGATCGATTTGGCGATGGCAATCGCTTCTTCGCTGGGAATCTGGCGAATCACGGTGTCAGTAGCCGTATCGACAACCTTGATGATGGTCTTGCCGGTGTCCTGGTCTTTCGAGAAATTCAGTGCGGCAGCATTGGCGGCCGCAAAGTCGTTCAACTTGCCGACGGCATCGTTGACTTCACTTTCGGTTGCGCGGCGTGCTTCCGGAGTGGCCGCCGGTGCGACCGTCGATACCACGGGATCGGGCTTCTCGGCGGTCTTCGGTGCTGCATAGGCAGTACCGGAGTCACCAGCAGCAGTGATATTAAGTGGGGCAATCGACATGGTACTACTCCCTTCCTTAAAGGAACGTGCGGAGAATAAGGTCTATCCCCCGCACGTCATCCTACCTAGCTATCTGGCTTATTTCAACAGCGAGAGAACCTGCTGCGGTGCCGAGTTGGCCTGCGACAGCATCGCGGTACCAGCTTGTTGCAGGATCTGCGCACGGGTCAGGTTCGCGGTTTCCTGCGCGTAGTCGGTATCCATGATACGGCTGCGCGACGCGGTGATGTTCTCGCTCGACACTTGCAGGTTGCTGATGACCGCGCTGAAGCGGTTCTGCACTGCACCGAACTCTGCACGCTTGGAGGAAACCAGGCTGATGGCCTTGTCCAGGTTCTGGATGGCCTTCTGAGCATCGCTCTGTGCCGACGGAGCGGCGACTGCCTGATCCAGCGACAGCTTGGCGCTGTCAACGGCAGCTTGCAGGGTCACGGCCGACGAAGCCAGTGCCGAGGAGGACAGGGACGAACCGGTAGCGAACAGGTTGTCCAGTGCAGCCTTGGCCGAGGTGTAGGTCGCTTGCGCGGTGCTCACGCCGGAGGTGTCGCCCAGACCGATCAGGCCCTTGGCGCTGGTGCCGATGACGGTAGCGATAGTGGAGTTGTTCGACAGGTCATCCAGGGTGATGGTGATCTGGTCGTTCAGCTTGTTGTCCTGCACGTTGGCGCCGACCTGGAACGACAGGGTCAGGGAAGCCGACACGTTGGTGGCGTTGGAGCCGGTACCGGCCGAAGCGCCTTGACCAACACCGGTGAACAGGTTCTGGCCGTTGAAGCTGGTGCCGTTCAGAACACGGAACACTTCCTGCGACAGCTGGGTGTATTCGTCGTTCAGGGTCTTGCGGTCTTGTGCGCTGTTGGTACCGTTGGCTGCTTGCACAGCCAGTTCACGCATACGCTGCAAGTTGTCGCCGACGGTCGACAGAGCGCCTTCAGCAGTTTGCGCCATCGAGATGCCGTCGTTGGCGTTACGTTGTGCAACTGCCAGACCCTTGATCTGGGAGTTCATGCGGTCGGCGATGGCCAGACCGGCGGCGTCGTCCTTGGCGCTGTTGACGCGCAGGCCGGACGACAGACGTTGGATCGAGGTGTTCAGCGACGACTGCGACGCATTCAGGTTCCGCTGCGTATTGAGCGACGGAATGTTGGTATTAATGACTGCTGCCATGTTAATTCTCCTAAGATTTGAGACCGATGATCCGAGTTTCAGTGCCTAACGTTGGTCTTCTACCCATGAGCCCCAGGCGTTTCAACCTCTGTTGATTGCTTTATCGGGCAGTCTTGGAAAAAGTTTAGGGCTTTTGCAAAAAATCTTTTTCAAGGCTTTCCGAACTAAAACTGCGTGCTTTGAAACTCCAAGCAAATCCTTTTTCGACGGCAATTCCAAAAACTTTAGGAAAATTGCTGTTGCGGCCAAGAAAAATGTTCCGAAAAGCAAAAACCGCCCGGGAAGGGCGGTTTCCTGCAATGGCTGGGCGCTCCTTGCCAGCTCAGCCTTGGGCTTTCTTGTGTTGCAGCAGCGTTAATTCTTCGCCAACCTTTTTCAGGACCGAGTCCCAGTCGCTGACTGCCGGCTGGCGGAACAGGCGCATGCCGGGATACCACGGGGAATCGTCGCGGTCGTTGAGCCAGCGCCAGTCGGGCACATGCGGCAACAGAACCCAGGTGGGATGGCCAAGTGCTCCGGCCAGGTGGGCCACCGAAGTATCCACGCAGATGACCAGGTCAAGATTGCTGATGGCGGCAGCGGTATCGGCGAAGTCCTGGCACTCATTGCCCAGGTCAAAGACGGGCCAATCGGCTGGCAAGTCCTTCAGGCCGTCGGCAGGCTTGCCTTTTTGCAATGAGTAGAATTCCATCTTGGGGACTTCAAACAATTGCTTGAATTTGTCCAGTGGAATCGAACGATGGCGGTCATTGCCATGCTCCGGATTGCCGCCCCAGACGATGCCGACGCGCAGATTGTCTGCCGATCGTGTCAAGGTGGAAATCTTCTGCTTCCAGTGCGCCGCCAGCGACGCGTCGGCAGACAGATAGCCCTCCGCATAGCGCGGGATATCTTCGATGCTGTGCGTGCGCAGGGCATAGGGCAGGCTCATGAGCACATAGGCGCAGTCGCAGGGCGGCAGCGGGTCGCTTTCGCGCACCAGTGTCACTGCCGGTGTGAAGGATTGGAACAGGCGGTACAGAGGATTCTTCACATGCAGCGCCACGCTGGCACCTTGCTCCATGAGCAGGCGGGCATAGCGCAGGAACTGGATGCTGTCGCCAAAGCCTTGCTCGTGCATCAGCAGGATGCGCTTGCCCGCCAGCGAGGACTTGCCATCCCATTTCGGAATGACCTCGAACAGCTTGTGGATGAGGCGGTAGACGTGGGCGCGTTCCTTGGTGGTGAGACGGCTCTCGTGGCACTCCCACCCTTCTTCGAACTGTCCGCGCAGCAACAGGGTCAGTGCCAGGTTGTGCTTGGCGGTCGGATAATTTGGCCGCAGCGCCAAGGCCGTACGGAAATTGCCGAGCGCATCGTCATAATCGCCATGATCGTGCTGGATCGCGCCGATGTTGTTGTAGGTGAGGGCGTGCTTGGGGTCCAGCGCCAGGGCCTGCTTGAACATGCGCATGGCATCGTCGAAGCGGTCGCCCGTGTTGAAGTAGCTTGAGCCGAGCTTGACGTAGCCATTCGGATCCTTGGGTGCGATCTCGATGACGCGCAGCAGGTGTTCGTGGGCTTCTTCGATCTTGTTGATTTTCAGATAACTATCGGCGATCTTGTTGTGGGCGTAGGTGTCCTGGGGATCGAGCAGGATGGCGGTCTTGTGGGACTCCACGGCCTCCTTGTACATCTCCATGGCGTGAAAGGCTTCGCCCAGGGCGGTGTGGGAGGGGGCGAAATTGATCTGGTATTCGAGCGACTTCAGAATCGTGGCGACCGCCTCGTCAAAGCGCCGTGCGTCGATCAGGGCGCGGCCCAGGTGCGACAGCGGGCCCGGCGCATTCGGTTCGCGTCGGGCAGCATCCTCGAAATATTTGATCGAGGCTTCCGGATCATTCTTTTCGTGCAGGGCATTGGCCAGGCCGATGCGTGCCGCCCGGTTCTCCTTGTCGATGGCGATGGCGCGCTCGTAGATGGCGATGGACTCGTCGATGCGATCCTGGCTCAGCACCGTGCCGGCCAGGTTGCTGAGGTATTCGGCGTTGTTCGGATCGGCCTCGATGGCCTTGCGCAGATATTGCTCGGCTTGCGCGAACTGGCCTTCCTGCATGGCGATCAGTCCGCGTGCGTGGTTGGCAAACACCAGATTGGGGGCACGGGCCAATACGGCTGTACAGATCGCCTTGGCTTCCTCGGTTTTGCGGTTGTCGAGCAGGTCCAGACATTTGCGAACGTCCAGCAGATCCTGCAGGTTGGACTTGGCGGCCGCCGGGGCCGGAATGTGTTTGCCGTGCTTGTTGCTGCTCTTGCGCGTCGACATCGAAAAGGGTCCTCTTGGTTGGGCGCATCGATTGCGCCGGGCATAGCTATCCAGCAAGGATGATATGCGTATCCGGTCACAGGTGAAGAGCTAAATAGAAAGCAAAAAACCTCCGTTTTAAGCGGAGGTTCATGCATAAACAAGCGATCAGTCGCCGCTGGCAGCGTCTTTCCGGTGGTCGGGCCTGCGCGCCGCCCCGAATTCAGTTCCAGCTGCGCAGCAATCCCACGGCCAGTCCTTCGAGTGCAAACTGGTCGTCTTCGGGCTTGACGATGATGGGCTCGAATTCCGGGTTCTCGGGGAACAGGGTGATGACGCTGCCGCTCTTCTGGTAGCGCTTGACCGTGACCTCGTCAGCCAGGCGGGCCACCACGATCTGGCCATTGCGCGCCTGGTCGGCACGCCGCACGGCCAGCAGGTCGCCGTCCAGGATGCCGGCGTCGCGCATGGACATGCCGCGCACCTTGAGCAGGTAGTCGGGCTTGGCCGGGAACATGGCCGGGTCGACCTGATAAGTCTTTTCCACGTGTTCCTGGGCCAGGATGGGGGAGCCCGCCGCCACGCGCCCGATCAGCGGCAGGCTCAGCTGCATCAGGGCGGGATGGGGCAGGGCCATCTGGCGTGCAGTGCTGATGCCTGTGGTACCTGATTCGCGCAAGCGGATGCCGCGCGAGGTGCCGGGCGAAATCTCGATGGCGCCCTTGCGGGCCAGGGCCTGCAGATGCTCTTCGGCGGCGTTGGCGGAACGGAAGCCCAACTCGGCAGCGATCTCTGCACGCGTGGGAGGGAAGCCGGTGTTCTCGATGGCGTTCTTGATCAGGTTCAGGATCTGTTCCTGGCGCGCAGTCAGTTTGAGCATGAGGGTGGCCTTTCTCGGAGGGAAGGCTGTCTGGATGAACAGTCTGTATTTTTATACAGGTGCAATCCTTGTGTCAACGGCAACATGCATATTCCGGGGCGGAAAAGGCAAGCTTTCTTATTTATATAAAGCGCGCTGCAACTGAAGAATCTGGTTCTGAGTCGCTGGCGGCGATGTGCAGGGCCCGCGTTGTGGCCCCGCGGCCGCAGTGGCGTGACGCTGGCATTGCTGTCAGGACGGAAACCTAGTATGATCTCGGGTTTTCCTCTTCCCACACCCGTCTTGACGCCGGGGTGGGCGTCTTCAATAAGTCCATAAGGAGTCTACATGCGTCATTATGAAATCGTATTTATCGTCCACCCGGACCAAAGCGAGCAAGTGCCGGCGATGATCGAGCGTTACAAGGGCATCGTCACCACCCGCGGCGGCAAGGTCCACCGTGTCGAAGATTGGGGTCGTCGCCAACTGGCTTACCAGATCCAGAAGCTGGCCAAGGCTCACTACGTCTGCCTGAACATCGAAGTCGACAGCGAAACGCTGGCTGAAATCGAAACCGGCTTCAAGTTCAACGACGCCGTCCTGCGCCACCTGACCGTCAAGATGAAGAAGGCCGAAACCGGTCCTTCGCCCATCCTGAAGGCAGTGCAGAAGGAAGACGCGGCCAAGAGCCGTACCGAAGCTCCGGCAGCTTAAGCGCTGCGACACCATAGCGGAGAGTGAACCAGCTTCAAGTCATCGCCAGCCTGGCCGAACGTGATGTATTGCGTTATACGCCGGCCGGTATCCCGATTGTCACTGCCAGGTTGCAGCATCAGTCGGAGCAGGCGGAGGCTGGCATGAAGCGTCAGGTCGAATTCGAGATCGCGGCGCTGGCAGCGGGGGAAATCTCCGGTGCGCTCAACAGGGCGGCACTGGGTGAAGTCTTCCGGTTCACCGGCTTTTTGGCCCGCAGGAATCGCAACAGCAAGAGCGTCGTGTTTCATATCGTTGATTTTGGCCCGGTCGCGCCGGATTGAGCGGCGCAAGGTAGCCAAACAGACCTTACCCAATTTTTAGATACAGGAGCCAACCATGGCATTCGGTAAAAAGTTCGATAAAAGCAAGCTGAAAAACAAGCGCCAACAGCAAAACCCGCTGTTCAAGCGCAAGAAATTCTGCCGTTTCACCGCCGCTGGCGTTGAACAGGTCGATTACAAGGACGTGGACACCCTGAAGGACTTCGTCCAGGAAAACGGCAAGATCATGCCGGCACGCCTGACCGGTACCAAGGCCCACTACCAGCGTCAAGTTGACACCGCCATCAAGCGCGCGCGTTACCTGGCCCTGCTGCCGTACACCGATCTGCACAACGCCTAATCAGCGTCGAGAAATAGGAGAAAAACATGCAAGTCATTCTGTTGGAAAAAATCGTGAATCTCGGCGGTCTGGGTGATGTCGTGCGCGTCAAGGACGGTTTCGCACGCAACTTCCTGATCCCGCAACGCAAGGCCCGCCGCGCTACCGATGCAGCCATCGCTGAATTCGAAGCCAAGCGCGCTGACCTGGAAAAGGCTGCCGCCGAGAAGCTGGCCGCTGCCCAAGCCCAAGGCGAAAAGCTGACCGGCGCCACCGTGGAAGTGTCGCAGAAGGCCGGCGTTGACGGCCGTCTGTTCGGTTCCGTGACCAACTTCGACATCGCTGAAGCCCTGGGCAAGAAGGGTTTTGCTGTCGAGAAGTCGCAAGTGCGCCTGCCCAATGGTCCCCTGAAGACCGTTGGCGAACACCCGGTGTCGGTGGCTCTGCACACCGACGTGGTGGTCGACGTCACCATCGCTGTCAAGGGCGAGCAAGCGTAATACGCCTGTTTGCTGCAATTCGTTTTGCAATAGAAAAGCCGGGTTCGCCTGGCTTTTTTATTGTCAGTTGTACCTAGACACGCCGCCACTGGCCATCGTCATGGCGCGGCTTGTCAATGGCTTCATATTGCATTCGTTCGCATGAAGCATCTGGTCGTGCAAAAACGTTCGGCCGGACCTACGGCTTCACATCAGCAGGTTATAATGCGCGCCATGAAAGAATCGTCCCGCGGCAATCCAGAATTTTTCCGTGGCCAGAGAGAGTCATCGGACCCCCAGCTCGATGCGCTCCGTGTGCCGCCCCACTCCATCGAGGCCGAGCAATCGGTGCTGGGCGGCCTGCTGCTGGACAACGCAGCCTGGGACCGTATCGCCGACTTCGTCAGCGCTGAAGACTTTTACCGCTACGATCACCGCATCATCTTCGAGCACATCGTCAAGCTCATCAACAGTACCAAGCCGGCCGACGTCATCACCGTCTATGAAGCCATGTCCACCAGTGGCAAGGCTGAAGAAGTGGGCGGGCTGGTTTATCTGAATGCACTGGCGCAAAACACGCCTTCTGCGGCCAACATCCGCCGCTATGCCGAGATCGTCCGTGATCGCGGCATTCTGCGCAAGCTCATCACCGTGGCCGACGAGATTTCCGGCAATGCCTTCAATCCGCAGGGCAAGGATGTGAAGTCCATGCTGGACGAGGCCGAATCCAAGATCTTCGCCATCGCCGAAGAAGGGTCGCGCGGCTCTCAGGGTTTCATGGAAATCCAGCCGCTGCTCACGCAAGTGGTCGAGCGCATCGACGAACTCTACAATCGCGACAATACCAGCGACATCACCGGCGTTCCGACCGGGTTCATGGACCTGGACAAGATGACCTCCGGCCTGCAGCCGGGCGACCTGATCATCGTCGCCGGCCGTCCTTCCATGGGTAAAACCGCTTTCTCGATCAACATCGGCGAACATGTCGCCATCGAGTCGGGCCTGCCGGTAGCCGTGTTCTCCATGGAAATGGGTGGCGCGCAGCTGGCCATGCGTATGCTGGGGTCGGTCGGACGCCTGGACCAGCACCGCCTGCGTACCGGCCGCCTGCTGGACGAAGACTGGCCGCGTCTGACGCACGCCATCCAGAAGATGAACGATGCGCAGTTCTACATCGACGAAACGCCGGCGCTGTCGCCCATCGAATTGCGCGCACGTTCGCGCCGCCTGGCGCGCCAATGCGGCAAGCTGGGCCTGATCATCATCGACTACCTGCAGCTGATGTCGGGCAACGGTGGCAGCTCTTCTGAAAACCGCGCCTCCGAAATCTCGGAAATCTCGCGTAGCCTGAAGGGCCTGGCCAAGGAACTCAACTGCCCGGTGATCGCGCTGTCGCAGCTGAACCGCTCGCTGGAACAACGTCCCAACAAGCGTCCCGTGATGTCCGACTTGCGCGAATCAGGCGCTATCGAACAGGATGCTGACGTTATTTTGTTCATTTACCGTGATGAAGTTTACAATCCGGACTCGCCCGACAAGGGCACGGCGGAAATCATCATCGGCAAGCAGCGTAATGGCCCCATCGGCAGCATTCGCCTGTCCTTCCTGGGGATGTATACCAAGTACGACAACTATATCGGCAATCTGGCGCAGCCTTACGGCGGCGACTGATGCCATCGGCGGCGCGCCACCAGGGCGTGTCGCTGCACAAGGATCACGGGCGGCGTCGGGCCGCCCGTGTCATGCAAGGCGAACGGCTCCCAAGGCCGTTCGTGCAGGACCGGCAGGGCGGGGTACCGGCTTCCAAGGGGGCAGCCGCAGGCCGGTTCGAAACGGCGCTTTACATGAGCGCTAACCATTGATGAGAGAGAAAAATGTTTGGACGATTGATGCCGACTGAAGGCAAATTCTTTGACCTTTTCAATCAGCATGCAGAGCTGGCGGTCAAGTGCGCGAAAGAAATGGTGGCGCTGATGACCAATTTCGACGACCTTGAAATTCGCGTGCACGCCATTGAAGCCGTCGAGAAGGAAGCCGACAAGGTCACGCACAATGCCATCGAACTGCTGCACAAGACCTTCATCACGCCGCTGGACCGCGATGACATCCACCAGCTGATCACCCGCATGGATGACATCCTGGACCTGCTGGAAGACGCGGCCCAGACCATCTCCCTCTACGACATCAAGGCCATCACGCCGGAAGCCAAGCGCCTTGCCGAGCTGTGCCTGTCCTGTGCGGAGAAGGTGCAGTCGGCCGTGGGCCTGCTGTCCAACATGGACAACTCGCGCCAAATCCTGTCGATCTGCCAGGAAATCGACCGCCTGGAGTCCGACGCTGACCATGTCATGCGTGCGGCCATGTCCAAGCTGTTCCGCGATGAACCGGACGTGCGTACCCTGATCAAGCTCAAGGCCATCTACGAAATCCTGGAAACCGTCACCGATCGCTGCGAAGACGTGGCCAACATCATCGAAGGCATCATCGTCGAAAACGCCTGATCTCCCGGCGTAGCGGCGATTCCCTCGATTTCCGACGGGGACGCCGCTGGTTTCACACAACGGTTTCCCCATGCAAACAATCCAAATCAGCTTACATATTCTCGCGTTGTTGATCGTCCTGGCGCTGCTGTTCGACTTCATGAACGGTTTCCACGATGCGGCCAACGCGATCGCCACCGTGGTCTCCACGGGCGTGCTGCGTCCGCAGACTGCCGTGGCCATGGCCGCCTTCTTCAACCTGGCGGCCGTGTTCGTGTTCCATCAACTGCACGTGGCGGCTTCGGTGGGCAAGGGCACCATCGAACCGGCCATCGTTGACCAGTACGTCATCTTCGGTGCCCTGATCGGGGCCATCTTCTGGAACCTGGTGACCTGGTATTACGGCATCCCGTCCTCGTCCTCGCATGCTCTGATCGGCGGCCTGGTCGGCGCGGCCGTAGCCAAGGCCGGTACCGGCGCGCTGATCTCGGCGGGCCTGCTGAAGACGATTCTCTTCATCGTGCTCTCGCCCGTGCTGGGCCTGGTATTTGGCTCCCTGATGATGCTCGTGGTGTCGTGGATCTTCTTCCGCTCCACACCACGCAAGATCGATGGCTGGTTCCGCCGCCTGCAGCTGCTGTCGGCCTCCATGTACAGCCTCGGGCACGGCGGCAATGATGCGCAGAAGACCATTGGCATCATCTGGATGCTGTTGATTGCCTCCGGCTATTCCTCTCCGGATGCGCCGCCGATGTGGGTCATCATTTCCTGCTATTGCGCCATCAGTCTCGGTACGCTCTTCGGCGGCTGGCGCATCGTCAAGACTATGGGCCAGAAGATCACCAAGTTGAAGCCGGTCGGCGGTTTCTGCGCCGAAACCGGCGGTGCGATCACCTTGTTCATCGCCACCGCCCTGGGCATTCCGGTGTCGACCACCCACACCATCACCGGCGCCATCGTCGGCGTGGGCGCGGCGCAGAAGATGTCGGCCGTGCGTTGGGGCGTGGCCAGCAACATCGTCTGGGCCTGGATCTTCACCATTCCGGCCTCCGCCTTCGTGGCGGCGATCGCCTGGTGGATCGGCGTGCACGTGCTGTAACAAGCCGTCATTCATGGTCGCTGCCAGCGCAGCGGCCGCCCAAAAGCAAAAAGCCACGTTTTCACGTGGCTTTTTGCTTTGGTGCTGAAGAAAAGTGCTTACAACACGTCGCTGGCGTGATCGGCCAGGCGCGAGCGTTCGCCGCGCGCCAGGGTGACATGCCCGCTGTGCGCCCAGCCCTTGAAGCGGTCGACCACATAGGTCAGGCCGCTGGAGCCTTCGGTCAGGTAGGGCGTGTCGATCTGGGCGATGTTGCCCAGACAGACGATCTTGGTGCCGGGGCCGGCACGGGTGACCAGGGTCTTCATCTGCTTGGGCGTCAGGTTCTGGGCTTCGTCGATGATCAAGAACTTGTTCACGAAAGTGCGGCCGCGCATGAAGTTGAGCGACTTGATCTTGATGCGCGAGCGGATCAGGTCCTGGGTCGCAGCGCGGCCCCATTCCCCGGCATCGCCATCGGACTTGTTGAGCACTTCGAGGTTGTCATCGAAGGCGCCCATCCAGGGGCCCATCTTCTCTTCTTCCGTGCCCGGCAGGAAACCGATGTCTTCACCGACCGGCACCGTCACGCGGGTGACGATGATTTCGTTGTAGAGCTTGGTCTCCAGCACCTGCGCCAGGCCCGAGGCCAGTGCCAGCAGGGTCTTGCCGGTACCGGCCTGGCCCAGCAGGGTGACGAAATCACACTCCGGGTTCATCAGCAGGTTCAGCGCGAAGTTCTGCTCGCGGTTGCGCGCAGTGATGCCCCAGACGCTGTTCTTGGCGTGGCCGAAGTCGCGCAGGGTCTGCAGCACGGCAGTCTTGCCGTTGATCTGGCTGACCTGGCCGTAGAAGGCCGGTTCACCATTCTTGGGCTCGATGAAGACGAACTGGTTGACCAGCAGCGAGGGCACATAAGGGCCGGTGACACGGTAGTAGGTGTAGCTGCTGCCGTGGCGGCTTTCCTGCCAGGACTCCATGCCCTTGCCATGCTTGTTCCAGAAGTCATCCGGCAGCTGCTGGATGCCCGAATACAGCAGGTCGGTATCTTCCAGCACATGGTCGTTGAAGTAATCTTCCGCGGGCAGGCCAATGGCACGCGCCTTGAGGCGCATGTTGATGTCCTTGGAGACCAGCACCACCGGACGTTCCGGATACTGCTGGTCCAGCGCGCGCACCACGCCCAGGATCTGGTTGTCGGCCTTGCCTTCGGGCAGGCCTTCCGGCAGGGCGGCGTTCTGCAGCTTGGTCTGGAAGTACAGGCGGCCCTTGGCATCCTTGTTGCCCAGCTTGGCCAGCGGGATGCCCAGGTCGATCGAATCCTCGGCCACGTCGGACACCAGCGCATCCAGCGAACGCGAGATCTGGCGCGCATTGCGGGCCACCTCGGACATGCCCTTCTTGTGGTTGTCCAGCTCTTCGAGCGTGACCATGGGCAGGTAGATGTCATGCTCCTCGAAGCGGAACAGCGAGGTCGGATCGTGCATCAGCACGTTGGTATCCAGCACGAACAGCTTGGACTTGCCCAGCTTGTCGGCCACGCGGCTGGTGGGCGACTTGGGTCGGGCTTCTGCGCTCTTGGGAGCGGCTTTCGGTTTCTCGGCCACGGCGGCAGTCTTGCCGGTGATGCGCGCGCGGGGCGCGGTGACCTTGGTATCGGAGACGTCGGCAACGGCAACTGCAACTGCTTGGGGTGCAACTACGGGAGCGGAGGTTTCAACGAGAGTGATGTTCGGTTTGACGGGCTTGTTGCGATCGGCCTTGGGATAGTCCTCGGGAGACAGCATCGAAGCTGGTTTGCTCGGCATTTTGGGCAGGGGCATCAGGACCTCGGAAGTGGATGAAGAAAACACCGCTTTGTCAGAGCGAACAGGTGAAGCAATACATCAGACAGCAAAGAGAGGGATCTTGCTGCAAGGCCGGGCATGCCAATGAAATCCTTGCACCTGTGCTGCAACGTAGCGGCCGTTGCCGTACGGAGGGCAGACAGGGGATGGGCGAGGGCTTGATTGGCCTGGACGGCGGGGGTGGCAAAGTAAAAAGTAAAAAAGCCGTTTCGGCAGGCCTCGGGCCTTAACCTGAAACGGCTTCCAGCAAACGTTTTTCTGTTTGAATTCAATGGCTTGTATCGTTTGACCGCATGGTTGGAACGCGTCGCAGCTACTTGCCAGGTCTCCGCGCCGCGGCCTGAATCGATCGTTGCCGTCCGGACCCTGCGCGCAGCAGCCGGGTGGGCTATTGCGCTGCAGCAACCGGACCGCCTGTCTCAGGAATCGAACTTCATTCAGGCCAGGGTTTTGATGAAGGCCAGCACCTCATCCACGTGTGCAGGAACCTTCACTCCACGCCATTCTTTCACCACTTTGCCTGCGGCGTCAATCACAAACGTGCTGCGCTCCACGCCACGTACCTGCTTGCCATACATGTTTTTCATCTTCATGACGTCGAACATGGTGCACAGGGTTTCATCGGGGTCGGAGATCAGCTCGAAGGGCATGCCCAGCTTGCCCTTGAAGTTTTCATGGGACTTCAGGCTGTCGCGGCTGATGCCGAAGATCTCGGTGTTGGCAGCCTGGAATTGCGGATGCAGGTCACGGAACTGCATGCCCTCGGTGGTACAGCCGGGGGTGTTGTCCTTGGGGTAGAAATACAGAACCAGGTTCTTGCCGCGATAGTCGGCCAGGTTGAAGGTCTTGCCACTGGTCATGGCAGCCGAGAAGTCCGGCACGGTCTTGTTCAGGAGGGATGGTCGGTCTGTCAAAGTGGCGCCCCGTAGGTGAAGTCTTGTTGGTGGATGGTTGGCGGGCCGGGGTCACCGGCCCTGATGAAGCCATGATCAAATCCTGTGCAGCCTTACATCGCCTGCACGATCATCTCGCCCGACCGGCCGGGCAGTTCGCCCCAGGCGATCGGCAGGATGGGCAGGACGTCATTCTTGATGCTCTGGTAGTAGTCGCCCATGGAGACCAGTTCGTAGCCTTGGGCACGCCAGCCGGTGAGCAATTGTTCGAAAATGGGGCCGAGTTTCTGTCCTTCAAGTTCCGCGTGCAGAGTGAAGACATGGTCACGCGGTTCCTTGGTCAACTGAAGCAAAAATTCAGCAGCATTGCTCGCGTCGATCATCTTGCCGCCGATCTCGCGGCCCAGGATTTCATCCAGCGTGGGCAGGGTGGTGGGCAGTTGCACGCAGGAGAGCGGCTTGCCGAAGGCCGACAGGCGATGCGGGCCGGCATCGGCATCGGCCAGGCGGCCGTTTTCCCGCAGCTGCGAGCGGCCGTCCGAGGAGTAGGCCATGCCGAACTGGTCCAGCTGGACGAAGGCGTGATCGTTCATCTGCCAGCCCGCAGCGCCGTGCGTACGGGGTGCCTCACCGAAGATCTCGCGATAGCGGGCATGCGACTTGTGCATGGTCTCCACGGTCCACTGAGCGTCGGCGGTGCGAACGTCGTCCTGCCAGACCCGGTGGTCCCAGGTATGGATGCCGCATTCGAAACCCGCGTCCCTGGCTGAGCGCATGAAATCGGCACAGGTCTTGCCGATGTCGGGGGCGGGCAGCAGAGTGCCGTACATCAGCGTTTTGATGCCATAGTGTTCCACCACCGAAGTGCGCGAGACCTTGCTGAAGAAGCCCGGACGGAAGATCTGCTTCAGCGCCCAGCCGGTGTGGTCGGGCCCGAGCGAGAACAGGAAGGTGGCACCGGCACGATGGCGGCGCAGCTGGTTGATCAGGTTGGGGACGCCCACGCGGGTGCCGCGGTACGTATCGGCGTCGATCTTGAGAGTGAGTTTGGGCAATTCGCTGGACCGGAAAGAGGGTGATCGGCGGTGGTCCGCCATGGTGTTGCTGACTGTCGGGGTAGTGCGCCGGGCGTTGGACTGCGGCGGCTGACGACAAGTTGCGAGACTAGCATCCTGCGCCGGATAGAACAATATGCAGCAGCGCAGCATGCGGGGCAATACGGTGTCACGACGGCGATCTGTTCCGGCGCAAGCCAGACGGACATAGCCGGAAAAAGCAAAACCGCGCCGAAGCGCGGTTTGCATGAGATCGTCAGTCAGCGACCAATCAATCCATCAGCGCACGTGCCTGAGCCACCTGGCTGCGGTAGGCATCGAAGATGTTGCGCAGGGTGTCGGCCATGGTGGTCTTGGGGGCCCAGTTCAGCTCGTCACAGGTGTTGGTGATCTTGGGCACGCGGTTCTGCACGTCCTGATAACCCTTGCCGTAGTAGGCGGCGGAGGTGGTCTCGACCAGCTTGACCTGCTTGGCGGTCTCGGCGTATTCCGGGTACTCGGCGGCCAGCTTGAGCATCATGTCGGCCAGGTCCTTGATGGAATAATTGTTCACCGGATTGCCGATGTTGTAGATCTTGCCGGAGGCCACGCCGCCTTCGTTGGCGATGATCTTCATCAGGGCGTCAATGCCGTCATCGATGTAGGTGAAGGCGCGCTTCTGCTGGCCGCCGTCGACCAGGGAGATGTTCTCGCCACGGACGATGTGGCCGAAGAACTGGGTCACCACGCGCGACGAACCTTCCTTCGGGGTGTGGATCGAGTCCAGGCCGGCACCGATCCAGTTGAACGGACGGAACAGGGTGAAGTTCAGGCCGGCTTCCATGCCGTAGCCCCAGATCACGCGGTCCATCAGCTGCTTGGCGCAGGAGTAGATCCAGCGCGGCTTGTTGATCGGGCCGCAGATCAGTTCGGATTCTTCCGGATCGAATTCCTCGTCATGGCACATGCCATAGACTTCCGAGGTCGAGGGGAAGACCAGGTGCTTCTTGTACTTGGCGGCCGAACGCACGATCGGCAGGTTGGCTTCGAAGTCCAGCTCGAACACGCGCAGCGGGGCGTTCACGTAGGTCGACGGGGTCGCGATGGCCACCAGCGGCAGGATCACGTCACACTTCTTGACGTGGTATTCCACCCATTCCTGGTTGATGGTGATGTCGCCCTCGAAGAAGTGCATGCGCGACTTGTAGGCCTCGTTTTCCAGAATGTCGGTGATGCGGTCGGTCATCATGTCCATGCCATAGACGTGCCAGTCCGTGGTTTCCAGAATGCGCTTGGACAGGTGGTGGCCGATGAAGCCGTTGACGCCGAGAATGAGGACTTTTTTCATAATGTAGAGAGCTAGTGAATGGCCGGACTTCAGGAGGCCATGTATTTCAGGTAATTGTTGAGTGAAGCATCCTGATCATTGATCAGGATGCCCAGGATCTGGAGGAAGTTGCCATCGCCACAACGTGCGTACAACTTGCCGCCTTCGAAGAACTTGTCTTGCGTACCGTGGGCCCGCTGCAGCGCAGGATGGGCCGCCGGCGGAACCAGCCGGGTTCTCGTGACCGTAATTTTATCACCCGCGATTTCCTCGAAGGCACCCGGATAGGGCGGGGCCACCGCGCGCACCAGATTATGGACCTCGCCGGCGGTACGCCGCCAGTCGATACGGCCATCTTCCGGCTTGCGGCCGCTGAAGTAGCTGCCTTGCGAGAGGTCATTGGGCAGGTTGGGCGTATTGCCCGCCAGCATGGCCGGCAGCACGTTCCAGAGCGTCATTTCTGCCGCCACGACCACCTTGCCAAAGACTTCATGCGCGGTATCGTCCGGCAGAATCGGTACGGCAGTCTGCGCCACGATGGCTCCGGCGTCGGGCTTGACCGTCATCTCATGCAGGGTGGCACCGGTTTCGGTCTCGCCGTGCAGCACCGCCCAGTTGATGGGGACGCGGCCACGATACTTGGGCAGCAGCGAGCCGTGCATGTTGTAGGCACCGCGCCTGGCGCAGGCCAGCACTTCCACCGGCAGCATATGACGGTAGTAGAAACTGAAGAGGAAGTCCGGCTGCAGCGCCTGCAACTGCGCCAGCAGCTGCGGCGAGCGCGGGTCAGCGGGGGTGATGCAGGCAATGCCATGTTCGCGGCACAGGCCGGCCACGGAACCGAACCAGATATTCTCGGTAGCGCTGTCCTCGTGGGTCACCACCAGCGACACCTGCACGCCACGCGCGAGCAAGACCTTCAGGCAGCGGACGCCCACATCATGGTAGGCAAAGACGACGGCGTTCATAGGGCTTGCTTGTCTTCTGAAGAGGATTGCTCAAGGATGGCCTGCACCACATAGCGCGGGCGCGAGCGCACCTGCATGTAGATGCGGCCGATGTATTCGCCCAGCAGGCCGATGGAGAACAGGATCACGCCCATCAGGAAGAAGGTGATGGCGAACAGCGTGAAGACGCCACCGACTTCCGCGCCGATCAGCATGCGGCGCAGCACGATCAGGATGAACAGCGCCGCCGACGCGAACGACAGGCCGATACCCAGCAGCGAAAAGAATTGCAGCGGCACCAGCGAGAAGCCGGTGACCAGATCGAAGTTCAGGCGGATCAGGCTGTAGAAGGAATACTTCGATTCGCCAGCCGAGCGCTCTTCATGTTCCACCACGATCTCGGTCGGATTGCGCGAGAAGGTGTAGGCCAGGGCCGGCACGAAGGTATTGACCTCGCGGCACTGGTTGACCAGGTCGATGACGTTGCGGCCATAGGCACGCAGCATGTTGCCCTGGTCGGTCATCTTGATGCGCGTGATCTTCTCGCGCAGGCGGTTCATGGCCTTGGAGGCGTAGGTGCGCCAGGCCGAATCCTGGCGCTTGCGGCGAATCGAGCCGACGTAGTCGTAGCCTTCGCGCATCTTGGCCACCAGGTTGCCGATTTCTTCCGGCGGATTCTGCAGATCGGCATCCAGCGTCACCACCACTTCGCCACGAGTGGCTTCGAAGCCCGCCATGATCGCCATGTGCTGGCCGTAGTTGCCATTGAACAGCACCACCCGCGTCACGTCCGGGCGCAGGCGGTATTGCTCGGCCAGGATGCCGGCGGAGCGGTCGCGGCTGCCATCGTTGACGAAGATGACTTCATAGCTGTAGCCCAGGGCGTCCAGCGCCGGGTAAAGGCGCTCGAACAATTTGGAGAGCCCGGATTCCTCGTTGTAAACCGGGATGACGACGGACAGTTCTGGTTTCATCAAATATCAAAAAATAAAGGCTGGAATGCCTGGCCCTGGAGCCCGCATCCAGCGGTACTGAAAGCGTGTTCTGCAATAAATCAATGGCCCGATGCGCCACGAAACAGGGTCATCGCGGCGTTCAGGCCAGGGGAAATGCAGGAGACCAGCTTGCGAAAATGCAAATAAAACGAATTATGCCGAATTTTTTCGTCGAATTCTTTGCATTATCCGCAAAAATCAACCAAGCACCGATTTTACCGTTTCCACCGAGCGTTCCACGTCCTCTTTACTCATTGCATTGAACATGGGCAGCGACACGATGCGCTGGCCGACGCGTTCGGCCACCGGGAACATGCCTTCCTTGAAGCCACGTTCACGATAGAGCTTCAGCAAGTGAATGGAAGGGTAGTGGTAGCCGATGCCGACCTGCTTTTCCATCATCTTTTCCATGAAGGCGGCGCGAGTGATGCGCTCCGGCAGGACCAGCTGGAACATGTGCCAGTTGGAGTTCTCGAAGTCGGCCACTGGCAGCTGGGCACCGAAGCTGGCTTCGAAATCGCTGCCGAAGCAGGCGAAATAGTGGCGCGCCAGTTCCTTGCGGTGGGCGGTGACGGCATCGATGTGGGCGAACTGGCCCAGGCCGATGGCGGCGGCCACGTCGGTCATGTTGAACTTGCCGCCCAGAACATCCACTTCCAGGCCGTCGAAGCCGCTGCGGGTGACGCCCTGCAGGCGGTATTTCTCGGCCAGACGGGCTTCCTCGGCATTGTTGAGCACCAGGAAACCGCCTTCGGAACTGGTGATGTTCTTGTTGGCCTGCAGGCTGAAGGAGACGAAATCGCCGAAGGCACCGATGCGCTTGCCCTTCCAGGTCGAACCCAGCGCCTGGGCGGCATCTTCCACCACGCGCAGATTGTGCTTGGCGGCAATCGCGTAGAGGCGGTCCATGTCCAGCGGCAGGCCGGCCAGGTAGACCGGGATGATGGCCTTGGTGCGCGGGGTAATGGCGGCTTCGAGGCGGTCCAGGTCGATGTTGCGGGTGACCGGATCGATGTCGGCGAACACCGGGGTGGCGCCGGTTTCCAGGATCACGTTGGCGGTGGCGACCCAGGAGATGGGAGTGGTGATGACTTCATCGCCCGCGCCGATGCCGGCGATGCGCAGCGCGATTTCCATGGTGCAGGTGCCGGAGTTGAAGGTACGCACGATGCGTCCGCCCAGGTAGTCCGACAAGGCTTTTTCGAACGCCTGCACCTTGGGGCCGCTGGTGATCCAGCCCGAGCGCAGCACTTCACCGACGGCGGCGATGGTGGCTTCATCGATGGTGGGTTTGGAAAACGGCAGGAAAGGCAGGCTCATGGTGGAATCCGGTCAGACTAGGTTCAAGGGGAGGGCGCTGCCGCAGCGGGCAGCGCAGTGGCCGGCACGCCGGGCGCGCGGCAACCCGGTATTGTAAATCAGCTTCTGGTCAGCAAGACCACGCCGACGATGATCACGCCGATGGCCAGCAGGCGCTGCAGGGAGATGGCTTCGCCCAGGAAGTACCAGGCACCGATGGCGTTGATGATGTAGCCCAGCGAGAGCAGCGGGTAGGCGATGGTCACGTCCACCCGCGACAGGCCGATGATCCACACGCCCACCGAGATCACGTAGCAGGACAGGCCGCCGATGATGGGCAACTGGGTAGCCAGCTTGAGGCCGGTGGAGAACCAGTTGTCCGCCGTCAGGTGGATCGCGCCGACGGCATTGGTACCGGCCTTGAGCAGCAGTTGTGCAACGGCGTTCAGGCAGATGCCGACGAAGATGAAGCCAAAGGTAGTCAGGTTCATTTCGCCGCCTTCTTCTCGCCGGCGACCGCTGCGGCAGGGGCCGGGTCATTGGCCACGATCACGCGGCGCGGGTCCTGGCCGATCAGGCGCATCGGCAGCTTGCGCTCGACCAGCTGCTTGTAGATGGTCGGATCGATGATGGCGATATCCTTCTTGCCAGCCGCGTTGTCGGCCACCCATTGCGCCACGAAGGCGTCGATGGTCGGCAGCCACAGCTGCGGTTCCTGCTTGAGGCCGAACTCCATTTCGTCGGCATGCTGCACCAGGGTCATGGTGCGGCGCAGGTAGAAGGGCAGGGCCTGCTCATAGCGGCCGACCAGGTAGATCGGGGTTTCCGGCTTCAATTCGGCCTGCAGCGCCGGCACGTAGTCCACGCCCGCCGAGTAGCGCCCCTGCGGATCATGGCCCAGCATCAGCAGCTGGCCGGCCACGAAGGCGGTCGCCGCCAGCGAGGTCACGGCCCAGTCCTTGTGTTGGCGTGCCAGGCGGATGGCGGCAATGCCGCCGACGAAGAAGATCAGGGTGGCGGCGTACAGGTAGGGCACGTGGGCCTCCACCAGCGGCAGCGAGTAGGCATCCTTGGCCAGCGAGGGCACGCGCGGGATGAAGGCCAGCGCCACCGCCGAGGGCAGAGCCACCAGCGAACCGGCCCAGGCCAGCGCCTTGTAGTCCGCTTCGTCCAGGTAGCAGGCGATCAGCAGCGCCAGCGCCGGGAAGATCGGCAGGATGTAGGAGGGCAGCTTCGAGTCCGAGATGCTGAAGAACACGAAGATGAACACCGCCCACACCAGCAGCATCCGCTTGGGCTGGAAACGTCCGCCGTTGAGGCTGTTGTAGCCGGCGGTGTCGCGTTGCTCGCGGGTGCCTTTCCACAGGCTCTGGAAGAACACGCCCAGCCAGGGAATGATGCCCAGCACCAGGATGGGAATGAAGTAATACCACGGACCGGTGCGGCTATGGATCTTGGTGGTGAAGCGCTGGAAGTGCTCGTGGATGAAGAAGAACTGCGGGAATTCCGGATTGCGCAGCGACACCGCCACGAACCATGGGGTGCAGATCGCAAAGAACAGGATCAGGCCCTTGACCAGATGCAGCCGCTTCCAGATCGCCCAGTCGCGCGCGAACAGGGTATAGAGCACCAGCACCGCACCGGGCAGAACGATGCCGATCAGGCCCTTGGACAGCACCGCCAATGCCATGCCGGCCCAGCACAGGAGCATCCAGTTGCGCTGGCCTTCACGGGAGGCACCGTCGCGCTGCGCCATCAGCAGCGAGCAGAGGGCGATGGTCATCATGCCCGACAGGCCCATGTCCAGCGTATTGATGTGGCCCATGCCCGCCCAGAAGAAGCTGGAGGCCAGCACCAGGGCGGCATAGAAGCCGACGCGGCCGCTGAAGACGCGGGTGCCGGTATAAGCCGCCAGGCCGATGCCCAGCAGGCCGCACAGGCCGGTCCACAGGCGCGCCTGCCATTCACCGAGGCCGAACAGCTCGAAGGTGATGGCATTCATCCAGGTTTGCAGGGGCGGCTTCTCGAAGTACTTGATGCCGTTCAGGCGGGTGGTGATCCAGTCCTGCGTGGCCACCATTTCGCGCGCCATCTCGGCATAGCGGCCTTCGTCGGTGGGCACCAGTACACGGGCTCCGAGCATCCAGAACCAGACCAGCAGGAAGAGAATGAGCAGCGTCCAGACGAACGCCTTGGATTTATACAGTTCGCGCATTGACAGCGGTTCCTTGTTGCGTGTTCTTGGGTTTCTTGTCGCGGCAGGTGCCGGCGTCAGGCCTGGGGCGCAATGATCAGCGCCAGCGCCACCTTGCGCCCTTCGGCCATGAGAATGTTGTAGGTCCGGCAGGCGGCCTGGTTGTCCATGCACTCCACGCCGATGCGGCGCGCAGTCAGCACCGAGGTCAGCTTGGGATGGACGAAGCGCTGGCGCTCGCCGGTGCCCAGGATGACCACGTCCGGTGCGGTGGCATCGATCTGGGCAAAATGCTCGGGAGTGAGCGCCTCGAAGCTCTCTGCCGGCCAGGGCACCGGCTCGGTCTCGGGCAGCACCAGGAGGCTGTTGGTGAAACGGATGGCATTGAGCTCGACGCCGTCCTCATCATAGGCGGTGACGGTCTGGTATTGCTTGGTTTCGGTCGAATGGAGCTTCATCGCAGATGGGCAGGATGGGTTGCAGGCGGCCCCGCGGGGCGAACGACCGGGCCATGATGTCAAGTCGACATGCATCGCAGCAACGCGGTCGTAAAGTGCGCCATTGTAGCCGTTTCCGACCCCGGCGCACGCCTATTTGATTGATAAAATGCTTAGCTTTGGGCAAAATGGCCGGTTCCCGGCAAGCCCATGAGGCAGCGCCGCAGGCCGCTTTGCAGGTGCTTTACATTGCACTGCAGCAGGCAAAAACGTGCAGGAAAATGATGGCAAGCGTGGTAATGGAGGGGAGCCGCAGGATAAAGGTTCCGGTCCGGTGCCCGCGGCCGATGAAGCAGGACAGGACGGGCAGGGGCCGACGCCGCCTGTCGCGAAACGATTAGAGGAAGAGCTGTGCGACCGATTCAGAAATCCAAGAAGCTGGCAGATGTGTGTTACGACATTCGGGGTCCCGTGCTGGAAAAGGCGCGCCAGATGGAGGAAGAAGGCCACAAGATCATCAAGCTCAACATCGGCAACCTGGCCGCCTTCGGCTTCGATGCGCCCGACGAGATCGTGCAGGACATGATCCGCAACATGGGCAATGCCTCCGGCTACACCGATTCCAAGGGCCTGTTCGCGCCCCGCAAGTCGGTCATGCACTACACCCAGCAAAAGAAGATCGAAGGCGTGACCATCGATGACATCTACCTGGGCAATGGCGCGTCCGAACTGATCGTCATGAGCGTCAATGCGCTGCTCAATACCGGCGACGAAGTGCTGGTGCCGTCGCCGGACTATCCGCTGTGGACGGCCGCCGTGAGCCTCTCCGGCGGTACCCCGGTGCATTATGTCTGCGACGAACAGCAAGGCTGGCAGCCCGACATCGCCGACATCAAGAAGAAGATCACCCCCAACACCAAGGCCATCGTCGTCATCAACCCCAACAACCCGACCGGCGCGCTGTATTCGGTGGACGTGCTGAAGGAGATCATCGAACTGGCGCGCCAGCATCAACTGATCATCCTGGCCGACGAGATCTACGACAAGGTGCTCTACGACGGCAACACCCACACCTCGCTGGCCTCGCTGGCCGACGATGTGCTGTTCATCACCTTCAACGGCCTGTCCAAGAACTATCGTTCCTGCGGCTACCGCGCCGGCTGGATGGTGGTTTCGGGCGAGAAGAAGCATGCGCGCGACTACATCGAAGGCCTCAACATGCTGGCCTCGATGCGCCTGTGCGCCAATGCGCCCGGCCAGTTCGCCATCCAGACCGCGCTGGGCGGCTACCAGAGCATCAATGACCTGGTCGCCCCCAATGGCCGCCTGACCAAGCAGCGCGACCTGGCCCACAAGCTGCTCACCGATATTCCCGGTGTGACCTGCGTCAAGCCCAAGTCGGCGCTCTACATGTTCCCGCGCCTGGATCCGGAGGTCTATCCGATCAAGGACGACCAGGAATTCGCCTACGAACTGCTGGCCGAGGAAAAGGTATTGATCGTGCAGGGCACCGGCTTCAATTGCCCGACGCCGGACCACTTCCGCGTGGTGTTCCTGCCCAACACCGACGACCTGACCGAATCCATGGGGCGCATTGCGCACTTCCTGGAAGGCTATCGCCGCCGCCACGGCACGGCCTGACCCGTTTTGCAGTACCCGTCACGGCCGCTGCCTGCGGCGTGGCGGTCATTTTTCACCAACCACGAAGACAATATGAAATCCATCAAAGTAGGTTTGCTCGGCATCGGCACCGTGGGTTCCGGTACTTTCAATGTTCTCAAGCGCAACCAGCAAGAGATTGCGCGCCGTGCAGGCCGGGGCATTGAAATTACCATGGTCGCCGCTCGCAATACTGCCCGCGCGACCGAACTGACCCGGGGAGAAGTCAAGGTCGTCAATGACGGCAACCTGGTGGTGAACGATCCCGAGATCGATATCGTCGTGGAGCTGATCGGCGGCGATGACATCGCCCGCGACCTGGTGCTCAAGGCCATCGCCAACGGCAAGCACGTGGTCACGGCCAACAAGGCCCTGATCGCCAAGCATGGCAATGAAATCTTCAAGGCGGCGCAGGAAAAGGGCGTCATGGTGGCCTTCGAGGCGGCCGTGGCCGGTGGCATCCCCATCATCAAGGCCCTGCGCGAAGGCCTGACCGCCAACCGCATCCAGTGGGTGGCCGGCATCATCAACGGCACCACCAACTTCATCCTTTCCGAGATGCGCGACAAGGGCCTGGACTTCGACGTGGTACTGAAGGAAGCGCAGCGTCTGGGCTATGCCGAAGCCGACCCGACCTTCGACATCGAAGGCGTGGATGCCGCCCACAAGCTGACCATCATGGCCTCGATCGCTTTCGGCATCCCGGTGCAGTTCGACAAGGCCCACGTGGAAGGCATCACCAAGCTGCAGGCCAGCGACATCACCTATGCCGAGAAACTGGGCTACCGCATCAAGCTGCTGGGCATCACCCGCCAGACTGCCAAGGGCATCGAACTGCGCGTGCACCCGACGCTGATCCCGGCCTCGCGCCTGATCGCCAACGTTGAAGGCGCGATGAATGCCGTGGTGGTGCGTGGCGACGCCGTGGGTGAAGCGCTGTACTACGGCAAGGGTGCCGGTTCCGAGCCGACCGCCTCGGCCGTGATCGCCGACCTGGTCGACATCACCCGCCTGGCGACTGCCGACCCCGAACACCACGTGCCTTCGCTGGCCTTCCAGCTCAACGCCATGGCCGATACCCCGGTGCTGCCGATGAGCGAAGTCGTGACCAGCTACTACCTGCGCATCCGTGTGGCCGACCAGGCGGGTGTGCTGGCCGATGTGACGCGCATCCTGGCGGATTCGACCATTTCCATCGACGCCATGCTGCAGAAGGAGCCGGCTGAAGGCGAGCAGCAGACCGACATCATCATGCTGACCCACCAGACCCAGGAAAAGAACATCGAGGCTGCCATTGCCAAGATCGAAGCCCTGGCTACAGTGGTCGGCCAGGTCACCAAGATCCGCCTGGAAGAGCTGAGCTGATCTGGACTTCTGTGGCCATCGCCGCAAAGAAAAACGGAGCCCGCGGGCTCCGTTTTTCTTTGGATCGGGAAGAAGGGGGGGGTGGTAAACGCCCCCTATGATCATTTCTTCAGTTCGAAATTGCAGACTGCCTGCAGCATGGCGTCGCCGACCGACATCGGCTTGGGCTTGATGAACTCTTGTCCCTTCAGGGCATCGCTGTGGTCACGCTTGTCGCCCTTGCCATCGTTCTCGGCGAAGATGATTTCGCGCACCAGCTTCATGCTGCCGGCCTTGCAGTTGTACTGGTGCAGGTCCTTGTAGGATTTCAGCGCGGGGAAGCTCTTGTCGCCATTGTTGGGACGCGCTTCCTTGAAGTTCCACATCGACCAGGCTTCGCGGATGCCGCCCGATTCGACGATGGAGTCGGTATCGACCAGCAGTTCGGACGTATCCGAGCCACCCAGCGATTGCCAGTTCTCGGCGTGCGCCGGCAGGCTCGCCAGCAGGGTGCCGAACAGGCCGGCCGCGGCCAGCAGGGTCTTGATCTTGTGGTTCATGCCGTTTTCCATCCTTTTGAGTTTGAAGTGCATCTTTGATGTGGCCAGCGTGCAAACATTCCCGCCATCCCGGCGGCGCTGCACGAAGTGGCGCAGCATAGCCCGGGCATGCGCGGCTTTCAAGGGTGGTAACGTTTTATTTCAGCTTGCGCCGGCGCCATGATGATTCAGTGCAACAAATGGCCTGTCAGCCCGAGACCCTGCGCCACCGCCCTGTCTGCAGGTGCAGCTTTCTTCCATGCCGCGCTTTTGTGCAGCGCCCGCTGGCCGTATAATCGTGGACTTTCCTCCCATTCCACGCTCCCGCCGCCTGCCGGCGCATTCTAATCGACATGCAATACGTTTCCACCCGCGGTCACGCTGCAACTCCTACCTTTTCCGACATCCTGCTGGGCGGCCTGGCCCCTGACGGCGGCCTGTACCTGCCGGCCACGTATCCGCAGGTCAGCGGTGCCGAGCTGGACCAGTGGCGTACGTTGTCGTATGCCGACCTGGCCTTCGAGGTGCTCAAGAAATTTGCCACCGACATTCCCGAAGCCGACCTGAAGGCGCTGGCCCACAAGACCTATACCGCCGACGTCTACCGCAACACCCGCGCCGGTGAAGATGCCAGCCAGATCACCCCGCTGCGCACCCTGCAGGAAGAAGACGGCAAGAAGCTGGTGCTGCAGAGCCTGTCCAATGGTCCCACGCTGGCCTTCAAGGACATGGCGATGCAACTGCTGGGCAACCTGTTCGAATATGCGCTGGCCAAGAAGGGCGCAGAGTTGAACATCGTCGGCGCCACCTCCGGTGACACCGGCAGCGCCGCCGAATACGCCATGCGCGGCAAGAAGGGCATCCGTGTCTTCATGCTGTCGCCGCACAAGAAGATGAGCGCTTTCCAGACTGCGCAGATGTTCAGCCTGCAGGACCCGAACATCTTCAACCTGGCCGTGGAAGGCGTCTTCGATGACTGCCAGGACATCGTCAAGGCCATCTCCAACGACCTCGAATACAAGGCCGCCAAGAAGATCGGCACCGTCAACTCGATCAACTGGGCGCGCGTGGTGGCGCAGGTGGTGTACTACTTCCGCGGCTATCTGGCAGCGACGACCAGCAACGAGCAGAAGGTGTCCTTCACCGTCCCCTCGGGCAACTTCGGCAACATCTGCGCCGGCCACATCGCCCGCATGATGGGCCTGCCCATCGACAAGCTGGTGGTGGCCACCAACGAGAACGACGTGCTGGATGAATTCTTCCGCACCGGTCACTACCGCGTGCGCAAGTCCGCCGAGACCTACCACACCAGCAGCCCCAGCATGGACATCAGCAAGGCCTCCAACTTCGAGCGCTTCGTCTACGACCTGCTGGGCCGCGACAGCGCACGGGTCAAGGCGCTGTTCCACAAGGTCGAGACCGCAGGCGGCTTTGACCTGAGCGGCCAGGCCGGCAGCGACGGCAATGAATTCGCCAGCGTCCTGCAGTATGGCTTCGCCTCCGGCAAGTCGACCCACGCAGACCGCCTGGAGACCATCCGCTTTGCTGAAAAGGCCTATGGCATCACGGTGGACACCCATACCGCCGATGGCATCAAGGTAGCGCGCGAGCATCTGACGCCGGGCGTGACCATGATCGTGCTGGAGACGGCCTTGCCGGCCAAGTTCAATGAAACCATCCGCGAAGCCCTGGGCCGCGACGCCGACCGTCCGGCGGGCTTCGAGAACATCGAGGCGCTGCCGCAGCGCTTCGAGGTGATGCCGGCCGATGCCGCCCGGGTGAAGGCTTACGTGGCCGAGCACACCGGTCTGTAAGCCGCGCCTTACCATCTCTACGCCGTCCGCGCCATTGGCCCGGACGGCGTTTTTCATGGAGCGCGTACGGGCGGCGATTGCATTAGAATGTCGGGTCGCTGTATCGACCAGAAAACAACGCTTCACCCTTGTCCCGAACTTCGATCTTCTCCGTCAGGCCTGCCATGTCCTCCACGCCCACTCCTTCCGCTGCCCCCTCATCCGACAAGCCGGCCCGCCCGCCCATGCAAAGCGTCAACCAGGCGCTAGATACCTTGTTGTCGGCCGCCGTGCCGGTGGTGGAGAGCGAGACCGTCGATACGCTGGAGGCGTGTGGACGTGTGCTGGCTGCGCCGGTGACGGCTTCCATCGATGTGCCCGGCATGGACAATTCGCAGATGGATGGCTACGCCGTGCGGGCGGCGGATTGCGCATCGGGCCAGGCGCGCCTGCGCGTATCGCAGCGCATTCCGGCGGGCCACGTGGGCCAGCCGCTGGAAGCGGGTACGGCGGCGCGCATCTTCACCGGCGCGATGATGCCGCAGGGCGCCGACGCCGTGGTCATGCAGGAAGCCTGCGAGACCGAGGGCGAGTACGTGGTGATCCGCCATGTCCCCGAGAGCGGTGAATGGGTGCGCCTGATCGGTGAAGACATCCGCCAGGGCAGCACTATCCTCGCCGCCGGTACCCGGCTGCGCCCGCAGGAACTGGGGCTGGCGGCTTCCATCGGACAGGCGCAGCTGCAGGTGCTGCGGCCGGTACGCGTGGCGGTGTTCTTCACGGGCGATGAACTGACCATGCCCGGCCAGCCGCTGAAACCGGGCGGCATCTACAACTCCAATCGCTTTCTGCTGCGCGGCCTGTTGCAGAAACTGGGCTGCCAGGTCAGTGACTTCGGCATCGTGCCCGACAGTCTGGAGGCGACCCGCCAGACCCTGCGCGAGGCCGCGCGCGAGCACGATCTCATCATCACCAGCGGCGGCGTCTCGGTGGGGGAAGAGGACCATGTGAAGCCTGCTGTCGAAGCCGAGGGCCGCATCAACATGTGGCAGATCGCCATGAAGCCTGGCAAGCCGCTGGCCTTCGGCCAGGTGCGCCGCGGGCCAGGGGCGGGCGAACAGGGAAGTGAAGCTTTCTTCCTGGGGTTGCCGGGCAATCCGGTGTCGTCCTTCGTCACCTTCCTGCTTTTCGTCAGGCCCTTCATCCTGCGCCTGCAAGGGCTGCCGCGCGAGGCCGTGTTGCCGCAACCGGTGGCCATGCGCGCCGACTTCGACTGGCCACGTGCCGACCGCCGCCAGGAATTCCTGCGCGTGCGCCGCAATGTCCGGGGCGGACTGGATCTGTTCCCCAGCCAAGGGTCGGCAGTGCTGACCTCGACTGCCTGGGCCGATGGCCTGATCGACAATCCGCCGGGGCAGATCATCGCCGCCGGCGACACGGTGCAGTTCCTGGCCTTCGATCATCTGCTGAACTGAACGCGGCGCAACAGCGATGAGACTGGCGGAGATCGATCAGTACCTGAGCAGCAGCATTCCCAGCGAAGCCACCGGCTGGCGGCGCTTCGTGCTGGAGTTCCTCATGTTCGGCCTCAAGGAGGCGCGCTGCTGCCTGTTTGCGGGGCTGTTCTTTGCGGCCGTGTTCCTGATGCCGCGCGCCGGTCTGTTCGGCATTCCTCGCTATGACGCCTTGCTGCTCTTCGCCTTGCTGGTGCAGGTCTGGATGGTATCGACCCGCATCGAGACCATCGCCGAACTCAAGGCCATCAGCGTGTTCCACGTGGTCGGTTTTGCGCTGGAGGTGTTCAAGACCTCGGGGGCGATCCAGTCGTGGAGCTATCCTGACTTTGCCTATACCAAGCTGTTCGGGGTGCCGCTGTTCTCCGGCTTCATGTATGCCGCCGTGGGCAGCTACATCATCCAGGCCTGGCGGCTGTTCGACCTGCGCATCCAGCATCATCCCCCTTACTGGATGGCGACCCTGATCGCCTTGCTGATTTACGTCAATTTCTTCACCCATCACTACATCGGTGACTACCGCTGGTACCTGGCAGCCTGCGCGCTGGGCCTGTATGCGCGTTCCACGGTGCTGTTCCGTCCGCTGGACCGCGATCGCAAGATGCCGCTGCTGCTGGCGTTCCTGCTGATCGGATTCTTCATCTGGCTGGCCGAGAACATCAGTACCTTCTTCGGCATCTGGCGCTACCCCAACCAGATGGGGGCCTGGTCCACCGTGCACCTGGGCAAGTGGAGCGCCTGGTCGCTGTTGGTCATGATGACCTTTACCATCGTGGTGCATCTCAAGCATATCCGCAGCAAGATTCATATCGCCCACTAAGGGCCTGCTGCCACCCTCAAGGAAATCCATGAAAATCGAACTTCGTTTCTTCGCCAGCGTGCGCGAAGCCCTGCAGACCTCGCAGGAAATCATCGAGCTGCCGGACAGCGTCAAGACCGTCGGCGACGTGCGTGCCTTCCTGATGGGCCGTGGCGGCATCTGGGCCGAAGTGCTCGGCCCCGAAAAGAATTTGCGCATGGCCTACGACCATGAAATGACGGAGGCCGATACAGAGGTCGTCGATGGCGGCGAAGTGGCCTTCTTCCCGCCCGTCACCGGAGGCTGAGGTGAGCCCCCGCCGCGATCCCGTAGCCGGCACCATTGCGCATTACAGCAGCCATGCCGAGAGCTTTCGCGAAGGGACCTGGGATCATGACGTCAGCCAGAACATGGCAGCCCTGCTGGACGCACTGCACGCCAGGGCGGGAGCCGCCGGGCAGGGACCGTTCACGATCCTCGATGTCGGCTGTGGTCCGGGGCGCGACCTGATCGAATTCACCCGGCGCGGCCACGTGGCAGTGGGCCTGGACGGCACTGCCGAGTTCGTCGAAATGGCGCGAGCGGCCAGCGGCTGCGAAGTCCTGCACCAGGACTTCCTGCAACTGGATCTGCCGGTGGCGCGCTTCGACGGGATCTTTGCCAATGCCTCGCTGTTCCATGTGCCGGCGGTGCATTTGCCGCGCGTGCTGGGGCAGTTGCATGCCAGCCTGAAGCCGGGCGGCATCCTCTTCAGTTCCAATCCACGCGGCAATGACCTGGAAGGCTGGAGCGGTCCGCGTTATGGCGTCTGGCATAGCCTGGAAGGCTGGCGTCGCTACCTGCAGCCAGCAGGTTTCATTGAATTGCGGCATTATTACCGCCCTGACGGTTTGCCGCGCGAGCAGCAGCCGTGGCTGGCCAGCGTCTGGCAAAAGACGGAAGACCCGCATCCAGCGGGCTGAGATTGACCATTCGGAATCCCGATTCTTTGGGAGGAGACCAGGCCTGCGCCAAACAGGTCTGCGGAGGGGGTGCAAAAGACATCGTTCAATGAAGCGATGCGCATTCATCCACACCTGTAGAAGGATCTATCTTGATTTCGACCCATCTGGCCGCCTGGGCGGCCCAGGACACGCAGTTGCTGCTGGTGACGCTGGCGGCACTGGTCACCATCGTGGTGCTGATCAGTTTCCTGTCCATCGCACCTTTCCTGTCCATCCTCATCGGTACCTTCGTGGCCGGCATCGGTGCCGGCCTGCCGCTGGAAGACATTGCCAAAGCCTTCAGCAAAGGGGCCGGCAGCCTGCTCGGCGAAGCCGGCATCATCATCGCGCTGGGGGCCATGCTGGGCGCGCTCATGGCCGAATCGGGCGCAGCCGACCGCATCGTCAATACCCTGCTGCGCTATGCGCGCGGCAGCATCATCCCCTGGATGATGGCGCTGGTGGCGCTGGTGGTTGGCCTCCCGCTGTTCTTCGAAGTGGGGCTGGTGATGATGGCACCGATCATCTTCGTGATGGCACGCCGTTCCGAACTGCCCATCATGCGCGTGGCCATTCCAGCACTGGCCGGCATGACTACTTTGCACGCGCTGCTGCCGCCGCATCCGGGCCCGCTGATCGCCGTGTCCGCGCTGCACGCCGACCTGGGCACGACCATGCTGCTGGGCTTCATCGTGGCCATTCCGGCAGTGATCATTGCCGGTCCCCTGTACGGCAACTTCATCGCGCCGCGCCTGAACCTGGCTGAACCGGATCAGATCGGCAAACTGTTCAGCGCCCGTGAAGGCCAGTCGCAGCCCAGCTTCCTGGTGGCGCTGGTGACCATCCTGCTGCCGGTGGTGCTGATGCTGGGCCGCACCGTGGCGCGCATCTGGGTCACGCCCAAGACCGAGCTGTTTGAAATGCTCAATTTCTTCGGCGAACCCATCATCGCGCTGACCGTGACGGTGCTGTTTGCGGTGGTGGTGCTGGGCTGGGGGCAGGGCAGCAGCCGCTTTGAAGTTGGTGCCACGCTGCGCCGCGCCTTGCCGCCCATCGCCGGTCTGTTGCTGACCATCGGTGCGGGTGGCGGACTGAAGCAGACCCTGCTGTCGGCCGGTATCAGCGACACCATCACCAAGATCGCCGATGGCACCCACATGCCGTTGATCTTGCTGGCCTGGATCATTGCCGTGGCGCTGCGCCAGGCCACCGGCTCGGCCACTGTCGCAACGACTGCTACGGCCGGTATCGTGGCGCCGCTGGTGGCGGGCCTCTCTGCCACCCACAACTCGCTCATGGCACTGGCCATCGGGGCTGGCTCGGTGTTCTTCTGTCACGTCAATGACGCCGGCTTCTGGATGGTCAAGGAATACTTCGGGCTGAACCTGAAGCAGACCCTGGCTACATGGTCGGTGATCCAGACGCTGGTCTCGGTGATCGGGCTGGGCATGACGCTGCTGTTGTGGGGACTGCTGGTGTAACGCCGCTGCACTCGCGGACGGGCTGGCGCTGGTAGAATCGCAGCCTGCATTCATTTCCTGTTGAATCATGCCCGTCCGCGTCCAGACTGCCGATTTCGATCTCTCCACTGAAGTGGCGCAGTTGCGCCTGGCCAATCCGCGCGTCGGCGCGGTGGTCAGTTTCGTGGGTACCGTGCGCGATCTCAACGATGGCGCGGCGGTCTCGGAGATGGAACTGGAACATTATCCGGCCATGACCGAGCGGGCCCTGGAGCAGATCGTGGAACAAGCCAAGGCACGCTGGCCCATCTTCGATGCGCTGGTGATTCATCGCGTCGGCCCGATGCAGCCGGGCGAGCAGATCGTGCTGGTGGCGGTGACCTCACCGCATCGGGGCGAAGCCTTTGCCGCCTGCGAATTCATCATGGATTACCTCAAGACCCAGGCCCCGTTCTGGAAGAAAGAGCAAACACCCGACGGTGCCCGCTGGGTCGATGCCCGCGAAAGCGACGACACGGCGCTGGCCAAGTGGGCGCAATAAGTCAGCATCGCCCGGGACACTGATCCCGGCGACGCCATCAACGGCACAAAGGGGGATTTTCGTCTTGCCATTCACTTTCCGCTTTCCCCGCATCCCGGGTCTGCCCACGACGGCCACGGCTCCGTTCTGTCCTTCCGAAGTTGCCGGTACCGTCAACGTGCCGCGTGGTGCTTCGGTCTGGCAGAAGCTGCGCATCTATGTCGGGCCCGGTCTGCTGGTCTCGATCGGCTACATGGATCCGGGCAACTGGGCCACGTCCATCCAGGCGGGTTCGCAGTTTGGTTATCAGCTGCTGTTCGTGGTGATGCTCTCCAGCCTGGCCGCCATCGTGCTGCAATGCCTGTGCGCGCGGCTGGGCATCGCCACCGGCAAGGATCTGGCGGTGCATTCGCGCGAGCACTATCCGCCCGCCGTGGGCAAGGGCATGTGGGTGCTGGCCGAACTCTCGATCATCGCCTGCGACCTGGCCGAGGTGCTGGGCTGCGCGCTGGCCTTCAACCTGCTGCTGGGGGTGTCGTTGCCGGTGGGCGTGCTGTTGACCGCGCTGGATACGCTGATCGTGCTGGGCTTGAAGGGAAGGGGATTTCGCCAGGTCGAGGCCATCATCCTGGGCCTGGTCATCACCATCGCCGCCTGCCTGCTGGCGCAACTGGCCTTCGTCAAGGCGGACTGGCACGAGGTGATGCAGGGCTTCGTCCCCTCGCTGCAGGCCATTTCCAGCCGCGAGCCGCTGTACCTGGCCATCGGCATCATCGGTGCCACGGTGATGCCGCACAATCTCTACCTGCATTCCTCCATCGTCCAGACCCGCAGCGTGCAGCGCGATCCGGCCTCGCTGCTGGAGGCGGTGCGCTATACGCGGGTCGATACCACGGTGTCGCTGCTGATCGCCATGGTCATCAACGCCACCATCCTGATCCTGGCGGCATCGGCCTTCCACAAGAGCGGCAATACGCAGGTTGCCGAGCTCGATCAGGCCTATCACCTGCTGGACCCGATTACCGGCTCGGCCATGGCGGCCATTCTGTTTGGGGTAGGCTTGTTCGCCTCAGGACAGAGTTCGACCTTCACCGGCACCATTGCCGGGCAGGTCATCATGGAAGGTTTCCTGAAACTGAAGATTCCCTGCTGGCAGCGACGGGTCATCACCCGCGCGCTGGCCCTGGTACCGGCGCTGATCGGCGTGCTCACGCTGGGACCGCATTCGGTGGGCAAGCTGCTGGTCGCCAGCCAGGTGGTGCTGTCGCTGCAGCTGCCCTTTGCCATGTATCCGCTGATCCGCCTCACCAGCCGCCGCGATCTGATGGGCGACCTGGTCAACCGCTGGTGGGTGAGCGCATTGGCCTGGCTGCTCTTCGTGACCATTTCGGGGGCCAATGTGTGGCTGGTGTGGCAGGTGTTTGCAGAGTAGTAAAAAGCCATTTGCGCATCAAACTATCACGATTGCCCTGGCTTTTCGGTTCAATAATGATAGTATGATGTGTATATGAAGACTTCCTGCACACTTCAAGTTCATATCGACGGGGCCTGGCGGCAGGCCGGTGCGTTGTCACTGACTGCGCCGGTCGAGCTGGGCATGGCGGCCTCGACTTACTTCAGCTATGAAGCCGTGCACGCCATCGATTACATGGGCAGGCGCGATGCTGCGGCCTTGTCGGTGAACGTGCCGGTGGGGTTGGAGAGCCTGAGCGAAGCGCGCTGGCCAGCTTGCCTGATCGATCTGCTGCCGCAAGGTTATGGCCGTGGCGAGCTGTTGCGCCAGCTGGGGCTGGATGAACGCGCCGAAGCCGGCGCCGACTGGCCGCTGCTGTGTGCGGGCGCGGGCAATCCCATCGGCAACCTGCGCGTGCAGGAAGCCTGGGAGTGGGTGCAGGCGCGCAGCGGACCGCAACTGCGCGGCTTTGCGATGGAGGACATCGCTGCACGCTCCGAAGACTTCAATGAATACCTCGCCCAGCATGGCCTGTTCCTGGCGGGCTCGTCGGGGGTACAGGGCGAGTGGCCCAAGATCCTGCTCACCCGTGCCCGCGATGGCCTGTTCTACCTCGACCACGCCTTGCCCGATGAGCAGGCCGAGCGCCATTACATCGTCAAGTTTGGACGCGGGCCCGACCCGGATCTGGCCGACATCCTGCGTCTGGAGGCACCCTACATGCAATTGGCGATGCACCTGGGCCTGAAGGTCCACGGCGCGCTGGAACTGCATGGCAAGGCCTTGTTCATCCCCCGTTTTGACCGCGAAGTGCGCGGGACCGAAGTCGTACGCCACGCCCAGGAAAGCATTGCTTCCCTGTGCGGCGTGACGGGCTTTGCGGCCATCCCGTCACACAATGTTGTCTGCGCCAGGTTGGGTGAAGTCGCCACCGATCCGCTGCCCGAGATCATCGAATACCTGAAGCGCGACATCGCCAACATCGTCCTGCGCAACAAGGACAATCACGCCCGCAATACCGCCATCCGGCGCGATGCACAGGGGCGAATCAGCCTGACGCCGCTGTTCGACTTCGCCCCGATGTGGCTGCATCCCGATGGCATTGCACGGCGCATGCGCTGGGAACGCGACGATGGTGGCTCACCGCAGTGGGCCAGCGTCATCACGCAGGCCTGCGAAGCCGCGCAGATCGAACAGGAGCCGGTCAGATCGGCCGTGCGCGAGATGGCATCGCCGCTGGCGGACCTGCTGCCATATGGCCGCAGCCTGGGTATCGAAAGCACTTTCCTCGACCCGCTGGCCGCCACCGTGGACCAGGTGCGGGCAAAGCTGGAGGCGCTCTGAATGGACAAACGCTTCAAGCCCCTGAGCGCCATCGAGCAGATGGAAGAGCGCCGCGCACTCTTCGATGAACTGGCTGCCGATCCCACGTTGCCGGTGCCGGCCGTGGTCCGCAAGATCCGCACCACCTTGCGTCTGACCATCGCCGAATATGCCAAGGTGTGCGGCGTATCGGCCCGCACCCTGCAGGACATCGAACGGGGTGAATCCAGTCCCACCCTGGCCACGGCCGACAAGCTGCTCAAGCCGGTAGGCATGTGCGTCGGTGCCGTCATGCGCAAGCGTCCATAAAAAAAGCGACCTGTCGCCAGGTCGCCTCATCGTTTCATCTCACTGCAACGTCATCAATTCTTTGCCACCGCCTGCTGCTTGCCGCTGCCCGGCTCCAGCACCACCGTGCAGGTCAGCCCCGAGGCCAGCAAGACGTTTTCCGGCACCTTGTCCAGGTGGATGCGCACCGGGATGCGCTGGGCCAGGCGTACCCAGTTGAAGGTCGGGTTGACGTCGGCCGTCAGTTCGCGGCTCTGCGGGTTGTCGCGGTCATAGATGCCGCGGGCGATGCTGTCCACGTGGCCTTCCATGGATGCGCCGTTGATCAGCTGGATCTTGGCGCGGTCGCCGATGGACAGGAGTGGCAGCTTGGTTTCTTCGAAATAGGCATAGACCCAGAAGGAATGGCTGTCGATCACCGCGATCTTGGCTGCACCGGCGGCCGCATAGTCGCCCCGGCGCACGCTCAGGTTGGTGATGTAGCCATCCACGGGCGAAAAGACCTTGGTGCGTTCCAGGTTCAGCTTGGCCGTATCGCGCTGCGACAACGCGGCCTGGTATTGCGCCTGCGCTCCCTGGAATTGGGCCTGGGCAGCTTCCAGCTGGGCTTGCGAGGCGGTGACCTGGCTGCCGGCATCTTCGCGGGCTTCGCGCGAGACCACCAGCGCATCCACGTCGGCACGGCGGCGGGCTTGCGCACGACGCATGTTCAGGTCGGCGCGGCGCGCTTCCACTTCCGCCTTGCGCACGTCCAGATCGGCCTTGCGCGCCGTGACGGCAGCCTCCGCCTGCTGCAGCGCCAGGGTGTAGCGGGCCGGGTCGATTTCCATCAGCAGGTCGCCTTTCTTGACCAGCTGGTTGTCGCGCACCGGCAAGGCCACTACCTGCCCCGAGACATCGGGGGCGATATTGACCACGTCGGCGCGCACGCGGCCGTCACGGGTCCAGGGGGAATGCATGTAGTGCTGCCACAGGCTCCAGGCCAGCAGGATGGCCAGCAGGAAGATGGCCGTGGTGATGAGAACGCGGAAGATCGATTTGACCGGCATGATGAACTACTCCTGATTGTTTCTTTATCTTTTCGTAAGGGATGAGTACGCAAGGAAGTGCGGTGCGCTAGCGATACACCGCCAGCCCCAGCAAGGACGCCAGACAGACGAACAGGCTGACCCGGAACAAGGCGGGGTGCCAGGTCAGCTCGTAGAAGCCGAAGCGCACCAGCACGCGGTCGGCCAGCATGGCCAGCACGGCGGCTACCACCGCCAGAAGCAGGACGGTCGGAATATAGGCGTCGAAGAAGGAAATCTCACGTGGCATGGCGGGCTCCCGTTGTGTTGTTCTGGCCCCCGGCGCGCATGGTGTGCAGCGGCGATTGCTCATCGAGCAGGGCGGTACGGATGAAATGCAGGTAACTCAAGGTGCGCTGCAGGCGATGGCGTTCGCTGCGTTCGCGGTAATGCGGACCGATGGCGGCCTGGACTTCGGCGATGGTGGCATCGTTGGCGGCCAGCGCCGCCGACAGGGTGGCCGCCGAGGGCTGTGCAAACAGCGCCGGAATGGCTTCACGCAGACGGTTCAGGGCGGCATAGGCAGAGGCTGGCAGCAGGTCCGGGGCCTCCGAGCGGATGCCCTGCAGCTCGTTGCGCAGTTCGATGATGGCGTGGCCCACTTCCAGCGTGGCAAACATCCAGCCCAGCGCCTTCTGACGCAGCAGGGGACGGCTGCTGGTGAACATGGTGATCTGGTGCATCAGGTCGCGGGTACCGCTCTCGAACTTCAAGGCCAGGTGCGCCAGCTTGCCGAAACAGGCATCGACCACCTGCTTGCGCAACTGCTTTTCCAGCACGCGCACGGTCCAGTCGGTGGTCGGCGGCAAGAGCAGCATGAAGGCCACGGCTGTGACGATCAGCGACACCACCAGCGCCACGGATTCGTTCAGATAACCGGCCGCATTGAAGTGTGCAAAATTGTCCGGCACCGCCAGGAAGGGGAAGAAAATGCAGATCCCCAAGCCATAACCTGCATAAGCGGGTCGGGTGGTCAGGTAGACGGCCAGCATCAGCACCGGCATCAGCGCGCTGGCCAGCATCCAGTAGCCATCCAGGCGCGGCAGGATATGGAAGGTGTACAAGTAGCCGGCTACCGCAGCAAATAGCACGCCAATGGCCACCGTGCGGGTCGCTTTGGCCGGATCGGGCGCGGCCGAGGTGATGGCACAGAAGGCGGCGGCATTGAGCACGGCCACGTCGCCGCTGGGCCAGCCGCTGACGATCCAGAACGCGGCCAGGGCCAGCATCACGATGGCGGCGCGGGCACCGGCAATCAAGGCAGTAGTCATGCTGGTCTTGGGGGCATAGGAATGCTCCCATTGCTCGCGCTCGTGGTGGCGCTGGGTCAGCGAGGCATAGGTCAGCGTGTAGGCGTGCAGTTCCTCGATGACGCGATAAAGCAGTTCGGACGCCGTATCGAAGTCCAGCATGGCGCTGTCGCTCTGGCACTGCTCGGACAGCGTATGGCGCGTGGCCCGCACGCGGCGCGGCAGTTCCCGCTTGTATGCGTCCAGCTTCAGGGCCGCATCGGCGGCGTCCAGCGCGCTCATGACCGGCTCGCCGCTGGCGCGGGTGAGCAGGGGCTGCACTTCGCGGTAGTAGGGAGAAATGGCCTCGATCACCACCCGGGCACTCGGCGCCGGGTTGGCATGCAGCCGGTTCATCAGCTGGTGCAGCGCATGCACGCGGGTCGACAAGGCCATGAACTCGCTGTTCATGCGGGAGAGGCGGCCACTGCGCAGGCGCACTTCGGGGTCCTCGAAGATGGCCGAGCTGCGCATGGCTTCCAGGCCGATGATGTCGCCCACGAAGCGGGCATTGGTGGCCTCGAGCTGCTTGCGGTCGGCGGTGCCGCCCAAGGTGGCACTGACCATGTCGACGAAGGCGGTGAAGCGGCCGCGGATGATGCGCACCAGTCCGGGGGCGCTGGCCTGCGGGAATACCAATGCGCTGACCAGGCCCACGCAGACGATGCCGACCATGATCTCGCTGACCCGCGTCATCACCGAATCGAAAGTGACGGCCGGGTGCAGGGCCGAGGGCAAGCCGATCAGCGCCACCGTATAGCCGGAGAGCACGAAGCCATAGGAACGAAAATTGCGGTTATGGGCCGAGCCCACGGTACAGAGCCCGATCCACAGTGCCGAGGCCAGCAGGAACAGTTCCGGGGTCTGGGCAAACAAGCCGACGAAGACCACCACCGCGGCTGAACCGACCAGCGTACCGATGACGCGATAGAAGCTCTTGGCCAGGATCATGCCGCTTTGCGGCTGCATGACGATGAACACGGTAATGAGGGCCGAGCGCGGTGATTCCAGATCCAGGCCGTAACCGATGCCCAGCGCCAGCAAGCCGGCGAAGACCATCTTGAAGACATAGACCCAGGTCGGCGCATCGCTGCGCCACCAATCGGTGGCAGCTTCGCGCAACTGGGCTTTGATGGAAAGGGCAGGGGTGTTCATTGTGCCGCCACCTTGGCCGGTGCTTCATCCTCGATGCCGCCGCCCAGTGCGGTCTGCAGGGCCGCGAAGGCCGCCAGGCGCTGTGCCTGCAATTGCTGCACGATCTGTTGCTGGCGCAGCCACTGGGTCTGCGCATGCAGGATGTTGAGATAGTCGGTCAGGCCGCGCTGGTAGGCGCGAGTGGCGATGTCGACGTTCTTCTGCGCCGCCTGCACCGATTCCTGCACCTGCTTCTGCTGGCGCGCCACCGACTGCAGGGTCACGACCTGGTCGGAGATGCCTTTCAGGGCTTGCGAGAGCAGGGCGTTGTAGTGTTCCACCTCGATGTCATAGCCGGCACTGGCCGCGCCCAGCTGGCCGCGCAGGCGTCCGCCTTCGAAAATGGGCAGCGAGATCGCCGGACCGTAGGTGGTTTGCAGATTGGGGGCCGAGAGGAACGAGAACAGCCCGCCACCGGCGGCAGCGGGGCCGATGCCGGCCAGCAGGTTGATGTTGGGATAGAAGGCTGCCTTGGCCACCGAAATGCCCTTGGCGGCCGCTTCCACACGCCAGCGGGCGGCGCTGATGTCAGGGCGGCGGCCGACCAGGTCGGCCGGCAGCGCACTGGGCAGGCCGAGCGAGGTCTGCAGTTGCATGGTCGGCCGCGTGATGCCGTCGGCAGCACCGGGGCCGGCACCGAGCAGCGCGGCCAGCTGATTGCGGATCAGGCCAATGTTTTCCTGCAGGGCTTCCATCTGGCGGCGGGTTTCCGGCAGCGGGGATTCGGCCTGGGTGATTTCCAGCTGGGTACCGAGGCCGCCCTTGAAGCGACGCTGGGCCAGGTCGAGGATCTTCTGTTCCTCCTTGAGCATGGCCTCGGTGTTGTCCAGCAGACCGTACTGCAGCGCCAGTTGCACGTAGGTGCGCACCACATTGCCTTCCAGCTCGAGCTGGGCGGCACGGGCGTCGGCGGCCACGGCATGCATTTCATCCTCGGCACGCAGGGTGGCGTTCTTGTTGCGGTCCCACAGGTCGACGTTGTAGGACAGACCCAGGGTCGCGGTGTTGTTCCACGTCAGCTTGTCGCGGAAGGCCGCGCCGTAATAGACGTTGTCGGACCAATCCTTGCGGCCGACCGACACGTCCAGCTGGGCACTGGGCAATTCACCGGCATGGGCGACGACGGCCATCGACTGCGCCTGGCGCACGCGGGCAGCTGCCACGGCCATGCTGGGGTTGCCGGCGACGGCCCGGGTCACCAGCTGGTTCAGTTGCGCATCGCCATAGGCTTGCCACCAGGCACGCTGCGGCCAGCCGGCTTCGCTGGCAGCCTGGCGGATGGCCTGGCCGGCGTCCAGCACGGCGACGTCGCGCAGCTGGGCCTGCGGCTGAATGCCGCCCTGGTCGGCACAACCGGCGATTGTCAGCGAAAGCGCAATGACGGTCAGCGCGGGTAGCTTGGAAAAGGCGATACGTGTCATGGAATTACCCAAAAAAATGCAAATATCAGAAGTTGTGTATTCTATTTTGTAATTATTTTCGAAAAAATCCGCTATTTCGCAATTGTTTATATCAGTTGCAGCAACAATGATTGCTCAATTCTGGGTAACAATGCTGTCATGGCGCAGTGTGTCCGCAGCGGCAAGTTCGGCCAGACGGACGCCTGCGCTCAGTACAGTGATAGGAAAACGATGGATACCCTGCAAAACATGCGCGTCTTCGCGCGCGTGGTCGAGGCTGGCAGCTTTACTCAGGCGGCCCAGCAGATGAGTCTGACCACCGCCCATGTTTCGCGCGCCGTGGCCGATCTGGAGCGGCATCTGCGCACCCGCCTGTTGAACCGTACCACGCGCCGCATTGCCCTGACTGAAGCGGGCGAGCGATATTTGCTGCGTTGCCAGCAGATCATGGCCTATGTGGACGAAGCCGAGGCGGAGGCCAGCGCGGCCTACGTGAAACCCTCCGGCCGGCTGCGCATTCACGCCATGACCAGCCTGGGCCAGCGCTACGTGATCCCGTCGATCTCGGGCTATCACAAGCGCTATCCGGAGGTGGCGGTGGAGCTGACGCTGGCGCAGCGCATCCCCGACATGCTGGAAGAGGGCTACGACGTCTCCCTGGTGGTGGCGCGCGAGCTGCCCGATTCCGGCCTGATCTACCGGCAGCTGGGCAGTACCTTCAGCATCCTTTGTGCCGCGCCCGCCTATCTGGATAAATACGGACTGCCGCAGCATCCCGGCGATCTCCTGAACCACGCCTGCCTGCAACTGGTGAGCCCCATTTCTCCGCTGATCGAATGGGCGCTGGAAGGGCCGGAAGGCCAGACCGTGATCCCCGTCAGGAGCAATTTCCAGGTCAACGTGGCCGAAGCCATGCTCACCGCCGTACGCGAAGGGATGGGCATTGGCGTGCTGCCCATTTATGCGGCGGTGGACGCGTTGCGCGCTGGCACCATCGTGCGGGTGCTGCCGCAGCACCGGCTGCAGAACATGGGGGTGTATGCGCTGTATCCTTCACGTCAGTACCTGGATGCCAAGATCAGCACCTGGGTCGACTGGATGCACGAAACGGTAGACAAGACCTTGCAGGAAGATCATCAGGCGCTGGAGCGCCTGGGCAGTCTGCGCGAGGAAATGCAGGGCCTGGCCGCACGCGGTGGTACGCTGGCCTGATCAATCGAGGGGAATGCGATGGCATGGCTGGCGGTCGGGATGGGAGCAGCACTGGGCGCTTGGTTGCGCTGGCGCATCTCCGTGGTATGGAACGTGGACGGGCACTTCGTGCCGCTGGGCACGCTGGCGGCCAACTGGATCGGGGCCGGCGTGATCGGCTTTCTGGTCGCCTATTTCGAGCAGCATCCGGCATTGGCACCGGAATGGCGGCTGTTCGCCGTGACCGGCGTGCTGGGCGGGTTGACCACTTTTTCGACCTTCTCGGCCGAATCCATGATCCTGCTGCAGCGGGGCGATTACCTGTGGGCCATCGGACACTCGGGCCTGCATCTGCTGGGCTCTGTCGTGCTTTGCGTTGCCGGGTTTGCAAGCTATCGCGCTTTGGCTGGATGACTACTTTGAGCGACATGATGCAGATCAAAACAGACGGCACGATCATTGCTTGAAAATCGCAGGCGCTGGCCCAACTTTCATCTCATTGAAAAATTGGAGCGAACCATGCGTCTCGACAAACTCACCACCAAATTGCAGGAAGCGCTGGCCGATGCGCAATCCCAGGCAGTCGGCCACGACAATCAATATATCGAACCCGTTCACCTCATCCTGGCACTGCTGAACCAGGATGACGGCGGCGCGCGCTCGCTGCTGCAGCGCGCCGGCGTGAATGTGAACGGTCTTTCCACTGCCTTGCAGGCCGCCGTCAAGCGCCTGCCGCAGGTCTCCGGCAACGGCGGCGAGGTGCAGGTCGGCCGCGAGCTGGTAGCCCTGCTGAACCTGGCCGACAAGGAAGCGCAAAAGCACGGCGACCAGTTCGTCGCCAGCGAAATGGTGCTGCTGGGCCTGGCGGACGACAAGTCCGACGCCGGCCGTGCCGCCCGTGAAAACGGCCTCACCCGCAAGTCGCTGGAAGCGGCCATCAAGGCGGTGCGCGGCGGCGCTTCCGTGTCTTCGCAGCAGGACGAAGGCCAGCGTGAAGCCCTCAAAAAGTACACCCTGGACCTGACCGAGCGTGCCCGCGCCGGCAAGCTCGATCCTGTCATCGGCCGCGACGATGAAATCCGCCGCGCCATCCAGGTGCTGCAACGGCGCAGCAAGAACAATCCGGTGCTCATCGGCGAACCCGGTGTGGGCAAGACCGCCATCGTCGAAGGCCTGGCCCAGCGCATCGTCAATGGTGAAGTGCCGGACAGCCTCAAGTCCAAGCGCGTGCTGTCGCTGGACATGGCCGCATTGCTGGCCGGTGCCAAGTACCGCGGCGAATTCGAGGAACGCCTGAAGGCCGTCCTGAAGGAAATCGCCCAGGACGAAGGCCAGACCATCGTCTTCATCGATGAGCTGCACACCATGGTCGGTGCCGGCAAGGCCGAAGGGGCCATGGATGCCGGCAACATGCTCAAGCCGGCGCTGGCCCGCGGCGAGCTGCACTGCGTGGGCGCCACCACCTTGGACGAATATCGCCAGTACATCGAGAAGGATGCCGCTCTGGAGCGCCGTTTCCAGAAGATCCTGGTGGATGAGCCCAGCGTGGAAGCCACCATCGCCATCCTGCGCGGTCTGCAGGAAAAGTATGAAGTGCACCACGGCGTGGACATCACCGACCCGGCCATCGTGGCGGCTGCCGAGCTGTCGCATCGCTACATCACCGATCGCTTCCTGCCGGACAAGGCCATCGACCTGATCGACGAAGCCGCTTCCAAGATCAAGATCGAGATCGACTCCAAGCCGGAAGTCATGGACAAGCTCGACCGTCGTCTGATCCAGCTGAAGATCGAGCGCGAAGCCGTCAAACGGGAGAAGGATGAAGCCTCGCAGAAGCGCCTGCAGCTGATCGAGGAAGAAATCGAGAAGCTGGAGCGCGAATACGCCGATCTGGAAGAAATCTGGAAGGCCGAGAAGTCGACGGCGCAGGGCGGCCAGCAGTTGAAGGAAGAAATCGAGAAGGTGCGCCTGCAGATGGAAGAGGCCACCCGCAAGAGCGACTGGCAGAAGGTCTCCGAGCTCAAGTACGGCAAGCTGGCCGAGCTGGAGGCCGCGCTGGAAGTGCAGAACAAGAAGGATGCAGCGGGCGTCAAGGCCGAGAAGCCCAAGCTGGTCCGCACCCAGGTCGGTGCCGAGGAAATCGCCGAGATCGTGGCGCGCGCCACCGGCATCCCGGTCTCGCGCATGATGCAAGGCGAGCGTGAGAAATTGCTGCACATGGAAGACGTGCTGCATGAACGTGTGGTCGGCCAGGATGAAGCCATCGTGGCCGTGTCCGACGCCATCCGCCGTTCGCGTGCCGGTTTGGGCGATCCCAGCAAGCCGTATGGTTCGTTCATGTTCCTGGGCCCGACCGGCGTGGGCAAGACCGAGCTGTGCAAGGCGCTGGCCTCGTATCTCTTCGATACCGAAGAAGCCATGATCCGCATCGACATGAGTGAATTCATGGAGAAGCACTCCGTGGCCCGCCTGATCGGCGCGCCGCCGGGCTATGTCGGCTACGAAGAGGGGGGCTATCTGACCGAAGCCGTGCGCCGCAAGCCCTACAGCGTGATCCTGCTGGATGAAATCGAGAAGGCGCATCCGGATGTCTTCAACGTCCTGCTGCAGGTACTCGACGATGGCCGCATGACCGATGGCCAGGGCCGTACCGTGGACTTCAAGAACACCGTGATCGTGATGACTTCCAACCTGGGTTCGCACAAGATCCAGAGCATGGAAGACAGCGATCCGGCCTTGGTGAAGCTGGCGGTGATGGCTGAGGTGCGCACGCACTTCCGCCCGGAATTCATCAACCGGGTGGACGAGATCGTGGTCTTCCACGCGCTGGACGCCAAGAACATCGGTGCCATCGCCAAGATCCAGCTGCGCATCTTGGAACAGCGCCTGGCCAAGCTGGAGATCGGCTTGCAGATCAGCGAGGCTGGTTTGCAGAAGATCGCCGAGGCCGGCTTCGATCCGGTCTACGGGGCGCGTCCGCTCAAGCGTGCCATCCAGCAGGAGATCGAAAACCCGCTGTCCAAGCAGATCCTGGCGGGCAAGTTCGGTCCCAAGGACGTGGTCCACGTGGAGGTGCAGAACGGCCAGCTGGCCTTCAGCAAGGGCTGATGGCCCCTGGTCTGCCCGGTCTCGCGGCCGGTCAGACCAGCTTCCTCATGAAAGTGAAGGTCCTGGTATTCAGGACTGACAAGCGGCGGGACATGTGTTCATGTCCCGCCGTTTTTTCATGAATTTGCGCCAGCAAAAGCGCAAGCAGGGCGCCCTGGCTTGCACAGGTGTCCGTAAAAGTTGTAATACATTTACAATAATTGGCGAAATGGCACTTCTCCGCGCCCAGTGCGGCTCTTGGCGAGGTTGACGGGCGTGCTTTATTACGCCGCATCGCAAAAAAACCCTCCCCAAGCGAGGGGGAATGTGATATTTACTTCACTACAAGGGGGACGCGCCTGAACAGACAAGACCGGTGCGCCATCGATAAAAGGAGCAAGCCAGCGCGGCAACGGCCGGGCGGGTTTGCGATACCTGGCAGCAAGGAATTCATGGTCATATCCGTCATTTGGGGTCACGTCAGCAGCAGGGGCGTATGGGGGCGATTCTGAAGCAATCGTCCTTGCAGCGGCTGTTCATCTTGCCGTTCATCTTTTTGATGGTCTGCCTGATGCTGACCATCGGCTGGTTCCTGTACCGGGCGGGCGACGATGCCACCGAGGTGCTGGCGCGCAATGCCCTGACCGAAGTGATGGGCCGCGTCAGCCAGGCCATCACGCGCCAGACCATGGGGGCCCGCGAAACCCTCAACGTCATCGCGCCGCCGCCGGTGCCGCCGGCCGAGGTCGGGCAAGCCCCGGCTGCGCTGCCTTTCCCCAAAAGCCGCAAGGAGCTGGAAGACCGGCTATGGCTGGCCAATTCGCTCTTCGATGAGCCCAGCTACGTCTATTTCGGCGGTGCCGATGGCAGTTTCCTGGGAATCAAGCAGGAGCAGCCGCAGGTCTTCATGTACAGCGTGCGCGAGCCGGGACAGAAGAATTTCGTCTACTACCTGCGCGGTCCCGGGACCGAGATGAAACTGACCGCCGTACAGGACTACGAGCCGCGCAAGCGGCCCTGGTACCTGCAGGCCGTGCAGCAGGGCCGCGAGACCTGGTCACCGGTCTATGTCGACTACCGCAACAAGGCCATCGTCGGCATCAACCTGTCCAAGCCGATCTTCGCCGAGGATGGCAGCCTGCTCGGTGTGGCCAACAGCAGCATCGGATTGCAGCAGCTGACCGATCTGCTGCGCCAGGTGCCTCTGAGCGCCCAGGGCGTGGCCTTCGTCACGGAGATGAAGGGGGACATGGTCGCCACCTCCCTCGATGAACCCATCTACCAGGCCGGCGAGAACGGTGGCGAACCGCTGCGGCTCAATGCCGGACAGAGCAAGTCTCCGCTGGTGCGGCAGGCTTTCGCGGAAGTGCAGCGCTATCTGGGCACGCACCCGCCCGAGCCGGACAAGCTGATCCTGCTGGGATCGCGCAGCGAAGGCAGCAAGATCGAGGTGGCCTTTCGCCTCTACCGTGATCCCGCCGGACTGGCCTGGCTGTCCATCAGCGCGGCACCGCGCTCGGACTTCCTGGGGTCGGTCACCAGCGGCGTCTACCAGACGCTGACGCTGGGCCTGATGGCGGTCTGCCTGACCTTCGTGATCGGTTTCCTGCTGCTGCGCTGGGTGCTGCGCGATATCCGCAAGCTGACGCTGGCGGCCAAGAGTATCGGCAACGGCAGCCCGTTCCCGGCCCTCAACATCGACCGCAATGACGAAATCGGCCAGCTCGCGCAAAGCTTCGTGGAGATGGAGCGCAACCTGCGCACCGACCGGCTCACCAATGTCCTCAATCGCGATTCGCTGATCGCGCAGATCGATTTCCGCCGCCGCAACAGTTCGCAGGCCGTGCCGCTGCACTTTGCCTTGCTCTTCATCGATCTCGACCGGTTCAAGGCAGTCAATGATGAATACGGCCATGACGAGGGCGACAAGGTCCTCATTGCCATCGCCGAGCGCCTGCAGCACAGCCTGCGCCATGATGATTCGGTGGCGCGCTTCGGCGGCGACGAATTCGTGGTCTACCTGCATGGCGTGACCGAGATGGACGTGGCCCGCAGCATCGCCGACAAGATCCGGCACGCCGTCAACAAGCCCATCGCAGGGCGGGATGGCCAGGACTATACGGTCGATGCGTCGGTCGGCGTGTCGCTCTATCCGGACGACGGGCTGGATGTCGAAACCTTGCTGCGGGTCGCCGATTCACGTATGTTCGACCAGAAGCGCCTGCATCGCATCTTGTCAGTGTGATTTGCCTTCAGGTGCGCCCTGACCCACCATCGAACGCCCGGAGAACCCCATGACTCTTGCCAGCTTTGCCACCTGTGACCTGTGTGACGCCAACGAAGACAAGCTGAGCGCCGGCACGCTGCACGTGCTGCCGCCCATCTTTGCCTCTTTTGGCCGCAAGCAGGTCTTCGCCGGTCCGGCGCGTACGCTCAAGGTCTTCGAGGACAACGTGCTGGTGCGCAAGGCCCTGGAAACCCCGGGCAATGGCGACGTACTGGTGGTCGATGGCGGCGGCAGCCTGCGTTGCGCCCTGGTCGGCGGCAATCTGGCACAGCTGGCGCAGGACAATGGCTGGGCCGGCATCCTGGTCAATGGCTGCGTGCGCGATGCGGCTGAACTCAATGCCTGCGAGGTCGGCATCCGGGCGCTCGCTACCCATCCGCAGCGCAGCTTCCGCAAGGGGGCAGGGGATGCCGACATCAAGGTCGGCATTGCCGGCGTGGCGGTGCACCCGGGCGACTGGATCTATGCCGATGTGGATGGGGTGCTGGTGTCGCGTACCCGGCTTTGAGCGTTTTCCTTCACCTTCAGTTGCAAGCTTTCAAGCCCGCCGCGTGCGGGCGTTTGTTTGAGCCCGCCAAGCCGCTCAGTCGGGGGTTTTGCGCAGTACCCGGTCGATGGCCTCGGTCTGGCTGACAATTTCCTTCAAATCCTGATTCAGCAGGCTGGTCCGGCGGCGCAGGTTGTCCCAGCCGGACCAGGCGCTGGCCTCGGCCGGTACCGGCTCCGGCGTGACCGGGCCGATCAGTTCGATCTTGCCGGACAGGGCCTTGTCCTCGGCTGCTTCGGGCGACACCACTACCGCACCGCCACGCTTTCTTGGCTTGGGGGCCAGCAGGCGCTGGGCTTCGGCCAGGTGCTGGCTGGCTTCCAGATAGGTCTCCTCGATCAGCCTGGCCACTGCGCTTTGGGGCATGTTTTCCTGATGCCGCCGCAGCATCAGGCGCAGGGCAGCAATGTGGGCCGCCACCAGATAGTTCTGCACGATGAAGCGGTTCAGCTCGCGCACCGCGCGCTGCTTGGTGGCCGGTTCATCCATCATCCGTACCAGCGCCGAGATGAGCGCGGCCAGGCTGTCCATGAAGCCCTTGCGGCAAACCCGGTAGAAGAAATCATCCTTGACCTTGCCCTCCAGCAGATCGCGGCTGGCCGTCAGATAGCGCTGGCTGGACTTGAGCACGTTGCGCAGCAGTTTGGGCAGGTCGCGGTACTCCCAGGCTGGCAGCACGTAGCTGAAGACGGTGGCGATGACCACGCCGATGAGGGTATCGATGAGCCGCTCGCCGATCACGCCCTGGTGACCGGCCGGTACCAGCAGGTTGAGCAGCATCAGGATCTGCACCGAGGCCGCAATGGCCGTGTAGCGGTACTTGATGTAGGTGAAGGCAGGGGCCGCCACGCTGGCGGCGAACAGCACCGCCAACTGGCCCAGCGGGTTGTGCACGAAGCGCAGGATCAGCATGGTGATCAGGCAGCCGATGACGGTGCCGATCAGGCGGTCCGCCATGCGCTGCTTGGTGGCGCTGAAATTGGGCTTGAGGATGATGACGATGGTCAGCACGATCCAGTAGCCGTGCGCCATGTAGGGCAGCAGCCCGGCAATCCACAGGCCGGTGGTCACGGCCAGCGCCACCCGGATGGCGAAGCGGAAGATCGGCGACTGCCAGCGCAGGTTCACCAGCAGCATGTTGAACTTGAATTTCTGCTGGGTCAGGAAGGGCGTCATATCCGAACCCGGCAAAATGGGCAGCGGATCGACCGGGTTCTGCGTGGCCTGGTGGACCTGGCCGATGAATTCGATGATGTCGCGGATCTTGTTGTAGGTCACGCGCAGCAGCGTGAGCGCTTCCTGCGAGGCCTGGCGCGGACCGGGCTGGGCCAGTTCCTGCATCTCGAACTGCACCGCGCGCAGCTCGGCCTTGTAGTTCACACTGGGTTCGGAGGCCTTCTTGCGGGTAATCGCATAGGCGATCGATTCGATGTCCTGCGCCGCCTTGGTGGCCAAGTCGCGCAGGAAGATCATCACGTCGGACTCGCCGAAATGCTGGCGCAGGAGGGCATAGTCGGCGTGGGTGGAGAGCACCTGTTCATACAGTTCCAGCATCGACAGGTGCACCTGCACCAGCAGGCCATCCTGCTTGGTATGCAGGTCGCGCAGGATCAGGTCGCGCGAGGCCTGCTGCTTGTCGGCCACCACGATCTGCTGGCGCACCAGCTGGTTGAACTGGCTGGCCAGGTCATGCTTGACGTCATAGAAGTCGGCCTTGATGCGCAGGTAGCGTGCCAGCTCGAACAGCGCCTCGGCCAGCACCTGCTGCTTGATGCGGCGGCGCAGGAACCACGATACCACCATCGAATAAGCCAGATAGCCCAGCCCGCCGCCCAGGAACAGGCCCGCATGCAGGAAGGCGTCGGCAATGGGGACCTGGTTCTCCATCGACAGGGTCATCACCATGAGCGCAGCGAACTGCAGCGGCATGGTCTTCTTGCCGTAGACCACCATCATGCTGGCGAAGAAGCTCACCACCACCATCATCGCGCTGACCAGCCACGGCACCGGCGCACAGAGGCTGATGACCAGCATCACCACCGTACAGAGCAGCACCCCGGCCAGCATCTCGTTGAACTTGTGGCGCAGCGGGCTGGGCAGGTCCATCAGGCTGGTACAGAGTGCACCCAGGAAGACCGTCATCGTGGTCGGCATGTCGGCGACGTTGAACACCAGCAGGGTCAGGCCGACTACCCCGATCGCGATCCGCACACCTGTATAGAAATAATGACTGAAGAGGAAGGTGCGAATGTCCAGGGCGTAATGCATGTAGACAGGGGCGGCGTTGCATCACCGCTTTGGAATGAGTTAGGCGCTTATTCTCTGCCTTCTTTTGCAATTAGACAACCCGAGCGCCTTGGGTCGTGGAAGACAGTTTGACGAGTCGATAGATGAAGGAAAAAACGGATCTTCGGACGCCAGTGCGGCCTGGATCGGTCAAAAACGTCATCAACGATCGCGGTGATATGAACGATGAGCGTGCAAGAGGTTTCATTTCCGTGCTTTTTTTACGATACGAAATCGTCATTTCGTATGGTGAAAAGTACGAGTGCGCTGCATCAAAATTCCTTTTCATTCTCCGGATTTTCGTTTCGTATCGCAAAATAGAGCGCGTAAGTACATGATTATATTGGTATAAAAATTTTACAGATATCTTATATAAGACATTGTTGCTCCGCTCCGCCAGGCCTACTATGAAGTCATGGAATCAACGATTTCATCCGGTTTCAAGCCACTTCATATTGACCAACAAGGAGATCCACATGAGCACACGTGAACAGCAAATCCAGGCCCTGGAACGCGACTGGGCAGAGAACCCCCGCTGGAAGGGCATCAAGCGCAACTACAGCGCCGCCGACGTGGTCCGCCTGCGCGGCTCGCTGCAAATCGAGCACACCCTGGCCAAGCGTGGTGCAGACAAGCTCTGGAACCTGGTCCACAACGAACCCTTCGTCAATGCCCTGGGCGCGCTGACCGGCAACCAGGCCATGCAGCAGGTGAAGGCCGGCCTGAAGGCGATCTACCTGTCCGGCTGGCAAGTTGCCGGCGACGCCAACCTGGCCGGTGAAATGTATCCCGACCAGTCGCTGTACCCGGCCAACTCGGTGCCGATGGTGGTCAAGCGCATCAACAACACCTTCGCCCGTGCCGACCAGATCCAGTGGTCCGAAGGCCGTGACGACATCGACTTCTTCGCGCCCATCGTGGCCGATGCCGAAGCCGGTTTCGGTGGCGTCCTGAATGCCTTCGAACTGATGAAGTCGATGATTGAAGCCGGTGCGGCCGGCGTTCACTTCGAAGACCAGCTGGCCTCGGTCAAGAAGTGCGGCCACATGGGTGGCAAGGTGCTGGTGCCGACCCGCGAAGCCTGTGAAAAGCTCAACGCCGCTCGCCTGGCTGCCGACGTCATGGGCACCAAGACCTTGGTGATCGCCCGTACCGATGCCGAAGCCGCCGACCTGCTGACCTCCGACGTGGATGCCAACGACAAGCCCTTCCTGTCGGGTGAGCGCACCGTGGAAGGCTTCTTCAAGACCCATCCGGGCATCGACCAGGCGATCTCGCGTGGCCTGGCCTATGCCGAGTATGCGGACATGGTCTGGTGCGAAACCGGCAAGCCCGACCTGGCCTTTGCCAAGACCTTCGCCGAAGCCATCCACGCCAAGTTCCCGGGCAAGCTGCTGGCCTACAACTGCTCGCCGTCCTTCAACTGGAAGAAGAACCTGGACGACGCCACCATCGCCAAGTTCCAGCGTGAACTGGGTGCCATGGGCTACAAGTTCCAGTTCATCACGCTGGCTGGCTTCCATGCGCTGAACTACTCGATGTTCAACCTGGCGCACGGCTATGCCCGCAACCAGATGTCGGCCTTCGTGGAACTGCAGGAAGCCGAATTCGCCGCCGCCTCCAAGGGCTTCACGGCGGTCAAGCACCAGCGCGAAGTCGGCACCGGCTACTTCGACGCCGTGACCCAGGCCATCCAGCAAGGCCAGTCGTCGACCACGGCCCTGCACGGTTCGACCGAAGATGAACAATTCTTCGACGACAAGGCCAAGAAGGCCGCCTGAGCCAGGACGATGCCGAAGTTTGAGTGAATGTGTGTGATGTAACGCCGGCCCGCATCCTTGCGCGGGCCGGCGGGGAGATCCCCGAACTTGATGCCGCACTCCACAAGAGTGCGGTTTTTTTTCGACCGTCTCCCGGAAATCAGGCGGCCAGGATCAGGGACGATGCAGGCGGCCGTCGCGCAGTTCGAACACGGTCTGCCCCAGCGCTTCCACATCGGCCGGGTCATGGGTAATGAGCAGCATCGGTACCTGCAGGCGGCTTTGCAGCTCGGCCAGCTCGCTGCGCATGCGCTGGCGCAGCGACAGGTCCAGTGCGGAGAAGGGTTCATCCAGCAAGAGCATGTCGGGCTCTGCCACCAGCGCGCGCGCCAGCGCCACCCGCTGCCGCTGGCCGCCGGAAATCTGCGCCGGACGGCTGTGGGCGATGGCCTCCAGTTCAAAGGCCTGCAGCCACTGGCGCACGGCTGGATGCTCGGCGGGGCGGCGCAGGTTGATGCTGCCGCGTGCCAGACCGAAGGCGATGTTCTGCGCCACCGTCAGATGCGGGAAGAGGGCGTAATCCTGGAACAGGTAGGCGACGTTGCGCTCCTGCACCCGCACATCAATGCCTTGCGCACTGTCGAAGAGCGTGCGGCCCTGGATGCGGATGTGGCCGCTGTCAGGGCGCATCAAACCGGCGATGGCCTTGAGGGTGAGGCTCTTGCCCGAACCCGAAGGGCCGTAGAGCACGATGCGCTGGCTGTCGGAGGCCAGGGTGATGTCGAGCGAAAAAACGCGATCGGCAGCGCGCAGCTCTTTCTGAAGGTGAAGGTCGACGCTCACGTGATCGTTCAGGGGTCAGAGGGCAGGAGGGGAAAGTGAAGCAATCTTACCGGAGCGGCAGCTGCACGCGGTCCGGCATCAGGCGCCCGGCCACCATCAACAGCACGATGCAGGTGATCGAGGTCACCACGACCAGGAAGGTAGCGGCCCCATCGTCCCCCGCCTGCACGGCTTCGTAGATGGCCACCGACAGGGTTTGCGTGCGTCCCGGCAGGTTGCCGGCGACCATCAGGGTGGCACCGAATTCCCCGAGGGCGCGGGCGAAGGCCAGAAGCACACCCGCCATGATCCCGCGCGTGGCCAGGGGCAGGCTGACCCGGAAGAACACCCCGGCTTCGGATACGCCCAGCACGCGGGCGGCATCTTCCAGTTGATGATCCACGCTCTCGAAGGCCGCCCGCGCCGCCTTGAGCACCAGCGGAAAGGCCACCACGGTGGAGGCCAGCACCGCCCCCTGCCAGGTGAAGACCAACTGGATGCCCAGGCTCTCCAGCCAGGCCCCGAAGGGTCCGCGCCGGCCGAACAGCACCAGCAGGTAATAGCCCAGCACGGTCGGCGGCAGCACCAGCGGCAGGGTCAGGATCGAATCGATGAAATCCCGCAGCGGCGAGCGCCAGCGCGAAAGCCCCCAGGCGGCGGCCACGCCCAGCACCAGGTTGAGCAGGGTCGCCAGTCCCGCGACCTTGAGCGAGAGCAGAAGGGGAGTCCAGACCGGATGCATCAGGCGTGCCGTGTCAAGCGATCAGGGCTTCTGGAAGCCATAGCGCGCCAGCACCGCCTGCCCGCTGGCCGACAGTACGTGCGCCACGAACTGCGCGGCCAGTGCCGGCTGCCGGGTACCGGCAGTCACCGCGATGGGATAGGTGGCCGGGGTGGTGGAGGGGATGCGCAGGGCAACCTTGACCTTCTCCGGCATGACCGCCGCATCGGTGGCAAAGACGAAGCCGGCATCGACTTCGCCGCGTGCCACGTAATCCAGGCTGGTGCGCACGTTCTCGGCCATCACGCCCTTGGCCTGTACTTGCGCCCACAGTCCGGCCTGCTCCAGTGCGGCCTTGGTGTAGCGGCCAAAGGGGACTGAGGCAGGATTGCCCAGGGCGATGCGCTGGTAGCCCGCGCCGGTGAGGTCCGCCAGCGTCGCCGGTTGCACTCTGGCGTCATGCGGCACGATCACCACGATCTGGTTGGCGGCGAAATTCTTGCGGGTAGAGGAATCGACGGCTTTTTCGGCGGCGGCTTTATCCATGGCGGTCTGGTCAGCCGAGGCGAAGACATCGGCGGGGGCACCGCGCACGATCTGTTGCATGAGGATGTCAGAGGCGCCGAAGTTGGTAATGACCTTCACACCCGGATGCTGCTGTTCGAAGCTTTGGGCCAGTTCCTTGAAGGCATTGGTGAGGCTGGCGGCGGCCGACACCACCAGGTCGGTGGCCTGCGCGCTGGTAGTGGCCAATAGCAGCGTAGCGGCACAAGCCGCACCCAGAGCGGCTTTCAGGCGGGCGGTCTTTAGCATCGTGCAGTCCTTGGTCGTGATAAATGAAGAAAAAGGCAAAAAAGCGCAAGCGCGGCAGGTCGGCGAAATATACGCAAGGATATAACGAGCGTCAATTGCATGCAGTCGCCTGGCCGCAGCGGACTGCCCACTAGTACAATCACGCGCATGAATGATTCCAAGACCCTACGAGTGCGCGTGATGCAAGGCGAGACCATCGCCTTCGGCCCGGGGAAGGCCGACCTGCTGCAGGCGATTGCACGGACCGGATCGATTTCCGGGGCGGCGCGCGAGATGGAGATGTCCTATCGCCGTGCCTGGCTGCTGGTGGAGGAGATGAACCGCTGCTTCGCCACCCCGCTGGTGGCGACCGCCACGGGCGGCGCACGCGGGGGCGGTGCGGCCGTCACTGAGCTGGGGCAGGAAGTGCTGGCGCGCTATCGACGCATGCAGAAAAAGGCGGCGGCCAGTATTGCCGCCGATCTCAGGCATCTGCAGGGCTTGATGAGCGCCGTCCAGCCGGAGGGCGAAGACGACCATGCATGAGCTGTGGATCAAGTACCGGCTGCGCGTCCTCAATGCCTGCCGCGTTTCCGAAAATCATTCGATGCTGCTGTGGGGCGCGCTGGCCGGCTTCGTCGGGGCGCTGGCCACGATCGCTTTCCGTGAATGCATCGCGCTGCTGCAGATCTGGCTGACCGGGCATGATGGCAGCTTCGTCGATATCGCCAAGGGGCTGTCCTGGCCGGTGCGGGTGCTGCTGCCGACCTGCGGCGGCGTGATTGCCGGCCTGTTCCTGGTATGGGCCAAGCGCACCCCGGCCGGCAATGGCGGCGATTACATGGAAGCGGTAGCCATCGGTGATGGTGCCATTCCGGTGCGCAATACACTCTTGCGCAGCATCTCTTCGCTGGCCTCGATTGCCTCGGGTGGCTCCATCGGCCGCGAGGGGCCGATGGTGCAGCTCTCGGCTCTGTGCGCCTCGCTGGTGGGAAAGTTTTCACACTTTCCTTCATCTCGCCTGCGGCTGCTGGTGGCCTGCGGGGCCGCAGCCGGCATTACCTCGGCCTATAACGCGCCGATTGCGGGCGCTTTCTTCATTACCGAGATTGTCCTCGGTTCGCTGGTGATGGAGAGCTTCGGCCCGGTGGTGGTGGCCTCGGTGGTGGCCAACATCACCATGCGCGAGCTGCCCGGCTATCGTGCCGCCTACGAGATGCCGTATTTCCCCGAGATCGGCGGCTGGGAAGTACTGCTGTTCCTGGTGCTGGGTGTGCTGGCCGGGATCCTGGCACCGCAGTTCCTGCGAGTGCTGGAACTGGGCAAGCAGGGTTTCGGCAAGCTCAAGTTGCCGCTGCCGGTGCGCCTGGGTGTGGGCGGGCTGCTGGTCGGGCTGATCTCCATCGAAGTGCCCGAGGTCTGGGGCAATGGCTACAGCCTGGTCAATTCGCTGCTGCATACCACCTGGCTGTGGCAGGCGGTGCTGATGGTGCTGGTCATCAAGGTGCTGGCCACCGCCATCACCGTCGGGTCGGGTGCGGTGGGCGGTATCTTCACGCCAACGCTGTTCGTCGGCGCGGCGGTGGGTTACCTGTTCGGCGATACCGCGCAGGCCTTGCTGCCGTTCCACATGTCGCAGCCCTTCGCCTACGCCATGGTGGGCATGGGGGCCTTCCTGGCGGCTGCGTCCTATGCGCCGCTGATGGCGATCCTGATGATTTTCGAGATGACCTTGAGCTATCAGGTGGTGCTGCCGCTGATGCTGTCCTGCGTGGTGGCCTATGTGGTGGCGCGCAGCACGGACGGGCGTTCCATGTACGAGATCACCCTCAAACGCCATCGCGACAACGAAGAGCGGCTGCGCTTGCGCGGCACCCACATGAGCGACCTGATCCGCCCGGCCGACACGGTGCTAAGCGAGACAGCCAGCCTGGAAGAGGTCAGCGCGCTGTTCCTCAAATACCCGGTCAAGTACGTCTACATCGTCGATGCCCATGAGCGCTACCTGGGCGTGGTGGCCTTGCAGGACATCACCTCCTGGCTGCTGGACAAGAAGGAACCTGCAGGCCGGGTCGCGCGGGACTTCCTGCGGCCGCACTTCCTGCATGAAGTCACGCCCGACATGTCCCTGGGCGAGGCGCTGCAGCTGTTCCTCGATCACCAGGGGGAGCGCCTGCCCGTCATCGCCAGCGCGGAAGACCCGCGCCTGTTGGGGGTGGTTTTCAAGACCTCGCTGCTGGATGCCTATTTCCGCCTGGATCGCGCCGGAAACTGAGGGCAGGGAAGGCGGGAGGCTCGCTTGTCGCCGCCGCTGGCGCCGCCGTTGTTTGTAACAATGGCGGGGCTGTCCGACAACTGCTCACTTATCCTTGATAAAATGCGAAACGTTCCACCTCAACGGTGGTCGTGGCGCAGAACTCGTTCGAGCCGATGCGTCACCCGATTTCAACCCCCATCCTAGAAGTGAATTTTCCATGCTGAGTTATCGCCACGCTTTCCACGCCGGCAACCACGCCGATGTCCTGAAGCACATGGTGATCATCCAGTTGATGCGCTATCTCGGGCAGAAAGACCCTGCCTACATGGTCATCGACACCCATGCCGGCGCAGGCGTCTATGCGCTGGATGGAGATTACGCCAGCAAGAACGCCGAATATGAAACCGGCATCGCCAAGCTGTGGGACCGCAAGGACCTGCCGGCGATGGTGAAGGAATACGTCGATCTGGTCAGGTCGCTCAATCCCAGCGGCAAGATGCGTTACTACCCCGGCTCTCCCTACTGCGCCGAAAAGACCATGCGCGAGCAGGATCGCCTGCGTCTGTTCGAAATGCACCCCAGCGAAGTGAAGGTGCTGGAAGACAATTTCCGCAAGCTCGAGGCCCACGCCGCCGCCCAGGGCCAGCGCCCGGCTGCACGCGGCAAGCGGGTGATGGTGTACCGGGGCGATGGTTTCCAGGGACTGAAGGCCTTGCTGCCGCCGCCGTCGCGCCGCGGCCTGGTGCTGATCGATCCGCCCTATGAAGACAAGCGCGATTACACCCACGTGGCCCAGGTGCTGGCCGATGCGCTCACGCGTTTCCCGACCGGCACGTATGCGGTGTGGTATCCGGTCCTGCAGCGCAACGAATCGCGCCAGCTGCCTGAACGACTCAAGCGCCTGGGGGCCAAGAGCTGGCTCAACGTCACGCTGGCCATCCATGGCCCGGCGCCCGATGGTTTTGGTCTGCACAACAGCGGCATGTTCATCCTCAATCCGCCCTGGACGCTGGAAGCCCAGTTGAAGGAAGTCATGCCCTACCTGATCGAGGTGCTGGGTGTGGATGACACCGCGGAGTACGTGCTCGAATCCGGCGAAAACTGAATCGCGTGAATGCGGGTTTGTGAATATTCGTGAGTTTTTTCGTTTGGAATAGTCGTGATGTCGCTGAAACAATGCCAAATCGGCATACAATAAGCGGATTGCTGTACGTCAAGATTGATCGCAACGCCAGGGGCCCGTAGAAAAACAACCATGTCAGACCAGTCCGCCGACCCAACCGCTTCGCCCCTTCCTGCGCACCAGGCCCTGGATTTCTTCCTGGCGCGCCAGCCCATCCTGAGCCGCGAGCAGGATCTGATCGGCTATGAACTGCTGTTTCGCAGCGCCGCATTCGGTCCGGCCAATGTGAAGGATGATGTCACGGCCACGGCGGCCGTGATTGCCCATGCTTCTGAGCTGGGGCTGTCCAACGTGATCGGCAATCTGCACGGCTTCATCAATGTCGATGCCGCCGTGCTGATGAGCGACTTCATCTATTTCCTACCGGCCGACAAGGTGGTGCTGGAAATCCTGGAAACCGTGCGCGTCACGCCCGAACTGGTGACGCGAGTGCGTGAACTGGTGGCTGCCGGTTACGTATTCGCGCTGGACGATGTAGTGGCTGAGTCGCAGGAGATCGAAGAGCTGCTGCCGCTGGTGAAGATCATCAAGATCGACGTGATGGAGGTCGATCCCAGCAAGCTGCTCAAGCTGTCGGTGCATTTCAAGCGGGCGCAAAAGGAATTGCTGGCCGAGAAAGTCGAGAGCCTGCAGGTGTTCAATGACTGCATGACGTTTGGCTTCGATTATTTCCAGGGCTATTACTTCGCCAAGCCGATGATCCTCCAGGGCAAGAAGCTGGAAGCCTCGAAGATGATCATCATGCATCTGCTCACGCTCCTGGTGCGCAATGTCGACAACGCCGAGATCGTGCGTTACATCAAGCGCGACGTGGCCCTGTCGCTCACGTTGCTGCGGCTGGTCAACACGCCCGTCTACGGTTTCCAGAAGTTCATCGATTCGCTGGGCCAGGCACTGATCGTGCTGGGCCGCCGCCAGCTCAAGCGCTGGCTGCAGATCCTCCTGTTTGCCAATACCGACAAGGATCGCGCCCATTCCATGTCGCCGCTGATGATTCTGGCGGCCACACGCGGCAAGATGCTGGAACTGATCACGGCCAAGATTCGCCCCGGCCGTCGCAAGATGTCGGAGATGGCCTTCACGGTCGGCATCATGTCGCTGGTGGATGCACTCTTCGGTATGAGCATGGAAACCGTGCTGCGCCAGATCACCGTCAGTACCGAGATCCGCGAAGCGCTGCTGCGCCGTACCGGTTTCTACGGCACCGTGCTGCGCCTGGTGGAGTGTACCGAACTGCGCGCGCCCGACCAGGAGGAGATGCAGCGCTTGCTGGAAGAGCTGCAACTGTCGGCAGACGATTTCTTTGCCGCCGAAAAGCAGGCCTTCGAATGGGGCAACAGCATCGCCAACAACAACATCGGCCAGCAGGCCACGATGCAGATGTCGCCGCCGCCGGAGGGCTACATCGATGACGACGATGACGATGACTGATTGCGCCGGTGCCGCGTGAGCGGGCGTGTCTTCATGAAGTAAGGGCTGCTTTAGCAGCCCTTTTCATTTTTGAAATCTGCAAGATGAATCTATTTGCTCCGCATGCGGGCCACCAGCCGGCGCAGCAGCCGCAACAGGCGAGAGGACGGCGCACCCGGGCGGGTGGTAAGGCGCACGGCCAGCTTGCGCTTGAACTCGCCAATGGCCGACTTGACCGCCTTGAGCAGGCGCTGCACCTGCTGCCAGCCGGCCGTGGCCTGCAGTTGCGCGGTGAGCCGGGCTTTGATGTCCAGCAATCGGGTGTGATAGCGCTGGAACCAGTCCAGCGACAGCAGGCTGCGCCGCGTGAGCGCATAGATGCGCGCTACCAGCGCCGTGCCCAGCACCTTGGCCGTGAGCACGATGATCACGCCCAGGGTAGGGTGGCCATGCGCGATGGACATCAGCGCCAGAATCTTCACCGGCAAGAGCAGCAGGGTCGGTGCCAGGAAAATCAGCAGCGCCGCGTAGGGCGAGAGCCGTTCCACCCAGCGCTGCAATTGCACCAGCCAGGGCCATTCGGGGATGCGTGCCAGCACCGCCTGGGTGGCGTCCCACAGCCATTCTTCCAGCATCAGCAGCAGGGCTGCCGTGTAGAGCAGCGGTGCCAGCAGCCGTCGCCGCCAGCGGGGCGGCCGGCGCGGCGGCAAGGTCGGGTCAGTCATCCAGCGATCAGACGGCGCGCGCCTTGATGAGCGAGAGCCAGCGGTCGCCCCACTTCACGTCGCTCATGCAGGAGGCATAACCGGTAACGGTGCGGGCGGCGCGTTCCAGCAGCTGGATGTCGGCCTCGTGCTGGCGTGCCACGTGCGGGTCTTCCAGGAACAGTACGCGGCGGCACTGGCGTTCCAGGATCAGTTCGGCGATCTGGGCGTCACCGCCCAAGGGGCCCGAGAGGAAGGGCTTGACCCAGTTGCGGCCAGCTTCGCCTTTCATCTTCACCGCCAGCTGGTTGAGCAGGCCGCCGGTGGTGCCGGTGGCACAGCGGAAGGCAAATTGGTCGAGTACCTCGAAATGCTTTTCGGCCAGCTCCAGCATGCGCGTTTTCATGGCGTCGTGGGCGATCAGGGCGATGCCTTCGTCCTTCAGATGGAAACGGTCGTCCAGGAAACTATCGGGCGCGGCTCCGTTGGCCAGGGCTTCCAGCTCGAACCACTCCTGGGCACCGGCCAGGGTCGAGAGGAAGGGCTTGCCGTGGATCACGCACTGGCGCTTCAGGGCCACCGCTTCCGGGAAGGTGGAGGAGGGGTCGACCGGATCGATCAGGTAGATCACCGCATCGAGCGTGCGGGCGGGATCCGGGTCGACCGTGCGCGAGACCAGCTTCATCAGGCCACCATGGCGGCCATAGGGAAAGCGCACCAGGTGCTCATAGCCGGGCAGAAGATTCATTTGTCCGATGGCATCGAGCGTGCGGCCGACCACGATCAGTTCGGGTTGCAGGCTTTCGATGCGATGGCGCGAACCGGTCAGCAGCTGGACCAGGGCGGAATCCGAAGCGTCCTGATGGGCGCGGTTGGCAATGAGACCGATGCGATAGCGGGGAGCGATGGAAGACATGGGCGCGAGCAGGCGAGTTGGAGAACCTGGCATGGACGGCATGCGCAGGCGCGAGTGCAGATTATCGCCGAGTGCGCCCCAAAGGGCGAGCCCGGCACGGTGCCCCGCGCATTAATCGCCGCAACTGTACCGTTGCAGGCGCTCGCATGCGGCTACAATAAGCGTCAACCTGCATACCAACCCCACTCCAGCATGAACAAGGCTTTTGTTAAAGAATCCGACGGTGCCGACGACGATGATGAAATCGCCTTGCCGGCCATCCCCGCCGGCAGCAAGAACTACATGACCCCGCAGGGGCATCAGCGCATCAAGGATGAACTGCTGCACCTGATCGATGAAGAGCGTCCGGAAGTGGTGCGCGTGGTGTCTTGGGCCGCCTCCAACGGCGACCGTTCCGAAAACGGCGACTACCTCTACGGCAAGAAGCGCCTGCGCGAGATCGACCGCCGCATCCGCTTTCTGACCAAGCGGCTGGACAATGCCGAGGTGGTCGATCCTTCCGTGCACCACGGCAGTGACCAGATCTTCTTCGGCGCGACCGTGACCTACGAAAACCAGCGCGGCGAAGAGCACACCGTCACCATCGTGGGCATCGATGAACTCGATCCCCTCAAGGGACTGATCAGCTGGATCTCGCCGGTGGCGCGGGCGCTGACCAAGGCCCGCGAGGGCGATGAAGTGGTGCTGCAGACACCGTCGGGGGTAGAGCAGCTGACCATCCTCGATGTGACTTATCCGGCACCGCAGTAGCGCTCCTCCTTATCCCTTGTGACGGCGGCCCGGCGTGCAAATTGCATGCGGGCAAGCTGTCGCCGCGTGCGCCGCTCGCCGCGCCCGGCAAACCGAATTTCAATCCTCCACGAGAACGTTCATGTCCATCGTTTTTGCCAGCCTGAATCACCCGCAGCGCGTCGTCCTGGCCGCCGAGGTGCATTCGCGCCCCTTCCTGCAGCTCACGCGCTCGGAAACCCTGACGCACCTGGCCGTCTACGTACGCGAAGACGGCAACGGCGGCCGTCATGCCAGCGCCCAGCATGTGCTGCTGGACGAGCTGTGCGCGCACTTCGGCGTGGTCGCCCCGGGCGGCGAGGCCAAGCACTTCTACCATGACTTCGGCCGCTTCCGCCTGAAGTGGGAGTGCCATACCGAGTTCGCCACTTACACCTTCGCCCAGGCGCACGAGGAAGATCTCGGCACCGACCACGCCTTTGCCCGCGCGCCGCTGGCGCATATTCCGCAGCAGTGGCTGCTGGGCTTGAAGGGCAAGCTGATGGTGGCCGCGCACGTGGTGGTCGAGCCGGGCGTTGACGATACAGCCGCGACTGCGCGCCAGATGCAGCGCATCTTCGAAGGCAAGCTGATGAGTTCCAGCAAGGTCTTGCAAGGGGGCGAGATCTGGACTGATTTCCAGATCCAGTCGGATGGTTTTTCGCGCTTCGTGGTGCGCGATATCGGCCTGCGCGAATTGCAGGGCGGACGCCTGGCGCAGCGCATTCTTGAAATCGAGACCTATCGCATGATGGCGCTGCTGGGCTTGCCGCACGCGCAGCAGTCCGGTCCCTTGCTCAACGAGATCGAAGGCGACCTGGCCGCGCTGACCGCAGCCATGGTGCAGTCCGAGCAATCCACCAGCGGCACACCGGAAGAGATGGCCGAGGATGAGCGCATCCTGCGCAAGATCACCGGGCTGGCGGCGCGCATCGAAAAGTTGTCGCTGGAGAACAGCTATCGCTTCTCGGCCTCGCAAGCCTATTTCCGCCTGGTGCAGGCGCGTATCGAAGAATTGCGCGAGCAGCGCATCGAGGGTGTACCGACCATCGGCGAATTCATGGAGCGCCGCCTGGCCCCCGCCATGAATACCTGCCAGGCCATCGCCCGCCGCCAGGAAGCGCTGGCCGAACGCATTGCCCATACCAACGACCTGTTGCGTACGCGGATCGGCATCGTGCAGGAGCGCCAGAACCGCCAGATCCTGGAATCCATGAATGCCCGCGCCGCCCAGCAACTGAAGCTGCAGCAGGCTGTGGAGGGCTTGTCGGTGGCGGCGATCTCGTATTACGTGATTGGTTTGCTGGGCTATGCCGGCAAGGCGGCCAAGGCGGCGGGCCTGCCCATCAATCCGGACCTGGCCACCGGCCTGGTCGTGCCGGTGGTGGCGGCCTGCGTTTGGCTGGGCTTGCGCCGCATGCACAAGGATCTGGGCAACCACTGAAGGGGGCTCAAAAGCCAACGGGGCGCACCGCTTTGGCGGCGCGCCCCGTTGCAGGGTGTTGCGACGGTGAGAATCAGACGGTGGCGTTGATCTTGGCTTCAGCGCCGGCTACAGCGGCCTTGGCGGCTTCTTCACCCATGGACACGCCTTCGGCGACCACCAGTTCCACATCGGTGATGCCGATGAAGCCCAGTGCGCTCTTGAGGTACTTGCCCTGGAAGTCCAGCGCTTCCATCGGACCTTCGGAATACTTGCCGCCGCGCGAGAGGATGATGACGGCCTTCTTGCCCTTGACCAGGCCGACCGGGCCGGTTTCGGTGTAGCTGAAGGTGCGGCCGGCGCGGAAGACATGATCGATCCAGGCCTTCAGGGTCGACGGCGGGGCGAAGTTGTACATCGGCACGCCGATGACGATGGTGTCGGCGGCCAGCAGTTCGTCCACCAGGGCGTCGGATTGCTTGATCACTTCAGCCTGTTCGGCGCTGCGCGCGTCGGCCGGGGTGAAATAGGCACCCAGCATCGATTCGCTCAGGTGCGGCAGGGCGTTGGCGGCCAGGTCACGGTGCACCACCTTGGCGCCGGGGTTCTTGGCTTGCCATTGCTGGGCGAAGGAAGCGGTCAGCTGACGGGAGATGGAACCGCCGCTGCGGGCGCTGGAGTCGATATGCAGAAGAGTGCTCATGGTGTGTCCTTTCGTTGTTCGGTGGGCAAGGCCTTCGGTGAACGCCTTTGCATCGGGGTCAACGATACCCAGTTTTCATTTCTTCCAATAGATGCGAGAATCGCATTTCACTGATCCACTTTTGGTGGGAATCGAACATCGCCATGCTAGACCTCAATGACATCTGGCTTTTCGTCCATGTAGTGCGGGCCGGCAGCTTCGCCGCCGCCGGGCGCAAGCTGTCCATGCCGCCCAATACCATCAGCCGCCGTTTGCAGGCGCTGGAAGCGGCCATGGGGGTGCGGCTGCTGCAACGCTCCACGCGCCAGCTCAACATGACGGCCGCGGGGCGGGAATTCTTCGAGCGCTGCGCGCCGGGCCTGGAAGACATCGAACACGCCAGCGCCAGTCTCACCCAAAGCCAGGGGGAGCCGTCCGGCAGCCTGCGCGTGGCTGCCCCGGTGGACTTCTTCGACAATTTCTCCATCGAGTGGATGCATGAGTTCATGCATCTCTATCCCAAGGTGCAACTGGAATTCGTGCTCAATGACGGGCGCGCCGACCTGATCGCCGAGGGTATCGACCTGGCCTTCCGGGGCGGCGTGCTGCCCGACTCCAGCCTGGTGGCCAGGAAGCTGGTGCAGAGCCATATGGCCCTTATCGCCAGTCCGCGCTACCTGGAGCGCGCAGGCACGCCGCAGGCCCTGGCCGACCTGGTGGGCCATGCCTGCCTGGCGACGTCGCAGGCACCCCAGCATACGGTGTGGAAACTGGAAGGGCCGCACGGTCCGGAAAACGTGCGGGTGGTACCGCGCCTGTGCATCAACACCGCCCAAGGGCAGTTGCGTGCGGCGCGGGCAGGATTGGGCATTGCGCTGCTGCCGACCATGCTGGCCTCTGAAGACCTGCGCAATGGCAGCCTGATCAACATCCTCCCGGATTACCAGCGCGACACCATGGGCTTCTATGCCGTGTACGTACACCGGCGGCAATTGCCCAGTGCGGTCAGTGCGCTCATCGAATTCTTCGCCGACAAGCTGGAGCGCGGCATTGCCGACAAAGGCGCACAGGCCTGCCAGGAGCATCTGAAACGGGAGGCCGCTGTGCAACCGCTACCGCAGAAAGCGGCCTGAGTCCGTCTCAGAACTCCACCGCCTGTTCGGCCAAGGCATAGCGGCGGCAATGTTCCAGATAGGCGCGCTCATGGTTGGCCACCAGGTCGACCACGCTGCGCCACAGCCAGGACGGCACTTCCAGCGTCTTCGACCGTTGCCGCGCCAGTTCGGTGTACCACGCGCGGCAGGTTGCTTCATCCATCTGGCGCGCATGCGCCTGGCCAACGACGCGGGCCAGGTAGCGCGCCGCACGCAGGGCCTCTTCCTGGCTGACGTGATCGATTTCCAGCTTCAGGTCCTGCGGCAGCAGCTCGCGTACGAACACCGGGCGCTCCAGCAGGCGCGTGGCCAGCATCCGTGAACCCAGGTGCGGTGCAAGATGGCGTGCGCCGGTGACGACGCGTTCGGCGTTGTCGCGCGGCATGCCGGCATCGCGGTAGCGGGGTGCGGCGGCGGTGACGGCTTCCTTGATATCGAAGAGGCACAGGTCGCTGCTTTCGCTGGCCTGTTCGTTCACATCCAGCAGCACGGCAAAGCGCAGCAGGCCCAGCGAGCTGCATCCTTTCATCCAGTAAGCGGTATCGAGCATCTTGATGGCAGCGTCGTCCTCGCGATGCCGCAAGGCGGTCAGCAAGGCGCGCGCCGGGGCCGATTCCACCAGCGCGGTGATCTCTTTTCTTTCCTGTCGCGAGGCCGACCAGAAGCGTTTTCCCAGCGGGATATGCACGGTCTTGCCTTGCGTGCGTTCATGCGCCAGTTCCTTCCACGTGCGGCGATGTGCAGTCTTCAGGGCCACGCGCACGGACTTGGGCTTTTTGCCCAGGCGCAGGTCGTCACCGGGCCGGAAGGCAGATTCATATCCCTCCACCAGCACCTCCATCATCTTGGCCGTGATCACGCCCGGCAGGTCCGAACTGCGCGCGGCCATGGCCAACGACAGTGCCAGGCGGATCAGGTCGTGCGATGGGTTGCCGATGACGGTCTGGTCGAAGTCACGGATCTGGATGTCGATCTTGCCCTCGGCATTGGCCACCGGGCCCAGGTTGCCGATGTGGCAGTCACCACAGATCCAGATGGCCGGACCTTCGGGCAGGCTGCTGGCCTGGGTCTCGTTGAGCCAGTTGTAGAAGCGCAGGGTGCTGCCGCGCACGTAGGCGTGGGCAGAGCGGGCCATTTTGAGGTTCTGGGCGGTTTTCAGGATGTCCTGGCGTGCGGAGGGACGAGGCGTCCTCGTGATCAGTTTTTTTGGCATGGCGATTTATATTATTTATATTCATTTTTTTTGCGGGCGGATGAAGCCCAATGATCAGTTTCCTCGCCTCTTCGCCGCTTGCCTATCAGAGAAGCGAGACTTGCCTTGTCAGACTCCCGGCCATGCGCTGCCTGCACGCTGCCCGCAAAACGGATCCCGGAAAAGACAAACGCCCGCATCAGCGGGCGTTTGCAGAGGGGGACAGGGCAGGATCAGCCGCGTTCGCGCAGGATACGTGCGACGCTGTCGATCTTGCGGATGCCACGCATCAGGCGCGCCAGGTGCACGCGATCCTCGATCTGGATGGTGAAGCGCAGGTACTTCATGGAGCCATTGCCGCCTTCGTCATCCATGGCCACCGAGACGATGTTGGCATCGGACTCGCCGATCTCGGCAGCGATGCGCGCCAGCGTGCCGCGCTCGTTGTGGATCAGAATGGTGATGCGGCAATCGAAGCGGCGATTGAGATCATGGCCCCAGACCAGGTCGATCCAGCGGTCCGGTTCCTTCTCGTGCAGGCGCTTGGCGGTCTCGCATTCCTGGGTATGCACGATCAGGGTCTGGTCCGGCTTCAAATAGCCGGTCAGGCGATCGCCCGGGATCGGCATACAGCAGGACGACAACTGCGCCGAGGCCCCTTCGCTGCCGGTGATGACCACCGGGTCCGGCTTGTTGGGCAGCATGTGGCCTTCCGGATCGAGCTGCGGCACGCTCACGCCGGTATCCATCATGGTCATGATGTGGCGTGCCACCAGCGGGGCCATGCGGGTGCCGATGCCGATCTCGGCATACAGGTCATCCATGGTCTTGGCGCTGGATTCGTTGAGCAGGCGCTCGACGATATGGGAAGGAAGTTCAGGTTCGATGCCCAACGTATGAAGAGCATTGCCCAACAAGCGGCGTCCGACGGCTTGCGATTCGACCTTGTTGGCCGTGCGCAGGCGGTGGCGGATGGCCGAACGGGCCTTGCCGGTGCGCACGTAGCCCAGCCAGTTGGGGCTGGGGCGCGAGGTCGGCGAGGTGATGATCTCGACGATGTCGCCGTTGTGTAGCTCCGAGCGCAGCGCGGCCGGTTCGTGGTTGATGATGGCCGAAGTGGTCTGGTCGCCGATGTCGGTGTGGATGCTGTAGGCGAAATCGAGCGCCGTGGCACCACGGGGCAGGGCGATGATCTTCGATTTGGGCGTGAAGACGTAGACCGAATCGGGGAACAGGTCGACCTTGACGTGCTCCAGGAACTCGGCCGAGTCGCCGGTCTGCTTCTGGATGTCCAGCAGCGACTGCAGCCAGGCGTGGGTACGCTGCTGCAGGTCGGTGAGGCTGCCTTCGTCATCCTTGTAGAGCCAGTGCGCAGCCACGCCGGATTCGGCCACGCGATGCATGTCGGTGGTGCGGATCTGGAACTCGACCGGGGTGCCGTAGGGGCCGATCAGGGTGGTGTGCAGCGACTGGTAGCCATTCAACTTGGGAATGGCAATGTAATCCTTGAACTTGCCCGGCATGGGCTTGAACAGCGAGTGCAAGGTCCCCAGCGCCACATAGCAGTTGGCGAAGCTGTCCACCACCACGCGGAAACCGTACACGTCCAGCACCTGCGAGAAGCTCAGGTGCTTGTTGCGCATCTTGCGGTAGATGCCGTAGAGGGTCTTTTCACGGCCATCGACCTGGGCCGGGATGCCGGCGGCGATCAGGGTGCTGGTGACCGATTCCATGATCTTGGTCACCACTTCACGGCGATTGCCGCGCGCAGCCTTGACGGCCTTGAGCAGGGTGCGATGGCGCAGCGGATGCAGGTGGGCGAAGGACAGCTCCTGCAGCTCGCGGTAGATGTTGTTGAGGCCCAGGCGGTGCGCGATGGGCACGTAGACTTCCATGGTCTCGCGCGAGATGCGGCGCTTCTTCTCCGGCGGCATGGAGCCCAGCGTGCGCATGTTGTGCAGGCGGTCGGCCAGCTTGACCAGGATTACCCGCACGTCGCGCGCCATGGCCAGCAGCATCTTGCGGAAGTTCTCCGCCTGCGCTTCGACCTGGCTCTGGAATTCGATCTTGTCCAGCTTGGAGAGGCCATCCACCAGTGAGGCCACGGAGGCGCCGAAGCGCTCGATCAGCTCTTCCTTCTTGACGCCCTGGTCTTCCATGACGTCGTGCAGAAAGGCCGCCATCATGGCCTGGGCGTCGAGCTTCCATTCGGCGCAGATCTCGGCCACTGCCAGCGGATGCGAGATGTAGGGCTCGCCGGATTTGCGCATCTGGCCCAGGTGCATCTCGTCGGCGAAGCGATAGGCTTCCTTGACCTTCTTCAGTTCGGAAGGGGTCAGGTACTCTTCGAGCTTGGGGATCAGATGCGCGAAAGTCGCCACGCCGCTGTGGGCGGCAGGGGCGACTTCGAGGGGAGTTGCGGTGCGGCCGGAACCGGCGGCACGTTTGGAGCTAGCAGCGGCTGATAAGGTGGAGTCGGTAGTGGTGAGGCTCATACTTGTCCGTTATCAGCTTCATGGACGGACCAGGATCAGGCCGGAACCTTCTTGAGCATCTCGATACCGACTTTGCCAGCGGCGATTTCGCGCAGGGCGGTCACGGTCGGCTTGTCCTTGGCTTCCACCTTCGGGGTGTGGCCTTGCAGCAGCTGGCGGGCACGGTAGGTGGCCGACAGGGTCAACTGGAAGCGGTTGGGGATCTGCTTGAGGCAATCTTCGATGGTAATGCGGGCCATGTGATACTCCTGAATGACGGTCTTGCTTGTGGATTGATGGGTCCGGCGCCGGGTTGCTGGTCTGGCTTGTGCGGCTTAGCTCGCGTGGATGCCCAGCTGGGTGAAGAGGTAGGCATTGCGGGCGGCTTGCTGCGGGAAGCGGCAGCGGGCGGCCTGGACGATTGCCGTCAGTTCGGACAAAGCGACGGCAAACTCTTGATTAATAATAACATATTCGAACTCCGGCGAGTGAGCGATTTCGCCGCCGGCGGCCAGGATGCGGCGCGTGATGACGTGTGGTTCGTCCTGTCCGCGCTTCTTCAGGCGCTCTTCCAGCGCGGCAATCGAGGGCGGCAGGATGAAGATGCCGATCGCATTGGTAAATTGTTTCTTCACCTGCTGCGCACCTTGCCAGTCGATCTCCAGCAGCACGTCGGTGCCGTTGGCGATCTGGTCGGCAATCATCAGGCGCGAGGTGCCGTAGTAGTTGCCATGCACTTCGGCCCATTCGAGGAATTCCCCTTCGGCTTGGCGCTTCAGGAAATCTTCCACGTCGGTGAAATAATATTCACGGCCATGTTCTTCGCCCGGGCGCGGTGCGCGGGTGGTGTAGGAGATGGACAGCTTGATGGCCGGTTCCTGCTTGAGCAGGGCGTTGACCAGGGTCGATTTGCCGGCGCCGGACGGGGCAACCACCATGAAGAGGCTACCGGAAGTAGGTTTTTGGACGGGCATGGGGTCCTCGCTGAAAAATGTCTTTTAACTATTAACTAATCAATATCGGTCGGAATGGGGCTGTGCGGCCGGCATCATTCCAGATTCTGCACCTGCTCGCGCATCTGGTCGATGAGCAGCTTCAGTTCCATGGAGGCATCGGCCAGTTCCTTGACGGCGGCTTTGGAGCCGACCGTGTTGGCCTCGCGATTGAGCTCCTGCATCATGAAATCGAGGCGCTTGCCGACCTGGCCGCCCTTTTTGAGGATGTGGCGGGTTTCGCCCAGGTGGGCCGACAGGCGTGCCAGTTCCTCGGCAATGTCGATGCGGATGCCGTAGAGGGTCACTTCCTGGCGGATGCGCTCCAGCGACTCCTCGCGGGTGGCCACCGGCGCGGCACCGTTCTGCGTCTGCAGGGCCAGGCCCAGGGCTTCGGTCATGCGTTCGGTGGCCTTCTGCTGGAATTGCTCGACCAGTTGCGGCACCAGCGGGGTGATGCGGGCCACGATGGCTTCCATCGCATCCACCCGGGCCAGGATCACGGCCTGCAGCGCCGCCCCTTCACGGGCACGCGATTCGACGAAGGCGTCCAGGGTCTGCTGCATCGTGGCCAGGATGTCGGCTTGCAGGGTGTCCTGGCTGATCTCGGCTTCTTCCATCACGCCCGGCCAGCGCAGCAGTTCATTGATCGACAGCGGCGCGGCATCAGGGAATTGCGCGCGCAGCTGGTCTTGCAGGCTGGCCAGCTGGCCTACCAGGGTGTGGTTCAGGGCCTGGCTGTTGCCACTGGCGACCTTGCGGCCGAAGGACAGGCGGCATTCCACCTTGCCGCGCACCAGGCGGCCCATGATGGCTTCGCGCAGCATCGGTTCGACCGCACGCAGGTCATCGTTGATGCGGAACTGCAGGTCGAGGAAGCGCGAATTGACGCTCTTCATTTCCAGGGTGACCGTGCCGGCAGTGGTTTCACGGGTGGTGACGGCATAGCCGGTCATGCTGTAGATGGTCAAGGTCGGGACTCCATAAAGCGGGCGGGCGGCGCAGCAGGGCGCGCCGGCGAATAAGGGTTGCGGGCGGGGCGGGCAGGGTGGCCAGGGAGGTAAATGGAGGATGCCGCGACGGCGGACATCGTGTTCCTTTACAATGCCGGACTTGAACGTTCCGGCACCGCCTGTGCGGCCTGCCCGGGTGCCACCCGGTCGGAGCCCGCATTTTAATGAAGTTTCGCGGCGCCGCGCTATCAAAAACATCAAACCGGCGGTTTTGGGGGCCAATTGGCCGCCCGCCATCCGCCCAGCCTCGCCCAGCCCAAGACAAGGATCACCATGACAGCTTCCCATCGCCCCAGCGGCCGCAGCGTTTCGCAATTGCGCGACGTGCGCCTGACCCGCCAGTACACCAAGCACGCCGAAGGCTCGGTGCTGGTCGAGTTCGGTGACACCCGCGTGCTCTGCACCGCCTCCATCGAGGAAAAGGTCCCCGGCTTCCTGAAGGGCAAGGGCCAGGGTTGGCTCACCGCCGAATACGGCATGCTGCCGCGCTCCACGCATACCCGCATGGACCGCGAAGCCGCCAAGGGCAAGCAATCCGGCCGTACCCAGGAGATCCAGCGCCTGATCGGCCGCGCCCTGCGCGCCGCCTTTGACCTGGAAGCCTTTGGCGAACGCACCCTGCAGCTGGACTGCGATGTGCTGCAAGCCGATGGCGGTACCCGCACCGCCGCCATTACCGGCGCCATGGTGGCCGCCTATGACGCCTTCAACGTGCTGAAGTCGCGCGGCCTGATCGAAACCATTCCGGTCAAGCAGTTCGTGGCCGCGATTTCGGTCGGCGTCTACCAGGGCGTCCCGGTGCTCGATCTGGATTATCTGGAAGACTCGGATTGCGATACCGACATGAATGTGGTCATGACCGACGGCGGCCATTTCGTCGAAGTGCAGGGCACCGCTGAAGGCGCCGCCTTCGACCGTGCCACCCTCAACAGCCTGCTGGACCTGGCCCAGCAAGGCATCGCCACGCTCAACGGCTTGCAGAAGCAGGCCCTGGGCCTGTAATCCGCGGCCACGTCCCGGCGTAAATCGCCTTACAATGCCGCCTAGAAGCGATATGAACAAAAACGCCATGTGCCGCATCGACATGGCGTTTTTCATTGGGGCGCAGCGGCTGTCATGCCCATCCCGCGCGCCTCGCCAAGATCAGGACCAGACATGCAACCCAAGCAAAAGATCGTGATGGCGTCCAACAACGCCGGCAAACTGAAGGAATTCGCCAGTCTCCTGGGCGACATCGGACTGGACGTGCGCCCGCAAGGCGAATTCGACGTGCCCGAAGCGGAAGAACCCTTCGGCACCTTCGTCGAGAATGCCCTGACCAAGGCCCGCCACGCCGCCCGCCTGACCGGTCTGCCGGCTCTGGCCGATGATTCGGGCGTGTGCGTGAATGCCCTGGGCGGTGCGCCCGGAGTCTATTCCGCCCGCTACGCCGGCGAGCCCAAGTCGGACGCCAGCAACAACGCCAAGCTCATCGCCGATCTGGCGGCCCATGCCGACAAGTCCGCCTATTACTACTGCGTGCTGGTCTACGTGCGCCATGCCGACGATCCGCAACCGGTGATTGCCGATGGCGTATGGAAGGGTGAGATCATCGACCAGCCGCGCGGGCAGGGCGGCTTCGGCTATGACCCGTATTTCCTGCTGCCCTCTCTGGGCAAGACGGCCGCTGAACTGACGGCCGCCGAGAAGAATGCCGTCTCGCACCGTGGCCAGGCCTTGCGTGCCTTGGTCGAGAAGCTGGCATGATCCCCATCAAGCCGATCCCGGCCGACATCCCGGCCGGCCAGGCGGCCAGCGGCCCGGCTCAGGCCGCGCTGGCCTTCCTGAAGCCCGGCAGCCTGCAGCTGACGGCTTTGCCGCCGCTGTCGCTGTACGTGCATTTCCCGTGGTGCGTGCGCAAGTGCCCGTATTGCGACTTCAATTCCCATGAGGTCAAGGGCAGTTTCCCTGAAGAAGCTTATCTGGATGCCCTGCGCAGCGACCTGGAACAGTCGCTGCCGCTGATCTGGGGCCGCAAGATCCATACGATCTTCATCGGTGGCGGCACGCCCAGCTTGCTCTCGGCCGCCGGTCTGGATCGCTTGCTGTCGGATCTGCGCACCTTGCTGCCCTTCGATGGCGACATCGAGATCACCATGGAAGCCAATCCGGGAACGTTTGAAGCCGACAAGTTCCGCTCCTACCGGGATAGCGGCATCAGCCGCCTGTCGATCGGTATCCAGAGCTTCAACGGCCAGCACCTGCATGCCCTGGGCCGCATCCATGATGGCGACCAGGCGCGCAAGGCGGTGGAGATCGCGCAGGCCAACTTCGACAATTTCAACCTCGACCTGATGTACGCGCTGCCGCAGCAGACGCTGGCAGAGGCCAAGTCCGACATCGAAACGGCCATCGCCTTCGCGCCGCCGCACCTGTCGCTGTATCACCTGACGCTGGAGCCCAATACGCTCTTCGCCAAGTATCCGCCGCCGGTACCGGATGACGATGCCAGCGCCGACATGCAGGACATGATCGCCGAGCTGACCACGGCTGCCGGTTACGTCAACTATGAGGTCTCGGCCTATGCCCAGCCCAAGCGGCGCGCCCGCCACAACCTCAATTACTGGCAATTCGGCGACTACCTGGGCATCGGCGCGGGGGCGCATTCCAAGCTCTCTTTCCCGCATCGCATCGTGCGCCAGATGCGTTACAAGCATCCCCAGTCCTATCTGGAGCATGCCAAGGCCGGCACGCCTGTCCAGGAAGAAGCGGAAATCGGCCGCGATGCCCTGGGCTTCGAATTCATGCTCAATGCGCTGCGCCTGACGGAAGGATTCTCACCGAATCTCTTCGCCGAGCGGACCGGCATGAGCCTGAACCAGATCGAAAAATCACTGAATCTGGCCGAGCAAAAAGGCATGTTGTATCGCGATCACGCTTTGATCCGGCCGACCGATCTTGGGCGTCGTTTTCTCAATGATTTGCAGGAAATTTTCTTGTCAGAATAAACCCATGTTGCAAGGTGGCTTTTATCGGGTATATTTAGAAAAAATTTAATTTTAATTAAGTATTCTGCTGGGAAACTTGTTAATATTTTTTTAACATTGCAGAGCGTCTCAGCAAATAATGCGGCGCGCCACGATAAAAATATGGCTGTTCAGGATAAAAGCGTTCCATTTCCACTCGTGTTTTTGCAGCCCGTCGCGGACGTCCACCACGTCTGGACAGCGCTGTCCTTGCATATTTCACCTGCGGTCGAAGACGACAATGCCTTGCTGTCTCGCCTGTTCAATGAGTTCGATCTGCATGATGCACTGGGCGGACTGAGCTGCATCATCCCGGTGCGTGATCCTGCGGTCTTCGCGCCGGAATTCCGGCAAGAGATCCCGCAAGGGCAGCTCGCATTGCGCGTGCCGGTGGAGCATTGCGTGGACCCGGGCAAGATCAATGCGCTGGACTGGCTCTACAGCCGCGGCTTCGCCATCATCGCCGATGGCTTGCCGGCGCAGGGCGCGAGCGTTTTTCCCTTTGTCGAATCGATGGCGCTGGACGCCGGGGTGGGGCACCTGCCTGAAACCGGGCAATGGCTGCACCGCCTGCGTGGCCCGCACCTGGCCGAGAACGTGGGCGATGCCGTTCAGTTTGATGCCTGTCGGGTGGAAGGTTTCCGCTGGTTCTCGGGTGACTATGCCTTGCATCCCGACAGCCGCCTGTCGCAAAAGAATTCAATTTCCCGTGCGCGCCTGTTGAAATTGCTGGAGCTGGTGGCACGCGACGCCGATGCCAATGAACTGGAATCCCTGCTGAAGCAGGACCCGGCCTTGTCCTATCAGCTCTTCAAGCTGGTCAGCTCGGCCGCCTTCGGTTTCTCGGCCCATATCACCAATTTCACCCAGGCCATCAACCTGCTGGGCCGCCGCCAGCTCCAGCGCTGGCTGCAGTTGCTGCTGTACGCACGCTTCCCCGGCGACGAGTCCGCCAATCCGTTGCTGCCGCGTGCCGCGGCACGCGCGGCGATGATGGAATCGATGGCGCAGAAGGTGGACTGCACCCAGGAAGAGCTGGACCGCGCCTTCATCACCGGCATGTTCTCGCTGCTGGATATTTTGCTGGGCATGCCGCTCAACGACATCATCGAGCCGCTCAAGCTGCCGGTGGATATCGTCAATGCGCTGGTGTACCGTACCGGCCGGCTGGGCAAACTGCTGAACGTGGTCGAGCGCTCCGAGGACGGCCGCATTCCGCTGCGTCATGTCGATCTCGACGCCGCCGGTCTCGATGCCGAAGTGTATTGCCGTTGTCTGATCCAGGCCTTCAATTGGGCCACACGCGTCAGCACTGAGGCGTGATGACGATGATTTCCTCCGTGGGCACTGACGATCTGGCATGCTGTTCGGCACTGCTGGACGCCATGCAGAACCTGCAAGGCATGGCCTTGCATGCCGCACTCGGAGGGATTGCGTCCGGTTTCCTCAAGCGCCCCGGTGGCCGCTATGTGGTCAGCCCGCCGCCGGAGCCGGCCAGTGGGCTGTGCCAGGTGGTGGAGCATGAGGGCGCGCGCTTCGGCCACTTCGTCTTTCCGGCGCTGACCCGCCCCTATACCGAACTGGAACGCACGCGTCTGGCGATGCTGGCGGCTTTCCTTGGCCGCCTGATGCAGCGCCGCGCCGAGACCGACAAGCGCGCCCGTTCGCTGGACCAGATCGAAGCCAAGCTGGAGCAGCAGGCGCAGATCCTCAATCAGATGCACGAGTCGGTCATCACCATGGACCCGGCCGGTTTCATCACCAGCTGGAACCGCGGGGCCGAGCAGCTGTTCGGCTACAGCGCGCTGGAAGCCATCGGCCGCAATGTGTTGTTCCTCTACGAGAGCGAAGAGGAAGAGGATTCGCTGCACGACCTGTTCCTGGAGCAGGGTGGCCGCGAGATGGAAGTACGTCGCCGCAAGAAGTCCGGTGAGGTGTTCTGGGCCAGCCTGTCACTGTCCGTGATGCGTGACCAGCATGGTCATCCGATTGGTCTGATCGGCTATCTGAACGACATCACCGAACGCAAGAACGCCGAAAAGCTGATCCATCATCTGGCCTACTACGATGCCCTGACCGGACTGCCCAACCGCACCTTGCTCACCCGCACCGTGGATCAGGCGCTGACCGAAGCCCGGCATGAGAACATGCACGGTTGCGTGATGTTCATCGACCTGAACCGCTTCAAGCCCATCAACGACACGCTGGGCCACGTGGCCGGCGACATGCTGCTGGTGGAAGTGGCGATCCGCCTGCGCCGCGCCTTGCGCGAGCAGGATGTGGTGGCACGCCTGGGGGCGGATGAATTCGCGGTAGCGCTGTTCGACATCGACAAGGATTACCATCCCGGCTTCGTCGCTCAGAAGCTGCTGGCCGTGTTTGATGATCCGTTCTTCATCGACGGCCATGAGCTGCGCGTGGGGGCCAGCATTGGCGTGAGCATGTATCCGGAAGACGCGACCGATACCGAAACCCTGCTGCGCCTGGCTGACATCGCCATGTACCGGGCCAAGCAGGGTGGCGACAACAACGAAAACGGCTACGTCTATTACAGCGAAGAGATGAATCGCAACACGCTGGACTTGTTGCGCATCGAAACCGGTTTGCTGCACGCCTTCGAATACAACGAATTGCTGCTGTACTACCAGCCCAAGGTGGATATGAACACCTTGGCGATCACCGGTGGCGAGGCCCTGGTGCGCTGGCAGCATCCGGAGCGCGGATTGCTTTTGCCGGGTGAGTTCATCCCGATTGCTGAGGAAACAGGCTTGATCGTGCAGTTGAGCGATTGGGTACTGGATGCCGTGTGCCGCCAGGCGCGCTCGTGGAGGGATGCCGGCCTGGCTCCGATCCGCATCGCCCTGAATGTGACGGCGCGCGAATTCACCCGTTCGCTGCCGGACCGCGTGCGTGCAGCGCTGAACCGCCATTCGCTCAGTGGTGACTGGCTGGAGCTGGAAATCACCGAGAGCATGCTGATGCACAGCACCGATCGGGTCATTTCCATCATGGAAAAGATCTGCAGCCTGGGCATCACGATTTCACTGGATGACTTCGGGACTGGCTACTCCAGCCTCTCGTACCTGAAGCGCTTCCCCATCAATACGCTCAAGATCGACCGGTCCTTCACCATGGGCATTCCGGACGATACCAATGATTGCGCCATCGCCAGCGCCATCATCGGCATCGCCAAGCAATTGCGCCATAAGGTCATCGCTGAAGGGGTGGAAACGCAGAAGCAATTCAACTTCCTGCGCGAAGCCGGGTGCAATGAATTGCAGGGCTATATCTTCTCGCGCCCGATACCGGCGGTGGATTTCCACGCCATGCTGCTGGAGGGGCGCAAGCTCAACTTTGTGCCGGAAACGTCGGCTCCCGCTGAAGACCTTCCTGACCAATAAGGCTGGCAGCCGGTGCGTGGTGTTGCGCGGCCCGGCAACTGGCTGCTTCTCTTCCAGATTCCCCTGTTGTCCTGCGCCGGATGCGGTCCTATGCTGAAGGCCGTGTTGCGAGAGATTTAATCCCTTCGGGCATTCTCTCGAAGTTTTTCGGTCTGATGGGAGAATATTGTCCAGATATCATCAGCAATTTTTCAGGTTTTCGGCGTACTGCCGTGTCAGTGCCTATTCTTCACCTTTCAACCAACGAAGGAGAACGATCATGAAACGACGTATTGCACAGCTGGCCTTGCTGGCCTGCGCATCTGCGGCTTCGGCTGCCATGGCTGCCGAAGCGCCGCTCAAGGTGGCGCTGAACCTGGTCAACGCGCAAGGGGTGGCGTCCCCGGCGGGCGAGGTGACCATCAGCGAGACGCCTTATGGGCTGCTGTTCCAGCCGGCCTTGTCGGGCTTGCCGGCGGGCGTGCATGGTTTCCATGTGCACCAGAATGCCTCCTGCGCGCCGCTGGAGAAGGATGGAAAGATGGAGCCGGCGCTGGCCGCCGGTGGGCATTGGGATCCGCAAAAGACTGGCAAGCATGAAGGTCCCTATGGCGAAGGTCATCTGGGCGACTTGCCGGCCTTGTATGTCACGGCCGATGGCAAGGCAGAGAACCCGGTCCTGGCCCCGCGCCTGAAGACGCTGGCCGAAGTGCGCGGACATGCGCTGATGGTGCATGTGGGCGGGGATAATCACTCGGATCATCCGGCTCCGCTGGGTGGTGGGGGTGTGCGACTGGCGTGCGGGGTGATTCAGTAAGCGCTCGTCCTGACATTCCATCAGGATGTGGATCAGGAAGTGCGTTCCAGCGGGCGCACTTCCTGTTCGATCCGCGCGCCATGGTCACGCTGGGCGATCTTGAGATCGTAGGTCATTTGCAGGTTCAGCCAGGACTGCGCATCGCCACCGAAAAAGCGTGCCAGTCGCAGGGCGGTATCTGGGGAGATGCCGCGCCGCTCGTTGACGATCTCTCCGATGCGCGTGGCCGGGACGTGCAGGGCGATGGCCAAAGCGTTGGCGCTCAGGTTGATCGGTGCGAGGAATTCCTCACGCAGGATCTCGCCAGGATGAATCGGGCGCATGCGATTGCCGGGAGAGCTCATGACGGTCTTTCAGTGGTAATCGATGATTTCAACGTGGGATGCTCCGATGCGTCCGATGCTGTGGCACATGAAGCAAAGCCGGAATTGGCTGTTGATGCGGATGCTGTGCTGGCCGTCCCGGTTGCCGTGAAGTGACTCTAGGCGGTTGCCTGGCGGCGTACGCAGGAATTCCAGCGTAGCAGCTGCATCCAGCATCTGCAGCTTGCGTTCGGCCGCAGCACGGATGTTGGCAAAGCGAGGCACCGACTTTCCGTGAAATAAGGCTTCGGTATCTGCGCATCGGAAGCTGAGTATCATGGTGAGCGTATAACGTTATTCGTTAAGCGTCAATCGATAAACTTCTGGATGGGTCTGAGCTTGATCGCAGCAGGTCCCTTCTGGCGTTATACGGAAAAATCAGCTGCGCGCAGGAAAGTCCCGCGAATGTATCGGTACAACCGGGTGTTTTTCGAGGAAGAGATAAAGCGGAAGGGGAAATGAAAAACGGGTCCATCAGGACCCGTTTTTCATTTGAAGCTTTGGCGGAGACGGAGGGATTCGAACCCTCGATACAGGTTTAAGCCCGTATGCTTCCTTAGCAGGGAAGTGCCTTCGACCACTCGGCCACGTCTCCACACTGAAGGCTGTTGTCGCATTGCTGCGTTGCCTCAGCGAAGACCGAGATAATATCTTCTCATTTGCATCCGGTCAACAGTGGTCTTGCAAAAAATCACTGTTTTTTCACCGGTGCGGTCTTCGCTTTGCGCGGTGCGTGATTTACTTGGCGCTGTCCAGGTCAAAGGCCTTGTGCAGGGCGCGCACGGCCAGTTCCATGTACTTCTCGTCGATCAGCACCGAGATCTTGATTTCCGAGGTGGAGATCATCTGGATGTTCACGCCTTCTTCCGACAGCGTGCGGAACATCTGCGAAGCGATGCCGACGTGGCTGCGCATGCCCACGCCGACCACCGAGACCTTGGAGACCTTGGTGTCGCCATTGATGGCGGCTGCACCGATGTGTGCCTTGACGCTGCTGTTGAGCACTTCCACAGCCTTGGCATATTCGGCGCGCGGCACGGTGAAGGTGAAGTCGGTCTTGCCTTCCACCGACTGGTTCTGGATGATCATGTCCACTTCGATGTTGGCGTCGGCCACCGGGCCCAGGATCTGGTAGGCGATGCCCGGACGGTCGGGTACGCCCAGCACGGTAATCTTGGCTTCGTCGCGGCTGAAGGCGATGCCGGTGATGGTTGCTTGTTCCATGTTCTTGTCTTCCTCAAACGAAATCAGGGTGCCGGAGGCGGCTTCTTCGGCCAGCGGCGTGAGCGGGTCGGTCAGCGACGACAGCACGCGGGTCGGCATCTTGTAGTTGCCGGCGAATTCCACGGAGCGGATCTGCAGGACCTTGGAACCCAGGGACGCCATTTCCAGCATCTCCTCGAAGGTCACGGTCTTCAGGCGCCGGGCATCGCTCACCACGCGCGGGTCGGTGGTGTAGACACCATCCACGTCGGTGTAGATCAGGCATTCCGCCGCCTTGATGGCAGCGGCCACGGCCACGGCCGAGGTGTCCGAGCCGCCACGGCCCAAGGTGGTGATGTTGCCGTCGGCGTCCACGCCCTGGAACCCGGTGATCATGACGATCTTGCCAGCGTTCAGATCCTTGCGGACCTTGGCGTCATCGATGGAGCGGATGCGCGCCTTGGTGAAGGCCGAGTCGGTCTTGATGGGGACTTGCCAGCCGGCGTAGGAGACGGCTTGCTTGCCCAGCGCCTGCAGGGCGATGGCCAGCAGCGCCACCGAGACCTGTTCGCCGGTCGAGGCCAGCATGTCCAGTTCGCGGCCGTCGGGCTGGGCCATGATTTCCTTGGCCATGCCCAGCAGGCGGTTGGTTTCACCAGACATCGCCGAAGGCACGACAACGATCTGATGGCCGGCGTCGTGCCATTTGGCAACGCGCTTTGCGACATTCTGGATGCGCTCGATTGAGCCCATCGAGGTGCCGCCGTATTTGTGAACGTATAAAGCCATAGGGGATAAAAAAAGGTGGCCCGACTTTGACAAGAAAACCCTGAGCCAGGCGGGAAGGAACAAACCCTTGACTTTACATGCGGTGCGCCAAAATCTCAAGGAAAAGCTCGGTTTGACAAGGTTTTCCGGGGATTTTTGCATGTCGCATCGCAGCAAAAAAGCGCATTGAATGCATCAGTCATGCACGATCTGGCCGGCTCATGCGGTGAGAATGCACGTCACTTGCGACCAGGGCGCGATCAGTGAAAAAAGAAGGGGAGCCAAACGAGGTGAAGGAGGGGGGCTGGTGCACCAGCTGTCATGCGCCCGGCAAGACGTGGCGGCATGGCAGGTGGTGCTGCGGTACGGGGACTGCGGTACTGCGGGTAGTGCGTTGCTGCGGTATTGCTTCATCCTGGCACGGTGGTTCGGACGCAGGCGGTCGGCATTCGTTCGCGTTCATTCACGTTCAACGCGGGGTATGCGCCGGTGCGGAACACTGCCGTGGCGGAATCGGTCCATCCGGACATCGGATGCGGATCAGTTCCGATCAAGCGCCGCTATACAGGCTTTGTGCTGCGCTGTTGGCTTGTTGCACTTGGTTGGCGACATCCTGGCGGCTCAGTTGCGAGGGGGCTTGGCGGATGATGGGATATTCATTGCGCGTGGCGATCTCGTGATTGGCTTGAGCGCGTTGCAGTTCGGCCTTGACGTCAGCACGGGTCTGGGTCGAGTGGAACGGGGTTTCCGGCGGATACGGAGCTTCAGCCATGGCGGCACCAGCAGCGGCGAGCAGGGAGGCGGCAACGATGATGTTCTTGATGTTCATGATAATGTCCTCTGTTTGGGTAAGTGGGGGTTGCTCTTCTCCAGGGCCGGCGAGTCGCGGGAGTGATCCATGCTCTCCTTGTGGGAAAGCCCACTCGTGGGCGACCTGGTGAAGCCGGTCAGCGCGATCTTTGTTGCTTTGTTGCGTTGCGCTAACCGATGACTGAAGTGTAAATATTGCGAAGACGAAGAAAAATAGGTTTAATCGGAATTGACTATTTCTCTTTGTGGAACAATCAGGGACTTGAAAAATGGATCGTCTGCAATCAATGCGGGTGTTTGCAAAGGTGGTGGAGCAGGGCAGTTTCGTGCGTGCCGCCGAGTTGCTGGACATTTCCAATGCGGTGGCAACCCGTTTCATCGCCGATCTGGAGGCACACCTGGGTACCCGCCTGCTCAATCGCTCGACCCGCCGCCTCTCGCTTACCGAGGCCGGGCAGGCCTATCTGGAGCGGGTCCACATGATCCTGGCCGAGGTCGATGATGCCGAAGCGCTGGTGTCCATGGAAACCAAACGTCCGGCCGGGACGCTGGCGATTTATTCCAATGCCGGTTTCGGCCAGTCGCAACTGGGCGAGATGCTGGCTGCCTATGCCGGGATCTATCCTGACGTGGGGCTGGACGTCTATCTGTCCGACCGCTCCATCGACCTGGTGGAGGAAGGCATCGATATCGGTTTCTTCAGCAGCATGCAAAAGTTCGATGCCAGCATGATCGTGCGACAGCTGGGTGTAGCCAAGGTGATCCTTTGTGCTTCACCTGCCTACCTGGAGCGCGCCGGAGCGCCCGCACAGCCCGAAGATCTGTCGCGCCACAGCTGCCTGAACTTCTCGCATGAATATTTGCGCCATCACTGGCATGTCAATACTGAGGCCGGCGTGATGGATGTGCCCATCGTCAGCAAGGTGGTCTCCAACAGCGGCGTGCTTTTGCGTGACCTGGCACTGGCTGGCATGGGTATCGTGCTGCGGCCCTCCTACTCGCTGGGCGATGACCTGCGTTGCGGCAAGCTGGTACAGGTGCTGCCCGGCTTTGACATGGGGCAGGTGGTGATTTCGATGGTGTATCCGAGCCGCCGGCTGCTGTCGGCCAAGGTGCGCAGCTTTGCCGATTTCATCAGTGCGCGCTTCCCGCACCCGGAAACCGATCCCTGGCTGACCTGAAGTACGCAACCAGAAGCGACGCGCGTTGAGGGAAACTTCAGCCGATCACATCAGCCAGCTTGTCCAGCAGGCTGCAATCTTCCTGCCAGGTGCGGCGCTCGGCGGAACTGGCGGCTTCACGTTGCAGGTCGGCGTCGCTCTTGTCGACCTGGGCCAGCAGGATGCGCTCGGCCAGGCGGGTGTCCGGTTCCATGGGGCCAAAGAAGGCGACTGTGGCACCGCGCTCGATCAGGAGGGTAGGGAAGTTGTCGATGTCGAGATCGCCGACCAGGTCGGCCTGGTCCTCGATATCGATCCACACGAAGTGATGCTGCGGATAGCGGGCCGCCCAGGCCTGGAAGGCGGCTTCATATTCACGGCAGCTGCCGCACCAGTTCGCGCACAGGCAGGCCACGACCCAGGTGTCGTTGCGAAGCGCCTCGGCGAGCGGGCGGCGGTTGGTTTGGTCTAATTTCTGGTAGGACATGGCGCGCTTATTTTACCCCCTTCGGCGCGAAGGGTTTTGCGCTGCCGCACAAAGGCTCACCTTAGATGCGAACGCACCGAACAATTGCGCGCCGCACGGTAAAATAGCGGGATGTCCACGATTCTTGCCATTGAAACCTCCACCGAGCTGGCCTCGGCGGCCTTGCTCTACCAGGGCGAACTGATTGCGCGCCAGTCTGCTGGTACCCAGACGCACTCTGACGCCATCCTCCCCATGATCCAGCAATTGCTGGCCGATGCCGGCCTGGCGCTGTCGCAATGCGATGCGCTGGCCTTTGGCGTGGGCCCCGGCTCCTTCACCGGCGTGCGCACGGCGTGCGGCGTGGTGCAGGGGCTGGCCTTTGGCTGTGACCGTCCGGTGGTCCCGGTGGTGACTCTGGAAGCGTCAGCCCAAGCCTGCCGTAATGAAAATCCGCAGGCCAGCGATGTGCTGGCCGTCCTCGATGCCCGCATGGGTGAAGTCTATTGGGCGCGCTACCGCGCCCGTACCGATGGCGGTTGGGAGACGCTTGCCGAACCGGCCCTGTCGTCTGCCGCTCAGGTACCTGTCGAAGGTCGCCCCCATGCCTGCGGCAATGGTTTGTCGGTGTATGCCGAGCATTTCAGCGCCAACTTCTGCACGGCCGCCTTCGCCAGTGTGCAGCCGCAGGCGATGCCCCATGCGCGCCAGGTGGCGACGCTGGGACAGGTGCATTTCAGCGCCGGCCTGGCCTTGCCGGCACAGCAGGCGCAGCCGCTCTATCTGCGCAACAAGGTGGCCCTGACCACGGCCGAGCGCGAAGTGCGCGATGCGGCCAAGGGTGTGGCATGAGCGAGCAACTGGCCGTGTCGCTGCCTGTCTCGCATCCGCGTTTCGGGCGGCTGCAGTTTGCGGCCATGGGCGCGAGTGACCTGGATGCGGTGGTCAGGATCGAAGAGGCCGTCTACTCCCATCCCTGGACGCGCGGCAATTTTCAGGATTCGCTCTACAGCGGCTACCAGGCGCAGACCCTCCGGGATGCCCACGGCGAATTGCTGGGCTACTTCCTGGTGATGCTGGCCGTGGATGAAGCCCATCTGCTCAATATCAGCGTGGCCGCCCTGCATCAGCATCAGGGCCTGGGCCGCATGCTGCTGGACCAGGCGACCGGGCTGGCACGCCAGCACCACATGCGGACCATGTTGCTGGAAGTACGTGAGTCCAACGTGCATGCCGCCAAGGTCTATCGCCAGTACGGCTTTACTGAAATCGGGCGGCGCAAGAATTACTATCCCGCCGCCAACCAGACCCGAGAAGGGGCTATCGTCATGAGTCTGCCCTTATGAATGAAGAATTGAAACAAGATCCGGGCTTCGGCTCCTCCCTGGCCCTGCTGGATGCGCTGGGCATTGGCCCGGTCTGGGTGCGGCGTGAGCTGGCGGTGGAAGAGGTGCAGGCCGCGCAGGCGGAAGTGCCTGCTCAGGAAACGGCCGCGGCCGTGCCCGCTGCCCCTGTCGATGCGCCCAAGGTCATCGCGCCTGAACCCGTCGTGGCTCAATCCAAGCCGCCCGTCGCTGCGCCGGTGGTGCAACCGTCCACGCCTGCTGCTCGTCCGGCTCCCGCCGCCCCCGCCCGTCCGCGTGCGCCGGTCGATGAAGACGGCGGCCCGCCTTCCTGGCTGGACGAGATGGACTTCGGTACTGCGCTGGAACCCATGCTGATCCCTGAGGGCGACGACGAGGAAGACGCCCCGGCCGTTGACCCCATGATTGCCCGCATCAAGGCCATGGACTGGCCCCAGCTCAAGCAGCAGGTTGCTGAGTGCCGCCGCTGCGGGCTGTGCGAAGGCCGCAAGAATACCGTCTTCGGCGTAGGCGATGAAAAGGCCAAGTGGCTCTTCATCGGCGAAGGCCCGGGGCGCAACGAGGATCAGCAGGGCGAACCCTTCGTCGGCCCTGCCGGCAAGCTGCTGGACAACATGCTGCTGTCCATGGGCGTCAAGCGCGGTGAGAATGCCTACATCGCCAACATCGTCAAATGCCGTCCCACCGACGACAACGGCCGCGACCGTCCGCCCTCGCCGCAGGAAGTGGCCTCCTGCCTGCCTTATCTGCAGCGCCAGATCGAACTGATCCAGCCGACCGTGCTGGTAGCACTGGGCAAGACGGCAGCCATTTCGCTGCTGGGCATGGATCCGGCCACGCCGGTTTCGCGTCTGCGCGGCACGGTGCATCGCTATCAGGACCTGCCGCTGGTGGTGACCTACCACCCGGCCTATCTGCTGCGCACGCTCACCGACAAGAGCAAGGCCTGGGCCGACCTGTGCCTGGCCATGAGCACTTACGCTGCGCAAGCCCGCTGAAGCGATGCCCGGCATGGACCTGAGCTCGCATCAGGCGCGGTTCCACCAGCGCTGGCCCGATCTGCGGGATCCGCACGTGCGCGCACTGGCCTGGCTGTTGTATGCGCCCGATCTGCTGGCGCCGGAGCCCGTCTGCTGGGAGGGCCGGGTCGCCACGCTGGGCCAGCTGTCACCCGAGGTGGCCGGCTGGCTGCACGACCTGCAATACGATCCGGCCATCAATGCCGCCTTGCACGCCCACCTGGCGCAACAGCCCTCAGGGCGCCTGGGCCGGTATGCCGAAAAGCTGCTCGGTTTCTATCTGCGCCAGCAGGACTGCCTGGTCGCGGCCAATTTGCAGGTCCGCAATCAGGGACCGACGCGAGAAACACTCGGCGAATTCGATTTCCTGATCCGTTCCCCTGAGGCGGAGAGCGACGGCGGTGTCGTGCATTGGGAGTTCGCCACCAAGTTCTATCTCTTGCAGGCGCGGGATCTGGCCGCCACGGCGCAGGCGGATGCCTTCGTCGGTCCCAACCTGGCCGATTCGCTGGGCCGCAAGATGCGCAAGATCATGCAGCAGCAACTGAAGCTTTCCGAACATCCGGCCGCCCAGGCGGTACTGCCGGCTCCTGTGGTAGCGGCGCGCGCCCTGGTCAAGGGATGGCTGTTCTACCCGCTGGATGCGGCGCTGAGCTTGCCGCCCACCATGGGCATTGCTGCCGATCATTGCCGGGGATTCTGGTGTGATGCGGCCTCGCTACCACGTATTGAGGAAGAGACGATGTGCTATGCCGTCCTGCCGCGACTGTCCTGGCTGGCACCGGCGCGCCTTCCAGCCGGGCAGGGCATGACCCTGGCACAGCTGCAGGGCACCTTGGAAGACATGTTCAGTGCCGACGACAGTCCGGTCATGGTGGCGCAATGCCGCCTGCAGCGGGGTGCTGAACCGGAATGGCTGGAAGTGATGCGCGGCTTCGTCGTGCCGCCGCAGTGGGAAGCGCGTGCCGCCGCAACGGTGCAGCACGCCGTCGTGCCGGTCTGAACCGCCGGTCCAGACCTTCAATCCATCTTGAAATCAGTGGTGGGGATGCTTGTCCTCGCCGATCAGCGCCAGCGAGTCATGCTCGCGCTGGTTGGCGGCATGGCGGCGCATGATGAGATACATGATGCCGGCCACGAAGGAGCCGAAGATGATGATGACGGTATTCACATCCAGGTTCATGCGCACCATGAAGGCATACAGCACCAGCATGGTCAGCACCGAGAGGTTCTCGTTGAAGTTCTGGACGGCAATCGAATGGCCTGCGCTCATGAGCACGTGGCCGCGATGCTGCAGCAGGGCGTTCATCGGCACCACGAAGTAGCCCGACAGCGCGCCCACGATCACCAGCAGCGGATAGGCCACCCACACCGAGGTGGTGGTGGTCATCAGCATTACCACGATGCCCATGATGATGCCCAGCGGCATGACGGTCAGTGATTTTTTCAGCGGCACGAAACGGGCGGCGGCTACCGCGCCCAGAGCTACGCCTACGGCGACGATGCCCTGCAGGATGGCGGCCTTGTCCAGCGGCATGTGCAGCGACTTTTCCGCCCATTTCAGAACGATGAACTGCAATGTCGCCCCGGCGCCCCAGAAGAGCGTGGTCACGGCCAGCGAGATCTGGCCCAGCTTGTCCTTCCACAGGGTGGTGAAGCAGCCGGCGAAGTCGACGATGAGGCGGATGGGATTGCGTTCCTGGTGCTCGTAGCGGGCACCGGTATCAGGAATGTAGAAGTTGAAGAGGGCGGCGACGATGTAGATGCAGGAGATGATGCACAGGGCCGCTTCGGTGGGGGTGTCAATGGGCAGGTCGACCATCGGGAAGTCGAAGCTGAGGATCACCGCTGAAATCTTGGGATTGACCAGCGCCCCTCCAAGGACCGTGCCCATGATGATGGAGCCCACCGTCAGTCCCTCGATCCAGCCATTGGCCGCGACCAGTTTTTCCGGCGGCAGCAGTTCGGTAAGGATCCCGTACTTGGCCGGCGAATAGGCCGCCGCACCGAAACCGACCACTGCATAGGCCAGCAGGGGATGCACGGTAAAGAACATGAGGGAACAACCGACGATCTTGATCATGTTGGTGATCAGCATGACCTTGCCCTTGGGGAAGGCGTCGGCGAAGGCGCCCACGAAGGCCGCCAGCAGCACATAGGAAAGCACGAAAAACAGCTTCAGCAGCGGGGTCATCCACGCTGGCGAATGCATTTCGGCAAGTAGGGCGATGGCGGCGATCAGCAGCGCGTTATCGGCGAGCGACGAAAAGAACTGCGCCGCCATGATGGTATAGAAACCGCGATTCATCCCTGTCCAAGATGTATAACAAATGATGTCCGGGTAGCTTTATACCATGAAACCATGCACGCTCCGTCATAAGTCCAACCATAAAGATGTTCGTCCGGTAAAATGCCCGCTTGTTCCCCGCTGGACAAAAACTTCCGGGCGAACCGCGACAGGCAGGCCCATGGCGGCCTTGCTGCCCGCCGTGCGCATTGCCAGCCGAGATCGGCCGTTCGCCTACCCGCGAAGGCCCTCTGTGAGCCATCTGCCCTCGTTACTGCCACTGGATATCATGCCAAGACCGATCGTCGCTTCCATCAGCATTTCCGCACTTCAACACAATCTTGCCGTCGCCCGCGCCCATGCGCCCAACGCCCGCGTCTGGGGCGTGCTCAAGGCCAATGGCTACGGCCACGGGCTGGAACGCGCCATGCGCGGCTTCGCCGATGCCGACGGCCTGGCGCTGGTGGAGCCGGATTATGCAGTCCGCCTGCGCGAGCTGGGCTGGACCAAGCCCATCCTGCTGCTGGAAGGTTTCTTCGATGCCGATGACTTGCCGGTGCTGGCTCGCCACGATATCCAGTTCGCCGTACATTGTGAGGAGCAGATTGCGCTGTTGGAACAATTCGTCACCGAAGCCGCCTTCCATGTGCACCTGAAGATGAACAGCGGCATGAACCGCCTGGGTTTCAAGCCCGAGGCCTTTCACGCCGCTCATGCGCGCGTGAGCAAGATCGCCAGCGTGCGCAGCATCACCATGATGACCCACTTCGCCAATGCCGACGATGCGCTCAACCCGTCCTTGCCGCTCTCCGAGCAGGTACGCCGCTTCCAGGCCGGCACCGAAGGGCTGCCCGGCGCGCGCAGCCTTTGCAATTCCGCTGCCGACCTGATGCATGGCGAACTGGCCCATGACTGGGTACGCCCCGGCATCATGCTGTACGGCGCTACCCCGGGCGGTGGCAGTGCCGCCGACTTCGGCCTGCGCGCGGCGATGACGCTGGAAAGCCAGATCATCGGCGTGCAGGACATCCCCCCGGGCGAAGCCATCGGCTACGGCAGCCGCTTCGTGGCGGACAAGCCGATGCGTATCGGCGTGGTCGCCTGCGGCTATGCCGACGGCTATCCGCGCCATGCACCGACCGGCACGCCCGTGCTGGTCGACGGTATCAAGACCGGCACCGTCGGGCGGGTCTCGATGGACATGCTGTGCGTGGACCTGACCGAACTTCCCGGCGCGAGTGTCGGCAGCCGCGTCGAGCTGTGGGGCCAGCAATTGCCCATCGATGAGGTCGCTTTTGCGGCGGGTACGATCGGATATGAACTGATGTGCGCACTGGCCCCACGGGTGGCGGTGCGTGAGGTGGACTGAACAAAAATAGATGAACTTCCTGGCAGATTTCCGGGAAGCCTCAGCAGGCATACCAAGTTAGAGCAGAGAACAGCAAGGCGACGATGGCGAAGGTCAAGACCAATTACACCTGTACCGAATGCGGCGGGGTCAGCAACAAATGGGCCGGGCAGTGTCCGGCCTGCGGGCAGTGGAATACCTTGGTCGAGACGCTGGTGGACACCGGTGGCGGGAATCGCTATTCGTCGACCCCGCAAAGCCTGGCGCAGACCGCACCGGTACTGAGCCTGGCCGATATCGAAGCGATCGACGTGCCGCGCTTTGGCACTGGGATCGAGGAATTCGACCGCGTGCTGGGCGGTGGCCTGGTGCCGGGCGGAGTGGCGCTGATCGGCGGCGATCCCGGCATCGGCAAGTCGACCTTGCTGCTGCAGGCACTGGCCAATATCTCCCGGCTCAAGAAGGTACTCTATGTGAGCGGCGAAGAGTCCGGTTCGCAGATCGCCTTGCGCGCCAAGCGCCTGGCGGTGGATGCCCGTGAACTGCAATTGCAGGCCGAGATCCAGCTGGAAAAGATCCTCGCCACGCTGGCCGAGCACAAGCCCGAAGTGGCCGTGATCGATTCCATCCAGACCATTTATTCCGATGCGCTGACCTCGGCCCCCGGCTCGGTGGCGCAGGTGCGCGAATGCGCGGCGCAACTGACGCGGGTGGCCAAGACTTCCGGCATCACCATCATCATGGTCGGCCACGTGACCAAGGAAGGTGCGCTGGCCGGTCCGCGCGTGCTGGAACACATCGTCGATACGGTGCTGTACTTCGAGGGCGATACGCATTCCAGCTTCCGCCTGGTGCGCGCCTTCAAGAACCGCTTCGGCGCAGTGAACGAACTGGGCGTGTTTGCCATGACCGAGAAGGGCCTGAAGGGGGTCTCCAATCCTTCTGCGCTGTTCCTTTCGCAGCACGAAAACCAGGTCCCCGGCTCCTGCGTCATGGTGACCCAGGAAGGCACGCGTCCGCTGCTGGTGGAAATCCAGGCCTTGGTGGACAGCTCGCACGTTCCCAACGCGCGCCGCCTGTCGGTCGGTCTGGAGCAGAACCGCCTGGCCATGCTGCTGGCGGTGCTGCACCGCCACGCGGGGGTGGCGGCTTTCGACCAAGATGTCTTCATCAATGCGGTCGGCGGGGTGAAGATTACCGAACCGGCGGCCGACCTGGCGGTGCTGCTGGCGATCAATTCCTCCATGCGCAACAAGCCCTTGCCGCGCGGATTGGTGGTGTTCGGTGAAGTGGGTCTGGCTGGGGAGATCCGCCCAGCGCCGCGCGGCCAGGAGCGGCTGCGCGAGGCCGCCAAGCTGGGCTTCTCGATTGCGGTCATTCCCAAGGCCAATGCACCCAAGCAGGCTATTGAGGGATTGAAGGTGATTCCGGTGGAGCGCATCGACGACGCTCTGCAGAAGGCGCGCGAGATCGACGATTACGCTGCCTGAACCGGATCACTGAATCAGCCGGGCGCGTCGAAAGTGACGATGACCTGGTTCATTTCGCCCTTGATGGGCGGTTCACCTGTGCGGGCCGTTCCGCGCACGCTGTAGTGCAGCTGGAAAGGCTGGCCGGCGTCGCGGCCATTGAAGAATTCGGTACTGCCGGCATTGGCCTGGCTTACGTCCCAGCATACCCCCGCATCCTTCCAGCACAGCCTGGCCTCGAAGCCGGGCGGCTTGCTGGCCAGCGTATAGCGCCAGCTGACCTTGCGGATGATTGCGCCGGCCGGTATCTGTCCCACCACCTTGAATTGCGTGATGTAGTCGGCGTTGCGGGCGCGGATGTCCGGGCCTGGCTCGTCGGAAGCATAAGCCCCTGCCGGACCGCCCTGTGGCGGGGCAATGCTGAGCGGCGAGGGACCGTTTGGAATGACCGGCGAAATGATCACGATGGGACGCTTGCTGCCCTCACTGCCGGCAGCGGGAACGCTCAGGTTGCGATCCGCGTAGGTCTGGGCCATGGCCAGGACGGGCAGGGCGGCTGCCAGCAGGCAGGGCAGGTGCCGCCAGTGGAGGGCCCGCTCAGGCATGGCGGCGATGGCCCTTCAAGGGCAGGGAAATCTGGATCAGCAGGCCGCCGTGGGTTTCTTCATGCCCTTTCAACACCAGCTTGCCATTGTGCTTGAGCACGATGCGGTTGACGATCGCCAGTCCCAGGCCCGAACCATTGGCCTGGCCGCGTGCGGTATCGAGCCGGGTGAAGGGGCGCAGCAGGCGTTCGCACTCGCTCTCGGGCACGCCCGAGCCATGGTCGAATACTTCCACCACCACCTGATGTCCTTCGATGCGGCTGCGCAGATGAATTTCTGCGCAGTCGGTGCCGGGCGTCTTGCCGTAGCGGCGTGCATTTTCGATCAGGTTGCTGAAGACACGCGCCAGCTCGGTGCCATTGCCGGCGACTTCGGTGGCTGGCGTGATCTCGGTAGTGAGCTTCACGTCCGACAGGCGGGCAGACTTGGCGGCCACATCTCCCAGCACGCCGGCCAGGTCGATGCTTTCCAGACTGTTGGCATCGAAGGGCTTCGCGTAGTCCAGGAACTGGCCGATGATGCCGTCCATCTGCGCCAGGTCCGAATGCATGCCGTCGCGCGATTCATCGGACAGGTTGGCCATCTCCACTTCCAGCTGCATGCGCGCCAGCGGCGTGCGCAGGTCGTGCGAGATGCCGGCCAGGATGAGGGCGCGATCCGATTCGATGCGATTGAGGTCGGCCACCATCTGGTTGAAGCTGCGGTTGGCCTCCTCGATCTCGGTCGGGCCGGATTCCGGCAGCGGCTCGGGCTGGCGTCCCTTGGCGATGGCGCGAGCGGCCGCAGTCAGGCGCGCCAGCGGCTGGTTGATGAGGGTGGAGATGAAGACCGCACCGATCAGCGACAGGAACAGCGCAATCGAACCCCAGCCCAGCCATTGCAGGCCGGACGTGCGGTCCAGCCTTCCTCGGTCGAGCATCAGCCAGTACTGGTCATCGTCGATATTGAAACTGATCCAGAAGCCTTCCACTTCATTCACGCTGGAGGCGAAGATGGTGTTCTCATCCAGCGACTGGCGCACGTAGTACTCCAGTTCCGGGACAATGGGCGAATCCTCGGGCGGGACGATGCGGTCGCTCTTTTCCAGCGGGTAGATGCGGATGCCTTCATTGCTGGCCAGGTCGAACAGCAGTTCCCGGCGCATCTCGGGCGCCGAGTGCGTCAGCGCCGCACGGGTGATGGTGACCACCGAGACGATCTGCGCGGCCAGCTGTTCCGCACGCGGTCCGCGTTCGACCATGCGAAAGCTGGCCACCCAGGCCACCATGCTGGCGGTGATCAGGAAGGTCAGGAGGAAGAAGGTGCGCCAGAACAGGCCGTTGCTGAACCATCCGGTTTGAGGGCGGGTTTTCATCGGCAAACGGCCTGCAGGTCAGGGGTGAAGCGGGAGATCAGCGCGGTTTCCCTTCCGGGATGAAGACATAGCCCAGGCCCCACACGGTCTGGATGTACAGCGGATTGGCCGGATCGGGTTCGATCAGCTTGCGCAGGCGCGAGATCTGCACGTCCAAGCTGCGGTCAAAAACTTCATATTCGCGGCCGCGCGCCATTTCCATCAGCTTTTCGCGCGACAGCGGCTGGCGGGCGTTGCGTGCAAATACCTTCAGTACCGAGAATTCGCCGGTGGTCAGGGAGATGGTTTCGCCCTTCTTCTTCAACGTACGTGTACCGAGATCGAGGATGAAATCGCCGAATTCGAAGGTTTCCGGGGTTTCCGAAGGCGCACCCGGCAGTTCGTCCGGGCCCTTGCGGCGCAGCACCGCATTGATGCGCGCCACCAGTTCGCGCGGGTTGAAGGGCTTGGGCAGGTAATCGTCCGCGCCCATTTCCAGACCGATGATGCGGTCCACGTCCTCGCCCTTGGCGGTGAGCATGATGATGGGCGTCTGGTCGCCGGCACCGCGCAGGCGGCGGCAGATGGCCAGGCCATCTTCGCCGGGCAGCATCAGGTCCAGCACCAGCAGGTCGTAGCGTTCGCGGATCCAGAGCTTGTTCATGGCCTGGGCGTTTTCCGCCGTGACCACGTTGAAACCCTGCTCGGTCAGATAGCGGCGCAGCAGGTCGCGCAAGCGGATGTCGTCATCCACCACCAACACTTTGAATTGATTGGCGGATGTTGTCGTATTAGTATTGCCGTTGGTCGTATTCATGTTGCCTATGGTAGCGTCTTGGCGATTTTGAGCAAGTCGGGGCTGTTGATCCATTACAAACTGTTACATACCTTACCTTAATCATCTTATACCATCGCGGCCTGCGGCCTAAACTGGAATCACGTCGGGAAAGCAACGTCGATACCGCTTTCTCTTCCCTGATTCTCTGTCTCCGGAAAAAATCGCATTATGAAGATTGCAGTCGTCAACAAGCTATGTCTGGCAGCGATGCTGGCGCTCGGTGTGGGAGCGGCCGCGCTGGCTGGCCCCCCGCAGGGCGGCCGGCCGATGCCGGGGCAGCCGGGCGACTTCAGGCAGCATGCCGGTGACTTCAACCCGCAAGATCACCGCAACCAGATTGCCAGCGACCAGGACCAGCGCCGCAACGGCAAGCTCAGTGCCGATGAACGCCGCGAATTGCGCCGTCAGATCAATGAAGTCGGCCAGGATATCTACCGCGTCAAGCGTTGAGTTCCGTGCGGGTGAAAGATTCCCGCCCCGGTCAACAAAAAGCTGACGAAAAAGCCCGAGTGCATCGCATTCGGGCTTTTTTCTTTGGGCCGGGCGATCAGTGCTGGTGCGCCTTGCCCAGCCGCTTCTCCAGCCGGTGCTGCAAGGCTTCGAAGCACAGGCTCAGGATCCAGTAAATGGCTGCCGCCGCCAGATACAGCGGGAGCGGGCGGAAGGTCACGGCAATGACTTCCTTGGTCGCCAGCATCAATTCGGTCACCGTGATGACTGATACTAGGGAGGTATCCTTGATCAGGCTGATCAGGGTATTGCTCATCGAGGGCACGGCTATGCGCACTGCCTGCGGCACGATGATGTAGCGCAGCGTCTGGAAATACGTCAGTCCCACGCTGTAAGACGCATTCCACTGACCATGCGTCACCCCCAGGATGGCGCCGCGCAGGCTTTCCGAGAGGTAAGCGCCGGCGTTGAGGCTCAGGGTCAGCACCCCCGCTGTCAGCGGCGAGAATTCGATCCCGATCCCCGGCAAGCCGTAATAGACCACGAAGATCTGCACCAGCAGCGGCGTGCCACGCATCATGCTGACGTACACGGCAGCCGGCCAGTGGATCGGCCGCCAGGGAACGATGCGCGCCACCGCCAGCACGAAGCCCAGCACCAGGCCGCCGACCATCGAGGCCAGCGCGAAGAGCAGGGTGTAGCCCACGCCCTTGGCCAGGGTCGGGGCGGCTTGCTGCAGCAGTTCGAGGATTTCCATAAGCATTCGAATAAAAAAATTATCCCCGCGATGCGGGGATAAGTCGTTCCGCCCGGACGGTGCCGGGCGGCAGGGAGCGCCAGTTCAGGCGCGCCTTATTGTGCTTTCGGCGGCTGGCTCACGTCAATGCCGAACCACTTCTCGGAAGCGGCCTTGAAGCTGCCGTCCGCCTTGATGTCGGCCAGCGCCTTGTTCAGTGCAGCCTTGAACTCCGGATTGCCCTTGCGGAAGGGAATGCCGATCTTGTCGACAGTGCCGATCGGGCTACCAGCCTTCAGCGGCAGCTTGGTCGACTTCAGGATGTAGCCGACCAGCAGGCTGTCGTTCAGGGCAGCATCGATGCGACCAGCGGCCAGGTCAGCGAGGTACTCGGGCGAACCCGGATAGGTGCGCACGTCGATGCCGGCCACGGCCTTGGCCTTCTGTTCGAAGTTGGTGCCCTGACCCAGGCCCAGCTTCTTGCCCTTCAGGTCGTCCAGGCTCTTGAATTCGCGCTTTTCATCCTTGCGCACGATCAGTTGGGCGCTGGAGAGGGTGTACGGATCGGAGAAGTCGAAAGCCTTCTGGCGTTCGTCGGTGATGCCGACCTGGTTGATGATGACGTCGTACTTGCCTGCGCCCAGACCGGCCAGGATGCCGCTCCATTCGGTGGTGGTGAAGACCGGCTTGACGCCGAGCTTGGCCGCCAGCAGTTTGGCCACATCGACCTCAAAACCGGTCAGTTCGCCGGTCTTGGCATCCTTGAAGTTGAACGGGGGGTAGTTGCCTTCCAGCGCCACCTTCAGGGTGCCGCTGCTCTTGACCGATTCCAGCAGGTCCGCCGCCGACACGCTCAGGCTGGACGCCAGCAGGGTTGCGCCGACACCGGCCAGCAGCCATTGCTTGATATTCTTCTTCATATGTTCATGTCCTTATAAAAACTTTCGCCACAAAAGCTGCGGCCAGGGCGCAATGATGCCCTCGTTTTGCCGAACTGCAAGGGCTGGCTTAATACTTTGATGTAGAAAGCTTATGCCCGACGCGGTTCCGCAGCTCAGGCCTGCAATTGCTCCAGCGCCTCCTGCTGTTCCAGCCATTCATTTTCGAGCTGGTCCAGTTCCTTGCTGCAATAGGCCTGGTCGGTGATGAGCGTTTTGAGTTCTTCCTTGTTGGCGGCGTCGTAGATATCCGGACTGGCCAGGCGCGCATCGATCTCGCCCTTGCGCGCATTGAGCTTGGCGATCTGTTCATCGAGGCGTTTGATGCGGGCCTCAATCGGTTTTTTGAGGGCCGACATCTTCTGGCGCTGCTCAGCTTCCAGGCGCTTCTGTTCCTTGCGGTCCACCAGCGAGGCTGGAGCCTCGGCCACCGGCTGGCTGGCCGTGGGCAGCGGCGCGGCAGCCGCCGCATCGTTGCGGGCGGCCAGCTTGGTCTTGAAGAGCCAGTCCTTGTAGTCGTCGAGGTCGCCATCGAAGGGTTGCAGCTTGCCTTCGGCCACGATCAGGAATTGGTCGGTCGTGGCACGCAACAGGTGGCGATCGTGGGAGACCAGCACCAGCGTGCCCTCGAACTGCGCCAGCGCCATGGTGAGCGCTTCGCGGGTTTCCAGATCCAGGTGGTTGGTCGGTTCATCCAGCAGCAGCAGGTTGGGGCGCTGCCAGACAATCAGGGCCAGCGCCAGGCGCGCCTTTTCTCCGCCCGAGAAGGGAGCGATGGAGGAGGTCGCCATGGTGCCGTTGAAGTTGAAGCTGCCCAGGAAGTTGCGCAGTTCCTGCTCGCGCACATCCGGTGCCAGACGGGTCAGGTGCCATAGCGGCGATTCGTCATGGCGCAGCATTTCCACCTGATGCTGGGCGAAGTAGCCGATCACCAGCCCCTTGCCCAGGCGGGCCGTACCGGACAGCGGATCGATCTCGCCGGCCACGGTCTTGATGAGCGTGGACTTGCCCGCACCGTTGACGCCCAGCAGACCAATGCGCTGCCCACTCTGCAGCGAGAAATCGATGCCATGCACGATGATCTTGTCTTCATCGGGCGCGCCATTCTTGCCCTCGATGTGATAACCCGCGTTGACCTTTTCCATCACCAGCAGCGGATTTGGTGCCGACAGCGGCTCGCGGAATTCGAAGGAGAATTCGGCGGCTGCCCGCAGCGGTGCCAGTTCTTCCATCTTGGACAGCGCCTTCATGCGGCTCTGCGCCTGGCGTGCCTTGGTCGCCTTGGCCTTGAAGCGGTCGATGAAGGATTGCAGGTGCGCACGCTGGCGCTGCTGCTTCTCGATCATGCCCGCCATCAGCTCCAGCTGGGCCGAACGCTGGCGCTCGAAGCTGCTGTAGTTGCCGGAATAACGCTTCAGTTTGCGGTCGTCGATATGAACGATCACGTTCACCACGCCATCCAGGAAATCGCGGTCGTGGGAAATGATGAGCAGGGTGCCCGCGTAGCGCTTCAACCAGTCTTCCAGCCAGATGATGGCATCCAGGTCCAGGTGGTTGGTCGGTTCGTCCAGCAGCAGCAGGTCGGACGGGCACATCAGCGCCTGCGCCAGGTTCAGGCGCATGCGCCAGCCGCCGGAGAAGCTGGCCACCGGCCGCGCCATTTGCTCCAGCGAAAAGCCCAGGCCCAGCAGCAATTGCTCGGCGCGCGAGCGCACGGTGTAGGCATCGGCATCGGCCAACGCGGTATGCAGCTCGGCGATATGGTTGCCGTCGTGTTTGTCGTCCGGCTGCGCTTCGGCGCGGGCCAGATCGGCTTCCAGCTGGCGCAGGTGAGCGTCGCCATCGATGGCGTACTCGATGGCGGGACGATCCAGCGCCGGCGTTTCCTGCGCAACATAGGCCATGCGCCAGCGCGCCGGGAAATCGACATTGCCCTGGTCGGCATGCAGCTCGCCACGCAGCATGGCGAACAGGCTGGACTTGCCGGCGCCATTGGCACCGATCAGGCCGATCTTGTCGCCCGGATTGAGCGTCAGGTCGACATTTTCCAGAAGCGGCTTGACGCCGCGCTGGAGGGAAACTTGCTGGAAACGGATCATCGGTGATTCACAATCGTTGGAGCGCTAACGCGGATGCTGACGCTCAGGGTCAGGCCAGTTGCAGTTGTTCGGCCGTGACCAGGAACACCATGTCGTCACCGGCGCTGGTGGTCAGCCAGGTCAGTTCCAGTTCCGGGAAGGCGGCTTCGGCGAAGGCGCGCTCATTGCCGATCTCGACCACCAGCACGCCTTCGGGCGTGAGGCGCTCGGCGGCACCGGCGACGATCTTGCGTACCAGGTCCATGCCATCCTCGCCACCGGCCAGGGCCAGTTGCGGTTCGCGCAGGTATTCCTGGGGCAGCTTGCTCATGGAACCGGAATTCACATAGGGCGGATTGCTGATGATCAAGTCGTACTTGCGCAGCGGCAGTTGCGTGTACAGGTCGGACTCGACCAGGTTGATGCGCTCCTGCAACTGGTATTCGTCCACATTCTTGCGCGCCACGGCCAGCGCGTCGGCAGAGATGTCGACCGCATCGATCTGCGCGTTCGGGAAGGCATCAGCCAGCAGGATCGGCAGGCAACCGGAACCGGTACACAGGTCCAGCGCGTTGACGATGGTTTCCGGATCGTGGATCCAGGGCGAGAAATGCTGCGGAATCAGTTCGGCGATGAAGGAACGCGGCACGATCACGCGTTCATCCACGTAGAAGCGATATGCGCCCAGCCAGGCTTCATTGGTGATGTAGGCCGCCGGGACGCGGTCCTTGCTGCGGCGTTCGATCACGCGCATGACGGACGCGATTTCCTCGGGGAGCAGACGCGCATCCAGGAAGGGATCGAGCTGATCCAGCGGCAATTTGAGCGTATGCAGGATCAGGTAGGCTGCCTCGTCGAGCGCATTGCTGCTGCCGTGGCCGAAGAACAGTTGCTCGGTGTTGAAGCGGGTCACGGCGTAGCGCAGCAGGTCGCGCACGGTGGAGAAATTGTTGGGGGTCATGATGTTCTCGTCAATGCTTGGGCTTACGCCAGCAGGTTTTCCAGCGTCTTGCGGTAGATGTTTTTCAGGGGATCGATATAGCGCACTTCGATGTGCTCATCGATCTTGTGGATGCTGTCATTGGGCGGACCGAACTCGATCACCTGCGGGCAGATCTGGGCGATGAAGCGGCCGTCTGAGGTGCCACCGGTGGTCGACAGTTCGGTGTCCAGTCCGGTCTCGTCCTTGATCGCCTTGGACAGCGCATCCGACAGGTCGCCGCGCGGGGTCAGGAAGGGCAGGCCGCCAACGGTCCACTTCAGGTCGTATTCCAGGCCATGCTTGTCGAGGATGGCATGCACGCGCTGCTGCAAACCTTCCACGGTGCTGGCGGTGGAGAAGCGGAAGTTGAAGTCGATCACCACTTCGCCCGGGATCACGTTGGAAGCTCCGGTGCCGCCGTGGATGTTGGAGATCTGCCAGGAGGTCGGCAGGTAGTACTCATTGCCCGCATCCCACTGCTCGGCCACCAGTTCGGCCAGTGCCGGCGCAGCCTGGTGGATGGGATTGCGCGCCAGTTGCGGATAGGCGATATGGCCCTGGATGCCCTTGACGGTCAGCTTGCCCGACATGGTGCCGCGGCGGCCGTTCTTGATCATGTCGCCCAGGGTCTTGGCCGAGGTCGGCTCGCCGACGATGCAGTAATCCAGCTGCTCGCCACGCGCCTTGAGGGCATTGCAGACCACCACGGTGCCATCGATGGCCGGACCTTCTTCATCGCTGGTGATGAGGAAGCCGATCGAACCCCTGTGCTCCGGATGGGCCGCCGTGAACTCTTCGCAAGCCACCACCATGGCGGCAATCGACGTCTTCATGTCGGACGCGCCGCGACCGTACAGGCGGCCATCGCGCAGGGTCGGCTGGAAGGGATGGGACTGCCACTTCTCCAGCGGGCCGGTGGGCACCACGTCGGTGTGGCCGGCAAAGACCACCAGCGGCTGCGCCGTTCCCTTGCGCGCCCACAGATTGGTGACGTCGCCGGACTGGATGGTTTCGCAGACGAAGCCCAGCGGCGCGAGCAATTCCGCCAGCCGCGCCTGGCAACCTTTGTCTTCGGGGGTGACGGAAGAAAGGGACATCAATTCCTGGGTCAGGGCCAGCGTCTTGCTCATGATCATTTCTCGAAAATGTGTTGATACTGATCGGCCTTGAAGCCGACGTGATACTGCTTGCCATCGAACAGCACGGGGCGTTTCACCACCGACGGGTTTTCCACCATCAGGGCCACCGCAGCGGCGTCATCGGTGATGGCGGCCTTGCGCTCATCCGGCAGTGCGCGCCACGTGGTCCCCTTGCGGTTGACCAGCACGTCGCGCTCCACGTCCTTCAGCCAGGCCTGGGCCTGTTCGGCAGTGAGGCCGGCCTTCTTGAAATCGTGGAAGTCAAAGGCGATGCCTTGCTCGTCCAGCCACACGCGGGCTTTCTTGACGGTGTCGCAGTTGGGAATGCCAAAAAGGGTGATCTTGTCGCTCATGTTCGCTTTCTCAATGGGGCTGGCTATCGGGGGCCAGAACACGACGCCGCGCCGGTGTGCGAGACGACCGGCGCGGCGCGTGGATGCTTCAGGCCTTCAGCAAAGCCGCAGCGCGGAATTACTCGCCGCGCAGCAGTTCGTTGATGGAGGTCTTGGAGCGGGTCTGGGCATCGACCTTCTTGACGATGATCGCGGCGTACAGGCTGTACTTGCCATCCTTGGACGGCAGGTTGCCCGGCACCACCACCGAGCCCGCCGGCACGCGGCCGTAGTGGACTTCGCCGGTTTCGCGGTCGTAGATCTTGGTCGACTGGCCGATGTACACGCCCATGGACAGCACCGAGTTCTCTTCGATGATGACGCCTTCGACCACTTCCGAACGGGCACCGATGAAGCAATTGTCTTCAATGATGACCGGACCGGCCTGCACCGGCTCCAGCACGCCGCCGATGCCGACGCCACCGGAAAGGTGAACGTTCTTGCCAATCTGGGCCGCCGAACCGACGGTGGCCCAGGTGTCGACCATCGTGCCTTCGTCGACGTAAGCGCCGATGTTGACGTAGGAGGGCATCAGCACCACGTTGCGGCCAATGAAGGAGCCATGACGCGCCACCGCCGGCGGCACCACGCGGAAGCCGCCCTTGGCGAAATCTTCAGCGGTGTAATTGGCGAACTTGGTCGGCACCTTGTCGTAGAACTGCGGGTAGCCAGGTCCGGCCGACATTGGCACGTTGTCTTCCAGGCGGAAGGACAGCAGGATGGCCTTTTTCACCCATTGGTTGACTTCCCACTGGCCGACGCCCTGGCGGTTGGCCACGCGCAGGGTGCCATCATTCAGGCCTGCGATCACTTCGGCCACCGCATTGCGGATGTCGGCCGGGGCGCTCTTGGGAGACAGGCTGGCGCGGTCTTCCCACGCCTGATCGATGATGTGCTGAATGGACTGTGTCATGTTGATGTCGATGAACTCTAGGGTGAACGGGAGAGAAACTGGCACCGGGGCGGGTGCTGACAAGCTCAAGCCTGGCCGGCCAGTTTCTTCGTGAAGGCGACGATGCGTTGCGAAGCTTCCAGGCATTCGTCGACTTCGGCCACCAGCGCCATGCGGATGCGGCCCGCGCCCGGATTGACGCCATGCGCTTCGCGTGCCAGGTAGCTGCCCGGCAAGACCGTGACATTATATTCGGCGTACAGACGACGGGCGAATTCGGTGTCGCTGATGTCGACCAGCTTGTCGACCTTGGCCCACAGGTAGAAGGCGGCATCGGGCAGGGCGACGTCCATCACTTCCTGCAGCAGCGGGGTCACCTGGGAGAACTTGGTGACGTACTTGGCGATGTTGTCCTGCACGTGGGTTTCGTCCTGCCAGGCCAGCACGGAGGCGGCCTGGATCACCGGGCTCATGGCCGCGCCGTGGTAGGTGCGGTAGAGCAGGAATTTCTTGAGGATGGCTGCATCGCCGGCCACGAAGCCCGAGCGCATGCCTGGCACGTTGGAGCGCTTGGACAGGCTGGAGAAGGAAACCAGGTTGCGATAGTCACGGCCCAGCAGACGCGCGGCCTGCATGCCGCCCAAGGGCGGATCCTGCTTGAAGTAGATTTCCGAATAGCACTCGTCGGAGGCGATCACGAAACCATAGCGATCCGACAGGGCGAACAGTTCCTTCCAGTCTTCCAGCGTCAGCACGGCGCCGGTCGGGTTGCCCGGCGAGCAGACGAACAGCAGTTGCACGCGTTCCCATACTTCTTGCGGTACCTGGCTGAAATCGGGCGCAAAGTTGCGCGCCGGGTCCGAATTGACGAAATAGGGCTCGGCGCCGGCCAGGTAGGCCGAACCTTCATAGATCTGGTAGAACGGGTTGGGGCACATCACCAGCGCGCCGGGCCTGGTCGGATCGACCACGGTCTGGGTCAGCGAGAACAGGGCCTCGCGCGAACCGATCACCGGCAGGATCTCGGTGGCCGGATCGGGACGCGGGATGTCGTAACGCTTCTGCAGCCAGTCAGCGATCGCACCGCGCAGGGCGTCGCTGCCCAGGGTGGCCGGATACGAGGCCAGGCCAGACAGGTTGTCCGTCAGCGCCTGCTGGATGAAGGCAGGGGTAGGGTGCTTGGGCTCGCCGATGCCCAGGCTGATCGGACGATAAGCCGGGTCGGGCGTGATGCCGGCGAAGAGCTTCTTGAGCTTTTCGAAGGGATAGGGCTGCAGTTTGTCGAGTAGGGGATTCACGTCGCTGGACTGGAGTAAAGCTTTCCGGGCCAGCGTCTCGCGAGGAGCTCGGCCGGCCACGGCAAAGGGCTGGGAAAGTTGGCGATTATACCGTCATTTGAGGGCATTGCCGCGCGCCCGGTCGGCCTGGTGTTGAGTACTTGGCATGTCTGGCGCACAAGAAAACGGCTGTGCTGATCCTGGCCGGGCGTGTGTTCACCTTCCTGCGCGCTGGCAAAGAAAAAGTGCAATCCGGAAAATCAGGGACAGTTACGCGGTGTATTCAGGGGATTGTCAGGGAGAGTCAGCGAGTATTGTGGTCGCTCGCCAAAACGGGACCGTTCACAGGGCGGCCCACCCATTCCCGGAGAACAAGAATGAAAAGCCTCAAGGCGCAGCTACTGTCTGCGCTGGTCGTGATGTGGATCGGTTTGCTGGCGCTGGCCGCCTGGTCCGCCTTCAGCGCCCGTGAAACCATGATCGAAGAACGCAAGGATGGCCTGCGCCGCGTGGTGGAAGCCGCCAACGGGGTGGTCAACAGCTATGTGGCCGATGTCGCGGCCGGCAAGATTTCCAAAGAGGAAGCCCAGAAGAACGCGCTGGAACGCATCGCTGCCATGCGCTACGACGGCGACAACTATCTCTTCATTTTCGATTCGCGCCCGGTGGTGTTGATGCTGCCCTCCAACAAGGCGATGATCGGCAAGAACGTGGCCGACCGCAAGGATTCCGAAGGCAAGGCCTATTACGTCGAGATGATGAAGGTCGGCCAGGAAAAACAGCACGGCTTCGTGCAATACATGGGCCGCCTGCCTGGTACCGACGACAGCAATCGCACCCCCAAAATGAGCTATGTGGTGCACAACAAGACCTGGGACTGGTTCATCGTCACGGGCGTGTTCCTCTCCGATGTGCAGGCCCAGTTCCGCTCCGACCTGTTCAAATTGCTCGGTATCCTGGTGGTGGTCGGTGGACTGGTCTCGCTGATGATGCTGGCCATCATCCGCCGCATCACCGGTAGCCTCGGTGGCGAGCCGGCCTATGCGGTGGCCATCGCCACGCGCATTGCCAGTGGCGACCTGACGGTGCGGGTCGATACCCGTGCCGGTGACAATCGCAGCCTGCTCTTCGAGATGGCCACCATGCGCGAGCGGCTGGGCGGCGTCATCAAGGGCATCCGCCAGGGCACCGATGCCATCGATATCGGCGCGCGCGAGATTGCAGCGGGCAACCTGGACCTGTCTTCGCGCACCGAAGAGCAGGCCGGTTCGCTGGCCACTACGGCCTCCAACATGGATACCCTGACCGCCACCGTCAAGCAGAACGCCGACAACGCTCGCCAGGCCGGTCAGCTGGCCAACAATGCCTCGGAAATCGCCAAGCGCGGCGGCGAGGTGGTGGGGCAGGTGGTGCAGACCATGGAGGGCATCACGGAAAGCTCGCGCAAGATCTCCGACATCATCGGCGTGATCGATGGCATTGCTTTCCAGACCAATATCCTGGCCCTGAATGCGGCGGTGGAAGCCGCCCGCGCCGGCGAGCAGGGGCGCGGCTTTGCGGTGGTGGCCTCGGAAGTGCGTTCGCTGGCCCAGCGCAGTGCCCAGGCGGCCAAGGAGATCAAGGCCCTGATCGAGGATTCGGTGCAGCGCGTGGGCGATGGCTCGGACCAGGTGGCTCGCGCCGGGGAGACCATGGGCGAGGTGGTGTCGGCGGTGCATCGCCTGACCGACATCGTCAGCGAGATTTCGGCGGCCTCCGAGGAGCAGCGCCGGGGCATCGAGCAGGTCAACCTGGCCATCGGCGAGATGGATCAGGTGACCCAGCAGAACGCGGCCCTGGTCGAAGAGGCGGCCGCTGCAGCCGGTTCACTGGAAGAGCAGGCGCGACGCCTGAAGGCCGCGGTGGCGACCTTCCGCGTCGAAGGAGAGGAGAGCACCGCAGCGCCCGCGCCGATGGCTGCCCCCAAGGTTGCGCCTGTTGCGGCCAAGGCAGCAATCCCGGTCAAACCACTGCCCAAGCCTGCGGCCAAGCCCCTGGTCAAGGCGGCCGCGCCGCTGCCACCACCAAGCAAGCCTGCAGCCCCCGCCAAACCGGGCTCTGCGGGCAGGTCATCGCCCGCAAACGATGATGGGGATTGGGAGACCTTCTGATTTTCTCGGATTGAAATGAAGAAATGGACGCCGTACCGGGTGCGCTCGATACGGCGTTTTTCATGGGGCCAGCGCATCGGACAAGAGGGCGGAAGCAGGCATCCTGGCGCGGTTTTTGGTCTGGCCGGGCCCGTGCGATGTTATGATACCGGCCGTTCCGGAAGCAAAAATCCCGCTTCCTCTTAACTGATTCAATTTGTCGATAACGTGCGTCTAACTTCCATCAAATTATCTGGATTCAAGTCCTTCGTCGAGCCTACGCACTTCCAGGTTCCGGGGCAGCTGGTGGGTGTGGTCGGGCCCAATGGCTGCGGCAAATCCAACATCATCGACGCCGTGCGCTGGGTCCTGGGCGAATCCAAGGCCTCCGAGCTGCGTGGCGAGTCGATGCAGGACGTCATCTTCAACGGCTCCACCCACCGCAAGCCGGCCGGGCGCGCCTCGGTCGAACTGGTATTCGACAACTCCGCCGGCAAGGCGGCCGGCCAGTGGGGCCAGTACGCCGAAATCGCTGTCAAGCGCACGCTCACGCGCGACGGCACCTCGTCCTACTACATCAACAACCAGTCCGTGCGCCGCCGCGACATCCAGGACATCTTCCTCGGTACCGGCCTGGGCCCGCGCGCTTACGCCATCATCGGCCAGGGCATGATCTCGCGCATCATCGAGGCGCGTCCTGAAGAGCTGCGCATCTTCCTGGAAGAAGCCGCGGGCGTGTCGAAGTACAAGGAACGCCGCCGCGAGACCGAGAACCGCCTGCACGACACCACCGAAAACCTTACGCGCCTGGAAGACATCCTGCGCGAACTGAACGCCAACCTGGAAAAGCTGGAAGCGCAAGCCGCCGTGGCCAAGAAATTCCACGAGCTGCAAAACGACCAGGAAGAAAAGCAGAAGCTGCTGTGGCTGCTGCGCAAGAACGAAGCCAAGGCCGAGCAGGAGCGCTTCTTCAAGGAAATCGAACGCGCCCAGATCGACCTGGAAGAGCAGACCGCCAAGCTGCGCCACGTCGAAACCGAACTGGAGCACATGCGCCAGGCGCACTACGCCGCCGGCGACCGCCTGCACCAGGCGCAGGGCCACCTGTACCAGACCAATTCCGAGATCGGCAGCCTGGAAGCGCAGATCAAGTTCGTCATCGAATCGCGCAATCGTCTGCAGGCGCAACTGAACTCGCTGGGCGCGCAGCGCGACCAGTGGCAGCGCCAGGGCACGCAGCAGCAGGAAGAACTGGCGGAAGCCGAGATCCAGCTGGAAGAATTCGGCATGCGCGTGGAGCAAGCCCAGCACGCCGTGCAGGACACCAGCGACCGCCTGCCCTCGCTGGAATCGGCCTGGCGCGAGTCGCAGGTCAAGACCACCGAGTCGCGCGGCAAGATCATGCAGGTGCAGCAGCAGATCGAACTGCAGTCCACGCACCAGCGCAATGCCTCCAACATCCTCTCGGGCCTGGCCGTGCGCCGCGAACGCCTGCTGCAGGAAAAGAGCGGCATGGCCCTGCCTGACGAGACCCACCTGTCCAACCTGCGCATGCAGCTGGAAGAAAAGCAGGCCTCGCTGGAAGAGGCGAGCATGTATCTGGAAGAGGCGCAGGAGCAACTCCCGCGCCTGGAAGAAGAGCGCCGCACCGCCCAGGAACTGGTCAGCAAGGAAACCTCGGCCAATGCCCAGCTGGAAGCCCGCCTCACCGCCCTGAAGCAATTGCAGGAAAGCGTGCAGGCCCAGGGCAAGGTCCAGCCCTGGCTGGAAAAGCACGGCCTGGCCGAGCTGCCGCGCCTGTGGCAGAAGCTGCACATCGAATCCGGCTGGGAAACCGCGCTGGAAGCGGTGCTGCGCGAGCGCATGTCGGCCCTGGAAATGTCCAACCTGGACTGGGCCAAGGCCTTCTTCAGCGACGCCCCGCCGGCCAAGCTGGCGCTGTACGCCCCCAATGCCGGCCTGGCCCAGCCCGAAGCCCAGCCGGTGGCGGGCCTGAAGCCCTTCGTGACCCTGCTGCAGTTGAATGATCCGGGTCTGCGCGCCCTGATGAACGACTGGCTCAATCACATCTACATCGCCGACGACACGGCCACCGCCTTTGCCGAGCGCGCCAAGCTGCCACTGGGCGGCTTGTTCGTGACCCGCCAGGGCCATGTGGTGAGCAATGCCAGCGTGCGTTTCTATGCCTCCGATTCGGAGCAGGACGGCATGCTGGCGCGCCAGCAGGAAATCGAGAACATCACCAAGCAGCAACGTGCCCAGGCTATGCTGGCCGAGGAAGCCAAGGGCCGTGCCGTGCGTGCCGAGGCAGCCCTGTCGGGCGCATCGCAGCGTCTGCAGGAACTGCGCCAGCGCGTCAATTCGCTCACGCAATCGGCACACAGCCTGCAGATCGAGGTGATGAAGCTGGCCGAAGTGCAGGAGCGCTTCAACCAGCGCAGCACCCAGATCGCCACTGATCTGGAAGAAATCGGGATGCAGGAAGCCGAGCAGCAGCAGGTGCAGGCCGAATCCGAGGCCCGCTTCGAAGAGCTGGACATCGAACTGGCCGAACTGCAGGAACAGCACGAGAACGGCCAGACCGATTACCTGAACAAGGAACAGCAGCTCAACGACGCCCGCACCCGCCTGCGCGAGCTGGAGCGCGCCGCCCAGGAAACCGAGTTCGCCGAGAAGTCGCATCGCAACAAGATCGAGGAACTCAAGCGCGGCATTGCCACCGCCCTGGAACAGGCGGCGCAACTGTTTGCCAGCATGCAGCAAGGCTCGCTGGAACTGGAAAGCCTGGATGACCAGGCCGCCCAGGCCGGCCTGCAGGAATTGCTGGACCGCCGCAGCGAGCAGGAACGTGCGCTGGCCGATGCCCGCCACGAGCTGGATCAGCTGTCCCAGCAACTTCGTTCACATGAAGAATCGCGCATGCAGGCTGAACGCAGTCTGCAGCCCCAGCGTGACCGCATCACCGAACTGCAACTGAAGGAACAGGCCGCGCGCCTGAACCAGGAGCAATTCTCCGAAGCGCTGGCGCAGACCCAGGCCGACGAGGCCGCGCTGTCGGAAAAACTGACCAGCGACATGCGTCCGTCCTACCTGCAAGGCGAAGTGACGCGCCTCACCAATGCCATCGCCGCGCTGGGGGCGGTCAACCTGGCCGCGCTGGACGAACTGGCCACGGCTTCCGAGCGCAAGCACTTCCTCGATGCCCAGCATGCCGACCTGAACGAAGCCATCACCACGCTGCAGGATGCGATCCACAAGATCGACATGGAAACCCGGGATTTGCTGCAGGACACCTTCGACAAGGTCAATCACCACTTCTCGGAACTGTTCCCGGTGCTCTTCGGCGGCGGCCAGGCCAAACTCATCATGACCGGCGACGAGATCCTCGATTCCGGCGTGCAGGTCATGGCGCAGCCGCCGGGCAAGAAGAACGCCACGATTCACCTGCTCTCCGGTGGCGAGAAGGCACTGACCGCCACGGCCCTGGTGTTCTCCATGTTCCAGCTCAATCCGGCCCCGTTCTGCTTGCTCGACGAAGTGGACGCGCCGCTGGACGATGCCAACACCGAACGCTTCGCCAACATGGTCAAGCGCATGTCGGAGTACACCCAGTTCCTCTTCATTTCCCACAACAAGATCGCCATGGAAATGGCGCAGCAGCTGATCGGGGTGACCATGCAGGAGCAGGGCGTGTCGCGCATCGTGGCGGTGGACATGGAGTCGGCCGCCAACTTCTCCAGCGCCGAGCAGGCCGCCTGATGATTTGTGCGGCAATGGCCTGCGGCTTTGTCGGCTTGACAAGCAGGGGGTGTGACCGTACCCTGAAAACCTTGCCGGCCAGCCCGCAGCGGGCGCAAGCCCCAGCTGGAACCGTTCTGATTCGGCCCCCACGGGCCATGGAAAAATAACAATATCTTGACCGCGCACTTGCCGTACCCGATCCGTCCGATACCCCTGCATGGCTCCGCTGAGCCGGTGCAGGCGGCTGCCAGCGCTGCGGCAGCATCGACGGAGCGCCGTGTGAGCGGCCCGCGCGGTCCAGGCTTTCTTGGATTGATAGGATTCGGATTTCTTCGATGAGCAGCTTTTCCCAGCCGACCATGCCACGCGGCGCCCATGATGGCGCCCTCCAGCCCGCCAGCCTGAAAGGTCGTGCAGCATGATGATGGATCTCCAGACCAGCCTGATCATCCTGGGCGGCGTCTTCGTCGCCGGGGTCATCACCTACAACAAGTGGCAGGAGCACAAGGCGCGCAAGACCGTGGAGCGCGCCTTTTCTTCGTCCCATGATGATGTCCTGATGTCGCCGGACGAGCCGGCGGCCACGGCCGAGCCCGTGTTCGCACCGCCCGTGTCCGAGCGCACTGCGCCTGCGCCGCGGATGGCCGAGCCGACGCTCGACGCTGATGCCGGACGCGCCGAGCCCTCCTTCTACGACCTGCCCGAACGCAAGCCGGTCCCGGCTCCGGTGAAGGCCTATCAGGAACAGGCCGAGTTTGAGCCGCGTGAACCCTTCCTGGGTGAGCCGCCGGTGAGCACGGCTGCGCCCGCCGGAGCCGCTGCCGATGAAGCCGTGCTGGGTGAAGCGATGGCCCAGGCACCGCAATCGACGGTGGCCCAGGTCATTGCCGGAGCGGAAGAGCAGGGCGATACCGTCCCCGCCTTCACGCCGCCGCCCGAGATGCAGGCCCGCCTGGCCCCCAAGCGCGAATTGCCGGTGGACGAACTGATCGACTGCAACATCCCCATCGCCCTGGAAAACCCGCTGCGCGGCGACAAGCTGCTGCCGATGCTGCAAGGCCTGCGCCATGTCGGCAACAAGCCGGTGCATTTCATCGGCCGCACCACCGACGGCGACTGGGAAGCCATCGCCCACGGCAGCATCTACAACGCCTTGCTGGCGGGTGCGCAGCTGGCCAATCGCAGCAATGCCATCAACGAGATCGAGTATTCGGAACTGGTCATGCGCCTGCGCGACCTGACCGATTCGCTCTCGGGCGAGCCGGAACTGCCGGACATGCCGGACGTCATCCGCACCGCCCAGGCGCTGCACCAGTTCATCATTGACCATGATGCGCAACTGTCGGTGAACGTGCGTTCGCAAGGCGCGCCCTGGAGTCTGGCGACCTTGCTGGCCGCACTGACCCGCCAGGGTTTCGATCGCCGTACCGAAGGCTATCTGGTAATGCAGGATGGCGAAGGTGAAGTGCTCTTCGCCCTCTCCACCAATGCCACGCCGACCGATGAAACCACCGATCGCCTGACCCTGTTGCTGGACGTGCCCCGTGTGGCGCCGTCGCGCGATGGCTACGGTGCTCTGGTGGCCTGCGCCAAGTCGCTGTCGGCTCGCCTGGGTGGCGTCATCGTCGATGACAGCGACCAGCCCCTGACCGATGAAGCCCTTTCCGATATCGCCGAACAGGTGGCCGCGTTCTACAGCGCCATGGAATCGGCCGAGATCCCTGCCGGTTCCACCCGTGCCTTGCGCTTGTTCAGCTAAGGCCGCGTTTTTACTCCCCCTACGATGCAAGACGACTTGTTTTCCGCCGGACGGCCCCCGCAAGGGGAGCCGGACTGGCTGTCGCGCGCCCGTGTGCTGCGCGACGAACTGAACCGCCACAACCACAGCTATTACGTACTCGACCAGCCCAGCATCCCGGACGCGGAATATGACCGCCTGTTCCAGGAACTGCAGGCACTGGAAACCGCCCATCCCGAACTGTTGACGCCTGATTCGCCGACGCAACGCGTGGGTGCCGGTCCGCTGCCGCAGTTCGAACCGGTGCGCCATGACATCCCCATGCTCTCGCTGGGCAACGGCTTTGCCGACGAAGACATCGAAGCCTTCGACAAGCGCGTGCGTGATGGCCTGGAAACCTTGCAGGAAGTGCGCTACGCCACCGAGCTGAAGTTCGACGGCCTGGCCATCAGCCTGCGCTACGAAAACGGCGTTCTGGTGCAGGCCGCCACGCGCGGCGACGGCACCACGGGCGAGAACGTGACCGCCAACATCCGCACCGTGCGTGCCATTCCCCTGCGCCTGCACGGCGAAAACCTGCCGCAGGTGATCGACGTGCGTGGCGAAGTGCTGATGTACAAGGACGACTTCGCGCGCCTGAACCAGCGCCAGCGCGATGCCGGGCAGAAGGAATTCGCCAACCCCCGCAATGCCGCCGCCGGCAGCCTGCGCCAGCTGGATTCCCGCATCACCGCGCAACGCACGCTGCGCTTCTTCGCCTATGGCATTGGGGTGCTGGAAGGGGCAGAGATGCCGGCTTCGCACTCGGCCCTGCTGGACTGGTATCAGCAACTCGGCCTGCCGGTGTGCAAGGAGCGCGCCGTGGTGACGGGGGCTGCCGGTCTGCTGGACTTCTTCCGCAGCATCGGTGCCAAGCGCGAACGCCTGCCTTACGAGATCGACGGCGTGGTCTACAAGGTGGACCGGCTGGACCAGCAGAAGCACCTGGGCTTCGTCTCGCGCGCTCCGCGCTTTGCGCTGGCCCACAAATTCCCGGCGCAGGAAGCGCTGACCGTGGTACAGGACATCGAAGTGCAAGTCGGCCGCACCGGTGCCATCACTCCTGTGGCGCGCCTGAATCCCGTCTTCGTCGGTGGGGTGACAGTCACCAACGCGACCCTGCACAACGAAGATGAAGTCCGCCGCAAGGACATCCAGATCGGCGACACCGTCATCGTGCGCCGCGCCGGTGACGTGATTCCGGAAGTGGTGGCCTTCGTGCCCGAGAAGCGTCCGGCTGATGCGCGCGCCTTCGTCATGCCGGCCAACTGCCCGGTGTGCGGCTCGCCCATCGTGCGGGCGGAAGATGAAGCAGTGGCACGCTGTTCGGGCGGCTGGCTGAAATGTTCAGCACAGCGCAAGGGCGGACTGCAGCATTTTGCTTCACGCCGCGCCATGGACATCGAAGGTCTGGGCGAGCAACTGGTCGAGCAACTGGTGGATCGCCAGGTGGTCAACACGCCGGCGGATCTGTATCGCCTCGGCTTGTCGGCGCTGGCCGAACTGGACCGCATGGCCGAGAAATCGGCGCAGAACGTGCTGGATGCTCTGCAGAAGTCCAAGACCACCACGCTGGCACGTTTCATCTACGCGCTGGGCATCCGCCACGTGGGCGAAGCCACGGCCAAGGAACTGGCGCGCCATTTCGGCGGCATCGACAAGCTGCTCGCCGCCAGTGAAGAACAACTGCTGGAAGTGGCCGATATCGGTCCGGTGGTCGCCGCCTCGATCCGTGCCTTCTTCAATGATCCGATCAATGTCGAGCTGGTCGAGCAGTTGCGCGCGGTCGGTGTGCACTGGCCCGAGAGCGAGGGCGTCGATGCCGGTGCCAAGCATCTGGCCGGCAAGACCTTCGTGTTGACCGGCACCTTGCCCAACCTGTCGCGCGATGAGGCCTCGCAGCTGATCGAAGCGGCTGGTGGCAAGGTTTCCGGTTCCGTGTCGAAGAAAACCAGTTACGTGGTCGCCGGGGCCGAAGCCGGCAGCAAGCTGGCCAAGGCCGAGGAGCTGGGCATCGCCATCCTCGATGAGGACGCACTGAAGGCGCTTTGCGCCGGTCAGGATGCGTCAGAAACGTAATCACCTTGTCTTTTTATTCATATAGAATGCCGCCCGTAAGCAGTCCCGTTCCCGGGACTGCGGTGCAGGATTCACCGCATCACGCCATAACAACATAACAAGACCCATCCTTACCTCGGAGTCATGATGATCAAGAAGATCAAGAAAGCCGTTTTTCCTGTCGCCGGTCTCGGTAGCCGCTTCCTGCCCGCCACCAAGGCCCAGCCCAAGGAAATGCTGCCCATCGTCGACAAACCGCTGATTCACTATGCCGTGGAAGAGGCGGTCGCCGCCGGCATCACGGAAATGGTGTTCATCACCGGCCGCAACAAGCGCGCCATCGAGGACCACTTCGACAAGGCCTACGAGCTGGAATCCGAGCTGGAAGCCGCCGGCAAGAAGAAGCTGCTGGAGATCGTGCAGAACGTGGTGCCCAAGAACGTCAACTGCATCTTCATCCGTCAGTCCGAGCCGCTGGGCCTGGGCCACGCCGTGCTGTGCGCGCGTCCGGTGGTGGGTGAAGAACCCTTCGCCATCCTGCTGGCCGATGACTTCATGGACACCGATGAGGGCGTCAAGCCGGTGCTCGCACAGATGACCGACATCTATGCACGTGAAGGCATGAGCATGCTGGCCGTGCAGGAAGTGCCCAAGAACGATACCCGCCAATACGGCATCGTCAGCGCCACGCCTTACCAGCCGGACCTGGAGCGCATCAACGCCATCGTCGAAAAGCCGGCCCCGGAAGAAGCCCCGTCCACGCTGGCCGTGGTGGGGCGCTATGTGTTGAACAGCCGCATCTTCCACTACCTGGAAAACATCCCGCGCGGCGCTGGCGGCGAGATCCAGCTCACCGACGGCATCGCCAAGCTGATGCAGGCCGAATCCGTGCTGGCCTACCGTTACCAGGGCCAGCGTTATGATTGCGGTTCCAAGCTGGGTTACCTCAAGGCCATGGTGGCCATGGGCCTGAAGCACCCGGAAACCGGTCCGGCCTTCTCGGAATACCTGCAGGAAGTGGCCAGCAAGGCGCGCTGATCGCCGCTGCTGTCCAGCGCCTGCCTCTGGCGCGGCGCACTGCACTGCTTGCACAATGACGGCCGGTTCCTGCCGGGCGTCTTTCATGGAGAGCTTCAATGGCAATACGCGAGATCCTCAAAATGGGCGACCCGCGCCTGCTGCGCCAGGCGCAGCCGGTCACGCAATTCGGTACGCCTGAACTGGCGCAATTGGTGGACGACATGTTCGAGACCATGCGTGCCGTCAACGGTGCCGGGCTGGCCGCGCCCCAGATCGGGGTCGACCTGCAGCTGGTGATCTTCGGCTTCGGCCACAACCAGCGCTATCCGGAGGCACCGGCGGTGCCGGAGACGGTGCTCATCAATCCGGTGCTGACGCCCTTGTCGGACGAGGAAGAAGAGGGCTGGGAAGGCTGCCTGTCGGTGCCCGGCATGCGCGGCGTGGTGCCGCGCTGGAGCCGTTTGCGCTATCAGGGCCTGGACTTGCACGGCAACGAGATTGACCGCACCGTCGACGGCTTCCATGCCCGCGTGGTGCAGCATGAGTGCGATCACCTGCAGGGCATCCTGTATCCGATGCGCATCCGCGACTTCCGCCAGTTCGGATTCACGGAAGTGCTGTTCCCGGATCTGGATCCCAACCAGGACGACTGAACAAGGACGCTGCAAAAAAAACATCCCGGCACCAGGCCGGGATGTTCGTTTCAGGACCGATGAAACCGTATATCGGCCATCAGGCGTTTTCCTTCACACGCTGGTCGATGTGCGCCAACGCCTCTTCCACCTGGTCGATCAGGATCAGGCACAGGTCGCCGGGCTGCAGGGTAGCGAGGGCGGTATCGATGGCGACGAATTCGCCGTTGATTTCCTTCACATCCTTGGTACGCTTGGCCCCTTCGAGGCCCTGGCGCAGCAGCGCAATCACTTCGCCGTCTTCACGGCCGCGCTGGCACTGATCCTGATACAGCACCACTTCATCGAAGGCATCGCCCAGCAGTTCGGTCTGGCGGGTGATGTCGACGTCGCGGCGGTCGCCGGCACCGCTGATGACCACCGAGCGGCGCTTGGCGGGCAGGCTGTCGACGGCCTTGATGAGGGCCTGGATGGCATCCGGATTGTGGCCGTAGTCGGCGATCAGGGTGGCCCCCTTGTAGTCGAACAGGTTGAAGCGCCCCGGTGCGGTGCCGCTGTCGCTGATGAAGCTGGCCAGGGCACCGGTGATCTGTTCCCAGTCCAGGTTCAGCGCCCAGGCCGCACCCACGGAAGCCATCACGTTCTCGACCTGGAAGCCGATGGCGCCGCTGCGGGTGAGCGGAATGCCGGACAGCTTCAGGCGTTTTTCGAACGTGCCTTGCGCTGCCACGATGGCGTCGCCGTCTTGATAGACGATGCGGTGGCCCTGCGCGCGGTGGGTGGCCATGATGGGGTGGGTCGGGTCCAGCGCGAAGAAGGTCACAGAGCCGGGGCAGGAGGCGGCCATCTTGGACACCATCGGGTCCGCCGCATTCAACACGGCAGTGCCGGTCGGCGCCACGTTCTCGACGATGACGCGCTTGACCACGGCCAGGTCTTCCACGGTGCTGATGTAGGACAGGCCCAGGTGGTCGCCCATGCCGATGTTGGTGACCACGGCCACGGCGCAGCGGTCAAAGCCCAGGCCTTCGCGCAGCACGCCGCCACGGGCGGTTTCCAGCACGGCAGCATCGACATCGGGGTGGAACAGCACATTGCGGGCGCTGCGTGGGCCGCTGCAGTCGCCGGTATCGGTGCGCTGGCCATCGATGTAGACGCCATCGGTATTGGTCATGCCCACGCGCAGGCCGGTCTTGGCCAGCAGGTGCGTGATCAGGCGCACGGTAGTGGTCTTGCCGTTGGTGCCGGCCACGGCCACCACCGGGATGCGGCCATCGTCGCCATCGTCGTACATCGTCGAGATGATGGCTTCGCCGACATCGCGCGCCTTGCCGTAGGACGGCGAGAGGTGCATGCGCAGGCCGGGTGCGGCGTTGACTTCGACGATGCCGCCGCCTTGTTCTTCCAGCGACATGTGCACCGAATTGCAGACCACGTCCACGCCGCAGATGTCGAGCCCGACCATTTGCGCAGCGGCGATGGCGCGTGCGGCCACATCCGGATGCACGTCGTCGGTGACATCGGTGGCGGTACCGCCGGTGGAGAGGTTGGCGTTGTTGCGCAGGACCACGCGCACGCCCTGGGCGGGAATGGCTTCCGGGTCCAGGTTCTGGCCGGACAGCACCGACAGGGCGATGTCGTCCAGGCGGATCTTGGTCAGCGAGGTGGCGTGGCCGTCGCCGCGCAGCGGATCGGCGTTGACCTGGTCGATCAATTGACGGATGGTGTGCACGCCGTCGCCGATGACTTGCGGCGGATCGCGGCGGGCCGCAGCTACCAGGGTCTTGCCGATGACCAGCAGGCGGAAGTCGTGGCCGGGCAGGTAGCGCTCGACGATGACTTCATCGCTGATCAGGGCGGCGTTGTTGAAGGCGCGGGTGATCTGTTCCGGGGTGCTGATGTTGACGGCCACCCCCTTGCCCTGGTTGCCGTCCAGCGGTTTGATGACCACCGCCGAACCGATTTCCTCGGCGGCCTTGAGGGCATCTTCCACGGTCTCGACCACGCGGCCGTTGGGGACCGGCACGCCAGCGGCGTGCAGCAGCATCTTGGTCAGGTCCTTGTCTTGCGCAATCGATTCGGCGATGGCGCTGGTGTTGCTGGTCTCGGCGGCCTGGATGCGCTTCTGGCGGCTGCCCCAGCCGAACTGGACCATGCTGCCCTGGGTCAGACGGCGATACGGGATGCCGCGCTTGATGGCGGCGTTGACGATGGAGCCGGTAGAAGGGCCCAAGCGTACATCTTCATCCAGTTCGCGGATGCGGGCCAGCGCACCAGTCAGGTCGAAGGGGGTGTCGGCCTGGGCGGCGCGCACCAGTTCCAGTGCCAGGTCGAAGGCCAGGCGGCCGACTTCTTCTTCGCTGTACTCCACCACCACCTGGTAAATGCCGGTCTCGACGGTGGAGACCGTGCGGGTGAAGGTCACCGGGCAGCCGGCCTGGTTCTGCAGCGCCAGGGCGGCAGCAGCCAGGGCGTGCGCCATGGAGACGACCTGCTTGCCGCCATCGGGTTCGAGGAAGCCGATCTGCGGGAAGCGGGCGCGCAGGCGCAGTTCGAAGCCGGGCATGTCATCGATGACGCGCTCGTTTTCCGGGCAGGAAACGATGGCCTCGATGGCAGTGTGTCTGCTCCAGAGATTGGGGCCGCGCAGGGCGCGAATGCGGGATACGTCCATGGACTCGTTTTCCTAGATGTCTCTTGATCTTGATTCAGTCAGTCTTGCAGGTCACGCCGGTTCAGGCGGCCTGGCTCTTGAACTTCAGGCCTTGCTCCTCGGCGCGCTCGGTGCCGAACAGCTCGATGCCGGCACGGATCACCTCCGGGCCGATGCCCAGGGCCCAGGCGGCGCCGACGGCGGCCAGCACGTTCTCGACCTGATAGGCCACCGCGCCGTTTTCGGTCAGGGGGATGGCATCCACCGAGCTGACCTTGCACTGGCGCTCGCCATCGGCCTGGATCAGGTCGCCATCGCGCAGGAACACGGCGCGGCCGCCTTCCTTCAGGTGGCTGGCCAGCAGTTCGGAAGCCGGGTCGGTGCTGAAGAAGATGACTTCGCCATCGCACAGCTGGGCCATGTCGGCCACCAGCGGGTCGTCGGCATTGAGCACGGCAGCCCCTTCCGGCAGCACCAGGTCGACCTGGGTACGCTTGACCTTGGTGGCGATCTGCTCGGCGTTCTCGATGTAGAACTCGGGCAGGCTGTCGGTGGGATCGATATTGGCGACCACGCCGACCAGGCAGCGGTCATAAGCCAGGCCTTCGGCCAGGATGGCGGCGCTACCGTTCTCGAACACGGCAGCTTCCACGGCGCGGTTGAGCAGCACGCGATGGGCAGCATCCCAAGTGGCGCGGTTGCCGCGCTCGATCTGGCGTTCGCCGAAGTACAGGCCCTCGCCGCAGGCCAGGCCCACGTGCTTGCCCGACAGGTGCACGATACGGGCGATTAGGCGCGAAATGGTGGTCTTGCCATGCGTGCCGGTGACGCCGACGATGGGGATGCGGCCATTTTCTTCCGGGCCGAACAGGTTGTCGATGATGGCTTCGCCGACCGGACGCGGCTTGCCGTCCGAGGGCTTCAAATGCATCAGCAGGCCGGGGCCGGCATTGACTTCGACGATGGCACCGCCCTGGTCCTGCAGCGGGCGCGAGATGTCTTCGGCCACGATGTCGACACCGGCGATGTCCAGGCCGACGATGCGCGCGGCCAGGGAAGCGGCAGCTGCCACGCTGGGGTGGACCAGGTCGGTGATGTCGGAGGAGACATTGCCATTGCGCAGCAGCAGGATGCGGCGGCCGGCGGCGGGGACCGATTCGGTGGTCAGGTTCTGGCGCTGCAGTTCCAGCACGGCGGCCGGTTCGCGGTCCAGCAGCACCGGGTCCAGCAGGTGTTCTTCCAGCAGGCCGCGGCGCGGGTCGCGGTTCAGTTCATCCAGCAGGTCCTGCACGGTGGACTTGCCATCGCCGACGATGAAGATCGGTTCACCACGGGCGGCGGCGGCCAGCTTGCCGCCGACGATCAGCAGGCGGTGTTCCAGGCCCGGCACGAAGCGCTCGACCAGCACGCCGCTGCCTTCTTCCAGCGCGACCTTGTAGGCGGTCTCGATTTCTTCCCGGGTGTTCAGGTCGATGAAAACGCCGCGGCCATGATTGGCATCGCAGGGCTTGACCACCACCGGCAGGCCGATGTCCTGGGCGGCATCCCAGGCGTCTGCGGGGCTGTCCACCAGACGGCCTTCGGGCACCGGCACGCCACAGGTTTCCAGCAGCGACTTGGTGAGATCCTTGTCACGCGAGATGCCTTCGGCAATCGCGCCGGTCTGGTCGGATTCGGCGGTCCAGATGCGGCGCGACTTGCAGCCGTGGCCCAGTTGCACCAGGTTGCCTTCGGACAGGCGAATGGTCGGGATGCGGCGCTCGTCGGCGGCGTCCACGATGCAAGCGGTGCTGGGGCCCAGGCACAGGCGATCCACCATGCGGCGCAGCTTGCGCAGAGTGGTGTCGAGGTCGAAGGGCTGGTTTTCCATGGCGGCCAGCACCAGGTCGCGGGCGGCAAAGAGCGCTGCGCGGGTGACCGTTTCATGGCGCGCACGCACCACCACCTTGTAGACGCCGCGCACGTTGGTCTCGCGCGCCTTGCCGAAGCCGCCAGGCAGCCCGGCCAGGTTCTGCAGTTCCAGGGTCACGTGTTCCAGGATGTGGCCGGGCCAGGTGCCTTCGTGCAGGCGCCGCACGAAGCCGCCGCGCTCTTCGTAGCTGCAGCGGTGTTCGATCAGGGTGGGCAACCAGGTGGTGAGGCGGTCGACGAAGCCGGGAATGGTATTGGAGGGAAAATCTTCCAGTTCGCCGATATCGATCCACACTTCGAGGGCGGAGCGGTAGGTCCAGATGTTGGGACCCTTGAGATTCAGAAAACGGAGGAATTCGATGTTTTTCATGTGTGGTGGATAGTCCGCTGTAATTGCCCAAGCCAGGATGCCGATGCTGGCTGCATCGCACGTGCCGCCCTGCGCACGCCGGTCAGCGCTCTGTCAGAATAACGCATGGTTCACTAACGCGCAGGGCGAGTTTTGGTTTACTGCATTTGCCAACTGGAATAACTGAATGAAATGGAGTGTTGCCTTGCGGCAATCAAGAACTGGCTCCGCAGGTGAGAGGGCAGGCCGGAAGGTGCAGGCGAAATGCGAGAATCATGCGGGCAGGCTGGGGGTGGATATGAACGATATTGTCGCAGACTGTCCCGTTGCCGTGGCAATGCGGCCGGAAAAAACGCGCACGCCGTCGTGACCTGAAGCTTTGGGCAGATCAGCCATTCGCATCATGCGGGAAAGATCACCCCCGCGTAGTCGGAAGTGAAATTGCCGGTACACCGTTTGCGGCGCTCTTGCGTTATCGGAGGGCCGCTGCCCGATCGATACCCACGAGGCGGCGCAGTTCGTGGATTTGCAGCAGGGGACGCTGCGCTATAATCGCGCGCTGCCCGCTGGCACATCCTTGCAGGCATCAAGACAACAGGTCCGGCGAGACCTGCACCTCCTAAAACAATAGCCAAACTGCTCACTTCGGGCCTCAACGCTGCCGTTACATGACTACTGACTCAATACCTTCCGCGACCGCCAGCCTGCCCGAGCGCTGGCAAACGGAAACCGCTGCCCGCCTGGTCCAGGGTGAATCCGTGCTGGCCTGGCTGGAACTGGACCTGGACGCCCAGCTGCAATTCAACGCTTCGCTGGTGCTGGCCACCGACCGCCGCCTGCTTGCGCTGGCCCCGGACCGCCAGCAATGGCAGGAGTGGGCCTATCGGCCCGACCTGCAACTGAAGCATGTCGACCACGCCGGTGTGGGTACCCTGGAGCTGTGCGACGCTGCCAGCCGGCTGGCCGCCTGGCGCTACACCCTGGCGCAGAATCCGCAGGCGCTGCGCCTGATCAAGCTGTTCGAGCAGCAGCGCGACCTGCTGGCCTCGGGCGTGCAGGCCGAAGAGGAGGGCGACGTCTGCCCGACCTGCAAGGCCGTGCTGCCGGAAGGACAGGAAACCTGTGCCATCTGTCCGGAAACCAAGGAAGCGCCGCCGTCGACCTGGGCGCTGTTCCGCCTGTCGCGCTTTGCCAAGCCCTACAAGGGCTCGCTGCTGCTGGGCTTCCTGCTGACGCTGGCCTCCACCGCCGCCACGCTGGTGCCGCCCTACATGACCATGCCGCTGATGGACAACGTGCTGATCCCGTTCCAGAACGGCACTCCCATTGACACCCACCTGGCCACGCTTTACCTGTCTGGCCTGCTGGGCGCGGCGGTACTGGCCTGGGGACTGGGCTGGGCGCGTACCTACATCCTGGCGCTGGTGTCCGAGCGCATCGGCGCAGACCTGCGCACCACCACCTATGCGCACCTGCTGCGGCTGTCGCAGGAGTATTTCGGCGGCAAGCGCACCGGCGACCTGATGGCGCGCATCGGCTCGGAAACCGACCGCATCTGCGTGTTCCTGTCGCTGCACCTGCTGGATTTCGCCATCGACGTGCTGATGATCATCATGACGGCGGCCATCCTCATTTCGATCAACCCTTGGCTGGCACTGGTGACCTTGTTGCCGCTGCCGTTCATCGCCTGGATGATTCACGTGGTGCGCGATCGTCTGCGCCATGGTTTCGAGAAGATCGACCGCATCTGGTCGGAAGTGACCAATGTGCTGGCCGATACCATCCCCGGCATCCGCGTGGTGAAGGCTTTTGCGCAGGAAAAGCGCGAAGTGGCGCGTTTCCGCGAAGCCAACCGTCACAACCTGATGGTCAATGACCGGGTCAACAAGATCTGGTCGCTCTTTACGCCCACGGTCACCTTCCTGACCGAAGTGGGCTTGCTGGTGGTGTGGGTCTTCGGGATCTGGCAGGTCTCCAGCAACCAGATCACGGTCGGTGTGCTGACTGCCTTCCTGGCCTACATCAGCCGCTTCTATACGCGCCTGGATTCGATGAGCCGCATCGTCTCGGTGACCCAAAAGGCCGCCGCCGGTGCCAAGCGCATCTTCGACATCCTGGACCACGTCTCCAGCGTGCCGGAACCGGCCAACCCGGTGCACCTGGAAAACGTCAAGGGCGCCATCGAAGTGCGCAACATCGGCTTTCGCTATGGCAACCGCGCGGTGATCCGCAACATGAGCCTGTCCATTGCGCCGGGCGAGATGATCGGCCTGGTCGGCCACAGCGGTTCGGGCAAGTCCACCATGGTGAACCTGATCTGCCGCTTCTACGATGTCTCCGAAGGGGCGATCCGCATTGATGGCGTGGACATCCGTTCGCTGCCCATTTCCGAATACCGCCGCAACATCGGCCTGGTGCTGCAGGAACCCTTCCTGTTCTTCGGCACCATTGCCGAGAATATCGCCTACGGCAAGCCGGAAGCCACCCGCGAGGAAATCATCGCCGCGGCCCGTGCGGCCCATGCGCATGAGTTCATCCTGCGCCTGCCGCAAGGCTATGACTCGCTGGTCGGTGAGCGCGGCCAGGCCTTGTCGGGCGGTGAGCGCCAGCGCATCTCGATTGCGCGCGCGCTGCTGATCGACCCGCGCATCCTGATCCTGGACGAGGCCACTTCCTCGGTCGATACCACCACCGAAAAGGAAATCCAGAAGGCGCTGGACAACCTGGTTCAGGGCCGCACCACGATTGCCATCGCGCACCGCCTGTCGACCCTGCGCAAGGCCGATCGCCTGGTGGTGCTGGATCGCGGCCAGGTGGTCGAGGTCGGCAACCACGAAGAACTGATGGCCCGGGAAGGGCATTACTACAAGCTCTACCAGGCCCAGGCGCGTAACCCTGATGGCGATGCCGAGGTCTCGGTGAGCGAAGAAGAGAAGGGCGAATAAGCCATGAGCACCACCAACCATTCAGCCCAAACCTTCACGCTGGAGCGCAACGCTTTTGGACGCCTGGTGTTGACCGACGCCCAGGGCGGCCTGCACGAGCACGTGATTCCGGTGCGTGCATTTCCGGTCACCTCGCCCGATCGCGGCCTGTCCCTGGTCAGCAGCGACGGCCACGAGCTGGCCTGGATCGATACCCTGGAGGAAGTGGATGCGCCCACGCGCCGCCTGATCGAGGAAGAACTGGCCAGCCGCGAGTTCATGCCGGAGATCCAGCGCATCGTCAGCGTGTCGACCTTCGCCACCCCCAGCGACTGGACCGTGCAGACCACGCGCGGCACCACCACCTTCACGCTCAAGGGCGAGGAAGACATCCGCCGCCTGGCCGCGCCGGCGCTGCTGATTGCCGACAGCCACGGCATCCAGTTCCTGATCCGCGACCAGAAGGCGTTGGACAAGCACAGCCGCAAGATCCTGGATCGTTTCCTCTGATCCTTTTTGCCTGCGGCAAAAAAGAACGGCCCTGATGATGAATCAGGGCCGTTCTTGTATGGAGCGGGCTGAGGCTCAGAACTTCTCATCCGGCCGCAGGTAGCGCCACTGGCCGGTCGGCAGTTCGCCCAGCTTGACGCCGCCGATGCGCACGCGCTTCAAGCCGATTACCTTCAGTCCGACCATGTCGCACATGCGGCGGATCTGGCGCTTCTTGCCTTCGCGCAGGGTGAAGCGCAACTGATCCTCGTTCTGCCACACCACCTTGGCCGGACGCAGCGGCTTGCCATCCATGATGAGGCCGTGGTTCAGGCGCTTGAGATCGGATTCGGGCAGCTTGCCGGGACGCGTGTATTGCACGCGCACCAGGTATTCCTTGTCGACCGCCGAATCCTCGCCAATCAACTGCTTGGCGATGCGGCCATCCTGGGTCAGTACCAGCAAGCCCACCGAATCGATGTCCAGCCGTCCGGCCGGCACCAGGCTCTTCAGCTGGCGCGGGTGGAAGCGCATCTCGGTCTGGTCTTCGGCCCAGCGCGACTGTTCGTTGACCAGCACCATGGCCGGCTTGTAGCCATCCTCGGCCTGGCCGCTGACGTAGCCCATGGGCTTGTTGATCAGGATGGTCACGCGCTGGGCCTGCTCGGCGCTGGCCTGGCGTTCCACGGTGACCTTCTGGTGCGGCAGCACCTTGCTGCCCAGCACCGACACCACCTGGCCATCCACGCGCACCCAGCCTTTTTCTATCCATTCGTCGGCTTCGCGGCGCGAGCACAGGCCGAGTTCGGACATGCGTTTGGAAAGTCGTACAGGTTCAGTCATGGGGATTGCCTTGCGAAAAACGGAGGGCCGGCCAGCGGCGAGGGTGAGATTGTACGGCCAGCCGCGCCGCCGCGCCAGACTGGGGCGGCAGCGCGGACAGGGTGATGGGGGTCAGATGCGCAGGGTCTGCAGCAGTTCGGTTTCCAGCATGATCTGGTTGCGCGGCTGGGACAGGCCGGGGCCGTCGATCAGGAAGACGTCTTCCACCCGCTCGCCCAGGGTCATGACCTTGGCGGTATGCAGGTTGATGCGGTACTTGGCCAGCACGTTGGAGATCGAATACAGCAGGCCGGCGCGGTCATTGGCCGAGACCGACAGCAGGTAGTACTGGCCGCGCTCATCCGGACGCAAATCCACCGACGGATTGACCGGGAAGGTGCGCGACAGGCGCGACAGGCGGGCCTTGGACGGGGCCGGCAGCGGGGCGTCGGACTGCAGCAGGGCACCCAGTTCGTGCTCGATCAGGTTGATGATGTCGCGGTAGTTCTTGGCAAACACCGGGGCATTGATCAGGAAGGCGTCCAGCGCGTAATCGTTGCGGGTCGTGTGGATCTTGGCGTCGAAGATGCTGAAGCTTTTTTCGTCGAAATAGCTGCAGATGCGCGCAAACAGGTCAGGGCGGTCGGGCGTGTAGACCGCCACCTGAACGCCTTCGCCAATGGGCGCCAGGCGGCAGCGCACCAGCGGTACGCCGGTATCGACCTTGTCGTAGAAGCAGCGCGTCTGCCAGGCGATGTCGGAGGCGTCGTGGCGCAGGAAGTAGGCCACGTCCAGCTGCTTCCACAGCGCTTCATGGGCGTCGGCCGGCAGGCCGTACAGGCGCAGGGTCTTGATGGCTTCCTGCTGGGTGTTCTTCAGTTCGCGGTCGGCCGAGGGAGCTTCGCCGCCCAGCACGCGCAGGGTCATGCGGTACAGGTCTTCCAGCAGCTTGCCCTTCCAGGCGTTCCAGACCTTGGGGCTGGTGCCGCGGATATCGGCCACCGTCAGCAGGTAGAGCGCGGTCAGGTGGCGCTCGTCCTTGACCAGCTGGGCGAAGGCGGTGATGACGTCGGGGTCCGACATGTCCTGCTTCTGCGCCACGTGCGACATGGCCAGATGCTGCTCCACCAGGAACACGATCAGCTCTGTATTGTCCGGCGAGATGCCGTGCTGCTCGCAGAAAGCGCGGGCGTCGTCCATGCCCAGCTTGGAGTGGTCGCCGCCCCGGCCCTTGGCGATGTCGTGGAACAGCGCCGCGATGTACAGCACCCAGGGCTGGCCGAAGTTGGCCATCAGCTGGCTGCAGAAGGGATATTCATGCGCATGTTCGCTCATCGTGAAGCGGCGCACATTGCGCACCACCATCAGGATGTGCTGGTCCACCGTGTAGACGTGGAACAGGTCATGCTGCATCTGCCCGACGATCTGGCGGAAGTTCGGCAGGTAGCGCCCCAGCACGCTGGTGCTGTTCATGCCGCGCAGGGCGTGGGTGATGCCGCGCTTGCTCTGGATGATCTGCATGAACAGGCGATGATTCTCCGGATTGGCGCGGAAGGCATTGTCGATCTTGAAGCGCGCATGCCATAGCGCACGCAGGGTGCGCGCCGACATGTCCTTCAGTTCCGGATGCTCGGAAAGCACCAGGAAGACTTCCAGCATGGCCGAAGGCGTCTCTTCGAAGACCCTGTCATGGGCGATGTCGACGAAGCCGTTGACCTCGTTGAAGCGCTCGTTGAGCGGGCGCGGAACCGCCTGCTGCGGGAACAGATGGGCTTCGATGTTCTGCAGCAGGATGGTGTTGAGCTGCGTGACCGCCTTGGCTGCCCAGTAATAGCGCTGCATCAGGTATTCGCTGGCGCGGCGGGTATCGGTGGTCTTGAAGCCGAAGGTCTCGGCGATCTGGGTCTGGATGTCGAACACCAGCCGGTCTTCGCGGCGGTCCGTGAGGATGTGCAGACGGATGCGGATGTCCTTGAAGGCGCGTTCCTTCTGGCGCAGCTGGCGCGCCTCGGTGGAGGTCAGCATGCCGTGTTCGGCCAGCTCGCCCCAGGAGTTGCCCAGGCCCGCCGCCTTGGCCACCCACAGGATCACCTGCAGGTCGCGCAGGCCGCCGGGGCTTTCCTTGCAGTTGGGTTCGAGGCTGTAGGGCGTATCTTCATATTTGATGTGGCGCTGGCGCATTTCCAGGGTCTTGGCCTGGAAGAAGGCCAGAGGGTCCAGCGCGGCATGGTAGCGCTCCTGCAATTTCTTGAAGAGGGCGCGGTTGCCAGTCACCAGGCGGGCTTCCAGGAGGCTGGTCTGCACCGTGATGTCGGCGGCCGATTCATCCAGGCATTCGTCGATGGTGCGGATGCTGTGGCCGATTTCCAGGCCGATGTCCCAGAACAGCTGCACCAGGGATTCCAGCTTTTCCTTCTTGGCGGCATCCGGGGCCTGGTCCAGCAGGATCAGCACGTCCACATCCGAATGCGGGAACAGCTCGCCCCGGCCATAGCCGCCCACGGCGACCAAGGCGGCATTGCCGGACATGCCCAGTTCTTCCCAGGCAGTGGTGAGGGCTTCGTCCACGTTGCGGCGCAACTGGGCCAGCAACTGCTCGGTCTTGTGGTTGGACTGGAACACCTCGATGGCTTGCTGGCGCGCGGCCTTGAGCTGTTTCTTGAGCGTGATGGCGAGTGTGGGCATCGTGGTCGGCAATTAAGGCAAGCAGGGCGGCGGGGCGGCGCCTATATGAACAAAGCCGCATCCCCATGCGGCTTTGCGCTCGAAGCAGGTTTCGTGCCGGAAACTGTGTGCAGGGTCGAGGGGCACATGGTTCCGGCCGCCAGGGTCACGCCGGGGTGGCGACCTGGTTCTGGATGAAGGCCGGCGGTGCCGGCATGCCGGGCGACACCGTCAGCACTTCGAAGCCGGTCTCGGTGACCAGCACGGTGTGTTCCCATTGGGCTGACAGGCTGCGGTCCTTGGTCTTGATGGTCCAGCCGTCGCCCATTTCGCGGATCTCGCGGCGGCCGGCGTTGATCATCGGTTCCACCGTGAAGATCATGCCGGCTTCCAGCTTCTCCAGCGTACCGGGGCGGCCGTAGTGCAGGACTTGCGGTTCTTCATGGAAGACCTTGCCGATGCCGTGGCCGCAGAACTCGCGCACCACGCTGTAGCCGGCCTTTTCCGCGTGCTGCTGGATGACGTGGCCGATATCGCCCAAATGTGCGCCCGGCTTGATCTTGGAGATGCCCAGCCACATGCATTCATAGGTGATCTCGGTCAGGCGGCGTGCCAGGATGGACGGCTCACCCAGGAAGAACATGCGGCTGGTGTCGCCGTGATAGCCATTCTTGATGATGGTGACGTCGATGTTGAGCACGTCGCCGTTCTTCATCACCTTGTCGCCGGGGATGCCGTGGCAGATCACGTCATTCAGGGAGGTGCAGATGGCCTTGGGGTAGGGCGTGTAGCCCGGCGGGCAGTAGTTCAGCGGGGCCGGGATGCTGCCTTGCACGTTGGTCATGTACTCGTGGCAGAGGCGGTCGATCTCGCCGGTGGTCACGCCCGGCTTCACGAATGGGGTGATGTAGTCCAGTACCTCGGCGGCCAGGCGGCCGGCCACGCGCATGCCTTCGATGTCTTCGGCGGTCTTGATGGTGATGTTGCCCATGATGAATCGCAATTCGCTAGAAAATCGTCAAGACGGGATTATAGACGACGGGGGTGCTTTCTGTTTTGCCGGCTCCGGTCGACAAGCCGGGGACGGCGTTTGGCCGCGTTCCTTATCTTCATGTGCTACTTGAACAAAAGTGATGGGTCGAGTAGAATGCCGGGCTGATCTGAAAACCACAGGTCAGTTGTCGAATGCGGTGTGCGGAATGATTCTTCATGTCTGTTTGGCAATAAATGTCGTAAATTATCTTTTGAAACGCGAATCCGTTCGCTAAAAGGGTGTCCGGCTGCATGAGCCGGATGACCGAGCGGATTCCAGACCTAACCCTGGAGAAATTCATGTCCGTTACCATGCGCGAAATGCTGGAAGCCGGTGTCCACTTCGGTCACCAAACCCGCTTCTGGAACCCCAAGATGGCCCCCTTCATTTTCGGTCATCGCAACAAGATTCACATCGTCAACCTGGAAAAGACCCTGGGCATGTACCAGGAAGCCGTCAAGTACGTGCGCCAGCTGTCGGCCAACCGTGGCACCATCCTGTTCGTTGGTACCAAGCGTCAAGCCCGCGACATCCTGTCCGCTGAAGCGCAACGCGCTGGCGTGCCCTACGTTGACCAGCGCTGGCTGGGCGGCATGCTGACCAACTTCAAGACCATCAAGACCTCGATCAAGCGCCTGAAGGACATGGAAGCTGCCATCGAAGACGGTTCGGTCGAGAAGCTGTCGAAGAAGGAAGCCCTGCTGTTCACCCGTGAACAGGAAAAGCTGCAAAAGGCCATCGGCGGCATCAAGGACATGGGCGGCATTCCTGACGCCATCTTCGTCATCGACGTCGGCTACCACAAGGGCGCCATCACCGAAGCCGCCAAGCTGGGCATTCCGGTCATCGGCGTGGTCGATACCAACCACTCGCCCGAAGGCGTCACCTACGTGATCCCGGGTAACGACGACTCCGCCAAGGCGATCGCTCTGTACGCTCGCGGCATGGCTGACGCCGTGCTGGAAGGCCGCGCCAACGCCGTCAACGACGTCGTCGAAGCAGTCAAGGGCGATGAATTCGTCGAGGTCGAGCAGGCTTGATTCTGCTCTTCCGGTAGTACGGTAGTCCAAAAAGGGGTGACAGCGGGTAGTGACGCAGTGGCCCCTTTTTTTTGATTCAATTTTCGAGTTTCAGGCATGCCGCAAGCGCGGGATGCCTCCAAGTCAGGAGAAAAGTATGGCGGCAATTACCGCAGCAATGGTGGGCGATCTGCGTGCGAAGACCGACGCGCCGATGATGGAATGCAAGAAGGCGCTGACCGAAGCCGATGGCGACATGGCCAAGGCCGAAGAGATTCTGCGCGTCAAGCTGGGCAGCAAGGCTTCCAAGGCCTCTTCCCGCATCACCGCAGAAGGCGTGATCTCGGCCTACATCGCTGGCAACGTCGGCGCGCTGGTCGAAGTGAACTGTGAAACCGACTTCGTGACCAAGAACGACGAGTTCATCGGTCTGGTTGAAGCCGCTGCCAAGCTGGTGGTCGAACAGAATCCGGCTGATGTGGCTGCCCTGGGCGCCTGCAAGCTGGCCGACGGCAAGACCCTGGAAGAACTGCGCACCGAACTGATCGGCCGCATCGGCGAGAACATGTCGTTCCGTCGCTTCCAGCGTTTCGAAACCACCGGCAAGCTGGCTGCCTACCTGCACGGCACCCGCATCGGCGTGATCGTCGAGTTCGACGGCGCTGAAGAGCAAGTCGGCAAGGACGTGGCCATGCACATCGCCGCCATGAAGCCGGTCGCCCTGTCGGCCGAGCAAGTGCCGGCCGACCTGATCGAGAAGGAACGCTCGGTCGCCGCCCTGAAGGCTGCTGAATCCGGCAAGCCGGCTGACATCGTCGCCAAGATGGTGGACGGTTCGGTGCAGAAGTACCTGAAGGAAGTCTCGCTGTTCAACCAGGCTTTCGTGAAGAACGACAAGCAAAGCGTCGAACAGATGCTGAAGGCGGCCAATACCACCGTCAAGTCGTTCGCCATGTACGTGGTCGGCGAAGGCATCGAGAAGAAGCAAGACGACTTTGCTGCCGAAGTGGCAGCGCAAGTGGCTGCAGCGAAACAAGCTCAGTAAGCGTCGCAGGAAAAACGGGCCGAGAGGCCCGTTTTTTTAAGCCGGATTCCGGGAACTTTCGGAGTCGCCCGCGTCTACAGTCAGGGTCGTCCGTCGGATGAATGATGACGCGCAGGGCAGGCCGCCTGGCAACGGCAATATGGGTAGCAAAAGCAATACTGGCAGCACACGGCAAGACAGAATAGGGCGCAGCAGTACATCCCCTCATGCGTTCGGACCTGCCCCTGATGACGAAAAAGCGCCATTTCGTCGGGTGACAGCGAGTGCCGGCGCGTCAATACGTAATTCAACCTCGGACAGAACACGGAGCCCTGCAATGACAACACCAGCCTACAAGCGCGTACTCCTCAAACTCTCCGGCGAAGCACTGATGGGCGACGACGCCTACGGTATCAATCGCGCGACCATCGAACGCATGGTCGCGGATGTAGCAGAAATCAGCAAACTGGGCGTGGAACTGGCCATCGTGATCGGTGGCGGCAACATTTTCCGCGGCGTCGCGCCGGGCGCCCAGGGCATGGATCGTGCAACCGCCGACTACATGGGCATGCTGGCCACCGTCATGAACTCGCTGGCCCTGGCTGACGCCATGCGCCAGGCCGGCCTGACGGCCCGCGTGATGTCGGCCATCGGCATCGAGCAGGTGGTCGAGCCCTATGTGCGCCCCAAGGCGCTGCAATACCTGGAAGAAGGCAAGATCGTGGTGTTCGCCGCCGGTACCGGCAACCCCTTCTTCACCACCGATACCGCCGCCGCCCTGCGTGGCTCGGAAATCGGTGCCCAGATCGTGCTGAAGGCCACCAAGGTCGATGGTGTCTACACCGCCGATCCCAAGAAGGATCCGGCCGCCACCCGCTACCAGTCGATCTCCTTCGATGAAGCCATCGCCAAGCACCTGCAGGTGATGGATGCCACCGCCTTTGCGCTGTGCCGCGACCAGAAGCTGCCGATCAAGGTGTTTTCCATCGTCAAGCCGGGCGCGCTCAAGAGCGTGGTCATGGGTGACGATGAAGGCACCCTGGTCCACGTCTGATTGATATTGCAGTGCAGAAACCGGCCGCAGGCCGGGATTCCCGTTTACAATGCCCGTCTTTCAGGCATTTGCCATCAAGACAAGCCAAGTTATTGCACCAAAGTTAGGAGAGCAGCATGAGTGTCGCTGACGTCAAGAAAAATACCGAGCAGAAGATGGCCAAGTCCATCGAAACCCTGAAGGCCAACCTGGCCAAGGTTCGTACCGGCCGCGCCCACACCGGCCTGCTGGACCAGGTCATGGTTGAATACTATGGTTCGCCGACCGGTCTGTCGCAGGTCGCCAACCTGACCCTGATCGATGCGCGCACCATCGGCGTGCAGCCCTTCGAAAAGAAGATGGCCGCCGTCATCGAGAAGGCCATCCGTGAAGCCGACCTGGGCCTGAATCCGGCCACCCACGGCGACCTGATCCGTGTGCCGATGCCCGCGCTGACCGAAGAGCGCCGCAAGGAAATGGTCAAGCTGGTCAAGAGTGAAGCCGAAGATGCCAAGATCGCCGTGCGCAACATCCGCCGCGAAGGCAATGAAGGCCTGAAGAAGCTGGTCAAGGACAAGATCGCCTCGGAAGATGATGAGCGCCGCGGCCAGGACGAGATCCAGAAGCTGACCGACAAGTTCGTGGCTGACATCGACAAAATGGTCACCGACAAGGAAAAGGAAGTGATGACGGTGTAAGCCGTCCTGCAGGTCTCACGCGCGGCTGCCATGGCGGCCGCGCTGCACGAACAAGTCCAAGACAGCAAAAGTGCAGGCGGGAAGTGAGAGCGGCAATGGGGGGAGGAGGCTGGCCGGTTTGTCAAAGCGGCGCGTGCCCGTTACCATGTTGCGCTTCACCATCCGGCGCACGGAAAAGTAATAAATCATTTACATGAAGCATCAAAGCTCAACTCTGGCGGTTCCGGAGACTTCCGCGGTTCCGCGCCATGTTGCCATCATCATGGACGGCAACGGTCGTTGGGCGACCAAACGTTTCCTGCCGCGTGTGGCGGGGCATGCCAAGGGCGTGGATGCAGTGCGCTCCATTGTCGAGGCCTGCGCCGAGCGCGGTATCGAATTCCTTACCCTGTTTGCCTTCAGTTCCGAAAACTGGCGTCGCCCTGCCGACGAAGTGTCGGTGCTGATGCGTCTGTTCATGACGGTGCTGGAGCGTGAAGTCGGCAAGATGGCCAACAATGGCATCCGCCTGCGCATCGTCGGCGACATGAGCCGCTTCGATCCGAAATTGCAGGAGATGGCGGCCAAGGCCGAGGCACAGACCGCCGGCAACAGCCGCCTGACGCTGACCGTCTGCGCCAACTATGGCGGGCGCTGGGATGTCATGCAGGCCGTTTCCAAAATGGTCAAGGACAAGCCGGGTGCGACCGACTACACCGAAGAAGAACTGGCCCCGTATCTGGCCATGGCGTATGCCCCTGAGCCCGATTTGTTCATCCGTACCGGCGGTGAACAGCGCATCTCCAATTTCCTGTTGTGGCAGCTGGCGTACAGCGAGCTGTACTTCACCGAAACCTTCTGGCCCGATTTCGACGACAAGGCGCTGGATCAGGCGATCGGCTCCTACCAACAACGCGAGCGCCGCTTCGGGCGCACCAGTGCCCAGGTACTGGACCAGAAAAAGGCTTCCTGATGCTCAAGACGCGTGTCATCACGGCGTTGATCCTGCTGGCAATCCTGTTGCCTATCCTGTATTTCGGTTATTTCCCGGCCTTTGCCATGGCGGTGCTGGTGTTCTTCGCCGCCGGTTCGTGGGAATGCTTCCGTCTCTTCAAGAGCCCGCGTCCCACCTTGTGGGCTGCCGTGTGGACGTTGGTCTTCAGCGTCATCCTGTTCTTCTCCGGCTTGCCCAGCGTGCGCGCCCTGTATGTGCTCTGCGTGCTGTTGTGGGCCTTGCGCTTCGTGCCCGCGCTTGGCCTCGGCCTGCCTCGGATCGAAGCTTTCGGCAATCGGCTGCTCAACGGCACCTACATGCTGTCCATCCTCGGCTGCTTCGTTGCCATCGTGGACCTGTTCCAGCATTCGCCGCTGTATCTGCTGTCGGTGATGGCCGTGGTGTGGGTGGCTGACATTGGTGCCTATTTCTCTGGCAAGGGCTTCGGACGCCACAAGTTGGCTCCCACCATTTCCCCGGGCAAGTCCTGGGAGGGTGCCATCGGCGGCTGGCTGGCGGTGCTGGTGATTTCGGCGGCAGTGGCCATGTCCATGAGTGGTGGCGAGACCTTCCAGTATCACCTGTTCAATCGCTGGGGCTGGGGCGGCTTTGTCGGCGTGCTCAGCCTCATGGTGGTGGCCAGCGTGGTCGGTGACCTGTTCGAGTCGCAACTGAAGCGTCGCGCCGGCATGAAGGACAGCAGCAACCTGCTGCCCGGCCACGGCGGCGTGCTCGACCGCATCGATGCGCTCATCCCGGTGCTGCCGCTGGCAGCGCTGGTCGATCTCTGGCTGGCGGCTGCCTGAGCCGCCGCTTTCCTTCTGGAAATTCCATGCAGTCCATCAGCATTCTCGGTTCCACCGGCTCCATTGGCGTGTCCACGCTGGACGTGGTGGCCCGCCATCCCGACCGCTATCGCGTCTTTGCGCTGAGCGCCCATTCCCGTGTTGCCGAACTGGCCGAGCAATGCCAGCGTTTCCGTCCGCAAGTGGCTGTGGTCGGTTCCGCCGAAGCGGCCGCGCAGTTGCAAACCTTGTTGCGCGCAGCCGGGCTGTCCACTGAAGTGGCCTACGGTCCGCAAGCCTTGTGCGACATCGCATCGGCCGACGGCTGCGACATGGTCATGGCGGCCATCGTCGGTGCCGCCGGATTGGCTTCCACGCTGGCCGCCGCACGTGCCGGCAAGAAGATCCTGCTGGCCAACAAGGAGGCCCTGGTCATTTCCGGCCAGCTGCTGATGGATGCGGTGCAGGCACATGGTGCCAGCCTGCTGCCCATCGACAGCGAACACAATGCCATCTTCCAGTGCCTGCCCGACGGCTACACCCGTTCGATGACGGCGCATGGTGTCGAGAAAATCCTCCTGACGGCCTCGGGCGGTCCGTTCCTCCATCGGGATGTGAATACGCTGGATCGAGTCACCGTGGAAGAAGCCGTGGCCCATCCCAAGTGGGTGATGGGGCGCAAGATCTCGGTGGATTCCGCCACCATGATGAACAAGGGCCTGGAAGTCATCGAAGCGCACTGGCTCTTCGGCGCGCCGGCGGACAAGATCGAGGTGGTGATCCACCCGCAGAGCGTGATTCATTCCATGGTCTCGTATGCCGATGGCTCGGTGCTGGCGCAGTTGGGCAACCCCGACATGCGCACGCCCATTGCCAATGCGCTGGCCTATCCGGAGCGTATCGCCTCGGGCGTGGCAGCGCTGGATCTGGCGCAGATCGCGCAATTGTCCTTCTTGCCGCCTGACTATCAGCGCTTCCCCTGCCTGAAACTGGCGTATGATGCGCTGCGGGCCGGCGGTACGCTGGCGGCGATCCTCAACGCCGCCAACGAAGTCGCCGTGCAAGCCTTCCTCGATGGCCGCATCGGCTTCGGGAAGATCGCCCCCCTGATCCAAGAGGTCATGTCCGCCATCCCCAACCGGCAAGCCGATGACATCACGGCGCTGCTGGAGCAGGACCGGCAGGCGCGTGACCACGCCGAGGCCCTGATTTCACGATGAATCTGCTGCATACCCTGATCGCTTTCTTCGTTGCCCTGGGCACCCTGGTGGTGGTCCACGAGCTGGGGCATTACCTGGTGGCGCGCTGGTGCGGTGTGAAGGTATTGCGCTTCTCGGTCGGCATGGGTCGGGTGATCTGGTCGCGCCGCTTCGGCCGCGACCAGACCGAATGGGCGCTGTCGGTGCTGCCCTTGGGCGGCTATGTGAAGATGCTGGACGCGCGCGAACAGCCGCTGGAAGACATTCCGGAAGCCGATCTCAAGCGCGAATTCACCCGCCAATCCGTCTGGCGTCGCATCGCCATCGTGGCGGCCGGGCCGATCGCCAATTTCCTGCTGGCCATTCTCCTCTTTGCTGGTCTCTACATGCACGGCGTGCCGGAGCCGGTGCCCGTGCTGCGTGCAGCGACCGCGCAGACGGCCGCGTACCAGGCCGGCTTGCGCGCCGGTGACCGCATCACGGCCATCAATGGCGCGCCGGTGCAGGTCTGGTCCGAAGTACGCTGGAAACTGATGCAATTGGTGCTGGAAAAGGCCGATGCCCGCATCGACGTCGAACGTCCCAACCCCAATGGCAGCGGCAAGCTGCTCAACTCGGTCACGCTGCGTCTGGCCGGCATCGACAGCAATGAGCTGGAAGGCGACTTCCTCGCCAAGCTCGGCCTGTCGCTGGCACGTCCGCCTGCCGTGCTGGGCAAGATCATGGAGGGTCCGGCCAAGATGGCAGGACTGGAAAGCGGCGACCGCATCACCGCCATCGATGGGGTGCCGGTCCAGGATGGCCTGGCCTTCGTGGAAAAAGTGCGCGAATCCGCCGGCAAGCCGCTGCTGCTGCAGGGCGTGCGCGGCACTGCGCCGATCGAGGTGCGCGTCACGCCGGAGTCGGTGGAAGAGGGTGAAAGTGGCAAGCGCATCGGCCGCATCAAGGTCGAAGTGCCGCTGGCACCGGAGATGGCCACCGTCAGCGATGGCCCGTTGACGGCCGTGGCCAAGGGCGCGCAGCGCACCTGGGATACCAGCGTGATGACCATCAAGATGATCGGCAAGATGATCATCGGGCAGGTCTCGCTGAAGAACATTACCGGCCCCATCACCATCGCCGACTATGCCGGACAGACCGCCCGCGTGGGCCTGGTGAGCTACCTCAGCTTCCTGGCCTTCATCAGTATCAGCCTGGGAGTGATGAATCTGTTGCCAATCCCGGTTTTAGACGGCGGTCATTTGCTGTATTATGCGCTGGAGATTTTGACAGGGCGGCCCGTTTCCGAGCGGTTTGGGGAAATCGCGCAGCGCGCCGGCCTGGGATTACTGATGGCGCTGATGCTCGTTGCCGCTTTCAACGATATCGTGCGACTGATGTTCCAAGGATGAATCCGGCCTGATGCCGGCCCCGTCGAGCGAGCAAGATCGGCGGGGCGGCCAGAAAGACCGGATTTTTTACATTTGCCGGCCAACCCCGATGGCAGTTGTTAAGCAATTGGCAATGGATCAGGAATCCGTTTTCAATTGCTTACCAGCATCATGTCAGGCAGTGCCGCAGCGAAAAACTGTTGATGAACGATAGATGAAATTACACCCTGCGCAACATCCCATTCCGACTCTCTCCCGTCGCCTGATTGCCGCTGCCGCCTTTGCCCTGTGCTCCAGCCAGGCCATGGCCATCACGCCGTTCGTGGTCAAGGATATCCGCGTCGAAGGCATTCAGCGTACCGAAGCCGGCACCGTCTTCAGCTACCTGCCGGTGCGCGTGGGCGATACCTTCAACGATGAAAAGGCCACCGCCGCCATCAAGGCGTTGTACGCCACCGGATTCTTCCGTGACGTGCGCATCGAAGCCGAAGGCGACGTGCTGGTGGTGCAGGTGGTCGAACGCCCGGCCATTGCCAGCGTCGACTTCTCCGGCATCAAGGAATTCGACAAGGAACAGCTGACCAAGGCCCTCAAGGAAATCGGCGTCGCCGAGTCGCGGATCTTTGACCGCTCGCAGGTCGATCGCGCCGAACAGGAACTGAAGCGTCAGTATCTGTCGCGCGGCCTGTATGGTGCCAAGGTGTCGACTACCGTCACGCCGGTCGAGCGCAATCGCGTCGCCATTACCTTCGCCGTGGATGAAGGTGAAGTTTCGCGCATCAAGCAGATCAACTTCGTCGGCAACAAGGTGTTCTCCGACAGCACCCTGCGCGACCAGATCAAGCTGACCACCCCGGGCTGGTTCACCTGGTACACCAAGGCTGACCAGTATTCCAAGGAAAAACTGCAGGGTGACATCGAGACCCTGCGTTCCTATTACCTGGACCGCGGCTATCTGGAGATGCAGGTCGAATCGACCCAGGTGTCGATCACGCCCGACAAGAAAGACATCTACATCACGGTCAACATCAAGGAAGGCGAGAAGTACACCGTCTCCGACATCAAGCTGGAAGGCGAGATGTTCGGCATGGAGCCGGAACTGGCCAAGCTGGTGCAGCTCAAGAAGGGCGACGTCTATTCCGGCGCCAAGCTGACCGACAGCACCAAGAAGATCGGTGAGCGTCTGGGCAACTTCGGTTACGCCTTCGCCAACGTCAACGCCAACCCCAATGTGGACCGCGAGAAGAAGGAAGTTGCCTTCACCATCATGGTCGACCCGGGCAAGCGCGTCTACGTGCGTCACGTCAACATCGCCGGCAACACCAAGACCCGCGATGAGGTGATCCGCCGCGAATTCCGCCAGTTCGAGGATTCCTGGTACGACGGCGAGAAGATCAAGCTTTCGCGTGATCGCGTCGACCGTCTGGGCTACTTCAAGGAAGTGACCGTGGATACGCCTGAAGTGCCGGGCACCAGCGACCAGGTCGATGTGAACATGAAGGTCGAGGAAAAGCCGACCGGCAACATCATGGTCGGTGCTGGCTTCTCGCAGTCCGACAAGCTGAGCCTGACCGGCTCGATCTCGCAGGAAAACGCCTTCGGCAGCGGCAACACCGTCGGTATCGACATCAACACCAGCTCGCGCTACCGCACTATCTCGCTGTCGACCACCAATCCGTACTTCACGGATGACGGCATCAGCCGCACCTATGAAATCTACCTGCGCACGATTCGCCCGTCGGTCTATACGACAGGTGACTACAAGGTCAAGACCCTGGGCGGCAGCATCAAGTTTGGTGTGCCGTTCTCGGAGCTGGATCGCGTGTTCTTTGGTATTGGCGTGGAAAACACCAACGTCAGCACCGACAACACCAGCCCGACGCTGTATCGCCAGTACGTGCGCGATTTCGGTGGCGCAGGCGGCTCCGGTTGCGATGTGACCGATGTGACCTCGACCGCAACTTGCGGTATCGGCAGCGCCCGTACCACCAGCATCCCGCTGACCGTGGCATGGCAGCGTGACGGCCGTGACTCGGCCCTGGTGCCGACCACCGGCCGCTATCAGCGCGCCAACTTCGAGGTCTCCTATGTGGGCACCTTGAAGTACTACCGTGCCAGCTACCAGCAGCAGTACTTCCAACCGTTCTTCAGCAAGGCCGTGACTCTGGCGCTGAATGGCGAAGTCGACTACGGCCGCGGCCTGGGCAGCAAGCCGTACCCGGTGTTCAAGAACTACTACGCCGGCGGTATCGGCACCGTGCGCGGCTATGAAGCCTCCTCGCTGGGTAGCTTGAAGGACCAGTACGGCGACTCCATGGGCGGCGCCTCGCGTCTGTACGGCAATGCCGAACTGCAGTTCCCGTTCCCGGGCTCGGGCCAGGACCGCACATTGCGCTGGTTCACCTTCTTTGACGGCGGCAACGTCTTTGCCGACGGCCAGAACATCAAGTTGAACGACCTGCGCTATTCGGCCGGTGTCGGTATCAGCTGGGTGTCGCCGATTGGCCCGCTGAAGCTGAGCTTCGGCAAGCCATTGAACCTGAAGACGGGTGACAAGTCTCAAACCTTCCAGTTCCAACTGGGTACCGGCTTCTAAAGCGGTCATCATTGATTCGTAATACGGAGAGTAATCTTGAAGTTCATGACCAAATCGTTCCTGTCCCTGCAGACCATCGTGATGGCTGCCTGCCTGTTGAGCTTTGCCCCCGCCCACGCGCAGGAAAGCTCGAAAATCGCCTTCGTGAGCACCGAGCGCATCTTCCGCGAAGCGGCGCCTGCCAAGGCCGCACAAACCAAGCTGGAAGCCGAGTTCGCCAAGCGTGACCGTGACCTGCAAGACATGGCCGCGCGTCTGAAGGCCCAGTCCGACAAGCTGGACAAGGACGCCGCCGTGCTGTCGGATTCCGACCGCGCCAAGCGCCAGCGTGACCTGTCCGACCTGGACAAGGAATTCCAGCGCAAGCAGCGTGAATTCCGCGAAGACCTGAACCAGCGCCGCAACGAGGAACTGGCCGTGGTCCTGGAACGCACCAACAAGGTGATCCGCCAGATCGCCGAAGCCGAGAAGTACGACATCGTCTTCCAGGAAGCCGTCTACGCTTCCAAGCGCATCGACATCACCGACAAAGTCCTGAAGGAACTGGCCAAGTAATTGCCGCCTTCACCATGCGGGCGCCGGGCGGCAACGTCCTGCGCCCGCATGTCGCTTCAGGGGCTGCCTTCAGGGCGGCCTTTGTTCTACCGTAAGCCAAGCAACGCCTACCATTCGGAAAAGCCAAGATGAGTATTCGACTGCAGCAACTGGTCGAGCGCCTGGGCGGTCAGCTGAAGGGTGATGCGACCATCGCGGTCGATGGCATCGCACCACTGGATGCCGCCGGTGCCAGCCACATCACTTTCCTTTCCAATCCCAAGTTCCGTGCGCAAGCCGACCAGACCCAGGCGGCGGCGCTGATCCTGTCCGAGACGGACGACGCCCAGGTGCAGGGCTATGCCGGTGCCCGCATCGTCACCCGCAATCCCTACGCCTATTTCGCCCGCGCGGCCCAGCTGTTTCAGGCTCAGGCCGAAGTGCGCGCGCCTGCCGGCATCCATGCCAGCGCCGTGGTCGATCCATCGGCCCAGGTCGCGGCGGATGCGGTGATCGGCCCGCTGGTGGTGATCGAAGCCGGTGCCGTCATCGGTGCCCGCGCCCGTATTGACGCCGGCAGCTTCATCGGCCACCACGCCAAGGTCGGTGACGACACCCATTTCCACGCCCGTGCCACCCTGCATCACGCCTGCGAGATCGGGGCGCGCGGCATCGTCCATTCGGGTGCGGTGATCGGGGCCGATGGCTTCGGTTTCGCCAATGAAGCCGGGCAATGGATCAAAATTCCGCAAGTTGGCCGTGTCATGATCGGCGATGACGTCGAAATCGGTGCCAATACCACCATCGACCGCGGTGCCCTGGCCGATACCGTGATCGAGGAGGGCGTCAAGCTCGACAACCAGATCCAGATCGCCCACAACTGCCACATCGGCGCCCATACCGCCATTGCCGCCTGTGCCGGCATCGCCGGCAGCGCGAAAATCGGCAAATACTGCTCCATCGGCGGCGCGGCCATGATCCACGGCCACATCACCATCGTGGACAAGGTGCACGTCTCGGCCGGTACGCTGGCCTTGCGTTCCATCCTTGAGCCGGGTCAATACACCGGCTTCTATCCCATCACCGAACACCGCGACTGGGAAAAATCCGCTGCATTGGTGCGCAATCTGGGCACGATGCGTGAGAAAATCCGGGCGTTGGAAAAATCGCTTAAAACGTTGACACAAGAACAAGCAGGCCAAGCCCCGCTTTCAGAGAATCAAGAAGAGAATGAATAGCCTCGACATCAATCAAATCAAACAGTACCTGCCGCACCGTTACCCGCTGCTGCTGGTTGATCGCGTGCTGAACTGGGAGAGCGGCAAGACCATCACCGCGATCAAGAACGTGACCGTGAATGAAGAATTCTTCAACGGCCACTTCCCGCACAAGCCGGTGATGCCGGGCGTGCTGATGATCGAGGCGCTGGCCCAGACGGCGGCGCTGTTGTCCTTCCTGACCGAAGGCCGCAAGCCCGATGAAAACACCGTGGTCTACTTCGTCGGCATCGACAATGCCCGCTTCAAGCGTCCGGTGGAACCGGGCGACCAGCTGAAGATGGAAGTGGAAATCACCCGCCGTGCACGTGGCATCTGGAAATACCGTGCCGTGGCCACCGTGGACGGCCAGGTGGCTGTGGAAGGCGACCTCATGTGCACCATGCGCAGCGCCGCCGACGCCAGCCAGAGCGCCTGAGTCCAGGCCTGCCTGCAGGCTTGACGCATCAAGCCAGGCCCGGCGGTGATCGGCAAGATCGCGCCGGGCCTGATTCATTGTGCAGATTGCTTCATTGCAAGATGTGCAACAAGTGAACCCATCGAAGCACAGGACATGTCCAAGATCCATCCCAGCGCAGTGATTGCCCCCGGAGCGCAGATCGACGAATCGGTCGAGATCGGCGCGTATGCCGTCATCGGTCCTGACGTGCGCATCGGCGCGGGCACGCGCATCGGTCCCCATGTGGTGATCGAAGGCCACACCACCATTGGCCGTGACAACGAGATTTTCCAGTTCGCCTCCATCGGTGCCGCGCCGCAGGACAAGAAGTACGCGGGCGAACCGACCACCATGGAAATCGGCGACCGCAACACCATCCGCGAATTCGTTACCTTCAACCGGGGTACCGTGCAGGATGGCGGCGCGACCCGCATTGGCAACGACAACTGGATCATGGCCTACGTCCACCTGGCGCATGATTGCCAGCTGGGCAGCCACATCATCCTGGCCAACAATGCCACGCTGGCCGGTCACGTGCATTTGGGCGACCACGTATTCCTGGGCGGTTTCACCACCGTGCACCAGTTCTGCCATATCGGTGCCCATGCCATGACCGCCTTTACGGCGGCCGTGAGCCAGGACGTGCCACCCTTCGTGACGGCGGCAGGCAATCGCGCCGTGCCGGCCGGCATCAACAGCGAGGGCCTGAAGCGCCGTGGCTTCACCAGCGAGCAGATCATGGAGATCAAGCGCGCCTACAAGGTGATCTACCGTGCCGGCCTGCCGCTGGAAGAAGCCAAGCAGCAGCTGGCGGACATGGAGGCCAAGTCGGCCCACAGCGCCGAGCACATCCGCCTGCTGCGCGAATTCATCGAGGCTTCGGCCCGTGGCATCATCCGCTGACATCACGCGCCGTCAGTCGATCGCACTGGTGGCCGGCGAAAGCTCGGGCGACCTGCTGGGCAGCCGCCTGCTGGCCGGGGTGCGCGAGCGCCTGCCGGAAGTGCGCCTGCATGGCATTGGCGGCGAGCACATGATGGCTCAGGGGTTTAACAGCGACTGGCCGATGGACAAGCTGACGGTGCGGGGCCTGTTCGAGGTGATTCCGCGCTACCGCGAGATCAAGGGCATCCAGGAGTCGCTGCGCGACAAGCTGCTGGCGGACCGGCCTGATGTCTTCGTGGGCGTGGACTATCCCGGCTTCAACCTGGGCCTGGAAGAACAGCTCAAGAAGGCCGGCATTCCGACCATCCACTTCATCGGTCCGCAGATCTGGGCCTGGCGCGGCTGGCGCATCAAAAAGATCCAGCGCGCGGTGTCGCACATGCTGGTGATCTTTCCCTTCGAGGAAAACCTGTACCGCCAGGCGGGCGTCCCGGTGACCTACGTCGGCCATCCGCTGGCCGAAGTGATCCCGCTGCAGCCCGACACCGCAGGCGCACGCCAGCGCCTCGGACTGACCGGGCCGGGCAGGGTGGTGGCCATCCTGCCGGGCAGCCGCATGAGCGAACTGAAGCAGAATGGCGAAGGTTTCCTGGCGGCGGCACGGCTGTTGCGGCAGCGCGATCCTCAATTGCAGTTCGTCACGCCCATGGCGGGCGACCGGCAGATGGCCTTTTTTGAAGAGCAGATTCGCCAGGGCGGATATGAAGATCTTGGCATCAGCGTCATCCGTGGCCAGTCGCACAGTGCGATGGAAGCCTCGGATGCAGTGCTGGTGGCCTCGGGCACGGCCTCGCTGGAAGTGGCCTTGTACAAGAAGCCGATGGTGATCTCCTACAAGGTCAACTGGGCCTCGTACCAGATCATGCGGCACATGGCTTACCAGCCCTGGGTGGGCCTGCCCAATATCCTGGCGCGCGACTTCCTGGTGCCGGAACTGCTGCAGCACCAGGCTACGCCGCAGGCCCTGGCCGATGCCATGTGGCACCAGCTGGAAGACCATGCGCACCAGCAGCGGCTGGTGCGGCGCTTTGCCGACATGCACCAGTCCCTGCTGCGCGATACCAGCCGGGAGAGCGCCAACGCGGTCTGTGAAGTCATTGGCGCGCGCCGTCGTTGACGGACCGAAAGAAGGATCGCTGCGGCGATCCGTGTGAGAGTTTGATGAAGGAAATTGCTATGCCCAAGGCGGCCCCCCAGACCCTGGCTTTGTTTGACGACACCACCGGCGAGATCATCTGCGGCGTCGATGAGGCCGGCCGTGGTCCGCTGGCCGGTCCGGTGTTCGCTGCCGCCGTGATCCTCGATCCGGCGCGTCCGGTCAAGGGCCTGCGCGACTCCAAGAAGCTTTCCGAAGCCGCGCGCGACAGCCTGGCATTGGAGATCAAGGAATCGGCGCTGGCCTGGGCCATTGCCTCCTGCAACGAGCAGGAGATCGACGAACTCAACATCCTGCACGCCAGCATGCTGGCCATGCGCCGCGCGGTGGAGGCACTCTCGACGCTGCCCACGCTGGCCCTGATTGACGGCAACCGCTGCCCGGTCATGAGCATCCGCTCCGAAGCCATCGTCAAGGGAGACGACAAGGTGCCCGCCATCTCGGCCGCCTCCATCCTCGCCAAGACTGCGCGCGATGCGGCGCTGCTGGTCTTGCACGACACCTATCCGCATTACGGTTTCGACCGCCACAAGGGCTATCCGACCCCTCTGCACCTGGAAATGCTGCGCCTGCATGGCGTCTCGCCGGTGCATCGGCGCTCCTATGCGCCGGTCAGGGCCTTGCTGTCCGGCCAGACGGTGGTGATGGCGTGAGCGAGGCAGGCATGAAACTGATCACCTCCAAGGACAACCCGGTCTTCAAGGATTTGAAGCAACTGGCCACCAGCAGCCAGGCTCGCCGCCGCGCCGGCCAGAGCCTGCTGGATGGCGTGCACCTGGCGCAGGCCTGGCTGCAGCATCGCGGCGCGCCGCAGGTGTGCGTGGTGGCCGAGAGCGCCCAGTATCACCCGGAAGTAGCGCCCATCCTGGCGCAATGTGAAGCCTTGTACGCGCAATGCCTGGTGCTGGCCGACAAGCTGTATGACGCCATCAGCACCGTGGAGAACGGCGTGGGCCTGCTGTTGCTGGTGAGTACGCCCGAGCCGGTGGCCCCGGCGGCACTTAAGGAATCGGCGGTGCTGCTCGATGGTCTGCAGGATCCGGGCAATCTCGGCTCCATCCTGCGCAGCGCTGCCGCAGCCGGTGTGAAGCAAGTGTTCTGCTCGGCAGGTACCGCCGCCGCCTGGTCACCCAAGGTGCTGCGGGCCGGCATGGGCGCGCATTTCGTGCTGGACATCTTCGAGAATGCCGACCTGGTCGCCCTGTGCGCCGCCAGCCGCATCCCCTTGCTGGCTACCAGCTCGCACGCGGCCCAGACCATTTACGATTGCGACCTCTCCGGTCCGGTGGCCTGGCTGCTGGGGCATGAAGGGCAAGGCGTGTCGCCGGCCTTGCAGGATGCGGCCACCCATGAAGTGGTGATCCCGCACTTGGGCGAGATGGAATCGCTCAACGTGGCGGCGGCAGCGGCGGTCTGCCTTTTCGAACAACTGCGCCAGCGTACCGTCGGGCGCTGAGGGCGGCACGTATCATGGCGGCCTTTCCCCCCATCGATCTGGCCGCCATGGCCGATTACTTTCTCGGGGAATGGATCTTCAGCCGTACTATCTGGGAAGGCAGCGAAAGCCCGCAAGCTACGGCGTCAGGTGAACTAAGTTTCACTAGAGGCGAGACGCCGGGCCAGTTGGTCTACCGCGAGCAGGGCCAGCTGCGCATGACCAGCGCGCCCGGCAGGTTGATTCCGTTTTCCCGCGTCTTTGACTATCGCTTCGGCCCGGACCGCCTGTGCGTGCTGTTCGCTGACGGCGAGCGTGTCGGCCAGCCTTATCAGGACTATCTGTTGCGTGGACAGGAACTGATACCGGCCGCCGATCACCTGTGCGGCCCGGACTGCTATACCGCGGTGTATACAGCCCATGGTGAAGACTCCTTCACCATGGAAACCACCATCAACGGCCCGAAGAAGCGCACCCGCGTGCGCACTGAATTTTTACGCCGACAGTCGGTCAGCGCGTCTCCAGCTTGATCTCCTGCAGGATGGTGGCGGCGATTTCCTCGATGGACTTGGTGGTCGACGACATCCAGCGTATCCCTTCGCGGCGCATCATCTTCTCGGCCTCATTGATTTCATAGCGACAATTTTCCAGCGCGGCGTACTTGCTGCCGGGACGGCGTTCATTGCGCACTTCCGAGAGGCGTTCGGCGGCGATGGTGAGTCCAAAGATCTTCTTCTTGTGCAGTACCAGCCCGCTGGGCAGCTTTTCGCGTTCGAAGTCTTCCGGGATCAGCGGATAGTTGGCGCACTTGATGCCGAACTGCATGGCCAGGTACAGGCTGGTCGGGGTCTTGCCCGAGCGCGACACGCCCACCAGGATCACGTCGGCTTCCGAGAGGTTCTTGTTGGACTGGCCGTCATCGTGTGCCAGCGAGAAATTGATGGCCTCGATGCGGTTGCGATATTCCTCGGAATCGGTGGTGTTGTGGCTGCGGCCGATGGTGTGGGTGGACTTCATCTCCAGTTCCTGCTCCAGCGGCTCCACGAAGGTCTGGAACAGGTCCATGTGCATGGCCTTGGCGCGCCGGATCACCGAGGACAGTTCCGATTTCACCAGCGTAGAGAAGACGATGGGCAGCTTGCCATCCACCGCATAGGCTTCATTGATCTTGCGGGTGGCGTCGTGGGCCTTTTCCAGGGTATCGATGAAGGGCAGGCGGATCTGCTTGAAACGCAGCTCGAACTGGCTCAGCACCGAATGCCCGAAGGTCTCCGCAGTGATCCCGGTACCGTCGGAGACGAAGAACACGGTGCGGTTGGCGGCCACGACGGGGGAAGGGTGCGGGATCGGCATGGGGTCGAGCATTTAGTTGTCTTTTGGAAAATAGAAAAAGTATTGGGTGCTACGAACAAAAATGATTTCACGCGGTACAATGCTTGGCAACAATTTCGAGAAGCCCATCTTGATGATCGTCATGTCGCTGCGCAATTTGCCCGAATTCCTGATGATGTTTGCAATGGCAAACGTCCTCGGTGTGGCTGCGCGCCTGATGTTGTCCCTGGGCTGGTCCTCGAAGCCGCACCTGCTGCCGCAACCGTCGCAGAATAACAAAAATAAACCGACCCATGCCGCGCCCGCGAAGATTTCTTATCATCAAGCTAGGGGTTGTCATGTCCAACGCAGTAAACACCCAGGGGGCGGTATACGTAGCCTCCTTTGAAACTCTTCGCATGACGGACGTCGAGTCCGTCGGTGGCAAAAACGCATCGCTGGGAGAAATGATTTCCCAGTTGGCCGGCGCGGGTGTACGCGTGCCGGGCGGTTTCGCCACGACTGCGCAAGCTTTCCGTGATTTCCTGGAGCACAGCGCCGATGGCGGCCCGACCCTGGCCGCCCGCATTGCCCAGCGCCTCGAAGGCCTGGACATCGATGACGTGCGTTCGCTGGCGCAAGCCGGTGCCGAGATCCGTCAATGGATCATCGAGACCCCGTTCCAGCCCCGCCTGGACCAGGAAATCCGTGCCTTCTACGACAAGCTGGTGGCCGATTCGACCGCCGAGATGTCCTTCGCCGTGCGTTCCTCCGCCACCGCAGAAGACCTGCCTGACGCGTCCTTCGCCGGTCAGCAGGAAACCTTCCTGAATGTGGTCGGCATCGACAACGTACTCGAAGCCATGAAGCACGTCTTCGCCTCGCTCTACAACGACCGCGCGATCTCCTATCGCGTCCACAAGGGCTTCACGCACGCCGAAGTGGCCCTGTCGGCCGGCGTGCAGCGCATGGTCCGTTCGGACGTGGGCGCGGCGGGCGTGATGTTCACCATCGACACCGAATCCGGCTTCAAGGATGTGGTCTTCATCACCTCCAGCTATGGCCTGGGTGAAACCGTGGTGCAGGGCGCCGTCAACCCGGACGAATACTACGTCCACAAGCCGATGCTGGAACTGGGCAAGCAGCCGGTGATCCGCCGCAACCTGGGTTCCAAGCTGATCAAGATGGAATTCACCGGCGAAGCCAAGGCCGGCCGCTCGGTCAAGACCGTGGATGTGCCGGTGGAACTGCGCAACCGCTATTCCCTGACCGACGCGGAAGTGGTGGAACTGGCCAAGTACGCCACCATCATCGAGAAGCACTACCAGCGTCCGATGGACATCGAATGGGGCAAGGACGGCCGCGACGGCAAGCTCTATATCCTGCAGGCCCGTCCGGAAACGGTGAAGTCGCAGCAGAAGGCCACCGATGCGCAACAGCGCTTCAAGCTCAAGAGCTCGGGCACCGTGCTGGCCACCGGCCGTGCGATCGGCCAGAAGATCGGCGCCGGTCCGGTGCGCGTCATCAGCGATCCGGCTGAAATGGAACGCGTGCAGCCCGGCGACGTGCTGGTGGCCGACATGACCGACCCCAACTGGGAACCGGTCATGAAGCGTGCCTCGGCCATCGTCACCAACCGTGGCGGCCGTACCTGCCACGCCGCCATCATCGCCCGTGAACTGGGCGTGCCGGCCGTGGTCGGCTGCGGCGATGCCACCGAAGTGTTGAAGGATGGCACCCTGGTGACGGTCTCCTGCGCCGAAGGCGATGAAGGCAAGATCTATGATGGCCTGCTGGAAACCGAAGTGACCGAAGTGGCCCGTGGCGAACTGCCGCCGATCCCGCTGAAGGTGATGATGAACGTGGGCAACCCGCAGCTGGCCTTCGACTTCCAGTCGATCCCCAACGGCGGTGTCGGCCTGGCGCGTCTGGAATTCATCATCAACAACAACATCGGCGTGCACCCCAAGGCCATCCTGGAATACCCGAACATCGACGCCGACCTGAAGAAGGCCGTCGAATCGGTCGCCCGTGGCCACGCTTCGCCCAAGGCTTTCTACGTCGACAAGCTGGCTGAAGGCATCGCCACCATCGCGGCGGCCTTCTGGCCCAAGCCGGTGATCGTGCGCCTGTCGGACTTCAAGTCCAACGAGTACAAGAAGCTCATCGGCGGTTCGCGCTACGAGCCGGACGAAGAAAACCCGATGCTGGGCTTCCGTGGCGCCGCGCGTTACCTGGCCCACGACTTCGCCGAAGCCTTCCAGATGGAATGCCAGGCCATGAAGCGCGTGCGTGAAGACATGGGCCTGACCAACGTCGAGGTGATGGTGCCCTTCGTGCGTACCCTGGGCCAGGCCGAGAAGGTCATTGGTCTGCTGGGCAAGTATGGCCTGAAGCGTGGCGAGAACGGCCTGCGCGTCATCATGATGTGCGAAGTCCCGTCCAACGCCATTTTGGCCGAACAGTTCCTGGAGCACTTCGACGGCTTCTCCATCGGTTCCAACGACCTGACCCAGCTGACCCTGGGCCTGGACCGCGATTCCGGCATGGAACTGCTGGCCGCCGACTTCGACGAGCGCGATCCGGCCGTGCAGGCCTTGCTGACCAAGGTCATCGCTACCTGCCGCGAAAAGGGCAAGTACGTCGGTATTTGCGGCCAGGGTCCTTCGGACCATCCGGACTTCGCCGAATGGCTGATGGAGCAGGGCATCGAGTCCATCTCGCTGAATCCCGATACCGTCATCGACACCTGGCAGCAGCTGGCCAAGAAGTGATGAAGCAAGGAGTGGTGAAGCTTTAAGCGTCACTCACGACCAACTTCGAAAGAAGTGAAAGGCGCGGACAGAAATGTCCGCGCCTTTGTTTTATTTTCTCAAGCTGCAGTAGACTGCGGGTGTTTGCAGTTTTCTTCATGGGGATTCGACGATGACGGACTGGTCACTCTGGCTGGTGCTGGCCGGCGCGCTGTTAGGTGCAGAACTCTTCACAGGCACCTTTTACCTGCTCATGATCGCGCTGGGACTGGTGGCCGGCGCCATCGCCGCCTGGTGCGGCTTGATGCTGGAGTGGCAGTTGCTGGTGGCCGCCGTGGTCGGCGTGGCGGCGGTGCTCGGCCTGCGGCGCAGCCCGTATGGCCGGCTGCGCCGCGGCAGCGCCAACGATGATCCCAATCTCTTGCTCGATATCGGCCAGAGCGTCGAGGTCCCGGCCTGGCAGCTGCACGGCAACCAGTTTATGGCGCGCGTGCCTTATCGCGGTGCGCAGTGGGATGTCGAGCTGCTGCCCGGCCATCATGCCAGTCCCGGCAGCTTCGTCATCCGTGAAATCCGTGGCAGCCGCTTGCTGGTGGCGCCGCGCTGATCGGGTCTTCACTTCTTCCCCCTCTCGTTTTCAGGAGAATTTCATGCTGGGTAGCGTCACTCTGGTCATCTTCTTCCTCGCCATTGTCTTCGTCGTGCAGACGGTCAAGGTGGTCCCGCAGCAGCATGCCTGGGTGGTCGAGCGCCTGGGCAAATACCACGCCACGCTGGCCCCTGGCCTGAACATCGTGGTGCCCTTCATCGACCGTGTGGCCTACAAGCACATCCTCAAGGAGATCCCGCTGGACGTGCCGCCTCAGGTCTGCATCACCAAGGACAACACGCAATTGCAGGTCGACGGCATCCTGTACTTTCAGATCACCGACCCGATGCGCGCGTCCTACGGCTCCTCCAACTACATCGCGGCGATCACCCAGCTGGCGCAGACCACGCTGCGCTCTGTGATCGGCAAGATGGAACTGGACAAGACCTTCGAGGAACGCGACCACATCAACACCGCCATCGTCAGCGCCATCGATGAATCGGCCGAGAACTGGGGCGTGAAGGTGCTGCGCTATGAAATCAAGGATCTGACCCCGCCCAAGGAAATCCTGCACGCCATGCAGGCCCAGATCACCGCCGAGCGCGAAAAGCGTGCCCTGATCGCTGCCTCCGAGGGTCGCAAGCAGGAACAGATCAACATCGCCACTGGTGAGCGCGAAGCCGCGATTGCCCGCTCCGAAGGCGAGAAGCAGGCCTCCATCAACCGTGCCGAAGGCCAGGCTGCGGCCATCCTCGCCATCGCCGAAGCCAGCGCCGAAGCGATCCGCAAGACGGCTGCCGCCATCGAGCAGCCGGGTGGTTCGGATGCGGTCAACCTGAAGGTCGCCGAGCAGTATGTCGATGCCTTCGGCAAGCTGGCCAAGACCAATAACTCCATCATCGTGCCGGCCAATCTGGGGGACATGAGCGGGCTCATCGCCTCGGCCCTGCAAGTCGTCAAGCAGCAGAAGTAAGCCATGCGTCCACGTTTTACGTCCGTTTTTGCATGCAAACCGCTGGCTGTGCTGATGGCGGTAGGGCTGATGCTCGCTTCCGTTTCCGTGCTGGCGCAGGAAAGCCCCGACATGACCGCCGTGGCCGAACGCGTCGACCAGCAGATGAAGCAATTGCTCGGTCAATATCCCGTGCCCGGTGCCAGCATCGCCATCGCCTATCAGGGGAGGCTGGTGTATCAGCGTGGCTATGGCATGGCGGTGACCGAATCGAATACGCCGGTCACGCCGCTGACGCGTTTTCGGATCGGCAGCGTTTCCAAGCCGGTCACGGCGGTGGCGGTGCTGAAGCTGTTCGAGAAGGAATTGCCGCAGGTACTGGATCGTCCCGTGTTCGGTCCGGAAGGATTGCTGCCGGACGCCGCCTATCCGGACTTTGCCCAGCCTCTGGACCAGCGCGTCCTGAAGATCACCTTGCGCGAGCTGTTGCAGCACACCAGCGGCTGGGGTGGCAGCGACTACGATCCGCAATACGATCTGGTCAACATCGCCAAGGCGCGCCAGGTAGCCGCACCGGCCTCGGCGCGCGACGTGATCGCCTACGTGCTCAAGCAGCGCCTGCTGGATGCGGCTCCGGGAACGGAATTCTTCTACAGCAATTTTGCCTACAACGTGCTGGGACGCCTGGTGGAGCAGAAGTCCGGCATGTCCTATGAAGAGGCGGTGCAGGCACTGGTCTTCAAGCCTGCTGCGGTTGGGGATGCCGCCATCGCGGGTGACCGCCGCATCGAGCGTGCGGCCAACGAGACCGTCTATTACGACGATCCACGCTGGCCCGCTGTGGCCGATCGCGATGGCAGTGGCGCCACCGGTCCGGAATCCTATTCGGCCCTGCATTTCAAGGCCATGGATGCCACTGCGGGCTGGATCGCCACGGCGGCCGACCTGGTGCGCTTTGCCGATGCGGCGCAAGGGCGCGGCGCTCCCGCCTTGCTGCAACCGCAGACGCTGGCGCTGATGAAGCAGCGCAATCCCGCCCAGGCCGAGAACAACTATGGCCTGGGCTGGGTGGTGACGCGCAGCAGTGGGGTGGAGATCCTCTCCCACAGCGGCGCACTCACCACTGGCACCTACGCCTACCTGCAATCGCGCGCCGATGGCTGGACCTGGGCGGTGCTGATGAACCGCCTTCCGATTCCTTATCCGCCGGAGCAGGGCGTGAGCGAGTTGCAGGCCTTCCAGGTGGCGGTGCAGCGCGGGTTGATGAATGCCATCGTCAATCCGGCCACGGTGCCTTCTGCTGCACAATAATTCATACAGCAAACGCCCATTGAAAAGCCCCGCCCGGCGTGAAACCGGACGGGGCTTGGTCTTGGTGCATATCGTTCATATCGTGCCTGTCGCCCGTGAGGCGGCGCTCAGATCTCGGCAGTGTCTCCGCGTGCCGGCTCATCGGCCATGAAGGGCAGGGTGATGTCCACCCGCAAGCCACCGTCGCTGCGATTGGCGGCGCGGATGAAGCCTTGGTGCGCTTCCACGATGCGCCGTGCAATCGAGAGCCCCAGTCCGTGGCCGGCGCTGTTGCTCTTGGTGCGGCTGCTGCGGAAGAACAGCTCGAAGATGCTGTCCATTTCTTCTTCCGGCACACCCGGTCCGCGATCCAGGATGGACAGGTGCAGCAGCTTGTTGACCTCGTCGATCTCGGCCACGAATTGCACGGCCGTCTCGGGTGCCGTGTGCTTGATGGCATTGCGCAGCACGTTCTCGATGGCGCGATAAAGCAATTCCGGATTGCCCTTGACCTGCACCCGGCAATCGATGCGGCTTTCCACCCGCTTGCCCAGTGCCTCGGCCTCGAAGCTGGCGTCACTGGTCATGTCGGCCAGCATGGCCTGGATGGCGATGGCTTCTTCCATCGAACCGGGCACGTTGGCTTCCAGCCGCGACAGGGTCAGCAATTCGCCGACCAGCTTGTCCATGCGCACGCTTTCGCGTTCGATGCGTTCCAGAGTCAGTTCCAGCTTGTCCTTGTCCTGCACGCGTGCCAGGCCGATGGCCATCTGCAGGCGCGCAATCGGCGAGCGCAGCTCGTGCGAGACATCGTGCAGCAGGCGGCGCTGGCTTTCCATCAGGGTACGCAACTTGGCCGTCATGGCGTCGAAGTCGCGTCCCAGGTCGGCCAGTTCATCGTTGCGCGCGCTCATGACCGGTTCCAGCGCCTGGTCCAGATTGCCGTTGGCGGCCTGGTTGAAGGCATTCTTGAGGTGCCGGATCGGATGCGAGAAATACCAGGCCAGCAGCAACGCAAACACCAGACTGGCCACCAGCGCCACGGCAATCGGCATGGTCGGGAAGAACAGTGGCTTGGGTCCGCCCCTGTCCTTCATGTAACGCGGCTCGCGGCCCGGCATGCCGCCCGGGGGCGGGCCGAACTCGTCGTTGGGCGTGGGAATGAACATCAGGTAGCTGTGGCCGTTGGCGGCCTTGACCAGTTCCACCACCCGGCGATCGCGTTCGGTGGCCAGCACGCGGCGCGCCTGTTCCACCAGATGCGGCGAGACTTCGCGGCCCATCAGGTCCTGGTTGTCTTCATCCACGGCATACAGCTGCAGGCGATGCGGGCGCCCCTCGTTGATCAGGCTGCGCAAGGCTTCCGGGCCGCCGAACTGCAGGGTGGCGGCGGCCGCGCGGATCATGAAGGAGGCCGGTGGACTGAGGTCGATCTCCGAATTGCGGTTGCTGCGTTCCAGGTTCTCGATCCAGAACAGCACGCCCACGCCGAAGGTGGCGGTGATCTGGGCGATCGCAATGAAGAAGAAGAACTTCCAGAAAAGCCGGCCCACTTTATTCCTTGATGAACTGGTAGCCCAGGCGGTAGACGGTCTGGATGCAGCTCTTGTCGCTGCCCAGTGCGGCGATCTTCTGGCGGATGCTGGAGAGGTGGACGTCGATGTTGCGGTCGAAGCGCGCCAGCGGACGGCCCAGGCCTTGCTCCGACAGGGTCTGCTTGCTGACCGGCTTGCCGGCATTGCGGGCCAGCACTTCAAGCAGGTTGAATTCGCTGCTGGTCAGTTCCAGCGGACGGCCGTTCCAGGTGGCACGGCGCTGTTCCGGCCACATCGACAGGGCCCCCACGGCCAGCGGCGAATAGGGCGCCTGCTCGCTGCTCTCGGCCGAGGCGCGACGCAGGATGGCACGGATGCGGGCAGCGATCTCGCGCGGCGTGCAGGGCTTGGGGACGTAGTCGTCGGCACCGAGTTCCAGACCGATGATGCGGTCGGTGTCATCGCCCTTGGCGGTCAGCATCACGACCGGCATGTTGCTCTTGGCGCGAATGCGGCGCAGGGTGTCGACGCCGTTCAGGCGCGGCATCATCACGTCCAGCACGGCGATGGCGTACTGGCCGGTGAGCGCCTCGGCAGCACCGGCTTCACCGTCATGGGCGACGTTGACTTCAAATTTTTCCTGCTCAAGGTATTCCTTGAGCATCTCGACGAGCTCCACGTCATCGTCGATCAAAAGCACTTTAGACATTGCTGCATTCCATTCTCGAATTGCCCTGCCTTCAGGCCGCAGGGCGTCGGCAGCCCGTAATATGCCGTAAAAGGTTTTGCAGAAGTGTTTCAGGCCTTCTTTACAATTGCATCTTTACATTCATTTACCGCGGCCGGCCGCTGCCTGCCAAAGTACGAGAACTCGCATTTTTCTTGCTTTCCATTCATCAGTGCCTGACGGCAACCCGCACCGGGCCTGGCTGGGGCGCGGAGGGCGGACGAGCTCGCTTAACAAGACTTTACTCGGCTTTACGCGGCAGGCATCAACTTAACACGTCTTGATGACCGATACTTTTGGCATGTACAAGGGAGCGATGCATGGGGCATCGCGCACAATAAAAGGAGTCCGTCATGGCCATCAGCAGCGTGTCGTCCAGCAATTTCAGTCTTGCCGATCTGTCGGCGTTGTCCGGAACCAGCGGTTTTTCTACCAGCGCCACGCCGCGCATGGATGCGCCGCCACCGCCGCCGCCGCGTGGTGACAAGGGCGGGGGCCTCATCGGGGCGCTCAAGGATATCCTGTCCGCGCTGGGCGTCGATCTCGACAGCTCGGCCACCAGCGCCACTTCGGTCACGTCGGCGACCACCACTTCCTCCAGCAGCAGCATCTCGTCGGCCAACGTCGATTCCAAGCTCGATGCCTTCCTGCAGGAATTGATGGCGGCTCTGAAGGGTCAGAACAATCCGCCGCCGGGACCGCCCGCGGCCGGCTCCACGTCTTCCTCGGACAGCAGCACCAGCAGCGTATCGGCCACCAGCGATACCAGCAGCACGAGCAGCAGCACCAGTTCGACCAGTACCGACACCACCGCACGCGCCTACACGCCGGGCGGCCGTCCGCCGCCACCGGGAGGAGGGCTGGAGGCTGATCTCCAGAGCCTCATTTCCAGCCTCTCCGGCAGCAGCAGCGGCACTGATGCAGGCTCAGGAGACGGCACCGTTTCCTCGCTGGAAAGTGCATTCAGCAACCTCCTCAGTTCCTTGGGCGCGTCGTCATCCACGACCTCGCTCTCGAGCTTCCTGCAAAGCCTGCAGAGCAAGCTGGCCGCAGGAAAGACCACCGGCAACCTGATCGACACCACCGCGTGACGGGAAGGGCCGTGCCCGGGCCGGCAGCCATGCTAAGCTGCCGGCCATGAATGCTCCCGACCCCGCCACCCTGGCTGGCATCATGGGCCTGATGTGCGAGGCCATCGCCCTGCGCGGTGCAGGCCAGCCTGCCGCCGCCCTGGCCGCTCTCGATCAGGCCCTGCGACTCGATGCCGGCTTCCTGCCCGTGCTCATGCAGCGTGCCAGCCTGTTGCAGGAAACCGGCGATCTTCCTGCTGCGGCCGCTGCCTACCAAGCCTGCCTCGATCTGCTGCCCGATTACGACGAAGCCCGTGTGGCGCATCGTGCCGTCTTGCTGCAATGGGTCGATGCGCTCCAAGCGCGGCTGCTGCAGGAGGGCGCAAGGCCTGTCGATCAGCGGGTGTTGCTGGCGCGCTTGTACCACCAGCTGGACCGACCCCATGCGGCCTTGTCCGCCATCGAACCTGCCCTCCCGCTACCCGCGCTGGAGGACCAGGCCCTGCATGCCGATATCCTGCTGCGGCTGAATCGCCATGAAGAAGCCTTGCGCTGCTATCCCGACGACGCGGCCGAGGATGAGGCGCGCGCCCTGATCGCCTTCAATCGGGCCGACATCCTGCGTCGCATGGGCCGGATCGAGGCGGCTCAAGCCGGATATGAAGAAGCCTTACGCTGGCATGCCGACTTTCCGCAAGCCCAGGTGGGGCGTGCGCATATGTTGCTCACGCGCGGGGACTTCGCCGAAGGTTGGCGCGAACATGAAGCGCGCTTCCGGATTCCGGAATTGGCCCGGCGCGCCATCACCACGCCCAGTCCGTGCTGGCAGCACGGCGAGTCGCTCAGTGGCAAACACATCCTGCTGTGGTCTGAACAAGGGCAGGGCGATTGTCTGCAATTTGCTCGCTATCTCCCGCTGGTGGCAGCGCAGGCGGCACAGGTCACCCTGTGTGCCCCGGCGGGCTTGCTGGCAGTGCTCGCGCCGTCCTTTGCGCAGGTTCGCTGCGTGGCGCATGTCAGTGAAGTTGGTCCGCATGATTGTCAGGCTTCCTTGCTCAGTCTTCCGTATTTGCTGGATCTGCCGCATCCGAGCCAGGCTCCGTCTGCGCCCTACCTGAAGGTGGATCCGATCCGCCTTCAGCAATGGCAGCAGCGTCTCGCCGAGACAGCGGCGACTTCACCGCGCCGTCCGCGCATCGGCCTGGCCTGGGCCGGTCGCCAGTACGCCACGCCGCACCCCAGCCGCGATGTGCCGCTGGCGGAGTGGCTGCCCTTGTTTGAACTGCCTGTGCAGGTGGTCAGCCTGCAAGTCGAGATCCCGCTGGCCGATCAGCACATGCATCAGGAGCTGTCTGGCCGGCTCCGCACCTTCCCGCTGGCGGACTGGGCCGATTCGGCAGCGCTGGCCTGCGCGCTGGACCTGGTCATCAGCGTCGATACCGCCGTGGTGCACCTGGCCGGCGCGTTAGGCTTGCCGTGCTTCCTGCCGCAGCGGCTGGAAGGCGAGTGGCGCTGGGGTGTGCAGGGCGAGCAGACTGCCTGGTATCCCTCGGTGAGGCTGTTCCGCCAGCAGCAGCGGGGGCAGTGGGACAGTGTGGTCGAAGAGATCGTGGCCGCTTGCCGAGAACGCTTTGCCGCGTGGAGCTGAGCGCGTTGCAAGCGGACATGAAAACGGCTGCACAAGGCAGCCGTGGTCGCAGTCAGGGAGAGGCAGGAAGGGATCAGCGGCGATGCTGCTTCATCGCCGTCTGGATTTCGCGCTGGGTGTCGCGCTGCTTTTCGGTCTCGCGCTTGTCGTGCTGCTTCTTGCCCTTGGCCAGGCCGATGTCGCATTTGACGCGGCCTTTGCTGTAGTGCAGGTTCAGCGGCACCAGCGTGTAGCCGGAGCGTTCCACCTTGCCGATCAGCTTGCTGATCTCGGCGGCATTCAGGAGCAGCTTGCGGGTGCGGGTGGTCTCCGGATGCACGTGCGTGGAGGTGCTGGTCAGCGCACTGATGTGGCAGCCGAACAGGTAAACCTCGCCATTGCGCACGATCACGTAGGCTTCCTTGAGTTGCACGCGGCCGGCGCGGATCGATTTGACTTCCCAACCTTGCAAGACGAGGCCTGCTTCGAATCGCTCTTCGATGAAGTAATCGAAAAAGGCCTTTTTGTTATCAATAATGCTCATCTAAATAAAAATTCGTCTCGTCGGTTAAAATTGTGCCTTTGCGATTTTATCAAACGGATCACCCTCGATGGCAGTCGTACACAAAACCGTCCTGATCAACTATAGCGCGGAGCAGATGTTCAACCTGGTCGACAAGGTTGAGGATTACCCTGAATTCCTGCCCTGGTGTGGCGGTGTCGAGGTTTCCGAGCGTAGTGATGACAGCCTCACGGCCAAGATCAAGATCAATTATCACGGCCTCAAGCAATCCTTCAGTACCCAGAACACCAACGTGCGCCCGACCAGCATGACCATGCGCCTGGTGGAAGGCCCGTTCAAGCATTTCGAAGGCCGCTGGACCTTCAAGCCGCTGCGCGAGGATGCCTGCAAGATCGAATTCGACATGGAATATGAATTTTCCAGCCGCATCCTGGAAGGGGTGATCGGGCCGGTCTTCAGCATGATCGCCAACAGCTTCGTCGATTCCTTCTGCAAACGCGCCGAACAGATATATGGCTGAAGAGGCCTTTTTGCAAGTGCAGCTCTGCTACGCCGCGCCCGGCCTGCAGATCTTGCAGGACCTGCAGGTAGCCCGCGGCAGTACCATCCAGCAGGCTATTCTGGACAGCGGCCTGCTGCGCGAGCAGCCGGCCATCGACCTGTCGGTGTGCAAGGTCGGCATCTTCGGCAAGATCAAGACGCTCGACACGGTGCTGCGCACACGCGACCGCATCGAGATCTACCGGCCGCTGATTGCGGACCCCAAGCAGTCGCGCCGCCGCCGTGCCGCGCACCGGGAGCAAGCGGACCGCCCTTGAGCGGCGCTGCTGCCCGGCCCCGCATCCCAGCCTTCCGGCATTTTTACGACGCCCGGAGGGAGAAACGCAAGTAGAGCAAGACGCGCGTTCAGCTTTTCTGTATAATTCGCTTTTGCGCCTATAGGAAACACTATGCGTCTTCTCCAAAAAGCACTCACGTTCGATGATGTGCTGCTCGTTCCGGCCTTCTCGGACATCCTCCCCAAAGACACTTCCCTGACCACGCGCCTGACGCGCAACATCTCGCTGAACATTCCGCTGGTCTCCGCGGCAATGGATACCGTGACTGAAGCCCGCCTGGCCATTGCCATGGCGCAAGAGGGTGGCATCGGCATCATCCACAAGAACCTGACGCCCAAGGAACAGGCGCGCGAGGTTTCCAAGGTCAAGCGTTTCGAGTCCGGCGTGGTCCGCGACCCTATCACCATCCCCCCCACCATGAAGATCCGTGACGTCATCGCGCTGTCCAAGCAGCATGGCATTTCCGGCTTCCCGGTGGTGGAAGGCAAGGCGCTGGTCGGCATCATCACCAACCGCGACCTGCGTTTCGAAGAAGAACTGGACGCAGAAGTCCGCGCCAAGATGACCCCGCGCGACAAGCTGGTCTACGTCAAGGAAAACGGTTCCAGCGCCGATCCCGAAGAAGCCAAGCGCCTGATGAACAAGCACCGCCTGGAGCGCGTGATGGTCGTCAACGATGCCTTCGAACTGCGGGGCCTGATCACCGTCAAGGACATCGAAAAATCCACCGAACACCCCTTCGCCTGCAAGGACGAACACGGCAAGCTGCGCGTGGGTGCCGCCGTCGGCGTCGGCCCGGACAATGACGAGCGCATCGAGCTGCTGGTCGCCGCTGGCGTGGACGTGATCGTGGTCGACACCGCCCACGGCCACTCCGCTGGCGTGCTCAACCGCGTCAAGTGGGTCAAGACCCGCTACCCGCACGTGGAAGTCATCGGCGGCAACATCGCTACCGCCGCTGCCGCCAAGGCTCTGGTGGAGCATGGCGCGGATGCGGTCAAGGTCGGTATCGGCCCTGGCTCCATCTGCACCACCCGTATCGTCGCCGGTGTCGGCGTGCCGCAGATCTCGGCCATCGCCAACGTCGCTGAAGCCCTCAAGGGTACTGGCGTCCCGGTGATCGCCGACGGCGGTATTCGTTTCTCGGGCGACGTCGCCAAGGCGCTGGCCGCCGGCGCTTCGGCCGTGATGATGGGCAGCATGTTCGCCGGTACCGAAGAAGCCCCGGGCGAAGTGATCCTGTATCAAGGCCGCAGCTACAAGTCGTATCGCGGCATGGGTTCGCTGGGTGCGATGGCTGACGGTTCGGCCGACCGCTACTTCCAGGACGGCGACAACACCGCAGACAAGTTCGTGCCGGAAGGCATCGAGGGCCGCGTTGCCTACAAGGGCTCCGTGGTTGCGATCCTGTATCAGCTGGTGGGCGGCGTGCGCTCCTCCATGGGTTACTGCGGTTGCGCCTCCATCGACGATTTCCGCGAGCGCGCCGAGTTTGTCGAGATCACCGCGGCCGGCATGCGTGAATCGCATGTCCATGACGTGCAGATCACCAAGGAAGCCCCGAACTACCGCGCCGAGTAATTTTCGATGCGGCCACAGCCCGACAGTCCACCGGCCTTGTGCCAGGCTGTCGGGCTGTTGATCTTTTCAGAAGTCCATTTTTAACGTAGCCAGACCTCACTGCCCATGTCCACGCATTCGCATTCGAAAATCCTGATCCTCGACTTCGGTTCCCAGGTGACCCAGCTCATCGCTCGCCGCGTGCGCGAAGCCGGTGTGTTTTCCGAGGTATTCCCGCATGACGTGACCGACGAGTTCGTGCGCAACTACGGCGCGGCCGGCGTCATCCTCTCCGGCGGCCCCAACAGCGTCACCGAAGGCGACACGCCGCGTGCCCCGCAAGCGGTCTTCGAACTGGGCGTGCCGGTGCTGGGCATCTGCTACGGCATGCAGACCATGGCCGAACAACTGGGCGGCAAGGTCGAAAACGGCCACCTGCGTGAATTCGGTTACGCTGAAGTGCGCGCGCACGGCCACACCAAGCTGCTGGACAACATCAGCGACTTCACCAATGCGCAAGGCCACGGCATGCTGAAGGTGTGGATGAGCCACGGTGACAAGGTCAACGAATTGCCCGCCGGCTTCAAGCTCATGGCCTCCACGGGCAACTGCCCGATCGCCGGCATGGCCGACGAAGAGCGTCGTTTCTACGGTGTGCAGTTCCACCCGGAAGTGACTCATACGGTGCAGGGCAAGGCCATGCTGGGCCGCTTCGTGCACGAGATCTGCGGCTGCCAGTCGGACTGGAACATGCCGGACTACATCGCCGAAGCCGTCGAGATGATCCGCCAGCAAGTGGGCAGCGATGAAGTCATCCTGGGCCTGTCGGGCGGTGTCGACAGCAGCGTGGCGGCAGCGCTGATCCATCGCGCCATCGGTGACCAGCTGACCTGTGTGTTCGTCGACCACGGCCTGCTGCGCCTGGACGAAGGCAAGATGGTCATGGAAATGTTTGCCAAGAACCTGGGTGTGAAGGTGATCCATGTTGACGCCACTGCACAGTTCATGGGCCATCTGGCGGGCGTGACCGATCCGGAAGCCAAGCGCAAGATCATCGGCCGCGAATTCGTGGAAGTGTTCCAGGCCGAATCGGCCAAGCTGACCAGCGCCAAGTGGCTGGCCCAGGGCACGATTTATCCGGACGTGATTGAAAGCGCCGGCAAGGGCAAGAAGACCGCCCACACCATCAAGAGCCACCACAACGTCGGCGGCCTGCCGGAAACGCTGAACCTGAAGCTGCTGGAGCCGCTGCGCGAACTGTTCAAGGACGAAGTGCGCGAACTGGGCGTGGCGCTGGGCCTGCCGCCGGAGATGGTGTATCGCCATCCGTTCCCGGGTCCTGGCTTGGGTGTGCGTATCCTGGGTGAAGTGAAGAAAGAGTACGCGGACCTGCTGCGCCGTGCTGATGCGATCTTCATCGAAGAACTGCGCAATACGAAGGATGACGATGGTCAAAGCTGGTACGAGAAGACCAGTCAAGCGTTTGCCGTGTTCCTGCCGGTGAAGTCGGTGGGCGTCATGGGTGATGGCCGTACCTACGAATACGTGGTGGCCTTGCGTGCGGTGCAGACGCAGGACTTCATGACGGCGCACTGGGCGCACCTGCCGCATGAACTGTTGGGACGCGTGTCCAATCGCATCATCAACGAGGTGCGTGGCTTGAACCGGGTGGTGTATGACATTTCGGGGAAGCCGCCGGCGACCATTGAGTGGGAGTAGGGCTGGTTTCTAACCGATTGATTTAATTGGTTTTGATAAATGCCATTGATGACTATTTTAACGTCATCAATGGCATTTTTCATGGCGCTTTATTCGGTCACGCGCCAAGCGAGTGCCAATACCATAAGCTCAAAATTTGGCGCTTCATGGTATTAGGGCTATCGCTGGTGTAGTGGTTATATAACTTGCTCGAACTTTTAAAATTGGTTGGTATTTTGAAAATTCAAAGAAAGCGAATTTAAGGAGTCCATGGCACCCTCACTTGAAGACTTACTAAATGACAATCGACTGACTCGGCTTTTCTCAATTGATGCCGGCCATTGCGCACTGCAATTGTGGATATTGCAGATTAAATCCGGTCAATCAACAGAGAATCGTGTGGTTTACGGTCGTCTTCTTCCTTACAGCCATTCCAGTAATAGCTGGTCCTACAGCAATAACGACGATTTCCAGAGCATTGGTCAAGCAAAGGCGAAAGTCACTAGAATTAATCTATATATCAGAAGTGGCTGTTGTACGGAGCTTTTGCGGCTTTTTTGTGAGGGTAAGTCAGTATCCGAAGTCAGCGAAGTGTTGAAATTGACGCTGCCAGATGGATTTGAAAAGCAGTTTGGAGCTACGTCGCTAGGGATTGGTAATCAAATCTACCGACCAGTTGCCTACCTGCTAAACCGCGACGCATATGATCGGGTATCGATCTCTAGTCCGCATGGCGCAGCTGGCGCATTTAGTGCCTCAATTGCCCAGGCCAACAAGAAGGCATTATTTAGTCTGGGTGATGTCTATGATCCAGCCTTGACGGCTATGGTGGTCAAGTATCTCAATGCGGAAACTGGATTAGATTTCAGTGGTTCTGATATTACGAGGTTTGGCGACCTTGAAATGCTGGTCTTTCCCACGCTTAATGATCACGAGCAGAGCTTGCTGAGTGTGAGTTGGGTGGATTCTCCGCGTACTTTGGTTGCACGGTTCAATCCGCTACAGCTGCCGCATTTTGATGGTTTCCAATTTCGCCTGAGCATTAGCAATGATGGTCAAATCGTCTATTCAGGCTTGGCTGTTGCTATTAGGGAAGAAGCTGGCGAGTTCGTGTGCAAGTTTGAATTAGGTGATCAACTGCGCGAGAGAACCGATAGCACCGAACTGGAAATATTTGGATTCCACGGCGATTGCCCCACCACAAGCTTGTTGTGCTGCCGCTGGCGGGTCGAATATATCCGGGAATTAAATTTTCAGGGGCACGTTGTGAGCCACGGCGGCGGTCAGGTCAAGTTTGATTGGCTAGAAAAGACTGTTCGCCCCTCAGAATCGGCGCGGGCGAAGGCTGCCGTGACCATTAATCGCGGCGATCATAGATTCGGCAATAGCATTGGCGGGCGTAAGGCGGACCCTTGGGTGCCGGTCAATCGAGACCTCGTATCCCTTTTCACGCGACTTCATCCACCAAAGTCGGAGGGGCAGTTTCTCTTGCGCTGGGGTAAGGAAGATCCCGAGAGTCGACTGAAATTTATTGAATGGTTCAAGACTCTTCTGGCCAAGTACCAACAACACCAGATTGTCATCTTCGATCCTTACTTCGAGGATGCAGGATTAGGTCTGCTTTTAATCTGTGCAGCACAGAATGCAACCCACATTGTTTTCAGATCATTACCAAAGAAACGAACCAAAGAAATAGAGCCTGAGTCGAGCACTCTTGAAGAGCCTGGCCTGAACGGAATTAAAAACTTGCTGAAAAGCTGCGAGAACAATCGGCAACTGCTCAGACGTCTGAAGCTTCGCATCTACGGATTGAAGGAAGGTAAGCTGCATGACCGTTACATCTTGATTGTAGGGAGTGATGGTCTGCCAGTCGCAGGGTTCAATCTGTCTAACTCTTTTCAGAAAGCTGCTGAGAACTACCCATTGCTGATCACTCCGATCCCTGCGGACATTTTGCTCAATGTTGAACAATATATGTCCGACCTCATGCAAGAGGCAGGGGCTACGCAGATCAGAGACGAAACAGAAGATCCTTCTATACAGATTCTCTTTGACTCTATGGAATCGCCAACGGCAGGGCAAAACTACGAGCCACCACACTACCTTGACAATCACCAGGCAGGCGACGTTCTGAGCCAGTGGATCGGTGAGGAGTCCTTGCAAGGCTTGAGCGGTGATCCGTTGAAGGAGCGAATGGCGGTATTAGGCCTACTTACTGATGAGTCACTCGCTCTTTCAGACACGACGGGCCTGCACAATTGTCTGCGTCAGAAATCGGGTAACTTCACGGACTTTATGGCTACCTGGGAAGTAATCGGTGACGTGCTCGCTCATTCACACATAGAGGAATACCGCTTATGCGAGCTCGAACCAGAACCAGAACGTGGTTTTCTGGAATTTTTGGCGCGTTTTCTTGAGGCATCGTTCAACCGTACTCATAACGAGTTCGGGAAGGAAGTGATGGTGATAGAGGCCCGGTTCTTCCAGATGCCGGTCGAAACGTTGTTACAAAGCTCTTATCACCCGCATCATTTATTCCATCCGATAAAATACACAGTCTTGACTTGGACGGAGTACTACACAATTAAGTTTTTGTGGTGGTATGCCCCAGACGCTCTACTGTTGATTGTTGAAGCGCAGATGGCTAGCGTAGCCACGGAACCTCAGGGATCGGATACGGTGCGGCTATCCCTAGTGAGTCAAGTCGTGAGCGAGATTGCGTTGACGGTGCAGTTCGGCGCCAATGCGAGACAGCGGGACCGGCTCGTTCGAAGCAGCAGTGGCCTGCTGCAATGGATGGGATTATGTGCGATTGAGACCCAACTGGAAAAGCCGGGAGGCCTCAATGCCGTGTTGCAGTTGGTAGCTACCTTTGACTACCCCGAGCGGGTCCGTGCTCTGGGCTGGATGGCTCATCATATGGCAATGAATCCGCAGAAGAGCGATCTGTACAAAGGTCTAATTGCGGCACTCCACGAAACGTTGCCTCCAGACATCCCAGCCGAAGAACTAGCGCGTTTGGTCAACTCAATGCGCGGGCATATGCAGCAACTGGCTTGGGTTGAGCCTTGGTTGTTCCGAGATGTGATCTTTCCCTTGTTGCAAAATAGTCGCGCCCACTACGATGATGCCTCCATCATATGGAGTCAGGAGCTGGCTGATATGCTGGAACCGAAACTGATTGATCAACCGCTATTGTTTGACCGAGCACGTGAGGGGCAGACAACGAACATCTCCGCGTTCCTCTTTGCCTACAGTAGCCCCACACGACAGCAAGTCATATTGAAAGCAATGCAGGACATCCTTAGACGGCAGCAGCGGGTTTTGCAACAACCTCTTGCAAGTACCTCGAACTGGACTCGATGGGATCGCGCTCTCACAGTCTCACTATGGTTATTGGCCTTCTTCAGATGGGGTGAATTCTATCTCCGCCAACGTTGCTCTACTGATCACAAGTTAGAGGAACTGTCTTTAAATGCACGAGCGCTGGCCATGGTCAGGCCGATGATTGAATGGCGATTTGATGTGGCTGGAAAGCTGGGCGAGCTCGCTGCGTTTCTAGATCAAGTGGATGAACTCTTGGGCACATCCGATGGGCAGAAAGACGGTCTCCAATAATCTGAACAGATGCAAAAGTACGGTATTTTTCATGGAATCAATGCATCACAAGATCGTAACCTATTGATTTTTAATGATTAAAGATCATGAATTACAATAAAGTGGGAATGATCCTGCGCCCGGCACTGGCGAAGAGGAACTCGCGCTCTGCATTGATTGACTAAGTACGGGTATCCCGTATAATTCGATCCATGCGCACCGTGATCGAAACTCCGACCTTCCAGAAGCAGGCCGAGAAGCTGTGGTCAGAGGATGAGCGACTGGCCTTCATCGATTGGATTGCGTTGAACCCGCTGGTCGGGGATGTGATCCCAGGTGCTGATGGTGCACGCAAAGTTCGCTGGAGCCGTTCGGGATCAGGGAAGTCAAGCGGCGCGCGGGTGATCTACTTCAACCTGACGGAGCAGGAAGTGGTGTTGCTGGTGACGGCGTATGCGAAGGCCGAACGCTCCAACATGCTTCCCGCTGACATCAAGAAGGTGGTGTGACATGGGCATAAGCAAAATCGACGTTGAGAAGGTGGCAAAGGCTATCGAGGCTGATGCCGGTGAGGCTCTTCCCGATCTGCGGCAAGCACTTGCAGAGGCGAAGGCAGGGGTCGGGCGTGTCACAACCCCGGAGCAGATCATCGTGCGTCAGGCACGGGAGAAATCCGGTCTGACGCAAGCTGCTTTTGCCGAGCGCATCGAAACCCCGGTAGCGACATTGCGCGATTGGGAGCAAGGACGGTTCGCGCCACCAGGAGGAGTGCTATGTCTGCTAAGGCTGATCATCAAGCACCCCGAGTTGTCCGAAGAGTTGAGCGTCGTATGAAGTTTCCTGAACCTGACCACTCTGAAAAAACCCGCTGAAGGCGGGTTTTTTCATATCCGGAGGGCGACCGTGGCGCGCTATCATTGGCTTCGCCCCATTGCTCCGCTGTTTCGGGCAAAGGCCTGGCCTTGAATCTTCATATCGCCCCTGAACCTCATGCCCTCACCGCAAATCCACTTCCGCTGCGATCCTGCGCTGATTGACCACCTCCCACGTCCCCGCCTGGCCCGCGAGCTGATCCCCGACTGGATCCGCAGCATGCCGGCCAAGGCCTTCTCCGCGCTGCATGGCCGCGATATCCGCACCGTCAAGCAATGCCCGCCCTTCATCGATGCGATGGCCCATGGTTTCATGATCCTGCTGCCCTGCGACGTGCACGTGGACAAAGGCAGCTTCAGTTGGGATTGGGAAGCCCCGGCGACCACCGTGGAGGGCCATCCGCGTGCGCCATTGAGTTTTCATCCGCCCGCGCAGGTCACCGGCACACCGTTCGAACACGGCGATGCGCTGGTGCTGAAGTTCAACAGCTTCTGGACCATCGAACTGGAACCTGGCTGGTCACTCTTCGCGACGCATCCGGTGAATCGCCACGACCTGCCGTTCCGGCTGCTCTCAGGACTGGTGGATGCGGACCAGTTCCATGACGCCGGTATCAATTTCCCTGCCGTCTGGACCGATGAAGAGTTTGTCGGCGTACTGCCCAAAGGCATGCCGGTCGCGCAATGCATGCCCGTGCCGCGCGAACGGCCCGCGCTGCACTTCGATACCCTGGAAGGGGAGGCCGCCACCCGCTACAGCCAGACCGTCGCCGACGTGCTGGCCGCCCCCAACGTCTACCGCAAACAATACCGCCAGCGCAAATAGCCGCTTAAGGGCGTCCCGGCAGGATGGTCGGTGTGGCGCGGGGCAGGGTGCGTGGATAGTCCTGGCTGAAGTGGAGGCCGCGGCTTTCCTTGCGCATCAGGGCGCTGGAAACGATCAGCTGCGCCACATCCACCAGATTGCGCAGCTCCAGCAGGTCGCGCGAGATGCGGAAGTTGGCGTAGTACTCGTCGATCTCTTCCTTGAGCAGGCGGATGCGGTGCTGGGCGCGTTCGAGACGCTTGTCGGTGCGCACGATGCTGACGTAATTCCACATGAAGCGGCGCAGCTCGTCCCAGTTGTGGGCGATCACCACTTCCTCGTCGGCATCGCTGACGCGGCTTTCATCCCATTGCGGTACCTCGGCGATGCGCCAGGTGCCCGCTGACAATTCCCGCTCAATATCCTCGGCGGCCGAGCGGCCCAGCACCAGGCATTCCAGCAGCGAATTGCTGGCCAGGCGATTGGCGCCATGCAGCCCGGTATAGGCCGTCTCGCCGACCGCGTACAAGCCTGGCAGGTCGGTGCGGCCGGCCATGTCGGTCACCACGCCGCCGCAGGTGTAGTGCGCTGCCGGCACCACCGGGATGGGCTGGCGCGTGATGTCGATGCCGAACTCCAGGCAGCGCGCCTGGATGGTCGGGAAGTGCTCGCCGATGAAGGCCGGGCTTTGATGGCTGATGTCCAGGTCGACATGGTCCAGCCCGCGTTTTTTCATCTCGAAATCGATGGCACGCGCCACGATGTCGCGCGGCGCCAGCTCGGCACGCTCGTCGTGTTCCGGCATGAAACGCTGGCCCGCCAGAGCACCCGCCGAAGCCGGCAGCTTGAGCAAGGCCCCTTCGCCGCGCAAGGCCTCGCTGATGAGGAAGGATTTTGCGTAAGGGTGATACAGGCAAGTCGGATGGAACTGGATGAATTCCATGTTGGCCACCCGGCAGCCGGCACGCCAGGCCATGGCGATGCCGTCGCCGGTGGCTGAATCGGGATTGGAAGTGTAGAGATACACTTTGCCGGCCCCGCCCGTGGCCAGCACCGTGCGGCCGGCCGCGATGGCCAGCACACGGCCGCTGGCGGTGTCCTGCACATGCACGCCCAGGCAGCGCGGTTCGGCCTTGGGATCGAGCTTGCGCGCGTGGATCAGGTCGATGGCGCAGTGATGCTCCAGCAGCGTGATGTTGGGGTGGGCGCGCACGCGCTGCTCCAGCGTCACCTGCACGGCGTGGCCGGTGGCATCAGCGGCGTGGATGATGCGGCGCTGGCTGTGGCCACCTTCGCGGGTGAGGTGATAGCCCAGCTCGGCGCTGTCGTCGCGGGTGAAGGGCACGCCCTGCGCGATCAACCATTCGATGGCCTCGCGGCCGTGTTCGACGATGTAGCGGGTGGCGCTTTCATCGCACAGGCCGGCACCGGCCACCAGCGTATCGTCGATATGCTGGGCATGGCTGTCGCCCGAATCAAGCACGGCGGCAATGCCGCCTTGCGCCCAGTTGCTGGCCCCGTCCAGCAGCTCGCCTTTGGAAACCACCACCACCTGATACTTCTCGGCCAGGTGGAGCGCGACGGAAAGACCGGCCAGACCGCTGCCGAGGATGGCGACATCACACTTCATGATCGTGAGCAAAGCTGCTGTTGTGGAGGGAGACGGTGATTATAGCGGCATGCCGTAGGCATATCGTTTATATCGTTTCCGGCACAAGGGTGGTGCTTTTGCCCGCCCAAATCAAAACGGGCCCCGATTTTCGTCGGAGCCCGTTCATGTCATGCGACTGAGTGCAAGATCACTGCGGAATCACCGGCTTGACCTTGGCCGCAGCCTGCTTGGCGCGGATGCGTGCGGTTTCGACGCTGTCACCGGAAGCCAGGGCCACGCCCATGCGGCGGCGGGCGAAGGATTCCGGCTTGCCGAACAGGCGAATATCGGCACCCGGGATGCGCAGCGCCTCAGCCACGCCATCGAAGGCGATGCCACGTGCGTCATGCTGTCCGTAGATCACGGCGGAAGCACCGGGGCTCCTGAGGGCAGTATTGACCGGCAGGCCGAGGATGGCCTTGGCGTGCAGTTCGAACTCGCTCTGCACCTGGCTGACCATGGTGACCATGCCGGTGTCATGCGGACGCGGGCTGACTTCGGAGAACCAGACCATGTCGCCCTTGACGAACAGTTCCACGCCGAACAGGCCCAGGCCGCCGAGGTTCTCGGTGACCTTGCGGGCGATGTCGCGGGCTTTTTCCAGAGCGGCGCTGGGCATGGGGTGCGGCTGCCACGACTCGACGTAGTCACCCTTGACCTGGACGTGGCCGATGGGGTCGCAGAAGCTGGTGATGGTGTCGCCGTTTTCGTTGAGCGAGCGCACCGTCAGCAGGGTGATTTCATAGTCGAAGTCGATGAAGCCTTCGACGATCACGCGGCCGGAGTCGACGCGGCCGCCAGCGGCGGCGTAGTTCCAGGCGGCTTCGATTTCATCGGGGCCGTCGATCTTGGACTGGCCCTTGCCGGAAGACGACATGACCGGCTTGATCACGCAGGGGAAGCCGATCTGGTCAATGGCCGCCTTGAGTTCGTCCAGGCTGTCGGCAAAGCGGTAGGGCGAGGTTGCCAGGCCCAGGGTTTCACCGGCCAGGCGGCGGATGCCTTCGCGGTTCATGGTCAGCCAGGCAGCGCGCGCGGTCGGGATCACGCGGGCACGGCCGGCTTCTTCCAGCTTGACCAGGGTCTCGGTAGCAATGGCCTCGATTTCGGGCACGATCAGGTCGGGCTGCTCCTGCTCGATCAGTGCGGCCAGGGCGGCACCGTCGGTCATGTTGATCACGTGGGCACGATGGGCGACCTGCTGGCCAGGCGCGTTCTCATAACGGTCAACGGCAATGACTTCCACGCCCAGGCGTTGCAGGGCGATGATGACTTCCTTGCCGAGTTCGCCGGAGCCCAGCAGCATGACTTTGGTAGCGGAAGGAGACAGCGGAGTGCCGAGTCGGATTGGTTTTTTCATATCGGGGGGAGTGTGTCAGCGGGGGGCGCTGATGCAGTGCGAGAATCGATCACGGGCGGACGATACCAAATCTTGCAGGGTTTGGACAGTCGCAATATACCTAGTTCTGGCAAGAAGTATCGGCGAAAAATTGCTTATTTTTCTTTTGGGAAATGAATTTCGGCTACGGTACCGAAGCGGATCGAACAACGTCGGTCTTTTCTCGCGGTTTTGCAGCGAATGAACGCAACCGAGCACGTTTCCTGCGAGACGGGATTTTGGCGCTGGACGAGTTTGAATTGTTGCGCCAAATTCGGCTATCTCAACATAAAAGAGAATATCCCTGTCCAAGACAGATCAACCGCCATTTCTTTCGAGCAAATCTTTGGCGCCCACCTTGCGCGCTGCTCAGCAGTCCAGCTCCAAGTCCAGCATCACCCCCGACAAGGCCTTCCCATGCGCATCCAGCGCCAGTGACCGGGTAACCCCTCCGCCCAGCGCGTGTTGCATCACGAAGTTCAGTGCCCCCAGATGCGGCAGCGCGTGGCGCACCACTTCCCCATGGACCACGCCGGCAAAATGCACACGCACGCGTTCGGCCGTCAGGGTACGCTCCAGCAGCGCATAGTCCTCCTGCCGATAGGCGATTACGGAGATATTCGATATGTCGCCTTTGTCTCCGGCGCGTGAATGAGCAATCTCTCTGAGCAGCATCTCAGGCCTCCTCGATGAAAACGGATGGATGCACCAGCGTGCGCGGCAGCAGCAGCGACAGCACGGCGATGACTTCGCGGGCCGACTTGGTGGCGCCGCCGCCACCGGCCGGGCCGTTGGTATAAAGCGTCTCGACTTCATTGCCGATGCGGACCGCCTCTTTCATGCTGGCCGTGCGGCCGGTCACACGCAGGCGGACTTCGTGCGGCTCGGGCGCATGCGCCGACATCTGTTCACCGGCAATGGCATTGATGCCGATCAGGTCCACGCGCAGTTCTTCAGTCAGCACGCCGGTAAGCGCCAGCCGCTCGCGCACGATCTCGCCGGCCAGTTGCGCACGCGCTTGCGCGCCCGGCCCGGCATACGAGATCTGGCCTTCGCCAATGAAACTGTCGCGGTAGCCCAGCGTGGTCTTGAGCGTCTGCGGTCGCGCACGGCCGCGGCCGCCGGTGACGGCGACGCGGTCCGGCCCGACTTCTTCGATGCGGACTTGCGAGAAATCGGCAATCACATCCGGCGTGAAGTAGGCGCTCGGATCATGGATCTCATAGAGCAATTGCTCCTTGCAGGTGCGGGCCGTGACTTGTCCTCCGGACCCTGCCACCTTGGTGATGACGGCACTGCCATCAGCCTTCACTTCGCCAATGGGAAACCCGAGCCGCGCCAGTCCGGCCACGTCCTTCTTGCCGGGATCAGCAAAATAGCCACCGGTAATCTGTCCGGCGCACTCCAGCAGGTGGCCGATGAGGGTGCCCTGGCCGAGCTTGTCCCAGTCATCGGCGGCCCAGCCGAATTCGTGTACCAGCGGTGCCAATACCAGCGCGGGATCGGCCACGCGGCCGGTGATGATGACCTGGGCACCGGCCTGCAGGGCTTCGACGATGGGGGCGATGCCCAGATAGGCATTGGCCGAGATGAGGCGGCTACCGAGGGAAGCGACCGGCTGGCCATTGTCCTCGATGCGCCATTCGTCCTGCTGCACGGCCTCCAGCACGTCGTCTCCTGCCACGGCTGCTACCTTCAGTCCGCTCAGTCCCAGTTCACGCGCGATCTCGCGCACGCGTTGCGCCGCCGCCAGCGGATTGGCCGCGCCCATGTTGGTGATGATGCGGATGCCCCGGGTGGCGCAGGTCTTGAGTACCGCATGCATGCGCTCGGCCAGCAGCGGGTCGTAACCCTTGCCCGGGTCCGCCAGCCGGGCTTGCTGGCCGATGGCGATGGTGCGCTCGGCCAGGCATTCGAAGATCAGGTAATCCAGCTGGCCGTGTTCGGCTAGTTCGGCGGCCGGCTCGATGCGGTCGCCTGAATAGCCGGCACCGGCGCCGATGCGCACGGTGCGCTGTGGATCTTGGGTCATGCGCTTCTCCAAAACAGGGTGTTGCACTTCCGGTGGCCCGCGCTCAGAACAGCGGGAACAGCCCCAGTATCACGCAGGCGATGGTCATCACCACGGAGGCACCGAAGAGGAAGGGAATGGTGTATTTCTGGTGGTCCGCCAGTTCGATCCCGGCCAGGCCGCATACGAGGAAGGTGGCGGGCGTGAGCGGGCTGACCGGGAAACCGGTCGTCATCTGGCCCAACAGCGCCGCCTGTGCCACCTGGATGGTCGGTACGCCCAGCATGTGGCTGACCTCGGCGATCACCGGCAGCACACCGAAGTAGAAGGAATCCGGATCGAACAGCAGCGACAGCGGCATCGACAGCACCCCCAGCACCACCGGGATATGGCCGGCCATCTCGGGCGGCACGAAGCCGACGGCAGTCTTGGCCATGGCCGAGAGCATGCCTGACTTGGTCATGATGCCGGTGAACACGCCCGCCGCAAACAGGATGCTGGCCATCAGCAGAGCCGCCTTGGCGTGGGCGTCGATGCGCTCGCGCTGCATGGCCACGTCACGGTAGTTGATCATCAGCGCCAGCACCACGCCGATCATGAACATCACCACCGGATCAACCTTGCCGCTGATCATCACGCCCAGCACGAAGACCGTCAGCACGATGTTGGCCCAGAAATTCTGCGGGCGACGGATCTTCAGTTGTGCTTCGCTCAGCTCATGCTGCTGCACGAAATCGACCGTCGATCCTTTGCCCAGCCCGAGCCGGCGCTCTTCCTTCAGGCCCAGCAGATACGAGGCGATGAACACGAACGCCAGCCCCACCAGCTGCACCGGCACCAGCGGCGTGAAGATGTCCGAGACCGGGATGTGCAGCGCCGCCGAGGCACGGATCATCGGGCCGGTCCACGGCAGGAAATTCACGCCCGCCGCCATTGAGGCCACGCAGGCCAGGATGCGCTTGTCGATGCCCAGCCGCGTGTACAGCGGCAGCATGGCGGGGATGGTGATGAGGAAGGTCACCGCACCCGAACCATCCAGGTGGATCAGCAGCGCCAGCAGCGCCGTGCCCGGCACGATGCGGGTAGGGCGGCTGCCCACGGTCTTGAGGATGCGGCTGATGATCGGGTCCAGCATGCCGGCATCGGTCACGATGCCGAAGAACAGGATCGCAAAGACGAACATGCCGGCCACCGGCGCAATGGCGGTCACGCCCTGCACGATGAACTTGGAGGTCTGCAATCCGAAGCCACCGACCAGCGCGGCAATGATGGGAATGGCGATCAGCGCCACCAGGGGCGACATCCTCTTGGTGAGGATGGCCGTGAACAAGGATACGATCGTGACAAAGCCGAGCAGGGCCAACATGCGTGTCTCCGGTTTTTTTGATGTGATGTTCTTGTCGTGTCAGCACATCCGGTACCGGTTCGTTCTTTTTTGTGCTTCAGCTTCTGTACATGATTCCGTACAGGGTGCGCGGATGTGAGCAGGGCGAGTGTAGGTGGCGGCTGATTTTGTTGTAAAGTCGCTTTTTTCGATTGATTGATCTGCCTTTCCGCATAATCCAATCCGGCTTTCGACCATGCATGCCAACCTGTCCACGCGCCTGCTGCACGCCTTCCTGGCCTTGGCCGACTGCCGCCATTTCGGCCACGCGGCCGAGCGCTGCCACGTGTCGCAGTCCGCCTTCAGCGCCATGATCCAGAAGCTGGAAACAGCAACCGGCGCGCGCCTGTTCGAACGCGATACCCGCAACGTGAGCCTGACGCCGGAAGGTGAAGTCTTTGTCGAGGTGGCACGCCAGCTGGTCGCAGACATGGAGGCGGCGCTGGCGGACATGAACGATTACGTCGCACGGCGCAAGGGCAGGGTAGCCATCGCGGCCTTGCCATCGCTGGCGGCGGGGTGGCTGCCGCCGGTGCTGGCGGCTTACCGGCAACGTCATCCGGGCGTGGCGGTGGAGCTGTTCGATGCCATATCGGATCAATGCCTGGACCTGCTGCGCCAGGGCAAGGCCGATATCGCCCTTACCGCGCCGGGCCCCAATCTGCTGGAGTTCACCACGCAGCCCCTGTGCGCCGACCCGTTCTACCTGGTCTGCCGCAAGGACCATGCGCTGGCCGGCAAGCGCCGCATCAAGGTGGCCCAACTGGCCGGGTGCGAAATGATCCACCTGGCGCGCTCCACCAGCGTGCGCCAGCATCTGGATGCCGTGCTGCGGCCGGGCGCGGTGATCCACACCGGGCTGGAGGTCGAACACCTGGCGACCCTGGCGGCCCTGATCGAAAGCGGCTTGGGCGTGAGCGTGGTGCCGGAGCTGACGCTGTTCCAGTTCCGCCTGCCCAATCTGGTGGCCATCCCGGTGGACGCGCCCGAGCTGGTGCGGCCGCTGCTGATCGTCACGCCCAAGGAGCGCAGCCTGTCCATCGCCGCGCAAGGCCTTCTGGACCTGGTCCAGGCCAAGGCGCGCGCTGAAAGCTCACCCCCCGCGCGGCGCGGCCGCAAACCACAGGCTTCCTAGAACAATTCCATGGCCGGCAAGTCCGGCTCGCGCACCAGGTGGCGGTGCTCCTGTTCCACGTAATCGATGACCACCTGCGCGATCACCGTGGCCGCCTCATGCGCGGGCAGGATCACCGTGGTCTCGCCCGCCATTTGGGCCAGGGCCGCATTGCGCCGGTCCACGGCGTACTGGACGCGCTCCACGCATTGCCGCACTACGTCCTGGAACTGCAGATGGCCCAGCATGTTGCCGGTGGTAGCGACTAGTTCCTCGCCGTGCGCCATCATCTGCGCGTATTGCTGGTCACTGGTATCGCGCACGTGCTCGAAGCTGCTACGCAGCCTGCCCACGGCCTCGGCGGTGGCGGCGATGCGATCGAGGTCGGCCGCCGACTGGGCTGTATTGCCGCCCAGTTCGTCGTGCAAGGTCTTGCGCACTTCCGACAAGGTAGTGCGAATCCGTGCCGCTGCGGTATGCGAATTGGCTGCCAGGTTGCGTACCTCCGAGGCGATCACCTTGAAAGCCGCGCCTTGCGGGCCGGCACGGCTGGCCTCGATGGCCGTGTTGATCGACAACAGGTGCGACTGCGTACTGATGCCTTGGACGCTCTGCGCCAGGTCCGAGAGATTGTCGATCTCCACGGCAATGCGGCCGATGCTCTCGACGTCGCGGCGCATGCGTTCCGGCAGGCTCTTGAGGAATTCCGTCATGGCGACCAAAGCATCGACCGTCTCCAGCATCTCGTCGCGTACGCGCTCGTTTTCCTGGCTGGCACGCTGCATGCGCTCCAGCAGTTGCGCAGAGCGGTCGCAGAGGGCGCGCGCTTCGCTCATGATGGCCAGCGAGGAATTCTCGGTCTGCTCCACCGCACCCTTGAGGCGCACGGCGATTTCTTCGTCGAGTTGCATGCTGGCCACCAGGGCGGCCTGGCAGGTCGGTCCCGGTTCCACCGGCATGTGCGGCTGGGCGCGTACCCGGGTGCGCAGGGCGTGGATGATTCCCATGTCAGGCTCCCGGCAGCACCTGTTTGACGATCTTGAGCAGCTCGGCGCCCGGCACCGGCTTGACCATCCATCCGCTGGCCCCGGCACTGCGGGCTTCATCGCGCTTGGCCTGCTGGCTCTCGGTACTGAGCACCAGGATGGGCGTGAAGCGGAAACCCGGCAGGGCGCGCGCCTTGCCGATGAATTCGATGCCGCCCATGTTGGGCATGTTGATGTCGGTGATGATGAGATCCGGCTTGGGCGCCTGGCCCAGGCGGGCCAGGGCGGCCGCACCGTCGTTGGCCGTGATGACCTTGAAGCCGGAAATTTCGAGATTGTTTTTCAGGCTCAGGATCATGGTGCCTGAATCGTCCACTACCAGGATGGTCTTGCTCATTTGGGTACTCCTTGCTGGTTGATGCTGCTTGTCTGGTTTGTCTGGTTTGTCTGGTTTGTCCGGGTCGTTGGCGGCGCAGGCGGCCTCAGTGCTGCGGCAAGGCCGCGCGCAGCCATTCGCTGAGTTCCGGCGCGCCCGGCCAGGCGCTGATGCTGGCTGCACTTGCCATCAAGACCTGCAGGCAGGCCGTATGTACATGCTCGCAGGCGGAGAGGTCCACCGGGGCCGCCGGATGGCCGGCCACCAGGGCCAGCAGGGCCTCGGCATCCTCCACGGCCAGTACGCCCGCACAGTGCAGGGTGTCGTCCTTGAATTCGATCGTCATTTCAGCAGCTCCTTGGGGTTGATGACCATCAGTACCGAGCCGTCGCCCAGCAGGGCCGATCCGGCATAGGCCGTGAGGCCGGCGAGCACGCCCGAGAGCGGCTTGAGGATCACTTCCACCACCTCCCGGAAGTCATCGATCACCAGTCCCAGGTACTGCCCGTGCACGCGCAGGATCAGGGTCGCCCATTCGTCGTGCTCGTTGCAGCGCTGCGGGGTGTCCAGCCCGAGCAGGCTGTTCAGTTCCAGCAGCGGCACGATGCGTCCGCGCAGGACGGCGGCATTGTGCTGCTTGATGCGGTGCACGTCGGCGGCCGGGACGCGCACCGTTTCCACCACCGCTTCCATCGGCAGGCCGTACTGCACGCCGCCCGACTGCACGATCATCACGTTGGTCACCGCCATCGACAGCGGCAGCGACAGTTGCAGGCGGGTGCCCTGGCCGGCTTTGCTTTCCAGCTGCACGCTGCCGTGCAGGCGTTCGATGGCGGTACGGACCGCATCCATGCCCACGCCGCGCCCGGAGAGATCGGTGACGGCCTCGGCCGTGGAGAAGCCGGGCAGGAACACCAGGTTCACGGCCTCGCGGTCGCTCATGCGTTCCAGTGCCGCTTCATCCACCAGGCCGCGCGCATAGGCCTTGCGGCGGATCACGGCGGGGTCGATGCCGCGCCCGTCGTCGGCGATCTCGATGACCACGCAATCGGCTTCCTGGCGTGCACTCATGACCAGTTTGCCGGTGGCCGGCTTGCCGGCGGCGCGGCGTTCTTCGGGCGTTTCCATGCCGTGGTCCAGCGCATTGCGCACCAGGTGAACCAAGGGGTCGGCCAAGGCCTCGATGACGTTCTTGTCGGCTTCGGTGGTCTCGCCTTCGAGCAGCAGTTGCACCTCCTTGCCCAGCTTGCGTGCGATGTCGCGCACCAGGCGCGGGAAGCGCTGGAACACGAAAGACACCGGCATCATGCGCACCTGCATGATGGCATCCTGCATCTCCTCGACGATGCGGTTGATGACCGCATGCTGGGCCCGGATATCGCGGCCCAGCTCGCGCTCGCCGTACTGGTTCTCGGCACGGGAGGCCAGATAGGGCAGGCCGTTGCGGGCCACCACCATCTCGCCGATCAGGTTCATGAGGCGGTCCACTTTTTCCTGTTCCACCTTCAGGACCCGCGCGCCATTGCTGTCCTCGGCACGGCGTCCGAAATTGACGGGAGCCTCTCCCTCGGCAGTTGCGGACGCGATTGCCGCCGTCGCCGGGGCGGCAGCCGCTGCCACTGCGGCCGGTGCGGCGATCTCTACCGCGATCATTTCTTCTTGTACATCAGCGTCTGCGCTCATCTCGGCCACCGACTGCACTTGCGCGTGCTGCTCGATCCAGGCCACCACCGGCGCCACGCTCGACAGCGCAAGGGCTTCCTCGGCGCAGGCTTCCAGCGCCGGCAAGACATCCAGGCGTCCGATGGCGCGCATGCAATTGGCGATGGTCGTGACGGCGGCCTTCAGATGGCCCGGGACCCAGGGCGCGCCTTCGAGCGCCCACAGTGCATCATTCTGGGTTTGCACGATCATCAGCGCATCGTTGGCCCGGGTCTGGTCCTTGACTTCGATGGCCGCTGCCGGCAGGGCGGTGATCCAGAACTGTCCCGGCACGTAGCGGAAATGATCATCCAGCAGGCTGCGGTCGGCGGTCGTTACTGCCTGGAATACCAGGTTGGCACGATAGGCATCCAGCTCGGCCAGGGCAGGCCAGGCGCTGCCGGGCAACACGCGGCGCCACAGCACGCCCGGCATCTGCGCGGCCAGGCGCAGCGGATCCTCGCCCTTGAAGAAGCATTCCGGTTCCGGCGTGTATTCCACCCACAGCAAGGTCTCGCCGTTGCGGGCTGCATCCGCCCACGCCATCCGCAGGCTGGCCGGCACCCGGCCCAGGGCCTCGGCCATGCGGCTGCGGGCGGCCTCTTCAGCCGCGCGCTGGCTCGCTTGGTGGGCATCGCCACCGCCCTGGGCCAGCTGCATCCCGCAGCGCTGGCGCAGGCGGGCCACCAGTTCTGCGCACGGGGCAGCCTGGGCCGGGTCTGGCTGGCCGGCCAGTTCGATGTCGTCGAACTGGCGTGCCACGAAGTCCATGGCTTCCAGCAGCAGGTCGGCCATCTCGCGGTCATAGGCGACCTGGCCGTCGCGTACCGCACTCATCAAGTCTTCGGCCGCATGCAGCACCCGGAACATCTCGGGAAACTCGAACAGCCCGCAGTTGCCCTTGAGCGTATGCACCACGCGGAACAGGGACTCCATCAATTCGGGATCGGCCGGCTGGCGTTCCAGGGCCAGCAGTCGGCTGGCGATCTCCTGCAGGCCGTCGCGCGACTCCTGCATGAATTGCAGCAGCAGGGGAGAGAAGGCGGTCGTCATTGCGTTTCTCCCAGCATCAGTTTCACGTTGCGCAGCAGCGGCACGGGGCGCGCCGGCTTGACGATGTAGAGATTGGCGCCGGCCTCGAAGGCCTTGCGGCGATCGCATTCCTGGGCTTCGGTACTGACCATGATGGCCGGTGCCTGGGGGATGTCGTGCTGGCGCAGGGCGCGCAGGAAAGAGTAGCCATCCATTTGCGGCATGTTGACATCGACCACGTACAGGTCGAAGGGCTGCTGGCCTTCGGCGCAGGCGGCCAGCGCCGTCTCCAGCGCCTCCAACCCGTTGCTGGCTTCGCGCACGGTATAGCCGGCGTCCTCGAAGATGGCCCGTTCATACAGACGGACGGTGGCAGCATCGTCCACGATGAGGATATGTTTCATGCTTGCTCCAATGGCTTCTGGTAGACGATCGCTTGTGCAAACTTGCGGATCGCAAACAGCGATGAGATGCGGCTCATCGACTCCGAGTGGCCCAGGCAGATGAAACCGCCCGGGCGTAATACGTCATAGAAGGCTTCAGCGGCACGGCGGCGCGAGGCGTCGTCGAAGTAGATCAGCAGGTTGCGGCAGAACACCAGGTCGTAGTTGCGGTAGGCTGCCACTTCGGCGCGTTCGTTCAGGTTCACGCGGGTAAAGGCCACGACCTCGCGCAGGCTGCGGTTGATGCGCCAGTTTTCCCCCTCGCGGGTGAAATACTTCTGCAGCCAGGCGGCCGGCAACTGGTGCACGGCACGCGGCGAATAGAGGCCAGCCTCGGCCTGGGCCAGGATGCGGGTGTCGATATCCGAGGAGACGATCTCCACATCCCAGCGTGCCAGTTCCGGCCAGCGTTCCAGCAGGTACATGGCCACCGTGTAGGCTTCCTCGCCGGAAGACGACGGCATGATCCAGATGCGCATCGGTTCGCCGCGCGGCTTGCGCGCCACCAGCTCGGGCAGCATCGACTGCACCATGCAGTCGAACTGGTAGTGCTCGCGCATGAAGTAGGTCTCGTTGACCGTCATCTCGTTGACCAGCCGCTGCCATTCGCGGCCTGAGGTCTCGAAGCGCAGCAGCGAGAAGTACTCGCGGAAGTCGGCACAGCCGGCGGCCTGTATGCGGTCGATGAGGCGCTTGTCGACGAAATAGCGTTTGGTCGATTCGAAGTGGATGCCGCTGCGGCGGTAAAAATATTCACGGAAGCGCTCGAAGTCTTCGGCGCTGATGCTGCTGGTGGGGGCTTCTGCAGAAACGTTCATTACGCGCCCCGTCCAAGCCGATTCAGCAGCAGGCGCCCGGCAAACGTGATGTAGGGCTCGTCGGCAAAGCGGCGCATGAGCGTGGTCACAGGACCGATGGCCGCCGGCGTGCCGATGGTGGTCAGCACTTCCAGCGCGGCACCGCAGACGTTGACATCGGTCTCGGCATCGATCAGTTGCAGCAGCCAGTCTTCCACTCGCGCATGGCGCAGCGTGTCGAGGATGCCCACGGCCAGGATGCGGATATCGGTTTCCGGATCAATGAGCATGTGCGCAATCACGGGAGCCACCTGCTCGGGCATGCCGCGCAGGAGGTCGATGGCGGCGTTGCGCAGCCACGCGTCCTCGCTGCGCAGGCAGCCGGCCAGGGCTTGTACGGCCTCGTCGCCGGGCGTGGCCGCCAGTGAATCGAGCAGGGCTGTGCGCACGGCCAGGCTCGATTCGCGTTCCAGGGCATCGAGGATGACCGGTACCGCCTCCGGCTGTCCGGCCAGGGTCTGGGCCGCACTGCGGCGCAGCGCCGGGTCCGCCGCCTGCAGGCTGGCCAGGGCCGTGGCGCGGGCCACTTCCGGGATACTGGCGCTGGGCATTCCTGTGGACTTGTTCAAGGGCATGATGAGTTCCGTATCGGTGTGATTCGTATCAGATGAGGGGGCACAGCCACTGGATCAGCTGGCCTGCAATCTGGTCGGCCGGCAGTACGCTGCTGGCGCCGCCACGGCGGATCAGTTCAGCCGGCATGCCGAAGACCACGGCGGATTGTTCGCTTTCGGCGATGGTGCGTCCGCCGGCTTGCCGGATCTCGGTATAGGCCTCGGCCCCATCGCTGCCCATGCCGGTGAGCATGACGCCCACGATGGCCTGGGGCGGATACAGCTGCAGGGCGCTGGCCCCCAGCAACTGGACCGAGGGATGCCACAGCTGGGTCGCGTCCGGCGGGCGGCTGACCAGCGTGGGTCTGCCGTTGCGCGTGGTGAAGATGCTGTCGGCACCGCCCTTGCAGACATAGACCGTGCCCGCTTCCAGCGGCATGGGCTGCGCCGCCTCGACCACGCGCAGGGCGCATAGCCGGCCCAGGCGCTCGGCGAAAGGCGCGGTAAAACTGGTCGGCATGTGCTGCGCCACCACCACCGGCCAGGGGAAGTGCGCCGGCAACTGCGGCAGGATGCGCTCCAGCGTGCGCGGCCCTCCGGTAGAGACTCCGATGACCACCACCCCCGGCTCGCGGGCATTCAGCGGCGCGGAGAGGGTAGCAGTCGGGGCCGCCGTCGCTGGGCCGGCAGGATCGGCCGGCCCAGCGGCGCTACGGGTGCGGGCAGCGGTGCGCGGCGACGTGGCCGGCGGTGCTGCGTCGGGGCTGCGCACCTTGGCCTTGGCGGCGCCCCGTACCTTGGCCACCAGTTCGGTGCGCAGCACATCGATGCCCAGGCTGATGGTGCCGCCCGGCTTGGCCACGTAATCCACCGCCCCCAGGGCCAGGGCTTCGAAGGTCGCCAGCGCCCCCTGGGCAGTCAGGGAGGAGAGCATGATTACCGGCACCGGACGTTGCAGCATCATTTCCGCCAGCGCCGAGAGACCATCGAGTTCGGGCATGTTGATGTCGAGGGTGACGACATCGGGCGCGAATTCCAGGTTCATGCTGACGGCTTCCCGGCCATTGCGGGCAAAGGCCACCGCAAAGCCACCGGCCTGCTCGAAGAGCTCGCTCAGCTGCTTGCGCATGAGGGCTGAATCGTCGACGATGAGCAGCTTCATCCTTCTCTCTCCTGTCCTTTCTCGTGCGTAGGCTTACGCGGTTTGTCCCATGCCGGCCAGCAGGGCCAGCTCTTCGCCTTCCACCAGGTAGCGGGGTTCCACCAGCTGGATCATGCGTTTCTGTTTCTCGATGTTGGCCATGCGCGAGAGCAGGCGCACCTGCTGGCTCGACAGCGAAGGCGCGGGCCCGATGGCGCGGCGTTCAATTTTGAGGACCTCGGCCACCGAATCGACGATGAAGCCGGTGCACACCTGGTCGATCAGGAACACCATGATGCGCTGGCGATCACTGCGCTCCACCCGCGGCAGGCCCAGCCGCATGCGCAGGTCGATCACCGGCAGCACGGCGCCGCGCAGATTGATGACGCCTTCCACAAATGTCGGGGCGCGCGGTACGTGGGTCAGTTGCTCCGGCACGCGCACGATCTCCTGCACACTGTCGATGGGCACGCCGAATTCCTCCTCGCCGAAGCGGAACACCACGACCTGCTCCTCATCGTCGCTGCGGGTTTCGGGCTGCTTGTCCTGGTTCATCTCGTTGTCCTCCAGCAGGGTTTCGATGGCCGGCTGGCGCAGCAGGCTCACGGCATCGATCACTGACACCAGCCGCTTTCCGTTGTCCAGCCGGCAGATGCGGGCGATGTCAGCCATCCCCTGGTCGCGCGCCAGCAGCGTGGGGACCGCTTCCACGGTGTTGAGCGGCACCCGCAGCACTTCGTTGACGGTATCGATGACCACTCCCACGGCGCCTGCCGATTCCCCGGCCGCCGGGGCGACCACGGCGATGCGGCTGCTGTGGTCCTGCTGCCGCGGCGGCAAGCCGAACATGTGGCGCAGCGATACCAGCGGCAAGAGCCGGTTGCGCAGGGTCATGATGCCCAGCACGTGCGGCTCCGCATGCGGCACTTGCACGACGGTCTGCGGCATCTGCACGATTTCCTGCACGTCTTCGATGGCTACCGCATATTCCTGGCCGGCCACCATGAAGCTGACCAGTTGCAGTTCGTCGCCACCCTGGGCCTGCACTTCCTCGGCGCTGCCGCCATCCATGGCGGCCTGGCCGGCGCGCGTGCCGGTAGCGGCTTCGGCAAATTCGGCCGCCACCAGACGGGCAAAATCCAGCACCATGATCATGGGGTGGCCGCCGACGTCCTTGATCAGGCCGGACAGCAACTCGGTGCGCACCGAGGAGGCGATGCAGGCCACGTCTTCGATCTGGCGCAGGTCCACGCCGACCACGCTGGCCACGTGATCCACCACGAAACCCAGCGGCTGGCCAAGGTCGATCACCACGGCACGGCTGGCATCGTCGGCCGGCCGGTCCGGCAGCCCGAAGATGCGGCTCAGGCTGACGATGGGCAGCACCTTGCCGCGCAGGTTGGCCAGGCCCAGGAGGGCCTGCGGGGCCAGCGGCACGTGCACCACTTCCGGCACGCGGATGATTTCCTGTACCGGCGCCATGTCCACGCCAAACACCTCGTCGCCTACCGTGAAGGTGACGAACTGGCGCAGTTCGGTGTCGCCGGCGGTTGGCGGGGGCAGGGCGTCGTCGGCTGTGCCGGCGTAGGCCGGCGGCGTCGCTGCGCCGGGTGCGGGCGCGATGGCGGCCGGGGCCACCTCGCGCTCGATGAGGGATGCGTCATTCATGTTGTGTGTGCCTTTCTCGGGTCCACGGGTTCACTGGAGCAGCGAGTCAGGTGCTTTGCAGCTCATCGGCCAGCGAGGCCACTTCCTCGACGGCGGCGGCCAGTTGCTCGGCCCCCTGGGACTGCTGGCGCGCGGCGGCAGCGGCTTCGGTGGCGGCACGGTCGGCTTCCTGGGCGGCGGCGGCAATCTGCTCGGTGCCGGTGCGCACCTGCAAGATGGCCGCAGCGACCTCGCTGGCGGCCGAGAGGATTTCCTGCGTGCCTTGCTCCACGGCGGCCACATCGTTTTCGATGCTGACCAGGGCGCTGGTGATGGCCTTGGCTTTTTCGGCTTCACCGATGGCAGCGTCGGCAATTTCTTCCAGGTCGCGCTCGACCACGGCGATCTGATCCTGCACTGCCTTGACCAGATCCTTGATGTTGTCGGCATTGCCGGCCGAGTCGTGGGCCAGGTTGCGGATGTCGGTCGCGACCACCACGAAGCCCTTGCCGAACTCGCCGGCGCGGGCCGCTTCGATGGAGCCGTTCACGGCCAGCATGTTGGTCTGGATCGAGACCGTGGTGATGGCATCGACGATCTTGTCGATGCGGCGCGAGACCAGTGCCAGGTCCTTGATCTGGCGAATCGAGGCGCGTGAGGCGTCCACCGAGTTGGCGATGCCGGCGATGAGCGAATCGACGGCCTTCTTGTTCTCGCCCAGCAGCGTCCGGATCGCGGTAGCGCGTTCGCCGCTGGTGCCGGCGCGTGCTTGTGCCACCTGCAGGCCGCGTGAGATCTGTTCGATGGCCGTGGCCGATTCTTCGGTGGCCACTGATTGCACCTGCGTACCTTTGCGGATCTGTTCGATGGCCGACATGATCTGGGCGCTGGCGCGGCTGATTTCCTGTACGGCCGCCGAGAGTTCTTCGGCGCTGGCGGCGACTTCTTCGGCACTTTTGGCCACATCGGTGGAGTTCTTGAGGTCTTCGGACAGTTCCGAGAGCGCTTGCGAGGTGGTTTCAGCTTCCGACAATGCCTGGCCTTGCTCGGCCACGGTCTTGGCGGATTCGACGGCAGCGGCCGATTGTTCTTCGGCTGCAGCGGCGATTTCCTGGGCGCCATCAAGCGCCTGCTTGCTCGCGGCGACCGACTGCTGGGCGCCTACGGCGATCTCTTGCACGCCGGCGACGATCACCTGGGCATCGCGGCGGATGTTCTCCAGCTGGGCGCTGATCATCTTGCCGCTTTCGACCTCGCCCAGGACAGTGGTGGCGGCCGCGCCAATGCCTTCGACCACGGCCTTGACTTCACGCTGGATCTGGCCGACCAGTTCCTGGATCTGCTTGGCGCTTTTTTCCGAGGTCTCGGCCAGGGTGCGCACCTCATCGGCCACCACCGCAAAGCCCTTGCCATGCTGTCCGGCGCGGGCCGCTTCGATGGCCGCGTTCAGGGCCAGCAGGTTGGTCTGGTCGGCGATGCGGGCCACGGCCTTGACGATGTCGCCGATGTTGGCGGCCTGTTTTTCCAGTTCGGCCACCATGGTCACCGAGCTGGACTGGCGCTGGGCGGCGATGCCCACGTTGGTGACCAGGGTGGCGATATCGCCGCTGGTGCGGGTGACCTGGTTCTGCACGGCCAGCATACGCGCCTGGCTTTGATCGGCATTCTGCAACTGGCGGCCGATGGCCTGCTCTACCTGGCGGAAGGCGGCCAGCGACTCCTGGGCGGCGCTGGAGGCCTGCTCGGCGCCGCGCGCAATCTGGTCGGAGGCGCTTTTCAGTTCTTCGGTGGCCGCCGAGGCCTCCGAGATGCCGGCGCTGAGTTCGGCGGTGGCGGCGGCGATGCGCTCGGCGGCCTGCTGCTGCTTGGCCAGGGTGCGGGCCTTCTTGCGCAGGGCATCGGCCTGGCGCGACGTCGAGGCGGCCGCACGCTGGTCGGTTGCGCCCTCATAGTTGGAGTTTTGAATAGTCTTGACGAGCGCCATGTGCGCCTCCTGGAAAAAAGTTGTGCTCAAACGGACGGTCTTGCAGGAGAAATGGTAGGCGGCAACATTGCCGGCCGGAATCGGTTCTGATCCTAGGAGATACATAGGAAATGTCCTAGGCAACCCGGGTGGTCTGAGCCCGGATGCCTGGAGGGCCGTCCTAGAGGCAATATTGGTGCGATCAGGACAGACCTGCGGTTCAGGCCGGTTAGCCAGTCATTGGTCCGACAGTGGCGGCCGTTCTGGAGCGGACGGACTCGTTTGAGCGGAGAGCCGAATCGCCAGTCCAGGCGGCTCGCCTACTCTGTCAAGCCAGGCATCGCGAATGCTTTGCATCGCTGGTGCTGGGCGGACAGCGCATTACTCAATATAATGTTGCAAATGTCTTAAGAATCTCGACCGATCCTCATATTGAAAAGATGTGTCAGTCCCGGGCCCATGTCGTTATCCATACACCGGAGGCAAGGGGCGCCTGCCACACTATTCGCCTTATGGCTGGGGTTGGCGTATCTGGTTCGCATCAGATCGTTCGGTTACACTCGCAAGCGCGCGTAAGCCCGCGTGCGCCATGGGCGGATACGGAAAGCAAGATCGGCAAGCAGGATTTTCTTTGTGGCAATCAGTTCGATCAGCGGGGCACGCACGGCGCCAGACTAAGTTGCGAGCGGTCGCGCGAGAGGAGGTGCAGAACGCCTTGATGAAGATCCACGCGAGCCGATTGCTGCTGCTGTTGAGTACGCGGAGCTTGCTGCAGAAAACCATGAGCCGTATCTGCGCTTGGCCGGAACCGGAAGGGATAGAAGGTGAAGGATGAGCTCATGAGAAAAAGCTTGCGAACATATTCATTTCGATTGTGTCTATGGTCCATTAGTGTTCGGTGAGTACGCCAAGCGGGCGGTCGAATGCTAAAGCTCTTCAGGTGGAAGAGCCTGGCAAGCGTCCATTGCATTACTGAGAAGGCGAACCAGTCACACCAGAAATCATTTCCGCGGGATGGTCTGGTGGCTCAAGGGCAGCGGCTTCAGCAAAGTCTGTCCGCCATATAAATGAAGAAGATCCTGTACTTTTTGCACGAAAGTGTCAGGAGAGGTGGAGGAGACAGTGCTGCAAGCATCAAACAGAGCGGGGCAGAGATTTCCGCCGATGCAGCGTCAGGACGTATCGAGATCACGCGTTGATCATCCCTAGAGGAAGGTGGGGAATCATCAGCGCGCGCATCAGTCTGAGCACCCTGTCAAAACTTGTTTCGCTCCTGTGAGCTGAAAGGAAACGCATGAACATCACCGTCATCGGGACCGGCTATGTCGGCCTGGTCACCGGCGCCTGTCTGGCCGAATTGGGTAACAAGGTCTTCTGCCTGGACGTGGATCGCAACAAGATAGAGATCCTCAACAGCGGCGGCGTGCCCATCTACGAGCCCGGCCTCAAGGAAATCATCGCCCGCAATCGCGCCTCCGGCCGACTCATCTTTTCCACCGATATAGCCGCCAGCGTGGCGCACGGTCAGGTGCAGTTCATCGCCGTGGGGACGCCGCCCGATGAGGATGGCTCGGCCGATCTGCAATACGTGGTGGCAGCGGCGCGCAATATCGGCCGTCACATGGAGCGCAACTGCATCGTGGTCGACAAGTCCACTGTGCCTGTTGGCACGGGCGACAAGGTCAAGGCTGCCATTCGCGCCGAGCTGCAGGCGCGCGGCCGCGATGACCTGGATGCCATGATCGTCTCCAATCCGGAGTTCCTGAAGGAAGGCGCGGCGGTGGAAGATTTCATGCGGCCGGATCGCATCGTCATCGGGGTGGAAGAAGGTGCGGCCGGTGTGGAAGCGCGCGAGGTGATGCGCGAGCTCTACGCACCGCTCAATCGCAACCATGAACGCATTCTGTACATGGACGTCAAGTCCGCAGAGTTCACCAAGTACGCCGCCAATGCCATGCTGGCCACACGTATCTCCTTCATGAACGAACTGGCCAATCTGGCTGACCGCCTCGGTGTGGACATCGAGCATGTGCGCAAAGGGATCGGTTCGGATCCGCGCATCGGCTTCAGTTTTCTTTACGCCGGTACCGGCTACGGCGGTTCGTGCTTCCCGAAAGATGTGCAAGCACTGGCGCGTACCGCCAGCGAACATGGTCAGGAACTGGAGATTCTCGGTTCGGTGGAATCGGTCAATGACAAACAGAAGCAAGTCTTGCTCAAGAAGATCGTCGGCCGCCTCGGCGAGGATCTGTCCGGGAAGACCTTTGCAGTCTGGGGTTTGGCCTTCAAGCCCAACACGGATGACATGCGTGCCGCCCCCAGCCGCGTGATTGTGCGCGAGCTGCTGCGCCGTGGGGCGCGAGTACAAACCTATGATCCGGTCGCAATGGCCGAGGCCCGTCATGCCTTTGCGGTGGATCTCGCCGATTTGCCCGAGCGCCAGGCCGACCTGCTCTTCGCCGAAGGCGCGATGGAGGCGCTGGAAGGTGCTGATGCCCTGGTGATCGTGACCGAATGGAAATCCTTCAAGAGCCCCGACTTTGCCGCCGTCAAGGCCAGCCTCAAGGAGCCGCTGGTGTTCGATGGTCGCAACCTGTTCGAGCCTCTCAGCATGGCGCGCATGGGTCTGGAGTACCACGCCATCGGTCGTCCTTCCAAAACCCCGCGGTGACCGCCCCATGAGCCAGAATTTGCGTACGGATGCCCGTCTGTTTCCCACGGTCGGAGCCTTCTTCCGGTTCCGGTGCAACTGGTTGCTGGCGGGGCGTCGCTATGCTGCCCGTCGTCAGGCGGCCAGCAACGTGGTGGTATCGCTGACCTCCTATCCGCCCCGTTTTTCCACGCTGCACCTGACGCTGATGTCGCTGCTGGCACAGAGTTTTGCGCCGGCGCGCATCGTGCTCTGGGTGGCGTATCAGGATGTGGAGAAGTTGCCGGACAGCGTGACTGCGCTGACCCGGCACGGACTGGAAATTCGTGCCTGCGAGGATCTGCGGTCCTACAAGAAGCTTATCCCGCAATTGCAGACCGATCCGCACAGCGTCATCGTGACCGCGGATGACGACGTGTACTACTGGCGCAACTGGCTCAAGGAACTGGTCGATGCCTACCAGCCGGGCCGCAAGGAAGTCATCGCTCATCGCGTGCATCGCGTGCGCATGGGCGGTGACGGACTCCCGCTGCCTTACACGCAGTGGGAGTATTGCATCAACGACCTGCAGGCTGATGACCTGCATTTCCCCACCGGCATCGGCGGTGTGTTGTATCCGCCAGGCGTGTTGGGCGAACAGGTGTTGCAGGCGGAACAGTTCATGGCCTTATGTCCGCGCGGTGATGACATCTGGTTCTGGTGGATGGCTCGGCGCAATGGCGCGCGTTTCCGCCGTGCGCCCTCGGCCAATCACAGCAATTATTTTCATTGCTGGGACGGATCCCAGGAATGCGCGCTGTGGGAAGACAATGTCTCAGGCAATTTCAATGACACTCAGATCGCTGCGATGATCGAGCATTTTGGATTCTCCGAAGAAAGGAAGATCGCGTAATGGCGTCGGCTATGTCCAATGCACGCTGGCTGACCTTGTCGCAGCTGGTGCGCATCACCTTGCAGATGGTTTCCATCTTCATCCTCTCCCGCTTGCTGGCGCCGTCCGAATATGGCTTGCTGGCGATGGCCACCGTGGCGCTCAACTTCGCCTCTTTGCTGCGTGACATGGGCACCGGCGCCGCCGTGATTCAAAAGGAGACCTTGACCCGCGAGACCACCAATACGGTGTTCTGGCTCAACATCGGGCTGGGTGGCACGATTGCGCTGGTGCTCATCGCTATTTCTCCGATGGTGGAGAATTATTTTCGTACGCCCCATCTGGCTCCCGTTCTGTGCCTGATGGCCTTGTCCTTCCCGCTCACCAGCAGCTGCGCGGTGCATAGCGCCTTGCTGGAGCGTGAATCGCAGTTTCGCACACTGGCACGTATCGAGATCGTGTCGGCTTCTATCGCACTGGTCACCGCCATCACGCTGGCCTTCGCAGGCTTTGGCGTCTACAGCCTGGTGTGGCAGACGCTGGTATCTGCCATGTTGTCGGCATTGCAGCTGTGGCTCGCCGGCGGCTGGCGTCCGGAAAAGATCTGGAGCCGCAGTGAGTTCCGCGGTCTGTGGAAATTCAGTGGCAACCTGACTGGATTTTCCTTCGTCAATTTCTTTGCGCGCAATGCCGACAGCATGGTCATTGGCAGAATCCTTGGTGCGGTTCCATTAGGTATCTATGCGCAGGCCTACAAGGTGATGATGTTTCCTCTACAAAGCATGAGCTACGTGGCTAATCGCGCGCTGTTCCCGGTGATGAGCCGGCAGCAGGGCAAACGAGAGGAAATGGCGCGGCTGTATTTTCGTTCCGTGCGTCTGATCGCCACCTTTACTGCGCCGATGATGGCCGGGCTCTGGCTGCTGCGTGAGCCCTTCGTGCGCGTGGCACTCGGACCACAGTGGGAGAGCGTACCCATCATTCTGGCATGGCTGGCACCAGTAGGTTTTTTGCAGTCGGTGATCAGCACCACCGGTGCAGTTTTCATGGCCACTGGCCGCACCGATCTGATGATGCGCCTCGGCGCGCTGGGTGCTGTGCTGCAGGTCGGTAGTTTTTTCATAGGGGTGCATTGGGGCATCGAAGGCGTGGCGATGTGCTATCTGATCGCCAACATCCTCAATGCCATCCCGCATTTTTATTTCGCCACGCGCGAGCTGCATAGCAACCTTGCTGGTCTGCTGCGCGCGCTATGGCAGCCAGTGCTGTTTGCGGGGGTGATGCTGGCTCTGCTGGCACCGCTGCTCCAATGGCTGATCCATGATCAGTTCGGGCCGCAGCTTGTTCTGTTCGGCTTGTCCGCCGTCGGGGCAGTAGTGTTTGCAGGATTGACGCTGCTGTTCTCGCGAGAACTGGTGCTGGACATGAAGAAGATGGTGGGGCGCGCCTGAGGCCGCCCTGGTTAACTACGCTTGGCTTACCTAATTATTACACTTTGCCATGAATGACCTTGTCACCATCTATGTACCTACCAAGAACCGGCTTGGCCTGCTGACGCGCGCTGTCAATTCGGTTTTGGCACAAACCTACCGGAATCTGGAGCTCATCGTGGTATCGGACGGTGCCACGGATGGTACCTGCGAGTACGTGCGCGGACTCAACAGCGATATCCGTATCAAGCTGATTCACCATCCGCAGTCGCAGGGGGCGTGCGCCGCACGTAATCATGCGATCGAAGCCGCTTCGGGGCGCTTCGTGACCGGCATTGATGACGATGACGTCTTCATGCCGGACCGAATCGAGCGCTTCCTGCAGCAATGGTATGCGCTGGAAGAGCAGGGGCAGTCCTTTTCCTGCCTGTTCGATCGTCGCATCGTCAATGCCGGTCGCGTCGTGATGCTGTGGGATACCGACGCACGCGTCGATCTGGCCACCATCTTGGAAACCAACGCGATCGGGAACCAGGTGTTTACCACCTCCGAGCGCTTGCGCCAGATCGGCATGTTTGATACCGCCATGCCGGCTTGGCAGGACTGGGAAACCTGGGTGAGGCTGGTACGCGAATTCGGCCCGGCCATCAGCATTTGTTCCAACACTTATCTGATGGATATTTCCCATGAGATGGAACGCATTACGCTGAAGTCGCCCGAACGCATCATCTCTGCCGCGCAGTTGTTTTACGACCGCCACTGCCAGCGCAGCAACATGGCCGGCCTTTTGCGCTCGCTGGCCGGCTATGAGCAGATCAAGCTGTCTGCCAGCGATTTCTTTACCATGCTGGGCGGTGGCCGTTCGCATGCCAAATTCGCGGTCAGGCAGCTCAAGTACGGCAAGTACAAGGCCTCTCTGGCACCGACGCTGCATGCTTCTCCGGGCAAGCATTGAAACCGGTTCTGGCGATGCACAAGAAACATTACGGCGGATTGGAAATCCTCAAGCTGGTCATGAGCATGATGGTGGTGGGTATTCACACCAGCCCCTTTGCGAGCCTGCCCACACTCGATGCGTTCAGTTCGAATGGGCTGTTTCGCATCGCCGTGCCGGTATTCTTCCTGATGAACGGCTATTTCTTGAGTCTGGAGAGGGATCGATTCCTGCCTTGGATGCGCCGCATTGTCGTGCTGTACCTCCTGCTGAGTCTGCTGTTTGCACCACTCTGGTTGGATTTGCATTCACCGGACGCTGCGCTTTTGTCGGTCGCAATCAATTTGGGCACCGGCTGGCATCATTTGTGGTATTTGGCCGCATTGATTCTGGCATCCTGCATTGCGTTTGTCGGGCGCTCTTGCCTGCGCTCGCTACTCGCGCTATCGCTTCTTTTGTTCTGCGCAGGTGTGGTGCTGCAGGCAGTTGCGCTATGGAACGGCAATGCGTTCGCTGAAAACATCCACGGACGGTTCGATATTTACCGTAATGGAATTACCGTGGCGCTACCATTCCTACTCATCGGCATGGCGCTGCGCAACCGTGCGGGGAATTTACGGATCTCGCCATGGATGTTATTCCCGGTCCTGGTGATGTTCCTGGCTGAGATCTTTCTGTGGAATCGTCTTTGGGGCCATCAGACGCGCGACCTTTATCTAAGTCTGATCGTCGTGGCACCGGTGCTGTTCTTATTGGCGCGGCAGTGGGAGATCGCCTATCGCGACCAGCTGTCAGCGCGAGTCTATTATTTTCATCCGATCTTCGAAATGGCCTTCAAGCTCAACGGCAAATTTGGTGGTGGCAAGGTGTTCCTTGTGACGGCGTTGCTGTCGCTGCTTCTTGCCTATGGGCTGGGGAAGCTGAAGCGGATGTCGGCCGTAGCGCGATCGGGCTGGGTCAAATTGATTCCCTGACCAGCTGGCTCTTGTTATGGTGCAAGTGATCGAGGCGCCCGTGCTAATTCGAACATCAGTTGAATCTGCGAACCAAAGACTAATGACACAGGCGGCTGCGGGCTGTCGTTGTGCGTTGGTCAGTGCGTAAAGGGGCCAGCGGGCACCCATGTAGCCACTTCACGTCTGCCGTTCCACCAGGTTGTTCTTGACGGCCCACAAGACCAGCCCGACCACGTCGCGCACGCCGATGCGGTCCATGATCTGGGCGCGGTGGGCGGCGATGGTCTTTTCGCTCAGGTCCAGTTCGTAGGCGATTTCCTTGGTCGTCTTGCGATGGGCGATCATGGCCAGGATCTGGTGCTGACGCGGCGTAAGCGGATCGGCCTGGGTTTGCCGGGCGGGCCCCGTGTAGAGGCAGTGGCTGATCATGGACTTGGCCACGGCCGGGGTCAGGTAGCACTCGTTGCGGGCGACGGCCTGCAAGGCGATATCGAGTTCAGCGGGATTGGATTGCTTGAGCAGATAGGCCGCTACCCCCATGCGCATCACCTCGGCCAGCAACTCCGCATCGGGCTGGTTGCCGACGATCACCACGCGGCTGGCCGGGCATTTGCTGCAGATGTCGGCCAGCAGGGCCAGTCCCTTGCGGGTGTCGGTGGAGATATCGATGATGACCGCGTCCGGCGCCACGCTCTGGATCACATGCAAGGCTACCGGTCCGGCTTCCACTTCGCCAATGACTTGTTGGCCTTCCAGCTTCTCGATCAGGCAACGCAGGCCCGCGCGCATCATGATCTGGTCGTCCACCAGGACTATATTCATGTTCAGGATCCCCCACTGAGCAAGTTGATGTGGCAACCCTCCTCAGTGTGCCGGCGACAGCGCTGGGCACGCGCAGCGGTCTCGGGATGCCTGTTCTCAGCGGTAAATTTACCGGTTTTTCTTAATAAATTCAATCAAATATACCAAATAACCTTAAATTCATCAGAAATATGATTTTTGATGAAAATGATCTGGTCATTCTGTTCACGTTCAGCACGCCCGTTCGTGGCTGTTACGCCTCACCCATGAAAAAACCGGGCGCAATCATCATTGCGCCCGGTCCGTATGGCTTCGCGCTGCGCCGTCCTGCCTTGGGGGCCGGGCGGCGAGCACCTCATTGCGAGTGTTACTCGTGGATGTTGTTGCGCACGGTTTCCTTCACGAACAGCAGACCGATCACCACGGTGATCAGCGAGATCACGATCGGATACCACAGGCCGTAGTAGATGTCGCCCTTGAAGGCCACCAGTGCGAAGGAGGTGGTGGGCAGCAGGCCGCCGAACCAGCCGTTGCCGATGTGGTAAGGCATGGACATGGAGGTGTAGCGGATGCGGGTCGGGAACATTTCGACCAGGCAGGCGGCGATCGGGCCGTAGACCATGGTCACGTAGATCACCAGGATGAACAGCAGCAGCAGGACCATCGGCTTGTTGATCTGCTCCGGATCGGCCTTGCTCGGGTAACCGGCGGCCTTGATGTCGTCAGCCAGGGCCTTGGACAGTTCCTTGTCCTTGGCGGCGGCGTCTTCCTTGGACAGGCCGGCGGCATCATACGAGGTGATGACGCGGTCGCCGATCTTGACGGTGGCCACCGAACCCGGTGCACCAGCCACGTTCTGGTAGTTCACCGAAGCGGCCGACAGCTTGGCCTTGACGATGTCGCAGGACGAGGTGAACTTCTTGGTGCCGGTCGGGTTGAACTGGAACTGGCAGCTGGCCGGGTCGGCGGTGACGATCACCGGGGACTTTTGCAGTGCGGCTTCCAGCGCCGGGTTGGCGAAGTGGGTCAGGCCGTTGAAGATCGGGAAGTAGGTGACGGCGGCAATCAGGCAGCCACCCAGGATGATGGGCTTGCGGCCGATCTTGTCCGACAGCGAACCGAAGAACAGGAAGAAGGGCGTCGCCAGCAGCAGCGCGGCGGCGATCAGGATGTTGGCGGTCGGGCCATCCACCTTCAGGGTCTGGGTCAGGAAGAACAGGGCATAGAACTGGCCGGTGTACCACACCACGGCTTGACCGGCGGTCAGGCCGACCAGCGCCAGGATCACCAGCTTCAGGTTCTTCCATTGGCCGAAGGCTTCGGTCAGCGGGGCCTTGGAGGTCTTGCCCTCGGCCTTCATCTTCAGGAAAGCCGGCGACTCGTTCATGGACATGCGGATCCACACCGAGATGGCCAGCAGCAGGATGGAGACCAGGAAGGGAATGCGCCAGCCCCAGTCGGCGAAGGCGGCTTCACCCACGGCCGTACGCACACCCAGGATCACCAGCAGCGACAGGAACAGGCCCATCGTGGCAGTGGTCTGGATCCACGCGGTGAAGGCACCGCGGCGGCCTTCGGGCGCGTGCTCGGCCACGTAGGTGGCAGCACCGCCGTATTCACCGCCCAGCGCCAGACCCTGCAGGATGCGCAGGATGATCAGGATGATCGGGGCGGTGATGCCGATCGAGTTGTAGTTGGGCAGCACGCCAACGATGAAGGTCGAGGCCCCCATGATCAGGATGGTCACCAGGAAGGTGTACTTGCGGCCGACCAGGTCACCCAGGCGGCCGAACACCAGCGCGCCGAAGGGGCGCACGATGAAACCGGCAGCAAAGGCCAGCAGGGCGAAAATGAACGCGGTATTGGGGTCGGTGCCGGCAAAGAACTGCTTGGCGATGATGGCCGCCAGCGAGCCGTACAGGTAGAAGTCATACCATTCGAAAACGGTGCCTAGCGAAGAGGCGAAGATGACTTTCTTCTCCTCCGGGGTGATGCCGCGCGCAGTCGTATTGACTGATGCTGTGGTCATGTCTGTCTCCTTGGTTTTAATGAGTGTGCTACTGCATGGAATGCAACCAGGTACTCGGGGCAACAGGGCAACAATGCAACAGATGGCCGAATGGGGCGTTATGCAAGAACGCACCGGAGAACAAAGCATGAAGAGCATGCAAAGCATGAAACATCGACACCCCTCGCTTCCCCGTCTGACACAAACCGCGATATTGGCTTCGCATTGCTTGCGTAAGGACCCACTTGTCCATGCGGCGAGTGTGCGACGCCAAACTTACGCAGGACTTGCTCCAAACTTACACAAGCTTACAGCGCAGCAAGTCGATTTCTGGTTGCGACGCAGCAGCAAAAAGCCCATCAGCCAAGGCCTTGCGGGGTGGTGGTGGATATTGCGGCGCAGCGACTGCAGCGCGCGGCTCGCCTTTTGGGGAAGATGCTCAAAAAGATTTTTCTGTCAGGAATCAGCACGGGCAAGTGAAGCGTCGTGCCAGGCATGCGGATCAGCGGCAGGCCCTCCCGGGCGGGACGGCAGGCGGGACGGCGGTGACAGGGCGGCATCACGGCCCTGTCACCGCTCAGGTGCGGGGATCAGGCCAGCGCGGTGGCCGGGGTTGCTTGCGCTGTCGGTGTGGGCAGGCTCTCGCCCTCCAGCAGCGCCTTGACCACGCGTTCGCCCAGGCCCAAGCCAACGCTCATGCCGATGCCGGTATGCATCAGTACCACCGAGGTGTGGCCGTCGATGGCCAGGGCCGAGAACGGGCCCGGGCCCTTGCTGCCGTAGACGCCTTGCCAGCGCTCGATCACCTGCACGCGCGAAGCCAGGGTATGTTCGACCAGGCCGATCAGCAGTTCATCGATTTCCTCACTGTTGAACGGGGGCGAATCGGTACCGTAATGGTGCGAATCGCCGACGATGAGCTCCTGATACGGGGTCGGGCTGACCAGAAGGTGGATGCCGTGCTTGTTCAGCAGCGGGGCGTTCGCCTCGATCTCCGCGTGCACCGCGCGGGCGGTCGGCAGGTCCGAGAAAGCGCCGTAGTGGGTGCAGGACAGGCCGGTCAGCACGGCATGGGTCAGCGGCACCGCTTCTTCAGTCTTCAGGCGCAGCATCTGCAGGCGGCACTGCTTCAGGTTCATCGGCTGCAGACGGTCGGCAAAGAGCGTCAGGTAATCGTGGCCCGAGCACACCACCACGCGCTCGGCGCGGAATTCGCCGGCGGTGGTCGAGAGGCGGCCGTCGGCGGTGCCATGCACCAGCGTGTTGAAACGGAAATGCACGCCCTGCGAATGCAGGTAGGCCACCAGGGCCGGCATGGCTTCGCGCGAATACAGCTGCAGGTCTTCGGTGCCGTGCAGGGCCGAGCGGTGATGGCTGAAACGGCCGTTGTAGAGCGCGTCCAGCTTGTCGCCTTCGAGCAGGGAGGCGCGGTAGTCGTACTGGCGTGCACGCACGGTCATGAATTCCAGCAGCACGTCGTGTTCGGCCTGGCTGCGGGCAAACAGCAGGGTGCCGGCTTCGCGTGCGCTGAAGTGGGCGCGCGCGGCCAGGTGCAGCCAGAGAGCGCGGCTTTCGCGGGCCAGGTCCAGCATGATGCCGGGCGGCTGGCCGGTCACCAGGCCCATGCCGAAGTTGCGTACGGACGCGCCCAGCGGCGTGCCGGTGCGTTCGAAGACGGCCACCTTGAGGCCGCGCTTGACGGCGGCATAGGCGTGGGCGAGGCCAAGGATGCCCGAGCCGACCACGGCCAGGTCGAAGTGCTGCGGATCGTGTTCTGAGAGGGAATTGTTCATGAGAAGTGCTCCATCGGAGTCAGTGGCGAGATGTTGTGCGGCGTCTTGTGCGGGGACGCTCTGACGGCGTCCTGCGGTCCTCTCCGTGCGCCGTCACGCTACAGCTCGAAGCTGTTGGACCCGTGACGGCGCGGTAGTGCGGGCAAGTGCAGGGATTACTGCTTCTTCTCCGACTTGCTTTCGTAACGCTTGCTCCACTCGGTCAGGATGCGGTCACGGCTGGTGCTGGCCCAGGTGAAGTCGTTCTTGATCAGGCGCTTTTCATAGTCGGCCGGCAGCAGCTCGTCCGGCTTGGCCACGCCAGGAATGGCGACCACGGCGAAGTTCTTTTCATACAGGGCCATGGCTTCCTTGCTGGCGGAGAAGTCGGCCAGTTTCTTGGCGGCTTCCAGGTTCTTGGTGCCCTTGACGATGGCAGTGGCTTCGATATCCCAGCCCAGGCCTTCAGACGGCAGGATCACGTCGATCGGTGCGCCTTCCTTCTTGGTCTTGACGGCACGGTACTCGAAGGCGATGCCGATCGGGAATTCACCGGTGGCGGCCTGCTTGCAGGGCTTGGAGCCGGAGTGGGTGTACTGGCCGATGTTCTTGTGCAGGGCGTCCATGTAGGCCCAGCCTTTTTCTTCACCCATCATCTGCAGCCAGGCCGAGACATCCAGGTAGCCGGTGCCGGACGAGGCCGGATTGGGCATGACGATCTTGCCGGCATAGACCGGCTTGGTCAGGTCAGCCCAGGAGGTCGGCTTGGGCAGGCCCTGCTTTTGCGCTTCCACGGTGTTGAAGCAGATGGCCGAGGCCCACACGTCCATGCCGACCCAGGCCGGCGGATTGGCGGCGCTGCGGTACTTGGCGTCGATCGCTGACAGGCCTTGCGGGGCGTACGGGGTCAGCATGCCTTCCTTGTCCAGCAGGGCCAGGCTGGTGGCGGCCAGGCCCCAGATCACGTCAGCCTGCGGGTTGGCTTTTTCGGCCAGCAGCTTGGCGGTGACGATGCCGGTGGAGTCGCGCACCCACTTGATCTCGATGTCCGGGTTGGCCTTCTGGAACGCGGCCTGGTAAGCCTTGATCTGGTCGGCTTCGAGGGCGGTGTAGACGGTCAGCGTGGTAGCGGCGTGGGCCTGGGCCGAGAACAGCAGGCCGGCACCGATCACCGATGCGAACAGGGAAAACAGCTTGGTTTTTTTCATGATGGCCTTCGTCAGTGAATGGCTGGGTTGAAAACGCGTCGGGGACGCAAGGTGGAGAAATCGTAGGGCTGCCGGTCCGGCTCAATGCGCGCGTCCACGGCGCCAGGCCTGGGCCCGCGCCAGCCAGCGGCTGCCGGCCAGGTACATGAGCAGCGAGGCCGCAGCCGAGGTCAGCAGGATCAGCGTGGACATGGCGGCCGCCGGGCCGACATCGCCGGCGTCGTCCATGTTCAACACCGCCACCGAGGCCAGTACCGTATCCGGGCGATACAGGAAGATCACCGCCGACACCGTGGTCATCGAGGACACGAACAGGTAGCGGAAGATCTCCAGCATCTGCGGCAGGCACAGCGGCACCGTCACGCGCAGGAAGGTCTGCAGCAGCGGCACCTTCAGCGACAGCGAGGCCGCTTCGAATTCAGGATCGAGCTGCTTGAGTGCGGTGACGGCGGTGAGATGGGCCGTGGTGTAGAAGTGCACGATGGAGCAGAGCACCAGCAGCGTCATGGTCCCGTAGAGGAAATTGAACGGGTTGGACGGATGGTTGAAGAACAGCAGGCTGCCCAGGCCCAGCACCAGGCCGGGCACGGCCATCGGCAGGAAACTCAGCATGCGCAGCAGGGGTGCGAGCCAGGCCTGGCCACGCGTCTTTTCCATCAGCCAGGCACCGGTAAAGATGACCAGGGTCCCGGCCACGCTGGTGCCGCAGGCCAGTTTCAGGCTGTTCCAGTAGGCCAGCCAGCCGCCGCCATCCATGTTGTCGAAGTCGTAGTGCTGCAGCGTCAGTTGCAGGTTGTAGGGCCACAGCTTGACCAGGGATGCCCCCATGGCCACCACGATCATCATCAGGATGGCCGCCGCGATCAGGGCCACCGCCAGCAGGTTGATGCCATCACGGCGCCAGTCGGGGCGGGGAACGTAAGCTTCGGAGCGGCTGCTCATGGTGGCGCGCTGGCGGCGCTGCAGCCAGGCGTCCAGGGCAAAGGTCAGCAGGGCCGGCACCAGCAGCAGCAAGCCGATCAGCGCACCGCGTCCGAACTGCTGCTGGCCGACCACGGCCTTGTAGGCCTCCACGGCCAGCACGCTGTAGGCGCCGCCGGTGATCTTGGGCACGCCGAAGTCGGTAATGGTGAGCGTGAACACCAGGCAAAGCGCTCCGAAGATGCCGTAGCGCGTGGCCGGCAGGGTGACGGTGGTGAAGATGCGCCAGCGCGATGCGCCCATGGCGTGCGCCGCGTCGTACAGACGGCCATCGGCCTGCGACAGCGCCGACAGCAGGATCATCATGGCGTGCGGGAAGGTGTAGAACACTTCGCCCAGCAGGATGCCCCAGAAGCCGTAGATGCTGCCATCCATCCACTCCTTGAACAGGCCCTGGTTGCCGAACAGGTAGATCAGTGCGATGCCGGGCAACAGCGACGGCGCCAGCAGCGGCAGCAGGCCGATACCGCGCCACAGGCCCTTGAAGGGAATGCAGGTGCGCTGCAGGGCGTAGGCGAACACATAGGCCAGCGGTACCGTCACCACGGCGGTCACTGTAGAGACCCACAGGCTGCGCCCCAGCATGGGCAGGAAATTGATGTTGGAGAACAGGGTCACGAAGGGCTGGCTGCCCGCCCAGTTGCCCTCGGGCGTCAGCACGGCTTGCGCCAGGATGAACAGCAGCGGTCCGCCCAGACCCAGCAGGAGCAGGGCCAGCAGCATCCATTTCATCGCGCCCGGCAGCCGCTGGCTGCGGTCGGTCGGGGAACGCCGCGCCGCCGGGGCGCCAGCTTGGGTGCGATCGCGCGCCAGGGCAGGCATGGGGGAGGTGGGCGGCAAGGAAGATTGCATCGTCATGAACGGTCCGGCTCAGGCAAAGACCTGCAGGGCCTGGCGCGGCAGCGCCACCCACAGTCCATCGTGAGCCGGCTGGGCGGCCAGGCGGTCGTGCGATTCACCGCTGACATCGGCCAGCAGGGTCTGGCCCGGCAAGGCATCGGCAGCCAGGGCCAGGCGATAGCGGTTGCCGAGATAGATGCGATCGATCACGCGTGCCTGGAAGCGGTTGGCACAGCTCTCGGTAGCGAACAGCTCCACGGCTTCTGGGCGGCAGAACAGGCGGCCGGTTTGCAGCTCCGCTTCTTCAGGGCGGACTTCGAAGCGCAAGGCCCCGACCGTGACCTGCGAACCCGAGATGCGCGAAAACGGCAGCCAGTTGGCGTGGCCGATGAAATCCGCCACGAAGGGCGTGGCCGGGCGGCGGTAGATCTCGGCGGGCGTGCCGAACTGTTCGATGCGGCCATGCTGCATGACGGCGATGCGGTCGGCCATGACCATGGCTTCTTCCTGATCGTGCGTGACCATCAGGGTCGTGATCCGGAACTGCTTCTGCAGGCGGCGGATTTCCAGTTGCAGGTGTTCGCGCACCTGCGCATCCAGGGCCGAGAGCGGTTCGTCGAGCAACAGCAGCGAAGGCGAGGGGGCCAGCGCGCGCGCCAGGGCCACCCGTTGCTGCTGGCCGCCGGAAAGCTGGCCGGGATACTTGGATTGGCTGCCGGCCAGGCCGACCATGGACAGCATTTCGGTCACGCGCTCCTGGCGTGCCTGGCGCTTCATGTTGCGCAGGCCATAGGCGACGTTGTCGGCCACGGTCAGGTTCGGGAAGAGGGCGTAGGACTGGAACAGGATGCCGTAATCGCGCGATTGCGGCGGCAGATCGGAAATGTCGCGGCCACCGGCGAAGATCTGCCCGGCATCCTGGCGCTCCAGGCCGGCGATGGTGCGCAGCAGGGTGGTCTTGCCGCAGCCCGAGGGACCCAGCAGGCAGACCATCTCGCCTTGGCGCACTTCCAGCGAAACGCCGTCCAGCGCGGTGAAGGCGCCGAAACGCTTGTCGATGCCGCGCACCGACAGGAAACGCTCGTTGCCGTCGGTGTCATCAGGCGGGCAAACCGGCATCGCAAGGGCGGCGGCGGAAGAGGGTGTCTGCATCATTTCGGAGGGTTTCCAGCTGGTTCGCGATGTTGCCCAAAGGCAGTCCCCATGCGGACTTTCGCCGGATGGACTGGCCCGTTCAGAGGCAAGCGGATGGTACGGGCCAAATATGACTGCTGGATGACACCCCCTGCTGTGATAGCAGCCCGGAATCCTTGCTATAGATTGAAGCTATGGATCATCTTGGAAGCTCTCGCGGCGAGGGAATCCGGGCGGCGCAACGCTGTCCAAATTCGGTCAGATCATTCATTGACGCCATGCGGCGAGTGAAGCAAGATCGGACAGTGATCAGGAGGAGAAAATGAACAAATACGGTAGGCCTGCCCGCCGGCCGGGCGTGCGCCTGGCGATGTCGGGCGTGGGCATTGCTGCCATGCTGGCGGCCTGCTCCGCACCCGAGAGCACCCAGCAGGAGCGCGATGCGCTGGCGCGCTCCCTGATCGAGCAGAAGAAGACCACCGAGGATGCCAGCTCCACCGCCACCACCGTCGACGGCTACAAGGTCGACCTGGCCAAGCGCATTTCCCAGGTCAATTTCACCAGTGTCTACGTGGAACGCCCGCAGGCCTTGCTGCGCTCGGTGATCGTCATCAAGTACGTGGTCGATGGCGACGGCAATCTGGTCAAGAGCGAGATCCTGCGCAGCAACCGCGACAAGCACGCCGAAGCCAGCGCCCTGGGCAGCCTGAAATCGGCCGCTCCCTTCCCCAAGCCGCCGCCGGCGCTGCTCAAGCAGGGTCGCATCGAACTGTCGGAGAGCTGGCTGTTCAACAACGACGGCCGCTTTCAGTTGCGCAGCGTGGCCCTGGCCCAGATGGACCGCTAGCGGCAGCCTTGCCAAAGATGCCGCCCGGCATTGGCATGTGTATAATGTCGCGCGAGCACGACGGTGTGCGTTGTGTCTCCCGGGCCTGACGGGCCTGCGCCGGATCAGGGCGAACGCGAGTTCGCCTTTTTTCTTATGGGCGCGCACCAGCGGCAGTCTGCGCTGAACCCCGCTGTCCTTCATTGACCAGATCGTTTATTGATTGGCTATACATGTTTGATTTCATTCGTACTCACCAGCGTCTGATGCAGTTCCTGCTGCTGCTGTTCATCTTCCCGTCGTTCGCTTTCTTCGGCCTGGAAGGCTACAGCCGCCTGACCGACGACAACGGCGTGGCCAAGGTGGCCGGCCAGACCATCACCAAGGAAGAGTGGGACGCCGCGCATCGCCAGCAGCTGGACCGCATGCGCCAGGTGTATGGCAATCAGTTCGACAGCAAGATCTTCGACAGCCCGCAGGCGCGCCGCGCCATCCTCGACAACCTGATCGCCCAGCGCGCTCTGGGTGCCGAAGTGGTGGCCAGCAAGCTGGTGGTGCCGGACCAGGTGCTGCAGCAAAGCATCCTGCAGATCCCCGGCCTGACCAAGCCGGACGGCAGCTTTGACAACGAGCAGTACCGCGTGCTGCTGGCCGCGCAGGGCATGACCCAGAAATCCTACGAAGCCGGCCTGCGCCGCGAGATGGCCCTGCAGCAGCTCAATGCCGCGATCCAGACCACCGCCTTCGCCCCCAAGACCGTGGCCGAGAACCTGTCCAGCCTGAACGACCAGGAGCGCACGGTCCAGATGCTCAACTTCAAGCCGGAAAGCTACGCCGGCCAGGTCAAGGTGAGCGATGACATGCTAAAGGCCTACTACGACAAGAACGGCGCCCGTTTCGAGACTCCGGAACAGGCCGACATCGAATACGTGGTGCTGGATGCCGCTGCCGTGGCGGCCCAGGCCAGCGTCACCGATGACGACATCAAGGCCTACTACGAGCAGAACCAGAAGCAGTACGCCACTGAAGAACAGCGTCGCGCCAGCCACATCCTGATCACCGTCAAGAAGGATGCCTCGGCCGCCGACAAGGCTGCCGCCAAGACCAAGGCCGAAGGTCTGGTGGCACAGCTGCGCAAGAACCCGGGCGACTTCGCCAAGCTGGCCAAGGCCAATTCGCAGGATCCGGGTTCGGCCGACAATGGCGGCGACCTGGGTTACTTCAGCCGTGGTGTGATGGTCAAACCCTTCGCCGATGCCGCCTTCAGCCTGAAGCAGGGTGAGATCAGCGATCCGGTCGAATCCGATTTCGGTTATCACGTCATCGAAGTGACCGGTATCAAGCCGGCGTCGGTCAAGCCGCTGGAGTCGGTCAAGGCCGAGATCGGAGCCGAGATCAAGAAGCAGATCGCCGCCAAGAAGTATTCCGAAATGGCCGACCAGTTCAACAACCTGGTCTATGAAAACGGCGACAGCCTCAAGGCCGTCTCCGACAAGCTCAAGCTGAAGATCCAGACTGCCTCGGGCGTGACCCGCAATCCGAATCCGGCTGCCGGCGCTGCGCCGTACAACAATGGCAAGTTCCTGGCCGCCCTGTTCACCGACGACGTGATCAAGGCCAAGCACAATACCGAAGCCGTGCAGACCGCCCCCAACACCCTGGTGGCCGGCCGCATGACCAGCTACAAGCCGGTGGCCAAGCGTCCGTTCGAGGAAGTCAAGGCCGATGTGCAGAAGGCCGTTCTGTTGGCCGAAGAGCAGTCGCTGGCGGTCAAGGCCGGCCAGGAACGCCTGGCGCAGCTGCAAGCCAAGGATGATGCGACTGGTTTCAGCGACGCCAAGGTGGTCTCGCGCGTGAAGTCCGAGGGCTGGACCCAGGAAGCCTTCAACGCCGTCATGAAGGCCGATACCGCCAAGCTGCCGGCCTACGTCGGCGCAGAGACCCCGGGCATGGGCTACCAGATCTACCGCATCACCAAGGTGGAACAGCCCAAGACGGTCGACACCGCGCGCCGCAAGGCCGAGCAGGAACAGATCACCGCCGCCTTGTCGCAGCAGGAAGCGCTGGGTTACCTCGACTATCTGCGCGAGAAGGCCAAGACCAAGCTGTTGAAGGGCGCCGCCGCCGTCAGCGCGGATGACGCCGCCAAGTAAGGTCAAGGGCATGGCCCGCCTTTGGGGCAATGCATGCACATGGCGCACCAGGATCGTGAATCGGTGTGCAGTGCTGCCCCAAGGCGGGGAATTGTCGGCATGACCGCCACAATTTACTAAAAAATTTACAAGGGCCGCTTTTCCAGCGGCCGTTTTTGTTTCATCATGGACACCGGCGCTGCATTCGAGCGGGATGCACAAGGGAGCCGGCACCGGGGAATCCGCTTCATTTCTTCCATCGTCGTTGGCGTTTCGTCAGCTTTCCACCCAGCGGGAAAAGGCAGTTTTTGTGCTGCCGAGATGAATTTCCTGTCATCCGCACGTCATGTTGCGCCGTTTCGGAAACAAACGGCTGCCGTACTTGTTGTCGCTTTCTCCAGTCGACATTCGAAAAGCATCGCAGGGGGTATTTCCACGAGGAGTGCGTCCGATGCGAGTCTTGCCCTGAATACGACCACGTTTTTATGCCTGCCCCAGTCCTGATCATACAAACCGGCGATGCCAATCCCGCCCTCAAGACCAACTACGGTGGTTACGCCGACCAGATAGGCTGCGCCGCCGGCCTGTGCCACACCGAGATCGAAGTCGTGACCGTCTATGAAGGGCAGCGCCCGTCCTGCCCGCGCAGCTACCGGGCAGTCTTCATCACCGGCTCACCGGCCATGGTGACCGACAAGGAAGACTGGAGCGAGCGCACCGCCGAATGGATCCGCGACGCCGCCGAGCTCGACACCCCCATGTTTGGCATCTGCTACGGCCACCAGCTGCTGACCCACGCCTTTGGCGGCGAAGTCGGCTACAACCCGGCCGGCCGCGCGGCCGGCACCATGCACGTGAAGACGCTGGAATGCTGCCGCCAGGATGAATTGCTGGGTGTGCTGCCTTCGGAGTTCCCGGCCCACATGCTGCACATGCAGTCGGTGCTGCGTCCGCCCAAGGATGCCATCGTCATGGCGCGTTCGCCGATGGATCCCCACCACGTCATCAAGCACAAGCACAACGTCTATTCGACCCAGTTCCACCCCGAGTTTTCGCCGGAGTTCGTGCGGGCGCACCTGCATTACTACACCGATATCTATCGCGGCTGCGGCATCGACGCCCAGGCGCTGTGCGAGAAGGTGTGTGACACGCCGCAATCGACCGGATTGCTGCGGCGATTCTTGGAGTTGTACGCGCGGCATTGAATTTTGGATCGCTGCAACAGTTGAGCAGGCGCTCTTGATGCTGCTCATTGCATACCGTGCAATACATCAGGCAATGGGGGCGGATCTAGCCGGCTTGATGGCCCCATGCTTGCATTTTTCCCACCCATTCGTCGAATGCGGGGCATTTGGCACGGATGGCTTCGATGCCGATGGATTCCGCAATCAGTGGTCCATGTTCCGTTTTAGAGTAGCTGCCCGCTGAGAAAATGTTGAGCAGACGTTTTGAGGGGGCAGTCTCTATGCTGTCGTTGATCTCTTCCGGGCTGGCGAATGCCCGGTTGACGGCGACCAGTGCTTGCCTGGCTTCCTCGCTCCAGCCATCCTCCACCCAAGCAAATGCCTCCGGATCGGAAAATAGCAGTCCCTCAAATTCGTACATTTGAACATAGGGCAATACGAAGCGGGGATCATAGCCTTTGATCCCTGCCAGGCGCGCCTGGACTTCAGCTTCCAATTGCGCACGGCTACGGCCTTCGCGGTCCTGAAAGCCGTAGAAGTCAACCAGGGTCGTGATGCGGTCGGTCTGGTGATATTGATGCGACATGAACCTGACCAGACGCTCGATCGTGACGCGGCCGCCTCGGTGATTCCCGGAGGGGGACTGCAGCAAGGAAGGGAAAGCCTGCACCTGACTATGGAGCAGATAGGGGGCCAGACAGGACTTCACGAATTCCACCTCGGTCTGCCCCTCGCAGACGACGCAGACACGGATCATTCCATGCCTCCCACTGCCTGCTTGAGCCAGATATCAGAAAGCTGATATTCGTCATCCAACCACTCCTGATACTGGACACGTGGCAAATTGCGCAGCGTTGTTTCACCCTCCTCGGCGCTGGCAATAATGATGTTTTCCAGTTCGAAGCAGTCGACCAGATAGGGGGACTGCGTGGCGATGAAGACCTGGCGCGTCTTGGCCAGACGTTTGAACATTTCCGCGACCAGGGTGATGGCATGCGGATGCAGTCCCAACTCCGGCTCGTCGAACAGCATCAAATCCGGCAGCGTGGCTGGCGGCATGTTCAACAAGGTCAACAGGCAGAACAGGCGCAGCGATCCATCCGAGGTCAGGTGCGATCCGAACACCTTGTCACTATGCCGCCCGGCCCAGCGCAACAGCACCTTGCCGGCTTCCTCCTCCAGCACGAAGTCCTTGAATGCAGGAAGTACACGGCTGATCTGGCGGTTGATCAATGCATACCGCTTGCTGTCCGTATTGCGCAGGTTCAACAACACGGCCGCCAGATTGCCGCCGTCCGAACGCAGACGCAAGCAGTCGGTGACGTCCCATCGATGGTGGATGGCGGCGTTGCTGGAAGTGTCATGGAACTGATAAGTGGCGCACTGCCGGAACAGATGGAGAATGGACTTGGCGACCACGCTGCTCTGCTCTGATAAACCCGATTCCTTGGCGACCGTGCCGATCTCAATCCAATCCGCTTGAGTCGAGACACCGTCGGCTGCGTGGCGATAGGCTTCGTTCATGATCATGACGGAGTCGCCCGCAGCGAGATGGGCCAGTTCGAAGCGATAAGCGGTTTGTCCCTGATCGGTTTGCAGGCAGAGCTCGGCGCGGATGCTTGGGGTCTTGCGCGCTCCCATGAAAAACTGGTCGTCGCCTCCGCCATGGCGCAGCACGAATTCCTGCAGATTCCTTGTCTTGAGCATCCAGCTGACCATGTCGAAGAAACGAATCAGCGTGGACTTGCCTGCACCATTGGCACCGATCAGGAGCGTCAGCTGTGGAAGCTCCAGATGATGGACCTTGTTGAGGCTGCGAAAGCCTTCAACGGTGATGGAACGAATCCGGTTCGTCGTCCTTGTCGGGTGGGGCGCGGTCATCCAGGCATCCTCTGTCCAAGCATCGAAAAAGAGCGATAGGATAGTGCAAAAATCCAGGCCAGGGGGCTTACTTCACCCCGACCAGCGGCTTCAGATGCGGCCACACATTGTCCAGCAGCCTGGGCTGGGCCTGTTCATTGGGATGGATGCGGTCGGCCTGGAACAGCGAAAGATCGGCGGCAATCCCCTCGAAGAAGAACGGCACCAGTGCCACCTTGTTGCTCTTGGCCAGATCCTGGTACATCCCGGCGAAGCGGCGCGTGTAGTCGGGGCCGTAATTGGGCGGAATCTGCATGCCCACCAGCAGCACCTTGGCCTTCTGCTGGCGCGCCAGGTCGATCATGGCCTGCAGGTTGTCCTGGCTGGTCTTCAGCGGCAGGCCGCGCAGGGCATCGTTGGCGCCCAGTTCAATCACCAGGACCTCCGGCTTGTGCTGCGTCATCAGTGCCGGCAGGCGGTTGCGCCCGCCGATGGTGGTGTCGCCGCTGATGCTGGCGTTGACCACCCGGTAATCCGCCTTGCTCTGTTGCAGCCGCTGCTGCAGCAGTCCGGTCCAGCCGGTGCCGCGCTGCAGCCCGTATTCGGCCGAGAGGCTGTCGCCGAGCACGAGCAGGTTTTTTGGGGCAGAATAAGCGCTCGTCGCCGCTACCACCAGCGCGACGCCCGCCAGCAGCCGCACTGCCGCGCCCAACAGCGCCTTGCGCCTCGCCCCTGTTCCGGACCCTCTTGCCCGATTGCCCTGCATGCCTGCTTCCGCTCCTGCCAGTTCCGCCGTCATTGCCGCCATTGAAGTCCTTCAGTTATCCAAACACGTTGCCGATGTCTCCGCGCCTGCCGGCCGGCTGACCATCCTGAGTGACATCGATTTTACCGTGGCCGCCGGGACCACGGTGGCCATCGTCGGCGCCTCCGGCTCAGGCAAGTCGACCTTGCTGGGCCTGCTGGCTGGACTGGATACGCCCAGCGAAGGTTCCGTGCGGCTCGATGGCGAAGACATCTACGCCCTCGACGAAGACGGCCGGGCCCTGCTGAGAAAGCGCAAGCTGGGGTTCGTGTTCCAGTCCTTCCAGTTGCTCGGGCACCTCAATGCCCTGGAAAACGTGATGCTGCCGCTGGAACTGCGCGGGGACAGCCAGGCCCGATCCAAGGCTGAACAGATGCTGGGCCGCGTGGGCCTGGGCAGCCGGCTGAAGCACTATCCCAAATATCTCTCCGGCGGTGAGCAGCAGCGCGTGGCGCTGGCGCGCGCCTTCGTCACCGAGCCGCCACTGCTGTTCGCGGATGAGCCGACTGGCAGCCTCGATGCGGCGACCGGCGAATCGGTCATTCAGTTGATGTTCGAACTGAACCGCGAGCGCGGCTCCACGCTGGTGCTGGTGACCCATGACCCCGGCATCGCGGCGCGCTGCGAGCGCACCCTGACCATCGCGGCCGGACGGCTGGTGAAGTAATTCCGACCGATCAGACGGATTCCATCGGATCGGCAGGCGGCAGCGGGTGCGCCCGCTTGTGTTCGATATAGGCAATGCCGATGCCGCTGGTGCAGATGATGGCAATGCCCAGCACCGTGATCTGGTCCGGGAACTGCCCGAAGACCAGCCAGCCCATGCCGCAGGCCGAGATGATCTGGGCGTAGAAGAAGGGCGTGAGCACCGAGGCTTCCGCGTGCCGGTAGGCCGAGTTCTGCAGGAAATGGCCAATGGTGCTGGTGATGCCGGTCGAGACCAGGATCGCCAGTTCCACCACCGTCGGCGTATGGCTGGTCCAGAAGAAGGGCACCAGCAGCGTCGAGACGATGCTGCCCACCAGCGCGCCATAGAACAGCGTCACCATCGGATTGTCCGCCTGGATGGCCTTGCGGTTGAGGATGGATAGCAAGGCTTGGGTGAAGGCCGAGACCAGGCCCAGCGCCACGCCCACCGGCGGGATGTCGCCGCTGGGGCGGATCACGATCAGCATGCCCGTAAAACCGATCAGCACCGCAATCCAGCGTGACAGATAGCTGCGCTCGCCCAGCAGCCAGGGAGAGATCGCCAGCACGATCATGGGCGCGCAGAAGTTCATGGCCGTGCCTTCGGCCAGCGGTACGATCTTCAACACCGAGAAGAAAATCAGCGTCGAGGCCAGCAGCAGTGCGCCGCGCCCCAACTGCAGTCCCAGCCGGTTCGACTTCAGGATGCTGCGCCCGTGACGCCGCCGGTAGAGCGGTGCCAGCGTGGCCGCCATGAAGAACAGGTTGATGGTGTAGCGCATCCACGCAATCATCACCACGTGATACCCGGCCAGCGCCAGCAGCTTGCCGGCCGTATCGAGCAAGGACAGCGTCCACAGGCCCGCGATGAGGAAAATGATGCCCAGCTTATGGTTGTGGGCGATGCGGATGTAAGGCAGGACGGCGCTGGACATGGTCTCGGAGGATCTGGTTGAACACGGCACGGATGGCCGGGATGAATTCGCTGGCGGTCAGCCCCACTGGCCCCTGGCCGGCAGCCACCAGCTGGTCGGCGGCGGCGCCATGGATCCAGGTGGCGGCCAGTGCCGCGGCACGGGTCGGCCAGCCCTGCGCCAGCAGTGCGCCGCACAGGCCGGACAGCACGTCGCCGGTGCCGGCGGTGGACAGAGCAGGATTGCCGCTGGGGTTGATGGCGATCTCGCCATCGGGGAAGGCGATGACGGTCCCCGCGCCCTTGAGCACGGTGATGGCGTTGAACTGGCGGGCCAGCAGGCGCGCGGCCTGCGGGCGGTCCTGCTGGATTTGCTGGGTGGTGCTGTCGAGCAGGCGTGCTGCCTCCAGCGGATGGGGCGTGATGATGCTGCAGGCCTCCTTGCTGCGCTGGCTGCGGCGATGCAGCTTGTGCTGCAGCGTGGGTTCGGCCGAGATCAGGTTCAGGGCATCGGCATCGACCACGATGTCGGCTTCGCTGTCGAGCGCCCGCGCCAGGATGTCATGCGCATGGCGCGAGGTACCCAGGCCGGGGCCGATCACCAGCGCCGCGCTGGCGCCGAATTCGACACGGTCGGCCAGGCGGAACATCAGTTCGGGATGCTTGTCGTCGTAGGCCGGGCCATCGTCGACGAAGGCCACATAGACCCGTCCAGCCCCGCCGAAGGCGGCGGTGCGTGCCGCCAGCACCGGCGCACCGGCCATGCCGCGCGCACCGCCCACCACGATGACGTCGCCGTAGCTGCCCTTGTGGCTGTTGTTGGCACGTGGCTTGAGCGCGGTGGCAAAACTCTGCGGACCATTCAGGAAGGCACGCGCCGGCGGCAGCAGGGCGGTGTCGATCTCCAGCGCGTCGACCACGATCTGGCCGCTGTGGTCGCTGCCGTCACAAGTGTGCAGTCCCGGCTTGTCGCCGATGAAGCTCAGGGTATGGGTGGCCTGCACCGCCACGCCCTCGCGGCCGCCCACGATGCTGCCGGTATCGGCATTCAGTCCGCTGGGGACATCGATGGACAGCACCGGGCAGCGCAGGCTGTTGATGTACTCGATGATGGGCCGCAGGGCCGGGCCCGGCGGGCGCGTCAGGCCGATGCCGAACAGTCCGTCGATTACCAGCGCCCAAGAGCGGGCGCGCAGCGGGACATCCCCCGTTCCTTCAATGAACTCCAGCTCGGCCTCGCGCGCCCGTGCCAAGGCACGGCGCGCATCGGCAGGCTGGCGGCTTTCATCGGCGTGCAGCTGAACGCTCACTTCGATGCCGGCTTCTTCCAGCAGGCAGGCGGCTTCCAGTGCGTCACCGCCATTGTTGCCGGGCCCGGCCAGAACCAGCACCGAGGGCGAGGAGGCCGTGGTCGAACACAGCAACTGCTGGGCCTGCTCGGCGATGGCGGCGCCGGCGCGCTGCATGAGGGTGTAAGGAGGCAGGGCGGACAGGGCCGCTTGTTCAACCTGGCGGATCTCGGCAACGGAATGGAGCGCGCTCATGATCGGGGTGGCAGGGACGTTGAGTGGATGGGCGTCAGTGCAGCAGGCAGATCGCTGGAACCCGCGAAAGATCGGCGCTGGGAAGCCAAGTGAAGAAAAATTCACCTGCTCAAGCGCTGGTCACGCGGGTGCTTGATTTTAAGTGAATTGTTCTGCCAGCGCAGGCGCTTCGGCGATTTTCATCGATGAAAAGAATGCACGCGGTCGGCCTGCACCGCGTGGTTCGGCAACTGCTCGCTCAGCCGAGCACGTCACGCGGCAGCAAGCCTTCGACCGGGATTTCGCTGTCATCGCCGCTGATCATGTCGCACAACAGGCGCGCCGAACCGACGCTGGCGGCCCAGCCGGTGGCACCGTGGCCGACATTGACGAAGACGTTGCCTTGCCGCGTCGGTCCCACCACAGGCAGGCCGTGCGGCAGCAGGGCCATGGTATTGCTCCAGAAATGCGCCTGGTTGTAGTTGGCGGCATTGGGGTAATAGTCGCCGGCAATCTTGAGCAGGTTGCGCAGCGCCTTGGGCGGCAAGGTCTGGCTCTGCGGCACGAAGCCCAGCAAACCACTGATGCGGATGCGGCTGCCCAGGCGCGTCATGCTGACCTTGTAGCTGTCGTCATGCAGGGCCATGCTGGGTGCATCATCCGGATTCTTCACCGGCACCAGCGCCGAATAGCTCTGCAGGGCCAGCAGCGGCAGGTCGGTATCGAGCGGACGCAGCAGTTCGGCGCTGGACATGCCGGCTGCCACTACCACGGCATCAACCCGCATTTGCGAGGCCAGATGAGGCGAGCTGACGTGCAGCGTCAGGCGGCCGCCGAATTCGGTGTTGATCGAGGTGACGGTGGAATCGAAATGGAAGCTCACCCCCAGCTCCTGGGCCGCATTGCGCATCTGCTTGGCAAACAGCACGCAGTTGCCGGCCATGTCTTCCGGGTAGTAGAGCGCGCCGGAGAGCTTCGCTTCCGACGAGAAGGCCGGTTCCAGTGTGCGGATGCCGGCCGCGTCCAGGGCCTGGTGCTTGAACTCGCATTGGCCGGCGGCTTCCTCCAGCTGCGCCATGCGGGCCGCTTCGGCCGGTTGGCGGAAGAGGTGGAACACGCCCTGGCCATTTTCATGGTCCAGGTTGTGATGGGCCTGCAATTGCAGGGTCAGGCTCTGGCCGTAGGCCGACAGGCGCGTCAGGCGCAGCTTGTTCCCGGCAAAATCGTGGTGCTGGGCCTGGCGCGTGGCGCGCATCCAGCGCCGGCGGCCGAAATCGGTGCCGGGGGCCAGCAGGACCCGCGGCTCGTCCTGGAAGCGGCAGGCGAAGGTCGCCATGGCACCCGGCAATGTCAGCGGCATGGCCGCCCCCGGTGCCAACAGTCCTGAATCGCCGAAGGTGGCTTCTTCGGCCACGTGCGCACGGCGCTCGATGACGGCAACTTCATAGCCTCTGGCGGCCAGGAAGTAGGCGCTGCAAATCCCTGAAAGTCCCCCGCCGATGACGGCGATCTGTCGTTGTGTGCTGTTCACTCTGTTCGTCTTGGAAGCGGCAGGGCCGCTGTGGTCGTGGGCATCGGCCATGGATCGCCGGGCTGGCCCTGCGCCGATGCGGGCCGAATGATACCGCGAAATTTCCTTGCAGTTTGGATATTGCCGCAGGGCTACGTGCGTCCTGCCCGAAAGGGGGGACATTTTCTGCTTCAAATGACAACGTCTGGCGACACGGCGCGGATGACAGCGGTCTGCTGCATCGCGCTGCCGCCCGCTTGGAGGCAGGGCGGCCCCGCCGCTCGCTTTGCGCGGGACTTGGCGCGGTGTCCACTGTATAATGCCGGCTCTGCCAGCAAACGCGCGCACGATCCATCATTCCGCCAGTCCCCGACCTGCACGATTTTTCCTTGTGCGACGCGTCATCCGGGGCGGTCGGTGTCGGTGGACCGGTCCCTGCCGCGATGCTGCGACGGTTTTCCCGATTCAAGCTAACTGCCTCGACCTCGCCATGCTGATCCTGCCGGGCTCCAATGCCCTTTCCGCTTTCCGTACCCAACGCCTTCTGACCCAATTGCAAGCAGTGGATGCCGCCATCACCGGCGTATCCGGCCGCTATCTGCACTTCGTCGACGCCGGCCAAGCCCAGGCCCTGACGCGGGAGGACGAGGCACGCCTCAACGGCCTGCTGACCTATGGCGATCCCTTCAATGGCAGCGACGAGGGCGATGCCTTCGTGGTGATCCCGCGCTTCGGTACCATCTCGCCGTGGGCCAGCAAAGCCACCGACATCGTGCGCAACTGCGGCATGGGCCACATCCACCGGGTCGAGCGCGGCATCATCTTCCGCGTGCAGGTCAAGACCGGCCTGCTGGGGGGGGCCAAGAAACTGAATGAAGCCAGCATCCCGGCCGTGGCCGCGCTGCTGCACGACCGCATGACCGAAACCGTGCTGCGCGATCCGCAGGACGCCGCCGGCTTGTTCTCGGAACTGCAGGCCAAGCCGCTGGAATCGGTGGACGTGATCGGCGGCGGCCGTGCCGCGCTGGAACGCGCCAACACCGAACTGGGCCTGGCCCTGTCGGATGACGAGATCGATTACCTGGTGGACGCCTTCACCAAGGCCCAGCGCAATCCGACCGACGTCGAACTGATGATGTTCGCCCAGGCCAACAGCGAACACTGCCGCCACAAGATCTTCAATGCCGACTGGACCATCGACGGCGAAAAGCAGGACAAGTCGCTGTTCGGCATGATCAAGAACACCCATCAACTGGCGCCCAAGGGCACCGTGGTGGCCTATTCGGACAACTCCTCCATCATCGAGGGCGCGACCGTCTCGCGCTTCTACCAGCGTGGCGCCACCAAGGGCAACGTCTATGAAGCCTCGGACGAGCTGACCCATATCCTGATGAAGGTCGAGACCCACAACCACCCGACCGCCATCTCCCCGTTCCCGGGTGCCTCCACCGGCGCCGGCGGCGAGATCCGCGATGAAGGAGCGACTGGCCGAGGCTCCAAGCCCAAGGCCGGCCTAACTGGCTTTACCGTGTCCAACCTGATGGTCACCCATGCGGTGCAGCCGTGGGAAAACGCCCGCGACGTCGCCCAGCCGGTGGACCAGCGCGATGAACACGCCCAGGGCGGCATCTACGGCAAGCCGGAGCGCATCGCTTCGCCCTTGCAGATCATGATCGACGGCCCGCTCGGTGGCGCAGCCTTCAACAACGAATTCGGCCGTCCCAACCTGGGCGGTTACTTCCGCACCTACGAGCAGAACGTGGGCGGGCAGGTCATGGGCTATCACAAGCCCATCATGATCGCCGGCGGCATGGGCAACATTTCCGCCAAGCACACCAAAAAGAACGACCTGCCGGTGGGCAGCCTGCTGATCCAGCTGGGCGGCCCCGGCATGCGCATCGGCATGGGCGGTGGTGCTGCGTCCTCGATGGCTACCGGCGTGAATACTGCCGATCTGGACTTCGATTCGGTCCAGCGCGGCAACCCGGAAATGGAGCGCCGTGCCCAGGAAGTCATCAATGCCTGCTGGGCGCTGGGCGACGACAATCCCATCCAGTCCATCCACGACGTGGGTGCGGGCGGCCTGTCCAACGCCTTCCCCGAGATCACCAATGATGCCAAGCGCGGTGCCATCTTCGACCTGCGCAAGGTGCCGCTGGAAGAAAGCGGCCTGGCTCCGCGCGAGATCTGGAGCAACGAATCCCAGGAGCGTTACGTGCTGGCCATCCTGCCGGAACACCTGGACCTGTTCAAATACCTGTGCGAGCGCGAGCGCGCCCCCTTCGCTGTGGTCGGTACCGCCACCGAGGAACGCCAGTTGAAAGTCATCGACCCCGAGCACAACAACAGCCCGGTCGACATGCCCATGGATGTGCTGCTGGGCAAGCCGCCCAAAATGCACCGCGACGTGCAGCACGTCGAGAAGCAATTGCCGCCGGTGGACCTGACCGGCATGGAGCTGGTGGATGTGGCCCAGCGCGTGCTGCGCCTGCCGGCCGTGGCCGACAAGTCCTTCCTGATCACCATCGGTGACCGCAGCGTCGGTGCCATGACCGTGCGCGACCAGATGGTCGGTCCCTGGCAGGTGCCGGTGGCTGACGTGGCCGTGACCGCCATGGGCCTGGAAGGCTACCTCGGCGAAGCCATGGCCATGGGCGAGCGTACCCCGCTGGCGGTGATCGACGCTCCGGCCTCGGGCCGCATGGCTGTCGGTGAAGCCATCACCAACATCGCTGCCGCCCCCATCGCCGAGATCGGCGACATCAAGCTGTCGGCCAACTGGATGGCGGCCTGCGGCCAGCCCGGCCAGGACGCCGCGCTGTTCGATACCGTCAAGGCCGTGGGCATGGAGTTGTGCCCGGCACTGGGAATCTCGATCCCCGTGGGCAAGGATTCGCTGTCCATGCGCAGCACCTGGAGCGATGAAGCGGGCGCCAAGTCGGTGACTTCGCCGGTCTCGCTGATCGTCTCCGGCTTTGCGCCGGTGACCGACGTGCGCCGCGTGCTGACCCCGCAACTGCGCAAGGACAAGGGCGAAACCGTCCTGATCCTGATCGACCTGGGCCGTGGCAAGAACCGCATGGGTGCCTCGGCGCTCACGCAGGTGATGCAGCAGATCGGCAACGAGACGCCGGACGTGGATAGCGCAGAAGACCTGAAGGCCTTCTTCGACGCCATCCAGCAACTCAATACAGAAGACCGCCTGCTGGCCTACCACGACCGTTCCGATGGCGGCCTGTATGCCACCCTGGCCGAAATGGCCTTTGCGGGTCACACCGGCATCTCGGTCAATCTCGACATCCTGACCATGGAAGCCGAGCACGCCGCAGACTGGGGCGATTCCAAGAACTGGACCACGCAAGTGGCCGAACGCCGCAATGAACTGACCCTGCGCGCGCTGTTCAGCGAAGAACTGGGTGCGGTGATCCAGGTTCCGGCCGAGCAGAAGTCGGACGTCATGAACGTGCTGCGCAGCTACAACCTGGGCGCGTGCAGCCACATCATCGGCAAGCCCAACGACCGCGACGTGATCGAATTCATGCGCGACGCCAAGAACATCTACAGTCAGCCGCGTGCCGAGCTGCACCGCGTCTGGAGCGAGACCAGCTGGCGCATCGCCCGCCTGCGCGACAACCCGGCCTGCGCCGATGCCGAATACGAACGCCTGCTGGATGCAGCCGACCCCGGCATGACGCCCAAGCTGACCTTCGATCCGCAGGAAGACATCGCCGCACCCTACCTGTCGCTGGGCGCAGCGGCGCGTCCCAAGGTCGCCATCCTGCGCGAGCAGGGTGTGAACTCGCACATCGAGACCGCCTATGCCATGCACAAGGCCGGCTTCACCGCCGTGGACGTGCACATGAGCGACCTGATCGCCAACCGTGCCAAGCTGGATGACTTCAAGGGCTTCATCGCCGTGGGCGGCTTCTCCTACGGTGACGTGCTGGGCGCCGGCGAAGGCTGGGCCAAGACGATTCTCTTCAATGCGCAGCTGGCCGAGCAGTTCTCGCGCTTCTTCCAGCGCCAGGACACGTTCTCGCTGGGCATCTGCAACGGTTGCCAGATGATGAGCAACCTGAAGTCCATGATCCCGGGCGCCGAAGCCTGGCCCAAGTTCACCCGCAACAAGTCCGAGCAGTTCGAGGCGCGTTTCGTGATGGTGGAAGTGGCCGATTCGCCGTCCATCTTCATGCAGGGCATGGCCGGTACCCAGGCACCGATCGCCACTGCCCACGGTGAAGGTTTTGCCGACTTCTCGCAGACCGGTGACATCGACAAGGCCCTGATCGCCATGCGCTACGTCGACCATCGCGGCGCGGCCACCGAAGCCTATCCGTTCAACCCCAACGGTTCGCCGCAGGGCATCACCTCGGTGACCACCCCGGACGGCCGCTTCACGGTCCTGATGCCGCACGCCGAACGCGTGTTCCGTACCGTGACCCAATCCTGGCACCCGGAATCGTGGGGCGAGGATTCGCCGTGGATGCGCATGTTCCGCAATGCCCGCAAGTGGGTGGGTTGAGCCGGAAATGGCTTGAAATGAAGTTTCCTGTTTCGATTGCCCGCTGTGTGGGGCACTCGGGCAGGGGCTGAAAAAGCAGGATGAAAAAAAACGCAGTTCCTTTCGGAACTGCGTTTTTTGTTTCTGCTGCGCGGTCGGATGATGACGCTTCCCCGAAGGAAAGCGCCGTCCTCAAGCCGGATCAGAAGATGTGACGAATGCCAACGCCGACGGTGGTCAGGTTGCTCTTGCCGTTGGCCGAGTTGGTGATCTCGTACACGGCAGCATCCTTGGCCTTGTTGTAGTCCACGGTGGTGTACAGCTGGGTGCGCTTGGACAGGGCGTATTCGGCCACGCCCACGACGGTGTAACGCTTGCCGTCGCCGACATTGCCCAGGGCCTGGTAGGCCACGTTCTTGCTCTTGTCGTAGTACACGCCGCCGGTCAGGCTCAGTGCAGCGGTGGCCTGGTAGTTGGCACCGAAGAAGTAGCCATCATCCTTGCGTTCCACGCCGACGGTGTTGCCACCTGCGGTGTTGGCCAGCGAGTAGTTGGTGGTTTCCATGAACAGACCGTTCAGGCCGGTCGCGTCCTTCATGCGGTAGTAACCGGCGAAGACCTTGGCCGCGCCGAAGGCGTAGGAAGCCGACAGGTTGTAGGTCGTGGCCTTGTTGCGTGCAGGCGTGGTGTCCACGGTTTGCTGGAAGCCGCCACCGATGGCGAAGCCACCGTTGTTGTAGCGCAGGGCGGTGCTGATCTGGCTGCCGCTGCGGGTCGAACCGGCTTGCTCGCCGAAGGCGTAGCTCACGGAAGCGGCCACGGGGCCGAACTGGCCGTCATAGCGCACGGTGTTGTCGCTGCGCACGCGGGTGGCGGCAGCCGGCATCCAGGAGTTGGTTTCGTAGTTGCCGACGGTCAGCGGATCGAAGTGATCAGCCATCAGGTCGAACAGGGCGGTGTTCTGGCGGCCCACGGAGACCTTGCCGAAGTCACCGGCCAGGCCAACCCACGATTGACGACCGAACAGACGGCCACCTTGTTGGGCGGCGCCGGTGTCGCTGCTGAAACCGTTTTCCAGACGGAACACTGCCTTCAGGCCGCCACCCAGGTCCTCGGTCCCCTTGAAACCGATACGGCTGTTGGAAATGGCGCCATTGTCCATGCGCACGTTGCTGCTGCCCTGGGCATTGTCATTGCTCAGATAACGAATGCTGGTGTCGACGATGCCGTAGATGGTCACGGAGGACTGGGCAAAGGCTGCGCCGCCGGTGGTCAGGCCGGCTGCCAGCAGCAGCATGGAACTCTTCTTCATAGGTTTCTCTCCAGAAAGCACGATGTTGTGTTGTTGATGGCGCCGCGGATCAGCCTTGTGTGCCTCTCCCCGAAACACCTCTTTTATCGCCGCGACCGCAGTCAACGTGGCCGGCCGCAGCCTGTCCCTATTTGGAACTGGATCGAAGAATATCAGAACGATGGTTCGCAAAATGCGCGAAATGCTGCAGGAAAATTCCTCTTTTTTAATTATTTAGTGAATTTATATGATTATAAAAAATATATTGCGTAAATCTTTTATAAAAATAAATCTTCACTATGAAACTGGATTTGTGTCTTCCATATGACAGGAAAGCCAATTTCAGCGGTTTTTTGGAGGAAATCCGGGGTTTACAAGCGACTTTTTGACGTTTCAAGCAGAACTTGTGCGTGCAAACGTAGCTAAAAAGCAACATGCCCGGCAAGGAAACCTGGCCGGGCATGCGGGGAGAGCGATGAAGAGGAGGGCGCGCGGCCGTCCTCTTCGGCGATCAGGGCGTCAGGCTTATTGCACCTTGGCCTTGGCGCGCAGTTGCTCCTGGTAAGCCTGCAGCTTCTTCTGTTGCAGGGCTTCGGCGATCTGCGGCTTGACTTCGTCCAGGGTCGGGACCTTGGCCGGGCGCACATCTTCCAGCTTGATCACGTGCCAGCCGAACTGGGTCTGCACCGGAGTCTGGGTGATGTCACCCTTCTTCAGGGCCACCATGGCGTCGGAGAACGGCTTGACGAAGGAGGCCGGGGTCGCCCAGTCGAGGTCGCCACCGTTGGCTGCCGAACCGGTGTCCTTGGATTGCTTGGCCAGGTCTTCGAACTTGGTACCGGCCTTCAGCTTGGCGATGATGGCTTCGGCGTCTTCCTTCTTGTCCACCAGGATGTGGCGGGCGTGGTATTCCTTGTCGCCGGCCTGGGCCTTGAACTTGTCGTATTCGGCCTTGATGTCGGCGTCGGAGACCGGGTTCTTCTTCAGGTAGTCAGCGATCAGGGCGCGGATGACGATGGACTGGCGGGCCAGTTCCAGCTGGTTCTTGACGTCGGTGCTGTTGGACAGGCCTTGCTTGTCGGCTTCCTGCATCAGGATTTCACGATTGATCAGCTCTTCCTTGATGGCACCGCGCAGTTGCGGGCTGTCAGGCTGGCCTTGCGCAGTCATCTGCTTGACCATCAGTTCGGCGCGGGAGGAAGGGATCGCCTTGCCGTTCACGACGGCCAGGTTTTGAGCGAAGGCCGGGATGGAAGCGATGGCGAACAGCAGCACCAGCAGACGAGCGGGTTTGAATGTCATTGTTGAATCCTAGAAAAGAAAGGAATGAATCAAAACGGAGAAGAAAAACAGGAGGGGCTTGGATAAAAGCAGGCGTCGGTCTTTGTTCTTGGTCTCAGTTCGTTGCCTCTGATGGGGAGAGCGCCACTATGGCCAGCGCATGGATCTCCTGCTGCATCAGGTCGGACAGGCAATCATACACCAGCCGATGGCGGTTCAACCGATTTTTGCCCTCGAACAAGTCGGAAACCAGGCGGATCCTGTAATGTCCTCCGCCAGAGGCGGCACCGGCATGTCCAGCATGCAGGGCCGACTCATCCTCGACCAGACAGACCTGCGGCGAGAAAGTTGCAGTCAGGCGTTCGGTGATGCGCTGCACGCGGGTGTCAGCGGCGTTCATTCGGCATCCTTCATGTACTTGGAGAGGAACAGGCTCTGGCCGATGATGAAGGCAAACATCAGGCCCATGCTGCCGAACATCTTGAAGTTGACCCAGGTATCCAGCGAGTAATTGAAGGCGATGTACAGGTTCAGCACGCCCATGACCGCGAAGAACACGATCCAGGCCAGGTTCAGGCGCGGCCAGATCGCTTCGGGCAGGGTGACCTGCTTTTCCATCATGACGCGGATGAGATTTTTCTTCATGAACAGCTGCGACACCAGCAAGGCCAGGCCGAAGGCCCAGTACAGGATGGTCGGTTTCCACTTGATGAAGGTATCGTCACGGAAATAGATGGTGGCACCGCCAAAGACCACGATGATGGCCAGCGACACCCACAGCATGCCGTCCACCTTGCGCCGGCGCAGCAGCAGCCAGGCGATCTGGCCCAGCGAGGCGACGATGGCGACCGCGGTCGAGAGCAGGATCGGGGCCTGGCTGGCCGTGACGGCACCGGCCGACATGGCCCCGCCCAGGTATTGCATCACCAGGTCCTGCGCGGCCGAGGGATGGCCCTCGGCCCATTTGAAGACGCCGAAAAACAGGATGACGGGGAACAGGTCGAACAGAAACTTCATCGGGGTGGCTTCTTCAGTGAGTCAATGAAACGGTGGAGGAGCGGCTTACGCCGGGTCGAAACGCAGCGAAGCCGAATTGATGCAATAGCGCAGTCCGGTCGGCGGCGGGCCGTCGGGGAAGACGTGGCCCAGGTGGGCGTCGCAGACGTTGCAGATGATCTCGGTGCGAATCATGCCATAACTGCGGTCCACTTTCTCGCGCACGTTGGCCGGATCGATGGGTTCGAAGTAGCTGGGCCAGCCGCAGCCGGAATCGAATTTGGCATCCGAGGTGAAGAGCGGCGTGTCACAGCAGACGCAGGTATAGGTGCCGGCTTCATGGTGATCCCAGTAGCGGCCGGTGAAGGCGCGCTCGGTGGCGGCTTCGCGGGTGACCTGGTATTCCATCGGGTCCAGTTGTTCGCGCCATTGCGCTTCGGTCTTTTCTACACGTTTGTTCATGCTTGGCTCCTTTGGGGATGACGGGCGGCGGGCAACTGCGGCCTGCTCAGGAAGAAAGTTTCAGATGTGTCAAAAGTCAGGCCATGCTTCAGGATGAGCAGCTCACTTCCAGGTGACGGGCCCACTCCGGCGGCAGCGCCGCATAGCGCTCGAATTCGGGCTGTTCGTCAAAGGGATGTTGCAGGATCTGCTGCAGGCGGGCCACTTCCCTGAAATCCTTCTCCAGCGCACGGTCGATGGCGTCCTGAGCGAGGTAATTGCGTAGCACGTACTTGGGGTTGGCCGCGTGCATTGCAAGCCGGCGGTCAGCGTCGTCGCTGTCTTCGGCGCGCAGGCGGGCGCGGTATTGCGCGGCCCAGGCATCGAAGGCGGGGCGGTCGAGGATGAGATCGCGTACCGGCTCGTCGTCAGCCGTATTGCCGATGCGCAAGTCGCCCAGGCGGCGGAAGAACAGGGTGAAATCCACGCCATTGGCTTGCAGGATGGCAAACAGCGCTTCAATCAGTTGCTCATCCTCGGGCTGTTGCGTACGCAGCCCCAGCTTGGCGTGCAGCAACTCGGCATGGCGCGCCTGGAAGATGGCTTCATAGTCGGCCAGCGCCGCTTCGGTCTGCTCCACCGAGCCGATCAGCGGCAGCATGGCCTGACCCAGCGCGAAGCAGTTCCATTGGCCGATGCGCGGCTGCATCTGGTAGCTGTAGCGGCCCTGGCGGTCGGTGTGGTTGCAGATGTGGCGGGCGTCGAAGGCTTCCATGAAGCCGAAGGGGCCGTAATCCAGCGTCAGGCCCAGGATGGACATGTTGTCGGTATTCATCACGCCATGCATGAAGCCCACGGCCTGCCATTGCGCCATCAGCGTCGCCGTGCGGCGGGTGACTTCTTTCAGCAGGGCCTGATACGGGTTCTCTTCAGACAGCAGTTCCGGATAGAACTGCTCGAGTACGGTATCGGCCAGAATCTTCAGTTCATCGAAGCGCTGGTTGTAATACCAGTGCTCGAAAGAACCGAAGCGGATGAAGCTGGGGGCCATGCGGGTGACGACGGCGGCGGTTTCCGGGGCTTCGCGCATGACGCGCTGGTCCGAGCCGATCACGGTCAGGGCGCGCGTGGTCGGGATGCCGAGCGCGGCCATGGCTTCCGAACAGAGGAATTCGCGGATCGAGGAGCGCAGCACGGCACGGCCATCACCCATGCGCGAATAGGGGGTCATGCCCGCGCCCTTGAGCTGCAGCTCGATGCGTCCCTGGCCGTCGGCGGCCGGCAGGTCACCCAAGGTGATGGCGCGGCCATCGCCGAGCTGGCCGGCCCAGACGCCGAACTGGTGGCCGGAATAGACGGCCGACAGCGGCGTCGAACCGGGCGGGATGAGGTTGCCGGCGAAGATGTCGAGGAAGCTGAAGTGCTCATCGGCCGGCCGTGGCAGCCCGGCCGTGGCCGCGGCTGCCTCGCTGAATCCGACCAGGTAGGGCGCGGGCAGGGGCGTGGGCTGCAGCCGGGTATAGAAGGCCGGCGGCAGTTCGGCGAAACGGTTCCCGAAAGGGGGCAGCGGATAGGATTGCGTCATGGTCAGCCTGTGGCGCGCAGCCCGGACCGGGCCGCAATCCGCTATTTTGACAGAGAAGCGCGAATCCCATAGGATCGCTGCACTTTTGCGTCCTGCCGTGCCTGGCCGGGCGCGGTAAGCTCTTCAACCTCCTCGATACGGCATCTCCCCGCAAGGCTGGCAATTTGGAATTCGCGCTGATCACCTTCCTGAACGGCCTGGGCTACGGCTTTTTGCTGTTCCTGCTGTCCTCGGGTCTGACGCTCATCTACAGCATGATGGGCGTGCCCAATTTCGCCCATGCCAGCTTCTACATGCTGGGTGCCTATGTTGCCTATGCACTGGCTGGCATCCTCGGATTCTGGTGGGCGCTGCTGCTGGCGCCCCTGATCGTGGGTGTGGCCGGGGCGCTGGTGGAGCATTACGGCCTGCGCATCGTGCATCGCTATGGGCATGTGCCGGAATTGTTGTTCACTTTCGGTCTGTCCTATCTGGTGGTGGAACTGGTGCAACTGGTGTGGGGCCGCTCGCCGGTGCCTTATCGCATCCCGCCCGAACTGGACGGCACGCTGTTTACCCTGTATTCGACCGCCTTCCCGGTCTATCGCGGCTTCATGCTGCTGGTGGCGGCCTTGATGCTGCTGGCCTTGTGGCTGTTGCTGCGCCATACCCGCATCGGACTGGTGATCCAGGCCGCGCTGACCCATCCGCAGATGGCCGAAGCGCTGGGCCACAACGTGCCGCGCGTGTTCATGCTGGTATTTGGCGGCGGCTGCGCACTGGCGGCGCTGGCAGGCGTGATCGGTGGCAATGCCTTCGTCACCGAGCCGGGGATGGCGGCGGCCGTGGGCAGCATCATCTTCGTGGTGGTGGTGGTGGGCGGGCTGGGCTCGCTGGCCGGAGCTTTCATCACCTCCCTGCTGATCGGCATGATGCAGACCTTTGCGGTGGCGCTGGATGTCTCGCTGGCCAGCCTGGGCTTGCAGGTGCCGTCCGGCAGCGCGCTGGCACCGCTGGCGCGGCTGACATTGGCGCAGGTGGCACCGGTCTTGCCCTATCTGCTGCTGGTGGTGATGCTGATCGTGCGTCCCAAGGGCCTCATGGGCCGGCGGGAGAGTTGAGCCATGCGACGGATCGTGCTTCCCTGGCTGCTCTTTGCCCTGATGCTGCTGGCCGCACCGCTGGTGTTTCCGCAGAGCGCAGCGTTGTCGCTGCTGTCGCAGATGGGCACGATGGTGCTGCTCTGCCTCTCATACAACATGCTGCTGGGCGAGGGTGGCATGCTTTCTTTCGGGCATGCGGTGTATTCCGGCCTGGGCGCCTTTGGGGCCATTCACCTGATGAACCGCATGGCCGATGGCGTGCTGGCCTTTCCGGTGACGCTGGTCCCGCTGGCCGGCGGCCTGACCGGCGCGCTTTGTGCGGTGGTGCTGGGCTATCTCACCACGCGCCGCGCCGGCACGACGTTCGCCATGATCACGCTGGGACTGGTGGAACTGGTCTCGGCCTGCGTGTTGATGTTTCCCGAGGTTTTCGGCGGGGAGGGCGGCATTTCGGGCAACCGCGTCATCGGCGCGCCCGTGCTCGGGATCAGCTACGGTCCGCAGATTCAGGTGTATTACCTGATCGCCGGCTGGCTGCTGGTCTGTGCCGTCGCCATCCATGCCCTGCGCCATACCCCGCTGGGCCGCATCCTCAATGCCGTGCGCGACAATCCTGAACGCGCCGCCTTCCTCGGCTACGATCCGCAGCGGGTGCGCTATCTGGCCTTGATCCTGTCGGCTTTCTTTGCCGGCGTCTCTGGCGGGCTGTCGGCCATCAATTTCGAAATCGTCAGTGCGGAATACGTCGGAGCGCTGCGCTCCGGCACCATCCTGCTGTTCACCTTCATCGGTGGCACCGCCTATTTTTACGGGCCCGTCATCGGGGGCGTGGTCGGGGTGCTGTTTTCTTCCTGGTTGTCGGCCTATACGCAGGCCTGGCAGTTCTATCTGGGTGCGCTCTTCATCCTGATCGTGATGACTACGCCGGGCGGGCTGGCCAGCCTGATCGACCGCAGCTGGCACCTGCTGCAAGGCGGGCAGGTGAATGCCCGTCTTGCGGGACGTCTGGCATGGTGGCTGGCGGCTGCACTCTGTACCTTGACGGGTGTCATCCTGGCGACCGAGATGGCGTATCAGGCCAGCCTGGGCAGCCTCGCCGATACCGGCGAAGGTGCTGCATCGCTGATGCTATGGGGCTGGCGCATCGACGTTCATGCCGCTGCCCCGTGGGGCATTGCAGCGCTCTGCGTGGTGGTGGGCGCGGGTGCGCTGGTGGCCTGGCAACGTTCGGGGAGGGCGCGATGACGGCCCCTTTGCCACTGGTACTGCAGGATGTGCACAAGGCCTTCGACCGCAGCGAGATCCTGCGTGGTGTCGATCTGCAATTGCAGCCCGGCGAACGCTGTGCCCTCATCGGGCCGAATGGAGCCGGCAAATCCAGCCTGTTCCACGTCGTCTCGGGACGCTATCGCGCTGATGCCGGCCGCGTGCTACTGCACGGACGCGACATCACGCGCGAGCCACCCCAGCAGATTCACCGGCTGGGCCTGGCACGCAGCTTCCAGATCACCAGTCTGTTCCCGCGCCTGAGCGCTTTTGAGAATGTGCGTTGCGCGCTCTTGTGGACGCTGGGCTACCGCTATGCCTTCTGGCGTCGCATCGGCCAGTTGCGCGATGCCAGCGAGCGGGCGCTGTCCGTGCTGGACAAGGTCGGTCTGGCCCAACGTGCCGAGGTGGCCGCAGGCGAGCTGAGCTATGCCGAGCAGCGCGCCCTGGAGCTGGCAGTGACCATTGCGGCCGATGCCTCCGTGATCCTGCTGGACGAGCCGACCGCCGGCATGAGCCGTGCCGAGAGTGCCGCCATGGTCGCGCTGATCCGCGAAGTCACCGTCGGCAAGACCCTGCTGATGGTGGAACACGACATGCAGGTGGTCTTCGGCCTGGCCGACCGCATCGCGGTCATGGACAACGGCCGCGTGATCGCTTGCGACAGCGCCGAGCGCATCCGTGCCAATCCAGATGTCCAGGCGCTGTATCTGGACCGGAGGCCCCATGGATAAATCCTCTGCCTTGCTCAGGATGACTGGCCTGCAGGCCTGGTACGGCCAGAGCCACGTACTGCATGGCGTCTCGCTGGAGGTGGCGCGCGGGGAGATCGTCAGCATCCTGGGCCGCAACGGCGCGGGCCGTTCGACCCTGCTCAAGGCCGTGATGGGCCAGGTGCGCAGTACGGGGGAGATCGATTTCGAGGGCCGTTCGCTGGCCGGTCTGGCCACCTACGCCATCGCGCAGCGCGGCATCGGCTACGTGCCGGAAAGCCGCGATGTCTTTCCGGCGCTCACCGTGCAGCAAAATCTGCTGCTCGGCCGCAAGAGCGGGCCGATACCGGACGATGGCTGGCGCGAAGAGGAAGTATTGACCTTGTTCCCGTCCCTGGAACGGCGCTACAAGGTGGCGGCCGGGGCGCTGTCGGGCGGGGAGCAGCAGATGCTGGCGCTGGGCCGCGCACTGATGGGCAATCCCCGGCTGTTGCTGATCGACGAACCGACCGAGGGCCTGTCGCCGCAGATGGTCGGGCAGGTCGCTCATTACCTCGAACTGCTGCGCCAGCGGCAGGTGGCGGTGCTGCTGATCGAGCAGAAACAGGCACTGGCGCTGGAGCTGTCACAGCGGGTTTACGTGATGGGACGCGGCGAAATGGTCTTTCATGGCACGCCGGCGCAACTGGCGGCGGACCAGGCCTTGCAGCAAGAGTGGCTGGCCCTCTGAGGCCAGCGCCGGCGAAAGGGGGCAATTCTCGTGCCGCCACGATGGCCGGGCCATCAGGGGACGCGCACAATCCCCGCTTTAGCCGATCGGGAGATGTTCATGCTGCTCTGGCCCCTGCTGATTTGCCTGGTCGTCCTGGCCCTGTATGCGGCTGACCGCGCCTGGTTGCGTTACGTCCGCCGCGAGGATGTGCCCTTGCACGATCCGCAGGGCTATCTGGAGATGACCGCCCGCATGACCGAACTCTGCCACGGGGACCGGATGCGGGTTGACCAACTGATTGCCCGCCAGCGGCAGCGTTTCCCGCAGGCGGGGCATGCCGAGCTGGTGCGGCTGGCGATGCGGGCATTGCTGGAGCCGCAATCCGCAAGCCAATCGGAACGCAGACGTTGATCCAGGGCGTGCGGACTTTTCTCTTCTGATTACAGCATGGCCGGTGGCAAATCCAATCCCAGGGTGCGCAGCATCTCCTTGCGACGCAGGCGCAGGTCGTCGTCGCTTGCCGGCCATTTGCGGTAGATCGACAAATAATCCAAGGCGATCGAACCTTGGGACTTCGCGTCGTTGTTGCGGCTCTGGCCTTCATTGATGTGCACGACCGGCCCGGAAATACCGAGGAAATTGAAGTCGTATTTGACCACCAGCGAAATCAGGTAATCCCAGTCCTCATGGCTTTGCAGCGCGGCATCCACCAGATGGCGCTTGGCGATGGACGAGGAGAGGATGATGGTGTTGTTGGGGATGAAATTGCTGACCAGCAGGCCGCGGATGTCGGTGCCGCTCATATCGATGTCGGTGCTGGAGATCACCTGGGTGCTCTCGGGCGTACGCATTTCCCTCACCTGGCTATAGGACACGTAGTTGACGGCATCGCTGCGGAAGCGGTTGCATTGGACGATGGCTTGCAGGAAATCGGGCCGATAGCTGTCGTCATCATCCAGGAACAGGATGAAGCGGCCACGCGCCAGCTGCACACCCGCATTGCGTGATTCGGCCGGGCCCTTGGCACCGGGCAGGCAGAGGAAGACATCAGTTTCGCGCAGCAGGCGGCTGGCGACTTCCTTGGTCGCGGCAGTGCCCTCATCCGCCACCAGGACAATCTCGAAATCCCTGAAACTCTGGGCCAGCAAGGATTGCAGAGCGCGTTCAAGGATGGCCGGGCGGCGGTGCGTGGAGACGACGATGGAAAACACGGGCGCAATATGCATGGTCATGAGTCAGTAGTGGGCGGTGGATGTCAGGCGGCCTGTGCCGGTAATCCTGAAAGGAGATCGTCAGGCCATTCGTCCGGGTGGCAGGCAATGCTCTCCCGGCGAACGTAGAAGAGGTGCAGGGTGTCGATGGACATCGGCCCGGCGGGCAGACGATGCAGCAAGATGGGATCCCCCCCGGAATCGACTTTTATTGGGGGCTAACTATAGCGCCCAAAACAGGCACTGTAAACTTGATGCGGGGAGCTTCATGAACAAGTCCACCTGCCGGGAGGCAGGTGGAGGGCCGACCTGAATGCGAAGAGGATTGCCAGGCCGTCTTACTTGTTGACCAGCTTGGCCGGCAAGCTCAGCGTGAGCAGGCCGCCGATGACCAGCGAGGCCGCCAGCACGTACATGCCGGCATTGGTGCTCTGGGTGGTGTCCTTGAGCCAGCCGACCAGGAAGGGGCTGACGAAACCGGCCAGGTTGCCCAGCGAATTGATCAGCGCAATACCGGCGGCGGCGGCGGTGCCCGACAGGAAGGCCGTCGGCAGGCTCCAGAACAGTGGCAGGGTGGTCAGGATGCCGACGCTGGCCAGCGTCAGCGAGGCCATCGCCAGCGCCGTGTTGTGACCATACAGGGTGGACAGCAACAGGCCGATGCAACCGACGAAGGCGGGAATGGCCACGTGCCAGCGGCGTTCGCGGCGGGCGTCGGCGCTGCGGCCGATGAGCACCATGGCCGCAGCGGCGAAGGCGTAGGGGATGGCCGTGAGCAGGCCCACGTTCAGCGGATCGGAGACGCCGGTGGCCTTGATGATGGTCGGCAGCCAGAAGCTCACGCCATACAGGCCCATGACGAAGCAGAAGTAGATCAGCGCACCCAGCCAGACACGGCCGTTGGCGAACATGGCGCCCAGGGACAGGTGTTCCTTCTGGCTTTCTTCGTGGCTGATGTTGGTTTCCAGCAGGCGCTTTTCGTCTTCGGTGAGCCACTCGGCGTCACGGATGCGATCCTTCATATACAGGATCACCAGAACGCCCAGGATCAGCGAAGGAATGGCTTCCAGGATGAACATCCACTGCCATCCGGTATGACCCCATACGCCCGGCATGGCATGCATGATCCAGCCCGACAGCGGGCCGCCGATCACGCCCGAGAGGGCAATGCCGGTCATGAACAGCGCAGTGATCTTGCCGCGGCGTGCCGCCGGATACCAGTAGGTCAGATACAGGATCACGCCCGGGAAGAAGCCGGCCTCGGCCACCCCCAGCAGGAAGCGCATGATGTAGAACATTTCCGGCGTGGTGACATAGGCCATCGCGCCCGAGATGATGCCCCAGGTGATCATGATGCGGGCGATCCAGAGGCGTGCGCCGACCTTGTGCAGGATCATGTTGCTGGGCACTTCGAAGACGAAGTAACCCAGGAAGAAGATGCCCGCGCCCAGGCCGTAGACGGTATCGCTGAATTTCAGGTCCTGCAGCATCTGCAGCTTGGCAAAGCCGACGTTGACCCGGTCCAGGTAGGAAGCCACATAGCACAGGAACAGCAGCGGCAGCAGCCGCCAGGTGACCTTGCTGTAGGTCGCGTCTTCAAAGGATGCGCGCGCGCCGTCGGCGGCGGCGCCTGCTTGGTAGGTCATGTCTCGCTCCAGATAGTGTTTGACGTATCGTTGTTGTGCGTCGCCGGTTCTTTGTGACCGCTTGACGGTGCCACGCATTGTAGTGGCGGTGAGGACATTGTCAAATCATTATCCTCACCGCTTGCATGAAGATTTTTACATCGCCGCCTTACACGCAACGTCCGCCATCGACCTCGATGGACACGCCGGTGACGAACTCTGCTTCATCGGAACCCAGGTAGAGGCAGGCATTGGCGATGTCCTCCGGGGTGGAGAAACGGCCCATGGGAATGGTGGCGACGAACTTCTTGCGGTTTTCCGGGGTGTCGGGCACGCCCATGAATTCCGACAGCAGGCCGGTGGCCGAGATGACCGGATTGACGCAGTTCACGCGGATCTTGTCCGGACCCAGTTCTGCCGCCATCGACTTGCTGGTGGTGATGACGGCGCCCTTGCTGCCGTTGTACCAGGTTAGCCCGGGACGCGGGCGGATGCCGGCGGTGGAGGCGATGTTGACGAAAGCACCGCCGCCGACCTGGCGGAAATAGGGCACGAAGGTCTTGGCCGAGAGGAAGATGCTCTTTACGTTGACTGCATAGACGCGGTCGAACTCGTCTTCTTCCACTTCCAGCATGGGGCGGTTGCGATGCGTGGTGCCGGCATTGTTGACGACGATGTCGAGCTTGCCGAAGTGCTCCAGGGCGCTGGCCAGCAACTGGTCCATGTCAGCGCGCTTGGAGACGTCGGCCTTGGCGAAGACCGCACGGCCGCCCGCCGCCTTGATCTCTTCGACTACCCGCAGGCCGCCGGTTTCGCCGATATCGGCCACCACGACGGAGGCGCCTTCACGGGCATAGGCCTTGGCGATGCCTTCACCGAAACCCGAACCGCCACCGGTGACGATGGCTACCTTGTCTTGCAAACGCATGATGTGTCTCCTTGAAAATTGTGTGTGTTGAATGAGGGGGGAGGTCAGCCGTGGCGGATGGCGATGGTCTTGAGGACCGTGAAGCCATAAAGGGCTTCGAAGCCCTTCTCGCGCCCGTGGCCGCTGGCCTTGACGCCGCCGAAGGGCAGTTCCACGCCGCCACCGGCGCCATAGTTGTTGATGAAGACCTGGCCGCTGCGAATGGCGCGCGCCAGCCGCAGCTGGCGGCCGCCGTCGCGGGTCCAGACGCTGGCCACCAGGCCGTAGTCGGTGCCATTGGCCAGGGCGATGGCCTCGGCTTCATCCTCGAACGACATGGCCGCCAGTACCGGACCGAACACTTCTTCCTGCGCCAGCCGATGCTGGGGCGGCACGTCGCGCAGCAGGGCCGGGGCCTGGTAGAAACCGCCGGACGGGGCGCCGGGCGCGATCTCGCCTTGCGCCACCAGGGCGATGCCGTCGCGCCGTGCATCCGAGAGGAAACCGGCCACGCGTTCCTGCTGGGTCTTGCGGATCAGCGGACCACAGTCCAGGTCCATCTGCGAGGAGCCCACCTTGAGCTGCGAAAACAGCCCGGCAAGCCGCTCCAGCACCTGTTCGTAAGCGCCACGCTGGACCAGCAGGCGGCTGCCGGCGGAGCAGGTCTGGCCGGCGTTCTGCACGATGGCATTGACCACCACCGGCAGCAGGGCGTCCATGTCGGCATCCTCGAAGACCACCTGCGGCGACTTGCCGCCCAGTTCCAGGGTGACCGGGGTGTGATGCTCGGCGGCCGCGCGCACCACCAGCTTGCCCACGTTGGGTGAGCCGGTGAAGGACACGTGGTTCACATCGGGATGCTTGACCAGCAGGTCGCCGGCCTCGTGGCCATAGCCGGTGACGATGTTGAGTGCACCCTCGGGGAAGCCCGCCTCAGCGGCCAGTTCGGCTACCCGGAGGATGGACAGGCAGGCATCCTCGGCCGGCTTGACCACGCAGGTATTGCCAGCGGCCAGAGCGCCGCCCACGCAGCGTCCGAAGATCTGCATCGGGTAGTTCCACGGCACGATGTGGCCGGTCACGCCGTGCGGCTCGCGCAGGGTCAGTACCGTATAGCCGGCCTGGTAGGGAATGGTGTCGCCGTGCAGCTTGTCAGCGGCACCGGCGTAGAACTCGAAGTAGCGCACGATGGCCGCAGCATCGGCACGTGCCTGTTTCATGGGTTTGCCGCAGTCGCGTCCTTCCAGCTGAGCCAGTTCTTCCTGGTGATCCTGCAGCTTGTGGGCCAGCTTCATCAGCAGGCGGCTGCGCTCGGCGGCGGAAAGCTTGCCCCACGCACCTTCATACGCGCGGCGTGCTGCCTGCACGGCCTGGTCAATGTCGGCGGCATTGCCACGGGCGATGGCCTCGAAGGCCTGGCCATCGGAGGGATCGATGACGGGGATGCTTTCGCCGGAGGCGGGGGCGACCCAGCGATTGTCGATGAAGTGCTGTTTCATGGCAGTGCGGTCCTTGGAGGCGGATGACGGGGGAGCAGCACAGGGAAGCGGCAGGATGGCACGCCATGCAGGCGCGGGCCTGCGTCGAACGGTCAGTCCGAACAGGGCCGGGAAGGGCTTGTCTCCTGGTGTCTTGTCGTGTGCTGCTGTTTTTGTTGTGCCTGAATCTAAGCCTGCGCATCCAAGATGTCAAATATATTTACTACTTTGATGACTACTTGCATCGGACGGCTGGCGGTGAGACTGACAAATCCGCTACCATGCGGCCCATGCCGTTCCTGTCATTTCCTGCCTAACTGGAGTGTCGATGCCCTCATCGAGCAAGCCCCCGCGCCCCGGCGCTTCCGGTGACATCCTGAGCCTGGCCGCGGCCGGCCTGGGTCCGGTGCGGCCGGAACGCTTCGCTGAACGCGTGTATGAAACCTTGTTCCATGCCATTGTCGAAGGCCGCATTGCCGTCGGCAGCAAGCTGCCTTCCGAAAACGACCTGGCCACGTTGTTCGAGGTCTCGCGGCCGGTGGTGCGGCAGGCGCTGGACCGGCTGCGTGAAGATCAACTGGTGGAGTCCCAGCGTGGCTCCGGGACCTATGTGAAGGAAAAGGCAGGATTGGCCCCGGCCCGTCCCGATGGCGAACCCGAGACCCGCATCGGCCACATCATGAACGGGCTGGAACTGCGGCTGGTGCTGGAGCCGGAATGCGCCTACATGGCCGCCCTGCGACGCAACAAGCAGGATCTGGAAAAGATGGATGCCTTGCTGCTCGGATTCGAGGAAGCCAACCGCGTGGGCGGCATCGCCCATCACTATGATTTCGGCTTCCATGAAGCCATCGCCCAGGCCACCGGCAACCAGCGCTTCGTGCAGGTGATGAAGACGCTGGAATACGATGTCAGCCACGCCGTCAACATGCTGCGCCACCTGATGCAGATCCCGCCCTGGAAGCGCTCGCAGGATGCCATGGACGAACATCGCCAGATCTTCGAGCTGATCCGCCTGCAGGATGCTGAAGGCGCGCGGCGTGCCATGCGTGGCCATATCGAGAATGCCCGCACGCGCATGTTCAACAGCCGGCCTGGCCTGTGAGTCTGCTTGTCATTCAAGCTGTCAACTCTTTTAACTACTTATTCTTCCGCAGGAAGCCCATCCCATGGAATTACGCCAACTGCGCTACTTCGTGGCCATCGTCGATCACGGCTCACTCTCACGCGCAGCGCGTGTGCTGCACATCGCCCAGCCGGCGCTGACCCAGCAGATCCGCCAGCTGGAAGACGAGATGGCGGCGCAATTGCTGCATCGTTCGGCCCAAGGAGTCATCGCTACCGATGCCGGCAAGGTCTTCTATGAGCACGCGCTGGCGATTTTGAAACAGGTGCAGGATGCCAAGCAGGCCGTGGCGCAGTCCACCGACAAACCCTCGGGGACGGTGGCGCTGGGCATTCCGCAGAGCGTCTCCAATGCGCTGGCCTTGCCGCTGCTCAATGCAGTGCGCTCGATCTACCCCGAGATCACCCTGCAACTGACCGAGGAATTGACCGGTAACCTCATCACCCAGTTGAAATCCGGCCGCATCAATCTGGCGGTGCTGTTTGACGATGGCCAGCTGTCGTCCTTCGCAGCCACGCCCATGATCGAGGAAGAGATGATGTACATCACCCGCGCCAAGTCGCGCTATGGGGTGAAAGGCCGCAAGGGCGTGCCGCTGGCCAAGGCCATCAAGGCTCCGCTGATCCTGCCGGGCCTGGCCCATGGGGTGCGCCCGCGCATCGAGAGCCTGGTGCGCGGCCAGGGCATGAGCCTGGATAACGTCATCGAGATCAACTCGGTGGCCATCCTCAAATCGGCCATCCTGGCCGATATCGGCGCCACCATCCTGCCGGTGGCGCCGCTGCTGGCCGACATCGAGCGCGGCGAGATGGTCGCCCATGCCATTGCCGGCGAACAGATCTCGCGCACCCTGGTGCTGTGCGCCTCGCGCAATATCCCGCTGACCACCGCGGCTGCTGCGGTGGAACGACTGGTGCTGGATGTGACCGATGCGCTGTGCCGTTCCGGCCAGTGGGGACATACCCGGCTGTTGGAACGTACATGAACCACGCTAATAAAGTGAATAAAATTGAACAAGCGCCGTCTTTTTTAGCTTAAAAGTTCAGATTTTTTGATGAATTGCTGAAAATCACTGCTGAGCTTGCGCCTTCGGTTACACTGGCGTCGACCCTGGTCGTCCTCGAGCCCCAAGCCAACTGAGGACGCCGCCGATGCGCTGAGGGGCGCATCCTCCGCATCGCTTGCCGCGATGCCTTCTATACCTGCCCGCAAGGGCAAGCGAATCCGCATGAATCCTTTCACCGCCAGCATTGCGCTGGCCATCGTACAGTTTTGCAGTGGCGTGATCATGACCGGGCTGTTCATCAGCACGCCGTCAGAGCGCTTCACGCGGCTGTGGGCGCTGTCGGGCGTGTTCTCGGCACTGGGGATCTGCGTCACCGTTGCAGTGTACGCCGGGCTGGCTGGCAGCCTGCGGCCGCTCGGCTTGTTGCTGGGCAATACACTGGTGTTTTCTTCCGGCATCGTTGCCTGGCGCGGACTGCGCAGCTTTTACCAGCGCCAGTCGGGCGACTGGCCTTGGATGCTGGTGATCGCCTATGCCGTCAGCTTTACCGCGCTGCTGATCGGAAGTGCCGATTTCACCCATCGTGCCTACCTCGCCGTGGGCGGCTTGCAGGTGGTGTTCTGCCTGGTGCTGCGTGAATTCTTCAAGGGCATGTCGGGGCCGCTGGCCGCGCGCTATCCGCGCTGGACCTTTGGCCGCTGGATCGGCATCGTGGCCTTGCTGATCCTCAGCGCCACCCATGTGAGCCGGCTGCTGCTGTCGTTGTCGCATCCGGAACTGTTCATGCCCCCCGAGATGAGCAGTCTGGGCGTGGGCCTGATCTATCTGATTCCCATCAGCGGCACCTTGCTGCTGTCGGTGTCGCTGATGATGATCTACTTCGAACGGCTGCTGGCCGACAAGCAGCGCCTGGCCACCGAAGATGAACTGACCGGCACCCTCAACCGCCGCGAGCTGGTGCGCTGTGGCGAAGAGGCGCTGGCCCGGGCGGTGCAGGGCAGGCGGGTCCTGACGCTGGCCTTCATCGATGTGGATCACTTCAAAGACATCAACGACACCCACGGCCACCTGGTCGGGGATCGGGTGCTGGCTGACATCGGCGCCTTGCTGCGCGAGCACTGTTGCCAGGGCGGCATGGTGGGCCGTTACGGTGGCGAAGAATTCTGCGCGGTCTTCCCGGACTGGTCGGAAGCCCAGGCACGCCAGATTGCCCAGCATCTGCTGGAAACCGTACGCAACCACGATTTCGGTCATGGACAACCAGTCACCATCAGCGTCGGATTGGCCGTGCTGTCACCGGGCCAATCCAGCAGCTGGGATGCGCTGGTGCACGAAGCCGACCTGGCCCTGTACCGTGCCAAGAGCGAAGGGCGCAATGCTTTCCGGATGGCGCTGGCGGCTTGATCCGGACGCTGCCTTGCAGGGCCGTTTCAGAAGAAATCCCGGCTGCGCGGCTGCAGCTCGCCCAGCAGATGGGTCCAGTCTTCCAGCCGTCCCGCCACCAGGTGGCGCACTTCTCCATGGCACTGCCAGCTGCCATACACCCCCAGCAAGCGCGCATTCAAGACCTCGCTGCGCTGCCTTTCCAGCACCGAAGGCCAGACGATCACGTTGGCCGAACCGGTCTCATCCTCCAGCGTCATGAAGATCACTCCCTTGGCCGTGCCCGGCCGCTGGCGCACCGTGACGATGCCGCAGCAGCAGGCGAACTGGCGGTTCTGCAGTGTGTTCAGGTCGGCCACGCTCATGAAGCGCCGCCGCTGCAAGGTCGGGCGCAAGAGCGCCAGCGGATGGCGGCGCAGCGTCAAATTCATGGCGCGGTAGTCGTCGACGATCTGGTCGCCTTCGCCGGGTGCTTCCAACTGGACCGCGTCATCACCGCGCGGTGCCGTGCGCAGCAGGTCACGGTCGGGCACTGCGCCCACGGCATGCCAGAGCGCAGCGCGCCGGTGTCCGGCCAGCTCGCGCAAGGCATCACCCGCTGCCAGCGCTTGCAGGCCGTGGCGGTCCAGTCCGGCGCGCCGGGCCAGGTCATCGACATCGGCAAAGGGACGTTCGGCCCCGGCCTGCTCGATACGCTGCGCCGCCTGTTCGGGCATGCCGCGCAGCAGGCTCATGCCCAGCCGCACGGCCGGACGCGCCTGCCCGGCGGGGTCCAGCTCCAGAATGGATTCCCAGCGGCTGCGCAAGACGTTCACCGGCAGGACCTTGACCCCATGCCGGCGTGCATCCTGGATCAATTGGGAGGGCGAGTAAAAGCCCATGGGCTGGCTGTTGAGCAGGCCGCACAGGAAGGCTTCCGGCTCGTGGCACTTGAGCCAGCTGCTGAAATAGGTCAGCAGGGCAAAGCTGGCGGCATGGCTTTCGGGAAAACCGTATTCACCGAAACCCTCGATCTGGTTGAAGATGCTCTCGGCGAATTCACGTGAATAGCCATTGTCGGTCATGCCCAGCACCAGCCGTTCATGGTGCGGGCCCATGCCACCCTTGCGCTTCCAGGCAGCCATGGAGCGGCGCAGGTCATCGGCTTCGCTGGGGGAATACCCGGCAGCCTCGATGGCCACGTCCATCACCTGCTCCTGGAAGATCGGGATGCCCAAGGTGCGCTCCAGCACTTTCCTGATCTTGCCGCTCTTGCTGGTGTTGTCCGGATAGTCGAAGCTGCCGCCGCTGCGCACCAATTCCCGCCGCCGCAGGTAGGGGTGGACCATGCCGCCCTGGATCGGCCCCGGCCGCACGATGGCCACCTGCACCACCAGGTCGTACTGGGTGCGCGGCTGCATGCGCGGCAGCATGCTCATCTGGGCGCGGCTTTCGATCTGGAACACGCCGATGGTATCGGCCTTGCAGATCATGTCGAACGTGGCCGGATCTTCACGCGGAATGTCGTACATCTGCATGACCTGCGGCAGGCCGCGCCGCAAACTCACCAGTTCCAGCGAGCGGCGCAGGGCGGTCAGCATGCCCAGCGCCAGGACGTCGACCTTGAGCAGCTTCAGTGACTCCAGGTCATCCTTGTCCCATTCGATGACGGAACGCTCTTCCATGGCCGCATTCTGGATCGGCACCAGCCGCGACAACTGCCCGCGTGCGATCACGAAGCCCCCGGTGTGCTGCGACAGATGGCGCGGAAAGCGCAGCAGCTTGCCGGTGATGCTGGCCCATAGGCCGATCTGCGGCAGTTCCGGGTCCAGTCCGGCTTCGGCAAAGCGGGCCAGCAATTCTTCCCGGCTGTCGAACCAGTGCTGCGACTTGGCCACCGTATCGACGATGGCCGCATCCACGCCCAGTGCCTTGCCGACCTCGCGCAGGGCGCCACGCGGCCGGTAGCTGTGCACGGCAGCCGCCAGCGCGGCGCGGCGGCGGCCGTACTTGCGGTAGATGTGCTGGATCACTTCTTCGCGGCGCTGGTGCTCGAAGTCCACGTCGATGTCGGGTGGTTCTTCACGTTTTTCGCTGATGAAGCGGGCAAACAGCAGCCGGGTCGAAGTGGGATCAACCTCGGTCACGCCCAGGCAGTAGCACACCGCCGAGTTGGCCGCCGAGCCGCGCCCCTGGCACAGGATGCCGCGTGAACGGGCGAACTTGACCAGGTCGTACACCGTCAGGAAATAAGCTTCATATTCCTTTTGGGCGATCAGGGACAACTCCATCTCGATCTGCGAGCGCACCTCGCCCGGTATCCCTTGCGGATAGCGTTTAAAGGCCCCGGCCAAGGTTTCCTGGCGCAGATAGTCGGCCGGGCTCATGCCCAGCGGCACCAGTTCGTCAGGATATTCATATCGCAGTTCAGCCAGGCTGAACTGGCAGCCGGCCGCCACCGCCAGGGTCTGGGCCAAGGTCGCCGGGCTGTGCACCAGCGACAGCCGCATGCGTGGCCGCAGGTGCTGTTCGGCATTGGGGGCCAGGGCCAGGCCGCATTCCTGCACCGGCTTGCCGACGCGGATGGCCGTGACCACATCCTGCAGGTATTTGCGCGAACGCTGGTGCATCTGCACGTCGCCCACCGCCGCCAGCGGCAGGCCGTGCAGCCGCGCGGCGGCGTCGATGGCGGCGCGGTGCAGGTCGTCCAGCGGACGGTACAGGCGCGTCATGCCGGCCCATGAGCGGCCGGGGGCCAGCGGGGCGAACCAGCGCAATTGCGCATCCAGCGTTTCTTCATCGGCCGGGTAGTCCGGCACCAGGATCAGCTGGCAATCGGGCAGGGCGCGCAGGTGCGACAGGGCGGGCGGCGGCTGGCTCAGGTCTTCCGGCGACAGCAGGTAGCTGCCTTTCTCGGCACGGGTGCGCGCCAGCGTGATGAGTTCGCAGAGGTTGCCATAGCCTTCGCGGTTCCTGGCCAGCCCCACCAGGGTCATCTTCGCCAGGGGCTGGGCCGAATCATCCTTCAAGGCCGTGAAACGGAAGCAACTGCCGATGAGCAGCTTGAAATCCTTGGCCTTGCCGCGATGGATCTGTTCCATCCAGGCGGCATGGGCGCGCACCACGCCGGCCATGGTGCATTCATCGGTGATGGCCAGGGCGCGATAGCCCAGTTCGATGGCGCGATCCACCAGTTCCTGTGCATGCGAGGCGCCTTGCAGGAAACTGAAGTTGGTGCGGCAATATAGTTCGGCATAGTCGGGCAGGCCGGTCTGGGGGACGCCCAAGGGCAGGGAAGCTTGCATGCCGTGCTCCTAGCCGAACAGGCCGTGCAGGAACCACTGCGGCTCCTCGTCGGACCACTCGCCGCCGCGCCACTGGCGGAAGATCCAGTAATAGGCATGGCTGGCATCGCGCGCCGTGAAGTAGTCGCGCGTCAATGGCCGGCCTTCCCACCAGCCGGCTTCGATGCGTTCGGGCGGCGAAGTGAATTCCAGCGCACTGCGATAGAAGGGCTTGTGCTGCTGCATCCGCAAGGGCAAGGGTTCGGCCAGCAGCCACAGCGGACGCGGCGGCAATCGCGCCGCATCGGTAGTCAGGGAAGCCGGCAGGCTGGCGGGGCTCTGCATCACGCTGCACCAGCGGTTGGCGACCTCGGGCCGGTGATCGGCGCGCGGGGCGGCCTGCTGCACCTTGTCTGCGCCCAGACGCGCCACCAGCAGTTCCAGCAGGCGCTGATGATCCTCGGCACTGCCGCCGGGTTCGGGGAAGAGCATCTCGCTGGCCGCCTGCTGGCTTTCCAGTTCATCGGCGGCCAGCCCCAGGGCGATGGCCGGGGCGGGCAGGGAGGAACGGGCCAGTTTTTCCTTGACCAGGGTATGCAGGTGGTCTTCCTGCCAGGCCGGGACCGACAGCGCTATCTGCAGCTCGGTCGGCGCCACTGCCTGTCGTCCCCGTTCATGTTCCAGCCACAGGCGCAGCTTCTTGATGGCCAACTGGCGTGCCGTCAACCAGCCGGCCAACTGGGCCAGCAAGCCTTGGGCATAGGCGGCCAGGATGTCGGTGTGCTCGATGCGGTCCGGCAGCTCCACCCGGGCCTGGAACGTTGGCGGTGCCACGATCCAGTCATGCACTTCGGGCGCGGCACCATAGGCGCGGTCCAGCATGGCCAGCAAGTCCTTGCCGCAGCGGCGCTGCAGACCGGCGCGGGGCAGGCGCTGCACCTGGCCCAGCTGGCGGCAGCCCAGCCCGTGCAGCCATTCCAGATGGGCACGGGCGGCGGTGAGCAGAACCACTGGCAGGCGGTCCAGTCGGCGCTGCAGGGAACGATGATTGAGGGTACGCACGTAGCCGTAGCGCGCCAGCAGCCAAGATCCGGTCGCCGTAACGGCGCAGGACAGGGTAGCCGACAGTCCCATGCGGGCGATAGTCACGCGGATCTTGCGGCACAAGGCCCGGATGCCGCCGAACAGGCGCAGGCTGGCGCCCACTTCCAGCAGGATGCAGGCCTCTTCGGCCAGCGTGACCTGAGGCGTGTATTGCAGCAGGGCCAGGGCGGCTTGCTGCAAGGTGGTTTGCTCCCGCAGGATATCCCGCTCATTCAGATGCGCTTGCGGTGCCAGCAACTGCACGCCGCCGCGCCGCATGCCTTCGTGCACGCCCAGCGCGCGCGCCGGTGCCGTCAGGGCGGATACGCGATCGCGCTCGAAGACCACGGCCGCTGCCTCATCCAGCCAGTTCGGACGGAAGACTTCCAGCGGCAGCAGTGGCAGGTGTACGGCGATCCACAGGGGTGACATGGCGTTGCAAATTCGGTGAAGGCAGCAAAGGGAGAAACAGGCTTTGTTCGCGCAGCGGTCCGCGGCGCTTGAGAAAACCGATCTCCAGCCCGTCGCGCGCTGACTTGAGCGTCAGCCGCAGGGGTGCGGGGGAAGGCTCGCGCGCGCAGGACAGCGGCCGTAGCATGAAGAACAGCGTCTGACCGGCCTGCGCCGCCACATGCAGGCGTCGCAGCAGGTCATGATCGCCCTTGCGCAAGCGCGGCTGCCACATCAGCAGGGCCTGGCAACTGTCGGCCCGCAAGACCTGCTCGGCGGCCCAGCAGGCGTCGGCCGCATGATCGGCCTGCAACTGCAGCAGCCGTGATGCTTCCACCCCCATATGCGCCCAGCCGGGGGCATTGACCTGGTGTGGGGCCTGCAGCAGGGCGATCCGGCCAGCCTGCTGCGGGCGCCGGGCAGTGGCGGGCGCACGCGCCAGTACCGGGCGCAACAGGCGCAGCTCGCCCACGCCCTCCTGCGGCAGCAGCAGCTCGATGAGCACCCCGGGCGGCCAGCCGCGTTCGGGCAGCTCGGCATCCAGCGCCTCGAATCCGCTGGAGACACCGCGCGCACCACCGCGCGCCAGCTGGGAGGCCAGCCAGAGCGAGGGGTGGATGATTTCCGGACGAGGGACCGGAGAGCTGGATGTCAACATGGCAAGAAAACGAGGGTGCGAAACAGCAGGAAAGTGCGGGTAAAAGCAAAGACTGTATAAATATACAGTAATTGTTTTGAGGTGTGAAAAAAACTGCCTTTGGGCTTTCAATCACGTGAAATTTCCTGAAAGCAATGCCGAAGATCGCTGATCCATCGGCAATTGATACCGAAAATACAAGCTCATCTTCAGTTTTTCCTACATGTCCGACAGCCATTGCTGACCTTGGCAGAAGAGCTCTTCCGATAGTGAGGATCGGTGAGGCTTTCTACACTGCAGATGTGGACAAAAGTTGGGTTGTCATTTGCATGCTCGCGCAGAGCAAGAGGGCGGCGAATGACAAATGTCTGCTCCATTCGATCATCCAAGACAAGGAGTCACACATGGCAAATTCACAAAATCCGGGGAACAGCAATCGCGGCTTCGCCGCCATGGATAGGGAGAAACAGCGCCAGATCGCCAGCATGGGAGGCAAGGCCGCTCACGCCAAGGGTGCCGCCCATGAGTTCACCTCCGCCGAAGCCCGGGAAGCCGGACGCAAGGGTGGTCTGAACAGCCATGGCCGCAAGAATGCCGCCGCGGCCGCCGCTGCTCAGAACGGCAATGGTGGCAATGGCGCCAGTGCATCGGCCCAGCCGCAAATGAACCAGAGCACGCCGCAAGAGGGCAATGGCGCCCAGCAGCCGCAGCAGTCCGACAGCAATCCCCAGCAGCAAGGCTGAGAAAGCGGCCCCAGCGGCCATCTCAGGCAGACTCAGCCGCCGTACCAGGACCCTGATCGCATCAGGCAGCCGTTCCAACGAAGGACCCTGCGCTCCACTGGCTTCAGGAACCGGGCGGTGCACCTAGTCGATAACAATAAAACGAAAGGCGCGTTGAGCGCCTTTTTTGTTGCCTGCAGCCCGCCTCCGATGGGAGGCTTCAATTGCGTGCCAGATCATCCATCATCGGCACCAGCGCCAGCAGGAACAATGCGGCTGCCAGCGGCATGGTCGCCAGGAAGCCCAGCGCCTTGAAGCCAAAAGCACCCGTCACGCCCCCCAGGAAGAACATCAGCAACAGCGAGGACAGCAGCATGAACTTGCGCCGCGCACCCGGCACGGGATCTTCCGTCACCGCCTCATGGGGCTGGCGGGGGGCCAGGGTCCAGTAGCACATTTTGCCGATCTCGATGCCGATGTCGGTGACCAGGCCCGTGACGTGGGTGGTACGGATCTCTGATCGCGAAATCTTGCTGATCATGGCATTTTGCAGACCCATCACGAAGCACAGCAAGGCCGCGGTCACCGGCACGAACAGCAGCCGGTGATTTTCCAGATTGCTGCCGAGGATGCCAAAACACAGTAACAGCATCGCCTCCAGCATCAGCGGCATGGCGTATTCGCTGTGCAGGCCGCGCCGCCTGGCCCAATTGATCATCACCGCCGAACAGGCCGCTCCCAGCAGGAACGACAGCAAGGCACTGGCGCCGGCCACCAGCAGCAGGGTTTCCCCCAGCACCAGGTTGTCGGCCAGCGAGGAGACGATGCCCGACATGTGCGAGGTGTATTGGCCCACGGCCAGGAAACCGCCTGCATTGACGGCGCCGGCGATGAAGGCCAGCGAACGCCCCAGATGGCGGTTGGAGAGATCGGTGCGCGCCGGACTGGTCAGACGGCGCAGGTAATTGATGGGCATGACGGTTCCAGACAGAGAGGCAAGCACCCCAGGCGACAGCATCCCCCAGCCACCCCTGCGCAACGTCTGCCTCTCCTGTCCCCCCGGAGAGACTCATCTTCGCCGCTTCCTACGCAGAGTGCCGGTGGCTTCTTGCTGCCTTTGCCTTCAGTGTTTCTTATGCTGACAAGAATACTTCTTCCTGGCCCGGCGCGGGGAAAGAGGCTGCATTGCCTGACCTGCGTCAGTGGCGCGGGCCGCACAGGTTTCTTCCTGCCAGGTCTCTCACCTTGAACAGAGGAGCACACCATGAGCATTCCCATCGACATTCCCGGCGGTCACCATCTGGGCGAACTGAGCGGCCCCGTGGCCGATGCGCAAGGAGGACCGGTCATGCAGCCAGGCGTGCAGCAATCCGAGGAAGGCGGCTTTCGCGGCATCGTACTCATCGGCGCTTCCCCGCAAGCGCCGCAGGAGCCGGTCTCCACCCATGTCTGCCCGATGTTGCGCACGACCAGCGAACTGGCTTATGCCGATGCGCTGGCGTTTATCGCCGGACAGGGCAACTGAATCATTCGAACCATGCGAACCATGCGAACCATTCTTCAGGTGAAGAAACCAATGCGGATAAACATGAAGATAAAAAAAAGGCCGCCTGGGGAGGCGGCCTGAGGGGGAGGGATATAAGACGCCGGGGATCGGGGGAATCGCCGGAGAATTTCTGCTTATGAAAACGACTCGTGGGGATAAACCGATGGGGGATGGACTGTATTCATGACACGACGGAGGGGGACGTTCGTATCGGAATGTGGGGTCCTCGGTTTCGAGTTCGTTGAGATGCATAGTAGCGATGCAGCGCAAAAAAGAAGATCGGACAGTGTCCAATAAACGCGTAGGAAAACACCTACATCGCACCCCTTCGAACGCGCCGCAAATCCGCGCCAGCACTACTTGTGGCCGATATTGACCTCGTGCATGTCACTATTGCGCACTTCCGGCAATTCGAAGTCGCCAGAAGGCGACACTTCCTGTGCCGGACGCACCGGTGCAGCGGGCAAGGAAATCTCCGCCAGCGCGTTGCCCACGCCGCGATTCTGGGTCTTGGCGGCGACGTCGCCCAGGCTCACCATGCCGACCAGATTCTTCTGGCGGTCCATCACGGGCAGGCGGCGGATCTGGCGCTGCACCATATCGTCCAGCACATCATCCACCGGCTCATCTTCGTAGCACCACAGGACCTCGTGACTCATTACCTCGGTCAGCGGCAGGCTCTCGGAAAGGCGATTGCGGGCCACGGCGCGCAGGACGATGTCGCGGTCGGTGACCAGGCCGACCAGATTGTGCTGGGCATCGCAGACGGGCAGGGCGCCTACGTCCAGTGACTCCATCGCCTGGGCGGCACGGATGACGGAATCATCCGGGCTCAAGGTATGGGCACCGCGTGTCATGACGTCGGCAATGGTTCGGGTAGCGTGCATGTTGACCTCCTGAGTGGATGAAATGGCTGTAAAGGGGGATCCCGACTTCCACTCCAGACTAGGGAAGTGACGCCGATGCCGCAATGCCACATGCGCCCTTTGTCGGGTCGGCCAATTCGCGCAGGGCCGTGCGAATGCGCCGACCTGCGTTGCAGGGCTGCCGGGGAAACTTCCTACACCGCGTCGCGGCGCTGGCCGACTGTGGCCGCTGCCGGCTTGGTCCACCATCGGCACACCATTCGCTTGCCGGGCCTTCACGGGCTCATATCGACCATCATGTCCGATCACATTACCGACCTCATCGGCTGGGGCGCGACCCTCATCCTCCTGTTCACCATTTCCTCCCAGGTCTATGAACAGTGGCGCAGCCGCTCCACCCAGGGGGTCTCGCACTGGCTCTTCGCGGGCCAACTGGCGGCTTCTACCGGCTTCGTCGCCTACAGCGTCCTGCAAGGGGACTGGGTGTTCGTGGTCTCCAATGTGTTCCTGCTCTTCACCGCATTGCTGGGGCAGGTGCTGTATCTGCGCAATCGCCGCCGACAGCAGTGAGTCACGAGAGAGCCAGGCGCCATGCGGCTCATCGATTCTTACATCGGTCATTGGCGCTGTCTGATGCAAGCCGCCGCGCTTCCTGACTACAGTGAAAACATGGCAGCCCCGAATGGGGCAGAAGCTGATCCATCATCCACACGACAAGGAGCCTTTCATGCAACGTACCCAGAATATTCAATCCCGCCTGCACACCTGTGCCAGCCGCCGCCTGATCGGTGCCGGCGTTCTGATGCTCGCTGGTGCAGCCTTGTCCTTCAATGCCGCGGCCGAGTCCGTGAACAGCAAGGACAAGAGCTTCATGACCAACGCCGCCGAAGCCGGCCACGCTGAAATCGAAGCCAGCAAGATCGCGCTCGAAAAGAGCAGCAACCAGGCCGTCAAGGATTACGCCCAGAAAATGATCGACCAGCACACCACGGTCGACGAGCAGCTCAAGCAACTGGCCTCCAGCAAGGATGTCACCCTGCCGGCTGAACCCAGCATGGCCCAGCGCGCCAAGATCGCCATCCTGGAAAAGCTCAAGGGCAATACCTTCGACAAGCGCTATGCCAGCATGATTGGTGTCTCTGCACATGAAGATGCGGTCAAGCTGTTCCAGAAGTCGTCCAAGGAAGCCCAAGATCCGGATGTGAAGACTTTTGCCGCCAAGACGCTGCCGGGCCTGCAGGAACACCTGCAGATGGGCCGTGACCTGAAGAAAACCGTGGATGCTGCCAAGAAATAATCATCATCCCTTCAGTCGATCAGCACTGCAAATGAAATAAACCTTCCCTTGCGGCGTTGATCGACTAAGCTGTAGTCAGCTTCACTCCCGCCCCCTGTCATGCCGTCCCCCCCTCACGCCCGTGTGCCCAGGAGACTTGCCATGAAACACTTCGCCCGCTCCGTCGAACAGCAGCAAGCCGGTCACTTCATGCCGCGTGTCACCAAGCTGGACAAGCACAAATACGTTGCCTACATCGATACCCGTATCGATGAACTCTGGCATATGGATTTGCTGGACCTCGGTGCGCAACCGGTGCGTATCTGCAAGAAACGTAAAGCGGCCGAGAAGGCTGCCCTGGCACTGCTCGCCGAAGCCATGCACAAGCATCAAGCGGAACAGAGGGGTTAGGCCGCCGATGGATGCCGGCCATTTGCCTGGCATCCTTGGTGGTGTCAATGCCGTCCGGCGTGGTCCGGGCGGCATGCTCGTTTTCAGGGCTGGCAGTTTTGGTCAATTCCTTCACGCAACAGGCGCGCGCTTCAGAGCCAACCCGTCGCCCGGCCATAAAAAATCGAGGGGCTAGCCCTCGATTTTCACTTTCCTTCATATCAGCCTGAAACCGTGCTTAACCATCGCTTTGCGCCGATTCGCCATGGGCGACCGCAAAGGCTTCGCTTTCATGGTTGGGCGGTGCGGCCGGGGCACTGCCTTTCTCCGACAATTGCGGTTTGGAGGAGCCGCCGGCAGAGATGGAGCCATCGCCTGCAGCGTCGGCGGGTTGCTGGCGCTGTTCACGGCGCTGCTGCTCATCCAGCAGTTTCATGAATTCATTGTTGAAGGCCGGGATATCGGCGGGTTTGCGCGAGGACACGAAGTTTTCGTCCCGCACCACTTCCTGGTCGACCCACTGGCCACCCGCATTCTTGAAGTCATCCTGCAGGCTGGGCCAACTGGTGACCGTGCGGCCCTTGGCGATGCCCGCCGAGATCAGCAGCCAGCCGCCATGGCAGATGGAGGCGATGGGCTTTTCCGCATCATTGGCGGCGCGTACGAAATTGCGGGCTTCGGGCAGCAGGCGCATGGCGTCGCCATTGACCACGCCACCCGGCAGCAGCACGGCGGAATAATCAGCCGGATTGGCGCTATCCAGACTGCCATCGACACTGACCACTTCGCCCTTGTCCACGTGCTTGAAGCCCTGCACGCTGTCACTCTTGTCGGAGAGGATGTGGACCGTCGCGCCGGCGGCTTCCAGCGCCTTTTTCGGTTCCAGCAGTTCGGCCTGCTCGAAGCCATCGGTCACCAGCACGGCGACCTTCAATTGGTTGTAGCGATTGCTCATCATGGTTCTCCCTTCATCAAATAAAAAAGCGGCCGGCATGCACCGGCCGCCCAGAAATCGGGCGCAACTGGATCAGTTGGCCTTGGGGGTGTTTTCCTTGACCCGGTGGCTGTTCTGGTGGTCGTCCTTGGCCTTGTCCATCTCGGGCGCCTTTTCGATGCGCGTGATGTTGGAGGTGGACACCGGATCGCTGCCGGGGAAGCTCATCTCATTGGCCTCATCCAGCGTTACTTCGGACGGCGTGTCGTACTGGTTGGGACGATGGTCCTTGCCGGTTTTGCTTTCGCTCATGCTGTTCTCCTTCTGGTCTGATGGAATGGGCTGGCAAGCGGTCAGCCTGTGAGATGAAGCTTACTGCGCCTGCCGCTGCCCCCCTATAAGCGGGAGGCGCAACCGCACGTAAGAATGCGCGAGGAAGATTTCTCCCCGCGCAGATTTCACGGCCAGGGGGCCGGAGTCACGTCTTCGAACTGTGCTTGCTGCGCGCCGCTGGCGGGAATGCCGTCGGGTTTGCGGCCCGGGTGCAGCATGGTGCCGGTGAGCAGATCCAGTTCACGTTCGGCCGCAATGAACGCGCTGTCGTCCAGCGGCTGTTCCGCCACCGGCCAGTGCTCGATGGCCCAGCGCTTGTATTGCTCGAAACGCAGGCGCAGCTGCCTGGCGTACTCTTCTCGTTGTTGTTCGATGGCCTCCATGGTTCATCCTCCTTGCATGGCAATCAGGCTTTCCTTGACCTTGGCCAGGCCGAATTTCCAGATCTGCTCCATCTTGATGTGCGGCATGACGGGCAGCTCCGACGGATCGATGAAAACATCCAGCACCGCCGGGCCAGGCGCGGCCAGCAGTTGCTGCAGGCTCTCCTGCAACTCTTCCGGGGCGCGCGCAGTGAAACCTTGGCCGCCACAGGCCCGGGCGAAGGCGGCGAAGTCGGCATTGGGGAATTCCGAGCCCTCGAAGGCAGGCATGCCGGCTTCTTCCATCTCCAGATGCACCAGGCCCCATTCACGGTTGTTGAAGACGATCACCTTTACCGGCAGCTTGTGCTCCACGCTGGTCATGAACTCACCCAGCAGCATGGTGAAGCCGCCGTCACCCACGCCCACGATCACCTGTCGTTCGCGGTCCAGTGCCTGGATGCCATTGGCCTGGCCAAGCGAAGTGCCGACCGCGGCATTGTTGAACGAGGCCAGCAGGCGCTGCCGGCCGCGCTGGCGGATCCAGTTGCCGCACCAGAGCGTGACCACGCCGGTATCGATGACGAAGCGGGCATCGTCGTCAGCCAGATCGCTCAGGGCGCGGGCCACGCTTTGCGGTTTGATCTTCTTGTGATGGCGCTTGATCTCGGCGGCGCTGTCCAGCTTGCTGTTCCAGCGTTCACGATCGGCATTGGCTTTCTGCAGGAAACTGCCATCGGTCTTGCCGTCGACCTTTTCCAGCAAGGCTTGCACGGCCGGTCCGACCGAGCCGGTAATGCCCAGCGTGACCGGGGCGCGGCGGCCGAGCACGAAACCGCGTTCGTCAATCTGGATGATCTTGGCTTTGGTCGGCAGGAATTCCGAATACGGATAATCCGAGCCCAGCATCAGCATCACCTCTGCACCATGCAGGGCATCAGTGCCTGGCGCGCCGCCGATGAGGCCGACGCCACCGATCCAGTGCGGATGGTCGTAAGCCACCAGATCCTTGGCTCGGAAGGTATGCATGACCGGAGCCTGCAGCTTGCTGGCCAGGGCCAGCACCTGGTCGATGGAACCGCGGCAGCCATTGCCGGCGAAGATGGCCACCGAGCCGGCGGCATTGATCAGTTCAGCCGCAGCGGCAATCTCGGCGGCCGGCGGGGCCAGTTCACTGCGCTCACGCAGCGTATGAATGCTGGGGACGGTGCCGCTGACCTTGGCTCCGATGATGTCTGCAGGAATGTTCAGGTGCGCTACGCCGCGCTGTGCATAGGCCTGGGCGATGGCCTGGTGGAACACGGCAGGGGCCTGTTCCGGGCTGGTGATGACCTGGCTGTAGGCAGCCACATCGCGGAACAGCATGTCGGGTGAATTTTCCTGCAAATAGTCGGTGCCGCGCTTGGCTGCGGGCACACCGCCTGAAATGGCCAGCACCGGCGCGTGGTCCTTGCGGGCTTCGTAGAGCCCGGCCACCAGGTGGTTGGCACCGGGGCCGGTGGTGCCGCAGCACACGGCCAGGCGGCCGGTCAGTTTGGCCTGGCCGGCGGCGGCCAGGGCGGCACCTTCTTCGTGGCGTACACCGATCCATTCGATGCGCTTGTCACGGCGGATGGCGTCGGTCAGGGGATTCAAAGCATCACCGACGACGCCAAAGATCTGGCGCACGCCGATCTCGTAGAGCGTGTCGATGAGGATGTCTGCAACGGTAGCGGGCATGGCGGCTCCTGGGAGGGGGAGGGAATCGCTCAAGAGTAAGTCCGGCAGTGCCGGGCCTGTATCGGCATGTGCGGTAAATCCATGTAGGAGAAGACCGGGCGGGAGGCAGCAAGGCGCGCCATGGCGGGCGGGAGCGGCACATTCCTACGCGGGCTTCATCGGCAGTCCGACTGCGCGGCGGCGGGGGCGATTTGATAATCGGCGCATCAGCGAACTTGCGGAGGAAGCGATGCGACGCGCACTGTGGAAGGGAGCCATCAGCTTCGGGCTGATCAATATCCCGGTCGAACTCTATACCGCCGAAAAACACGATGAGCTGGATTTCACCCTGCTCGACAAGCGCGACCTGTCCCCGGTGGGCTACAAGCGCTACAACAAGAAATCCGGGCGCGAAGTCCCTTGGGAAAACATCATCAAGGGCTACCAGTACGAGGAGGGCAAGTTCGTCCTCATGTCCGATGAAGATTTGCGCCAGGCCAATGTGGAGGCCACCCAGAGCATCGACATCCAGAGCTTCGTGGAGCGTGAGCGAGTCCCCATCCTCTACTACGAGCAGCCGTATTTCCTGGCCCCGGCCAAGGGTGGCGACAAGGCCTACGCCTTGTTGCGCGAAACCCTGCTGGCCAGCGACAAGATGGCCATTGCCCAGATTGTCATCCGTACCCGGCAGCATCTGGCCGCCCTGATTCCCCAAGGCGACATGCTGCAACTGATCACCTTGCGCTATCCCAGCGAATTGCGGGCACCGGATGACTTGCCGGTGCCGTCACGAAAATCGAAGAAATCCGCCGTGACCAAGCAGGAAGTCGAGATGGCGCGGGCGCTGGTGGATCACATGTCTTCCGATTGGGAGCCCGGCCAGTTCCACGATACCTATCGTGATGACGTGCTGGCGCTCATCAAGAAGAAGATCAAGAGCCGCCAGACGCATGCGGTGGCCGAACCCGATGAGGCCGCTGCGCCAGCTACTTCGGGCGCGAAGGTGGTGGACCTGATGGCCTTGCTCAAGAGCAGTCTGGATGGACGAGGCAAATCCAAGCCAGCCCCGAAAGACAAGGCTGAAGAAAGCACTGCCAAGGTCCACAAGATGGCCGACCGCAAGCCTGCCAAACGCAGCAGCGCGGCCAAGAGCGAGTCCCGAACGGCGACCCGCAGCAAGGCGTCGCCCCGTAGCAAGGCCGCCGCCAGCAAGAGTACGGCGCGCAGCACGCCTGCGCGCGCCAACGCCAGGAGGGCGCAGGCATGAGCCGGTCGTCTTCCGCACTGGATCGTTACCATGCCAAGCGTGATTTCAGCATCACGCCCGAGCCGTCCGGCCACGCTCAGTCTGCCCCGCGGCAGGGCAAGCAGGCCTCACCGGAAGGCTTGCAGTTCTTCATCCAGCGCCATCATGCACGTCGGCTGCATTACGACTTCCGGCTGGAACTCGATGGCGTACTCAAGAGCTGGGCCGTTCCCAAGGGCCCGAGCCTGGACCCGCATGACAAGCGGCTCGCCGTGCGGGTCGAAGACCATCCTTTTGATTACGGCACGTTTGAAGGCGATATCCCGGCCCACCAGTACGGTGCCGGACATGTGGTGCTGTGGGATCGCGGCCAGTGGCAACCGCATGGCGATCCGCAGGCCGGGCTCAGGAAAGGCCATCTCAGCTTCCTGCTCACGGGTGAGAAACTGCAAGGCCGCTGGGCGCTGGTGCGCATGGGCAAGCCCGCCGAGGATGGCAAGGAGAATTGGCTGCTCATCAAGGAAGAAGATGACGCCGCCCGCACCGGTGCAGCCGCCGCCATCACCGACCTGCGCCCGGAAAGCGTGAAGGACCAGGGGGATACGCCCTCTGCCGGCAAGGCCATCGCGCCTTCACCCGTGCAATCCATGAGTGACATGCCCGAACGCATGGACGCGCAGTTAGCCACGCTCGCCGACACCGCACCCCAGGGCGAGGAATGGCTTTCCGAACTGAAGTTCGACGGTTATCGCGGCCTGTGCCGCATCGAGAGCGGCCGGGCTGCCATCCATACCCGGGAAGGATTGGACTGGAGCCATCGCTGGCCCATCCTGGTGGAGGCGCTGGCAAAGCTGCCGGTGGATCAGGCCTGGATCGACGGCGAGGTGGTGGCACTGGATGTCGACGGCCGTGTCAGTTTCGAGGCCCTGCAAAATCTGGTGCGCGGCGACCGCCAGCAGGCCAACGGCATCCGCCTGGCCCTGTACGCCTTCGACCTGCTGTACCTGAATGGCCATGACGTGCGCCAACTCCCGCTGCACCAGCGCAAAGAGTTGTTGCGCGAGGTGATTCCGGGTGGCGATGAACAGGGCTTGCTGCTCTACAGCGAGCATATCGCCGGCCACGCAGATGAAGTATTTCGCCACGCGTGCCAGCACGGGATGGAAGGCATCGTGGTCAAGCGGGCCGATGCGCCCTATAGCGGGCGGCGCGACCGCAACTGGATCAAGGTCAAGTGCGAACATCGGCAGGAGTTCGTTATCGCGGGTTATACCGAGCCGGCCGGACAGCGCAGCGGCTTCGGGGCCATCCTGGTGGGTGTGCATGACGAACAAGGGCAACTGCAATATGCCGGCCGCGTGGGCACGGGCTTCGACGAACGCTTGCTGGGCAGCATGCTCAAGCAGTTCCGCCAGCGCGAACAGGACCAGCCTGCCTTCGTCAATCCGCCGACCGGGCAGCAGCGGCGTGGCGTGCACTGGCTGAAGCCGGAACTGGTGGCAGAGGTGAAATTCGCCCAGTGGACCAAGTCCGGCATCCTGCGTCACGGGAGCTTCGTAGCGCTGCGCGAGGACAAGGCACCGGAGGAGATCGTCAGGGAAACGCCGGGAAGCGCCTCTGATGAGGTCCATCCCGAGAACGCGGAAGCGAAGCCGAAAGCGCCCGCCCGCCGCAGCGCCCAAGACCTGTCCAGGCCCGTGATGGTGGAGGGCGTCAAACTGACGCATCCCGGCAAGATCCTGTTCCCCGATACCGGCCTGACCAAGCTGGAACTGGCGCGCTACTACCAGAGCGTTGCGCCCTGGATCCTGCCCGAACTCAAGCAGCGCCCGCTATCCCTGGTGCGCTGCCCGGATGGCCATGCCGGGAAGTGCTTCTTCCAGAAACACACTGGCCAGGGCATGCCGGACGCCATCGAGACCATAGAAGTGCCGGAAGGCGAGGGTACGGCCCGCTACATGATGGTCAACGACGTCGCCGGACTGGTCGCCACCGTCCAGATGGGCGTCCTGGAGCTGCACGCCTGGGGGGCCACCGGGCGGGCGCTGGACAAGCCGGACCGGGTGGTGTTCGACCTCGATCCGGCACCTGATGTGCCCTGGGATACGGTGGTGGAGGGTGCGCAACTGGTACGGGGGCTGCTGGAGGAGCTTGGCCTGAGCTGTTTTTTGAAGACTTCCGGCGGCAAGGGCTTGCATGTCATGGTGCCAATTCGTCCGGAACACGACTGGGACGTCATCAAGGACTGGGCACACCGCCTGGCGGCGCACCTGGCGCGCCTGCTGCCGGATCGTTTCATCGCCCGCATGAGCAAGGCTGCCCGCACTGGCAAGATCTTCATCGACTACCTGCGCAATGCGCCCGGTGCCACTACGGTTGTGGCGTATTCGGTGCGCGCCCGCGACGGCGCGCCGGTGTCGGTGCCGATCACCTGGGAAGAGCTGGAGCAGGGCGTGCAGGCCGACCATTTTCGGGTCTCCGCCATGCGGAAAAGGCTGGAAAGCCTGTCCCACAGCGACCCTTGGGCCGATTTCCACAAGTCACCGCAGCGCCTGACGCTCGCCATGCTCGATGCCTTCGATCCGGCCTGAGCCGGCCGGCAAGCTCAACAAGGAGGTGATGTCCTACACGCGGTTCATCTTCCTGCCGACTGTGGATGACAAGGGCAAACTTCATAATCCACTTTAACTTGATGGACGCGGCTAGCCGGTCCGTTTGCAACCTGACAGAGCACGCCCCGCCGTGACATGAACAACAAGAAGGATTTGGCCAGCGCCATGAATACCATCAGCCACCGCACTTCGCTGACCCAGCTGTTTACCCGCCCCTTGCAAGCCGTGATGCCGGGCCTGATGCCTCAGGCTCCCGCTGCGCTGCACGTTGCCCAGCCGCGCAAGTTGCCGGCGGCACTGGTGGACCGCCTGCTGGAACAGGAAGGGCAGCGCGGCCTGCGCCACGCGGGCTTGCCCCGCGCCACCTTCAATGCACCGCAGCCGGCGGCCCATCGCGCTGCCACGTTCAGCTATCCGCTGCATATCGACCGCGCCAGCATTGAAGCATTGCCCGCAGCCTGCGGCGTCTACATTTTGCGTGGTGTGAACGATCAGGCTTTGTACGTGGGCCGCAGCGTGAACCTGCGCAGCCGCGTGCTGGCCCATTTGCACAATCATGAAGAACAATTCCTGATCGGCCAGACCCGCCGCATCGAATGCCGTCGCACCGCCGGTGAGCTGGGCGCTGCCCTGCTGGAAAGCAGCCTGCTGCGTGATCTGCGTCCGTCGCACAACAAGAAGCAGCGCACCAAGCGTGGACTGTTCACCTTGCGCCTGAACGAGGTCGGCCAGCCGCAGGTGGCCCAGGTTGAGGAACGTGAATTCAGCCGTGCCGAGAATCTGTTCGGCATCTATACCAGCGAGCGCGCGGCGCAGGAAGCCCTGCAAAAGATGGTCGAGCGCCATGGCCTGTGCTCCATTGCCACCGGTCTGGAGCAGCCCGATGGCATCGGCATGGCCTGCTTCGGCCGCCAGATCCGCCGTTGCCGCGGTGCCTGCACCGGTGAAGAAACGCATGAACAGCACCAGCAGCGCCTGATGCAGGCGCTGGAAGACTTGCGCATCCTGCCTTGGCCTTACGCTGGCCCGATGGCCCTGGTAGAGCAGGGTGATGGCTGGCAGCAGGTGCATGTCATCGATCATTGGCGTTATCTGGGCTCGCTGGACCGGGACAACCGCCAACTGGCCAGCCGTCCGGCCGCCAGTCTCAAGGGTTTTGACCTGGAGAGCTACAAGCTGATGATCCAGCCGTATCTGCTGGGCCAGTTGGAACTGCGTCCGCTGCCCGGGCTGCCGCTGGCGCAGGGCTGAATTCGCATTGACTTGGGCCGGTCTTCCCGGCCCTTGCTGTTTTTGCCGGACCTGAAGTCCGCATCACATTCCTCCCGCTTTTTCTGTATTGACTCCCTTCGATCCGATGCAACGACGATTCCCTCTCCCTGTCGCCGCCATCCTGCTGGCCGCTCCCTTCTGCCTGAACCCGGCCCATGCCGCTGATTCCGCAGGTTTCTGCAACACCGAGCAAACGCTGGACAAGGACCAGCTGGCTGCCACGCTGATCCGTACCTATCCCGTGAGTACCGCCTATCTGTCGGTCGGCAAGGAGCCAGCGCCGCTGAACTCGCCGCGTGCGCTGGTCGCCTGGCTGCTGCAAAAGCGCGCCACGGAAAAGTCAGGGGGACAGGCCTGCCAGGGCGACAGCTGCAACGTCGACCACATGGCGGCCGATGTGCAATCGCTGCTGGATGGCAAGGATGCCCGTTTCCAGCCTAGTGGCCGCAGCGATGTCATCGCCTTCTTCCGCGACAACAGCCGCGTGGCCTTGCGCTGCACGACGGCCGATGCCAGTCCTCGGCTGGCCCATGCAGATGCCGCCTTGCGCATGGGCGTGGCACCGGCTCCTGCATCGACGCCAGCGGCCGCACCTGCCGCGCCAGCCACGGCGCAGGCTCAGGAGGCTCAGCAGGCGGGCTGGATAGACCATGTACGCATTCGCGGCAATCCTGACCAGCTTTCCATCGATCATCGCAACAAGGCGGCTTTCGCCTCGGTCGATCGGGCCAGGGTGTCGCTGGCCAATGACGATGTGGCGCAATCGCGTACCAATGATGTTGTGGTGTTTGCCGGATATTCGCTGGACAAGCGGCCCATGGGCGAGCCGGGCAGCACCTATGAGGCGGTGCCTTATGTGGGCTTCAAGCAGAACCGGGTGACCACCTATGACACGGGCAATCCCGAGATCACCACGACGCGCACCAGCCAGATCGGGATGCTGTCCGCCTTTCACTTCGCGCATGCGGATACGGCCAATACGGAGGATCTGACGGCGCGTCCCGACTACCTGGTCAACAATACCGACGGCAGCCGCCTGCTGACGGTCAACTTCACGCTCACGCCGGTTCGCCCGGGCGTGCTCAACGATTTCCTGCGCTGGAACAACGGGCTGGCGTTCAAGCCGATTCTGATCGGCCAGAGCCGTAACGGTATCTACATCAACCGGGGGGATCCGGATGTCTACGACCAGCACCGGGATTTCATCCGACTGGGGGCGCAGGCGGGGTTCACGCTGTCTTCCACCAATCCGGCCTTGCCATTTGATTTCACCACGACCTATACCGGGTTGAAGGCTTTGCAGGGCAATCGCAGCATTCATTACTGGAAGTCGGTGCTGACTTACAACTTCAACCAGAACGTGGGCCTGAGCCTGGATTATTCGAACGGCTTGCTGCCCGATAGCGGGGATGCGGAACGCAAGTGGGGGTTGGGGGTGTCTAGCAAGTTCTGATGAGTGGACGCTGCGCTGTTGCGATACTTAATCGCATCCTGCACCAAGCCCGTAGAGCAGCCATTCGGTAGCTCTGCCCGCACGGACTCTCTTTCTTCGGGTAGGCATGCGTTTGCTTTCATCTCGCCCTGAACATTGATGGGCGGTAAATCAGAATGCGGCGGGCTCGCTGATGTCGTGGAGGGAGCGATGATGAACATCGAGAACAGATAGAGGAGGGGTCTGCTTTTCATAGAATCTTGGGTTCTAAGACAGTGATGTGAAAATGATGTGCATGTGTCTTTTCATTTCGTGATATTTGCAGATTGGCGACTGGCGCATTTTTGTCTTTGCTATTGGTATCCATGAACCATGGATCAAATATCTGCGAAACGGCTGGAGACTTCATCAGTGACTTTCTAAATGCTCTGACCTTGCTGGGTTCATTCTTATTTCTTTCTTCATTCCAAGCAGCTTCTGCCAGATTGAGCCTGACGTCTGCTTTTGCGGCCAGTTCTCTTGCCGTAGTTAAAGCTTCCAGTGCCGCTGAGTTGTCAGGATGGTTTTTACTCGCTTTAGCGGCTTTCACAAGCTGCTGACGAGCAGTGGCTTGTTCTGTCTTCGCCTGCCTGAATTCTGCAAACAGAGATTTCTCAGCTTCACTCACATTAGGCGTGTCAATACCCCATTTTTTGCGAAGTTCTTCCCGATTCAGGTGAGTCCTGCTGGCCGGTGCCGTCGTAGACCGGCAGGTCCGGGACCTTGGCCTGGCCGTCGAAGATGACCAGTTTGTGGCGCGCCAGGTGCTGGCCAGTGGCGTGCGCTTGGCCGCCATCCTGTTGATGCTCGAAGCGAAAGTTCAGCCCCTCGCTGGCCAGGATACGGCGCAGCAAGGCGAAATCACTCTCGCGATATTGCGTGCAGATGTCGCGCTTGGACAGCGTCTGGGTGACATCCAGAGCGAAATTGGCTTGCGGGTATTCCTTCAGGACGGCGCTGGCGATGTCGGTAACGTTCATGTCCTGAAACAGGAAGCTGTCGCGGCGGCGGTCGAGGAAGGCGAGGAAGGATTCCAGCCGTAGCCTGTAGCGCGCCAGTCCGCCATCAGCACCCAGCCATGAAGCCTGCGTGCAGTAGCCATGCCAGGCGCGTCGGCTGCCGTCAGCCTGCAGCAGACGCAGGGTCAGCTCGGTGCCGATGAATTGCTTGAGATCGAGATCGGTGGAAACCGAAAGGGCATCGATGTCGAACTGGAAGTTGTCATTGACGCTCTCCTGGCCGTGGAAGCACTCCACGACCAGGGATTCAGACAGACCGGCTTCCTGCGCGCTGTCCAGCCTGATCAGGCGCGCGTGTTGCGACAGGCCGGGGCCGAAGAGCGAAGAGGGGAAGCCAGCAAGGAGTGTGGAAGGAAAGCGCGGTGCAACGGGCGCGCTGTGCTGCCTGCCGGGCGGTGCTGCATCTTGCGTCACGGGATAGCCTCATCTTGATGGTCCGCCATTCGCGCTGTGCCGCGAATGACCGTGTGTTGGTCTTCAACACCACGCTGGCATCAAGTTGTCCCCGTGCTACCCCCGTATCGACTGCTGCATGGCAGCGGCGCTCAGCAATAAGCCCGCTCATTTTTGTGCCGTGCATTTTGCCAATCCGGGCCTTCACCCTCCATCGAAAAAGTTCGTTAATTCATGACTGAAATATGGGTAAGAAAAATAAAGCTTCATGCCGCAGCATGGCGACATGAAGCTTCAACCAGATTTGCTCTTTACTGGAACGTGCTGACCATCTTCGCCGGCAGCGGCACATTGAGCCATTTCTGCACGATGGCATTGAGTTCGCCGCTCTTCTTGGCCGCCGTCAGCACCTCGTTGACCTTGCCCAGCAAGGCCGTCTCTCCCTTGTTCAAGCCGACGTTGCAGGCCGATTCCTGGATGATGTACTTGAGCACCGGCTTGTTGTTGGGCGCCTTCTCCGCCAGGGCATAGGCGACGAAGTCGCCCGTACCTACCAGCTGTACCTGGCCCGAGACATAGGCCGAAATCATGGCGTTGTTGTCCTCATAGCGCTTGATGGTGGCGCTCTTGGGGGCCGTATCGGTCAGTTGCAGATCCTGGAAAGTGCCGCGCGCCACCCCCACGGTCTTGCCGGCCAGATCGGCGGGCCCGCTGACTGCCACGCTCGCCACGCCAAACACGCTGTTGTTGTAGGGCGCATAGGGCTGGGAAAAATCGATCACCTTCTCACGCTCGGCATTCTTGCCCAGCGTGGAAATGACCAGATCGGCCTTGTGAGTCTGCAGATAGGCGATGCGGTTGGCGCTGGCCACCGGAACCAGTTGCACCTTGACGCCCATTTTCTGGGCGATCAGCTTGGCGACATCGATGTCCAGCCCCTGCAACTGCAGGTCCGTGTTGACGGAACCGAAAGGCGCAAAGTCCTGCGGTACGCCGATGCGCACCACGCCGGCCTTCTGGATGTCGGCCAGTGCATCGGCCTGTGCCGGCGCGTTGGCCAGCACGCCCAGACTGAGTGCAATCGAAAGGGTCAGCAGGCGGTGTTTGGATGTCATTTTCTTGGTCTCCTCGTATGAATATCAGCGCGCCGATGATACCCCGTATTGGAGGGCGGTTCAGCCGGGCAGCGGCAAGACACAATCCTCGGCCGCCAGGTAGATGCGCTGCCCCGGCAAGGCATCGACACGATAGCCGCCCGTGAACGCGCCAAACGCCGGGAGCATGGCCCAGCGCCCGTCCACCACGAAGCAGGGCAGCCGCAAGCTGTCGCCCGCCGAGGACAGGCGATACACCGGATGCACATGGCCGACAATGGCAAAGGCACCCTCCACCGTCTGCGGATGATGGCAAAAGGCCAGCGGGCCGACCCGCCAGGGTTCATCGACCAGCTCCATGCCCAGTGCTTCAGGCGGATCCCCCGCATGATGGTCGTGATTGCCGCGCACCAGCGTGAGCGTCAGTCCCGCGTTGCGGCCACGCCATTGCGCCAGCGCCGCGAGCGTTCCTGCAGCACGGCCCGCGCGAGCATGCAGGAAATCCCCAAGGAACACGATGTGACGCACCGCATGCTGCTGAACCAGCGCATCAATGGCCTCCAGGTTGGCGCGGGTCGTGCCGTGCGGTACCGGAATGCCGCCCGCCCGAAACGCCGCCGCCTTGCCGAAATGCACATCGGCCAGGATCAGCATGCCGCGCTCGCGCCACAGCACGGCGCGTTCCGGCAACATGGTCAGGATGGCGCCATCGGCGTCGAAGCTGGGGTATTGCGTCATGCGGCAGTCCGGGGCTTGGCCTTGCGCCGTGCGGCGGGCTGGGGTTGTTCACGAGAGGCGGTCTTGTCGGCGGCACCTTCCAGCTCGCGCAGCATGCGTGCGACGCGGTCCGCCAGTTTCTCGGTCGAGAGTTTCTCGCGGAAGCGTTCCACCATCAGCGGCAGCGCAAACGGGGTAGGGCGCTCCAGTTGCACCAGCGTCATGGTGCGCGCCCGCAGCTCGGCGAGGGTGCTGCGCAGGCGCTCCAGTTCCAGCTCCTGTTCCAGTACCTCGCGCTGGGCCTGGGTGAGCAGAAGATTGCCGGCATCATGCTTGCGGAAGACCTCGAAGAACAGCGCCGACGACGCCTGCAACTGGCGCGCGCTCTTGTGCTGGCCCGGATAGCCTTGGCTGACCAGTCCGGCAATGCGGGCGATCTCGCGGAAGCGCCGTTGCGACAATTCCGTCGCGTTCAGGCTGGCGAGTACGTCCTCCAGCAAATGCTCTTCGCTGAAAAGGTCCTGCGCCTGTTGCGGGGCCAGACGGGCCATCTCCACCTGGTCCGCCGCCAGCAATTCGAAACCATAGTCGTTCACGGCAATGGAGAAGGTGGCTGCGCGCGTGCTGGCCAGTCGCCAGGCGAGCAGCGAGGCCAGCCCCATGTGGACCAGACGCCCGGCAAAGGGATAGAAGAACAGGTGATGCCCCTCGCGGCTTTTGAGGGCTTCCACCACCAGCCGCTCCCCCGTCGGCAGCGCCGACCAGGCATGCTGCAAGGCCAGTAGCGGCTGCACGGCCTGCATCTCGGGGCCGTCGAAGTGCTGTTGCTCGGCTTGTTGCAAACGATCCAGGACGGCATGCGCCAGTGTCGAGGACAAGGGCATGCGCCCGCCTTGCCAGCGAGGGACCGCGCCACTGCCGGCGGTGCTGCGACGGACCCAGGCCGTCATCTCATGCACCCGGACAAATTCCAGCACCCGCCCCCCGAAGAGAAAACGGTCACCCGGACGCAGGCGCGCGATGAAACCTTCTTCGATGGTGCCGATGCGTCCGCCCTTCATGTACTGCACATGCAGGCTGGCATCGGCCACGATGGTGCCGATGTTCATGCGATGCCGGCGCGCGATGGCGGGCACATCCACACGGTAGACGCCATCCTCGCCCTGGCACACCCGGTGATATTCGGGATAGGCGGTCAGGCTCTGGCCCCCGCGCACCACGAAATCCAGCGCCCACTGCCACTGGTCCTCACGCAGATCGCGATAGGACCACGCTTGCCGTACTTCCTCTAGCAGCGCATCGGCCTGGAAGCCGCCGCCCAGCGCGATGGTGACCAGATGCTGCACCAGCACGTCCAATGGCGTTTCCGGTACCGGACGCTGTTCAACGCGGCCCGCTGCGACCGCATCCTGGGCCGCGATGGCTTCCACCAGTTCCAGGCTGTTGGTCGGCACCAGCGTGGCGCGCGAACTGCGACCCGGAGAGTGGCCGGAACGTCCCGCACGTTGCAGCAAGCGGGCCACGCCACGCGGACTGCCGATCTGCAATACCCGCTCTACCGGCGTGAAATCCACTCCCAGGTCCAGGCTGGAGGTGCAGACCACGGCCTTGAGCCGGCCATCGCGCAGGCCGTGCTCGACCCAGTCCCGCACTTCGCGGTCCAGCGAGCCATGGTGCAAGGCGATGATGCCAGCCCAGTCAGGCCGGGCGTCCAACAAATTCTGGTACCAAAGTTCAGCTTGGGACCGGGTATTGGTGAAGACCAGCGTACTGCCACTGGCCTCGATCTCCTGCACCACGGCCGGCAGCATCTGCATGCCCAGGTGGCCGGCCCAGGCAAAGCGCGCCGGTTGTGGCGGCAGAAGGGTATCGATGACGATGCGCTTGCGCTGTTCGCCGCGTACCAGCACGCCTTGTTCGGCAGCTGCCGGACCCAGCAGGGCTTGCAGTGATTGCTCAAGATTGCCGAGCGTCGCCGACAGCCCCCAGACCACCATTCCGGGCCGCCAGCGCCGCAGTCGCGCCAGCGCCAATTGCACCTGCACACCGCGCTTGTTGCCCATCAGCTCGTGCCATTCATCGACGATGACGGCATCGAGCCTGGCAAAGCGCTGCCGGGCATCGGCTTGCGAAAGCAGCAGGGACAGGCTTTCAGGGGTGGTCACCAGCGCCTGCGGCAGGGATTTCATCTGGCGCGCACGTTCGACGGAGGCGGTATCGCCGGTCCGCATGCCCGCCTGCCAGTGCGGCAGCAGATCGGCCAGCGGCGCTTGCAGGGCGCGCAGGGTGTCGGCCGCCAGGGCGCGCATCGGTGTAATCCACAAGACCCGCAAGCCAGGAGCGTTGGCGGGCAGGTCAGGCATGCCGAGCCTCGGCTCGGCATGGAGCAGGGCTCCGAACCAGACGGCATAGGTCTTGCCCGACCCCGTGCCGGAATGCAGCAAGCCGCTTTGGCCGCTGGCAGCGGCCTGCCAGACGGCGCGCTGGAAATCGAAGACTTCCCAGCCGCGCTGGCTGAACCATTGTTCTGCGCGTTTCAGTGCGGGCGCACGGGAGTTAGTCGTCTTGCGTGGCACGATGCAGTTCTTTCTGTTTTTCTTCAGGCGGCAGGCTGGCCGACGGCCCCAGCAGCGCCCGCAGGCTGGTCAGGGTATCGGCCTGCTCGATGGTCTTGTCCAGGCGCTGGCGCAGAATGCGCGGGAAGCGCACGGCGATGCCTGCCTTGTGGCGCGAGGACAGCGCAATTCCCTCGAAGCCGATCTCGAACACCATGCTCGGCTTGACGCTGCGGACGGGGCCGAATTTCTCGATGGTCGTCTTGCGGATGGCCTGGTCCACCACGGCAATTTCGGCATCAGTGAGGCCGGAATACGCCTTGGCGAAAGGTACGAGCTTGCGTTCGCCCTGGTCATCCGGTGCATCCCAGACCGCGAAGGTGTAATCGGTGTAGAGCGAGGCGCGTCGGCCATGGCCGGCCTGGGCGTAGATCAGCACGGCATCGATGGAATAAGGATCGACCTTCCACTTCCACCAGGTGCCGACATTGCGCGTGCGGCCGATGCCGTAATGGGCTTCCCGTTGCTTGAGCATCATGCCTTCCACACCGCGTTCGCGCGAGGTGCTGCGCAATCGCGCCAGCGCCTCCCAGTCGCCCGAGGCGATTTGCGGTGCCAGCATCAGCGCGGGGCTTGCATGGGCCTGCACCAGCGTTTCAAGCCGGCTGCGGCGTTCGTGCTGGGGCAGGCTGCGCAGGTCTTGCCCATCCTGCTCGAGCAGGTCGTAGGCAATCAAACCCGCCGGCAGGTCCGCCAGCAGTCGGGCGGTCAGGTTCTTGCGGCCGATACGTTTTTGCAGATCGGCGAAGGGGGCCACACGATCGGCCTGGGGGCCGGAATCGGGCAGGCGGATCACGATCTCGCCATCGATCACGGTGCCGTCCGGGAGGGCCAAAGCGGCTAGCTCGGGGAAGCGATCCGTGATCAATTCTTCACCGCGCGACCACAGCCAGTTGCTTCCCTGACGTCGCACCAGCTGGGCGCGGATGCCGTCGTATTTCCATTCGACTTGCCAGTCCGAGAGCGGACCCAGGGTGTCCGGTGTTTCCAACAGGGGATGCGCCAGGAAGAATGGATAGGGCTGGCCGCCCTGCAACTGCGCATCCTGGCCGTCCGCCGGCGCGATGAGCGCGGCGAAACGGCGGGCGTCCGGACGCGCGCGGCCATCTGTCCAACCAACCATGCGTTGCGCCACCAGCTTGGGATCGAGTTGCGCGACGCTGGCCAGTGCACGCGTGACCAGCAGCCGCGACACGCCCACGCGGAAACCACCGCCGATCAGTTTGGCGAGCAGGAAGCGTCCCTGCCAGTCCAGTTCATCCCAGGCAGCAAACAAGGCGGTGCGGATCACGGCAGGATCGGCCCCGCGCAAGGGCGCGATGCGCTCTTCCATCCAGCGCGCTAGCCCCAGGTCGCTTGACCCCTTGGGCGGCGGCAGGACGTGGGCGATGGTCTCGGCCAGGTCGCCGACGCTGTGATAGCACTCCTCGAACAGCCATTCATCGATCTGCGCGTATTCCATGGCGCATTGCTTGAGCAAGCCCGTCGGGACGGCCTGGCGCGGCTTGCCGCCTGCCAGGAAATACACCGCCCAGGCCGCATCGGCGGCATCGGCGCGGCCGAAGTAATCCTGCAGGGCCGCCAGCTTGCGCGTAGTGGAGGTGGTGGCATCCAGTTCGGCATACAGCCGTGAAAATTCACGCATGGCCACCTTCCTGCGCCGTCACGGCGGCGGCGGGGCCGGGGTTCTCGTCAGTTTCTTCATCTCCGTATTCAGTCGCGAAGGCCCCGGCATCCAGTCCGTTCTGACGCAGCCAGCGCACCATGGTGGCGACCTGGCCGTGGGTGACGATGACGCGTTCAGCACCGGTGGCGTGGATGGCTTCGTGCAGGGCCGGCCAGTCCGCATGGTCGGAGAGGATGAACCCGCGATCCACGCCACGCCGGCGGCGCGTGCCGCGCAGGCGCATCCAGCCGCTGGCGAAGGCATCGCTGTAGTCGCCGAAGCGGCGTATCCAGGGCGACCCGGCCGCCGATGGCGGGGCAATCACCAGACTGCCCGCGTAGGCGGCCGCCTTGCCGCGCTTCCCGGCTTCCGCTTCGCCGACCGTCAGGGTCTCCGGCAGGGCGATCCCGGCCTCGCGGTAGAGGCGATTGAGCGGCTCTACCGCGCCATGGCACACGATGGGGCCGATGCTGGCATCGATGCCGTGCAGGATGCGCTGCGCCTTGCCGAAGGAATAGCAGAACAAGACGCTGGCACGCCCCTCGGCGGCATTGCTGCGCCACCATTGGTTGATTTCCTCGAAAATTTCCCGCTGTGGTTGCCAGCGGTAGATCGGCATGCCGAATGTGGATTCGGTAATGAAGGCGTCGCAGCGTACCGGCTCGAAGGGGGCGCAGGTGCCATCCGTTTCCAGCTTGTAGTCACCGGAGGCTACCCAGATGCGGCCTTCATGTTCCATGCGCAGTTGCGCCGAGCCCAGCACGTGGCCGGCCGGGTGCAACGACAGGCGCACGCCATTGTGGGTAATGGTTTCGCCATAGGGCAGGGGCTGCAGGTTGATCTCTGCGCCCAGCCGCGCACGCAGGATGCCGGCCCCCGGCGCTGCTGCCAGATAGTGGCCATGCCCTACGCGCGCGTGGTCGGCGTGGGCATGCGTAATCACCGCGCGCGCCACCGGTCGCCAGGGATCGATGTAGAAATCGCCGGGCACGCAATACAGGCCCTCCTTGCGTACCACGACCATGTCTTCCTTGCCTGCCATTGCTGATGTGTCCTCGCTCTGCCTTGTCGAAATCGTGCGGCTCCGTTGTGCCGTGTCCGGCGGGCTTTGTCCATGCCTGCCGCGTCCTTGTCCCGGCTTTGCCGCGAGTTATATGAAGGTTCAGGCAAATTTGCCGCTACTTGTCACGCTCGGTCAGCTTAACGGCAAGCCGGTCCGGAAGCTGTCAGTGCCTGTCTTGCCTTTCTGTCAGCGGGAAGGTCGCACGCACGCATAAAACTTGATTTCAGTTTGCAATGATGCAACGCACAACGGCTATTATTTGGGTATGCTTGTCGTCAATTCCAATTGGCTTTGCGCCAAGCATCGAACTCAAAAGAATCACACCAATCCTCATGTCTCATTACGTCGATCCCAAGGTTTTCCGTGAACTGCAAGACTCCGAAGTCTTGCCTGCGCCTTCCGGCGTGCGTCTGAAGATCATGCAGATGTGCCAGCAGGAAGACATCGCGCTGCCGGATCTGGTGGCGCAGGTGCAGGGTGACCCGGTACTGGCCGGCCGCCTGATCCAGATTGCCAACATCCCCAACATCAACAAGGGGCGCATGGTTGCAGCCGTCAATGTCGAGCTGTTGCTGATGGTGGGCCTGCACGCGGTGCGCCAGATGGCGCTGGCCATATCGCTGACGGAATCGGCGCGGCGCGGCGATTGCAAGGAATTCGATTACGACCTGTTCTGGAGCCGTTCCACGGCCATGGCCTGCGCCGGCCAGGCGTTGGGCGATCTGCTGCAGGTGGCCCCTCCGGCAGAAATGTTCACTATCGGCTTGCTGGCCGATATCGGCCGCCTGGGTCTGGCTTCGGCCCGTCCCAAGCGGTATGGCGAACTGCTGGCTAGCGGGGTACAGGGCAGCCAGTTGCGCCAGGAAGAAAAGGCGCTGTTCGGATTCAATCATCTGGAGCTGGCCGCCGCGATGATGCAGGATTGGCATTTCCCCAAGCTCTTCTGTGAAACGGTGCTGTATCACCATGACGCCGACAATACCGGCATGGACGAGGAAGACCGCCAGCAGCGTCTGATTCGTTTGCTGGAACTGGCGGCCTGCGTGGCGGACGTCTGCGTGGCCAGCGATGCCGCACGGCCAGCTTTGCTGCCGCGCCTGCTGGCGCTGGGTGAGCGCTTCGAGCTGCCGCTCTCCAGCCTGGAGTACCTGTGCGGCCGCGTTTCATGGGACTGGAGTGACTGGGGAGCCTTGCTCAAGGTGCCGACCCGGGTGCTGCGCGAGATCGGGACCGAGCTGGCTGCCGCCGCGGAAAAGCCGGAGTGACGGATCTGCAAGAATCGTCAGATTTAGTCATGAAAAATCGAAGTTTTTTGTTGCTGATTTGTCAGTCGCCGATGGTACTATCCCCCTCGCTCTGGAAGTGAAGCGCCTCTGTTGACCGTCAGGATCGCTGCAGGAACCGCCTGCAGCCGGCATTCCCCGTCATCATCAGACCCTGCCAAAACTTCGCTTCCAGCCGCATGCAAGGCTCGATGAACCCAGCCAGATTGATGTTCCTTCCGTAAAAGCCACGGCATTTACCGCAGCCACCAACGAGGACATATTCATCAATAGGGCCTTGCCTGCGCCTCTCCTGTCCGGAATGCCTGGCAAATTCCTTTGCTAATGTGTCCCGGCATGGCAGCGGCGCGATTTCCCTTCGGTTCGCTCCGACCACTTTGCTGTACCCGTCGCCTGCGGCGTGCTCCGTCACGTCCGTGGCAGGCACGGGTGTGTCAGCGTGGCCACGCGAATGCCGTACCGATCAAAACAAAGTACACAAAGTACAAGAAAGTGGGGTCTTTCATGAAAAACAACACCATCCGTCTGTCCTGCCTGACCGCACTGCTGCTGGCAGCCAGCCATCCCGCCTTCGCGGCCCATCCGCTGAACACCGACGATGCGGGCGTGCAGGGGACCGGCGGCATCCAGCTCGAAATGAATACCGACTGGAGCAAGCAGAGTGGCGATGCCGGCCACGTCGGGGCATTTACGTTCACCTATGGTGTCACCGACAAGCTCGACCTGTTCTTCAACCTGCCACAGACCTTTCAGTCGCCTAACGGTACGGGGGTGGGCGATGTCTCTGTAGGAGCCAAATGGCGCTATTACGAGGCGGACGGCCTGGCCCTGGCGCTCAAGCCGGAATTGTTCATGCCCAGCGGCGAGGAAAGCAAGGGGCTGGGGAGCGGCCGCAACGGCATGGGCCTGACCGGCATCGCTTCCTACGAGACCGGCCCCTGGACCCTGCACGGCAACCTGGGCCTGCGCTACAGCCCGTACAAGCTGGAGACTGACCAGGAAACGAAGCGCAAGACCATCTGGCGCGCCTCGGTGGCGGTCTGGTATGGGCTGAACGAACAATGGCGTCTGGTGGCCGATACCGGCGTGGCACAGAATCAGGACGCGTCCAGCCGGAAATTGCCCTCGTATGCCCTGGTGGGGGCCATCTGGTCGCCCAACAAGACGGTGGACATCGATGCCGGCGCCAAATTCGGCCTGAACAAGGCCGAGGTGACGCGCCAGTTCGGTGTCGGGGTGACCTTGCACTTCTGATGAGGTAGTGAGCTGGCAGCGCACAGATCTTCATCTCTGTGCGCTGCAACATGCAATGCGCTGGAAAGCCGCGCCAAATCTGCTATCGTTGACCTTGGCGCTAGGCCACGACTAAGGAGACGACATATGGATCTGGTGGAAAAATTCGATGCCAAGGGCAAGACCGGCGCACCTTACCACGTAGAGGTGTATCAGACGCAACAGGACGAGGCCGATGAAGCGGCCCGGGCCTTCAGCCGCAGTTACAAGCTGGCCGATGGTCGCGCACTGGATCCCCTGACCAACGAGAAATTCAGGATCGTCCAGACCGGGGAGAAAATCTACCGCGTCTGAGTCCACCCTGAACCCGCAAGCCGATCAAGCCGGCACCGCAAGGTGGCCGGCTTTTTCATGTCTGCAGCAACTGGCCGCAGCCTCGGCTCAGAACGCATCCCCCGGTACCCGCACCCACCCCTCCATCAACACCCGCGCGCTGCGGCTCATGATGGCCTTGGTGACGACCCACTGGCCGTCTTCCAGCTTCGCTTCCGCACCGACACGCAAGGTCCCGGATGGATGGCCGAAGCGTACGCTGGAGCGTTCACCGCCGCCGGCAGCCAGGTTCACGAGCGTTCCGGGAATGGCGGCTGCCGTGCCGATGGCCACGGCAGCCGTGCCCATCATGGCGTGGTGCAGCTTGCCCATGGACATGGCACGCACCAGCACGTCGGTATCCTGTACCGTGACGGTCTTGCCGCTCGAAGAGACATATTCCTTGGGCGGCGCAACAAACGCGACCTTGGGCGTGTGCTGCCGGGTCGCGGCTTCTTCCACCTTGCTGATCAATCCCATGCGGATCGCTCCATGGGCGCGGATGGTCTCGAAGCGCGCCAGCGCGGCGGGATCGCTGTTGATCGTGTCCTGCAGTTCGGTGCCGGTATAGCCGATCTCGTCGGCATTGAGGAAGATGGTCGGGATGCCGGCATTGATCATGGTGGCCTGGAAACTGCCGACGCCGGGCACTTCCAGGGTATCGACCACGTTTCCGGTGGGGAACATGGCACCCCCTGCGCCTTCTTCCTCGGCCGCCGGGTCCCTGAATTCCAGCTGGACTTCCGCGGCGGGGAAGGTCACGCCATCCAGTTCGAAGTCTCCGGTTTCCTGCACCTGCCCGCCGCGAATGGGCACATGGGCCACAATGGTCTTGCCGATGTTGGCCTGCCAGATGGTGATGACGGCCACGCCATCCTGCGGCAACTTGGACGGGTCCACCAGCCCGGCGGAAATCGCGAAAGGACCGACCGCTGCGGACAGGTTGCCGCAATTGCCGCTCCAGTCCACGAAATCCTTGTCGATGGAGACCTGGCCGAACAGGTAGTCGACATCATGGCCCGGCCGCTCGCTGCGTGAAATGATCACCGTCTTGCTGGTGCTGGAGGTGGCGCCGCCCATGCCGTCGATCTGCTTGCCATAGGGATCGGGACTGCCAATCACCCGCTGCAGCAGCTTGTCGCGTGCACGGCCCGGGACGCGGGCGGCTTCGGGCAGGTCGTCCAGCTTGAAGAAGACGCCCTTGCTGGTGCCGCCACGCAGGTAGGTGGCGGCAATGCGGATCTGGGGGACTTGGCTCATGCTTGTTCCTTGGTGTTCTGGCCGGCGTTGGCGGAGGCTTCCAGGAAATCCTGGGCGAAGCGCTGCAGCACGCCGCCGGCTTCGTAGATCGACACTTCTTCGGCGGTATCGAGACGGCAGGTCACCGGCACTTCCACACGCTCGCCATTCTTGCGGTGGATCACCAGCGTCAGGTCGGCGCGCGGACGGCGCTGGCCGATGACGTCATAGGTTTCGGTACCGTCGATGGCGTAGGTATTGCGGTTTTCGCCGGCCTTGAATTCCAGCGGCAGCACGCCCATGCCGATCAGGTTGGTACGGTGGATGCGTTCGAAGCCTTCGGCCACGATGGCTTCCACACCCGCCAGGCGCACGCCCTTGGCGGCCCAGTCGCGCGAGGAACCCTGGCCGTAATCAGCCCCGGCAACGATGATCAGCGGCTGCTTGCGTTCCATGTAGGTTTCGATGGTTTCCCACATGCGCATGACTTTGCCTTCCGGTTCCAGGCGCGCCAGTGAACCTTGTTGCACGCTGCCATCGGCTTTCCTGACCATTTCGTTGAACAGCTTGGGATTGGCGAAGGTGGCGCGCTGCGCGGTCAGGTGGTCGCCACGATGGGTGGCGTAGGAATTGAAGTCTTCCTCCGGCAAGCCCATCTTGGCCAGGTATTCGCCGGCGGCACTGTCAAGCAGGATGGCGTTGGAGGGCGAGAGGTGGTCGGTGGTGATGTTGTCGCCCAGCACGGCCAGCGGCCGCATGCCCGAGAGCGTGCGCTCACCGGCCAGCGCACCTTCCCAGTAGGGCGGACGACGGATGTAGGTGCTTTGCGGACGCCAGTCGTACAGCGGGCTGACCGATTGGCTGCGGTCCACGCGTGCGGAGAACATCGGGGTGTAGACATTGCGGAATTGCTGGGGCTTGACTGCGGTAGCCACCACAGCATCGATTTCCTCGTCGCTGGGCCAGATGTCCTTGAGGCGGATTTCCTTCCCTTCGGCGGTCACGCCCAGCACGTCCTGTTCGATGTCGAAACGGATGGTGCCGGCAATGGCATAGGCCACCACCAGCGGCGGCGAGGCCAGGAAAGCCTGCTTGGCATACGGGTGGATGCGGCCATCGAAGTTGCGGTTGCCCGACAGTACGGCAGTGCTGTACAGGTCGCGGTCGATGATCTCCTGCTGAATCTTCGGGTCAAGCGCGCCGGACATGCCGTTGCACGTCGTGCAGGCAAAGGCGACGATGCCGAAGCCCAGCTTTTCCAGGTCAGCGGTCAGGCCCGCTTCTTCCAGATACAGTTCCACTGCCTTGGAGCCAGGTGCCAGCGAGCTCTTCACCCAAGGCTTGCGGGCCAGGCCCAGGCGATTGGCATTGCGCGCCAGCAGGGCGGCTGCGATCACGTTGCGCGGGTTGCTGGTGTTGGTGCAGCTGGTGATGGCGGCGATGATGACGGCGCCATCAGGCATCTTGCCCGGCTCGTTCTCCACCTTGCCGGCGATGCCTTGGGCGGCCAGCTCGGACACCGGCAGCCGCTTGTGCGGATTGCTGGGACCGGCCAGGGTTCGGACCACGGTGGAGAGGTCGAAGCGCAGCACGCGCTCGTATTCGGCCTTGCTGAGGCTATCGGACCACAGGCCGGCTTCCTTGGCATAGGTTTCCACCAGCTTGACCTGTTCATCTTCACGTCCGGTCAGCTTCAGGTAATCGATGGTCTGTTGATCGATGGAGAACATGGCGGCTGTCGCGCCGTATTCCGGGGCCATGTTGGAGATGGTGGCGCGGTCCCCCAGCGTCAGGCTGGCCGCGCCATCGCCATAGAATTCCAGATAGGCGCCCACCACCTTCTGCTTGCGCAGGAATTCGGTCAGCGAAAGCACGATGTCGGTGGCCGTGATGCCGGGCTGGCGGCGGCCGGTCAGTTCCACGCCGATGATGTCGGGCAGGCGCATCCAGGAGGCGCGGCCGAGCATGACGTTTTCCGCTTCGAGGCCACCCACGCCGATGGCGATCACGCCCAGCGCGTCCACGTGCGGGGTATGGCTGTCGGTGCCGACCAGGGTGTCGGGGAAGGCCACGCCATCCTTGGCGTGGATCACCGGCGACATCTTCTCAAGATTGATCTGGTGCATGATGCCGTTGCCGGGCGGGATCACGTCCACGTTTTCGAACGCCAGCTTGGTCCAGTCGATGAAGTGGAAGCGGTCTTCATTGCGGCGGTCTTCGATGGCGCGATTCTTTTCGAAGGCCTGCGGATCGTCGCCGCCACATTCCACCGCCAGCGAGTGGTCCACGATCAGTTGCACCGGTACCACCGGGTTGACCTTGGCCGGGTCGCCGCCCATGTCGGCAATTGCGTCGCGCAAGCCGGCCAGATCCACCAGCGCGGTCTGGCCCAGGATGTCGTGGCACACCACGCGCGCCGGGAACCACGGGAAGTCCAGTTCACGCTTGCGTTCGATCAGCTGGCGCAGTGAATCCGTCAGGGTCGCCGGATCACAGCGGCGCACCAGGTTTTCTGCCAGCACACGGGAAGTGTAGGGCAGGGTTTCCCATGCGCCAGGATGGATCGCTTCCACGGCGGCGCGGGCATCGAAATAATCCAGTCGGGTGCCGGGCAGTTGCTTGCGGTATTGGGTATTCATGGCGGTTGGCTCGTGTCTCGTTGATGGAATGGTTGTTGTGTGGAGGAATGCGTTCAGGCCTGATCTCGCTGCTGCCCGGTGCTGCCGGGCCCGGTCTGGGCGATCTGGTGTTCGATGTTGCGGCGGGAGGCCCCGATGTGACGCCGCATCAGCAGGTCGGCCAGTTCGCCGTCGCCATCGGCCAGGGCATCAAGGATGCGGTGGTGTTCGGCGAAGGCCTGGCGTGGCCGGTTGGGAGCGGCCGAATACTGGATGCGATACATGCGCGCCAGCTGGTACAACTCCCCGCAGAGAATGCGCGTGAGGATCTGGTTGCCGCTGGCCTGGATGATCTTGTAATGGAAGTCGTAGTCGCCTTCCTGCTGGTAGTAGCCACGTCCAGCCTGGAAGGCTTCATCCTTCTCGTGGGTTTCCAGCACCCGGCGCAGTTCGTCCAGCTCGGCGCGGCTCATGCGCTGCGCCGCCAGGCGGCAAGCCATGCCTTCCAGCGATTCACGGATCTGGAACAGTTCCACCAGGCCCTCGAGGGTCAGTGACACCACGCGCGCACCCACGTGGGGCACGCGCACCAGCAGGTTCTGTCCTTCCAGACGGTGGATGGCTTCGCGCAGCGGGCCGCGGCTGATGCCGTAGGTGCGGGCCAGTTCCGGTTCGGAAATCTTGCTGCCGGGCGCGATCTCGCCCTGCACGATGGCGCTCTGGATTTTGCGAAAAACGTGTTCGGAGAGGGTTTCTCCGTCACGTTCGGCGCCAGGCAGTGCAATCAGCTCGCTCATGGGTTTTTCGCCGTGTCGACAATATTTTCAAAATGGTGCCTTTAATCATAGCACTTTGCCCTAAAAAGGGAAGAAGTGTCGACACCGAAACAATTTCGGCACTACCCAGTAAAAAAATAGCATGAGGCAATTTTCGTTACAGGTGAGAAAATTCAGCCGCCCGCTGGGAATATATGAAAAAGTAGCTCAAAATTATTCTATTTATTTCCTCATATACGGGAATCGTTCGCCCAAAGTGAGAATTTAACCTTATATTGCCGCCATGGACTCACCACAAACCTCTACCATCGTTGACCGCGTTCTCCACGTACTCGCCGGCGTGGCCCGTGCCGGCAAGCCCGTCAGTGCCAAGCAGATTGCTGCGATGGTGCAACAACCGGTCAGTACCGTTTATCGCCACCTGGCATCCCTCAAGAAATGGGGACTGTTGCAGGAGCACATGAATTCCGGCACCTTCGAGCCGGGGCCGACCGGGGTACAGCTGGCGTGGGGGTTCGACCAGAACTCCAACCTCATCAGCCAGAGCCGCGAGGAAATCATTTCGCTGGTCCAGCGCAGCGGGGAGAGCGTGGGCCTGCTGGTGCCGATCAACGGCCAGATGGTGTGCATCGCCATGGAAGAAAGCGATCAGCCACTGCGCTGTTCCTTCACCAAGGGCCGGGCACATCCCTTGCTTAAGGGAGCATCGGCCAAGAGCCTGCTGGCCTTCATGCCACGCAAGCTGCAACAGAAACTGGTGGCTGACCAGCTGGGCGACAAGCCCGAGGAAGCCGCCGCGCTGGAAGCACAGCTCGATGAGATTCGCCGTCGTGGCTATTCCATCAGCGAGAGTGAAGTGGACCTGGGCGTGTGGGGCGTCTCGGTACCCATCATGACTTCCAATGGCCGCCTGGAAGGCACCATCACCCTGATGGCGCCGGCCCTGCGCGTGGGTAACCGCGAACAGGAGCTGGTCCGCATGACGGTGGAGTCCGCCCAGCGCATATGTAATCGTTTTTAAGCCAGTCAGGCTGCGCCGTCCGGAGAGACGGTGCTGGCTGGACGCGGGAGGGCCCCATCCGGGCCCAGGGATGAATAATCCATTACGCCGGTATCCCGGCGTCCAGTCCATGTCGTCGTTTCTACCGAGGAACTCATGATGAAGCTTTCCCGCCTGCTGTGCGCCGTCTCGGCCAGCCTGTTTCTGCTGGTGGCGGCCGCGCCTGCCGCCCGTGCCGCCGAGAACGTGATCCGTGTCGGTACCGATGCCACCTTCCCGCCGATGGAATTCGTCAAGGATGGCAAACGTACCGGTTTCGATATCGAATTGATGGAAGCCTTGGCCAAAACCATGGGCAAGAAGATCCAGTGGATCGACATCGACTTCAAGGGCCTGATTCCCGGCCTCATTTCCAACCGCTTCGACATCGCTGCCTCGGCCATCTACATGACCGACGAGCGCCGCAAGGTGGTTACCTTCAGCGATCCCTACTATCGGGGTGGGCTGGCCGTGCTGGTGCGGCGTGACGACAACAGCATCAAGGTGCCGGAAGACCTGAACAAGGGAAAGCGCGTCTCGGTCCAGGTCGGCACCAAATCGGTGAGCTATCTGCGTGACAACTTCCCCGGCGTGGAACGCGTGGAAGTGGAAAAGAACCAGGCCATGTTCGACCTGCTGGCCACCGGCCGCGTCAATGCGGTGGTGACCGGCCGTCCGGCCGCCGTCGAATATGCCCGCACCCAGCCGCTGGTACGTGTGCTGGACAAGGGATTGACCACCGAACTGTATGGTTTTGCCCTGCGCAAGAACGATACCGCGCTGGTCGAGCATCTCAACAAGGCCCTGCAGACCTTGCGCATGAACGGCACCTACGATGCGCTGACCGACAAGTGGTTTGCCAGGAAGGACTGAGATCCTGCGCACCTGGCCTGGCGTTGTCGCCGGGCTCCTCCATTCCTCTCTGCATGGCCGACCCGGTCCGCCAGCCGTGACCGGGCAAGCGACTCCTTTTGCCGGAGCACTTCATGAAACTGGATTTTTCGGGCGTCTGGGACAGTTGGCCCTCGCTCCTCCATGGCACCATGGTGACCGTGGAAATCACCGCCGCCTCGCTGGTGCTGGGGTGCGTGCTGGGCCTGCTGACTGGCCTGGGGCGGCTCAATCCGCAGCGCCGGCTGTTGTATGGCCTGTGTACTTTCTATCTCACGCTGGTACGCGGCACGCCCTTGCTGGTGCAGCTGTTCCTGTGGTTCTTCGGGTTGCCGCATGTGGGCGTGATCCTGCCGGCGTATGTGTGCGGCATCCTCGGGCTCGGTATCTACAGCGCTGCCTATATTTCGGAAATCGTGCGTGGCTCGATCCAGTCCATCGAACGCGGCCAGATGGAAGCGGCACGCTCGCTGGGCTTGCCTTATCGGATGGCGATGCGCCGCGTGATCCTGCCGCAGGCCTTCGTGCGCATGATTCCGCCGCTGGGCAATGAATTCATCGCGCTGATCAAGAACTCGGCACTGGTGTCGCTGCTGACCATTGCCGACCTGATGCATGAGGGCGAGAAGATCATCAGCATTACCTACCGCTCGCTGGAAACCTATCTGGTCATCGCCCTGATCTATCTCGTGCTGACCAGCGTGACCACGCTGGCGCTACGCCGGATCGAGAAGGTCCTGCGCTCCGAAGGGAGGGTGTGATGGAACACAGCGTGGTCGATATCAAAGGTTTGCGCAAATCCTTCGGCAGTCATCTCGTGCTCAAGGACATCGATTTTTCGGTCTCGCCGAGTCAGGTGGTCGTCATCATCGGCCCCAGCGGCAGTGGCAAGAGCACCTTGCTGCGCTGCCTGAACGGGCTGGAGACCGCCGAGGGCGGCACCGTGGTGGTCGGCGGCCATACGGTGGTCGAGGGCGGGCGCATGATGCCCGAAGCCATGCTCGATGCGCTGCGCGCCGAGGTGGGCATGGTATTCCAGTCCTTCAACCTGTTCCCGCACCTGAACGTGCTGGACAACATCACCCTGGCACCGACCTGCCTGCGCGGCGTCCCGCGCAAGGCGGCGCAGGAGCAGGGGCTGCGGCTGCTCAGGAAAGTCGGGCTGGAACACAAGGCGAAGGATTATCCCGGCACCTTGTCCGGCGGCCAGAAGCAGCGCGTGGCCATTGCCCGTGCGCTGGCCATGGAACCGAAGGTGATGCTCTTCGACGAGCCCACCTCGGCGCTGGATCCGGAGTTGGTCGGTGAAGTACTGCAGGTGATGCAGGACCTGGCCAGCGACGGCATGACCATGCTCATCGTCACGCACGAGATGGGATTTGCGCGCGAGGTGGCCGATGTGGTGGTGGTGTTGGATCACGGCAGCATCGTCGAGTCCGGTCCGCCCTCCGAGATATTTACTTCACCGCGCGAGGCACGTACCCGCAGTTTCTTGCAAACCATGCTGGCCCGCGAGGTGGGTCATGCCGGGTAAAGCCCATGCGGTGGCGGGTTCCGGAGTGCCGCAGCACGGCGCGATAGCGTTCGTCGGCGAGCTGGCCAGCGTGGCGGCCGTCCCCTGGAAGAACGAGGGCGGGCAGACCCGTGAACTGTGCGTGGAGCCGCCGGAGGCCGACTTCGCCAGTTTTATCTGGCGGGCCAGCGTGGCCGACGTCGGTAGCGATGCAGATTTTTCCACCTTCGAGGGAATCGATCGCACCATTGTCCTGCTTGAAGGCGGCGGCTTCACGCTGCACAGCGAGGGAAGGCAGGTCCACGATCTGGTTCACTGCTTTGCGCCCTACGACTTCCCCGGCGAGCAGCCGATCCAGGTGCGGATGCATGGTGCGCCCACGCTGGACTTCAACCTGATGGTGCGGCGTGAAGTCGCCGAGGGCAGGGTAGTGATGCTGGACGAGCGCAATTCGCGTTGCCTGCCCAGCCACAGCGCTTTGTTGTACGTGGCAAGAGGCGCCGCCTGCCTTTCCGATGAAGACGGTCTGCAACAGGCCTTGCGCGCCGGCCAGTTCGCGCGGCTGCAACCAGGGCACAGAGCGCGCATGCCCGATCTGCTGTGTGCGCCGGGGGCGGTGGTGCTGCTGGTCTGCATCATCCCCAAGCCAAAGGAAGGCCAGCACATGTAAGCGTTGAAGCGCCGAGGCCGTTCTGATTCCACCCGCTGCAAGCGGCACAACGGTGTCCGGCATACACTACAAAACCGCCAGTATAAAAGGTGAGCATATGGCATCGCTTGGCGAACAAACACAGCAACACCTGCATGCACATCCACAGCCGCATGCGCACGCGCTCCCTCGCCAATCGGCGCGTGCCCTGTTTTGCCCGCTGGCCTTGCTGCCGGATGGCTGGCAGCATGACGTCCTGCTGCGCTGGGATGACTCCGGACGCCTGATCGAGATTAGCGCCCGCAGCGCGCCTGGCACGGCAGCGCAGGCGTCCGGGCCGGTGATTGCAGGCATGCCCAATCTGCATTCGCATGCCTTCCAGCGCGCCATGGCCGGCCTGACTGAGGTCATGGGCAGTCCTTCGGATTCCTTCTGGAGCTGGCGCAAGCTGATGTACCGTTTTGCCCAGCGACTGCAGCCGGAGCACCTGCACGCCATTGCCTGCCATCTCTATATCGAGATGCTCAAAGCGGGCTATACCTCCGTCTGCGAATTCCATTATCTGCACCACGCCCCGGGCGGCAGCCCCTACGCCGACCGCGCCGAACTGGCGCTGCGGCTGATGCAGGCGGCGTCCGAGGCGGGCATCGGCATGACCCTGCTGCCGGTGCTGTACCAGTACGGCGGCTTCGGTGGCCAGCCGGGTTCTCAGGAGCAGGCGCGCTTCATCGCGACGCCAGACGACCTGCTGGCCCTGCGCGAGCGCCTGCTGCACGCCTTGCCGGAGAACCCGATGCGCCGCTATGGCGCAGCCCCGCATTCGCTGCGGGCGGTGTCGCCGCAAGGCCTGGAAGAACTGGTCAGCGGCCTGCGCCAGCAGCCGGGAGGGCGCGACGCTCCCGTTCACATCCACGTCGCCGAGCAGTGGCGCGAGATTCAGGATTGCCTGGCCTGGTGCGGCCAGCGTCCGGTGCAATTGCTGCTGTCGCTGCAGGAGGTGGATGCGCGCTGGTGCCTGATTCACGCCACCCACATGGATCAAGGGGAATACCTGGATCTGGCCGCCAGTGGTGCGATCGTGGGACTGTGCCCGACGACCGAGGCCAATCTGGGCGACGGCATCATTGATGCCGGGCAGCTGTTGCAGTCCCGGACTCCCTGGGGCCTGGGCTCGGACAGCAATATCGCCATCAACCCGCGTTCCGAATTGCGGCTGCTGGAGTATGGACAACGCTTGCATCATCGCCGGCGCAACGTGCTGGCCTCCGAAGCGTCACCGGCCACGGCCGACCGCCTGTTTGCCCAGGCCGTGGCAGGCGGTGCGGCTGCCAGCGGCCGCGCGGTCGCCGGGCTGGCTGTGGGGCAGCAAGCGGATTTCGTGGTCCTCGACGGGGACGACGTCAACCTGGCCGATCGCAGCCCCGGGCAATTGCTCTCGGCACTGGTGTTTTGCGAGCATGATGGCCAGCCCATCCAGGATGTCTACGTGGGTGGCCGCCAGGTCGTGGCCGCCGGGCAGCACCCCTTGCAGGATGACGCGCGCCGCGCCTATCGCCGCGCGATTGCCGAATTGTTGAAGGATTGAGGACCGCACGATGCCAGTGATGCCGCACGATATTTGCCAGCTGCACCAGGGTAGTTCGCCCCTGCTGATTTCCATGCCTCACGTGGGTACTCGTCTGCCGGAGGAGCTGCTGGCCTCCTATAGTGCGGTTGGCCTGCAGGTCGACGATACCGACTGGCATATCGCCGAACTCTATGAGTTTGCCCTCGGCCTTGGCGCTTCCGTGATTCGTCCTTTTCATTCACGTTACGTGATCGATCTCAACCGGCCAGCGGACGGACAGAGCCTGTATCCGGGGCAGAACACCACCGGGCTGTGTCCGCTGACGACATTCGACAACCTGCCGCTGTACCGCGAGGGCTGTGAACCGGATGCCGCCGAGATCGCACGCCGCCTGCAGGTCTACTGGCATCCCTATCATGCGGCTCTGCAGGCCGAACTGGAGCGCCTGAAGGCAGTGCATGGCTACGCGCTGCTGTGGGATGCGCACTCGATCCGCTCGCTGATTCCGCATCTGTTCGAGGGCGAACTGCCGGTCTTCAATTTCGGAACTGCCAGCGGTGCTGCCTGCGCACCTGGTCTTGGAGAAGACTTGCTGGCGCTGGCGCAGCAACTGGCACCGCAGTTTCCCGCCGTACTCAATGGCCGCTTCAAAGGCGGCTACATCACTCGTCATTACGGCCAGCCCGCCCGGCAGGTCCATGCCCTCCAACTGGAATTGGCGCAGCGCAGCTACATGCAGGAGCACGCACCTTACGCGTTGCAGACAGCGCTGGCAGATCAGCTCAAGCCGGTGCTGCAGGCGCTGGTGACGCGCTTCATGGCGTTTCATCCCTGATGCGAGCCTGCGCCCGTACCATTTGATCCAGCGCAAACGCAGGCCAGCTGCGGCGCTGCAGCCCGGGCGGCTTGATGCATGTCAAATCCGTTCATGCAGGTGAGGCTTAGTATGCAGTCATACCAAGTCAACGCAATCCAGTCACCTGCTGAGGTCATCATGTTCAAGAACATCCTGTTGGCAACCGATGGTTCCCGTCTGTGCAACGAATCCGTCAAGGCCGCCATCGCGCTGGCCAAGAGCTGCGGCAGCACCCTGGTTGGTTTGTCGGTGGCAGGCAATCTGCGGGCCTTGTCGATTCCTGAAGTCAGCGTCGGCGTGGATGTGGAGCGCACCGATGCAGCTGGCCGCGAACGCGCTCTGGCCAGCGTCGAGATGATCACCGCGATGGCCCGTGAAGAAGGTGTTCCCTGCACGGTGCAGGTGGCCCAAGGTGGACGTCCCTACGAAGAGATCATGCGCGTGGCCGAACGCGAGCACTGCGATGCCATCATCATGGCCTCCAAGGCCCGTTCCACGCTGGGCCGCCTGCTGCTCGGCAGCCAGACCCAGAAGCTGCTGGCGCATAGCAAGGTACCGGTGCTGGTTTATCGCTGATTGGCGAAAAGATGAAGAGATGCGCACCGCATGAGTGCGCATAGGGCGGTTGAAAATGCCGTCATGAAGGTTTGTGGTGTGGAGGGTCGGGCCGTTCCTGTGGAGAGGGACGGCCCATTTTTTTTGTCCGCGCATCGCGAGCCCCGGGGCCGAAAGTTTGGAGAAAGACCTCGGCCTTTGTTACAGTCAGGCCTTGTTTTGAAGACGACAACAAGGAGCCCGCATTGACCACATCCCCTCATCAGGCCCACGGCGGTAACGCCTTTACCCGCTTCTTCGCGCATGAAGCTGCTGGCGGCATCGTGCTGGCCATCGCTGCGGTGCTGGCGCTGATCATCAGCAACAGCAGCTGGCGAGAAACCTACGAGGCCTTCACCCGCATTCCCGGCAAGGTCGACATCGGTGGTCTTGTGGTCTTGTCCAAGCCGCTGTTGCTGTGGGTGAACGACCTGTGGATGGCGGTGTTCTTCTTCCTGGTCGGTCTGGAAATCAAGCGCGAATTCGTCGAAGGCGAACTGGCCTCCCGCAAACAGGCCATCCTGCCGGCGGCAGCGGCCTTGGGCGGTATGGTGGTGCCGGCGGCGATCTATGCGCTCATCAACCTGGGCGATCCGGTGGCGCTGCGCGGCTGGGCCATTCCCGCGGCCACCGACATCGCCTTTGCGATCGGTATCGTGATGCTGCTGGGGTCGCGGGTTCCGACCTCGCTCAAGGTTTTCCTCACCGCCGTGGCCATCATCGATGACCTGGGCGCCATCGTGGTCATCGCGCTCTTCTATACGGACAACCTCTCACTGGGCATGCTGGCTGGGGCCGGGGTAGGGACGCTGGTCCTGTTGCTGCTCAATCGCAGCGGCGTGCGGCGCGCAGATATCTACATCGTCGTCGGTCTGGTGATCTGGGTGTGCGTGCTCAAGTCGGGCATCCACGCCACGCTGGCCGGGGTGGTCACGGCGCTGGCCATTCCCATGCGCGACGCTGACGACCGGCCGCTGGCCGGTGCCCTGGAGCATGGCTTGCATCCCTGGGTGGCCTTCCTGGTCCTGCCCATGTTTGCCTTCGCCAATGCTGGCGTGTCCTTTCAGGGGATGTCGCTGGGCAACCTGTTTGAGCCGATCCCGCTCGGTATCGCCGGCGGACTGGTACTGGGCAAGACCATCGGTGTCTTCGGTGCAGCCTGGCTGATGATCCGCAGCCGACTGGCCGCGGCACCGGCCGGTGCCAGTACCCGGCAGTTCATCGGCGTCTGCATGCTGTGTGGCATCGGCTTCACCATGAGTCTCTTCATCGGCGGCCTGGCCTTCCAGGGATTGAGTCCGGATTTCGAAGCCAAGCTCAAACTGGGCGTGCTGGGCGGCTCCATCCTGGCGGGCTTGCTGGGCACACTGGTCTTGTGGCGCAAATAGATATCACCAGCGTGAACATCACGGTGCGCCGCATTTTCCATGCGGCCACTGTGCGTGTTGTCTATCAAAAATCTCATCAATACGCTTGAGACACACGAAAAGTCGCCATTTGGCGACGAAATATCGACTTTCTGTTTTGCGATGCAAAAAATTATATAAAAAATAATTGTTTGCACACCATTAGTGCGATTCCGGCTGGAAATGGGGTCCCGACGGGCTTCCGCTTCCACATGACGAAGTGAATCCCTACGACAACGAAATGTCGACCGGCAGCTCGGCCATGAATTGCTGCTGCGCAGAACAAGCGATTGTTTACATCACCTTTTGGCAGTAGCAAGATACTTGCACGGGCCTGTAACGGCGCGGCGTGGAAGGGCGCCGCTGCTGACACTACTGACAACAGCGCCCGCAGCAAGCCGGGGATATTGTCTTTTCGACATTTTCACCCCTTGGGACGATAAGCCAGGCGAATAACAGCCCGGCCATCAAAAGCAGAGGAGACAAGCATGAAACTGATGGAATTGCTCATGAGCTACGGTAGCCAGGCACTGGTGTGGTATGCGATGTACGTGATCGTGGGGAGCTGTGCCTTCGGAGCTTATGTCTGGCGCCGCACCCATTTCGGTCACTGACCTCCAAACATTCACCCTGACGCACGCCGGAATGAACGCCGGCGGTGCGTGAACGACGCCAGGCGAGGGTACCGGACCAGTGCTGGCCTGAAGCATGCCGCTTCCCATCCCGCGCAAGGGCGTGGACATGGGAGCGGTGCCGTGCTGGTCTTCCGCGCGTATCGTCGACTCGTCATTTGACACCTGCATTTGCCTGCCAGAACGGCGGGGAGCGTCTTGCCGGCGCTCCCCGCCGTTCGCCGTTTCGGCGGTGGAGAAGGGCTGCAGCGGGCTTCCTCACGCAATCTCCAAGGATGAAAAAAAGCTGCACCGCAGCTTTATTTTCTTATTTTGCGGTGCTATTCTCCTTTCCGCGCAAACGTTTGCGCACTTATAACGGCGTCTATCTTCTAGGAAACGCCGGCAACATCAATACTGGAGACCCAGATGAACAAATTCACCCGCCGCCATTTCGCCATCGCCGCCCTGGCATGTGCAGTCCTTCCCGGTGCCGCCATGGCACAGACTCCGGCCAAGCCCAAGGTGGCGCTGGTCATGAAGTCGTTGGCCAACGAGTTCTTCCTGAACATGGAGAACGGTGCCCGCGAATACCAGAAGGCCAACGCCAGCAAGTTCGACCTGATCGCCAACGGCATCAAGGACGAGCAGGACACCGCCAACCAGATCAAGATCGTCGAACAGATGATCGTTTCCAAGGTCAATGCCCTGGTGATCGCCCCGGCTGACTCCAAGGCCCTGGTGCCGGTGGTCAAGAAGGCCATCGACGCCGGCATCATCGTGGTCAACATCGACAACAAGCTGGACGACGCCGCCCTGAAGGAAAAGGGCATCACCGTGCCGTTCGTGGGCCCCGACAATCGCAAGGGTGCCAAGCTGGCCGGCGACTATCTGGGCAAGCAACTGCAAAAGGGTGACAAGGTCGCCATCATTGAAGGCGTGTCCACCACCTTCAACGCACAGCAGCGCACCCTGGGCTTCCAGGATGCCATGAAGGATGTCGGTGCGAATGTCGTGACCGTGCAGTCGGGCCAGTGGGAAATCGACCAGGGCAACAAGGTCGCCGCCTCGATCCTGAACGCGCATCCTGACATCAAGGCCATCCTGGCCGGCAACGACAACATGGCGCTGGGCGCCGTGGCTGCCATCCGCGCCGCTGGCAAGACCGGCAAGGTGCAACTGGTGGGTTACGACAACATCAACGCCATCAAGCCGATGTTGAAGGATGGCCGCGTACTGGCCACCGTGGACCAGTTCGCCCAGCAGCAAGCCGTCTTCGGCATCGAGACCGCCCTCAAGGCCGTGACCGAGAAGAAGCCGCAAAGCGCCCTGGGTGGCGTGGTCGAGACCAAGGTCTCGTTGGTCACCAAGTAATACCGACGCTCTCTGGCGTCTTCTCTGCAAGGTACCTGCGCCCGTGACCGGGCGCGGGGCTTTGCCTCTCCCTCCTTGTGCGCTACAGAATCATGCAGCCCAACGACTCTCCCTCCCAAGCTTCGCCCTTGCTGACCTTGTCCGGCATCGGCAAGAGCTACGCCGCACCGGTGCTCGATGGCATTGACCTGGACCTGCGTCCGGGCCAGGTGCTGGCCTTGACCGGCGAAAACGGCGCCGGCAAGAGCACGCTCTCCAAGATCATCTGCGGCCTGGTCGACGCCAGCGCCGGCGGCATGACGCTGGATGGCCAGCCCTATCAACCGACATCGCGCACGCAGGCTGAAGGCCTGGGCATCCGCATGGTGATGCAGGAACTGAACCTGATCCCCACGCTGTCGATTGCCGAAAACCTGTTCCTGGAAAAACTGCCGCGCCGCTTCGGCTGGATCGACCGCAAGAAGCTGGCCGAGGCCGCTCGCGCCCAGATGGAAGTGGTCGGACTCGGTGAGCTGGACCCGTGGACGCCGGTCGGCGACCTCGGCCTGGGTCACCAGCAGATGGTCGAGATCGCCCGCAACCTGATCGGCAGCTGCCGCTGCCTGATCCTGGACGAACCCACGGCCATGCTGACCAACCGTGAGGTGGAACTGCTGTTCTCGCGCATCGAGCGCCTGCGCGCCGAAGGTGTGGCCATCATCTACATCTCGCACCGGCTGGAAGAATTGAAGCGCATCGCCGACCGCATCGTGGTCCTGCGCGATGGCAAGCTGGTCTGCAATGACGACATCGGCCGTTATTCGACCGAGCAACTGGTGCAACTGATGGCTGGTGAGCTGACCAAGGTTGACCTCGATGCCGAACATCGCCACATCGGTGCTCCGGTGCTGCGCATTCGTAGCCTCGGGCGTGCTCCAGTCGTGCAGCCGGCCAGCCTGGCGCTGCATGCCGGTGAAGTGCTGGGCATTGCCGGCCTGATCGGCTCCGGCCGGACCGAACTCCTGCGCCTGATCTTTGGTGCAGACCGTGCCGATCAGGGCGAGATCTTCATTGGCGACAGCCAGCAGCCTGCGCGCATCCGCAGTCCCAAGGATGCGGTCAAGGCCGGTATCGCCATGGTCACCGAAGACCGCAAAGGGCAGGGCTTGCTGCTGCCGCAAGCCATCAGCGTCAATACCTCGCTGGCCAATCTGGGCAGCGTAAGCCGCGCTGGTATGCTCGATCACGCGGCCGAGAGCAGCGTGGCGCAGGACTATGTGAAGAAACTGCGCATCCGCAGCGGCAGCGTGGCGCAAGCCGCCGGCGAACTGTCGGGCGGCAACCAGCAGAAAGTGGTGATTGCCCGCTGGCTGTACCGCGATTGCCCCATCATGTTGTTCGATGAACCCACGCGCGGTATCGACATCGGCGCCAAGTCCGATATCTATCGCCTCTTTGCGGAACTGGCGGCGCAGGGCAAGGGCTTGCTGGTGGTCTCCAGCGACCTGCGCGAGCTGATGCAGATCTGTGACCGCATCGCCGTGATGAGCGCGGGCCGCATCGCCGATACGTTCAGCCGCGACGACTGGTCGCAGGAACGCATCCTGGCGGCCGCCTTCAGCGGTTACGTGGGACGCCAGGAAGCCGCCGCAGCGGCGCACGTGGCCGGCAATACTGCCTGAGTGGCCGCACTCTTCGGCCCGACTATCAACTGCCAAGAATCAACGAGACAGATGCAAACTTCTTCCTCTACCCCCGCCGCCAGCCGGCAAGCGGCCTACCTGGCCGGTTTCAAGAACTACCTGGGCCTGATCGCGGCCTTGCTGGCCATGTGCGTGATGTTCGCCTTCCTGAGCGAGAACTTCCTCAGCGCGGCTACCTTCATCACCCTCTCCAATGACATCCCGCCGCTGGTGGTGATGTCGGTGGGCATGACCTTCATCCTCATCATCGGCGGCATCGACCTCTCGGTCGGTTCGGTGATGGCGCTGGCGGCCTCCATGCTGTCCATGGCCATGGTGCGCTGGGGCTGGCCGCTATACGCTGCGGCACCGCTGGGCGTGGTGGTGGCGGCGCTGTGCGGCACGCTGACCGGCCTGGTCTCGGTGCACTGGCGCATTCCTTCCTTCATCGTCTCGCTGGGTGTGCTGGAGATCGCTCGTGGCCTGGCTTACCAGGTCACCAACTCGCGCACCGAATACATCGGCAGCGCGGTGGACGTGATCAGCTCGCCGATTCTGTTCGGCATGTCCCCGGCCTTCCTGTCGGCCATCGCCATCGTGATCATCGCCCAACTGGTGCTGACCCGCACCGTGCTGGGCCGCTACTGGATCGGCATCGGCACCAATGAAGAAGCGGTGCGCCTGTCCGGCGTGAATCCCAATCCCAGCAAGATCCTGGCCTTCGCCCTGATGGGCGCGCTGGCCGGTATCGCGGCGCTGTTCCAGGTCTCGCGCCTGGAAGCGGCTGATCCCAACGGCGGCGTGGGCATGGAGCTGCAAGTCATTGCGGCGGTCGTCATCGGCGGCACCAGCCTGATGGGTGGCCGGGGTTCCATCGTCAGCACCTTCATCGGCGTATTGATCATCTCCGTGCTGGAAGCGGGCCTGGCCCAGGTTGGCGTGAGCGAGCCGATGAAGCGCATCATCACCGGCGCCGTCATCGTGGTCGCCGTGATCCTGGACACCTATCGCCGTCGCGGCCAACGCCACGCCCGCTGAGCGAATTCGCCATGGCCACCATCAAGGATGTCGCCAGGCTGGCCGGGGTGTCCTACACCACGGTCTCGCATGTGCTCAACCAGACGCGCCCGGTCAGCAGCGACGCCCGTGAGCGCGTGCTGGCCGCCGTCAAGGAACTGGACTACGTGCCCAGCGCACTGGCGCGGTCATTGCGCAGCAAGGTCACGGGCAGTATCGGCCTGATCATTCCCAACAACACCAACCCGTACTTTTCGGAGCTGGCACGCGGAATCGAAGACCACTGTTATGGTGCCGGCTACAGCGTCATCCTCTGCAATTCCGACGATGATCCCGACAAGCAGCGCGACTACCTGCAAGTCCTGCAGACCAAGCGCTGCGATGGCCTCATCATCGCCACCCTGAACCAGGCCGATCTCAATCCGGCGGGCAGGCTCGATATTCCGACCGTCCTGCTGGACCGTGCGCCCAAGGAACTGGACATCGACCTGGTCAGCACCGACAACGCGCTCGGCGGCAGCCTGGCGGCGCGCCATCTGCTGGACTTGCAGCGCCGCCACGTGGCCTGCATCGCCGGGCCGGATGGCCTGGAACTGTCGGACGAGCGCGTGCAGGGCTTCCGCCAGACATTGCAGGCGGGTGGCCTGGCGCTGGCTGAGGGCGACCTGCTGCATGCCGACTTCAGCGGCATCGGCGGTTATCAGGCTGCGATGCAATTGCTGCAGGGACGAGCGCAGGGCGCACGGCCGGATGCCATCTTCTGCTGCAACGACATGATGGCCATTGGCGTGCTGCGCGCAGCCGGTGAATTGCAGATCGAAGTGCCGGGCGAACTGTCGGTGGTGGGTTTCGACGATATCGAACTGGCGCAATTCGTCCATCCGCCCCTGACCACGGTGGCACAAAATACCCGCAAGCTGGGCAACCTGACGGCGCAGTTCCTGCTGGAACGCATCGCCGACCCCGGCTTGCCGGCGCGCCGCGAGACAGTGGCCCCGCAACTCCAGCTGCGCGGCTCGACCGCCCCGCGCCGGAACCCGACCTGAACAAGAAACACTTCAACAGAGCACGAGAGAACACACATGATCGTCATCATCGGCAGCGTCAACATGGACCTGGTCCTGCGCGTCCCGCGCATGCCCTTGCCGGGCGAAACCCTGGCTGGCGACAAATTCATGACCATCCCCGGCGGCAAGGGTGCCAACCAGGCCGTGGCTTGCGCCCGCCTGGCCGCACCGGGCACCTCGGTGGCCATGGTGGCCTGCGTGGGCGACGATGCCTTCGGCGGCCAGATGCGCCAGTCGATCACCGCCTGCGGCATTGATGACCGTTACATTGACGAAGTCGCGGGCGAAGCCACCGGCATCGCCTCCATCATGGTCGACGCCAATGCCCAGAACAGCATCGTCATCGCCGCCGGTGCCAATGGCCGCCTGGACGTGGAGCGCATCGAACGCGCGCGCCCCGTGATCGAACAGGCTTCCATCGTGCTGCTGCAACTGGAAGTGCCGATGGAGACCGTCATCCACAGCATCGAACTGGCCCACGCCCTGGGCAAGACCGTGGTGCTCAATCCCGCACCGGCGCAAGCCTTGCCCCGTGCACTGCTGCAAAAGATCGATTACCTGATCCTCAACGAAATCGAAGCCGCCATGCTGGCCGAGGAGCAATCCGAGGACATTCCGCTGCTGGCGCAGAAGCTGCACGGCCTGGGCGCGCGCAACGTGGTGGTGACGCTGGGCGAGAAGGGCGTCTACGGCTCCTTCGCCGACGGCCAGCAGCGCCATCTGCCGGCGCGCAAGGTACAGGCGGTCGACACCACGGCGGCGGGCGACACTTTCATCGGCGGTTTCATCGGTGCCATTGCGCAGGGCCGCGATCAGTTCGACGCCATCGCCTATGCCCAGGCGGCGGCCGCCCTGAGCGTGACCCGCGTCGGTGCCCAGACCTCCATTCCCACGCGCGACGAAGTCGTGCTCTGATCGCTTATCTTTCTGATTGCCATGAAAAAGACTGCTCTGCTCAACGCTGCCATTTCCCAGGTCATCGCCACCATGGGGCATGGCGATACGCTGGTCATCGGGGACGTCGGTTTGCCTGCTCCCGCGGGTGTCCCCGTGATCGATCTGGCGGTGACCCGCGGCGTGCCGGACTTCATGACGGTACTCAAGACGGTGCTCACGGAATTGCAGGTGGAATTCTACGTCGTGGCCGATGAAATGCAGACCGTCAGCCCTGCCTTGGCTGCACAGATTGCGGCGCTGGACCTGCCGCAAGCGCGTACCCTGTCGCATGAAGCCTTCAAGCAGGCGACCGCCGCTGCCAAGGCCTATATTCGCACCGGGGAATGCACCCCTTACGCCAATATCATCCTTGGCGCTGGCGTGGTGTTCTGAGCAAGAGATTTACAAACAAACACATTTATACATCTAGTTGTGTGATGACTTTGCGACACTTGCTGAAATAGTGTCGCGCAACGGTTGTACGATGGGTTGCCTTGGCGCATCATGCGGGCTCCAGAATAAAAATACAGAGGAGCTTGTTTCCCTGTTCGATAACAAGAAGCTGGATCTTCGAGGACTGGAAGAGACAGACAATAAATGAACAGCATAGGGAACCAGCATGTTTGCATATTTCGGGAATCTCAAGGTCGGCGCGCGCCTGGCGATCGTGTTTGCCTTCATCGTGGCCTTGCTGGCCGTGGTGAGCATCACCGCCTTCATCAAGATCAACAACATCAATCGTGCGATCGACCAGATCGTCAATGACCGCTACCTGAAGGTGCGCTGGGCATTCGACCTGCGTGACGGCGTCAACGAGCAGATCAAGTACCTGCGTGGCATGGCCATCGACATCGGCAATCCGGCCGCCAATGAAAAGCGCATCGGCCAGCTGGACGTTGCGGTCCGCGCCAGCAAGGAAGCCCTGGACAAGATCACGGCGCGCCAGGTGACTGCAGTAGGCCAGAAGAAGGCCAAGGCGCTGGATGATGCGCGCCAGCTCTTCGAGACCAGCCGGGCGCAGTTCCTGGCGTTGATCCGGGCAGGCCAGGGCGATGCCGCCGACGAATTCGTCCTGCGCAAGATTACCGATAGCCAGAACGCCTATCTTTCCCTCGCCACCGCCTTCGCCGATTCCCAGGACAGTCAGCTGCGTGCTGAAGGTGCGCAGGCCGTCGCTGACGGTGCGCTGGCGATCCAGGTCACCCTGGCTTGCTCGGCGGTCGCCGTGCTGGCCGCGATCCTGCTGGGGTATTTGATGGTGCGTTCCATCGTCAAGCCGCTCAACGAGGCCGTCCGCGTCGCCGAGAACGTCGCTGCCGGTGACCTGACCACGCGCATCGAACCGCATTCCAAAGATGAGACGGGCCAACTGATGGCGGCCCTGCGCAAGATGAACGACAACCTGGTCGACATCGTCTCCGGTGTGCGTCGCAGTACCGACTCGATTGCCACCGCCTCGGGAGAAATCGCCAGCGGCAACATGGACCTGTCGTCGCGCACCGAGCAGCAAGCCGGTTCGCTGGAAGAAACCGCCTCGGCCATGGAAGAGATGACCTCCACCGTGCGCCAGAACGCTGACAATGCCCGCCAAGCCAACCAGCTGGCTGCCACGGCCTCCGAGGTGGCCTTGCAAGGCGGTGAAATCGTCGGCCGCGTGGTCACCACGATGGAAGAAATCAACCAGTCTTCGCGCAAGATCGTCGACATCATCGGTGTCATCGACGGTATCGCCTTCCAGACCAATATCCTCGCCCTGAACGCTGCCGTGGAAGCGGCGCGCGCGGGCGAGCAGGGCCGCGGCTTTGCGGTGGTGGCTTCTGAAGTGCGCTCGCTGGCGCAGCGTTCGGCGGCCGCAGCCAAGGAAATCAAGGGCCTTATCAGCGATTCCGTCGCCAAGGTGGAGGGCGGCAGCCTGCTGGTGGCCGAAGCCGGCCACACCATGGAACAGGTGGTCCGCAGCGTGCGCAGCGTTACCGACATCGTCGGCGAGATTTCGGCCGCCAGTGTCGAGCAGAGTACCGGGATTGAGGAAATCAACCGGGCAGTGGGCCAGATGGATGAAAGCACCCAGCAAAATGCTGCCCTGGTCGAACAAGCCGCTGCAGCTGCGGGAGCCCTGCAGGACCAGGCCGCCAACCTGGCTACCGCGATCAGCATCTTCAAGCTGGCGCAAGGCCCGCAGGTGACCGTGGCAGCGCCTGCCAAGCCGGCAGCACCCGTCCGGCCGCCAGTTGTGGCCGCGAAGGCAGCGGCCGTCCCGGTTCTCCGTGCGCCTGCCGTGGCGGTCCCGGCGTCCACACCCGCGAGCAAGTCCGCAGCGCGCGCTGACGAAGACCTCTGGGAAACCTTCTGAGCGGTTCCTGACGGTGCTGCCCTCCGCGCTGCCGCTACTCTGACAAGCAGGTGGCGCAGCCTCCTATAGCCTTGGCGCGTCCGCCAGCTGATACTGTTGCGTTTGCAGAACGCAGATCAGTCGATGGCCAGCGGCCAGGGAGGAAGGGGAAACATGCGAGAGGGCGGGGAGACGGCAATCACCATCATGATGAGGCGGGGTTTCAGGTTCCTGACCTGGGTGGCCCTGACGCTGGTCGCATTGATAGCCACACTCGCGCTGGCCGTTGCCCTGTTCGACTGGAACCTGGCCAAGCCCTGGATCACGCGCCAGCTCTCTGCTGTGCTGGCGCGCGAGATTCGTGTCGATGGCCCCATCACGCTGGGGTGGTCGCTGGCTCCTGCGCACAAGGACGGCAGCAGCCCCTGGCTGCCCCAACTGCATTTCACTGCACGCGAACTGCACATCGGCAATCCCGATTGGGCCCGCAGTGCCGACCACCTGCTGCGCGCCCGCACGCTGGATCTGCACTTTTCTCCCTTGCCGCTGCTGCGCTGGCATTGGCACATTACCGACCTGCGCGTCGAAGGCCTGGACCTGGTCATGGAACGCGCCGATGAGCGCCGCAAGAGCTGGCGCTTTTCCGACCAGCCACGTTCACGCTGGAGTTTCGACATTCATCAGATCGTCTTCGAGCGCGCGCTGATCCGTTATGTCGACCAGCCGCTGAACATGGATCTGCACTTCGATGTTCGACCGCTGGTCAGTTCGGCTAACCAGGCCGCGGAGGTACGCCAGGCAGAAGGCGCTGCCAGTGTCGGCCCTGCCAACCCATCGGCCATGGTGTTGCAGGCCGCGATCACCGGGCGCTTTGGAGATGCCAGCATTCAGGGCAATCTGCGCGGCGGAGCCTTGCCCGATCTCCTCAATGAAGACAGTATTTATCCCTTGCAGGCCGAAGGTGAGGTTGGCGAAGTTCATACGGCGTTATCGGGCAAACTCATCAATCCCCATCAATTGACCCGTGCCGAACTGCAGTTGCAGCTCAGCGGCGACAGCCTCGACCGGCTTTACGCCGCCAGTGGTGTCCCGCTTCCCGCCACGCGGCCGTTCACGACCCAAGGTCAGCTCAGCATCACCCGCCTCGATACCGAGACCCGCGCCTGGGACTGGCACTATGCGCACTTCACCGGCAAGGTCGGTGACAGTGATTTCTCCGGCGATGCGCAGTACTACCGCGGCCCCCCCAAGAATCGCTTGCGCGTGACGGCGGAGGCGGGCCTGCTGCGCCTGTCCGACTACGTTCCCGATGCAGGGAAAAAATCCGGCGCGCATCCGGACAAGACCGACACCCGCGTTCTTCCCGATCAGCCCGCCAAACCACAGCGCTGGGCCAAGCTGGATGCCGAGATCGCCTTGCATGCGAAACGCGTGCAGTTGCATCCGGACATCGCACTGCAGGACGCCAGCACCACGCTGCGCCTGCAAGACCAGGTGCTGACCGCCGCGCCACTGCACTTTGCCCTGGCCGGTGGCAAGGGAGAAGGAGAGATACGCCTGGACGGACGCCAGACCGATATCGGCGCGAAGCTGCAGCTGCAAGTGCAGGGTGTGCAGGTGCGTGAACTGTTCCCGCGTCTGGCCCGCATCGATGCCAGCTTCGGCAAGGTCGATGGCCGCGCCACGCTGACTGGCAGCGGCAATTCGGTCGCGGCCATGCTGGCTCATGCCAACGGCGAGATCAAGGCGGACCTCAGCCAGGGCACCATCAGTCAATTCATTCTGGAAGCGGCCGGCCTGAACCTGGCCAATGCAGTGTTCGCCAAGCTGTATCGGGACCAGCAGGTCAAGCTGCTGTGTGGTGCCGCCGATGTCAGCATCAAGGATGGTTTGGCGCAGGTGCGTCATGGCATTCTCAATACCGAGGATGCCGCCATCGACATCAGCGGCCAGGTTGATCTGGCCAAGGAAACCCTCTCGCTGGACGTGGTTCCGCGCACCAAGCAGGTTCGCATCCTGTCGCTGCGTACGCCCTTGTATGTACGTGGCACGTTCGCAAAACCGGACATCGGTGCCAGCAAGGGGGCTCTGGCCGCGCGGGCTGGTGCGGCCGCCGCATTGGCGCTGGTGGCGCCGGTGGCCGCAGTGATTCCATTGATTACGCCGGGACAGAAGATTCCCGACGACTGCGCGCCGCATGCCGCTGCGGCACCCTCTTGAAAGGATTACGTTTCAGTCGGTGAATTCGAAGACGGCATCAAAATCGGGCAGGGCCACCAGCACCCGTTGCGCATCCTGCTGCAACGGCAATCCGAGCGAGCGCGCACCCGCGGCAACAATGGCCCGGTCCACCCCGAAGAAACGCAGCATGGCAAAGGCCGCCGGCCGCGAGGGAGCATGCTCGGCCAACGTGTCGAGACGTGAAGCGAGGGCAGGAGCATCCAGGAACTCCAGCTGGAAGCCATCTTCCCACTGGCCCAGCCGTGCATAGGAAAGGCGGGTCGCCTGAGGATCGCGATCCACCACGACCATGCTGGCAACACCGCGCGCACCATTGGCGTGGGCCATCCACTGCGGACGCCAGACCAGTTCGGGCGTGAAATGATGGCAGGCATAGACGCGTCCGGCGGCGAACTGGCCGGGAATCAGGCGGACCGTGGAGAAGCGCGCATCGATGGCCACCCCGTCCACTTCCACCGGCCGCGAGAAGTGCTGCACCGGTTGCACGGCCAGCCCCAGCGCCAGCCAGGCGTCGTGGCAGGCGGGGACGTCATCGACGGCATAGACCAGGCCATCGAGGCCGAGCGGACTGTCGAGGATTTCCTGGCGGACTTTTTCGCTCTCCCGGGGCTGGCCGATCAGCTCCAGGTAACCGCCTTCGAACATGACCAGATGGTTCACCGAGCCCAACGTATGATGGCCGCGCGGTGTCAGCGTAAAACCGAGCGCATGCAGTTGCGCGTGGGCACGATCGATCTGGTAGTGGGTATTGAGGACCACGTGATCCAGCCGGGCAGGAATATTTTGCGAGGACGGGAGCGTTTTGGAGGAAGCGGTAGTCATAAAAGCCAATCAACAAGAAAGAGCGCGCCAACCAGCAGCGGGCTGCCATTGTAAGGGCAGCCACATGGACTGTCATGGCGGGGGGATTTGTCCGGGAAACTGGCCGCAGGGTCAGGGATTCCATTACTATGCCGACAAGCTCTACCGTAACGACGCAAGCGTGGTGGCGGAGGACGCTCAATCAGAACAGTGCGACGAGGAAGGGCGTAATCTTGGATCAGCAAGCGGCAACGGCAATGGAAAGCAATTCTCCTTTGAGCAGAGCGTATCGGCACGCCTTGCTGGAGGCGATCGATGACGGTTTCTGCATCATCGAATTCATCGATGGTCCGCATGGACCGCTCAGTGATTACGTCCACATCGAAGCCAATTCGGGCTATTACCGGCATACCGGCATCGAGGGCATTGTCGGCAAACGCCTGCGCGAGATCGAGCCGGACAATGCCCAGGTCTGGCTGGATGTCTATGGCCAGGTCCTGCTGACCGGCCAGCCGCTGCGTTTCGAACAGGAATTCCAGGCCGTGGGCCGGCACATCGAAGTGTCGGCTACGCGCGTCGGGCCGGTGGAGATGCGGCAGGTCTCGGTGCTGTTCCGCGACATTACCGTACGCCGCCGTACCGAAGCCGCTCTGCGCGAGAACGTCCAGCGCGTGCAGCTGGCCATGGAGGCCGGGGCCATCATCGGTACCTGGATCTGGGACATCCCCTCCGACCGGTTCAGCGTGGATGACGGTTTTGCGGCCGCCTTCGGCGTTCCCCCTGAGAAGGGCCTGGCTGGCCTGAAGCTGGAAGACCTCATGCAGTCAGTGCATCCGGACGACCGTGATCTGCTTTCCACCCGCATCCGCGAAGCCCTGGCGCGTGGCGGTGCCTATGCCCACCAATACCGCACGCGACGCCGCGACGGCCGCTACTACTGGCTGGAAGCCAATGGCCGCGTGGAGTTGACCTCGGACGGCCATGCCAGCACCTTCCCCGGTGTGCTGATCGACATCGAAGGGCGGCGCGCCGTCGAAGCCGAACGCGATCGCGCACTGGCTGCGCTGCGCGCCCTCAACGACACGCTTGAACAACGCGTGCAGGAACGCACCACTGCCTTGCTGGAAGCCGAGGAAGCCCTGCGCCAGGCGCAAAAGATGGAAGCGGTGGGCCAGCTCACCGGCGGCCTGGCACATGACTTCAACAACATCCTGGCCGGCATCAGCGGCAGCCTGGAACTGATGAAAGTGCGGCTGGCCCAGGGCCGCATCTCGGACATCGAGCGCCACCTCAATGGCGCGCAATCTGCCGTCAAGCGTGCGGCTTCATTGACGCAGCGGCTGCTGGCCTTCTCGCGCCGGCAGACGCTGGATCCGAAATCGGCCGACCTGAACCGCATTGTGGCTGACATGCACGAACTGATAGGCCGCAGCGTGGGCCCGGCGATCACGGTGGAAACCATCGCGGCAGGTGGCTTGTGGAACACCTTCGTGGACGTCGGCCAGCTGGAAAACGCCTTGCTCAATCTGTGCATCAATGCGCGCGACGCCATGCCGCACGGCGGGCGGCTGACCATTGAAACCGCCAACCGCTGGCTGGACGACATTGCCGCCATGCAGCGCGGTGTGCCGCCGGGCCAGTACGTGTCGCTGTGCGTGAGCGATACCGGCACCGGCATGTCGCCGGATGTGGTGGCACGCGCCTTTGATCCTTTCTTCACCACCAAGCCGACCGGGCAGGGCACGGGGCTGGGGCTGTCCATGGTGTATGGTTTTGCCGGCCAGTCGGGCGGTGCGGTGCGCATTTATTCAGAACTGGGTCAGGGCGCGACGCTCTGCATCTACCTGCCGCGCCACCTGGGCGAAGCCGGGGAAGAGGACCTGCCGTTGCCGGACGACGGCTCTGCGGCGGCAGCGCCTGGCAGCAAGACCATTCTGGTGGTCGATGACGAACCGCTGGTGCGCATGGTGACGGTGGAGGTCCTGAGCGATCTGGGCTACAGCGTGCTGGAGGCGGAAGATGGTCCCTCGGCCTTGCGCGTCTTGGCCGCTAATCCCGAGCTGGATTTGCTGGTCACCGACGTCGGGCTTCCCAATGGCATGAACGGCCGCCAGCTGGCCGATGCCATCCGCGCACCGCGGCCCGAATTGCCGGTGCTGTTCGTGACCGGCTATGCCGAGAATGCGGTGCTCAATCATGGTCATCTTGAACGCGGGATGCAGGTCTTGACCAAGCCGTTTGCGGCCGATGTCCTGGCGCGCAGGGTCAGGGAGCTGGTGGGGGAGGAGAGTTCGGATCGCAGCGGGTGATACGGCAGCGGGGGTGCCTCCGGCGGCCCGGGTCGGGTGCCCGAGTGGTTCGTCGTGTTTCCGACCCCGACGTGCTTGCTCCGCCACCAACGCTGAGGACGGCCCATCCCTCGCGCAGGTGGTCGGGGTATTGCGGCAAGTGTTGATCGGACCAGGGCGGCCTGACGACACTAATTCGCTTTGCCGTTGCACTTTGCGGCATCCCATCTGCATTTCGTCGCATCCCGCTATCGTCCTGCCAGCAGCCTCAGCAGAATCGCTCCACCGATTCGCTGAAAGCCTGCCATGTCCCTCACACCTCTCATCGCACTCCATTTGAGCGTCGCACTCGCTGCGGTCGTCATTGGACCCTTCGCCTTCTGGGCCCGGCTCGGCCGCACGGTGCGGCCACGATGGCACCGCGCCCTGGGCTATGCCTGGTTCAGTTGCATGGCCGTTACCGTCCTTTCGGCGCTCTTCATCCGTTCGCATGACCTGCCCAACATCGCGGGCTATACGCCGTTGCATCTGCTGGTGCCAGCTACGGCCTTCCTGCTCTACCGCGGGCTCTCGGCGGTGATGCGTGGTGATATCGCGCTGCATCGGCGCACCATGCAGCGGGTCTACATCGGTGCTTGCCTGGTGGCGGGGGCCTTCACGTTGCTGCCGTCACGCTATCTCGGCCAACTGATTTGGGGGCAATGGCTGGGTTGGCTTTGATGGCTAGACGGTCGCGCCGAAGAAAGACCCGATCGCCGCCGTACACCCCATGGCCAGCGAGCTCCACAAACTCACCCGCAAGGCTCCCTTCCACAAGTTGGCACCACCGGTTTTGGCCGCGACCGCACCCAGTACTGCCAGCGACAGCAGGGCGGCGATCACGATGGCCGGCAACAGGCTGGCGACCGGTGCCAGGAGCACCACCGCCAGTGGCAAGGCCGCACCGACGGCAAAGCTCAGGGCCGAGACGATGGCCGCTTGGACCGGCCGCGCTGCCGTGGTTTCGGAAATGCCCAGTTCATCGCGCGCATGCGCATCGAGGGCATCGTGGGCCATCAATTGGGTGGCGACCTGATGCGCGGTCTCCTGACTCAGTCCCCGGCGCATGTAGATGCCCATCAGTTCGCGATGTTCGCCTTCCGGATCCGTGGCCAGTTCTTCGCGCTCCTGGCTCAGGGCGGCGTGTTCACTGTCCGCTTGTGAGTGCACGGAGACATATTCGCCGGTCGCCATCGACATGGCGCCCGCGACCAGGCCGGCGACGCCGGTCAGCAGCACGTTCTCATGCGTGGCATTGGCCGCCACCACGCCCACCAGCAGGCTGGCAGTGGAGACGATGCCGTCGTTGGCACCCAGGACGGCGGCGCGCAGCCAGGAGATGGCGTCGACCTTGTGATGTTCGAGATGGAATTTGGCCATGACACTTCTGTTCATATACAGGGTTGCGGAATGGCGCAGATTCTAGGGCTGTGCTGCGGCAAAGGCCACGACAATTAGCGAAAATGAGGGCAATTCGTATTTGATGGCGAACTGATGGCGCAGCTTGACCGCCGTTTGTCCCACGAGGATGACAGGCTTTCGGACGGCCATTTCCAGGCAGGCGCTGATGCCGTTGCCCGACTCCGCTTGCTAGGGTGAACGCTTGCGGATGAGTCTTCATTCTGAATTTTGAGCGATCCGTCCGCAGACCCCATTACATCCATGCACAAGGGAGATCTCATCATGGCTGATCGCAAGCCCAAAGCCGCCATCGCCATCGTGGCCGGCATCCTCCTCCTGGCACTGATCGGCGGCCTCGCGCTGCTGGGTCTGTTCCAGTCCTCGGGACACAGCTGACCCTGCTCACACCGCGTTGAGCGGGATCTTCAGATAACGCACACCATTGCCTTCCGCTGGCGGCATCTGTCCGGCGCGCATGTTGACCTGTACCGAAGGCAGCAGCAGCACCGGCATGTCCAGCGTGGCATCACGCGCGCTGCGCATGGCCACGAATGCCTCTTCACTGATCCCTTCGCGAACGTGAATGTTGTGCTGGCGTTCTTCAGCCACGGTGGTCTCGTAGCGCAGTTCGCGGCCTCCCGGCTGGTAATCGTGGCACATGAAGAGTCGTGTCTGCGGCGGTAGCGACAGTACCGCATGGATTGAACGGAACAGCTGCCGAGCATCTCCGCCCGGAAAGTCACAACGCGCCGTCCCATAGTCGGGCATGAACAGCGTGTCGCCGACGAAGGCAGCGCTCTGTCCGCCTTCTTCCACTACATAGGTGACACAAGCCGGCGTATGGCCAGGCGTGTGCATCACGCGCGCCTGCAGCTGGCCGATCCGGAAGGTTTCGCCATCGGTGAAGAGGTGATCGAACTGGCTGCCGTCGTGCTCGAATTCGGTGCCGGCGTTGAAGAGCTTGCCAAAGACCTGCTGCACCTGGCGGATGTGCTCGCCGATGGCGATGCGGCCACCCAGCTTCTGCTTCAGGTAGGGCGCGGCGGAGAGATGGTCGGCATGCGCATGCGTTTCCAGAATCCATTGCACCGTCGCACCGAGTGCCTGGACACGGGCGATCAGATGATCGGCGCTGCGGGTGGAGGTGCGGCCGGACTTCGGGTCGTAGTCCAGCACGCTGTCCACCAGCGCACAGTGCAAGGTGGCGCGGTCCAGCACGAGGTAGCTGACGGTGCTGGTGATGGTGTCGAAATGACCTTCGATATGCAGATTGTCCATGGGTGATCCTGGTGTTTTTTCTTCACATTCAAACGGGCAGATTACGGCAAGATGCCCCCTGTAAGGACACCCTGCGTGCAGCAACATTCATTTCGCCCAAAACCGCTCGCTCCAGCGGAACAGCAGCATGCCGGCCAGCATGGCCAGCACGAAGGCCAGGCCCTTGCCCGATGCCATGCCTAGCAAGACCAATGCCGGTCCCGGGCAGATGCCGGCAATGCCCCAGCCGATGCCGAAGAGCAGGCTGCCCAGCACCAGCCGGCGGTCGATGGTGCGCGCCGTGGGCAATTGCATCGGTTCGCCCAGCAGTGTGCGCTGACGCTTGCGTGCCAGCGTAAAGGCCGGCAGCCCGATGGCGATGGCCCCGCCCATCACCAGGGCCAGCGATGGATCCCACTGGCCAGCCAGATCCAGAAATCCCAATACCTTGGCCGGATCGGCCATGCCCGAGACGATCAGGCCGAGGCCGAACAGCAAGCCGGCGGCCAGCGCGGCGAGGTTGCGCAGAAGCCTCATGGCAGCACTCCTTGCAGCCCCAGCACGTGGCGCAACAGATAGACACTCAGAAATCCGGCCGCCATGAAGCACGCCGTCGCCACCGCCGAGCGTGGCGACAGGCGCGACAAGCCGCAGACGCCGTGACCACTGGTGCAACCGGCACCGTAACGGGTCCCCACGCCGACCAGCAGGCCTGCGAGTACGATGGCCGCATAGCCGGCATCGATGCGCGGCGCGGGCAGGGCGCTTGCCAGTGACACCAGCAGCGGCGCAAGAAGCAAGCCGAGAACGAAGAGGGCGCGCCAGGCGCGATCCGATGCCGAGGGCGGCAGCAGACCGGCGACGATGCCGCTGATGCCGGCAATGCGTCCATTGCAGAGCACCAGCACGCTGGCGGCCGCTCCGATCAGCAGGCCACCGGCCAGCGAGGCGACGGGGGTGAAGGCATTCCAGGCCATGTCCATGTTCATTCCTTGGGGCAATAAAGTTGGTACATCAGTCCCAGCATCTCAAGCAGCTTGGGATCGGCGACACGGTAGTACACCCGCTTGCCCTCGCGCCGCGTACTGACCACCCCTTCGTTGCGCAACACGCCAAGTTGCTGGGACAGTGTGGGCTGGCGGATATCGAGTGTTTCCTCCAGCTCGCTGACGCACATTTCAGCCTGCGATAGCTGGCACATCAGCAACAGCCGGTCTTCATTGGCGAGTACCTTCAACGCGGCCACCGCCTGGCCGGCGGCGCGGCGCATCTGGTCGGCTTGTAGCGAGCTGGGGCTGGTCATGGTGAACACTATTTAATTTAATAATATATTATTTCATATAATAAATGCGCGGCATGAAGATGGCAAGGCTTTCTGAACCGGAAGCGAAGCAAGAGGAGGGTGTGAAACGATGGGTGATTCGCTGAAGCAGCTGTGGCAAGCGCGCTGCGCTGCTCAGTGGGAGGCGTGCAGCAGGTCGATCAGGTGGCGGCTGGCCTGTTTGGCGGCCGCCATCGCCTCTTCAGCGAACGCAAACGGGGCATCTTCGCCACAGAATTGCAGTTCGCCATTGATGTAGAGATCCCAGGTCCAGCCGGTGCCGGCGTCGCCCGGACACTTGAGCTCTATCCTGACCAGCTCGTCGCGATACCTGAAAAGTGCCTTCCTCATCGTGCCCGCCGGGTTTCTTGTCGTGAAGCAGCAAGCTCGACAACACTTGCCCCCTGAGTTGCCCAAGTGTACGCCATTACCACGTTGGCAATATTGGCATTAGCGTACATATATTTGCGCAAATCATCTCGCATTCTACCAAGGAGTAGCATTTATTTCCGACCGGTAACCAGCGTGCGGCTGAAAACAATCTTCCTCGAAGATCAAGAAGGGACGGGACTGCCCGCCAGCAGCCGGTCCAGCAGTTCATCGTAGTGATGATGCGGCGTGGTGATGGCATAGAAGCTTTCCACCAGCTCGCTGGTCTGGCCGGCCACGACCAGGGCACCATTGCGCAGTTCGTCCTGCACCACCACTTCCGGCAGTACGGTGAGCCAGCCGCTGTCGCGCGCGATCAGGCGCAGCATGGCCATGTCGTCCACCTCGGCACGCATGCGCGGGCGCACGTCATTGGAGATGCACAGCGCGTCGAATTGCATGCGCAGGGCGTGACGCGGGCCGGGCAGGGCCATGTCGACGCCTTCCAGGTCTTGCGGAATGCGCAGGCTGCGTGCCTCCCAGCGGTGCGCCGGACCCACCACCGAGACCGCCTGGCTTCCCAGGAAGCGGCAGTGCAGCGGCCGATCCGGGTCGGAGGGCACGGTTTCATTGGCCAGCACCACATCAAGCTGATGCTGCATCAGCCGCTCCAGCAACCCTTCCAGCAAGCCCGACTCCAGCGTCAGGGAGACCGAGGGGTCAGAGAGCATGGGACGGATCCAGTTTTCCTGATAGTTACGCGACAGTGTGGCCACGCTACCCACTCGCAGGCGCGTCACCCCGGCCGAGCGGCCTTCCAGCCGGCCCAGCAGCTCCTGGCTAAGTCCAAAGATATTGTCGGCATAGGTGAACACCAATTGCCCGGTGTCGGTCAACGTCAGGCGGCGGCCTTCACGGATGAAGAGATCTTCTTCCAGCTGCTTTTCAAGCTGGCGGATCTGCGCGGACACGGCGGATTGCGAGGTGTGCAGTTCTTCCGCCGCCCGTGTCAGATGGCCGAGCTTGGCCACCCGCCAGAAATAACGCAAATGATGAAAGTTAAGCTGTTCTAAGCGCATCGTTCGTTTTTATGAATGAATATGTTCTGATAAATGTAATTTACAGAACGATCGATGGCAAGCATCATGATGCCATTCCAATGCATGAGGTTCTTGTCATGACGACCATCCCCCTGATTTCCTGCAGCGCCTGGGCACCGCCCGCGCTGACGATGGCCGCCGCCCTGGCGCTGTGTCTGTCCCGGCTGGCACCGCCGCGCGTCTGGACGCTGTTCCAGTCGCTCTCCCTGTTGGCTTTGCTGCTGACCTTGTTCAACCTGGTGATGGCACGCGACAGCGCCCCGTGGCCGGGCGTGCTGCATCCGTCCACGCTGGGCCTGGTGCTGGCCCTGCTGGTACAGGGACTGGGCACCGTGATCGGCAGTTTTTCGGCGCGCTACCTGCAGGGTGAAGCCGGCCAGCGCCAGTATGCCGCGGCGCTCGCGCTGGTACTGACTGCCGTCCACCTGCTGTTGCTGGCTGATCACTGGGTGGTGCTGATCGCCGCCTGGGCCGTCGTGGGCCTGGCCCTGCAACGCCTGCTGTGCTTCTATCCGGAACGTCCCTTTGCCCGTCTGGCTTCGTACAAGAAAAGCATCGCCGACCGCATCGCCGACTGCCTGCTGATCGCGGCGGCCGCACTGGCCTGGACGACCGTGGGCAGCGGCTCCTTCTCGGACCTGTGGGCCTACCTGAGCCAGCACGGCATGAGTACCAGCCTGCAGATCAGCGCACTGTGCCTGACCCTGGCGGTGATCCTGCGCACTGCGCTGCTGCCGGTACACGGCTGGCTGATTCAGGTGATGGAAGCGCCGACCCCGGTCTCGGCGCTGCTGCATGCCGGCGTGGTGAATCTGGGCGGCTTCGTGCTGGTGCGGTTTGCACCCTTGTTGGAGCAGGCCGTCGCGGCGCGCGCCGTGCTGCTCATCGTCAGCGCCGGTACCGTGCTGCTGGCGGGGCTGGTGATGCTGACCCGCATCAGCATCAAGGTCAAACTGGCCTGGTCGACCGTGGCGCAGATGGGGTTCATGCTGCTGGAGTGCGCCGCCGGACTGTACCTGTTCGCCGCGCTGCACCTGATCGGCCACTCGCTGTACAAGGCACACGCCTTCCTGTCGGCCTCCTCGGTGGTGCGGGAGACCCGCCTGTCGGCCTTGCACAGCCCGGCGCTGCCGTCGGCCTGGAGCGTGATCCTCGCCCCGATGGTCAGCATCGCCCTGGTGCTGGGCCTGCACAGCCTCAGCCCGCATGCGGCCTGGCCATGGTGGTGGAGCGGCATCCTCGGGCTGGCCTGGGCACCGCTGCTGTGGCGCTCCACGGCCAAGGGCGGTAGCGGCCTGCGCGGCTGGCTGCTGGGCCTGCTGGGTGCGGCCGGCCTGACCCTCGCGGCCCTGGTGGCCCACCTGCTGCCGCTGCACGTCAACGATTACCCGCGTGCCGTGTTCGGCGTGACGGCCTTGCTGGCGATGCTGGCCCTGTATGTCTGCATGGGCTTGCTGCAACTGGCACCGCAGTCCATGGCCGCCTGGCGACGCCGCAGCTACGCCGGCTTCTACCTCGATGAAGCCTATACGCGCCTGGCGCTTCAGTTGTGGCCCTCGAACTGGGCTCCCAGTGCCCGCCGGGCCGCTGCCGAACAACAAGTGAACAATCTCGCCGCCGATGGCCGTAGCCAGGGCTGAGCCCGCCTCACCGGAGAAACAGCATGAACGTATTAGCCCAAGATAGCCAAGGACCAGCCGCCGCGCCGATCGCTGCGTGGAGCGCCGAGCTGGAGCAGCAATTGCAGCAAGCCTGCCAGGACGCCTGCGGTGCCATCGCCCCGGCCTGGCCACTGGATCGTGCCATCGCCGTCAATCCGCACTGGTCGCGGGTCGGCATGCCGCTGCGCCAGGTGGCTGCGCGCATGGCCCTGCTGGGCGGCATCCAGGTCTTTCCGCCCAAGGAACAGCTGCAGCAGGCCTGGGACCAGGGCCGGGTGACCGAAGCAGATCTGGAATACGCCCTGGCACAATCGATCGAGGCCCAGGAACGCGGTTTCGACGTTGCCCACTGTCTGTCGGTACTGGCCGCCACCGGCCCGGCGCCACGGCTGCCGCTGCTGATCGACGTGCTGGACAACGATCCCCAGCGCCACACCCGGCTCTCCTGGCGGCAGGCCATCACGCACCAGGTCAGCCAGACCTGTGCCGCCTACTTCGACCAGCACCAGGCCGACTGGCAGCCTGAACGCGGCATGGGCCTGTATGCCTTCTGGCGCGAGACGCTGGAACACGACCACGGCATCGGCCTGCTGATGGGCCTGCCGCACATCGCCGATGGCGTCCGGGCGCTGCCGGCCTGCGCGCGCGAGGCCGAACGCTGGGTGATGCGGCGCATGGACCTGCCGCCCGAGGTCTGGGTCGACTATCTTGAATCGGTCCTGCTGACCGTCAATGGCTGGGCCTCGTGGTGTGCCTATCTGGGCTGGGAGGCCAAACTCGCAGGCGGCAGTGATGAACACCTGCGTGAATTGCTGGCCATCCGCATGGCCTGGGGTGCCTTGCTGCTGGAGTGCAAGGACGACGAAGCCGCCAGCCACGCCTTCCACACGGTGCAGCAGGCCTGGGCGCGCTCGCAGGAGCGTCTGGAACAAGTCCGTCAGGATCTGCTGGTCGATGAACTCTGGCAGGTCGCACTGGAGGCTGGCTACCAGCGCAAGCTGGCGGCAGCCTTGCTGCAACAGTCGGCCAATGCAGCGCCGCAGGTCGAGGTGCAGGCCGCATTCTGCATCGATGTACGCAGCGAACCGCTACGGCGGGCGCTGGAAGCGGTCCATCCTGGCATGCAGACGATGGGCTTCGCGGGTTTCTTCGGCCTGCCGGTGGCCTACACGCCGCTGGCCACCGAGGCCAGCCGTCCGCAGTTGCCGGGCCTGCTGGCACCGGCCTATCAGGTGCAGGATGTGGTCGCCCCCGCCGGAACGGTCGCCGATGGTGGCGTGCTGGCCAGTGCCGTGGCACGGGCGCGGCGCAAGACACTGGCCTTCAAGGAACAGTGGCAGGGCAATACGCGCTGGCCGGGGTCGGCGTTTTCCTTCGTCGAGGTGGCGGGCGTGACGGCGCTGGGCGGCCTCTGGAAATGGCTGCAGCCGGGCCAGGCCGAACGTGCGCGCGATGACCTGGCCGGGCTGCCGTCGCGTTATCGCGAAGTGTGCCGGCCGCAACTGGTCCGCGTCGCGCTGGACGACAAGGTGGCACTGGCCGCCCGCGTGCTGCACGCCATGGGCCTGGATCGCCAGGTGGCCCCGCTGATACTGCTGGCCGGGCATGGCAGCCAGTCCGCCAACAACGCGCATGCGGCAGCGCTGGATTGCGGCGCCTGCTGCGGCCAGACCGGCGAAGTCAACGCGCGAACGCTGGCGCAGCTGCTCAACGAACAGGAGGTGCGCCGCGGCCTGCTGGACCGGCAGATCTTCATTCCCGAAGACAGCCACTTCCTGGCCGTCCTGCACAACACCACGACGGACGAAATCGAAGCCTTCGATCTCGACCTGATGCCGGCAGCGGCCCGCGCGCGCTGGCAAGCCCTGCAGCCGGTGCTGGCCGAAGCCGGTGATCGCGTGCGCCGCGAGCGTGCGCTGCGCCTGGGGATGGAGCCGGCCCAGGCCGCGCCGGCCTTGCTGAAGCAACTGCGCCGCCGCGCCAACGACGGTGCAGAGACGCGTCCTGAATGGGGCCTGACCGGCAATGCCGCCTTCCTGATCGCCCCGCGTTCACGCAGCCGTGGACTGGACCTGGGTGGCCGCTGCTTCCTGCATGACTACGAGGCCAGCGAGGATCGGGACGGCAGCGTGCTGGAACTGCTGATGACCGCGCCCATGCTGGTGACGCACTGGATCAACTGGCAATATCACGCCTCCACCAGCGATCCGCAGCGCCTGGGCAGCGGCAACAAGCTCTTGCACAACGTGGTCGGGGGCACCATCGGTGTGTTCGAAGGCAATGGCGGCGATCTGCGCATCGGCCTGTCGCGCCAGTCGCTGCATGATGGCCAGCAGTGGGTGCATGAACCGCTGCGCCTGACCGTCGTGATCGATGCGCCGGCCGAGGCCATCGATGCCGTGGTCGCCCGCCACGCCATCGTGCGTCAACTGCTGGAACATGGCTGGCTGCACCTGTGGCGTTTCGGAGAGGCAGGCCTGGAGCAGTGGCGGCGCGAGGGATGGAAGTCAATCGGCTTGTGAAACTTCTGGTATCGTTGGCAAGATGCGGTAGCATAGATGCCGTTTTGCAACTAATGATTTACCGGAGAAAGCATGATCCCCCTCATTCCAGACTCCAATGCCAGCCCGGGAGAGGACGCTGCGCGTCGCTCCTGCGAGGGCTGCTCGGACGACGGTAAGCTGGACATCGAGTTTGAATATGCCTATCAGCCCATCGTGCGCCTGTCCACGCGCTCGGTGTACGCCTATGAAGCATTGGTGCGCGGGCCGCAGGGCGAGCCCGCGTACACGGTGCTGGAGCAGGTCAACGACAGCAACGTCTATCGTTTCGACCAGGCTTGCCGTACCAAGGCGGTGGAAGGCGCGGCACGGCTGGGCATGACGCAGTACCTGTCGATCAATTTCCTGCCCAATGCGGTGTACCGCCCGGAGGTCTGCATCCAGAGCACCTTCAAGGCAGCGCGCAAGCATGACTTCCCGATCGAACGCATCATCTTCGAGGTAACCGAAGGGGAGCGCGTGGTCGACCGCCCGCACCTGGTGAACATCTTCCGGGAATACAGCCGCTTCGGTTTTCGTACCGCCATCGATGACTTCGGCGCCGGCTATGCGGGCCTGAACCTGCTGGCCGAATACCAGCCCGATCTGATCAAGATCGACATGGACCTGGTCCGCAACATCGACACCGCCAAGCCGCGCCAGGCCATCGTGGCCGGCATCGCCGCCATCTGCGAGGAGCTGGATATCGAGATCCTGGCCGAGGGCGTCGAGACCCGTGCCGAACGCGATCACCTGGCGGCGCTGGGGATCGACCTGATGCAGGGGTACTGGTTTGCCAAACCTAAGTTTCAGGCACTGAGCGTGTTAGAGAATTCGGTTTGGGAATAGCGCAACCTTGCTCCCACCGGCGCTGGCGGACTGCCTTGTGAGCAGATGCCCGCGAGCCGCGTCGCGCGCGATTTAAGATCCTGACGCAAGCATGCTTATAAAACGCCACCGGGTTCGCGCCGCCCTGTAGCGTTATTTGTGCTTCAGTTCAGCATGTGTGGGTATGCAGCATGTTGGTGTTTCCCTGTAGAATCGTCACAAAAATTTACGAACGACAGGGCTTGCATGAATCCCACGACGCAGGAGCTCAGGGGGCTGACTCCGCTTGATTATCACCTCGCCGTCATCGACCATCTGCGCACGCACGAGCCCGAAGTCTGGCGCTGGGCGGCCGCCCGGACCAGCCATGCAGAGCAGCGCGAATCCTTGCGCACGGCACTGTTGCGCAACACTTACCGCATCGATCAAGCGGCCCATCCCGAGATTCACGCCACACTGGACTTGGCGCGGCAGCGCCTGGGCCTGAACGTGGAGGTACCGGCCACCCTGTACCAGTCGGCCGGGACGGAGATGAATGCCTCGCTTGTGTTCGTGCCCGGTGAGGTTCACCTGATCGTGCAGGGCGACCTCCTGGCGCGACTGTCCGAACAGGAACTGCTGGCCGTCTTCGGGCATGAACTTGCGCATTACGTGCTCTGGTCGCAGGAGGAGGGGGCGTTCCTGCAGGCCGAACGCATCCTCTCCGATGCCAGCGCGGCTCCGGGTGCCGCCGCCTCCTTCAGCGAAACCTGGCGTCGCTACGCGCTGCATACCGAACTGTTCGCTGATCGCGGTGCGGCCATCGCCTGCGGCTCGCCGGACCCCGCGATTTCCTCGCTGGTCAAGCTCAATACCGGCATCCGCCAGGTCGATGCGGCCGCCTATCTGCGGCAGGCGGCCGAGGTCGATGCGCAGCAGACCGGTGCCAGCGAGGCGGCCAGTCATCCGGAAGTATTCATGCGCGCCCGCGCCCTGCAGCTTTGGTGGGAAGGCAGCGAAGAACTCGGCCCGTGGCTGCAGCAGCGTCTGCAGGGGCCGCTGGCGCTGCGCGGCCTGGACCTGCCTGGCCAGCACCGGCTGCAAGGCATGACCCGCGGATTCCTGGCGCACTTCTTTGCCGGGACGGAGCTCCTGAGCGAGACGGTGAAGGCGCAGATAGAGCTGATGTTCCCCGACTGGCACCAGGATGAACCCGCCGTCACACCGCAAGCCTTTGCCCCGGAACACGCCGATGAACCCGTGCGCCATTACCTGACGGCCTTGATGCTCGATCTGGCCCTGGCCGATCCGGACCAGCAGGAACCGGTCCTGCTGCGTGCCGGCGTGATCGCGCAAGCATTGGCGACGCTGGACCATCTGCATCAACTGCTCAAACGCGAGGCTGGCTTCGGCAAGCGCGAACTGGACCGATACAAGCGACAACTGGCCAAGGAGGCCGCAGCATGAGTGAACACCCATCCTCCCCGGCCGCATCGGCCAGCCTGCGCGAGCTGATCGATGCGCAAGCCGGCAAGCTGCTCTCCAACGATGACCTGCTGGTGCTGATGCTGCCGCTCTTTGCGCAGGTCGCAGAACTGCATGCACAGGGCCGGGTCGCCGCACTGAGCGAAGAGACGCTGCTGGTGGATCAGCAAGGCGGACTGTCCCTGCGACATCCGGCGGGTCAAGCCCCGCAGATGAATATCGATGCCGTCCATGCTTTGCAACCGCATCTGTCTTCGGGCCTGTCCATCGTGGGTGCGCTGCAGCTTGATCATCACTCCGACGGCCTGCGCACCCAGCACGATCTGGCCTTGCTCGAGGACGAATCCGCGCGGATGACGCGGCCGGTCTACCTGAGCGGTCCGAAGAGCTGGGAAATCGCGCTGGGCCATCATGATGAAATCACCGATGTGTTCCAGCTCGGCATGCTGCTTGGGGGACTGGCCTGCGGACTGGACCTGGTCGAGCAGGACGACCTGCGCCTCTTCGTGCAGCACCGTCACAATCTGTTTGAGCTGCACGACAAGCTGTCTCCCATCATCGCCAGCGTCATCGTCGAGATGACCGAACTGAACCGCCATGATCGCGCCACCGATGTGGCTGCGCTGGCGCTGCGCCTGCGTACCTGGCGCGACCAGCCGGTGGCGCTGGATGTGGAACGGGCGCTGGCGGGCAAGGATGGGGTGGCTCCGCGCCGCATCGCCGTGCTGTCGCACCTGCGGGATCGCCTGTTCGACCTGTCCCGCCGCAACCGGCTGCTGTATTTCCGCCCCACCAGTGCCAACGTCAACCTGACGGTGGCCAGCGTACCCCTGATGCTCAACGTCGACAGCATCAAGCCGGAACAGATTTGTACCTGGGGCGGCCCTTTCGCCGAACAACTGGTGGCGGGCAAGCCGATTTCCCTGCAGAACTGGCTGCGCTTCGATGACCAGCTCTATCTGCCCGCCACGCTGGACAAGCTGATTTCCGAGACACGCCACGACCGTGCCGAGTTCGGCTTCAGCAACCTGCGGCTGGTGGTGGCTTTCCTGCGCTGGCACAACCTCAAGGAAGCGCCTGATGAGCGTATCGTCTCGCCGCTGCTGTGGCTGCCGGTGGAGCTGGTCAAGCGCAAGGGCGTGCGGGATCAGTACCTCATCCAGTGCAGTACTTCCGAAGCCGAATTCAATCCGGTGCTGCGCCACTGCCTGTCCCAGCTGTACGACATCGCGCTGCCTGAAACCATCGACCTGGCCAAGACCTCCCTGCAGCAGATCCACGAGGACTTGCGCAACAAGATCCACCAGTCCGAACCGGCGGTGGAGTTGCGTCTGGTCGACAAGGCCTCGGTGCGGCTGGTGCGGCAGAAGGCCATGCAACGCATGCAGCAATACACGCGCCGCCGCCCGGGTGGCGGTGCGCAGCGCAGCCGGGCCACGTCATGGCTGCCGCCTTACAGTTATGCCCGTGATGACTATCGTCCGCTGGGCAAGGCGCTGTTCGAGCACTATGTGCGTCCCAGCGAGCTGCCGCAGCGCTTTGAGGCCGGTGCCACGCTGCGCCGCCCGCAGATGGTGGCCACCAGTGAAGCGGCCGTCAGCGAGCAGCAGGAAGAGCGGGCCGGCTATGTTCTGGAGGAATCCAGCGGGCATCGTTACGCCTGGGATCTGGATCTCACCCAGGTAACGCTGGCCAATTTCAACTACAGGAAAATGTCGCTGGTGCGCGACTATGCCCAGCTGCTGGAGGACGCCAACGGCAATCCGGCCTTTGACCGTATCTTCTCGATCCAGCCACGCGAGCTCGATACCAGCCCGCCGGCACCGCTGGCCCCTTCCGAGCAATGGAACGTGGTGTCCTCGGATGCGACCCAGAACGCCGCCGTGCAACTGGCGCGCACGCAGCGCAGTTTCATCATCCAGGGGCCGCCGGGCACGGGCAAATCGCAGACCATCACCAACCTGATTGCCGATTATGCCGGGCAGGGCAAGCGCGTGCTATTCGTCTGCGAGAAACGGGCGGCGCTGGATGTGGTGTTCCACCGGCTCAAGCAGAGCGGGCTGGCGCAGCTGTGCTGCCTGATCCACGACTCACAGGCCGACAAGAAGGCCTTCATCGCCGATCTGAAGCAATGCTATGAGCAGTGGATCGCCCAGCCGTCTGAGGGTGAGCGCTTGCGCGCCCGGCGCGCCGGCGTGGCGGCAGGCTTGCAGGAGCAGCAGCGGCGCATCGACCAGTTCGAACAAGCCATGGCAATGGTGCCGGAGAGTGTCGGCCTGAGCGTGCGCAGCCTGTTGCGGCGGCTGGCCGAGCTGCCCCCGCCACTGGACGTGGGTGCAGCGGTACGTGAAGCTTTGTGCGCGTGGACGCTGTGGGACGGGCAGCGCGAGCTGACCCGGCGCTTGCAGGGCGTCATGCAGGAACGTTTTGGCACCAGCGTGCCGGCCACCCATCCCTTTGCCACGCTCTCTGCCACGGTCTTGCGCCAGCAAGGGGTGGTGGCGGAACTGGAGCGTCGCTGTGATGCGGTCGATGCCATCCTCGGGCGTCTGACGTCTTTGCTGGAAAGCAGCCAAAGTCCGATCGTCGCCGATACCCCCCTGAAGGCCGCGCAGCAGGTCGTCACCGAAAGCAAGCGCCTGGTTGACAGCGGCCTGGCGCGCCATCTGGATCTGCTGGATCCTGCTTCACCTGGCCAGGCGGCTTTGTCGCAATGGCGCGAAGCGATGGCACAAGGCCAGCAAGCCGTGACGGCAGCCCAGTCGGTCACCGGCCACTGGCGCGACAAGCTGCGGGCGGACGATACCGAGACCGCGCTGCGGCTGGCCGGCCAGATGGAATCATCCTTCTCGCGCTGGTTCAAGCCTGCCTGGTGGCGTCTGCGCGGAGAACTCAAGCGTCGCTACGATTTCAGCCAGCATGCTTTGCACCCCGGCTATGCCACCGTCCTGACGCAACTGAAGGCCGAACACGAGGCGCTGTCACGGCTGGCTGCGACGGAGGAAGAGGCGCGTCGACGTTATGGGGCCAGTGACATGCAGCAGTTTCTGCAGACCCTGGAAACGCTCAGGAACCGCATGAACACGCCGGCCGGTCTGCAAGCGCTGGTCGATCATCTGCGCCGCGCCGGGGATCCGGCTGCACTGGTGATGAGCCTGGCGGGCGCGCATGACGATGTGCAGGCGCTGGCAGCACTGGTCGATTCGACGCTTTCGGCTCCGGATCAACGGAATCTGGAACAGACAGGCGAGCTGTTCCGCGATCTGCGCGAAGCCCTGGAAGATTTGCCGGACCTGCTACCGCTGTTGCAGGCGGTCCATGACGTTGACGCCACCTACGCTGCGACGGTACTGGGCGTGCATGCCGATCCGCTGGCGCTGGAAGCTCTGGTGGCGGATGAGGCCTGGCGTCGCCTGGGGCGCGCCCATCCGGTGCTGGAACGCTTCAGCGGCACCGACCTGGCGCTGGCGACCCGCGCGATAGCACAGGCCCAGCGCAGCTTGCTGGACATCAATGCCGAGGCGATCAAGGCCACCTTGCAGGGACAGTTCAGCGAGCATGTGCGCCTGTCCGGGCTCTCGGCCACGCAGCTCGATATCCAGGGCAAGGCCCTGAAGAAGCAATACGCCACCGGCCGCCGCGAACTGGAACATGAGTTCGGCAAGAGCATGCGCTATCGCTCCATCCGCGACCTGGCCGATGATGAGACCGGCGCGGTCATCAATGACCTCAAACCGATCTGGCTGATGAGTCCGCTGTCGGTGTCCGATACCTTGCCCTTGAGCAGCACGCTGTTCGACGTCGTCATCTTCGACGAGGCCAGCCAGATTCCTACCGAAGAGGCGATCCCGGCATTGAGCCGCGCCCAGCAGGTGATCGTGGTGGGCGACGAGATGCAGTTGCCGCCGACCAGTTTCTTCTCGGCGGCCGGCAGCGGCGAGGAAGACGAGATCCTGGTGGAAGAGGATGGGGAGCGCATCGCCATCAATCTGGATTCCGACAGCCTGCTGAACCAGGCAGCCCGCAATCTGCCCGCCACACTGCTGGCCTGGCACTATCGCAGTCGCCATGAGACCCTGATCAGCTTCTCCAATGCGGCCTTCTATGACGGCCGTCTGGTCACCATTCCGGACCGCCTGCGCGAACGCCCGCTGGAGCAACTGCCGCGCCCGCGCTCGGACCAGGACGATGCCGGTACGCTGGCCGCCGACCTGCTCATGGGCAGCCCGGTCAGCTTCCACTGGCTGGAGGACGGGGTCTACGCCGATCGCAGCAATCAAGCCGAGGCGCGCTACATCGCCCAGGCCGTGCGGGAAATGCTCAATCGCGAGACCGGCCTGAGCCTGGGTATCGTGGCGTTCTCCGAAGCCCAGCAAAGCACCATCGAAGCGGCGCTGGAGGCGCTGGCCTCTGAAGATCCGGAGTTCAGCACCCGTCTGGAGCGCGAATACGTGCGCGAGGACGACGACCAGTTCAATGGCCTCTTCATCAAGAACCTCGAAAACGTGCAGGGCGACGAGCGTGACGTCATCATCCTCAGCATCTGTTACGCCCCCGGCCCCAACGGCAAAATGCTGATGAACTTCGGCCCGATCAACCAGCGCGGCGGCGAGAAGCGGCTCAACGTGATCTTCAGCCGGGCACGCCATCGCATGGCGGTGGTGAGCTCGATCCAGGCGGACGCCATCACCAACGTCCACAACGACGGTGCGGCAGCCCTGCGCAGTTTCCTGCAATTTGCGCAGGCCAGCGCCACCGGCCGCTTCGATCACGCCCAGACCATCCTGGGCGCGCTCAACCAAGGGGCGCGCAAGGCCTTTGCCGCCGAGCTGCAGCCAGACAGCATCCGCGATGCACTGGCTCAGGCCCTGCGCCAGCGCGGGCACCGGGTCCAGCTGCAGGTCGGACGGTCGCAGTTCCGCTGCGATCTCGCCATCGAGGGCGAGGAAGGTGCCTATGCACTGGCCATCCTGCTCGACAATCCCGCGCAGGCGGTCACCGATACGGTGGAGCGCTACGTCTTCCGTCCGGCCATCCTGCGCAGTTTCGGATGGAAAGTGCTGGACCTGCCGGGACGTGACTGGTTGCGCGATCCGGTTGCGGTGATCGAGCGCATCGAACGGATATTGGCCGAGGGAGAGGAGGCGGTGTTGCCGGAGCAGAACGCCGCTCCGGGCGAGCAGCCCGCCGAGTCAACAGCCACACCGACCGCGCACGTTGCCATCGATGAGTTGTCCGAAGCGACCGCTGCGAGCGGTGCCGCCGCCGAGAGCCGTGCGCTTTCCTATGCGCAGGGGAGTTCCAGCAAGTTCTGGAACATCAGCCGGTCGGGTGCCGAGCTGACCGTCACTTACGGCCGGACCGGGACGCAAGGTCAGCGCCTGATCAAGTCGCATGAATCGGAAGAGCGTGCACAACGCGAGATGGAAAAACTGGTCGCCGAAAAGCTGCGCAAGGGATACGTCGACGCACCCTGATCATCCAAGGCGCAGGGAAGGGTCGGAGCGCTACAGCCAGCCTGCGCAGTGCCGCTCCGGTGCAGGCAGGTGAGCTTACTCGGGGAAGCGCACCAGCCGCTTGGCATCCTTCGGTGCCTGGTATTGCGCCGCGTTCATCTGCATGGCCAGCAGCGTGTAATAGGCATTGATGCCGGTCAGATCGACCACGCCCTTCTTGCCGAAACGCTTTTCGGCGCGGGCGAAGGTCGGATCGGAGACGCGCTTGTTGCGATGCAGTTCGAGCGAGAAGTCATAGACGATCTGCTCGTCCTCGCTCAGGCCCTCGGGACGGCGGCCGTCGGCGATGGCCGCCGCCACTTCCGGCTTGATGCCGGCTTTGATGGCGATGGGATAGTGTACGTACCACTCGTAATCCTGGGTCCATTCACGGGCCGTGATCAGAATCACCAGTTCGCTGAGGGTATTGCCGATGGCCGAGCTGTAGCGCAGGTAGTCGCCCATCGAGCGTGCCTGCGTCATCACTTGCGGGCTGTGCATCAGCGGTTCGAAGGGCCCGAACACCGGCACCTTGCGGGCAGCCAGGAATTCATCGGCGGCTTTTTTCTGTTCCGGCGTGTATTGATCGGGCGGGATCACCGGCAGGCGATCCGCAGCCTGGGCGACGGCGGCCGAGAGCAAGGTCGAGGCAAGGGCAATGCGCAGGAATCGTTTCATGAAGGTCTCTGTCTCTGGATGTTGGTCTGGTTATGGTGCCGACGCTGGCCTTGGCGGGCCACCGCGACGGCGGCTCCAGGATAGGGGAGCTTCAGCGGATTGTGTTGCTGAGTCTTCACTTTCGCCTGAGCCCATGTGAATGTCATGCAACATCGGCACGTCCTTGCCGATTCCGCTCCCGTCCGGAGGTGCTGCTGCGCGGCGTCATGGTGCCGGGACCCGTGCGCAGCTACAATCTCTGCCCACTGAACAAGCAACGAGACCTTACCGATGAAAACCTACGCCGTGCTCCCGTGGCTGGCCGTGATGCTGGCGCTTGGCGGTTGCGCCACCGAGGCCTATCGCGCCACCGAGAGCCAGTGCGCCCCGGCCGCCTATGCCCAGTATCCGATCATCCAGCAGACGCGGATGGAAATGCGCACCCGCACCATCCAGGTGCCGACCGGGCAGACGCGCTGCAGCTCGGTGGTCAACGGCAACCGGACCGATACGGTCTGCCAGGACATCCTGCGTACCGAGTATCAGCAATATCCCGTCTACGTGACGGTCGACATCAATGAATATGGGCGCAACCAGGTGATCGCCGCTTGCGCTCGTGCGCAATGCGTCAGAACGCACGGCAATCCGGACTGCGAGTAGTCCGGCCAGACCGGATCGCGGTGGTCTATGGTTCGGCCTGATCGGGCGTGCCGAGCGCCGCAGTCTGCTGCGGCAGCAGACGCTCCAGCATGGCGCGGTGGTAGGGATCCTGGGATTCCACATAGCGTGCCGCCGAATGAATGTTTTTCCATCCCACGTATTCCATCAGGGCGCGCATCTCCCAGCCATTGGCGCTGGCCCAGCTGGCAAAGCCGCGCCGCAGCGAGTGCGAGCTGTAGAGATGTGCATCATCAATCCCTGCCGATTTCAGGATCCGTCGCAGCAGGGGGATGATGCTGGCCGCATTGACCGCGTCCTCGCTGATGCGGCCCCAGCGATCGATGCCGCGCAGCACCGGTCCGCTGCTCAGGCCGCTCACCGCCAGCCAGTCGAGATAAGCCGCCACCGGGCACAACCGTGACAGCGCCGGCGTCTTGTAGGTGCTGCCTTTGAGGCTGCGGTCGGTCTTGGTGCGAGGCAGGTGGATGCGCATGCCTTCGCCTGCCACCGCCTCAATGCGTTCGATATCCAGCCGCGCCAGTTCGTCGCTGCGAAATCCCCGCCAGAATCCGATCAGCAACAATGCCTTGTCGCGCGTATGCCGCAGCAGGTCGGCAAAGCGCGCCTGCTGGCGTGCCAGTTCCCGTTCGCGCTCCAGATGGGCGATGGTCTGCTCCAGCGCCTCCAGCTGCAGCGGTTTGGCGCGTTTTTCCTGGGCAGGATGCAGTTCCAGGATGCCGCGCAGCATCTTGCGCACGACCGGAGCCTTGGTCGGATCCGGGAATCCCTGGTCCACATGCCACTGGCCCAGCGCGGAGATGCGCTGCTTGAGCGTGTTGTGCGCCAGCTTGCCGGCGTGCTCAGCCAGATAGCGCACCAGGCTGTCCGCCGTGGCTGGCAGAAAACCACCCCATTCCACTTCGAAATGCTTCACGGCCGCACGATAGCTGCGGCGAGTGTTGTCACGCGTGGCGGCGTGCAGATAGTCATCGATATTCAACGGTGCTGGTGCGGCTGGCATGGGCTCATTACAGACGGGTGAGGGCAGATTCGGAGGATTTTACGCGATCAGATTCGATAATCATCCAATATCCTGTGTGAAATATATTTGCAATATTTCTGATTGCTCTTCAATAAGCTTATGTAATTACGTATTATGTAATACATCATCAAATAACGGATCTGGACCATGGCACGTACCGGCCTCTACAAATCGGAAGTGAAGAAAGCGCGCGATTCCTTGCTGGCATTGGGCCGGCATCCGTCGGTGGATGCCGTTCGGGTGGAGCTGGGCAATACCGGCTCCAAGACTACAATCCACAAATACCTGAAGGAATTGGAAGAAGAGGAGGGCGGCCAGGGCCAGCCGCGCAGCATCAGCGAGGCGCTTCAGGACCTGGTGGAGCGGCTCGCCGTGCAGTTGCAGGAGGAGGCCCGGGCAGAGGTCAAGGCAGTGCGTGCGGAAACGGAGACGGTAACGGCCCGATTGGCGCAGGAATTGGCATTGCTGAAGGCCGCCCATGGCGAGCAGGGCCTGCGTCTGGATCAGACGCAAAAAGCCCTGATCGCCGAGCGCGCTGCCCATGAGAAAACCCGCGAGGAACGCCAGGAGCAAACCGCCATGGCACGCACCCTGGAAGTGAAGCTCGCTGCCTTGGAGGAACGCCTGGCCGAAAACGAACAGCACCGCCAGTCGCTCGAAGAAAAGCACCAGCACGCCCGCGATGCCCTGGAGCACTACCGCAGTGCAGCCAAGGACCAGCGCGACCAGGACCAGCGACGCCATGAGCAACAACTCCAGACCCTGCAAGCCGAATTGCGCCAGTTGCGCCAGGATGCAGTGGTGCGCCAGGAGGACGTCACCCGGCTCAATCAGGAAGGCGTGCGCCTGATTGCCGAGTTGTCGCATGCACGGCAGGCGCTGGCAGAACAGCACACGCTGGCCACGCGTCGCGAACAACAAATGGAGGTGCTGCAGGAACAGGCTTCCGCCAAGCGCGTGCTCGAAGCGCAACTGGCTGCCAGGAACGAGGCCTTGACGCAACTGCAGGCCCGGGTCATCAGTGCGGAAGAAGAGGCCGCCAGCGCGCGCCGGCAATGGCAGCAGGGCGAGCGCGAGCTGGCGGCGGTACGCGCAAGACTGGAAACGCACGAAGCGCTGCTCAAAGAATGGCGCGACCACTCCGCTGTGCAACAGGATAAAAAGGCAGCGCCACCGGTACCAAAAGACTCAGGCACCGACCCCGGCTGATACCGGGGCAGGGCAGTGGTGCCGTGCATGCGCTCGCTGCACGTCCGTGCTGCACTTCCATTCAGCCAGCCATGCCCGCCGATGAAGGCTCATGCAAAAAGCTGATATCCAAGCATGTTTTACTTTGTAGCTCCAAATGATCTGATCGCCCACAATCGGGGCTCGCGGCGGCTTTCGAGGCCGTGTCCGCAGCCTCCATTGAACGACTCCACGATCAGGTCATGCACGCAAAGAACTTCATTCGCCGCTTCCGGTTTCCGCAGTCTCTGGCCGGTGCCATCCTGGCCCTGAGCGCAGCGTTTTCGCACGCTCAAGCCCTGACCATCGGCGTGACGCCCGGCGTGATCGCCGACTCCGTCCAAGTGGCCGCAGCAGAAGCCAAGCGGCAGGGACTGGAGGTACGCGTGGTCGAGATGACCGACTGGACCACGCCCAATGTCGCCCTCCAATCCGGCGACCTGGACCTGAATTACTTCCAGCACACCGCCTTCCTGGAAAACGCCATCCGTGAACGTGGATACGCCTTTGCGATTGCCGGTTATGGCGTGCTGCCCAACATCGGCCTGTTCTCCACCCGCATCAAGAGTCTGGCGCAACTCAAGGACGGCGCCACCGTGGCCGTGGCCAACGATCCCGTCAACCAGGGCCGGGGACTCCTGCTGCTGGAACGCGCCGGACTGATCAAACTCAAGCCCGGTGTGGGCGCCAAGGCCAGCCTGGCTGACATCGCCAGCAACCCGAAGAAACTGGATTTCAAGGAAATCGAAGGTCCGCAACTGGTGCGCGCTCTGGATGACGTCGATCTGGCACAGGGCTACCCGGCGCATCTGGTTGCCGCCGGCAAGCCGGAGATCGCCAAAAGCGGCCTGCAATATTCGACCGTGGACGACCAGCGCTTCGCGATCGTTTTCGTCTCGCGCACCAGCAATGCCGCTGACCCGCGCATCCGCAAATTCATCACGCTGTACCAGCAATCGCCCGCCGTGCTGGCCAAGATCGATGAGCGCTATGCGCACGACAAACGGCTTTACAGCCTGCCCTGGCAAAAACCCTGAATGAAGCTTCGTGTCGCTGGCGAGTGATCTTCTCGTGCCTCGCCGGCCGCAAGCCCGCTTCCGGCGGCCTACCGTTGCGCCGAGGCTGCCAGCGGCTAAATCACGACCTGAACATTTTTTCCAAAACCCCATTTCTTTCGGAGCCCTGCATGCAGCCTTCCCGTCTTTTCCGTCATTTGCTGGTCGTCCTGACTGTCCTTTCTGCCCATGCCGGTGTGGCGCACGCCGCCGACAAGCTGCGCATCGGCGTGGTGCCTGGGGCCTATGGCGACTCCATCGCAGTGGCCGCCAAGGAAGCCAAGAGCCAGGGCATTGACGTACAAGTCGTCGAATTCACCGACTGGACCACACCCAATGTGGCCGTGGATGCCGGGGATCTGGACCTGAACTATTTCCAGCACCAACCCTTCCTCGACAACGCCATCCAGAAGAACGGCTACAAGCTGGCCAGCGCCGGCACCGGCATTCTGGCCAACGTCGGTCTGTATTCGCTCAAGCACAAGTCCTTCGCCCAGGTGCCGCAGGGCGGCAAGGTCGGCATCGCCAACGACCCGGTCAACCAGGGGCGCGGCTTGCTGTTGCTGCAGAGTGTGGGGCTGATCAAGCTCAAGCCCAACGTCGGCTACCTGGGTAGTCTCAATGACATCGTCGAGAACCCCAAGAAGCTCACCTTCGTGGAAGTGGAAGGCCCGCAGCTGGTGCGCATCACGCCGGATGTGGACCTGGCTCAGGGCTATCCGCACTTCATCGTGGCGGCGAAGGCCTTCGATCCCTCCAGCGGGCTGGCTTATTCCGGCATCGAGGATGCCCGTTTCGCCATCCAGTTCGTCACCAAGGCCAGCCGCGTGAATGATCCGGTGATCCAGAAATTCATCCGCATCTACCAGAACTCGGAGACCGTCAAGGGGTTCCTTTGATCCGCGTGCAATAAGCGACGTTAGCGCAACCCAGTGTTTACGCGGGTTTCAGCGATGCGCAATGCAACAATCGCTTTAAAATCAGTCACTTACTGTTTGCCTTCCCGCCCGGGTATGATGGTGCCCATTGTTCTCTTCAGAGAGTTAAACAATGGACCATTGGCACGCTCCCTACCTCGGCTTGCGCCACATCCCGCCCGAACTGACTGAGTTTGAGCTGAACACGTTCTTCACGTTTTCTGCCAAAGAACATACTCTGATTGAGGCGCGGCGCAACCACCTCTACCGTCTGGCGCTCGCCCTTCATCTTGGTTTTATCCGGATGACCGGCCGCACCCTTGATGCCTACAAGCAAGTTCCGAAGGTTTTGTGGAGCCATCTTGGCGAACAGTTATCCATCGCGCCGCCTGAAATCGGAACATTGCGCTCGCTCTACGAGACACGGCCGCGAACGCTGATCGACCATCAGCAACTGGCGCAGCAAGCGCTCGGTTTTTCATCGATGACCGAGCACCAGCGACGTTACCTGGTCCGCTGGCTCAAAGAGACATTAGTCGGCCGGCCGGACCCCTCGACGCTGCTCATGCAGGTTAAGGGTTGGTTGTATGAGCATCAGATTCTGATGCCCCATGATCGTCAACTGAAGCGCGTGATAGCTGAGGCAATCCGCAGCCACGAAACATTCCTGGAGTCGACCTTGCTGTGCTGCTTAGGCGAGGCCAGTGTTCAAGAGTGGAGCCGGCATCTTGCCGCGCCGGTTGGTGATCGGGCCAGTCTTCAGCAGTGGCTGTGGGCAGTTCCGGTGAAGCATTCAACGGTTCAGATGTCCGAATTGTTTGAGAAAATCGACCATCTGCATGGATTGCGAGTCCCCATCAGTTGGCCCTCCCAGATCAACGAAACGCTGGTTCGTCATTACGCACGGCGATGCGCCAACCGACCACCCTCCGTCAGTAAGCGCATTACATCTCAGTCCCGTAGGCTTGAAACCGCCTGCTTCATGCGCTATGCCCTTTGCTCGGCGACCGATCAGCTACTCGCCATGTTCCGCCGATGGGCAATTGAAGTTATAACAGAGGCTGGTAGACAGGTCGACGCCGGTCGACCTGATCTAAAAAGGCAGCTCTGCGGTTTTGCCGAGTCGGTGAGGCTGCTCGCCTTGAATACTGACACTCCGGCCGACGAATCACTGACCAAGATCGTGGAACTGGCTGACCAGGTACTACAGCAGCACGCGCCCAGCCGGCGTAGTTTAATCCGGCTGCAGCTTATGACCAAGAGCGCTCAGGCGCGTGCAATGTTGCATAAGCTCGTCGCACTGCCATTTGAGTCCGAGACGCAGCATCCCGTTGTGGACGCAATCAACGTGCTTCGCAACCTTTACGGCCCTGACGGTAACAGCGAGTTGCCAGTAGATGTCAATATTAAACTCGGTCGCGTATGGAGGGAGAATATTGAGGGCGAAGACCGTACCGAGGCGCTGCGAGCATTCGAATGGGCAACTATTTCCGCATTACGAATGGCGTTAAGAAATGGTTCTGTGTACGTTGATCACAGTTTCTCCTTTCGCAGTCGCGCTACATTGCTCATCCCTGAAGAGGAATGGAAGGCGAAGCGGAACCACTATTACGGCCACCTGGAGCTGCCGCAAGATCCCAAGGTCTTCTTGGCAAAGATTATCGACCACCTTGATGGCGGCCTTGATCGGCTGAAGGATGCTTATCTTCGCGGCGAGGTGCGCATTGAGGCAGGTGGCGTCCGCAATGAGGGTATCGTGGCTGAGGAAAGAGACCCGGCTTTAGATGCGCTGCGTCGCGCCATCTTTGATGATCGCCCAGTGGGTCAACTTCCCAAGATCATCCTGGATATCGACAGCGAGGTGCGGTTTTCCTGGCTGCTCTTGGGTAGGGAGCCTCGCTCGCGCAGCGAGTTACTTCTTGTTTATGCTGCTGTGTTGGCGCACGGAACCTCCTTGTCGGCAGCTGACATCTCCCGCATGATTCCTGAGCTCAAGGCCTCCGCGATCCGGCAGATGATGAAGGTGGTGGCCGATGAACGCAAGTTGCGTGAAGCGGCCGATGCGGTGCTAGCCTACATGCATCGACATCCTATCGCGGCGCACTGGGGAATTGGCGACTTGGCCTCCTCCGACATGATGAGTCTGGAGACAACCCGCACCGTGTGGCAAGCCCGAGCGGATCCACGTCGGCGTACTGCCTCCATCGGGATCTATACTCATGTGCGTGATCGCTGGGGCATTTTTTACGACCAGCCGATTTTGCTTAAAGAACGGCAAGTTGGTGCGGCCATCGAGGGGGTGGTGCGGCAAAACGGAACCGATGACGTCGCTCAGCTCGCTGTTGACACCCATGGCTACACCGATTTTGGCATTGCGGTGGCCAAAGGTCTGAAGTTTGATCTTTGTCCTGTCCTACAGCACATGCGGGACCGCTACTTGCACGTCCCCCGTGGACATATGGTGCCGGATGAAACGCTTCCAGTGGTCGCCGGGGACGTCGACCTCCTTGCGATCGAAGCTATCTACGACCAGTTTGTGCGGGTTGTCGCGTCCATCCGGAGTGGCCGGTGTACGGCCGTACAGGCTTTACAGCGCTTCGGTTCTGCAGCACGAGGCCAAGATGTATACGATGGTGGCGTTCAACTTGGGAGGCTGTTGCGCTCTATATTCCTAATAGACTATTTCACGAACCCAACATTCCGCCGAGAGTTGCGCCATGTTTTGAATCGAGGCGAAGCTGTACATGCGATTCAGCGCGCCGTCCACACCGGTAAAATCCCAACGGAACTTGCTAAGCGGCCAGAGTCCCTCGCTGCCGTATCCTCCAGCCTTTCACTACTGACCAATGTGCTGATGGCTTGGAACACGGCCCATATGCAACGCACCGTCGATCAATTTCAGAAGATCGGGGATGAAGCAATTGCACCTGAACTGCTGCGACGTATCGCGCCCACTAATTTGGAGGGGCTCAATCTGCGCGGAACGCTTGAGTTTCCGCTGGCAGAGTACGCTCTTCGCATTCTACCTAGTAGCGCTGAGGTGGTGCGCGCGTCGCTTCAGAAGCACATGCATTAAGCTGGCGCTACACGTCCGGCATATTGGTAGCCGGACGCGGCGAGCGATTTAGGCGGCCATTTGACTGCATGCTTCAGCGCAACGAGTGCAGGCTTGTGCGCAGTCCTGGCAGTGCTGGGCCTTGTGCTTGGCACACTCTTCAGCGCATGCCTTACAGATTCGCGCACACAGCGTGCAAACCTCTTGGGTGAACTCGCTGCCGCGGGCCATTAACGCAGCAGCGGTTCTGCAGATGGTGGCACAGTCGGCATCGGTGGCGATGCACCGAGCCATCATCTTCACATCCTCTTCTTGCAAACAGGCTGCCGCACATCGGTCGCAAGCTGCTGCACACGCATAGCAGGCCTCAATACAGGTACGAAAATCTTCATGTGACATTTCGATCTCCTTGATAGATGGGCAGTCCGACTGCCCGGATTGCGTTCTGGCGAATGCCAGATCCATGGCAAACAGGAAGCTAGGTGATCACTCATCAATGGACGGCCAGCTTCCATTCCTTTTTCCAGCGACTCATCGTGGAAATTTCTTCTTGTTGTTGTGAGATGACCTTCTTGGAGAAGGCAACAATTTCTGGGTGACGGGATTTCTTGATGGCGTCCTGCGCCATGGCGAGTGCCCCACGATGATGCTTGATCATCATGTCGAGGAACATGGCATCAAACTCATCGCCTTGACTCGACTGGAGCTTTTCCATCGACATACCTTTCATCGACTGCATCATGCCGGGCAGTTTCATGTTCACAGCACTCCCCTTATTGGGAAACCATTGCGACTTCCATTCGCGTAGTTGAGCAATCTCAGCACCTTGGTCATCAATGGTCTTCTTCGCCATTTGCTTTAGCTTATCGTGCGCACTGCGGCTATCGACTAGCTCGGCCATCTGGACTGCTTCCTCATGGTGCTTGGCCATGGTATCGAGAAATTGCTCGTCATATGAGTGAGACGAAGTCTTCATGGCGTCACCATGTTGAGGCTCAGCCGTCGCCTGACGCGGAGATACTTCGGCAGGCTGCGTTTGAGAAAATGCTGCTGCTGAGGCGATGAAAGCTACCGTCGCTACGGCTACTTTGGATGAGATTCGCATATGGGCTCCATGGTTGGATAACTGAAAACTACTGACCATAGGAGCGCGTTCAAGCGTCGATGTTCATAAAATTCGCGCCTGAATTAAAAAGAATCCGGATGCATTGGTCACTACAACGGTGATTGGACGTGATCTCCGGTGGGTCTTGGAAGCTCCCGGCGAGGGGCAGCCCGTTTGAAGTAGACCGGCATACTAAATTTAGTCTGGGACGCCGTTTTTGAGTCGGCCAGCTTCCGGCACAGCGGGACGTCCGATGTATTATCCCGATCAGCAGCAATGCTGAGCCATAGTTCTCAGCGCGTTGTTCCGCGTAGCCTTAGGGCATTCGCGATCACGGATACCGAGCTCAAACTCATCGCGAGTGCTGCCAACATCGGGGACAGAAGCTGCCCCGTGAATGGATAAAGCAGGCCCGCAGCTAAGGGAATGCCTAAGGCGTTATATAAGAATGCAAAGCCGAGGTTCTGACGCATGTTGCGCACCGTTTCAACGGACAGTTCCGTCGCACGCGCGATGGCGCGCAGGTCGCCCTTCACCAGGGTGACATGGGCGCTATTGATCGCCACGTCGGTACCGGTCCCCATGGCAATCCCGACATTTGCCTTGGCCAACGCCGGAGCATCGTTGATCCCATCGCCCGCCATCCCGACGATCTTGCCTTCGGCCTGGAAACGTTCTACGAGCGCGAGCTTATCTTGAGGCTTGACCTCGCCATATACCTCGGAGATGCCAAGCTTTCCGGCAACTGCTTTCGCCGTGGTTGTGCCGTCACCGGTGGCCATGACCACCGTCAGCCCGGCTTCTTTCAGACTGGCCAGCGCCTCCCGAGTCGTTTCCTTCACGGGATCAGAGACCGCTAGCAACCCCAAAAGGACGTCATTTCTCGCCAGATACATAACGCTGGCACCTTCGGCACGTAAAGCTTCTGCTTCAGCCAGCATCGGTGTCGAAGAGACGCCTTCCGATTCCATCAGCGTGGTATTGCCCAATGCCACCCGCGCCCCGTTGACTATGCCTCGAACACCTATTCCACTGGAAGATTCAAAGCTACTGGGTGTCATCAAGGAAAGCTGGCGTCGGCGTGCCTCGGCAACGATAGCGTGCGCTAGTGGATGCTCACTTCCCTGATCGAGGCTTGCCGCCAGCTGCAACACCTCCGTCTCTTGACTGCCCGGTGCGGCGATTATCCGGTCAAATGCTGGCTTTCCTTCCGTGAGCGTGCCGGTCTTGTCGACGATGAGCGTATCGAGCTTCTTCATGCTCTCAATGGCCGCTGCGTCTCGGAACAGAATGCCTTGGGTTGCAGCCCGGCCAGTGGCGGCCATGATCGACATGGGTGTGGCCAGGCCAAGCGCGCACGGGCAAGCAATAATCAGCACCGCAACCGCGTTGACAAAGCCATAGACCCAGCTGGGTTGTGGCCCGAAGAATCCCCAGCCAAGCAGCGTCAGCACAGCAATGCCGACCACGATCAGGACAAAGTAGCCGGCGACAACGTCCGCTAACCGCTGCATCGGGGCGCGCGAGCGCTGGGCTTGTGCAACCATCTGAACGATCTGCGAAAGCATGGTCTGCGATCCGACCTTCTCGGAGCGGATGATCAGGCTTCCGCTGGCATTGATCGTTGCCCCGATAACCTTGTCACCTGGCCGCTTGGTCACGGGGACCGGTTCGCCAGTCAACATCGACTCATCAATGGCGCTCTCTCCCTCCACGACCACCCCGTCAGTAGCGACTTTTTCGCCTGGTCGGACCCGTAGCAGGTCGCCAATGTGAACGTTACTCAAGGGGATATTTTCTTCCGTACCATCTGCAGCGATCCGTCTAGCTGTTTTAGGTGCCAAGCCGAGCAGTGATTTGATGGCGGCAGAGGTCTGCGAGCGCGCCCGTAGTTCCAGGATCTGCCCCAGCAGGGTCAGTGAGATGATGACGGCCGCGGCTTCGAAGTAGACACCGATCCGCCCGTGTTCGATGAAGGCCTTGGGGAATAGCTCGGGGAAGACGGTTGCGACCACACTATAGCCATAGGCCGCTACCACGCCCGTGCTGATCAGGGTCCACATATTGGGACTGCGGTGGACGATCGAGTCGACGCCGCGGGTCAAGAACGGCCATCCGGCATACAGGACCACGGGCGTACCGAGTGCGAGCTCGATCCAGCTTTGACCGATCAGGCCATGTGGGAATAGGCGACCGCCGGCCATGGCCAGTACCGTGACAAGCACCGTCAACGGCAACGTGAGCCAGAATCGGCGCTGGAAGTCCCGCAGCTCAGGGTTCTCCTCTTCTTGGTCCAATGGTAGCAGCGGCTCCAGGCTCATCCCACAGATGGGGCAATTTCCCGGCGATGGCTGCCTGACTTGCGGGTGCATGGGGCATGTATAGACAGTTCCGTCAGACGATACCGTGCTTGCCTCGGGCTTTGATGAATCTCCGACATATGCGGCTGGATTTGTACGAAACTTCCCCATGCACTTGTCACCGCAGAAGTAAAAGTCTCTCCCGCCGTGCTCAATCCTCCGATAGGGATCGGGAGCCACCTTCATGTGGCAAACCGGATCAGTCTGGCTTTTTACAGGGGACGCGCCTGTTTCAATGCCTGGAGCTGGTGCGGTGTGATGATGGTGATGGTGTTCATCCATAGTTACTGCTCTCCCGTGTCAGGCGTACCGATCAGGTGACATGAGGGACGCATGAAATGCGTCCTTCGCGTCTTCAGCGACTTACTTCGACGTTGGCATTTCCATACAGTCCATCATCATCTGCATGGTCATCTGCATCATGTCCATTTGCTTCTGCATCATCGCAGGGATTGGCGCCGATTTATGCTCCGCCCTGGTCGCCATCATGCCTTGCATCATGGCCATACTGTCTTTCATCGTCTTCATGTGATCCGCCATCAATTGGCGGCGTTCCTCAAGAGAAGCAGCGCTCATCATCTTCTGATGCATATCACGCATGGTTTTCATCTGGCTATCCATCTGTGCCATGGATGCACCTGCCGCGGCAGATTTTGCGGGAGACGCAGATGAAGCTGCCTCGGGATGATGTCCTTCATGCTCTGCTGTGTTTTGAGCCAATGCGGCAACCGAAAATGTTGCCATCGCGATCGCGCCGATCAGGTGGATGAAGCGTTTCATGATTTCTCCTCGATTCATTAGGAGGCATGCAGATCAGCAGCCTCTATATGAAGTCTAGTGAGCATAGAAAGACTGCAAGTGATGCAAGTCAAAGCTATGTGAAAACGCTCGGAAGCCTGCCCCGGACGAAATGTACCCTGGAGCACGGTAGCGACTAATTTCGTGAGAATTCCTTGCCGGCAAAGTCTACTGTGACCAACTTCCCGTCCATCTTTCCCATCCCGGGTGAGTTGACGGGCATACCTGGTACCGCAACACCTTTTGTCGATCGGGAAGCGATGAGTTTGGCCACAGCTGGGGCCGGAACATGGCCTTCGATCACCTGGCCCGTCGCTTCTACAACGGCGGTATGGCAGGACTGAAGAGGTTCAGGTACGCCAAGGCGCTTTTTAATCCCAGGCATCTCTTTGCTGTCAACGACGTGGAGCTTGTAGCCGGCCTGACTCATGTGTTCTGCCCAAGCCTTGCAGCAGCCGCAGTCAGGGTCTTTGTACACGGTGATGGCTTCCCCGGCCGCGTGCGCAGCAAGAGAGGTCAGAAAGAGCAGGCTCGCAGAGAAGAACTTTTTCATTCGACTGTCAGTGGGAATTAAATTGGCTGACGGGCGGATGTTGTTATCATCGCGCCCGCCGAGAAATGCATGGATAGCTAGCTTATTCAGTCATCGGCCCTAAGGTTCCGAACCAGGCGACAAGCACCAAAATCAGGAAAGCACAGGCAGTTTCAAATAGAAGACTCTTCTGAAGGGCGGTAATTGCTTCACGATGCTCACCGGAGATGTGAGCACGCTCAAGTAAGGGACTGAGTCGGTATCTATTCGCGGCGGCCAAGGCGAGCATCAACGAGAACAAGAATAGCTTCGCGATCAGAAGCTGACCATATTGCGAAGACAGAAGCCCGGCGAAAGTCGGACCGACGATGAGCCAATAGTTGATCGCACCGGTGATCAGCAACGAGCCTACGATGACTGTTCCCATCAAAGCGAAACCATTGAGCGTACGGCTCAGCAACGCAATGTCAGCCGGACCATCTCCATAGCGCCATACCAACATGAGCACGAACACGGCTAAAGCTCCCACCCAGGCGCCTGCAGCCAGTAGGTGAATAATGTCAGCGGCCAAATGCATTTGGCCGCGTACACCCTCATCCATTGCACCATGTCCCCCCCAAGATAAGGTTGCCAAAGCGACGGCACCGGTCAAACTCATGATGCACAATCTGAGGGAATGGGCGCGGGAGACGAATAGTCCTGCCGCGACAAAGAGGACCAGCATTGCAATACGCAGGCACCATGCCATCCCGAACGACGTCTCGGTCAGCATCATTTCGATCATGTGCTCTTCAATCGCACTGATGTCTACGGCCCCGCTCATCGCCTTGACCATCAGTACCATGCTGATGGTCGATAAGAAGATTCCGACCACAGCCAGAGCGACGGCCAGGTTAGAGAATTTCTTGGCAAGGACGGATGACCGTTCAGGCTTACGCAAAGCATGTAGCTGAAACAACGGCAGGCCGAAAACGAGCATCAAGACCACATACAGCGCAAAGCGCACCAAAACTGTCATCCAATCCATCGTCAGCTCACTTCACCGTGAAAGTGATCTTGCCGGTGATCGGGTGGGTATCCGAAGAGACCGCGCGCCACTCGATGCTATAGACACCCGGGGTCAAGGGTTGGGTCGGCGTCACTACCATGGTCTTCGGATCATCAGCACCTGATACCTTGGCCGCCACCTTCATGGGCGAACCGCCATGATTCATACCAGGCATCCCGGTCATCAGCAACGTGGCCCCGGAAAACTGTTTGGAGAGGTTTTCGGAGAAGCGCAATTCAATTTTTTCGGGGGCGCTTCCGGTCGAGTTGTCTTCCGGAGTGGAGCCGAGCAGTTTGGGGTGAGCGAAGGCTGCCGTAGCGAAAGCCGCTGCAGCGATGGTGACGGCTGTCTTAGCGAAGAGAGACTGGTAGGACATGGCGATTCTCCTTTGGAGGTGTTGTGGAGGGACAAAGAGGTGGAGACTTAGAATAAAACACGTACACCGGCTACCAGCCGGGTTTCACCCGTATTTCCGCCGGCACCGCGTACATAGCTGGCAGTACGGCCGAAACTCTGGTTGCGCTCGATGCCGACATAGGGCGCAAATTGACGGGTAATCTCATAGCGCAACCTGACGCCGTAGGCGGCACTGGACAGACCTCGTCCGATGCCCAGTTCGGGATCTTCTTTACCGTAAAGGTTAGCTTCGACACGGGGCTGAAGAATCCAGCGCTGGGTCAGTAGCAGTTCATACTCTGCGGCAAGCCGCAAGGCAGTACGACCTTGTTCGCCGACGTAGCCTGTGGCTTCCACTTCAAACCAGTAGGGGGCCAGGCCCTGCACACCGAACGCTAACCAATTACGGCCGGGCCGGTTGCTGCCTACGTCGACACGCAGGCCGAGCTGGGTGTCCCAATAGGGGGTAATCGCATGGCTCCACAGCAATTCGGTCCGGGCGTCGCCCACGCGGCCTTGCTCGATATCGCCTTCAGCCTTGATGAAGAACTTGTCATAAGAATTCCCGATCCAACCTTGGGTGTCGTACGCAATCGAATTGCCATTTCGGGTATGGACACGCTCCAGACGGTCTACCAGGAAAGACCCGAAGGAATGCATGTCCGACATCATCAAGGCGCTGGTGTCTTTCTGCACATAGGGTCCGGTATTGAGGGTGTAGCCGTTGGAATAGCCATTCGGATCACGGGCGTCAGCGGGCGCGGTCGAGCCCATATCCATTCCCCCCATGCCGGATCCCCGCATCTCCATACCGCCATGGTTCATGCCGGCGTGATTCATCGCTCCATGATCCATTGATCCGCCGGCACTGGCGGTACCGCCGTCCATCGAATCCATGCTGTCCATGGTAGTGGCAGCCTGGGTGGCCGAGCTGCCCGGTGCGGCTGTGTGGCCCTCGTGAGGCTGCGCCCACGCTGCATTCATGCCGGCCGATGCGAGTGCCAGCACGAGGATCTGAGTTGAGTAACGGGTAAGAGTCATTCTGTGTATGCCTTTCGGTGCAGAACCTGGTTAGCTGACGACGACTTCGCGGAACATGCCCATGTCCATATGGAACATGAGGTGGCAGTGCCAGGCCCAACGGCCCAGGGCGTCTGCAGTGACCAGGAAGCTGATTCGCTGAGCTGGCTGGACCGGAATCGTGTGTCGACGCGCCAGAAACTCGCCATTGGGCGTCTCCAGTTCGCTCCACATCCCGTGTAAGTGCATAGGGTGCGTCATCATTGTGTCGTTGTGCAAAATGACACGCAGACGTTCGCCATAACGGAAATGAACCGGTGTCGACTTACCGAATTCGAGCCCATCAAGCGACCAGGCGTAGCGCTCCATGTTGCCGGTCAGATGAAGCTCAACTTCCCGCTCTGGACCACGGTTGTCCAGCGGGCCGCCGATAGTGTGCATGTCGGCCAGCGTCAGTACTCGGCGACCATTGTTGCGCAGGCCCACGCCCGGATCGTCCAGGTTGGTACGCGCCGTGTCGACACGGGCATCGGTACTCGGGCCGTATTCGGTGCGAGCATGACGAGCCTTCTTGCTCGGTACTTTCAAGGGATTGGCAGGAGCCATCTGATGCTGGCTGTGGTCCATCCCTTGCATGGACTGAGCGCCGCCATCCATGTTCTGCATCGGTGTGTTGCTGTCCATGGAATCCATGCTGTCCATGCTGTCCATGCTGGACATCGAGTCCATGTTCATCGAGGACATGTTGCCCATGGTGCCATGGTTCATGTGCCCCATGGCACCGTGATCCATTCCCCCCATGGAAGACATATCTCCCATCATGTCACCCATGCTGAGCCACTCCGGCTTGTCGACTGCCGGCACGGGGGCGGTTAGCCCAGCACGTGTGGTCAGCGTGCCACGAGCGTAGCCGGTGCGGTCCATGGTCTGGGCAAACACGGTGTAAGCATCTTCCTTGGGCTCGACCACCACATCGCAGGTTTCCCCCGGTCCAAAACGGAACTCATCTACGCTGATCGGCTCGATATCCACGCCGTCGACTTGAACCACCTTCAACTTCAATCCAGGAATACGTACGTCATAGAAGGTATTGCCGGATCCGTTGATACAGCGCAGGCGGACTTTCTCACCGGGCTTGAACAATGCGGTCCAGTTGCCTGCCGGCGTGACGCCGTTAGCGAGGAAGGTCAGAACAGCGGAGGACAAGTCCCCCAAATCCGTGGGATTCATGCGCATCTCATTCCACATCGCACGATTATCCATGGCCGCCTTCACGCCATCTTTACGCGCGTCGCGGACAAAATCCCCAGCCGTCACGCGGTTCAGATTGTAGATGTCCCCTTGTTTTTTGAGTTTGGAGAGCACTGACATCGGATTCTCATCCATCCAGTCCGAGAACAGGATCACGTGTTCCCGATCAGCCAGTTTCTTGCCAGCATCAGCAGGATCGATGACGATAGCGCCATATACCCCGGTCTGCTCTTGCATCCCCGAATGGGAGTGATACCAGTAGGTGCCGCTTTGCTTTACCTTGAATTTGTAGGTAAAGGTCTCTCCGGGAGCAATGCCTGCAAAGCTGATCCCAGGTACACCATCCATTTGAAACGGCAAAATAATGCCGTGCCAGTGAATCGAAGTATGTTCACGCAGCTTGTTGGTGACGTTGATCGTGATCATGTCACCTTCTTTCCAGCGCAAGGTGGGCCCTGGCAGGGAGCCATTGATCGTCGTGGCGATGGACTGCTTGCCCGTGAAATTGACAGGCGATTCTGCAATTACCAGGTCAAACACCTTACCTGTGAGAACGGGTGCCGCCGAGGGGCTCGCCGGTGTTTCAGCAGCCTGAGCCACCGCTTGCATGGCGCGAGACGACAGCCCTAAAAGCACACCTCCGGCGGCCAGCCCTTTGACAAAACGGCGGCGGGAGTTCAAAGGGGACGATGAGTTCGACATAGGATAAAACTCTCCGAAATGGGGATATGGCGCTGATGATAAGTAGCGCTGGCAATCAGTTGGATTACTCGCGCATTACATTCCTGTAATGATCGCATCACTTCGCCGAACTGGACGTACCATGTAGTGGTTGTTCTACATGTTAATACTATGAAACTTCTTGTGGTTGAGGATGAGCCCAAAACCGGTGAGTACGTCCAGCGCGGACTGACCGAGGCAGGGTTCGTTGTTGATTTGGCAAAAAATGGCTTGGACGGCTATCACTTGGCCATGACCGAGCCATATGACTTGGTCATTCTGGACGTCATGCTGCCCGACGTGGACGGCTGGCGCATCGTCCAGTCGCTTCGTGACGCCCAAAAGACGGTCCCCGTTTTGTTTCTGACGGCCCGAGATAGCGTCTCCGACCGCGTCAAGGGGCTGGAGATGGGTGCCGACGACTACCTCGTCAAGCCATTCGCTTTTTCCGAGCTACTGGCGAGGGTGCGTACCTTGTTGCGTCGGGGTAGCAGCGTATTGCTACAAGATCGGTTGACGGTGGCTGATCTCGTGCTCGACCTCCCGCGACGCACTGCCAGTAGAGGCGGCCGGAAGCTGGTGCTTACAAGCAAGGAATTTGCCTTACTGGAGTTCTTGGCGCGACGCCGTGGTGAGGTATTGCCGCGCTCTTTGATTGCATCGCAGATCTGGGACATCAATTTCAGCAGCGACACCAATGTGATCGATGTGGCGATTCGCCGGCTAAGGGCGAAGGTCGACGATGGTTTTGATCTCAAGCTGATCTTGACTGTTCGAGGAGTCGGCTACATTTTGGATGCACCGGAGCTCGCAGAAAGCTCAGCATGATACGGCAACGCTCCCTCACCCTCCGGCTCGCAGGGCTCTTCGCCGTGGCTTCGACTGCCGTGCTCGTAGGCCTGGGCCTACTCATTACGTCCACAGTCGCTAAACATTTCACGGAACAGGATGAGCAACTCCTTGAAAAAGAATTGCAGCTTATCCGAAAAGTAGTACAGGAGCGAGGTGCGCAAGAAGTGAATTCCACTTTCGGAGAGGCTCTTCATAATCATCCGGATTTTTATGTCTACATCGGCTCGCCAGACGGAGTGACGCGTTACTCGACGCTGGGAGAAGCTACTACACAGATTTTAGCCGCCGCCCACACTGTCAGGGCTGGCCGTTTCTTTGCCATTGCACATGGTGGTCACCAAGAGTTCCAGGCAATCAAGGCTCACTTGAAAGACGAGAAAAGCGGCGAGGATCTGCAAATCGTCGTGGCCGTCGATACGGAAATCCATGAGCACTTCATGCGTAATTTTCAGACGACCTTGGTGCTATACGTGACTGGATCTGCGCTGATTGTAGTCTTGCTAAGCTGGTGGGCGGCGCGGCGCGGGTTGGCGCCGTTGCGAGCGATGTCGGATAAGGTGCAGGCGGTCTCTTCGCATAACTTCGGCGAACGCATGCCCGTCGAGACCTTGCCCATCGAAATCGCGGACCTTGCGGCCAAGCTAAACGCGATGCTGGAGCGTCTTCAACGCGACTTTAATCGCATCACCGAGTTTTCTACTGATATTGCCCACGAGTTGCGCACGCCCATCACCAACTTGCTCACGCAAACGGACGTGGTGCTGACCCAGCAGCGAACGAACGAGGCCTATCGGGACACACTTTCCTCCAATGCAGAGGAATTGCAACGACTCGCTAGAACCATTTCCGACATGCTGTTCTTGGCACAGACCGAGAACGGTATCAGTCTGCCTAGTCATGAGGCATTGAGCCTGCACGAAGAAACGGCGGAGCTTTTCGACTTCTACGATGCACTCGCCGAAGAGAAAGAAGTGCGATTACAGCTTTCCGGAGAGGCGTTCATCAAGGGGGATCGTCTCATGGTACGCCGCGCTTTGAGCAACTTGATCTCCAATGCGATGCGCTACACGCCTTCGTCCGGAAGCATCGCTGTGTCGATTAGCAAGTCTGCGACCAACGTCATCGTACATGTCGAAAACGACGGCCCCGAGATCCCAGCGGAGCATCTACCGCATTTATTTGAGCGTTTTTACCGCGCAGACAAATCGCGTACGAAGGCCGACACGGATTCGGCTGGCCTGGGACTATCCATTACCAAGGCCATCATGCATGCCCATCAGGGCGATGTAACCGTGAAATCAGAACAGGGAAAGACGAGTTTCAGTCTGATCTTTCCTCGTACAGTGGCCTAAGGAAGCGGATTGCGCAGGACGTAAAAAAAGCCACTGAAACGACAAGCGCGACAGTGGCAAATTAGGGAGAGAAGCCCTAAGCGAGCATAAAAAGGGCTGATTACGCGCCTTGATAAAGAGAAGTCGTGGAGCTGCGGGCCTCTGTCGATTCACGCTTCACGTCCGCGCGCGATTTCTGCGAAGGTGCTTGGCGAACGATCGGATAATCGTTGCCGTTGGTGATCAGCCCTGCGTTTTGAGCCTGCTTCAATTCAGCGATCACTTCGGCGCGCGTCTTGGTGCTGGTGAACGGCACGACCGGGTAGTTGTTGCGCGCCGTAACGTTGGCCGCGTCACGCTGGTTGATGTCGGATGCGTAGGTCTGGGCAGAGGCCGCACCGGCTGCAAGTACCAGCAAAGAAAAAGCAAATGCGCGAGAGGTGGTAATCATATCGTTTCTCCTAAAATCATTTCAGAAAGCCCGCTCGAAGGGGCTGGTCGACCAACCTCAGGTAGGACTGATGTTTGATCGTTGAAGAGGATTTTAAAGAGGCTCTCCGCACAGAGACATTGCACGCCAATTACATTCCCGTAATGGTAAATTTCAGTTTCATTAGCCGTCAGCGCGGCGCTATATTGATAGAACATTGCCCCGTTTTGTGACGGCATGAACAGCGTCGTTGCGCAGATAACACTTAAAGGAAAGCATAATGACTATCTATAGGAATAAGGCGTTCAGGAACATATGCGCCCTTACCGGGGTGGCGATACTGGTCGCCGCATGCGCTACCACTCACGAGGACAAAGAGAGCACGCTGCCTTGCACGATTATGCAGCAGAGCAGTCGTTGTGCCGAGGTGCCGATGAGTGATCTACAAAACGAGATGGTCGTCAAAAAATTTAAACCAGCTCCGGCTGGGTCTTATTACGTCTACGTTAGCCGTCCTTACAGTCAAGAGCGCTCCCATCAGGCCAAGGTGTACCTAGATGACAAGCTCGTCACAGCACTCGCCCCGCAGACCTTTGCTAGGCTGAGGGTGGCACCTGGCATCCATACTCTGAAAGTCACCGTGCCCTCTAGCAAGGACGTTCAGGAAACGATAGATCCAACGGGTGCTGCCTTCCTTGAGTATCAGATAGTAGAGTCTTTCTTTAGCGCTGTTCCTACGCTGAAGATCCAAGATGAAGGTGTCGCCAAGAAGATGTTGGAACGCTTGCGCCTGGTGGCACCACCGAACGGCGAAGACTAACTAGATCAGACGCGGTGATTACATAAACGTAATGGCCCGGACGCGGGCTGGTAATCTTCGGGTGCATAGAATGAAGGCTCATTAATTTTTGTGGAGCCAATCATGAAGGTCACCTTTGCTGCCGCTACGGCCTCAATTGTTCTGCTTGCATCGCTTGTCGGCCTTAGCGCACCAGCGACCGCACAAGTCGCTGATCCTTACGGAATGTCCGTGTCCAATGCATTGGTTGATCGGGAGATTCAAATCGATCCTTCGACTAAGTACGTCAATGTGAATCAGGGTGAAACTATTCGTTTCGTCGCTCAAGGAAAAAGTTTCGTATGGAAGTTCGACACTTTCGGTCGGCGACCATTCGAACTCGCAAAAATTGCTCCGGCCGATTTTGCAGCGCCGAATGCCGTCGTCTATCTGGGATTGAATCCCCTCTACCACAGCCGTTAATCACGAGAATCGATTGACCTGATATTCCAGCGTGTCCGGCAATCCAGATCGGTTGTTGCGTGTGTTGGAGAAAGCTAATTTTGGGCTAGTCACTGCGCCGGCTGAGGCATACCTCGGCCGGATGGCCCCAAATGTCGGCTTTCGCCGAAGGTCGTTCCGATTCGCAACACGCTGCTGGCCGCGCCGAAGGCTGGGGAAAATGTTTGTTGGTCGAGATGGTGGTCGTTTGTACGCATGGACTAGCGAGTCCGTTCTCGCACCAGTCGTAGGAGACCAGATCAACTAGCGTAGTCCGGATCTCCAGCAAGAGTCTGGATGACTGCCTCCGAAGTTTTGTCAATTTCGGCAATAACGCCCAGCCAGTGAGCGATGACCCGTTTTACGCTAGGGCCGGGTTGAGTTTCGCGCCACAAAGAAAGCAGCCGGTGATAGCCTAAAAGGTCAGCACGCTGCACACAGTAAGCTGTGATCATTTGCGTGATCGCTATGTCCCCCAGCGCCTCAGGGACACTGCGTAGACGCCGAGCCAGGCCAACCTGTTTCTGCGTATTTTCCTGCATTAAGCGCAATTGTTCGATGATCTTCGGCAAGCCCATTGGATCTGGGTGCGTAACCACTTTGAATTCGTGGTCGCTGTTGTTAGCGGTCACCTGCAATACGTCATGCTGATCGACCCGCACGAGATAGGCACTCTTGATTGCGCTGTGTAGCCACGGAAATAGCAGGCGCTTCTGTCTGACCACTGCCCGCAAATCTTGTTTGAATCCCTGTTCCAAGCCTGGCCGAGGCTCCTTGCGATTGTCAGCATGAATCCGCTCCCATAGCCGTCCAATCTGTTCTTCTTGTTGATCCAGCGAATCGAAGAGCGCAATGTTCCAGCCCAAGCAACAAATCATCACAGCTTTTTCTCGATCAGCTAACTGGTCAACGTAAAGAATGTGTGGCAACGCGAACGTCGAAAAACATTCAGCCACGTTGTAAGACTTCAGTTTCATGCTCGACCGTCGAGGAGGAATTTTGGGTGAGGAAGAAATTCAAGCGGGGAGAATACAGCGCTCGATCCGCTTACTATACCGACAATGCCATATCATTGCGAAACCTACATTTTGAGAGCGGAAAATTTTGCGTGGATCAGGTCTGTCAGGTTGCGGGCTGATCGTACGCCGCCAGTGGCGTATCACGTATTAAAGCTGGAGTTTACGAAAGTTCGCAGCTGAGTCAGATCTGTCTTGGAATAAGCAGCGGTGGTCTGCACGGATGCGTGACCCAACAATGCCTGCGCAACGGGCAGTGGTACCTGATGATCGACTACCAAGGCTTTGGCATAGGCGTGGCGTAACCAATGGGGCGAGGCGGCGCTCAGCAGTGAAGCTTGCATTGGATCGTCGGTCTCCAGTGTGGCAGCGACCGATGTAAAGATGGCCTTGACCTCCCTGTACAGTCCCGCTTCGCGTAGCGTTCCCCCCTTGAGCCCGTGAATCAGGGGCAGCACTTCGTGCGGGGCCGGAGCTGGCGGCAGGCCGCGTGCAGATCGATAGGAGGAAACGGGTTCGATGATAACGTTGGGTAGGGGTACAGCCCTAGGTTTGTTGCCTTTACCGTCCACATACAAGGTCCACTGGCCGTCCATGTCAACTGCTATGCGGGGCAGATTGGTATCGATTTCCCACGCGAGCTCTGCGAGCCGAATCCCGCCGTATCGATACAGTACCCAGATGGCCCGGCGGCGCAACATGGCAATATCTGGTGCCTCGACGCATTTCTTCATCCACGCGTCGCATGCGCAAAGTGCTGCGGTAGGTAAAAATCGTTTGGGTGCAAATTCATTTCTTGCCTGGAGGCCGACAACCAAGCCCGAGGCCGGGTTCGCGATCAGATAACGGGTATCAAACCAGTATTGAAAGAGGCTCGCCACAACAGCAAGTGCGCGAGCCTGGGAGCGGTCGCCGACGGCAATAACGCGCCGCTGGCCATCAGTATCAACGCTTATGCGCGGTCTACGCAGGTAATCTCTATAGCGGAGCAAATCGTTCCTGGTAAGGTCAGAAAGCGGGCCAATATCCTGGTCGCGGCACCAGCCAATAAGTCGCCGTAGGTCGGCCCCGTAGGCGCGCAGAGTGTGGCGTGATCGGCTTGCCCGATCTCGCAAGAACAGCGAAGTCGCCAGGGTATCGTTCTGGACAGCCAAGGTATTCGTGGTGGACTCGCCATTGACGAAGCGCCCACCGCGTGACAACCACGCCGACAGCGAGGCTACACGGTGGGGATCAATTATAGCGAGCCAGTTGTGCTCCTCCTCGCGGTCTGGCGTCAGCTGTGTAGCCTGTTCTTGCAGGCGGAACCGCTGCCGATGGTTACGCAGGAGGCGCTCCATCACATCTGCCGGCGCCGGTGCGCTGCTTACTTCAGCAGTACGAAGTCGACCGCTTTCCCACCATTCGACCGCTTCGGAATGATCAAGAAGCAGATTAAACAGTACCGGCTTGGCTGTTTTAGCTTCACGCAATGAGGGAAAGGCTTGTTTTACCCTGCGTAGGGTCCATCGCTCATAGCAAGGATGACCCAATGCATGCGTAAGGTAGGTCAGCGCGGCGTCTACCGTCTCTGGCACGAGGACGGGCGGCATCACGCCATGATCGAACCATCGGGCCATGCTTACTCTCCTTTGCGACGAGGTGCCGCACGCTTGCTCCCCGGCTTTTCGCTGGGCGCGACAGATCGACGGTTTGACGCTGGGGTCTTCGACAGCGTGGCGCGCATCAACTCGTCAAGCTGAGCCCGCTGGCTGGCATTGACCGCTCTTAACGCGTTGGCTTCGCCGATGGCGGTCTGTCGCTTGTCTCGTTCGGCCCCGGCGTCAGCCTCTGCGTGCGCGAGCGATTCTTCCAGCGATGCCATGCGACGCTCTGCGAATTTAAGTTGAGAGGCCAAACGACTCTGTTCCTGCTGTAGTGCTTGCCGCTGTTGCGCGGTCTCCTGCAGCAGTTGCTTGGATAATCCCTCGTACCGGTGCTGAGCTGCAGAGAGACTTTCCTGCCGCGACCGCTCAAGGGCAGCGACTTGGTCGCGTAGCGCTTGCGACATCGCTTGTGCCTGCTTTGATTGTTCTTCCAGGGAGGACATCTGAACACGGGCGACGGACAGATCGGCCCGTGCTTGCGCCAGCTCGGTGTCGCGGGCTGCCAGCAGGGTGCGCGCCGCCTCTAATTCCTCTCGGAGCATATCCACCCGCATATTGGCCTCGGCCGCAGCTGAGTTGGCTGCCGCGACGGATTGCTGCGCTTCAGCTTTGAGCTTCACCACCTCATCCAATTGCGTGGCTACCGCCGCATGCCAGAGCTGCCGCATGAGCTCGGCAATCTCGTTCGGAATGTCGGGCATGGCGATGTCCGCCAGGCCCGCTGTGACGATTTCGGATTCGACTGCATTTATCGCACGCCCCAACGTCGCTGGGTCACCGCCGCCGAGGCGATCCTTGAGCTTGCGGACGGACACAACTCGTCGGAAGCGCTCACGGGTTGCGGGACTAGCGTCGTGGGCTTCTGCGAGCATCGCCAGGATGGTAGAGCGGATCTGAGCGGGAGAGGCAATGGAGGCGCGCGGCATTGGGGCTCCAAACGAGGATATTTCAATAGTATTACATACATTTCTAACGTTATAAAAGATAAAAACGTAAGTTTTAAATTTATAAATAAGGGATAACTAATATTATCCTTTTAAAACAGACCGAGGCGTAGGTCAAATGATGGCCTGGGGCCGGTTGCGCATAGGAGTGGGCTGGGCATGAGGGGAGAAGGCGACCAGTCAGCAAGTGACTGATTTTAAAAGGAACTTGATGATCGTCGGCCGAAAAGCCGCGCCGCTACAGGGTCAGCCTACCGTCGCAAATTGCACAGGAATCAAAGAGACCCCTCAAACTGGGTGCGGGTCTGTGTCAGCTGCTGGTTCAAGGCATGAGCCTCGGCGGCGCGATCACTCAGCCGTTGCAGGAGGCCGGCATTCTCAGTTTGAGCGGACGTGAGTGTGAGAGCATTGGTTTGCAGATCCTGCTGGCATCTCACCAAGGCTTGCTGGGTCTGAGCGTGCTCTCGGACTAAGGTGGCGTGGACCTGGCGGAGTTGGGTTTCCGCGGCCAAGGCGGCGTCTCTCTGATTGCGTACGGTCGCCTGGGCCTGCTCGTATGCCTCGTTGGCCGCCTCCAACCGCCTGGCCACATCATCCTGAAGCCGCTGGTAAACACCCTTGACGGCCTCCACCAGATCGACTGGCAAGCCGGTGTCGCCGCTGGCAACTACTTCCTGATGTTCGGCCTTCCAGCGCTTGAGCATGGGGGCGATCGTGCTCTTGCTTCCCGTATCTCCGAGCGCTTCGCGAACCATGTCGATGGTGGGTGCTTTGCCAGCGGCGGCCAGTTGGGAGGCTGCCTTGGCGACTTGTGAGTAGAGGATGCCAGCACGGGCCATGGGAACTCCATTAAATAACGTATCGTATTACGATATACGTAATAATACGTTTAAATGCAATTGAAAATTTATGATGAGATCAGTTATATAACACACTATAAGAAGCGTTATGGAATGTTATAGTGCGTCATTCATCGTTTATGACGCCCCGTTGCGGTACATGAGCCAAAATGAGCGACAAATTGCCTCCCTCTGAGATTATCCCTGCCATTAGCAATGCGATGACTGCCGGTACGCTATTGCCCGCAGATGTTGAAGCGGCCCATAGGGATTTCCTCGCCGCAGCGACGTCCGAAAATACCCGGCTCACCTATCGTTCCGCCATTCGGCATTTCCTGGCCTGGGGTGGCATCCTGCCGGCTGACGAGAATGCAGTCATCCGCTACCTGCTAGCCCATGCCAGCAGCCTCAATGCGCGTACCCTGGCCTTGCGCCTGACGGCCTTGTCGCAATGGCATCTCTACCAAGGCTTTGCTGATCCTGCCGGCACCCCGACGGTCCGCAAGACCCTGAAAGGCATTGGGCGCACCCACGGACGCCCCAAAAAGCAGGCCAAGGCCCTCCCGATTGAGGATCTTGAAAAGATCATCGTGAAGTTGGATTCCGTGGATACCCTCAAGGCTAAGCGGGACAGCGCGCTGCTGCAGCTGGGCTTCTTTGGCGGCTTTCGGCGAAGTGAGCTCGCAGGATTGCAGGTTTCTGATCTTGCATGGGAGCCGGATGGCTTGATCGTGACGCTGCAGCGCTCCAAGACAGACCAACAAGGCCAGGGGATCGTCAAGGCGATTCCCTACGGTGCCGGCCCGTGCTGCCCAGCGACCGCTCTGAGAGGTTGGCTGGAGACCGCAGGAATTGGCGACGGAGCGGTATTCCGTTCCATTAACAAATGGGCGATGCTAGGCGAGCACGCCATCCACCCCGCCAGCATCAACGCGATCCTGGCTGATTGCGCAAGTATGGCGGGACTGGACTATGTACCGGATCTTTCCAGTCACAGCCTGCGCCGGGGCATGGCGACCAGCGCTTATCGCGCCGGCGCAGACTTTCGGGACATCAAGCGCCAAGGCGGCTGGCGCCATGACGGAACGGTGCAAGGCTACATCGAAGAGGCTGGCAGATTCCAAGAAAATGCCGCTGGCCACCTGCTAAGGAAGCGCACCAGCTGATTTCACCAGATCCAAGCGCGCCACACGGGCTCTGGCCTGGGCCTCAGTCTGCTCAGTAATTTCACCTCGGACCGTCGTGAAGGTTTCGCTTAGCTGGTATTGCAAATAAGTAGTAGCGTCGCCGGAAATCTCATACTCCCGGTTCGCCACCCCCGTTGTTTCAATTCGAATCCGATGCGTGCCTTGCTCAGCCACGATGCGGAAAAAGGTCATCGGGCCTAGCGTCGCCGCCAGACGGTCGTCGACGAAGACTTGCGAAACGGTGTTGCGCTGTTGTGCGTAGGGCCGCAACACGTAGATCGCCACTTTTCCAACCGGTGCTGAATTGAGTGTACGGGCCTGTGCCGCCACGACTTCCTCTTCGACCGGTACTTCAACGCAGTGGCTGGACTGCAGCAGAATGGTACAGTGGGCGACGCCCGGATGTGTATGGGCACAAGCAACCAAGATCGGAATCGCCACGAGTGCGCTGACATAGGCGGCGATCTTGCTGTGCCTGGCGTGCACCACCTTGGTGGCCTCAAGTAAATTAGACAGAATAGACATCATTAACCTCACCCATATCAATACCTTGAAGATGACGCGCATACCCCACCGAACTGGGGCACTCCGTCACACGACTTAAGCGATCTCACCGAAAATCGAAGGAATTCATTTTCTGCTTTCATTTTTCACACTTTTTATCCGAGTGAATAAGTAGACCGCAGATCCCAACTCAGGGGGGATCAGCATTTTCGCTAATTCTGCTGCCTCCACCATCTCAAAGTTCTCTTGTTCAGAATAGGCTCCCCAACTTCCACTCGCCACTTGATACTGGCTTCCGATCATGATGTAGAGCTGTACGCTGGATGTCTGAAAAATATGATGCTCAAACGGATTTTCTGCCGGGGGCCACGAACACACTACGACTTCTGGCGCATACCGCTCAAGGGCAGAGACCGCATCGCATTTCACTACGTCAGAGGGATACTTTATCCGGTGGCCCCAACTGTAATCATCGGTTGCGGTAACCTTCACTCCACATCCCTTTAAGAAGCGTGTCAGAGTTCCGTCGCCCGCACCTATTTCCAGCGTTTTTCTAGGGCCGATCAGCTTTGCAAGAGTCCTGACGAAATCGCGACTGTAAAAACAGTAAATCCCCTTAGACGATACCAACGGCATCAGAAGCTCCCGCTGGCCCAACAAGGGCCAGATCAGCCTGAATAGTCGCAAGCTGACCATCTTCCGTTCCAACCCGCGGGAGAATAGCAGCCACTGAGCAAGCCCCCCGTTCCAGAAGTTGAAGCGCACTTTTCCTCTGGCATTTCCGCTTGCCAACGACAAACTGCAGTCCTTCACGGCCAAGCAAATCATCTGATATCGAACCTGCCTGTATGTCGCCTCCCACATGGCCTTTGTTAGCACCTCTTGCCGAAAACCCTTACGATGCCGTGGCCACTCGGGCGGATTCTCTGTCAGTCGCCTCAAATCCTCGGGACTGCCTGTTGTAATCACTTCGTTCAATTGCTGCTGGGCGATTTCCCATTGTTCTGGAAACTCATTACAGAGATCCATCAGTTTGGGTCTGGTTGCCAACCAGCGGACGATATCTTGGGGCGTCTTCATCATCTATAGACGTGAACATACATATCCCGGGCCGTCTGCCAAGCATTCCATCGATCAGCCGGCGGCGCTCAGGTCAGTTCTGTTCCAGCCCCCAGATCAGATGAGAGTCAATCAATAGTTGGTAATAACTCCTGATCGCCGAAGTCTTGGCTCCCAATGCCCCTTGCTGGGCAGTGGCGGCTTGGCGTTGGGTAAGCAACAATCCTTGCAAATCGCCCTCACCCAACAAGTAGGCTCGCTGCATCAGACGCGCGTTCTCACGCATGGAGTTCGCGCTTTCCTCTGCCAGTAGCATGCCATCGTAGTTGCTTTGCACAGTGATGATCGATGAATCGATTTCGGCGCCGATCTGCCTCCGAATAGCCTCAAGTTCCTGGCGTTTGGCCTCCGCCACATGCGTCGCTTGGATAGCCCTCTCGCTGCGGGACCCACTCGGGATCGGGATGCTGATCGATACGCCGACGAGTCGCTCCCTGCCGCGCGCCTCGGATCCACTGAAGACCCCAAGAGTGGGGTCTGGCGTCCGTTCGGCTCTGCTGCGCTGTGCTTGTGCATCTGCGCTTCGCCATGCGGCCTCGGCAGCCTTAAACCGGTCACTTTGCTCGCGAATTCGGGCTTGTAAATAACCAGAATCCTGCGCCAGCGCGGAGATGTTGGGGAAATTGGAGAACTGTCCATCAAAACCTGGGAAGCGGCTATGCAGTTGTGTCCATGTCAATGAAGCACCAAGCTTGGCTTCGTTGGTCTGTCGACGCTGTTCCGCCAACTCGGACTGCGCCAGGCTCACATCGAGCTTGGCGGCATCACCGGCTTTCGCACGCTTCTGTACGGCAGAAAGATTTTCTACCGCAAACTGCTGCATGCTCTTGCTGAGTTCATAGTTGGCATTGGCCTGCAACCAGGCCATCCATAACTCCAGTAGATCGCGCGCAGCCTCGTGCATGGCTTCGCCGTAGCGCGCCTCGGCTTCATCCACCGTCGCCTGACCAAGTTTGCGGTCTGCCGACGCCTTGGCGGGCAGGCGGATCGTGCGCTCCAGAGCGACGTTCCACTCATTCGAGTTCGCTTCGTTTTCGACACGACGGCGCTGGCCGGTAGCGCGCGCCGTCCATTCATAGGGCGATGCGTCAAGAATATTGGATTCTCGACGTGCCGCATCCAGCGTGGCCCGCGCAGCAGCAACGGAGGGATCCTGTTCCAACAGGGGGCGCGCAACCAGCGCCGGGATCGGACCGTCCGGTATGCCGGGGGAGCTTTGGGCTTGCGCGAACAACGGCAGAAAGAGCGCTGTCAGTAAAGTGCTACGAAGATTCATGCAAATTCTCCTTGTTCGAACACGGCCGTCACCCAGTAGCGCAGCCCCGAACGAGCAAATGTGTTTTTCAGACCGGAGAGCAACTTATCTTTGGCTTGCTCAGTGCAGAGGATTTGAACTTGCGTCATGACCGCACGCCCCAGAACTTGTTCGGACGCGGACAGGCGTTCCCGCTCAACCCCGTGTGCTGCCACGGTTACGCTGGTAAACACAGCGACGTCAGGCGCGACGAGCAATGAATCCAGCAATTGCTCTTCAAGATTGCGTGGACATAAGATAGTGATGATGGAATCAGACATGCTTGATCTCCTGGCTGGGTTCTTTGTCGGCGCCAGCGAACTTAAGATAGAGGATAGGCAATAGCATCAGGGTCAATGCGGTTGCAGTAATTAGGCCACCAATGACCACGATGGCCAGCGGGCGCTGGATCTCGGATCCGGGACCGCTTGCGAACAGCAGCGGAATCAGGCCAAACGCCGTGATGGACGCGGTCATCATCACAGGCCGCAAACGTCGCTTGGCACCGGTGACTACGACTTCGCGCAACGGCATTCCCTCATGTCGCAGCTGATTGAAATAGCCCACGAGAACGACACCGTTGAGCACCGTAATCCCGAGTAAGGCGATGAAGCCCACCGAAGCAGGAACAGACAGGTACTCACCGGTCAGCCACAAGGCCACGATGCCACCCACAAGCGCGAACGGAATGATGCTGAGAATAAGCAGTGCCTGCCTGATCGACCCGAAAGTGGCAAACAGCAGTACGAAGATCAATCCCAGCGAAATGGGCACTACTACGCCCAAACGGGCCGCAGCACGTTGCTGGTTTTCAAACTGCCCACCCCAGCTCATACGATAGCCGGTTGGCAATTTCAGCTTCTGCGCCACTTTGGCTTGCGCTTCTTGCACGAAGCCCACCAGGTCGCGGCCGCTGACGTTGGCGATAACAACACTGTAGCGGCTACCCATCTCCCGGTCGATTTTGACTGGTCCAGCCGCGCGCTCCAGAGTCGCAATACTGGACAGAGGAACCGTCATACCATCTTTTCCAGTGATACGAACTGCCGAAAACTCGGCAGGTGACAGCCGAATCGATTCAGAAGCACGTAACAGGATGGGGGTACGACGGTTGCCTTCGATCACCGTGCCTGTCTGCTGGCCCTCGATCTGCACCCGCAGCGCATCCTGGACGTCTTCCACCGAGAGGCCCAAGCGGCCTGCCTGCATACGGTCGACGATCACCCGCATGTATTGCACCCCATCGTTTTGAACCGTATATACGTCCTGATTGCCGGAGATGGTCTTGAGCACTTGTTCAACCTGGGTCGCGTATGAGTTGAGCTGTTCAAGGTCGGGGCCGAATATTTTGACCGCAATGTCGCCCCGTACGCCAATGATCATCTCGGAGACGCGCATTTCGATAGGCTGGGTAAAACTGTAAGAGATGCCAGGCAGGGTATCCAGGACCTTGCGAATTTCTGCCAGCAACTCGTCCTTTGTCTTCATGCGCCACTCACTCTGCGGCTTAAGCAGCAGATAAGTGTCGGTCTGATTAAGACCCATTGGATCCAAGCCAATCTCATCGGAACCGGCGCGCGCCACCACTCCCGTCACCTCCGGGATCTCTTTCATCAGTGCCTGATGAATCTTCAAGTCAATTGCTGCGCTTTCCTCCAGGCTCACGGAGGGGAGTTTTTCAATGCCGACAATCAAGCTCCCCTCATCCATGGTCGGCATGAATGTCTTGCCTACCTGCGTGTAGAGCACGCCAGCCAGCGCCAACATCAGGACTGCGCCAATCGATACCACCCGCTGATGTCTAAGTACCCATTCAAGCAAAGGGGAATATGCTTGCAGCAGCTTACGCGGCAGCCAAGGTTCTTCATGGCTGACATTCTTGATGAGATAAGATGCGATGACGGGAATGACGGTGAAGGAAAGCAGCAGGGAGCCGGCCAACGCGAAAACGATAGCCATTGCCACCGGCGCGAAAAACTTGCCCTCCAGATCCTGCAAAGTCAGCAACGGCAAAAATACGGTGATGATGATCAGGATTCCAGATGTCACGGGCACTGCAACTTCCTTTACGGCCCGATATACGATATGCAATCTGGGAAGTTTTCCGTCACTCTTGTCGTCGGCCAGCCGCTGCACGATGTTTTCAGTTACCACCACTGCTGCATCCACCAGCATACCGATCGCAATCGTCAGCCCTCCCAGGCTCATAAGGTTGGCCGACATGTCAAAGCTGCGCATGAGGATGAATGTGATAAGAGCCGCGAGCGGTAGTACTAAAGCGACGGTTACTGCTGCCCGCACGTTGCCGAGGAACAGTCCGAGCAGTACCAGAACCAAAATGGTCGCTTCCAGCAGTGCACGAGAAACCGCACCTACCGCCTTATCAACCAACGAGGCCCGATCATAAAAGACATCGAGCGTTACCCCTTTGGGTAAAGTCGACTGGATCTCTTCAAGCTTCTTTTTGACTCCTTCGACTACCTTTTGTGCATTGGCGCCGGCCAACCCCAATACCAGCCCTTGCACCGCCTCGCCTTGTCCGCTCTTGGTGACCACACCATTGCGTGTCATCGTTCCGACACGAACTTCGGCCAATGAACCGACACGCACGGGCGAGCGGTCCTTAACGGTGACGACAACGGAACGCAGGTCATCCAGATTCTGGATACTGCCTTCGGTTCGGACCAGGAGAACCTCGCCACCTTCAGACAGGCGTCCGGCACCATCATTCATGTTATTACTGCGCAATGCATCTTTCAGTTGCGCCATCGTGATACCGGCGCTGGCAAGTTTGAGTGGATCGGGGATGATCTCGAACGAACGGACCATTCCACCCAATGAATTTACATCCGCTACGCCTGGGACCGTACGCAACGCGGGACGAATTACCCAATCGAGCAAACTGCGCTTGTCCGCCAGACTCATTCCATCCGCTTCGATGGTGAACATAAACATTTCACCTAATGGTGTTGTCACGGGGGCCATGCCGCCGCTGATTCCCTGAGGAAGCAACTCTGCGATCCCGGCAAGGCGCTCGTTAACCTGCTGGCGTGCCCAATAGCGGTCGGTTCCATCTTCGAAGTCGATCGTGACATCGACCAGTCCGTACTTGGTCACCGAGCGCAGGATCTTGGTCTTGGGAATGCCAAGCATTTCCACCTCGATCGGTACTGCAATACGGCTCTCGACCTCTTCGGGGGTCATGCCGGGCGCTTTCATGATTACCTTGACCTGCGTACTGGATACATCGGGGAATGCATCGATCGGCAGTTGGGTGAACGCAAACCATCCGGCTCCGGCAAGCATAAGTGCCCCTAGCAACACGAACAGTCGCTGGGATAGGGAGAACTGGATAAGTCGGGCGAGCATTATTTCCCTCCCTTGTCATCCAACCACGCGCCTTTCAGGGCAACGATGCCGCTAGTGGCAATTTTTTCATTGGGTTGCAGCGCGCCCAGGATACGCAGACGCTGAGCTGCGCTAGCTTGCACCTTAACCGGACGGGCGTCGAATCCTTTTGCCGTGCGCACGAAGACAACCGCATAATCCCCGTCGTACGCGATGGCGGATAGCGGAACATCCCAGCTACCGGGTGTTTTCTCAGGCATCAGCTCCATGGTCACGAATTGGCCGGGCAGCAGCGCTCCCTGGCCGCCCTCCAGAGAGGCGCGCAAGGTCACGCTCTGGCTGCCCGCGGCCACGCTGGTGCCAACGCTAAGGAGTTTGCCCTTGACATTGATGCCTTTGACCTTCACCGGCGTCCCGGCACGCCAAGTGGCTGCATCCGAAGCAGAAACATGGATATCTGCTGTCAATACGTCAGCCTGTGTCAGGCGCATCAGCGGCGTACTGGCATCAACACGCTGCCCAAGTTTGACCTCGATATCAGTCACGATACCGCCCTTGGCGGCGCGTAGAATGAAACCATCCTCGACCGTGCCGGCGGTGCCCAGCCTGTCCATAAAACCTGCCATACGGAGAGCTGCTTTGACCTGGAACAGGGCCGCCTCACTCTCCTGCAGCGCGGCTTGCGACTCCTGCACCCGGCGCTGGGCAATGATGCCTTCATCAAAGAGCGCCTTCTCTCGCTGAGCATTTTGCGCGGCCAGGCTGTACTTTGCATTCGCTGTCATCAACTGCATCTGCAACTGACTAAAGTCCGGACTCACGACGCGCAGTAGCGGCGCACCTTGCTTCACGGTCTCGTTATGACGTACAAGAATCTGCGATACCATGCCGGCCAGCGGAGAACTAATGATTTGCTCGCGATCAGGCGGCACGGTGATTTGGGCGGGATACTGTACTGCCAGCGCTTCGGATTGCTGATCGAGCCGCACGAGCTGAATACCCAGTGCCTTAATCTGTTGATCGGTGATGGAGAATGATTTTGGCCTGTCGGCTGCATGGGCCGACAATGCTTGGAAGATGAGAATGGCAAGAGCAAGTCGCCCGACGAAAGCAGGTGTTTTCATATGGATGTCCTGATCTCCATCCGTCCGGGCAACACAAGGCAGCCCAGAGGCAGACGGATTAGTTCACTGCGAGAAATGTTGAGACGCGATGCAGCGATGGCCGAGCTGACGAAGACAGCCCCCGAACGGCGGGTCACTCCAAGTCGCCAGGATTACTGACGCAAAAAAATGGCGAAGGAATTAGATCGACGAACGTCGAGGGGGCCGGAATGGCGCAGGAAATACCGACTCCGGAACACGGGAAGCCAGTAAGGAAAAGATCAGGATGGTAGCTAACGCCCATACCTGCAGTGTCGCAGACATGGAGGCAGGAAGGGGCTGCCCGTGATCCGCAGCATGCAGCAATTGATGTTCTGCGCCGGTGAGAATGCCATGATCATCTTCGTCGGCATGCTGATCCATCAAGGAAACAAGTTTCCCATTCAGGGTGTGATCCAGATCATGATGAAGCCATTGCGTGCGCAAGTGCGCAATGCCAATGTTCGCAATAAAAATCGCGAGCATTAGTAAAGCAACACGTCGGCAGATGGTTCTTTTCATAAAATTGGATAAAGCACATTTTAAGTGCTGAATATTTCAAATTATCCGTTAAGGCCTGCTAGTTCTCAACCGTTATCAGGGGTAGAAAACATCCTTAATTTAATCCATTAGGATGTATTGCAACAAAAAATACAGGCTGAAGCATAGCACCAGCACAATGGTGATATAAGCGATTATCTTGAGCCATGTCATGGATGAGGCCAGTCACGATGATAGTCATCGATGACGTAATGGTGGCAATGACGCTTTCCGCCCCCAGCGAGATGCACATGCTCTTCATCTAAATCTGCATGCTCGTGCTCTATTTGCTCAGGATCAACAGCGGGCCATAGTTTTGCAGCGGCAATTACAGCCACTAGGGCAATCAAACCAAGGACGACAAATGTTAGCGACAAGCCGATACGCGCTCCGAGCCAGCCCGCAACCGGATAAGTAACTAGCCAGCAAGCGTGCGACAGTGCGAATTGCGCGGCAAACAGAGACGGCCGATCTTCCGCTGACGAGGATCGACGTAACAGTCGCCCGGACGGTGTCTGCGTCAAGGAGTAACCGATACCCAGCAACCCCCACAGTACTAGCATCCAATGATACGAGTCTACTGTACTACCCGCGAATAGGCCGATTATCAGTACCGAAGCACCGGATAACATCGCAGTACGATCAGAAATGCTTTTTAGGAGGCCCGGCAAGATAAAAGCGGCCGCCATCGAGCCTCCACCAAAAGCGGCGAGAGCCCAAGCAGTTTGCGTCTGCGTCAACCCGAACCTGGCCTGGACGTACACCACGGTGTTGACAATCACCATCGCGCTCGCCGCAGCAACAGCTAGATTGAGTGCCAGAAGGCCACGCAATCGGGGCGTAGCCAGGTAAGTCCGGAGGCCCTTGGTCGTGCGATCGTAGATGCCGCGGGGTGGTGATAGCTTTGCTTTTGGCAACACGACGGAGACCACTAGCAAAGCGGATCCGATGAATCCGATTGAAGTTCCCGCAAACAACATGTGAAAACTGATCACGCTCACTAGTGCAGCCGCTAGCATCGGACTGACGACACTTTCCAAGTCATAGGCCAGGCGCGACAGTGACAAGGCCTTGGTGTATTCGTCCTCCTCCGGCAACACATCAGGAATGGTGGCCTGGAAAGTCGGAGTGAAGGCAGCCGATGCCGACTGGAGCACAAAGATCAGGATGTATATCTGCCAAATCTGTGTAACGAATGGCAGCGAAATGGCCACAGCGGCGCGAATGAGATCAAGGGTCACCAAGGTAGTGCGTCGCGGCAGGCGTTCGGAAAACGCGGACGCGATCGGCGCCACGCCAATGTAGGCGATCATCTTGATCGCCAATGCAGTCCCGAGTACCGTGCCGGCTTTATCTCCTGCGAGGTCAAAAGCCAACAAGCCCAACGCAACTGTGGCAAGTCCCGTACCCACCAGCGCAATCACTTGCGCCAAGAATAAGTGGCGGTAACTGCGGTTTCGAAATACGGAAAACATGGTATTTCCTTCTTTAAGCCGGCAGTGCAATCCAGCCGTGATAGAACACATACAAGCCCACCATAATAATGACTGCGCTGGAGAAGTAAGGCGCCTTGCGGGCAAATGTACCGAAACCCGACCAGCGCTTGCTGACATGACGGATGCTCAGGGCTGCCACGATACCCGAGGCCACCATGGTCAGCGCCAGACCGATACTGAAGCACAGCACCAGGCCTGCGCCCAAGGAAACCTTCTTCAGCTGTAGGCACAGCAGCAGCACGGTAATAGCCGCCGGACACGGGATCAGGCCGCCGGTCAGGCCGAACATGACGATCTGGCCGGTGCTGATGTCCCTATTAGCGAACCGCCGCTTGATGTCGTTCGCGTGGGCTTGCTCGTGAGCATCCTGGTACGTCCCATCCGATACGTCCAGTCCATCATCGCCATGATCGTGGTGGTGATGCTCTTCATATTGGACGTCATAAATGTGGAAGTGACCGCCGTGCGACAGAAACACTTGTGCTTTGAACTCATGCGGCTCGGGAATCTCATCGATCGACTCCAGAAATGCTCCCTTGTCGACAAACTTGAAGGTCTGTTCGGTGCCATCTGGGCGAGTTGTGTGAATCTCGACGCCAGCGGCTGGCCAGCGATGCATGCCGTGCTCGGTCGATAACCGGAAGCGCGGCGGCACATTCTCTTCGAAGATATCGACACGCAGCATGCCATGGCCGGTATTGATCCACTTGGTCTCGTCGTGATGATGGCCATGCACCTCTTCACGTGCCTGCTGCCAAGTTCGGTACGCCATCCAAAGCGCCACGCCGATGATCAGTACGCCGGAGGCGACCTGGAAGTAAGGCTCCGACGATTCCGCGCTCCACTGACTGCCGAAGTACATGCCGGCTAAGGCGACCAGCCACACCACGGCCGTATGCGACAGCGTGGCAGAGATGCCCAACAGCACCGCCTGCGAGACGGTGCCGCGAATGGCCACAATGAAAGCAGCCATCATGGTTTTGGAGTGCCCTGGTTCCAGGCCGTGCAGCGCGCCCAGGAGAATAGCGCTGGGGATGAACAGCCAGATGTTGCCGGCGCCTTGCTGGAGCAGGCCTGCGATATCGATCATGGAGGTGCCTCAGAGGTATTTGGTGATTTCTTTGAATTCGCGTACCGCCTCGGCGGCGTCCTGGCCGTCTGACTGCATGGCGTGATCCAGGCAATGGCTGATGTGGTCGTGGATCAGAGTGCGCTTGGCATTGCCGACAGCGCTTTCGACGGCCTGCAACTGCTGGGCGACATCCAGGCAACTGCGTCCTGTTTCCATCATGGCAATAATGCTGCGCAGATGGCCTTCGGCCCGCTTCAGGCGTTTGATGATGTCGGAATGGGAGGCGTGGGTGCTCATCGCATATTTATCCTATCGGGGGGGATAGGATATCACGATTGCTAATCAGCACGATAGCAATGCCCTTAAAGTTAACTTTGTAATTTTCGTTACATGGTGTAGAGTTTTATACATGAATACTACATCGACACACTGGCACCTCCTCATTGCCAGCCTTCCCACCACCGGCGCCACCGCCCGCATGCGCCTTTGGCGGGCCATCAAGGCCCTGGGGTGCGTCCCGTTGCGCGACGGCGCCTATCTCCTTCCCGAACGCCCCGGGCATGCCGACACCTTGGCCGAACTGGTCGACCAAACCAATGCCGAAGGCGGCGAAGCCTGGCTAGTGAAGGTGGTTCCCCGGAACGCAGACGATGAACAGGCCTTCCTGGCACGGTTTGATCGTGCCAAGGAATATGGCGAATTTCTGGAAATGGTGGTGGAGGCCAAGAAGTCGCTGATGTCGCAAGCCACGGCGGATATCGCCAAGACGCTCAAGAAGCTGGCCAAGGAACGTGAAGCGATCGAGCGCATCGATTTTTTCCCCAATGAAGCGGCCCTGGCCGCCAATGCTGCCTGGGCCGATTTCGCCGAGAAGGCCGATGCGATCTTGTCGCCTGGCGAGCCGCAGCCGCAAGAACGGGACATTCCCTACTTGCAAATTCAGGATTACCAAAGGCGTACCTGGGCGACGCGACGCCATTTATGGGTGGATCGGGTGGCTAGCGCGTGGCTGATCCAGCGCTTCATCGATTCCAAGGCGGCCTTTTTGTGGCTGGACAGTCCTGCCAATTGCCCTGTGGATGCCTTGGGCTTCGATTTTAACGACGCCACGTTCACCCACGTTGGTAACAAGGTGACGTTTGAAGTGCTGGTCGCCAGCTTCCAACTCCCCTCGACGCCAGGCATGGCCAAACTGGCCGCCCTGGTGCATGCGCTCGATGCCGGTGGCGAGGCGCCGGCGGAAGCGGCCGGGTTCGAAGCGATCCTGACCGGTGCGCGTGCCCGTTTGGCCGACGATGATGCGTTTTTGGCGGAAGTCGGTTCCATCCTCGATTCTCTCTACGCTCATTGCAACAAGGAAACGCCATGAGTGCCATCGCAGAAAAAATACCGTACACCCTCTGGCAAATGGCGCTCTACATGCTGCGCCTGGGCACCCTAGGATTTGGCGGCCCGGTGGCCTTGGTCGGCTACATGCACCGCGACCTGGTCGAAGAGCGCAAGTGGATCAGCGATGCCGACTACAAGGAAGGGCTCGCCTTAGCGCAATTGGCACCGGGGCCGCTAGCGGCCCAACTGGAAATTTACCTGGGCTACGTCCACTACCGCATCTGGGGTGCCACCATCGCCGGACTCGCCTTCGTTCTGCCGTCGTTCTTCATGGTCGTGGCGCTGGGTTGGGCCTACATGCATTTTGGCGGCCTTAGCTGGATGCAAGCTGTGTTCTATGGGGGGTCGGTTCAGAAAACGGAAAATAAAGCACGCTAAGCCGTTGCCCGACATCCCAAAGGACGATGGCCCGGCTCAGTGAGAGCTAAGTCCGCCTGCGTACCTTCTCCACTGTGCAAATCCCTGCACTCTTTTGGAGAAGCATCATGTACCGCTACACCAGACTTTCCCTTCTAGCCGTCGCCATCGCTACAACCGGCGCGGTCGCCTACGCCGCCAATGGCGGTATGGGAAACGACGCAATGGCTATCGCCAAGGCCAAGATTCCGCTCACTCAGGCGGTCACCGTTGCCGAGCAGCACGCCAATGGCAAGGCGTCACGCGCCGAGTACGAGAACTCGAAGCAAGGCTGGGTCTATGACGTCGAAGTCGTCAGCGGGGCCAAGGTCTTCGATGTCCGGGTCGATGCCAACAAGGGCACGGTCATCTCGTCCGCCGAGGACAAGGCGGATCACGATGACGACCACGACAAGCGTGACTGAATTCCCGACAGCATGGCTGGATCGCCCACGTGTGAGGCGATCCAGCCCGGAGACCCTATGGAATCACTCAACCAAACATTGTTTCTCTGGCTTAACGCACCGGAGCACCCCAGCGCTTTGGCGCTGACGCTCGCCGTCTTTTTTGCCGAGCGGCTTATCTGGGCGATGCCGCTCGTGATAGGTATCGGCTGGCCGACTACACCGGCCCAAGCGAGCGGCGACGACAGTTCGAGCGGGAACTGATGTGACGCCAGCGCCGCGCTGGCCGCTGCATCCGGCTCCCAGAGAAGGCGAAGCCTTGTCTTCGTGGCTCAACCGCGTGGCCCTTTGCTATCACATGGAAGTGTCCGAGCTGCTGGAGCACGATCTTGGTCACGGCCAGGCTGATGACATGGATACCGCGCCACCACAGTCGCTGCTGACAATGCTCTCCCGGCGGAGCGGCATCGAGCTGGATCGGCTGCGTTGCATGAGTTTCGCCGGCTGGGTGCCTTGGTTACTGGACAGCCTTGATGATCAGATTCCTGACGCTTTAGAAACCTATACGTTCCAGCTCTCGGTGTTGCTGCCGAAACTCCGCCGTAGGACGCGATCTATCACGAGCTGGCGCGCCTGGCTGCCCAGCCAGCCATTACATCGCGCCTGTCCACTCTGCCTGAACGATCCGGCAAACCAAGCCGTATTACTTGCGTGGAAGCTGCCCCTGATGCTGAGCTGCCCGCTGCATGGGTGCTGGCTGGAATCGTATTGGGGCGTGCCTGGGCGGTTTCTCGGCTGGGAAAACGCCGACGCCGACCCACGCACGGCCAGCGACGCGATTGCGACGATGGACCGGCGTACCTGGCAGGCACTGACGACCGGCCATGTTGAGCTGCCGCGCCGACGCATCCACGCCGGATTGTGGTTTCGGCTGCTACGCACGCTGCTTGATGAGCTGAACACCCCGCTTTCGGCGTGCGGAACCTACGCGGGGTATCTCCGCCTGATCTGGGAACGCTGTGGGTATCCGCTGCGTGCTGGGCAAAGTCTGTGGCGACCGTATGAAACCCTGATCCTAGCAGTAGGGTTGCAGATGCTGGAGGCTGCGGCAACGGCAATCAGCTTGATCGAAGTGAGGGATATAAGCCCGCCTGGCGAGCATGCAAAGCTATTCTGGTCCGAGCCCCAAACCGAGTTCACCAGTGGCCTGCCGGCGAAAGCGCCGAAGCCCGAACCCGTCAATCACTGGCAACGTGCAGTCCAGGCCATCGATGAAGCCATCATTGAAGCGCGGCACAACCCCGAGACGGCACGCTCGCTGTTCGCGTTGGCTTCCTATGGTCGGCGCGACCCAGCTTCCCTGGAACGGTTGCGAGCCACCTTCGTGAAGGAAGGCATCCCGCCGGAATTCCTGTCACATTATGAGCCTGATGGACCCTTTGCATGCCTTAGACAGAATGACGGGTTAAGTGACAAATTTTAACGGCCTGAGCTTTCCGGCGCACACTGTCACATAATCGAACGTATACGTGACGGGTGAAAAGGTGCTGATCGGCTACATGCGGGTATCGAAGGCGGACGGATCCCAGTCCACCAATTTGCAACGCGATGCGCTCATCGCCGCTGGTGTGAGCCTTGCGCACCTTTACGAGGATCTGGCCTCGGGCAGGCGCGATGATCGCCCAGGGTTGGCTGCTTGCCTGAAGGCGCTTCGTGAAGGGGACACGCTGATCGTGTGGAAGCTCGATCGGCTTGGCCGTGATCTGCGCCACCTGATCAACACCGTGCACGACCTAACTGCGCGTAGCGTGGGCCTGAAGGTCCTGACCGGTCACGGTGCGGCGGTCGACACGACGACTGCCGCCGGCAAGCTTGTGTTCGGTATTTTTGCCGCGCTGGCCGAGTTCGAGCGTGAGTTGATTTCCGAGCGAACAGTCGCTGGACTTATCTCGGCGCGCGCTCGCGGCAGGAAAGGGGGGCGCCCCTTCAAGATGACCGCCGCCAAGCTACGCCTGGCGATGGCCAGCATGGGGCAACCGGAAACCAAGGTGGGCGATCTCTGCGAAGAACTCGGGATTACCCGGCAGACGCTCTACCGGCACGTGTCGCCCAAGGGCGAACTGCGGCCAGACGGCGTAAAGCTGCTCTCCCTCGGTTCAGCCGCATAAATGGAGGCGACCTGGAACGGGGCGCTGTTCAGTGCGGCAACGATCCGATTACCGGTGTCGACCCTCAAGAGCCGCTCAGAATTTCTGGCCCAGCGCCGGCAGTGCAGCGGTTGCGGTCAGTGAGATGCGCGCAGAGAAGGTCAGCTCTCGGCCAGAAGCAGACATTCGTTTTGCTATTTATATTCTATTGAGCCTAAATCCGGAGAATGGAGAATCAAATCTGCAAGGCTTGCCACCGGACCGCTTAACGAAGTTTCTGAGCGATGTACGAGATAAAGATCTTTGTAAACATCTTCTTCAATCGGAATTGCATGTAACCATCCGCTTGCCTGTTCATGCTTGACCGCGCTTTCCATCACAAGCGAGATTCCTAGCCCTGCGTGGACCGCGTGTTTGACCGCCTCGGTGCTACCTAACTGCATACCCACTGTGAACTCTGCCGAGTCGGCACCGGCATATTGTTGTAGTAGGCGCCCAGTTCCGGTAGCCGCTTCGCCTCCAAGCAAGATCTGGGATTTTAACCACTTAAGTGGAATGGTCGACTCGGCAGCCCAAGGATGGCCGGGGCGAACAATGACAACCATCCTCTCGCGCCGCCATACTGTTGAGACGAACCCAGGACGTGAGTCCCACCACTCCATTACCGCTACATCCACTTCAAGCGTTTCCAGCAAAGCGGCAATCTCGATATTTTTGCCGATCCTCACATCGATCTTGTTTGCTAATTTATCTTGGAGCGCCTTGATATAGGGTTGTAAAAGATAAATGCCGATATTGGAGCTTGCACCAACGACCAGGCTTTTATTGTGGAGGGCTGCCGTAGCCTTATGGCTAGTACGGAGCAATTGTTCCGCATAGGGGAAAAAAATCTTTCCCTCCAATGTCAGGCTTTGCGGCATTGTTGCGCGGTCAATCAGCCGGGCCTGCAAAGACTGCTCCAGCCGCTTGATATGCTGCGTTACTGTTGGCTGGGACAATCCAGTTTGCTTCGCCGCTTCGCGAAAGCCCCCGCATTTGACGACGGCAATGAACGTCGCCACACGCTCCAGATCTATCACGCCGCCTTTACTCCCGGATACGGCTGATTAATCGCGCCCATCGGTTTTTCACCAGCGAGTGCCTGGATGATGTTCATCGCTGCCTGCCGCTCGATTTCAAGCCGAACTTCCTTGACCGCCGATCCCAAATGCGGCGTAAAAAACGTTTGTGCCGTATTGTCGAGCAGCGCCTTGGGGATAGCCTGCGGGCGATCAGCGCGTATCCATTCTTCCATCTCGAAGACATCGGCTGCATATCCAGCTAGTTTTCCAGACGCCAGTGCTGCTATCACCGCATTCTCATCCACGACCGAGCCGCGACATGCATTGATCAGGTAGCTACCGGTTTTCATCTTGGCCAACGCGGTGGCATCGATCAGATGCAGTGTCTCTGCGGCCATCGGAACCATCGGCACGACATAATCACATTTTTCGAGCAGTTCATCGAGCGTGACGCGCTGTACGTGCCAAGCCTTTTCTTGTTCGGCATTGAGCGGAATCGGATCGCAATACAAGAGATTCATTTCAAAGCCAGCCAAGCGCTGGGCGATTGCACGGCCGACCGCCCCCATACCAATGATGCCAAGCGTTTTTCCTGTCAAACCAGAGCCATATAGTGTCGGCCGCCAGCCTTGGAAGTGTCCGCTACGGATTTGCCTATCGCCTTCCAGCATATGCCTTGTCAAACCGAGAAGAAGGCCGATAGTCAGTTCAGCGGTCGGGATCGTAAGCAAATCCGGCACAATCGTAAGCCATACACCGTGGCGTGTGCAGGCGTTGACATCGAAGTTATCATAGCCTTTAAGCGCGGCGCCGATGACACGCAGCTTTGGACATTCCTCGAGAAACGCGCTGTCGATGCTGTCCGGCATGAAAGCCATGAGTGCATCCGCATCTTTGGCTCGCGCAATTACCTCAGAACGCGGCAAGGTTTCCCGTGTGGTGTTGGGGATAACATCGGCGCTAGCGGACAACAATTCGATGATTTCCGGGTGCACCCAGTGGGTGAGGACGACTTTGGGCTTCATAAAAACCTTTGTAAGCTTTGGGAGTTATTTGAACTTGCGACGCAGGAAGGAGCTGAAGGCGTCGACGAGGGTAACCATGCCTAAAATAACCAGCAAAATAGCCGAGACATCCTGGTATTGCATGATGCGCAGAGAGCCCATCAGCTCGAACCCGATTCCACCGGCGCCGACCATGCCCATCACGGTCGAAGCACGGAAGTTGTATTCCCATCGATAGATCGCGGTATCGGCCATTTGCGGAAGCACTTGGGGAAAGATCCCATGAAAAATCACCTGCAATGGCGTGCAGCCCGCTGCATGCGCGGCTTCTACCGGTGCCGGATCGGCATGTTCGATCGATTCCGAAAAAAATTTGGCGATCATGCCAACCGAATGTAAGCCTAGGGCTAAAACACCCGGCAATGCGCCGAAGCCAACGGCTGCCACGAACAGGATGCCCATGATCAGTTCGGGTATCGATCGCAAAGCGTTTAACAGGCCGCGTGTGGCTTGATACACGAGTGGATGAGGGCTAGTATTCCGCGCGGCGAGCACTCCTAAGGGAATGGATAGCAATACCGCGATTGCCGTACCGGCGATACTCATGGCCAAGGTATCCAGTACCGGTTTGACCCAGGTGCCAGCCTGCGAGAAGTTCGGTGGGAACATCTCGCCGGCAATTTTTACCAGGCTTGGCATGCCATCCTTCAATCGCTCGGCATCAAATAGGCCGACGTAATACCAGCAACCGATCACAATCGCCAGCACAACGGCAAACTGCAGTATCGTGCGGTTCCATACGCGCTGGCGCTCGGCCAGAATCAAACCAAAATCAGCTTGCATGCTGTCGCTCACTTAGAACTTCGACAGATCGAGCTTGAGCAGTGTGCCAAGGCTGCGCACCACGTCATAGTCTTTGTCGCTGATCGGGCCGAAACCATCGGCTTTGAAAGGTTTCAGGACTTCCGGATCTTTGAGATTCAAGAAGGCTGCACGGATCTTTTCCTTCAGTTCCGGCTTCAGATTGCTGCGCATGGTCCACGGGTATTGCGGATATGGCTTCGATTCGGCAAGAACTTTTACTTTGTTGGGATCGACCAGTCCGCGCTGAACCAGGGATTCAAAAATCGGCTTACTCAAGCCGCCAGCCTGCGCGTGACCGTTTTGCACGGCCATGGCCACCGCGTCATGCGAACCGGCAAAGTGTTCGCGATAGTTTTCGCCGGCTTTCAAACCGTTTTCCGCCAATATCGACTTCGGAATCAAATGGCTGGAGGTGGATGCCTTATCACCGTAAGCGACATTCTTGTTGACGATATCACTGATTTTGGCGATGCCGGCGCCAGTATTGGCGATCAATACGGACTGGTAGGTAGTGCTACCCTTTTGCTTCATCGCTGCGAATGGCTCGATGTCGCTCTTTTGCTTAGCCAGCACATACGACAAGGGGCCAAAATATGCCATGTCGATACGGCCGTGACGCATGGCTTCGATCATTGACGAGTAATCAGTGGTAACCACCAGCTCAATTTTCTTTCCCAGCTCTTTTTCCAGATAGATTTCGAGCGGCTTGTTGTTTTTAATTACGGTCGATGCGTTTTCGTCCGGCAGCAGCGCAACTTTGAGCGTTTCTGGATCGGGATTGGATGATGCATGGCCAATGCTGCAGACGGCGGCAAGCAAGACAGACAATAATGCGGATGCGAGTTTTTTCATAATCAATCCTTTACGGTAGCAAGTTGCATGGGAAATGAAGTATCGATAAGCCGTTCCTCTCGAGCGTCTTGTGGAACGCTCAAAGAAGAACGGGGTACTTGTTCATACAGCGTGTCGTAACTGGCTTGATCCAAAGTCTGCGGGGCGGCATCAAAAATGACTCGGCCATGGGACAGGCCAATAATACGGTCGGCATAACGTTGAGCGAGGTCTACCTGATGCAGGCTGACGACCGCCGAAATCCCGTCCTCTTTACAAATGCGGTGCAGCAGACTTAGCACTCGCTCTGCAGTAGCAGGATCGAGGCTGGCTACCGGTTCATCAGCCAACACCAGTTTAGGTTGCTGAGCCAGAGCCCGGGCAATACCGATGCGTTGCTGCTGGCCGCCGCTCAATGCGTCGACACGGCTTAAGGCTTTGTGCAATAAGCCGACTCGGTCCAGACTTTGCAGGCATATGGATTGATCCTTCGCCGGGAGGGGGAATAGACTGCGTAATGCCGTGTGGTAGCCCATTCGGCCCATCGAAACGTTTTGCAAAGCCGTCAGTCGGCCAATCAATTGATGCTGTTGAAACACCATGCCAGTCTGTCGGCGATGCATGCGCAATGCACGCGAGTTCGCCAAATTTCCTAAGCCGGCGACAATGGTGGTGCCGCGCTGCGACGCATGCAGCGAATTAATACAGCGAAGTAGCGTGGATTTTCCAGCGCCGGAAGATCCGAGCAATACGGTGAACTGTCCCTGATGGAGTTTGAGAGTGGTGGGATACAGTGCAATCGCATCACCATAACTGACTGAGACATTCTGTAGTTCGATCATGACACCTCCGGTAGATTTGAAATCGTAATCAAAAATGATGACCTGATTACGAATCTGAATTGCAGCGATGGTAATGTCGTGATATGACACCCTGATGACTCGTTGATGTCATTTTTGAGACATGGTCGCGGGTGCCTGTGAGGGAAATAAGTTGTGCTATCTATGCCAAATATAGACGCCTGCTATCGGTCGATAGCCGCCGATCCAAGCGCGCAGCACGAGGGGCAGCTCTCAGCCTCAAACTGCCGCTCGGGTTCTCACATCAGTTGGTCGCTCTTGGCCGGCAGCAGCCCGTCGTTGCCTGATGGATCCAACCCCTCCGCTGCTATAGTGCAGTCGGCTTCTGACGTTCAGTGCAGCCGTCTTCTGAAAACGACAGCGCGGCCGACAAGCGGCAGCTTGCTCAAGCACAGCGACAATCCACAATCCCTTTCCAATATTCAAAGTCCAGCTATACTGAATTTTCGTGATTTATTGGACAAGTCGCCATGCTGATCGGCTACGCCCGTGTATCGACCGACGACCAGAACTTGGACTTGCAGCGCGATGCGTTGCAGGCGGTCGGTTGCGAGCGTGTCTTCGAGGACATGGTGAGCGGAGCCAGAGCGGACCGCACCGGGCTGGTTACCTTAATGAGCATGCTACGCGCCGGCGACACCGTAGTCATCTGGCGGTTGGATCGGCTGGGCCGGTCGCTCAAGAACCTGATCGAGCTGGTCGAGCGGCTCGAATCAGCCAAGGTCGGGCTGCGCAGCCTGCAAGAAAACATCGACACCACGTCGAGCGGCGGCAAGCTGGTCTTTCACCTGTTCGGCGCACTGGCCGAGTTCGAGCGCAACCTGATCCGCGAACGGACGCAGGCCGGACTGGTCGCGGCGCGCGCGCGCGGCCGCATGGGCGGTCGGCCGAGGCGCCTTGATCCTGTCAAGCTCGCGCTCGCCGTGAAATTGCACCGGGAGCGCAACCACACTGTTGAGGAAATCTGCAAGATGATGGGGATTTCCAAATCCACGCTCTACAACTACCTAGACAAGGCTGAGAGCGATGGCTGCCGGGTGGCGTAAGCAGATCCCGGCCGAATCGCTGCTGCAATTGCGGCAGCGGCTCGACCGTCTGCCTCACAAAAGTCCGGAGCGTGCCGCCCAAGTGCGCGCCATGTCCGAGCTGTACGGCATGTCCACCACGTCGGTGTATCGCGCCCTGAAGGACTTTCTGAAGCCGCGCGTAGTCCACCGCACCGATCACGGCAAGCCGCGCGTCCTGCCGAAATCGGAACTGGAGCGCTACTGCGAGCTGGTCGCTGCCCTCAAGCTACGCACGACCAACAAGCAGGGCCGCCACCTGTCCACGAAGCGCTCCATCGAGCTGCTGGAGGAATATGGCGTCGAGACGGTACAGGGACTTGTGCGCGCACCGCAAGGGGTGCTGACGCGCAGCACGGTCAACCAGTACCTCACACTTTGGCACCTCGACCAGCCGCGCCTGCGCCGGCAGCCGCCAGCCGTGCGCTTCCAGGCCGAGCACAGCAACGACTGCTGGCAGTTCGACATGTCGCCGTCCGACCTCAAACGGATCGACAAGCCGGACTGGATCGAACCGGGAAAGGGCGAGCCGACGCTGATGCTGTACAGCGTCGTGGACGATCGTAGCGGTGTGGCCTATCAGGAGTACCGCTGCGTCTATGGCGAAGATGCCGAATCGGCGCTGCGCTTCCTGTTCAACGCGATGGCAGCGAAGGCGGACCCCGAATATCCGTTCCAGGGGCGGCCGTTGATGATCTACCTGGACAACGGCCCTGTCGCCAAGAGTCGCGTATTCCAGAATGTGATGCACGCGCTTGGTATCGAGTGGATGACACACATCCCGGCCGGCAAAGACGGCGAGCGGGTTACAGCGCGCTCCAAGGGAAAGGTCGAGCGGCCGTTTCGCACAGTGAAGGAAGCCCACGAGACGCTGTACCACTTCCACAAGCCGGAGACCGAGCAACAGGCCAACGAATGGCTGTTGCGCTATCTGATGCGTTACATTCGCCAGGATCATCGCTCCGAGCAGCATTCGCGCATCGAGGACTGGCTTGCCAATTTCCCGAGCGGCGGCATCCGGCAGATGTGCGCCTGGGAGCAGTACTGTCGCTTTGCCCGCGAGCCGGAGCGGCGCCGCGTTGGCGTGGACGCGCGCGTGTCGGTGGAGGGTACCAGCTACGAAGTCGAGCTGGACATGGCCGGTGAATATGTGTTGCTGCTGTGGGGGCTGTTCGACAACGAACTGTACGTGGAGTACGAAAGCGTGCGCACCGGCCCGTACTACCCGGTCGCCGGGCCGATTCCATTGAACCGCTATCGCGCCTTCAAGCGCGGCGCGGCCGACGCGCGCGCCGACCGTATACGCACCCTGGCCGACCAGCTCAAGCTGCCCATCGAGGCGCTGGCCGGCAAGGACCTGCACTTGGCCCCGCTGAATCTACCAGGCGAATTACCAATCCAGCCCTTCGACGCCGAGGCGCACGAATTCCATTTTGCAAACGTCATCGCCGCCAAGCTGGCGATAGCGGGCGAGCTGGCCAAGCCGCTGGCCAAGCTGTCGCCAGCAGATCGCGCCGTCATCGACCAGGTACTGAGCGAGACGCTGACGCGCAGCGTGGTGCTTGCGCGCATACGAGATTATTTCCGAAACAAGAAGACTGGAGAGGACCATGCGAGTTGAAGTGATGCAGTACTACGGGCTGACGCAACCACTGAGCCAGGCCGGCTACTACGAAACTGACCACCACAAGCAGCTGATCAAGGACATCAAAGGGGCCACCCTTGAGGGGCGGCTGATCGCCTTGTGCGGTGTTGTCGGCAGCGGCAAAACAGTCACGTTGCGCCGCCTTCAGCAGATTTTGAAAGACGAGAACCGCGTTGCCGTCGCTAAGTCGCTGTCCGTGGAAAAGCACAGCATCAAGTTGGCCACCTTGATCTCCACGCTCTTCTACGACCTTACGCAGGACAAACAGGTGCAAATTCCCAAGCAGAGCGAAAAGCGCGAGCGCGAATTGCAGGAAATCGTCAAAAAGGGGAAGCGGCCGGTGGCACTGTTCGTCGACGAGGCGCACGACTTGAACGGACACACCCTCATCGGCCTCAAACGTCTGATGGAAGTGGTCGAGGACGCAGGCGGCCGGTTGTCGGTGATCCTGGCCGGCCATCCGAAGCTGCGCAACGACCTGCGCCGCCCGACCATGGAAGAAATCGGCTACCGGACCGATATCTTCACGCTCGATGGCGTCGCCGGCAGCCAGCGCGAGTACATCCTGTGGCTGCTTGGCGCCAGCGCGGCTCCGAACACTGATCCAGAATCGATCCTGAACAGCGAGGCAATCGATATCCTGTCCACCAAGCTGCGCACGCCGCTGCAAGTCCAACTGCACCTGACCTTGTCGCTGGAAGCGGGCTACCAGACCGGCGAGAAGCCTGTCACGGCCGCGCTGGTGGAAACTGTGCTGTCGCGCCAGCTTGACGATCTGGAGCCGACCCTGACCCGCCACGGGTACAGACTGAAGGATATGGTCGAACAGTTCGACGCCAAGCCAGCGGAAATCCGCGCGCTGTTCAACAACAAACTGGAACCGGCGCGCACAGCGGAGCTGCGCGACCGGATGCTTGCCGCTGGCCTGCCCATCTAATTCTGCTCATGAAATTCAAACAATTTACAGTCGCATCCTGCTTTTCGTCCTTCATGCTGCCGCACGTCCTCTTCGTTGAAGAACAGGAGGCGCGAAAGAAGGCTGCCATGAGCTGCTGTCTTGCCTGGAATATCAGTCTGTTTCCTGAAGCTGAGCAGGAGGACCACATCGAGCGAATTTGGAAAATGGTCGAGGCCGACAATCGGGACGCACCACCTCCGGGATTGGAACAGGGATTCAAGCAGGACCTGCGCATGCTGGTGGCACAGAAACAGGAGCTGTTTCCGTGGACGCATACGAACATCCCGACGGCAGACTTGATCGGAGCGGGCGTCCACGATGTATTGAGGATCGCCACCGGCACCGGCACGACCGAGGAAATCGAAATCCTTGCCTGGCCGAATCCAACCGGATTGCCGCTCATCATCGAGCATCTGCGGCGCATCCAGAGCGACACGGCCGCCCAGGTTGGCCTACAGGAGCAGGCCCGCAGTACCCCCGGAGCATTTACCGACATCGAGGCAACCCAAATGACGATCGCGTATTGCGTCCAGCGGGCCGATCTGGTCGGCTACCAGCGCATCCTGACGGTTTGGCGCGACACCCAGCCGGCATCGAGCGTCAAGCGGGTCATAGGTCATTGGCTGGGCGTGCTGGCTGAAATCGAGGCCGATACCAAGGCCGTGTTGAACATCCTGGTCAGTTGCAGATAATTCTGGTTCGCGGCGATGGAATGCTGGTTGGCGCGGATAAATGCAGGTTCATTTACAGCTAATGCTGGTTTGAAGGGGGCATCAGCTGCAGTTATTCCTGGCCGAGAATCGGCTGGAATGCTGGTCGGGCCTGTTTCAAATGCAGGTCGCTACACCTAGCGTCCCAATTTGCAAGTTTTAATGCTCCAATATCCTCTCGCATAACCTCGTTGCCACTCGCTTCAAGCCACCGTTCCAACGGGACTGCCAACTGCTTGGCTGCTTCTTGAAGATTGTCGTAGTTCATTAATTTCCCCCTCACGAGGCTTGATTGTGCGACATTGCCCAATACCGCGCATTTATCAACTGTCATCCGGCGAGCATACAAGCTGCCTATGCTGCGATGCGTTCAATTTTTGGGCGCTTGACCTTGCCGGCCTGGTATAAGTCGAATTGCAGCTGCATTCCTGCCCACAATTCAGGGCTGGTACCGAAGGCAGAACCAAGGCGGTACGCCATGTCAGGCGAAATACCGGCCGCGCCCGTAACGACACGTTGAAGCGTGACCCGGCCAACGCCAAGACGAGTGGCGGCCTCAGTCACGGTGACATCCCCCAGATATTCTCTCAACACCTCTCCGGGGTGAGGCGGGTTATGCATGCGAGTCATATAAAAACCTCCGTAAAATTCAGTGATAGTCGAGATAATCCACAAGGATCGCGTCCGCACCCTCAAAAGCGAAAATCAATCGCCAGTTTCCATTGACCGTAATTGCCCAATGTCCCTTTAGATCACCTTTCAAAGGATGCAGTCCCCACGATGGGGCTGATAAATCTTCCGGCTGTACAGCTTGATCCAGTGCTGCCAGTTGAAGCCGCAATTTGGCCGCGTGTGCGGCCTGGATTCCAGCTTTGCTACCCGTTTCAAAGAAGCGGTGCAGCCCTTTGTGTCGAAAGCTTTTAATCATGAGGTGGATTGTATCGTGTATCGCTACACAATGCAACGAATAGGCGAGGATTATGAGTTTTTTCTTATCTTGCGGTAATGCCACGCAGTTTCATGCAAGCGGCACACATCCACATTTTTCTACCATTGCGGTTCAGGTAGGAGCCCACCTGCGCGTCTCCATATCCTTGATGATACCCACAGAATAACTTGCCGGTAACCAGTGCCACATTGGATGTCAGTCGCGATTTGTCATTTGCGCTTGTCGTTTCAGATGAATTCATAGTGGTAGATGGCTCAGTGATGCATGCTGGTCAACAGATGCAAAACGGATTTTGCATTCGAATCAATTTCTTCCAAGACACCCAGCCAGTGGCCAATAACACGTTTAACACTCGGTCCAGGTTGTGCATCCCGCCATACGGATAGTATCCGGCGGTATCCAATCATATCGGCTCGCTGCACGCAATAAGAAGTGGCCAACTGGGTCTTCTCAACATCGCTGAGGGCCGTAGAAATGCCCGTAGCTCGTTGCAACAATATAATTTGTTCGGCTGTATTTTCTTGAACATCCCGTAGATGATCGATAATCAAAGGAAGCCCCAACGGATCCGGATGGGTAATGACCTTGATCTCTTCCTCGTCGCTATTTCCGGTCTTTACTTGCAAGATGTCGTACTTATCGCAGGCCACCAGGCGTACCGATGGAATATTGATCTTGGTCCAAGGAAATAAATCATTCTTTTGTACCACGAGCATGCGAAGCTCATCTTTAAACTCACGCTCTAGCCCTGGAAAAGCCTGTTCTGGTGTGTCGGCATCTCCGATCTCCCAGACGCGGCTAATGTGATTTTCACGCTCCTCCGGGTCGGGGAACAAGCTGATATTCCAGGCGAGACAGCACACCATCGCCGTTTTGTTTCTCGTTTCCAAATCATTAATAAAAAGGAGATGAGGAAGTACAAAGGTGGAAAAACAAGATGCTACCGAAAACTGTTTTATTTTCATATCCATACACTCGTTTCTAAACGACTTCCCAGGGCCGATGTCGTTATCTGGGAGTTCTTGCACATCGAGGCCGGCGCTGCCCTAACCAATGAGACATGTCCGTCGCATGTTCCTTTGCGGTAGAAAACAGCATTATTATGACCGTTTCCGGATAGCATCCACAGTAGCTGCTGTGCTATTAGGCAGAATGCGTTGCGCATAATCCGCCAGCGGGAATTCGAACGTGCCTCGCAGGTTGATGCCTTCCAGATTGGTAGGCGCAATGCGACGCAGGTCTTCCGGGGGCAGGCTTTCCCCACCGACGGCCTCTATTCGCTCGACCGCGTGTTGCATGTGCTGGGTATTCCACGCCATCAGGGCGTTCGTTAAGAGCGACAGGCTCGATGACACGGCGGCCAGCGATTCCGGCCGCTTGGCCAGTTCGGTCGGTATCTTGCCAGTATGGACGGCGCGCTGCACAGCATGGACAGCCTCACCACGGTTCAAGGCGTGCCGTAGTTCGCGTCGGAACACAGGGTTGGTGAAATAGTCGATCAGGAAAATTGACCGCAGCAGTCGCCCCAGCTGCACGCCACCATCGTAGACATCCTGGCCGCGAGCGGCGGAACCGAAGCGTTGTAAGGCCTGCACAGCCGTGCAACGACCGCTTTGGATGGACGCAACCACGCGCACGAATTCGTCGTAAATCGCCTCAATCGCGTCGAGGTCCACATCGCCGGCGACCACGGGGAGGACTTCGCCCGGTACCTCGTGGCCGACCGGCACATGCAGATAGCGGTCACGCATATGTTGCAGGACCGGACACAAGTCAAACTTCAAGCCCTTGGCCACGGCAATGCCGAAATCGGTATAGCCGTGGGTGTCGACAGCGAGCTGAGCGACGTCGTCGGTTCCTGCCTGCCGTACCACGCCTTCGATGGCGGCGCCGACCTGGCGCTCTTTGAGCAGAATCGGCATGTCGTAAAAGATGCCCCAGTGGTCCCGCACATGGGTGTAAATACCGATTGAGGCGGTGCGGCGGCGCGGATCGGCGCGCGCCTGCCAGACGGTGCGCGTCGTCTCCAGGCTCATCATGTCGCTCGATGCCAAATCTCCGCGTCCCCAGTGTGCAGCAATCGGATGGCGGTGCATGTAGACCAGTATGGCATCCGCCGCTTCGCGTAACTTGCGCTCGTCGGCGACCAGCTTCATCATCTGACGGATCGCCGATCCCTTCAGTTCTGGGATCATGCGGGAAATGTCAGCGGCCGATAGCGACGTGCCGTGCGCCAGAACGGCAGCGTAGACCAGCAGCAGTTCGCTGCGCGAGCGTGGTTCACGACCGAGTAACAGCCAGGAAAACCGCACCTCGCTGTCGATGTCGAGGATAATTTTCGGCAGCTGCCCTACGGGCCGCTCTTCGAAAATCGCCCGGCGCAAGGCGTCCAGATGAGGCGCCTTGTCCTCGGCCTTGAGCACCTCGTTACGGATACTGCCGTCTTCGATCCGGACCTCCCCGCGCAGGTAGGCATCGCGTAGACGTTCGAGCCCCTGGTCGAGGTGATCAACGACCTTGGCCAGAAACACCTTCGGGTCCTGCGACAGTTCCAGATGGCCATAATAATGATGGCGTTTGGCTTTCCATTCGGCCTCGGAAATGAGTAGCGTCGCCCTACTGCGGAAGGAAAAGCTATGGTCGACATACACAGAACCGTTGCGTAATGCCATACGTAGCGCGGAGATCGTGGCCCACTCGAATGCGCGTAACGCCTCAATACGGTCTTGCCCATAGATGATATCTTGCCACACGCGGCCGAGCTTGAGGTTGATGCTCGGCGGCAGTTCGTTGCCGCCATTCAGACCATACAGATCGCGTAGCACGTTAATCGCGTCAATGACGGGATGCTGCGTTTCCGATTCGAACGGCAGCTTGACGAGTTTGTGCAGCATGGCGCGTGCTTGGGCGCTCTTGGTCATCAACTGCAGGCGAATCAAGCTGCGCCGGCTCGGCGCATGCTGGGTGAGCATCTGGTCGGCCAGATCGGCAATCTGAGTGAGTGCCTCGTCCGCCGGCAGAGTCTTGTCCTGTGCCAGCGCCTTGATCGCTTCAGCAAAGCTGCAGAGTTGCTTTTTGAGGTCGGGGCGGCCGCTGTCGACCTGCCGGCCAGCCTCGCTGGTCACATCGATCGCCCAGCGCCGGAACATAGCCAACAACTGGTCTGTGGCAGCGCACAATGCATAGCGCATGAAACAAGCGGCTTCCAGCCGACGCGACTGGGACTGGACGCGCTTGCTGACCGACGGTGGGCGGTTCGCGCAGCGGCGCGCGTAATGCCGCACCAGAGTCTCGTTCACGTCCGCAGGCCAAGTTGTGGTTACCTTCAGCACATAGAGCCGGTCGATCTTGTCGAACAATTCAGCCATCTGGACTGTCGAGTGCTTCAGCGGCACTGCCCAGAGCCATTGTTGCAGACTCCCGTATTCGCCCTCTGGCGCGGGGAGATGCCGGCTCCATTCATTTATAGTGGCGTTACCTACCGACTGCAGCAATGTCGTCTCCAGGAACTCCTCATGGCTGCGAATCGCATCGGCGATCACACGTTTAAGCAAACGGTCGTGCGCAATCAGGATGCGATGCTCGTACAGCCAGCATTTGACCTGCATCAGCAACGTTGAAGTGTCCGGCCGTCCGACTAACGTTTCCTTGAGCCAGCGCACCAAATAGCGGCGCTGGTGCTCGGTCATGACCCCAAAGCCGAGAGTCTGATAAGCGAGCTGTTGGTGGTCGATCAATGTGCGCGGGCGGGTGTCGTACAGAGAGCGAAGGGTGCCAATTTCCGGAGGCGCGATCCCTAGTTGGTCACCAAGATGCGTCCAAAGGGCCTTCGGGATCTGCTTATAGGCATCGAGCGTGCGGCCAGTCATACGAACGAAGCCGAGGTGTAGGGCCAGCGCCAGTCGGTATAGATCACGGCGCCGTTGGTTGATCAGCCCGCGCTCTTTGACGGAAAATGTGAAGAACGTGTTGAGTTCAAACTCGTTGAGTTCAGCCGGGATGTGGCGCAAGCCGAGGTAGGGAGCATGCCAGTGGTCCATTTTGATTCTTCGGGGAAAGAAAAATGACTTCCATCATACTCGGCGAAAATGGCAAACAGCAAGTGGCTGATTTAAAAGGAAATATTGCGATGAGTACCGCTGGAACCCGCATGAATGCTAGGAGTGGCTACCGTCGTAGAGTGCAGGGGAATCAAAGGAACCCCGTCAAGGCCGACATCCACCGCGCCTTCAACAGCGACAAGCGTCTCTATACGCTGGCCTGGAAGAAGCCCTGAACCCGCCGCACCCGTACCGGAAGGAAACCGCATGGAACTCTCGATCACGGCCAGACAATCCTTGACCGCTCCCAGCCGTCCCGAGGCGGAGCATGATGCTGCCGCTCAGGCTTCGGCCCCCGGTGGCCCCTGGCCCGGCAGCCGTCCCAAGGGCAGGGTGGCCTTGCGCCAGGTCGGCAAGACCTACCTATCATCGGCTGGTCCGGTGCAGGCCTTGCAGGACATCGAACTGGAGATTGCACCCGGCAGCATCTTCGGCATCATTGGCCGCAGCGGGGCCGGCAAATCCAGCCTGCTGCGCACCATCAACCGGCTGGAGACGCCCAGCACCGGGCGCATCGAAGTCGATGGGGTGGATATCGCTACCCTCGACGATGCGCAACTGGTGCAATTGCGCCGGCGCATCGGCATGATCTTCCAGCATTTCAACCTGCTCTCGGCCAAGACCGTCTTTGACAATATCGCCTTGCCCCTGCGTGTGGCCGGCTTACCGCGCAAGCAGGTAGAGGGCAGGGTGCGCGAACTGCTGGCCCTGGTCGGCCTCGAGGACAAGGTCGATACCTATCCGCGCCGCCTCTCCGGTGGCCAGAAGCAGCGTGTGGGCATCGCCCGCGCCCTGGCCAGCGGGCCCGAGATCCTGCTCTGCGACGAGGCCACCTCGGCGCTGGACCCGGAAACCACTCACGCCATCCTGCAACTGCTGCGCGACATCAACCGCAAGCTGGGCATCACGGTGATCCTGATCACGCATGAAATGAGCGTCATCCGCGAGATCGCCGACCAGGTGCTGGTGCTGGAACAGGGACGCATCGCCGAACTGGGGCCGGTGTGGCAGGTGTTCGGTAATCCCGCCCATCCAGCCACGCAAGCTTTGTTGGCGCCACTGCAGCAAGGCCTGCCGCCGGAACTGCTGGACCAGCTGCAGACCGTGCCGCCGTCCGGGCTGCATGAGCGCATTCTGCAATTGCAATACCGTGGCGGGGATGGCCTGGAGCCTGATCTGTTGCGCGTGGCGCAGGCGCTGGGCGGCAAGACGCGCTTGCTGCAGGCCAGCGTGGAGCGCATCCAGGGACATACCCACGGTCAGCTCTACATCGCCTTGGCCGACGTCACGGGATCACCAGACTGGCAGGCCCTGACGCAGGGACCCACGGCGATTGCGCATCACATCAAGGAGTTGGGATATGTCACTCGAACTTAGTCTTTCCATTCCCATCGAGCGCTACGGCAATGCGCTGGTCGATACGCTGCAGATGGTAGGCATCTCGGGCGCACTGGCGCTGGTGGCGGGCATTCCGCTGGCGGTGCTGCTGATCGTGGCGGCGCCGGGCGGCTTCCTGGCCTCCCCGCGCGTGCACCGGGTATTGGGCAGCATCATCAATGGTTTTCGCGCCACGCCCTTCATCGTTCTGCTGGTGGCGCTGATTCCGCTCACGCGCCTGGTGGCGGGCACCACCATCGGCGTCTGGGCCGCCATCGTGCCGCTGGCCATCAGCGCCACGCCTTTCTTTGCGCGCATCGTCGAGGTGAGCTTGCGCGAGGTTGATCCTGGTCTGGTCGAAGCAGCGCAGGCACTGGGCTGCAAGAAATGGGACATCGTGCGGCATGTCTATCTGCCCGAGGCTCTGCCCGGCATCGTGGGGGGATTCACGATCACGCTGGTGGCCCTCATCAGCTCTTCGGCCATGGCCGGTGCCGTGGGCGCGGGCGGGCTGGGGGATCTGGCAATCCGCTATGGCTATCAGCGATTCGATACGCAGGTGATGGTGATCGTCATTGCGGTGCTGATTTTGCTGGTGTCGGTGGTGCAGCGGCTGGGGGATGGCTACGTGCGCTGGCTGCGTGAACGCTGATGGTGCGCCGGTCGTGCCCTGAGGCTTGCTGTTGATGATGCAGGGACCTTGCATGCAAGGTCCCTGTTTTCATTTGTGGCAGTGCCACCTTAGCCGGGCAAGCTCGCCACGATGAACATGCGCTGGAACGGCAGCAGCGTGCTGCCATCTGCGCCGGGCGGGTAAGCCTGTTGCATGCGGCGCGCATAATCCGCACGAAAGGCCTGCAATTGCTCGCCTTCCAATTTCTCGAGATAGGGACGCAGGCTGCTGCCGCTGGCCCATTCCAGTACCGGGTCCGCGCCCGTGAGGATGTGCAGGTAGCTCGTTTGCCAGATGTCCAGCGTCGCCACGCGCGGGCGCAGCAGGTCGTAATAGCGGCCCACCTCCAGGACGTTGCGCCGTTCCGACACGTCGCCCAGCACATCGGCATAGGCGGGTGACCTCGCCAGTTCCACCTGCGCGCGCCGCAACGGCGCGTCATGCATGACCGGCATTTGCACCGCCAGGCAACCGCCAGGATTGAGGAAGGACAGCAGCCGCGGGAACAGCTGCGCATGATCGGGCAGCCACTGCAGGGTCGCATTGGTGTAGATCAGGTCCAGTTTGTGCTCGGGCACCCAATGATTCAGATCGGCAGCGACGAAACTGGCCTGCGGCACGTTCAGGCGCGCCTTGGCCAGCATGTCATCGGAGCCATCCACGCCCAGCACCTCGGCCCGTGGCCAGCGCTGCTGAAGCAGTGCGGTCAGGTTGCCGGTGCCGCACCCCAGGTCGAGGATGCGCGCGGGGTTCTGCGTGGGCAGATGCAACATCAGGTCCAGGGCCGGGCGCAGGCGTTCGCCGCCGAAACGCAAATACTGGCTGACGTCCCATTGAACCTGGGCTTGCATGGATTCTGGAGAGGTTTGCATGGATTGCTCCTGTGGCGAAGGTTGATACAGGCTGAGCAGTCTGCCTCGCCTGGCTTACAGATGAGCGGCACCGGCTTGGCTGACCTTTATCAGGGCCTCGCCGCCAGATGCATGGACGCGTGCCAGATAGCCTCGCGCATTGGCTTTTTCCCAGACCGGCAGGCGAGGGCAGGAGGTCCGCCAGGGTTCGATCACTTCGCTGTAAGGCCGTCCATCCGGGCCAATCCATTCGAGAAGATCAAGGATGAGCGGCTCGACGGCGTCGCCTGCCGCCGGTTCATCGTGACCTGGCTGCACGTCTGACATCGTGATGTTCATGATCTGGCTCCTTTCGGGCTGACTTGAGGCTGTATCTTGAGCGCTGCCGGAGAAGCAGTAAAATGAAATTATCTGAAAGATTAATAAGTTTTACTCATGAAAATCGACATCCTCGGTGTACAGGCGTTTGTCGCGATTGCCGATCACGGCAGCTTTCAGGGCGCGGCTGGCGCCTTGCACGTGACGCAGACGGCGGTAACGCTGCGCTTGCGCAAGCTGGAGGATTTTCTGGGAGTGACCTTGATGGAGCGGACCACGCGCTCCCTTGCGCTCACCGAAATCGGACAGGACTTCCTGCCCCAGGCCCGGCGGCTGCTGGACGAGCTGGCGGGCGCGCTGGTGGAGATCCGGGAAACCGGGATGGCGCGGCGTGGCGACGTCTGCATCGCCTGTGTGCCCACCGTGGGTGTGCAGTACCTGCCACGCATCCTGCAGGCGTATTCCGCGCGCTATCCCCACAACCGCATCAAGATTCTCGATCACGCCTCATCTGGGGAGCCAGCCGAGATAAAGCAAATTTTCGGATATAAGCCCAAAAGTAATATAGAAACCGACTTTTATGCCTAATCTTTGGGTGTCAGTTTTTCCAGCGGCTCTAGTATCAGAAGCCACGACTGCATAGTGGCGCGGAGGCTATGGATACTGGCGACGGCGTCGAAGGCAACTTCCGTGATGGTGTCCTCCCCCATGGGAACGGAAAGTCCGGCGCCGTTGATGACGGTGTGCGCCATACCGTGCAGTCTCAGCAATTCGTCGCGCAAACCATCCTCAGAGCGCAACTGATCGACCATGTCATCGAGCTGGTCGACCATCCGAAGGATGGCGGATGTATCGAAACCCTCCTCCAGTTCGGTTAAGGCCTGTGCATCGACTAGCCCGTATGCGCTCAGTGTAGTTCGGTGATGCATTGTCATGCTGCTCCTTCTGCGTCCTTAGTCGCTTGTTCCCTCGCGCGTTTTGCCGCCTGCCGGAACAGCGATTCTTTTAACCATGCCTCTGGCGGCCGTTTCAGGTCCAGATGGTAATTGCCAAACCGCTTGACCCCTGTGGTGCCGTACGGACTCATGAACGCTGCATCTTCTACGGCGATATTTTCACCCTCGGCATACAGTTCTTGAATAATGCGCATCATGTCGACCGTGTTCTGCAAGATCACCGCCGACGCCACTAGATCAATATAGCGAATCCGCTTCTGCTGCTCATTCAGATCATTCTCCGTGATGACATCGCCCCCGAAGTCCAGCCATTTGGTAAATGCGTGATAAGACTCGATCTTGTTGGTTGTTGCAGTGACCTCCTGACGCATTTCCTTTTGAGAAATCCAGCGCAAGAGATAAACCGTCCGAAGAACTCTCCCCAGTTCGCGAGATGCCGCAAAAAGGCGATTGTGGCGACCGTCGTGGCTTAGCTTGCGCAATAGCATGGGTGATGCCACGCGCCCTTGCTGGATTGAGATAGCGACCTGCATGAGGTCCTTCCAGTGGTTCCGAATGAGCTTCCAGTCGATGACATCGCTAAAGAGCCGATCAATGTGCTTATATCGTGTTCCTTTCTCCGCCTTATAGAATTTCAGATCCTTCCAGTTGCGGATTCGGGGCATCAACTGGATCCCGTTCAAGTAGGTGAACGCAAAGACCACCTCCGATTGCCCGTGTGTATCCGAGTAGACCGTGTCAGGCTGCACGCTCAGGCCCGCTTTAAGCAGCCCTTCGATCACATAGATTGCCTCCAGCATACCCGGCGGTATGAAGTGGCGGAAATTCGCAATGTAGTTGTCTGCAACATGTCGATACGCAACTGCACCCATCTTGCGGTACCGGAAATGCATACCCACCAGCATGTTCTGCTCGTAGAAATCATATTGCGTGCCGTCGGCGGCTACCTTTTTACCGTCGCCCCACAGTTTGGGCAATTCCAGCCGCAGGTAGAGCTCGGTCAGGTCGCGGCAGGCGCTATCTAGCTGCTCAAGGCTCATGTGACGCTGATTGACATAGGAAAGCTGGTGAGGCGTCACGCCGTTGGAAAGGTGCCGTGCCGCCTGGTGCGGCCCCAGGTTGCAACCCATCGCGAAGACGGTGAGAAGATATCGCTCTCTCGCATTCCTCAATTTGGGGTCATCGCCTGACTGGGGCCCGAAATTCCGAGTAAAGCCGGTCCAGTGTTCGATATTAGCCAAGATATCGAGCAGATTACGCGGCACCAGACGATTTTCGATGGCCGCCTGGAGCGCGATGGCCGAAGCCGGGATTTCTCGTGCCGTGACTCGCCGCAATGTGGGTTCACCATTGGCGCTGATTGTGACGTCACCTGCGTGATTGGGAAATTCGTTGTCGACTTGCGAACTGGTGTCTGCCAACAAATTCTTTAAGTGATCGACAAAGCTGTCGGCGGTGCTGGGGATGCTGATTCGATCGCAATAGTCAGCGAGTAGCGCCTCGCATTCGCTCCAGGGAAGTAACTGATCCCGATAATCAGCAAATGTGCCGGCACCCTCGATACACATGTCCCCGCTGCGCAAATCGCTGGCCAGGTGCGAGAAAACACACACCTCAAGATAACGCCGATTGGTGGGGTTCCCGAGGCCATGGGAGCGCCGCACCAGCTTGCGCCAGCGTTCCGACGCAAAGGATAGATCGACTTCGTCGCTGATCCATTCAGCCTTGCGATGTTCGTTTTCCAAAACGACTTCCAGGGCCTTCAGCAGTGTTTTGTCTTGAGTGGCCGGGGTGAACACCAATACCTTAGCCATCTGGAACATCGCCGACCTCCATGATTTGTATGGTTTCCACAATAAAGGAAGATGATTGCCACCGCTCCACACGCGGATGGCCTCACAGTCGCCTTGTAAGCGATCAAGGCTTCCATGTGGGGCCAAGAGTTCACGGATGCGTTTTCCTGTAGGGGCGTCCTCCAAGCCCTCAGCTAGAATCTCGACAACCTGTTCCAATGTGGCGACGAGATCCTCACTTAGTTCTCGTTGCTTGGCCTGCAGAACAAGTAGTTCCTCTCGGGCACTTTTGTGTATCGCGCCTATCCTGCGAATAAACATCTCGGCGATATCGTCACGGGCACCCACACGCATATGACATATCAAAGCAAGAATGAGGGTGTAGCGCTTTTGCGGCCGGTAGTCCTTCATTTCGGCGGCATCCAGAACAGCCGCACGCTCCGACAAATGTCGCAGCTTGTTAGCAGGCACATCGTGCAGCAGTTCGCTGGCATCGGGTAGCGACTCAAGCCAATTGAGTTGGTCAATTACGAGATCAAGATGCTTTCTGGAGGCTTTCTTTGCCGATCGCTTTATCTGATGATAGAGGGTTCTGCGCTGTGGCAAATCTGTTTCGAGCAGCCCGTCGAGCCAGCGTTTCTGCGTAGTTGGAAGACGCTTTCCTATCTCGGTATAAAAGATAGATTCTGCTCGCGCATGGGCCTGTTCAGCAATATTGTCCAGGGTACTGAACACCGGCAATTCGTATCCCAGCCGGACCAACTCTTCAATCGTGATGTTGATGATATCAACGCGCGTGTCCACGACAGCGGCTGCCCGTTCGGCGATGTCAATGGCAAGCGCCTTTGTCTTGACCTGGTCATAGGTCTTGACCCCGAGGAGAGCGCGTATCGCCTTGTGGTGTCGATAAGGAGAGGTGTCCGTGTCGGGATACGATATCTTCAACACCGGCTGCATCCCGAGGCAGGCCGATATATGCTCAACTACCTCGCCTGGAATGGAATCGATGGGCGGGAAATATCGGAGGAATTGAAAGCACTTCAGATTGACCAGCAACGCCAGCCTACGTGCTGGCAATCTGGCAAAACTCTGCGCCCATTCTGCTTCTTCCGGACGGGGCGTGAAGGTTGTCTGAAGGTCTTTAAGCGTGAGCGTCCGTGGAAATCTTGGATACGCGGTTCGTTCGATACTGGCCATGGTGCGAGGTTTCCTTGGCGGAGTCGTTCAAAGGCGAACTCATTGAGAGAGCGTAGTGAGATGTTGCGGCTTCCGGGACATTGCATCAGCCGCGACGTCATTGTCAATGGCAAGTTTTCACGCTCTCGCTTATCCTGAATACCTTGCTCTACCTCGCATCACGACATGAATAAATTGTGGGCACGAGATGCACTAAACTGTGGCATGAAATGGCTCAAATCGTGGCTATCGGCCTATCAACTTTGTATATTTGGGATCCCTTGCCGGCCATGAAAAAACGTCAAACCTACTCAACCATCCTCGAACGCGGCGGCAAAGTCTCATGGCCGAAGGCATTGATGGACTGGAAGATTGGTCAACGAGTGTTCTTCTCCATCAAAGACGATGCTGTCGCAGTGACCACGCGCCCATCTCGCTCAATGAATGGCCGAATATTTTCCGCGCGCATCAGCCGAAAATTCAACAGTAAACACTTTTCGGCTAGCTGATAGCTACCAGCTAGTTCGAAATTGAGCCGGCTCAAGTTGCGAACGCAACTGCCCTTTAGTCACTAAAGGCGGGGAATTTCGCATGCGAAATTGGCCTCCGAGCCTGACCATATCTATTATCAAGAGGATCATGTGGGAAGAATTCTCGTAGTCGACCTGGAAGCGACCTGTTCGGATGACGGCAGCATCCCACCGGAAGAGATGGAAATCATTGAAATCGGCGCCTGCTGGGCCACCGAAGGTGGCGTGGTGCTTGAGCGGTTTCAGCACTTGGTCAGGCCGCTGGCGCGACCGATACTCACACCATTTTGCAAGCAGTTGATCGGCATCACGCAAGAAGAAGTGGATCAGGCACCACTGCTTCCCGTCGCCGCGCAGGCGCTGCGGGCCTTCGTCAACGACGTGGTGTCGTCAGATACCGTCTGGATGAGCTGGGGAAACTACGATCACAAGCAACTGACCAGGGACGCCCAGCGCCACGGGATCGCAATGCCCTTGACCATGCCCCACCAGAATGCCAAGCGACTGTTTGCGAAAGCCCAGCGCATCGGCAAGGAAGTGGGCATGGTCCGAGCGTGCGCGCTGAGCGGAATCAGCCGAGAGGGGAAGCATCATCGCGGGTTGGATGATGCAATCAATATCGCCAAGCTGATGCCCTGGGTATTGGGACATGCCACGCTTGCGGACCAGCGTCAAGCCAGCACGGTTGTTTCGTAAAGGACCAGAGGATGTCATTCAACGTATTCATCGACACCGAGTTCACCGATTTTCTCGATCCGCAGTTGATCAGCATCGGCCTGGTCGCACAAAGCGGCGAGGAGTTTTACGCCGAGCTTCCCTACGAGGTTCGGGAATGCAGCGAATTCGTCAAGGCCGCCGTCCTTCCGCTCCTGGGATACGCACCACATGCGGAAATGACCAAGGATGAACTCTACCTGCAGATGACCAATTGGCTCAGGCTGGTACGGCCGAAGGACCAAGAAGTCTTCATTTGCTACGACTACCAGACGGATTGGGATCTCTTCTACGATGTGTTGGATGGACGGGTGCCGCCATGGTGTCGGCGCCGGCTTGTTGCTGACCGTATCAATGAGCTATTGCGGTACGAGTTCCACAAGCAGAATAAGCTGCCCGAGCACCACGCCCTCAATGACGCTAAGGCTAATTGCTACGCTTTTCGTGAATTGCCTCCAGCCTCTGCAGGAGAGACCATCGCATAGATCGTCAGGACAGCACTGGAGACGCTGCTAGAGCGTCATATTAGGGAATCGCAGCGTGAAGCGCGTTTTCCCCTGTGACGAGCGTACGGTGACGTTCCCCTGGTGGGCCCGCATAATGGCCTGCGTGATGGATAAGCCCAGTCCAGCGGAATCGGTATCAAGCTTGGTGCGGGACTTGTCTGCTCGGTAAAACCGGTCAAACAAGTGAGGAAGATGCTCCTCCGGGATTTCCGGGCCGTCATTCTCGACGGCTACCAGCACGTCGCCTTCAGACCTGACGATCGATACCGCGATGCTTCCAGCCGCTGGCGTGTAGCGCATGGCATTGGAGATCAGGTTGCTCAACGCGCGGCGGACCATCAAGCGATCCCCCCGGACGATGGCATCGCCCGTCAACTGTAGATTCACGCCTTTTTCTTCTGCCAAGGCATCATAGAAGTCTAAAAGCTCGGTAATTTCGTCCTGGAGCTTGAGCGGCTCATAGCTGGGCAGGCTGATACCGTTTTCCGTCTGGGCCAGGAACAGCATGTCGGAGATGGTTCTGGCGAGCCGCTGCAATTCCTCGGCATTCGAGGAAAGTGTGTCCCGGTAGGCCTCATTGGTGCGCTGCTGAGTCAAGACCACATCCGTTTGCGTGAGCAAGTTGGTGATAGGCGTACGCAGCTCGTGGGCGATATCGGTCGAAAAGTTGGTGATGCGATGGAAATCTTGCTGGAGACGTTCCAACATGGCGTTCAGCTTGGCCGCCAGGTCGGCGATTTCAACCGGCAAGGTCTCGATGGGCATGCGCTCCCCAAAGTTATGCGAAGAGACGGCTTGCACTTTGTCCGACATCGCTCGTAGCGGGGCTAAGCCGCGCCGGGCGGCCCACCAGCTGAGCAAGACCACAATCACCGCGGATCCCGCCACATACAAAATCAACGTCGTCTGGAAATTGCGCATGAAGTGGTCATGGATTTCCGTATCGACGGCAACAATGACTTGCAGTTGCTCGCTGCTTTTGTCGTCTTTCAAGTAGGCTTTAATGGCCTGAAATTCCTGATGCTGGCCTGCATTGACCGCGAACGAATGACCGCTGGCTACACGCTTGGCTGCCGCCAGGATTGGCTGGGTCGCGTCGGCAAGGGTCGAATACATAGGCCGGCCGTCGATCGAGCTGATGTGAACGAAAAAGCCCGGGTGGTTGTGCAATGCTTCGCCAAAGGTACTGGTGATGGCACCAGCACCGCGCTCGTTGACTACCATGCGGATGAGTTCAAGCTCCTTTTCTAGCAGCTGTTCGTCTTGGTCGGTAAAGTGCTTGGCCACGGTGGACATGATGAGCAGCCCAAGACCGACCAGGACGGCCGTAGATGCCAGCGCAAACAGCGCCGTGAGACGGACGGTCAGGGACCGTTGGCGAATCACGCGGCGCTCCCGGGCGCGTCAGCGTCATCCAAAATGTATCCCACCCCTCGTACTGTCAAAATCAGCTTGTGCTCGAAGCCGTCATCTACCTTGGCGCGCAGGCGCCGGATGGCCACATCGATGACGTTCGAGTCACTGTTGAAATTGATGTCCCAGATCTGGGAGGCAATCAGTGAACGAGGCAGCACCTCACCGCGACGCCGTGCCAAGAACTCCAGTAACGCAAACTCCTTGCTTGTGAGCACCAGCTTTCGGCCACCTCTGCTGGCGCTGCGTCGAGGGAGATCGAGCACCAAGTCTGCGACCGTCAAACGATCTTGCAGTACCACGTTGCTACCCCGGCGCAGCAAGGTGCGTACCCTGGCCAGCAGTTCAGAAAAGGCAAATGGTTTGACGAGATAGTCGTCTGCCCCCATTTCCAGCCCCTTGACCCTGTCGGAGACGCTATCCCGCGCCGTCAGGAACAAGACAGGGACCGTCTTTTGGGCATCACGAAGGGACTGGACGATACGCCAGCCATCCACGTCGGGCAGCATGACATCCAAGATGACCAGGTCATACGGCTCGGTCATGGCCAGATGGTAACCGTCCAAGCCATTTTTTGCCAAATCGACAACGAACCCGGCTTCGGTAAGTCCACGCTGAATGTATTCGCCCGTTTTGGGCTCATCTTCGACCACAAGAAGTTTCATTTTGAGAACACATAAGAAGATGGATACATGGTACGTCGAGTTCGCAAAGATGACGCAATCATTACAGGAATGTAATGCGCGGGTAATCCGACTGATCGCCAGCGCTACTTATCATCAACGCCATATCCCCATTTCGGAGAGTTTTATCCTATGTCGAGCTCATCGTTCCCTTTGAATTCCCGCCGCCGTTTTGTCAAAGGGCTGGCCGCTGGAGGTGTCCTTCTGGGACTGTCGTCGCGTGCCATGCAAGCGGTGGCTCAAGCTACCGAAACCACGGCGAGCCCCTCCGCAGCGCCCGTTCTTACAGGTAACGTGTTTGACCTGGTGATTGCGGAATCCCCTGTCAATTTCACAGGTAAGCAGACCGTCGCGACGACGATCAATGGCTCCCTGCCGGGACCTACCTTGCGCTGGAAAGAAGGCGAGATGGTCACGATCAACGTCACCAACAAGCTGCGCGAACATACCTCGATTCACTGGCACGGCATTATCTTGCCGTTCCAGATGGACGGTGTGCCTGGGATCAGCTTTGCTGGTATCGCCCCCGGAGAGACCTTCACCTACAAATTCAAGGTGAAGCAAAGTGGCACCTACTGGTATCACTCCCACTCGGGGATGCAGGAGCAAACCGGGATGTATGGCGCGATCGTCATCGACCCCATTGACGCCGGAAAAAAGCTGGCCGACCGGGAACATGTGATCTTGTTCTCCGACTGGATGGATGAAAATCCAATGTCCGTACTCTCCAAACTCAAAAAACAAGGGGATATCTACAATCTGAACCGTGTGACGGCTGGGGATTTTGTCCGCGACGCACGCAAAGATGGCGTGAAGGCGGCCATGGATAATCGTGCGATGTGGAATGAGATGCGCATGAATCCCACGGATTTGGGGGACTTGTCCGCAGCTGTTCTGACATTCCTCGCTAACGGCGTTACGCCCGCAGGCAACTGGACTGCATTGTTCAAGCCTGGCGAGAAAGTCCGCCTGCGCTGTATCAATGGATCCGGCAACACCTTCTATGACGTACGAATTCCTGGACTGAAATTGAAGGTGGTTCAGGTGGACGGTGTGGATATCGAGCCGGTGAGCGTGGACGAATTCCGCTTCGGCCCAGGCGAAACCTGTGACGTGATCGTCGAGCCCAAGGAAGATGCCTATACCGTGTTTGCGCAGACGATGGAGCGCAGCGGCTACGCTCGCGGCACGCTGGCCACGCGTGCGGGGCTCGCAGCACCGGTGCCGGCAGTCGACAAGCCGGAGTGGCTCAGCATGGGTGACATGATGGGCGACATGTCTTCCATGGCCGGTATGGATCACGGGGCCATGGGCCACATGAATCACGGTTCGATGGCGGGTATGTCGTCCATGAGCGGCATGGACTCGATGTCGAGCATGGATAGCATGGACAGTATGGATTCCATGGACGGCAAATCCAGGGCGCAACCGATGCAGGGGATGGACCATAGCCAGCACCAGATGGCCCCGGCCAATCCTCTGAAGGTGCCCAGCAAGAAAGCGCGCCATGCCAAGACCGAATATGGTCCCAGCACCGACGCGCGGGTCGATAGTGCCCGTACCAATCTGGATGATCCAGGGGTTGGCTTACGGAACAACGGCCGCCGTGTACTGACCTTGGCTGACATGCACACGATCGGTGGCCCGCTCGATAACCGTGGTCCCGAGCGTGAAGTCGAACTTCATCTGACCGGCAATATGGAACGTTACGCATGGTCGCTCGACGGCTTGGAGTTCGGCAAGTCGACGCCCATTCATTTCCGCTATGGCGAACGCCTGCGGGTCATTCTGCATAACGACACCATGATGACCCACCCCATGCACTTACATGGTCTGTGGAGCGAATTGGAGACGCCCAACGGGGACTTCCTCGCGCGACGTCACACCATTCCAGTACAGCCGGCCCAGCGCATCAGTTTCCTGGTCACAGCGGATGCTTTAGGCCGTTGGGCCTGGCATTGCCACCTCATGTATCACATGGATATGGGCATGTTCCGTGAAGTCGTCGTCAGCTAACCAGGACCTGCACCGAAAGGCACACCTAGAATGACTCCTACCCGCTATTCAACTCAGATTCTCGTGCTGACCCTTGCCTCGGCAAGCATGAGCGCAGCATTGGCCCAGTCTCACGAAGGTCATGCCGCGCCTGCAGCTAGCTCAGCCTCGCAGCCAGCGATGCCAATGGATCATGGGGCAATGAATCACGCCGGCATGAACCACGGTGGAATGGACATGGGGGGCATGGATATGGGCTCCAGTTCGACGGCACCTGCGGATGCACGAGACCCCCATGGCTATTCCAATGGCTACACGCTCAATACCGGCCCCTATGCCCAAAAGGACACCAGCGCATTGATGATGTCCGATATGCATTCCTTCGGTTCCTTCCTGGTGGATCGCCTGGAGCGCGTTCATACCCGCAATGGGAACTCTGTCGCCTACGATACCCAAGGCTGGGTCGGTAATTCGTATGACAAGTTCTACCTCAAAGCCGAAGGCGATATCGAACAAGGCCGCGTAGGCGATGCTCGAACCGAATTGCTGTGGAGCCATGCGATTACTCCCTATTGGGACACCCAGCTCGGCCTTCGCGTCGACGTCGGCAGCAATCGACCTGGTCGCAATTGGCTCGCCTTTGGCGTACAGGGACTGGCCCCATACTGGTTTGAAGTAGAGGCGACTGGCTACGTTGGAGAGCAAGGTCGGACTGCCTTGCGCCTGGCGGCCGAATACGAGGTGTTGTTGACCCAGCGTTGGGTGCTTCAACCTCGCGTCGAGGCCAACCTGTACGGCAAAGAAGATCCAGAGCTTGGTATCGGGCGCGGGCTGTCCAGCGCTGCCTATGGCGTTCGACTGCGCTATGAGTTCACCCGCCAGTTCGCCCCTTACGTCGGGATCGAGCGCAACCAGAGTTTCGGCCGTACTGCCAGCTTCGTACGTGGTGCCGGCGGCAATGCCGGTGAAACCAGGCTCGTGGCCGGTGTACGCGTTTTGTTCTAAGTCTCCACCTTTTTAACCCTCCACAACATCTCCAAGGAGTATCGCCATGTCCTACCAGTCCCTCTTCGCTAAAACAGCCATCACCATCGCTGCAGCCGCGTTCGCTACCGCAGCATTCGCTCACCCGAAGCTGCTTGGCTCGACCCCTGAAGACAACTCGACAGTGAGTGCGCCGGAAAAGATCGAACTACACTTCTCGGAAAATCTCTCCAAGCAGTTCTCCGGTGCCAACCTCTTGATGACCAGCATGCCAGGGATGAACCATGCCTCTCCAATGAAGATGGCGGCTAAAGTGTCGGGTTCGGATGATCCCAAGACCATGGTAATTACCCCGAGCCAACCGTTGATGCCCGGCGTGTACAGCATCGAATGGCGCGCGGTCTCGTCGGATACCCATCCGATCACCGGCAAGATTACTTTCACGGTGAAGTGAGCAGGTAATGGACGGGATGACCGTTTTGGTGCGCTTTGCGCTGTATCTGGACTTGATGCTTGTCTTTGGTCTGCCGCTATTCCAGCTGCATGCGCTGCGCCGGCCTGAGCGTTCATCCCCCTTGGGTAAAAAGTTCGTCTTGCTGACGGCCAGCGCAGCTGCCATCGGCCTAGCGCTGTCGGCGGTGAGCATGCTGCTCATGACCAAGGCGATGACCGGGGCTTCTGATATCAGCTCGATTGAACAGCACATGTTCGAGATGATGTTGACGGACACCTCTTTTGGCATGGCGTGGTGCCTGCGGATGGGGATGTTGCTCGTGGTCATCATGGGTGCGCTGCTGTCGAACGTATGGCCGACCGTGAGCGCAGTTCTGATGAGCGCAGCGGGGGCCACCGCCTTGGCCACGCTATCCTGGGCTGGTCATGGTGCCATGGACGAAGGCGTCCGAGGACAGGTTCACCTGATTGCCGACATCATCCATCTGCTCGCCGCTGGCGGCTGGATAGGTGCGCTGGCAGCGTTCATCCTGATGTTGGTTCTGCGTTACGGCAACGACCCGGCAGATGTTTCCCTACTCAGCCGAACGCTCAATGGCTTTGCGCTGATGGGCACACTCATCGTCGGATCGTTGGTGATCACAGGTACGCTGAACTACTGGCTGATTGTTGGCCCCACTGTCACGGGGCTTTTCTCTTCTCCTTACGGGCAACTACTAATCGCCAAGCTCGGCCTGTTCGGCTTGATGCTGGCTCTGGCGGCCGCAAATCGCTACCGCTTGAGCCCGTTGTTGGAGCGGGTCCACGTTTCGGGAGAACACGCCACGGCGATTGCTGCTCTACGCAGAAGCCTTTTCGTCGAAACCTGCTGTGCTTTCCTGATTCTGGCGCTGGTCGCCTGGCTCGGTACCTTGGGGCCAATGACCGAATAAATTCAATCCCAAGGAGGACAGAGAGTTGCATGCTGGAGGATCGTTGCCCCTTATCGTAAAAGGAAAAAAAGATGAAAAAGTTCTTCCTGGCGAGCCTACTCGCGCTGACTTCTGTTGCTGCGCACGCGGCCGGGGAAGCCATCACCGTGTACAAAGACCCAGACTGCGGCTGCTGCACGGCTTGGGCAGAACACATGAACCAGGCCGGCTATAGGCTCCATGTGGTGGACAGCAAAGAGATGCCTGCGATCAAAAAGCGTCTTGGCGTACCTGAAGCTCTTCAGTCCTGCCATACCGCCGTTGTAGAAGCGACGGGCCAGGTGATCGAAGGCCATGTTCCGGCCCCAGCTGTGGCCAAACTCATCGCATCCCGATCGACAAAAGGTGTCGCGGTACCAGGTATGCCCGTCAACTCACCCGGGATGGGAAAGATGGACGGGAAGTTGGTCACGGTAGACTTTGCCGGCAAGGAATTCTCACGGAATTAGTCGCTACCGTGCTCCAGGGTACATTTCGTCCGGGGCAGGCTTCCGAGCGTTTTCACATAGCTTTGATTTGCATCACTTGCAGTCTTTCTATGCTCACTAGACTTCATATAGAGGCTGCTGATCTGCATGCCTCCTAATGAATCGAGGAGAAATCATGAAACGCTTCACCCACCTGATCGGCACGCTCGCGATGGCAACATTTTCGGTTGCCGCATTGGCTCAAAACGCAGCAGAGCATGAAGGACATCATCCCGAGGCGGCTGCAACTGCTTCTCCCGCGAGATCTGCGGCGGGAGGTGCACCCATGGTGCAGATGGATAGCCAGATAAAAGACATGCGCGAGAAGCATCAAAAGATGATGAGCGCCGCTTCTCCTGAGGAACGCCGCCAATTGATGAAGGATCACATGAAGACGATGAAAGACAGTATGGCCATGATGCAAGGCATGATGGCGACCAGGGCGGAGCATAAATCGGCGCCAACCCCTGCGATGATGCAGAAGCAAATGGACATGATGCAGATGACCATGCAGATGATGATGGACTGTATGGAAATGCCAACGTCGAAGTAAGCCGCTGGCGACGTGAGGACGCGCTTCATTTGCCCCTCACGTTACCTGCTGGATATACCTGACACGGGAGAGCAGTAACTATGGATGAACACCACCACCATCATCACGTCGCATCAGTTCCAGCCGTTGAAGCGGGATCTCCCCCGGAAAACAGCCAGACTGATCCGGTTTGCCACATGAAGGTGGCTCCCGATCCCTACCGGAGGATTGAACACGGCGGGAGAGACTTTTACTTCTGCAGTGACAAGTGCATGGGGAAGTTTCGTGCAAATCCACCCGCATATGTCGGAGATTCATCAAAGCCCGAGGCAAGCACGGTATCGTCTGACGGAACTGTCTATACATGCCCCATGCACCCGCAAGTCAGGCAGCCATCGCCGGGAAATTGCCCCATCTGTGGGATGAGCCTGGAGCCGCTGCTACCGTCGGAGCAAGAAGAGGAGAACCCTGAGCTGCGGGACTTCCAAAGGCGATTCTGGCTCACGTTACCCTTGACAGTGCTCGTGACGGTGCTGGCCATGGCCGGCGGCCGCATATTTCCACATGGCCTGATCGGTCAAAGCTGGATCGAGCTCGCGCTCGGTACGCCCGTGGTCCTGTATGCCGGATGGCCGTTCTTGACCCGCGGTGTCGACTCGATCGTCCACCGCAGTCCCAATATGTGGACCCTGATCAGCACGGGCGTGGTAGCGGCCTATGGCTATAGTGTGGTCGCAACCGTCTTCCCCGAGCTATTCCCCAAGGCCTTCATGGAACACGGGCGGATCGGTGTCTACTTCGAAGCCGCGGCCGTCATCATCTCACTGACCCTGCTGGGACAGATCCTGGAACTACGGGCGCGCTCGCAGACCTCTGCCGCCATCAAATCGCTGCTCGGCTTGGCACCTAAAACAGCCAGACGGATCGCTGCAGATGGTACGGAAGAAGATATCCCCTTGAGTAACGTTCACATTGGAGACCTGCTACGGGTCCGACCAGGCGAAAAAGTCGCTACTGACGGGGTTGTCGTTGAGGGAGAGAGTGCCATTGACGAGTCGATGTTGACTGGCGAACCGGTCCCCGTTACCAAGCGGCCAGGTGACAAGGTTATCGGAGCAACGATCAATGCCAGCGGAAGCCTGATCATCCGCTCCGAGAAGGTCGGGTCGCAGACCATGCTCTCGCAGATCGTCCAGATGGTCGCCCAAGCCCAACGCTCGCGCGCCCCCATGCAGCGGTTGGCGGACGTCGTAGCCGGTTACTTTGTCGTGATCGTGGTCGGCATTGCCGTACTGACGCTGCTAGGCTGGGGATTCCTTGGACCACAACCGAGCTGGGTCTATGGCTTTGTCAATGCCGTAGCGGTTCTGATTATCGCTTGCCCGTGTGCGCTGGGACTGGCTACGCCCATGTCCATCATGGCCGCCACTGGCCGTGCCGCAACCCAAGGCATCCTGTTCCGAGACGCAGCGGCCATCGAAAGCATGAAAAAGCTCGATACGCTCATCGTCGACAAGACTGGCACCCTGACGGAAGGAAAGCCAGCATTCGATCGGATAGTCGCCGCACCGGGCAGTCAAGAGACGGAAGTGTTGCAGCTGGCGGCAAGCCTCGACCAGGGAAGTGAGCATCCACTAGCGCACGCTATCGTGGCCGAGGCACGCCGGCGCCAGCTTTCCTTGATGACACCCAGCAGCTTTGAATCTTCCAGTGGAATAGGTGTTCGAGGCGTGGTCAACGGCGAGCGGATGGCGCTGGGCAATACCGTGCTGATGGAATCTGAAGGCGTCTCTTCGACACCGCTGCTGGCTGAAGCAGAAGCTTTGCGTGCCGAAGGTGCCAGCGTGATGTATCTAGCGAGAAATGGCGTGCTTTTGGGGCTGCTAGCAGTCTCTGATCCCGTGAAGGAAACTACACGGGAAGCGTTGGCCAGTCTAAAAGAAGCCGGGCTCACGGTGGTCATGGCCACCGGTGATGGAACAACCACGGCGAAAGCTGTTGCCGGAAAGCTCGGCATCTCTGAGGTCTACGGGGAGGTCAAGCCTCAAGACAAGCTCGCGCTTGTAGAACGTTTCCAGGCCGAAGGCAAGATCGTCGGGATGGCGGGTGATGGGATCAACGATGCTCCGGCGCTGGCCAAGGCAAATGTCGGGATTGCCATGGGGACCGGCACCGACGTGGCGATCAATAGCGCTCATGTCACCCTGGTGAAGGGCGACCTGCGCGCCATCGCACGTGCGAGAGGATTGTCGGTAGAAACCGTGCGCAACATGCGTCAGAATCTGGGCTTTGCTTTTCTCTACAACGCCTTGGGCATTCCCTTGGCTGCAGGCGCGCTTTATCCCTTTACTGGGCAACTTCTGTCACCGATGTTGGCGGCCTTGGCGATGAGCTTGAGCTCCGTATCTGTGATCGCGAACGCGTTGCGCCTGCGCGGAGCACGAGGCTAAGCGTCAGCCTGAAAAGGTCGTTAAGACTCTGATTGCCTATTTTTTCGAGGCCCCGGGCCGGTGTCTCTCAAATGAGCGCGCAATTCGGCACTAAGGCTTTCATGTGCCTCCAGCTTTGCCTGTAGTGCCGCACGTTCGATCTCTGCTTTTTGCAGCAGCTGGACTGCCGTCACATTTTCTTGCTCCGCATGGGACAAGCTCGCCTGCAGCTGCTCGTTGACAGCGTTCCGATCAGCCAGCTGGGATTCCAGCATCTGATTTCGATTTGCCACCTCTTGTAGCGTGTCTAGCTTTTGCTGAAGTCGCGCCGCGACACTGCGTTGCTCATAGAGCGCTTGCTGTGCATGCGACAGCTCCGCTACGAGTCGTACGCCTTCTTGGTTAACGCGGGTCACTTCCTCTTGTTTGACGATGGCCTCCTGTCTGAGCTGGCGCAACTCGGCCTGTAAGGTCTGAATTTGCTGCTCATGGCGCCGCAGATCCTGTTCTCTCTGTTCTTTGGTTGCCGTTCGGTAGTGCTCAAGTGCCTCCCGGGCATGCTGGTGTTTTTCTTCCAAAGAGTGGCGGTGCTGTTCGTTTTCCACAAGGCGCTCTTGAAGGGCGCGCACTTGCACCTCAAGCGCGCGGCTTGCGGCCGTCTGCTCCTGGAACTGAGTACGAGTGTGCTCGTGAGCTTGGATCTCATGTAGTCGCGCAGCGTCGGCCTTTGCCAATCGCGTTGACAAGTCGGCCGCCGTCATACGCAAGGTCTCCAATTCAGCCTGCAAGCGGCCTGTGGTGGAATCGGCTTCAAATTTGGCAGAGCGTACCTGCGCATCTGCTTCGGCCTGGAGCTGCGCGGCAAGCCGTTCCACGAGATCCTGCAAGGCCTCGCTGATCGTACGCGATGGCACCCCCGTTGCGCCGTCTTCTTCCTCCAATTCCTTGAGATACTTGTGAATCGTGGTCTTCGACCCGGTATTACCCAACTCGATGCGAACGGCATCCACAGAGGGGCGTCGTCCCATGGCCAGCAGCGTGTCGCGTGCCTTCTTGACCTCAGATTTGTATAAGCCGGTGCGTGCCATCGCGATCCTTGTTTTTGATAATGGATTACATAATACGTATTTACATACTAAATTAGAAGGGCTTTTCGAGGTGTTCTGGTGCAATTTACAGATTAAATATTGACTCGTTATGTCTCCTGATGGGCTAAAATTGACCTCCTTCGACCCCATCCACCTGTAATGCCGCCTTTTTGAGATTCAAGCGCCATGATCCAGATTGACGACTACTTGCGCGCCGCCACCCGGGACAACACCCGCAAAAGCTACCGCGCCGCAGTGAACCATTTCGAAACTGAATGGGGCGGCTTCTTGCCGGCCACCGCCGATAGCATCGTGCGGTACCTGGCCGCGTATGCTGGCGTGCTGGCGCACAACACCTTGAAGCAACGTATCTCCGCCCTTGGCCAATGGCACGTCGACCAGGGCTTCCCGGATCCGACCAAGGCTCCTGTGGTACGCAAGATGCTACGTGGCATTCAGGAACTGCACCCTGCACAAGAAAAACGGGCCAAGCCGCTGCAGCTTGAGGCGCTTGAGCAGACCTGTGCTTGGCTTGAACAGCAGTGCGAGCAGGCACGGCACCAAGGACGCTTCGGCGATCTGCTCCGCTACACCCGGGACAAGGCGCTGCTGCTCATTGGCTTCTGGCGCGGCTTTCGCAGTGATGAGCTGGCCAGGCTGGAAATCGATCGTATCGAGGCCGTGCCCGGCGAGGGCATGAACATCTACCTACCACGCACGAAGACTGATCGAAGCCTCAAGGGCACCATCTACAAAACGCCTGCGTTATCGAAGCTATGTCCGGTCGCAGCCTACCTTGATTGGCTGGCTGTCAGCGGGCTTAAATCGGGTGCCGTCATTCGAGGGATTGACCGCTGGGGTACGATCAGCAACGGTGCCGTCAATGCGGCGAGCATTATTCCCTTGCTCCGTCGGATCTTAAAGGCTGCCGGGGTCACGGATGTACACCTCTACAGCTCGCATTCGTTACGCCGAGGCTTTGCTAGCTGGGCCAGCGCCAATGGTTGGGAGATGCGGGCGCTGATGGAATACGTGGGATGGAAGAACGTCAGTTCGGCGTCGCGCTATGTCGATTCGCCGGATCCCTACCACCGCGAAATGCTGGAGAGGCTCCTTCCCAAGACGCCACCGGCCCTGAACCAACTCTGATCAACGCGGCTCCAGGAGAGGACACTCTTTCCCATCCAAGCGGGGGCGATTCAGCGCAAGAATGACAACATGTTTTGACGCGAAATCGACTGCCTGCATCGAATTCACCATAGAACGCTTAACACTCGAGCAAGTTTATTTGAGCATTTCAGGTAATATCGGCTATGGATTTGAGGGCACTTCTGAGCGCGACGCGACGGGACGATTTCGCGAATTGCACCAATAAAAATTTCTGCCCAGTAGCGGAAAGTAGCGAGATTCGCACTCCGAAAACACTCCTATTCTGGATCTTGCTCAATAACTAAACACAATTGGGGGAAGCAATGACAGAGACCTTTGATACGACAAACACCCGAGGTTCTTTATGGCACAGGTGGGATCCTCATATCCACACGCCTGGTACCGCCCTGAACAACGGATATTCCGGAGATGAGTCATGGGATGGCTTCCTAAGCAAGATAGAGACTAGCTTGCCGCCCATTCGAGCGCTGGGCATCACCGATTATTGCAGCATTGAAAAATACGTCGAAACGCTCGCAAAAAAACGCGAGGGTCGTCTTCCTGGCGTTGGTTTGATTTTCCCAAACGTCGAGTTTCGCCTTTCGATCGAAACCAAAAAGGGGGTGGGGATTAATTTACATTTTCTGTTCTCGCCTCACGAACCAGACCATATTTCCCGGATTACCCACTTTCTTGATGGCCTGGAGTACGGACATCAAGGGGAAACTTATCGTTGCAATCGCTCTGATCTTATACGTTTAGGCCGCACGCACAAAGGGCCGGCCCTTGACGACGAAGCCGCTTACCGTACCGGGGTTAACCAGTTTAAGGTCGATTTTGAGCGCTTGCGAGTTGCTTGGAATAAAAGCGACTGGGTTAGAGAAAACTGCTTAATAGCGGTGGCCGGTGGCGGAACCGACGGCACCTCTGGCCTTCAATCTGATGACGGCCAATGGGCTACCACGCGCCAGAATATTGAGAGCTTTGCTCACATTATCTTCTCTGCCAGTCCACAGCAGATCGACTTTTATCTGGGCAAGGGGGCCGCTACGGTTGACGATCTTGAGAAGAAGTGGAATGGCAGGAAACCATGTCTTCACGGATCGGACGCTCACGAAGAGGAACGCGTGGGTGTACCCGATAAAGGTCGACTGTGCTGGATAAACGGGGACCTTACGTTCGAATCGCTACGCCAAGCCGTTATTGAGCCAGAGGGGCGAGTCTTCATTGGCGGCATGCCGCCGCGCGGCGCGATGCCGGGAAACTGTATTGAAGCAGTTTCGTTTACCAACGCTGATTGGTGTGGTCCCCGTCAACGCCGGCATGGTAGCCATCATTGGAGCTCGTGGATCTGGGAAAACGGCGCTAGCAGATCTCATCGCAACAGGTGGATTTGGTGTTTCCAAACAACTGAACGGTAGCTCGTTTCTAAGACGGGCAGCCGATTTTCTAACGGATTCTCGCGTCAAGCTAACTTGGGAAAACGGCTCGGAGACCGAGAATGATGTGGCGTCGGCAGAGATGGAAGATTTGCTGGATGCTCCCCACGTTCAATATCTGTCACAGCAATTTGTCGAAAAGCTCTGTTCATCTGAAGGATTGAACGACGCGCTTATTGCTGAAATTCAGCGCGTTATATTTGAGGCCCATGAGGAATCTGAACGCATGGGCGCAGAAGACTTTACTTCGCTATTAAGGTTAAGACTGGATCAAGCCCAAAGTGACCGGGAGCGCCATCGACGCACACTTGAACGCGCCACCAACGGTATCACCGAAGAGCAGATTCGAAAGGACAGTCTGCCCTTGCTCAACAAGGACAAAAACGAAAAGAGCAAGTTGATCGATAAGGACAAGGAGGACAGGAAGCTGCTTATCCCCAAAGGGCAGGAGCTTCGCACTGCAAGGCTCGAGTTACTTACACAGGCTCTTGAACAGAAACAACAAGTTGCCAGCGCCGTTAAACTGCAGATACAAGCTTTGTCAGGGATTCAAACAGATGTGCGCGATTTTATCGACAACGAGATTCCTGAGTGGGTCGAAGGCCTGAAAGAAAAGCGTAGCAACGCAAGACTAAGTGAACTGGACTGGAAAGCATTTACTGTCCAGTTCTCTGGCGACGTCGATCTTCTCTTAAAGAGCAGGATAGCGGAGGCAACCAAAAGACTTTTTGCATTAGAAGGCGAAGCCCCAGACGAATCCGAAAGAGAAGAGTTTGCGCTCACGACTGCTCTAATCCCAGATGAGGCCACTTTAGCCGAGCAACCTATTAACTTGTTACAGCGCGAACGTGACCGGCTGCAAAAAATGGTCGGAATCGACGAACAGAATGCACGGCGCTATAAGGCATTGTCGGAGAAAATTTCGAAAGCCGAAGCTGCCCTGGCGAAAGTTATTAGCGACATCGAGCGTGGCAATAAGGCGGATGAAGCCCTTAAGTCTCATCGCTCGGATAGAAACACAGCCTATCAGGGCATCTTCGATGCCGTATCGAATGAGCAAATCGAGCTTGCAAATTTATATGCCCCCCTGAAAGAACGCATTAAAAACGGGCCGGGCTCGGTTTCAAAATTGTCGTTCTCCGTGCGGCGACTCGTGGACGTCGGGTCTTGGACAGCGCGCGGAGAGGCGTTAATGGATCTGAGATCCGGACCTTTCCGAGGCAAAGGCGAGCTCGGCAAGGTAGCCGACTCGATGCTGGGCCAGACTTGGCGCCACGGAGAGCCGGCCGAAGTGGCCGAAGCCATGAACCAGTTTGTGTCGCAGTATGCCGGGCAACTCAAAGAACATATGCCGTCTGGGCAAAATTTCCGAGACTGGGCGCGAAAGATATCGGCTTGGCTTTACAGCACAGACCATATCCGCATTGGATACGGTCTGCAGTATGATGGCGTGGACATTGAAAGCCTGTCGCCAGGTACTCGAGGAGTTGTTCTCCTGCTCCTCTATCTTGCCATTGACATCAATGATGACCGGCCGCTGATCATCGACCAACCCGAAGAAAACCTTGACCCTCAATCTGTATTTGATGAGCTAGTGCCGGTGTTCAGAGACGCAAAAAAGCACAGGCAAATTATCATTGTGACCCACAATGCAAATCTCGTAGTGAACACCGATGTCAATCAAGTCATCGTTGCGCGCTGCGGCCAACATCGCCAGGGACAATTGCCAGAGATCACCTACGAAAGTGGCGGATTGGAGAACCCGCGTATCCGGGAGTCAGTCTGCGCCATATTAGAAGGTGGAGAAAAAGCATTTCGGGAACGTGCTCGTCGCTTGAGAGTTGCGTTATAAAATTCGTGCGCTGCCATGGCCTATTAGCGAAGAACGCTTAAATATGGCCATTCGCGTCCCCACTTGACGGTTCATGCTCTATAATTTCTCGCATGAAGCTCTTCCGCACATTTTTGATCATGCTACTGGCAGTTGCCATTCCCTTGGAGGGACTGGCAGCTGTTCGCATGGTCGAAATGATGCGTACCGCTTCTCCGGCCATGGAGTTGGCCCTCTCCGTAGGTAGTCCTGACGAAACTTGTGTCATGAGCATGAAGAGCGATGACAAGTCGTCAAAGTCCACAGCGCCTTGCAAGATGGGAGACGCCTGCAAGATTTGCCAAGTGTTTCCGTCGACCACACCTTCAGCGGACGTTAATCTGCACGTGCTTCCCTTGATCGCAACGGTCTCCCTGTTGCCCGAATCGTTTCTTCCTTCCCACGATCCGTCCGGATTGTGGCGTCCCCCTCGTTCACTCTGATCGTTGCTGATTTCTTGACACGCTTGGCTTGAGCGCCAAGTGGTCTTTCGCGCGTTTTTTCGCGCAGTCACGCTATGGAGTGAACAATCATGTCCTTTTACAGGATATCCGGGGCCCTGCTTGCTTTGCTAGCGGGGATGTCCGACCTTGCCCACGCGGCTCCCTTATCTTTTAACGCTGCGCTCGATATCGCCGAGCGCCAGTCTCCCAACCTGGCCTCCAACAGGGCCCAAATTGCGGCAGCCCAATCATCGGCGATACCCGCAGGTGCTTTACCTGACCCCAAGATCTTTGCCGGTATCGACAACTATCCCGTCTCCGGGCCGGATCGAGGCCGACTCAATGCCGACTCCATGACGATGCAGAAAATCGGCGTCATGCAGGATTTTCCCAATGCGGCCAAGCGCCAAGCCCGCGTTGCCGTAGCCGAAGCTTCGATCGAAACGGCGCAAGCACAGCGGCAAGTGGAGCGCCTCAAGCTGCGCAGAGCCACGGCCTTGGCTTGGCTCAACCGCTATTTCCTGGAACGCAAGATCTCGCTGTTCGATGATTTGGACAAAGAGAATTTGCTTTTGGCAGATGCCGTGCGCGCCCAGATCGCGTCTGGCCGTACCCAGGTGGCCGATAGCGTAATGCCCAAGCAGGAAGCGGCTCAACTGGCTGACCGCCGTGATGAACTGATCCGAGACCTGGTCAAGGCCAAGTCTGGCCTCCGCCGCTATGTGGGTGGTGAAGCCGATGAGCCACTGGTCGATGCTTTGCCTGAGCTGCGCATCGATGCTGATCATTTACGCGATCACTTGCACAAGCATCCGGAACTGGAAGCCTATTCTGCGGAGAGCCACAAGGCGGAAGCAGAATTGCGCCAAGCGCAGGCGATGAAGAAATCCGATTGGGGTGTCGAGCTAGCCTATCAACGACGTGACCCGCGCTTTGGCAACATGGTGTCGGTCCAGTTCACGTTCGAGATTCCGGTTTCTCCCGCGACAAGGCAAGATCCCCTCATCGCGGCTAAACAGCAAGAGCTATATCGCATCGATGCGGATCGTGAGGCCATGCTGCGCGATCATGCCAACGAGCTCGAAAGCGATCTAGCCGACTACCATTCCTTGACCCGCCAGCTTGAGCGTGCCAACCAGACTGCCTTGCCCTTGGCACAGCAAAAAACCGACCTCCAGTACGCCAGCTATCGCGCAGGCAAAAGTGACTTGACGACAGTCTTGGCGGCACGCCGGGAAGTCGTTGACCAGCGCCTAAAAATCATTGATCTGGAGGCGCAAAGATCCGCAGTCGCCGCCCAGCTCTATTTCGCATATGGGGGAGATCAACAATGAAAAAACGCACTTATCAGATTGCCGTGCTGATTCTGGCAGTGGGTGCCGGGAGCGGTATGGGCGGCTATTGGATGGCGCATCGTGCTGCCGGAGCTCAAGCCATGCAGGCGGAGCCAGCAAATGCAGCTACGCACGTAGAGCGTAAGGTTTTGTATTGGTACGACCCCATGATGCCGAATCAGCGATTCGACAAGCCGGGAAAGTCGCCGTTCATGGACATGCAACTGGTCGCGAAATATGCGGATGAGCAAGGTGACGGTGCCGGCGTCAAGATTGACTCTGGAATTAGCCAGAATCTGGGAATGCGCACCGCCATGGTCGAGCGTGGCAGCTTTTCGAGTACCGTGCGTGCTATCGCCAACGTGCAGCTTAATGATCGCCAGGTGGCGATTGTCCAAGCCCGAAGCAACGGCTTTGTTGAGCGGGTCTACGCACGTGCTCCTGGCGACGTCATTGCACGCGGCGCGCCCCTGGTGGACTTGCTCATTCCGGAATGGGCTGGCGCCCAAGCGGAATTTTTGGCGGTGCTCGGTACGAAGGACCTGGCGCTAATCCAGGCCGCCCGCACACGTCTGCAGTTGCTCGGGATGTCGGGTGATCTGATTAGCCGTGTGGAGAAGAGCGGCCGACCTCAGACGGTAGTGACCGTCGCTGCACCTATTGCGGGCTTGATTCAGACCTTGGATATCAGGAGTGGAATGACGGTATCGGCTGGAGCGCCTTTAGCCAGGATCAATGGGCTCGATACCGTGTGGCTAGAAGCGGCAATTCCTGAGGCGCAAGCCGCACTAGTTAACGTCGGCGACAAGCTGGAAGCGGATTTTGCGGCTTACCCAGGCGAAAAATTCACAGGAAAGATCCTTGCCGTTCTGCCGGAGAGCAACGCAGACAGCCGTACCCTCCGGGTTCGCGCCGAGTTGCCCAATCGCGATGGCAAATTGAAGCCGGGCATGTATGCGCAAATCGGCTTAGGAGGCGGCAAGGCAGCACCAAGTCTACTGGTACCGTCTGAAGCGGTCATCCGCACTGGCGCGCGCAATATCCTGCTTGTCACAACAGGCGATGGGCGCTACCAGCCGGTCGAAGTGAAGCTTGGCCAAGAATCCGATGGTAAGAGCGTCATCCTGGATGGCGTCATCGAAGGCCAACAAGTTGTCACCTCCGGTCAATTCCTCATCGATTCCGAGGCTAGCCTTAAAGGCGTGCTCGCGCGGCTGAACACTTCACCAGGCGCCGACGCCAAGAGCGCCCAGATGCCACTCAATGAGGCGACCGGGAAAATCGAATCACTGCGGGGCACTGACATCACGCTCTCGCACGGTCCGGTCCCAACATTGGGTTGGGGAGCCATGACAATGTCATTCAAACTGGCGCGGCCTGAGATGGCAACAGGTCTCAAGACCGGAGATAGCGTGCATTTCGGTTTCCAAGAGAGAAATGGCGATTATGTGATCGAGAAGCTGGATCGGAGCACGCCATGATCGAAAAACTCATCAAATGGTCGCTTCGCAGCCGCTTCCTGGTCTTGTTTGGCGTGCTTTTTCTGGGGGCCTGGGGGTTATGGGCGCTCAAGACCACCCCTGTGGACGCGTTGCCCGATCTTTCGGATGTTCAGGTCATCATCCGGACTACCTATGCTGGTCAGGCACCGCAAATTGTCGAGAACCAGGTAACGTATCCGTTGGCAACTACCATGCTGTCGGTACCGGGCGCAAAGACCGTGCGGGGCTACTCGTTCTTCGGGGACTCCTTCGTCTATGTCTTGTTTGAGGACGGCACCGACATGTATTGGGCGCGTTCCCGGGTACTGGAATATCTCAACCAAGTGCAGGGACGCCTTCCCGCCTCGGCCAAGGCATCACTGGGCCCTGACGCTACCGGCGTCGGCTGGATCTATGAATACGCCCTGGTGGACAGGACCGGGCAACACGACTTGGCCCAGTTACGTAGCCTGCAAGACTGGTTCCTGAAATATGAGCTCAAGAGCCTGCCCAATGTCGCCGAAGTCGCAACGGTAGGCGGCATGGTCAAGCAATACCAGGTAGTGCTCGACCCGGTGAAACTGGCGGCCTACAACATCGCGCAAGATAAGGTTGTCGACGCGATCAAAAAGGCCAACCAAGAAACCGGTGGCTCAGTGCTGGAGATGGCGGAAACCGAGTACATGGTGCGGGCTTCCGGCTATTTGAAGACGCTGGCGGACTTCCGCAACATTCCCTTGGCGACGGGGAAAAACGGCGTACCCGTCAAACTGGGCGATGTGGCGACCATCCAATTCGGGCCGGAGATGCGCCGCGGCATTGCGGAACTCAATGGCGAAGGTGAATCGGTGGGCGGCGTCATCATCCTGCGCTCAGGCAAAAATTCGCGGGACACCATTGCGTCCGTCAAGAGCCGACTGGAAGAGCTCAAAAAAAGCCTACCCGCCGGTGTTGAGGTCGTACCCGTCTACGACCGCAGCCAATTGATCGATCGCGCCATCGACAATCTGTCGCACAAGCTGCTTGAGGAGTTCATTGTCGTTGCGGTCGTTTGCGGCCTGTTTCTCTGGCATTTGCGTTCCGCACTGGTGGCCATCGTCTCTCTGCCGCTGGGCATCATGATTGCCTTCATCGTCATGCGGTATCAGGGCGTCAATGCCAACATCATGTCCCTAGGGGGGATCGCCATTGCAATTGGTGCCATGGTCGATGCCGCCGTCGTCATGATCGAGAATGCGCACAAGCACATCGAAGAGTGGAAGCATCGACATCCCGGGCGACCTTTGCAGGGGGAAAACCATTGGAGAGTCATTGGTGAGGCGGCGGCAGAGGTCGGACCAACGCTGTTTTTCTGCTTGCTGATCATTACCCTGTCGTTTATCCCGGTATTCACCCTCGAGGCGCAGGAGGGGCGCTTATTCGGGCCGTTGGCATTTACCAAGACCTATGCAATGGCCGGTGCCGCCGGATTATCCGTCACACTGATCCCGATCCTGATGGGTTACATGATCCGCGGGAAGATCCCCTCGGAGAACAGCAATCCGCTCAATCGCTGGCTGATTCGTTGCTATCGGCCGTTACTGGAAGCCGTCTTGGGCCGGCCTAGGACGACACTGGCAATTGCGGCGCTTGCGCTGTTGACGACCTTATGGCCGATCAGCCGTTTGGGCGGTGAGTTCTTGCCGCAGATGGATGAGGGGGATCTGCTCTATATGCCGTCAGCCTTGCCAGGCTTGTCCGCATCCAAAGCTGCCGAACTGCTACAACAGACCGATCGCCTGATCAAGACGGTTCCGGAAGTCGCCAGTGTTTTCGGCAAAGCTGGTCGTGCTGAGAGTGCGACCGATCCCGCCCCCCTGGAGATGTTCGAAACGACCATTCAATTCAAGCCGCCTGATCAATGGCGCCCCGGCATGACGCCGGCGAAGTTGGTGAATGAGCTTGACCGGGTCGTCAAAGTGCCTGGCCTGTCAAATATCTGGGTGCCGCCCATTCGTAACAGGCTAGACATGCTGGCTACCGGGATAAAAAGCCCGATTGGCGTCAAAGTGTCAGGCACCAGCCTGGCCGATATCGACAAGACGGCGCAAGAAATTGAACAGGTTGCCAAAGCGGTACCGGGCGTCAGCTCCGCGCTCGCCGAACGTCTCAGTGGCGGACGTTACGTGGATGTTGATATCGACCGGCTGACCGCCGCCAACTACGGTCTCAATATCGCTGATGTGCAAAGCATCGTCTCGTCCGCCATCGGTGGGGAGAATGTCGGTGAGACGATTGAGGGACTGGCACGTTATCCGATCAGCGTTCGCTATCCGAGAGAGACTCGCGACTCGCTGGAGCGACTGCGCGATCTGCCGATCCTGACCGCCAGCGGCCAGCAGATCACCTTGGGAACCGTCGCCAAGCTGAAGATCAGCGATGGCCCACCCATGCTCAAAAGTGAGAATGCTCGGCCTAGCGGCTGGATCTATGTCGATGTCCGGGACCGGGATCTGTCATCTGTGGTCGCCGATTTGCGCGCAGCTGTCAGTGCCAAGGTAAAGCTGACGCCCGGACTGAGCATTGCCTACTCAGGGCAATTCGAATACCTGGAGCGGGCAAATGCACGCTTGAAGCTGGTGGTGCCGGCAACGCTGATGATCATCTTCGTACTGCTCTATCTAACGTTCCGTCGCTTCGATGAGGCAGCATTGATCATGGCCTCACTGCCATTTGCCTTGGTTGGCGGCATCTGGTTCCTCTATGTCCAAGGCTACAACCTATCGGTTGCCACCGGTGTCGGGTTCATCGCTCTTGCGGGCGTGTCCGCTGAATTCGGCGTAGTCATGCTGCTGTACCTGAAACAGGCGGTCGCTGCCCGCGTGCAACAGGGAGGTGCTATCTCCATCCCCGTACTGGAGGATGCAATCCGCGAAGGTGCCGTGCTCAGAGTACGTCCAAAAGCGATGACCGTGGCTGTCATCCTTGCGGGCCTGATCCCAATTTTGTGGGGAAGCGGTGCCGGTTCCGAAGTCATGAGCCGGATTGCAGCGCCGATGGTCGGCGGCATGATTACCGCTCCGTTGCTTTCGATGTTTGTCATTCCGGCCGCGTATCGCTTGATGCGTGGTCGCCAACCCAAAGCCAATCCGGCTTAATTTATCCTCAAAGTGAAAGGAAGTTGTCATGAAGAATGTGATGTACGCCATGCTTTTTACCGCATCGCTGGGCAGCATTTCGCCCGTATTTGCCGCCGACATGCAGGGCATGAAAATGGGCCAGGCTGATGCTGGCGAAATGGTTTCTCATGGGACCGGTGTCATCAAGAGCCTCGACCCGAAGCAGAAAACCGTTACCTTGGCTCACCAGCCCATCAAGGAATTGAACTGGCCAGCGATGACCATGGGCTTCAAAGTATCGGATGAGAAATTGCTGCAAGGCTTTAAGGTCGGCGACCAAGTCTCGTTTGACCTCAAGGGGAGTGGGGCAGCACCAGTGGTAACCAACATTCGTCCGGCTAAATAACCGTCAAAACGTCCGTGTTCGCGGTAAGGAGCCAAACTGCGACACGGACTAGACGCGCACCTCAGTTGTGCTAAATAACTACAGTGCCTTAAGCCGGGTGCATAAATATATCTAAGACGCTTAAAGTACGAATTTGTCCGCTTGTTCAGCCCTTTAGATCAAAACCGAATATAAGGCAGAACACTAATTACTTTTTCGCTTATATCCGAAAACTTGCTTCATCTCGGCTGGCTCCCCATCTGGCCGAGGTGGCATCGAGGACCTTGCGCGATCAAGGCCATGAGGTCCTGCACTCGGACCTGTATGCCATGGGGTGGAAGAGTGCATTGGATGCCCAGGATTTCCCTGTCCGCCAACATTCCGATCGTCTTTCTATCATCGCCGAGTCCGAGCATGCCTTTGCACATGGCTGCCAGACGTCCGACGTGGCGGAAGAACAGCGCAAGCTGTTGGCTGCCGATGCGCTGATCCTGCAATTTCCGCTCTGGTGGTTCAGCATGCCGGCGATCATGAAAGGCTGGATCGACCGGGTGTGGGCTTATGGGCTGGCCTACGGCTATCGCGGCGCGGGCAATGCCTACCGATACGGGGAAGGCGGGTTGGCCGGAAAGCGTGCGTTGCTTTCGGTGTGTGTGGGAGGGCCGGAAGTGGATTATTCACCCCGGGGCATCAACGGACCTCTGGAGCAGCTGCTTTTCCCGATCACCCATGGCAGCTTGTTTTTTCCGGGGATGGAGGTCTTGCCGACCTTTGCGGTATATGGCGCAGGGCATTTGAACGAGGCCCGACTGGCTACAGCTGAAGATGCCTTGCGTTTGCGGTTGGCGGGACTGTTCCGGGACAAGCCGATTCCTTTCCGCACGCAAAACGGGGGAGATTATCCGGATGCTCATGTTCTGGCGGAGCATATCGCCCCGGGACAGAGCGGCCTGGCGGCGCATGTCGAGGAAGTCGGGCTTGGTTGAGACGTCGGGACCATGCAGCAGCTTGCCTTAATCAGGCAAGCTGCAAACTATATTTTACATAATACAAATTATACGAATAAATACCCCTCGAATAAATACGAATAATAGCCATTCTCATTTGATACAATTCAAAGACACTTTGTTACATGAGGCAACAATATGCGTACTTTGAATCTCATCCAGGACCTAGGTGAACCCCAAGATGTCCATCTCAACCGAGCCTGGCATCAAGCCCGGCAGCGCAGTCTGCAACGCACCCTGCAAGCGCTGTTCCGCGAAAAGCTGCTGCAGCGGGAACACCTGATCTTCGATGGGCACTACGCCTGGCTGCCTTTGTGGAAAGCGCAAAGCATGCTGCGCATCGAGGGCCTGCACCTGGGTGTGGCGGACAACTGCCAGCTCCACGGTTCCATCGCACACTACAGTGTCGGAAACCCGGTCCCGCAAGCCTTGCTGAGCTCGTCCATGCTGTTGGCAAAGGTGGCTCGGGCGCATGAGGACATTTCCGAAGCCAGCCTGCAACGGCTGATCATGGAGCTCTCCAACAGCGCAGAAAATGACGCACTTTGCCTGAATTACCGCCAACACTGGGGACTTCGATTGCGTGCTGAGCTCGGGCAGCAGCAGACCAATTTTGCCGCCGCATTATTCCGTTCAGCGCACCCCAACCCGAGCCTGCTGCTGGAACAATGGGGCACGCTGGGCCATCCCTGGCACCCCAACTACAAGACCAAACTCGGCTTGAGCAGCGCCGAGGTCATGGCGCTCTCGCCCGAATTTGAAGCCACGATCACGCTCTCCCTGGCAGCAATGCACGTCGATGTCGCCTGCATCACCGGCGGCCAGGACCACGCCGAATACCGGCAATGGTTCGCTACCCACTACCCGCAAGCCTGGGAAACGTGGACAACAGCCTTGCAGCAACGGGGTGAAGACGTTTCACACTGGCTCCCCCTGCCCTTGCATCCCTACCAGCTGGATCGCGCCATCCCCGAACGCTTCGCTCAGGCAGTGGAAAAGCGCCAGCTCCTGCTGCTGCCCGAAGCGAGCCTGCCAGCCCGGCCGACCATGTCCTTCCGCACCGTGGTTCCTGAAGGCTCGCCGACAAAGCCGCACATGAAACTGCCCGTATCGCTGCGCCTGACCAGCGTCGAGCGTACCGTCTCGCCCAAGTCCGCCGTGATGGGCCCGCGCCTGACCAGGCTGCTGCGCGACATCATCGCCAAGGAAGACGGTTTCGGCGGACGACTGGCTATCCTCGGTGAAGAAGTCGGCCTGTATTATCGCGACCCGCAGGGCAATGACGATGTCTCCCGCCACCTGGCCGTGCTCTACCGCAGCAACCCCATGACGCAACGCTGCAAGGAGCGCATGCCGGTACCGGTGGGCGCCTTGTTTGCAGATTCGCCTCTGAGCGGGCGTCCGCTGGTCTGCGATCTGGTCAGCGCAGCGTGGGGAGACGACGCCGATGCTGCCGAACAATTCTTTGCTGCCTATCTGGATGTCGCCTTGCCGGCAGTGCTGGGGGCTTATCTGCGCTATGGCATCGCCTTTGAAGCCCATCAGCAGAACAGCTTCGTGATGGTGGATGCCCAACTTCGGCCCGTGCAGATGCTCTTGCGCGACTTTGGGGACCTGCGCATCCATGCCCCCACCTTGCGCCACAGCAGGCTGGCGCTGGAAACTTACAGCAGCAAGCACACCCTGTTCGAAGACAACGATTCCGTGCGCGACAAATTTCTGCACGCCTTCATGCTGTGCCACATCATCGAACTTGCCTTGCTGCTCTCACGCACCTATCAGCAGCGGGAAGCAGCATTCATGGCGGTACTGCGCGAGCGTCTCCAAGCCAGCTTCGCGGAACTCAAGGCAGACACCGAACCGCAGCGCTGGCAAACCGAGTATCGGGCACTGCTGCAGGATGACTGGCCGGCCAAGTCCTTCGTCCGCATGCGACTGAGCGACACCTCCGAGGACGTCGTCCTGCGCATGCCCAATCCCCTGCTGGGCCCAGCATGAGCGTGTTGATGGGCTGCAGTCCGGCTGTGGCGTTGCGCTATCTGATGGCCATCCAGCTGCTCTCGATGGGCGCGATGGAAATGAGCGGCCCCTTCTGGCCACTGCATTTGCGGGAGCTGGCTCCCATGTCGGCTGCCACGCTGGCCTGGGTCAGTATGGCGGTCTATGCCGGCCCCTTGCTGATGACCATGCTCACCGCCCCCTGGTGGGGCCGCCTGGGCGACCGGACCGGCCACAAGCCGATGGTGGTGCGGGCCTTGCTGGCGCTGGCGGTCAGCCAGCTGATGGCGGCCTGGACCGACAGCGTCACCGTAGTACTGCTGGCGCGTCTGATCCAGGGCGCGCTGGGCGGCTTCATCGCTACGGCGCAAGCCTATGGCGCGGGTCTGGCCACCCCGGCACAGCGCAGCTCGCTCATGGCACGATTGCAAGTAGCCACCGCCATGGGCTCAGCCCTGGGCCCATGGCTGGGCGGCATCCTGTTTGACCTCTGGGGGTTCTGGATCGTCAACCTGATGACCGCGCTGGTGTGCGTGCTGTGCGCGCTGCTGGCTGCGGTGGCCCTGCCCTTCGTCAAGCCAGCCGCGCCGACTGATCGACAGCGCGCATCATCAAAGCCGGTTGCTCCAACGGCGGCAGAACGCCCTGCACTGCAGGCGTTTCAAGGCTTGTTGCTGGGCATCTTGCTGGTGCAGGCGGGCAAGATCATGCCGCAGGCTTTCTTTGCGGTGTATGCCGATCAGGTCCTGCATGCCAATGCCAGCTTCACCGGCCTTTGCTATGGCGCTACCGCACTGGGCCTGTGCATTGCGGCTCCGCTCTGGGCACGCGCCTTCGCTGCACTGGCACCGGAGCAAGTCCTGCAGCGGGTCAAGTGGATCACGCTGGCCTGCGCTGCCACGCTGGCCTTGCAGTCCATGAGTCATGTGCCGGCATGGTTTGTCGCGGCACGCTTGCTGTGGGGCGTGTTCCTCGGCGCATTGCTGCCGGTGTTCTACACCCTGCTGTCACGCCAGGCCGATGGCCACCGCCAAGGCTGGGTGCTCGGCGCCGGCAACAGCGCCGCCAAGGCCGGTGCCCTGCTCGGAACAGCTGCCGGTGCCTTGGCCATGGGCTGGCTGCCGATCAGTGAAGTGTTCTGGCCCAACGCTGCCGTCTATCTGATCGTGGCCGCCGCCCTGCATGGTTTGCAGCGACGTTCCGACACCCGCGAGGCCGCCAGCTGAAACACCTCCCTTGCCGTCACAAGCTTTCCCTCCGCCAGCCTTCCGCCAGCCTCTGCAACAGAAGTTCGTCCATTCACAACGTAAAACAATATTGCTATGAACACCAAACTGTGTACCCTCAGTGCCCTGCTGGCCCTGGCCTTCGACAGCTACGCGCAACAAGTCCAAACCAATGCGCTGCCGGAAGTGACCGTCAAGGCGACCGCAGATGACAACAGCGGCTACCGGCCCAAGAACTCCTCGGCAGCCACCAAGATCGACGTACCGCTGCGCGACGTGCCGCAAACCGTCAACACCGTCACCAAGCAGGTCATGCGCGACCAGAATGCCCTGTCGCTGCAGGATGCCCTGCAGAACGTGGCCGGTCTCAGTTTCAGTCTGGGCGACGCCCAGCGCGACCAGGTCATCATCCGCGGCTTCAGCGCCATCACCGATCAGTTCATCGATGGCGTGCGCGATGATGCCCTGTATTTCCGCGACCTCTCCAATGTGGAGCGCGTGGAAGTGCTCAAGGGTCCGGCCTCCGTGCTGTACGGACGCGGCTCGGCGGGCGGCATCGTCAATCGTGTGACCAAGAAACCGAGCGACGATCCGGTCAGCGAGATCGGGCTCACCGTCGGCAGCGAAGGACAGAAGCGCAGCGAATTCGACGTCGGCCGCAACAGCGCCGACGGCACGCTGCTGTTTCGCCTGACCGGCGCAGTGGAAGACTCCAGCAGTTTCCGCAACCAGTATTTCCTGGAACGCCAGGCACTCTCCCCTTCCCTGACCTACAAGCCGGATGCGCAGACCAGTTTCACGGCGCAATTCAATTATCTGCACGACAGGCGACTGGCCGACCAGGGCATCCCCAGTTACCGGGGCCGTCCTGCAGATGTGCCCATTGCCACCTATTACGGTGCGGCCAACGGGCGCGACAGGGCCTTCGTGCAATCCGAGGTGAAGGACGCCACCTTCACCCTCGACCACAAGTTCAGCGAAAGCCTGGCCTGGCGCTCGGTACTGCGCACCTATGATTTCGATCTCGACCGCAACTACACCACCATCAGCCGGGTCACCCAGACCGCCAATCCGACGGTGACGATCGCCCAGGCCCATCGCCAGCGTGCCGAGCGTGGCTTGTTCTGGCAAAACGAACTGACCCAGAAACTGCAACTGGCGGGCATGCACCACGAGCTGTTGTATGGCGTGGAATACAGCTGGCAAAACAAGACTGACTGGCAGGTCACGCGCAACAATGCGGCGACCTATTCCCTGTTCAATCCAGTGCTGGCCAACTTGTCGCCCATTGCAGCCAACGCCGTGCCGAACATCAATGCGGAGACCCGGATCAATACGCTGGCCACCTATGTCCAGGACCTGATCAGCCTGACGCCGCAATGGAAACTGCTGGCCGGTCTGCGCTATGAGCGCCTGTCCCAGGACCGCGATGACAAAGTTGCCAGATCCAGCCTCAATCGCGTCGACACCCCGCTGTCGCCCCGTGTGGGCCTGGTCTATCAGCCCGATGAACGCACCTCTCTGTATGCCGGCTACAGCCGTTCCTTCCAGCCGCTGGCGGACTCCTTCGTCTTCTACGGCAACAGCGCCCAGCTGGAACCGACCAAGACCGAGAGCAAGGAGGTCGGCATCAAGTACGAGCTCAACGACAAGACCAGCCTGACGGCCGCACTGTTCGAGATGACGCAGAACAACATCCAGGTCGCCGATCCCAACCGGCCGGGCTTTGCCATCAACGTCGGCCAACAGCGCACGCGCGGCGTGGAATTGTCCGCCAGCGGCGAGCTTGCACCGCACTGGAATCTCATCGCCGGCTATGCCTACATGAATGGACTCATCGTGCAATCCAGCGGGCTGACCTCCGCTGGCACGCCCTTCCAGGGTAACGTGTCGTCCCTTACGCCGCGTCACACCTTCAACTTGTGGCTCAAGCACGATCTGCCTGATGGCTACTGGGTGGCGGCGGGCGCGCGGGCCGAATCGGCGCGTTTCGCTTCCTCTGACAACCTGACGGTATTGCCCGGCTATGCAGTCATCAATCTGGGCGCAGGTTATGTAGCCGAGAAGTTTGACGTCACGCTGTCACTGAAGAATCTGCTGGATCGCCGCTACTTCATCTCCGCCCACAGTGCCGCCAACGATTACAACATGCCCGGCGAGCCGCGCAGCCTGCTGGTGAGTACGCGTTACCGGTTCTGATGCTCGAGTGGCCGCATCGGCTCCTGTTCATCTGCAGACAAGAGCCGATACGGCGGCAAGCAGGTCACGGTTGCTGCAAGGCCCGCTGGATATCGCCCACCATATCGAATTCGGCCCCCACCCAGCGGCGCGCCAGCCGGTCGATGGTGCCATCGCGCGTCATGTCGCCAATCGCCTTGCTGACGGCCTCCTTCAATGGCTGCTGGCCCTTGGGCATGGCCGGTGCTGACAGCTGGTAGATCAATATCGGTCCGACTTCCTTGATCGGCAACTTGTTCACATTGGCATATTTCATGCCGCCAAAGTGCGAACTGATGACCGCGTCGATGCGCCCATTGCCCAGGTCGTTGAAGACGAATCCGCCATTGTCATAGGCGCGGATATCCGATTTCTTCAGATTGGCCCGGGCCCAGCTTTCGTTGGTGGTGCCGGTGGTCACGCCGACCTTCTTGGCCTTGAGATCGGGCTTGTCCTTGATGCTGGTATTGCTGGCCAATACGAAGATACGAAAATCCTCCACGCCATAGGGTGCCGCAAAATCGACCTGCTTCTCCCGTTCCGGCGAAGGGGTGAGGTCGTTCATCACCATGTCGTACTTGCCCGCCTTGAGTCCTTCCACAAAATTCTTGAAGCTGTCGGCCACGAAGACCACCTTGGCCACGCCGATGCGGCGCGCCACTTCCTTGGCCACCTCGACGTCATAGCCGGCCGGTTGCAGCTTGTCATCGATCAGGCTCCAGGGCGGACTGCTCTGGGTATTGGCGATGCGGATCACGCCCGACGCACGGGCACTGGCCAGAATGTCGGCCGGAATGTTCTGGGCTGTCACGGCAGCCGCTGCGCTGCCCAGGAGCGCTGCCAGCAGGCAGGCGGGAATGAAATGATGCAACTTCATGGTGCTGTCCCCTCTTGATCATCAATGAAATCGGAAGCCCATTCTGTGCTCAGGCCGGGGGATCAGCAATCCGTACACGTTTCTTGATTGATAAGCAGAACTTATACTTTCTTCGATAAAACTGATGGATCGATAAGATATGCCGCACCAATCCGGCACAGCAAAATAATAAGGGCCAACAGTGTTTCACCCTTCCCTGTCCCGGTTTTCTCCGGGCTGACTGCTCTTCTTGCGGTCTCGTGCAGCATGGCCTTGCCCCAAGCCTGTGCGCGGTGCTCAAATCGGTGCATTGCCGGGAAGTTCAGAACGCGCCGGGTTTCTGGTACAGCACCTGGCGCAGTGAGCTCATGTCCGACTCCATCTGGATCCGCATCACCCGCAGCAGCTCCTTGGCATTCTCCGACATCGGCACCCCAGGCCGGAAAACCAGCAGCGCCGTAAAGTTGGCCGTCACTTCCATCGGCTTCAGGCGCAGGCCGCGCGTGACGTAATCCAGCGCCAGGATGGGATGCGCCATGCCCATGCCAACGCCGCGCATGGCGAATTCGCACACCGAATTGGAATAAGGCGTCTCCAGGATGGGACGCAAGACCTTCCCCTGCAGCATCAGCTCCTGCTCCAGACGCCGGCGGCTGGCATCTTCCGGATTGAGGGCAATAAAGGGATGTTCCAGCAGATCGTCAGCCGTGATCACCGGCTTGCCGGCCAAGGGGTGCCGGTCGTTCATCACGATCACACCCGGCACGCTCATGAATTGCGAATGCTCCAGCCCGGAGACTGACAGCTCATCGGCCATCAGTCCGAAATCCAGCTGCCCTGCGCTGACCTGCTGGTAGACCTCGCGCGAGCTCATGATCTGGAACGACATCTGCACACGCCGCTCACCCAGTCCGAAGGCGGCGATGGCGCGCGGCATGAAACCATTGCCCAGTGCGGGAAAAGAAGCAATGGCCAGACGGCCCAGTCCGAACGAGCGCAAACTGCGGATGCGGTGCTCGATCATCTCGAAGCCGGCAAAGCAGCGATCCACCTCCACGATCAAGGCCAGCGCCTCCTGCGTCGGCACCAGGCGGCCACGGGTGCGCTCGAACAGCCGCAGTTCGGAAGTCGCTTCCAGCTTGCGGATCGACTGGCTGATCGCGGGCTGGGATACGTTGAGCAGGGCGGCGGCCTTGCTGGTGGTCCCGGCGCGCATGACGGCGCGGAAGACCTGAATGTCTCGCATGTCCATATATAAGTACCACTTATAGAGTTAGTCCCGCGTGCTGTTGATGGCTGCGGCGCGAATTCGGATACTGGGTTCCTCTTTTTTAGATTAACAAATTAATCGCATGAACCACTCTATTTCATCGCAACCCGCGTTCGCCAGCCTCTCGCCCCCGGTGATGCGCGCCTCCACCGTGGTGTTCGACACCTTCGAGGACTTTGTCCAGCGCAAGCAGCGCCAGCCCGATGGCTTCAGCTATGGCGTCACCGGCACCCCCACGGCGCGCCTGCTGGAGCAGCGTGTCGCCGCGCTGGAAAACGCCCGCCACTGCGTCATTGCGCCCTCCGGTGCGGCCGCACTGATGACCACCGTCATGGGCTTCGTGCGCGGCGGCGACCACTTGCTGGTCTCGGCGGCCTGCTATGGTGCGCTCAAGACCTTTGCCGAGAAATGGCTGGCGCACATGGGTGTGGAGGTGGAACTCTACCGGCCGGACATCGGTGCGGACATCGCCGCACTGATCAAGCCCACCACTCGTATGATCTGCATGGAAGCGCCCGGCACGGTCACCATGGAAATGCAGGACATCCCGGCCATCACGGCCGTGGCACGCGAGCGCGGTGTACTGACCATGCTGGACAACACCTGGGCCAGCCCGCTGGGGCTGAGATGCCTGGATCTGGGCGTGGATTTCAGCATCCAGGCCGCCACCAAGTTCCTGGGCGGTCACTCCGACGTGCTCATGGGATGCATCAGCATGAATGACCACGGCCACTACGGCATCCTGCGCGAGACCCAGAGCATCCTCGGCCAGCAGGTCAGTCCCGAGGATTGCTTCCTGGTGCTGCGCGGGCTGGAAACGCTGTCACTGAGAGTGCATGCGCAAGGAGCGTCAACCCTGCAGGTGGCACGTCATCTGGCCCATCATCCGATGGTGGCGCGCATGATGTATCCGCCGCTGGAAAGCGACCCCGGCCATGCCCTCTGGAAGCGCGACTACAAGACCCCTGGCTGCCTGTTTTCGATGATCCTGCAACCGGCGCCGGAAAGCGCCTTCCACGGCTTCTTCGACGCCCTGCAGCACTTCGTCATCGGTGCCAGTTGGGGCGGCGTGCACAGCCTGGCGGCGTATTATCCGGCCGCGCTGCAGGCCAACCGCGCCTTCCCGGCGACCGACCAGCCGGTGGTGCGCCTGTCCATCGGTCTGGAAGACCCCGCCCTGCTGATCGCCGATCTGGATCAGGCACTGGCCCAGTACGCAAGCGCGGCAGCCCAGGCGTGATGCCCGCATCAATGAACATTGAAGCAGCGCCCCAATGCAGGCGCTGCAACCGGGAGGAGAACCATGATTGATTTGTTTATCAGGGCGCTACCGCTGCTGGAAAAAGCGGTAGTGGTGACCATCGGGCTGGGTATCGGCTCGTTCGTGCTGGGCTCGGCGCTGGGCATGCTCATTGCGTTGGCCCGCATTTCCGATGCGCGGCCGCTGCGCTGGCTGGCGTTTGCCTATGTGTCGGTGTTTCGCGGCACGCCCTTGCTGATCCAGATCCTGCTGATTTATTTCGGCCTGCCCAACTATGGGATCACCATCGATCCCATCCCCGCCGCCTTGCTGGCGCTGACGCTGTTCTCGGCAGCCTACCTGAGCGAGAACTTCCGCTCCGGCATCAATGCGGTTGATCGCGGCCAGTGGGAAGCTGCCTGGGCCATGGGCATGGGTTATTGGAAGACGCTATGGCGCGTGATCCTGCCGCAAGGCCTGCGCATCGCCATTCCACCCGTAGGCAGTCGCCTGATCGCGCTGATGAAGGACACCTCGCTGGCCTCCACCGTCACCGTGGTGGAGCTGACACGCGTGGCCGACCAGTTGGGAGCGACCACCTTCCGCTACATGGACATGTTCATCATCGTCGGGACCATCTACTGGGTCATCAATCAACTACTCACTCTCCTGCAAACCTGGCTGGAAGAGAAACTGTCGAGGCGCTATCAATGAATCCGTCTTCTTCCTGTACCGTGCGCGTGAGCGCCTTGGCCAAGGCGTATGGTGCCAATCAGGTACTGCGCAACATCAACCTCGAAGTCGCGCGGGGCGAAGTGGTGGTCATCATGGGACCCTCCGGGTCCGGCAAGACCACCTTCATCCGCTCGCTGAACCTGCTGGAATTGCCGGATCGCGGCAGCATCGAAATCTGCAGCGTGGCGCTGAACGATCCGGCGACACTGCCCGCACGTGAACTGCGGCGCAAGACGCTGCAGATCCGGCAGCAGACAGCCATGGTGTTCCAGTCCTTTAACTTGTTCCCGCACATGACCGCGCTGCAGAACGTGATCGAAGGCCTGGTCTCGGTCAAGGGGGTTGCCAAGCCGGAGGCCCGTGAACGAGGCCTGGCGCTGCTGGGCAAGGTCGGGCTGGCGGAGAAAGCCGATGCCTATCCGGGCAAGCTTTCCGGTGGCCAGAAGCAGCGCGTGGCCATCGCCCGCGCGCTGGCCATGGATCCGGAAGTGATCCTTTTCGATGAGCCAACCTCGGCACTGGATCCGGAACTGCGCGACGACGTGTTGAACGTGATGCGCGCGCTGGCGGCCGAAGGCATGACCATGCTGGTCGTGACGCACGAAACCCGCTTCGCCCGGGATGTAGCCGACCGCATCCTCTTCATGGAAGGTGGACACGTGCTGGAAGATACCACCCCTGCCCTGTTCTTCGGCGCGCAGGGCAGCGAGCGCTCGCGGCAGTTTCTGGGACGCCTGCACGAATGATGTGCGCAGGCTGGCGAGCTACCTGACCGCGCTACGCATTATCCCGGCGGCGATATCACCTTAGGTTCCAAAATGCCGAGACACCGTGACCTGGGCCGACAATGGACGGCCCGGGCTCAGGGTGTAATTGAAGTTGGAGGCCGAACCACCCGTGTAATAGCGACGATTGAACAGGTTCAAGATATTGAGCTGTGTTTTCCATGAGCCGGACTGATCGGCGAACAGGAGGTCGGTACGGGCGTAGCCTGCCAATTGGAATGCATTTGGCAAGCTCGCTTCGCGTGCACCCATCGCGTAAACGCCAGCACCCGCCATCAAGCCTCACAGCGATTTGAACTCATACCTGGTTGGTGATTGATTCAGCGCTTCTCATTGATCCATGGTGTTTCGGCACGTCCACAAATGCTCAAGAAGCCGAAAGAGATTCAAAAAGTTTGCTGCGCTCGGACCATAACTGCTGGAGCGACACGTCCAGAAAGAACGGCTCGTCACCGTCTTCTGGCCACCATTCGAACACACGTCCCTCCGCGGTCATGCCCCAGGTCGACCCGATCCCATAATCCCCGAAGGCCACCGCTGCGGACCATAGTGATGCTGCGGCCGGCAAGCCGCGCAGAACTTGCGTGAGCCTTAGCATGGTCACCGAGGAGAACACCTCTCTTCGCGCCAGCGGGTAAAGAAACCGTGCTTCGGACGGCCCGGTAAAACCGTTGGCGCTGAGGTAGGCATTGCGCAACTCCGTCGGCAATGAAAAACCAAGGATGCATTCCGCATCGAGGATTTCCCGCTCAGTACAAGGCTGGCCGCTCTCCAGCACTTCCAAATCCGACATCAAGAACATAAGAAAACAGCGAGCCCGAAGCCCGACTCAGAATGCAAACCAATCTTCAGCTGCCGACTGGTCGCGAATTGATTCATTCGGATACCATCTGCCTGCCTTGCAGGAGTTGATGATTGTGCGACCAATCGAACTCCTTGTACCGGATTTCATGTGCGACATATTGTCGCTATGTCCGCCCCTCCCAATAGGGTGAAGACGGGCCCTTCTTGTTCAGGCGGCCAGCTTCTCTTTCTCCCACTGCGCCGGTATCCTGCCCTGCATGAGTTGCTCCAGTATCCTTGCCAGCCGTGTCATCCAGAGCCGTTTCAGAGCAGCGTGAGCTCGCCCGTCAGTAGACAGGCGCAGACGATTGCCGAGCTGCCCCTGCACTGCGGCAAGGATGTCCGGCGGACATTCCATCGTCTTGAGCAACTCTATAGCGGCACGTCGGAGGTCGTTGGGAGTCCAGTCCGAAATGGGCAGGCGTGGCCGCTGATATTCAGGTCGGGAATCGCAGTCCTCGCGTGCATTCCAGACGGCCACGCCGACATTCTTGGGATCAAAGCGGCCGCCCTTGCGTCCTTCAAACAGATAGCCTGTCCCGCTGGCCAGCAGGCGACGCTGTACGATTTCCAGCGCCCGGCCCACCAGGGGAACACGAAAATCACCAGCGGCACCGCGTCGTTGGGGACGCAGCTTTTCCTCCGGGATCGTCCACCACCAGCCATCTTGCTCCTGGCTGATCTCGCGGGCGTGCATGGCGCAAATTTCCTTTCCGGGAGCGCATGTCCAGGCAAACAGCGTCAGGATATCTTCGTTGGCGCTGGTGAAATGATGGAGCCACGGCAATAGAACCGCGAGCTCATTGACCGACAGCAGACGCTTTACGGGGCCGCGATGCACGCCCTTGATACGAACGCCTTTGCTCTTGAACTCACCACGCATGACGCTACGCCACACATTGACGCACTTGGCAGGAAGCAATCCATGCGCAATGGCGTAGTCCCAGGCTGCACCCAGTTCGCGTCGCGTGATAGTACCTTGCGTGGGTCGGTCCAGAAAGCCACGAAGAAAGTCAGCGGCCATGCCTGCATCGACCGCCTGTGCAGACAGGTTCCCGAATTCACCCAGCGTGCGCGCGAAAATACGCCACACTTCCTTGGCCCCTCTTTCGCCCCAATGATGCTTGACGTGTCCCTCGTAATAATGAAAACCGATTTGCTGCACCGTCAGTTGCGCAGCGGACTCATTGGACATTGATACGGAATCACGTTGTGGGGGTTGCGCTTGCCGATGCACCGTTGACGGATCGATCCCCTGATCACGCAAACTCTTGAGTTGCCGCCATTGGCGAACGGCCGAGTTCAATGACATGTGGGGCCATTCGCCCAGTTTGACCTGGCGAATCCTGCCATCATTCGGATTCTTGTAACGATAGATCCAGTTGTACATGCTTTCGTTGGCGCGCAAGCGCAAGCCACGATGCTTGGGGATGGTGAGATGTTTGCCAGCGGGCAGAGATTGCACTGTGATTGCATTGAACATGTTTTCTTCTCCGTCAGAGCCATTCAGAGGTCAGCCAATTCATTTGGCTTTGCCGATCTTGAGGTGGGCCGCCAGTTTGGGATGACGGAAGGAAATTCAGATGCTGACTGCGGTATGGCATGTGGGGATCAGTGGGTGCCGGAAATTTTTCCATCATCGAGGCCCACGCTGCTTTCACCTCAGGGGCCTTCGAACGTTCAAGATGAACATCGATCAGGACGCGAGCAACCGGAATGCCGGTTAGCTGGGCCACCTTCACTGCTGTCGCATCGCCGATACCACTTTTTCCACTTTTCATATGGCTGATCGCACTGCGCGTCACCCCCAGTACATTTGCCAATGCCTGGTCGGACTGCAGGTCGAGCTTTCTCTTTACCAATTCCAAATAATCATTCGTTTGCATATGGCCTCCTGGGGCCGGACAGGCCGGAGTAACGAACCTCGTTGTGGACGTTTCGATTGGGATCATGTATTCGGACATGCGCAAGTCGCTGCATCCTGAACGGAGCGTTCGCTGAATGGATCGGGAGAGAAATGAGAAAGCCTCCGCGCTGACTGCGCTCGCTTTCTCATAAGATGAGCCTATGGCATGCATCCCCGCTTGCTCATGTTCTGCCTTGCTGAACATCTGTGGTTAGTGTGGCCAGGCACACAAAGACCTGCACAAGTTCGCGAAAGAGACTTGTGCAACACACAGAATCAGGCGGTTAAACGAGAGTCGGAGGTGCTCGACTGCGATGTGCCGTGGGAGCCAGAGCCGGGACCACGGTGAAGTCAGTAATGAAGAAGACAGGATGCACCAGTACCGCAATCAGCGAGGCGATACCCGGCGCAGCAGAAGGTAGTGTCGGTGCGTGCTGCTGAAGGACACAATAGCCGCAATGTGCTCCGTCGACGGGCATTTGCTCCTGCCCTGCCGTACTGTTTCCTGTTACCGCGACGCGCTTGGTGCCACTGGCACTACAGACTTCCATCCAGGTGAGCTGGCTATTGGAGGCCAGCGTCCGCGAAATGGTTGGAGCAGCAGCACCAAACACCATCACGCATAGCGCAAGCCATGCGAGCAGTTGATGAAAGCGTCGGCTCAAACTCATGTTCGGAGGTCTGGAGACGAGAGGAAAAAAATAGGATCTGACGTAGCCTATGATAAGCCCGCATTCGCAGATGATGACGCTGCATGGAGCCGACTGCGTCAATTTGCCGCAGCCAGGTCATGTGCAATGCGACTTCCGTAGCATTGCTTGGCGTCGGAATCTCTCTGTCGGGTACTGATCAAACTCTCGTCAAAACAATCGCGCCGTCCATGAAGTAAATTTCTGAAAACCAGCTTGAAGAACTTCACGACCGATATGATCTTCAGGCAGGCCATTTCTGGCACAGTCTGCGCGGAGAAGATCCAAGGGGGACGCCCTGTTTTCCCTTCGTGAACCAGGCGACGCAATGGGCATGGCTTTAAATTTCAACAAGGCAACAACCTCATGAATCGACGAGAATTCAATTTGGCACTGCTCGCAGCGGCCACGGTTTCCAAGGCCGCTTTTGCGCAGCCGATCCGAGAGAACCCGCAACTACTGCTGGACACGGAGCATTACAAACATCAACAGGTAACGGTTGATGGGCAGGTCATCCAGGTACGCGCCTTTGAGGGCATCCCCTATGTGGCGCGACCCGTCGAGCCCGAGTACCAGGTACTCAACCTGTACATTCCCGAGACCTACTTTCAGGGCGGCCGCATCGGTAGCTTCGACGCGCGTAGCGCCCCGATCTTCTTTCCCAATGCGGTAGGCGGCTACATGCCCGCCAAACCAGGGACGCTTGCCGGCCGCGGCTTTCCACCGGGACCGCCGGGCGGCCAACGGGGGCAGCAACAAAATCCGCCGCCAGGCCTGCCTCCGGGGGCCTTGCCACCTCCCCCTATGGGCACAAATACCGTCAGCGCCAGTGCCGTGGCCCTGGCGCGTGGATTCATCGTCGCGGCCCCGGGTGCGCGGGGACGCACTCTGCAAGCGAGCGATGGCCGATGGACCGGCAAGGCGCCTGCCGCCATCGTCGATCTCAAGGCGGCAGTGCGCTGGTTACGCTACAACGCTGGCCGCTTCCCCGGCAACCCCGAACGCATCATCTCCAATGGCACCAGCGCGGGTGGTGCCTTGTCAGCGCTGTTGGGTGCCAGCGGCAATCACCCTGACTACGAGGCTGAGCTCAACAAGCTAGGGGCAGCGCCGGGGCGCGACGATATCTTCGCCGTATCCGCTTATTGCCCCATTACCAATCTGTCGCATGCAGATGAAGCCTACGAATGGCAGTTCGAGGGCTTGCGAGAGTATCGCAATGTGGCCATCTCGATGCTTGATTACAAAATTCAGCGTCAGGAAGTCGTGGGGCAGCTCAGTGATGCGCAGTTGCAGCTGTCAGCGCAACTGCGTGCGGCATTTGTCGACTATGTCAATGCATTGGGCCTGCGTTCGCCGGAGGGAGGCACGCTCAGCCTGCAGGCCGATGGTCACGGACCATTGCGTGATCATATCGCCGGGCTGCTGCTCGACTCAGCCCGCAAGGCCCAGGCCGGCGGCACCGATCTGGGTCAGCCGGCATGGCTTCAGCTTCGCGATGACAAGGTGGTAGCAGTCGATTTCAGTGCCTATGCACGTAGTGTCGGACGCATGAAGAGTCAACCAGCCTTCGACGGCCTGGACCTGGAAACCGGCGAGAATCAGCTGTTCGGTGATGCGAACACCGACAAGCGCCACTTCACAGCATTCTCGGCGCAGCACAGCAAAGTGTCCGGTGCTGGCCTGGCTGAGCCACAGACGGTCAAGGCCATGGATGCGATGCAGGAAATCGCTGATGCGCGCTCCGTAGTAGCGCAACGCTGGCGCATCCGACAAGGCACGATGGATCGGGACACCTCGCTGGCGGTGCCGACGCTGCTCGCTGCAGCCGCACGTCAGCGTGGCGCACAGGTCAATCTGGAGTTCGCCTGGAATCGCCCGCATAGTGGCGATTACGACCTGGAAGCGCTGTTTGCATGGATCCAGACGCAGGTAAGTTAGGCTGGTGAGCCCGGATATCTCCGGGCGCAAAAGCATGTGCTCAAGACGTCACGCTGCTGCGCTTTGCCGCAGTGGCTGCATTTTCAATTCGGCTGCAACATCCCTAGCCATGCCAGCAACATCAATGCAAACCAGGAGAGCAAAATTTCCGCCAGAGTCAGACGGCGTATCTGTCGCAGGCCATTGCGATGATGACGCATCGAGGGCACCAGTACATACCTGTTGAACACGGCAATAGCCATCATTGCGCCAGCCACCAGGATCTTCATGATCAACAGCGCTTGGTAGCGAAAATGGAAATCCAACGGCAGTCGTCCAAGAATGAGGAGGGTATTGAGCAAGCCTGTCAGGAAAACCAATGCCACCACTGCATGGCCGATATTCGAAAAACGCCGCAAGATTGTACTGACCAGATCCGGATACGTGCGGCGATATTGGTCTGACAGGATCATCAAGACGACAGGCAACGCGCCTATCCACGCCCCAACGCTCCACACGTGGAGAACGTCGTTTGCCTGATGCAACAGTCCCGTCCATCCCTCATGCATGACGGCATGTCCGGTCAGCGCCAGGCTCGTGAGCATGATGCCGCCACCAGCGATACATGCGAGCAAGCGCATGCGATCCGATGACGTCACGCCTAGCAGGAGCAGGCAAATGGCGACCAGTTGGGTCCACCATGCCGTACCGATTGAGGTCCCGTTGGCTACCGCAGCGAGCATGTCAAGGTGCCAGGCATCAGCCCAGCCATCGCCAAGAATACTGGCTTGCACGGGCAAACTGGCAAGCACGGCAGTCAACAGGAGTCCGAACAAAAGACGTCGCCATACGCCCAGGCGTTGCCATAGCACGCTCCTGAGCGGCTCTGCCACCAGCACAAACAAGGTCAGGCCGGAGCCCCACAGAAACAGTGCCGCACCATCGAGTGACAGCCGGCAAAGCCCCAACAGAAGCGTGGGAGAAATCAAGGTGCTACGGAAAAGCTATAGCTACCCTCGGTCTTGTGGCCATCTACGGACAAGGCATGCCATTGCACCGTGTAGGTGCCCGGTGCCAGTCGTGCGGGGATCCCCACCATGAATGACTTTCCCTCGTCCATGAGCATGGCTTCACCCAATTTGACTTCCTTCTGATCGGGGCCTGACAGCTTGACGCCGCTGAATTTCAGATTCAACCCCTCTGAGAAAGTGAGTGTCAGCTCTGCTGGTGAAGCCACTACCGCCTGATCGCCAGGAATGGCCGTCTTCAGGTGGGCGTGCGCCCAGACGAATTGCGCCAGGAAAAGACTGGAAAGGATCACTAGCGACAGGAGGCGCTTAACATTTTTCATTATCTTCAATTCCACTATGGGATCGGCTGAGGGGATGTACTTACCCTGATCGGGCCGGTGATTTGATTCATGGAAGCTGACTGCGCCCGCATCCGGGCGCTCATCTTCGCAGGCGACAAGTTTGCCACGACCAAGGCGCAGCACATGCGACATATTGTCGCAGACAAGCGGAATGTGCATCTGACGAAAATCTTACAAATCCTTTACAGGCAAGGACTTCCTGTCTTTTTCTCACAAGAAGGCTGCGTTTCTGTGACCGGCCGGATCGGCTTCCAGGGCGTTAGAATCTGCGCCCATGAAAACTCGCCTTCCCCGCATGCGCATGATCGCGTGGCTCACCATTGCTGCCCTGCTGGCAATGATGTGGTCGGGAGTGGTGCAAGCACGCATCGGTACCAAGCTTGCCTTAGCTTGGAATGACATATGTTCCGTCTCCGATGATCCAGCTACGACTTCAGGTGGGGCCAGTGGCAAAACCGGGAATGTAGCCCATGCAGGGCACTGCATGTTCTGCGCAAAGCAGGATCTTGCCCACGCATTGCCGTCGCGGTTGGACCTGTCACAGCCTCCATTGCGGATATCGCTGGCCGTCGAGCTTGTCCAGGGAGCGCGACGGACACACACGGCCTGGGCAACTGCCGCCCCACGTGGCCCACCGGGTACACGCTATTGATTCACCCGCTGCGGTCACTGTAGCCGGCATCCCCGCCCGGACGCCCTCAAGAGGCGTTGAAGATGCTGTGTGCCGCGCTTGACTGGGCCTTTCTCAGTCACCCCACGACACCTTCCCCGAGACACTGACATGACAAAAAAATCCCAACCACGCACCCTCGCGTATCCTGCCCGTTCGCTGCCGGCCCAGTTGCGCCGCACGATTGCATATGCTCCCTATGCACTGCCCCTGCTCTGCCTCGCCGCTCCTGTCCAGGCAGAGGAATCCGCCAATGCGCTGCCGGCCATCACGATCAATGCCCAGAGCACATTGCCGCTGCAAAACCAGGTGTCGGTCGGTTCCAATCTGGATCTGACACCATTGCAGACGCCAGCCAGCGTCAGCGTCATCAACCGCCAACAACTGGAAGAGCGCGGCGACGCCAGCATCACCGATGCCATCACCCGTGCGCCCGGCTACAGCGCCATGGGCCACCCGGGCAACAGCGGCAGCGCGCTGTCGGCACGCGGCTTCACCGATGCCACCTCCGTGATGCGTCTCTATGATGGCCTGCGCCAATACGGTGGCGTGGGCGTGAGCTTTCCGTTCGACACCTGGAACATTGACCGTATCGAAGTCCTCAGCGGACCTGCCTCGGTGATCTATGGTGATGGTGCCATCGGCGGTGTGGTCAATGTGATCCCCAAAAAGCCCACACGCGGGAAGATCGAAAACGAAATTGAAACTACCATCGGCACCCATAACACGCGGCGCCTCGGACTGGGTAGCGGCGGCGCCATCAACGAGATGCTGTCCTACCGGGTCGACATCGCTGGAGATCGGTCGGATGGCTGGGTCGATCGCGGCAACACGAACAACCTGAGCCTGTCCGGTGCGCTGCGCCTGGATGTCAATCGCGATCTGTTCGTGCAGCTGAGTTATGCCCAGGGGCATCAGCGTCCGATGGCCTATTTCGGTACGCCCCTGATCAACGGTCAACAAGTCGATGCGCTGCGCGAACGCAACTACAACGTGGCTGACGGCACCATCGACTACAAGGACCGCTGGGCGCAACTGGAAGCCCAGTGGACACCCGACGCCGATACCACGCTGCGCACTCGTCTCTATCAGATCAACAGCAATCGCTACTGGCGCAACGCGGAAAGCTATGTCTACAACAACGCGACCGGACTGGTCGATCGTGGCGATGCCACCGAAATCCGTCATGACCAATCGCAGACCGGAGTAACTACTGATGCGACCTTCAAGGGCCATCTGGCAGGCCTCAAGAATCAGGTCTCGGTCGGCTTTGATATCAACTCGACGTCTTTTACGCACACCAACAACACCTACAGTGGCAGCTTCAGCTCGGTCAATCCCTATAGCTTCGACCCGGGCAGCTATGCCAGCGGCGTGGGGATTCCGGCTTTCCTGCCTCGCTTCCGCGCGCGCGCCTCGCAGTATTCAGTCTTCTCCGAAGACAAGCTGGACCTGACCGAAAAACTCAGTGTGCTGGCCGGCCTGCGCTTCGATCACGCGGATGTCTCCCGCACCGATCTTGCCGGCGGCACGGGTGGTTTCGATCAAGGCTTCTCCAACCTGGGCTGGCGCCTGGGAACCGTCTATGCCATTACCCCTGACCTGAGTATCTACGGCCAATACTCGAAGGCGGCGGCGCCCGTGAGCAGCATGCTCTTCATGAGCAAGGCCAACAGCAAATTCAAGTTGTCGACCGGACGACAGATTGAGGCTGGCATCAAGCAGGTGTTCTGGGACAAGCGCGGTGAGTGGACGCTGGCGCTCTACGATATCCGCAAGAACGATTTGCTTACCCGCGATCCGGCCAATCCCAGTGCCAGCGTGCAGGTCGGACAGCAGTCCTCGCGTGGGATCGAAGCCAGCCTGTCGCTGGCCTTTGCAGAGCAATGGAAACTGAACGCCAATGCCACCGTGCTGCGCGCACGCTTCGATGACTTCACCGAATCGGTCAGTGGTGCAGCTGTCTCGCGTGACGGCAAGGTACCCACCAATGTCCCCGAGCGTCTGGCCAATGTCTGGCTGAGCTGGAACTTCCTGCCGGCATGGACCGCCAGCGGCGGCCTGCAGTATGTCGGCCAGCGCTATGCCGACAATGCCAATACGATCAGACTGCCCTCCTACACCACCACTGACCTGGCGCTGCAATGGAAGGCCACGCAGGCCACCACGGTCACACTGCGTGCCAACAATGTCTTCGACAAGCGTTATTTCACCACGGCGTATTACACCACCACGCAATGGCTGTATGGTCCCGAGCGTGAAGTTCAGCTGACGCTGAATCATCGCTTCTGAGCCTGATGAAAAAATTGACAGGCAGCCTGCGGCGCTGGACCTATCTCACGCACCGCTGGTGCGGTGTCGCCGGCTGCCTGCTGATGGCGTTGTGGTTTTTCAGCGGCATGGTGATGCTGTTCATCGGTTATCCCAAGCTCACCCCTTGGGACCGATTGGCAGCATTGCCAGCGTTGAGTGCCGCACCACAATTACCCTCGCAGGCCATGGGAGATGCGCCGGTCAGCCGGCTGGTCCTCAACGCTGCCTCCGGGCAAGCACGCTATATCGTGCAGCTTGCCGATGGCAGCCTGACCAGCATGGATGCTTCCAGTGGCGTCCAGGCAGAGGGCTTCAGCAGCGCTGCGGCACTGCGCAGCGCCAGGGTATTCTCAGGCAGTGAGGACGTTCTATACCTGGGCAGCATCGATGAAGATCGCTGGACCCATTCCGGCAGCCTCAACCCGCATCGCCCCCTGCACATGGTGCAGGTCGGCGATGTTGCGCAGACCTTGCTCTACGTTTCCTCCCGGACCGGTGAGGTCGTGATGCAGGCCAGCAGCTCTCAGCGCATGTGGAATTATGTTGGCGCGTGGCTGCACTGGCTTTATCCCTTGAAGAACCAGTCGCGCGATCCGGTCTGGAGCTGGACCGTTATTGCGCTCTCGACCGGCTGCGTTCTGGTTGCCTGCAGCGGCATCGTCGTGGGGCTCTGGCGCTGGCGCTTTGCGCGACCTTATAAATCCGGTTCCCGCTCGCCCTTCGCGCCGGGATGGATGCGCTGGCACCATCTGCTCGGTTTGGGCTTTGCTGCCATTACGCTGACATGGATCTTCAGTGGTCTGATGTCGATGAATCCACTGGGTATTTTTTCGCCGACGCAATCGCCGGATCTGGCGCGCTACGACGGGGCAACTGTCGCCCAGCATCATCTGGATCGCACGCCAACGGACATCCTGCAGGCACTGCAGCGGGATGGTTTCCAGGCCGTCGAACTGGAGTGGAAAAATCTTGGTGGCCATTGCTTCGTGCTTGCCCGGGATGCCGCAGATGGTACTCGCATCGTCACCACGGGTGCACAGGGTCTGCTGGTACAGCGGCAATGGCCACAGGCGATGCTGCAAGAGGCCGCTGCAATGCTGCTGCCCGCCAAACTCATGCAGGCAGAGCTGCTCGATGGCGGTGATGCCTATTACTACCGCCGTGCGCCGGAAGCCATGATGGGCGGCGCCGAGCGTCGCCTGCCGGTGCTCAGGTTGCGTTTTGATGATGCGGGCAGCACCCTGGTCTATATCGATCCAGCCACCGGGCAGATCGCTCTCACCGCTGACCGCGCGCAACGCGTGGGGCGCTGGCTGTTCAGCTTCCTGCATAGCTGGGACCTGCATTTCATGCTGGCTGCAGTCGGCTGGAGGGAGGCTGTGCTGATCCTCCTCAGTCTTGGAGGTCTGGGGCTCTCTCTCAGCGGGATTGTCATTGCGGTGCGCCGTGTCAACGTAAAGTTAAAAAGCGGCATCTGACCTTCTCGCACCCAATGCAGGAGCGGGTTAATGTGTGTGGCTAGTCCTGATATAACTTTTTTTCTCCAATCGCAACGGCACGATATGGATGTTGCCGTTATGCACCCCCGTTTGTGCCACCAAGGCTTCGGCGCAAGCGCGTACCTCGTTGACGCGGCCTTTCAGGATCACTGTTTCGAGACAATTGTCATGGTCAAGGTGGACATGCTGCGATACGGTCACGACGTCGTGATGCTCGTGCTGCAGGTGAGTGAGGCGGTTCGACAGCATGCGTTCATGATGGTTGTAGATGTAGCTCACGGTGGCGACGCACCATTTGGCTTTTCCTTCTTCCATCTCTGCCTGCCCCAACTCCTTGCGCGCCAGGTCCCGGAAAGCCTCGGAGCGATTGGAATAACCCTTGCCAAGGACAAAGCGATCAAATTCGATGGCGAGGTCATCGTCTACGGAAATCGTCCAACGCTGCATGAGAAGCTCCTGTTGACTAAAGGGCGCCATCATAACAAAGCAGGTCAGCGTTGAGGATGTCCGTTCTCTTCGTAGTGATTGGTATGATGATTTATAATTAGTTCACACAAAAACAATGTCGCGCCAAGAAGCTGCTCCTGAATTTTGAGCGGCTTGGACATATGCCTTTTCATCCACGCCATGCTCTCATCCTCATTTGCTCTGCTCAACGATGCTGCTCCAGGACTTAAAAGCAGGATCATCGGTACTTATGTTTTCCTGATTCTCTTCAATCTGGCAGCCTGGGTTCTGGCACTGATCTGCTTCGGTCACTCTCCAGTGCTATTGGGAACAGCCTTTCTGGCCTACAGCTTTGGCCTGCGTCACGCAGTCGATGCGGATCACATCGCCGCCATCGATAACTGCGTGCGCAAGCTGATGCAGGAAGGCAAGCGCCCAGTAGCGGTGGGCCTTATGTTTTCGCTGGGACATTCGGCGGTAGTGATCCTGGCTTCCCTGTTGTTGGTACTGACCACCATGAGCATGCAGCATCGAATGGAAGAATTCCATGAGATCGGCGGCATCATCGGCACACTCGTTTCAGCCTTTTTCCTGCTACTCATCGCGGCACTGAATCTGAATGTGCTGATCTCGGTATGGCGCAAATTCCGGGACCTGCGGCATGGCAAGCCCTACGTAGAGGAAGAGGTCGATCTTTTGCTGAGCAATCGAGGCTTTCTGGCACGTATCTTGCAGCCGATGTTCCGGTTGGTAACGCGCAGCTGGCACCTGTTCCCGCTGGGTTTCCTGTTCGGTCTCGGCTTTGATACTGCAACCGAAATCGCCCTGTTGGGGATGACCGCCACACAGAGTGCTCAGGGGATGTCGCTGTGGTCGGTCATGTTACTACCGCTGCTGTTCACTGCCGGGATGTCGCTCGTCGATACCACCGATGGCGTACTGATGTTGGGGGCCTATGGCTGGGCTTTCATCAAGCCGGTACGCAAGCTTTACTACAACATCACCATCACGGCGCTGTCGGTATTGGTGGCAGTCGTGGTGGGTAGCATCGAGGTGCTGGGGCTGCTGGCCGACAAGCTGTCATTGCAGGGGCCGTTCTGGGATGGCGTGGGCATGATCGGTGAGCACTTTGGTGCATTGGGCTATCTCATCATCGGTTTGTTCGTGGTGGGCTGGGTAGTCTCGCTGTTGGTCTACAAGTGGCGCGGCTACGATGCGCTGGGTGTGACCGAGCGCCCCGAGAGGCCCTGATCACCTGAGCGGCTGTGCCCGCTGCGCGATTCTTCCCAGGACAAGGAAAGTCGGACATTGAGATGTCCGACTTTATTTTTGCCCACGAGTATGACGAATTAATTAAAAATCATATTAAAAGAAAGACGACAAGAAGATGAGAAAGAAGACTTGGTTGACCGCACTGTTGCTGGTGACGGGGAGTGGCGCTGCCTCGGCGCAGTCTGATGTGAACAACAAGCCCGCAGCGGCCGATGACAGCACCGTGTTGCCGGCCATTACCGTGCGTGCACACTACAGCAATGGGGTTGGCACTTCAGATGCGGCCTCGCAGGGTGTGGTCAACGGACAGTTGCTCAAGGATGTGCCCTTGCTTCGACCGGGCGAGGTAATGGAAACGGTACCCGGACTGGTGGTAACCCAGCACTCCGGCGATGGCAAGGCCAACCAGTATTTCTTGCGGGGTTACAACCTCGATCACGGCACCGACTTTGCCACCCGTGTCGAGGGCGTCCCGGTCAACATGCCGACCAATGCGCATGGACAGGGATATAGCGACCTGAATTTCCTGATTCCGGAGCTGGTCGATCAGATCGATTACCGCAAGGGTCCTTATTTTGCCGATACGGGTGATTTTTCCTCGGCAGGTTCGGCGGATGTGCGCTATGTGAAACAGTTGGATCAGAATCTGCTGAGTGTGACCGGCGGCAGTCACGGTTATCAGCGCATCCTGATGGCCGGATCGCGCCTGTTGCAGGCACCAGGCGATTCGACGGGTACCGGGTTGATCGCCTCCGGACCGGTGCTGCTGGGCGCACTGGAACTGATGCGGGAGAACGGCCCCTGGGACAATCCCGAGAAATTCCGCAAGATCAATGCGCTGCTGCGTCTGAGTGACGGTAGCAAGGCCAATGGCTGGTCGGTCAATGCGATGGTTTACCGTGGTAGCTGGAATTCCACTGACCAGGTTCCGCTGGAGTTGATCCAGTCCGGCCAGCTTGGCCGTTATGCCGCACTCGATCCGAGCGACGGCGGCAACAGTGGCCGGGCGATTCTCTCTGGGGAATGGCATCAGCACGATAGCAGCGGCTACAGCAAGGTCTCGGCCTATGTACAACATTACCGGCTTCAGCTCTGGTCCAATTTCACGTACTACGAAAACAATCCCGTGCAAGGGGATCAGTTCCAGCAGCAGGAAAGCCGCAATCTGGGCGGCGCCGAATTCGTGAAGGGCTGGAATCATTCTCTGCTGGGCCGCGATTCGGTGACCGAACTGGGATTGCAGCTGCGCCATGACAATATCAACGTGGGCCTGGCCAATACGCAGGCGCGTCAGGTCTTCCAGACAGTTACCAATGACAAGGTGCGCGAGACCATGAGCAGCGTGTACCTGCAAAACTCCACCAGCTGGAACGACTGGTTCCGAACCCTTGCAGGAATGCGCGCAGATCATGTGAACATGGATGTCACGGCTTACCAGACTTCTGCCAATTCCGGAACTGCGTCGGCCAGCAAGATGTCGCCCAAGCTGTCGATGATCTTCGGGCCGTGGAGCAAGACCGAGTTCTTTATCAACGCCGGCAAGGGCCTGCATAGCAATGATGCACGCGGCGTGACGGGCCGTGTGGACCCGGTCTCTGGGGATGCAGTCACCCCAGTGCCGGCGCTGGTGAAAAGCTGGGGGCGCGAGATTGGTGTGCGTACGGAAATCATCGATGGCTTGCAAAGCTCGCTGGCCCTGTGGAGCCTGAACAGTGATTCGGAGATCGTCTATTCGGCAGACTCAGGCACCACCGAAGCCAACGGCGCCAGCAAGCGTCATGGCGTGGAGTGGAACAACCATTGGATCGTCAATCCTTGGCTGATGATCGACGCGGATATGGCCTGGACGCATGCCCGTTACGCCGACGGCAACGCCAATGGACAAAGCGGCGACAGGATTCCCAACGCGGTTGGCAAGGTCGGACTGTTCAAGGCAACCCTGCACCAAGGCCCCTGGGCGGCTGGCTGGGAGACCCGCTACATCGGGCCCTACCCACTTTCTCAAGATGGCAGTTTGACGGCGCCTTCTGCTGTAGTCAGTAACTTCCGATTGACTCGCCAGTTCAATCCCAAGGTGAGCCTGTCGCTGGATGTGCTCAATGTATTTAACCGCCAGTACTATGACATCGCCTACGAGCAGGATTACCAGGTCTCACCGAGCAGCGCGTTGGTACCCAGCGGGGTCACGGTTCATCCGGGCGAGCCCCGTGCGTTCAGGTTGACGCTGGCGCTACAGTATTGATCACGGCGTTTGCCAAGCCAGGCGCTTGCAGCAAGCGTTGACTTGCTTCATTTCGCCCCGGGGTAACTCTGGGGCGTTCCATTTCAAGACGATATTTCGCTTGGCGGTTTCGCCAATCAGTGGTTCTGATCATCCCTCGGGAAAACCAACATCGTTCTTCGCATCAGCAAAGCCCGCCCCCTTCGTTGAACGCAGGCACGCCAACGGCCAGACTGCCGCCCTTGGCCGTGAGGCCCTTGATCATTGCACTCTCCTCGCTGGGCTTTTGCCTAAGCGACTTCTTCACTCCCATCACCGGCTAGATGCTAGCGCGCTTCGCCGGCATCCTCACACTGATGCGGCTGCCGCCGATGGCTTACCTGCCCTTGATGATCATCTGGCTAGGCATTGGTGAAGCCTCCAAGATCACCCTGCTGACCCTCGCCATGTTTGCACCCGTGGTGCCGTCGGCGCAGGCGGGCGTACGCTCGCTGCCGCTGGAGCGGGTCAATGCGGCGCTCTCGCTGGGCGCGACGCGCTGGCAACTGCTGGTCGAGATCGTCCTGCCCTCGGCCCTGCCGGAAATCCTGACCGGCATCCGCATTGCGCTGGGCGTGGGCTGGAGCACCCTGGTGGCAGCCGAACTGATTGCAGCCAATCGCGGTATCGGCTACATGATCATGTCGGCCTCCCACTTCCTGGCAACCGATGCGGTCTTTGTCGGCATCGCCTTGATTGCCACCTGCGCCTTCGCCTTCAGCTATGGGATGCGCCTGCTGGAACGCGCGCTGGTTCCCCGGAAGGGCAAGAGCTGAGGCCTGCAAAATACGTCATGCACGCGCATTCAAGGAGCGATGGCGGGAACCGGCGGATCCTGATACGCCCGATCAATGCGCGCGCCCTTGCGCTGCCACTCCGTTTCCTTCTGCTGCCGATCTGCCAGCTCCAGCGCGAGCGCTTCCGGAAGACGCGTCTTCCATTCGCGTCTGTTCTGAGGGCCTACGTAGGCGCGCATCTCCTCATTCTCGGCCACCAGGTCATAGGTTAGGAAATACGCACCCGGCTGGTGAATGTCCGTGCGGTTTTGATCCCGGGTCAGATTGATTCTGAAGTACGCATGATCGGCGTAGAAACACCAGCTGCTGCCAGCACCCAGCTTCATCCACTCTTCCAGATCAGGGACATAGTCCGGATCCAGGCAGCCCACCAGCGCCGCCTGAACGTAGCGCAGCGTGTCCTTTCCCTTGAGACGGGGAGCACCCCGCGAGATCGCATTGCGCCATCCGGCATCGCGAATGGATTGAATCAACCGGAAGAAAGCTTGCCGCGCTTCGTCGTGGCCCATCAGTTCGGGCCCCGTCAGACCGGCATAAATGTGCCATTCGGAGATGTTCTCCTCCGGATATCCGGTATCGTCAGTTCCGCTGATGCCGAGGACATACGGGATGGTCACTGCGTGGTCCGGCTGACCGATGACGATGCTCGCCAGGGCGTCCCGTGGCCAATCCATGCTGTAGAAATTCAGCCCTGCAGGGTGTCTGGCGACTTCAAGCTGCTTCGGATATTTTTCCATGAGCTCATCAGCGGCTTGATTCACCCGGATGGCAATGCCCTCTCTCACGAAACCGTCTCTGGCATCGCGCTCGCTGCAAATGAGCCACAGGCTCGCCGACAACAAGAGCAACAGCACTGGCAACAGCAATTTCCATGACCGAAGACGCATGCCCCATTCAACCCGAGTTCCGCAAAAGCCCTGATCTTAAAGCTTCAATGGCCAGGCTGCCAGCCCGGCACCAGGACGGCTATGCACCCAGCGCGCAAGCTAAGAAGAATTTCGCAGTTTGGTCCGACGCTGCATGACCCTATGATGCCCTCATCCTTGCCATCCGCTGCAAGGCCGATTCCCGGACCTCTTCAGACACGACCTCATGAGCACAATCTCTCCCGACCTCCTGCAACGCATCGCCGATGGCGCTGCCCGGCGCGACGCCCAGCGCGAACAACCCTTCGACGTCATCGCCGAGGTCAAGGCCACCGGTTTCGGTGCCGGCCGCCTCGACGCCGACTACGGCGGTGGCGGCGCGAGCTTCGTCGAGACGCTCGATACGGCCATCCAGCTGGGTGCGGCCGATCCCAACGTCGCCCACATCTGGCGCAATCACCACGTCGCCCTCGAACGCCTGCTCAATGCACCGCTGCAGCATGCGGGCGTGCAGCGCCTGCGCGAGCGCGTGCGGGCCGGAGATCTGGTCGGCGCTTCCCACACCGAACTGGGCCAGCCCCAGATCGGCGGCAATGCGCCGCTGGCCACGCGCCTGGTGCGCCAGGGCGATCACTACGTACTCAACGGCCAGAAGTTCTACTCCACCGGCTCGCTCTTCGCCGACTGGCTGCACGTGACCGTGTCGGTGGAAGATGGCCGCCGCGCCGTCGTGCTGCTGCCGCGCCAGCGTGAAGGCGTACAGACTGTCGACGACTGGTTCGGCATGGGCCAGCGCCTCACCGGCAGTGGTACGACCATCTTCGAAAACGTGGTGGTGGCCGCCGATGAAGTGGTCCTGCCGGATCAGGTACCGGCGCGCCAGGCCGTCTTCGGCTCGACCATCGCGCAGCTCTTCCTGACCTCGGTGATCGCCGGGGTGGTCAGCGCCGTGGCCCGTGACGGCGCCGCACTGCTGGGCAAGCGCAATCGCAATTACTACTACGCGCCTACGCCCTCGGCTGCACAGGATCCCATCCTCCTGACCGCCCTGGGCGAACGCGATGCCGATGCCTTCGCCACCCGCGCCGTGGTGCTGGCCGCGGCCGCTGAAGCCGACCGCGCCTACGCCGCCCTGAAGGCCAATGCGTCTGATGCCGATGATCGCCTGCAAGATGCGGCCGCTGCCGCCGCCCGCGCCAAGATCACGGTGGACCGCATCGCCCATCACGCCGCCACGGCGCTGTTCGATATCGCCGGGGCCTCGGCCACGCTCGCCCAGTTCAACCTGGATCGCCACTGGCGCAATATCCGTACCATCTCCACCCACAACCCGACCTCGCACAAGGCCTATGCGCTGGGCAACCTGAGCGTGAACCAGGTCCGGCTGCCCACGCAAGGCTTCTTCTGAGCCTGACCCTGCCCGTAATACCCTGCGCCCGCCAGGGTTTTCATTTGGTTAGTTGTCCTATAAAGTAGACAAAAAACCAAATCAGGGACAGGCGCGGGCAGCATGAATCAACCAGCACCCACTCTGGCTGCGACAGGGGAGAAACCGGCCAGCGGTCGTCAAGGCAAGCCGCCCAGCGGCAACCCGTGGCGGCTTCCCCGTTCGTGGCAATGCCTGCTGAAACGGCTCGCACTGCTGGGCCTGTTGGCCGCTGGCAGCATCTGCATGACTGCGCACGCCCAGCCGCCAGGCGCACCTGCCAAGCTGTTGACGGTCGGCGTCTATCAGAATCCCCCCAAGATCTTCTTCGACGGCGAAGGGACGGCCAGCGGCCTGCACATCGACCTGATCCGGCTTATTGCCGAACGCGAGCACTGGCAATTGCGCTTCGCCCCCTGTGAGTGGCAGGCCTGCCTGAAGCAGCTTGAGGAGGGCCGGATCGACCTGCTGCCCGACGTGGCCTGGACCGAGCAGCGCGAAAAGGTCTTCCAGTTCCCTTCCGTACCGGCGCTCTACAGCTGGTCCATCCTTTATCGCAGCCGCTCGGTGGCGATCAATTCCGTCTTCGATCTCAAGGACAAGCGGATCGGCCTGCTCGAAAACTCGGTGCAGGCCAGTTATTTCCGCAACCTGATCGACAACTCCGGCATCAAGGTCCACCTGGTCATGCTGCACAACGTCGAGAGCGGTTTCCGGATGGCGGCGGCGGGCGAGCTCGATGGCATCGTTGCCAGCCAGCAAGCGGGCGACATGCTGGCCGATCGTTATCATCTGACCGATACCAGCATCGTGTTCCAGCCGGTCAAGCTGTTCTTCGTCAGTGGCAAGCAAGAAGACCCGGAAGTGCTGGCCGCGATCGACCGCGCGCTCAGCCAATGGCAGGCCGATCCTGATTCCATGTATTTCCAGATCCTGCGCAAGTGGGGGCGCGGCAATACCAGCCTGCCCGCCCATGTCTGGTGGCTGCTGTGCGGCGCGCTGGCCTTGCTGCTGTGTGCCCTGCTGATTGCCGCCTACCTGCGGCGCGAAGTGGCACGCCGTACGGCACGGCTGCAGCAGAGCGAGACCTCGCTGCGCATCGCGGCGGCGGCCTTTCATTCGTCCGAGGCGATCTGGGTGCTCGACGCCGGGCGCAACGTGCTCGATGCCAATGCCGCCTTCATCGCCCTGACCGGTTACCAGCTGCACGAGCTGCCTGCGGAGGGGATGCCGCCCTGCCAGCGCGAGCAAGACCAGGAGGATTTTCGTGCCCGGCTATGGACGCTGGTCCAGCGCAATGGCAAATGGCAGGGAGAGGTGCGGGTCTGGCGCAAGAACGGCGAAACCTTCTGCGCCATGCTGACCCTCACCGCCGTGGCCGATCCGGCCGGACACATCACGCACTACGTCGGCACCCAGATCGACATCAGCGACCAGAAGCGCTTGCAGGACGAAACCCGGCAACTGGCCTTCTATGATCCGCTCACCGGCCTGCCCAACCGCCGCCTGCTGCTCGACCAGATCGCCGCCGCCAGCTATCTCGGCCAGCCCTCAGCGCTGTTCTTCATCGACATCGACAATTTCAAGGATCTCAACGATGCCCTCGGGCATTCCATCGGCGACCGGCTGCTCTGCCGGATCGCCACACGCCTGCAGGAACTGGCTGGCGGGGCCCTGGTCGCCCGCCTGGGCGGTGATGAATTCGTGATCCTGCAGCAGCAGCCCCTGGCCTCGCCAGCCCTCATCGAAGAGAGAGCTTGCGGATTCGCGCAGCGCATCGTGGCGGCCATGGAGCAGCGCTTCGACCTGGACGGACTCAGTCATTTCGCGACCTGCTCGGTCGGCATCGCCCTCATGCACGGACAAGGCGCCAGCGTCGAAGACCTGTTGCGACAGGGCGACCTGGCGATGTATGCGGCCAAGCAGAAGGGGCGCAATACCAGCTGCCTGTTTGACCAGGAGATGGAACATGCGCTGCATTTCCGCACCGGTCTGGAAAGCGACCTGCGGCGCGCCATCGGCAGCAGCGAATTCCTGCTGCACTATCAGCCGCAGCGTGACCAGGCCGGCAACCTGATCGGGGTGGAAGCGCTGGCGCGCTGGAACAGTCCTTTCCGTGGCAGCGTCTCGCCCGCCATCTTCATTCCGGTGGCCGAAGCCTCGGGATTGATCCTGCCGCTGGGCCTCTGGGTGTTCCAGCAGGCCTGCCGGCAGTCGGTGCGCTGGAACCGCGAAGGCCGGCGGGTACCGGTGGTCATCGCCGTCAACGTCAGTGCTGTTCAGGTCCGCCAGCCGGACTTCGTGAAGTCCATTCTGGAGACTCTGCTAGCGACCGGAGCCGATCCCTGCCACCTCAAGCTGGAGCTGACCGAGTCCGCCATGGTCGAGGATGTACAGGCCACCATCGAAAAGATGATGGAACTCAAGCAGCACGGCCTGGCCCTGTCACTGGACGATTTCGGGACGGGATATTCGTCGTTGTCGCTGCTCAAGCGGCTGCCAATCGACCAGCTCAAGATCGATCAGTCCTTCGTGCGCGAATTGCTGTTTGCGCCCAGCGACGTGGCCATCGCCAAGAGCATCATCACCCTGGCTGATGCGCTGGGGCTGGAAGTCATTGCCGAGGGCGTGGAAACGCGCGAGCAGCAGCAGTTCCTGGCGGCGCTGGGGTGTACGCGCTATCAGGGCTACCTGTTCGGCAGGCCGGTGCCTGCGGAACAGTTTGATGACGTGATGTGAGGCATGGGTTGCCGACTCGAATGAACGCTTGAATTCAAGCGCGAATTCAGGAGTGAATTCAGGCTTGATTTCAACCCTGAATTCGCGCGTGTTGCCTCATTCAATGGGTGGCGCGACGCTCCGCCATGGTCAGGTATTCCGCATGCAGGTGCGCCGCTTCCAGCACCTTGCGGCATTTGGCGCGCTCTGCCGGCAAGGCCGCCAGTTCATGCTGCAGCAACTGTTCGATGATCTCGGCGGCCTCCATCGGTTCGGTTCCCGCCGTCTGCATGGCCAGCAGGCAGTTGCGAACCGTGGAGCGCACCAGCTCGCCGATCGGTTCATCCTGTTCCGACATCTCACACAGCCGCACGATGATGCCCAGATGACGACGCGCGATGCTCATGGCATTGGTACACATGTCTCCCTCCTTGTTATGCAAACCAAGATAGGACGTGGCGATCCACACTGCCATCAGGCGTTTCCTGATTTCAACATCGACAAGCAGCGCGCATTCCCGGACGATAAAAAGCCGGCCTTGCCCAATCTGCTGCCGTGATTTTTTCATCGCGCTGCCGTCACCCTAAACAAGAACACGTCTCATTCGTCAACCAGAGAGCGGGCCCTTCGGCTCGCGCCAGCCTCGCTGGCGATCCCTCATTGCGACCACGCTCCTGACCATGACGACAAGAAAAACCTGCCGCACTTCCCCGCACGCCCGCGCTCTCCTGCCCTCTCCCGTGGCCCGTCCGCGCCTGATGGTGCAGGCGCTGCGCCTGGCCTTGCTGGGCCTGCCCGCCGCCGCCCCCGCCTGGGCGCAGACCACCACCGATGCGACGCTGCCCCAGGTCACCGTCACCGCCGGCCAGGAAGAACAGGCCACCGGCCCGGTCCACGGTTTCGTCGCCAAGCGCAGCGCCACCGCGACCAAGACCGATACCCCCATCACCGAAGCTCCGCAATCGATCTCGGTCGTCACGGCGGACCAGATCGCCACCCAGCAAGCGCGTTCCGTTTCGGAGGCACTGGGCTACAGCAGCGGCATCCAGGTCTCCAATGGCGCCTTCGCCATTTCCGAAACGGCTTCGCTGCTGCGCGGTTTCCCCATCAACAATGGCGGCTCGCTCTACCGCGACGGCACCCTCACCGCCTCCAACGCCAGCTACAGCCGCTATGCGCCCGAACCCTACGGACTGGAACGCATCGAGCTGCTGCATGGCCCGGCTTCGGTGATGTTCGGACAGAATGCGCCGGGCGGACTGATCAACGTGGTCTCCAAGAAACCGACCACCACCACCCTGCGTGAACTGCAGCTGCAGGCCGGCAGTTTTGATCGCAAGCAGGTGGCCGGCGACTTCGGCGGTGCGCTCGATGAAGGCGGGGTCTGGTCCTATCGCATCACCGGGCTGGCGCGTGACGCCGGGACCCAGGTCGATGGCACCGTCGATCGCCGCCTGTTCCTGGCACCGGCCATCACCTGGCGTCCGTCCGACCGCACCGAGTGGACCGGGCGCTTCGAATACCAGCGCAGCGAAGGCCTGTCCAACAACGTCTTCCCCGCCAGCGGCACGGTCACGGCCAATCCCAACGGGCAGATCCCGACCAGCACGGCAGTGGGCCGCAGCGCCGACAACAGCGAGCGCTACGAGAACTGGTCGCTCAGCTCGCAGTTCTCGCATCAGTTCAACGAGGTGTGGAGCTTCCGCCAGAACCTGCGCTATACGGATTACAACGGCACCCGCAACAGCATGCGCTTCGCTGCCTTCTATCCGGCCACGCAGTCGGCGACGGCCGCGCTGCAGCGCTGGCGATTGGGCACCGAGTCCGATACCTTCACCGCCGATAACCAGCTGCAGGCCGATTTCAGCACCGGTGCCGTGCAGCACAAGGTGTTGATGGGGGTGGACTTCCATCACACCGCAGGCACGGTACGCGGTTATGTCAGTCCCAATACGCTGGCCGGTTACGTGCTCTCCAATCTTTACACGACCAGCTACGGCAATCTGCCCGCCGTATCCGAGAACTACAATCTGCGCACCGTGGATGACCAACTGGGCTTCTATCTGCAGGACCAGCTCAAGATCGCCGAACGCTGGTTTGTCTCCGCCGGCATCCGCCACGACCGCTCGCAACAGACCGTCAGCAACGCCATCGCGCGCACCCGGACCGAGCGCAGCGACCGCGCCAACACGCGCAACCTGGGGCTGGTGCATGAGTTGGCCAATGGCGTCTCGCCCTACCTGAGCTACACCGAATCCTTCACGCCCACCACCGGCACCAGTTTCGGCGGCGACATGCTCAAGCCTGAACGCGCCAAGCAATATGAAGCCGGGGTGAAATACGCACCCGTCAATACCAATGCGCTCTTCACGCTGGCGGTATTCGACCTGCGTCGCCAGAACGTGGCGACCACCGACCTGGCCCATGCCGGCTACTCGGTGCAGACCGGTGCGGCCCGCTCCAAGGGCGTGGAGCTGGAAGGCAAGCTGTCCCTCAGCGAGGGACTGAGCCTGACCTCCAGCTACAGCTATACCAACGCCAAGGTCACCAGCAACAATGCCACCAGCAGCAGCACCAACACCGAGGGCAAGGCCTTGCCCGGCGCGGCCAGACACAATGCAGGCGTGCTGGCGGACTATGCCTTCCGGCGCGGTGCGCTGGCCGGTGCCCATGTGTCGGCAGGCCTACGCTACATCGGGCGTTCCTACGGCAATGCGCTCAATACCTTCGAGGTGCCTTCGGTCACGCTGCTGGACTTCGGCGCGCGCCTGGACCTGGGCCGCATCAATGCGGACTGGCGCAACTTCGAGTTGGCCTTCAAGCTCAACAACGTGACTGATCGGGTCTACGCCTTCTGCTCGGAATTCTGCGAGTATGGCGCGCGCCGCACCGGTCTCGTGCAGTTGACCACGCGATGGTAAGCACGCTGTCCGCCTGGCTGTGCCGCTTTGCGCCACGCCGCCACCACCTGGTCCTGCTGCATCGCTGGACCGGGCTGGCCATCGCCTTCTTCCTGCTGATGGCCTGCCTCACCGGCAGCCTCCTGAGTTTCGAAGAGGAGCTCGATACCTGGCTGGCACCCGAGCTGCACCTGGCGCAGCCGGCGCCGGGCCAGGCGGCCACTGCGATGCTCGATCCTTACCAGTTGCGCGCACGGGTGGAACGGGTGCTGGGACCGCAGGCACAGGTGAACCAGTTGATCCTGCATCCGCAACCGGGGCGCACGGTGCGCGTCATCGCAGAACCGGCGCTGGATCCGTCCACCGGCAAGCCCTATCGGCTCAGCTATGACGAGGTCTTCGCCAATCCCTACGATGGGACGGTCCAGGGCGTGCGGGACCGCAACGCGATCAGCCTGCGGCCCGCGCAACTGATGCCCTTCCTGTTCAAGGTGCATCATTCGATGGCCCTGCCGCGCGTGCCGGGCGCGCTGCTGATGGGCATCGTGGCGCTGCTGTGGACCCTCGACTGCTTCGTCGGCATGATCCTCACCTGGCCGCGCGCGCGGCCCTTCCTGGTGAAATGGAAACCGGCCTGGCTCATCAAGTGGCAGGCCGGTTTCTATCGCGTCAATCTCGACCTGCATCGTGCCTGCGGCCTGTGGCTATGGGTGATGTTGTTGCTGATCGCATGGTCCAGCGTGATGTTCAACCTGCGCGACCAGATCTATCTGCCGGTGATGTCGCAGATCCTGCCCTTCGATACCAGCTGGCGCGGCCGCCCGTCACTGCCCAAGCCGCTGGCGCAGCCGCCGCTGGAATGGCCGCAGGCCCATGCCATGGCACGTGCGGCCATGGCGCGCTTCGCGCAGGAACGTGGCCTGAGCATCGACTTCGAAGAAAAACTGAGTATGGACCGTCGCAGGGGCTTGTATGCATACATGGTCCACAGCAATGCAGACATCCGCAGCGACGCCGGCAATACCGGCTTGCTGATCGACCCCGCCACCGGCGATATCCGTGGCCACTGGCTGCCGCAGGGCGACCGCAGCGGCAATACCTTCAGCAACTGGATCGGCGCACTGCACATGGGGCAGGTGTTTGGCCTGCCATGGCGCATCTTCCTGGCCGTGCTGGGCGTGCTGGTGAGCGTGCTCACCGTGACCGGCATCGTCATCTGGTGGAAGAAACGCGCGGCGCGCGCTCCACGTTCGGTCAGGGCGGCGGTGTCAGGGCGAGGCACTGGCGGCAGCTTGCCTGGGCATCGCGGATCAGGAAGTTGACCAGCGTGACCGAGATGCCCAGTTCGGCTGCGATCTCGCGCTGGCTCAGTCCGGTCAGGCGATACAGTTCGAAGGCCCGCCGGGTACGGGCAGGCAAGCCGTCCAGCGCCTGGCTCACCAGTGCCAGGGTCTGGCGGCCAATGGCGATGGCCTCGGGACCCTGCGCTTCTTCGTGGATGTCTTCGCCGGCTTCTTCCTCGGCAAAGACATCGCTCTCAAAGCGGCAGCGGCGATGACGATCAATGGCCAGGTTGCGCACGATGCGCATCAGGTAGGCCTGGGGCTGGCGGATGGCGCAGCTTTCCTGTTCCTGCACTTCGCCGATCTTGAGGTAGGCATCCTGCACGACATCATCGGCACGATGCGGACATCCCAGGATGCGCTGGGCGGCCTCGCGCAGTCGCTGGCGCTGGCCGATGAAGTGCTGTTGCAGGCCGGTGGGTGCGGTGGCGTGATGCATGCGTCCGGGTCTCCTCGTGAAGTGCTACCAGCGATAGCGGGCGCTGAGCACGGCGGTGCGCTCCTCGGCCCAGAAACAGGTCAGCGTCGGTTCGGCCAGGCAGGACGTGCTGCGGCGATTGGCCAGGTTGCTGACGTTGAGGGCATAGCGCCAATGGCCAAGGTCCAGGCGCAACATCGCATCCAGCAGCACCGTGGCGGCGTTGCGCACGCTGTTGTCGGCATTGGCGTAGCTGGCCCCCGTATAGCGCGCGCCCGCGCCCAGGCCCAGGCCGGGCAAGGGTTCGCCCGGCGTGTAGTCCAGCCACAGGCTGGCGGCATGGCGCGGCACCAGCATCGGCGTCTTGCCGACCAACGCCGGATCGGCATGGGCCGTATTGATGGCCTGCGTCCAGGTGTAGGCCGCCAGCAGGTTCAGTCCGGGTGACAGCGCACCGCGCGCTTCCAGCTCCAGGCCGCGTGAACGCACCTGGCTCTGGTCGACCGAGAAATTGGCGTTCTGCGGATCGCTGGTGAGGACGTGATCCTTGGTGGTCTGGAACAGCGCAGCGGTGTAGAGCGCCCGCCCCGCCTCGGGCTGGAACTTGATGCCGGCTTCGATCTGCCGGCCGTGGCTGGGGGAGAATGGCCGGCCCGCCACATCCTGCCCAGGCTGCGGCAGGAAGGACGTGCTCACGCTCAGATACGGCACCAGCGACGGCATCAGCTTCCACGACACACCGGCGCGATGACTGAGCGCATGGGCGCGCGTGTCGGTGCGCACTGCCGTGCTCAGGTTGCGGGTGGTGTCGGTGACGCGGTCGTAGCGGCTGCCCAGCGTCCAGACCAGTGCGCCGTAACGAATCTGGTCCTGCACGTAGAACCCGGTCTGCTGCATGTCCTCCTGCAAGCGCGCGAACAGTTGCGAGGCCATCGCGATGGGCAGGCCATACACCGGTGCGTCCAGGTCCAGACTGGGTGCGCTGCCGCGATAACGCTGCTCGTCCTGATGCAGGCGAGTCAGGTCCAGGCCCAGCACCACGGTGTGTTCAGCGTCACCCTGCTGCAACTGGCCTTGCAGGCGCGTATCGAGCTGGCTGCTTTGCAGTTGCGTGTCGTAGCGTGCCGCCATGCGGGTGAGCACGCTGCCACTGAGGCTGACCGGATTGAGGACCGAATACTGCGACCGCAAGCCGGCCTGGCGGAAATCCTGCAGCAGCTGCCAGCGCTCATCCAGACGATGCGCCAGTTGCCAGCCCAGCGACCATTGCTCGCCGCGCTGGCGGTCGATGCCGGGATCGCCCACCAGCGTGTGGGTGAGGCTGCCGTCGGCATTGACGGCGGTCCAGCGGCTGCTGCCGTTGCGGTCCTTGAGGTAGTCGGCCAGCAAGATGAGGCTGGTGTCGCTGCCCAGGCGCAACTTGAGCGAGGGGGCCAGATACAGGCGGTCGTTCTCCACGGCGCGGCCATTGCCGTAACGGAACTGGGTATCGCTCTCTCGCACCAGCGCCACGAGGCGCGCCTGCGCCTGTCCGACCTCAGCCAGCGTGCCGCTGAGGTCGGCGGCCAGCTGCCGCGTGTTGAACGTTCCCGCCGACAGCACCAGTTCATCGGGCGACTCCGCGCCGGCCAGTTTGCTGATGCGGTTGACCACGCCGCCCGGATCGGCCTGGCCGATGGTGGCCGAGGCCGCGCCGCGCAGTACTTCGACCCGCTCCAGTCCATAGGCTTCGGTACGGAACATGCCGAAGCCCGCCACCAGCTGGCGCAGGCCGTTGAGGTAGTTGCTGGTGTTCTGGGCATTGATGAAGCCGCGCAGGTTGAAATAGTCGTAGCCGCGTGGGTCCACGCCATGGGTCTGGGTGTTGGCCCCCGGCAGGTAGCGCAGCGCGTCCATGACGCTGGCGGCTCCGCGTGCGTCCATCTCTTCGCGCGTGACGACCGAGAGCGATTGCGGGATCTCCAGCAGCGGTGTGGCGGTGCGGGTTGCAGTCTGGCCGTGGGTGGCGGCGTAGTCTGGCTGACCCTCATGCATCGCCAGAGGGTCGGGACGGCCGATGATGACGACCTGTTTCAGGCGCTGGCCCTGCTCGGGGATGGCGTCATTGCCGGAGCGCGCCGGCCCCTGCCATTGCAGGCCATAGCCGCCGCCCGGGGTGCGCACTGCGCGCAGGCCGGATCCGGCCAGCAGTTGTGCGAGGGCCTCTTCCACCGCCAGATCGGCGTCGAGGGCGGGGGCGGTTCGGCCCTGCACCATGTCCGGCGCATAGGAGAGCGTGATGCCGGCCAGACGCGCGAACCGGTTCAGGGCTTCGTCCAGCGGTCCGGCACCGAGCTGGTAATGGCGATGCACTGCCCTCGCCTCCTGCGCCCAGGCGAGTCCGCCCAAGCCCGGCACGGCACAGGCCAGCAGCAGCCCGAGCACGAGGCAGGGGCGGCGCAGACGGTCAGCGTGCAGTCGCGGCGAGATGAGGGCGGGCATGGAAAATGACAAGAACATTCACTGGTTTCATGAGGTATGCCGAAGCAGGCCCCCAAAACCCGCAATCCCTGCCAGAAAATTCTTATCGGCTGTTTAGCGCCGTCACCCGGACCCAGAAGCGGGTACGCTGTTCGATGCGCACCGGCAGCGCTTGCGCCAGCGACTCCAGCGCTGCATCGCCATCGCGCAGCTGGAACACGCCCGACACCTTCAGCGATGCCACGCCGTCCTCGCAGACCAGCCACCCGTGGCGATAGCGTGCCATCTCGGCCAGCACGTCGCCCAGGCGCATGTCGCGCGCCACCAGCGTGCCATCGAGCCAGGCCGTGGGGTCCATGGCGGCCGCCGCAGTGGCTTGCCGCCGCTGGTTGCCGCCAGCATCGATCTCCACCGTTTCGCCGGGGACGATCACGGTACGCGTGCCCTGCCCCGGCTCCACGGCCACCCGCCCTTCCAGCACGCTCAGGCGGGTCACGCCCTCTTGCCGGCGCACGGCGAAGCGCGTGCCCAGCGCCTGCAGGCGGGCCTGGGCGGTCTGGACCAGGAAGGGACGATGGCGGGGCGAGAGTGCATCGCGGCCGGTATCAATGAAGATTTCGCCGCGTTCCAGCGTGATCAGGCGCTGATCCGCATCGAACTGCAGCTGCACGGCGGTGGCGGTATTGAGCGCCAGCTGCGTGCCGTCGCCCAGGGCCACGCGGCGCTGGTCGCCGGTCCCGGTGGCGTAGCGCTGGCCGGCGAGGCTATCGAACAGCCCGGCCTGGCGCGCGGCCAGGCCGGCCAGGGCTACGCTGCCCAGTCCCAGCGCCACCCCGCCAAGCCAGCGACGGCGCGACTGGCGGCGGCTGCGCGAGCGGTTCAGCGCCGAGAGCGGTTGCTGCCATTGCGCGGGCGCGACCGGCAAGGCCACCAGCCGCTGGAATTGGGCTTCTGAGGCCATCAGCTCGGACCACACGCTTTCATGACGGCCATCTGCCGCGCGCCAGGCATCGATACGGGCCTGCAAGGCGGGATCCGGCGCCACACCGGAGGGCTGCGCCCGCAGCTGGACCAGCCAGGCGATGGCTTGCTCCAGGACCGGATCAGGTAAGGCCGAAGGCATTGGATTGGCAGACATCAGCGTGAGAGGAAGTGCTTCAGCTGGCTTGCCAGGCTTGCCGCATCAGGTAGCAATGGCGGATGGCGGCCGCCATGTATTTTTCGACGCTGCTCAGCGAGACGCCCATGCGCCGGGCGATCTCGGCATAGCCCAGGTCGTCCAGCCGGGACATCAGGAAAGCCTCGCGCGGCTTGGCTCCCAGGCCTTCCAGCATGGCGTCGATGGTGGCCAGCGCCTCTACCAGCAGCATCCTGGCCTCGGGCGAGATCACTTCCGGTGCCGGCAGATGGGCGATGGCCTCCAGGCAGGCGCGTTCGACCTCGTCGCGCCGGACCTTGTCCACCACCAGGCCCTGCGCGATACGGGTCAGCCAGGCGCGCGGTTCGCGTACTTCAGCCAGCACTTGCGGCTTGCCCAGCACCCGCAGGAAGGTATCCTGGGCCAGGTCGGCCGCATCGCAGCTGCTGCCCAGCTTGCGTCGCAGCCACTGCTGCAGCCAGCCATGATGCTCGCGGTAGAGCGAGTCGATGTGCTGGGCGTCGGCAGGGCGCGGGACGGGCATGAGGGAGCCGGCAGTTTCTAAATAATAATAATTCTCATTTTAGCGGCGGATATGAAGTTTGACAACGGCGGTGAAGACGCATCGTCTTTCAGGAAGGAGAAAAATCGCCGACATATGCATCACTTGCCATCTTTTGATGTGTATATGCATCTGCCTCCCGCCTTTCTGATCGCGGCAGTCCAAATGGACTAGTTTCTTTCCCGGCAAGCCCCGCTAGAATGCCGCCTGTAGATGAGTCACCCTGGAGGGGGGAAAAGATCGGCCCGCATAGCGCGGCGTCGGCAGCTCGGGGGGGACTCATCTGCTTTCTTCTCGCGGCATCCCCTGCCGCGCCTGCCTGAGTTCCATCCCAGCCTCGTTGTTTCCCTGCCCGGCGCTTCTTCCGCCGACCCTCCGACAGACTGACCATCTTGCGGCTGCCCGACAAGGCAACCGCCACCTCGCCATGCTGCAGCGTGGCGGCCTCGTGATGAGAACGCGCAGGCGCGGATTCCCGCCCGGCGGAAGAGGCCGGGAACGGCTGCCACAGCGTGCTGTAGCAGCCGACCAGAAAAAAATTCTGTGCGGTTTGAGTGGCCTTTTTTGCATCAAGCTCCCGCACCCGCGCCCGTATTCTGGACCCACTGGCCCCCGCGCAGCCATTCGTGGCCAGCCCCCCACTCTCATCGTCATTCCCTTTTTTCTGGAGCAAGACATGCCTCTGAAGGATTTCAAGGTACTCACGTTTGACGTCGTCGGCACTCTCATCGATTTCGAAGGCGGCATGCTCGCCTACCTGCGCAAGGCCGCTCCCGGCAGCAAGATCACGGACGAAGATTTCCTCGCGGCCTATCGCGCCGCGCGCAGCGATGGCAATACCGGCTGGTATCCGGATGACCTCGAGCGCTGCTGGCATGTCATCGCCCCGGGGCTGGGTCTGCCCGACACCCCGGAACTGGCGCGCGGCCTGCGCGATTCGGTGGCCGACTGGCCGGCCTTCCCGGATTCGGCAGAGGCGCTGCAACGCCTGCGCAAGCACTACAAGCTGGTCACCATGACCAATGCGCAAACCTGGGCCCTGCAACACTTTGCACGCACGCTGGGCGAACCGTTTGACCTGCTGCTGAGCTGCGACGACGCCCTTTGCGAGAAACCGGACCCGCAATATTTCGCCTACGCCCGTGGTCGCTTCGAAGGCGCATGGGGCTATCGCCAGGCCGACAACCTGCATGTGGCGCAGAGCCAGTATCACGACATCGGCGTCTCCAAGCGCCTGGGCATCACCACCTGCTGGATCGAGCGCCGTCACGGCAAGTCCAGCTCGGGCGGCACCATCGCTTCCGAACACACCGTACCGGATTACCACTTCCACACCTTGGCCCAACTGGCCGATGCGGTAGAAGCGGGCCAATAAGCTTCACCCTCACAGCGGACCGCAGAGTCTGCATTCACCGGCACACAGCGCCGTGCCGGCTTGCATCAGTGCATCCGAGTCCAGGCGGGCCGCCATCGCCCCGCCGGTCTTCTCACGCCTCAACCACACAGGGAGCTGCACCATGGATCACAACAACACCGAACTCGACCTCCTGAGCGCCAGCGACACCGCTGGCCTGATGGATTGCCTCAAACGGGGCGCCAGCCGGCGCGACATTCTCAAAATGCTGCTGGCCGGGGGCATGCAGGCCACGCTGGCGGGCGGTCTTGCCACCAGCGCCGCCAGTGCCTACGCCCAGACGCCGCGCCGCGGCGGCAAGCTGCGCGTGGGCGGCGACACCGCCTCGGTCAGCGACACGCTCGATCCCGCCAAGCAATCCAACAAGACCGATTATTCGCGCGGCACCATGCTCTACAACGGTCTGACCTCGCTGGATGCCAGCCTCACGCCGCAACCGGCGCTGGCCGAATCCTTCAGCAGCAAGGATGCCAGGGTGTGGGTGTTCAAGCTGCGCCGGGGCGTGAGTTTCCACGACGGCAAGCCGCTCACGCCGGCCGACGTGGTGTTCTCGCTGATGCGCCACAAGGATCCGGCCACCGCCTCCAAGGCCAAGACCCTGGCCGACCAGATCGAGAGCGTCAAGGAAACCGGCCCCAATGAAGTGACCGTCACGCTGACCGCGCCGAATGCCGACCTGCCGGTCATCGTCGGCACCTTCCACTTCCACATCGTGAAGGCCGGGACCACCGACTTCAGCACCGGCATCGGCACCGGACCCTACAAGCTCAAGGAATTCACTCCCGGCATCCGCTCGGTGGTGGTACGCAACGACAATTACTGGAAACCCGGCAAGCCCTATCTGGACGAGATCGAATTCGTCGGCATCGGCGACGAGAATGCGCGCGTCAACGCCCTGCTCTCGGGCGGACTCGATCTGGTGGCCAACCTCAATCCGCGTTCCATCGAACGCGTCAAGGGCAGTGCCGGCTTTGCGGTGCTGGAAACGCCATCCGGAGCCTATACCGACCTGATCCTGCGCAAGGATGTGGGCCCCGGCAGCAACCCCGATTTCGTGCTGGCCATGAAGTACCTGATCGACCGTGAGGTCATGCGCAAGAACATCGCGCGCGGCCATGCGGTGCTGGGCAATGACCAGCCGATCGATCCGACCAACCCCTTCTACCTCGCCGGCCTGCCGCAGCGCCAGATGGATCTGGACAAGGCCAAATACCACCTGCAGAAGTCCGGCGTGACCGGCAAGATACCGCTGGTCTGTTCGGCGGCGGCCATGTATTCGGTAGACATCGCAACGGTGCTGCAGCAGACCGCACAGCGCGTCGGACTGGACCTGGAACTCAAGCGCATGCCACCGGAAGGCTACTGGTCCAACCAGTGGCTCAGCAATCCGGTCGGCTTCGGCAACGTCAACCCGCGCCCCAGTGCCGACGTGCTGCTCACCCAGTTCTTCCAGTCACAGGCGGCATGGAACGAGTCGCGCTTCAAGAGCGAGAAGTTCGACCAGCTGCTCACGGCCGCGCGGGCCGAGATCGATGTCGGCAAGCGCAAACAGATGTATGGAGACATGCAAACCATCATCCATGAGGAAGCCGGGATCGGCATCCCCATGTTCCTCGCGCTCCTGGATGGCTACAGCAGCAAGGTCAAGGGCCTCTCGCCGATTCCGCTGGGCGGCATGATGGGCTACTCCTTTGCCGAGCATGTATGGCTCGATTCATGATTTGATCCATACAAGCTGGAGGGCTTGTCCGACGGCGGCCTGGCTCACTTTTACGCAGTCACTCGCGCTTTTGCCTTAGACTCTGGCACCATCCGATGGCCGGATGCATTGAAGGAGGCATGGCAAGCGATGCGAATACTGCTGGTGGAAGATGACGCCATGATCGGCGAGGAAGTCCGCGCGGCCCTGCGGGAGGCCAGCTACGCGGCGGACTGGGTGCGCGACGGCAACGCCGCGCACGCCGCCCTGGACCAGCAGGACTACGACGCCGTCCTGCTGGATCTGGGCCTGCCTGGTGCTGATGGCTTGTCGGTACTGCGCCAGTTGCGCCGGCACGCCACCACGCCGGTGCTGATCCTGACCGCCCGCGATGGGGTGCAGGACCGCATCGACGGACTCGACAGCGGTGCCGACGACTACATCCTCAAGCCCTTTGCCATGGGCGAATTGCTGGCGCGCCTGCGCGCGGTGATGCGGCGCAAGTCGGGGGCGGCTACGGTAGTACTGGACAACGGCGAACTGTCTCTGGATCTGGCCGACAAGACCGCCCGCTGGCAAGGCCAGCCGCCGGTGACGCTGTCGGCCCGCGAGTTCGCCCTGCTGCAGGCACTCATGCATCGCCCTGGCGCGATCCTGTCGCGCAGCGAACTGGAAGAACGGATTTATGGCTGGGGCGAGGAAGTGGAAAGCAATGCGGTCGAATTCCTGATCCATGCATTGCGCAAGAAACTGGATCGTACGGCCATCAGGAATGTGCGTGGCATGGGCTGGATGGTCGCGCGCGGAGCAAGCGCGTCATGACACCCCTGCAACGCTCCCTGCAAGCACGGCTGTCGCTGGCGCTGACGCTGGCCATTCTGCTGGTGGCCCTGGGTGCCGGCGTCTTCGGCTTCCTCAGCGCCTATCGCGATTCGATCCGGCAGCAGGACGACCTGTTGCTGCAGGTGGGCACACTCATCGCCCGCCTGGGCGGTACCCTGCCCGCGGATGGGGCGGAGGGCAGCTATCCCGGGGCCGATCATGAATCGCGCATCAGCGTGCAATGGCTCCCCGAGCCAGGCCAGAGCCTGCCGGCTGCTACCGCCTTGCCGCTGCCGGCAGGCTTGCAGGACGGTTTCCAGACGGCCGTCATGTTTCATGAGAATTTCCGCGTCTATGTCCAGCCGCTTGCTTCCGGCCGCCGCATCGCGCTGGCGCAGGAGACCGATGTGCGCGATGGCATTGCCTCGCGCAGTGCCTGGCGCGCAGTGATTCCCGTCCTGCTTCTGGTACCGGTACTGCTGCTGGCACTTCGGCACATCATGCGCACGCTGTTCGCGCCGCTGGCCCAACTGAGCCGCGAGATCGACCAGCGGCGCGATGACCAGCTCGATCCCTTGGCCACCCAAGGCCTGCCCGTTGAAATCAGCCCCTTCGTCGACGCCATCAATCGCCTGCTGGCGCGTGTACAAGGCGCGATGACGGCACAGCGCCGCTTCGTGGCCGATGCCGCGCACGAATTGCGCACGCCCCTGGCCGCGCTCTCGCTGCAGGCCGAAGGGCTGCAGCACAGCGAGCTCTCCGATACCGCCCGCGCACGCTTGCAGCGTCTGGAACAGGGTCTGGAGCGGGCGCGCACGCTGGTCACCCAATTGCTCGCCCTGGCGCGCGCCCAGGATCAGATGGCAGCCTCCCCTCGCACCCGGCTGGTGCTGCGCGAGGCCGTGCGGCCGGTGCTGGAGGACCTGCTGCCGCTGGCTCAGCAAAGGGACATCGACCTTGGCGTGGACGGACTGCTGGAGGTCGAGGTGGACAGCAATCCGGTAGAACTCGGCTTGCTGCTGGGCAACCTGATCGACAACGCGATCCGCTATACGCCGCCGGGTGGCTGGATCAGCCTGACGGTGGCCGCAGCGGCTCAGACACCGCCGGGGCGCGTGCGTCTTGAGATCACCGACAATGGCCCCGGCATTCCGGCCAGCGAGCGCGAGCGCGTATTCCAGCCCTTCCATCGACTCGATCCCGCAGCCGCTCCCGGTGCTGGCCTGGGGCTGGCCATCGTGCAGTCGGTGGCGGCGCGGCTGGATATCATGATCGGGCTGGCGGCATCGGACGAGAAATCACAGACCGGATTGCGCGTGATCCTGGATATTCCTGCGCCGGGCCAGGATTGAGTCAGGTTTGGTCAGCAGTTTCTTGCGCCAGGCTAATGCTGAACTAAGTTTCCTGACTTACTATGCAGGCTCATTTTTCCAATGGGAACCCAGATGAACAAAACCAATAATGCCCTCGGGCAAGGCACCCGCTACCACCCCCTCTACGCCGCGCTGCACTGGCTGATGTTCATCCTGTTCGTGGTGGCGCTGGCCACCATCGAATACCGCGACGACATCCCCAAGGGCGACCCGCTGCGCGACCTGCTGCGCACGGTGCACATGCATGCCGGTCAACTGGTCCTGATCTTCGTCGTGGTGCGCCTGATCGCCCGCAAGCTGCTGGGCGTGCCGCCCGAACTGCCGCTGCCGCGCCTGCAGCAGCTGGGCGCGAGCGCCGTGCACCTGCTGCTGTATGCCGTGATGATCGGCCTGCCCATCACCGGCATCCTGTTCACCCAGGCCGGTGGCCGTGATGTGGTGTTCTTCGGCATGACGCTGCCGGTGATTCTGGCCAAGGACATGGCCGTGCGCGGTCCCATCAAGGAGGTACACGAATTCATGGGCAATGCGGTGTATTTCCTGGTCGGGCTGCATGTGCTGGGTGCGCTGTGGCACCAGTTGTTTGATCGCATGCCCATCCTGCAGCGCATGTCCTTGCGCTCGCCACGCAAGTAGGCGGATTTGCCACCCGCGCAGCGAATGCTGCGCCGCCTTCGTCGACCACGCCATCCGGACATTTCGGGTGGCGTTTTTTGTTGTGAAAGGCCGGTTTGTGAAAGCCATCAAAAACCTGACAGAGGCCGCGCCAGCGGTCTTTGCGGAAGATCAAACGGCTTCCGATCAGTGCATCGATGTGGTCACAGTGCAAGGTTTAAATGGGGCAGGTTTCACTCTCGGAATAACGATCCGGACCCATCATGACAACACTTCACCGCCCCCTTCTTCCCCTGATTTTTCTCTTGCTCGCCACGCTGATGCTCTGCTCACCGCTGGCCACTGCCGCACCGGCCATCGCCATGCCGACGAGCGCGGCCAACCTGAGCGACGATCTTCCTGCGGACTTCAGCGACGCGCTCGATGCCACTACCCGCGAGCAAATTCTGCGCGGCCGCTATGTCGCCCGGCTGGGCGACTGTGTGGCCTGCCATACGCAAGACAAGAGCAAGCCGATGGCTGGCGGCCTGGCGCTGGAGACGCCGTTCGGCAAGCTGTATTCCACCAACATCACGCCAGATCGCCAGACCGGAATCGGGCAATACAGCTTCGCCCAATTCGATCGCGTCATGCGTGAGGGCGTAACGGCGGACGGTCGCCATCTTTATCCCGCGATGCCCTACCCGTCCTACGCCAAGATGAGCGAAGAGGACATGCGCGCGCTCTATGTCTACCTGATGCAGGCGGTCAAGCCGCTGGCGCTACCCAACCGGCCGCTGGAGATGTCCTTCCCGTTCAACCAGCGCTGGGGGATGGCGCTATGGAACATGGCCTTCCTGCAAGCCGGTCCATTCCGGCCCGATCCTGCACAGTCGGCCCAATGGAATCGCGGAGCCTACATCGTGCAGGGGCCGGGGCACTGCGGGGCCTGCCATACACCGCGGGGTATCGGCATGCAGGAAAAAACCATGAGTGAATCCGGCAGCAATGGCCCACTGTTCCTCTCCGGCGAGACGGTAGAGAATTGGCGCGCGCTCGACCTTCGCGGCCGCTGGCAGCCCGCGGATGTGGCCGGGCTGCTGCGCACCGGCAGCAACCGCTTCGGTACGGTGGCAGGCAACATGGTCGACGTGGTCCAGCACAGCACGCAATACATGAGCGACGAGGATCTGCTGGCCATCGGCACGTATCTGGCCAGCCTGCCCTCGCCGGCGCGCCAGCGCCCGCCGCAGGCCACCGCAGCACCCGTCGCCGCCGCCATCCCGGCCGACCTCTACCTCTCGCGCGGCGGGCTGGGTTACGTGCAGTTCTGTGCCACCTGTCATCGTAGCGACGGCAACGGGGTGCAGGGGCTGTTCCCGCCGCTGGCGGGCAATCCGACCCTGCAAAGTCATGAGCCCGCCTCGCTGATCCACATCATGCTCACCGGTTGGCGTGCGGCGCGCACCCATGCCCAGCCCAAGGCAATGAGCATGCCGGCGTTTTCCGCGTTGAGCGATGGCGAGATTGCCGAGATTCTCAACTTTGCGCGGGCCAGTTGGGGTGGCCGTCAACAGGCGGATATCAGTGAGCGCCAAGTCGCACGGCTGCGTGCCGAACTGGGCGCGCAGCCGGCAAATACGGTGGGGCCGCGCTTCGAAGCGCCGCGCCTGGCTGACATGCTGAAAGAAAAAAATGCCGCACAGCTCATCCTTGGTGCCCGCCTCAATATCGAGACGGGACGCCTGCTGCCGCAGCACGTCGGCAACGGACTGAACTGTGCCAGCTGCCATCTCAATGCGGGCACCGTCGGCGGCGGGTCGCCCTATGTGGGCGTGTCGGCCGCCTTCCCGACTTATGCGGCACGGGCCGGGCGTGTCATCACGCTGGAAGATCGCATCAATGGCTGCTTCCCCCGCTCCATGAATGGCAAGCCACTGCCGCCGGGATCGCAGGACATGCAGGCCATGCTGGCCTACATCGAGTGGATGCGCCGTGACGCGCAGCCCGGTGAAAAAGTACCGGGACGTGGCATCGGCAAGATCGATCAGAAACTCAAGCCCGATCCGGTCAATGGCGAACGCATCTACCACGCGCAGTGTGCCGCCTGCCATGGCGCGCAGGGCGAAGGCATCCGCAGCCCGTCCGGCCAGTGGGTCTACCCGGCGCTGTGGGGCGCGCAGTCCTTCAACATCGGTGCCGGCATGGCGCGCACTTACACCGCTGCGGCCTTCGTCAAACGCAACATGCCGATCGCCCTGCATGACCGTTTCCCGCTAGGCCAAGGCGGGCTGTCGGACCAGGAAGCGGTGGATGTGGCGGAGTTCTTCACGCATCAGCCGCGTCCCGACTTCGCACCCAAGACCAGGGACTGGCCACGGGACAAGAAACCGGCCGATGCGCGTTACTGAACCTTCTGGTCGACGCAACAGCCGCGACAGCCAGCCTGATGTCAGGAAGGCTCGGTACCATGATCGATACGCACGCCTGAAGGTGCTGCCGGCCAGTTGAACGCAGGGTGGCCGGCGCTTCGCCCTCGCTGACGGACCGCTCAGTCCATGCCACGGTCTGCTCCCTGCGAGATGGCGCTGACAGGCGGCGAGCAACATCCCGGCACGCCCTGATGTCAGCCTCAGCCAATGAAGGAGCAAGCGCATGAATGACAAAACCCGCACCACCCCGATTGCATGGCTGCCGCAACCGGAAGAGCATGATTATCCGGCCGCCCAGTCCTATCTCAATCTGCTGTACGACGATGCGCATTGCGCCGAGCTGGTCCGGAAGTTGCGCGCCGCACCCATGTCCGGCTTCAAGGCCAAGGATATTCTGCGGGCCTCGGGACTGTCGCCGCTGGGCGTGAGCAATGACCACGTCGAAAAGGACATCAAGAAAATCCAGTCCGGCACCGCGCTTTCCCCGTTGCTCCTGGTGCGCCAGGAAGGCCAGCGCACCGTGGTGGCGGATGGCTACCATCGCTTGTGCGCCGTCTACAGCATCGACGAGGACGCCTCCATCCCCTGCAAGATCGTCTGAACGGCAGCGTTCTCAGGCCTTACTGCAGCGCCGTCGATCCGCCCGGGAAGTGCAGCCGGCAGGCTGCCCCCATGCCATCGCCGCGATTGCTCAGGGTGATGCTGGCACCATAGCCGTCCAGCACGGCGCGCACGATGGCCAGTCCCAGTCCGGCGCCGCTGGTCTGCCCCTGCTGCGAGGCGCGTCCGCGATAGAAGCGTTCGAACAATTGCGCCTGGTCGCCACTGGCGATGCCGGGGCCGCGATCAAGCACTTCCAGCGTGGCCCCGCCACGCTCTGCAAACACGCGGATCTCCACCGCCGAATCGGGCGCGGAGAACTTGATTGCGTTGTCCAGCAGGTTGTTCAACACCAGCAAGGCAGCGCGCTCGCCCACGCTGGCGTGGACCGTCTCCGGTGCATGCAGCTCCAGCCGGATGCGTCTTGCAGCGGCCGTGCCTTGCCATCTGGCGATGGCCTCGCGCATCACCGCATCCAGCGCAATGCGCTCGGGTTGTCGGCTTTCCTGACCGGCATCGAGGCGCGCCAGCTGCAGCAGCTCCTCGACCATGCTGGTCAGCCCGGCCACTTCCTCCAGGCAGGATTGCAGTGTGGCGACCTGCTCCTGCACCGAACGGGGCCGTCGCAGCGACAGCTCGATCTCGGTGCGCAGGCGCGACAGCGGCGAGCGGATCTCATGGGCGGCATTGGCGGTGAAGTTGCGCTGCAGTTCAAAGGCGCGCTGCAGCCGTGCCAGCATGGAATTGAGGGTGTCCACCAGATGCCCGATCTCGTCATCGCTGCCCGGATGCGCGAGCCGCTCGCCCAGGCTGGCATCGCTGATGCGGCGCGCCTGCGCGGCGATGCGCTCGACCGTGCCGAACAGGCGGCCGGTGAGAATCGCCCCCGCCGCCGCCAGCGCCAGCAGCAGCGCCACGGCCAGGCCGCCGAACAGCAAGGCGGCTGATTCGACGATATGGTCCGCATCGTCCAGCGACCCGGCCACCAGCACCGCAAACCGGCGCTCGCCCAGCTTGACCGGGACCGCCGCCATGCGCAAGGGTTCTTCGCTGGCCTTGGGCAGAGTTTCAAAGACGGTCTGTCCCCCCTCCAGGCGCTTGAGCAGGTCGGCCGAGACCGGCAGGGTTCCCGCACCCAGGTTGTTGCTGCGCGCGAGCACCTGGCCGTCGGCATCGATGATCTGTACCAGCCGGTCCAGCCGCACCAGCGAAGGCGGTGCCGTACCGGCACGCGGTTCGTGGACGTGGATGGCATCGGGCGCACCCTCGGCCAGCAGGCCCGCCTCGGTCTCGCCCAGTGCCAGCAGCGCCGCATCGAGCTGGCCCAGCACCGATTGCGACAGCAGCCACCAGCCCGCTGCCGCCGCACACGTCACGATCAGCACCACGGCCAGCGTATGCACCAGCAGCAGCCGTTTGCGAAAACCCATGCTCATGGCGCGCCGTCACCGCGCATGCGAAAGCCCTGCCCGCGCAAAGTCTCGATCAGCGCCGGCCGGCCATCGGCTTCGATCTTGCGGCGCAGGTTCTTGATGTGGACGTCCATCAGGTTGTCGATGGCGATCAGGTCGGCATGCCAGACTTCTTCGGCCAGTTGCTGGCGGCTGACCACCTGGCCGCTGTGGCGCACCAGCAGCACCAGTACGGCGTATTCCTTCTGCGTCAGGTCCAGCCGCTGGCCGTCGCGCATCACCTCATGCGCCAGCAGGTCGATGCGCAGATCGGCCAGCTGCAGATGCAGGACCTGCAGCTGGCGCGGACGGCGCAGCAAGGCATGCAGGCGGGCCAGCAATTCCTCGAAGGCGAAGGGCTTGGCCAGGTAGTCGTCGACCCCGGCATGCAGGCCCTCGACCTTCTCGCCCAGTGCATCGCGCGCGGTCAGCATGAGGATGGGCCACAGCACCTGCGACTGGCGCACGCGCCGGCACAGCGCCAGACCGTCGATGCCGGGCAGCATGCGGTCGAAGATGGCCACGTCGAAGGGACGATCCAGCAGCGCCAGCGCCTCTTCCGCACTGTGCGCCACCGTCACCGCGAAACCTTCTTCCTGCAAGCCCTGGGCCAGCAGTCGCGCGGCTTTCATGTCGTCTTCCACCAACAGGAGTTGCATACCTTTCCATTCACGTGCGTCATCGAGATCGGGATTAAACCATGGGCTGGCGGCCCGTTTCCTGAAGAAACATTCAGAAACCTCGGAAACCAGGCCCCCTATCATAGCGACGTTTTCTGCAGCGCGGCCCACGGCGACGGCCCGGCGGCGCGGCTGCAAGACACAGCGGCGACTTCGCCACGCGGACACCCGTCCCTCCCCCCAACCGCACAGTCCACGGTGCCACCATGAAAACCAGAATCTCCACGCGCAGTGGCGTCCTCGCCCTGCTCGGCGCAGCCGCTTTGCTTGTCATCGCCGTACGCGGCACCCTGCCGCTCATGGCCGGCGAGCTCAAGCCGAATCCGGCCGCCAGTCCCACGCTGACCCACGAAGGCGAGGCCATCGTCGTTCCTGCGGGCTCGGCGCTGCGCAGTACCCTCAAAACCGCCACCATCGAGGCCCGTCCGATGGCCATCCCCTTCAGCCTGCCGGCGGTGGTGGAGGCTGATCCGGCCAAACTGGCCAGGATCCTGCCCCCGACGACCGGGCGCATCGTGCTGCTGCACAAGCGCCTGGGCGATGCGGTCAAGGCCGGCGAAGTCTTGTTCGAAATCGATTCCTCCGACCTGGGCCAGGCCGTCAGCGATGCGCGCAAGGCGCAGGCAGCGGTGCAGCTCGCACGACGCAATCTGGAACGCCAGCGCAGCCTGGACCAGGCCAACATTTCCGCGCGGCGCGACCTGGAACAGGCGCAGAGCGACTATGAGCAGGCCGACAGCGAAGCCGCCCGCGCCCAGGCGCGCGTGGCCGCACTCGGCGGCACCGCCAGCAGCAGCGGTGCCGCGCGGCTGGCGGTGCGCTCGCCCGTGACTGGCCACGTGATCGAACTCAACGCCGCCGCCGGCAGCTTCTGGAACGACGCCACGGCCTCGGTGATGACGGTGGCCGATCTGTCCTCCGTCTACGTCACCGCCAGCGCCCAGGAGAAGGACCTGGCGCGCCTGCGCCCCGGCCAGGACGCCGAGCTGACGTTGGACGCCTATCCCGGCCAGGTGCTGCCATCGAGGGTGCAATCGGTGGCCCAGGTACTGGACCCGGATACCCGCACCGTGAAGGTCCGCATGCGCGCCGCCAATCCCGATGAACGGCTCAAGCCGGGCATGTTCGCCCAGGCCACCCTGCACGAGCCGTCCCGGCCCGGTCTGCTGGTGCCCATGACGGCGGTGGTGCAAAGCGGCTTTGCCAATCGCGTCTTCGTGGAAGTGGCCCCGTGGAAATTCGCCGCCCGCAAGGTCAGCCTCGGCGCGCAGATCGGCGATGCGGTCGAAGTGACCGCCGGTCTGGCATCGGGCGACCGCGTCGTCACCCAGGATGGAGTGCTGCTCAATGATTGAACGTCTCGTCAACCTCTGCTTCCAGCGCCGCGGCATCGTCCAGTTGGTGTTCCTGCTGGCCGCCCTGTACGGCTGGTATTGCTGGAACCAGCTGCCGCTGGAAGCCTATCCCGACATCGCCGACGTCACCTCGCAGGTGGTCACCCAGGTCAACGGCCTGGCCGCCGAAGAGGTGGAACAGCAGATCACCATTCCGCTGGAGCGCCAGATCATGGGCACGCCGGGCATGCACGTGATGCGCTCGGAGAGCACCTTTGGCCTCTCGCTCATCACGGTGGTCTTCAATGATGGTGCCGAAGACTACTGGTCCCGCCAGCGCCTGCAGGAGCGCATTGCTGCCGTCAGCCTGCCCTATGGCGCGCAGCCGGGGCTGGATGCGCTGACCTCGCCCATCGGCGAGATCTACCGCTATACCCTGCAATCGAAGACGCGCGACCTGCGTGAACTCTCCGAGCTGCAATTCTGGAAGGTGATCCCGCGCCTCAAGCAAGTCTCCGGCGTGGTGGATGTGTCCAATTTCGGCGGGCTCACGACGCAGTTCATGCTGCAGCTGGATCCGGCCAAACTGGTCAAGTACAACACCTCGCTGAGCCAGATCAGCCAGGCCATCTCGGCGAACAATGCCAATGCCGGCGGCAGCATCATGAAACGCGGCGAACAGGGCCTGGTCATTCGCGGCGTCGGACTCATCCGCAGCCTGGACGACCTGGGCAATATCGTGGTGTCGCAAAAGAATGGCGTGCCGGTACTGGTCAAGGATCTGGGCCAGGTGGTGCTGGGCAACCAGGAGCGCCATGGCGTGCTGGGCATCGATGGCCAGTCCGATGCCATCGAAGGCATCACCCTGCTGTTGAAGAACGAGAATCCCTCGCGCGTGATGGAAGGCGTCCATGCGGCCGTGCAGGACCTCAACGAGCACATCCTGCCCAAGGACGTGAAGATCGTGCCCTACATCGACCGCAGCAAGCTGGTGGACGCCACCGTGCATACGGTCGGCAAGACGCTGGTGGAAGGCATGCTGCTGGTGTCGCTGGTGCTGCTGCTGTTCCTGGGCAGTGCGCGCGCAGCGGCCATCGTGGCCATGACCATTCCGCTGTCGCTGCTGACGGCCTTCATCCTGATGCATCATTTCAAGATCCCGGCCAACCTGCTGTCGCTGGGGGCGATCGACTTCGGCATCCTGGTCGATGGTGCCATCGTGCTGGTGGAAAGCGTGCTGCGCCTGCGCGAAGAACGTCCGCAAGGCGAGATTACCGGTGCCGACATCCAGCAGCTGATGCGCCAGCTGGCGCGGCCGATCTTCTTCGGCATGCTGGTCATCATCATTGCCTACCTGCCCCTGTTCGCCTTCCAGCGCATCGAGTACAAGCTGTTCGCGCCGATGGCCTTTGCGGTCGGCTTCGCCCTGCTGGGCGCGCTGCTGGTGGCCTTGCTGCTGACGCCCGGCCTGTCTTGGCTGGCCTATCGCAAACCGGTGAAGATTTTCCATAACCCGGTGCTGGCCTGGCTGGAGCCGCGTTACCGCCAGGTGCTGGGACGACTGGTCGGCAAATCCCGCTTCGTGCTGGCCGCCACCGCCCTGACCCTGGCCGCTATCGGCGTGCTGGGAGCGACCATCGGTCGCGACTTCCTGCCGTATCTGGATGAGGGCTCGATCTGGCTGCAGGTGCAATTGCCGCCGGGCGTGTCGCTGGACAAGGCCAGCGAGCTGGCCGACCGGCTGCGTGCCGCGACCCGCGAGTTTCCCGAGGTCGAGCACATCGTGACCCAGGTGGGCCGCAATGACGATGGCACCGATCCGTTCACGCCCTCCCACATCGAGGCTGCGGTGACGCTGCATCCCTATTCCGAATGGGCCTCCGGCTGGACCAAGCAGGAACTGATCGCGCACATGGCCGAGCGCTACAAGAAGCTGGCCGGCATCGATGTCGGTTTCACGCAGCCCATGATCGATGGCGTGCTGGACAAGCTCTCCGGCTCGCACAGCGACCTGGCCGTCAAGATCTACGGCAACGACTTCGGCGAGATGCGCGTGCTGGCCACGGCCGTGCAAGGCGTGCTGCAGGACGTGCCGGGCGCGGCTGACGTGGTCATCGACCAGGAGCCGCGCCTGCCCCAGGTGCGCGTGAATGTGGACCGTGCTGCCGCGGCCCGGCTGGGCATCAACGTGGCCGACATCATGGCGCTGATCCAGACCGGCATCGGCGGCAGTCCGGTGACCCAGGTCTTCATCGAGGAACGCAGCTACAACGTGGCCGCCGTCTTCAATGGCCGCGCCCGCTCCACGCCCGAGGCGCTGGGCAACCTGACGCTGGTGGCCGCCAACGGCGCGCACATCGCACTGTCGCAGGTGGCGCACATCAGCATGGAAGATGGCGAGACCACCATCACCCGCGAGATGAACCGCCGCCACCTGACGGTGCGCCTGAACCTGCGCGGCCGCGACCTGGCCTCCTTCCTGGATGACGCCAAGGCACGCATCGCGCAGCAGGTGCAGTACGACCACGGCCGCTACCAGATCGCCTGGGGTGGCCAGTTCGAGAACCAGCAACGCGCCCAGGCGCGCCTGGCGCTGATCCTGCCGATGGCGCTGGCCCTGATGTTCGTGCTGCTGTTTGCCGAGTTCAAGAACCTGCGCCAGCCTGCGCTCATTCTGCTGTGCGTTCCGCTGGCCACGCTGGGCGGACTGGTGGCGCTGCATCTGCGCGGCATGACGCTCAACGTGTCCTCGGCGGTGGGCTTCATTGCCCTGTTCGGGGTGGCCGTGCTCAACGCCATCATCATGATGTCGAACCTGAATCGCTGGGTTGCCCGGTCCGGCCTGCCGTTGCGCGAAGCCGTCATCAGCGCTGCGCTGGAACGCATGCGGCCAGTGCTCATGACCGCTACGGTTGCCGCGCTCGGCCTGGTCCCGGCCGCCATTGCCCACGGCCTGGGCAGCGACGTGCAGCGGCCGCTGGCCACGGTAGTGGTGGGCGGCCTGATGAGTGCCACCCTGCTGACCCTGGTCTTGCTGCCCGCCTTGTACTACCTGGTCGAATCGAAGCTGGCGCGGCCTGCGCAAGCGCCTTCCGATGACCCTGCCAACGCCCGATGAGGATGACTTCATCATGTTCCTGACTCCTGTCACTCCCCGCCTGCTGCGCTGGCCCTGCCTGGCCTGCAGCACCGCGCTCGCGCTGACCCTCGGCGGCTGCGCCGTCGGTCCTGACTTCAAACAACCCGCTGCCCCGGCGGTCAGCAGCTACACCGCCGAGAAGGTGGAAACCACAGCGTCTCTCGATGGCCAGCATTTCGTGGCCGGGCAGGATGTGCCGGCGCAGTGGTGGAAGGTCTTTGGCTCGCCGGCGCTGGATGCGCTGGTCGACCAGGCCCTGGCCCACAACGCCGACCTGGAAGCGGCGCAGGCCGCCCTGCGCGCGGCGCGCGAGTCCGCCGCAGCCCAGGGCGGCGGGCTCTGGCCCAGCGTGGACCTGCATTTCATGCCCACGCGCCAGAAGGTCGCCGATACCCTGGCCAGTCCGTTGGCCGACAACAGCTACATCTACAACCTGCACACCGCCCAGCTCAATATCGCCTATGCCCCGGACATCTTCGGCGGAACGCGCCGCCAGATCGAGGCGGGCCGGGCGCAGGCCGAGGTGCAGCGCTTCCAGCGCAATGCCACCTACCTGACGCTGGTGTCCAACGTGGTGCTGGCCGTGGTCAATGAAGCGGCGCTGCGTGAGCAGTTGCAGGCCGCTGAACAGGCCGCCGCTCTGGCCGCACGGCAGCTGGATCTGGTGCGCCAGCAACGCGCGCTGGGGGCGCTGGGGCTGGCTGACGTGGCGGCCCAGGAAAGCCTGCTGGCGCAGGCCCAAGCGGCCTTGCCGGCCCTGCGCAAGCAACTGGCCCAGCAGCGCGACCAGATCGCCGTGCTGGCAGGACGCTTCCCCGGGGAAGGCGGCAGCCCGCAACTGCCGCTGTCGGCCCTGACCCTGCCGGCCGAGCTGCCGCTGAGCCTGCCGTCGACGCTGGTGCAGCAACGCCCCGACGTGCGCGCCGCGCAGGCGCAACTGCAGGCGGCCTCGGCCCAGGTCGGCGTGGCCATCGCCAACCGGCTGCCCAGCTTCAACATCACCGGCACCATCGGCAGCTCGGCGCAGGAGTTCTCCAAACTGTTCACCTCGGGACCCGGCTTCTGGACCTTGGGGCTGGACCTGGCCACGCCCCTCTTCCATGGCGGCAGTCTGCAGCATCAGCAGCGCGCGGCTGAGGCCGGGCTGGATCAGGCCGGCGCGCAGTACCGCAGTGTGGTGCTGGGCGCGTTCCAGAACGTGGCCGACACCTTGCATGCCATTGCTGCCGACGCCGACGGGCTGGCAGCTGCCACACGCGCCGAGAGCGCGGCTCAGCGCAGCTTCGATGCCGCGCAGACGCAATGGAAGGCCGGCATCGCGGGCTATCCGCAGGTCCTGCTGGCACAGCAGAACCTGCTGACGGCCAGCCAGTCGCGGCTGCAGGCGCAAGCCGCGCGCCTGGCCGATACCGTGGCGCTGTTCCAGGCACTGGGCGGCGGCTGGTGGCATCAGGACCTGTAACAGCGCACACCACGACAATCTCACGGAGGGCGCGGCCAGCATGCCGCCGCTCTCCGTCATCCGGAGACCCCATCATGAAACTGCCCCCGACCTCTTTGCTCTTGCTGCTGAGCGCGCTGGCCCTGACGGCCTGTGCCTGGACGCCATCATCTCCGGCCCACCGAGCCAGCAACACGCCCGGTGTGGTGGAAGGCTTCCTCTATCCGGACACGCCGGCCGACCAGTTGCCACCCTGCGTGGCAAGACAACTGGCCAAGCTGCGTGGCGGCACGCGCTTTGCCGCCATCGGCTATCGCCACTGGGCCAGCCATTTCCATGGCACCGCCTACACCGCGCTGGCCGACGGCACCGCTTTGCAACTGCATCAGAAGGTGCTGATTGTTCCCGGAGACTGCAATCGCGGCGAGCTGGCGCAACTACTGGAACCGACCTGGATTCCCGTCATGAACAACGCCACCCCGTAATGCTCAGAACCAGTGATTGGCCTGCTTCAGATCGCTGCGCAGCTCGCGGAAGCAGTGATCGGTCCAGTGGCTGCGGCTGACCTCATTGCGGCGCATGAGAACGATCTTGCGTTTCAGGGTCGGCTGCCGCAGCGGGGCCACGTGCAGGCTGTCATCGCGCAGATACGTGGTGTAGAGGCTGGGCATGATGCCGATGGCAATACCCGAGCGCACCACGCCGTAGAGTGATTCGCTGTGCACGACCTGATAGCGCCGCGAGGACGCCAGCCCGTGCTGCATCAGCGCTGCGGAAGCAAATTCCCATACGCTGCCCTGCGTGAACAGCACGATCTCTTCCCCCGCCATCTGCCGCCACTGCACTTCCTTGGCCCCCGACAGGGGATGGCGGCGCGAGACGATCAGCACCAGTTCATCTTCGAACAGCGTTACGGTCTCCAGCGTCTGCGAGGACAGCGAATCGGGCGGCTTGATGCCCACGCAGAAATCCAGCTTGCCCGAATGCAGCGCGTCCAGCAGGGCATCGTTGGGCATGTCCTGTAGCAGAATTTCCACATGTTCGTCATGCGCCTGGTTGTAGCGCGCGATCACCGCCGCCGTCAGCGTCACCGCCGAGGGAATCGCCCCGACCCGGATGCGATGGCGACCGGTGCCGATGGCGTGCTCGATGTCGTCGAAGATGTTGCTGGCCGTATTGAGCAGATGGCGGGCGTATTCCAGCACCACGCTGCCCTGCGCGGTCAGGCTGATCTGGTGCGTGGTGCGGTCGAAAAGCCGCGTGCCGAGCTGGTTTTCGAGCTGCTTGATGGAAGCCGACAGCGCCGGCTGGGTCACCGCCAGGGCATCCGCAGCGCGGCTGAAGCTGTTGGTGTCGGCCAGGGTGACCAGCGCCTGCAGATGGCGCAGGGTGACTTTCTGATTCAGTTTGATCATGGCAAGCCCGCAAAACAAGTTGGCAATCCCCCAGTCCATGCAGAATCAGCTGACGGGAAACGCGGCATCGTTATAAATTGAATTTATGAAATTATAAATATAAACAAATTATATTATTTAACGTCTTGTCCTATCCTCCACACCGTTCGCAGCGAATTCCAACAATGAACGGTCGCAAGGCCATCTTCAACACCACAGGGGCAGGCATGAAAAAACACTGGATGATAGGCGCGCTGGCCATTCCGGCAGCGCTGGCAGGCGCACAGGCACAGGCGCAGAGCAAGGTCGAGATCTACGGTCTCATCTCGGGCGGCGTGGGGTATCTCACCAACCAGGGCGGTCCGCACAACTTCGAGGCGCTCTCGGGCACCAACCAGAATCCGCGCATCGGCTTCCGCGGCCAGGAAGACCTGGGCGGCGGCACCCGCGCCATCTTCACGCTGGAAAACGGCTTCAACATGATGACCGGCGCGGCCTCGCAGAGTGGCCGCCTGTTCGGCCGCCAGTCCTGGGTCGGCCTGGCCTCCAACAGCATGGGTACCGTGACCCTGGGCCGCCAGTACGAAGCGGTCAAGGACTACCTGGGTCCGGTGGTCATCGCCAGCAACGGCGTGCACATCGGCGACAACGACAACGGCTACAACAACCTGCGCGTGCAGAACTCGGTCAAGTATGTCAGCCCGATGTTCAACGATTTCAACGTCACCGCCTTGTATGGATTTGGCGAAGCCGCCGGTGATGCATCGGTCAACCGCGTCATGAGCATCGGCTCCGGCTACAAGGGCGGCAACTTCCGCTGGGCCGTGGCCTTCACCCAGATGGACCAGCCCAACAGCACCAAGAGCCCCGATGGCGCCATGGGCAACGACTACGCCAGCTCGCTGCTGATCTTCAACAAGAGCGCGGTCAACAGCTCGGCCGGCGTACGCCGCCAGCGCATCGCCGGTACCGGCGGTTTCTATACCGTCGGCAAGACCGACTTCGGTGCCATGTACAGCAACGTCAAGTACGAATACCTGGACAACACCAAGCTGACGCTGCAGAACTTCGACATCAACCTGGTGCACCACTACACGCCGGCGCTGAACCTGGGCGCGTCCTACTTCTATACCACCGGCAAGTACGACACCATCAACAAGAACCCGAAGTGGCACCAGATCAACCTGCAGGCAGATTACTTCCTGTCCAAGCGCACCGACGTGGCCATCACCTACAGCTACCAGCTGGCGGCAGGTGATGCGACCAAGGCCACCATCTTCGGTTTCCCCTCGTCCAGCGACAAGAAGCAGGCCGTGCTGATGCTGGGCATGCGTCACGTGTTCTAAGTTTCATCTGCTCTCCCCCGGCCTGGCCAGTGGCTCCCGCGCTGGCCGGGCCTACAATATGCAGTCTTTTTACCGGTATCAAGGATCGCCATGTTCAAGCCCGCTCGTTGCTCTCGTCCCCTCGCCGCCCTGGCCATGACCGGCCTCGGCCTGTCCCTGCTGGCGGCCCCGGCCCACGCGGAAAAGCGCACGCTGGTGCTGTCGGCGTATCCGATTTCCCAGCCGCTGTTCAACAAGCTGGTCTATGCGCCCTTCAAGGAAAAATGCGGCTGCGAGATCGTGGTGGAAACCGGCAACAATGCCGACCGCATCGCCAAGCTCGACGCCCGCCGCAACAATCCGGTGGTGGACCTGGTGCTGCTGTCGGACTTCGGCATGCTCGAAGCGGCGCGCAAGGGCCTGGTGCAGCCGCTGGACTATGCCAAGCTGAAGAATTACAGCCAGATCTATCCCTTCGCCCGCAATCCCATCGGCGGCAATTACGCGGTCGGCTACACCATCTATTCGGTCGGCCTGGTGTACCGCAGCGACAAGACGCGTGCCCCGCAATCCTGGAAAGACCTGTGGAGTCCCGAACTGAAGGGCCGCCTGGCGCTGCCCGACGTGAGCACCACGCAAGGCCCGCTGGCCCTGCAGATGGCCGACCTGGCCTGGGGTGGCAAGGGCGGCGACTATGCCACCGGCATGCAGAAGATCCTCTCGATCAAGAACAACGTGGTGACCTTCACCAAGAACAGCGCGCAGTTGTCGTCGCTGTTCGCCCAGGACGAGATCTGGGTGGCACCCGTAGCACGCTTCACCTGGTCGCAACTGATGAAGACCGGCATGCCGCTGAAATGGGCCATCCCCGCCGAGGGCCAGGCCGCCGGCATGAACGTGATGGGCATCGTCGCCAAATCGAAGAATGCCGACCTGGCCTACCAGCTGATGGACTTCTGGCTCTCCAAGGAGGTGCAGACGGCGCTGGCCATGGAACTGGTGGATTCGCCGGTCAATACCCAAGTCGTGCTGCCCAAGGACAAGGCCGAATTCAATACCTATGGCGGTGAACACATCGCCTCGCTCAAGTTCGTCAAGCCGGAAGACCTGCTGAAGTACCGCTCGGGCTGGCTGGAACAGTGGAACAAGGGCATCAGCAAATAAGCGAAATCCTTCATGTCGCGGCGACGCCTGCCCGGTGCAGTGCGCCGCCCTTTTCTTTCCGGACCCCGTTAGCGCCCCATGCTCGCCTCTTCCAAATCACGCCTCGGACTGATGCTGGTCACGCCTGCGCTGATCTTCACATCGGTCTGTTTCCTGCTGCCGGTGGCGGCTTTGCTGCTGGATGCCTTCCGCATCGGCGGCCCCGACAGCCTCGACGGCGGCCCCCTGCAATGGAGCCTGGCCCGCTTCGCCGACTTCTTTGCCGAGCCGCTGCACCTGCAGGTGCTGTGGCGCACCCTGCGCATTGCCGCCCTGGTGACGCTCTGTTCGGCCCTGCTCTGCTATCCCGCCGCCCAGGCCATCGTGCGCGTGCATGCGCGCTGGCGCGGGCTGGTGCTGGGCATGATGATCCTGCCGCTGATGGTCTCGCCCATTGCGCGCACCTATGCCTGGATCGTGCTGTTCGGACGCAATGGGGCGGTCAACGCGGTGCTGTTGCATCTCGGGCTGGCCGATGAGCCGCAACGCCTGCTCTTCACCGAAATGGCGGTCTTCGTGGGCCTGCTGCAATTGCTGTTGCCGCTGATGCTGATGTCGCTGGTCAGCGCCATGGAAAACATTTCCGCCGACCTGGCGCTGGCTGCCTCCACGCTGGGTGCCAATGCCTGGCAGGTGTTCACCCGCGTGACCCTGCCACTGACGCAGGAAGGCTTGATCGTCGGCGGCACCCTGGTCTTTACCGGCAGCGTCACGGCCTACGTCACCCCGGCCCTGCTGGGCGGGCCCAAGGTCCTGATGCTGGAAACCCTGCTCTACCAGAAGGTCAGCGTGGAAAGTGATTTCGGCACCGCCAACGTGATTGCGGTGATCCTGGTGGCGATGACGCTGGCCGTCAACGCCGGTCTCAAACGCATTGCCGCTCCCCGGAGGACGACATGAAACAAGGACTCTTCCCGCGCGTGGTGCTGTGGGCCGTGATGCTGTTCCTGCTGGGCCCCTTCATCATCGTCTTCCTGGCCGGGTTCAGCGGCGGCGAAACGCTGGCCTTCCCGCCGCCTTCGTATTCCCTGCGCTGGATCGTCTCGGTGCTGCAGGCCGATGAATTCCGCCAGGCCTTCGGCACCAGCCTGCAGATCGGCTTGCTGGCGACCGTGATCGCGCTGCTGCTGGGCGTGCCGGTGGCTTATGCGATGTCGCGCATGCCGCCGCCGGGCATGGCGGTGATCAAGCAGGTGCTGACTTCACCGCTGATCATCCCGGCCATGCTGGTCGGTCTGGGCCTGTTGCGCCACTTCGTGCTGCTGGTCGATGCGCCGGTGTTCCTGGGCTTGCTGATCGGCCACGTCGGGCTGCTCACGCCCTATGCCGTGCGGGTGGTCTATTCCAGTCTGGCCAACCTGCGGGTCGATATCGAGGAAGCCGCCATCACGCTGGGGGCCACGCGCCTCCAGACCTTCCGGCTGGTGGTGCTGCCCAATATCCGGGGCGCGGTGATTGCGGCCTTCTTCCTGGCCTTCGTGACCTCCTTCAACCAGGTGCCGGTGTCGCTGTTCCTCACCGGCCCGGGCATCAGCACCCTGCCCATCGAGATGCTGGGCCACATGGAAAACAGTTTCGATCCCTCCATTGCGGCGCTGTCCACGCTGCTGGTGCTGTTCACCATGGCCTTCGTGCTGGTCACCGAGAAGGTGCTGGGCATTTCCAAATACATGTGATGTGAGAACCTGATGAGTTACCTGAATCTGCAGCAAGTGGCGCTCGGCTACGGCAACGCCAGGACCGCCGTGGAAGGCCTGGACCTGGCCGTGCAACGTGGCGAACTGATTTCTCTGCTGGGCCCCAGCGGCTGCGGCAAGACCACCACCATGCGCGCCATCGCCGGCCTGATCGACCTGCGCGCCGGCCGCATCACGCTCGATGGCCGCGACATCAGCCGCCTGCCGCCCAACAAGCGCGACATCGGTCTGGTGTTCCAGTCCTATGCACTGTTCCCGCACCTGAACGTGTTCGACAACGTGGCCTTCGGCCTGCGTCTGCGCAAGGTGCCGGCCGCCGAACTGCGTCAGCGCGTTGAGAAGGTCATCGCAGCGGTCGGCCTCGCCGGTTTTGAGGCGCGCTTGCCGGCGCAGATGTCGGGCGGCCAGCAACAGCGGGTGGCGCTGGCGCGCGCCATCGTGATCGAGCCCAAGCTGCTGTTGCTGGATGAACCGCTGTCCAACCTTGATGCCAAGCTGCGCGTGCAGATGCGCGCCGAGCTGCGCCGCATCCAGCGCGAACTGGGCATCACCATGCTCTACGTCACGCACGATCAGGATGAGGCGCTGGCCATGTCGGACCGTATCGTGGTCATGAACAGCGGCAAGATCGAGCAGCTCGATACACCCGAGCAGCTCTTCAATGCGCCACGCACGCGTTTCGTGGCCAACTTCATGGGCTTCGAGAACCTGTTCGATTATCGCGACGGCCAGTTGCACGGCGCGGCGGGACAATTGCCGCTCTCCGGCCTGCCCGCCAACACCGCCTGCGCCGGCTGGCGAGTACAGCAGGTGCAGGTCGGCAGCGGTCCCTTCGAAGGTCGCGTTCTTTCGCGCGGCTTCCTCGGCGAGCATGTCGAATACCTGCTGCAGACCGCCCTGGGCGAGGTACGCGGCATGGCCCCGGCGGCGCAGGCATTGGCACGTGAAGGCGACACCGTCCGCTTCGACCTGCCGGCGCAGGACGCGCTGGCGCTGGCCGCCTGAGCCTTTCCCCTGGACCCTTGAAGAAGAAGACAAACATGCACAAGATCTGGCTCGATACCGACCCCGGCTTTGACGACTGGCTGGCCATGCTGATGCTGTCGGCCAACCTCGAAGTGAACTGGCTGGGCGTCTCCGTGGTGGCAGGCAATGCCCCGCTGGTCACCACCTACGACAATGCGCTGCGGATCAAGCAGCATTACCAGCTCGACGTGCCCGTCTATGCGGGCTGCGAGCGACCGCTCGCCGGCGCCGTGGAAACCGCGCAAGCCATCCTCGGCGAATCCGGCATGGCCACCACCGGCGAAGCCCTGCCCCAGGTCGACATTGCCGACCTCGAAGCACGCCAGTCGCGGCAACTGCAACGCGACCCGCTGCCGCATGCGGTGGATGCCATGATCGAGGCGATCCGCCTGCATGCGGGCGAGATCACGCTCATGTGCATCGCCCCGCTGACCAATGTGGCCGTGGCCCTGCAGCGTGCGCCCGAGATCGCGGGCATGGTCAAGGAAATCATTCTCATGGGCGGCTCGGCCGACCAGGGCAATCACACCGCTGCCGCTGAATTCAATATCTATGCCGATCCGGAAGCGGCCGATGTGGTGTTCCGCTCCGGCATCCCGCTGCGCATGTTCGGCCTGAACCTGTGCCGCCAGCTGCTGGTGACCGCCGCTGAAGTGCAGCAGGTCCGCGCCTTGGGCACGCCGCGCGCGAAGTGGCTGGCGGGCTACTTCGATGCCTACCTGCGCATCCGCAGTCCCGACGGATCGGTGCCGATGCCGATGTATGACCCGGCGGTGGCCATCTGGCTCAAGCGTCCGGAATTGTTCAGCTTCCAGCCGGCACGGGTGGACATCGAATTGCAGGGCCGTCTCACGCGTGGCATGACCGTCTGCGAATTCCGCGTGCCGCGCCGCGCCCCGGCCAACACCGAGGTCGCCATGACGGTCGATGGCCCGCGCGCCATGCAATGCATGATGCAGGAATTGCTGGGCAGCCTCTCCTGAAGATGGCGCCCTCCCAGCACACCGGCCCCGGCCCTCTCCACTGATTTGCGTTTCATGACCTTCGACAACCAACACCAAGACGACACCGGCCCGCTCACGCTCGAACAATTCGTGCGCGCGCTACCCAAGGTCGAACTGCATTGCCACCTGTTCGGTGCGGTGCGCCGCGAGACCTTCAGCGATCTCTCCGCCCGCGCCGGTCATCCGGTCTCGCAGGAAGAGATCGAAGCCTTCTATACCCGTGGTGAAAAACCGGTGGGCGTACTGCGCGTACTTCGCGCGCTGGATGCCGAGCTGATCCGACAGCCCGACGATCTCTACCGCATCACCTACGAATACCTGCAGGATGCCCACGCCCATGGCGTGGCCTGGAGCGAATTCTTCTGGAATCCGACCGGTACGGTGCGCGTGTCCGGCATCTCCTATGCCGATGCGCAGGACGCCATCGTGTGCGCCATCGTCGATGCCGAACGCGAGATCGGCATCATCGGCCGCCTGATTCCCAGCATCGACCGCGAGGCCAGCCCCGAGGAAGCCGTGGCCATGGTGCAGTGGATGCTGGCGGCCCGCGTCCCGCAGGTGCCGGGCATCGGCATGGATTACCGCGAGAACGACCGCCCGCCGGAACTGTTCGAAGCCGCCTACCGCCTGGCGCGCGAAGCCGGCCTGAAGACCACCGCCCATGCCGGTGAATTCGGCATGCCCTGGCACAACGTGGCCACGGCCATCGACCTGCTGCAGGTGGACCGCATCGACCACGGCTACACCATCGTCGACAATCCCGATCTGATGCAGCGCTGCATCGGCCGCGGGCTGGTCTTCACGGTGGTGCCGACCAATTCCTACTACCTGCGCACGCTGCCCCCGCAGCGCTGGGCGCAGGATCACCCGATTCGCCAGATGCTGGCGGCCGGGCTGCGCCTGCATCCCAACACCGACGATCCGACCTTGCATCTGGTGACCCCGACCGGGGCCTGGATGATGATGCTGCAGCTCGGGGCCACGGTGGAGGATTTCCGGGACTTCATGCGCAATGGTTTGCACGCAGCCTGGATGGATGAAGCCCTGCGCAGTCAGTGGCAGCAGGCCTGGAGCGAGCGCTACGATCAATTGCGCGCGCGCCTGCAGTCCTGATCGCCGGGGGCATCAACGGGACATGTCGATGACCAGTTCGCCCTCGCTGGTACCCTCGCCCGTCTCAAGGCGGAAGCGGGCCATCAGTGCGGCCATGCGTTCGGTCGCCAGGCGCATGGCTTCTGCGGCCGCGGACGATTGCTGCACCAGTAGCACGTTGCGCTGCGTAGCCTGATCGATGGCGCTGACCGACTGGCTGATGCGGCGCGCCCCGGCCGATTGCTGGCTGCTGGCGCTGGCCACCTCGCCGATGAGCTGATTGAGCCGTCCCACCTGCGCCACCACTTCCTGCATGCTGCGACCGGCCGTTTGCGCGCGCCGGCTTCCTTGATTGATGCGCGCCATCGCATCGTTCAGCAAGACCCTGATCTCCTGCGCCGCATCGGCGCTGCGGCGGGCCAGCTGCCGCACTTCATCGGCCACCACGGAAAAAGCCTGGCCATGGGTGCCGGCATGGGCCGCCTCGACTGCTGCATTCAGCGCCAGCAGATTGGTCTGGGAAGAAAGGTTATCGAGTTTGGCCACGATCTCTTCGATACGCCCGGCCGCCAGGTGCACCGCGTGCATGTTGCCGACCACCTCGCTGACTGCCACGCCACCCTCCAGCGCCGCTTGCGCCGCCGACCGGGTCAGGCTGCAGGCTTGCTGCGCGCGGTCGGCGCTCTGCTGCACGGCCTGATTCAACTGTTCCATGGCGGCAGCCGCCTGCTGCAGGGAACCGGCCTGCTGGGTGGCCCGTGTGGTCAGATTGAGCGCCCCCTCGGCGATCTCCCCGGCGGAACCCCGCATGACCCGCGCCCCATGCCTGACCTCCCGCACCAGATGGCTCAAGCCCTGGCGCATGTCCTGCAGGGACGACAGCAGTTGCCCGGTTTCGCCCTGGAAGCCCCCATCGATGCGTCCGCACAGATCGCCCTTGGCCACCCGCGAGGCCACCTGGGCCGCCTGCGAAAGCGGACCGGTCACCAGCCGGTACAGACTGGCCACACTCACTATCATCACCAGCAGCAGCAAGCCGCCCACTGCGGCCACCACGGTATCGAGCCGCTCCCTGGCCTGGCGCGCCTGCAGGATGTCAGCCCGGGTGCGGGTGTCCAGCATGGCCTGCAGTGCTTCCAGCGGGCGCATCATGGCGGCTCTCGCCAATTCGTAGCGCGGATCGTGGAGCAGGCGGCGAGCCTGTTCCAGCGGGTCTTCGCGCAGGGCCGCATCAATCAGGACGCGGTCCCGCGTATGCCGGCGCACCAGTTCCATGGCGCGCAACTCGATGGCCAGTACCGCACCGGACCGGCTGCGCACTTCCTCCACCTTCGCCATCTCGTCGCGGCTGAAGCCGGCCTGCTGCATCAGCTCGCCAAGCGGCACGATGACAGCGCTGTCCGGTCGCGGCGGCCGGCCATCCGCATCCACCAGGTCCCAGTAGATGCGCTCGTAGTGTTCCGGGCGGGGACGGCGGCCGTCACGGATTTCCGCAATGGCCTGGTATTGGCGTTCGGCCTGGTATCCACCGGTAGCCACGAAGCTGCGCGCCAGGCGGCTCAGGTCGTCGGCACCCTGGCGCAGCTCGGCCACCAGCCGCTGTGCCTGTTCGCGCCGGTCACTGGCTATAGCCACGCGGTCTTCGGCTTCCGACGCTGCCACTGACAGGGCAATGAGCAGCGCCAACAGCAAGGCGACCACCACGCTCAAGCCGGACACGATCTGCCGCATGGAAAAATATTTGTAAATGGACATGCTCCCCTCGCTGATTCGACTGAAGATGCCGTGCCCGGGCCTGCGCGCCTGGCGGCGGCGTCTCGGCGGGAACGGCAAGCGGACGATACGTGGGGAGCCCGTCCTTGTGCGCGAGGGGCCAGATATGCTGAACGAATCTCGAATTACTTCGTTTTTTATCTCGAAATTATTTGAATTTCTCTCTAAAACTATCCGTTTACTTGCCAAATAATTCGGCTCTTTTTTCTACTATCGGAGACAGTCTTCCAACGAAAGAGCGAGCGCCAGCAGAAAAACGCACCAAGGTTCACAATAGCGGTCTTTGCCATGCAGCATCCGCTCTCCATGAACCCTGTCAGTCCCGCCACACGGCCTGTGCCGCGCCATCCGCCGAATCACCCGAAGTTCCTGCTGTTCCTGATCTGCGCCTTTGCCTCGGCGGGCCAGTTGGCCATCGACTTGTACGTGCCGGCCCTGCCGCAGATGGCGATCGACTACGGCACCTCGGCCCAGGCCATCCAGACCAGCGTGACCGGCTACCTGATCGCCTACGCCTTCGGTCAGCTGGCGTTCGGGCCGCTGGCCGATGCCTGGGGCCGCAAGCGCGTCCTGATGCTGGGGCTGGGCCTGTTCACGCTGGGATGCGTGCTGACGCTGCTGGCCCCCAACCTGGAAACCTTCGTCGCAGCACGGGTGCTGCAGGGCTTCGGCATTGCCGCCACCAATTTGCTGGCCAAGGCCATCATCACCGATTCCTTTGTCGGGCAAACCCTGGTGCATGCCTACACCTACATGGCCATTGCCTGGGGCCTGGCACCGATCATTGCACCGGTGATCGGGGCGCACCTGCAGGAAGCCTTCGGCTGGCGTTCCTGCCTGGTCTTCCTGCTGCTGTATTCGTTCGCGATGTGGGCCATCCTGTGGCGCTATCGGGAAACTTTGGCCGAGCCGGTGCACCTGCATCCGGCCACCCTGCTCAAGAATGCGCGCATGGTGCTGGCCAGCCCGGTGTTCCAGAGCTGTTTCCTGGCCCAGGGCCTGTGCTACAGCATCCTGCTGGTGTTCAACATCGTCGGTCCCTTCATGGTGCAGAACACGCTGCGCCAGCCGCCGACTTTCTTCGGCTACCTGGCGCTGGCGATCGGGATGATGTATTTCCTGGGCGGCATCTCCAACCGCATCCACCATCGCCGCCTGCCCTCGGCCGAACAGCGGCTGCGCATCGGGGCGCGGGTGATGACGACGGCGGCCTTTGCCATGCTGGCCCTGGCCTTGCTGGTGGGGCTGACGGTGTGGACCCTCATCACGCCGGTGCTGGTGATGGCCTTCTGCGCCGGGGCTATGTATCCCACGCTGATGGCCAAGGGCAATTCGATCTTTCCGCACATTGCCGGACTGACCAGCGCCATCCTGGGCTTTGCGCTGCTGCTGGTGTCCTCGGGCATGATGGGGCTGGCCGGGTTCGTCTCCATCCACAGCCTGACGCCGCTGGCGGTGTTCTTCTGCATCGTCGGCCTGACCGTGATTGCCATGGTGGGCAAGCTGCTGCAGCACCTGCAGGTGCCGGCGGCTGCGGCGACGTTGCAAGTCAGACCATCAGAAAAACCCTGATATCCGCCGCCTCCCGGCAGGCATACGATGTGGCCATCGACACTGATTCATTCCCGGGAGGACCCCATGGCCATCATCCAGACCTTGCTGCACTACGGTAGCTATCTCGCCGCGTTCTACGCCGTTTATCTGCTGGCGGGCAGCCTGGCGTTCGGGCTGGTGCTCTGGCAGAAGGTCTACGGCAAGGCGCAGCGCCAGCCGGTGCCGGTGCGCGTGCGTGTGCATTCCGAGCGGATGGACGGACGCGAGCGCGATTCGTATTACCGCTGAAGCGTGAATACAGTGATGCGTCGAACGTAGACAATCGCTGTTCGCCTGCAGGTCAGCCAAGGGCTGGATTCGTGGAATCCGGCCCTTTGTCTTTGATGGCATCAGTACAAGTTGGAGGACAGCGCAAGCAGCATAAAACAACCTAGTTGGTGCAATACACGTACTAGGTTATACTCCGCCGATGGAAAAGAATTCGCCTCACTGCCCGCTCTCGACAGTCCGTGACTTGATCAGACAGCAGCGCGTCGCTGCCACCCATACGGCGAAAGCGGGCGCGGCGGCTGTCGGGCTGAGCTTTCTCGACATGCTTGATGTGGTGATGGCGCTGACCGATGGCGATTTCCACAAAGCCATGACCACCCATGCGGATGACAACGTTTGGCAGGACGTCTACAAGCCACTGACCCACGTAGGCCAGCTTTACGTGAAGCTGACCGTGGTGAATTCCCTGCTGATTGTTTCCTTCAAGGAGAAATGAGATGAAATGCCCCACCTGCGGTGCCGCTGAAATGGTGCATGACACCCGCGACCTGCCCTATACCTACAAGGGTGAGAGCACGACCATCGCGGCAGTGACCGCTGATTTCTGCCCGGCCTGTGGCGAGTCCATCACCGACTTCGCCGAGTCATCCCGTGTCTCTGCCGAAATGCTGGCCTTCAACCGGGAGGTGAACGCCACCCGCATCGAACCGGCGGAGATCGCGGAGACCCGTGCGGCGCTGAAGCTTAGCCAGCGCGATGCCAGCGTTCTGTTCGGCGGGGGCATCAACGCGTTCAACCGCTATGAGGCGGGTTCGACGAGACCGCCCCTGTCGCTGGTGCAGCTCTTGCGCCTGTTGCGCAATCACCCTGAGTTGCTTGAAGAGGTAAGGACGAATTCTCCAGCCACCGCCCAAGCCCAGCCTTTGGGCATGAAACAGCCCACGGGCAAATCGCTCCCGGCGGCACTGCGGCGCTGATGACCATGGATGGGACTGTCCCAACGAGCAACAAGAATTGAAGATGCTCCTGCAGCCTCATCGGGAACTTCGCTTCAGAACAACTCCTGCTGCGGCGAGGTCACCGCCGCAAAACTGTCGCCCACGAAGACCAGGATGGCATCGGCCACCGGGGCCAGCTGGCGTTCCAGGTAATGGCCATAGTCGATGGCGGCGCGGCGTTTTTCCAGCGGCTCCGGTCCGGCCGTGGTCATGACGTAGTTGATCCAGCCGCCTTGCTGGTATTGCAGCGGACGCCCGCCTTCCTCGTTGACCTGGTCGGCCATGCGCGCAGCGCGCACGTGGGGCGGGACGTTCTTTTCGTAATGGTCGAGCTGGCGGCGCAGGCGCTTGCGATATACCAGCAGATCATCCAGCCGCCCGGCCAGCAGGTCAGCCACGTAGCCGGTGATGAAGTCGCGGTAAGGCTCGCCACGGAAGATGCGCAGATACAGTGCCTGCTGGAAGCGCTGCGCCAGCGGCGACCAGTCGGTGCGTACCGTTTCCAGTCCCTTGTAGGTGACCTTGTCCTCGCCTTCGCTGGTTCGCACGTAACCGGCGTAGCGCTTCTTGCTGCCGGTCTCGGCCCCACGTACATGCGGCATCAGGAAACGCTGGTAATGCACCTCGAACTGCAGTTCCAGTGCGCTTTCCAGCTGATACTGCCCGGCCAGATGGCGACGCCACCAGTCATTGATGCGCGCGGTCAGCTGCAGACCGATCTGGCGCGCCTCGTCATCGCCATGCGGCCGGCGCAGCCAGACGAAAGTGGAATCGGTATCGCCATAGATGACTTCGTAACCAGCCTCCTCGATCAGCTCGCGCGTGCGATGCATGATCTCGTGCCCGCGCCGGGTAATGGACGAGGCCAGGCGCGAATCGAAGAAGCGGCAGCCGGTCGACCCCAGCACGCCGTAAAAGGAATTCATGATGATCTTCAGCGCCTGCTGCAACGGCTTGTTGCCCTGCGCCTTGGCGGCTTCGCGCCCCTGCCAGATCTGCTCGATGATGGCCGGCAGGCTGTGGCTGCGGCGTGAGAAGCGCGCGCCGTTGTAGCCGGGCACGGTCTCGCTCTCCGGCTCATTCAGGGTGCCATCGACCAGCCCGACCGGGTCGATCAGGAAGCTGCGGATGATGCTGGGATACAGGCTCTTGTAGTCCAGCACGATCACCGAGTCATACAGCCCCGCGCGCGAATCCATCACGAAGCCGCCCGGACTGGCCAGTGCCTCGGCATCCCCGAGATTGGGGGCGACGTAGCCCTTGCGATGCATGTGCGGCAGATACAGATGCGTGAACGCCGCCACCGAACCGCCGCTGCGGTCGGCCTGCAGGCCGGTCACGCTGGCGCGTTCCAGCAGGAAGGAGAGAATGTCGGTCTTGGCGAAGATGCGCGTGACCAGTTCGCAGTCCTTGAGGTTGTAGGTGGCCAACGCCGCCTTGTCCTCATTGAACATGCGATCGATCTCATCCATGCGCTGATACGGCGTGGCAATGGCCTTGCCTTCGCCCAGCAGCGTTTGCGCCACGTTCTCCAGACTGAAGGACGGGAAATTCCAGAACGCCCCGCGCAGGCTTTCAATGCCGTCGATCACCAGCCGGCCCGCTGCGTTGACCAGCAGGTGATTGGCGCGCATGCCATGTTCGCGCCATTCCAGTGCCCGTCCCGCTCGGCCCAGGCGCAGCGTGGTGTGGTATTTCTGCGCCTGCTTCTGCAGCACGTTGAGGTCGAACTGCACCAGGTTCCAGCCGATCAGCGCATCCGGATCGTGGCGTGCCACCCAGTCGTTGAGGCAGTCGATCAGTTCCTTGCGGCTCTGGCAGAACTGCAGTGCGAAATCCACCGACTCCACGGCACCACTGGGCGGCCCCAGCGCATAGACGCTACGCTGGCCGCAGCCTTCGATGGCGATGCTATAGAGCTCGCCCTGCCAGCTGGTTTCGATATCCAGCGACGCCAGCCTGAGCGGCGGACGATAGCCCGGCAAGGCACGAATGCGCGCTTCTGCCAGCACCCCGTGCCCATCGTCCACGCCCTGAAAGGCCAGCGGCGCATTGATGAAACGCTCCATCAGGTAGCGTTCGGGTGGACGGATATCGGCTTCATAGACACTGATGCCAGCGGCGATCAGGGCCTTCTCCATCTTCAGCAACTTGCGATACTGGCGCGCATACAAGCCCAGCACCGGGCGCTGGCTGACATCCTTCAGGTGTTCCAGGGCGCGCAGTTCCATACCGGGTTCGTGGGCGATCAAGGCCTGCACGCGTTCGGCCTCGGCTTGCGGCACGAAGGCCACCGCTGTCTGCGGCGGCAGGCGCAGGCATTGCGGCCCGTCATCAGTGGCCACCCACAGCTCGATCTCCACCCCGGCCGGGGTATCGCGCCAGTGCCGGGACAACAGGAAGCCTGCGCGTTCGCCGGGGCGCAAGGCGGTGGAGGAAAGAGGAGCGGCTGAGTCGGTCACCGTCAATAGCGGGCTGGTGCGGATGGAGACGGGATTCTACTTGGATGTGGGCGAGCTTGCGCGACTGCGCACGGGCAATTGTGAAGAACGGCCAACATGCTTTTTCAGCTGCAAAGATTTAAAAAAAATTCCGTTTCTTCTCCGCGTTTTGGGCAGCCCATGGCAGTGCGATCCTGGCGCCCATCACGTCCCCGCAATACGGAGAGTCTCGCCATGAAAACCCTGCCCCTCATCCTCCTGCTCAGCAGCGCCAGCCTGTTGGGTGCGCTGGAACTTCCGTCGGCGCGTGCCGCCAGCTTCGACTGCAGCAAGGCCGGTTCGGCCAATGAAAAGACCATCTGCCGGGATGCCGAGCTGTCCGCGCTGGACGATCAATTGGGCCACGCCTACCGCCGCGCGCGCCAGGCCGCAGCCGATCAACGTGCCTTCCGCACCGCCAGCGATGCGCAATGGCGCTGGCGCGAAGACAACTGCCGCGACCGCGCCTGCCTGCTGGCCTGGTATCAGCATCGCCAGACCGAACTGGAGGCGCAAGCCGCGCCGGGCATCGCAGCGGCCCTGCTCACCGCCAAAGGAAATGCGACTTCGCCTGTGCCCGCCCTGCTCGCAGTGCCCCCTGCCCAGGCCCCGCTTGCGGCACCGGCCGCCCCGGGCTTGCGGCTGGGCCTGGACGCGCGCCAGATCGACCACCTGGCGCCGGCAGGCAGCACGCCCTGGCCGCATTACGCGCGGGCCGAACGCGGCCAGTATTTCTACCGCGACCCCGAGGCCGGCGAGACCCAGCCGCTGGTGGCCGTGCGCTATTACGGCATCGAAAACGGCCAGTACATCCTGGAAGCCGTGCGCGGCCAGACCGTGCTGCGCTACACCTGCAGCGCCGACTGCCGCTACATCGCACAGCTGGCCCTGCCGGGAGACGTGGAAAAGGATACGGTGATCGTCAGCAATGACCGCGCCTCCCTGCCTGGACTGATCGTCAGCGATGCGGTCAACGGCTTGCTGGCACCGGTGCAATCGCGCTAGCGCGGCGTCACGGATGAGATTGCGTTCTTGTCCTACACGCCTTTGCGAAGGCGGATGACAGGCAGGAAAAATCGCCAGCGGCATACTGCGCAACATCGAGCATGGTGCGCATGCTCCCCTTGCCCTGGCGAGAAGCTCCTATGAAGAAAATCGAATTCGACGGTTACCTGCTGGTCTATCAGGCCGATGATAGCGAAGGCCGCTGGAAAGGCTCCTACGCGATCCTGAAGGATCGTGCAGAAATCACCCGGGGCTCCCTGCCCCTGTCCGCCCATTCGGAGGACGAAGCCGTCGGCGAGATTCTGGCAGCCGCGCGCCGCCAGACCAGTCTTGCCATCGCGGCCTAGACTCTCACACCACCTACACTACCGTTTCGCGCAGGCTGCGGCGATGGGCCAGTTCCATCAGCCGCCGCAAGGCGTGGACCAGTTCAAAGCGGCTGCGCGAACGCCCCAGCGAGAGGCGAATGTGCGGCGCACCGCTGCGCGCGGGTTCGCCGTCACCGGCCTGGAAACTGTCCTGCGCAACCACGTTGAGCCCAGCCTCCCTGGCCTTGCGGACGAAGTCCTGCCCTTTCCAGTGTTCCGGCAAAGCCTTCCAGAGATGGATGCCGCCGCTATCGGCCGGCCCTTCCTCACCCAGGGTACGCAAGGCCAGCGCCTGGCGCGCCCAGGCTTCCTGCCGGATGCCTTCGGCCAGCATGGCGGCAGTGCCATCGTGGATCCACTGCGTCGACAGCGCCGTGGTCAGCGGCGTAGACATCAATACGAAAGACCGCAGTGCAGCCAGCACTTCGTCCTGTGCCTGCCCCTCAGGGGTGAGCACATAGGCGGTCCGCAATCCGGGGAGCAGGCACTTGGCCAGCGTGGACACGTAAAACACATGCCGCGGTGCATAGTGCGCCAGCGGCCTGGGCGCATGGGCCGCAAAGCGCCAGTAGGGGTCATCCTCGATGATGCGCAGATCGAGCCGGGTGGCGACGGAAGCGATCTCGGCGCGGCGCGCGGCCGGCATGGTGCGGGTCGTCGGATTCTGCAGCGTGGGATTGAGATAGACCAGCCGCGCGCCATGCTTGCGCACCATGGTCGTGAGCAGATCCGGGCGCATGCCTTCGTGATCCACGCCGACCGCAACCACGCGCCGCCCGAGCTGGGCTGCCGCCGCCAGCAGGCCAGGATAGGCCAGCGGTTCGGCCAGCACGGTTTCACCGGGACGGGTCTGCGACAGCAGCAAGGCCGCCAGGGCCGACTGCGCGCCCGGACAGGCCAGCACCCGTTCGTCTTCCACCGGCCCCAGCATGTCCTGCAGCCACATCGCACCGGCGGCGCGGTCGGCACTGCTGCCGCCACCCAGGTGATACGTCATCAGCAGATCGACATCACTGTGCATCAGTACCTGCGACACGCCCTGGCGCAGCAGGTCATCCAGATCGATACCGGCCGGCGGCGGCGGGATGTTCATCGACAGGTCGATTACCTGGCTCAGGTCCACCTTGGGCGCGGCCACGAAACTCCCGGCGGCGCCGCGTCCTTCCAGCAACTGGCGGCGGCGCGCCTCGCCGTAGGCGCGGGTGACGGTGGTGAGATCGACGCCGAGGCGATCAGCCAGCATCCGCTGCGGCGGCAGGCGATCGCCAGGCTTGAGGCGTTCGTCGGCGATGGCCTGCTCCAGAAAGCCCACGATCTGCAGATAACGTGGACCGCCATGGGCCGTGAAACGGCTGATCCAGTGCAGGGAGGGATCTGCGGTGTGTGAAGGGTCCGGTCGGGCCATGGAGAATCCTGGTGAGGGGCTGCCTGCCGACGGTTGTGCAGGCGGACATCTAGTATGGATGCACCAACAACAAAAATCCATACATCGCCACTGCCCCTTGTACCAAGGTTTTCCGGGCTGCTGGCGTTTATGCGGAGGCCGAGCGCATCCATTCCACCGCATCTTCTCCTGCGGCGATGCGCATCGGCGCGGCCGCCTCGGTCGCCGCCCGCCACACCGCTTCGGCTACATCGCTGGCGTGGGTGATCTGGCTGTGATCCTGGAAATTGCTGAATACTTGCGCTGCGAGTGCGCCGTAAGCATCCGGGATCGCCCCTTCCATGCGCGGCCGGGCATTCTCGGCGAAGCGGGTCTGCGGTGCGCGCCCCGGCAGGACCAGACGCGCCTGCACGCCGACGCTGGCCAGTTCGAGGGCGACGGATTCGGTGAAGGCATTCACGGCAGCCTTGCTGGCCGTGTAGACCGCCAGCAGCGGCAAGGAGCGCAAGGTCACCGAGGAGGTGACATTGACGATCACGCCCGCGCCGCGCTGGCGCATCTGCGGGATGACCGCCTGTGTCATGGCGATGCTGCCGAGGGTGTTGGTGTCGAAGATCTCGCGCACCTGCTCCATGGGCTGGGCTTCGACGGCGGCGAGCGCGCCGATACCGGCATTGTTGACCAGCACGTCAATCGGGCCGGCCTCTGCGATGGCAGCGGCGATGCTGGTCCCGCTGGTCACATCCAGCGGCAGGATGCGCAGCCGGGGCGAGTCGGGCAGCAAGTCGCCGCGCGGTGTACGCATGGTGGCGATGACCTGCCAGTCGCGTTGCAGGAAGTACGAGGCGATTTCGAGGCCGAAGCCGGACGAACAGCCGGTGATGAGGACGGTTTTCATGCTGGATTCCTTGTGAGGTGAAAGAGAACAAGGCGAAGAATAGGCGCCCGTGGCCGGACTTGCTACAATCCGGAGTCCATCATTCATTGGCAATCGTCCAGCCATGTCCGAACCATCACTCACCGATCCCCTGGCCGAAGTGGTCAGTCTGCTGCAGCCTGCCGCCCGCTACACCAAGTACGTCCAGGGTGCCGGCGGCTGGCGGGTGCAGCGTTCCCGGCCGGAGCTGGCCTTCTATTGCGCGGTGCTGGAGGGCAGTTGCCGCATCCTGCGCGCAGATGCCGGCGCAATGACCGAGGAGACCTCCATCGTGCTGCACGCCGGTGATTTTTTCCTCGCGCCGGCCTTGCAGGGTTTTACCCTGGCCAGCATGGACGATTGCGATGACGCCCTGCTCAATGAAGACAATCCGCCACCGCGTCTGCCTGATGGGCGCTATCACCTGGGGACGCTGGGCTTGCCGCCGCAGGTGCAACTGGTGGTCGGCCATTGCGTCTTCGCCTCGCCCGATACGCCGCTGCTGCTCTCGCTGCTGCCCAGCCTGGTTGTGGTGCGCGCCCATGCGCGCCTGCATACGCTGGTGCAACTGGTGGGTGACGAATACCGCGCCGAGCGTCCGGCGCGCGACGTCGTGCTGGCGCGTCTGCTGGAGGTGCTGCTGATCGAAGCCCTGCGTTCCGGCACGGACACGGGTGCAGCCGCCACACCCGGCTTGCTGCGGGGTCTGGGCGATGTACGGCTGGCTGCGGCGCTGCGATCCATACATGCGCGGCCCGCCGACAACTGGAACGTGCTGCGGCTGGCGCGGGCTGCTGCGCTGTCGCGCTCCTCTTTCTTTGAACGTTTCCGCCGTGAAGTCGGACTGGCTCCGATGGAATACCTGCTGGCCTGGCGCATGGCACTGGCCAAACGGCTGCTGCTGGGCGAGGCGGCCTCCATGGCGACGGTGGCTCAGCAGGTAGGCTACAGCTCGGCCTCCACCTTCAGCGTGGCCTTCAGCCGGCATGTCGGCGTGCCGCCGTCGCAGTTCGCCCAGCAGGGCAAGGCCTAAGCCGCCACGAAGCCGACCCGTTCCATGGTGCCGATATGCATGCTCAGCAACTGCACGGCACGGTCGGTCTTCTTGTCGCGCAGGGCTTCGATGATGAGGCGGTGATCGTGATCCGAACGCGGCTGCCAGCCGCGCTTGAAGCCGGTCGAGAACAGGTAGCGTGAATTGGTCAGCTGCAGTTGCTTCAACACCGCCAGCAGGCGCGGCATGCCACATTCGCTGGAGAGGATGTCGTGGAACAGGTTGTTGGCGGCATCCCATTCGATCAGCGAAGCGGCCTGGGCACAGGCCTCCTGGGCGGCTTCCAGGCGGGCGATATGTTCGGGGCCGAACTTGCGGATGCTGTGGCGCAGGGCCAGGATTTCCAGCGAGCCGCGCATCTCGGCATTTTCCTTGACCGCCGCCCGGTCCACCTGCGTGACCCGCACCCCGCGACGGGGCAATGTGAGCACCAATCCCTCGGCTTCCAACTGACGAAACGCTTCCCGTACCGGCACGTGGCTGGACTGGAATTCCTGTGCCACGTGATCCTGCCGAAGCGCCGCCCCGCCTGCGATTTCACCGCGGATGATGCGCGTGCGCAGGACCTCCGCGATGCGTTCCACGGTGCTCGGATGCTCGGAATGAAGCGCCATATTTTTATAGATAATCTATGAAAAAAGAAATTGTTGAACGAATTTGAGCGAAGTTAGAATCCGCCGAAGCTGAATTCTAAGCCTTTTCACTCACGGACCGGATTTTATCGATGAGCCAGTGCCCTTCCCCCGCCGCTGCCCAAGCCAGCGCTCCCCTGCATTTCCACCGCCCTTTGGCCGCCATCGACAGCAGCGCGGCCGAGCAGCTGTTTGAACTGCCCTTCCTCGATCTGCTGTACCGCGCACAGACCGTGCATCGCCAGCACCACCGCGCCAATGAAGTCCAGCTGTCCAGCCTGCTGTCGATCAAGACCGGGGGCTGCGCGGAAGACTGCGGCTATTGCTCGCAGTCGGCGCATCACAAGGAAGCGGGCGTGCCGGCCGGCAAGCTGATGGGCGTGGACGAGGTAGTGCAGGCCGCACAAGCCGCGCGCGACCAGGGCGCGACGCGCTTTTGCATGGGTGCGGCATGGCGCAATCCCAAGCAGCGTGACATGGCCGCACTCACCGAGATGGTCAGCCAGGTGCGCGCACTCGGGCTGGAGACCTGCATGACCCTCGGCATGCTGGAGCAAGCCCAGGCCGAGGCACTCAAGCAGGCCGGACTGGACTACTACAACCACAACCTCGATACCGCGCCCGATTTCTATGGCCAGGTCATCTCCACCCGCAGCTACCAGGATCGGCTGGACACCCTGCAACGCGTGCAGGAAGCCGGCCTCAACGTCTGCTGCGGCGGCATCATCGGCATGGGTGAGACGCGCGCCCAGCGGGCCGGCCTGATTGCCCAGTTGGCCAGCCTGCCGGTGCCGCCGCAATCAGTGCCGATCAATCACCTGGTGCCGATCGCGGGCACGCCGCTGCAGGATGTGGCACCGCTGGACGAATTCGAATTCGTGCGCACCGTGGCGGTGGCCCGCATCGCCCTGCCGCACGCGGTGATCCGCCTCTCCGCCGGGCGCGAGAGCATGAGCGAAGCGACCCAGGCACTGTGCTTTGCAGCGGGTGCGAACTCCATCTTCCTCGGGGCCAAACTGCTGACCACGGCCAATGCGCCGGTCTCGGCCGACCTCGACCTGCTGCAGCGCCTGGGCCTGCAAGCGGCAGCTGCGTCCGCCTGATGCCGCTGCACTGGAGCACCGCCCACTGCGGCGGAGCCTGGGTCATCACCGGCTACGAGGAAGTGGCCGCTGCCTTGCGCGACCCCCGCTTCTCCGTGCGGCGCGCGGCCCGCTGGATCAACAGCGGGCTCGGCGATACCGGTAATGGGCAGCAGGACGAAGCGCAGCGTCAGTTCAAGCGCCTGTTCTCGCGTTCCTTGCTGTTCCTCGACGGCCGCGCCCATCGCCGCCTGCGCGGCGTACTCAATCCGGGATTCAAACCGGCTGACCTGCAAGCCCGGCGCGGCGACATCACCGCACTGGCACAGCGGCTGGCCGATGACATCGTGACCGATCCGCAGGCAGCACGCGGCTTCGATTTCATCGCGCGCTTTGCACGTCCCTTGCCCGCCCTGGTGATTGCGCAACTGCTGGGATTGCCCGACCGCGTACCGGCGGAATTCATCGACTGGGCGGCCGATCTGGCGGCCTTCATCGGCAGTCCGACGCCGGACGCCACGCAGACCCTCGCGGCGCAACAGGCCATGCGCAGTCTGTGTGATTTCTTCAGTCAGGCGCTGGCGCGAGCGGACGAGCTGCCCGAGGCTTGTCTTCTGCGCGGCCTGCTGCAAGCCCATGCAAGCGGGCAACTGAATCGCAACGAGCTGCTGGCCCAGTGCTGCACCCTGCTCTTTGCCGGCTACGAGACCACCCGCAATCTGCTGGGCAATGGCGTGCTGGCCCTGCTGCAAGATCCCGTGCAATGGGCCGCGCTCAAGGCCCGCCAAGCGGACCCCGCCGCCCTGCGGATGGCCGTGCGGGAGATGCTGCGCCATGACAGCCCGGTGCAGTACACCGGCCGCCGCCTGTTGCAGGACGTGACGCTGGCCGGTCAACGCCTGCAGCGCGGTCAGCTGGCCATCCTGCACATCGGGCAAGCCAATCACGATGCGCGCCGCTTCCGTGATCCGCAGCGTTTCGATATCCGGCGTGACGAAGGCATGCACCTGTCCTTCGGCCAGGGGCCGCACGTCTGCCTGGGTGCGGCACTGACGCAACTGGAAGCCGAAATCGCTTTCAGCGTGCTGATGCAGCGCCTGCCCACGCTGTCCCTCGCTGACGAAACGCCGGTGTGGCAAAGCAATGCAGCCTATCGGGCGCTGGATCGCTTGTCCGTTTTTTTCTGAAAGCCCCTCCATGCAAGATTTCACCCGTGAGCTGGACGCCCTCGCCAGCCAGAGCCTGCTGCGCACGCGGCGTGTGGTCGACGGTCCGCAGGGACCGCTGCTGCAGGTCGATGGACACGACGAATTGTCCTTCTGCAGCAACGATTACCTGGGCCTGGCCAACCATCCGCAGCTCATCGCCGCTGCCGCCGAGGCCTTGCAGCGCTATGGCGTGGGTGCAGCGGCCTCGCCTCTGATCAGCGGCCACAGCCGCGCGCATGAAACGCTGGAAGCCGAACTGGCGGCCTTTGTCCGCAGGCCTTCGGCGCTGGCGTTCGGCAATGGCTACATGGCCAACCTGGGGGTCGCCGCAGCGCTGGCCGGCAAAGGGGATACCGTCATCGTGGATCGCCTGGCCCATGCCTCGCTGATCGATGGCGCACGCTTGTCCGGGGCCAGCCTGAAGGTATTTCCGCACAACGATGTGAGCCGTCTGGAGCAGGTGCTCTCCCGCTGCAGCAGCCCTCGCAAGCTGGTGCTCACCGATGCCGTGTTCAGCATGGATGGCGACCTGGCCCCGTTGGCCGAACTGGCGGCAGTGTGCGCCCGGCATGAGGCCTGGCTGCTGGTGGATGACGCCCATGGCCTGGGCGTACTTGGTCCGCAAGGACGAGGCAGCCTGGCCCTGGCGGGCGTACAGGCGCCGCACGTGCTGCTGATGGGCACGCTGGGCAAGGCGGCCGGGGTGGCCGGCGCTTTCGTCGCCGGTGATGCCGGCGTGCTTGCATGGATCCTGCAGCGCGCCCGTACCTACATGTTCAGCACGGCGCATCCCCCCGCGCTGGCCGCCGCCACCTCGGCCAGCCTGCGCCTGATCGCCCGCGAAGAATGGCGGCGCGCGCATCTGCAGGTACTGGCCAAGCAATTGCGCAGCGGACTGGCGGGGCTGCCGTGGACACTGCTGCCCTCCCCGACCGCCATCCAGCCGCTGATCGTGGGCGACAATGCGGCCGCCCGCGCCCTCTCGGCGGCCCTGCGCGTCAGGGGCATCTGGGTGCCGGCGATCTGCCCGCCCACGGTCCCCAAGGGGACAGCCCGGCTGCGCATCAGCCTGTCAGCCCTGCATACCCCGGCCGATGTGGCGCGCCTGGTGGCGGCACTGAGATCACTGGCCCAAGGAGAATCCGCATGACCATTGCAAGCCCGCTGGCCGCCCGCAGCCTGCGCAGCGTGTGGCATCCCTGCACCCAGATGCGCCAGCATGAGCGCACGCCTCCCATCGCGCTGGCCCGTGCGCACGGTGCATGGCTGGTCGATACCGAAGGACGGCGCTATCTGGATGCCATCAGTTCCTGGTGGGTCAATCTGTTCGGACATACCAATGCGCGCATCAATGCGGCCCTGATCGACCAGTTGGGCCAGCTGGAGCACGCCATGCTGGCAGGCTTCACGCATGAGCCGGTGGTGCAGCTCTCCGAGCGGCTGGCGGCGCTGACGGAGCATGCGCTGGGCCATTGTTTCTATGCCTCGGACGGTGCCTCGGCGGTGGAGATCGCGCTGAAAATGAGCGTGCATGCATGGCGCAATGCCGGGCATGCAGACAAGAATGAATTCATCTGCATCGCCGGCGGCTATCACGGCGAGACCGTGGGGGCGCTCGGCGTGACCGACACGCCGCTCTTTCGCAGTGCCTATGAATCCCTGCTGCGTCCGGCACATATCGCTGCCTCGCCCGATGCGCGCCAGGCGGGACCGGGCGAGACGGCCGCCGATGTCAGCCGCCGCGCGCTGGCCGATGTCGAAAGGCTGCTGCAGGAACGCAGCGGACGCATTGCCGCCCTCATCGTCGAACCGCTGGTGCAATGCGCTGCGGGCATGGCCATGCATGATCCACAGTATGTGCGCGGACTGCGCGGGCTGTGCGATGCCTACGGCGCGCACCTCATCGCCGACGAGATCGCGGTCGGCTGCGGGCGTACCGGCCGCTTCTTCGCCTGTGAGCAGGCGGGCGTGTGGCCGGATCTGCTGTGCCTGTCCAAGGGTATCAGCGGTGGCTACCTGCCGCTGTCGCTGGTGATGGCCAGCGAGGCCATCTATGCCGCTTTTTACGATGACGATGTGCGGCGCGGCTTCCTGCATTCGCACTCCTATACCGGCAATGCACTGGCGTGCCGTGCTGCGCTGGCGACGCTGGACATCTTCGAGCAGGAACAGGTGCTGGACCGCAATGCCCGGTTCGCTCCGGTGCTGGCCCAGGCCCTGCAGCCGCTGGCGCAGGATGCGCGGGTGCAGCACGTGCGCCAGCGCGGCATGATCTGGGCTTGTGATGCGCGCATCGATGATGCCGCCGTCGCGGCAGGTTTTTCGCGCCGGCTCGCCGACGAGGCCGCGCAACGCGAACTGCTGGTGCGCCCGATCGGCAAAACGCTTTACGTGATGCCGCCCTACATCCTCGATACGGCCCAGGCGCAATGGCTGGGCGAGCGTCTGCATGCGGCCTTCGATGCGGCGATGCGCGCCGAGCCTCGCCCATGAGCGGCCGCAGCTATTTCGTGACCGGTACCGATACCGGCGTCGGCAAGACGCTGGTGGCGTCCGCGCTCATCCACTTGCACGCCGCGCGAGGCGTGCGTGCCGGCGGCATGAAGCCGGTGGCGTCCGGGGCTTTCCAGCAGGACGGCGTCTGGTGCAACGAGGATGTGCTGGCCTTGCAGGCCGCGGCCAATGTGGATTTGCCGCTGCACCTGGTGAATCCCTACCTGCTGCGGCAGGCCACGGCGCCGCACATTGCAGCGGCGGAGGAAGGCGTGCAGATTGCACTCGATCATCTGGCGCTATGCCATGCGCAATTGCAGTCGGCGTGTGACGTACTGATTGTGGAAGGTGCGGGTGGCTTCATGGTGCCGCTCGATGCGGACCACAACAGCGACGATCTGGTGGCCCGGCTGGGCTTGCCCGTGATCCTCGTGGTCGGCATCCGCCTTGGCTGCATCAATCATGCCTTGCTCAGTGCGCTGGCCATCCGCACGCGCGGGCTGCGCCTGGCTGGCTGGGTGGCCAATCATGTCGATGCGCGAGAGACGCAGGCCGGCGCCATGGTGAACACGCTGGTGCAGCGGCTGCAAGCGCCGCTGCTGGGGCGTCTGCCCTGGTCACCTGACATGACGGCGGCCCAAGTGGCTGGTCTTCTTACTTGGCCAGATCCATCTTGACGACGTTGGACGTGCCACTGCGCACGGCCGTGATGTGCTTGTCGTGAATCGTGCGATAGCTGGCCAGCCCCAGTTCTGCCATGGAGTTGGACAATTCCACCAGGTCGGTGACGGCCTCTTCGGAATACATGGCATCGACCTCGTTGGCATCGAGCCAGTGACGGATGCGGCGCTCGCCGGAGAAGACGAAATCGCTCAGCCGCACCCAGTGGCCACCGAGGATGGCGGCCTCCTGGCCGTCGCGGCCGGCCAGTACGCTGTCAACCTGCGTGACCAGCTGGCGCATGCTCTTGCCGCTGCCGTCGACCAGGAACCGCGTGAGTTCCTCTTCGCTGGCGCAGTACCACAGCCACAGGGCATTGAAGGCAGCCTCGATCTGGTGCCCGATGAGTGCAAAGGCCGAGGCGTGGACCGGCATGTCATCACGCAGCAGCAGGATGATGCCGCAGTGATGTTGCTGGGCCACAGTGAGACAACCGATGGCGGCACAGGCGCGCCGGTCATCGGGCAAAGGCTGGCCGTTGAATTCGGCCGAAATGCGATAGGCAAGGGACTGCGCCCTGGCCAACAGGTGATCCAATTGCATGGGACGACTCCCCTTCGTGTGAGGGCACGTGTACGGACGACTTGTTGTTATTCTTTTCAGCTCACGCCAGTGGCGCCGTCGAGGACAATGCGGATCTTGCGGGCCAGCTCATCGTGGCGGTAAGGTTTGTCGAGGACGGGAAATTCGCCATCGGCACCATGCCGCTCTATCGATTCACTGGCATAACCGGTAGTTAATAAAATTTTGATGGAAGGTATCATGCGGCGGGCCTCTCGCGCCAGTACCACGCCGTTCATGCTGCCCGGCATGATGAGGTCGGTGAAGAGCAGATCCACCTTCGGTTCGGAACGCAGCACCTGCAAGGCTTCCGTCGGTGAATTCACCATGCTGACGCGATAGCCCAGGCTTTCCAGCATCGCCTGGGCCAGTTCGGCGACCTCGATTCTATCGTCAACCACCAGAATGTGCTCGTGACCGCCTTGGGTATGCGTGCGGTTGTCATACTCAAAGGCCCCGCCGACCTGGTCCTGCGTGGCCGGGAAGTAGATCGAGACTGTCGTGCCGCGCTCTGCGCTGGAGACGATGCGCACCGATCCGCCGGACTGCTTGACGAAGCCGTACACCATCGACAGCCCGAGGCCGGTGCCCTTGCCTTCGTCCTTGGTCGTGAAAAACGGGTCCATCACGCGCGGCAGGATGTCCGCGGGAATGCCGGGGCCGTTGTCCGTAACTGCGATGCAGACATAGAGGCCGGGTTTTACACCCAGCTGGATGGCACGATCTTCCGAGGTCAGGTCTTCATTGCTTGTATGGATTTTTACCGTTCCCTTGCCGGACATCGCATCGCGCGCATTGATGAGCACGTTCAGCAGGGCGACTTCCATCTGGGTCGGATCGAGTCGGCAGTTCCACAGGCCGGAAGCCAGCTCGGTTTGCACCTCGATATCGCCACCGAGCGTGCGTTGCACGAGATCGGTGAAACCTTCCGTGAGCGAATTCAGGTTGATGGTGCGCCCCTCCAGCCGCTGCTTGCGGGCGAAGGCCAGCAATTGCTGGGTCAGCATGGCCGCCTTGCCGGAAGCCTTGCGAATGCTGTCGGCGCTGCGCGAGACACGCCCGAGGTCGGGCGTATCGCTGCGCAGCGCAAGATTGATGATGTCCAGGTAGCCGCTGATGACCTGCAGCAGGTTGTTGAAGTCATGCGCAATGCCGCCGGTGAGCTGGCCCAGCGCTTCCATCTTGCGCGCCTGGCCGAGGGCTTGCTCGGCATCACGTCGGCGGCTGATGTCCAGTTGCGAGCTGAAGAAGTATTTCAGTTCGCCATGCTGGTCATAGACCGGTGAAATGAAGAGCGCATTCCAGAACGTCGAGCCATTCTTGCGGTAGTTCAGCAGCTCGGTGGCGAGCTCGCGCTTTTCCGCCACGGCCTGGCGCACTTGTGCGACCACTGCGCGGTCGGTCTCCGGGCCTTGCAGGAACCGGCAGTTCTTGCCCACGACCTCGGCCCGGCTGTAGCCGGTCATGTTCATGAAGGCGTTGTTGACGAAGATGATCGGATTGTCCGGCTTGTTGGGATCGGACACGATCATCGGCATGCGCGTCATTTCGACGGCTGCGAAGAAGATATCGTTGGCGTCATCGCCTACCGCGACCTTGGCGTGGTCGTTGCGCATTCCTGCATCATTGAAGTCGTCGGCAGGCCAATGCACCGTGGGGTGCTTGGCGGTGTTGGGCATTGTATTTTTCTCCAGTGGGCTGGGCTCGGTTGCAGTGAGGCAACGGGAAGCGAGCTGCTTTCAGGAGTTTGGACACGGACGACCTCAACGGTTCCCGGCCCAATTGCAACAAGAATGCGAGTGTCCTGTTACATGTTGAGATGCATGTTGCGCAGCCCTTGCTGCAGGCCGGATTGCCATGGATGAGCTTGACGGGATGGCGTGCTGTCCTACGGCAACATGCGGCCCTGATCCAGTGTGTAGCTGCGGTCGCTGACCAGGCCGGCGAAGTGCGTATTCTGTTCGCAGAGGAGGATGGACATGCCGCGCCGTTTCAATTGCAGGATCATGTTCGCCATCTGCTCCACAATCACCGGGGCCACGCCTTCGGAAGGCTCATCCAGCAACAGCAGGTGCGGATTGCCCATGAGCGTGCGGGCAATGGTCAGCATCTGCTGTTCGCCGCCGCTCATGCGCCCGCCGGGGCGATGCGGCATGGCGCCCAGGTTGGGGAAGAGCTCGAAGAGCGCCTGCGGCGTCCATGCTGGCTCGCCCGCGCGCGCAGGCTGCCGACCGGTTTCCAGATTCTGCAGCACGCTCAGTTCGGTGAAGATGCGCCGATCCTCGGGCACGAAACCGAGTCCCAGGCGGGCGCGCTGGAAAGGGGCCAGGCGCGTGATGTCGCGGCCCTCCAGCGTGACCTGGCCCTGCGTGCCTTCCAGCAAGCCCATCAGCGCCTTGAGCGTAGTGGATTTTCCCGCGCCGTTGCGCCCGGTGAGCGCGACCACTTCGCCGCGCCCCACTTCCAGCGAGAGATCGAACAGGATATGCGCCTGCCCATAGAAGGCATGCAGTCCCTCGACCATCAACAATGGCCCACTCATGCCGGGCTCCCGAAGCTGGCACCCGAGCCGAAGTAGACCTCGCGCACGCGCGCGTCCTGGCGCACCTCCTCGGGCAAGCCTTGCGCGATCAACTGGCCGCGCGCCAGTACGATGATGCGGTCGGCAAACGAGAACACCACATCCATGCTGTGCTCGGTGAAGAGTACCGACAAGCCGCGTTCGCTGACCAGGCGGCGCGTGAGGGCCATCAGTTCGTGCCGCTCGCGCGGGGCCATGCCGGCCGTCGGCTCATCCATCAACAGCAGACGCGGCGCATTGGACAGCGCCATGGCCAGCTCGACGCGCTTGATGTCGCCATAGGCCAGCACGCCGCAGGCCCGTCCGGCCTGATCAGCCATGCCGACCTGTGCCAACAGGGTCATCGCTTCATCGCGCAGGCAAGCCGCAGCGGGACGCCATAGCTGCCACAGCCGGCGACGATGCGAGAGCAAGGCGGCCTGGACGTTTTCGAGCACGGTCAGGGATGCGAAGGCGGCCGACACCTGGAAAGTCCGCCCCACGCCGCGCCGCCAGATGCGGCGCGCATCGAGACCGGCAATATCCTCGCCATCAAGCAGCACACGCCCGGCATCCGGACGCAACTGGCCGTTGATGAGATTGAAGCAGGTGGACTTGCCCGCACCGTTCGGTCCGATCAGCGCCAGCATCTCGCCGGCCGGCAGCGTAAAGGAAACGTCATCCAGCGCGGCGACACCGCCGAAGGATTTGCGCAGGCCATCGATCTGCAGCAGGCTCATGCGCCCTCCTCCCGCTTCAACGGTGCACGCAGGCGGCTGAACGCGCCTGCCATGCCGCCGGGGAACAGCAATACCAGCAGCAGGATCACGCCGCCCAGCAAGGCACGCCAGTAATCGGTCTCGCGCGCCACCAGGTCTTGCAGCCAGGTAAACAGCGCTGCGCCCAGCAGCGGACCGAGCAGGCTCTGCACGCCGCCCAGCAAGACCATCACCAGGCCATCCACCGAGCGCCCCACGCTGGCCACCTCGGGCGAGATGCTGCCCTTGGAGAAGGCGAACAGCACACCGGCCAATCCGCAGAACAGCCCGGCGATGGCGAAGCCGCCCCATTGCAGGCGGCGCACGTCCATGCCCAGCGACTCGGCGCGCACGGCCGCGTCGCGGGCGGCGCGCAAGGCCAGTCCGAACGGCGCATGGATCACGCGCCGCAGGAGAATGACGCCAAGCGCGGCACAGCCCAGTGCCAGGTAGTAGTAGGCCAGCGGCGAGGCCAGCGTTTCTGCGGGACGAATGCCGACCAGCCCGTTGCTGCCGCCGGTCAGGTCATCCCACTGGAAAAAGGTGGCCCAGACGATCTGGGCGAAGGCCAGCGTCAGCATGGCCAGATACACGCCCGACAGCCGCACGCAGAACCAGCCGAACAGGATCGCGCCAGCCATGGCCGCGAGCGCGCCGGCGAGCATGGCCAGCGGCATCGGCCACTGCAGTTTGAGCGTGACCAGTGCGGCGGCATAGGCCCCCAATCCGAAATAGGCGGCGTGACCGAAGGACACCATGCCCCCCGGCCCCATCAAGAAATGCAGGCTGGCGGCGAAGAGGACGGCGATCAGGATCTCCACCATCAGCACCGGCAGATAAGGGAAGCGGCTTGCCAGCAAGGGCAGCGCCAGCAAGGCCAGCAGCGCGGCCCATCCCGCCAGGCGTGCCTTGCGCCCGGGTGCGCGCAACGGCGCGTCATGGCCGATACCGCTGCGCACCAGCGCCAGTGGCTTGCCGAACAGGCCCCACGGGCGCATCACCAGGATGGCCGCCATCACCAGAAATTCCACCACCAGCGTGAGCCGCGAGAGCGAGACCTCGATGCCGAACAAGGAGACATTGCCCAACGCAATGCACAGCGCCTTGACCTCGGCGATCAGCAAGGCAGCGGCGAAGGCACCGCCGAGCGAGCCCATGCCACCGACCACCACCACCACGAAGGCGTTGCCGATGGTATCGAGATCCAGTGCCAGGTTGGCCGGCATGCGTGGCCCCTGCAGCGCGCCGCCCAGTCCGGCCAGGAAGCAGCCCAGCGCGAAGACGGCCGTGAACAGCCAGGCCTGGTTCACGCCCAGTGCGCCCAGCATTTCGCGATCCTGCGTCGCGGCGCGGATGAGCGTGCCCCAGCGCGTGCGGTTGAGCAACAGCCACAGCAATCCGAACACCAGCGGACCGATGACGATGAGCAGCAAGTCATACTGAGGCAGGCGCCGCCCCAGCAACTGCACGGCACCGGAGAGCCCCGGCGCACGCGGGCCGAACAGGTCTTCCGGACCCCAGATCCAGAGCGCGGCATCCTTGATGATGAGTACCAGGGCAAAGGTGGCCAGCAGCTGGAACAGTTCCGGCGCACGATAGATGCGACGCAAGACCAGTACTTCCACCACGGCACCCAGCGCGGCCACGGTGAGCGCGGCCAGCAGCAGCGCGCCCCAGAAACCGAGCGCCGTGCTGCCCAGCCGCTCCACCAGGCTGTAGGCGACATACAGCCCCAGCATGTAGAACGAGCCATGCGCAAAATTGACGATGCGGGTAACGCCGAAGATCAGCGACAGGCCTGCCGCCACCAAGAACATCGCGGAAGCATCGGCCAGGCCATTGAGCAGCTGGACGGTGAGGCTGGCAAGCGTCATGGCATCAGCAACGGCCGCATTGGAACGTGAGCAAGATCAGCGTGGCAGGTCAATCCGTCGGACGCAGCTTCTTGACCTCGGCATCCGGCAACTGCAGGCTGGCGCCGTCGACATAGCTGAAGCTGGTCATGATGCCCTTGCCGTCCTTGATGCCGGTACGGCCGACGAAAGCGCCCAGCGTGGACTGGTGATCCTGCGGGCGATAGACGATGGAGGCCACCGGCGTCTCCACTTTCAGGCCCGAGAAGGCCGCAGCGAGCTTGTCGGCATCGGTGCTGCCGGCTTTCTTGATGCCGGCGGCAATCGACATCAATGCGCTGTAGCCAACCAGCGAACCATTGCGCGGGTAGTCGTTGAATTTCTTGCGATAGGCGTCCACGAACTTCTTGTGTTCGGGGGTGTTGATGGCGTACCAAGGGTAGCCGGTGACGATCCAGTTCTGCGGGGCTTCGTTCTTCAGCGGATCGAGGTATTCAGGTTCGCCGGTCAGCAGCGACACCACCTCCACCTGATCGAACAGGCCGCGCGTATTGCCTTCCCGCACGAACTTGCCCAGGTCGGCGGCGAAGAGTGCATTGAAGATGGCATCCGGCTTGGCATCGGCCAGCGCCTGCGTGACCGCACCGGCATCGATCTTGCCCAGCGGCGGCGCTTGTTCGGCGACGAATTCCACATCCGGCTGGGCTTGCTTGAGCAGGGTCTTGAAGCTGGCGACGGCGGATTGGCCGTATTCATAGTTGGGATAGACGATGGCCCAGCGTTTCTTCTTCAGCTTGGCGGCTTCTTTCACCACCGACGCCACCAGCATGTAGGTGGACGGACGCAGGCGGTAGGTGTACTTGTTGCCGTTCTGCCAGACGATCTTGTCGGTCAGCGGCTCGGCCGCCAGGAAGAAGACCTTGTGCTGCTTGGCGTAATCGGTGAGCGCCAGGCCGGTATTGGAGAGGAAGCCGCCAAAGAGCAGCGCCACGCGTTCGCGCGCCATCAGTTCTTCGGCCACGCGCACCGAATCCCCGGGGTTGCCATTGTCGTCGCGGGCGATCACTTCCAGCTTCTTGCCCAGCACGCCACCGGCGGCATTGACTTCATCCAGGGCCATCTCCCAGCCCCGGCGGTACGGTTCCAGGAAGGCCGGCTGCGCCTTGTAGCTGTTGATCTCGCCAATCTTGATGGTGTCCTGGGCCTGGGCTGCGCCTGCAGAAAGATTCACGATGGTCGCGGCGCACGCCCACAGCAGGCCGCGCTGGAAGTTGAAATGGTTCACGTCATTCCCTTCTGGTGAGAGTGCCCCGGCCGTTGCGGCGCGCGGGGCGGGCGTAATGATAACCGCTGGCGCAGCCGTGTGCAGTTTACTTCACACGCTGTTTTTCCAGCTTGCGCGCCAAGGTACGGCGGTGCATACCGAGGCGGCGCGCGGTTTCGGAGATGTTGAAATCGGTTTCCACCAGCACCTCGTGGATGCGTTCCCATTCCAGGGTCTTGATGGAGGTGGCGCGGGCCGGCAGCTCGACCTCCGACGCACCGGCCACGTGGCCGAAGGCGGCTTCGATGTCGTCGGTATTGGAGGGTTTGGCGAGGTACTGGCAGGCGCCCAGCTTGATGGCTTCCACCGCCGTGGTGATGCTGGCGAAGCCGGTCAGCACGACGATGAGCATGGCTTCATCGTGGGCATGCAGCATCTGCACGCAGGCCAGTCCGGAGGCGTTGCCGCCCAGTTTCAGGTCGACCACGGCATAGCCGGGACTGTGTTCTTTCAGGTGGGCCGCCGCTTCCTCCTGGCTGGCGGCCAGCAGGACGGTGTAGCCGCGACGCTCGAAGGAGCGTCCCAAGGTGCGTGCGAAGGCGGCGTCGTCCTCGATGATCAGAAGCAGGCGATCAGCCGGCATGTGCATTTCCTATTTTTCTACTTTGCCAAAGCCGGTATTGTAAGGCGAGACGGCACCGGACATGGCCGGCACCTGAAGAAAAAGGAAATGATCACGGTCAATGCCGCGTCAGGCGCGGCTTGCGGCACATCAAGCGCCCATCGGATAGTCCGGCAGTTCGCTGCCAGGCGCCGTTTCGGTCAGCGGGGCCAGGCTGATGGCCGACAGCGGCAGCTCAAGCGTCACGCGCGCGCCACCCGCGGCACGATTGCTGGCCCAGACCCGTCCGCCCAGCTTGCGCGCGACGTTGACCACAAAGAACAGGCCCAGGCCACGGCCCGGCTTGCCCTTGGTGGACTGGTAGGGCTTGCCGATCTGGTTGATCATCCAGTCGGGGAAGCCGGGGCCGCGATCGCTCACTTCCATGAGCAGCAGATCCCCTTCCCGCCTCACCTCCAGGGCCAGCCATTGGGGCGAGACCTCGAAGGCGTTGTCCAGCACGTTGCCCAGCATCTGCTTGATGGCCGAGTCGAAGGCGACCGGCACATCCTGCCCGATCAGGTTGCGGTATTCGAAGATCTCCACCGGCCGCGTCTTGCGCCAGTCTTCGGCCACGCTATCGAGGAAGGTGTTGATCGTGGTCTTGATGGACGATTCGCCGCGCGCCTCGCCGGCCGACAGCAACACGCCGCTGACGATGGATTTGCAGCGCTGCAGCTGGGCTTCCATCTCGGCGATGTCGTCCAGCATGTCGGCGCGCTGGCTGATTTCGGGCATGCGCTTCCAGTCACCCAGGATCACTGACACTGTTGCCAGCGGCGTCCCCAGTTCATGGGCTGCTCCGGAAGCCAGCAGGCCCATGCGCACGATGTGGTCTTCCTCGGCGGCACGCTGGCGCAGGTCGGCCAGCAAGGCATCACCGGCGCGCAGGTTGCTGCTGATGCGGGTGATGAAGAACACCATCAGCCCGGCATTGAGCAGGAAGCAGATCAGCGTGCCCTCCACATACAGGCTCAGCAAGCCCGCGTTGTGGTCCGGCGGCAGTGCCAGCGGCTCGGAAAACAGTGCCAGTCCCGCCAGGCAGGCCATGGTCACGGCGACGATGGCCCAGCTCGACCAGGGCTTCAGGAGCACGGCCGAGAGGATGATCTGCATCAGGTACAGGAAGGCGAAGGGATTGGTGATGCCGCCGCTCAGGTAAAGCTGGAAGGTCAGCACCGCCACGTCCACCAGCAAGGCCAGGAACAGTTCGGCATTGGTGGCGATGCGCCGTTCATGCCAGCGCAGGTGGCTGGCGATGTTGAAGGCGATCAGGCAGGACAGCACCTCCAGCATGTGCGGCAGCGGCAGATGCAGGTCGAACACCAGCACCACGAAGGCAATCGTGGAGACCTGCCCCAGCACCGCCAGCCAACGCAACTGGATCAGCAGCAGCATGTTCTGGTGGCCGGCCGGGTTCTGCTCGCCCTGGCGCAGGCGCTGCCAGCGCTCGCGCAGGGTCTTGCGCTTGGCGACGGTGTCGGAGGCAGTCATCGCTCAGCCCCTGGCTTGCGCATCCTGGATGCGCTGGCGCCAGCGGCGTTCGTCGCGGATGACCCAATAGCCCGCACCCAGCGACATGAGCGCCAGGGCGTACCAGGTCAGGGCATAGACCAGGTGGCTGTTGTGGAAGGCGATCACGGTCAGGCCACCGACGGGTTTCTGCGCATCAGGAGCGCTGGCGGCATTGGCTTCCGACGACGCCTTGTCGGCATCGACGAAATACGGTGCCACCTGCCCCGCTGGCAAATGTCGGGCTTGTGCAATTACCTTCACATCGCGCGAATACCAGCGGTTCTGCGCGCCGTCATTGCTGCGCAGGAAACCGCCGCCCTGCTCGCTCATGCGCAGCAATCCAGTCACTTCGTTCAGTTGGCCTGCAGGCGCATCCGCCAGCTGGGACTCAGCCAGTTTGAGCGGCGAGACCGGCACGAACCCGCGATTGATCAGCACTACGCTGCCATCGGCCATCTGCAAGGGCGTCAGCAGCCACGCTCCGCTGCCCAGGTCGGTACTGGCCTGCACGGCCACCGTCTTGCTGTACAGGTAGCGGCCGCTCAAGGCCACACGCTTGTATTCATCGCGCTCGGCGGTCACGTTCGGCCAGTCCTGCGCAGCGGGTGGCGCCACCGGTGCGGCGTGCACCCGGGCGTCGACCTTGGCGATCAGATCCAGCTTCCATTGCAGGCGATAGACCTGCCAGGTTCCCAGCGCAGCGAAGACCAGAAAGAAAAATCCCGCCAAAAGCGTCAGCAGCAACAAGCTGGCCTTTGTGCGGGATACCGGGGCGGCTTGCGCCGCCCCGCTTTCTTTGCCTTGCGTCACGCCATCAGTTGGCGTCGGGCTCATTTCGATGGGGCTGCGCCGTGTTGCATGCCTTGCATACCCTGCATCGACTGCGGCACGGTTTCGGTCGGCATGTTTTCAGGCGACATGGTCGGCATCATGTTGTGGTTCAAGTGATACATGACCCACAGCGAACCGGACAGAGCGATCACCACGATGACGACGGTGAAGATCATCGCCAGCATGTTCCATCCACCTTCGGACTTGCTGTTCATGTGCAGGAAATACTTGATGTGCACCACGATCTGCACTGCCGCGAAGACCAGCAATACGATGCCCAGAGTTGCCGGGTTCGCGATGGTCTTGTTCATGACCATCCAGAACGGGATCGCGGTAAGGATCACGGCCAGCACGAAGCCGGTGACGTAATCCTTCATCGTGCCGTGTGCGGCGTGGTCGCCATGACCATGACCGTGGCCATGGTCGTCTTGATGGCCCATCGGTCGGGCCGGGTGTTCTTGGTGACCGCGGCTCATGGCAGGACTCCCATCAGATAGACAAAGGTGAAGACGCCGATCCAGACCACGTCCAAGAAGTGCCAGAACATCGACAGGCACATCAGGCGACGGCCGTTGGCTTCGGTCAGGCCGTGCTTGTTGATCTGGAACAGCAGCACGATCAGCCAGATGATGCCGAAGGAAACGTGCAGACCGTGGGTACCGACCAGCGCGAAGAACGAGGTCAGGAAGCCGCTGCGTGCCGGACCTGCGCCTTCGTGGATCAGGTGCAGGAACTCGTACAGTTCGAAGTAGATGAAGCCGGCACCCAGCAGACCCGTGATGATCAGCCAGATGATGGTGTTCTGCTGCTTCTTGGCCTGCATGGCCAGCATGGCGAAACCGTAGGTGATCGACGACAGCAGCAGCAGCGCGGTGTTCAGCGCCACCAGCGGCAGGTCGAACAGCTCGGCGCCGGTCGGACCGCCTGCATAGTTGCGGCCCAGGACGGCGTAGCACGCAAACAGGCAGGCGAAGATCAGGCAATCGCTCATCAGGTAGATCCAGAAGCCCAGCAAAGTGCCGTTCTCCGGATGGTGATGGCGGACGAAATAGCGCGAGCTAGGCGTCGCGTCGGCCGTGTGGTTGATTGCTTCAGACATGGCTATTCAACAGACGTGTGCGCTCTGCTTCGACACGGACGACTTCGTCGGCCGGGATGTAGTAGTCGCGGTTGTAATTAAAGGTGTGCACGATGGTGGCCACGCACAGGGCGACGAAACCAGCCACGGCGGGCAACCACATGTGCCAGATCATGGCGAAGCCAACGGCAGCGGACAGCGCGGCGATGATGAAGCCGGCACCGGTGTTCTTGGGCATGTGGATTTCCACGAAATCACCCAGCGGACGCTGATAGTTGTTCTTCTTCATGTCAGCCCAGGCGTCGTTGTCATGCACGACCGGGGTGAAGGCGAAGTTGTAAGCCGGCGGCGGCGACGAAGTCGACCATTCCAGGGTACGGCCGTTCCACGGATCACCGGTCACATCGGCCAGCTTCTTGCGGTCGCGGATCGAGACAGCGATCTGGATGATGAAGGAACCGATGCCCAGGGCGATCAGGCCGGCACCCAGTGCAGCGACCACGAACCAGATCTGCAGCGACGGATCATCGAAGTGGCTCATGCGGCGTGTCACGCCCATCAGGCCCAGTACATACAGCGGCATGAAGGCCAGGTAGAAGCCGACCAGCCAGAACCAGAACGAGCACTTGCCCCAGAATTCGTTCAGCTTGAAGCCGAAGGCCTTCGGGAACCAGAAGTTGATGCCGGCGAACATGCCGAACACCACGCCGCCGATGATGACGTTGTGGAAGTGGGCGATCAGGAACAGCGAGTTGTGCAGCACGAAGTCAGCCGGGGGAACGGCCAGCAGCACGCCGGTCATGCCACCGATGACGAAGGTGACCATGAAACCGATGGTCCACAGCATCGGCACTTCGAAGCGGATACGACCGCGGTACATCGTGAAGAGCCAGTTGAAGATCTTGGCACCGGTCGGGATCGAAATGATCATCGTGGTGATGCCGAAGAACGAGTTCACGCTGGCACCCGAACCCATGGTGAAGAAGTGGTGCAGCCACACCAGGTAGGACAGGATCGTAATCACGACGGTCGCATACACCATGGAGGTGTAACCGAACAGGCGCTTGCCGCTGAAGGTCGACACGATTTCCGAGAACACGCCGAAAGCCGGCAGGATCAGGATGTACACCTCGGGGTGGCCCCAGATCCAGATCAGGTTCACGTACATCATGGCGTTGCCGCCCATGTCGTTGGTGAAGAAGTTGGTACCGAAGATGCGGTCCAGAGACAGCATGCCCAGCACGGCGGTCAGCACCGGGAAGGCAGCCACGATCAGGACGTTGGTGCAGAGCGAGGTCCAGGTGAAGACCGGCATCTTCATCATGTTCATGCCCGGGGCGCGCATCTTGACGATGGTCACCACCAGGTTGATGCCTGAGAGCAGTGTCCCTACCCCGGCCACCTGCAAGGCCCAGATGTAGTAATCCACCCCCACGTCAGGGCTGTACAGGATGCCCGACAGCGGCGGGTAAGCCAGCCAGCCGGTGCGGGCGAATTCGCCCACGAACAGCGAGGCCATCACCAGCAGTGCGCCGAAGGTGGTCATCCAGAAGCTGAAGTTGTTCAGGAAGGGGAAGGCCACGTCACGTGCACCGATCTGCAGCGGCACGACGTAGTTCATCAGACCGGTCACCAGAGGCATGGCCACGAAGAAGATCATGATCACGCCGTGGGCGGTGAACACCTGGTCATAGTGGTGCGGTGGCAGGAAGCCGGCATTGTCGCCAAAGGCGATGGCTTGCTGCGCACGCATCATCAGCGCATCGGCAAAGCCGCGCAGCAGCATGACGATGGCCAGCACGATGTACATGATGCCGATGCGCTTGTGGTCGATACTGGTGAACCAGTCGCGCCACAGCATGCCCCACAGGCGATATTTGGTGAGCAGGCCGAGTACTACTATGCCGCCCAGCGCCACCATGGCGAAGGTACCGATCAGGATCGGCTCATGGTATGGAATCGCTTCCAGACTGAGACGACCGAAGATCAGCTTTATCAGGTCAAAATTGTCAGACATCTTTACTTCCCGGGGAAAAAGGAAATGGGGGCGCAGCGGTGTTCTGCTGCGCTGATACGGCTACCAGGCAAGGAAATCATTCGGCCTTTTGCTGGCCCGGTTTCACGTTCAGGTCGGTGGCCATCATCTTGTCCATGCAAACCGTGTTGGGTGCGACGCAACGATTCACGATGGCGTGGAACAGTTCGGGCTCGACGCTGCCGATCAGGCGGGCAGGTTCGCGTTCGCTCGGCTGTTCCAGTTTCAGGTATTCGGCACGGTCCAGCTTGCCAGCGCCAGCCTTGGCCTTCTGCACCCAGGCGTCAAAGCCGGCCTGGTCCAGGCCATGGAACTTGAAGCGCATGTGCGAGAAGCCCGCACCACTGTAGTTGGCCGAGAAACCTTCATATTCGCCGGCCTTGTTGATGACGGCGTGCAGCTTGGTTTCCATGCTCGGCATCGCGTAGATCTGGCCTGCCAGTGCCGGGATGTAGAACGAGTTCATCACGTTGGAGGCAGTGATCTTGAACTGGATGGGAACATCCACGGGCGCAGCCAACTCATTGACAGTAGCGATGCCTTGCTCCGGATAGATGAACAGCCACTTCCAGTCCAGCGCCACGACTTCCACCACCAGCGGCTTGACCTGGGGCGACAGCGGACGCTCGGCGTCGATGCGCGAGAGCGGACGGTACGGGTCCAGGGTGTGGGTGGTGATCCAGGTCAACAGGCCCAAGGCGATGATGATCAGCAGGGGGGCGCCCCAGATGACCAGTTCCAGGCGAGTCGAGTGATCCCAGTCCGGCTCGTAGGGAGCGGAAGTGTTGCTCTTGCGATAACGCCATGCAAACAGCAGCGTCAGGATGATCACCGGGACGATGATGAGCAGCATCAACGCGGTCGAGATGACGATCAGGCGTGCTTGCTGGTTAGCGATGTCGCCGGAAGGATTCATCACGACGGTGTTGCACCCAGCCAACAGAAGCGCAGGAAGCAGGAGCAATCCGCGACGGAGGATTTGAGAAACCATGAAGGAAAATTCCAGTCGTATGTATCAGAGCGTGGTAATGTAACGCCAATAAAGTGTGTTGGCGATTGGACGTTTTGTCCCACCCTGTCACTTGCCACCTGCCAGGTTGGGATTTGTAGCACGTACTGCGACTAAACCTCTAACAGTGGGAGACAAAGCCATGGCAAGCACCAGCATCCACAATGGTGAAGGTTCCGGTCAACTCCGGCCTCAATCCAGCAATCCTTCCACTCACCACGAACACGGCACGATCGAACCCGGTGAGATCGCGGTGGGCGTGGTGATCGGACGCGCGTCCGAATACTTCGACTTCTTCGTCTATGCACTGGCTTCAGTGCTGGTGTTCCCGGCGGTCTTCTTTCCCAACGAACCGAAACTGGAAGGCACGCTCTACGCCTTCGTGATCTTTGCCTTCGCCTTCCTGGCCCGCCCCATCGGGACCACGATCTTCATGGCGATTCAAAAGCACTACGGCCGAGAGGTGAAGCTGACGCTGGCGTTGTTCATGCTCGGCTTTTCGACTGCGGGCATTGCGTTATTGCCAACTTACGAACACATTGGTGTGTGGGCCATCATCTTGCTCTCGCTCTTGCGTGTCGGTCAAGGGGTGGCGCTGGGCGGTGCGTGGGACGGCCTGCCTTCGCTGCTGGCGATGAACGCCCCGCCGAACAAGCGCGGCTGGTATGCCGCACTGGGCCAATTGGGCGCGCCGCTGGGCTTCGTGATCGCCGCCAGCCTGTTTGCCTACATGCTGGCCACGCTGACCACGGCCGACTTCCTTGACTGGGGCTGGCGTTTCCCCTTCTATGTGGCCTTTGCCATCAACGTGGTGGCCCTGTTCTCGCGCCTGCGCCTGGTGTCGGCGCCGGAATACGCCAAGCTGCTCGATGAACGCGAACTGGAGCCGGCCGGCGTGGTTGAGCTGGCCACCACCCAAGGCCGCAACATCATCATCGGCGCCCTCGCCGCCTTGGCCAGCTATGCGCTTTTCCACCTGGTGACGGTATTCCCGCTGTCGTGGATCAAACTGTATTCGCTGCGTGAAGCCTCGGCTTTCCTGGTGATCCAGATCTGGGGCGGTGTGATCATGGCAGCTGGCATTGTGGTATCGGGCCTGATTGCGGATCGCTTCGGGCGCCGCAATACCCTGGGTTCGATGGCATTGCTGATCGCTATCCTGTCGGCCTTCGTCCCGAGCTTGATGAATGGCGGCGAATCCGGCCAGAACACCTTTATCCTGATCGGCTTTGCGCTCCTGGGCTTGTCTTACGGCCAGGCTGCCGGCGCCGTGACGGCCAACTTCAAGACCCGCTATCGCTACACCGGCGCGGCCCTGACGTCAGACCTGGCCTGGCTGGTCGGTGCCGGTTTCGCACCGCTGGTGGCGCTGGGCTTGTCTGCGCACTTCGGCATGGCCTACGTGAGCTTCTACCTGCTGTCCGGCGCTGTGGGTTCGCTGGCTGCGCTGAGCCTGAACCGTGCGCTGGAAGGGCGTGATGACTGAATCCTGCTGAGCGCCCCATGATTAAAAACCCGGAAGGAAACTTCCGGGTTTTTTATTGGGTGATTCACCAGCCTCCCGTCAGATCAGCAGATCCGGATAGCGCGGCAGCAAGTTCTGATCCGTCAGCCTGACCTCGATGTCATGCGCGAGGCGCACGTGAGCGGGGTTATCGATGTCGAAGATCGTATCGGCGACGCTGATGATGATCGTGCCCATCTGCTGGCCGGCAGCGTCGTGCACAGGCTCCAGTCGCGCAGCTTCGGGAACTTGCCTGGTCGAGAGTTGCAGGGGCAGGTAAAGCATCCACGCCACGCAGGGCTTATCGAAGAATACCGGCGTATAGCTTGCAGGCTTCACGAACATCGCACGCGGAGAGAAGAGCTTTGCAGATTCCTTCAACGCATCCACGAGGGACGATGGATCGGACCAGCGTTCCATGTGATCTACGGTAAGCCAGACAATCTCCGGACTGCCGTCCACATGGTTGTATTCATCAGAGTAACTGGCTCGCCCTCCTCTCTCTAGCTGCCCATTCCAAAAACAAAGATAGCGTGGATCGTCCGGCTCGTGATTGCGCTGGAACTCACGGTAATAGGCCAAGGCCGAGATCCCCGGCATTCCATCTTCAAAGACCGGATATCGGAACGAGCCCTCTTCATCGCCCGCCGCTACGAGCCAATGTTCCAGACTCATCCAATGGTCGTACTTGCTCCATGCGCTCAGGAGGACGGCCGCCTTCTTGATTCGCTCGACAAGACTGATACGGGGCTCTACTGCTGGATAGAAAATCTTTATATCAAATGCTTTCATTAGCGCACTCACGGTTGGAAGATAACGTTAATGGTCGGAGATATCTCGAAGAACATTGGTTTCAGATAGGCATACGTCCACGGCTCCATGAAGTACCAGTGCAGCTTTACAGGCGGCCGCGGCTGAGCGGCAATATTTTGCAGCCTTGCCTGCCCCACCATGTCGTGGATGATTCTTTTCTGGAAGTCGTATTCAAATTCGCCGGGTCCCGAAAAAAACTGGTCATATCCCGCCTTCGCCTCCATCAGCAAGCATTCGGCTGGCTTGAATCCGTCGAATTCCCTCTTGTCATATTTCCACTCAGTCAAGAACAGCGGGCCGGATCGCATACCCGTAATGCGCACCTGATAGTCCATCCAGGACTTCCGCTCCCGGAAGTGCTTTTCTATTTCATGCCCCGCCAGCGGCGGACAATCCCGGCACTTCTCGCGCGCAGCCGCGTCCACCTCGGCCTTGGCCAGCGGCGCATCTTTGGCCTTGTCCGCTTCGCTTCTGCGATCCTCGATTTGCTCCCCCACCACCACATCCCCTGTGCCGCCGGCAGCACGAGGCAACCAACGCTTGATCACGGGCACCGCGCGTTGCGCCGCCGCGCGCCCGACTTGAACGGCAATGGCTGCCATTATTCTTCCTCCTTCATCCGTTGCAATTCGTTGGCCAGGATGGCGTCGAAGTCATCGAGCCGCTGTTCCGGTGTCGCCCCCGGCATGCTGAGGTAGTGGCGAATCAGCTCATCCCCAAAAAGACCCGGTGCACCGGCCTCCAGGGTCATCATGTACAGCAGATGGGGCGTCGAGGTGAACCCCATCGAGCGGCCTCGTTCATAGGTGATGCGCATGCGTTCGATCACCGCATTCCGGCCGGGATCGCTGCGCATGTCCTGGTGCTGCGCAAGATACTGGTCGGCAGCAGCGGCTATGAAGTGCTGGGTATCGATGTGCAGGAACTGCCGGTATTGTTCGGACGTGAGTTCAAGCATGGTCGCGTCCTATGTAAACCGGACGGCCGTCCACCACGAAATGCCATTGCCGGATTGAATGAAAGAACGCGATCCGTTGCGCTTCATCCAGCCGCCGCGCCAGCGTCGCCAGCACGCGCGGATCCCAGAATCGCAGCAGGGCCGAGCGGCCATCCGGCAGGCGCAGGTTCAGGCGCGCTTGCAAGTGCGCGGCAAGCGCGGCCGTGTCGAATGCTGCATAAATCCAGGAAACCGCTGCCCGGCTCCGCTCCAGCGCGATCAACTGGCGGCAAAGCGCATAGGATTGCCGCTGCACCGCCAGCAACCAGGGACCGCCCTCCATCAAGGATTCTTCTTCCGTGCCCGCGAACAAACTGGTTGCACCGGGCTGCTCAGCCAGGCGGACCGAAAAATTCATATCGGCAAAATGGAATCCATCGACCAGTACATGCAGTTGCTCTCCCGCCAGCGGCTGCGGCAGGGGCTTGATCCGGCCATGCGGCAATGGGGTTCTCATGTGCGCACCAACAAGGCCTGACCAGACTGCGCGGCAGCAGCCAGACAAGGCAGGCAAATCGAGGAAGACGACGAGGCCGCGGGCGGAACAGGCTCTATGTCCGCGCTGGCAGCCGTGCCGGAAGGGGCCGCCTGAGCTGCCGTTTTTTCTTCCGAATGCGTGGCCACCCCTTGGCTGGCGATGAGCGTGGCGCCACACGCCGTGCGGTCGCCGTCACGTGCCGGTGCCTGGCCCATGGACTTCATGTCGCCCGCACCGGATGTGATGGGAAATGTCCCTTTGCAATGGGGACAGCTGGTCAGGTCGCCGACCCGCGCGACGGCCTTGCCATGAACGAGAAAGGTCTGATCGCCGGAAATGACCGTACCACCATGGCTGGTCTTGTCGCCGACGACGATGAAGGGACGCCCCATGCAACTCTCCTTGCCAGCTCTACCGCTGGAATTGATGAGCCGCTTCGAGTCACTGCAGGGAGAATGACTCCCTGCCCCCTTCAATCAACTAGCAACAATCGAAATCCTGCGAGCCTCAAGACGGTGCGCCGCCATTGACCACTTCATGCACGAAGCGCAGTTTCTGCAGTACCGGCGTGGACAAGGTGAAGGGATAGGAATCCGGCATGCCAATGCTGCGATTGAGGCTGTTGAGCACATAGGTCAGCGCAAACCACTCGCGGGCCAGTTCGTCAAAGGAACCGGCCGCCACCGGCGGCGCCTTGATGACCAGCTTCTGCTCGCCCTCATGGCGCGGCCGCAGCTGCACCCCGCAGGCATAGGCAGTCTCCAGCGTATCGAACATATGAAGATAATGGGCCCAGGTCTCCGCCCAGTCTTCCCAGGGGTGGCTGCTGGCGTAGGCACTGACGAAGTTTTCTTCCCAGTCCGGGCGCGGGCCATTCTCGTAATGAGCCTTGAGCGCTTCGCCATAGTCCTGGCGCTCGTCACCGAACATCTCCCGGAACGGTGTGATCCAGTTGGTTGGCGCCACCAGCCGGTCGAAATAGTAATGGCCGCTCTCATGCCGGAAATGCCCCAGCAGCGTGCGATACGGCTCGGCCATCTGCTCGCGCGCCTGTTCGCGGTAGGCGGGATCGGCTTCGGCAATGTTGATGGTGATGACGCCATCGGCATGCCCGGTCAGCACCCGCTCGCCATGCGGAAGGTCTTGCAGGAATTCGAAGGCCAGGCCGGCTTCTTCATCTTCCATCTTCGGTACCGGCTGCAATTGCAAGGTCCAGAGAGAATGCAGCAGGCGACGCTTGGCCGTCTCCAGGCGGCTCCACAGCACCCGGTTGTTGCCTTCGTCGAGATTGGGAATGACGCGCGTGAGGCGGCAGGAGGCACACAACTCGTGCGGCTCGCGCTCATCGAGCATCCAGTTGCAGATGTTTTCGCGCCAGTAGTTGACGCACTGCTTGAACACAACACCCTCGTTCTGCGGCCTGACGCTTCGCCAGCGCCCCGGCCCGGCTTCAGGAACGGCGGCTTGGGCATCCGGCGCCGGTGCGACTGCCGGCTCCAGCGGCGAAAAGCTGGCAATGGCCTGCAATTGAGGCTGATAACCCAGCATCCAGCCACAATTGCCACATACGGTGTTTTCGAAAAAGACTTGCGCGCTGCAATTGTCGCAGTGAAAGGTTTTCATGGGCTCCCCCGTTGTTTATCGTCATTGCCGACGAAGCATTGTCGTCGGCATCTGGCGTTTGAAGGGGAAAACCGAGATACGTTCCTGCATGCAGGCACGCAAAAAAGTGAAGCCTGGTGCAAGTTACTGCGCCAGGCCGATGCCAGGGTGAGGCCGGCCGTTCAGCAGGTCAGGCAATCACGCGCAAGGAAAAATCAGTCGCCTGGATATCCTTGGTCAGGCTGCCGATGGAGATGCGATCCACGCCGGTTTCGGCAATGGCGCGCACGGTCTGCATGTTGATGCCGCCGGAGGCTTCGAGCAAAGCGCGGCCCGCATTGAGGGCCACGGCCTCGCGCATCATGTCCAGCGAGAAATTGTCCAGCAGGATCGACTCAGCACCAGCCTGCAGAGCTTCATTGAGCTCGGCAATGCTTTCCACCTCGACCTGGATGGTCACACCTGCGTTGAGCTTCAGGGCGGCTGCCACAGCCGCAGTGATGCCGCCGGCGGCCGCGATGTGGTTTTCCTTGATGAGGATGCCGTCATACAGCGCCAGCCGCTGGTTGGCGCCACCGCCCACGCGCACCGCGTATTTCTGCGCCAGGCGCAGACCGGGCAAGGTCTTGCGGGTATCGAGGATGGCCGCACGCGTACCCTGCACTACTTCCACGTAACGACGGGTAGCGCTGGCCACGCCCGAAAGCAGTTGCAGGAAATTGAGCGCACCGCGCTCGGCGGTCAGCAAGGCACGAGCCGGGCCTTCGATGGTGCAGACCTCGCTGTCGGCGGACATCAGGTCGCCTTCGGCATAGCTCCAGCTGACCTGCAGGCGCGGATCGAGCCGGGTCATCACCGCCTCGAACCAGGGCGCACCGCACAGCACGGCAGCTTCGCGCACGATGACGCGGGCCTTCACGAATTCGTTTTCCGGTACCAACAGGCCCGTGTAGTCGCAGTCGCCCACATCCTCGGCGATGGCCTGGTTGGCGTTGGCATCGAAAGCCGCATGCAGCGCGGCATCGAAAGGAGCGAAGGGATTGCGCAGGTTGCTGCCCGCGATGGTCGAGGCAGTCTTGAGGGCGTGGAGCGTCATGCGGGGCCGATTCCTGCAAACAGTTGCTGTTCGTCTTCAAGGCGCGCCGACGGGCGGACCTTGGCCTTGCGCTGGGCGGCGAAGTCCAGCATGCGGTCGATGCAGACCACGGCCTGCTGGCCGATGACCGGATCGACGTGGATTTCATTGGCGCCGGTTTCCAGCACGTGCAGCAGGTTCTGCAAGCCATTCATGGCCATCCACGGGCAGTGCGCGCAGCTCTTGCAGGTGGCGCTGTTGCCGGCGGTGGGGGCATCGATGAAACGCTTGCCAGGAGCCGCTGCGCGCATCTTGTGCAGGATGCCATTGTCGGTAGCCACGATGAAAGCCGGCGCATCGGACGATTGCACCGCCGCGATCAGCTGCGAGGTCGACCCGATCACATCGGCCTGCGCCACCACCGCTTCAGGCGACTCCGGGTGCACCAGCACCAGCGCATCCGGATGTTCGGCGCGCATCAGTTCCAGTTCGATGCCCTTGAATTCGTCATGCACCAGGCAGGAACCCTGCCACAGCAGCATGTCGGCGCCGGTCTGCTTCTGGATGTAGCTGCCGAGGTGCTTGTCCGGTGCCCACAGGATCTTCTTGCCTTGGGCGTGCAGGTGCTGGACGATCTCAAGACCAATGCCGGAAGTCACCATCCAGTCGGCACGGGCCTTCACGGCCGCGCTGGTATTGGCATAGACCACCACGGTGCGGTCCGGATGCTGGTCGCAGAAGGCCGCGAACTCATCGGCCGGGCAACCCAGGTCCAACGAGCAGGTCGCGTCCAGGTCGGGCATCAGGATGCGCTTTTCGGGGCTGAGGATCTTGGCCGTCTCGCCCATGAAGCGCACGCCGGCCACGACCAGGGTCTGTGCGGCATGGTCACGGCCAAAACGCGCCATCTCCAGCGAATCCGAGACGCAGCCGCCGGTTTCCTCGGCCAGGTCCTGCAGGTCGCCATCGACGTAGTAGTGCGCCACCAGCACCGCCTGCTTTTCCTTGAGCAGCTGGCGGATGCGCGCTTTCAATTGCGCGCGTTCCTCGGGGCTGGGCGTGGCCGGTACCTTGGCCCACGCATTGGCGGTACAACTGCCGCCGGTCTCCATTTGCGGTCGCTCGAATTCGACGACCTTGGTTGCTGTTGCTTGCATGGCGGTCAACAATGCTGTGCTGATGCGGTTGGGGGAATTATTCGATGCCCTGGCTGGCCAGGTAGTCTTCGTAGCCGCCCTGGAAGTCGATCACCTGGCCGTCCTTCACTTCGAGGATGCGGGTGGCCAGCGAGGACACGAATTCACGGTCGTGCGACACGAAGATCAGCGTACCGGCGTACTTTTCCAGCGCGATGTTGAGCGATTCGATGGATTCCATATCCATGTGGTTGGTCGGCTCATCCATCAGCAGCACGTTGTGGCGGCCCAGCATCAGCTTGCCGTACATCATGCGGCCCTTTTCGCCACCGGAGAGCACCTTCACCGATTTCTTCACATCGTCGCCCGAGAACAGCAGACGGCCCAGAATGCCGCGCACGGCCTGGTCATCGTCGCCTTCCTGGGTCCACTTGCCCATCCAGTCGGTCAGGGTCTCGCCGCCGGCGAATTCCTCGGTCGGATCCTGGGGCATATAGCCGACGTTGGCGTTTTCCGCCCATTTCACCTCGCCCGAATCCGGATGCAGGCCGGTCACGTCGCCGCCGATGCTGCGCAGCAGAGTGGTTTTACCCGCGCCGTTGGCACCGATGATGGCAATCTTCTCGCCGGCTTCGACCATGATGCTGAAGTTCTTGAAGATGTCGCGGTCGTAGGTCTTGGTGATGCTTTGGGTTTCCACGGCCAGGCGGTGCAGCTTCTTTTCGCCTTCGAAGCGCACGAACGGGTTCACGCGGGAAGACGGCTTGATGTCCTCGACCTTGATCTTGTCGATCTGCTTGGCGCGCGAAGTCGCCTGGCGGGCCTTGGACTTGTTGGCCGAGAAGCGGCGCACGAAGTCCTGCAGTTCGGCCACTTTTTCCTTGGCCTTGGCGTTGACGGCCAACTGCTGCGCCCGCGCTTGCGATGACGCCAGCATGTAGTCGTCATAGTTGCCGGGATAGATCTTCAGCGTGCCGTAATCCATGTCGGCCATGTGGGTACAGACCTGGTTCAGGAAGTGGCGATCGTGGGAAATGATGATCATGGTGGAATTGCGCTCGTTGAGCACTTCTTCCAGCCAGCGGATGGTGTCGATGTCCAGGTTGTTGGTCGGTTCGTCCAGCAGCAGGATGTCCGGGTTGGAGAACAGGGCCTGGGCCAGCAGCACGCGCAGCTTCCAGCCGGGTGCCACATTGCTCATCGGGCCGGTGTGCTGTTCGATGGGCACGCCCACGCCCAGCAGCAGCTCGCCGGCACGCGCTTCGGCGGTGTAGCCGTCGTATTCGGCGAACTTGGCTTCCAGGTCGGCGGCCTTCATGTAGTCGTCGTCGGTGGCATCCGGATTGGCGTAGATCGCATCGCGCTCGGACATGGCCGCCCACATTTCCACGTGGCCCATCATGACCACATCCAGCACGCGCATTTCTTCATACGCGAACTGATCCTGGCGCAGCTTGCCCAGGCGCTCGTTCACGTCCAGGCTGACGTTGCCGCCCGACGGCTCCAGGTCGCCGCCCAGAATCTTCATGAAGGTGGATTTGCCGCAGCCATTGGCGCCGATCAGGCCGTAGCGATTGCCATCGCCGAACTTGACGGAAATGTTCTCGAACAACGGCTTGGCGCCGAACTGCATGGTGATGTTTGCGGTGGATAGCACTGCGAAAACCTTTTCAAAAATGTAACTTGCGTACGCCGGTCAACAACGAAACTGCAGCACGCGAAACCCGGCATTTTACCACCGCGAGCCTGCTGCGGCTTGCCTTGCGGGCGGGAGAGCCGGTGAAAAATTGCCAACAACCAATCTTTGTGCGCCTCAGGAGACCCCGCACGCTTACAATTGCCCGGAATTTTCGCCCGTCGCGGCCGCTCTGACCCAATTTGCCACTCTGGAAACTGCAAGCATGAAGCGAGTCCTTCTTCCCGCCGCCGTCCTCACCCTGTCCGCTCTGGCCTTGCCGCTGATGCCGGCGCAGGCCGCCGACACCGGTTACAACGTCTGGACCAATGAATACACCGTCTCCAGACAGCAACTGCAGACGGCCATCGCCCCGCAATTCCCGCGCAAGATGCGCTACATGGACATCTTCGACGTGACCTTCAGCAACCCGCGCCTGGGCATGCTGCCTTCCGAAAACCGCATGAATACCGTGGTCGACGCCCAGATTGCCAATCCCCTGCTCCTGCAGCGCCCGGTCAACGCGGTGCTGACCCTGAGCAGCGCCTTCAAGTACGATCCGGCCACGCGCTCGCTGCGATTGGATGCCCCGAAGGTGGACAAGGTCGACAGCACCGACCTGCCGCCGCAATACGCGCAGCAGCTGGCCACCCTGGGCAATGCCGCCGCCGACCAGTTCCTGCGCGACTACGCGCTCTATACCTTCAAGCCGGAACAGCTGCAGATGAACGGCAAGACCTTCGAGCCCGGCAAGATCACGGTCGAACAGGACGCGGTCAAGGTGGAAATCAAGGAAAAGTGACGATTCCTTCACTGAGCATGCAAGCAGCCCGCCGAGCCGCCTGCAGTCTCACCGGCGGGCCAGGGTCGGATAATCCGAGAGGGTCAAGGTGAATCCTTCTGCACCGCGGGCATCGAGCGCCGCGTGCGCGCCCAGCGGCAGCGTCACCAGATCGCGCACATGGCCGAAAGGCAGACCGGTCACGATGGGGGTGGCGATGCGCTGGCGCAGGAAAGCCAGCATCTCGGTGAAATCGTAGCCGTTGTCGATCTCGGCCAGGCGGTAGGCCGAGAAGTCGCCCAGCAGGATGGCCTTCTGCCTGGCCAGCACGCCAGCCTGCTCCAGTTGCAGGATCATGCGTTCCACCCGGAACGGATGTTCATTCACATCCTCCAGGAACAGAATCCCGCCGTCGATCGCGGGAAACTGCGGATGACCAACCATATGCGCCATCATCGCCAGATTGCCGCCCCACAGCTTGCCCGAACACTGCAGCACCGGACTGAGCGGATCGGTACGGCGGTCTCCATTGGGGGCGCGATCTGCACCGGCCAGCCCATCATAGTTGTGGACCACCACCTGCGATGAAGTCAGCGTGCGCCATAAATTCGCCAGCGCTGCCCAATTGGGCGATTCGGCGCCAAAGTCACCGGAGAGCATCGGCCCCTGGAAACCGGCGTAACCCGATTGCGCCAGCAGGCAGCACTGCAGGGCCGTGAAATCGCTGTAGCCCACCAGCAGCTTGCCACTGGCGGCCAGCGCGGGAATGTCCAGCGCCGGCAGGATACGGCTCATGCCATAGGAGCCACGCAACCCCATGATGACGTCGATTTCCGGGTCGGCAGCCGCTTCCATCAATTGCGCCGCGCGCTGCTCATCGGTGGCGCCGAAGCGTTGGTAGCGCCGGGCATGGTCGTAGAAATTGCGCACCCGGCAGCCCAGCGATTCCAGCAAGGCCACGCCGCGCTGCACGCCGGCGGGATCCAGACCGGCATGGCCACACGGTGCCACAATGGCCACCCCCGTTCCCGGCGGGACCAGTCCTTCCAGCAGTTCACGGCCAGCAGTTGCCATCGTCATGTTGGTTCACCTGATGCTTGTGCATCGCCTTGCGCGGCGGCGTCGAGCAGGCGTTGCTGCTTCACTTGTTCGCGTCGCATGGCGAAGAATTCTTTCAGTAACTGGCCACATTCCTCGGCCATCACGCCGCCCAGCAGTTCGGTGTGATGGTTCAGCTTGTCTTGCTCAAACAGGTTCACCACCGAGCCGCACGCACCGGTCTTGGGATCGGCCGCGCCATAGACCACGCGTGCCAGGCGGGCGTGCATCATGGCACCGGAACACATCACGCAGGGTTCCAGCGTGACGTAGAGCTCACATCCGGGCAGGCGATAGTTGCCCAGCTTCTCGGCCGCCCGGCGCAGCGCCATGATCTCCGCATGGGCGGTCGGATCGTGCTTGCCGATGGGCTGGTTGAAGCCGGTGGCGATGACCACGCCATCCTTGACCACCACCGCACCCACCGGCACCTCGCCCAGCGCCCAGGCATTGTTGGCCTGGTCGAGCGCGGCGCGCATGTGGCGCAGGTCGGCCTCGGTGATGGCTTGCGGGAGGACAGCGCCGTCCATCAGTCGGCCGTGATTTCAGCCCAGCAATTGGGCGTTTCGTGCAGCACCAGCTTCTGCAGGTGCAGGCCGGTGCCGTAGCGGTCCTTGTAGGCCGCCTTGAGGATGGCGAAGGCTTCGCGCGCCAGGTTTTCGACCGTCGGGATGCTGCCGATGATGACCGTCTTGTGGCCCGGCAGGCTGGCCAGGAAGTCGCGGACCGGCGCGTCTTTTTCATAGACCAGGAAGGCATGGTCCCAGACATCGACCAGGTGCTCCTTGGCCAGGGCCTTGATGTCGGAGAAGTCCATGATCATGCCGTTGTCGGAATTGCCCTCGATGTCGATGACCGCGCCAGTCAGGGTGATTTCCAGCGTATAGCGGTGGCCGTGCAGGTTGCGGCACTGGCTCTTGTGGTCCGGAATGCGGTGGCCGGCGTCGAATTCGAGTTTGCGGGTAATGGTGAGCATGAATGTTTCTTCGAGGATGGCCGCCGCACAAGCCGTGCAGCAGGCCGGGTGAAGCCATTGTAATCACGCGGCGCAGCGCCGCATGAAGAAAAAAGCAAAAAATCGGTCAGGGGATATTGAGCAGCTTGTGGGTCTGGATGCTCAGTTTCCACTTGGGGTTGTTCTTGACCATCTCGATGGCCAGGCGCGTATTGGCGGCCGCCTGCAGGCCATCCATGGGTTGCAGCAGGAAGTGCTGGAAATCCAGCTTTTCATATTCGTCCAGCGGCTGGCCAGGCTGCGGCACCACCACTTTGAGTTCGCTGCCGCGTTTGACCTTCAGTTCCGAGCCCATCTTGGGGCTCACGCAGATCCAGTCCACGCCCTGCGGCACCTCGATGGTGCCGTTGGTCTCAATGGCGATCTCAAAGCCGACCGCATGCATGGCCTCGATCAGGGCCGTATCCAGTTGCAGCAGGGGCTCGCCGCCGGTGAAGACGACGTATTTGCTGGCGGCATGGCGGGCCGGCCAGAAGCTGTTGATCTTGTCGGCCAGCTCAGCCGCCGACTTGAACTTGCCGCCGTTCTCGCCATCGGTGCCGACGAAATCGGTATCGCAGAACTGGCAGATGGCGCGGGCGCGGTCTTCCTCGCGGCCGGTCCAAAGGTTGCAGCCCGAAAAACGGCAGAACACTGCTGGACGGCCGGCGTGCGCGCCCTCGCCTTGCAAGGTATAGAAGATTTCTTTGATGCTGTAAGTCACGATATGAAGGCGAAAGGCAGGCGCAAGGCCGCATTGGGATGAATTCACGCGGCGGGCTTCAGCAATTCAGCAAACTTCACTAAGTCACTGATATTGCAGCCCATTTTGTCCGCATCAGGGGCAGTATTATAGCCGCTCCTCGAGGCCGGTTCACCTCATCGATCCTCATCGAGCATGCGGCCGGGCGGCGGCAAGTCCAGCTTCAGGCCCAGGCGGTCGATCAGGCGGCGCGCGTCAAAGGGGGCCTTGACCTTCATATCGTTATCAAAATAACAGTAAATATCGCGACTGGCCCGCTTGCGCGGCGCGCTCCCGGAGATGCGTGGCCCGCCTTCCGGCTGACCGCCGCTGGCCCAGGCCCGGATACGCTCGGCCCAGGCGTCGATGGCTTCGTCGCTGTAGCCGCTCTGGTACAAGCGCTTGTCGCCATGCAGGCGCAGGTACATGAAATCGGCCGTCACGTCCTCCTGATAAGGCCATTTCTTGGGTGCATCGGCGACGACCAGCGCGACCTTGTATTTGCGCAGCAGCTTGATGAAGGACTCATCCACGAAGCTGTCATGACGAATTTCCATGGCATGGCGCAGCTTGCGCTTGCGGTCGATGTCCAGCGCCACCCTGCCCTCCATGCGCGGCTCATGGCCACGCGCCAGCCGCTGCGCCGCCTCGGTATCGTGCGGCAGCAAGCTCAGGAAGTGTTCCAGCGGCTCCGGGTCATAGCGGAAGCTGGGCGGGAATTGCCACAGGAAGGGGCCGACCTTTTCTTTCAGGTTCAGTACGCCGGAGGCGAAGACATTGGCCAGCGCACCATCAATATCCTGCAGCCGGCGCGTGTGCGTGATGAAGCGATTGCCCTTGTGGCTGAAGAGGAAGCCGGGCGGCGTTGCTTCATACCAGCGCTGGTAGCTTTCCGGGCGCTGCAGGGCGTAGAAGGAACCGTTGAGTTCGATGCTCGGCAGTACCCGCGAGGCGTAGTGCAGTTCGTCGTCCTGACGCAGCCCCTCGGGATAGAAACTGCCGCGCCACGGCGCATAGCGCCAGCCGGAAATGCCGATCCAGATCTTGCCCATGATGCTCTCCTCGTTCAGATTCTCCTGTCCCGATGTGACCCAAGGCATCCCGCTTGGTGCCAGCCAGCGCGACTGTAGCGGGCCTGCTGCTGTTACACTGCTGGCCTCGCCGTTGACCGCTGCCTGCCCACTTCTTCATCATGTCCGCCACCCCTGCCATCACCCAGTTCCGCCTGAATTCCCCTGCGCCCGAATACGACCACCCACGCGAAGACCGCCGCCTGGAGGGCAATCCGCTGCGCACCACGTGGAATCACTTCACCAATGCCAGCGGAGAAATGAACGCCGGCATCTGGGCCTGCGAAAAAGGCAGCTGGCGCATCGCCTTCGCCCCCAACAAAGATGAATATTTTTGCGTCCTCGAAGGCCGCTGCCGCGTCATCGACGAACAGGGCCATGCGGCCGAAGCGGGTCCGGGCGATGCGATGGTGATCCCGGCAGGCTTCAAGGGCGTCTTTGAAGTGCTGGAGCCGGTGCGCAAGCATTACGTCATCGTCGAACGCGCCGCTGGCTGAACAACCACCTGCCCGCGCCATGTCCGCCTCGCCAGCCGCTCCCGACCAGATCATGGGCGCCGCCCTGCAGCACTACAATGCCGGACGTGTCGCAGAAGCCGAACAAGCCTGCCACGCCTTGCTGGCGCTGGTGCCGCAGCATCCGGCGGCCCATCAGCTGCTGGCCATGCTGGCGCTGGACCGGCAGGCGCTGGCGCAGGCGCGGCAACATATCCTGCTGAGCCTGGCACCGCGGCCGGAGCATGTGCCCTCGTTGCTCATGGCCGGCCGGATAGCGCTGGCCGAAGGCGATCCCGCCACGGCCGTCCAGTATTTCGACGCGGCGGCACGACATCAGCCTGGATTGAGCCAGGCGCATTTCCACCTCGGCACCAGTTTGTCGGCAGTGGGGCAGCATGCGGAGGCCGTAGCGGCTTTGCGCCAGGCCGTCGCGCTGGCGCCGCAAGCCATGGAAGCCGTCCTCAACCTGGGAAGCGCCCTGCGCGAACTGGGCGAGCTCCCCGCCGCCCGTGAGGCCTTCGAGCAAGCGTGCCGGCTGCGTCCCGAGGTAGCCGAGACCTGGTTCAACCTCGGCCTGACCCTGCAGGATATGAAGGAAGGTGCCGCCGCCGTCGACGCCTTTGCCCGCGCGCTGCAACTGCGTCCCGGCTATGCCGATGCCGCGCTCAACCTGGGTGTGGCCCTGCAAGAGATACATCGCATGGACGATGCCGTGCAGGCCTTCCGCACGGCACTGCGGCTGCAGCCGCAGTGGTTCGGCCGCATCGCCCACGCCCTCACGGCAGGCAGCAGCGGCCGGCTGTGGCTGCACTTGCGTGACCTGGAAGCGGCCCTGCGTGGATGATTGACCTATGCACTGTCTGCAACAGACAACGCGCCGTTGTCGATGAGCTTCAATCTTGCTACTATCGGGGTCAAGGAGATGGCATTCCTCCTTCAACCGCCACCAACGTCCCGTTGGGGCTGATGATGCCTACAGTGACCTGGCAATCCGGGGCTGTAGGCGTTCGCCTTTCTGCTTCGCGCGCGCTGCACCCGGTGTGCCAGGATGTTCATTCAGCACTCTGGTCACATGAAAAATCATAAACTCCCCGAACAGCTGCACCTGCTGCCTTACATCGTCAAATGGTGTCTGATCGCCAGCCTGATCGCCGCCCTTGCCGGATCGGCCTCGGCCTTCTTCCTCTTCGCGCTGGACTACGCCACGCACTGGCGTGAAACCCATCCGTGGATCATCTGGTTGCTGCCGCTGGGCGGTTTTGCGGTCGGCTGGCTGTACCTGAAGACCGGCAAGCCGGTGGAAGCCGGCAACAACCTGCTGATCGATGAAATCCACGATCCGAAAAAGGTGATCCCGCTGCGGATGGCGCCGCTGGTGTTGTTCGGCACCGTGATGTCGCACCTGTTCGGTGCTTCCGTGGGCCGTGAAGGCACGGCCGTGCAGATGGGCGGCGCGCTGGCTGATCAGCTGACCACGGTGCTGCGTCTGCGCACGGAAGACCGGCGCATTCTCCTGATGGCCGGCATCAGCGCCGGGTTTGCGTCGGTCTTCGGCACGCCGATGGCCGGTGCATTGTTCGGACTGGAAGTGCTGGCCATCGGCCGCATGCGCTATGACGCCATCCTGCCCTGCTTCGTGGCGGCCATTGCGGCCGATCAGGTCGGGCTGGCCTGGGGCGTGCATCACACCCACTACCACATGGGCGGCGTGGTACCGGTCGCGCTGTGGAGCGTGGCGGCGGTGATCGCGGCCGGTGTGGTCTTTGGGCTGGTCGGCATGGTGTTTGCCAACAGCACGCACCGGCTGTCGGCCTTCATGAAGCGCCACGTCAGCTATGCGCCGCTGCGGCCCTTCATCGGCGGTGCCATCGTTGCGGTAGCCGTGTGGGCGCTGGGTACGCAACGCTACATCGGTCTCGGCATCCCGGTGATCGTGGAAGCCTTCCAGCAGCCGCTGGCCCCTTGGGATTTCCTGGGCAAGATGGTGTTCACGGTGACCTCGCTGGGCACCGGTTTCAAGGGCGGCGAAGTCACACCGCTCTTCTATATCGGCGCGACAGTGGGCAATGCGCTGGCACCCCTGCTGCATCTGCCGTTTTCGATGCTGGCCGGGATCGGCTTCGTGGCGGTCTTTGCGGGCGCGGCCAATACGCCGATTGCCTCCACCATCATGGCCGTCGAACTGTTCGGGCCGGAGATCGGTCCGTTTGCAGCGCTGGCTTGCGTGGTGGCCTATCTGTTCTCCGGACATACCGGCATCTATCATGCGCAACGCGTGGGACAGGGGAAGTATCCGTCGCTGCCGGAAGGCTTGAAGATCGGCGAGATTGGCGCCTACAGGGCGCGGCGCCAGGCGGAGCGGGAGCAGGAGAGTATCGGCGAGAAGTGATGTGAGGCCGGGCCAGTACCCTGTCTCGTGCAGCGGGAGGCGGACAGCTTAACTGTACAGTGAGCTGTATCGGGACTGTAATGGTCATTTCCTCCATCTGTACTGCTGATCGAGCCAGAGGTGTCCGCAGAAGTGTCAGCACTCATTGTGAGTGACCATATGCAGTTGCAAACTTCATCTGCGTGCTGACGGATTAAAAACATTCACCGGCACCCCGCCACCGAACGCGCGATAATCCCCGAACTCGACCAGCCCCGACGGCCCCTCAAAGCCGCACCGCCCGCAGCCCAGCTGCCAAGGAGACCGCATGTCAGCCACACCCGCCTTCGCCCGCACCGTCCGCCACCCCGGCCCGCCCGACCCGCAGCGCATCGTTACCCTGTCCGGTCCGGCGATGCATCTCGATTTCACCCTCGAAGCCGGCATGAACCTGCGTGACGCCATCAGCATTCCGCTGGCACGCGCGGGCCTGGATGGCGGTACCGTGCGCTTCGCCAACCTCCCTGTCTCCCCCCTTCACTTCCTCATGCCTGCACTGGCGGTGGATGACCAGCACGCCGCTTTCTACAGCGCGCCACAGGCGATGGAAGAAGGAACGGTGATCGAATACGCCTGCGCCACCGCCGGACGCAAGGACGGCGAGCCTTTCGTGCACTGTCACGCCATCTGGCGCGGCCGCGATGGCCAGCGCCAGGGCGGTCACCTGATGATGGAAAAAACCGTGGCCGGTGCCAGTACGCCCGCGCAAGCCTGGGGTCTGCACGACGCCACCATGGCGACTCGCTACGATCCGGAGACCAATTTCACCCTGTTCTACCCTACCCGGCTGAGCGACCAGCCACTCTCAGCGAGTGGAAAACGCTTGGTACTGGCACGCATCCGCCCCGACCAGGATCTCACCATCGCCGTCGAACAGGCCTGCGCGGAGCACGGCATGCGCAATGCCATCGTGCGCGGCAGCGTGGGCAGCATCATCGGGGCAAATTTTGAAGACGGACGCGTGCTGGAAGACCGTGCCACTGAAATCCTGGTTCGATCGGGCGAAGTGCGCGATGGAATGGGACGCCTGGACATCGGCCTCATCAATCCCCAAGGCCGGGTCTGGGAGGGAGTGCTCAAGCGCGGCAGCAATCCCGTGCTGATCTGCTTCGAACTGGTGCTGGAAGAGCCGTGATTCAAGCCGGCTTGTGCTGCGCCAGCCATTCTCGCAAGGCACCGTTCATCCGACTTTGCCAGCCATCCCCCCCGGCCTTGAAGGCCTCAACGATGTCCTGATCAAAGCGCATCGTCACTTGCACCTTGCAGCCACTTCCCGCCGGCCTGCCGCGTCCGCGCGCCGGACGCATCGTGGAGAACTGCGCTGCCGTGAGCGGCTGCGCGTCCGGATCCGCCAAAGCGGCCTTGGTGAGCGCCGCATCTTCGGCGGCAGTAGGTACGATTGTTCCTGGTTTAAGCTTCGGCATAGTGTTGTATCTCCCTTTTGGTTGCCCTGCGCAGACTGATGATGCGCAACACTTCATTTCGCTCCACAAAGACCACCACATGGAGCCGCAGACCGATGTAGGCAATCGCGATTTCCCGAACCTCATCATAATCAAACCTGCGGTCCACGCTGAGCAATGCCGTGTCCCATTCGATGGCCGCCGCTTCTGCGAGTGAAACGCCGTGCTTGTGTCGGTTGACGACGTCTTTTTTCGGGTCGAATGTAATCTGCATGGGGATTAATTGTAACTACACTTAATCCGCTCTTCAACCAATATTCGTAGCTACGATTAATAAAGCAGCTGTGCTCCAACAGCAGACCACAAACGAATCGGCCCGCATCACTGCGGGCCGATTCGTACTCACACTAATTGAAGGCTGAATGCTCAACGCAGATCAATACCTTCAAACACCCACCAGCTTCTTGAACGTCGGCAACACCGCCTCCCCCTTGAAGGGCTTGACGATCCAACCCTTGATACCGGCAGCCTTGCCACGTTCCTTCATGATGGGCGAATTCTCGGTAGTCAGCATGATGATGTTCACGCTGGCATTGCCCAGTTCGCTGCGGATCTTCTCGGCCATGGTCAGGCCGTCCATGTTGGGCATGTTCACGTCGGAGACCACCAGCTTGATGGCCGGGTCGCTCTTGAGCTTGGCCAGGCCATCGCGGCCATCCACGGCCAGGGCCACGTCCAGGCCATTTTTCTTGAGGAAGTCACCGACTTCGGCGCGCACGGTGCTCGAATCGTCCACTACCAGGATTTGTGCCATCTTGAATTCTCTCTTTGCTTGATTTGCGTAATTGCTTGAGGGGAAGGTAAATCAATGCCGGGGTGCTACCCCGGCCTCAGAACAGTTCCAGCTCGCCGGATTCGAACAGCTCTTCCACCGAGGTCTGGTTCTCGGTGAAATCCTCCGGCGACCACGACAGGTTGAAGATGAAGCGCTGCAGCAGCACCAGCGGTGCACCGTCGTCACGACGCAGCAGGTATTTGAAGCACAGCTGCGCATCCTCCGAACCGAAGGAAATGTAGCGATGCTGGTGATTGATGATGATCGGCACCTGGCTCAGTTGATGAATGGGCTGGCTCTGGTTGATGAAGCGGTTCTTGAACCAGCCCCAGATCAGGTTGGTCAGTTCGCCCAGCGCATTGTTGAGATTGCGGAAATCGCCCGATTCGTCCGGTGCCAGTGCCTGCAGCGTCTTCTGTTCCGCCTGCAGCATCATGTAGCCACGGCACCAGCTGCTCTCCAGCGGAATGAGCGTGAACACTTCCCCGAAGATGATGCGGTCGCGCACCAGATAAGGCTGCTCGATCTCGACCTGCATGCCGGGGAACTGGCTCTCCAGCACCATGCGGCTGATCTCGGCAATGCCGCGCACCAGTGCATTGGGGTATTGCTGGCTGAAAATCGACGAGGCCACCGCCGGTGCCAGCGCATCGATGTGCTCGATGCGATAGACGGCGCTGAAGAGTTCGCTATCGCGTTCGGACAATTCGACATCAGCAGCTTCCCGGCGACGGCGCAGGAAGATCGGCAACTCCGGCCGCACCTCGCGGATGCGGCGCGCCAGGCCAGGCCCGCCCTCGCCCAGTCCGGCCAGGCTTTCCGAGAGCATGATGCCGCCCAGGTCGACGTTGCTGCGCAAGACCGCCATCACATGTTCTTCATGGGCCTTCAGCCCGACCAGGTTGTGGCGCTCGCAAAAGGATTTGATGGTGTCGTAGCAGTCGGCGTCGCGGTCCAGGACCAACACCTTGCTGGTGATGGCGTTGTCGAGGCTGGCAGTGGCTTCCATGGTGATGAGATTCCCCCGAATCGTTGAATGGTCAGAACAGTTCCAGCTCGCCCGTTGTATCGGCCTCTTCGCCCGGTGCCACGGCAAAGTCCAGCCGGTCGTAAGTGGAAAGGGCCAGTGAAACGTGCAGGCGCGGCGCGTCCGTCATGTCGATGGCGAAATGCCGCACGTGCGCGCAGTTGAGTTTTTGCAGGTAGGCCACGCACTGCGTATCGATCACGTTGGGCGTGGACATGCCCAGGTGCGGGAAGAAGCGTCCCAGCTCGCGATTGAAGATGCCGCAGCAGAGATTGCCGCATTCGGCAATTGCATCCATCAAGGCCTGTTCGCCCATCTCCCCGGCAGACACCCGCGTCAGGCGCGCAAAGTGGCCGCGAGTGGCGGCGTCCGGCGTGAAGTGAAACATCACCATCAGGCGGAACAGATAAGACGAGATGGTCAGCACCACCATCTTCTTCTCGGTAAGGGCGGCGATGTCTTCCACCACCGAGATCTCCGCACTGGCGTCCGACGGCACCAGGCTGCTGCGCAGCGCCTGCTGCAGGAGCGTATCGAAGCCGTCGCGCGCGCTGGCGCTGATGCGCTCGTCGGCCACGACCTCGGCTACCGCCTGCAGCTCGTCCATGTCGTTGGCGCTCATGCCGCTTCGGCCAGCGCTTGCCGGGTCTTCTTGTTGATCAGGTCGAGGCCGATGACGGCACCCATGATCATCTTGCCCCCGGCCTGCAGGTCCTGGAAGGTGGTGGTGGTGATCAGGTCGTTCTGGTACAGGTTGGCGCGATAGCTCTTGGAAAGCTTCTCGGCCCGCTGCGCCAGATCGCGCACTTCCTGCGCCACCACGGCAAAGCCACGGCCATGCACACCGGCACGCGCAGCTTCGATGGACGCATTCAGGGCCACGATGATGACCTGGTTCACGATCAGCGCGAACTCGTCGTTCTTGCGATGCATCTCGCGGTTGTGCGCGATCAGCTCGTTCATGTCGTCATGCCAGCGCTCGAAGGTGCGTACCAGACCCAGCAACTTGCTGATGGTGTCCTGCGACTCGTCGCAACTCTGGCGCACGCGCGACACGTGATCGGACTGCTCGCTGGACAGGCGTGCCAGCATGGCCTCGCTCTCGCGGCGCATCTCGGCCATGTGCTGCTGCGCGGCCAGTCGATCCTGTTCCAGCTGTTGCTGGTGCGCGCTCCATTGCTGCTGTTGCTCGGCGAGCGTGGCCTGGGCCTGGTCACGCACGCGTTCCAGCTGACCGGCATCGATCAGCTGGCGCGCGCGACGCTTCTGGCGCAGCCACAGCGCGGCCATCGGCAGGCCGGCCAGGGCAGCGCCCAGCGCTACCAGAAGAAGTGATTGAAACATGGCGTGCTATTCCTGCTGTCTTGATGAGATTGCGTGATCGCGTCAGGTGAATCAGGCGACCTGTGCATCGCCGCCCGGCGGCAGCACCGCCGGTGCAGCGATTTCCTGTCCCGCCACCGGATACGGCACGTCGATGCCATCGACTTCCACCGCCACGTTTTCCGGCAGCATCACGATGATCTGGAAGGCACGGAAGGCAGCCCCCTCTTCGCTATCCATGAAGCGGATCTCGATCTTGCCGTGTTCACGGGTGACGAAGTCCAGCACCGCATCCATGCCCACGCCGCGTCCCGATACCTCGGTCACTTCGCTGCGTGTTGAGAAGCCCGGCTGCAGGATCAGGCGCGCGATCTCGGCATCGGTGAGTACCTGGTCCACGCTGATGAGCTGCTTCTCGATAGCGATCTGGCGCACCTTGTGCAGCGCCAGGCCACGGCCATCGTCGGACAGGGCCATCTGGAACATGTCTTCCATCACGCCCATTTCCAGCTTGATGGTGCCGGCTTCGGGCTTGCCCTTGGCCAGGCGCTCTTCGCCCGATTCCAGGCCGTGATCCACCGCATTGCGGATCAGGTGCATGAATACGTTCTGCAACAGCGGCGAAGCAAAACTGTGGACCACATAGCCGTTGTCGTCGATCTGCACTATCGGGGCCGACTTGCCGAGGTCGCTGGCCAGCGCCGGCAGCGAATCGATGACCGGGGCCAGTACTTCCTCGATGGTCTCGGTACCCAGCAGGCGCAGGGTACGGCGCACGTCGTTGCGCACGGCCACCAGCTCGTGCAGGTTGGCAGTATTGACGTTCTCCAGACGCAGCAGGCTTTCCTGGATGTGCTTGCGGTCGATGGTCAGGACATGGCGTTCGTAGCCCGGCAACACCTGCTCGCCACCACTACCGGCGCTGGCACCACGGCCCAGCGTGACGTCGTTGATGCGGGCGTAGCGGTCGATGATCTCGCGCACCTGGGCCAGTTGCAGCAGCAGCTCTTCCTGGCTCCAGACGGCGCCGCTGGCCGGATGGCGCAGGTCGTCATAATGCTGCTCGGTGTGGTGGACCACGTTGGCCAGGTGCAGCAGGCCGTAGGTGCGGCCGTTGCCCTTGATGGTGTGCATGTTGCGGAACAGCTTGGCGATGGCGAAGGCCGTCGCCTGCGGGTTCTGGTGCACGATCTGCTCGTTCTCGTCCAGGAAGCGGCGGGCGCTGACGATGAATTCGGCAAACTTGGCCGGGGCCACGGCGAGGATTTCGCCGATCATTTCCAGTTCGCGCTTCTGCTCGTTGGCTTCGGCAGCCAGGTGGCGCAGCTCGGTCACATCGCGCACGCACAGCATCAGGCGGATCACCATGTCCTGCTCATCAGTGATGGGCGACCACGAGAGATCGAGGATCTTCACGCTGCCATCGGCCATGGTCTTTTCGATTTCGCCGACCATCAGGTGTTCGTTGAAGCTGAAGTTCATAACGTCTTCGCCGATGCAGGCGCCGCCGATGGCTTCGATCTGCGAGAGCGTGTCGGCGCCGAGATTGGTGTTGGAGAAGACCAGTTCCATCACGTCGCGGCCGGCGATGTCGGTGGTGTCGAACACCGTTTCCAGGAAGGCCGAATACTCCGGATGCACCTTGTTGCCATCGACGATGGTGAGAATGCCCTGCGGAATGTTCTGCAGCATGGCCTGCATGTCGGCGGTCTTCTGGCGCACCTGGGCCGAGGCTTCCTCGATCTTCTCGACCATGCCATTGAAGGCGACGACGGAATGGCCCACTTCGTCCATGCGCTGCACCGGCAGGCGGCGGGTGAAGTCCTGGCTGGTGGCGATTTCACCCATCATGGCGGCCATGCGGCTGATCGGACCGGTGATCTGGCGGTACAGCAGGAAGCCCAGGCCACCCAGCAGCAATACCGCGACCACGGTGACGATGCTGATGGTGGTGGTGGTCTGCGCCAGCTTGCCGTTCAGCGAGGCAATGGCGTTGTCCTTGAATCGGTTCTTCTCGATGCGCAGGGTGTTGACGATGCCTTCCAGCTCGGTCTGGTACTGCATCACGCCGCCGAAGAACTGCGCTTGCGCGATCTCGTTCTTGCCGGCCAGCTTGAACTTGGCGGTGGTATCGATGGCACCGAAGTAATTGTCCAGGCTTTCCTTGGCCTGCTCGATCAGCCCGCGCTGCGCTACGCCCTCAGCCTGCTGCGCCTGCAGGGCCAGTGCCTTTTCCAGCACGGCCTTCTTCTCGGCCAGCTTGTCGTTTTCCTGCGCGACCAGTTGATTGTCGGTCTCGTTGACCATCACCATGGCGGCCAACTGCACATCCTTCAACTGCCCCATGAGATCGGCCGAGGCCAGCACGCTGGGCATCACGCCCTCGGTCACCGAACGCACCTCCACGGCGCTGCTACGGGATTGCATCATCGCGTAGCCGCCGATACCGGCGATCGCGACAAAGGTAAGTATCACCAATAGCGTGATACGCATGCGGATGGTCATGGAATTCCCCTTGAGGTGGCGGTGAACCGGCGCAGGTTTGGTCATTTGCTTCAGCTTCTTCCCTGGAAACTGAACGAATGAACAGCCGGTCTGGATGCGGGGCGCATTGTTACACTGAAGTATTACTGCTCCATGACAACAAAAAATTACACTTTTGCGTTTATCGGAGACTCGCATTTGCCCTGCCAAGGGCGATCTGCGACAGCATCTTCCTACATCAGCTTGGGGAGCTGTCCGATGGGCTGCCGCCGAGGAAGGGCCTAATGTGAAGCTTTTGGCGGCTTGGCCCTATGCGCCCTGCTGTCCTCACGCTTACCCATTTGCTTTGCCAGTTGAACAGGAGCCTCCCATGCCCAGCCTCAATCCCTCCCAATTGCAACGTTTCAAGGACAAGGTCGTCATCGTCACCGGGGCCGCCTCCGGCATCGGCGAAGCGACTGCGCGCCGCTTTTCGGACGAAGGCGCGAAGGTATTGCTGGCCGATCGCAATGCTGCCGCACTGACCAAGGTCTTCGATTCCCTGCCGGCCGAGCGCAGCGCCGCGCGCGAAACCGATGTGTCGCACCATGAAGACGTGCGCCAGATGGTGGAATTCGCCATCGAACGCTTTGGCCGCATCGACGTCCTGGTCAGCGACGCCGGCATCTTCGCCGAAGGCGACATCACCCAGGTCAGCCCGGAAGACTGGCACCACGTCCAGGCCACCAATGTCAACGGCGTGTTCTACGGGGCGCGCGAAGCCATGCCCCATCTGGAGAAGACGCGCGGATGCATCGTCAACGTGGCCTCGGTCTCGGGACTGGGCGCCGACTGGAATCTGGCGGCCTACAACACCTCCAAGGGTGCCGTCGTCAACCTCACCCGCGCCATGGCCCTGGATTTCGGCCGCAAGGGCGTGCGTGTGAATGCAGTCTGCCCCAGCCTCACCTTCACCGGCATGACCGCCGATGTGGCTGAGGACCAGGAACAGCTGGCCAAGTTTGCCGAACGCATTCCGCTCGGCCGCGGTGCCGACCCGGTTGAAGTTGCTTCCGTGATCGCCTTCCTGGCCAGCCCTGATGCCGGCTTCGTGACCGGTGTGAACCTGCCGGTCGACGGTGGCGTCACCGCCTCCAACGGCCAGCCGCCGCAATGAACCACAAGTGATTGAAAGTGAAGAGGAGCCCATCGTGAGCGACAAGATTCCCCTACCCGAAGAAACCACGGAATCCACCGAGACCGGCATGGATCAGCGCAAGCCCAAGCCTCTGCCGCACCAGGCGGTGCAAGAGCGCAGCAACGGCGCGACGGATCCGTCCCGGCAATCGACCGACACGGATGAACATCCGATGTCTGTTGGCAAGCCCTGATCCCATTCACACCACAACGATCACAAAAGTCACGTGTCTCCGGAGGCCATGATGTCGTCCACCCCTGTCCAGGAATCCCCCGCAGCGGGGCTGCTGCAGCCCGGCCGCAATTGCTGGCGGGTGGAACATGCGCAGCGTTTCAAGCTGCTCATCGACGCCGCCGATTATTTCCGCGCCTTGCGCATGGCCCTGCTCAACGCCCGGCGCAGCGTCTTCATTCTCGGCTGGGATATCGACAGCCGTACCGTCCTGGTACCCGATATCAATGACACCGACGATAGCTTGCCGCCGCAGCTGGGTGACCTGCTGCATGCGCTGGTCGAGCGCCAGCCCGATCTGCACATCCGCGTGCTGAACTGGGACTACGCCATGCTCTACGCGCTGGAACGTGAATGGATGATTGCCCGCAAGCCGGGCCGTGCGCGTAACAAGCGGCTGCATTTCCGTACCGATGCGCGCCATCCGGTCGGCGCTTCGCATCATCAGAAGATCGTGGTGATCGATGACAAGCTGGCGTTCGTGGGCGGCCTTGACCTGACCCGCTGCCGCTGGGATACGCCGGAACATCTCCCAGAGAACCCGCTGCGGCGCGATCCCGACGACAAGCCTTACGCCCCTTTCCATGACGTGCAGGCCATGGTCGACGGCGATGTCGCCCGTGCCTTGGGTGAATTGGCGCGTCGGCGCTGGAATCTGGCCGGCTATGCAGAGCGCCGTACCGCGTTGATGCAAGCCACCAGCTTGCCTGCCGTTGATCCATGGCCACAGGGATTCGAGCCCGATCTGTGCGATCTGCGGGTCGGCATCTCGCGCACCGAACCTGCCTACGAAGATCGTCCGGGGGTGTTTGAAGTGCGCGAACTCTATCTTGATGCCATCGCCGGTGCGCAGCATCACCTGTTCTTCGAAAACCAGTACTTCACCTCGAACGTGCTGTCCGAAGCGATTGGCGCGCGCCTGCGCGAACCGCAAGGCCCCGAAGTGGCCGTCATATCTCCGCAGACCCAGAGCGGCTGGCTGGAGCAGGCCACCATGGGCGCGCTGCGCGCCCGCATCCATCACCGTCTCAAAAGCGCCCTGGAAAACCAGGGCGAGCAGGCCGCTACGCGCTACCAGATGTATTGCCCGCACCTGCCCGGCCTGGAGGATGGCTGCTGCCTGAACGTCCACAGCAAGGTCTTCAGCATGGATGACCGGCTGTTCTCGGTCGGCTCGGCCAACATGAGCAATCGCTCCATGGCCTTCGACACCGAATGCAACCTGACCATCGAATTGCAGGGCGATGCCGCCAAGCAGGACGAAATCCGCGCGGCCATCGCGCTCATGCGCAACCGCCTGCTGGCCGAGCATCTGGGCGTCGCACCTGCCGATGTGCAAGCCGCCCTTCAGCAGGACCAAAGCCTGCATGGCGCCATCGCCCGCTTGCGCAAGGCAGAACGGCGCGAACTGCGCCCCATGGATCCGCGCCTCATCCCGGAGCTGGATGCCTTGACCCAGGACAATGCCGTCTTCGATCCGGAACGCCCCATCAGCCCCGATGAAATCGTCGATGCCTATGTGCCGCACAGTGCCAGAAAGCCGGTGCCGCGCCGCATGATCGGCCTGGGCGTGCTGGCCGTGGCACTGGTGGTCTTTGCATTGGCCTGGCGATTCACACCGCTGCGCGAATGGATCAATCTGAGCTCGCTGATTGCGCTGGCGCGCAGCGTCGACCAGATGCCCTTCACGCCGGCCATCGTGATTGCGGCCTTCGTGGTGGCGGGCATGCTGATGGTACCCATCACGGTGCTGATCGCGGTCGCGGGGGTAGTGTTCGGGCCGGTGAATGGCGGCCTGTATGCCACGGCGGGCGTGGGCTTGAGCGCCCTGCTCGGCTTCGGCCTGGGCCATTGGCTGGGGCATGACGCGCTGCGCGACATGCTGGGTCCGCGCATCAACAACCTGAGCCGCCGCTTTGCCCAGCGCGGCATCGCTGCCATGGCCGTGGTGCGGCTGCTGCCGATTGCGCCCTTCACGGTCGTCAACGTGGTGGCAGGCGCGTCGCACCTTGGCTTGCGCGATTACCTGCTGGGCACCTTGATCGGCATGGCCCCCGGTATCGCGCTGACGGTGGTGTTCTCGCACAACCTGGCCGAAGCCATCCGCCATCCCAGTTTACAGACCGTGCTGATTCTGGTCGGCGTGACCGCCGCGCTGATGTTGATGGCGTTTGGCTTGCAGAAGCTGCTCAAGCCGCGCGTCGGGAAGAAATCGAAATCGTCCGCATCGTCCACCCGCAAGAGCCCTGCGTCGCACACGCCGGGCGATGAGGGCATGGCGCGCGTCAGCGCCGAGCATGGCGTGGAGGCGAGGCAGGCCTGATGCGCTCCGGTAGCCTGTCCCATCGCGCCGCCGAGTACCAGCCGGCATCGACGGCGGAGGCGCGTTCCGATACGGAACTCGTCCTCACCGGCGATGTGCCATTGCGCGACCTCGACCCATGGCCGCTCACCGTGGCGACGTACAACATCCATGGGGCGATCGGCACCGATGACGTATTCTCCCCGCAGCGCATTGTCCAGGTGCTCAAGGAAATCAATGCGGATGTGGTGGCCCTGCAGGAAGTGCCCCTGGGCGGCTCCTCGCAGCCGGATGTGCTGTCCTTGCTAAGGAAAGAGACTGGATTTTTCGCGGTCGAGGGACCGACCATGGAGAGTGCCGAACGCCGTTATGGCAATGCCGTCCTGAGCCGCTACCCCATTCTTGCCAAACAGAGCATCGACTTGTCCTTCGGCAGCCGCGAACCGCGCGGCGCACTGGATGCGGATATCGATTGCCACGGCCACATGCTGCGCGTGATCGCCACCCATCTGGGGCTCAAGCCCGCTGAGCGGCGTGCCCAGATCAAACGGCTGCTGCAGGCCTTCGATACCGACCAGGCACCGGTGATCCTCATGGGCGACGTCAATGAATGGTTCATGTGGGGGCGAGCCCTGCGCTGGCTGGTTTCCCACTTCGAGGCCGCACCCGCACCGCGCACGTTCCCATCTCGCTGGCCGCTGTTTGCGCTGGACCGCATCTGGATCAGCCCGCGTCAACGCCTGCTGCAGGTGCAGGTCCACCGCACCGCCCTGTCACGCGTGGCCTCTGACCATTTGCCGCTGGTGGCCCATATCGATGGCTGACCAGCTGATGACGCGCAGGCTCAGCCTGCGCTGCGCTTGCCGCTCCACAGCTTGACTGCCAACGCGATCCAGATCAGCAGGAACAGCATGTTGCCCGGCAGCCAGATCATCTGCGTCCATACATAATCGCGTACCCACATCGAGACTGCCTCACGGCAATCGCAGACGTGATCGGCGTAAAACAATTCGCCGCCGCTGCGCGCGGCGACGAACTGCAGCCAGAGAAATCCCAGGAAAAACGGAATGCCGACGAAGCCGGTGAGACACCAGCGCCGCATCTTGCGATAGCGGCGGCAGAATTCCTGGCCATCGCCGGAAGCATCACCGCCCCGGCATGACTGCATAGCGTTGCTGTGCATATTTCCCCCTTGCACTGGCATATGTTGCATGTGTGGTCTGCCCCTGGGTTGCCCACGCGCCGTCGTGACGACGCCCAAATGCGCGGCGGCAACCATGCGCCAGTCTCCCGTGAGGGATGCTGGCAATGTCTGTTCGGATCAACGTCGTCTGGAATTGCGCCGGCCTGCACCGGTGCATGGGAAGAAGCAGGTCACCCGCTGAACAGGTGGCTCGCATTTCCCGAGGGCTGTCCTCCGCGCCCTCTGCGGAGGAAGAGATGGATTCTTGTCGTCGAAAGCCGCCGTCTGCTGGCGCTTTCAGCGTATCCCGGTGGCCCGGAATCGCTGATTTTTGACGCAAAAGTCCACTTGCCCAGAACCAATACGATACGTTTCGTCTCGGATTCTAGGTGCAATCGGGGTACTGCTCAATAAAATTTACGTTTGTTGGCTCGAAATTTTACTTGGCGTCAAAAGGGGTTGGGACAGCGCAATGCTGCCCAGGACCAGTTTCAGTTGGGACTGGATCTGGCGTTCATCGATGTCGGCGCTGCCAGTCAGCAGACGTTGCAGTACGGGGGCGTACAGCAGGTCGAAGACCAGGTTGAGGTCGGCATCTTCCCGGAATTCGCCGCGCTGGGCGCCACGGCGCAGCACGTTGACCAGCGCCAGGCGGCGCGGCACCAGGTAGTTGTCGTTGAAAATGCGGCGGCTCTCGGGCTCGAACTGGGCCAGCGCGATCATCTCGCGCACCACCCGGCCGGACTTGCCACGCAACAGTTGGGACAGTTGCAGCATGTGCTGTTCGATGTCGTCGCGGGCCGAACCGCTGTCGCCCAGCGGCGGCAAGGGTTCCACCGCGCGCAGCAGCGCTTCCATGGCCAGTGCGCTCTTGTTGGGCCACCAGCGGTAGATGGTAGCCTTGCCTACGCCGGCGCGCGCCGCCACGCCCTCCAGGGAGAGCTTGTCGAAACCGATCTCCTCGAGCATCACATAAGTGGCATCGAGGATGGCGTCATGACTGACGGCATTCCTGCGGCGACCGGTGGCCGGATCGGAGATGAAGGTGAGAGAAATGATGTGCTCCAGATGACAAAGGCATGTTTTCCGTCATTGATAACGGCATGCTTTTGGACAACTTGAGCGATTGACAGCAAAAAAACGAAGATTTTTGTGACAAAAATCCCGGAAATCTCATTACTGCATCGTCACCGCGTCCAAGGGACGGCCGAAACGCTCCAGACGCGGCTTGTAGAACTGGTCGGCATCCAGGGAGAAGGCGATGCGACGGGTGCGCCCCATCAGTTCGCTGCGGGCGAAGAAGCCGAAGTAGCGCGAATCCATGCTGTTGTCCCGATTGTCGCCCAGCATCATGTAATGATCGGCCGGCACCACCACCGGGCCGAAGCTGCTGTGCAGGCTGGGATGGGCCTCCGACAGGCGCACCAGGTGATTCATCCCGTCCAGCCTTTCATCGCGGTAGTGTGCCTGGTCGACGCCATCTCCGCTTTCGGGACGCGCGTGCGCCGGGCCGTAGCTGGCGGGCTGGCCGTTGATGAAGAGCACGTTGTCACGCAACTCCACCACATCGCCTGGCAGGCCGATGATGCGCTTGAGCAGCAGTTCGCCGGCCTGCCGCGAATCGATGGTGACGATATCGCCACGCTGCGGTTCGCCCAGGCGCAGCAGGCTGATGTGGGTGAGCGGCAGGCGCAGGTCATAGGCCAGCTTGTCGACCAGGATGCGGTCGCCCACCATCACGGTCGGCAGCATGGAGCCGCTGGGCACCACGTTGTAGTCGGCGATGGCACTGCGAAACACCACCATCAGCGCGATGAAGGCCAGCAGGCCCTTGTTGGCTGCTGCCAGTTGTTTGAGGGGGAAGCTCATGTTGCCGTCTCGTTGTTTGTTTTCACGAAGACCACCATGCTAAATGAATTCAGCTCCATGCGGGCTGGACGCTGCGCAAGGGCGAGGCCGGCCGGTCCCACGCCATCTCGGCCACCCCCACGCTGAGCGGGCCTCGCAGGCGCCGGGCCGGGCCCCAGACGGTCATTTCCAGATGCGGATGCACATCGGCCATCGTTTCGGGGGCCAGCGGCGATTGGCCTGAGGCGGCCGGATAATCGGCCAGCAGGCGGGCAGTACGGGCCAGCGACAAGCGGTATTGGCTGCCGCCACCGGTCTGGCGCCGGGTGAGCCCGCGCACGGCGGCCGCCGCCATGAGATAACCGGTCGCATGGTCCAGCGCCTGCACCGGCAGCGGTACCGGCTTGTCGCTGCCGGCGGCGCGCATGCCGGCCTCGGCAATGCCGCTGCTCATCTGCACCAGGCTGTCGAAGCCCCGCCGCGACGACCACGGACCGCTCCAGCCGTAGGCATTGAGGGCCACATCGACCAGCCCGGGGTTCAGTTCGCGCCGCCGAGGCGCACCCAGCCCCAGGCGCTCCAGGGCATCGGCACGATACCCGTGCACCATCACGTCGGCCTGCCGCACCAGCGCTTCCAGCACGGCGCGCCCGGCTGGCTGGCGCAGGTCCAGTCCGGCGCAACGCTTGCCGAGCGTCATGTCGGGAACCACGCCGGGCTCCTCCCACGAGGCCGGGTCGATGCGCAGCACATCGGCCCCGAAAGCGGCGAGCAAACGCGTGGCAGTCGGGCCTGCCAGCACCCGCGTCAGATCCAGTACCCGCACCCCGGCCAGTGGCCGCACCGGGTCCACCGGGCGCGGCGCGGCCGCAGCCGCATCGAAGTAACGGCAGGCCACCAGCGGCTCGGCCGCCACGGCCGCGCCTTGCGGATGGCTTGCCCATTGCGCTTGGCTGCGCATTTCGGCGGCGCAGCCGCCGTGGGCTACCACGGCGCTTTCCAGTTCGCTGGCGCGCCAGCCCGAGACGGCACGACCCACGTCCTCGCGCGTGGCCTGCCCTGCATCCAGCCCCAGCGCTGCCAGGGCTGCGGCACGGTGATGGCTGGCGTTGGTGTGCAGGCGGATCCAGCCATCGGCGGCGCGGTAATCGCCCGCTACCGCATCCCACAAAGGCGGCGGCGCCCAGCCCTCGGGCCGCAGGCTGCTGCTGAACCACATCGCTGCAAGGCGGCGATCGCAGCTCACCTCGGGGTAAGCCCCGTCGGCATCGCTGACCAGCCCGGCCAGCGCGAGTCCGGCTGCCGCTATCGATGCCTGGGCCAGGTCCGTGGTGGCAAACACCGACGACAACCCGCCCTCGCCCGTCAGGCGCACGGCGGCAAGAGCGTCAGGATCGCCGTCGAGGGCGCTCCACATCGTGGCAAGCATGGCTTGCGAGGGGGAAAGGGATGTCATGGCAATCCTCGGAATGAAAGGCGATGACTGCAGGATACTAGCCTTGAATTAATCGTCAATATTGATTAATTTAATCAACTTGTCTGTCTTTCAGGGCCCCCATGAGCCGCTATCTTTCCTCTTCCGAGGCCGCCACCTTGCTCGGCGTATCCCGCCAGACGCTCTACGCCTACGTCAGCCGCGGCCTGCTGCACGCCCATCCCGGCGGGCAGGCCCGCGACCGCCGCTACCTGGCCACCGAGGTCGAGCGGCTGGCCGCCAGCCGTTCCCGTGGACGCAAGCCGCGCGAGGTGGCGCGGGCAGCACTGGACTGGGGCTTGCCGGTGCTGGAATCGGCGCTCACGCTGATCGAAGACGGCCGGCTCTATTACCGGGGCCATGATGCCGTGACCCTGAGCGCCGAGGCCAGCGTCGAAGAGGTTGCCGCCCTGCTCTGGGATTGCGCGGTGGAGGATGCCTTCGGCCCGGTGCCGCCGGCCCGGCCGCCGCGGCCGGAGAGCGTCCAGTCCGAGTGGAGCGCAGGCCGCGCCGAGCAGACCTTGCTGCCGCTGTTTGCCCTGGCCTGCGCCGAAGACATCGGCGCCCAATGGCACCTGCCGCTGCCGCGCCAGCTGGCCAGCTGCGGCTTGCTGGTACGCCGCCTGGCCGCCTGCCTGCTCGGAACGGCGCCTTCCACCGCGCCCCTGCACCAGCAATGTGCCAGCGCCTGGGGACTGGATGCGGCCGGTGCGCAGCTGGTACGCCGTGCCCTGGTGCTGTGCGCCGACCACGAACTCAATGCCTCGGGTTTTACTGCCCGATGCATCGCCTCGACCGGCGCCAACCTGCAGGCGGCCGTCATCGGCGGGCTGGCCGCGCTGTCCGGGCCGCTGCATGGCGGCACCACGGCGCGTGTCGAAGCCCTGCTCGAGACGCTGGATGAACAGGACGATCCCGCCGCCAGCCTGCGCCAGCGGCTGGCGCGCGGCGAAGAGCTGCCCGGCTTTGGCCACCATCTCTATCCACAGGGTGACGTGCGCGCTTCCGCCCTGCTGGCACCGCTGCTGCCGGTCCATCCGCGCTGGCAGCAAACCATCGAGGTGGTCCGCGAACTGACCGGCCATCCCCCCTCGGTGGACTTTGCCCTGGCCGCAGTGCGGCGCCATCTGCACCTGCCGCCCGGCAGTGCCTTCGGCCTGTTTGCGCTGGGGCGTTCGCTGGGCTGGATCGCCCATGCGCTGGAACAGGGCCGCGGCGGCAGCCTGATCCGGCCGCGGGCTGCCTATGTCGGTGTACGTCCTGGCTGACAAAATTGTCATGTTGATGTCAGCCTCGCGTTGAGCGGCCGGGCTTACATTAGCGCGGTAAGCAGGGGTCGGCCTCGGGTGCTGAGGGGTGCCGCGTGGCCGGCCAGTCCTTCATCCGCAAGCCATCATCGTGAGCCCTATGGTCGTCCCGTTTCGCCGCGTCGCAGCCAGCGCCCGTCTTCGTCATTTCACTCATCCCCCACAACACTCCCCCTTCCGCGCCAAGAAGGGAATGACGGTACTGGTGCTGGCCGCGCTGCTGGGCGGCTGCGCGGTCGGGCCCGATTACGTGCGCCCGGCCATGGATCTGCCCCAGGCCTACAAGGAACAAGGCCCCTGGAAAGTGGCCGCGCCGCGCCAGGCCGATGACCATCAACGCTGGTGGGAAGCCTATGGCGATCCCATCCTCAACGACCTGGTCAATCAGGCCAACGCCGCCAACCAGACCATCCAGCAAGCCGCTGCCCAGTATCGCCAGGCCCAGGCCACGGCCGCCGTGGCGCGCGCCAGCCTGTGGCCGACCGTCGGCGCGCAGGCCGGTGCGACCCGGGCGCAGACCAATACCAACGGCGTGCAACGCCTGGGCGACAGCTACACCGTGGGCCTGAATGCCTCCTGGGAAGCGGACGTCTGGGGCCGCATCCGGCGCGGTGCCGAGGCCGGCGATGCCAGCGCCCAGGCCAGTGCCGCCAGCCTGGCCGCGGCCCGCCTGGCGATCCAGGCCACGCTGGCGCAGAACTACCTGCAACTGCGCGTGACGGACCTGCAAAAGGATTTGTACCGCCGCACGGTCGAGGCCTATACCCGTTCGCTGCAACTGACCACGCATCAATACGAAGCCGGTACCGCCCTGCGCTCCGACGTGGCCCAGGCGGAGACGCAGCTGCGCTCGGCCCAGGCCCAGCTGATCGACCTGGACGCCACCCGCAACCAGCTGGAACACGCCATCGCCATGCTGATCGGCAAGGCACCGGCGGCCTTCAGCCTGGCTCCCCTGCCAGCCGCGGCGCCCACCGACAGCGGCATGGATGCCAATGCCCTGCGCCTGCAGGCCAGCCTGCCGCAGATCCCGGCAGGTTTGCCCTCCGACCTGCTGGAGCGCCGCCCCGACATCGCCAATGCCGAACGCCTGGCCGCTGCCGCCAACGCCAATATCGGCGTGGCCCGTGCGGCTTACTTCCCGACCCTGACCCTGTCGACCACCGGCGGCTACAACAGCGCCTCGTTCGCCGACCTGTTCAACACGCCCAGCCGCGTCTGGTCGCTGGGTGCAGCGCTGGCCGAGACGCTCTTCGATGGCGGCGCGCGCACTGCCCGCAACGACGCTGCGATGGCGGCCTATGACGCTGCCGCTGCGCAATACAAGCAGACCGTCCTGGCCGGCCTGCAGGACGTGGAAGACAACCTCTCCACCCTGCGCGTGCTGGATCAGGAAAGCGCGGCCCAGGCCCAGGCCGTCAGATCGGCGCAGCTGGCCGAACGGCTGGCGATGAGCCAGTACCAGGCCGGTACCGTGACGTATCTGTCGGTCGTCACCACCCAGGCCACCTCCCTGACCAACCAGCGCAGCGCAGTCACCCTGCTGGGCCGCCAGCTGGTCGCCAGCGTGGCGCTGATCAAGGCCACCGGCGGTGGCTGGCAGGTCGGACAGACCGATCCGGCCAGCATGCAGGCACCGATGGCAGCGCGCTGATGTGCGCGGCCCATCTTCCGAATCCCATGTGCATTTTCCAGGACGAGTTTCAGGCATGACCACCTCACCCAACTCCCCCAAGACTTCCCCGACTCCGCAACGCTCCCCGCTGGCCATCGTCGTGGCGACGGCCCTGATCCTGGCCGCCGGCGTCGGCGGCTGGAGCGCCATGCAACGCGCCACCGCAGCCGATCAGCCCGCAGCCAAGACAGCACCACCGGTATCGGTCTCGGTGGCCCGCGTGCAGGAGCGCGATCTGCCGCTGTATCTGGCCGGCGTGGGCACGGTCACCGCCAATGCCAGCGTGGTCGTCAAGACCCGCATCGACGGCCAGCTGGACAAGGTCGGCTTCGAGGAAGGCCAGGAGGTCAAGAAGGGACAACTGCTGGCGCAGATCGACCCGCGTGCGCTGCAGGCGCAACTGGCGCAGGCCGAGGCGCAACGGGCCAAGGATGCGGCCACCCTCATGAATGCGCGCCTGGACCTGCAGCGCTACACCACCCTGCGCAGCCAGGATGCGGCCACCCAGCAGCAGCTGGATACGCAGAAGGCGCTGGTGGCGCAGCTGGAGGCAGCGGTCAAGACCGATGAGGCGCAGGTGGCCTATGCCAAGGTGCAACTGAGCTACACCACCATCAATGCGCCACTCTCGGGTCGTGTCGGTGCGCGCCTGGTCGATCCGGGCAATATCGTGCATGCGGCCGATGCCAATGGCCTGGTGGTCATCAACCAGATCGATCCGATCACGCTGGTCTTCACCCTGCCGGAAGAAGCCGTGGTCGGCATCAACCGGGCCCAGCGCAACAGCCAGCAGCCGCTGAAGGTGGTCGCCTATGCGCGCGACTCTCAGGAAGTACTGGCCACCGGCAAGCTGATCCTGCTGGACAACCAGATCAACACCACCAACGGCACTGTGCAGTTGAAGGCACGCTTCGACAATGCCGAACACAAGCTGTGGCCGGGCCAGTACGTCAATGCCCGCCTGCAGATGAACAGCCACGGCAACGCCCTGACCGTGCCCGCTGCCGCCATCCAGCGCAACCAGCAAGGCACTTATGTCTATGCCATCGACCAGGACGACAAGGCCAACATGCAGCCGGTCAAGGTCGACCGCATCCAGGACGGCGTCGCCGTCCTGGCCGCCGACAGCGGCCTGACGGCAGACCAGCGCGTCGTCATCGACGGCCAGTACAAGCTCAAGCCGGGCAGCCGCATCGTGGAAAGCAAGCCGCAGCCGGCCAAGGGCGCTGTTGCTGCTGCGCCTGCCGCCAACGCTGACGCGAAAGGAAGCACCAAGTGAGCGTCTCCGCCGCCTTCATCAAGCGCCCCATCGGCACCACGCTGCTGGCCATCGCCATCCTGCTGGTGGGCATCGCGGTGTGGCCGCTGTTGCCGGTCGCGCCCTTGCCTCAGGTCGATTTCCCGACCATCCAGGTGACCGCGCAATTGCCGGGAGGCAGTCCCGAGACCATGGCCTCCAACGTGGCACAGCCGCTGGAACGCCAGTTTTCGCTGATCGCGGGTCTCTCGCAGATGACCTCGCAGAGCACCCTGGGCAGTACCCAGATCACCCTGCAGTTCGACCTCAACCGCAACATCGATGCCGCCGCGCTGGACGTGCAGGCCGCCATCAACGCCTCCACCGGCCAGTTGCCGGCCAACCTGCCCAATCCGCCGACCTTCCGCAAGATCAATCCGGCCGATTCGCCCATCATGATCATGTCGGTGCAGTCCGATGCGCTGCCGCTGACGGTGGTCAACGACTATGCCGACAACATCCTGGCCCAGCAGATCTCGCAGATCTCGGGCGTGGGCCTGGTGAGCGTGAACGGCCAGCAGAAACCGGCCGTGCGCATCCAGGTCGATCCGGCCAAGATCGCTACGCTGGGCATCAGCCTGGAAGACATTCGCGGCGTCATCGCCACCACCACCGTGAACCAGCCCAAGGGGACGGTCGATGGCGCACGCCAGGCCTTCACCGTCTATACCAACGATCAGTTGCTCAAGGCCGAGCAGTGGAACGACATGGTCCTGGCCTGGCGCAATGGCGCGCCGATCCGCGTCAAGGACATCGGCATCGCCATCGACGGTCCGGAGAACAACAAGATCGCCGCCTGGGCCTTTGCCGGTGCGGCCAATACCGCCGATCACACCATCAGCAATGGCCGCTCCATCGTGCTGGCCATCACCAAGCAGCCCGGGGCCAACGTGATCGAGACCGTGGGCCGCATCAAGGCCGCCATGCCACGCCTGCGCGCGGCCATCCCGGCGGCGATCAACGTCAATACCCTGATCGACCGCACCCAGACCATCCGCGCCTCCGTGGAGGATGTGGAATTCACCCTGGTACTGACCATCGCGCTGGTGGTGATGGTGATCTTCGTGTTCCTGCGCAATGTGGCGGCCACCCTGATCCCGTCGGTCACGGTGCCGCTGGCCATCATGGGCACGGCCGGGGTCATGTACGTGGTCGGCTACAGCCTCGACAACCTCTCGCTGATGGCGCTGACCATTGCGGTCGGTTTCGTGGTGGACGACGCCATCGTCATGCTGGAAAACATCTACCGCTACGTCGAGGAAGGCATGTCGCCGCTGGAAGCCGCCCTCAAGGGCGCGGGCGAGATCGGCTTCACCATCATCTCGATCTCGGTGTCGCTGGTGGCGGTGTTCATTCCGCTGCTGCTGATGGGTGGCATCGTCGGGCGGCTGTTCCGCGAATTTGCGGTGACGGTCACGCTGACCATTGCGGTCTCGGTCATCATCTCGCTCACCCTCACGCCCATGCTGTGCTCGCGCTTCCTCAAGAACGAGCATGGCCGCCAGCACGGCAAGCTGTATCAATGGTTCGAGCGCTGCTTCGATGCCATGCTCAATGGCTACAAGCGCGGGCTCGACGTGGTGATGAAGCACCAGTTCATTACGCTGATGAGCTTCATCGCCACGGTGGCCCTGACGGTGGTGCTGTTCATCTTCATCCCCAAGGGTTTCTTCCCGCAGCAAGACAATGGCGTCATCGTCGGCTTTGCCGAGTCGGCCCAGGATACGTCTTCGGCGGCCATGCAGGAACGGCTGCTGAAGGTGGCCGAGGTGGTGCGCAAGGATCCGGACGTGATCGGCTTTGCCATGAGCGCCGGTTCCACCACCTTCAATACCGGACAATTCTTCATCGCACTGAAACCCAAGGATGAAGGCCGCACCACCAATGCCGACGAAGTCATCGCGCGCCTGCGTCCGCAGGTGGCCAAGGTGCAAGGCGTGAACCTGTTCATGCAGGCCAGCCAGGACATCAACGTCGGCGGCCGTCTCTCGCGCACCCAGTACCAGTACACCATCACCGACACCGACCTCGATGAACTGAACGTCTGGGCACCGCGCATGCTGGAGCGTTTCCGGCAGCTGCCGCAGCTGACCGACGTGGCCTCCGACCAGCAGAACCAGGCAGCAGCAGCGGTCATCACCATCGACCGCGCACGCGCCTCCAGCTTCGGCATTTCGCCTTCGCTCATCGACGCCACCATCTATGACGCCATCGGCCAGCGCCAAGTGGCGCAATACTTCACGCAGATCAACAGCTACCGCGTGATTCTGGAGGTGACGCCACAGTTGCAGAAGGATCCTGCACTCTTCGACAAACTCTACCTGACCTCGCCCCTGACCGGCCAGCAGGTGCCGCTGTCGACCTTCGTGAAGGTCGATACCACCAAGACCTCTTACCTGTCGATCAGCCACCAGAGCCAGTTCCCGGCGGTGACGATTTCCTTCAACCTGGCCAAGGGCGTCTCGCTGGGCGAGGCGGTGGACATCATCCAGAAGACCAAGGACGAGATGGGCGTGCCGCAGACCCTGGTGGGCAACTTCCAGGGAACGGCCAAGGCCTTCGGTGATTCGCTGGCCTCGCAGCCTTATCTCATCGCGGCCGCCCTGATCGCGGTCTACATCGTGCTGGGCCTGCTCTACGAGAGCTACATCCATCCGCTGACCATTCTCTCCACGCTTCCCTCGGCCGGCGTGGGGGCACTGCTGATCCTGATGATCGGCGGTTACGACCTGTCGGTGATCGCCCTGATCGGCATCATCCTGCTGATCGGCATCGTCAAGAAGAACGGCATCATGATGATCGACTTCGCCCTCACCGCCGAGCGCACCCAGGGCCTGAAGCCGGAAGAAGCGATCTACCAGGCCTGCCTGCTGCGCTTCCGTCCCATCATGATGACCACCATGTGCGCCCTGCTCTCGGGCCTGCCGCTCATGCTCGGCCATGGTGCCGGCTCCGAGCTGCGCCGTCCGCTGGGTTATGCCATGGTCGGCGGCCTGGTGCTGTCGCAGGCGCTCACGCTCTTCACCACGCCGGTGGTCTACCTTTACCTGGACCGTGCGCACTACTGGTACGAACGCAAGAAGAAGGCAAGGCAGGAACGCAAGGCCGCGCGCCTGGCGCAGGAACATTGACTCCGTAGCCTGTTCATCAACAAGGGGAGCCGGGAAGGTAGAATCCGGCATGGGCCGGCGCCGGGGAATGTTCCCGGCGCGGCCAGTGGAGACCGAATGAAGATCCTGATAGTCGAAGACGAGCAAAAGATGTCCGAATACCTCTGCAAGGGCCTCACCGAGCAGGGATGCGCGGTGGATGTGGCCAGCAACGGCATCGACGGGCAGCACCTGGCGATCCAGCATGACTACGACGTCATCGTGCTGGACGTGATGCTGCCGGGCCTGGATGGCTTTGCCGTGCTGCGTTCGCTGCGTACCGTCAAGCAGACGCCGGTCATCATGCTGACCGCGCGCGACAGCGTGGAAGACCGCATCAAGGGCTTGCATGATGGCGCCGATGATTACCTCATCAAGCCGTTCTCCTTCCTGGAACTGCTGGCCCGCCTGCAGGCCCTGACCCGCCGTGGCCGCGTGCAGGAAGCGCCGCAGCTGCGCATCGGCGACCTGCAGATCGACCTGATCTCGCGCAAGGCCTTCCGGGGCGGGCTGCGCATCGATCTCACCGCCAAGGAGTTCGCCCTGCTGGCCGTGATGGCACGCAGACAGGGCGAGATCCTCTCCAAGACCGCCATCGCCGAACTGGTCTGGGACATGAATTTCGACAGCAATACCAACGTGGTGGAAGTCGCCATCAAGCGCCTGCGCGCCAAGATCGACGCGCCCTTCGAGCAGAAGCTGCTGCATACCGTGCGCGGCATGGGCTACGTGCTGGAGCCGCGCGCCACCTCCGAAGCCGGCGATGAGTGAGACCGCTGCCACGCCGGTCAAGAAGCGCCGCCTGCCGCTGCGCCAATCCATCACCGCGCGGCTGGTGCTGATGTCGGCGGCGTCGGCCCTGTTGATCTTCGCGGTGGCCGGCGTGGTGCTCTACACCGTCCTGAAGGGGGAACTGCTGCGCCATGAGCGCGATGCCCTCTTCACCACCCTCAATGACATCAGCTACCAGATCGAGCGCGCCGGCAATACCGAGCGCTGGGCCCGCGTGCAGTTGAAGCTGTCGACGCTCTCGCAAGCCGACCAGCACGTGTTCTTCTGGATCGCCAGCGATGATCCCCGCTACACCTATGGCGACCTGACGCGGCTCGCGCCCTCGGCCATCAATCATGCCGACGGCAAACAGGTCGGCCGCCTGCACCTGCCGGGACGCGCCTATCCACTGCACATCATGACGCGCACCCTGCCGGCCTTCGAGGTTCGTCCTGAAGTGCGCGTGACGGTCGGTGTCGATGGCGCTCCCTACTTCGAGATGCGCCGCACCTTCCTGCTGGCCACCAGCATTTCTTCGCTGCTGGGCATCGTGCTGGCGGTCATCTCCAGCTACTGGATCGCTCGAGCGGGGCTGGCCCCGCTGCGGCGCATGTCGGCGCGCGCGCAAAGCTTCTCGCCACGCAAACTGTCAGCTCGCATGCCGGTGGAAGCCTTGCCGGAAGAATTGTCGGTATTGGCCGATGCCTTCAACGGCGCGCTCGAACGCATCGAGCAGGCCTATACGCAACTGGAAGCCTTCAATGCGGACGTGGCCCATGAGTTGCGCACGCCGCTGGCCAACCTGATCGGCGAGACCCAGGTGGCGCTGGCGCGCGAACGCAGTGCGGGGGAATTCAAGGACGTGCTGCAATCGAACCTGGAAGAGCTGGACCGCATCCGTTCCATCGTCAACGACATGCTGTTCCTGGCGCGATCCGACCAGGGCGAAGCAGCCACTGCCCGGGTACCGGTGCGGGTCGCCGAAGCGGTGCAGAAGACCGTGGATTTCTTCGAGTTCGTGCTGGACGACACCGGCATGTCCATCACCGTGGCGGGCGATCTGGAGGCCACGGCCACCATGGAAACGGCGCTCTTCAAACGCGCCCTCACCAACCTGATCCAGAACGCCATCCAGCATTCGCCGCAGGGCGCGCAATTGCGCATCGACATTTCCGGCGGCGAAGAGATGGTGCGCGTGGCCGTCACCAATCCCGGCCCGGCCATCGACGAGCAACACCTGCCGCGCCTGTTCGACCGCTTCTACCGCGTCGACAGCGCGCGCCAGGACATCAACGGCAGCCACGGCCACGGCCTGGGGCTGGCCATCGTCAAGGCAGTGGCCCGCATGCATGGCGGGCGCGCTTTTGCCAGCAGCAGCGGCGGGCACAATACCATCGGCTTCACCATCGCGCGCCAGTGAGCGCGCCGGTTGTGCGCAATGGCGCAATGACTCAATAACCTCGCTTGAGATCCACGTTGGCGGCGATCTCGCCGGTGTTGCGATAGCGGCGGATATTGGCGGCAACGATGGCTGAAGCGGTACCCGAATCGGTCGGTGCCGAACAATGCGGCAGTACCGTCACCGCAGGATGCGACCACGGCCACGCCTCCGGCGGCAAGGGCTCGGTAGCGAACACGTCCAGCACCGCGTGACGCAACTTGCCTGCATCCAGCGCCTGGCGCAGCGCCTCATCATCGATGATCGGCCCGCGTGCGAAATTGATGAGATCTGCCTGCGGGGGCAGCAGCGCCAGCCGCGCTGCATCCAGCAGTCCGCGCGTTTCGGCCGTCAAAGGCAGCAGGCAGACCAGAATGTCGGTCTGTGCCAGCATCTCCGCCAGCCCGTCCATGCCGCTGTAGGTCCGCACGTCCGGCACGTTGCGCGCACTGCGGCTCCAGCCCAGCACCGGGAAACGCGCCTGGCGCAATGCCACGGCTGCCGCTTCACCCAGCGCGCCCAGGCCGAGGATGCCGACGCGGCGCTGCTCCGGCAGCACATAGTCCAGCGGCCTCCATTGCCGCGCCTGTTGCTGGCGCGCGTAATGCGGCATGTCGCGATGCAGGTAGAGCGTCCAGGCCAGCACGGCTTCGGCCATGGTGGCGGCCAGGCGCGGATCGACCAGGCGCGTGATCTGCAAGTCGCTCTGTCCGAGATCGGCCACCAGCCGCTCCACCCCCGCCCAGACGCTATGCACCCACTGCAGTTGCGGCAACAATGTCAGTTGCGCCGGATCAGGATTGGCGACGATGGCCACGCGGCATTGCGCGCGTTGGTCTTCGTCCAGCTCGCTGAAGGCGATGATCTCTTCCTCCGGCATGGCTGCACGCAGAGCCTGCAACCATGCCGCTACCGCAGCGGCATCACTCTGGCTGACGAAGGGGATGGGCGCAGGCGCACTCATTTCGCGTACACCGTCGCCAGATCGCGGAAGCCCTTGACTTCGATGGGGTTGCCCGAGGGATCGAGGAAGAACATCGTCGCCTGCTCGCCCGGCTCGCCCGCAAAGCGGATCTGCGGGGCCAGCACGAATTGCACCTCGCCGCTGGCGCTGAGGCGATCCGCCAGTTGCTGCCATTCATCCAGTTGCAGGATCACGCCCAGATGCGGCATCGGCACCAGATGATGGCCGACATGGCCGGTATTGCTCACGGCAAACGGTTCACCCAGGTGCAGCGAAAGTTGATGGCCGAAGAAATCGATGTCGACCCAGGTTTCGGTGCTGCGCCCTTCGGCGCAACCCAGCAGGTCGCAATAGAAGCGGCGCGACTGGTCGAGGTCGCGCACGTGGTAGGCCAGGTGGAAGATGGATGGCATGGACAGTCCCGGATCGGCAGGCAGGTTGCGAAAGCCGACAAGCATACCGCAACCGTCATGCTTGTATGGAAACAAGCCGAAGATGCTTCCCTACAAGAGCCACGGGGCAGGATTGACATGCGTCAAGCAGTTCGGGATTTGCGCTGGACGCATGGAGGTGCCCGGCCTAATCTGCCTGCATGGCATCCCGCCCCGGATGTCTTCCCCCACGAATTTCCGAGGAGCCACCATGAGCTACAAGTCCATCCTGGTCCACGTCGACCAGTCGCGTCACGCCGCCCAGCGCATCCGCATTGCCGCCGAGCTGGCCCGCGCACAGCAGGCGCACCTGATCGGCAGCGCCGTCAGCGGCATCTCCAGCTTCATCACCATGGAAGGCGCGGCCTACATCGCGGCGCAGATGGATGGTTTCCGCGACCGCGCGCTGGCCGCGCTGGAAAATTTCGACAAGATCGCCAACAGCGTCGGCGTGCCCTCCTGCGAAAAGCGTTTCGTCGATGACGACGCCGAGGGTGGACTGGCCCTGCAGGCGCGCTATGCCGACCTGGTAGTGGTGAGCCAGGCCGACCTGGACGATGCCGATGACAGTTTCCTCACCGACCTGCCCGAGTACGTCATGCTCAATTCACCGCGCCCGGTGCTCATCATCCCCAGCGCCGGTGAATTCAAGCAGGTAGGCAAGAATGCCCTGATCGCTTGGGATGGCAGCATGGAATCGACCCGCGCCATCACGGCCGCCCTGCCCCTGCTGCGCCAGGCCGACAACGTGACGGTGGTGCTGTTCAACTCCGACAAGCGCCTGGGCACCCACGGCGAGCAACCCGGCGCCGACATCGCGCTCTATCTCGCGCGCCATGGCGTGAAGGTGGAAGTGGCACAGGAACAGACCACGCTCGATATCGGCAATGCCCTGCTCTCGCTGGCTGCCGACAAGGGCTCCGACCTGCTGGTCATGGGCGGCTACGGACACACCCGCTTCCGCGAAGTGCTGCTGGGCGGCGTGACGCTGACCATCCTCAAGACCATGACCCTGCCGGTGCTGATGGCGCACTGACACCGTCAGGATGCCTTGCGCGGCGTCACCGCGCTTCCACCACCGGCCCCTCGCGGGCCGGTGTCTTTTGAGCGGCCAGACGCTCGCGCTGCTGCAGCCGGGCACGGCGCTTGCGCACCCAGATGATCACGCCTGTTACCGACAGCATTGCCACCAGCACGCCCATCAGCGAGATCAGCACGCGTCCCGTCAGCCCGAGAATGCGGCCGGAATGCAGCGGGAATTGCGCCTGCAGGAAGATATCGCCTGCACTGCCGCGTCCCGGGATCTTGCCGCCTTCATAGGCGCCGCTCATGGCATCGAAATACAGCCAGGCATTGCCGAGGCCCACATCGCCATGGTCATTGCCCGGCTGGAAGAAGCCTACGCCATAGACCCCGAACATGCCCGAGTAGAAGACCCCGCCGACCGGCTCCGTCAGGCCCACCTTCTCGCCTTGCGCGCGTCCCAGCGCCACCGCTTCCTCGCGTGAAATACGCGGTTCCGGCACCTTCTCGGGCGCAATCGGCGTACGCGTGTCGAAGGGGCCCGCAGTCAGGGTGGAAACGCTTTGCAGAATCGGACGCATGACCTGCCGCTCCAGATTCATCGACACCGACGTCACCGCCAACACCAGCAGCAAGCCCCAGATCCAGACGCCGCCCGAGCGGTGCAGGTCGAAGTTGAGCTTGTGCCCACCCTCGCGCCAGCGGAAGGCCAGCGACTTGCGCCAGCTGCGCCAGTTGGGGAAGGACAGATAGAGCGCAATGAAGCAATCCAGCGCCCACACGATCCCGATGATGCCCATCAGCCAGATGCCGGTCTCGATCCCGCCCATGTCCGGCAGGTGCATCGTGTAATGCAGTTTGTAGAGGAAAGGCAGCAGGTTTTCACGCGCCAGCGAAATCGCGCCCCACATGCGGCGGCCCTGTATTTCACCGGTCACCGGATCGACCGCGATCTGGTTGTAATCCAGGACCGGCAGCTTGCCGGTAGCCGGATCCAGGCGCGGTTCGACCATCATGCTGATGGTATGGCCGGGCTCGGCTTCGGTGAGCACATAGGTCACGCGCAGCTTGGGCTCGGCCGCTTCCACGCGCCGCGCCAGTTCCAGCCCGGGCAAGGGCTGCCCGGCGTCCGGACGGTCGGCGCTGCGGGCATGGAACAGTTGCGGATTGAGCCAGGCATCCAGTTCGTGATCCCAGGAGATCAGCGCGCCGGTCACGCCGGCGATGAACAGGAACACGGCCACGGCCAGGCCGAACCAGCGATGGAGGAGGACGAGAAGTGCGCGCATGGGCTGGATTACCTGGCTAATTGGCGGAGTGATTCAGGGACTGCCGGGAGGGCGACCATGACCAGATCAGAAATCGACCTTGGCCGACACGCTGAAGGTACGCGGGTCACCCGGCTTGATGTAGTTCTCGTACTGGTATTGCCAGTAACGCTTGTCCAGCAGGTTGTTCACCGAGGCCCGGAAAGTCGTGTCGTGCTGGCCAATGCGCGTGGTGTAGCTGGCACCGAGGTTGAACAGCGTATAGCTGGCCAGTTCGATGTCGTTGGCGGCGCGGGCCATGGTGCTGCCGGTGAATTTGGCATCGGCGGAGAGCTTCAGGCCAGCGACTTGCGGCACCAGATAGGCGACCGATGCGGTCGCCATGTTGCGCGGCGCACCGGCCACGCGATTGCCGTTGTAGGTATTGCCCTTGTCGTACTTGGCATCCAGCAGCATGAGGCTGCCGGCCACTTGCCACTGCGCGGTCGGACGATAGGCTGCGCCCAGTTCCAGCCCCTGGTAGTTGGACTGGCCATCCTGCACCAGCGCCCCGTTGAGCGTGTATTCCGAGGCGCGTTCGATACGGAACAGCGCAGCGGTGGCACTCCAGTTCTGCTGATCGGTCTTGGCACCGACCTCGTACTGCTTGCTCTTGAGCGGCTTCAGCTGGCTGCCGTAGTTGGTGTCATCCTTGGACGGTACGCCGCCCTGCTCCAGCGATTCCACATAGCTGGTGTAAAGGGTGGTATTGCGCTCGGGCTTGAACATCAAGGCTACCGTAGGCGTCAAGGCCGACTTGTCGTAGCGCGAACTGAGGGTGCCGCTGGTGCTGAAATTATCCTGGCGGAACTGGTTGTAGCGGCCACCGGCCAGCAGCGACCAGCGCTCCGAGAAGTTCAGCGTATCGCTGGCGAAGACCGCCTGCTGGGTAATGATGGCGTTGTGATAGGTCTGCAGCGCGGTGCTGCTGTAATACGCATTGGTGTTCTGCGTATAGAGATTGCCGGTACCGATCTGCTTGTACACCGAGCTGATCGAATAATCATTCACCTGCTTTTGCGACGAGGCCCCCAGCACCAGCTGATGATCGATGCTGCCGGTGCGGGCATTGCCTTCCAGCATGGCCTGCCACTGGTCGAAGGTGTGGCCTTCGCGGCTGTCCGAGCGCCAGTCGGTGTAGTTGCCGGCGGCATCCGAGAGCATCGCGATGTCCTCATTGCGGAAGCGCTTGGAGGTGCTGTGGCTGTAGCTGAGGTTGGCCTTCCAGTCCGGGTTGAGGCGATAGGTCAGCCCGGTCTGGTAGAGCTGGAAGTTGGTATCGAGATGCTGGCCCGGACCGACCAGGGTCTTGTCGGCCCCGCTGACCACCGACGGCAGGCGGCTGCCGGTCAGGCTGCTGGTGACGACCGACGGCGTCTGGTCGGTGGAATTGCTGTTCTGCCAGATGGCCTGGAAATCCCAGGTCAGGTCGCGCGTGAGGCGTCCGTCCAGCGCCAGCGAAGCGGAATTGCGGCGGATGTGGCCTTCATTGAAGGTCTCGCCCTGGTCATGCGTGACATTGAGGCGATAGCCGAACATGTTGTCGTTGCCGAAGCGCCCGCCGAGATCGACGTGCTCGCTCCAGATGCTGTTGCTGGTATAGCCCACCGAGACGCTGCGCACCGGGGTGTCGGTCGGCTTCTTGGTGACGTAGTTGAGCACCCCGCCCGGCGAGCCGAAGCCATACATGAAACCGGCCGAGCCCTTGAGCAGGTCGACGCGCTCGAAGTGATCGTAGGGCAGCGTGATCCCATAGCCGAGGAAGGGCTTGCCATCGATGCGGAAGGAATTCTGCCAGTCCGCCGGCAAGCCGCGAATGGTGATGTACGAAGCCCAGGCGCTGTAGCCACCGCTGTTGTCGCTGACCGAGGCCTCGTTGTAGAACAGATCGCCGAGCTTGTTGACCTGCTTGTCGGCCAGATCCGCAGCCGTGATGCTGGTAACGGAAAAGGGTGTATCCAGCAGCGAACGCGATCCGAGCGCACCGGCGCTGGACTGGCTTTGCAGGTGCTGCGTTCCCTCGCCTGCAGCAGGGGCCGAGACGGTCACGGTCGGCAATTGGCCGGCGCTACTGTCATTGGCGGCAGCGGCCGCGCTGTCGGTGGCGGACTGCGCCAGCACCAGCGCAGGAGAGCCGGCCAGCGCCATGCTGATGAATACCGGACGGAGAGCACGGGACATGGCGCTGGGGCGGGCGCGCAGGGACGACTGGAGCAAGGGATTCCTCTTCATATTCATTTTATTTAATACGAACGATAATAGTTCTTATTTATTTTATGGAATATGACAGAAAAAGGAAACCTTCCTTACAAAGTTTCTGAAGTCCCTGCCCTGACTTCTCGAAATGATTCGACGCAGTGCTGCAAAAATTACTGATTGTGATTGATCTCTTGCCGCCTATGCGCCACAGGCTGAGCGATGGCTTTATCTTCCCTGCTTTTCCTCCTGTGAAAGAGAGTGCATATGACCAGGGCCATCATCCGCCTCGACGATCCGACCTCGCATGGCGGCGTTGTCCAGCAAGGATTTGACAATGTGAAGCTGTACGGCAAGCCCATGGCCGGGGTGGGCCATCGCGGCTACTGTCCGAAATGCCGATGTGAATTCATCATCCTGCCAGGTGAAGAAAACTACGAATACCTGGGCCGACGGGTGGCCGTGGAAGGGATGAAAACTTCATGTGGTGCCCTGCTCATCGCGACCCAGCAGTTGGCCAGGATCGCGCCAACCAAAGACGACGAATGATCGCCACGAAAAAATGGCCCGCTCACCGGGATGAGCAGGCCATGTTCTGCGCGCGGCAGCAGGAAGGAACCCGCCCTGCCCCACGCGCTCTCGCCGGGCATCACGCTGCAGGCATCACGCGGTCGCGATCTTCTTGAGTATCTCCTGCAGCTGGTCGATATCGTAGGGCTTGGGCAGCGCATGCGAGGCGAAGCCGACATTGCGCGCCACCATCGCGCCATAGCCAGAAGCGAAGATCACCGCCATTTCCGGGAAGCGCTCCAGCGCGCTCCTGGCAAGGTCCACGCCGGACATGCCGGGCAGATTGACGTCGGTGAAGAGCACATCGAAACTCTGCTCGCCCAGCGCCTGCTGCGCATCCTCCGCGCTGATCACGCCGCGTGCCTGGTGGCCCAGCGTTTCCAGCAATTCGCACACCAGTTGCTGGGAGTCGATGTTGTCTTCCACCACCAGCAGACGCAGGCCGCTGGCGGACCCGGCGACGGGTTCAGTTTCCGGTGCCATCACCACGCTGCCCGCGCTACCTGCCTGATCGAAATGCGTATCCTGGCCGTCGGGCTGGCGATGGCTGCCGCCTACCGGAAGGACGTGGAGCATGGCATTGGCGTCAGCACTGGCATTAGCCTGGTCGCGCTCGCGCGTCAGCTGTGCCAGTTCCACGCGATGCGCCCGGCCCGACAGCATCTGCCGGATGCGCTGCGCCAGCTGGTTGATGCGATATGGTTTGGACAGCAGCTCCACGCCCGCATCCAGCCGCCCTTCATGGACGATGGCGTCGCGCGGATAGCCGGAGGTGAACAGGATCTCGATCTCCGGCAACAACTGCCGTGCCTGGCGCGCCAGTTCAGTCACCGGCACGCTCCCGGGCATGACCACATCGGTGAACATCAGGTCGACCGGAATGCCGCTCTGCAGGATGGCCAGCGCGCGTTCACCATTGTCCGCCTTGAGCACACGGTAGCCCAGCGAGGACAGGGTATCGATCACCGTCAGTTGCAGGTTGGGATCGTCTTCCACCACCAGGATGGTTTCGTCGCCGCCGCGCACTTCCATGTCGCGGTTGTCGTCGATCACCACTTCCTGATCGATGCAGCGCGGGAAGTAGATGCGGATCGTGGTGCCCTTGCCCGCTTCGCTGTGCAGGCTGATGTGGCCCTTGCTCTGCTTGACGAAACCGTAGGCCATGGACAGACCCAGACCCGTGCCCTCACCTTCGCGCTTGGTCGTGAAGAAGGGCTCGAAGGCACGCTCGCGCACCTCGGGCGACATGCCGGCCCCGTTGTCGGAGATCTGCAGTTCCACGTAATCGCCCGGCGGCAGGTCGGCCTGCGAGAGGAAGGCGGGATCGCTCAGTTGCACATTGTCGATCTGCAGCGTGAGCCGTCCGCCATTGGGCATCGCATCGCGCGAATTGATGGCGGTGTTGATGATGAGGTTCTCGACCTGATTGGGGTCGAGCATGGTATTCCACAGATCATGCGTGATGACGGTGGAGATTTCGATGTTCTCGCCCACGGCCCGGCGCAGCAGGTCATCCATGTTCAGCACCACGCGTTCCAGATTGATGCTGCGCGGCTGCAGCGGCTGGCGGCGGGCAAAGGCCAGCAACTGCGAGGACAGCTTGGCACCGCGATCGACCGCGCCAATGGCGATGCGCACGCGCTGGCGGCTGCGGTCATCCAGGCGCGGATCGGTCTGCAGCAACTGCAGGTTGCCGCCGATGATCTGCAGCACGTTGTTGAAGTCGTGCGCCACGCCACCGGTCAGTTGGCCCACGGCTTCCATCTTCTGCATCTGGCGCAGCGCCGCTTCGGCGCGGCTGCGTTCGAGGATCTCCTCGACTACGCGCTGCTCCAGCGTGTCATTGAGTTCGCGCAGGGCATCTTCAGCGCGACGCCGTTCGGTGATGTCGGTAGACACCGCGATCATGGCCTGTGGCCTGCCCTCGCCGTCGACGATGCGGCTGATGTCGCTGGAGACCCAGAACGCGCTGCCATCAGGACGCAGGTAGCGCTTTTCCAGCGTGAAGGAACTGCCGTCGGCAATGCAACGCTTGAACAGCGTCATGTTCATCGGCACGTCATCAGGATGAGTGACGTCGGCCAGGGTCATCTGCAGCATCTCGGCCTCGGTGCGGCCCAGCATGCGGCACAGCGCCTGGTTCACGCGCAGATAGCGGCCCTCCAGGTCCAGTTCGGAGAAGCACACCGAGGCCTGGTTGAAGATGGCGGTCAGGCGATTCTCGCTCCACGACAGCGCCTGCATGCCGCGCCGCCGTTCGGTCAGATCGATGAAGGTGCACAACGCACCTTGCAGCTCACCATCCTGCCAGACCGGATGGGCCTGGTATTGCACCGGGAAACTGCTGCCATCGACGCGCAGGAAATCTTCGCTCTCCACGTGCGTGGTCACGCCGTCACGGGCGGCCTTGAGCACGGCACATTCGCCGCGCGCGCCGCTGCCATCGTCGGCTGAAGTGAGGATCACCTCGTGGATCGAGCGGCCCAGCACATCCTTCTCGCCGGCATAGCCGAGCAATTTCAGGAAGGCCGCATTGCACAGCGTGACGATGCCCTCGCGGTCGATCGAGAAGAAGCCCTGGTCGGTGGAATCCAGCAGTTGGCGCACGAAGGCATTGTTGGCCCGCACGCTGGCTTCGGAAGCGGCCAGTGCCTGCTCCATCAGCTTGCGCGAGGTGACGTCGAACACCACCCCTACATAACGCGAACCGGCACGCGGATCGTCTTGCACCACCTCGCCTTTGCGCGCCAGCCAGCGCTGTTCGCCGTCGGGGCGGGTGATGTGGTATTCGGTATATTCCAGCGGATTGCGCGGACCGCCTTCCTTGATGCGCGAGGTGCCCAGGTTCGGGTGGAATTCTTCATCGATCATGTCCACCAGTTGCTGCGAGGTGACCTCGCCTTCGGCCGGCAGACCCCACAAGCGGCGGAATCGATCCGAGACCGCCAGCTTGCCGGAGACCGGGAACCATTCAAAGATGCCGATCCCGCCCGCGCGGTCGACGATGCGCAGGCGCTCTTCGGCCACGAAGCGTTCGGTAACATCATTGCCCTCAATGAAGATCCCGGCCACCTGGCCATCGGCGCCCTTGATGGGCTGGAACACGAAGTCCAGCACGGCCCCCTCGAAACCGGTCTCATGCGCGCGCCGCAGGAACAGGCGCGCACCGCGTTCGGTATAGGTCTGCCCGGTCTGGTAGACGCGGTCCAGCAATTCGTAGAGGTTTTCGTCCAGCAGCTCGGGCAGCGCTTCCCGCGCCGGCAGGCCCAATACCGGCCGGTCACCGAAGAGCTTGAAGTAGGCCCCATTGACGCGTTCGAATACGTGCTGCGGACCGCGCACCACGGCCTTGAAACTGGGCGACTGCTCCATCAGGTCGCGCAGCATGTCGGTGTGCGCCAGCGCGGCATCCAGACCGGTAGAGCGCACCAGCGTGCAGAGTACGCCGGCCACTTGCGCGGGCTGATCATCGGCCGCGTCTTCCCACACCGGTACGCAAGTCAGGTCCCATTGATCGGGTGTGCCCGCTGCTGCAGCGGCAGCGGGAAACAGTGATACCCGGCTCAGTTGCTGTTGCCGGCCCTTGAAGGCCGCACCGATTGCCGCTTCGCAGAGGCGCGCGGCACCCCGCCACAGCGCGGACTCGCTCAGGCGCGCACCGAAGGCCGCCGGATGGGCCGTACCGATACAGGCGGCGAAGGCATCGTTGTAAAGCATCTGGCGTGCTGTCCCCCAGACCAGCAGACTCGGCAGGGGTGAATGCATTGCGATGTTGAGAGAGGTGCGCAGGGTCGGCGACCATTGCGCCGGCGCACCCAGGGGACTTGTGGTCCAGTCGGTTGCCGTGACGATCTGCGCGGCCAGGCCTGTGCCGCGCAACCAAGAAATGTCTGCCATGTCGTGAAACTTACCTTTAAGCCTAGCTTTGAGCACCGAGGTCGGTCTCGCGAAAGACGAGGCTTGCGCCGTCATGCTCCCGCGGGTCCCTTCATTGTTGTTCGCATCCGCTTGGAGCAGGCCCGTGAAGACGGGCGCAAGCACCCGGCGCGCCTGCTGCGTGCCGCCGATGATTATACGGGAAGCCGGCGCCGCTTCCGGGGCCGCTCTCAGCCCACGGAAAAACATCCACCGGCCGCAACACCGCATGGGACAGGCATCTGCGCAGTCTTCCTGTTTTCCTACACGAAATTGCGCCGAGCACCTACGCGCGCCCTTCCCGCAGGACGGCGCGCGAAGTGAATATTCAACTGATGCAATTGGCGCAATTGGCGCAAGGCGCGCTCAGCTGTCGGGCTGGCTTTTCTTTTTCAGCGCCCGCTCCTCACGCAGCAAGCGGTTGAGTTCGGCCAGTTCCTGTACCGCTTCCTGGGTCAGGATCACGGGCTCGTTGGGCCGGTAGGCACGGCCGCCGAGACGGCCGTTCATGCCGATGTAAGCCCGCGCACAGCGCCGCCGGTAGGCCAGGATATCTTCCTCGCCGTGCAGTGGCTGGCCGGCGCTGTCCTGCGCCGGTTCCGGGTAAGCCGGCATCGCCAGTGGTTCGGGCTCGGCATCCGCCGCGGCGTGGCCCTGCGAGGCGATATGGTTGCGGTAGGCCGTCCAGTCGCCCTGGGCAATGGCGATCAGCGGATCATAAGGATGGGTGGAATCAGACTTGTCCATGAGGCTACCCTGCTCAAAGATCCGGCGCTGACCACTTGCGCCGGGCTGGTTGCAACGTCAGCTTGTCCTGTGCGGCATCGCGAAGGACCTGCGCATGCAGGCGCTCGCGCTGCCACTGATCGACCAGTCGCGTCGTCTGGCCGACACTGCGATCGATTTTTTCCCTGTGTTTCATCGACAGCATGGGGTGTTCGCTCCCTGATGGTTCACCGGCTGCCCTGCTGCCTCCCGCTTCCGATGACAATTCATTTTAGCCGCGTCCGCCCAAACTGGAAGAGGCTGATGCAGCCGTTGTCCACGAATTGTCACTGCAAAAGTGCTCACAGCGCAGGGCCGGAATTTTCTTTTCCCATGTGGCATCAATCGGATCCCCTCATCCTGCAGGAAGACCGACCGTGCCGCGTTGTTTCTGCGAGTTTTGAGGATCTTAGAACCTCGCACGGATGAGTCCTATCGGACTGCGCCCGATTGATTTGTAGGACAAAGTGGAAGAGCCCCCTTGACGGCGATACTACCCGGATCGTCATTTGTCGCGTGGTGGAATTAAATGTTGTTCAGCCTGCACGCAACTTTGCGATGACGCCTATAATTGGCATTTCCCGAAGCCAAGAATGCGCATCATTTGCCATCGCAGCCACTGGTCACGAGCCAGCATCTGCCGGACGTGAGACCGGGGTCTCCCGGATGCCCTTGCCTTCGCCCCCCCACCTTGTCGGCGCGCGCGCATCAGCGCATCGGCAGTTCGACGTCCTGCAGTGCAGGCATCGAGAAAGTAGTGAATGAGCAATCCGTATCACGCAAGCCGCCGGCGACCGGTCGACCTGAGCAATTGTGATCAGGAGCCGATCCACATCCCCGGATCCATCCAGAATCATGGTGCCCTCCTGTGCTTCACGCCCGAGGGCAAGATTGCCACGCGCAGCGTCAATGCGGCTGCCTTGCTGGGCGACTTGCCGGAGGTGGGACAGCCCCTGGAGGAGGCCCATCTCAACGCTGCGGCCCGCGCCGTGATCCAGGCGGCACTGGAAGACCGCCATGGCTACGTCGACTCGCGCATGATCACGCTGGCCTCCGGTGCCTTCGACCTGGTCACGCACAAATCCGAAGGCGTGCTCATCGCCGAATTTGAACAGCGTCCCGCCGATGCGCTGTCGCTGGAGTCGTTCGCCCTGGCCGCGCATCAGGCCATCCAGCGCATCCAGCGCCAGCCCGGCGTGGAAGACCTGCTGACGCTGGCGGTCGACGAGATCGCCCGCATCACCGGCTTCGACCGCGTGATGGCCTATCGCTTCCTGCATGACGACAGCGGCGAAGTGATCGCCGAGCACAAGCGCGAGGACCTCGAACCTTTCCTCGGCCAGCGTTATCCGGCCAGCGACATCCCGGCGCAGGCACGCCGCCTGTACGTCATCAATCCGATCCGCCTGATCGCCGACGTAACCGCCTCCACCGTGGCGCTGGAACCGGATCACAATCCGCTCACCGGCCGTCCGCTGGACCTCAGCCACAGCATGCTGCGCAGCGTCTCGCCGGTGCACATCGAATACCTCAGCAACATGGGCGTGGGTGCCTCCATGAGCCTGTCGATCGTGATCGGCGAACGCCTGTGGGGCCTGATCGCCTGCCATCACATGAGCGCGCACCTCGTGCCGCATGCGGTGCGCATGTCATGCCAGCTGCTCTCGCAATTCGTGAGTGCCCTGGTGGAACGCAATCTCAACGGCGAGCGCGCCCGTGCGCTGGAGTACAGCGCAGACCTGCGCCGCAAGATCGTGGCCCAGGTCACCGACCGGGAAGACATCGTGCTGGCCCTGGCGGCTGACCATGAGGGCTTCCTGCGACTGATGAATGCGCACGGTGGCGCCATCTCCATGGAGCGCAAGACCCAGGTCTTCGGCAAGGCTCCCTCGCGCGAAGGCGTCAACGCGCTCATCAACTGGCTCAACGAAAACGAGCCGGGCGACTTCTTCTCCACCAGTGCGCTGGGGGCCGATGTGCCGGCACTCAAGGCGGCGCTGGGCGATATCTGCGGCGTGCTGGCCGTGCGTTTCTATCGCGAACAGGATGGCTACGCCTTCTGGTTCCGCACCGAGCAGGTGGAAGACGTCCGCTGGGGCGGCAATCCGGAAAAGAAATACAGCATCGGTCCGCTCGGTCCGCGTCTGACTCCGCGCGGCTCCTTCGCGGTCTGGAAGGAAACGGTACGCGGCAAGAGCCTGCCGTGGGCCAAGACCGAAACCGAAATCGCCAACCAGTTGCGAATGGACTTCCAGGAAGTGGCGCTGTCCAACGAAAACATGGTCAAGCGCGCCCGCGAAACCCTGCTGGCGACGCTGGGCCATGACCTGCGCGATCCGCTGCAGGCCATCATGATGGCAGCGCGCATGATCGAGGTGCGCGAGCATTCGCCGTCCAGCTCCAACCTGAGCAAGCGCATCTCGTCCTCATCAAGCCGCATGCATCGCCTGATCTCCCAGGTGCTCGACATCAGCCGCCTGCAAAGCGGCATGGGGCTGGACATCCAGCGCCGTCCGGTGGATGTGCGCAAGATGGTCACCGAGATCGTCAACGAAGCGCGCATGGCCTACCCCGACAACGAGATCATCCTCGAAGCGGAAGACTGCGGCGAAATCGAACTCGATGGCGACCGCATCAGCCAGGTGGTCTCCAACCTGCTGTCGAACACCCGCCATCATGGCGAGATCGGTACGCCCTCGACCCTGATCGTGTTCCGCCGCGACGACGTACTGACGCTCTCGGTCTCCAACCACGGTCCGGCCATCCCGATGGCGGTGCGCGAGCACATGTTCAAGCCCTACAAGAAGGAATCCATGGGCAATCAGCGCAATGCGCGCGGACTGGGACTGGGCTTGTACATCGTCAGCGAGATCGTCAACGGACACGGCGGCAAGATCGACCTCAACTGCGATCACCACATCATCACCTTCACCGTCACCTTGCCCATCCTGCCGGCCTGAACCGGCTGGATGGCGCATCAAGGCCAGTCCCGCTCCTGCTCCGGCGGCGCGCCGGAGTGAATGCGGTGCCGGGCCAGCAGGTCTTCCACCCACTGCGACTGCGCCCGCGCATGGCGCTCGATCACCTGCAAGCCCTTGTGCAGGTTGGCGGCATCCGTCCCGCCTTGCAGCAGGTAATCGGTCCAGCCGAGGATGGCATTGAGCGGCGGGCGCAGTTCCTGTGACAGCGTCCGCAGGAAGGCATCGCGTGCGCTGCGCAGGCGCTCGATCTCGGCCTGCGCCGCCTGCACCTCAGCCAGCAGCGCGTCGCGCTCGGCCTGCAGCTGGCGCACCCGCTCATCAATCTGCCCGGCATCACCGGCCTGCCGCTGCTGCGCCAGCACGCGCTGCACGCATTGTGGCAAGTGGTCGAGGTAATCACTGGTCTTGGGCAGTACGTCGGCTACACCAGCCCGCAAGGCTTCGATGATGCGCATTTCATCCGACATGCCCGAGACCATGATGGCCGGGATCCCCATGCCCGCAGCCCGCAGGCTGCGGAAGAAATCCAGACCACTGTCCAGCGCCTGCAGGTTGTAGTCCACGATCAGCAGATCGGGCAACTCCTCTTGCACGGCCGCCTGGGCGGACTCGGCATCGGCCACGGCGGTGACACGGTATCCCTGCTTCCTGAGCACACGGCCGGCCAGAGCCAGCAGGCCTTCGTCATCCTCCAGTACCAGCACATGGACGGTCGCACCGCTCATCGGGAATCGCTCTCCCGCACCGGCGCGCCTGGCGGCGGCAGCTTGACCACCTGCAGGAAGAAGCCCAGCCGCCGCACCGCTTCGATGAAGTCGTCGTATTCCACCGGCTTGGTGATGTAGACATTGCAGCCCACTTCATAGCAATGGGCGATCTCGCGCGGATCGTCGGTCGTGGTCAGCATGATTACCGGGATGGCCGCCGTGGCCGCATCCTGCTTCATTCGCCGCAGCACCTCCACCCCATTCACGCGCGGCATGTTCACGTCCAGCAGCACCACCACCTGCTGCAGGTCGGTCCGCCCCAGCTCGCCCCCGAAAAAATGATCCAGCGCTTCCTGCCCGTCGCGCAGGCGCTGGAAGCCGTTGACCAGCCCGGCGCGCCGCAGGTTCTTCTCGACCAGCACGGCATGGCCGTCGTCGTCTTCGACCAGGATGATGTTGACGCTCTGCTCTGTGGCCATCTCGTTCCCCCTTGTCCGTTGTTGATCCCTGTTTGTCCGATACGGTCTGACTGCGTTCAGAACACCGGCGGGCGGGCCGGCAGGGCGACGTAGAAACAGCTGCCCTGCCCTTCGACCGATTCCACCCAGATGCGGCCGCCGTGCCGCTCCACCACCCGCTTGACCAGTGCCAGGCCGATGCCTTCGCCCTTGGCGGCGTTGCCGTGCAGGCGCTGGAAAGCGATGAACATCTTGTCCATGTAGGCGGCGGGAATGCCGAGCCCGTTGTCGCGCACGAAATAGGTCACCAGACTGGGTGCCGCCACCACGCTGTCGGCCTGCGGCACGTGACCGATGGTGATGTGGCCCGGACGGCCCGGATCAAGATAGTTGACGGCATTGCCCACCAGGTTGCCGAGCACCTGCTCTACCGAGGTCGGATCGCCATAGGCCGGCGGCAGGTCCGCTTCGATCTCGACCCGGGCGGATTTGGCGCGGATGCTGCCGCTCATGGCGGCGACGATGCGGGTAACGATGGCATGCATGTCCAGCATGACTGGCTGGTATTCAACACGGCCAGCACGGGACAGTCGCAACATGGCGTCAATAATCCCGGCCGAGCGTGTCACGGCATTCTGGATGAAGCGCAGCGATGTATGGATGTCCTCTTCGACAAGCGTGCGCAGGCGTTGCCGGTCCGGTTCGGGCAGGGCCAGGCGATCCACCTCGTCCAGCAGATCCCGGGTGGCATGGGTGATCTCCTTGCTGAAGCCCTGCAGGTTCACCAGCGGCGAGCGCAGGTCATGCGAGACGCTGTAGATGAACATCTCATTGTCCTGGGTCTGCTGGCGCAGGTCGGTGTTGACGTCGGCCAGTTCGCGCGCGCGCTGCTCCAGTTCCTCGCGGTAACCCTGGCCCTGGCGCGCGACTTCGGCGAGGCGCTCGCTGCTGCGATGCAGGGCATCGTCGAGCAGGGATATCTCATCATGGCCACCTACCCGCGCCGCCAGCGGCTGGCCATCGGCCAGGCGGCGGGCATTGCCGGTGAGCACGCCGATGCGGGTGCTGATATTGCGCGTAAACGCCAGCGAGGCCAGTGCGGCCGTCACGATGGAAACCAGCACCGCCAAGATCAGCAGCCAGGTCTGCGAGCGGCGTGCCGCCTGCAGGCGCTCGCTGCGTTCGGCACCCAGACGCCGCTCTTCGGCCACGAAGTTGTCGAGCAGATTGAGGAAGGTGGAGAGCCGGTGTGCGCCCTGTTCGTCGCGCAACTGGCGGATCAGGTCGTCGCGCTGGCCGCGCATGAGGCGCTCGCGGGCACCGTCGTCCCAGCTGCGGTAACTGGCAATGGACTCATGCACCGTGCGTACCGCCGCGCTTTGCGACGCGTTGTCGGCAACCAGCCGCGCAAGCTCGCCGGTCTTGACCTCGATGTCGGCCCACAGGTCGCCCCGGCTCAGGGTGTCCGGCAGGTCCAGCAGCACCGCATTGCGCACGCGCGCTGCCTCCAGCAGCATCGGCTCCCGCAGTTCGGCGGCCTTGTTCATCACCTGCAGGGAATGCGAGGCCCAGCCCTCGGCATCCTCGGCATCGGCCTGGACCTTGAACAGCGCTCCCAGCAGCAGCACTTCAAACAGGCTTGGGATGGCAACGATCAGCAAGCCCTTGGTCAGCAATCTCATGTGCATTCGCCCGCTTCATGATCATTCTTACGGTGCAAAGCCACCGGTCAAGCGCTGCCGCGACACGTTGCCCGGCGAGCGCCAGGTTGCATCGGACTGCCACGGGCTTGACCTGCAGTGCGCCCCCTTCGGCGTTTCCTTGTTGTTCTGTCCTGCGCACGTCCCTGTTTGCTTGCGGCCCTGGATCACGTTGATCCGGTCCCGCAGACGTGCGTTTCTGGTAATCAATTGTTACGCACGATTATAAACTCACAATATGCCCGCACGTGTGCGCGATGGCAAGCGTCAATGCAAAAGCCCGGCAGGACACTGCCGGGCTCGGATGAAACGAGGCTATTCGGCGCCCGGGCCGTGGTGCCCTGCGCCCCTACGCATTCACGGGCTGCGGCTGGGAAAGCGGATCAAAGTCGGTCCAGTCGCCCGCGCGGATGTTGCCCTCGGCGCGTTCCAGATCGCTGCCGTCCACGCCTTGCAGCAGGCGGATGACCTTCAGGCATTGTGGTTCGTCCTCCACGGCGACTGCTACCAGCATCCCTGCCAGACGCCGCGGCGGCGTGACCTCATCGGTCGCTGCCAGGCTGCCGACCAAGCCACCGAGATGGCCGCCGACCAGACCGCCCAGGGCGGGGCCGAGCGGGCCCGTCACTGGGGCGGTGGCCAGACCGGCAGCCGCTCCCGCACCGGCGCCCGCTGCAACACCGACGGCGGCACCGCGGTCGGTATCTTCGGCACCGGGTGATTTGTCGCGATCGCCGCCGACCGCAAAGCGGTCATGCTGGCCCGCCGGGTTGACGAAAAAACTGCTGATCCGGTCTCGTGCAAAGCCGGCCTCTTCCAGCACCGAGACCGCATGCGTGGCGTCTTCCTGCAAATCGAAACGGGCGGCGATGATGGTGCTCATGGTCTCTCCTGCGCAAGGGCGGGCAGCGCGGCTCAATCGTTCTGATCGGACCAGGCGCCGCGATAACGTCGAATCAGGGCGTTGGTGGAACTGTCATGGTGCAGCGGTTCGGCCGGGTCGAGCAGCTGGCGCGCGGTGCGCTTGGCCAGCTGCTTGCCCAGCTCGACGCCCCACTGATCGAAGGAGTCGATGTTCCAGATCACGCCCTGAGTAAAGACGCTGTGCTCGTACAAGGCCACCAGCGTGCCCAGGCTGTGGGGCGTGAGCCGCTCGACCAGCATGCTGTTGCTGGGACGGTTGCCAGGGAAGACGCGATGCGGCGTCAAGGATTCCGGCGTACCCTCTTCCCGCACCCGCTGCGCATTCTTGCCGAAGGCCAGCGCCTCGGCCTGGGCAAACATGTTGGCCATCAGCAGCGCATGGTGGTCGCCAAGCACTTCTACCGGCTGGCAGAAGCCGATGAAATCACAGGGAATCATCTGCGTGCCCTGGTGCAGCAACTGGTAGAAGGAATGCTGGCCGTTGATGCCGTTGTCGCCCCAGTAAACCGGTGAGGTCTGGTAGTCCACGGCATCGCCCTGCAAATTCACCTGCTTGCCATTGCTCTCCATGGTCAGCTGCTGCAGGTAGGCCGGCAGGCGCTTCAGGTATTGGCTGTAAGGCAGCACCGCCTGACTCGTGGCACCGAAGAAATTGGTGTACCAGACGGTCAGCATGCCGAGGATGGCCGGCACGTTGGCTTCCAGCGGGGCCGTACGGAAATGTTCATCCATGGCATGGAAGCCGGCCAGCATCTCGCGGAAATGTTCAGGCCCGATGGCGATCATGGTGGACAGCCCGATGGCACTGGTCATCGAATAGCGGCCACCGACCCAATCCCAGAAACCGAACATGTTCTGCGGATCAATGCCGAAGCGGCTGGCCTCCTCGATGTTGGTGGTGACCCCGACGAAATGACGGGCCACCGCCGCTTCCTCGCCCAACTGCCGCACCAGCCAGTCGCGCGCCGCGCGCGCATTGGTGGTGGTTTCGAGCGTGGTGAAGGTTTTGGAACAAACGATGAAGAGCGTCTCCTCGGCGGGCAGGTGGCGCACCGTTTCCAGCAGCGCGGCACCGTCCACGTCCGAGAGGAAGTGAAGAGACAGGTCCGGTTGCGCATAGGGACGCAATGCCTCGTACGCCATCATCGGGCCGAGGTCGGAGCCGCCGATGCCGATGTTGACGACGTGGCGAATGCGACGGCCGGTGTGGCCTGTCCATGCACCGCTGCGGACCTGTTCGGCGAAGGCCTCCATGCGGGAGAGCACCTCTTGCACCGATGCGATCACGTCCTCGCCTTCGACCACCAGGCGTGCGTCGGCAGGCATGCGCAGGGCCGTGTGCAAGACCGAGCGCTGCTCGGTGGCATTGATGCGGTCACCGCGGAACATGGCCTCGATGCGATCCTGCAGGTCGCACTGGCGGGCCAGGTTCATCAGGAGGGTCATGGTCTCGGTGGTGACCAGGTTTTTGGAATAGTCGAGATAGATGCCGGCGGCTTCGGCCACCAGTTTTTCACCGCGTTTGTCATCGGCGGCGAAGAGACGCTCCAGCCGGAAATGGCGGGCGCTGTATTGATGGTGTTCCTGCAGGGCGATCCAGGCGCTCTTCTCGGTTAGCGACTGGCGCTGGCCATAGGTGAACAGCGGCAGCTGCAGATCGGCGGCGGGCAACTTGGTCATGCGCAAACTCCTTGTACAACATGGCGGGGCCGGCGGAGATGCCGGTATCGCGTCATGGTAGTGGCCGGAGACAAATGCACGACATCGGACGGCGGAACATTTCCATGTAGGAAAAGAGGAAGTCATGCGTGACGACGCACACAAGCACAGCGCCATGCGTGAAACTCAGAGCCCCCGAACAATCGGTTGTTCGGGGGCTCTTCACGCTACGGCTCAATTCACACGCAACGCCAGCAATTCCACCGGCAGGCTGCCCAGAATGTCAGCCACCACAATGCTGCCGCCGCGTTCGCCATCAGGCATGGCGCACTCCTCCAGCTCACCCTGGCCACTGGTGAGCACGCTGCGCCAACGGCGCATGCCGCCGCCAGCATGCGACAGGACCTGCGGAATGGCGATGCGCGTATCGCCCCAGGACTCGGCAGAGACCAGCGGCAAAGCCTCTTCGCGGCGTCCCTCGAAGGACAGCAGATGACCGGCCAGGCGCGTGCAGATCACCAATGTTGCCTCAAGCGCGTGCTCGCCGCCTTCCTGCACCGGCAACAGCCGGGCAAAGGCGATCACGTGCCGCGCCAGCTTGCCGTGGGTAGTCAACGGAACATAAGTACCCTGCGCAAACAAGAGCGCATGATCGCGCCGGTACTGCAGCACAGCGTGAATCAATTGCTGCTTGGCGCTGCCGCTCTGCCAGTCGCGCAACGACACCGGCCGGCTGACGGCGTCGGCCAGACGCCTTTCACGCAAGGCGAAATCCACCGGACGACGATTGTCGGGATCGACCATGCTCAAATCCCACAGCTCGCTGCCTTGGTAGAAATCCGGTACGCCCGGCGAGGTCAGCTTGAGCATGGTCTGCGACAGGCTGTTGACCGTGCCCAGCGGTGCCAGCCGGCGCACGAAATCTTCCAGCTCGGTGAGGAAAGGATGATGGCGCGGATCGAGTCCCGGATCACACAGCAGCGCGCGCGTAAAGCGCTCGCAGGCCGCCTCGTAGTCAGTGTGCGGCACCACCCAGTCGCTGCGGCGCTTGGCTTCGCGCAAGGCCTTGCGTTGCCAGGCGATCACGCGCTCGGCCAGTTCGCCCAGTGCACTGAGGTCATCGTCACCGGCACGCATGCCGTCGGGCCAGGCACCGACCAATGTCTGGTACAGCATGCATTCATCGACTGCATCGATGCCGCCCTGCTGGCCCGCCGTCGCCGCCACGATGGGCGCGTTCAATTGGTGCCAGTGACGCAGCACCGTGGACCATTCCTCGGCAATTTCGGAGAGCGCGGCCAGCCGCATGCGGGCATCCTCCCCGCGCTTGTGATCGTGGGTGCCGGTGGCCAGCAGGCTGCCCGGCGTCTGCTCGGCGCGTCTGGCCGCGAGCCGGTGGAAGTGCGACACCGACAGTGACAGATGGGCCGGCTCGGCACCGACTTCATTGCGCGAGAGCAGTCGGCCAAAGCGATAGAAGGCCGTGTCCTCCATCGACTTGGCCGTCAGCGGTGGCGTCAGTTGCTGGAATCGCGCCATGGCACGCAGCTGCAGGGCGCGGCGATGCGCATCGCGGCTGTCCAGCAACAGGTCCCCGCCCAGCCAGCCTTCCACCACATGCAGCGTGGCATGGTCGGCCGCATGCAGCGTGGACTCGGCCTTCTGCACGGTAGCGGCCAGCAGCTCGCGCTCCCCGGCCGGCATGCCCTGCTCGTTGGCGTAGGTACGGTAGACCGGGAAATGCACCAGCAGCTCGGCCACTGCACGGCGGATGGACATGAGCGTCAGGTCGCGTGTCTGCGTGGCGCTGCGCGCCAGCTGGTGCAGGCACAGCGTCAGGGCATTGAATTCCGCAGCAAAATTGCGGACCAGGAAGCTGCGCCGCGCCTCCTGCACGATGGTCGGGAAATGGCACAGCTCGCCCGGACCGTGGCTCTGCAGCTGATCGGCCGTCACCGGCAACTCGCCAACAATGTCGCGCCAGAGTTCGTCCAGCACCGGCTCGCCCTCGCCATCGTGCAGCACCGCCGCGCATTGGTCCATGAACTCGTAACCGGTGGTGCCGTCGAGTTGCCAGCCGGGTGGCAGGCTTTCGTCGCCGGCCAGAATCTTCTCGGCGATCAGATAGGGTTCGTGGCCGGGCCGCAGCGTCCGCAGGCGCTCGCGCAAACGCAGGCAATAGGTGGCGGGATCGGTCAGGCCATCGATATGGTCCAGCCGCAAGCCATCGATGATGCCCTCGGCATACAGCCGGAAGATCTCGGCATGCATGGCCTCGAAGACGTCTTCGCGCTCCACGCGCATGCCCACCAGTTCGCTCACTTCGAAGAAGCGCCGCCAGTTGATCTCATCGGCGGCATTGCGCCAGTACGCCAGACGATAGTGCTGACGCTCCAGCAATTGATGCATGGCACTGCGGCCATGCGGCTGGCTGGCCGAGAACGCAGCGAGCGCGGCGTCGATGTCGGCCAGCGCCTCGGGATCGGCGGCCAGGGCGCGCAATTGCGCGCGGGCGGAATCGGCGCGGCCATCCTTGCCCTCCTGCGCGGGATCGATGGCGGCAAAGGCAGCGATCACATCCTTGAGTCGCGCACTGCCTGCCGTCTCCAGTACGGCGGCGTAATCCGCGGGCGTCAGCGGGAACACATTGTCGTGATGCGCAATCTGCAGCTCGCCGTGCTCGGCATCAAAGCGCAACACCAGCTCGCCCGCCTCCAGCGCTTCCGCGTAGGGTTGTCCCAGGAAAGGCAGCAGGACCTTGCCGCTCAGGGCCGGATCGGGGCTGTCCCAATGGATGTCGAACCATTCGGCGTGGCGGCTGTGGCGGCCCCAGCGCAGCACGTCCTGCCACCACGCATTGTGTTGGCCCACGGCCATGTGGTTGGGCACGATGTCGACCACGATGCCCATGCCCTGTGCGTGCAAGCGCTGGAGCAACTGGCGCAGTCCGGCTTCGCCCCCCAGTTCGGGATTGATGCGGGTGGCATCCACCACATCATAGCCATGGGTGGAACCCGGGCGCGCCACCAGGATGGGTGAAAGATAGAAGTGGCTGATGCCCAGGCGGTGGTAGTAGTCCACCGTCGCGGCCGCCTGCTCGAAACGGAAATCACGGTGCAGCTGCAGCCGCGCGGTGGCGCGCGGGATGCTGCTGTGCGCCGCAGGGTCTGGCGATACGGAAGGGGCTGGCATCAAATCTCCTTGGCGGTGCCGCCGCGCACGCGGCGCAGGCGCTCCAGCCTGGCCTTGGCGGCGTAGGCGGAAAACAGTTGCGGCGTGTCTTCCGGCAAGCGGCGACGCCAGTTGGGGTGGGGCTCGGTCATGCCGGGCAGATTGGGTTGCTGGGTCAGGCCGAGGATGTCTTCCACCGGCACCACGGCCAGCGAGGCAGGCGTGGCGGCGACGTAATCCAGTGCGGCATCAACCACCATGGCACAGTCGTCCAGCGCAACGGGCAAGGCGGACTCCTCGTCGCCTTCCTTGAGGGCCGGCGCAGCTTCGGGCAGCGGGCCGCTCGCGCAGCCCTGCTGCACCAGTCCTTGCCAGAGCTGGCTGCGCTCTTCACGACGCTGCTCACGGGCGGCCGGCAAGCCGTCCTCCAGTTGTCCGAGACGCTCGCGCCAGGCCAGATCGGCACCGGACCACCAACCGGCCACCGTCGGCAGGTCGTGCGTGGTCGTCACGGCAATGGCCTGGCGCGACCAGTCCGAGGGCGGCAGGAAACTCGTCTTCTCACGCTGGAACCAGAGCACGCGAATACCCGAGACACCCGCCTCATCCAGCACGGAATCGAAGCCGGGCGGCACGGTGCCCAGGTCCTCGCCGATGACAATGCTCCGATAGCGCCAGGACTCCAGCGCGATCAGGCGCAGCATGTCCTGCTGGGGGAAGGATACATAGGCCCCGGCATCGGCCTCTCTCCCCTGCGGCACCAGCCACAGGCGGTTCAAGCCGAGCACGTGGTCGATGCGGACCCCGCCGCCCTGCGCGAAGGTCGCACGCAGCATGGACAGGTAAGCACGATAGCCGGTACGGCGCAGGGCCAGTGGCGAAAACGCGCCCAGCCCCCAGTTCTGGCCCTGCGGGGCCAGGCGATCCGGTGGCGCGCCGACGGTCAGGCCGGCGGCGATCTCGTCCTGATGGCTCCAGGCCTGGCTGCCGCCATTGTCGGCACCGACGGCCAGATCGGCGATGAGACCGATGGCCATGCCCGCCACCCGAGCGCTGTGCTGGGCCTCTGCCAGCTGGCGTGCCGCCTGCCATTGCAGGAACAGGTGAAAATCGATCTCGCCCGCATGCTCGGCCGCAAAGGCCTGCATCTCGGGGGTATCGGGATGGCGGCCAGCCTCGCCCCATTGCCGCCAGTCGCAGCAACCGGCAACACCCTGGCTACTCAGGTGGTGGCTGTAGGCTTCAAACAAGGCATGGGCGCGCAGTGCGGCACCGCCTTCGAGCTGAAAGGCGGCGAAGGCGGCCTGCTGCGTGGCATCGCCGGCATGTTCGGTGCGGAACAGCGCATGAAGCCGGCGCAGCAGCGTCATGCGATGCGCACCGGCGCGCGCCCAGTCGATCAGGTTGGATTGTTGAAGGCGTTCATGCGCGGCGATCATTTCCGAGCCGCCCTCGGCCAGCACCTGGGCCTGGGCATCCGCACCGAGAATGCCCGCCGGATCGATCAGAAACGGATTGAGGAACAGACGGCTGGACGGCGAATACGGGCTGCTGCGGCCGGGATCGGCGGCAAACATGGCATGCACCGGCGACATCGCCAGCGCGGCGGCACCATAGTGCGCGGCCAGCGGTGCCAGCTCGGCCAGCGCGCCGAAGTGGCCGATGCCGCCGTCGCCATAGACCTTGCGCGCTTCCTTGAGGCTGTCGCTGCGCAAGCCATAGACCTGCGCAGCCAGCGCCCAGCCGCGCTCGCGGCCCTGCTCGGCCAGTGCATCGGCAATGGTGTAGCAACGCGGCGGTGCGATGGCCAGCGTCAGGATGTGACCTGCCACCAGCAGGCGGTGATAGCCGGGGACATTAATGGGCGGCAAGGTTGGCGGCGCGTTCAGATCGGAGGAGATCAGCAGGGTCAGGCGGGCGCCGTTGTCCAGCTCCACGCGGCAGGACAGTCCATGCAAGCGCGAATGCGCAGGCAGTGCAACCGGCTGATGCTGTACGCCCGTCAACAGCGGAGGCAGGTAGCCTACCGCGTGCTCGCGGTCGAGCTGCGCCAGGCTGTCACGGCAGTCGCTGGCCGTAGCGCAGGGCAGGCCCAGCGCTTCCAGGATGGCCTGCAAAGCCTCATCGGCCACGACCTGCGGCTGGTCGTAAGCGTCGATCCAGTGGACGGCAATGCCGGCACGTTCTGCCAAACGATATAAATCGTTTTCAGACGAGGACGAATTCACCGGGGCAATGAGTTCGGGGGCCGCTGACGCGGCCGGCTGGCGCAGGGCGGCGTTCATGCTGCGCTCCCGGCCTCGGCGGCGGCCGGAGGTTCGCGCAGTGCCAGGATGGCATGGCCCGGGAAGCTGCCGGCGGCCAGCGCCTCCAGTGCGCCGCCACTGTCGAAGAGCACGTCGGCTCCGGCCGGCTGGGCCAGATCGTCCAGGGCTTCCTGCAGCGGCGCTTCGTCGAGATTGACCGTGATGTTGAGGACGCTGCCATTGGCCAGTTGCCAGCGCGCGTGCACGGCCTTGGGACCGATGGCGCGCGCCTCCAGCGACTTGGCTCCACGCAGGTAAGGCACGATGTGCAGCTTGCGGATGTGCAGCAGTTCGGCGACGCGCCGCAGGCAAGCCGCCGAACCGGGTGCCGGACCGGGCTCCGGAATGGAGGACACGAAGGTGGCAAAACTGTTGGGATCCGGAATCTGCTCCAGCAGCTTGGGATCGGCAAATTGCGGGAAGCGCGCGAACTCGCGTCGGCGCCCTTCCCGCACTGCCTTCACCAGTTCTTCGTCGCGATGGCTGGTGAAATACAGGAAAGGCTGCACCGCGCAGAATTCCTCGCCCATGAACAGCATCGGCACCTGCGGTGCCAGCAGGATCAGGGCCTGTGCGGCGTGCAAGGCCAGCGGATGGGCCAGCACGGTCAGGCGCTCGCCGAAGGCGCGATTGCCGATCTGGTCGTGGTTCTGCAGGAAATTGACGAAGGCCGTGGGCGGCAGGTCCGCACTGGGCTCGCCACGCGGCTCACCGGAATACGGCGAAACCTCGCCCTGATAGACGAAGCCCTGTTGCAGGCAGCGCGCCAGTTTCTCGGCCGGGGCCTCGGCATAGGCGCTGTAGTAGCCGCTGTCCTCGCCGGTCAGCAGCACGTGCAGGACGTGATGGGCGTCATCATTCCACTGCGCATCGTAGACATGGCTGGAGCGCTCGCGCACCTGGCCGATCTCGGCCACTTCCGCCTCGGCCTCGACGGCAGCGGTATAGCCCAGCAGATGCGCGGCGTTGCCGTCATGCTCCAGCACCAGATGCACATGGCGTTCATTGCCGATCTCGGCGCGGACGCGCTGGCCCAGCGCCACCAGCCAGTCGGGCTCGCAGATGGCGTGCACGGCATCCAGGCGCAGGCCGTCGAAACGATATTCCTGCAGCCAGTACAGCGCGTTCTGGGTAAAGAAGTCCGCCACTTCCGGCCGGCGGAAATCGATGGTCGCACCCCACAGGGTATTCATGTCATGGCGGAAGAAATCCGGCGCATAGCTGTGGAGGTAGTTGCCATCCGGCCCGAAGTGGTTGTAGACCACGTCGAGGAACACCATCATGCCCAGTCCGTGCGCGGTATCGATCAGCGCCTTGAGCTGGTCCGGCGTGCCATAGCTGGCATCGGGCGCAAACGGCAGCACGCCGTCATAGCCCCAGTTGTGAGCCCCGGGGAATTCGGCCACCGGCATCAGTTCGATGGCGGTGATGCCCAGTTCGGCCAGTTCGGTCAGGCGCTGCTGGATGCCGGCAAAGCCGCCCATTGCGCCCGGATGCAATTCGTACAGCACGGTCTCTTCCCACGGACGCCCCTGCCAGTTCGTGTGCTGCCAGAGGAAGGCTTCCGGATCGACCACCACGCTGGGATCGAAGACATCGCCGGCCTGGCCGCGCGAGGCCGGGTCCGGTGCGCTCACTTCGCCCTGCTCGCGGGTCTGGAACACATAGCGATACAGGGTGCCCGGATCACACTCGGTCTCGAGCACGTACCACGCCGGGGAGGCCGCATCCTCGGCGCTCATGGGCAGGCGGCCACGGCCGGTGATGTCCACCGCGACCGCGTCGGCACCGGGTGCCCAGACGCGGAAGCGCACCTGGCCGGGCGCGGTGACCTGCGCGCCGAACGGCAGCTTCACGGAAAAGCGGGCACTCATGCGCGTTCTCCCCATTCGTTGCGTTTGATCCATTCATTGGCGGCCAGCGGATAGATGGCCGAAGACAGATGCAAGGGCCGGTTGGCAAACACCTGCAGGGTGTGCGCCTGGACCTGCACGGAGGCGCTGCCGTCGACCTTGACCTGGCCGCCCTCGCCTTCCGGCATGCCGGTCGGCTGTGCGCAGTCGAGCAGCAGGAAGTATTCGCCCTCGGTACGCGGGAAGCTGAATTCGATCGGCTCGTGACCGGCATTGACGAAGATCATCAGCACATCGGGCGGCACTTCCTGAGCCTCCCCCGGCCCGTCTGCAGCTGCACCGGCGCCGTCATGCAGGCGTGAACTGAGCTGCTTGTGCGGCTCCAGCCGCTTGCCCGCCAGTTGCAGGGTAATGGCGCGCGCCACCGGGTTATTCCAGTCTTCGCTGGTGACCGGTTGCGCCGATTCATCGAACCAGGCCACATCCGGCAAGCCATCGGCCACCATCTGGTTGCCATGCAGGAAGTAACTCGCACGCAGGACGTCGAAGTCGCGCCGGATCGCGGTCACGCGGCCGACGAAGGCGGTCAGCGCGGCACCCTCTGGCGAGCGGGCCTGTTCCCAGTTGATCCAGGAAATGTCGTTGTCCTGGCAATAGGCATTGTTGTTGCCGCCCTGGCTGCGATTGAACTCGTCACCGGCCAGCAGCATCGGCGTGCCCTGCGCCAGCAGCGTGGAGGCCAGCATGGAGCGCTGCACACAGGCGCGGGTGGCCTGGATGGCGGGATCATCGGTCTCGCCTTCAGCGCCCCAGTTGTAGCTCGCGTTGTCGTTGTGGCCGTCGTTGTTGTTCTCGCCATTGGCGTCGTTGTGCTTGCCGTTGTAGCTGACCAGATCGCGCAGCGTGAAACCATCGTGCGAAGCGATGAAGTTGACCGTCGCCCAAGGCTTGCGGCGATTGTGCTCGAACAGTTCGGCCGAGCCCATCATGCGCTGGGCAAAGCCGCCGCGCATGGCTTCATCGCCCTTCCAGAACTTGCGCATGTCGTCGCGGAATTTGTCATTCCACTCGCCGAAGCGCGCCGGATGATTGCCGAGCTGGTAGCCGCCGGGGCCGATATCCCAAGGTTCGGAGATCAGCTTGAGCTTGGACAGGACCGGGTCCTGCAGCAGCGCGTCGAAGAAGCCCGAACCCGGATCGAAGCCATGCGGCTCGCGTCCCAACGTGGAACCCAGATCGAAACGGAAACCGTCGATATGGAAGGACTGCGCCCAGTAGCGCAGCGAATCCATCACCATCTGCAATACACGTGGATGCGACAGATTGAGCGTATTACCGCAGCCGGTATCGTTGATGTGATAGCGCTCCTGCCCCGGCAGCAGACGGAAGTAGCTGGCATTGTCGAGGCCACGGAAAGACAGCGTGGGTCCGAGTTCGCTGCCGCAGCTGGTGTGGTTGTACACCACGTCGAGAATCACCTCGATGCCGGCGCTGTGCAGGCGGCGCACGGCCATGCGCAATTCGTTGGGATCGCCCATGGACATGTAGGACGGCTCCGGGGCGAAATACGACAGCGTGCTGTAGCCCCAGTAGTTGGAGAGGCCGCGTTCGATCAGGAAGCTGTCCTGCAGGAAGGCGTGCACCGGCATCAGTTCCAGGGTGGTGACACCCAGGCGCAGCAGGTGATCGATGAAGGCCGGATCGGACAAGGCGGCGAAGGTGCCGCGCTCATGCGGCAGCAGATCCTCGCGCATCTTGGAAATGCCCTTGACGTGGGCCTCGTAGATCACCGTCTTGTTCCACGGCACCTGCGGCAGGCGATCGTGTTCCCACACGAAGGCATCATCGGTGACCATGGCCTTGGGCATGGCGGCGGCACTGTCGCGACGATCGAAGGACAGGTCGGCACGCGCCGAGTGCAGGCGATAGCCATAGAGCGCATCGGTCCAGCGCACCTGGCCGACCAGGCGCTTGGCGTACGGATCCAGCAGCAGCTTGTTGGGATTGAAGCGATGGCCCTTGGTCGGCTCGTAAGGACCGTGGGCACGGAAACCATAGACCAGGCCGGGCGCGGCACCGGGCAGGTAGCCGTGCCACACTTCATCGGTACACTCGGGCAGCGTGATGCGCTTGAGTTCACGCTTGCCGGAGGGGTCGAACAGGCAGAGGTCCATGCGGGTGGCATTGGCCGAGAACACCGCAAAATTGACCCCCAGGCCATCGGAAGTGGCACCGAGGGGGTAAGGCAAGCCTGGCATCAGGCGATCAGGAAAGGCGACGCTCATTATCAGGACTCTCTACGCAGGATCAGGGTGGACAGCGGGGGCAGGTTCAGTTCGATGGAAGTCGGGTGGCCATGCCATCCGAACTCCTGCACTTGCACCTGGCCCATGTTGCCGCTGTTGCTGCCGCCATAGACGGCGGCATCGGTATTGAGCACTTCGCGCCAGACGCCATGATGGCCGGGCGCGATCGGTGGCACGCCGATACGGTAATGGGTGCGCGGTACCGGGGTCAGGTTGACCACGATCAGCACTGGCGGACCCTCATCGGCATAGCGGAAATACGCCAGCACGCTGTTGACGCTGTCGTCGCCCACGGCCCAGGAGAAACCGTCGGCGCGGCAGTCGCGCTGGTGCAAGGCGGGCTCGCTGCGATACAGATGGTTCAGGTCGCTGACCAGCTGGCGCAACTGGCGATGGCCGGCAGGATGGTCGCCGTGTTCGTTGAGCAGGTGCCAGTAGGGGGACTTGTCATGGTCGAACTCGTCAGGCTGGCCGAACTCGCTGCCCATGAACAGCAGCTTCTTGCCGGGATGCGTCCACATGAATCCGTAATACGCACGGACGTTGGCGAAGCGGCGCCATTCGTCGCCGGGCATCTTGTTGAGCAGCGCGCGCTTGCCATGGACCACCTCATCGTGCGATATCGGCAAGATGAAGTTTTCCGAGAATCCATATAGCAAACCGAATGTCATGTCGTGGTGGTGATAGCGACGGAACAGCGGGTCATGCTGCATGTAGCGCAGGGTGTCGTTCATCCAGCCCATGTTCCACTTGTAGCTGAAACCCAGGCCGTGATGGTCGGCCTCGTTGCTGACCTCGGAGGTCACGCCGGGCCAGGAGGTCGATTCCTCGGCGATCATCAGCACACCGGGGCAGCGCTGCGCCACCACGGTATTGAGTTCGCGCAGGAAGGCCACGGCCTCCAGGTTCTCGCGGCCGCCGTGGATGTTGGGTACCCATTCGCCGGACTTGCGGCTGTAGTCGCGATATAGCATTGAGGCGACCGCATCCACACGCAGGCCGTCAACGTGGAAGTGTTCTATCCATTCCAGGGCGCTGGCGATCAGGAAGCCGCGCACTTCATTGCGGCCGAGGTTGAAGATCAGCGTATTCCAGTCCTGATGGAAACCTTCGCGCGGATCAGCGTGCTCATACAGCGCGGTACCGTCGAATTGCGCCAGGCCATGCTGGTCGCTGGGGAAATGCGCCGGCACCCAATCCAGCAACACGCCGATACCGGCCTGGTGGCAACGGTCGACGAAGGCCGCAAAGCGCTCCGGTTTGCCGAAGCGGGCACTGGGGGCAAACATGCTGATGGGCTGGTAGCCCCAGGAACCGCCGAAGGGGTGTTCCATCACCGGCATCAGTTCGATATGGGTGAAGCCCATGCCGACCACATAGGGGATCAGCTCATCGGCCAGCTCATCCCAACTGAGGTTGCGGTGCGCCTGTTCGGGGATACGCCGCCACGACGCAGGATGCAGCTCATAGATGGACATCGGTGCCGACAGCGACTGGCGCTGTGCACGCTCGGCCATCCACTGCTGGTCCTGCCACAGGTAAGGACGGGCATCCGCCACGACCGAGGCGGTGGCCGGCGGGGGCTCGGTAGCGCGCGCGACGGGGTCGGCCTTGAGCGGCAGCAAGGCACCATCGCGGCCCAGGATTTCGTACTTGTAGACATCGCCGGGGCCGATGCGCGGGATGAACAGTTCCCACACGCCGGATTCATGGCGCAGGCGCATGACGTGGCGGCGGCCGTCCCACTGGTTGAAGTCGCCGACCACCGAGACACGCTCGGCATTCGGTGCCCACACCGCGAAACGCGTGCCGGGCACGCCGTCGATGTCCATCGGACGTGCGCCCAGACAATCAGCCAGTTGGCGATGCCGGCCTTCGCGCAACAGGTGCAGGTCGAGCTCGCCGAGCAGGAGGCCGAAGGCATAGGGGTCTTCCGTGCTTTGTACGCTGCGGCTGCCGTCCGGGATTAGCCAATCCACTTCAAATACATACGGCACTTGATGGCGACGCTGGTCGAGACCAGTGGCCACGCCGCTGAAGAAACCGCTGGGCTGGCCATGCAGCTCAAACTGCTGCAACTCACCCAGCAGCGCGCCGCTGTGCCGGCATCGCACACGTACCGCCGCGGCCCCGGGATGGAAGGCGCGGATGGCAGAAACGCCACTGGACTGGCTGGCATAGCGCGGGCCGAGCAGGCCGAAGGGCTGTGTCAGGCGGCCGGCCAGCAAGGCTTCGAGCAGGCCCTGCTCTTCAAGGGAAAGGGACAAGGCGGTTTGTTCCGGGAATTCAGGGGAATGAGAGGAATGAGAAGAAGACGGCGGCTGCGCCGAAGCGGAACCGGGGGCGGCCGAGCTGGCGTCGGAAGTCTCTTCCTGGGGCGTCGTGGACGCCCTATATGCCGTGACAGACATGCCGGACATGCACACTCCTGTTGTTGTTATCGGGGTTGATCGAAACATCGCAAAACAGCGGAATCAAAACAGCGGAATCAAAAACCGGCGCGCTGAGGGCGGCGCGCCGGCAAACACTCTCCCTGCCCGGTCCATGCGGACCGGGTAAGGATCAAAACAGAATCACAAGGGGCGCAACGCCGGCGCAATCGCCCCGGCGCCTCGTCGCTCAGGCAGCCGCCACGGCCGCGGGTACGCCGACCACGCCGGCCAGTGCCGCAGCGATGGCGGCGGCCGGGCTCACCATGCGCTCCGGATGGGCATGCGCCTGGATAGCGGGACGTTCCACCGACAATGGGCGCGGTGCGAACAACGGGCGCACCGCCATGTCGGCCACGTGCGCATAGGCGTCGATATAGGCGCGGGTCGGGCCGGCCCAATCGCAGTCGATGCTCATGGCATTGCGCTGCACGCTCTGCCAGCGCTCGGTGTCGTTGTACAGTGCGAAGGCACGCGCCACGGCGTGCTGCATGTCGGCGGCGCTCTCGCCCTCGAACAGGACGCCGGTGGCGCGCTGTGGATCGCGGTCGGCATCGCACACGGTGTCGACCAGGCCACCGACGCGCGAGCCGATGGGGATGGCACCATAGCGCATGGCATACAGGGGAGTAAGGCCAAAAGGCTCGAAGCGGGTCGGGTGCAGCAACATGTCGCTGCCCGCATGCAGGGCGTGCGCGCGGCGCTCGTCATAGCCGATGTGGACCGCGATGCGGCCGCGATAACGCTCGGCCAGATCGAGGAAGGCGGCTTCGTAGTCGTGATCACCACAACCCAGGATCACCACCTGCAGGCGCGGATGGCGCTCCATGATGCCGGGCAGCGCTTCGATGACGACATCAGCCATCTTCTGGTGCGAGATGCGCGAGCCCAGGCCCATGACAGGTGCGAAGGGATCCACTGGCAAACCGAAGAGCTTTTGCAGGTCGCGCTTGCAGGCAGCCTTGCCCTTCATGTTGCCGATGCTGAAGTTGCGGGCGATGAGCGGATCATCGGCGGGATTCCACAGTTCAGCATCGATGGCATTGGGAATGGCGCGCAGATCCAGCTTGCGGAAGGAAAGAATGCCGTCCATGCCGCAGCCGAAACGCGGGGTCATGATCTCTTCCGCGTAGTTCTTGCTGACGGTGGAGACGCAATCGGAGAAACGAATGCCGGCCTTGAGGAAGGACAGCTTGCCCCAGTATTCGACGCCGTCGCCGGTCAGCAGATGCTGGGGAATACCGATCTGCTCGGCCGACTCCAGCGCGAAATTGCCCTGGAAAGCCAGATTGTGAATGGTCAGCATGGTACCGATGTGATCCAGCCCGCGCAGCTTCAACAGGCAGGGAATCAAGCCGGCGTGCCAGTCGTTGGCGTGCACCACGTGCGGCACCGGCAGGCTGGTTTCACCCGCGCAGATGGCCACAGCGGCGTGCGACAGATCGGCGAAGCACAGCGCGTTGTCGCTGAACTCGACGCCGTCGGTATCGACGTAAGGATTGGCACCGCGCTGGCGGAAACGCGCCGTATCCAGCAGCAGCGCCGGCACGTCGGTACCGGGGATGGTGCCGCGCAGAATCCGGCCGGCACCGCCGGGCAGGCCGTGCTTCAGGCCGATCTGCGCCGTGTCGCCGAGATTGCGGACCGCCTCCGGATAGGCGGGCATGAGGATGCTGGCATCAATGCCGACTTTGCGCAGCGATACGGCCAGCGCGGTAATCACGTCGGCCAGGCCACCGGTCTTGACGAGCGGTACGGCCTCTGAGCTGACTAACAGAACTCGAGCTTGCAAGATGGACCCCTAATGTGTGAAAGCACCTGAGATGGAAAGCACCCTTGGCTCGTCGCATCGCATAGGTCTTCGTCCTGGCCGTGGCTTGATCCGGGGGCCGGGGCGAAAACACGTCCTTGTTGTTGTGTTGGACTGGACAGTCTTTTGAGCGCCGATGATTACGTTATACGGATCGGCAGATCCGCTCACTATCGGACAGCGGCCTGAGATGGCGTAGGATGAATCCTACTGTTGCAGCGCGGCGAAAATGCCCACGCCTCAATGCATCGACGATCACCATAAAGCAACAAGCCGGCATCGCACAGCCGGCTTGCGCTCTTCAATCACGGAAGAGCTCGCCACGCTGCACTGCCAGATGAGCTACCTGAATGGCTAAATGATTTACGGGAAAAAGCGGCGCGAGGTGCTGTCATTGAGGCGCCCTGAACCCTCGATCCAGGGCGTTGACTTCGAAGAGCCTTCAGCTTAGCGAGCCGATGCCGCAGGCGCAAATTGAACATCGCTATCCGGTGGCGATGCGCATTGCCTGCCTGTATCCCTCATCCATGGCATCGGCCTTGATCGCTCAGGATTCGACGCGGAAACCGATCTTCAAGCCCACCTGGAAATGGCCGATGCTGCCATTTTCCACATGGCCCCGGCATTGCGTGACCTCGAACCAGTCCACGTTCTTGACAGTCTTGGCCACGTCGGCAAGGGCGTTGCGGATCGCGTCATCCGTGCCGTTGGGCGAGCTGCCGACGACTTCGATGATCTTGTAGGTGTTGGAATTGTCTTGCTTGCGTTCGGTCATGGGGACTCCTTCCTGATGGGGATGGGCTCATCGGACGATGAGGCGAATCCATAGGCTAGCCGGCCCATTGGGCGGACGGCATCGGCCAACGCCAGCAGCTTGCGTAGGACAGCAGGCGGAAAGCCATCCCGCGCACGACAGACGACCGACCAGATCAGCTCGTTTTTGCTCCGCAGCAAATTTGCCCGGAGCCGCGCCGCCATTGCCGGAAAACAAGGATTGCCGGTCTTCAACACTGCGCGTCTTCCTACAAAAATTTAAGCCGCTCAATACCTGTTGCACCGCAACCAAACCGGCTAATATTGCATCATCTGGCTTGCCAAAACGTTCATATGCGTAGCGACGCTGCGCACGATCGATGGCGGCCCTGCCCGCCCTGATCCGTTCCGGCGGGCCTGCACGAGATTTTCATCCCTTGGAGATCATCATGTCGCAACTCAACCCCGGCGTTACCGTCACTGCACCCACAGGCGCACCCGTGAAGGTCATCAGCGCACCGCCCGAAGACCTGCAACACGTCAACGACGATGCCGCTGCCGCCCGCAACCTGACGGCCATCCGCATTCGCGGCCAGCTGGCAGAACTGGATGTGGAGCGTCAAGACGCCTGAGGCTGTTCCCCGCTCTGGCTTTTTGACACAAGGCTTCACACCGCCACGGCCGGAATCATGATGGGCAGCCTGCCCTGACGGATTCCGGCCGTTTTCTTTTCTTTTTCTTCATATCGACCGTAAACCACCCTCCCCTCGGCTCAACGCAGTCCGAGACGCCTGGCCAGCCGGTTCAGGTTGGCCCGGTCCACCCCCAGCTCCCGCGCCGTCGCGGCCAGGTTGCCGCCATGGCGTTCGAGACAGTCACTGACCAGCTTGCGCTCGAAGCGCTCGACGGCTGCACGCAGGCCTTCGCCCGGCTGCGCGGGTTCGGCTTGTGCGTTGGCCGCTGTGTCAGGCGAGGCAAGCGGGCGGGCGGCATGTCCCAACTCCAGCGCCGCCGCATCCAGCGTCAGGATGGCGGATCGTTTTGGCTGCGATGCCAGGGCGCGCAGGGCGCTGCGCCCGATCAGGTGTTCCAGTTCGCGGATGTTGCCGGGCCAGGCGTAGTCCAGCAGTGCGCGCTGGGCATCGGCGGCCAGGCGCAGACTGGACAAGCCCAGGCGCGCCCGGTTCTGCTCCAGGAAATATCCGGCCAGCAGCAGCACATCGCGTCCGCGCTCGCGCAGCGGCGGCACGCGGATCGGGAACACCGACAAGCGGTGATAGAAATCCGCGCGGAAATGGCCGCGCTTCACTTCCTCGGCCAGGTCCCGGTTGGTAGCAGCGATCAGGCGCACGTCCACGCGGTGCTCGCGGTCTGAACCGACCCGCTGCAACTGCCCGCTCTGCAGCACCCGCAACAGCTTGGCCTGCACCGCCAACGGCAGCTCCCCGACTTCATCCAGAAACAGCGTGCCGCCATCGGCCATCTCGAACTTGCCGCGACGGTCTGCAACCGCTCCCGAGAAAGCCCCGCGCACGTGGCCGAACAATTCACTTTCGACCAGCGTATCGGGCAAGGCTGCGCAGTTCAGGCTGATCATGGGCTTGTGCGCACGGGGTGAGGCTGCATGCAGGGCGTGGGCCACCAGTTCCTTGCCGGTGCCGGTTTCGCCGGTGACCAGCACCGTCATGTCGCTGGGGGCGGCCATGCGGATCTCGTCCAGCAGCTGTTGCTGCGCCGGACTCTGGCCGATCAGTTCGCGCTTGCCCTGGCTCTCTTCCAGCCCCAGCCGATAGGCTTCGGCGTGCTGGCGCGCCCGTTCGCCAGCGGCGGCCAGATCGTCGATGCGTTCGGCCACGTGGACGGTGGCAGCCGCCAGCGCCGCAAAAGCCTGCAGCGAGGCCATGTCGACGCCGTCGAAGCGCCCTGCACCCAACGCATCCAGCGTGACCAAGCCCCATGGGCGGCCATTGACCGAGAGCGCACAGCCCATGCAATCGTGCACTTCCAGCGCGCCGGAATGGGCGTCATTCAAGCCATCGACCAAGCCATCGTAGGGATCAGGCAGGCTTGAATCGGCAGGAAAGCGTGTCGGCCCGAGATTGGCCAGCAGCACGCCGAAGCGCGGATGGTCGGCGATGCGGAAACGGCGGCCCAAGGTATCGCTGGAAAGTCCGTCGATGGCCAGCGGCACCAGCAGCTCGCCCTCCAGTCGCAGCAAGGCTGCAGCATCGCAGGGGAACAGCGTGCGCAAGGTCTGCAGCAGCCGGCGATAGCGCTCGCGGTCATCGATCTGACGTGACAGGTCGGCTACCAGCGGGAGCAAGGCGTCGAGCAGGACTTTTGAGGTCATATTGACTTCCAAAGGAAGATTGATCTGTCATTATGACACAGGTCATAAATACACCAACCGCTCGCAAGTTCCTGATTTTATTGGCATTCGAAAGTGGCACGCCTTTTGTAATAGGAAGAGAGTCCCGGACATCCCGGCACTTCCACCACCTCTTCCAACAGAAAGGTTCAGCATGCTTACCGATGCCCAACTCGCCATCGTCAAATCCACCGTCCCCCTGCTCGAATCGGGCGGCGAGGCGCTGACCACGCACTTCTACAAGATGCTCATGCGCGACTACCCACAGGTTCATCCCCTCTTCAATCGCGCCCACCAGGCCAGCGGCGACCAGCCGCGTGCGCTGGCCAATGGCGTGCTGATGTACGCGCGGCATATCGATCGCCTGGAAGAAATGGGCCCGCTGGCCGCGCAGATCATCAACAAGCACGTCGCCGTGCAGGTGCAGCCCGAGCACTACCCGATGGTCGGCGACTGCCTGCTGCGCGCCATCCGTGAAGTGCTGGGCGCGGAGATCGCCACCGATGCCGTCATCGATGCCTGGGCTGCCGCCTATGGCCAGCTGGCCGACATCCTCATCGGCGCCGAACGCCACCAATATGACGCCAAGGCCGGCGCGCCAGGCGGCTGGCGCGGTGCGCGCAATTTCGTGGTCACGCGCAAGGTGGCCGAGAGCGAGGAGATCACCTCCTTCTACTTCATGCCCCAGGATGGCGGCGCGCTGCTGGACTTTGAGCCGGGCCAGTACATCGGCCTGCGCATGGTGGTGGACGGACTGGAACAGCGCCGCCAGTATTCGCTGTCGGCCCCGCTGCGCCAGCAGGGGCAGCCGCTGCAATACCGCATCAGCGTCAAGCGTGAAGCCGAGGGCAAGGTCTCGCGCCATCTGCACGACGAGATCCATGTGGGCGCGGTGGTGGAACTGTTCCCGCCGGCCGGCGACTTCACGCTCACGGCCAGTGACAAGCCGCTGGTGCTCATCAGCGGCGGCGTGGGCATTACGCCGATGATGACCATGCTGGCAGCGGCGCTGCCGACCGGTCGCCCGGTGCATTTCATCCATGCGGCGCGCCATGGCGGCGTGCATGCTTTCCGCCGTCAGGTGGAAGAACTGGCGGCGCAACACCCGCAACTGCGGGCGCATTTCTGCTATGAACGGGTGCGCGCAGGCGATCCGGCCCCCTACGCCACCGGCTTCATCGATGCGGCTCTGCTGCAGCAATGGCTACCGCAAACGCGGGACGTGGACGCCTACTTCGTTGGCCCCAAGCCGTTCATGAAAGCCATCAAGCGTGCGCTGGGCGCGCTGGGTGTACCGGCGGCTCAGAGCCGATATGAATTCTTCGGTCCGGCTGCGGCGCTGGAGTGATCCTGTCTGGCCGAAAGGCGCGCTGAAGGGGCGATGGCGGGCGATCCGCCATTGCCCTTTTGTTCCGTCTGAGCGCCATGCTGCAGCAGCGTGAAGCTCTTTGCAAAATTTACCTGCCTGGCGCTGGCAATCCCTGAAAGATTGATCTTCGACAAGTTTTCCGCGCTGCAGCAAATGCTATCCTGAGGACTCCCCTCCTCCTCCGAAAGACCGCCATGAGCGAAAAGCTGAGCGCCGAGCGCCACACTCCCGATGAACTGACCCAGGAACTGGAAGCACTGGACCTGGAGATCGTCCGCTGCGCCGTGATCTGCGAGGTACGCCTGTTCGATCCGGGCGTACTGAACCAGGTCATGGACAACAACGAGCAGGTCTGCGGCCAGGCCCATCCGACCGCTTTCCAGAGTCTGCGCGGACTGCTCTACCTGCATTTCGACATGCATCGCCAGCTGGCGCAGACCTATGGCGCGGACGATGCCGAACACATCATCCAGCGCGTGCATGAACACCTGCGTCCGCGCATCGGCGAGCAGTTGGGCTCGCTGTTCGACGCCGGCCGCCATGCGAGCTGATCAGGCCACCAGACGCTCGCCCAGTTGCTTGCCCGCGGCGAAATCATTCAGGTTGGCGATGGTGGTCTGCATGATCTGGCCGATGGCTTCCTCGGTGAAGAAGGCCTGGTGGCCGGTGACGATGACATTGGGGAAGGAAACCAGGCGCTGGATCACGTCGTCGGTGATGATGGTCGAGGACAGGTCCTGGAAGAACAGGCTGGCCTCCTGTTCATAGACATCGATGGCCAGGCCGCGCAGCTGGCCGCTCTTCAAGGCGGCAATCGCGGCTTCGGTATCGACCAGCCCGCCGCGGCTGGTGTTGACCAGGATGCAGCCGGGCTTGGCGAGGGCCAAGGTCTCGGCATTGACCAGATAGCGCGTGGCTTCAATGAGCGGACAATGCAGCGAAATCACGTCACTGGCGGCGAAGAGCTCCTCGCGGCGCACGTAGCGTCCGCCCAGGGCCTCGAAGTCCGGATTGTGATGCACGTCGCTGCCCAGCACGGTACAGCCGAATCCGGCCATGATGCGGGCGAACAGTGCTCCGATCTTGCCGGTACCGATCACGCCCACGGTCTTGCCGTGCAGGTCGAAGCCCATCAATCCTTCCAGCTCGAAATTGCCTTCGCGGGTGCGCATGCTGGCGCGCGCGATTTTTCGGTTCACCGCCAGCAGCAGGCCCACGGCGAACTCGGCCACCGAGTAAGGTGAATAATCGGCCACGCGCGCAACCGTGATGCCCAGCCGCCGCGCGGCTTGCGTATCGATGTGATTGAAGCCGGTGGAGCGTGTGGTGACGAAACGCACGCCCAGAGCGGCCAGGCGTTCCAGCACGGCAGCACCCAGGTCATCGTTGACGAAGGCCGCCACGGCCTGGCAGCCGCTGGCCAGCTGTGCCGTATCGAGATCGAGACGGTCTTGCAGGAACACCAGTTCATGCGCAGCGCCGCACGCGGCATTGGCGCGCGTGAGCAGGGTCTGGTCGTAGCGGCGGGCGCTGAAGACGGCGGTTTTCATAGGAACCTTTCATGGATGAGCTGGGCTGCGTGAAGTCACGAGCCATGCCGCATTGCACCATAATTCACCTCTGATCGCCTTGATACACCGCAGCTTGTCGTGCGAACAGCTTTTTGCGATGGAAATGCGCGCTGAAGCTTTCATCCAGCTATCGAAAAAACCGATATTTGCTTGCGCAGCGCCGCAAGTGGGTCCCATGGATCACTTTCGGGCATAGAATCGGCGGCGCAATAGCTGTCCCCACAAAAAAAGATCCTGACACAAGCTGCCGCATGGCAGTACGAGACAGGCGCAAGACCGGAATCAACACGGTCCGCCCAACAGATAACGAGGCACATATCATGACGACATCCACTTCTTCGCAATCGAAGTTTTCCACCGTGCTGCGCGTGACCAGCGGCAACTTCATGGAAATGTTCGATTTCTTCCTGTTCGGTTTCTACGCAACCCACATCTCGAAGGCCTTCTTCCCCAGCGACAACGAGTTCGCCTCGCTGATGCTGACCTTCATGACCTTCGGCGCCGGCTTCCTGATGCGCCCGCTGGGCGCCATCATCCTGGGCGCCTATGTCGACCGCGTCGGCCGCCGCCAAGGCCTGATCGTGACTCTGGCGCTGATGGCCCTGGGCACGATGCTCATCGCTTTCGTTCCCTCCTACGCCACCATCGGCGTGCTGGCCCCGGTGCTGGTGCTGGTCGGCCGCCTGCTGCAAGGCTTCTCGGCCGGTGTGGAACTGGGCGGCGTGTCGGTCTATCTGGCCGAAATGGCCACGCCCGGCAACAAGGGTTTCTATGTGAGCTGGCAGTCGGCCAGCCAGCAGGTGGCCATCATCGTGGCAGCGGCCATCGGCTACGTGCTCTCGACGACGCTCACTCCGGCCCAGGTCGGTGACTGGGGCTGGCGCGTGCCCTTCTTCATCGGCTGCCTGATCGTGCCGGTGCTGTTCGTGATCCGCCGCTCGCTGCAGGAAACCGAAGAGTTCATGCGCCGCAAGCATCGTCCGAGCACCGGCCAGATCTTCCGTTCCATGATCGAAAACTGGAAGCTGGTCATTGCCGGCATGATGCTGGTGTCGATGACCACCGTGTCGTTCTACCTGATCACGGTGTACACCCCGACCTTCGGCAAGAACGTGCTGAAGCTCTCCACCGAAGCGAGCCTGATCGTGACCTTGTGCGTGGGCCTGTCCAACTTCATCTGGCTGCCCATCATGGGCGCGCTGTCGGACCGCATCGGCCGTCGCCCGATCCTGGTGACCTTCACCGTCCTGACCATCCTGACTGCCTACCCGGCCGTGAACTGGCTGGTGCATGACGCCAGCTTCGCCAAGATGCTGATGGTGGAACTGTGGCTGTCCTTCCTGTACGCCAGCTACAACGGCGCGATGGTGGTGGCCCTGACCGAGGTGATGCCGGCTGACGTCCGTACTGCGGGCTTCTCGCTGGCCTACAGCCTGGCTACCGCCGTCTTCGGCGGCTTCACGCCGGCCATTGCGACTGGCCTGATCGAAATGACCCACGACAAGGCAGCGCCTGGCCTCTGGATGAGCACGGCTGCAGTGTGCGGGCTGATCGCCACCCTGATCCTGTATCGCAACAAGGCGGCACGGCAGGCAGTGACCGCCTGAGACAGGTTCTTGTACTAGCTATTGGGATGGGCCGCAGAGTTGCGGCCCTTTTTTTATGGCGTGCTGGAGAATTGCCGCTTGCTTAGCGCACTGACGCGAGGGGCAAGAACAGCGTGAGCGGTGCATCCTGCAGGGCGATGAAACCGTGATGGCGATAAAAGGCTGACGCTTGCGGGTCCTTGGCATCAACCACGAGGACCGCGCCCGGAATCTCCGCCGCGACGGCCCGGCGCAATGCATTGACCAGCAAAGCACCACCGAGGCCCCCGCCCTTGAATTTCCGGTCGACCGCAAGACGACCGAGACGGATGGCAGGAATGGCGCCATAGCGAGGCAGCTTGCGGTGCATCTCATCGGACAGGCCCACCAGCGGCACGCTGGCGCTGGCCAGCGTGTAATAGGCGGTCACCCGCTGTTCGTCGTCCACTGCGACAAAGCAGGCGGCCACGCGGCGCCGGATATCCTGGGTCACCTGTTCGCGCAAATAGCGGTTCAATGCGGGTGTGCCGCTGTCGAAGCGGCTGCGATCGTGAAGGGCGGGTTCTAACGCCGTCACGAGGAACGGCGGGCGCGTCATTCTTCGCTGCGCAGGAGTTTGTCATGACGCGCCATGGCGCGCTGCAGTGCTGCCGATGGTGGTGGCGGAGCCAGAAGCGCCTCGGCAAAGCGCTGTTGGTCCTGCAAGGACAAACGGATGACTTCGGCCTGCTCGACCGCTTTCTGCGCCGCTTCCTGGACGGCAGCAACGACAAAGTCGGTCAAGGTCCGTCCTTCAATCTCGGCGGCACGTTTGAGCAATTGCTGAAGCTCCGGGCTGATCCGGGCTTCCAGTCGAGCAGTGGCGACAGCTGGTGTCATGCGTTTTCCCATGAAATGAATTGTACGGCATTTTGCCGGACATCCACAAAAAGTGGATCCACGACAATAGCAGAGTCATGCCAAGGGATTGAGAACGGGGCAGCAATCCTTCGAAAAGCAAAAATTTCTTCAAGTCTTATATAAGAGTTGAAGCATTTCGGTCCGCTTAGGAGTAAACTACCGCTGTTTTTTGCCGCGGCCTTCTGGCAGCAATACGCCAGCCATGCCGCCCCGGGAGACGAATTTCCACGCAGCACAGCCGACAAGGAGGTGGCGCCAGCCCAGGCCGACAGAGCCAGGGCGGTCCATCCGGCGCTGCGGGGATCGCACCAACGCACATCAACACACCAACGCAAGGACATCATCGTGACTACTGGCAAACCGACCATCATCTATACGCTGACCGACGAGGCACCCTATCTGGCGACCCACTCGCTCTTGCCCATCGTCAAGAAGTTCACCGCCGCGGCCGGCATCGACGTCGTCGAAAGCGATATCTCGGTGGCTGCGCGTATCCTGGCTGAATTCCCGGAGTACCTCACCGATGAACAGAAAGTCCCCGACAACCTGGCCGCACTGGGCGCACTGACCCAGAGCCCCGACGCCAACATCATTAAGCTGCCCAACATCAGCGCCTCGATCCTGCAGTTGCAAGCGGCCATCCGCGAACTGCAAGCACGCGGCTACAAGCTGCCCGACTATCCGGAAAACCCGAGCACCGAAGAAGAAAAGGCCCTGCAGAAGCGCTACGCGAAGGTCACCGGCAGCGCCGTGAACCCGGTCCTGCGCGAAGGCAACTCCGACCGCCGCGCACCCAACGCCGTCAAGAACTACGCCCGCAAGCACCCGCACTCGATGGCCAAGTGGTCCATGGCCTCGCGTACCCACGTGGCACACATGCACGGCGGCGACTTCTACGCCGGCGAAAAGAGCCTGACCCTGGACAAGGCCGTGGACGTCAAGATGGACCTGGTCACCAAGTCCGGCGAAACCATCGTCCTGAAACCGAAGATCTCGCTGCAAGCCGGTGAAATCATCGACAGCATGTTCATGAGCAAGAAGGCCCTGTGTGCCTACTACGAAGAACAGATGCAGGACGCCTTCGACACCGACCTGCTGCTGTCGGTGCACGTCAAGGCCACCATGATGAAGGTCTCGCACCCGATCGTCTTCGGCCACGCCGTGCGCACCTACTACAAGGACACCTTCACCAAGCACGCCAAGCTGTTCGCCGAGATCGGCGTGAACCCCAACAACGGCATGTCCGGCGTCTACGAAAAGATCAACACCCTGCCCGAAGACAAGAAGGCCGAAGTCCTGGCCGACCTGAAGGCCGATGAAGCCAAGCGTCCGCGCCTGGCCATGGTGGATTCCGCCAAGGGCATCACCAACCTGCACGCCCCCAACGACGTGATCGTTGATGCCTCCATGCCGGCCATGATCCGTGCTGGCGGCAAGATGTGGAACGCCGCTGGCAAGACTGAAGACACCAAGGCCCTGCTGCCGGAATCGACCTTCGCCCGCATCTATCAGGAAATCATCAACTTCTGCAAGACCAACGGCGCCTTCGACCCGACCACCATGGGCACCGTGCCCAACGTCGGCCTGATGGCCCAGAAGGCAGAAGAATACGGTTCGCACGACAAGACCTTCGAAATCGCCCAGGCCGGCGTGGCGCGCATCGTCACCCTGGATGGCCAGGTGCTGCTGGAGCAGAACGTGGAAGAAGGCGACATCTGGCGCATGTGCCAGGTCAAGGACGCCGCCGTGCGTGACTGGGTCAAGCTGGCCGTGACCCGTGCCCGCCTGTCCGGCATGCCGGCCGTGTTCTGGCTGGACCCGTACCGTCCGCACGAAGCCGAACTGATCAAGAAGGTCAACACCTACCTGAAGGATCACGACCTGACCGGTGCCGACATCCAGATCATGTCGCAAGTGCGCGCCATGCGTTACACCCTCGAACGCGTCATCCGCGGCCTGGACACCATCTCGGTGACCGGCAACATCCTGCGCGACTACCTGACCGACCTGTTCCCCATCATGGAACTGGGCACCTCGGCCAAGATGCTGTCGATCGTCCCGCTGATGGCCGGTGGCGGCATGTTCGAAACCGGTGCCGGCGGCTCGGCCCCCAAGCACGTGCAACAGCTGGTCGGTGAAAACCACCTGCGCTGGGATTCGCTGGGTGAATTCCTGGCCTTGGCCGTCTCCATCGAAGACGTGGGCATCAAGACCGGCAACGCCCGCGCCAAGATCCTGGCCAAGACCCTGGACGCTGCCACCGGCAAGCTGCTGGACAACAACAAGTCGCCTTCGCCCAAGACCGGTGAGCTGGACAACCGTGGCAGCCACTTCTACCTGGCCCTGTACTGGGCCCAGGAACTGGCCGCCCAGAAGGACGACGCCGAACTGGCCAAGCAGTTCGCCCCGCTGGCCAAGGCACTGTCCGACAACGAGCAGAAGATCGTCGAAGAACTGAACTCGGTGCAGGGCAAGGAAGTCGACATCGGCGGCTACTACCTGCCGGATCGTGAGAAGACCTTCGCCGTGATGCGTCCGAGCGCCACGCTGAACCAGGCGCTGGAATCGGTGTAAAGCGTCGATGCTTCAGGGAGGGTGGATGCATCGCCCTCCCCCGCGCACAAAGGAAAGGCCGCGAATGAAAGTTCGCGGCCTTTTCCTTTTTCCCGTTAACGCTTCCCTTTCAAATCTTCAGATAAGCCGGCTCAATCCCCGCCGAGCAAAAAGTTGCGCCGCACATCCAGTTCCTCACCCTCGCTGGCCGTCTCATCCTTCAAGGCCACGCCGGACAGGGCACGCTGGTGCGCCTGCGCCATCAGGTAATGCAGCTTGTAGGCGGCTTCCGGATAGGGCAAACCTTCCGGCCGCACATTGGAGATGCAATTGCGGCTGGCGTCGGTGAGTCCGCGCGAGGGCATCCAGGTCAGATAGAGACCCATGCTGTCCGGCGAACTCAGCCCCGGACGTTCGCCGATCAGGATCACCACCAGCTTCACGCCCAGCAACTCCCCGATTTCATCGGCCACCGCCACCCGTCCCTGCTGCACGATCACGGGCGGTGCCATCGACCATCCTTCCGGTGCAATACGCTGCATCACCTCCGCCAGGAAAGGCGCAGCATTGCGCACGATGGCCAGCGCCGACAAGCCATCGGCGATCACGAAGCCCACATCGAAGCGCCGTTGCGGCCCGGTGCCGAAACGCTCAAGCAATTGCTGGCGCGATGCTTCCGACAGCCTGCGCCCGAAGTCCGGCCGCTGCAGGTAGACCAGCCGGTCTGCTGCCGCGCTTTGCACATCGATCACCTCTTCGGCTGCGCAGAGTCCTTGCTGCTGCAATTGATCCTTGAGCGCAGCCACATCCAGCGCCAGGTGCACGGCATCGCGCGCCTGCGCGTGCGCCAGCTGAAAAGCCAGCTGCGGCGCGGTCGGCAAGCTTACGCCACTGCGTCCCAAGGCGATGCGCGCAGCAGTGAAGCGGCGCAATGCCTCCCACGGATTGGCCGTGACGTTTTCTGCACCGGGGCTGACGTTTTCTGCACCTTGCGGTGAAATGGCTTCTTTGTCGTCCATGGTCATTGAAGGCGCAACAAGGTCTCGCGGAACCCGGGGGGCATGTCGGCATGCAGGCGGAATGCCTGCTCCTGGCCGCCCGCATTGAAGATCTGCATCCTATGCAGCCACGCCTCGAACTCCGGCGCCGGCCGCGACCCCAGTACCCGCCGCGCATACAGCGCATCGTGGAAGGACGTGGTCTGGTAATTCAACATGATGTCATCCGAACCGGGGATGCCCATGACGAAGGTACAGCCGGCGACGCCCAGCAAGGTCAGCAGCACATCCATGTCGTTCTGGTCCGCTTCGGCATGGTTGGTGTAGCAGACGTCACAGCCCATGGGCAGGCCCAGCAGCTTGGCGCAGAAATGGTCTTCCAGTCCGGCGCGGATGATCTGCTTGCCGTCATACAGGTATTCCGGCCCGATGAAGCCCACCACCGTATTGACCAGCAGCGGCTTGAAGGCGCGGGCCACGGCATACGCGCGCGCCTCGCAGGTCTGCTGGTCGATGCCGTGATGCGCATTGGCCGACAGCGCACTGCCCTGCCCGGTTTCGAAATACATCACGTTGTCGCCGACCGTGCCGCGCTTGAGCGACAGCGCAGCCTCACGCGCCTCGCCCAGGATGGCCAGGTCGATGCCGAAGCCGCGATTGGCCGCCTCGGTCCCGGCAATCGACTGGAATACCAGATCCACCGGCGCACCGCGCTCGATGGCGGCAATCGTGTTGGTGACGTGGGTGAGCACGCAGGATTGCGTCGGGATCTCGTAACGCGCGATCACATCGGCCATCATGCCGACCAGCTTGACCACCTGCGGTACGTTGTCGGTGGCGGGATTGATGCCGATGACCGCATCGCCGTTGCCATACATCAGGCCATCGAGCATGCTGGCGGCGATGCCGCTGGCGTCATCCGTGGGGTGATTGGGCTGCAGGCGGGTGGACAAGCGGCCGGGCAAGCCGATGGTATTGCGAAAGGCCGTGACCACGCGGCACTTCTTGGCCACCAGGATCAGGTCCTGGTTGCGCATGATCTTGGAGACGGCCGCCGCCATCTCCGGCGTCACCCCGGGTGCCACGGCGGCCAGCACCGTGCTGTCGGTGTCATCGGCCAGCAGCCAGTTGCGGAAATCGCCCACCGTCAGGTGCGCGATCGGCGCAAAGGCGGCACGGTCGTGACTGTCGAGGATCAGCCGGGTAACTTCATCCTCTTCGTAAGGGATCAGCGGCTCGTCGAGAAAAGTCTTCAGCGGCAGGTTCGCCAGCGCCATCTGGGCAATGGCGCGCTCCTCGGCGCTGCCCGCCGCCACACCGGCCAGCAGATCGCCGGAACGCGCCGGGCTGGCCTTGGCCATCACTTCCTTGAGATCACGAAACACGTAGCTGGCGCTACCCACAATGTGCCGGAAACGGTGTTCGGCCATGATGATGCTCCTCCTTGGTCACCGCTGCCCGCTGAGGCAGCGGTGCGTCATGCCCCGCTGCTGTCCGATCAGCTGGTCAGCAGTTGCGGTGCGGTCTTGCCGTATTTGATGCTGGTTTCGGCCGGCAGCCAGTTGCCGGTCGACTCCTGGCGGCCCTGCAGCAGGAAGCGCGGCTTGGCGGCACTGATCTGGTCCGCCGCGAGTTTGGACAGCTCACCGATCTTGCCGTTCTTCATGCGATTGACGATGAGGCCATAACGGGTCTCGGGGAAGTCACGCAGCATATCGTAATCGCCATCGCTGTCGCCCGCCACGAACAACGGACCATACCCCTTTTGCGCCACCAGCACCTGCTTGATGGCGACCGTCTTGCCCGGTCCCCAGGTCAGCGGCCACTCCTTCAGATAGGCATTGCGGAAGCTCTGCCCGTTGCGCTCCAGGCGCAGGCCGATGACGTTCTCACGGGTAACGTGGTAGCCATACTTGGGGTGCGTCGCAAACACGGCCACCACATCTTCCAGCGAGGCGGTACAGACATAGACGTCGATGCCATTGCGGCGCAGGGTGTCCATCAAGGTGGCGATTTCGGTGCACAGGCGGATGCCATGGAAGTGCGACACGCTCACCACGCCCGCCTTGCCCGCACGATCGGCCGGGCTGGTGTACTTGACCTTGGTCAGCGCCGCGCCCAGGGCCGCATCGTTGGAGGCTTCGGCCAGCGCGCTCACTTCGGCCACGCTCATGTTGGCGAAGAAGTAGATCACCCAAGGATAACCGACGGCCACGCCATGGGTATCGTTGACGGCTTCATAGAGGTAGTAGAGCTTGGTACGGAAGTCCTGGAACTCCGGCGTGGCGGTGATTTCTTCCAGGCTCTTGCTGCCGGCCATGCCTTTGTAATTGGCGTACAGGAACGCATAATCCGCATCGAGGTCAGCGCAGATCGCTTCCAGATCCACGATGTTGCCTGCCGCATTCTTGAAGTCCTTGCTGAACGGACCCGGCGGCACATTCTGACGGGTGATGGCCGCGAACTCGTTTGGTGTCAGCTTGAAAGACAGCGTATTGATCTGGTACATCAGCAGCGCTTCTTCGCAGTCATTCATGATGCTGGTGTTGTCCCAGTCGAACACGGCATAGGGCCGCTTGCCGCTCTGGTAACCGGATGACAGCTTGCCATGCTCGGCGATCATCTGCGCCACCATCTCGTGATTGCGGGCCGCCCATTTGGCACGGTCCAGCGCGACTTCAGCGCGGGCGGCCGCCTGGCCGGGCGTGGCGATGGTAGCCAGTGCGCCACCGGCTGCAGCCGCCAGCAGGCCGCCCAGGAAACCACGGCGCCTGAGGGCGGGTGCGGCGGTGTCGGTCGTCGGTTTGTGATTGTTGTTCATGATCGCCCAGTCGAATGATCGGTTTGGAGTTATCGGTATAAAAGTTTTATATCGTTCAGAATTCTGCAACCGCCGCCGCCCCTTCGGCACGCTGGCGTGCCGTCGCCAGGAACCAGGCATAGCCCAGTGCCAGCAAGGCGACGAAGATGCCGAAGATCAGCGGGTTGTAATAGATCATGGTGGCCATGCACACCAGCGCACCGAAGAGCGCGAAGGCCGGGAAGTACGGATACAGCGGTGCCCGGAAAGGCCGCTCCAGGCCGGCCTCGGCGCGGCGCAGGCGGAACAGCGAGAGCATCGACAGGATGTACATCAGGATGGCGCCGAATACCGACATGGTGACGATGTTGGCCGTGAGCGTCTGGCCGCCGATCTTGATGAGTTCATCGCTGTAGATGGCGGCGATCCCCACCACCCCGCCGGCCAGGATGGCGCGGTGCGGGGTCTTGAAACGCGGATGGACACGGGCGAAATACGCCGGCAGGTAGCCTTCGCGGGCCAGCGCAAAGATCTGGCGCGAATAGCCCAGGATGATGCCGTGGAAGGACGCCACCAACCCGAACAGCCCCAGCCACACCAGCATGTGCAGCCAGTTGCTGTTGTCGCCGACGATCAGCTTCATGGCCTGCGGCAGCGGGTCGTTGATATTGGCCAGCTTGGTCCAGTCGCCTGCGCCGCCGGCAAAGAGCATCACCCCAATGGCCAGCACCACCAGCGTGAGGATGCCGGTGATGTAGGCGATGGGAATGGAACGCTTGGGGTCCTTGGCCTCTTCAGCCGCCATGGCCACGCCTTCGATGGCCAGGAAGAACCAGATCGCAAACGGGATCGCCGCGAACATGCCCGGCACCGCCGCCATGCTGAAGGCATCACTGCCGGACCAGCCGCCCTTGGTGAAATTGGCCAGCGAGAAGCCCGGCGCCACCACGCCCATGAAGACCAGCAGCTCGAAGATCGCCAGCAGCGTGACGAACAATTCAAAGGTCGCCGCGATCTGCACCCCGACGATGTTGAGCGTCATGAACACGAGATACGCCCCCAGTGCCGCCAGCTTGGGATCGATATGGGGGAACTGCACATTCAGGTAGGCGCCGATGGCCAGTGCGATGGCCGGTGGCGCAAAGACGAATTCAATCAGCGTGGCGGCCCCGGCCAGATAGCCGCCGACCGGCCCGAAGGCGCGCTTGCTGTAGGCAAACGGCCCGCCCGCATGGGGAATCGAGGTGGTGAGTTCAGTGAAGCTGAAGATGAAGGTGGCATACATGGCCGCGATGAATAGCGCGGTGACGGTGAAGCCCAGCGTCCCGGCACTGGCCCAGCCATAGCTCCAGCCGAAGTATTCGCCGGAAATCACCAGCCCGACCGCAATGGCCCAGAGCTGCAGGGTGGACAGGACGGGCTTGAGCGTGTGCCCCTGCCCTGAAGAGCTTGCATTCATCGGATTCTCCCTTTGGCGCGAAGGCGGAGCCGCTGCATGGCGGCCCCTGTGAAAGGACGGGCGGGCATGGCGCTTGCTTGATTTCGCGCAATGCGCTGCCCTGCCGACGCAATATAGCAACGGCGATTTCGGCGGCGTTATCGAAATTCGGCAAAACTGCGCGGCTTGCCCGCCGCCCGGTCGATCAAGGAGCCTGTCCATGCCCTCTCTCGCACTGTCCCAAGCTGACACATCTGCCACGCACAGCCAGCGGGCATTGCGCACCGCCGTTGCGCGCGACGTGGATGAGCATGCGCACAACCTGACCGATTGGGAGCAACGCTACGACCAGATCACCTGCGGCGCTTTCGAAGGCGTGCTGCAGGAATGGCAGAGCAGCGGCCTGCAGATCTTCCGCGAGGCCAGCAGCCGTGCGGTACGGCAGTCCTGCCAGGTGTGGCCGGACGCCTTCTGGTTCGGCATCGAGGTGCGCACCAGTGGCATGCGCATCAACGGCCGCCAGGTCGGCGAGGATGTGGTGATGACGCGGCCCGGCGCCTGCGAATTCGAACTGGTCACGCCGGATGCACACGAGATCTATGGCATCGTGGTCCAGCGCGATGCCCTGCAGTCCAGCGCGGCACGCCTGGGCTGCATGGCATCGCTGGACTGGAAACGTCTGGGCCAGGCAGAGTTGCTGAAAGTCGATCACCAGGGGCTGGAGGAGTGCCGCCAGCAGATCGCTGCCCTGCTGACCCTGGCCGGACAGGCCAGCGGTGCGCAAGCGCACGCCGCCCTGCAGCTGCGCCAGGAAGCGGTGCTGGTGGCGCTGCTGGCGATGCTCGATGAAGGCGAGATCGAGGCTGAAGCAGGGACCAGCTTCCTGCGCCGCCGCCGCATCGTCAACGATGCGCGCGAGTTCGCCATGGCGCATCAGGACAGTCCGGTGACCGTGCCCATGCTGTGTGAAGCGGTCCATGTCAGCCGCCGTACTCTGCAATACTGCTTTGAGGATGTACTGGGCATCAGTCCCATGAGCTATCTGCGGTCGCTGCGCCTGAACGGCGTGCGCCGGGCCCTGTGCGAAGGTGATGGCAGCCAGGCCGTGGGCAGCATCGGCGACATCGCGGCCGCCTGGGGCTTTGCCAATTTCAGCCAGTTCTCCTGCGACTACAAGAAGCTGTTCGGGCAGACGCCGTCGGCCATGCTGCAGGCACGGACCCGGCACTGATCGCCACCCGCCGGTACGATGAAACGAGAGGCATGCACGACCGGCCATGCCGCAACGAGGTATATTCTGCACATATGCATTCGCATGCAAGCCTGCACTTCAACCTATGGCACGCCGATGGTCCGCTTAGTCCCCCTGGTCCGCTCAGTCCGATTTTCTGCCCTGCTCATCGCCGCCTTGTGGGCGTTGCCAGCAGCAGCCGAGTCCTCATCGTCCTCCCCGCCCGCCCCTGCGCAGGCGCGTCAGGCGCTCTCGCTGGGCAGCACGCCCTACACCATGGCCGTCTATGCCAACGCCGATCTGAACGATCTCCCCAGCCATGTCGAGCGCGCCGTCATCATCGTGCACGGGGTCAAGCGCAATGCGGTTGACTACTTTGCCCTCGGTCAACACCTGCTGCAGCAGGCAGCATTGACCTCAGGCAATACACTGCTGCTGGCACCCAACTTCATGGCCAGCAAGGATGCCGGTCTCTTGCCGGGCATGCCGATCTGGGCCGGCAACGGCTGGATGCAAGGAGCAGGCTCCATTCGAGGCGTTACGGGGATCAGCAGCTTCGCGGCACTGGATGACCTGGTGCGCTGGCTGGCAGAGCCCCGGCGCTTTCCCGACCTGCGCGAGATCGTCCTGATCGGCCATTCCGCCGGGGCCCAGCTGATGCAGCGCTACGCCTTGCTCAATCCGGTCGCGGAGACCTTGCAGGCCGCCGGGATTCAGGTACGCTACATCATTTCCAGTCCTTCGTCCTATCTCTACGTGAGCCCGGAACGTCCGCAGGCAGGCGCATTCGCGGTACCGGCAGCGGCGTCCTGCCCGCATTACGACCACTACCGTTACGGTCTCGTCGAGCCTCCCGCTTACCTGGTGCAGCAGCATCTGGAGGCGCGCCAGCTATGGGCACGCTATGCGGCTCGTGACGTGCGCTACCTGGTGGGCGGGCGTGATGTCGATCCACAGCATCGCTTCCTCGACCGCTCCTGCGGCGCAGCGCTGCAGGGACCGACGCGGCTGGCGCGGCAACTGGCGTACCGGGACTATGAACAGTTTCTGGCCGGGCAATGGCAGATCCCGATACACCATCCGCAGCAGGTGATTCCGGACGCGGCCCACGGGGCGCCGCGCTTGTATCGTTCTCCGCTGGCGCCGGGCCTGATCTTTGCGCAGCCCGCGCAGGAGCCTCCGGCTCAGCACTAGGCTTGTGGGGGCAACGCATCTCGCAGATTGCATGGGAACAGGCTCCAAAGCACTGGCAGTGATCCCGGAGAGACGGCACAATGCCGGCAGCCCAAGCCCGACAACGAGAACACAATGACGGCCAGCCAAGACAACATTTTCTCCCTGGAAAACTTCGAGTATCTCTGTTACGCGCGCCAGCAGGAACCTGCGGCACGGGAACTGGTGCGCCTGCTGCAACTGATCGACCGCCAGTATGGCCAGCTGGCCGGCAAGTTTTCGCTGCAGGTCTCCCCGGCCGTAACCCAGGCTGAACTGGAACAGCACACGCTGACCCGCATCACCGGTGCCATCTCGGCCCTGCTGTCGGACCCCGGCTTTCACCTGAGCCCCAACGGCTTCGGTCAATTGATCCACTTCCAGCGCTGGCTGGCGGCCCTCTTCGGTGCCAGCCACTTCATCAATGCCGACCACATCCTGCGCTCGCTCAATTTCGGCGGGCCACAGGCCAAAGTGTTTGAGGTCAAGCCGCTGGACTTGGTGAAATTCTGTCTGCTGTATTCGCCCGAGTCGGAGTTGGCACTGGATGTGGAAGCCCTGTGGGCGCAAAACAAGCCGCTGGCCGCCGCCCTCTTCCTGGCGCTGATGTCACCGCGTTTTCTCGGTACGCCGGCGGCGCATTCCAAGCGTGAAGCGCTGCTGCAGTGGCTGCCTGACCGGCTGCCCGAGCTGGAATCGCTGGACGGGCTGCCAGTGGCCGTCCTGCATGATGTCTACATGCACTGCAGCTACGCCGACCTGCCGCAGCGCCATCGCATCAAGGGCGCAATCAACCAGCTGCTGCGCAGGAAGCTGGATGCCGAAGGGCTGGACGACCTCTCGCAGACCGGCGATGCACGCGTCAATGGCAAGCCGGTGATGCTGGTCTTGCTGGAATGGTTTTCGGGCGGGCATTCGATCTATCGCACGCACTCCAAGACCCTGGAAGCGGCGCGCCGTCATTTCCACGTGGTGGCCCTGGGCTACGCGGCCAATACTGACGAACTGGGCCGTGCCGTCTTCGATGAATTCATCACGCTGGCGCAGCCGGGCAATCTGATGGCCAGCCTGCAGACGCTGCGCGAGATTGCCACGGCGCGCCGACCGCGGGTGTTCTACATGCCCAGCGTGGGCATGTTCCCCATCACCATGTTCGCCGCCAATCTGCGCGTGGCGCCCTTGCAGGTGGCGGCGCTCGGGCATCCGGCGACCACCTGCTCGCCGCGCATCGACTACATCAGCGTGGAAGAGGATTTCATCGGCGACCCGGCCTGCTTCAGCGAGCAACTGCTGCGCCTGCCTGCCGACGGACAACCCTACCGGCCCTCGGCCGTGCCCTTCATCGTGCCGCAATTGCAGCGGCGCAATCAGCCGGTAGTGAACGTGGCCGTGGCCGCCACCACCATGAAACTGAACCCGCGCTTCCTGATGGCCTGCCAGCGCATCGTGGAATTGTCGGCGCAAGTGCCAGGCGGTGCGGCGCGCGAAGTGCGGCTACATTTCCTGGTGGGGCAGGCACAAGGGCTGCTCTATCCGCAGCTGCAACGGCTGATCCTGCGCTACGTTCCGAGCGCGCAAGTCTATCCGCACCAGCCTTACCAGCAGTACCTGTCGCTCTTCAACCAGTGCGACATGTTCCTGTCGCCCCTGCCCTTCGGCAATACGAATGGGATCATCGATGCCTTCACGGTAGGACTGCCGGGTGTCTGCAAGACCGGGCCGGAGGTTTTCGAACACATCGATGAGGGGCTGTTCCGCCGTATCGGACTTCCCGACTGGACCATTGCCGCCACGCTGGACGACTACATCCTGGCGGCAGTCCGCATGGCGACCGACTATGCTGCGCGCAGTGCGCTGTATGCGTTGCTGGCCGATCCGCAAGCGCTGCAACGACTGTTCGAGGGACGGCCCGAATCGCTGGGGGATGCGCTGGCCGCACTGTGCGGCGAGGCAGCGGGCGACTGAGCCTCAGGCGGTGGCGAGGGGTGCTGCCTGTTCCGGCGGCAAGGCAGCCAGCGCGGGCAGGTCCAGGGCTGCGCGTCGTTGCTGGCAGGCGGGATTGGGTTGCCCATCGGGCTCCCAGGGAGAGAATTCACGGCAGGTGCTGGGCCGCTGCGGGTAGATGCGGCATCCCACGCCCGGCTTGCCCAGCTCCCCGACCAGTGCGATGCAGCGGCCATGTCCGTTTTCCGTGCCTTTCATGCAGGCCAGCGTGTCGTTGACCTTGCTGGTGAGTTCCACCGGCACCATGCCGCCCAATCCATCGCTGAGTTCGCCGCAATAGAACGACACCCGGAAATGCGCGCAGCAGCCACCACAGGCAGTGCAGGGATTGTCGGGTGAATCGGCCATGTCGGTGAAGAGACGGTCTTCATCGACGATCCAGTGGACGGCGGTGTTCTCACGCATGGAAACGGCAGGAAAGACAAAACCGCCATGATACGACAGGCACAGCCTGTCACGCAGGCTGTGCCTCCTTACGCTCAGCTGCCTTTGCGTTCCTTGAAGGCCGGCACGAACATCTCATGCCACACCGCCGGCTTGGTCTTGATGGTGCCGGCTTTGCCCATGAAGATCACATATTGCATGATGTCCACCGGGGTGCTCGTGAACTCGGTGCCCGGGTCCGCCAGCATCTGCTCCACTTCTTCCTGCGGCAGCTTCAGCTTGGAAACGCGCAGGAAGATCTCGGCTGCGCCCTTGCGGTTCTTGGCGATGTAGGCGTTGGCCTCTTCCTGCGCGGCCATGAAAGCCTGGGTCAGTTTGGGATTCTTGTCGGTGAAGGACTTCAGTGCAAAGACCACGTCAATGGTGATGTGGCCCAGCACGTCGGTGGAATTCAACACACGGGTGATGCCCGGGGCCTTGGCTTCCTGGTAGGAGAACGGCGGCGAGGTGAAGTGCGCCGTGATCTCGGTCTTGCCCGAGACCAGGGACGCCATCGCTTCCGGATGCGACAGGCTCACCGTCAACGGATCCAGCTTGGCGTAGTTCTCGATGCCGAAGGTCTTGGCGGCCGCCATCTGCAACAGCACCGCCGACAGCGAAGTCTTGATGCCGGGGATGGCGATCTTGTCCTTGGGCGTAAAGTCTTTCAGCGACTTGACGTTGGGGTTGTTGGTGTTGAGCCAGAGCGGCGAAGTCGACAGTGCGCCCAGTCCCACCACTTCCGAACGCGGAATGCCATGCGCCTTGGACCACAGCGTCACGAAGCCCGGTGCGCCGGTGCCGGCGATGTCGAGGTTGCCGGCCAGCATGGCGTCATTGATGACGTTGCCGCCGTCGAGCAGCACCCACTTGGTCTTGACCTCGCCCAGGCCCATGGCCTTGGCGTGCTTTTCCACCAGGTTCTGGTCGCGGATCACCATCAGCGGCAGGTACAGCAGGCCATAGCCGTGCGAGATGCGCACTTCCTGCGCTTCGGCGCGGGCCGTGCCGGATACGGCGGACAGCGCCACGGCGCTGGCGATCATGAGGCTGGTGAAGGTACGTCGTTGCATGCTTGTCTCCTGAAGGTCGTCAGTTTATCGGTCTTGTATGGATCGTTGCGTGTTGATGTACGGCTTGCGCGGACCTTGTATGGAGGCAAGGTCCGCAGCCCGGCAGCTCAGTGCTGCATGCCCCAGCGGCGGATGGTGCGCTTCTCGATCTGGGCGAAGATCAGGTTCTCCACCACCAGGCCGATGATGATCACGAAGAACAGGCCCGAGAAGACATTGGCCGTTTCCAGCTGGTTGCGGTTTTCGAAGATGTACCAGCCCAGGCCGCCCGCACCCGAGGACACGCCGAACACCAGCTCGGCCGCGATCAGCGTACGCCAGGCGAAGGCCCAGCCCACCTTGAGGCCGGTCAGGATGCTGGGGAAAGCGGCCGGGATCAGGATCGATTTCACCAGCGAAAAGCGGCGCAATCCATAGTTCTGGCCGACCATGCGCAGCGTGTTGGACACCGCCCGGAAGCCGCCATGGGTATTGAGCGCCACCGCCCACAGCACCGAGTGCACCAGCACGAAGATGATGCTGCCGGTACCGAGTCCGAACCAGATCAGCGCCAGCGGCAACAGCGCAATGGCTGGCAGCGGATTGAACATCGAGGTCAGCGTCTCCAGCAAGTCATTGCCGATGCGCGAGCTGATGGCCACCGTGGTCAGCAGCCCGGCCAGCAGGATGCCCAGGCCATAGCCGACCAGCAGCGTCTGCATCGATACCGCCGCGCGCTGCAGCAGCACGCCGCTGCCGATGCCGGAGAGGAAGGCTTGCACCGTCTCGCTGAAGCTGGGGAAGAGCAAGGCATTGTCCAGCCAGCGGCCGTAGACTTCCCAGATCAGGGCCAGCACCAGCAGGATCACGGTCTTGCGCAGCCAGCCCATGCGATACAGGGACTCGAAGGCCGACAGCGGCCGCTGCACTTCGGCAGTGGCATGGGGATTGGGGTCCACCAGGATTTCCGGGCGGACGAAGGGCAGATTGGTTTGCATGATGAAGTCTCCGGCGCGGCTCAGTGATGGGCGAACAGCATGTCGTTGATGCGGGTTTCCAGTTCGGCCTGGGCAGCGGTGCCCAGCTGGACGGGATCGATGCTGTTGAGTTCGGCGCGGACCTGGCCCGGGTGCGGTGTCAGCAGCAGGATGCGGGTGCCCACGCGGATCGCTTCTTCGATCGAGTGCGTCACGAAGAGCACCGTGAACTGGGTGTCGTCCCACAGGCGCAGCAGTTCATCCTGCATCTTGCGGCGGGTCAGTGCATCCAGCGCGGCGAAGGGTTCGTCCATCAGCAGCACGTCCGGCTCCATGGCCATGCCACGGGCAATCGAGACGCGCTGTTTCATGCCGCCGGAGAGCATGTGCGGATAGCTGTCGATGAACTTGGCCAGGCCGACCTTGCCGATGTAGTACTCGGCGCGTTCGGCGGCAGCCTTCCCTTGCAGGCGGCCACTGGCGTGCAGCGCGAATTCCACGTTCTGGCGCACCGTCTTCCAAGGCAGCAGCTGGTCGAATTCCTGGAACACCATCATGCGGTCCGGACCGGGCTCATGCACTTCCCGGCCCTTGAGACGGATCGCCCCCGAGGTCGGCTGCAGGTAGCCGCCGATGGCCTTCAGCAGCGTGGACTTGCCGCAGCCAGAGGGGCCCAGCAGGATGTAGCGGTCGCCCGGATGGACGTTGAAACTGACGTTCTGGGTAGCGGTGACCAGTGAATCGGTGGTCTTGTATTGCAGGGTGACGCGGTCGATTTCCAACAGCGGACGCGATGGGTCGAGGATAGCCGCAGCTTGGGCAGGGTCGCTCATGCCAGTCTCCAAATGATTTATAAGAATTATTGATGCTGGAACGGATGCTAGGCCGCCAAGCTGTAACGAATCTGACTAAATCCTGACGTCTTCTTTTCGTGAGCGGTTCGGACATACAATGACGACCTGCCCAAGCAGCGTCCAACAGCTGCGGCATCGAAAAACAACACTGGAGATCCCATGCGCATCCTGCTGGTCGAAGACACTGCCGACGTGGCCGAGGCCATCGTTTCCCACCTGGCCCGCATCGGCCACACGGTCGAATGGGAAAGCCACGGCGGCCACGCCGCGCGCCGCCTGGGCGAGGCCTTCGACCTGCTGATCCTGGACGTGATGCTGCCGCAGACCGATGGCTTCGCCCTGCTGGAGCAATTGCGCGCGCGCGGCCAGCACTCGCCGGTGCTCATGCTCACTGCCTGCGGCGAGATCGAAGAGCGCGTGCGCGCACTGGACCTGGGCGCGGACGATTACCTGGTCAAGCCCTTCGACTTCCGCGAACTGGAGGCGCGCATCCGCGTGCTCCTGCGCCGGAGCGGCGGCGAATCGACCAACCTGCTGCACTGTGCCAACCTGTGCATCGACCGCAAGAGCCGCACCGCCACGCTGGACGGCCAGCCCATCGAGCTGACCCGGCGCGAGGTGACGCTGCTGGAAATCATTGCCGCACGGCCGGGGCGCATCTTCAACAAGGATGAGCTGATGGATCGCCTCTTCACGGTCGACGACACCCCCAACGCCAACACGGTCGAACAATACGTGGCGCGCCTGCGCAAGAAACTGGCCGCTGCCGCCTTTGAAATCCGCACCCTGCGCGGCCTCGGCTATCAGCTGGTGTTGCACGCCCCGGCCGCCGGTGAAGCTTCCGCGTCCACCCCGGCCGCTGCCCTGCACTGATGCTGGGCCGTTCGCCGCACGTCGTCGCCGGACGCTCGCTCTACACGCGGCTGGTGGTGCGCGTAGGCGCGGTGCTGCTGGTGAGCGCCGCCGTGCTGCTCATCGCCATCTGGATCTCGACCCAGCTGGCCGCGCGCCAGGCCTATGACCGCATCCTGGCCGGCAGTGCCTTGCAGATCGCCGAAAACACCTGGTACGACCATGGCGAGGTCAATGTCGATGTGCCGCTGGCGGCGCTGTCGATGCTGGGCACCGGGGACCATGCGATCTATGCGGTCTTCGATCCGCGTGGCCGGGTGATCGCGGGCGATGCCGAATTCCGTCCGGAGATTCCCTGGAACGAGCTGGAACAAGGCCCGCTGTTGCGCGACGGCGATTATCTGGGCACGCCGGTGCGCATGGCCATCATCGGGCGGCGCATGCCGGTCGACAGCGCCCATCCTTGGGCCGTGATCGTGCTGGCGCAGACCAACAACGCGCGCATGTCCTTTGCGCAGAGCCTGGGCGGCAAGGCGCTGGTGGTAATCGTAGCCATGAGCGCGCTGACGATTTTGGCAGCAATGTTCACCCTGTACCAAGCACTGGCGCCGCTCAAGCGCATCGAGGCGGCCATCCGTGAGCGGGACCTGAACGATCTTTCACCCCTGTCGTTAACCGTGCCTGCCGAGACCCATGCGCTGGTCTCGGCCATCAATGCCTTCATGGAGAGGCTGGTGGTCCACCGCGCCACCATGCGCCGCGTGATCGGCGATGCCGCGCATCAGTTGCGCACGCCCGTCACCGCCCTGGTGGCGCAGATGGAACTGCTGGCTACCGAGCCCAGCGAAGAGAAGCGCCAACGCCACCTTGCGCTGCTGCGCGAACGCACGCGCCACTTGGGCGCGCTGGTGAACCAGCTCATCAATCACGCCATGGTCCAGCATCGCAATGACAGCCGCCTGCAGGAACGCATCGATCTGGCCGACCTGGTGCGCTCGCAGATGACGGAAGTGCTGTCCAATCGCGCGCGCACGCCGCACGACCTGGCGCTGGATGTGCCGCCCCTGCCCTGTTTGATCCAGGGCGATCCGATTGCGCTGGGCGAGGCGATCAAGAACATCCTCGACAACGCCCTGCAATACGGCGCGCCGGGGCTGTTGCACGTAAGGCTGGACAGCGATGGCCAGCGCCATCGCCTGAGCTTCATCGATGACGGGCCGGGGATTGCTGCCGAGGATTGGGAGCGATTGCGCAAGCCCTTCGCCCCGCGCGGCGAGAACCGCATGGGGGCAAGCCTGGGCTTGTCCATCGTGGAGGAAGTCATGCGCGCGCATGCGGGCGAGATGCGCTTTGCTTACCTGCCGGACGGGCATTTTGCGGTCCTGCTGGATTTCCCGGCCTGGCAGGAGCCGGCCTGAGGCGCTGAGCGCGAATCAGCGCCCTATTTCCATTCCAGGATCGCATTGCGGCGATCCAGCCAATGTACCTTCACACTGCCGGGTGTCACCTTGCGTGCCGCGCAGGCGCTGGCCGCGAGCGCGAAGGAGGCATCGTAGTAACGTCCGCTGGCCGACGAGCGCAACGGCGTCTGCGGCGCATTGCGGGCGATCCAGTCGGCCGCATTGGTGCGCAGGAAGATCATGCAGGCGCTGCCGCTGGTCTCGGCTACCTGGCAGGCGCAGCTGTTGCCGGAGGTAGTGATGGGTTCGCTCAGTTGCGGGTTGCGGTTCAGCGCATCCGGTACCGGAACAGGGACCGGCACCGGAACGGGTACGCCCTGCTGCGGACCGTAATGACCGCCCAGATCGCGGGTGGTGACCTGGGCCGTGGCCGGCAGGAGCAGCGCACCCAACAGCAGCGGCAGGCATCGGATCATGTTCATGGATGGTGTCTCCTTGCTGGCATGAGGTGCGTTCAGGCGCGGGCGCGCAGGCGATACAGGCTGGTGGTTTCCTTGCTGCGCGCCGCATGCAGCGGATCATCGCGATCGACTGCCTTGCCGTGGCGCGGCTTGATGTCGTGCCGTGCCACCACTTCCAACCCGGCCTGGGCAATCGCCTCGGCCAGCATGCCGGGGGCGCGCAAACCCAAGTGTTCGGCGAAGTCGGAGAGGATCAGCCAGCCTTCGCCCTGCGGGGTCAGGTGATCGGACAGTCCCTTCAGGAAGCCCAGCAGCATGCGGCTGTCCGGATCGTAGACCGCATGTTCGATCGGTGAACTGGGACGCGCCGGCAGCCAGGGCGGATTGCAGACGATCAGCGGCGCGCGGCCTGCCGGGAACAGATCGGCCTCCTGCAATTCGACCTGCGGCAAGACCCCCAGCCCTTGCAGGTTCTCGCGTGCGCAGTCCAGCGCGCGCGGGTCCATGTCGGTGGCGATGATCTTGCGCACGCCGCGCCGGGCCAGCACAGCGGAGAGCACGCCACTGCCCACGCCGATATCGAAGGCCAGTTCGGTCGAGGGCAGCGGGGCCTTGGCCACCAGGTCCACGTACTCGCCACGCACCGGCGAGAAGACGCCATACCACGGATGGATGCGGCTACCCAGCGCGCCGATCTCCACGCCCTTCTTGCGCCACTCATGCGCACCGATCAGCCCCTGCAGCTCGCGCAGCGAGACCGCAAAGGATGTGCCCTGCAGCGTCGGCGTATAGGCTTCGCGGCAGGCGGCCTGCACGTCGGGCGCTCGGCGCAGCGGCACCACGAAGCTTGGATCGACCGGAATGAGCAGCATGCCCAGGATGCGCGCGCGCTGCGCCTGCATCTGGCGGTGATGATGGAAGGCTTGCGCCGGGCTCTCGGCGGTGGCCGCTTTGGATTTGCTTTTGGCCTGGGCGCGCTCGCGGGCGCGGTCCACACGTCGGCCCAGGGCTTGCAGCAGCTGGCGTGCATTCTGGAAGTCGCCGCGCCAGAGCAGGCCGGTACCCTCACAGGCCAACTTGTAGGCGGCATCGGCGGCCATCTGGTCGTCCGCCTCGACGACGCGCTTGGGGGGCGGATTGCCGGCCTCGGAATGCCAGCGCAGTTGCTGTGAAGTGGCACCGGTGGTCCAGGTGATGAAAGCGGGAATGTCGTCGTGTATGGTCATGAATCAGGGATCAGCGAGCGCGGCACAGGAAGCGCCGTGCAAAAACAGCCGCCAGTGTAACAAAGCATGGCCTGTGCACGGCGCTGCCGGAACTTGTGCCCCGTGGCCGAACCCAAATAGCAGAACTTGATGCCGGGCAAAAACCCGGTGCTTTTTTTGCCGGCCCGGGCGCGATGCGCCTATGATGGAGCCGGTCCATCACCGAAGGAGAATCCATGAGCGAGCCCATGCAAACCCCAGCGTTCGACCACCAGCGCCTGCTGGACATGGTCGGCCAGTTCGAGGCGGAATTGCAGAAACTGCCCGCTGGCAGCACCGAAGCCGACCAGCTGCGCGAAGACATCGCCCGTCTGCGCCAGCACCTGAGCGAACCGCAGCCGCATGCGGGACAGGTCGGCGATACCTGGCACTCCCTGCGCCGAGCCGCCGACAGCCTGGAAAACCAGGTGCTCAAAGACAGCCCCTACATCACCGAGATGGGTCGCATCATCGGGCTGATCTGATCGGTCAGCGCATGAACGGCTGCAACGGCCGATCACAAACCGCCTGTCGCTGGAATGCCGCAGGCGGTTTTGTTTTCAGGTGGTCGGTAGCAATTCGATCATCTTGCATGCCTTATCCTTCAAAATCGGTGCAAATTATTCTGCCATAGCAGAATTTATCACTCACCTTCCCGAAATACGTTTCCCCGCAATGAAAAATTCTATTTTGATAGAATATTGAGTGAATTCAGCCATTGAGAAATCTGATATTCTTCTATAGCAGAATACGGAGGGCATATGGCAAAGCCAGAATATTTTGGAAAAATCAACGAAGCAGCAGGTTTCGGCGCTGCCATCCGGGCCGCGCGTAAAGCAGCCGGGATGCGAATTGCCGACGTTTGCGCACTGGCGGACGTGTCCATCCAAACCCTGAGTGACATTGAATCGGGCAAGCCGACGGTAAGCATCGGCAAGATGCTTGATGTGGCGGATTGCCTGGGCGTTTCGTTCTTCTCGGTCTCGGCAGAGGAACGACACACTGCGGAGAAAGAACTCCCGCGCTTGTTCCCGGCGTGGCATCGATGAGCATGTTCCTCAACATCTGGATGGGTGGAGTGCGGGTCGGCGAGCTTTGGCACCACACCGATGAGAACCTGTTTTCCTTGCGCTACGACGATGACTGGACGCAATCCGGCCATGCCCTGTCACCGGCCCTTCCCTTGATTCGTCCCGAGGCAGAAAGCAGGGAACGTCACAGCATGGAGGTGCGCAATTTCTTCCAGAACCTGCTTCCGGAAGGAAAGGCGCTGGACGACGCTGTGGCCACTTACCATCTCTCCAAGGCGAACCTGGCGGGTCTGCTGCATGCACTCGGCCGCGAGTCGGCGGGCGCGCTGGTCTTCAGCGCCAACGCCGTTACGCCCCACGACAAGGACGAGCGGCAAGCCAGGCGGCTGTCATCGGAGGAACTCTCGCAGCGCATCCGGGCCCGGCCAGAGCATCCTTTCACGGTATGGGATGGCCGGGTCAGGCTGTCCATCGCCGGTTATCAGGACAAACTGGCCGTCCTCCAGCAGGGCGATGCGTGGTTTCTGCCGGAAACGCTGCAACAGTCCTCCACCCACATCCTCAAGCCGGAGCCGGTCAGCCGGCAGCTCGCGGGCATGACCACCAACGAACTGATGTGCATGCTGCTGGCAGACGCGGTGGGCGTCAGGGCGGCTGCAGTGAGACTGGCGCACGTACCGGAGCCGGTACTGGTGGTTGAGCGATTTGATCGTGTCCCCGTCCGGGGGGACATGCAAGCAGCGCAGGCCGACGGCGCGCAAGTCTTGCGCCGACAATGCATAGACGGCTGTCAGGCCCTGGGACTTCCGGTCGACTTCAAATACGAACGCCCCTTTGGCGATGGCGATGACGTCAAGGAGATACGCGATGGCGCCTCACTCAAACGCTTCTTCCGCTTGCTTGGTGACCGTGACCTGATGCACTCGACCGGCCCCGCCAAGCTTGGCTTCCTGCGCTGGCTCATCTTCCAGGTATTGATCGGCAATACCGATGCGCACGCCAAAAACCTGAGTTTCTTCAGCGATGCCAATCGGCTGGTCCTGGCGCCAGCTTATGACATGGTGTCGGGATTGGCGCTCATTGACGCTCAGGTGGCCGACCAACTGGCGATGGCGGTGGGCGACAATTTTGATCCGCGCACCATTCGTGCTTTCGACTGGGCCTTGATGGCGCATGAGTGCGCCCTTGCACCGAGGCTGGTCGTCAATGCGCTCAAGGAGCTGGCCACGCTCAGCCTGAAAAAATTGCCGGACATCTGCCACGAAGTGCTGGCGCAGGGAGGAGACCCGCGCATGACGCAGCGCGTGGCGAGCGTCGTGCAATCGCAATGCGAAGCAGCCTTGGCGTGTGCGAAGGATATCCTGACCGTCAATCCGGCCTACCTTTGATCGGACAAAAAACTGCCTGTCGCAGCCAGGGCGACAGACAGTTTTCTTTTTGGATCACGGCGTATCAATGCGCCGGCAGCGGAATCCATTCAGTCTCACCGGGAATATCCGGGAATACGTTCTTGTCACGGCCATTCCACGCCAGCTTGGCCGCTTCGATCTTCTCGCGCGAGGTCGCCACGAAATTCCACCACACGAAGCGCGGACCATCCAGCGGTGCGCCGCCCAGGATCATGAAGACCGTTTCTCCCACGGCCTTGAGCGCAACTGCCGCACCCGGGGCCAGAATGGCCAACGTGCCCGGCTCCATGCGCTCGCCGTCCAGCGTCACGTCACCACGGACCACGTAGACCGCGCGTTCCTGTACGTCGGCGGCAATCTCCAGCTCGGCCCCTTGCGTGGTGCTGCCCGCCACATACAGCGTCGGGCTGGCCGTGGCCACCGGCGAACTCACGCCGAACGCCGAACCCGCCAACACGTGCAGACGGGCGCCGCCCACTTGCGCCTCAGGCATGTCCTCCGAGGCGTAATGACGGAACAGCGGGTCGCTGTCTTCCTGCTCGGCCGGCAGGGCCACCCACATCTGCAGGCCATGCACCGGCACTTTCTGCTCGCGAATATCGTCGGGGATACGCTCCGAATGGACAATGCCGCGTCCCGAAGCCATCCAGTTGACCGCGCCCGGGGTGATGCGCTGGACCACGCCCAGGCTGTCACGGTGCATCATGGCGCCCGAGAACAGGTAAGTCACGGTGGCCAGGCCGATGTGGGGATGCGGGCGGACATCGCCTTCGGTGGTGCCGGCATCGAATTCAACCGGCCCCATATGATCGAAAAAGACGAAGGGACCGACCGTGCGCGCAGCCGCCGCCGGCAGCAGGCGCCGGACCGGGAAACCGATGTCGCGGGTCAGGCCGTGGATCTGGTGAAGAATGTTGCTCATGGTGCTCTCCTGTGGCGGCGGGCGCACCTGGCTGCCCGCCTGCTGGGGTTCGGATGAATCAAGGGTTCAGAAACGACCGGCACGGAAATCGTCGATGGCGGCTTCCACCTGTTCGCGAGTATTCATCACGAACGGGCCCCACTGGGCAATCGGCTCATTCAAGGGCTTGCCGGCAATCAGCAGGAAGCGGCTGCCCTGCTCTGCCCGCACCGTCACACCGGCGGCGCCCGCCACGTTGGACAGCACCGCCATGCGACCGGCCTCTGCGGCACGGGTCTCGCTGCCTGCCGCACCTACGGCCAGCTTGCCTGCATACACGTAGAGGAAGGCATTGTGCGTGGCCGGGATCGGCAGGTCCAGCGTCACGCCGGCTTCCAGCTTCAGGTCCAGATACAACGGCTCGGTGGTCTCGCGGCTGATGGCGCCAGCCACGCCAAAGGCGGTCCCGGCCAAGACGCGGACCTTCACGCCCGCTTGCGGCTCGGTCTCGGGGATGCCTGTCGAGGGGATGTCCTGGTAGCCGGGATCGGTCATCTTGTCCTTGCCCGCCAGGTTCACCCACAGCTGGAAGCCGCTCATGAGGCCGTTTTCCTGTTCCGGCAACTCCGAGTGCACCAGGCCACGGCCGGCCGTCATCCATTGCATGCCGCCCGGTTCCAGCAAGCCTTCGTTACCGGCATTGTCGCGGTGGCGCATGCGGCCGGCCAGCATGTAGGTCACGGTTTCGAAGCCGCGGTGCGGGTGGTCGGGGAAACCGGCCAGGTAATCGCTGGGCTCGTCCGAGTGGAAGGCATCCAGCATCAGGAACGGGTCCAGGCGGCGCTGCAGGTCGTGGGTCAGCACGCGGGTGAGGCTCACGCCGGCACCATCCTGGGTAGGGATGCCGTTGACCAGGCGTTCGATTTGACGGGTGTAGGGGGTGCTCATGCTTGTCTCTCCTGAAGAGGCCCGCACGTCGTGGGTGCGGGCCGGTGAATCATGGTCGATGGTTGGAACGGGCGGACATCAGGCTCAACGGCTTTCTTCCGGCTGGGCTTGCGGGTCGATCGAGGACACCAGCAGCAGTGCACCGATCAGGGCCACGTTCTTGAGGAAGTGAATCATCTGGCCTTGGGCGGCAGCGCCTTCGAGCGTCCAGAAATGATGGGCCGACAGGGTTGCGCCGACGGTGAAGAGCGCAATCACCAGCGACACCGGACGCACGCCACGGCCGGTCATCAGCAGCAAGCCGCCGCCGACTTCGACCAGGATGGTGACCAGCACGGCCAGGGTCGGTACCGGCAGGCCCAGGCTGCCGAAGTAGCCGACCGTGCCGGCAAAGCCGACGATCTTGAATATGCCCGAAATGACGAACAAGGAAGCCAGCAGGACGCGGCCAATACGGAAAGTGGTGAAGTTGGTAATCATGGTAAGCCTCTCTGATGTTGGGTGAACGACGATGTTTGAATTGTGATGCCGTGTTGCCTTGAATCTTGTTATTGCCTGACGCCAATCTCTGACCGGCTCTCGCGCTGTGCTCTGCCCGGTGATGCATTCGCTGCAGCCAGTGACGACAGAATAGGCAAGTTCGCCTTCGGCTAAAACTGATTATCTTTTTATAATCATGATCTAAATTTTAGATATAGTTAGCACTTCGTCACTTCATCGTAGCTCGAGGGCCCTATGAATATTGAGCGTCTGTCACTGGATCAGTTGCGGGTTTTCGTGCAGGTGGCCGACAGCGGCAGCTTCCTGGCCGCCGCGCGCAAGCTGTCGCGGGCGCAGTCGGCCGTCAGCTATGCCATCGCCACGCTGGAAGACCAGCTGGGCGTGCTGCTGTTCGACCGCAGCGGCTACCGGCCAAAGCTGACCAGCCCCGGCGTGGCCCTGCTGGCCGATGCCCGCCAGGTGCTGGATCACGTGGATTCGCTGCAAGTGCGGGCCAATTCCTATGCCCGCGGGCAGGAGCTGGAGGTCTCGCTGGCGGTGGATGTGTTCTTTCCTACCGATTGTCTGGTGGACCTCCTGCAGCGCTTTCGCGTCGCCTTCCCGGCGGTGACCGTACGACTGGAGGTGGAAGCACTGGGGGCGGTGGCCGAGCGCGTCATTGACGGACGCTCCATGCTGGGCATCTTGGGGACACTGCCGACCACACCGCCCAACCTGCTGCGCATCACGCTGCCCAGCGTGCAGCTGGTGGCCGTGGTGGCACCCGACCATCCGCTGGCCAAGGTGAAAGGGAGGATTTCCGAAAAACTCCTGCAGCAGCAAACCCAGCTGGTGCTGTCGGATCGCAGCGAACTCACCGCGCGTCAGGATTTCTCGGTGCACTCGCGGCTGACCTGGCGCATGAGTGATCTCGGCACCAAGCACGCCCTGCTGCGTGCCGGCATGGGCTGGGGCAACATGCCGCTGCACGTGGTCAAGCATGACCTGGACAGCGGCCGGCTGGTCAGCATCAGCACCATCCACCATCCGCCGCAAGGAGCGGAACTGCCGATCCAGTGCGTTTACAAACCGGACCATCCGGCTGGCCCGGCCCTGTCGTGGTGGCTGGATTCGCTGGCGGCATTGACGGTCTTGGCCCCAGGCGACCCGACGCAGACATGAATACAAGCCAAAGCTGATAATGTCGATTTATAGGATTAAAACGATAAATACGAAAAACAAGACATTTCTTATATTGTAATTTTATCGGTCTTGCCCTATATTTTCCTCAACAGCCGCGCAGCCTGGCCATCCGCCATGCGCACCGTTGCGGCTGCATCCTTGTCTTGAGGAAAGCTCCATGGCCAACGATTTTCCCATCAGCCTCTCCATCCAGTTGCGCGAGCATCTGCGTGCCTTGCGCAAGCAGCGGCACATGACCCAGGCGCAACTGGGCGAGCGCATCGGCATCAGCCAGGCGCGCATTGCCGAGATCGAAGCCAATCCGGGTGCCGTCAGCGTGGAGCAGATGCTGTTGCTCCTGTCGACACTGGGGGCCGGTCTCAAGCTGCATGTCCACGCGGCAGACAAGCCGCTCCATGCGGCCGGGGAAGCGGGAGCTGTCTACATCCCCTCACGCAAACAGGGCTCCTGGTAATGCTGCATGCCTGGATGAACGGTGAGCTGGTCGGTACCTGGAGCGTGGAACGCCAGGTGCATCGCTTCCGCTATGCGCCCACGTGGGTGCGCTCGTCGCATTTCCGTCCCTTGTCGCTGTCCCTGCCGCTGACCGCCTCGGGCGAGCTGCGCGGCGACAGCGTGCGCAACTATTTCGACAACCTGCTCCCGGACAACGCCGATATCCGCGAACGGCTGCGGCAACGTTATCGCCTGCCCTCCACCGATGTCTTCGACCTGTTGCAGGCCCTGGGACGCGACTGCGTCGGCGCGCTGCAACTGCTGCCACCGGACCAGGAACCGCAAGGCTGGCGCAGCATCCACTGCGAGCGTCTGGATGAGGCGATGCTCGAACAACTGCTGTATGCCCTGCCCTTGTCTTCGCCCCCGGCCAGCGCCCAGGAAGATGCGCTGCGCATCTCGATCGCAGGTGCACAGGAAAAGACCGCTCTGACCTGGCATCGCGGCAAGTGGTGCCGTCCTCTGGGCGCCACGCCGACCACCCACATCATCAAGCTGCCGCTGGGCCTGATCGGCGGCGTGATGCAGCGGGTCGATGCGGGCGACTCGGTCTACAACGAATGGCTGTGCTCCCGCATCCTGGCAGCGATGGGTCTGCCGGTGGCCCCGGCGCGGGTGGAACATTTCGGGCGTCATACGGTGCTGGCGGTGGAGCGTTTCGACCGCGTCGGGATGAAGGAGGGCTGGATCGCCCGCCTGCCGCAGGAGGATTTCTGCCAGGCCTTCGGCCTGCCACCGACGATGAAGTATGAAAGCCAGGGCGGTCCCGGCCTGAACCAGTGCCTGGGCCTGCTCAATGCCAGCAGCCAGGGCGGCGACAAGACGTATTTCCTGCTGGCGCAAATGGCCTTCTTCCTGCTGGCGGCCACCGACGGCCATGCCAAGAATTTCTCGCTGCACCTGCATGCGGGCGGCCGTTACGAGATGACGCCGCTGTATGACGTGCTGTCGATGTGGCCCTACTTCGGCAAAGGGCCGAACCAGTTCCGCGCCCGGCAGGCCGGTCCTGCCATGCTGCTGCGCGGACGCAATCCGCATCGCCACTTCCATACCATCGAAGCCCGCCACTGGCGGCAGTTGGCCTTGCAGCACGGCGGTGAACCAGTGTGGCAGGCGATGCTGGCGCTAGTGCAAGGCGCCGAGCATGCCCTGGCGGTGGCCGAAGGCGAACTGCCGGACGACTTCCCTGTACGCACCTGGGAGCGCATCCGCGAGGGAGTCCGACACCACCAGGAACGTTTCCTGCGCGGTGTGGGGCAGTAGATCACTGGGCCGCGAAGCGCTCGCGGTATTGCCCCGGGCTCACCCCCAGCTGGCGCAGGAAGACCCGCCGCAGGTTCTGTTCTTCCCCGTAGCCGGACTGGCTGGCAATGCGCTTGAGCGGCAGCCGGGTTTCTTCCAGCGCCCGGCGCGCCGCCTCCAGCCGCATCAGCTCGACCGTGCGCGCCGGCGTGCGGCCGGTCTCGGCCACATACAGCCGCGCGAAGGTACGCGGACTCATGTTGGCCTGGCGGGCCAGGTTCTCGACCCGCAGATCCGCTTCCAGATTGCCGGCGATCCAGGCATGCAGCTCGGCAAACCGGCCCGCCCCGGTGGCCTGTGAAGCCAGCGGCGTGCTGAATTGCGATTGTCCGCCCGGACGCTTGATGAACATCACCAGCTGGCGGGCCGTCGCAATCGCAGCGGCGTGCCCCAGATCCTGTTCCACCAGCGCCAGTGTCAGGTCGATACCGGCGGTGACGCCCGCCGAGGTCCAGATGCGGCCCTGGCGGATGTAGATGGGCTCGCCATCCACGTCCAGTGCGGGATAACGCTGCTGCAAATCTTCGGCCGAATCCCAGTGCGTCGTCACCCGCAAGCCGTCCAGCACGCCCGCCTCTGCGAGGTGGAAAGCACCGGTGCAGACCGAACAGACGCGCCGGGCCAGCGGCGCGGCCGCGCGGATCCACGCGACCAGGGCGGGATCGATGCGGAAGCTGTCCCCCACGCTGCCGCCGGGCGAAATCAAGGTGTGCAGTTCCTCAGCGCGCAGCAGCGCGTCCAGCGCAGACAGCGCTTGCGTCAACACCGGCAGGCCGGCGCTGGTGGTCACCGCGCCGCCCTCTGCCGAGGCCACATGCAGGCGATAGACTTCACCGCCTTGCAGGCGGTTGGTGGTCGCCAGCACCTGCATCGGGCCGGCAAGATCCAGCAGGTTCATGCCGCCATAAGCCAGCAGCACCACATTGCGCGGGGCCTGTACGGCCTGCGCGGAAAGGACGGGGTTCATTGGAATCATGCTCCGATGTTAGCGCAGGCCCGTCACCAGCGCCGTGCGCGCAGTACGCTGGGCCCACATCCAGCGCAGCGTGACCAGCGCCGACACCAGCAGCACCGGCAGGATGGCCGCATTGAGCGTTTCCCAGCCGAAGCGGGCCAGCAAGGGACCGGCACCCAGCGTGGCCAGCGCCGTCGCGGCATAGCGCATCAACTCGGCCAGCCCCTGAGTCTTGGCGCGTTCCGATGGGGTATAGGACTGCGCCAGCAAGGTAGTGCCACCGACGAACATGAAATTCCAGCCCACGCCCAGCAGCAGCAAGGCAACGTAGAAAGCGGGCAGCGTGGTCGAGAGCATGGCGATGACGGCGCAGCCGAGGTTCATGCCCAGCCCTGCCAGCAGCACCGGTCCCAGGCCGAAGCGCTGGATCAGGCGTCCGGCAAAGAAGGAGGGAGCGTACATGCCCATCAGGTGCCACTGAATGATGGCCGCACCATCATCGATGCCGTGATGGCAGGCCACCGCCGCCAGGGGTGCGGCCGTCATGATGAACATCATCACCATGGAGCCGGCCACGTTGTTGACAACCGAGGCCATGAAGACCGGCGTACGTGCAATGGCCGATAGCGGGCGCGCGGGGGCGAGGTCAGATTGCGACTGCGCAACGGCTGCCGGTTCGGCCTGATCCCGATAGAACAGCACCAGTACCAGCACCGACAACAGCCCCATGAGCGCCACCACCAGATAGGCCCCGGCAAACAGTGCCGCCGGGAACCAATCCTTGCTCCAGGCCGCCAGGGCCGGGCCGACCAGGGCCGCGATGACGCCCCCGGCCAGCACGGTGGAAATGGCACGGCTCTTGGCCGCTTCGGCGACCGCATCGGCGGCCGCCAGCCGGTAATACTGCGCAAACGCCTGAAATACACCGACCAGCGCCGTGCCGACGCAGAAGAACCAGAACTGCCCATGCCAGACCGACCACACCGAGATCAGCCCGCCGACACAGCAACTGGCCGCCCCCAGCACGAACGACCAGCGGCGACCCAGGCGCTGGATCAAGAACGCCGCAAACCAGGTCACCACGGCACCGGCCACCGTGATGAGGGCGAACGGCAAGGTCGCCAGCGCCTTGTCGGGGGCCAGTTGCCACCCGGTCAGCGCGGTCAGGGTCAGGTCGATCGAGATGGCGCAGGTGAACAGGCCCTGGCACAAGGCCAGGATGGCGGCATTGCGGCTACCGCCATGGGAATCGGCGGACAAGGAGGCGCGCATGGATTTGCTCCGAAGGGTCAATGATGGAAAAATTGTCGGATTCCCACCCGCTTGGCGTCAATGACACAAGACCTTCAATTTCTGCCAAGCCCACATGACAGGACTTCCATGCTGATCCAGGCTCATCAATCCGCACTGCTGGTGATCGATCCCCAGGAAAAACTCTTGCCCGCCATCCACGAGGGCCAGGCGGTGCTGGCGCAGACCGTGCGCATGGCCGCCATTGCCGGCCTGCTCGGGGTGCCGGTCATCGCCACCGAACAGATGCCGGACAAGCTCGGCCACAACCATCCGGATATTGCCCGCCTGTGCGACAAGACGCTCTCCAAGCAGCATTTCGATGCCTGCGCGGACGGCCTGCTGCCGGTCATACCACCGGCCGTACGGCAGCTCATCGTCGCCGGTTGCGAAGCCCACATCTGCGTGCTGCAGACTGCGCTTTCCCTGCTGCGACAGGGCTACACGGTGCTGCCCCTGCTGGGGGCCTGCGGCTCGCGCCGCCCGCTGGACCGCGATGCCGCCTTCGAGCGCCTGCGCGCCGCTGGCGCCATCCCGGTCACACTGGAAATGGTGGCCTACGAATGGCTGCAGCACAGCGCGCATCCGCAGTTCCGGGCGGTCCTGAAACTGGTGAAATAGCCCGGCCCGCCAAGCGCAAACAGGGTGACGTAACCGAAAAGCAAGTTTCCCCTTGCTCCGATGAAAGTTTTGATTGCTCCCCCTGCGTATGCGTTTTGCAGGCAAGAACTGTGGTAAAAGTACGGGAAAAATAGCTGCGCAGCTGCATGACAATGTGGCGCATCACATATCATCACGCCAAGACCTGGCCAGCCGACGCCGCCACAACATAGAGGAAAATCCAACGCTTATGTCCAGCTTACCTGCCCACACGCCCATTCATTCGCCGCCTCCGCTCACCCTGCACGCCTTGCGCGCCAGCTGCTCGGCCTGCAGCATGCACCAGCTGTGCCTGCCGATGGGGCTGGACCAGGGCGACATGCAGCGGCTGGAACAGGTCATCAACCGCCGCCGCAAGGTCAAGCGCGATGAAAGCCTGTACCGCCTCAACGACAAGTTCGACATGCTCTACGCCATCCGCCTGGGCCATTTCAAGACCTTCCAGGGCAATACCAATGGCGGCCAGCAGATCACCGGTTTCCAGATGGCCGGCGAATTGCTGGGCATGGATGCCATCGGCGCCGGCCACCACCTGTGCGAAGCCGTGGCACTGGAAGACAGCGAAGTCTGCGAGATTCCGTTTACGCGCCTGGAAGAATTGTTCCGCGACATGCCCACGCTGCTGCGCCAGTTCCATCGCATGATGAGCCTGGAAATTTCGCGCGAGCAACGCGTCATGCTGACCTTGGGCAGCATGACCGCGCAGCAGAAGATGGCGGCGTTCATGCTCAACCTGTCCTCGCGCTACGCCAGCCGGGGCTATTCCTCGACCCGCTTCCAGCTGCGCATGACGCGCGAGGAAATCGGCAACTACCTGGGCCTGGCCGTGGAATCCGTGAGCCGGCTGCTGACCAATTTCAAGAAAACCGGCGTCATCGAGGTCAACCATCGCGACGTCGAACTGTGCGACCTGCCTGCCCTGCGTGCCATCGCGCTGGGCAACGATCCCTGCGCCTGACCAGACCGGTACCCTCCAGCCCCTTGCCGGGGCACGGGGGGCTGAGGTTAGAATGGCCGGATGACAGAACGACACTCTTCTACCTCTCCCTCCCTCCAGCGTTTCCTGCGCGCCCGCATGGCACGCGACCACCACCTCGGACTGCCGCTCACCAAAGGCCTGATGGCCGCGCTGGCCACGGTCATGCTGTTCGCGCTGATCGCCTACGAAGTCAGCAGCAAGGGCGCGCTCACGCGTCTGGATCAGCAACTGGCGGACTGGTTCAACCAGCATGCCTTCTCGCCGCTCACCGAACTGGTACTCGGCTATACGCATCTGCATGGCACCATCGGCGTGCTGGTCATGGGCGCACTGCTGCTGTGGCACATGGTCCGCAAGCAGCGTTGGGCCTGGGTTACCGACCTGCTGCTGGTGCTGCCCGGCGGCATGCTGTGCAATTTCACGCTCAAGCACATCTTCGCGCGCCTGCGTCCCAGCTTTGACGATCCCATCCTGGTGCTGCACAGCTACAGCTTTCCCAGCGGACACACGATCGGCGCCACCTTGCTCTACGCCATGCTGGCCGCCTACCTGCTCAACCAGCCGGGGGTGACCGCCGCCATCGGTGCGCGCCTGAAGACCGGCGAGCGCGGCGTGCAGGCCGCCGTCATCGGCGCAGCCCTGCTGCTGGTGGCGCTGACCGCTTTCAGCCGGGTCTACCTGGGCGCGCATTTCCTGAGCGACGTAGTGGGTGCGATGCTGCTGGGCACGGCCTGGTTCGCGCTGTGGACGACCGTGGTTTTCACATGGCAGCGGCACTATTACGCGCAGCCGCGCTCCAACGGGCTCTGAAACCACCTTCTTACTCGCCTGCGGATGACAGAACAAGACACGACCCAGGAATTGCCCGCCAGCCATGGCCACCCCGACGCAGCACGCCGCCCTGACGTAGTGGCTGCCATCAACGCCCGTGCCGGTGGCGGCCACGCCGAGGAACTGGCCGCCCACATCACCGAAGAGTTCGCCCGTCACGGCCTGCACGCCGTGGTGCATCTGGCGCGCAGCGGCGAAGACATGCTGCAGGCCGCCCGCGATGCCGTGCGCGACAAGATCGCGGTGGTCGCCGTGGGCGGCGGCGATGGCAGCGTCAATGCCGTGGCCTCGACCCTGCTGGCCGATCCACACTGCGAGAGCGCGCTGGGCGTGTTGCCGCTGGGCACGCTGAATCACTTTGCCAAAGACCTCAACATCCCGCTGACGCTGGACGAGGCCATCGCCAACATCGCCACCGGGCGCAAGCTCCAGGTCGACAGCGGTGAGGTCAATGGTGCGCCCTTCATCAACAATTCCAGCCTGGGCCTCTATCCCGACATCGTGCGCGAGCGTGAAAAGCAGCAAGCACGCCTGGGCCGTGGCAAATGGCTGGCCTTCACCTGGGCCGCCATGGGCGCGCTGCGGCGCTATCCCTTCCTGCGCGTGCGGCTGTCCATCGACGGCAAGGAACACTGGCGGCGCACGCCCTTCGTCTTCATCGGCAACAACGAGTACCTCATGAGCGGCCTGGACATCGGCAAGCGCTCTACCCTCACCGACGGCCAGCTGAGTCTGTACGTGTGCCACCGCACCGGCCGCCTGGGCCTGCTGCGACTGGCCCTGCATGCCCTGTTCGGCCGCCTGCGTGAAGCGCATGACTTCGATGTGCTGACCTGCAGCGAGATCCATATCGAGACGCACAAGAAACGCATGCGCGTGGCCACCGATGGCGAAGTCAACCTGATGCAGACTCCGTTGCACTACCGCATCCGTCCGGCCTCATTGATGGTGATCGTGCCGCAGCTCGCCGCCCCGCAAGCGGCCGCCCCCCGCGAACCCGGCCTGCTCGACAAATTGCTGGGGGAAAACTGATGCGTACCCTCATCCATCTGTCGGACCTGCATTTCGGGCGCACCGATCCGGAGATCATCGAACCGTTGATCGCCCAGGTCCACGAGCTCAAGCCGGACCTGGTGGTCGTTTCGGGCGACCTCACCCAACGCGCGCGCAGCATCCAGTTCAAGCAGGCCCGGGAGTTTCTCAATGCGCTGCCGCAGCCCCAGCTGGTGGTGCCGGGCAATCATGACGTTCCGCTCTTCAATGTGGCGGCGCGCTTGCTGCAGCCGCTGCGCAAGTACAAGCGTCATATCACGGCCGATCTGCAGCCGCGCTACGTGGACGAGGAAATCGCCGTGGTCGGCATCAATACCGCACGTTCCCTGACCATCCAGGATGGCCGCGTGAACGACAGACAGATCGAACACGCGCGGCGCGAACTGGCCGGCGTGGGCGATCACCTGGTCAAGATCATCGTCACCCATCATCCCTTCGACCTGCCACCGGGCCCGCAACATCACGGCTTGGTCGGCCAGGCGGTGCCGGCCATGCGTGCCTTCGCGCTGTGCGGTGCCGACCTGCTGCTGGCGGGTCACGTGCATACCAGTTCGGCCGTGAGCAGCGCCGGGCGCTATCACATTCCCGGTTACTCGGCGCTGGTGGTGCAGGCAGGCACGGCCACCTCCACCCGCGGGCGCGGCGAGAGCAACTCCTTCAACGTCTTGCAGGTGGAGGCGCACCAGATCGTGGTGCATCGGCTGGGCTGGAAGCCCAATGTGAAGAGTTTTGCGCTGGCCGCGTCACAGACCTTCGTGCAACGCGGCAGCGAGTGGTTCGAGCAGACCGCCGATGGCCTGCTCAGTGAATGATCAGACCGTAGCGCGGCGCGCGCGGGAATAACGGATCACATCCACCAGCAGGAACAGCAACAAACTGGCCCCCATCAGCGGCAGGCTCCAGCCCAGCAGCAGGGCCAGCACCGCCAGCGTCAGGCGTTGCAGGGGCGCCAGGCGCATCACCGCCTGCGTCAACGGCGCCAGGCTGGCGCCCGCCGCCGGGCGGCGTCGCCACCACATCACGTAGCCCAGCACGATGAGCCCGGTCAGGGCCACGCCGAAGAGGGCCATCAGGATCTGGTTCGCCACGCCGAACAGCACCCCCATGTGCGCATCCACGCCCCAGCGGATCAGCTTGGCGATCAATGGAAAATCAGCGAAATCGGCCCGGCTGGTAATGGCCATGCGATCGGCATCGATGGCCACCGTATCGACCTGGGTCGGCCAGGAGCGATCCACCTCCCGCACCACCCAGGCCTGCTGGGCCGCGCGCGGCGGCCGGATCTCGATCTCGGCAGCATCAATGCCGCCAGCGCGGGCGATCTGCTGCACCATGTCGAAACGGGCCGGATCGCTGGCCTCCGGCATGGGCATCTGCATGCCATGTGCGCCCATGTGATCGGCGTGTTCGCCCATGGACATGGCCGGGACACCGGCCTGCAATTGCGTCGAGACCGAGGGCGTGATCCAGCCCAGCTGCGTGCGCATCTGGCTCACGCGCTCACCGGCCCAGCGTGACCAGGTCAGGCCGGTAGCCGAGAAAAACACCAGCCCCAACACGATCCACAGCCCTACGAGGGCATGCAGCCGGCGCGCGTTCATGGGACGCGGCGCGCGCAACGTACTGCCAGCGCGGCGCTGGCGAGCGCGCCACCACAGCCACACCCCGCCCAAGGCCCCCAGCCACAGCCAGGACGCGGCCAGTTCGCTGTAGTTGCGGCCGACGTCGCCCAGCATCAGGTTGCGGTGCAGGTAATCCAGCGTGGTACGCAAAGGCAGCACGCCGCTGGTGCCATAGACGATGAGGTCGCCCTTGACCTGCAGGCTGACCGGATCAACGAAGATGGCCCGGCTTTCCGAGTCGCCCAGGCCGGGCTGGGTGAACATGACGCGGGTATTCCATCCCTGCGCCTTGGCCGGGCGCACTGCGAACAGCCGCGCCTGCGGCCCCAGGAAGGCCTGCGCGGCCTTCACCTGTTCGGCCAGCGGCCGGGCCTCGCCCCTGCTTTGGTGATAGAGCTGGGTGGCATAGAGGTGCGATTCGATCTGCGGGGTCAGCACGTACAGCGTACCGGTCAGCGCCGCCACCAGGATGAAGGGGCCGACGAACAGGCCGATGTAGAAATGCAGGCGCAGCAGCACGGCATGCAAGGCGGAGCGATGGGCATCGCCAGTACGAGCGGTCGCGCTGGCGGCGTTGGCGGTGCCATCGCCGGCGGGCTGGAAGGAGGTGGTCATGGCTGCGGGCGGGGAGCGCCGGAAACGGAAACAGGCTCGCGATTGTAGGCCGTGCGGCCGTCCCTGCGAATGTGGCAATTTGTCGCAGCCCCAATGAAAAAGAGCCGACGGAACAAATTCCGTGCGGCTCTTCCTGCCTGTGACCTGCGGCACCGTGGTAACGGCGCGCGGCGGAATCACATGGGATTTTCGTCGATCCAGTCGCCCGAAAAATCGAGGATATAGGCAATCGCCTCGTCTTCGGTATCGAACTCATTGGTGGGCGCCTTGCGCTGGTAGCGCAGCTTGCCGCTGCCATCCTTGCCTTCGTGAATCACGAAGCAAGCCATGAATTTGCCGTTGTCGAGCTTCTTGATCTCCGGGATGACGGCGTTTCCCTTGTACGGGAAGATCTGGGACATGTGATGAAACCTCCTTGTTGCGAGGCGCCATGCTAGCACAAGCCGGACTTTCCTACCCGTGGACGGCTACTGGCAACCCCTCTTTCAGAAGCGTGACAAGCGTGGACACCGCACCCACTATTTGCAACACGGTTGCATTTATGAGATATTCGCAACTCAGTTGCATTTCTCTCGAAAAATCTGTCATCAGTTTCGCTGATGGCATCGATTGCTCCTCCACTCTTAAGCTGATTTCACACTCGCCATGACCTCCCTCCAACGCCAGCCCGGCGACCGCCGGCTTCCCGTGACGGTGCTCTCCGGTTTCCTCGGTGCCGGCAAGACCACCCTGCTCAACCACATCCTGCACAACCGCGAAGGCCGGCGCGTGGCGGTCATCGTCAATGACATGTCGGAAGTCAACATCGATGCCGCGCTGGTGCGTGATGGCGGTGCGGATCTGTCGCGAACGGAAGAAAAACTGGTGGAAATGAGCAATGGCTGCATCTGCTGCACCCTGCGCGAAGACCTGCTGATGGAAGTGCGCAAGCTGGCCCGCGAGCGCCGTTTCGACCAGCTGGTGATCGAATCGACCGGCATTTCCGAACCGTTGCCGGTGGCTGAGACCTTTACTTTTACCGATGAAGAGGGGGCCAGCCTGGCCGATGTGGCGCGACTGGACACCATGGTCACGGTGGTGGACGCCTTCAATTTCCTGAAGGACTACAGCTCCCAGGACAGCCTGCAGGAGCGTGGCGAATCGATGGGAGAGGAAGACAGCCGTACCGTGGTCGACCTGCTGATCGAGCAGATCGAGTTCTGCGACGTGATCGTGCTCAACAAGCTGGACCTGGTCTCGCCGCTTGATCTGGAGCGCCTGCACGCCATCCTGCACAAGCTCAATCCGCGTGCGCGCATCGTCACATCGGAGTTTGGCAAGGTCGCGCTGGACCAGGTCCTCAACACCGGCCTGTTCGATTTCGAACAAGCCAGCCAGGCCCCCGGCTGGCTGCAGGAACTGCGTGGCGAGCACGTCCCGGAGACCGAACAGTACGGCATCACCAGCTTCGCCTGGCGCGCGCGCCGGCCCATGCATCCGCAGCGCTTCCACGATCTGGTCAACAGCGAATGGCCGGGCGTGGTGCGCTCAAAGGGTTTCTTCTGGCTTGCCACCCGCCCTGCACATGCAGGTTCGTGGTCACAGGCCGGTGCCGTCTGCCGCCACGGGCTGGCCGGCAAATGGTGGGCCGCCGTGCCGCGCGAGAAGTGGCCGCAGGATCAGGAGTCCATCGATTTCATCCTCGAACAATGGGATGACAACGTCGGCGATGCCCGCCAGGAACTGGTGCTCATCGGCATGGACATGGATCAGGCCGCATTGACGGCTAAACTGGAAGCCTGCCTGCTGACCGATGCCGAGATGGCGCAAGGTCCGATGGGCTGGGCGCGCATGGCCGATCCCTTCCCCGGCTGGGAGTGAGCTGCATGCCCCACATCAGCAAGCGCAATCCCCTGCCCGACGTCGCCCGCGACGAGCCCGCCAGCATCGCCTTGCCCCTGCAATGGGTAGGCATGTGCGGCATCGCCCTGCCGCTGCGGCTGTCGGACGGCATGCAACTCCCGGCCAGCGCCGAAGTGGCGGTGGACCTGCCTGATCCGCAGGCCAAGGGCATCCACATGTCGCGGCTGTACCTGCTGCTGGATGCCTTCGCAAGCAGATCGCGCCTCACGCCCACAGCCGTGCATGAACTGCTGCGCCAGATGCGCGAGAGCCACGCCGATTGCCAGTCACGCGCCGCCTTGCTGCGGCTGGATTTCGCCTTGCTGCAGCAGCGGGCCGCGCTGGTCACGCCGGAGCTGGCTGGATGGAAGAGCTATCCGGTCACGCTGACGGCGCAATTGCGCGATACCACGCTGGCGCTCCGCTTGACAGTGCGCATCACCTATTCCTCCACCTGCCCCTGCTCGGCCGCCCTGTCGCGACAGGCCCTGCAGGATGCCTTTGCCGCCGACTTCGCGCAGCAGCAGGCCATCGGCCGCGATGCCGCGCTGGGCTGGCTCGCGCGCAACGCCAGTCTGGCCACGCCGCACAGCCAGCGTAGTGAGGCCGAACTGAATATCGCAGTCAGCGGCGATGCCGCCCAGTTTCCGCTGCTGGAATTGATCGATACCGCCGAAGCCGCACTGGGCACGGCCGTGCAGACAGCCGTGCGGCGCGCGGATGAGCAGGCCTTTGCGCTGGCCAATGGGGCCAACCTGATGTACGTGGAGGATGCTGCGCGCCGACTGCGGCAAGCACTGGAAGCGCGCTTTGCTGCCTGCTCCGTCCGTGTGTCGCACTTCGAAAGCCTGCATGCGCACGACGCCGTGGCGACTGCCGTGACACCCGGCTGGCAGGAGCTGCTGCGCTGATCCCGGCAGCGGCGACTGGCAGCGCCGCCCGAACCGGGGTATCGTTGCCCTTTCTGCTTCCTGTACATGCCACCCGATGACGTCCGATTCCCTTCCTTCTTCCCTGCGCAGGCTGCAATATGCGGCCTTCACGCCCGGCCCGCGCCTGCTGATCCTCGGTGCCGTGCACGGCAATGAAACCTGCGGCACCCAGGCCATCACCCGCCTGCAGCGTGAACTCGACAGCGGGCAACTGCGCCTGCAGCGCGGCCTGCTGACGCTGGTGCCGGTGACCAATCCGCTGGCCTATGAAAAACAGCAACGCCAGGGTGACCGCAACCTGAACCGCAACCTGCGCCCGCATCCGGCCCCCGCCAACTTCGAGGACCAGCTCTGCAACGTGCTGTGTCCGTGGATCGATGAACACGAGATCCTGCTCGACCTGCATTCCTTCCATACCGGCGGCATGCCCTTCGCCATGCTCGGCCCGGAAGACAATGACGGCGAGGTCGAACCCTTCGCACATGCCGCCGCCGAAGCATGCATGGTCGCGCACCTGGGCTGCCAGCGCGTGGTGGAAGGATGGATGGGGGCCTATGTGCGCGGGGTGGAACGCCGCCGCCAGCAAGGCCATGCGGTCTCGCCCGACCTGCTGGACCGGCAATATGGCGTGGGCACAACCGAATACGCGCGCAGCAAGGGCTTATACGGCGTGACCCTGGAATGCGGCCAGCATGATGATCCGCAAGCGCCGGAAGTCGCCTATCGCGCCATCCTTCAAACGCTGGCGCTGCACGGCATGATCGATGCGCCCCTGCAGCCGCCGGCGGCCGATATCCAGCTGATCCGCCTGGTCGACGTGATCGACATGGAACATGCCGAGGACCGCTTCACCCGGGAATGGTCCAGTTTCGACCGCGTGCAGCAGGGTGAAGTGATCGGCCACCGGCACGACGGCCAGGCAGTGCTGGCCCCGGGCGACGGCTACATCGTCTTCCCCAATCCGCGCGCCTTGCCAGGCAATGAATGGTTCTACTTCGGGGTCGACAGCCAGCGCCGGCTGTGACGCCGCAAGCGCTTCAGCAATCCAGCGCGTAGAAACGGGTATCGACCACCATCACCGGGAAGGCAGGCGGCAGCGTGCTCTTCTCGATGAGCCGGAAACCGTTTTTCTCGTAGAAGCGATGCGCCGCCAGGAACTTGTCCGTGGTACCCAGGAAGATCTGGCGCACGCCCTGCGCACGCGCCCAGGCGATGACTCCTTCCAGCAGGCGCGCGGCAGTGCCGTGCTCCTTGCCGCGATGGCTGGCCGCCACGAACATCTTGCGCAGCGCCACCTGGGCGTTGCCGATATCGAGCAGGGAAATGGTGCCGACCACCTTGCCGCCATCGACCGCCACCCAGAAATTGCCGTGGCCCTTCTGGTAGAAACCGGCAATATCCTTCAGGTCGGGCTGCCCTTCCAGCGTGATGGGAATACCGAACTCTTCCTGCTGGATGGGCAGGATGACCTCGACCACGCCCTGTGCGTGTTCCGGGCGATAGGCTTGAATCTCGATCATGGCAATTCTTTATAAATGATTTATAGCGTTATTTAAGTTCATTTCCGGGCGTCAGCTCCCAGCAGCGGGGGCTGTGGGCGAAACCGATATGACTGTAGTAGTCGGTGGCATCGGGGGCGGCCAGCAAACGCAGGCGACAGCGTGGACCGAGGCGGCTGCGGGCCGCGCGGATCAATTCCTTGCCGATGCCCCGGCGCTGGTACTGCTCATCGACGGCCAGCTCCGACATATAGCAGGCGTAGACGAAATCGGTGACGCAGCGCGCCACGCCGACCAGCAATTCGCCATCCCAGGCGGTCGCGGTCAGGCTGGCATGAGTGACCATGGCCTCCATGCATTCGCGGTCGTCCAGCGGACGGCGCGGGCCCAGCGAAGTACGGGAAAGAATGTCGATGAACTGATCGGCGGTCAGGCGAAGGTCGGTACGGTAGACGATGGACATGGGCGCAGGCGGACGTGACGACGAAGCCGGTCACGTTAACACAAAACGCCGCAGGGCATGCAGCGCTGCGGCGTCCGTTGTCCTGCGCGAAGGCCAGGGGCTCAGTCGGGCCGGGCGTAGACCTTGTGCGATACCGGCTTGCCGCTGGCATCGACCCGCACCAGCACCATTTCTCCCGAGGCCACGCTTTCACCGGTCCAGCGCCCGATGTTCACGTCATGCGTGACCAGGATCAGCGCCCGGCTGCCCTTGCCCGGCAAGACCGTGCGCAGATATTGCTCCAACCGCTGATTGGCGGTCTCGCCCTGGGCCGCGTCATTGAAGAAGGAGGCCAGGCCATCCTGCACCTCGGGCGTACCGAAACCCAGCAAGCTGGCGGTCTCCTTGGTGCGGCACCATGGGCTGCTGGCCACGATGGCGCGGCTGATGCCCTGCTGGCGCAGCCAGTTGCCGATCTTGCGCGCCTGTTCGCGGCCTTCATCGTTGAGATTGCGTTGCGTGGCGCAGTCATTGAGCGTGAACCCTGCGGGATCACCGATGCCCGGCGCACGTGCATGACGCATGATCAGGACATGATCGGGCTGGGACAATTTGTCCGACAATTCGGAAGCACCGGCCGCAACGGGCAGGCATGACAGCGCCAGAAGGTAAAACAAAAAAGCGGCAATACGTGATGACATGGAAAGCCTCGACGGGATCGGATGGATCAAATGGATCACGTGGATCAAGGCTGCCAGTCTAGCCCAATGCCATCGCACCACGCCCGCTCCGACGCCGCATTTGCCGCGTCAAAAACAGGTCATGGTGCAGAAAACGTCAGGCCATGTGCCGAAACGTTCAGGCGTTTTTCCAGCTCGGCGCGCGCTTTTCGAGGAAGGCATTGACGCCCTCCTTCTGGTCCTGGGTATCGAAGAGATCGACGAAGAGTTCGCGTTCGGTTTGAAGGATAGTGCCCAGCGGATTGTGACGCGCCCCCTGGATCAGTTGCTTGCTGGCCGCGACAGAGGACGGGCTCTGCTTCTCGGCCTGCAAGGCCAGCGCCAGCGCACGTTCGCGCGCCTGGCCCTTGGGCACCACCTCTTCCACCAGGCCGATGCGCAGCGCGGTCTCGGCATTGACGCGTTCGCCGCACAGGATCATGCGCTTGGCCCAGCCTTCACCGACCAGCCACGGCAGGTTCTGCGTGCCGCCCGCGCAGGGCAGCAAGCCCACGGCGGCTTCCGGCAAGGCCATCTGGGCCTGCTCTTCGGCGATGCGGATGTCGCAGGCCAGGGCGCACTCCAGGCCACCGCCCATGGCGTAGCCATTGATGGCCGCAATCGAAACGCCCCGGAAGCCCGACAAGGTCTCGAAGGCTTCCCCGAAGCGGCGCGCCATCTCGCGTGCCATGGCCTTGTCGCCATCGGCGAAGAGCTTGAGGTCGGCGCCGGCGGAAAAGAATTTCTCTCCCTCGCCGGTCACCACCAGGGTGTAGATCTCACGGTCGGCGTTGAGGTCCTTGACCAGGCGCGTGAGGTCGGCCAGGGCTTCACGGGTCCAAGTGTTGGCGGGGGGATTAGACAGGGTCAGCACGGCGGTGTGGCCGCATTTTTCCAGCTTCAGGTTGGTGTAGGTGCTCATGCGTTTCCTTGTGAGGGGTCAGCGGATGTCGTCCAGCGTGTCGCGGCCGAGCAGGTTGCGCGAGATGATGACGCGCATGATTTCATTGGTGCCTTCCAGAATCTGGTGCACCCGCACGTCGCGGAAATAGCGTTCCAGCGGATATTCGCGGATGTAGCCATAGCCGCCATGCAATTGCAGCGCCTCATTGCAGACGCGGAAACCCAGATCGGTCGCCAGCCGCTTGGCCATGGCGCAATAGGTGGTGGCTTCGGGCGAGCCGGCATCCAGCTTGGCCGCCGCCAGCCGCACCATCTGGCGCGCGGCCACCAGTTCGGTCTGCATGTCGGCCAACTTGAATTGCAGCGCCTGGAAGTCGGCAATCGGACGGCCGAACTGCTTGCGTTCCTTCATGTAGGCGTGGGCCGCATCCAGCGCTGCCTGCGCCGCACCGACCGAGCAAGTGGCGATGTTGATGCGCCCGCCATCGAGCCCCTTCATGGCGAAGACGAAGCCCTCGCCCTCCTCGCCCAGCAGGTTGCCCACCGGCACCTTGACGTTGTCGAAGCTGATGGTGCGCGTGGGCTGGCTGTTCCAGCCCATCTTGCTTTCCTTCTTGCCGTAGCTGATGCCGGGGGTGTCGCCCGGCACCGCGATGGCCGAGACGCCGCGCGCGCCGGGGCCGCCGGTACGGGCCATCACCACCAGCAGGTCGGTGCTGCCCGCGCCCGAGATGAAGGCCTTGGAACCATTGATGAGGTAAAAGTCATCGACCCGGCGCGCCGTGGTCTTGAGCGATGCAGCATCCGATCCCGAGCCCGGCTCGGTGAGGCAGTAGGAGCCGATCTTCTGGCCGGCGGCCAGTTGCTCGCACCATTCTTCCTTCAGTTCGGCATGGCCCCAGGTGGCCACCATCCAGCTGACCATGTTGTGGATGGTGAGATAGGCCGCCGTCGAGGTACAGGCGCGCGCCAGCTCCTCGAAGACCACCGTGGCATCCAGGCGCGAGAGGCCCAGGCCGCCCACCTCTTCCGGGGTGTAGAGGCCGCAGAAGCCCAGTTCGCCGGCCTTGGCGATCACGTCCAGCGGGAAGTGCGCCTCCTCGTCCCACTTGGCGGCGAAGGGGGCCATGGCGCGCGCAGCGAAATCGCGCGCGCTTTGCTGGAAGGCCAGTTGGTCTTCGTTGAGTTCAAAATCCATGCTTGTCTCCTGTTCGTTGTTCTTGCCAGGCAATGCGGGTTGGGCGCTTGGCTTCCCGCTTTGCGCCCAAGCTTAATGGAATTCGCGCCGGACAGTTGTCACCGGCGCGACATTGGCCGATCTCGATGCCGAAGCTGTCAGGGCCGGTCAGGCTGCGGCCGGCGTTGCACTCGGGGCGGCAGGCTTCTTGCCTGCCTGCGCAAACGCTGCCAGCAATTCCGCCTGCCGCCCCTGCATGGCCTGTACCGCCTGCTCCTTGACATGACCGAAGCCGCGCACCTGTTCCGGCAACTGCGCCAGGGCGATGGCCTCGGCCAGATTGTCCGCCGTCAACGCGGGCAGCAACGCCAGCACCATTTGGCGATATTGCACGATGAGCGCCCGCTCCATGCGCCGTTCTGCGGTACGCCCGAAGAAATCGAAGACACCGCCGCGTAGCCCCTTGCAGCGCGCCAGCAGCTTGAAGGCCGTCATCATCCAGCTGCCATAGCGCGCTTTCACCAATCGCCCTTGCCCATCCTTGCGCGCGAAGATCGGCGGTGCCAGGTTGAAGCTGAGGGTGAAATCGCCCTCGAACTGCTGCGCCAGGTCCTTCTGGAACTGGCCGTTGGTGTAGAGCCGCGCCACCTCGTATTCATCCTTGTAAGCCATCAGGCGCGAGAGGCTGCGGACGACGGCCAGGGTCAGCTTGTCGCTCCCCAGCGGCGCTTCGGCGGCACGCACGGCCGCAACCACTTCGGCGAATTGGGCGGCGTAGGAGGCATCCTGATACCCGGTCAGCAAGGCCACCCGGCGCTTGATCAGTTGGTCCAGCGACTGCGGCAGGTGTACCACCACCGGCTGGGCCGGCACCGCAATCTGCTCCACGCGGCGCAGGTCGACTGCGGCACGGCGGCCCCAGCGGAAAGCGGTCTGGTTGGCTTGGACCGCCACGCCATTGAGTTCAATCGCACGCAGCAGCGCGGCCTCGCTCAAGGGCAGTTCACCGCGCTGCCAGGCATAGCCCAGCATGAAGAGATTGGTGGCGATGGCGTCGCCCATCAGGGCCGTGGCCAGGCGTGTGGCATCGATGAAGTCGGCCTGCTGGTCGACCGATTCCAGGATCAGCGCCTTGACCTCCTCGAACGGAAATTGCCAGTCAGGATTTTTGGCGAACTGGCCCGGCGGCTGCTGGTGCAGGTTGACCACCGCCCGCGTCCGGCCGGGGCGCATCTTGGAAATGGCATCGAAAGCGCCCGCCGTGAGCATGTCGCAACCCAGCACCAGGTCAGCTTCCCCGGTGGCGATGCGCTGCGCGCGGATGGTGTCGCGCCGTGCAGCGATGCGCACGTGCGAGGTCACGGAACCGTTCTTCTGCGACATGCCGGTCATGTCCAGCACCGACGCGCCCTTGCCTTCCAGATGCGCGGCCATGCCCATGAGTGCGCCGATGGTGATGACCCCGGTACCGCCGATGCCGTTGATGAGGATGTTGAACGGCGTCTCGCAAGACGGGATGGCCGGTTCGGGCAGCGCGCCGAAATCGTCAGTCGCGCCTTTCTTGTGGACGCCGGTGCGCGACTTCTTCAACTGCCCGCCGGTCACGGTGACGAAGCTGGGGCAGAAGCCCTTCACGCAGGAGTAATCCTTGTTGCAGGAAGACTGGTCGATGACGCGCTTGCGGCCCAGCTCCGTCTCCAGCGGCAGGATCGAAGTGCAGTTGGACTGCACGCCGCAATCGCCGCAACCCTCGCACACGGCCGCATTGATGAAGAGCCGTTCGTTGGGGTCAGGGAATTCTCCCTTCTTGCGGCGGCGGCGCTTTTCGGCGGCGCAGGTCTGGTCGTAGATGATGACGCTCACCCCCGGAATCTCGCGCAGCTCGCGCTGCACGGCATCCATCTCCTTGCGGTCATGCAGGCTCACCGCCGCCGGCAAACCGTTGCGGCCGGTGTAACGGCTGATGTCCTCCGACACCAGCGCGATGCGCTGCACGCCTTCAGCGGCCATCTGCTGCGCGATCATCGGCACCGAGACTGTCCCGTCCACCGGCTGTCCTCCGGTCATGGCCACGGCATCGTTGTACAGGATCTTGTAGGTCATGTTGACCCGCGCGGCCACGGCGGCGCGAATGGCGAGATAACCCGAATGGAAATAGGTGCCATCGCCCAGGTTGGCAAATACGTGCGGCACTTTGGAGAAGGGCGCTTGCCCGATCCAGGGCGCACCCTCGCCGCCCATGTGGGTGGTCAGCTTGTTGAATTCCGGATAGATGGCGGTGGCCATGACGTGACAGCCGATCCCGGCCAGCGCGAAGCTGCCCTCGGGGACGCGCGTGGAGGTGTTGTGCGGACAGCCCGAGCAATAGTAAGCCGGGCGCGGCGGCGTGTTGACGGCCTTGGTCAGCACCGCATCCTTGGCATCGAGGAAGGCCAGGCGCGCCTTGATCAGGTCACTGGTATGGAAGCGCGCAATGCGTGCGGCGATCACGCGGGCGATCTGCGCCACAGAGAAATCGGCCTTGGAAGTCAGCAGCCATTCGCCGCGCGGAGCCACCCATTCGCCCTTCTCGTCGAACTTGCCGATCACGCGCGGACGGACATCGTCGCGCCAGTTGTAAAGTTGCTCCTTCAACTGGTACTCCACCATCTGGCGCTTTTCTTCCACCACCAGGATTTCATCGAGGCCCTGCGCGAATTCGCGCACGCCATCCGGCTCCAGCGGCCAGGGCATGGAGACCTTGAACAGCCGCAATCCGATCTCGGCTGCGAAGGCTTCATCGATGCCCAGTTCCGATAAAGCTTCCAGCACATCGAGATAGGACTTGCCCGAGGCGATGATGCCCAGCCGCGCACGGGGGCTGTCGATCATCACGCGGTTGAGCCGGTTGGCGCGGGCGTAGGCCAGCGCGGCGTAGATCTTGTAATCCTGCATCAGCGCTTCCTGCTTGCGCGCCTGTACGCCCAGGGTATCGGTCGACAGCCGTGCATTGAGTCCGCCCGCAGGCATGACGAAATCGGTCGGCAGACGGATGTCGACGCGGAAAGGATCGGCATCCACCGAAGCGCTCGATTCCACCGTGTCGGCCAGCGCCTTGAAGCCCACTACGCAACCGGAATAACGCGACATGGCCCATCCATGCAGGCCCAGGTCCAGGTATTCCTGCACGTTGCAGGGATAGAGCATCGGGATCATCGATGCCGAGAAGATGTGGTCCGACTGGTGCGGCAAGGTCGAAGAATAGGCGCCGTGGTCGTCCCCGGCTACCAGCAGCACGCCGCCCTGGGCGGAGGTGCCGGCGTGGTTCATGTGCTTCAGTACATCGCCGCAGCGGTCCACGCCGGGCCCCTTGCCGTACCACATGGCATAGACGCCGTCATAGTCGGAGGGACCGATCAGCCTGACCTGCTGCGTGCCCCAGACGGCGGTGGCGGCTATGTCTTCGTTCACGCCCGGCTGGAACTTCACGCGGTGCGCGGCCAGGTGCGGCTGGGCATGCCAGAGGGCTTCATCCAGTCCGCCCAGGGGCGAGCCGCGATAGCCCGAAATGAACCCGGCCGTGTTGAGGCCCGCCGCACGGTCGCGGATCTGCTGCAGCATCGGCAGGCGCACCAGCGCCTGGATGCCGGAAAGATAGATGGCGCCTTCGGTGGCGGTGTATTTGTCGTCCAGACTGACAGGTGCCAGTCCGGAAGTGTCTGAAACTGGTCCGGTACGGTTACCTGTCCGGTCAGTCAAGTGTGCGGAGACGGTATGCAAGCCGTCTGTCGCGGGGGTGCCGGGTGTCTGGTCGAGGACCGGCGAGTGAGCGCTCACTGGGGTCACAGCCTGTGCGCAGTCGCGAACGCCTTCTACGGTTGGCGTCGCCGCTGCGGCAGGCTCAGCTGCCGAACGGAATTGCATTGCTTGTCTCCAAAATTTTTGTTTCAGATAGCGTCTGCCATTACTGCACCGGGTACGGCACATCACTGCCAGACACATCGACCGTGGTAGCGGTCCACACAACAATCTCCGTCTCGAAAACTGCTGTGACTGAAGTCTATCCGCAGGAGCGCAGAAGGCGGAAATACCGAATGAGGATAGGGGTATAAGGAAAAACGATAGCCTTGCGAGCAGGGTGCGCATCGATTTCCGGCGATTGCCCTGCGGAAACGTGAGTGGACAGCTGCACGCTTGAGCGCATTTTTTCATCGTCCTGACAGCAAGACGCGTTATGCTTGCCGGCAAATTTTTTGTGCTGCCTTGTAGCAGCATTTCCCGACAACAACTCCGTTACCACCACCTCGCGACCAGGAATCATGAGCAATTCGATCCAAGAACAGATGGAACCCGACAGCGCCGTCTACAAAACCCTGCTGGAATCAACCAAGGCGATTCCCTGGAAGATCGACTGGAGCACCATGCAATTCGCCTACATCGGCCCGCAGATCGAACAGCTGCTGGGCTGGACCCCGGAGAGCTGGAAGACGGCCGACGACTGGGCCATGCGCATCCATGCGGAAGACCGCGAGGCCGTGGTCAACTTCTGCATCTCGCAATCCAAGGCCGGTGCCGATCACGAAGCCGACTACCGCGCCCTGACCCGCGATGGCGAGCACATCTGGATCCGCGATGTGGTGCACGTGGTGCGCAATCCCGATGGCAGCCCCAATGCGCTGATCGGCTTCATGTTCGACATCACCGAACGCAAGAAGACCGAAGCGCGCCTGGCCGAGCTGCAGAAGGAACTGGAGGCGCTGTCCTATCGCGACGGCCTGACCAACGTGGCCAATCGCCGCATGTTCGATTCGGCGCTGGAAGTGGAATGGGCCAATGCGGTCAACACGCGAGCGCCGCTGTCGATGATCATGCTCGACATCGATTACTTCAAGCAGTACAACGACCATTACGGCCACATCCGGGGTGACGAGTGCCTCAAGCAGGTGGCCCAGCTGCTAAGCCAGAGCGCGACCCGCAGCCGCGATTTCTTTGCCCGCTATGGCGGCGAGGAATTCGTGCTGATCCTGCCGGATTGCGATGAGAAGGCCGCCCTGCAAGTGGCCCAGCGCTGCCGCGCAATCATCAACGAGGCCGCCATCCCGCACGCCAAGTCGCAGATCTCGACCCACATCACCATCAGCCAAGGCGTGACCACCATCGTGCCTTCGCCGATGGACCAGCGCATTGCCTTCCTGGAACAGGCCGACCGCCGCCTGTATCGCGCCAAACAGTTGGGCCGTGACTGTATTGGCGTAGGAGACTGAACTGTACCTGTCTCGCAGTGAAGGCCGTGGCTACAATCGGCCTTCCTGCTTCTGCCGATGCGGAAGTTTTCTGACCCTGCTGCGAGACCTCCATGCCTGCCACCTACGCCTACCGCCTGCTCAACGTCTTCGCCGAATCCACCTTCGGCGGCAATCCCCTGTGCGTGTTCGAGGATGCGCGCGGCCTGGATGAGGCCACCATGCTGGCGCTGGCCCTGCAATTCAATCTCTCGGAAACCACCTTCATCCTGCCCTCGGCGGTGGCCGATGCGCGGGTGCGCATCTTCACCACCGGCTACGAGATGCCCTTCGCGGGCCATCCCACGCTGGGCACGGCGCAGGTGGTGCGTGATCTGCTGGGAACGGGTGACGCGTTGCGTCTGGAGTTCAAGGCCGGCGTGGTCCCGGTGCATGCCGAGGGGGATGTCTGGACCTTTACCGCCCCCTGCCCCGGCGGCCCGCGCACCGCGCCTTCGCCGCTTTCGCGTGCCGAAGTGGCCGCCCTGCTGGCGCTGGAGGAGAGCGACCTGGCAGCCGATCCGATCTGGGTCGATACCGGGGCCGACCAGTTCCTGATCCCCCTGCGCTCGCCCGCAGCGGTGCGCCGTGCCCGGCCCGACAGCGGACTGCTGGAGCGCTGGCCGGCGAGCAGTCTGGGACGCAAGACGGCCTATGTGTTCGCCTTCGATGAAGACGCACCAGGCCAGGTGCTGGCCCGCTACTTCTTCACCAAGCAAGGCGGCGGAGTGGCCGAAGATCCGGGCACCGGCTCGGCCTGCGCCAATCTGGGCGGCTGGCTCATTGCCACCGGTGCCACCCTGCCCGCCCACTACGCCATCGACCAGGGCGCGGCGGTCGATCGACCCTCGCGGCTGCGCCTGACCGTCAATGCGGATGGGGCAATCCAGGTCGGCGGACGCGTCATCGAGATCGGACGCGGCACGGTCACCATCGATCCGGCCGGACAGACCATGCTGGCCTGAGCGGGCAGCTCAGCGTGTGAGGCCGCCCTCCTGCGTGAGCGGAAAGATCAGCGCATGCAGCCAGTCCATGAACTCCGCCAGCCGTGCCGGTACATGGCGCCGACTGGCATAGAGCAGGTTGATGGGCATGGGCGCCGGACGATATTGCGGCAACACTTCCACCAGCTTGCCGCCGTCGAGCATCTTGCGTTTCTGCGCGCCCACCAGCGGCAGCTGGATCAGGCCCAGGCCGGCCTGGCAAGCGGCGTAATAGGTCTCCGTACTGTTGACCGTGACGCTGCCGGCCATGGGCAGCGTACGGGTCTGGGTACCGTCGAACCACTCCCATCCCGGTGAACGTCCGCCCAACACCTGGCGGTAGTGCACCAGTTGGTGATGGGCCAGATCCTCCAGGGTGCGCGGTGTGCCGTGCCGTTTCAGGTAGGCCGCGCTGGCGCAGTTGATCTGCACCAGATGGCCGATGGGCCGCGCCACCAGCGAGGAATCGTCCAGCGTGCCGGTCCGCAGCACGCAATCAAATCCTTCAGCCACCAGATCGACACGACGGTCGCTGGCTGACAGCTCGATCTCCAGTTGCGGATGCTGCGCCAAAAAAGTCGGCAAGGCCGGCAGCACCACTTCACGCGCCATGGCACTGGACATGTCGACCCGCAGCTTGCCGCTCAAGGGCTGCCCGCCCGCGCGGAACATGCCGCGCAGGGATTCGAATTCATCCAGCAACTCCTGGCTGCGCCGGTAGAAAGCTTCGCCATCGGCGGTCAGCTGCACGCGCCGCGTGGTGCGCTGGAGCAGGCGCGTGCCCAGCATCTGTTCCAGCTGCTGCACTGCCAGCGAGACGCTGGCATTGGGCAGGCCGAGCTGGCGCGCCGCACCGCTGAAACTGGCCAGTTCGGCCACGCGCTGGAAGATCTTGAGGGTGTCCAACTGGTTCATGTGCCCGCCTGATTATTATTCAATTCTGAAAAGTCTAATAGTAAATCCGAAATTTATTCTGGAATTTCTTCTCAATATACTGGGCTCCGTGGTCTTGCAACATCCCCTGCATTGCTTTCCTCAACGACTTCAGGAGCCTCACATGAACGCAGCAACCGCTTCCAGCAACACTACTCCCCGCATCGCCCTGATCACCGGCGGCAGCCGCGGCCTGGGCAAGAACGCCGCCCTGCACCTGGCCCGCGAAGGCGTGGGTATCCTCCTGACATATGTCGGCAACCGTACTGCTGCCGATGCCACGGTGTCAGAAATCGAAGCCCTCGGTGTACCGGCGGTGGCCCTGCAACTGGACTTGGCCGACAGCGCAAGTGTGCCGGCCTTCGCACAACAAGTGTCCGATGCACTGTACCGGGTGTGGCAGGTCCGCCAGTTCAACTATCTGGTCAACAACGGCGGCATGGGCATCTATGGCCCGATCGCCGAGACCAGCGAAGCGGACTTCGATGCGCTCTACAAGGTGCATCTCAAGGGGCCGTTCTTCCTGACCCAGGCGCTGCTGCCGCTGCTGGCCGATGGTGGCCGCATCATCAACATTTCCAGCGGACTGGCCCGCTTCACCCTGCCGGGCTATGCGGCCTATGCCGCGATGAAGGGCGGCGTGGAAGTGATGACGCGCTACATGGCCAAGGAATTCGGCGCGCGTGGCATCGCCGTCAACACCGTGGCACCGGGCGCCATCGAGACCGATTTCGGCGGTGGCCGCGTGCGTGACAACGCCGAACTGAACGCCTTCATCGCCGGCCAGACCGCGCTGGGCCGGGTCGGCGTGGCGGATGACATCGGCGCGGCGATCGCTTCGCTGCTGCGTGAGGACAATGGCTGGATCAACGCCCAGCGCGTGGAGGTGTCGGGCGGCATGTTCATCTGAACGGAACAAGGCTTCAAGCGATGTCCCTGTCATCTCGACATCAGACATCCTGATCTCCTGAAATCCTCACAGACAGACCGGTGTTTCCATGGCGGAAACTCCGGTTTTTTTGTGCATGGCGCCCCGCTTTCCTGTCAGCTCATCCGTGCCTTTCTGCACTCCCGTGCACATGGCGCGCGGCCGCATCCAGACTGCCGCAGCAGCGCCGGATGCATTCTGTTGCGCAATGGAATCTGCTCGGGTAACATCGCTCGGCATTTGGTGCAGTGCCGTTTCTGCTGGCGTCTCCAGCATGTCAGCAGAGCTGGTGATCACACCACCGTCTCCACGGACGGCAGAGTCAAAACTACAGGACAGGGCACCGCTCTCATGCGGTGATTTCAGGGAAGGACGACACGGCAGTGCGTCGGGCGCGAGATCGCGAAGATCGCGTCACGCTCGTATTGCTTCGTCCATAGGGTGGCGTCTACATAGGGGGCAGTATTTTCAGTCGACTCTTTCGCAATCGCGCAGTGCGTGCCTGTGCGAATGTGGCCACGCTTTTCACTGCCCTGCTGGCTTGTTCCCCTTCCCACGCTGCCGGTCCCGATTGCTCGCGTCCCTATACGCTGGCGCTGCACGATCACGGCCTGCTCTACTCGGCGGCCACCGATACCGGCATCGACAAGGATTTCGCCGATGAGCTGATCCGCCGCAGCGGCTGCAAGGTCAATGTCAGCCTGATGTCGCGTGCGCGCATCTGGCAGCTGATCGAATCGGGGGCACTCGATTTCAGCCTGTCCGGCATTACCAATCCGGAACGCGACAAGTTCGCCGCCTTCGCCTGGTACTTCAGCAACAAGTACTACCTGCTGGTGCGCAAGGATGCCGGCATCACTCAGCTGGCCGACGTCGCGCGCAATGATCGTTTCCAGCTCGGCGTCATCCGCGGCTTCCGCTACAGCAGCAATGCCAACCGCATGGTGGACCAGCTTACGGCTGCCAATCGCGTTACCCTGGCCGGTGGCCTGGAACCGCTTTATGAAGCCCTGCTGCAGAACCGCATCCAGGGCATGATCATGGAGCCCTTCGATTACCCGGTCGTGGAAGAGAAACGCATTCGCGAGGCCACCACCATCATCAGCTTCGAGGATCCTTCCGTACCGCACGGTCTGATCATGTCGCGCAAGGCGCTTGCGCCGGCCGAGCTGGACAAGTGGCGCGCCCTGGTCAACGGCATGCTGGCAGACGGCACGGTGCTGCGCATCTTCCGCAAGTACTTCAATCCTGAACTGGCGGCAGCCATGGTCGAATTCCAGAGCAAGCCGTGAACTGGATACGCCAGATCCTGCTCCCCGTCATCATCCTGGCCACAGGATTGGGCGTCACCTGGACCGCATGGGACCACGAGCGCGAAGCCGCCGCCAAGGAAGTCCACACGCAGTTCGCCTCGGTGCTGCGCGAGACGGTCAGCCGCATCGAGCAGCGCATGGCGTCCTACGAACAGATGCTGCATGGGGTGCAGGGCCTGATCTCGGCCACCGGCAACATCGACCGCAACCAGTTCCGCGATTACGTTGACGCGCTCAACCTGGACGCCAATTTCTCCGGCATCCAGGCCATCGCCATCGAGGAATGGGTACCGGCTGCGCAGCTCGACGCGCATCTGGCCCGCATGGCGCGCCAGGGTGTGGCCGATTACAAGATCCGTCCGAGCGGCAGCCGCACTGCCTATGCCCCGACCATCCTGCGCGAGCCCTATGTAGGCCGCAACCGCATCGCCTTCGGCAATGACCAGTGGGCCGATCCGGTGCGGCGCGCCGCCATGGAAAAGGCGCGTGACTCCGGCATGGCGACCGTCTCCGGCAAGATTGAACTGAGTACTGAAGGACCGGCAGCACCCGCCTTCATGATGTACCTGCCGCTGTACGAGCGCAGCAAACCGCAATCCACCATTGCCGAGCGCCGCGCCAGCCTGATCGGCTGGGTGCATGCCGTTTTTCGCATGAGCGACGTGATCGCCAGCCTGTATGGCGAAAACAGCCGCACCATTGCCTTCACCCTCTATGACGGCGTGACCCAGGAAGCGCAAGCCCTGCTCTACCAATCGCCGCTGGCCAGCGGCCCGATGCATCGCCCGCGCCTGCAGGCCGATGAATACCTGGTGGTGGCCAACCACAACTGGACGCTCTCCATGAGCACCACCGATGCCTTCACCGCCCAGTTCGGGCGCAATGCCGAGCAGCTCATCGCCGTCACCGGCATCGCCATGAGCGTCACGCTGGCGCTGCTGGGCTGGCTGATGATGTCCAGCCGCAAGCGCGCGGTACGCCTGGCGCAGAAGATGACCGTCGAGCTGCGCGCCAGCGAAGAGCAGTTCCGCGCCATCGCCGATTGCACCGTCAACTGGGAAGTCTGGTGGGGCCTGGATGGCCGTCCGCGCTGGATCAATCACGCGGTGCGCGACTACACCGGCTATACCGTGGAGGAATGCCTCTCCATGCCGGACTTCATCGGCAGCATCGTCCATCCGGATGACGAGCGCCGCATCCGCGCCGAACTGGCGCGCTGCATGGATGGCCAGAAGCGCGAAGACGTGGAATTCCGCTGCGTACGCAAGGATGGCACGGTGTTCTGGCTCTCGCTGTCGTCGGCCCCGATTGCCGATGCCCAGGGCCGCTTCACGGGCTTCCGCACCAGCGCGCGCGACATCACCGACCGCAAGCAGATTGAAGCCGAACTGCGCATCTCGGCGGTGGCCTTCGATTCGCGCGAAGGCATGCTCATCACCGACGCCAACAGCAAGATCCTGCGCGTGAACAAGGCCTTCACGGAAATCACCGGCTATACCGCCGAAGAAATCGTCGGCAAGCACCCCAACCTGCTGCGCTCGGACCGCCACGGCCCGGCCTTCTTCCAGGAGATGCGCGAGAGTGTCCGGCGCTTCGGCAAGTGGCAGGGCGAAATCTGGGACCGCCGCAAGAACGGCGAGGTCTACCCCGAATGGCTGACCATCTCCGCCGTCAAGAACAAGGACAACCAGGTCACCCACTACGTCAGCACGCATCACGACATCAGTGACCGCAAACTGGCCGAGGAGCGCATCCGCGAACTGGCCTTCTTCGATGCTCTCACCCGCCTGCCCAACCGCACCCTGCTGCTGGACCGCCTCAAGCAGGCCATCGCGCTGTCGCTGCGTACGCGCACCTGCGGTGCGCTGCTGTTCATCGACCTGGATCACTTCAAGACGCTCAACGACACGGTCGGCCACGAAAAGGGCGACACCCTGTTGAAACAGGTGGCGCAGCGCCTGCTGGCCAATGTCCGTGAGAACGATACAGTGGCGCGCGTGGGGGGTGACGAATTCGTGGTGGTACTGGAGGGTCTCAACGACACCCAGCAGGAAGCCGCGACCCAGACCCGCACCATCGGCGAGAAAATCCTGGCAGCACTGGGCCAAACCTACCAGCTCGACGAGGTGGAATACCGCACCACCGCCAGCATCGGCGCCACCGTCTTCCTGGGCCGTGCGGCCTCGGTGGATGAGCTCATGAAGCAGGCCGACCTGGCCATGTACAAGGCCAAGGAAACCGGCCGCAATGCACTGCGCTTCTTCGATCCCGCCATGCAGACCGCCGTGCTGGAACGCGCCACGCTGGAAGCCGGACTGCGCAAGGCCATCGAGGGCAACCAGCTGTTGCTGCATTACCAGCCGCAGGTGGTCGAAGGCGGCCGCGTCACGGGTGCCGAAGTGCTGGTGCGCTGGCAGCATCCGCAGCGCGGCATGGTGCCACCGGGCGACTTCATTCCGCTGGCCGAAGAAACCGGGCTGATCCTGTCACTGGGCAACTGGGTGCTGGAGACCGCCTGCACGCAGCTGGCCACCTGGGCCAAACGGCCGCGCATGGCGGAGCTGAGCATCGCCGTGAACGTCAGCGCGCCGCAATTGCGCGAACATGATTTCGTGCAAACCGTGCTGGACATCATCGACCGTACCGGTGCCAATCCGCGCCGGCTGAAACTGGAGCTGACCGAGAGCCTGCTGGTGGACAACGTCGAAGACATCATCCAGAAGATGTTTGCCTTGAAGGCTTACGGCGTGGAGTTTTCGCTGGATGACTTCGGTACCGGTTACTCGTCCCTGTCCTACCTCAAGCGGCTGCCGCTGAATCAGCTTAAAATCGACCAGTCTTTCGTGCGCGATGTCCTGATCGATCCCAACGACGCCTCGATAGCCAAGACCATCGTCAACCTGGCGCAGAGCCTGGGGCTGGGGGTGATCGCCGAGGGCGTGGAAACCGATGCCCAGCGCTCCTTCCTGGCCGATGCCGGCTGCCATGCCTACCAGGGCTACTACTTCTGCCGGCCGGTGACGGTCGAGGCCTTCGAAAAATTCGCTCAGGACCGCGATCTCCACATATCCGTTGCCTAGGAGTCCGATCTCATGAGTCACGCTTTGTCCGCCTTCGCCATCAATCAAAAATGGCCGGCGCAACATCCCGACCGCATCCAGCTGTATTCGCTGCCCACGCCCAATGGCGTGAAGGTCTCGATCATGCTGGAAGAAACCGGCCTGCCCTACGAAGCTCACCTGGTCAGCTTCGAGACCAATGACCAGCTGTCGCCGGAATTCCTGTCGCTCAATCCGAACAACAAGATCCCTGCCATCATCGACCCCAACGGTCCCAAGGGTGCGCCGCTGCCGCTGTTCGAATCGGGGGCCATCCTGCTCTATCTGGCCGAGAAGACCGGCCAGTTCCTGCCGGCCGATCCCGCTGCGCGCTATCAGGTGATCCAGTGGGTGATGTTCCAGATGGGCGGCGTCGGTCCGATGTTCGGCCAGCTCGGCTTCTTCCACCGCTTTGCCGGCAAGGAATACGAAGACAAACGTCCGCGCGACCGCTACGTCAACGAATCCAAACGCCTGCTGGGCGTGATGGACAAGCGCCTGAGCCAGAGCCAGTGGCTGGCTGGCGATGCGTATTCCATCGCCGATATCGCCACCTTCCCGTGGATCCGCAATCTGATCGGCTTCTACGAAGCGGCCGAGCTGGTCGGCTTCCAGGACTTCCCCCATGTGGCCCGTGCGCTGGAAGCCTTCGTGGCCCGTCCGGCCGTGGTGCGCGGTCTCAACATCCCGGCGCGCGGCTGACCCGCCCCGCATTGATGGCCAGGTCCGGGGCGCAGGGTGTAAATCGCTTTGCGCCACCGTGGCCTGCGCGTTAACATGGCGTCCATTCCCGCGACCGCATCCTGCCTGCCATGACGAACCGCTTTCCGTCTCGCCCACCTGATCGCGCCCGCCGCTTGCGCCGCCACTTGCTGGCAGCGCTGTGCGCACAGCCGCTGCTGGCCAGCCTGCCGGCACAGGCGATCGATCTTTCCTTGAAGACGATCCGCGTCGGCAATCTGTCACGCGCCTATTTTTCCGAACGCAATGCCGTCGGTGAACCGCAGCCGCTGATCGTCGCACTGCACGCCAGCGGTTCCAGCGGCTCGCTGATGGCGCGCGCTACCGGACTGACCGAGATTGCCGAGGCGGCGGGCTACATGATCGTCTACCCCAACGGCACCGGGCTGGCCATCGATGCCCGTACCTGGAATTCCGGCGGATGCTGCGGCTACGCACAGATGCACAAGGTGGATGATGTGGCCTTCCTGCGCGCGCTGATCGACAAGCTGGTCAAGGATGGACTGGCCGATCCCCAGCGCATCTACCTGGTGGGCGTGTCCAATGGCGGCATGATGGCCTATCGCATGGCCGCCGAAGCGCCTGAACTGTTCAAGGCAGTAGCGGTGGTCAGCGCGGTGCTGGATGTGCCGCCCGAGGCCGTCAAGGCCCCCATGCCGTTGCTGCACATCCATGGCAGCGATGATCCCTTCATTCCCTTCCTGGGCGGCATCGGCAAGCAGGAAGTCTCGCAATTGCCGCGCATCTCGGTGGCGCGCAGCATCGAAACCTTCGTCAAGGCCGATGGTGCCAACCCGCGCCCGACGGTGACTGACATCCCCGATACCGCCAACGATGGCACCACCATCCGCCAGTACACCTATGCCAGCAAGAGCGACCCGCAGGCCGTGGTGCTCTACGAGGTCAAGGGTGGCGGCCATGCCTGGCCGGGTGGCGTGGTGCCCATCGTCAATGGCGGCAAGTCTTCGCAGAACCTCGATACCTCGCGCACCGTCATCAACTTCTTCAATGCCCACGGCGGTGGCCGCCAGAACGAGCAGGTCGATGAAAACCTGCCACCGGGCGCAACGCCGCTGCCCGCCGCCGCGCCTGCGACTACGGTCACGCCGGCGGCCCCTGCTCCGGCCAAGCCTCCCGTACCGGCTGCCCCGGCACCGACACGGCCCGGCATGAAGGGGCTGTCGCCCGGCTGATGCGCCATCGCAAGTCAAATCGCACTATCATAGGCCCCAGCGTTCAACCCTCCCGCCAAGACAATGAAAAGACTCCTGACCAGCATCCTGATCGCCATCGTCCTGTATTTCCTGCTGCCGTGGATCGGCAAGCTGATTCCGCACTACCGCCTCGCGGTCATCTGCATCACGGCGGGCATCGTCTCCTTTGCGGTCTCGGCACTGATGGAAAAGATCTGATCCCGTCCGCCTCAGCGCAACCCGCCAACGACAACGGCCGCAACGTCTTCACGTTGCGGCCGTTTCGTTTCATCACTTCAATTCAGATCAGATCAAACTGACCGCGCTTCAGCACTCGCCTTTGCGCGCAGGGCCCGGCGGGCAGTCGCGCCCGCGTCCCGGCCCACGATGGTCGTCATCGAAATCATCATGACGCGGACCCCGTCCCGGTGGCGGACCACCGCGCCAGCCACCGCGATCCAGTTCCCAGCCGCGCGGTCCCTGGCGCCAGACGGGCTGCGCATAGACATAGCCGGGACGCTCCCGCACCCAATGGCCTTCGCGCCAGATGTGGCGGTAGCCATCCCAATCCCAGAAGCCGGGCGCCCAGACATAGCCATGGCGCGGGGGTGGCAGCGGTTCGGCGCGCGGCGGCGGCGGCGCGCCGATGTTGATGTTCACGGACACTTGCGCCTGGGCAACCGGCAGCACGGCTGCCGACGCTCCCAGCGCGATGAGGCTGGCGAATATTATTTTTTTCATCATACAGAACAGTCAGGGGTGAAGAGTGTTGTGTGACACGCGCCCGGCCGATGCAGTTCCGGCCTTTACACCGGCCCGGCGTGTGCCCGTCAACCGCCCTTGGCGTTCTTGAACATGGTCTTGATGCCACGGATGGCCTGGCGGATGCGCGATTCATTCTCGATCAGGGCAAAGCGCACGTACTCGTCGCCATATTCACCAAAACCGATGCCGGGCGAGACGCAGACCTTGGCCTGTTCCAGCAGGATGCGCGAGAATTCGAGCGACCCGAACTGGCGATACGGCTCCGGGATGCGCGCCCAGATGTACATCGAGGCCTTGGGCACATCGACCATCCAGCCCGCCTCATGCAGGCCCTTGACCAGCACGTTGCGGCGTTTTTCGTAATTGGCGCGGATCTCCTCCACGCAGGACTGGTCGCCTTCCAGCGCCGCGATGGCCGCCACCTGCACCGGGGTGAAGCTGCCATAGTCGTGATAGCTCTTGATGCGCGCCAGCGCCGCCACCAGGCGCGCATTGCCGACCATGAAGCCGATACGCCAGCCGGCCATGTTGTAGCTCTTGGAGAGCGTGAAGAATTCCACCGCGACCTCCCTTGCTCCCGGCACCTGCATGATGGACGGCGCTTTCCAGCCATCGAAGGTGATGTCGGCATAGGCCAGGTCATGCACCACCAGGATCTGGTGCTCGCGCGCCAGCTTGACCACCCGCTCGAAGAATTCCAGCTCCACGCATTGCGCGGTCGGATTGGAGGGAAAGCCCAGGATCATCATCTTGGGCTTGGGATAGCTCTCCCGCACCGCGCGTTCGAGTTCGTCGAAGAAGTCCACGCCCGGGCTCATGCGCACCGAGCGGATGTTGGCACCGGCGATCACGGCACCATAGATGTGGATGGGGTAGCTGGGATTGGGCACCAGCACGGTATCGCCCTTGTCGAGGGTGGCCAGCATCAGGTGCGCCAGGCCTTCCTTGGAACCGATGGTGACGATGGCTTCGCTGTCGGGATCGAAGTCGACCTCGTAGCGGCTGCGATACCAGTGCGCAATCGCCCGGCGCAGGCGCGGGATGCCCTTGGAGGAGGAATAGCCGTGGGTATCGGGCCGCTGCGCCACTTCCACCAGTTTCTCGACGATATGCGGCGGCGTGGGACCATCGGGATTGCCCATCGACATGTCGATGATATCCTCGCCCCGGCGGCGCGCGGCCATCTTGAGTTCGGCGGTGATGTTGAAGACGTAGGGCGGCAGGCGTTCGATGCGCGGGAAGCTGACCGGGAAGGCGTCCGGGGAAGTTGCAGAGGAAGAGGATACGGCAGGCGTGCACGAGGGATCGCGCGAATCGGCGGATTGCGTCATGGGTGTCTTTCACGTAAGCGCCCGGAACCGTCCGAGCGACGTTGGAACTGATGTTCCGCCGGTGATTTTATGCGCGAAGCTTCACGTGCACAAGCGCAAACCCTGCTTGAAAGCCTGATTCCAGACATCAATCTTCATTTACCCGCCATATCCCACTCAACCACCTACCGTTCGGACTGAGTAGGCCCGGCAGGGCCGTATCGAAGGCGCACCGACGCCGCCGCTTTTTTCATGATGAATCGCGGGAGGAGCGCCTTCGATACGCGGCTGCGCCGCTACTCAGTCCGAACGGTAGAGGGTGAGCGCAAGGGAAATCTCTGCCCGTCCTATTCGTATTTGCGGGCGTCCTCAATGACCTTGCCATCGTTGGGCAAAGTCCCCGGCGCCACCAGCAACACATCCCCTCGCAGCTTGGTCACCTCGCGCAGGCTACCGGCCAGCGCATTGACATCGATGGCCGGATCTTCCGGGTCACCCACTTCGCAGTGCAGGGTCATGATGTCATTGGCCATCTCGCCCGACACCACCAGCCGCGCCCGCAAGACATCGCCATGGCGGCGCAGTACGTCCGCCACCTGCGAGGGATGGACGAACATGCCGCGCACCTTGGTGGTCTGGTCGGCGCGCCCCATCCAGCCCTTGATGCGGGTATTGGTGCGCCCGCAGGGAGAAATGCCCTGCACCACCGCCGACAGATCCCCGGTCCCGAAGCGGATGAGCGGATAGTCGGGATTGAAGGACGTCACCACCACCTCGCCAACCTCGCCTTCGGCCACCGGATCGCCGGTGCCGGGCCGCACGATTTCCAGGATCAGGGATTCATCCAGCACCATGCCGGGATGCACCGCGCCCTCGCTCATGGTCTCGTAGGCGATGTTGCCGATGTCAGCCGAGGCATACAGCTGCAGCACCTGCGGCACGCCGTGTTCATGGAACCAGCTGCGCAGCGAAGGCGGCAGTGCTTCGGCGCTGACCAGCGCCCGCTGCACGCTGGAGATATCCGCGCCCATCTCGCGCGCCTTCTCGATGATGATCTTCAGGAACGAGGGCGTGCCGACATAGGCATCGGGCTTCAGCGCCGCCATCGCATTGACCTGCAATTCGGTCTGTCCGATACCCGCCGGGATCACCGCACAGCCCAGCCGCGCCGCCGCGCCCTCGACCATGAAGGCCGCCGGCGTGAAGTGATAGGCGAAGCAGTTCTGCAGGATGTGCCCCCCCTGCAATCCCAGCGCCTTCATGGGACTGGCAAAACGCCACCAGTCCGCGCCCTGCCCCTCGGGATCGAAGATCGGGCCGGGCGACACGAAGAGCCGCCGCAACTGCCGCGCCGGGGTCGTGTTCAAGCCGCCGAAGGGGCTCTCGCGGGTCTGCAGTTCCTTGAGGTCGGACTTGCGCGTGACCGGCAGTTGCGCCAGCGCCGCGCGCGAGGTGATCGCCGCCGCGTCCACGCCAGCGAGGATGCGCGCCCAGCCCGGCGCACTTTGCGCGCGCGCCACCAGTTGCGGCAAGGCGCGCATCAGTGCTTGCTCGCGCTGCTGCGGATCGCGCCGCTCCAGCGCATCCAGTTCGGCCAGTACCTGTGTCGAATCGGACATGATGCCCTCCCCTTACGCCAGCCAGCGCTTGCGGCGGCGATAGAACTTCATGTCGCGGAAATTCTTGCGGCCGCCACCGGAGACGCCCAGATAGAACTCCTTCACGTCTTCGTTATCAGCCAGTTCGCTGGCCGCACCTTCCATCACTACGCGGCCGTTCTCGAGGATGTAGCCGAAGTCGGCATAGCGCAGTGCCACCATGGTGTTCTGCTCGGCCAGCAGGAAGGAGACTTTCTCCTTGCTGTTCAAATCCTTGACGATCTCGAAGATCTCTTCGACGATCTGCGGCGCCAGCCCCATCGAGGGTTCATCCAGCAGGATCATGGAAGGCTTGGCCATCATGGCGCGGCCAATGGCCGTCATCTGCTGCTCGCCGCCCGAGGTATAGCCGGACTGCGATTTGCGGCGCACCTTCAGGCGCGGGAAATAATCGTAAATCTTTTCCAGTTCGTGCTTCACTTCGGCGTTGCTGATGCCGCGCGTGTAGGCACCGGTCAGCAGGTTTTCTTCCACCGTCAGGTGACCGAAGCAATGCCGCCCTTCCATCACCTGGATCACCCCGCGCTTGACCAGGTCATTGGGCGTCATACGGTCCACGCGCTCGCCACGAAATTCGATGCTGCCCTTGGTCACGTCGCCACGTTCGGCGTGCAGCAGGTTGGAGATGGCCTTCAGGGTGGTGCTCTTGCCGGCGCCGTTGGCCCCGAGCAGCGCCACGATCTTGCCTTCGGGCACGTCCAGCGAGACGCCCTTCAGGACCAGGATCACGTGGTCATAGATCACTTCGATGTTGTTGATGGCCAGCGCCTTGGCCACCGCTGCCGTAGCGGCGGAAGGCGCGGCACTGGTCTGGATCGGTGTGGCATTCATGGTCGTTCGCATTCCCAAAAAAGCACCGGCGGCCGTGGGAGACGTGCAGAGCCGCCGGCGCAAGCGCCTACTTCATGCAGGCAGGAGTGATGCCTTTTTCTTTTGCGTATTTCGCGGCCGAGGCCTTGAAGAGCGGGTGGATCAGGTTCTTGTTGCCCTCGATCCAGTCCGACACCAGCACCCACTTCGTGCCATCCCATTGCTGGATCTTGACCTTGCCCGAGCCCTCATGGTTGTCGCACGAGGTCTTGATTTCAGGCAGCAGGCCGGTCGCCCCCAAGGCCTTAAGACGGGCATCGGTGATGTTGAGGTTTTCAAAGCCCCAGCGCACCTGCTCGCCGCTCATGACCTTGCCCTTGCCGTATTTGTCCTGGGCCGTGCGCACCGCTTCCACGGTGGCAATGGCCGCCGAGACGCCCCGGTTGTAGAGGATGGAGCCGAGCTTGTTCTTGTCCTGCATGTTGCCCTTGCCCGCGCCATAGACCACCTTGTCGATGTCGGCAATCACGGGCACATCCTTGCCGGCCACGTTCCAGGTGGCCGACAGGTAGCCCTTGGCAGCGTCACCGGCGGGGATGGTGTCCTCTTCCGAACCGGCCCACCAGGAGCCGACGATCTTGTCACGCGGATAGCCGACCTTCTGCGCGGCCTTCAATGCGGTCTGGTTCATCACGCCCCAGCCCCAGAAGATCACGTAGTCGGGATTCTCCTGGCGGATGCGCAGCCACTGTGCGCCCTGCTCGTTGCCGGGGTGCGCCACCGGGATTTCCACCAGCTTGAACTTGCCGATGGAGGACTCCGCCTGCAGCGCCACGATGGGTTCCTTGCCATAGGCCGAGTCGTGATACAGGAACACGATCTTCTTGCCCGCCAGCGAACCATTGTTCTTGCCGGCCAGGTATTTCACGATGGCCGAGACCTGCATCTGGTAGGTGGTCACCAGCGGGAAGGCATACGTGAACACCGAGCCATCCACCGCATCGGTACGGCCGTAGCCGATCATCACCAGGGGTACCTTGTCCTCGGCGGTCTTGTCGATGAGCGCATAGGAAATGCCGGTGGCCATGGGGTTGATGGCGGTGCCGTGCGTGACCTGGTTCTTGTTCTTCATGCGCTCGTAGCACTCCACGCCCTTGGCGTTGTTGTACTCGGTCTCGCACTCTTCCCAGGACAGCTTGACGCCGTTGACGCCGCCTTCCTTGAGGTTGATGTAGTTGAGGTAATCGACATAGCCGCCGTAATACGACTGGCCATTGGTGCCATACGGCCCGACCCGGTAGCTGGGGATGGCGATGAACTGGTCGCTGGCCTGCGCCAGGACCGGCGCCGCCGGTGCCAGCAGGCTGGCGGCGCAGGCGGTGGCCAGCAGCCACTGCCGCAGATGCTTCATGGTTTTCATGGTCTCGTCTCCTTGTTGTTGTCGTTGCCGACTTTGATCGGAGGCCGGTGCTCCGGTCTCCGCCTACCTCAATCCGGTCCTTGCGGCGCTCAGTGCGGGAACGGCCACAAGCGCAGTTTTTCCTTGGCGATCTGCCACAGCCGCGCCAGGCCGTGCGGCTCGGCGATCAGGAAGAAGATGATCAGGGCTCCGAACACCATCATCTGGATGTGCGAGACCGTCGCATTGGTGAACGGCAGGTGCAGCAGCGACGCCAGCGGCGGCAATGCGTTGTCCAGGAAGATCGGCAGCAGCAGGATGAAGGCCGAGCCCAGGAAGGAACCAAGAATGCTGCCCACGCCGCCGATGATGATCATGAAGAGGATGCGGAAGGACAGGTCCAGCGAGAAACCGTCCGGCTCCACCGAGCCCAGGTAGCAGAAGGCATACAGGGCACCGGCCACGCCGCAATAGAAGGAACTCACGGCAAAGGCGGTCAGCTTGGTGCGCATCAAGGGAATGCCGATCACTTCGGCGGCCACGTCCATGTCGCGCACGGCCATCCAGGCGCGTCCGGTGGAGGAGCGCACCAGGTTCTTGGCTACCAGCGCCAGCACGCTCACCACGGCCAGAACGAAGAGGTATTTGCGCACCGGGGTGTCGATGGCGATGCCGAAGAAATCGATCTTGGGCGTGCTGATCACGCCCGAGGAAGAATTGTTGGAGAACCAGGGAAACTTGGTCAGCGCCCACACCACGAAGAACTGCGCCGCCAGCGTGGCCACGGCCAGGTAGAAGCCCTTGATGCGCAGCGAGGGCAGCCCGAAGAGCACACCCACCATGGCCGCACAGGCCCCCGAGAGCAGCAGCGTGGCAACGATGGGAATGCCCTCGACGCGCAACTGGAAGTTGTAGGCCGCATAGGCGCCCACGGCCATGAAGGCAGCCGACCCCAGTGAAAGCTGGCCGGCGTAACCGGTCAGCACGTTCAGGCCCAGTGCGGCCAACGCAAACACCAGGAACGGCACCAGGATGGCCGAGAACCAGTATTCACTGCCCAACAGCGGCACGCCCACGAAGGCGAACACCATGAAGAGCGTGAAGATGATGCGATCCTGGCGGATCGGGAAGATCTGGCTGTCGGCGATGTAGCTTGTCTTGAATTGTCCTGCTTCACGGTACAGCATTGCGTTCTCCTTGTTCCTGCATGACATCCGTGGCGACATATCGCCAACATTGGAATCAGCAGATTGTCATACGCGGTCGATATGGCGCTCGCCAAACAGTCCCTCCGGTCGCACCAGCAGGAACAGCAGCGCGAACACGTAAGGGAACCAGCCTTCGATGCCACCGAAGTTGCCGCCGAAGGCATCCTGCATGACCGGCGGGATATAGATCTCGGCCAGTTTCTCGGAAGCACCGATGATGAGCCCGCCCACGATCGCCCCGGGAATCGAGGTGAAGCCCCCGAGGATCAGCACCGGGAGTGCCTTCAGGGCCGTCATGGTCAGCGCGAACTGCACGCCATTGCGCGAGCCCCACAGCAAGCCTGCAATCAGCGCCACGAAGCCGGCCACGCCCCACACCACGGCCCAGATGTGCTGCAGCGGAATGCCCAGTGACAGCGCCGCCTGGTGATCATCAGCCACCGCACGCAGGGCGCGGCCCACCTTGGTCTTCTGGAAGAACAGCGCCAGTGCCGCCACCAGCGCCACTACCATGCCGGAGGCGAACAGGTCGAACTTGGAAATGCCGATACCGATGCTGTCCATCACCGACTGGATCGGTTCATCGACGATGCCCAGGTCGATGGGCCGCACCTCACTGCCGAACAGCAAGGGCCCCAGCCCTTCGAGGAAGAAGGTCAGGCCGATGGTGGCCATGAAGAGCGTGATGGGCGGCTGGTTGACCAGCTTGCGCAAGACGAAGCGCTCGGTGGCCAGACCCACCAGGATCATCACCACGAAGGCGCCGATGATGGCCGCCCACATCGGCATGCCCTTCTCCATCAGGCCCACCACCGCCAGCGCGGCGAAATACACCATCGCGCCCTGGGCGAAATTGAAGACGCCGGAAGCCTTGTAGATCAGTACGAAACCCAGCGCCACCAGGGAATACATCAGCCCCGAGAGCAAACCGCTCAGGGTGACTTCGAGGAAGAATTGCATGTCGTCTCCTTGCCTGCCATGTCCATATTGTTTTTATTATTTATATTGTTTTCACATTCAGTGGGAAGTCCCGAGATAAGCCTTGATGACTTCCGGATTGCTCATCACCTCATCGGGCGTGCCGTCGCCGATCTTCTTGCCGTAGTCCAGTACCACGACGCGGTCGGAGATATCCATGACCACGCCCATGTCGTGTTCGATCAGGACGATGGTGGTGCCGAACTGGTCATTGACGTCGAGGATGAAGCGGCACATGTCCTGTTTTTCTTCCACGTTCATGCCGGCCATGGGTTCATCCAGCAGCAGCATGTGCGGCTCGGCCGCCAGGGCGCGCGCCAGTTCCACGCGCTTTTGCAGGCCGTACGGCAGGCGTCCCACCGGGGTTTTGCGGATGTGCTGAATTTCAAGGAAATCGATCACTTCTTCGACTTTCCGCCGATGTTCGATTTCCTCGTTGCGGGCCGCGCCCCACCACAGCGCATTGGAAAACAGCCCCGAGCGCATCTTGGTATTGCGGCCGGTCATGATGTTGTCCAGCACGGTCATGCCCTTGAAGAGCGCGATGTTCTGGAAGGTACGGGCAATGCCCTGGCGCGCGATGCTGCTGGGATGCATGCCCAGGCGCGGCTGGCCGCGATAGAGGATGCTGCCCTTCTGCGGATGGTAGACGCCGTTGATGACGTTGATCATCGAGCTCTTGCCGGCGCCGTTGGGTCCGATGATGGCGCGGATCTCATGCTCGCGCACATCGAAGGAAATATCGGTGAGCGCCTTCACCCCGCCGAAGGACAGCGAAATGTTCTGCAGGTCGAGGATGACCTCGCCGATACGGCGGCCATTGGCGGCAACCGCCGGGGCTTCGTCATCGGGGCTGGTCACGGGCGGCAGGCCCGCGGGCAGGATTTCGGAAGACAGGTGTCGTTTCATGGTCGGATTCATTCAGCAGTGGTCTGGTCGGGCTACGCTGCAAGCCGGCAGCGATGAAGCCGCCGGGACGGGACTGCGTGCTGCTCAGGCGGCGCTTTGCAGCGTCTTGAAGGTCTTGGCGTCGGCAATCCTGAGGTCGGCCGAGATCATGCCCTGGCGGCCATCCTCGAACTTGACCTGGGTCTCGATGTACTGCGACGCATGGCCCGCATAGAGCGCCTCGATCAGGACCGCATACTTGTCGGCGATGAAGCCGCGCCGGACCTTGCGGGTGCGGGTCAGCTCCTCGTCATCGGGATCGAGTTCCTTGTGCAGGATCAGGAAGCGATGGATCTGCGAATCGGCCAACAGCGGATCGGCCACCAGGTCGGCGTTGACCTTTTCCACGCATTCGCGCACCAGGTCGTAGACCGCCGGATTGGCGGCCAGGTCGGTATAGCCGCTGTAGGGAAGATTGCGGCGCTCGGCCCAGTTGCCCACGGCATCCATGTCGATGTTGATGAAGGCCATGCATTGTTCGCGGCCATTGCCGAAGGTCACCGCTTCCTTGATGAAGGGGAAGAACTTCAGCTTGTTCTCGATGTACTTGGGCGCGAACATGCTGCCGCAGGCCATCTTGCCGACATCCTTGGCGCGGTCGATGATTTTCAGGTGGCCGTCGCTGTCGAAGAAACCTGCATCTCCCGTGTGGAAGTAGCCGTCCTGGTCGATGGCTTCGGCGGTGGCATCGGGCCGCTTGAAATATTCCTTCATCAGGCCCGGAGAGCGCACCAGTACTTCGCCATTGGCATCGATGCGTACTTCCACGCCCTTCATGGGGCGGCCCACGCTATCGAGCTTGACGTCGCCCGAGGGCTGCATGCACACCGTCACGCAGGTCTCGGTCATGCCATAGAGCTGCTTGAGGTTGATGCCCAGCGAACGATAGAAGTCGAACAGGTCCGGCCCGATGGCCTCGCCACCGGTATAGGCCACGCGCAGGCGCGACATGCCCAGCACGTTCTTCAGCGGTCCATAAACCAGCAGGTCGCCGATGGCGTATTGCAGGCGCTCCACCAGTGACACGCCCGGCTTGCCATCAAGGATGCGCATGCCGACCCGGCGCGCTACCTTCATGAAGCCATGGAACATCTTGCGCTTGATCCAGCCGGCGTCCTCGATGCGGATCATCACCTGCGTGAGGATATTTTCGTACACGCGCGGTGGCGCAAAGTAATACGTCGGGCCGATCTCGCGCAGGTCCGTCATCACCGTATTGGGCGACTCCGGGCAATTGAGGCAGAAGCCGGCCACGTGCTGCTGGGCGAAGGAATACAGGAAGTCACCGACCCAGGCCAGCGGCAGATAGCAGAGGATGTCGTCGTTCTCATCCAGGTGATCGAACTCCACCAGCGTGGTGGCCGTGGTGATCATCGCGCGGTGCGAGTGGCACACGCCCTTGGGCTTGCCGGTCGTGCCGGAGGTGTAGAGGATGATGGCCACGTCATCGGGCGAACCCGCCGCCACCTCCTGCTCGAAGTAACCCGGATGCGCACGTTCGTAAGCGCGGCCCAGTTCCTGCACGCGGGCGAAGGACAGCAGCTCGGGCTGGTGGTAGTTGCGCATGCCGCGTTCGTCGTCATAGATGACGTGGGCGATGCGGGGCAGGTTTTCCTTGATCTCGAAGACCTTGTCGACTTGCTCCTGGTCTTCGGCCATGACGAAGTCGACGTTGGCGTCGGCCAGCACGTAGGCCATGTCAGCCGCAGGGGCATCCTGGTACAGCGGTACCGGCATGCCACCCAGCGCCTGGGCCGCGCTCATGGCCCAGTACAGGCGCGGGCAGTTGTTGCCGATGATGGCCAGGCTCATGCCGCGCTTGAATCCCAGGGCGGCCAGGCCACAGGCGAAGCTGCGCACCTCGTCGGCCACCTGGCGCCAGGTCGTGGTCTGCCAGATGCCCAGATCCTTCTCGCGGAAGGCCGCCCGTTCGGGCCGTCGTTGGGCATGCGCCAGCAGCAGCCGCGGAAAGGTCGCGGCTTCCTTGTCTTGTCTCGTCTCCACCATTTCCCACCTTCTTGTGCAGGTTCGAAAGATCCGTTTCCTTCATGGGATTGCATGAGGATACGAACCCGGTGTCGGATCAGTCTGTGCTGCCCGGCTTACGCTGCTCTTACTGCGGCAGTCATTGTGTCGGGCATGCCAGCTGTCCTGTCTCTATGATTGGCCAGACTTTTGCCTGAGCCTTTTTTGCGATGATAGTAGAGGCAGTGGTTGCCAGTGGATGTCATCTCACCGACAATTGACAAAACTTTCGATATTGCGACGCATCATCATGGAGACATCAATTCGACGCATGCTGTCCAAGAGCATCTGGGCGCAGGCGCTGACCGAAGAACAGCTGGCCCGGGTGGAGGCCGAGGTGGTCAGCCGCAAGATCCCGGCCGGCGGCTACGTCTGCCGCAAGGGCGATCCGGTGGCGCACTGGATCGGCGTGCACGAGGGCTTGCTGAAGATGAGCAGTGTCTCGCCGGAAGGCAAGACCGTCTCCTTCGCCGGCATGGCCAACGGCGGCTGGCTGGGTGAAGGCTCGCTGCTCAAGGACGAACCGCGCAAGTACGACGTGGTGGCCCTGCGCGAAAGTGAATTGCTCTACATGCCCAAGGCCACCTATCTCTGGCTGCTGGACAACAGCATTCCCTTCAACCGCTTTCTCGTGACGCAATTGAACGAGCGCCTGGCGCTGTTCATTTCGCTGGTGGAATACGACCGCATGCTGGAGCCGGATGCCCGCGTGGCCCGCTGCCTGGCGGCGCTGTTCAATCCCTATCTGAATCCCGGCATCGGGCTGAACCTGCAGATCTCGCAGGAAGAAGTCGGCAACCTCTCCGGCACCTCGCGCCAGCGCGCCAACCAGGCCTTGCAGGTGCTGGAAAAGGCCGGGCTGCTGAAGGTCGACTACGGCAGCATCACCATCAATGACTTGGAAGGGCTGCGGCAATTTCCGGGATGAAACGCTGCTGCGGTCCGGAACCTGAGGACATGAAAAAAGCGCGGCCTGGCCGCGCTTTTTCGTTGGGGTAGCGTCGCTCTCAGGGCGTGGACCGGGCGGGCTCATCCCCGCGCGCCGGACGATTGCGGTTGCGCCAGTAAATGCCGGTATCGGCCACCGTGCCCATGAATTCCTTGGGATCGGTGGATTTGACCACGTAACCATTGGCACCGAGTTCGTAGCTCTGGTTGATGTCGCGCTGGTCGTCGGAAGAAGAGAACATCACCACCGGAATGTGCGAAGTGGCGGCGTTGGACTTGATGATCTTGAGGAAATCGTGACCGCTCATCAGCGGCAGGTTCAGGTCCAGCAGGATCAGGTAGGGATGCAGATCCTTGCGGCTCGCATATTCCCCCTGGAAAAAGAATTCCTCCGCCAGCTCTGCATCGGCAAACCAGGTCAGCTTGTCAGCCAGCTTGCGGCTGCCCAGCGCCAGGCGTGTCAACTCAGCCACTTCCGGGCTGTCGTCGACGAGGATGATGTCATATTGCTCGATATCCATGGATGGATCGCTTTCTTCAATTAATTTCAAGCTGGAACACTTCTTGTCTGGATGACCACATCCCGGCCACCCTGCATCGCGTTGCTGCCGCCTGCCCCGTCCATCCCCGACGCAGCTGCGGGCAGTGCATTTCACTGCTGCCACTGCCCTGCGGCTTGGTTCCAGCCTCGGCGGTCTGCTTGAAACCAGTACCGACGCCGATCTCCGTACTGTCAGGGGATTATTGCACAGGCATTTTCAAAAAAAATCAGAAATTTCCTGAATGTGAAGATCTCTTCACTCAGGTTTTTTGTCACTTGTCCGGCGTGGCAATGCCGGTACGAATCGCATAGCGCACCAGGCCGGGCACGTCGCGGATGTCCAGGCGCTCCATCAGCTGCGCCCGGTGGGTCTCGATGGTCTTGGCGCTGACGTTCAACTGGTAGGCGATCTCCTTGGTATTGTTGCCTTCGGCAATCAATTGCAGGATTTCGCGCTGGCGCGGGGTGAGCACTTCGACCGGCGTGCCGTTTTGTGCAACACGCTTCATATAGTTATCGAGCGCCTCGCGCGAGATGTGCGAATCCAGGTACTGGCGCCCATGTTTTACTTCATACAGGGCTTTTTCCAGCTCGGTGGCGGCCGAATCCTTGAAGAGATAGCCGTTGGCGCCGGCATTCAAGGCCTGCATGACGTATTCCTCGCTGCCGTACATGGACAGCATCAGGAAGCGGATGGTCGGATACTCGCCGCGCAGACGGCGCAGCGCTTCCAGGCCATTCATGCCCTTCATGGCGATGTCCAGCAGCACCAGGTCGGGTTTCAGCTGCGGGATCATCTCGATGACTTCGGCACCGTCGGACGCCTCGCCCACCACCTCCACACCCGGCATGGCGGTCAGCAGTGCCTTGATGCCGCTGCGCACCAGCGCGTGATCGTCGGCCAGCATGATTCGGGTCAGCATTTACATTCTCCTTACGATGGGGGCGACCGGCAGGTGCATGACGATTTCCGTCCCTGCGCCGGGCGCCGAAGTGATGTCCATGGAACCGCCTACCAGCACCGCCCGCTCTTCCATGTTGAGCAGGCCGAAACTGGTACCGGAAATGGCATTGCTGCGGGCACGCTCGATGTCGAAGCCTTTGCCGTCATCGCGGATGCTCAGGTACACCTGGTCCTGCTGGCGGTCGATCTTGACCCAGATGTTCTGGCACTTTGCGTGGCGCAGGATGTTGGTGACGGCTTCCTGCACGATGCGAAAGGCGGTGTTCTCGATGTCGTGGTGCAATTCTTCATCATGCCCGCTGCTCTCGAACCAGCCGTTCACGTTGGCCAGCTTGGACTTCTGTTCCACGTAGGAACGCAGGGCGGCAATCAGGCCCAGATTGTCCAGCTGCGGCGGGCGCAGATCCAGCGACAGGCTGCGTACCTGGGCCAGCACGGCGGTGACGATGTCGATGCCGTTCTGCAGCGACGGGCCTTCCAGCGAGCCGGTCTTCTTGATGGTTTCCAGGTTGATCTTCAAGGCGGTCAGCGACTGCCCCACGTCGTCATGCAAGCCGCGCGCCAGGTGCTGGCGTTCGCGCTCCTGCACCTCGATCACGCGCGAGGACAGCAGTTGCTGGCGCTGGATCGCCAGTTCCAGTTCGCGCCGTGACTGTTCGCGCTCGGTGACGTCGATGGCCAGGCCGGCCACCATGTCGCCCTTGCCTTCCCCACTGATCGGGAAACGCACCACGTCGAGGATGCGCGCATTGTGGTTGTGGTCGAACACGGTTTCCTGGGTGTGCAGCTCGCACTTTTCTTCCAGCACCTTGCGATCGTACTCACGCGAGGCTTCGGCCCCGCCCGTGGTCATCAGCTCGGCATCGGTCATGCCATCCATGTCGTGCGGGGTCATGCCGTAGAAGGCCGACTGCGCCGGATTGACGTAGCTGTAGCGCAGCTGCGCATCCTTGATCCAGGTCGGCATGGGAGCCGCATTCATGAAGGCATTGAAACGCGCCTGCATCTCGCGCAGGGCCTGGGCACTGGCGCGCTGCTTGCGCCGCGCCTGGGCGTCGCGCAGTTCGCGGTCGACCGCGTGCGGCAGGCGGGCGATGGCGCTTTTCAGGAAGTAATCCTGAGCCCCCGCCTTCATCACCTCCACTGCCGTCTGCTCGCCGATCACGCCGGAGACGATGATGAAGGGCGTCTGGTCATTGTCGGCCTTGACCAGCTTCAAGGCTTCGACGCCGGAGAACATCGGCATCGAGTAATCCGAGATGACGATGTCCCAGCGCTGCGCCTGCAGCGCCGCCAGCAGGGCCTGTTCGTCGTCGACCCGTTCCCAGGTCGGATCGAAGCCGCCGCGCTTGAGCTCACGCACCATCAGCACGGCATCTTCTTCCATGTCTTCGACGAACAGTACGCGTAGCGGAATGCTCATGGGACCTTGTTCTCCTTCAGGCTCACGGTTGAGTCGGTTCAATTCTCATCGGACGATCGGCGCGCTTCGCCCAGGCTGGGCAGCACGCCCTTGCGCGGCAACGCGAAGTAGAAGCTGGCCCCTTCCCTGGGCTTGCTCTCGGCCCAGACCCGGCCGGTGTGGCGCACCACGATGCGCTGCACCAGCGCCAGGCCAATGCCGGTGCCGGCGTATTCCTCCTGACGATGCAATCGCTGGAAGGTACCGAACAGCTTGTGCGCATAGCGCATGTCGAAGCCGACGCCATTGTCGTGGATGCCATAGACGTATTCGTCCGCATTGGCCTGCATGGTCACGCACACGCGCGGCTGCTCGCTCTTGCTGCTGAACTTGACTGCATTGGACAGCAGGTTTTCCCATACTTGCGCGATCAGCCCGCGATTGGCGACCGCACCTTCCAGACGCGGCACGTCGAAGATCACGCCGGGGTTTTCCTGCTGCAGACCAGCGACCACCTGCGCCACCAGTTCGTCCATCGAGAAGCGCTGCAAGGTCAGTTCACCGGTAGTGGACTTGGCCAGCTTGAGCAGGTCGTTGATCAGCGCATCCATCTTGCGCACGTTGCGGCGGATCACCTGCAGCTGCTCGCGTCCTTTCTCGTCGATGGCGTGGGCGTAGTCCTCTTCGAGGATCATGGCATAGCCGGAGATGGCACGCAGCGGCGCGCGCAAGTCGTGCGAAACCGAATAGGAAAAACTCTCCAGCTCCTTGTTCACGTTGTGCAGGTGCTGGGCCTGGCGCTCCAGGTCGGCATTGAGGGCCTCGATCTCTTCCTCGGCGCGCTTGCGTTCGGAGATGTCGTAGATCACGGTGCGGCTGATGAGCTTGCTGTTGTCGCGGCTGGGAATGGCGGTGGCATTGACCAGCGCGGTGAATTCGCTGCCATCGGCGCGGCGGAAGTTGAGGTCGATGCCGCTGATCTCGCGCCTGAGCAGGAACTGGGGTTGCAGCTCGCGCTCGTAGCGCGCGGCGCTAGCCGGGGCCAGCAGGTCGGCCTGGGTCATGCGGCCCACCACCTGTTCGCGCGTGTAGCCCAGCCATTTCAGTTCGGTGTCGTTGATCTTGATGATGCGCTTGTCGGTCTCGTCGACCGAGTGATAGCCGCAGGGCGCGTTGTTGTAGAGATCCTCGATCTCGTCCGAATAAGCTTGTGCGCGCTGCTGGGCCTCGACCCGGCGCGACATTTCCTTGCGCAACTTGCGGTAGACCAGCAGCAGCAAGGCAATGCTGAGCAGGCTGCCGCTGATGACCATGAAAATGGTCAGATTGGCGCTCATGGCCGTGTCATGTGAGCGCGTGGCCAACAATGCGTTCTCGTTGCCCTTCATCTGCTCAAAGCAGGTGCGGATGCGCTCACCCAGTTCCTTGCCCTCCAGCACGCGGGCGCGGCCCTCTTCCTGGCTCAGTTCCATCAGCTGGCGCGACAGCGTCAGGCGCTGCATCACCAGGTCTTCGGTCTGACTGAGCAAAACAGCCTGCCGCGGGTTGTCGCTCAGCAGGCGGCGCAGATCCTGCAGCAGTGCGTTGACATGACGCACCCCGGACTCGAAATTGTTGCGGTATTCCTGCTCACCCGAAAGCGCAAAGCCGCGCGAACTGCTGACTGCGTCGCGCAGGGTCGAGTTGGCTTCTTCCAGCTTGTTGAGCACCGTGTAGCTATGCTGCAGCCAGACGGCGCGCCGCTCGAAGTCACGCACGCTATGGTACGAAAAAGCTGCCACGCCCAACGAGAGCAACAGGGCCAGCAGGAAGAAAATGCCGGTGCTGGCTCGGGCCAGTCCGCTTTGTCTGGTTATCGGCATGGTTCACGTTTCATTGTTCTGCCAGTCACGCTTGCGGCTTGAGAGCCGGTTACCCGACCACCCGCCCGAATACAGCGCGCATGCGGCAGGCTGCTCGGGTGTTCATCCTGTGTGTTGCCGGGAACCGCGCATGCACACGCACCTGGATGCGGCGTGGCCATTCCCCCCCGCAGCAGCCCGGCCAACCTGTCTGCGCCAGGTTGGTGAGGGGGCGGCTGAAGTGTCTCCTTGCTGCCTGTCCCGATACCGGAATACGGCCTATCCGATATCAACTGTTTTCTTTCTGTCAGCAAATGGAACCAACATCTTCAAATTCGTGGAAAACGCTGTTGCGCAAATGCGCCATGCGATGCGCATCAAGCCCAGCTATCCGGCATTTTCCTATTGTTTATTCGAATTAATTCTATAATAGATTCCGACATTTACCCGTTTTTTCCGGGCTTGGGCCCGAGCTCTGCCGGCGCGTATTCGATGAAAAATTCACATTCCCTGCTACTGGCTGCCGGCCTCCTGAGTTGCGTCAATCTAGATGCACTGGCTGTTTCCTCCACCGGCAGCCTGGAAATTTCCGCCATCGTCCCCTCGCAATGCGTGGTCCAGAGCGCCGCCCTGCCCTTCGGCCGCTATGCGGCCAGCGCCCTGCAGCAGAATGCGCAGATCGGCGTGGCTTGTTCCAATGGCACCAGCTATACCGTGAGCCTGGATGGTGGTACCGGCAGCGGTGCCAACGTCGCCACGCGCAAGCTGAGCACAGCGGATGGCGTCAACACCCTCAACTACGGTCTGTATCAGGATGCTGCGCGTACCCGTTCCTGGGGCAACAGCACTGGCAGCGATACGGTGGCCGGCGTGGGCAACGGCAGCAACCAGAACATCCCGGTCTACGGCTATATCCCGGGCGGCCAGACCGCCCGTGCGGGCAGCTACAGCGACGTGGTGGCCATCACCCTGTCCTACTGATCCCGGTCAACGCCGGCGCAGCGCCGGCAGGCCAACGCAATGGCGCGGCTCTCCACGGAGCCGCGCCATTTTTCTTGCCCGCACCGCTGGCGCTGGCGCCTCGAAGTTACTGATGAGCAAATTTTTTGTTGATTATTGATCACATTGTGTGGCTGGCTTGCAACTTTCTTCACACTTTTTGACCTATTTCGTTTTAATCTAGCAAAAAACTGACAACGATCTGACAACCAGAGTGGAGATGTCGTAGCGTGACGAGATCAGCATCCATAGGGGGGCGGCTGGTGCGCGTAATGGCGCTGGCTTGCCTGGCAAGTACGGTGGGGTGGCAGGCAGCCCACGCGTCCAATTTCGAGATCGCTCCGGTAGTGCTGGAGCTGTCGTCCTCGCGCACGGCCGGCGTGATCAAGATCGTCAACAACGACAATCACAATGTGTCCCTGCAACTGCGCGCCTATGACTGGCAGCAGGCGGACAGCAAGGATGAGCTGCAACCCACGCAGAACCTGATCCTCAGTCCCCCCGTGTTCAATCTGGCCCCCGGTGCCTCGCAGGTGATCCGGGTGGTGGCCAAGCAGCCGGCCGCACCGATCGAGATCGCCTATCGCCTGCTGATCGATGAAATCCCCGCCGCCACCGAGGGAGCCACCATCAATTTCAAATTCCGCATTTCCATGCCGGTGTTCATCGCACCGTCCGCCGCGCCCAAGGCCCAGCTGGAGTATCAGCTGCGCGCCGGCAAGCCCTTGCGCCTGCTGGTCGAAAACAGCGGCAACCGCCGCGCACGCCTGCTGGACCTGGCGCTGACGCTGCCCAATGGCAAGAAGCTGAGCGCGCCGGGCGGGGGCAATCCCTACACCCTGGCCGGCATCACCCGGCAATACCTGATCGAGAGCGACACCCCGCTTGCCGTGGGCAGCCGAGTCAAGCTGACTGCCAACAGCGATGCCGGGCCGATTGATGCCGAACTCACCGTGGCACCTTGATTCGCACGGCACGCTGGTTTGCTTCCCTCCTCCTGGCCGGGTGCCTGGCCATGGTGGCGCTGGCGCGGGCTGCCGAGCCGGGTGACGAGATCCTGTTGCTGGAGGTTTCCATCAACGGACGCAACACCAGCCTGGTAGCGCAGTTCACGCGCCGCCAGCAGGCACTGTATGCCACGGCATCGGAACTGCGCAGCCTCAAGCTGCGCGTCGACGGCGCGGATGAGGAGCTGATCGCCCTGCGCGCCCTCACGACGGCAGTCGACCTCGACGAGGCCGGTGCCAAGATCAACCTGATGGTCCCGGCCCGTTTCATGAACACCACCGACATCGACGCCGCCAGCATCGCCAGCAAGGTCCCCCTGTCACCCGGCGGACAGGGGCTGGTGCTGAACTACGACCTGCTGGCGTCCAGCAGCCAGAACCAGCACGCGCTGGGCGGACTGTTCGATGCGCGCTGGTTCTCCGGCAGCAGCGTGTTCAGCTCTACCGGGCTGGGCTATACCGGCAATAGCGGCGGGGTGTCGGCCCGGCTGGAATCGACCTACACCTATTCGGACCCGGCCACGCTCACCCGCTATCGTCTGGGCGATGTCATCAACAGCAGCCTGGCCTGGAGCCGCTCGGTGCGTCTGGGCGGTTTCCAGTACGCATCGGATTTCAACCTGCGGCCGGACCTGGTGCGTTTTCCCACGCCGTCGCTGGGCGGCGAAACGGTAGTCCCTTCGACCGTCGACCTGTTCGTCAACGGCGTGCGCCAGCTCTCGCAGCCGGTGCCGCCCGGTCCCTTCGAGATCCGCCAGCCGCCCATCGCCAGCGGAGCCGGCCAGATCGCCGTGGCGGTGACTGACGAACTGGGTCGCCAGACCTTCCGCACCATCAACTTCTACGCCACCGACCGGCTGCTGAAACCGGGCCTGTCCTCCTATTCGGCCGAAGGCGGCTGGGTGCGGCGCAATTACGGTCTGCGCAGCAATGACTATGGACAGTTCGCTCTCTCCGGCACGGCCCGCCATGGGATGAGCGACTGGCTCACCCTGGAAGGGCATGCCGAAGCCATGCGCAGTCTCAAGCTGGCCGGCGGCGGCGCGGTCTTCAACCTGGGCAATCGTGCGGTGTTGGCCAGCTCGCTGGCGGCCAGCAGCAGCGAGGGCAATTCCGGCCAGCAAGTCTCGCTGGCCATCGAGCGCAATGCCGATCCGGTCAGCCTGTCGCTGTCGCGCACGCAATCCACGCGGGGCTATCAGGATATCGGTGCGCTGCAGGGGGCCCCGGTCTCGCGCAGCGCCACGCTGGCGACGCTGGGCCTGAACCTGCGTGAATACGGCTCGCTGAGCATGGCCTATGCACGCAGCAAGAGTCCGCTGCTGTTCACCGACCTCGGCACCAGCAATCTGGCAGACAGCGAGACCGTGACGGTGACCTGGTTCAAATCGGTCGGCAACACGTCCAATTTCTATCTCACGGCCTATCGCGACTTTCGCAGCAGCGGCTACGGTGCCACCATCGGGCTGATCATCCCCTTCGGCGGCCGCGACGTGGCCGGGGCCAGCGTGAGCAACAATAACGGCCAGCGCACCAGCACGCTGCAAGCCAGCCGCTCGACGGTGGCCATCGGCGATCTCGGCTGGCAATTGCAGGATACCGAGGGCAGCTATCGGCAGCGCATCGGCCAGCTCAACTACAAGAGCCGCTACGGCAGCGTCAGCGCGGCAGCCTCGCAATCGAACGGTGCCACCAGCCAGCGCCTGGGTGCGCGCGGTGCGCTGGCCTTCATGGATGGCAGCGCCTTCGCCACCGACTGGATCGAGGACAGCTTCGCGGTGGTCAATGCCAGCGGGGTCAAGAATGTCGGCATCTACAACGAAAACCGCTACGCCGGCCGCACCGACGACAACGGCCAATTGCTGCTGACCGACCTGCGTGCCTATGACGTCAACAAGATCTCGGTGGACGTGCTGGACCTGCCGCTGACCCTGCAACTGGACCAGTCAGACCAGTACGTGAAGCCGCGCGACCGCTCCGGTGTGGTGGTGCATTTCAACGCCCGGCGCGCCTCGGACGTGACCATCATCCTCAAGGACGCCGCGGGGGAATTCATTCCGCTCGGCTCCTCCATCCGCGTACGCGAGAGCGGCCTGCAGGCACCGGTCGGCTATGACGGCGTGAGCTATCTGCAGGAACTGGGGCCGGTCAACACGCTGGACGTACTGCTGCCATCCGGAGCCCGCTGCCAGGCCATGCTGACGCCGCCGGCACGCAGCGAAGGTGGCATGAGCGATGAAATCGTGACCTGCCGTTGAAGGGCGGCCTGCATCGTGGAGAGCACATGAAGAACACTATCCATTCCGTGTCCCTGGCTGCGCTGGCGCTGCTCATCGCATTGGCCGCTGGTCCGGCGCAGGCCCAGCAACTCTGCTCGGCGGCGTCCAATCCGGTGTCCTTCGGCCTCTACGACCCGCAATCCAGCAGCAACCTCGACAACACCGGCAACATCACCGTCACCTGCCAGGCGACTGCATCGCTGCTGATCGCCTATACCGTCAAGCTCAGCGCAGGCAGCAGCGGTGCCTATGCCCAGCGCAAGATGCTCAGCGGCGCCAACAGCCTCAACTACCAGGCGTATCGCGACGCCGCGCACACCTCCGTGTGGGGCGATGGTTCCTCCAGCACCAGTTTCGTCAGCGACGGCTACCTGCTGCAGGTCCTCACGCCGGTGAGCAGGTCCTACACCGTCTACGGGCGCGTACCGGGCAGCCAGAACGTCAAGGCTGGCAGCTATATGGATACGCTGACGGTGCTCATCACCTACTGAGCGGAACCGACAAAGCAGGTGGAGAATTGCTGATGAGCTTGATAAACGTTCTCGTTGCGATTCAGGTTTTCCCTGACGAAAATTGACAGGGTGATAGGGAATAGCCGGATGTCTGATCCGGGCTCCGGAAACTAAAGTATCTCCATACCAACGCTGCACAGGGAAGTTCTTGCAAGGGGCGAGGACGGGGCAGCCAGACCAGGAGAAACAAAATGTTCTTCATCAAGAAAAATCGCATCGTCGCTGCTTCCATCGCTGCTGTCGTGCTGGCTTCCAGCGCACCGGCTTCCTTCGCTGCCACCGCCAGCGGCACGCTGACCATCAGCGCCTCGGTGGTCGCCGCCTGCACCGTGGTCGGCTCGGCCATCGCCTTCGGCGCCTACACCCAGAGCGTGGTCAACCAGTCCGGCACCATCACCGTGCTGTGCACCAACGGCACCGCCTACAACGTCGGTCTGGACGCCGGCACCGGCACCGGGGCCAGCGTGAGCAACCGCAAGATGAGCGCAGCCGGCGGCGGCACCCTGAACTATGCGCTGTACCGCGATTCGGCCCGCAGCAACAACTGGGGTTCGACCATCGGCACGGATACCCTGACCGGCACCGGTTCCGGCCTGACCCAGACCCTGACCGTCTACGGCCAGATCCCGGCGGCCCAGACGCCGCTGGCCGGTTCCTACTCGGATACCGTGACCGTGACGCTGACCTACTGAACGACGGAAGTATTCAAGGATTCAAGGATTGAACGCTGACAGGATGGCCTGACGCGCTTTTGACACAAGGATTGCACTGCAAGCATTGCGCTGCAGCTTGACGATCCTGCAAGGCGCGGACTACAACATCAGCTGCGATGCATACCGGGGAAACCGGAGGGGGTGGGCGGTGTACTTCATGATGAAGTACACCGTTTTTTTTCATCCGCCGAGGCGTGGCTTGGCGCGTCGGCCTGATACGTTCATGCAGGGAATACGGACTGCACCAGCGCCGCCTGCTGGGTATAGTGGCGGGCCTTGGACGCCGTCGGACCGGCATCGGTATCCGGCCGTGTTACGGCCCGCAGACGCACCTGCAACGGCAAGGCCGCTTCGATGGCATCCCGTACGCACAGCCAGGCCCCCTGCTTGCGCTCTTCCTCCTGTACCCAGATCACTTCCTCCAGCTGCGGATAGCTGCGCAAGACAGCACCCAGCCTGTCTTGGGGGAAGGGATGCAGCTGCTCCACGGTCAGCAGGACAGTGCGCGTGTCGCCCGCCTTGCGGCGGCCGTCGGCCAGGTCGTAGCAAACCTTGCCACTGCACAAGACCACCCGCTGCACCTGTGCGGCCGGCGGCGCATCGGCATCCTCCACCAGCGGCTGGAAGTCCCCCTGCAACAGGGCCGACAAGGGCGACTGCGAACGCACTTCGCCATGCAGCACCGATTTGGGGGTGAAGACCACCAGCGGACGGTCGCCCTGCAGTGCCTGCTGACGCAGCAGGTGGAACCACTGCGCCGAACTGGACGGATACGCCACGCGCATGTTCTCCTGCGCGCACAGCAGCAGCATCCGGCTGAGGTAGCCGGTCGAGTGCTCCGGCCCCACGCCTTCATAGCCGTGCGGCAGCAGCACGGTCAGCGCCGAGGGGTAGCCCCATTTGCCGCGACCGGAGGCGATGAACTGGTCGATCATGATCTGGGCCCCGTTGACGAAGTCGCCGAACTGGGCCTCCCAGATGACCATCGCACCGGGCCCCGCCTGTACGCTGAATCCATATTCGAAGCCAACCACTGCCTCTTCACTCAGCGGTGAATTGACCACCTCCAGCGCCGTACCGGGCGCAGCCACCTGGCGCAGCGGCCAGAAGGCCTGCTGCACGCCTTGCGCCGCGTCGATCGCATGCCAGACGGCGTGCCGCTGCATGAAGGTGCCGCGTTGCACATCCATACCGGAAATGCGCAGCCCCTGCCCTTCCCACAGCAAGGAGGCATAGGCCATGTTTTCGGCGAAATTCCAGCTGCACGCGTGATCGCTGGAGCTGACGCTGTCCTGCCACTGCGCAATCAGCCGCGTGACTGCAGGATGTGCAGCAAAGCCTTCCGGCAAGCGCGTCATGCGTTCCACGAACTGGCGCAGGCGCAGCAGGTCCGGCGCGTCGGGCTTGACGGCCAAGGCGGGGGCCCTCGGTTGCGCCGCCGGGGCGGATGGACAACTGTTGCGGAAGCTTGCGAGCACTTGCTGGCTGCTCACCGCCAGCAGCGTCGCGCCGTCGTCCGAACCGGGCCACCCGGCCTGGGCATAGAGCTGCGTGACCGGCGGATGCTTGTCGATGAACCCGTGCAGCAGGGGCTGGGTCACGGTCGCCGTATCCTGTTCGGCATGCCCCCAGCGACGATAGCCGACCAGGTCGATCACCACATCGGCGCCAAACTGCATGCGATAGTCGAAAGCGATCCGCGCGGCACGCAGTACCGCCTCCGGCTGGTCGGCGTTGACGTGCAGCACTGGCGCGCCGACGATGCGGGCGATGTCGGTGCAGTAGCCATGATTGAGGGGATCGAGCGGATTGGGCGTGGTGAAGCCGATCTGGTTGTTGACGATCACGTGGACCGTGCCGCCCACGCTGTAACCCGGATGCAGGGATAGCTTGAGCGACTCCATCACCACGCCCTGGCCGCAGAAGGCAGCATCGCCATGGATCACTACCGAGGCCGGCATGGGTGATTGCGGATGCGCACTGCGGTAGCCGCGCACCATGCCCAGCAGCACCGGATAGGCGCTTTCCAGATGGGAGGGATTGTGCGCCATGAACAGACCCAGCTGACCATGGGCAGTGGTGCGCACGGTTTCGGCTCCCAGATGGTAAGGCAGATCCACTGCGCCGGCTGCTGCTGCGGTCGTGCTCGCCGCGTCGAAATACGCCACGATATCGGCCGCCGGCATCTGCATCAGGTTCACCAGCAGGTTGAGACGGCCGCGATGCGGCATGGCCAGGAACAATTGCTCCAGCTGATAGAAACTGCTGCGCTCGGCCAGCGCATCCATCAGTACCAGCAGCGCTTCGCAGCCTTCCAGCGAAAAGCGCTTGGCGTGCGGATAATCTTGCTGCAGGTAGTGCTCCCACTGTTCGGCGGCAGCCAGCCGGGCCAGGATGGCGGCGCGCTCGGCAGTTGCAGGATCGGCACCCGGGTCGCGCGCGGCCAGGCGTGCAAACAGCCACTGGCGGCGGGACTCATCACGTACGCCACTGGCATCGAGGCCGAGCGGGCCGCAATACAGCCGACTCAGAAAATGCGTCAATTCCTTCACATTGGTGAGGCCCAGCCCCTCCAGAAAGCGGTGCTGGCCCAGCGCCAGGTCCTCATCCTTCAGATCGTGGTGTTGGGGCAGCAAGGCAGGGATCTCGGGCACCGAGAGCGTGCCCAGAGGATCGATGTCAGCGATCCGGTAACCCTCATGGCGATAGGCCTCGATGAAGGATTGTATGCGGGCGTGGGCCAGGGCCTGGCGCGCATCGGACGTCTGCTCGGTGCTGCCGGCGGGGGAATGGTGGAGCGTCATGGCTAACCTTTCGGGGCTGGGTCGGGGGCGGACTGCGTGCAGCGCCCTGAGCAGCGGCGACGCACGCAACGGACGTGTCCGCTCCTGCCAGCCGGCTGCCAGGCCTTTTCAGGCCGGGTGCGGCAGCAGCGTGCAGGGGGACACTTTGTTGTTGTCGCGCCCGGCGTGACGAAGCGGGCGCGGTCTCCTCGCAGATACCGGTTCAGGCGGCAGGCACGCCGCCCGGGTGAAGCATCAGCCCTGGATCAGCGACAGCTCGGGCTGGATGACCTTTTCGCGCGGACCTTTGCGCGAGGAAGCGGCATGGCCGCCAGCTTGGCCGTTGGCCAGCAACTCGCTGAGCCGGAAGCGGCCCATCAGCGCCGACAGCTGCTCGGCCTGGGATTGCAGTGCCTGGGAGGCGGCCGCATTCTGTTCCACCAGGGCCGAGTTTTCCTGGGTCATCTGGTCCATCTGGCTGATGGCCTGGTTGATCTGCTCGATGCCCTCGCTTTGCTCCTTGCTGGAGGCGCTGATATCGGTGATGAGGTCGGTGGCGTGCTTGATGCTGGCGATGACTTCATCGATGGTGGCGACGGTCTGCTCGACGATGCTGCTGCCGGCCTTCACATGACCGACCGAGCCTTCGATGAGCGACTTGATTTCCTTGGCGGCCACGGCACTGCGCTGGGCCAGGCCGCGCACTTCGCTGGCCACCACCGCAAAGCCACGTCCGTGCTCGCCGGCGCGGGCCGCTTCCACGGCCGCGTTCAGCGCCAGCAGGTTGGTCTGGAAGGCGATGCCATCGATGACCGTGATGATGTCGGCGATCTTGCCGGAGGAGGTGCTGATGGCGGTCATGATGTTGACCACCTGCTCCACCGAGGCACCACCGCGTACCGCGACATCCGAGGCGGAGACTGCCAGTTCGCTGGCCTGGCGGGCATTGTCGGCATTCTGGCGCACGGCCGAGGTCAGCTGCTCCATGGCGGAAGCGGTTTCTTCCAGCGAGCTGGCCTGCTGTTCAGTGCGATCCGACAGGCTCAGGTTGCCTTGCGCCAGTTCGCGCGCGGCCATGTCGATGGCGGAGGTGCCATTGCGCACGTTGGAGACGGTATCGTGCAGGTTATCGCTCATGTGCTGCAGCGCCTGCAGCAGGCGGCTGATCTCGTCCTTGCCGGCAGCATTGAGGCGATAGGACAGGTCGCCCTGGGCCACCGCTTCGGCCAGCACCACGGCGTGGCGCACGGGGGCGGTAATGGAGCGCGTGATGAGCACGCCGATCACCGACGCCAGTACCACGGCCACGGCGGCCAGCACGATCATCTGGATCACGGCCAGGTGGCCGTCCACAGCGACCTGGCGGGAATCTTCGACCATTTCCTGGGCCAGCGAATTGACCATCTTGTCGACCATGACGAAGTACTCCGTCTGCAGGCGCGCCAGATCGCCCTGGAAGAGCGTGGTCGCCTCGGCGCGTTCGCCGGTCTTCATCAATTCGAAGAACTTGCGCACGGCTACGCCGTAGGCCGAGCGGGCGGTGGTCTGCTCGGCGTAGAGCGCTTTGGTCTTGTCGGAATCGAGCATGCCTTCGAGCTGCTTGTAGGCCTCGGTGTTGGCCTTTCGCAGGCCGGCGTACTCATCCATGTACTTCACCGAAGCCTCAGGCGTGGTCGCCAGCAGGATGTTGGACAGCACCGCATTGGCCTTGTAGCCATTGTTCTTGATCTGGTTGCTCAAGGCGATGAGCTGGTACTTCTCGTTGACGATGCTGTTGATTTCAGCGTTGTTGGAAGACTGGTTCCTGACGCCGACCATGGCCGTCACCATGATCAGCAGCAAGACTACTGCAAAAGCGCCGCCCAGGCGGACGCCAATGTTGAAATTGGCGAGCTTCATCGCTACCCCCTTGTTTATCCCATTTGATGCCCACGTGCAGGCCCTGGCTGGACGACTTTGCCCCGAGTCGTCGTAGATTGCCCTGCGTGCCCATGACACTGCACCACTTTGCGAATCCGCAATGCGTCTCTTGGGTTCTCTTCACATCTTTGGGGAGCGGCTTGTGCCCTTCTTCCTCGGCCTGCTTGCAGGGGCCGGGTTCCCTCAAAAACATTGTGTGCCCCGGCTGTGCCGGTCTCCTGTTTTTTGAGAAATTGCAAATTCCGCTTCAGTGTAAACATTTCCGTGGAGAAAAGTACTTGAAACTCACATTTATTTGATACGTGTCGCGTAATTTTGTCAGGAGAGACAAATGATGCCACCGGGTGGGAAATGATGAGTGGAGTGAAGCTTTTTGCTGCGCAAAAACAAAAACGCCCCGTTCTTGCGAACGAGGCGTTTTATTTGGCGGAGCGGACGGGGCTCTCCTACACAGGCGCAGGCCGCGGAATCGCTTGCAAGCGATTCCCTTCTCGCCCCGCCGGGAGCCGCGCAGGCGGCTCCCTCCGCTCCGCATGTTTTTGCTGCGCAAAAACAAAAACGCCCCGTTCTTGCGAACGAGGCGTTTTATTTGGCGGAGCGGACGGGGCTCGAACCCGCGACCCCCGGCGTGACAGGCCGGTATTCTAACCAACTGAACTACCGCTCCTAAACTGGTGCTGACTGCAAGATGCTGGTGGGCGCTGAGAGGCTCGAACTCCCGACCTAAGCCTTGTAAGGGCTCCGCTCTACCAACTGAGCTAAGCGCCCCGGCAAACTTGTCAGTCTCGTTGCTTTGTTACCGCAGCATCGAAAGAACATTATTTTATAGCATCTTTTAAAGCTTTGCCAGCTTTAAATTTAGGAACCTTCGATGCCTTGATTTTCAGCGCGGCGCCCGTCTGAGGATTGCGGCCCGTACGCGCCGCACGCTTGCCCACCGCAAAAGTGCCAAAACCCACCAGGGTGACCGTGCCGTTCTTCTTCAGCGTGGTCTTCACTGCACCAATGAATGCGTCTACTGCTCGTCCTGCTGCTGCCTTGGAGATGTCTGCCTCGCCGGCAATGTGCTCAATCAGTTCGCCTTTATTCACTTACGCCCCTCGAACAAGTTTCTGGTTTGTTTGATTTCAAACGACGGTGCCTCGGCTCCAACACAGCGCGACAGAGCCCTCCTCACCATCGCTTGCCTGACGGAAATTTTCCGCAGCGGCTATTAAACAAGTCCATCAGCAGCACTGTCAAGCCAAGGTGCAACCATGACGCGATTTTCAGTGAGATTTTTTATTTCATTCCCATAGCCCGATACATGAATCCTTTTGGGACATAAAAAAGGCACCTCAACTGAGGTGCCTTTCAATGCGGATGACTCCCGCAGGATCAATGCTTCACAACCGGATCCGTCGCGCCTTCCTTCGGCTTCACGGCTGCTTCGACGATCGCTTCCTCTTCCGTCAGCGGCACCGGCTGGCGTTCCAGTGCCACTTCCAGGACCTTGTCGATCCAGCGCACCGGAATGATCTCCAGCTTGTTCTTGACGTTGTCCGGGATCTCGGCCAGATCCTTCACATTCTGCTCAGGAATCAGCACGGTCTTGATGCCGCCGCGATGCGCCGCCAGCAGCTTTTCCTTCAGACCGCCGATGGGCAGCACCTCGCCGCGCAGCGTGATTTCACCGGTCATCGCCACATCAGCACGCACCGGAATGCCGCTGAAGATGGACACCAGCGCCGTGGTCATCGCAATACCGGCCGACGGACCATCCTTGGGCGTCGCACCTTCCGGCACGTGGATGTGGATGTCGCTCTTCTCGAACACCTCATTCTTGATGCCCAGCTTGCGGGCACGGCTGCGAACCACGGTACGGGCAGCCTCGATCGATTCCTTCATCACGTCGCCCAGGGTACCGGTGCGGATGATCTGGCCCTTGCCGGGCATGTTCACCGCTTCGATGGTCAGCAGGTCGCCGCCGACTTCGGTCCAGGCCAGGCCGACCACCTGGCCGATCTGGTTTTCCTTCTCGGCCATGCCGAAGTCATAACGACGCACGCCCAGGAACTTGTCCAGGTTGCGCGAGGTGACGGTGACCTTCTTCTCCTGCTTCTTCAGCAGCAGCAGCTTGACCACCTTGCGGCAGATCTTCGAGACTTCGCGTTCCAGCGAACGCACACCGGCTTCACGGGTGTAGTAGCGGATGATGTCGCGGATGGCGGACTCGGCCACGCTGATCTCGCCTTCCTTCAGGCCGTTGTTCTTGATCTGCTTGGGCAGCAGGTAACGCTGCGCAATGCTGGTCTTCTCGTCCTCGGTGTAACCCGACAGGCGGATCACTTCCATCCGATCCAGCAGCGCCGGCGGGATGTTGAAGGAATTCGAAGTCGCCACGAACATCACGTCCGACAAGTCGAAATCAACTTCGATGTAGTGGTCGGAGAAGGTGTGGTTCTGCTCCGGATCCAGCACTTCCAGCAGGGCCGACGAAGGATCGCCACGGAAATCCATCCCCAGCTTGTCGATTTCATCCAGCAGGAACAGCGGGTTGCGCACGCCGACCTTGGACAGGCTCTGCAGGATCTTGCCCGGCATGGAACCGATGTAGGTGCGGCGGTGGCCACGGATCTCGGCTTCATCACGCACGCCACCCAGGGCCATGCGCACGAACTTGCGGTTCGTCGCCCGGGCGATGGATTGGCCCAGCGAGGTCTTGCCCACGCCCGGGGGACCGACGAAGCACAGGATCGGTGCCTTCAGCTTGTCCACGCGCTGTTGCACGGCGAGGTATTCCAGAATGCGTTCCTTGACCTTCTCCAGGCCATAGTGATCGCCTTCCAGCACCTTCTCGGCATTGGTCAGGTCGTTGTTGACCTTGGACTTCTTCTTCCAAGGCAGCGCCACCAGGGTGTCGATATAGTTGCGCACCACGGTCGCTTCGGCCGACATGGGCGACATGAGCTTGAGCTTCTTCAGCTCGGATTGCGCCTTTTCCAGAGCTTCCTTGGGCATCTTGGCAGCGGCGATCTTCTTTTCCAGCTCTTCCAGATCGGCACCGTCTTCGCCTTCGCCCAGTTCCTTCTGGATGGCCTTGACCTGTTCGTTCAGGTAGTACTCGCGCTGCGACTTTTCCATCTGGCGCTTGACGCGCCCACGGATGCGCTTTTCCACCTGCAGGATGTCCAGTTCGCCTTCCAGCTGGCCCAGCAGATGCTCGTAGCGCTTGGTGACGTTGAAGATCTCCAGGATCACCTGCTTCTGCTCCAGCTTCAGCGGCAGATGCGCGGCGATGGTGTCGGCCAGACGGCCGGCGTCATCAATACCGGCCAGCGAGGTCAGGATCTCGGGCGGGATCTTCTTGTTCAGCTTCACGTACTGGTCGAACTGCTGCACGATGGTACGGCGCATGGCTTCAACTTCAGCCTCATCGCCCTGCTCGGATTCGACCGGGGTCAGGTCGGCGACGAAGTGGGTTTCCAGTTCGCTGATGTGATGGATGCGGGCACGCTGCGCGCCTTCGACCAGCACCTTGACGGTACCGTCAGGCAGCTTCAGCATCTGCAGGATATTGGCCACGCAGCCAATTTCATAAATGTCTTCGGCCGAAGGCTCATCCTTGGCGGCGGCCTTCTGGGCTGCCAGCATGATGCTCTTGCCCTGCTCCATGGCCGCTTCCAGCGCCTTGATCGACTTCGGGCGGCCGACGAAGAGCGGAATCACCATATGCGGGAAGACAACCACATCCCGTAAGGGCAACAGCGGCAATTGCGATTGTTCTGTGAGTATAGGAGTCGTCATGGCGGGCCTTATCAATAAGTACTGTGAATGATGTTGGCACGAGTGACCAAAACACAAGTCCGGTGGAAGAAATATTCACCAGCTGCGCGTTGTCATGATCGCAACAAAATAAAAAAGCCACACGCGAAGCTAGCTCCGGGTGGCTTTTCGATGGAAGCCAGTTATGTGCGCCGGTTTATTTTACCGTGTTTGCGGTGACCGGACTTCGTGGTGGCTTCTTGCTTCCGGAAGGCCCCACTCGAGGGCCTTCCTTTTACTGCTCTTTACATCAATTGCCGGGCAATCAGCCGCCCGAGACCTTGGGTTGGTCGTGATAGATCAACAGCGGTTTGGCACCATTGGTGATGGTGTTCTCGTCGACCACCACCTTGGCGACGTTCTGCTCGCTAGGAAGTTCATACATCACATCCAGCAAGGCGTGCTCCAGGATGGACCGCAGGCCGCGTGCGCCGGTCTTGCGCGCCAGGGCCTTCTTGGCGATGGCATGCATGGCGGCCGGACGGATTTCCAACTCGGCGCCTTCCATCTGCAACAGCTTGGCGTACTGCTTGATCAGCGCGTTCTTGGGCTCGATCAGGATCTGGATCAGGGCTTCTTCATCCAGCTCGTTCAAGGTCGCGATCACCGGCAGACGGCCCACCAGTTCCGGGATCAGGCCGAACTTGACCAGGTCTTCCGGCTCGGCATTCAACAGAACTTCCGAATTGCTCTTCTGGGTCTGGCTCTTCACGCTGGCCGAGAAACCGATGCCGCTCTTTTCGGAACGGTCGGAAATGATCTTGGCCAGGCCATCGAAGGCGCCGCCGCAGATGAACATGATGTTGGTCGTGTCGATCTGCACGAAGTCCTGGTTCGGATGCTTGCGGCCACCTTGCGGCGGCACCGATGCCATGGTGCCTTCGATCAGCTTCAGCAGGGCCTGCTGCACACCTTCGCCGGACACGTCGCGGGTGATGGACGGGTTATCCGACTTGCGGGAAATCTTGTCGATCTCGTCGATGTAGACGATGCCCTTCTGGGCTTTCTCGACTTCGTAATTGCAGTTCTGCAGCAGCTTCTGGATGATGTTCTCGACGTCCTCGCCGACATAGCCGGCTTCGGTCAGCGTGGTCGCATCCGCGATCACGAACGGGACGTTGAGCATGCGTGCCAGAGTCTGTGCCAGCAAGGTCTTGCCGGAACCGGTCGGGCCCACCAGCAGGATGTTGCTCTTGGCCAGCTCGACGTCATCCTTTTTGCCGAGGTGCTTCAGGCGCTTGTAGTGGTTGTAGACCGCCACCGACAGGATGCGCTTGGCAGTAGCCTGTCCGATCACGTACTGATCCAGCAGGTCGGTGATTTCCTGCGGGGTTGGCAGATCCGACTTGGTGCCGGTGACGCTTTCCACGCTGGCGGCTTCATCACGGATGATGTCGTTGCACAGGTCGATGCATTCGTCGCAGATGAAGACCGAAGGACCGGCGATGAGCTTCTTCACTTCATGCTGGCTTTTGCCGCAGAAGGAGCAATAAAGCAGTTTTTCGCCGCTGGAAGATTTTTTCTCGGACATAGAGCTACTAGAGTAAAAGTTACGACCCGATCATACCCGCGAAATCCGGATTCGTCACGGCTTGGTCATTTTTGCTGTCCCAAATTGCTTCACAGGACTGCCGTATGACCGTTATATGTCAGCCCAGGTGCCATTTATCAAGCAAATAGAACCCGAAAAGCCGCTCTGTGCCAATTTCGTCAAAATTTGGCCAAAAAAAATGCCCGAACTGAACTGCACCCCAAAAGTTGGACATAAATCCAACCTTTGGGGTGTTTTTCATGGCGAAGTACGATGAGAAGTTCAAGCAGGAAGTGGTACAGAAATATCTAGCGGGAGGTAGTGCCAGAGGGCTTGCCAAGGAATATGGTCTGAAGCACAGCATAGTTCAGCGGTGGGTCCAGAGCTACCGACATCATGGCGTAGCGGGACTGATCAAGAAGCACGAGCACTATAGTGCCGAGTTCAAGCTATCGGTATTGACGCGAATGAAGCAGGATCAGTTATCACAGCGGGAAGTGGAGGCTATGTACGGACTTCGCGGCTGCGGGACGGTCAGTCGGTGGGAGCGCCTGTATCATGAGCACGGCCTGGCTGGATTGCAGCCGAAGCCGAAAGGACGCTCAATGATGATGAAGCCCAAGATTCCCGCAAAGCCCACAAGGAAAGACGACATGCGCCCACGCGAAGAATTGCTCGATGAAATCGAGTATCTGCGTGCGGAGGTTGATTACCTAAAAAAGCGTCGGGCCTTGATTCAGACAGAGCAAGCGGCTGCGCAAAAGCAGCGCGACTCGTCCAGGAATTGAGGCCACACCACAAGTTGCCTGTTCTGCTGAAGGTGGCCGGATTGGCGCGCAGCACATTCTATTACCAGATCAAGGCGCAGGAAGCAGGCGACAAATACGCGGCCGTGAAATCGCGCATCCGCAAGATCTATGACCGGCACAAAGGCAGGTATGGCTACCGCCGCGTCACGGACACGCTCAAGCAGGCAGGCCAACTGATCAATCACAAGACGGTGCAGCGCCTGATGAGCCAATTGGGCTTGAAGTCGCTGGTGAGGCCGAAGAAATACAGGTCGTATCGCGGCCCTGGGCACGCTCATGTGGAGAACTTGCTTCAGAGGAAATTCAAGGCAGAGCGGTTCGGAGAGAAGTGGGTAACGGATGTTACTGAATTCAAAGTCGGTGGAGAGAAGCTTTATCTGTCGCCTGTCATGGACTTGTACAACGGCGAGATCGTGTCGTATCAGACGAGTCGTTCACCCCAGTTCCAGATGGTCGACAGCATGCTCAAGAAGGCAATCTCGACCTTGAAGGGGACACGTCGCCCCATGCTGCACTCGGATCAGGGATGGCAATATCAGATGCACGCTTACCGGCGCACCTTGGCCGAAAACGGTATTAAGCAGAGTATGTCGCGTAGAGGGAATTGCCTGGATAATGCAGCCATGGAAAGCTTCTTCGGCACGCTCAAGTCGGAGTGTTTTTACCTGACTCGCTTCTCCAGCATCGAGCAGTTACAGATCGAGTTGCGCAAGTACATGCACTACTACAACCACCACCGCATCAAGAGCAAATTAAAAGGACTGAGCCCTGTGCAATACAGAACTCAGTCCTTTAGGCCTTAACCGGCTGTTGACCGTCCAACTTTATGGGGTCAGTTCACGAACCGCATTACGTTCGGGCATTTTTCGCGTTGGATCGTCGCCAATGCGATGACGCAAAGTCAAGCGCGCTGGGTCAGCACCTGGTCGATCAGGCCGTATTCCGCGGCGGCCTCGGCCGACATGAAATTGTCGCGATCGGTATCCTTGCTGATCTGCTCGACGCTACGGCCGGTCTTCTCAGCGAGGATGGTGTTCAGACGTTCACGCAGGTACAGGATTTCACGTGCCTGGATCTCGATATCCGATGCCTGGCCCTGGGCGCCGCCCAGAGGCTGGTGAATCATGATGCGCGAGTTCGGCAGCGAGAAACGCTTGCCCTTGGCGCCAGCAGCCAGCAGGAAAGCGCCCATGGAGGCAGCCAGACCCGTGCACAGCGTCGACACTTGCGGCTTGATGAACTGCATCGTGTCGAAGATCGCCATGCCGGCCGATACCGAACCGCCAGGCGAATTGATGTACAGGGAAATGTCCTTGTCCGGGTTTTCGCTTTCCAGGAACAGCAGCTGGGCCACGATCAGGTTGGCCATCGCATCATTGACCGGTCCGACCAGGAAAATGATGCGTTCCTTCAGCAGGCGCGAATAGATGTCGTAAGCGCGTTCGCCACGGCCACTCTGTTCGATCACCATCGGCACCATGCCGAGCATTTGGGTATCCAGTGCAGATTGCTTCATCAGACCTGTCATGTATGCATCCTTAAGCGTAAGAGTTTTCTGATACTACTAGAGAAAACCGGATTACGCTTGCGCCTGATTACCCATCAGTTCGTCGAACGAAACCGGCTTTTCCGAGACCTTGGCCTTGCCGAGAACGTAGTTGACGACGTTTTCTTCCAAAACAAGAGCTTCGACTTCGGCCAGACGGCGACGGTCGGAGAAGTAGTACTTCAGCACTTGTTGCGGATCTTCGTAGCTCTGGGCGAAGTCTTCGATCTGGGCCTTGACCTGCTCTTCGGTGGCTTCCAGCTTGTTCTGCTTGACCACTTCAGCCAGGATCAGGCCCAGGCGCACGCGGCGCTCGGCCTGGGCGGTGAACAGTTCCTTGGGCAGTTGCATGACCTTCGGGTCCATGCCGCGCTGGGCCATGTCCTGACGGGCCATTTCGGACAGGCGCTCGACGTCCTGGTCGATCAGGGCCTTGGGCACTTCCAGTTCCGACGCCTTGATCAGGGCGTTCATGACGCTGTCCTTGGTCTTGGCCTTGGTGCGGGCGGTGACTTCACGCTCCAGGTTCTTCTTGATGTCTTCGCGCATCTTGGTCAGATCGCCGTCTTCGATGCCCAGGGATTGAGCGAAGACTGCATCGACTTCAGGCATGTGGGCCCATTCGATCTTCTTGACGGTGATGGTGAATTCAGCGGTCTTGCCGGCCACGTCCTTGCCGTGATAGTCCTCGGGGAAAGCCAGCGGGAAGGACTTCGACTCGCCGACCTTCAGGCCGATGGTGGCTGCTTCGAATTCCGGCAGCATGCGGCCTTCGCCCAGCACGAACGGGAAGGCATCGGCCTTGCCGCCCTGGAATTCGACGCCGTCGATCTTGCCAACGAAGTCCACGGTCACGCGGTCGCCGTTCTGGGCCGACTGGTCGGCACCGCCGTCGCCGTGCGCGCCTTGCTCGCCCTTGACGTGGTAGTGCACGCGCTGCTTGCGCAGGATGTCGATGGTCTTGTCGATTTCGGCGTCGGAGACGGCCGCGGTGGTCTTCTCGACTTCAGCGCCGGACAGGTCGCCCAGGGTGACTTCCGGATAGACTTCGAAGGTGGCGTCGAAGGCCAGCTTGCCTTCGCCGGCTTCTTCGCTGGTCTTGGGTTCGATGCGGGGGAAACCTGCCACGCGCAGGTTGTTTTCGACAGCAGCGTCGTTGAATGCGCGGCCGACCTTGTCGTTCAGGACTTCGGTTTCGACCTGGTAGCCGAACTGGGCGGCAACCATCTTCATCGGCACTTTACCCGGACGGAAACCCGGTGCCTTGGCGGTACGGGCGCGCACCTTCAGGCGCTTTTCCACTTCAGCCTGAACATCGGCCAGCGGGAAAGACAGGGTCATACGACGTTCGAGTTTGCTCAGGGTTTCGACTGCAGTTGCCATTTAAATCGTCCAAATGTTAAGAATTCCGTAAGCCGGAGCATGCTGTCTTTCATCCCGATCATCAGACTGCAGACGAAAAGCGCCCTGCCCGGCCGCGCTAAAGCTCGCTATTTTATACGCAAAAAGCGCCGATAGTCCAAAAATGGGCTTGCCACGCTGCAAACAGCCGCAAATCCCCTCCAAAGCCCGCCGGGCCAGCCCCGGCGCGGCCCGCCAACGCATCACCGCCGCCGACGGATTGCCTGTCAGCAAAGTCCACCGTAAAGAATTTAGAGAATTTCCCTCATTTCACCGGAATCGGCGCGGAAGGTGCAACCGGCACGGCGGTGACGGCATTCATCGGGCTGCCATCGATGAGCTTGTCCGAATAGGTCAGGTAGACCAGCGTATTGCGCTTGGTATCGACCACCCGCACCACGTGCAGGCGTTTGAAGAGAATGGACATGCGCTCGCTGAAGACGTCTTCCTGGACCGGCAGCTTGTCCTGGAATTGCAGGGTCGGCGCCACCTGGCGGCAGGCGATGGAGGCTTCCGACTTGTCCTCGGCCAGGCCGACCGTGCCCTTGACGCCACCGGTGCGGGCACGCGAGACGTAACAGGTCACGCCCTGCACCTTAGGGTCATCATAGGCTTCGATGACCACGCGGTCGTTCTTGCCCAGCCAGCGGAAGGCGGTGCTGACATCGGCCAGTTCTTCGGCCGAGGCCACATGGGGAATGGTGGCGGCAAGGGCGAACACGGAGAAGATCGCCCCGGCCAGGACGCGTGCTTGATGTTTCATGAGGATGCCCGAATAAGGTGAATTGAATTTATGAAGGAGTGAAGTAGACCGTCATGCGCGCGCATTGTTCAGCTTGCATCGGCCAGCGACGCGGTTTTGCATCGAATCGCAGCAGCCACCCGGAGCTACGGGCAGGATCAGTCCTCAATCTTTTCGAAACGCGGCACCTGCTTGCCATCGACCTCGACCGTTTCGAAAAAGACATCGCGCGGACGCAGCCAAAGGCGGCCATCGGCGGCGCGGTAGATGATCATGGGCGCGAGGTCGGCTTCGAGGATGGCCTCGTCGATATAGTCATAGATGCCGCCCTTGTAGTGACGATAGCGTGTCATGGCGATCCTGCTGGCTGGAAGAAGAAGCGGCATGGTACTACCGATCAGCGGCGGCACAAAAATGTCCGCACAGAAAAACGCCCACAGTGACAAGACCTTGCAGTACAATGGCGCGCTTTGACAAACTGCTACCTGCATCGGTAGCGGCAGGTCTGCGGCGAAAGCGCTGCCAGACTGCTATCGCACCGGTGCCCGACCCCCCTTCAGCGAGGATGGCGAAATTGGTAGACGCACCAGGTTTAGGTCCTGACGCCAGCAATGGTGTGGGGGTTCGAGTCCCCCTCCTCGCACCAGATAACCTTATCTGAAAACGTAATAAGCAAACCGGAATCTCAGGATCATGGCACAGCCACTCCAAACGCAGTGGTGGGCCGCGCTATCCTGCGATTAGCGAGCGCTACATTCCAGACTAGAAATTTCAATGGTGCTGAGTTTCCAGATCACCAAAATACAACAACCATGCTTTCACTGATTCTCCTATTCCCGTTAACTCATCTCCTACATCCTCAGCGCTAATAAGGATACAGATATACACCTTCTATCTTCTCTCTAGAAGGACAGCACAGAAATATCAAAATCAACTTGATAAAAGTTGATAGCTAATTACATAATTAAAACAAAAAAACTCAACTAACTCGCACAGCGACGTTCGCACTACTAAGTCTTGATGCGCTGAACTTAGGTATTGCCCGCCGCTTAAAGACAATAAATCAAGAAAAAAGGGGGGCCATGCAAAATTACTTACATTCGGCAATCGATACTATTTATCGAAAAGATGATGAACTAATTATCATTGGGCTGACCGGTCGCACTGGAAGTGGCTGCTCAACGGTTGCAGAGATATTATGTTCAGAAAAGGATGCCATCAGACATTCGCTAAATAATAGCAATACTCCTGCTAACAACGACGAGAGAAAGCAAAAGATCGTCAAACGACATTTTGATCTCACATGGCAAAAATTTGAGCTCATCCAAGTCCGCTCTGTAATTACTCTTCTTCTGATCGAAGAGGAAATTACCGTTGTGATGGACAAACTACAAAGACTGTTGGAAGGCGAGTCGCAAGCAAAAATAGATAGAGTAAAAAGCTTGTTAGAAAGAATTTCTGGTACCCGCGAAAACGTATTTAGCACTGAAGACCCAATTCTCTGGACGGAATTTTATACAAGACTTTTACCGCACTTCTGCGCTGAACTTCGCATAGCACTGGGCGAAAGTGCGTTTATCAAGCTCTACCAAGAAATAGGGACGAACATACGATTATCTGGCTCTGCAATAGAAGCGAATTTCGTCGAGGGAAAATTCTTTACGCTAGCAGAAAAAATTAACTCAATTATTAAAACAATTATCTCATGCAACAAAACTCTTAATAAAAGCACGTTAATAGTCATCGATGCCATCAGGAGTAATCTTGAAGCGATGTTCTTCCAAGATCGATATGCTGCGTTTTATTTAGCAGCAGTCTCTTGTCCGGATAATCAACGAAAACAACGCCTCTACTCGCTCAAATTTTCTGATGATGATGTCGATATCATTGACAAAGCAGAATATATAACAAGAGATCTTAGCGATACCAAAACGTATTCCGTACAAGACATTCAAGCTTGTATTCAACGCGCAGATCTGTACATCAGCAATCCGGACCAAGAAAACGAAGTATCAAAATACTCTAACTTGGCCAACCAACTGATCAGATTCGTTTCATTGATGAAACGCCCAGGCATTGTCACACCTACTGCTACTGAGCGATGCATGCAGCTCGCCTATACAGCAAAGTTAAATTCGGGCTGTATTTCCCGCCAAGTTGGAGCCGCCATAACAGACAAAAATTACTCCATTCAGGCAATTGGCTGGAATGACACGCCTTTTGGGCAAGTGCCATGCGTGCTAAGAAGCAGGGAGGATTTGATCTCGGGACAAGATCAGAGCGCCTATAGTGAATATGAAAAAAGTGATAAAAAGTATCTCCTTCAATTCGAGGAGAATACAAAAAAATATATTCCAATAAAGCAGTCAGGCCGAAATATTTCCTATTGTTTTAAAACCGAATATAACAATTACACGCAAATTAAAAATCAAGTCCACACTCGTTCTTTACACGCCGAAGAGAACGCCTTTCTGCAAATATCGAAATATGGTGGACGAGGTATTGAAGGTGGCATTCTTTTCACTACTGCCAGCCCATGTGAACTGTGCGCTAAGAAGGCATATCAACTCGGAATTAAAACCATTCATTACATTGATCCGTATCCAGGAATCGCTATAAGCCACGTGATCTTGGGGGGAACGAAGAATCCGGAACTTGTACTTTTTTCAGGCGCTATAGGTCGAGCATTCCATCGGTTATACAATCCAATCCTCCCTTACAAAGACGAGTTGAAGGCATTACTAGTGCGGTGAGCTAACCGGCCGCCGTGCGACTGCAAGGCGGCCCATTGGGAGCCGACAGATTAGCGATGGAAACCGGACAGAACATAGTATGTGTAATACTGATCAAAAAACTATTCACCTTAAGCAGCTAGAGCAAATCCCTCAGCAGGTGTCCACATCGCCAATACCTAACGCGGCCGGCGGTAGGCGTACAACCAGAGAGATATCTCTTTGACCTTCACCACGAGTCCGGCAGGCACAACGCATGGTTAAGATGAACTGGTCAATCAGCGCCGCTTCGCCCCGCCGATAAAGTCCATCACGTTGCGGCGGAGGCATGTATAGGCAACTAATGGACCTTATATAACCTGATCTGGAAGATCTGACTGACTATTATTAGGAAGACCACGGCCCAATAACGCGTTGCATACCAAACAGACCATACCGCTGCTCCTACCGCAGTTGCATGCCCTCCTAAACCAAGTGCCGGGTCGAAAGCGGTAGCCAAGTTTAACCAAATAGTTCTAGCCACTTCAGAAGCTCAACTCCGGCTTCGTTGACGACCCAGCCGTTCCTAGTCTCTTCAATAAGGCGGAACGATTTCAACATATTTTGGGCAGCCGTGTAGTCCTTAAATTTGTGACGAGTTGCGGCGATTACCCGGGCGGCACCATCAACTGGTCCGACTGCAGAAATTGCACGCAACATTTCAGTTTCTTCGCGGGAAATTCCACGGCGCTGCAAAGCATCTAACAGCCTATCCCCTATAGGGATGTTCACTTCCTTTAAAGAGGTGAAGCCATCTACTAGTACCTTTTCAGGGGCCGAAGAGTTTTCCTTTAGGTCGGAGTGGAGCTGGGCATTGACTTTGCGCAGTGTATCCATCTCCTCTTTTAAGCGGGCAATTTCGCTAACAAATTCTGCAGTCTCCCCAATCGCTTTCCGCTCTACGAGTCGCTTTTGTAATAACGCGTCATACACCTTCTGCTGCAGCGCATCCGCCTCTTCCTTAGAAAGTAACTCCAAGCCATCATCCTTCTTTACCCCCTCACGAGTCTTCAACTGCTCTCTCCTCCAATACCTGATTAGCAATCGGAAAATATGTGGACTAAGAAGTACATAGAGAAGGGCGGAGAGCAGCGGGTATGCGAAGCAATAAAGCCAAGGGAAGAAAGCCCCAGGATAAAGAGTGTTGTCGATGTAAGCGATCTTTTCCCGAAACGCGACATCAGATCCCAACGCAAGAACGACGCGCCAATTTAAAGCCAACCATGCGAACAAAAATGCCGCGTAGAACGGGTTGACCATCCGACTTTTGATCCAGTCGGCGATTGATGATGCGACCTCTTTTAGCGATTCCACTTTCCCACCCTTGTCTTATATTTTTATTAATGATAACTGCATTCCGATCAGTTGACAGGGTGGGAATGACGACATTAAGTCAGCCTCCTCGCGAAAGTGCTCATCATTGGAGGATTTTTAGGATATTCGAGCCCCCATCCTCGCACCAGACAATCCGTACTGCCCCAGGCATTGCCACCGCATCTGCCACTGAATGCATGATCCCGGCGCACGCTACCTGCGCACGGATCACATCCAGCCCGGCCTGGTCGCACTGTTCTGATTTCTGCAACAGGCTCCTCCCCATCCAGCAAAATCGTGGCCACTCGGGCATGAAAAAAATTTCATGCCCCCTCCCCGCCGCCCCCTCTTCCAGTCCTCACCGCCACCTCTTTGAACGACCATCAGTCTCCTCACGTTGGCATTCCCGTGCCAGCCAGCTCTTGTCAACCGGCCAACGGCACTTTTGTGCGATTTACCGAAGCATTTCAATCCGATTGAATCGCCCCGGGACAACAAAATTCATATAGCAAGCTTGCTGCACCGTGCCAGCCCGGCGCTGGCACCTTCCGGCCAGCGTCAGGGCCAGGCGGCATGGCAGGCAACACGTCCCCGGGGAAAGACGCAGCATGCGCAGACTCTCCCCGAACGCCTTCGCCTTTACCGGCGTAATTGAAAGGGAACCCGTGTCAACCACCACCTCGCAGGATCAACCCAAGGCAGCATCGTCGCTTTCGCATCCGGTCATCACCCGTATCGACAAGCGCTTCGTCCAGATCAAGACCGGCAGCGTCACCAAAATCATCTTTGCGCCGATCTCTCCCGACATCAAGCTCTTCGATCCACCGGAAAAGACCGCCGCCACACCACCGGCCACCAAGCAGCCAGCCATTGCGAGCAAGCCCGTCGTCGCGCCGCCCTTGGCCAGCCCCACCAAACCGGCAGCAGCCAAGCCGTCGCCCATCCAAACGCCGGTCAACGTCAAACCGGATATCGCACCGCCACCCATCACCAGCAAGCCCGCAAGCAACAAGCCCGTCAGCGTCGACGCGCCCGCCAGCCTGCAAAAGCCCGTGACTCCTGACAAGTCCATCAGCCTCGACAAGCCGGTCAGCCCCGCCAAACCTGCCGTTACCCCAACATTGGCCCCGGTTTCGCCGCCGCCGGTGGTGATCCCACCCAGCGCCCATGCCAACCCTCCTGCAGCCGTCGGCAGCAAGCCTGCCCCCGCTGCGCCGGCACCAGCCCCCCTGCAGATACCAGCGCCCGCCAACCTCAAGCCGACCACCCCGGAAAAACTGCCAGTCCCCACCACCATGCCAGCCCAGCGCGACAAGATCGACGGCAAGGACGTGCTGGTCTACGGCAACCCGAAGTCCTATGTAGACCTGGACTATGCCCAGGGCGATGCCGTCCCGGGCTACATGGGTACCTGTTCGGAAACCAGCATCGCCAACCTGCTCATGATCGCCGGTCGGGATGTGACCGAAAAGGACGTCGTCCAGAGAGCCATCGACAACGGCTGGTGTGACACCGTCAGCTCCAATCCCGGCCAGCGCGGTGGTACCGTCGCCGGGCTGCAACGCCTGCTGCTGGAAAGCTTTGGCATGCCCGTCGAGGCCATCACGGATTACGATCCCAACAAACTGGCCGCCCTCATCAAGGAGGGCAGAGGTGTGCTCATGGGCGTGAACGGCTATGAGCTGTGGGGTGCCGATCTGGACAAGAATTTGCTGGAACTGATCAACGTCAATCACATGATCAACCTGACCGGCGCCGTCTATGCGGCCGACACCGGTGCCCTGCAAGGCTTCTATATTGTCGACTCGGGACGCGGACGGTCCGGCGATGCCGCACGCTACGTTTCACTGAGCGAACTGGACAAGGCCGCGCACTTCCAGTCCGGTTGCTCGGGTTTCTATACTGTCGATCCGATCAAGAAGCTGGCGCTGCCCGAGGATCCCAGGATGGCCGACCCGGCCAAACCGCAACACAAGCTCATCACCGGCCCGGACGTACTGACCTATGGCAATCCCTTTGCCTTCTCCCATGATCTCGACTACAACCAGGGGGATGCGGTCGCCCGCTATGAAGGGACGTCGGGCGAGGTCTGCATCGCCAACCTGGCCACCATCGCCGGCATGTCCGTAACGGAAAAGGACGTCGTCAACAAGGCCATCGCCGAAAAACTGTGCGATACCACCAGCAAATCCACCACCAAGCGCGGCACCATCAGTGCGGAAAACGAACTGATCCTGCTCAAGGAATTTGGCCTGGCCTCGACATTGACTCAGGGTTTCGACGAAAACGCTGTGGCACGCGACATCCTCGCGGGCAAAGGCGTCATCGTCACGGTCAATGGCAGCAACCTCTGGGCCAAGAACATTCCGGAAAACGTCGGCATGACCGATCACATGATCGCCATCATCGGCGTGGGCTACGGCGCGCAAACCGGCGCGGTGGACGGTTTCTACATCACCGATTCCGGCCGGGGGCGCGATACCGACACCTGCCGCTACGTCAGTTTGCAGACGTTGCGCGATTGCACCAACGCCAGCGGCTCCGTCACCATCACCACCAATGACGCCATCAAGCCCTTCAACAGGGCCAATGGCGGGGCCGGCACCGCCCTGGATCAAGCCGCAGCCGATGGCAAACTGCCCCCCCAGACCGGGCTGACCGCACCGGCAAAGCCTGCTGCATCCGGCGGCAATGCACTGGCAGCGCACTACCTGGACAGCTTCACCGCCCCCGCCCCGTTCGGCGACGACGAAGGCTCGCAACACAAACTGCCCGGCGTCAAGGTCAGGAAGCACATCGCCCTGGCCAGCGACAAACAGGACCTGGCACTGGAAGCCGACAACCTCGATGCCACCGGCAATGCGCAGAACAACCGGCTCACCGGCAACGACCGCAACAACATCCTCGATGGCCTGGGCGGTGCCGACATCATGACCGGCGGCAAGGGCGATGACAGCTATTACGTCGACAACAGCGGCGACCGCGTGGTCGAGAAGGCGGGCGAAGGCATCGATACGGTTTATGCGACGGCCAGCACCACGCTTGCCGACAATGTCGAGAACCTGGTCCTGATCGATGCCACCAAGCCGCAGAGCGCGGTGATCAATGGCGTCAACGTGCTGGTGTACGGCATGCCGAAGTCCTACCAGCTGGACTACGCGCAGGGCGATGCCGTCCCCGATTTCCTGGGTACCTGCGGCGAGACGGTCGTGGCCAACATGAGCGTGCTGGCCGGTCGGCCGCTCACGGAAAAGGAAGTGGTCACCCGCGCCATCGACGAAATGCTCTGCGACGTCATCGCCCCCTTGCCAGAGCACCGGGGCGGCACCTACACGGAGGGCCAGCAAGCCCTGCTCAAGGATTTCGGTATTGACGCTACCATCACGCATGGTTTCGATGAAATGGCAGTCGCCCGGAGCATCAAGGAGGGCAAGGCGGTCGGCCTGAGCGTCAATGCCAGCCGGCTCTGGGACATGCCCATGGCCAGCAACAACCGCAGCAACCACTGCATCACGGTTACCGGGGTGGCCTACGCCGTCGATACCGAGCAGATTGCCGGCTTCTTCATTGCCGACTCCGGACGCGGCAGAGCGGACGACATGAGCCGTTACGTCACGCTGCGGCAATTGCGCTACGCCACCGATGTCACCTCGGCCGACACCCTGACCACCGACCAGGCGGTCAAGCTCTGGGGGCAGAACGTGAATGCCACCGGCAACGGCCTTGACAACATCCTGGCCGGCAACGGCGGCGACAATGTCCTCACAGGCGGCAAGGGCAATGACCTGCTCATCGGCGGAGCTGGCAACGACAGCTATCGCTTCGCCAAGGGCGACGGCCAGGATGCGGTTTACGACCACGATGCCACCAAGGGCAATGTCGACACGCTCAGCTTCACCGACGCCCGGCAGGACAACCTGTGGTTCAGCAAGACCGGCCAGGACCTGCGCATCAAGGTGCTGGGCACGACCGACCAGGTGACGGTGAAGGACTGGTATGCCGGCGCTGCCGGGACGACCGACAACCACATCGAGCGCATCAAGACCGCCGACGGCAAATCCTTGCTGGACACTGATGTCGAGAAACTCGTGCAAGCCATGGCCAGCTTCGCTCCGCCGGCAGCGACCCAGACTACCTGGGCGCAGGCGCAGGGAGGCGACGGCAAGGTCTTGCTGGCGGTCAGCCATTGATGGAGGGCCCGATTGGGGCCATTGCGCATTGAACGGCAGGCCCCAGGCAAGCCGGTAGCGAATCAGACCTCGCTGCCGGCTTCCGTTTTTTTGCAAATTGCTTCACCAGCTCTGTAGGCTGCTGCCCCCGGCGGGCGGCGGCAATGGGCTCCCGGAGAAAACTTCATTTCCCGGCTTTTTTTTCACGATCCACGTGCCCCGGGGCCGATTGCACACCGCCTGCGCGCAGCGGCGTGCTGAACTGCTACAATCCGCGCCTTTGCTGGCTGGTGCGCGAACCTTTCCTGCACCAGCCGCGCCATCCAGTGAGGACCCGCCATGCCCACCCAGGAAGAATTCGACGCACTCAAGCAAAGCCACAACGCCTTGCTCAACAAGTTCATCGAGAACAATACCGCTGACCAGATCCTGTTCTCCACCCTCTTCACGGCCGCGGCCGTGCTGTCCAAGGATGGCAAGCAGTTCACCGAAGGCGCCATGGGCATCGCCCGCTCGCTGGCCGCGCAGTTGAATGCCGGTGGCACCATGCCCAAGGCCCTGCTGGAGACGGTCGAAACCCGCATCGCCACCATCGAGGCGCTGCTCAAGGACAAGTTCGACTGAGTCGCGCGCCCCATGGCCGTCGATCACTACGAGAACTTCCCCGTTGCCTCGCTGCTGCTGCCGGCGCGCCTGCGCCCGGCCGTCACCGCCATCTATGCCTTCGCCCGCAGCGCCGACGACATCGCCGATGAAGGCGACGCCCGGCCGGAAGAACGGCTGGCCGCGCTGCATGCCTACGACGCGCAGCTCGACCTGATCGAGCAGCAGTTGCCCTGCACGCATCCCATCTTCACCCGGCTGCAGCAGACCATCGTCGACCATGCCCTGCCGTTGCAACCCTTCCGCGACCTGCTCTCAGCCTTCCGCCAGGATGTGGTGACCACCCGTTACCCCCGCTATACGGACCTGCTGGACTACTGCTGCCGGTCTGCGAACCCGGTAGGAACCCTGATGCTTCACCTGTACGGTGAGGCAAATGAAGAAAATCTCCAGGATTCGGATGCCATCTGCAGCGCCTTGCAGCTCATCAACTTCTGGCAAGACGTCGCCATCGACTTGGAAAAGACGCGCATCTACCTGCCACTCGAGGACCTGGAGCGCTTCGGAATCAATGAAAACGACATCGCCCAAGCCTGCAGCGACCAGCGCTGGCAGCAACTGATGCAGTTCGAGGTCACGCGGGCGCGGGAACTGATGCTTTCCGGTGCCCCGCTGGCGCGCCGCCTGCCGGGCCGTATCGGACTGGAACTGCGCATGGTGGTACAAGGCGGACTGCTCATCCTGGAGCGCATCGAGGCGGTGCAAGGCGATGTCTTCCGCCAGCGCCCCAAGCTGGCCAAGCCGGACTGGCTCATCATCGGCTGGCGCGGCCTGACCCGATAAACCGCAGCCTGAATGAAAAAGCCCCGCCCGGCACATTGGCCAGGCAGGGCTTCAAGAAGAAGCGGTCGCGTACTGGTTCAAACCAGCAAGGCAGCGGTCAGGGTGCGGATCTGCTCTTCGGAATCATCCAGCATCTCGCGCAGCGAACGGTCCCCGATGTAATCATCCACCAGGTTCTCGCCACCGATGCCGGCTTCGGCCACCACGGTGCGTTGCAGCGGCGAGGGCACCGGCGACAGTTCCTTGGCCAGCAGCAGCACGTCGCCGATGGTCTGCGGCGGCAGCACCCGCACGCCGTGCCACAGGGATTCGATGGCATCGACCACCGGCTGCGGCACGCCCAACTTCTTGAGCACGGCGCGGCCGATCATCTTCTCCCCGTATTCCATCCAGTCCTCGGTGCCGCCGTCGAGCAGCCCGGGGAAGTCATCCGTGCGCGAAAGCAGGTAGAAGCCACCCACTTCATGCACGATGCCGGCAAACATCGCCGTCTCCGGATCGGCCTTGGTCAGCTTGGAGGTCAGCACATAGGCGGTGGCCGCCACGTGGGCGCAGTGCTCCCACAGCTGGGCCGACTTGATGCGCATGCCGGGATTGTTGATGGTCCGCCCCAGCTGGCGCACGATCACCGAGGTGGTGATGGTGTTGAGGGTGCGGAAGCCCAGCCGCATCACGGCCGCCCGCACGTTGTTGATCTCGCCGCCGGAACGGTTGTAGGCCGCCGAATTGGCAATGGCCACGGTACGCGCCGACACCAGCGGCTCGGCCATCACCAGCTTGGCAGCCAGCTCCAGATGGCAGTCCGGGTCGGCCAGGGCCTTTTGCAGCTTCAGCGAGGCGCTGACGTTGGCCGGGAATACCAGCTCGCCGCGACCAGCCTGCGAGGCGATGTTGCGAAAGATTTCCAGTCTGTCCATATTGTCTCCAGCCTCCAAGGGGCCATCGTCGATGGCCGGGGTTGCCGATGTGCCGCGCTGCAAGCGGGGTTGACCACTGCAGCGCCACGTCTGGTTAGATTAACGGCAGAATTCATCCGGATTTGATGTCATGTGAATTTGTTTTTCCGGAATGCGCTTGACCCGAGCTTAATGGACAACGCCGGGGGCCGCAATAGACGGGTTTCAGGCCCCGTTTCAAGGCCGGGTCAACGGCAGCCGGCATTTGCCCTGCCGGGCGCACTCGGCTAGCATAGCGCCTTTGCCGCAGGGGGCCGTCAGGCTACCTGCCCCATGCTTCAACCGCCCGCCACGCATCCATGTCTCCAGACGAATACTGCCAGCAGAAGGCCGCCGCCAGCGGTTCCAGTTTTTATTACAGCTTCCTGTTCCTGCCGCCGCAGCGACGGCTGGCGATCACGGCGCTGTACGCCTTTTGCCGCGAGGTCGACGATACCGTCGACGAAATCGAGGACGCCATGGTGGCCCGCACCAAGCTCATGTGGTGGCGCAAGGAAATCGCCGCCATGCTCGAAGGCCAGCCCACGCACCCGGTCACCAAGGCCCTGCATCCGCACGTGGCGACCTACCAGCTCAAGGGAGAACACCTGCAAGCCATCATCGATGGCATGGAAATGGACCTGGACCAAACCCGCTACCTCGACTATCCCGGCCTGCAGCGCTACTGCTGGCACGTGGCCGGGGTGGTCGGGGTGCTCTCGGCCAGCATCTTCGGCCATACCCAGCCCGGCACCCTGCTCTTTGCCGAAAAGCTGGGGCTGGCCTTCCAGCTCACCAACATCATCCGCGATGTCGGCGAGGATGGCCGCAAGGGCCGCATCTACCTGCCCGTCAATGAATTGCAGCAATTCAACGTCACCGCCGCCGACATCCTCAACGCCCGCCACAGCGAGCGCTTCGAGGCACTGATGAAGTTCCAGGTCGAGCGCGCCCAGGCGGTCTATGACGAAGCCTTCGCCCTGCTGCCCAAAGAGGACCGCCGCGCCCAGCGCCCCGGCCTGATGATGGCCGCCATCTATCGCACCCTGCTGGACGAGATCACGCGCGACGGCTACCACGTGCTCAACCAGCGCATCTCGCTCACCCCCATCCGCAAGCTCTGGCTGGCCTGGAAGACCTATGTCTTCGGCTGAACAGGTGTTTTCCCGATGAACGCCCCGCGTCACTACGCCGTCATCGGTGCCGGCTGGGCCGGGTGCGCTGCTGCCGTGGCGCTGGCCGCCGGCGGCCATCGCGTGAGCCTGTTCGAAGCTGCCCGTACGCTGGGCGGCCGCGCGCGCCGGGTAGAACTGGACGAGCGCACGCTCGACAATGGCCAGCACATCCTGCTGGGGGCCTATCGCTCGACATTGGCGCTGATGAAGCAGGTCGGCGTCGATCCGGCCAGCGCCTTGCTGCGCCTGCCCTTGCAGATGCGCTATCCGCTGGCCACGGGGGCCGAGGGCATGGATTTCGTGGCACCCCGCCTGCCGGCCCCCTGGCATGTGGCCGTGGCGCTGCTGCGGGCCAAAGGGCTGGCGCGTGAAGACAAGTTGGCGCTGGCGCGCTTTTCCACCACGGCGCGCTGGATGGGCTGGCAGCTGCATCAGGATTGCAGCGTGGCCGAGCTGCTGGAACGTTATGAGCAGACCGCGCGCCTGATCCGGCTGATGTGGCGTCCGCTGTGCATCGCCGCGCTCAATACCGCGCCGGAACGGGCTTCGGCGCAAGTCTTCCTGAACGTGCTGCGTGACAGCCTGGGCGCGCGCCGCGCCGCCTCCGACATGCTGATCCCCCGCGTTGACCTGAGCGCATTGCTACCCGATGCGGCCGCGGCCTATCTGGGCAAGCGCGGCGGTCTGGTGCAGGCAGGCGTGGCCGTGGCACGCCTGCTGCCGGGCAATGACGAGGGCAGCTGGCGGCTGGAAGACCGCGCCGCTGAAAGCCTGGGCGAATTCGCCGGGGTGGTGCTGGCCACCGGCCCCGACGCCGTCGCCCAGTTGCTGGATGGTCTGCATGACACGGCGCTCCTGCAAGCACTGGAACACGAACCGATCACCACCTGCTACCTGCAATACCCGTCTGGCGTGCGCCTGCCCGCCCCGTTCCTGGCGCTGGCCGATGATCCGCAGCGCCAGGCCTGGGGCCAGTTCGTCTTTGATCGCGGACAACTGGGCGGTGAGGCAGGCTTGCTGGCCGTCGTCGTCAGCGCTGCCGGCCAGGCCATCGCCGAGGGCCACGCGGCACTGACTGCAGGCATCACACGCCAACTGGCCAGCGACTTCGGCGACGCGGCCCTGGCCACGCCCGGCTGGAGCCGCGTCATCACCGAAAAGCGCGCCACCTTCGCCTGCACACCCGGCCTGCAGCGGCCCGACAATACCGGCATGCCCGCCGGACTGGCACTGGCCGGGGATTATGTGGCAGGTGACTACCCTGCCACGCTGGAAGGCGCGGTGCGCAGCGGCATGGCGGCGGCGCGGCTGCTGGCGGCCTGACCGTAAAATTTTCATGGATGGCGGCAAAGGGATTCACCCCAAGCCCAGCGGGTATGCACTAGCATAACGGGCATTCTGCAGTCCTTTTGTCCGCAGCCCGATTCCGGTTCGTGTCTGCAAGCCCAACACAAGGCGGCCCTCGCCGCCCACCATAACAACGGAGAAAACACCATGCCGGTCATGACCTGTGTCGAAGACTTCCGCCTGCTGGCCAAGAAGCGCGTTCCCAAGGCTTTTTACGATTACGCCGACAGCGGCTCCTACACCGAGAGCACCTATCGCGCCAACACCAAGGATCTGGCCGCCTTGAAGCTGCGCCAGCGCGTTGCCATCAATGTCGATGAGCGCAGCACCCGCAGCACCATGATCGGCCACGACGTGACCATGCCGGTGGCCATCGCCCCGACCGGCCTGACCGGCATGCAATGGGCCAATGGCGAGATGCTGGGTGCCATCGCGGCCGAGAAGTTCGGCATTCCCTTCACCCTCTCCACGATGAGCATCTGCTCCATCGAGGACGTGGCCAGCGTGACCACGAAACCCTTCTGGTTCCAGCTCTACGTGATGCGCGACCGTGGCTTCGTGCAGTCCCTGATCGACCGCGCCAAGGCCGCCAAGTGCTCGGCCCTGGTACTGACGCTGGACTTGCAGATCCTCGGCCAGCGTCACAAGGACCTGAAAAACGGCATGTCCGTGCCCCCCAAGCTGACCCTCGACACCCTGCTCGACCTGGCCAGCAAGCCCGGCTGGGCGCTGCGTGCACTGGGCGGCCGCAAGACCTTCGGCAACCTGGCCGGCCACATCAAGGGCGGTGAAGGTGCCGGCGGCGTGCAGACACTGTCCAAGTGGACCGCCAGCCAGTTCGACCCGACCCTGAACTGGGAAGATGTCGCCTGGATCAAGCAGCAATGGGGCGGCAAGCTGATTCTGAAGGGCATCCTCGATGTGGAAGATGCCAAACTGGCCGTGCAAAGCGGTGCCGATGCCATCGTGGTCTCGAACCACGGTGGCCGCCAGCTGGATGGGGCCATGTCCTCCATCGAAGCCCTGCCCGCCATTGCCGAAGCCGTGGGCGACCAGATCGAAGTCTGGTTCGACGGCGGCATCCGCTCCGGCCAGGATGTGTTGAAGGCGGTCGCCCTGGGCGCACGCGGCACCATGATCGGCCGCGCCTTCCTCTACAGCCTGGGCGCCATGGGCGGCGATGGCGTGTCGCAGATGCTGGAAATCATGCGCAAGGAACTCGACGTCAGTATGGCCCTGACCGGTACCAAGGACATCAAGGACGTCGGTCCGCAGATCCTGGTGCGCTGAAGCAGCAGACCATGTAAAACGTCCCGGTCCACCGTGAGGTGGCCGGGACGTTTCCTTTTGCGGGACCGAATGTGCGGCTTACTGGCGCGGTTTGACGTTGAGCACGTCGATCACGCCCTCCTGCCCGTAGCGGCGGGCCAGGTCCATGGCAGTCAAGCCATCCTTGTTCTTGAGCGTGAGGTCAGCGCCGTTGTCGCGCAGCACTTCCACTGCCGCAACGCGGCCGCGCATGGCGGCCAGCATGACGGGCGTCATTTTGTCATCGGGGGACTCGGCATCGACATAGGCCGAGGCATCCAGCAGCAGCTTGACGATCTCGGAGCTGCCATTGATGGCGGCGTAATGCAGGGCGGTCCAGCCGGGACGGTTGACTTCGACCTCGCGCGCCAGCAACAGCTTGACCACCGGGATATTGCCGTAGAAGGAGGCCAGCATCAGCGGCGTGTCACCGTTGGTGGCCTGGGCTTCCAGGTTCACATCGGGCGCATTGACCAGCACGTCGAAAGCCTTCATCGAATCTTCGCGGATGGCCAGCATCAGGCCAGTATAGCCGCGCTTGGGCTCGATCAGGTTGGGCCCCATGCCGCGCTGCATCAGCTGCTTGAGGAAATAGACATTGTCCATGCGGATGGCCTGGAAATAATCTTCATACGCCCCCGCACGGGCGGCTCCCGGCAACAGCAGCGAGGTATAGAGGACGATACGGCCGATGCCGCCGAAGCGGGCGCGCAGCTTTTCCAGCAGGGTCATGGCTTGATTCCGAACAGCTTGAAGAAATTGTCAGAGGTCTGGCGCGCCACTTCGGCCGCGCTGATGCCGCGCAGGTCGGCGATGAATTCACCGACATGGCGCACGTAACCTGGCTCGTTGGTCTTGCCCCGGAACGGAACCGGTGCCAGGTAGGGCGAATCGGTTTCGATCAGCATGCGCTCCAGCGGAATGGTGCGGGCGACTTGCTGCAGGTCCTTGGCCGACTTGAAGGTGACGATGCCGGAGAAGGAAATGTAGAAACCCAGTTCAATGGCCGCATCGGCCACCGCCTGTGATTCCGTGAAGCAATGCATGACCCCGGCCACGCCGCCCGCCTTCGGGCTGGCACCTTCTTCCTGCAGGATGCGGATGGTGTCTTCCGACGCTGAGCGGGTGTGGATGATGAGCGGCTTGCCAGTCGCCCGAGAGGCGCGGATATGGGTGCGGAAGCGTTCACGCTGCCACTCCAGGTCACCCTGAAGGCGGTAGTAATCCAGCCCGGTTTCACCGATGGCCACGATGCGCGGATGGTCCGCCAGGCGGATCAGCTCGTCGAGCGTCGGCTCGGGGGTGTCTTCGTAGTCCGGATGCACGCCGACCGAGGCGTAGACGTTGGGATATTGTTCGGCCAGGGCCAGCACCTGCGGGAAATCCGGCAGGTCCACCGAGACGCACAGGGCATGGCTGACCTGGTTGTCGGCCATCTTGCCGAAGATCTCGGGCAAGCGCGCCGCCAGGTCGGGAAAATTGATGTGGCAATGGGAATCGATATACATGGCCGCTATTGTAAAGCCATGCCGACAGGCTGTCGCCCCTGCTTGCCGGGCGCTTACCTTTCGTTACAGAGCCCCGCGATGTCGGCTCAGCGTGCTACCGGCCGCTTGGCCAGCTTGCGCTGCAGGGTGCGGCGGTGCATGTTCAGCGCCCGTGCGGTGGAGGAAATATTGCCTTCATGCTCGGCCAGCACGCGCTGGATGTGCTCCCATTCCAGACGTTCCAGCGACAGCGGCGATGCCTCTTCCACCGGCAATACGGGCTCATCGACTGCCTCGCCTTCGGCCACGTACGACAGCGCCGACAGGATGGAATCCACATTGGCCGGCTTGGCCAGGTAGTTATCTGCGCCGGACTTGATGGCCTGCACCGTGGTGGCGATGCTGGCATAGCCGGTCAGCACCAGCAGGCGCGCCTCCGGCAACGCCTGCCGCAGCGGCCCGACCCATTGCAGGCCGGAATCCTTTTCCAGCTGCAGGTCAATGGTGACGTAGTCGAAACGCTCGCGGCGCGCGGCATCCAGGGCCTCTTCGCCGGTATGGGCGACGACGGCACGAAAGCCGCGCCTTGCCAGCGAACGTGCCAGCGTGCTGGCAAAGACGTCATTGTCATCGAGGATCAGGAAGGCGGCACTCATGGGGATATCCGTAAAACCAGAAGAATAGGATGGCGGTTCAGACCAGGGGGAAGCGCAACTGCGCGACCGTGCCCTGCCCCGGCGACGAGCGCAGCTTCAGCTTGCCGCCCAGGTGGGTGGCACTGGCCGTAGCCAGCATCAGTCCGATGCCGGAACCGCCCGAACTGCTGGCCACCGGCCCGTGGCCCAGGCGCTGCAACAGTTCCGGGCTGATGCCGGCGCCATTGTCGGAGACCTCGATGATGGCCATGGTGCGCCCCGGCTTGCCGGAGGCGGCAGGTGCGCCCTCGCCCGCCTCGGCCGGTGCCAGGCGGATGCGGATTTCGCCCTGGTGGCCGAGGCCGCGCACGGCATGGGCCGCATTGTCCAGCAAGGTCAGCAGGATCTGCGACAGGTCCTGCAACTGGCTGGCCTTCCAGCCCGGCTGATGCACCTCAGCCGCCAGCAACACGGCCGGATGGCGCAGCCGCCAGCCTTCCAGCAGGCTGGTGAGCCAGGGCGTGATGGGCGCGCTGTCTTCATTGCGCAACTGGGCATCGGCGTCGAGCCGCATGTTTTCCAATGCGGCCTTGCAGACGGCGATCTGTTCCTCGACCACCCGCACGTCTTCCTCATAGGCCGCCAGCGCGGGATTGCTGGCCATGTCGCGGCGCATTTCGCCAGCGATCACTGCTACCGTGGACAGCGGTGTATTGAGCGCATGGGCGGCACCGGCAGCCTGGGTGCCGAGAGCGACGATGCGATGGCTCTGCAGCTGGCGCTCGCGTGCCTGCGCCAGCTGGCCGTCGCGCAAGCGCACGGCCGCCGCGATACGGCTGACGAACCAGGTGATGAGCAAGGCCGAGATCGAGAAATTGATCCACATCCCGGCCAGGTGATAGGCCATCGCCTGCCCGTGGTCGTGGATGTGCAGCGGCTGGTAAAAGTACACCAGCCCCGAATAGCATCCCAGCGCACACAGTGCCAGCAGCAAGGCATAGGGCCAGGCCAGCGTGGCAGCGCCTGCCGCCAGTGCCGGCAGGTAGAAGGAAACGAAGGGGTTGGTCGAACCGCCCGAAAAATACAGCAGCGCCGTCAATACCGCCACATCCAGCAACAATTGCATGAACAGTTCGGCCTGCTCGGCCGGCCGAGCCCAGCGCATGCGCAGCCAGGTGGCAGCGTTGATGAGGGCCTGCAGGCCGATCAGGGCCAGCAGCGCCGGCAACGGCAAGGCGATATGCAGCCAGGCATGCGCCCCGGCCAGCACCAGCAGCTCGCCCGCCACCATGGCCCAGCGCAGCCAGAACAGCCGCGACAGCAACAGGTGCTGCGGCTGGTTCATCTGCTCGGAGACGGGAATGAAGAAGGAGGTCAGCGACATCATGCCGGAATTATACGGTCCGGCACGCCGCTTCCCGCCAGGCGCGGCGATTTGCCGCAGGCCCGGCCTGGTCGACGCGGCGTCAATCGAACAAGCGCGCGTAATCGATCAGCATTTCCTCAATGAACAGCTTGGCCGACAAGGGGTGATCCGCAATGGCGCGGCGATCGCCCATGCCGCGCAGGGCCTTGGACACGGCCAGCGCATCGACCCGCTCGGCCAGACGCCCCAGTTCCTTGCCATACCGCGGGTAGTAGCGCACCACCCCGGCCGACTTCAGCGACAGCAAATCATACAGCCAGCGCTGTACCCAGCCGACCAGGTCGGCGGCCGGCGTTTTCTGCAGCTTGTCGGCAGCGCGCAAGGCGCCGTCCACGCCGGGCTGGGCCAGGTGGCGCAGCAATTCATCCAGGGCATCACGGCCCTCGCCCTGGGCGGCTTCCAGCGCGGCCAGCGGTGCCCCGCCCTGCTCGGCCAGCCAGGCATCGGCATCCTTGACGCCCTGCTGCTTGAGCCAGGCCAGCGCTTCGTCATGGCCGGGCGCGGTCAGGGCGAACTTGCGGCAGCGCGACAGAATGGTCGGCAGCAGGCGGTCCAGGCGATTGGACAGCAGCAGGAACATGGTGCCCGGCGGCGGCTCTTCCAGCGTCTTGAGCAAGGCATTGGCGGCGGCGGTGTTGAGCGCTTCGGCCGGATACAGCATCACCACCCGCAAGCCCGAGCGGTGGGTGGAAACGTTCATGAAATCGGCCAGCGCACGGATCTGGTCGATCTTGATGTCCTTGGAGGGGGCCTTGCTGGCCTTGGCTGTTTTCTTTTCTTCACCTGCCTCGTCTTCGGCGGTCTCATCGTCCAGTACTTCAGGGCGCACGCGCCGGTAGTCAGGATGATTCGATTGCGAGAACCAGTTGCAGGAGGCACATACGCCGCAGGCATGAGCCTCTGGCGTGGGCGATTCGCACAGCAGGGACTTGGCGAAGGCTTCGACAAACTGCGTTTTGCCAGTACCGGCCGCGCCATAGAACAGCAGCGCATGCGGCAGGCGCTCACGCAGTTGCTGCAACTGACGCCAGCTCTCGCCCTGCCAGGGCAGCAAACCGTCGGAAGAAGTCACGGACATGCAGCCTCCCTCACAGCGCTGCCACGATGGCGCGCAGTTCTTCCTGGATCGCCGGGATGGGACGCGTGGAATCGATCAGGCGGAAACGCTGCGGGAACTGCGCGGCGCGGCGCAAGTATTCGGCGCGGGTGTTGGCGAAGAAATCGGCCTTTTCCTGCTCGAACTTGTCCAGCGTACGTTCGGCATCCAGCCGCGCCCGCGCCACTTCCAGCGGCACATCGAAGAGCAGCGTCAGATCCGGTTGCAGATGGGGATGGACCCACTGTTCGAGGCTGTCCAGCTTGTCCAGCGCCAGCTTGCGGCCGCCGCCCTGGTAGGCGAAGGTGGCATCGGTAAACCGATCCGAGATGACCCAGTCGCCGCGCGCCAGGGCCGGCTCGATGACCTGGGCCAGATGCTCGCGGCGCGAGGCGAACATCAGCAGGGCTTCGGTTTCCAGATGCATCTTGTGATGCAGGACCAGCTCGCGCAGGCGTTCGCCCAGGTCGGTGCCGCCGGGTTCACGGGTAGCGACCACAGTCATGCCGCGCTCGCGCAGCAGCTGGGTCACGAAAGGAATGTGGGTCGACTTGCCAGCGCCGTCGATGCCTTCGAAGGTGATGAATTTGCCTGATGCCATGAAGGTATCGCTACTCAATGAATAAAACGGTAAAAGGAAGACCGGCTCAACGCTGGTAGCGGTTCACGGCCTGGTTGTGTTCGTTCAGGTTGCTGGAGAAATGGCTGGTGCCATCCCCGCGCGCCACGAAGTATAAGGCTTCGGTCTTGTCCGGGTTCAAGGCGGCCGCCAACGAAGCGGCGCCGGGCAAGGCAATCGGCGTGGGCGGCAGACCGGCGCGCGTGTAGGTGTTGTAGGGGGTGTCGGTGAGCAGGTCGACCTTGCGGATCTTGCCCTGGTAACGGTCGCCCATGCCATAAATCACGGTCGGATCGGTCTGCAGCAGCATGCCGGTGCGCAGGCGATTGACGAAAACCCCCGCCACCATGCCGCGCTCCGATTTCTGCCCGGTCTCCTTCTCGACGATGGAAGCCATGGTCAGCGCCTCATAAGGCGTACGGTACGGCAGCGACAGGTCGCGCCGCGCCCAGGCTTCGTTGAGCTTCTTGCTCATGAGGGCGAAGGCCTGTTTGTAGACCTGCATATCGCTGGCCCCCTTGGCGAAGAGGTAGGTATCGGGAAAGAACAGTCCTTCCGGATAGGTGTATTCGTTGGTCAGCTTGGCCAGGATCTGCTGGTCGGTCCAGGTGGCGGTATCGTGCTTGAGAGCGGGCTGGTCGGCGATGGCTTTGCGCATCTGCTTGAAGGTCCAGCCTTCGATGACGGTCAGCGCTTCCTGGGCGAATTCCCCGCGCACCAGTTGCAACAGCAGGCGCTGCGGCGTGTAGCCGGGCTTGATTTCATAGCTGCCGGCCTTGATCCGGCCGCCTTCGCCGGACAGGCGCGCATACAGCGCAAACAGGTCCGGATTGACCGGCACCCCGGCCGCGGCAATCTGCTGGGCAGCGCCGTTGACGCCTGCGCCCGGCGTGATGGTGAAGGCAATCACTTGTCCGTTCGGCTCCACGATGGGCTGCTTGGACCAATAGACGCCTGCCCCCGCCACCAAGGCTGCCAGCACCAGCAATGTCACAAATAACTTCTTCATACCAGAGGCGAAATCCTTGTTGCTCCGACGCGATTTTTCGGAGATCACTATAATCGAGGCATCAATGATAATCGCTGGCACGACAGTTGCCTAATTTGCCGGACCGACCGACCCGGCAAGACGTAATCCGTAAAAGATTTCCTTTATGACAGACATGACTTCTTCGCCCTCCGGCTGGCGTGACTTTCTGGCGCAACAAGGCGCCCAGTTCGACGCCGAGAGTGGCGACATCACGGGCTTTGGCCCGACCGCCCCTGCACCGCAAAGCCTGGAAAGCTTCATGGCCCCGCTCACCAGCCTGGGCCTGATCACAGCCACCGGCGAGGACGCCGCCAGCTTCCTGCATGGGCAGCTCACCAATGATGTGCAACAGCTCGACAGCAGTGCGGCCCGCCTGGCCGGCTATTGCTCGCCCAAGGGCCGTCTGCTGGCGACCTTCCTGATATGGCGCGACGAGCAGGCCATCTGGCTGCAACTGCCGCGCAGCCTGCAGCCCGCGATCCAGAAGCGTTTGCAGATGTTCGTGATGCGTGCCAAGGCAAAACTGGCCGATGCCAGTGCCGAACGTGCCGTGCTTGGCCTGGTCGGCCCGGCCACGGCCAATGCCCTCGCTGAGTGGTTCCCGGTCTTGCCGGCGGCCCCCTACGCCAAGATCGACAACAGCCACGGCACCCTGATCCGCCTGGCCGATGCTGCCGGGAGCCCGCGCTACCAGTGGATCGCGCCGGTCGCCATCCTCACCGCCGCCTGGCCCAAGCTGGCCCAGCATCTGACCCCGACGGCCAGCCTGGCCTGGCGGCTGTCGGAGATCCGTGCGGGCGTGCCGGGGATCGTGCAAGCCACGCAGGAGCAGTTTGTCCCGCAGATGATCAATTTCGAACTGATCGGGGGCGTCAACTTCAAGAAGGGCTGCTATCCCGGCCAGGAAATCGTGGCGCGCAGCCAGTACCTGGGCAAGCTCAAGCGCCGTACCATGCTGGCCACCATTGCCAGCGCCGAGGCACGCGCCGGGCAAGAAGTCTTCGCTGCCGCCGATCCCGGGCAGCCCTGCGGCATGGTGGTCAATGCCGAAGCGCTGGATGCGGAGCACGCACTGGCTCTGGTGGAAATGAAACTGGCCGCTGCCGAGGATGCCGTCCATCTTGGTGCCGCCGATGGCCCGGCCCTGCATTTCCACGCCCTTCCCTATGAGCTGGCCGATCCGCAGTAAGCGGCGCGCCGCCTGAGCCACACCGCAGCCATAGGGACGTATCCATGGATCTCTACATTTACTATCGGGTCGACAGCGCGCACGCGACCACCCTGTTCGGCAAGATCAAGGGCGTGCAAGCCATGCTGCAAGCGCGCCTGGGCATCGCCGGCGCGCTCAAGCGGCGTCCGGGCGAACAAGACGGCTTGCAGACCTGGATGGAAATCTACCAGGGCATCCTGCCCGCTTCCGCTGAGGACTTCACCCGGACCCTGGACCGCGCGCTCGCAGATTCCGGCGCAGCGGCGCTCATCAGCGGCGAACGCCACGTCGAGCACTTCGAGGATGTCGCGCCATGTGCCTGATCATCTTCGCCTGGAAAGTGATCCCCGGCATGCCGCTGATCCTGGCGGCCAACCGGGACGAGTTCTATGCCCGCCCCGCCGCCGATGCCGGCTGGTGGAACGACCACCCCCACATTTACGCCGGGCGCGACCTGCAAGGCGGCGGTACCTGGCTGGGCGTGACCCGGGACGGACGTTTTGCGGCGCTCACCAATGTGCGCGCGCCTTCGGAGCGTCGGGCCGATGCGCCCACACGCGGGCAACTGGTAGCCGACTATTTGGCCAGCGACCTCGATCCGCAAGCCTACTTGCGCCAGATCGAACCGCAAGCGCAACGCTACAACGGCTTCAACCTGCTGCTGGGCAACCGGGAAACGATGGTGTGGTATTCCAACCGGGGGCAGGAGGATCCGCGCAACGGACAGCCTTTGGAGTATGGCGTCTACGGCGTCTCCAACGCCTTGCTCGACACCCCCTGGCCCAAGCTGACCCGCGCCAAGGCCCAATTCGCCAGCCTGCTGTGCCAGGGCGCGCCGGAAGAGACCTTCTTCGAGATGCTCACTGATGGCACCCGCGCCAATGATTGCCGCTTGCCCGATACTGGAGTGGGACTGGAGAAGGAGCGCATGCTCTCACCCATCTTCATTCGCTCCCCGGATTACGGCACTCGCTGCTCGACGGTGCTGCGCGTGCCCATCGTCGGTGAGCCGGTGCTGACCGAGCACGTGGTCGATCCTATGGCAATGCAATATAGTGCCGAGCCGGCCACGGACAAGGCTTGCAAGATTCCGTGCAAACCACGTGTGCAGGAAGCTTCACCAGAAGACGGGCTGCAGGGTGAAACCACACGCCCGGCGTGATGATTCGGCTTCACATGAGCCCATCGAGAAATAAGCAAATCGAATATCTGATATACGAAAGATAAATTGGCTGAATTTGGTGCGGAGCAGTAAAGTTGCACCTGTCTCCTCCAATTTCCTCCTAAAGAATTGGATTGAAGCCCACACCGCAAGGTCGTGGGCTTTTTTTTTCGTCCATACCTGGCGATACCGGGCCAACGGGATTGCTCCCGCCGCCCGGTGCCGCTCTCAACGCAACTTCTTGCGCTTCAACCAGGCCAGCAATCGCTGCGGTTCATCAGTCTGGATGATGCTCACCCCGCTGGCGATGAGCTTGCCCCACACTTGCTCGGGATGAACCACCGCCACCGTATCGAGGTAAGGTCCGGCAAGATCCATGGGCCGGCCGCTGTCGATGTCGATCGCCATGGTGTTGACCAGCAGGCGTACCGGCCTGCGCCCGATCGCCTGAACCGTCTCACCGACCACGGCAGGATCACGGAAGATGATCTGCAACACCGTCGGCTCCTGCCGGGCCATGGTTTGCAATTGCCCGCTGCGCGCTGATGCTCCGGTCTTTTCATCGAAATACAGCGTCTGCACGGCAATGCCCAGCGAACGCGCCCAGGACACCTGCTGTGCATCGACACCCGCATTGATGTTCAGCAGCACGTCGCGCGCAGTATCCGTCTCCAGGATCGCCGCCACCATCGGCCCGATGTCCGCCGCCTTCACATCCAGATTGAGCAGGATGCGCCCGCGCGCCGCAGCCAGCGCTTCTTGCAGCGTAGGCACCCGGCGCGCGGTCAGGGACGCGCCTTTGCCACCGCCGCGCGCATACAGCCGCAGGGCCTGAATCTCGGCCAGCGTGAGGTCGGCCACCGCACCATGTCCGTTGGTCGTACGATCCACGGTCTCATCGTGCATCAGCACCAACGCGCCATCGCGCGTGGTGCGGACATCGATTTCTCCGATATCGATGCCTTCGGCGATGCAGCGACGGATGCCATCGAGCGAATTCTCCGAGGTTTCAGTCCAGCAGCTGCGGTGCGAGGACACCAGCACCGGGCCGGTCGCGGTGGTCAGCGCCGACTGACGCCAGGCAAGGGGTGCTGCTTGTGCGAGAGCTTGATCCATGAGCAGGCAAAAGGTACAGGTGAGGAGAAAACGGCCAAGAGAATGCATGAAAACTTCCTGGTAGATGAATGAATGTAAAAATGGACTGTCCTGAAATGACCCATGAAGAAATGACTAGGTGACGAAGAAGGACGGACGCCCGGTCTCCACATGGCCCGCCAGGCGGCGCGCAAAACCCGGCCTGTCCTCGCTCTGGACCAGCAGGTCGTACCAGTGGTGACTGTTTTGCAGCGGCCATCGCAGCGTGGCCGACTGCCCCGGTGCCAGCGCAGCCGTACGCGCAGGCTGCCCGTAGGCCTGATCCCGCAGCACCAGGCGCACGGCTTGCGCACCCGGATTGGACAAGGCCAGTACCAGCTCGCCACGCTCGCCGTCATGGCGCACCTGCACTACCGGCCCGGCATCACCGCCAGCGTCCAGGCTGCCGCGCAGCTCGCGCAGGAAACCGTTGGGGCCGTACACCTTCAGGTCGTAGACGCCCGCCGGCCCGACGCCGCGCCATTGCGTCGTCAGTGCCTTGCCCGGCTGTACGGTGAAGGTCTGGTAGCGTTCGCTCTCCTGACGGGCATACACCTGATAGACCACACCCGCCTTGCCGGGGTTGAGGAACTCCAGCTGCAGAGCGCCCCCTTGTGGCAGCGGCCGGTCATCCACCGCCAGCACATACGGCAAGGCCCGCGCCGGCCGCATGCCGCGCTCCTGCTGCGGCATCATCGGACTGGCAGGCGCAACGGGTGCGGGCAGGCGGGCCTGCGCATCCGACAGCGCGCGATAGGCCGAGGTGTCGGGCAAGACCGGACTGGCCACGTCGCGGCGACTGAAATCGAAGGCCGAGGTCAGATCCCCGCACACCGCGCGCCGCCATGGGCTGATGTTGGGTTCGTGCACATCGAAGATCTGCTCCAGGAAACGGATGACCGAGGTATGGTCGAACACTTCCGAGCACACATAGCCGCCCTTGGACCAGGGCGAGATCACCATCATCGGCACCCGTGCCCCCAGCCCGGCGGGCAGGTCATCGGCCGGGTTGACGTAGTCGCCCAGCCGATGGAATTCGCCGCTGACCTCTACCGTGGACTGCCCCTGCCCCGCATGCAGCGGCGGCGTGGGCGGTGCCACGTGGTCGAAGAAGCCATCGTTCTCGTCGTAGTTCACCAGCAGTACGGTGCTGCTCCACAGCGCCGGATTGGCGGTGAGGATGTCCAGCACCTGGCTGATGTAATGCGCGCCGTAGCCGGGAGTGCGGTCAGGATGCTCGCAACTGAGCTTGGGCGGCATCAGCCAGGATACCTGCGGTAGCGTGCCGCCGTTGACATCACGCGCCAGGTCGGCCAGCGTGAACTTGCTGCAGGCCTTCTGCCACAACGGCGAATCGGGCGCGGCATTCTGGTACTGCGCGAAAAAATACTGCAGCACGTTGAAGTCGCTCGGATAGTCGCCGTGGTCCTTGTGCAGGTCATCGGTCCCCTGATACACCTTCCACGACACGCCATGCTGCTCCAGCCGCTCCGGATAGGTGGTCCAGCGGAAGCTGTCGGCACCGTTGCGGCGCTCGCCCGGCACCCCGGACCAGCTGCCGGTACGCGGCTGGAAGGTCATGGGTCCACCTGCCCTGCCCTGCAGGTCGATGCCGCCGCTCATCATGTGAAAGCGATTGGGATTGGTCGACCCCAGCACCGAGCAGTGATAGGCATCGCAAATGGTGAAGGCATCGGCCAGCGCGTAGTGGAAAGGCAGGTCTTCGCGCGTGAAGTAGGCCATGGTCACGGTGTCCTTCTTGGCCTCGATCCACTTGTCATAGTCGCCGCGGTTCCAGGCCGCGTGCTGATCCTTCCAGGCATGCGGCAGATTGCCGCCGGCGCGCCCGGCACTGGTGGTGGCCATCTCCATGCGATACGGCAGCACCAGCCGGCCCTGCGGATCGCGCTGGTGGAACACCGGACTGCCGTCCGGCAAGGGACGCGGGATAGGATCAGCGAAGCCGCGCACGCCCTTCAAGCAGCCGAAATAATGATCGAAGGACCGGTTCTCCTGCATCAGGATCACCACGTGTTTCACATCCTTGATGGTGCCGGTCGGTGACGAGGGGGCCACTGCCAGCGCCTTGCGGATGCTGGCTGGCAAGGCCGTCAGTGCCAGCGCCGCGCTGCCGGTGCGGGCAGCATTCTTGAGGAAATGGCGGCGGCCGGGGGATTTTCTGTTCATCGGCGAATCTCGCAATCTTCGTATTGTTACGCTCAGTTCAGACTGAAGCGCAGTTCGACCTCACCCAGCACCGGCTCATCGGTGCGTGAGAACTTCCATTGCATCAACGCCTTGGTCGCGGCCTGGTCGAACAGCTTGGGCGGCTGCGCGCGCACGATCTGCACGGCGCTGACCGAGCCATCCTTCTCGATGGTCAGGTGGGCCACCACCACACCTTCGGTATTGCTGGCCAGGGCTTTAGGCGGGTAGTCCGGCTCAACCCGCTTCAGCGGTACCAGACCGCGCCGTACCTCGCCGGGCTGGGCCTTGGGCGCAGGCGCCGCCGGTGCCGGCGGCGTACTGGGCGCAGCGGCAGCAGGGGCAGGCTGACTGGGAGACACCGGGGCCGGCGCCTCCTGAGACGGTGCGCTCGGTGCGGGCACCACCGGAGCCGGCTTCGGCGTGGGCGCTGGCTTGGGCGGGACCGGTTTGGGCCGCGGCCTGGGCGTCGGAGGTACCGGTGTCGGCGGTGTGGGCGCAGGCAACGGCGGTGCCTCGGCAATGCTCACCAGCTTCATCACCTTGACCGGTTCGGGTGGAGGTTCGGGCACCTGTGCCTTGGGCCAGGCCAGCAGCACGATGGCGCATTCGACCGCCACCGCCACGCCGACCGCCAGCGGCCAGCGCAGGGCGCTGCCGGCGGGTACGGCGGGTGGCTGATCCTGCCAGGAAGATGACGGCGCGGCGGACCGCGGCAGGGTCATGGAATGACGCATATCCACCTCAATGCTTGGCCGCAATGCCGATGTCTTCGACCCCGGCAGCGCGGGCCACATCCATCACGTGCAGCAGGTTTTCCAGCGATACATCCTTGTCGCCCGCCACCAGCACTTCCAGCTTGGCGGTCCGGGCGCGCTCTTTCAGTTGGTCAACCAGCGCATCATGCTCGACCGGCTTGCCTTCGAAGAACATGGCCCCCGTCTTGTCCACCACGATGGTGAGCGACTTGCTGGGCAGCGTGGCGGCACTGGCGGCTTGCGGAACGTTGATCTTGAGTCCGCTCACATCGATCATCTTGAGCATCGTCACCATGAAGAAAATGAGCAGGAACATCATGATGTCGATCATCGGGATGATCTCGATATGCGGCTCATCCGACTGCAGGTAGCGGGTGCGGCTCATGATGCGGCTCCGGCATAGACGACCTCGGCGGCGCGCTTGATGACGGGCTTGCCCTGCCCGGCGGCTGGCGACTCTCCGGCCTGACGCACCACGATGGATTCTTCCAGCAGACAGTGCTGCTTGATGAAGACCAGCTTGATCAGATCCAGCTCCAGCAGCGCCAGGCGCACTCGCTTGGAGAAGTAACTATTGGCCGCCACCCCGGCGATGGCCACCAGCAAGCCACAGCCCGTGGCCAGCAAGGAGTGGCCGATCCCGTTGGTGACCGCCCCGCTGCTGCTGCCGGCGGTGCCCAGCACGTTGAAGGATTCGGTGATGCCGATGATGGTACCGAGCAGGCCGATCAGCGGGCCCAGCGTAATGGCCGCACCCAGCAGCCACAGTGCGCGGTCCAGTTCGGGCATGGTCCGTACGATGGCCTCGTCGATGTAACGATCCATGGCCTCGCCCGAGGCCAGTGCACGCGACTCCACGGCCGCATGCAGGGTCGGGCCGAAGACCGTGTTGCGATAGCGCTGGGCGATCTCCTGCAAGGCGGCGTCGCTGCGGTGATCGGCGCGCAGCAGCGCCTGGTCGATCTGCTTGCCCGACGGCAGGCAGCGGGCAAAGAAGATGAAGCGCTCGACCGAGACGGCCAGCACGACCAGCAGCAACAGGGCCAGGACGGGAATGATGCCCATCGATTGGCGGCTCAGTTCCAGGAGTTGTTCAAGATTGGACATGGCGTTTCCTTACAGGGGGGAGGTACAAAGGGTGAGTCAAACAAAACAATGCATCACAGGTTCTTGGGGCTGTAGTTCACTCCGAGCCAGATCATCCGGCCCATGGAGAAGGTGTCCTTGAGCTGGTCCTTGTTGGGACCAGTGACGCTGGTCACCGGCGAATTGGTCAGGTTGGCCACCTCGGCAAAGGCGCGCCAGCCACCGCCCAGGTCGTAACGGGCCTGCAGGTCGATCTGCTTGCGGGCCTGCCAGTAGACATCCTGGCTGGGCAGGCTGGCGTCGACCAGGCGCAGGCTGCGGCCGGTCCAGTTGTAGGCGGCCGAAAGATCCAGCTTCTGGTAGTTGTAGAACACGGTAAGGTTGCGGATCTGGTCGGGCTGGTTGACCAGGTTCTGGATGGTGCGCGTACCGCCACTGCTGGTGGCGGCGTTGAGCCGGCCATCCAGGAAACTCAGGTTTGCGCTGAAGCCCAGGCCTTGCAGGGCCGGGCTGATCCAGCCCAGCGAACTCTGCACGTAACTCAGTTCCACGCCGTTGATACGCGAGCTGGAGGCATTGACCGGCTGGGTGATCGAGGCCGCACGGGTCGCGCCGTTGTAGAACAGAGTGCCCTGGCTGGAAAGGGTGTAGATCTCGTTCTTGATCTTCTTGTTGAACACCGCCAGCGACACCAGGCTGGAATTGGGCAGGTACCACTCGGCCGAGGCATCGAGGTTGGTCGATTCGCGCGGCTTGATGTCCGGATTGCCCTGGGTCACGGTGACCGAGCCATCGGTGTTCTGGCTGATCGTGGTGTTGGGCGCATAGGCATCGTAGTTGGGACGGCCGATGGTCTGGCTCGCCGCCAGCTTCAGCTTGACGGCATCGGTGGCGCTGAAGACCAGCGACGCTGCCGGCAGCAGATAGTTGTAACTGGAATCCTTGGTCTGCGACACCCAGGTGGTGCTGCCATTGCTGACGTTGCGCACATTGCCGGTGGTGGAAAGATTCGTATTGTCCTGGCGCAGCCCAAACAATGCGCTCCAGCGATCGGTGCGGTAGGCCCCCATCGCATACAGAGCCGCGGTCTGTTCACTGTGCGAGTAATTGCTCTGCAGGCTGTTGACACTGTTGGCGCTGCTGGCGGCGATCTGTCCCTGGTTGGCCGCGAACTGCTGCCAGGCCTGGGCACCGTTGACCAGGATGAAGGGCAAGCCGCCGCTGTAGGGCATGATGGTGCCGGATACCGAACCGTTGCCCGCCAGCGTCAGGCCACCGGAAGTCGGGTTGTACTGGTTGACCACAGAGTCATAGCTGTGCTCCAGGCGGCGATAATCGACGCCCACGCCCGCACCCAGGCCACGGGCATCCTGGTCCATGTTCCAGCGGTAATCCAGCTTCACGTCGCCGACCTGATCATCGATGCTGACCATTTGCGTGTCCCAGTAATAGGCCTGCCAGTTGTTCAGGTTGGTGAAGTTGGAAGGATTGTTCAATGCAACCGAAGGCTCGAAACCGGATGTGTTGTAGCTCATGCCGAGCGCATTGGTGCCGCTCAGGACCGGTGCCGATCCCGCACCCGGATAGGCGAAGTTGGCGAAGATGTACTTGGCCCGCTCGCGCGGCTCGCGGTGCTGGGCTTGCGAGTAGGAAGAACGCAGCGAGAGCACCTGGCTGTCGTCCAGCTTCCAGTCCAGACCGCCCTGCAGGGCCGAGGTGGTGCGCTTGATGGTGGAGGCAGCATAGCCGGCTTCGGCCTCGCCGCGCGCGAACTGCCCGCTGGTGGCGGTCTGGTTCAGGACCGGATTGTTGCCGGTGCTGCGGCTGTCGTCGATGAAGGTTTCATTGCGCAGGATGTGGGTGGAATCGCTGTTGTAGCCAAAGCCCAGGAAGCCGTAGACATCCGGGGTGAAGCGCCCTTCCAGCTTGGCATTGAAGCCGCTGGTCTCGCTGTTCTTGAGGTGCTGCCAGTACTTGAACTGCTGCGGCACCGGGAAACCGTTGCCGGTGTTGGGCCCGCCGGATGCCGCCGGATTGGCGATGCTGCCGTTGGCGTTGTAATAGTTGTAGAAGATGTTGTCGGTGGTCATGTGACCGATGGAGACCGTGTTTTCCTTCTCGAAATTGGCCGAGATCACGTAGCCGAAACGATTGTCCGGACCAAAGGTGTTGCTGAAGGTGACATCCGACTTCTTGGCCAGACCCTCCGCGCCCGAGGCTACCTTGCCGCTGCCGCCGGCATGGCCGAGGGCACCGGTGGCGCTGAACATGGGTTTGCCGCCGTTATCGAAAGCGCTGCGGCTGACGATGTTGACCGAGCCGCCGACCGCATTGGGATCCATGTCCGGTGTCCAGGTCTTGAAGACCTGCACTTCCTTGACCATCGAGGCCGGCAGCATGTTGGTACGGGCGCTGCGGGTAGTCTGGTCGACCGAGGCCAGTGGCGCGCCGTTCATGGTGACGTTGTTGTAGCTGCCATCGAGACCGCGAATGGCGATGAACTGGGCCTTGTCCCGACCGTTCACATTATCCGGGTTGAAACTGACCGATACGCCAGCCACGCGCTTGACCACATCGGTCACCGTGGAATCCGGCAGGCGCTCCACCTGCTCGCGGGTCACGCTGTCCATCACACGCTCTTCCACCTGCTTGCCGGCCACCGCCGCACTGGTCTGGCTGCGCTTGCGCGTGACCACCACGCTGTCGAGGCGCTTGACGCTCCCATCCTGGGCTGCCGGCACGCCATCGGCCTGGGCCGTGGCAGCAGGCGGGGCGGCGTCATCGGCTGCCCGCGCCAGTAGCGGCAACACCGACAGCATCGCCAGGCTCATCAAAGACAAACGTCGGTATTGCGGACTTCCACTGCGGTAAGACATGGTATTCCCCTGAAAATCAAGTCGTGGCGAGAAGGCGTGCGCATCCGGATCAGCCACGGCGGCGGGATGCGAAGCGGGCTATCATTTATAGAACGTTCTAATTTCAGAAAGAAAAAAATGGCAGTCTTTACTATAAGCCCCTGCCATTATTCTTTTTTAGCAACTTTATTTCAGTTGCTTTACATTAGAACGTTCTAATAGACTCGTATTTTCTCGAAGATTTGTGACCTCGTGATTACATCCGATGCCCTTGTCGCAAAAACATTTTTGGCGGAGAGCCGGTCCGGTTGTGCATGGCGTCATATATGATTGCGCAGCGCGGCACGCTCTTGCGCCGCTGCAACCCGACGCCGACCTGACATGACTTGCCTGCTCCGCCCCTCCCCCTCCTCGCTGCGCTTGCGCCAACCGCCCCGTTCATGAGTCGCCTCACCATCAAGGATGTCGCCAAGGCGGCCGGTGTCAGTTTCCAGACCGTCTCGCTGGTGCTGAACCACCCGGAGAAAGTCGCCCCGAGGACGCGCGAGCTGGTGCAAGCGGCCATCGATTCGCTCAATTTCATCCCCAACGTGGCCGCCCGCTCGCTGCGCAACATTTCCACGCGCACGCTGGCCTGCGTGATGTTCAATGGTTCGTCCTACGACGAACGCTCCGAGCGCACCCAGGACACCCACTATCACAACGTGGTGCAGACCCTCACCCGCGCAGCCGATCGCGCCGGCTATACGCTCCTGCAACGCAATCTGATGCGCGAAGACGAAGCCTCGCTGGTCTATGTGCGCGACCTGTTCCTGGCCGGACGCATCGACGGCATGATTGCCATGGTCAATCGCGCCGGCAATCCGGTGGTGAATGAATTGCATCGGCTGGGCTACCCCTGCGTGGTCTATGGCATGGCCGACCCGGCTTGTCACCACGTCGTGCAATCGGACCGGCAGGCCGGGCTGGCCGTGGTCGAACACCTCTATCGCACCGGCTGCCGCCGCATCGCCCTGGTCACCGGGCCGCAAAAGGATCACGAACAAGGAAAATCGCGCGAAGAAGGCGTGCCCACTTCCAGCGAAGCACGCTATTTCGGTTATCTCGACGGACTGGAAAAATGTGGCCTGACGCCGCGCCCGGAATGGTTGGTCACCGGTGACTGGTCTCTGGAGAGCGGCTATCGCGCAGCCGCCCAGCTCTGTCACCAGTCCGAGCGTCCGGACGCCATCTTCCTCGGCAATGACCGCATGGCGCTGGGCGCGCTCAAGGCGCTCTACGACCTTGGCGTGAAGGTGCCGCAAGAGATCAGCGTGGTGGGCTTCGACAACATGCGCTATGCCGACTTCAGCATCCCGTCCCTCACCAGCGTGGACGCGCCCATGCTGGAGATGTGCGAGTTTGCCGTGAAGCTGCTGCTGGAACGCATCGAGCTGCGCCAGGAGCAGCGCAACCAGTCCGGTGATGCGGCCGCCGCCCAGGCGGCCCTGGTGCAGAAGATGTTCTCGACGCACCTGGTGATCCGCGACAGTACCCGCCCGGTCATGTGAAACATCCTGCCCGTCAAGGCCGCGCACGCTGCCGCCTCACTCTCTTCCGGCTCTGCATGGCATTGCTGCTGGTCTTGGCGGTGCCGCGCGCGCAGTCGGCCAACTTCGAATTCTGGAGCAGCCACAGCGGTCCCATGGCCCAGGCCGTGCGGCAACTATGCGCCGGCTTCAATGCCGCACAAAAGCAGCATCAGGTACGTTGTGTCACGCCCGGCTCCTACGAGCAGACCATGCAGAAGACCATAGCCGCCTATCGCGCCGCGCAACAACCTGCGCTGGTGGAAATCTACGATGTAGGCACGCTGGACATGATGCTGAGCGGAGCCATCGTGCCGGTCCACCAGTTGATGGCCGCACATGGCTACCACGTGGACTGGCAGGATTACCTGCCCGCGATCCGCAGCTATTACACCGATGCCAAGGGGCAGTTTGATTCCCTGCCCTTCAATGTCTCCACCGCTGTTCTGTACCTGAACACTTCCAGGCTGCAGCAGGCCGGCATCAACACCTTGCCCGCCACCTGGAGTGAACTGGAGCAGGCCGCACGGCAGTTGCGCGCGGCTGGCCAGACCTGTCCGCTGGTGAGCGACTTCAATCCCTGGATCCTGCTGGAGCAGGTCAGCACCATCGAGGGCGCACCGCTGGCCGACCAAGACAACGGCCACCGGAGCCTGGCCACCCACTATCTGTTCGACCAGGGACTGCATCTGCGCTTCATGCAGCAGGTACAGCGCTGGCATCAACAGCATCTGCTGGTGGAAGCCGCCGCCACCCGCACCGGGCGTCATACCCTGGCCTTCACTACCGGGGAATGCGCCATGCTGCTCGACTCCACCAGCGCCTGGCATGCCGTGGCGCGCAGCGGCCTGCCTGGACTGGCAGTACTGCCGCTGCCGGTGCATGCCGGGAGCGCGCGCCACAACAGCGTACCCGGCGGCGCCTCGCTGTGGGTGATGAAGGGATTTGACGACCAGGTCTATGCGGCCGTGGCGGCCTTCATCGCTTATCTGCAGCAACCGCAGAACCAGCGTCTGCTGGTGCGGCAGACCGGTTATCTGCCCGTTACCCGCCAGGTGGCAGCCCAGATCATGGACGACGCGGGGCACTATCCGGCCTCGGTGGTGGCGGGCATTCATTCGCTGGATGCGAACGCTGGCCAGCCAGGAGTCGGACCGCGCCTGGGCTTCTTCCCGCAGCTGCGGCTGGCCTGGACCGAGCAGGTGCAGACCGCACTGGCCGGCCAGCAGGACATGGCGAGTGCCCTGGCCAAGGCGCGCCGCCGGGGAGATGCCTTGCTGCAGCGTTTCCGCCTCACCTATGCCCCCGCCGATTCCCCTGCACCGCAGCGCTAGCACACATCATGGATACCCGCCCCGCCTTCCCTGCCCGCTGGTTCCCCCTGCTGCTGGCCGCGCCGCAGATGCTGATCGTGTTTCTGTTCTTCCTGTGGCCGGCCGTCAAGGCGATCGCCTGGTCCTTCTATCTGGTACGTCCCTTCGGCAACGGTTCGCACTTCGTCGGACTGGACAACTACCTGCGCATCCTCACCGATGACGGCTTCTATGCCTCCCTGCGCGCCACGCTGGTCTTCACGGCCGGCAGTACCCTGCTGGCCGTGACCATCGCCCTCGCACTGGCGGCCTGCCTGGAACTGGATGTGCGCGCCAAGCGCCTGCTGCGCAGCATCTTCATCTGGCCCTATGCCGTGGCCGGGGTAGTGGTCGGTATCGTGCTGAAGGTCTTGATCAATCCGGTTACCGGTTTGCTGGCTTTTCTCAACCACCTCTGGCCGGGCCTGTGGGCCCCCCATCTGGCTGGCCAGCAAGCCATGCTGGTACTGATCGCGGCCTTCGCCTGGACCCAGGTGCCGCTGAACTTCATCCTGTTTTCTGCCGCCTTGCAGCGGATTCCCGCCGATCTGACGGGAGCCGCCGCCATCGATGGGGCTGGCCCGTGGCGGCGCTTCGTGGATATCCAGTTGCCGATGATCGCACCGGCACTGCTGCTGGCCGGTGTCCTGAACGTGATCGAGGCCTTTACCCACGGCTTCGGGCTGGTGGACGCACTGACCCAAGGCGGACCCGGCCGCAGCACGGCGATCCTGGCCTATCAGATCTATTCGGATGGCTTCATCGGGCTGGACCTCTCGGGCTCATCGGCCTTGTCGGTGATCCTGATGCTGTTCATCGTGGCGCTCACGGTGTTGCAGCTGCGCTTCTTCCGCCAGGGAGCAGGACGATGGTAGAGCGCCATCCGCGCATGACCGCGCTGGCCTACTGCATCCTGGGGCTGGGCGTAGTGCTGGCCTTGGGGCCGCTGTACCTGATCCTGTGCTCGGCCAGCGTCTCCAGCCAGCAGTGGATCAGCCAGGGCATGCCGCTCATGCCAGGCACCGCGCTGCCGGACAATCTGCGCGAAGTGGCGCAGCGCATCGACCTGTGGCGCCATCTCTTCAACAGTCTGCTGGTGGCAGCCCTGGTGGTGACCGGCAAGCTGCTGCTGTCCTCGGTCACGGCTTTTGCAGTGACCTACTTCCAGCCGCGCTGCCGGGGCCTGATCCTGGTCTTGCTGTTCAGTGCCCTGCTGCTGCCGCTGGAAGTACGCATCGTCCCGACCTATGCAGCGGCCTCCGACTTGTTCGAACCGCTGCGCAGCCTCTTGCAGGCGCTGGGCCTGAGCGGACAGCATGCGGTGCCGTCGATCAGCCTGATCAATACCTATGCAGGCCTGTCCTTGCCGTTGGTGGCGTCCGCCACGGGAACCTTCCTGTTTCTGCAGTTCTACCGCACCATCCCGCCCGAGCTGGTGGAAGCGGCGCGCATCGACGGGACCGGGCCGTGGCGCTTCTACGTAGATATCCTCCTGCCGCTGTCGAAGACCAATTTTGCGGCGCTGGGATCCATCGTCTTCATCAATACCTGGAAAGACTACATGTGGCCCCTGGTCATCACCAGCCATGACCAGATGCGCACCATCACCCTCGCGCTGGCCAGCTTCCTGCCGGTGGAAAGCGGGCAGATGCCGCAGTGGAACCTGCTGATGGCGGCGGCCCTGGTGGCCATCGTGATCCCCGCCGTGTTCGTGGTGGCGGCGCAGCGCTGGTTCGTCAAGGGCATCGTCGGCACGGAAAAATAAAGGCCCGCCCCGCATGGGACGAGCCTTTCAACCAGCAGACTACAGGAAAAATCAGGCACCCAGTTCCAGCGCTTCCAACAACATTTCAGCCACGCGCTCGGAAGACTGCGGATTCTGGCCGGTGATCAGCTGGCCGTCACGGATGGCAAACACCTGCCAGTTGTCGGTCCCCTCAAAGACGGCACCCAGTTCACGCAGACGGCTCTCCAGCAGGAAGGGCACGACCTCGGCCAGTCCCACTTCGCGCTCTTCGGCATCTGTGAAGGAATTGACACGCTTGCCAGCCACCATCGGCTTGCCATCGGCCTTCACGGCCGACACCAGGCCAGCGGCACCGTGGCAGACTGAAGCAATGAACTTGCCGGCGGCATAGGCGCTCTCGACGGTCTTCTTGACGTTGGCATCGGTGGGCAGGTCCCACATGGTGCCATGGCCGCCGGGGAAGAACACCGCATCAAACGCGCCGACTTCGATCTCGCCCAGCGCACGCGTGGCCGCGATGCGCTGCTGCAGTTCCGCATCGGCCAGCATGCGTTCGACGATGGCATCGTTCTGGCCTTGCGGCTTGACGCTGCCCGGGTCGATCGGGGCCTTGCCACCGGCGGTGGAGGCGATGACGACCGAGGCACCGGCATCCACCAGGGCGTAGTACGGGGCTGCCAGTTCTTCGGCCCACAGGCCGGTGGGCTTGTCGGTGTCACCCATGCGGCTGCTGGAGGTGACGATCATCAGGATGTTGGGCTTCTTCATGGTGTTCCTTTCTTCACGAGGGAGGGACGGCATCTGCAGCAAAGCGGCATTGCCAGACTGCCGATCACTGTATTCCCATCACAAACAAAGATAAACTCCATTCCTCTCAATTCATTCATTACATCATTGAACAAATGCGCAACTTCGATCCCGTCCAGTTAGGCAGCATCGAACTGTTCTGCAAAGCCGCCGAACTGGGCAGCTTCACGGCCGCCGCCGAGGCGCTGGGCCTGACGCCGGCCTCGGTGAGCCGTTCCATCAGCCGGCTGGAAGCTCGTCTGGGCGTACGGCTGTTCGCCCGGACCACGCGCCAGATCCGGCTGACCCGCGAGGGCGAGCTGTATCACGAGCAGTGCCGCCAGGCGCTGGAACAGATCGCCGAGGCCGAACGCATCCTCACCGGCCAGCAGAAAGTGCCCAGCGGCCCGCTGCGCATCAGCGTCGGGACGCCTTATGCACACTATCGGCTGTTGCCGTTGCTGCCGCGTTTCCAGGCGGCGTTTCCGCAGATCGAGGTGGAATTGAGCATTGCGAACCGCGTCATCGATTTCGTCGAAGAGGGCTATGACCTGGCCATCCGCCTGGGCGTGCCCCAGGATTCGCGGCTGATCGCGCACACGCTGGAGGATGCCACGCTGGGCGTCTTTGCGTCCCCCTCCTATCTGGCCCGGCGCGGCACGCCCGACAGCGTGGAAGCGCTGAAACAGCACGACTGCATCCAGTTCATCCTGCCCAGTACCGGACGCGCGATGCCGTGGATCTTCAAGGACGGACAAGGGCGCGACATGGATTTTCATTTCCGGAGCCGGCAGCGCATCCATGACGACGTACTGGGCTGCGTCAACTGGGCCATTGCGGGCGGGGGCCTGTTCCAGATCTATCACTTCATCGCGCAAGCCGCCATGCAACGGGGCGAGCTGGTGGAAGTACTGCAGTCGGCCGGGCATCGTACCCGGCGTTTCTCCATCCTGTATCCGCATAATCGCCATCTGTCGGCGCGGGTGCGGGCGTTTGTGGATTTCGTGATGCAGGCGGTGCGGCCTTGAAGATACGGACGGACAAGATAGTCGCAAGGATTATCTTTTCGTTTATTTCGATTTTCGAATGTTTCGAATATGATACTCAGACCAGTCCAGATCATCTTTTCTGCCGAGACCCTTCATGACCATGTCTGCTACCTCCAACATGTCCCTCCCCGCCGCCAAGGAAGTCGAGATCGCCGTCAAAGGCCAGCGCGCACTGGCCGCCTATCTGAGCACCAAGCTCGATACCCAGCGCATCCAGATCTTCGATGAACACAACCGCCCGCACGCCATCGAACTGCCCACGTCGGCCTTGCGCCTGCTGGTGCAGATCCTTGCCGAGCTGGCTGACGGAAATGCGGTCAACGTGGTCCCGGTACACGCCGAGCTGACCACACAAGAAGCGGCGGACCTGCTCAACGTCTCGCGCCCACATTTCGTCAAGCTGCTGGAAGAGGGCCTGATCCCATTCCATCGCGCAGGCAAGCATCGGCGCGTGAAATTTGCCGACCTGATGCGCTACAAGCAAGAGCGCCGACGAATCAGCACAGAAGCCCTGGACGAACTCGCGCAACAGGCCCAGGAATTGGGAATGGGATACGAATGAGGCATTCCCCCTTTACAGCCCTCTACGATGCATGCGTTCTCTATCCTGCCGCCTTGCGGGACTTCCTCATGTGCCTCGGGCTCTCGGGGTGCTTTCGCGCGCGCTGGAGCAGGGCCATTCACGACGAATGGAAACGAAATCTGCTGATCAATCGTCCCGACCTGGCAAAAGCCCAGTTGGACCGGACGTCCGACCTGATGGACCGCGCTATTCCAGACAGCCTGGTGGAAGGATATGAAGACTTGATACCGGGCCTGTCCCTCCCCGATGCCGATGACCGACACGTACTGGCGGCAGCCATCCGATGCGGAGCAAGCGTGATCGTGACGTTCAACGCGCGCGACTTTCCGCCCAAGGCACTCGCCCCCTACGGCATCGAACCGCAACATCCCGACGAATTCGTCCATAACCTCATGGACCTGGATGCCGCAGCAGTCACGACAGCCGCGCAACAACAGCGAGCCAGATTGAAAAATCCACCGATCGAAGTGGAGACCTATCTCGATATCCTGTTGCGCCAAGGGCTGGTGCAGACCGTCAAGGCGCTCTGGGCCTATCGCGCCGTCCTCTGAAACCACGTGGCCGGTTCCCTCATTGCCCGCCGCGTATTGTCCATCAACAAGCTGCTCCCAAAAACATCGGCCCCATCGCCACGTCAACCAAGACGCGAGGATGGGGCCGACGAGGCAATGGGTGCGGGAGTGCTTCCCGCCTCCCTGCTTAGTGATGCATCTTGGCTTCGGTACGATCCAGGACGGCTTCAGGTGCTTGTGCGTCTTCCACGGTCTCATTGTTCAAGACCTTGGTCAGGCGTTCGCTGTCCAGTTCACCGCTCCACTTGGCGACCACCAGGGTGGCCACGCCGTTGCCGATGGTGTTGGTCAGTGCGCGAGCTTCCGACATGAAGCGGTCGATACCCAGGATCAGCGCCAGACCGGCCACCGGCACGTGGCCCACGGCCGACAGCGTCGCCGCCAGCACGATGAAGCCCGAACCCGTAATACCGGCTGCTCCCTTGGAGGTCAGCAGCAGCACGCCCAGGAGCGTCAGTTCCTGCACGAAGGTCATGGGGGTGTTGGTCGCCTGGGCGATGAACACGGCCGCCATGGTCAGGTAGATCGCGGTGCCGTCCAGGTTGAAGGAGTAACCCGTCGGGATCACCAGGCCGACCACGGTCTTCTTGGCACCGGCGTTTTCCATCTTGGCCAGCATGCGCGGCAACACCGATTCCGAGGACGAGGTACCCAGCACGATCAGCAGTTCTTCCTTGATGTACTTGACGAACTTCCAGATCGAGAAGCCGTGCAGGCGGGTGATGATGCCCAGCACTACGAAGATGAACAGCAGGCAGGTCAGGTAGAAGGTGCCCATCAGCTTGGCCAGCGAGAACAGCGAACCCACGCCGTACTTGCCGATGGTGAAGGACATCGCGCCGAAGGCACCGATCGGGGCCACCTTCATGATCGCGCCCACCACCGAGAACAGCACGTGCGAGATCTTTTCGATGAAATCGAACACCAGCGTGCCGCGGCCACCGAACTTGTGCAGCGCGAAGCCGAACAGCACTGCCACCAGCAACACCTGCAGCACGTCACCCTTGGCAAAGGCGTCCACCATGCTGGTGGGGATGATGCCCAGCACGAAGTCGGTCACCGAACCCATCTTGCCCGGGGCGGTGTAGGCGGCGATGCTCTTGGTATCCAGCGAAGCCGGATCGACGTTCATGCCCACGCCCGGTTGCAGGAAGTTCACCAGCAACAGGCCGATGATCAGTGCCACGGTGCTGACGATTTCGAAATACAGCAGGGCCAGGCCGCCGGTTTTGCCGACCTTCTTCATGTCTTCCATGCCGGCGATGCCGATGACGACGGTACAGAAGATGACCGGCGCGATGATCATCTTGATCAACTTGACGAAGCCATCACCCAGCGGCTTCATGGCTTCACCGGTAGACGGATAGAAGTGGCCCAGCGCGATACCGATCACGATGGCACACAGGACCTGGAAATACAGGGACTTGTAAAGGGGCGGTTTTTGCGCCGACATAGTGCTTTCTCCTTGAAACATGGATGACCGGCGGGTCCGTGGAGACCTGCCGCCTGCCGTTGTCGGATCGTCGTCCGTTCTGGCGGGTACTTATTGTTTGTCCGGGAGAACTCCCCCTCCCCGGTTCGGCCGCAAGTATCTCGCAGTCATTTCCGGGCGGGTATTGTGGGAAACCACATAGCGTCACTAAAGAGGCACGCAAACTGCTTTATTCTTCATTCTGCATAGCAACAAAATTCGCTATATTCTGTGCCGGACTGAACGGTTCATTTTTTCTCCGGATGCAGTCGGCACTTACAAGGAAAACATCGTGCAACGAAAACTGACGGTCACCGCCCGCCTGGCGATCCTGGTGGCGGTACTGTGCGGCAGCGTAGTCCTGCTGGCCTGGCGCGACATACAGGGCATGGCGTCCAGCAACGACAAGCTGCGCTACGTCTATGAAGACCGCACCATGGCGCTGATCCACATTGCCCGGGTGCGCGATGCGCTCTACCTGAACCGCGACGTCATGGGCCGCGCCCTGATGATGGCCAACCTGCCCGCCCCCGCCATAGACGACAGCAACGGTACCAGCAGCGATCGCATCAAGCCCCTGCTGGAGCGCATCCCCGCGCTGGATGCGACCTTCGAGCAAGGCTGGCAAGCTTACCGGGCGACGCGGCTGGAGCCCCAGGAACAGACCGAGGCGGAACGCTTCGAGCAGAGCTGGCGGCGCTACGTTGCCGAGCGCGCCGTGGTGCTGGACCTGTTGCGCAGCAACGAGCCGCTGCAGGCCAACCGCCGCTGGACCCCGCTGACCAGCGAGCTGGCCGGCCTGGCGACGCAGCTGGCCACCCTGGGCCAGTTGCAGGAAAGTTTTACGCGCACCTCTTATGAGGCGGCGTTGCAGGACTATCGGCAACTGCGCACCCACAACCTGCAGATCGCCGGACTGGCGCTGGCCATCGGCGTGTCCATTGCGCTGTGGATCATGATCAGCCTGCGCCGCCAGCTCGGTGGAGAGCCGGATTACGCCGCCCACATCGTGCATCAGATCGCCGAAGGCAATCTGGGCGTGGCGGTCACCCTGCGCCGCCGGGACCGCAGCAGCCTGCTATACGCGATGCAAGGCATGCGCGAACGGCTCACCGACATCCTGCGCGGCGTCACGCTTCTGACGCAGGCCCTGGGCGACTCCGCCCGCCAGCTCAATGCCACCGCCCAGGACCTGGCGAGCGCTTCCAACGAGCAGGCGGCCGCCGTGGAAGAAGTACACAGCGCCATCAGCAACATCAGCCTGGCCATCCAGCAGACCGGAGAACATGCCCGCCGCACCGACCAGATCGCCCTGAACGCTGCTGCCGATGCCGACCAGAGCGGCGCGGCCGTCCAGAGCACGGTGGCGGCCATGCGCGGCATCGCGCGCCAGGTCGGGGTGATCGACGACATCGCCTACCAGACCAATCTGCTGGCCTTGAACGCCGCCATCGAGGCGGCGCGCGCGGGAGAACACGGGCGCGGATTCTCCGTCGTGGCGGCTGAAATCCGCAAGCTGGCCGAGCGCAGCCAGGGCAGCGCGCAGGAGATCAGCGTGATTGCCCAGCAAAGCGTGGAATTGGCCGAGGCCACCAGCCAGCGCCTGGCCGCCGGTACGCTCAACGGCATCCGCGAAGCCTCACAGCAGATCAACCAGATCACGCTCTCGGCGCGCCTGCAGGAGGAAGGGGTGCAGGAAATCGGTTCGGCGGTGATGCAGCTCAATGACACCACCCAGCGCAACGCCGCCGCCTCCGAGGAACTGGCCACCACTGCGGAACTGGTGGCCGAACGGGCGCGCGAACTGACCGCCCAGCTGTGCTACTTCAGACTGGACGAGAGCCGTCCGGCAATGCCGCCGTCGGCCTCGCAAGCTTGAGCAGGACGATCAAGCGGCCGACCCTTGCAGTCGCGCGCGCATGGTGATGTGGGGGATGCCGGCTTCCATGAATTGCTCACCCTCGCGGGCGAAACCATGGCGCTGGTAGAAGCCCTCGGCATGCACCTGGGCATTGAGGATGACTTCGGCGTCACCGCGTGCACGAGCCGCGGCAATCAAGGCCTGCAAGACGGCGCCGCCCACGCCTTGGCCGCGCCCGGCCTTGCGCACGGCCATGCGGCCGATGTGCCCGTCCGGCAGCAAGCGGCCGGTCGCCAGCGGCTGGCCAGCATCGTCATAGGCCACGGCGTGTACGCAATGCGGGTCCATCTCATCGAGCTCGATCTCGGCGGGTACCTTCTGTTCATCGACAAAGACCTCGAAGCGAATCGGCTGGGCCTGCGCACGCAGCTGCTCCCAGCTGCCGGTGGTGATTTTCATGGTGGACTTCCTGCAAAAAAAGAACAGCGTGCTCCGCTCACTCCTGATCCAGCTTGCGCGAGATATCCAGGCGGCGAATCAGCTTGAAGGTGCCCATGGCCTTGGCCACCAGGCGATCGCCGTTGAACAGTTCGGCCTGGCAGAAGCACATGGTGGTGGAGCGGTGATAAGTGTGGCCGCGCGCGATGATGGTGTCCCCTGCGTGCCCGGCCGGCTGCAGGAAACTGGTGCTCATCTCGACGGTCGCGGAGGATTTGGCATCGGGAGCGCCGGCGCGGGCCGACAGGCCCATGGCAACGTCCAGCAAGGTCATGCTGATGCCACCCTGGGCCACATGCCAGCTGTTCATGAACTCGGGCTTGAGCTTCAGTGCCATGACGGCGCGGTCATTGCCGTATTCCAGCACCTCCACGCCCAGTGCTTCCAGATACGGATTCCCCTGCGGGAAGATGTCAGTAACGGACAGACTCATGCCGGCCTCAAATTTCGTAATCCATACACTGGCGCGCTTCGCGCACGGCACCGATGAAGGGCTTGATGGCCACGTGGTCCGGATGCTCCTGATAGGCGTCCAGCGCTTCGCGCGAGGCAAATTCGGAATAGAGCACTACATCGCAGGTCGCTTCCAGGCCCGGCTGGGCCAGCACAGCTTCGAACTTCAGGATGCCGGGCACCACGTTGGCACAGCTGTCCAGCAGGGCCTTCATCTTGAGCAGGTTGGTGGCCTTGTCAGCCCCTTCTGCATGGTCCTTCAGTTTCCACATGACGATATGCTTGATCACGGTAGGGCTTCCTGGTCAGAAATGAACAGTCCGTAATGATAAGCCAAAGTGCCAGTTGCCTCAGTTGCCAGCGTTGCGCTGGGCGCTCTTCATGAAGGAGCCGACCAGCCGCCCCTCCCTGCGTTCGGCCAGGCAATAGACATAGGTGTGGGTGCTGACCGGATCGCCCTCGATGCGCACCATGCGGAAACGTTCATCCGCAATGAATTCTGCCTCGGAAACCGCCCCCAGGCCCAGCCCCCGTGCGACTGCTTCGCGCAAGGCTTCACGGCTGCCGATTTCCATCACGATCCGTGGGCTTGCACCGGCCTGCTGCATGGCTTTTTCCAGCGCCAGGCGGGTGGTGGATCCCTGCTCGCGCATGAGCATGGGCTGCTGGTCCAGCTCGGCCAGGGAGACCGCTTCGCGCTGGTAGAAAGGATGACTGTGATGGGCGAACAGCACCACCGCATGGTCGGCGTAGGGCAGCGCATGAAAGCGCGCGTCGTCAGTGAAACTGGCCAGCACCGCCACGTCGGTCACGTAGTTTTCGAGGTCAGCCAGGGATTGCGCGGAGTTGCCCAGTTTGATCGACAGCTCCACCTGCGGATAACGGGCGCGATAGGCATCGACCATCTCGATCACGTGAAACGGGCCGACCGCGCCGATGCGCAGATGGCCCACGTGCAGCGCGCCCGAATTGACCAGCAGGTTCAGGGCATCGAGCTCCAGCTCCGCGATGTTCTGGGCGATCGGCAGCAGGCGCTGGGCGGTCTCGGAAAGATCGACACGTCGCCCGCGCCGGAAGAACAGTTCCACGTTGTGCTCACGCTCCAGCGATTGCACCTGGGTGGTCAGCGTGGGCTGGCTCACGCCCAGCGCCCGGGCAGCGGCCGAAAAACCGCGATGGCGTGCGACGGCCAGGAAAGCGCGCAATTGTGAAGGGATCATCTATAGATCCTATCAATAGATTCATTCGATTTTCACGATTATATCGATAACAGGGGCGTCACAATGTCTCTTTAAGCTTCTGTCCTGTCGGCGCCGCATCAACCGCAACGGCTCCTGACGAGCGCCATGGCCGAACCATCGGTCCTTTGGCACCCCGCTCATCGCGTCCCGTCCCCGGGACGCCCTCAACAAGGATGCAATCATGCAGCGACGCAGCTTCTTCACCCTGTGCCTGGGCGCCCTCGCCTCTGTCTTGCTGGCAGGGCCTGCAGCCGCAGTACCGCCACTGACTGTCGGCCTGATCCCGGCCGAAGATTCGCAGGCCATGCTGGAAAACAGCAAGGCCGTCATCGACAGCCTGCAGCAGCAACTGGGCATGCCGGTCAAGCCCTTCATCGCCACCGACTACAACGGCATCATCGAAGCGCTGCGCTCGCGCAAGCTGGATGTGGCTTATCTCGGCCCGTTCTCCTACGTGCTGGCCAGTTCGGTGGCCAACGTGGAAGCCTTCGCCGTGGCCGAGACCAAGAAGAGCGGCCGCAGCATCTACAAGAGCCTCATCATCACCCGCAAGGAGAGCGGGCTGCAGAGCCTGGAACAGCTGAAGGGCCGCACCATGGCGTTTGTTGATCCCTCGTCGGCTTCCGGGCACCTGTTCCCCAGCGCCGGCCTGCAGAAACTCAACATCGATCCCAACAAGTATTTTTCGCGGGTGATCTTCTCGGGCTCGCACGACGCCAGCATCCTGGCCGTGGCCAACAAGAAGGTCGACGCCGCCGCCGTGGCCGACCGCATCCTGGCCGCGGCCGTGGCCAAGGGTGTGGTGCAGCAAGCGGAACTGAACGTGGTGTGGACCTCGCCGGACATTCCCGAGTCGCCCATGGTCTGGCGCAAGGATCTGGACCCGGCCCTGAAGCAGAAGATCGCCGCCGCCTTCGCCAACATCAAGGACGTGAAATGGGGGGACCAGGGCGTCCTCAACGGTTTCGTGCCCACTACCGACGGTGCTTACGACGTGGTGCGCGAGACCGCCAAGATCCTGAACCTGGACCTGAAGGCCATGAAATGATCCACATCCGCGGCCTCGCCAAGCAATACGGCAGCCATGCCGTCTTGCGCGGGATCGACCTGAACGTGCCGGCCGGCCAGTTCCTGGTGGTACTGGGCCCGTCCGGGGCGGGCAAATCGACCCTGCTGCGCTGCCTGAACGGGCTGGTCCAGCCCAGCTCGGGAGAACTCCGGGTGGCCGGCTACGATGCCACCGACACCCGCGCCCGCCAGGTACGCCAGTTGCGGCGCCAGGTGGCGATGATCTTCCAGCATCACAACGTGGTGCCGCGCCTGTCGGTGCTGAAGAATACCCTGACCGGCCGCCTCGGTCAGGCTTCCACCCTGGCGTCGATCCTGCAGTTGTTCTCGCGCCAGGACATTGCTCTGGCCCTGGACTGCCTGCGCCGGGTGGAATTGGAACACAAGGCCCATCAACGCACCGATGCGCTCTCCGGCGGCCAGCGCCAGCGGGTCGGCATCGCCCGCGCCCTGGCCCAGCAGCCGCAGGTGATCCTGGCCGACGAGCCCATTGCCAGCCTGGATCCCAAGACCGCGCGCCTGGTGCTGCATTACCTGCGCGCCGCCTCGCGGGAGCTGGGCATTACCGTGCTCTGCAACCTGCACCAGGTGGACTACGCCCGCGAGTTCGGCGACCGCATCATCGGCCTGGCCGGAGGACGTCTGGTCTTCGATGGCACCGGTGAAACGCTCAACGAACACCATCTCGACGCCATCTACGCCGGCAAGCCCGACATGAACGAGGCTGAATTGCCCCTGATGGCATCGGCCCTGCAGGCAGCAACAGGAGCACTGACATGAATTTTTCTTCCCCGGCCGCCCCCCCTTCAGGACAGCGCGGCTACTTGTGGACCGGTCCACGTCCGGCAACGCTGCGCGGCTGGCTGGGCTTCATGGCGATTGTGCTGCTGGCGGCCTGGATCCTGGCCTGGAGCGCTGCCGGCACGCAACTGTCGTGGCGCGAATTGGCCAATGGCCTGCCGCAGATCGGCGACTTCCTGGCGCGCTCCTTCCCGCCCAACTGGGGCTTGCTGCCGTCACTGCTGGCCCCGGCCGTCGAAACCTTGCAGATCGCACTCTGGGGAACCTTGCTGGGTGTGCTGGGCGCAGTACCGGTGGCCTTGCTGGCCGCGCGCAATCTCAATGCCAACCGCACCCTGCATGCGCTGGTACGCCAGGGCCTCAACGTCACGCGCAGCATCAATGAACTGATCCTGGCGCTGGTGTTCGTCTCGGCAGTGGGTCTGGGGCCCTTTCCCGGGGTGCTGGCGCTGGCTGTACACGGCGTCGGCATGATCGGCAAGTTCTTTGCCGAGAGCATCGAGGAAATCGACCAGGGGCCGTTGGAAGCCCTGCGTGCCACCGGAGCCCGGCCCCTGCAGGTGATTGTCTTCGGGGTGCTGCCCCAGGTGGCTACGGCCTGGATCGCCACCGTGCTCTACCGTTTCGAAGTCAACCTGCGCCAGGCCACTGTGCTGGGCATGGTCGGCGCCGGCGGACTGGGCTTTGAACTGGTCAACAGCCTCAAGCTGTTCAAGTACCAGGACACGGCCACCTGCATCGTCGTGGTGACCTTGATGGTGGTGGCGGCAGATGCCCTGTCGAGCCGGCTGCGGCGCATGATCCAGGACGGCCATGCCCATTGACTTCGCCCCTCCCCGTTTTGATGCAAGAAGAGAAAAAAACATGTGGCATTTCCATAATCCTGTCGAGCTCCATGCCGGTGTCGGCAGCCTCGCACAATTGCCGCAGCTGCTGGCCGGCCGGCCCGCATTGCTGATCACCTTTCCCGAAGCCGCTGCCCTGGGGCTGCAACAGAAGGTTGCCGACCTGCTGGGCCCGCAACTGGTTGGCATCGACAACAGCGTCCTGCCCAATCCTGACGTGAGCTGGCTCACCGGCATGCACCAGCGCCTGTGGCAGCGCCACGCCGAGGTACCCTGCCTGATCGCCCTCGGGGGCGGCAGCGTCATCGATTGCGCCAAGGCCATGCTGGCGCCCACGCCGTCGGGACGCTTTGACGAACTGCTAGCGCATCTGCGCGAAGACACCCCCTTTGAACCCGACCCGGCGCATCTGAAATCGCTCATTGCCATCCCCACCACGGCCGGCACCGGCAGCGAAGTCACGCCCTGGGCCACGCTGTGGGATGCGCAGGGCGGGCGCAAGTATTCACTGCATCGCCCCTGGACCTGGCCGCAGGCCGCCATCATCGATGCCAGCCTGATGCTGAGCCTGCCTGCACCGGCAACGCTGGCCAGCGGCCTGGATGCGCTCTCCCACGCGCTGGAGGCGATCTGGAACGTGCATCGCAACCCGGTCTCCTCGACCCTGGCCAGCAGCGCCGCCCGCGCCATCGTGGCCACGCTGCCGGCGCTCGTCCGCCAGCCTGACGACCTGGCCCTGCGCGAACAGATGGCATTGGCTGCGCTCCAGGCCGGCCTGGCCTTTTCCAATACCCGGACTGCGCTGGCGCACTCCTTGTCCTATGACATCACGCTGCAGCGCGGTGTCCCGCACGGCATCGCCTGTTCCTTCTCGCTGCCGCACATCCTGCGCCTGGCGATGGGGCGCGACAGCGCGGTCGATGCCCTGTTGCTGCAGATCTTCGATGCCACAAGTACCGAGCAGGCCGTCGCGCGCCTGGCCGGCTTGCTCGAATCGCTGGGCGTGTCCACCGACCCGGCCCACTATGGCCTGCAAGACCGCTGGGAAGCGGCCCTGCAGGCAGCGCTGTGCGGACCGCGCGGACGCAACTTCATCGCCGCCCGCCACTGACTTCTGCTGACTCACTTTCAAGGAAAATCCCATGCACCCATCTCTCGCCCGTCCGCGCAACCTGCAAGCCGTCATCTTCGACTGGGCCGGTACACTGGTCGACTTCGGTTCGCTGGCGCCCACGCAAATCTTCGTCGATGCCTTCAAGAGCTTCGGCATCAACCTCACCCTGCAACAGGCACGCGGCCCCATGGGCCTGTCCAAGTGGCAGCATATCCGCGTGCTGCTGGACGATACGGCCATCGCGGCGCAGTGGCAGCAGCAGAGCGGCCGGGCGCCCACCGATGCGGATGTCGATGCCATCTATGCCCGCTTCATGCCGATGCAGATCGCCAAGGTCGGCCAGTATTCGCAGCCCATCGCGGGCGCGGCGCAGGTGCTGGCCTGGCTGCGCGGCCAGGGTCTCAAAATCGGTTCCTGCTCCGGCTATCCGCGCCAGGTGCTGGATGTGCTGCTGCCGATGGCGGCCGAGGAAGGCCTGCGCCCCGACCACGTGGTGGCCGGCGACGAACTGGAGGCCGGTGGCCGTCCGGGCCCCTACATGGCGCTGGCCAACGTACTGGCGCTGCAGATCGATGACGTGGCCTGTTGCATCAAGGTCGACGATACGGTGCCGGGAATTGAGGAAGGTATTCGCGCCGGCATGTGGAGCGTTGGCCTCTCCCTTTCGGGCAATGAAGTGGGGCTCACGCGTGCCGAACTGGACGCCTCGCCGACCGAGGAAATCGAGCGCCTCAAGACACACGCCGAAACACGCCTGCTCGCCGCCGGCGCGCACTACGTGATCGATTCGGTGGCCGACCTGCCGCAGATCGTGGCCCACGTCCGGGCACGTCTGGCAAGGGGTGAACGCCCCTGAAAACAGGCGAGATCGGCTGCCGCGCCCCCTTTTGCGGTCGTTGACAAGCCCGTCGCCGGGCTCATAGAATTGCCCGGCAGATAATTCACACAAGAGACCATCTGCAAGATGGTCTCTTCACGCGCGCAGTGCGCAGGCCTCTTGCAGTCAACTTCAGGAGAGCCCTGTGCACACCGCAGTCCCCTTGCGCGACATCGACGATGTCGCCGCCTTGATTGACTCCCGCCCCTACCGCTCCGGCCACGCCACCGCCAGCAGTGCGCCCGTTCCTGTCGACAGAAGCCGCCATGAACAGCCGTGACGGGATCCTCGCCATCGACGCCGGCAGCTCCAGCACCCGCGCGGCGATCGTGACGGCCGACGGCCTGGTCTCCTGCCTGCACCGACGCCCCTTGCGCACGCACTCCGCGCGCAGCGGCGTGGTGGAACAGGATGCGGCCCTGATCTGGCAGCAGACCCTCACCGCGTGCCGCGCCAGCCTGCAGCAGGCGCGCCAGAAGGGACTGCGGGTGCGCGCCATCGGCCTGTGCAACCAGCGCGCCAGCGCCGTGGTGTGGGATACCGTGAGCGGAGAACCGCTGGCACCGGCACTGTCCTGGCAGGACAGCCGGCACGCGGCCGAACTGGCGGCACTGGCACCGCACTGGGATCAGCGGCTGCGACCGCGTCTGGGGCGACCGGTCGGCAGCCGCTCGCCCTACCTCTGGGCGGCCCATCTGCTGCGCCATCAGCCGCGCGTGGCGCGTGCCTGGGCGCAAGGACGGCTGGGCTTTGGCGGCATTGACACCTGGCTGCTGTGGCAACTGAGCGGCCGCCGCCTGCTGGCTACCAGCGCGACCAATGCCACGGCCTGCAATGCCTATGTGCTGGACGCGCATGCGTATGCGCTGGACTGGCTGGAGGCGCTCGGCTTCCCCGCCACGCTGCTGCCAGCGCTGTGCCAGGATGCCGACGACTACGGCCGCAGCGACGCTGCCCTACTCGGTACCGCCCTGCCGATTCGCGCCTGCGCCGGAGATCAGCTGGCCGCTGCCATCGGGCAGGGTTGCCTGGAACCCGGCCAAGCGCTGTGTCAGCACGGCACCGGCAGCTTCATCGACGTGCTGGTCGGCCCGCGCGTTGCACTCGCCCCCGCCGACAGCACCGCCGAGGGCAGCGTAGTAGTCACCGCCAGGCGTCAGAACGGCGTCTCCCACTTCGCCCTCGAAAGCTACACCGCCACCACCGGTGCCGCCCTCACCTGGGCCTGCCAGCGCCTGCGCTGGTTTCCGGATGCGCGCCAGCTGCTGGCCCTGGCGGCCAGCGTGAGTTCGGCCGGCGGCGTCAGCTTCCTGCCGGCGCTGGCCGGGATGCAGTCACCGCAACGCCAACCCGCAGCGCGAGCAGCCCTGCAGGGGATGTCGCTGGCCACGGGCCGCGCCGAAGTGGCACATGCGCTGGTGGAGGGAATCGCGCAATCGGTGACCGCGTGCGTCAGTGCCAGCGCCGACACGGCCGGACTACCGGTCTCGCGGATCATGAGCGGCGGCACGCTGGCCAGCAGCGACCTGCTGCTGCAGTTGCAAGCCGACCTGTCGGGCGTAACCACCTGCCGCACCCACCAGAGTGCGCACGCCAGCCTGCGCGGCATCGCTTTCCTGGCCGGCAGCCATGGCCTGCTGTGGGATGACTTGCACCAGGCCTGCGCCCGGACCCGGTTGCAGGCCGTCTTCAAGCCACGCATCGACTACGCCGAGCGTGCCTGCCGCCGTGCCCGGTGGCAGGCACGGCTGTGTGCCGAACTGGACCATGTGCGCCAGGAAACCGCACCTTAGCCGCGCGTCTTCCATTCGCCTTTCTTTCTTGCTTCTCATTTTTTACTCTGGAACCTTGCATGCGCTCTCCCTCTCCCCCTCGTTCCCCGGCACGCGCCGCCGCCGCGCCGGCCTCTCAGCCCGCCTCCTCTGACGACCGCTCCCTGCAAGCCAGGCTCAGGCGGCATCCGGTCATGGCAGCGCTCTATGGAACCCAGCACCTCCCTGCCTTTCTCGCCAGCGCCGCTGAAGTCGGCATCGTTGCCAACGTGGAGTTGCGTGAGTTGCAGGCGCTCAGCACCCGTGTCCGGGATGCGGGCAAGTTCCTGATGCTCAATGTGGACACCTGTGAAGGACTGGCGCAGGACAAGGCCGCCATCGATTATCTGGTCGCCCTGGGCGTACCGTCGCTGGTGTCAACGCGGGTGGCCACGCTGCTGCGGGCCAGCCGGGCCGGCATGATCACCATGCAGAAGGTATTCGTGACCGATCGCACCACCTGGCCGCGCAGCCTGAAGGCGCTCGAACAGAGCGAACCCAACCTGGTGCAACTGATGCCGGCACCGATGCTCAAGCAACTCAAGCCGGCGGACCGCGCCGTGCTTCCGCCCATCGTCGCGTCGGGCTTCGTCTGCAATGCAGACGATGCGCGTGCGGCATTGGCGGGTGGCGCGGTGGCCTTGTCCACCAGCGAGCAGGCCATGTGGAACCTGCCCGCCGGGACTTTCGGCAAGCCATGACGACCATCCGACCGGGGCAACGTGAACCCCGGCCTTGAGCATTTCAACTGCGCTTGGAGCGCGTGCGCGCCGGTGTGCCGCTCCGGGTGGTCTTGGCGGTCCCCGTGGCTTTGGCGACAGGCGCAGACTTCGTTGTCTTGGCAGAGGTCTTGGCCTTGGCGCTGGCAGGCTTGGACGAAGGCGCGCTGTTGACCGGCTTTGGCGGCGCACTCGCCTTGGCCGGCTTGGCCACGGGCGCAGGCGCGCGTGCCGCCCGCTTGCGCGGTGCGGCCGCCGGTCGCGCCGGTTCCTCGTCGGACGACGGCAAGGTCAGCGCATCACCGTCTTCACCAATGGCCTTGGTCAGCTTGCGGGCCAGCGCAATCACGCGATCGGGATCAACCTCCAACGTTCCGACCAGCAGTTCAATGATTTCCGAGCGCGGATTGGCCAGCGTCGGTTCGATCATCATCACCGCCGCTGCCAGCGCCAGCGCGCGCTCGCGCGAGGCTGCATCGGGCAGCATCTGCCCGAGTGCATTGAGTGCCTCCACCGGGGCCACCGCCGTAATACGCGCTTGCTCCTTCAACAGTTGCACCCAGTTGGTCTGGGGCGACACGCTGGCATGCATGTTCGGCAGTTGCGCCAGCAGCCTGGCCAGACGCAGGCTGCGCCGTTCGAACGCACCGATGGAGACCATGCCGGCGATGACGATCCGGCAAACCGCTTCGGCAAAGCCGCCGTCGGCAATCTGGCCGATGACCGTATCACGGTAGCGTCCCAGCTCCTGCTGCGCCCAGCGCTGGGCGAGTTCGGCATCCGGCTCGCGCGGCGGCAGCCAGGCCCCCAGTCCGGTCGGACCGAACAGCTGGCGCGTCATCCGTACCGTGCGGGCATCGCGCTGGTCGCGCCAGGCATTGAGCTCGTCGGTGATCTTCTGCGCCATGCGCCGTTCGTATTGCTTCAGCGGATGTTCCGGATCCAGCTGTACCCGTTGCGCGCGCGCGGTAGCGGCCTGCTGGCGGATGAAGGCGGCGGCCGGATGCTTGTCCGAGAACAGTTGCCGCTGCATGCGCAAGGGATTCATGCGCATCAGCGTATTGGCGCTGTCGCGGGTCGCCGTCATGCGCACCCAGGGCCGGACCCAGGTCTTGTACCACTGCGCATTGAGTTGCGACCACTGGCTGATGGTCGAGAACAGCGACTCTTCCTCGCGGCCCTCGGGATTGAGCTTGCGCAGGTCTTCCATGGTGCGGTGCTCGTAGTGCACCGTGTAATCGCCAGGCTCCAGCGCATCCCAGCGCTGGGTCGCGCGGCCGTCCTTGCGTTCCAGCTTCATTTCGTAGAGCCCTGGTGGCAGGCTCTCGATGACGTCCAGCGAGCTGACCAGCTGGTCGTGTTCCTTGAGCGCCACCGAGCCGCCCACGAAGATGCCCAGATGGCCCACGCTCTCGTGCAGCACGTAGATGATGGTGCGGCCGGCGGCGGCGATGGCGCGCTCGTCGCCCCAGACATCGATGATCCAGTTCAACGCCTGCGGCGGCGGCGTGATGTTGTCGCCCCAGGAGGCGAAGACCACGATGGGCGCAGTGATGTCGCGCAGATTGACTGCCCTGCCCTTGACCTCCAGCTCTCCGCGCGCCAGCTTGTTGCCCACGAACAGATTCTCGGTGATGGCCTCGATCTCGGCCCCGGTCATGCGGAAGAAACCGCCCCACCAGCGTTCGAATTCCAGGAAACGCCCTGCCTCCTGGTCGACTCCGGCCCAGAGGTTGTAATACTTGCTCCAGAAGGTATTGGCCGGATTGAGCTTCTCGAAGTTCTCGACCAGATAGGCGCCATCGAAGCGGTCGGCCCCGAGATCGGCGGCCAGCGAGGCCAGCCAGGTCCCGCCGAGGTTGGCACCGCTGTAGCGCATGGGATTGAGCGTGGAGCTGCCGGCCCAGTAGGAGGCCGGGGCACCGACCATCATCAGCGGCCCGAACAGCTCGGGCCGCACGGCATCAAGCGTCATCATGGCCCAGCCGGCCTGACAATTGCCGATCACTACCGGCTTGGCCGGGCATTGCGGATGGCGGCGTATCACTTCTTCGAGGAAGCGCGCCTCCGCATCCATCACGGTGACCAGCGTCTGGCCCTCCTCGGGCTCCGGCCGGAAAGTGACGAAATACACGGTATGCCCGGCCTTCATCGCCATGCCCACTTCCGAATCGAACTTGAAGCCGCCAATACCGGGGCCGTGTCCCGCGCGCGGATCGACCACCACCACCGGTCGTGCCTGCGGATCGACCGGCAGGCCCGGCGGCGGTTGCAGGCGCAGCAAGGCGTAATTGCAGGGCTGCGGCAGGTCGTGACCGTCCAGCACCAGTTCGTGATCGAATTTCAGGAGCGGCGGCGTGCCCTGCTCCAGATGCTCCAGGTAGTCATTGCCACGGTCGAGCAAGGTATCGAGGAAAAGGAAACTGCGCTGTACGCAATCCTGCACATAATTCGGTACATCTCCCCACGCCCCGGCGGGCGTGACGGGCTGCTCGGGAGGATGCGGGTCGGACGTCTTGCGGCTTGCCATGGGTGCACTCCGGTCAAGTGAGACTTCCATCATACTGACCTGGATCGTCAGCAAATCGTCCGAACTCTGCGACAATGGAACCGCAATTCCCGGAATTGCCTGCAAAAAAACCACACAAACCATTGCATGGAGGAACTGTCATGGAGCTCAAGAGCCTGGTAGACCAGCCCGGCAAGCTGCCGACCATCCCCAAGGTCGTGCAGCAGCTGATGACCAGCTTCAACAGCGAGGAAGTCTCGGCCCAGGATATCGCCCACCAGATTGCGGCCGACCCGACGCTCACCGCCAAACTGCTGCGACTGGCAAACTCGGCGTTCTTTCACGCTTCGCGCACCATCGGCACGGTCGACGATGCGCTGCGCATGCTGGGTTTCATCATGGTGCGCAATCTGGTGCTGGGCAACGGCATGGTGGCGGCTTTCAAGAGCACGCGCGGCATGGAGCTGCCGCAGTTCTGGCGACATACCCTCTACACCGCGGTGGCAGCGCGCTGGCTGTCCATGCACGCCGGCATCCACGGCGAAGACAATGGCGATGCTGTCTTCACCGTCGGCATGATGCATGGCATCGGCCAGTTGCAACTGCATGCGGTGGCCGCCGCGACAGTCGCCTCGCTGGACAAGCAATGCAACGTGCTCGACGCCGACCGCGCCGAACGGGAAAAGCAGACCTGGGGCTTTCACTACGCCGATGTCTCGGCCGAACTGGCGGCGATCTGGAATTTCCCTGAAGCGCTGGTCACGGCACTGCGCTCGGTGCCTGATCCGCTGGCGGCGGGCCGGCTCGACCGCGCCGCTGCCTGGGTACACCTGGGCGCGTGGGCCGCGCGCGTGACTGTGCTGTCACTGGATGACGAAGCCGCACTGGCCACCTATCCGGTGGCCGTGGGCAAGAAGCTGGGCGTGGATCCGGCCTGGATGCCGGTGCTGGTGAAACACGATCCCGACAAGGCCGAGCGCGCCATGCCCTCGCTCACCGAACTGGCGGCGGGGCTGGACGCCATGCTGGAGTAACTGGAGCAATCCGGCCGGCCTCAGGTCGCGCAGATGCTGCAGCTGTGACCCTTGCAGTTGTGCAGCACGCTGCTGCGGCCTGCCCCTGCATGGGTGCCCGGCCCGGTCGCCCCCTGCCCGGCCAGTTGCTCGGCACCGTTGCGCGGCTGCCAGCGATACTTGACCTGCAAGCCGACATGACCGCCCGTGGGCATGGGTGAGGCGGCCGTCTCCTCCTTGCAATAGGGACAGCAAGTCTGGCCGTGCAATCCCTGAAGGGGAATGAGGCGTTCGAAGATGCCTTCGCAATGGCTGCAACGAATGTCATACAAGGGCATGGGGACTCCTTCACCAATCCGTTATCACGAAAAAAACCGGCCAGGCCTGCGCCCGGCCGGGAACACACACGTCACTGCGTTGATCGTTAGCCCTTGCGGCCCCAATAGGATTTGTCGTTGAGCATGCCCTTGGGCGTGATGTCCTGATCGAAGATGGAGGTCGGCAAGGCCACCGTGCAGGCGCAGTTGGGAATATCGACGATGCCGCCGATGCGCCCTTCCACCGGCGCGGCCGTCAGCAGCATGTAGGCCTGGCTGCCGGTGTAGCCGAAGTGGGTCAGGTAGTCGATGGCCTTCAGGCAGGCTTGACGATAGGCCACGGTGGCGTCGAGATAGTAGTTCACGCCGTTTTCCACGCTGATGCCTTCGAAGGTCAGCCACTGCTCGTAATGTGGCTTGACGATGCTGGGCATGAAGATGGGCGAGGTGATGTTGTACTTGGCCATGCCGCCCTTGATGAGGTCGAAGCCGACGTGGCTCACGCCATCCATCTCGATGGCGCCGCAGAAACCGATCTCGCCGTCGCCCTGCGAGAAGTGCAGGTCCCCCATCGAGAAACCCGCACCCTTCACGTACACCGGGAAGAAGATGCGGGTGCCCGCCGACAGGTCCTTGATGTCGGTATTGCCGCCGTGCTCGCGCGGCGGCACGGTGCGGGCGGCGACCTTGGCCATCTCGTCGAATTTCGCACCGGTCAGGCCGCGCAAGACGGCAGTGCTGGGGTTCGGTGGTTGCGCCAGACCCTTGGCGGCCAGCGGCGCTTCCCGCCGATTCCACTCAGCCAGCAGATCGTGGGACGGCAGGCAACCCATCAGACCAGGGTGGGTCAGGCCTGCGATGCGCACGCCCGGAATATGGCGCGAGGTGGCATACAAGCCTTTCAGGTCCCAGATGGCCTTGTCGGCTTCGGGGAAATAGTCGGCCAGGAAGCCACCGCCGTTTTCCTTGGCAAAAACGCCCGAGAAACCGACCGGGGTCACCGGCTTGATGTCCAGCAGGTCGATCACCAGCAGGTCACCCGGCTCTGCGCCCTCGACATGGAAGGGACCGGTCAGCGGATGGGCGCGGGTGAGATCGACGTTCTTGACGTCGGAGACATCGTCGGTGTCCTGAATCTGCGCGTCGAGGAAGTCCAGCGACTCGATCAGGATGGATTCGCCCGGCTTGACCGAGGCCAGGAACGGCAGGTCCGGGTGCCAGCGGTTGTGACCCAGTTCAGCCTGCTCTGCCAGCGGGACGCCGGGCTTGATCTTGAAGTGTTGCATGCGATCTCCTTGGTGGTGGATGTGTGATGAGGCCTTGCGCCTTCGGCCTCAGGCTGCCGGCTCGGTGGGAATCCCCGGCATCGGGCATTCGGGCGTACCGGCACTGTTGCGCGTCAATGCCTCGACCTGGGCGCGCGCAGCCTGCGGGTCGTTGACCCAGGTGCGATAGAAGTCGAAAGGACAGTCGGCCACGCCCGCCGGCGATTCGCCCGAATTGATCTTGCCGGTGTAGCCGCGATGCAGGAGCTTGTAGAGGTGGTTCTGCGACTGCCAGTTGCGGCGTGCATCGCGGATGGCCGAGACCGACAGTTCGGCATACTGGATGCCCATCTCCTCGGTACCGCATTCGCCCAGCGTGCGGCCGTCGAAACCGACGATGGCCGAATGGCCGAAGTAGGAATAGACGCCATCGAACCCTGATGCATTGGCCACGGCCACATAGAGGTTGTTCATCCAGGCCATGGCCTTGGAGACCATGATCTGCTGTTCCTTGGCCGGATACATGTAGCCCTGGCAGCGCACCACCAGTTCCGCACCCTTCATGGCGCAGTCGCGCCAGATCTCGGGATAGTTGCCGTCATCACAGATGATGAGGCTGATCTTCAAGCCCTTGGGACCGTCGCAGACGTAGGTGGTATCGCCCGGATACCAGCCCTCGATGGGCGTCCACGGCATGATCTTTCGATACTTCTGCACGATCTCGCCCTGGTCGTTGATGAGGATGAGCGTGTTGTAGGGCACCTTGCGCGGATGCTCCTCATGGCGCTCGCCGGTGAGCGAAAAGACGCCCCACACACCGGCGATGCGGCAGGCTTCGGAAAAGATGGCAGTCTCGTCGCCGGGGATGGTGGCGGCGGTCTCGAACATTTCTTCACGGTCATACATGATGCCGTGGGTGGAATACTCCGGGAACACCACCAGGTCCAGCCCCGGCAATCCCTGCTTCATGCCGACCAGCATGGCGGCGATCTTCCTGGCGTTCTCCAGCACCTCGCCGCGCGTGTGCAGGCGCGGCATCTTGTAGTTCACCACGGCCACGCCGACGGCGTCCCGGCTGGATGAAATGTCTCCGTGTCGCATGGGCTTGCTCCTCTGAAAAGACGGTCGGATCAGACCGACAGATACTTGCTGATGGTGGGCGCATCGACGTTCTCGCGCGTGTCCTCGTAGACGAAGCGGCCCTTGTCGATGACCAGGAAACGGTCCGCAATCTCCAGCGTGAAGCTCAGCACCTGCTCCGAGACCACGATGGTGAGCGCACGGATCTTGCGGATTTCCTTGAGGCTTTTGGCGATGTCCTTGATGATGGAAGGCTGTATCCCTTCAGTCGGTTCATCCAGCAGCAGCACGCGCGGGTTGGTCGCCAGTGCGCGCGCAATGGCCAGTTGCTGCTGCTGCCCGCCGGACAGATTGCCGCCCTTGCGGGTGCGCATGTCATACAGCACCGGGAACAGCGAATACAGTTCATCGGGCACCTTGCCCTTGGCCGATGCGGGCAAGCCGGTCTGGATGTTTTCCAGCACCGTCATGTGCGAAAAGATCATGCGCCCCTGCGGCACGTAGGCCACGCCGCGCTCGACGCGCTGGTGGCTTTCCAGGCCACCGAGTTCCACGCCATCGATGCTGATGCTGCCGCCGCGCAGCGGCAGGATGCCCATCAGGGTCTTGAACAGTGTGGTCTTGCCCATGCCGTTGCGGCCCATGACGGCGACGATTTCTTCCTTGGCCACCGACAGATCGACATCGTGGATGACCTTGCTCTGGCCGTAGCCGGAGGCGAGTTGCGAGACTTTGAACATGGCAGGCTCCGAGGGTGAGGAAAGTTCAGTGACCGAGATAGACATCGATCACCTTGGGATCGGACTGCACCTTCTCCATGCTGCCCTCAGCCAGGATTTTTCCCTGGTGCAGCACGGTGACCTTGTGGGCGATGCTCTTGACGAAATCCATGTCGTGCTCGATCACTACCACCGAGCGGCCCTGGCTGATGCGGCCCAGCAGCTCGGCGGTCTTTTCGCGTTCGGACACGCTCATGCCGGCCACCGGTTCATCCAGCATCAAGAGCTCCGGCTCCTGCATCAGCAGCATGCCGATCTCCAGCCACTGCTTCTGGCCGTGCGAGAGCAGGTCGGCCTGCGTATGCAGCTGTTGGTCCAGGAAGATCTCTGCGGCCACCGCTTCCACCCGCGCCACCACATCCGGCGAACGCTTGAAAGTCAGCGCGCCGAACACCTTGCGGCCACGCGGGAAGGACATCTCAAGGTTCTCGAACACGGAGAGGTTTTCGTAGATGGACGGGGTCTGGAACTTGCGTCCCACGCCTACCCGCACGATGGCGTGCTCGCTCATCTTCGTCAGTTCGTGATTGTTGAACTTGATGCTGCCGGAGGTAGCGCGGGTCTTGCCGCAGATCAAGTCCAGCACCGTGGTCTTGCCCGCACCGTTGGGGCCGATCACCACGCGCACCTCATTGCGCTGCACGTAGAGATTGAGCTTGTCGACTGCCTTGAATCCATCGAAAGACACGGTCAGGTCTTCGATGGCCAGGACCGGATGGGCGTCCGATTCGAAACCGATGACGTTCTCGCTCATTTGCTGGCCTCCAGGGTCGCGCCCGGCTCGATGCCATCGCGCTTGGGTTCAGGGGTGGATGCTCGGGAAACCGGCTTGGCGGCTTCTGCAGCAACGGGTGCTACCGGCTTGGATTGACCGCGCAGCTTGTCCATCAGGCGCTTGCCCTGCGTCTGCCAGAGCCCGGCCAAGCCATTGGGGAAATACATCACCACCGCGATGAAGAGACCGCCCATCAGGAACAGCCACAATTCGGGGAAGGTTTCGGAGAAGTAGGTTTTGCCAAAATTCACCAGCAGCGTTCCGTACACCGCGCCCAGCAGCGACATGCGGCCACCCACTGCAGCAAAGATCACCATTTCGATGGAGGGCACGATACCGACGAAGGACGGCGACATGAAGCCCACCTGCAGCGTGAACATGGCCCCGCCGATAGCCGAGAACATGGCCGCCGCACAGAAGACGAAGACCTTGAAGCTGGCCACGTCATAGCCGGAGAAACGCACCCGTTCTTCCTTGTCGCGCATGGCCACCAGCAGGCGGCCCAGCTTGGAACCGAGCACGTAGCGGCCGAACAGGATGCAGCCGAACAGCAGTCCCGCATTGACGAAATACAGCACCAGCTTGGCATGGTCGGTGCGGATATCCCAGCCCATCAAAGTCTTGAGGTCGGTGATGCCATTGACGCCGCCGGTCAGCCCCTGCTGGCCGATGATGAGGATGGACAGGATGGCCGCAATGGCTTGCGTGACGATGGAGAAATACACATCCCCCACGCGGCGCTTGAACATCGCCAGCCCGATCAGCATGGCCAGCGCGGTCGGCACCACCAGCACGGCAAGAATCGTGAAGGCAAAACTATGGAAGGGCTCCCACATGGCCGGCAAGGCGGTGATCTGGTTCCAGTCCATGAAGTCGGGGATGCCCGGCGTGGACTGGATTTTGGTGCTGATGGGGTCAGAGGCTTCGAGCTTGAGGAACATGGCCATGCAATAGCCGCCCAGGCCGAAGAACACGCCCTGCCCCAGGCTGAGGATGCCGCCGTAGCCCCAGCACAGCACCAGGCCCACGGCCACGAAGGCGTAGGACAGGTATTTGCCCACCAGGTTGAGACGGAACATGTCCATCGTCAGCGGGAACACCACCAGCAGCAGTACCGCCATCACCAGCAGGCCAAGCGCACCGGAGCGCCCGCCCAGCAGTTTTTCATAGGCTGCATTCATCATCGGACCTCGCTCATGTAGTTGGATCGGGAGTGGCCATCTTTCAGATTCATTTGCGCACCTTCGCCGAGAACAGCCCTTGCGGACGCAACATCAGGATCAGGATCACCGCCGACAAGGTCAGCACCTTGGCCATGGAACCGGTCAGGAAGAATTCCGCCGTGGACTGCGTCTGTGCAATCGAGAAGGCCGAGGCGATGGTGCCGATGAGGCTTTGCGCGCCACCGAAGACCACCACCAGGAAGGTATCGACGATGTAGAGCGATCCGCTGGTCGGGCCGGTGGAGCCGATGGTGGTGAAAGCAGCACCGGCCACGCCGGCGACCCCGCAGCCGAGTGCAAAGGTGGTGCGGTCGACCTTGCGGGTATTGATGCCCACGGCCCCGCTCATGACACGGTTCTGCATGGTTGCCCGCACCTGCAAGCCCCAGCGTGAACGGAACAGCAATACGAAGATGGCACCGGTGAGCAGCACCGTGAGGCCCATCATGAAGAGACCGTTCAAGGGGATGTCGATGGCATCGGTCGGCTTGAAGGAACCCATGAGCCAGTCCGGCAAGGTGGCGCTGACTTCCTTGGCGCCGAAGATGGAACGGAAGGTCTGCTGCATCGCCAGCGACAGGCCCCAGGTCGCCAGCAAAGTATCGAGCGGACGCTTGTAGAGGCGGCTGATGAGCAGCAGCTCGGTGAGATAACCCACGCCATAGGCCACGGCGAAGGACAGCACGATGGCCACGAAGAAATAGAACGGCTGCAAGGCCGGCGCATAGGTGGTGGTCAGGTGCGACAGCAGGTAGGTGATGTAGGCGCCGATGGTGAGGAATTCACCGTGGGCCATGTTGATCACGCCCATCTGCCCGAAGATGATGGCCAGGCCCAGCGCCATCAGCAGCAGCACGCAGAAAACCGAGAGGCCATTGAAGCCCTGCATGGCGAAGATGGCGCCGAATTCGGATAGAGAAACCATGATGACTCCCGACGGGGCAGAGTTGCAGATTGGAGAAATGGGCGGCAGCGCCCGCATGTCACTACAGGCGCCACCGCTTTGCTGCACGAAGGGCCGGTGCGGCACCGGCCGGAACGCCTTACTGGTAGCCCTTGGGGAAGGGATTCGGCTCGATCAGTTCGGACTCGTAGACCACCTTGAACTGGCCGTCCTTCTGCGCCTCGCCGATGCGGGTCTTGCTCCACAGGTGATGGTTTTCATGAACCTTGACGTAGCCTTCGGGCGCGGTCTTGAGTTCGATGCCGGGCGAAGCGGCCACCACCTTGTCGACATCGAAGCTGCCGGCTTTTTCCACGGCAGCCTTCCACAGCCAGGGGCCGAGATAGGCCGCCTGGGTCACGTCGCCGATGACCGAATTGGCACCGAACTTGGCCTTGAATTCGGCCACGAATTTCTTGTTGTTGGCGTTGTCGAGACTCTGGAAATACTTCATCGAGGCGAAGAAGCCTTCCACGTTCTCGCCGCCGATGCCCAGCATTTCATCCTCGGTCACCGAGATCGTCAGCAGGTTCTGGGTCTTGGCGGTGACGCCGGCGGCCTTCAACTGCTTGTAGAAGGCGACGTTGGAGCCACCGACCACGTCGGCGAAGATCACGTCGGGCTTTTTCAACTTGATCTTGTTGATGAGCGAACCGAACTGCGTGTTGCCCAGCGGGTAGTATTCCTCGCCCACCACCGAACCCTTGAGCACGCTCTCGATGTGCTTGCGGGCGATCTTGTTGGAAGTCCGCGGCCAGATGTAGTCCGAGCCGACCAGGAAGAAGGTCTTGGCCTTCTTTTCCTTGGCCACCCAGTTCAGGCCCGCCAGCACCTGTTGCGTCGCCTCCTGCCCGGTATAGAACACGTTCTTGGATTGCTCCAGGCCTTCATAGAAGGTGGGGTAATACAGCAGGCCGTTGTCCTTCTCGAACACCGGCAGCACCGCCTTGCGCGAGGCCGAGGTCCAGCAGCCGAAGACGGCAGCCACGCGGTCGTTTTCCAGCAGCTTCTTGGCCTTTTCGGCGAAGGTAGGCCAGTCGCTGGCACCGTCTTCCTGGATGATCTTGATCTTGCGGCCGAGGATGCCGCCCATGGCATTGATCTGGTCGATGGCCAGGCGCTCGGCCTGGATCGAACCGGTCTCGCTGATGGCCATGGTGCCGGTGGCCGAGTGCAGCTGGCCGACCGTGACTTCGGTATCGGTGATGGCCAGCTTGGTGGTGTTGACCTTGGCGGTCGGATACTGCTGGGCCGAGGCCATGCCCGGCAGGGCCGCTGCTGCCGCCCCGGCGGCCAGGCCCATGAGGATCTTGCGGCGTGGGAGCGAGGGAGGATTGGAAGACGAGGAATGCGACATGCGGTACTCCTTTCGGGCGTTGTTGTTGGACTCGGTCTGGGCCATCGTGGCGTCATGCAAGCGGTGAAACGAAGACCGGACAAGTCACTGCCCCGGCAGTGGCGCGGCTCGGGAAACCCCTTCCATCACACGGTTCCGGCGCTTCGTTCTGAGCCGCAGAATAGGTTCGCAGGTGCAGCGCAACAATACGTTGTTTGACGTAAGCCCCCTGCTGGTGCGGCCCGCCGGCCTGCACAGCTTTTGCTCATGGCTTGCCTGCTGTTGGTGCGCACTTTGCGTACAGGGCGTCGGGATGCGGCGACGGCGTCCATGCCGGCTGCCTTTTCTTGGTGAATTCTCATGTCATGCAGACAGGCATCTACGTCATTTGACGTATGCCCTCTTGCTCCGAATGGTTTGAAAATTGCTTGGACATAAACACGAGCCGGGCAGTCAGCCTGCGCTGCAGCACACTGACAAGGCGCTGACGGACATGACCCACCGGAACCCCCGACCCCACCAAGAGCCAACGTGACTCATCCCGCCACTCAACGCATCGTCAAGGTCCGGCGCGACTACAACACCTGGGTCGCCAACGAGACGCTGGAAGACTACGCGCTGCGCTACACGCCGCTGTCCTTTCGCCGCTGGTCCGAATTTCGCCTGGCCAACACGGCGCTGGGGGCCACCTCCTTCCTGGCGCTGGAAGCCATCAGCGGGGCCATCACCCTGAGCTATGGCTTCACCAATGCCTTCTGGGCCATCATCTGCGTGATGGTGCTGTTCTTCGCGACCGGCCTGCCCATCAGCTATTACGCGGCGCGCTACGGGGTGGACATGGACCTGCTCACGCGCGGCGCCGGCTTCGGCTACATCGGCTCGACCATCACCTCGCTGATCTACGCCAGCTTCACCTTCATCTTCTTCGCGCTGGAAGCGGCGATCATGGCGCAGGCCATCGAGATCTATTTCGGCCTGCCGCTGGTGTATGGCTATGTGCTCTGTTCGCTCATCATCATCCCCATGGTGGCCTACGGCATCACCCTGATCAACCGGCTGCAGATGTGGACCCAGCCGCTGTGGCTGGTGCTGCTGGTGCTGCCCTATGCCTGCGTGCTGTACAAGGAACCGGAGGCACTGTCGAACCTGATGAGCTTCGCGGGCCGTGCCGAAGAAGGCAGCTCCTTCAACCTCACGCTCTTCGGCGCGGCCGCCACGGTGGCCTTCTCGTTGATTGCGCAAGTAGGCGAACAGGTCGACTTCCTGCGCTTCCTGCCGCAGAAGACTGCCGCCAATCGTGGCCGCTGGTGGAGCGCCCTGCTGCTGGCCGGACCCGGCTGGATCCTGCTGGGCGGGGCCAAGATGCTGGGCGGCACGCTGCTGGCATTCCTCGCCATCCAGCATGAAGTGCCCATGGTGCGGGCCGTGGAACCAACCCAGATGTACCTGATCGGCTACCAGTACGTGTTCGGCAATCCGGCCTTTGCGCTGGGGGCGGTGGTGCTGTTCGTGGTGGTGTCGCAGATCAAGATCAATGTCACCAATGCCTATGCCGGCTCGCTGGCCTGGTCCAACTTCTTTGCGCGCCTCACGCACAGCCATCCGGGGCGCGTGGTGTGGCTGGTCTTCAACGTGCTGATCGCGGTGCTGCTCATGGAGCTGGGGGTGTTCAATGCGCTGGAACACGTGCTGGCGCTCTACAGCCTGGTGGCCATCTCCTGGATCGGGGCCGTGGTGGCCGATCTGGTCATCAACAAGCCGCTGCGCCTGAGCCCGGCGCACATTGAATTCAAGCGCGCTCACCTGTATGACGTGAATCCCGTTGGTGTCGGTTCAATGGTGATTGCCACCCTGCTCTCCACACTGGCCATGTCGGGCGTGATGGGCAAGACCATTGCCGCGATGGCCCCCTTCATCGCATTGGGGACGGCGCTGGTGACGGCGCCGCTGATCGCGCTGGCCACCGGCAGCCGCTACTACATCGCGCGGCGCGATACGCTGTCCGAGCAGAACTATCGGCCCGTCACGCCCGGACAGGCGCACTCGGTACTGGATTGCGTGATCTGTGGCAATGCGTTCGAGACGCCGGACATGGCGCATTGTCCAGCCTACCAGGGGGCCATCTGTTCGCTGTGCTGTTCACTCGATGCACGCTGCAAGGACCGCTGCAAAACGCCCCGCGCACGCCTGCCCAACCAGATTCTTCATACGCTGCGCCAGCTGATCCCTGCGCGCTTCGCACTCAAGCTCAATACGCGTATCGGGCATTACCTGAGTGTCTTCGGGCTGTTGGCCGGCGGGCTGGCCATCGTGTTGTGGATGCTGTATTTCCAGCAGATGGCCGATCTTTCCGGGCTGAGCTTGTCCGCACCGGATTCGTTGCGGGGCGTCTTCATCAAGCTGTTCTGCCTGCTGCTGGTAGTGGTTGGCGTCGGCGCCTGGTGGCTGGTGCTGACCAACGAGAGCCGTGCCGTGGCCCAGGAGGAATCGGAACGCCAGACCAACCTGCTGCTGCAGGAAATCGAAGCCCACAAACAGACCGATGCCGAACTGCAGCGCGCCAAGGAAGCCGCCGAATCGGCCAACCTGGCCAAGAGCCGCTTCGTGGCCGGCATGAGCCACGAATTGCGCACGCCCCTGAACAGCATCCTCGGCTATGCCCAGATCCTGCACGTGGACGCCACCATCCCGCCGGCCCGCAAGGAAGCCATCGCCATCATCCGCCGCAGTGGAGAACATTTGCTGAGCCTCATCGATGGCCTGCTCGACATCGCCAAGATCGAAGCCGGCAAGATGCGGCTGGCCTCGGACGAGCTGGCGCTGGAAGCCTTCCTGGAACAGATCGTCGGCATGTTCGCGCCACAGGCCGAACAGAAGGGACTGCACTTCCGCTTCGAGAAATCGGGACGCCTGCCGCAGATCGTGCACGCGGACCAGAAGCGGCTGCGCCAGATCCTCATCAACCTGCTGGGCAATGCGGTGAAATTCACCGATCACGGCGGCGTCACGCTCAAGCTGCGCTACGCCCGCGAGATCGCGTATTTCGATGTGATCGACAGCGGCATCGGCATTGCCGACGAGGACCTGGAACGCATCTTCCTGCCCTTCGAGCGCAGCAGCGCCGCCAATCTGCGCGAAGACATCGGCACCGGCCTGGGCTTGGCCATCAGCCGCATGCTGGTGCACATCATGGGCGGCGAACTGAGCGTGCAGAGCAGGGTCGGCCACGGCAGCAGTTTCCATCTCAAAATCTACCTGCCTGAAATACACGTCCCGCGTCCGCGCATCAAGCTGGAAGACCAGATGTCGGGCTACGCCGGTCCTTCTCGCCACATCCTGGTGGTGGACGACCAGGCCTCGCAACGTCGCCTGCTCAGGGACATGCTCATGCCGCTGGGATTCGTGGTGAGCGAAGCCGACAGCGGACTGGCCTGCATGGAGCGTCTGGGACGCGAAATCCCGGACCTGATCCTGCTGGACATCGCCATGCCGCAGATGGATGGCTGGACGGTGGCCCGCGCCATCCGCGCACGCGGACTTGCGCAATTGCCCATCCTGCTGGTCTCGGCCAATGCCTTCGAGAACCTCCATGAGCGCAACGAGCCGCCGCTGGTCAATGATTTCGTGGTCAAGCCGGTCTCGTATCACGAATTGCTGGGCAAGATCCGCCAGCATCTGCAACTGGATTGGGTGGCGAGCATCCTTCCTGCTGTGCCGGCAGAAGTGCCACCGCCATCTGCGGCGCCACAGGCCCTGATGCTGGTGCCACCGCAAGACAAGCTGGCCGCCCTGCTCGAACTGGGCAGCATCGGCTACGCCAAGGAAATCCTGCGCCAGCTCGACGCCATGGAGCGCCAGCAGCCGGCCTACCTGCCCTTCACCACCGAGCTGAGGCAGCTGGTCAAGCAATTCCGATTGAATGAATACGTCACCCGCATCAAGGAGCTGATCCGACATGATCTCAACGACGTTCGATAGACACGTGGTACTGATCGTCGATGACATGCCCGACAACCTGGCCATGTTGTCCGACGCGCTCGATGAGAGCGGCCACATCGTACTGGTCGCCACCGACGGCCTGGCGGCGCTGGAGCGGCTGGATCACATCACGCCCGACCTGATCCTGCTGGATGCGATGATGCCCGGCATCGATGGCTTCGAGACCTGTCGCCGCATCAAGCAGGTCAAGCGCGTGGCGCATGTGCCGGTGGTGTTCATGACGGGCTTGTCGGAGACCGAACACGTGGTGCGCGGCTTCGAGGTCGGCGGCATCGACTACGTGACCAAGCCGATCCGTCCGCAGGAGGTGGTGGCGCGCATTGGTGCGCATATCCGTACTGCGCGCATGATGACGCAGACGCGCGGCATGCTGGAACATGCGGCACATGCGGTGATCGTGCTGGGCGGCAATGGCTTGCCGATGTGGCAGACCAGCAAGGCCTCACAGTGGCTGGAAAAATACTATGGTCCGGCGGCACCGGCCAGTCACAAGCTGCCCGGGCCCTTGCAGGTCTGGCTCAACGAGCAGCTGGTACGGCAGCGCCAGGGCGAGAGCCTGGATCACGTACCGCCGTTGATCGTGCGCCAGCAACAGGATGAACTGCACATCACCCTCTCCGGTCCGGGCCAGGGTCATGGCGTGAGCCTGGTGCTGGAGGAGAAGATCGCCGGCTCGGCGCATCGCGGCGAAGAGCTCATGGTCCTGCCGGCCACTCTGGAAGGTGCACGCCTGACGCCGCGCGAAAGCGACGTGCTGCTCTGGCTGGGCAAGGGCAAGACCAACCGCGACATCGCCGAGATCCTCGGCATGAGCCCGCGTACGGTCAACAAGCACCTGGAACATATTTTCGTGAAGCTGGGGGTGGAGACGAGGTCGGCGGCGGCGGTGCTGGCCAGCAGCCTGACCGGCACCAGCAGCGCCACACAGTTGCTGCAATGAAGTCCACGCAACAAAGGCGGACAAGCCGACACAAGCCGGCCTGCGCCCGTCCGCTGCAAGGCCGCCATGTCACGCGGCCACCCGCATGCCCGGCTGATGGACCGGAGCGCGCTCCTGCGCTCGGTCAATGACCTGTCAGCACATCGGCCCCATCCTTCTTGTCATGCAGGGCAAACCGCTCCACCAGCGTAGCACTGGCTTCGTTCAGACCATGGATATGGACCCGTGCACCCGCGTGCCGCAGTTTGAGGATGATCTTGTCCAGCGCGCCGATGGCGGTGATATCCCAGAAGTGCGCCTGAGTCAGTTCAATGTGGATGTCGCGGGCTACCTGTTGATAGTCGAAGCAATGGACCAGCTGGTCGGCCGAGGCAAAGAAGACCTGACCGGTCACATGGTAGCGTTGCAGCGCTCCCGCACGCTCCGACGTGACGGTGACATTGAGCAGTCGGCTGACCTTCTGCGCAAAGAACACGCCCGACAGCAGCACGCCCGTCACCACACCCTTGGCCAGATCATGGGTCGCCACAGTGACGATGACGGTCGCCAGCATGACCAGGCTGGAGCTGGCCGGATGCGTACGCAGGTTGCGCAGGGAGCGCCAGTTGAAAGTCCCGATGGAGACCATGATCATCACCGCCACCAATGCGGCCATGGGAATCTGCTGCACCCACTGTCCGAGGAAGACCACGAAGATCAATAAAAATGCCCCGGCGGCAAAGGTGGACAGACGAGTGCGTCCACCCGAACGGACATTGATCACGGACTGGCCGATCATCGCGCAACCTGCCATGCCTCCCAAGAAGCCGGTCACCACGTTGGCCATTCCCTGGCCCAGACATTCCCGGTTCTTGTCGCTGCGGGTATCGGTCATGTCGTCGACGATGGTCGCGGTCATCAGTGATTCAAGCAGGCCGACCAGCGTGAGAGTGAGCGAGTACGGAAGTATGATCTGCAAGGTCTGTAGATTGAAGGGAACGTCAGGAAGGAGGAAGCGGGGCAAACTGTCCGGCAATGCGCCCAACTCTCCGACCGTACGGATCGGTAGATGCCATGTCATTGACACGGCCGTCAGCACGATGATGGCCACCAGCGGCGATGGGACCGCGCGGGACAGGTAAGGCAGACCGTAGATGATGACCAGGCCAGCCAGGGTCATGGCATAGACCGGCCACCCCACGTGGGTCAGTTCGGGCAATTGTGCAAGGAAGATCAGAATGGCCAGCGCATTGACGAATCCGGTGATCACCGATTGCGACACAAAACGCATCAGGCGGTCCAGCTTGATCAAGCCGGCAAGGATTTGCAGTACGCCGGTCAGCACCGTGGCGGCCAGCAGATAATCCAGCCCGTGCGTGCGCACCAGGCTGGCCATCACCAGCGCCATGGCCCCGGTGGCCGCCGAGATCATTGCGGCACGGCCACCGAAGAAGGCGATCAGGGTCGCTATCGAAAACGAGGCATAAAGCCCGACCCTGGGATCGACACCGGCGATGAGGGAAAAAGCGATCGCTTCCGGAATCAGAGCCAGTGCGACGACAGGTCCGGCGAGCAAATCGCCGCGGACATTGGAAAACCACTCTTGGCGTATTTTTTGAAGAGACATGGAGATACCTCCCGACCAATCGGCCAGGTCAAAGGGACGCAGCCCATCCAACGGGATGCGCTACGTTCCAGACAATATGGAAACAGGCCCGCGCCCGTGCCATCGCAGCAGGCGCGCACAAGTAAGGCTTGGTGATGGCCCGGATGGAGGACCATCAGCCAGCGATGCGAGGAGAGAGACTTAAGGCGGCGTGACGGAACAGAAATAGCCGCGCGGCAGCCCGGCGCCCGGATAGGCGAGCGCTTCGAGGCACTGCTGCAGGAAGCTCATGCGCCCGACACAGCACGCGGCTGCAACATCGGCATGGAGGGAGGAAGAATACGGCATAGGGGGCATTGTCGCTCCTGACACGCGACCAGGTCAAGGCTTGGCGAGATCTGGCATGCTGAAGCGTCAAACGCAAGAGGTGGCAAGAGCCCGCATGACGCGCCACCAAACCTGGCAGGCAAGCGCCCCTTGGCCACATGCCCAGGCCGGCACCGCCGGGGTACGCTCGGCGGCGCTTGGCCAGTGGCCTGGGTGTCCACGAGCACAATAAAAGCGGACAAGCCGGGTCAGTTTGGCCTATCCTTGCACAGGGCACTCACGCCCATCATCACCGAAGCAAAGGAGTCAACATGCCCAAGAAAGAGAAACTGGACCCGGAAACCGAAGCCCTGATCCAATGGTGTACCGAAGTCGAGCAATTCCTGGTCAAGGGCGGTGCCACGCTGGACCAGGCACAAGAGCACATCGAGGAACAGGTCGAATGGTTCACTGACCTCTACTACGATGGCCTCACCCCGGAAGAAGCCGCCAAGGAAGCCCTGGCCTGATTCTCATCCGCCACTCCCCCAACCGCATCCCGGCCCGCAAGGCCGGGATTTTCTTTGGCTGACACGCCGCACCGTGACACCGGGACCGCCGGGGCAGGCCACCATTCACAGGACAAGGCAAGTGAAACGTCTGTGATCTGAGCTGAACCCGGCCAACGTAACGCAGTCAGAGGACGAGCCTGGTTCAGTGATGCCAGGCTTTGCAGGACACTCCATTGTTGCTCCTTGGACGCGCACACCATGCTGACAATTTTCTTGCAGACCACCCGAACCACACTGCGTACCGCCTTGCTTTGCCTGTGCGCGGGATGCACGCCGCTGGCGCTGGCCGAAGGCAGCGCCTTCGTTCATCCGGGCGGCCTGCACACCACCGCCGATTTCACCCGGATCAAGACCCGCCTGGCCGCCATGGACCAGCCTTGGACTGCAGGCTGGCAGCGCCTCACCGGCAACCGCCACGCCGGCCTCGACTGGCAGCCGGCGGCGGTCCCCGTGATCTATCGCGGCAAGGATGGAGCCGGACATGCAGAAAACTACAGCCGCCTCTTCAACGATGCGGCCGCAGCCTATGCCCTGGCCCTGCGCTGGAAAATCAGCGGCGACGATCGCTATGCCGCGCGCGCGACGCTCCTGCTTGACGCATGGGCCAGCACCTTGCAGGCTATCGAAGGCAGTTCGGACCGCTTCCTGGCATCGGGCATCTATGGCTACCAGCTGGCCAACGCAGGAGAACTCCTGCGCGACTATCCACATTGGCCCGGCGGCGGCTTCAACGCGTTCAAGGACATGATGCTGCGGGTCTTCTACCCGATGAATCACGACTTCCTCACCCGCCACAATGGGGCCCGCATCGATCACTACTGGGCCAACTGGGACCTCGCCAACATGAGTTCGATGATGGCGATCGGGATCCTGGCCGATCGCCAAGATCTCTACCAGGAAGCCGTCCGCTACTTCAAGCAGGGAGCCGGCAATGGTGCCATCAACAATCTGGTCTGGACGCTCCATCCCGACGGCCTTGGCCAGATCCAGGAAAGCGGTCGCGACCAGGGACACAGCCTGCTGGACCTGGCCCTTGCCGGCGCGTTCTGCCAGATGGCCTGGAACCAGGGTGATGACCTGTTCGGGTACGAGAATAACCGGCTGCTGCGCGGTGCCGAATATGTGGCGCGCTACAACCTGGGCGATACCGTTCCCTTCACGCCTTATCACAACAGCGACGTGACGCAGGAGACCATCTCACCCGCAGGCCGTGGCGAACTGCGTCCGATCTGGGAACTGCTGTACCAGCACTATGCGGTGCTCAAAGGCCTGCCCGCGCCCGCCGTACAACGCTTTGCCGAGAAGGTGCGGCCAGAGGGAGGCGGCGGCGACTACGGACCCAACAGCGGTGGTTACGATCAGACCGGCTATGGCACCTTGATGTACACCTTGCGTTAGCAAGCCACCCCTCCCGGCAGCGCCAGACAATCAGACGTGCGTCTGGCCTGCCGTATTACTTCAGCGCAAACCGCGTCGGCACCCGCTGCAGGGCGTCATACAAGGGCCGGCAGGATTCGGCCAGACGCTCCAGGCTGGCCTCGCGCAGCGCGTCCAGATCCACCGGCTCCGTTCCCGCCAGTCCGGCCCAGGCCAGCAGCGCACCGAAGGCTTGCGGCGTATCGAACATGCCATGCAGGTAGCTGCCCAGGATCTGACCATCTTCCGATTGCGCACCCTCGCCGCGCCCGTCGATCACGAACGCAGGACGCCCCAGCGCCGGGCCGGAGGACACGCCCATGTGGATCTCGTAGCCACTGACCGTTGCAGCCGTCTCAGCGAAGGCGCATTGGCCGACCACCTGAAGCAGTTTCTTCTCACGCGTCAATTCGGTACGCATCGGCAGCAAGCCGAGGCCGACACTGCTGCCGGGCGCACCTTCCACACCATGCGGATCGTCCACGCTCTCCCCCAGCATCTGGAAGCCGCCACAGATGCCGATGAGCTTGCCGCCATAGCGCAGGTGCCGCGCGATGGCCGTGTCCCAGCCGTGTTCCCGCAGCCAGCGCAGGTCACCGCGCGTGTTCTTGCTGCCGGGCAGGATGATGAGATCGGCGGGCGGCACCGGCTGACCGGGCCCGATGAAACGCAGGTCCACACCGGGATGGGCGCGCAGCGCGTCAAAGTCGGTGTGGTTGCTGATGCGCGGAAAGACCGGCACCACAATGCGGAAATCGCCCTTGACTTCCTGCGTGGCCGCCACGGCATCCTCGGCATCGAGATGCAGTCCGTGCAGGTAAGGCAGCACCGCCAGCACGGGCTTGCCGGTGCGGGCTTCGAGCCAATCCAGGCCGCCCTGCAAGAGACTGATATCGCCCCGAAAACGATTGATGACGAAGCCGATCACGCGCTCGCGCTCACTCTCGGAAAGACAATCGAGGGTGCCGGTCAGATGGGCGAAGACGCCGCCCCGGTCGATGTCGGCCACGATGATGACCGGGCAATCGACCGCTTCCGCAAAGCCCATGTTCGCGATGTCGCGCGCGCGCAGGTTGATCTCGGCCGGACTGCCCGCCCCTTCCACGATCACGCAGGCATATTGCGTGCGCAGACGCTCGTAGGATTGCAGCACGGCCTGCATGGCTTCGGTCTTGTAGCGGTGATAGTCACGGGCGTTCATATCCGCGCGCACCTTGCCATGCACGATGACCTGAGCGCCGGTATCGCTGGAAGGTTTCAGCAGCACCGGGTTCATATCGGTGTGGGGCGCGATGCCGGCGGCCTGGGCCTGCAGGGCCTGGGCCCGTCCGATCTCGCCGCCATCGCTGGTGACGGCGCTGTTAAGGGCCATGTTCTGCGGCTTGAAGGGGGCGACGCCGATGCCATCCTTCTTCAGCAGGCGACACAGCGCAGCGGCCAAGGTACTCTTGCCGGCATCCGACGTGGTGCCCTGGATCATCAAGGTATGGAAGGGAAAATCAGCCACGTTGGCTCCATGTGTTCAAGGCATCTTGCAGACGCGTCCAGCCCGCTTCATCCGGCGGCAGGCCGAGCCGAATGCCACCGGCGCCGCGCGTGAAGAGGCGCACCCAGATGCCGGCACGCGCCATCGATTCATGAAACACCTGCGCCTCGGGCTCGAGCCACCACTGGAACAGCGCCGTACCACTGGCGCGGATGCCGTGCTGCGCCAGCAGCGCATGCAGGCGTTCGCCTTCGGCCAGCAAGGTCTGCAGCGTGGCGGCCTGCCATGGTCGATCACACAGCGCGGCGCTGCCGATCTGCTGGGCCGGGCCGCTGATGGACCAGGGACCGAGCCAGTCGGCCAGCGTCTCCAGCACGGCGGGCGCAGCCCCCACGAAACCCAGCCGCAAACCGGCCAGGCCAAAAAACTTGCCGACCGACCGCAGCACGATCAGGCCCGGCTGGTCGCCGTGGGCGGCCACGCTGTGGCCTTGCACGGTGTCGGCAAAGGCCTCATCGACCACCAGCCAGCCACCGCGTGCGGCCAGCAGCGCCGCCCAGCGTAATACATCCTCCGGTGCCACCATGGCACCGGTCGGGTTATTGGGATTGCACAGGACCAGCACCTCGCAGTGCGACTCACGGACCGCCTCATCCAGATCGTCATACGGCACCTCCCGCACGGCATGCCCTGCACGCCGCCAGCAGTGGGCGTGTTCGGCATAGATGGGGGCCGCGACCACCACCTGTGCCGGTCGGCCTTGCTGTTGCAGGCGCAGTTGCGGCAATGCCTGTATCGCCGCTTGCGTGCCCGCCACGGCCAGCAGGCGGGGCGCGCCGTAATACGCGCAGGCGGCCTGTTCCAGCGCGTGCGAGGGCTCGGGCAGGCGATGCCATGCATCGGGCGCAGGTGCAGGGGCCGGGTAAGGACGCGGATTGATGCCGGTAGAGAGGTCCAGCCATTCACTGCGCGCACGGCCGTAATGGCGTGCCGCGTCGTTGAGATTGCCGCCGTGTTCAAGCATGGTGCGCTCCCGTTCCGACTGCGAGGGTCAGCACTGCCAGTGCGCTGACCACGGCCACCCACAACGCCGTGGTCATCGCCACCAGACGCCAGGCGCGCACGATGTCCGGCCCTTGCGGCGGCAGGCCACGTCCCAGCGGCGGGCGCTCTTCGACTTCACCGTCGTAGATGGCAGGTCCGCCCAGGGCCAGGCCCAGTGCGCCTGCTCCGGCAGCCATCACGGGGCCGGCATTGGGGCTGCTCCATGCGGGTGCCTGTGCTTTCCAGCAATCCAAGGCCTGGCGACGTTGCCCCAGCCACGCGTAGGAGAACGCGGTCAGGCGGGCAGGCAGCCAGTTGAGGACGTCATCGATGCGGGCGGCAGACCAGCCAAAATACCGGAAGCGCCCATTGCGATAGCCCCACATGGCATCCAGCGTATTGGCCAGCCGGAACAGCAACGCCCCCGGACCACCCGCCACCAGAAACCAGAACAAGGTGCCGAAGACGGCATCGTTGCCATTCTCCAGCAGGGATTCAACGCCCGCCTTGGCCAGTTCGGCCTCCCCGGACTCACGCGTATCCCGGCTGACGATGTACGAGGTCAGCCGCCGCGCCAATGGCAGATCGCCTTGCGCCAGCGCCTGGGCAATCGGCAGCGTATGTTCGCGCAGGCTGCGCAGGCCGATGCAGAAATACAGCAGCGCCGCATGCGCCAGCGCGGCCAGCCATCCCGGCAATACGGCAATGATCCAGGCGCAAGCCAGCACCGGCGGCAACACCGCCAGGCACCAAGCCAGCACGCCGCGCAGACGCAGCGCGGGAGCGTGATTGAGCCTGCCCTCGATGCGCTTGGCCAGGTTGCCGAAGCCGACCAGCGGATGCCAGCGCCGCGCCTCGCCCAGCAGCAGGTCCAGCGCGATGCCCAGCGCCATCAGTGCGGCCAGCGCGGGCCACGACAGCCCGCTCAGCATGGATGGTCCTTGAAGGTCAGCGGCAGGCCGGCCGCCACCCATTGCACGCGTTCGCAAAGCGCGGCCACAGCCTGGTTCAAGCGGCCCGCCTCGTCAACAAACCAGCGCGAGATCGCCCCCTGCGGCACGATGCCCATGCCCACTTCATTGGAGACCAGGATCACGGTGCCCTGCACTTCCTGCAAGGCGCGCAGGAAATCCACGCGCTGCTGCGTGAAGGCCAGCGGCGGCGTGATCGGCCCTACCTCCGGATAGTCCACGCCCTCGGCGAAGAGCAGGTTGGCCAGCCAGACGGTGAGGCAGTCGACCAGCACCACGGACTCGGGCCGGCTCAGGCTGCGCAGCGCCTGACCCAATGCCAGCGGTTCTTCCACGGTGCTCCAGTGGCCGCCCAGCGCGCGGCGGCGCTGCTGGTGATGGGCGATGCGTTCCTGCATCTCGGCATCGTCGCGGCTGGCGGCGCGATTGGCGGTGGCCAGATAGACGATCTCCTGCGGACCGGACTGCGCCGCCGCCAGGGCCAGGCGTTCTGCGTGGGCACTCTTGCCGCTGCGGGCGCCGCCGAAGATGAGGCTCCGATGTCGGGTTGAGATTGGGGAAGTCATGCTTGTGATGCTCCTTGCACGGGCCAGCGGTCTTCAAAGACCAGGTCCTGCAGACGTTGGCGGGTCGCCCATTGCTCCTGCTCCAGCATGGGCTTGTCATAGAATGCGGGCACGTGGCCCAGGCACAGCACCGCCACCGGTTCGGCGCCTTCCGGCAGATGCAGCAATTGCGCCAGTGCCACCGGATCGAAGAGCGACACCCAACCCATCCCCAGCCCTTCGGCACGGGCGGCCAGCCACATGTTCTGCAGCGCGCAGGACAGCGAAGCCAGGTCCATCTGCGGCAGGGTGCGGCGGCCGAAGATATGGGCCTCGCGCTGGTCCATCAGGGCTGCGACCAGCACCTCGCCACACTCGCGGATACCTTCCACCTTCAGTCGCATGAATTCGTCTTCGCGCTGATCCAGTGCGCGGGCAGTGGCGATGCGTTCCCGCTCCACCAGGGCATGGATCTGCTGGCGCAGCGCCTGGCTGCGGATGCGAATGAAACGCCACGGCTGCATGAAGCCCACACTGGGACCGTGATGGGCCGCCTGCAGCAGGCGTTCCAGCAGTTCAGGCGCGACCGCATCGGGCAGGAAATGGCGCATGTCGCGCCGCTCGCGAATGACGCGGTAGACCGCATCGATCTGCGCCTGCGGATAGCGGTGAGAGACGCCCTCGCTCATGAGGCCGCCCCTCCCAGCAGCGCTGCCACCGTACGCGGTGCTGAGCGGAAATAGGCGTGCAAATAGCTGGCCGTGACCTTGCCACGGCGATAGACGACCTCCCCTTCGGACGAATCGAAGAGACGCTCGCCACGCGCGATGAACTCCGCTCCGACCACCGCACGCGAATAGTGGAAGGTATGGCAGCGCAGATGCTCGCCGACTGCGCCGGGCAGGTTCAGCTGCAAGGTCTGGTAACCCAGTCCCTGCAGGCGCGGCTGCACCGTGGCCTGGCCGGGCAGGATGCCGCACAGCTGGCCGCTGCTGCCGTCACCGGCAATGACCGTCTCCAGCAGGAACAGCATACCGCCGCATTCCGCATAGAGCGGCTTGCCGGCCCCGGCATGGGCGCGCAGGCTGGATTGGGTCCGTTGCGCGGCCTGCAAGGCTGGCAGGTGCAGTTCCGGATAACCGCCCGGCAGCCAGACCGCGTCGCACTCCGGGACCGCTTCATCGGCCAGCGGCGAGAAGAAGGTCACGCTGGCCCCCATCAGCGCCAGCAGATCGAGGTTGGCGGGGTAGATGAAGGAAAACGCCAGATCGCGCGCCACGGCGATGGTTTTGCCCTCCAGCAGGCGCGGGAATGCGCGTTCCGGCGGGGGCGTACCGAAGTCCACTTCCGGAGGCAGATTGGCCAGTGAAGTAGCGGACATTCTTTCGGCCACGGCATCCAGGCGCGCATCCAGATCGGCGATCTCGGGCGCAGCCACCAGGCCCAGGTGGCGCTCCGGCAAGGCGAATTGCATGTCGCGCTGCAAGCCGGTCAGCAGCGGCACAGAAGGACGTGCATTCTGCAGGCCCTGGCGCAGCATCTGCGCATGGCGCGGACTGGCCACGCCATTGGCCAGCACCCCGGCGAACTTCAGCTCGGGACGATAGGCCAGCAAGCCTTGCGCCAGCGCGCCGATGGTCTGGCCCATGCCGCGCGCATTGATGACGGCCACGATGGGAATGCCCAGCAACTGCGCCAGATCGGCACTGCTGGGCTCGCCATCGAAGAGGCCCATCACGCCCTCCACCAGCAGCACATCGGATTCGGCAGCGGCCAGTGCCACCTGGCGGCGGCAGTGATCCTCCCCGCCCAGCCACAGGTCGAGGTTGGCCACCGGCTGGCCGCTGGCCTGCTGCAGCACCATCGGATCGAGGAAATCCGGGCCGGTCTTGAACACCCGCACCCGCTTGCCCTGGTGGCGATACAAGCGTGCCAGGGCGGCGGTGATGGTGGTCTTGCCGTGGCCCGAGGCCGGGGCCGAGATGAACAGGGCCGGGCAACGATATTGCGGGGCAGACATCAGAACTCCACGCCTTTCTGCGCCTTCACGCCCTGCTCCTTGTAGGGATGTTTCAGCGGGCGCATCTCGCTGACCAGGTCGGCCTGTTCAATCAAGGCCTCCGGCGCATGGCGGCCGGTGACGACGATGTGCAGCATCTCGCGGCGTGCCGCGAAGACACGCAGCACCTCCTCCAGATCGAGATACTGGTATTTCAGGACGATGTTGAGTTCATCCAGGATCACCATGTCATAGCTCGGATCTTCGATCATGCGTACGGCCTCGGCCCAGCCGTGTGCGGCGGTGCGCATGTCGGCGTCGCGGTCCTGGGTATCCCAGGTGTAGCCTGCGCCGACGACATGGAAGTCACAGTGGGCGTGCCCGCCGAGAAAGTCACGCTCAGCGCTGTAGAGCGCGCCCTTGATGAACTGCACCACGCCCAGCTTCATGCCGTGGCCGAGGATGCGCATGCCCATGCCGAAGGCGGCGCTGGACTTGCCCTTGCCGGTCCCGGTGTTGACGATCAGGAGACCCTTTTCCTTCTGGGCGGCGGCCTTCTTCTTCTCGAAGCCCTCCTTGTGACGCTGGGTCATGCGCTTGTGCGATTCGGGATCGGTTTTCATGGTGAGGTTCTTTCCTGGTGCTGCAACAAAATCAAATCCATTCGGTGCCGGTCAACGACGACAGCAACTGCGCCACGCGCGCGCGACTGGGGTGGTAGCCGATGAAGACCAGCTCAGAGCCCCCTGCGCTCTTGCCACCCTGCGCACTGGCCACGACGGCGCGCGCACGCACGGCTTGCAGCAATTGCGTGCCGCCCTCGCCGGTGGCGATGAAACCCTTGGTCCGCAGGATGGGCTGGTCCAGCGCCACGGCCACCACCGCACGGCGCAGGGACTCCGGCGCCTGTGCTGCCTGGCTGCGCAGCGTGAAGGATTGCCAGCCGGGATCCTGCTCATGGAAATGCTTGTGGGTGGACAAGCCATGGCTGTGCGCGCCCAGCCCGGAGTGCGCATGTCCATTGAAGCGCCACTGGTCCGCCGCCACGGTGGCGCGTTCGCCCGGCATGCCCACCGGCGTGTAATGGTGATGCACGGTGCTGCCTGCCTGGTGCAGGCGCAGGCCGAGTGCGAGACGGATGTCCAGTCTGGCCCCATAGGCCAGCTCCAGGAAACGCACGTTCGGTGCCAGTGCGCGCACGGTCTCTTCGGCCTGCAGCAGCGGTGCTTCTTCCATGCCATCGATCTTGTTCAGCACCACCACGTCGGCGCATTCCAGCTGCTGGCGGAACAGCTGCGCCGTCGCATCGCGCACGGCGTCACCGCTAGCAAAGGCTTCTTCCAGCAGCAGCGGCGTGTCGACCACGGCCAGCGTGGCATCGAGCACGAAGTGCGGGGCCAGTTCCGGCGATTGCAGCACTTCCATGACGGCACTGGGCAGGGCCAGGCCGGACGTCTCGATGAGCACGTGATCGATCTGCGCCCGCCGTGCGGCCAGGGCCAGCATGGCGGGGACGAAATGTTCATCGTCGCCATAGGCGATGAGGCCATGGGCGAAATCCTGGATCTGTACGTGACCCTGCGCATCCCCTTCGGCACGCAGCAGGTCGCCATCGATGGCGACCTCACCGAATTCATTGATGAGCAAGGCCAGGCGGCGCGACTGGCGACGCTGGACCAGCCCGCGCAGCAAGGTCGTCTTGCCGGCACCGAGGAAACCCGTCACCACGGTGACCGGTATCGGCGGCAATGGCGGCGGCAAGGTAGAGACGACGCTGGCCATCTTCAGCCCCCGGCCAGTGCTACCAGTTGCGCCTGCAGGGTCGGCACATCATGGGCCACCTGCGGATAGGCCAGTGCTGGCCGGCGCACCGTCAACAGCGGGATGCCCAGGGCCCGGGCCGCATCGACCTTGGCCCGATAGCCACCGGCCTCTCCCGAATCCTTGGTGACCACGCAGTCGATGCCCCAATCCCGCCACAGCGCTTCATTGAAGGCCTGCGAGAACGGTCCCTGCATGGCGCACAGGTGGGCGCGCGGCAAGCCCAGTTCCAGCGCGCGCTTGATGAAGTCCGGATCGGCGGTGACGCGGGCGAACCATTGTTTTCCGGGCGCACCGGGTGCCTGCAGGAAGCTGCCCAGGTCCTTCGAGCCGGTGGCCAGGAAGATGCGGCCGCCCATGGCGATGGCGCGGGTGGCGGCTTCTTCCATGTCGGCGCAGACGTGCGGATCATCGCTGGCCAGGTCGCTCGGGCGTTCATAGCGCAGATACGGAATCGCCAACTCGTTGGCCAGCATCATGAGTTGCTGCGACATCTGCACCGCAAACGGATGCGTGGCATCCACCAGCACACGCGCCTGGCTCTCGCGCAAGGCCTGGCGGCGCGCTTCCACGCCCTGGCGGCCGGACCAGACGTGAGCCCCCGGACAATCCTGGCTGGCCAGTTCGCCGCCATAAGCGGTCGCCGTGGAGATCACCACCCGCTCGCCCTGTCCGGCCAGCTCGCGTGCCACCAGATTGCCATCGCTGGTACCGGCAAAGACCCACACCGCCTGCGGCGGCAGTTGCGCCACTTCAGCGGCCTGCGATTCTTCGCTCCAGTCGTTGTAGCCGCGCGGCGTAAAGATCCAGTCGCGCTTGCGCTGGGTAAAGCGGTTGCCGATGACGATCGAGGTCAGCATGTCGAACTGCAGGCCCGGCAATTCATCCAGGCGATGAATGGACACCTGCTGGCCCGGCCGATAGGCGTTGCGCACCACGCCGCACAGGGTGTGCGGGGCCTTGTGTTGCAGCATCAGCTGCAGGATGCGATAGACGCCCTCCTGCCGCCCGGCACTCTGCACGTTGTAGAGCACGCAGGCCAGGTCGGCCTGGGCGATGTGGCTGGCGCGCTGCTCGATCCATGACCACGGGCACAGCAGGTTCGACAGCGACAGCGTGGCGAAGTCATGCGACAGCGGCGACCCCAGCAGCGAAGCGCAGGCATTGGCCGAGGTCACGCCGGGAATGACGTTGACCTCATAGGTATCGTCCTCGCGCATGTCGTCGAAGGCCAGCGCGGCCATGGCGTAGATGCCGATGTCGCCGCTGGAGATGAGCGCCACGCGGCGTCCGGCGCGGGCCTGCTCGATGGCCAGCAAGGCGCGCTCGCGCTCTTGCGTGAGGGGCGGCGTGTGGATTTCCTTGCCCTCGATGTGCGATGCGATCCAGCGCAGGTACAACTCGTAGGCGACGATGACCTCGCTGTCGCGCAAGGCCTCGATGGCGCGCGGGATGATCATTTCTTCGAAACCGGGGCCTACGGAGACCAGGTTCAATACGCCTTTTTTCTTGACGACTTCCATCTGCATACTTTCCATGTTTTACAGCTTGTCTTTGAATGTCCGCCAAGCATCGGCGTCATCCACCACGGCCACGGTCACCCCGTCCAGCGCGGTCTTGCCCAGCAACAGACGGCCACGGGGGCTGGCGATCAAGGCCGCCGGTTCGCATACGCCGTCCACGCCGACATTCTGGCGCACCCACTCCGAGGGCTTGCCGACCCAGGCGCGCTGGGCGATCTGCTCGCGTGCAATCGCGCGCAGCGGCAAGTCATGGGTGGCGCAAAAGGCCAGCAGGCCGGGCTCTTGCGCCTTGATGTCGATGGTGGCCACTTCGCGCACCTGGGCCAGTGACGCGCCGGGGCACAGCGCCAGCGCCTGCGACACGGCAAGGGCAATCTGCTCCGCCGAGGCCAGCTTGCGGCAACCGATGCCCAGTACCAGCGGCTTGACCGCTTCCGTGGCGGTCGTCACCACCGGCTGCGCCCCCGTCAGTTGCGCTACGCGATAGGCCAGTCCGTTGGCCCCGCCTTCATGTCCGGCCAGCAAGGCGATGGCAAAACGGGCCACCTCATCGACCACCACCAGCGCCGGATCGCTGTGCTTGTCCTGCGGCAGGCCGTCCAGGAAGCGCACGGCAATGCCGGTGGCGCCGATCATGATCCATTGACGATGGCGGCGATAGGCCAGCGCAAACTGCTGCCGCTGCGACAGTCCGCCCTCGGCCTGCAGCCACGGCTGATACAGCTCGCCGCCCAGCCTGTCCTGCAGGTAAAGAGCCAGTGCCGCCGCCTCGGCACGCACCGACCACAGGCCGAGTTCAGCCGCGGCGACGGGGGGATTCATGCGGCGTCCTTGTTCTTCTTGACCACGCGGAAGAGGTGCGTGAAGTCCTTGGAGTAGAGACTGGATTCGGCGACCTGTTCCTTGTTCAGGGCGGCCCCCACCAGCATCATGGTGGTCAGGTTCCACTCGCCGCGCTTGTTCTCTTCCAGCACCTTGTCGAGCGATCCCTGGTAAATGCGCTGCTCCGGCCATGTGGCGCGATAGACCAGCGTGACGGGGGTCTCAGGCGGATAGTGCAGCAGCAGGTCGTTGACGATCTTCTTGAGGTGCGGACCTGAGAGGAAGATGCACATGGTGGCCCGATGTGCCGCCAGCGAAGCGATCGATTCCGATTCCGGCACGGCTGAAGCACGTCCCGACACCCGCGTCAGGATCACGCTCTGCGACACCTCCGGCTTGGTCAGTTCAGCCGACACCGCCGCTGCCGCAGCGGTGAAGGACGACACGCCCGGCACCACTTCATAGGCAATACCCAGCGCATCGAGGCGGCGCATCTGCTCGGCAGTCGCGCCGTAGATGGCAGGGTCGCCTGAATGCAGGCGCACAACGTCAATGCCCTGCTCCTGCGCACGCACGTAGCAGGCTTGCTGCTGCTCCAGATCGAGGGCGGCGGTATCGATGATCTCGGCCTCGGGGTGGCAATGTTCCAGCAAGGCGGTCGGCACCAGCGAACCGGCATACAGCACCATGCGCACCTGGCCCAGCAGGCGCGCACCGCGCAGGGTGATGAGGTCGGCCGCACCGGGGCCGGCCCCGACGAAATAAACTTTCATGCATTTCCTTTCGAATTCTCTTGGGGCGCACGATGGCGCTGCGCCTGCGCCGTCTTGCGGATCAGCAGCACGGCGAGATAGCCGCTCGCTTCTGCCGCATCCAGCGCGGTGAGGTCACTGGCCAGCACTTCGCCCTCCAGACCGATGCGACGGGCGAAGCCGCAGTGCTGCGCAATGCCCATCTCCCGCAGCAAGGCCAGCACCCAAGGCAGGCGCGCGCCGACTTTCATCAGCACGACGATGTCATGGCCTTCGATCTCGGCGCGCAGGGTGGCGGCGTCTTCCGGACAGGGGAGGATCAGCGTGCGCTCCTTGCCCACCCCCAGCGGCCATTCCAGCGCGGCAGCGGCAGCGGCGTAGCTGGTGATGCCGGGCAGCGTCACGCACTCACACCCGGGATACAGGTCACGCACCGCCGCCAGCACATAGCCGTAGGTCGAATAGGTCAGCGCATCACCGATGGTGAGATACACCACCTGCAGGCCCTCACGCAGTTGCGCCGCCAGTTGCTGGCCCAGTTGCGCGTAATGTTCCTGCAGGACCTGGCGATCCGGATCCATGTTGAATTCGATTTCGCACAGGCGGCTGCGGTCGAACTCCACGCCTTCCAGGCATTGCAGGGCCACCGACAAGTCCGCGCCACGCGCACGCGGAATGTAGATCACGTCGGCCGAGCGCAGGGCAGTGAGCGCCGCCAGCGGCAGATAGCCGGCCGGACCGGGACCGACACCGATCCCCGTGAGACGCCCGCTCATGCGCCCTCTCCCAGTTGCCGTCCGTCCAGATCGAACAGCCGCACCACGATGCGTTCAACCGCCGGCACGCGCGCCTGGGTGAGCGCCGCAATGCGGGCTTCGATCTCGCACCAGAGGCGGCGCGACAACGCGGCATCCTGCTGGCGCACCAGTTCTATGATTGCTTCCACCGTATTGGCTTCCTTCATCTGCTGCAGCAGGGCGGCGTCAAAGCAGACGCCCTGCCCCGCCGCGTTCATTTCTTCGGCCACGCGGGCCACGCCCTGCATGGCCATGTTGCTCTTGCTGGAGTGCGTATCCCATACACCATCCAGCACCTTGGCCAGTTTGCCCGGATGCCCCGCCAGCCACAGCAGCGGCAGCGTGCGTCCCTCTTCGGCCAGCGCCTTTTGCGTGAAGTCCAGCGCATCGCCGAGGAAATTGGCGATCTGCACGCTGCGCTTGTCGGGCAGGCCCAGCGTCTGTGCCACGAAGACGCGGCCGATCTTGCCCGGCAGGTAAGCCACCGCATCGCCCGGCGCGCAGGCGGCCAGGGCGACGCGGATGTAGACCTCGATGGAGGCGATCCACGAGGCCATCGACATCGGCTCCACGATGCCCGAGGTGCCCAGGATCGAAATGCCACCGACGATGCCCAGCTTGGGATTGAAAGTCTTGGGCGCAATCGAGAGACCTTCGCGACAGCCGATGGTGAGGTCGAATCCGCAAAAGCTTGCCTCAGGCTGCAGCTCCGCCAGCACCTCCGTCACGGCCGCGCGCATCATGGCACGCGGCACCGGGTTGATGGCCGGCTCACCCACCGCTACGCGCAGGCCGGGCATGGTGGCCGTGCCGACGCCCTCGCCCGCGAAGAAGCGGATCTCGCCCCCGGCATTGCGCCGCACCTGCGCCACAATGGTCGCACCGTGCGTGTTGTCGGGATCATCGCCACCGTCCTTGAGCACTTCCGCCTGCGCGGTATCGGCATCGATCATGCTCACGGACTGGATCGGCACACTCAGGTAATGCAAGCCATCCGGCAGGCTCACTTCGGTCTGCTGCACCGTCATGCCTGCCAGCAAGCGATACAAGGCCGCACGCACCGCAGCGGTGGCGCAACTGCCGGTACTGCGTCCGCGCCGCAGGCCATTGGGCGCCAGCACGGACAGGTCGTACTCGGCACGCTGCAGCTCGCCGTTGGTCTCGTTCACTGCACGCCTTCGCTCTGCGCTTCCTGCGCGACCAGCCAGGCGATGGCATCGATCATCAGCGCATTGACCACGCTGGCCGCCCAGGGCGAGCCGCCTCGCGTACCGCTGTTGGTGATGCGCGGCACCTGCAGGCAGCGGCGCAGTTCATCCTTGCTCTCGCGCGTGCCGACAAAGCCAACCGGCAAGCCGATCACCAGTTGCGGCCGCCAGCCATGTTCGCGGATCAGGCGCACTGCCTCGGTAATGGCCGTGGGCGCATCACCGATGGCCAGTACCATGTCGTTGCCAAACTTTTGCCAGGCACGCCGGATACCGGCGGCCGAGCGGGTCATGCCCAGGTTCTGCGCCATCAGGTGCGATTCGGGATCATGCACGCCGCACCAGGTTTCCACGCCCAGCTGTTCCAGCACGGCGCGCTTGAGACCGGTCTGCACCATGGTCACATCCGTTACTACCCGCTTGGTGCGCAGCAAGGCCTTCATGCCGGCCTGTACGGCACCGGCGGAAAAATAGATTTCATCAGCCACGGCGAAGTCGCCGCTGGTGTGGACCAGGCGCTGCAAGACCGTCAGGTGATCGGGCGGGAAACTGCTCCATTCGCGTCCGGCCTGGATGATCTCCATGCTTTCCGCTTCGATGGGATGGGGCACGTAAGGGGCCGTGCCTGCCGTGGCCTGCGCCAGCTGCTCGCGCGCGGACAGATCGCGCACCTGCAGGTGATGCGCGCGCTGCGGCTCGCCGACCTGCTGCTCGAAGCCGACGATCTGCACCCGGTACTTGCAGAGCGTGCAGTTCATGGCCGCACGGCCTTCAGCGGCATCACGCGCGCGTTCCAGCATCACATCGGCCACGTGCGCATGCACGCCCAGATAGGCGGCCTTGAGCACTTCCACGCCTCGCTCGCGCTGTGCCAGTTCATCGGCAGCAGCGTAGATACGCTTGACCAGCACGCCATCGAAGAGGAAGAACGGCAATACCACCAGACGCTGCCAGCCTTCGCCAGCGGCCTGGGACAAGCCGTCCCGCACCAGCGGTGTGGCCGTGCCCGAGAAGCAGACCTTGACGCCGCCAAAGCCCATGCCTTCCTGCACCATGCGCGCCAGCTTGGCGATCTCGCCATTGGCGTCCGGGTCGGTGGTACCACGGCCGACCAGCACCAGGCAGGCATCCTGGCGATGGATGATTTCTTCCGAACCGGCTTCGGCTTCCACCACGCGCTGCTGCACCAGTTGCAGCAGCAGCGGGTGCAGGTCCATGGGCGCGCCGAAATGGAAATCGACCTGCGGATAATCGCGGGCCAGGGCCAGCAGTTCGGCCGGCATGTCGTTCTTGGCATGGCGTGCGCCCAGCAGCACGCCGGGCACCACCGCCACTTCGGTGGCGCCGTCGGCCACGCAGGCGGCGGCCGCTTCCGAGATCGTGGGGGCCGCAAATTCCAGATAGCCATGGCGCACGATGCGGCCCTCGGCACGATCCCGCACCAGCGCGACCAATGCCTCGAATTCTCGCAGGGCATCGGGATCGCGGCTGCCGTGGCCGGCGATCACGACAGCCGATTGGCGCGTGGCGCTCATGCCGGGGCTCCTGCTGCCACCTTCTCCGGCGGCGGTTCGATCTGGCTGTCCATGGGCGTCAAGGTACGGATGAGCATGATGCTCATGTCGCTGAATTCCTTGTCGGCACAATCGGCCAGCTTGCCGTGCCACTCGGCATCGCCCCGGGTCAGGTTTTCCCAGACTTCCGTGGGATGTTCGGGATTGACGCCCTGCTGCAGCAGATAAGTCGCAATGTGACGCGGCATGAAGGAGCGCGCCGCATCCCACGGACAAGGGATGACGATGGCATTGCGTCCATCGTTCAATACGTTCACCAGATGGCGCTTGAAAGGCTCCAGATCGCCGCGCCGGTGGAAGGTGATGAAGGTCGTTTCATCAAAGCACACCCGCGCCCTGGAAGCGAGGATCTGCGCCGAGGAAATGCCCGGCAAGGTCTCCACGCGATGGCCGCAGGCGCGCTCCACGCGCTCCAGGTACTGGAAGCCGCTGAAGTGGATATCGCCCATGAAGACCACTACGCAGCGCTTGCCCGCGTGATGCAGGGCGGCGACTTCGTCGAGCTTGGCGACCTGGTCGCGATAACCCATCAGCACGACCTGCGCGCTGACGGGGATGAGGTCCTTGACCACATCGACCACGGCATTGAAGCCGGCCACCACGTCGGCATTGCGGATCAGTTCCACGCCGCGCATCGTCAGGTAGGAATGGTCGCCGGGTCCGGCGCCGATGCAGATGATCATGTGTTTTCCTTGTTCAGCGCGCGCCCAGTTGCGCGCGCACGGTCAACGCCAGAGCGTCGCCGGTCAATTGTTCGAGGGTCAGGCAAGGCGCACCCAGCGCCTCGGCCAGCTGGGCCGCACGGCCCAGGCGCAGGTAGCCGGCTTCGGTGTCCAGCACCAGGGCCGGTACGCCCTGCGCGGCCAGCGTCTGTGCAGCTTGCAGGGTTTCGGTCCAGGGGTCGCCGCTGCTGCCGGGCAGGCTGACGTTGGCCTTGCCGTCGGAGAGGATCACCAGCAGCGGGGGGGCTTCCTGCGCGCTCTGTTGGGCGGCTTGCTGCAGCACTTGCGCCGCCAGTTGCAGCGCATGCGGCAACGGCGTGCGGCCGCCGGTCGGCAGCTCGCGCAAGCCCTGCTCGGCCAGATCGGCGCTGCGCGTCGGGGCCAGCAGCAATTGTGCCTGCTCGCCACGGAAGGCGATCACGGCCAGTTGGTCACGGCGCTGATAAGCATCGGTCAGCAGCGCAAGCACCGCGCCCTTGACCGCTTCCATGCGCCGTTGTGCGGCCATGGAGCCGGACGCATCGACCACGAAGACGATCAGGTTGGCGCCGCGCCCGCTACGGACCTGGCGATGCAGGTCATCGCGCGTGACGGTGAGGGGCCCATCCGTCTCGCCGGCCAGCGCGCCGCGCACGGCGGCACTGCGCAGGGTGGCGCCGATGGCCAGGCGGTCCGGATTGGCATCGGGCACGGCGCGCACGGCACTGCCCCGGCTGGCATCGGCGACCGCGCTGCGGCGGCCGCTGGCTGCATTGGCGGCCGATTGCGGCGTCGCAGCCACGCTGATTCTGCGGGCCGTACCCGCTGCAGCAACGGCGAAGGTCTGTTGTCCGCCCTCGCCTTCCTGCTCCTGTTCCTGCTGCGGCTCATCGGAGGGAGGCGTCTCTGCCGCATCTTCGCCTCGGGTATCGCCATCTTCAGCTTGCGGCGGCGGCGGCTCGGGCTGGCGCGCCTGGTCGACCAGATCATCCAGCTTGTCCTCGTCCATGCCGGTCTGCTCGAAGGGCTTGCGGCGGCGGCGATGCGGCAGCACCAGCAAGGCGGCTTCGCGTACATCGTCCGGTGTGACCCGCGTGCGGGCTTGCAGGGCGGCGATGGCGCGGGCGGTCTTGTGCATGACGATGTCGGCCCGCAGGCTGGCCACTTCGAACTCGCAGCAGAGATGGCTGATCAGCTCCAGCATGGCATCGTCCAGCACCACGTCCGGGAGCAGGCGCTGAGCCTCGGCCACCTGCGCAAGCAAGGCGTCCTGCTGCGGCTGCCAGCGCTGCGCAAAGGCGGCGGGATCGGTCTCGAAGGCAATGCGTCGGCGTACCACCTCGGCGCGCACGGTCTTGTCGGTCGGTGCGCTCACTTCCACCATGAGGCCGAAGCGGTCCAGCAATTGCGGCCGCAGATCGCCCTCTTCCAGGTTCATGGTACCGATCAGCGTGAAGCGCGCCGGATGGCTGACGGAGATGCCCTCGCGCTGCACTGAATTGACGCCCATGGCAGCCACATCGAGCAGCACATCGACCAAGTGGTCGGCCAGCAAATTGACTTCATCGATGTAGAGGATGCCGCGATGGGCCGCCGCCAGCAGGCCGGGCTGGAACGCGCGCTGGCCACCTTGGAGCGCCTGCTGCAGGTCGAGCGAACCGAGCACGCGGTCTTCGGTGGCGCCAAGTGGCAAGGTCACGAAGGGTACGGTGTCCTGGCGCTGTACCGGGTCTGTATTGCAAACTGTACAGGCACTGGCCGGCTGGCCCGGTGCGCACTGGAATGCGCAGCCTTCGGTCAGGGTGATCGGTGGCAGTACCTGGGTCAGCCCACGGGCAGCGGTACTCTTGGCCGTGCCCTTGTCGCCGCGCACCAGCACGCCACCAATGCCGGGATCGACCGCGCACAGCAGCAGCGCCTGCTTCAGCAGGGGCTGGCCGACGATGGCCGCGAAGGGATAGGCATTGAACGCCGTCATTGCATGTCCTTGGTGTGTTCGCTGCCGCGCACGGTTTCACCGCGTGCTTCCAGCAGGGCTTCACTGTGCAGGTACAGTGAGCGCAACTGTTCGATGGTCTGTACTGCAGGTGTCTGCCACATGCCACGGCTGGCGGCTTCCAGCAGACGCTCGGCGATGGCGTTCTGAGCCCAGGGATTGGCCTGCTCCAGGAACTCGCGCATGGCCGGGTCGAAACCATAGGTCTCGGCCAGTTGCTGATACATCCAGTCTTCCATCACTTGCGCGGTGGCATCGTAGCCGAACAGGTAATCGACGGTGGCCGTCAGTTCCAGGCCGCCCTTGTAGCCATGGCGGCGGATGCTGGCCAGCCACTTGGGATTGACCACGCGCGCCCGGAAGACGCGCAGGGTCTCTTCCTTCAGGTCGCGCACGGCGGCGCGCTGCGGGTCGTGGCTGTCACCGAAATAGTGGCGCGGCTGCTGGCCGGACAAGGCGCGGATGGTGGCGATCATGCCGCCGTGATATTGCAGGTAGTCGTCACTGTCGAAGATGTCGTGTTCGCGGTTGTCCTGGTTGTGCAAGGCCACTTGCACACCGGAGAGACGCTGGCGGAAGGCCTCGCGCTGGTCCGCGCCCTGCACCTTGCGGCCGTAGGCATAGCCGCCCCAGTTGATGTAGGCCTCGGCGAAATCGGCCTGGTCCTGCCAGTTCTTTTCCTGGATCAGGGGCAGGATGCCTGCGCCGTAGCTGCCGGGCTTGGCCCCGAAGACGCGATAGGAGGCCTGCGCCGCCGCCTCGGCCTGGCCCAGTCCGCCCTGCATGGCCTGCTGCAGATCGCGCAGGTAGTGCTTGCGCACGAAGTTCAGGTGGTCCGGCTCGTCGGCGGCGATGGCCAGCTGCACAGCATCGTCGATCAGTTCGATCAGCTGCGGGAAGGCATCGCGGAAGAAGCCGCTGATGCGCGTGGTCACGTCGATGCGGGGACGCTGCAGTTGGTCCAGCGGAATCAGTTCGACCCCGGCCACCTGCCGGTTGCCCTCGCGCCAGACCGGCTGCGCGCCCATCAATGACAGGATCTGCGCCACATCGTCGCCATGGGTCCGCATGGCGCTGGTGCCCCAGATGCTGATGGCCACGCTCTCGGGATAGTCGCCGCTCTCGCGGTGATGGCGCTCCAGCACTTCGCGCGCCAGTTGCTGGCCAACCCGCCAGGCTGATTGCGAAGGTACGCTGCGGGGATCCACGGAATAGAAATTGCGCCCGGTCGGGAGAATATGCGCCATGCCGCGCGTGGGCGAACCGCTGGGTCCGGCCGGAATGTAGCCACCGCGCAGGCCGTTGAGCAGGTTGCCGATTTCCTCATCGGTACGCTGCAGGCGCGGCACCAGCTGCTCGCAGGCGAAGCTGAGGATGCGGCGCACGGCGCTGGTGTCGGTAGCCTTGATGGCAGCAGCCGGTGCTGCGCGCTTGACCGGCGCGGCCGGTCGCGCCATGGCGCGCATGCCGCCGAGCACGCTGCCCGCACTTTTTTGCAGGGTCGGTTGCAGGCGCGGTTTTTCTTCGGCCGGGGCGCTGAACAACGGCGCGAACAAGGTCTGGATCACGCCCTCGATGGACTGCACTGCAAAGCCTTGCTGCTGCAGGGACTGCATCAGCGACAGGCACAGCGCATCGATGGCTTCGAGCGCGTCGGCACGGGTGACGATGGCGCGCCCGGCCGTGCGAGCCAAGGTATCGTCGATGTTGAGGCGGCGGCCCTTGTGTTCCAGCAGCATGTCCAGCGACAGGCCGAAGAGCCGCGCCACTTCTTCCTGCAGGCCCGGCAGGTCCTGGTTGGGCAGGCGCGTCAGGGCCACCAGCATGTCCGGCAATTGCTGCGCATCGGGCATGCGGCCGAGGATGTGCAGGCCGTCGCGGATCTGGGCCGCGCCCAGTTCGCACAGGTAGCCGTCGAGGTCCTCGATCAGGTGCGCCACACCGGCGCCATCCAGTTCGCTCAGCGCGTGCGGCAGCGCGCCGTCGTCGTGCGCATGGTCATGGTCGTGATGATGGTGATGGTCATCGTGATGATGATGTCCGTGATGATGGTGATGCCCATGGTCGTGCCCGTGCTCATGGTCATGATCGTGGTCATGATGCAGCAGCTTGTACTGCAGGTCCGTATCCAGATTGGTCTGCCGCACCAGCTCCCAGATCTGCTGCTGCAGCAGCGGCAGCTTGGCCGGATCGAGCACCTCGACCTGGTAATACTCGTCCACCAGCTGCGTGAGCTGGGCCAGCGCGCCGTAGCTGTCGGCGGTGGTCATGGGCGGCGTCAGGTGGTCCACCACCACGGCATGGGCGCGGCGCTTGGCCTGCGAGCCTTCGCCGGGATCGTTGATGATGAAGGGATAGAACAGCGGTACGTCGCCCAGCAAGGCGTCCGGGAAGCATTCTTCAGACAGGCCCACGCCCTTGCCCGGCAACCACTCCAGGGTGCCGTGCTTGCCGACGTGGACGATGGCATCCGCGCCCCATTCTTCATCCAGCCAGCGGTACAGGGCGTAGTAGTGATGCGTGGGCGGCAGGTCGGGCTGGTGATAGATGGCGTCCGGATCCATGCCGTAGCCGCGCGGCGGTTGCAGGGCCACGAAGGCATTGCCGAGGTCGAGCCCGGCGATCACCAGATGCTGGTCGTGCACGTAAGCCTCGCCGGGCGCGGCGCCCCATTGGCGCTGCATCCTGGCCTGCAAGGCGGCGGGCAAGGCGGCGAACCATTGCGCATAGCGCGCCGCCGGGATGCGCGCGGCAGCACGGCGCAGCTGGTCTTCGGTGAGCAGGATGTCGTCGTAGGAGCAACGGTCCACCAGTTCGTGGATCAGGGACGTGCCGGTGTCGGGCAGATCGCCGATGGCATAGCCATCTGCTGCCAGCGCGCGCAGCACGGCCATGAGCGACTCGGGCGCATCCAGCCCCACGGCATTGCCGATCTGCGCGGCCTTGCTGCTGGAATTGGTGAAGATGAAGGCGATGCGCTTTTGTGCATTGGGCGTGCAGCGCAGGCGCACCAGCCGCTGCGCCAGCCCGGCGATGCGGCGCACGCGGTCCGGCAGGGCCTGGTACTGCACCACGCCCGCTTCACTGGTGTGCTTGAAGGACAGCGGCACACCGATGATGCGGCCGTCGAATTCGGGCAGGACCACGTTCATGGCCGCATCCAGCGGATTCATGCCGCGCGTGGAATGCTGCCACTGGTCCTGCGTCATGCCGCTGGTGATGGCCTGCAGCACCGGGCGGTTCAACTGCTCCAGCACCGAGACCGACCAGCCCGCCGGCGTGATGCCGCCTGCCGTAATCTCGCCCATGGCGAAGCTGGTGGTGTTGATGATGAGATCGACCCGGCCCTCGGCGAAATACGCCAGCGCAGGCGGCAGTGCCGCCCCACTGCCGGCCGACACCCGCAGCGAGGAAGTAAACACCGGCAGCACATCCATGCCGCGCGCCTCCAGCGCCGCCAGCAGCGCGTCGATGAAGGCGGTATTGCCCGAAAGCCAGTGCGCCCTGTAGAAGATGATGCCCACCGCCGGCTTGCCCGCCGGGGCCTGAGCGCGCAGGGCCAGCCAGTCGTCGAGGCGGGCATCCTGTTCGAGGTCGGGATGGTAGAGACCGTGTTCGGGCAAGGCCTGCGCGGGCTCGTAGCCGTAGCCGCTCAGCAGCAGGCGATCCGACAGGCAGCGCAGCAGCTGCGCCAGGTTGACGCTGCCGCCGCCGTTGAAATACGCCAGCGCCTGCTGTTGCACGTCCGGTGCGGCAGTGGACGCCGCGGCCAGTTCGGCATCGGGCTCGCCGGTACCGGACAACACGATCAGCTGCCGCCCTTCGGCGCGCGCGGCCCGCAGCAATTCAGGAAAACCGGCCACTGCACCCAGCCGTCCGAGTACGCGCAGCACGATCACCTGCGCGCTGGCCAGCTCCGCGCGCAGCAGGGTCGCCAGCGTGCGCAGCGGCTGACCCTGCTCATCGGTGCCGGATTGCAGGGCTTGCAAGTCGTAGCCCGCCACGGCGGGGAATTCCGCCGGCAACTGCGCGCGTGCAGCAGCCAGCAGCGCCAGGTCGGTCGGGGCGTGCGTCAGCAGGACGATGCGGGCCACGGGATCATGCATCGGAGACCTCCGCTTCCGGCAACACATCGCCGCTGCCCAGGCGATGGAAGACCAGGTCGCTCACTTCGCGTCCGCCTTCCAGATGCTCCACCACCACGCGCTCGATGGCGGCGGCATCCTCGCAGCGATACCACACGCCCTCGGGATAGACCACCACCACCGGGGCCTGCGCCTTGCAGGCCACCATGCAGTGGGTACGGGTACGCTTGACGCGCAGCTCGGGGCGAGCGTCGATCTGTTCGCCCAGCACGCCGAACATGGCTTCGGCCAGCACGCCGTTGTCGGTACAACGCGGACCCACGCACATGAGCACGTGACGATGATGAGTTCTCATGGCTTTGATGCTTTACTTTCCCCGGCGCAGCAACGCCGGACAGGGGCCCGTCAGGGCCGGCCCATCAACCGAAGCGGCGATAGAAGAATCCGGTCAGCCCGCCCAGCGCCAGCCAGAACACGGCATTGGCCGCCGCCGTGGCGCGGATGAAGGCTTGTGCCAGCTCTTCGGGAGCCACGCTGCCATGCACTTCCGGCTGCGGTGCGCCGATGAAATGCGGAACCACCAGGAGCATGACGCCAGCCAGCTTCCACAGCCAGCCACGGGTGAAGACGAACAAGCCCAGGCTGGCCGCCGTCATGGCGGCGGTCATCACCCACCAGAGCTGGCGCGCCTGCAGCGGTGCGGCCAGGGTACCGGGGACTTCCGGCGGCAAGCCCAGCGAGGGCGCGACGAAAAACACGCCATAACCGGCCAGGCCCCACAGCAGACCGCTGCGCCAGCTGATCTGGCGTCCGCTCAGGGCAAAGGCCGCCACCAGCAGCAGGGCGAAACCGACCGCCATGCTGACGTTGGCCAGCACGGTGTAGCCGGTGCGCTCGGCGCCGTCAGCCGGCTCCCAGGCATTGGCGTCATGCGCGTGTTCGTGCTCATGTGCGTTCGCATGCGAGTGCTCGTGCGCAGCAGCCTGGGCAGCGGGTTCGTGGGCGTGGTCATCGGCCGCGGGGGCTGCCGATTCGCCGGCCTTTTCATATTCCTCGGCCTTGAGGATGATCTTTTCGACCTGGAATTGCTGCACGCCCGACAGCAGCACGCCTGATAAAGCGCCTGCCACCACCACAGCCGACGCCATGCGCCGGAATACGGTCCAGTTCATCGTCCGCTCCTCAGTGGCAAGGGAAACCGGCCGAGTGGCGGCCATCGTGAGCGGCATTGTGCAGCTCGACCTTGGAGGCGAAGCCGGCGCCGTAGATCAGCGCCACACCCAGCGCGAAGGCCAGCAGCGAGGGCGCGATGCGGTCGCGCCAGACCTGGCTGCCGGCGTGGCTGGAAGAGGAAGAATCAGCGGTGTGACGGGCGTCGAGACCGGAGGGAGTGGACATGCGCTTTCCTTGGCAGGTGGATGAAACGAAGGAAGCCACACGGCGAGCGCCCAAGCACAATCCCGCCGTCGGCTGACGGCACCGGTTCACACCAGCGGGAAATGATGGAAGCTTTCCGCATGATCGCCCTCCGCGATGCATTCAAGAACTTGCCTCGGGCCGGTCTCCGGGCTGGCGAGGGGAAGCCTGGGCTTCGGGACAGGCGCCTTCCCATGCGCGGGGCACAGTGGCGTAGTGCGTGTCCTTCCTCGCTTACCGTTGCGGGGGCAGCGCCGGCTTTGGCCCGATGCTGTGGCACCGGCCGCACCGGCTTCCCGTTTCAATTCCAGGCGCGGCTGCGCACAGGAATACCAGAAGCAATGCTAAGGGGCGAAGTATAAAGGCGGGGGCGGGCTTGGGCAACCTGCATTGTCAGCCTGTACGGGGCTGGCGGCAACTTCAGCGGGGCAAGGCGGGTTGGAGCGGTAAGGAGGATGAGGGGGAAGCACTGGAGGAAGCAGCCGGCAGTTGCGGCAAGGCAGGCGAAGCCGCCAGCTTGTAATACAGGCTCATTTCCGCCCCCATGCGGGTGGGAATGCGCGCCACGTACACCGAGCGCTGGCCGGACCGGGGACCGTGCCCGTGCACTTCCATCAGGCACAGGTAGCGTTCCCCCAGGAAGCCCAGCACGGCAAACGAGGCCTTTTGCGGGCGGGACAGCGGGGGCGCGCGCTCCGGTGACAGGCCGATGGCGCGGTCAAGGTAGCCGCGATGGGAATTGACGAACAGATAGTCACGTCCGGGGGGCTTGCCGCTGGCATAACCGATGCGCCACTGGCGATTGTCGCCATCGGGCAGATACAGGCTGTAGGGAGATGCCGGGCCGCTTTCCATCACCTCGCCCCGCCCTGCGACCGGATCGATGCTGACCCGGCTGAGGGGAAAATGGTCTACGGCCAGGCAACTGGCCAGCACTTCTTCGGGCGGCGAAGGCGGACCGGGCAGCGCCGCCAGACAGACGAACAGCAGGACCAAGGGCAGGCAGCGCAGCGCGCTCTTCTTCCAGGGAGAGGCATGGGCAAGGAAGCAAATCATTGACAGCTCCTTCAACAGACGGCGGATCAGATCGGCTGCAGCAGAAACACAACCGGCCACCATGGTTGCAGAAGGGCAATGCCATGGATATCAGAAAACTCTCAATGAGCAGGAACAAGTCACTTGCCATGGACGGCGTGCGCCCTGTTGTGCGCCCGGTGCCGATACCGGCGCGCCGATGTCGCCTCGCGACGGCCTCAGCGCGGCCCGGCGACCATCTCGGCAAGAAAATCGAGGGCGACGAAGTGCCATTGCGCCGATTCGGCGTCATACAGCGCGATCTGGTTGATTTCCCGGCCCGGTTCGGTGCGGCCCGGGATGCGCTCCATGGCCCGTTCGGCATGCCAGTGGCGCTGCTGCGGGTTCAGTTGTTCCAGCCGGGCCGCTGTCTCCGCATGGGCGTAGAGACCGGCGCACTCCCATAGCCGGGCGTGGCATTCGAGATCGGCCAGCCCGATGTCCAGCGGGATGCTGTCGATGCTCGCCGACACCTGCGCCACCCGCGCCGACGACAGCCGCACCGGATCGCCCTGCGCGCGCACGGCGATGCGGCCATCGTGCGCGCCCCATGCCAGATGCAGGCAGTACGGCAAGTGGCCCTGATGACGCGCCACCAGTTCATCGGGGGAAAAGGACGCCACCGGCAGTACCTGGTAATCCTCCACGTCCAGACCCAGCCAGAGCGCATCGAGATGCGCATCAAAGGGAGACAGGTAGAGCACCATGGCCTGCGCACCGGCAGCCGTCCCGGCCTTGACCGGCTCGCACAGCACCCGGGCGGTGCTGCTGCCGCTTGGCTGCAGGCGTACCAGCACATGCAGGGGAAGCGCCGCCAGCACGGTGTGGCGGCGGCCAGCGGGAAAACCCATGGATTGCGGAGGATAGGGATACAAGGTGCCACTCCTGACAAGGACGGCGGAGGAGGCAGTCCTGCTCAATTCATCTGCGGTCTCCGCAAAAAGCAGATGCTTTCACAAATGCAAAGCGGCTTGAACGAGAAAAGTCTCAATCAACACGAAAGAATCGCAGGCGGGATGGAACACTGCAGCGGTGTCGGTGAGGGCCGAAATCACGGCGGTTTCGGGGCGATATGAAAGAAAAGGACAGTGCGCAGTCGCAATGGCCGCGCAACGGCAGGTTGCACGCTCAATAGCTGGCAAGAGATGAACGAAAAAGCAAAAAGCAAGGTCGCGACCGGCGGCAGGAAGCGTACCGGAGAACGGCGCGCCTGCCTCGCAAGCGCTGTCTGCCGCTCTGCAACAGTTACCTACATACGCAAAGGCTTGTCGGAAGGCCGGGGATTGTCGGGCGGATCTTGCACCGGCACCGGCTCATCATCGGGCAGTGCCGGCGGCGGCAGGTTGGGCTCGTTGACCGGCGGGGTTTCTTGCGGGGTGTGCAGGGAATGGTACAAACAGACCTCCTCGGGCAGGGCAATCCTGTTGACGAATCCGGCAAGCGAGCTCAACGCTGGCCGGCCATCGGGTTCTGATGGGGAATCGGGTCCTGGGGCGGCGTCGGATCCAGCGGCGGAACCTCGACTGGCGGGGTGTCTTGGGGCTTGTGCATGGTGTTCTCCTCTGAGGGTAAAGGGGTAGTGTGGTCGCCGGGCCGTGCCGGCAGCATGGGCAGCAAGCCATCATCGGCATTGGCCAGCGGGTCTTCAGTGCCGTCGGGCTCAACGACATGGCCGGGATCGGCCACGATGTGATCCGGCGCGGGTGCGCCTGACGGCGCAGGCGGCGTGCCGGGTGGACGCAGCAGTGCGGCTGCCGGGGTTTCCGGTGGTCGCGCGCCCTGCGCTGCAGCGGACTCTGCAGCGAGATCCGGACGAGGCAGGTTCATGGCGGTCCTCCTGACAAGGTGACAAACAATACTTCATCTTACGAAGCCCCTGCCCTGCCCTCAGCCAGACATCGGCCCATTCGCCTGTAGGAAGGCCGGAAAAGAAAACGCCGCCAACCCCAAAGGGCTAGCGGCGTTATCGGCGTGCGCAATGCAGGACGTCAGCGCATTCAGCTGGCCTTGAGCGCGCGCGTCACGATTTCTTGCGCTTCGGCGAAGATGCGGTCCAGATGCGCCTGGTCGCGGAAGCTCTCGCCATAGATCTTGTAGATGCTCTCGGTGCCGGAAGGACGGGCCGCGAACCAGCCATTGTCGGTGACGATCTTCAGGCCGCCGAAGGGCTTGCCGTTGGCCGGTGCGGTCGTCATCACCTCGCGGATGGTCTCGCCGGCCAGCTCGGTCGACGTCACATCCTGCGGCGACAGTTTGGACAGGCGCGCCTTCTGCTCCGGCGTGGCGGCGGCTTCCTTGCGGCCATTGACGGGCGCACCCAGCTGGCGGGTCAGGTCCTGGTAGATCTGGCCGGGATCATTGCCGGTGCGGGCGGTCATCTCGGCGGCCAGCAAGGCGGCGGTGATGCCGTCCTTGTCGGTGCTCCAGGGCTGGCCATCGAAACGTACGAAGGAGGCACCGGCGCTTTCCTCGCAACCGAAGCCCAGGCTGCCGTCGTACAGGCCATCGACGAACCACTTGAAACCGACCGGCATCTCCAGCAGCTTGCGGCCCAGGTGATCGGCCACGCGATTGATCATCTGGCTCGACACCAGGGTCTTGCCCACGGCCGCATCGGCACGCCAGGCCGGACGATGGCGGAACAGGTAATACACCGCCACCGACAGGTAGTCGTTGGCCGGCAGCAGGCCGGTGCTTTTGGCGACGATGCCGTGGCGGTCATGGTCGGTATCGCAGGCCATGGCGACGTCAAAACGGTCCTTCAGGGCGATCAGCTCGCTCATGGCATAGGGCGAGGACGGATCCATGCGGATCTGCGCATCCCAGTCCAGCGGCACGAAGCGGAAGCTGGCATCGACATCGGTGTTGACCACTTCCAGGTTGAGCTTGTAGCGATCGGCGATGGCCGACCAGTAATGCAGGCCGGCACCGCCCAGCGGATCCACCCCGATCTTGACGTTGGCCGCCGAGATGGCACCCAGGTCGATGATGTTGGGCAGGTCGCCCACGTAGTTGTCGAGATAGTCGTAGCGGCGCGTGGTCTCGGCCTTCAGGGCCTTCTCGAAGCTGATGCGGCGCACGCCTTCCAGCTTCTGCTCCAGATAAGCATTGGCGCGCTTCTCGATCCAGCTGGTGACGTTGGAATCCGAGGGACCGCCATTGGGCATGTTGTACTTGAAACCGCCATTGTCCGGCGGGTTGTGCGAGGGCGTGACCACGATGCCATCGGCCAGCTTGTCACGGTGCACGCGGTTGTGCGTGAGGATCGCGTGCGAGACGGCTGGCGTGGGCGCATAGGGGCTGCCCTCGGCCAGCATGGTCACCACTTCGTTGGCGGCCAGCACTTCCAGCGCGCTGTGCCAGGCCGGTTCCGACAGGGCGTGGGTATCGATGCCCAGGAACAGCGGTCCCTTGAAACCCTGCTCCTTACGGTAGTCGCAGATGGCCTGGGTGATGGCCAGCACATGCCATTCATTGAAGCTGTGCAGATTGGCATTGCCGCGATGGCCGGAGGTACCGAAAGCCACACGGTGGCTGGCTTCGGCCACATCAGGACGCAGGCTGTAGTAGTTCGACAGCAGCACCGGCAGGTTCACCAGGGCTGAGGGTGCGGCACGCTTGCCGGCGAGGGGATTGACGCTACTCATAGGTTTGTTCTGGATGAATGGATATCTGAGGAAACGAGGTGGCACGGCCACTTCGCTACTTGATCTTTTTTCAACGTCCCGGACATTGTAACGCCAGGATGGCGCGCTGCAGCATCGATATGAAGATTCTTGCAGAAAGCTTGCCACGAGGCACTGTTCACGGGGCTTTGCGGGCCACGGCGATGCGCGGGGGCCGCTGACGCATGAAGCTTCTTGCCGAAAAGCAAAACGCGTCCGGGCCAAGGCACGGACGCATTCGGTCAGGGCAGAAACACCGGCCGCGCCCCTTCAGGCGTGGCCGCGTGCAGGCCTGGTCAGGCTCGCCGGAAGGCGCGCACGATCACCAGCAGCACGATCGCACCCAGCGTAGCGGTGACGATGGAGGCCAGGATGCCGCCACCCACGGCGATGCCCAGCAGCCCGGCCAGCCAGCCACCGATGACGGCACCGACGATACCGATGAGGATGTCAGCCAGCAGACCGAAGCCGCCACCCTTGACCAGCACACCGGCCAGCCAGCCGGCAACGGCACCAATGATCAGCCATGCGATGAGTCCGTGTTCCATGATGTTCCCTTTCAATCGTTCTGTCGTTCTTGGGTTGATGTCGGAAACCGTGCAATGCAGGGGCTTCCTCTTGCTTCCACTTCTCTGCAAGCGCTCTGCGCAACAGATGAGGTGATGATAGAAAAGCGCGCGTCGCCAAGGTATCGGACAGCGGCCCATTTCCTTGTAGGACAAGCCCGGCATGTGGCGCTGTTGAGCCGATCAGTACCAAGCCGCGCTGGTTTGCGGCGCGCAAAGCGGTCATGGCCGCGCCTTCCTCTTTTCCTACATCGCAAAAGGCGGCATTCCTATAGAGAGGAAGCGCGAGTTTTTTTACTCTTGCTGCACATAAGCGCAGTGCAGCATCGAACACAGCCTCCATGGCTTGCCGCCGCGCCTGACCAATACCGCATTCGCCAGCCCGATTTCCAAGAGAGCCGCCATCATGTCCGCCACCGAAACCAGTGCCCGTCCGTCCCCCGTCTTTGCCAATGCCTTCGCGCTGAACACCTTCGGCACTGCACCGCAGGCCGCCGAGGGCGCTGATTTCGTCGAACACTATGCCCGCTACGCCCGCGAATCGGCCGAGATGCTGCATCAGATTTCGATGAAGGCCCCACAGCTGGCTTCGGTGCTGGACCAACTCAACGAAGGCAGCCTGCCGCAGCGCATCGCGCTGGTCGATGAGCAGGCAGCTGCCGCTGTACCGGCAACGCGCCGTCAGCCGCGCGCTTCCCTTCTGGAGACTGCGGCGCATGCATTGAGCCACGCCTTCCCCGCCGTCGCGCCCCTGTTTCAGGGATGCCGCGCGTTTTTGCAAATGAAGATGATCAAGAACAACAGACAGGCGTGAGGAGGCGCGAGTCGCTAGCAAGCCTGCATTGTGTGCCTTTGGGTGTCACGCCCTTCACTCAACCAAAACTGGACTTACCATGAAAAAAATCACCAAAGCCGTTTTCCCCGTCGCTGGCCTCGGCAGCCGCTTCCTTCCCGCCACCAAGGCACAGCCCAAGGAAATGCTGCCCATCGTCGACAAGCCGCTGATCCAGTACGCCGTTGAAGAAGCGGTGGAAGCGGGCATTACCGAAATGATCTTCATCACCGGCCGCAACAAGCGCGCCATCGAAGACCACTTCGACAAGGCCTATGAGCTGGAATCCGAACTGGAAGCCGCCGGCAAGGTGAAGCTGCTGGAAACCATCCGCAACGTCATTCCCAAGCACATCAACTGCGTCTACGTGCGCCAGGCCGAGCCGCTGGGCCTGGGCCACGCCGTGCTGCTGGCCAAGCCGCTGGTGGGTGACGAGCCCTTCGCCGTGCTGCTGGCTGACGATTTCATGGATGCCGCTCCCGGCCAGAAAAACGTGATGGCGCAAATGACCGAACTGTACGAGCGCGAAGGCAAGAGCCTGCTGGCCGTGCAGGACGTACCGCGTCCGGAAACCCGCCAATACGGCATCGTCAGCGGCACTGCACACGGCGAGCGTACCGAGCTGCTGAGCGGCATCGTCGAAAAGCCGTCGCCGGAAGACGCACCGTCGACCCTCGCCGTCGTGGGCCGCTATGTGCTGACCCCGGCCATCTTCGAGCGCCTGGAAAACATCGGCACCGGTGCCGGTGGCGAAATCCAGCTGACCGATGCCATCTCTGCCCTGCTGGAACAGGAACAGATCCTGGCCTATCGCTACGAAGGCCAGCGTTTCGACTGCGGCTCCAAGCTGGGCTACCTGAAGGCAGCCGTCGCCATGGGCTTCAAGCACAAGGAAGTCGGCTCCGGCTTCGCCCAGTTCCTGCAGGAATTCACCAGCCAGAACGATCTGGCGCAGGCCGCCCAGCCCAAGGGCCCGGCCACCGTGACCCCACTGAAGACTGCTGCCGGCAACCAGCCTGGCAGCACACCGGTCTCCAGCGATAAATTGCCAGCCGTCGCCAACAGCATCATGTAAGTCCCCGGTAGAGAGCGTTGTTGATTGCAGTCCGTCCGCAAGGCCGGGCTGCTTTTTTTTGTGGCTTTGCGCTTCGTATAAATTGTTTTGACCTTTGTCACAGAGTTTTAACCTGGACTTGCTAGCATCGCGGCCATGAATCTGGAGAAGTTCATTTCGCCCGGGACAAGTAATTCGCCGCAATACGGCCAGGCGCGTATGCTGTGGTCACCGCACCCTGAAAACGTTTGCAACATCGAAATACGACGATGAAATCGTTGCCAGGCGGCAGGAATGTTGCGGCAAAGGCGCAAAAAATATATATTGTTTATATCAATTTTCAGAGGAGCGTTCATGGCCACCAGAGTTCAAGCCGCAGCAGCAGCAACCGAAACCAAGAAACCTGTCGCCAAGCCGGCAGCCCCCAAGCCCGCCGCGGTGAAGAAACCAGCCGTCAAGCCCGCCACCCGCGCAGCCGCCAAGCCGGCCGCTGCAGCAGCTGCACCGGCAGCCCCCAAGGCCGACAAGAAGGTCGAGAAAGTCGCCAAGCCTGAAAAGGCCGACAAGCCGGTCAAGGCCGAGAAGGTAGAGAAGGTAGAAAAAGTCGAGAAAGCCCCCAAGGCCAAGAAGGTCAAGCAAGTGCGCGACAGCTTCACCATGCCGGAGAATGAATACGCCGTGCTGGCCCAGGTCAAGAAGACCTGCCTGAAGTCCGGTGTCGAGATCAAGAAGAGCGACCTGCTGCGTATCGGCGTGTCGCTGATCAAGAACCTCAAGATCAACGAATTGAAGGACATCCTCGGCAGCCTGACCCCGCTGAAGGTGGGACGTCCCAAGAAGTAAGCCGCCCCCCCCTGCTCTTCACAAACAGCAATGCCGCCCGGTTCATCCGGGCGGCATTGTTTTTGGCAGCGAGAATTTCCTTCGAATTCTTCGATCGCCCTCAACTCCTGTCCGGACTGCCGATGCTGCGCACGACGCGCCACCGTCCGCCACTGACGCGATACAAGGTAAATACGGGATCGCGCAAGTTGCCTTGCGCATCGAAGGCGATCGTGCCGGAAATCCCCTTGTATCGAATCCGGTGCAGACTGGCCGTGACCTTGGCCGGCTCCACCGAATCGGCCTCGCGCATGGCGGCCGCGATCACGCGCACGGCATCATAGGCAAAGGGCGCATAGAGATAGATCTCGTCCTGATAACGCGCCTTCCAGGCTTGTTCGAAATGGCTCCACTGCGGGCCCTTGTAGGAAGGCAGTCCCGGTTCCACCACGCTCACCCCCTCCCCGGCGGCACCGGCCAGCTTGAGGAAGGTCGGCCCAACCAGTCCACCGATCCCCACCAGCGGGGCGCGGATCTGCAGACGCCGCAGGTCCTGTACCAGTTGCGCGGCCTGGGCATCGAGTCCGGCGAAGAAGACCACGTCGGGATGGCTGTCGCGGATGCTGCGCAGGATGCTGTTGAAGTCGGAGGTCTTGCTGCTCACCGCATAGCGTCCCGTGACCCTGCTCTGCAAGGCCGTCAGCGACTTGACGAATTCATCGGCGTAATTGGAGCCAAACACCGTGCTGTCATCGATCACGGCGACGTTGACGCCTTTCAGTTCGCGCACCACATAGTCCGCAGTCAGGCGCGCGCCCTCGCCATCGTGCGGCACGATGCGAAAGGCGCTGGCGTCGCCCTGCTGCGTGTAAGCCGGGGCCGTTACGGCGGGGGCCACGTGCGGAATGCCGGCAGCGGCATAGATGCGTGCGGCGGGGATGCCCACGCCACTGTTCCAGTGACCAACTACGGCGGCCACCTTGCTTTTGACGAAGTAATCGGCGATCAGCTCACCCGTACGCGGATCGGCCCGGTCATCCTGCGGCAGCAGCTTGAACAGTACCGGCTCGCCGGCGATGACGGGCTTGCTGTTGTTGATGTCGTCCACCGCCAGTCGGGCTGCGCGTTCCAGGCTCACGCCCGTGCTGCCGGACGGGCCGCTCATGGGCGCGGCCAGGCCGATCAGCACGGTACGTGCCTGGGCCGCAGCGCTGCCGCTGGCAAAAAAGCACCCCGCGCCCGCCAGAGCCAGGGCGAGCAGGAGGGATTGTCGCAATGCATTGATCATCTTGTTCCTTGCTGCGGTACTGCCGAGATGGCTTGAGTTTGGATTGAGATTGACGGGGCTACCCGCCGGGACGCTCAGAAATTCAGTTCCCACTCGCAGGCCTGGCCGACCTCGATCACGCCGCCCTCCCCGCCGATCACGATGGCATTCTGGCCGAAGGTGAGACCGCCATTCACCCTGGCATTGGCACGATAGGTGGCCAGCGTGTCCATGGGTTCATTGGGCCACTGCGGATCGCGCTGGCCGCTGTGCTGGTCGATGCCGGGGATGGGACATCTAGCACAAGGCTTCACCAGCTTCAGTTGTACCGGACGGTCTTCACTGCCCAGGCGCACGGTATCGATGAAGTCTTCTTCATAGGCCTCCCAACCGGCGATCACCAAATTAGGACGGAAGCGATCCATGGGCAAGGCCGGTGCGCCCTTGGCGGCGAGCCGGGCGTTGAGGTCATCCAGCGAAGCCTGGCCGATCACCAGCAGCGGATAGCCATCCGAAAACTGCGTGGTGGCACGATGCTCGCCGGTCCAGCGGGTACTGCAGGCGCGCTTGACGGCCGGATTGAAACGCACCAGGCGGGCGTCATCCTGCAGGTAGGCGGAGAACCACTCGCGCGCCTGCTCACCCTGGTCGAGCGCTTCGACCCGGCTGTCCCAGACCTTGACGGCGAGCGTGGCACCATCCTGGCCGGCGGCGGCCAGCTGCAGCGCGGGCATGCCGGGCGCACGCAGCACCAGGGCATCGCCCTCGAAAGCGGGCGTGATGCAGGCCATCGCCGGATGCGTGCGCTGGGTCAGGAACTGGCCCTGGCGGTCCACCAGCATCCAGTGGCGGTCCAGCGCCAGGCCCAGCGGACTGATCTCGGCGCGGCTCAGGGAGAGCGCGCCGCAGGATTTGATCGGATAGAAGAAGATGGCACTGAGCGTGGTGCCGCTGAAGCTCGTGTTCGACATGGTGTGACCGTCCCCCCCGGATGGCGGCGCAAAGAAGCGCCCGATGAGTAGTATTAGTGATGAAGTTTCTGCAAGACATTACCACAAGCTGGCGGTTTCGCCCGTCTGACGATACGCCGTGTTCCCACTCATGCGACAATGCGCCACGGACGCATATGAACTTTTCTGACGGGAGCGCCATGCTGTTTGCCAAATTCTTCCATCTGCTGGGCCTGACGATCTGGGTCGGCGGCATGTTCTTCGCCCACATGGCCCTGCGCCCCGCGCTGGGCGTGCTGCATCCGGAGCAGCGGCTGAGCCTGATGGCGGCCGTGCTGGCCAATTTCTTCATCTGGGTCTGGGTCGCCATCGCACTGGTGCTGGGCAGCGGCCTGCACATGATGGCCATGATGGGCGCTGGCGCTGCCAAGTTGCCGCCCTATGTCCACGCCATGACCGGCATCGGCATCGTGATGATGCTGATCTTCGCCCACATCTTCTTCGCCCCCTTCCGCCGACTCAAGCTGGCGGCCGCCCAGCAAGACTGGGACCGCGCCTCGCGCGCCCTGCGCCAGGTGCGCATGCTGGTAGGCATCAACCTGTGCCTGGGCCTGCTGACCATCGCCATCGGCGCACTCGGCCCCTTGAGCGTCTGAACACAAGCCTTCATTTTGGGGAGACCGCCGTGCTGACCGATTCACAATGCCAGGAAGCCGCCGACCTGCTGTGGGACTGCTGGGCGCACAACCGCCGCATCCCGCAATTGCCGGCGCATCTGCAGCCGGGGGACCGGCGTCAGGCCTATGACATCCAGCGCCGCCTGGAAGCGCGCAGCTTCGCGCCGCTGGCCGGCTGGAAGAACGCCGCCACCGGTCCCGGCGGACAGCAATTGCTCAAGGTCGATGCGCCACTGGCTGGCCGCCTGCTGGCCGAGCGCATTCACCGCAGCGGTGCCCGCATCACGCTGGGCGACAACCTGATGCGCGTGGCCGAGGTGGAAGTGGCCTTCCGCATGGGCAGCACGCTCGCGCCACGCAGTACGCCTTACACGCAGGAAGAAGTGATGGCGGCGGTGGCCACCGTGCATCCGGCCATCGAGATCCCCGATACCCGGTATGACTTGTTCCGCGAAGTGGGCGCAGCGCAGCTGATCGCCGACAACAGCTGTGCCGACCAGTTCGTGCTGGGCGCACCGGCCAGCATCGACTGGCGCAGCCTGGACCTGGCCACGCTGGCGACCTCGGCCACCATCGAAGGCGGTGAAAGGCGCACCGGCAGTGGTGCCCAGGTGCTGGGCGATCCGCGCGTGGCGCTGACCTGGCTGGCCAATGAATTGCGCGAGTACGGCCTGACGCTGGCGGCCGGACAGCTGGTTGCCACCGGCTCCACCATCGTGCCCATGCCGGTGCGGGCAGGACAGACTGTGCTGGCCGAGCTGGGCGTGCTTGGCTCGGTGGTGGTGCATCTGGACTGAGCGCCAGTCCGGCCGGAATCAGAAAAGGGGATGAGCACAGGCTCATCCCCTTTTTCATTGCGCGATCCGAAAGGCTCAGTTGGACTTGTCCGTGCCGGGCTTGACTTCCTCGTAGCGGCGCGCCAGTTCCTGGCGCAGCGACTTGCGGATCACGGCGGCGTCAAAGCGGCGCTTTTCTTCCTGCGAGAAGGGTCGCAGCGGCGGCACCGGAATCGGCTTGCGCTGGTCGTCCACGGCCACCATGGTGAAGAAGCAGCTGTTGACGTGGCGCGTTTCCTGGGTGCGGATGTTCTCGGCCACCACCTTGATGCCGATTTCCATGGACGACTTGCCGGTGTGGTTGACGCTGGCCAGGAAGGTCACCAGCTCGCCCACGTGGATGGGCTGGCGGAACATCACCTGGTCCACCGACAGGGTCACCACGTACTGGCCGGCGTAGCGGCTGCCGCAGGCATAGGCCACCTGGTCAAGCAGCTTGAGGATGGTGCCCCCGTGCACATTGCCGGCGAAGTTGGCCATGTCCGGGGTCATCAGGACCGTCATGGTGAGTTGGTGAGATGGCAGATCCATGGTGCGTGGCTCTCTCTGTAGTGTGATGGCGATGGGTTGATCTTGGAATGAAATGACACCGGGGTGCCGTGCGCCGGCACGCTCCCCCGAGCGCGCGCAGGCGACCGGCCGGGACGCTCTCGTGGAGGAAAGCACCCCGGCCGCGGCCGACATTATCGGCCAGCCAGCCCGGCTATGGCAAAAAAACTCGCGTCAGCTGTCGCGCAGCCGCCCGCTCAGGCTCGCACCACCGGCTCGGCTGCCGCGAAATGCTCCTCGCAATTGCGCAGGAACTGGCGCACGGAAGCACTGATGGCTTCCGGCGACCAGCCGGCGATGTGCGGGGTCAGGACCACATTGGGCAGGCCGATCAGGGCCGCAGGCGGCTTGGGCTCGCCTTCGTAGACATCCAGCCCGGCGCCGGCCAGGCGGCCGGCCGACAGGGCCGCGGCCAGGGCCTCGGTATCGACGATGCTGCCACGGCCGATGTTGACCAGGTAGCCCTTGGGACCGAGTTCTTCCAGCACGCGTGCATTGATGAGGTGATGGGTCTGGGCGCCGCCGGGCGCTGCCACGATCAGGCAGTCGGCCCAGCCGGCCAGTTGGGCCACGTCCGGGAAGTAGTGGAAATCGACGTCATCACGCTTCTTGCGGTTGCAGTAGGCGATCTCGGCATCGAAGGCAGCGGCGCGGCGGGCGATCTTCTTGCCGATATTGCCCATGCCGACGATGCCTACCCGCTTGCCTGCCAGCTGCGGTTGCAGGGGGAGGGTCTCGCGCCAGCCGCCGTCGCGGGTGTAGCGGTCCAGCACCGGGATGTTGCGCAGGATGGCCAGCAGCAGGCCCAGCGTATGGTCGGCCACGCAGTCCTCGTTGGTACCGGCACCGGTGGCGATCTCGATGCCATGCGCCTTGGCGTGGGCGGCATCGATGTTTTCAAAGCCGGCGCCCAGGGCACACACCAGCTGCAGATGCGGCAAGGCGCGCATTTCGTCGGCAGTCAGGCCGGTGGAGCCGTTGGTCAGCACCACCGCCACCTTTTTGGCCGGGCCGGCGATCATCGCGTCACGGCGCTGGCGATCCGGCGCGTAAAGGATGTCGTAGTGGGCGGCGATGGTGGCAGTGCTTTCTTCGGAAAGGTGAATCAGGACGAGCAGAGGCGGTTTCATGAGGGGGACCTGGCCGGACGAGGAAAAGGAAGACGTGAAGGAAAATGCAATCAACGCCATTTTATTGCGAAACAGCAGAGTGAGCAGCCTGCCACTCATCAGCCGCTGCCGTCAGCATGCGAATTCCATGCCATCAGCGTCCAATCAATACGAAGAAGCCCGATGCGCCGACAGGCGGATCGGGCTTCTTTAGGGCCTGTTCACATTTAATCTGCGAGTGCGAGAGGTCGCCAAGCGTTGTCTGCCTAGGCGCGGCGACGCGCCGTGGTGGTGCCACGGCAAGGAGCTGCAACAACGGCAGGCGACGCTTGGCGGCCTCTCCCGGAGGGTTGCCCCCAGAAGGCGCGCTGGCCGCGTTGCACGTCAGGGCTGGTGGCACCACCACCAGCCCTGACGCGCGCCTTGCCAGCCCGCCTTCTGGGGGCAACGCATCTCGCAGATTAAATGTGAACAGGCCCTAGTGGGAAACGGCGGTCAATGCCGCGCTGTCTGCTTCTCCAGAAGGTCATGCGCAGCCTGACGCGCGCCCTCCTCGGCCGCCTTTTCATCGGCGAAAGTCTGGTCGGGCAGCACGCGCTGCACCGGGAACACCGGGTTGCGATGCATGGGATTGGTGGAATGGCCGAAGATGGCCACCTGGGCCACCCATTCGTCGCCGCCGATGAGGCGCACGCCAGCGTATTCCACTTCGTAATCGCCTACTTGTTCAGTGGGCATGATGGTCTCCTCTGCGGATGGGCCGATAGCCTGGGGTCTCAGGCCGCGCCGTCGCCGCTGCGTTGGTCCAGATGGGTGATGGCGTAGCCTTTCTCGCCGATCTGCATGAAGGCATCTTCCGGCTCCAGCGTGAAATGCCGCTTGCCGTCGCGCTCAAAGTCCACGTTTTGCTCGTGGAGCTGCCAGTCGGTATTGGTCACCTCTTCCGGCATCGGCTTTTCGTGGGGCAGGACGAGGTAGGAAAACAAACCGTCGCCGTCCGGGCGCTTGTACACATCGACTTTCATCTTGGGGCCTCCTGGTCGGGTTGAACATGGGCACTGCTTCAAGATGCGACTGAGGGTTCGGGCATTGGTTCGCCGCCGCGATGGACTGAACTGCACAAAGCGGGTTGCGCTGTCAGCCGGATCCGACAGGAGCATGGACAATGGAAGAATTCTTCATTTCACGATAGCACCAGCATGGCGCAGAAGCCAGCCGAGGGCGGACCGCACGCCGATTCAGTCAGCTTGCCGACGCAGCCATGCCAGCGCGCCCGTGAGGCTGCGGAAGTCCGCCAGCGAACGGCAGGCCATCTGCGGATGGCGCTCGCGCAGCATGCGCGATAGTGCCGCGCCAGGCCCCAGTTCCAACGCGACCGTCACGCCACGCTCAGCCATGGCATCCATGCAGCCGGCCCACTGGATGGGCTCGACCAGCTGTCGCACCAGCAGTGTTCGCGCCTGCGCTGCATCGGCAATCGCCTGCCCGGTGACACCCGCCAGCAAGGCCGGACCGGGCGAGCGCAGCTGGAGTGCGGCAAGCTCTGCCGCAAACGAGTCCGTGGCCGCCTGCATCAACGGGGTGTGCGAGGCCAGCCCGACGGGCAACGTCGAAGTCCGCGCACCGGCGGTTGCAAGCTCATCCGCGGCGGCTTGCAGGGCTTTCCCGCTACCACCGCCGATGAGCGTGTCTTCACCGGTGACGATAGCCACGTAACCACCATGCCGCGCCAGGCATTCCTGCGCCACGGCAAGCGGCAGTCCACCAATGGCCATCAAGCCTTGTTCCGGTTGCACGCTGGCGGCCTCGGTCATCGCTGCAGCGCGCCGTGCGGCCAGTGCGACGGATTGCGCGGGATCGAGGACCCCGGCCACCGCATAGGCGGCCAGTTCTCCCACGCTGTAACCCGCCACCACCAAAGGCGCACCCGCGAGGGCAGCCAACGGCTCCCGCAACGCCTGCCACGCGGCGAGTTGCGCCGCAACAATCAGGGGTTGAGCATTGCGGTTGGCATAAAGCTGGGCAGGATCGTTGAGTACCGTTTCTACCGCTGCCTGCAGGTGAGACGACAGATCGCTTTGCCTCAGGAAGGCGGTGGCCACGGGATCATCGCGCAGCAGATCGAACATGCCCGCATGCTGCGCGCCCTGCCCCGGACACAGGATGGCCAGGCGCAGGCTCATAAGTTGCGAACCTCGTGGACCAGGCAAGCCGCCGCCAGCAGATCGGCCGCGCCCCCCGGCGACAGGCGGCGGGTGACGAACTCGCGATGGCAGTCCTGCGCCCGCCCTTCCCAATCGGCAAGCGCAGTACCGCCCGCCGCCAGGAAGGCCGCACTGCGACTGCGAACCAGGGCAGCGCCCTCGGCCCCGCCGCGATGGTAGACATTGGTATCGCTGAGATGCGCCATCAGCGCAAAGAGCGCATCGATACGAGCGTGATGCAGATCGCGCCCAGCCGCCAGCGTGGCCTGCAATTGCGGCAAGGCCACCTCGAACACCGCCGGGAAGCCCAGCGCGCCCTCCTCTCGCGCCCCGCCCACGGCATGCTCGGCGGCCACGCGCTGGCCATGGCTGTGCTGGCCGCACGGCATCGCTACCGCGCTATGGCGGGCCAGTGCATCGCCCCACTGGATCAGCAAGGTGGCGCGGATAGTGGCGGGTTGCAGGGGCATGTGACGGCCCCGCGCATATCCCGTGGCCGCGCACAGCATCCCCAGCGCAAAGATCGCGCCGCGATGCGTGTTGATGCCGCCGGTGGCGCGCAACATGCGCTCTTCGGCGCGAATCGCCAGCGTCTGCAGGGTGCGGAAAGACGCGCCGTCGAGGCCTGCAGCGGCGATCTGGAAAAAGTAATGGCGCAGCGCAAACAGACTGCGCAGGAAAGTCTCGGCCGTCATGTCGGTGTGGCTGCCATTGTCCACGCGCGAGACCAGGCCGGGCTTGGGATAGAGCACCAGTTCCTGGTACAGGCTGCGCACCGCCAGGCGCGCGAGCTGGCGGCAGAACGCCAGGTTCTCGCGGGCGGCGCGGCGCTTCTGCGTATGGTGCAGCGGCGGGGTCAGCGTATCGGGATGCTGCATCAGGCGGCGCATGTCTGCTCCTGCGGCAGGCTGGCGCGCAGTGCGCCCACGCGTTCGAGCGCTACGCTGGCTGGCCGCTTGACCAGCACCTGGCCTTCGGGATGGCTGCCCAGCACCGCGACCTGTCGCCATTCCTTCCACGACACGGCGGCCCCGTCAGGAAACACGATTTCTCCATCCAGCGGCAGGAACATCGCCTGCCAGGCCAGCAGCCTCACGCCTGCTTCCAGCTGGGCCTGGCTGCGCGGCTGGAACAGCAGGTCAATGTCGGAACTGCTGCGCAGATAAACTTGCGCCGTCACCGCCTGCCAGGCCAGAGAACCGAATACAGAGAGAGCAATACCCGCGCGCTCCATGTGCTCCTGCAACTCCGCCAGCCCAGCCTGCCACGCGGCCGGCAGACCGGCCAGACGCGCAGCGACGATGTCGCGCAGCAGGAAAGGCGCGCGGCTTGATGCCACTTCATCGGCCCTCACCCGCAGCGCGATGCGCGGCTTGTTGCCCTGCGCATCGGGCGGCAAGGCGATGCCGACACAGATCTCTTCGTCCTTGGCCTCCACGTCGCGGCGACGCACGATCAGCGGCCAGCGCATGCGCTGCCAGTGCTGCAGCGTGGCCTGCTGGCGTGCATCACTGCCACCGGCCAGCAGGCGCGACCAACCCGCCTCGCTCAGCCAGAGCAGGTGATGACGCGACTCAGCAAGCGCGAGTGTGGACGACATGTTCATCAGTTCAAGGGCGTATCGTTGGCGACCGCATCGATGACGCGTTGCGCCCACTTGCGCCCGCCCCGTTCGAGACCCGTGGCCGCACGCGTGTCGGCACTGCGATCCTGGGCCAGCGCATTGGCCAGCGCCTTGGCCAGATCGCCATTCCATATCTCGGCAACGCCGCCCATGCGCAAATAATTTTCAGGACCGGGCGCAAACACCGGATTGCTCTTGGCCAGCTCGGTCAGCCGTTCTTCCGGCACCTTGGTAATGCGGGCCATCGCGGGCAGGCCCATCACGCGAATGGTCGCCTCCGGCAAGGCATAGCAGGCATCGGCGATCAGGCCGCTGGTGATGAAGCCGCCCGACAGCGCCTGGTCATACACCAGCCCGACCACGCGATGCCCCTGGCGTCGCGCCAGTTCCACGCATTTGCCAAGATGCGCCATGTAGCTGTTGATGCCCAGCATTTCATCGCGGTGACGCAGGCGCTGGCCCTGGGTATCGACCAGGATCACGATGGGCCGGCCGGGATGTTCACGCACCGTCTGCAGGATCGCACTGGCCTGGGCCAGCGCAATTTCGATGCCGATGGGCGTATGCCCGGTGGTACCGACCACGGTGACGGTACGGCCATCCACCTGCGCCGTGCCGGAGAGGAAGCGATCCTGCTCGGTGATCGCGCGGCCTTGCGGGAACAGGTCCTGCGCCAGTGCGCGCCAGTCGACCTGGGGGGGAGTAACAGTCTGGTTCATGAATTCCTCTCAGGCCTTGGAGACGATGCGCAGGCGCTCGGCCATGGCGGTGAAGGCAGCGGCTTCCAGCATCGGTACCGTTTCCGGTCGGGCCACGCCCAGCTCGGCCCAGATGTCCATCGGGTCCTCGGCATGGCCGAAAGTGGCGATGCGACGGCGCAGCATCTCCTGCTCGGCTTCCAGCCCGGCCAGCGTGAGCTTCGCATCGCTGACGGCGGACAACGCGGCGATGGCTGCCGTGCGGAAGGCGTCAATGTCATCGCTCACCAGTTGCTGGCAATCGCCGATCAGGTAGCGATGCTTGCCGCCGGTCGTTCGCCAGACCAGGGCGCGGTCGCGCGAATCGAATTCCTCGACGCCATTGGCGGTTTCGATCACTTCGGGACCGGACATGGCCAGCCGCCCTTCCTCGGACATGATGACGGTATTGGCACAGCGCGCCACGATGCCCATGCCGCCGAAGCAGCCATTGGCGCCGCCAACCAGCACGATCACCGGGATGCCGGCGGCACGCGCCTCCAGCACCGCACGCATCACTTCGGAAACGGCGATGAGCCCCGCATTGGCTTCATGCAGGCGCACGCCGCCGGTTTCCAGCAGCAGGATCACGCCAGCGGCCTGCCTGGCCATGGCGCGCTTGAGCAGGCCCACCAGCTTGGCACCATGCACCTCGCCCACGGCCCCGCCCATGAATCCGCCTTCCTGCGCGGCGGCCATCACGGCGAGTCCACCCAGCAGGCCTTCGCCGATGATGACGCCATCATCGAAGGAGACCGGCGCATCGAGCTGACCCAAATGGGGGCTGACTACGCGCTGCGCGGGCGGCAGCAGTTCCTTGAAGCTGCCGGCGTCGAGCACCGCCAGGATGCGCTCGCGCGCCGTGGCTTCCAGATAGCTCGCACTCATGCGCCCTCCTCCACCATGGCTTCCACGGCCTGGTCCAGGCGCAGGCTGACCACGGCCGGCGTGGCCCCCATGTCGTTGATGGAGATGCGGGTATCGGCCAGTTGCCAGCGTTGCTGGAAGTCGGTCATCACCGCTTCCCAGATGGTGCCGAAGCCGCGCGCGGCGGTCTTGACCTCGATGGCGCAGGCACCGTTGAGCGCCGCATTCTCGATCAGTACTTCCAGATTGCCCGAGCTGACCACGCCGACCAGTTCAGGCGTGGCCTTGAGGCGACGCTGGCCGTGCTCGAAGCGAAAAGTCAAAGTTTCCATAGTGTCGCTTTCATTGCGGGAAAATCACCAGTTGCGGAAGCGCTTGGGCGGGTTGTACAACCCGCCGGAGGCCCGCACCAGGTCCTTCATGTTCTTGGCCGCCAGCAGGTCGCGGGTGGCCATGCGCTTGTCGATGCCCAGGTCTTCGGCGCGGCGGATGATGCCACGGTCGCGCAGGTTTTCCACCATGCGCTTGTCGCGGCCCATGCCGACGGCCGTATAACCGGCCACGCCGCGGATGGCCTGCTCGCGCTCTTCTTCTGTACGGCACAGCAGCAGGTTGGCGATGCCCTCTTCGGTGAGGATGTGGGTGACATCGTCGCCATAGATCATCACGGGAGGAATCGGCATCTTGGCCTGCTCGCCCAGCTGCCATGCGTCCAGCTTCTCGACGAAGGCCGGCTGCATGTGCTCGCGGAAGGTCTCCACCGTCTGCACCACCAGCTTCTGCCCGCGCGGAATGGTATTGCGTCCGGCGCGCGCCTGCTGGCCGGCCTTGAGCCAGGCTTCGCTGGCATGGCGGCGTCCGCGCGCATCCGCGCCCATGTTGGGGGCACCGCCAAACCCGGCGATGCGGCCCAGCGTGGCCGTGGAGGAATTGCCCTGCAAGTCGATCTGCAAGGTCGATCCGATGAACATGTCACAGCCATAGTGGCCGGCCGTCTGCGAGAAGGCGCGGTTGCTGCGCATGGAGCCATCGGGTCCGACGAAGAAGACATCGGGCCGTGCGCGGATGTAATCTTCCATGCCCAGCTCGGAGCCGAAGGAGTGCACGGATTCCACAAACCCGGCCTCGATGGCGGGAATGAGTGCCGGGTGCGGATTGAGCGCCCAGTGCTTGCAGATCTTGCCGCGCAGGCCCAGCGATTCGGCATAGGTGGGCAGGATCAGCTCGATGGCCGCAGTATCGAAACCGATGCCGTGATTCAGTCGCTGCACACCGTATTCGGCATAGATGCCCTTGATGGCCATCATCGCCATGAGCACCTGGATCTCGGAAATCTGCGCCGGGTCGCGCGTGAAGAGCGGTTCGATGTAATGCGGCGTGGGGGCCTTGATGGCGAAGCTGACCCAGTCGGCCGGGATGTCCACGCGCGGCAGCTCATCGACGATTTCGTTCACCTGCGCAATGACGATGCCGCTGGAGAAGGCCGTCGCTTCGGCAATGGCGGGCGTATCTTCCGTATTGGGCCCGGTATAGAGATTGCCGTGGCGGTCGGCCGCCTGCGCCGCCACCAGCGCCACGCGCGGCGTCAGGTCGACGAAGTAGCGACCAAACAGCTCCAGGTAAGTATGGATGGCACCGATGTTGAGCTTGCCGGCCGAGGCCAGTTTGGCCAGGCGGCCGGCCTGCGGACCGGAGAAGGAAAAATCGAGCCGGTCGGCAATGCCCTTCTCGAACACGTCCAGATGTTCCGGCAAGGCCAGCACCGAGAACAGCATGTGCAAGCCGTTGACCCGCGCCGGATCGAGTGCCGCCAGGCCCTTGGCCAGGAAATCGGCCTGCTTCTGGTTGTTGCCCTCGACACAGACCCGGTCGCCGTTTTCCAGCACCGCATAGAGCAGCTCTGCCAGCTTGTCCGCAGGCGCGATCTTGCCCTGCAACTGGCTACCCAATGCGGCGGTGGCGCGCGCCAGCCGCTGTTCACGGTTCTTCTGGCGCGCATTCCACACGCGTTCGCTACTACTCATTTACTTGGCTCCCATCAACAGATCAGGCAATACGGTCGCGATGCCCGGGAACATGCACAAGAGCAGGACCGCGAGAAACATCAGCGCCAGGAAAGGAATCGTACCCTTGATGACATCGCCTAGCGCGATATCGGGTGCGATGTTCTTGATCACGAACAGATTCAGCCCCACCGGCGGGTGAATCAGGCCCATCTCCATCACCACCGTCATGACGATGCCGAACCAGATCAGGTCGAAACCGGCGGCCTTGAGCGGCGGCAGGATGATGGGCGCGGTCATGAGGATGATCGACACCGGCGGCAGGAAGAAGCCCAGCACGATCACCATGCCCAGGATCACGGCCAGCAGCAGCCACTTCGACAAGTGCAGGTCGACCACCCATTGCGCCGCCGACTGGCTGATGTGCAGGTAGCTCATCACGTAGGAATACAGCAGCGACATGCCGATGATGAGCAGCAGCATCCCCGATTCCTTGATGGTGGAACTGAGGAAGGGCGCGATCTCTTTGGGCTTGTAGATGCGATAGACCACCGCGATCAGCACCAGCGCCAGCAGCGCGCCCAGGCCAGCGGTTTCGGAGGGCGTAGCCAGGCCGCCATAGAGCGCCACCATCACGCCGATCAGCAAGATCAGGAAAGGCAGCACGCGCGGCAGCATTTCCACTTTCTGGGCCAGCGTGAAATGCTCGTCATCCAGATAGGCCGACTTGGCCCCACCGGCGGTGTAGACGGCATGCGCCAGCTTGTATTCCTTGCGCGCCCGGAAGACCGCATAACCCGCAAACAGGATCACCAGCAGCACGCCCGGCCCGATACCGGCCAGGAACAGGCGTCCCAGCGACTGCTCGGCGGCCACGGCATACAGGATCATGGTGATGGACGGCGGCAGCAGGATGCCCAGCGTGCCACCGGCGGCGATGATGCCCGCGGCAAACCCCGGTGAATAGCCGCGACGGCGCATCTCGGGAATGCCCGCCGAACCAATGGCCGAACAGGTCGCCGGCGACGAACCGGCCATGGCGGCAAACAGCGCGCAGGCAAACACGTTGGCGATGCCCAACCCGCCCGGCACCTTGTTCAGCCAGGCGTGGATGGCCGAATACAAGTCCTTGCCGGCAGGAGATTTGCCGATGGCCGCCCCCTTCAGGATGAAGAGCGGAATCGACAGCAGCGTGATGGAAGCGATTTCTTCATAAACGTTTTGCGTGATGGTATCCAGCGACGATTCCGGCATGAAGAAATACATGAAACCGGTCGCCACCACGCCCAGCGCAAAGGCAATCGGCATGCCCGAGCACATCACCAGGATGGTGACCACGCCATAGAGCACACCCAGGGTCAGCGGACTCATTGCGCACCTCCGGACGTTGCAGCAGGCACGGTGCCGGTGATGCGCGTGAGCACCTGCACCAGCAATTGCAGCGTCAGCATGCTCATGCCCAGCGCCATCAGGGAATACGGAATCCACAGCGGCGGCGCAAACGTGGACGACGTGGTCTGCCCCTCCACCCAGGCTTCATGGAACAGCGTCCACGACTTCCAGGTGAAGAAGGCGCAGAACAGGAAGGACACCACATCCACGATGAACATGCGCACCTTGTTGGCCAGCGGCGAGAGCAAGCCCGCCAGCGCCTCGATGCCGATGTGCCCGCGCAGCGACTGCACATAAGCCGAGCACAGGAAGATCACGCCAACCAGCATGAAGACCGAGGCTTCATCCTGCCAGTCGGTCGGCTGATGGAAGAAGTAACGCACCACCACCGAATAGGTGAGGATGCAGGAGGTCACCAGCAGCGCAATCATCCCCAGGAATACGGCCACCCGGTGGTAGCCCTGCAGGAAGGCCGCCAGCCAGGCCACCGGGGCGCTGGCCGGCACGGCCGGGCGCGTGGCCGCCGCGCCGGGCATCTCGAAGCCGTGGCTCATACGGTCTTCTCCGCCAGGGCCAGCAGCTTGGCGCAGTTGGCGTTGCGGGCCGCGAAGTCCCTCCAGGCGGTATTGCGGGCGATGTCCTGCCACTTTTTGACGACCTCGGCGTTGAGGTCAACCACCTTGGCACCGGCCTTCTGGTAGACCTGGGCCACGGCGATGTCGTCGGCCTGGGCAGCCTTGGTGGCGAACTGTTCCATGTCTGCACCGACGGCCATGATGACGGCCTGCTGGTCCTTGGGCAGGCGTTCGAAGACGGCCTTGGACATCATCAGCGGCTCGAACATGTACCAGTAAGCCTTGTCGCGCCCGGTCGTGAGGGACTTGGCCACCTCCTCCAGGCGGAAGGACATGAAGGAAGTCGACGAAGTCATCGCCGCATCCATCGCGCCGGTCTGCATGGCGGCGTAGATTTCATTGGACGGCAAGGTCACCACGGCGGCGCCCGCTTCCTTCAGGATCAGGTCCATCTCGCGTGAACCGCCGCGCACCTTCATGCCCTTGGCATCGGCCGGATCGACGATGGGCTTGCCGCGCGAGGCCACACCGCCGGCCTGCCAGATCCAGCTGACGATGACCACGCCCTTCTCGCCCAGGATGCGGGCCAGTTCCTTGCCCACTTCGGCATTCTTCCAGGCGGCGCCCTGCTGGTAGGAGGTCACCAGGCCGGGCATGAGGCCGATGTTGGTTTCCGGGACTTCGCCGCCGGCATAGTTCAGCGGCACCAGCGACATGTCCAGCGCGCCCTTGCGCAGGGCGGAGAACTGGGCGTTGGTCTTCATCAGGGACGAGCCGGGATAGATCTCGAACTTCAAGGCGCCTTTGGTCTTTTCGTTCACCTGCTGGGCGAACATGCGCACCAGGCGGTCTCGGAAGTCGCCTTCTGTCAGCGTTCCGCCGGGAAACTGGTGAGAAATCTTCAGGCTACCTGTTTGCGCCCAGGCAGCGGGCATGGCGGCGGCAAGCGGTGCAGCGGCTAGGGTGCCAAGGAAATGGCGACGGGTAAATGTGGTCATGCTGGTATCTCCTCCAGGAATTGATGGAACTACTGTGTTTTTATGCTCTCATCGTGTATACAATTTCAGGCGAAAAGCATACATTGTCAAGCATTAATCCCGTGGAAGCCCTTCCCTTTACAATGCTTGTTTTAGAGGCAACACACCATGGACACGCCAAAGACCCGTTCTGAAACCCTGCGCGAATCGATTGAAGAGCTGATCGCCGTCGGCAAGCTGGCACCGGGCCAGCATCTGGATGAAACCTCGCTGGCCGAAGAATTCGGTGTCTCGCGCACGCCCATCCGTGAAGCGCTGATCCAGCTGGCCTCGATGGGCATCGTCGAGATGCGACCGCGCCGGGGGGCCATCGTGGCCGAGATCGGCCCGCAGCAATTGATCGAGATGTTTGAAGTGATGGCCGAATTCGAAGCCATGTGCGGGCGCCTGGCGGCGCGCCGCATGACGCCGGCCGAGCATGCCGAGCTGCTGGCGGCGCACCAGGCCTGCCAGGCGGCGCGCGATGCCAGCGATCCGGATGCCTATTTCTACCTGAACGAGGCCTTCCACGACCACATCTATGCCGGCAGCCACAATGGCTTCCTGGCCGAGCAGGCGCGCGCCCTGCACCGCCGCCTGCGGCCGTATCGCCGCCTGCAGTTGCGGGTGCGGGACCGCCTCAAGATGTCCTATGACGAACACCAGGCCGTGGTCGATGCCATCATCGCCGGCGACCCGGAACGCACCGTCGAGGTGCTGCGCCAGCACATCATGATCCAGGGGCAGCGGTTTGCTGACTTGGTGGCATCTCTGCACCAGCTCAAATCGGCTGCCTGACCCGCGTTACCGTCCCGGCTACAGGCTGCGCTGGCTGACGAAATGCCGCTCGCTGCCATCGAGCGGATCGATGAAGAAGAGCGAACGGGCCAGCAGTTTGAGGGGCTTGTCCAGATCATCGGCCACGCCCACAGGCACGGCGTGCGGATAGAACAGATCGTTGAGGATGGGAATGCCCAGTGAGGCCATGTGCACCCGCAACTGGTGACGCCGTCCGGTGACCGGTTCCAGCTGGTAGAGGCCCAGTTCTCCCCGCTGCTCCAGCAGGGAAATGTGGGTTTCCGAATTGGGCGTACCTTCGGCCTCATGCATTTTGAAGAACTGTTCAGGGATCTCTTCCACCCGGCTGCGGTGTACCCGTGGCAACGCCAGATCCGGCCGCAGCGGGGCAATCGCTTCATATACCTTGAACATGGACCGTTGCTGGAACATGGACTGATACTTGCCCCGGCTGGCCGGTTGATGCGAAAACACGATCACCCCGGCCGTCTCCCGGTCCAGCCGGTGGATGGGGACCAGGTCCTGCAGGCCTGTGGTTTTCTTGAGCCGCACCAGCAGGGTCTCCTGCACGAAGCGGCCGGTCGGGATCACCGGCAGGAAATGCGGTTTGTCGGCTACCAACAAATGGTCGTCCAGATGCAGAATCTTCTCTTCCACCGGAATGCGCGCTTCACCCTCGGGTAATTCGCGGTAGTAGAAAATGCAATCGCCGCTGCGATAGGGCGAGTCCGGGCGCAATGCCTCACCCTGCTGGTTGCGCACCTCTCCCCGCAGCAGGCGCTCGCGCCAGATCGATTCGGGTACCGCCGTAAAGCGCTCGGCCAGGAAGGACAGCATGTCGCGCCAGGGCCCCGGTTGCAGCCACAGGTAGCTGGGCGACAGGCCTTCGCGCATGGGCAGGGTGGGCGTGGGCCTCATGCGCCCTCCCCGTCGGCAGGCTTCCTGCGCGCGGCGCGGCGGCGCCAGGCGGCCACGCTGGCATTGGCCTCCAGATGCGCCAGCAGCTTGCCGCGCTGTGCGTCGGTGAAGGGCAGGCTCTCAATCAGGGCCGGCCATTGCGTCATGGCGCGTTCCACCGTGTCCACCAGCACCGCCTGCAAGCGTGGCTCCGGTAGCCGCCACAGGTTGGCGAGCTGGCGCAGGATGGCGGGCGTGAGCAATTGCTTGCCCTTCTGTCCTGGTACGAAGGCCAGCGCATGGCCATCGCCACCCACGTAAGCGGCGTAGGCAACGATGTCATAGGCCGGCGACAGCGCGGCCTGCTGGGGCGTGTGGTACAGCAGGCTGAAATTCTTCAGGTGCGCATCGAAATTGCCGATCAGCTCGTTGACCTTGATCCGCCGCAGCAATTCGTAGACATCCTCGGCACGGCGCGTACTGCGCTCCAGCAGCACCACGCCGATGGCCGCATAGGTACCGACATACTTGGCCGCCGGTGCGGTACCGGTGACCTGGGCGAAATCTTCCATGTGCAAGCGTCCGGTCGGCGTGGGTGCATCGCGATCGAAGCGCTGCACCAGCAGGAAACGGCTGGCGTCGTTGCGCAGGCCGAACGGCAGGTGATCGCCGATGGCTGACAGCGGCTCCAGGCTGAACCGGCAAGTCTGCACGCCAGCGGCAGCGGCCAGGGTGAGCGAGGCAAACTCCACCTGCGGCATGTTGGGATAGTCGGTAGCCGGCAGCTTGGCGATGAAATGGCTGCCCTGGCTATCCTTGGAACGCATGACGTAGCGTCCCCCGCTCTCCCGCACCAACGCCAGCTTGGGCTGCACGCCGGAGAGCGATTCCCCGCCGGGTACCGGCAACTGGCCGGAACTCATCTCGTAGCTGTCATGACCCTGCCCCAGCAGGCGGCCGAGACCGCGTTCATCCAGTTCTTCGGCCAGCGCCGAGACATCGCCGGGCAGATCGCGTCCGCAGTAGGCCAAGAGGCCAAATTCATCGTCCGGAGCGAGACCGGCACGCTGGATCAGGTGTTTGCGCAACTGCCCTTCGGGCAGGAGATTCTGGAAGAAGGGAGGCAATCCGCCACGGCCATCCCCCCGGTTGGCCGCCAGCGTGGGATCGAGCAACTGGGCGCGGGTACGCTCTTCGGTGGAGGCCAGATAAAGCTGCGAGAGGACGGGACGATCGTCCCCCTGCAAGGCATAGGCGTCATCGAAACGGAAATAGCAGCGCCCGTCATCCAGGGAGAACAAGGAACCGACCTCGGTCTGCCCGAGGCGGATGCGCAGGGAACGCAGCATGCTCATGCCCCGCCTCCTTCGCCCATGAGCGCTTGCAGCCGCGCCCCCAGTTCGGTCTGGCTGCCAGCGCCTTGCGCCTCGGCGGCGCGCAGCGGCGCTGCTTGGCGCGGCAACAGCAGCAGGTCCAGCTCCAGCTCCTCGCACAGGGCCAGCAGCTTGACCAGTTCGATGTTGCCGCGCCCGGTTTCCAGCGCCAGCAAGGTGTTGCGGTGCATTCCGGCCAACGCGGCCAGCGCGACAGCCGTCATCCCCCGTGCTTTACGCGCGGTGCGGATGCGGCGGCCGATGTCTTGCAGATTGGTCATCAGAAGATCCAATTAAATGGTTCTTTTTACATATAACCATTATATTGGTCATCCGCACGAAATCAAGAACAATAGATTGTGCATTTAATTAAACGCACAATCTATTGTTCTTTTGAAGAATTGGCAGAGGCGGCGATCCGACGATGCGCACAAAAAAAAATCGCAGTCCGGGGAGGACTGCGATTTCAAGAGGACAGTGTTCAGGCAGTGGTATTGACGTTGCGCCCGATGTTCGGGTTGGCCGGCAACGGCGGCAATGCCTGCAACAGGCCCACGGCGGCAGAAGCCTGGCTGTCGAGCGCTTTCTTCAGCATCAGTACGTTGACCGAATCCGAAGTCTTCGCCGCAGCCATGCTGGTGGCCAGTGATGCGATTTGATTGACATCCATGGTGCTCTCCTTTTGGGGGATACCGGGAAACAGGATGCGTCGCCCGGTGCCTTGATTACGGCATTGGACGCTGTTTCTTTACATCAATCAAGAAAAATTTCGAGATACTCACACGCGAACGTCGACTCGTATCAAGGTTGTTCGAGAACTTCCCATTAAAAATCGCAGCCAGCCAGCTATTTACCTGAACAGGTATAGCCTGCTACGATGTTTATCAATGAGAAACCACTCGAATGGATCGCAAGCAGCTACAAGGATCTGCTGGCATTGCCAGCGGAAGTCCGCCAGCGTTTCGGCTTCGCATTGTCGCTGGCGCAAATGGGCGAGCGCTATGAAAAAACCAAGATATTGAAGGGTTTCAGCGGTGCTGGCGTGCTGGAGATTCTGGAAGACCATATTGGCGACACCTTCCGGGCTGTCTACACCGTGAAGTTCGAAGAAGCCGTGTTCGTACTGCACTGCTTTCAGAAGAAAAGCAAAAGCGGAATAGCCACACCCCAGCCGGACATGGAAATCATCCGAACCAGACTCAAGATCGCTACTGCCAGAGCCGAGGAGCTACGTCATCATGCAAAAAACAATCGTTGAGGGAACCGACATCCTCCGCAGCAGCGGCAATGTCTTCGCCGATCTTGGTCTGCCGGATGCCGACAAGCTGCGCATCAAGACTGGTCTGGTCATCGAAATCCGCAAGGCGATGCGTGCACTGGGACTGAGTCAACAGGCGGCGGCGCAACGCATGGGGATTCCACAACCAAAAGTGTCGGGCATGATGCGCGGCGACTTCAGCAACCTGTCCGAGCGCAAGCTGATGGACTGTCTGACACGGCTGGGCTACGACATCGAGATCCAGGTGCGGCCTGCCGCCGCCTCCCTCGGATGCCTGACCTTGACCGTAGCCTGAAAAGCCCCCAAAGCCCGCACAAAAAAAATCGCACCCCGAAGGGTGCGATCAAGCGAACGCCAAGGCAGCAAGCCCTGGCCACCTAGACGATGGTATTGATGATGCGTCCAATGTTGACATTGGCCGGCAGGCGCGCCACGGTCGTCGCGACACCTACCACATCATCCACCGCCGCCTTGGCGACCTTGCCCAGATCGATGCCGACGGACTGCGCCGCCTTGTCGACCAGCCAGGCCGTTGCTGCACCGCTGGCGATAGTTGCTAGCTCCATATGAAACTCCTTGTCTGAAGTGCAACCGGACCATGGCGTCAGCCTGATCTCACATGTTTCCACATCCCCCCACCATGGTTGATCAGGCTTTACGACATGGGTAAATGTGTTAGCGGCAGGCAAGCAGATAGTCTTGACGGGAGTTGCCCCGTCCTTACCCGCTTTTGCATGTGTAAACCTCAAGTCGGAACAAGGTCCGCCGTAAGGTGCTCAGCGTGACGGCGCGGGCGGCAATGGCACCAGTTGCTCGTAGACCGAACTGGCAATGCGCGACAGTTCAGCGCGTGCAACGCCGCCCGACAGCGCATAACCGAACTGGCCATCGATCCAGTAGAAGACGTTGACCTTGCCTTCCTGAGCGAAGCGGAAGCCGGTCTCGCTGTTCTGCACCTGGTCGTGCGAGACATACAGGGTCAGCCGCTGTCCGGCCGCATCCTGATACATGAACTGCGCCACCGGACCGCTCTGCCCCGGCAGCAACCGGCCACCGATCAGGTCGTACCCCAGCGGTGCCAGCTTGGGGGCGCGCACGTTCACGCCCAGCCGGCGCGACAGCCAGGTCACCAGGGCCTGTTCCTGATCGGCTCCGACTTCCACCGGCCGCCGCAAGTCGGCACTGAAGACGGTATGGGCCACCGCGGCCTGACGTGCCAGCATCACGGGCGCGGATGCCAGCGTGCGGGCGCGGCCGCCGCCGGTCAGGTCATGCGCCAGCCAGCCGCCCGCAGCCCCCGCCAGCGTGAGCAACAGCATGGCCGCATAACGCCACCAGAACGGTCCATTGGCCGCCCCCTCGCCAGCCTCATCGCGGCGGCGGTGCGGTTCGCCCGCCCCGGCCAGCACCGCTGCAGCCAGACGCGGCGGCAGGGGCTCTTCGAGGACCGGGTCGTAATGGGCATGCAAGGCGCGGTTCTGGGCGCGCCAGGCGCGCACGCGGTGCAGATCCCCGGCGTGTGCCGGGTCTTGCTCCAGCCAGGCGGCCATCTCGCTGGCACGCGCCGCCGGCAGCTGGCCGTCGGTGTAAGCGTGCAAATCTTCTTCGGGGAATGCCGGGGTCTTCATTTCACCACCTTCAGGGTCGCACCGGCTTCACCCTGCCCGCCGGGTCCCTCCATCCATTGCCGCAGACGCTCGCGGGCGCGCGACAGGCGGGACATCACGGTCCCGGTCGGAATGCCCAGCGTGGCCGCGACTTCTTCATAACGCATCTCTTCCAGCACCACCAGCAGCAGGACTTCCCGCTGCTCGGCCGGCAGCAGCTGCAGGGCCGCTTCCAGATCCAGGGCCAGGCCGTGTTCGGCCAGCGACGCCGGGGCCGCAGCGTCTGCCGCCTGCTCCAGGTCCACCGTGACCAGCGTCGGCTGGCGGCGCTGGTCGGCGTGCAGGTTGTGCATGATGGCAAACAGCCAGGGCCGCATGTCGCTGCCGCGTTGCCAGCTGTCGAGCTTCTGCCAGGCGCGCTCCAGGGTGTCCTGCACCAGGTCGTCGGCACTGTCGCGCCCGCCCGTCAGCGCGCGGGCGTACCGCCGCAGGCGCGGCAGGCAGGCGAGCATGGCTTGCTCGTCGGCCTGACGTTCCCGTTGCTGGCGCTGCAGCCTGGCGGTGCGTCCGAACATGGCGGGCCGAAGGGTCTGAAGGACGATCAGGGCTTGACGACGTGCCAGACGTCCTTGAAGTTGTCGCCGGTACGGTCACCCGGCTTCTTGTCGGGCTCGTACAGGTACAGCGGCTTGCCCTGGTAGGCCAGTTGGGCGCTGCCATCGTCGCGCGTCACCGTGGAATACGGCGCGGCCGGCATGCCCATCGGGGCGACCGGCGGCCACAGCTTGGCACAGGGGCCGTTGCAGACGCTCTTGCCGCTGTTGGCGGTGTCCTTGTCGAAGGTGTAGACGGTCATGCCGCTGGCGTCGACCAGGATGCCGTCCATGGTCTTGACACCGGCGCTCTGGGCCGAGGCGGTGAAAGAAACCGAGGCGCAGGCCAGCGCCAGCAGGGAGGTTGCGAGCAGTCTCATGATGTTTCCTTTTCGTGGTCGGGTTGCGCGATGTGCCATACCCATGCCGACGTATACGGAAGGCGGCCCTGCTTTATTCCCGCCGCCACAAAATATTTTTTGCTATCGGCTGACCGTCTCGCGCTGCATGGGTGCCAGCAGCGCCAGCAGGCGGTTCTGGGAGCGGGAGGGGATGCCATTCTTGTCCATGGCCAATTGCAGATCTTCCACCAGGGCATTGAAGTCGGCATTGCTCAGTTTGAGACCCTGGTGCACTTCGCGCATGGGATCCCCGGTGTAGATGCAACCACCGCCGCTGAGCTGGCAGAACTGCTCCACCAGCTTTTCCCTGACGCGCTTGACGTTGGAATTGTCGAAGGTATGGCGGATGCGGGCATCCGCCAGCATGTTGTCCATGAAATCCTGCACCACCCGCTCGATCACGGGCAAGCCGCCCAGTGCGCGAAACAGGCTGTCATCAGGCGTGGCCGGAGTCTGGGCCTGCGCCAGGCCGAGGGCACAGGCCAGGGTCAGTCCGAGCGCGGCTTGCTGCATTCTGAACTTGTTCATCGCGGCTCCAGTGCGCTCAGAAACCGGCCTGCAGCGACAGATAGACGCCGCGTTGCCGCTTGGGGTTGTAGACGGTGATGTCGCCCAGCGCCACGTAGGCCAGGGTCATCGACAGGTTCTTGCTGGGGAACCAGGCCAGGAAGGCATCGTAATAATCCTTCTCATGGTCGGCCGCCAGGTTGCGCGGCTTCATGCGGTATTCCACACCCAGCGCCAGCTTGCGGTTGATCATGTAGGCCGCCGAGAACTCGCCCATGGCCTGGTAGCGGTCGTTGAGGTCGCCGCCGAAACCGAGCAGTCCCATCTGGTTGGCCTTGGTCAGCCGCAGCGTACCGTTGAGCAGCAGGCTCTGCTCCAGCAGCAGCTTGGTGGCCGAGAGGTAATAGTCGATGCCGGCATCACTGGCCGCGCCAAGCTGCTTGACGCTGGTGACCGTGCCCAGTCCGCCGATGCCGTTGTTGTGCTTGAACATGGCACCGACGGCGATCTGCGGCAGCCAGCGGTCCTGATCATAGACGGCGTCACCGGCCAGCTTGAGCTTGATGCCGACGATATCCTGCGTGATCTTGAGATCGGCCAACGGGGCCAGGCTGCCGTAGAACTCCTGCTTGGCCAGCGACAGTTCCAACCGGTCCAGTATCCCCACGGCCACGCCGTAGGATTTGAGCGTGTAGTCCTGGGTCGACAGATAGGTGTAATGGGCGTTGGCACCATAGCTGTCGCGCGTGCCATAGCCGGTGATGAGCGCCCAGGGCGTCAGACCACCGCCGCCGGCCCCCTCGACCTGGATCACGCCGCCGGTGGCGGTGAGCTTGCCGAGATCGGGCATCCAGCGTGTCTTGTCCTGATCGGCAGCGGGTTCGGGGGCAGTGGCTGGCGCGCCGGAACTGACGGGGCCAGGCGCGGCGCGCATGGCCTGAGCGGCTTTGCGCTGCTGGGCCTGCATCCAGGCCTCGCGGTCAGCATCGCTGAGCTGCGCCAACGCCGGCGCAGACAGTGTCGCCAGCAGCGCGAACGCGCCACTTTTGGTGATTTTCTTCATGCTGTCCCCTGCCCCCTCTTGGTGATTCTTTGCTGGCGCGACCCCTCGCGCCATCCTTCATATTGCGACGTTTTCCGACTGATCCAGCATCTCCGGCGCCCGCCATTGCTGCAGCCACTCCAGGAAGCGCTCCACCGGCATCGGCTTGCCCATGAAATACCCTTGTCCCTGGTCGCAGCCCATCTGTCGCAGCAGGAACCAGACCTCTTCGCTTTCCACCCCTTCGGCCACCACCCGCAAGCCCAGGTTGTGGCCCAGGTCCACGGTGGAGCGCACGATCTTGGCGTCATCCTGATCCTGCGCCATCTTCATGACGAAGGATTTGTCGATCTTCAGTTCATCCACCGGCAAGCGCTTGAGGTAGGCCAGCGAGGAATAGCCGGTACCGAAGTCATCGATGCTCAGGGCAAAGCCCATGGCGGCCAGCCGGTCCAGCGTGCTCTGGGCGCGCGCCGGATCATCCATGATGGCGCTCTCGGTGATTTCCAGGCAGAGCGCGGCGGGCGTGAGGCGATGGCGTTCGAGGATGGCCCCGACGGCGGTCGGCAATTCCTGATCCAGCAGATCGCGCGTGGAGAGGTTGACCGAGAACTTCAGGCGCAGCCCCTGCGCCTGCAACCGGGCCGACAGCTCCGCCACCTTTTCCATCATCCAGATGGTCAGCATGCGGATGAAACCGGTGGTCTCGGCAAACGGAATGAAGTTATCCGGACCGATGAAGCCCTTCTCCGGATGCACCCAGCGCACCAGCGCTTCGCCGCCGACCACGGCACCCGTGGCCAGGTCCAGCTTGGGTTGGAGATAGAGCATGAATTCGTCGCGTTCCAGCGCACGGCGCAGTTCGGACAGCAGCGACAGGCTTTCCTGGCTGCTCTGGTCGATGGCCGGATCGTAGATCGTCACGCCATTGCCCTTGCGCTTGGCGGTATACATCGCGACCTCGGCCCGGCTGAGCAGCACTTCGCTGCTGTCACCGTGGGCCGGATAGCCGGCCACGCCGATGCCGGCCCCCAGGTCCACGGTCTGTTCCTGCAGGGACAAGGGCTGTTCCAGCGCACGCAGAATGTGTGCCGCCTGATCCAGTGCGCCATCGAGATCGACGCCCGGCAGCAGGATGGCAAATTCATCTCCGCCCAGGCGCGCCACCTTGGCCCCCGGATACAGCAGCTGCGCGGCCAGGCGTGCCGCTACCTGGCGCAGCAGGTCGTCCCCGAAGCTGTGGCCGAGCACATCGTTGACCTGCTGGAAGCGGTCCAGGTCCATCATGAGGATGTGGCAACTGCCTCCCGGCAGCGTTTGTGCCTGGCCGATCGCTTCGCGCAGCAGGTCGCCGAATTGCACCCGGTTGGGCAGGCCGGTCAATTGGTCCTGATACGCCAGCCGGCTGATCTTGAGCTCACGGCTGGCGATTTCCGAGCGCATGGTTTCGAAGGCCGCACCCAGACGGCCGATTTCATCCTGCCGGCGAATGTAGAGCCCTTCGCTGTAATCGCCCTCCCCCAGCCGCTTGGCCACGGTGGCCAGGTCACGCAGGGGACTGGTGATGCGGCGCGCCATCACGGCGCTGGCGACCGCCGCACCGAGCACGCCCAGCACGGTGATGCTGAGCAAGATCAGTTGCAGGCGCTGGTATGGGGCCACCGCCTCGCTTACCGAGCGCTGCAATACGGCCACCGCTTCCTGGCCATTGCTGGCGCGCGCCAGCGGCAGCACGCGGGCACGATACTGGTTGCCATCGATCTGCAGGTCAGTGGCCCCCGCCTGGCCCATCTGCGGGCTGCTGGCCTCCTTGGCCATCATTTGCGCTTCTGCCTTGGGCAGGGTCGATACATCGGCCGTCCAGCCCGCGCTGCCACGCTGTCGCACCAGAACGGAGACCTGCAGTTGCGACAGCGCACGCATGTCGTTGACCAGGTCGCGGTCCACGGGGAAGCCCATCACCACCCACGCGATGGTGACCGGAGCCTTGATCGGCACCGCCACGATCTGGAACAGGTTGTCGCCGACCACGGCACTCTCGGCCGCACCATTGCCGTTGCCGGCCTTGCGGACCAGTTCCAGGCTGCTGCGCTGCAGGTCGGTATCGGGATATTCGAGGGTGGACGCGTGGATGAGGCCATCGGTGCCGACCAGCATGCCCATGGTGGCACCGATGCGCGCCCCGTGGTTGGCCAGTACCGAGGCGATGGTGTCGCGGTCATCGGTGCCGATGGCCTGCCGGAAGCCGAAATCGGAGGCCAGCAGACGTGCGCCCTGGGTCAGCTTCTGGGCATTCTGGTCCAGCAGGCGCGTGAAGACGCGCTCGCCAATGATCAGCTCCTCGCTGATGGCGCTGCGCGCATTGCGATCAATGGCGGTTCGGATCGCCACGAAGCCGGCCAGTTGCACCACCACGATGAGGATGATGAACAGCGCGACGATCTTGCTTTCCAGACGGTAAAGACGCACCCCGGCCCCGATTCCTGTTGTTCAGATTGGCATGATGCCGCCGCTTCAGAGCGGCACCGCCTTGACGTTGAGTTTGATGACGGCCCGGCCGTCTCCCTGTACTTCCAGTGGCTGCTCTACGGCGGCCTGGTTCGGTCCCATGGTGAAATACCAGGCCTTGAGCGTGTAGCGGCCATTGGCGATGCCCTCCAGCTTCACCACGCCGTTACGTTCGCTCACGCCGAAATGCGGAGTGTTGACCACCTGCACGTAGGCCACCATTTCATCGTGGATGTTGCAACCCAATACCACGGTACCGGCCTTGTCGAACACTACCGGACTGCCCGGCACGCCCGAATACAGCTTCAGTTCGAAGGTCTTGGCCGGGGAAAACGAATAGACATGGTGCCGGACGTTGTCATGGTTGGGGAACAGGATCGCTGTCCCGGTCTGCACCACCGTCACCAAAGGAATGAAGGTCTTGTTCTTCTGCTCGATCTCGACCTGGCGCGCCGCCTTGATGGCTCCTCCGCCACCCGCCGGTTCGGCATAGACCACGGCATTGGGCACGGGCTGGCCGGCGCTGTCGAGCACCTGCACAGAGACGGCGGCCTGAGCGCTCAGGGCCCACGTTCCTGCCCACAACAGGAAGAGAGCCAGGAGGGGGGCGCGGCGCATGTTCTTTTTCTGCATATCGCTGTCATTGAAAAATAAGGGCAATGAAGATGACCGGCGGCGACCGTGGCAACAGCGCATCCTGCCATCCATCCCCGCACTATACGGAAACCCTGAGAGATGGATATCGGGGAGTTTCTGACTTGCTGCCGTGCAATATTTCAGGATCAGCGGCCTTCCCTCCCTCGGTGGCCGCCTCGATTCGCCGTTTTAATCTTCACTCTGACAATTATGCCCGTGAATTTCAATACTGGATGCCCCTCAGCAACCAGATCATTTGATGTCGCTCTACTGACTGCGCGGAGCGGTCAGATAGCCGATCACGGCAGGCAGGATCTCGGTACGCACACTGGCCGGCGAGACACCGCCATAACCGGTCAGCACCACCGCCTTGATGAGCGCCTTCAGCATGCGCTGGACCACGAAGGTCGCCACATCCAGATCGGGGGGCGTGATGGTGGCGCGGTGCTTTTCCAGCACCCGGCGGATGGAATCGAAGAAGCCCTGGCGGATTTCCTGCGAGACCGGCAGGTTGAAGGCCGGAAATTCCTCTTCGAGAATGCGATTGAGTTCCGGCTCCAGCAGGTGTGCCGCCACCAGTGCGTTGATCAATTTCTCGAAATCGCCCGAGAGCGTCCCGGAGGCATCGATGTGCGCCACCACGTCTTCGAACAGCGCGAGCATGCGCGTGCTGTGCCGCTCGCGCAGCGCGAAGATCAGCGCATCCTTGTTGGGGAAATACTGGTACAGCGAACCGACGCTGATGCCGGCCGATTCGGCCACGAGATTGGTATTGGTCTTGGCATAGCCACGCTCGACGAGCACGCGCGACATGGCATCAAGGATGGTATCGACCATCGCCCGGGAACGTGCCTGGCGTGGTTCTTTTCTGGGTTGCAGTTTCATTGGCAGCTTTGGTGAGGAATTCGCCCGCCCCCGACGCGAATTCGCAACGTGAGTGATTATTCGTATATCGAAGTATAATACGAAAAATGAGTTTTTACTCGCCCGATCCCGTCATGGTACTCGTAAATCCAGGCAAGCGCTGCCTGCCCCATCGGCCCGGTCCTGCGAGTCTTCGCGACTGAAGGCCGTCTGGACGTCGCGGCGCGTATCGCAAAACTCGAAAAACAACTCGTATCGCCAAACATTCTTCGTGGAGAATTCTATGCAACGCATCATCTCGCCTGCCACCCGGCCGCGGGCGAAGGCAGCCTACGCCGTGCTGGCGGCGCTGATCGGGGCCATCGGCCTGGCGGGCTGTGCCAGCTTCGAGGGCATCGGCAGCGACAAGCAGCTGGCCCAGGCGCGCGACTTCAGTACCACACGCAGCCTCTCCGATCCCAATCCCGGCGCCCCCAACGGGCAATGGCCGGGCAGCGACTGGGTTCGCCAGTTCGGTGACGCCCAGCTCACCGCATTGATCGAGGACGCTCTCGCCGCCAATCCCGGCCTGCAACAGGCGCGCGCCCGCATCGGTGCAGCGGCCGCACTGGCTGAGTCGCGCGGTGCACCGCTGCTGCCGACCGTGAACGCCGAAGCCTCGGTCATCCGCAATCAGTTTTCCAGTACCTCGATCTACCCGCCGCCTTACGGTGGCAACTGGTACAACGAAAAAAAGGCTGGCCTGAACGTCGGCTATGAGCTTGACCTCTGGAACAAGAACCAGTCTGCCCTGGAGCAAGCCATCTCCAGCGAGAAGGCGGCCCAGGCCAGCGAGCAGGAAGCGCGCCTGGCACTCACGGCCACGATCGTCTCGGTCTACAGCCAGCTGGCGGCGCAATATGCGGTACAGGACATCCTGCAGCGTACCGTGCAGCAGCGCAGCAATCTGGAGACCATCACGGCCGACCGCGTCAAGACCGGTCTGGACAGCCAGATCGAACGCAACCAGTCGCGCACCAGCAGTGCCGATGCCCGCGCCCAGCTGGAACAGAATGCCGGCCAGATCGTGCTGCTGCGCCAGCAGCTGGGCGCGCTCAGCGGCAAGGGACCGGACCGCGGCCTGCAACTGGCCCCGCCCGCCATGCAGAACCTGGCCACGCCGGGCCTGCCGGCCGACCTGCCGCTGAACCTGCTGGGCCGCCGTCCTGACATCGTGGCCGCGCGCTGGCAGGTGGAAGCCGCCAGCCGTGGTGTCGATGTCGCCAAGGCGCGTTTCTATCCGGACATCAACCTGAGCGCCATGATCGGTTTCGACAGTCTGGTCGATGCCAATCCCTTCACGGCCGCCAGCAAGAGCATCGCCTTCGGTCCGGCCATCACGCTGCCGATCTTCGAAGGCGGCGCACTGCGGGCCGGGCTCAAGGGCGAATACGCCAACTATGAGCTGGCCGTCGCCACTTACAACAAGACCTTGAACGATGCCTATGCCGATGTGGCGCGCCAGATTGCGGCAATCCACTCCATCGAGCGCCAGCTGCCGATCCGCCGTGAAGCGCTGCAAGCCGCCGAGCGTGCCTACGACCTGGCGCGCGAACGCTATCGCCTGGGCCTGGTGTCGCAACTGACACTGCTGTCCTCGGAAACCGGCGTGCTGGCCCAGCGCCAGTCGCTGGTGGCGCTGGAAGCCCAGCGCCGTGAACAGCAGGTGGCGCTCTACAAGGCCCTGGGCGGCGGTTTCGACGCTCAGCAGGCCGGACTGGCGCAGGCCCCGGCGCAGTCGCGCTGAAGCGCCGTCTCAAGACTGCACGAACGATTGAACTGAACCCAGCCCGCCACCGGCTTCTCCACCCTGCCGCCGGTGACCGGGACGGCCCCGCTGCTGCGGCGGGGCTGATCGACCGACTACAAAAAGATAGAACGGAGTCCTCCATGAGTGACAGCACCACCCAACAAAACCCGCAAGCCAACAGCAATGGCAATGGCAATGGCAACGGAAATGGCAACGGCAAGCGCAAGCGCCAGCTGATCCTGCTCACGCTGGTCCTGCTGGTGATCGCCATCGCCTGTTTCCTGTACTGGTTCCTGCATGCCCGCTTCTTTGAAGAAACCGATGACGCCTACGTCGGCGGCAACGTCGTGCAGATCTCCGCTCAGGTTGGCGGCACCGTGGTGGCCGTCAAGGCCGACGACACGCAAGTGGTCAAGGCCGGCCAGCCGCTGGTGGCGCTCGATGCGGCTGACACCAAGCTGGCACTCGAGCAGGCCCAGGCCGCCCTGGCCCAGGCCGTGCGCCAAACGCGCCAGCTGTTCCTGAACAACGACACGCTCGCCGCCAATGTGGCCGCAGCCGACAGCAACCTGGCCCGTGCCAGGGAAGACCTGCAGCGCCGCCAGGCTGGCCTGTCCTCCGGAGCGGTATCTCAGGAAGACGTCTCGCACGCACGCGACGCCGTCAAGAGCGCCGTCGCCGCACTCGACCAGGCCCGCGCTGCTGCAGCCGCCAACCGCGCCCTGACCGACCACACCAGCGTGACCGAGCACCCCAACGTACTGCAGGCGGCCACCGCCGTGCGCAATGCCTACCTGAACTATGCCCGCGTGAACATCGTGGCACCGGTCTCCGGTTTCGTCTCCAAGCGTTCGGTGCAGGTCGGCCAGCGCATCGCGGCCGGCAATCCGCTCATGGCCATCGTGCCGCTGGAACAGATCTGGATCGACGCCAACTTCAAGGAAAGCCAGTTGCAGCACATCCGCCTGGGGCAGCCGGTGGAAGTGATCGCTGACGTCTACGGTTCCAGCGTGAAGTACAAGGGCACCGTGATCGGCTTCTCGGCCGGGACCGGTGGCGCCTTCTCGCTGCTGCCGGCACAGAACGCCACCGGCAACTGGATCAAGGTGGTGCAGCGCGTACCGGTGCGCATTGCGCTCGATCCGGAACAGGTGCGCGCACATCCGCTGCGCATCGGCCTGTCCACCACCGCCACCGTGGACATCCATGGCGATGGCCGTGCGCTGGAAGCGGTGCCGACCAATTACCAGACCAATGTCTATGACGACCTCGGCAAGCAGGCCGATGCCATCGTCGAGCGCATCATCAGCGACAACGCCAGCGGCCTGCCGCAGGCGCGCAAGAGCAAGGCGGCCGCCGCACCGGTGGCGGTGCCGCACACCTGATGGGGTGCGGCTGTCCCTACCCGACCTTCACCGGACATTGATCAAGCCTTATGGCCACTACTCCCCCAAAACCCTACACGCCGCCACCGCCGCTGACGGGTGCCAACCTGGTGCTGGGCACCTTGTCGGTGTCGCTGGCGGTGTTCATGAACGTGCTGGATTCCTCCATCGCCAACGTCGCCATTCCGACCATCTCGGGCAACCTGGGTGTGTCGGTCGATGAGGGCACCTGGGTCATCACCTCATTTGCCGCAGCCAACGCCATCTCGATCCCGCTGACCGGATGGCTGACGCAGCGCCTGGGCGCGGTGCGCCTGTTCGTGACCTCGGTGCTGCTGTTCGTGCTGGCCTCCTGGCTGTGCGGCCTGGCACCCACCCTGCCCATCCTGCTGGCCGCGCGCGTGCTGCAAGGCCTGGTGGCTGGCCCCATGGTGCCGCTGTCGCAATCGCTGCTGCTGGGGGCCTACCCCAAATCGAAATCCTCCTTCGCCCTGGCGCTATGGGGCATGACGGCGGTGGTGGCACCGGTGGCCGGCCCCGCGCTGGGCGGCTGGATCACCGACAGCTACACCTGGCCCTGGATCTTCTACATCAACATCCCGGTGGGCCTGATTGCCGCCGGCGTCACGCTGGCCATCTACCGCTCGCGCGAGACGCCGACCCACAAGTTGCCCATCGACAAGATCGGCCTGGCGCTGCTGGTGACCTGGGTCGCGGCCTTCCAGATCATGCTCGACAAGGGCAAGGACCTGGACTGGTTCTCCTCGCCCACCATCGTCACGCTGGGCATCATCGCGCTGATCGCCTTTGCCTACTTCGTCGTGTGGGAACTGAACAATGACCATCCGGTGGTGGACCTGCGCCTGTTCGGCCGGCGCAATTTCGCCGGCGGCACCATTGCCATTTCCATCGGCTACGGGGTCTTCTTCGGCAACCTGGTGATCCTGCCGCAATGGCTGCAGCAATACCTGGGCTATCGCTCGATCGACTCGGGGCTGTCGACCGCACCGATCGGCATCTTCGCGGTGATCCTGATGCCGCTCATCGGACGCTTCCTGCCGCTGGTGGATGCGCGCAAGGTGGCCACGGCGTCCTTCATCGGCTTTGCCATCGTGTTCTGGCTGCGCTCGCGCTACAACCTGCAGGTGGATCAGATGACGGTGATCCTGCCCACGCTGCTGCAGGGCATTCCGACGGCCATGTTCTTCGTGCCGCTGACGGTGCTGCTGCTCTCGGGCCTGCCACCGGAACGCATCCCGGCGGCGGCGGGGCTGTCGTCCTTCGTGCGCGTCTTCTGCGGCGCGGTCGGCACCTCCATTTCGACCACGGCCTGGAACAACCGCACCATCATGCACCACGCCCAGCTGACCGAACACGCCACCCCCTACAGCCCCTGGCTGCAGGAGACCGTCAACAACATCAGCAGCACCTTGGGCCTGAACGCCGAGCAGACCGCAGGCATGCTGGAGCGGACCATCACCTTCCAGGCGGCGATGCTGGGCATCAATGACATCTTCTATGTCTCGGCGGTGATCTTCATCGTCATCATCCCGCTGATCTGGATCATCAAGCCCTCCAAGGGCGGCGCGGGCGCGGCCGAAGCGTCGGCGGCACACTGACCGGGCCGGCCTGTGGCGGCTAACGCAGCCGCGACAGGCCGTGCTGCAGGCGGATGATGTCGATGAGCTTGCGCAAGGCCGGATGCGCATGGCGGCGGCTGCTGTAGTACATGTGAAACGGCTCGCTGGGGGCCGCCCATTCTTCCAGGATGGCTTCCAGCGAGCCTTCATCGATTTCCTTGCTGATCCTTCCCTCCAACAGATAGGCGATACCCACCCCGGCCTTGGCCGCCGCGATGGTGGCCGCCGTATTGTTGATCGTCACCAGGCCCGGCACGCGGATGCGCTGGCGGTGCTTGCCTTTACCGAATTCCCACTGGTAGCTGGAGTTGTCACCCAGAAGCAATTGCAGGCAGGTGTGCTGCTGCAGGTCTTCCAATGTGAGCGGCCGTCCATGCCGATCCAGATACGCCGGCGAGGCCGCTGCCACCCAGCGATGCGCGCGCGTGAGCGGCGCAGTCACCATGCCCTCCGGCACGTAGTGGCCGTAACGGATGCCGGCGTCATAGCCTTCGCTGACGATGTCGATGGGCTTGTCATCGACCACGATAGTGAGCTTGACCTTGGGACATAGCCGCACGAATTCGGGAATGGCCGGCTCGATCAGCAGATGGGCGGCGTCGGCGAAAACGTTGATGCGCAATTCGCCCAGGCTCCCCTCTGCCGAGCTTTCCAGCTGGCCCAGCGCCTGCGCGATCTGCTCAAATCCTTCTTCCAGCCGGGCCGCCAGTTCACTGCCGGCCGCCGTGGGCGAAATCGCGCGGCTGGACCGGTACAGCAATTGGGTCGACAGCCGTTCTTCCAACCGCTTCATGGCATGGCTGGTGGCCGAAGGCGTCAGGCCAAGCTGGATCGCGGCGGCCTTGAAACTGCCGGTGCGCAGGATGGTGACGAAGATCCGCAGATCAGAAAATTCGATATGGTCGAGGAGCGACATGGATGAATTGAAATCACTTCAGCAATGAATCAGGCTCATCTTAAACCAGTCACCCTCGCGCGTGGTGCGCGGTATAACTACGGCTTTTGGAATGCTCAGAAGGAGTACCGGCATGAAATCAAGACGCTTTGGCCGCACGGGTGCGGACGTTTCGGAAATCGGATTTGGCGCCTGGGCCATTGGCGGCTCGTGGGGTGACGTCTCCTCCCAGGATGCCAAGGCCGCGCTGCACGCCGCACTGGATGCGGGCGTCACCTTCATCGACACGGCCGATGTCTATGGCGATGGCCGCTCCGAGCAGTTGATTGCGCAGGTCCTGAAGGAACGCGGCGGCGCACGTCCGTTCGTGGCTACCAAGGCCGGACGCCGGCTCTCGCCGCATGTGGCCAGCGGCTACAACAACAAGGACAATCTCACCGCATTCGTGGATCGTTCGCTCAAGAACCTGGAGGTCGATTGCCTGGACCTGGTGCAACTGCACTGCCCGCCTACCGAGGTGTATTACCAGCAGGAAGTGTTCGCTTACATGGATGAGCTGGTCGCGGCCGGCAAGATCCGCCATTACGGCGTCTCGGTGGAGAAGGTGGAAGAAGCCCTCAAGGCCATCGAATACCCGAACGTGAAATCGGTGCAGATCATCTTCAACATCTTCCGCCAGCGCCCCATCGGGCTGTTCCTGCAGGAAGCACAGCGCCGCGACATCGCCGTGATCGCCCGCGTGCCGCTGGCCTCGGGCCTGCTGACCGGCAAGATGAATGCGCAGACCACCTTTGCCGCCGACGACCATCGCCAGTTCAACCGCCATGGCGAAGCCTTCGATGTCGGCGAGACCTTCTCGGGCGTGCCATATGAGGTCGCACTGGCCGCCGTGGAAAAGATCCGCGCGCTGCTGCCGCAGGGTGTTCCCATGGCGCAATTCGCGCTGCGCTGGATCCTGATGGAAAGCGCCATCAGCACCGTGATCCCCGGTGCGCGCAACGTCGCGCAGGCGCAGTCCAACAGTGCGGCCAGCGCCTTGCCGCCGATCACGGATGAGGTGATGCAGGCGCTGCGCGAACTCTATCTGCATGACATTGCACCGTACGTGCATCAACGCTGGTAATCTGTGGCCCCTCCCCTTCATGTAACCAATAATAAGCAAGGACACCATGACACCCATCCAGCTCGCCATCGCCGGCGTCGGCAAGATCGTTTATGACCAGCATGCCCCGGCCATTGCCGGCAATGCCGATTTCAAGCTGGTCGCGACCGCCAGCCGCAACCACAGCATCGACGGCGTGACCGCCTACAAGAGCATGGCCGAGATGCTCGCCTCGGGCACGGCCATCGAGGCCATCTCCCTGTGCATGCCACCGCAGTACCGCTATGAAGCCGCACGAGAAGCACTGAGCGCGGGCAAGCACGTGTTCCTGGAAAAGCCGCCCGGCGCCACGCTCTCCGAGGTCGAGTCGCTGAAGAACCTGGCGGCGGACAAAGGCGTGACCCTGTTCGCCAGCTGGCACTCGCGCCATGCGCCGGCGGTGCAGGTGGTCAAGCGCCATCTGCAGGAACATGCGCCGCGCAAGGTCAAGGTGATCTGGCGTGAAGACGTGCGCCACTGGCACCCGGACCAGGAATGGATCTGGCAGCCGGGCGGCCTGGGCGTGTTCGATCCGGGCATCAATGCCTTGTCGATCGTCACCGAGATCCTGCCGCAGGCGATGTTCCTGAAGCAGGCCACGCTGGAAGTGCCATCCAACCGCCAGACGCCGATTGCCGCGCGCCTGGGCTTTACCGATGCCCTGGGCACGGATGTACAAGCGGACTTCGACTGGCGCCAGACGGGTGAACAGACCTGGGACATCGTCATCGAGACCGACAGCACCCGGGTCCACCTGAAAAAGGGCGGACATGAACTTTGGATCAACGATGCGCCGTGCGAGCTGCCGGTGGAGGGGGAGTATCCCTCGCTGTATGCATATTTCTGCCAATTGATCCGCAGCGGATCGTCCGATGTGGATGTGGCACCGCTGCGGCATGTGGCCGATGCGTTCATGCTGGGGGAGCATGTTGTGACGGATGCTTTCGTCTGATCATGTACAGGCGGGTTGGCCGCCTTGTTTCCATGGAACCGGTCCGATTGGGCCGGTTTTTCATGAATGGGCTGAAATTGTCTCTAGCATTGGCGTATTCGCTAGGGACGTCCATGATTTCAACCGCGCTCGATATCACGGGCATTGGAGAAAGATCAAGCAAGTCTTTGTTCGGCTCTATGCCCTGGGCGAATCGAGAGGAACTTGTCCTTATGATTAACAAACTCAGAACGTTCTATTGAATCAGTACTTGTTTTAAGCCATGCCATTTAGACGTTCTACAAAACTGTTTGCTTTAGTTACCCTCGCACTCTTGGCGAGCTATCTCCTTTTACGCAAAGTCCCTCAACTGATCCGCCCCGCCATCGAACCGCAGACCATTCTGGTCAATCCGGGGGCCAAGTGCGCCCTGATCGAATACGCATTCCGCGGCGGCGAAAGGTGGTCTTGGCTGGATCCTTACGCCCTGTTCACGCTCTCCGACGGCGATGCGTTTTACACCGTCGTTGACCTGCGCTCCAAGAAAGTCGTGAGAGACAGTACCTGGCCCATCATTCCGATTACCGCGTATTCCCAAGGGTCGGTCGGGATGGGCCGCTCCGTATTTTTCTGGAGTGCCGATGGGAGAAGCGCAGCTTTTCCCGGCGGCGAAGGCCCAGCCTATATTTGGGATAACATCCACGAGTGTACTGGTGAGAAATCGGCATCACCTTATTCCAATCTCGAATGCTCCCTGGACAAACAATCACCTCAATGCAGCGCTATCAGAAACATGATTGAGTGAATTTTCAATCTCACGCACAACCAGAATCGCCGGCCATTCCCTTGATCTTGTCTGCGGCAACTGTGCTGCCCGCAGCAGCGGGTGGAGCCTGCCGCGATACAAACAGCACAGCCCGGCAGAGCATGTGACGGATGGCGAAAAAATAAGGGCTGACGACGTTGATCGTCAGCCCTTCATTCCAGCTCAAGCAAGTTCAAGCCATCAAATTGGCATGATGGAAGCGCAAATGATCTTCCACAAAACTCTCGATGAAGTAATACCCATGGTCATAACCCGCATGCCGACGCAAGGTCAGCGGCTGTGAGGCTTCCTTGCAGGCTGCCTCGAAGCGTTCCGGGTGCAGCTGCTCGATCAGGAATTTGTCTGCCAGCCCCTGATCGATCAGGATCCCCTGCGGGAAAGGCGCATACAGCTTGCGCATCAGTTCGCTGGCGTCATGCGCCTGCCAGCTTTCCTGATCATCGCCCAGATAGTGACTGAAGGCCTTCTGCCCCCACGGGCAGTGCACCGGCGCGGCGATCGGCGCGAAGGCCGATACCGAGCGGTACAGCTCACGATGCCGCAAGGCCAGCGTCAGTGCGCCATGCCCGCCCATGGAATGACCGAAGATGCCCATGCGCTGCGGGTCGGCCGGGAAGTGCTCCAGCACGGCAAGGCGCAAATCCTCGACCACGTAACTTTCCATGCGGTAGCGCTGGCTCCACGGCGTCTGTGTGGCATCCAGGTAGAATCCCGCACCCACGCCAAAGTCCCAGCTGTCGCTTTCACCGGCAATGCCGGCACCGCGCGGGCTGGTGTCGCAACTGACCAGGATCAGCCCCAGCTCGGCCGCCACGCGCTGCGCACCAGCTTTGATCATGAAGGTTTCTTCGGTGCAGGTCAGCCCGGCCAGGTAGAACAGCACGGGCAGCTTGCGGCCGCCCTGCCCGGCCTGCGGCGGCACGAACACCGAAAAGCGCATGTCCAGCCCGATGGCGGGCGAGGCATGGCGATAAAAGCCCTGCACGCCGCCAAAACAGCCGTGCTCGGAGAGAGTCTCCAGCATCGCGCTCTCCTCAGAACTCGACCACGGAGCGGATCGACTCACCGCTCTTCATCAGGTCGAAGCCTTCATTGATGCGCTCCAGCGGCAGCTTGTGCGTGATCAGGTCATCAATGTTGAGCTTGCCTTCCATGTACCAGTCGACGATCTTCGGCACGTCGGTACGGCCACGCGCGCCACCGAAGGCCGAGCCCTTCCAGACGCGGCCGGTCACCAGCTGGAACGGTCGCGTCGAGATCTCCTGGCCGGCTGCGGCCACGCCGATGATGATGGACTGGCCCCAGCCCTTGTGGCAGCACTCCAGCGATTGGCGCATGGTGGTGGTGTTGCCGATGCACTCGAAGCTGTAGTCGGCGCCGCCATCGGTCATGCCGATGATGGCATCGACCACGTTGGGCACGTCCTTCGGATTGATGAAGTCGGTCATGCCGAACTTGCGCGCCATGGCTTCACGCGCCGGATTCAGGTCGACGCCGATGATCTTGTTGGCCCCCACCATCTTGGCCGCCTGGATGACGTTCAGGCCAATGCCGCCCAAACCGAACACCACCACGTTGGCACCCGCTTCCACCTTGGCGGTGAACAGCACAGCACCCACGCCGGTGGTCACGCCACAGCCGATGTAGCAGACCTTGTCAAAAGGCGCATCCGAACGAATCTTGGCCAGAGCGATCTCCGGTACGACGATGTAGTTGGAGAAAGTCGAGGTGCCCATGTAGTGGAACAGCGGCTTGCCGTCCAGCGAAAAGCGGCTGGTGGCATCCGGCATCAGGCCACGGCCCTGGGTGGCGCGGATGGCCTGGCACAGGTTGGTCTTCTGCGACAGACAGAACTTGCACTCGCGGCATTCCGGCGTGTACAGGGGGATGACATGGTCATCCTTCTTGAGCGACTTCACGCCCGGGCCGACGTCGACCACCACGCCCGCGCCTTCGTGGCCGAGGATGGCCGGGAAGATGCCTTCCGGGTCGGCGCCCGAGAGCGTGTAATAGTCGGTATGGCAGATGCCGGTGGCCTTGATCTCGACCAGGACTTCGCCGGCCTTGGGGCCGCCGAGTTCGACTTCCTCGATGGTCAAGGGCTTGCCTGCCTGCCATGCTACCGCTGCTCTTGTCTTCATAGGGATGGGTCCTTTGCGTGATGATTGAAGTAAAACTTCCCGACCGGCCAGTTGGGCCTCGTCAGGAAAATTCAGTAAAACTGGTGGTGCCTGTGAAACTTCCGGCTGGGCGGTATTATCGCATTGCAAACGAAAACGCATCTGCCACGCTTAACACCCTTCATGTTGATGCCAGAACAAGTGAAAATTTCCATCTGACATGAAAATCACGCTGTCGCGTTGCAGCGACGTTGCGCGCAGGATGACAAAGCCCTGAGCTTGCGGTAAGGTTGCTACAAAACAAACGGTGAACGTGGCTGGCGCAGCGGCCATTGATCAGCGCACAACAAGGGCACAAAGCAAGGACAAGCGCCAACAAAGCGCAGCAGGACACGAGGTGGCATACTGACACCTCGCGTATCACGAAGTGGGGGCATCCACGTAATTTTGGCGTAAGCGCGATCACACCGTGTGAACGCGCGCGGCTTGCCGCACTGACAAGGGCTATCCACCATGCCCGCGTCGCCCGCCGCCGTTCCGCTGGCAGGAACGTGCCGATTGCGTGCGAGGGCTGTCGAAACGGTCGTCCGGCATCTTTCCGGGCCAAGGGACGTGCAGCAATCTGCTGCCTAACGACAGGTAATGTGATAGTGGGTCACATGGGAAAACAGAACAAATCGCCAGGACGCCCAGGCTACACTCTGAAGACCTTGCTGCTGTTCGTCGGCTTCGTCGGGTCGTTCATCGTCGTGCAGACCTGGTGGGAAATCCGCCAGGACCGCCAGCTGACCATCGATGCCGAACGCGCCAGCTCGATGGCGGCCGTGCGCAGCGTGCAGGAACACGCTGAACGCATCTTCGGCGAACTCGACAAGTTGCTCTGGTCCGCCGCCGAGCAAATCCACGTCGCCGGCCCCGACCTGCTGGACGACGACCAGGCGCTGTACCGACTGCTGTCGGACACGCAACAGCGGCTGTCCACCGTGATGGTGCTGCGCTACATCGACCGCAACGGCAACACCCGTGCCAGTTCGCTGCGCCCCTTCGACACCACCAGCATCCCCGAAGACCACAAGCTGACCCACGTGGACGGCAATCCGGCCCGGCCCAACCTGTTCGTGGGCCAGCTCATGCGCAGTCGCTACAACCGCGACCTGGTGCTGCCGGTGGCCATGAATCTCTACGACCGCAGCAGCCGCCCCATCGGCCTGCTGGTGGCCGAACTGAAGGCTGCAACCTTCTTCGACTTCTACAAGCGCATCACCAATTTCGAGGCCATCGTCTCGCTGCGCACTGACAGCGGCTCGATGATGCTGCGCTCGCCTTTCGAAGAGCGCTGGCTCAGCGTCAGCCTGGCCGATGCCAAAAGCATGGCACGCATCCGTGCCGGGGCCGAGGAAGGGTCGTTCGAAGAGATCTCGCATCTGACCGGCGAACCGCTGTTGTTCTCCTACAAGCGCCTGGACAAATGGTCATTGGTGGCGGTCTATGCGCGGCGCATGGAAGACGTGCTCTCGCCATGGCGCAGCCGCACCGAAAACCGCATCCTGCTGACCACCGGCATCCTTGGTTTCATCCTCATCGCGCTCATTGCCTTCCTGGTGTACTACCGCTACCAGCGCCGCCTGGATCACGCCCTGTCGAGCAGCGAATACCGCTACCGCAAGCTCTACGAAGAAGGCAGCGATCCCATCGTGCTGATCTCCTCGGAGCTGCGCTACCTCGACTGCAATGCGGCCGCGCTGCGCTTCTTCGGCGTACCGGACAAGGACCGCATCATCGGCCGCAAGGTCGGCCTGTTTTCTCGCCACAAGGCGCGCCAGCCAGACCAGCCGGACATCGATGAACTGGTCGGCCGGGTACTCGCGGGGCAACCCCAGCAGTTCGAATGGGTAACGGTCCGCCGCAACAAGATCATCCATACCGACGTTACCCTCAACCGCGCCGAATTCGATCGTGGCTATGCGATCTTCGCCATCCTGCGCGATATCAGCGCCCGCAAGCGCGCGGAGCTGCTGCAGAGCGAACAGAACCGGGTGCTGCACATGGTGATGGCCGACGATGACCTGGACGGCATCCTCCACGAGATCATCGGCTTTGCCGATGCGCAGATTCCCTATGGCGCAAGTTGCGTGATGCTGGTCAATGAGCAAGCCTCGCATTTCACTTCCGTGCTGAGCAAGCGCTATCCGCCACGCCTGCTGCGTGCCTTGCAGGGCATGCCGATCCGTCATGGCTGCGGCGTCGGCGCCGAAGCAGCCCTGCGCCGCGCACCCTGCATCGTCACCGACATCGCGCGCGATCCGGTGACCGAACACCTGCGGGTGCTCATCGATGTAGAGATCTACCCGTCCTGCGGGGCCTGGCCCATCATGGGCAAGGAAGGCCAATTGCTGGGCGTTTTCGCTGCCCTGCTCAAGGAAAACCAGGCCCCCAGCAATGAGTACCTGCAGCTGGCCAACATCGCCGCCGACCTCGCCAGCGTGGCCATCGAGAGCCGCCGCGCCGACGAGCGCATCCGCCACCTGGCGCACTATGACGAACTGACCGGCCTGCCCAACCGCTTCCTGTGCACCCAGCACGTTTCCAATGCCATTACCCACGCCGAGCACCGCAACGGCATGGTGGCGGTGCTGCTGATGGACCTGGATCGCTTCAAGAACATCAACGATACCTTCGGTCACGAGGCCGGCGAAGCGGTGCTGCAGGAAATCGCCCAGCGCTTCCGCAATACCCTGCGCGAGCTGGATATCCTGGCGCGCGTGGGCGGCGATGAATTCATCGTGCTGGTGGATGACTTCGACGATCCGCTGCAACTGGGCGAGATTGCACAGAAGCTGCTTACCGAGGCGCGCAAGCCCTTCATCATCGACGGCCAGGAAGCCATGCTCTCGGCCAGTATCGGCATCGCCACCTATCCGGGCGATGGCGACAATGCGCAAACGCTCATCAAGAATGCCGACATTGCCATGTACCGCGCCAAGCATCATGGCAAGGATGACTATCGCTTCTTCTCCGACGAGGTCAACACCAATACGGTAGAGCGCATCGCGCTGGAAGCCGAACTGCGCCGCGCCATCGAACGCGCCGAGTTCGTGGTGCACTACCAGCCCAAGATCAACCTGGCCACCGGCGGCATCGTCGGTGCGGAAGCCCTGGTCCGCTGGCAGCATCCGGTGCGCGGCCTGGTGCCGCCGGGTGAATTCATCCCGCTGGCCGAGGAGACCCGCCTGATCGACCAGATCGGCCTGGTGGTGCTGGACGTGGCCTGCCGCGACATCGGCCTGATGCTGGAACGCGAACTGGTGTGCGGACGCATCTCCATCAATCTGACCGGCAGCCAGTTCGGCGATGAACATTTGCTGGAAGACATCAAGAGCGTGGTCCAGCGCCACGGCACGCCACCAGCCTGCCTGGAGTTCGAGATCACCGAAAGCATGGTGATGCACAACCGCGACCGTGCGATCGCGATCATGGATGGCATCCGTGCAGAAGGCTTCACCATTTCCATTGACGACTTCGGCACCGGCTATTCCTCGCTGGCCTATCTCAAGCGTTTCCCGGTCAATACGCTGAAGATCGACAAATCCTTCATCAACGACATTCCCGACGATGCCAACAGCAGCGCCATCGTGCAGGCCATCATCGCCATGAGCCATGCATTGAACCTGAAGGTGGTGACCGAAGGCGTGGAGACGGAGAAACAGTTGCAGGCCCTGCGCGAGTTCGGCTCGGATGAGTACCAGGGCTATTACTTCAGCAAGCCGGTTCCCTATGCGCAGTTCCTGCAGATGCTGCTGATGCAGCAGGAGCTCACGCGCCAGTCCAGCCAGATGCTGGTGACCGAGGGCGATCCGCCGTGAGCGCGCGGCTGCTTGCCGCCGGCTTCAGGACTGGCGTGCGGCCAGCCGGTCGACCTGATAGAGCGAGGGGAACAGGCGCATCCACAGCAGCACGATCAGCAGCGTGCCGATCCCGCCAATGAGCACGGCCGGCACCGCACCGAACCAGGCGGCGGTGAGGCCGGATTCGAATTCTCCCAGCTGATTGGACGTTCCGATGAAGACCGAATTGACGGCCGAAACGCGGCCGCGCATGGCGTCCGGCGTTTCCAGCTGAACGAAAGAGGAGCGCACCACCACGCTGATCATGTCGGCCGCGCCCAGCACCGCCAACGCGGCCAGCGACAGCGGGAAGGAGCGTGACAGGCCGAACACGATGGTGGCCAGTCCGAACACGGCCACGGCGATGAACATGGTGCGCCCTACCCTGCCGCCCAGCGGAAAGCGCGCCAGCAGCAGCGCCACGATCAAGGCCCCGGCCGCCGGTGCCGAGCGCAACAGGCCCAGGCCGACCGCTCCGGTATGCAGGATGTCGTTGGCGAACACCGGCAGCAAGGCGGTGGCGCCACCCAGCAGCACGGCAAACATGTCCAGCGAGATGGCACCGAAGATGGCGGGCTTGCTGCGGATGAAAGCCAGTCCTGCGAACACCGACGACAGACTGGCCCCGGTCGGCTTGGCCGGTGCAGTCTGGGCCGCCGCGAGCTGGGCCGGACGCCGGATCAGCGACAACAATACGCTGCATGCAATGAACAGCGCGCAGCTGCTGGCATACACCACCGCTGGTCCCGCCACGTAGAGGAAGCCCCCCAGCGCCGGGCCGATGATGATGGCGAACTGGGTCGCCGAGGCCGAGCCCGCCACCGCGCCCGGCAAGGCCTTGGGCGACATCAGGCTGGGCAGCAGCGCCGACATGGTCGGTTTGGAAAAGGCCCGGCCCGCACCGATGATGGCCACGATCACGAAAATCATCTCGCGGCTGAGCCAGCCATGCAGGCTGCCCAGCGCCAGCGTGGCGGCAGCGGCGGCTTCCACCAGCGAACTGAAGCGCGCGACGTTGCGGCGATCAAAGCGGTCGGCCACATGGCCCACCACGAACACCAGGATCAGCGAAGGAATGAACTGCACCAGGCCCACGATGCCGAGATCGAAGGCGCTGTGGGTGAGCTGGTAGACCTGCCAGCCAACCGCCACGATCTGCATCTGCAGGGCAATGGTGGATGCAACGCTGGCGCACCAGAAGAGCTTGAATGGGGTGTGATGGCGCAGGGATTCGGCGGTTTCATCCGGGGGGATACTGGGGGAAGGAGCTGACATGTCTCGTGGATGGGAAGGGAGTGTTCTGGCGTTATCGAGTCCGGGCACTGCAAGCGGCAACCGGCCTGGCGCGAGCGGTCTTGGCGCCGCTGCGGCCCTGCCCTGCAAGGCAGGACGAGCGCCGCTATACTACCCGATCCCGCGCCAGCCGGCAGGACACGCCCCGGTCCCTGCCTGCGCATCACAAGGAGAATCCGCATGCAGTACCGCCAACTCGGCCGCACCGACCTGAAGGTCAGTCTCATCACTCTGGGTACCATGACCTGGGGCGAGCAGAACACTGAAGCCGACGCCCACTCGCAACTGGACTACGCCGTCGAACGCGGCATCAACCTGATCGACGCCGCCGAAATGTATCCGGTCCCGCCCAAGGCGGAAACGCAAGGACTCACTGAACGCTATCTCGGCACCTGGCTGAAGAAATCCGGCAAGCGCGACCAGTTGCTGATCGCCACCAAGTGCACCGGCCCCGCCCGCAAACCACACAACCCGCGCCACATCCGCGGTGGCAACAACGAGCTGGACCGCAAGGGCCTCACCGATGCACTGCATGGCAGCCTGGAGCGCCTGCAACTGGATCACGTGGACCTGTACCAGCTGCACTGGCCCGACCGCAGCGTCAACAGCTTTGGCCAGTTGGGCTACGAGCATGTGGAAGATGAAACCACGGTGCCCATCGAAGAGACGCTGACGGTGCTCTCTGAATTCGTGAAGGCCGGCAAGATCCGCACCATCGGCTTGTCCAACGAAACCGCCTGGGGCGTGGCGCAATTCCTGCGCGCGGCCGAGCAGCATGGACTGGAGCGCATCGTCACCATCCAGAATCCGTACAACCTGCTCAACCGCAGCTTCGAAGTGAACCTGGCCGAATTCGCCCATCGCGAGCAGGTCGGCCTGCTGGCCTACTCGCCGCTGGCTTTCGGCATGTTGAGCGGCAAGTACCTGGACGGTGCACGTCCTGCCGGTGGCCGCCTGACGCTGTTCGAACGCTTCGTGCGCTATACCAATCCGCAAGCGGAAAGCGCCACCGCGCAGTACGTGGCACTGGCGCGCCAGCACGGACTGGATCCGGCGCAGATGGCGCTGGCCTACGTCAACAGCCGCCGCTTCCTGACCTCCAACATCATCGGCGCGACCACGCTGGAACAACTGCGCAGCAACATCGAGAGCGCCGAGGTGCAACTGAGCGACGAGGTGCTGGCGGGCATCGAAGCCATCCACCGCAAGCAGCCCAATCCGGCGCCCTGAGCCGGAACGGGTGAGCCGCACAGGCAAAAAAATGACCGGCTTGGCCGGTCATTTTTGTTCGTAGCTACAGCGTCAGGAGAATCAGTCGCCGCCGCTTTCGGTGGCCACGGCCGCCTTCACCTGTTCGTCACGCGCACCATACCGCGCAGCCATGACGGCACACACCATCAGCTGGATCTGGTGGAACAGCATCACCGGCAACAGCACCATGCCGATGGCACCGCTGGAAAACAGCACCTTGGCCATGGGCACGCCCGAGGCCAGGCTCTTCTTGGAGCCGCAGAAGACGATGGTGATCTCATCCTCCTTGTTGAAGCCCAGCCGGCGGCTACCGAAAGTGGTCAGTCCCATGATGATGGCCAGCAGCACCGCATTGATGACCAGCAGCGCCACCAGCATCGACACCGGCACCTGGTGCCACAGGCCCTGCACCACTGCCTCGCTGAAGGCCACATAGACCACCAGCAGGATGGAGCTCTGGTCGACGAACTTGAGCCAGGACTTGTTGCGCTCGACCCAGCGGCCGATGAAGGGACGCGCGATCTGGCCGGCCACGAAGGGCAGCAGCAATTGATAAACGATTTTCAGGATGGAATCGAGCGAGGAATGCCCGCCGCCATCATGGGCCACCACCAGCACGCCCACCAGCAGCGGCGTGAGGAAGATGCCCAGCAGGTTGGAGGCGGACGCCGCGCAGATCGCCGCCGGCACATTGCCGCGCGCCACCGAGGTGAAGGCAATCGAAGACTGGACGGTAGAGGGCAATACGCACAGGAACAGCAAGCCCAGATACAGCTCGGGCGTGATGAATTGCAGCAGCACCGGCTTCAGTGCCAGGCCGATCAGGGGGAACAGCGCAAAGGTACACAGCAGCACGGTGACGTGCAGCTTCCAGTGCGTGAACCCGGCCACCACGGCTTCCCGCGAGAGCTTGGCCCCGTGCATGAAGAACAGCAGGCCGATCATGAACGTGGTCAGCCCGTCGAAGGCCTCGGCCACCTGGCCGGTACAGGGAAGGAAGGATGCGGTCAGCACGACGGCCAGCAGCATCAGGGTCATGTTATCGGGCAGGAAGCGGGGACGGGCCATGGCGGTTTCGTTGTTGTCGTGATCGGGAAACCCGCAAGCTTATGTATACATAGGCTGCGGGCAAACCGCCATTCTACGTGAGAGCGGGCCCGGCTTGCAGGGCTCCGCTGAGGATGCAGGCCAGGATCAGGCCTTGCGCACGAATTCGGTCTTCAGGCCCATGGAGCCGAAACCGTCGATCTTGCAGTCGATATCGTGGTCCCCCTCAACCAGGCGGATGTTCTTGACCTTGGTGCCCATCTTGATCACGCCACCGCCGCCCTTGAGCTTCAGGTCCTTGATGACGGTGACGGTATCGCCGTCCTGCAGCACGTTGCCCGAGGCATCGCGCCAGACGCGGGCCTGCTCGGCGGGAGCAGCCTGGGCACTCCATTCGTGGCCGCATTCGGGGCAGACGAACTGGCTGCCATCCTCATAGGTGAATTCGGACTGGCATTGGGGACAGGCGGGCAAGGTGCTCATGTAAATTAAACTCCGGCAATTGGCTTGAAAAGGCAGCGATTGTACTGCTTCGGTCGCCAACTTCACATAGCTTGCGGGACCCAAGATCAAATAAGACGCAAATAAAAATGGCAGGCTTGCGAGCAAGCCTGCCATTTTCCTTCATATCATTGCTGCGGAAGACGCTTTACCAGCCCCAGAACATCAGCCACCAGGCGGTATTGACCAGCGCCAGGCCACCGATCAGCGGCAGCATCGTCAGCACTTGCTGAACCCAATGGGTGGCATGGCGCGCCACCACTTTCCAGCACAGCCACAGGCTCCACAGCGTCATGACCGTCAGGAGCGCCGCGCGCACGTCATTGGCCCAATAGACCGGCCAGTGCTCGGCCCGCAGCAGGCTGATGGTGGTCGCCGACAGGCCGATGAAGACGCCGCAGCCCGCCAGCGGGATCAATGCCTGTACCAGGTGGTTGAAGCGGCTCCACTCCCACTTGCCCAGCAGGCGCGTGGCCAGCCCGAACATCAGCGCCACCCCGGTGCCCAGCACCAGGCCGGTGGCGAGAATGTAGCCCACGACCATGGCGCCATCGAGCCAGGTGAAGACATCGCTTTGCTGCGGATAATTGGTCAGCAGCCACCACGGTGCCTGGGTCCCGAAAGGCCACATGATGTCGCGGTCAATCAGCCAGGTGGCGATGTCCTGCTTGATGGCGATGAACCAGGGGCTGACCGTCCAGTGGAAGGCACCGATGGCGATGCCCAGCAGGCCGTAGAGCACCAGGGCGCTTTCCCACAGGTTGTTCTGGGTCTTGCCGAAGTGCACCACCTCGACGGCAGGCGGACGGAAGCTCAGGGCAATCGCATCGCGGTGGCCACTGCAGCGGCCGCACATATGGCAGTCGGAAGCACCCTTCATATTGCGCAAGGGGACCAGCGGCGCGCAATTGATGGGAATGATCTTGTGCTCGGGATGATAGGAGGCGCGCCATGCATCTTCGTTCACTTTGTAGTGAACCGGGGCCAGTTTGGCCAGCAGGCCGAAGACGCCATTGACCGGGCACAGGTACTTGCACCAGACGCGCTTGTCGCGGCCATAGAGGTAGCCGATGATCATGGCACCAACGGTGGAGCCGCCCAGCACCAGCAGCACCGCCTTCGGATACTGGTACACGCTGACCATCTGGCCATACACGGTGGTCAGGGCGAAGGCCACGAAGGGCCAGCCGCCCCAGCGTACCCATTTGGGAATCGCACGTCCGCGTCCATGGCGGCTGGCGAACTCGGTCAGCGCCCCTTCGGGACAAAGCACACCGCACCACACACGGCCCATCAGCACCATGCTGACCAGTACGAAAGGCCACCAGATGCCCCAGAAGGCGAACTGGGCGATCAGGGTGAGGTTGGACCAGAGATGCGCGGTTTCATCAGGCAGCGGGAGGAACACCGGGACCAGGATCAGCAGTGCATAGACGGCCACCACGATCCATTGCAGGCCTCGGATGAATGCGCCATGACGGCGCATCCAGTCTCCGGTACGCGTGAGCAGAGTCGGCGATTGCGTACAGGTTGTCATGAGGTTCAGACGGCTTCCTGCCTCTTGCTCTTGAGCTGAGGCTGGGGTTTTCGATAAAGGAACGAACATACCACGACCCAGTAGAGGGCGTAGACGATCACCGACAGCAGCGCCGGACGGGCGCGGTAGCCGGTCAGGGTCGAGACCAGGCTGCCCAGGGTGGTGGAGTCATCCAGCAGCGCCGAGGTATCCCAGATCTGGCCAGTCAGGGTCATGGTCCAGTTGGCCGAGGCCAGCATGTCGGAGCTTTCCAGCAATACGTCGAACAGCTTTTCCACGCCGGTGACCAGCAAACCGGCCGCCAGCAACAGCAGAATCACTTCGGTGACCTGGAAGAAACGCCGCCAGGAGAAAATCTTGCCGCCCAGCTGCAGAAGATAGAAGGTCAGGAAAGCCAGCCCGAAACCGATCGCGCCTGCCAGCACCAGCGACGCCGTGCTGGCATCCTGCTGGCCCAGGCCAATGCCGTACAGGAAAACTGCAGTCTCGCTGCCTTCGCGGGCGATCGCCAGCATCACCAGCACGAACACGCCCCACCAGTTGCCGCTTTCATAGCTGGACTGCATGGAGCTTTCCATCTCCTTCTTCAAGGTGCGTCCGTGCTTGCGCATCCAGAACACCATCTGGACGATCAGCACCGCCGCGATCAGGACGATGGCAATCTGGAAGTAGGTCTGGGCGTCGCCCGAGAGCAGTTCCGAAAAGCCCAGCAGCGCTGCACCCAGGGCACCCGCCAGCACCACGCCGGCAACCACGCCGCCCCACAGATAGGGAATGCCGCGCCGTGCGCCGACATCACCGTTCTTCAGCCAGGCATACAGAATGCCGACCACCAGAAGCGCCTCGACGCTTTCGCGCCAGACGATGAACATGACCTGTCCCATGAAACTCTTCCCTTCCTGAAAACCTGGACTTCCCTGCTTCGATACTGCTTGCGCGCATCCCCTCTTACTTGGCGACGATCACGCCGGGCGGCATGTTGAGGTGGAAGTCATCGAAAAACTTGTATTCGCCCGGACGCAAGGGGGCGATCACCACGAAGGACTGGGCCCCCGGTGCCAGCACCTTTTCCTTGCGCAGTTCGACGCTTTCGAACTCGGCGGCAGACTTGCCGATGTTGTGCACTTCGATCTTGATGCGCTGTCCGGCCGGCACCTCGATGCGCGGCGGGATGAGCTTGCCATCCTGCATCTCCAGCTTGAAGGTCAGCAGGTCGGAAGCGCTGGCCTGCACGGCGCTGCCCAGCATGGCCATCGCAGCCAGGGACAGGCAGATCAGTCGGACGATTCTTGCGATCATGAAAACTCCGGAACTCTCAAAACGGTGAAGCCGGTCCGCCATCACGGCGCGGACCGGCATCGCATCACTGCAAACGTGCGGTCTGAATCAAGACCAGGCGACCTGCTTAGTAGCCGCCCTTCTTGCCGATGCCGGCGAAGGTGAAGTCGTAGTTCAGCTCGAAGGTCTTGAACCACGGACCGACGCCGGTTTCCTTGTCGACGTGACGGCCGAAGTGGGCGTGTTCATTGGCTTGCGGCGAGGAGATGGTCAGCTTGAGCTTGTACTTGCCCGGGCCTTCCAGCTTGACGTTGTCGCCGTAGTGCGGACCGTCGTTGGCCACCATGGGCATCATGTCGCCCTTGATGGACTTGGTGGAACCGACCTTGGTCAGTTCGTACTTGATGACCATGTAAGGCATCCAGTCGCCTTCGGCGAAACCATTGGGGTTCTTGGCCACGGCGCGGATATCGGCTTCGAGGTGGATATCGGATTCCTCTGCCTTGCGCATCATGCCGTCCGGTTCCATCTTGACCGGCTGCAGATAGACTGCATTGACTTCAAAGCCGTTCTGGATCTGCGGCTTGCCGATGGGGTATTCAGCGGCCGAAGCGGTACCTGCAAAGCACAGTCCGAGTGCTGCGGCGACCGCCAGTTTCTTGAAACCGATCATTGCGTATTCTCCTGGTGACAAATGATAATGATTAGCATTAAGTATATCATCCTTTGAGGCTGCCGACGCCGCACCTTAGTGCAATCCTTCACAGCAATGCTGACCAAAGCGTAAAAACAGGTGAAGAATGAAAAACCGCCCGGCGTTGAAACCGGGCGGTTTTTCAGGGTACGGAGGGTGCGGAGTGCGCCGGTAGCGGCAGGCTGCCACCGGTGCCGGCCTCAGAATCCGGGAGTCAGGATCCGGACCTCTGCGCTCAGAATTCTTCCAGCTCAGGGACCTGGCCGGACGCTACCGGCACTCGCGCAGCCGCAACGGGCTTCACTTCCACGCTGCGCACCGGCATGGCTGCGCGCCCTTCCAGCTTGAAGACAGCGACCACGCTCTCCAGCTTTTCCGCCTGGCCCTGCAAGGCCTGGGCAGCGGCGGCCGCCTCCTCCACCAGCGCCGCATTCTGCTGGGTGCCCTGGTCCATTTGCGAAATGGCCTGGTTGACCTGGGTGATGCCGGCGCTCTGCTCTTCGCTGGCGTCGGCAATGTTGCCCACGATCTGGGTCACGCGCTGCACGCTGTCGACGATATCGCTCATGGTGGCGCCCGCCTGCTCGACCAGCTTGCTGCCGCTGCCGACCTTGTCCACGGAGTCGTCGATCAGCTCCTTGATTTCCTTGGCAGCGGCGGCCGAGCGCTGCGCCAGCGAACGAACTTCAGAGGCAACGACAGCAAATCCGCGCCCCTGCTCTCCGGCACGGGCCGCTTCCACTGCCGCATTGAGCGCCAGGATATTGGTCTGGAAGGCAATGCCATCGATGACCGCAATGATATCGACGATCTTGCGCGAGGAGGCATTGATGGAGTTCATGGTATCGACTACCTGGCGCACCACGTCACCACCTTGCGAGGCGATGTGCGAGGCCGATTGCGCCAGCTCATTGGCCTGGCGGGCGTTCTGCGTGTTCTGCAGCACCACCGAGGTCAGCTCCTCCAGGCTGGACGCGCTTTCCTCCAGCGCTGCCGCCTGCTGTTCAGTACGGGCCGACAAGTCGGCATTGCCGGCGGCAATCTGGCGTGCCGCCACGGTCACCGAATCGGTCGAGGTACGGGTCGTCGCCACCACATCGACGATGCGGGCCAGCAACTTGTTGAAGGCGGCAGCGGTGCGGCCGATTTCATCCATGCGTTCCACCGGCACCGGGCGCGACAGATCCAGCGTCTGGCTGACATGTTCGAAGGTCTGCTGGATCTTGCCCAGGCTGCGCGTCACGCTGCGCAGGGTGCGGATGCCCAGCACGCCCGTCAGCAGCACCGCCACCACGATCACGGCAATCATCGCGCGCAATGCGAAGGCATAGGCGGCATCGCTCTCCTGCTTGACGGTATCGATCATCTGGCGACCCACCAGAATGTGGTCGTCGAAACCCTTTTTGGCAGCAGCCGCCGACACCGCCAGCGGTGTCCCGGCCTGCAGCGTGGCGCGCACGCCGTCCATGTCATTGGCATAAGCCGCGGCGAAGAATGGCACCAGGGCCTTGCGGTAGGCCTCGATATTGGCCTTGTCGGCCTGGATCAGGGCGCGGTCCTTCTCATCGAAGATCAGATCGCGCTCATAGTGGGCGAATTCGTCATCCAGCGCCTTGTTGGAGGCATCGACCGCCTTCTGCAACGCGGTCTTGTCGGGCAGGTTGGCGAAGACCGAAAGACGATAGCCGGCCAGGCGTGAATCGGCCAGATAGCCCTTCAGCAGGTTGAGACTGTCCATGCCCGGAATGATGCGGTTCTGGATCAGTTCCAGACGCTGCTGGGCGCGCTGCAGCTGCCAGAGTCCGTCGGCACCGACGAACAGCAGCGCCAGCAGGGCTGTCGAGAGAGTGAGGATGAGGCGCTTGGTAATGGTCATAATGGAAAATTCACCGGAGAAAGGGAAGCGCGCCGCAGCACGCCGGTTCAGCTACAGAACGAAACAAGGAGATGAAGAAACAGGCCCGCTGGCCAACCCGCCCGCTTATGCCGCCAGCGGCGCATCCTGCGCCACGGCACCCAGCAGCTCGCCGTGCTGGCGACAGAAGTCGACGCCGGCGCGATATCCCACGCCGAACAGCAGCTGCATGTTGGAAGCGGACCAGTCCAGCACCTGCGGCCAGTGATCCTGCGGCACACTGGCCATCAGATCGACCTTGAGCACCTGGCGCAGCGGCGCGCCGGTCGCGGGATCACGGTTGTGTTCCAGCTCGAAGAGGCGCTGCTCGGTCTGTGAGATCTTGACCAGCGGCGTGATGATGGAACGCACCCAGGCGTCATACAGGTTGCGCGGCTTGCGGATCAGGCGATCCTCGCCCAAGATGTCCAGCACCACCAGGGTATCGACCTCACCGGCCGGCGCCACGCCGGTGGCCGGATCGGTGATGAAAGGCGTGAAGTTGAGCGTATCGAGCGCCGCGCCTTCGATGTAGTGCTCGCCATCGATCTCGGTGGGTGCATACAGGAAGGGAAAGGACAGCGAGGCCCGCACATGCGCCGGCGTGATCTGGTCTTTGTTCCAGATCTGCATCTGGTGGCGGTCGAGGTTGTAGGCGTTGATGTAGAACTCGGGGCGCATCTGCGGCACCGCCGAAAAATCGATGGATTGCTCGAGGAAGGGAAGATGCGCGCACAGTCCCAGGCTGCCCGAATGCAGGTCGGAAGGTGACAAGGCCGACATCATCAGATGCATCCAGTCATTCCACTTGGCCGAAGCGTCGGCGAAGTGTTGATTGAACATGGAGGCGAAGGGCGAGGCGGCCAGGCCCGGCATCTGCTGCCATTGCGCCAGCATGGCATCGCGATAGTTCTCCGCCTGCGTCCCCGGCTTTTTGAAGACCTTGTAGTTGACCGGGAACAGCTTGTAGATGCTGTCGGCCACCCCCACTTCCGCCCATTGCATCAGTGCGTCCTGCGGCGCGGCGTCGCGCGGTGCGGTCGCCAGCAAGCCCATGAGCACCCCGGCACCGGAGGCCGAGATGACATCGAATTCCACCCCTTCCGCGAGGAAGGCCGCCAGTGCTCCGGCGATCAAGGTCGAATTGGGCGCCCCGCCCCCGATGACCAAGGCCTTTCTGTTTCGTCGTGGCGACACCTTCATTGCACTCCCCTTGTTGAATGCCTGTCCTGATTTTTTTGGATTTTTTGTGCGATGCACCGAAAGCATCGCTGCCACATACGCGATGAAGGTTTACGACGTAATTTCGTCTCAACCTGTGACGCGGCTGTCAGGAATATAGCCGAGCAGCAATGAAGAAATGCTGCAGTGCGAGATTTTATTCGCGCATATCTGGCATTCAGAAATTGAATGATCCAGTATCGAGGCCGAGGAGCACGGCAAATGGCGCCGGGAGGGGGCAATCAAACTTGCGTTGTAATTCTCACGTAAGCTCACTGCGGTATCGCGCGCTCGCGGCGGAATGCGTCGTATCGGGGAGACTCAAGCGCTGCCGGGCCTGGCGAGCGTATTCAATAATGGATTTCTGCACCCTGCTATGTCAAACTTGCCGGAAATCAGAAATGCAACATTCAAAAAACAATACCCAGTCCCGCACATAACGCATGTCTCGCCCCAGCATATTGATGGTCGATCCCAGTCCGGAGTCGGTGGAACTGGCGCGCTTCAGCCTTTGGCGCAGCAAGCTGGAGTGCGACTTCGGCTGGTTCGAAGATGCGGAGCGGGCCATGGAATCGCTGTTCAGCCCGCACGCACAACACCACCCCGACACCCTGCCCTGCCTGATCCTGCTGGAACCCCGCCTGCCGCGCATGGAAGGCCTGGACCTGCTGCACATGCTGCGCAGCCAGCCACATACGCAGGCCCTCCCGGTCATCATGTTTGCCACGTCCTACGACGAAACCGACGCCACCCGCTCGCGAGAAGCGGGGGCCAATGACTATCTGGTCAAACCGGTGGATGCAAGGGAGTTCATGCAGTTGATCAACCAGACCGTGAATTACTGGCTGCAACATCCTCCGGTGACAACAGAACCAGGCTGATCCTGCGACGACACCCTGCCGGCCGCACGGAGCGGCACCACAGAGAAGACACCGGAAAAACGAAAACGGAAGCAGAAAAGACAAAAGGGTCCATCTTGCGATGGACCCTTTAAATCTGGTGCGGCTGGCAGGAATCGAACCCACGACCCCTTGGTTCGTAGCCAAGTACTCTATCCAGCTGAGCTACAGCCGCGAAAAACAAAATTATAGCAGCATGTTTTCCCGTTTGGGAAGGCCCTTTTTGAAATTTTTTTGCCTGACGAGAAATTCGGCCTTTCTTCCCTCTTCATCCCATGGGTCTTGAACGCCGCGGCAACCGAATGCCAACGGCGCATCTAGGCTATTGATGCAGGATGGATGACCAGCCGGTCCCTCACAGCTATTATGAAGGAATATTCACCACCGTTGACCTGATCCGCCCCGAATGTCCGATCCAGCTGCCCCCGCCCTGTCCGCCGCTTTTCGCATACGTGAAGAAGAACGCACGCGCATTGCCCGCGACCTGCATGATGAGCTGGGCGCGCAGCTGACCGGCATCGGCATGGCGCTGGGCCAGTTGCGGGAACAACTGGCCTTGGAGCGCCATGCTGCCCTGCCCCAAGCTGACTACGCGGCGCAATTGCTGGCGCAGGCACGCGAAGGCATGGAGCGCATCATTGACGATCTGCATCCGCCCATCGTCGAGTTCGGCCTGGCCGATGCCCTGCGCTGGCAGTGCCGCCACTTCAGCCGCCAGAACGGAGTGGATTGCCGGTTCCTGGCCACGGATCAGCTGGCAGTACAGGACGACTTCCTGGTACTGAGCCTGCTGCGCATCCTGCGGGAGGCACTCAACAATATTGCGAGACACGCTGCCGCCAGTCAGGTCGAGGTTCGCGTGGAGCAGACCGGCGACAGCCTGCATCTGCACATCGACGACAACGGCCGTGGCTTCGACCCCGCCGCTACCGGGCGCGATGGCAGGCGCGGCCATGGCCTGGCCAACATGCGCCAGCGCGCCGCAGCCCTGGGCGGTAGCGCCGCATGGGAGGCGCGCGCCGGACATGGTTCTCGCGTACATATCTGCATACCTGTCGCACACTGAATGAACGCTATAGAATACGCCCTCGCCTTCAGCAGCATGCAGCAAGGCTTCCAGAGGAGTGTCGCCGTCCGCCCATGAGCAAGAAATCCACCGCCGCCATCAAGGTCCTGATCGCCGACGACCACGCCATCGTGCGCGAAGGCCTGCGCCAGATCTGCGCCGGCAGCAAGGACATCGTCGTGGCCGGCAATGCCGCCAACGGGCTGGAGGCCATCAAGCTGGCCCGCGAAGGCAATGGCGATGTCATGTTGCTGGACATCGTGCTGCCCGACCGCAGCGGTATCGATATCCTCAAGCAGATCCGCAAGGAACAGCCGGACCTGCCGGTGCTGATCCTGTCCATCCATCGCGAAGACCAATACGCGATCCGCTCGCTCAAGGCGGGGGCCGCCGGTTTCCTGAACAAGCAGGCCAGCCCGGGTGAGCTGCTGGCCGCCATCCGCCAGGCGGCGGCCGGTCGCAAGTACGTGAGCCCCTCGCTGGCGCAGGAACTGGCCAACCAGATCGGCTTCGACCACGACACCCCGCTGCATGAAACCCTCTCCGACCGGGAATACCAGACCATGGTCATGATCGCCTCCGGCAAGACCGTCAGCGACATCGCCAGCGAACTGCTGCTGTCGGTCAAGACCATCAGCATGTATCGCTCGCGCGTGCTGGCCAAGATGAAGATGCGCCACAACGCCGAACTCACCCACTACGCACTCAAGAACAATCTGGTCGAGTAAGCCATCGCCACGCTCCCGTCACACGGGAAGCGCTGGCTTCCCAGTTGGAAAGGGGCTTTTCTCCTCCTATTAAATGCATCCAGAGAACAGGCGCTGACGTACAATTAGTTGTCATTTTTGCCTCTCCCTTCCGGGCGAGCGGCAACGGACTGCAACTGAGGGGGAGACCAGGCTGCGTCCGCACGATGATCGGGGTGGAAGGCCGTGCTCAAGCAATGCCTGCCCGCGCCGATACCGTAGGAAATTTCCCGAGGCACACAGACAATCACACCAACAATACAGTCACCAGCCGGCATGTCCAAGAAACCGACCACGCTCACGCCCGTCGAGATCGCCCGAGAAGCTTTCCAGAGGCTTGGGGCGCGTCGCATCTCGCCTACCCCGGATGCCTATCGCATCGCCTACGAGGAAATCCAGGGGGGCATGCCCGGCGTGACGGCCGAGTCGGTACTGAGCACCTTCGCCACCAAGCTCTCGCGCCAGCCAGGGGAAAACGGATTGCTGGGCACGCGCCTGGTGCGCGCCCGCGAGAATGGCGACTGGACCGAGTTCGAGCGCCAGCTGATCGAGTTCGCGGACGCCAACTGGCAGAGCCGACCCATCGTACCGGCCAAACCGGCCGTGCCGCATGGTGAACTGGTGCCGATCGACCTGGAACGGCAATTCATCCGCGACAGCATCAAGGAGAAGATGCTGCGCGAAATGCTGGCCCGCATCCTGGTCTTCAACCTGCCCTCGCTGCTCTCGACCGCACCGGAACTGGCCAACGAGTCGCGCAACAGCGGCCAGGATCTCAAAATGGCGTTCTCCGAGCAGGCGATGAACGAGATCATCACCCGCGTCAAGCAGCTGAGCTTCCAGATCGAGCTCAAGACCGACGACATGGCCCAGCAGCAGGAATTGCTGATGCGCCTGTTCCAGCTGCTGCTGGAAAACATCAACGGACTACTGGAACAAGGCTCCTGGCTGTCGAGCCAGATCGAAACCGTACAGAGCCTGATCGCCGGTCCGCTCAGCAATACCTCGCTGGCCGACGCCACCAAGAACCTCAAGGAAGTGATCTACAAGCAGGGCCTGCTGAAGAACACGCTGTCCGAAGAAAAAGTGGTGGTCAAGAACATGATGCTGACCTTCGTGGACCGGCTCTCGGCCATGGTCTCCACCACCGACAACTACCAGCGCACCATTCGCGGCTTCTCCCAGCAGATTAGCCAGGCCGGCAACATCGCTGACCTCAACAGCGTGCTCAGCGAAATCATGACCGAGACGCAGAAAGCCCAGGAAGAAGCCACCCGCTCGCGCGACGCCATGGTCGATGCGCGCCAGGAAGTGGAAAAAGCCGAAGAACGTATCCAGGCGCTGGAACAGCAATTGCAGCAGATGGGTGAACTGGTGCGCGAAGACCAGTTGACGGGCAGCCTCAACCGGCGCGGCATGGATGAATCCCTGGATCGCGAGATCGCCAACGCCCTGCGCCGCGAGACGCCGCTGTGTGTGGCCTTGCTGGACCTGGATGATTTCAAGCGCATCAATGACACGCATGGTCACGCCACCGGCGACGAAGTGCTGGTGCACCTGGTGCAGGTGATCCGGGAAACCTTGCGCAAGCTGGATGTGATTGCGCGTTTCGGCGGCGAAGAGTTCGTCATCCTCATGCCGGAGACCAGCCCGCAGGATGCGGTGCAGATCATCACCCGCGTGCAGCGCGAACTGACCAAGCGCATCTTCATGCATGAAAGCCAGCGCCTGCTGATTACCTTCAGTGCCGGCGTGTCGGTCTATCACCCCGGCGAGAGCCAGGCCGAATTGCTCAAGCGCACCGACGTGGCGCTGTACAAGGCCAAGAATGCCGGCAAGAACCGCATCGTCTTTGCCGATCCGCCCGCGGACACTCCCACCCTGCCGTCCCCGGACTGAAAGGATCCGGTGCCGGCCCTTCAGCGCCGCATGTCCGCCAGCGCACCCCGCCAGCTGCGCCAGCCGGCCATCGCCATCAGCACGAACAGTGCGTACAGGATGGCGGTGAGCGTCAGGTGCTTGTAGAGATACAGGCCGACGTAGAGCACGTCCACCGCGATCCAGACCAGCCAGTTTTCCAGCTTCTTGCGCGACAACAGGAACTGCCCGACCAGGCTGCCCGCCGTGAGGAAGCCATCCATATGCGGCACATCGGTGTCGGTATAACGCTGCAGGAACCAGGACAGCAGCAGCCACCCGCCCAGCCAGGCGACTGCCATGACTGCCCAGCCACGTGCGGCCAACTGCGACACCTGCAAGGCCTGGTGCTGGTCGCCGCCGCGCAGCCACTGCGTCCAGCCCCATACTGACACTGCCACGAAGACGAACTGCAAGCCGGCATCGCCATAGAGGCGCGCATCGGCGAAGACGGCCGCGTACAACAGCGAAGAGAGAATCGAAAACAGCCACGCCCAGTGATTCTGGCGGATATTGAGCCAGACCGTGATCACGGCCAGCGCGAAGGAGACCAGTTCCAGCGGCGTGGTGCTCAGGCCAAGCCACACCAGCGGGGTATCAGGACGCATGTGAAGGAAAAAACTGCAGGTGCTCAGCGCGTGGCGACACGGCCACCGGCGGCGGCCGCATTGGCCGGCACGGAGACGCTGTTGGGCTGCCCGGAACCAGGCATGTAGGGATTCGGATTGACGGCTGCCGCAGGCTTGCCGGAGCTGCCATCGAGCAGCTGAATGAAGATTTCGTTCTGGCGGATCATGCCCAGCTCAAAGCGTGCACGTTCCTCGACGGCCCCCTTGGACTGCTTCAGGTCGTCCACTTCAGAGGACAGCTTGGCGTTGCGTTCCTTGAGTTCGTCGTTCTTCTTGTGTGCCAGTTGAACCTGGCGGTCGAGCTCCCAGACCTTGAACCAGCCACCCTTCCCCAGCCAAAGAGGATACTGGATCACGACCAGCAGGAAGGACAGGCAAAGGATGATCAGGCGCATAGCCGGGAGCTCTCGATGCGGTGCCTGCCTTCAGGGTCGGCACCGCAAGCTTGTTTACTTCAGGTTGTAGAACGCAGCGCGGCCGGGGTAGCTGGCGATGTCGCCCAGATCTTCTTCGATACGCAGCAGCTGGTTGTACTTGGCCATGCGATCCGAACGCGACATGGAGCCGGTCTTGATCTGCAGAGCGTTCATGCCCACGGCGATATCGGCGATGGTCGAGTCTTCAGTTTCGCCCGAACGGTGCGAGATCACGGCGGTGTAGCCAGCGCGCTTGGCCATTTCGATGGCGGCGAAGGTCTCGGTCAGGGTGCCGATCTGGTTGATCTTGATCAGGATCGAGTTGCCGATGCCCTTGTCGATGCCTTCCTTGAGGATCTTGGTGTTGGTGACGAACAGGTCGTCGCCCACCAGCTGCACCTTCTTGCCCAGGGTTTCGGTCAAGAGCTTCCAGCCGGCCCAGTCGTTCTCGGCCATGCCGTCTTCGATGCTGATGATCGGGTACTTGTCGCACCAGGATGCCAGCAGGCCGGTCTTTTGCGCCGGGGTCAGCACCATGTTTTCACCGGCCAGGTGATAGTTGCCGTCCTTGTAGTACTCGGAAGCGGCGCAGTCCAGGCCCAGGGCAATCTGGGTGCCCGGCTCGTAGCCGGCCTTCTCGATGGCTTCGATGATCAGCTTGATGGCTTCTTCGTGGCTCGAGACGTTCGGGGCGAAGCCACCTTCGTCGCCGACGGAAGTGGCCAGGCCACGGTCGTGCAGGATCTTCTTGAGGGTGTGGAACACCTCGGCGCCGTAGCGCAGGGCTTCACGGAAGCTCGGTGCGCCGACCGGGATGATCATGAATTCCTGGATATCCAGGTTGTTGTCGGCGTGGGCACCGCCGTTGATGACGTTCATCATCGGCACCGGCATCTGCATGGAGCCGCTGCCACCGAAGTAACGGTACAGGGGCAGGCCCGATTCTTCGGCAGCGGCCTTGGCCACGGCCATCGAGACGGCCAGCATGGCGTTGGCACCCAGGCGGCTCTTGTTCTCGGTGCCGTCCAGGTCGATCAGGGTGCGATCCAGGAAGGCTTGCTCATTGGCGTCCAGGCCCATGATGGCTTCCGAGATCTCGGTGTTGATGTTTTCGCAGGCTTGCAGCACGCCCTTGCCGAAATAGCGGCTCTTGTCGCCGTCGCGCAGTTCGATCGCTTCGCGCGAACCGGTGGAGGCGCCCGAAGGCACGGCAGCGCGGCCCAGCACGCCGGATTCCAGCAGCACGTCGCATTCCACGGTCGGATTGCCACGCGAGTCGATCACTTCGCGGCCGATAATATCAACGATTGCACTCATTCCAGATCTCCATCGAGGTTTTAAAAATTGTTGGCGGGTGCAGGCACGGTGGCCGGGACAGCCGCACCCTGTCAGCGTGCGTTGCGCCCATGATGAAACGGCCGCCGGGCGGCAGCCGTTTCATGCACACATCAGGAAAAATTGTTTTCCAGGAAGCCTGCCTTCTTCACGATGCGATCCAGATCGATCATCGTGCCCAGCAAATCCTTCATGCGCGCCAGTGGCACGGCATTGGGACCATCCGACTTGGCTTCGGCGGGGTTCGGGTGGGTTTCCATGAACACACCCGAAATGCCGACGGCAATGGCGGCGCGCGCCAGCACCGGCACGAACTCGCGCTGGCCGCCTGACGACGTGCCCTGCCCGCCCGGCAGCTGCACCGAGTGGGTGGCATCAAACACCACCGGAGCGCCGGTTTCGCGCATGATGGCCAGGCTGCGCATATCGGACACCAGGTTGTTGTAGCCGAACGAAGCGCCACGCTCGCAGGCCATGAACTGATCGGTCGGCAGCCCGGCTTCCTTGGCAGCAGCACGGGCCTTGTCGATGACGTTGACCATGTCGTGCGGTGCCAGGAACTGGCCCTTCTTGATATTGACCGGCTTGCCCGATTGCGCACAGGCGCGGATGAAGTCGGTCTGGCGGCACAGGAAGGCCGGCGTCTGCAGCACATCCACCACGGCGGCCACGGGCTTGATCTCGTCGATCTCGTGGATGTCGGTGAGGACCGGCACGCCGATTTCCTTCTTGACCTTGGCCAGGATCTCCAGACCCTTCTCCATGCCCAGGCCACGGAACGAGGTACCCGAAGAACGGTTGGCCTTGTCGAAGGACGACTTGTAGATGAACGGGATACCCAGTTCCGTCGTGATCTCCTTCAGGGTACCGGCGGTGTCGAGCGCCATCTGCTCGGACTCGATCACGCAGGTGCCGGCGATCAGGAAGAACGGGTGTTCCAGACCGACATCAAAACCGCACAGTTTCATGCTTTGCCCTTTGCAGCGGCATCCTGTTGCAACTCGGCGTGATGCGCCAGGGCTGCACGGATGTAGGAAATGAACAGCGGATGGCCATCACGCGGGGTGGACTTGAACTCCGGGTGATACTGCACGCCGATGTAGAACGGGTGAGCGTTCTCGCCGGTGCGCGGCAGTTCCATGATTTCGCACAGGTCTTCGGTCGGCGTACGGGCCGAAACCACCATGCCGGCTTCTTCCACACGGGTCAGGTAGAAGTTGTTGGCTTCATAGCGATGGCGGTGACGCTCGGTCACGCTGTCGCCATAGATCTCGGCCGCCAGGGTACCCGGCTTGACCGCACAGGTCTGCGCGCCCAGGCGCATGGTGCCGCCCAGGTCGGAATTGGCATCGCGACGCTCGACCTTGCCATCATGGTTCTGCCATTCGTCGATCAGAGCGACCACCGGTTGCTCGGTATCCGGATCGAACTCGGTCGAGTTGGCCTTGGACAGGCCGGCCTTGTTGCGGGCATATTCCAGCAGGGCCACTTGCATACCCAGGCAGATGCCCAGATACGGGACCTTGTTCTCACGGGCGTAGCGGGCAGCGGCAATCTTGCCTTCCACGCCGCGCTTGCCGAAGCCGCCCGGGACCAGGATGGCATCGTACTTGTTCAGGCTATCGGTGCCGTTGGCTTCGATCTCTTCCGAATCCAGATACTCGATGTTGACGCGGCTGCCGGTATGGATGCCGGCATGGCGCAGCGCTTCGGTCAGCGACTTGTAGGACTCGGTCAGGTCGACATACTTGCCGACCATGCCGATGGTGACTTCGTGCGAAGGATTGTTCTGCGCATCGATCAGCTTGTCCCACATCGACAGATCGGCCGGCTTGGGCGACAGGCCCAGCTTTTCGCAAATGATGGTATCCAAACCCTGGTCGTGCAGCATCTGCGGAATCTTGTAGATGCTATCGGCATCCCACACCGAAATGACGGCGTCGGCGGCGACGTTGGAGAACAGCGAGATCTTGTCGCGTTCGTCGTCAGGAATGCGGCGGTCGGCACGGCACAGCAGCGCGTCGGGCGAAATGCCGATCTCGCGCAGCTTCTGCACGCTGTGCTGGGTGGGCTTGGTCTTGAGTTCGCCGGCCGAGGCCAGGAACGGCACCAGAGTCAGGTGGACGAAGGCGGTGGCATTGCGGCCGGAGCGCAGGCTCAGCTGGCGCGCAGCTTCCAGGAAGGGCAGCGACTCGATGTCACCGACGGTACCGCCGATTTCCACCAGCGCCACTTCGAAACCTTCGGCACCACGATGGATGAATTCCTGGATCTCGTTGGTGATGTGCGGGATCACCTGAACGGTCTTTCCCAGGTATTCGCCACGGCGTTCCTTGCGGATCACCGATTCATACACCTGGCCGGTGGTGAAATTGTTCACCTTCTTCATCTTGGCCGAGATGAAACGCTCGTAGTGGCCCAGGTCGAGGTCGGTTTCGGCGCCGTCATCGGTGACGAACACTTCACCGTGCTGCAACGGGCTCATCGTGCCGGGGTCGACGTTGATGTAGGGATCGAGCTTCAGGAGGGTGACTTTGAGGCCGCGCGATTCGAGGATCGCAGCGAGAGACGCGGCGGCAATCCCTTTACCCAGGGAAGACACGACGCCGCCAGTGACAAATACAAACTTGGTCATTACAGATGAGTGCCGAACGGCACATGCGGGAAATTCAAATTATACCCCAAAACCGGCTCGTTTTTTAAGCCTGCTTGCGATTAGTGTCTCGCCATCGACAAACTTGCAGCAGGAAAACATGCCCGGCCGCCGGGAATGGCTTCTTGACCATCATCCCGGCAGATTGGTTCATCTCCACGCTATTTAACTTCAAGCCCCCTGCCCTGCAACAGCTGCCCGATCATGGCGTGCGTGGCTTGGGCCGCCTCCACCGGTGACTCCATCGGGAACAGGTGCCCTCCGGCGATCTGCAGGAAATTCGGTCCGACCAGCCGGCGCGTGGCGTCCAGTCCGGCCAGGCGGCACTCGACCGAATCGACGCCGCCCACGAAGCCCACCGGTACGGGATAGGTCTGGCGCGCCAGACGTCCGAGGTGATGCGGAATGGTGCGGTAGACCGCCGTTTCGGTCTCGCGCGAAAAGCGCAGCCTGACGCCACCGCCCGGCTGGGGCACCAGCCCATGCTGCACGTAGTCGCGCAGCACCTGCTGCGGCCAGGCAGCAAACAGGGACTTGGCCGCGTAATGCTGATAAGCCGCTTCCATGTCGGGCCAGTTGTCGCGGCGGCGCGCCGAGGCCACCGAGGGCGAATGGCGGCTCTCGTATTTGAGGATCTTAGCCAGACGCAGCAGGTGCGCACGCCAGCCAGCCACGATGGGCGAATCCAGCAGCACCACGCAGCGCACCAGCGCAGGCCGCTTGCGCGCAGCCATCAGCGCCAGGATACCGCCCATGGAATGACCAACCAGGATCACCGGTTCGGTATAGCTGCGTTCCAGCTCCTCGCGCAGCTCGCGGGCCAGGGTACGCCAGCCGTCATCGACCGGGAAGCGCGGATTGTGGGCGTGGATCGGCAAGGCACGCACATCGTAATGGGCGCGCAACTGCTCGAAGAACATGCCGTAAGTCCCCGCCGGATAGCTGTTGGCGTGGGCGAAATGAAGAATAGGATGGCTCATGGAAAGGCACAGACTGGGCAATGGCCGCAGCATAGCAAAACCGCCCATGCCGCGAGCGTGCTATTTTCCCGCATCGCGAAATGCAGCTGCGGGCAGCCGGACCGCCCGCTGGCATCACTGCTCGTACCAGTAACGCGCGTGTTGCTTTCGGTATTGCTCCACCTGCAACTGGTCGCCCAAGGTCATGGTCAGCGCGCCGGTTTCGTCAGTGCGCAGGCGGCGAATGCCGAATCGGCCATAACGTTCATAGACTTCCGGCTTGGGATGATTGAAACGGTTGCGATAGCCGACCTGGAACACCGCCAGTTCCGGCCGCACCGCGCGCAGGAAAGGTTCGGTGGACGAAGTACCACTGCCATGATGCGGAGCCAGCAGCACCGTGGAGGGCAAGCGGTCGGCCAGCGGCCCGCTCACCAGCTCATCTTCCTGCACCGCCTCGATATCTCCGGCCAGCAGGACCGATTGCCGTCCGATCTGCACCTTCAGCACGCAACTGCGGGCATTCGGCCGCCATTTGTCGCTGTCATAGCTGGCTGCATCCGGATGCAGCAAGGTAAAGCCGATGCCATCCCAGTTCCAGGATTGTCCGGCCTGGCAGCGCGTGTGCTCGGGGGCGGCGCGCAGGATCGGGCTGTCCGGCGACAGCGAAGAATAGACACTGTCAACCGGCAAATGCCTGAAGAGCGATACCGCCCCGCCGGAATGATCGTTGTCATTGTGTGAAATCACCACGCGATCCAGATGGTCGATCCCGCGCGCACGCAGGTAGGGCAGGATCACTCGCGTGGCCCCGTCCGATTCGGCGGTGTAATACGGACCGGTGTCGTAGAGCAGCCGATGACCCGGGGTTTCCACCAGCACCGCCATCCCCTGCCCGACGTCGAAGGCAGTCACGCGCATGCTTCCTTCAGCCGGCGCTACCGGGGCATTGAGCAGCAAAGGCAACCAGCCGAACAGGCCCAGCCAGCGCACCGGCCAGCCGCGCGGTGCCAGCACCAGCAGGGTTCCGCCCAGGGCCAGGGCAAACATCCAGGTGCTGGGCAGCGGCGTTTGCCACACGGCCCAGGGCATGGCATTGAGCCCCTGCAGGAATTCGGCCAGCCAGACCAGCAGCTGATGCGGCACCTGCAGCACGAATTGCGCGAGCACAGCCGGCAGGATGCTGCCCAGCAGCGCCAGCGGCGTGATCACCAGCGAGACCAGCGGAATGGCCACCGCATTGGCAATCGGGCTGACCAGCGAATATTGTCCGAACAAAAGCACCGTCAGCGGCACCAGTCCCAGCGTGACGACGTATTGGGCATAACCGGCTTGCTTGATCCGCTGCAGCAGCGCCGACCACCAGTGCTTGTGCGAAGCGGCAGCGGCCATGGCCTGCGGCGGCTGCATGCGCCCGACCGAGCCATACAGCAACAAGGCCACCGCACCGAAGGAAAGCCAGAAGCCCGGCCACAGCACCGCCCAGGGATCCAGCAGCAAGACCAGCGCCAGGGCCAGGCACTGCACCACCGAGACGCGCACGATGCGGCCGCGCCAGAAAGCGATCCCGACCACGATCAGCATGTACAGCGTGCGCTGGGCCGGCACCCCGAACCCGGCCAGCAACACGTAGATGAATGCCGCTCCCATCCCGACGATCACCGCCACCTTCTGGGCCGGCAGCCGCAGCGGCAATTGCGCCCCCGTGAAGAAGGAGCGCCGCCACAGCCAGCTTGCCAGACCGCCGCACAGGGCTGCCAGCATGGTGATATGCAGGCCGGAGATGGCCATCAGATGGCCGATGCCGGTGCGATTGAACACGGTCCAGTCCGCTTGGTTGATGCCGCGCTGGTCGCCCATGACCAGGGCTGCGATCACGCCGGCATAGGGGGCGCCGGGGAGCGCCGAGTAGATGCGGTCGCGCAGCCAGCCGCGGGCGCTGTCGATCATATGGGAAGGCGTCCAAACGAAGTCGTCGACACGGCGATTGAGCGCCGTCAACGCAGCACCCGAGGCCGCCGGACGGCCCACCACGTAGCCGGTGGCTCGCACATCGTCCTGCAGCAGCCACAGCTCGTAGTCGAAGCCATCCGGATTGGCATTGCCGTGCGGACGTTTGAGCCGCACCTGCAAGCGCCAGCGCTCACCCGGCCGCAGGTCAGGTACGGCCATTCGGGGCGGCGCGGCCTGCTCGCCATCCTCGGAGGGCTGCTGGTAGCGCTGGTTGCCGTACCAGGACAGCGCCAGCCGGGGCGGCACCGGCGGCTTCACGCCCCCCTGCACCACCACCTGCTCCACATCGAAACGGAAGCGCACGCCCTGCTCGGTATGCGCAGGCAAATCCGCGACGGTACCGATGACGGTGATATCACGTCCCTCCCAGGCTTTGGGGAGCTCCTGATCGAGGTAATACAGGGCAAAGGAAGCCGCCCACAGGAAGCCCAGCCAGGCACCACAGGTCAGCAACAGGGGCACCCGCAGCCAGGGCTGCCAGAACTTCCAGGCCGTCAAACCCAGCAAAAGCGCCAGCACCAGCCCGACCGCAACCCATTCGGTGCCCGGCAACTGGCCCTGCACCTGCAGCAATCCCACGCCGATGGCAAACCCGATGATCAGCGCGCGCATCAGAGTGGCAATCCTGCATGCGCCAGGCGCGGCAACGCGGCCCGGGCATTGGCGGTGGTGGCGGCGGCGATCTCCTGCAGCGGCAGCTGGCGCAGCTCGGCCAGGACTTCACCGATGCGCGGGATCTGGTCCGGGGTGTTGATGCCGGGATGCCGCCAGGCCGGTGAAATATCCGGCGCGTCGGTTTCCAGCACGATCGAGGACAAGGGCAATTCGGTCGCCAGCCGGCGGATCTGCAGCGAACGCGGGAAAGTCATGGCGCCGCCAAATCCCAGGTGCAGCCCCAGCTCAACGAAGGTCCGGGCCTGCTGGTCGCTGCCATTGAAGGCATGCGCGATGCCACCCGGCACGCGGATGCGGCGCAGGTATTTGAGGATGATGTCCTGCGAACGCCGCACATGCAGCAGCACCGGCAGGTCGAAGTCGCGTGCCAGCTTGAGCTGCTCGGCAAAGAAGAATTCCTGCTTCTCGCGCAGCGGCGCTTCTTTCAGGGCCGGCACGAAGAAATCCAGCCCGATCTCACCGATCCCCACGAACAACGGATCGTCCAGCGCCTCGCCGATGGCCGTACGCAAGATCTCCAGATCGGATTCCTTGGCAGTGGGGACATAAAGCGGATGAATGCCCAGCGCATAGACGGCATTGCCGACTTCGCGCGCAAGCCGTCCGACTTCCTTGAAGTTCACTTTGGCGATGGCGGGAATGACGATGGCGCGCACGCCGGCCTGCGCAGCCTCGGCGGCCACGGCAGCGGAACGTTCGCCGAATTCCCCGGCGTCGAGATGGCAGTGCGTATCGACCCACATGTGCTGGCTTGGCGAAAATCGGAAGACCGGCCTCAGGGCAGCGGTTCCGGATAACGACACCCGCCGCAGGGGCCGCGATCGCATGATTCAGCCAGGCTGCTGATGCGGCTCGCTTCCCCCGAAGCGTCTTGTTGTTTGAACAGCATAGCCGGTTTGAACCGGCTTCAACCCGCGCAGTTTACCGTCTAACGCCCTCTTGCAGTAATTAACAATGGTAAAGAAATACCAGATCCTTCACGCGCGGACATGAAAAAAGGACGCGATCGCTCGCGTCCTTCATCTAGCACGCTACCCGGGCGCACCGATCAGGCTTGATCAGGCCGGCTGCAGCGACTTGCCCAGCTTGCGCAGGAACTGCTCGCAGCGTTCCATCTGCGACAGTGTCACGAACTCGTTGGGCTTGTGGGCATTGCCGATGTCGCCAGGACCGCAGACGATGGTCGGGATGCCGATCTGCTGGAACAGGCCTGCTTCGGTGCCATAGGCCACCTTGCGGGTTTCGCGATCCCCCGTCAGTGCGCGCACCAGCTCGGTGATGGCCGCCTGCTCGACCGCTTCCAGCGCCGGGCTGCCGGCGAAGTTGTCGATCTCCACGCGGGCTTCCGGGAATTCGCTGCGCATCTTGGGCAGCAGCACCTCGGCGATGTACTTGTCGATCTGCGCCTGGATGTCGGCCACGCTCATGCCGGGCAGGTTGCGGAATTCGTAAGTAAATTCACACAGCTCGGGAATGGTGTTGACCGCGATGCCGCCACGGATCTGATTGGTGGTCATGGTGCTGAAGGGCACATCGAAGAATTGGTCATACGGGCCATTGGCCTTGTAGCCATCGGCGAAATCGCGGATGGCACAGATCAGGCGTGCGGCGTGCTCGATGGCGTTGCAGCCCTGCGGGGTCAGCGACGAGTGCGCGGACTTGCCGTGCACCTTGCAGGCAAACACGTTGATGCCCTTGTGCGCCACCACCACGTTCATGCTGGTGGGCTCACCCACCACGCAGCCATCGACCTTGATGCCGCGCTTGACGATTTCTTCCAGCATCACGGGCGCGCCAATGCAGCCGATTTCTTCATCATAGGAAAACGCCAGGTGAATCGGCTTTACACGCGGCATGGCCAGGAATTCCGGCACCAGCGCCAGCGAGGTCGCGATGAAACCCTTCATGTCGCAAGTGCCGCGGCCGAACAGGCTGCCATCCTTCTCGGTCAGCTTGAAGGGATCGGTATCCCATTTCTGGCCATCCACCGGCACCACGTCGGTATGGCCGGAGAGCACGATGCCGCCTTCAGTGCTGCCGGCATTGGCGCCGGCGGTAGCGGGCAAGGTGGCGAACAGGTTGGCCTTGGTCTGCTCCTTGTTGTGCGCCAGCCAGGAGGAGATGCCTTGCTTTTCCAGGCTGTCACGCACGGTGGTGATCAGTTCCAGGTTGGAGTTGCGGCTGGTGGTATCGAAGGCGACCAGGGTCTCTAGCCATTGGCGGGTGTTCATTGTCTTGCTCCAGTTTCCGTCTGTACAGGTATTCGTGTCTTCAAAAGCACACCGCCGTCTTGTATCAAGACGGCGGCGTCAAAGGCGATAGCTTACCCGGAATGCATCAAGGCTGCTGACCGGCCACTTTCAGGCCCTGGTCGGACAAGCGCAATACGCGCGCGCAGCGGCCTGCCAGTTCGATGTCGTGGGTCACGATCACGAAGGCCGTGCCCAGCGTGCGCGAGAGTTCGATCATCAGTTCGAAGGTGCGATCGGCCGTGCTGCGGTCGAGATTGCCGGTCGGCTCATCGGCCAGCACGCAGGCCGGACGCGTCACCAGCGCGCGCGCCAGGGCCACCCGCTGGCGCTCGCCCCCGGAAAGCTCGCCCGGCACGTGCGTCACGCGCTGCGCCAGGCCGACCTTCTCCAGCATCTCGCGCGCCTGCTCCTGCGCTTCGGCCCGTTTGACGCGGCGAATCATCAGCGGCATGGCCACGTTGTCCAGCGCCGAGAATTCCGGCAGCAGATGGTGGAACTGGTAGACAAAGCCCAGCGACTGGTTGCGCAGCGTGCCGCGCTCGCTCTCGCCCAGGCTGGCGAAATCCTTGCCCAACAGGCTGACGGTGCCGGTGCTGGGCGTATCGAGCCCGCCCAGCAGGTGCAGCAAAGTCGACTTGCCGGAGCCCGAGGCACCGACGATGGCGACTTGTTCACCATGGTAGACGTCGATATCGACATTGCCCAATACCCTCACCGAATACTTGCCCTGGGTGAAAGTCTTGCCCAGGCCGCGCGACGACAGCACGGCCTGGCGATTCTTGATCGGATCGTTGTTATTCATAGCGCAGCGCCTCCGCCGGTTTGACACGGGCCGCTGCCCAGCTCGGATACAGGGTAGCCAGGAAGGCCAGCACCACGGCCAGACCGCCGATGGTATAGACGTCCGACCAGATCAGTTCGGATGGCAATTCAGAAATCACGTAAATGCTCTTGGGCAGGAACTGCACGTGGAATGCCCGCTCGATGGCCGGCACCAGCACGTCGATATTGAGTGCCACCACCACTCCCAGGCCGACGCCGATGGCCGTACCGACCAGGCCGACCAGGGCCCCCTGAATCACAAAAATCTTCATGATGGAGGCGGGAGAGGCCCCCAGCGTGCGCAGGATGGCGATGTCAGCCTGCTTGTCGGTGACCGTCATCACCAGCGTGGACACCAGATTGAAGGCCGCCACGGCGATGATCAACGCGAGGATGATGAACATCATGCGCTTTTCAGTCTTGACGGCCGCGAACCAGTTGCTGTTCTGCTGCGACCAGTCGCGCAGGTAGAGGTCGCCGCTCAGGGTGCGCGCCAGCTGCTGCGTCACTTCCGGGGCCTGCAGCATGTCGCGGATGCGCAGGCGCACGCCAGTGGGGGCATCCATGCGGAACAGGGTTTCTGCATCCTGCAACTGGATGAAGGCCAGCGACGAATCGAATTCATAATGGCCCGCTTCGAAAATCCCGGTCACCGTGAATTGCTTCAGGCGCGGCAAGACCCCGGCCGGGGTCACCTGCCCTTGCGGCACGATCACCGTGACCTTGTCGCCCAGGCCCACGCGCATGCCGCGCGCCAGCTCGCCGCCGATCACGATGTTGAATTCGCCGGGTTTCAGAGAATCGAAACTGCCCTGCTTGACCTGCTTGGCCACGTCCGAGACCTTGGGCTCTTCCTCGGGCAGCACGCCGCGCACCAGCACGCCGCGCAGGTTGTCGTCACGCGTCATCATGGCCTGGCCCGATACATAGGGCGCAGCGCCCAGCACCTCGGGGTTCTGGAAGGTCTGCTTGGCCACCGCCTGCCAGTCTTTCATGGAGCCGGAGGCATCGAAGACTTCGATGTGGGCCAGCACGGAAAGCATGCGGTCACGCACTTCCTTCTGGAAACCATTCATGACCGACAGCACCACAATCAGGGCAGCCACGCCCAGCGCAATGCCGGCCATGGAAATGAGGGAAATGAAGGAAATGAAACTGTTGCGGCCGCTGCGCTTGCCGGCCCGCGTGTAGCGGATGCCGACCAGCCATTCGAACGGCAGGTTTTTAATCAGACTCAAAATTGCTCCGGGAGAGGGCCTGCACAATGTGCTGCCAGTGGCCTCGCCTCCCGGTTCCGGGACGCAATCCTCTGGCCGCACGCCAACACGGGCGAAGACAAAGCGCGAAGTTTGCCACAGTTTGCAGTCATGGCCCATCCCTGGCCGTCTGCTCCATACTCGCGCCGGACCCGTCGGTCGTCTGCCGTGAAGCCTGTAGATTCACTTCTACCGCAGAGGTTCGCGCCAAGATGTTTCATATAGTGGATGTGCCTGATGTTGCATCCTGGACTGGTTATATATACAGTACCTCCTTGCCCAGCCATCGCCGATATGAATTTCCCCGCACCATGCCACCCGAACTCGCCCAGGACGTCCCCGACACCAGCAGCCCGCCCACCGGCGAGCGCGACCCGTTTGCGCGCCTGAACGCACAGCAGCGCGAGGCGGTCGAGCATGGCAGCGCCTTGCCGGCAGCACAACAGCCGCCGCTGCTCATCGTGGCCGGTGCCGGGTCGGGCAAGACCAATACCCTGGCGCACCGGGTCGCCAGGCTGATCCTCGACGGGGCCGACCCGCAACGCATCCTGCTGCTGACCTTCTCGCGCCGGGCGGCTGCCGACATGGGCCGGCGCGTGGGCCAGGTGATCCGCCAGGTGCTGGGGCTGGCGGCCACCGACAGCCCGCCGCAACTGCCCTGGTCAGGCACCTTCCACGCCATCGGCGCGCGGCTGTTGCGCGAGTACGCGGCCGTCATCGGCCTGGAAGAAGACTTCACCATCCAGGATCGCGGCGATTCCGAAGACCTGATCGGCCTGCTGCGCCACGAGATGGGGCTGTCCTCTACCGACAAGCGTTTTCCGCTGAAGGGCACTTGCCTGTCGATTTATTCACGTGCGGTCAATACCCGGCAAGACCTGGGCACCGTGCTGCAGACACAATTCCCCTGGTGCCGGGAATGGGAGAGGCTGCTGGGCGAACTTTTTACCCGTTATGTCGAGGCCAAGGAAGCACAGCACGTGCTCGATTACGACGACCTGCTGCTGTTCTGGGCCGACATGCTATCCGACCACGAGATTGCGCAATCGGTCGGGGCGCGCTTCGATCATGTGCTGGTGGATGAATACCAGGACACCAACCGCCTGCAAGCCGAGATCCTGCAACGAATGAAGCCCGATGGCGCCGGCGTGACCGCCGTGGGTGACGATGCCCAGTCCATCTATTCCTTCCGGGGCGCGACGGTGCGCAACATCCTCGATTTTCCCGAGCTGTTCACCCAGCCGGCGCGGCTGTTGACGCTGGAACAGAATTACCGCTCCACGCAGCCCATCCTGCAGGCCTCCAACGCCGTCATCGCCGATGCGCCGGAACGGCACGTCAAGCAGCTCTGGAGCGACAAGCCGTCCTCACAGAAGCCGCAACTGGTGGTCATCCCGGATGAGGCCGAACAGGCGCGCTGGGTGGCCAACCGCATCCTGGCGCAGCGTGAAGAAGGGCTCACCCTGAAATCCCAGGCGGTGCTGTTTCGTACCGCCACCCACAGCGCGGCGCTGGAACTGGAGCTGGTCCGGCGCAACATCCCCTTCGTGAAGTTCGGCGGACTCAAATTCCTGGAAAGCACCCACATCAAGGACCTGCTCTCGCTGCTGCGCCTGGCGCACAATCCCAGCGGGCGCATGGCGGGCTTCCGGGCGCTGCAACTGATTCCCGGGATCGGTCCCGCTACGGCCAGGAAGGTACTGGACCTCATGGCCGCCGCCAGCGACCCGGCCGATGCGCTGCTGAACTTCGGCGCACCCGCCAGTATCGCCCTGCAATGGCAGGCCTTTGCCGACACCTACGACCTGATGCGCCGCGCCAGTGCCAGCTGGCCGACCGACATCCAGGCCGCGCGCGACTGGTATCTGCCGCAACTGGAGCAGCGCTATGAAGACGCTGATGCCCGCGCCGCCGACATCGAGCAACTGACCGCGCTGGCCAATGGCTATGCCTCGCGCGAGAAATTCCTGACCGAACTGACGCTGGATCCGCCCGAAGCCAGCAGCGACTTCTCCGCTCCGCCCTACCGCGACGAGGATTACCTGACGCTCTCCACCATCCACTCCGCCAAGGGCCAGGAATGGCGCTCGGTCCACGTGCTCAACGTGGTCGATGGCTGCATCCCGTCGGACCTGGCCACCGGCAGCGAGGCCGAGATCGCCGAGGAGCGGCGCCTGCTCTACGTAGCCATGACGCGCGCCAAGGAGTATCTGCACCTGGTGGTGCCGCAGCGCTTCTACATCACCCAGCAAACCGCGCAGGGCGACCGCCACGTCAATGGCATCCGCAGCCGCTTCATCACGCCGCGCATGCTGCCCTTCTTTGAAGACAGCCTGTGGTTCTCGGCCGAGACCAATGGCGCGCGCACGCCCATGCCCGACAGCGTGCGCATGCTGGTGCGCCAGCGTGCAAAAAAGGCCTGGAACAGTGGCTGACCCCGCTTTGAAGTGAAGCCTTGTTCAGGCAAGCGGGGCCAAGCGGCGCGCCAGCCGCTAAAATAGCGCCCCATGAATCAACTCGACATCCTCATCCCCTTTGCCCTGCCCCCGGCTGAACTGGCGCGCGACCTGCTGCGCCAGAGCCAGGCACCAGCCCTGGCCATGCTGCTGGGCCGTGGCAAGGCCGCGCCACGCCAGGCGCATGATCCGTTTTCGCGCGCCCTGCCGCATGAGCACTGGCTGGCCCGCCGCTTCGGCCTGCCGCCCGCGCCCCAGGATTCCAGCCCCGCCGCCGCCAGCGCGCTGATGCAACGCCTGGGCCACACGCCTGCGGCCGGTCACTGGTTCGTGCTGCATCCAGCCCACATCCACGTGGCGCGTGACCACCTGGTGCTGACCGACATCGGCCAGCTGCAGTTGGAAGAGGATGAATCGCGCCGCCTGTTTGCCGCCGCCCTGCCCCTGTTCACCGAGATCGGCCATGAGCTGGTCTATGGCGATGCCCGCACCTGGTTCATCCGGGCCGACGCCTGGGCCGGGCTGCGCACCTCCACGCCCTCGGCCGCCAGCGGGCGCAACGTCGACATCTGGATGCCGGAAGGACCGGGCGAGCTGGCCTGGCGCAAGCTGCAGAACGAAGTGCAGATGCAGTGGTTTGCCGAGTCGCTCAACGAGCAGCGCGAAATACGTGGCCAGAAGGCCATCAATTCGATCTGGATCTGGGGTGGGGCCGATGCCGGCGTACACGCCGACGATACCTACGCCGAGCGCTTCGGCCTGCGCGGCTGGCTGCGCGCCTTCGGCCAAGAGCGCGCCGACGGTGGTGCGGCCCAAGTGGCCCAAGGCAGTGGCCATCGCCTGCTGGTGCTGGATGCACTGGCCGAAGCGGCGCTGGCTGAGGAATGGGGTCTGTGGCTGCAGCATCTGGAGCACCTGGACCGTGACTGGCTGGCCCCTTTGCTGGTGTCGCTGAAGGCCGGCACTCTGGAAGCGCTGAACCTGATCCTGACCGGCGCTGACCGCAGCCAGGAAGTGGCGGTCACGCGGGGCGCACTGCGCCGGTTCTGGCGTAAAGCTTCACTGTCGGGGCTGTCGGCATGATTCGCGTCACTACCCGCTCCTATGACATTTCCCAAGCTGAGCAACTGATTGCCGAAGGCGTGCACCCGGTGCTGGCGCGCGTCTATGCGGCGCGCGGCCTGTCCACCGCGCGTGAGCTAGCCAGCGAGCTCAATGCCTTGATCGCGCCATCCGGCCTGCTGCATATCGAGGCGGCCGCCATATACCTGGCCGATGCCATCGCCGAGCGCAAGAAGCTGGTCATCGTCGCCGACTACGACTGCGACGGCGCCACCGCCTGCGCCGTCGCCCTGCGCGGCCTGCGCCTGCTGGGTGCGCAGGTGGACTACATCGTGCCCAACCGCTTCGAATACGGTTATGGCCTCACGCCCGAGATCGTCGAACTGACCGTGCGCGAGAAGAATCCCGACATCATCGTCACCGTCGACAACGGCATCGCCAGCATCGACGGCGTGGCCGAAGCCAAGCGGCGCGGCATCGACGTCGTGGTGACCGACCACCACCTGCCGGGCGACGCCCTGCCGGACGCACGCGTGATCGTCAACCCCAACCAGCCGCAGTGCGGCTTCCCCAGCAAGAACCTGGCGGGCGTGGGGGTGATGTTCTACGTGCTGCTGGCCTTGCGCGCGGAGATGCGCAAGCGCGGCCTGTTCGATGCCCAGACCCAGCCGCGCCTGGACAGCCTGCTCGACCTGGTGGCACTGGGCACGGTGGCCGACGTAGTCAAGCTCGATGCCAACAACCGCATCCTGGTGGCCCAAGGCCTGAAGCGCATGCGCAGCGGCAAGATGCATCCCGGCATCGCCGCCCTGTTCCGCGCAGCCGGCCGCGAAGCGCGCCGCGCCACCCCGTTCGACCTCGGCTTTGCCGTGGGCCCGCGCCTGAACGCCGCCGGCCGCCTGGCCGACATGTCGCTGGGCATCGAATGCCTCACTACCGATGACGAAGGGCGCGCCTGGGCCATCGCCCAGCAACTCGATGCCATCAACCGCGAACGGCGCGACATCGAGGCCGGCATGCAGGATACCGCCCTGCTGCTGCTGGACGATTTCAATCCGGCCGACCGCCGTACGATCGCCATCTTTGATCCCTCCTGGCACCAGGGCGTGATCGGCATCGTGGCCTCGCGCCTGAAGGACAAGTTCTACCGCCCCACGATCACCTTCGCGCCGGGCGATGAAGGTTTCATCAAGGGCTCGGGCCGCTCGATTGCCGGCTTCCACCTGCGCGACGCGCTGGACCTGGTATCCAAGCACGCGCCTTCGGTGATGACCAAGTTCGGCGGCCATGCCATGGCGGCCGGATTGACCATCCATGCCGAAGCCTTCGATGCCTTCTCGCAGGCCTTCGAGGCGGTCGGCCGCGACTGGCTCACGCAGAACCAGCTGGAACGCGTCATCGAGACCGATGGCGAACTGGAGGACAGCTATTACTCGGTCGAATTCATCACCCTGATGGACCAGCAGGTCTGGGGCCAGGGCTTCGCGCCGCCGGTGTTCCGCGATCATTTCCGCGTGCTCAGCCAGCGTATCCTGAAGGAAAAGCACCTCAAGCTGCAGCTGGAAAAGGGCGGCCGCAAGTACGACGCCATCTGGTTCGGGCACACCGATGCCCTGCCCGATCATGCCCAGGTGGCCTTCCGGCTCGATGCCAATGAGTACAACGGCAAGACCACGGTGCAACTGATGGTCGAGCACGCAGAACCGGCCTGAACTGGCTCCGCTCCCCCCTGCCGGAGAACCGGCGATTCTCCCCAAGATTCTCTGGCGCGAGCCCGCGCCAGGGAAGGATTGCGGCATGGCAACACGCACAAAAAAAGCCGACAGGCGCTCCGTTGCAGTGGCACAATGTTGGCTTGGAGCGACTTCCGGATCGATTTGAGGGAAGCGGGTACCACGGGCGCTCCGAGGAATAACAACAACATCAAATCCCTGAATGAAGATCACGCGCATCCATTGCAGCCTGGTGACTCGTCTCGTCCTCTTCGGCCTCATGCTGATCGTGGTCAGTGCGGTCATGCGCTACAACATCCTGATCGGCTTTCTCGAAAAGGAGCAGGCCCAGGTCGCGGCCGAGCAGCAAAGCACGATCGCCAGCTATCTGGCAGAAGACATCGGCTACCGCGTGCAGGAACGTGCGCGCTACCTTGAACGCCTGGCGCAGCACCTTCCTCCCGCCATGCTGGCGGACCGCGCCGCCGTGCGCACCTGGCTGCAGGAACACCAGGAACTGCAGCCGCTGTTTGCCCAAGGCCTGTTCGTGGCCGACGCCAATGGCTTGATCGTGATCGACTATCCGACCCTGAACGGCCGGCGTGCCCTGTCGCTGACCCAGTACGCCGATTTCGAGCGCGTACTGCAGGGTGCTACCGTCATCTGCCCGCCCCTGGCCAGCCCGGCCAGCGGCAAACCCATCATCGCCATGCTCACTCCGCTGCGCAATGCCGAAGGCAAGGTGGTGGGCGTGCTGGGCGGCAGTACCGACCTCAACGCACCGGGCTTCCTCGACCATCTGCAGCGCGCAAAGCTGGGGCCGTCCGGCGGCTTCCAGCTGATTTCCCCGAACCAGCGCATGGTCATCGCCTCCAGCGACGAAGCCCTGTTCTACAGCCAGCTGCCGCCGGTCGGAAAGGATGCGCTGATGGACCAGGCCGTGCAACAAGGTTTCCGTGGCAATGGCGTGGGCGAGGCCGCCAACGGCGTCAATGAAATCAAGGCCTTTGCCTCGGTACCCGGCACTAGCTGGATGGTGGCCGTGACGCTGCCGCTGGCCGCCGCCCTGCCCACCGTGGCACACACCCGTGCCCTGATCGGACGCGGTGGACTGATCCAGGGTGGGATGGTGATCGTGCTGGTGATACTGGCCTATCTCTGGTTCTTCCGCCCCTTGCGCCGCGCCGCCGCACTGGCCGACCGCATGACCCGTGGCGAACTGCCGCTGTCGCCGCTGCCGGTGGAGCGGCGCGATGAAGTCGGGCACCTGACCATGGCCTTCAACGGCTTGCTGTCGCGCCTGAAACTGCACCAGGCCGAACTGCAGCACCAGGCGCACCACGATGTGCTCACCGGCCTGCCCAACCGCATGATGCTGGCCGAACGCATGGAAGCCGCCCTCACCCACGCCTGCCGCGAACGCAATGGGGTGGCGCTGCTGTTCCTCGATCTGGACGGTTTCAAGCCGATCAACGATACCCTCGGCCACAAGGCCGGCGATCTGGTGCTGCAGGAAATCACGCGGCGGCTGCGCCAGGTGGCCCGCCATGGCGATACGCTGGCGCGCGTGGGCGGCGATGAATTCGTGCTGCTCATCACCGACCTCGGCCAGCCCTATGAAAACGGCGCACAGGTGCTGGCAGAAAAATGCATCCGGGTGGTCTCCGAAACGCTGCATCTGGCGCAGGGCGAGTACCAGCTGGGCGTCTCGGTGGGCATTGCCGTATGTGATGGCAGCTGCGACGCCGACAGCCTGCTGCAGGCCGCCGACAAAGCCATGTACGCCGCCAAGGGCAATGGGCGTGGTTGCTACGTGATTGCGCCGGCGCAATCCGTCGTGGTGGATGAAATCAACGCACCGGCAGGAACTGCAGGAATGACCCGCCCAGCAGGTTCTGCACATAGCTGATACCAGCGCGGCGATAGCGCTCGGTCATGAATTCGGCCATCAGGTCGAGACGGCCGACGATCTTGCCGAATTCCCGTTCAAAACTCAGGTTGCGCGCGTCGCTGCCGATCTCGTCGGACAGCAGCAGGGGCGTGCCGTTGGCATTCTTGCGGCTGGAGAGAATCCAGGCGGCGATTTCCACATTGCGCGCGGCATTGTAGAGATGCTGGGCGTCGAGCCCGTCGACCAGGAAGAATTCGATCTTGTTGCCATGCGCGACGATGATCATGTCGGCAGTCGCATCGATGAAGGCCGCGACCCGATCCCCCTTGAACTCCGGTGACAAGGCCAGCGTCATGGCCTGGATGTCGCGCTTGCCCTGCAATTCGGGCCAGGCCTGGCGCTGCTCGATGGCTTGTTTGACCTTTTTCTCGGCCTCCTCGCGGGTGGCAGCGGTTTTCTTCCATTCTGCCGGGTTGCGCCGATACAGCTTGGACATCAGCAGGTACAGGCTATCGAGATTGGCGCGCATGGCCAGGGTGGCCACACGGTTGCTGTCGGATTGCCCCATCTCGCGTGAACTGGCCTCGGCCCCCTTGACTTCGCCATGCGGCGCGGGGGGCGAGGCGCAGCCGCCCAACAGGGTGGCGCACAGCAAGGACAGGGGCAGAAGGGAGAACAGCTTTCTGGTCATCGGCGGGCGGGACGAAACGAGCTGATAGGACTGATCCTAGCAGAATGCGTTCCGTCCGCCCCCTTCAGGCTGAAGCCTTTTGCTTCACATCAGGCCTTGCCGGTCTGCGGCAAACCGGTCAGGTAGCCCACGGTGGCACCGAAGCGGTCCTTGAAGTTGGCGCGCACCAGGGGATCGAGGGTGTCCTTGACCTTGTCGTGCAAGCCTTTCTCCCAATCGCCGGCGTGCTGGAAGTTGCTCATCACGTAGGTCCAGCCGTTGATCTCATCCACCGCATGCAGGCCGGTCGATTCAGCGCCCGCCGGGCAGGACAGCACGCGGGTGAGCGCCTTGGTATCGACGTTGTAGGCCCACAGGAAGTTGTTGACGTGCATGCCGCTGTCTTCACCGATGAACAAGGTACGCAGCTTTTCCGAGAACTTGATGTTGTCCGGATTGGCGATGTGTTCCTGGTCGGCCAGGTTGCCCAAGGCATCCGGGGTCTTCAGGTCCACGCCCACCAGGGCAGCCGGCGGAGCCATGTCGATGGCCACCCATTCACTGTCGATGGCATTGCCACCGGCATCGCGCTGACCACCGCGCAGGTTCAGGGCATACACGGCGCCGGCCTTGGGGCCTTCGACCTTGATGTGGCCGGAGCCATTGAGCATCGAGGTCTGCACATAGGACATGGCCGAATAGGCGATCTTGTCGCGGGCATTGACGGTGGTGCCTTCCATCTTGGTGAAGCCCAGGCTGCCACCTGCCAGTGCCGCGTAGCGGTGGGTTTCCAGGAAGGCGGCGGCCTTCTGCATGCCCGGCTTGACGCGCACCCAGTTGAACTTGCCATTGAACGGGATCTTGGAGAAGGAACCGTCAGCCGGATCAGTGGTGCGGATGTCCATGATGTCGGAGGACTTGTAGCGGTCCGCCATGGCCTTGATTTCGGCACTGGTGGCGCTGCCCAGGCGTACCCAGGACAGCTTGCCGGCACCCGGACCAACGCCCGAGACCTGCTCCCAGCGCGCCACATAAAGGGTGCCCGAGGACAGGTCTGCGGCGCGATCGGCGATGAACATGAACAGGCCGCCATTGGTGGCATCATCCCCCATGAGCACCGTGCGCTGGTCCGGCATGACCTGTACCAGCTCGTGCGAGATGCGGCCCAGGCAATAGTGCTTCTTGATGGAACCGGTGCCGTCCGGGTTGACGGTCACTTCCGGCAGGTGGCCATAGTGATAGGGATTGGCGCGGTTCTCGTCGCCATACAGGTTCTTGCTGAAGGCCTTGAATTGCGGATTGGAAGCGATGGCCGAGGCATCCGGTTCATATTCTTCCGACGACAGGTGCGTATTCCAGGGCGACAGGCTGGCACCGCAAGTGATCCACAGGCCGTTGACCTGGGAGGTATCAACATTGTGGTACTGCACCAGCGACAGCTTGCCCGACGAAGGATCCTGGTCCAGGGTCAGCACGGCGATGGGCGACGGCAGCTGGCCGTACATGGCCGCCTGCTTCTGGTCGCGCGTGGTGTATTCGAATTGCACCACGGCAAATACCGCATTGCCCTTAACGCCCGGCACCTTGGCACCGGCCACGGTCAGCAGCGAAGAGCCGTCCGGGCAGTCGGAATAGAACTGGCGCTCCTTGCCCGGCACCGAGCGGTCGATGATGGGCTGGTTGTTGATGTCCAGGTAGCCGCCGGCGAGGATGCTGCCGCCCTTGCCGTTCGGGACCATGTCGCCGGTCATGAAGAAAGGCTGATAGGCCAGCTTGTAGCTCTGCTTGCTGCCATCTGCAAAAGTCACTTCCAGGGCCGAGCCGACGGTGGTGGCGGCCATGGCGGCCGGGTTGTCCAGGGTCGGGGCCGGCATGCCGGTGAAACGCGCCGAGGCGAAAGGCTTGCCCGCACCCGGGGTGGCGCAGGCGGCCAGCAGGGCCGAGGCCGACAGGCCGCCCGCCAGCGGCAGCAGGGGCGCGGCGCCCAGGGCCTTGAGCAGGTTGCGGCGGCCGGCTTGCGGCTGGTCGGCGACGGTTGGGGTGGCGGTGGGGGCAGGCTGTCTCATCGAGGATTCTCCGGTGGTGGCTAGCAGATGTCGGGCAGCGGCGGACGCACCCGTCAGTATTTTGTCAGTCAAACAAGCGCGCCGATGGTAGCGACGGAAAATGACAGGCGCGTGACGGGGGTGAAACTGCCCTCCTCCTCTTGTATAATTCGAGGTTTGATCGCAAAAGAAACCATCATGGAAGCAGAACGCCTCAATTCCCTCCAATCCTTGCTCGATGATCTGGCCACCCGTGCCACCGAGCTTCGGAGGTATCTTTGACTTCGATGTGAAGTCGGAGAAACTCGAACAAGTCAACGCCGAACTGGAAGACCCCAACGTCTGGAACGACCAGAAGCGGGCCCAGGACCTCGGCAAGGAAAAGAAATCGCTGGAAGCGATCGTCCACACCCTCATCAAGATCGACAGCGAGCTCAGCGATGCGCGTGACCTCTTCGAGATGGCCCGCGAGGAAAAGGACGAGGACACCATCGTCGCCATCGAAGCCGATGCCGAGACCCTGAAGAAGCTGGTCGAAGACATGGAATTCCGCCGCATGTTCAGCGGCCCCATGGACGCCAACAACTGCTTCATCGACATCCAGGCCGGTGCCGGCGGTACCGAAGCCCAGGACTGGGCTTCCATGCTGCTGCGCCAATACCTGCGCTACTGCGAGCGCAAGGGCTTCAAGGCCGAAATCCTGGAACAGTCCGACGGTGAAGTGGCCGGCATCAAGACCGCCACCATCAAGGTCGAGGGCGAATACGCCTATGGCTTCCTGCGCACCGAAACGGGTGTGCACCGCCTGGTGCGCAAGTCGCCGTTCGACTCGTCCAATGGCCGCCATACCTCGTTCTCGAGCCTGTTCGTCTACCCCGAAGTGGATGAATCCTTCGAGATCGAGATCAACCCGGCTGATGTGCGGGTGGACACCTACCGTGCCTCCGGCGCGGGTGGCCAGCACATCAACAAGACCGACTCCGCCGTGCGCCTGACGCACGCCCCGACGGGCATTGTCGTGCAATGCCAGAACGACCGCAGCCAGCACCGCAACCGGGCCGAGGCCTGGGACATGCTGCGCGCCAAGCTGTTCGAACTGGAACTGCGCAAGCGCATGAGCGAACAGCAGAAGCTGGAAGACTCCAAGACCGACGTCGGCTGGGGCCACCAGATCCGCTCCTACGTGCTGGACCAGTCCCGCATCAAGGACCTGCGTACCAACTTCGAAACCGGCAATACCAAGGCCGTCCTCGATGGCGACATCGACGACTTCATCGCGGCCTCGCTGAAACAGGGCGTCTGATCCCGGTGGCCGCGCGGCCTTGCTGCGCGGCCTGCACTTGCTGATCCGACCGTTCAACCTTCAAGAATTCCAACCATGACCACGCAAAACACCCCCGCCGCCCAGCCGGCAGCCGACGAGAACAGCATCATCGCCGAGCGCCGCGCCAAGCTGGCCGCCATCCGCGAGCAGGGCGTCGCCTTCCCCAACGATTTCCGCCCGGCCAACAATGCCGCCGACCTGCACGCCAAGTACGATGGCCTGGAGAATGAAGCGCTGGAAGCAGAACCGGTCCAGGTCACCGTGGCAGGCCGCATGATGTTGAAGCGTGTCATGGGCAAGGCGGCCTTCGCCACCCTGCAGGACGCCTCGGGCGTGCGCGCCGACGGCCGCATCCAGCTCTACGTGACCCGCGACGTCACCGGCGAAGAAGCCATGGCCGCCTTCAAGCACTATGACCTGGGCGATATCCTGGGCGCTGAAGGCACCCTCTTCAAGACCAAGACCGGCGAGCTGTCCATCAAGGTCACCAAGTTGAAACTCATCACCAAGTCGCTGCGCCCGCTGCCGGACAAGTTCCACGGCCTGGCCGACCAGGAAATGAAGTATCGCCAGCGCTACGTGGACCTGATCATGAGCGAAGAGACGCGCCGCACCTTCAAGGCGCGTACTGCAGCGATGTCGTCGATCCGCCGCTTCATGGAAACCAACGGTTTCATGGAAGTGGAAACCCCGATGCTGCACCCGATCCCGGGCGGCGCGGCGGCCAAGCCCTTCATCACCCACCACAATGCGCTGGACATGCAGATGTTCATGCGCATCGCCCCCGAGCTGTACCTGAAGCGCCTGGTGGTGGGCGGTTTCGAGCGCGTCTTCGAGGTCAACCGCAACTTCCGCAATGAAGGCGTCTCGCCGCGTCACAACCCCGAATTCACGATGATGGAGTTCTACGCCGCCTACGTGGATTACCAGTGGCTGATGGGCTTCACCGAACAGGTGATCCGCCAGGCCGCCATCGACGCCCACGGCACCGCCGTGCTGACCTATCAGGGCCGCGAGCTGGACCTGTCCAAGCCCTTCGACCGCCTGACCATCACCGGCGCGATCCTGAAGTACGCTCCGAACTACACCGAAGCGCAACTGGCCGACATCGACTTCCTGCGCACTGAACTCAAGAAGTTCGGCGTCAAGACCGACCAGGCCCCGCTGGCCGGTGCCGGCATCGGCGCGCTGCAACTGGCGCTGTTCGAAGAAACGGCTGAATCGCAGCTGTGGAACCCGACCTACATCATCGATTACCCGGTCGAAGTCTCTCCGCTGGCGCGCGCTTCCGACACGGTCGCCGGCATCACCGAGCGCTTCGAGCTGTTCATCACCGGCCGCGAGATCGCCAACGGCTTCTCCGAGTTGAATGACGCTGAAGACCAGGCCGCCCGCTTCCAGGCGCAAGTGGCCGCCAAGGACGCTGGCGATGAAGAAGCCATGTACTACGACGCCGACTACATCCGTGCCCTGGAATACGGCATGCCGCCGGCCGGTGGCTGCGGCATCGGCATCGACCGCCTCATGATGCTGATCACCGACTCGCCCAACATCCGCGACGTGATCCTGTTCCCGCACCTGCGCCGCGAAGACTGATCGTCACGCGGGACGGCGCTGCGCTGCTCCCGTGTTGGCGCATCCAGCCTTGCTCCCTCCGCATCCCGCCCGGGATGCGGAACCCCATCCTCCCTGTACGCCCCTCCCTTCCTGCCTGAAACACCCTTCGATTGCTTCAGAGCAGCGTTGTCTTGCCGCAAACCCGTGTCCAGTCCGTCTGTTGCAGGATTACAAGTCCTTACAACTGACACAGAATCGGGATTTTTTTTGGCCCATGACCACTCCATAATCCAGTCATCCACTCATCAACGACAACAGAACAACTAGAGAGGTCATCATGGAAACCAATGCCAATACCAATACCCCGCAAAACCTGAACGCAAGCAACAACGCCGTGAGCCAGCCTTCCGCACCTGCTTCGTCGGGACGGATTCATCCGCTGGTCGCCGGCGCCTCGGTGGCCGTGATTCTGGTCAGCCTGATCGGCGTGGCCGCGATGACGGGTCTGTTGCCCAACTCCAAAAGCGCCAATTCGCCGCAGCAGGTCGCGGCCATGGAGCAAACCGGTCAGGGCCAGCAACCGCTGGTGCAGCAACAAGCTCCGCAATCCACCTCTTACCAGCCGCAACAGGGCGCCTATCCGGCCCAGGCAGCAGCGCCCGTGGCCCAGCGCGCCTCGGCCGTCTGCAGCAGCTGCGGTGAAGTGATCGGCGTACGTACCGTGCGCCACAGTGTCCCGACCAGCGGTGTGGGTATTGCTGGCGGCGCCGTGGTCGGCGGCCTGCTGGGCAACCAGATCGGTGGCGGTACCGGCCGTACCCTGGCCACCATTGCCGGTGCTGTCGGCGGCGGTTACGCCGGCAACGAAGTGGAAAAGAACGTGCGCTCCACCACCAGCTACGTCGTCGACGTGCGCATGGACAACGGCAAGACCCGCAGCTTCCCGCAAACCAGCGAAAACTGGCGTGTCGGCGACCAGGTGCGCGTGGTCAATGGCCGCCTGGAAGGCCGCGGTTAAGTCCGACAGCCCCTTCGCCCGGTCTCCGGGCGCGAGCAAACAAGCCCTTCGAGTCGCCTCGAAGGGCTTTTTCTTTGTTGTCGTTTAACCGCCCGGTATTTGTCTTTTGGTGCTGGATATGAAGATTTGTGCACCAATTGCGTCTTTACAACGTTATCCTGACATCAGATTGTCATTTTCCTGCCGGATGGCATGTCAGGCCACCCTTACCCGGCGTTTCCGGGAAGGCAATTGATAAACGCTGGCAACACTCCAACGAGGCAGTTAGACTTTCGCGAAAAGTCATCCGCCTGGACGGCAGCGGAGTTGGTAGTCGGGAAACAGAACGCTGAAGCGTCGACCCGCTTACTCGTACTGAACGGGGGGCGAAGAATTCGCCAGGCCGCGCCCACAGGGCGCGAAAAGCGTTTGAAGATTTATGGACTCACTGTCATCCACCGATACCAGCAGCCCGGCCAGCACAGCGGCCGAGCCTGCCGAGCAACGTCAAGCCGAAGAACGACATGGCGGCCCGCACAAGGAGCATGCGGTCATCCTGCTGCACGGCCTGTGCGGCTCGCAACTGGAAATGGGGTCCATCCCCAAACAGCTGAAGAAGGCTGGCTGTACCGTCATCCCGCTCAACATCGACAACTATTCCGCTGCCCTGACCAATCCGCGCGTCTCGCCCAATTGGGAAGACTGGTGCGCCGTGGTCGAAAGCCGGGTGGCGCGTCTGAAGGAAGAATTCCGTACCGTCTCGTTGTGCGGCCTGTCCATGGGCGCCACGCTGGCGCTGGCCGTGGCGGCGCGCAGCAAGGAACTGCTGTCGGTGGTACTGCTCTCGCCGGTGCTGCAATACGATGGCTGGTCAGTGCCCTGGTACTGGAAAATGCTGACCGTGGTCTATGACATGGGCGTGCGCAACTGGTCCTACAAGGAAAGCGAACCCTACGGCATCAAGAATTACGAAATGCGCCGCCGTGTGGCCGCCGCACTGGAGAAGGATGGCGTGGCTGCTGTCGGTGCCGCTTCGATCCCGGCACGCCACCTGCGCGCCGCCCTGCGCATGATCGCATTCGTGCGCAAGTCCCTGCCCCTGGTCCGCACCGATACCCTGATCATTCACTCCATCGACGATGAAACCGCATCGCCGCGCAATGCCGAGCTGATCCTGCAACAGATCAACGCCGAGGTACGCAAGGTGATCTGGCTGGGCGACTGTTATCACATCATCACCGTCGACAATGAACGTGAAATCGTCACCAACGAAACCGTGATGTTCATCAAGCGCAGCATCGAGATCCACGGCAACGAGATGAACCGCAAGTATCTAGCCCATGCCTCGCCACTGAAGGACAGACGGCACTGACTTGATGTGCAGATACAACGCAGCCCGGCAATTTGGCCGCCAGTAAGTCTTTTGACAGACAGCATTCTTAACATGAGCCCATTGCACCGCCGTGCAATGTGAACCAAGATGGATACGACGCGCCCCCACTCCAAGACCATCATGAGCCTGATCCGACTCAAGAACGCCAAAAGCTGGCGCCCGCAGGGCTTCAGGCCGTTGTACGTCAGTACGTTCGGCTTCGTCGCCGCCTTCGGGCTGCGCTATGTGCTGGCGCCTTTTGTCGAGGAATCGCTGTCGATGCTGTTCTTTGCCGTCAATTGCATCGTGATGAGCTATCTGTTCGGCTATCTGTATTCCCTGGGCCTGCTGGCCATCAGCATCCCCACGGCCATGTTCTTCTTCCGCAAGCCGTATTACACGATGGACGGGCTCAACGACAAGGACATCTTCCTGATCCTGGTCTACATGGTCATCGTCGCCACCGCCTCGATCATCATCGAGTGGCTGCAGCGCGAGCGCTATGCCGCGGTGCTGCAGCAGCGCGTATCGGAAACCCGCTATCGCCTGCTGATCGAATCGGACCAGGCGCGCCGTGCCGAATACGCCAGGCAATTCGAAAGCAGCGCCCGCGAAAGCGCCTGATTTCGATCCGCACCGGGGCTGCCGGCAACACCTGCGCAGCCCATCAGGAAGCTCCTGATACCCTGCCCGCAGCCTCTCCCCTAAGATGCCTCCATACCAGCAAGGAGGCTGCCATGTCCCTGACCCATCACCTGCCCAGCGTACTCGTCGTCGATGTCGACCTGGACGCCATCGAAACCGCCCGCTTCGCCGTCTGGCGCAGCCAGTTGCCCTGCCAGTTCGATTGGTTCGACGATGCCGAACTGGCCAATGCTTCGCTGCTGACCAAGGCCCTGTGCCGCAGCAAGGAGCTGCCGGCCCTGATCCTGCTGGATCCGCGCAGCTTTACCGGCACCGAAGGGTATGAATTGCTGCGCACCCTGTGCATCTACCAGCAACTGGCGCATATCCCGCTGGTGCTGTTCACGGCCGCGCCGATGTCCGCCGATTTCGCCCAGGAACAGGACAGCCGCATCTGGTATGCCGCCAAGCCGGCCCGCGCGGCCGATTACATGGACCTGGTCACGCGCTGCGTGAAGCAGCGCCTGCATCAGCCGGCCACGCTCTGATCACGCTGCACGCGCCTGACGATCCTCGCCAGGCGCCTGATCAGCGCGGCGTATTGCTCTTGCGAGGTATTGCCGTAACCGATCACCAGCCCGTTGTTGCCAGCCTGCGCCGGCCCTGCCGAAAACGACGACAGCGCCCCGACGTTCATGCCCGCCGCCCGCGCCGCTGTACTCACGGCGGTATCCGGACAATCCGGCGGCAGCCGCAAGGTCAAATGCAAGCCGCTGTCGCCCCCTGAGATGCCGAACTCCGGCAACTGCGCCTGCAAGGCCGCGCGCAGAGCCTGCTGGCGCTCCCGATAGAGCCGTTTCATGCGTCCCAGATGGCGCGCGAACTGGCCGCCGGCCATGAACTCCGCCAACGCCAGCTGCTCCAGCCGGTGCCCGCCGCGCAACAATTCGGACAGCGCGCGCCCCGCCCCCTCTCCCACGGAAGACGGCAGTACCAGAAAACCGATGCGCAAGCCCGGAAACAGGGTCTTGCTGAAGGTGCCCACGTACAGCACCGGCGCATCCGGCACCAGTCCCTGCATGGCCGGGATGGGATGGCCGTGATGGCGGAAGTCGCTGTCGTAATCGTCCTCGATGATCCAGCAGCCGTGTTCACGGGCCCGCGCGATGAGCGCCAGCCGCCGCGCCAGCGACAGTACCGCGCCGGTCGGATATTGGTGCGAAGGCGTCACATGGATCAGCCGGGGCGGCGAGCGCCAGGCCCGCTCGGCAATCAGGATGCCCTCCTCGTCGACCGGCATGGAACGAATCTTCATATCGCCTGCATGGAAGGCGGCACGCACCCCGCCATAGCCGGGATCCTCCAGCCAGGCGCGCTCACCCGGATTGGCAAAGAGCCGCACGCACAGCGACAGCGCTCCTTGTGAGCCCTCGGTCACCACTACCTGTCCCGCTTCGCAACGCACGCCGCGAGCCACCCGCAGATATTGCGCGATGGCCTCGCGCAAGGCTGGCTCGCCCAGCGGATCGCCATAGGCCAGCGCCATCGGGCCGGCCCGTTTCAGCGCGCGCTCCTGCGCACGCAGCCAGGCATTGAGCGGAAAGCGATTGAGCGCCGGCATCCCCGGCGTGAGGGCCAGCCCGCGGTCGCCGGCATCGCGCGTGGGCTGCATGGTGCTGACCCGGCGCGATGGGCGTGCGTGGCCGGTGCGTGACGGAGAGGACACGGCATGCAGCCTTGCCGGCGCTGCCAGCAGGGTCGCCACGCGCGTTCCCTGCCGATCCGCTGCGGCATAGCCCTCGGCCACCAGTTGTTCATAGACAGCCAGCACGGTATTGCGGGCCACCTGCAACTGCTCGCACAGGCTGCGGGTGGAAGGCAGCCGACTGCCGGGCGGCAACTGGCCACCGAGGATGGCGCGCTTGAAGCGCGCCAGCAATTGCTGCTGGCGCGAGGCCGCGCCGGGCCGTACATCGAGCGGGGAAGACAGCAGGGAAAGTGGCATGGCAAGCGAGTTTTCGTGGCTCCATCAAATCATCGTCCTGTGGCACTTTTGATGATGCCACGAAAACGCTATCGTGCCAGCTCTCCCTCGCCATGAAAGCCACCATGACCGATCTCACGCGCAGCAACGATTACCAGCAACCCATCGGCCCTGCCCTGCCGGACTGGCAGCCGCGTGCGCGTCCCGATGGCCGCACCCTGCAAGGCCGCAGCTGCCGGCTGGAGCGGCTGGATGCCGACCGCCACGCCGCGCAACTGCACGCCGCCTTCGCCACCGCCCCGGATGGACGCGACTGGACCTACATGATGAGCGGCCCCTTCCCCGACGCCGCCAGCTACCGTCAGCAGGCCATGCAGATGCAGGCCACGCAGGATCCGCTGCACCATGCCGTGATTGACCTGCGCACGGGGGGCGCCATCGGCACCCTGGCCCTCATGCGCATCGAACCGGCGCACGGCGTGATCGAGGTCGGGCACATCGCACTCTCGCCGCTGCTCAAGCGCAGCCGCATGGCCACCGAAGCGCACTACCTGCTGATGCGCCACGTCTTCGAGGATCTCGGCTATCGCCGCTACGAATGGAAGTGCGACAGCCTCAATGCGCCGTCGCGCGCTGCCGCGCAGCGCCTTGGTTTCCGCTTCGAGGGCATCTTCCGCCAGGCCATCGTCTATCGTGGCCGCAGCCGGGATACGGCGTGGTTTTCCATCATCGACAGCGAATGGCCGGCACTACGCGCAGCCTTTGAACAATGGCTGAATGACGGCAATTTCGATGCAGCGGGCCAGCAGCGCCAGTCACTTTCCGTCCTCACGCGCGCTGCGCTCACGCAGGCGAACGCGGTGTCTTCAGCTGCTTGAGTTCCCACAGCGCTTCCAGCACATGGCGCGTTGCCGGTTCCAGCTGGCTGGCGCGATGGGCGATGCCGAGGGGCCGCCACAGCGCTGGCCGCAGTGGCCGCATGACGATGCGTGGATCCAGCGGCACCGGCCGCCCTTGCGCGCTGGCCTCATGCGGCAACAGCGTGGCACCGTAACCGGCGGCCACCAGACTCTTGATGGCATCGTTGAAATTGAGCTGGATGCGCGCCTCCGGTTGTTCACCGGCCCCCGCGAACCATTCGCTGGTGAGACGCGAGAGCCGCGTCTCGGGCGCATTGAGGATCAGCGGCTGCGCGGCCAGCCAGCCCGGCGTGATCAGCCGGGGCGCGTGCCAGGCCGCCGGCAGGAACGCCATCACCGGATCACGCCGCCACGGGCGGACCGTCAGGCCGCTCACGGGAGACTGTGGCAAGGCCACCAGGCCGATGTCCAGCAGCCCTTCGTTCAACTGGGAGAGAGTCTCCTGCGAGGTCAGGATGTGGATCTGCACGTCGATGTCGGGATGGCGCTGCCCCAGCCGTTCGAGCACCTGAGGCAGCAACGTGGCAATGGCCCCGGTGGAGGCACCCAGCCTGACGCGCCCGGCCAACCCCAGCACTTGCCGGCCGACTTCTTCCAGTGCCTGGTCGGCCGCCGCCAGCAATTGCCTTGCGCGGGCGATCAGGGTGGCACCGATGCCGGAAGGCCGCACCTGGCTGCGCTGGCGCAACAGCAGCGGCGCACCGATGCGCTCTTCCAGTTCGCTGATGTGCAGGCTCACCGTGGGTGGAGCCAGGTGCAGTTCGCGCGCGGCGGCGGCAAAGGAACCCAGGTCGGCAATGGCCACCAGGGTACGCAGACGGTCCAGGCTCAATTCACGCATTGCATGACTCCCATGGAAAAGACCACGTTCAGGAAAACTGAACGATCTCTTTGTGATATTCAACTTTTCCAATTATACGATCCGGTTCACCATGCAGGTCTTCGGCAAGCGCCAGCCGTCCTGATTCGGCGCACATCCCTGTCTTCCCTGCATTGGAGCAAACCGTGAGCACACTTCCCCTGATCTTCATCGATGGCGACCAAGGCACCACCGGCCTGCAGATCCATGAGCGCCTGCGCGACCGCAAGGACCTGCGCATCCTGACCCTGCCGGCCGCCGAGCGCAAGGATGCAGCCCGCCGCGCCGAGGCCATCAACAGCGCCGACATCGCCCTGCTGTGCCTGCCGGATGCCGCTGCCCGCGAAGCCATCACGCTGATCGAGAATCCCAAGGTGCGCGTGATCGATGCCAGCTCGGCCCATCGCACCAGCCCCGGCTGGGTCTATGGCTTCCCCGAACTGTCGGCGCAACAGCCGCAGGCGATTGCCCATGCACAGCGCGTGACCAATCCCGGCTGCTATCCAACCGGTGCCATTGCCCTGCTGCGTCCGCTGGTCCAGGCCGGCCTGGTGCCCGCCGATTATCCGCTGGCCATCCATGCGGTCTCCGGCTATTCCGGTGGCGGCCGCGCCCAGGTCGAGCAATACGAAGGGGCGGATGCCGCGCAAGCCGCGCCCTTCGTGCTGTACGGACTGGGGCTGGCGCACAAGCATCCGCCGGAGATGCAGTTGCACGCCGGCCTGTCGCAGCGCCCGGTATTCGTGCCCAGCTATGGCGCCTTCCGCCAGGGCATTGTGCTGTCCATCGCCTTGCAGGCCCGCCTGCTGCCGCCGAACGTCACGCTGGAGAGCCTGCGAGCCGCCCTGCAGGCGCATTACGCCGGTGCGCGCCACGTCACCGTGCTGGATGCGGAACAAAGCGCGGTCACGGCCCAGCTCGATCCGACCCGCCACAACAACAGCAACGACATGACGCTGGGCGTCTTCGGCAACGCCGCCGAAGGACACCTCCTGCTGTGCGCCGTGTTCGACAACCTGGGCAAGGGCGCCTCCGGTGCCGCCGTGCAGAACCTGGACCTGATGCTGGGCGCCCGCTGACTCGTGTATCAGGGCCAAGCTCATCAGCACGAATCCATTGACCGGCGGGCGACACCCACAAGGCTGCGTCCGCCGTCAAGCGTCTGGCTCGTAAATTGTGGTAAAGGACTGAAATAGCGCAAGGCAGGAAAGCGCAGGCTGTGGCATGATGGCACCTCGATTTGCCACCCAACCTGCAGGTGCCGGCCCTCCCCCTCAGCAGTGACCGCCGCCCGCTTCGAAGCAAGATGTCCACCACCTTAGGCGCTATCGCGTGCAAGTATTTTGACGCGACCATCAAACTGACTCCCGTATTGCGTACCGATGGCAAGTGGACGGCGTTCGTCCATATCGACTTTCCGGACCGCACCACGCATGAATTCGGCGATTTCAAGCCGGGCAATTCCAAGATGGAAGCCCTGCAGAATGCCGTCACGGCGGCCGAGCAATACGTCCGCGAGCGCAAGAAAAAGTAAGTTTTTTCTTCACCCCTCTGCCGCATGAAAAAACGGCCTGCATCGCTGCAGGCCGCGCTTTCGGCGGTTGCGGGCTGTGCGCTCAATTCATCCTCACGCCTGCCGCCTCGCTTTCCTTATAGATTGCATCGATGAGATCCTGCCCCACACGCGAGGCCATGCTCTTGTGCACCGGCAGCAGTGCGCGCCGCCATTCGGCTTTCTCTTCCTCGCTCAAGGTATAGACCTTGGTCTTGCCGCTGGCCTTGATGGCGGCCAAGGCATCATCATTTTCCTTCTGGGCGATGGTATTGGCATACACCGTCGCCTCCTTCATGGCCCCTTCCAGCTGGCTGCGTACGTCCGCCGGCAGGGCTTCCCAGAACTTCTTGTTCACGATCACCGCATAGCCGATGTAGCCGTGGTCCGACACCGTCAGGTTGGACTGCACCTCGTGCATCTTCTGCGTATAGACATTGGACGGGGTGTTCTCGCTGCCATCCACCACGCCGGTCTGCATGGCCTGATACACCTCGGAAAACGCCAGCACCTGCGGATTGGCCTTGAGCGCGCGGAACTGTTCATCGAGTACCTTGGAGGACTGGATGCGCATCTTCAGTGCCCGGAAGTCCGCCACCTTGTGCAGCGGTCGGTTGGCCGTCATCACCTTCATGCCGTTATCCCAGTAGGCCAGGCCCTTGATGCCCTTGCTCTCCAGCTTCTGGAACAGCCCCTGCCCGATCGGCCCTTCGGTCACGCGTTTCAGCACGGTCATGTTGGGGAAGATGTAGGGCAGATCGAAGACCTCGAACTCCTTGGCGCCCAGCGGGCCGAACTTGGCCAGCGAAGGAGCGAGCATCTGCACCGAGCCCAGTTGCAGGGCTTCCAGTTCTTCCTTGTCCTTGTAGAGCGTGCTGTTGGGATAGACCTCGACCTTGACGCGGCCATGGGTCGCCTTCTCGGCCAGTTCCTTGAAGCGCTCCGCGCCCTTGCCCTTGGGCGTGTCATTGGCCACTACGTGGCTGAACTTGATGACGATGGTCTGCTGGGCCAGCGCTGCCGTGGCCGACAGGCTCAGCGTGGCGAAGGCGCAGGCGGTCAGTGCCGCCCGCTTTGTGATGATGGTCATGGATGTCTCCTCCGGGGATGAAGCCGGCAGGCCGATGACCTCGGCCTTCCGGCGTTAGAACACGATCAGGTCACGCAGGCCCTCCCCGCTGTGCAGGCGGTCGAAGCCGCGATTGATATCGGCCAGCGCCAGGCGCTCACCCATGAGCTTGTCCACCGGCAGCTTGCCGGCCTGGTACAGGCCGATGTAACGCGGGATATCGCGCACCGGCACGCAGGAGCCGATGTAGCTGCCCTTGACGGTCCGTTCCTCGGCCACCAGGCTGACCTGCTGCAAGGGCCAGTTCTGGTTCGGTGCCGGCAGGCCGGCGGTGACCGTCATGCCACCGCGCCGGGTCATGCGATAGGCGGCCTCCATGGCCTGCACGGACCCCGCCATCTCGAAGGCGTAATCGACGCCGCCCTTGGTCAGCGCCTTGACCTTCTCCACCGCATCCGGATCACGGGCATTGACGGTGGCCGTAGCGCCCAGGGCGCGCGCCACTTCCAGCTTGCTGTCATGCAGATCGACGGCAATCACTTCGCGGGCACCGGAGGCCAGCGCGCCCAGCATGGTGCACAGGCCGACGCCGCCCAATCCAAGCACGGCCGCCGTGGTCCCGGCCTTGACCTCGGCCGTATTGACCGCCGCACCCACACCGGTCAGCACGGCGCAGCCGAACAGGGCCGCCTGTACCGGATCGATGTCCGCCTCGATCTTCACGCAGGAGCGGCGCGACACCACCGCATGATCAGCAAAGGCCGACACGCCCAGGTGATGGTGCACATGCTGCGCGCGGTCATGCAGCCGGCGCTGGCCGGAGAGCAATTCCCCTACCGCGTTGGTCGCCGCACCCGGCTCGCACAGCGCAGGACGTCCTTCCATGCAAGGCAGGCAGTGCCCGCAGCTCGGCACGAAGACCAGCACCACCAGGTCACCCGCGCGCAGGTCGCTCACGCCGCTGCCGACCTCGACCACTTCGGCCGATGCCTCGTGCCCCAGCGCCATGGGCACCGGACGCGGACGCACACCGGTGATGACCGACAGGTCCGAGTGGCACAGGCCCGCTGCCTTCATCTTGACCAGCACTTCACCGGGGCCGGGCGGATCGAGATCGAGTTCCTCGATCTTCAGCGGCTGGCTCACCGCAAATGGATAAGCCTCGGTCATTTCACGCAATACGGCGGCCTGGATTTTCATGGTGTCGTCTCCCTGCTTGTTGGAAAACGCCTAGATTACACGAGCGCTGCCCGGCGCAACGCAGGTCAAGCTGCGCTCAGTCCACCAGACGTCCGGCCTGATGCAGGAATTTCTCCGCCTGCAGGATCACCGGTTTGTCGATCATTTTTCCCTTGAGCGAAATCGCACCGCCATCGCTGGCACGCACGGCTGCCATCACTTCCTCGGCCCACGCCAGCTCCTGCTCGCCGGGCATGAAGCCGCGCCGCACGCCCTCCACCTGCTTCGGATGGATGCACAGCTTCGCGCCAAAGCCCATGCGCCTTGCCCGCTGCACCATGCGTGCGAGGAAGGCATCATCATTGAAATCCGTGGTCACGCCATCGATGGGCGGCGCGATGCCCGCCAGGCGCGATGCCATCACCATCTCCATGCGGAAGTGCATCAGCTCTTCTTCCTCCGGGCCGCATTGCATGCCCAGATCGACCTGCGCATCAATGGACCCGAAGGCCAGCCGCTGCACCCCCGGCACGGCGGCGATCTCGCGCATCGCGGCCAGGCCGGCGGCACTTTCGATCAGCGCAATCAGACCACGCCCAGGCCCCAGCCGACGCGCGATGGCAGACAGGGTCTTGGCCCCCTCTGCCTTCGGCAGAACAATGCCCGCCATCGATAGTGCAGAAAACGTCAACAGGTCATCGCCGTGCCAGACGGTGTCGGCCGCGTTGATGCGCACCCACAGGCGCGGCTGCGGACCATTGCCGCGCAGCCAGCGGGCCAATGTGGCGCGCGCTTCCTCCTTCTGCGGCAGGGCGACTGCATCTTCCAGATCAACGATGATGGCATCGGCCCCGCTCTCCAGCGCCTTGGCGTAGCGCTCCGGACGATTGGCCGGCACGAACAGGTAGCTGCTGGCCATGGTGATGTGCGGTGCCATTACACGGCCCCCCGTTCGCGCAGCGCAGTGATGGCAGCTGCGTCATAGCCCAGTCTGGCGAGGATGGCCTCAGTGTGCTGACCCAAGGCAGGAATGGCTTCCATGCGGTAATCGAAACTGTCATTGGCGCCCGGCGGCAGCAGCGCCGCCACCTTGCCGGCCGGCGTATCCACTTCGGTCCAGCGTTCGCGCGCGGCCAGTTGCGGGTGCTGCCACAGTTCCTGCATGGTATTCACGCGCGCATTGGCGATCTGCGCCTGGTCCAGGCGCGCCACCACCTGCTCCGCACTCATGTCGGCGAACATGCCCAGGATCCGCTGGCGCAGCGCTTCGCGATGTTCATGGCGGCGCGCATTGCTGGAAAAGCGTTCATCGGTGGCCAGCGCGGCGTCCTGCAAGACCACTTCGCAGAAGACTCTCCATTCGCGCTCGTTCTGCAAGCCCAGCATGACAGTCTTGCCATCACCGGCCTTGAATGGTCCATAGGGATAGATGGTGGCGTGCTCCGCGCCCGAACGGCCCGGCGCGCTGGCCCCCTGGTAGGCGTAATACAGCGGAAAGCTCATCCACTCCGTCAATGCCTCCAGCATCGACAGATCGATATGGCTGCCGCGTCCATCACGTCCGCGCTTGATGAGGGCGGCCAGAATGTTGGAATACGCGTACATGCCGGCGGCGATATCGGCAATCGAGCATCCGGCCTTGACCACTTCATCCGGCGTCCCGGTGACCGACAGAAAACCGGCTTCACTCTGGATCAGCAGGTCATAGGCTTTCTTGTCGCGATAGGGGCCATCCTCGCCATAGCCGGAGATGTCACACACGATCAGTCCCGGATGCTTCGCGTGCAGCGCCTTGGCCGACAGGCCGAGCCCGGCGGCGGCACCCGGTGCGAGGTTCTGCACCAGCACATCGGCCTCGCCCAGAAGCTGGTCGATGATCCGCTTGCCCTCTTCATCCTTGAGGTTGAGCGTCAGACTTTCCTTGGAACGATTGGTCCAGACGAAATGCGAGGACAAGCCGGTGACGCGCGTATCGTAGCCGCGCGCAAAATCCCCGACACCGGGCCGCTCGATCTTGATGACACGGGCCCCCAGGTCTGCCAGCTGGCGCGTACAGAACGGCGCGGCGATGGCGTGTTCCAGACTGACGACGGTGATGCCCTCCAGCGGGCGATTGGCGTGCGACATGGAGACTCCCTTGGGCGGCCTGATTCAGAAGGAACGGGGCAGACCGAGAATGTGCTCGGCCACGTAGGAAAAAATCAGGTTGGTCGAAATCGGCGCCACCTGATACAGCCGTGTCTCGCGGAACTTGCGCTCGACGTCGTATTCGCAGGCAAAGCCAAACCCGCCATGCGTCTGCAGGCAGACATTGGCCGCCTCCCACGAGGCCTTGGCCGCCAGATACTTGGCCATGTTGGCCTGGGCACCGCAGTTCTGATGGGCATCAAAGAGCGCACAGGCCTGGTAGCGCATCAGGTTGGCGGCCTCGATCTCGATGTAGGCATCGGCAATCGGGAACTGCACGCCCTGGTTCATGCCGATGGGGCGATCGAACACCACGCGTTCTTTGGCATAAGCGCTCGCCTTGTCGATGAACCAGTAGCCATCGCCGATGCACTCGGCGGCGATCAGGGTGCGCTCGGCGTTGAGGCCGTCGAGGATGTACCTGAAGCCGCGCCCCTCCTCGCCGATCAGGTTCTCGGCGGGGATCTCCAGGTTGTCGAAGAAAAGTTCATTGGTCTCATGATTGACCATATTCAGAATGGGCCGCACCTCCAGCCCCTTGCCGATGGCTTCCCTCAGATCGACCAGGAAGATCGACATGCCCTCGGACTTTTTCTTCACCTGATCCAAAGGCGTGGTCCTGGCGAGCAGGATCATCAGGTCGGAATGCTGCACCCGCGAGATCCAGACCTTCTGGCCATTGACCACATAACGATCGCCCTTCTTCACCGCCACCGTCTTGATGCGCGTGGTGTCGGTACCGGTCGCGGGTTCGGTCACACCCATCGATTGCAGGCGCAGTTCACCGCTGGCGATCTTGGGCAGGTATTGCTGCTTCTGCCGTTCCGAGCCGTGGCGCAGCAGCGTGCCCATGTTGTACATCTGGCCGTGACAGGCCCCGGAATTCCCGCCAGTACGATTGATCTCTTCCATGATGACCGAGGCCTCGGTCAGCCCCAGTCCCGAGCCGCCGTATTCCTGCGGAATCAGGGCCGCCATCCAGCCGGCTTTGGTGAGCGCATCGACGAATTGCTCGGGATAGCCGCGCGCTTCGTCGACCTTGCGCCAGTACTCCAGCGGGAAGGTCTGGCACAGGTCACGCACGGCGTCGCGCAGGTCGGTGTAGGCATCAGGGACGGCTTGATACGACATGAGGGGGCTCCGGCTTTATATTATTTAAATGATTTATTTAGTTTCAGTCCAGCAGGGCTTCGGCCTGCATCGCCAGCTCGCCACGTTCGTTCTGCGCCCACAGCGCCACGCTCTTGCCATCGGCAGCAGGCTTGCCGCACAACGTGAAGGGCTCGGTATCGAACAAGGTTCCCACCGAGCGGAAGTTGAACTCGCGCATCACCGCCTGCGGCATTTCACGCGCCACCAGGTCGGCCAGCAAGGTGGCGATCAGCGGCCCGTGGACGATGAGGCCGGGATAGCCCTCCACCTCGGTGACATAGCTGCGGTCGTAATGGATGCGATGACCGTTGAAGGTCAGCGCCGAATAACGGAACAGCAGCACCGGGTCGGGCTCCACGCGGCGCGACCAGCGCGCATCGGTGGGCGCGCTCTTCGGCACCACCACCGGGGCGCCCGGCTGCGGCAAATCGCGGTAGACGATGTCATGCTCTTCGGTCAGACACAGCTGGCCCTGATGACGGATGGTGTGCTGCACGGTCACGAAAGCGAGCGCGCCGGTGCGGCCCTGCTTCACGTCCACGCTGGCGATGCGCGAGACCTTCTCGGCCTGCGCGCCGATGGGCAGCGCAGCCGCAAACCGCAGTCTTCCCCCGGCCCACATGCGGCGCGGCAGCGGCACCGGCGGCAGGAAACCACCGCGCTGCGGATGGCCATCCGCGCCCACTTCGGACTGGCGGCACACACTCCAGAAATAGATCCAGTGCCACAGCGGCGGCAGCGCATCGCCCGCCTGGGGCAGGCGTGGTCCGTCCAGCGTCGCCGCCAGCGCTGCCGCGAAGGCCGGGCTGATCTGGTCGTGGCGCGTTTCGGTCTTGTCCAGCCACTGTCGCAGCAGGGCGAGATCGAGGTCGGGGTGGGACATGGTTCCTCGTATCGTGGTTGTTGGTTGGGCACGAGTCTGCGGTGTCCACCCGCCGGGAACAATCTGTATTTTTGGAAGGGGGGCTTACGCAGAACTGAAGTCACGCGCAGCACAGGGATGCGGCATCGCGTCACAACTCGTCCGTATTTCACGCCATGCAGCGACGCGATTCGGCGTACCATGGGCAGCCACCGAGAGCACGCGCGCACCGATGGCGGAAGCGTGCCGCAATACAGGATGACCAGGCTTGCCGAAGTGCAGGCGCCATCCTCACCGAATCTTTCCGGGAGACATCATGCTTTTCGATCTGACCGACCTGCGCCTCTTCATCCTCATCGCCGAACTCAACAGCCTCACCCGCAGCGCCGAGCGCATGAATCTCTCGCTGGCCGCCACCAGCAATCGCATCAAGGAACTGGAAACGCGCTTCGGCACCCGCCTGCTCTATCGCGAGAGCAAGGGCGTGCAGCTCACGCCAGCCGGGCATACCCTGCTGCATCACGCACAGCTCTTCATGCAGCAGGTGGAACACCTCAAGAGCGACATGCAGCAGTACAACAACGGCATCAAGGGCTATATCCGCATTTTCGCCAACACCACGGCGGTGACCGAATTCATGCCCGAGATCCTGGGCAAGTTCCTGGCCAGACATCCGCAGGTCAACGTCTCACTGGAAGAGCGCCTGAACCATGACATCCTGCGCGGCATCCAGGAAGGCACGGCCGATATCGGCATCGTGGCCGGTCCGGTGCAGGGGGATGGACTGCAGGTACTCAACTTCTCGACCGACAGGCTGGTGCTGGCCACTGCGCTGGAACACCCGCTGGCGGGCGCCGGCAGCGTTCCCTTCCAGGACACGCTGGAGTACGAACACATCGGCCTGCACGAAGGCAGCACCCTGCACCACTTCCTCAACAAGATCGTTTCCGAACAGGGGCAGCGTCTCAAGCTGCGGATTCAGGTGCGCAGCTTCGAAGCCATGTGCCGCATGATCGAGACCAATGTCGGCATCGGCATCGTGCCGCGTTCAGCGGCGCAGCGGCATCAGCAGACCATGCAGTTGGCGGTGGTGGAGTTGAACGATCCGTGGAGCGTGCGCGAGCGCAGCTTGGTGTTCCAGAACATGGATACGCTGTCGCCGCATGCACGCAATCTGGTGGATTTCATCCGCGAGCAGATGGCGCAGGAGAGCGACGAAGACAAGCTCGCCGCACACGCCAGAAAGACCGCCTGAGCGGCGGAGATGGCCGGCCCTCAGCCGGCGATCATCATCCAGACCGACAGCAACAGCAATGCGGCGCAGAAGAGGATGCGCAGGCGTCGCTCCGGCAGATGGTGTGCCAGCGCCACGCCCCAGGAGATGCTGAGCACGCCGCCCAGCGCCATCGGAATCCCCACTGACCAGTCCACGTGCCCCGCCTGGGCGTAGGTCCACAGCGCCACCAGCGTACCGGGCGTGACCATGGCCAGCCCCAGTCCTTGCGCAGCCGTCTGCGTGACACCGAACAAGGCCGTCAGCAAGGGCACGGCGACGATGGCGCCGCCCACGCTGAAGAAGCCGGCCGAGGCGCCGGCAGCCATCCCCACCAGCGGAATGTAGCGACGCGAGAGGATCACGGACGATTCCACGCTGCGCTTGTTGCGCATCAGTGTCCACAGGTAGTACAGCGCCAGCAGGCCCATGAAGGCGGCGAAGCAGACATGCAGGCTGCGCGCCGCCATGGCCGTGGCGATGCGGGCCGAGACATAGGTGGTGAAGACAGCCGGCACGCACATCATGGCGGCGGTACTCCATTGGATGTGATTGCGCTGCTTGTAGCGCCAGAAGGCGATGACGACGTTGGGCACGATCATCACGAGTGCCGTGCCTTGGGCCAGTTGCTGGTCCATGCCGTAGAGGTAGCCCAGCACGGGGATGGCGATGAGACCGCCGCCGATCCCGAACAGACCGCCCATGGCGCCCAGCAGGCCGCCGAGCAGGAAGTTGACTACGCCGGAGAAAAACAAGGAAGCCGTCATCGGTGTACAGTGATGCCTCTGCTGGCCGGCTGCAAGGTGCAGTGGCCGCATCGAAGGATAAAAAAGGAGACTGACATGAGCGGCGTCATCGTGTTTGCGCTGGAGATGGGCGTGGTAGCCCTCATTGCGCTGGCCATCTACATGGTGATGAAGAAATAGCGCCGCCGATCAGGCCCGACAGTGTAGCGCAGGCGGACCGGGCTGTCCCGGCGGCTGTGCTTTCCTGCCATCCCCCCTCAAGCAAAGGAAGACAGAATGGATCTCGGCATCAAAGGTAAAACCGCCCTCGTCTGCGCATCGAGCAAGGGCCTCGGCCGCGCGTGCGCACTCTCGCTGGCGCGCGAAGGCGTGCACGTCACCCTGCTGGCACGCGGTGCGGAGGCACTGGAAGCAACGGCCCAGGCCATCCGCACGGAGACCGCCACCACCGGTGCCATCATCACCACGGTCGCGTGCGACATCACCACCCCGGAAGGACGCGCCCTGGCGCTGGCCGCCTGCCCTGCCCCGGACATTCTGGTGACCAATGCCGGCGGACCCAAGCCGGGCGATTTTCGTGAGTGGACGCGGGATGACTGGATCGCGGCGGTCGACGCCAATATGTTGACGCCCATCGAGCTCATCAAGGCCACGGTGGATGGGATGATCGCGCGCGGCTTCGGGCGCATCGTCAACATCACGTCGAGTGCGGTGCGGGCACCGATTGATATCCTGGGGCTCTCCAATGGCGCGCGCTCCGGACTGACGGGTTTTGTGGCGGGGCTGGCGCGCAAGACGGTGGCGCACAACGTGACCATCAACAATCTCCTGCCGGGGCCGTTCGAAACGGATCGCTTGCGCTCCACTGCGACGGGGGCGGCCAAGGAGAGCGGGCGCACGGTGGACGAGGTGCTGGCGGACCGGCGCAAGCTCAATCCGGCGGGACGCTTTGGCGATCCGGCCGAGTTCGGGGATGCCTGCGCTTATCTGTGCAGTGCGCAGGCGGGATTCATCACGGGGCAGAATCTGCTGATGGATGGGGGGGCTTATCCGGGGACCTTCTGAGCGGATCGCCGGACAGTCTTGTGGGCGGATGCCTTGCATGCCGGAAAGGGTGGATGCAAAGCAAGTGATGTGATGTATAATGCGGCCCTCGTGCGACGGGCAACATGCCCGGCTGCCATGCAAGGAGGTTTGGGTGAGCGGTTTAAACCAGCAGTCTTGAAAACTGCCGACGGGGTGACCCGTCCGTGAGTTCGAATCTCACAGCCTCCGCCAGGACATGATGGAAACGGGCCCGAATGGGCCCGTTTCCATTTATGCCGGCAAATTCATCCGAATTTCAAAACGTCTTAGTACTTAATACCGCGTTCATATCTCTAGAGCTCATTTCATATGCAGACGTGAGATGGGTCGCCTGCCGTTGTTGGAGATCGTCGCCGCAACAGCGCTACGACGCGTGGCCGCGCCTAGACAGACCACACCTGACCAGCTCTCGCTTTCGGAGACTGAATGTGAACAGGCCATAGTTTTGATACCACTCCCGATCCTGATATCGGGTAACGACAAGTGAACATCGGGCTGCTACAGTTCAACCTGTCACCCATTGATCAACGTCATCCCACCTCGTTCCTCGCCCCGATGTCACCAGCGAATTCACTAACAAGAAAAATCATCTGCCTGATCTTCCTCTTGGCGAGTGCTGCGCCAGCATGGGCCGCATCGGCAGACAATCTTTGCGCGGCACTCACCCCGTATCTCAAAGACCCCCGGCATCCCACGCTGCCGAACCCGGCACGTGAACCCAATGCCGTGGAAAAAGCCCTCATCGATCGCTCTGACATTGATCTGCTCTCCTGGACCGACTATGACAACGGCGCTGCCCTTGTGGACGCGGATAATGACGGGGTTGAAGAGTTGTACGTCTGGAACGTGAATGGATCAGGACGCTTTGCCCTCATCCAGTTTTTTGAGTTCGGCAAGCAGGAGGACGGTCAATCGCAGCGCCTGATCGACAAGGGCAGCGTCAATAATGGCGTTCTGCTCTCGCCTTATTTCGTGCGCTTCGAAGGAATCAATTACCTCGTCTCCACCGTCAATGGTGACCACGAGGGACTCAATATCCACCAGTTCGAGAAAGAGCCGAATGGCCGATATCGGATGCGTACCGTCTGCTCCATGAAGACCGTGATCACGACTGATCAGCGTTGTCGGCATCCCGCCTGCAAGGCCTTGCAAAAGCGGATGAGCAGCGAGGAGACAAATGACGCATTCGTCACGGCGGAATGGCCGCACAAGTATTTCTGGCCGGCCGGTCTGGCCGCATTTTTTGCCGACGCCGAGGGCGATATTGATAACACGGGAGAGTCGGCCTCGATATGGCGTCTCGGCAGGGAGGGCTATTACTTCGGATACATCTACTGGCATTTTCTGGCTATGGGCGACGAGCCACCCGCGCTGGACGCGTCGCTGCGCGGCGAAGCTGAATCGGGCGAAAATGGAAGGGCGGCACGACGTGTCCTGCCCGGACCGGCGCATGCGCGCCTGAGCAGGGTGCTGCGCAGCCAGAGTGCGCTGCTGACCAGAACGCTGCGTCAACCTGTGGAGCTTCCGAAGACCGGGCAGTTCTTCCTCTTCCAGGCGGAGAACGGCAAGACTTACTGGGCTTGGGATCTCGAGCCCAGGCCGTATGGCGAGGCCATTCACATCGTCTACACGAGGAACAAACGCTCGGATTACATCGGCCTGGTCAAGTCGGTGCGCACCTCTTTTCTGGAGCCTTGCCGGGCGGACTGTGTGTATCCGCTTGAACGATGATGCAGCATCAGCGTTGCCGGGCAAGATCGTTTCGAACTTCATCCATGCGTCGCCCCTGTCCGCAACACCGGCCCCTCAATGATCGGCCAACCCTTCTCCTGCAAACGCGCGATCACCTGCGCCAGCGGCACCGACGCCATGAAGCACAGATCCAGATCCCCCGGGAAGACATGACAAAGCATTGTCTGTCAAAAAGCGCGGCCGCGTATCATACGCCAGCCACTACCCCCCTGCCGCCAAAAGATCGCTGAAATGCTCCGGCAATTGACGCAACAGGATAACGGCGTTCACGCCCGGTCCCGGCTACCTATCCACGCCACCAGCGCCTGCGCCGCCATCGGCCGCGCAAACAGATAACCCTGCACGAACGCACAGCCCATGCCTCGCAGCAGCTCGGCCTGCTCCTCGGTCTCCACGCCTTCGGCCACGCACTCCATCTGCTGCGAGCGCGCGATGCCGATGATGGCCGGCAGCAGTGACGAGGCGCGTCCCTCTTCGCTCACGCGCAGGATGAAGGAGCGATCCAGTTTCACGCAGTTGAAATCAAAATTGTGCAGCGTCGACAAGGAGGAATAGCCAGTGCCGAAATCATCCAGGCACAGTCCGAACCCATACGTGCTCAACTGACGGAACTGCGCCTGCAGATGATGCGAGTCATCGATGAGCAGACTCTCGGTAAGCTCCAGCGTGATCATCGGCGGAGCCACGCCGGCATTGAGAACGATGTCGCGCACCTGTTCGAAGAAGTGCACGTTCATCGCCTGCCGCACCGAAACATTCACGTGCGCCGTGAATCCTTCCGGCAGGATGCCCAGCGCCTGCCATTGCGCCACATCGGCCGCCACCTTGCGGAAGGCCAGCGCACCCAGCTGCGAAATACGCTCGCTGCGTTCGGCCAGCGGAATGAATTCGGCTGGCGAGACCGCGCCGAAGGCCGGCGAGTGCCAGCGCATCAGTGCCTCCACGCCGTGCAGCGCACCGCTGCGCAGATCGCAGATGGGCTGGTAGACCATGCTGAACTCGGCCTCCAGCGTGGCGGCGTCCATGGCCGCCAACAGCGCCTGCACCCGTTCTTCGCGCGCCAGCATGGCCGGCTGGAACACGCAGTAACCGCCACCGCCCGGCTGCTGCGCCTGGCGCAATGCAATGGCGGCATTGGCCAGGCTCTTTTCCATGGCGGCCTTGCTGCGCTGTTCGCAAACACTCACGCCAAAACTCAGGAATACGCGCACCTCTTCCGCCCCACCGGTCGACAGCACCAGTTCGGACTTGCTGCGCAGGCGCATGAGCATGTCTTCATGGTCGACAGGCGCACCCAGCATCACCACGGCGATGCGGCTTTCGCTGTAGCGGCAGCGGACCAGCCGCTGGGCAGCAAAGTCACCCCACACAGGAGCCACCTGCTGGCACAGGCTCTGCCACAGGTGACGCAGCGCGACCTTGTTGAGCGTATCGGCCAGGACCACATAGTTGTTGATCTCCACCATGCAGACCGTGGCCTGTTCCCACGCGCTCTGCTCCAGCCGCTCGGCTGCGCCGATCAGGCTCAGGAGGCCGCTTTCCTGATCGCGGTCGACCTTGTCGCGCAGTTCGTGATACAGCCTGTAGAGATTGCCGGCCATGCGCTCGACGGCATCCTGCACCGAGACGATTTCCTCGATGGCCCAGCCTTTGGGATAGAGCAGATCGAAGCGATGCGTCCCGCTGGCCTCGCGAAAAGCCACCTGCTCGGCCTGATGGCGCAGACGCATCAGCGGCGAAGTGATGCTGCCGCGATACAGGCGGATCAGGACCAGGCCGCCAACCAGCATGACCGCGAGTGCGACCCAACTGATCCAGAAAATGCCATCGAACACCGACAGCAGTTCGGAGCGGGACGAAATCACCAGCACCCGGTAACCAGCCAGTTCAGCGGGTGCGCCGTCGATCTTCGACAGCGGCTGCTGGTAAATCAGGAACTTGCCATTGGCATCGGTCTTGAGATTGACCAGGCGCGAACGGTCCGCCAGGCGCGCAATGGCCAGTTCGGTAAAACGCGCGCGGCTGCCCGGCGGCTGGTCGATCAGGAAGCGCTTGTCGGCGGCACTGAGCCGGTCCGATTGCAGCAATACACGTTCATTGTCATCGACGATGAAGACCCCCGCCACCAGCGACTGCTGGACTGCCGCATCGAGCAGATGCTGCAGCCGCGCCTGCGAGAGATCGACGGCAATCACGCCCTGGTCTTCCGGCGAGCGATTGACGGGACAGGTCATGGACGCATTCCACTGCGCGTCGGCTCCCATGCTGAAGTAGATCGCGGAGACCTGCGGGCATTCGGCGGTGGCATTCACATACCAGGGACGCTGGCGGGCATCGTAGTCAGGTGTGACGGACAACGGCGCAAGGTGCTCGCCGTCGGGGCGCTGGTCGAAGTGTTGCAGGCCGGGATGGGCGTCATCCTGCAGGTAGTAGTCGAGGCTGCCGTAGCCCTTGAGATTGACGGCAATCAGCTGGCCACGGTTGTTGCCGAACTGGATGTAGGAAAAGCGCGGCTCCTCGGCATTCTCGCGGCGCGCCAAGGACTCGATGAAGCGGGCCAGCGAACGCAGATCGCCATGCAGGGGGATCGAGGATTCCAGCATCAGGCCCTGCATCTGCTTGATGAACACCCCGCCCGCCAGGTACTCGGAGCGGAAGCCCTCCAGCACGCGATTGAGTTCGCGCTCCAGCAGCGGCTGCACGATCTTCTCTTCCAGGTCATGCTGCAGCCAGAAAAAACCGGCCGCGCCGAACGCCGCCAGGCAGCCCAGGAAACAGATCAGCGCGCCCGCGATGAGCTGCCCGATCTTCCACTGGTGATGTTTGTTGAGAAATCGCATTTCCCCTTCCCCGCCGCTGTTGCGCGTGCTGTGGTGAGCCAAGCGCTCTGGCTGGTGCTCCCCGTCTTGCTTGATATCGCCTGGTATCGCCTGATATTGCGTGGCGATGGGTGGCCTAGCGCTCCGCTGCGGCCCTCTGCTGTCACTGCGTCCCGGCTTCAGGCTATCAGGCTTCCGCTATCCGACGCTATCAGGAAAAGCATGAACGCGTGTCTTTTCCTACAATCATGGTCTTGATGCCTGGCCGCAACGGATTTGCCGTGCGGGAAAGCGCAGGCATTCTTATTTTTCCGGCCAGTCCGGTAACGCGATTTTGTCCATGCATCCCTTCACCGCCCTGCTCCTGCTGACCGCCATCCAGATCGCCACCTCCTTTGCCGCGACAGCCGTGCTGACCATCTCGCCCCTGCTGGCCGAGACGCTGGGCATTTCCGTCCGCTGGGTCGGGGTCTACACGGCGGTGCTCTACGCGGCGGCGGCCTGCTCGTCGATCTGGTTCGGCAACCGCGTCCATCGGCTCGGTGCGTTCCAGGTCAGCCGCTGGTGCCTGGCGCTCTGCGCCCTGGGGATGCTGCTCATCGCGACCACCCACGTGGCAGGGGTGCTGGCCGGCAGCGTACTCATGGGCATGGGCTACGGCGGCATCACGCCCGCCAGTTCCTACTTCCTCAGCCAGAGCGGCCCGCTGAAAAACCGCAGCCTGCTGTTCTCGATCCGGCAAAGCGGCGTCCCCGCCGGCGCTGCACTGGCGGCCTTGCTGGTGCCGCTCATGACGCAGCACGTCGGACTGCTGTGGGCCTTCGTGGCGCCGGGCCTGATCGGCCTGCTCGGTGCGATCGCCTTCAACAGCAAGTCGGCGCAAGACCTCGACCCGGCCCCGGCAGCCAGCAAAGGCGCGGCATCCGCAGAGAGCGTCTGGTCGCTGCTGCGCCGCCATCCGCCACTGCGCATCCTGACGCTGGTGGCCTTCCTGTTCTCGGGCTTGCAGGTCACTGCCATTGCCATGCTGCTGCCCTTCCTGCACGGCTTCCAGCAGATGTCGATCGAACAGGCCGCCATGCTGCTGACGCTGTTCAATCTGGTGGGTGTGGTGTTCCGGCTGATCTGGGGCCGCTGCGTTGATCGCGGCGTGCCGGCGCTGCGCATGCTGGCCGTCTCCGGCCTGCTGGGCACGCTGGGCTTTGCCATTCTCGCGTGGTCGGCCTTTGCGCCCACACCGGTGCTGATGTTCTATGCGGCCGCCGCCGCGCTCGGGGTGGCCGTGGTGGCCTGGAATGGCGTGCTGTTCTCGGAGATCGCCATCCTCGTGCCGCGCGCCCAAGTGGGCCGGGCCACCGGGCTGTGCGTGTTTGCCGGATTCATCGGCGTGGTGCTCATGCCCACCGTACTGACCCTGGCCATCGAGCAGCGCACCGCCTCCGGATTGGTGTTCGCGCTGGGCGCAGCGCTGTCGATGCTGGTCGGCTGGCAGACCTGGCGCCGCGCAGCGCGCCCGGGCCAGGCAACCTGATTCGCCTGCGCCACCAGTCGCGCGCGCTCACCGGCGTGCGGCCTTGGTGAAGCTGACCCGCCCCATCTCGCCGGCATTGGCCAGCAGGCGCAATCGCGCCGAGCGCCACTCGCCCAGCGCACGGATGCGTTCCAATTCGGCATCGGCCAGGGCCGTCTGGGCGTTGAGCATCTCCACAATATCGGCCGCGCCCGTGTCGTACTTGCGCCGCACCGACTCTACCGAGCGCTGGGCCGCTTCCAGCAGGCCGCGTGCAGAAGCCATGCTGCGCAAGGCGGTGGTCGCCTCTGCATAGGTGGTGGCGATGTCGCCCAGCACCTGCGCCTGTACTTCACGCAGCTCGGCCTCGCGCATCTCCAGTTGGGCCTGCGCGCCATCGACCTTGTAGCCGTTGGCAAAGCCATCGAAGATCGGGATGGTCAGGTTCAGTCCGACCACCGTATCGCGATCGCCGCGACTGCCGGGCTGGTTCGGACGGCCGTTGATGTAACGGCTGGCCGTCATGTCCAGCGTCGGCAGGCCGTCGGCCACGGCGACTCTCACCTTCTCGCGGGCGGCCTCCACCTGGCCGCGTGCGGCCAGGATGGCCGGGTGATACTGCCGGGCCGATTGCAGCCAGCCCGGCAGGTTCTGCTCCAGCCCGAGCGGATCCTCCTCGGTCTCCGAGGACAGCGTGATGACCGGTACGTCGCCCGCCTCGTCCAGCAAACCCAGGCCCACGGCCAGCATCACCACGCTGCGCTTGTACTGGCCGATGGCGCGCGCCAGCGCCAGGCTGCGCTCGCGCGACTGCTGTGCGGCGCGTGCGCTGTGGGCGTCGTAATACAGGCCGACGGCATTGCCCATGGCTTTCTGCAGGGTGGCGTCCTGACTGGCCGAGGCCGCCTGCAGCAGCACATCGGCCGCGCGCTGGTTGGCACTGCGCCCGCCGAAGTCGAGCAGGCGCCAGGTCAGCGTCGCATACAGCGTGCCGATCGAGCGCTTGCTGCTGCCCTGGTCCGACGTGGCGCTCTCGCGGTACTGGCCGACACCCGCCCCGAGGGTGGGCAGGTAGGCTGCACGCGCCTCGCCCAGTTGCGACGACTGCAGCTTGATCGCGGCCCATGAGGCTTGTACCTGGGGCTGATGGCACAGCGCCAGGTCCACCGCATCGACCAGCGTGAGCACCTTGCCCGGCGTGAAGGGGCTGGTTGCGCAGCCCGTTGGCCGGTCGTCGCCGGGCAGTATTTTTCCCTTGTCCAGTTCGGGCGGGCGTGCCAGCAAGGGATCGAAGCGCGCAGGCGGGGCCGCACCAGCCGGTGCCGCAAGCAGCGAGACCATCAGAATCAGAGCCGTTACCGCATGGCGCGGTCGCAAAGAGTCATCAACGCTCATGCAAAGCCTCCTTCTGATGCCGCATCAACGGCGACAGCACATACTCGATCACGCGCCGGCTGCCGGTCCGGATACCCACATTGACAGCGAGCCCGGCCGACAGCGGCAAACTGCGTCCATCGACATTCAAGCTGTTGCGGGAAAGCAGGATGCGCGCGGAATAGACCAGGCCCTTCTTCTCATCCTGAATGGCATCGCGCGAAACATGCACCACACGCGCCGGGAGGGTACCGTACTTGGTGTAGTCGAAGGCATCGATCTTGACCTCGACCTCCTGCCCGATGCGCACGAAGCCGACGTCCTTGTTCTCCAGCCAGGCCTCGATCTCGATGTCGCCCTCCTCCGGCACGATCTGCATCAGGGGCTGGGCGGCCGCCACCACACCGCCCACGGTATGCACGGCCAGCTGCTGTACGGTGCCGCTGACGGGGGCCATGAGCGTGAGCAGGCGGCTGCGCTCTTCGGCGCGGCGCTGGTCCTGCTGCGCGGACTCGATGATCTTTTCGGCCTCGATGCGGCTGTCGTGGGCTTCCTTCTGCGTCTGCGCCAGCAGCGCGGTGCGCTGGTTGCGGGCCTCGCTCAACTGGCCTTGCAGATCCACCCTCGCCTGCTCCTTCTCCAGCCATGCATGACGCGAGACAGTGTTGTCGGCCATCAGCTCCTTGTAATCAGCGGCACGCGCGCTGGCCAACTGCAAGGCCGCTGCATAGCGCGTGATCTCGTCATCGATCCGGGCCAGCCGCGCCCGGAAGTCCTGGTACTGCCCCTGCAACTGGCGCTCGGCCGACTCCCGCTGCGCACGGCCTGCGCCGCCAACCTCCGTCAGCTGCGGCGCCTGCAGCTCCTGCACCGCCTGCATCATGGCCGCCGCGCGCGCCACCTGCAACCGCGCCTGGGCCACGGCATCGGCGGCCTTGTCGCGTTCGGCATCACTGCTGGTGGCATCGAGTTCCATGAGGATCTGGCCGACTCGCACGCGCTGTCCTTCCCTGACCAGGATGTCGCGCACGCTGGCCACCTCGATGGACGCGATGGTCTTGATGCGGGCCGACGGAATGACCTTGCCGGTAGCGTTGACCACGATGTCGATGTGGCCCACCAGCGACCACAGCAGCGTGAGCAAGACCATCGCCATGAGCAGGCGCGCAGTCCAGCGCAGGCTGGCCGAATCGGGCGATTCCTGCAGCGACAGCGCGGCCGGCAGGAACTCGGCTTCCTGCTCGTTGTAGAAGCCGCTCTTGCGCGGATCGCGCTGGCGCCAGGCATGCCGCAGTACGCGCCCATAGCGCTGCCACAGCGCCAGCCAGGCCCGGGAACGATGATGCAGACTCATGGTGTCTCCCCTTGCAATGGCTTGCCGGCCTGCAGCGCACAGAGGTGCGCATAGATGCCGTCGGGCAGCATGAGCAATTCCTCATGGCTGCCGCTCTCGACGACGCTGCCGCGCTCCATGACCACGATGCGGTCGGCATCGCGCACGGCCGACAGGCGGTGCGCGATGATGAGCACGGTGCGCCCGGCACAGATCTGGCGCATGTTGTCCTGGATGATTTTTTCGGATTCGTAGTCCAGCGCGCTGGTGGCCTCGTCGAAGATGAGGATGCCGGGGTTGCTGATGAGCGCGCGCGCAATGGCGATGCGCTGGCGCTGTCCGCCGGACAGTCCGCTGCCCTGCTCGCCGACCAGCGTGTCATAGCCCTCGGGCAGTTCGCAGATGAAGTCATGCGCTCCGGCCAGCTTGGCGGCGGCGATCACCTGTTCAATCGGTGCGGAAGAATCGACCAGGGCGATGTTGTCGCGGATGGAGCGCGAGAACAGCGTGTTCTCCTGCAGCACCACACCGATCTGCTGGCGCAGCGAGGCGGTGTCGATGATGGCGATATCCTGCCCATCGACGGTCACGCGTCCGCTCTCGCAGACGTAGAGCCGCTGCACCAGCTTGGCCAGCGTGCTCTTGCCGGACCCGGAGCGGCCGACGATGCCGATCACCTCGCCCGGCTGTATCTGCAGCGTCAGCCCGCGAATGACCTCCGGCGTCTCGGGGCGATAGCGAAAACTCACGCGCTCAAACGCAATCGCACCGGTCACGCGCGGCAGGCGGGTGCGCTGGCCGGCCACTTCGCTGCGCGCATCGAGCACATCGGCCAGCCGGCTCATGGAAATGCCGATCTGCTGGAAGTCGTTCCACAGCTGTGCCAGCCGCAAGATGGGCGCCGCCACCTGCCCGGCCAGCATGTTGAAGGCCACCAGCTCGCCCACGGTCAGGGTGTTGTCCACCACCTGCAGCGCGCCCATCCACATGATGCCCACGCTGACCAGCTTGCTCACCAGGTTCACGCCGCCATTGGCCACCAGGCTGATGTTGGTGGTGGTGAGACCGGCGGCGACATAAGCGGCCAGCTGCTGGTCCCACTTGCGTTGCCAGTGCGGTTCCACGGCAAGTGCCTTGACGGTGTCCATGCCGGTCAGGGTCTCCACCAGGAAGGACTGGTTCTCGGCGCTCTTGTTGAACTTGTCGTTCAGGCGTGCGCGCAGCACCGGTGTGAAGATCAGGGACAACAGCAGGTAGACCGGGATGGAAGCCAGCACGATCAGCGTCAGCGGCACGCTGTACCAGAGCATCACCGCCAGGAAGATGAAGGAGAACATCAGGTCCAGCACCAGCGTCATGGCATTGCCGGTGAGGAAGCTGCGGATGTTTTCCAGCTCGCGCACGCGGGCAATCGAGTCACCCGCGCGGCGCACCTGGAAGTAGGCCAGCGGCAGGCTCAGCAGATGGGCGAACAGGCGCGCGCCCAGCTCCACGTCGATCTTGCTGCTGGCCTTGGCGAAGATGGCGGTACGAATCCCGGTCAACAGGGCTTCAAAAATGGTGGCGGCGATCAGGCCGACCGCAATCACGTTGAGCGTCATCATGGCGTGGTTGACCAGTACCTTGTCCATCACCACCTGGAAGAACAGGGGCGTCACCAGGCCGATGATCTGCAGCACCAGCGAGATCAGCAGCACCTCGGCCAGCACCTTGCGATACTTGACCACGGCCGGGATGAACCAGGTGAAATCGAAGCGCGAGGACTCGCCCGCATAGCTGGCCTGGCTGGTCATGAGGATCACCTGACCGGCCCAGAGCGCCATGAATTCGCTACGCGTGAGCACCTGCGGCGCTTGCCCCGGCCGCTGGATCAGGATGCGCAAGGGCGCGCCCGCTGCCTCCTGAGGCGCGGCGTCGATCTTGGCCAGCACGAAGAAGTGTCCGGCGTGATCGACGCAAATGGCTGGTACCGGCGTGCGCTCCAGCCTGGCCGCTTGCTGGCGGATGGCGCGCGCCTTCATGCCCAGTGTGCGCGCGCCCAGCAGGATGGTCTGCACGTTGAAGGGCTGGCGGCCGAATCGGTGCTGCAATTGCCGGGCATCGGCTGCGATGCCGTGCAGCTTGGCCAGCATGATCAGGCACAGCAAGCCGCTGTCCGTCCCCGCCTGGCCGGGGTCGTGGTCCGTCTGGTTCATAGGATTTCCGAGAGGGTTGCTTCGAGGAGGGTGGGTCAAGGGCGGCCGCTGCCCTGCTGCAGGCCGCCTTGAAAGACCGTGGGTCCGGGCTCAGTGGGTCACGGTCAACAGCACCTGGTCCGCACTGGAATCGCCGCTGCGCCACTCGGTCTGGGTCGCCGCCGGCGGCGCGAAGCTGGCCATGGCTTGCACCAGTTTTTCCACATCGCTGTCGTAGAGGGTGTAACCCTCGGCGGTCCTGATGCGCTCGATGTGGTTGTCGCTGCCGCTTGCACCACCGACGTACCAGTCCTTGATGGTGATCTGGTCCTGTCCGCCCAGGACGTCGATCTGCAAGTCATTGCCCACGTGCCGGAACCACAGGCTGGTCTGCCTGATGTCGGTGAACTGCAGCGTATCCAGGTTGCCCTTGGTGGCATCGTTGTCGGCCACCAGGTCCTGGCCATCTCCGCGGCTGAAGACGTAGGTGTCGCTGCCGGCCTGGCCTACCAGCGTATCGTCGCCACGGCCGCCGGTGAGGATGTTGTTGCCGCGATTGCCGACCAGCTGGTTGTCCAGCGCATTGCCGCTGCCGTTGAGGCTGGCGTCGGTCATCTTGATCGGTGCCACCGTGATGAGCGCATTCGCGCCGTCGACATTGGCCGCGTAACGCAGCTGCTCCATGGTCAGGAAACGGCACATGTCGCTGGCATTGCCCTGCCCGGAATCGGTGATGTAGACGCCTTGGGCAACGCCCGTGGCCTCATCGCAAACCATGCCGGTCAGCGTGATCACGTGATCGCTGCGTACCGGGCTGCCGTTGTCGCCATGCCCCCACAGCCGTGACGAGCACACGCCGATGATGGCGCCGCGGCCTGCCTGCAGGGCATCCAGCAGCTTCTGCTCCTCATAGCTGGTGAACATCTGGTGGGCCACGTGATAGCTGTCCAGAATCTGGCTGCGTTCGTAGACATTTGTCCCGCCACCCATGCCGCCGGCATTCTTGGGCGTGCACCAGCCCATCTGGATCGCGCGACGCAGCACATCGGGCTCGCTGACGGACTGTCCGGCGATGGTCAGCAGGTTGGCGATGCTGGCCTCGCCACAGGTGCCATCGTAACCCGCGATATCGCCGCCCTGGTCGTAGTCGAGGTGGTAGTCATGCGGCGCGCCATAGACCAGCACCGGCTTGCCGTCCATGCTGGCGCGCTGCGGTGTGCCCGCGTCCAGCAGCACCAGATTCTCGACGTTCTCCCCGAGGGTAGTGCTGATGCGGGAGTAGACGGTATCGATACCCTCGCCTGCCAGTTCGATCACCTTGTCGCCGGGGTTGTCGATGAAATAGCTGTCGCTGCCCTTGCCCCCGATCATGGTATCGGCACCAGTAGCGCCGTCGATGACGTTGTCCTGGCTGTTGCCCACGATGAGGTTGTCCAGGCCATTGCCACCGGCGTTGTAGTTGCCACCGTCGAGCAGATGCAGTTCTTCCACGAACTCGGTCAGCGCATAGCTGCTGCCCGCCAGCACCGTATCGTAGCCACCGTTGTCGCGCTCCAGCACCACATCGCCGGGACTGCTGACGACGTAGGTATCGTTGCCGCTGCCGCCTTCCATGTGATCGTTGCCGGCCCCGCCATCGAGATAGTCATCGCCTCCGGCGGTGATGAGGGTATCGTCGCCGGCGCCACCATGGAGCTTGTCGTTGCCCACCACGCTGGCCGGCAATGGTTCCAGCCAGTTGGCGCGGATGTCGCTGCCAACCAGGTAATCATTGCCGTCACCGCCGTAGAGGATGTCGTCACCATTGCCCCCGGTCAGCTGGTCGTTACCTTCTTCGCCATGGAGCTGGTCATTGCCCTCGCCGCCATAGAGCTTGTCGTTGCCGGTGCCGCCCCGGAGCTGGTCGTTGCCCCCATTGCCCATCAGGCTGTCATTGCCCGCTCCGCCGAAGATCACATCGTCGTCCGAGGGAAGGACCGTCAATCCGAACAGGGACGCGTTGCCGATATCGTTGCCCATGAGGGTGTCATCGCCATCGCCCCCATACAGTCTGTCATTGCCCCAGCCTCCGAACATGCTGTCATTGCCCGCACCGCCATCGATGAGATCGTCACCTTCGCCGCCGGAAAGCTGGTCATCGCCGTCTTCGCCATAGATCCGATCATTGCCGCCGAAGCCGTTGACGCTGTCGTTGCCATTGCCTGCCCAGAGGATGTCGGCCCCGTTGCGGCCAAAGACCTTGTCGTCGCCGTCACCGGCCAGCAGGGTGTTCAGCCGTGCCGGATCGATGCCCAGCGCGTAGTCCAGTCCGTTGTTGCCGGCGCTGAGCAGGTCGGCACCATCGGTGCCGATGAGAGTACCCGGCGCACTGCTGACGATCTTGAACTGGTTGACCCGGAAATTGATCACCCCGCCGCCGGGCAAAGACATGCTGTTGTCGTTGTCGCGCAGGGTGCGGTAGTTGCTGGGCGGGACTGGCGGATTCTCCTCGGGCGCACTGGCCTGCAAGCGCGCATTGCCGGCAGTGAAGATGCCGTAATCAGTGGCCCGCAGTGCATCGCGTTGCACTCGCTGCAGGGCATCGGCCAGCGCGCTGATCTCGCCGGGCTGGCCGATGCCGTCCTGGTTGGCATCGGACCAGGCCATGAGGCCGGACAATTCCGCGCCACTGAGTTCTCCGTCCCGGTTGCCGTCCAACGCTGCCAGCTGAGCCGCAGTCACGCCTTGCAGGCGCGCATCGAGAATGCGCCAGCTGCGATCGCTCACCTCATTCCTGGAATCGGCCTCGCTCACGTGGCCTTCGCTGAAGGCCTGCTGCGGCAGGAAGCTGCCCGGATCGAAGCGGCCCGCCTTGCGATAAACGGCGGGCGCATTGGAAGAATCCTCCGGTGCGGACGCGGAGGCAGACGTTGAGGCCGATGCGCTGGCGGGTGCTGTCGTTCCGTCACGTGTGACGGTTGCGGGCAAGCTCGCCAGCGGCATCAACACGGGGCAGTAGAGATCGATGGGACAGAGCATCACCTGGCCATCCAACAGAACGGGCACATACACAGGAACCGGCTGCCCCGTCTGCACCGACACCGGGGCCGGCGCGACCGGACAGGCGGGTGCCAGCACCGCAGGGGACATGGCCAGGGGCCGCACGCTCTTGGGCGCAGGGGCTGCCGGCGACAGCGCCACCAGCGCCGCAAGGGAGGGCGTGGAAGTGGCCGTGGCAGCGGCGGTGGCGGTGGCGGCCGGTGCGCCGGCCATCCCGGCAGCCGTGCCGCCGGCCGTCTGGGTAGATGCGACAGAGATCGCACCGGGTGTGAGCGCTGTCTTCTCGGGCAGCCCATGTGCCACTGCAGCCTCAGTGACGTCCACCGATGCAAGAGATGAAGGCGGCGGCGGCAGCGGTCTGGACTCGCCGGGCATCGGGCCAGGGCTCCTGCCCGCAGCCTTGCTCGCAGCAAGCGGCGCGGAAGTGCTGCCCGTGCTCGTCGCGGAAAATGCCGCCCACAGCAAGCTGTGCGATGGCAGACCAGCGTTGTCCGATCCCCTGACGGCGAACTCGGCCGGGCTCAGCGCCACGGCTTCCGCCTTCTTCGCCATGGGCGGTCCGCCAGCGCCAAGGAGAACCGCTGGCGCTGCCGCCCGCGTCTTGCCGGACAGGTGCGCCAGCAGCTTCTCAGGCGTCACCAGCGTGATGACAGGCAGGATATCCTTGCGGTGTTCGTTTATTGTTTTCATGTTGTTTTCCCTGAGCGGAGTGCAGCCGATGCGTGGAGGCGGGGCAAAACGTCCGTCTTTCCTCCCTTCGTGGTCCGGGGTGCGCAGTGACCGGCGCGGCGACATGCCGCAGCTCTGTTGTCACTGCAAGCTTGCCCTCCCCAGGGCAGCTTCCGTCGGCGGACGACACATGGTGTCAACCCGGCCACTTTTGCTGAAAGACAAAACAGTTTTGCCCCGTGGCAATTCAACCCCGGCACAGCTTCCCCGTAAATCGCACCAAAGGGCCGCCATGCCGCTGAAAATGGCGGTCCCCGCCCCATGCGGCTTGCAGGCCAAATGAAAGTTTTTTCCGCGCCGCAGCGCGCAAAGCGCCACCCCATGCGACATGCAACGCCAATCAAATAGATCAAGCGGAAACGATATGAAGATTTCTGTCCGTGGACGGCGCGCACGAAACTTCACCTAGGTACAGAACGAAGCGAGCATATTTTCATTTTTGAGACACATCGCCGCGCTACCACGAATGCTCTGCCCGCCGCAATACTCCAGAATCCCAATGTGACGAATGCGCCCTTGTGCTTTACCCTGCGATTCAGTAGATTGGCGAAAAAAATGAAAGTCCGAGAGCCACCCTCGAAGGTGCTCCGAGACAACGGAGACGGAAATCAATCACCCTGCCCCTCGCCGCCCGCAGACCTGGTTTGCGGCGCCGATGAGCGTCTTGCTTGCCGTTTCCGGATGTTTGACAGGCTGGTGCGAAATTTGCATCGTCTGACACAAAACAACAGGAGCCCGCGCCATGCATGCCGACCATTTTTCCGTTCATGCCGAACAGTTTTCGGATGTGGACCAGCAAGCCAGTACGCTCACCGGATGGGAGCAGGAGTACCAGCAACTGGGCAGTGGCCGTTTCGTCGGCGCACTGGCCATGGTGCAGACCGACGAGTTCTGCTTCATCCGCGAGACCACCAACACCGCCCTGCACGAACGCATCGTGCCGCCGCCCGAGCAGATGGTCATCGGCATCTGCAACACCAGTGCCCAAGGCCACCTGCTCAACGGCCGGCCGCTCACGCAGGACCAGTTGATCGTGCTCGATGGCAGCCGGGCGCACCACATCCGCACCACCGGTCCGATCGAATTGCTGGGCATCTCGGTGCAGCGCGAGCTGTTCCTGTCGCAGCTGCACGAGCAGGATGAAGCCAGCGTGCGCAAATGGCTGGACCTGTCCGTGCTGCAGCTCGACGCAGCCACGGCGGGCATGCTGCGCCATTACTTCTCGGTCGCCTTCGATCTCCTCAACACGCCAGCGGGCAAGGCCACTCGGCCGATCAGCCCGCGTGCGCTGGCTTCCACCGCCATCAGCAACGTGGCGCTGGCGCTCTCGCTGAACCAGGGCCATCACGAACTCGAATCGACCCTGCCCTCGCGCCAACGCCGCGAACGCATCGTGCAGAACGCCATCGACTACATGCGCACGCATGCGGGCGAGGAGATCGGCATCCTCGATGTGTGCCGCGCCACCCACGTGAGCCGCCGCACCCTGCAATACTGTTTCGAGGAGCGGCTCGACATCTCGCCGCTGCAGTACCTCAAGGCGCTGCGCCTGAACGCGGCGCATCGCGAAATCAAGCGGCGCAGTGGCGAAGAACGCGGCCACGACACCATCGGCAACCTGGCCGCCCTGTGCGGTTTCAATCATCCCAGCCGCTTCGCCTCGGAATACAAGAAGATGTTCGGCGTCCTGCCTTCGGAAACGGTCATCAAAACGGCTGCACAATCCTGAGTCTGCCGGCACAGTCCACATTGGTAACGCCGGTTACCAATACGGACTGTGCCGCTGCCCTGGGCAATTTTGGGGCAGAGGTCTAGCCATTTTTGGCAAAGCTGCCCTGTCTTGGTCCACCTCCTCCATCGTCCACTCTCATTTGCACCCGGAGCACGCATCACCATCTGCGCGTGCTCCGGGCAAGCCCGCCTCAAAATACGAGCTTTTCCCACAATAAAATCGACCAATTGGTTGATTAATATTGTTTCCGGCAACAATCCTGTTTTTGTCACTGGTCAATTCAACGGTAAGGGAATAATCCGCTCTATTCTTCGACCCTGATCATCGTGCCGGAAAAATCAGGCAGCCTCGCCCTGCAAGCCTTTTTCACAGCCGATTGCAGCGGGTCCGTCTGGTTTTGCACCATCCCCTTCGGGCGTCCCTCCCGAAAATTGCTAAAAGCGGCTAACAGTACCGAGGTGGCCCCTTCTACATTCTCCCTCGTCCACTGCTCCCAAAAAAAACACCTATTCAGGACAACGCCATAAGCGAGTCAATTTCCCTGTGCGTCAGCGTTTTGTCAGACATGGGGCCCAGCCCGAACGGGTTGTGGCAATAGGAAAGGCCTCCACGCCTTGGGAGCGGTCCGCCATCCGGACTGCGCGGCAGCGCATCCGGCCAACGCACACCCGCATCACAACAAGGGAGAACAGCAATGAAGGTCATCCACATGAGCGCCATGGCCCTGGCGCTGGCTGCCACGTTCGCGCAGGCCGCCACGCCCGCCGACCTCGGCGGCAGCCTCACGCCGCTGGGCGGCGAGAAAGCCGGCGGCAACGGCGTGCCGGACTGGAAGGAAGACAACGTGGTCCTGCCCGGCTGGTCCTACGGCAAGCTGCGCCGCGATTTCTTCAAGTACAAGGACGAGAAGAAAACCGAGACCATCGATGCCTCCAACGTCGACAAGTACGCCAGCAAGCTCAGCGCCGGCCAGGTCGCACTGATCAAGCAGATCAAGGGGTACAAGATGGATGTCTATCCCAGCCACCGCTACTGCAGCGCTCCCGATTTCGTGGTGGAGAACACCAAAAAGAACACCAGCGCCAAGCTCGGTGCCGATGGCTGGAGCCTGGCCGAGGCGGTGGTGCCGGGCATTCCCTTCCCCGTACCCAAGAGCGGCGAAGAGGTCATGTACAACAGCAAGATGCGCTATCGCGGTGTGACCCTGGAATGGAAGTCCACCATCACCGCCGTCTCACCGCGCAAGGGCAGCAGCGAATGGATCAAGGCCGGGTCGCAGCAGACCATGTTCTTTCCCTGGGCCGCCAAGGGCAGCGTGAATCTCTCGACCCTGCCGCCGGTGGAGTACTACACCTACTTCGCCTACAACTCGCCCACGGCGCTGGCCGGACAAGCCTTGTCGCTGACCACCTTCCTCAACCAGGCCGGCGGCGAAACTTTTTACTATTTCCCCGGCCAGCGCCGCGTGCGCCGCATGCCCTCCTACGCCTACGACTCGCCGCAGATCGGCATGGAGAACCAGTACACGCTGGATGAGCCCATGGTCTTCAACGGCACCATCGACCGCTTCGACTGGAAGCTGGTCGGCAAGAAGGAAATGTACGTGCCGTATGGCAGCTTCGGTGCCACCGACTTCAAGGCCAAGTTCGAAGACGTGGCCGGTGACGAGTCCATCGCCGAAAGCGCCCGCCGCTACGAGCTGCACCGCGTCTGGGTGGTGGAAGCCACGGTCAAGGCCGGCGTGCGCCACCTCGCGCCCAAGCGCACTTTCTATGTTGACGAGGACAGCTGGAACCTGGTCGCCGCCGATGATTACGACGCACAAGGCAAGCTGTGGAAGCACCGTGAAGCCTACGTGATCCCGGTCTATGAGACCGGCAGCTGCGACCAGGCCGGCTTCGCGCAATACAACCTGGCCGAAGGCCGCTACGTGTTCGACCTGCACGCGGCCGGCACCGGCAAGGACATGGCCTGGGAAGTCGACGGCAAGGGCAATCCGCGCGCCAAGGCCAGCTTCTACAGCGCCGACAACCTGCGTGCCATCAGCGATCGCTGAGCGGTCCTGAGACGGCATCCGCAACGGGAGAGGAACAACAATGAAAAATCATCTGCAAACCAGGGTCATCGCATTGGCCGCCGCCACGCTGTGCAGCGGCGCGGCACAGGCCATCACCTTCGAGGGTGAGACGGTGTCCGGCAATTTCGATTCGACAGTCTCGCTGGGTGTGGGCGTGCGCGCCAGCAAGCAATCCTGCGGCCTGATCATCGGCAGCAGCGGCGGCAGTGCAGCGGCCGCCTCCGGCCCCAGTGCGCCGGGTGGCTGTGCCGATGCACTGTCATCGCTCAACGACCAGGGCGACCTGAACTACAACCGGGGCGACCGCTTCACCACCTATCTCAAAGGCACCCATGAGCTTTTGCTCAACATGCCGGAAGACGTGAAATTCCTGGGCCGCGTGAGCTGGCTGCGCGATTACTCGGCCACTCGCAGCACCGGCAACATCAGCGGAGCGAATACCACCGGCCGCGCGCTGTCGGATGACGCCACCAATGAATTGCATTCCAAGGTGCGCCTGCTGGACCTGTGGGTCAGCAAGTCCTTCGACCTGGGCGAGGAACGCGCCCGCATCCGCGTCGGCAATCAGGTGGTGAACTGGGGCGAGAGCCTGTTCATCGCGGGCGGCATCAACCAGACCAATGCCATCGACCTGATGCGCCTGTCCAATCCGGGCACGCAGTTGAAGGAAGCCATCCTGCCCGCCCCGATGGTCAACTTCGCCACCGGCCTGGGCCGTGGCTTCTCGGTGGAAACCTATGTGCAGCAAGGCTGGGAAAGCAATTATTTCCCGCCCGTGGGCAGCTACTGGTCGACCGCCACCGTGGGCAGCGGCGCCGATGCGCTGGGTGTGCCGGTCACCGGACGTCCGCGCTCCACCGGCCAGTACGGGGTGGCACTGCGCTATACGCCGCCGGGTGCCGATGTGAACTTCGGCCTGTACGTGATGAATTACCACGACAAATCGCCCGTGCTGTCGACCGCCAATACCGCCAGCGGCCTGGGCTATTCCTATCTGGAAGACCGCAAGATGGTCGGCCTCTCGGCCAATTTCCCGCTGGGCAACTGGGCCATCGGCACGGAACTGTCGTATCGGCCGAAGGATGCGGTCTCGCTCAACGGTTCGGTGCAGAACGCCAATGGCGGCCTGTGCCAGACCAATGGCAAATGCTACATCGAGACCGAGAAATACCAGCTGGCCATCACCGGCATGCTCAGCCTGACCCCCAGCGAACACGGTGCCGTGCTCAAAACCCTGGGGGCTGATACCGCCACGCTGATGGTGGAAGCGGTGGCCATCAAGTATCCCAACCTGAAGAACGCGTATGGCGGGATTCCGGTCGCTGCGGGCCTGTGGGGCTGGGGCTATGACACCACCGCCAATGCCAGCAACACGCTGGCCAATGGCGGCAATACATCCGGCGTGGGCAGCGCGACTTCGTATGGCTACAACTTCGACTTCAGCTGGGTCTACGATGGTTCGGTGATCCCGGGCTGGCAGGTCATCCCCGAGATCTACTTCTTCCATGCCGTGAAGGGCCGCACGCCCAATGCCACGGCGACTTTCATGGAAGGCGCGAAGATGGCCAACTTCACAGTGACCTTCACCCAGAACCCGGCCAAGTGGCAGGTGGCGCTGAACTTCGCCAAGTTCTGGGGCGGAGCCAGCGTGTTCGATCAACCGCTGCGTGACCGCAGCTTCTATGGCATGACCATCAGCCGCAACTTCTGAGGCAGCGCGCCCGGGCCCTCCACGGTCCGGGCGCATTGACGTGCAATCCCGTTTTGCTTGAAGCCGCCTGCGGGCGGCCCGTGTTTTTGAACTCCGACCCGAGACCACCGCACCATGGCCAACGCCCCTTCCCTGTTCAGCCTGGATAGACTCGAAGCCAGCCTGTTCCGCCTGCGCATTCCCATCCTGGCCCTGCTGCTGGCCTTCACCGCCGTGCTGTCGTATTTCGCGCTGCAATTGCGCATGGACGCCGGCTTTGAAAAACAGATGCCGACCCATCACGAATACATCGACACCTTCAAGCAATACCGCGATGACGTGCTCGGCGCCAACCGCCTCAACATCGTGCTGCGCGCGCGCAAGGGCAGCATCTGGACCAGGGAGGGACTGACCCGCCTGTCCGAAATGACGCAGGCCGTCATGTTCCTGCCCAACATCAGCCGGCTCGGCGTGCAGTCGCTGTGGACGCCCAACACCTTCGTCAACGAAATCACCGAGGAGGGTTTCCGCGCCGACCCCGTCATTCCCGGCACCGTGATTCCGTCGGCGCTCACGCCGGAGACCATCGAGCAGATCCGCAATACGGCCGTCAATGGCGGCTTCGTCGGCACCCTCATCTCGCGCAACCAGGACAGCGCCATGATCGTGGCCGAGATCAACGAGTTCGATGCCAAGGGTGACAAGGTCGACTATCTGGCCTACAACAAACTGCTCAACGACCTGCGCGCGAAATACGAGAACGCCGACTTCGAAGTGCAGATCATCGGCTTTGCCAAGCAGATCGGCGATGTGGCCGATGGTGCCGAAGGCGTCCTCAAATTCTGCGCCATGGCCCTGCTGCTGACTACCATCGCGGTCTACTGGTATTGCCGCTCGCTGCCCTTCACGCTGCTGCCGGTGGCCTGCTCGCTGGTGTCGCTGGTGTGGCAGTTCGGCACCCTGCGCCTGCTCGGCTACGGGCTTGATCCGCTGGCGGTGCTGGTGCCCTTCCTGGTATTTGCCATTGGCGTCTCGCATGGCGTGCAGCAGATCAACACCATCGTGCGCGGCATTGCCAGCGGCCAGTCCTGCGAAGCGGCGGCCCGCGCCAGTTTCAAGGGCCTGTTGATTCCTGGCGTATTGGCGCTGGTGACGGCGCTGGTGTCCTTCGTCACGCTGGTGATGATCCCGATTCCGATGGTGCGCGAACTGGCCATCACGGCATCCATCGGCGTGGGCTACAAGATCATCACCAACCTGGTCATGCTGCCGCTGGCGGCCTCGCTGCTGAAGGTCGGCAAGACCTATGCCGACAGCGCCATGCGCGCCCAGCAGGCCAGAGGCCGCTGGCTGGCCGTGCTGTCACGCTCGGCGCAACCGCGCGTGGCGCGCAGCATCGTCGTCATCACCCTGCTGGTGCTGGCCGGCTCGGCCTGGTACAGCCATGACCGCCTGGTCGGCACGCTGCAGCCGGGCGCACCGGAACTGCATGCCGACGCACGCTACAACCGCGATGCCCGCTGGATCGCGGACAATTACGGCAACGGGCTGGACTGGCTGACGGTGATCCTGTCGACGCCCTCCAATTCGTGCGACAACGTCAGCTTCGGGCGTTATCAGGATCAGTTCGATACGGTCATGCGGCACGTGCCCGGCGTGCTGTCCGTGAGCTCCTTCGCCGACCAGATGAAGATCTATAACGAGGGTTACAACGAGGGCAATCCAGCCATGTTCACGGTGCCGCTGGATGCCGCCAACTATGCCGCGCTGGCGGTGGAGATCGGGCGTGTACGCGGCTTCCTCTCCAAGGACTGCAACATGCTGGCCAGCCACCTGTTCCTGGCCGACCACAAGGCCGCCACCATCAATGGCGTGATCCAGGCGGTGAAGGCCTATCGCGACCAGCACAAGCTGGCCGGACTGGAAATCCGCCTGGCCGCAGGCAACGCGGGGGTGATCGCGGCCGTCAACGATGAAGTGGAAAAGTCCGAGCTGCCCATGATGCTCTACGTCTACGGCGCCATCGTGCTGCTGGTGTTTGCGGTCTATCGCGACTGGCGCGCCATCATCGCCTGCTGCCTGCCGCTGACGGTGGCTACCTTCATCGGCTATGCCTTCATGAAGCAATTGCAGATCGGCCTGACGGTAGCGACGCTGCCCGTGATGGTACTGGCCGTGGGCATCGGCGTGGACTATGCCTTCTACATCTACAACCGGCTGCAACTGCATCTGGCCGCTGGCCTGCCTATTGAACAGGCGCTGCACAACGCAATTCAGGAAGTGGGCATCGCCACCATCTTCACGGCCATCACGCTCGCCATCGGCGTGGCCACCTGGTCCTTCTCCGATCTCAAGTTCCAGGCTGACATGGGCAAGCTGCTGGCCTTCATGTTCCTGGTCAACCTGGTCATGGCGATGACCGCCCTGCCCGCCTTTGCAGTGGTGCTGGAGAAGATGTTCCCGCGCAAGTCGCCCATCAAGCTCAACAGCGCCCTGGCGCACTGATTACCGATCGCAAGGACGAGTCATGATTTATTTCCGCAAACATTCTGTGGCGCTGGCCTTGGCCCTGCTGGCCGGTGGCGTCTCCCATGGCGCATTCGCTCAGGCCGGCGCAGCGGTCACGCTGTCACCTGCGCGCTCCGATGCGCATGCCCTGCACAACATGATGCTGGGTGCGACCCGTGCCGGCAGCCGCATCGTGGCCGTTGGCGCCTATGGCTACATCATCCTCTCCGACGACGGCGGTGCCAGCTATCGCCAGGCCGACAAGGTACCGGTCGATACCACGCTGACCTCGGTCAGTTTCGCCGGCACCGAGCAGGGCTGGGCGGCCGGCCACGGCGGCGTGATCCTGCACACCGCCGATGGCGGCAAGACATGGGCCCTGCAGCGCAGCGACACCAGCGTGGACCAGCCACTGTTTTCGGTCTGGTTTGCCAATGCCAATGAGGGCTGGGCGGCCGGCCTGTGGTCGCTGCTGCTGCATACGCGCGATGGCGGCAAGAGCTGGCAGCAGGTCAAGCTGCCCACGGCACCGGGCCAGCAGCGCGGCGACCTGAACCTGCTGCACATCTTCCCCGGCCGCGATGGCGCGCTGTTCGTCGCGGCCGAGCAAGGCGTGCTGTATCGCTCGCTCGATGGCGGCCAGCACTGGGAAGCACTGGCCACGGGCAGCAAGGCTTCGCTATGGAGCGGCGTGGTCACTGCCTCCGGGGCCATCATCGTTGGCGGCCTGGGCGGCAAGCTGCTGCGCAGCGAGGATGGCGGCCAGCACTGGGAAGCACTGGCCTCGCCCACCAGCGGCTCCATCACGGCCCTGCGCAGCGAAGGCAATCAGGTCATGGCAAGCTCGCTCTCCGGTTCGCTGCTGGTGAGCGAGGACGACGGACGACAATGGCGCATCAAGGCCGTGGCACGCGATGCGCTGACCACGCTGGAATTGCAGGATGGACGGGCCGAGCGGCCGATTGCGTATGGCAAGGGCGGGCAGGCCAAGCTGGAGGCGAGCGTGACGCGCTAAGCTTTCCCACTGGGGCGCGCACGCATCATGTCGCGTCGGGCATTAAAAAAGGATATCCACGGATATCCTTTTTTTGATACAACACCGTACGGTTATTTTTTCAAACTGATCACTTGCGGCTGCGTCACCCCCTTCAATCCCTCCTGCCCGAATTCCAGTCCCCACCCCGAACGCTTGTTGCCGCCAAAGGGCACCATGGGATGGACCATGCCGTGCTGGTTCACCCACACCGTCCCGGCCTGCAATCGGGTAGCCACTTCGGCAGCGCGCTGCGTATCACTGCTCCACACCGACGCGCCCAGGCCGACGTCGAGCCGGTTGGCATTGGCGATGGCCTGCTCCAGATCGCTGTAGCGGATGATGGGCAGCACCGGTCCGAACTGTTCTTCGTCCACTAGCCGCGCACCATCGCAGATATCGGTCACCAGCGTGAGCGGATAGAAATTGCCCGGGCCGTCCGGCAGCACGCCGCCGCAGACGATGGTGGCCCCCTCTTCACGGGCACTCTCCACCAGCGCCGCCACCTTCTTCAATTGCATGGGATTCTGTACCGGCCCCATGGCGATGCCGGGCTGCAAGCCGTCGCCCATGGGCGTGGCCGCAATGATGGCCTTGAGCTCGGCCACGATCCGGTCATGCAGCGCATCGGGCACGTAGAGGCGCTTGGCACAAGCGCAGGTCTGGCCCATGTTGAGGAAGGCGCCCCAGAACAGGCCCGGCGCAATCGCCTTGGGATCGGCATCTTCCAGCACGATGGCCGCATCATTGCCGCCCAGTTCCATGGTGGTCGGCGTGAGGTTGCGCGCGGCCGCTGCAACGATGCGCGCACCGGTCGCACCGGATCCGGTGAACATGATCTTGTTGACGTTCGCATCCTCCACCAGCAGGGCGCCCACGCTGCCATCGCCGCTGACGGTATTGAGCACGCCGGCCGGCAGTGCTTCCGCAATCACGCGCGCCAGTTCCAGGCCGCAGACGCTGGTGTATTCGGAGGGCTTGAGCACGACCGTATTGCCGGTATAGAGCGCCGGGATGATCTGCCAGATGGAAATCATCAGCGGCCAGTTCCAGGGTGCGATGGCGGCGATCACGCCATAGGGCTTGCGATGCAGTTCGTCGCGCCGGGTCTCGTCCTCGAACACCACTTCCGGGGCCAGTTCCAGGCTGGCCGTGGCGCGCGTCCAGGCCTCGCAGCCCCATAGTTCGAAGCGCGAGCCCGGCACCTGATCCGGACCGACGCCACCCAGCGGGCGGCCCTGTTCCTGTGTCACCAGCGTGGCGAGCCGTTCGGCATTGGCAGCGATGGCATCGGCCACGCGCTCCAGGTGCTCGCGCCGCTGCGCCAGTGACAAGGCTGCCCAGCCCGGCTGCGCCTGGCGTGCGGCGGCTACCGCTGCCGCAACCTCGATGGCATCGGAGTGCGGGAAGCGGCCCATGACCTGGCCGGTGGCGGGATTGTGCGAATCGAGCAGGCGGCTGCCCGTGCGCAGCTGGCCGCCGATGATATTGGATGCGATATGCATGGAGTCTCCTTGTGAAAAAAGACCGTCGGGCCGGAGCACGGACGGTCAAGCTTTGCCGGCTTGGGGAAGCCTTATTTCTTCTTGTTCAGGCCGAGGGTCGGCGTCTCGTCGAAGAAGTTCCAGGGCTTCAACAGGACGTGCACCCATTCGGTGGGCATGATGGGCCACTCTTCGGCACGCGCCACGTGGGTGGTGCCGGTGGTCAGCCAGACCACATCGTCCTGGTTGACGATGGACTGGTTGTCCTTGACGAAGGCACCCAGACCGGTGTCCTCGTGCGAGCGGTTCGGATACTTGCCTTCCGGGAAGCGCTGCTGCGGGTCGTAGCGGGTCACCCACAGCTGGCGGTCCATGAAGCTCAGGCGCTTGTTGAGCCATTCATCGGGCGAGAAGTTGGCGCCCTTGGCAATCGGGTGCGTACCGCCCGCATAGGGAATCAACTGGTAAGAGACCGGATTGCCGACCTTGTTGAACTTGTTGGGGTTGCTCAACAAACGAATGGTCGATGCATCGAATTTCTGCGCCGCCTGCTGCTCGGTCTCTGCGGTGCGCTGCACGGTCTGCATGGTGCTGCTGCGCGGGCCGCCCCGGGTGTTGGGCAACACCACCGGATCAACTTCGGTGAGCGAATTGCCTTCCCCGTCGATGTCCAGATCGAGACGGAAGTTGTAGATGTGCTGGTGCGTGGTGCCGACGATGTTGTGATCGATCAGCGTGCCGTAACGGGTATCCTCGGCCGCGCTGGCGTCACGCATGGTCGAAGACTTCACGCCCTTGACCGCTTCGATGCCGGTGGCGCCGGCATTGATGCCGATGGTGCCATTCTCGGCAAAGACCCAGTCGAAGATGTAGTCGTAATTGCCGACCGTGCTGATCCAGCGGATCACCAGTTCACGCCGCTCTACCGACAGATTGGGCTGGCCGTATTCCTGGTGCTTGAATTCCGGGCCGGCATAGCGTTCGAAGACGCCAATGGCGCGCGGGATGGTGCGCGGCTTGCCGCTGGTGTCGGCCAGCGTGGCATCGAGCAGCACCACGTTGTCAGGCGCATCCTTGCCACGCTCGATGGGTGAGGTCAGCGTGCCCATGCCGTATTCACCCGAATCCAGGTAAGCCTTGAAATACCAGCCCACGTCCGGATCACCGTAAGGCACGATCATGCCGCCCAGCGAACCCTCGTACATGATCTGGCGTTTCTTGCCGTGGTCGTTGTAGGTGACGGTCGAGAACATCAGGCCGACGCGCGAATCCAGCTTGAAGTGCATCTCCCAGTTGCGCCAGCGCAGGGTGTTGCCGGTGATGGTGTAGTTCTTGCCCTCGGGCTCGCTGATGTCCAGCGGCTTGGGTGGCGGGACCAGTGCGCGGCCGCTGCCGTCGTAGCCGGTCGGTTTCATCGGCACCGGGATCACGCCATTGTCTTCGATCTTGATGACTTTCTTCTGCACCAGATCGACCACCGCCACCAGGTTTTCGATGGGATGCGCCCAGTAATTGCCGTCGCCGACATCCAGGTAGCTGACCACCTTGAGCAGGCGGGCATCTTCCTGCAGGGCATCCTTGCCGCCGAAGTAGCCCACGGTCAGCGGGGTGGCCACCACCTTCTTGATGTCGGTGATGCCACGCCTGGCCAGCGCCTGGGCGTAGTCGGGGCTGGTTTCCATTGCGTTTTGGACGGTGGCGAAGTCATCCACCAGCACCATGCCGTGCACACCGGTCTTGGGCTCCCAGCGCGTCACGCTGCGTTGACCCAGATCCACCGTGCCTTCGATCACCTGGCTGCCATCGAGCAGGGTGAAATCGGCGCGCCGGGCAAAGGCCAGGCCGCGTTCGCCGAGGGCGAATTTCCAGACCTGCTCCTTGGGCGGTTCGGCCACCGTGATTTCGGTAAAGCGATAGGTCGGCTGCCAGCGGCCGCTGGCTTTCAAGATGTCCAGCGTGGCGTTGATCTCATCGGCGCTGAGCGGGTTCAGCGGATGCGGCACGGACTCGATCTGGAAAGTCTTGTCCAGGCTGGGCGCAAAGACGGTATTGATGAATTCGTCGGAGACATAGGGCTGTCCGTTCTTCATCACCAGCGGCACCGGCAGCTTCACGCTCTGGCCGTTGACCAGCGCGGTCGTGGCGCGCGGCTTGACGCGTACGGTCACGCTGTTGCGCTGGATGGTCCACAGCCCCGCATAGGCATCCCAGCGCACGGTAGCGCCGAAATCTTCCAGGGTCTTCTTGAGCGGCAACATGTGCGCGGCCGCTCCATGGGCGGCGGCCGGCAGCGGCGCCAGCAAGGCAGTGGCCAGGCTGGCTACGGAAAGCGTAGACAAGACCGCCTTGCGCAGCAGGCGGGAACGGAAACGAGTGGAGGTCATGGTCGGAACGTGTCGGTGTGGAACGGGTGTGATGGATTATTGCGTTCCCTTCCCGCAGCGGCGTAGCCCGATTTGGCAAACCTGCGCGCCGCACGAGGTCCTGCGGCGCGCGCAGTCTGCGCTCTCTTCCCGCATGCAGCCTTTCTTTGCCCCTGATGTCTCCGGATCGCACCGCTCAAAAGCAAAACAGCCCCCGCACTGCGGAGGCTGTTTTGCCGTTTTCGGCTATGTTTTTCGGCGCTCTCAGAACTTGTGGCGTAGCCCGATACGCAGGACATTCTGGCTGCTGTCGTCCGCCGGTGCCGACGAATAGGCCGCGCTGATGACGCCGGGATTGAGCACGTCGCTGGCCGACTGGCGGCTGGCCATGGCGTAGAGGTCGGTGCGCTTGCTGAAGAAATAGTCGATGCCGATATTGAACTGCGTGGTGTGTCCGCGCGTAGCACCACCGCTGGCGCGGGACAGATCGGCACGGTCATGGATGACGCTGCCCAGCAGGTGCAGCTTGGCGTCCATCGCGTAATCCACGCCGACGTCGAACACATTGGCGCGGGTAGCGCTGGTGATGGCCACCAGTCCGCTCGCCGCCAGCGGCTGCTGGGTCGAGCGGCGCACCTGTGACCAGGCCGCGAACAGCTTGGCCGGACCGGCCTGGTAGCTGGCCCCCAGGGTGAAGGTCTTGAGGTCGGTATCACCGGCACTGGACGGCGGCGTATCCGCGGCCAGCTTGCTTTGGTAGTAAGCGGCACCGATGCCGGCATTGCCGCGCCGATAGTTGGCTCCGACGCCGAAGGCTTGTCCCGCCGAAGTCTTGCCTGCGACCTCGCCGAAGCCGTAGAACAGGCTGCCGGTAAAACCCTCCATCTCGGCCGTATCGAAGCGCAGCGAATTGCTGGTCCGTGCGCCGGTCAGGCGATCGAGGCTGTTGAAGTGACCGGCACGCACACCGCCACCCCCGAAAATCTGGAAGGAACTGTATTGCAGACCAATCTCCTCCAGGTAATCGGTCTGGCGGCCGATGGTCAGGGTGCCGTATTGACTGCTCAGGCCGACCACCGACTTGCGGTCGAACAGGCTGCCCGGCGTGGCCATGGCACCGTCGTCAGCGGAGAATCCGTTTTCCAGCTGGAAGATGGCCGCCAGTCCGCCGCCCAGTTCCTCGCGGCCGCGAAAGCCGATGCGCGAGGCCATGGCGTCACCGGAGTCGACACTGACGCGACTGTTGTTGCCGGCACCGACCTTGCTGGTATAGACCAGGCTCATGTCGATGACGCCATAGACGGTGACGCTGGAAGTCTGGGCCTGGGCATATTGGCTGGCGTTGAGCAGCCCCAGGGCGGAAAGAGTGAAGACGAGTTTTTTCATGAGAAGCGTGCCGCACGCGGCATGGTGCAGAAAACGTCAAATCATCCCGGGTGCTTTCTGCCGGGTGGAGGGAGGACAATGGCACTGGCCGGGTCCAGGGAAGGCACATGGTAGGAGCCCCTTCCCCCCGCAGCAATTACCTCTTGGGATAGTGCCCGCGCGGGTCATTGCGGCTGGCGCGAAGCCTGTGCCCATGCCATACTTGCGGCGGCCCGCTGACGCTTTTTGCGCAGTGGCGCGCAAGTTCGGTACACTGCCCTCTTCCAACCTTGCCCTCGCTGGCCTGACCTGATTTGAACAACGCCGCCACCTTCCGCCTCGAACCGTCCAGCCCGCCTGTGCTGCACGTGGAAGGCGACTGGACCTTGCGCAACTACCGCGCGCTGTCGCACCAGATCGCACAGCAGCGGCCGGCGGTAGACGATCAGCTGGTGCTGACGTTTTCTGCACTGACCGCCTTTGACACCGTGGGCGCCAAGCTGCTGGTGGATCTGCTGGGCGTGCCCGCAGCCTTGCGCCAGACCGGCGAAGACAGCAATCTGCCGCGCGCCTGGCGCGGCCTGCTGGCCGCCGTGGCCGAGGCCAAGGCGATCGCCATGCCCAAGGCCGCCCCGCCGCCGCAGGCCTGGATTACCGACATGCTGGAACGGGCCGGCGTGGCCACCCTCAACCTGCGCGCCTGTTCGCGCGGCCTGCTGGGTTTTGCCGGACTGTGCCTGCAGACCTTGGCGGCCTCGTTCTGGCGTCCTTCGCGCTGGCGCTTTACGGGCGTAGTGGCCCAGGTGGAACAGACCGGGCTGGACGCGGTCCCCATCGTCTCCCTGCTGACCTTCATGGTGGGTGCCGTGGTCGCCTTCCTGGGGGCGACCGTGCTGGCCGATTTCGGCGCCAGTCTTTATACGGTGGACCTGGTGGCCTTCTCCTTCCTGCGTGAATTCGCCGTCCTGCTGACGGCCATCCTGATGGCCGGGCGCACCGCCAGTTCCTTTACGGCGCAGATCGGCTCAATGAAGGCCAACGAGGAAATCGATGCCATCCGCGCCCTTGGACTGGACCCGATCAACCTGCTGGTCCTGCCGCGCATCATCGCGCTGCTGATCTCCATGCCGCTGCTCACCTTCATCGCCATGATGTCGGGCCTCTTCGGCGGAGCCATGGTGTGCGCGCTGTCGCTGGACATCAGCCCGACCATGTTCATCGCGCTGCTGCAGCAGGATGTGAGCATCCGCCACTTCGTGCTGGGCATGGTCAAGGCACCGCTGTTTGCCTTCGTGATTGCCATCATCGGTTGCAACGAAGGCTTCAAGGTCAGCGGCAGCGCCCAGTCGGTGGGCCAGCACACCACCTCCAGCGTGGTGCAGTCGATCTTCGTGGTGATTTTGCTGGATGCACTGGCGGCCCTGTTCTTCATGGAGATGGGATGGTGACCCCGGCGCACGACGATCAGGCCGTCGAAGCGATCATCGACGTGCGCGGCCTGCGCAACCAGTTCGGACCGCAAGTGGTCCATGACCAGCTGGACCTGCAGGTGCGGCGCGGTGAAATCCTCGGCGTGGTGGGCGGTTCCGGCACCGGCAAATCGGTCCTGCTGCGCAGTATCGTCGGCTTGCAACGTCCTGCGGCCGGACAGGTGAAAGTGTTCGGACAGGATCTGTCTGCACTGTCCACCGAAGCACGTTCGCAGTATGAGCGTCGCTTCGGCGTGCTGTTCCAGCAGGGCGCATTGTTCTCTTCGCTGACCGTGCTGGAAAACATCGCGCTGCCCCTGACCGAATACGGCGGACTCGATGCCGATGAGGCGCGTGGGGTCTCGGCCATGAAGCTGGCGCTGGCCGGTCTGCCCATTGCCGCCGGCGACAAAACTCCGGCGGAACTTTCGGGCGGCATGATCAAGCGCGCCGCGCTGGCCCGTGCGCTGGCGCTGGATCCGGACATCCTGTTCCTGGACGAACCGACCGCCGGCCTCGACCCCATCAGCGCCGCCGCCTTCGACCGCCTGATCCTGACCCTGCGCGATGCGCTGGGTCTGACCGTGTTCCTGGTCACCCATGACCTGGACACCCTTTATGCCATCTGCGACCGTGTTGCCGTGCTCTCGGCCAAGCGCGTGCTGGTGGCCGACCGCATCGAGACCGTGGCGGCCTTCGATGATCCGTGGATACGGCAATACTTCCAAGGCCCGCGCGGACGGGCCGCCAGCCAGGCCGCACTGCGTGCTTCGGCCACCCCAACGCATCAAGGAAACGCCTAATGGAAACGCGTGCCCATCACGTCCTCATCGGACTCTTCACCATCCTGGTCGCCCTGGCGGCACTGGTGTTCTGCCTGTGGCTGACCAAGGTCGGCCAGGACCGCGACGTCGACTACTACACGGTCATCTTCAACGAGGCGGTCAGCGGGCTCTCGCGCGGCAGCCCCGTGCAGTACAGCGGCATCAAGGTGGGCGACGTGGTCGGCCTGAGCCTGGACCCGGCCGACCCGCGCAAGGTGCGCGCCCGCATCCGTGTGACCGGCAAGGCGCCCATCAAGGAAGACACCGGCGCCAAGCTGGCCCTGGCCGGCATCACCGGTACCGCACTGATCCAGCTGACCAATGGCTCGCCCGAGAGTCCTCGGCTGGAGTCCAAGGATGGCAATGACCCCATCATCATCGCCTCACCCTCGCCGCTGTCGGCACTGCTCTCCAACGGCGAGGACCTGCTCTCCAACGTCAATGAAGTGCTGCTCAATGCCAAACAGTTCCTGGCTCCGGAAAACGCGCGCCGCTTGAACCAGACCCTGGCGCACCTGGAACAGCTGACCGATACCCTGGCCAACCAGCGCGGCAACGTCGGCACCGCCATGCAAGAACTGGCGGCAGCGGCGCGCCAGGCCAATCTGGCCATGCAGTCGGCCAACCAGTTGCTGGCCACACGCGGCAATGACGCCATGGGCAACCTGCAGCAAGCCATGCGTTCGCTGGCGGCCAGCAGCCAGCAGATCGAAAAGCTGATCCAGCAGAACCAGGCCGCCCTCAACAACGGTGCCCAGGGCGTGGCGGAGATCGGGCCGGCCATTACCGAACTGCGCAGTACCCTGGCCTCGGTGCGGGCCATCAGCCGCAAGCTGGAAAGCAATCCCGGTGCCTACCTGCTGGGCCAAGACAATCTTCAGGAATTCCAACCATGATGACCCCGCTCCTGCGCACCGCCCTGGTGGCCGCCAGCCTGGCCCTGACCGCGTGTTCGATTCTTCCCAAGTCCGATCCGCTGGCGGTCTATCGCCTGCCGCCGCTGGCTTCGCCGCATGCGGCGAGCACCGGCACGCCCTATCGCGCGCTGCGCATCGCCACTCCGGCGGCCAGTCGCAGCATCGACAGCGAACGCATCCTGGTGCTGCCTGAAGGCGATGTGGTCAAGTCCTATGCCGGCGTGCGCTGGAGTGATCCGGCACCGCAGTTGCTGCGCGACCGCCTGCTGGATGCTTTCCAGGCCGACGGACGTTTCCCGCGCCTGTCCGGTGACAATGCCAACATCGCGGCCGAGGTTGAACTCGATGGCGCACTCAACGCCTTCCAGACGGAATATCGCAACGGCGCGCCCAGCGTGGTGATCGTCTATGACGCGCGACTGGTCGACACCGCCACGCGCCAGCAACTGGCGGCGCGGCGCTTTGCCGTCGTGGAAGCGGTGGCCGGCAGCAAGGTGCCGGAAGTGGTCAGCGCCTTTGGCAGCGCCTCGGCGCGGTTGGCGGGCGAAGTGGTGGCGTGGGCCGCCACGGTGCGATGAACGAATTTTCCGGACGCGCCATTATCCGAACGTAGCATGGGCAGGCGCACGAGGCTGTGGCAATCTGACCGGTATTTTTCTTGCGGATCGGAAAGCAGCCATGGACAAGTTGCAAGCGATGGAAACCTTTGTCGCCGTGGTCGAGAGCGGCAGCTTCGTGGCCGCCGTGGAGGTGACCGGCCAGTCCAAACCGGCGGTCTCGCGGCAGGTTTCGGAGCTGGAACAGTTCCTCGGCATCCGCCTGCTCCACCGCACCACGCGGCGACTCTCGCTGACCGATGAGGGCCGCGTCTACTTCTCGCGCTGCAAGGAATTGCTGGAATCCATCCAGGATGTGGAGAGCGAAGTCGGGCTCAATTCCGACCAGGCCTGCGGACGGCTGCGCATCGGCGCTCCGCAGGATTTCGGCGTGGAGCAACTGGCTCCGCTATGGGGCAAGTTCACCGAACAGAATCCGCTGATCACGCTCAACATCACCTTGTCTGACCGCACCATCGACCTGCTTGAGGAAGGTTTCGACATGGCCATCCGCATCAGCACCCTCGGTGACAGCCGCATGGTGGCGCGGCCGCTGGCACCGGTGCGCATGATTGCCTGCGCCTCGCCGGCCTTCCTGCAGCGGCACGGTACGCCGGTGAGTCCGGCGGAACTGCGCGACTATCCCTTCATCTCCTACAGCTACCGCAACGGCGGCGATGAGTGGCATTTCAAGCATGAGCACGGCGACACGTGCACGGTGCGCGTACGCTCCACCGTCTACGTCAACAATGGCGCTACCTGCCGTGCCATGGCCGTGGCCGGCCAGGGCATCGCGATCCAGCCGGACTTCATCGTCAACGCGGCAATCCAGTCCGGTGAACTGGTGGAATTGTTCGAAGGCTGGAGCACCGGCGAACAACTGGTGGTGCATACGCTCTACCCGACCCGCACGCATCTGCCGCCCAAGGTGCAGCGCATGCGTGATTTTCTGGTGGAGCAGTTCAAGGTACCGCCATGGTGCCCGAAGCAAGTAACTTAAATTTAAATTATTTAGTTCATTCTCAATTTCCGGTCCAGCGCAGGAACAGCGGCATGAGCACCGGCACCAGCACGGCGGTGAAGACGCCATTGAGTCCCATGCCCAATCCGGCAAAGGCCCCCATCTCCGCACTGACCTGCAAGGCCCGCGCAGTACCGATGCCATGCGAGGCCACGCCCAGCGCGAAGCCGCGCACCGGATGGCTGTCGATCCGCAGGAAGTTGAGCACGTAGCGCGCCAGGACCGCGCCCAGGATGCCGGTGCAGATCACCAGCACGGCGGTCAGCGACGGCAGGCCGCCGAAGCGTTCCGAGATGGCCATGGCAATCGGCGTGGTGGCCGACTTGGGTGCCATGGAAATGACGATGTCGCGCGAGGCCCCCATGGCGTAAGCGATCCCGACCGCCGAGACCACGGCCGTCACGGAACCAGCGGCCAGTCCCAGCATCAGCGGCAGCACTGCGCGGCGGAAATTGTGCCACTGCTTGTAGAGCGGCATGGCCAGCGCAACCGTGGCCGGTCCAAGCATGAAATGCACGAATTGCGCGCCTTCGAAATACGTCTTGTAGGGCGTATGCGTGATGCCCAGGATGCTGACCACGATGACGATGGCGATCAGCACGGGATTGGCCAGCGGGTGGTAACCCAGCCGCCGGTAGATCCACAGTGCCACGAGATAGGCCACCAGCGTGGTCGTCAGCCCCAGCAGCGGCGAGGCCGCCAGGTAGACCCAGACATCGGTCAGACGGGCCAGGCCGTGCATCAGTGCGACTCCTCATCGTGATCCGGCTGGCGTGCCGCAGAGAAGCGCTTCATCGCCGCATTGGTCACCAGCGCGCCGACGCCGATGGCCAGGACCGTGCTCACCACCAGCGCCACCGCGATGGCCGGCAGATCGCCTTTGAGCTGGCCGGCAGCGGCAATCACGCCGACGCCGGCCGGCACGAACAGCAGCGACAGGTGCTGCAGGATGCCCCATGAGGTCGGCTCCATCAGCTGCGCCAGGCGTGAAGAAGAGAGAAAGGCGATCAGCAACAGCAGCATACCGATCACCGGACCGGGAATGGGCAGGCCCAGCAATTGCGCGGTGCCTTCGCCCAGGCATTGGAAGACCAGGAGGATGGCGAGGGGGGTGAGGTTCATGGGCGGCCAATGGTGATGGAAGTGGCAGACAATCAAAAAATGCGAGGAAAGCGGATTGATTTCACGATGTCGCTGCCAGACCAGGCAATTTGCGCGAGCATGCGCCTCTCCCACCCAAGGAGTGACATCATGCGCACACAAGCACCCAGCAAGGCAGGCCTCTATACTGTACAGGAATCTGTACATCATTTTAGGAGGTCCGAGATGGCCTTTTCTTCCACTGACGTGATTACGGTGACGCAAGCCCGGGCCCAACTTTCCGAACTGGCGGATCAGGTCAAGGCGGGCACAGAGAAAATCATTACCAAGAACGGCGTCAGCTACGTCGCCTTGATCGATGCGGAGCGACTGGATTACTACCATCAGTTGGAGCGGGAGCACCTGCACCTGCTGACCATTGAAGATGCCCGCGCCGGGCTGGCCGATGTCGCGGCCGGTCATGTGGACGATGCCCGCACCGCCCTCAACGGCCTCAAACGCCGCCGCACTGCCAAGACCACGCGCTGAGGTGCAAGGTGGCCGTCCCGCATCGGGTCGAGGTCACGACGTATTTCCTTCGCGGGCTGGCGCAGATCGAGGATTTCCTCGACGCCAATGAGGCAACCGGTGCCTATGACCAGCTGCTGGATGAACTGATCGCGACCGACATCCCCAATCTGGAAAGTCTTCCGCAGCTCCGCCCCTTGATTCAAGGCGGCGCCGGGCAATCAACCGAAGTCCACAGCGCCCTGCGCCTCCTCGAACGGCAATTGGGCAGACTGGCCCGCCACACGGAGGTACGAGAGTACGTAATGAAGGATACCCTGGTGCTCTATGCCCGCTCCAGGGGTGTCGTTCACTTGCTCTCAATACGCCACCAGCGGCAGCGCCGCAACTATCTCGCCGCCTCCTCACCGTAAGTCCTGCGCCCGGACCAGCCGAGCTTGCCCGGGCGCAATGACGATAAGCGTACGCTCCGTCCAAGCCTCGCCCTGTCGCCAGAACCAAATCTTCGCGGCTCTTGTCCCACATCCCGGGCTGTCTCTGCTTATCGGATGGCCCCACCACTCCGCGCACCACGCTGATGCCAACAATCAACAAGAACAGCCCAACGCCGGTCACGACCACGATTTGATACAGGCGCGCTCACGCAGCCTTTACTGGAGCATCATGGACCACGCCACGCCCAGCCGCCCTCTGCGGGTGCTGTCGATTTTCGGTACCCGCCCCGAAGCCATCAAGATGGCACCGCTGGTCAAGGCCCTCGATGCCGAGCCCGCCATCGACTCCATCGTCTGCGCCACCGGCCAGCACAAGCAGATGCTGGCGCAGGTACTGGAGCTGTTCGCCATCAAGGCCGATCACAAGCTCGATGTGATGGTGCCGGACCAGACGCTCAACGGCCTCTCCGCGCGCCTCTTCGCCGGCATCGACCAGCTGCTGGAGCAGACCCGGCCCGACCGCGTGCTGGTCCACGGCGATACCACCACCGCCATGGTGGCGGCCATGGCGGCCTTTCACCGGCGCATCCCGGTCGGTCACGTGGAGGCCGGCCTGCGCACCCATGACATGCACCAGCCCTGGCCGGAAGAGATGAACCGGCGCACCATCGATGTGGTCAGCGACCTGATGTTCGCGCCCACCGCGCAGTCGCGCCGCAATCTCGAAGCAGAAAACCTGCAGGGAAAAATCGTGGTCACCGGCAACACCGTCATCGATGCCCTGCAGATGACGGTGGCCCGCATCGATGCCGATGCCGGGCTTCGCGCCCAGCTCGATGCCGCCCTGCCATCGCTGCTGCCCGAACGCCGCCTGCTGCTGGTCACCGGCCACCGGCGCGAGAACTTCGGTACCGGATTCCTGCAGATCTGCCGCGCACTGGCCCAGTTGGCGCAACGCGATGACCTGCAGATCGTCTACCCGGTGCACCTCAATCCCAACGTGCGCGGCCCCGTCATGCAGGAGCTGTCCGGCCTGCCTCACCTGCATCTGATCGAGCCGCTGGACTATCTGCAGTTCGTGCGGCTGATGCAGCGCGCCCACGTGATCCTCACCGATTCCGGCGGCGTCCAGGAAGAAGCGCCCGCATTGGGCAAGCCGGTACTGGTCATGCGCGACGTCACCGAACGCCCCGAGGCCGTGGCCGCAGGCACCGTGCAACTGGTCGGCACCGATACCGGCCGCATCGTCGATACCGTGGCCACCCTGCTGAGCGAAGACCGGCTCTGGCGCAGCTTCGCACGCAAACAAAATCCCTATGGCGACGGACAGGCCTGTGCCCGCATCGTCGCTGCCATTCTCGGACGCAACTTCCAGCCCTTTTCCGCCTGACTCATCCATTCGCAAGCCATGGGCGGCGAGACGTTGCGGTTTGTTCCGTCGTCCCGTTTACTTAGTTTTTTATGGAAATGTTTTCCGGCCAGAACCGAGTTAAATCAAACAATATAAAAAATTTTTTACGCCCCTGATGTAGGGAATTCTCACAAACATCCTTGTCAGTGTTGCGTTACCCCGCCTTTTCTCCTCAGGCGAAATCAGCCAGCAGCGCCCCTTTTCCCATGCGCCCCTCCGGGCGATGCCAGACGGCAATCGCCCTGAATACTTAGTTTTTCTGCGTCGCCATTTCAAGCAAAAAATCACGGAAAAATGGACACAAGGAAAGTGTCCGCGTGCTGCAAGGGGTAAAGAGTGATATCGAACATGCAACCAAATTGACCTCGCTCCGCTCCTACCGCACGCAACTGAGCCACGCAACCGAACAACAAACAATTCAACGAAACGCCACAAGGTCCGGACTACGCGGACCGATGGTCCCTCTTGCGACAGGAATCTGATGATTGCACGCCACCACCCCCAGCCAGCGGCTGCGCGCCGCCTGCGCTTGTCTGCGGGAACGCCGATGTTCATGACGCTCGCCGTCGCCATGCTTGCCGCCGGCTTTTCGCCGGTCCTGCTGGCCGCCCCCACAGGCAACAACGCCGCCGCTGACGCTTTCCGCACCTTGACTGACGATACCTGGATCGAGCGCCGCGAGACCCTGGCCTCACTGGGCATCACCTCGCCGCTGGTGCTGGCGTCCAATGACAGCAGCCGCGAACTCTATCTGCCGGTGCCGTCCAATGTGCCGCTGGCGGATGCCAATCTGAAACTGGACGCAAAGTATCTGCGCGCCGACGGCGGCCGCACCACCATGGTCGTGGCCATCGATACCTATCCGGTCGCGGCGCGTGCGATGACGGCCGATCAGGGCGATGCCAGCCTGGCGCTGGGCATCGACGGCGCGCCTCGCGCCAATGGATTCGTGCGCATGGGCGTGAACTGGACCACCATGCTCTCCGGCCTGTCGCAATGCGCCGACCCGCGTACGCCCGGCAACGTGCTGCAGGTGAATCCCGATTCCTCCTTCAGCTACCGCTACGACAGCCGCGCCATCGGCGACCTGCGCACCGCCTGGGGGGCGCTGCCGGCCCTGACCTCCATCATGGTGGCGGGACGCCAGCTGGATGCACAGAGCTACGACAGCGCCTGGCGCATCGGTGTGGCGCTGGAACGCGCGGGCAAGCACAGTACGGTGACGGTGCTGCCGCGCGTGGGTGACGTAATCGACCTGAGCCGCCTGAACGTACCCGATGGGCTGCGCGGCATTGCCGCGTTTGCCGCGCTCAAGGGCAGCGGCCAACATGCCCTGAAGGATCCCGCCGAAGTCGGCGCCTTGCTGGCCCTGGGCCGCAACCAGGTGCGGGCCGACATCGTGGTGGCCGATGCAGCGCTGCTCTCCGGTATCGACAGCGCCATGAACGCCCTGCAGCAGCAGGTGCAGGCCAGCGCGCCCGAAGCCATGCCGGCCTTCAGCGCCTGGCGCGCCCGCGTGCAGCCGCAGTCCGCCAGCCTGCAGGCAGGTGAACTGCGGCTGTCGTCAGCCTTCGGCCATCCGGTGATCCTGGCGGGTGCGCAGTCCGGCCCCGCCTTTGCACAGATGTTCGACCGCTACTGGCGCAACATCAGCGGTGCCGCCTCGCTGGTGGCGCGCACGGCGCACAAGCCGGTGACGGGTGAAGACTTCATCCTGCTGAAAAACCTGGGCGGTGCGCCGGGTAGCATCGATGTGCTCAGCCGCGCCGACTGGAGTGCGTCCTTCGATATCGCCGAAGTCGCCAGCGACGGCCGTCTGCCGTCCGAACTGGTACTGGATGTCTCGGCCGCGCCGGGTGCCACGCGCACGCCACCGGTGGCCTCGGTGTTCCTCAACGATGTGCTGCTGGGAGCGCGCAGCCTGCAGGCCGACGGCCAGCGCGAGCGCATCATCGCGCGCATCCCGCCGGGTGCGCTGGCTGCACAGAACCAGCTGCGCGTGTCCTTCGTGCGCCAGCCCTCCAGCGACAACTGCCGTGAAACGCCCCAGGCCTTCCCGGTGGCAGTGCTGGGATCCAGCCACCTGAAACTGGACAAGGCCCAGGACGAAGCCAACTTCACCGGCATGGTCCGCCGCTTCGCCGCCGGTGCGCAGTTGCTGGTGCCGCACAGCTATCTGGACGACGTGCCGGCCAGCCTGCAGCGCGTCATCATGGTGGCCTCCAGCGCCGGCCTGCCCGCCGACCGCACCCGCATGACCGTGGTGGACGACGGCAAGGAGGCCGCTCCTTCTGGCAGCTTCCTGGCATTTGACCTGCCCTTCAAGGATGCCCAGGGCATCGTGCAGGTCAAGGGCAATACGCTGGTGATGAATGACAGCAGCGCCAAGCCCATGCTCGACGTCACCGGCTTCGACCGCCTCGGCATCCTGGAGGTCGCCAAGACCAACGGCCAGCAAGGCGTGGTCTGGCACAGCGTCGGCAAGGAACGTCCGCTGGTGGCCAAACCGTTTGCGCTGTCGTCCGGCAATGTGGCAGCCGTCTCCTCGACCGGACTGCTGGCGGAGATCGACACCAATGACGCCAGTGGCCGCGATGCGGTGCAGGACGCCCCCTCGCTGACCATTCCGGACATCCTGTGGTGGGTGGTGCCGCTGACCATCATCGGCCTGTTCATTCTCCTGCTGATCCTGGCCAGCCGCACGCGCCGCCGTCGCATGGCCGAGCAGGAAGCCCAGCGCAAGCAAGCCCAGGCGACGCCGCGCGACGCCGGCCAGGACTGAGGACGGCGCATGTTCACCACAGCCAATGCCACGGCCCAGCTCAACTTCCTGTTCGCCAACTACTACGCGGCGCTGGAAATTGCAGCGGCCGTGGTGGCCCTGCTGATCCTGCTGTCGGCGCTGGACGACCTGTTCTTCGACCTCTGGTACTGGTCACGCCGCCTGTGGCGCAGGTTCACCATCGAGCGCGTACGCACGCCATTGACGGTGGAACAGTTGCGGCAGCGCGATGAGCAGCCCATTGCCATCATGGTGCCGGCCTGGATGGAAGCGGACGTCATCGCGCAGATGATCGAGGACATGGTGGCCGTGCTGGACTATCGGCGTTACCACATCTTCGTCGGCACCTACGTCAACGACCGCGAGACCATTGACGAGGTGGAGCGCATGCGGGTGCGCTACAAGCAACTGCACCGGGTGGAAGTGCCGCATGCAGGTCCGACCTGCAAGGCCGATTGTCTGAACTGGGTGGTCAAGACCATCTTCGCCAGCGAAGCCGGACTGGGCATGCAGTTCGCCGGTGTGGTCCTGCACGACAGCGAAGACGTGCTGCACCCGATGGAACTGAAGTTCTTCAACTACCTGCTGCCGCGCAAGGACATGATCCAGCTGCCGGTCGCCTCGCTGGAGCGCGAATGGTTTGAACTGGTGGCCGGTACCTACATGGACGAATTCGCCGAAAGCCATGCCAAGGACATGATGGTGCGCGAAAGCGTGGCCGGGCTGGTACCCTCGGCGGGGGTCGGCACCTGCTTCTCGCGCAAGGCGCTGCACGGCCTGATGCAGGCCTCCGATGGCGAGCCCTTCAACGTGTCCAGCCTGACGGAAGACTACGAGGTCGGCACCAAGCTCTCGCAGATGGGCATGCAGACCATCTTTGCGCGCTTCCCCGTGAAGTTCAAGGTACGCCGCAAACCCTGGTTCTTCGGCAAGCGCGAGCAGGTGGCCGAGAGCACGCTGGAAATGCCGCTGGCGGTGCGCGAATATTTCCCAGACACCTTCACCCAGGCCTATCGCCAGAAGGCGCGCTGGGTCATCGGTATCGGCCTGCAGAGCTGGGAGCAGATGGAGTGGCGCGGTTCGCTGGCGGCACGCTATCTGCTGCTGCATGACCGCAAGGGCGTCGTCACGGCCTTCGTCAGCATGCTGGGCTATGTGCTGGCCTTGCAGTTCATCCTGTTTTCGGCGGCCACCACTTTCCAGTGGTGGGACGTGTTCTACCCTCCCCTGCTGGCCGGTGACGGCTGGTGGCGCACCGTGCTCACGCTCAATGCGCTGGCCATGCTCAATCGTGCCGTGCACCGTTTCTATTTCACCACCGAGCTGTACGGCTGGCGTCACGGCCTGATGGCCCTGCCGCGCATGGTGGTGGCCAACTTCGTCAACTTCATGGCCGTGGCGCGTGCGTGGCGGCTGTTCCTGCTATACCTGTTCGCGGGCCGCGCACTGGCTTGGGACAAGACCATGCACGACTTCCCCACGGATGGCATCGCCAGCCGCGTGCGCCTGCGCCTGGGTGACCTGCTGCGCACCTGGCAGGCAGTCGACGAGGCCACGCTGTCGATGGCGCTGGAGGAACAGCGCCGCACGCAATTGCCGCTGGGGACCGTCATGGTCAGCCATGGCTGGCTGGATGAAGAAACCCTGGCCGAAGCACTGGCCTATCAAGAAGGCCTGCCGCGCGTGAGCCTCACGCGGGAACGCGTGCAGCGCCATGCGGGCGAATTGCCGGTGGAAATCTGCGCCCGCCTGCGCACGCTCTACCTCGGCCCCGGCAAGGAAGGCCGGCCCGACCAGGGCATGGCGCGGGTGGCCGTGGCCAGTGCGCTGACCGATGCCGCGCGGGCCGAGCTGGAAGCGGTCCTGGGCCGCGCCCCCTTCGCCATGGTGGCGCGCGAGTCCGAGATCGCTGCCGGCTTGCGCCTGCTGCGCGGGCAGGACAATGCCTTCGACCCGGCCCGCACCGAAGCCCGCGTCCCGCTGCTGGGCGACCTGCTGATCGCCAGCGGCCTGCTGTCGCGCCCGGTCTTCGATGCGGCCATGCAGCGCTATCGTCCCGACCTGCATGGCCGTATCGGCGACTACCTGGTCAATGAAGCCGTGATCTCGCGCGAGGCCATCGAAGAGGCGGTACGGCGCCAGCGCGACTGGCTGGCACAAGGCGGCCAGCCTGCCTGAACCCCGCCCTCATCACCACAACAAGAAGACACGATGAAGAACAAGACCTTGTCCCTGCTGCTCCTGCTGCTGGTCAGCGGTGCTGCTGCCACCACCGGCACGGCGCTGGCACAAACGGCCGTGGTGGAACTGCCGCTGTCCGGCCCGGCCTATCGCCTGGCCCAGCAGGCCTATGCCTCGGCGGCACGCGGCGCGTTCGGGCAGGCGCAGGCGCAACTGCAGGAAGCGATACGCCTGCGCCCGGATTCCATGGCCTTGCGCCGTCAATTGCGCGAACTGCGCCAACAGCAGCACGCCGGAATGAGCGCCAAGCGTGGCACGGCGCGCGACCCCGGCTATGCGGCCGCAGCAGCCGCCTATCGCGCCTATGATGGCAAGCGCTACGAGCAGGCCGTCACGCTGGCACGCCAGGCCGTGGCAGCCGCCCCGCACAATACCGCCTACTGGCTGCTGCTGGGCAATGCGCTGATCGAGACCCATGACTACGACCGCGCCAGCGAAGTACTGGCCCAAGGCGCGGACAACGTCACGGACCAACGCCCGCTGCTGCGCCGGCAGCTGGAACTGCAACGCGAACGCGCCGCCATGGCTGCGGCCGAAGTCTTCCGGGCACAAAGCGGCAACCAAGCCGAGGCCGAGCTGGACGCTGCCCGCCGGGCCGTGGCACTGGCACCGCAGGAAATGGAATATCGCCTGATGCTGGTGATAGCCCTGCTGCACAACGAGCAGATCGCGCAGGCCGAGCGCGCCGCCGACGAAGCCCACGCCATGGACGAACGCCAGCCCGGTCCGCTGCTGCTGCGCGCCTATGCCCGCGTGCGTCTGGGCCAGGCCGATGCCGCGCGCGCTGACTTCACACAGGCACGACAGTTGGCGAGCAGCGACAGCAGCCCCGCTGAACAACTGGATGCCCGGCTGCTGCAGGCCGATGCAGAACTGGCCATGCAACAACCGCAGGCGGCACTGGATGTGCTGAACGATCTTGATCCCGACACGCTCGCCCCCGCAATCGATGCACGCCAAGCTGCGCGCTTGCGCCTGACGCGCCTGCAGGCCACCCAGGCACTGGGACGCTATCGGCTGGCGGCGCTCGGTGCCGGACAGCGCAACCCGTCCATATCGTCCCGCCAACTCCCCGTGCCAGCACTGGATTGCAGCCGCGATGGTGCAGAAAACGTCAATCCCTGCCACGTGACGTTTGGCGCGCAAGCGCGCGATGCCGGCTTCGATGCCGCCACACGTGGCTACCAGGCGATGCAGCAGCAACAGTACGCACAGGCGGCGCAAGCTGCGAACGAGGCCGTAGCCCTGTCACCGCAGAATGCCGAATACCGCCTGCTGCTGATCGATGCCCTGCAGGCTGGTGGACAGGATCAGCAAGCCGAGCAGGCCATCAGCGCCACCCTGCAGGGACAGGGTGCGGACGGCCCCTTGCTGGCCAGGCGCGCAGCCTTGCGCGCGCAACTGGGAGATAGCGCGGGTGCCCGCGCCGATGGTGAGGCGGCCTTGGCGCAAGGCGGCTTGCCGGTCGAGACCGAGATCGCGCTGCTGGCCCGCACCGGTCATCCACGCGAAGCCCGTGAACGCTTCCTCGCCGCGCGCGATGGCGGCGCGCTGGATGGACTGGATGATCTGCAACTGGCCTACCTGGCGTCCCAGGCGGGGGATGCCCCCGCTGCCCGGGACGCCTTCCGTCGTGCCGATGCGGGCGGCACCCTTCCCGCCCGCGCACTTTCTGATGCGGGGTATGCCGCCATCGATGCCGGTGACGATGACGCCGCGCTGGGCTGGTTCAAGCGCAGCGTCGACCGTGCCGACGATGGCAGCCTGCAGCAGACGCCGCAGCAGCGCTTCGATACCCGTCGCAGCATCTCCACCATCGATCGCAGCGGCGGCTTCATCGCCTCGCTCACGCACAACGGCGGCGGCCCCAGCGCCGGCAATGGCGGACGTCCCGGTGCCTCCGCCACCGACAGCACCCTGCAGGCCGGAGCGGAAGCCTACTGGCGGCCCTTCGGCTATCAGGGCGGCCGTCCGGTCGAACTGTTCGCACGCGTGTTCCAGACCCTGCAGGACCAGTCCGGCGGTGCGACTGGCACGCAGACTGCGCAAGCCACCGTGGGCGCGCGCTGGAAGCCGCTGGCCAGCCAGAACCTGGTGCTGTCGCTGGGCCGGCTGATCCCGCTGGGAAGCCAGTCCGCCGCCGACTGGCTGGTGCAGCTGGCCTATTCCGATGGCATCGGTACCGACCTGCGAGTGGATCGTCCCGACTGGTGGACCACGCAATGGTATGGCGAGGTCGGCCGCTACCTGCGCAATCCGCAGACCTATGGTCTGGCCTCGGTCCAGACCGGACGCAGTTTCCGGCTCGACAGCGTGAGCGATCAGCTGGTGCTGTTCCCGCATCTGAGCCTGAACGCCGACTTCAATTCGCTCAATACCCATCGCACCGCCATCGGCATGGGTCCGGGGGTGAACCTGCGTTACTGGTTCCGGGGCGATCGCTATCATGCATCGCGCTCCTATGTGGATCTGTCGCTGCAGTATCGCTGGCGCGTCGGCGGCGATGAACGGGCGCAGGGATTCTTCTTCAGCACCACGCTGTCCTACTGAGCCCTAGTGAACCGCAGGTGCTCCCATGAAGTGCATGCCACCGGCACCCTTGCCCTCCCCGCTGCGCCGTAGCGCCCTGCTGGCTGCTGCCTCGGCGTGGCTGCTGGCCGCCTGCGCCGGCTGTGACCTGCGCGCGCAAGCGCAGGGCGAGATCGAAGGCATCGTCTGGCAGCCCGACAATGCCACCGTCGAACCACGCGGCCAGTGGCAAAAACTGGGAGCGCGAACCCTGCTGGTGCAATGGAGCGCAGTCGATGGCCAGGCCTTTGTTGCAGGCAGTGATTTGCCGACCGTGCCACGCCTGCCCGACTGGCAGCGCATTGCGCGCGAACCATGGGCACAGGAGGTGATCCTCGGACTGGCCGGCCGCTTCGATGAAGCTGCCGCACGCGCCGACCTGCCGCAACTGATCGCGCAATCCGCCAGGCTGGCAAGATTGCCCACGCCGCTCAAGGTCAGCGGCTGGTACTTCCCGGTGGAGATCGATCCGACCTGGACCGAGGCAGCCCGCTTGGGCGAGCTGCTCGGCCAGTTGCCGCGACCGCTGTGGATCAGCGTCTACGACAGTGCCAATGTGGGGCCGGAAGCACTGGCCGCCGGCTTGCTGAGCTGGCTGCCGCCGGATGTCGGCGTGTTCTTCCAGGATGGCGTCGGCGTCTATGCCCGCGAGCCGCAGGTGGCGCTGCACTACGTGCAGGTGCTGTCGCAGCGGCTGGGGCCGGCGCGGGTGCGGATCATCGCCGAGGCCTTCCGCCCGCAACCCGGAGGCGGATTTCGCAGTGCCACTGCGGAGGAGCTGACGCCGCAATTGCAGCACTATCGCGGGTATCGGGTCTGGCTCTTCGACGGGCCGCATTACGTGAACGATGCGCTGGTAGAGGCGCTGCGTCCACGCTGAAACCGAGCGCGCCTCTCGTTACATCCCGTTACGTTTGTGAAGCATCTTCCCATGGTGCAGCCAGGCCGAGGCGGCCATCATCCCGCCTTGGCCTCATCAGGCGCGCGTTTCCGGCCGCGCCATTGCTCTTCCATGGACATCGTCTACCTGCATAGCCCCATCACCTATTCCATCGCCCGGCAGTTGCAGCGCGAGGGAGAAGTGCGCGCGCCGCTGGTGGTATGCGGACGTGGCATGCAATGGGAGGGTCCCTACGTCAGCGTCATCGACGACGGCATCTGGGATCCGGCACGCACCGTGGCGTTTCTGGAGGGGATGGTGGCGGCCCTGCCTGCCACCTTCACGCCCTTGCGCATCTTCGTGCCACACACCGGCTTCCTGCTGGGCAAGCTGCTCAAGCTGGCGGCAGCGGTGCAGACCGTGTGCTACCTGGAAGAAGGCAACACCTCCTGCAATCCTCAGCTGGCTGCACCGGCACAGAATGCCGCCGTCGATGCCACCGCACTGCTGCACATGCTGCAAGCCAAACCCGTGCTGATGCAGCGCCTGGGCCTCACACCGCAAGCCGTCCTGCAGGTCAATGCGATGCCCGCCATCTGGTTCGATGCGCAGAGCCCGAAATATGGCGGCGCCTACCGGGTCTCGCCGCAAGCCTTTCCGGGCCTGCCGGGCGTACGCACGGTCAGCCTCGAACCTCAGGGCGGACTGCGCGAGACGGAGCGCCACTGGCTGTGCTTCCTGCCCAATATCATCAACATGGTGGCGCGCTGCGGCCAGCACAGCGAAGAGGCCCAGCGCAACCTGCATGGCCTGATGAGTTCGCTGCGTACCATGCAGGCACTGGTGGCCAGCCAGCACGCTCGGCTGGTGATGAAATTCCACCCGGTCGACGAGGCCAATCTCAATCCGCAGTTCAAGCAGCAGTTCTACAGCTTCGGCCTCAGCTACGCCAGCTTCGCGGCCCAGCAAGCCATCGACGCGCAGCTGGAACCGGCGCTGTTCGATTTCACCCGCTTCATCGTGATCAATGAATCGGCGGCCAGCCGCTATGTCGAACTGTTCCAGGGACTGGACTTCCTGATTTCGCTGAACTTGTTCTGACAAGGCGGCACGCAGGGCTCTGGGCGGGTTGACGCTTTCTGCACCGAGGCTGACGTTTTCTGCACCATTTCGCCGCTGCCGGCCCTCTACCATGGGCGCTCCTCAACCTTGACCGGAGCGCATTCATGTCCTTTTTCCGCCTTGCCGTGGCCACGCTGGCCCTGACGTTTTCTGCACTGTCGGCCCACGCTGCCGATTTCACCGTGACCAGCCGCGACATCCAGGATGGCAAGGCGCTGTCGAACGCGGAAGTCTTCAACGGCTTCGGCTGCAGCGGCCTGAACCGCTCGCCGCAGTTGTCCTGGTCCAACGCCCCGGCCGGCACCAAGAGCTTCGCCGTGACCGTGTATGACCCGGATGCCCCGACCGGCAGTGGCTGGTGGCACTGGACCGTGTTCAACCTGCCGGCCTCCACCACCAGCCTGCCGGCCGGCATCGATGCCCAGGGCCGCGGCCTGCCCGCGGGTGCCATCCAGGGCCGTACCGATTTCGGCAGCAGCGGCTACGGTGGTGCCTGCCCGCCAGCGGGTGACAAGCCGCACCGCTATCAATTCGTGATTTGGGCACTGAACACCGAAAAATTGCCACTGGATGCGCAAGCCAGCGGTGCTATGCTCGGCTTCTTCCTCAACGGCGCGGCCCTCGGCCAGGCCCGCTTGACCGCTACCTTCCAACGCTGATTCCCGCATGCAAAGTGACATCGCCATCCTGCCCTTCGCCCATGGCACCCGCCCCACGCTGACACGCATCCGCGCCCGGCACGAACAGCAGTTGCGCCAGGTCTTCATCGGCCTGGCCAGCATCTGCCACGTACGCCAGGGCAAGAAGCGCATGCAATGGGGCCATCGCCATCTGCTGTGCGGGCAGGATGTGCTGGTGCTCATCGCCGCCGGTACCCAGGTCAATGTCGCCAACCTGCCCAAGGGCGGCGAATATGCGGCCGACATGGTGTCCCTGCCGCCGGCACTGATCGAGCGCTTTCGCCTGCACTATCCCGGTCAGGGCGTACAGGCGCGCGATGCCAGCGCGGTCAGCAGCGTGGCGCAGGATGCCGACATCCTGCGCGCCTGGCGCCATCTGCAAGACTGCATCCGCGAAGAAGCCGCCAGCGAACTGCAATGCCAAGCAGCCGAAGGCCTGCTGCTGGCCCTGAGCCTGCGCGGCGCCATCGGCGGCCTGCTGCGCGAGCGCGGTGACGCCATCAGCCATCACATCGAACAGCACCTGCTGATGCTGGCCCCGGAAGAACGCAGCCTGGAGCGCGTGGCCGAAGCGTTTCATTGCAGCGTCTCGACCCTGCGACGGCGGCTGGCGCGCGAGCAGACCGGCTTCCGCGAATTGCTGGACAAGGTGCAGCTGGGACTGGCGCTGGTCCAGTTGCAGGCCTCGTCCTTGCCCATCGCCGACATTGCCTCGGCCTGCGGCTATGAGTCGCCCTCGCGCTTTGCGATGCGCTTTCGGCAGCACTACGGGATCAGCCCCAGCGAGTTGCGGCAGACCCTGCCCTGAGGTCAAAGCCTCCTGAACCTTACCTCCAAACGGCGCGTTGACCTGCGTGGCTCAACAACAAGCGCCGTCATCCGGGTACGAAAGCACCGACACGCGATTGAAACAGCGTCCGACTGCCCGCATTCGGCGCAGGACCTAGTATGGCTCCAACGGCTCGCGATGGCGGGACGCCCCCCACAACAACCTTAGGAGATCTCCATGTCCAAACCGACCCTGAAATTCCTCGGCACTGCCCTGGTAGTGGCTGCCTTCAGCACCGGCGCCTTCGCACAGAATGCCGGCGGTGGTGCAGCCGGTTCCGGCGCGGCTGGCTCGGGCGCAGCAGGTGCTACCGGCGCCCAGACCACGCCCAACAACAGCGCCACTGAGTCGGGCAGCTCCTCTTCCGGCAAGAGCATGCGCAACCACAACAAGTCGGACAAGTCGATGGACAAGTCGATGAAGAGCGGCAGCCAGAATTCCCGCTCGGGCAACAATGCCAATACCACTGATTCGAAGAACGGCCCGCTGGGCACCTCGCCGGGCGGCAATGGCGGCGGTGCCGGTGGTGCTGGCGGCTCGGGCTCGTGATCGCTTGCGCAGTGACGCGCAGATGACTCAGATATTCTGATGACCTTTTGCAGCTTTTGTTGTCTCCGTAGTTCATGTTGTTTCGTTGTGTAGTTGTTTCTGTTGTCTCCGTAGTTTCCTGTTGTTTGATGCTTGAGCGCAGCATGGCGAAGTCTTCATGCCTCCCGCCATGCATGATTTGCCCCGTCGAAGCTGACGGGGCTTTTTTATGGCTGCAGCCAGCAGTCGTTCGACGGTGAAAACGCGCGTGGCGGGAGGGTACAATGTCGCCTTCGCTCACTGCCCGCGCCTGTCCATGACCGATCATCTGGAAATTTTTTACCGGCTCCTGTTCGCCATGCTCATCGGCTGCGTCATCGGCATCGACCGCAACCTGCGCGGCAAGCCGACCGGCATGAAGACCCTGGGCCTGGTGGCGCTGGGATCGGCATTGGTCACGATGGCCGCCATGGACTTCTCGCTGGACTCCGATGTGCATAGCCGCGATGCGGTCAGCCGTGCCATCCAGGGTGTCATCACCGGCATTGGTTTCCTTGGCGCGGGCGTGATCATCCATGAACAGCGCAGCGAGAAGGTACGCGGCCTGACCACTGCGGCATCGATCTGGGTAACCGCGGCAGTCGGCATCGTCTGCGGTGCCGGCTGGTGGCGCGTGGCGCTGATGGCGACGGGTCTGATCCTGACCTTGTTCGTCGTAGGCCGTCCGCTGGAACACTTCCTGCACCGCCGATGGCTGCGCAAGACCGACGACGAACGCGCCGACATCAGCGCGCGCGAAGAAGATTGAACGCCTCGCGCGCATGAAAACCGTTTTCCTCTATCTCTGCACCGCACTGGCCGAAATCGTCGGCTGCTATCTTCCTTACCTCTGGCTCAAGCAGGATCGCAGCGCCTGGCTGTTGCTGCCGGCCGCCGCCAGCCTGGCCCTGTTCGCCTGGCTGCTGACCTTGCATGAAGCCGCGTCCGGACGCGTCTATGCGGCCTATGGCGGGGTCTATATCGCCGTGGCCATGCTCTGGCTCTGGGCCGTGGATGGCGTGCGCCCTTCCGCCTGGGATTGTGCCGGGGTGGCCGTGGCGCTGGCAGGCATGGCGCTGATTGCCTTCCAGCCGCGATAAGCACGATTCTTTCCGGTCCCGTGCAGACGGGCTATCCCGGCGGCAACAAACACGTCACCGGCTTCATCTTTTCGGGCCCGCCCGCTCACGCACTGTCACGATGCACTGCACCACGAACGCGCAGACTGCACTCGAATACATCATGCAATGATATATATCGGTGATCGGGCCCCGCGCCACTGCCGCGCTTCATTTCCGCCTTCCTCTCCGCAAAACCGCGCCCATCCAGCCTCCGCGTCAAAACCCTGCGGCTGGCACGGCCTTTGCTCAATGTCCATCAGGATCAAGGACGATCCACCACTTTGATGCCGATCTAACGATGGATCTGCAATGCATACGGACAATGGCGTCCGCTTGAAACGAGGCAAGGCCTCGGATTCGAGCGGGCGCCTTTTTGTTTTTACGGGACCCGACATGAGCAAATCCAATCGTATCGCGCTGTTCTCCCTGGGCACGCCCCAGATGCGCGCCTTCCACCTCACCTGGATGGCCTTCTTCGTCTGCTTCTTCGCCTGGTTCGCCTGCGCGCCGCTGATGCCGGTCATCAAGGGCGAATTCCACCTCACCCCCGGCCAGATCGCCAACATCAACATCGCGGCAGTGGCCGTGACCATCCTGGTGCGTCTCATCATCGGCCCCATGTGCGACCGCTTCGGTCCGCGCAAGGCTTATACCGGCCTGCTGCTGGCCGGCGCGGTGCCGGTCATCGGCGTGGCCTTCGCGCAGAGCTACGAGAGCTTCCTGTTCTTCCGCCTGCTCATCGGTGCCGTTGGTGCCAGCTTCGTCATCACCCAGTACCACACCTCGGTCATGTTCGCTCCCAACGTGGTCGGCACGGCCAATGCGGCCACGGCCGGCTGGGGCAATGCGGGCGGCGGCGTGGCACAGGGCGTGATGCCCCTGCTGATGGCCGCCATGCTGATGCTGGGCGTCTCGCAAGGCTGGGGCTGGCGTGCGGCGCTGCTGGTGCCGGGCGTGCTGATGCTGGTGATGGCCGCGCTCTACTGGCGCTTTACCCAGGACTGCCCGGAAGGCAACTATGACGAACTGCGCGCCGCCGGCGTGACCATCGAAAGCGGCAAGCGCGGCGGCTGGGCCAGCTTTCGTGCAGCGGCCGCCAACTATCGCGTTTGGATGCTCTTCATCACCTACGGTGCCTGCTTCGGCGTGGAAATCTTCATCCACAACATCGCTGCCATCTACTACGTGGACCACTTCCAGCTCTCGCTGGAGTCGGCCGGTATCGCTGCTGCCAGCTTCGGCCTGCTGGCGCTGTTTGCTCGCGCCCTGGGCGGCTACATCTCGGACAAGGTGGCCCTGCGTGGCGGCCTGAACCGCCGCGCCACCCTGCTCTTCGTGATGATGCTGGGCGAAGGCCTGGGCCTGCTGTGGTTCGCCCATGCCGGCAGCGTGGTGGCCGCCGTCATCGCCATGCTGTGCTTCGGCCTGTTCACCCACATGGCCTGCGGCGCGACCTATGCGCTGGTGCCCTTCATCGACCGCAAGGCACTCGGCGGCGTGGCCGGCATCATCGGTGCCGGTGGCAACGTCGGTGCAGTGGCCGCGGGCTTCCTGATGAAGGGCCTGGGTAACACCCAGCAGACGCTGTCGATGCTGGGCGTGCTGGTGACCATTTCGGCACTGTGCGCAGTGGCCATCCGTTTCACCGCGTCGGACAAGAGCGGCGATGCCGCCCTGGCCGACAGCAAAGTTGCAGCCTGAGGAGAGCACCCATGAACATCATCGTCATCGGCCACGGCATGGTCGGCCACAAATTCCTGGAATGCCTGGCCGAGAGCGGCGCAGGCGACCTCAAGGTCACCATCCTCTGTGAAGAACCGCGCCCGGCCTACGACCGCGTGCACCTCTCCGAATTCTTTGCAGGCAAGAGCGCGGAAGATCTGTCGCTGGTGGCACCCGGTTTCTTCGACGCCGGCCGCAGCCCGGTGCAGTTCGATCTCAAGCTCAATGCCAAGGCCCGGCACATCGACCTGGAACGCAAGCAGGTGGTGGCCAATGTGGCCGGCGCAGAAGAGACCTTGTCCTATGACAAACTGGTACTGGCCACCGGCTCCTATCCCTTCGTGCCGACGGTGGCGGGCAACCAGCGCAAGGATTGCTTCGTCTATCGCACCATCGAAGACCTGGAAGCGATGCTGGAATGCGGCAGCCGTTCCAAGAGCGGCGTGGTCATCGGCGGCGGCCTGCTGGGCCTGGAATGCGCCAAGGCCCTGCGTGACCTGAAGCTGGAAACCCACGTGGTCGAATTTGCGCCGCGCCTGATGGCGGTGCAGGTCGATGAAAGCGGTGGCCGCATCCTGCGCCAGAAGATCGAGGAACTGGGCGTGACCGCCCATACGCAAAAGAACACGGTCGAGATCGTCGATGGCAAGCAGCACACCCATCGCATGAATTTCGAAGATGGCTCTCACCTGGAAACCGACATGATCGTGTTCTCCGCCGGCATCCGCCCGCGTGACGAACTGGCGCGCCAGGCTGGCCTGAAGGTCGGTGACCGTGGCGGCATCGTCATCGACAACAGCTGCCTGACTTCGGACGCGGCCGTCTATGCCATCGGCGAATGTGCGCTGTGGAATGGCAAGATCTTCGGCCTGGTCGCCCCCGGCTACGACATGGCCCGCACTGCGGCCAAGCACCTGCTCTCGCACCGCGATGACGCCATCGAAGTGCCGGCCTTCAACGGCGCCGACATGAGCACCAAGTTGAAGCTCATGGGCGTGGACGTGGCCAGCATCGGCGATGCGCACGGCAAGGAAGCCGGCAGCCGCTCCTACCAGTTCACCGACGAACGCAAGCAGATCTACAAGAAGATCGTGGTCTCCGAATCGGGCAAGCACCTGCTGGGCGCGGTGATGGTGGGCGATGCCGCCGAGTACGGCACCCTGCTGCAGATGATGCTCAACAAGATCGAGCTGCCGGAGTCGCCGGAATTCCTGATCCTGCCGCAATCCGACGGCAAGGCCAAACCCGGCCTGGGCGTGGATGCCCTGCCGGAATCGGCGCAGATCTGCTCCTGCAACAATGTCTCCAAGGGCCAGCTGTGTGCAGCGGTCGCCTCGGGTGTCACGACGATTGGCGACCTGAAGGCTTGCACCAAGGCCGGCACCGCCTGCGGCGGCTGCGTGCCGCTGGTCACGCAGGTGATGAAGGCCGAGATGAAGAAGCAGGGCCTGGCCGTCAACAACCATGTCTGCGAACATTTCCCCTACTCCCGCCAGGAAATCCACCACCTGGTGCGCGTGGGCCAGATCAGGAGTTTCGATGAACTGCTGGCCAAGCATGGTCGCGGTCTGGGCTGCGATGTCTGCAAGCCGATGGTGGCCAATGTGCTGGCCTCGCTGTGGAACGACTTCGTGCTCAAGAAGGAACACGCTGGCCTGCAGGATTCCAACGACTACTTCCTCGGCAACATCCAGAAGGATGGCACCTACTCTGTGGTGCCGCGCATGGCCGGTGGCGAAGTCACACCCGATGGCCTGATCGCGGTCGGCCAGATCGCCAAGAAATACGGCCTCTACACCAAGATCACCGGCGGCCAGCGGGTGGACCTGTTCGGTGCCCGCGTGGACCAGCTGCCGGATATCTGGGAAGAACTGATCGCCGCCGGTTTCGAAACCGGCCACGCCTACGGCAAGTCGCTGCGCACCGTCAAATCCTGCGTCGGTTCCACTTGGTGCCGTTACGGCGTGGGTGACAGCGTGGGCTTCGCCGTGCGCCTGGAAAACCGCTACAAGGGCTTGCGTTCGCCGCACAAGATCAAGTTCGGCGTCTCCGGCTGCACCCGTGAATGCGCCGAGGCGCAAGGCAAGGACGTGGGCATCATCGCCACCGACAAGGGCTGGAACCTGTACGTCTGCGGCAATGGCGGCATGAAACCGCGCCATGCCGAACTGATCGCCTCCGACCTGGATGAAGAAACCCTGACCCGCTACGTGGACCGCTTCCTGATGTTCTACGTGCGCACGGCAGACCGCCTGCAACGCACCAGCACCTGGCGCGAGAACCTGGAAGGCGGACTGGATTACCTCAAGAGCGTGGTCATCGACGACAAGCTGGGCATCGCCGCCGAGCTGGAAACCGAGATGCAGCGCGTGGTCGACACCTACCAGTGCGAATGGAAGAAGGCCGTCACCGATCCGGAAACGCGCAAGCGCTTCCGCCACTTCGTCAACAGCAAGGCGGCCGATGGCAACATCAAGTTCGTCGAGGAACGCGGGCAGATCCGTCCGGCCACGGTGGCCGAGAAGAAGCTGCTCGATATTCCGGTCGTCGTCGAGACCGTGTGAACATCAGGAAAAATCAGGAGCCCGGCATGAACAGCGACCAACAAATCAAGCACTGGACCCCCGTCTGCGAACTGGCCGAGATCGTCCCCAACACGGGCGTGGCCGCGCTGATCGGTGACCAGCAGGTAGCCATCTTCCACGTGATCGACCGCAGCCAGGGCGAGCCGCAGCCGCGCGTCTTCGCCATCGGCAATTACGATCCCAACGCCCAGGCTGCCGTACTCTCGCGCGGCCTGGTGGGCAACCTGGGCGAACGCATCGTAGTGGCCTCGCCGATCTACAAGCATCACTTTGACCTCACCACCGGGCAATGCCTGGAAGAACCCGCCAATTCGGTACCCGCCTGGCCGGCGCGTATCGATGAAGGCAAGGTCTGGATCGGTGGCTGAGATGACGACCGCCAAGCCCTCGCTGGTGGTGGTCGGCAATGGCATGGCCGGCATGCGCACGGTCGAGGAATTGTTGAAGCTCGCACCGGATCTCTACGACATCACCGTCTTCGGTGCCGAGCCGCACGGCAACTACAACCGCATCATGCTCTCGCCGGTGCTGGCCGGTGACAAGAGCATCGATGACATCATGCTCAACCCGCGCGCGTGGTATGACGAACACGGCATCACCCTGCATGCGGGCGACCCGGTGGTGCAGATCGACCGCCGCCAGCGTACCGTCCACGCGCAATCCGGCCTCGCGGTGAAATACGACCGCCTGCTGCTGGCCACCGGCTCCACACCCTTCATCATCCCGGTGCCGGGCCATCAACTGCCGGGCGTGATCGCCTTCCGCGACATCCAGGACGTGGACACCATGCTGCAAGCCGCGCGCACGCATCGCCATGCCGTGGTGATCGGCGGCGGCCTGCTCGGGCTGGAAGCGGCCAATGGATTGATGCGCCAAGGCATGGACGTGACCGTGGTGCACGTCACGGATGCGCTGATGAACCAGCAGCTCGACAAGCCCGCCGCCGCCCTGCTCAAAAAAGCGCTGGAAGACAAGGGCCTGCGCTTCCTCCTCAACGCCCATACGGACGAGATCGTCGGCCCGGATCGCGTGACCGCCGTGCGCTTCAAGGATGGCAGCAGCATTCCCGCCGACCTGGTGGTGATGACGGCGGGCGTGCGCCCCAACATCGCGCTGGCCAAGTCGGCAGGCCTGCACTGCGAGCGCGCCATCATCGTTGACGACACCCTGCAGACCTATGACCCGCGTATCTATGCCGTGGGTGAATGCGTGCAGCACCGCAAGGCCACCTTCGGACTGGTGGCCCCGATCTGGGACCAGGCGCGCGTGTGCGGTGCGCATCTGGCCGGTGCCGGCCATCGCCGCTATGTGCAGCAGGCCACGGCGACCAAGCTCAAGGTCACCGGCGTGGATCTGTATTCGGCAGGCGATTTCATCGGCGGTGAAGATACCGAAGATCTGGTGGTACGCGACCCGCGACGCGGCATCTACAAGCGCCTGGTATTGCGCGGCTCGCGCCTCATCGGTGCGGTGCTGTATGGTGATGTCAAAGACGGACCGTGGTACTTCGACCTGATCCAGAGTGGACGGGACATCAGCGCCTTCCGGCGCGAACTGCCGTTTGGACAGGCCATGTGCCAGCATGCTGCCTAGCCATTGCGGCGACCACGGCAATTAGTAACAGAGGATACCAATGAATCTTGCACAGACCCCGCTGGCCCTGGCCGTGGCCACCACCTCGACTACCTGCCCGTACTGCGGCGTGGGCTGCGGCGTAACGGCTTCGCTCAAGGACGATGGCCGCATCGGCGTGCAGGGCGACGTGCAGCATCCCGCCAACTTCGGCCGCCTGTGCGTGAAAGGCTCGGCCCTCGCCGAAACGGTGGATCTGGATGGCCGTCTGCTGCATCCGCAAGTGCGCGATTCGCAGGGCGCGTTGCAACAGGTTTCGTGGGATCAGGCGCTGGACCAGGTGGCGAGCAAGTTCTCTGCCGTCATCGCTGAACATGGTCCGGACGCCGTGGCCCTGTATGTCTCGGGACAATTGCTGACCGAGGACTACTACATCGCCAACAAGCTCATGAAGGGCTACATCGGCAGCGCCAACATCGATACCAATTCGCGGCTGTGCATGTCCTCGGCGGTGGCCGGCCACAAGCGCGCCTTCGGTGAAGACCTGGTGCCGGTCTGCTATGAAGACCTGGAGCTGGCCGACCTGATCGTGCTGGTCGGATCCAATGCCGCGTGGTGCCATCCCATCCTCTTCCAGCGCATCGCCAAACTGAAGGAGACCCGCCCTGCCCTGCGCCTGATCGTGATCGATCCGCGCCGCACCGCGACCTGCGAACTGGCGGACTTGCACCTGCCCGTCAAGGCGGGCACGGATGTGTGGCTCTTCAACGGCTTGATGAGTTACCTCGCCCATCGCGGCCTGCGGGACAACGCCTTCATCGCCGCGCACACCAATGGCTTCGACGAGGCATTGGCAGTGGCCGATGCCGAGTGCGCCGATCCCGCCACGGTAGCGCGCATCTGCAAGGTGGATCTGCAGGACTTGCTGGACTTTTACGAAGCCTTTGCCGAGACCGAGAAGGTCGTCACCGGTTTTTCCATGGGCGTGAACCAATCCTCGGTCGGCACCGACAAGGTCAACAGCATCATCAACTGCCACCTGGCCACCGGCCGCATCGGCAAGCCCGGCATGGGCCCCTTCTCCATCACCGGCCAGCCCAATGCGATGGGCGGACGCGAGGTGGGCGGGCTGGCCAACATGCTGGCCGCGCACATGGACCTGGACCAGCCATTGCATCGCGAGATCGTGCAGGAATTCTGGCAATCCCCGCGTATCGCGGACAAGCCGGGACTCAAGGCGGTTGACATGTTCCGCGCCATCGAGGAAGGCCGCATCAAGGCGGTGTGGATCATGGCCACCAATCCGCTGGTGAGCCTTCCTGATGCCGACCTGGTGCAGCGCGCCTTGCAGAAGTGCGAGCTGGTGGTGTCTTCCGATGTCATCACGCAAACCGATACCAATGCACTGGCCCACGTGCTGCTGCCGGCGCTGGCCTGGGGCGAGAAGGATGGGACGGTGACCAATTCCGAACGCCGCATTTCGCGGCAACGGGCTTTCCTCACGGCACCGGGCGAGGCGCGCAGTGACTGGCAGATCATCTGCGAGGTCGCGCAGCGCATGGGCTTTGCGGGATTTGATTTCGACGGCCCGCATGCGATCTTTGACGAACACGCGCGCCTCTCCGCGCATCGCAATGGCGAGGCCGATGCAGGAGGTGCACACCGCGCACGCCGCGTCTTCAATCTCTCCGGCCTGACCGGCATGGACAAGGCCGCGTATGACGCGCTGGCACCCATCCAGTGGCCGGTGCAGCGCTTGTCCGATGGCAGCGTCAGCGGCACGGCACGCGTCCTGGAAGATCATCGTTTCACGCACGCCGATGGGCGTGCGCGTTTTGTGCCGACCGCGCCGCGTACGCCGGGCCACGCCGTTTGCGAGGACTACCCGCTGATCCTCAACACCGGCCGTGTGCGCGATCACTGGCATACCATGACGCGCACCGGCAAGTCGGCCACGCTGGCCAGCCATATTCCGGAATCCTTCATCGACCTGCACCCGCAGGATGCGCTGCTGTATGGCGTGCGCGAAGGCGGCCTGGCACGCATCAGCAGCCGCTGGGGGGCGATGGTGGCGCGCGTGCAGCATGGTGGCGGCATCCCGCGCGGCAATGTGTTCGTACCGATCCACTGGAACGGACAGTCCGCCTCCGATGCGCGTGTGGGGGCGGTGGTCAATCCGGTGGTCGATCCGCTCTCGGGCGAGCCGGAGTTCAAGCACACGCCGGTGGCGATCGAAGAATTCCGCGTGGGCTGGCATGGCTTCATCCTCACGCGCCATGCGCTGGAGCTGGATGACATCACCCACTGGACACGCGTGCAGGGGCGGGATTTTGTGCGATATGAACTGGCCGGCCGCAATCACATCAGCGACCACACCGCGTGGGCAAGGGGGCTGCTGGGCGTGCAGGCCGATGATGCGGACTGGCTGGAGTATGAAGACCTGAGCGATGGCAGCTATCGCGCGGTGCATGTGGTGGATGATCGCATCGACATGTGCCTGTTCATGTCGGCGCGCCCTGACCTGCCCTCGCGCTCGTGGCTGGCGGGACTGTTTGCCAAGGAGAAGCTGGAAGAAGCTGACCGCGTCGGCCTGCTCGTGGGTCAGCCGATTGAGAAAGGTGCTGACGCCGGGCCGACGGTGTGTTCGTGTTTTGGTGTGGGACGCAACACCATCTGCAATGCGATCCGTGCGCAGGGATTGACGGAGGTGAGCCAGGTGACGGCCTGTGTGAAAGCGGGCGGCAATTGCGGCTCGTGCGTGCCGGAGATCAAAAAGCTGATGGTGGAGATCAGGGTGCAGGGCGAGGCCGAAGCACGGGAGCGGGAGACGGCGGCTTAGGATCTTCTTTGAAGAATTTGCATTCTTTGTTGACCATTTGAAAGAGATGCTGCTATTATCTCGCTTCTCGGAGTGTAGCGCAGCCCGGTAGCGCACCTGGTTTGGGACCAGGGGGTCCAAGGTTCGAATCCTTGTACTCCGACCACTCATCAAAAACGGGCTGTCTGTGACAGCCCGTTTTCTTTTCTGGATCGTTGGCGGTAGCGCATCGGCGCAGCATCACCGCCAGCCACGCCGAACTGCCCTTAGCTCAACTGGATAGAGCAATGGCCTTCTAAGCCATAGGTCGGGGGTTCGAGTCCCTCAGGGCAGGCCAAGCTTCCTCGCGTTTTTCCTTGCAGATCAGGCACTTACGAGCCAACGGCGGGACGCATTCGCAACGATGACCACTGTATTTTGCACGCGCACTGCACCAGAACTACATCAAGCGCAGTAACTTGATTAGCTTGCACGATTCGGCTACACCCACGGCGGAACAAAATCCTCCTCCACGCTCTGGGGCACCCGGCTTGCCACGGCCACCTGGAATGCCTCTGGCGGGGATTCGCTAGCCAATGTTGTACGAACGACCTTAAGCCGTGCCTTGAGGCCTTGCCCCATCGTCGGGTGCATACTCGCAAGACGTCCCACTCGACTAGATGCGCTCGCCAAAGCTTTTACCAAATCTGCACCTCGGTCGCCATCCAGAACTCTCCGCTCAATCGCAAATACTTGCGCACGGATGTTTTGTCGCGTCTCTTTAGGGAGTGCCACCCGCTTGTTTATCACGAGTTTCGTGGCCGTCATCCTTTTGGATCGGGTCGACACTTCGTGTTTGGCGCGCTTCGGACGCAGAGAATAACGCCCCAACATTCCGTAAATCTTTGCCACAACCAACGACTGGACCTCTTTGGTGAGATGGTGGCGCGACGAGACGATTACGTCATCCACGTACCTCGTATACGTCAGACCCATAGCTGCCAACTGCTCAACTAGTCGTGGCTCGTAGTCCCAAAAAACAAGATTCGCCATGTAGGAGCTAGTTATAGCACCCTGCGGAATTCCATCATCTTTCACTGTTAGCGCAGTCAATAGCTCAGAGACCTCGTCCGAAAATCGGAAAAAGTCTCGCCAAATACTCATGACGTGATCCCGCCCGACGCTCGGGAAAAAATTCTGAATGTCCTCGGAAATGGAAAGATGCGCGCCTTTATGAGACTCGGCGTTTAATCGGGGACTACGCCCCTTGAGGCTCCCTTGCAAGTAAGGAGGGAATTTGACCTTCTGCAGCAGTCGCTCTTTGATATTTCTTTGAATCTCTTTTAGCTTGGGCTTAGCATCAAATGTTTGACGGATTGAGCCATCCGCTTTTTGCTCTTGAGCTGCAATCCGGTATAGAACCTCGGCCCTACTCGCCACCGTCAGTAGGTGATCCTTGGGAACGGCCAGCACACGTGCTAGCGCATCAAGCGTTCCAATTCTTTGGTGGGGATAGTTGGGAAACTCACTCATCATGTCGCGTATTGAGCAGATTGAGAGCCGTATCCGCAAGCTGACCTGCTAGGTCTTTGTTTATTCCTGCCAGTTCACCCTCATCTGCACCCAAGAAGAACAGTATTTCAATGGGCACACCCAAAGCGCCTGCAATTGACTTTATTGTCGACAGCGTTGGGTCTCTCTTCGAGTTCTCTAGCATCGAGAGATAAGACACGGAGCAGTTTGCCTTTTCAGCCAAGGCGGACTGCGAAAGCCCCTGCTTTACCCTGCATAGTTGGATGGCGGAACCGAGATTCATAAAAACAAAAATTTGATGGGCTTGCTGCGCCTACGGGCTGAACCTTCACTTAATTAGATCCTTGATGTTGCTAATCAAATTAAGCACTACAGCGATCACCTGAAGCGCGCGCAAGCCAATTGACTCCAGCTGCGGGCCCTTCACTTGTGCGTCAATGCGCTCAAGTTCGCCGATCACACTATCCAGTTCAGCCACGACGCTAACGTCGAGTTGGCCGTGATGCGCGTCTCGCAGCTTTTTCAAAGTGCGAACGCTGCTCTCAAGAGAGTTGTACTGCATGATGCTGCTCCTTTTTCAATCCGGGCGAAATTGCCCAGTCCCGTTAAGCAAAGAGCCGGAAGGAGCCAACCCGACATAACAAGCCCATCACCAGTCGTACGTCTTAGAGCAGTCCCGATCGGATCGTCGTTCCGGTTTCTGGCACGATCGAAGCGTTGGGGGAGGAGCTCGTTACGCTGCGCCATGTGGCACGCAGCTCAGACAACATAGCCCGCTTCTGGAAGAAGGCGGTCTCGGTAAAGAGACAGTTACGCAACTCTTACTTACTGAGAAAAAAGGATCTCTGAGAACACCTGAGCGATAACACTCAGCCGATACGTAGTAGACCATGTATTTCACCAACAGTCAAATAAATTTACTGACAGTGAAATTTGGAAGTAGTTATCGGCAGCTATGCCCGTCGCAATGGGTCGTGCCCGCCGTAACCCGCGGCTAAAATTTATCCCGATTATTTGCGAGCACAACGGCGCTACCTCGCGGTCATGTTGCCCCTGCCCGCCCCCGCAACATAATCCCTCACCGCGCTTTCGACCACCTCAGATAGGCGGAACCATCCACAGAAGCCTCCCACCTGGAGAGAGCGGCACATCTCATTATGACCTCGATAATCATGGTCAACGCACTGGAAATTAAACGACCGCTTCATCAGCAGCTTGCTCTATGCCAATACCGAAAATCGACGTAATGACAGCATCGACTTAGGGGCGTTCACAGGAACTATCCCCGGCCCCTCATCGGCGAATTATCGCAAGTAAGCAATGCGTTAGCGCACTAACGATTTCTCAGCAAAAACCAATCCCGCCGCTTAAAATAGCCAGCGCTGAAGACGCCAACTCCGGTCAGCGATCTTCAGCGAAACACCTGAACATAAAAATTAACAGGGGGAAAAATGAAAACAGTCCTTTCCGCATCAGCCTTGGCACTCATCCTCACCGGCTGCGCCTCGACCCCGTCGAGCAAACCCGCTCCCGACCTGCCCTATGCCGGCCCCGGCAACGGCATGGTGTGCAAATCAACCACAGGCAAAGAAATTGCCGCCCTCTTCGACCGCTGGAATGCGTCATTGCAAACCCTCGATCCCGAAGCCGTCGCCGAAAACTACGCCCCGCGCTCCCTGCTCTTGCCCACCGTGTCCAACAAGCCCCGGTTCACCAACGAAGAGCGCATTGATTATTTCGAACACTTCCTTCACAACAAGCCCGTCGGCAAGATCGACCAGCGCTGGCTCTGGATAGGCTGCAACACCGCCATCGATGCCGGCCTCTACAGCTTCACCTTCGGCACCACCGGCCAGGTCGTGCATGCCCGTTACAGCTTTACCTATGAATGGAATGGCAGGGAGTGGCTGATCACCAGCCATCATTCTTCAGGCATGCCGGAGAAGTAAGAACGCTTCAATTCAGTACGACATTGCCGTCGCCCTGAAGAAAAGAAAAAAGAGAAAGACGAGAAACAAAAGAGGGACGCAGCAATGCGTCCCTCAATGCGTACCGATCTTCCTCAAGCCTGCACCCGCCCACCCACCAGCAGCAGATCGGCAGCCCGCTCCGGGATAGTCTCCCCGGACACCAGGTCAATGGCCAGCTCCCGTTCACGATCCAGCTTGAAGACCTGCACCGCACCCGCCAGCTGCACCGCCTGCTCCTGCAGCGATTGCGAAGCCGCAGCCGCCTGCTCCACCAGCGCCGCATTCTGTTGCGTGACTTCATCCATGGCCCCGATGGCCTGATTGATCTGCTCCAGGCCCTGGCTCTGTTCAGTGCTGGCCGCGCTGATCTCGCTGACGATATCGGTGACCCGGCCCACGCTCGTGACCACCTGAGCCATCGTGCTGCCCGCCTCCGTGACCAGGCGGCCACCGGCACCGATCTTGTCGACCGAATCCTGGATCAGTTCCTTGATCTCCTTGGCAGCAGTGGCCGAACGCTGGGCCAGCGAACGAACCTCCGAGGCCACCACCGCAAAACCGCGCCCCTGCTCGCCCGCACGCGCTGCCTCCACCGCTGCATTCAGGGCCAGGATATTGGTCTGAAAAGCGATGCCGTCAATCACACTGATGATGTCCACGATCTTCAGCGACGAGGCATTGATGGCCTCCATGGTCAGCACTACTTCATCCACCACCTTGCCACCCTGGGCCGCAACGGCCGAGGCCGAGATCGCCAGTTCGCTGGCCTGGCGCGCGTTCTCCGCATTCTGGCGGACGGTGGCGGTCAGTTGCTCCATGGCGGTGGCCGTCTCTTCCAGCGAGCCCGCCTGCGATTCGGTGCGGGAAGACAGGTCAAGATTGCCAGTGGCGATTTCACGCGCGGCCACCTGGATCGTGCCAGTGCTGTCACCCACGCCACCCATGATCTTGCGCAGACTGTCGTTCATGCGGCCCAGCGCCTGCATCAGATGGCCGATTTCATCACGGGCAGCGTGCTCGATCTTGCTGGTCAGGTCGTAGCGGGAAATGGCTTCGGCCACGTGCGTGGCGTGACGCAGCGAAGTTGCGATCATGCGCACCAGCAGCAGGCTCAAGCCCACCACCAACGTGCCGATCAAAAGGCTGACGCCAACGATGATGACGATGGAGGATTCCAGAATGGAAGCAGCATTCTCCATCCCCTGGCGGCCCAGTTGAGCGTTGTACTGCTTGTGCTCGATCAGGGCTTTCATCAATCGGTTGCCGGCGGGGACCAGCAGCTCTTCCCGCGCGCGCTGCAGTTCGGACGGCTGCCCGGTCTCGACCAGGGCCAAGGTCTGGTGTCGTGCCTTCTCGTAATCGGCAAAGGCAGCACGGTCCTGCTCCAGCATCGTTGCGTCAGTCGCGTCGGAGATGCATTCTTTCTCGAACTTGAGGAAGGCGGCCTGCACCTTGTCATGCAGCGCCTCGATCACCGGGAAAATCTTGTCCCGGGTCGTGGGCTCGATGAAGTAGCGCGCCACATTCAGCCGTATCGCGTAAACCGCCTCGATCGCTTCATCCAGAGCGAGGATGCTGGGGACCGTATTGTGCGTCGAATAACCGGCTGCCGCCGACACCCGGTAGCTCTGGTAGATGCTCAATGCCGCCAGCGCACACAGGCCCGCAATGACGGCGATGATGAGAAGGTACAGCTTCTTGGCAATGGTCATGTTCGGCTCTCCTGGGCGCATGAGTGGGTCACTGCAGAATGCTTGCCCAACCGGGCAGCACGAACCTTAGCCCAACTGAGGATCACCAACGCTCACATCTCATGACCACTCCTGACCACCCGCAAACCGGCACATCGCCAGAAAGAAATCAGCCTCAACGACAGACTCTTGCTCTGACGAAGACTGACCCGCACCCTCCGTATCAGGCCGGCAAGGCCAGTACTTCGCGGCCTGCCAAGGTGCCGGCCGCCGCCACGCCCGTCCCTGCTTCGCCCAGCATCTGCACCTCATGCGCCAGCTTGAACACCGCCACCGCTTCCGCCAGGCCGGCAGCCTGCTCCCGCATCGACTGCGAGGCCGCAGCCGCCTGCTCCACCAGCGCCGCATTCTGTTGTGTCGCCTGATCCATCAAACCGATGGCTTGGTTGACCTGCACGATGCCATCGCTCTGCTCGGCGCTGGCGGCCGTGATGTCGGCAACGATGTCAGTCACGCGGCGCACGCTGTCGACCACGTGCTGCATCGTCTGGCCTGCCTGTGCGACCAGCCGGCTGCCGCTCTCCACCTTGCCGACCGAATCATCGATCAGTTCCTTGATCTCATGCGCAGCCGCAGCCGAACGCTGGGCCAGTGAACGCACTTCGGCCGCCACCACCGCAAACCCGCGTCCCTGCTCGCCAGCACGCGCTGCTTCCACGGCGGCATTGAGCGCGAGGATATTGGTCTGGAACGCGATGCCGTCGATCACGCTGATGATGTCCACGATCCTCAGGGAGGAGGCATTGATCTCGTCCATCGTCTGCACCACCTGCTGCACCGCCTGGCCACCCTCGGTAGCGACGCTGGAGGCGGATGTGGCCAGCACATTGGCTTGCTGGGCGTTGTCCGCATTCTGGCGCACGGTGGCGGTCAGTTGCTCCATGGCCGACGCGGTCTCTTCGATGGAACCGGCCTGGGCTTCGGTACGCGCCGACAGGTCAAGATTGCCGGCGGCGATTTCCGCCGTGGCGGTGGCGATGGTGTTGGCACTGTTGCGCACGTTGCTGACGATGCGCACCAGGCTGTCGCTCATCTGCTGGATGGCCTGCATCAACTGGCCGACTTCATCATTGGCGCGGCGGCGGATGCGGGTGCTGAGGTCGCCCGTGGCAATGGCGCGGGCCGTCATGATGGCCTCCCCCAGTGCCGTGGAAATGGTGCGCGAAATCAGCAGGCTCACCACCGCTACCACTGCACACACGGCCAGGCTCATCAGCACCGCCTGAACCACCGCCGACCGCAGGCTGGACTGCGCCGCCTGCACGCCTTGCTGGCCAAGCTGCTCGTTGTAGCGGCGATGGGCCGTCAGGGCATTGATGAGTTTGTCACCGGGCGGGACCACCTGGTGCTCGACCGCATGCAAGGCTTCCTCGGTCTTGCCTTCAGCGCCCAGGGCGACGACGGCCTGGCGGCTCTTCTCGTAATCGGCGAAGGCATCACGGTCCGCCTGCAGCAGTTGGCGGTCGGTGGCGTCGGAGAGATCTTCCTTCTCGTAGCGGTCGAAGGCGGCGATGACCTTGTCGCGGTTCGTGTTCATGGACTTCTCCAGCTTGGCGCGCGTGGCGGCATCCGTGGCAGCGGCATAGCGCCAGATACCAACCCGGATGCGGAAGACCGCTTCACCCGCCTCCCCCAGCACCAGCAGGCTGGGGACCGTGTTGAACGACGAATAGCTGGCAGCATCGGCAATGCGGTTGCTGTGATAGATGCTCAAGCCGGTGAGGCTGGCCAGGCCGAGGACGACGGCGAGCAGAAGCAGACGGAGTTTGTTGGCAATGGTCATGGTCAGGATTCGTGGGTGCGCAGCATGGCGCAGCGGGTCGATGAGCTGAAATGAATGAGTGCCAAAATTATAAGTCTGCAAAAATGATGAAAATTCACATCTGGCCGCTTCTTGATGCGGATCATCTTTGGGTCATTGCGACCGGAACTGGATCAAGTGTTCATCAAAACTAAGTTGCAGGCCCCGTACACGCTGGTTTTACGCGGCGAATGGAATAAAAATACTTAGGAAGGGAAACGGAAGGAGGAGACCGGCGAAGCCATCGCATCGCACGCCGCAGGAATCGTCAGGCGAGAAGCGAGAGAGGAACAAGGAAGGGAAAGCGCTGAAAAACTAAGTTTACTGGCAAAGCCAGCGAAGACCGGCAAGGAAACTCAGCGGAGCCACACTGCGCTCCGCCGGTCAGGAAATGCCGATCTACTGCTGCACGCCCTGCTTGTAGATATCCGGACGCGAGATATGCCACACGAAGTCACCGCGATTGATGGCCTCGAAACCACAGCTGGCATACAGCCACGGGGCGGTAGATGTGGTCAGCATGACGCGCCGCAGTTTCTGCAGCGTGGGATGCTGGTTGACTGATTCGATCATCCAGCGGCCCAGGCCCTGGCCGCGCAGGTCGCCGACGACGAAGACGTCGCACAGGTAGCCGAAGGTGGCGTGATCGGTCACCACGCGGGCAAAGCCGATCTGCTGCTTGCCGCGATAGAGGCCGAAGCACAGGCTGTTGGCCAGCGCCGTGCGCACGGTGTTGAGGTCGATGCCGGGAGACCAGCTCGAATGGGTCAGTACGTCGTGGATGAGGGGGATGTCCAGCCGGTCGGGATCGGTGTCGATGAGGAAATCATCGCGCCGCCAGATCAGGTGATGGCTCATGGTCGTTCCTTGCTTGATGGCTTGTTGTCGTAAAAAATTTGCCTTGGTACGTACTGCGGGTACTGCGAAAACTGTTTAGAACGTTTCTCTTCAACAAGAAAAGGCACGCCGGCCCTGATTGTCCGGCCGCTGCAGCGCGTGCAAGGAAGCGTGGCGATTGATCTGCGCGAAGCATGAAAACCGCTCGATTGATCGATTCCGTTGATGAGATTTGTTCCGTGGCCATTCATGATGCCACAGGCTCCCCTGCCTTGCGCAAGGCTTTCCCCTCGGCAACCACGCAGGCTCAGCCTATCCGGCGCTGAAACATCGCTTGCAATTCCGTTACACCTCGCCTCTCCGAGCTGGCAGACCATAGGCTCACCTCAGTGCGCCGGACCTGGCAATTTGTTTTTCCTCTTCCGGCTGCACGCCATCGCGCAAGGAGAACAACGTGAACAAGACATCCCTGGCCTGGGCCACCTGCCTGGTCTTCTCTCTGGTCTCAGGCCTGCCCGTGCAGGCGCAGACCGCTTATGCACCGCCGCCCGCGCCCGTCTATACCCAGCAACAGCTGGACCAGATGCTGGCCCCGGTGGCACTCTATCCCGATTCGCTGCTGGCCCAGGTGCTGATGGCCTCGACCTATCCGCTGGAAGTGGTGCAGGCCCAGCGCTTTGTCGAAGCGCGGCGCGGTCTGCAGGGCGATGGCCTGGCGCGCGCCGTGGCCCCCATGCCGTGGGATCCCAGCGTGAAGGCGCTGGTGCAGTTCCCCTCGGTGCTGGCCATGCTCAATGATCGCCTCGACTGGACCCAGCAGCTGGGACAGGCCTTCCTCGCCCAGCAGCCCTCGGTGATGGATACGGTACAGAACCTGCGCGAACGCGCCCGCATCGTCGGCACGCTGGAATCCAGCCCGCAGCAGCGCGTGGTGGTGCAGGATGAAGTGATCGAGATCGTGCCGGTCAATCCGCAGGTGGTCTACGTGCCGTATTACAACCCGACCGTGGTGTATGGCAGCTGGTGGTGGCCATCGGCTCCGCCGGTGGTGTGGGCGCCACCGCCGCGTTATCGTCCGCCCAGCTATGAGCCGGGCTTCTCGGCCAGCATCAGCTTCGGGGTGGGCATTGGCGTCATGAGTGCGGTGTTTGGCGATGCGCGTCCCGACTGGCGCCAGCGCCAGGTGATGGTGACGCAGACACGCATCAACAACGTCACCAATGTGACCAACGTGAACAACGTCAACAACACCAACGTCATCAACAATCGCTACGTCAACAACAACATCAACGTGAACCGCAACGTGAGCATGAACCAGCGGCCGGTGGTGTGGCATCACGACCCGCGTTACGCCGGCGGCCGTTATGCGCAGCAACCGGCCCCTGCGCTGGCCCCGCCGCCGGGACAGCGCCCGCTGACCGGTCCGCAGGCACAGAACCTGGTCCAGGCGCAGCACGTGCCGCCGTGGAATGGACATGGTCCGCAACCGCAAGCGGGCCAGCCCTTCCCGGCCAATACGCCGCGTCCGCTGCCGGTGGCCGACAACGTGCAGCAGCGACTGGCCCAGCAGGATCAGTTCCGCCAGCGCCAGGCCATCGATCAGCAACGCCAGCGTGAACAGCAGGCCAATGACCAGCAGCGCCAGCGTGAGCAGATGATCCGCGACCAGCAACACCAGCGCGATCAGCAAGCGCAGGAGCAGCGCCAACAGCAGCAGGCCCAGGAACGCCAGTGGCAGCAGCGCCAGCAACAGGTGCAACAGCAGCAACAACGCCAGCAGCAGATGCAGCAACAGCAATTGCAGCAGCAACAGCGTGAGCAGCAGATGCGCCAGCATCAACAACAGGAGCAGCAACGCCAGCAGCAGATGATGAACCAGCAGCGCGAGCAGCAGCAGCGCCAGCAGCAGATGATGAACCAACAGCGCGAGCAGCAGCATCGCCAGATGGAGCAAGCCCGTCAGCAACAGCAGCAACATCAGGCCGCGCAGCATGAACAGCAGGCGCGCCAGCAGCAGGCCCAGCAGCGCGACGCCCATCAGCGGCGCGAGGACCGTCGCGACGAACGCTCCTGATCCTGCAGCGCCTCTGCCCCGCCAGTGATCGCCTGAGCGGCCCGCCGCGCGCACGTTGCCTCCCGGCAAACATGCGGGCAAGCGGGCCGCTTCAGTTATAATCTCGGGTTTTCCAGAGCTGTCGGAACAGGGCGTGCGCCGCCTCCTTGTCAAAGGAACAGTGCGCGCCGCTCAAGGCCAAGCGGGTTGGATCGTCCAGCCGCGCCAGGGGCCGCGTTCCGCCGGGCTCCCACCCCGACCGATCCGCCATGCAAGAACCCAGCAACGAACTCCCCGAAGTCGCCGCCAACGCCCCTGAGGCGGCTGATGCAGACAACGCCAGCGCGCCTGGCGCCGCCACCAAGGTCTCGTCCGACCTGATCGCGCGCGAAGTCAAGCGCCGCCGTACCTTCGGCATCATCTCCCACCCCGACGCCGGTAAAACCACGCTGACCGAAAAGCTGCTGCTGTTCTCGGGCGCGATCCAGCTGGCCGGTACCGTGAAGGCCCGCAAGAGCGGCCGCCACGCGACCTCGGACTGGATGGAAATCGAAAAGCAGCGCGGCATTTCCGTGGCCAGTTCGGTGATGCAGTTCGAGTACCGCGACCACGTGGTCAACCTGCTCGACACCCCGGGCCACCAGGACTTCTCGGAAGATACCTATCGCGTGCTCACCGCCGTGGACTCGGCGCTGATGGTGATCGATGCCGCCAAGGGCGTGGAAGAACAGACCATCAAGCTGTTGAACGTCTGCCGCATGCGCAATACGCCCATCATCACCTTCATGAACAAGCTGGACCGCGAGACCCGCGATTCGCTGGAGCTGCTGGATGAGCTGGAGTCGGTGCTGAAGATTCAGTGCGCACCGGTGACCTGGCCGATCGGCATGGGCAAGAATTTCCGTGGCGTGTATCACCTGCTGCGTGACGAGATCATGCTCTTCAAGGCCGGTGAAGAACGCGCCAACGGCAACGTGGAAATCATCAAGGGCATCGACAACCCCAAGCTGGCCGAGATGTTCCCGCTGGAAATCGAACAGCTCAAAATGGAAGTGGAACTGGTGCATGGCGCCTCCCACCCCTTCAACCTGGAAGACTTCCTGGCCGGTGTGCAGACGCCGGTCTTCTTCGGTTCGGCGATCAACAACTTCGGCGTGCGCGAGATCCTCGATGCGCTGCTGGACTGGGCGCCGGGTCCGGGCGGACGCGACGCCACCGTGCGCGAGGTCAAGCCGACCGAAGAGCCCTTCTCCGGTTTCGTCTTCAAGATCCAGGCCAACATGGACCCGGCGCACCGCGACCGCATCGCCTTCCTGCGCGTGTGCTCGGGCCGCTTCGAACGCGGCATGAAGTTGAAGCACCTGCGCCTGAACCGCGACATCAAGGTGTCCTCGGTGGTGACCTTCATGGCCTCCAGCCGCGAACAGGTCGAAGAAGCTTATGCCGGCGACATCATCGGCCTGCCCAACCACGGCAACATGCAGATCGGCGACAGCTTCTCCGAAGGCGAGATGCTGCAGTTCACCGGCATTCCCTACTTCGCACCGGACTTCTTCCGCGTGGCACGCATCCGCAATCCGCTCAAGATCAAGCAGTTGCACAAGGGCCTGCAGCAGCTGGGCGAAGAAGGCGCGGTGCAGGTCTTCAAGCCGGTGACCGGCAGCGACCTGATCCTGGGCGCAGTGGGCGTGCTGCAGTTCGAAGTGGTGGCCAGCCGCCTGCTCAACGAATATGGCGTGGATGCGGTGTTTGAAGGCACCAGCATCAGCAGCGCGCGCTGGATCAGCTGCGATGACAAGAAGAAACTGGCCGACTTCGAGAAGTCCTCGGCCGGTGCCAACCTGGCCATCGATGCAGCCGGCAACCTGGCTTACCTGGCCAGCTCGGGCGTGAACCTGCGCCTGACCCAGGAACGCTGGCCGGAGATCACTTTCCACGCTACCCGCGAGCACGCGGCCAAGCTGGACTAAGTTTTTGCTCTTGCACTGCGCACGCCCCCACCGTTCGGACTGAGTAGACGCGCAGCGTCGTATCGAAGACGAGACTGCGGCGGACATCCGCTGACGGAGCGCCTTCGATACGGCCCGTTCGGGCCTGCTCAGTCCGAACGGTGGTCTTGGTAATCGACGTAAAAAATCGCCCGACAGGCGCAACCTGTCGGGCGATTTTTTATGTCTTGCTGATGGGGAATTACTTGGCGTTCTTGAACGCTTCCACACCGGCCAGGATTTCAGCGCGGGCGGCGTCCGGGCCTTCCCAGCCTTCGACCTTGACCCACTTGCCCTTTTCCAGGTCCTTGTAGTGTTCGAAGAAGTGCTTGATCTGGTTCAGGCGCAGTTCGTTGAGGTCTTCCGGCTTTTGCCAGTGGGTGTAGATCGGCAGGATCTTGTCGACCGGCACGGCCAGCAGCTTGGCGTCGATGCCCGATTCATCGGCCATCTTCAGCACGCCGATGGGACGGCAGCGCACCACCACGCCCGGGATCAGCGGGAACGGGGTGATCACCAGCACGTCGACCGGGTCGCCGTCTTGCGACAGGGTCTGGGGGATGTAGCCGTAGTTGCACGGATAGTGCATGGCAGTGCCCATGAAACGGTCGACGAAGATGGCGCCGGTGTCCTTGTCCACTTCGTACTTGATCGGATCGGCGTTCATCGGGATTTCGATGATCACGTTGAAGTCATTGGGCAGGTCGCGGCCAGCGGGGACGTTGTTCAGGCTCATGGGATTCTCACTAGGGAAAGAAACGAAAAGCGGTTTTCGGGCCGGCAGCGCCAAGGGCATCTTGTTTAACGCTCGATGCAATGAGCATTAAACGGGGCTTAATGCTCAGTTCTGGCATGCCAAACACCGGAAAGCGGCAATTATAGCGGCATTCAGGCTCAGACCGGCATCTTGGCCGGTGCAACTTACGCCAACATGACAGTGCCCGGCAGCGCACATGAAAAAGGCGGAAGGGCTCGCGCCGCTTCCGCCTTGGTCATTCACCAGCGCAACAAGTTCAGCGGATGGCCGTGGCCAGGGCGCATTGCTTGTAGTGGCCGGCGGCCTGGTCCGGCTGATCCAGCGCCTCGTGCAGCTGGGCCAGGGCCAGGTGCGATTCGCGCACGGTGCGCGGTTCGATGGCGTCCGACAGGGCTTGTTCCAGATGGCGCTGGGCCTTGCCCCACAGCTTCTGGCGCAGGCAGAACATGCCCAGGGTCAGGGCCAGTTCGGCATCGGTCGGATTCTTGGACAACCAGGATTCGCAATGCTCGATCTGCGACAGCAGGGCCGGCGAGCCGGCTTCGGCGGTCGATTCGCGATAGGCACGCAGCAGGCGGATATCCCAGTCGGCGGCCAGCGCGCGTTCCAGCAGGCTGCGCGCTTCGTCATGCAGGCCACGGCTGGAGAAGGCGTGTGCGGCCCGTGCGGCGATGTAGGGCTTGAGCTTGTCCACGCCGGGCACGCCATTCCACAAGAGGCGAATCGATTCGGCATCGTGCGAGCGGTCCGACAGCAAGGCATCGTAAGACAGCTCGCGCAGGCGGTTCGACAAGGCCGGATGCAGGGCATTGCGCTTGTCCAGGGTCTGCACCAGGCGCAGCACTTCGGGCCAGTTCTTGGCTTGCTGGTTGGCCTTCAGCGCCCATTGCAGGGCCTGGATGTGGCGCGTGCCGTTGGCGTTCAACTCTTCCACCGTTTCCAGCGCCTGCTTGAAGTGGTGTTCGTCCACTTGCAGTTCCAGCGCCGTCATCAGGCGCGCAGCCTTCAAGGTCGGATCGACTTCGGTGCTGGCCAGCCAGATGTCGCGGCGGTCACCCTGGCGCATGCGATGCGCGGCACGGGCCGCGATCAGGGCGGCGATGCCGGCGTTGTCGGGCAGGTCGGCTGCGCGCGTGGCGGACTTCTCGGCCTGGCCGAAGCGGCCTTCGAAGTAGGCCTTCAGGGCATCGCGCAGGGCCTTGTTGCTTTCATTCTCGCGCTTGGCACGGCGATAGGCGATCACGCGGCCGGGCAGCTTCTGCGTCAGGCGGATGGCGCGGATGACCACGTAGATGGTCAGGAACACCGCCAGCACGGCGAAGATGAAGAAGTTCAGGGACAGGTCAATCCGGTACGGCGGATAGAACAGCACCACATTGCCGGGGTTGAAGCGCGCCAGCACGGCCAGGCCGATGGCGGAGGCAAACAGGGTCAGAAGCCAGAGCAGAATTTTCATATCAGGTTCCCGTCAGCGGCTCACGGACGGGCCTTGTAGTTGCGCACCGCGTTCAGGCTTTCGGCCAGCGTGGGCAACTGGATGGAGACATTGCTGCCCTGCACCTGCTTCAACAGCGCCTGCGTGGTCTGGACCTGCTTGGCGCGGGTATCGAAATACTTGGCGATGGTGTCCTGGGCCGAGGCCAGGTCATTGCGGAAGGCGAACTCGTTGCGCGACAGCAGCGCCAGGCGTGCATTCAACAAACGCAGCTTGAGGTTCTCGCGCACGAAGTAAGCCTGGCCCGGCGAGAGCAGGATCGCTTCCGGAGTCTGCACTTCGCGGATGCGCACCAGCTGGCGCAGCTCGGACCACATTTCAGTGCTCATGCTTCGCCAGGTTTCGCGGGCACCGGCCAGCCATTGCGACCAGGCAGACGCTTCCGCAGGCGCAGCTTCGGCCTTGGTCTTGGCATGGGCAGCATCGCCCTTGGCGGCAGGCTTCTCGGCGGCAGCGGTTTTCACCGGCTGCGGCTTGGGCTCGCTGGCCGACTCCACCGGACGCTCATCGACCAGCAGCGGCAGGTTGTCGACCTGGCCGATGGCACTGTCCAGACGCACGGCGATGCCGGCGATGTCCACTGTCGGCAGGGCCTTGAGGCGCTCAATGTCACGCGCGATGGCGCGGCGGATGGCGATGAACTGCGCCTTGTCCGAACGCGACAGGCTTTTATCGGCATTCTGCAGGGCGATCAGCGCGCCTTGCACGTTGCCGGCCAGCTCCAGCTGCTGGTCAGCGGTGGAAAGGACTTCCTCGATTTCGGAGAGGGCCCAGTCGTCGCGGTTCTTGTTGAGGTCCTGGTACATCTGTTCCAGCGCCAGTTGCTGGCTCTGGGACTCGGCCTGCTTGCTGTCGAGCACGCTGACCTTGGATTGCAGTTCCTTGGTGCTCTCCTGCACGGCCTTGAGCACGCCCTTCAGTTCATTGCTGCTGTTGTCGCCATTCTGCAGGCGCTGCGCGACTTCGCTGCGCAGGTCGCGCAGTTCGGCATGCGAGACCCACCACTGTGCGCCCAGGCCGGCGATGACCAGCAGCAGCACGATGGTCTGCGCACGCTGGCGGCGGCGCAGCACGGCCGTGCCATCCGGGGGAGTGAAGGTATAGGACGCCTGCGGGGCCGCAGCACCAGCGCTGTGGCTGGCTTGCGGTTGAGGCTCCGGCAATTGGGGAGTGGGTTGCTGTTCGTTCATGGGCTGGATTGTAACGCGGCAAATTACGCGGCCACTCAGGGAGCGGGTGGAACAAGGGCGGCAAGCAGGCGTTCATCTCCCGAGCCGGTCAGGACCACCTGCACGAAACCCTGCTCCCGCGCGGTCTCGGCGATCCTGTGGTGAGAGACGACGATGCGTTGTCGTTGCAGTTTTACCACACGTTCCTCGCCCCCGGCTAGTCTTGCCAAGTGAAGCAAATTGCGCAAGGCCTCGGAACTGGTGATGACCCAGTCGGCACCACCGTCCAGCAAATCCAGCAGTTGCAGGCGGCTTTGCGGGTTCAATTCGGGGGCCAGGCGACGGTAGGCGGTGAGGAATTCGACCTCTACGCCCTGTTGTTGCAAAGCTTCACTCAGGAAATCGCGGCCGGCCTGGCCGCGCACGATCAGAGCGCGCCGGCCGCGCAATTGTTCCAACGGGAGGGATTTGAACAATTCCTCGGAATCCATCTTGTCGGCGCGCTGCGGGCCGTAGATGGTGGCGTTGGCGCTATCGACGCCATGTCCGCGCAAGGCCACCCTGCTGCCCTCCCCCACGATGCCGATGGGCACATTACGCGGCCAGCCCTGCAGATGGGCAAAGGCGGCATCGATGGCATTGGGACTGACGAAGACCACCAGTGCGAAGTCGTGCAGGCGAGCCAGCGTGGCCTTGAGTTCGCTGTCATCTTCCACCGGGCCGATGGCCAGCAGCGGAAATACCACGGCACGCCGGCCCAGCTGCTGCACGCGCTCGGCAAAGCCGCCGGCCTGTTGCAGTGGCCGTGTCACGACCACTGGCAACGGTGCAGGGGTCTCAGGCCGAAGCGGCATCAGCCTGGGCCTTGCAGGCCGCCAGAATCGCATCGGCACCGCGCGACTTGAGCAGATCGGCCACTTGCGCACCGAGCGCCTCGGGCGCATCCGGCGAACCTTCGGCTTCAGCGGCAGCGGCTTGTGCCCCATCGGGGGTGGCGATCATGGCGCGCAGGTGCAGGCGGTCACCGTCCAGCGTGGCGTAGGCCGCCAGCGGGATCTGGCAGCTGGCACCGAAGATGCGCGAGACCGAACGCTCGGCTGCCGAGACCACGGCTGCCGGCTCGTCGTGCAAGGGGGCCAGCAGACGCTTGATGTCGTCACGGCCTTCGGGGATCTCGATGGCCAGCGTGCCCTGGCCGGGCGAGGGCAGGCTTTGTTCGGGATCGAGGAAGGAGCGGATGCGCGCCTTCAGGCCCAGGCGGTTCAGGCCGGCCACGGCCAGGATGATGGCGGCGTAGTCGCCACGATCCAGCTTGGCCAGGCGGGTATCGAGATTGCCGCGCAGCGGCTTGACCACCAGTTGCGGATAGCGCGCAGCGATCATGGCCTGGCGGCGCAGGCTGCTGGTGCCGACAATGGCGCCATCGGGCAGCGCGTCCAGCGAGGCATGGTCATTGGAGACGAAAGCGTCGCGCGCGTCTTCGCGCTCCAGGATGGCGGCCAGCTCGAAGCCTTCGGGCAGGTCCATCGGCATGTCCTTCAGGCAGTGCACGGCGAGGTCGGCGCGGCCTTCGGCCATGGCCACTTCCAGCTCCTTGACGAACAGGCCCTTGCCGCCGACCTTGGAAAGCGCGCGATCAAGAATCTGGTCGCCACGGGTGGTGGTTCCGAGGATATTGATGCTGCACTGCGGATATAATGCGGCCAGACGGTCCCGCACGTACTCGGCCTGCCACATGGCGAGGCGGCTTTCACGCGAGACGATGACGATGTTGGAAGGAGGAAATTCTTTCAAGACGGGCTTTCCGATTCAGTCGTGGCACCCGCGGCCGAGGAGACAAGGAAAGCAGGAGACCGGCGCATCCAGACTGAACAATACGATTAAAAAAGCGATCGAGGGCAAGCAGCAACGCACATCGATCACAGCGACCAGAAGCGAGACGCACACCAAAAACGAGGCAAATTCTAGCACGCACACCCACGGCAATCCGATCCACAAGCACGACTTTCTCCTCCGAAAACCGCAGCAACCGTTGATCATGGCGACTAAAAATCCAACACCACGCAGTGCCCGTTCCACTCCCTCCACGCCCCGCGCCACCACTGCCGCCAAGCGCAGCCCGGCCAGCAAGACCGTCACCAAACCCGCCCGCAGCACCGACAAGGATGCGCCCCTGAAGGAAGACATCCGCCTGCTCGGACGCCTGCTGGGCGAAGTCGTGCGGGAACAGGAAGGCGATGAAGTCTTCGAGGTGGTGGAAACCATCCGCCAGACCGCCGTGCGTTTTCGCCGCGAATCCGATGCCAAGGCCGGTGCCGAGCTCGACAAGCTGCTCAAGAAACTGACCCGCGACCAGACCAATTCGGTGGTGCGCGCGTTTTCCTATTTCTCGCACCTGGCCAACATCGCCGAAGACCAGCACCACAACCGCCGCCGTCGCGCGCACCTGCTGGCCGGTTCCGAAGCCCAACCCGGCAGCGTGGCCTATGCACTGTCGCGCCTGGATGATGCCGGTGTCTCGGGCGCACAAGTGCGCAGCTTCCTGAAGGAAGCCCTGGTGTCGCCGGTGCTGACCGCCCACCCGACCGAAGTGCAGCGCAAGTCCATCCTGGATGCCGAGCGCGAGATTGCCCGCCTGGTGGCCGAACGCGACCTGCCGCTGACCCCGCGCGAGCTGCGCCACAACACCGAACTGCTGCGCGCACGCATCGCCACGCTGTGGCAGACGCGCATGCTGCGCTATACCAAGCTGACGGTGGCGGACGAGATCGAGAACGCCCTCTCCTACTACCGCATCACCTTCCTGCGCGAACTGCCGGCGCTGTATGACGACATCGAAGCCGAGATCGACAGCCAGTTCCCCTCGCGCGCCAAGACCCGCGCCGTGGAGCTGCCGCCCTACCTGCAGATGGGCAGCTGGATCGGCGGCGACCGCGACGGCAACCCCAACGTCAATGCCGCCACCATGCAGCATGCGCTGAAGCGCCAGTCCACCACCATCTTCGATTACTACCTCGACGAAGTGCACACGCTGGGGGCCGAGATGTCCATCTCCACCCTGATGGTCGCGGCCAGCCCGGAACTGCTGGCCCTGGCCGATGCCTCGCCGGACCACTCCGAGCACCGCGCCGACGAACCCTACCGCCGTGCCCTCATCGGCATCTACGCGCGCCTGGCCGCCACGGCCCGTTCGCTGGGCGTGGTCAACATCCTGCGCCAGGAAATCGGGGCCGCTGCGCCCTACGCCAGCCCGGCCGAATGCGTGGCCGAACTGGAGGTGCTGGTGGCCTCGCTGCAGGCCCATCACGGTGTCGCGCTGGTCAAGCCGCGCCTGGCAGGATTGAAGCGTGCCGTGGAAATCTTCGGCTTCCACCTGGCCACGCTGGACATGCGCCAGAGCTCCGACGTGCACGAGCGCGTGCTGGCCGAGCTGTTTGCCAAGTCCCAGGTCGAGGCCGACTATGCGGGCCTGACCGAAGAACGCAAGATCGCCCTGCTGCTGGGTGAACTGTCCAGGCCGCGCCTGCTGTATTCGCCCTACCTGCAGTACGCCGACGAAACCAATTCCGAGCTGACCATCCTGCGCGCCGCGCGTGAAATTCGCCGCCGCTATGGCGAACGCGCGATCCGCAACTACATCATCTCGCACACCGAGACCTTGTCCGACCTGCTGGAAGTCTTGCTGCTGCAGAAGGAAACGGGGCTGCTGCACATCGAAGGCAACCAGCTGCACGAGCTGGAGCTGATGGTCATTCCGCTGTTCGAGACCATTCCCGACTTGCGCTGTGCGGCCGAGATCATGCGCGGCTGGCTGACCCTGCCGCAGGTCAAGGGCTTGATCGCCAAGCACGGCAAGCTGCAGGAAGTGATGCTGGGCTATTCGGATTCCAACAAGGATGGCGGCTTCCTCACCTCCAACTGGGAACTCTACAAGGCCGAGAACCAGCTGGTGGAACTGTTCAATGAAGCCGGCGTGAAGCTGCGCCTGTTCCACGGCCGTGGCGGCACCGTCGGCCGTGGCGGCGGTCCGAGCTACCAGGCCATCCTGGCGCAGCCGCCGGGCACGGTCAACGGCCAGATCCGCCTGACCGAGCAAGGTGAAATCATCGCCTCCAAGTTCTCCAATCCGGAAATCGGCCGCCGCAACCTGGAGCTGCTGGTCGCCGCCACCCTGGAAGCGAGCCTGATGCCCGCAGCCACCGATGGCAAGGAAGCCAGGAAGCTGGCCGAATTCGAGCGCGTCATGGAAGAACTGTCGGAGCGTGCCTATCGCGCTTATCGCAACCTGGTGTACGAGACCCCGGGCTTCACCGATTACTTCTTCGCGGCCACGCCCATCGCCGAGATCGCGCAACTGAACATCGGTTCGCGCCCGGCCTCGCGCAAGGCGACCCAGCGAATCGAGGATTTGCGCGCCATTCCCTGGGGCTTCTCGTGGGGCCAATGCCGCCTGCTTTTCCCGGGCTGGTATGGCTTCGGCAGCGCGGTCTCGGGCTGGCTGGAAGAAGCCGGCAATGCCAAGGAGAGCGCAAAGCGTCTGGCCACCCTGCGCGCCATGTGCAAGGAATGGCCGTTCTTCGCCGCCCTGCTGTCGAACATGGACATGGTGCTCTCCAAGACCGACCTCGCCGTGGCCTCGCGCTATGCCGGGCTGGTGGCGGACCGCAAGCTGCGTACCACCATCTTCGGCCGCATCACCGGCGAGCATGAACGTACCAGCAGCGTGCTCTCGGCCATCACCGGCACCAAGGAACGGCTGTCCGGCAATCCTCTGCTGGCGCGCTCGATCAAGAACCGCTTCGCCTATCTCGATCCGCTGAACCACCTGCAGGTCGAGCTGATCAAGCGCCACCGCGCTACGGCTGCAGCGAAGCGTGCGCCGGAAGAACGCGTGCAGCGCGGTATCCACCTCACCATCAACGGGGTGGCCGCCGGCTTGCGCAATACCGGCTGAGCAACGCGTTCGTCTTGCCACTACAAGGGCTGCCCGCCGATGCGGGCGGCCCTTTTTATTGGGCGCTGCACCTGCGATGTCGGCCTGGCAAGATGTCTGAGACGCCCCGTCTCAAGTTCAGCGTTTGCATGCCGATAACAGATGGCTCTTATGACATTTGACGAAGCGACAAGCTGTTGCAGGCGACGCACAGGTGCAGGCGCGCCCTTGTGATGGATCAGATTTTTGCACCGCAAAAACGCATCTTCCCTGCCGCACGACGCTTCGCTTTTGTAAAATACAAGCTGAAGAATTCAAATACATACAGTCGTTGCAATCCGTGAAGCTTATTGCTTCAGCGACCATTTTCCCCGTTGGCGGGAAAGGCCGTCAGGCAACGATTTGGCATCACTACGGGGAATCAGACATCATGCGACATTGGGGAAAACCGCTGGCTGCGTTCTGCATTGCAGCATCGCTGGCCGTGATCGGCTCCTGGGTGCAGGCCGCGCCCAATTCGGCACCGCCGCCACCACTGGAAGCACGCCGCGTCTCGCTCACCAGCGTGGACAGCAAGGGCGGCAAGGCCACCGCGCTCTATGGCGTCTGGATCAAGGCACGCAAGTCGCTTACCACCAAGGGCCCGGCACCGACCGTGATCGCCCTGCATGGCTGCGGCGGCTTGTACAGCATGGTCAAGGATGGCAAGGGGGAATTCACGCCGCGCCACCTGGCGATGGCACGCGTGCTCAGCGACGCCGGCTACAACGTGCTGTTCCCGGACAGCTTCACCCCGCGCGGCCGCCGCTCTACCTGCCAGGACACCGTGGCCCAGCGCGAAGTCAGCGCCATGAACCGCCGCTATGACGTGCAGGCCGCCCTGCACTGGGTGACTTCGCAGCCGGATGTGGATGTGAAGCGCATCGCCCTGCTGGGTTGGTCGCATGGCGCGTCGACCCTGCTGGCCTCGATCAACCTGGCCGAAACCGACGTCGCCGTGCGCAAGATCCAGCCGCGCGCCGCCGTGGCCTTCTATCCGGATTGCCGCCCGTACGCCAAGACCAGCGAGCCCTTCAAACCGGCCGCACCGCTCCTGATCCTGATGGGCGAGAACGATGACTGGACGCCGCCCCAGGCCTGCGAAGCCATCGAAGAGAAGATGAAGGGCAGCGACACCGAGATCGCTCTGCGCCTCTATCCCGATACCTATCACGACTTCGACGCGCCCGGCCTGCCGGTGCACGTGCGCATGGATGTGGCCGGCGTGGGCAAGCGCGGCGAAGGCGTCACCAGCGGCGGCAACCCGGATGCGCGCAGCCAGGCGTATCGCTCCATGCTCAACTTCCTGGACGCCAAGCTGAATTACTGAGGAAACACTGAGGATCCGGGCCGGCCACGCGCCTCCCGGGTTTTGACAGTACCCTTCACCAACGACAATGCCGACCCCTTGCGGGAGCCGGCATTGTCGTTTTTTACATCCTTTTCCTTCACATCGGCCGGAAACCACCGTACTTCGGCGCTCGCCGGCCTGCCCTGTTGGGGCGGATCAGGCCGCTCAGGAGATCAGGTCCTGCATGCCCTCGCCCAGTTCGGCCAGCGGCGGCATGTCCTCGGTGAAGGTGGCCAGGCTCAGCCCCAGCTTGGCGGCCACTTCCGTCGGGAAGGTCGATTCCAGTTCGTCGGCCGAGTACTTGTTTTCTTCGGCTCGGGCGCGCCAGGCAGCCAGGTGGACGACCGCGGCGAAGGGATCGAACTCGCCCTTGAGCGGCTGCGGGAAGGCCTTGATGACCTTGGCGAACTCGTCCGGGAAACGCCAGCGGCGTGCCAGCTCGGCACCCACATCGGCAAAGTCGTAGCCGAAGGACTGGCGCTCCACATCCAGGCGGCGCGCATCCAGGGGACCGGCGACCTTGTCCACCTCCAACGCCTGCTCGGGCATGCCGGCGTGCATCACCAGCTGGCCGATGGCATGCATCAGGCCGACCGTGAAAGCGAAATCGGAATTGAGCTTGACCTGCTTCTGCTTGGCCAGCCACTTGGCGACGATGGCCGTATCGAGGCTGTAGCGCCAGAACAGCTTCAGGTCCACGCCGGGCAGCTTCTTGAAACTGCCAGCCATGCCGGTGCTTACCACCAGCGTACGAACCGTCATGAACCCCAGCATCAGCACCGCATCATCGACGGTGCCGATGGTGCGCGAGACGTGGTAATAGGATGAATTGGCCAGGCGCAGGATCTTCGCGCTCAGGACCTGATCTGCGGCCAGTTTCTTGGCGATCTCTTCAATCGAGACCGATTCGTTGTTGAAACTTTCGATGACTTCCTGCACCACCTTGGGAATACTCGGCAAGGCAGTTTGCTGCTGAAACAGTGCTTCCAAATTCATGCTTCTCTCCTGTAAGACGACCCCCATACATCTCGCTTGAGCGCTTGACAGGACCACCCCGTGGCATGGTGCAGCCGGACGATGCCCCCACGACACCGACCGGTGTCGGCATCATCCTGGCTGCGCCGTGGCTGGCAGCCCTGATCTTCTCCGGAAACCTGCAGAATTTCCCCCGGATCAGTCATCGCACCCTGAGTATAGCGTCAGCAAATGTCAGTAGCCCACGGCTTTTTAGCGTCTCAGCAGAGCTTGCGCAAAAACAACAAGCAAAAATGATGCCACCCGGAAACTTCGCCTGCTTTGATGTCAAGAAAAGCTTTTCCAAACCACCCGCTGGGAACGGATGAAAAAAGCGTGCGACAGGCTGGTGATGAAATGCGAAAAATCCGCGTGCCGCAGCATTTCCGCCTGCATGGCCGTGGCCTGGCGCAGTTGTGCTTGCTATAATCGCCCATTCTCCGGAATTCCCTATATGACAGACCAATTTGCTAAAAAGGGCGAAGCCTGGTCGGCTCGCTTTTCTGAACCCGTCTCCGATCTCGTCAAGCGCTATACCGCATCGGTGTTCTTCGACAACCGCATGGCCCAGGTCGACATCCAGGGCTCGCTGGCGCATGCCGAGATGCTGGCCCACCAGGGCATCATCAGCGCAGCTGACTACGCCGAGATCCAGCGCGGCATGGCCCAGATCAAGGGTGAAATCGAGTCCGGCCAGTTCGAATGGCTGCTGGACCTGGAAGACGTCCACCTGAACATCGAAAAGCGCCTGACCGAACTGGTCGGCGACGCCGGCAAGCGCCTGCACACCGGCCGTTCGCGCAACGACCAGGTGGCCACCGACATCCGCCTCTACATGCGCGGTGCGGTCGACGACATCATCGGCCTGCTGCGCGATCTGCGCCAGGCCCTGCTGGACCTGGCCGAACAGCACGCCGACACCATCCTGCCGGGCTTCACCCACATGCAGGTGGCGCAGCCGATCACCTTCGGCCACCACGTGCTGGCGTATGTCGAGATGTTCGGCCGCGATGCCGAACGCATGATCGACGCCCGCAAGCGCATCAACCGCCTGCCGCTGGGCGCAGCCGCCCTGGCCGGCACCACCTTCCCGATCGACCGCCTGCGCGTGGCCAAGACCCTGGGCTTCGACGACGTGTGCCGCAATTCGCTGGACGCCGTCTCGGACCGTGACTTCGCCATCGAATTCTGCGCCGCCGCTGCCCTGGTGATGACGCACATCTCGCGCATGTCCGAAGAGTTGGTGATCTGGATGAGCCCGCGCGTGGGCTTCATCGACATCGCGGATCGCTTCTGCACCGGCTCGTCCATCATGCCGCAGAAGAAGAACCCGGACGTGCCCGAACTGGCGCGCGGCAAGACCGGCCGCGTCAACGGCCACCTGATCGCCCTGCTGACCCTGATGAAGGGCCAGCCCCTGGCCTACAACAAGGACAACCAGGAAGACAAGGAACCGCTGTTCGACACCGTCGACACGCTCACCGATACCCTGCGCATCTTCGCCGACATGGCGCGCGGCATCAGCGTCAAGCCGGAAGCCATGCGCGCGGCCGCCCTGCAGGGCTACGCCACGGCGACCGACCTGGCCGACTACCTGGTCAAGAAGGGCCTGCCCTTCCGCGACGCCCACGAAGCCGTGGCGCACGCGGTGCGGACCTGCGTGGACAAGGGCTGCGACCTGGCCGACCTGTCGCTGGCCGACCTGCGCGCCTTCTCCGAGCTGATCGGTGACGACGTGTTTGCCGTGTTGACGCTCGAAGGCTCGGTGGCCGCACGTGACCACATCGGCGGCACCGCACCCAACCAGGTGCGTGCAGCCATTGCGCAACTGCGCAAGGAACTGAACTAAGTACCATCTCGCACCACCCTCGTCCGCCGGCCGGACGACATTCGCATGCCGCTGTGGCGCGCCCTACCCGGGCGCGTTGCAGCGGGTTGTAATCGCTGGCGCAGCCTGCCTTTTCGGGTATGCTGTGGCGGCTGTATCGAAAGAGACCACACAACGGTCTTCAGAGGATGGAGCACAAGTCCCGGCCATCCCGGGCGCCTTTTGCATCATCCTCGATGAAGGAATCGCCACATGACGTCGCGTCGCGCTGTTGCGCACGGCGCTCCGTGATGCGGACGATTTCTACAATATCTAACTGAGGAGAGAACTCGATGCAATTCAATACCATGCTCAAGACCATTCCGGCCCTGCTGATCGGTGCCACCCTGTCCTCGGCCGCCCTGGCCGCCGACATCAAGCTGGGCGTGGCCGAAGCCCTGACCGGCCCGGCCGCCAAATATGGCGTGGCCATCAAGAACGGCTTCACGCTGGCTTCCGAAGAAATCAATGCCAAGGGCGGCGTCAACGGCGACAAGCTGGCCCTGGTGATCGAAGACGAACAAGGCAAGAAGGAAGAAGCCATCAACGTCTTCAAGAAACTGATCTTCCAGGACAAGGTACTGGCCGTCTTCGGCCCCACCCTGTCGAACTCGGCCTTCGCGGCCGACCCGATCGCCAACGCCGCCAAGGTCGTGGTGTTCGGCACCAGCAATACCGCTGACGGCATCACTGCCATGGGTCCCTTCACCTTCCGCAATTCCGTGATGGAAGCCGACGTGCTGCCCGTCACCGTCAAGGCGGCCGTGAAGCACTTCGGCATCAAGAAGGTCGCCGTGATCTACGGCAACGACGACGCCTTCACCAAGTCCGGCTATGACGTCTTCAAGGCCACCCTGGAACAGCAGAAGATCCCCGTCACCACCACCGAGGCCTATGCCAAGGGCGACGTCGACTTCAAGGCCCAGCTGACCAAGATAAAGGCCGGCAACCCGGACGCCATCGTCTGCTCCTGCCTGGCTGAAGAAGCCGCCAACATCATCCTGCAAACCCGCGCGCTGGGCATGAAGCAGCCCTTCATCGGCGGCAACGGCCTGAACTCGCCGAAGCTGTTCGAGATCGCCAAGGATGCCGGCGACAACACCCTGATGGGCAGCCCGTGGTCGGCCGAGAACCAGACCCCGGCCAACAAGGCGTTCATTGCCGCCTACAAGGCCAAGTTCGGTTCCGATCCCGACCAGTTCGCCGCGCAAGCCTATGACGCCATGTACATCATGGCCGATGCGATCAAGAGCGTGAAGCTCTCCGGCAACCTGGCCAAGGACCGTGACGCTCTGCGCGCTGCACTGCCGGCAGTCAAGATCGACGGCGCTACCGGCAAGTTCGCCTTCCGTGCAGCTCCGGCGGTGGCAGGCAAGCAGGTCGGCTTCGATGCAGACCAGGAAGCCATCGTCAACATCGCCAAGGGCGGCAAGTTCGTCCTGCTGAAGTAAGCACGCCGTGTGACGCAGGCTGGGTGGCCTGCCGGGCAACCGGCAAGCCACCCGCAAGCGACGCTCACCCGGGCGCAGCCGGCAACAGCCGCCGGCTGCCCGCCTGGGAGGGGATATGAAGCAAATCGCCAGGCCGGAACGGGGAACCACCAACTGCCGCATGACGCGGGCGAGTTGAACCCGGCACTACGACGCAACGAGGGAGGGCCCCGCGCAGCATGCACGGTCGTGCAAATTTGCTGGCGCGGCGCATGGTCTCCCATCACCTATCGCAGGTTCCAATGTTAGAACAACAGCTCATCAATGCCCTTTCGCTGGGCAGCGTGTACGCGCTCTTCGCGCTCGGATTCACGCTGGTCTTCGGCGTACTGGGCGTGATCAATCTTTCGCACGGCGCCATCTTCATGCTGGGCAGCTATGCCGCCCTGCTGCTGGTGGAGCAGATGGCCCTGCCCCTGTGGGTGGCGCTGCTGCTGGCCATGGTGGCCACCGGCACCCTCGGCCTCATCATCGACGTGCTGGTCCTGAAGCCACTGCGCAAACGAAATGCACCCCACCTGATCCCGATGATCGCCACCATTGGCGTGGCCATCATGATCACCAACATCTCGCAGGGCCTCTTCGGTGCCGAGAACAAGCGCTTCCCCCAGGGCACCATCCCTGAAGACAGCGTCAGCCTGGGCAACCTGCACATCACCGCCGTGCAGGTGGCGATCATCGTGATCGCCTTCGTGCTGATGGTGGTGCTGCTGGGCGTGATGCGCAAGACCCAGCTCGGCCGCGCGCTGCGCGCCATCGCCGAGTCGCCCAAGGCGGCTTACCTGCTGGGCATCAACGTCGAAGGCCTGTTCCTGCTGACCTCCTTTGCCGCTGCGGCCCTGGGTGGTGCGGCCGGCGTGCTGGTGGGCGTGTCCTTCAATGCGATCTCGCCCTTCATGGGGCAGCCGATGCTGCACAAGGGCATCGCCGTCATCATCCTGGGCGGCATGGGCGATATCCGTGGCGCCATGATCGGCGGCCTCTTCCTCGGCTTTGCCGAGGTGCTGACGGTGGCCTATATCTCCAGCGACTTCCGCGATGCGGTGGCGTTCGGCCTCCTGTTCCTGATCCTGCTGGTAAAACCCTCCGGCATGTTTGGCAAAGTGCTGGAAAGGAAGGCATAAGATGGGCTTCATGGAATGGTGGGATGGCTTCTGGGCCACCTACAACACGGTCATTTTCAGCATCGGCGTCAACGCCATGCTGGCACTCTCGATCTACGTCACCCTGTCCTGCGGCCTGCTGTCGCTGGCCAATGCGGCCTTCATGGGCATCGGTGCTTACACCGCCTCGCTGTTGACGATGCAGTTCGACATGCCCTTCCCCATCGCGCTGGCCGCCGGCGGCGTGCTGCCCTCGCTGGTGGCGCTGGTGATCGGCATCCCGACGCTGCGCCTCTCCGGTGTCTACCTGGCCATGGCCACGCTGGGCTTTGGCGAAGTGGTCCGCGTGATCGTCCTCAACCTGGAGATCACCGGTGGCCCGATGGGCCTGAACGGCGTGCCGCCGATCACCGAGTGGTGGCACATCGTGCTGCTGCTGGGTGTGACGATCTATGCGCTGGCCCGCCTGCGCCGCTCCAAGACCGGGCGCGCCTTCGAGGCCATCAAGGAAGATGAAGTCGCGGCGCGCCTGATGGGCGTGAACGTGGCCGGCTACAAGCTGCTGGCCTTCGTCATCGGCGCAGCCATTGCGGGTGTGGCCGGTGGCCTCAACGCGCACTTCACCTTCACCATCGGCCCCAACAACTATGGTTTCGAGAACGCGGTCGACATCCTGACCATGGCCGTCTTCGGTGGCACCAGCAACCTGATCGGTCCGATGATCGGCTCGACGATTCTTTCGCTGCTGCCGGAAGTGCTGCGTCATTTCAAGGACTTCCGCCTGGCCATCAATGGTCTGATCCTGATCCTGGTGGTGCTGTACCTGCCCAAGGGCATCTGGGACCCGCGCCGTATCCGCGCCTTCCTGGGCCGCAACGCTGAGAAGAAGGTGAAGTAATGCTTTTACAACTGAACGACATCAGCAAGAACTTCGGCGGCCTGCAAGTGCTGCAGGGTGTGAACTTCAACGTCAAGGAAGGCGAGATCTTCGGCCTGATCGGCCCCAACGGCGCCGGCAAGACCACGGTCTTCAACCTCATCACGGGCCTGCTGCGCGCCTCCTCCGGCAGCATCCGCTTCAATGACGACGACATCGGTGCCGTCGCCCCGCACAAGATCACCGAGCGCGGCATTGCCCGTACCTTCCAGAACATCCGCGTGTTCAAGGAAATGACACTGCTGGAGAACGTGGTGGTCGGCATGCACGAGCACCTGAACTATGGTGTGGCCAGCATGCTCTTCAACCTCGGCGGTTTCCGCAAGGCCGAGCAGGAAGCGCGCGAACGTGCGCTGGAACTGCTGTCCTGGGTGCGCCTGGATCACAAGGCGCACATGCTGGCCGACAGTCTGTCCTATGGCGAGCAGCGCAAGCTGGAGTTCGCGCGTGCGCTGGCGACCAAGCCCAAGCTGCTGTTGCTGGACGAGCCGGTCGCTGGCATGAACCCGGCCGAGAAGACCGAGCTGATGAGCGAGATCGTCAACATCAAGGCGCGCGGTTTCACCATCTTCATGATCGAGCATGACATGCGTTTCGTCATGGGCCTGTGCGAGCGCATCGCGGTGCTGAACTTCGGCAAGATCATCGCCGAGGGCACCCCGGACCAGATCAAGAACAACCAGGAAGTGATCGAGGCCTATCTCGGCAAGGAAGAAGCATGAGCGCCAGCGGCAACAAGCAACCCATTCTGCAGGTCGAGGACCTGGCGGTGGCCTATGGCCACATTGAAGCGGTCAAGGGCATCAGCCTGTCCCTGAACGAAGGCGAGATCACGGCCCTGGTCGGTGCCAATGGCGCCGGCAAGAGCACGTCGCTGCTGGCCATCTCCGGCCTGGTGAAGGCGCAGCGTGGCCGTGTGCTGCTCAACGGGCAGGACCTGCTGCAGATGTCGCCGCACCGCATCGTCGAATCCGGCGTGGTGCAGGTGGCCGAAGGCCGTGCGACGCTGACCACGCTGACCGTCGAAGAGAACCTGGCCCTGGGCGCTTATACGCGCAAGGACAAGGACGGCGTGGCGCGTGATCTGGAGTGGGTGTATTCCCTCTTCCCGGTATTGAAGAACCGTGCGGCCGGACTGGCGGGCAATCTCTCGGGTGGTGAGCAGCAGATGCTGGCCATTGGCCGTGCCCTGATGGCCAAGCCCAAGGTCCTGTTGCTGGATGAACCGTCGATGGGGCTGGCCCCGTTGATCATCCAGGAAATCTTCCGCATCGTGCAGGAGATCAACAAGACCGGCATGACGGTGCTGCTGGTGGAACAGAACGTGCGCCAGGCGCTGCGCATTGCGCAACGCGGCTATGTGCTGGAGACGGGCAAGATCGTGCTGGAGGATAGTGGTGCGAATCTGCTGGGCAATCCGAAGGTGGTGGAGGCTTATCTGGGGGGCTGATGCGCTTGATCTGTTGCATGTGGCGGGGCTGGAGAAAAAATAATAAAAAATTTCTCAATTAGGTGTTGACCATCAGCCTGATAGGCCTTAATATGCAGCCTCTTTCAAGCACAGCAAGTCACCGCTGATGCCAGAAGGCCCACGTGGCGGAATTGGTAGACGCGCATGGTTCAGGTCCATGTGCCGCGAGGTGTGGGGGTTCGAGTCCCTCCGTGGGCACCAGACATAAAAGGTCGGTTGATGAAAATCAACCGGCCTTTTGCGTTTCTTCGGTCAGAAAATAGTGTAATTTTTTGGTGGTTTTCTTCGAAAGTCACTTCTTCAATTTGTTAGGTTTCAGGGGACTTCTTCTCTCTTGAGCGTCGATTTTTTTATTAGTTTTTTTGGAATAAAAAACTTTAAAAAATAGGTGACAACTTAAAAGTTGTCGCTTAGAATGCAGCCTCTTTCAAGCAATGCAGTTTGAACGCATTTGCAGAAGGCCCACGTGGCGGAATTGGTAGACGCGCATGGTTCAGGTCCATGTGCCGCGAGGTGTGGGGGTTCGAGTCCCTCCGTGGGCACCAAAACAAAAAAGGCCGGTTGATGAAAATCAACCGGCCTTTTGCGTTTTGGGGCACACGAGCAAAGCGCCTGCGCGCTTTGCGGGAGGGACGAGAAAGTCCGGCCTTGCACGGCCGGACGGGGTCGCGGGACGTGACCGAGGTCCTCCGTGGGCAGCAAAACATAAAAGGCCGGTTGATGAAAATCAACCGGCCTTTTGCGTTTTGGGGCGTACGAGCAAAGCGCCTTCGCGCTTTGCGGGAGGGACGAGAAAGTCCGGCCTTGCAAGGCCGGACGGGGTCGCGGGACGTGACCGAGGTCCTCCGTGCGCAGCAAAACAAAAAAGGTCGGTTGATGAAAATCAACCGGCCTTTTGCGTTTGGGGCGCACGAGCAAAGCGCCTGCGCGCTTTGCGGGAGGGACGAGAAAGTCCGGCCTTGCAAGGCCGGACGGGGTCGCGGGATGTGACCGAGGTCCTCCGTGGGCAGCAAAACATAAAAGGCCGGTTGATGGAAATCAACCGGCCTTTTGCGTTTGGGGCGCACGAGCAAAGCGCCTGCGCGCTTTGCGGGAGATATGCATAGATACTTTCTAACGAGTTATCTTGTTTAGCCCGGACTATTCCACACGCAAGCTAAGTTTTAGTAACAAGCCTGGCACAACCTTTTTAACAGACTTCGAGCTACCAGAGTCAACAGTATCAATAACCATCAAGTCTTGATAGCAACGAATAATAGTGTTGTTGGCTCTCAGAATGAAGGGTGCTGTCTTATATGAAGTGACATTGACCTTCCAGCCGACACGCTGCATCTCAAAAAAAGAAATTAAGTTCAGATAAACAGCATCATCCATCGGGAGTATGCGCTTCGAAATCAATTCTCCGTTGGGCGCATATGATTCCAGGATCACCTGTGATGGCAGTTCTTTCAAGGGACTCTCTCCATCGCATCCCGGCAATATGAAAAATAAGACCATCAGGAAAACCAATCGGCAAAGAGAATGTTGCATATCGACCGCCTAAAATTTGGAATCGCGTCCCTCGGAGCGAGCCCGAAGAATCTCTGCTTTTATATAGTTGAACTGCGCTGCAGTAGAATCTCGACAGCTATTAGTCAAGGCATTGTAGGGAGCGACATCCAGTTACTCGACGGCTAACTCCATCTCATCTTGTGTCTCGCGGCAGGATCAAGCTCAAAGCGAGTGCAAATTATCAATCTCCAAATCAATACGCCCTGCACCGCGGTCGATTAATGTGCATTCCAACGAGAGGTCTGACCGGCCCTCCTCAGCCGTCCAAAGATCAAAGCGAACAGACCAGGTTGGGCTAGCGGCATTCCTGACTTCAATCGCATCGATACCGGCGAATGCAGTGTCGGGCGGAATAACCAACGTCCGGCCGTATCTCAAGACAGCATCACGCATCAGGTCGGCGGAAAGGCGAATACCACGTGAACGGCGCTGGGCCGCTTCGTAATCACCCGCGACTAGCCATGAAATGAGCTGACGAATCAGAGTGATAAGTCGTTGATCAAACGTGTTCATGTGTTCGCATTCCTGGAAATCCGGGTGGCTGTATCTGCACGATGCTAGCCGGGCAATATTCCGTTTCAGCTACATTTTCTGCGCCTGAGGAACGTCTTCTCAAGATCTGCTCCCGAGGGAGCTTTTAATTCCAGCACGGAAAACACGCGTCATGCCGCTTTTTCGAATCCAGAAGTGACCAACAAGCTGTCCCGATACTGACGCTCACCAAGCTCCTTGGATTGCACACAAAGACTGTGCCGAAGTTCATTGCAATAGTGTAACAGGCGTCTTCAAATGCTTTCGCTTCCGGGTATCAAGGACCTGCCATTGCACGGCGCGCCCACCTGTTTGCACAACACTATTGCTCAGCTCGATACGCACTCAACTTCTCTCGCGTCACCAGCAGAAAACCTATCGACGACGTCACTCACAGAACTGATCAATCATCTTTCCCTTAAGTCTCTATTCCATAAAGATGAAATCACCGAAGGTGACGCTAGCGATAAAAACCCGTCATCCCAGTTTGCGGTAGGCTTGGTCTTCCTCGTTCCCAAAAAATCACGGAGACCATGAAAACCACCCTCACCTTGCTGGCCCTCGTCGCTGGCACGGCAGCCACGGGACAGGCGCTCGCCGCCAACTCACCAGCCAGGCCGTCCGGCTACATCGACCAGCTTGAAATCACCCAGACCGCCGATGCCTTCGGTGGCGCAACGCCAGCCGGTGCGGCCGGCCCCTACCAGTTGATCTCGGGCGTCGTGCACGGCAAGCTCAATCCGCTTCACCCGGACAATGCCAGCATCACCGATCTCGACAAGGCCCCCAGAGACGCCCATGGCTACGTTTCCTACACGACCGACTTCGTGATCCTGCGTCCGAAGTCGGCGACCCAGGCACGTCGCGCGCTCTTCTATGACGTGGCCAATCGTGGCCGCAAGCTGGCCGAGGAATTCTTCATCGGCGGCAAATCCCTGCGCAACGGCCCGGCTCCCGGCGACACCTACCCTTCCCTGCTGCGCGCCGGCTACACCATCGTCTGGAGTGGATGGCAGGGTGACCTGAAGCAATCGGGCGCGGCCATCGACGGCGCACTGGGCACACAATTCCCGGTGGTCACGAACAAGGATGGTTCCGCCATCACCGGTCTGAGCCGCGAAGAATACATCCCCGACTTCCATCAGGGACACAACGAATTCAAACTCTCGTACGCACCTGCCTCCCTGCGCGACAAATCGCAAGTGAGTTTCACCGTGCGCCAGACCTGGCGCAATGCGCAGGGCCAGCAGGACTACCAGGCTCCTTCTGCGCCGGTGACCGACTGGCATTACGAACCCAAGGCGGACGGCAGCGTGAACGTGGTCTTCACTCCGCCCGCTGCAGTCCCCGGCCCCGCAGGCGGGAACGTGCCCGCCGACCAGGGCAGCATCTATAGCTTCGTCTATCCCGCCACCCATCCCAAGGTGATGGCGATCGGCTTTGCCGCGGTCCGCGACCTGGTGAGCTTCCTGCGCGATGCGCCTGCCGATGCCAGCGGCACGGCCAATCCCCTCAACGATATGAAGAACGCCGCCTGCGTCGACCAACAGTCCTGCACGGCGCGAGCCAAGCGCAATGTTGACTTGACTATCGGTGAAGGTATTTCACAGTCGGGCCGCTTCATGCGCGACTTCCTCTACATGGGATTCAACAAGAATGCGCAGGGCAACAAGGTCTTCGACGGCATGATGGCCATCATCCCGGGCGGACGCCGCACCTGGATCAATGAACGCTTTTCCCAGCCAGGCCGCTGGTCCAAGGGCCATGAAGAACACTGGATGCCGGGCGACCAGTTTCCCTTCGCCTACAACGTGATGAAAGATCCCGTCAGTGGCGTCACCGATGGCTTGCTCAAGCGATGCACTGCCAGCGCGACTTGCCCGAAGATCATGCAGATCGATGGCAGCTTTGAATGGTGGGGAGGACGCGGTGCGCTGGTGGTGACCGACGGCGCGGGCAAGGATCTGGTCTTGCCGGGCAACGTGCGCTACTACCTGATCTCAGGCACCCAGCACGCCGGCGGAGCCGGCATCAGGAATGGCGTGGTGAAGCGGAACGGCAAGGACAGCATGTGCCAGTTCCCGGCCAGCCCCGTAACGCAGGCTCCCGTGCTGCGCGCCATGATTCCGGCGATGGAAAGCTGGCTGGCGAAAGACCAGTTGCCGCCACCCTCGCGCTACCCCACGGTGGCCAGCGGCACGGCGGTCACGCCGGACCAGGCCTCGATCGGTTTCCCTGCACTGGACAACGTACTGGTACCACTGGCCGACTCCTCAGGGACAGTCACGCCAACCCCACTGCAGTTGGCCTACAGCGGCATCCACAATCCGCTGGCCGTCACCGATTATCGCAACGCCATCCCGGTCGTGGATGTCACGCGGCCCTACCGCATTCTGGTGCCCAAGGTTGATGCCGATGGCAATGAGCTGGGCGGCATCGCCCAACCGGAAGTGGCAGTACCACTGGCTACTTACACGGGATGGAACCTGCGTGCCGGCGGCCACGCGCAAGGGGAAACCTGTTCTTCGCTGGGCAGCGCAATTCCTTTCGCCGTGAGTGGTGCGAGCAGGAGCAGCAGTGATCCCCGGCCTGCACTCGACCAGCGCTACCATGGCCGGGCAGACTATGCCGCGCAGATCAAGGTCGCTGGCGACAAGTTGGTGCAGGAAGGCTATCTGCTACCACTGGATGCCGAACACCTGTTTGCGGCTCATGCGCAACAGGTGTCGCCGCAATTGATTCCGCAACCCTGAGTGATGTTGCCGGGCCCATGGGCGCAGGCCGGCCCATGGACTGCATGTTCACGTATTCAGGTGAGGCAGCTTTCCGGTAGGCCCTAATACCCCAGACCGCGATCAACACCATTCAGCACAGGCTGCCCGCTGCGTACCCGCTGCACGTTGTCCAGAATCTGTCCGACGATCACCTCAGGCTGCGCACTCGACGCCATATGCGGCGTGACCACCACGCGCGGATGCGACCACAACGCGTTGGATGCGGGCAACGGTTCCTGCGCAAAGACATCCAGCACGGCCCCGCGCAAATGCTGCCGGTCCAGTGCTTCCAGCAAATCCTCCTCCACCAGATGCTCTCCCCGGCCGCAATGCACCAGCGCTGCATCCGGCTTCATCGCCGCAAATACGTCGCGCCCCAGCAGCTTGCGGGTGGCATCGGTCAGCGGCAAGAGGCAGACCACGATATCGGGTGCCTGCAGGAATGCATGAAGCGCATCGTCACCGGCATAGGTCTTCACGCCCTCGATGTGATGTGCCGAACGTGACCAGCCACTGACCGTAAAGCCCTGACCGCGCAACACCCCGGCCAGATGGCTCCCCAGAGCACCCAGCCCCATCAGGCCGACATGGGTCTGATGCGCCGGCTTTTGCGGCGGGATCTTCCACACACGCTGTACCTGCTGCTGCAGCGCCTGGTCCAGCGCGCGGTGGTAATACAGCACGGCCCACAAGACGTACTCGACCATTCCTGCCGCCAGCGCGGGATCAACGATGCGGCACACCGGCACAAGAGGGTGAGCCCGCGCAGCGCCGAGCACATGATCGACTCCGGCTGCAATGGAAGAAATCAGGCGCAGATTGGGCAAGCGCTCGATGACCCCAGCCGGCGGATACCAGCCGGCAACAGCCTCCACATCGTCCGGATCGGGCAGGTCCGGCCACAGCCGCACTTGCAGCTCCGGCATGCGGCGCGCGGCCTCTTCACGAAACACCGCTAGCAGGTCACTGAGGTCATCGGTCGCGCTGCAAATCAACAAGGTCGGCATGGCGTGGCCCTCAGTCGCGATAGGAAGGATCCAGTCGGTCCAGGCGCCGCAGCCATGCTTGCCACAGGATCTGGCGCTCATGTTCGACGCTTTGCAGCTGCTCGCAGGCGTGCTGGCTCAAGTGCGCGGCAATCTCGGTAACCGGTCCGGCCACTGTGGCCATTTGCGCAGCAGCCATCTGAATCTCGCACGCACGATTGAGGTAGAACATGATCGCAAATGCATCGGCCACCGTAGCCCCCACCGATAGAAGTCCATGGTGGCGCAACAGCAAGGCGATGTTGTTGCCCAGCGATTGCTGGATGCGTGTACGTTCATCCAGATCGAAGGCCACGCCCTCATAGGCATGCACGCCGACCCGCTGGTGGAACTCGGTACTGATCTGGTTGAGCTGCAGCAGCCCCTGCTCGCAGGCCGCCACGGCCATGCCGGGCAGCGTGTGGGTATGCAGCACGCAATGGGCATCCTCGCGCGCCATGTGTACGGCGCTGTGGATGGTGAAGCCGGCGACGTTGTAATCAGCCTTGCCCGATACCACGCGACCCTGCAGATCTACCACCAGCAGGTCGCTGGCACGCACTTCATCGAACATCAGCCCGAAGGGATTGATGAGGAAGCGGTCATCCTCCGGTGCGGCATGGGCTGCACGCGGCAACCGTACCGAGAAATGCGTGTAGAGCGTGTCGTCCCAGCCGAACAGCGCGGCCAGCCGATAAGCGGCGGCGAGGTCGCGGCGCAGGATGAGTTCGTCAGTAGTCATCGTCATCTCAAGCGTCCAATCCCATGAAGCGGCGCACGCGCAGCGTCGCGGCGTCGGTAGTCGTTGCCTGGCGGATGTGCTGGGGCGATGCATCCAGCTGGACCAGGCCGTTTTCCATGAACAGCACGCGGTCCGAGATGGTCAGCGCAAAGTCCATCTCATGCGTGACGATCACCATGGTCATGCCCTCCTGGGCCAGATCCTGAATCACCTTCAGGACCTCGCCGACCAGTTCGGGGTCCAGTGCCGAGGTCGGTTCGTCAAACAGCATCACGTCAGGCGACATGGCCAGCGCCCGGGCAATGGCCACCCGTTGCTGCTGGCCGCCGGAGAGCTGGTGCGGGTATTTGTGCTGGTGCGCCAGCAGGCCCACCTTGTCCAGCAGTTGCAGGGCCCGGGTCTGGCGCAGCGCCGGATCGGCCGGCTCGTGATGGTAACGCGGTGCCAGCAATACGTTCTCCAGCACGCTCAGATGAGGGAACAGGTTGAATCCCTGGAACACCATCCCGATGCGGCCGATGCCATGGCGCACCAGCCTGCTGTCGAGCGAGGCATTGGCGCTGATATAGCCTTCACCGAAGAGAATGATCTCGCCCTGGTCGATCTTTTCCAGCGCATTGATGGTGCGGATCAGCGAGGTCTTGCCAGAACCCGAGGGGCCGATGATGGAAATCACCTCGCCCTTGCGTACGCTCAGGTTCACTCCTTTGAGCACCTGATGCGGTCCGTACGCTTTGTGGATGTTGACCAGCTCCAATGCGCTCGGCTGGCCTGCAGCATGACTGGCCGCCGGCGCGACCGGCGAGCTGCCGAGCTGCTTGCGCAAGGCCGCGCAGTCGGCCTCGACCAGGGTTGCGGGACGGCGCTTCTGCAGATCCAGCCGGCGTTCGAACCAAGCCAGCAGCGTGCTGAAGAGCGTCACCAGCAACACGTAATACACGGCCACGCCAAGCAGGGTTTCCATCACCAGGAAATTCTGCGAATACAGCCGCAGGCCCGTCATCAGCAGCTCGGGCAGGGAAATCACCGATACCAGCGAGGTGAGCTTGATGATGGTGACATATTCGTTGATGAGCGTGGGCAAGGCGATCCGGAACGCCTGCGGAATGACGATCAGCCGCATCGTGCCGAACAGGCTCAAGGCCAGCGCACGTCCGGCCTCGCGCTGGCCACGGGCGACCGACTGCAGGCCGCCGCGGTGAATCTCGGCCATGTAGGCGGCCTCAGTGAGCACCATGGCCACCAGCCCGGCAAAGAAAGGATCGCCGACAACAGCGCGGGTCAGCGGAAAAATTTGCGGCAGGTTGAAGACCACCACCACCACGACCAGCAGCGGCAGGCTGCGGAAGAGCCAGATATACAGCCCGGCGGCCCAGTTGATCCAGCGCGTGCCGGAGGTGCGGGCGCAGGCCAGCAAGAAGCCCAGCACCATGCCCAGTACCCACACCAGCGAACCCAGTTCGACCACCGTGAGACACGCGCGCCAGAAGATCCCCATTGAAAAGAGGGACCAGAAATACGACCAATCCAATGCCATGCGAGAGCTCCCGGTGGTTCAAGGTCGACGTTACTTGGCTACCGCCACGGGCTCAAGATCGTATTTCTTGATGAGGGCTGCGTATTCCCCGCTGGCATGGCCTGCTGCCAACGCTTTCTGCAAAGCCTGGTACAGGACGGTATTGCCCTTCTTGACGTAGATGCCCAGCGTCTGCGGATACACCAGTGCCGGCGAACTGATGACGATGCGGCCCTTGCTGCGCTCGGCCAGCATCTTGGCGGCACCGGCGATTTCCATCTGGGCCTGGATGTTCTTCGACAGCAGGGCCTGCGAGGCTTCCGGCGCGGTCGGGAATTCGCTCACGGCCACGGCGGGCTTGCCCTGGGGCACACAGTATTCGGCCGAGAGTTTCTTCAAGGCGTTGACCCAGCTGGTCCCTGCTTGCAGGCCGACCTTGAGACCGCACAGGTCGTTTTCGCTCTTGGGCATGACGCCGCCGTCCTTGGCCACCATGATGGCCGCACCGGTCTTGCCGTAGGCAATGGCATCAGCCTGAGCAGTACGCTCGGGCGTGATGTACATGCCGGAAATGATCGCATCGAACTGACCACCGCCCAGGCCCAGAATCAGGCTGGGGAACTTGGTATCGATGAAGGAAGGCTTGAGCTTCAATTCCCGGCCCAGCATCTCGGCGATGTCCGGATCGAAACCGACGACCTTGTCGCCCTGCCAGGATTCAAAAGGGGGATAGGTGATTTCCATGCCGACCTTGAGCTGGCCGGGGACCATGGTCTGCGCGGACGCTGCTACCGGCAGCAAGGCTGACAGGGCCAGCGTGAGCAGGTTGCGCTTGAACGAAATGCGGCGGGCGGTGTGGGTCATGGCGCGGAACTCCTTCTGTAAGCGGGCTAAAAAAGAAATGTGGACGAGATCTCAATGACCGGCCGTCGTCCGGGGCCGGGTATAACCAAAACTGCCGGGCTTCAATGCATCCGCAGACATCGCCAACTCGCCTGCTTCCACCTTGCGCTTGAGGTAGGTATAGGTCTGCTGAGCCTGCGAATACATGTGTTCTCCGATGGACAGCTCACCGTAACGGGTCGCGTCTTCAGATCCGCTGGCAAATTGCGGCAAGGGGCGGATGCGCGTGTGATAGTCGCAGGCGAAAAACAGCGGGAAGGAATAGCGTTCCTGCTGTACCTTGCGCACGCGGTGCGACGTGGCGGGGAAGGCGCCCGCGGTCATCACTTCGAGCATGTCGCCGATATTGATGACGAAAGCTTCCTCGCCGGCCACCGAACAGGGTGGCGCGTCGATCCAGGCGCCCTGGTCATTCATCACTTCCAGGCCGGGCTGATCGGCCAGCAGCAGGGTGAAGCATTCGTAATCCGTGTGGGCACCGATGCCGGGCGCATCGACCGCTTCCAGGTCGACCGGATAATGAATCAGCCGCAGCTTCGAGGGCGGACAGGTCACCAGGGACTCGAAGGCATCCTCGGGCTGGCCCAGCGCCAGCGCAAAGCCACGGAACAAGGTGCGGCCAAGCGCGAACACCGCCTCGTAATATCGGGAGACGGCCTCCTTGAAACCCGGCAGCTCGGGCCATTTGTTGTTGCCGATCAGGGGCGTGCCGGCCAGTACCAGCGGATGGTCATCCGGCACCTCGAAACCGATGTCGAAGGCTTCCTTGTGATCGGGCCGGCCCTTGGAATAGACCTCTTCGCCCTCGGGCACATAGCCCTTGTGGCCCCAGGCGTCGCCGATGTAATAGCGCATCTTCCACGGCATCGGCTGCGCAAACAGCGCGCGGCTGGCCTCGCGCAGGCCGGCGATCAACTGCGGATCGATCCTGTGGCCGGTGATGTAGAAAAATCCGACCTCGCGCGCCGCCGCTCCCAGCTGGTCGGCAACCGCCTGGCGCTGTGCCGGCTCGTCACCATACAGGCCGCTGATATCGATCACGGGCAAGGCCGTGAAATTGCGCTGTCCGGTATGCATGTTCAAACTCCTGCGGTAGAAGACGACTGCGTTGATGACGAAGAACCGATGCCATGCTGTTGTGACCAGCGTGCAAAATGCGCGCGCTCCTGCTGCGCCATCCAACGATTGAGTTGCCACAGGTCAGCCACGGGGCTGCGGGTATAGGGCAGCAGATGCAGGTAGCCGTCCGGACCGAATTCCGGCGTGAGCGTGCTGATGGCATAACCGCTGGCGTGCTGGAAGGACCAGACCGTCTCCCAGATGCGCTGGTGAAATGCCAGCTCGGGCGCGTATTCGGGTGCGGCCGGATCGGGGACCTGCGGCCCCTGCGCATAGCCCACGCGCGCCTGCACATGGTGGACGCGCTCAAGGAAGGGCGTGAGGTCATCCAGCGGGTCATCCAGCAAGCGCTCGCAGACCACGACCCAGTGGCTGATGTCGGCGGTGTAGCGCAGCCGGGGCAGCTGGCGCACGATGTCCAGTGTGATCCAGGGACTGTAGAGCGAACTGGCGCGATGGGTCTCGAAGCTGCAAGGCACGCCCGCATCATCGGCCAGGGCCTGCGCCCGCCCCAGGAAATCGACTTGTTCCGCCAAGGGCCAGCGGTCGTTGCCGGCCAGCAGGTTCACGAAACGGGGCTGCAGTTCCGCCGCCGCATCGAAGGCGCGCGCCAGGTGCTGCAAATGCACCTCCGGCCGGTCGGCCTGGCGCGGAACGACGTCCACGCCACTGAAGACGATGGCGATGTAATCCAGCGCCTCGGCCTGCAGGCGGTCGCGCAATGCGCGCCGCTCCTGCTGCGCCATCGGCAGGCGCGCTTCCAGGCCGCTGCAGCCGGCCTCGCGCAGTTCGGCCACGCAGCGGCTCCCGGGTTCTTGCATGCCCCAGCCGCTGCGAAAGATCTTCAGCTCCATGGCCGGCCTCTCAGCGGTAGGTCACGCCGGGCAGCACACACAGCATTTCGTAGAGCAGGTTCGCGCCCAGCTGCGAGGTATTGCCGCTCAAGTCATAGGGAGGCGAGACCTCCACCAGATCACAGCCAACAAGGTTCATGCCACGGCAGCCACGCACGATTTCCAGGGCCTGGATGGAAGTCAGCCCGCCCACTTCGGGGGTACCGGTGCCGGGTGCCCAGGCCGGGTCGATGCCGTCGATATCGAAACTCAGGTAGACCGGACCGGCGCCGATCTGGGCGCGTACTTCTTCCATCAGCGGCGCCAGCGAACGATGCCAGCATTGCTCGGCCTGCACCAGGCGGAAACCCTGGTCCACCCCCCACTGGAAGTCGCCGCTGGAGTAGCCCTGCGCACGCTGTCCGATCTGCACCACCCGCTTGCAGTCGAGCAAGCCCTCTTCCACTGCGCGGCGGAAGGTGGTGCCATGGGCGATCTTCTCGCCGAACATGTCGTCATTGGTGTCGGTATGGGCATCGACGTGCACCAGGCCCACCGGGCCGTGCTTGCGTGCAATGGCGCGCAGGATAGGCAAGGTGATGGTGTGGTCGCCGCCGAGCGTGAGCGGAATGACCGGATACGCCATCAACTCCTCATACGCTTCTTCGATGACGCGCACCGATTCGAGCAGGTTGTAGGTATTGATGGCGACATCGCCGATGTCAGCCACCGACAGGGAATCGAAGGGCGCGGCACCGGTGGCCATGTTGTAGGGGCGGATCATCACCGATTCAGCGCGGATCTGGCGCGGACCGAAGCGGGTCCCGGCGCGCAGGGAGGTGCCGATATCGAGCGGCACGCCGATGAAGGCCGCATCCAGTCCCTCGGCGCTGTCCATCGCGGGCAGGCGCATCATGGTCGAACGGCCGGCAAAGCGCGGCATGTCGTTGCCGCTTTGGGGCTGGTGGAAGACTTTGGACATTGCGTATCACCCTTGTTCTTGCAGCAACAGCAGGCTGCGACGAAGCGAATATACAATGGCCGATAGTTATCAAAAGATAGCTGTAATCAAATAATAAGTTGTTAGAATTCGAAACTTATCCCGGGCACTGAACGCACGCCCTCCTCCATGCAAAGACGATTTATCCATGACCCCAGGCATCGATTTCAAGTTGCTGCGCATATTCGCCGCAGTGGTCCGCCACCAGGGATTCGCCCGGGCCCAGCAGGAGCTGAACCTGACGACCTCGGCCATCAGCACCTACATGGCCCAGTTGGAGAGTGATGTCGGCTTTACCGTCTGCCGGCGTGGACGGGGTGGTTTCGCGCTCACGGACAAGGGAGAACTGCTGCTCTCGGAAACGCTGCGTGTGCTGGGGGAGGTGGACAGTTTCGAACGCTATACCCAGTCGCTCAAGGGCGAACTGGGCGGCACGCTGACGATAGGGGTGCTCGACACGACGGTGACCGATCCTTCCCTGCCGATGGCGGAGGCGATCGGGATGTTTTCCAGCAAGTTTCCGGGCATGCACCTGAACCTGCTCATCCGCAGCCCCTACGAACTGCAGAAGGGCTTGCTGGACAATGAACTCGACATCGCGGTGGGCTTTTTCCCCGCCAAGGCCAATGGCCTGATCTATCAGCCGCTCTACCGCGAGCAGCAGTGGCTGTATTGCAGCGACCGGCACCCCTGCTTCCAGCAGCGCAACCTGCGCGCGTCGGCCGTCTCGGAAATGAGCGTGGTCAGCCGCAGTTACTGGAGCCAGACCGAGCTGAGCCGGCACGGTTTCAAGCGCAGCGTGGCCACGGTAGAAAGCATGGAAGCGCAGTTGATCCTGATCCTCTCGGGCCGCTACATCGGCTATCTGCCGGAGCACTATGCGCAGTCTTGGGTGGAGCAAGGACGATTGAAAGTCTTGCTGCCGTCCGAGTTTGGCTACCAGTCGCAGTTTTCCCTGGTGCTACGCCGAGGCCGCAGCCGCGAACTGCCTTTGCAGGCAATGCGCGAACTGCTGCAGACCGGCAAGCGCGGCAGCAAGCGCTAGCAATGCGCCTGCTGCCATCTGTGCAGGGTGCCGCCGTGCGCTTTATTTGCGTGCCGTCCCGCCTGTCTTGGGTTCATTGCGCACTACCGCTCCCCGCACCTCGAAGCGCACGCTATCGAGCGCCTTGCCCTGCTTGTCCTGCAGCACCAGCACATGCTTGCCGGGCCAGGGCATCCAGTCGAAGTCCAAGGCTTCTTCCTCAGCGGCCGTGACGTTGGCCGCCACCTTCTGCGCCTGTACCCTGCCCGCCTGCATGACCTCCTGCGGCATCATCTTCCCATCCAGCACCCAGCGGCTGCCGGTTGGCGCGCCCTGGGCGCGGAAGCGGATACGCTGACGCGCAGGCGGGATATCGGGGTCCAGCGCAGCGAGCATGCCTGTGGTGGGGTAAGTGATGGCCGGACGAATATCGCGGGGATGCGCCAGGCGGATCTCGGCCTGGGCGGTGCCCGGTAAAAAGTATTCGGTGCGCACCGCTTCCACATCCTGCTCGTAACGGATCATCTGCGCTTGCACACCAGCCGGTTTGGCGGGTGGTCCATTGCCCGCTTCGCGTGCGCCGCTGCGGCCTCGTTCATGCAGATATTGCATGACCTCCTGCCACACCGGTGCCGCACCGGTCACGCCGGACACGTCCCACATCGGCGCGCCAGAAGCGTTTCCGACCCATACCCCTACGGTATAACGTGAGGAATAGCCGACACACCAGTTATCGCGCATGTCCTTGGAAGTGCCGGTCTTGACCGCCGTCCAGATGCGGGTGGACAGCGCATTCTCCAGGCCGAAGGTCCGCGCGCGCGCACTGCGGTCGGAGAGGATGTCGCCGATGATGTAGGCCGCATCGGCATCCATCACCTGCGTGGTACGCGCTGGCGTGCGCGCTTCATCGAGCCGCGTGCGCAAGGGCGTGTAGCGGCCCTGATTGGCCAGCACGCGATAGGCATTGGCCAGGTTGGCCAGCGTGACGTCGGCGCTGCCCAGCGCGAGGCTGTAGCCGTAATAATCACCGCTCTCGCGCAGGTTGAAACCCAGCGCCTGCAAGCGCCGGAAGAAGCGCTCGGGCGTGACCATCACCAGCGTGCGCACCGCAGGGATATTGAGCGAGGAACCCAGCGACGTGCGCAGGCTCACCAGTCCCTTGTATTGCTTGTCGTAGTTCTGCGGAATGTAGAGCCCGGCCGAGGTGGCCAGGTTGACCGGGGAATCATCCAGCAGGGACGCGGCCGTCAGCCATTTCTTTTCGATGGCCAGTTCGTAGAGGAAAGGCTTGAGCGTCGAGCCCGCCTGCCGCTGCGCCACCACCCCATCCACATTGGCCGCCGCCGACAGCGGGCCGCTGGAACCGACCCAGGCCAGTACCTCGCCAGTGGCGTTGTCGATGACGATGACGGCACCATCCTCGATGTTGCGCTCGGCCAGTCCGGCCAGTTGATGACGCAGGGCTTGCGTGGCAAAGCGCTGCAAGGGCGCATCCAGCGTGGACCGCAATTGCTGTCCGGGCGCATTCAGCAGCTTGCGGGCCAGATGCGGCGCAAGCTGCGGTGAATCACTCGTCCCCGGCAAATCACGCTTGGCCGACACGCGCGCCAACGCCAGCTCGGTGCGGCCATCCATGCCGCTGCACTGCTCGCCTGCGCCCTCTTCCTTGAGGATGGCGCAGGCGCGTTCGGTCACGCGGCGCGGCGTCGCATTGGGCGCACGGATCAACGCGACCGCGATGGCCGCCTCGCCCTGGTCGAGTCCGCTCGGATGCTTGCCGAACATCACGCGCGACAGCGCATGCACGCCTACCAGCTCGCCCCGGAAGGCTACCAGGTTGAGATAGGCTTCCAGGATCTGGTCCTTGCGCCAGTTGCGCTCCAGCGATTGTGCAATCCACGCCTGCGATACTTTCTGCGTGAGCGAACGCGCACCGGACTTGCGGCGCAGATCGTCATAGATCAAACCCGCCAGTTGCATCGTGATGGTGGAGGCACCGCGTGTCTTCGTATTCCACAGGTTGCCCCAGGCCGAGGCAGCTACAGCGCTCCAGTCGATGCCGCTGTGCTGGTAGAAACGCCGGTCCTCGGAGGCCACCAGGGCATGCCGCAGCGCCGGGGATACGTCTTCCAGTTTGACCCAGGACAATTTGCGCTCGTCCATGTTCACGCGCATGCGCTGCAACAGCTCGCCATTGCGGTCCAGCAGGCTGGCTTCCGAGGGCAGGAAGTCGCGCTGTACTTCGTTGAACGATGGCACGGCACTGGCTGCGGTGGGCATCAGCAGAGCCAGCACCAGCGCGCTGATCGAAACCAGCGCGCCGGGCCGGAGGGTGCATGCGGCCATGCGCATCACTGCGCCGCCTTCACGACCAGCTTGCCATTGGGGACTTCACCGAACATTTCCGGCGCATACATCGCTTCCACGCGTGTGGGCGGCAGGTTGAATTCACCCGCATTGTTCAGGCGCACCGTGTAGCTGATGCTGGTGCGGCCCTTGGGCATGGCCTCGTAATACGCGCGATAGGCTTCGAAGCTGCGCTCTTCATAGGCCAGCCAGCCCATGCCACGGTCACGCGGGGCCTCCTGCTTGCCCTGCGCGATGGCGGAGTCGCGGCCCAGGCCGGAACCCAGCAGGGTCGCACCGCCCGGCACCGGATCACTGACCACGACCCAGGTCATCTCGGCTTGCGCGTCGATGTCCAGCGTCACGCGCAGCACGTCGCCACGTGTATATACACCGGCCTGCTTCTGCTCGATGGCCTCGACCTTGCGGGTGATGCGATAGCCGGCCGCAAAAGGCTGCTTCAAGGGGACTGCAGCCAGGCTCTGCAACGTCACCCAGGGCTTGCCGTTGCCCTCTTGCGTCAGGCGCACGCTGCCACCCTGCGCATTGCCTTCCGGCCAGGGCAGCTGCAGCTTGCCGCCGTTGGTAGCACCGCTCCAGGCCAGGCTCTGGGTGGCGGTGCTGGTGCCGTTCTGCTCCAGCGTGGCACGGGTGGTGCCGGTAACAGGTTCGGATTCAAACTTGCGAGCGAATTTCTCCAGCGCCAAGCTGCCCCAGACGTTGGCCGTGGTGGTACTCCAGTGACCGCGCTGCTGGCGGCCGATGGCACCGGCGATCAGGCGCGGCATGTCCTCGCGCCAGGCCGGGTTGTTCAGCTCCAGCAGGATCAGGCGGTTGGCATTGGCATCGGCGCTGCTCATGAGCCACCACCAGTAATCGCCCTCTTCATTGGAGAAGCCCATGCGCGTGCCCTGGAAGTTCAGGCGGGCACGCAGGATCTGGTCGGCTTGCTCCAGCTTCTTGTCGCGCTCGGGGATGGCAGAGACGCGCTGCAGGATGCCGATCCAGTCCAGCAGGCCCGAGGTGGGCCAGACGTTGGGATTGATCTGGATCGAACCCAGCATCGCGGGTTGCACACGGTTGTAGCGCGACAGCGCTTCCATGGCGGCCAGCTTGCGCACGTCCAGATCCTTTTGCGGCGACCAGAAATCGCGCATCACCTTGCCCTCCACGAAGGCCGCGAGGCCATCCAGCATCTTGTCGCGGCTGGCTTGCGGGATGGCATAGCCGGCTTCGTTGGTGGCAGCCAGCAGATAGGCCGTCAGCGTATCGCTGCCGCGGCGCGCACCACTGTCGCTGGGCGGGAAGTAATACGCCAGGCCATCGCCATCCAGATAGGTCGGCAGGTCGGCCACGATCTTCTGCCATGCCGCCTCATCGCGCAGGCCAATGGCCTTGGACGTCTTCTGCTCCAGGCAGGCGAAGGGATAGTTGACGAAGTAACGCGTGAGCGCATCGCTGCCACCGGCCAGGCTGGGCTTGAGCGAGAGCGCCAGGCCGCCGCGTCCCGGCAGGCTGTCGGCGGGTCGCGCGACGTTGATGGCGGCACTCTTGTCCAGCTGGAACAGCGTGGCCTGCTGCACCGTGACCGGCACGGCCGGGACGACGCGCTGGGTGAACTTCATGGCGTCTCGCGCTTTCTGTCCGCCCTGCTCCTGGGCGCTGATTTCCCAGGCCAGCTGGTTGATGCCTTCCGGCGTCTGCACCGGCCACATGACTTCGGCAGACTGTCCGGCTGCAATCTTCACCTCACGTTCCGGCAGAGTCAGCGTGCTCGCCGTAGTACCACCTTGCGCACGCGCGGCGACCTTGATCGTCATATCGTGCGTGGTGGTATTGCGTACGGTGACGCTGCCGTTGAAGTTGTCGCCCTCGCGCACCAGCGGCGGCAGGCCGGAGATGACCTGCACATCCTGCGTGGAGCGAATGCTGATGCTGCCGGTGCCGAAATCGCTGATGCCATTCTCGGCGATGGCGACGATACGGAAGGAAGTCAGCGCATCATTGAGCGGCACATCCAGCTGTGCCCTGCCCTCGGCATCCAGGGTGACATTGGGCTTCCATACCAGCAAGGTATCGAACAGTTCACGCGTGGGCGCCCGGCCACCGCCCCCGCCAGCGGGCGTGGCCTTCTTGCCGTAGTGGCGCTTGCCGACCACCTGCATCTGGGCCGTTGATGTTTCGACGCCGTAGCTGCGACGTTGCAGCATGGCGCGCAGCACATCCCAGCTGCCATTGGGTTGCAGTTCCAGCAGTGCTTCATCGACGGCGGCCAAGGCGAATTCACCACCGGCGGCGGGCTTGCCGTTGGGCAGTTTCACTTGCACTTGCACCTTGGCAGTGGCACGGATGGGATAAGCCGGCTTGTCAGTACTGACGGCCACTTGCAGACGATGGCCCGCGTCACCCACGTTGACTTCGGCGATGCCGAATTTCCAGGCTGGCTTGGAGAGATCGACGATGGGGCCCGGTCCCTGGTATTCGCGGAATTCATGCCACCAGTTGATCGGTTCCTTCCAGCCCCAGATGAAGAAGGAATACCACGGCACCTCGCGCATGCGGCCGCGCACGGCCAACACCGACACATACACGTTGGGACCATACTCGGCCTTCATCGGCACGCTGATGGTGGGATCCTGGCCGGACAGCTGCACCACGCGCGTATCGATCACGCCTTCACGCTCCACCGCGACCAGCGCGGTAGCGTAGCGGAACGGCATGCGGACCTGGAAGTTGGCGGTCTCGCCGGGCTGGTAATTCTTTTTCTCGGGCAGGATGTCGATGCGGTCCTGGTTCTCGCCATCGAACCAGACTTCGCCGCGTCCGGTGACCCACACGGAGGAACGGGCGGCAGCCGCATTGCCATTGCCATCCTTGGCGCTGGCGATCAATTCCACATTGCCCGCTTCGGACAATTCGGTATCGCAGGTGAACATGCCGTGCTGGTCGCTCTTGCCGGAGCAAAGCTTGCCGAGGTCCTGCTTGCTCTCGTCGTTTTCATAAGCGTAGAAGCCGCCGACCATCCGCTTGCGGTGCGAATTGGTCTTGCGCGCCAGGCCACGGATTTCCACCGGCACACCGGCCTGCGGCTGGCCTGCAGTATTGAGGGTGACGGCGGTCAGCGTGAGCTTCTTCTTCACCGAAACCCAGTTGCCGGTGCGCAGGCCCACCACCACCGCCGACGGCCACAAGGGCGTGACGTTGGAGATGGTCTGCACTTCGCCATTGGGATCGCTGTAGGTCATCTCGGTGAGCAGTTCCTGCGGGCGCTGCAGCGCGGGCAGCTTGCCGATGACGGCGCGGCCGGCACCGTTCTTGTCGAGCGTGACGGCGAGCTTGTCGGAGACGATCTTCTGGTCATCAGCATTGCTGTCATCGTCATTACGCGGCGCATCGAAGGAGAAACCGTCGTAACCCGTGATGTTGACCGAACGTGACCGCAACAACGACGACACCCGCACCGCCTGGTTGGCAGCCGCACCGCCATTGATGTAGTTCAGCTGCAGATCCAGCGGCAGTTCCTTGATGGCCACTTGCGCACCCTTGGGCGGCGTAATGCGTCCCTGCATCAGGGGCAGGCGGAATTCCTCCACGCGGAAGCTACCCGTGACATAGGTGCCACGGCCGTATCCCGCTTCGTTTTCGCCGTCATCGGATTGGCCGTTGGCATTGCTGCTGGCAGAGGGATCGACCGTGCCCTGGTCGAGCACGACCTCGTAGCTGCCCAGCTTGGCTTCCTTGGGCAGGGTGAAGCTGGTCTCGGCGCTCTTGTTGCCGCGCCAGTTCAGCGGGAACTGGTATTGCTGGCCGCTGCCGAGATGGCTGATGCGCACCCGCGTGGGCAGGTCTTCCTTGCGCATGAGGCCGAAGCCTTGCATGGTCTCGGTGCGGATCACGTGCTTCATCGAGACGGTCTCCCCGGCGCGGAACAGGGTGCGGTCGAAGATGGTGGTGGCGCGGGTGGTGGCCGACTTGTCCATGTCGGTCGGCAAATTGAAGCGCCAGGATTCGATGCCTTCATTCCACGAGGTCAGCGCAAAGGCCATGTCCTGGCGGCCCTTCTCGTCGGTCTTGCGCGCGCTCACGAAGAGGCCGCTGATCTTGTCGGCGTTCTCCGCACTGTAGCCGCGGTTGAGGCAGGCATCTTCCAGCACCGGCATCATGGCCACGCCGCTGGCGTTGGTCTTGCCCTGCCAGAGCTGGGTGCCGTCGCAATTGGAGACGCGGATCTCGGCATCGGCGACGGGCTTGGCATCATCCAGCCGGGTCACCCAGACGGCGCCATTGGCGCGGCCCAGCTTGACGTGCACCGACAGGTTGGTCACCAGCGCGCTGGTGCGCACATACATCGGCTGCGGCTTGCCCAGCAACGATGCGCCCAGCTTCTGGGATTCCAGTTCGACCACGTAGAAGCCCGGATCCTTCAGGGGAATGCCGATCACTTCAAAGGGCCATTCGCCATCCTTGGCTTCCTTCTGTGCAGGCAGATCGAGTTTCTTCGCACCGGGTTCCTTGGCCAGCAGGCTGACGCTGCGCGTATCCACCTTCTTCGGATCGCCCCACTTCTCGTGATACTTGTTCAGGCGCGTGAGCCAGGCGATGACGGCCTTGTCGCCATCCACTTTCAGATCCGCGACCTGGCCGGGCATGGCGCGGCCATCCTTGCCGCGTACCAGCAGCCCGGCTTCCACGCGGCGCAGGGTGACCGGCAGTGTGGGATCAGCGTTGAGCTCGATGATGCCAAAGGGGGCGGCCGGGAATTTGGCCAGCGGCGGAAAATCCGCCAGCGCCGATTTCAGCGGGAACGCACCCGCATTGGCCAGGCTGCGCCCGTCTTCATCCTTGAAGCCGGAAGGCAGGCTGATGGTGAAGTCGGATTTCTCCGGGAACGGCGGCTTGAAGCGCAGCTCTCGCACGGCTTCGTCCTTGTCTCCTTCCAGCGTGGGCTTGATCTTGCCGGTGGTGGCATTCATCACCACCTGCTCGGCCAGCTTGCGCGGCACCGGGGCCGAGAACGACAAGATGACCGGCAGGATGGGCGAGCAGGCAGCGTTGGCATTCTCGCGCTGGCACGACAGGCTGGCGGCGAATTCGCTGCGCACCTGGAAATTGAAGACCTGCGGCTTGGAGGTCACGATGGAAGGCGCATTGGCAGCGGCAATGCCACGATCCCAGACCAGCTTCACGTGCGCCTCGTTGGGCAGGCGCTGCTGGCACTGCACGATGGTGACCGACGCCGGGTCCGAGCCCTTGGCGAACTGCTGCAGCAAGGCCTTGCGATCAGCGTCGCCGACGGCCTTGGTGGGAATGCGCTCATTGATGCCTTCGGCTTCGCAATACAGGTGGTCGCGAACCGTAGCCTCGGTGGCCGGCCCGTTCTGGAACAGGATGAAGGCCTGGTCTTCCGCAATCTGTGCGCCGCTGTAGGGTTCGACGCGGCTCACCGCCGGGCCGCCCGTGCTGAACTGGAAGCGGGTCTTGCCGCCGACCGTATTGCCGGCGACGGAACGCGCATCGGCGCGCAAATTGAAACTGCAGCGGGTACCGGGTGGCAGGTCGCGTTCGAAGTCGTAGACCCAGTTCTTGTCATCGGCCCAGCGTGCCGTGCCGCTGATGGCGCAATCGGCATCGAAGGGCGAGGCCGCCTTGGGGTCGCCGAACTTGACCATCGATTCCGAGAAGCGCGCCCGCACCTGGCGGATGCGCTGCACTTCGCCCTGCGGCGAAAAGGACAGCACGCTGGCATTGGCCGCATGCGCAGCCGGTGCGGTGAGCACCGTGGCCGTGCCGAGGCTGAGCAAGGCCGCTCCGGCCAGCAGCAGCCCTTGCAGCGGTGCGCGGCACATCGCCGCGATCGATGGACGGCCTGTGGCCATGGCGTTTTCCGTGTGCTTCATCTTTTTCTCTCCGGATCAATCTTGTCGTGATGACAGCCACAGGATCCTTCCCCCTTGCGGCAGTGCTGGCGCTCAGACTGGAATAACGGCAAAACGTTTCCGATTTACAGCTTGCATTGCAAAAAATCCAGAAAACAGCTGATGCGGCGCGATAGCTGGGTGTTGTGGTAGTACACCGCCGAGATCTTTTGACGGAAGCCGCTATCGTAATGATCCAGCAGACGCACCAGGCGGCCTGCCGCCAGGTCGGCCGCGGTCATGAAGTCGGACAGGCAGGCAATGCCCTGCCCCTGCAGCGCCAGGTGACGGATGGTCTCGCCGCTCGAGGCGCGAATCGCCGGACGCACCTGATAGCGGTCTCCCGCAGTGTGGCGCAGCGGCCAGTGATTGAGGCTGTCGGGCTGGGAAAAACCGATCAGCTGGTGCTGCTCCAGGGCTTCTACCGACTCCGGCGCGCCGGAGCGGGCCAGGTAATCGGGACTGGCGACGATGTTCAGGCGCGCTGAACTCAGCGGCCGCGCATGCAAGGTGGAATCCTGCAGCTCGCCGATGCGGATGGCGATGTCGGCGCGCTGCTCGACCAGGTCGATGAAGCGGTCATTGGTGGTCAGCTCCAGTTCGATCTCCGGATAGGCAGCGCGGAAAGCGCCCACATGCGGCACCACACAGTGCAGCATGAAAGGCACGGCCGCATCCACGCGCAACTTCCCGACCGGCTTGCGCGTGCGCATGCGCACCGTGTCTTCGGCCTGCTCCATGGCGGCCAGGATGGCGCGCGCCTGCTCGAGGAAGGCCTCGCCCTCTTCGGTCAGCTCCATGCGGCGCGTGGTACGGGTCAGCAGGCTCGCGCCCAGCTTCTCCTCCAGCCGCGACAGCGCGCGGCTCACCCCGGACGTGGTCTGCTCCAGCACCTCGGCCGCAGCCGAGAGCGTGCCGGCCTCAACGACCGCGACGAAGGTGCGCAATTCCTCGGACTGAATACCCATTGTTGACTCCAGATCAAATATTCTTTGATTGTAACGGCATTTTTCTCAACAAAGACTGCGCGCACAATCCTTCACATCGCTGCGACTCCATTTCGGGTTCGGCAGCCGGAAAACCTCATTACTCCTCATTCTGGAAGGATTGCCATGCCAATTGCACTTTGGGCGCTGACCATCAGCGCATTCGCCATCGGGACTACCGAGTTCGTCATCATGGGTCTGCTGCCGGAAGTAGCGACCAACCTGGGCGTGAGCCTCTCTTCGGCCGGTCTGCTGGTGACCGGTTATGCGCTGGGCGTCTTCGTGGGCGCCCCGCTGGTCACGGCCACCACCGGACGCCTGCCGCGCAAGACCTTGCTGATCGCCTTGATGGTGGTCTTCGTCATCGGCAACCTGGCCTGCGCCATCGCGCCGGGCTATGCCACGCTGATGATCGGGCGCGTGGTGGCCTCCTTCGCCCATGGTGCGTTCTTCGGTGTCGGTTCGGTGGTCGCCACCAGCCTGGTCCCCAAGGAAAAGCAGGCCTCGGCCATCGCCCTGATGTTTACCGGCCTGACGGTGGCCAACGTGCTGGGCGTGCCCTTCGGCACCTGGCTGGGCCAGATCTATGGCTGGCGCGCCACCTTCTGGGCCGTCACCGTCATCGGCGTGATCGCGCTGGCTGCGACCGCCGTGCTGGTGCCGCGCTCGCAAGGCGGTGAAGAAGCCGACTTCGGCAAGGAAGTGCGCGTGCTCATGCGTCCGCAGGTCATGCTGGGGCTGTTGATGACGGTGTTGGGCTTTGGCGGCGTGTTCGCGGCCTTCACCTACATCGCCCCGATCCTGACTGACATCAGCGGTTTCCCGGCCTCGGCGGTCTCGCCCATCCTGCTGCTGTTCGGCCTGGGACTGGTGATCGGCAACCTGGCCGGCGGCAAGCTGGCTGACCGCAAGCTCATGGCCACCCTGCTGGGCAGCCTGGTGCTGCTGGCGGTGGTATTGGTGCTGTTCGGGCTCACCAATGAAAACAAGATCGCCGCCATCATCGGCGTGGGCCTGATGGGCATGGCGGCCTTCGCCACCGTGCCGCCGCTGCAGATGCGCGTGCTGGAAAAGGCGACCGGTGCGCCCAACCTGGCCTCCTCGGCCAATATCGCGGCCTTCAACCTGGGCAATGCTGCGGGTGCCTGGCTGGGTGGCGTGACCATCGATCATGGGCCGGGCCTGCATGCGGTGCCTTACGTGGCGGCGCTGCTGCCGCTGGCGGGGATCGCCGTGGCCCTGGTGAGCTGGAAGATGGATGCACGACCGGCCGCCCTGGCCCGCACCGAACGGACCACCCCCATCTGATTGACGGAGCCCGCCATGACCCAGACCCCAAGCACTTCCCCGCCGCAGCGCCAGACCGCCCTGGTAGTGGGCGCCCACGGCGTGATCGGCAGCCAGCTGATCGAACACCTGCTGTCCCTGCCGCAGTGGGAGGTGATCGGCCTGTCGCGCCGGGGTGGCGAGCACCGCAAGCAGGAACGACTGCGCCACGTTTCCGTGGATCTGCTCGATGCCAGCGATGCCAGACGCCAGCTGGCCCCGCTGGAAGAGGTCACCCACGTGTTCTATGCAGCCTATCAGCATCGCCCCAGCTGGAGCGAACTGGTGGCCCCCAACCTGGCCATGCTGCAGAACACGGTGCAGACGGTGGAAGCCCACGCGCCCGGCTTGCGCCATATCAGCCTGATGCAGGGCTTCAAAGTCTATGGCGGTCATCTTGGCCCCTTCAAGACGCCGGCGCGTGAAAGCGATGCGCAGTTCATGCCGCCCGAGTTCATGTTCGACCAGCAGCGCTGGCTGGAACAGCGGCGCGTCGAGTCAGGCCGCTGCTGGAGCTGGTCGGCACCGCGTCCGGCGGTCGTGGGCGGCGCGGCCCTGGGCAACCCGATGAACCTGGCGCTGGCCATCGCGCTGTATGCCTGCATGAGCAAGGCGCTGGGGCTGCCGCTGCGCTTTCCCGGCAAACCGGGGGCTTACGACAAGCTGGTCGAAATGACCGATGCCCGCCTGCTGGCCAAGGGCACCGTTTGGGCCGCCACCACCGAGGCGGCAGCCAACCAGGCTTTCAACATCGGCAATGGCGACCTGTTCCGCTGGAGTGAGATGTGGCCGAAGATCGCCCGTTATTTCGGCATGGAAGTGGGCACGCCGCTGCCGCTGAAACTGGCCGAGGTGATGGCGGACAAGGCGCCGTTGTGGGAAAGGATCGTCACAGCACACGGCTTGAAGCAGCATCCTTATGCTTCACTGTCGGCATGGGAATTTGCCGATTTCGTGTTCTCGTGGGACTACGACATGTTCGGCGACGGCAGCAAGGCCCGGCGCCTGGGCTTTCACGAGTATGTGGAGACGGAGCAGATGTTCTATCAACTCTTCGACACCTTCAAGGAACGCAAGATCATTCCGTGGTCCTGAAGCGTTGCACCGTTCATCAACAGACGAAAAAAGAGCTTGCCGCGGCAAGCTCTTTTCACGTCTGACATCAGCTTCATTCAAACCAAAGCGAACGATCAGGCACCCTTCTTGATCCAGGCCGCCAGCTGATGCGGGCCCAGGCCGTCATATTCTTCGAACGGCTGGTGAATCCAGGGGTTGGTCGGCAGGTAGTCGATGTGGAAATCGGGTTCCACGACCGAGCAAGCCTTCCACCAAAGAACGGCACTCTTGATCTCGGTGACGGACGGGTAATGTTCCTTCAGGTGGACCATCACCTTCTGCAGGGTGACGCCGGAATCGACCAGGTCGTCCACCAGCAGGATGCGGCCACCCAGGGTTCCCTTGGTGATGGTGATGTACTTGGCGATGTCCAGGGAGCTGCGGATGGTGCCGGCAGCTTCCCGGTAGGAGCTGGTCGAGAGAATGGCCAGCGGGACATCGAAAATGCGCGACATCACGTCACCCGGGCGCAGGCCGCCGCGCGCCAGGCACAGCACCTGGTCGAACTGGTAGCCGGATTCGTAGACCTTCAATGCCAGTCGTTCGATCAGGCGGTTGTAGTCGTCCCAGGAGACCCAGAGGTCTTTGTCGTCAGAGATCTTCATATTGTTGATTGCTTCGTAGTGCCTTGTGCCCTTGCGGGCGATTGCGTGGTGAATTACTTGAACGGATGGCGCAGAACGATGGTCTCTTCGCGGTCCGGGCCGGTGGAGATCATGTCGATGGGCACGCCCACCAGTTCCTCGATGCGCTTGATGTAAGCGCGGGCGTTGGCCGGCAGAGCGTCCAGCGTCTTGGCGCCGACGGTGGTCTCGGACCAGCCGGGCATTTCTTCGTAGATCGGCTCGCAGGCAGCGGCTTCTTCAGCGCCGACCGGGAAGATGTCCACGGTCTTGCCGTTGAGCTTGTAGCCGGTGCACAGCTTCAGCGACTCCAGGCCATCGAGCACGTCCAGCTTGGTCAGGCACATGCCGGAGACACCGTTGATCTGCACCGAGCGCTTCAGCAGCGCAGCATCGAACCAGCCGCAACGGCGCGCACGGCCGGTCACGGTACCGAATTCATGACCGACCGACGCCAGGTGCTTGCCGGTGCCAGCGTCCGTCGGCAGTTCAGCCGGGAACGGGCCCGAACCGACGCGGGTGGTGTAGGCCTTGGTGATGCCCATGATGTAGTGCAGCATGCCCGGACCCACGCCCGCACCGGCGGCGGCATTGCCGGCCACGCAGTTGCTGGAGGTGACGAACGGATAGGTGCCATGGTCCACGTCCAGCAGGCTGCCTTGCGCGCCTTCGAACAGGATCTTGCCGCCGGCCTTGTGGATGGCGTACAGGTCGCTGGAGACGTCGGTGACCATGGGCTTGATGCGCGGCACGTTGGCCAGGGCATCGTCCAGGGTCTTCTGGTAGTCCACCGGCTGGGTCTTCAGGTAGTGGGTCAGGACGAAGTTGTGGTAATCCAGGTTGGCCAGCAGCTTTTCGGCAAAGCGCTTTTCGTTCAGCAGGTCAGCCACGCGGATGGCGCGACGGGCCACCTTGTCTTCGTAGGCCGGGCCGATGCCCTTGCCGGTGGTGCCGATCTTGTCCACGCCACGGGCCGCTTCACGCGCCACGTCCAGCGCCACGTGATACGGCAGGATCAGCGGACAGGCGTCCGACACCTTCAGGCGCGAGCAAACTTCCACCCCGGCGGCTTCGAGCTTGTCGATTTCGCGCAGCAGGTCGGGCACCGACAGCACCACGCCGTTACCGATGTAGCAAGCCACGCCTTCGCGCATGATGCCCGAGGGAATCAGTTGCAGCGCAGTCTTCTTGCCGCCGATGACCAGCGTGTGGCCGGCATTGTGGCCGCCCTGGAAACGCACCACGCCCTGGGCGTGATCGGTCAGCCAATCGACGATCTTGCCCTTACCTTCGTCGCCCCATTGCGTACCGATGACGACGACATTCTTTGCATTGCTGTTCTGTAACATGACTCAACCCAAGTTTTTGATAATCCAGTTTCCATTGCTGAAATCGAGTGCGCGATCGCAATCGAATTCGTCCTGATCGTGTTCGTGGCCGGGAAGGCTTTGGATCACGATCTCTCCCGCTTGCCGCAATTGCGCTATTTTCTCACGCAGACCGGCGTCCCTGCCCCAAGGGGCGAGGATGGCGCGTTTTCGTTCTGCGCCCGGCATCAGTCGTGCCAGTTCACGCAGGTCCAGGGAGAAGCCCGTAGCCGGCCGCGCACGGCCGAAGGCTTCACCCACATGGTCGTAGCGGCCGCCGCGCACCACCGCATTGGGCAGGCCCGGCACATAGGCTGAGAACATCACGCCGCTGTGGTAATGATAGCCGCGCAGGTCGGCCAGATCGATGGTGACAGCCGCGCCTTCATGGCCGGCTGCCAGTTCCACTACGGCCTGCAGCTCGTCGAGCGCCTGGCCGATGCCCGGCAGCGCCGGCAAGGTGATGCGCGCGCGCGCGATGACGGAAATGTCGCCGTACAGGTTGGGGAGCGCCAGCAAGGCTGCGCGCGTGCCTTCCTGATAGGAGGCCGTAATTTCCTTCAGACCCGGCACATCCTTGGCCTGCAGCAGCCCGAAGAGCTGGGCTTCGTCACGCTTGGCACCCGCATCGTTGGCGATGATGGCGCGCAGCACGCCGACGTGGCACAGGTCGAGGCGGATGGTGCGCATGCCGGCCAGGGCCAGCGAATTGAGGGCCAGTTCCTGGATCTCGGCGTCGGCTTCGATACCGGCGTGACCATAGATCTCGGCACCGATCTGGATCGGTTCGCGGGTAGCGTGCAAGCCCGTCGGGCGCGTATGCAGGACGCTACCGGCATAGCACAGGCGGGTGACCGAGGCGCGATTGAGCAGGTGGGCGTCGATGCGCGCCACTTGCGTGGTCATGTCGGCGCGTACGCCCAGGGTGCGGCCGGAGAGCTGGTCGACCAGCTTGAAGGTGCGCAGGTCGGTATCCTGGCCGGCACCGGTGAGCAGCGATTCGAGGTATTCCAGCAGCGGCGGCATGACCATTTCATAGCCATAGAGGCGGAAATTGTCGAGCAGGCGCCGGCGCAGTTCCTCGATCTTGCGCGCTTCGGAGGGCAAGACATCGGCGATGTTTTCGGGAAGAAGCCAGTTAGGCATAAACAAAAGTCAAAGCAGAAAAAAACGGTTTGCGTACTTGCGTGGTTCGGACAGCCAGATCAGAAGCAGCCGCCCAGACGAACAATCGGGGCGGTCCGGGAATGCCTGCCGCCCCTCTTCTTGCACGTCGGGAAAATTGCACCCCGGCACATTGTGTCCGACCAAAAAAGGAAAGATGCCCTTTACCAGCGGCATCCATCCGGTTTGCCCTGGCCGCCGGAAATACGCGGCGGCGCAGAACTGTTCACATTATCGCCTGATAAGCAGATTTTTACTTCTTCGCAGCGCTGGTATTGCCGCCGCCGACTCCCTTGAAGTACTTGAAGAACTCCGAGCTCGGATCCACCACCATCACATCGTGACGGTTCTTGAAGCTGGCGCGGTAGGCTTCGAGGCTGCGATAGAACTTGTAGAAGTCCGGGTTCTGGCCGAAGGCCTGGGCGTAGATCTGGGACGCCTTGGCGTCACCGGCACCACGGATCTTTTCGGATTCGCGATAGGCTTCGGCCAGGATCACCACGCGCTGGCGATCGGCGTCGGCGCGGATCTTTTCGGATTCGGCAGCACCGGTGGAGCGCAGCTCATTGGCAACCCGCACGCGCTCGGACTTCATGCGTTCGAACACCGAGTTGTTGATCTGGTCCACGTAGTCCACACGGCGCAGGCGCACGTCGATGACTTCCACGCCGATCTGCTTGGCTTCATTGGCCACGCGGGCCTGGATGGCATCCATGACGTTGTTGCGCTGGCTGGAAATCACTTCGCGCACAGTGCGCTTGGTGATTTCATCATTCAGCGCCGCCTTGACGATCTGCGACAGGCGATCTTGCGTGCGGCGCTCATCGGCACCAAAGCTGACGAAATACAGGCGCGGATCGACGATGCGCCACTTGACGTAGGCATCCACCAGCACGTTCATCTTTTCGGCGGTGATGAAGCGGTCGGCGTCAGGGGTATCCAGGGTCTGGATGCGCTTGTCCAGGTACATCACGTTCTGGAACGGCGGCGGCAGCTTGAAGTGCAGGCCGGGTTCGCTGATGACCTGCTTGACTTCACCCAGGGCAAAGACGATGGCCGAGGAACGCTGGTCGACCACGAAGATGGTGGACGAAGCCAGCCAGATCGCCACGACGGCGACGATGACGGAAGTGACGAGGCGGCCCATCAGCGCACCTCCCTATCACGCGCATCACGGGGATCGCGGTTTCTCGAATCTCGCATCAGCTCGGAAGAATACACAGTGTCGTTTCCTGCAGTCGAAGTGGTGGACGCCGCGCCCGCCGAGGGCTGCACGGTCGACGATGCCGGGGCCTTGCCGCTGGCCGGGGCCGCGTCGCTGGCACTTTGCTGGATCAGCTTGTCCAGCGGCAGGTACAGCAGGTTGCTGCCATTCTTGGCATCGACCATGACCTTGGTGGTATTGGCGAAGATCTGCTGCATGGTTTCCAGGTACATGCGGTCGCGGGTGACGGCCGGGGCCTTGGCATAGGCTTCTTGCACCTGGGTGAAGCGCGAGGCATCACCTTCGGCGTTGGCGGTCACGCGGGAGCGGTAGGCTTCGGCTTCTTCCAGCAGGCGCGAGGCGGCACCGGAGGCGCGCGGGATCACGTCGTTGGCATAGGCCTGGCCTTCGTTCTTGAGACGCTCACGGTCCTGGCCGGCCTTGACGGCGTCGTCGAAGGCAGCTTGCACCTGTTCAGGCGGTTGCACGCCCTGCATGGTGACGTTGGTGATCTGCACGCCGGACTTGTAGCGATCCAGGATCTGCTGCATGCGCTGGCTCACGTCGAGCGCGACCTTTTCGCGGCCTTCGTAGAGGACGAAGTCCATCTTGCTGCGGCCGACGATTTCGCGGATGGCCGTTTCGGCAACCTGGCGCACGGAATCATCCGGGTCACGGTTGTTGAACAGCCATTCGGCGGCATTCTTGAGCTTGTACTGGACGGCAAACTGGATGTCGATGATGTTTTCATCATCGGTCAGCATCAGGGATTCCTTCAACTGCTTGTTGCGCACGTTGCCGCGATAGCCGATCTCGGCGGTGCGGACCTGCGACATGTTGACGATCTCATGGCCCTGGATGGGATACGGCCAGCGCCAGTTGAAGCCTGGCAGCGTGGTGTGGCTGTAGCGGCCGAAGGTGGTGACCACGGCAGTCTGGCCTTCCTGCACGATGAAGAAGCCGCTGGCCAGCCAGAGGAAAGCCACGATCACGGCGATCACGCCCACGCCGATGCCGGCGCCCTTGACGTCGCCACGATTGAAGCCGCCGCCACCGTTGCCGCCGTCGGAACCACCACCGCCCTTGCGGCCCAGGAGGCCGGCGATGCGCTGGTTGAAGTCGCGCCAGAGCTGGTCGAGGTCGGGCGGGCCGTCGTTGTTGCCGGACGGTTTTTCGGGCCGTTTGTCGCCGTTACTTCCGTTATTCTGATTCTCGCGGTTGTCGTTTTGCGAACCACGTCCCCATTGGGGGTCGTTCAACGAAAACTTGACACCGATTTTCCTGAATAAAGACACAAGCATGCGTTTGCGTTCCGGCTGAAGTGATGGATTAAGAGAATCTAGGAGGAATGCGCGCCAGGAACGTGCAACGAACCGTCCCCTCGAACGGCTCAAGCGTGCATGTCTTCGGAATCGACTGGCTGGGAACGGCTGCGACCCCTGGCCTCCAAGGCGGCCTTGAGCGAAGCGGCGATCGCCTCGCGCAGCAGATCCAGGCCAGCACCAGACTTGGCACTGACGAAAACCCGCTGGATTTTACCATACTCGTCATACTCGACCGCCGGTTCCAGACCGGCGGCGTCGATCTTGTTCCAGACCAGGATCTGCGGCACGTGGTCGGCACCGATTTCCTTCAGGACCAGGTTGACCTGCTCGATCTGCTCCATGCGCACCGGGCTGGCGGCATCCACCACATGCAGCAGCAAGTCGGCGTGGATGGTCTCTTCCAGGGTGGCACGGAAAGCCTCGACCAGCTGGTGAGGCAGTTCGCGGATGAAACCCACGGTGTCGGAGATCACCACGTGCCCGACCTCGCCCAGGTAGACGCGACGGGAAGTCGTGTCCAGCGTGGCAAAAAGCTGGTTGGCGGCATACACGCCGGCCTTGGCCACGGAATTGAAGATGGTCGACTTGCCAGCGTTGGTATAGCCCACCAGCGAAACGGAGAACGTTTCACTGCGTCCGCGTGCACGGCGCTGTGTGGCATGTTGCCGGCGCAGCTTGGCCAGCACCGCACGCAGCGCCTTGACGCGCTCGCCAAGCAGGCGGCGGTCGGTTTCCAGCTGAGTTTCACCGGGACCGCGCAGGCCGATACCGCCTTTTTGGCGCTCCAAGTGAGTCCAGCCACGAATGAGGCGGGTCGCCAGGTGCTGCAGCTGGGCCAGTTCGACCTGCACCTTGCCCTCGTGGCTCTTGGCCCGTTGGGCGAAGATGTCGAGGATCAGGCTGGTACGGTCGAGCACACGCACCTTCAGCACCCGCTCCAGGTTACGTTGCTGGGCCGGTGAAAGCGCGTGATTGAAAATGACCAGTTCGAGCTGGAGGTCGGCGACGGCGTCGGCGACTTCTTGTGCCTTGCCGGTACCAACGAAGAGAGCGGCATCCGGACTGGCACGGCGGCCGGTGATGGTGATCACCGGTTCCGCACCAGCAGATTTTGCCAACAGGAAGAGCTCATCCAGACTAGCGGCGAAATCGTTCTTGCCGAAGTCCAGGCCGACTAACGCGGCACGCATGTCAAAATGCCCACGGCGTCAAGCCGGCCAGGTAGACCATTATTCGTCGGACGAGGATTCGAGACTGAGGTTGACCGCACGTGCAGGCACGACGGTAGAGATGGCGTGTTTGTAAACCATTTGCGTAACGGTGTTGCGCAGCAGGACCACGTATTGATCGAAAGACTCCACATGGCCTTGCAGCTTGATGCCGTTGACCAGATAGATAGAGACGGGAACGTGCTCTTTTCTCAATGCGTTCAGGAATGGGTCTTGTAACAATTGCCCTTTGTTGCTCATGGCAGCTCCACGGTGTTGTTGTGATTAGGACTTGGAGGCACTTCAAGGAAAATCAAGTGCTTGACCAACTTTATGCTATTCAATTTAAACGATTTTCGCTCCACCGCCAAAAACATTGATTGAATAGCAGGATTTACGATTATTTTTCCTGCCGGATGAAAGGATTCTTGCCCGACCTGAACTCGATACGCAGTGGAGTGCCCACCAGAGAGAAAGTTTCCCTGAAGTGCTTTTCCAGATAACGTTTGTAGTTGTCGTCGATGGCTTCCAGTGCATTGCCGTGGATCACCACCACCGGCGGATTCTGGCCACCTTGGTGAGCATAGCGCAGCTTGGGGCGGATCGAACCCTTGCGGCGCGGCTGCTGGTGCTCCAGCGCCTCTTCCAGTGCGCGCGTGAGGCGCGGGGTGCTCAGCTTGGCCATGGCGGCAGCATAGGCCGAGTCGATGGACTTCATCAGCGGACCGATGCCGGTCGACTTCAGGGCTGAAATGAAGTGGAACTTGGCGAAGGAAAGGAAATTCAGTTTGCGCTCCAGATCCATCTTGATCTGGTTGCGCTGGTCGCTTTCCATGCCATCCCATTTGTTCACACCGACCACCAGCGCCCTGCCCGACTCCAGCACGAAACCGGCGATGTGGGCATCCTGCTCGGAAATATCCTGCTGCGCATCCAGCAGCAGCAGCACGACGTTGGCGTCCGAAATCGATTTCAAGGTCTTGACCACGGAAAACTTCTCGATGGCCTCGAAGACCTTGCCACGGCGACGAATGCCGGCGGTGTCGATCAGGGTGTAATGACGGCCTTCGCGTTCGAAGGGAATCTCGATGGAATCACGGGTCGTGCCCGGCATGTCGAAGGCGATCACGCGCTCTTCGCCCAGCAGGGTATTGACCAACGTCGACTTGCCCACGTTGGGACGGCCGACAATGGCGATCTTGGTACCGCGCACGGCCGGCTCTTCGGCTTCCGGCTCCTGGGCGCGCTGGGCGTCGACCTGATCCAGGGCTTCTTCCACCAGGTCGGCCACGCCATCACCGTGGGCAGCGGAGATCACGTAAGGATCGCCCATGCCCAGCTCGTAGAAGTCGGCGGTGACCGAGGTGTACTTCATGCCTTCGGACTTGTTGACCACCAGCAGTACGGAACGGCCGCACTTGCGCAGGAAGTCGGTGATGGTCTTGTCGTGCGGCGTCAATCCCTGGCGGCCGTCGACGATGAACACCACGATGTCGGCCTCGACCACTGCCTGCTTGGTCTGCTTGGCCATCTCATACATGATCCCGTCCTTGGCGACGGGTTCGAAGCCACCGGTATCGATCACCAGGAACGGACGTTCGCCGACCCGGCCTTCGCCGTAGTGACGATCGCGCGTCAGGCCGGGCAGGTCCGCCACCAGCGCATCGCGGCTGCGGGTGAGCCTGTTGAACAACGTCGATTTGCCGACGTTGGGACGGCCTACAAGTGCAATTACCGGTTTCATTTCTTTTCTTGGGGGTCGTTCGTCACTGCCAGTTACTCGGCGACGACGGAGACCACGGTTCCTGATTTGGTTTGGAAAACGACAGACGAACCGGTCGAAACCGGAGGCGCCTGGACAGCACTGCCGTCGGTAGCCAGACGGGCCACGAAGGCACCATCTTCCCGCGACAGGAAGTGAATATAACCCTGGAAGTCAGCCACCGCCACCGCCTTGCCCACTGCGATCGGGCTGGACAGCTGGCGATTCTTCAGGCGGTCGTTGCGCCAGATGACGGCACCGGTATCGCGTGCGAACTCGGTGACGGCACCATTGACATCGGCCGCATAGACGTAGGCGTCATCCAGATTGACGCCGACATCGCTGGAAAACTCCTTGATCCAGCGCACATTGCCGTTGAGCAAATCGAAGCAACCGATACGCCCCTGGTACGACACCGCACAGATATCACGCGAACCCAGTGCCGGCACGCCCGACACGTCGGAGATGCGTTCCAGTTCGGTGGTACCGCGCGGATCGCCCACCGGCACTTCCCAGCGCGGACCGCCGTTGTTCAGTGCCAGGGCCGACAGACGGCCACCCGGCAGGGCCACGAAGGCGGTCTGCGAACCGATCACGATGCCCGGCGCATTGCGCAGGGTCAGCGACGGCACGTTGCGCTGGACCATCCAGCGCTGGCTGCCATTGTCGGCATCATACGCGGTCACGCGGTTGTCGATGCTGCGAATGACCACCAGGCCCTCGCCCACGGCCGGAGCCGACAGCACTTCGCTGGGTGCCTGAGCGCTCCAGGTCGGCTTGCCGGAGGCGGCATCGAAGGCCTGGATACGGCCCTTCTCGGCCACCACCACCACGGTGCTGCCATCGCTGCCAACACCGGCGGTCAGATCGCCTTCGGCACGGCTGCGCCACAGCGTCTGGCCGTTCTGGGCGTTGATGCGCACCACGGTGCCATCACTGGCGGCGGCAAACACACTGCCTGCAGCGAAGGCCGGGCTGAACTGGTAGCTGCCGGCCTTGCCGACCGATACCGTCCACGCAGCCTGGGCGCGCATCTTCTGGGTGAATTCGACCAGCGGGGCCGGCGGATTCGGATCTTTCTTGCTGGAGAACAGCGAGCAGCCGGACAAGGCCACCACAGCCGCCATGGCGGCCACATTCAGCGCCAACTTGCAGGCGCTACGGGATCGAGCAAAGGATGTTGCCTTGGCAGCAGTGGCTGTCACACTACGCATATTCTGTTTCCTCTAAGCGATGGATGGATTCGCGGTGGGATTGCGATTCAATTCGGGGTTGCATCTGCAACCCGCCAGGCCACCGGTGCGCCACAGCGAACCGGGACCCGGAGCATTCTTCAGTGCCGCGAGCGCCGGCCTCAGGCCTTGGGCGCTTCGCCGCCGATGGCGTCGAGCTTGATCTGGATCAGCTGACGACCCGGATCCTTGGCGTCGCTCTTTTCCAGCGCCAGCTTGTAGGCGCTGCGGGCTTCGTCGCGCTTGCCCTGGGCAGCCAGCACATCGCCCTTGCGGTCGGCAATGGCACCCGCGAACTGGGCGGGATAGTCACCCGACAAGACCTTCAGCGCCTCGTCATACGCCTTGGCATCGAGCAGCACGCCCGCCAGGCGGACGGCAGCGATGGCCTTGTATTCCTTGCCACGGCCGTGGTCGATCACCCATTGCAGCTGCTTCTTGGCCGCTTCCAGGTCATTGGCATCGAAGGCCGACTTGGCTGCCACCAGGGCGCTCATCTCGGCGTAGGCGGTGCCGCTGAACTTGTCCTGGATGTCGGCGGCGGCGCGTTGCACCTTGGCATTGTCCTTGGCTACCAGCGACTTCTGCTGTTCTTCGTAGAGCACCGAGGCTTGCGCCGACTGGCGGCCCTGCCAGGTGTTCCAGCCGGTCCAGCCGGCGTAGGCGGCCAGCGCGATGATCAGCGCCCAGGTCACCAGGTTGCCGTATTTCGCCCACCAGGCCTTGATGGAATCAAGCTGTTCTTGTTCTTCGAGATCGTATGCCATGTAACTCTGCGTTTAGATAAGTTGACGGTCGAGGTGGACGGGTCTTCAGGGGTGATAGTGCACGTGGTCGTGATCATGGTCGTGATCGCCGACGATCTGTTCCACGATGTAGTCGACCACGCCGTCGAAGGCCATGTTGCTCTGGTTGGCACGCCCTTCCTCGGCATTGCCTTCGCGCATGTGCTTGACGGTGGCAGTCCCGGCCTTGAGCTCGTCTTCACCGATGATCACGGCAAAGGCAGCACCGCTGGCGTCGGCGCGCTTCATCTGCGCCTTGAACGAACCACCACCATTGGACGATGCGCAATGTAGCACAACATCGAGCCCGGCAGTCCGCAAACGTTCAGCCAGAACGAAAGATTGCAACTGTGCTTCTTCGCCTTGATGGACCAGATAGACGTCGCACTGGTTCGGTGCATACTGCTCGCCATTGGCCTTCATCAGCTCCAGCAGGCGTTCCACGCCCATGGCGAAGCCACAGGCCGGGGTCGGCTTGCCGCCGAACATTTCGATCAGCGGATCGTAGCGTCCACCGCCGCAGACCGTGCCCTGCGAGCCCAGCTGGTCGGTGACCCACTCGAACACGGTACGGTTGTAGTAGTCCATGCCGCGCACCAGGCGCGGGTTGATGGTGAAGGGAATATTGTTGTGGCGCAGGATCTTCTGCACGCCCTCGAAATGCGCGCGCGATTCTTCACCCAGGTAATCCAGCAGCTTGGGGGCGGCGTTCACCATCTCCTGCATGGCAGGATTCTTCGTATCCAGGATGCGCAGCGGGTTGGCGTGCAGGCGGCGCTGGGCGTCGGTGTCCAGCAGGTCCTTGTGCTGTTCGAAGTAGGCAATCAGGTCGGCACGGTGCTTGTTGCGCTCTTCGGCGTTGCCGATGGAGTTCAGTTCCAGGCGGATGTCGGACAGGCCCAGGTCATCCCACAGGCGCTGGCACATCATGATCAGTTCGGCATCGATGTCCGGGCCGCTGAAACCCACGGCTTCGGCGCCGACCTGGTGGAACTGGCGATAACGGCCGCGCTGCGGACGCTCATGGCGGAACATGGGGCCGACATACCACAGGCGCTTGGGACCGTCATAGGTCAGGTTGTGTTCCAGGGCAGCGCGCACCACGCCGGCGGTGTTTTCCGGGCGCAAAGTCAGGTTGTCGCCGTTCATGGAATCGGTGAAGGAATACATTTCCTTCTCGACGATGTCGGTCACCTCCCCCAGGCCGCGCGCGAACAGCGCGGTCGGCTCGACGATGGGGGTGCGGATCTGCTGGAAACCGTAGCTCTTGAGCACCGATTGCACGGTGTTCTCGAACAGCTCCCACAACGGGGCGTCCGCCGGCAGGATGTCATTCATGCCTTTGACGCCAACGATTTTTTCGACTTTCTTTTGTTCTGACATACCGAAACCCGGAGTTTTTGCTTTTTACTTCATTTCTGGAAACTGGTATCTGACGCATCTTTCGTGCGACGCACCAGCGCAAGTGTACTGCATGGCCCGCAACGCTCTATGGTGGCGGGCTCCACGGTGGTCAGGAATGGCTGCCCTGACCGTAATGCGATTCGACATACTCCAGCACCACCTTCTGGAATTCCTCGGCGATGCGTTCGCCGCGCAGGGTCATCTTCTTTTCGCCATCGATGAACACCGGTGCCGCCGGCGACTCGCCGGTGCCCGGCAGGCTGATGCCGATGTTGGCGTGCTTGGATTCACCGGGGCCATTGACGATGCAGCCCATGACGGCCACGTTCATGGCTTCCACGCCGGGATACTTGCCCTTCCAGACCGGCATCTGCTCGCGCAGGAAGGTCTGGATCTTGTCGGCCAGGTCCTGGAACACGGTCGAGGTGGTGCGGCCGCAACCCGGGCAGGCGATCACCATCGGGGTGAACTTGCGCAGGCCCATGGTCTGCAGGATTTCCTGGCCGACCACCACTTCCTTGGTACGGTCGCCGCCCGGCTCGGGGGTCAGCGAGATGCGGATGGTGTCGCCGATGCCTTCCTGCAGCAGCACCGACAGCGCCGCCGTGGAGGCCACGATGCCCTTGCTGCCCATGCCGGCCTCGGTCAGGCCCAGGTGCAGGGGGTAGTCGCAGCGGCGCGCCAGCTCACGATAAACCGCGATCAGATCCTGCACGCCGGAAACTTTGCAGGACAGGATGATCTTGTCACCCGACATGCCCAGCTCCTCGGCGCGCTGGGCGTTCTCGATGGCAGAGGTGACCAAGGCTTCATACATCACCGCCTGGGCCGACCACGGCTCGGCACGACCGGCGTTTTCGTCCATGATGCGCGCCAGCAGCGCCTGGTCCAGGCTGCCCCAGTTCACGCCGATGCGCACCGGCTTGTCGTACTTGCAGGCCACTTCGATCATCTGGGCGAACTGGGTATCGCGCTTGGCGCCCTTGCCCACGTTGCCGGGATTGATACGGTATTTGGAGAGCGCCTGGGCGCACTCCGGATAATCGGTCAGCAGGGTATGGCCGTTGTAGTGGAAATCGCCCACCAGCGGCACATCCACGCCCATGCGGTCGAGCTGCTCGCGAATGGCCGGCACGGCAGCGGCGGCCTCGGGCGTATTGACGGTCAGGCGCACGATCTCGGAGCCGGCCCGGGCCAGTTCCTTGATCTGGATGGCCGTCCCGATGGCATCCGCAGTGTCGGTGTTGGTCATGGATTGCACCATGACCGGGGCTCCACCCCCCACGAGGATCTCGCGCGCGCCATGGCTGATGACCACGCGGCGGCTGTTGCGGCGGGCCAGCGGCCCGGAGGCGATCGGGAAGGAAGACATGATGGCAGTCGACTCAGTTCAGGTTCAGGCGTGCAACATTGCTGCCGCCCGGGGTTTTCAGGTCCAGCGGCTGGCCGCGCAGGCTGGCGTCGACACCGGCGGCGTTGCCGATGATCAGGGTCGTGGCGTCCGAGACATCAAAGGTTTCGGTAGTGCCAGCCTTGAGCAGGCGCGAAATCACGGTGCTCTTGTCGGCACGCCGGATTTCCACCCAGGAATCCTCGCGGAAGGTCAGGCGCAGCAAATCCTTGCTGTTGACGATGTTCAGGCCACTGGGGACAGTGGTGGAGGCCATCTGGGCGGGCGCAGCCGATGCGGCAGACGCAGCCGCCGGGGCCGGCGTGGATGCCGGCTGGCTGGCTGCCGGCGTGGCAGCCTGAACCGGTTCCGGCTTGGCCGCCACCGGGGCCTGAGCTACCGGTGCGGGTGCCTCCGCAACGGGAGCAGCAGGCTTGGCGGGCTCCTCGGCGGGTGCGGACGTGATTGTTTCAACGCGGGCATTCACCGGTGTCTCGGTGGAAGAAGCGGTCTCGGCCGACTGCACATTCTGCGCATCCGAAGAAGTGCCCGACGCTGCTGCTGCCTCCTCGTGATGCGATTTGAGGAAGGCCAGCTGGGGCACATTGGCACCGAGTTCAGTCCAGCGCACGGCTGCTGCGCCTGCCAACAGGGCGACCACCACCACACCGGCGACGATGGGCAAGGCCGAGCTGTTGCCGCGCGTGCTCATCATCATGGCCGGCAGCGGACCTTCCGAGAACGGCGTGGAGAGCTGGTGCTGCGGTACGATGTGGTCGCGCTGCTGCACGGCCGACTCCTGCGGCAAGGAAGCCGTCACGGCATGCACATCCAGCCCCAGCACCTTGGCATAGCTGCGCACGAAACCGCGCGCCACGGCCAGGCCGGGCAAGGCCGCATAGTTGTCCGCTTCGATCGCCATGATCTGGCGCGGGGCCAGCTTCACCAGACTGGCTGCCTGCTCGATGGTCCAGCCCTTCTTCTGGCGCGCTGCGGCCAGCGCGGCGCCGGGCAAGACCTGGGCCGGGGACGATGGACCAGGATCTGGCGGTTGCTGCGACGACATTTCGTTCATTTGTTGATCACTCATCAAATGCTCCACATGGAAAAGCTTTTTTTAGCCGGCCCTGGCCGGATTCTTCTGGAGCGTCCCTGCGCGGCTCCTGCCGCGTCCCTCCGGGGAAATTCGACAACTTCAGCCCATCCTGAACCATAACGGCAGAACGGACGATCATTTCAGCAAAAACACAAAAAGGACGTGCAATGCCTGCGCCCCAGCGCAACATCGACGCCCCCGTTACCCATTCTGTAAAAAGCGGCAGCTGATCCCTCGCCGTGGCGGCGAAGGCTGGTACCGCAGGACCAGCAAGGACATGGGACCACCCTGCCGTCACCCGGAGATCTCCACGATGCGGCCAAAGTCCTTGCCGAACTTGGCCTGGTATTCGGCCATTTTCTGCATGCGTTCCTGCACCCGCGTACGATCCTTCACTTCACCGGCCAGCTGGCCGCAGGCGGCATCGATGTCGTCGCCACGGGTCTTGCGGATGGTGGTCACGATGCCGGCATCCATCAGGATCTGCGCAAACGCCTTGATGCGCGGATTGTGCGAGCGCTTCAAGCCCGACTCGGGGAAGGGATTGAAGGGAATCAGGTTGAACTTGCAGGGGATGGCGGTCTCGCCTTCCTTCACCAGCGCGACCAGTTCGCGCGCATGGGTGTCGGTGTCATTGACGCCATCGAGCATGCAGTACTCGAAGGTGATGAAGTCGCGCGGCGCGAATTCCAGATAGCGTTTGCAGGCCAGCATCAGCTCGCGCAGCGGGTGCTTGCGGTTCAGCGGAATGAGCGAATCGCGCAGCGCATCGTTGGAGGCGTGCAGCGAGACGGCCAGCGCCACCGGACACTCTTGCGACAGCTTGTCGATCATCGGCACCACGCCGCTGGTGGAGAGCGTGACGCGGCGGCGCGACAGGCCATAAGCATTGTCGTCCAGCATCAGGCGCAAGGCGGTGACCGTCGGCTCGAAGTTGAGCAGCGGCTCGCCCATGCCCATCATGACCACGTTGGTGATCTGACGCTCACCCTTGGGACCACCTTCGATACCCTTGGTCTTGCGCAATTCGAATTCCGCCATCCACAGCTGGCCGATGATTTCGGCCACGGTGAGATTGCGGTTGAAGCCCTGCTTGCCGGTGGAGCAGAAGCGGCAATTCACGGCACAGCCCGCCTGCGTCGAAACGCACAGCGTGCCGCGGTTTTCTTCAGGAATGAACACGGTTTCCACCGCATTGCCCTGGCCCACGTCGACCAGCCACTTGCGTGTGCCGTCGGTGGAGGTATGGTCGCTGATGATGGCCGGCGCACGGACTTCGGCGCGGGTCTTCAGCTTGTCGCGCAGCGATTTGGCCAAATCGGTCATCTGATCGAAATCAGAGACGCCGAACTGGTGTATCCAACGCTGCAACTGCTTTGCACGAAACGGCTTCTCACCCAACTCGCCGCAGTAAGCGACGAGTTGCGCGGGATCCATATCCAGCAGATTGGTGAGAGCTGTAGTCATGATGCTTGCGGTCGGGACCAGAGCAGAAAGACGCGGCAGGGATTGCAGCGCCGGTTTCCACCCCAGCCCGGAAGACCGATGAAAAACAGGAACAGATTAACGCGAATAAACGTTCAGTGCCGGGAAGAAGTAGGCGATTTCGCCCTTGGCGGTTTCTTCAGCGTCCGAACCGTGCACGGCGTTGGCGTCGATGGAGTCAGCGAAGTCGGCGCGGATGGTGCCCTTTTCGGCCTTCTTCGGATCGGTTGCGCCCATCAGGTCGCGGTTCTTCAGGATGGCGCCTTCGCCTTCCAGCACCTGGATCATCACCGGGCCGGAGATCATGAAGTCCACCAGGTCCTTGAAGAAAGGACGCTCACGGTGCACAGCGTAGAAACCTTCAGCTTCAGCGCGCGACAGTTGGGCCATGCGAGCAGCGACGACCTTCAGGCCGGCGTTTTCGAAACGGCTGTAGATTTGACCGATCACGTTCTTGGCGACGGCGTCGGGCTTGATAATCGACAGGGTGCGTTCAATTGCCATGAGAAAAACTCCAATAAAAATAAAGGCTTAAAGCCAATAATTGTTAATTCAATGAACCTTGTATTTTAGCATGAAACCATCAGATATCACGTCAATTCACCTGCTTTGACACCGCATACGGGCAGTAGCGCATTGAAACCAGCCAGGATGCGCGAGATAGCGGCCTCAGATAAAGTGCCCGCATCTCGAACCAGAGCGAGGGAAGACTTGTCTTAGCAGTGAGCCATCGTGCTATTCTCTGGCTCGCATTCAACGCTTCGGAGGACATATGAATCAACTGGACACGACCTTCGGCCACTCGACCACGAGTCTGGCCACCCGCAACCGCGTTCTGCGCAACACCTACTGGCTGCTGGCGCTGTCGATGATCCCGACCGTGCTGGGCGCCTGGCTGGGCGTGCAGATGCATTTCAGCCTGTTTGCTGCGAGCCCGATGATCGGCTTCGTGCTGTTCCTGGCGATCGCCTTCGGCTTCTTCTACGCGATCGAGAAGACCAAGAATACTGGCTGGGGCGTAGCTTTCCTGCTGGGCTTCACCTTCTTCATGGGCCTGATGCTGTCGCGCCTGATCGAGTATACGCTGGGCTTCTCCAACGGCGCCGGACTGATCATGACGGCCTTTGGCGGCACCGCCATCATCTTCTGCGGCATGGCCACCATCGCCACCGTCTCGAAGCGTGACTTCTCGGGCATGGGCAAGTGGCTCTTCGCAGGCGTGCTGGTGATCCTGGTGGCTTCGCTGGCCAACATCTTCCTGCACCTGCCGGCGCTGCAACTGACCATCTCGGTGGTGGCCATCGCCATCTTCTCGGCTTACATCCTGTATGACGTGCAACAGGTGGTCAACGGCGGCGAAACCAACTACATTTCGGCCACGCTGGCGATCTACCTGGACGTCTACAACGTCTTTGCCAATCTGCTGTCCATCCTGGGCATCGTCGGCGGCAACCGCGACTGATCTCGCGAATATTGCTTCAAATGAAATAAAAATGCCGGCGCAAGCCTGAACTGCACCCCAAAAGTTGGACATAAATCCAACCTTTGGGGTGTTTTTCATGGCGAAGTACGATGAGAAGTTCAAGCAGGAAGTGGTACAGAAATATCTAGCGGGAGGTAGTGCCAGAGGGCTTGCCAAGGAATATGGTCTGAAGCACAGCATAGTTCAGCGGTGGGTCCAGAGCTACCGACATCATGGCGTAGCGGGACTGATCAAGAAGCACGAGCACTATAGTGCCGAGTTCAAGCTATCGGTATTGACGCGAATGAAGCAGGATCAGTTATCACAGCGGGAAGTGGAGGCTATGTACGGACTTCGCGGCTGCGGGACGGTCAGTCGGTGGGAGCGCCTGTATCATGAGCACGGCCTGGCTGGATTGCAGCCGAAGCCGAAAGGACGCTCAATGATGATGAAGCCCAAGATTCCCGCAAAGCCCACAAGGAAAGACGACATGCGCCCACGCGAAGAATTGCTCGATGAAATCGAGTATCTGCGTGCGGAGGTTGATTACCTAAAAAAGCGTCGGGCCTTGATTCAGACAGAGCAAGCGGCTGCGCAAAAGCAGCGCGACTCGTCCAGGAATTGAGGCCACACCACAAGTTGCCTGTTCTGCTGAAGGTGGCCGGATTGGCGCGCAGCACATTCTATTACCAGATCAAGGCGCAGGAAGCAGGCGACAAATACGCGGCCGTGAAATCGCGCATCCGCAAGATCTATGACCGGCACAAAGGCAGGTATGGCTACCGCCGCGTCACGGACACGCTCAAGCAGGCAGGCCAACTGATCAATCACAAGACGGTGCAGCGCCTGATGAGCCAATTGGGCTTGAAGTCGCTGGTGAGGCCGAAGAAATACAGGTCGTATCGCGGCCCTGGGCACGCTCATGTGGAGAACTTGCTTCAGAGGAAATTCAAGGCAGAGCGGTTCGGAGAGAAGTGGGTAACGGATGTTACTGAATTCAAAGTCGGTGGAGAGAAGCTTTATCTGTCGCCTGTCATGGACTTGTACAACGGCGAGATCGTGTCGTATCAGACGAGTCGTTCACCCCAGTTCCAGATGGTCGACAGCATGCTCAAGAAGGCAATCTCGACCTTGAAGGGGACACGTCGCCCCATGCTGCACTCGGATCAGGGATGGCAATATCAGATGCACGCTTACCGGCGCACCTTGGCCGAAAACGGTATTAAGCAGAGTATGTCGCGTAGAGGGAATTGCCTGGATAATGCAGCCATGGAAAGCTTCTTCGGCACGCTCAAGTCGGAGTGTTTTTACCTGACTCGCTTCTCCAGCATCGAGCAGTTACAGATCGAGTTGCGCAAGTACATGCACTACTACAACCACCACCGCATCAAGAGCAAATTAAAAGGACTGAGCCCTGTGCAATACAGAACTCAGTCCTTTAGGCCTTAACCGGCTGTTGACCGTCCAACTTTATGGGGTCAGTTCAGCCGGCATTTTTTTCGTCTGCTGCCCTCGACCTCACTCGGGCAGATCGAACACGGCGATGGATTCCACGTGGGCCGTATGCGGGAACATGTTCACTACGCCAGCATACTTGAGCGCATAACCGCCGAGATGCACCAGCATGCCGGCGTCACGCGCCAACGTCGCCGGGTTGCAGGATACGTAGACGATACGCTTTGGCTTCAGGTGCTGCTGTTCCGGCGGCAATTCCACGAGGGCCTTGCAGACTTCCATGGCACCTTCGCGCGGCGGGTCGATCAGCATGCGATCGAACTTGCCAAGCGCCACGAAATCTTCCGGCTTGGCCTCGAACAGATTGCGGCAATAGAAACTGGTCTTGGCATCGACGCCATTGACCTTGGCATTGTCCAGTGCGCGCTCGGTCAGGGCCGTGCTGCCTTCGATCCCCACCACTTCGCGTGCCAGGGTGGCGATGGGCAGCGTGAAGTTACCCAAGCCGCAGAACAGGTCGGCCACGCGATCCTGCGGCTGCACATCCAGCAGGCGCAGCGCACGGGCCACCAGAACGCGGTTGATCTGGTGATTCACCTGGGTGAAATCGGTCGGCTTGAACGGCATGCGGATACCGAATTCAGGCAAGGTGTACTGCAGGCGCGATTCGGCGGGATAGTAAGGCGCTGCCGTATCCGGCCCCTTGGTCTGCAGCCACCATTCGATCTTGTGCTCGTCGGCAAAGGTCTTGAGCAGGGTTTCATCGGCCGGGCTCAGCGCCTCCATGATGCGCAACACCAGTACGGTAACCTTGTTGCCATCGTCGCCCTCACCCACGGCCAGCTCGATCTGCGGCATGCGATCGCGAATCGACAGCGCTGCCACCAGTTCACGCAGCGGCACCAGCATGGCCGACACATTGGGCGGCAGGATTTCACAAGTCTTCATATCGGCGATGAAGGACGAGCGCTTTTCATGGAAGCCCACCAGCACCCCACCCTTCTTGGCCACGTGACGCACCGAGATCCGGGCGCGATAGCGATAACCCCAGGTGGGGCCATAGATGGGACGCAGCATGACCTCGGCCTTGGTCTTGCCCAGGTGCCAGAGGTTGTCTTCCAGCACGCGCTGCTTCATGGCGACCTGGGCCGACGGCTCCAGATGCTGCATGGCACAGCCGCCGCAGGTGCCGAAATAATCACACCGGGGCTTCACCCGCAGCGAGGACTCGCTATGCAGCGTGGTCATCACGCCCGCCTCCCACTTGGGCTTCTTGCGATAGGACTGAAAACTGACCCGCTCGCCCGGCAGCGCGCCTTCGACGAAGATGACCTTGCCTTGCGTGCCATCCTCGTTTTGGAGGTGACCAACGCCGCGCCCGTCCATGTCGAGCGACTTGATTTCAATGATGATGTCTTGTTGCATGAGGGAAACCACAGGGTAGGACCGAAGCCCGCTGCCGAAAACAAAAGCGGTATTGTCCGCGATCCGGGACCGCGAGGGAAGCAGCAAGCGCATCCGGACCGCGCCGGACCGCGAAAACCACTGCAATATAGAGAAAGCGCCCTAGAACAACGCGTCGCGGCTCACGCCGCGCGAGGTCAGCAGCCGCTTGAGCTTGACCAAAGCCTCCTGCTGCACTTGGCGCACACGCTCACGAGTGATACCCATCTCGCCCGCCAGTTGCTCCAGCGTCGAGGGATCGTCGTTGTCCAGGCCGAAGCGGCGGGCCACCACGACACGTTGCTTTTCGGACAAGCTCTTGAGCCATTCCCGGATCAGCAAGGCCATTTCCTGGCTTTCGGCACGGGTGTCCGGATGCTCTTCGACGGCACTGGGCAAGAGATCCATCAGGCTGGCCTGCGGGTCGTTATCGAGCGGGGTGTCCAGCGAGGCTGCATGTTCGGACAGGGCCAGCACATCCTGCACCTCTTCCACCGGGCGGTCGACCAGGTGCGCGATGTCTTCGGCGCTGGCGTCTCTTCCGTCACGTTGCTGCGCTTCGAGGTGATATTTTGCGCGGAGAATCTGGTTCAGCTCGCGCACCATATGCACGGGAAGCCGCACGGTACGGGCCTGATTCATGATGGCGCGCTCGATGCTCTGGCGGATCCACCAGGTGGCGTAGGTAGAGAAGCGGAAACCGCGCTCAGGCTCGAACTTGTCGATGGCGCGCATCAGGCCGAGGTTGCCCTCTTCGATCAGGTCCAGCAGGGCCACGCCCCGGTTGATGTAGTGCTTGGCGATTGACACCACTAGCCGCAGGTTGTGCTCGATCATCTTCTGGCGCGCCTCGAATTCGCCGGCCTTGGCCTGGGTGGCGAAATGCAGCTCTTCGGCCGCCGTCAACAGCGGCTTGGCACCGATCTTGTTGAGGTAATGCTGGGTGGTGTCGGTGGAGAGTTCGGCGGCAAGCACCTTCTTGAGCTCGTCCACGCCTTCGGCCGGGGCCGCCTCCTGGGGCTGCTCGGCAGCATCGCCGTCAATCACTTCCGGTTCATCGATTTCCTCGATGGGATCGTCCATATCCTCCTCACGAGGGTCCTGGTCTGGCAAGTGATCGCGGCGATTGCTTGTCATACGCTAGCGTGGCGGTAAGTATTTTGAAGGATCAACAGGTTTACCCTGCTGGCGGATCTCGAAATGCAGTTTGACGCTGTCGCTGTCGGACTTGCCCATTTCAGCGATCTTCTGTCCCTTGGTCACCGCCTGGCCTTCCTTGACCAGGATGGTCTTGTTGTGAGCATAGGCCGACAACAAGTTGTTGGTGTGCTTGATGATCACCAGGTTGCCATAGCCACGAATGCCGCTACCGGCATACATGACCTTGCCACCGGCTGCTGCCAGCACGGCCTGGCCATCCTTGCCTGCAATGTCCACACCCTTCTTGCCGCCTTCGAAGGTGCCGATCACCTTGCCGTCGGCCGGCCACATCCAGGTCACGCCTTCATCATCGCTGGCGACCGGCGCCTGGCTGGCTGCCGCCGGCTTGTCCGCTGCATGCGGCGCTTCCGGCTTGGCAACAGCCGCAGGGGCTGCAGCAGGTGCGGCTGCCGGTGCAGCATCAGGCTTTTCCAGTTCAGCCAGGGCGCTTTCCGAGTAGGCGCGCTTGTCACCGCGCGGACCAGTCTTGTTGCTGCCCGAGGCCATCGGTGCTGCAGCCGGTGCGGCGGCGCCTGGTGCACCCAGCGGCTTCACGTCCAGGCCTGCGCCCGGCGCGGCAGCCACGGTCGCCGTCTGGGCCGGACCGGCACGATCGGGCGGCGCCACGCGCAGCACCTGGTCGACCTTGATGTCGTTCGGGTTGGTCAGATTGTTCCAGGCGACGATGTCGCGCCAGTTCTGCCCGACGTCCAGGGCGATGCGATACAGGGTATCGCCCTTCTTGACCGTGTAATAGCCACGTCCCGACGGGGCCGGCACCACCGGAGCGGCAGCAGCATCGGCCGGCTTGGCGGTGCTCGACGTGCGCTCGACGACGGGCGCCGGCTGCTGATTCGGTGTCGAGCCGCAGGCGGCCAGCAAACTGACGACACTGCCCAATACAGCCAAACGAATTTTCTTCATGCTCTTACGTTAGATTTTGTACGACGCTAGTTGACACGCAGCCAGCGCCAGAAGTTCATCAGGGAAATGCGGCCCCCTCGCCTGCCCATCCGCTCTTTTCATCGACCCGCGGCTTGGATGCTTGTGCTTGTTGCCGCCCGTTCCCTGTTCGATGATGCGTGGCGGACCTGATATCCGCCGGTTTTGCTCATTGCGTCCTGCTCATGCCGGGCTTTTCCGACCTACACCGTTCCCGGCCGCAGCGGCACGAAATGGCACTGTTCCAGGGTGGTACGGCGCCAGTCGCGCTGGCCCACACGTTCAATCAGTTCCAGCACCTGCTGGCGTTCGCCCACGGGCGCTACCAGCCTGCCGCCAATGGCGAGCTGTTCCAACAGGGCCTGCGGCACTTCGAGACCTGCCGCCGCGAGGATGATGCCATCAAACGGCGCAACTTGCGGCAGGCCAAGCATACCATCTCCGTAATGCAAGCGGATGTTCGCCACGCGCAAGGGACGCAGATTGGTCTTGGCCAGTTCATGCAAGGGCTTGATGCGCTCGATGGAATACACCTCGCCGGCTACCCGTGACAGCACGGCGGCCTGGTAGCCGCAGCCGGTACCGATCTCCAATACCCGGTCCAGGCGGCCGCCATGGCGATTCTGGCGCATCAGTTCGATCATGCGCGCCACGATGTAGGGCTGCGAAATGGTCTGGTGATGGCCGATCGGCAGCGACGCATCGATATAGGCCTGGCTGGCCAGGCCGGGTTCCACAAACATGTGGCGCGGCACTGCCTCCAGCGCGGCCAGCACCTTGGCATCGGCCACACCCTGCTTGGCCACGCGCGCCACCATGGCCTTGCGCACCGCTTCCGAGGCCAGCGGCGAGGCATGATGGGAAGCATTGGTCTGGGTCACCGTCATGACGTTCCTGACGGCCGTGCGCGGCACCGGCGCGGCGCTCAGCAGCGGCTGGGCCGGCGCTACCGGCGCGCGCGGTGGTGCCGGCGGCGGACGCAGCGCCTGGGCCAGGCCCTGCTGCACCGGCTTCAGGGCCGCGCGCTGCGATGACTGGGCGGCATTCTTGGCCGCCGTCTGGGTCGTGGCCTGGGGCCGGCCAGCCGCATCCCGCCCGGCGTTGGCGGTCTTTTTCTTGTCGACCACCGAGGACAGGCTCAGCGGAAAGCGGCTGGGCTTGTCGCTCATGCAAGCGCTTTCTTGAGATTGTCCAGTTGCGCGGAGTGCGTCAGGTCGATCTGCAGCGGCGTGATGGAGACGTAGCCATTGGCCGTAGCATGGAAATCGGTGCCCTCGCCACCATCCTTGGCGGCCCCGGCCGGGCCGATCCAGTACAGGTCCCGGCCATGCGGGTCAGTCAGCTTGTGCACCGGCTCGGACATGTGGCGTTTGCCCAGACGGGTCGCCACGCAGCCCTTGATCTGCGCATACGGCAGGTTGGGAATGTTGACGTTGAGCAGGTAAGGCTTGGGCAGGCTGTCGAAGCGGCGCTCAACGATCTCGCGGGCGATGCGTGCGGCCGACTCCAGCTCGCCCCAGCCCTTGTGCAGTTGCGAAAACGCAATGGAAGGAATGCCGAACAGAAAACCCTCCGTCGCCGCCGCCACCGTGCCGGAATAGAGCGTATCGTCGCCCATGTTCTGGCCCTGGTTGATACCGGAGACGATCAGGTCAGGACGCTCCTTGAGCAAGCCGGTCAGCGCCACGTGGACACAGTCCGACGGCGTGCCATTGAGATAGTAGAAACCGTTGGCGGCCTGCTCCACCCACAGCGGGCGATCCAGCGTCAGGGAATTGGAGCTGCCCGAGCGATTGCTGTCGGGCGCCACCACGGTGATGTCGGCGATCGGTGCGAGGGCTTCGGCCAGGGCATTGATGCCGGGTGCCAGGTAGCCGTCGTCGTTGCTGATGAGGATTTTCATGGGCTGAATTTTAACCGAAGCCGAGCTTTGGACAGCCCCTCCTCCTGACATTCTCCTGCCCTGTTGCGTCGTCTATTCCTGCAGCGTCAGTTCCTGATAGACATAGGCTGACAGCACCAGTTTGTCGCGCACCGTCAGTTGCGCAAATTCCACCCCGTACTGATGGAAATCGGCCTCCCCCAAAGACTCCACCGTCCGCAGGACCACCGGCAGTTCCAGCGGCAACTGCTGGTCCGCCACCGAGGCCACGAAACGCAGCTGGCCCGTCACGCCCTTCTTTGCCGCCACCTTGCCGGAAAGCGAGGTCGCCACCAGCGAAGCCCCAGCCAGACTGAGGTCGATCACGCTGGCGGCCAGCGGCTGGCTGCCATCCACCGCGAGATAGCCTTCCGCCCCGACAGGCACGCGGGTGGCCTGGCGGATGACGGTGGAACGTACCTCCTTGGGCAGGGAGACATGAAGGTAAACGAAAGGAGTTTGCTGGTACTTCAGCAGTTGCGCCGCAAAAGCATAGGCGCGGCGGCCGGTCAGGGCGCGCACCACGAAGCCCTGGCCTTCCCGCACGAAGAGCTGCTTGCCCTCCTTTTGTGGCGCTGTCACCAGGATACTGCGGTTGGGCAAGCAGCCCACCAATGACACCGCATAGCGCTGCGCGGCATCGTCGGCAAATTGCAGCCACAAGGTATCGCCGATCTGCCAGCGCACCTCGTCCAGCGTAATGATGGTTTCCTGGCCGCGCACCGCCGCAGAGGGCTTCAAAGGTTTTTTGCCACCCTGCTTCTTGCGCAAGACGTCGCGTGCCTGCGGCAACGGTACGGATTCGGTATCCGGCTCGGCAATCCAGTTGGCATTGCGGTAGAGACCGTATTCGATCAGCCCGGCCAGTTGGTCCGGCGTATCGATCAAGGTACCGCGCGCCAGCAGGAGCTTGCCGGCATCGTTGTAGATCGGCCAGGGCGCGGGGCGGCCCAGGGCGAGTTCGGAGGCGCGCACCGGCACCAGCGAGGTGTGATCTGCCATCTCAACCCTCCGCCGCAGCGTCCTCGCCGGCGGCGGCAGCGGCGCGGCGTGCATCCTGCTCGCGGAAGAAGGCTTGTACCACCTCCAGCTCGCGCGTGCGCTTGAAGGGCGGCAGGCTCTGCCAGATACGGCGACCGTAATTCTTGGTGATGATGCGCGGATCGCAGATCATCAGCACGCCGCGGTCGCCCTCGTCACGGATCAGGCGACCCGCGCCCTGCTTCAGGTTGATGATGGCCGCCGGCAACTGGTGGTGCACGAAGCCGTTCAGGCCCTGCTTTTCCATTTCGCTGATACGGGCCGCCAGCACCGGATCATCCGGTGGAGAAAACGGCAGCTTGTCGATGATGACCAGGGACAGTGCGTCGCCACGCACGTCCACGCCTTCCCAGAAGCTCTGGCTACCGATCAGCACGCCATTGCCCGCAGCGCGGAAACGGTCCAGCAACTCCGTACGTCCCGCCTCGCCCTGCACGAACAGCGGGAAATCATGGCCGCGCGCGTCGAACTCGGCGCGCAGCCGCTCCGCTGCACGATTGACTGCACGCAGCGTAGTGCACAGGAAGAAGCAGCGGCCGCCGGCGGCCTCGATGGTCGGCAGTGCGGCATCGATGACGGCATCGGTGTATTCAAACGAATTCGGCTGTGGCAGGTTTTGCGGTACGTACAGCAGCCCCTGCTCGGCATAATTGAAAGGGCTCGGCCACGATTGCGCCGGGGCATTCCACAGGCCCATCTGGGCTGCGTAGTGATTGAAATCCTTCTTCACTGCCAGCGTCGCCGACGTGAAGATCCATGAACGCGGCGTACCCTCGCGCTGCTTGTTGAAGATGGGCGCGATCGACAGCGGCGTGCGGTGCAGCTGCAGCGAGGACTGGAAGGCTTCCACCCAGAGCACGTAGAAGGGTTTCTGCGCTGGCGAATCTTCCTGCTCCTCACCCTCGCCTGCTCGCTTGTTGTCGGCGGGCTTGGCCGCTGCCTTGGCGGCGGCTTCGGCCTGGATCTTGGCCAGTTCGTCGGGCGTGCCCCAGTTTTCCAGCTGCCGCAGCAATTCATTGGCACGGTCGCGGCACTGCTCGATGGTCTCGGCACGTTCGGCCTGTTTTTCGAGCACGGCGATCATGTCGTCCATGCAGTCCTTCAGCGTGTCGAGCGACGGGAAGAAGGCGCTGGAAGGCGCAATCTGGTTCAGCGCCAGGCGTACCGATTCTTCCGGGAAAGCCAGCCGCAGATCGCGTGCCGCGCGCTCCACCGGAGCGACCAGGCGCGCCCAGTCAGCGCCATCGCGGGCGTGCGACAGGCCTTCGGCCAGCACGTCGCGGCAGAGTTCGAGAATCTGCGAGGTGGAGATGGTCTCGCCAAAGAACAGCGTGGCCGTATCCGGCAACTGGTGCGCTTCGTCGAAGATGACGGTATTGGCCGAGGGCAGCAGTTCGGCGATGCCGGTGTCCTTCAGGGCCACATCAGCGAAGAACAGGTGGTGATTGACCACCACCACATCAGCCTGCTGCGCTTCCTTGCGCGCCTTCATGACGAAGCAATCCTGGTAGTACTGGCATTCAGCCCCGAAACAGGTATCTCGGGTGGAGGTCACCAGATTCCATACCGAAGCCGTCTCCGGCACCTTGGTCAGCTCGGCCTTGTCGCCGGAGGAAGTGGATTTGACGAAGCGCGAGATCTCGCGCAGGTAGCCCACATCCTCGCGCGCGGTCAGGCGGCCGTTCTGCAGGGTGCGCTCCAGGTGGAAGTGGCAGACATAATTGCTGCGCCCCTTGAGCAGCGCCACCGAGACGGGCGCATGCAAGGCCTTGCGCACGGTGGGGATATCACGATTGAAGAGCTGGTCCTGCAGCGTCTTGGTGCCGGTGGAGACGATGGTCTTGCCGCCCCACAGCAAGGCCGGGACGAGGTAGGCAAAGGTCTTGCCGGTACCGGTACCGGCCTCGGCGATCAGCGTACCTTGGTTGGCGATGGCGTCGGCGATGGCCTTGGCCATCTCGGTCTGGGCATGACGCGGGCGATAGCTGCCAACGGCACCGCCCAAGGGACCGCCTTCACCGAACAGGCGCTCGACCTCGGCATCATGGAGACCTGGTTCTTCGGGGGCAGCGCCCTCCTTCCCGGCGGGAGCGGTGCGACTGTCGGCGTTGTGGGCGGGGGCTTCGGGAGCTGTCACTGCGGCAAACCTGTAGAAGAACACGTGTGGCGCAGGCATCGGCGATACCGGCGCATCTTGCACGTCATTGGGAACAAGGCGCTATTTTACGCGGAGTCGGCAGCACACCCCCGACTCGCATGAAGGACACAGGAACGTGGACCGCGGATTTCGAGAAGCTCGCCAGCAGGAGCAGGCGCGCAGCGGGGCTCAGGCGGGGATATCGGGGACCAGCTGCATCTTCAGCAGCGCAATGTGGTCCTTCAGTTGCAGCTTGCGCTTCTTGAGGCGGCGCAGTTGCAGGTCCTCCGAACGGGCATCGCGGATGAGCATGTCGATCACGCTATCGAGATCACGGTGCTCGACTTCGAGTTCGATGATGCGGCGCTGGATGTCTTCGCGATGCGTACTGGTCATGATGGCGGCTGGTTGCTGATGTGCTTGCTAGTGTAATGCACCCGCAGGCCCACGCCAAATCGGCATGGGCCTGCGGACGGAGGGGCCAGCGTCAGAACGCCTTACTTGGCGGCGGGCTGCTGCGATTGCTGCTGTTGCTGGTCCTGCTGTTGCTTCTGCTTGCGCTCGGCGCGTTCACGCTCGTTTTCGGCCTTCTTGCGCTCCACTTCCAGGCGGTGCTCCTCGGCTTCCTGGATGCGGCGCTGACGTTCGGCGGCGTTGGCGGCGCGCGACGGTGCGCGCGCGGCTTCCTCAGCCTGCTGGCGCTGGACTTCCGCCTCGTGCTGACGCACACGGTAATCGGCCGGCACGTTCTTGTTCTGGTCGATACGTTGCTGGACTTCGCTGTTCTTGGTGCGGCTTTCCTGGACCTTGCGGGCGGAATCGGCTTCTTTCTGCTTCTGGTCGGCCAGGCGGCGGGCGGAATCTTCCTCGTCCTTGGCGCGCTGCTCGGCCAGTGAACGATCACGGTCGTCCACGGTGGCCTGGCGCTGGAACACCTTGGCCTCGTACTCCACCGCCTTGATGCCCTTGTCGGTCAGACGCTTGCGGTCGCGCGCGGCTTCCAGGCAGTCCGAGACCAGGAATTTGGGATAGCAGGCACGCTGATCAAGGATGTAGCGCAGTTCGGCCACCTGCCGGTCTTCGGCGGCTTCATCCAGCGCCTTTTGTGCCGCTTCGTCGGACTTGATGGAGCCGGCAGGATAACGCTGCGCAATCGGCGCACGCGCTTCCAGTTCGTCGAAGCGTTCACGGCTCATGACGGGCGCGGGGGCAACAGGAGCAGCCTGTGGTGTCGCACCGGCATCGGCCGGGCTGACTTGTCCCTGGGCTTGCGCCTGGATCCGTCCCGGCTGTGCGCCGGACGTGGCGCTGGCCGATGCCTGCCCTTGCGCCATGCTGGCACCGGCGGCCAAGGCCAGCATCAGGCCGCACAGGGAAGAAGTGACGCCTTTGGCATCGGCAAAAAGACCTTGCATGGATTTCTTGTTCATCAGGTGGTTGTTCAGGAGAGGCTGTCGGCAATCGAGCGGCGATCCGCATCCAGGTATTCCTTCGACTGCATCTCAATGATACGTGAAACAGTACGGTGGAATTCGTTGGAAAGGGTACCGACGGTGTAAAGCTCGTCCGGCTCCACCGCGGCGGACATGATGAGCTTGACCTTGTGGTCGTAGAAGACATCGATCAGCCAGGTGAAGCGGCGCGCTTCCGAAGACATGGCCGCGGACATCCGCGGAATGCCAGACAGGATCACGGTCTGGAACCGGCTGGCCAGTTCCAGGTAGTCATTCTGCGATCGCGGGCCTCCGCACAGCGTAGCGAAGTCGAACCAGATCGCACTGCCCGCACGGCGCAGGGCGCGGATCTCGCGAGCCTCAATGTGTACGCGTGGATCTTCATCAGCCGCCTCGGCCACGGAGGCGAAGGCGGTGCGCAATTCTTCATCGGTCTTGGCGTTGAGGGGCGTGTGGTACACCTTCACCTGCTCCAGCACCCGCTTGCGGTAGTCGATGCCGGCATCGATGTTCATGACGTCCAGCTTTTCCTTCAGCAGCGCAATGGTCGGCAGCATGCGATCGCGGTGCAAGCCATCCGGATAGAGCGTGCTGGGCTCATAGTTGGAGGTCATCACAAAGGACACGCCGTGATCGAACAGCCCCTTCAGGAGGTTGTAGAGGATCATCGCATCGGCGATGTCGGAGACGTGGAATTCGTCGAAACAGATCAGGCGATACTTCTTGGCGATGCGCTTGGCGACTTCATCGAGGGGGTCGGAAATTCCCTTCAGTTCATCCAGCTGGCGATGCACATCGCGCATGAATTCGTGGAAGTGCAGGCGCGTCTTGCGCACCACCGGCACCACGGAATAGAAACTATCCATCAGGAAGGACTTGCCGCGCCCTACCCCGCCCCACATGTAGACGCCGCGCGGCACGGCCGGGCGGCTGATCAGGCGCTTGAAGGTGGAGGCGCGCTGGGCCTTGTAGGCGACCCATTCCTCATAGGCGCGCTGCAGGCGCTCGATGGCACGCAGCTGCGCTTCATCAGGTTGATAACCGCGCTGGGACAGCGACTGTTCGTAGAATTGACGGACATCCATGGTGTGGTCTTGTAAAACGACAATGGGCGAGCCAGGCTCGCCCATTGGGTTGGCATCTCAATGCGCACTATGCGGCAACTCGGACGCTGCCAGCCCCAAGGGCTGGCCAGGCGTCGGCGACCCGTATTGTCGCACTGATCGCGCATCAGAAGTTCAATGCGCGCTTGTCCACGGCCAGGGCCGCTTCCTTGGTCGCTTCGGACAGCGAGGGGTGAGCGTGGCAGATACGGGCGATGTCTTCCGACGACGCACGGAATTCCATCGCCACCACGGCTTCGGAGATCAGCTCGGAAGCCATCGGGCCGACGATGTGCACGCCCAGGATCTCATCGGTCTTGGCATCGGCCAGGAACTTCACCATGCCCGAGGTATCGCCCAGCGCACGGGCGCGGCCGTTGGCCAGGAACGGGAAGGTACCGGCCTTGTACTGCACGCCCTCGGCCTTGAGCTGCTGCTCGGTCTTGCCGACCCAGGCGATTTCCGGCGAGGTGTAGATGACCCAGGGAATGGTGTTGAAGTTGACGTGACCGTGCTGACCGGCGATACGTTCGGCCACGGCAACGCCTTCTTCTTCGGCCTTGTGCGCCAGCATCGGGCCGCGCACCACGTCACCCACCGCCCACACGTTGGGCAGGTTGGTCTTGCAGTCGCCGTCCACGGCGATGAAGCCGCGCTCGTCCAGCTTCAGGCCCACGCCTTCGGCGTTCAGGCCGATGGTGTTGGGGGTACGGCCGATGGAAATGATCAGCTTGTCGAATTCGCCGGTGTGGGCTTCGCCCTTGGCATCGGTGTATTCCACCGAGACGCTGTTCTTGCCAGTCTTGATGGCGCCAATCTTCACACCCAGGTTCACCGCCAGGCCTTGCTTGGTCAGCAGCTTGTGGGCTTCCTTGGCGATTTGTTCATCGACGGCACCGAGGAAGGTCGGCAGGGCTTCCAGCACGGTCACTTCCGCGCCCAGGCGACGCCAGACCGAACCCATTTCCAGGCCGATCACGCCGGCACCGATCACGCCCAGCTTCTTCGGCACTTCGGAGATGGCCAGTGCGCCGGTGTTGGAGAGGATCAGCTTTTCATCGAACTCGGCACCCGGCAATGCGCGGGCGTTCGAACCGGTCGCCACGATGACGTGCTTGGCGGTGATGGTTTCTTCGGCAGCGCCGGCGACCTTGATCTCGTAGCCATTGGCATCGCCCTTGACGAAGGAGCCACGGCCGTGGAAGAAGGTGACCTTGTTCTTCTTGAACAGGTACAGGATGCCGTCGTTGTTCTGCTTGACCACGGTATTCTTGCGGCCCAGCATCTTTTCCAGGTTCAGGCCCAGGCCCTTGACTTCGATGCCGTGCTCGGCGAAGCCGTGGCTGGCGTGTTCGTAGTGTTCGGAGGATTGCAGCAGTGCCTTGGAGGGGATGCAGCCGACGTTGGTGCAGGTGCCGCCCGGTGCGGGGCCGCCCTTTTCGTTCTTCCATTCGTCGATGCAGGCGGTGTTGAAGCCCAGTTGCGCTGCGCGGATGGCGGCGATGTAACCGCCGGGGCCGCCACCGATGACTACTACGTCAAAATTCTTGCTCATGTGTGTATTCCTGATTCGTTGTGCGCATCCGCTTTGGTCTCTTGGTCCAAAGCGGATGCAAAAAGGCGCTGAATGCCTGGGGGCCGTTCAGCGCCTCGCTCACGCCGTGATGGCCGGTTGCTTACAGATCCAGCAGCAGGCGTGCGGGATCTTCCAGAGCTTCCTTGATCGCGACCAGCGACAGGACGGCTTCACGGCCGTCGATGATGCGGTGGTCATAGGACAGCGCGAAGTAGTTGATCGGACGGACCACAACTTGACCGTTTTCAACCACAGCACGTTCCTTGGTGGCGTGGATGCCCAGGATTGCCGATTGCGGCGGGTTGATGATCGGGGTCGACAGCATCGAACCGAAGGTACCGCCGTTTGAGACGGTGAAGGTACCGCCCGACAGTTCTTCGATGGACAGCTTGCCGTCCTTGGCCTTCTGGCCGAATTCACCGATCTTCTTCTCGATGTCAGCGATGGACATCTGGTCCGCATCACGCAGGATGGGCACCACCAGGCCGCGCGGCGAACCGACGGCCACACCGATGTCGAAGTAGCCGTGGTAGACGATGTCATTGCCATCGACCGACGCGTTGACGATCGGGTACTTCTTCAGGGCGTGCACGACCGCCTTGACGAAGAAGGACATGAAGCCCAGCTTGACGCCGTGTTCCTTCTCGAACTTGTCCTTGTACTTGTTGCGCAGGTCGATGACCGGCTGCATGTTGATTTCGTTGAAGGTGGTCAGGATGGCGTTGGTCGATTGCGATTGCACCAGACGCTCGGCCACGCGGGCACGCAGGCGGCTCATCGGCACGCGCTGTTCCGGACGGCTTTCCAGGCCAGCCTTGACCGGGGCAGCAACTTGCGCCAGGGCCGGCTTGGCAGCGGCAGCAGGTGCAGCGGCGGGAGCCGACAGGGCACCCAGTACGTCGCCCTTGGTCACGCGGCCATCCTTGCCGGTGCCGGTGACTTGCGAGGTCGACAGGTTGTTGTCGGCCAGCAGCTTGGCAGCGGCGGGCATGGCGACGTCGCCCTTGGAAGCCAGCTCGGGAGCGGCGACCGGGGTCGGTTCGTTGGTCGATTGCGGTGCCGGGGCAGCCTTGACTTCGGTCGGGGCCACTTGCGCGGAAGCGTCGGTGTCCAGGATGGCGATCACTTCACCAGCCACGACGGTGGCACCGTCGGCCTTGATGATCTGGGTGATCACGCCGGCGTCCGGCGAGGGCAGTTCCAGCACGACCTTGTCGGTCTCGATGTCGATCAGGTTTTCGTCACGGGCCACCGGTTCGCCAACCTTCTTGTGCCATTGCAGCAGGGTTGCTTCGGCAACGGATTCCGACAACTGCGGGACTTTTACTTCGATTTGAGCCATTTTCAGGATTCTCCGATTTTCGGGTGATTTCGTTCTTATGGAAACAGGGACGCACTGCCCTCGCAGCGCGTCCCGTTTGCATCGATGATTACTTGGTCAGCACAAAGCCCTTGAGCTTGGCGAAGGCGGTTTCGATCAGCGCCTTTTGCTGTGCGTAGTGCTTGTCGTAGTAACCGACGGCCGGCGAGGCGCTGGCCGGGCGGCCTGCATAGGCCAGCTTCTGACCTTCGGAGAGATTCTCGAAGATGTTGTGCTGGATCTGCAGCCATGCGCCCTGGTTCTGCGGCTCGTCCTGTGCCCACACCAGTTCGTTGAAGTTGGGGAACTGCTTCAACGCGGCCGCGAAGGCCTTGTGCGGGAACGGATACAGCTGCTCGACGCGGATGATGGCGGTATCGGTCTGGCCACGTTCCTTGCGGGCGTTGACCAGGTCGTAGTACACCTTGCCCGAGCAGGCGACGATGCGCTTGACCTTCTTGGCGTCGATGGTTTCATCGACTTCCGGAATCACGGTCTGGAACGAACCCTTGGCCAGGTCGGACAGCGGCGAACCGGCGTCCTTGTTACGCAGCAGCGACTTCGGGGTCATGATGATCAGCGGCTTGCGGAACAGACGGATCATCTGGCGACGCAGCAGGTGGAAGATCTGCGCAGCGGTAGTGGGCTGCACGACCTGCATGTTGTTGTCGGCGCACAGCTGGAGGTAACGCTCGATACGTGCCGAGGAGTGTTCCGGACCCTGGCCTTCGTAGCCGTGGGGCAGCATCTGCACCAGGCCCGAAGCACGGCCCCACTTCACTTCGCCGGAGCTGATGAACTGGTCCATGACGACCTGGGCACCGTTGGCGAAGTCGCCGAACTGGGCTTCCCAGATGGTCAGGGTGTTCGGTTCCGCGGTCGAGTAGCCGTATTCGAAGGCCAGCACGGCTTCTTCGGACAGCACCGAGTCGATCACGGTGAAGGTGGACTGGTTTTCAGCCACGTTCTGCAGCGGGATGAAGGTACCGGCATCCCAACGTTCGCGGTTCTGGTCGTGCAGCACGGCGTGACGGTGGGTGAAGGTGCCACGGCCGGCATCCTGGCCGGTCAGGCGCACGGCATAGCCGGAAGAAACCAGGCTGGCGTAGGCCAGGTGTTCACCCATGCCCCAGTCCAGGTTCATTTCGCCACGGCCCATGGCGGCGCGGTCGTTCAAGACCTTCTCGACCAGCGAGTGCACCTTGAAGCCTTCCGGCACCGAGGTGATCTTGGTGGCCAGGCGCTTCAGCTCAGCCAGCGGCACGGCGGTTTCAGCCGCGTCGGTCCACTTGCGGTTCAGGAACGGCAGCCAGTCGACGGCGTACTTGCTCTTGAAGTTGGTCAGTACCGGATCAATGGCGTGCTTGCCGGCATCCATCGCAGCGCGGTAAGCCTTGACCAGCTCTTCGCCGCCATCGGCGGGGATGGTCTGCTGGGTCACCAGCTTGTCGGCGTACAGCTTGCGGGTACCAGGGTGCTGGGCGATCTTCTTGTACATCAGCGGCTGGGTCAGAGCAGGGGTGTCTTGCTCGTTGTGGCCCAGTTTGCGGAAGCAGATGATGTCGACCACGATGTCCTTCTTGAACTTCATGCGGTAGTCGACAGCGATCTGGGTGGCGAACACGACGGCTTCCGGATCATCACCGTTGACGTGCAGCACCGGGGCTTCGATCATCTTGACCACGTCCGAGCAGTACAGGGTCGAACGGGAGTCGCGCGGGTCGGAAGTGGTGAAACCGATCTGGTTGTTGATGACGATGTGAACGGTACCGCCCGTGCCGTAGCCACGGGTCTGTGCCAGGTTCAGGGTTTCCATCACCACGCCTTGGCCGGCGAAGGCGGCATCGCCGTGCACCAGGATCGGCAGCACTTGCGAACCATCCTTGTCGCCGCGGCGATCCATACGCGCCTTGACCGAACCCTCGACCACCGGGTTGACGATTTCCAGGTGGGACGGGTTGAAGGCCAGCGACAGGTGGACCGGGCCGCCAGGGGTCGACACGTCCGAGGAGAAGCCTTGGTGGTACTTGACGTCACCGGCCGGCAGGTCGTCAGCGTGACGGCCTTCGAATTCGGAGAACAGTTCCTGCGGGGTCTTGCCCAGGATGTTGACCAGCACGTTCAGGCGGCCACGGTGGGCCATGCCGATCACGATTTCCTGCACACCCTTTTCACCGGCGCGCTGGATGGTTTCATCCAGGGACGCGATGAAGGACTCGCCACCTTCCAGCGAGAAGCGCTTCTGGCCGACGTACTTGGTGTGGAGGTAGCGCTCCAGGCCTTCAGCAGCGGTCAGGCGCTCCAGGATGTGCTTCTTCTTCTCGGAGGAGAAGCTGGGCACGGCACGGGTCGGCTCCAGGCGCTCTTCCAGCCAGCGCACTTCCGACATGTCGGAGATGTAGGTGAACTCGGCACCGATGGAGCGCGTGTAGGTGTCGCGCAGCATCTGCAGCAGGTCGCGCAGCGAGGCGGTTTCCGGGCCGAAGTAGGTATTGTTGATGTTGAACACGATGTCCATGTCGGCATCGGTGAAGCCGTAGAAGGAGGGATCGAGTTCGGGGATGTTGGGTCGTTCCTGGCGTTGCAGCGGGTCCAGGTTGGCGAAACGGGAACCGAGGTCACGGTAGCCGGCGATCAGCTGGGTAACAGCGACGCGCTTGCGGCCCATGTCGGAGTCGGCAGAAGCGATGACGGTGCGGATCGGGCCTTGCTTGGCACGTTCGGCGAAGGAAGCGATCACCGGAGCGTGGGCCACATCGGGACGGGTAGAGCCGTCGGTGGCGGGAACGTGTTGCACGGCGTCGAAGTAAGCACGCCAGTTGTCAGGGACGGAGCCGGGATTGTTCAGGTAGGCTTCGTACAGTTCTTCGATGTACGGAGCATTCCCACCGAACAGGTAGGAGTTGATGTTGTATTGCTCGTAGAGCTTTGTCATTTGCTCACCTTTCTTCGCGCTTCGCGAGATTAGCGGGTTTCTACACCTTCCGCGACACGGCCTGACCGGTTAGCGGATTGCATCAAGTTGTGGGGGAAGGACCTTGTCTACCTGAACTTCTGTACGTCATCCAGTCAGCGCATCGGAATTATATCTCCTAATATCAAATAAAAAAGCGAATCCTAAGGGATTCGCTTTTTTATTTGAAACATGAAGCAACGGGCGTTTCCGCCCGCCAACGCACGCCCGCAAAGCTTTGCTGCGCGGGGCTCGCTGCCCTCCTCCGATTACTCCCGGAAGACGGGAAACGCGGCGTTGCGATGCCTTAGTTGTCCGTCCGACAAGGCAGACGAACAACATCCGGCGATCAGCGCTTGTCGATCGGGGGAACGTCGCGACGCGGCGAGCCGACGAACAGCTGACGCGGACGGCCGATCTTCTGTTCCGGATCCGAGATCATTTCGTTCCACTGGGCGATCCAGCCGATGGTACGGGCCATGGCGAAGATGCAGGTGAACATCGAAGTCGGGATACCCAGGGCGCGCTGCACGATGCCGGAGTAGAAGTCGACGTTCGGGTACAGCTTGCGGGAGACGAAGTAGTCGTCTTCCAGGGCGATCTTTTCCAGCTCCATGGCCAGCTTGAACAGCGGGTCGTCGTGCAGGCCCAGTTCGTTCAGGACTTCGTAGCAGGTTTCGCGCATCAGCTTGGCACGCGGGTCGTAGTTCTTGTAGACGCGGTGACCGAAGCCCATCAGCTTCACGCCGGAGTTCTTGTCCTTCACTTGCTTGATGAACTCGGGGATGTTTTCGACGGAGCCGATCTGTTCCAGCATGTTCAGGGCGGCTTCGTTGGCACCACCGTGGGCAGGACCCCACAGGCAGGCGATGCCGGCAGCGATACATGCGAACGGGTTGGCACCGGAGGAGCCGGCCAGGCGCACGGTCGAGGTCGAAGCGTTCTGTTCGTGGTCGGCGTGCAGGATCAGGATGCGGTCCAGTGCGCGCACCAGGACTTCGTTGACCTGATACTCTTCGCACGGGTTGGCGAACATCATGCGCATGAAGTTGGCCGTGTAGGACAGGTCATTGCGCGGGTACACGAAAGGCTGGCCGATGCTGTACTTGTAGGCCATCGCCACCAGGGTCGGCAGCTTGGCGATCATGCGGATGGCCGAGACTTCGCGGTGGTTGGCGTTGGAGATGTCCAGCGAATCGTGGTAGAAGGCCGACAGGGCGCCCACCGAGCCGGTCAGCACCGCCATCGGGTGCGCATCGCGGCGGAAGCCACGGAAGAAGAAGTTCATCTGCTCGTGCACCATGGTGTGCTGGGTCACGGTCTTGACGAATTCTTCCTTCTGGGTGGCGTTGGGCAGTTCACCGTGCAGCAGCAGGTAGCAGGATTCCAGGAAGTCGCAGTTCACCGCCAGCTGTTCGATCGGGTAGCCGCGGTACAGCAGTTCGCCCTTGTCGCCATCGATGTAGGTGATGGACGAGTTGCAGGAAGCGGTGGACATGAAGCCCGGGTCATAGGTGAACTTGCCGGTAGCGCCGTAGAGCTTGCGGATATCGATCACATCAGGGCCGATGCTGCCCTTGTAGATAGGAAAATCTACGGACGGAGAGCCGTCGGAGAACGACAGGGTAGCTTTGATATCGGTATTGGACATAGCTTTTCCTTTTGCTGGGATGGTGAAACCGTTAATCAAACGCCGCGACCGCAAGCCCGGCGTCATCGTGGTTCAGATGCGCCGGGTGGCGAGTGGGAACAGGCCGCGATCGGGCAAAATCGGTCTGGCTTGTGGCCAGGCGCAATATTCGTGCAACAGTCAGGCAGTACGCAGTTTCTTCAGCAACGCATGCACTTGGGGCAGGTCAACCGCCGCTTCCGGCTCCTTGCGGGCCAGCAGCAAGTCCATCAGGTCGTTGTCGGTCAGGTCCATCAGGCGCGAGAAGGCATCCACCTCGTCATCGCTCATCTGGGCCTCGTTGGCATCCAGATAGCGGGTGAGGATCAGATCGTTCTCCAGCAGCCCGCGGCGCGCACGCCAGCGCAGTCGCGCCCGCTTGGCCGGATCATCCTGGTGACGCTGTTCAGTCATGAACTCGCTCATTTCTAGTCTTTCCATTCACTTCAACCGGACCAAAACCGAAGGAACCGGTCGGGGAAGCCGCTTCCAGCCCTGCTCCCCCTTGCTGCCGCCCGCCATGGACGGCGGGTCTGGCAGGCATCACACCGATCCGGCTTACACCGAACGGCGCACCATCAGTTCCTTGATCTTGCCGATGGCCTTGTTGGGGTTCAGACCCTTGGGGCAGACATCGACGCAGTTCATGATGGAACGGCAACGGAACAGGCGATACGGGTCTTCCAGGTTGTCCAGGCGCGCACCGGTGGCTTCGTCGCGGCTGTCGGCGATGAAGCGGTAGGCTTGCAGCAGGCCGGCCGGGCCGACGAACTTGTCCGGGTTCCACCAGAACGACGGGCAGGAAGTCGAGCAGCAGGCGCACAGGATGCACTCGTAGACGCCATCGAGCTCTTCACGCTGTTCGGGCGACTGCAGGCGCTCCTTCTCGGGCGGGATGCTGTCGTTGATCAGGTAGGGCTTGATCGAGTCGTATTGCTTGAAGAAGTTCGTCATGTCCACGATCAGGTCGCGGATCACCGGCAGGCCGGGCAACGGCTTCAGAACGATGGGTTCGGTCAGTTCGTTCAGGTTGGTGATGCAGGCCAGGCCGTTCTTGCCGTTGATGTTCATGGCGTCGGAACCGCACACGCCTTCGCGGCAGGAGCGGCGCAGCGCCAGGGAATCGTCAACGTCGGACTTGATGCGCTGCAGGGCATCGAGCAGCATCTTGTCGGTGGGCTTCAGCTCCACCGTCAGGTCTTGCATGTACGGCTTGTCGTCCTTGTCCGGATCGTAACGGTAGATCTTGAATTTCAGGGTGCGAGTCATGTTGCGACCTCTTAGAAAGTACGTGCTTTAGGTTTGAAAGTCTCGACGGTCAGCGGCTGCATGTTGACCGGCTTGTAGTCGAGACGATTCCCCTCGGAGAACCACAGCGTATGCTTGAGCCAGTTCACGTCGTCGCGCTGCTCGTGGTCGCTTTGCGCGTGGGCGCCGCGCGATTCCTTGCGGGCTTCGGCCGAGGTGATGGTGGCCTTGGCGGTTTCGATCAGGTTGTCCAGTTCCAGCGCTTCCACGCGGGCGGTGTTGAAGACCTTGGACTTGTCCTTGAAGGAGACGTGCTTGCGACGCTCATCCAGTTCCATGATCTTTTGAACGCCTTCCTTCAACAGGGCATCGGTACGGAACACGCCGCAGTACTTCTGCATCGTGGCACGGATGTCGTTGGCCACATCCTGCACGCGCTCGGAACCGGTGCTGCTTTCCAGGTGCGCGATGCGTTCCAGCGAGCGGTCCAGGGCCCCGGCCGGGATCGGCTTGTGGCTCTGGTCCTGCAGGCGGCTGCCGACGATGTGGTTGCCAGCTGCGCGGCCGAAGACCACCAGGTCCAGCAGCGAGTTGGTACCCAGGCGGTTGGCGCCGTGCACCGAGACGCAGGCGCATTCGCCGATGGCGTACATGCCCTGCACCACTTCCTTCATCGAACCGCCCTTGGGCGCGACCACCTGACCGTGGATGTTGGTGGGGATGCCACCCATCTGGTAGTGGATGGTCGGCACGACAGGGATAGGCTCCTTGGTCGCATCGACGTTGGCGAACTTGTGGGCGATTTCCAGGATCGAGGGCAGGCGCTTCTTGATGGTGTCGGCACCGATGTGGCGCAGATCCAGCAGCACGTGATCCTTGTGGGGACCGACGCCGCGGCCTTCCTTGATTTCCTGGTCCATCGAACGCGAGACGAAGTCACGCGGTGCCAAGTCCTTCAGGGTCGGCGCATAGCGCTCCATGAAGCGTTCGCCGTTGCTGTTGATCAGGATGCCGCCTTCGCCGCGCACGCCTTCGGTGATCAGCACGCCCGCACCGGCCACGCCGGTCGGGTGGAACTGCCAGAACTCCATGTCCTGCAGCGGCAGGCCGGCACGTGCGGCCATACCCATGCCGTCGCCGGTGTTGATGAAGGCATTGGTCGATGCCGCCCAGATACGGCCTGCGCCGCCGGTGGCGAACAGGGTGGTCTTCGCGTGCAGCATCATGATTTCGCCGGTTTCCATTTCCAGCGCCACCACGCCGAGGACATCGCCCTCTTCGTTGCGGATCACGTCCAGCGCCATCCACTCGACGAAGAAGTGGGTCTTGGCGCGCACGTTGCGCTGGTACAGGGTGTGCAACAGCGCGTGACCGGTACGGTCAGCAGCCGCACAGGCACGCTGCACAGGCTTTTCGCCCAGGTTGGCGGTGTGGCCGCCGAAAGGACGCTGGTAGATGGTGCCGTCCGGGTTGCGGTCGAAGGGCATGCCGAAGTGTTCCAGCTCGTAGACGGCCTTCGGTGCTTCGCGACACATGAACTCGATGGCGTCCTGGTCGCCCAGGTAGTCCGAACCCTTGACGGTGTCGAACATGTGCCAGTACCAGTTGTCTTCAGACATGTTGCCCAGCGAAGCGCCGATGCCGCCTTGGGCAGCCACGGTGTGCGAGCGGGTCGGGAAGACCTTGGACAGGACAGCGACGTTCAGGCCGGCTTCGGCCAGTTGCAGCGAGGCGCGCATGCCGGAGCCACCGGCGCCGACGATGACCGCGTCAAAGCGGCGGGTAGTGATGGCGGATTTGATAGCAGCCACGATTAGTTTCTCCACAGAATCTGCGCGGCATAGCCAGCGCAACCGATCAGCCACACGATAGTGGCAACTTGCAGGACCAGACGGGTGCCAACGGGCTTGACGTAGTCCATCAGCGCGTCACGCACGCCAATCCAGGCGTGGAAGAACAGCGCCATGAACACGGCAAAGGTGGCCACCTTGAACCATTGATGCGAGAACAGCGCCGCCCAGCCCTGGTAGCTGAAGTTGGTCGAGGTGAAGAAGCACACCAGCAGGATGACGGTGTAGACGGCCATCACGACGGCGGTCGCGCGTTGCGCCAGCCAGTCACGCAGGCCATAGTGGGCGCCAACGACCAGGCGCTTGGGTCCGATGTTGTTATCAGCCATTTTCAGAACACTCCGAACAGTTTCAATGCGACCAGGATCATCAGCGCGATGCTGACCACCAGGACAGTTGCCGAGGACTTGCGTGCGCTGTCCTTGTCCAGGCCAACGTGGTTGTCCATGATCAGGTGGCGGATGCCGGCGCAGAAGTGATGCAGGTAGGCCCAGGAAAGTGCCAGGATGACGAGCTTGACGAACCAGCCCGAGACGAAGCCCTTGAGATAGGCGAAAGTACCTTCCGAGAGCAGGCTGCTGTCCAGCAGGAACAGGATGAAAGGCAGCATCAGGAACAGGAACAGACCGCTGATGCGGTGCATGATCGAGACGATGGCTGCCAGAGGCATGCGATAGCCGGCAATTTGGGTTAGGTGTATGTTACGAAATTGCGGCCGTTGTGGTTTAGCGGCTTCAGACATACAAGGTTCTCCTCAGTTTAAAACAATCATGCAATTTTCGCCGATTTTCGAAATCACCATCAACTTTTATTGCGCTTCGCAGCATGCCGAAAAGGCTTGACACCAGCCCTTCTGCGCTGGACAGGCAGGACCCGCCAGCACCCGATCATGACCGGTTTCGGTTTGCTCAGCTCAACTCGCTTTGGTAATGATGATTCGTCGTCAGGTACAGACCGCGCCGCATTTCCACCGGCTTGTCGCCATAGGTAAATGAAGCCCGCTCCACACTCAGCAACGGCGTTTGGGGCGTTACGCCCAGAAACTCTGCGGCATCCGGATCCGCCCCGACGGCACGGATGCGTTCTTCGGCACGGATCATGCGCGTGCCGAACTCGGACTCGAACAGGCCATACAGGGGCCCGCGGTATTCCATGAGGCGCTCGGCCGTCAGCCCCTTGAAGATGGCGCCAGGCAGCCAGATGTCTTCGAGGATGATGGGAGTGCCGTTGAAGGACTTGACACGGCGAATGAAAATGACGGAGTCACCCGACTTCATGTCGAGCTGACGGGCCACTTCGGCCGAGGCGCGAACGCGCTTGACTTCGATGATCTTGTTTTCGGGACGCTGCGGCTCGTCGCTGTCGGCCATCAGCCGCAGGAAGCGGAACTGCGCCTGGGTCTCGTGATGGGTGGCAACGAAGGTTCCCTTGCCCTGGCGGCGCACCACCAGGTTTTCGGCTGCCAGTTCGTCGATGGCCTTGCGCACCGTGCCCTGGCTGACCTTGAAACGACTGCCCAGTTCGACCTCACTGGGAATGAGCTCACCGGGTTTCCACTCACCGGCTTCGAGGCGCTGCATGATGAGCGCCTTGATCTGCTGGTACAACGGACTGAAGGTGGGCGCCGGACTGGCAACACCCGCCCCCGCGGCGTGCGCGTCGACGTTGTTTGAATTGGGCAGGATCGAGCTCATAACCTCGAATTTCACCACAAAACTCCTTCCGGCGTCCAGCAAAAACTAGGCAATAATATGTCTTATATAAGACATAAGATATTGATTGACAGCAGTCTTTCGCAAGCCTACACTCGCGAGCAACCTGAAGAGCCGCAAGGCAGGCAGGAAGCGATGTACCGGCCAGTAGACGATAACGAGAATCGCTCTCATCAAGATCATTCCGATGCAGTGGTTTTCTGCAGGCAGAACACAAGTTTGACAGGTTTTTGATTTGTCGGCAGAGCCCGGTCCGAAACCAACTGACTCGCTGCGTTTTCGACGGTATCATGGCGGCCTAACAAGAATTCGAGGAAGTCGCGCATTTTCATGCGCAAACCAGAAGCCACCGCTACACGGCCCTGCCGCGCCTTGCGCGACGCGACCGCAAGCTGCGCTTCGCTGCAGTCTGAATGCTTTTTTTCATCACCTCTTTTGGAGATTCAACATGGCTAAAGCCCCCATGCGTGTTGCCGTCACCGGCGCCGCCGGTCAGATCGGTTACTCCCTGCTGTTCCGCATCGCCAACGGCGACCTGCTGGGCAAAGACCAGCCGGTCATCCTGCAACTGCTGGAAATCCCTGATGAGAAGGCTCAGAAGGCGCTCAAGGGCGTCATCATGGAAATCGACGACTGCGCCTTCCCCCTGCTGGCTGGCGTGACCGCCCACAGCGATCCGATGACCGCCTTCAAGGATGCCGACATCGCCCTGCTGGTGGGTGCCCGTCCCCGTGGCCCCGGCATGGAGCGCAAGGACCTGCTGGAAGCCAATGCCCAGATCTTCACCGTGCAAGGCAAGGCACTGGACGCCGTGGCTTCGCGCAACGTCAAGGTGCTGGTGGTCGGCAACCCGGCCAACACCAACGCCTACATCGCCATGAAGTCGGCCCCGAACCTGCCGGCCAAGAACTTCACCGCCATGCTGCGCCTGGACCACAACCGCGCCCTGTCGCAAGTGGCTGCCAAGATCGGCAAGCCGGTCTCGGCCATCGAAAAGCTGTGCGTGTGGGGCAACCACTCGCCGACCATGTACGCCGACTACCGCTTCGCGACCGCCGATGGCGCTTCCGTCAAGGACACCATCAACGACCAGGAATGGAACAAGAACGTGTTCCTGCCCACCGTCGGCAAGCGCGGCGCCGCCATCATCGAGGCTCGTGGCCTGTCCTCGGCCGCTTCGGCTGCCAACGCCGCCATCGACCACGTGCGTGACTGGGTGCTGGGCACCAACGGCAAGTGGACCACCATGGGTATCCCCTCCGACGGTTCCTACGGTATCCCCGAAGGCACCATGTTCGGCTTCCCGGTGACCACCGAAAACGGTGAGTACAAGATCGTCCAGGGCCTGGAGATCGATGAGTTCTCGCAAGAGCGCATCAACATCACGCTCAAGGAACTGCTGGAAGAGCGCGAAGGCGTCAAGCATCTGGTCGGCTAATTGACCACGGCGCGGCGGCCCTTGCCGGCTGCCGCGCCGATCGTTTTGCAGCATCGCCGTATTGCAGTACGTGACATCACCCGTTCCGACAACCTTACCCCGCTCTCAATCGCAGCAATGCATCCTTCCCAGGTCTTGTTCCCAGGTGCCCAGCAACCGGTCTCGCTTCCGGTGTGCGATCACTACGCCGGCTCCGAAAAGCTGATGCGCAAGTCGATGGCCCTGCAGCAGGAGCTCGGTCCCTTGTTCGACATCACCTTCGACTGTGAAGATGGCGCTGCCGCCGGCAATGAAGCCGCGCATGCCGAACTGGTCGCCTCGCTCATCACCGGCCCCGGCAATGTCCACCGCCGCATCGGCGCGCGCCTGCATGACGTGGGCCATGCGCATTTCGAGCAGGACGTGGCCATCATCTGCGGCGCCGCTGCGCGCGAGCTGACTTACGTGATGTTGCCCAAGCCTGAAGGCATCGAGGACGTGCTGCGTGCCCTGGAGAGCATCAACCGTGCCGCCAATGCGGCCGGCCGTGCGCAGTTGCCGGTGCAGGTCTTGATCGAGACCCATGGTGCCCTGGCTGACGCCGGCAAGATCGCCGCCCTGCCCCAGGTGCACTCGCTGTCGTTCGGAGTGATGGATTTCGTGTCGGCCCATTACGGCGCCATTCCTGGCAGCGCCATGCGCTCGCCCGGACAGTTCGACCATCCGCTGGTGCGCCGCGCCAAGCTGGAAATTTCTGCCGCCTGCCATGCGCACGGCAAGGTGCCGTCGCACAACGTGACCACCGACATCAAGAATCCCGCCGCCGTGGCTGACGATGCGCGCCGCGCGGCACAGGAGTTTGGCTATACCCGGATGTGGAGCATCCATCCGGACCAGATTCGCCCGATCGTGCAGGCCATGTCCCCGGCCACGGAAGAAGCCGACCTGGCGGCACAGATCTTGCTCAAGGCGCAGGCGGTGCAGTGGGGCCCGATCCAGCATCAGGGCAACCTGCACGACCGCGCCAGTTATCGCTATTACTGGAGTATCCTGCAACGCGCGCACGCCACCGGCATCGCGCTGCCGCCGGAGACTGCACCCTGGTTCGCCCGCGGCGACTCCCCCTCAACCACGCAGTAAACTTGTTTCGACCGACGTCCATGAAAAAGCACCTGACTCTCATCGCCCTGCTGGGCGCCCTCTTCGCCACCGCCGGCATCACTGCGGCGCACGCTGAAACCGATACCAAACCGGCCGCCAAGAAAAAGGTCGTCAAGAAGGCGCCGGCCAAGAAGGCCGCTGCTGCAGCTGCAGCAGCCCCCGCCGCCAAGATGCCGTTCTCTTCCGACGCCGAAGATGACGACAGCGAACCCGAACTGGGCGGCACCCTGTCGGCCGACTTCCAGTGCGAAATGGGTCACAAGCTGACCATCTGGAAGAACGAAGCCGACGACAAGCACATCGCCATCCGCTGGGACAAGCGCATCCACCGCCTGACCCGCGTCGAAACCACCACCGGTGCCAACCGCTTCGAAAACCGCAAGATGGGCCTGGTCTGGATCGGTATCCCGGCCAAGGGCCTGCTGCTGGACTCCAAGAAGGGCCAGCAACTGGCCAATGAATGCAAGAACGCCGAGCAAATCAAGGCCGCCGAAGCAGCACCGGCCGCCACCGTCGCCGCGGCACCCCAGAAGAACTGAGCCGGCAGGCAACCGCCAGCTCATCGCGTATCAAGCAACACAGAATCACAGAATCAGGCAGCACCCCGCAGTTCACCATTGCAGCGCAAACCGGATTCGACTAGCTAGCATCACTAAATTGCCAAATTAAGGAGAAGAGGCCATGTCTCGCAACACATTGAACACCCTGAAGGAATTCCCGATTTCCGGTTCCAAGAAGGGCAAGTTCTACTCCCTGCCCGCCCTGCAAAAGTCGCTGGGCGTGAATATCTCGCGTCTGCCGGTGTCGATTCGCATCGTGCTGGAATCGGTGCTGCGCAACTGCGATGGCCAGAAGGTCACCGAAGAACACGTCAAGCAACTGGCCAACTGGGGCGCCAAGGCCGCCCGCGTGGATGAGATCCCCTTCGTGGTAGCCCGCGTGGTGCTGCAGGACTTCACCGGCGTGCCCCTGCTGGCCGACCTGGCCGCCATGCGCAACGTCGCCAGCAAGCTGGGCAAGAACCCCAAGAACATCGAACCGCTGGTCCCGGTGGACCTGGTGGTGGACCACTCGGTGCAGATCGACCACTTCCGCGAGAAGAAGGCGCTGGACCTGAACATGAAGCTGGAATTCTCGCGCAACAACGAGCGCTACCAGTTCATGAAGTGGGGCATGCAAGCCTTCGACACCTTCGGCGTGGTGCCCCCGGGCTTCGGCATCGTGCACCAGGTCAACCTGGAATACCTGGCACGCGGCGTGCACAACAAGACCGGTGTCTACTACCCTGACACCCTGGTCGGCACCGACTCCCACACCACCATGATCAACGGCATCGGCGTGGTCGGCTGGGGCGTGGGCGGTATCGAAGCCGAAGCCGGCATGCTGGGCCAGCCGGTCTACTTCCTGACCCCGGACGTGGTCGGCGTGAACCTGACCGGTGCGCTGCGCGAAGGCGTCACCGCCACCGACCTGGTGCTGACCATCACCGAACTGCTGCGCCAGACCAAGGTCGTGGGCAAGTTCGTCGAATTCTTCGGTGAAGGTACCGAATCGCTGTCGCTGACCGACCGCGCCACCATCGCCAACATGGCCCCGGAATACGGCGCCACCATGGGCTTCTTCCCGGTTGACGACGCCACCATCGACTACTTCAAGGGCACCGGCCGCACCAAGGCCGAGATCGACGCCTTCGAAGCCTACTTCAAGGCGCAAGGCCTGTACGGCGTGCCCAAGGCCGGCCAGATCGACTACACCCAGGAAGTCTCGCTGGACCTGGGCACCGTCGCCCCGTCGCTGGCAGGTCCGAAGCGTCCGCAAGACCGCATCGAGATCGGCAACGTCAAGTCCACCTTCTCCGACCTCTTCACCAAGCCGACCGCTGAAAACGGCTTCAACAAGAAGGCCGAAGACCTGACCGCGTCCTACAAGAACGCCGATGGCGTGGATGTGCACAACGGTGACGTGCTGATCGCCGCCATCACCTCCTGCACCAACACCTCCAACCCGAGCGTGCTGCTGGCTGCCGGCCTGCTGGCCAAGAAGGCCGTGGAAGCCGGTCTGAAGGTGGCCCCGCACATCAAGACCTCGCTGGCTCCTGGCTCGCGCGTGGTGACCAAGTACCTGGAAGCGGCTGGCCTGCTGCCTTACCTGGAAAAGCTGGGCTTTGGCGTGACCGCCTACGGTTGCACCACTTGCATCGGCAACGCCGGCGACCTGACCCCGGCCATGAACGAAGCCATCGTCAAGAACGACGTGGTGGCGGCCGCCGTGCTGTCGGGCAACCGCAACTTCGAAGCCCGTATCCACCCGAACATCCGCGCCAACTTCCTGGCCTCGCCTCCGCTGGTCGTGGCTTACGCCATCGCCGGCAATGTCACCCGTGACCTGATGACCGAACCGGTCGGCAAGGGCAAGGGCGGCAAGAACATCTATCTGGGCGACATCTGGCCGACCTCGCAAGAGATCGAAAAGCTGCTGAAGTTCGCCATGAACGCCAAAACCTTCAAGGAAAACTACGCCGATGTGAAGGGTGCACCGGGCAAGCTGTGGGAAGCCATCAAGGGCGTCGCCAAGGGCGAAGTCTACAACTGGCCGACCTCGACCTACATCGCCGAGCCGCCGTTCTTCGAGAACTTCAGCGAAGAGCCGACGGCGGCTGCCACCGGCATCAGCGGTGCCCGCGCCCTGGGCGTGTTCGGCGACTCGATCACCACCGACCACATCTCCCCGGCCGGTTCCATCAAGGAATCCAGCCCGGCCGGCAAGTGGCTGCAAGCCAATGGCGTGCTGAAGGCGGACTTCAACTCCTACGGCTCGCGCCGCGGCAACCACGAGATCATGATGCGCGGCACCTTCGCCAACGTGCGTATCAAGAACCTCATGATTCCGGCCAAGGAAGACGGCTCGCGCGTTGAAGGCGGCATCACCATTCACCAGCCTTCCGGTGAAGAAATGTCGATCTACGACGCCGCCATGAAGTACGTGGCTGAAGGTACCCCGACCATGGTCTTCGGTGGCGAAGAGTACGGTACCGGCTCCTCCCGTGACTGGGCTGCCAAGGGCACCCAGCTGCTGGGCGTGAAGGCCGTGATCGCACGTTCCTTCGAGCGTATCCACCGTTCCAACCTGGTCGGCATGGGCGTGCTGCCGCTGCAGTTCCTGGGCAACGACAGCGTGCAGTCGCTGGGCATCACCGGTGAAGAAAGCTTCGACCTGAAGGGCCTGGAAGGCGAGATCAAGCCGCAACAGGAAGCCACCCTGGTGATCCATCGCAAGAACGGCGAGACTCAGGAAGTCAAGCTGCTGCTGCGCATCGACACCCCGATCGAAGTGGACTACTACAAGCATGGCGGCATCCTGCCGTTCGTGCTGCGTCAGCTGCTCGCAGCCTAAGCAGCGTCCGTAGTCCCCTGCAGTACAGAAACGCCGGATTCGTCCGGCGTTTTTTATTGCCCCTTGGCGCTGTGCAATGGCCGCGGCGGCTGACAGGACTGACAAATCATCTACAATAGGCGGTTTCGTTTCCACAGATACAGATAGCCTACATGCGTCGTCCCGCCAAACGTTCCTCCTCCAAGCTTTCTGCCGACAGCCAGCATCTGGTGACTTTTGCGCAAGCCATCGCGCAGGCCTCCAGCCGGCTCGAAGAGCGCGCCTGGCTGAAACCCCTGGACGCCCTGCTCAACAAGCTGCTGCGGGCCGGCCAGCAGGGCCTCATCGATGCCGCCCTGGATCATCTCTTCAAGGCCGACCTGGATGCCTACGACATCCTGATCGAAGCCGTCGAGGCCGGCAGCGAAGCCACCTCGCTGGAACACGAAGGCCAGGACTACGATGTGCAGCTGCTGGTGCTGCCGGTGCTGGCCTGGACCCGCTTTGCCATCGCCTCCGGCCCCATCGGCAGCGAGCTGCTCACCGCCATCGGCGCGCACCTGCATGCCCACGTACTGGCCAAGGAGGCCCGCCTGGCACTGGCACCGAGTCTGTTCTCGATTGAACAGCTGCCGCGCGTACACGCCGACGTCTTCGCCCTGACCCGCCAGATGGGCCAGACCGCCCTCAAAACCGGCCCGGTGCAGCTGCGCGGTGAACAGCCGCCCACCGCCGCCTTCCTGGCCGATACCCGCTACGTGATCGCCGCCGTGGTGGTCCCGGCCGGCGGAGCCCTGTTCCACTGGCAAGAAAGTGAACAGCAGAGCCATTTTTCGGCTCGGAAAGAGGCTGCCTTCGAAGCCTGGACCCAGCAGGCCACCCCGCTCTTCACGCGCCTGCTGCCGGGCTGCAGCGTCGAACTGCTGCTGCCGCAAGCCTATTTCTTCGGCTGCCGCGAGGCCGACAAGCGCATTCGCCCGGCCTCCATCCGCGCCGCCGATTACTTCCTGACGCAGACCCTGGACATCTCCTCCTCCGAACTGCACGCCAGCATCGGCGGCTTCTCCGAGGACATCAATGGCCAGATCGATGAATACCGCATCGGTTTTTCCATCGGCGGCGATCCGACCGTGGTCTATGGCACGGTCTGGCCGCTGTATGAACAGGAAAGTGGCGAAGACCTGCCCATGATGATCCCGACCGGTGCCGGTCTGCTGGAAGGCATCCCCACCAGCCCGCTGCAGCAGATCCTGACGGTGCTGCGCGAATGCGGCATCGTGCACATCAAGCATCATGCAGAACGCTTCACCATGGAGTTTTGCGACGACTGTGGCGCACCGCTCTTCCCTGACCGCGAAGGTGAACTGGTGCACGCGGAAATGCCGGAAGATACGCCTCCTCCGGTCGAGCATTTCCACTGAGAGATGAAGAAACGTCCTGCCGGGAGGCAGGACGCGCGATTCCGGGCATGGCCGGCGCGCCTAAAGCTTCACATGCGCTGAAAAGCGCCCATAAAAAAGGCATCCACCACACGGCGGATGCCTTTTTCTCTTCTGTATCGGGCTATGATGCCCGCTTTTCCTGCGGTACCGAATGACGACGGGCGCCAGATCCGGACTGCGTCTCCTCCGGATCCCGTACTGCCGGCCTGCAGAGCCTCAAAGACTCAGGCAGCCAGCTTTTCGATCAGGCCCATTTCGGCGCTGGACATCAGCTTGTCGATGTCCACCAGGATCAGCATGCGCTGTTCCAGGGTACCCAGGCCGATCAGGTAGTCGGAGTCGAAGGTGGTGCCCATCTCCGGTGCCGGCTTGATCTGTTCCTGGGTCAGGGTGATGACGTCGGACACGCTGTCGACCACCATGCCCACGACGCGGCCGCCGATGTTCAGGATGATGACGACGGTGAACTGGTCATAGGTCGGCTCGCCCAGCTGGAACTTGATGCGCATGTCCACGATGGGGACGATGATGCCGCGCAGGTTCACGACGCCCTTGATGAAGTCGGGCGAATTGGCGATGCGGGTCACGGCTTCGTAGCCGCGGATTTCCTGAACCTTCAGAATATCGATGCCGTATTCTTCCTTGCCCAGGGTGAAGGCGAGAAATTCGTTTCCGTTGCTGTCGGTCTTTTCGCCGAAGCCGGAAAGATTCTTGGTTGCAGTGTCAGACATGTTGAGGCCCTTTAAAAATCAGGAAAATACAGATTCGTCATTCAATTGGCGGCTGGATCGCAGCAAGGCTGCCACATCGACAATCAGGGCAACGCCGCCGTCGCCCAGAATGGTAGCTCCGGAAATGCCAGCGACCTTTCGATAGTTGGATTCCAGATTCTTCACAACGATTTGCTGTTGTCCGATCAGGTCATCCACGAAAAGTGCCGCCTTTTTACCATCTGACTCCAAAATGACCACCAATCCTTGCGAAGGGTCGGTAAATGAAGGCTCGATGTTGAAAATCTGATAAAGCGGGATCAGTGGCAGATATTCACCGCGCACACGCAGCACCTGGCCCTGACCGGAAATCTCTTTGATATCTTGCGGCAAAGGTTGCAAAGATTCAACCACATATCCTAGCGGCAATATGTAAACTTCTTCACCGATGCGAATCGACATGCCGTCCAGGATCGCCAGCGTCAGCGGCAGCGAGATCGAAATGGTGGTGCCGAAGCCCTTGCTGGAGCGGATATCCACCGCGCCACCCATGGCCAGGATGTTGCGCTTGACCACATCCATGCCCACGCCACGCCCGGAGACATCGGTCACCTGCTCGGCGGTAGAGAAGCCGGGTTCGAAGATCAGTTGCCACACTTCGGCATCGGTCAGGCTGTCGGTGACCGGCATGCCCTGCTGCTTGGCCTTGGCCAGGATCTTGTCGCGGTTCAGGCCGCCACCGTCGTCGGTGACTTCGATGATGATGTTGCCGCCCTGGTGCTCGGCCGACAAGGCCAGCACACCTGCCTCGCCCTTGCCCGCTGCGCGGCGCGCGTCGGGCAGTTCGATCCCGTGGTCAATACTGTTGCGCACCAGGTGGGTGAGCGGATCGACGATACGCTCGATCAAGCCCTTGTCCAGCTCGGTGGCCGCGCCGTGGGTGACGAACTCGACCTGCTTGCCCAGCTTGTGCGCCAGATCGCGCACCATGCGCGGGAAGCGCGAGAAGACGTAATCCATCGGCATCATGCGGATCGACATCACCGATTCCTGCAGATCGCGGGTATTGCGGCTCAACTGGCTGACGCTGTTGAGCAGATGTTCGTGATGCATGGGATCGAGCTTGCCAACACGTTGCTCGATCATGGCCTGGGTAATCACCAGTTCGCCGACCAGGTTGATGAGCTGATCGACCTTTTCGATGCTGACCCGGATCGACGACGATTCCTGTCCGCCGCCACCCTTGGCCGCTTTCTTTTCACCGCCGTGGTCACCCTGCAGATGGCCGTCGTCGTGATGGCCGTTGCCGTTGCCGTTACCGTTGCCATTGCCGTGACCGCCAGTGCCGGCGGTGCCGGCGGTGCCATTCGCATGGGCGTCGCCCTCGCTTTTCTTGGCGCTGATGTCCAGCGGCACGAAGGGAGCGAAGAAACCGTAACCCTGCTCGCGTTCCTTGTCTTCGATGGCGGTGTGGTTGTCGAAGAAACCATAACCCTGGGCGCGTTCACGCTCTTCCTGGGTCACGAAATTGTCGAAGAAACCATAACCGCGCTCTTCGTCACTGCCCTGGGCAGGATCGACGGCCTGCGACACCTTCAGATCGGCCACGTTGACGATGAAGGCGCAGATGGCGACCACGTCATCGATCGGTTCAGCCGTATCAAGGATGAAGATCCACTTCCCCTCGGGCGACTTGGACTTCTCCAGCTTGCCCAACATGGCCAGCTCGTCGGCCAGGGCCTCGGCATCCTTGTCGCTGATTTCCGGCATGTCCAGCCGGTAGCGGCGAACGCCGCCGGGTCCGACCACGGCGCCGGCGGGCGCCGCCGCGTCCGTCTTCGGCGCAGCCGAGGCACGCCGGCCCTGGGACAATTCCTCCAGCAGCATGCGGACATTGCCGACCGCGTCCTGATCCACCTCGGCACCATGCTTGTGCCCGTCCAGCATGGACTTGAGCACATCCTTGGCGGCCAGGAAGGCATCCACGTGTTCCGAGGTCAGCTTCATCTGGCCCTGGCGGATGCGATCCAGCAGCGACTCCAGAACGTGTGTGACTTCGGCAATATCGGTCAGGCCGAAGGTGGACGAACCACCCTTGATCGAATGGGCGGCACGAAACACCGCGTTGAGGTCCTCCGGATCGGGAGACGCCACATTGACGGCCAACAACAGCTTTTCCATTTCCGCGAGGCCTTCCTCGGCCTCGTCGAAAAAGACCTGGAAAAACTGGCTCATATCAATGCTCATGCCTGGGCTCCATGCTGGATGCAGTACGTATCTTCTTCTTGTCCCGGCAAACGATCAGCCGATCACCTTGCGCACCACCTCGGTCAGGCGCTGCGGATCGAAGGGCTTGACCAGCCAGCCATTGGCACCGGCGGCCTTGCCCTTGGCCTTCATCTCGTCGCTGAACTCGGTGGTCAGCATCAGGATGGGCACACGTGCGTAACTGGTCAGCTCGCGCAGGGAGCGGATCAGCGTCAGGCCGTCCATGCGCGGCATGTTCTGGTCGGTCAGGACCAGGTCGAAGGTATGCGTCTTGGCCTTTTCCAGCGCGTCCACCCCGTCGACCGCCTCGGTCACGTTGTAACCCGCAGCTTTCAGACTGAATACCACCATCTGACGCAGTGACCCGGAATCATCTACTGCGAGAATCGTTTTGGACATCGTTACTCCCTGTTTCTTCAATAAGGCTCATGCGCGTATGCATTATGCCGCACCCTTGGCCACCGACCTACCGCCCAGCCAAGGCCGGAATGACCTAGTTCAATCTTGTACCACTCAGCCAGCCACCGATCAGAACAGCTCGATGTCGCCACTTTCCATGCGGGTCTGGCGCACTGCTTTCCAGAGCCCGGTATCGAGCATGTTGAGGCGCTCTTCAATCGCCTGCACCGTGCTGGCCAGCAATTCCTTGACCTCTTCGTCGGTCTGGCCCTGCTCGGGGACGATCTCGAAGCTGTTCGCACTCAGGACCCCCAGCGCTTCACGCAGGCCGATCACGCGGCGCACGATGCGTTCCAGCAGCTGGCTGGTCATGTCCTGGAACTGCAAGCCGGTCACGGCCGCGTTGACGTAGTGGCTGACTTCGCCCTGGGTGGCCTTGAGCTGATCGATGCTCGCGCTGTCGAACTGACCGCTGCCGTTCATCAGGCCTTCCAGGATGGATTGCTGTATCTGTACCGCGCGATGCAGCTCCATGAAACTGTTGCCCAGCTTGCCGATGGCTTCGCCCAGCAGGATGTTGGTCTGGACCAGGTCCGACTCCACTTCCGTCAATTGGCGGCTGCCGCCGCTGGCAGTATCGAGCAACAAGCGCTTGAGCTCCTGCAGCATGGTCTTGGTCGGCATATCCGGCTCTCTTCCCCTGTTCAATTGGAACACTTCTGCTTCATTGGCAAACCGCGCGCACCCGCGCCGGCGTGGCATCTGTTATCAGTTCTTGGCCGGCGCACTCAGCCCTTGCTGCACATCTTCATCGCTGGCATCGGTGGGGACGTTCAACGAGCCGCTATCCTTTTCCACCAGTTCTTCCGCCTTCTTGTTCATGACGATGATGCTGATGCGGCGGTTGATCGGGTTGAACGGATCTTCCTTGTCCAGCAGCACCGCCGAGGACAGGCCCACCACCCGCAGCACCTTCGATTCGTCCATGCCCCCGGTAATGAGTTCGCGGCGCGAAGCATTGGCGCGGTCAGCCGACAGTTCCCAGTTGCTGTAGCCCTTCTCGCCGCGCGAATAAGGCGTGGCATCGGTGTGGCCGGACAGGCTGATCTTGTTGGGCACGTCGTTCAATGTGCGGCCGATCTCATGCAGGATTTCCTTGGTATAGGGCTGCAGTTGCGCACTGGCCAGGGCAAACATGGGACGGTTCTTCTCGTCCACGATCTGGATGCGCAGGCCTTCCGAGGTGATGTCGATCAACAGCTGGTTCTTGAACTGCTTCAAGGTCGGATTGGAATCGATGGCCTTTTCCAGGCGCGACTTCAGTTCTTCCAGCCGGGTGCGCTCGGCGCGCTCCAGTTCCTGCTGCGCCTGCTTGAGGCTCTGCTTGCGCGAGACCACATCGTTCTCGCCCTTGCGCAGCTGGCCGTCCTGGCGGGTCAGATCCTTGCCGCCGCCGGGCAGCACCGTGTTGGCATCACCACTGCCGGAACCGCCGGCCATGGCCACCTTCAGCGGCGTCTTGAAGTATTCGGCGATCCCGTTCAGGTCGCCCTTGGCGGTCGATCCCAGCAGCCACATCAGCAGGAAGAAGGCCATCATCGCGGTCACGAAGTCGGCGTACGCAATCTTCCAGGCGCCACCATGGTGACCCCCGCCGCCTTTCTTGATCCGCTTGACGATAATGGGACGTAGACCTTCGTCGGCCATGCCTGTGCTCCTGCTTCAATACTGATGTCTGTGTGAATCGCCCTGCCTGCCGGCCTCCCCTGGCCGGCCTGCCGACCGCTTACTTGCCCTTGGCCTGCTTGACGTGCTCTTCCAGTTCGAGGAAGGTCGGACGTTCGGTCGAGAACAGGACCTTGCGGCCGAATTCGATCGACAGTGCCGGCGCATACCCATTCAGGCTCGCCAGCAACGTCACCTTCACGCACTGGTAGATCTTGGTCGATTCGTGCAGCTTCTGTTCCAGCAAGCTGGAGAGCGGGCCCACGAAACCGTAGGCCAGCAGAATACCGAGGAAGGTACCGACCAGCGCGTGCGCGATCAGCATGCCCAGCTCGGAGGGAGGGATACCCACCGACTCCATGGTGTGCACCACGCCCATCACCGCCGCCACGATACCGAAGGCCGGCATGCCGTCGCCCAGCTTGGCGATGCAGTGCACCGGAATCTCGCCCTCGTGATGGTGGGTCTCGATTTCGTTGTCCATCAGGTTTTCGATCTGGAACGCATCCATGTTGCCCGACACCATCAGGCGCAGGTAATCGGTCATGAACTCGATCAGGTGATGGTCCGCCAGCACGCCAGGGTACTTGCTGAAGATGGGGCTGCTTTCCGGCTCTTCGATGTCGCCTTCGATCGACATCAAACCCTCTTTACGGGATTTGGTGAGGATCTCGAACAGCAGCGCCATCAGCTCCATGTACAGCGCCTTGGTGTAGGTGCTGCCCTTGAAGACCGTCGGCAAAGCCTTCATGGTGGCCTTGATCGCCTTGTTGTTGTTACCGACCAGGAAAGCGCCCAGCGCGGCGCCGCCGATCATGAGCAGTTCGAGTGGCTGGAACAGTGCCCCCAGGTGGCCGCCCGACAGGGCAAAGCCGCCGAAGACGGACCCCATGACCACGATATATCCAATGATGACTAGCAAGTGCCTACTCCCGTCCCTGTGGCGTTGAGTGTATTTTCACGTTCGTCAGATTACAGGTATTCCAGTCAAGCAAATGGGGGAATACATATCCGAAAAACGCCCTTCCTTTTCGATTTACGGCTGAATTGGCGCAAACTTGATACGTCGCGTCTCGCAGCCCCTGTAAAGGGTTTCTTTACCTGTGTCGCCTCACATGCGCCATCCGTGCAGCACCCTGCCCCCGTGCTCCGGTTCGACCACCACATCCGGGGTGGTACCGGGGATATGAAATTCGTAGCTCAGAAGCAGTGTCCCCGGCTTCATCTCGGCGCGCGCCTTGTGCCACAGCGCCTCCATCGCCGCCGGTGACAGATAGGCAAACACCACGTCATAGTCACCAAAATCCAGCAGCAGGTAGTCGCCGCGCACGAAGCGGCAGCGATTGCCCGCCAGTGCCGCCCGCAGCCGGCTCACCAGCCACGGCAAGGGCGCAATCTCGATGCCGGTGAATTCACTCTCGGGCCGGCGGCGCGACAGGTCCAGGACGGCACCGCCCAGGCCACTGCCGATATCCATGAAACGGATCGGCCGCCCCTCGGGCAAGAGACCCGCCACGGCATCCCAGGCACTCTGCCCGGAAGGGTAGAACGGCACCTGGCTGCGAAAGGTCGACCAGAACAGCACCAGCATGAACAGGAACACCGCCAGGAACACCCACGACGGCAGGTGCAACTGACCCACGCCCAACGCCGCCAGCGGGAACACCAGCAGGATCAGCCACCACCACGCGGCCATGCGGCGCAGTCGTGCCAGCAGCGCAGCGATCACGCCATGCAGCAGGGAAGTCTGGAGGGGGGAAAGAGGAGCGAGACCGGCGCGCTGGAACAGCACGTCCAGCACGTTGGCACCAATCAGGCCCAGCACGAACAGCAGCAAGGCCTGGATGGCCGGCGCCTGCCACAGGGGCCTGCGCCCGGCACCGGGGTGATTCTCAGGTTCGGACATCGAGGCAATCGGCCTTATTCTTTTTTGGTTGAACACCCTGGCCCATTACCACCCTGCTGCTCGCCAGCAGCAAGGCATCGGTACATCCCTGTTCCGGCTCAGGCCACGGCGGCCAGCACCGGCTCGGTGCCCAGGGGCGCGGAAGCAGCAACCGGCATGGCGCCTTCGACCAGACCCATGATGACCGCATCCTTGGCCTTCTTGGTCTTGCCGGCGCGCGAGGGCATGTGGCACAGGCCGCACAGGTAGTCCTGATGCAGGTCCAGGCGATGCACCACGAAGTGGCCGTGGCACTTGCAGCACGGCGTGGTCATGAGCATCTTGCTTTCGAAGAAGCGCACCAGCGTCCAGGCACGGGTCAGCGACAGCACCGGCTCGCCGGCATCGTTATAGCCGACCTGCTCCAGGTAGAGCTTGTAGGCCTTCATGACGGCCTCGATGCCACTGATGCGGGCATGCTCGATCAGGTAGCGGTGAATGTTGATGAACAGCGAAGAATGGATATTGGGCTGCCAGGTGATGAACCAGTCCGTCGAGAACGGCAGCATGCCCTTGGGCGGCGAGACACCCTTCAATTCCTTGTACAGCTTCAGCAGTCGCTCGCGCGACAGCGAGGTTTCCGATTCCAGCAACTGGAGGCGTGCCCCCAGATTGATCAGTTCAATGGCCAACTGAATTTCCTGCGCCTCTGTCACAACGCTCTTTTTAGCCATGGTGCAACCCCCCGGTGATTTCGTAATAAAACTGCCTGACCCCAATTCGCCGGCCCCGGGCGGGCGAACTTTCAGGCATGAATGCAAGACTGAAACTGAATAACTCTGTAGAACGTCTTCCCCTCCGGCGCGTTGACTGTCCCTGGCCACGCCGGCCATGCTTTTTGTCTTGTTGTTTTACGAAATTTGTTCGCCGGGCTGGCAGGCCATCAGGATGGCTGCGTGTGACTGCGCCAGGCTCTTGTCCTTGTTGTAGTTGGTCAGCATGCCGAGGATGGCGCCGTCGTCGAAACGGAAACGGGTCAACATCATGTTGGTCGCCGCCAGCTTCATGATCTGCACGTTGGACAAGCCTTCGATCAGATCGGCGATCTCGGCGCTGATACCCAGACGGAAGATTGCGGTCGGTTTGTCCGAACGGATCATTTGCTGCGCCAGCATGAGATAGCTCAGGTTGGCATCGCGGATCTCCGCCATCATGTCGTTGGTATTCATTTGCACCCCACCTCGGTAAGTACTTCCTACGGCTCACGCGGCTGAACGCTGCATCGAGCTGCTTACAATCGCTTACATTTACTTGACTGCAAGCCAATTCTGAGGGGGGCAGGACAGGCGGGAAATTAGACTTGGTCGGTATTTTTAGACGGAGAGAAGCCCGAGCGTCTTGTAGGTGTCCGTCTTACACGACTGCGGGATATTGGTGAAGATTTCCATTCTGGCAGCCAAAGAGCGAGGAGGCTCGTGACTTTGCGCGCCAATCAGGAATTTCCTGATCAAAAGGTTTCCTGGTTGAAATGACAAAAGAAAATTGTCTTCCAGGCAACAAAATAAGTTGTAAATATTCGATGACAAATGCCCTCTTGTTGCTTGGGGACGACTAGCTCATCCAGTTTTTCGGGCTGTTCACTGTAGTTGGCTTCAGCAAGAACACCCAGAAAACTTTCACATATTTACCTGCTTTGATGATTTTTGCGCAACGTCATGACCATCGAAACGTCGCCGTATCGAGAATTGCTACCATTTTATGACGCTCCCAAATACGGCAAAACGATAAACAGATGCAGCATTTACCTTTATTCAATTTCTTTTGTGCAAACTGAACCTTGTCGGCCATCAGACGCGCCCTGCCCCGCTGCCGACACCGGCAGCCGAGCAGGGCTGGCCACTCAGAGCTTGCTCAAGGCCTGCTCGATATCGGCAATGAGATCGGCGGGGGCTTCGAGCCCGATGTTGAAGCGCACCAGCACGCCTTCTCGCTGCCACTGGTGGCGCATGCCGCGCATGCGGTAGGGCACGCAGAGGCTGTGGGCACCGCCCCAGCTGTAGCCGATCTTGAAGAGCTGCAGGCTGTCGACGAAGCGGTCAGTCTGCTCTTCGCTGTAACGGGAATCGAAGATCACCGAGAACAGACCGCCCGCCCCTGTGAAGTCGCGCTTCCAGTGGGCGTGTCCTGGGCAATCTTCAAAGGCCGGGTGCAGCACCGCCACGATTTCCGGGCGTTGCTTGAGCCAGGCCGCGACCTTGCGCGCGGCCGCATCGTGGGCCTCGAAACGCAGGCGCATCGAGGACAGGCTGCGCAGGACCAGGTAGACGTCGTCCATGCCCACGCCGAAGCCCAGGCGCATGTGGGCCAGTTCCAGTTTCTCGTTGAGGGCCTGGTCGCGCACGATGACAGCGCCCATCAGCACATCCGAGCCGCCGGACTGGTATTTGGTGACGGCTTGCATGACGATGTCCACACCGTGTTCGAAGGCCTTGAAGGCGATGCCGGCCGCCCAGGTATTGTCGATGGCCACCAGCACGCCCTTTTCATGCGCGGCAAGGCACAGGGCCGGGATGTCAGGCACTTCCATCGAGACCGAACCGGGTGCTTCGGTCCACACCAGGCGTGTATTGGGCTGGATCAACTCGGCCAGGCCGGCGCCGACCATGGGGTCGTAGAAGCGTGCGGTGATCCCGAAATCACGCTCCAGCCACTGCCCCAGGTCCTTGCTGGGGCCGTAGACGTTATCCGGCAGCAGCACGTCATCTCCCGTTTTCAGGAAGGCGAAGTTGACCATCGCGATGGCCGCCAGGCCGCTGGGGGTGACACGGCAATAGGTGCCGCCCTCGATCTCGGCCAGCCGCGCTTCCAGCACGAAGCTGGTCGGGGTGCCGTGCAGGCCGTAGGTATAGCCCAGCTTTTCGCGCCAGTCGCGCGAACGCATGGCGGCCACGTTGGGGAACAGCACGGTGGAAGCGTGATGGATGCCGACCGGGAAGGCTTCAAAGCCGTCCGGAGCGCGGTAGCTGCTGTGGACCAGGGCGGTCTGGGGATCAAGCGGGAGAGAAGATGCGGGGGACGTAGCGTTGGAATCGGACACGGGTCTGCCTCTGGAAACGATCGCGCCCCAGGAACGGGGCGCAAAGGTCTCACTATACGCGCAGCTTGTTCACATCGAAAGCAACAGAAGCGGCCGGAAAACCCGAGAAATGGCGGGCATGGCAAAACAGAGTGAACACAGCTTCATATCACCCGTACAGCGCCGCAGTCTGGCCTTCGCTGCCGGGCAAGCGTCAGGGCAACTGCAAGGCGAAGGGCTTGCTGATGCTGCCATCGGCGCTGGACCAGGTCCCGGTGATGGACTGGCCCTGGCGGTGCCCTTCCCATTGACCGGAGACATCCTTGCCGTTGACCGATTCTTCCATCAGGAGGTCATCGCCATCGACCTCGCCCGCTACCAGGATCTCGGGCGAACCGCCGAAGAAGAAATAGCGCCCTTCCAGGCCATCTTCATTTTTCTTGGGCTGCAGCGAGAGCTGGATGTCGCGCCCGTCGATCTGGCCGCGCAGCACCAGGGCGTGCGTCATCAGGGTCTGCTGCAGCGAGCCTTCAGGCGCATTGGCAGCGGGGCCGGACGCAGCGGCCCACGCCGGCATGAGTCCGCTGGCACTGCACAGCACCAGCGCCATCAGGAGCGCACGCATCACTCGGCCGCGCCCCACAGGTCATGGGCGTCAGCGGCGGTGATGCGCACGTCGACGAACTGGCCCACTTCCAGCTTGCGGTGCGGCTCGAAAGGCGGTTTCACATAGACCACGCCATCGATCTCGGGCGCGTCCGAATAGGTGCGGCCGGTACCGCCATTGCGGTCCACTTCATCGATGAGCACGCGCAGGGTCTTGCCGACCTTGGCTTGCAGGCGCTTCTTGGAAATCTCTTCCTGCAGCTGCATGACGCGGCCACGGCGTTCTTCGCGCACTTCTTCCGGCACCGGGTTGGCGATCTCGTTGGCGGTCGCGCCTTCCACCGGGGAATAGGCGAAGCAGCCCAGGCGGTCGATCTCGGCTTCCTTCAGGAAGTCCAGCAGGTACTCGAACTCGGCCTCGGTCTCGCCGGGGAAGCCGGCGATGAAGGTGGAGCGGATCGAGATGTCCGGGCACAGGGCACGCCATGCCTGGATGCGCTCGATGTTCTTCTCGCCATTGGCGGGGCGCTTCATGCGCTTGAGCACGTCCGGGTGGGCATGCTGCAGCGGCACGTCCAGGTAGGGCAGGATCTTGCCTTCGGCCATCAGCGGGATGATCTGGTCCACGTGCGGGTACGGATATACATAGTGCAGGCGCACCCAGGCGCCGTACTGCTGGGCCAGTTCGCCCAGGGCACCGACCAGTTGGGTCATGTGGGTCTTGATCGGCTTGCCGTTCCAGAAACCGGTACGGAACTTCACATCCACGCCATAGGCGCTGGTGTCCTGGGAAATCACCAGCAATTCCTTCACACCGGCCTTGAAGAGGTTCTCGGCTTCCAGCATGACATCGGCGATGGGACGCGAGACCAGGTCACCGCGCATGGAGGGGATGATGCAGAAGCTGCAGCGATGGTTGCAGCCTTCCGAAATCTTCAGATAGGCAAAATGCTTGGGGGTCAGCTTGACGCCCTGCGGCGGCACCAGGTCGATGAACGGCGCATGCGGCTTGGGCAGGTGCTTGTGCACCGCCTGCATGACCTCGCCCACGGCATGCGGGCCGGTCACTTCGAGGACCTTGGGGTGGATCTTCTGGATGATGTCGTCGCCGTCGGCATCCTTCTTGGCACCCAGGCAGCCAGTGACGATGACCTTGCCGTTTTCGTTCAGGGCTTCGCCGATGGCGTCCAGCGATTCCTGCACGGCGGCATCGATGAAGCCGCAGGTATTGACGATCACCAGGTCGGCACCGTCATAGGACTTGGCGGTATCGTAGCCTTCGGCACGCAGCTGGGTCAGGATCTGTTCGGAATCGACCAGTGCCTTGGGGCAGCCGAGGGAGACGAAGCCGACCTTGGGCAGGGCCGGGGTGGCGGGAGAAAACGGGTTGGACATGGCAGAAGGCTCAGTGAGACGGGCCGCAAACGGCCGAAAATACGGGAAACAGCGAAAAATGCTTTAAAAATCAGGGCGCTATTGTACAACGTCCGCCCGTTTGCGCCCGATTTTGGCTGGTCCGGACGGGCGGCGACGCCACAAAAGCAAAACGGCCCGCGCGGGGCCGTTTGCTGAAGGGGCCGGGAGGCCGCTTACTTCTTCTGATCCGGCGGCGTGCCGGGCGCGCCAAAGGGGAAGGTGCCGAACATGTTCTTGGTCTGGCTCTGCATCTGCTCCTGCATCTGGATGAACAGGTTCTTGCTCTGTTCGATGTAGTTGCTCATCATGCCCTGCATCATCGGACCTTGCACGTTCATGAACTGGGTCCACATCTCGGGACTGAAAGGCTTGCCTTCGTAGAAGCCCTTGGAATTTTCGGCCAGCTTGTTCTGGATGTCGATGAAGGTCTGGATGTTCTTTTCCAGGTAGTTGCCCATCATGCCCTGCATGGCATGGCCGTAGTAGCGGATGATCTGCGACAGCGCGCCACTGGAGAACATCGGCACACCGTGCGACTCTTCTTCCAGAATGATCTGCAGCAGGATGCTGCGGGTCAGGTCATCGCCGCTCTTGGCGTCGACCACGGTGAATTCTTCATTGTCCAGCACCAGTTGCTTGACGTCGGTCAGCGTGATGTAGGAACTGGTCTGGGTATCGTAAAGACGGCGGTTGGGGTATTTCTTGATCAAGCGATCTGCCGAATTTTTTGCAGTAGTCATCTGAAGTCCAGTCTCTCTCTCATTGCAGCCGTCTTGCCGGCCTTGGTTTGCAGCGGTGCGGGAGGCTTCGATGCAGTCCTCACCCGCGGGCGTCCGGGACATTGCGCTGTCCTCTCCTTGCTTCTTCACTCTTCTGCTGTCTGCCGCCTGCGTTTTGCAGGGCAGCAACGCAAGCCATTATAGGGGTGAAGAGCGGCAAAAGGGGAGCCCTGACGTGCCAGACTGACAAAATCCCAGCCTGCGGCACACGTAAAAACGGCCACGCTTGCGGCATTGCCGCGTGCGTGGCCGTCGAGGACGGCATCAGCCCATGTACAGGCCGCCGTTGAGCGAGAAGTCCGAACCGGTGGCGTAACCGCCTTCAGCCGAAGCGATCCAGGCGACGATGGAGGCGATTTCCTCCGGCTCGCCCAGGCGCTTGACGGGGATGCCGGAGACGATCTTCTCCAGCACTTCCGGACGGATGGCGCGCACCATGTCGGTACCGATGTAGCCCGGCGAGACGGTGTTGACGGTCACGCCCTTGGTCGCCACTTCCTGCGCCAGCGCCATGGTGAAGCCGTGGATGCCGGCCTTGGCGGTGGAGTAGTTGGTCTGGCCGAACTGCCCCTTCTGGCCGTTGACCGAGGAGATGTTGATGATGCGGCCGAAACCACGCTCGCACATGCCCTCGATGACCTGCTTGGTCACGTTGAACAGCGAGTTCAGGTTGGTGTCGATGACGGCGTCCCAGTCACCCTTGCTCATCTTGCGGAACTGGCCGTCGCGGGTGATGCCGGCGTTGTTGACCAGCACGTCCACTTCGCCGATCTCGGCGCGCACCTTCTCGAAGGCGGCCTTGGTGGACTCCCAGTCCGAGACGTTGCCTTCGGATGCGTGGATGTCATAGCCGTGGGCGCGCATGGTCGCCAGCCAGGTGTCCTTGCGGGTGGAATTGGGGCCGCAGCCGGCCACCACGGTGTAGCCGTCCTTGCACAGACGGGTGCAGATGGCGGTTCCGATGCCGCCCATGCCGCCGGTCACATATGCGATACGCTTGCTCATTATGTTGCCTCCTATAGGGATGGTGATTTATTGGGGTAAGCCCTGCCCCCCTCTTTCGCGTCTGCTGTGCGCCGCATTGGTGGAAGTCCTTCCTGCGAAGAAGGCTCCTTTGTCTTGTCAGGCCCGGCAACGCCGCGGATGCGCTGCTGGCCGTCTCTCTCTGTCGGCGGGCCCGTCAGGGTCCCCGCCCTCTTTTCATCAATGCCGCCGGCTTCTGTGGACCTTCATGGCCGGCTGGCAGATTCACGTCAGCCCACCAGCTGGTCAGCCTTGGCCTTCACATAGCGGCCCGGTGCCGGTTCGATGGCCTTGTAGCGCGTCGAACCCGGCGCCTTGGGTGCGGCCACCTTGCGCCCGCCCCGCTTGGCCAGGAACGCCGCCCACTCGCCCCACCAGCTGCCGGGATGCTCGGTCGCGCCGGCCATCCAGGCATCGGCATCGCTGCCGGCCTTGGCCTTGTCGTTGACCCAGTAATTGCGCTTGTTCTTGGACGCCGGATTGATGACCCCGGCAATGTGGCCCGAGGCGCCCAGCACGAAGCGGTTGTTGCTGCGCTTGCCGGCATTGATCAGGTCCAGCGAGGCGTAGGCCGATTTCCAGGGCACGATGTGGTCATCGCGCGAGGCGTAGATGAAGGCCGGCGCGCTGATCTTGCGCAGGTCGATCTTCTCGCCGCCCACCGTCAGGCGGCCCGGCTCCTTGAGCGCATTTTCCAGGTACATGTGCCGCAGGTAGTAGCAGAACATCGGACCCGGCAGGTTGGTGCTGTCGGCATTCCAGTACAGCAGGTCGAAGGCGCTGGGCTTCTCACCCTTCAGGTAATTCGATTCGACGTAGTTCCACAGCAGGTCGTTGGGACGCAGGCTGGAGAAGGCGCTGGCGAAATCGCGCCCGGCCATCAGGCCGCGCTTGCCAATCATCTGCTCACGCAGGGCCAGCTGCATGTCGTCGATGTAGACATCGATGGCACCGGTATCGGAAAAATCGAGGAAGGTCGTCAGCAATGTCAGGCTGGCGACCGGATCTTCACCACGCGCAGCCAGCAGCGCCAGCGCGCAGGACAGGATGGTCCCGCCCACGCAGAAGCCGAGGGCATTGATCTGCGGCTGCTTGCTGATTTCCTGGACGATGTGGATGGCGCGCACCACGGCGTCGTCCACGTAATTTTCCCAAGTAGCCGTCTCGACGGCGGCATCGGCATTGCGCCAGGAAATCAGGAACACCGTATGCCCCTGCTCTACCGTATAGCGCACCAGCGAATTCTGCGGCTGCAGGTCGAGGATGTAGAACTTGTTGATGCAGGGCGGGACGATCAGCAGCGGCACCGCATGCACGGTCTTGGTCAGCGGCGCGTATTGGATCAGCTGGAACAGTTCGTTCTCGAAGATCACCGAACCGGCGCTGGCGCCGACGTCGCGACCCACTTCGAAGGCGGTCTCATCGGTCTGCGAGATATGGCCCTTCTGCAGGTCGGCCAGCAACTGGGCGATGCCTTGCGTCAGGCTCTCGCCGCGCGTTTCCAGTATCTTCTGCTGAGCCACCGGGTTGGTGGCGAGGAAGTTCGCAGGCGACATCGCATCGATCATCTGCTGCACCGCAAAACGCAGTTTGTGGCGCACCTTCTCGGTGCCCTTGACCGCATCGGCGAGCGCCAGCAGGAAGCGCGAATTCAATTGGTAGGCTGCCGCCTGGAACGCGAAGTAAGGATGTTCCTGCCAGGCCGGCGCGGAAAGACGGCGATCAGTGATGGCGGGCGTCTTCGCAGCCAGCACGGATTGCCACAGCTCGCCGAATTCGCGGGTGTAGTCCTGCTGCAGGCGGACCAGATCGGCAGGATCGAGCGTCGCGCCGTGCTCGCCGAGCTGCTTGAGCAGAACCGTTGGATCGATCTGTCCCGCACCGGGCGGCATGGCGCCGCCGGTAAAGCCCGGCATCTGCGGCATCCCCGCCATCGCGGGCATGGGCGGCAAATGCGACTTGAACTGCTCGAACTGGGATTGGAATTGGGACTGCAGCGAGGTCCAGAACTTCGGATCGGACATCTGTGCCAGCCACGCGGATACATCGGGAGAAGGTTGCTGCGGATTCTGCTTGTTCATGCTCGGATCTGCAATTTTCGCGTATCGTTACGGTTTGTCTCGACGCGCATTTCACCATGGTCATCGTCGCTATCGCATGGCTCTACGTCGTCTTCATGATGTCGATCACCGAACAGTCGGCGGTCGCTGGCGTCGCCACTTTCCTGCTGTACGGGATAATTCCCCTGACCATCGTTTTATACCTGATGGGTACGCCGCAACGCAAGCGGAATCGTCAAAAGATGAAGAAATTGACAGCCGAGCGCAAGGAAGAAATCAAAGATGACAGTTCCGTTAAACGCGAGTCTGTCATCAAGGACGAGGCTCCGCGCGATCCCGCCGCATGACCCGGCGCACATCCAGGGGCTCTTCCAAAAACTTAGAAAATGGGATCATCGCGCACCATCATCGTGAGTCCGCAGCCCGCGCAGCGTGCCGGTTTGCGCACTGCATCATGCCGGGGGAGCGTTCAGCAAAACTCAGCAAAACGTCCACTATCCCCTCAGTGCCGCGCCACTCGTCGCAGGGCAATCTGGCGATACCGGGGTTTCAGTACGGCAAGCATGTCGCGCAAGACGGCCGATCCGCGCCAGGGGGGCGAGACATAGGCCATCCGTAACTTCAGCCCGCCACTGTCACGTAACTCACAATCAAGCATGGCGATCATGCTGCCATCGAGCCAGGCATAGACATGGACCTCGTTGGCCTGGCGTTGCTTGGGGCCTTCGATCTGCCAGCCGCAGGGATGGAGGGGGCCGCGACTCATCGCGCTGCTCCCGTCAGATCGACCAGATGCCAGGCCAGGTGCACTCCCAGCAGCAGCAAGCCGATGAAGAAGCAGCGACGGAAGGTAGCGGGACGCACCCAGGTCCGCACGCGGGTACCGATGGCCATGCCCAGCAAGGCTGGCACCAGCACAATCAACGAGGCCCAGCCTACGCCTGCACTGAAGGCTCCGCCCTGCCCGAGGTTGACGGCCAGGGCCAGCGTGGAGACCGTAAAGGACAAGCCCAGCGCCTGAATCAACTGGTCACGCGGCAAACCCAGCGCCTGCAAATAGGGCACGACCGGAATCACGAACACGCCGGTGGCCGCCGTGACCAAGCCGGTGGCCAGACCGATCACGGGCGACCACCAGCGTTCCCGCTGCGGCAGCACCGTGGGCGTCCACGCCGCCAGACCGGCCAGCGCATACAGCATCAGTGCTACGCCCAGCACCACGATGGCATGCCGCCCACCATCGCCGCGCATGAAGCCGGCGCCGGCCAGCGTGCCGATCACTACGCCGGCGAGCAGCGTCCACAGGCGTTTTGCCAGCATCAGGAACGCGCCCCCGGTGGCCAGCTGCCAGCCATTGGTGACCATCGACGGCAGGATCAGCAAGGCCGCCGCCTGTACCGGTGGCATTACCAGGCTCAGCAATCCGACCGCCACTGTCGGCAAGCCCAGACCGATCACGCCCTTGACGAAACCGGCCAGCAGGAATACCGCCAGGCTCATGGCAAGCATGGTGGCATTCATGTCGACGAGGGAAAGCAGGCTGGGCATGACAGGAAAATGGCCGGGAATGGCAGGCAGCGGAAGATCATGGATTCCCAGTCTGCCAGTCCTCGCCCGCGCTGGAAATGTGGAATACACTTAGCCAGCCTTCGGTCTGGCCGAAGGCACAATATCTCGCCACCTCTCCTTCCCGGGCCCCGTACGCCGATGAGCCATCGCTTCGAACTCTCCGACCTGCGTCTTTTCCTGCACATCGTGGAAAGCGGCAGCATCACTGGCGGGGCCGAACGTGCCCACATGGCGCTGGCCTCGGCCAGCGCGCGCATTCGCAACATGGAAGATGCTCTGGGCACCGCCTTGCTGGAGCGCGGCCGGCGCGGCGTCCAGACCACCGATGCCGGCCGCGCACTGGCCCACCACGCGCGCATGATGGCGCAGCAGATGGAACAATTGCGCGATGAACTGGGCCAGTATGCGCAAGGCTTGAAAGGCCATATCCGCCTGCTGTGCAATACCTCGGCCATGACCGAGTTCCTGCCGGAGGTGCTGGCGCGCTTCCTCGCGCGCCATCCGCACACCGATATCGAACTGGAAGAAAAACTGAGCTATGAAGTGGTGCAAGCGGTGGTCGATGGGGTGGCCGATGTCGGCATCATCGCCGACTCCACGGATAGCGGGCCGCTGCAGACCTATCCCTTCCGCCAGGATCATCTGGTGGCGGTGCTATCGAAGAAGCATGCGCTGGCACGCCGCAAGTCGCTGGCCTTCAGCGAATTGCTGGGAGAGGATTTCGTCGGGCTGTCGGGCGACAGCGCCCTGCAGCAGCATCTCTCCGGCCACGCCACGCGTGCCGGGCGGCGTCTGCAATACCGCGTGCGGCTGCGCAGCTTCGACGGCATTTGCCGGATGGTGGAGCATCAGGTCGGCGTGGCCGTGATTCCGGCGACGGCGGCCCAGGACTGCGCGGCACACATGGACATTCGCGCCATCCCGCTCACCGATGGCTGGAGCCGCCGCCAGCTGCTCATCTGCGTGCGCGGATTGGAGGGCTTGCCGGGACCTACGCGCGAACTGATCCATGCCTTGCAGCGCCACCCGTGAGGCATCAAGAAAAATGGCGGCTCCGCAGAGCCGCCATCGTCATTTGAGCCAGACCAGCGAGCCCATGCGCCCGGTGGTCTTGTCACGCCGATAGGAATAGAAACGCGGATCGCTCACGGTACACAGACCGCCACCGCTGACATCATGCACATCCATGCTGGCCAGCCGCTGGCGGGCCAGCTGATAGATGTCGGCCAGGTACTTGCCGGGACGGCCCGGATAAGCGCGGAAGGCATGTTGCGCTGCTGCCTGCTGCGCAATGAAGGCCTCGCGCACTTCGGCACCGACCTCGAACTGTTCCGGCCCGATGGCCGGCCCCAGCCAGGCGATGATGTCCTGCGCGCCGCGCGCGCGCATGGCGGCCACGGTGGCTTCGAGCACGCCGCCGGCCAGTCCGCGCCAACCCGCATGGGCCGCGCCGACCACCGTGCCGGCGCGGTCGCAGAACAGCACCGGCAGGCAATCGGCCGTCATCATCACGCACACCGCGCCGGGCGTGCTGCTGATGCAGGCATCTGCCGTGGGCTGATCGGGCAATGCGGCGGCGTCCAGTACGGCGACGCCATGCACCTGCGTCAGCCAGGCCGGTTCGGACGGCAACAAACGGCGCAGCAGCGCACGATTGCGCGCTACCAGCGCCGGGTCATCATCAACATGCGTGCCCAGGTTCAGGCCGCCCCCGCCCTGCCCGTCGCCATACGGCGCAGGACTGAAGCCGCCTGCACGCAGCGTGGTCAGGGCACCGATGTTGGCAGGCGCAGCCCAGTCGGGGATCAGCAATTCCATGGACGGGCTCGCTCAATAGTCGTCATCGTCTTCGTCATAGTCGCCCAGGACCGGATCGGCTTCCTCGCTCATCTCGGGGATCACCGCCAGGGCCGGATCGATGTTGGCGCTCTTGAGCAGGGCTTCGATATCCGCCGGCAAAGGCGCGGCCCACTGGCGGAACTTGCCCGAAGTCGGATGCACCAGGCCCAGGCGCCCGGCCAGCAGGGCCTGGCGCGGGAAGACCGAGGCCAGGTGCTGCTTGCCATAGAGCGCATCGCCCACCAGCGCGAAACCCAGCGACTGCAGGTGCACGCGGATCTGGTGGGTACGGCCGGTTTCCAAGCGGCAATGCACCAGGCTGACCGGCTTGCGGTCGATCTCGCCGGTGGCCAGGCGCCGGTAATGGGTCACCGCCGGCTTGGCGCGCATGCTTTGCGACACGGCCATCTTGATGCGGTCGCGCGGATGGCGTGCCATCGGCGCGTTGATGGTGCCGGAGAGCTGCGGCAGCCCCCACACCAGGGCCAGATACTGGCGCTTCATGCTGCGTGCCTGCAACTGGCGCACCAGGTCGGTCTGCGCGGCCAGGGTCTTGGCCACCACCATCAGGCCGCTGGTTTCCTTGTCCAGCCGGTGCACGATGCCGGCGCGCGGCACGTTGGCCAGGCCCGGGCAATGATGCAGCAGGCCGTTGAGCAGCGTGCCGCTCCAGTTGCCGGCCGCCGGATGCACCACCAGGCCGGCAGGCTTGTTGAGGATGATGATGGACTTGTCCTCGTGCAGGATGTCCAGCGCCATGGCTTCAGGGGCATAGGGCTGGTCGGCCGGCACCGATTGCGGTGCCACCTCCACCAGCTCGTCGCCCAGCATGGTCATCTTGCCCTTGGCGGGCGCGCCGTCGACGGTGACGTGGCCGTCTTCGATCCATTGCTGGATGCGGCTGCGCGAGAATTCGGGCATGAGGCCGGACAGAACCTTGTCCAGCCGCTGGCCGATGACCTCGTCATCCAGGCGGAAACTCAGGGGCTCCAGGCCGGAGACGCTTTCGTCGCCGGCTTGCTCGCCGTCATCGAAATCGTCCTCCAGCGGGAGGTCGGTCTTTACAGGCTCATCGCCATTTGTAATCGGAAGGGGTTTCTTACGTGACATCAGCTATAATCGCCGGATCGGGTTGATTGTATTTCGGGTATCGATGCAGCCGGCTCGGGTAGGCGCTCAGCGCCATGCACAACTGATAGTCCCAGACAAGCACACAAGAGTCATGCACAAAATCTTATTGAAGTTCTTCATCATCGGTTTTGCCCTCTCGCTCACCGCCTGCGGCCTCTTGCCGGAACAAAAAGACGAGACGGTCGGCTGGTCTGCCTCGAAATTATACTCGGAAGCCAAGGATGAACTGAATGCCGGCGGCTACGACAAGGCCATCAAGTATTTCGAGAAGCTGGAATCGCGCTACCCGTTCGGCACCTACGCCCAGCAGGCGCAGATGGACATCGCCTACGCCTACTACCGCCAGAACGAGCAGGCACAAGGCCTGGCTGCGGTGGACCGCTTCATCAAGCTGCACCCGAACCACCCCAATGTCGACTACATGTATTACCTGCGTGGCCTGATCAACTTCAATGATCGCACCAGCATCTTCGACACCTTCACCGACCAGGACAACACCGAGCGCGATCCCAAGGCCATGCGTGACGCCTTCGATTCGTTCAAGCTGCTGGCCGAACGTTTCCCGGAAAGCAAGTACACCCCGGACGCCATTGCCCGCATGAAATACCTGGTCAATGCCATGTCCCAGTACGACGTCCACGTGGCCAACTACTACTTCCGCCGTGGTGCCTACGTGTCGGCCGCCAACCGTGCGCAAGCGGCCATCAAGCAGTATCCGGACTCCCCGGCCAATGAAGAGGCGCTGTTCATCCTGATGCGCTCCTACGAAGCCCTGGGCCAGACCAAGCTGAAGGAAGATACCGAACGCATCATCCAGGCCACCTACCCCAACAGCCCCTGGTACAACGGCGGTCCCAAGCAGAAGGCCAAGCCGTGGTGGAAGGTCTGGTAATGGAAGCCATTGCCACGCAGATCTGACGATCGTGTGCTGATGAAAAAATGCCGCCCGGTGATGAACCGGGCGGCATTTTCGTTTGGAGTGAAGTGAACGCGGCTTCGGGCGGGCGGTCTATCTTGCCGATCGCCTGCCCCAGCGAATTGCGCGCGGGTCGCTCGCCAGACAGGGCAGCGTGAGACCGTGTCCCGGCCCCCTTCAACAGAAGATCAGAAAAAACAACACCATGAGCAACGGACTTCTCACTGCCGTCGCGGCCGGCCTGGCGCTGCCGCCGCTGGCCGTCATCGGCTTCTTCGTCAATCGCATGAAGCACATCCATCAACGCACCCAAGACCGCATCTTCACGCTCAAGCGTGCGGCGGGGCTGTTGACGGCAAGCATCCTGGGCAGCATCTCCACCACCTTCGTCGGCCTGTACCTGATCGGCATGATTTCCCCGCCCGCTCGCTGCGCGGGTGCCTGCTACGGCACGGCAGCGGCCTCCCAGGTCGATGCAATCTTCTGGAGCTTCCTGCTGATGTACCTCAGTTTCATGCTCTTCCTGGGCTTCGGCGCTCAGCGCAGCTGGCAACTGGTGGCGCGGGAGACGGCCCGATCGCAGACTGCGACCACTCCGCCCGAGGCCTGAGCTGCCCAGCCGCTGCGCTCAAGCGCGCAGCTCCGCTCCGGCACCGCCGCGTGCCGCTCAGCCTTCCAGCTTGCGGCGGAACACCCAGCTGCTCTCGCTGGAGGCTTCCGGCGCGAAGGCATAGCCTTCGACGTCGAAGGCCTTCAGCTTTTCCGGCTGGCTGATGTTCTTCTCGGCCGCATAGCGCGCCATCAGGCCGCGCGCCCGCTTGGCGTAGAAGGAAATGATCTTGTACTTGCCGCCCTTCCAGTCCTCGAACACGGGCGAGATCACCTGCGCCTTGAGCAGCTTGGGCTTGACCACCTTGAAGTATTCCTCCGAAGCCAGGTTCACCAGCACCGGCGTCTTCTGTGCCGCCAGTTCGTCATTGAGCGCTTCGGTGATCTCGTTGCCCCAGAAGGCATAGAGATCCTTGCCGCCCGGATTGGCCAGCTTGGTGCCCATCTCCAGGCGATACGGCTGCATCAGGTCCAGCGGACGCAGCATGCCGTACAGGCCCGACAGGATGCGCACGTGGTTCTGCAGGTAGTCGAGCTGCTTGGCCTTGAGCGAGCCCGCATCCAGCCCCTCGTACACATCGCCGTTGAAGGCCAGCACCGCCTGTTTGGCGTTCTTGGTGGTGAACTTGCGCGACCAGCTGGCATAGCGGTTCACGTTGAGCACCGACAACTGGTCGGAGATGCCCATGAGGCTGCCGATCTCGGCGGGCGACTTGGTCTTGAGGACCTCGATCAGTTCCGCCGAGCGCGGCACGAAGGCCGGTGTGGTGTGGAGGTCCGTGGTGGGCGGTGTGTCGTAGTCCAGCGATTTGGCGGGAGACAAAACAATCAGCATGAGGCGTTCATCCAATGATCAGGTTGGGACAAGGTGGCCGCCATGATACCCAAAGCGCGGCGCTTGCGTGCGGTAGCCTGGTTTGGAGCCGATATGAAAATTTGGACAACAAAAGCCCGGCTGTTGGGGCTTTGATCCCTGGCACCCGGCTCCTACACTGAAGCATTGGACGTAAATGGCAATCCGCTGCTGCCCGCCATCCATCGCCCGAGCCCCCGCCTGCATTGCCGCGCCGCATCCCATCTGATCCCACACCAAGGAAACGCCATGAACTGGTTCTACGATCTGCGCATCGCCCGCAAGCTGCTCCTGACCTTCGCCACCATCCTGCTGCTGACTGGCGTGCTGGGGGTGTTTTCCATCGTGCAACTCTCGCGCGTCAACGATGCGTCCACCGAGATTGCGACCAATTCCCTGCCCAGCGTGCGCTATCCACTGGAAGCCAAGGTGGCACTGGCCCGCATTCGCACCGTGCAACTGCAGCACCTGCTGCCCGGCAACGAGGCCAACGTGGAAGCCAATGAAAAGGTCATCGGCGACATGCTGGCCGGGCTCAACAAGGCGCTCGACAAGTACGAGCCGCTGGTCAACATGCCCGACGAACGTACCTATTTCACGGCCATCAAGAGCGATCTGGCAGTCTTCACCAAACAGCATCAGGACCTGGCCAAACTGGTCCGCGGGCAACAGATCGATGCCGCACGCGAGCTGCTGATGAAACAGATCACGCCGGTCTACCTGCGTCTGTTCGACAACATGGACAAAGCCGTGGCCATCAATATCGACGCCAGCGAGAATACCGACCACGATGCCCAGGTCCGCTATGAAAATTCCCGCCTGCTGATCGGCGTACTGCTGGCCGCCTGCATCGGCTTGGGCCTGCTGTTGGCGACCTGGGTGGCCCGGATCGTCTCGCGCCCCTTGCAGGAAGCCATGCACGTGGCCGAGCGGGTGGCCGAAGGCGACCTGACGGTACATATCCAGCCTGCCGGACGTGACGAAACCGGCCGCCTGATGGGCTCGCTGAAGGCCATGAACGACAGCCTGCTGCGTATCGTGACGCAGGTTCGTGAAGGAACAGACACCATCAATACCGCCTCCCGCGAAATCGCCAGCGGCAATCTCGACCTCTCCAGCCGTACCGAGCAGCAGGCCAGCTCCCTGGAGGAAACCGCCTCGGCCATGGAAGAGATCACCTCCACCGTCAAGCAGAATGCCGATAATGCCCGCCAGGCCAACCAGCTGGCGCATTCGGCTTCCGACGTGGCGACCCAAGGGGGCAGCGTGGTGTCGCAGGTAGTCGATACCATGGGGGCGATCAATGCCTCGTCGCGCAAGATCGTGGACATCATCAGCGTCATCGACGGCATTGCCTTCCAGACCAACATCCTCGCGCTGAACGCCGCCGTGGAAGCGGCCCGCGCGGGCGAACAGGGCCGCGGATTCGCGGTCGTGGCCTCCGAAGTGCGCTCGCTGGCGCAGCGCTCGGCGGCCGCCGCCAAGGAGATCAAGACCCTCATCGATGATTCCGTGGCCAAGGTCGATACCGGCAGCCGCCTGGTGGAGCAAGCCGGCAGCACCATGACCGAAGTGGTCGCCAGCGTGCGCCGCGTCACCGACATCGTCAGCGAGATCACCGCCGCCAGTTCCGAGCAAAGCAATGGCATCGAGCAGGTCAACCTGGCCATCACCCAGATGGATGAGGTGACCCAGCAGAACGCCGCGCTGGTGGAACAGGCCGCAGCGGCGGCCGGCTCGCTGCAGGACCAGGCGGGCAGGCTGTCGGAACTGGTGAGCGTATTCAAGCTGGAGCGCGCCCATGCCACTGCACAGGCGGCCCCGGTGGCTGCGCGGTCTGCTGCACTGTCGCCCAAACCTCAGCCCCGGCCGCAACCCAAGCCGGCCGTCCGCACAGCCGCAGCGGCACCGGCACTGCCAGCCGCCCCTGCACCCAAGGCCGGCAAGGCGGCCAAGGCCCCGTCCGCGGAGGAGGGAGACTGGGAACAATTCTGAGCCGGCCGGGGGATGAAGGCCTGTTCAAGTTGGACAGCGGACTTGCCGTTAATCAACAAGACTGGCAGCATGCAAGCTGTCAGGAGCGCACTGTTGCAGTCAACCGGTGCTCTTGCAGGGGCAGTCTGTCGGCACTTTGCCGGCATTTCGCTGTCCATGGTGAACGAGCAAGACGAATTGCACAGGCTGCCCGCCTGATCCCGCCGGCCATCGGCAAGGAGGACATCATGAAACGCGACAAAGCCCTCATGGGCGAAATCCTGAAGCAACTGGCATCCTTCGGCACCCTCTACGGCGACGTGGAAAAGATCCAGAGTGCCCTGCCCGGGCAGGTGGCCCCGGAGGTGATCCTGCATCATCTGCGCCTGCTCTATGATCGCGGCCTGGCGGCGGTCGACATGCACAATTTCTGGCGCGTCACCGATCAGGGGTATGATGCGCTCGAAGCCGGTGGCGAGCTCTTCGGCAAGCAGGAAGCGCCGCTACCCGGACAACGTGGCATCGACAACTAGTTTTCAATTCAATGAGCATCCAGGCAACACCTTCTCTCTCCCCTGCACCGTCCTTTCCCTCCGGCACACCCGCTGACGTCCCCGCCGGCCGTCAGCGGGTGGTGCTGGACACCAATGTCTGCCTGGACCTGTTCGTCTTCCGCGATCCACGCTGGGCGGCGCTGCAGGCCGCGCTGGAACAAGGAACCGTAGAGGCTTACACCCGCGAGGATTGCCGCAGCGAGTGGCTGGCCGTGCTGGATTATCCGCATCTGCCGGTCACCCCCGAGACCAAACCCGCGATCTGCGCTGAATTCGACCGCCTGCTGCGGTGTCTGCCGCTGGCCCAGGTCAATACGTTCGGCTTGCCCGTCTGCACCGATCGCGACGACCAGAAATTCCTCGAACTGGCGCTGCAATGCCAGGCCCACGTGCTGGTGAGCAAGGACAAGGCCGTCCTGAAGCTCGGCAAGCGCACCGTCAAGCGCGGCCTGTTTGCCATCGTGCCGCCCCAGCTCTGGCGCGCCGATGCCTTCCTTGATGCGGCCATCTGAAGGCCGCCGCGAATGCGGCTAGAATAGCGGGCTTGCGATCATCACAAGAACGAGCCCGCTGCAATGAGCACCCCCAACATCGTCACCAAGCTGCCCAAGGTGGGCACTACCATCTTCACCGTCATGTCTGCATTGGCCAGCGAAAAAGGCGCGGTCAACCTGGGACAGGGCTTCCCCGATTTCCATTGCGACCCGGCCCTGGTGAATGCGGTCACCCGCGCCATGCAGGACGGCCTGAACCAGTACCCGCCCATGGCCGGCGTGCTGCCGCTGCGCGAAGCCATCGCCGCCAAGGTGGAGCGGCTCTACGGCCATCGCTATGATCCGGTCTCCGAGATCACCGTCACGGCCGGTGCCACCCAGGGCATCCTGACCTCGGTGCTGTGCGCGGTGCATCCGGGTGACGAAGTGATCGTGATTGAGCCGGTCTATGACTGCTACGTGCCGGCCATCGAGCTGGCCGGTGGCGTGCCGGTGTTCGTGCAGATGGAAGTGGGCGCGGCGGGTTACAGCATCCCCTGGGACAAGGTCCGCGCAGCGGTCACGCCCAAGACCCGCATGATCATGGTCAACACCCCGCACAACCCGACCGGCAGCGTCATGCGCGCATCCGACGTGGCCGCGCTGGCCGAGATCGTGCGCGGCACCGATATCCTGATCCTCTCCGACGAAGTCTATGAGCACATGGTCTTCGATGGCCAGCCGCATGAATCGCTGGCGCGCCATCCGGAGCTGGCTGAGCGCAGCTTCATCAATTCCAGCTTCGGCAAGACCTATCACGTCACCGGCTGGAAGGTCGGCTATGTGGCGGCCCCCGCTGCGCTGACTGCCGAATTCCGCAAGGTGCACCAGTTCAACGTCTTTACCGTCAACACGCCGGTGCAGTATGGCTTGGCCGAGTATATGAAGAACCCGGCACCGTACCTGGATTTGCCGGCGTTTTACCAGAGGAAACGTGACCTTTTCCGCGCAGGACTGGCCAACACCCGGTTCGAATTGCTGCCCTCGCAAGGCACCTATTTCCAGTGCGTGAAGTACGACGCCATCTCGGACCAGTCCGAAGCCGACTTCTGCAAGTGGCTCACCAGTGAAATCGGCGTGGCCGCCATTCCGGTCTCGGCCTTCTACAACACGCCCAGGGAATCGGGCATCGTGCGCTTCTGCTTCGCCAAGAAGGATGAAACGCTGCAACTGGCGCTGGACCGGCTGGCCAAGCTGTAACACGACTGGTGCGCAAATCGTTTATATATTTTCCGTAACGTGACTTCCCCCCTCAACACGACACGCAAAAAAGGAACGCCATGATCGACGTCTACAGCTGGGCTACGCCCAACGGCCACAAGGTTCACATCATGCTGGAGGAGTGCGGCCTGCCCTACACCGCGCATGCCATCGATATCGGTGCCGGTGACCAGTTCACGCCCGAATTCCTCAAGATCTCGCCCAACAACAAGATCCCCGCCATCGTCGATCCCGATGGTCCGGACGGTGCGCCGATCTCGCTGTTCGAGTCCGGTGCCATCCTGATCTACCTGGCGGGCAAAACCGGGCGCTTCCTCGGCGAGACCGTGCGTGAGAAGTATGAAGTGCTGCAATGGGTGATGTTCCAGATGGGTGGCCTGGGGCCGATGCTGGGCCAGGCGCACCACTTCCGACTGTATGCGCCGGAGCAGATCGAATACGCCGTGAACCGCTACAGCAACGAAGCGCGCCGCCTGTACCAGGTGATGGACAAGCAGCTCGGCCAGCACGCCTACCTGGCTGGCGAGAACTACACCATCGCCGATATCGCCTGCTTCCCGTGGACCCGTTCGCACAAGAACCAGGGCATCGATCTGGCGGACTTCCCCAACGTCCAGCGCTGGTTCGATGCCATCAGCGCACGTCCGGCGGTGCAGCGCGGCGTGACCGTGCTGGCCGACAAGCGCAAGCCGCTGCACGATGACAAGGCCAAGGAATTGCTGTTCGGAAAAAGCCAGTACGAGAAACGCTGATCGTACATTGCCGCGGGCGGCTACCCGGCCCGCCTGCGGCAACCGCATCAGGGACAAGCAAAGGGCGCAAACTCGAAACGGTTGCGCCCTTTTTCCTTGGCGCGATAAAGGGCATCGTCGCTGGCACGCAGGACCTGCTCCTGGCCGGCGCAATCGCTTTGCATGAGCGCGATGCCGATCGACAGCGTCACTTCCACTTCCACTTCCCTGCCCTCATGCAGCATGGGCTGGCTGGCAAAGCTGGCCTGCAGGCGCATGGCGAATTCGGCCGCGGCGTGCAGATTGGCACCGGCCAGGATCACCGCGAACTCCTCTCCCCCCAGCCGTCCGGCGGTGTCGGTCTTGCGCAGCTGGCTCTTGAGCACTTGCGCAAAATGCTTCAGGACCTGGTCGCCGACGGCGTGACCGAGACTGTCGTTGATGCGCTTGAAATGATCCAGGTCGCACATCAGTACCGCGGCCGTGTCGAGCACGCCGCGCTGGAGGCGGTTGTACTCGTCCTGCAGGCGTTGCATGAAGAAACGGCGGTTGGGCAGCTGGGTGAGGTAATCGGTGAGGGCGAATTCCTGCAGTTCCAGTTCGAAGGCCTTGCTTTCGCTGATGTCGCTGATGAAGCCATGCCACAGCGTCGTGCCATCCTCCAGCCGGCGCGGCCGTGCCTGGCCGCGCAGCCAGCGCACACCGTTGCCGGGGGTGATCACGCGGAACTCCAGCATCCAGTGCGAAGCACCAGCCAGCACCGCCTGACGCGCCGCTTCATAGAGCGGCATGTCTTCAGGATGAATGACGGTATCGATGATGACGGGTGTTTCCAGCAACTGCTGGGGGGTGAGCCCGTAGGTTTCGCGCGCGCCTTCGCTGACGTAGGTGAAGTAACCCCGCTCGCCCGGCGGCACGCGGAACTGGAATACCATGCCGGGAATTTCACTGGTCAGGTAATCGAGCATGCGGCTGCTCTTGGCCAGCTTCTCGGTCAGTCGCCGCACCTCGGTGATGTCGGTGGTGGTGCCGATCATGCGCAGCGCATTGCCCTCGGCATCGCGTGCCACCACCTTGCCGCGGCTGCTGATCCATTTGTAGCTGCCATCGCGGCAGCGGATGCGGTGCTCGACCTGGTAAGTATCGGAACGGGAGGCGAAATGCTGGCGAATGGTCTCCTGCACATAAGGCAGGTCATCCGGGTGAATGCGCTGGTAGGCATCCTGCAGATGGCTGGAAAGCTCCCAGTCCTCGTAGCCGAGAATGGCTTTCCAGCCGCGCGAATAATACATCTCGCCGGTGACGGCATTGCGGTCCCAGATGCCGGTACCGCTACCCTCGATGGCCAGCGCCATGCGCTCGTCGGCCTCGCCGGGCGGATCGCTCTTGACCCGCGCATGGACCGGCACCAGGGAGCGCTCGATCGCCAGCATGGCCATCGACACGGCCGCGCCCACGGTGTCGCGGTACGCCTGCTCCAGATGGGAGGCGTCGCCCGGCGCATCGTTGGCGGCGCAGATGGTCAGGATGCCGGCGACCTCGCCGGCGAAGGAACGCAGCGGCAGCATTTCCAGCAGGGAGCGTTCATGGCGTGCCGCCAGGGCCGTCAGGGCATGCCAGAACTGCGGGGTGTCGGGATCGTCCACCGCCAGCGCCGTCAGCTCGGCCAGGAAAGCCGGCGCCACGCGCGGGGCGGCACCTACTTGCAGGCGGCGGGCCTGGGGATCGAACAGGAAGATGGCCAGCGCGCGTTGCGGATAGCTGCCCGAAAAACCGCTGGCGATGCGGTCCAGCAATTGCTCCAGCGGCGCACCGCGGGCAATGTAGGACAGCGTCAGGTTGTTGAAGGCGAGCGCCTTCCGGTAGAACTCGGCATCGGCGTCAACCTGTACGGGCGGGCGTTCTGACATCATGAGAAACAGGATCGGCAAGGACGCAGCGGCGACACCGGATGCGCCGCTGTATGGATGGACATTAGCACCTTATGACAATGCGTGGCAGTTTCTCATCCAGCCCCGCACGAATAACCGTGCTGACAGGCAAGGACGATGCCATCAGGCCACACTCTGCATGAGCTTCTGCGAGGATGCGCGCAGTCAGGTGGAGCGATTCGCCTAGTAGCGGCGCACCAGGAATTCCGCCACGCAAACGGGCTTGTCGGACCCTTCACATTCCACGGTAATGCGCCAGGCCAGCTGCACGCCACCGGGGATGTCCTCGGTGGATTCCAGGCGGATGATGCCGCGCACTTTTCGGCCCACCGGCAGGGGTGCCGGGAAGCGTACGCGATTCAGGCCGTAATTGAGCAGCATGCGTACATCCGGCCCCAGGCTGATGGATTCCGACAGCAGGCGCGGCAGCAGCGCCAGTGTCAGGAATCCGTGCGCCACCGTGCCACCGTAGGGCAGCTCGCGGGCCGCGCGCTCAGGGTCGACGTGGATCCATTGATGGTCGCCGGTGGCCTCCGCAAAGCGGTCCACCTGTTCTTGGGTGACGGCAATCCATTCGCTGGTGGCCACTTCCTGGCCTGCCAGCGATTTCAGTTCTTCCAGGCTGGCGATGATGCGCATGCTGGTTTCCTTCCCTTGTCGTTATCGTGTGGCCGGCGCGCAGGTGACGCACGCTGCCTTTTTTGTCTTGTCCGTTCAGCCATCCTGCCAGACCACCCGGTTGCGGCCCTGCTGCTTGGCCAGGTAGAGACGGCGGTCGGCCATCTCGATCAGTTCGCGGATGTCCTGCTCCGGTGCCGGTACCATGGTAGCCGCACCGATGCTTACGGTCAGCCAGGCGCTCACCTTGGAGCGCTCATGCGGGACTTGGTTCGCCTCAATCAGCTGGCACAGCTTCTGGCCCAGGGCCTGCGCTCCTTCCAGCGACGTGCGCGGCAGGATCATGGCAAATTCCTCGCCGCCGAAACGGGCCGACAGGTCGGCCGGACGCTGGATGCTTTCATCGAGCGTTTGCGCGACCCGGCGCAGCACCGCATCGCCGGCGACGTGACCATAGTTGTCGTTGTACAGCTTGAAGAAATCGACGTCGATCAGCAGCAGTGACAGGTGCAGTCCGTCACGCCGGGCGCGGCGCCATTCAGCGCCCAGGTAGTCGTCGAAATAGCGGCGGTTGGCGATGCCGGTCAGGCCATCGGTGTTGGTCAGGCGCTGCAGCTCGAAATTGCTCTTCTGCAGCTGCTGCTGGCTCTCGCGCAGCGCGCGGTAGGCCGCATCGCGCTGCAGCAGGTTGATGTAGGAGCGCGAGTGATAGCGCAGCCGCGCCACCAGTTCGATCACATCGGGCAACTTGACCATGTAATCGTTGGCACCGCCGGCGAAGGCATCGCGCTTGATTTCGGCATCGTCGCGCGAGGACAGCACGATGATCGGCACGTTGGCCAGCACCGCGCTGGCACGGTACTGGCGCACCAGGGTCATGCCATCCACGCCCGGCATCACCAGGTCCTGCAGGATCACCGTGGGACGGGTCTTCTCGGCCACGGCCAGGGCTTCATCGGCACGGGTGCAGAAATGGAAGTCGATGTTCTCTTCCTTGGCCAAGGCGCGGCGGATCGCCTCGCCGACCATGGCCTGGTCATCCACCAGCAACACCATGATCTTGTAGTCGTCGGCGGGCAATACGGGGCCGCCACCCGGGGTGTCGGTTGCTTGCACCGAACTCATCATGCTTTCCTTCATTTCAGTTGCGTCACGCCCCGGCCAGCAGCGCCTGCAGCCGTGCCGCCATGGCACTGACCGGCAGCACATCGACGGCGGCGTTGAGCGCTACGGCGGCCTTGGGCATGCCGTAGACGGCGCAGCTCTTCTGATCCTGCGCCAGGGTGTGATAGCCGTTGTCGCGCAGGGCCTTCAGGCCCGCTGCGCCATCGCGGCCCATGCCGGTCAGCAGCACGCCGGTGGCCTTGCCATCCCAATGGCGCACGATGCTATGGAAAAACGCGTCCACCGAGGGCCGGTAGACATCCGTGGGCGCGCCCGCGACATACGCGAGACGGCTGCCCTCCTTGAAGACGAGATGATGATTGCTGCCCGCCAGCAGGACTTCACCCCGGCGCGGCAGATCGCCTTCGACCGCCAGGCGCACGCGCAGCACCGACTGCTGCTGCAGCCACTGCGCCATGCCGGGCGCGAAGGCGGCATCGATGTGCTGCACGATCACGATGCTGCCGGGGAATTCACGCGGTACCTGCTTGAGCAGGGCCGACAGCGCGGCCGGTCCGCCGGCCGACGCCCCGATGGCCACCAGCGGAGCCAGGTCGCCCTGGAGATTCGGGGCCAGCGGACGCAGCGGCAGGCGCACGGGGGCGGCCATGTCGTCCGGGCTGAGCCAGCCGAGCTGGTCGATCTTCTCGATCAACGCCGCCGCATCGCGCTTGCCGGCCGCGCCGATGAGCGCCGGGGTCTGGGTGGCATCGAGCGCGCCATAGCCCATGGCTTCATAGATCTTGGCGGCGCTGGTGTCCATGTCGGAGGTCACCACCAGGATCGGGCACGGGGTGTCCTGCATGATGCGGCGGGTGGCTTCCACGCCATCCATCTTGGGCATGAGCAGGTCCATCAGCACCACATCGGGCAACTGCCAGGCGCACATCTGCACCGCCTGTTCGCCATCGCGGGCGATCCAGATCAATTCGTGGCGGCCACTCTCGGCAATCACCCGGCGTAGCACTTCCACCATCATGGGGGTGTCGTTGACAATGCCGATCTTCACGTTGTCGCCTCTCCAATCAAATCCATGACCGCCTGCAACAGGCTTTCATCATGGAAACTGCTCTTGGTGAAATAATGATCGGCCCCGGCTGCCAGGCCACGCTGCCGATCCTCTTCACGGTCCTTGTACGACACGATCATCACCGGCAACGCCTGCAATTGCGGCGCGCCGCGTATCAGGGTGACCAGCTCGATGCCATCCATGCGCGGCATGTCGATATCGGTGATGACCAGGTCGAAATGCTCGGCACGCACGGCATTCCAGCCATCCATGCCATCCACTGCCACCGTGACCTGATAGCCCCGGTTGGTCAGCAGCTTGCGTTCCAGTTCGCGCACGGTGAGTGAATCGTCCACCACCAGTACTTTCTTGCGCACCGCCACAGCCGCCGCACCGGCAGGATCCGCGTCGACCGTCTGCAGCCGTCCCGAGGCGGTGAGCTTTTCCACCGTGCGCAGCAAGTCGGCCACGTCCAGGATCAGCAAGGGCGCGCCATCTTCCATCAGCGCACCGGCCAGGATGTCGGGAATCTTGCCCAGGCGTGCATCCAGCGGTTGCACCACCAGCATGCGCTCGCCCAGGAAGGCATCGACCGCGATGCCGTAGCTGTGTTCCTCCTCGCCGATCACCACCACGCAGACACTGCCGTCTCGGACGCGCCACTGGCCACGTTGCAGCACCTGGTGCGCACTGACCAGGCCGACCTGACGGCCGGCGTGGCTGAAGTGCTGGTAGCCTTCGAGGGTCTGCAGGGCCTCGGCCGGCAAACGCAAGGTCCGATTTACGTAGGCCAGCGGAAACGCATAAGGTTCACCGGCGATCTCCACCAGCAGGCTGCGAATCACCGACAGCGTCAGCGGCAACTGCAGCAGGAAACGACTGCCCTGCCCCGGCCGTGTGGTGATACGGATCGTGCCGCGGACCTGCTTGAGCATGTCCGCCACCACATCAAGACCGACCCCGCGTCCGGAAATCTCGGTGACGGTCTCGCGCAGGCTGAAGCTGGGCAAGAGCAGAAAGTCCAGCAATTCTGCGTCCGACAGGCGCTCGGCAATGTCCTGGGTCGCCAGGCCGCGCATCACCACCGTGCGGCGCAATGCGTCCAGATCGATGCCCGCACCATCATCGGCCACCTCGATCAACAGCATGCCCGCACTGTGCCTTGCCTCCAGCCGCACCACACCCTGCTCCGGCTTGCCGGCCGCACGGCGCGTGCTGCCGTCCTCAATGCCGTGGTCCACCGCGTTGCGCAGCAGGTGGCCGAGCGGTGCTTCCAGCTTTTCAAGAATATCGCGGTCGATCTGGGTGGCGGTGCCGCTGATGTCCAGCCGCACCGATTTGCCCAGCGCATTGCCGACGTCGCGCACCATGCGCGCAAAGCCGGCGGTGCCATCGGCAAAGGGCCGCATGCGGCAGGCCAGCGCCTCGTCATACAGTTGTTGCGAGAGATTGACCGAACGCCGGTCGAAGGCATCCAGCGCAATCAATTGTTCACCCAGCAGTTGCTGGTTGGTTTGCATCAGCGCGCGCAATTCGGCCAGCGTAGTCTGGGCGAATTCGTCGAGCTGGCTGGCGGCCAGCTTCTGTTGCAGCAGGTCCAGTGCCTGCACGGCCTCGCGCTGCACGCGCTTCATGCGCAGCATGCTGGCCGAGAAGGGTTTCAGGCGGCGCGACTCCACCAGCGATTCGCCGGTCAGGCTCAGGAGCCGGTCCAGGCTGTCCGCACTGACGCGCACGGCGCGCGCGGCAGCAGTCTGGTTGACGATGGATGCGCTCGCGGCGGGCTGTGGCGGCTCCATCGCTGCGGCCGACGGTACCGGCGCTGGTGGCTGCGGGGCCGCCTCGGCGGCGAAGGCCTCCTGCAGTGCGGCCGAGGGCGCAGGCCAGGGATCGGCATCCGCACCACTCATCACGGCCGGCAAGGCTTGCAGGAAAGCCTGTACCTCGGCGCTGCCGGCGTGGTCGACCCAGGTTTCGTCGCCGTCCGGTGGCGAGGCGATCCGTCCCAGCAGATCGGCCCCGCGCAGCAGCACATCGATATGTTTTTTCTCCAGCCGCAGCTTGCCCTGTTGCGCCAGGACGAAGCAGTCCTCCAGCACGTGGGCTACCTTGACGGCGGTTTCCAGGCCGACGATGCGGGCTGCGCCCTTGAGCGAATGGCCGGCACGCATGCAGGCTTCCAGATGCTCGGCCGCCGTCGGTTGCTGCTCCAGCGCCAGCAGGCTGGTATTGAGCTGGGCAATCTGGCTTTCCGCCTCGAAGCGGAACAGGTCCAGCATGGACATCTGGCTCAGATCGGGCGTACTCATGTCATGCTCCGGTTGAGTACGTAGAACAGCAATTCGTGGTCGAGCAGGCCGATGGGACGACCGCGCCACTCCACCATGCCGCGCGTGTACTGGATGGCCGCCTGGGCCAGCGTGGTCGGCACCGGGGCCAGGCTTTCATCTGCATAGCGATGAACCCCGGCCACCTCTTCCACCGGGAACACCAGGATCTGCCCTTCATGCGCCGCCACCAGCAGATGCGGGGCCGACGTGTCATCGGGCAGCTGGAACACCCGGGCCAGCGAGACGCAGATGCGCAGGCTGCCGCGAATGTTCACAACGCCCGCAATGGCGGTGTTGCGCTGGTGCGGCAAGCTGTGCAGGGGCCGGCTCCCGGCGACTTGCTGCACCACGGACGTGGCAATCGCCAGCCACTCACCGGCAATGCGCACCACCAGGGCCGACGCCAGCACGGTGCGATCTTCCTGATCTTCCTCGGCCGCACCGGCGCGCGCCCACTGCTGCGCCACCTCGCGGGATGCCGCCACCCGATCGAGCTGCTGCAAGGCGGCACGCGCGAAAGTCGGGCAGTTCAGGCAGCGGATGTGATGCGCCAGTTCAGGGCAGCTGCCGTCGCCCTTGGTGCCGATGCGGTTCCAGCAATCCTCGAGGGGCGCGTGCGGCGGGGTCAGCGTCGGCTCAGCCATGATGCGGCTCCTCGGTCGTCGTCACACGGCTGGCGCGCTGGCGCAGGCGCTCGGCTCCGGCGGTATCACCTTGCGCCTGCAGCAGGGCGGCCAGTTGCAGCAAAGCCGCCTGGTGCTGCGGTGCCAGATACAGCACCTTGCGGTAGCAACGCTGGGCCTGCCCGGCATCACCGCCGGCATCGTGGATCAGTCCCTGCAGATAGAAAGCGTCTGCGCTCGGCCCCTGCTCTTCGATGGCTTGTTCGCATAAGGCAGCGGCTTGCGCGAACTGCCCTGCATCGGCCAGCGAGCGGGCACGCTGCAGCAAGGGCTGGCTGCTTGCTGACAGCGGTGCTGGCACGGGCGCAGCGAAGGCGTTGATTCCTGAGTCAGCGGCCAACGCCGACGCGGCCGGACGCGCCCGGCGTGCCGGAACAGGCGCAGCCAACAGCGGCTGCGCTGCTGCCAATACCGTCTCGCGCCAGGCCGGTTTCTCCACCGCCACGCGCTTGCGGAAACCGAAGGCCAGTGCAATGCCGGCCGACTCCAGACGCGGACTGAGCATCAGTCCGCCTTCGGCGGGGCCGACGAAGATCACGGCATCCGGTTTCATGAGGCTTTCCAGCAGGCTCACCACCTGGCGCTGCACCTCGCGCTCGAAGTAGATCAGCACGTTGCGACAAAAGATGAAATCGTAAGGCGCAGCCTGCCGCAGCAAATCCGGTGCCAGCAGATTGCCGGGCGCAAAGCGCACCTGGCGCCGGATCGCTTCCTGCAGTTGCCAGCCCTGCTCCACCGTCATGAAATGGCGATCCCGGAAACCCAGGGCCTGTCCCCGGAAGGAATTGCGGCCATAGACACCGGCCGCCGCGATCTCCAGCGAGCGGGTACGAATATCATAAGCGTCGATGACGAACTGCGACGGCATGACGCCCGCCTCCAGCAGGGCCATCGCGACCGAATACGGTTCTTCGCCAGTGGAGCATGGCAGGCTCAGGATACGCACCGGCACATCGGGCTGCGAAAGCAGCCGCTCCCGCGCAAGCCGCGCCACGGCGAAAATGGCTTCACGGTCACGGAAGAACCAGGTCTCCGGCACCACGGCCAGTTCGATCAGGGCCTGCAACTCGGCGGCCGACCCCTGCAGCCGTGCCAGATAGTGGCCATCGTCCGCGATGCCCAGCGCCGCCATGCGCTCGCGCACCACCCGTTCGATGAGGCTGCTGCCGACGGTGGCCATGTCCAGGCCCATGACGGCCTTGAGCTTGTCGGCGATCAGCGGCAGGCTCTTCATGCCGGCACCTCCGGGTAGAGCAAGGCGCGCGTAGCCGGGTCGAGCAGGTCGCCCACTTGCACCCGCTGCAGCAGTCCGCCCTGATACGGCATGACAGGCCCGAGGTAGGGGGCTCCCTCATTGCGGACGGCGGCCGGCGTGAAGTGGGCCGGATCAAGGCGCAGCGTGTCGGTGGCCTGCGGCAGGATCAGGCCCAGCAGCACCGGCAGCGCCTGCGCGTGGCGGTAATGCACCAGCACCAGGCGCGTACTCACGCGCGCCGGAGCGGGATGACCGAGCGCCAGCATGGACAGGTCGATCACCGGCACGTGGCCGCTGCCATACGGCAGCAGCCCGGCTACCCATGCGGGTGCGCCGGGCAGCGATTTGCAGGGGGAAAGCGGCAATACCATTGCCACCTCGGCGGTGGGCAAGGCATAGCGCTCTTCCCCCAGGGAAAACAGCAGATGCAGGGACTGGCTCATGAGCACGCTGGGCGGGACCGGTGCGGCGCTCAGTCCGTCACCTTGAAGCGCGAGACGCCATTGCGCAATTCATTGGAGACCACGTTCAGTTCGTCGATGGCCTGGCTCGATTGCTGCAGCGACTCCACGGTCTGCTGGGCCGCTTCGGAGAGCTGCACCAGCGCCTGGTTGATCTGCTCGGCGCTGCTGGCCTGGGCCTGCATGCCTTCGTTGACGATCTGGAAGCGCGGTGCGAGTGCCTGCACCTGGGCAATGATCTGCGACAACTGGCTGCCGGCGGTCTGCACATCCTGCATGCCGCGCCGCACCTGGTCGGAGAACTTGTCCATGCCCATCACGCCGGCTGCCACGGCCGACTGAATTTCCTTGACCATGACTTCGATGTCGTAGGTCGCCACGGCAGTCTGGTCGGCCAGGCGGCGGATTTCGGTGGCCACCACCGAGAAGCCGCGGCCATGTTCGCCGGCCTTCTCGGCCTCGATGGCGGCGTTCAGCGACAGCAGGTTGGTCTGGTCGGCCACCTTGGTGATGGTGGTCACGACCTGGTTGATGTTGCCCGCCTTCTCGTTGAGGATGGCCAGCTTGGCGCTGACCGAACCGGCCGCATCCATCACGTTCTGCATGGTGTCGCCCATGCGGGTCAGGCCCGCCTGGCCGCTGCCGGCCAGCGCCGAAGTCTGTTCAGAAACCACCGACACTTCATTCATGGTGCGCACCAGGTCACGCGAGGTTGCATGGATCTCGCGCGAGGTCGCGCCGATCTCGGTGGTGGTGGCAGCCGTTTCGGCGGCGGTGGCCTGTTGCTGGCGGGCCGTGGCAGCGATCTCGGTGACCGACGTCGCCACGCGAGCCGAGGACTTCTGCGCCTGCGAAACCAGCGCGGTCAGCTCATCGGTCATGCGGTCGAAGCCGTTGCCCAGCACGCCAAACTCATCCTTGCGGTCCAGCTCCACGCGACGCGAGAAATCGCCCGAGCGCATGATGTCGAGCAGGCCCATGAGCTTCTGCAGCGGCTCGTTGATGGCGCGCATCAGGAAGAAGCCGCACACCAGCGCCACCAGCAGCGCTGCCATCAGCGCGCTCATCAGGGTGAACTGGGCCGAGTTGACGGCATCGCCGATGCGCTGGGCGGCGTCGTCGGCGATGCCCTTGTTGGTCTCGACCATGCGCTGCGTCAGTTGATAGCCGGTACGCCATTGCGGACGAATCTGCTCGTTGACGATCTTGTCGATCGGGGCGCGCTGGCTGAAGTCCATCTTCAGCACCTCGCTGACGACGGCACGGTATTTCTGCCGCGTCTCCTTGAATTGCTCGAAGAGCTTGCGGTCAGCATCGCTGAAGATGGTCTTGTCGTAATCTTCCTGCAAGCGGTCGAGGCGCTCGGCGTTGCGGCGCAGCAGTGCCAGGTCAGCCTGGCGCTCGGCATCATTGGCATCGATCTGAATGATCTGCTGGGTCATCAGCAGGTTTTCGTACCACGCAGCGTTGATCTGGGTGCTGTAGTAGAGACCGGGGGTGGAGTCGTTGCGCAGCGCCGTCGCCCCCTTCTCGATGTGGCCAAGGTTGACCGCCGAAATCCCGGCCATCAGTGCCATCAGCAGCAGGATGAGCCCGAAGCTCCCGAGGATGCGTTGCTTGATCGTCCAGTTCTTCATGCGCAGTTTTCCCCCTTTGGAATGAGCACCCCGCCCTGGCGCGCCTTCGTGAGGTGCGCATGAACGAAAGTTCGCCTGTGGCTAACCCGGGCCATCTAGTGCGATCGGTTGTGGATTAGTGCGGCCTAGTAATACTTCGAGATTATCATTGAAATCTTTCAATATCACTATTATCCCTTGCGCAATGATTCTTTGCCTGAAGGAAATAAAAACGGCACCCGCAGGTGCCGCTTGAGTGCGTCAGCCGATGGCGGGATCACACCGGCATGGGCTTGTTGTCCTGCAGGTCGAGGAAGCCCTTGATGAGGCGGTAGGCTTTCCAGATCCAGGCCAGCGAGAACACCAGAATCGCCACCGGGATTCCGATCACCGTCGCCCACAGCACGCCGCCGGCGAACAGCCAGAACAGGTACCACCAGAAGGAGCGGATCTGCCAGCGATGGTGGGTGTAAAGGAAGGTATCGCGCACGTCGCCGCGCTTGAGGTAATTGACGATCAGGGGCAGCCACGACAGCATGCCCAGCGAAAACACCAGGCAGGCGGCATGCGCCAGGTAGAGCCACCAGACCAGGTCACGGCCGGTCTGGGTCTGTGGGTCGAATACCAGTTCCTGGTTCATCGCGTCTCCTGAAATGAGGGGGAAGCCGGCCCCGACGTCAGGCCAGCAGGTTCAAGATGCCGTCCAAGCCCACAAAATTCAAGCCCACGCTGGCCTGGGCACGCACCACCGGCTTGGCGCGGAAGGCCACCGACAGGCCCGAGATGCCCATCATGCGCAGGTCATTGGCGCCATCGCCCATGACGATGGCCTGGCTTGGTTCGGCACCGATCTCGCGGCAGATGCGCTCCACCGTTGCACGCTTCTCGTCGGCATTGACGATACCGCCGACCACCTTGCCGGTGAGCTTGCCGTCGGCCACTTCGAGCGTGTTGGCGTGGGTGTAGTCCAGGTTCAGGCGCGCCTTCATGCGGTCGGTGAAGAAGGTGAATCCGCCTGAGACCAGCAGCGTCTTGAGGCCGGCGGCCTGCACTGCCTTGAGCATGTTTTCCGCACCCAACGACAATTGCAGGCGCTCATCATAGACACGCTGCAACGCGCCTGCGTCCAGCCCCTTGAGCAATGCCACGCGGCGGGTCAGGCTTTCGTTGAACTCGATCTCGCCGCGCATGGCGGCTTCGGTGATCTCGGCCACCTGCGGTTTCAAGCCCTGCATGTCGGCGATCTCGTCGATGCATTCGATGGTGATGAGGGTGGAATCCATGTCCATGGCCACCAGGCGGAAATCGGACAGCTTGCGGCCCTCGTCGATGAAGGCATAGTCCAGGCGCGCCTGCAGGCAAGCCGCATCGATGCTGGCCTTGAGCGCATCGCTCTGGCTCACGCCCGCCACACGCCAGGCATCGGCATCCGGTACGCGGTCATCTGCAATGCGCTCGGCGCGGCCACCGGCCAGGGCAGCGATGGACTCGATGGCGGAAGACGGCACGGCGTGTTGCTTGGGGGCTTGCAGGATCAGGTTCATGTTGTTCTGTTGATTCATGGGTGCGATGGGATTCGTTGTAGTGCGGCCAGAAGAGCACTCAACCGGTGAGTGCCTTCATGGTCGCCTTGACCTGCTGCACGCGGGCATTCAGGTCCGGCATGTTGGCCGTGATGCGCAGCTTGTCGGGGCCATTGAGCTTGACCTGGCGATTCTTCTGCACCAGCTCGATGATGCGCATGGCGTCGATCGGCGGATTGGGAACGAACTGCAGCAGCGCCGCTTCGGAATGGGCATCGATCTTGATGATGCCCAGCGGCTTGGCCGCAATGCGCAGGCGGTGCGTTTCGATCAGGGCCTTGGCCGCATCGGGCAGCTTGCCGAAGCGGTCGATCAGTTCTTCCTGCAAGGCGTCGATCGCATCGGCCTTCTCGCAGTTGGCGAAGCGCTTGTAGAGCGACAGACGCTCATGCACGTCGCCGCAGAAGTCATTGGGCAGCAGCGCAGGCGCATGCAGGTTGATCTCGGTGGTGGTCGACAGCGGCGCGGCCAGGTCCGGTTCGCGTCCATCCTTCAGGGCACGCACGGCTTCGTTCAACATGTCCGAATACATCTGGAAACCGATCTCGTGGATCTCGCCCGACTGGTGATCGCCCAGCACTTCGCCGGCACCGCGAATTTCCAAATCGTGCATGGCGAGATAGAAGCCGCTGCCCAGTTCCTCCATCTGCTGGATCGCCTCCAGCCGGCGCTGCGCCTGCTTGGACAAGCCCTGCACATCCTGCACCAGCAGGTAGGCATAAGCCTGGTGGTGCGAACGGCCGACGCGGCCGCGCAATTGGTGCAGCTGCGCCAGGCCGAACTTGTCGGCGCGATGCATGATGATGGTGTTGGCAGTCGGCACGTCAATGCCGGTCTCGATGATGGTGGTACAGAGCAGGATGTTGAAGCGCTGCGCCACGAAGTCGCGCATCACCTTCTCCAGGTCGCGTTCGTGCATCTGACCGTGCGCCACGCCGATGCGCGCTTCCGGCAAAAGTTGCTCCAGCGCGGCCTTGCGGTTGGCGATGGTTTCCACTTCGTTGTGCAGGAAGTAGACCTGGCCGCCGCGTTTCAATTCGCGCAGGCAGGCTTCGCGGATGGTCGATTCTTGTTCGGCGCGCACGAAGGTCTTGATGGCCAGGCGCTTCTGCGGCGCGGTGGCGATCACCGAGAAATCGCGCAGGCCTTCCAGCGCCATGCCCAGCGTACGCGGGATCGGCGTGGCGGTCAGCGTGAGCACATCGACCTCGGCGCGCAGCGATTTCAGGGCTTCCTTCTGGCGTACGCCAAAACGGTGTTCTTCATCGATGATGACCAGACCCAGGCGCGAGAACTTCACTTCATCGGAGAGCAGCTTGTGAGTACCGATGACGATATCGATGGTGCCATCGCCCAGGCCCTTGATGGCTTGCGTGACTTCCTTGCCGGTGCGGAAGCGCGACAGTTCGGCAATCTTGACCGGCCAGTTGGCGAAGCGGTCGGCGAAGGTGGCGGCATGCTGTTCGGCCAGCAGCGTGGTCGGCGCGAGAATGGCGACCTGCTTGCCGCCCATCACCGCCACGAAGGCGGCGCGCAGGGCCACTTCGGTCTTGCCGAAGCCGACGTCGCCGCAGATGAGGCGGTCCATGGGCTTGCCGCCGGTCATGTCCTTGATGACGGCATTGATGGCGGCGGCCTGGTCGGCGGTTTCCTCAAAACCGAAACTGTCGGCGAAGGCTTCATAGTCATGTGCCGAATACTGGAAGGCATGGCCCTGGCGCAGCGCGCGGCGGGCGTACAGGTTCAGCAGTTCGGCGGCCGTATCGCGCACCTGCTGGGCGGCCTTGCGCTTGGCCTTTTCCCACTGGCCGGAGCCCAGTGCGTGCAGCGGTGCATCTTCCGGCGAGGCACCGGAGTAGCGCGAAATCACGTGCAGTTGCGACACCGGGACGTAGAGCTTGGTCTCCTTGGCGTATTCCAGATGCAGGAACTCGGTCTCGCCCTCCCCCAGGTCCATGCTGACCAGGCCCATGTAGCGGCCGATGCCGTGGCTGCTGTGGACCACCGGGTCGCCGATCTTCAACTCCGACAGGTCGCGCACCATGTATTCCACATCGGTGGCGGCCTGCTGTTTGCGGCTGCCGACCCGGCGGCCGCTGCCGGCGTACAGCTCGGTCTCGGTGATCAGCGCCAGGCCGCCGGCGGTGACGAAGCCGGCGTGCAATGGGGCCACGCCCAGCATCAGCGGCTCATTGCCGGAGAGGAAATCATTCCAGTCATCGCACAGCGCCGGATGCAGGTCGTATTCGGCAAAGTACTGCTGCAGGGTTTCACGCCGGCCATTGCTTTCGGCACAGATCAGCACGCGCTCGGCCCCCTTGAGCAGGAAGCTGCGCAGGTTGACCAGCGGATCTTCCGCGCGGCGGTTCACGGCGATGTTGGGCAGCGGCGCCGAGATGGCCGAAGGCGAATCATCGGTCTTGAGCACCCAGCGGGCGTGGGGTTTCAGCAGGGTGAAGAAATCTTCATCGTCCAGGTAGATGGCGCGCGGCTCCAGCACCGGGCGCTCGCGGTCGGCGTGAAGGAAGGTCCAACGCGAGCGGGTATCGCTCCAGAAGCGCTTGATGGCTTGTTCGATGTCGCCCACGGTGGCGAACATGGCATTGGCCGGCAGGTACTGGAACAGCGTGGCCGTCTCTTCGAAGAACAGCGGCAGGTAGTATTCGATGCCCGCCGAGGCGATGCCGTTGCCGATGTCCTTGTAGATGGCCGAGCGCGACGGATCACCCTCGAACACTTCACGCCAGCGATTGCGGAAGGCCAGGCGCGAGGCCTCGTCCATGGGGAATTCGCGACCCGGCAGCAGGCGTACCTCGGGCACCGGATAAAGCGAGCGCTGGGTATCGGCGTCGAAGGTGCGGATGGTCTCGATGGTGTCGCCGAACAGGTCCAGGCGATAGGGCAGCACCGAGCCCATGGGGAAGATGTCGATCAGCCCGCCGCGCACCGAATATTCGCCCGGCGACATGACCTGGCCCACGTGGGTGTAACCGGCCAGGGTGAGCTGGGACTTGAGCTTGCCTTCATCGAGCTTTTCGCCCTGCTTGAAGAAGAAGGTATAGGCCGCCAGGAACTGCGGCGGCGCCATGCGCAACAAGGCTGTGGTGGCCGGCACGATCAGCAGGTCGCACTGGCCGGACTGCACTTCATAGAGCGTGGCCAGGCGTTCGGAGACCAGGTCCTGGTGCGGCGAGAAGGCGTCATAGGGCAGCGTTTCCCAGTCCGGCAGCAGGTGGCAACGCAGGCGCTCGCCTTCCTTGGGCTGGAACCAGGGGATTTCAGCCAGCAGGCGCTGGGCATCGGTGGCCCCGGCCACCACCACGGCCAGCATGCGGCCTTCGGCCTTGAGGGCCAGCGCGGCTTGGGCCAGCAGATAGGCATCGGCAGAACCGTGCACGGCGGGAGGCTGGAAACGCACACCTGCTTTGGGCAGGCTTTTTTTCGGGTCAAAAGACATCAGGATCGGGAGGATCGGCTTGGTTTGGACTTGATTCGAGCAAGGCAACGGCGCAGGCACGGCCGCGGTGGCCATGCTGGCAGCGCCGCAAAATGCCGGTCGCTTGCAAGGGATTGGCATTAGAATTCAGCCTCTCATTATAAACGAAGGCCCCATCGCAAGCCGCCGCCAGGCGGGCGTCGGGCCAGGTGCATGGCATGAACCCTTCGCAGTCCGCTTCTTCCCCGCCCCGCCACTTTGCGCTCATTCCCGCCGCAGGCGTGGGCGCGCGTATGGGCGTCCAGATCCCCAAGCAATATATGCCGCTGGCAGGCAAACCCATGCTGCTGCATGCGCTGCAGACCTTCGCGGACCACCCACGGATCGCCCATACCTTCGTGGTGGTCAGTGCCGAGGATGGCTGGATTGATTCCCTGATGACGCCAGATTTTTTGCAACGCGTGAGCATCCTGCGGGTAGGCGGGCCGACGCGCCAGGACAGCGTCTTCAATGGCCTCAACGCCATCCGTGACCGGGTGGCCGATGCCGACCGGGTACTGGTTCATGATGCCGCCCGCCCCGGTTTGGACTCGCCGCTGCTGGATCGCCTGCTGGATGCCCTGGCAGACGATGAAATCGGTGGCTTGCTGGCGGTGCCGGTCGTCGACACCTTGAAGCGCGGCGATGGCGGCGCCCCTGCCCGCTCGCAGGAGACCGTGCCGCGCGCCGGCCTGTGGGCGGCACAGACCCCGCAGATGTTTCCCTATGCCCTGCTGCAGCGCGCCTTGCATCAGGCGCAAGAACAAGGCCGCCTGGGCGAGATCACCGACGACGCCAGCGCCATCGAGATGCTGGGCTTGCGTCCGCGCCTGGTGGAGGGCAACCCCCGCAATCTGAAGGTCACGCTGGCGCAGGACGCCGCGCTGGCTGAATTCTTCCTGAAAGGTCCGCACGCATGAACGCTTCTTCCCCCTTCCCTTTCCGCATCGGCCAGGGCTATGACTGCCACGCGCTGGTGGAAGGCCGCCCGCTGATCCTGGGCGGCGTCACCATCCCGCACAAAAAGGGCCTGCTGGGCCATTCGGATGCCGACGCCCTGCTGCACGCCATCACCGACGCGCTCTTCGGTGCTGCCGCGCTGGGCGACATCGGGCGCCATTTCCCCGATACCGATCCGCAATTCAAGGGAGCCGACTCGCGCGTGCTGCTGCGCGAAGCCGCCAAGCGCCTCGCCGCCGCCGGCTACGCCGTGGGCAACGTGGATGCCACCATCATCGCCCAGGCGCCCAAGATGGCTCCGCACATCCCGTCCATGGTGGTCAACGTCGCCGCCGACCTCGGGATTTCTGAAGGGCAAGTGAATATCAAGGCCAAAACCAATGAAAAAATGGGCTTTTTGGGGCGTGAAGAGGGGATTGCGACCGAAGCGGTTGTGCTGATCCACCGGCAAAACGGCTGAAAAGCGGCGTCAGAAAGTTCCCGACAGGCGCACGTAGGACATTCACTGACACGCTGAAACCCGCACCAGACAAGGGATTGAAGCCGGTTCTGCGCACCATTTCCCGGCACTGAAAGAAATCTAAAGCACCAGAACCAGCCATTAAAACTTTTAATGGAAGTTTCGTACCGAAAATGGCTTGCATTCTCGATTTAATGAGTATAATCGTCGCGTCGTTAGGATTCGAGCTGGTAGTGCGGTTCTTCGCTGTCATTCCTCCCGAGTAACGATAAAGAGCCGGGCGCAAGCCCCAATCAATTAAATTTAGGAGTCCGTAATGGCAACTGGTACCGTCAAGTGGTTCAACGATGCAAAGGGTTTTGGTTTCATCACTCCCGATGAAGGTGGCGAAGATCTGTTCGCTCACTTCTCGGCTATTCAGTCGAATGGCTTCAAGTCCCTGAAGGAAAACCAACGCGTTTCCTTCGAAGTGACCACCGGCCCGAAGGGCAAGCAAGCTTCGAACATCGTTCCGGCTGCTTAAGCTTTCAAGCTGATAAAAAATCCCCGACTCGTCGGGGATTTTTTTCGTCCTTCACTTTCGTACTTACGCAAAGTGAAGTGATGGGCATCAAAAAAATCCCCGCCCTCTTGCGAGTGGCGGGGATTTTCATTTGCGCTGAAGCGGATCTGAATCAGATTTCTTCGTACAGCGGCAGCGTCAGGAACTCGGCGAAGGTCTCGGAAGTGGACATTTCTTCAAAGATCTTGGCGGCGCGGTCATAGGTCGGGCCATCGCCTGCCACTTGCTTCACCTTGGCCAGCTCTTCCGGAATCATCGCGCGCACCATGTCGGCGGTGACCTTGCGGCCGTCTTCCAGGTTGCCCTTGGCGCTGCGGATCCACTGCCACACCTGGGCACGGCTGATTTCGGCGGTGGCCGCATCTTCCATCAGGTTGTGGATGGGCACGCAGCCATTGCCGGCCAGCCAGGCACCCAGGTAGTGAATGCCGACGTTGATGTTGTAGCGCAGGCCGGCTTCGGTGATCGGGGTTTCCGGCTGGAAGTTCAGCAGGTCGGCCGCCTTGACCTCGACGTCCGGACGCTGCTTTTCGAACTGGTTGGGCTTGTCGCCCAGCACGGCCACGAATTCCTTCATGGAAGCTTCGACCAGGCCCGGGTGCGCCACCCAGCCGCCGTCGTAACCGTCGGTGGCGTCGCGGCGCTTGTCGTTGATGATGCCTTGCATGGCGATGGCGTTCTTTTCCGGATCGTTCTTGATCGGGATCAGCGCGCTCATGCCGCCGATGGCCGGGGCACCGCGCTTGTGGCAGGTCTTCAGTAGCAGCAGGGCGTAGGCGCGCATGAACGGCGAGGTCATGGTGACCTTGGCGCGATCGGCCAGGCAGAAGTCCTTATCGTTCTTGAACTTCTTGATGCAGGAGAAGATGTAGTCCCAACGGCCGGCATTCAGGCCCGCGCTGTGCTCGCGCAGTTCGTACAGGATCTCTTCCATCTCGAAGGCGGCAGTGATGGTCTCGATCAGCACGGTGGCCTTGATGGTGCCTTGCGGCAGGCCGATTTCATTCTGGGCCATCACGAAGATGTCGTTCCACAGACGCGCTTCCAGGTGCGATTCCATCTTGGGCAGGTAGAAGTACGGACCGGCGCCGCGCGCCAGCTGCTCCTTCGCGTTGTGGAACAGGAACAGGGCGAAGTCGAAGATGCCGCCGGAAATGCGCTTGCCGTCCAGGGTGACGTGCTTTTCATCCAGGTGCCAGCCACGCGGACGCACCACCAGGGTGGCGATCTTGTCGTTGAGCTTGTAGCTCTTGCCGTTGGATTCCAGCGAGATGGTGCGGCGGATCGCGTCATACAGGTTGATCTGGCCGCTGATCTGGTTGTCCCACACCGGGGAGTTGGAATCCTCGAAGTCGGTCATGTAGCTGTCCGCGCCCGAGTTGAAGGCGTTGATGACCATCTTGCGCTCGACCGGACCGGTGATTTCCACACGGCGGCACTTCAGGGCTTCGGGGATGGGAGCGATCTTCCAGTCGCCGCTGCGGATGGATTCGGTTTCCTTCAGGAAGTCGGGGCGCTCGCCGGCGTCCAAGCGCTTGACGCGCTCGGCACGGGCAGCCAGCAGCTCCTGGCGACGGCCTTCGAAGGCGCGCGAGAGCTTGGCGACCAGCGACAGGGCTTCAAAGGTCAGGACGTTCTCGTAACCCGGCTTGATCTCGCCGGAGATTTCCATGCCGGTGGGCAGCTTCAGTTGCGTCATGCTGGACTCCTCAAAAAGAAAAATGGACTGGGTGATCTTGTTTTCATGATTGTGCCTGAGACCGTGCAGCTTTTTGCATCGCATCAGACACTTTATGTACGCAGTATATTTAAACCAAATCGATATGAGTGAAAGCTTTTATCAATTTATCTTTGCGTTTTAGTCACAAGTGAGCTGATAATGGCTGCAACCCGCCGCACCAGTTCCGGCGCGGCTTTGCCGCCTGTTTTCAGGCGTTTGGAGAGTGCAGGCATGGACCAGTTCAAGCAGATTTCGACCTTTGCCGAGGTGGCCGCCCGGGGCAGCCTGTCGGCGGCCGCCCGCGCCGAAGGCATCGCCCCGGCCATGATAGGCCGGCGGCTGGATGCGCTGGAGGAGCGCCTGGGCGTGAAACTGCTGCAGCGGACCACGCGCAAGATCGTGCTGACCAACGAAGGCGCGGCCTTCCTGGAAGACTGCCAGCGTATCCTGGCCGACCTGGAAGATGCCGAATCGGCGGTGTCCGAACGCAGCGCGCGCGCCAGCGGGCAACTGCTGATCTCGGCCCCGGCCGGTTTCGGCCGCCAGCACGTGGCACCGCTGGTCCCCTCCTTCCTGGCCGAGCACCGCGATGTCACCCTCACGCTGAACCTGAACGACCGCATCGCCGACGTCATCGGGGAAGGCATCGACGTCGCCATTCGCATCGCCACCCTGACCGACTCCAACCTGGTGAGCGTGAAGCTGGCCGAGAACCATCGGGTGATCGTCGCTGCGCCCTCCTACTTGCGCCGTCACGGCACGCCGGCCAGTCCTGATGAGCTGGTGCGCCACAACTGCCTGGCCATGAGCAGCGAAGGCAGCCAGCGCGGCTGGACGCTCAAGCAATCGGGCAAGGTCAGCGTCTACAAGGTCGGCGGCAACATGGTCTGCAATGATGGCGAGGTGCTGCACAACTGGGCGCTGGCCGGGCGTGGTCTGGCCTGGCGCTCGATGTGGGAGGTGGGTGCGGCGATCGAGGCCGGCGAACTGGTGACCGTGCTGGACAAATTCGCCGCCCCGGCCCCCTCCATCTATGCGGTCTTCGCGCAGCGTCGGCACCTGCCGCTGCGCATTCGCGCCTTCGTGGATTTTCTGCGGCACGCCTATGCGCAGCCGGACTACTGGAAGCAGCGCCTCTGATCCCTGACGGCTCACTTGTGTCCCGCGCTGCCGCCCCAGCTACTGCCTGAGGACACTGAGTAGTCCTCTTCCTCTGCCTGAATCATTTGATGGACGAGGGCCACGCACGTGACGATGACCGCATAGAGCGCGTAGCCTCGCAGCACGGATTGGGCCTGCCCTTTTTCTCCCATCGCCTTGAGCAAGCGCGCAGGCAGATACACCGCGGCCAAGGTCAGGAGGAACACCCAGGTCTGGCGCATGCTCCAGATGAAGTCGCTGGCCCAGTAAAATCCCAAGGTCATCACCAGGTAGCACACCACCGACGTATGCGCCGATCCCATCGGACTCAGTTCGATGTCCTCGCTCGACGGATGTGTGGCCACACCGTGCGAGGGAACGGGTTCCTGTTGTGCGGCGGGTTCAGGCAGACTGATCAGCGCCTCCAGCGGCATCCGCTTTCCCAGATAAAGCACGGGCGTATCGCCAAGCGAATAGTCCAGCATCAGGACGCCATCGCCCGCCTCCAGATCGACCATGCGCGCGCGCTGCCGAGCAGACCGGGTCATGGCCCATTCGCCCTCGCCACCGCTGCAAGCTACATCGCGCACCGCACTGACCACCCAGCTTCGGTCGAATAACTTCACGCGCATGCGTGGCTTGAGTTGATCGAATCTCGGCAAGGCTTGCTCAAGATCGACCCGGGAGACGATGGCGTAGCGTCCCCCGGCTTCCAGCAAGCGCCATTCCAGCGAGTCGCCCCGCATCTTCAGCCACCACTGGTTCCAGACACGCGCGCCAGTTCGCCACTGGCGTTGCCCCACGATGCTGAAGGCGCGCCCTTCGAAGCAGCCCATTCGGCCGATCGGCAGCGGACCGGCGCCCTTTGCCAGGGCCGGCATCCTGGAGACGCCACGGGTCTTCTGATTACGCCTGTCGACCACGGCGCGGCAGTACACGCACACCGCCATGGTCGAGGCCAGGCTGTGGAATTCGACGTACTTCTCGCAGGACGGGCAAGTGACAGTCCACATGATTCACGCTTGGCAGAATGAAAAGCGCGCATCTTAAGACAAAGAAAATGGCCTGACCAACGAAATTCCGGCCTTGTCGATCATCGCCGGAACCGCGCCCAGCCTGGTTTGCGGCGTGACTACTGCAACCCTGATCAATACCCGTGATATGTCAGGCGCACGTCGCCATCGGCAGCAGGCGTACCTGACGCTCGATCAGCTGGCGATGCAGCTGTTCAGGTTGCAGCCCCGCCACGATGATCTCCAGGGCCTGTTCCACCTGCAATGCGCCGCAAAGGAAAATGTCGAGCGCAGCAAAGCGCGCTTCCGGCCAGGTATGAATGGAAAGGTGGGATTCGGCCAGCAACAGCACGCCGGTGACGCCCTGCTGCGGCCCGAAGTGATGAAAATGGCCCTGCAGCACGGTCGCCCCGGCATGAGCCGCCGCCTGCCGCAAGAGGGATTCGATCGCCACGGGATCGCACAGACGCGCAGCGTCGATGCCATCCAGATCGGCCAGCAGATGCTGGCCACGGGCGGGGAAGGCGTTGGCGCTCACTTGTGCCCGCCTCCGCCGCCCCAGGATCCGCCCGAACTGGAGGACGACCAACTGCTGCCGGAGGACGAGCGCGAACTGGAGAAGCTGGTCGAGCCCCAGTTGTACAGCGTCGAGATCGCGATGATGAACAAGGCGTAGAGCACGAAGAGGATCTTCATCAGAAATCATTCCCGTCGAGCTTGTAGGCCGGGGCGTAGATCAGGGTCAAGGTAATGAGGCCACTCCAGAAATGATCGTAGCCAAGAATGGGAATGCAATTCAGGATCACGAAGAGGACCGCCATCACGTGCGCCAGGGTCATGAAGGACATGCCCGGTGCAGCGCGCGCAGTCTCGGACGCGACTTCCTTCCCCAGCCAGGCCCTGAGCTGGTCGGGCGAGACCGGCTTGGCTTCGGACCAGGTGGCTTCCTCTGCCGTCACTTCCAGCGTCAAGCTCTTGCTGCCTTTGCCGTACTGGACCACGCGCGTGACGTCGCCCACGGACACCTTCCAGTTGAAGGCACCGACCGCATAAGTGACCCGTGCCTCGGCTTCGTATTGCATGGGCAGGCGCAAGCGGCCCTGCGTGACACCATCCGCCCCCGACATGTCCGGCCAGGTCTGGAGCACCGACGCGGTACTCCAGCCCTCGTCGGCTTCGACCAGCCAGAGAAAGCCGCGCCGTTCGTTGTGCAGCAGGTATTCGGTCCACTGCTCGTCATCATCGGTGCGCCGCATGGCGCCGATGACTTCGAACCTGGCACCGGCAATGGTGGCCTGCGTACCCAGTTCCAGCGTCAGCGCGGCCGCCGCGATCTTCTCTTGTGCGGCCACCACCTCGGCCTTGACGCCGGTCAGTGCGATCTGGCTGTGACAGGACTGGCACACCAGGTGTTCGGTCTGGCGCGGCAGGAAGCGAATGGCGGTGCCGCATGCGGGGCAGGTCATCGACCCCAGCTTGCCCTGATAGCGATAGCTGCCGGCGCGCACGGTATCGTCGTCGCGCAGGAATTCACATTTGAGCGATTCCAGCGTGACGCTCTTGCCCTGGTACAGCACCGGCACTTCCTCATCGGAGAAATCCAGCGTGACGAAGCGATCCGCCACATGCAGGTCCGCTACGCGCGCCTGCCATCCGTCGCGCAGCCCCAGCGGCAGTTCGCCCTGGCCGCCGGTACAACGGGCGGTCCGCACATCGCCCACCACATGGGGGATGCCGCCGATCTCCACGCGGGTCAGCGGCTTGAGTTCGTCGAAACGCGGCCAGGTTTGCGTGGCGGCGGTCCGCCGGGTCACCGTATAGAGCCCGGAGGCATCCGAGAGCCACCATTCCTGCTGGCCATCGCCGACCTGCAGGGCCCATTCGTTCCACAAGCCGCCGTCATATTGCAGCTGGATGCGTCCGACCACGGTGAACGCCTGGCCCTCGATGAATCCGCTGGTGCCGATCTGGATGGGCGAATAATCGTCGAGCACCTCGGAGACCTGCCCCAGCGTGTGGGCAGCCGAGCCGTCCTTGTAGACGGTGGTGCGGCAATAGCTGCACACCGCCATGACCGAGGCCAGCGACTTGAATTCAGTGGGTGCCCCGCAATTGGGGCAGCTTGCTGTCTGCATGAGTCAACCAGAGAAGCGCCGGCAGGCGCAGGCCCGCCTGCCGGCGGGAAGCATGTGGGGAAAATGCAGGCGCACCTTCAGCCAATCAGTTTCTTCAGGACCTCGGCTTTGGCGGCATCGTAATCGGCGGCGCTGATCAGGCCTTGATCCAGCAACTGCTTCAACTGGCCCAGCCGCTCCGCGGGTGTCGGGCCGGCGGCGGCCGCAGGAGCGGCGGCGGCGTGGCCCTGAGCGCCCGCTGCGCCAGTCCCCAGGGCATCGGCCATGACCTGCCCCATCGAGACGCCCGTGGCCAATCCAGCCCCCAGTCCTGCCAGGCCACCTTCGTTGCCGGCCGCAATCGGAATTGCCTCGGCCGCCTGGACGCGCGCATATCCGGCGGCCTTGGCGGCATCCAGCCCGCCCTTCATGCCGGCCGCGATGCGCTGGTCCAGCGCCACTTGCAGGTCATCCGGCAGATTGAAGCTGGCGATGTTGAACTGGTCCAGCGTCAGGCCGTATTGCGCAAAACTCAGGGCCATGGCGTCGCGCACCGTGTTGGCCATGAGCGTCTGGTTGGCCGCCAGGTCGAGGAAGGCGCTCTGCGCATTGCCCAGGGAATTGGCCAGCGTGGAGAGCAGGATGCCCTGCAGCTGGTCTTCAAAGTCTTCGCGGGTGTACACCTCGCGGGTGCCGCTGATGCGCGAGAAGAACACGCGCGGATCCGACAGGGCATACGAATACATGCCAAAGGCACGCACGCGGATCATGTCGAAATCCTTGTCGCGGATCGTGATCGGCTGCGGCGTGCCCCACTTGCGACCGGTCTGCAGGCGGGTACTGAAGAAATAGACATCCGACTTGAAGGGCGACTCGAACAGCTTGTCCCAATTCTTCAGGTTGGTCAGCACCGGCAGGGTGCGGGTGGTGAGCGTGTAATTGCCGGGGGTGAAGATATCGGCCACCTGCCCTTCGTTGACGAAGACAGCGAGCTGCGATTCGCGCACCGTCAGGGTGGCACCATTCTGGATTTCAAAATCCTGCATCGGATAGCGCCAGGCCAGCACGCCTTCCTGGTCCTCATTCCATTGCAGGACATCGATGAATTGCTTCTTGATGAATGATCCGAGATTCATGCGGCACTCCGGGGGGATGAAGGATGAACAATGAAGAGGTCAGGAAATGCAGGCCGCATTGATGGCCCCGATGCACAGCGAGATCGTGCCCATCAGGCCACCGAAGGCGACATTGTCGGTTTCGATATGTTCGCGTGAAATGCGCAGTCCGCGCGTGGTCACCAGATAAGCCAGCAGCTGTACCACCAGCGCACCGGCTGCCCAGGCAAAGAATTGCTGGTAATCGTTGGTATGCAGGATGGAGGAGGCGATGGTGAGTGAGAAGCCGCCCATCGCCCCTCCCAGCGACATCGCCGCAGCGCGGTTGCCTTGTCGGATCAACAAGACTTCATCATAAGGAGTGACCCAGGTATATACCTTGAAAAAGACCGCCAATAGAATAGCGGCCAGCAAGAGATGAAGCGCGTAGTTGAGGATGGCAGGCAAAACGATTCTCGCGTGGTGGCATCAAGACCTGCATATTAAGCCATAAAAAAATTCATGATCAACAGAATACTGGTGTTGTCGATTTTCGTGGTCGCCTCGTGCGGCCTCGCCTACGAACTGATTGCAGGCGCACTGTCGAGCTACCTGCTGGGGGACTCGGTGCTGCAGTTCTCCACCATCATCGGCTGCTATCTGTTTGCCATGGGGGTGGGCGCGCATGTCTCCAAATACGTCAAGGATGAAGACGTGCTGGCGCGCTTCGTGGACATCGAGATCATGGTGGGACTGATCGGCGGCCTCTCGGCGGCGCTGCTGTTTCTCTCCTTCTCGTGGTCGGCAGCGCCTTTTCGCATCCTGCTCTACAGCGTGGTGTTCCTGATCGGCGCACTGGTGGGCATGGAAGTGCCGCTGGTCATGCGCACCCTCAATGCCCGCCAGACCGCCTTCCGCGAGCTGGTGAGCACGGTGCTGACCTTCGACTATCTGGGTGCACTGGCCGTCTCGTTGCTGTTTCCGCTGGTACTGGCACCGCATCTGGGCCTCACGCGCACCGGCTTCCTGTTCGGGATGAGCAACGTGGCCGTGGGCTTGTGGACCATCTACGTCTTCCGCGCCGAACTGCAGCAGGCACAGCGGCAGTTGCTGCGGGCCTGCCTGGTGCTGTTCCTGCTGGGGACCGGCTTTGCCGCCTCGGACCGGCTGGTGCAATGGGGCGAGCACGGCATGTACGGCGATGAAGTCATCTATTCCACCAGCACCCCCTACCAGCGCCTGGTGATCACCCGCTGGAAGGATGATCTGCGGCTCTACATCAATGGCAATCTGCAGTTTTCTTCACGTGACGAATACCGCTATCACGAAGCCCTGGTGCATCCGGCCCTGGCCACCCTGCCCTGGGCGCGGTCGGTGCTGGTGCTGGGCGGCGGCGACGGACTGGCCCTCCGGGAGATCCTGCGCCATCCCGGTATCCGGGAGGTGACGCTGGTCGATCTCGATCCGGCGATGACGCAAGCCTTCCGGCAACGTCCGGAACTGGTGGCGCTGAACAAGGGCGCGTTGTCCGATCCGCGCGTGAAGATCATCAATGCCGATGCGGCCGTGTGGTTGCAGAACAGTACGCAGACCTTCGACCTGGCCATCGTCGACTTCCCCGATCCTTCCAGCTTTGCGCTGGGCAAACTGTTCTCGGTGCCGTTCTACGGCGTGCTCAAGAAGCACATCTCGGCCAATGGCCTGATCGTGGTGCAGGCGACTTCGCCCTATTTCGCCCCACATGCCTACTGGTCCATCGACGCCACGCTGCGCGAGGCGCAATGGAAGACCTATCCCTATCACCTCTACGTACCGTCCTTCGGTGAATGGGGCTTCATCCTGGCTTCGCCGCAGCGTGACTACGTTGCACCCACCACCTATGCGCAGCCGATGCGCTATCTCAACGGGGCCACCACGGCCGAGATGTTCCGCTTCCCGCCCGACATGCCGCGTGTGGAGGTCGAGCCCAACCGGCTCAACAACCAGTCGCTGGTGCGCTACTTCGAGCAGGACTGGCATCAGGTGGTGCGCTGATGCAGCGGCGCAGCTTCATTCTGGGCGCAGCGGTGGCGGCGGGCGCGGCCACGCTGGGCGCGGGCGGCGTCCTGCAGAAATGGCGGGAAGTCGATCCCGGCATCCGCGCACCGGGCCGCGCGGAAGGCCACTTCCTGCGCGATCTGGCCAGGCATCCCGGCCGCCTGCCGGTCCCTTCGGAGATCATCGAGACCGACATCGCCATCCTCGGCTCGGGAGTGGCCGGCCTGACCGCAGCCTGGAAGCTGGAACGCTCGGGCCATCAGGATTTTCTCGTGATCGACGGCCCGGAAGCCGACGGTAATGCCGCCGGAGCACGCTACGGCCAGGCCGGTGAATACGCCTGCCCGACCGGGGCCCACTATCTGCCGCTGCCCTCACAGGAATGCCTGCACGTGCGCGAAATTCTCGCCGACCTGGGCGTGATCCTGCGCGACGCCCAGGCCGAGCGCCCCTATTACGACGAACGCTATCTGCTGCACGCACCGGATGAACGGCTGCTGGTCGACGGGCACTGGTACGAAGGCCTGCTGCCGCCCTTGCAGCCGGGCGAACAGGAAGAGCTGGATCGTTTCAACCGCAGCATGGACAGCCTGCGCGCCAGCCGCGATGCCCGGGGCCGGCGCGCGTTCATGCTGCCGTCCGCGCAGGCCTCGGATGACCCGCGCTGGCTGGCGCTGGACCGCATCACCATGCGGCAATGGCTGGAGCAGGACGGCTATCGCTCCCCTGCCCTGCACTGGCTGGCCAACTACGGTTGCCGTGACGACTACGGCGCACGCTACGACCAGGTCTCGGCCTGGGCCGGCCTGCATTATTTCTGCAGCCGCAGCGGCCAGGCGGCCAATGCCGCCGACGGCGCCTGGCTGACCTGGCCGGGTGGCTTGCAGCCGCTGGCCGAGGGACTGGCGCGCCGCATCGGCCCGCGCCGCCGCCCCGGCACGGTGCTGCAGCTGCAAGAAACTTCACGTGGAATCGAAGCGCTTTGCATGGTCCTGCGCGATGGCCAGGCCACCAGCTTCCTGCTGCGCGCGCGCAAGGCCATCTGCGCCATGCCGCTGTTCGTCGCGGCGCGCATCATTCCGGCCATGGCCACGCTGGGCTTCGATCCCGCGCAGCACCTGCCGGCCCGCGCGCCGTGGCTGGTGGCCAACTTCCTGCTCAAGCGCTTCCCCAAGGAAAAACCCGAGGCACCGCTGTCTTGGGATAACGTGGTCCAGCGTGAACCGGGCCTGGGCTATGTCGTTTCGACCCATCAGGATATCCGCGTCCATCCGCCGCAACAGACGGTGTTCACCTCCTATGTGGCGCTGACGCATCTGGCCCCGGATCAGGCCCGGCGCTGGATGGACCAGGCCACGCCGGCCCAGTTGCTGGCACTGGCCATGGAAGACTTGCAGCAGGCATATGGCTGGCAATTCGGTGCTGCGGTGGAGCGCGTGGATATTACGCTGCGGGCACATGCGATGGCGATCCCCACGCCCGGTTTCCGCAGCAATGCGGGACTGAGAAAATTGCAGCAGGCAGACGGCAAGATCCTCTTCGCGCATGCCGACCTGTCCGGTTTTTCGCTGTTTGAAGAAGCCAGCTGGTGGGGCTATCAGGCCGCGCTCAAAGCGCTGAAGACCTGACGCTGCAGCCGTCGCTGGAATGACAAACGGCCCGCGAGGGGCCGTTTGTCATGGGTCCGCAGCCACTCAGTGCGGCAGCGTCGGGCCGGCCGGCGTGACGTCGATCTCGCGCCACACCAGCGTCTCGCCCTCATTGATCCGGAACACGCTGACCATCTGCGCCAGCCGTCCCGCCTGGTTCTGCATCGAGGCCGCTGCGGCCGCAGCCTGCTCGACCAGCGCCGCATTCTGCTGGGTTACCTGGTCCATCTGCGTGATGGCCAGGTTGATCTGCTCGATGCCACTGGTCTGCTCGGCGCTGGCGGCGCTGATCTCGGCCACGATGTCGGTCACGTGGCGCACGCTGCTGACCACTTCCTGCATGGTGACGCCGGCCTGCTCGACCAGGCGGCTGCCGTCGCCGACCTTCTCCACCGAGTCGTTGATCAGTTCCTTGATCTCCTTGGCCGCCGAGGCCGAACGCTGGGCCAGCGAGCGCACTTCGGAAGCCACCACCGCAAAGCCGCGTCCCTGTTCCCCGGCGCGCGCCGCTTCCACGGCAGCGTTGAGTGCCAGGATATTGGTCTGGAAGGCGATGCCGTCGATCACGCTGATGATGTCCACGATCTTGCGCGAGGAGGCATTGATGGCCCCCATGGTATCGACCACCTGGCTGACCACGCCGCCGCCCTGCTCGGCCACACTGGAGGCCGATTGCGCCAGCTGGCTGGCCTGGCGCGCATTGTCGGCGTTCTGGCGCACGGTGGAGATCAGTTCTTCCATCGCCGAGGCAGTTTCTTCCAGTGAACTGGCCTGCTGTTCGGTGCGCCCGGACAGGTCGAGGTTGCCGGCCGCGATCTCGGCCGAGGCCGTGCTGATGGTATCGGTGCCGGTGCGCACATTGGCGACGATGCCGCGCAGGCTGTCATTCATGTCCTTGAGCGATTGCAGCAGCTGGCCGGTTTCGTCGCGCGAGGTCACCTGCACCTGGGTCGCCAGGTCGCCCTCGGCCACCTTGCGCGACACCACCACCGCCGTCTGCAGCGGCTTGGTGATGCCCAGCGTCAGGGTGCGCGCCAGCACGATGCCCAGCAACAGGATCAGGCCCTCCAGCACCACAATCAGGATCCGGCTCTGGGCCGCGATGTTGTCGATTTCCTTTGCGGTATCGTCGATATCCTTGCGCTGGATGTCGACCATCTCGCGCATCAGTTTCTGGTAGGTCGCGGCGGCGGGCACGAAGACGGTGTCCAGCAGGCGCATGGCCTCTTCCACGTTGCCTGCCGCCTTCAGTTTGACGATCTGGTCACGCGACGACAGGTACACCTTGCGCTGCTCCCCGATCTTCTGGAACAGCGCCTTTTCTTCGGGGGTGACCAGCAAGCCCTCGACCTGCTTCTGGTACTCCGAGGAACTCTTGGTGGAGGCCGCGGCTTCCTCCGCGAAATACGCTGCCAGCGACGGATCACTGCTCTTGGCGATGGCCAGGGTGCGGCGAATGCCGGCGGTCAGGTTGGTATACCAGTCGCCCATGAGGCGTTCAGTCTTGAGCGGATCGTTCATCATCTCGCGCGTGGCCGTCGACACCTGCTCCAGTCGCCACAGGCTGATACCCGCCACGATGGCGGAAAACGCGAGGATCACGGCAAAGCCCAAGGTCAGGCGCTTGCCGATATTCATGTTGCCAAGGATATTCATGTCTTTTCCGTCCCTAGCGAAGCCTCCGGGCGAGGACTTCGCAATGTCATCTTGATTATTGTTGTCAGCACGGCAGTCCCCGACTGCCGTCGTCCAGCACTATGGCACGCGAGGGCAAGCGGAACAAGACAACTAAGCCCCGAACAGACGGGCAATGGCGGTTCTCTTCCCGACGGCGCGGAAACCATGCCGGCATTGCCCCAGCATGCGGGAATTCAAGCTTGTTGATCCAGCAACCTGGCCATGGCGGCGGCAAATCGCGGGTCCGACAGCTGTCCGACATTGAAGCGGGACCATGGCACGCTGTGTTCCGGGTCGACATGGAAGATGCTGCCCGGAGCCAGCACCACGTGATGCGCCATTAGGGCCTGCGCCAGTGGCCGGGCATCCGTAAAAGCGGGAAATCTCGCCCACAGGTACATGGATTGCTGAGGCGCGCAGAACAACTCTGCCCCCAGTTGCTGCAGCTGGTGGCAGGCGGCGTCGGTGGCGTGCGCCAGACGCTCGCGCAGACGCGCCGTGTGGCGGCTGAAGTGGCCGTCGGACAAGATCACGTCCAGCGTGCGCTCGCAGTATTCGGAACTGCTCATGTGGACCAGCATCTTGATGTCGGCCAGGTCACTGGCCAGATCACGGTGGCAGGCAATGAAGCCCACGCGCAGCGCGGCGGACACCGACTTGGAAAAGCTGCCGATGTAGAGCGTGCGGCGCAACTGGTCCAGCGTGGCGATACGCGGCGCGGTAGCCGGCTTGAAGTCGGCGAAGGCATCGTTCTCCACGATCAGGGCATCGTGGCGATCGGCCAGTTGCAGGATCTTGTGCGCCTTGTGCGGAGAGGTGTCCGAGGCCGTGGGATTGTGCGCCAGCGACTGGGTGAAGAACAGCGGCGGCTTGCCGGGCAGCTTCAGTTCGCGTTCCAGGGCCTCGATATCCGGCCCGTCCGCATGGCGCGGGATGCCGACGATGCGCGCACCGGACAGCTTGAGTTTGCCGTACAACATGTAGTAGCCCGGTTCATCGACCAGCACGCGATCGCCGGGGCGGATGAAATTGCGGATCACGATATCGAGCGCCTGGTTGGCCCCGTGGGTCAGCACGATCTGGCTGGTGGCGGCCTCGATGCCATGCTGCGCCAGCTTCTGCACCAGGTGCTGGCGCAGCGGCAGGTAGCCGAAGCGGCTGCCGTAGCCGAACAGCGCACCCATGCCGGTGCGCACCACCTTCTGGTGGAATTTGTCCAGCCGCACATCGTGCAGCCACTCCACCGGCGGGAAGCCATCGCCCAGGCGCAGATGGCCGGGGTCGTGCTTCAACTGCTCGCGCATGAGCCAGACCACGTCCATGGCGCGGCTCAGGCTGCCCTCCTCTTCTTCCTTCGGGCGCGGCGGCGTGGCGCAGACGAAGAAGCCGGAGCCGCGCCGGGGCTCGACCACCCCTTGCGCCGTCAATTCCTCGAACACGTTGACGATGGTGTTTTTGGCACAGCCATGCCGGGCGGCCAGCTCGCGGATCGACGGCAGGCGGCTGCCGGGAGCATGCGCACCCTCGGCGATCTGGCGACGGATCAGCTGCACCAGGGTCTGGGTGAGTGTCTGGGGGATGGTCACGGATAAGACTCTCCAAAAAGCAGGCAGGTACTCGCTCGCCCGGCCCGCGTCGTCGGGACTTGCTGCAATGCAAAGGGATTGTCCTGGGTACAGTTGCCCTGCTGTTGGCAGCAACTGTACCCATGCGCAATGGTACACCCTTGCTATTCTGCCAGCGCTGGACGGCGGCGCGCAGCCTGCCGCCCATTCCAGAACTTCATATAACGACGAAAAGAGAGACCAGCGCATGCACAGTGACAAGCACTCCGCGACCGATTCGCGCCTGCCCGGATTCCGCAGCCTGACCCCGCCGCAACGCCTGGCGGAGGTCGCACGCCTGGCCGGGCTGGGCGAGCCCGAGCAGATCCTGCTGGGCCAGCCCGGAGGCCTGCCGCTGGCCACGGCCGACGGCATGATTGAAAACGTGGTCGGCACCTTCCAGCTGCCGCTGGGTGTGGCCGGGTATTTTCAGCTCAATGGCCGCGATGTACTGGTACCGATGGCGGTCGAAGAGCCCTCGGTGGTGGCGGCAGCGTCCTTCATGGCCAAGCTGGTGCGCGCCTGCGGCGGCTTCCAGACTTCCAGCAGCACGCCGCTCATGCGGGCGCAGATCCAGCTGCTCGGGGTGACCGATCCGCACGGCGCGCGGCTGGCCATCCTCAAGGACCGCCAGGCCATCATCGACATCGCCAACAGCCGCGACCACCTGCTCAACCAGCTGGGCGGCGGCTGCCGCGACATCGAAGTGCATGTCTTCCCTGACACCCGGCGCGGTGCCATGGTGGTCACGCACCTGATCGTCGACGTGCGCGATGCAATGGGCGCCAATACCGTCAACACCATGGCCGAAGCGGTGGCCGGACATATCGAGGAAATCACCGGCGGCAAGGTGCGGCTGCGCATCCTCTCCAATCTGGCCGATCTGCGGCTGGCGCGGGCCAGGGTGAAGGTTTCTGCCCAGGTGCTGGCCACCAGCGCATACAGTGGCGAGGAAGTCATTGATGGCATCGTCGATGCGTATGAATTTGCGGCCGTCGATCCCTACCGCGCCGCCACGCACAACAAGGGCATCATGAACGGCATCGATCCGGTCATCGTCGCTACCGGCAATGACTGGCGCGCGGTGGAGGCCGGGGCTCACGCCTACGCTTGCCGCCATGGCCGCTACACTTCGCTGACGCACTGGGAAATTGCCGCCGATGGCGACCTCGTCGGTACGCTGGAAATCCCCATGCCGGTGGGCCTGGTGGGTGGTGCCACCAAGACCCATCCGGCGGCACGGGCGGCCTTGAAGATCCTGGGCGTGCAATCGGCGCAGGAGCTGGCCGAGGTCGCCGTGGCGGTGGGGCTGGCGCAGAACATGGCCGCCCTGCGCGCGCTGGCGACTGAAGGCATACAACGCGGCCACATGGCCCTGCACGCGCGCAACATCGCATTGGCCACCGGGGCCGAACCGCATGAGATGGACTGGCTGGTGCAGCAGATGGTGGCTGGCCACGACGTCCGGGTGGACTACGCCAGATCGCTGCTGGCCGAACGCCGCCGCTGAAGCACGGAAAACAGAACGACCCGAGCCGCCCAGCGGCCGATCACAACGAGGAGACAAGCACATGATCCCATCGACCACGCTGCGCAGGCTGGCAGCCGCCTGTGCCATTGCAGGCATTTTTGCAGGGCCGGCCATGGCCCAGGTATCCAATGACGCGGTACGCATCGGCTTCATTACCGACATGTCCGGCCCCTATGCCGATACGGATGGACTGGGCGGACTGGAGGCCATCCGCATGGCGGTCGCCGACTATGGCGGCAAGGTGCTGGGCAAACCCGTCGAGATACTCTCGGCGGACCACCAGAACAAGGCCGACATCGCCGCCACCCGCGCCCGTGAATGGGCTGACGAACGCGGGCTGGACATGTTGATCGGCGGCGTCAATTCGGCCACGGCCTTGTCAATGAACAAGGTGATGGCCGAGAAGAAGCGCGTCTACATCAACATCGGCGCCGGGACCGCCCGCCTGACCAACGAGGAATGCACGCCCTACACCGTGCACTATGAATACGACACGGTGGCGCTGGCCAAGGGCACGGCCAGTGCGGTGATCAAGCAGGGCGGCAAATCCTGGTTCTTCCTGGTGGCGGACTATGCGTTCGGCCATTCGCTGGCCAATGACACCAGTGCCGTGGTCAAGGCCAATGGCGGCACGGTCGTCGGGTCGATCAAGCATCCGCCGCAATCCTCGGACCTGTCGTCCTTCCTGCTGCAGGCGCAGGCGTCCAAGGCGCAGATCCTGGGATTGGCCAACGCGGGCGAAGATACCGTCAATTCGATCAAGGCCGCCAAGGAATTCGGGGTGACCAAGACCATGAAACTGGTAGGTCTGCTGATGGTGATCAACGACATCCATGCGCTGGGACTGGCCAATGCCGAGGGCCTGATGATGACCGACAGCTGGTACTGGGACAAGGACGAGCCCTCGCGCAAGTTTGCCGAGCGCTTCTTCCAGAAGATGAAGAAAATGCCCAGCACGCACCAGGCGGCCGCCTACTCGGCCACCATGACCTACCTGAAGGCGGTGGAGGCCATCGGCAGCGATGATGCCACCAAGGTGATGGCGCAACTGAAGAAGACGCGCATCGATGACTTCTACAACAAGGGTTACATCCGCGCCGACGGGCGCAACATCCATGACATGTATCTGTACCAGGTCAAGTCGCCGGCCGAGTCGAAGAAGCCTTGGGATTACCTGAAGCTGCTGGAAACCATCCTAGGTGAACAAGCCTTCACCAGTGTGGCGGATTCCCGGTGCAGCCTGCTCAAGCAGTAAGGGACAGGTGAAGTTTCTGGCCTGAAGTCCAGAGCCCCCCCCCTGCAGGCCCTTGTCGGCCAGCAGATTGAGCAGTTTGAGGGCGGGGCCGGCGGAGCGGGTCTCGCCCTTCTTCATTGAGGTGCCGCCAGGAAAGCTGAACACAACCTCCTGACCCTTTGTGCGGTCTTTACATCAGCGGCTTGCCTTGGCCGAGTCTTGCACCTACTCTTGCAACCCAGCCCAGCCGGCCTGCTGCATTGGTCCGATCGTCCGCCCGCCTGTGAATGGCACAATATCGCGGCCGCTCATTCGTCAGCGACGACACGGCCGCCTGCCATCGTTAGCGAGGCGCGACGCGGCAGCCGGTTCGCCGGCCAAGATTTCAACAAGCCAACAAGACCATCCGCCAAGGAGTCACTTTGAGTCAGCATCCTCCCCGCCAGCCTGCCAGTCCGCCCGCCCCGGCGGGATTCACGCGCTACCAGAAGACCGTCGTCGGTCTGCTGGCCTTCCTGCAATTTGCGGTCATTCTCGATTTCATGCTGATGTCGCCGCTGGGTGCCGTGATCATGCCCGCCATGCAGATCACGCCGCAGCAGTTCGGGCTGGTGGTCTCGGCCTATGCCTTCAGCGCCGGGGCCTCCGGCTTGCTCACGGCCGGTTTTGCCGACCGCTTCGACCGCAAGCGGCTCTTGCTGTTCTTCTATTCCGGCTTCGTGCTGGGGACCGTGTGGTGCGGTCTGGCGCAGAGTTTTGAAAGTCTGCTGATCGCGCGTATCGTCACGGGCCTGTTCGGGGGCGTGATCGGTTCCATCACGCTGGCCATCGCCACCGATCTGTTCGCGCCGCAGCTGCGGGGACGCGTCATGGGCATCATCCAGACGGCCTTCGCGGCCAGCCAGGTGCTGGGCATTCCGATCGGGCTTTATCTCTCCAATACCTGGAACTGGCATGTCCCCTTCCTGGCCATGGCCGCGCTGGGCGCAGTGGGCGGGATCGTGGTCAGCTTCAAGATGCAGCCGGTAGACGGCCACCTCAAGCTCAAGCAGGAACACACGGCGTGGATGCACCTCTACCACACCATTACGGAGCCACGCTACCTGACCGCGTTTGCCACCACGGCCCTGCTGATGACGGGCGGCTTCATGCTCATGCCGTTCAGCAGCGCCTATCTGGTCGGCAACCTGGGCATCGACCTGCATCACCTGCCGACGGTCTATCTGGTCACCGGCCTGTGCACCATCGCCTTCGGTCCGCTGATCGGACGCGCGGCCGACAAGGTGGGCAAGTTCCGGGTCTTTGTCTTCGGCGCCGTACTGTCCATCATCATGGTACTGATCTACACGCACCTGGGACCGGTGACGGTACCGATGATCGTGCTGGTCAATGCCGTGCTGTTCCTGGGCATCTTCTCGCGCATGATTCCATTCCAGGCCCTGGTCTCTTCGGTCCCGGCGACTACCCAGCGCGGTTCCTTCAATGCCATCAGCGCCTCCATCCAGCAGCTCTCGGGGGGTGTGGCCTCGATCGTGGCCGGACATATCGTCACGCTGGGGGCGGATGGCCAGTTGCAGCATTTCGACGTCGTCGGTTACGTCATTGTCGGTACCACGCTGCTGGCCTCGGTACTGGTCTGGCGGCTCAACCGCGACGTGCAGGCGCGCGCCGCCATCCTTGCGGCCGCAGCTCAGGCGTCGCCGGCCAGCGCTGCGGGACGCTGACCGCCCCTCCGAGCGGAGGTATCTGCGCAGCGGCCATGCAGATCGCTCAGGCTGCAGTGCGGCCGGCGTAACTGGCCAGTGTGCGGATGATCTCGCGGCCTTGCACATCCGTGCGGCAGTAATGGTCGACCAGTAGCCTGACGTCCGAATCGCTCTCCTGCGGCAGGACGTCCGGCTCGCTGCCGGTCAGCAACCAGTTGAGATCGACCGCAAATTCGCGGTAGAGCTGCAACAGCAGCTCCCCGCCCGGCATGGCCTTGCCGGCTTCCAGCCAGCTGATGTGGCCGGTCGATGTATTGAGGCGCTGACCCAGCTCGCGCTGGCTCAGGCCGTGGGCGAGGCGGATCTCCTTGATCCTCCCCCCGATTTCTTCACTGAACATGTCTTCTCCTCTGAACGGACGCACCCGCGTGAGCCGCCCGTATCCCCGTCCCCACGACTGCGCCGAGCCCAGCAGCCCCGTGCCGAACCAGTGACACCCCCGCCGGACGGCAGCAGCGGGGGCGTAACCGGCGACCGCTCTCAGCCGCGCCGGCTTACCAGGAAGCTCGCGACCGCCATGACCAGCGACTTGCCGCGCTCCGATGCGCGGACGTAGTCACCAATGAGCACCTTGATGTGAAAACCATGGCGCGGCGGCAGTTCTTGTTCCAGGCCGGTCAGGAGCCAATTGATGTTGACGTCGAACTCCCGGTGCAGCGAACGCAGGAAGCGTCCGCCGGGCATGCTGTGCCCCAGCTCGACGCAACTGATGTAGGCACCCGAGGTGCCCAGCCGGCTGGCGAAGTCGCGCTGGTTCAGGCCACTCAGCTGACGCGTGGCCTTGAGGCGTTCGCCGATGGCTTGCTTGGCAGCAGGCGTCGTCTGGGGCGGCGCGTTGTCGATGGGCGCGTCCATGCTCAGCCTCCGAACGGAAACGCCGGTCCAGGTACCACGATCGGCTGCGGCGGTAGCGGCACATGCACATCGGCCGCCGGCACTTCCGCGCCAGTAGCGGATCCGGATTGATGCAGGAAGTCGAACTGTTCACTCTGCATGAAGATCTGCTGCAGGGTCAGCACGCCATCACTGAACTGCAGCCGCCGGTCCGGATTGACCAGGGCATCCAGCGCACCTTCCCGCAACAGGATCTGGCCACCGCTGCGCAGCACCAGCAACAGGTCGATGCCGAGACTGCGCACGTCCTGGATGGTCTCGATGGGAACACGATCACCTTGCCACCCATGCTCACCGAGATGAGGTACGTATCGTTGGCACCTGCCCCGCCCACCGTGCCAGCGAAGGTCAGGTTCTGGTCCAGGCCGGTCAAGGTGGCTGCGCTGGTCGGTGTTTCGGCGATCATGGCGTACTTGGTGACTGAATCATTGATGGACTGGGTGTCGGGTGTCTCGCCGTTGACTTTCAGGTTGCTCAGGAGCGGCGAGGCCGTACCTGCCGCCAGCGTGACACTGACGCCATTACCCACCACTACGTTGCCAGCGGCGTCACTCAACTTGGGCGTGATGACATGCTGGCCGGCACCCAGGCTGCTGGTACTGGTGACCTCCAGGCTCATGTTGGCCGCGCCCACATCGGCGGCCGTCAGGGTGCGACTGCCGATGAGCTGGCTGCCCTCATACAGACCGATCACGTCGCCTGCGCTGGCCTTGGTACCGTCGTAGCTGACCCGCAGGGTCGGCAACGAATTCGGATTTTCCGTGGTCACCTGATACAGCAGGCGAACATTGCCGATGTCGTATTGCTGGCTGCCGCTGGGAGTCTTGTAGGAGAAGACGTCCGTATTGGCGGCATAGAAGCCATCCAGCGCACTGAGCAGAAGCTGCTTGCCATCCGGGGAAGTGAACTTGAAACTCTCCCCTTTCGCGTAGGGACCGCCCTGATGCACCATGCTGAACGTCGTTCCCAGCCCGAATCCGCTCGGGAAGGAATACACGCTGATGTAATGCGGATCGGTCGTGTTGGCATCGCTTGTAATGGACATCCCGCCCCATTCCGCATACATCCCCTTGAGGGAGGAAATGAAGCTTGTCGCCGTCATCCCCGCAGGCAACAGGCTGGTGAGATCGACACTTTCACCCGAGTGAAGGTTATGGGGACTGGAGCCCCCCATGATGTCCGGAATGCTCAGCGTCTTGTAGCTGATTTGCTTGCTGCTCACCAGCGCCGCGCTGATGCTGGAAGGCAGCGTGAGGTCTACCGACAGCTTCGCCACGACGGTATTGCTATTGCCGGCCTGGTCCGTCAGGGTGATCGAGGCACTGCGGTCCCCTGCGCTGGGGGTCGCATTCTGCAACTGGATGGCCTTGAGGATGGCCCGTGCCTCCAGCCCGCTCAGGGCGGCCCCTGACGTCTTGCTGATGGTCAGGCGATGACTGCTGCCTTCATAGCCGTAAGTCAGCCCGGCCACCCCGCCCACCATCTTGCCGGTCACGGCGGGCAGGCTGGCGTCGAGCGCCAGCGGCACATCCAGCAGCAGTTTGTCATGCTGCAGGTTCAACTGGGGACCGTCCATCCTGATGGCGATGCTGCTGATGTCGCTGGTGGGCCAGACCACGATGTCGTGCGCGAACATGGTGGCGGCAATCTGCTCCAGTTGCGGGCGATCCTGGGCCTGGGCGGCGGTGCGCTTTTCCAGTCCTTCCAGGCACTTCACCAGGGGTTCGCTGGCCTGGCGCATGCGGGACGAGGCCAGCAGGACGGCTTCGGTCTGCTGGTGCATCTCGTTGCGGATGCTGCGGATTTCCTGCAGCTGAGCTTGGGCCACGGAGAAATCGTTGCGCATCTGCTGTTCGTCCGGCTGACCGTTGGCAGGCACGCAAACGGCATCGGCCACGCTCATGTACGCCGCTTCGGCACGGTTGCACAGCACGCGCTGCAGCTTGCGGGTAGCCAGCAACTGCACGTTGTTGACGATGGATCCGCCCAGGCCCAGCAGCGAGGCGACGAAGGCGTCACCCATGCCGGCCAGCGGCGCGCTCATCTTCTGGAAGAACTGCGCCATCATGTCGCTGCCGCCCGAACCGGCCACGCCGAACAAGCCGATCAGGGCTGCCACCTCCTTCAGGGTCACGATCAGACCGAGGAAGGTGCCGAACAGGCCCAGGCCGATCAGGGTGTTGGCGATGTACTGGGTCAGCGTGGTACGGCGCTGGATTTCCAGCGCGAAGCTGTCGGCCTGGTGCTGCAGGCGCGCCGGATCATGGACCGGGGCCGTGCCATCCTTGCTTAGCAGGTTCTGGAACAAGGCCCGCACTTCCAGGCCGGCGGGCACACCGGCCAGCGTATCGTTCAGGTTGGCCAGCTTGACACGGCGGTCCTGGGTCTCGGAGGACTTGAACCGGCGGACCAGCAGACCGAGGTACTTGCCTTCACCCAGCAGACGCCAGGTTTGGCCGTATACCTCGGCACGCAGGCGCGCCAGGCTGATGCGCAGCGCTGCGACCTTGGCGCGGCTGTCGTTGAGGGAGGTCTGGATACGGTCCTGCTCCAGCACCATCAGCAATTGCCCCTGCTTGACGGCCTCCCCCTCCTTCACCAGGATCTGCTTGACGGGTCCGCCATCAGGGGCCTGCACCGACTGCGTACGGGAGACCGCAATCACCTGCCCTTGCGCGCGGGTGACCTGATCGATGTGGCTCAGGCCGGCCCAGACCAGCAGCAGCAAGACACTGAGCATGGACAGGCGCAACATCCAGCGCGCCGAGACCAGGGAGTGATGGGGATCGGGTTTATTCATTTTCAAGCTCATGGTCATGGCGAACCTCAGGCGACGACGGCATTCCCCGCACTGGCGGTATCACCGCGCAGTCGGGCCAGGACGGCATCGCGCGGGCCGTCGAGCACGATCCGGTTGCCCACCACCACGATCACGCGTTCGACCATGGGCAGGAAGGCAGGCTTGTGGGTAACCACCACCAGCGTGCGGCCACCGCTGATTTCTTCATTGAGCACGCCCAGGCAGTGACGCTCCAGGTCTTCATCCATGGAGGCCGTGGGTTCATCGAGCAGGAAGATGTCAGGCCGGCACAGCAGCAGCCGGGTGAAGGCCACCAGCTGGCGCTGGCCACCGGACAGGCCGCGCCCGCCCTCCTGGATCGGCAGGTCCAGTCCCTTGGGATGGGCTGAGACCAGGCGCAGCAGGCCGGTGCGCTCCATCACCTGGCGCAGCACTTCGTCGCCGGGATCGGGCAGGCCGATCAGCAGGTTCTCGCGCAGGGTGCCGACGAAGAGACGGTGGTCTTGCTGGAGATAGCCGATGTGCTGATTCAGCGTCAGGCGGTTGATGTTGGCCATGTCCAGGCCATCGATCAGGATGCGGCCCTGCTGGGGCCGGTACAGCCCGGACAGCAAGCGCAGGATGGTGGACTTGCCGGCACCGATCGGTCCCAGGATGGCGACGCGCTCCCCGGCACGGATACTCAGCTGGTCAATGCTCATGGCATTGAGCAGGCTGCCGGCATAGGTGAATTTCACCTCTTCCACACGGAACTCGCCGCGCAGGGTGTCCGGGGTCAGCTGGCGCTCGTTGCCCTGATCAGTCTGCAGGGCATAGATCTTTTCCAGTCCGGCCAGGGTGGCCTTGGTATGCGCACGCTGCACCATCAGGCCGGGAATCATGGCCACCGGGGCCAGGATGCGGCCACCCAGGATGGAGCAGGCGATCAACGCTCCCATGGTGATCTGGCCGTTGATGACCAGGAAGGAGCCGACGATGACGGTGGTCGAGTAGCTCAGTTGCTGCAGCATGGCAGCGATATAGCCGGCATGGTCGCCGATGGCGCGCATGGCCATGTCGCTGCGGATGGACTCGGCACTGACGTCGATCCAGCGCGAGAGGAATTTCCAGCCGCCGGAACCGGACTTGATGGTCTCCACCCCCTCCACCGTCTCCACCAGCAGGCCGGTCTTGAGGTTGGAGGCCGCCGCGCTCTTGTCGGCCAGCCGTACCACCTTGCGATTGGAGAGGTAGCCGATGCCGATGGCCGCCAGCCCGAACACGGTCGGCACCAGCGCCATCCAGGGACTGGCGATGAAGGCGATCACCAGTACGAACAGCAGGCCCAGCGGCAGGTCGACCAGGGTGAACAGCGTCTGCGAGGTATAGAAGGAGCGAATTTGTTCATATCCGCGCAGTTGCCCGGCCAGGCTGCCGACGGAACCTGGCAACTGGTCCACCCGGACCGACAGCAAGCGTTCGAAGAGCGCCTGCGAGAGCTTGGCATCGAGGCCGGAGACCACGCTGTCCATGATGTGAGAACGCGCGAACTTCATGCCCAGCTCGAAGACGATGGCCAGCGAGACGCCGATGGCCAGCACGATCAGCGTAGCCACGCCGTGCGTAGGAATGACCCGGTCATAGACCTGCATCGAGAAGACCGAGGCCCCCAGCGCAATGACGCTCATCACCACCGAGGCAATCACCACTTCCAGGATGATGGGACGGTATTCGCCAAGCGCTTCCTTGAAGACGCGTTCAAAACCGTGCTGGTCCGGCTTGTTGCCGAGCGGGGCGAAATCGAGCTTGTAGGCGCCTTCGCTCAGATCACTGTCGCTGACCAAAGCATGGCCTTCTTCACTGATGAAAATCCAGCGGCCATCGGGACGCTGGTCGGCGATGACACCCCAGCCGCGCTCGCGCACCACGCCCAGCATGGGAAGCTGCGCGCGGTCCGGCTTGGCCAGATGCTGCGACTTGGGCAGGCTCAGGGCAGCGCAGAGGCTGTTGATGTCGATGGCCGCTGCGCCGCTTTTCACCATCGATTGGGTGATGGCGGCATTGAGCCGGACGCTGTCGATCACCACACCGTGGCGTCGCGCTGCCGTCATCACGGCCCATGACAAGGAAGACGCCAGTTCACTCATGACAGGCCTCCCGGGAAACCAGCAAGGCAGCTGGATACAGGCCCGTGCAGCCTGCGCCGGACATCTTGCTGGCCGCAGCGCGGCGCACCGGCAACGGGGGGCGAACTGGGACAGGAATGAATATTCTTTCTCATGGCGATTCGTTTGGTTTGATATCAGTCGCGACGATCGGCCTTCCTTCAGGGGAAGGACTGTCGACGGCGCGTATTCGGACGATGCGGACGTACCCGGCTTGATCGACAGTGAGAGCGAAAAACGGGAGAGAACCCCTCGGACGATGTGTCGCGCGATGCCAGAAATGACCGGGATGCGTCATCGTTGCTGCTTTGCCATCTCAGCAACAGCGGGCAAAACCGAGGGAGATCTCGTCCGGAATCAGGCGCTGCGGCAGATCGTCAATGGGCCTAATGATCTGTGAAAATATATAAAGATTTAATTGTCCTTTAGTTCATTTCAGACATATTTGTAGTCTCGAAAAAACTAAGTAAATGACGATTTCAGTCGATCAGATAACAAACCTCACTCTGGAACGATGGACGCCCTTCCTGTCGACGAGTGAAGAGAAAATCCAGGACCACTTTCGCGAGGATCAAAGAAATACGGAAGATCCTGGAAAGCCTCTTCATATCTGGATACACAAAAGAGAACTCCCCTCGAATCATGTTGAACCCGAGGGGAGCTTGGTGCCATTCGCCACCTGATCACCGACAATCAGTCAGCACTGGTGACAGCGTCTCCGCCAGACCATTAACATCGACGCCGTACTAACTTTATCTAACATTTTGCGCTTAACAAATTGTCTGATGGTGCAGACGGAATGAACTATCGAAGGCAACTTCGAGTGGACGACATCAACAGCAACGGAGAGGAAAGACCAGACAGGAAAGGACGCCTGTGCGCACAGCCCGCGCAAGCTCAGTGCGAGGACTGAAGCTCCGGCGCCACCACGGCCTCTGCGGAGCCGCCAGCCGCGAGAGAAGACAACGGCGATTCCGGGGCGTGCAACGACAGCGGCGACAGTGGCGAACCCGCCGGGCTCGCTGCCCGATCGCAATAGCGCGCAAATTCAGCGGCCAGCATCGGCCGTGCGTAATGCCAGCCCTGGGCATAGTCGACGCAGGCCTGCTCCAGATAGCGCGCCTGCACCGGCGTTTCCACGCCTTCCGCGACGATCTTCAGCTTGAGCTTGCGGGCCAGGTCGATGATGCAGGCCAGCACCGGATGCTCGTGATCCGTGCCGATGCCGATGACGAAGGAACGATCCAGTTTGAGCACATCACATGGAAGTTCGTGCAGATAGCGCAGGCAGGAATAGCCGGTCCCGAAATCATCCAGCGCAATGAGATGCCCCCGCTCCCGCGCCCGGGACAGCGTCTCGCGGCTCGGCAGGGTTTCCATGCTGCTGCTCTCGGTGATTTCCAGCCAGAGTTGGGCCGGCACGATACCGGTGCCGTCCAGCGCGGCAGCCAGCACCTCCAGGATGCGGCCGCTGTTGACATCCTGGGCCGGGATATTGACGGCCGCATGCAAGCAGCGATGAGCGCGCAGCGTGGGGGCCAGGTCGCTGACGGTCTGTTGCAGTACCCGGTCGGTGATGGCATTGAGGTAGCCGTGCCGCTGCGCCGCAGCCAGGAAACGGTCCGGCGGCAACAGTGCACCGTCCTCGCGCTGCCAGCGCACCAGGACTTCCGCGCCCGCACAGCGTCCGTCGGCCAGTACCACGATGGGCTGATAGACGACTCTGAATTCCTCGCGCTCGATGGCGCGCTTGAACTGCGCTTTGGTGATCATGCTCCCCCCTGCCGCAGTTCCCCTTGCGGTCGCCGTGCGCACCGCACCGGATGCGCACGGGATTGATGGTCAGCGTACCTGGTCCAGGCCATACGCCCACAATTGCAGCTTGCGGCCATCCGCGATGATCATGGCCGTGACGTCGGCCTTCTGCAGATCGGTCTGCACCACTTCGCGGGCGGCATTCATCACGTCCAGCCAGGAGCGCCGGCCCGACAGATATTGGCGGGTATAGGAAGCCAGCACCTCCTCGGACGATACGGCGACGTCTTCCAGATTGCGTGCACGCGCCTCGGCTTGCTGATACTCGGTGTAGGTGGCGGCCATCTGCGAGATCAGTTCCAGCCGTGCCGCATCCACGGCCAGCAGCGCTGACTGATAGCGGCCCTGCGCGGCGGCCACTTCCGAACCCAGCGACAGGCCGGCCCCCAGCTGCATCTGCATGCCGATGAAAGCACGGTTGGCATTGGGGGTGTGAGGCACGCTGAAGTTGCCGCGCTGGTGCTCCAGGCGGGCATAGACTTCGGGCCAGTAGGAGGCACTGCGGATCCGGATGGCCGACTCCTGGACCTTGGCATCAGCGCGCAGGCGCTTGAGCAGCGGGCTGCTCTCCAGCATGCTCTCGGTCAGTGCGGGCAGATCCTCGCTGACGGACATCTTCGCCACATCGGCACGCAGCTCTTCATCGCTCAGCGGCAGGCCGACCAGTTGTTCCAGTTGCAGCCGCGCCGACTGGCGGCTGGCCTTGGCTCCCAGCAGGTCGGTCAGTGCCTGGTCGCGGCGGCCGCGCACCAGCGTCACGTCGACGCGCGCAGCGGCGCCTTCCTTCTCGCGGCGCTGGCTCTGTGCGAGGAAATCTTCCAGCGCTTTCAGATTCTTCTGATTGGCCTCGGTGGCCAGATCCGAACGCACCCACAGGCTGTATTGCGAAATGACCTGCTCGGCCAGGCGGAAGCGCTGTTCACGCAGGGCTTCGCCAGCAGATTCATGATTGTGTCCGGCCTGTTCCAGCTGGGCCGTCAGGCGGCCGCCGGACCACAGGGTCTGCTGCAGGCGCAGGGTCACCACGGTATCGTCGCCGTTGTACGAAATGTCGCGCGAACTGGTCACGCCGGCGCGTTCGACCGACATGGACGGTGTCGGGAAGAATTGCCACTTGGCCGACGAGATACCTTCGGCAGCGGCGTCGACGGCACGTTGCCGAGCGACCGCGGCGGGATTGTTGAAAGCGGCTTGCTTGACCAGATCACCCAGGCTGACAGCGCCCGCCGGCAGGCTCAACAAGCCCAGTGACATCGCCATCACGGCAGCCAGCCGGTTGGGCCAGCGCGGGCGCGGCAAGGTGGAGGAAGACTGCGGGCCGCACGCGCCGCCAAGGGGGAGGATGTCGTTCATCTGCGCTCATTTCAGGTTGATCTCGTCCAGGGAGGAAGGTCTCGCGGCAGGCGGGAAGACGGCGCCGGGCGCTGTACTTCACGCACCTGCACACTGGCCGGGCAGCAGCCGCAAAGGCGGCAGGGCAGCCGGCCGGCTGCGATGACGGGTGACGAGAATTGGCTTGGATGATCGCGGAAAGGACGGGGGGGAACGAATTGTCCGATGGTGCAGAAATCTTCATACGGCCTCGAAATAATTCGAGAAACACTACAAAGATTAATGAAGAACAGCTGCAGACCCTGCCAAGAACGTCTGCAGCCGGAAGAGCTGCACGGGTTCCGGCACGCTCAGGAAGAAAACGCCGCTACCGCCAAGGCGGCACGCAAGGTGGTGATGACCTCATCCCAGTCGCCCGCACGCTGCTGGCGGAACAGCCGTGCCGTCGGATACCAGGGCGAGTCATGGCGTTGCAGGAACCAGCGCCAGTCCGGTGAATAGGGCAAGGCGATCCAGACCGGCAAGCCGAGCGCGCCGGCCAGGTGGGCGGCTGCCGTATCGACGCTGATGACCAGGTCCATGCAGGAAAGCGCAGCGGCCGTATCGGCGAAATCGCGAATGCCCTCCCCTACCGCATGCCACTGCGGCCCGGCCTGCTGCAGCCATTGCGCATCGGCGGTGCGCAGATCGGGCTGGATGATGAAGAAGGACACCCCGTCACGCGCCTTGGCCAGAGCCGCAAAGCGCTCCAGCGCGATGGACCGGCGCGCATCGTTGGCATTGCCGGGGTTGCCGGAGCAGATGATGCCTGCGCGCACCTGCCCCGGCGCACGCGGTGCCAGCGCGTCGAGTTGCTGCTCCCACTGCCGCTTGAGGTCGATATGAACGTTCAGGTAAGGCACCGGTGCCGGGATGTTGTCCATCGCCGTATTGCACACCAGCGGCAGGCTCATCAGCGGCAACTGATAATCGATCGCGGGCAAGGCGCCTGCGGTCGGCACCAGCTGAATGCGCGAGGCCACCGGCAAGCCCTGCATCAGGGTGAACAAACTTTCCGGAACCTCGAACACCACCTCGGCCCCGGCCTCGACGATCTGCTGCACGTAGCGGCTGAACTGGATGGTATCGCCCTGCCCCTGCTCGGCCCACAGCAGGATGCGCTTGCCGGCCAGCGAGCTGCCGCCGTTCCAGGGCGGGATGGCGGCGTGGCGATAAGGATCGGTACCGCGTCCTTCCCAACGCCATTCGTAGAGCGGCAAAGCCTCTTCCAGCCGACCAAGCACCAGCAGCGACAAGGCCAGGTTGACATGGGCATCGGCGTCCTTGCCATCCATGCGCAGGGCGCGGCGGAAGCTGTCGATGGCTTCCTCGTGGTCGCGCAGGCGCGCCAGCGTGGTGCCACGGCTGACGTGGGCATCCACCAGGTCAGGGTCGAGAATGAGGGCGCGGTCGTAATAACGCAGCGCTTCCTCGTAGTCACCCAAGGCATGTTCGATCAGGCCTGCATCCAGCCAGTATTGCGCGCGATCATCGAAGCGCAGCAGCACCTGGCGCAGGCATTTGCGTGCGGCTTCCCACTGGCCGGCGCGCTCATGCAGGCGCGCCTTGCGGTGCCAGGTATCGGGAACATCGGGATTGCGCCGCAGTGCCTCTTCCAGCAAGGCCAGCGCCCGGCCATCGTTCTTGCCGGAGGGCGACATGCCCTGCAAGGCGGCCGAGGCGGCGACGAAGAACTCGGGACGTTCATGCCCCGCCTCGATCAGGTCGCGATAGAGCAGGAAGCTGTCTTCATATCGCCCCTGCTCGTAGAAGGCGCGCCCCAGGCGATAGCGCAGGGCCAGCGCTTCCTCGCTGTCGGGGTCGACCAGCGGCAAGGCCTGCTGCCAGGCCAGGGCTGCTTCTTCGAAACGTCCTTGCGCGGCCACCACGCTGCCCAGCAGCTGCAGCGCATCCTTGTGCCGGGGATGGGTCTCCAGCAAGCCGAACAGCACTTGTTCGGCGGCGGCGTAATCATCCTGGTGGAAATGGTCGAGGGCGAGGCGGACGGTATCAGTGGCGTTCATGGCAGGCGGGATGAGACAAACCCGCGTATTGTCTCATCCCTGCCGGGGTACTGCGTCAGCGCTTGAACACCAGCACCGGATCGGCGCGATAGATGGCCGGATACATCTTCTGCAGGTTGCTGATCTTGGGCAGGTCGTTGTAGGCGATGTAGGGCTGGTTCGGATGCAGCGTGGCGTAATCCTGATGGTAATCCTCGGCCCGGTAGAAGCCTTGCAGCGGCGTCACCTGGGTCACGATGGGGGCGCTGAAGACCTTGGCGGCATTGATCTGGGCGATGTAGGCCTGGGTGGCTCGGGCCTGTTCGTCGCTGGCGGTGAAAATGGCCGAACGATATTGCGTGCCATGGTCCGGGCCCTGGCGATTGAGCTGAGTCGGGTCATGCGCCACCGAAAAATAGATCTGCAGGATCTGGCCATAGGAAATCTTGCGCGGATCGTAGGTCACCTGCACCGCTTCAGCGTGCCCGGTGGTCCCCGAACTGACCATGGAATAAGTGGCCGAATCGGCCTTGCCGCCGGCATAACCGGACACCGCCTGCAACACGCCCTGGGTATGCTGGAATACCCCCTGCACACCCCAGAAGCAGCCACCCGCAAGGACCACGGTGGCCGTGTTGGCGGTGGACGCCAGCACCGCCTTGCCACTGGGAGCGGGCACCGCCACCGCCGCTTCGGCAGCAAAAGTGGAAGCACAGGCCAGCGCCAGGCAAAGACTGGCCGCAGAGGCCAGGACGGCAGGTTTGAACAGGGACATGGCAGGCTCCGACAGGGCAGGGAAAAATCAGAAAATCGGCTAGGACGATCAGGTCAAACGCACAAGATATGAAGCATTCAGCGCCGCACGGGCTTTCCCGGCGTGCCCGATGCGCCGCTGCGCCGCCACAGCAGGCGCACAGCGAGCATCACCCCGACCAGTACCGCGAACAACAGCGGCTGCGCGATCAGGTTCTTGCCGGCCTTGTCCCACCAGTAGTGCAGCACACCCAGCGGCACGATCACATAGACCAGCCGGTGCAGGGCCTGCCAGCGCTTGCCGCCCAGGCGTCGCACCATGCCGTTGGTACTGGTGATGGCCAGCGGGATCGACAGCAGCAGCGCCAGCACGCCCACGGTGATGAAGGGCCGCTTGACGATGTCCTTCCAGATCTCGCCCAGGTCGAAGAAGTGATCGAACCAGACGAAGGTCGTGAAGTGCAGGCACAGATACAGAAACGCCATCAGCCCCAGCATGCGGCGCATGCGCACCAGCCAGTTCAGCCCGGTGATCTTGCGCAGGGGCGTCACTGCCAGGGTGATGCAGAACAGATACAAGGTCCAGTCGCCGGTGCTGTGGGTGATGAATTCCAGCGGGTTGGCCCCCAGGCCGCCGGTGAAACCCAGCACCACCAGCCGCCCCAGCGGAACGAAGGCCAGGGCCAGGAACAGCCACCACAGCCCCGTCACGGCGCGTGGCTTGAGATTGCGCAAGGCGGCGGGAGCGAGCTGCATGCCGGATCCGATCCTCAGAAGAACTTGCGCAGGTCCATGCCGGTGTACAGGCTGGCCACGTCGTTGTATCCGTTGAACATCAGCGTCTTGCGCTTGGGCGCAAAGAAGCCGTCTTCGCCGATGCGGCGCTCGGTGGCCTGCGACCAGCGCGGGTGGTCCACGTTGGGGTTGACGTTGGAGTAGAAGCCGTATTCCTGCGGAGCGTAGAGATTCCAGGCGGTCTTGGGTTCTTCCTTGACGAAGCGGATCTTGACGATGGACTTGGCCGACTTGAAGCCATACTTCCACGGCACGATGATGCGCACCGGCGCACCGTTCTGGTTGGGCAGCACTTCGCCGTACATGCCCAGGGTCAGCAGGGTGAGCGGGTGATTGGCTTCGTCCAGGCGCAAACCTTCACGATAGGGCCAGTTCAGGATGGGGGTGGACAGGCCCGGCATCTGCTTCTTGTCGGCCAGGGTGACGAATTCGACATACTTGGCATTGCCGGTGGGTTCGGCCTTCTTGATGAGCGCCGAGAGCGAATAGCCGATCCAGGGGATCACCATCGACCAGCCTTCCACACAGCGCATGCGGTAGATGCGCTCTTCCAGCGGGGCCAGCTTGGTCAGGGCATCGAGGTCCAGGGTCATGGGCTTCTTGACCTCGCCTTCGATGTCGATGGTCCACGGGCTGGTTTTCAGGCTGCCGGCATTCTTGGCCGGATCGGCCTTGTCGGTACCGAACTCGTAGTAGTTGTTGTAGCTGGTGGCGTCCTTGTAGGCGGTCTGCTTGTCCATGACCGCGAAGGCGTTATTGAGCTGGGCCGGCAGCTTCCTGCCCTGCTGGGCGAAGGCCTGCGGCAGCGCGCCCATGCCGCCGGCCAGGGCGGCACCGGCCGCCACGCGCGCCATGAAGCTGCGGCGCGACAGGTAGAGATCACGCGGGGTGATCTCGGAGGCGGTCGGGATGTCAATCTGGTCGGGACGAATCTTGATCAGCATGGTGCGCTCCGGCAAAAAAGGGTGTGAATGCAAAGCGGAGGCAAGGCCTGGACCTCGCCGATGAGATGCCATGGTAAAAGCGGCGCGGTGACGCGCGGGTGGCATTTTGATGACAATTTTGTCATGAAGAAAAATCCCTCCATTGCTAGAATCGAGTGCATTTTCCGGTTCATTCTCTCCGATCCGGGCCGCCTTTGCAGCGGCGCTTCCCGTCCATTCCACCAAACACGGTTTCCCACAGCATGGCCATCCTGGTAATCGAAGACGACCCCAAGACCGGTGACTACCTGCGCAAAGGCTTGCGCGAATCCGGCTATGCCGTCGACCTCGCCCGCACCGGCAGTGACGGCCTGCACATGGCACTGGAACAGGACTACGACCTGGTGGTGCTGGACGTGATGCTGCCCGGCCTGGATGGCTGGCAGGTCATGAGCGCACTGCGCAGCAAGCGCGACCTGCCGGTGCTGTTCCTGACCGCCAAGGACCAGGTGGAAGACCGCATCCGCGGCCTGCAGCTGGGGGCCGACGACTACCTGGTGAAACCCTTTTCCTTCACTGAACTGGTGCTGCGCATCCGCACCCTGCTGCGCCGGGGCGTCACGCGCGAAGCCGAGGTCTATGAGATCGCCGACCTGCAACTGGACCATGTGCGCCACAAGGTCACGCGCCAGGGCATTCATATTGCCCTGACCAACAAGGAATTCATGCTGCTCCACCTGCTCATCAAGCGCCGGGACGAGGCACTGTCACGGTCCGTGATCGCCTCGCAGATCTGGGATATGAACTTTGACAGCGACACCAACGTGGTCGATGTCGCCATCAAGCGCCTGCGCGCCAAGATCGATGCGCCCTTCGAGAAAAAACTGATCCACACCGTGCGCAGCGTCGGCTACATGTTTTCGGAAAACCCATGAACGCCGCTGCCACACCCGTGCGCGGCTGGACCCTCACTTCCCGCGTCACCGCCCTGTTCGCATTGATGACTGCGCTGGTGGTCACCGGCCTGGGCTTTTACCTGGATCGCGCGGCCGGGGTCGCCCTGTCGCAACGGGCCGACCAGGCCCTGATCGGGCGCGTGGAACACTTCCGCAACCTGATGCACGACCTCTACAACGTCGAGCAGATGGAGCAGCGCCCTGCCCTCTTCGAAAGCATGATGGGCAATGAGCAGGATGTGCGCATCTTCCGCCGTCAGGGTGAAGCGCCCTTCATCCAAAGCAATCCCGATCACCTGCAGCCGCCTGAGATGACCCCGCTTCCGGTGGGCCGCCCGGTCAGTTCGGCCAGCCTGCAGACCAGCTTCCGCCCCGATGGCGTGAAGGTACGCTGGGTCTCGGCACTGGCCGATGTGGGCAAGGGTGGTGCAGGCGGAGACCGCGTGGAGATCGTGGCCGCCTATGTGATGGTGCAGGAAAGCCGCATGATGCACAGCTACCGCTGGCGCATTGCCGGTGCGGCGGGCGCTGCCATCTTGCTGACCTCGCTCTTGGGATTCCTGCTGCTGCGGCGCGGGCTGCAGCCGCTGGAAGCGATGAGCCAGCGCGCCGCCCAGATCACGCCCGACCGCCTTTCCACCCGCCTGGAGCAGGACGGCATGCCGTCCGAACTGCGGCGCGTGGCGCTCTCCTTCAATGCCATGCTGGACCGGCTGGAGGCTGGCTACGACCACCTGGCGCAATTCTCCGGCGACCTGGCCCACGAGATCCGCACGCCCATCAACGTGCTCATGGGCCAGAGCCAGGTTGCACTGGGCCAACGGCGCAGCCTGGAAGAATATGAACAATTGCTCGAATCGAATGTGGAGGAATTGCAGCGGCTCTCGCGCATCGTCGAGAACATCCTGTTCCTGGCGCAAGCCGACCATGCGACGCTGGCCGTGGAATGCAGCGCGCTGGACCTGCATGAAGAATTGGGCAAGGTGACCGATTACTTCGAAGGCATCGCCGACGAACGCGGCCTGCGCTTCGAGCTGCAGGCCCAGGGCACCTGCCACGCCAACCGCGACATGTGGCGGCGGGCAGTGAACAACCTGGTCATCAATGCGGTGCGCTACGGTGAGGCCGACAGCGTCATCCGCATCCAGGCCGAGAACGACGCCAGCGGCAGCCGCATCCTGGTGGACAACCGCTGCGAAGGCGTCACGCCCCATGCGATGGCGCGCATGTTCGACCGTTTCTATCGCGGCGACCGTTCGCGCAGCGCCTTCACCGAATCCAACGGCCTGGGGTTGGCCATCGTCAAGGCCATCATGGCCTTGCATCGCGGCACGGCTGCGGTCGAATGTCCGCAGCCGGGCTGGATTCGCTTCAGCTTGTTCTTCCCGTCGGCGGCAGCGCAGGCGGCGCAGGTGCAGGTTCCGCCACCTCTGCCGACCTGAGCGCTTCCTGTGCGGCCTGGGCCGCCAGTTCAGCCTCGCGCGCTTCGGCCGCACGTCTTGCCTTCTGGGCCGCCGAGGCGCGCGTGAAGATGATCTTCAAGGCCGCCATCACCGGCACCGACAGGAAGATGCCCGCCACCCCGCCCAGCTGGTCACCGGCCAGCAGGCCCAGGATCACCATGAGCGGGCTCACTTCCACGCCCTCGCTCATCAGGTAAGGATTCAGTACGTAATCCTGGAACACCCGATACGCCACGATGAAACCCACCAGCCACAGCAGGTGGTCATAACCGCTGAAGCCGGCCACCACCAGAGCGGCTGCACTGGCGGCCAGCGGACCGGCAAAGGGAATGAATTCCAGCACCGCCGCCAGGCCCGCCAGCAGCATGGCGTAGGGCACGCCCATGAGCGAGAAGGCGATGCTGTAGGCCACGAAGGTCGCAATGGAAAGAAAAAGCAGCGCGCGCACATAGCGCGAGAGCAGCACGTCGAGATCCTTGATGATGCCATCCCACAGCTTGCGGTTGGAACGGTTCATCCAGGACAGGATTTCATCGCGCATGGCCGGCGCTTCCTTGATGAGCAGGAAGCTGATCACCGGCACCAACACAAGATAAATCAGGTTGCTGGCCGCATGCATCACGCCCACCCCGAACTGCTTGGCCAGCGGCATGGCCTGGTCGGTGCCGTTGGCGAGCTGGTCGCGGATGAAGCCCAGGATGCGTGCGCGCAGCGGTTCGGCAAAGCCCGGCAGGGGAATCTTGGACACCGCATCATTGGAGCGCAGCAGCGCCGGCAGTTGCTCGGACAGGCGCAGGGCTTCCTCCTGGATGCGCGCGCCGAAGATGGTCGCCACGGCTGCCACGATACCGATGGCCAGCACGAACACCACCGCAATGGAGACCGCACGAGGCACCTTGGCCGGGCGCACGCGCTCGACCTGCTCCACCAGCGGATAGACCAGGTAACTGAAGAAGACGGCAAACACCAGCACCAGCACGGTGGCCGAAATGGTATAGGTGACATAAAGCAGCAAGGCCACCAGGAAGACGGTCCAGACGATTCTGGCCACGCGGAAATCGAAACCCAGCATAAACATTCATCCTTGGAAAAAGAGGACGCAGCAGGCGTGCGCCACGGGCAACCCCAGCCCGCCAGCCCCTCGCCACCGAGGTGAAGAAACCCGGTGGACGCTTGCACTCAGTTGCACTCAGTACTTCACCTGTAGCGTGGCGGAGATGTCGTTTTCCGATCCCTTGCCACGCTACGGCTGAGCTGCAAATGCACCTTATTTGATCCGCATCAGGTTTCCTATCAGCCAAATCCTTCTGGCTTTGTAGGAAAGCGTGAAAATACGTTCATGCAGCGCAACATGATGCTGAACAGGGCTGCGTCCTTGTGAAACCGGGAAGTTCACGAGACGCGATGTCGTCATGAAGAGACGTTAATAAACGCCTTCGCCCCTGCCAGTCCCTGAGCCTGCCGACGGCCCTCGCCCGCGCCTCCGCGCCGGGCGCGCGTCATTCTCATCCGTGATAACTGTTATCAGGAAATACACAGGTGCGTGACATTGCGATGGGTCAAGCAATTGCTTTAAATTTCAGTAATTACTGAAATTTCGAAAGACTTCGACATGGAAAACAATGTACTCAGCCCGCTCATGCAGCGTTTCATCAGCCATTTCGGCGAGATGGGCAGCCGCTGGGGTATCAATAGAACAGTGGGCCAGATCTATGCCCTGCTCTATATCTGCGGGCGTGCGCTCAATGCCGACGAGATCGCCGAGTACCTCAGTTTTTCGCGCTCCAACGTGAGCATGGGATTGAAGGAATTGCAGTCTTGGCGGCTGGTGAAGCTGCTGCACAAACCCGGTGACCGCCGTGAATATTTCGAACCGCCCGGCGACATCTGGGACATCTTCAAGGTGCTGCTGGAAGAACGCCGCCGCCGCGAAATCGAGCCGACCCTCTCCATGCTGCGCGACGCCCTGCTGGAAGCGCCCGGCAGCAAGGACGACAAGGAAGTGCAAAAGCGCATGCGCGAGATGTATGAACTGATCGAACTTTCCAGTTCCTGGTTCGACGATGTGCAGCGCCTCTCGCCGGAGACGCTGGTGTCCTTGATGAAGATGGGTTCCAAGGTCAAGAAGCTGCTGGACGTGCGCGACAAGTTCCGCGTCGGCGGCAGCAGCAACGAAAAGGAGTAATCCGCATGCAACTCACCACATCCTTGCGCAAACGCCCGTGGCGCTGGCCACGCCTGACCCAGCTGCCGCTGGGGGTGGAGATCACCCTGCTGCTGGTGGTCAAGATTGCCCTCATTACGGTGCTGGCCAAGACCTTCTTCGCCCATCCCGAAGCCAAGCACATGCAGATGCCGGTACAGCGCGTGGAGCAGCGCATGCTGTCTTTCACCACGCCGCAACCAGCCACCGCACAACAGCAGTACCCGTCCCAAGACCTGTCCGCCAAACAACAAACGGAGTAACACAACATGGTTCCCATCGATGAAGTCGTCTCGCTGTCACGGCTGCAGTTTGCCGTCACGGCGCTCTATCACTTCCTGTTCGTCCCCCTCACCCTGGGCTTGTCCTGGATCCTGGTCATCATGGAGTCGGTCTATGTCATGACCGGCAACCAGATCTACAAGGACATGACCCGCTTCTGGGGCAAGCTCTTCGGCATCAACTTCGCCATGGGCGTGGCCACCGGCATCACCCTGGAATTCCAGTTCGGTACCAACTGGTCCTATTACTCGCACTACGTGGGCGACATCTTCGGGACCCCGCTGGCCATCGAAGGCCTGATGGCCTTCTTCATGGAATCGACCTTCGTCGGCCTGTTCTTCTTCGGCTGGGACAAGCTCTCGCGCAAGCAGCACCTGATCGTCACCGTGCTGGTGGCGCTGGGCTCGAATCTGTCGGCGCTGTGGATCCTGATCGCCAATGGCTGGATGAACAATCCGGTCGGCGCGGAATTCAACTTCGAGACCATGCGCATGGAACTGGTCAGCATGACCGACGTGATCTTCAATCCGGTAGCGCAAGTCAAGTTCGTGCACACCGTGGCCGCCGGCTACGTCACGGCCTCCATGTTCGTGCTGGGCGTGTCGGCCTGGTACCTGCTCAAGGCCCGCGATACCGCCTTCGCGCTGCGCTCCTTCGCGGTGGCGGCCGGTTTCGGCCTGGCCGCGACGCTCTCGGTGATCGTGCTGGGCGACGAATCGGGCTATACCGCCGGTGAAGTCAACAAGGTCAAGCTGGCCGCCATCGAAGCCGAGTGGGATACCCACCCCGCCCCCGCCGGCCTGACCCTGTTCGGCCTGCCCAATGACAAGGAAGAGCGCACCGACTACGCGGTCAAGATTCCCTATGTGCTGGGCCTGATCGCCACCCGTTCGGCCGATACCCAGGTGCTGGGCATCAAGGACCTGAAGAAGGAACACGAAGCCCGCATCCGCAACGGCATGCTGGCCTATGCGGCGCTGGCCAAGCTGAAGGCGGGCGACAAGTCTCCCGAAGCCCGCGCGGAATTCGACAAGCTCAAGAAGGACCTGGGCTATGGTCTGCTGTTGAAGAAGTACACCAACAACGTCGTCGATGCGACGCCTGAACAGATCAGCCTGGCCGTCAATGACACCATCCCCAAGGTCGCACCACTGTTCTGGTCCTTCCGTGGCATGGTGGCGCTGGGCTTCCTGTTCCTGTTCATCTTCTCGGCGTCGTTCTGGTTCCTGGCCAAGAAGCAGCTGGCCCCGCAACGCTGGCTGCTGCGCCTGGCCGTGATCTCGATCCCGCTGCCGTGGATCGCTGCTGAACTCGGCTGGATCGTGGCCGAATATGGCCGCCAGCCCTGGACCATTGCCGGCATCCTGCCGACCCACCTGTCGGCCTCCTCGCTGCAGCCGGGCAGCCTCTACTTCAGCCTGGCCGGTTTCATCCTGTTCTATACCTTCCTGCTGGTGGTGGAGATGATCCTGATGGTGAAGTACGCGCGCCTCGGCCCCAGCAGCCTGCATACCGGCCAGTACTACTGGGAAACCAAGGGTCATGAAAAGAGCCCCGGCGATGTCCTGCCGCCGCCCCTGAATCCGTCGGCCAATGCCGGCAGCCACTAAGCCACCAGAAGAAATGAGGAAAGCAGAATGATCTTCGATTACGAAACACTCAAGCTGATCTGGTGGGCCTTCGTGGGCGTACTCATCATCGGCTTCGCCCTGACCGACGGCTTCGACTTCGGCGTGGGCATGATGCTGCCCTTCGCCGGCAAGAACGACACCGAGCGGCGCATCCTGATCAATTCCATCGGCCCCACCTGGGAAGGCAACCAGACCTGGTTCATCACCGCCGGCGGCGCCACCTTCGCGGCCTGGCCGCTGGTGTATGCGACGGCGTTCTCGGGCTTCTACATCGCCCTGATGATCTTGCTGTTTTCGCTGTTCTTCCGTCCGGTGGGATTCGACTACCGCAGCAAGGTGGCCGATCCGCGCTGGCGCAATGCCTGGGACTGGGGCCTGTTCATCGGTGGCTTCGTGCCGCCCCTGATCTGTGGCGTGGCCTTCGGCAACCTGCTGCTGGGCGTGCCCTTCCACTATGACGACACCATGCGGGTCGAATACACCGGCAGCTTCTTCGCCCTGTTGAACCCCTTCGGCCTGCTGGCTGGTCTGCTGTCGGTGGCCATGCTGCTGATGCACGGCGCGGCCTTCGCCTTCGTCAAGACCGAGGCCGCCGTGGGCGAGCGTTCGCGCAAGACCGTCATCGGTGCGGCGCTGGCGACGGTGCTGCTGTTCGTGGCCGGCGGCTTCTGGGTGGCCCAGATGCCTGGTTATCGCATCACCTCCATGCCGGACGCCAACAGCGCCTTCACTCCCCTGGCCAAGACGGTGGAAGTGGTCGCCGGTGCCTGGTTCGACAACTACGCCAAGTGGCCCGTGACCAAGCTGTTCCCGGCGCTGGGCGTGGCCGGTGCGGTACTGGCGGCCTTGCTGGCGCTGGTGCGCAGTGCGCGCCTGGCCTTCATCGCCAGCGGGCTGTCGGTGACCGGCATCATCCTCACCGCCGGCATGTCGCTGTTCCCCTTCGTCATGCCCTCTTCGCTGGACGCCAAGAGCAGCCTGACCCTGTGGGATTCGGTCTCCAGCCACAAGACCCTGGGCCTGATGTTCTGGATGGTGCTGATCTTCCTGCCGCTCATCATCGTCTATACCGGCTGGGTCTATCGCGTGGTCAAGGGCAAGGTTACCGCCCGCGACATCCACGAGAACGAACACACGGCGTATTGATTACGCGCAATCGCAAACTGCAACGAGGAGAACATCATGTGGTATTTCGCCTGGATACTCGGTATCGGCCTGGCCCTGGCCTTCGGCATCATCAACGTCATGTGGCTGGAAGCCAACTACGCCTTCGGCCGCCGCAAGGCCGAGGAAACCCACGAGCGCTTCGCCAGCGCCCGTGCGGCGGAAAAGCAGCGGCGCAACGGCAGGTAGGCTCGGGGGATCGCATCCTCACGTGATCACATGATCGAGTGATCGCAGGAGCAAGGCCGGCAGCGTCGCTGCCGGCCTTTTTTTCAACTTGCCTGGAGACCATCATGCCTGCCTCCCCTGCCTCGCACACCGAAGAAGTCGCGCCCGCGCCGCGCCATTGGGCCTTGCTGCCGGGTGCCGGCTTCGCCGACAGTTACCGCATCCGCCTCACGCCGCAACTGGCGAAATTGAATTCGACCGAGATCGCAGCCCGCATGATGGCGACCCAGCCTGCCTGGGTCAGCGCATTGATCCGTTTGCGCGATCGCCTGATGGCACCGCTGGGCCTCAAGCAGGCCGGCGACCACGGCGGCGGGCCGGCCGGGTTTCCCCTGCTGCTGGCGGAACCGGCCAGGGTCGTGATGGGACTGGACGACCGCCACCTGGATTTCCGGCTGTGCGTCGAAAAGTCGCCGGCCGCGACCGGCCAGGCGGCAGATGAAGACCAGTGGCTCACCGTGACCACCGTGGTCCGAACCAAACGCCTGCTGGGCAAGGCCTACCTGGCAGCGATCATGCCCTTCCATCGCTGCATCGCTCGCAGTTTGCTGCTGGGGGTACTGCGGGAGGAACGTCCGGCACTCTGATCCGCGTTCAATGAAAGAAAACGCCGCTGCGTCCATCCGGTCGCAGCGGCGTTTTCCTTCATGCTGACGGCGCAGGCAGGAAGCACAGCGGCTCCCGCCCGGCCTGCAGGCATTACACCAGGTTCAGGGTGACGTTGATGTTGTCACGGGTGGCGTTGGAGTACGGGCACACCTGGTGGGCCTTGTTCACCAGATCTTGCGCCACGGCCTGGTCGATGCCCGGCAGCGAGATGTTCAGCTCGGCTTCGATGCCGAAACCGCCCGGGATCTGGCCGATGCCGACCTTGCCGGTGATGCTGGCATCCGCAGGCAGGGCCACCTTGGCCTGGCCGGCGACGAACTTCAGCGCGCCCAGGAAGCAAGCCGAGTAACCGGCCGCGAACAGCTGTTCCGGGTTGGTGCCGTTACCACCGGCGCCGCCCAGTTCCTTGGGGGTCGACAGCTTGACGTCCAGCACGCCGTCGGAGGACTTGGCCGAACCTTCACGGCCGCCAGTGGCGGTAGCGGTGGCGGTGTACAGGGCTTTTTCAATCTTGTTCGAAGGCATGGTATTTCCTTTCAAAGTTCAGGTTGTCGTCACCCTTGACGGGTTTCGTTCGAGGGATGTGATGCCTAAAGATTCACTTTTGGTCATCACTGGCTTGCCAATCTCTTGCTGTTTCACTTGCGGTCTTGCTGATGTTTCTGGTGTTGCTGAGGTTGCGATGTTCAGTTCAGCTGCATCAACGATATAAATAATTACCTATATTATTGCGCACAATATAAAACTCAAAGCTTGTTACATTTTCATTCATCTTCGGCATCAATCAGGCCCTTGCGGACCTGCTTCAGCTCCACCACCAGCGCCTTGATCTGGTCCAGCGCCGGCAGCATGCAACTCATCTGCTGCGGTACGGCCTTGGCCTTCTCACGCAACGCGCGGCCGCCATCGCTCAGGCTCACGACCACCCGGCGCTCATCGCCCGCATCCCGGTTGCGGTGAAGCAAACCCATGCTTTCCATGCGCTTGAGCAGCGGTGTCAGCGTACCAGAATCCAGGAACAGGCGCGTGCCCAGTTCCGAGACCGTGACGCCATCCTTTTCCCACAGCACCAGCATCACCAGGTATTGCGGATAGGTGATCTCCAGCGGGGCCAGGATCTTCTTGTAGGCCTTGGTCATGGCCAGCGACGCCGAATACATCGCAAAACACAACTGGTTGTCGAGAAGCAGGGCTTCGTCGATCAGTGCGTCCGGGAGATTCGTGGTGTGCGTCTTGTCCATGTGCTGCATATTAAACCGCTCAAAATTGAATTGCAAGCTATTTAATTTGAAAAAATTTGTCTGTGTTGTTCATTTCGCTTCGTCGGTCCCTGCGCCAAGCCGGTATCATGCGGCCTGCATCCGCATTTTCCTGCATATCGATGAATTCCCACCCCAATCTCCTGCGCTCCCTGGACCTGTTCTGCAAGGTCGTCGACAACTATGGCGATATCGGCATCTGCTGGCGGCTGGCGCGGCAGCTGGCGCATGAACACGGGCTCGCGGTGCGGCTGTGGGTGGATGACCTGGTGAGCTTCCGGCGCATCTGGCCGACGGTGGACACGCTGGCCGGGACGCAAGAGATCAGCGGCGTGACGGTGCAGCACTGGCGTGGCCAGGACGGTCAGTTCACGGCGGACGATGTGGCCGATATCGTCATTGAATTCTTCGGCTGCGAGATCCCGCCCGGCTATGTGGAAGCCATGGCGCAGCGCTCGCCCAAGCCCGTCTGGTTCAACCTGGAAGGCTTGTCCGCCGAACCCTGGGTCGAAGGCTGCCACACCCTGCCCTCCCCGCATCGCTCGCTGAAGCTGACCAAGTATTTTTTCTTCCCTGGCTTCAATGAACGAACCGGCGGGCTCAGTTTCGAAGCCGACCTGCAAGCCCGGCGGCAGGCCTTCCTGGCCAACCATGAAGGCCCGGCCTTCTTGGCCGGGCTGGGCGTGACTGCTGCCGAAGTGCAGGCCTGCAAGGTCTCGCTGTTCTGCTACGACTATGCCCCGATTGCCGAATTGTTTGCGGCTTGGCAAGCCTCGCCCGCCCCGGTTACCTGCCTGGTGCCGGAAGGCGTGGGACGCGCTGCAGTCGAGGCCTTCCTCGGCGCACCGGCGCACGCCGGAACGGTGGCCACGCAGGATGCTTTGACGGTACGCGTGCTGCCCTTCGTGGCGCAGACCGATTACGACCGCCTGCTGTGGAGCTGCGACCTCAATTTCGTGCGAGGTGAAGATTCCTTCGCACGCGCCCAATGGGCCGGCCGCCCCTTCGTCTGGAACATCTATCACCAGGACAAGAACCTGCACCACACCAAGCTCAACGCCTTCCTGAAGATTTATGACCCGGCCACGCCCGCCGTGACCGACCTCAACCGGGCCTGGAATGGCGCTTATCCGGGCGACCTCGACTGGCAGGCAGCGTGGCAGACCCTGCAGGCCGAACTGCCGGCATTGTCGGGCCAGGCTGAACAATGGGTACGAAAGCTGTTGGCAAATGGCGACTGGATGGACAATTTGCTCGGCTTCGCCCGCCGGCTCGCCCTCAAAGAGTGGAAGAGCACGGAAAATGGGTTAAAATAGCGGGCTACCGTTTTAACGCAGTTTGGAATTCAATCGTACGTGGGCTTGCGGTGAAGTTTTAGAAGTTTTACCAGTGGGCTACCGACAGTTTGAAAAAACCTACTTTTCACGACACATCGCTATGAAATTTGCAAAAGAAATCCGCGTCGGCAACATCATTATGGTCGACAGCAAGCCCATGATCGTCCTGCGCTCGGACGTCAACGGTTCTTCCCGTACCGGCTTCACCTACAAGTGGAAGATGAAGAACCTGCTGACCAACAGCCCGCAGGAAAGCGTCTTCCGTGGCGACGACAAGTTCGACGTCGTGGTGCTGGACAAGAAGCCTGTGACCTATTCGTACTTCGCTGACCCGCTGTTCGTCTTCATGGACGAAGAGTACAACCAGTACGAAATCGAAGGCGAGAACATGGGCGACGCCATCGGCTACCTGAAGGACGGCATGCAGTGCGAAGCTGTCTTCTACGACGGCAAGGCCATCTCGGTCGAAATGCCGACCACCATCGTGCGCAAGGTTGCCTACTCGGAACCGGCGGTCAAGGGCAACACTTCGGGCAACGTCCTGAAGGAAGCCAAGATCGAAAACGCCATCGAAGCCAACCAGATCACCGTGATGGTGCCGCTGTTCGTGAGCCAGGATGACGACATCGAAATCGACACCCGCACCAACGAGTACAAGAAGGTCGTGCGCGGCTGATCGTTAGCCGATGCCAATAAAAAAAACGCTGCCTGGTGCAGCGTTTTTTTATGCCTGTTTTACGGGCAAGAGATGAAGCCTGAAGCTCATCCCCCTTCCCTCACCCGCGCCAGGTCCCGCGCCGCCGCCTGTCCTTCCGCGCTGGCCCAGAAGGCCTTGTCAGCCGCCTGCAGGCGCAGGGCCGACTGCTCCATATGGCGCAAGGCCGCTGCCCGCGCGGCCTCGGCATTGCCATCATTGATCGCTTGTGCCAGCGCCGCATGTTCGGCGCGCACCTGCTGCACGAACTCGTTGCTGCGCGCTTCGTTCATGCGCGACACACGGATGGCGGCGTGCAGGAACTGGCTCAGGAACTGTACCAGCGAGGTATAAAGCGGGTTGTGCGAGGCATTGGAGATGGCAGCATGGAAGGCGAAATCCTCCTGCACGCCATCGCGCCCCGCCGCAGCCGCTGCATCGATGGCCTGCAAGGCCTGCTGGATCGCCAGGTTCTGCGCGCGCGTGCGGCGCTGCGCCGCCAGGGCGGCCATCTCCCCTTCCACCCCGCGCCGCAGCTCGATCACCCGCAGCACCGCCTGGATGGAGTCGCGGCCATCATCCATATTCAGGTCCAGCCGGAAGGGCGTGGCTTGTGTCACCGGCAGGACCACCGTGCCACTGCCCCGGCGCGAGCCGACCAACCCCTCGGACTTCAAGCGTGAAATGGCTTCGCGGATCACCGTGCGGCTCACCGAAAATCGTTCGGTCAACTCCATCTCCGAAGGCAAGCGTGCATCCGGGGCGAATTCCCCGCTGCGGATCTGCTGTGCCAGCACGCTGGTGACATGGTCGGCCAGCGTGGTCTTGCCGCGCGCGGCAGCGGCCATGGAGGCGAGCGCCGAAGCCTGCGGCCTGGAGGAGGAGGAGGAATTCTTCATGGCGCGCATGATACCGCGCAGGCATCGGCTTTTGTGACTTCCGCTTCATATTCTCAAAGTTGTATTACAACTTCCGTTATAATGCGCTGCGCGGGTTTCGCTCAAGCGTTCATATCCCCCTATTCCGACGACAGATCACGAGGAGAACACATGCATATCGTCATTACCGGCGGCGCCGGCTTCCTGGGCAGCCGACTGGCGCGCCAGCTGCTGCAGCGCGGCACTCTGACCGGCCGCGACGGCCAGCCGCAAGAGATCAAGCGCATCACCCTGCTGGACGTGGTTCCGGCCCAGGGTTTCACTGATCCGCGCATCGAAGCTGTCACCGGCGACATCGCCGACGCCGCCGTGATCGAGCGCGTCATCACGCCCGAGACGCAGTCCATCTTCCACCTGGCCGCCATCGTCAGCGGCCACGCCGAGGCCGATTTCGACCTGGGCATGAAGATCAACTTCGACGCCACCCGCGTCATCCTGGAACGCGCCCGTGCCCTGGGCACCAAGCCGCGCGTGGTTTTCACCAGTTCGGTGGCGGTGTTCGGCGGCGAACTGCCGGCCGTGGTCCCCGACAACACCCTGCTGATGCCGCAAAGCTCCTACGGTGCGCAAAAGGTCATGGGTGAACTGCTGGTGCAGGATTATTCGCGCAAGGGCTTCATTGACGGCCGTGCGCTGCGCATGCCGACCATTTCGGTGCGTCCGGGCGCGCCCAACAAGGCGGCCTCCAGCTTCGCCTCGGGCATCATCCGCGAGCCGCTCAATGGCCAGCCCTCGGTCTGCCCGGTCACGCCCGATACCCGCATGTGGCTGATGTCGCCGCGCCAGGCCATCGCCAACCTGATCCACGGCCATGAAATCAATGGCGCTGACCTGGGCCTGGCCCGCTTCCTCTCCATCGACGGCCTGTGCGTGACCGTCAAGGACATGGTCGAAGCCCTGGAACAGGTCGCCGGCAAGGAAGTGGTGCAGCTGATCGAATGGAAGGAAGACGAAGCCATCAAACGCATCGTCAATTCCTGGCCCGGTGCCTTCGAAGCCAAGCGCGCCAAGGCGCTGGGCTTTACGGCCGATGCCAACTTCGCCGATATCATCCGGGCCCACATCGAGGATGAAGTGAAGAAATAAGCTGCACATCAGCACGCAGAAAAACGAAGGGACAGCCCCGCAAGAGGCTGTCCCTTTTTGCTGCCTGGGTGATACGGATTTACTGCGCCTTGCCCAGCATGTTGAAGATGCTGGAGAAGTCCAGCTTGCCTGCCCCGTTCATGCTGTGGATGTCGTACAGATTGCGTGCCGTTGATCCCAGCGGAATGGCGCAGTTGGTGGCCAGCGCATTCTCCACGGCCAGCCCCAGGTCCTTGAGCATCAGGTCCACGCCGAATCCGCCCGCATAGCCCTTGGAGGCCGGCGCCGTGTCCATCACGCCGGGGCAAGGGTTGTAGACCTCCAGCGTCCAGTTGCGGCCCGAGCTCTTGGACATGATTTCCGACAGCACCTTGGGATCCATGCCATTGGCCATGCCCAAGCGGATCGCTTCCGACGTCCCGATCATGAGGATGCCCAGCAGCATGTTGTTGCACACCTTGACGGTCTGGCCGCTGCCGCTTTCACCGGCATGGTAGATGGCCTTGCCCATCTTCTGCAGATAAGGCTGGGCGGCCTCGAAGGCCTCCTTGCTGCCGCCCACCATGAAGGTCAAGGTGCCCGCCGTCGCCCCGTTGGTGCCCCCGGAGACCGGCGCATCCAGCATCTCGAAGCCGCGCGCCTTGGCCGCTGCCGCCACCTTGCGCGCCGCTTCCGGAGCGATGGTGGAACAGTCGATCAAGAGCGCGCCCGGCTTGGCCGAGGCCAGCACCCCGGCATCGCCCAGGTAGAGCGATTCCACGTGACGGCTGGCCGGCAGCATGGTGATGACCACGTCGGCCTTGGCCACGGCCGCCATGGAATCGGCTTCGGTCTTGCCGCCGACCTCCACCAGCTTGTCCACGCTGGTCTTGACGAGGTCGTGTCCGCTGACCGAAAAACCGGCCTTGACCAGATTCTGCGCCATCGGCAAACCCATATTGCCCAGGCCGATGAAGACGATATTGGCGCTCATGCTGCTCTCCTTACTTCAGGGTGATGGTGGTGTTGACCTGGCCTGCTTCTTCATCGGGCGCGTACCAGCGTGCGGTGACGGTCTTGGTCTGGGTCCAGAAGGTCACGGCCTGCTTGCCGTTGGGGCCGAGGTCGCCCAGCTTGGACGCGCGCGAACCGGTGAAGCTGAAGTAGGCCACCGGCACGGGGATGGGCACGTTGATGCCGACCTGGCCGACGTCGATCTCGTTCTGGAACTTGCGCGCCGCATAGCCCGAGCTGGTGAAGATGGAAGTCCCGTTGCCGTTCGGGTTGGCGTTGATGAAGGCAATGGCTTCATCGAGGGTTTCCAGTTCGACGATGCACATGGCCGGGCCAAAGATTTCCTGGGCGTAGATGTCCATCTCGGGCTTGACGCCGGTGAAGACGGTCGGTCCCACGAAGTTGCCGTTCTCGCTGCCGGCCACCTTGCAATTGCGGCCATCGAGCAGCAGCTTGGCGCCCTGCTCCACGCCGCTGGCGATGAGGCGTTCGACACGTTCCTTGGCCGCCTTGGAGACCAGCGGGCCGACATCGGCCTTGCGGTCGGTGCCGGGTCCGACCTTCATGGCCTTGGAGCGTTCGACGATCTCGGGAATCCATTCGCGTGTCTGGCCCACCAGCACCACCACCGAATTGGCCATGCAGCGCTGGCCGGCCGCACCGAAGGCCGCACCCAGCAGGTTGTTGATGGCCTGGTCCTTGGGGGCATCGGGCAAGACGATGCAGTGGTTCTTGGCGCCCATCATGCACTGGGCGCGCTTGCCGGCTTCGCTGGCGCGGCGATAGATCTGGGTGCCGACATGGGTGGAACCGATGAAGGACACCGCCTTGATGTCGGGATGGTCGCAGATCATGTTGGCCACGTCCGGACCGCCATGCACCACGTTCAACACGCCCGGCGGCAGGCCGGCCTGGTTGGCCAGCTCGACCAGGAACAGCGAGGAAGTCGGGTCCTGCTCGGAGGGCTTCAACACGAAGGTATTGCCGCAGGCCACGGCGATGGGGAACATGAAGCAAGGCAGCATCACCGGGAAGTTGAAGGCGGTAATGCCGGCCCCCACGCCGAGCGGCTGGTAGAGCGTGTAGACGTCCACGCCGCCGGCCACGTTCTCGGCCAGTTCGCCCAGTTGCAGCGAGGTGATGGAGCAGGCATGTTCCACCACTTCCAGGCCGCGCATGACTTCGCCTTCGGCGTCCGGCAGGGTCTTGCCGTGTTCGCGAGTGATCAGTTCGGCCAGCGGGGCGATGTTCTCGCGCAGCAGTTGCTGGAACTTCAGCATGATGCGCATGCGCTGCGCCAGTGAAGTATTGCGCCAGGTCTTGAAGGTTTCCTTGGCGTTGGCCACGGCCCGGTCGACTTCTTCCTTGGTAGCGAAAGGCACGCGGGCCACCACTTCCTGGGTGGCCGGGTTCAGTACGTCGCGCCACTCCTTGGAAGTGGACTGCACCTTTTCACCGTTGAGGTACAGAGGAACGTTGGGGATGTTGGCTTGGCTCATTGCAATTTCCATTGTGAAGAGGTGAACAGGATGGGGAGAGCAAGGCCGGGAGCAACTCCCGGCCACAGGCATTACTGCTTGACCAGCGGGCAGGCCGCGTCCATCGGACGGAAGGCCTGCTGGGCCGGGATCACCGACAGCAGCTTCAGGTAATCCCACGGGGCCTTGGACTCGGCCGGGCTCTTGACCTGGTACAGGTACATGTCGTGGATCACGCGGCCATCCGGACGGATGGAGGCATTGCGCATGACGGCGTCGGAGATCGGAATTTCTCGCATCTTCTGCGCCACCACTTTCCAGTCCGAGGTCTTGGCGGCCGCGCGCGCCTTCAGGAACTGGTAGACGCTGGAATAGACACCGGCCTGCACCATGGTCGGCTTGATGTTCTTGAACTGCGCTTCGAAGCGCTTGGAGAAGGCGCGGGTCTGCTCGTCGTAATCCCAGTAGAAGCCATCGGTGTAAACCAGGCCTTGCGCGGCCTCCAGCCCGAGCGCATGCACATCCGACAGGAACACCAGCAGCGCCACCAGGCGCTGGTCCTTGCCGCCGACGGCAAAGGAACGGGCCTGCTTGATGGCGTTGACCACATCGGTGCCGCCGTTGGCCAGCCCGATCACCTGGGCCTTGGAGGCCTGCGCCTGCAGCAGGAAGGAGGAGAAGTCCGAGGCATTGAGCGGATGGCGCACCGAACCCACCACCGTACCGCCATTGGCCTTGACCACATCGGAGGCATCCTTCTCCAGCGAATGGCCGAAGGCGTAGTCCACCGTCACGAAGTACCAGGACTTGTTGCCCAGCTTGGTCAGCGCCGCTGCCGCACCGGCCGCTTGCGAGTAGGTGTCGAACATCCAGTGGAAACCGTTGGTGGCGCATTCGGCCGTCGTCAGCGCACCGGTGGCCGGGCCGCTGTACATGGCGATGCCGCCCTTTTCCTTGATCAGCTTCTGCACCGCCAGCGCCACCGAGGAATTGGTGAGATCGGCGATGGCCTCGACCTTGTCGCGGTCCAGCCATTCGCGGGCGCGCGTCACGCCGACGTCGGGCTTGTTCTGGTTGTCGGCCGAGAGGATCTCGATCTTCATGCCCTTGCACTCATTCTTGAGGCAGTCTTCCACCGCCATTTTCGCGGCCACCACCGAACCCTGGCCGCCCATGGCCGAGTAGGGGCCGGACATGTCGGTGAGCACGCCGATCTTGACGGTGTTGGCATCCTGGGCAAGGGCGGGAATGGCGGTCATCGCAGTGGTGGCCAGCGACACCGCACAGGCCACGGCCGCAGCCGTGAGGGAACGGCTGAAAGCGTTCTTGGACATCTTGTCTCCTTGATCTTGTGATTGTTGTCGGACCTGCCCGCGTTCATGGACGCCGGGTCTTGCCGTTGTCTCCTGCCGTCTGTCGCCTCTGTCTTCCCGGGCGGCATCACGGCCCCGCTATTCTGCATGTGCGTATTTATCGATACAATAACCACAAAGACAAAACGCTTTTGCATTGATGCACATCGGCGGCGATGCAACCATGGAGACCACATGCTGGACTGGGACAACCTCAGGATCTTTCTCGAACTCACCCGCAGCCAGGGCCTGGTGGATGCCGCCAAGAAGCTGGGCATCGACCACTCCACCGTCTCGCGCCGCATGAAGCGCTTCGAGGAGCAGGTCGGCAGCCAGCTGTTCGACCGCAACAACCACGGCTACAAGCTCACCGCCGACGGCTACCGGCTGGTGGAATATGCGGAGCAGGTCGAAAGCACCCTCTATGCCGCCACTGAAGAACTGGGCGGACACAACAGCAAGCTCTCCGGCCAGGTGCGGCTGGGCGCGACCGAAGGCTTCGGCACCTTCGTGCTGGCACCGCACATCGCGCATTTCTGTGCCCGCAATCCCCACATCACGGTGGACATGCTGCCGATGCCGCGTTTCGTGAATCTGTCCAAGCATGAGGCCGACATCAGCGTGTCGATCGAACGGCCGCTGTCGGGTAATTACGTGGTCACAAAACTGTCCGACTATGTCCTGAAGCTTTATGCTTCACGTGAGTACCTGGACAGGCACGCGCCGATTCACACCATGGATGACCTGGCGCAACATAACTTCATCGGCTACATCGATGACCTGGTCTTCAGTGAAGAATTGCGCTACAAGGATACGGTGGCACCGGACGCTTTCCGGGCCTTCCGCAGCACCAGCGTGGTAGCGCAATACACGGCGGCCTGCGCAGGCCGCGCGCTGGCGATCCTGCCCTGCTTCCTGGCGCAGCAGTCCGACGAGCTGGTGCCGGTACTGCCCGAACAGATCGCCATCACCCGCACCTTCTGGCTGGTGGCTTCCAGCGAGCAGCGCCATGTGGCGCGGGTATCAGCCCTGTGGAGCTACCTGCGCGACTGCGTGGAGCTCAACCGCGACTTCCTGATGGGACAGTCGCGCCGGATGCGCTGGCTGGAGTGAATCCTGCCCAAGCGAGCCCGCAACAAGATGTGTTTCAACCCGGCCGCCCGGTCCCTCCCCGCGCCGGCGGCCTTATCCCAAGGAGATGACGATGGCTGCAAAGAAAATCCTGCTCTTGACCGGTGATTTCGCCGAGGATTATGAAACCATGGTGCCCTTCCAGGCCCTGCAGATGGTCGGCCACACTGTGCACGCGGTCTGCCCCGGCAAGAAAGCCGGCGACAAGATCAAAACCGCCATCCACGACTTCGAAGGCGACCAGACCTATACCGAGAAGCCCGGCCACCAGTTCGCCCTCAACGCCAGCTTCGACGATGTCAGCGCGGCAGGCTATGACGCGCTGGTAGTGGCCGGTGGCCGCGCCCCGGAATACCTGCGCCTGAACCCCAAGGTGATCGAGCTGGTGCAAGCCTTCGCCAAGGCTGACAAGCCCATCGCCGCCGTTTGCCACGGTCCGCAGGTGCTGGCTGCGGCGGGCGTGCTGGAAGGCAAGAAGGTCTCGGCCTATCCGGCTTGCGCGCCGGAAGTAAAGCTGGCCGGCGGGCAATTCGCCGATATCGCCGTGGATGCCGCCATCACCGACGGCAAACTGGTCACGGCCCCGGCCTGGCCGGCACATCCGGCGTGGCTGGCGCAGTTCCTGCAGGTGCTGGGCACGCGCATCGAACTGTAAGGGCTGGACCCTCAGGCGGGGAGCGGCTTGCAGGGCCATGGCTCCCCGCGCAAACGCGCTGGTTTTGCTTGTTTCTTCATTTCCCCTTCGCAGTTTCCCCCCATTTTTTCCTGCCGAGCCACAATATGCCCTGAGAACAACCGTCTTCAGGGCATGCAGCCCATTTCCACCCTCTCCCCGATGAGCGACCAGGACCGCGAGATCACCGCCACCGTCATGCGCGAACGCAGCCGGCTGGGCGGCTTCATCCGCCGCCGGGTGGCGGACGCCGGCGAGGCCGAAGACATCCTGCAGGAAGTGTTCTACGAGTTCGTCCAGGCCTACCGCCTGCCGGAGCCGATCGAGCAGGTCAGCGCCTGGCTGTTCCGGGTGGCGCGCAACCGCATCATCGACCGCTTCCGCAAGAAGAAGGAAGAGCCCTTGCCCGAGGCGCACGACATCGAGCAAGTTGAGGGTGGCGAAGACAGCTGGCGGCTGGACCTGGTGCTGCCGGCCAGCGATGGCGGTCCGGAAGCGGCCTATGCGCGTGCGGCGCTGATCGAGGCCCTGCAGGCGGCACTGGACGAATTGCCGCCAGCGCAGCGCGAGGTCTTCATCGCCCACGAACTCGATGGCCTCAGTTTCAAGGAAATGGCTGCTGCCAGTGGCACCAGCCTCAATACCCTGCTGGCGCGCAAGCGCTATGCAGTCCTGCATCTGCGCGAGCGCTTGCAGGCGGTTTATGACGAATTGGAGATGTAATGGATCAGAACGACATGCCTCAAAATCCGCCCACCCCGGCGCGCCGCGATCGTGGCTTCCGTGGCGGGCGTGATCCGCGCCGCTGGGGCGTGAAACTGCTGCTGTGCCTGCTGTGCTTGCCCCTGCTGGGCGTGGTGGTGATGCTGCTGTGGAACTGGGTGATGCCGCCGATCTTCCCGGGCGTAGCCGAGATCGGCTTCTGGCGGGCGCTGGGATTGCTGGTGCTGTGCCGGGTGCTGTTCGGCGGTTTCCGCGGGCGGCATGGCGGTTGGCATGAGAAGCGCCGCTTCATGCAGGCGCGCTGGGAAGCGATGACGCCCGAGGAGCGCGAACGCTGCCAGCGCCGCGGCCGCCTGTTCTGCCGCGAAGAGCGCAAGTGAAGGAAAACGTCTTCTCGGGTTGAACCCGATCAGCCCAGGGCCGAGGGCTGGGGTGCCATGTTCCAGTCGCGCTCCTGCAAGCCAATCGACGTGAAGGGATCGACCAACGTGCCGGCCACCATCCGCGCCAACATTTGCGGTGCGGGCGGCACTATCGACAAGCGCGCCGCCAATTGGTCGCGCACCCAAGGCAACCACACCGAATCGGACTGGTAGAACGGCGTGAACATCGCCGACATCGCCTGGAAGGTCCGCACGTGGCGGCGTCGCGAGGCGGCATAGCGCGGCAGCGCTTGTTGCAGCGTATCGGACTGCTGCAGGGCATGAATCAGCGCCCGTGCATCGAGCAAGGCCATGTTGGCCCCCTGCCCCAGCTGCGGGCTGGTGGAGTGGGCGGCATCGCCGATGATGGCCAGCCGCTGGCCATAGGGCGAAGGCAGGGTGTGATGGCCGTAGCGCGCCAGCGTCATCTGTTCGAAGCCATCGATCTGGGCCAGATAGGGTTCACATTCCGGCCACAGCGCATGAATTCCCTCCTTCCATGCTTGCAGCCCTCGTTGCTTGAGCTGCTCCACCTGGTCCGGCTTGGTACTCCAGAAGAAGGCCACCATGGGATCATCCTGCTGCCTCGGGCGGCCGATGGGCAGCACCCCGATCATGGTGCTGGCGCGGCGATAGCGCTGTACCAGCGAATTCACACCGAACGACAGGCCGGGCTGGGCGCGCAAGGAAACCCAGAAGGCCCCATAGGGCAGGCGCTTAGGTTCGCAGCTGTTGAGCGCGTGGCGACGCAGCAGCGAACGGGCGCCACTGGCATCAATGACGAGATCAAAGGGACCGATGCGGCGGCCATCCGCAGTGCTCAGGTTGGCACCTGCGCTGCCCTGTTCCAGGCCGTTGATCTCATGGCCGGTTTCGGCTTCGATCCCTTCCCGTTGCGCCGCTTCCTGCAGGACGCCGAACAGGGCCGCACGATGGACCGCAATGCCATAGCGTCCTCCGCGCACCGCGTCATACCGCACATCCAGCACCGTCTTGCCGCTGCGGGCATCAGCTCCGTAGAGGCGGTCGATGCGCTGGCCCAGCGCGGCGATGCGCGAGAACAGACCCAGGTCTTCCAGTACTGTCAGTCCGGTGGGCTGCAGGATCAGGCCGGAACCGACTGGCGCGGCCGTGACGAAGCGTTCCAGCAAGGTGACGCGATGGCCGGCGCGCTTGAGGTAGAGCGCCATGGCCAATCCGGCCGGACCGGCGCCGGCGATGGCTACGTGCATGGATTTCATGCTTGTCCTGCTGAAGAGGAAGCGCGTGTCCAGGCGGGGGCGTCTTTTTCGAGGAAGGCGCGCAGGCCTTCCCGCCCTTCCGGGGAGGCGCGCAGGTCGGCGATGACGCCGGCCGTATATTCCGCCAGTTCAGGCGTGACCTGCAGCGGATTGGCGACCTGTACCAGTTGCTTGGCGGCGCGCATGGCCTGTGGACCGTTGGCCAGCAAGGCATCGATCACTTGCAGCACCTTGGCATCCAGTTCCTGGGCCAGCACCACTTCATGCACCAGGCCAATGGCGGCAGCGCGAATGGCCGAGAAACGCTCGCCCGAGACGAAGAAGCGGCGCGCCTGCGATACGCCCATCTTGGCGATCACGTACGGGCTGATGGCCGCTGGAGCAAGGCCCAGCTTGACTTCGGAAAGCGCAAAGAAGGCCGCCTCGGAAGCCACCACGATGTCGCAGCACGAGACCAGGCCGACACCGCCGCCCATGACCGCACCCTGGACCTTCGCCACCGTCGGTGCCGGGAAGCTGTTGAGGGTTTCCATCAGCAGTGCCAGCTTGCGGGCATCGCGCAGATTGTCCTCGCGCGAGGCGTCGGCCATGCGGCGCATCCAGGCCAGGTCGGCACCGGCGGAGAAGGACTTGCCGGTGGAGGCCAGCAGCAGGACGCGAGTACGCTTGTCGTCACGCGCCTCGTTGATGAGGTCGATCAGGTGGGCGATCAGTTGATCGTCGAAGGCATTGTGGACATCAGGGCGGTTGAGGGTCAGCGTGGCCAGGCCACGAGGGTCGATGTCGAGATGGGCGGCTGCGGTCATTTACGCTCCTGCGATCAGTGGGGTCCTGCAACGAGATTGAAGACAGAGGTGCGGTGGAGGATAGCGCAAAATCCCTGCGGCAAGTGTTACGGGGAAGACAAACACAGACTGGGTGGTCTGAAGAAAATGACGCTGTCGGGGAGCGTTCGGGGGATCGTTACGCTACCGACGACCTACGCTGGACAGGATTTCTGCTGGCCATTTCGGCTTGCTCTTGAGGTGATAGCAGACCCAGCCCAGCAAGCCATAAGGAATTGTGAACCACAAGAAGCAAAGCGCGAACAACTGCGCAAGCAGCATGAGGAAAGTGAACGGATATCGCCCCGGACCAATCAGCGGCTGGCACCAGCACAATGCGCGCAACAGGGAGCTCCCGTGGGGAACGTAGACCTGCTCGCCCTCGTTGAGCAGCGGCCCCTCATGCTGCATGAAGCGGCGGATGTGTTCCCATTGATTCAGCAGCAATTGCACCGCCAGCGAAGACACCGTGCCGCCCAAGGGGAATTGCGCGATCACCGTGTCATCTTTCGGGCCCTTGATGACTACGCAGTGCAGTGAAGCGAGGACTTGCGTGTGGTTTTTCGTGACGATGCGCGAGCGACAGACTTGGACTCTCGTGCAGGACCAGTCATAGGACTGGATGTCGTATTTGCCTCCGCCCCATAACGGCAGGAGGCTGAAGAGCGAGGTCCTGTCGGTGAAGACATGGACCTTTCCGGCTGCGCGGTCGAAGAGGATTGGGGCGTAGCGGTAGCCGGATGTCTCAAGCCGCACGGCGCACCATATCATCAGGCCCAAGATGCACAGCAAAAAGAGTCTTATAAAATCCCAAAATATATCTATCCTTCCGTTGACGAGACCGGTGAAAGTCACGGAGAAAAGAAAAACAAAACCTACCGACGAGAATAGAGCGCTAAACATCATCAACCCCGTAATAGACGCGGCTCCATCCGCGTAAGCCAATCCATGTGGATGGACTTCCATGATGAAGTTACCGGAATGCGGTGTACGGCTAACGCTCAGGCTATGCGGTGGAAGCAAGATGGCTTCATCACCCAATCCCTTGAATGCCGGATTTGAATTCAATCCAAAAAACACGTCGCTGGCAGGCTCGCCGGTCCAGTGATACAGGACGAATTCGCTTTCATGCGGCAATATATCGAGCGATACGTCGATATCCTCGACGGTGGGCCTTGTGCGTGATTGTCGTTCGCGGCGATGATTTTTCTTCATGATGAGAATCCCGATAGTTAAACGCGTTTGAGTTCAAAGGCATCTTGGGCAAACGGCGCTCGCGGAACTTGCTCATAAAGGCGGTAAGTCAAATGTGCGGACCGCGCTGCGTTCCAGGTTTTAGCATCCAACGGCATCTTGATATCGAAGACATAGCGTCGGCTATCTGCATCCAGCACCATCAACGCCGACTCTTCCGCCGTTCGGCCAAGATTTTCCGGCAGCAATTGCAAGGTATAGGCGACCCGTGGTGCCTGTCCTTCATGGACAACCTCAATGCGGGCCTGGAGGACGTTATCGCTGAAGTAATTTTTCGACCAGGTCAGAGACGCCTTGACACCGACTGACAGCGATTGAAAACCCTTCACTTCAGCCGCCAATCCGCGCTCGCTCCACGTCAGCATCTCCTCGAGATTTCTCTTATCGAGCGGCTCTTCAGTCGCTGCGAAGCGTGTTTCAGTACGCTCGCTTTTGCCCCAGTAACAGCGTTTCAAGAAAATTTCGTTCAAATCGTCTTCAAGGCTCTCAGCATATAGAGCAAAGGCAAAACCTGCGATTCCCAAGAGAATCCCAATTCCTGTAGCAGTCGCGGCAGCCATCGTTGCGCTCGCCGCACCGCCCAGTCCGACCACGATGGCTCGTGAAATCACGAATCTCGACACAGTAGCGTTGGCAAAAGCGATAGTGATGCCGCCTGATGCCGAAATAGCAGAGACGCCAAAAAATCCAGCGCTAGCACTGTATGCGTTGGCAGCAGCTCGCTCTCCTCTTGCGTTCCTAGAAGAGTATTTTGCTATCGCCGCAACCATATCAAACCCAGAAGCCGCCGCCCCGGCCATCCCAGACAACAGACGCAAAACAGAGGCCGCCATAAGACTGCTGGAAAGCACCAGCTTGTTCCCCGCTCTCCTGATTTCCACCGCCGCCGCAGAAATTCCGAACGCCCCCTCCAGCAAACCAGCGGTACTGCCCATCACGGACATGAGCGTATCCACATAGGCATCGCCTTCCTCCTGATCGAGCTTGTTGAGCGCCGCCGTCAGCGCGGCCATCTGCACAGAGGCCAACACCAGCGTGATCTTCCCCTGACGCGACCAGAGCGCCTGTCGGCCGGCCTTGGCCAGGCTGGCCTGTTCGCCCAGCAGCTTGAGCGCGGTGGATTTCGGCAATTGGAATCGCTCAGACAAATGTCCCAGTTGCCCGTCCCCCACGACTTCGACAAGCTGCTCCTGCTGACGCCCGGCATGCGCTTTCAACTCCGCAAGCTTGCGCTCGGTCACCACCACCGGAAAATACTCCGGCAACTGCAAGCCGCGCGCCTGGTGCTTGGCCAGCTTGCGCAAGGCATCCCGGCTCTGGTGGCGTGTCGTGCGATCGGTACCGACCTTGGTTTCCATGGTCATCCCCAGCGAAGCCGGACGCACGCCCTGCACCATCGCATCCAGCGCCTCGCCGATGGGCAACTTTACGGAGATCGTCACATACCGTTCCGTAGCAGGATTCATCATCATCTCCATGATGGCGGCGGTGCGAACCTGGATGGTGATGACGCGCTGAACCTGAGTGACGTTGGCCACCGGTGCGCCCAGTCTGGTCGCCTGCTTGGGGTCCAGCAAGGTGGCCTGCAAATGGACCGCCTGCTCCTGCACCTGCAACAAGCTGTGGACATGCGCTTCATGCAGCTTGCGCTGGGCTTGCAATACCTCCTTGATCGCTTCAGGCAACTGGTTGACCAATCCATTGATCTTTTCGCTGACATCCTTGCGCTTCCCGGGGTCGGAGAGGATGGCCTCGTACAGATCCCATGGTTCGAGCATGGCCTGCTCCAGCCAGGTCACGGGGGCCGCCGGGTCTTTGCCATACGCCCGTGCCAATTCCCTGGACGAGCTCACTGAAATCGCGCCGCCGCCCCAGGCCTTCTCCACGGCACCCAACCGGTCCAGATATTCGAACACCTGCTGCACGACGCTGCCATACGCGCTCGACACAGCGGTGAGGGACAGGTTCTGATCGAAGTCATGGCGCAAGGTCACCGCCAGCGAGCCGCTGGTCAGCCAGCGCACATGGTCGCCATCCAACCGGGCGACATACGTCTCCCAGCGCGCCATGCCCGCCCGAAACTCCTGGCGGAATTGCTCAAGCTCCTCCATGCGCAACTTGCCCCGGTAACGCTCGATCCGTGAACGGGCGTTTTGTTCGGCAACGGACTCCAGTTTCTGCTCGATCTGCGCCGGCGGCGGTGTGACGCGATAGGTCCCCGGCTTGCTATCGTTGCGCGTGATCTTGGTCCCAAGTGGGTAGTAGGCTTTGCCACTGGCCTGCTCACGGGCGCGGATCTGCTCAATCTCGGCTTCACTGATGATGTGATGGTGGCGGTAGCCGCCAGCCTCTTGAAGTGTCTTCTGGTCCGCCAGCCGGGTGGCAACGACCCAGCTCTCGATCATCTCGACATGCAAGGCCGAGCGCAGTTTCCAGCTGCGCAAGGGATCAAAGCCAGTACCGTCGGAGTGCGGCCCCCCGGCGGCCCAGGCCTTTTGCGATTCCAGCGCACACAGGCGCAGATGATTGTGCTGCTCGATCACGCCCACGTCATCGGGCAGCATCACCAGCAGCGACTTGTTGACGTACAGCGTGGGATGATCGAGTTTCTCGGTGGCGCGCACCGCCTTGTCCATGGCCGCGGCTTGCCCGAAACGCTCGTTGTCCAGCGGCTTGAGCGCGAACTCGAACCCTTTGACGAAGGCGGCGCCACCCTCCTTCACGAAGTCAGCAACGTGTTGTTCCAGATTGGCTGCATTGAGCGGCAGGCATCCAGATTGGGGAAACTCCCCCTGCTTGATCCACTTTGCTGGATAGATCTCGCGGCCACGTAGCGTACGCAATTTTTCTTTCCTCACTGCTTTGCCGTCTGGCCCCGGCAGATCCACCATGGGATTATCCGCATAGCGCTGCAGTACTGGAGGCGACCACAACCGGGGCGTAAAAGCCAGCCATACGCTCTGTACATCCTTGGCACCGTTGATGCTGATCAGAGGCGCTTCCAGATTGGCGGCCCCGCGTGAACAGGTCTTCGGGGCCGCAGCCGTCAGGAAGCCGGTGACCAGCGCCGCATATTGCTTGACACTGACCTGGTGCATGATCTTGCGCGTCAGGCCGTTGCCCATGACTTGCCAGATATCCCAACGCTGGCTCTGCACGAAGTACAGCATCAGGTAGCCGCTGCGAGCCAGGCGCGCCACCGGCACGGTCGCCTCGCGCTTGATCCCGGCAAACCCCGGATCAAGTGCGGCTTGCCATTGATAACCCGCGCGCTGCAGCGTATTGGCATGCTCCAGCGGTGCGACCGAAGGTGTGACGATGAGCAATTGCAGGTCGGCGCGCCGACAGGTCTGACAATTGGCACTCACGCAGAGCGGTGCTGCCCCTGCGGTAGCATTGATTGCATTTCCGATGACCTTTTCGCGGGTCGCGATGGCGGATTCCGTCATGTAGTTTCCTGATGTGGAGAACCGGCGCTTATGGAAGCCAGCGTGTGGGCAGGGGGCGGGACCAGCAGCGTAACGGCAGCTCCCAGAGACGTTGAGCCAGGCTGTCGCCGTGGCGCGCTGCATCGCTGAGCAGGGCGCCGAATTCGGCGCTTTCGGTGAATTCGGGAGGCATTTGCATCGCAGTGAGCACGCACAGCGACAGGTTTTCTCCATCAAGCCCAAATTGCCGCGCACGACTCACCTGGGCGTGCAAGCGTTGCAGGGGGTGCTCCCCAAACGCCATGGCGGTATCCAGACACAAGTCACGCCACTGCGCCAGCAGCCGCTGAACGATCGGAAGATGATCCAGACGTTGCCATTGGACGTCGTCCAGGGGAAACCCTTGTGGCTGAGGACGAATGGATGCACCCTCGCCTGCCTCGACGCCAGCTATCGATTGGAGTTGGCCCAGATCATCGTGAAACAGCCAGGTCGCCTCTCCCGCCAGGGCCAACCGCTGGTCTGGCGCAAGCATGGGCCAGAGCGTCTGGAGGCATTCGGGGATATACCAGGCGATCCAGCGCCGTTGACCATCCTTGCGAACGCCAACGGAGGCAGCATTGATTCGCCTGCTCAGCGTGGCTGGCTCGTCGGGAGTGATGATCCACCCGCAGACGGCCCGCTCGGCCTGGCCTGGATCATCATTGGCATGCAGTACGTTGACGCGTTGGCCGAGCACGGTTTCCGCGTAGGACTGCGTGATGCTGGCTTCCAGCAGAGGATCATCGATCGGGTTATCGGTCTCGCCAGTTCCTCGCCCGCCAGCAAGACCAACCAGCTGGATCAGACGGGGCAGCTTGTTGAGTGCCCATCGTTGTGCAGCGGTGAAGGCTGGCTGGATCAGCAGCGGCAAGAGCGCATCGGCCTCTGCCAAGGACAAGGGATCATTTAATTCGGGGGCATAGAGCAAATAGAGCCGCGGCTGGTCATGTTGCTGCAGGGAAGAGCTCAATGCGTCAAGGAGAGTACGACGGAATTCGGATAGGGTGGGTTGGCGGGGAGAATCCATGCTTCGATAGGCACGTGGCGCAAACACGTTAGGGGACGGCCATTTTGTGTTTTTTGCGCCGACGGATATATCGAAAAGGATCTAGATTTTGGAGTTTCTGAGACGAGAGAAGAAACGGGATGAGGATGGACGTGAAGAAGGGTTCGACTTTCTGGTGAAGAAAGGGAATCTTAAGATCAGAGGTGAAGGGTGCTAGGTAGGGGAAGCCCGCTTGAGCGAGCTTTCGGCTGGCTGGGGTGGCTTGGATTGCGTTCGGTGCGCGCTCAATCGTAGGCTAACGCTCGCTGCGCGAGCGAGGGATTCGCCCACGTGCCGCGGGCCCGGTTTCGCTTGCAAGCGAAACCTTTCGAATCCCCCCCGCGATGTGCTCAAGCACATCGCTAGGCGCCACCAAACAAAAAAGCCCGCTTGCGCGGGCTTTCGGCTGGCTGGGGTGGCTTGGATTGCGTTCGGTGCGCGCTCAATCGTAGGCTAACGCTCGCTGCGCGAGCGAGGGATTCGCCCACGTGCCGCGGGCCCGGTTTCGCTTGCAAGCGAAACCTTTCGAATCCCCCCCGCGATGTGCTCAAGCACATCGCTAGGTGCCACCAAATAAAAAAGCCCGCTTGCGCGGGCTTTCGGCTGGCTGGGGTGGCTTGGATTGCGTTCGGTGCGCGCTCAATCGTAGGCTAACGCTCGCTGCGCGAGCGAGGGATTCGCCCACGTGCCGCGGGCCCGGTTTCGCTTGCAAGCGAAACCTTTCGAATCCCCCCCGCGATGTGCTCAAGCACATCGCTAGGTGCCGCCAAACAAAAAAGCCCGCTTGCGCGGGCTTTTTTATTTGGCGTCCCCTGGGGGATTCGAACCCCCGTACTCACCGTGAAAGGGTGATGTCCTAGGCCTCTAGACGAAGGGGACAAAACGGTCACAACTACAACATTCCTCGAATCAGCTCTTCCGCCAATTCACCCCACATTTCCATGTGGGTCGCTGGTGGAGGTAAGCGGGATCGAACCGCTGACCTCTTGCATGCCATGCAAGCGCTCTCCCAGCTGAGCTATACCCCCTGCGAAAGGAAAAGTCCCAAACTACAGACTATCCAACCTCAAGGTAGCCTGACCGGTCAGATCAGACTACTTACTACCTGGCGTCCCCTGGGGGATTCGAACCCCCGTACTCACCGTGAAAGGGTGATGTCCTAGGCCTCTAGACGAAGGGGACACTGTACCGCTACATACCTGCGCTGCCTGCTGGGTGACAGCGCAGATATCAAAATCTGGCGTCCCCTGGGGGATTCGAACCCCCGTACTCACCGTGAAAGGGTGATGTCCTAGGCCTCTAGACGAAGGGGACAAGCAGGTACTTCACATTACTTCTTACTTCTACACTTCAAGCTTCGCCTGAAATATCACCGCCAAACATCTGCGGGTCGCTGGTGGAGGTAAGCGGGATCGAACCGCTGACCTCTTGCATGCCATGCAAGCGCTCTCCCAGCTGAGCTATACCCCCGTTGCGAAGAAGCGAGATTATGCAATACCTCTTTTCAAAAGACAACAGCTTTTTGAAAAATAATTTCTTTTTTTCAAAGATATGCCGCCAAGCGTGCCTCTACAGCCTCACGGCCAAACAATTGCAGCACGGCGTCAATGGCCGGCGTCTGCAATTGCCCCGCCACGATCAGGCGCAACGGCATCGCCAGCTGTGGCATCTTGATGCCGTGCGCAGCCAGCACTTCCTTGATCATCGGCGCAATCGCTTCCTTGCTCCACTCCACCGTCGCCACGCGCTGGGCAAAGTCAGCCAGCGCCGGCTTGATCGCCTCGGTAATGTGCTGCGCCACCAGGGCCGCATCCGGGGCCGGCTGGCGATAGAACATCAGCGCCGCAGCCGCAATCTCGTTGACGGTATTGGCACGATCCTTCAGCAGAGCAATCACGGCCGCCAGATCAGGCGCACCTTCGAATACCGCACCCTGTGCCTGCAGCAACGGGCGGACCAGATCCGCCAGGCGAGCGTTGTCGGCCAGCTTGATGTAATGGTTGTTGAGCCAGTTCAGCTTTTCCGGATTGAATTGCGCCGGCGCCTTGGTCAGGTGATCCAGGTCGAACCATTCGCAGAACTGCTGCATCGAGAAAATCTCGTCGTCACCATGGCTCCAGCCCAGGCGCGCCAGATAGTTCAGCATGGCCTCAGGCAGATATCCCTGGGCCGGGTAATCCATCACGCTCACCGCACCGTGGCGCTTGGACAGCTTTTCGCCATCCGCCCCCAGGATCATCGGCACGTGGCCATACTCGGGCAGCGTGCCGCCGAGGGCCTTCAGGATATTGATCTGGCGCGGCGTATTGTTCACATGGTCGTCGCCACGGATGACGTGGGTGATCTTCATGTCCCAGTCATCCACCACAACACAGAAGTTGTAGGTCGGCGTGCCGTCCGGACGGGCGATCACCAGGTCGTCCAGCTCACGGTTGGAGATGGTGATGGGACCCTTGACCACATCATTCCAGCTGACTTCCCCGTCTTGCGGATTCTTGAAACGCACCACCGGCTTGCGCCCTTCCGGGATGGCCGGCAAGGTCTTGCCCGGTTCCGGACGCCAGGTGCCGTCGTAGCGCGGCTTCTCGCCGGCCGCACGCTGGCGCTCGCGCATGGCTTCCACTTCTTCCGGGGTGCAGTAGCAGTAGTAGGCCGTACCCTGCTCCAGCATCTGGCCGATCACTTCGCGATAGCGATCCATGCGCTTCATCTGGTAGAACGGACCTTCGTCATGCTCCAGCCCCAGCCACTGCATGCCCTCGATGATGGCCTGCACCGCTTCCGGGGTGGAACGCTCGACGTCGGTATCTTCGATGCGCAGCACGAAAGTGCCGCCGAAGCGACGGGCATAGGCCCAGGAGAACAGCGCCGTGCGGGCACCGCCCAGGTGCAGGTAGCCGGTGGGGCTGGGAGCGAAACGGGTACGAACTTGAGTGGCAGTCATGATAGCGAGTAAAAATCAGGCCGGTCCTGGAATGCCAGGGCCGGCCATCGGTCAAGCAAAGGAATTCGGAAAGGCGTCATTTTAACGCCTTTGCAGGGCGGCACGCCATGCCGGCGGGCCGCCCCGGGGCGCACATCAGTCGTTCTGCACCACGATGCTGGGGAACTTGCTGGTCATGTCGCGCGCCTTCTCGGCCACCTTCACGGCCACCTTGCGGGCGATGGCCTTGTAGATCTCGGCGACCTTGCCGTCCGGATCGGCCACCACGGTGGGCTTGCCGGAATCGGTCTGCTGGCGGATTTCCATGGTCAGCGGCAAGGCCCCCAGGAAGTCCACGCCGAAGTCCGCACACATCTTCTCGCCACCGCCCACGCCGAAAATGGGCTCGGCATGGCCGCAGTTGGAACAAACGTGCATGCTCATGTTTTCCACGATGCCCAGGATGGGGATGCCGACCTTCTCGAACATGCGCAAACCCTTGCGGGCATCCAGCAGAGCGATGTCCTGCGGGGTGGTGACGATGACCGCACCGGTGACCGGCACCTTCTGCGACAAGGTCAGCTGCACATCGCCAGTGCCCGGCGGCATGTCGACGATCAAGTAATCCAGGTCGCGCCAGTTGGTCTGGTCCAGCAATTGCTGCAGGGCTTGCGTGACGATGGGGCCGCGCCAGACCATGGGCTCGTCCGGATCGATCATGAAACCGATGGACGAGACCTGCAGGCCGTGGTTTTCCAGCGGCTCCATGGTCTTGCCATCCTTGGTCTCGGGCTGGCCGGAGATGCCCATCATCATGGGCTGCGAAGGACCATAGATATCGGCATCCAGGATACCCACGCGCGCGCCCTCGGCCGACAGCGCCAGCGCCAGGTTGACCGCCGTGGTGGATTTGCCCACCCCGCCCTTGCCCGACGCCACGGCGATGATGTTCTTGACGTTGCTCTTGAGCTTGATGCCGCGCTGCACCGCGTGCGCCACGATCTTGAAGTAGACGTTGGCCTCGACTGCGGTCACGCCCGGCAGCTTGCCCAGCGCCTCTTCGACCAGCTGGCGGATAGGTGCAATCTGGCTGGCCGCCGGATAGCCCAGCTCCACATCCAGCAGCACGCGGCCAGCCTCGACGCGGATGTTGCGGGCTTCCTTGCCACGGATCATGTCCTTGCCGGTATTGGGGTCGATCACCTGCAACAGGGCCGCCTTGATCTCTTCCACGGTAATGCTCATTGGTTCTCCTTGCTCAGAACCCGCAAGTCTAAACCAATCGCGCCAGGGCCGCCCTGTGCGGCAATCAAACCACCCTTGCACAAAGCTTCACTTTGATTGCAATGGAGCAACTACTGCGCCCAAGGCCCTGTGGCTGATAGAATGCCCCTCTTTCATGGCAGTTTTCTTGCAGCTTTCTTGCTTTTTCGGCGCGCACGCGCCTTAACCTACTTGCATCGTCCGTATCGCCAATGAGCACTTCCGCACCTCGCCAACTCTTCGTCACGACCGCACTCCCCTACGCCAACGGCGCTTTCCACATCGGCCACATCATGGAATACATCCAGGCCGATATCTGGGTCCGGTTCCAGCGAATGCAGGGCAATGAGGTGCACTTCGTCGGTGCCGACGACGCCCACGGCGCGCCCATCATGATCGCCGCCGAAAAGGCCAACATCACGCCGCAGCAGTTCGTGGCCAACATCGCCGCCGGTCGCAAGCAGTACCTGGATGGCTTCCACATCGCCTTCGACAACTGGAGCTCCACCGACAGCCCCGAGAACCACGAACTGTCCCAGGAGATCTACCGCGCCCTGCGCGACGAGGCCAAGCTCATCTCCACCAAGACCATCGACCAGTTCTACGATCCGGTGAAGAACATGTTCCTGCCTGACCGCTACATCAAGGGCGAATGCCCCAAGTGCGGCACCAAGGACCAGTACGGCGACTCCTGCGAGAACTGCAGCGCGGTCTATTCCCCGACCGACCTGAAGAATCCTTACTCGACCCTCTCGGGCGCAACCCCGCTGATGAAGTCGTCTGAACATTTCTTCTTCAAGCTCTCGGATCCGAAATGCGTGGCCTTCCTGCGCGAATGGGCGCTGGACAGCAACCGCCTGCAACCGGAAGTGGCCAACAAGGCCCGCGAGTGGCTGGACGGCGAAGACGGCCTGGGCGACTGGGACATCAGCCGCGACGCGCCCTACTTCGGCATCGAGATCCCGGACGCACCGGGCAAGTACTTCTACGTCTGGCTGGACGCGCCCATTGGCTACCTGGCCTCGCTGAAGAATTACTTCGTCAAGACCGGGCGCGACTTCGACGCCTTCATGGCCGATGACAAGACCGAGCAGTATCACTTCATCGGCAAGGACATCACCTACTTCCACACCCTGTTCTGGCCCGCCATGCTCAAGTTCGCCGGCCGCAAGACGCCGACCAACGTGTTCGCGCACGGCTTCATCACGGTCAGCGGCGAGAAGATGTCCAAGTCGCGCGGCACCGGCATCTCGCCGCTGCGCTACCTCGATATCGGCATGAACCCGGAATGGCTGCGCTACTACATCGCCGCCAAGCTCAACGCCAAGGTGGAAGACGTGGACTTCAACCCGGACGACTTCGTCGCCCGCGTCAACGCCGACCTGATCGGCAAGTATGTCAACATCGCCAGCCGCGCTGCCGGTTTCATCGCCAAGCGCTTCGAAGGCCGCGTGACCACCCGGTGGGCCACTGCTGACGATGCCTTCCTGGCCAAGCTGCGCGGCGTGGCTGAAGAGATCCGCAGCCTCTACGAGCAGCGCGAATACGGCAAGGCCCTGCGCCTGGTGATGGAGCAAGCTGACGCCATCAACGCCTACGTGGACGCCAACAAGCCCTGGGAACTGGCCAAGGACAGCAGCAAGGATGCGCAATTGCATGAAGTCTGCAGCCGCCTGCTGGAAGCCTTCCGCATCCTGACCGTCTACCTCAAGCCGGTGCTGCCGCAACTGGCCGCCCAGGTGGAAGCCTTCCTGCAGGTCCAGCCCTTCCAGTGGAGCGATGTGGCCGTGCCGCTGGCCGATGGCCACGTCATCAATGCCTATTCGCACCTGATGCAGCGCGTCGATCCCAAGATGCTGGATGCCCTGTTCGAAGCGCCGGAAGCGCCTGCAGCCGCACCCGCAGCAGCGGAAAGCGCCATCGAAGAGCTGGCGCCGGAAATCTCCATCGATGACTTCGCCAAGGTCGACCTGCGCATCGCCAAGATCGTCAACTGCGAAGCGGTGGAAGGCTCCACCAAGCTGCTGCGCCTGACCCTGGATGCCGGTGAAGGCCGCACCCGCAATGTCTTCTCGGGCATCGCCTCGGCCTACAAGCCGGAAGAACTGGTCGGCAAGCTGACCGTGATGGTGGCCAACCTGGCGCCGCGCAAGATGAAGTTCGGTGTCTCCGAGGGCATGGTGCTGGCCGCCTCCGCCAAGGACGAGAAAGCCAATCCGGGCATCTACGTGCTCAACCCCTGGCCGGGTGCCGAGCCGGGCATGCGCGTGCGCTGAGGCATTCGCCGCCGATTGCCTGTGCAGGAGGAAAGAACGTCATGAACCTGGTGATACGTGAAGCCACCTCGGAAGATGCCAGTCTGATCGCCGAACTGACCCGTCACAGCTGGGCCAACAAGGTTGCGCCCAGTTCCTCGGGTCACCGCGAGGCCCCCGACCATGTGCAGGAAGACCTGCAGCATGGCGGTGCCTTCATCCTGCTCAGTGGCGAGACGCCCGCCGGTTCGGTGCGCTGGCTGCCTCTGGACACCGAAAGCGATGTCTGGGAAATCCGCCGCATGGGCATCGCCCCGGCGTTCCGGGGCGAACGCCTGTCCCAGCACCTGATGGAAGCCCTGATCCATCGTGCCCAGTCAGCCGATGTGCGCGAATTGCGGCTGGCGGTACGCACCGATCAGGTGCAGCTGGTGGACCTGTATGCCGCCTTCGGCTTCGAGATCGCGCCGGAACTGGAATACACCCGCGCCAATCCGCAGGAAGCCCCGCCCATCGTGATGCGGCGCGTGATGCGGCACTGATGTTTCTCCTCCTGTGATCCCTCTTGAAAGCGACGCCTGGTGCGTCGCTTTTCTTTTGCCTCCCCGCCACCTCGGCAAATTGGAACGTTTGTTCATCAAGCGGTAACAATCGCTCGCTACCATCGTGAAAACGTTGTCAGGAGGCCAAGCCCGCCTGGCCTGCCGGGGGGCAGTCCAAGGGCATGCGCCATCAGTTCACATTCACAGGTAAGCACAATAACAATGGCCCAAGGGGATAGACAGGAAACTGCCTACATGGCGGTGCGCGTAGCGCGGCTCTACTACTTCCAGAACATGACCACCGCCGCGATTGCCGACGAAATCGGGACTTCGCGCGCGACCGTCTCGCGCCTGCTGTCCTTCGCACTGGAGCGCGGACTGGTGGAAATCCGCGTGCACGACCCGCAGCAGGTCTCCGGCAGCCTGGAAGCGGCCATCGCCCATCACTATCGCCTGCGGTCGATCCAGGTAGTGCCCGTGGCGGCGGCAGCCACCGACAAGGAAACCCTGCAGCGGGTCACCTGCCACGCTGCTGCCTACGTCAACTCCCTGGTCACGCCGGGCACCGTCATCGGCCTGGCCTGGGGCACGACCGTGGCACAGATCGCCGACCAGTTGCTGCCACGCCATGTGCATGACGTGGACGTGGTCGCCTTGAATGGCTCCGGCAGCGGTGCCAGCTTCATCAACAGCTTCAGCGAATCCATCGTCTCGCGCTTTGCCCAGAACTATGGTGCACGCGCCCATCACCTGCCGGTGCCGGCGTTCTTCGACTATCCCGAAACGCGCACGGCTTTATGGCGAGAAAAGAGCATCAAGGCCATCCGCGACCTGCAGGAACGCGCCTCCATCCTGCTGTTCTCCATCGGGGCCGAGGCCACCGGCAGCTATATCCATACCGCCGGCTATCTGGGTGAAGAAGAACGCCAGATCCTGCGCGACGAAGGCCTGGTCGGCGACATCGCCACGGTCTTCTTCCGTGCCGATGGTTCCTGGCGCGATGTGGCCTTCAATGCCCGCAACAGCGGCCCGGACATGGAATGCTTTGCGCGCGCCGCGCATTCGCTGTGCGTGGTCTCCGGCACCGGCAAGCTGCCGGGCCTCAAAGCCGCATTGCGCGGCGGCTTCATCAACGAACTGATCATCGACGAACCGAGCGCGCGCCTGCTGGTGGAGCAGATCCGCAGCGGCGCGGCGGCGTGATCGCATCTCCACGAGGAAACCAGCATGGCAGCCATCTCCTTGCAGGGCGTCTGCAAGCACTGGGGTCAAGCCCAGGCGGTGAGCAACATCGATTTTGAGGTCAAGTCGGGGCAGTTCACCGTCCTGCTGGGGCCTTCGGGCTGCGGCAAGTCGACCACCCTGCGCCTGATCGCAGGACTGGACAAACCCACTTCCGGCAGCATCCACATTGGCGGCCGCGATGTCACGCAACTGCCCCCGGCCCAGCGCAAGATTTCCATGGTGTTCCAGTCGTATGCGCTGTTCCCGCACCTGAGCGTGCGCGACAACATTCTCTTCGGCGTGCGCGTGCGCAAGGAGCCGCGTGCAGGCCATGCGTCACGCCTGCAGCGCGTGGCTGACATTCTCGGCCTGTCGCACCTGCTGGAGCGCCGCCCGGCGCAGCTCTCCGGCGGCCAGCAGCAGCGCGTAGCGCTGGGCCGCGCCATCATTGCCGATGCGCCGGTGTGCCTGATGGATGAACCGCTCTCCAACCTCGATGCGCAGCTGCGCCAGGAAATGCGCCGTGAGATCCGCGCCCTGCAGCAGCAACTGAACATGACCATGGTCTACGTCACCCACGACCAGACCGAAGCCATGAGCATGGCGGACCAGGTGATCCTGCTGCGCGAAGGCCGCATCGAACAGGACGCGGCTCCCGCCGATCTCTACGCCCAGCCGGCCACGGCCTTTGCCGCCCGCTTCATCGGCACGCCGCCGATGAACCTGCTGCCCCTGCAAGCGCATGCGCAAGGCCTGGCCATTGCCGGTAGCGACGTGGTGCTGCACGAGCTCGGCCAGATATCCCTGCAACTCGGGCTGCGCCCTGAACACATCCGCCTGGCAGCGGCCAGCGAGGCCACTGCGTCCGCCCAGGTGGAAACGGTCGAATACTTCGGTGCCGACACCATCATCGCCGCGCGCATCGGCAACGCCTCGCTGCTGGTGCGCGCGCCCGGACAACACCGGTTCAACGCGGGCGAAACGGTTCACCTGGCCTGGGATGCCCGCGACCAGTATTTCTTCGAACAGGAGAGCGGCCTGCGCCGGTCCTGACCCGTAAAACGATGTCCGCAGCAAGCCAACCCATCCACCTCATGGAGATGCATCATGCGTAGAACCTTCCTCAAGTCCCTGGCCGCCCTGGCTGTCTCAGCCGCTTTCTGTGCGCCGGTGCTGGCCGCCAATCCGGTCGAGATCAGCTTTTATTACCCGGTCGCCGTGGGCGGTGCGGTCACCAAGACCATCGACAGCATGGTGGCCGATTTCGAGAAGGCCAACCCCGACATCAAGGTCAAGGCCATCTATGCCGGCACCTACCAGGAAAGCATCGTCAAGGCACTGACCGCCTTCAAGGGCGGCACCCCGCCGACCCTGGCCGTGCTGCTCTCGACCGATCTCTTCACCCTGATCGACGAGAACGCCATCGTCCCCATCGACAGCCTGGCCAGCAGCGCCGAAGACAAGAAGTGGATCGACGGCTTCTACAAGGGCTTCATGGAAAACAGCCAGACCGAAGGCAAGACCTGGGGCATTCCCTTCCAGCGCTCGACCATCGTGATGTACTACAACAAGAACCTGTTCAAGGAAGCCGGCCTGAACCCCGACAAGGCCCCGGCCAACTGGAATGAGATGGTGGAAGCCGCCAAGAAGCTGACCAAGCGCGATGCCGCCGGCAACGTCAGCCAGTGGGGTGTGAAGATTCCTTCCACCGGCTTCGGCTACTGGATGTTCCAGGCCATGACCGCTTCCAATGACACGATCCTCATGAACAGCGCCGGCACCAAGACCTACTTCGACAAGCCGGGCGCCGTGCAAGCCCTGCAGCACTGGGTCGACCTGACCACAAAAGACAAGGTGATGCCGGCCGGTTCCATCGAATGGGGCACCACGCCCAAGGACTTCCTGGAGCAGAAGGCTGCCATGGTCTGGACCACCACCGGCAACCTGACCAACATCCGCACCAACGCCAGCTTCCCCTTCGGCGTGGCCATGCTGCCCGGCATCAAGCATCCGGGCAGTCCCACCGGCGGCGGCAATTTCTACGTCTTCAACAAGACTTCGCCGGCCGAGCAGCAGGCTGCCATGAAGTTCATCCGCTTCGCCACCGAACCGGCGCGCGCGGCGCAGTGGTCCATTGCCACCGGCTATGTGGCCCCGCGCCAGGATGCCTGGGATACCCCGGAAATGAAGAAATATTTGCAGGACGTCCCGGCCGCCGACGTGGCGCGCGAGCAGATGAAGTATGGCGTGGCTGAACTGTCCACCCACGACAACCAGCGCGTAACCAAGGCCCTGAACGACAACCTGCAGGCAGCGCTGTCCGGCACCAAGACAGCGGAGGTCGCCCTGAAGGATGCCCAGCGCGAAGCCGAGCGCATCCTGCGCGCCTACGGCCGCTAAGCGCGGTCCGTTGCACAAGGCCTGCCGATGAAACGCCTGCCCTCCTCCGTGCTGCCCTGGCTGCTGCTGTCACCGGCCATGGTGCTGCTGATCGCCTTCACGCACTATCCGGCGCTGGCCACGCTCTGGCACAGCTTCTTCTCCACGCCCAAGGGAGGCCGCCCGTCGGTCTTCGTCGGGCTGGAGAATTACCGGCTGATGGCGGAGGATCCGGTGTTCTGGCAGGCCCTGTGCAACAACCTCTGGTTCGCCCTCGGCACCATTCCGCTGGCCATCGCCCTGGCCATCCTGATGGCGTTGTGGGTCAACGAGAAACTGGCCGGGCGCGGCATACTGCGCCTGGCCTATTTCACCCCGACGGTGCTGCCGATGATCGCGGTGGCCAATATCTGGCTGTTCTTCTATACCCCGCAATACGGCTTGCTGGAACAGATCACCGGTGCGCTGGGCCTGCCCTCGCACAACTGGCTGGGCAATCCGCAAACGGTGCTGGGTGCGCTGATGGTGGTGGCAGTGTGGAAGGAAGCGGGATTCTTCATGATCTTCTACCTGGCCGCCCTGCAACAGATCTCGCCGGTGCTGGCCGAAGCCGCTGCACTCGAAGGGGCATCGCGCTGGCAATACTTCTGGCGCGTGCAGTTCCCGCTGCTCATGCCCACCACGCTGTTCGTGCTGATCAATGCGCTCATCAATGCCTTCCGCCTGGTGGACCATATCGTGGTGATGACCAAGGGCGGGCCGGACAATGCCAGCTCCCTGCTGCTGTACTACATCTATGAAGTTGGCTTCGCTTTCTGGGATTCTTCCTACGCTGCAGCCCTGACAGTAGTGCTGCTGGCCCTGCTGGGACTGATTGCGCTGGTGAAGTTTCGTGTACTTGACCGCAGGACCCACTATCAATGATCGCGCCTACCTCACCCTTCGCTGAGCGCCATCGCGCGCTGGAAACCGTCTCTGCCTGGGTGCTGGCGCTGCTGTGGCTGCTGCCGCTGCTGTATGCGCTGTGGACGGCCTTCCATCCGGCCGCCTACGCCACCCGCTTCGTGCCGGATGCACCGCTGACGCTGCAGAATTTTGCCAACGCCTGGCATGCCGCGCCGTTTCCGCGCTACTTCCTCAACACCTTCCTGCTGGTGACGATGATCCTGGCGGCGCAGCTGGTGCTGGCCACGCTGGCGGCCTATGCATTTGCCCGCTTCACGTTTCGGGACAGCAATGTGATGTTCATGCTGGTGCTGCTGCAACTGATGGTGATGCCCGACATCCTGATCGTGGAAAACTACCAGACCATGAATCTGCTGGGCCTGCGCGACACCATCCTCTCGATTGGCCTGCCCTACTTCGCCTCGGCGTTCGGTATCTTCCTGCTGCGCCAGACCTTCAAGACGGTGCCGCGCGAGCTGGATGAAGCGGCAACCGTGGAAGGCGCCTCGGCCTGGCAGATCCTGATGCAGGTCTATGTGCCGCTGGCCAAGCCGATCTATATCGCCTTCGGGCTGGTCTCGGTCAGTACCCACTGGAACAACTTCCTGTGGCCGCTGATCGTGACCAATTCGGTGGAATCGCGCCCGCTGACGGTGGGGCTGCAGGTGTTCTCCTCCACCGACCAGGGGGTGGACTGGTCCATCATCACGGCGGCCACGCTGATGACTTCTGCGCCTTTGCTGCTGGCGTTCCTGCTGTTCCAGCGGCAGTTCGTGCAGTCGTTCATGCGGGCGGGGATACGCTGAATCCGCAAGGGTTCAGTGGCCAGAGATTTCCGAAATCGAGGTGCGCACAACCTGCTTGGTCGTGATGTCGAAATGCACGTTGAAGAGCCGGTCCTCGTGCACGTAGTGATACTTCCAGTCCCACACTTCCTCATTCTTGCGGGTGAACTGCACCACGCTGCGCGGCCGGCCGAATTCGCGGCGGATCTGCTCGGTACTCATGCCGGGACGAATAGTGTCGAAATGTTCCTGCGTCAGCACCTGCGTGTAATCGATCAAGGTGCCGGAAGCACCGATACGGAACATCCAGGTCCGGATGCCTTCCGGTCCCTTGGGGTATTCCAGGGTCCTGGCCCCGCCCCCGTCTTCCCAGACGGTATCGGGCTGGCCCATCACGCCGCGCACGTCGGCTTCGCTGGAAACACCCTTTTGCAGCTTGTCCAAACCGAACTCCTCGATGGGATTGCCGTTGCGGTCGCAGCCAAACATGGCCAAAGCAGCCAGCAAAGCGCCGAAATGACCGGCGTGGCGACGCAGGCGGGTGAAGATGGGTTCACGCATAGGTAATTGATTATCCCTGATGAAGACAAGGTAAAATACGGCTTCTGTGTAACATTTGGCCTGAAAATATCATGCTCTTCGGAAAAAAGACCACCTACGTATCTGAAATCACCCAGTTCATCGACGAACTGAAGACGAAGAACCCGAAGCTGGAAGAGTCCCAACGCGCCGGCCGCGCCCTGCTGTGGGACAAGGAACCGCTGGACCTGGACAAGTCCGCCCGTGACAAGGCTTCGCGCGTGGCCCAGCAGCCCTACGTCTACCAGAGCCACTAAGCTGTTCGCATGACGGTTCAAGCAGGTGGCCTGGACCCCGCCGGCCAGCCCGGCGCGGAACCCAGCGCCGACGCCATCGACATCACCCCCGCAGGCCAGCAGGACACCACGCCCGACGTGATCGACGGCGTGGCATTGGCACGCCTCTACGGCGAACCGCTGTTCCAGCTGCCCAATGACCTCTACATCCCGCCGGATGCGCTGGAAGTCTTCTTGGAAGCCTTCCAGGGCCCGCTGGACCTGCTGCTGTACCTGATTCGCAAGCAGAACTTCAACATCCTCGACATCCCGCTGGCGCAAGTCACCGCGCAATACCTGGAATACGTCGAGCAGATCCGCAAGCAGAACCTGGAACTGGCCGCCGAGTACCTGCTGATGGCCGCCATGCTCATCGAGATCAAGTCGCGCATGCTGCTGCCGGCCAAGAAGGCCGAGCCCGGCGAGGAGCCGGAAGATCCGCGCGCCGAGCTGGTGCGCCGCCTGCTGGAATATGAACAGATCAAGCTGGCCGCCCAGGAGCTGGACCAGCTGCCGCAAGTCGGCCGCGACTACGTGCGCACCCAGGTCCACATCGAGCAGACCGTGGTCACGCGCTGGCCCGAGGTCGACATCGACGACCTCAAGGCGGTCTGGGCCGATATCCTCAAGCGCGCCAAGCTGACCCAGCATCACCACATCAGCCGCGAAGAACTGTCGGTGCGCGAGCACATGACGGGCATCTTGCGGCGTTTGCAGTCGGCGCGTTTCGTCGAGTTCTCGGACCTCTTCGATCCCTCGCGCGGGGTGCCGGTGGTGGTGGTCAACTTCATCGCCCTGCTCGAACTGGCCAAGGAAACGCTCATCGAAATCACCCAGGCCGAAGCCTTCGCGCCCATCTATGTCAGACTGTCGTACTCGCCCAGCTGAGCGAGCGCAGCCGACCGGCAACCGGGGCCGGGCTGCGCAGGCTTGAGCGACAAGCCACGCGACGGTCCGCCCGCAACCAGAGAATCCGCATGAAAATCATTTCCTCCATCGAAGAACTCCGCGACCACCTGCGCGGCCAGTTGCGCACCGCATTCGTGGCGACCATGGGCAACCTGCACGAAGGCCATCTGTCCCTGATGCGCCTGGCGCGCACCCACGGCGACCCGGTGGTGGCCTCGATCTTCGTGAACCGCCTGCAGTTCGGCCCCAACGAGGACTTCGACAAATATCCCCGCACCTTCCAGGCCGACGTCGAGAAGCTCGAAAAGGAAGGCGTCTACGTCCTCTTCGCCCCCACCGAAAAGGATATGTACCCGGAACCGCAGGAATACCGCGTGCAGCCGCCCAATGACCTGGGCAACATCCTGGAAGGTGAATTCCGTCCCGGCTTCTTCACCGGGGTCTCCACCGTGGTGATGAAATTGTTTTCCTGCGTGCAGCCGCGCGTCGCCGTCTTCGGCAAGAAGGATTACCAGCAGTTGATGATCGTGCGCAACATGGCGCGCCAGTTCGCCCTGCCGACCGAAATCGTGGGCGCCGAAACCTACCGCGCCGACGACGGCCTGGCCCTGTCCTCGCGCAACGGCTACCTGTCGGCCGAAGAACGCGCCGAAGCGCCGCTGCTCTACCAGGTGCTCAACGACGTCGCCAACGAAGTGCGCGGCGGCCAGCACAACGTCGCCCTGGTCGAGCAACTGGCCATGGAACGCCTGGCCGGCCGTGGCTGGAAGCCGGACTACGTGGCCGTGCGCAAGCGCATCGACTTGCAGCCGCCTTCAGCAGCCGACATGGAACAAGGCGCGCCGCTGGTCGTGCTGTCTGCCGCCAAGCTGGGTGCCACGCGCCTGATCGACAACCTGGAAATCTGATCCATGCGTGCGCTGGCGGCCTGGCTGCTGTCCCTCACCGGATTGCTGGCGGCCGGCGCGGCTCACGCCAGCATCACCGTCCAGGATGACCTGGGCCAGAACGTCACCCTGCTCCAACCGGCGCGGCGCATCGTCAGCCTGGCGCCGCATGTCACCGAACTGCTGTACGCCGCTGGCGCCGGCGCGCAGATCGTCGGTGCCAGCAATCACAGCGACTATCCCCCGCAAGCTGCCCGCCTGCCCAACCTGGGCGGCTACAACGCGCTCGACCTGGAGCGCATCGCCAGCCTCAAACCCGATCTGGTCGTGGCCTGGCACAGCGGCAACAAACCCCTGCAACTGGCGCGCCTGCGCAGCCTGGGCATTCCCGTCTTCGAGAGCCAGCCGGCCGATTTCGGCATGATCGCTACTTCGCTGGAACGACTGGGCCAGCTGGCCGGTTCCGAGGCCACCGCCCAAGCGGCGGCGGCCGCCTTCCGTGCGCGCTGGCAGCAGCTCGAAGCGCAATATCGCGGCCGTACGCCGGTGAGCGTGTTCTATCAGATCTGGAGCCAGCCGCTGATGACGCTCAACGGCCAGCACATGGTGTCATCGGTGCTGCGCCTGTGCGGCGGACGCAATATCTTCGCCGACCTGCCGCAACTGGCGCCTACGGTCAGTGTGGAAGCGGTACTGGCAGCAGATCCTCAAGTGATTCTCACGGCAGGCGATGCGCGCGACCAGCCGCTGGAGCGCTGGAAGGCCTTTCCCCGCCTGCGAGCCGTGCGCGACGGGCAGCTCCATACCGTCAATGCGGATTGGCTGAACCGCGCCGGGCCACGGGTGCTGGAGGCGGCGCAGGAAGTGTGCGGGAAGCTGGATCAGGCACGGCAAGCAACAAGCGCTCAATAAAAACATCCCTCACGAGGAGGGATGTGCGGCTTCAGACTGAAGGTATTCAGAAGCGATATTTCAGGCCCAGGCTGAACAGATTGACGTCAGCATGGGAATTGCCGCCCAGGCTCTGATAGCGGGTATAACCGCCATTGAGGCTGACACTTTTGGTCACATCATACTCATAGCCCAGCCCCAACAGATAGCCGGCTCCCGATTCGCTTGCACGGGTATGGCTGACCGATGACGTGTAGCCATCATTGAATTCATATGACCCGTTCTCAGTCAGCGTTGCCAGGGTAAGCCCGCCCTTGAGATACACGCCTGGCAATCCACCGGTGAATTTATAGGTCGCCAGCAGATCGAAGCCCTTCACACCGCCGCTGGAAAAATCCCGGGAAAATCGGTCGCGATATTCCAGCGTTGCATCCCCGATCCGGAAATAACCAGCCTCCACCGAAAAATTGGGATTGAACTGATATCCGACGCCCAGTCGTACCAGGCCGGCATCATTGTTCTCGCGGACATCACGGTCGCGTTCGATATCGGTATCGTAAGTGGCGGCCCCGCCTTCCAAGCCCACATAGAATCCCCGCTCGGCCTTGACCGCCTGCGCCGATGCAGCGGTAGCCACCAGCAGCATCGTCCCGGACACCAGCAATTTGATTTTGCTCATCATTACCCCGACAAAGTAAGTGCATGTTTGACAGATCCGCAACGGCACCAGACCGGCGCGGAGATTGCCATCCGATCCAGAAAGAGGAACCGGAAAGCCGGCGCGATATTAATGAGCAACAAGGCTGTCATGGCTGTCTGACACCAAAGTTCAACTGCTTTGTCGACGGAGTTCGATGTCACTCCAAAAGCTTTTCGGGAATGGAAGAAAGTTTGGCGCTCCCCTTGATGGGATCATCAGGGAAAGCCTGCTCGACCAGCAGCGAGAAGACAAATCGTCAGTGGATCGCGCGAACGAAAAAAATCCCTCCACCAGGGAGGGATTTCAAGACCCGCAAAACTGCAGGTAAAGCTTAGAACTTGTACTTCACGCCAGCCGAGTACAGATTCATCTTGTTGTCGCTTTCGCCACCCAGCTTTTCGAAGCGGGTGTAGCCAACGTTGATGCCAACGTTCTTCGCCACGGCGAACTCATAGCCCAGGCCGTACAGGTAACCGGTACCGGTTTGCGAGAAGGAGCTCGTGCCGGACGGCTGGCTCAGTTCCAGGGAAACCTTGGAGCGGGTCGCACCCGCCTTCAGGTACAGGCCCGGCACGAATTCGGTGAACTTGTAGATCACGGACAGATCGGCGCCCTTGACGTCAGCCTTGACGTTGTAACGCACGGTACCGGTGCGGTTGGTACCGTCTTGCTTGAAGTCGTCGGTGGCGAAGTAACCCAGTTCGATCGCGAAGTTCTTGTTGATCTGATAACCAACCAGGGCGCGCAGGGCACCGGTTTCGTTGGTTTCGGAGGTCTTCACGCCGTTGGTCGGGGTAGCGATGCTGCTGATGGAGGCGACGCCGCCTTCCAGGCCGATGTACACGCCGCTGTCAACGGTCTGCGCTGCCACCGAACCGGCGGCCATCATTGCTGCGATTGCTGTAACTGCTGCTGCGATATTCTTGTTCATTCTTGATCTTCCCAAATAATTGTGAAAACTTTGTCAGGGCATTACCCGGCGGCAATTATATCGAGGGATGAGAACTTGTAAATCTTGGTAAAGTACCTTTAAGTAACTTTCTGAGTTTTTTTGCCGAAATACAACATATCAGCAGATGAGAATACGAAGCTTCCTTCAAACCTTGCGCTTCTCCTGCTCACCCTGGCTCGCCACGAAGACCACCCCGTCCGGGCTCGTGACCGGGAAGAAGCGGCATCCATATGCCGCCTCCAGCGCTGCAGGCTGCAGGATGGCTTCCGCAGGGCCGCCGTGCGCGGTGCTGCCGTCGAGCAGCAGGATATGCGAGGCAAAGCGCCGCGCCAGATTGATATCGTGACAACTGGCTACCACGGCCCTGCCCTCCTGCGCCCATTCCTGCAGCAATTGCATTACCTGCAATTGGGCCGCGATATCCTGATGCGAGGTCGGCTCATCGAGCAGACAGAGCGCGGGAGCCTGCACCAGCAAGGTCGCCAGCGCCACGCGCTGGCGCTCCCCGCCGGACAGCCGCAACAGATCCTGCCCCGCCAGGCCGGACAGGCCGACCTGTTCGAGGGCGGACAAGGCCAGCGCGCTGTCCTTGTCCGGCCCGCCCCAGCCATCGCCATGGGCAAAGCGGCCCGCCATGACGGCATCCAGCACCGGCAGCGAAAACGCATCCTGTTGATGTTGCAACAGCAGGCCGCGCTGCAAGGCCAGTTGCGACGGCGAAAAGGACGACAGCGCCCTTCCCTGCAGCAGAACCTCGCCAGCATGCGCCGCCTGCAAGCCGGCCAGTACATGCAGCAGGCTGCTTTTGCCGACCCCGTTGCGCCCCAGCACGCACCAGAATTCACCCGCGCGCACCTGCCAGTCCAGCGCCTGCAGCAGGAAACGCTCACCCGCGCACACCGCCAGCTGGCGGGTCTGCAGAACGGGCACTGAAGAATGCGTCATATTCGTCATGGGCGGCTCCGCGCCAGCAGCCACAGGAACATTGGCACGCCCACCAGTGCCGTGATCACTCCCACCGGCAATTGCACCGGTGCGACCACGGTACGCGCCAGCAGATCCGCCAGCGTCAGCATGGCCCCGCCGCCCAGGACACAGGCCGGCAGCAGCAGGCGCTGGTCATTGCCGACCAGCAGGCGCAAGCCATGCGGCACCACCAGTCCGACGAAGCCGATGGTCCCCGCCATCGCCACGGCAACGGCCGTGCAGGCCGCCGCTACGCACAGAAGCATCACCCGCAGGCGCATCACCGGCACGCCCAGCAACTGCGCAAAGGCATCGCCGCGTGCCAGCAGATTGAGCGAGGGCGCATGACGCCAGCTCCACAGCAATGCCAGCAGCAACACCGGTGCCATCAACGGCAGCAGGCGCGCATCGTCGAGGTCGCCGATCAGCCAGAACACCATGCCGCGCAACTGCGCATCCGGCGCAATCGACAGCGCCAGCGAAATCAGCGCACCGAAACCCGCTGCCAGCATCACACCCGTCAGCAACAAGCGCTGGCTGGACAACAAGGGAGACACCGCCAGATGCCGCAGCGAGGGACGCACCAGCCCGAACAGCAGCAGCATCGCCAGCCCCGCGCCCAGCAAGGCGCCGGGCGCGGTGACGGCCTGCACCGGCCAGCCCAGCCGCAGGGCTGCCAGCATGGCCAGCAAGGCCCCGGCTGCCGAACCGCCCGACAAGCCCAATACATAGGGATCGGCCAGCGGATTGCGCAACAGTACCTGCATCAGCGCTCCCGACAGGGCCAGCGCGCCGCCCACGGCAAAGGCGGTCAGCGCGCGTGGCACGCGCAGCGACAGCAGCATCGCCACCTGGTCGGCGGAGGCCGAAGGACGCAAACAGCCGGTGCTGCCACACAGCACCGCCGCCGACAAGGCCAGCAGGGACAGCAGCAGCAAGGCGCACAGCACGGGCAGATAACGTCGCATCGGGGCCAGGATCAGCTCAGCATCAGAAGTCGTAGCGGGCGGTGAATTTCAGGGCCCGTCCGTCCTCCGGATAGATGCCCGAGACCGCCCCGCCACTGCAGTCATACGCCTGCGAGTAATACTTGCGATCAGCCAGATTGGTCCCGGTGACGGCAAATTCCCAGGCGCTGACACGCACCGCATACCGCGCATCGAAGGTAGTGAACGAAGGCATGCGCGCGCAGGTGTTGGCGAAGTCGTTGCCCATGCGCTGGCGGTCCACCCAGCGTGCACCGACGTCGGCGCTTTGCTGTCCGGACTTCCAGTTCAGGCGGGTCGACAGCGTATTGGCCGGCACCAGCGCCAGTTGCTTGCCACTGTTGTCGCCTTCCTCGAAACGCGCATTGATGTGCTGGTAGGTGGCACTCCAGCCCAGGGTCTCGGTCAGCTGCACACGGCCTTCCAGTTCCACGCCCTGATGGCGGGTCGGGGCCAGGTTGCTGTTGGCCCCGAAGCCACCGTTGGCGGTCGGGTCGTAATACAGCTCGTCGCGCACGCGATGGCGGAACCAGCGCAGCGTCACCTGGCGCGCCGTATGGCCCAGGGTCGCGCCCAGTTCCAGGTCATGCGAGACCTGCGGTTTCAGGACCGCGCCGCTGGGCAAGGCCGTGAAGCCGTTCTCGTCGGCAGTCGCCAGGCGATAGCTCTGGCCGGTCTTGACGAAGCCGCGCAGCAGCGGCAGCGGCGCATAGCTGGCTTGCAGATCCCAGGCATTGACGGCGCTGGTGCGGCCATAGGCGCCGGAATCGCTCTGCTGTGTGAACTGCTCGCGGCGCACGCCGGCAGCCACGCGGGCGTTGCGGTCGAACTCGATTTCATCGCGCAGGTACAGCGCCTTCGAACGCTGGGAGGCATCGCTGTTGCCATAGCTGGCATTGGTGGCCGAACTCCATTCGGCCAGGTCCACACCGGCAATGGCTTCGTTCTTCCACAGGCCGCTGTCGAGCACGTGACGCAGGCGCGGCGAGAACTGGGTGGTCCGGATGTTGGCTTGCGCGGTGGAGCCGCTGCTGACATAGGTGGAGCGCGAAATCTTCTCCCGATGCGACAGCTCGGCCGCCACGTCGAAGGCACCGAAGCGGCGCTCCAGGAAGGCGGTGATGCTGTCATTGTCATAGGAGCCATGATCCAGCGGCTTGCTGGTCTGGCGCGCATTGGCGTCATATTGCGCCTGGCTCAGGCTGCCCGGCAGGCCGAAATCGGCGCGCGACAAGTTGGCGCGCAGGCCGAAGCGCCAGTCGCTGGCGAACCACTGCACCGTGGTACTGAAATTTTCCTGATTGGACTTGCTGTTGTCGCGCCAGTTGTCGGCATGCGACTTGGCATAGCTGGCGTCGATGGACATGTTGTCCCAGCCGCGCGAAACCGCTGCCCGGCCGGCGCGCTGACCGTTGCTGCCGACTTCGCCGATCACGGTTCCGCGCACGGTATTGGCCTGCGGGCGGCGCGTGATGATCTGGATGGTGCCGCCGGTAGCGCCGCTGCCATACAGCACGCTGCTGCCGCCGCGCACGATCTCGATGCGCTCGATGGTCTCGATGGGGATCGCCGACAGCAGCGGCGTGGCCAGTTCATTCTCGGAAATGCGCACGCCATCGACCAGCACCACCATGTTCTGGTCGCCATTGGTGCCGAAGCCGCGCAGGTCCAGCGGGAAGTCGCGCGGGCCGGACAGGCTCTGGCGCCCATAGACGCCGCCCAGCTTGCGGATGGCTTCGTTGGCGTTGTCGATGCCGGCTTCGCGGATCTGCTCGGCGGTGATGACGGTGGCAGCGACCGGCGGGAATGCCGGATCATTGGGGAAGCGCGAGGCCGAGACCACTACCGCCGACAGCGGCTGGCTGGTATCGGCGGCGTGGGTCGAGGCAGCGAAAGCCGAAAGAATCAGCGCACTGGCAGTGCGCAGGGCAATACGGGGGCGAGGACCGCCACAGCGGGCCTGGAAATAAGCGATATGCATGAAAAATCAGGTAAAGAATCTGTGCAGCCAGCCTCCCCGCGGGCCGCAATCAACGGAAAACCGCACCAATACTGGCTGTGCGGGCTCCTCCTGTTCTGGCCGGTCTCCGGACTGCAGGCATGACCATCGGCCTTCCCATGTGGCGAAGTGAACGTTCGCGCAAAAACACAGTGGCGTGGAAGAGGTCTCGCCGGCGAGACGCGACGCATCGTCACATCGTCGCCGGCACCTGGTTACCGTTGCGGGGGCAGTACACCTTGGCTGACCGCCCTGCTGGCTGCAGGCGGCCTGGCCCGTGTTTCCCGTTTAACTGCCGGCGAGGACACGCCGGCGGGCACCAAAACCGCGCCATTGTAGGCGTGCAGCGTACACGCCACAAGCCGCAGCACCCAGGTGATGTAAATCAGCACAAGCGGGACAGCCGCAATTGCTTTCAGGAAAAAGCCGGATAAAATCCATCCTCAGCAGTGATATATAGAAAAAATTCGATTTTTCTATCAAAAAACATTTGAATCGCGGTTCTTGCCAATTTTTTGTGGTGGAGCCGAAAAATTGAAACAAATGGGGGATTTCACTCGCTGTTTGGCCGATGAGATCACGCCAAGCGGTCCTATACTCGGCGCCATGGCATCGTCGACCGGCGGACCCTTGCGGGGTCGGCCGGCCTCACTGTCATCCTGAACGTTGTCGTGGTCTGCGGGCCTTCAGAGACTGCCTCTGGCTGCCGATATCTGTCTGATATCGGGGCAGTGGTGGTGGCTGTGCCTCCCGGAACGACGCATTAGATCCGCCTACGGGCAACTTTGCACAGCAGTGCGCCGACGAGCGCACACCTTTGTTGGGAGAATCAGTAATCATGAGCGACGACGTTGATCTGGAAGCATTGTTTGACGAAATTTCCTCGCAGACGCTACCGGGCATGACTGCCGAACCGGCTGCCGCCGCCCCCGCCGCCGCCGGCACTGAAGACGCGGCTGCAGGTGAACAGGAGGACCAGAGCGACAAGCCCATGTACGAACGCCTGGGCGGCATCGTGCGCCTGCTGCACGACTCCATGCGCGAACTCGGCTACGACCGTTCGCTGACCGACGTGGCCGAGCAGATCGGCGATGCCCAGAGCCGTCTGGAACACATTGCGACCCTCACCGAGCAGGCCGCCAACAAGGTGCTCAATGCGCTGGACTCCGGCATGCCGGCCCAGGACCGCCTGCAGGAGCAAGCCAAGGACATCAACGCGCGCTGGACCAAGCTGTATGCCGGCCAGATGAACATCGAGGAATTCAAGGCACTGGCGGGCGACTCGCAGAAGTTCTCCAATTCGGTGATGGAATCGACCGAGGCGGAAAAGGCGCGCATGCTGGAAATCATGATGGCCCAGGACTTCCAGGACATCACCGGCCAGTTGATCAAGAAGATCGTGGCCATCACCGCTTCCGCCGAGCGCGAGCTGGCGCAACTGCTGCGCGACAATGCACCGCCGGAAGTCAAGGCGCAGATCGATGCGGAAAAACCGGTAACCCTGATGAATGGCCCCTCCGTGGGCGGCACCGCCATGGGTCAGGACGATGTGGACGACTTACTCGATAGCCTGGGGTTCTAATGGATGACGAAATGCTCAAGGATTTTGTCGTTGAAGCGTTGGATCTCGCCACCAACGTGGAAGAGCACCTGCTGACGCTGGAACGACATCCTGATGACCTTGAAATCCTCAACGCGGTCTTCCGCGCGTTCCACACCATCAAGGGTGGCGCCGGGTTCGTGAACCTGCCGGCCATGGTGTCGGCCTGCCACCTGACCGAAAACCTGTTCGATGCGCTGCGCACCGGCAAGGCCCCGGTCACGCCGCTGGCCATCGAAGCGGCGCTGCAGGCCAGCGGCTTCGTGGCCGACCAGTTGAACGAATTGTCCAACGGTGCGGCACCCGACAGCCTGGCCTCGATGCCGGCCGAACTGAAGGACATCCTGACCCAGGCCATCGAAGGCAAGAGCGAATCCACGCCGGCCCCTGCCCCAGCGGCAGCAGCGCCTGCCCCGGCAGCCCCAGCACCGGTGGCCGCGCCCGCAGCCGCCGCTGCAGCCGCCGCTGCAGTGGCCGCCGTCAGCGTCGATGGCAGTGCCAGCGTGATGAAGAATGGCGAACTGGACTGGCCTGCCCTCTACCAGGCCCTGGTGCCCGGTGCGGCGGCCGCGCCGGTCGCGGAGGGTAGCGCCGAGGCGGCCCCGGTGGCTGCTGCCGCAGCGGCACCCGTTGCCGCCGCGCCTGCCGCGCCCGCAGCCGATGGCGAGCCCAAGGCCGCCGCGCCGGTACAGCAGAATCGCCGCGCCACCGATTCCCCTGGCGGCGCCAAGGAAGAAAGCATCCGTATCGATGCCGTCAAGCTGGACGCCCTGCTGGAAGTGGCCGGCGAATCGGTGCAGGCCGCCAACCAGGCTGCCGTGCTGCTGGAAAAGCTGCAGCAGTTCAAGTTCGAAGGGACCGCTGCAGCCCTGATGTCGACCCTGGCCGAAACCCTGGGCCGCGCCTCGCGCTACTCCAGCGAACTGCAACGCGCCACGCTGTCCACGCGCATGCAGCCGGTCGGCCGCCTGTTCCAGAAATTCCCCCGACTGGTGCGCGAACTGGCCAAGGACCTCGGCAAGGACGTCGACCTGGTCATCACCGGTGCCGAAACCGAAGTCGACCGCGTGGTGGTGGACAGCCTCTACGACCCGCTGGTGCACATGCTGCGCAACTCGCTGGACCACGGTATCGAAGTGGACCGCGCCGCCGCCGGCAAGCCCAACAAGGCGACCATCTCGCTCAACGCCTGGCAGGCCGGCAGCAGCGTCATGATCGAAGTCTTCGATGACGGCAAGGGCATGGACCCGGACATGCTGCGCAACAAGGCGCTGGCCAAGGGCCTGATCAACGAACACCAGGCGCTGACCTCCGACGAAGCCTTGCAGCTGGTGTTCCTGCCCGGTTTCTCCACCAAGGAAGTGGCCTCCAGCGTCTCCGGACGCGGCGTGGGCATGGACGTGGTCAAGACGGCGGTGGAAAAGCATCGCGGCACCATCCGCATCGAATCCACCATCGGCAAGGGCACCAAGTTCTCGATCCGCCTGCCCATCGAACTGTCGATCATCCCGACCATGCTGGTGCGCTGCGCCGGTGCTCCGCTGGCCCTGCCGATGGCGGTGGTGGAGCGCGTGGTCGAGCTGCCGGAAACCTTCGACGAAGTCGGCGGCGCCCCGGTGCTGCGCGACCAGGGCCGTCCGCTGCCGGTCAATTCGCTGGCCGGCGTGCTGGGCTACGAGCCGGGCAATGAGCGAGTGGGTATCGTCATGGCGGTTCCCCACCCCTACATCCTGGGCGTGGAATCGGTGGAAGGCACGGCCGATCTCGTGATCAAGCCGCTGACCGCAATCCACACTGCCGGCATCACCGGTACGGCCCGTTCGGCCGAAGGTGAACTGGTGCTGGTGGTGGGCCTGTCCTTCCTGCTGGATGGCTGCCGCGACCTGGAGCGCACGGCGGTGGCATAAGATTGCCGCCAGGCGCTGCAAACGCAAACGGCCGGATCCGCAAGGATCCGGCCGTTTTGTTTCAGGCCTGGCGCACTGCTCGGCGCCGGGCCTTACGCCTTAAAGTTCATACATGTCCTTCTCGCCTTCCATGACCTGCGCAATCAGCTTGCGATTGAGGGTCGGTGCCAGCAATTCAATGAAGGTATAGACATATCCCCGCAAATACGCCCCTTGCTTCAAGGCAACCCGCGAGACATTGGTGCCGAACAGGTGGCCGGCCGGAATGGCCCGCAAGCCACGGTCACGCTCGGCATCGAAGGCGATGCCGGCGATGATGCCCACGCCCATGCCCAGCTCCACGTAGGTCTTGATGACGTCGGCATCGATGGCTTCCAGCACCACGTCAGGCTTCAACTGGCGCAGCGAGAAGGCATGGTCGATCTTGCTGCGGCCGCTGAAGGCGGAATCGTAGGTAATCAGGGGATTGCCGGCAATCTCTTCCAGCGTCAGGCTTCTGGACTGCAGCAAGGGGTGATCCGGCGGCACCACCACCACGTGCTCCCACTGATAACAAGGCAGCGAAACCAGCCCCTCGCCTGAAGCCAGCGCTTCAGTAGCGATGGCAATATCCGCCTGGTCGTTGCGTACCATCTCGGTGATCTGCTTCGGGTTGCCCTGCAGCAAGGAAAGATGCACTTTCGGATACTTCTGGGTGAAGGCCTGCACCACCTTGGGCAGCGCATAGCGCGCCTGGGTGTGGGTGGTGGCGATGGTGAAACTGCCGCTGTCATGGGCGGCGAATTCCTTGCCGATGCGTTTGAGGCCATCCACTTCCTGCATGATCAGCTCGACCGAGCGCAGCACCGCGCGGCCCGGCTCGGTCAGGCCGCGAATACGCTTGCCGTGGCGCGTGAAGATGTCCACGCCCAGCTCCTCCTCCAGCTCGATGATGGCCTTGGAGACCCCGGGCTGCGAGGTATACAGGGCCTTGGCGGCCTCCGTGAGGTTGAAGTTCTGCCTTACCGCTTCACGAACGAAACGGAACTGATGAAGATTCATGTGGGAATTCCTTCGCTTCTACGTAGTCAGCGGGCGGCGCCCGGCGCCAGCCATGCCTGCTTCATTTGCCGCATTTCCATATGCCAAAGGCGTATATAAGCAAATAAATACTATGTAGTTTGGTTTGAAACATAAGTTTATTACGATTCGCAGACTAATGGGCGAGGTGTTATGACTGTTTCTTATGTAGTAAGCGGATTTGCCGTAGGACTGCTGGTCGGACTGACCGGGGTCGGTGGCGGCTCGCTCATGACACCGCTGCTGACCTTGCTGTTCGGCATTCATCCCTCGGTGGCCGTGGGCACCGACCTGGCCTTTGCCTCCGCGACCAAGACCGCCGGCACCCTGGCCCACCGATTCAAGGGTACGGTGCGCTGGGATGTGGTGCGCCGCCTGTCCTATGGCGCCCTGCCCGCTGCGCTGGTGACCACCCTGCTGCTCAAGCATTTCGGCGCCGTCAGCGACGGCATCGCCCTGACCATCCGTTATTCGATCGCGATCTCGGTGTTCCTGACCGTGGTGGCCCTGCTGTTCCGCGCACGCATGCAAGCCTGGCTCAATGCCCATCCGCAACGCCAGCTGCAGGGTGCCACGCTCGCCAACGCCACCATCGCCGCCGGTGCCCTGCTGGGCACGCTGGTGACGATATCTTCCATCGGTGCCGGTGCCGTCGGCGCCACCTTGCTCGTGTTGCTGTATCCTCGCCTGTCTCCGGCGGAGATTGCCGGCACCGACATTGCCTATGCCGTGCCGCTGACCGCGATTGCGGCGCTGGGACACTGGTGGCTGGGTTCGATCAACTGGGAACTGCTGGCGACCTTGTTGCTGGGATCGGTGCCGGGCATCACCATCGGATCGCTCGCTGCGCGAGCGGTGCCGGAGAAATTCTTGCGCGGCCTGCTGGCCATTACGCTGACGAGCGTTGCAGTCAAGCTGATTTGGTAGGCTCATTTTCAATCGGGCGCACCCTGATCCGGTCGCCCATAAGACGTTAACAGGGAAGACAAGATGTACCGCTATGACCAATACGATCACCTGATCGTCAAAGAGCGAGTCGCACAATACCGGGACCAGGTGCGTCGGCGCCTGTCCGATGAGCTGGCCGAAGACGAATTCCGCATCCTGCGTCTGCAGAACGGGCTCTACCTGCAACGCCATGCCTACATGCTGCGCATCGCCATTCCCTACGGCATGCTGGCCTCCAATCAACTGCGCAAGTTCGCCGAGATCGCCGTCAAGTACGACCGCGGCTATGGTCACTTCACCACCCGCCAGAACATCCAGTTCAACTGGATCAAGCTGGAAGAGTCGCCTGAAATCCTGGAACAGCTGGCCAGCGTGGAAATGCACGCCATCCAGACTTCCGGCAACTGCATCCGCAACACCACCTCGGACGAACTGGCCGGTGTGGCCGCCGACGAAATCGTCGATCCGCGCCCCTACGCCGAACTGATCCGCGAGTGGAGCACCTTCCACCCCGAGTTCGCCTATCTGCCGCGCAAGTTCAAGATCGCCATCAGCGGCGCTGCCGAAGACCGCGCCGCGACCGCGGTACATGACATCGGCCTGCACGTCATCAAGAATGAAGCCGGCGAAGTGGGCTTCCGCGTGCTGGTGGGCGGCGGCATGGGCCGCACCCCCATCCTGGGCAGCGTGATCCGTGACTTCCTGCCCTGGAAGCACGCCATGTCCTATCTGGAAGCGATCCTGCGCGTCTACAACCAGTACGGCCGCCGCGACAACATGTACAAGGCGCGCATCAAGATCCTGGTCAAAGCCATCGGCCCCGAGGAGTTCGCGCGCCAGGTGGAAGAAGAATGGGCCGAGATCAAGGATGGCCCTTCCACCCTGACCGAAGAAGAACTGCAGCGCGTGGCCAAGTTCTTCACCGATCCGGCCTACGAAACCCTGCCGGCCGTGGATGCGGAATATGAACGCCTGAAGGCTGAAGACCGTGGTTTCGCCAACTGGATCAAGCGCAACGTCAAGGCGCACAAGAAGGCCGGCTATGCAGCCGTGCTGCTGTCGCTGAAGAAGCCGGGCGTGCCGCCGGGCGACATCACCGCCGACCAGATGAACTTCGTGGCCGACCTGGCCGACCAGTACAGCTTCGGCGAACTGCGCGTGACCCACGAACAGAACCTGGTGCTGGCCGACGTCAAACAATCCGAACTGTATGCGCTGTGGAAGGCAGCCAAGTCGCATGGCCTGGCTACGCCCAACATCGGCCTCTTGACCGACATCATCTGCTGCCCCGGCGGCGACTTCTGCTCGCTGGCCAATGCCAAGTCGATCCCGATCGCCCAGGCCATCGCCGAGAAATTCGAGAACATCGACTTCCAGCATGACATCGGCGACATCGAACTGAACATCTCCGGTTGCATCAACGCCTGCGGCCACCACCACGTGGGCAATATCGGCATCCTGGGCGTGGACAAGGATGGTTCCGAGTGGTACCAGGTGTCGCTGGGCGGCGCCCAGGGCAACGAGTCCTCGATCGGCAAAATCATCGGCCCCTCGTTCTCGGCCACCCAGATGCCGACCGTGATCGACCGCCTGCTGCAGGTGTACGTCAAGCAGCGCACCGAGGAAGAACGCTTCATCGACACCGTGCGCCGCATCGGTGTGACCCCGTTCAAGGAGTTCGTTTACGCAACGCCGATCCGTTCGGCCGAGTATGTCGCAGGAGAAGACGCAAATGCCTGAAATCATCAAGAACAAAACCGTCGTCAGCGACGACTGGACCGTCCTGCGCCTGGCTGAAGGCGAGACCGCAGAAACCGTGAGCGTGCCGCAAGGCCGCGTGATCGTGCCGCTGAAGGTATGGCAGGCCCAGGGCGAGGCCCTGAAGTCGCGCGCCGAGATCGGCGTCTGGCTGGCCAGCGATGAACGTCCGGAAGAACTGAAGGGCCAGCTGGACAGCTTCAAGCTCGTCGCCGTGGACTTCCCCAAGTTCGCCGATGGCCGTGGCTATTCCATCGCTTACAACCTGCGCGCCCGCCTGGGCTACACCGGCGAGCTGCGCGCCATCGGCGACGTGCTGCGCGACCAGTTGTTCTACATGCAGCGCGTGGGCTTCGACGCCTTCGCCGTGCGTGCCGACAAGAACATCCACGATGCCGTCAAGGGCCTGACCGACTTCTCCGAGAAGTACCAGACCTCCTGGGACGAGAAGAACCCGCTGTTCCGCCGCGTCAAGCGCGAAACCGTGCAAACCGCCGACTGAGGCGCGATCGTGAAGAAGGAAGGACAGCCCATGGCTACCCCAGGCTTGCAAGAACTCATCGCCAAGACCCAGGCCACGCTGGAACGCATCGCCGCCGAGTACGCCCCGGCGGCGCTGGCCTCCAGCCTGGCGGCCGAAGACATGGTGCTGACCGACCTGATCCTGCGCGGCCAGCTGCAGGATCGCATCAGCATCTTCACCCTGGAAACCGGCCGCCTGCACAAGGAAACCGTAGGCATGCTGGACCGCATCCGCGAGGCCTACGATTACGAGGTCGCGCCCTATCGTCCCCAGCCTGAAGCGGTGGAAGCCTACGTGCAGAAGAACGGCGCCAACGCCTTCTACGACAGCGTGGAACTGCGCAAGGAGTGCTGCCACATCCGCAAGATGGAGCCGCTCAATCGCGCCCTGCAGGGCAAGGCTTCGTGGGTCACCGGCCAGCGCCGCGCGCAATCGGTCACGCGGGCCGAGCTGCACGTGCAGGAACGGGACGAAGCCCACGGCATGGAGAAGTTCAACCCCCTGGCCGACTGGTCGGAACAGGACGTGTGGGACTACATCCGCGCCAACGACGTGCCCTACAACCCGCTGCACGACCAGGGTTATCCGTCCATCGGCTGCGAGCCCTGTACCCGCGCCATCCAGCCCGGTGAAGATATCCGCGCCGGTCGCTGGTGGTGGGAGAACCCCGACTCCAAGGAATGCGGCCTGCACGTGGTCGACGGCAAGCTGGTGCGCATCAAGGCGCATGCAGCGAGCTGAACCAGAATTCAATCAAAGCAACAACAAGCAACGCATCGGAAGGTCCGGCATGAACACTGCGGTAGACACCCTCTTTTTGGACAACGCCAGCAACCGTCACCTCGACTGGCTGGAATCGGAAGCCATCCACATCATGCGCGAGGTCGCGGCCGAGTGCAGCAACCCGGCGCTGCTGTTCTCCGGCGGCAAGGACTCGGTAGTGTTGCTGCGCATCGCCGAGAAGGCCTTCCGCCCCGGCAAATTCCCCTTCCCGCTGGTGCACATCGACACCGGGCACAACTTCCCGGAAGTCATCGAATTCCGTGACCGCCGCGCCGCTGAACTGGGCGAGCGCCTAGTGGTGCGTTCGGTGGAAGATTCGATCAAGCGCGGCACCGTGCGCCTGCGCAATCCGCAAACCGATTCGCGCAACGCCGCGCAAGCCGTGACGCTGCTGGAAACCATCGAAGAATTCAAGTTCGACGCCTGTATCGGCGGCGCGCGCCGTGATGAAGAAAAAGCCCGCGCCAAGGAACGCATCTTTTCCTTCCGCGACGAATTCGGCCAATGGAACCCCAAGGCCCAGCGCCCCGAGCTGTGGGACCTGTATAACACCCGCGTGCATCCGGGCGAGAACATGCGCGTCTTCCCCATCTCGAACTGGACCGAGCTGGACGTGTGGCAGTACATCGCCCGCGAAAAGCTGGCCCTGCCCTCGATCTACTTCGCCCATGAGCGCGAGGTGATCCCGCGCAATGGCCTGCTGGTGCCGCTCACCGACCTCACCCCGGCGCGCGAAGGCGAGACCGTGGAGAAGCAGGTCGTGCGCTTCCGCACGGTGGGCGACATCTCCTGCACCTGCCCGGTGTCTTCCGATGCCGCTTCGGTGGAAGCCATCATCGCCGAGACCGCAGTGACCCAGATTACCGAGCGCGGCGCGACCCGCATGGACGACCAGACGTCCGAAGCCTCGATGGAAAAACGCAAGAAGGAAGGATATTTCTGATGAACGCCGCCGCAACCCAAGCACAACTGGCCCAGGCCTCCGCGCAACCGCACGAACGCGGCCTGCTGCGCTTCATCACCGCCGGTTCCGTGGACGATGGCAAGAGCACCCTGATCGGCCGCCTGCTGTTCGACAGCAAGGGCATCTTCGCCGACCAGCTCGACGCCATCTCGCGCGCCAAGCACAAGCGTACCGTGGGCGACACGGTGGACCTGTCGCTGCTCACCGATGGCCTGGAAGCCGAGCGCGAGCAAGGCATCACCATCGACGTGGCCTATCGCTACTTCGCCACCCCCAAGCGCAAGTTCATCATCGCCGACACCCCGGGCCATGAGCAGTACACCCGCAACATGGTGACCGGTGCCTCGACTGCCGACGCCGTGATCATCCTGGTGGACGTGTCCAAGGTGAAGCTGGGCGAGGATGGCAGCGTGGAACTGCTGACCCAGACCAAGCGCCACTCCACCATCGCCCACCTGCTGCAGATCCAGCACGTGATCGTGGCCGTCAACAAGATGGACCTGGTGGACTACGACCAGACCGTCTATGACCGCATCGTTGGCGCTTACCAGCAGTTCGCGCAGCAACTGGGCTTGAAAGACGTCCACGCCATTCCGCTGTCGGCGCTGGCCGGCGACAACGTGGTGGAAGCCAGCGCCCGCATGCCCTGGTACCAGGGCCCGACGCTGATCACCTTGCTGGAGTCGCTGTCGGTCTATGAAGATGCGCACGAAGAAGCCTTCCGCTTCCCGGTGCAGCTGGTGGCGCGCCACAACGGCCATGAAGCCAATGACTTCCGCGGCTACATGGGTCGCATCGAAGCCGGCAAGGTGGCCAAGGGCGACAAGCTGGTAGTGCTGCCCAGCGGCCAGAGTGCCACCGTCAAGGACATCCAGACCCTGGACGGTTCACTGGAATCGGCCACGGCCGGCCAGTCAGTGACCCTCCTGCTGGACGAATACCTGGACATCTCGCGCGGCGACCTGTTGGCCGCCGAGGCACAGCCGTCCACCATCCTGAAGACCATCAACGCGGATGTCTGCTGGCTCTCCGAAGAACCGCTGGACCTGCGCCGCAAGTACTGGCTCAAGCACACCACCAAGCAGGTGGCCGCGCGCGTGGCCAAGGTCGATACGCTGCTGGACATCAACACCCAGGAACGCCGTCCCGCCGATACGCTCAAGCTCAATGACATCGCCCGCATCAGCGTGAACGTGCAGCAGCCCATCGCGGCCGATGCCTACCAGGACATCCGTGCCACTGGCGCCTTCATCCTGATCGACGAAGTGAGCCACCAGACGGTGGCCGCTGGTATGATTCGGATCGACTGAATTTCCTTCGATCCGCAATCGTCTCTTCGACCAGGCCATGGCCACCCAACAGGCAGCGACTTCACCTTCTTCCGATTCACCCGCCCCCAGCCCGGAGCATCCGGGCATGGTGTGGCTGATCGGCTCCGGCCCCGGGGCCGCTGACCTGTTGACGGTACGCGCCGCACGCCTGCTGGCGCAGGCCGACATCGTGCTGCACGATGCCCTGGTCACCGAAGAAATCCTGGCACTGTGTCCGCAAGCCGTGCAGGTGTCGGTGGGCAAGCGCAGCGGCCAGCGCTCCACGGCCCAGCCGGTGATCAACCAGAAGCTGGTCGAAGCCGCGCAGCAGTACCGCCGCGTAGTACGCCTCAAAGGCGGCGACCCCATGCTCTTCGGCCGTGCCGATGAAGAGATGCGGGCGCTTGAAGCCAACCACATCCCTTACGAAATCGTCCCCGGCATTACTGCCGCACTGGCTGCCGCCTCGGCCGCCAAGCGTCCGCTCACACGGCGCGGGATTGCGCGCAGCGTCTCGCTGTTCACCTCCAGCACGGGCGTGGACGAGCCGGATGAAGTGCGCATGCCCAATGGCGATACGCTGGTGCAGTACATGGGCGGACGCGAAGCCACGGCCACGGCGCAGCGCTTGCTGGCTTTGGGCCATGCGCCCGATACGCCGGTCGTAGTGGTGGAGAACTGCAGCCGTCCTGACGAGCACATCTACCATCTGCAACTGGCCGGTCTGGAGGCCGGACTGCAAGCCTGCAGCGGGCCGGTGCTGGTGATGATCGGGCCGGCGCTGGCGGATCGGGACTGAAGCTCATGCACCTGCTCCACGACCCTGCCGCCCCTGCAGCTGCTGCCATCGATTTCGAGGCCTTCCTCAAGGTCGATATCCGCATCGGCACCATCATCGCCGCAGACGCCTTCCCTGAAGCACGCAAGCCTGCGTTCAAACTGAGGATCGATTTCGGCCCGGGCATCGGCGTGCGCCAGAGCAGCGCCCAGATCACCACCCACTACACGCCGGAGCAGTTGGTCGGCCGTCAGGTGGCGGCGGTAGTGAATTTCCCGCCGCGCCAGATCGGCAAGTTCATGTCGGAAGTCCTGACGCTGGGCTTTCCTGACGCCCAGGGCGAGGTGGTGTTGTTCAAGCCCGACCAGGCCGTGCCCAACGGCGCTCGCCTGTTCTGAAGGGCTCACGGCCCCCCCCAAAAAAAAGATGGCCCGTTTCCGGGCCATCGTCGCATCCAGGAGTGCTGACCGCCGGATCAGCTATTGACCGTCCCCACGCAATACGCCGCAATCGCCTTCAACACCGCCTCATCCTCGCCAACTGCAGCGACGGTGCGCACGTCCACACCCGGATGCGCCTGGCGCAATTGCTCCAGCAGTTCCGGCAGATCACGGCGAACGTGGCCGCCCTGCCCCAGGAACACCGGAATGACGGTCACGCGCCGGCTGCCGGCGGCAATCTGCCGCGCCGCCACGGTCGGCAGGTCCGGCTGCATCAGTTCCAGAAAGGCCAGCTCCACGCTGGTCCCCGGCATGGCCGCCTGCGTCAGCGCGCGCAGGCGCTCGAAAGGCGCAGCCCAGGCAGGGTCGCGAGCGCCGTGGGCGAACAGGATCAGGCTTTGGGAGGTGGCTTGGCTCATGATGTGCAGCAGTCTTTCAGGCTAAATAAACGAAATCGCAGGACGAACTCAGGTCCGCTCCACCCACCACAGCGCGCCAATGGCCAGCACCATGAACAGCAGGCTGGGCAAGGCCGCGGTCATGAAGGCCGGCCAGGTATTGAGCAGACCCAGATGGGAGAACAGGCTGTTGATGAGCTGGAAGCAGACGCCGATCATGATGCCGGTGAAGATCTTCAGGCTCACGCCACCGGCACGGAAATGCAGGTAGGCAAACGGCAAGGCCAGCGCCAGCATCACGAAGATCGACAGCGGATAGACGATCTTCTTCCAGAACGCGATTTCGTAACGGTCGGTGCGCTGATTGTTGGCTTCCAAATGCTTGGTGTAGGCCAGCAGGTCATAAGCCGACATGCGGTCCGGATCGGCGAAGAGCACCGAGAGGATTTCCGGCGTCACTTCCGACACCAGCTTCAGCTGCGGCAGCTTCACGGTCTTGACCGGCTCGGTGATCTTGCGGTCCTTGCCGCCGACGAAGTCCGATTGCACCACGTCGTTGAGCACCCACTGATGATTGCCCTCGTAGATGCCATCCTTGGCCACAACCATGCGCGCCATGTGGAAGTCGGTATCGAGCTCGTACAGCTTGACGCCTTCGATGCGGCCATCCGGTTGCACGGTCTGGATGTTGATGAAGCGGCTGCCGGTGACGTTGCCTTCCAGGCCGTTGTCCTTGATGACGTCCTTGGCCCACATGCCCGAGCGGAACTGCGAAGACATCGATGCCCCCTGCGCCTGCAGCTTGAGCTTTTCGGCCCACTCGGACGCCTTGGGCGCGATCAGCTCGCCGAACACGATGGTCAGCACCGCAAAGCCCACACCGATGCGCAGCAGCACCTTGGCCGCCATGCCGGTGGACATGCTGGAGACGCGCATGATGGTGAATTCCGAGCGCGCCGCCAGTTGCGAGAGCGTGTAGATGGTGCCGATCAGCACCGCCGTCGGCATCAGTTCATAGACATTGCCGGGCAAGCCCATGAGCACATAGAACACCGCCTGCTGCAGCTTGTAGCCATTGCGGCCGACCTGCTCCAGCTGGCCCATCATCTCGAAGAAGGCGAACAGCGCCAGGAAGGCCGCCAGTGCGAACAGCACCGAGCGGGTGATCTCGGCAGTGAAGTAACGTTGGATGACTCTCATCTCAGGCCTCGCGCTTGAACGTCAGGGCGCGGCGCACTCGGCTCCACATCCGGGATGGGTGATAGGGATGATTGATGTTCAGGCGCAGGACGAACATGCCCACGATCAGCGCCACCACGATCAGGTGGACCGGCCACCAGGCCATCACGAAACTCATGCGCTGCTGCGCCACCGAAGCCTGGAACACGCTGACCGTATTGGAGTAGACGACGAACAGCAGCAAGGCCACCAGCAGCCCCAGCGAACGGCCGGCGCGCGGGTTCACGAAGGACAGCGGAATGGCCAGCAGCATCAGCGCCAGCGCCATCAGCGGCAGGGCGATGCGCCACAGCAGTTCGCCGCGCGCATAGCCGTCCTGCTTGGCCAGCAGTTCCTTCATCTGCAAGGCGCGCGCTGAGCGTTCGCCGGCGGCGCTCTGCGACTGGTTGCCGATCAGCAGGCCATAGCGTTCGAAATCGACAATCTGGAAATCCGGCAGGCTGGGCGAGCCATCGTAACGGCGGCCCTTGTTCATGACCACGAACTTCTCGCCATCGGCATCGATCTGGGTCTCGCCTTCCTTGGCGACGACCACGCTGTTCTTGCCATCGGCGTTGATGGTGTTGACGAAGATGTTGCGCACCTTGGAGGCATCGCCGGAAATACCCTCGACGAAGAAGATCCGGTTGGCCGCCGCCGACTCCTGGAACTTGCCGGGAGAGACGCGGGCGATGTCCTCGCGCTGTTCGAAGCGGCTGCGGTATTCGCTGCTCTGTTCGTTGGCCCAGGGCGTCACCACGAAGGACAGCGTCGCCACCAGGGCCACGATGGGCCAGCCGAAGCGAATCACCGGCGCGATCCAGCGCGTGAGCGACATGCCGCAGGCGAACCAGACCACGATCTCGGAATCCTGGTAACTGCGCGTCATCACCAGCAGCACCGAGATGAAACCGGTGAGGATCAGGATGATGGGCATGTAGTTCAGCGACTGGAAGCCGATCAGGGCCAGCACGTCTTGCGACGCAACCTGGCCGCCTGCGGCCTGGCCGAGGATCTTGATCAGCATCACCGTCAGCGTGATGGTGAACAGCGTAGTGAAGACCCCACCTGCGGTGCTGGTCAGTTCGCGTCGTAGGGCGCGTTGGAAAATCATGGGAATGCTGGCTTGGTTTCTGGTGTCGGGATCGTTGTAGGGATGGCCGGTGCCCGGCATCGTGTCCGAGGCTGGCTCACCTGACAGAACTCATGCGCGCGTCGCGACGAAATGGGCTCTATAATCGCCAAGTAATTCATATAAAGGACGAACGATGGACTTTAGCACAAAAACATTGGACGCAAAAAACGCCTTGACGGGCGTAAAGACCGGCGCACTGGTCGTTGGCATCTATGAAAACCGCAAGCTGTCCAAGGCCGCCGGCGCCCTCGACAAGCTGGGCGCCATCAGCGCCGCGCTGAAGTCGGGCGACATTTCCGGCAAGCCGGGCTCGACCCTGCTGCTGCGCGGCGTGACCGGCATCGCCGCCGAACGCATCGTGCTGCTGGGACTGGGCAACGAAGACGAGGCCGCGGACAAGAACTTCGCCGCCGCCAGCGGCGCCCTGGTGCGCGCACTGGCCACCCTGGGCTGTGACGACGCCGCCCTGGCCCTGCCCTTCGACGCCATCAAGGGCCGTGGCCTGGACTGGGCCATCCGCACCGTGGTGCTGGCCGGCCGTGACGCCGTCTATCGTTCCGACACGATGAAGAGCAAGAAGGATCCGGCCCCCACCGGCGTCAGGAAGATCACCCTGCTGGTCGCCGCCGAGCAAGGCGCTGCCGCCAAGGCCGCCCTGGGCGAGGCCGTGGCGCTGGCCAACGGCATGGCGCTGACCAAGGAACTGGGCAACCTGCCCGGCAACGTCTGTACCCCGACCTACCTGGCCACGACCGCCAAGAAGCTGGCCAAGGAATTCAAGCTGGGCGTGGAAGTGCTGGAGCGCAAGCAGCTCGAAGCGCTCAAGATGGGCAGCTTCCTGTCGGTCACCAACGGCAGCGACCAGCCGCCCAAGTTCATCGTCCTGAAGCACCTGGGCGGCAAGGCCAAGGATGCACCGGTGGTGCTGGTCGGCAAGGGCATCACCTTCGACACCGGCGGCATTTCGCTCAAGCCGGGCCTGAACATGGACGAGATGAAGTACGACATGTGCGGTGCCGCCTCGGTGCTGGGGACCTTCCGTACCATCGCCGAACTGGGCCTGAAGCTGAACGTCATCGGCGTCATCCCGACCTGCGAAAACATGCCCTCGGGCCGCGCCACCAAGCCGGGTGACATCGTCACCTCGATGTCCGGCCAGACCATCGAAGTCCTCAACACGGACGCCGAAGGCCGCCTGATCCTGTGCGACGCGCTGACCTATGTGGAACGCTTCAAGCCGGCTGCCGTGGTCGACATCGCCACCCTGACCGGTGCCTGCGTGGTGGCCCTGGGCCATCACAACACGGGCCTGTTCACCCGCGAGGATGACACCCACGACCAGCTGGCCAACGCCCTGCTGGCGGCCGGCAAGGAAAGCGGCGACACCGCCTGGCGCATGCCGATCCAGGATGCCTACCAGGAACAGTTGAAGTCCAACTTCGCCGACATCGCCAACATCGGCGGCCAGCCCGGCGGCAGCGTGACGGCAGCCTGCTTCCTGGAGCGCTTCACCCGCAAGTACACCTGGGCCCACCTGGACATCGCCGGCACCGCCTGGAAGAGCGGCGCGGCCAAGGGCGCCACCGGCCGCCCGGTGCCGCTGCTGACCACCTGGCTGCTCAACCAGGCGCGCGCCAAGTCGGCACGCGCCTGATGGGCCTGCGACACGGAGACGGAACCGGCCACGCCATGACCGCCCTCTTGTCGCAGACGTCCCCTGACGCCGCCCTGGCAAGACCACCGCAGCACGCCGTGTTGCGGTGTTTTTTTTTCATCTTTTTACTGCTGGTGGCCAGCCCTGGACTGATCCTGCCGGTAACGGCCATGGCGCAAGACGCGCCGATGCCGCCCGCGCAGACCGTGCGTTTTCCTTCATCTGACGGTAAAACCACCCTCACCGGCTATCTCTACGATCCCTTCGGTGCCGGCCCGCATCCGGCCATCGTGCTGTTGCACGGGCGCGCCGGCCTGTATTCCTCCCGCGTCAATGCGGCCTGCACGCAGATCGGCCCGGCCATCCCCTCGCCCTGCGATGCCAGCACGCTGACGGCACGCCATCTGGACTGGACGCGCTATTGGCTGGCACGCGGCTACGTGGTCCTGCTGGTGGACAGTTTCGGGCCGCGCGGCGTGGCCCACGGCTTTGGCCGACATACGCATGGCGCGCCCGAACGCGCCGCCGTCAATGAACTCACCGTTCGGCCGCTGGACGCGGAAGGAGCGCTGCAATGGCTGGCCACGCGCAGCGAAGTCGATGTCCGCCGCATCATGCTGCAAGGCTGGTCCAATGGCGGCAGCACGGCACTGAACGTGATGCAGCGCCAGGCTGCGCGGCCGGCGGGCGATGCGCCCTCCTTCGCCGCCGCGCTGGTGTTCTATCCGGGATGCGGCAAGCAGGCCCTGCTGTCGTCCCACCCCGAGTTCGACAAACCGATGCAGGTGCTGCTGGGCAGCGCCGACGAGGAAGTCTCGCCGCTGACCTGCGAGCGCGTCCTGCGCCAGTCCATCCGCCTGCGCCAGGCACCGCCGCCGGTGGTGACGCTCTATGCGGGAGCCACGCATGACTTCGACGACCCGGGCCGTGCACGCCAGTCGGTCGAGGCCAACCGTGCTGCGCGCCAGGATGCGCAGACCCGCCTGGGGCCCTGGCTGGACCAGGTCTCACGCTGAACATTGCTGACCAGCAAAGCCGCAGCGACCGCCTGCAAGGCTGCGCGTTCCCCTCTAGACTGTGAACTTTTTCCGGAACACTGCCGCCCCCGCCGTGGTCGGTAGCAAGGTCGACGCAGTTCATCCCAACGAATGCCAACAAGAAAGGATCAGCATGACCAACGCCAATACCAATGCCCATCTTCACAGTGACCTCTTCAAGCCCATGCAACTGGGTGCGGTGCAATTGCAGAACCGCATCGTCATGGCGCCGCTCACCCGCAGCCGTGCCAAGGCGGGCGACGTGCCCACCGAACTGGCAGCCGAATACTATGCGCAGCGCGCCGGTGCCGGCCTGATCATCGCCGAGGCCACCCAGATCTCGCCACAGGGCAAGGGCTACGCCTGGACCCCGGGCATCTACAACGAATCGCACGTGGCCGGCTGGAAGAAGATCACCGACGCCGTCCACGCCAAGGGCGGCCGCATCTTCCTGCAGCTGTGGCACGTGGGCCGCATCTCGCACCCTGACCTGCAGCCGGGCAACGCGCTGCCGGTCGCGCCGTCGGCCATCAAGCCGGAAGGCAATGCCTTCACCGAGAGCGGTTTCAAGCCCTTCGTGGAACCGCGCGCACTGGATGCCTCTGAACTGCCCGCCATCGTCGAGCAATACAAGATCGCTGCGCAACTTTCCCTGCAGGCAGGATTCGATGGTGTGGAAATCCACGCCGCCAACGGCTACCTGCTGGACCAGTTCCTGCGTGACAAGACCAACCAGCGCACCGACAACTACGGCGGCAGCATCGAGAACCGTGCCCGCCTGCTGCTGGAAGTGGTGGAAGCGGTGACTTCGGTGATCCCCAGCGAGCGCGTGGGCATCCGCCTGTCGCCCATCAGTCCGGCCAATGACATCGCCGACAGCGATCCCAAGGCCCTCTTCAGCTATGTGGTGGAGCAGATGAACCGCTACAAGCTGGTCTACCTGCACGTGGTGGAGGGTGCTACCGGCGGCCCGCGCGAAGTCGAAGGTGGCTTCGACCTGCAGATCCTGCGCGATCTCTTCAAGGGCATCTACATCGCCAACAATGGCTATGACCTGGAGATGGCCGTGAAGGCACGCGACCGCAATCTGGCCGACCTGGTCGCCTTCGGCCGCCCGTGGATCGCCAATCCGGATCTGGTGGAACGCTTCAAGGCCGGCGCACCGCTGGCCGAGATCAACCAGGCCACGCTCTATGGCGGCGGTGCGGAAGGCTATACCGACTACCCGACCCTGCAGCAGTCCTGATGCAATGAACTGTGCCGGGCCGCCTGCGTCCGGCGGTAATTGCCCATGACAGCCATGGCCTGCCTGCGCGGCAGGCCATTTTCGTGAGCGGACGCCGCAGCGACCCGCTGACCGCTACAATGCCGCTTGCCTCCACACCACTGCCCATCATGAAAAATATACTCGCCATGCTCACGCTGGCCTGCTGCGCCCTCCCCGTTCTGGCTCAGCAAGCCGCTCCCGCGACCGCCACGTCCGATCCCCTGCAACTGCAGGACCGTCTCACCGGTGACATCGGCGCAGGCGTCTACCGCGTCGACCGCAACGACCCCGATGCCGACCGCAGCAACCACGTCCTGCCCTATGCCTATGCCGACTACGGGCGCTTCTTTGCCCGGCTCGACACCTTCGGCGTCAAGACGGTGCGCATGGGCTACGGCTATCTGGAACTGGCCGGGCGCGTGAGCCTGGACGGTTTCGATGCCCAGCGGGGCCTGCAGCGCCGTTCGGATCCGATTCCGCTCGGCATCGGCACCTATCAGGAAACGCCCATCGGCGGTTTCTTCCTCAACGTCTTCCGTGACTTCAACAAGTCGCATGGCACCCTGGCCGAGGCCATCTATGCGGCCCAGATCGACCTGGGTCCGGTGACCCTCTATCCGCAGCTCGGCGTCGAATACCGCAGCGGCAGCTACAACGATTACTTCGTCGGCGTCACTTCCAGCGAAGCGGCCGCCAGCGGCCTGCGCCAGTACAGCGCCGGTGCCTCCACCAGCCCGACCCTGGGCCTGGCCGCCGATGTCCCGTTGACCGGCGACTGGCACCTCAACCTGCACCTGCGCCGCAAATGGCTGGACAACGCGGTGGCCGACAGTCCGCTGGTGCGCCGTCACACCGATGACACCGCCATCGTGGCGGTCAGCTATCGCTTCAAGTAAGCCACTTCTCCTCCCTGCCCGAAGCCGGCGCGTTGCCCGGCTTCAGGTAGCGGCGCTGCCGTACCTGCTCTCCCGATTTTTCTTCTTCTCTTCTTCTCTTCGTTGTCTTCTGATGTCCTCGCTTGCCGCTACTGCACCCGCGCTGTGGTGTAGTCAAGGGCCGTCAAGTTCCGCTTAAGCGCGCTCTGCGCACAGCGCACTTTTTCTCTACGGATGAGCTGGACTTCCTTGCGAATTTTTTCGCGTGATCCTGAGCATTACGGCCGCGCTTCCCTTGCGTAAATAGTTCCCGAATATGTTCATGCGTCACTTTTTCTGACGCAAATTTCGTCCTGTTTTTCAGCTCATGAGAAGGAGTTCATGTTTCCCTAAAAACTTAGTTTCCGCATCCAAATTAATTGCCTCAAGAGAATCCATACTTCGTCGGAAACCCTTTACCGGCACGGCTTCATGGATTCCTACATCACAACAGGAGAGACAGGAAAAGCGTAATAATTTATTGCTAACGTTAGCATTTTTCCATTATTCTCACTCCGTCTCGATGAACAAATATCACAAACAGAGACAGGATTCCGGCCTCGCCAACACCAATAAAAAAACCTGTCGGATCGCTATCCCCCTTGCAGTGCTTTCGCAATCAAATACCAATCGAATACCCACCAATCAATCGAACTGGAAAGAGGTCTTTTATGAAAAAACTGTTGAGCAGTTTCCTTGTCGCGTCCGCATTCGTCGCCATGGCATCCTCGGCTGGCGCCGCGGACCTGGAGCGTACGCGCACGCTGGTGTGGACCGACGCCACGTCGACCTTCAACGCCCGCTTCGGCGATGGCACCACTGGCCAGACCTTCCTGGAGAACTTCACCTTCAACATCGGCGGTGCCGGCGCGTCGGTTTCCTCGGCCCTGGTGTCGATCGCCCTGGACGGCCTCTCGCGCGTGGGCATCAGCAGCTTCACCCTGAGCGGCAACGGCCAGACCTACACCGGCACCCAACTGTCCGGCGGTGACCTGCAGATCTTCAGCCTGCGCACCAATGGCCTGACTTCCGGCCTGTACACCCTGTCGGTGGCCGGCACCGTGCTGGGCTCGGCGGGCGGCAGCTTCGCCGGCAACATCAGCGTGGCACCGGTCCCGGAAGCCTCGACCACCGCCATGATGATCGGCGGCCTGGGCCTGATCGGCTTCGCGGCCTATCGTCGTCGCAAGGCGGGTGACAAGAGTGACAAGGCGCAGATGAATGCGCAGATGATGCCGGCGTAATGCTCGGGATCTGATTGCTTGGCCCGTATTGCGGGCCGGCAATGGCACAACGAAGGGGAATGTCTGCGAGGGCCTTCCCCTTCTGTTTTGGGGGAAGTCTTCGGTCTCGGCCGACCTCGTCCAACCTGCCGCCTTGGTGAATGCGGTAAGATGTCGCCCGTTGTCCACGACGCATCGGCCATGATGCGCACGGCCCGCCTCCGATTCACCACTGCATTGTCCCCATGAAAATCGCCACCTGGAACGTCAACTCCCTCAAGGTCCGCCTGCCGCAAGTGCTGAAATGGCTGGAAGAAAACCCGGTCGACGTGCTCTGCCTGCAGGAAACCAAACTGACCGACGACAAGTTCCCTGCCGCCGAGATCGCCGCCGCCGGCTATCTGGTCGAGTTCTCGGGCCAGAAAACCTACAACGGCGTGGCCATCCTCTCGCGCCATCCGATGAACGACGTGGTCAAGAACAACCCGCTCTTCCCCGACGAACAGCAGCGCATCATCGCCGCCACCATCGAAGGCGTGCGCTATGTCTGTGCCTACATTCCCAACGGCCAGTCGCTGGAATCCGAAAAGTATCCCTACAAGCTCAGCTGGCTGGCCGCCCTGCACGAATGGCTGGCCCAGGAAAAGGCGAAGAACCCGCGCCTGGCCCTGCTGGGCGACTACAACATCGCCCCCGAAGACCGCGACGTGCACGACCCGGTGGCCTGGCAAGGGCAGGTGCTGGTCTCCGAACCGGAACGTGAAGCCTTCCGCAAGCTGCAGGCCCTGGGCCTGACGGATTCCTATCGCCTCTTCGAACAACCGGAAAAGATGTACAGCTGGTGGGACTACCGCCAGATGGGCTTCCGCCTCAACCGCGGCCTGCGCATCGACCACATCCTGCTGTCCGAAGAACTGGTGCCGCGCTGCACCGCCTGCGTGATCGACAAGGTCCCGCGCAAGTGGGAACAACCCTCGGATCACGCACCGGTGATCGCCACCCTCGCAGACTGAAGCGCCCACGCCGCCAGACATAAAAAAAACGGCAAATGATTTATATCATTTGCCGTTTTTCATTGAAGCGCGTACCAGAGACTATTCAACGCCACCTTCAGGTGGCGTTTGTTCCTTCTTGTTGCGCATGTTCTTCTCGAACTGCACATCCAGCTTGCTCACGCGCTTGGCCTTCTGCGGTCCCTGGGCGTTGACGAAGCGCACGAAATCATCCAGCTCCATGGCCTCGTTGAGCTTCTCCAGCGGCTGCCCGGCCACGCGCCGGGTCAGGATGAAACGTTCATCGGAGGTGCGCAGCATGGAGTACTCGCGCGATTCGGTACGTTCGTTCAGGCGCTCGATGGCGCTGGCGGCTCGGGTCGATCTCATCATTGGGCCTCTTGCAGTTTGAGTTGCCAGTATCCCACGTCGATCCAGCGTCCCATCTTGTAACCCACTTCCGTAAAGACGCCACAGGCCACGAAGCCCACGCTCTCATGCAGCGCCACGCTGGCCGGGTTGGGCTGGGCAATGCCCCCGATGACCAGATGCACGCCCAGGAGCTTCAACTGCGCAATCAGTTCGCGATAAAGCTGCTTGCCGATGCCGCGCCCACCGGCATCGTGGCGCAGGTAGACCGAGCTCTCCACCGAGTGCCGGTAAGCCGCACGCGGCTTCCACTTGCTGGCATAGGCATAGCCCAGCACCTCGCCCTGCTCTTCAAAGACCAGCCAGGGGAAATCAGCCTGCACATCGGCAATGCGCGCGGCCATGGTCTCGACGCTGACCGCTTCGGTCTCGAAGCTGATCACGGTGGTCTGCACGTAATGGTTGTAGATGCCGCAGAGGGCGGGAGCATCGGCAGCGGTGGCCGGGCGGATGGAGGGCGACATGGGCGGGACGCAATCGTGGAAAAGCGAAAGCCGTCAGTGTAACCAAATTACGCCAGGCACGGCGTCCCTGCTCCGCTGCAGGGACGCCGTGCCTTCATGAGGGAATTGCGAGTCAGTCCTTGATGACCGCCCGCACCTGCTCCAGCGCCGCCGGATCCTCGATGGTGGGCAGGTCGCCCGGATCGCGTCCTTCGCAGATGGACTGGATGGCCCGGCGCAGGAGCTTGCCCGAGCGCGTCTTGGGCAAGCCGCTGACGAAAAACACCCGCGCCGGGCGGCCCACTGCGCCGATCTGCTTGTCCACCACGCCCATGATTTCCGCTTCCAGCGCACGGCGCCCCTCGGGCGTGGCAATCGCATCGGCCTGCTTGGGAATGGCGAAGGCAATCGCGACTTGTCCCTTGAGCTTGTCTTCCACGCCGACCACGGCCACTTCGGACACGTTGGGATGGCTGGAGATGCTCTCCTCGATTTCGCGCGTGCCCAGCCGATGGCCAGCCACGTTGATGACGTCATCGGTGCGGCCCAGGATGAAGTAGTAACCGTCCTGGTCCCTGATGCCCCAGTCGAAGGTCGAGTAGACCTCGCGCGGCAGGCTGCGCCAGTAGGTGTTGACGAAGCGCTCATCGTCGCCATAGACGGTCTGCATGCAGCCCGGCGGCAGCGGGCCTTCAATGGCCACCACGCCCTTCTCGTCAGCCGCGCAAGGCTCGCCGGTCGCTTCGTTCAGGATGGCCAGCCGATAGCCCGGCATCGGCACCCCGGGACTGCCCAGGCGCGTGGGCTTGTCGCTGATGCCCTTGGCAATCGAGATGATGGGCCAGCCCGATTCGGTCTGCCAGTAGTTGTCGATGACCGGCACCTTCAGCGCGCCCGAGATCCAGCTCGACGTCGTTTCATCCAGCGGCTCGCCGGCCAGATAAAGGGCCTTGAGCGAAGACGTGTCGTAGCGCTCCATGCATTCGGCCGGCTGTTTCTTCAGCACGCGGATGGCCGTCGGTGCGGAGAACATGCGCGTGACCTTGTATTTCTCGACGATGCTCCACCAGATGCCCGCATCGGGCCGGATCGGCAAGCCTTCATAAAGCACCGTCGCCATGCCCGCAATGAGCGGCCCGTAGACGATGTAGGAATGGCCCACTACCCAGCCAATATCGGAGGTGCAGAAATAAGTCTCGCCCGGCTTGCCGCAGAAGATGTGCTGCATGGACGAGGCCAGCGCTACGGCATAGCCGCCCACGTCACGCTGCACGCCCTTGGGCTTGCCGGTGGTGCCGGAGGTATAGAGCACGTAACTGGTTTCATTCGATTCCAGCCAGGCCACCGGCACCGGCTGGTCCAGGTGTTGTTCACGCAAGGGCGCGTAGTCGACGTCGCGTTGCGCCGTGCGCGCCATCTCCGCCAGACCGCGATCCACCAGCAAGACCTTCTGCGCCTTGTGCTGCGCCAGGTTGATTGCTTCGTCGAGCAAACCCTTGTACGGAATCACCTTGCCGCCACGCGAACCGGCATCTGCCGAGACGATCAGGGTCGGCTGCGCATCATCGATGCGCGAGGCCAGGCTGTTGGAGGCAAAGCCGCCGAACACCACCGAATGCACCGCGCCAATACGGGCGCAGGCCAGCATGGCGAAGACCGCCTCGGCGATCATCGGCATGTAGATCAGCACGCGGTCGCCGCGCCGCACGCCCAGCGACAGCATGGTGGCGGCCATGGCCTGCACTTCGCGATGCAGCTCGGCGAAGTCGTAGACGCGTTCGGTGTTGGTCTCGGTGGAGATGGCGATCAGCGCCGCCTGATGCGGCCGCTCGCCCAGATGGCGATCCACCGCGTTGTGACAAAGATTGGTGGTGCCGCCGATGAACCAGCGCGCAAACGGTGCGCGGGAATAATCGAGCGTGCGGGTGAACGGTTTGTCCCAATGAATGCGCTGCGCTTCTTCTGCCCAATAGGCTTCAGGCTGCTCGATGGAACGGCGATAGAAATCCTCGTATTGCATGACGTCTCCTCATGTCTCTCGAATTGAAAACCGCTGTCGGCCTTGCGCAGCGTGGCTTGCAGGCCGATGGTCGCGTGGCTCTGGTGCATGGGCAAAAACCTGTTTGCCATGCGTGGCCCTCATGCGACGACAAAACCAGTCTTGCACCTGAATCTTACGAGGGGCTGAATCCGCCGCTTGCATCAGCGATCTTCGATGATTCAAATCAAGCAGGAGCGATGCCGACAGCGAGACGCCATCGGCATGACAAGGGAGGAGGAAATACGAGGTGGAAAGAACGCGCCGACGTCAGACCTGCACGACGGCGCGGCGCTGCATTGTCAGCGCGTGCGGCAGTCGTTGGCCAGCTGCTGCCCGATCTTGGAATTGAGCAGCATGGACTTCGACGGGATCTGGATCCACACCAGGCCTTCGCCCTTGTTCTCCAGACGCACTGCACCGGTCGAGGTGCTGACCGGGTTCATCATGTAGCTGCTGCCCTTCCACACCAGCGTGACGCCATCGGTTACGCGGCCATCCATGCGGATTTCGACCTTGTTGCCCATCTCGCAGCTGAAGGCACCGGTCTTCAATTGCGTGGCCCAGCTCGGCTGTGTGGCGGCGGGCGACTGCAGCAGCTGCGGCAGCACCGGCTTGGTCTCGGTGACCGGCACGGGCGTGGAAGAACAGGCGGACAGGGCAACAGCCACGGCACCGGCCAGTACAAGGGAAGTCAGGGGCAATGCAGAAAGACGGCGGGAAACGATGGCAGCAATCATCGGATGATCCATGGAGAGTCAGGGGTGGACGCGGGGGCGAAAAAGATCCGACCGCATCTTAGCAAGTTATTGCATCTGACTCGACCACATGTAACGCTTGTTACAAATCTGCCTGCGCACTGCCACTGTCCCGGGGAATGCGGCGGCCGACACGCGCCAGCCGCCGCTTCCTTCTTCTTGCTGCTCCCTCTCCCTCTCTTGCCCCTCATGCCCGCGCCATCCGCTGATGACTCAACTGCGCGGGCACTTCGTCTTGCTTGGTCTTACTTGCGCTTGCTGATCGGCACGAACTTCAGGTCTTCCGGTCCCACGTAGTTGGCCGAGGGGCGGATGATCTTGTTGTCGATGCGCTGTTCGATGATGTGCGCCGCCCAGCCCGAGGTGCGGGCAATGACGAACAGCGGCGTGAACATCGCGGTCGGTACGCCCATCATGTGGTAGGACACGGCCGAGAACCAGTCCAGGTTGGGGAACATCTTCTTGATGTCCCACATGACCGTTTCCAGGCGTTCGGCGATGTCGAACATCTTGGTCGAACCGGCTTCCTTGGAGAGCTTGCGCGCCACTTCCTTGATGACCTTGTTGCGCGGGTCGGAGATGGTATAGACCGGGTGGCCGAAACCGATCACCACTTCCTTGTTCTCGACGCGGCGGCGGATGTCGGCCTCGGCTTCGTCGGGGTTGTCGTAGCGCTTCTGGATCTCGAAGGCCACTTCATTGGCGCCGCCGTGCTTGGGGCCGCGCAGCGCGCCGATGGCACCGGTGATGGCCGAATACATGTCCGAGCCGGTGCCGGCGATGACGCGGCCGGTGAAGGTGGAGGCGTTGAATTCGTGTTCCGCGTACAGGATCAGCGAGGTGTGCATGGCCTTCTCCCAGGCGTCGGAAGGCTTCTCGCCGTGCAGCAGGTGCAGGAAGTGCGCGCCGATGGAATCGTCATCGGTCTCGACTTCGATGCGGTTGCCATTGTGGCTGTAGTGGTACCAGTACAGCAGCATGGAACCGAGCGACGCCATCAGGCGGTCAGCGATGTCGCGCGCGCCGGGGGTGTTGTGGTCATCCTTCTCGGGCAGCACGCAACCCAGCGCCGAGACGCCGGTGCGCATCACGTCCATCGGATGCGAGGCCGCAGGCAGCCACTCCAGCGCCGCCTTGACGTTGGCCGGCAGACCGCGCAGGGCCTTGAGCTTGGCCTTGTAAGCGCGCAGTTCAGCGGCGGTGGGCAGCTTGCCGTGCACCAGCAGGTGAGCGATTTCCTCGAACTCGCAGCTGTCGGCCACGTCCAGGATGTCGTAGCCGCGGTAGTGCAGGTCATTGCCGGTCTTGCCGACGGTACACAGGGCGGTGTTGCCGGCGGTCACGCCAGAGAGGGCAACGGATTTCTTGGGCTTGAAACCGGGGGCTTGCTGATCGCTCATCGTGTTCTCCTCGTAGTCTGTATTGGCTCGAAACTGATTATCGGAAGGGGGTATTCGGTCTTGCGGTAATGTTTTACTTGTTCTTCTGCTGGGCAAACAGCGCATCCAGACGCTGCTCGTAGCTGTGGTAATCGATGCGGTCATAGAGCTCCATGCGGGTCTGCATGGTATCGACCACGTTCTTCTGGGTGCCGTCGCGGCGAATCGCCTGGTAGACGTTTTCGGCGGCCTTGTTCATGGCGCGGAAGGCCGAGAGCGGATAGAGCACCAGGCCCACATCGGCCTCCTTCAATTCGTCGACGGTGAACAGCGGGGTCGAGCCGAATTCGGTGATGTTGGCCAGGATCGGTACCTTCACCGCATTGGCGAACTGCTTGTACATGGCCAGGTCGGTGATGGCTTCCGGGAAGATCATGTCGGCACCGGCTTCAACGCAGGCCACGGCGCGCTCGATGGCGGCGTCCAATCCTTCGACCGCCAGCGCATCGGTGCGCGCCATGATGACGAAGTTCTCATCGGTACGGGCATCGACGGCGGCCTTGATGCGGTCCACCATTTCCTGTTTGGTGACGATTTCCTTGTTGGGACGATGGCCGCAGCGCTTGGCGCCGACCTGGTCTTCGATGTGCATGGCGGCCGCGCCGAACTTGATCATGGACTTGACGGTACGTGCCACGTTGAAGGCCGAGGCACCGAATCCGGTATCGACGTCCACCAGCAGCGGCAGGTCGCACACGTCAGTGATGCGGCGCACGTCGGTGAGCACGTCATCCAGGTTGGAGATGCCCAGGTCGGGCAGGCCCAGCGAACCCGCAGCCACGCCGCCGCCGGACAGGTAGATCGCACGGAAGCCGGCACGCTTGGCCAGCAGGGCGTGATTGGCGTTGATCGCGCCGATGACTTGCAAGGGGGATTCTTCCTGGACGGCCTGGCGGAACGCTGCGCCTGCGGAGTGGAGAGCCATGGTGGACACCTTCTCGATGAGGTTGGAATACGGAAAGTCGGGATTGCCTGACTGCGGCGCGCGGGGCTGCATCACACCCGTCCTGCGACATGTGCGTTCACCATTGCAACGGCCGTGCCATCGCAGTGCAGCATTGCATGGCGCAAGGCATGAAAAAACCTTCATATCGTCTGAAACCAGCGCCGGACAAGGCTGGCAGGCTTCCCTTCCGGTGCGCGCTCCGGGCGTACCCGCCTTCCGCCGGGTTGATGTTCCGCAACCCTGGCCGTTTCACCAGTGTTACATTAACGTTTCACTGAAACGCTGCGAACGCTCACCATGAAACGCCCCGCCCCCGCTGACCGTCAGGCCGACAAGCCCGTGATCTGGACCGTGTCCGTGTCGCGCCTCTCCGAACTCTTCCGCGACATCACGCTGGAATTCGACGGCGTGGCCGACATCGAGCCCATACACCTGGGCTTCGACGAGGCCGTGCGCGCCATCCGCGAGCGCCTGGCCAGCGAGCGCTGCGATGTGGTGATTTCGGCCGGCTCCAACGGTGCCTATCTCAAGAGCCGCCTGCCAGTGCCGGTGGTGGTGGCGCGCGCCAGCGGCTTCGACGTGATGCAGGCACTGGCCCGTGCCCGCCAGATCAGCCCGCGCATCGGGCTGGTCACTTATCAGGAGGCGATGCCGGCCCTGACCGAATTCCAGCAGATGTTCGGACTCGACATCGCCCAGCGCACCTATGCCACCGAAGAAGACGCGCGCGCCGTAGTGCAGGAACTGAAGGCCGGCGGCGTGCAGGCGGTGGTCGGGGCCGGGCTCATCACCGACCTGGCCGAGGAAGCGGGGATGCAGGGGATCTTCCTCTACTCCTCGGCCACGGTGCGGCAGGCCTTTGAAGATGCGCTGGAACTGGCGCGGCTGACGCAACTGGAAAGCACGCGCGGCCCCAGCCTGCCGGTGGCCGACAGCCTGCGCGCACGGCATCACCTCAAGGATCTGCGAGGCGATTCGGAGGTGATGGAAACGGTGCGCCAGTCGATCACGCTCTTTGCGCGCTCGCCGGCCAACGTATTGATCCAGGGTGAGACCGGCACCGGCAAGGAACTGGCGGCGCAAGCCATCCATCGTGCTCATCCGCGCATGCAGGGCAAGACCCAGGCAGCCCACCCCTTCGTGGCCATCAATTGCGGCGCGCTGGCCGAATCGCTGCTGGAATCCGAACTGTTCGGTTATGAGGAAGGCGCTTTCACCGGGTCGCGCCGTGGCGGACGGGCCGGCGTCTTTGAAGCGGCCCATCGCGGCACGCTGCTGCTCGATGAAATCGGCGAGATGCCGCTGCCACTGCAGACGCGATTGCTGCGCGTGCTGGAAGAGCGCGAAGTCGTGCGCGTGGGCGGCACGCGGCCCATTGCAGTCCAGGTGCGCATCATCAGCGCCACCCATTGCGATCTGGAAGCGCGGGTGCGCGACGGCCGTTTTCGGGCAGACCTGTATTACCGCCTCAGCGTGCTGCGTTTGCAATTGCCGCCCTTGCGGGCACGCCGCGAGGATATTGCGGCGCTGGCCGAATGGCATCTCAAGCATGCGCTGGCGGCCATGGATGCGCGGCCGCACGCCAACCTGGGGGCCGAGATCCTGCGCTGTGCACCGCTGCTGTGTGCCTACGACTGGCCCGGCAACGTGCGCGAGCTGCGCAACCTGATGGAAAGGCTGGCCCTGTTCCTGGCCGCAGAGCCGCTGCAGGCGCTGACACCCGCGCTGATCCAGCGGGTGGCGCCGGAGCTGGCGGGGATGGCGCAGCCGCTGCTGTCGAACACGGCGGAAGTGGTGGCACCCCATGAGCTGACCACCTCCGACATCGTCCCCGACGCTGACGCCATTGAAGCTGCACTGCGCCGCTTCCGTGGCAACCGTGCCGCGGCTGCGCGCCATCTCGGGATCAGCCGTACGACCTTGTGGCGCAAGCTCAAGGAAACGGAAGCGCAGAACAGGGAGCCATCATGAGGCTGCAGGCACGGGAAACGAGAAAATGATTTCGCAAAATCAGGTGTGCGTCCTGCCTCCTGATAATCCCCCGCACTGCGCCTTGACAGTGGCGCATCGCGCCGCCTATCCTCGCCCGCTGTAACGGCCCCGGCCGTCACAGGGAGCCCACAACCATCCATACACAGCCAGGCAGCCTTCTGCCCGCCAGGGTCAGAACGGCGTGCTGCTCCTCCATCCACGTATCCATCAGGGAGTCTCCATGACCAGCAACACCGCGGCGCCTGTCGCCGGCACCACGCATCCGCAAGCGCGGCGTGCGATCATCTCGTCCTCCATCGGCAATGCGCTCGAATGGTTCGACATCCTCATCTATGGCGCCTTCGCCGTGGTCATCGCCAAGCAGTTCTTCCCGACCGGCGATGACAGCGTCTCGCTGCTGCTGACCTTCGCCACCTTCGGCGTGTCCTTCTTCATGCGCCCGCTGGGTGCGGTGGTGCTGGGTGCCTACTCCGACCGCGCAGGCCGCAAGGCGGCGCTGATGCTGTCCATCATGCTGATGACGGTCGGCACGGCCATGATCGCCTTCATGCCCAGCTACGCCAGCATCGGCCTGCTGGCGCCGGCCGGCATCGCACTGGGCAAGATGATCCAGGGCTTCTCCGCCGGCGGCGAGTTCGGCAGTTCCACCGCCTTCCTGGTGGAACATGCGCCGCATCGCCGTGGCTTCTTCTCCAGCTGGCAGGTGGCCAGCCAGGGCATCAGCCTGCTGCTGGCGGCCATCTTCGGCGCGGTGCTCAACAACATGCTCACGCCCGAACAACTGGCCTCGTGGGGCTGGCGCGTGCCGTTCATCTTCGGTTTGCTGATCGCACCGGCCGGCATCTACATCCGCCGCCATCTGGACGAAGCGCCCGAGTTCAAGGAATCCAGCGAAAAGACCGATGCCCCGCTGCGCGATACCTTCGCGCACCAGAAGATGCGCCTGTTGATCGGTGCCGGCAGCGTCATCATGGCGACCGTCTCGGTGTACCTGTCGCTGTACATCCCGACCTATGCGGTCAAGCAGCTGGGCCTGCCGGCCTGGTCCTCGTTTGCCGCGATGTCGGTGGCCGGCCTGATCATGTTCATCGGCTCGCCGCTGGTGGGCGCGATGTCCGACAAGATCGGCCGCACGCCCTTCATGATCACCAGCAGCGCGCTGTACATCGTGCTGACCTACCCGATGTTCGTGTTCCTGACCAACTCGCCGGGCTTCCTGCAACTGCTGTTGCTGCAGACCGTCATCGGCGTGCTCATGACCATGTATTTCGCGTCCATGCCGGCCCTGCTGGCCGACATCTTCCCGGTGGCCACGCGCGGCACCGGCATGTCGCTGGCGTATAACATCGCCGTCACCATCTTCGGCGGCTTCGCCGGCCTCATCATCACCTGGCTGATCGACTTCACCGGCAACAAGCTGTCGGTGAGCTACTTCGTCATCTTCGGCGCAGTGCTGAGCCTGATCGCCACGCTGGCCGCACGTTTCGTGCTGCGCCTGCGCTGACCGAAAACAGATAAATGATATAAATCATTTACCGCCTTTGAACGGATCGGCAGGTGCTGCTGCAGCGACTGCCGATCCCTACATGGCACAGCCGCCCAATGGCCAGGATCCCCCGATCCTGGCCATTTTTCTTGATGGACTGGTCATCGGGTGCGCACTACGCAATTAGTCAATCTTGATCGAGCTGCGGTGGCACTTCGGTCAACTTGTTGCCAATCCATATTTATGCATTGATAAGCATAATTGAAAGAGTGTTTCCGTTTGGCATCACCTCGTCAAATTCATCTTGAATTTGGGCAAGACTGCCATTAAAGTTCAGAGCGCTTCCCCCGGAGCCCATCCTGACGGCACTGCCGCTCTCCCTTGCAGGCCTTGCGCCTGCGCCGGAATCATCATCCACCCTTCGTCTGCCGTCAGTGGCGGCAGGCCAGCCCCTGAGGGATATCGTGAATTTCAGACAGACCAAAGTTGCCACCCAGCTTATGTTGGGTTTTTCCGTTTTGATCCTGTTCATGGCCGTGCTCGGTGCGGCGGCCTGGTACGGACTCAATACCGTCGACGCACAGCTCAGCGAAGTGCAGACCAACCTCATGCCCAGTGTCGCCACGGCCAAGACCATGCAGGCCGAGATCCGCGCCTTCAACCTGGCCCAGTATCGTGCGCTCACCGCCAATGATGCGCAGCGCATGCAGGATGCCCGCACGCGCCTGACCGCCTCGCTGGGACGCTACACCAGCGCCGCCGACCAGTATCGTCCGCTCATCCATACGTCCGAGGAACAAGCCGCCTACGACGAACTGCAGGCCCTGCTGCCCAAGTACCTGGCCGTGAGCCAGCAAATGCTGGCCGCCCTTGAGCAAGGCAAGCAGGAGCAGGCCGTGGACATCATGAAAGACCAGCTCTTCCCGCTGCGCGCGGCGATGGAAGTGCAGATCCAGCGTCTCATCACCGTCAACGAAAAGGGCGTGGCCGAAGCCGCCACCAGCGCACGCGAAGCCTATGCCGGCAGCCGCATGCTGATCATCGGCCTGACCCTGGCATCGGCGCTGATCGGCTTGCTGATCGCACTGCTGATCAGCCGCCGCCTGACGCGCCAGCTGGGTGGCGAGCCGGCCGAAGCGATGTGGCTGTCGGCCCAGATCGCCGCCGGCAACCTGAGTGCGCAACTGCAACTGCGCAAGGGTGACCGCGCCAGCCTGATGCATTCGCTCATGACCATGAGCGAACAGCTGGCCGGTCTGGTCGGCCAGATCCAGCAGGCCAGCGGTGCCATCAACGTGGCCGCACGCGAAATCGCCCAGGGCAATACCGATCTCTCGCAGCGCACCGAAGAGCAGGCCGCCTCGCTGGAGGAAACTGCCTCCAGCATGGAGCAACTGACCAGCACCGTGCAGCAGAATACCGACCACGCCCGCAAGGCCAGCCACGTCGCCAGTGCCGGTGCCGATGTGGCCCGCCGTGGTGAAACGGAAATCGCGCAAGTGGTCAGCACCATGCGCGAGATCGCCGTCAGCTCGCACCAGATGTCGGACATCATCAGCGTCATCGAAGGCATCGCCTTCCAGACCAATATCCTGGCCCTCAATGCCGCCGTGGAAGCGGCACGCGCCGGCGAGAACGGCCGCGGCTTCGCCGTGGTGGCCACCGAAGTGCGCGCGCTGGCCCAGCGCAGCGCCGGTGCCGCCAAGGAAATCAAGGGCCTCATCGAAGGCTCTGTGGGGCGCATCCAGAGCGGCACGACGCTGGTGGAAAAGGCCGGCGGCACCATCGCCGAAGTCATGCGCGCCTCGGTCGATACCACCCGCATCATCAGCGACATCGCACATGCTTCGGAAGAGCAAAGCGCCGGCATCACGCAAATCAATGCGGCCATCCTGCAGATGGACCAGGTCACGCAGCAGAACGCCGCCCTGGTGGAACAGGCCGCTGCTGCCGCCCAGGCCATGATGCAGCAGGCCGAACAATTGACGTCGGCGGCCTCGGTGTTCCGCATCGATGCGCAGCTCCTGCAGGCTGCACCGCTCACGCCCGCTCTGACGACCCATGGCCAGCCGCACATGCCACGCCTGGCCATGTGAACGCGCTCCTCTTGCTGACTTGAGCAAATGATTTAAATTTTATAAATCGTTTATCAGCAGCATCAATAAAAATGGCCTGGATCTCGCGATCCAGGCCATTTCCTTTTTTGTGGCCGCCGCCTCTTCCCCTTGCTGATGCTGCCCACGCGGCGGCACGCGGGCAGACCTCCCCTGCTTGACGGTTGCGCTGCGGATCAGTCGTCTTCCGCGCCGCCGATCCCCAGTTCCTGGATCTTGCGGGTGATGGTGTTGCGGCCGATGCCCAGGCGCACGGCAGCATCGTTCTTGCGGCCGTGGGTATGTTTCAGGGCGATCTTGATGAGCGCTGCTTCAAACTGGCGACCGAGGATGTCCATCACCTCGGGCTGTTCGGAGGCCAGCATCTGCGCCGCCTCCACTTCCAGCAGCGAGATCCAGTTGCCAGCCGCTGCATCCGCCGGTGCAGCGGCGGACGTCGGATCGGCATACGCCACCGGAGCGGCCACGGCAGCCGCCGAGGCGGGCGCGGAAACGGTCTGCGCCGGTTGCGGTGCATGGACGCGTTCTTCCACCAGATCCTGCGGCAGGTCCTTGATCTCGACCGTCTGGCCCGGGGCCATCACGGTGATCCAGTTGCACAGGTTTTCCAGCTGGCGCACGTTGCCGGGGAATTCCAGCTGCGACAGGAACTGCATCGCCTGCGGCGACAGGCGCTTGGCTTCCACGCCCAGCTGGCGCGCGCTCTGTGCCAGGAAGTAGCGGGCCAGAATGGGAATGTCTTCGCTGCGTTCGCGCAGGCTGGGCAGGCGCAGGCGGATCACGTTCAAGCGGTGGTACAAGTCTTCCCGGAACAAACCTTCACGTACACGCTGCTCCAGGTTCTGGTGGGTGGCCGCAATGACGCGTACATTGGCCTTCAGCGACTGATGGCCGCCGACACGATAGAAGTGCCCGTCGGACAGCACGCGCAACAGGCGCGTCTGCAGGTCCAGCGGCATGTCGCCGATTTCATCGAGGAACAGCGTGCCGCCCTCGGCCTGTTCGAAACGGCCACGGCGCATCGCTTGCGCGCCGGTGAAGGCACCGCGTTCATGGCCGAACAGTTCGGATTCCAGCAGGTCCTTGGGAATCGCCGCCGTGTTGAGCGCCACGAACGGCTGGCTGGCGCGCGGGCTGTGCTTGTGCAGGGCACGCGCCACCAGCTCCTTGCCGGAACCGGATTCGCCGGTGATGAGCACCGTCACGTTGGATTGCGACAGGCGGCCGATGGCGCGGAACACGTCCTGCATCGCAGGGGCCTGCCCGAGGATTTCGGGGGTCTGGGCCGCGCCCTGTTCGATATCGGTTTCGCGCAGGCTCTCGTCGAGCGCGCGGCGAATCAGTTCGACCGCCTTGTCGACGTCGAAGGGCTTGGCCAGGTATTCGAAGGCGCCGCCCTGGAAGGCGGAGACCGCCGAATCCAGGTCCGAGAAGGCGGTGATGATGATCACCGGGATGCCGGGGTGCTTGGCCTTGATGGTCTGCAGCAGTTCCAGGCCGGAGGCACCGGGCATGCGGATGTCGGACACCAGCACTTGCGGCGTGCCGTTCTGCAGGGCTGCCATCGCATCGCGTGCGCTGGAAAAACTCTGCGTGGCGAGATTTTCTCGGGCCAGGGCTTTTTCGAGCACCCAGCGTATCGATTCGTCGTCGTCAACAATCCAGATTGGCTTCATAAATAACTTCTTCCTGCGTTGGTCATGCTGTTAATGCTCCCGCGATCCACGGCGCTTCTGGCGCCCTGTCCGCAGCCCCCTTGGTGGACCGGATGCCTTGCATCCACTCGGCTTTGGCGCGCCGCCTGCGGCCATGCTCACGGCAGCGGTATAAGTATTCTGAAATCGGTACAACCGGGCCGGCTGTCGCATTCGATGACACCCATGTGCTGATGCACGAAGGTCTGCGCCAGGGTCAGCCCCAGTCCGCTGCCGCCCTCGCGACCCGACACCAGCGGATAGAAGATTCTTTCCTGGATGTCGGGAGGAATGCCCGGACCGTTATCGATGATATGCAAGTCTAGTGCCAGCCGGTATCTGACCTTGGATAGCGTCACCTGGCGCGAGACGCGCGTGCGCAGAATCAGCTCGCCATCACCGGCACGGATGCGGTCGGCCAGCGCTTGCGCAGCGTTGTGGACGATGTTCAGGACGGCCTGGATCAGTTGCTCCTTGTCGCCCCGGAATTCGGGGATCGACAGGTCATAGTCGCGCTTGATGCTCAGCCCCTGCGGGAACTCGGCCATCACCAGGCTGCGCACGCGTTCGCAGACTTCGTGGATGTTGACGTCGCCCACGATGTGCGGGTGGCGGTGCGGGGCCAGCAGCCGATCCACCAGGGTCTGCAGGCGGTCGGCTTCCTTGATGATGACCTGGGTGTATTCGCGCAATTCCTTGAGGTGGCGCTCGGGCAACTCCAGCTCCAGCAGCTGGGCGGCGCCACGGATACCGCCCAGCGGATTCTTGATCTCGTGGGCCAAGTTGCGGATCAGTTCCTTGTTGGCCTGGCTCTGGTCGAACATGCGCTCTTCGCGGTCCAGCTTGAGTTGCTGGACGTTCTCGCGCAGCTCCAGCAGCACCGGCCAGTCGGTACTGTCCAGGGGCGTGACGATGGTGTGGACCTGCAGCGGCTCGCGGTTGGCACGCTCCAGCACCAGGTCCAGGCGCTTGTCGGCGAACTGGTGTTCGATGGCCTGGTAGAACAGCGCGGTCAGCTCCTTGCCATTGAGGAAGAGCTCCGAGAGCTTCTGCTGCGAAAGCACCTTGAAGGAGCTCTCCAGCAGGTTCTCGGCGGCGGCATTGGCGTAGACGATGCCGCCATTGGCATCGAGGATGATCACGGCCGAGGCCAGCAGGTCGAGGCCATCGAGGGATGGGAGCGGTGTCTTCATGGGAGGATTCTTGATGCCTGGGGTCATGTCGTCTCGTGCCGGTCTGGCTGGATCTTGCAAAGGCTTGCCGCGGCGGATGTTGTTCCGGATCTGTTTTGACTAGCAATTTTCGGGCGCACTGCCCTGCAGCAGGCGGTGCGCCGCGCATAAAAAAAGGGGAAGCAAGCTTCCCCTTTTTCTCCGGATGCGGATTCGATTACAGCGAGTAGTACATGTCGAATTCGATCGGGTGCGTGGTCATGCGGAAGCGCTGGACTTCCTGCATCTTCAGCTCGATGTAGGCATCGATCATGCTGTCGGTGAACACGCCGCCACGGGTCAGGAACTCGCGATCCTTGTCCAGGTACTCCAGGGCTTCATCCAGCGAAGCACAGACGGTCGGGATCAGCTTGTCTTCTTCCGGCGGCAGGTGGTACAGGTCCTTGGTGGCAGCTTCGCCCGGGTGGATCTTGTTCTGCACGCCATCCAGACCGGCCATCAGCAGGGCCGAGAAGCACAGGTACGGGTTGGCCAGGGGATCCGGGAAACGGGTCTCGATGCGGCGGCCCTTCGGGTTCGCCACGTGCGGGATACGGATCGAAGCGGAACGGTTGCGGGCCGAGTAGGCCAGCTTGACCGGAGCTTCGAAGCCGGGGACCAGACGCTTGTACGAGTTGGTGCCGGGGTTGGTGATCGCGTTCAGGGCCTTGGCGTGCTTGATGATGCCGCCGATGTAGTACAGCGCGAACTCGGACAGGCCGGCATAGCCGTCGCCAGCGAACAGGTTCTTGCCATCCTTCCAGACCGACTGGTGCACGTGCATGCCGGAGCCGTTGTCGCCAACCAGCGGCTTGGGCATGAAGGTTGCGGTCTTGCCGTAGGTGTGGGCGACGTTCCAGATCACGTACTTCAGGGTCTGGGTCCAGTCAGCGCGCTCGACCAGGGTCGAGAACTTGGTGCCCAGTTCGTTCTGGCCAGCGCCAGCGACTTCGTGGTGGTGCACTTCGACGGGGATGCCCAGGGATTCCAGGATCAGGGACATTTCCGAACGCATGTCCTGGAAGCTGTCGACCGGGGGAACCGGGAAGTAGCCGCCCTTGACGGTCGGACGGTGGCCGGAGTTGCCGCCTTCGATCTCGGCGCCGGTGCTCCAGGAAGCTTCTTCGGAGTCGATCTTGACGAAGGAACCGGACATGTCGGCACCCCAACGCACGCCGTCGAAGATGAAGAATTCGGGTTCCGGACCGAAGTAGGCGGTGTCGCCCAGGCCGGAGGACTTCAGGTAGGCTTCAGCGCGCTTGGCGATGGAGCGCGGATCGCGGTCGTAGCCCTTGCCGTCGGACGGCTCGATCACGTCACATTGCATGAAGAGGGTGGTCTCTTCCATGAACGGGTCGATGTTGGCGGTGTTCGGGTCCGGGATCAGCAGCATGTCGGAGGCTTCGATACCCTTCCAGCCGGCGATCGACGAACCGTCGAAGGCGTGACCGGATTCGAACTTGTCGATGTCGAAATGCGAAACAGGCACGGAAACGTGCTGTTCCTTGCCACGGGTGTCAGCGAAACGGAAGTCGACAAACTTGACTTCGTTGTCCTTCACCATCTTCAAAACCTCTGCGGCCGTCCTTGCCATGCGAATCTCCTAAAACGAGGAAGTAGTATAAATTGGGGTGTTGAGCCGTTTTCTGCGACTGGATCTTTGCATTTGATACAACGGTCTTGCGCCGAACTCAGTCGCGGATGATAGCAGATTCCATGCCACCAACCTTTCAGGTGCGCCAATAATGGAAGTTTTTAGGGAGGACGCGCCAGTTGGGGCGCTGCGTGCGGTGCAGAGGCACTGCAGATATGCATTATTTTAGTGCGAATTTTACAAAATGCACCGAACAAATGCATATTCGCGTGATTGAATATGAATTGCACCACTTTCGTGCATGCGCCGTGTTGGGGCAGTCGCCTGATGAGCTGCATGGCGTGCACCAGCTTGGGAAAATTGCCTAACTGTTTATATTGTTTAAAATCATCTCCCTTGGGTGCACATCGCCTTCACTGGCTTCGTTGCGCTTCAGGGGCTTTCACCGGCATTCCTGCGCTTCCTTGTACGCGCTTCTTTCTTCTTCAGAGGCTTTACCCATGAGCAACGATTCGATTCTCAGCATTGCCACCCAACGCGCGACCGACGGGCAACTGCCCTATGCCGGTGCCGTGACCCCGCAGGAAGCCCTGGCCCTGCTGCAGTCCGATCCCGCCATCAAGCTGGTCGACGTGCGCACCCGCGCCGAGCGTGACTGGGTCGGCGTGGTCCAGATCCCGTCCGGACAGCATCTGGCCGTGCAATGGAATCTCTACCCCGAGGGCAAGCCCAATCCGCAGTTCCTCGAACAACTGCAGGAAGTCGCCCGGCCCGGTGAAGTGCTGCTGTTCCTGTGCCGCTCGGGCGTGCGTTCCAAGCATGCCGCCAAGCTGGCCACGGAAAACGGCTACACGCAGTGCTTCGATATCCTGGAAGGCTTTGAAGGCAACAAGGACGCCAACGGCCACCGCAAGACCATCGAGGGCTGGTGCAAGGCCGGCCTGCCGTGGGCGGGTGCCTGAACGAATCTGACGGAATCAGGCCTGCAGGCTGCGCGCCTGCAGGGCACTGGCCAGCGACTGCAGCAGCAGGCTGATGGCGGCCTGGCCATCGGCCTCGGCGCGCAGTGCTTCTTCCACGCAATCCAGCAGCGCCACCAGTTCCAGCCGTCCCATGGTCAGGGCGGCTCCCTTCATGCGGTGCGCGAGCTGCACCATCCTTCCCCGGTCGCCCTGCAGGCTGGCCTGTTCGAGCGCCGCCAGATCGTTGCGGGTGGTTTGCAGGAAGAGCCGGTCCAGATCCTGTCCATATTCCTGTTCTGGGGTCATGGCCTGGCCATCCTCTTCATTGTCGAGATCGCACCAGAGGGCCAGCAGGCGCCGGATGGCCTGTGTCTGCAGGGGCTTGGGGAGCATGCCGTCCATGCCGCTGTCCAGACAGCGCTGCACATGCAGGGCGTCGGTTTCGGCGGAAATGCCGATCAGCGGCGTATAAGGACGCTGGCGCTGCGTCTGTTCCAGCTGCCGCACCTGGCGGGCGACTTCCTGACCGGGGATGTCGGGCAGGAAGCAATCCAGCAGCACCAGCCCGTAGGGCCGCGCCCGGATGGCGGCCAATGCGCTGCCGCCATCGGCCACGCAATCGACCTGGCAGCCGAGCCGCTGCAGGCGGTTCTGGATGGCGTAACGAATGGTGACGGAATCATCGACCAGCAGCACGGCCGGTTCACGTTGCCCGGTAGTGGCGCTTTCCCTCTGGTGCGGCATTTACAGCTCCTTGATCTGGTATTCGATCTTGAACAGTTCGTTGTCACTGCGCACGCCCAGCTTGCGGAAGGCCGATTGCTTCTGCCCGCTGATGGTCTTGACGCTGCGTGCGAATTTTTCCGCGATGTCGGTGACCGACATGCCGTCCAGGCAGCAGCGCAGGACTTCCCGTTCGCGCGGCGACAGGCTGGGCATGTCCGACAGCGAGTCCGGCGAGACGTCGGTGCCGCGCGGTCGCCGGCGCGGCGGGCGCACTTCGGGCTGGCTGCGCGTGGCCGCTTCGGCGGCCTGCATGATGGCCAGCTCGCGGGTCATGGTGCTGTTGAGATATTCGCGTCCCCGGCTGATGGTGCGGATGGCCAGGATCAGTTCGGCCAGCTCCTGCGATTTGCTGACGAAACCGCGTGCCCCCGCCTTCATCGCCATGGCCACCGTCGCCGGGCTGCTGTGGGCCGAGGTCACCAGGATCTTGGAACGCGGAAAGCGCACGCGCAAAGCGCGGATCAGGTTGAGACCGTCGATGTCATTGCTGCCCAGCGAATAATCGATCAGCAGCAGGTCGGCCGGCGAGGCGCGCAGGGCTGCCATGAGCTCCTTGCTGGTGGCGAAAGCGCCGACCACGGTGAAATCCGGCTCCTCGGCCAGACGCTTGGCCAGGCCGTAACGCACCACGGCGTGGTCGTCCAGCAGCGCGATGCGCAACGCCGATGCCAAGGTCCATGTCATGCGCTATCCCCTCGTATTCTGATCATGTGAAGCCGCTGCGATGCATCATCAGCCCCCCTTCTGATGCAGCCGCTGACGAAGGCGTTATTGTGGTCGAGCGCCGCCTTCCGGCGCATAAGAATCGTCTGAAAAACAGTGACAAATCGCAGAATTTTTATACTTTACCGCGCTTGCGGGAAGCTGACGAAGGCGTCAGCTTTGTAACACCCTGTATGAAGAACAATGCTTGCTGCGCTACAGTGGCGCTCGGTCGCCGCAGTATGGGATCGCGGTACGGCCTGACCCGCGCATTACACTTTATTACAGCCCGCGTGCAAGTCCATCACCATACTGGCCTGCAGCTGTTCTCCCCAATTTTCGACCTCGCGAGGCTCGTCGATGCAAGCGCCCTTCAAGCAGCTTTTTCCTTCACGTTCAGCCTGGCTGATGCTGGCACTGGTTGCCTGCACCTTGGGGCAGGCCCAGGCGGCTGGACCGACTTCCGCCAGTGCCCCGCTGTCGGAACAGGAGCGCGCCCTGCACGTACTCAACCGGCTCGCCTATGGCCCGCGTCCCGGCGATCTGGAGCAGGTGGAGCGCATGGGCGTGAAGCGCTACATCGACCAGCAACTGCATCCCGAGCGCATCCCCCTGCCCGATGACTTGCAGGCGCGCCTGGCGGCGCTGCCGGGCCTGCAGATGACGCCGGCACAGTTGTTCGTCGACTATGGCCCGCCCTCCTTCGACCGCAGCGCCAGCAAGGAAGACCAGCAGGCCGCGCGCCAGCGTGCGCCGCGCGAACTGACGCCGCAGTTCCACATGGCGCGGCTGCTGCAGGCTACCGAAAGCCCGCGCCAGCTGGAAGAAGTCATGACGGAATTCTGGGCCAATCACTTCAACGTCTTCGAAGGCAAGGAGTGGGTGCGCTACTGGGTGGGCGACTATGAAAAGAACGCCATCCGCCCCTATGCCTTGGGCAACTTCCGCGATCTGCTGGGGGCGGTGGCGCATCATCCGGCGATGCTCTACTACCTCGACAACTGGCTCTCCAGCGGTGCCGGCACGCCCGGTGCGCGCGGGCGTTTCAAGGGGCTCAACGAGAACTACGCACGCGAGCTGATGGAGCTGCATACGCTGGGCGTAAATGGTGGCTATCAGCAGGCCGACGTGATCACGCTGGCGCGCATCCTCTCCGGCTGGACCATCGATGTGGACGCCATGAAGGCCGGTGCCTCGCCCTTCCGCTTCGCCGCGCAACGGCATGACAACGGCCCCAAGATCTTCCTCGGCAAACCGCTGCAGGCGAGCGGCTATCAGGAAGGCGAAGCGGCGCTGGACATCCTAGCCAATCATCCGTCGACGGCACGCTTCATCTCGACCCAGCTGGCGGAATACTTCGTCACCGACCAACCCGATCCGGCGCTGGTGAACAAGCTGGCGCAGAAATTCCTGGCCAGCCATGGCGATATCCGGGCCGTGTTGCAGACCCTGTTCGACAGTCCGCAATTCTGGGCCCGCAGCAATTACCAGACGCAATTCAAGACGCCGTACCAGTTCGTGGTCTCGGCCCTGCGCGCGGGTGATATTCCGGTGCGCAATCCCAAGCCGGTCAATGGCGAACTGGGGCAATTCGGCATGCCGCTGTACGGCTGGCTCACGCCCGAGGGCTACAAGTATTCGCAGGCGGCCTGGCTCAATCCCGGCGCGCTGCTGCGGCGGATCAATCTGGCCGGCAACCTGGCCAGCGGCAAGTCACCGATCGCCCGCGTGGAAGGCGCGCCTGCGCCCTCCAATACGGAGGCGCCGCCGCTGGACGCAGCGACCTTGCTGCGCACCCTCGGCCCGGCGATCACGCCGGCCACCGCCGCACAGATCAATGCCGCACCTGAGAACCAGCGTGCCGGCCTGGTCCTGGGCAGTCCCGATTTCATGAAACGCTAACCGCTGGAGGCCAGCATGAACCGCCGCCATTTTCTCCGTTATCTGGGCGCTGCCGGCAGCGGCGCCATCCTGGTGCCGATCGGCTTGTCCGGCTGTGCTGTCGTGCCGACCGGTGACCAGACCATCAGCCGCAGCAACCACACACCCGGCAAGGTGGCCTACGGCTCCCCTGCCCCGCGCGCGCATGCCCAGGGTGACGGTGCGCCGCGCATGGTGGTGGTGTTCCTGCGCGGGGCCGTCGATGGCCTCAACGTGGTGGTGCCGCATGGCGATCCGCTGTACTACCAGGCGCGCCCGACCATTGCGGTGGCGCGTCCCGGCCAGGCCAACGGCGCGCTGGACCTGACCGGTTACTTCGGTTTGCATCCGGCGCTGCAGCCGCTGATGCCGTACTGGGAAAGCGGGCAGCTGGCCTTCGTGCATGCATCGGGTTCGCCCGATGGATCGCGCTCGCACTTCGAAGCGCAGGACTATATGGAAACGGGTACCCCCGGCCAGCACAGCACGCGCGATGGCTGGCTCAACCGGGTGATGGATTACCTGCCGCCGGCCGAGTCGCCTCTGCAGGCCATCAACGTCGGCAGCGCCACGCCGCGCATCCTGAGCGGCCACAACGTGGCGGCCAATCTGCAGACCGGGCGCGATGCCACGCGTCCGAGCATGATCGACCAGCCGCGCTGGAGCCAGGTCTTCGATCCGCTGTATGGCGGTGATGATGCGCTGGGCAAGGCCTATCGCGATGGCATGGCCGCGCGCAAGCAGCTCATGGCCGAGATCAACAGCCAGGAGCAGCAGATGGCCAACAATGGCGCGCCGCTGCCCAATGGCCTCTCCATGGATACCGCACGCTTGGGCCGGCTGATGCGGCATGATCCGCGCATCCGGCTGGCTTTCCTGGCCGTGGGGGGCTGGGATACGCACATCGGACAAGGCAACGGCACCGGCCAGCTGGCCGGGCGTCTGTCGCCGCTGGCCACGGGCCTGGCCACGCTGGCGCGTGAACTGGGGCCGGCCTTCAATGACACGGTGATCGTGGTGATGTCCGAATTCGGCCGCACCTTCAAGGAGAATGGCAACGGCGGGACCGATCATGGCCACGGCAATGCGATGTGGCTGATGGGGGGCAATCTGCGCGGCGGCAAGATTTATGGACAGTGGCCGGGGCTGAATCAGACGGCCTTGAACGAGGGGCGCGACCTGGCGATCACGACGGATTTCCGGGCGGTCTTGTGTGCGCTGTCGGAGCGGCATATGCGCATCCCGGATCAGGCATTGGAGAAAATTTTTCCACAATATGCTACGGGGGCAAGAGGGATTCCTGATCTCTTCATCTGATATTTTGCAGAGATCGCAGATACGTCAAACGTAAAAAAACCGCATCGAATCGATGCGGTTTTTCGCTTTTACAGCAGTTGTCCGAGTCATTCCGCCTCGGCAATCCACGCCGCCTGAATGGCTTCCAGAATGCGCTCGCCAGAGCGATTGGGATCATCCTCAAACCCCTCCAGCTCCATCACCCAACGATGCAGGTCGGTAAAGCGGATGGTCTTGGGATCGACCTCGGGATACTTGTCGTAGAGTTCCTCGGCGATCTGCTGGGTATCAGTCCATTTCATGTCAGTCTCCCCGGTGCCATGGCACCGAACGAAAACCTCGGAAGATCAGTGATTTTCCGAAGCGTGGTTGATGGTGTACTTGGGGATTTCGACGGTCAGGTCGTCTTCGCCCAGCACCACCTGGCAAGACAGGCGGGACGTCGCTTCCAGGCCCCAGGCCATGTCCAGCAGGTCTTCTTCCTTGTCGGTCGGATCATCGAGGGTCTCGAAACCTTCGCGGATGACGACGTGGCAGGTGGTACAGGCGCAGGACTTTTCGCAGGCGTGCTCGATGTCGATGTCGCTGTCCAGCAGCGCATCGCACAGGGTCTTGCCGGCGGGGGCATCGATCACCGAGCCTTCAGGGCAAAGGACCGGATGGGGGAGGATGACGATCTGGGGCATGGTGGCTCTCGTGTCTTGTCTATCGTGTCTACAGTATTCGGGGTGACGACATCGCTTACGCGACTTCGTCCAGTTTCTTGCCGGCCAGCGCGGCGTGCACGCTGCGGTCCATGCGCCGTGCGGCGAATTCTTCCGTGCCATGCGCCAGCGCATCCACCGCCGCCTTGATGGCGAGGTGATCCGCACCTTGCGCGGCGGCCATCACGGCGTCGATCTGCGCTTCGATGGCCACGCGCTCTTCTTCCGACAGCAGCGCGGCATCAGCCTGCAGGGCCGAACGGGTGGCCAGGACGATGCGCTCGGCTTCGACCTGTTCTTCGCGCAGGGCGCGGCGTTGCATGTCTTCATCGGCCGAGCTGAAGGATTCCTGCAGCATGCGGGCGATTTCATCGTCACCCAGGCCATACGAAGGCTTGACGGTGATGGAGGCTTCCACGCCCGAGGTCATCTCGCGCGCCGACACGGCCAGCAAGCCATCGGCATCGACCTGGTAGGTCACGCGGATGCGCGCCGCACCGGCGGCCATCGGCGGAATGCCGCGCAGCTCGAAGCGGGCCAGTGAACGGCAGTCGGCCACCAGCTCACGCTCGCCCTGCACCACGTGGATCGCCATGGCGGTCTGGCCATCCTTGAAGGTGGTGAATTCCTGGGCCCGGGCACAGGGGATGGTGGAATTGCGCGGGATGACCTTCTCGGCCAAGCCACCCATGGTCTCGATGCCCAGCGACAGCGGGATCACGTCCAGCAGCAGCCAGTCGTCGCCCGGCGCACGGTTGCCGGCCAGCAGGTTGGCCTGCACGGCCGCACCCAGCGCCACCACCTTGTCGGGGTCGATGTTGGACAGCGGATTGGTCTTGAAGAACTCGCCCACCGCGCGGCGGATGTGCGGCATGCGGGTAGCACCGCCGACCAGCACCACGCCATCCACGTCTTCCACGGTCAGGCCGGCATCGCGCAGGGCCTTGCGGACCGGGGCCATGGTCTTGGCGACCAGGTGCTGGGTGATCTCGTTGAATTGTGCGGCGGTAATCGACAGGTGCACTTCTTCGCCGGACTTGAGCACGGCATCGATCTGCACTTCATCCTTGGTGGAGAGCAGCTCCTTGACTTCGCGCGCCTTGACCATCAGGAGGCGCGTGTCTTCATCCGACAGCGGCTGCAGTTGCGCCTCGTGGCTGATCCAGCAGAACAGGCGATGGTCGAAGTCATCCCCGCCCAAGGCCGAGTCGCCACCCGTGGACAGCACTTCGAAGACGCCGCGCGTGAGCTTGAGGATGGAAATATCGAAGGTACCGCCGCCCAGGTCATAGACCGCGAAGATGCCTTCGGAGGCATTGTCCAGACCGTAGGCAATGGCTGCCGCCGTCGGTTCGTTGAGCAGGCGCAGGACATTGAGACCGGCCAGTTGCGCCGCGTCCTTGGTGGCCTGGCGCTGGGCATCATCGAAGTAGGCGGGCACGGTGATGACGGCACCCACCAGGTCGTCGCCCAGGGCATCTTCAGCGGTCTGGCGCAGCGTGGCCAAGATCTGGGCCGAGACTTCCACCGGGCTCTTCACGCCGGCCACGGTCTTGATCTGCACCATGCCGGGCTGGTCCTGGAAGTCATAGGGCATGTTCTCGGCGTGGGCGATGTCCTTGAGGCCACGGCCCATGAAGCGCTTGACCGAGACGATGGTATTGCGCGGATCAATGGTCTGCGCGGCCTGCGCCTTGTAGCCGATGTTGGCATGGCCGTTGGGCAGGTAGCGCACGATCGAGGGCAGCAGCACGCGGCCGTCATCATCGGCCAGGACTTCGGGAATGCTGTTGCGTACGGTCGCCACCAGCGAATTGGTGGTGCCCAGGTCGATGCCGACGGCCAGACGACGCTGATGTGGCGCGGTGGACATGCCCGGTTCGGAAATCTGCAGTAAAGCCATAAGGTGTGGACTCGTCGTGGAGCGTTAGGGCGAAGTGACTCGCCGTTATTCAGGTAAGGCCATCCGGATGCCCAGGCCGATGAAGGCACAGCCTGCCAGGCGATTCAGATGAACGGAAGCGGAAGCGCGACGGCGGAAGACCGCACCGACGGCACCGGAAAAGAGCGCGATGGCGCTGAAGATGACGAAGGCCTGGACAATGAACACCAGCGCCAATATCAGCATCTGCAGGGCTTCATGGCCAGCCTCGCGCTGCACGAACTGCGGCAGGAAAGCGATGAAGAACAGCGTCACCTTCGGGTTGAGCATATTGGCCAGCACGCTCTGCCAGTAGATGCGGCGGAGCGGGACCGCCGCAGCGCCCTGCCCGTCTGCCGACAGCGCGATGCCGCTGGAAGCCGAACGCAACGTGCGCACACCCAGATAGGCCAGATAGGCCGCACCCGCATATTGCAGCGCGTGGTAGGCCGGCGGATAAGCCTTGATGAGGGCGGCAAAGCCCAGCACGGCCAGCAGGGTATGGAAGATCAGTCCCGAACAGAACCCGGCAGCCGCCACCAGCCCGGCCTTGCGCCCTTGGGCGATGCCGCGCGTGAGCACGTAGATGTTGTCCGGACCCGGTGCCAGGGTCAGCGTCATCGCGGCCAGCAGGAACAGGAACAGATCGGGCATCGTGGGTCTCCCATCAGCCTTCGATCAGGGCGAAGGCATCGCCGATCTCGGCCCCGAACTTGTCGAGGAACATCAACTGCCGCACCAGCTTGCCGGCAGCGGCGTAGTCGCCCGCATCCAGCAGCGCTTCGATGCGTGCGATCTCTGCTTTCTTCTCGGTCAGCAGTTCGTTGTTGAGCTGTTCGAGGGCATCGATGTCCTTGCCAGCCTTGGCATCGTCGAGCGTCTCGCGCCATTCCATCTGCTGCATCAGGAAACCGGGGGCCATGGCGGTGTTGGATTCGGTCTGCAGGTCCACGCCGTGCAATTCACACAGGTAGCGTGCACGCTTCAAGGGATTCTTCAGCGTCTGGTAGGCCTCGTTGGCCCGTGTGGCCCACTGCATGGCCACGCGCTTTTCGGCATCGCTGGCGTGCGCGAACTTGTCCGGATGCGCCTGGCTCTGCACGCTGTGGAAAGCCTGCTCCAGCGCCTTCTGATCGATGGCGAAACGTTGCGGCAACTGGAACAGGTCGAAGTGGTTTTGCATGGCTGAAAAATAAAAAGCCTGTCGGACTGCAACAGGCTTGGCACATCAGGGACGGCGGACGGTGACCAGGTCGGCCCCGCAGGGAGCAATCACGAGGCCGTCACAGGGCTATCACGGTCCGGCTAAGCACTGGGGCCGCCTGCACCACAAAGCCGGTACGACGGCATCGACAAGAAACTGAAAATGCAGCTCAGATGCGGAAGCTTTCGCCGCAGCCACATTCATCCTTGACGTTCGGATTCTGGAACTTGAATCCTTCGTTCAGTCCCTCCCGGGCGAAGTCCAGCTCGGTGCCATCGATGTAGGGCAAGCTCTTGGGATCGACGAAGACGCGCACGCCATGCGACTCGAAGACGGTGTCTTCGGACGATTGTTCATCCACATACTCCAGCTTGTAGGCCAGGCCGGAGCAGCCGGTGGTGCGCACACCCAGGCGCAGGCCGATGCCCTTGCCACGGCGCTCCATGTAGCGGCTGATGTGTTTTGCTGCCTTCTCTGTCAACGTGATTGCCATGATGCTTGCCTTACGAAATCGAAAACGGCCTTGCTGTCCTGCCCGTCAAGCCGCTCAGGCGGCTTGCTGCTGTTCGCCGTGCTTGGCCTTGTAGTCCTGCACGGCAGCCTTGATGGCGTCTTCGGCCAGGATCGAGCAGTGGATCTTCACAGGCGGCAGGGCCAGTTCTTCAGCGATCTGGGTGTTCTTGATGGACAGGGCTTCGTCCAGAGTCTTGCCCTTGACCCATTCGGTCACCAGCGACGACGAAGCGATGGCCGAACCGCAGCCATAGGTCTTGAACTTGGCATCCTGAATGACGCCATCCGCGCCCACCTTGATCTGCAGCTTCATCACGTCGCCGCAGGCCGGCGCGCCGACCATGCCGGTGCCCACGGTGTCGTCGCCCTTTTCGAAGGCGCCGACGTTGCGGGGGTTTTCATAGTGGTCGAGTACTTTTTCGGAATAAGACATGTTCTTTGCTCCCTAGATGATGGTTTCGGCCATCGCCCCTGCCCTGCTGCGGCTGCTGGCGATGGCTGGCAGAATCCTGGTTTAGTGGGCCGCCCACTGGATGGTGGACAGGTCCACGCCGTCCTTGTACATGTCCCACAGCGGGGACAGCTCGCGCAGCTTGCCGACCTTGCTCTTGATCAGCTCGATGGTGAAATCGATGTCTTCTTCGGTGGTGAAGCGGCCGATGGTGAAGCGGATCGAGCTGTGCGCCAGTTCGTCGCTGCGGCCCAGGGCGCGCAGCACGTAGGACGGCTCCAGGCTGGCCGAGGTGCAGGCCGAACCGGACGAAACGGCGATGTCCTTGATGGCCATGATCAGCGATTCACCTTCCACGTAGTTGAAGCTCACGTTCAGGTTGTGCGGCACGCGATGATCCATGTCGCCGTTGATGTAGGTCTCTTCGATCTCTTGCAGGCCCTTGGCCAGGCGATCACGCAGCGCGCGGATGCGGGACAGCTCGCTGTCCATTTCTTCACGCGCCAGGCGGAAGGCTTCACCCATGCCCACGATCTGGTGGGTCGCCAGGGTGCCCGAACGCAGGCCGCGCTCGTGGCCACCGCCGTGCATCTGCGCTTCGATGCGCACGCGCGGCTTGCGGCGCACATACAGCGCACCGATACCCTTGGGGCCGTAGCTCTTGTGAGCCGAGAAGCTCATCAGGTCGACCTTCCAGTTTTCCAGGTCGATCTTGACCTTGCCGGTCGCCTGTGCGGCGTCGCTGTGGAAGATGATGCCCTTGGAGCGGCAGAACTCGCCGATTTCCGGCACCGGCTGGATCACGCCGATTTCATTGTTCACCAGCATGACCGACACCAGGATGGTATCCGGACGCACGGCCGCAGCGATCTGCTCGACGGTGACCAGGCCATTGTCCTGGGGCTGCAGGTAGGTGGCTTCGAAGCCCACGCGTTCCAGCTCGCGGAAGGTATCCAGCACCGCCTTGTGCTCGGTCTTGACGGTGATGATGTGCTTGCCCTTGGACTTGTAGAACTGCGCCGCACCCTTGATGGCCAGGTTGTTGCTCTCGGTGGCACCGGAGGTCCAGATGATCTCGCGCGAATCCGCGTTGACCAGCTTGGCCACTTCTTCACGCGCCTCTTCCACGGCCTTTTCAGCAGTCCAGCCGTACATGTGGCTGCGGGAAGCGGGATTGCCGAACTGCTCGCGCAGGTAGGGAATCATCTTGTCGGCCACGCGCGGATCGACCGGGGTGGTCGCCGAGTAGTCCATGTAGATCGGGAAGTGCGGAGCCTTGATGGTCTCCAGCAGGCTTTTTTCCAGGGGTGCGTTCATAAGGTCCTTGCTCCAAATCAGGCTGCGGCTTGCGGGCGGTGCATCACCACCACGCTCTGCGAGTCGGCGGCACGGTGTTCGGCCGCCTTGGGTTCTTTTTGCTGGTCCACCAGATCCTGGAGCGATACCGAATCCAGGTACTCGACCATCTTTTCGTTCAGGGTGGACCACAGCTCATGCGTCATGCAGCGTGCGCCGCCCGGATGCGCCGCGCTGTGGCAATTTTCCTTGCCACCGCACTGGGTTGCATCCAGGGGTTCGTCCACCGCGATGATGATGTCGGCGACCGACACGTCAGCCGCCTTGCGGGCGAGATTGTAACCACCGCCGGGCCCCCTCACGGACTCGACGATCTGGTGACGCCGCAACTTGCCGAACAACTGCTCCAGATATGATAAAGAAATTTCCTGGCGCTCGCTGATGGCCGACAGCGTGACGGGGCCCTTGCCCTGGCGCAAAGCCAGGTCAATCATCGCAGTCACGGCAAAACGGCCTTTGGTGGTAAGACGCATGAAGTTCGCTCCAGAAACAAATGCACCGGCGGGGCCGGTTACCCTGAATTCCCGAATATTTGAGTCAAGTATAGCAAACCCGAGTAATTCTGTCAGGTACCCTGCCTTTTCCTTCATATCGACCAAAACCCGGCCTGGCGCAAGCCGTCGACAAATTCACCTGAAACTTGTCTGACCTCTTGCGCAAAGTGCGCTACTCTCACGGCTACGGCTGGTCCTGGCGTCGTGGCGGCTTATCGATCTGGTAAGATGGCGCGACTATGTTCACCCCGCCTGATGCGGACCGATCACAACCATTCACAATCCGGTCTGCCAGCGCTCCCGAGAAATAAAACGATATGGATGTAAGCGATACCCCCAACCCGCTGCTGCGCCCGCGCCGCAAGCCTCAGAGCCTGTCGCAGGAAGTGGTGGCGGCGCTGACCGCAATGATCTCCAACGGCAGCCTCAAGCCCGGCGACAAGCTGCCCACCGAATCCGAGATCATGCAGACCCAGGGCGTCTCGCGCACCGTGGTGCGCGAAGCCATCTCGCGCCTGCAGGCAGCCGGACTGGTGGAAACGCGGCACGGCATCGGCACCTTCGTGCTGGAGGTCAAGAAGGGGTCCAACATCAACATCGACCCGGCCACCATCACCACCATGCGCGACCTGCTGGCGCTGCTGGAGCTGCGCATCAGCCTGGAGACCGAAACCGCCGGCCTGGCCGCATCGCGCCGCAGCGATGCCCAGCTGCAGGAAATCCGCGAGGCGCTGGACCTGTTCCACGCCAACCAGAAAAGCGGCGGCGACACCGTGGGACCGGACTTCCGTTTCCACTTCGCCATCGCCAACGCCACCGGCAACCGCTATTTCATCGAGATCATCAGCCATCTCGGCATGGGGGTGATCCCGCGCAAGCGCATCAATACCGCCGAGCTGGCGCATGACCAGCAGGCCAGCTACCTGGAGCGGGTACAGCGCGAGCACGAAGACATCTATGAGGCGATCGCCCGCGGCGATGCTGAAGCCGCCCGCGCCGCCATGCGCAATCACCTCACCAACAGCCGCGAGCGCCTGCGCCGCGCGCAGCAGGAAGCTGAATCGGGCACCGCCGGCAACGCCTGATCCCGCGCAAGTCCGGCCGGTCCGTGCTGCACGGACCGGCCGCTTCCGTTCTCCCCCCTCTTCAGCAAGCCCCCGCCATCCGACGATCTCCTCGGCCCGGCCGGCCGGAAATCCCGCCCTCCACCCTGCGCAAACCATCACAACAAAGTACTGGCTTTCTGAAATCTTATGTTGTACGATGACTGATATCCTAATTGGATACAAGAAGATCAGAGACAACATTCATCCTATTTGCCTCGTTTTCCAACCCATTCCTAACGGCGTCGAGCGAAACCATGTCCCAGTACACACCCCAAGACCTCAAACAGATCCTCTCTTCCGGCCTGCTGTCATTCCCGCTGACGGACTTCGACGAGCAAGGCGACTTCCGCCCCAAGACCTACATCGAACGTCTGGAATGGCTGGCGCCCTATGGCGCGAGCGCGCTGTTCGCCGCCGGTGGCACGGGTGAGTTCTTCTCGCTGGTCCCGGGTGAATATTCGGACATCATCCGCACCGCCGTCGACACCTGCCGTGGCAAGGTGCCCATCATCGCCGGTGCCGGCGGCTCCACCCGCGCGGCCATCGCCTACGCCCAGGAAGCCGAGCGCCTGGGTGCCCACGGCATCCTGCTGATGCCCCATTACCTGACCGAAGCCAGCCAGGACGGCATCGCCGCCCACGTGGAAGCGGTCTGCAAGTCGGTCAACTTCGGCGTGATCATCTACAACCGTGCGGTCTGCAAGCTCAATGCCGAGACCCTGCAACGCCTGGCTGACCGCTGCCCCAACCTGATCGGTTTCAAGGACGGCATCGGCGAGATCGAACCGATGGTGCATATCCGCCGCAAGCTGGGTGACCGTTTCACCTACCTGGGCGGCCTGCCGACTGCGGAAGTCTACGCCGCCGCCTACAAGGCGCTGGGCGTGCCGGTGTACTCCTCGGCGGTCTTCAACTTCATCCCCAAGACCGCCGTCGAGTTCTACCAGGCCATCGCCAAGGAAGACCACGATACCGTGGGCAAGCTGATCGACGACTTCTTCCTGCCCTACCTCGCCATCCGCAACCGCAAGGCCGGTTACGCCGTCTCGATCGTCAAGGCTGGTGCCAAGATCGTCGGCCATGACGCCGGCCCGGTGCGTACGCCCCTGACCGACTGCACGCCGGAAGAGCACGAAGAACTGGCTGCACTGATCAAGAAGCTGGGTCCGCAATAAAGACGGGCTGATCTGATCGGCAGTACCCGAGGGAGGGGCCGCAGGCAACTGCGGCCCCTCCCTTTTTGGGCGAGATGAAAGAAAGTGCAGGCCCTGGCCGAAAAAAACCTCCGTGGCCTGAGCGACGGAGGTTTTCGTGAAGGGAAGCACCAATAATCAGAACTCTTCCCAATCCTGTGCATCGTCCTTGATGCGGCTGCCCGGCGCAGGCGGCGCGGCCTTGGCCGGCTTGGCAGGCGGCAGCTTGGGAGCAGCCTTCGGTGCAGCAGCAACGGGGGCGGGCGGCGCAGGCTTCAAGGCAGGCGCAGCGGGCGCAGCCGGGGCCGGCGGCGGTGCCATCGGTGCCGGGCGCGGCTTGGCCGCCGGGCTGGCCACCTGATGCGCATCGATCTTGAAGATGCTGACCGCGCCGACCAGATTGGTGGCCTGGGCCTGCAGCGATTGGGCCGCAGCGGCCGCTTGCTCCACCAGCGCGGCGTTCTGCTGGGTCACTTCATCCATCTGGGTGATGGCGCGGCTGACCTGCTCGATGCCGGTGCTCTGCTCACGGCTGGCTTCGGCGATTTCACCAACGATGTCAGTGACGCGCTGCACGCTGGTGACGACTTCACCCATGGTGGCCCCGGCTTGTTCGACCAGTTGGCTGCCGGCCTCGACCTTCTCCACAGAGGCATCGATGAGCGACTTGATTTCCTTGGCGGCGGCGGCTGAACGCTGGGCCAGCGAGCGCACTTCCGAAGCCACCACGGCAAAGCCGCGGCCCTGCTCACCGGCACGGGCGGCTTCCACCGCGGCGTTCAACGCCAGGATGTTGGTCTGGAAGGCGATGCCGTCGATCACGCTGATGATGTCCACGATCTTGCGCGAGGATTCATTGATGGCCTGCATGGTATCGACCACCTGCGATACCACTTCCCCGCCCTTGCTGGCGGTGGAGGACGCCGAATGCGCCAGCTGGTTGGCTTGCAGGGCATTGTCGGCATTCTGCTTGACGGTACCGGTCAGCTGCTCCATGGAGGCCGCGGTTTCTTCCAGCGAGCTGGCCTGCTGCTCGGTGCGCGAGGACAGGTCCATGTTGCCGGCGGCGATTTCCTTGGCATTGGTATCGATGCTGTCCGAACTGCTGCGTACGCGCGAGACCGTGGTCAGCAGTGCCTGCTGCATGCTGCGGATGGCCGAGAACAGGCGGCCGATCTCGTTGTTGCTGTGGACGTCAACCTTGGTCGTCAGGTCGCCATTGGCCACCAGGTCCAGCAGATGCACGGCGCGGTTCAGGGGCGTCAAGACGATGTTGCGCAGCAGGAAATGCACGCCGATGACCAGGAACATGGCGCCGATCAGGCCTGCGATCACCATCCAGACCACCATGTTGTATTCACGGGTGCGCTCGCTGGCCGCATTGTCGTTGAGTTCCATGGCGCGTTTCTGGAATGCATCCAGCGCCTTGGAGAAGCGGCCACCGGCCGGATTGATCTGCTTGTCGTTCAGGTCAGAGTAGGCACCGGTGTCACCGGCCTTCAACTGGCTGGATGCCTTGGCCAACAAATCGGACAGGGCACGCGCCGATTCAATCAGCTCCTTCTTGACCGCCGGCTCCTCGCCAGCCAGATCGGGCAACTTGCTGAACTCGTCCACGAATTTGAGGCCGCGCTCGTAGCTCGTCTGGGCACTCTTGAGGGCAGCCTCGGTGACGGCAGGATCGTTCTTTTCCTTCTGGTTGGCATAGGCGCGCGTGAGCGCCGAGCGTGTACGGGTGGTGTCCTTGTAGGCGTCATTGATGACGATGACGTGCTCGGCAATCTCATGCACGTACTCCGTAGCCTCATTGGCGCGGCCCAGCGCAAAGATGCCCACTGCAGCACCCACTACGATCATGCATGAAAACAGCGCAAGCGCGCTCATCAGGCTGAAGCGAACCGTCAGATTTCGCATTCCCTCTCTCCGCTTAATTTTGATACAACAAGTGAAATGAACAACATGGCGCAGACGATACAACACCGCGTCGCGCTTCATATCGGCGGCAAACCCACCAAAACTCCCCCAATTCCCGGTTAGGGCAGTCAGCAAATGTCCGTTTTCGCATTGTGCACCGGCAACACCCGGGGCTGGCTGTCCTGGATCAAGCCTGATTCATATGGCAGGGCACAGATGTGAAAAAGCTTGCCGAAATGACATTCGGCAAGCCCGAAAAACAACATATTGAGGTTTCTGAGGGTGAAGCAAAACCCTTCAGGTATCAGCGTACGCCGGGCAAGTCGATGATCTCGACCCAGTTCGGATTGCGTCCCAAGGTGTAGCGAAAGACCGGCGTAAGCGCCCCGCTGTCGCGGTCGATGGCATAGCTGGTCAGCCCGGCCTTCTGCCCGACGGCCAGCAGGTAGCGTCCTTGCGGATCGATGTTGAAGCCGCGCGGCTGGGTTTCGGTGGGGATGTTGAGGATGCGGGTGAGCTTGCCGCTGGCCGGGTCCACGCGATAAGCGCTGAGCGTGTTGGAGGCGCGCTCGGTGGCATAAAGAAAACGGCCATCCGGCGTCAGGTGCAAGTCGGCGGCCGCCAGCGGTTCACTGGTCTTGAAGCCTTCCGGCAAGGCCGAGTCGCTGGCCAGCAGGGTCAGGGTGCCGGACTGGCGATCGTAGGCGTAGGTGTTGACAGTGGCGTCCAGCTCATTGGTCGAATAGACGAAACGCTGGTCCGGCGAGAACACGAAATGGCGCGGCCCGGCACCGGCCTTGGTGGCGACCGACGGCGGACTGCTGGGCGTGACCGTGCCGGTGGCCGGGTCGAAACGGTATTGCAGGATCACGTCGCTGCCCAGGTTGCTGGCAAAGACGAAAGCATTGTCAGGAGAAACCTGCACGGAATGCGCGTTCTTCCCGGTCGGGATCACCGCCAGCGGCGGGGCCTGCACGGTACCGTCCGTCCCGATGGCATTGACCGAGATCCTGTTGCCGGAGTAGGACGCGGCCAGCAGGTAGCGCCCGCTGCGGTCGGTGGCGATGTTGGCCATGTTGTCGGCCAGCGGCACCTTGGACAGCGCCTTGAGCTTGCCGCTGGCGGGATCGATGGCATAGCTCACCACCGAATACGGCTGGCCGCGCAGCGCGGCATAGAGGAATTTGTGATCGGGACTCAGGGCCAGCGGCATCACGGTGCTGCCGGTATCGACCTTGTCGATCAGGTTGACGCTGCCATCGCCATTGAGCCGGAGCACGTAGATGTCCTGGCTGTCCGCATTGGAGACGTAGGCGACAGTGGCCGCACCGGCATGCGCGGCGGCCAGGCTGAGGACGGAAGAGGCAATCAAGGTGGCGAGGCGGGAAGAAGGTGAAGAAAGGGTGTTGCTCATGCGGTCTCCTGGCGAATCATCTTGTTGTTGGCATGACGATGGAACAAAAAGAGGACCCGCAAGCGGGCCCCAAGGGAGGATCAGGTCACCGGCGCCGGATTGAACAGGGTCAGTGCATTGTGCAGCTTCCACTGTTCGGCCCAGGTGCGCTTCTTGCCGCTGGCCACGTCCAGCATCAGCTGAAACAGCTCCCAGCCGACCTGTTCGATGGTGGCCTCGCCGCTGGCGATGCGACCGGCGTTGACATCCATCAGGTCATGCCAGCGCCGCGCCAGGTCATTGCGGGTCGCGACCTTGATGACCGGCACGGCCGCCAGGCCATACGGCGTACCCCGGCCCGTGGTGAAGATATGAAGATTCATGCCGGCCGCCAGTTGCAAGGTGCCGCAGATGAAGTCGGAGGCGGGCGTGGCCGCATAGATCAGGCCCTTCTGCTGAAGCTTGTCGCCCGGCGAGAGCACGCCCGAAATCGGGCTGGAGCCGGACTTGACGATGGAGCCCATGGCCTTCTCGACGATGTTGGCCAGGCCGCCCTTCTTGTTGCCGGGGGTGGTGTTGGCGCTGCGGTCGACACCGCCCTGCTTGAGGTAATTGTCGTACCAGTCCATCTCGCGGATCATGGCCTGGGCCACTTCCTCGTTGACCGCGCGCGAGGTCAGTTGGTCGATGCCGTCGCGCACCTCGGTCACTTCCGAGAACATCACCGAGGCGCCTGCGCGCACCAGCAGGTCGGTCGCAAAGCCCACTGCCGGGTTGGCCGTCACGCCCGAGAAGGCATCGCTGCCGCCGCACTGCACGCCCACCACCAGGTCCGAGGCCGGGCAGGTTTCGCGGCGGCGCTTGTTCAGTTCGGTCAGGCGCGCCTCGGCCATCTTCATGATGGAATCGATCATGGAGTTGAAACCGACGTGCTCCGCATCCTGCAAGCAGACCACATAGGGTTCGCCAGCCTTGTGGATGGGGATCATGTTTTCCGGCAGCAGGCGGTTGGGCTGCAGCTTTTCGCAGCCCAGGCTCACCACCATGGCCTGGCCGCCGAAGTTGGGGTTCAGGCTGATGTTGCGCAGGGTGCGGATGGGGATGCCGGCATTGGGCGCATCGATGGCCACGCCGCAGCCATAGGTATGCTCCAGCGCCACCACGTCTTCCACATTGGGATACTTGGGCAGCAGCTCGGCGCGGATGCGCTTGACTGCGTGCTCCACCACACCGGCTACGCACTGCACGGTGGTGGTGATCGCCAGCAGGTTGCGAGTGCCCACCGAGCCATCAGCGTTGCGATAGCCCTCGAAGGTATAGCCGTCCAGCGGCGGCTGCGGCGCCGGCTTTTTGGTGGCGATGGGCAGATTGTCGAGACCGCGCGCTGGTGGCATCTGCACCAGCGATTCCTCGATCCAGCTGCCCTTGGGGATGTCACGCACGGCGTAGCCGATGGCCACGTCATAACGCACGATGGCCTCGCCCTGCTTGAGATCGCGCAGCGCGATCTTGTGGCCCTGGGGCACGCGGTCGACGAGGGTCAGGCCGTCGGGGAAGACGGTGCCGGCAGGCAGGCCTCCGTCATTGACGACGATGGCGACATTGTCGGTGTCGTTCATCATGATGTAGCGCGGTGTGAATGCCTGGCTGGCGGCGGTATCGGTGCTCATGCTAAGTCCCATGCGACAGAATGCTGCAATTCAAATGAAGGGCGGCCGCTGCAACAGCGGCCGCCCGTAAAACGGATCAGGCGTCCTTGAGTTCGACGCGCTTGATTTCCTTGACGATGACAAGATAGCTGATCACGGTCACCAGTGCATTGATGCCCACGAAGACCAGCGCACCGGAGAAGGAACCGGTCTCCTTGACGATATAGCCGATCACGATCGGGGTCGTGATGCCGGCCACATTGCCGAACATGTTGAAGAGGCCACCCGACAGGCCCACGATCTGCTTGGGCGCGGTATCGGCCACCACCGCCCAGCCCAGCGCGCCCACGCCCTTGCCGAAGAAGGCCAGGGCCATAATGCCCACCACCATCCACTGTGCATCGACGTAATTGCACAGGATCATGGTCATCGACAGCAGCATGCCGCCCACGATGGGGATCTTGCGCGCCCAGGTCACCGACATGCCGCTCTTGATCAGGCGGTCCGAGATCAGGCCGCCGACCACGCCGCCAATGAAGCCACACACCGCCGGGATCGAGGCCACGAAACCGGCCTTGAGGATGGACATGCCGCGCTCCTGCACCAGGTACACCGGGAACCAGGTCAGGAAGAAATAGGTGATCACGTTGATGCAGTACTGGCCGATGTAGACACCCAGCAGCATGCGGTTGGACAGCAACTGGCGGATGTAGCCCTTGCCCTTGGTGGAGGGGGCTGCGACCTTCTTGTTGTCCATGTCGACCAGGCCGCCGCCGGATTCGATGTGCTGCAGTTCAGCCGGGTTGATGCGCGGATGGTCCTTGGGGCTGTAGATGATCTTGCCCCAGACCATGGCCAGCAGGATGCCGACCACGCCCATGACGGTGAAGACATGGTGCCAGCTGTAGGTGTGCACGATCCAGGCCATCAGCGGGGTGAAGATCACGGCCGCGAAATACTGTGCCGAATTGAAGATGGCCGAAGCGGTACCGCGTTCCTTGGTCGGGAACCAGGCGGCGACGATGCGGCCATTGGCCGGGAAGGACGGCGCTTCGGCCAGGCCCACCATGAAGCGCAGCAGGAACAGCGCGATCACGGCCGCACCCGTGCTCATCCACGTCACACCGGCCTGCAGGAAGGTGAAGAAAGACCACAGGGCAATGCTCCACATGTAGATCTTCTTGGAACCGAAGCGGTCCAGCAGCCAGCCGCCCGGCAGCTGGGCCAGCACGTAGGCCCAGCTGAAGGCCGAGAAGATGTAGCCCATGGTGACCGGGTCCAGCGACAGCTCGGTCTTCATGGCCGAACCGGCAATGGAAAGCGTGGCGCGGTCAGCGTAGTTGACGGTGGTGACGACGAACAGCAGGAACAGGATCAGGTAGCGGATATGGGTCGGCTTGCCGGCCGCTGCCCCGCTGGGGGTGTTGCTTTGCGCCAATTGGATTCTCCAGGTCTCTCGCCATCCGCTCCGCCTGGCCGGCCCCGAAAGCGCCGCCGCAAGAACGCGGGCGGACTGGCATCGGGACTTGCCGGAAGTGTCTCTTGGCGTATTGTTGTGTGTTGGGGTGATTGTTATAAGACGTCATACAACAGCAAGCGCAGTATAACAGGACACGAAACGGACGCAAGCGGTGAATGTGAAGGAATCTGCACTTCAGGCCGGTGACAGGGGGCGCCGCAGTTGTCTGACATGTCCTTCTGGCGCACTGACGAAGTGGCGCGCGGCAGGTATCATGCGCGCACTCTCCTGCTCTCCCACTATTCTTTACCACCAGATCTTCCCATGACCTCCTCATCCTCCGCCTCGCGCGGCTCTTCTGCCTGGCTCAAGCCGCTGCTGTTCATCCTGGTGGCGGCCATCGGCCTCTACTATGTGAAGTGGTCGCCCTACTACCTGAAATCCTTCGTGGCCGCCGACAAGCACAGCATTGGTGGCTCCATCCTGGCTAATGCGCCAACCGCTCCGTGGTCGGCTGCGCTGGAATATGCCACCGTCTACTTCCTGGCCATCTGGAAAGCCGCCGTGCTGGGTGTGCTGCTGGGTTCGCTGGTGCAGGTACTGGTGCCGCGCGACTGGCTGCTGCGGGTGTTCGGCCGCGCCGGCCTCGGCTCGACCCTGCGTGGCGGCCTGTTCGCCCTGCCCGGCATGATGTGCAGCTGCTGCGCCGCACCGGTGGTGGCGGGCATGCGCCGCCAGCAGGTGTCGGTGGGGGCCGCGCTGGCCTTCTGGATCGCCAACCCGGTGCTCAATCCGGCCACGCTGGTGTTCATGGGCTTCGTGCTGGGCTGGCATTTTGCCGCGCTGCGTCTGGTGGCCGGCGTGTTGCTGGTAGTGGGTGTGTCGCTGATCGCGCAACGTGTGGCGCAGACCGAGACCCTGCCGCAGGCCGCCCTCGATGCGGTGGCCGCCGCCGAATATGAACCGATGGACGATGGCCGTCATTTCCTGGTCCGCTGGGGCAGCAAGCTGTGGCAACTGTTCTGGACCACGGCACCGGTCTACATCGTGGTGGTGCTGGCGCTGGGTGCGGCCCGGGTGTGGCTGTTCCCGCAGGTCGATGCCAGCATGGGCAACAGTCTGCTGTGGATCGTGGCGCTGGCGGTAGTGGGCACGCTCTTCGTGATTCCGACGGCCGCCGAGATCCCCATCGTGCAATCCATGCTTTCGCTGGGCATGGGCGTGGGGCCGGCCGTGGCGTTGCTGATGACCTTGCCCAGCATCAGCCTGCCGTCGCTGCTGATGCTGCGCAAATCCTTCACGCCGCGCGTGCTCACGACCGTCACCCTGCTGACCATGCTCATCGGCGTGGTCAGCGGGCTGGTGGCGGTGGTGCTGCTGTAAATTGATTCAGGGCCGATACTGGCGCAGGAAGCCGACCACCTCGGCCTGCTGTCCTGCGAACAGCAGGCGGGAGCGCTTGGACTCCCGCTGGAAGGCATAGATGGGATCGTAGTATTCCGCCAGCAAGGCATCGATCCAGGCCCGGTGCAGGTCGACCACGCCGTCTTGTTCCTGGCGCGCCAGCGCCGTTTCCATCATCTGCAGCAGGCGGCGGTAGCGCTGGTCGCCGAGGCGCTTGACCAGCTTGCCCAATGCAGCAAGCAGATGCGCGCGATAGCGTTCAAACCCGTGGCGCGGATCCAGCGCCACGTATTCCTCGCACAGGCCACTGACGTAATCGCGCAGGATGCGCTCCACGCGCCCTTCCCTGCTGTCTTCCAGCCACACCATGGGCAGGCTTTGCATGCGCTGGTGCAAGGCCAGCGGCAAGGCGCAGGCACCGATCAGGCGGCTCTCGTCTTCCAGCGCAAACCAGTGATGGCCCTGCGCTTGCAGTTTGATGAGGGCAATGGCCAGACGGTGTTCGAAATCGATGGGCGCAGGCTGCGGGCTGGCGCGCTTGCCGAAACTGGAGCCACGATGATTGGCGCAAGCCTCCAGGTCCAGCGCGTTGTCGAGCTGCAGCAGCACGTCGGTCTTGCCGCAGCCGGTCATGCCGCCCACCACCACGAAGGAACACTCGGCCAAGGCCTGGTCGATGGCTTCCATCAGAAAATGGCGCAGCGCCTTGTAGCCGCCGGCCACGCGCGGATAGGCGATGCCGGCTTCGCTCTTCAACCACTGCTGGGTGATCTGCGAGCGCAGGCCGCCGCGGAAGCAATACAGGCAGCCTTCCGGATGCGCTTTTGCGAACGCCGCCCAGGCCGCAATCCGTTCGTCCTTCACCGCTCCGCTGACCAGTTGATGACCCAGTTCGATGGCGGACTGCTGGCCCTGCTCCTTGTAGCGCAGGCCGACCTGATGACGCTCGCTGTCATTCATCAGCGGCAGGTTCACCGCAGTCGGAAAGGCACCCTTGCCGAACTCCACCGGTGCCCGGGCATCCAGCATGGGCGTATCGGTGAGGAACAGTTCGCGGCTGGGCTGCAGATCGGCCATCAAAGCACCTCTACGGCGTAACGCTGTCGTTCCACCAGTTCGCCGATGGGGGCCAGTTCCAGTCCGAGGGCGGCGGCGGTGGCCAGGAATTCCGGATTGGCTTCGGGCCGCACCGCCACCAGCAGGCCGCCGCTGGTCTGGGGATCGCACAGCAGATTCTTCTGGGCTTCGCTGAGCGGGCTGATCTTGCTGCCGTAGCTCTCGACATTGCGCCCGGTGCCGCCCGGCACGCAGCCTTCAGCCAGGTAGTAAGGCACACCCGGCAGGCTGGGTACCAGCGCGTGCTGGATGCGTGCGCTCACGCCGCTGCCTTCGCACATCTCCACCAGATGGCCCAGCAGGCCGAAGCCGGTGACATCGGTCATTGCGGCCACGCCCGCCAGCTTGCCGAAGCGGCTGCCGGGCTGGTTGAGCTGGCACATCCAGTCGCGCGCCGTGCCGACATCTTCAGGGCGCAGCTTGCCCTTCTTTTCTGCAGTGGTGAGGATGCCGATGCCCAGCGGCTTGGTGAGGTAGAGCAGGCAGCCGGCACTGGCGGTGTCGTTGCGCTTCATGTGGCGCTTCTCGACCACACCGGTCACGGCCAGGCCGAAGATGGGTTCCGGGGCATCGATGGAATGGCCGCCGGCCAGCGGGATGCCAGCCGCATCACAGGCGGCGCGGCCACCGCGCACGACTTCGCGCGCCACTTCCGGCGGCAGCACGTTGACCGGCCAGCCGAGGATGGCGATGGCCATGAGCGGATCGCCGCCCATGGCGTAGATGTCGCTGATGGCATTGGTGGCGGCGATGCGGCCGAAGTCGAAGGGATCATCGACGATGGGCATGAAGAAATCGGTGGTCGAGACCACGCCACGCTCTTCATCGATGGCATAGACCGCAGCGTCATCGCGGGAGGCATTGCCAACCCAGAGTTTGGGATCGAGATGCTGGGCACCGCTGCCGGCCAGAATGACTTCCAGCACCTGCGGCGAAATCTTGCAGCCGCAACCGGCGCCATGGCTGTATTGGGTCAGACGAATGGGGTCGCTCATGGGAAAGTCCTGGCTGGTCGGGGGATGCCGATTCTAGCAGCGATTGCGGCCCCAGGATGAGCCCAGGTCACTCCGAGGACAGCCGGGCAATCACAACAGGCGCTCCAGCACCTCAGCACAGCGAATCACTTGCTGGCCGAGATCTTCGGTTACCTCGTCACTGCCTTCGTATTCAAAGCCATTGCGAACATCGTGCGCGCGCGCGAGCAAGCGCCAGATGTCGGGGCCGACTTCCAGCGTATGAGGCAGGCACTGGAACACCACATAGCGGCTGACGGGCCGGAACCCATGACGCCGCAAGGCCGCCAGCGAGAAAGCATACGCCGCACTGTAGCCGAGCAGGAAGCGGCCGGATAAAGAAAGGCCTGGTGCCGATGCATCTTTGAGCCGATCCCTGCCGCTTTGGAGATGGGTATCGATTTCAGTCGCCGAAGGAGGCTCCGACTTCAGTTGACCCAATCTGAGGAGATTTTCAAGCTCATTGCGCCCCATCCTGTGCTCCGATCAATTCGATTTTCGGACCAGCCATCACGGAAACCAGAAAATGATTCCGTGCCGCGATCTTTTTCCGGAATTCAGCGGGACGATACACCGTCAGCGAAATCTTCCTGCCCAGTCTTGCCTCCAGCGCCACCAACTCAGGGTAGAGATCGGCACTGCCAAGGTCATCGGCCAGCACCAGCAAATCGATGTCACTGGCCGCCGTATCCAAGCCCTTGGCAACCGATCCATACAGGAAGGCGCGCTCTATGCGTTCCGAAAAAGGCAGAAGCATAGCTTTGATCGTATCGGCGACGCCAAAGGTCTTGCGAATAATGGCACTCAGTTCCGAAAAGATTGGAGAGTCGGGATTGGGCTTGTAGAGCAAGACGCGCCCCACCTCCTCCCGCAGCAACAGGCCGGCTTCGGTCAACTTGCCCAGTTCGCGCTGAGCCGATGCCGAACTGATGCCGGTGCTGTTCATCAGTGCGCGCAAGTGCATGCCCTCCGGCCGCAGGAACAGCTGACCGAGAATGGCTTGGGTGGATTTGGAGAACAGGGCGTCGCCGAGAGTGCTCATGCGCTCAATTCTAGCTCAATTGAGCTAAATTTGAGCACAAGCAAGCAGAGGCGATGTCCGCAGGAGCGGCAAAAACAAAAAAGCCCCGCAAGAAACTTGCGAGGCTTTCGTATTCTGGCTCCCCGACCTGGACTCGAACCAGGGACCTGCGGATTAACAGTCCGTCGCTCTACCGACTGAGCTATCAGGGATCAATTGAGGGCGCGATTATGAACGATTTTTTTCAGATTTACCAGAGTGTAAAACGAAAATTTTTTACATCGTTCTGCATCGTGGCGGCATAGCCCTGCCGCCCTTCGTACGAGACCAAAACACCAGCCTCACACTAATTGAAAAGGCCCCGCAACTGCTTGCGAGGCCTTCGCATTCTTTGGCTCCCCGACCTGGACTCGAACCAGGGACCTGCGGATTAACAGTCCGTCGCTCTACCGACTGAGCTATCAGGGAACAGCTGAGAAAAAGATTATGACGCGATTTTTACTTCATGTCAAAACTTTTTTCAGGGAAAGGCGCATTTTTTCATAGGAGAAAACGCCCTGCGCGACCCCCTCCGAAAACGGGGCCGCTCCTGCCAATTACAGTACCTTGGCGATGGCGTCGACCACCACGTCGATGTTCTTGGTGTTGAGCGCAGCCACGCAAATGCGGCCGGTGTCGACGGCGTAGATGGAGAACTCGTTGCGCAGGCGATCCACCTGGGCCTTGGTCAGGCCCGAGTAGGAGAACATGCCGCGTTGCTTGATGACGAAGTCGAAGTCATGGCCCGGGGCCTTTTCCTTCAGCTTGGCCACCAGCAGCTGGCGCATTTCGCGGATGCGCACGCGCATCTCGGCCAGTTCGTCTTCCCACAGCTTGCGCAGTTCGGGCGACGCCAGGGCGGTCGCGACCACCTGGCCACCGTGGATCGGCGGGTTGGAGTAGTTGGTGCGCACCACGCGCTTCAGTTGCGACAGCACGCGCGCTGCTTCCTCGGCGCTGGCGGCAGCGATCGACAGTGCGCCGACGCGTTCGCCATACAGCGAGAAGGACTTGGAGAAGGAATTCGACACGAACAGCGGGCCGCCGGCTTCAGCAAAGCGGCGCACCACCTGGCCGTCTTCGGCGATGCCGTCGCCAAAGCCCTGGTAAGCCATGTCCAGGAAGGGGATCAGGCCGCGCGAAGTCACCACTTCAATGACTTGCGTCCACTGGTCGTCGGTCAGGTCGGCACCGGTCGGGTTGTGGCAGCAGGCGTGCAGCAGCACGACCGAGCCGGCGCTCATGGTCTTCAAGGCGTCCAGCATGCCGGCGAAGTTCACGCCACGGGTAGACGGATCGTAGTACGGATAGGCGTTGACCTTGAAGCCGGCCATCTCGAACAGGGCGCGGTGGTTTTCCCAGCTCGGATCGCTGATCCAGACTTCGGTACCGGCAGGCGAGAAGTGCTTCAGGAAGTCGGCACCCAGCTTCAGGGCACCGGTGCCGCCCAGGGCTTGCACGGTGATCGCACGCTTCTCGGTCACCACGGCGCTGCCTGCGCCGAAGACCAGCTCCTGCACGGCGCGGTCATAGGTGGCCAGGCCGTCGATGGGCAGGTAGGTACGCGGGGCCAGCTTGGCCGCCAGTTCCGCCTCGGCTTTCTTCACGCATTCCAGCAGGGGGACCTTGCCGTTGTCGTCGTAGTACACGCCCACGCCCAGATTGGTCTTGGCCGGGTTCTGGTCGGCGTTGTAGGCTTCGGTCACGCCCAGGATGGGGTCGCGCGGCGCCATTTCGATGGCGGAAAACAGGGAGGCGGAGACAGGTGCGTTCATCGTGATAACATGAAAAGTTAGCTGCAACAAAGCGCTGCAGAAGGAAATGGGTGCACAGGGAGAGATTCGGATGTGCACCTTTTTGCAACACTGCATTCTAACAAATGTGGATGGCCAATCACAGACACAGACAGGCCCAATTGCCTGCTGAATCTGCATGACACCATGTTCTATCGACATAACCCCGATCTGCACCCACCCCGCGCCAGGCCGTCAGGCCCAGTGGATGAGCTGGCTCCTGACGCGGCTTTGCGTCCGGTTTTGCCGGCTGCGGAGGCGCAGATTGTGTCTTGAACTTCAGCATCCCGGCAGCATTTGATGAATATTCACGCCTCCACCTTGCCTGTGTGCAATACCCCGCTTGCGGGCGTTGCCGGTTCTTCCTGCACCGTGGCGGCACACCGGAACCCGCGCGACAAAGGCAACCCAGACCATGGCTGAACTGACCCCCATCAATACCGAGCTGGACGAGAGCAAGTTCGTCACCTTCCCCGACTCGCCCTTCAAGCTCTACCAGGTGTTCCCCCCGGCGGGCGACCAGCCGGCGGCCATCGACAAGCTGGTCGAAGGCGTGCATGACGGCCTGTTCTACCAGACCTTGCTGGGCGTGACCGGCTCGGGCAAGACCTACACCATGGCCAACACGATTGCCCGCCTGGGCCGCCCGGCCATCGTGTTCGCTCCCAACAAGACGCTGGCGGCGCAGCTCTACAGCGAATTCCGAGAATTCTTCCCGCACAATGCGGTGGAATACTTCGTCAGCTACTACGATTATTACCAGCCGGAAGCCTACGTTCCCCAGCGCGACCTGTTCATCGAGAAGGATTCCTCGATCAACGAGCACATCGAGCAGATGCGCCTGTCCTGCACCAAGTCGCTGATGGAACGGCGCGACGTGGTGATCGTGGCGACCGTCTCGGCCATCTACGGTATCGGTAATCCGAACGAATACCACCAGATGATCCTGACCCTGCGCGCCAAGGACAAGGTCTCGCAGCGCGACGTCATCGCCCGCCTGATCCAGATGCAGTACACCCGCAACGAAGTGGATTTCGGCCGCGGCACCTTCCGCGTGCGCGGCGACACCATCGACGTCTTCCCGGCCGAACACGCCGAGCTGGCCGTGCGCATCGAGACCTTCGACGACGAGATCGACAGCCTGCAACTGTTCGACCCGCTGACCGGCCGGGTGCGCCAGAAGATCCCTCGCTTCACCATCTATCCCGGTTCGCACTACGTGACGCCGCGTTCGACCGTGCTGCGCGCCATCGAGACCATCAAGGAAGAACTGGCCGAGCGCCTGGAATTCTTCCGCAAGGAAAACAAGCTCATCGAAGAACAGCGACTGGAACAGCGCACCCGCTTCGACATCGAGATGATGACCGAGATCGGGTTCACCAAGGGCATCGAGAACTACTCGCGCCATCTGTCCGGCGCCAAGCCGGGCGACCCGCCGCCGACGCTGGTGGATTACCTGCCCAAGGACGCCGTCATGTTCCTGGACGAATCGCACGTGCTGATCGGCCAGTTGAACGGCATGTACAACGGCGACCGTGCGCGCAAGGTGAACCTGGTGGACTACGGTTTCCGCCTGCCCTCGGCGCTGGACAACCGGCCGCTGAAGTTCGACGAGTTCGAGAAGAAGATGCGCCAGACCATCTTCGTCTCGGCCACGCCCGCGGACTATGAAAACACCCACGCCGACCAGGTGGTGGAACAGGTGGTGCGCCCGACCGGCCTGGTGGACCCCGTCATCGCCGTGCGTCCGGCCACCACGCAGGTGGATGACCTGATGCAGGAAATCAACGACCGCATCGCCAAGGACGAGCGCGTGCTGGTGACTACGCTCACCAAGCGCATGGCCGAGCAACTGACCGAATTCCTCTCCGACAACGGCATCAAGGTGCGCTACCTGCACAGCGACATCGATACGGTCGAACGCGTGGAAATCATCCGCGACCTGCGCCTGGGTACCTTCGATGTAGTGGTCGGCATCAACTTGCTGCGCGAGGGCCTGGACATTCCCGAAGTCTCGCTGGTGGCGATCCTGGATGCGGACAAGGAAGGCTTCCTGCGTTCCGAGCGCAGCCTGATCCAGACCATCGGCCGCGCCGCCCGCAACCTCAACGGCATGGCCATCCTGTATGGCGATGTGGTGACCGATTCCATGCACAAGGCCATCGGCGAAACCGAGCGCCGCCGGGCCAAGCAGTTGGCCTTCAATGCCGCCAATGGCATCGTGCCGACCGGCATCAAGAAGGAAATCCGCGAACTGATCGACGGCATCTTCAACCCGGCCCAGGCACGCACCGAAATGATGGTGGCCGAGGAGAAGCGCAACTACGAATCCATGAGCGAGAAGCAGATCAGCAAGGAGATCAAGCGCCTGGAGAAGCAGATGCAGGAACACGCCAAGAACCTGGAGTTCGAAAAGGCCGCCGCAGCGCGCGACCAGTTGCAGTTGCTCAAGCAGCAGCTCTTCGGTGCATCGGGCAGCGATTCGGCGGTCGCCTGATCCTGCGGGGAGGCCGGCCGGGCGGTATACAATGCCGCCACTTCATTCATACGGCCGTGCCTCCCCTTCATTTTCCATGTCTTCCGTTTCCACCCTCCCTGCCCCCCTGTCGGACCTGATCCAAACCGCCCATCCCTCCTGGCGTGCCGCCCTGCGCGCCGGGCTGGAGGCGATCCAGCAAGCCGATCCCGCTTATCTTTCCATTCTGGCGCAGGACGATTACCTGCCCACCGAAGGCCGGCTGTTCGCGGCCTTCACGCAGCCCATGGACCAGGTGCGCTACGTGCTGGTGGGCGAAGGCCCCTACCCGCGCGCGGCCAGCGCCACCGGCGTGTGCTTCATGGATGGTGCGGTGGGTTCGCTGTGGTCGGAAAAGGGCTTGTCCAAGCAGGTCAACCGGGCGACCTCGCTGCGCAATTTCATGAAGATGCTGCTGGTGGCCGAAGGCGCGCTGCATGCGGGCCAGACCAGTGGCGATGCGCTGGCCGGCATTGCGGCGCAGGCCCAGGCCGATGTGAAAGGCAGCATCCAGACCCTGGCCGACCTGCAGGACAACCTCACTGCGCAAGGCTTCCTGCTGCTCAATGCCAGCCTGGTGTTCCGCAGCCACGTCGCACCGGTGAAGGACGCCAAGGGATGGAAGCCCTTCTTTGAAACGGTATTGCGCGCGCTGGCCGAGCATGGCCAGGCACAGGGAAAAAACCTGCCCACGCTGGTGTTGTGGGGGAAGATCGCCGAGCAGCTGAGCGGCCTGCCGCTGGTAGCGCAATTCCCGCGCGCGGTGGCCGAGCATCCCTACAACCTCAGCTTCATCGAGCACAGCGGCATGCAGCAATTGTTTGCGCCCATGCAGCTGCTGAAGAAGCGGGCCTGAGGCGGCCCGCTTCCATTTCCTCGCTCAGAACTCTTCCCAGTCGTCGCCACCACCGCTCTTGGGCGGTGCTTTCGGTGCGGCCTTGGGCGCGGCAGGCGCAGCCGGTTCGGCCGGCAGCGCAGGCTTGCTGGCGGGCTTGGCCTTCAGCGGTGCCGGCTTGGGCGTGATGTTGACCGGTGCCGGACGGGCTGCTGCAGCCGGCGGCGGGGCTGCATGATGAACCGGCGGCGGCGTGATCGGTGCGGCCCCGCCGCTTTCATCCAGCTTGAAGCCCGCCACCACGGCAGCCAAGTGAGCCGCCTGTTCCTGCAGGGACTTGGCCGCTGCCGCTGCTTCCTCCACCAGCGCCGCGTTCTGCTGGGTCGCCTCATCCATCAGGGTCACGGCATTGCCCACTTCGGTGATGCCGGCACTCTGCTCCTGGCTGGCTGAACTGATCTCACCCACGATGTCTGTCACGCGGCGCACGCTGGAGACCACTTCATCCATGGTCGAACCGGCCTGGGCCACCAGCTGGCTGCCCGCTTCCACCTTCTGCACCGAGTCATCGATGAGCTGCTTGATCTCCTTGGCGGCCGTGGCCGAGCGCTGCGCGAGGGAACGCACTTCCGACGCCACCACCGCAAACCCGCGCCCCTGCTCACCAGCCCGCGCCGCTTCCACCGCGGCGTTCAAGGCCAGGATATTGGTCTGGAAGGCGATGCCATCGATGACGCTGATGATGTCGACGATCTTGCGGGAAGACTCATTGATGGAACTCATGGTGCTGACCACCTGGCCCACCACGGTGCCGCCATGCACCGCCACATCCGAGGCCGACACTGCCAGCTGGTTGGCCTGGCGGGCGTTATCGGCGTTTTGCTTCACGGTGGAGGTGAGTTCTTCCATCGCCGAGGCGGTCTCTTCCAGGGAACCGGCCTGCTGCTCGGTGCGGGCGGACAGGTCCATGTTGCCGCTGGCGATTTCGCTGGAAGAAACCTTCACAGACTCGCTGGCGCGCCGGATATCGAGCAAGGTGCGCGAGATCTTGTCGGCAAAGTGATTGAAGGCGCGGGAAATTTGCGCCAGTTCATCCTTGCCGCTGGTATCGAGCCGGCGCGTAAGATCGCCGTCACCTGACGCGATTTCTTCCATCGCATTGCGCACCACGCCCAGGCGGCGCAGCAGGCGCGTGATGGTGTAGCTCAGCAGCAGTGCCGCCGCAACGATGGCCACCACGGCCAGGATCACCGCCAGCGCCATCAGCGCACCAATCGCATGCGTGGCCTCGCGATAATCCAGCGCCACCACCAGCGACCAGTCGGTGTTGTCGATGGGTTGCGTGAAGAGCAGATACGACACCCCGCCGATGATGGCGCTGCCGCCCTGCTTCATGCCCGCCAGGGAGGCGGCGGAGAGATTCTGGTCCAGCGCCGACACCGGCTTCAAGGCCAGCTCCTTGTTGGGGTGGGTGATGATGAGGCCATCCTTGCCGACGATGAAGGCGAAGCTGGATGGCGTGGGCTTGATGCCGGCCACGGTGCGCACCACGTTGTCGAGTTGCACGTCCGAGCCCAGCACGGCCTGCAGGGTCCCCTTGTCGCTGACCGGCTCGGCGAAGGTCACGACCAGCTTGCCGGTGGTGGCGTCCACGTAGGGGGCAGTGAGTACCGGCTTGCCGGCATCGACCGCCTGCTTGTACCAGGGTCGCGCGGTCGGATCGTAGCCGGCCGGCATCGGGTGCAGGGCCAGCATGCGCTTGTCGGGATAGCCGATGTAGGCATCATCGAAGGAACCGGCCTCCTGGGCCGCCGCGACGATGGGCAGGACATCGCTTTGCTTCAGGGCCTGCTTCATGGCCCCGGTGATGATGCGCTTGCTGCGCACCCACTCGGTGATGTTGGCGGCGTAGCTTTCGGTGAGCTGGCGGGTCTGGGTGGAAATGCCCTCCAGCGTATCGCTGCGGACGGTGTAGATGTTGGCACCACTGAGAACGATCATGGCCACCGCCACGATCAGTACGCAAATGACGATCAGCCGGGCACGAAGTGAAGACAACATGGCGAACTCCCCTGTAAGAAGCAATGAAGCGGAACCTGCATGAACAGCAACATATTTCTTTTCCCCGCGATCAATATAGCAGTGGTCGGCTACCGGGCGATGTCATTTTTGTTAAGAGGAAAGTGTCCGGAGCGGGCAAGACGGCATGGCTTTTCAGGAAACACACGCGTAAACGACAAATCCCCGCAGCAGCGGGGATCGGGGGTGTTCAACGCAGCGTGCACCTGGCCATGTTGGGGGTGCTGTCGGCCATCAGGCCACCGTTGCGGGCAATACGGGTACTACGGAGATGCGTCGGGCAGGGTCTGCCTCTGTGGGCGACTGCTGGCTGCCTGCTGCGGCTCCGGGCATGCGGAGCCGGTCTCTTCTTCGTCGTTCTTCAGGCGCATTGGGCCTGGTCCTGCCGGGTACTGCGGTACTTCATTGCTGCGGGTGCTGCCATCAAGCTGGCCGCATCGGCATTCAGATCTGCGATTGCAGCTTCCAGACGGCGTGCAGGTGGCTGTGATCCAGCTGGCGCAGGCGCACTTCCATCTCGAAATGGTCGGTCACGCCTTCGAAGTAGGCGGCGTCATGCAGGTCGGTAGCATCGTTGCGCACGGGCTTCAGGGCGTGGGCGGCGATGACTTGCTGGACAGCAAACTTCACCAGCTCGACCAGGGAGCGCAAATTGTTAGAAAAACCGGCATCTTTTGCCAATATACTGACGTTGTTCACGATGAATTCCTTCTGTTTGACGTTTGGGTGATTGAAGAATAAGGTCGCCCCCGGCTTTTGCAAAGCAACATTTTCCGTCACCACTATAAGTTTTTCTTACAGCATGTCTTCATCCTTACCCCCGCTCAAGGCCCTCAAGGTGTTCGAAGCGGCAGTCCGGACGCGGAGTCTGACGCTGGCGGCCCATGAACTTTTCATCACCCATAGCGCGGTCAGCCAGCAGATCAAAACGCTGGAAGAGTATTTCGAACAACCGTTGTTTTTACGCCAGTCGCGTGGTGTGGAACCCACAGAAGCGGCTCTGGCCTTCTATGCCGAGGTCAAAGCCAGCCTGGACCGCATTGCCCTGGCGGCCGAACAGTTGTCCCTAGCCGGCAAGAGCCGCGTGGTGCGCCTGATCGCCGCGCCCTCGGTGGCCATGCGCTGGCTGATTCCGCGCCTGTCGCAGTTCCAGATTGACAACCCGCGGATCGAGGTGCGCGTCACCACGACCATGTCGGAGTATTTCGAGGATGTGAAGGATCCTTTCGACGTCATCATCTGGCGCAGCCCGCTGGAGCGCAGCGGCTACGACTGCGTGCGCTTCCTGGATGACGTGTCGGTACCGCTGGCCTCGCCGCACTTCCTGGAGACGCACCCGATCCGGGTCCCGCGCGATTTCGTGGAGGTACCGTTGATTCACCTCTCCAGCCGTTCAGCGGCCTGGTCGCAGTGGCTGGGCAAGGCCGGGGTGGCGGTACGGCGCAAGATGCCGGGGACGGTGTATGAACATTCCTTCCTGAGCCTGCAGGCGGCTGCTACTGATCAGGGGGTGGGCATGGGCACGCTGGCGCTGGTGGATGACGATCTGGCCGCAGGCCGGCTGGTGCGGCTGTTTCCGGAGATCGTGCTGCACGGGGAGGGTTACCACATGCTCTATCGCAGCAGCGCCGACACCAATCCGGCACTGAAGACTTTCATCACGTGGTTGAAGCAGATGGGCCAAGCGTCTTCGTTCGATCCGCAGCAGACCTGGCCGGCGGATTTTCCTGGCGAATACTGAGGGAGTCCGCCCCCGCGCCGGGCGCGGGGACAAACGCGGCGGGGATCAGTCCGCCGACTTGAGCACATGCACCTTGCGATCCGCGATCAGGTCCTTGGACTTCTCGCGATAGTCGGTCATGTGCGGCAGGGTGAAGTGCAGTTTCAGCGCTTCTTCGTCCTTCCACTTCTCGACGAAGGCAAAGGTATCCGGCCCCAGCGGCGCCTGGTTCGGGCCGAAGCCATCCACATCCACCACCAGTCCATATTCGATGCAACCTTCCTCGGCACGCACGGCGGCCAGGTTGGCACGGGCAATGGCCAACAGCGCTTCGCGCTGGCCGGGCTTGGCGGTGATGATGGCGACGACGGTAACGGTACTCATGCGGGAATTCTCCTATGCAAGGTGACAGGCGCCGCCAGGGCGACGGCGCGGGGCCACCAGCATACGCGATTTGTCGCGCCTCAGTTGAGACGGATCTTTTCCAGCAATTGCGTGATGTTGTAGCGCATCAGCGTGAGGTAGTCCGGTGCCGGACCATCCGGTTTCGACAATGCATCGGCGTACAGCTTGCCGCCCGGTGCCGTACCGGATTCGCGGGCGATCTGCTGCAGCAGCTTGGGGTTGCTCATGTTCTCGAAGAACAGGGCCTTGATCTTCTCGCTGCGGATCTGGCGGATCAGCGAAGCCACCTCGCGGGCGCTGGGTTCGCTGTCGGTAGACACGCCCTGCGCAGCCAGGAAGCGTACCTTGTAGCGCGCACCGAAGTATTCAAAGGCGTCATGCGAGGTGATGACCTTGCGCTTGGCATCCGGGATCTGGCTGAACTGGCGTGCAGCCCAGGCATCGAGGTCCTGCAGCTTGGCGACATAGGCCTCGCCATTCTTGCGGTAGACCTCGGCACCGGCCGGGTCCAGCTTGGCCAGGGCGGTGACGATGTTGCGGGTGTAGACGATCACGTTCTGCGGATCCTGCCAGGCGTGCGGGTCGTCCTTGCCGTGATGTTCATGTCCGGCACCGTGGGCGTGATCGTCTTCGTCCTCCCCCACGCGTTCGCGCGCCTTGATGCCGGCCGAAGCCACCACGATGGGGCCACGGTAATTGGCCGACTGCGCCAGGCGCTCCATCCAGCCTTCGAAACCGAGGCCATTGACCACGATCAATTTGGCACGCGAGACCGCCTTGATGTCATCCGGCGCGGGCTGGAAGACGTGCGCATCTTCATCCGGGCCGACCAGGGTGGAGACGGCGATGCGCTCGCCGCCGACATTGGCGACCACGTCGCCCAGGATGCTGAAGCTGGCCAGCACCGGAATGCGCTCGGCAGCGGCCGCCGGCAGGCTCGCCGCCACGGCCAGGGCCGCCAGCAGCGCAGAGAGAGGACGAAACAGTTTCATGAATACTCCGGAAAAAGAGAAGCAGAAGAAATCAGCAATAGACAGGAGAAAGTGAAGTCTCAGGCCTGCAGGTGCGGTCGCCGCAACAGGCGCGGCAGCCAGCCGCGCGGGGCCAACAACAGCGAAGCGGCATACAGCACGCCCGCGCAGACGATGATGACGGGGCCGGACGGCACCGAGGCGTAATACGAGATCAGCAGCCCCGCATACCCGGCCAGCGCCGCCTGCAACACGCTGTTGCACAGCTGCGCGGGCAAGGTGTCGTGCCACAACCGGGCCGAGACCGCCGGCAGCATCATCAGGCCGACCGCCATCAAGGTGCCCAGGGTCTGGAAGGAGGCGACCAGGTTCATCACCACGAGCATCAGGAATACCTGCTGGTAGATCGCACCGCCGCTGCGTCCGCCGCCCACGGCCATGTAGGAAGGATCGAAGCTCTCCAGCAGCAGCCCGCGATAGAGCGCGGCGATGCCCAGCACGCTGGCGCTGGCCACACCGGCAATGAGTACCAGGCCCTCGCTGTCCACGCCCAGTACGTTGCCGAAGAGGATGTGCAGCAGATCGAGCTGGGTGCCGTGGCGAGAAATCAGGATCACGCCCAGCGCCAGGGCCACCACGTAGATGGCAGCCAGGCTGGCGTCTTCCTTCAGTTCGGTATGGCGGCTGATCCAGCCGGCCACGGCCACCACCAGCACCCCGGCGGCAAACCCGCCGATGGACAGCGCCGGCAACGACAGGCCGAAGAAGATGAAACCCACCGCCACGCCCGGCAGCACGGCGTGGCTCAGGGCCTCGCCGAACAGGCTCATGCGGCGCAGGGTCAGCAGCACGCCCAGCGGGGCGCTGCCCAGCGCCAGGGCAAAGGCAGCCACCAAAGCGCGGCGCATGAAGGAAAATTCCAGGAACGGGGCAATGGCCAGCGTTTGCAACGTCGAAAGTACGCTCATGCCTGGCCTCCCGGGCTGGCGGCATGGTGCGCGTGGGGATGCCCATGTGAATGTTCATGCGCATGGTCATGCACGCGCGACAAGGCCAGCACCTCCGCTTCGCTCACCTCGCAGACGCCGGCATGCTCATCGACCGCTTCGGCCATGGCACGGGCGCGCTGCAGGTTTTCTTCACACATGACCTCGGCCGTCTCGCCCCAGGCCACCACATTGCGCGCCAGCAGCAAGGTCTGCGGGAAGGCGCGGCGCACCTGGTCGTGGTCGTGCAGCACCGCAATGACGGTGCGGCGTTCGGCATGCCAGGCCGAGATGATGCGCAGCAGGTCGCCGGTGGTGCGGGCGTCGATGGCATTGAAGGGTTCATCCAGCAGGATCACCTCGGCATCCTGCAGCAGGATGCGGGCAAACAGCACGCGCTGGAACTGCCCGACCGACAGGCTGGACACCGGGCGTCCGGCAAAACCGTCCAGCCCGACTGCCGCCAGCGCCTGCACCGCACGCTGGCGCATGGCGGCGTCGATGCCGCCCCAGTTGCCCTTGGCCTGCCAGTAACCCAGTTGCACGCAGTCGATCACCGTGATGGGGAAGCTGCGGTCAATCTCGGCCTGCTGCGGCAGGTAGGCGATGCGGCGTGCATCGACATGGGTATGCACGCGTCCGTCATTGCAGCGCACCAGCCCCAGCATGGTCTTGAGCAGAGTGCTCTTGCCAGCCCCGTTGGGACCGACGATGGCGGTGAGCGAACCACGCGCAAAGGCCCCGTTGACATGGTGCAAGGCCGGGTGGCGGCGATAGCTGACGGTGAGGTTGTCCAGCGAGATGGCAGCGTCCATGTCAGCCCTCCCCCAAGGCCCAGTGCACGCCCAGCCACAGCAGCAGGACTACGGGCACAACGGCCAGCACACGCTCCCACCAGGGGCTGGCGAGCACGCCTTGCTTCAACAGGAATCGAGAGAGAAACGACACGGCAGGCAATCTGAGAAGAAGCAACACGGGCACCGGACAAGGCGGCCAGCAAGGCCGGGAAGAGCACACTTGCCCGTTGGCGCAACCGAGTTGCAGAAACAGGAAAAGCAGGCATTATAATGCAACCCTGTTGCAGAATGTAACAACGCTGCAAATCTGCCCGTGGTCCGGGGCACAATGCCGCTCTGAGGGCGGATCTTCTGCCCTGGTTTGCAGTCTGTTTCCTTGCGTTGCCGGTTTGCCGCCCCCCCTTAAATTCCCTTTACAACAAGCACAAGAAAGAAGCCGCCCATGTTCCGATCCCGTCCATCGTTGCGCCTGATTCCTCTCGTCCTGCTGTCCCTGGCCAGCCTGCCTGCGCTGGCCGCCGATGAAGGCCATGACCATCATGGCAACCATCCCGCGCATGTGCACGGCGTGGGCAAGCTGGACGTGGCCCTGGAAGGCAACACCCTGACCCTGCACCTGGACAGCCCGCTGATCAACCTGGTCGGCTTCGAACACGCCGCCAGCAGCGGCAAGGACAAGGACACCGTGCGCGCCGCCGTCAAGAACCTGCGCGAGGTCAACCGCATGTTCGCCACCGATGCCGCCGCCCAGTGCAAGCCGGCCGAAGTGCAGCTGGAGTCGGCCGTGCTGACACCGGCCCTCCTGGGTGAGAAGACGCCCGCCAGCAGCGAGCCCGCCCCCAGCGATGGCCATGCCGACCTCGATGGCGATTTCACCCTGGTCTGCGCCACCCCCGGCGCACTCAATACGGTGGATGTGAGCGGCCTGTTTGCCGCCTTCCCCGGCTTCCAGCGCATCGACGTGCAACTGGCCACGCCCAAGAAGCAAGGTGCGGTGCAACTGGTGCCGGGCAGCGCCCTGATCCCCCTGAACTGATGCACCGACCCGCCGGGGCCACCTGCCCCGGCAACCAGTCAGCCCAATGACAGGCACCGGCGCTATGATCGGCCCTCCCCCTCTGCCTCGGCGCTCCTGCGCTTTTCCTTCATGTTGTCATGACTCTCCCTGAACGCCCCTCCCCGGCCGCCGCCATCGCCATGCGCGACCTGCGCTTCACCTGGCCCGGCCAGACGCACCCGGCGCTGGCCTTGCCGCATTTCCAGGTCGCGGCTGGTGAACATGTCTTCGTCAGCGGCCCCAGCGGCAGCGGCAAGAGCACCCTGCTGGCCGCCATCGGCGGCATCATCGTGCCGCAAGCCGGCACCGTGGAAGTCTTGGGCCAGCCGCTGCACAGTCTCTCGGCGGCGCGGCGGGACCGCTTCCGGGTGGATCACATCGGCTTCATCTTCCAGCAGTTCAATTTGCTGCCATATCTATCGATCCTCGACAACGTGCTGCTGCCCTGCCAGTTCTCGTCCTACCGCAGGGAGCGCGCCGGCCAGCAAGGCGCCGATCTCAAGGGCGTGGCGCAATCCCTGCTGGCGGCGCTGGATCTGGCACCGGGCCTGTGGACGCGCCCCGTGACCCAACTCTCCATCGGCCAGCAGCAACGTGTGGCCGCTGCGCGCTCGCTGATCGGCCGTCCGGAAATCATCGTCGCCGACGAACCGACCTCGGCCCTGGACAGCGACCGCCAGCAAGCCTTCCTCGACCTGCTGCAGCGCGAATGCGCGCAGAGCGGCGCGGCACTGGTCTTCGTCAGCCACGACCAGCGCCTGGCCGAACGCTTCAACCGCCGCATCGCGCTGGAACAGCTGAACCAGGCCGCCCGTCCCGAGGAGGCCGCATGAAGCTGCTCCTGCGACTGGCCGCGCGCAGCGCCTGGAACCGCCGCTTCACGCTGGGGCTGATGCTGCTGGCCATTGCCCTCTCTACCACCATGCTGCTCGGCATCGAACGGGTACGCCATGAAGTGCGGGCCGGGTTCTCGCAATCGGTGTCCGGCACGGATCTGGTGGTCGGTGCGCGGACCAGTCCGATCCAGCTGATGCTGTACGCCATCTTCCGCATCGGCGGGGCCACCAACAACATGGGCTGGGACAGTGCCCAGACCCTGGCGCGCAATCCCGCGGTGGCCTGGACCATCCCGATCTCGCTGGGCGATTCACATCGCGGCTTCCCGGTGCTGGCCACCAATGGGGATTACTTCACCCATTTCCGCTATGGCAGCGGCCAGTCGCTCAAGCTGGCCCAAGGCCAGCCCTTTGCCGGCGTCTTCGATGCCGTGCTGGGGGCGGACGTGGCCGACAAGTTGCACTATCACCTCGGAGACGTCATCGTCCTGGCCCATGGCATGGGTGGTCTCGGGCTGACCCAGCACGCCGACAAACCCTTCAAGGTGGTCGGCATCCTGGCCCGCACCGGCACCCCGGTGGACCGCACGGTACATATCGGCCTGGATGGCATGCAGGCCATCCACCTTGACTGGGAAGGCGGTGCGCCCTTGCCGGGGGTGCATATCCCGGCCGAATTCGTGAAGAAATTCAACCTGACGCCGACCAGCATCACCGCCGTCCTGGTGGGCCTGAAGAGCCGCGCCCGCGTGTTCGCCGTGCAGCGCGCCATTGCCGATGGCGATGGCTTCAAGGAGCCCTTGATGGCCGTGCTGCCGGGCGTGGCGCTGGACCAGCTGTGGGACGTGGTCGGCATCGGCGAGAACGCCTTGCTGGTGGTCTCGGGCATGGTGGTGGTGGTCGGCCTGGCCGGGCTGGTGGCGGCGATCCTGGCCAGCCTGGGCGAGCGGCGGCGCGAGCTGGCCATTCTGCGCTCGGTCGGAGCGCGTCCGCTGGATGTGCTGTGGCTGCTGTGCGTGGAGGGACTGGGCGTGATGCTGTGCGGCGTGCTGGCGGGGCTGTTGCTGCTGAGCGGACTGATCTGGGTGCTGGGGCCGATGCTGGCTGACCAGTTCGGCATTGCCCTGCATCCCGCCTGGCCGGCGGCAGGCGAATTACAATTGCTGCTCTGGACCGTGCTGGCCGGACTGGTGGCCAGCCTGTTGCCGGCCTGGCGCGCGTATCGCCTGAGCCTGTCGGACGGCCTGACACCAAGACTCTGATCTGGAAGCCATGATATGAAGACTCTTTACTGGATAGGCGGCATCGTGGTCGCCGGCCTGTGGGCCGGGCTGGGCGTGCGCCTGCTCTCGCAAGTCAACGCCCACGCGGCCCCGGCGGCCGCGCCTGCAGCGGTCAGCGCAGCCCCGGCGACGTCTGCTGCGCTGGCCGGCGCGGTCCCCGCCGTCACGGCACGCGCCGATGCCGGCAGCACGGTACCGGGCGTGGCGGACGCATCCAACGGCCCCTACAAGGTCGGCGACCAATTGCAGCAAAGTGCCGCCGTGACCGAAAAGCCTTACCAGGCCTCGGGCAAGATGGTGAACGGCTTCCAGGAGATCGCCTGGGAATCGTTGATCCCCAAGGACTGGGACCCGATGGCCCCGTTCAAGGGCTTGAAACTGGACCAGATGACCGATGACGATCCGCGTGCCGATGCGGCGCTGTGGAAGGCCAAGAAATACTGGAAGGATGCCCCGGTCGACCCGGCCATGGAAGGCAAGCCGGTGCGCCTGCCCGGCTTTGTGGTATCCCTGGACCGAGAAGGCGAGGCACTCAAGGAATTCCTGCTGGTCCCCTACTTCGGTGCCTGCATTCACGTGCCGCCACCGCCGGCCAACCAGATCATTCACGTCAAGAGCGCCAAGGCCGTCAAGAATGTGCGCACCATGGATGCGGTGTGGATCAGCGGCGTGCTCAAGGTGGAACGCTCGGATTCTTCCATGGGCGCATCCAGCTACAGCATGAAAGCGGTCAGCGTCGAACCCTACAGCGCGCCGGACAAGAGCTGAGTCGTCGCCCGACGGCTTATCCCCAGCTTCTCCTCTGCCTCCTCCAAGGCCTGCCCTGCGCAGGCCTTATCCACATTTTACGGGGGCAAGCTTGTGGACAAGGCTTTGACAAGCCACCCAAGCCCTTGATTCTTCAGTACTTTTCCCTCCCGCCTCGGCAGCGCGCAGAAATGGTGCAGTCGCCTTCCGCCCATCTCGCGGCCCTGACTTGTCCCCGTCCCTTGAGCGGATATCCACATTTTTTGGGAGCAAGCCTGTGGAGAAGCGCTGGGCAAGTCAGGCAAGGTCTTGATTGCAAAGGACTTTCCTTAGCCGAGGCAGCAGCAGGCAAAAAACGGGCAGCCCGGCAGACCCGATAAGCGTTGCAGGACCTGCAAGGATATCCACATTTTCTGGGAGCAAGCTTGTGGAGAAGCACTTGACAAGCCACTCAAGCCGTTGATTCCAAACAACTTTTCATTAACGCAACTGCGGCTGGCAAAGACCACCCAAATACGGCCGACCTTGGCTTTTCAGCTTGCTCCGGACTCGAAATACGGCATCGCCAGGCGCTTCCGGCAGGATATCCACACATTTTGGGAGCAAGCCTGTGGACAAGCGCTTGACAAGAGATTCAAGCAATTGATTACAAAGGAAAAACCATTTCAGATGCAAACCCGGGCAGTTTTTTGGCGCACCAGTCCGTCCGCCGCAAAGCCGCGCCCAGACTGGCCGAGCGGGGTGATATCCACACTTTTTGGGAGCAAGCCTGTGGAAAAGCACTGGACAAGCCACTCAAACCATTGATTGTTAAGGGTTTTATGAAAAATGATACGAGACGGGCAACGCCCGTTGGTCTGCAGCCCTTGCATGGATATCCACATTTTTTGGGAGCAAGCCTGTGGAAAAGCGCTGGGTAAGCGCATCAAGTCGTTGATTGCAAAGGGAATTCACCACCAGGGCAGCGGATGGGCAACCGGCGGGCAACAGCGCGAGGCGGGGAAAGGAGAAAGCGATGGGCAGGCCCCGCTGACGGAGCCTGCCCGGAAGGGAGGGACGCACCCCGCGCCGCGCACCGACAAGCTTGCGCCTGACGGGAAGGGAGGACCGCGGCTTCCATCACGTGTGCGACCTGCCGGGTTACGACGCCACTGTCCGGCCTGGGCGTGAAGCATGAAGCTGGGAGAAACTGGCTGACCCGCAGAAAAAAAGGCCTGCGACGCGCTCGCATCGCAGGCAACAACATCTGCACAGGGTCAGAGGAGACGTGTTGAAGTCTAGTGGCCGCGTATGACCGCGCCATGACAGTGCACAGGGGATATGAAGGAAAAAGCGAGAGCGGCAGCGGCCGGGAGAAAAGTGATACCGAAAGTGATACCGAAAATGTCATGAAGCCGTCATAACGACGAACTATAGTGTGAACCCTAGTGCGGTACATGCAACCGATATGCATGATCGCATGGTGTGTTGGACATCTGTCCAGCACACCCTCCTCTCGGAGGCGTCCGCCTCCATGACATTCCCTGAAGAAACTGCTGAAGAAAAACGACGAACGTCTTACCAGACGCCTTCGATGGCCGTGGCCTGCAGTTTGATGCGCGAGACTTCGCCATCGGCGCCTTGCAGGGCCAGGTCGTCCGGCATGGCCTTGGGCGGCTTGCGGAACCATTCCAGGCACAGTTGCGACAGATTGGTCAGCGCCTTCTTGGCCATGAACTGCTGCAACAGCTCTCGCGTCAGTTCCAGGTTGGAAGCCAGGTAGAAGTCGCCCGGCTTGGCCAGTGCCTGCACGTCCGCGCTCATGCGCTGCAAGTCCTTCTGGAACATCTGGCGCGGCACCGGCAGCGGGTGGCCGGCCGAGACCAGCAGCTCCTGGAACAGCGGCGCCATGAAGTCCAGCGCATAGCCGTCGCACTGCACCCAGGCGTGGAAAGCATCCTGGTGGCTGGTGACGCTTTGGCCGTCCTCCCCCAGTGAACCAAAGGACAGCGCGCCGCCGCCATCTTCACGAATCAGGTAGAAGGCCGCACCGGCGACCGGGAAGGCATTGCGCTTGTAGAACTTCTTGAGGATCTGGGCGGCGGTGACGGAAAAGAAGAAACTGGCGGCCGGGATGTCCGCTTCCACGCTGTGCAGCACGGAATGGATGACGCGGAAGATGCGTTGGTAATCGGCCAGGGGGATCAATGGGCGCAGGTTCTGCGCGGAGGAATGTGAGCTTTGCATGGGCGCTATTTTCTCATGGAAAAGAACGGGCAAGCCGCTAGGCCGCTCCACGGGCGTGCCGGACTGCACACTCCCATTGCGTGACGCGCTTTGGAACAAAAGCGGCTGCACGACTTGCCGTTCCACCCTCAAGACATGTTTACTACGCAAAACTCTGCTACTACTGCTACGGCTACTTCAACTGCTGCTACGCACTGCAACTGCAACTACCACTACAAATCAATTGCAAAACGAAACGACATTGGTTCACTGCTGCTGCGGATGCTTGCTGTTGTTGCAGGCACTACCCCTAGTGCCACGCGACGGTACTGCCTTTGCTGCTTCACTCCCCCTCACTTCACTTCCCCTGCGATCCCTCGCCCCCAGGCATTGCTCCCCTGGAATTCAATCCGGCTTCTTCGGCTCCTGCATGAAGCAGGTGCAATCAACATCGTGATACTGTGCGCAGTGCTGCAGCGACGGCCGGGTCAGGCCATTGTCGAACAGCGAACGGTCTTCGGCATCCACCTTCACGTAGCGCAGGGCCGAGGCCATTACCTGCTGGTCGCGCCGGCCGATGTCGTCCAGCGACACTTCCAGGCTGCCCCACTCCTTGTCGGTCTTGACGAAGAGATACATCAGCACGGTGCAGAAGACCAGGTAGCTGATGAACATCAGGGTGATTTCACCCGGTACGGATTCGGTAACGAAATGCATGGCTGGCTCCTAAGGCAAGATTCTTGGTCAAGGTCTTGCGTGCCAGTCACGACCCCACTGTGTGGTCGGGGGTCCGGGGCACAGACCGTGTTTCATTGGTTCCCATGGTAGTGGCCCAACGTGACTGCGAACATCGGGGAATTCCTGATCCTGCAACGTGGCTTGTCAGCTCGACAGCAAGCTGGCACAAGGCTTTGCCGCATATCAAGCTCTTCCATGACCTCGGAAAGTTACGTGCATTTCAAGCCGGCCTGCCGCAGGGAAACAGCCGAAAAAAAACCCGCCAGGCTTGCGCATGGCGGGTTCAGGCTCGAATTGTCCAAGTCCAAGGACGTCTGAGGAGACGCCCTCAATGTACCGGGCCACGCAGCGGCTGAAAACGAAGCATTCGTCATGCGCTTATGCCGTTGACGTATAAGCCGCCCGACGTCCCCTCTCAGCTGGCCTTGACGGGCAGCCAGCGCTCCACCAGTCGGGTCCAAAAGGCGGCTCCCACCGGGATGTTGGCATCATTGAAATCGTAGCCTGCGTTGTGCAGCATGGGCTGGCCCTGCCCGTTGCCCACCCGCAAGAAGCAGCCAGGGCGCTGTTGCAGGAAGTAGGCAAAATCCTCGCTGCCGGCAATCGGACCGAAGGGCGCGATCACCTTCTCCGCACCCACCAGTTCCTCCGCCACGCTGCGAGCGAATTCGGTTTCGGCATCGCTGTTGACCAGCACCGGATAGCCGCGCAGGTACTCGATATCTGCGCGCGCACCGTAGCTCTCGGCATGCAACGCCACCAAGGCGCGGATGCGTTCTTCCAGCAACGCGCGCACCTCGGGCTTGAAGGAGCGCACGCTCAACTCCAGCGTGGCGAATTCGGGAATCACGTTGGAGGCCTTGCCCGCATGCAGGCTGCCGACCGTGACCACTGCCGTTTCCATCGGATCGACATTGCGCGAGACCACCGTCTGCAAGGCCATCACCAGGCTGGCTGCAGCCACCACCGGATCGACCGACAGGTGCGGCCGTGCGGCATGGCTGCCGCGCCCGGTGAGGCGGATCTTGACGGTATCGCAGGCGGCCATGAAGGGGCCGCTCCTGAACATGAACGTGCCCGCTTCCACGCCCGGATGATTGTGGATGCCGAACACGGCATCGCAGGGAAAACGTTCGAAGAGCCCATCGGCCAGCATCTTCTGCGCGCCGCTGTCGAAGCCGGCTTCCTCGGCCGGCTGGAAGATCAGGTGCAGCGTGCCGTCAAAACGGCGCGTGCGGGCCAGGTGCTTGGCCGCGCCCAGCAGCATGGCGGTATGGCCATCATGGCCGCAGGCGTGCATGGCACCGGGCTTCACGCTGGCCCAGTCCAGGCCGGTTTCTTCGTGGATGGGCAAGGCATCCATGTCGGCGCGCAGGCCAATGCTGCGGGCACTGGTGCCGGCTTTGAGGGTGGCGACCAGGCCATTGCCGCCGATGTGGCGGGTGACGGCATAGCCCCACTCTTCCAGGCGCGCGGCGACCAGGGCGGCGGTATCGACTTCCTCGAAGGACAGTTCGGGATGCTGGTGCAGATGGCGGCGGATGCCGGTGATTTCGTCGTGGATATCGTGCAGGTCGGCGACCTCGCACAGGGCGTGTTCATGCGGGTGACTCATTGTTTCTCCGTGGGGGATGGGCGGCGCGCCAGCACATCGCGGCCCTGCTCGGCCAGGTCCCAGAACAGGCCCGCCATCAGCTGCAGCGACTCGCGCGACACGCTGGCCAGTATATGCTCGTTGGGCGCGTGCTGTGAGCAGGCCGGATAGGAGTGCGGCACCCACAGCGTCGGCAGGCCGAGGGTCTCGGAGAAGACATCGTTGGGCAGCGAGCCCCCCAGGTTGGGCAGCAAGGTCGGTGTCTTGCCGGTGCTCTCCTGCAGCGAGGCCAGGCCCCAGCGCACCCATTCATCATCCGGATCGAGCCGCGTTGCCGAAAACTGCACGCCCGACAGCGTCACCTGCACATCGTCATAGCCGTGTTCATCCAGATGCGCGCGGATGTGTTCGATGAAATGCGCATCATCGCTGCCCACCACGAAACGGATCTGGCAATGCGCGGTGGCTCGCCCCGGAATGGCATTGACGGGCGCCTCCGGATTGCCGGTCTTGAAGGCCAGCACTTCCAGCGTATTCCAGCCGAAGACGCGCTCAGCGGGCGTGAGGTCGGGCTCGCCCCAATCCGGATCGATCTCGGGATCGGTGGGGCCGCCACCTAGCTTGACGCTGGCCAGGGCCTTGCGCACGCTCTGCGGCAAGGCATCGGGTAGCAATGCCGGCACGCGGATGGCACCGCGTTCATCGACCAGGCAGGCGATCGCATTGGCCAGGCGCACGCCGGGATTGCGCAGCAGGCCGCCCCAGTTGCCGGAGTGATGGCCGCCGTCGCGCAGATGGCAGGTCAGATCAAAGTTGCAGCCGCCGCGCGAGCCCAGGAACATGGTCGGCGTGGGAGCGTTCACGCGCGGGCCGTCGGAGGCGATGAAGAGATCAGCCTTCAGGCGCTCTGCATACTGGCGGCAGACTTCATTCAGGCCGGGTGAACCGGTTTCCTCGCCCATCTCCAGGATCAGCTTGACGTTGTAGCCGAGCTTGCCGCCGCGCACCTTCATGACTTCTTCCAGCGCGGCCAGGTTGATGGTGTGCTGGGCCTTGTTGTCGGCGATGCCGCGTCCGTACCAGCGTTCGCCCTCGACCACGATCTCCCACGGCGAGAGGCCGGCGCGCCATTGATTGTCATAGCCGCGCACCACGTCGCCATGCCCGTAGGTCAGCAAGGTGAAAGCGGCCCCCACTTCGATACGCTCGGCGATCAGGAAGGGACTGCCGCCCGGCAACGGATTGTCGATCACTTCGCAGTCAAAGCCCAGCGAGACGAGATAAGGCGTGATCTCCTGCCGCAGGTAGTCGTAGAGGATGGGCAGGCTGGCCGCTTCCTGGCTTTCGGTACGGATGGCCACGCGGCGCTTCAGGGTTTCCATGAATCGGCCGTCGTCGAAGTAAGCCTGTACGCCGGCGATGGCTTGTGCTCTGCTCATGCTGCTGCTCCTTGGTTTTTTTCAGTTTGGTTCATGTGTTCAGGCGGCTGCCGCCAGCGCCGGAATACCCAGGCCCGGATCGGGCGTCAGCGCCGAGGCCAGCAGCATGCGGGTATACGGATGCTGGGGATCGCTGAAGAGTTGTTCACGTGAGGCCAATTCCACGATGCTGCCCTTGTTCATCACGGCCACCCGGTCCACCAGGTGCTCCACCACGCCCAGGTCGTGGCTGATGAAGAGGTAGGTCAGCCCGAACTCGGCCTTCAGATCCAGCAGCAGGTTCAGGATCTGCGCCTGCACCGACACATCCAGCGCCGAGGTCGGTTCGTCGCAGATGAGGATGTCGGGCCGCAGGATCAGTGCCCGCGCAATCGCCACCCGCTGCCGCTGGCCGCCGGAGAGCTGGTTGGGATATTGCGTGTGGGTGCGCTCCGGCATGCCGACCAGATCGAGGATCTGGCGCACCTGGCGATTGCGCTCGGCCGCATTGCCGATGCCATGCAGCTTCAGCGGCAGGCCGACGATCTCGCCCACGGTCTTGCGCGGATTGAGCGACGAATACGGGTCCTGGAAGATCGGCTGGATGTGACGTGCATGCGCGCGGCGCTCGGTCGGATCGACCTCCTGGCCGTTGATGAGCACGTTGCCCGAAGTCGGCGCCAGCAGGCCCAGCAGCATCTTCGCCAGGGTGCTCTTGCCGCAGCCGGACTCGCCAACCAGGCCCAGCGTCTCGCCGCGATAAAGACGCAGCGACACGTCATCGACCGCCTTCAGTTCACCCGGTGCCTGGAACAGCCCGCGCTTGAGCGGATACACCTTCGACAGGGCGCACAGTTCCAGCGCAATATCGTCGAGGGGTGGACGTGGTTTCAACGCAGTGTTCATGCTGCCACCTCCATCGCCGACACCGGCGCATCGAGCTTGAAACAGCGCGCCTCATGCGGCAAGCCGGGGCCGCCCTGCTGCACCATGGGCGGATCCTGTTCGCAGCCGCTGTCGGCCAGGGTACAGCGATTGCGGAAGGCGCAGCCGCTGACCTGCCCGACCAGGCTGGGCACCACGCCCGGAATGGCTTGCAGCCTGCTGCCCGGCAAGGTCTTGCCGCGCACCGGGATGCAATTGAGCAAGCCGCGCGTATAGGGATGGCGCGGCTGCGCGAAGAGTTGGGCCACGCCGCTGGTTTCGACCACCTGCCCCGCATACATCACGGCCACGCGATCGGCGATGCGCGAGACCACGCCCAGGTCATGCGTGATGAAGATGACCGCAGTCCCGAACTCCTGCTGCAGTTCGCGGATCATGCGCAGGATCTGCGCCTGGATGGTCACGTCCAGTGCGGTAGTGGGTTCGTCGGCGATGATCAGGTCCGGGCTGCACATGAGCGACATGGCGATCATCACGCGCTGGCGCAGGCCGCCGGAGAGCTGGTGCGGATACTGGCGCAGGCGGTCTTCGGCGTTGCTGATGCCGGTCCGGTGCAGCAGGTAGAGCGCACGTTCGCGTGCCTCGCCACGTGTGACGCCCGGCTGCTGCAGCATCGCCTCGCAAAGCTGGTTGCCCAGCGTATAGGCGGGGTTCAGCGACGTCATCGGCTCTTGGAAGATCATCGACATGCGCTTGCCGCGCAACTGCATGCGCTGCCGCTCGCTCATGGTGTTGAGATCCGCGCCATCGAAGAGGATGTGGTCGGCACTGCATTGCGCCTTGCGCGGCAGCAGTCCCATCAAGGCCAGCGAAGTCATGGACTTGCCACAGCCGGACTCGCCGACCAGGCACAGCATCTCTCCCTTGCGCACCTGGAAATCGATGCCGCGCACGGCATGCAGCATGCCGTTTTCAGTGGGCAGGTCCACCTTCAGGTTTTTCACGTCCAGCAATACGCTCATGGTGTGCTCCTTGCGTGAACCATCAGTTGCGGCCATCGGGCGCGTTGACATCGCGCAGCCCGTCGCCGACCAGGTTGATCGCCAGCACCAGCAGCGCCAGCGCCACACCTGGAATGACGATCACCCAGGGCTTGAAGAACATGTAGGTCTTGCCCTCGGCCACCATCAGGCCCCACGACGGCGTGGGCGGCTGCACGCCCAGTCCGAGGAAGGACAGCGTGGCTTCCAGCAGGATGGCGTGAGCCATTTCGAGCGTCGCCACCACGATGAGCGCACCCATGATGTTGGGCAGGATCTCGCGCAGCAGGATGTAGGGGGTCGAGGCCCCGATGGCCTTGGCGGCCGCGATGAATTCGGCATCGCGCAACTGCTGCGTGGCCGAGCGCGTGACCACCGCAAAACGGTCCCACAGCAACAGCCCCAGCAGCACGATCACCACCTTCAGCGAGCCACCGACCAGCGAGGCCATGGCCAGCGCCACCAGCACCACCGGCATGGCCAGGCGCGTGGTGATGAGATAGCTGATGACGGCATCGGTGCGTCCGCCGAAGTAACCGGCCAGTACGCCCAGGGTGGTGCCGATCAGGCCCGAGATGAGCGCGGCGGCAATGCCGATGGTCAGCGAGACGCGCGCACCGAAGATCAGCCGCGAGAGATAGTCGCGCCCCAGCTTGTCAGTACCGAGGATGTGTTCCCAGCTGCCTTGGGCCTGCCACACCGGCGGGATCAGGCGCGCCGTGACATCCTGGTCGAAGGGATCATGCGGCGCCAGCAGCGGTGCGAAGATCGCCGCCAGCACGATGATGGCCAGGAACAGTGCGCCCAGCACCAGGCCGCGATGGCCGAGCAGGCGGCGCAGCTTGCGACGCCACGCCGGCAGCGGTGGCAAGGCCGCACTCAACACGGCAGGGGGCGGCAAGGTGGATGATGAGGTAACGCTCATATCGTCTCCAGACAAGATCAGCGGGTACGGATGCGCGGGTCCAGCAGCGCATTGATGACATCGGCCAGGAAGGTCAGACCGATATAGAACATGGCGATGATGAGCACCACGGCTTGCACCACCGGATAGTCGTTGCGCGAGATGGCGTCCCAGGCGAGCTGCCCCAGCCCCTGCATCGAGTAGACCGATTCGATGACCACCGACCCCCCCAGCATGAATCCCAGCTCAACTGCTGCCAGCGCCACCACCGGGATGACCGCATTGCGCAAGGCATGCTTGAACACCACCCGCGATTTGGAGAGTCCCTTGGCGCGTGCCGTACGGATGTAGTCCGAGCCCAGCACCTCCAGCATGCCCGAGCGGGTCAGCCGCATCATGGCCGGCATGGCGTAGTAGCCCAGCGCCACGGCCGGCAGGATGAAATGCTGCCAGCTCTCGTTGCCGGCCACCGGCAGCCAGTGCAGGGTGACGGCGAAGAGGAGGATCAGCGTCAGGCCGAACCAGAAGCTGGGCATGGCCTGCCCCACCACGGCGATCAGCAGCGCCGTGCGATCCAGCCAGGTATCGCGATAGAGCGCCGCCAGCACGCCCAGTGGAATGGCAGTCAGGATCGCCAGCAGCAAGGCGCTGCCGCCGAGTTTGAAGGTGATGGGCAGGCGTTCGGAAATCATTTCCATCACCGGCCCCTGGAAGTAGAAGGACTTGCCGAAGTCGAGCTGCACGGCGCGGCCCAGCCAGTCCACGTATTGCGTGGTCAGCGGGCGGTCCAGGCCGAACTGGGTACGCACCGATTCGACCTGGGCCGCCGTGGCTTCCGGCCCGGCGATGGAGACTGCCAGGTCACCGGAGAGATGCAGCAAGGTAAAGCTGACGACGGACACCGTCAGCGCCACGCACAAGGCGATGGCGAGGCGGCGCAGGAGGTAGATCAACATGGCGATCCTTCCTTGCAAAAGCTGGGCGGATGACGTCAGGAGCGGCGCACGCAGTGCGTGCGCCACCGGGCTTATTTCCAGGAGGCTTCGTAGAAGCGCGGCAACTCGTCCGGATATCCCTGGAACTTCAGCTGCGCATTGAAGGCATAGAAGGTCGAATAGGAGAACATCGGTGCCACGTAAGCCTGCTTGGAAATGAGTTCCTGCGCCTTGGTGTAATTGGCCTTGCGCACTGCCGGATCAATGGAGGTATCGGCCGTCTGCAGGAACTGCTGCAATTGCGGATCCTTGGTGATGTCATCGGCCCCGCCCTTGAAGTAGACACCGGCAAAGGCCGAGGTATCGTTCATGGAGAAGGAGCCCCATGAATAAAAGCTCATGGGTGTCTTGCCGCTGCGGTATTCGGTCTGCAGGGCCGCGAACTTCATGTAATGCAGCCGTGCGCGGATGCCGACCTTGCGCAGGTCGCCGATGATGGCTTCGGCGATTTCACGCTCGCGGTAAGCGTAGATGTCGGTATCGAAGCCATTCGGATAACCGGCCGCCGCCAGCAGCTCCTTGGCCTTGGCCGGGTTGTAGTCAAACTTGATGGCGGCATTGCTGTCGCAGCCGAACTGCGTGCGGAAGCAGGCGGTATAGACCGGCTGGCTGCCGCCGCGCATCAGGTTCTCGGCATAGCCCTTGCGGTTGATGGCGTGATTGACCGCCTGGCGCACGCGCACATCCTTGAAGGGAGAATTGGGCGCGGAGGTGCCGGTCGCATCCAGGGTGATGAAGCCCACGCGCATGGTCTCGCCACTCTGCACGGTCAGCTTGGGATTGGTCTTGAGCGAATCGGCCTGGTCGGGCGGCACGCGCCAGATCCAGTCGATGGCCCCGGTCATCAGCTGCGCGGCACGCGTTTCCGGATCGGGGATCACCACGAACTTGATGTTGCCAATCGAGGGCTGGCCTTGCGGGCTGTCCTTGAAGTAGTTGCCGTTCTTGACCAGCGTCACACCCTGCCCCGGGGTCACGCTGGTGACCTTGTAGGGACCGGTGCCGATGGGGGCCTTCGAGAACCCTTCCAGCCCGACCTTCTTGAAGTAGGCCGCCGGATAGATCGGCAGCGGACCGGCCAGATATTCGAGGGCAGCGGGGAACGGCCCCTTCAGGTTGATGCGCACCTGGTACTCGCCCAGCTTGTCGACACTCTTGATCCAGTCGGTATTCTGGCGCGTGACCGCCTTGGATTCCGGCGAGACGGCGTAGTTGAAGGTGAACACCACATCGTCGGCGCTGAACTTGTCGCCGTTCTGAAATTGCACGCCCTGGCGCAGATCGAGCACCAGCGCGGTGGGCGATTCCCACTTCCAGGCGGTGGCCAGTTGCGGCTTGTACTCGTTGGTCTTGGGATCGCGATAGATCAGCGTGTCCCAGATCAGGTGCGCCAGGATCACGCCTTCGCGCAGGTTGTTGTGGTACTGGCTGATGTTCTCGACTTCGCTGTCGGAAGCGTAGATGAGGGTGTCGTTGGCCTTGCCGGCATGGGCTGCCATCGCGCTCATGGCCCCCGCCACGAATACCGCGCAACGTGACCAGCGCATGAGGGATTTCGGTAGTGCGTTCATTCCTGCCCCTTCGTTCGAATAAGACAATTTAGAAAAAATCGCGACGTCGGGGCTGATACTAGGCTAGGATTTATCGATGCCACAATCATCAAATTTCTAAGCCTGCGTTGCCGAATCCAGAACGCAGAAATGCTGCACCACAATGAGACCACCCTGGCAAAAGCCGCATCGCTGCTGGGCTGCGGGGCGTGGAGCAGGTGCAGCATCGCAGTGCGCGCCCGGCCCGCAAACACTGCACCAAAGCCGTGAAGCACGCACCAAATAAAGCGCGAAATTATTTGCACCGACCGGGTAAAGTGCCGGTCAGCCTTGGTCAGGACGGAAGGAGTCACCGGATGAAATCACAGCAACTGCAAGACACCGCGCTGCGCTACTTTCTCGAAGTAGTGCGCTGCGGTTCCATCAGCGAAGCCTCGCAGCGCCTCAACGTGGCCAGCTCGGCCATCAGCCGCCAGATCAGCAGCCTGGAAGAAACGCTCGATACGGTTCTGTTTGAACGCCGTCCACGGGGCATGGTGCTCTCGGCGGGTGGCGAAATGCTGGCCGCGCATGCGCGCAAGATGGCCCTGGAGGCAGACCGCGTGGTGGCCGACCTGCAGGCCTTGAAAGGCTTGCGCAGCGGGCGTGTGCGGCTGTCGGCCTCGGAAGGTTTTGCGATCGATTTCCTGCCACGCCTGATCAATGCTTTCCAGAAAAAATATCCGGGCTTCGTGTTCCAGCTCTTCGTGGGGGCGCCTGCAGTCGTGTCGCGCCAGGTGCGCGAAGGCAATGCCGATATCGGCCTGACCTTCGCACGACTGCCCGAGCCGGAGATCAAGGTCGTGCACCGCCAGCCCGGCCCGATTGCGCTGGTGATGCGCAACGATCATCCGCTGGCGCGCTTCCGCCATGTGTCGCTGGGCCAGCTCAAACCCTATCCTCTGGCCCTGCCCGACCCGACCACCACGCTGCGGCAATTGTTCGACATCGCCTGCAGCCGCCAGCAGGTGGTGATCGAACCGGTGATGACCAGCAATTACATCCAGTCGCTGCACAACTACGTGCTCGACAACGATGCCCTCTCCATCACCGGCGACGTCACCGTGCGCTACCGCATCGAGCGCGGTGAACTGACCATGCGGCCGATCCGCGATTGTCCGAGGGATGGCCGCTTCGTTGAAGTACAGACCTTGGCCGGACGGACCTTGCCGCGCAGTGTCGAGATCTTCCTGGATTATCTGGTAGCGGAATTGAGCAAGGACCTGTAAACGCAACAACGCAACGCGGCCGCTACAGGAGCGGCCGCGTTGTTTCTTCTTTCAGCTTTTCAGCAGGTCAGTGCATCGCTCAGAAGCGCCAGCTGGCTTTGATCGCCGCCGACTGGTTGATGAAACCGCTGCGGCCTTCGGCATCGAAGCGCAGCAAGATGTCGGCCGCTTCCACCAGCTTGAAGCGATAGCTCACACCCGCCTTCAACAACCACGGCGAGCGAGCGGGTCCGGGCGTGGTGAAGGACTGGCCAGGCGCACCGGCATAGGTGGCCACCAGGTCATCGCGATCGTTGATGACGTCATAGCTGGCACCGAGGTAGGTACTGATCTGCGAACCTGGCGTCAGCGCGTAATTCAAACGCGCCGCCGTGCCGAGCAACAGGGCCTGGCTGCGCTTGCCCTGCACCGACAGGTTCAGGTCCCCTGCCCCGTTCTCGGCGTAGGACGGGCCTTGCAGGCGTGTGTAGTCGAGCTGCAGGGCCGGTACCAGGCTCATTGCTTCACTCAGCGGCAGCGTGAACGATACATTCGTGCCCAAATGCGCATGCCAGCTCTGGAAGCGGCTGCTGGCGATGCGGTTGAGGCCACCGAACTGCATCTGGCGGTCCAGGCGGTTGCCATTGCGGCCCAGGTCGGCTTGCCAGCCGAGCGACATCTCTCCCAACGGGAAGCTGCCGTAGAGGGCCACCATGTTGGACTCGATGCGGCTGCGACTGCCAGTGCCGGTGATGGCGGTATTGCCGCTGGCACTGGTGCTGGCATAGGCGTAGGACAGGCCGGCGCGTGCGCTGTCGAACTCCATCTCGGCACCGGCGGCCAGGCCCGAAGTGCTGGCGCTGAAGCCGGACTCGCCGCCACGGTCGCCCTGGTTGGTGCGCGACTCGAAGGGCATGATCCACACCTGGCGGTCGCCGCCTGCCTCGCCTGAGGACAAGCCGCTGCCTGCAGCGGCGCTGCCCATGTTGCCGCTCTCGGTGCGAGTGGCGATGACGCGGTTCAGGGAAGCCATGGTGCCACGGATGGCACTGGCGCTGACGTCCCGGGGCAAGGTCTGGCTGACCGCGCGCAGCAGGCTTTCCGCATCGGGCATGCGGCCCAGGGCAGTGACCACCTGGGCCATGTCCGCCGTGGAGGGCTGGCGGATCTGGCGGTCCAGTACCGGGGCGACCCGTGCAGCGGCCGTGGCGGCGGCGATGAGCGTGGCCGAAGGGCGCACTGTGGGGGCGGGCGCTGGAGCCGGTGATGCTGCAGCAGGGGTTGCGGATGCTGCTGCCGGTGCTGCCGATGCTGCAGCCGGTGCCGCCGGTGCCGCCGGTGCCGCTGGTGCTGCTGGTGCTGCTGGTGCTGCTGGTGCTGCTGGTGCTGCCGGTACTGGTTTATTTGCGGCCGGACCAGTTGGAGCTTGCGTGGTGGACGCTTGGGTGGTCGTAGCCTGTACAGCTGGAGCCGGTGCAGTGGATGCTTGAGTACTCGTTGCCTGTACAGCTGGCGCAGGTGGAGTGGACGCCTGAGTACTCGTGGCCTGTACAGCTGGTGCAGGTGAAGTGGATGCCTGAGTACTCGTGGCCTGTACAGCTGGTGCAGGTGAAGTGGATGCCTGAGTACTCGTGGCCTGTACAGCTGATGCAGGTGGAGTGGACGCCTGAGTGCTCGTGGCCTGTACAGCTGGCGCTGGCGTAGTGGATGCCGGTGTGCCAGTTGGCTGTACAGCAGGCGCTGGCGTAGTGGATGCCGGTGTGCCAGTTGGCTGTACAGCAGGCGCTGGCGTAGTGGATGCCGGTGTGCCAGTTGGCTGTACAGCAGGCGCTGGCGTAGTGGATGCCGGTGTGCCAGTTGCCTGTACGGCTGGCGCAGGTGTACTGGACGCCTGCGTGCTGGTCGCCTGTACGGTTGAAGCCGGTGTACTGGACGCATCCGTGTTCGTTGGCTGTACGGGCGGAGCAGGTGTAGCGGCCGGCTGCGTGCCCGTTGCTTGTATGGCAGGGGTCGGTGTCCCCCCCGCATCCGGCGTCAGCACCGCCTGGGCGACCTGCTGAATGCTGGTCGCGTCGACGATGTTCAGGTCAAGCGCAGTAGCGGACACCACAGGCTTGAAGTCGAACAGCAGGGAATTGTCCGTGACATTCAGGCGCGGTGCCGTGAGGCTGCCGGCCGTGACCACGCCGGCCAGTGTCTGGCCGCTTCCGAGACTGGCGGTCTTGTAGACATCCACGGCCAGGTGCGCGTCGGGCGCAAAGCTGGCCGCCCCGGTGACGGCCAGCTTGCCGTATTGGCTGGCACTGGCCACGCCCACGGTCAGGGTCTGGTCCGCCGTCAGGCTGAAGGCCGGTACGCTCAATGTGCCGGCGGCGATGGTGGTGTTGCCGCTGTAGCTGAGCGGACCGAGCACGTGCAATGTCCCTTCCCCCTGCTTGACCAGGCTGCCCCTGCTGCGGCCATCGGCGATGCCGGCATTGAGCGTCAGCGTGAACGCCTGGGTATCGAAGCGCCCTTCGCCACTGACGCTGACCACATTGCCCAAGGCCAGTTGGTCGGCCGCCGCACGCAAGGTGGTGCCATCGGACATGGCCAGCGGGCCGGTACCCAGCGCGGTGGAAGACGCCACGCCGAGCGTGCCGCCTTCCAGCCGGGTGCCCCCCGAATAGCTGTTGTTGCCCGACAAGGTGAGGCTGCCCTCCCCTGTCTTGATCAGGCTGCCGACGTAATCGGCAGCGGTCTTTTTGCGGGCGGCGTCGAGATAGGTGCCCTGGGCGTGATAGTCGCCCAGCGCCACCGTGGCCGGATCTGCGGCGATCAGCCTGGCCATCAACTCCTCCTTGCTCAGGGTGGGACCGCTGCCGGACTGCTTGAGCAGGGCCGCTGCCAGCGGATTGGCGGCGACTGCCTTGTCGGCTTGCTGGAAGGCAGTGTTGTCCTCTTTCTTCTTGCTGGCCTGGAAGGTGGCATTGCGCTGCGCGCGTGTCTGCACCAGTGTCATGGCCTGGCCATAGCCGCTCTCCACATTCGATGCGATCTGGACCGCCGCGCTGGCAGCGGCCGCCTGCAGGGCATCCGGCGAGGCAGACTCACGGGCTGCCAGCTGGGCACGGTCATCGCTCTTGCGCTGGATCAGCGCGGCTTCGGAGATGTCGTTGCTCCAGGTGTCGCTGCGGCCGGCGGCGATGTTGGCGTTGAACACGCCCAGCAGTTGCCCCGGACCATTCAAGGCCTTGTTGAGGTCCGGCACGCCCCAGCCGAACATGGCATTGGGCACGTCCGCCGGACCGCTGCCCAGATGCTTGGCGGTAGTCAGCAGGATGGTGCGGATGGCCTGATTGTCGAGGTCGGGATAGCGCTCCATGAGCAGCCCCAGTGCGCCGGTCACGTGCGGGGCGGCCATGGAGGTGCCGGAAGCATTGACCATGTCGGTGTCGGAATTGATGTTCAGACTGGTGATGGCCGAGCCGGGGGCGGACACGCACCAGTACCTGGCCAGTCCACACTGGTTGGAGAAGCTGGGCAGCACCGAGCTGGCGTTGATGGCGGCCACCGCGATCCAGTTCTGCTCCAGTTCCGGCCGGAAGTAAGGCAGTGCCGAGCGGATATTGACGTTGGCCTTGGCGGTATTGCCGGCCGCCCAGACCATCAGCGTGTTGGATTCTTTGGCCACATCGGCGGCGGCGTCCAGCCAGCTTTTCTTGTTACCGCCTTGCAGGCGCTCGTAAGCTGCGGCCACGCCGCCGATGCTGCCGAAGTCATCGCGCGAATCCGCGCTGCCCCAGCTACTGTTGATGGCCCGCACACCGGCATTGGCGAGGTTGCCGTAGGCTGCCTTGAAGTAGTTGTAATCCACGTTCACGCCATAGACCGAACTGTCGGTGCCGTTGGTATTGGTGATGTGGTAGTCGCTGGCGAAGGCCACCCCCATGATCCCCGCGCCGTTCTTGGCCGCGGCGATGGTGCCGGAGACGTGGCTGCCGTGCTTGTCGTTGAGCTTGCTCAGTGCCCCGGTGGTGCTGAAGGCGTCCCCTGCTTTCCAGGCCTGGCTGCCGTCCTGATATTGCGAACCGTCATTGGCGTAGGTGCCGGTGACGGCCAAGGCCTTGACGTTGCGGGTGACGAACTCGGCGTGGGACAGCAATAGCCCGGAATCGACCGCGCCCAGCTTGATGCCCAGGCCCGAGAAACCGGCCGCGTAGGCGTACTGGGCATTCATGGCCCCCAGCCCCCAATCGGTCTGGAATTCCTTGTTGCCGGTCCAGCTGGCCAAGGCGGCGGCAGCGTCGGTGGTGGTACTGCCATCGTAGTTGACGAAACTCTGGGCGCCAGCGGGCAGGCTCAGGGCCGGGCTCAGGGTCAGCAGTACGGCGGTGCAGAGACGGTGTAGGCGCAAGCCGGCGGGCGGCGTGGTGCAGGCGGACTTGTCCTGCTTCTTTTTGTGTTTCATCTTCCCTTCCTCGGTCGATCTTTTGGAATTGGCCGGGTCATCGGGAAGGCAAACCCGTCCCCCGTCCTTCTTGTCGTCGCCCCTTGGTGCCGGTTCGGACCGGCTTTTGTAGGGGCGCATTGTCGGGGGACAAGGTCTTTCTGGACATTGTCTTTTGGTGCTGTTCAGGGCGGAGGGAGGTGAAGCGTCGTACCTCAGGTGAGGGGGCGACCGAAGGAAGGATGACGCGCGAAACCCGTCTGCGGGTCACTGCCAAAAGGAAGAAGCATCAGTGCCGTCCATGCAAAGGCACCGAGCAAAAGAGCGGATAAGAAAATCGCCGCAGGCATTGCAGCCTGCGGCGATGTGAAGAAAACGGAGGTGGCTGATACGGGGCTCATCACCCGTATCGGCTGCCGCATGTCAGAGCGCTTCCTCCGACCACCCCAGCCCCAGCGCCTTCTGAATTCCCACAAAACTGCGCGTCAGATTGGCCTCGGCCTGCAACAGATTCTGCTGCGCGGTGATCTGCTGCCGCGTGGTGTCGAGCACTTCGATCAGCGTCCCGGTACCTGCCTGATAACGCTGCCGCGCCAACACCAGCGCACGGTCGGCGGAGACCTTGGAACGCGCGATGGTGGCCACGCTCACCCGGCCATAGCGGAAGCGCGAGAGCGCGTCCTCGGCATCGCGCAGGGCTTCCAGCACGGACTGCCGATACTTCATCTCGGCCTCGTCGCGCACCCGCTCGGCTTGCGTGACACGCGCCTTGGCGCGGCCAAAGTCGAGGAAATTCCAGCTCAGCATGGGTGCGCCCAGCGCCGCAAAATCATCCAGGCGCGTCAGGTCCGAAGGATGCGTTCCACCCAGCCCGATCACGCCAAACAGCTTCAGGCTCGGATAGCGCGCCGCTTCAGCCTGGCCGATCTTGGCCGTATCGGCGGCCAGCGTGCGTTCAGCAGCGCGGACATCAGGACGACGACGCAGCAGCGAGACCGGATCACCCACCGCCACCTGCTGCGGCGGCAGCGGCACGGGGGCTGTGGCCGCCAGTTCGCTGTCCAGCGTGCCCGGCTCCTGTCCCAGCAGCGTGGCCAGTTGGTTGAGGTAGGCATCGCGCTCGGCCTGCAGCGGGACCAGGTCGGCACGGCTGGCATCAAGCTGGTTCTGCACGCGCAGCTGATCCAGCGAAGAGGCAGTACCGCGTTCGACACGCTGCCCGGTCAGCTGCAGCATCTGCTCCTGCGCCTGCACCGCTTCCTGGCCCAGCGACAGACGCAGCTGGCGGTCGCGCAGGCTGATGTAGGCATTGGCCACTTCAGCGGCCAGGCTCACCTGCACATCGGCCAGCGAGGCCTGCGCCGCATCGGCCGTGGCCGTGGCCGCTTCCACCGCTCGGCGGCGGGCACCAAAAAGATCGATCTCCCAGCTCGCATCAAAACCCACGCTGTAGAGATTGGCGCTGGTCGGCGAGCCATTGCCGGAGCTGGAGCCGCCGGTCAGCGCGCCCAGGTTGGCCGGCGGCAGGCGCGCATGTCCGGCCAGGGCCGAGGCACCGACGCTGGGGGCGGCATTGGCCTGTTCCAGCGCCAGCCCCGCACGCGATTGCTGCAGGCGGGCACGCGCCACGCCCAGATTTGGATTGGCTTGCAGGGCGCGCTCGATGAGGCTGTTCAATTCGCTGTCGCCCAGGCCTTGCCACCACTGGTTGCTCGGCGCGGCGCTATTGGCGCTGTCGCCGCCGCGGACAAATTGCTGGCTGTGTGCCGCTTGCGGGGCGGCTTCGGGCGGGCCGGCGTAGTCCGGTCCGAGGGCGGAACAGCCGGCCAGCAGCGCAGCGGCCGCCAGCGCGATCAGGCGCACGGCCGGGAAGGAAGAAGAAGTCTTGTCCATGTTGATCATCAATGAGAAGCCACCGGCGCGGCATTGGTCGGCAAGGGGCGCAGGAACAGCACCAGCGGAGTCACGCAGAGGATGGCCACGCCCAGCATCCAGAACAGGTCGGCATAGGTCATGGTCAGCGCCTGCGCCTGGATGGTCGCGCCCATGAGCTGGATCGCCACATCCTGCCCGCCCAGCAGATGGGCTTGCGCGGCGATGCCGGACTGCACCAGGTCGGAATTGGCGTTGAGGCTTTCTTCCAGCCGGCGGCTGTGCAGCCACAGCCGCTGGTCCTGGATCACGGCAATGGCTGCCAGCGCCAGCGAGCCACCCAGGTTGCGCGCGGCACTGTAGAGGCCGGATGCATCCCCGGCCTGCGACGGCGGCACCGAGCGGATCGCCGCCTGGTTCAGGAACAGCATCGCCAGCACCGTGCCCACCCCGCGCATCAGCTGCGAGGCCACGAAGGAGCCGCCATAGGACAGCGGGCTCAGGTCGGTCTCGATGAAGGCCGAGGTGGCCAGCAGCAGGAAGCCGGTGCCCACGGCAATGCGGATATCCACCAGCCGCATCAGCAAGGGCGTGAAAGGCATCATGAGGATCATCGGCACGCCCGAGAGCAGCACGATCCAGCCCGATTGCAGCGAGTTGTAGCCGGCAATGCCGGAGAGGAATTGCGGGATCACGTAGGCCGTGCCATAGAGCGCCACGCCGACGATCATGGCCATCATCACCACCGAGCCGAACTGGCGGTCGCGCAAGAGCCGCAGCTGGATCACCGGATGGCGCGCGCGCACCTGTCCGATGGCCAGCAGGATGAAGCCGAGCACGGAGGTAGCCGCCAGCCAGCGGATATCCGGCGAGGAAAACCACTGCTCGCGCTCGCCCTCTTCCAGCACCACCGTCAGCCCACCCAGCCCCAGTGCCAGCCCGGCAATGCCGAACCAGTCGGCCTCGGCCAGCTGCTCGAACTTGGGCCGTTCATAGGGAATGGCCACCAGCAGCAAGGTGATGAGGGCCGCACCCACTGGCAGGTTGATGAAGAAGGCGTAGTGCCAGCTGACGTTCTCGGTCAACCAGCCCCCCATCACCGGCCCCAGTACCGGACCGAGAATGGCGGTCGCACCGAACAGGGCATTGCCGACCGGCTGCTGCGAACGCGGCAGGCGCGTGGCGATGATGGTCATGGCGGTGGGAATGAGCGCGCCACCGGTGAAACCCTGTCCGACCCGGCCCACGATCATCATCGGCAGCGTGGTCGAGAGGCCGCACAGCACCGAGAACAAGGTGAAGAGACTGGCCGCCGTCAGCAGCAGCACGCGCAATCCCAGCAGCCGTTCCAGCCAGGCCGACATGGGGATGATGACGATCTCGGCCACCAGGTAGGCGGTGGCGATCCAGGTGCCTTCAGTGCCTGAAGCTCCGATTTCACCCTGGATGGTGGGCAGCGAGGAATTGACGATGGAGATGTCCAGTGTCGCCATCAGCGCACCCAGCGTACCGGCAGCGACCGCCAGCCAGGCGGCGGCATCGGCTTTCTCCGGCTGGGCGCCCTGCCCGATGGGCTGGGCGGGGGCCGCGCCGCTCACTGCGACTCCTTGCGGGTGGCGTTGGTCTCGCTGTTGCGTTCGCGCAGTTCACGCAATTCAGCCTTGGCCGCGATGGTGTTGACTTCCACCGTCACCGACAGGCCGGCCACGAAAGCACGGGTTTCTTCCGGCGTAGCATCGATGGCCACGCGCACGGGCACGCGCTGGACGATCTTGGTGAAGTTGCCGGTGGCATTCTGCGGCGGCAGCAGCGAGAACTGCGCGCCGGTACCCGGCGAGAGGCTTTCCACATGGCCGTGGAATTCCACGCCCGGCAAGGCATCGACCTTGATGATGGCAGGCTGGCCGATGCGCATGATGCCGATCTGGGTTTCCTTGAAATTGGCCGAGACGTAGAAGCGGGTCGGCACCACGGTCATCATGCGCGTACCGGGCGAGACGAACTGGCCGACGCGGACCTGCTTGTCACCGATGCGGCCATCGACGGCGGCGCGGATCTCGGTATAGCCGAGGTTGACGCTGGCAGCATCGTATTGCGCCTTGGCCGTCTCGCCCTGGGCCTGCGCCTGGCGCACCTGGGCCTGCAGCGAGCGCACCCGCAGCTGCGCCGCATCCAGCGCGGCACGACGGGCGGCGACAGTACTGCGGGCCTGGGCCTGCTGGTTGCGCAGGGTGGTCAGGCGTTCACGCGTTTCGGCACCGGAAGCCGCCAAGGGCGTGTAGCGCTCCACTTCGGCGCTGGCGAAGCGCGCATCTTCCTCGGCTGAGGCCAGTTGCGCCTTGGCCTGCGCAATGGCGGCCTGCTGCTCGGCCAATTGGGCATGGGCAGCTTCCTCGCTGGCGCTGGCGGCGTCGATCTGGGCCTTGGCCTGGGCGGCTTGCGCCGAATAATCGCGCGCATCAATGCGTACCAGCGGCTGGCCGGCCTTGACGATCTGGTTGTCCGCCACCAGCACCTGGTCGACATAGCCGGTCACCTTGGAGGACACCGTCACGCTGTCGGCCTGGACGAAGGCATCGTTGGTGCTCTCCAGATATTTGCCGCGGAACTGGTAGTACAGCACCCAGGCCGCCACGATCACCAGCACCAGCAAGCCCAGCGCACGCAGGATGAAACGGGCGCGCGGACTCATGCGTTTCTTGGGAGCGCTGTTCTTGTTGCTGCCGTTGGTGGAGGCATCCGGCCGGGAGGAGCTGGCTTCTGTATTGCTCGGTGTGTTGCTGGGTGTGGCGTCGGTCATCTTTTTTATCCTAATATCTGGGCGCGAAGGGCTGCTAACTGAATCAATACACTGGGCAACACTGTATTGATACGGAGCAATACACTTCACGCGCCAGCACCAATACAGTGGCAATACGGGGTCAATACAGCTTTCCCCAACCGAACGGGGAAATTAATGAGGTACCATATGATATGGTATCTGGAAAAATCATGTCTACAGGCTTTACAAACGATGACAGCAGCAGTGCCGCCGAGGCGCTGCGCGACTTCTACATCCGCTCGCACCGCACGCTGGACAAGCTCATGGCCGGCGAAGGAGCCTCATTGGCGCGCAACAAGATGCTCGGCCACATCGAACGCAACAGCCCGGTGCGCGCGGCCGACCTGGCCACGGCCTTTGGCTTCGCGCCGCGCACCATCACCGAGGCCATCGATGCACTGGAGCGCGACGGACTGGTCCAGCGCAATGGCGATACCACTGACCGCCGGGTCAAATACATCGCTTTGACAGCGTCGGGCAAGGAAGTGCTGCGAGCCTCGGAGCCGGTGAAAAAAACCTTCATCGACGGACTGTTCGCCGCCTTGAGCGAAGAGGAAATCGCGGCGCTGACCACTGTATTGGGCAAGCTCAACCATCGGCTGGCTGAATTGGAAGAGGTGTATTCCTCGAACGCCTCTGTGCCAGCCGCAGCAGCGGATGAGCTACCCGCCAAACGTAGCCGCAAGAAAGGCTGAACCGACCGAACAGGCATAAAAAAAACGCTTCCGCAAAGGGGAGCGTCAGACAGACGGTGCGGCCAGATCGCTGGCCGCGTTCACGGTCATGGCGTCACAGATCGGCGAAGCGATCGGTGGCCGCGATCAGCTGATCAAGGATGCCGGGTTCGTTGTAGGCGTGACCGGCGCTGTCGATCAGGTGCAATTGCGAACCGGGCCAGGCCTGGTGCAGGTCCCACGCCGACTTGGCCGGGGTGGCCAGGTCGTAGCGGCCCTGCACGATGACGCCGGGAATGCCTTCCAGGCGCGAGGCATTGGCCAGCAACTGTCCCTCCTCCATGAATCCCTTGTTGAAGAAGTAGTGGTTCTCGATGCGCGCAAAGGCCAGCGCGAATTGCGCATCGTTGAAAGAATCGATCAGGCGTTCATCGGCCACCAGCGTGATGGTGCTGGCTTCCCAGCGACTCCAGGCACGCGCGGCCTGCAGCTTGGCGGCTTCGTCGTCGCCGGTGAGGCGCTTGCGGTAAGCATGCACCAGGTTGCCGCGCTCGGCGGCCGGGATCGGGGCCAGGAATTCGTCCCAGCGATCCGGCACCATCCACGAAGCGCCCTCCTGGTAGTACCAATCCAGCTCGGCCTGGCGCAGCAGGAAGATGCCGCGCAGGACCAGTTCGGTCACGCGCTGCGGATGGGTCTGCGCGTAGGCCAGCGCCAGCGTGCTGCCCCAAGAGCCTCCGAAGACCTGCCAGCGCGCGATGCCCAGCAGTTCGCGCAGGCGTTCGATGTCGGCCACCAGATCCCAGGTGGTGTTGGCGTCGAGGTTGGCATGCGGCAGCGAGCGGCCACAGCCGCGCTGGTCGAACAGGACGATGCGGTATTTCTCCGGGTTGAAGAGACGGCGGTGCGAAGGACCGCAACCGCCACCGGGGCCACCGTGCAGGAATACCACCGGCTTGCCCTTGGGGTTGCCGCAGACTTCCCAGTAGACCTGGTGACCATCACCGACGTCGAGCAGGCCGTGGTCATGCGGTTCGATGGGAGGATAGAGGCCGCGCAGGGTGGCAGGAGCAGAAGTGGTCATCAGCAGATCCTTGAGGGTGAAGACAAAAGATGCAGTATAGGGTGTGCATGAAAGGAACGCAGAGTCCTCATTCCACCACGAGTTCCGGATTGTTCTTCACTTCGTTGAGCACGAAGAATGAACGCAACTGCCGCACGCCCGGCAGCCGCAGCAGCGTATTGGCGTGCAGGCGGTTGAAGGCCTGCAGGTCCTTCACGCGCAGCTTGATCCAGTAGTCGAATTCCCCGGCCAGCAGCAGGCACTCCTGCACGGCGGCGATCTCGCGCACCGCTTTCTCGAACTCGGCAAAGCTTTCGGGAGTGGAACGGTCCAGCACCACGCCCACCGTCACCAGCACCGGCAGGCCCAGCTTCTCGGGGTCGAGGATGGCGCGCACTTCCTTCACATAGCCCTCATCCATCAGCCGTTTGGTGTGGTTCCAGCAGGCGGTGGCGCTCATGCCCAGCTTCTTGGCCAGCTCGGCATTGCCGATGCGGCCGTCCTTCTGCAGCGCCTTGAGGATGCGCTTGTCCATGCGGTCCAGTGACATGATGAATCTTTCTCTAAAATCTTGTTTATCGCAATTTTCTTTGCATAAAATAATTTACATCGCTTTTTCATCACGAATCATGCCATAAATTCGGAAGCACCATTTTAATCCTCCGGCGTAAAGTTGATCCCGGCGATTCACCATGAATCGAACCAGATTCGGACCCCTTTCGACCATCCAACTGAACCGGAGCACTCCATGCTGGCACTCGACAAACTCTTCCCTCGCAAGACCCTGGGCTTCTTCCCCTCCCCCATCCACAAGCTGGAACGCTTGTCCGCCATGCTGGGCGTGGAAGTGTGGGCCAAGCGCGATGACGTCTCCTCGGGCCTGGCCTTCGGCGGCAACAAGATCCGCAAGCTGGAATGGCTGGTGGCCGATGCCCTGGCCAAGGGCTGCGACACCCTGGTCTCGATCGGCAACATCCAGTCCAACCACACGCGCCAGGTCTGCGCGGCCGCTGCCGCCGTGGGCATGAAGTCCTATACCGTGCAGGAAACCTGGCTGGAATGGGATGATCCGGTCTACGACAAGGTCGGCAACATCCTGCTGACCCGCATCATGGGCGGCAACCCGATCATGGGCGGCTATGGCTACTCCACCACCGAGAAAGACACCTGGGCCCGTGCCCTGGAAGAAGTGCGCGCCAAGGGCGGCAAGCCCTATGCGATTCCGGCCGGCGCGTCGGACCACCCGCTGGGCGGCCTGGGCTATGCCAACTTCGCCGACGAAGTGGCGATGCAGGAACAGCAGCTGGGCATCTTCTTCGACAACATCGTGGTGGCGACCTGTACCGGTTCCACCCAGGCCGGCATGGTGGTCGGTTTCGCCGCCCAGGAGAAGCGCCGCCGCGTGATCGGCATCGACACCGCCGACGATGAAGCCATGACCCGCCGCGCCGTCACCAAGATCGCCAACGACACCAGCGAACTGATCGCCGCCAAGGGTGGCAAGCGCGTGGTGGTGCGCGATGCCGACATCGAGATCATCCCCGACTACAGCGGCCCGGCCTACGGCCTGCCGAGCGAGCAGACCATCGCCGCCATCCGCACCGCCGCCGAAATGGAAGCCATGCTGACCGATCCGGTGTATGAAGGAAAATCCATCGATGGCTTGATCGACATGGCCAAGAAGGGCCATTTCAAGGGCCAGCGCGTGCTGTATGCCCACCTCGGCGGTGCCCCGGCACTGAACGCTTATTACAAGGCCTTCGAAGATCCGGAAAACCTGACCAAGCTGGCCCGCGAAGCGCGTTACAAGGAGTAAGCGGAATCCACGCGCACAGGCGGATATCCTGATAGCGATCCGGATATCCGCCACGCTGCACACCAAGCCCCAGCCTGTTCAAGCAGGCCGGGGCTTGTGTCGTTTTTGCGTGGCAAGTTCCCGCCGGCGAGGGCATTTTTGCCCGATGTATCCACGCGCTTGATCGGCATCAAAGCCTGCAGAAAGCTTCACGCGTACCTTTCGGACATCCTCACTCGACAGGTAAAACACCGTGAAAAAAATCGTCACCATCACCGCCGCCGTTGCCGCCCTGGCTTCCTCCTTCGCCGCTGCTCCCGTGTTCGCGCAAGAAGCGCAAAGCCCGTGGCTGGTGCGCGTGCGCGCCGTTGATCTGAGCCCGGAAAACAAGTCCGACCAGGTCAACGGCGCCGGCGCCTCGGACCGCATCACCATCAACGAGAAGGTGATTCCGGAACTCGACATCAGCTACTTCTTCACCCCGAACATCGCCGCCGAACTGGTGCTGACCTATCCGCAAAAGCAGGACGTGCGTCTGGACGGCACCAAGATCGGTACCTTCAAGCACCTGCCGCCAACCCTGCTGCTGCAATACCACTTCATGCCTGAAGCAGTCTTCAGCCCCTACGTCGGTGCCGGTATCAACTACACCCGCATCTCCGGCGTGGATCTGGCCAACGGCCTGCAACTGGACAGCAACAGCGTCGGCGGCGCCCTGCAGATCGGTGCCGACTACAAGATCAACAAGAACTGGCTGATCAACTTCGATATCAAGAAGGTGCAGATCTCCAGCGACGTCAAGACTGCTTCCGGCACCAAGATTTCCAGCGTCAAGATCGACCCGTGGCTGATCGGCGTTGGCGTGGGCTACCGTTTCTAAGGTATTCTTGCCGCACCCAAACGGCGCGATCCGTCATCGATGATGACCGGTCGCGTTGTTTTTTGGGATCCGCGCTAACGTCCCCGCCACCGGTTTCCCGGCCGCCATTTCTTGCAACGCCATCCGCCCTTGCAGCGTTAGCTGGAGCAGTCTCTGCGGCATGCTCCGCCCGTCCACCGTTTGATAGTAGGAAGAGGTTAATTACGATGTCGACGACTTCGCACCCCAATACCCCGGTCGCGCCCGGCGCGCCGATGCCCCATCGCAAGATCATCCGCTCCTGGGTGATCCCCATCAGCCAGCGCAGCACGGCCATCGCCCTGGCACTGTCGGTACTGGATTTCTGCCTGTTCGGTGCCAGCCTGGCGGCCATCGTCTGGGCCCCGTGGCTGCTGGCCAAGATCGCGCTGGGCGTGGTCAATGGCTTCATCATCGGCCGCCTGTTCATCCTCGGCCACGATGCCTGCCACCAGGCTTTCACGCCCAGCCGCAAGCTCAATACCTGGCTCGGCCGCCTGTTGTTCATGCCCTCGCTCACGCCCTATAGCCTGTGGGCAGTCGGTCACAATGTGGTGCACCATGGCTATACCAACCTGAAGGGTTTTGATTTCGTCTGGCAGCCGCGCTCGCTGGAAGAATTCCGCGCCCTGCCGCGCTGGCGTCAGCGCCTGGAGCGCATCTACCGCAGCGGCTTCGGTCCCGGCCTGTACTACATGATCGACATGTGGTGGAAGCGCATGTACTTCCCCTCGAAGAAACAGATGCCGACCCGCCGCGCCGAATTCATGTGGGATGGCGTACTGGTGACCGCCGTCGCCGTCGTCTGGATCGCCGGCCTGGCCTGGGCCGCGCAGGCGACTGAACAATCCTTCTGGACCCTGCTGGTGACCGGCTTTGCGATTCCGCTGCTGTTCTGGAAGGCCATGATCGGCTTCGTGGTGTATGTGCACCATACGCATACCTCGGTGGCCTGGTATGAAGACAAGATCACCTGGGCTGCTGCACAACCCTTCGTTTCCACCACCGTGCACCTGACCTTCGGCCGCTACTGGGGTTCGCTGCTGCATCACATCATGGAACACACCGCGCACCACGTGGACATGAGCGTGCCGCTGTATCGTCTCAAGCAAGCCCAGAAGAAACTGGAAACCATGCTGCCCGGCCGCATCGTGATCCAGCGCTTCTCCTGGCGCTGGTACTTCGACACGGCGCGCCGCTGCAAGCTGTATGACTTCAAGCGCCTGTGCTGGACCGACTATCGTGGCCGCCCGACCAGCACTCCGCTGCCGTTGCCGGACATGAGCAAACCTACGGCAGAAGCCTGAACAGAAGCCAAGGCAGCCCCATTCAGGAAGCCACGAAGGCTCTGAAGTTTCAACAACAAGACGGTCGCATGGAAGGGCATTCGCGGGTCCCCGGTAACCCCGCGATACCGCCCACTTTCCCCCATCAAGGCCGCTTCTCTTCCACGTACTGTCAGCCGTCGTCATTGGCCGTCAGTTCTGATGTTTTTAGGTGAAATCCGCCATCACACGGTAAGCCTGCCCGCCCTTTCGGGCGCCTACTTGGACCAAGTTTGATCTGGGACAAGAAATGCCGTCTGATTCGGGAATACTGTGCTGCCTATCACGTTCCGCGCACTTAAAATCGAGTCATTCGATTGCCACAAGTCCGCCGGGAACATCGTATGAACCAGCCTTGCCACTCCACTTCGCTCGCCGCTGCCAACAACGCCGCCGCGCCCCTGACCCAATGCTCGCCGCTGACTGCCGCGCGCGAAGCCGCCGCCAGCTCTGCGCTGCGCAGCTGCACCGCCTGCGGCATGCACCAGCTGTGCCTGCCCATGGGCCTGGATGAATCCGACATGAAACGCCTGGACAAGATCATCGGCCGCCGCAAAGTCGCCCGCGATGACTTCCTGTACCGTATCGGCGACCGCTTCACCGCGCTCTACGCCGTGCGTGTGGGCCATTTCAAGACCTATCAGGAAAACCTCGACGGCGACCGCCAGATCACCGGTTTCCAGATGCCTGGCGAACTGCTGGGCATGGATGCCATCAGCACCGAGCAGCATCAATGCGATGCAGTGGCCCTGCAGGACAGTGAAGTCTGCGAGATCCCGTTTGCCCGCCTGGAACAGTTGTTCGGCCAGATCCCGCATCTGCTGCGTCACTTCCATCGCATGATGAGCCACGAGATCACCAGCGAACAGAACGTCATCATGCTGCTGGGGAACATGCGTGCGGAGCAGCGCTTTGCTGCCTTCCTGGTGAATTTGTCTTCACGTTATGCCGCACGCGGCTATTCTTCGACGCGCTTCCAGCTGCGCATGACGCGTCAGGACGTCGGCAACTACCTGGGTCTGACCATCGAAAGCATCAGCCGCCTGATTTCCAAGTTCCGCAAGCAAGGCCTGCTGGCGGTGGAACAACGCGATGTGGAAGTGGTGGACCTGGCCGCGCTCAAGCGCCTGGCGGCCGGCGTCGATGCCTGCACACCGGCACCGGCGGCAGCAGCTACCGCGCGAGCAGCCAGCTGAGGGCATACAGGCTTGAAACCGGTGGCATCACCGGCTTCGAGCCAACCCCAGTCTATTCAATGTTGATTGAAGCGCTCCAAGGCGTTCAGCCTTGGACGTAATGACGCAAGCGCTCTCTCGGCAGGGCGCGCGTCAGCCTCACGGCCAGCAGGCCGCAGACGGCGAAACTTCCCCAGAAACAGAAGAACCCGACGGTATAGGCGCCCAGCGCTTCCCATTCGTGGCCGGACACCATGGCCAGCTCCTCGGGATTGAACAGGGAAAAGAACACGCCCTCGGCCGCGATGGCCATCAGGAAAGCCACCCAGACCACGATGGCAAGATTGCGTTGCTGTTTGCGCATGGCTGTCTCCTTGACGCATGAAGTTTCATCCGAAGATGGCCGGTCTTGAAGCCGGCTTCACTCCAGCTTAGCGCATTATTCGGCCGGTGCGTAGGCCTCCGCATTCATTTCGATGCTGCGCTGTTGCGGCCACACCCAGGACCCGTGCAGGCGCCAGCGATGGCTGCCGTCCTCGGCCACCAGGCGCCAGCGTGCCTGCTCCATCTCCGCCAGCGGTACCGAGAAGCTACCATCGGCGGCCGGACGCACCAGCAGCGTGCGGTCCTTGGCCGGCTGGGTCGGGTGCACCAGGTTCAGCACCAGGGTCTGGCCCTCTTCGCCGGCGGCAGGCACCTGGCGCATCTGCAGGCGGCCGCGCAGCACGGCAGCGGCCGGGTCATAGGCGATGCCGATGGCCGCGCCCAGCCTTTGCGCCTCATGATCGCGGCGCAGGTCCTTGTTGATGGCCTTGCCCTGCTTGTAGTAATCGTCGGCCACCAGGGCATCGGCCCGCGAGATGGCCAGCCAGGCGGTAAAGATCCCCGCTACCACCACAACGGCCGGGCCGGACATCAGCAGCCAGGGCCAGCGGTGACGATACCAGGGAGCGGTGTTGCCAAGCTTGGGGGAGACAGTCTGCATGGTTTCCTCTCGATATGACGTTTGGTTCATGTGATTTTTGCCAGCTGCCGCCCTCAGCGGCGCGGCACCAGGAAGACGGCCTTCTCGCTGACATGCAGCGCGGGCTGGTCCTCGGCCTGCAATTCGATGTGAATTTTGTTGGAACCGGACTCACCCGCTCCATGCGGCGCCCTCACCCGCACCGGCACCATCAGCGTCTGGGTGGCGGCCAGTTCGATGGGGCCGGCCGGATCGACGGTCAGTCCTTCGATACCGCTCGCACTGATGCGATAGCGATGGCCGCGCTCATCGGTGTTGATGACTTGCAAGCGGTAGACGTTTTCGATGATGCCGTCCTCCACCTCTCGGCCCATGGAACCGCGATCACGGATCACGTCCAGCTTCAGCGGCGTGCGTACCACCAGCGAGCCCAGGAACAGCGCGATCACCGCACCCAGGATGGCGGTGTAGATCAGGATGCGCGGACGGAACAGGCGGCGGCGGATCTCCGGCGTCGAGAAGCCCTGCTCGATGGCGTTCTCGGTGGAATAGCGGATCAGGCCGCGCGGGCGGTCGATCTTGTCCATCACGCTGTCGCAGGCATCCACGCATGCCGCGCAGCCGATGCACATGTATTGCAGGCCCTGGCGGATGTCGATGCCAGTCGGACAGACCTGGACGCACATGGTGCAGTCGATGCAATCGCCCGCCTTGCGCCCCTCCTGCAGCTTGGCTGCCTTGGCCGCCGGCATGCGCGGCTCGCCACGGGCGTTGTCATAGGTGATGACCAGGGAGTCACGGTCGAACATGGCGCTCTGGAAGCGGGCATAGGGGCACATGTACTTGCAGACCTGCTCGCGCATCCAGCCGGCATTGCCATAGGTGGCGAAGGCGTAGAAGGCGATCCAGAAGCTCTCCCACGGGCCCAGTGCGAACTGGCCGATTTCCGGCAACAACTCGCGCATCGGCGAGAAGTAGCCGACGAAGCTGATGCCGGTCCACAGGGCCAGGCCGCCCCAGGCCAGGTGCTTGGCGGACTTGCGCCAGAGCTTGTCGAACGACCAGGGCTGGCGGTCCAGGCGCATGCGGGCACTGCGGTTGCCTTCGATGCGGCGTTCGATCCACAGGAAGATCTCGGTGTAGACCGTCTGCGGACAGGCGTAGCCGCACCAGACGCGGCCGGCGATGGCCGTGAAGAGGAACAGGCTGAAGGCGCAGATGATCAGCAGCGCGGCCAGCCAGATGAAGTCTTGCGGCCACAGCACCAGGCCGAACAGATAGAACTTGCGTGAGGCCAGGTCGAACAGCACGGCCTGGCGCTCGTTCCAGTTGATCCACGGCAGGCCGTAGAACACCAGCTGCGTCAGGAATACGCACAGCCAGCGCAGGCTGGCAAAGCGTCCCTGGATCTCGCGCGGGTAGATCTGTTCACGCGCGGCATACATGCGGATGACGGCGTATTCATCCTTGCTCTCCTTCGTCGGCAAATCCTGCTGCGTTCCTGCCTCGGGTGGCGGGTCCCCTTCCTTGCCCTGCCTGGGTGTCATTGCGGCCTTGTTCATGGTCTTGCCTGCTCTGCTTTCGCTCTCTGTCATGCGCCCCTTGGCCGGGCGCGGCCGATATGGCCATCACGAAGAACGCCGGGGCCGCGCAGCTCTGTGTCTGCGTCGGCCCCGGCGCGGGTTCAACTGCTCATCGGGGCCTACTTGGCCTCTGCGTTGCTGGGCTTGTTGGACAAGCTCCAGACATAGGCCGCCAGCACATGTACCTTGGGTTCACCGAGGAATTCGCCAAACGCCGGCATGGTGTTGTCGCGGCCCTTGTTGATGGTCTCCTTGATGGTGTCGATGCTGCCGCCATAGAGCCAGATCTTGTCCGACAGGTTGGGCGCGCCCAGGGCTTGGTTGCCCACACCGCCAGGGCCGTGGCAAGCCATGCAGGCGGCAAACTTGGACTTGCCCAGTTCGGCCTTGATCGGATCATGGGCCGAATTGGACAGGCTCAGCACATAGTTGGCGACGTTGTCGACATCCTTGTCGGTACCCACCGCTGCAGCCATGGGCGGCATGACGCCGTGACGGCCCTTGAGGATGGTTTCCTTGATGATCTCGGGCGTGCCGCCATGCAGCCAATCGTTGTCGGTCAAGTTGGGGAAGCCCTTGTTGCCGCGCGCATCCGAACCGTGGCACTGCGCGCAGTAGGTCAGGAACAGGCGCTCGCCGATGGCATGGGCCTGCGGGTCGGCGGCCACCACCTTCAGGTCCTTCTTGAGGTAGCTGTCGAAGAGCGGTCCGTACTTGGCTTCGGCCTGCTTGACGTCGGCATCATGCTCGCCGGTCGAACGCCAGCCCAAGGTACCGGGCAGGTTGCCCAGGCCCGGATAGGCGATCAGGTAGCCCACCGAGAAGATGATGGTGATGTAGAACAGCCACATCCACCAGCGCGGCAGCGGGTTGTTCAGTTCGGTCAGGTCGTCGTCCCAGACGTGGCCGGTGGTCGAACCGGCAACCGGCTGGTCGCCCTTCTTGACCTTCCAGCTCGACTGCTGCCACAGCAGCAGCGCGCAACCGGCGATGCCCAGCACGGTCAGGACGATGATCCAGATGTTCCAGAAACCACTGGTGAAATCAGCCATGACGCACCTCCTTGTCGCTGCTGTCGGCAGCGGGCTGGCCGATGTCGCCGTCGGCGAAGGGGATCATCTCGGCTTGCTTGAAATCAGCGGGCTTGTGGCCGACATAGGTCCACCACAGGATGCCGGCAAAGGTGATGAAGCTGATCAGCGTGATCAGGCTGCGTGGGTCGGTCAACATTTCAATCATGGTCTTATCTCTCCGCCTTGATCAGGATGCCCAGGCCTTGCAGGTAGGCGATCAGCGCATCCTGTTCGGTCTTGCCGGCCAGTTCGGCCGGGGCATTCTTGATGTCTTCTTCGGTGTACGGGTCGCCGATGCGCTTCAATGCCTTCATGCGCGAGACGATGTCGTAGTTGTCCAGCTTGGCCTGCTCCAGCCACGGGTAGGCCGGCATGTTGGACTCCGGTACCACGTCACGCGGGTTGTGCAGGTGGGCGCGATGCCATTCATCGCTGTAGCGGGCGCCGACGCGGGCCAGGTCCGGGCCGGTGCGCTTGGAACCCCACTGGAAGGGGTGGTCATAGACCGACTCGCCGGCGACCGAGTAGTGGCCATAACGCTCGGTCTCGGCGCGCAGCGGGCGAATCATCTGCGAGTGGCAGTTGTAGCAGCCCTCGCGGATGTAAACGTCGCGGCCAGCCAGGCGCAGGGCCGAATAAGGCTTGAGGCCGGCGATCGGTTCGGTGGTCGATTTCTGGAAGAACAGCGGCACGATCTCGGCCAGGCCACCCACACTGACCACCAGCAGCACCAGGCCAATGAGCAGCCAGGGGTTCTTCTCAATCCATTCATGCGAAAACTTCATACTTTCCCCCAATCAGTGCGCAGCGTTGGTCACGGCAGGAATCGGTGCGACAGCCAGTTCGGTGCCGCGCATGGTGCGCCAGGTGTTGTAGGCCATCACCAGCATGCCGGACAGGTACATCAGGCCGCCCATCAGACGAATGATGTAATACGGGTAGGTTGCCTTGACCCCTTCGACGAAGCTGTAGGTCAGGGTGCCGTCGGCATTGACCGCACGCCACATCAGGCCTTGCATGACGCCAGCAATCCACATGGCGGCGATGTAGAGCACGATACCGATGGTGGCAACCCAGAAGTGGATCTCGATCAAGTCCTTGCTCCACATCTGGGTCTTGCCGGACAGGCGCGGAATCAGGTAATACATCGCCCCCATGGTGACGAAACCGACCCAGCCCAAGGCACCGGAGTGCACGTGGCCAATGGTCCAGTCGGTGTAGTGGGACAAGGCGTTGACGGTCTTGATGGCCATCATCGGACCTTCAAAGGTGGACATGCCGTAGAAGGACAGCGAGACCACCAGGAACTTCAGGATGGGATCGGTACGCAACTGGTGCCAGGCGCCCGACATGGTCATCATGCCGTTGATCATGCCGCCCCAGGACGGTGCCAGCAGGATCAGCGAGAACACCATGCCCAGCGACTGGGTCCAGTCAGGCAATGCGGTGTAGTGCAGGTGGTGCGGACCGGCCCACATGTAGGTGAAGATCAGTGCCCAGAAGTGCACGATCGACAGGCGGTAGGAATAGACCGGACGGTTGACCTGCTTGGGGATGAAGTAATACATCATGCCCAGGAAGCCGGCGGTCAGGAAGAAGCCCACCGCGTTGTGGCCGTACCACCACTGGATCATGGCATCCTGTGCGCCGCTGTACATCGAGTACGACTTGGTCAGCGTGGCCGGCATGGTCATGCCGTTGACGATGTGCAGGATGGCCACGGCGATGATGAAAGCACCGTAGAACCAGTTCGCCACGTAGATGTGCTTGACCTTGCGCTTGACGAGGGTGCCGAAGAACACCACGGCGTAGGCCACCCAGACGACGGCGATCAGGATGGTGATGGGCCATTCCAGCTCGGCGTATTCCTTGCCGCGGGTCAGTCCCATTGGCAGCGTGATGGCTGCACCGACGATCACCAGCTGCCAGCCCCAGAAGGTGAAGGCCGCCAGGAAGTCGGAGAACAGCCGCACCTGGCAGGTGCGCTGCACGACGTAATACGAGGTTGCCATCAGCGCACAGCCGCCGAAGGCAAAGATCACTGCGTTGGTATGCAAGGGACGTAGCCGGCCGAAGCTCAGCCAGGGAATCCCCATGTTCAATTCGGGCCATGCCAGCTGGGCGGCGATGATCACGCCGACCAGCATACCGACTACGCCCCACAGGATGGTCGCCACGGTGAATTGGCGCACAACCGTGTAGTTGTAGCTATTTTCTTTGCTCACGAAACTCTCCCCACTTTGTTGAGTACTGTTCAATGCGAGCTTACGGGGCAAGCCTCCGGGGGGCATTGACGTGTATCAAGTGGAAAGAGAGCCAAAGAAAAATGCAGGCAATTGCGGCGTTATTTGCACGAACGGGCAGGCGCGAGAGCAGCTCAGGCGGGATCGTGCCGGTCCTGCTGCGGGGCAATGTCGTCGTCGTGGAGGATGCGCATGGCCGGTCCTTCGAGATCATCGAACTGACCGCCGTCGGAGGCGCGGAAGAACACCCAGATCGCCAGGAAGACCAGCAAGGTACTGAGTGGAATGAGGAGATAGAGCGCTTCCATCAGGCCCCTCCCGCCAGCGCTGGCTGGACCGCTGGAACACTTGCCGGCACCTGCCGTGCCGCGCGCGTGGCACGGCTCAGGCGCAGCGCATTGCCGACCACCAGCAGCGAACTGGCCGACATGCCCACCGCCGACATCCACGGATCAAGCAGTCCGAAAGCCGCCGCCGGAATGGCGAGGAAATTGTAGACGCTGGCCCACACCAGGTTCTGACGCACGATGCGCATGGTCCGGCGGGCCATCTGCGCACATTGCGCGACGGCCGACAGGCGATCGCTCATGATGACGGCATCCGCACTGACCTGGGCCAGAGCCGCACCTTTGCCCATCGCGAAGGAGACATCGCCTGCGCGCAGCATGGCGGCGTCATTGATGCCATCGCCGACGATGGCCACCACCGCCCCGCCCTGCTGCAATTGGCGCACCACCTCCAGCTTGCGTTGCGGCGTGCAGCCGGCGATCACTTCATCGATACCGACGGCCGCTGCCACCTCGGCGCAGACCTCGGGCTGGTCACCGCTCAGGAGGATCACCCGCAACCCCTGCGCACGGAAAGCAGCCACCGTCTCCACGGTATCCGAACGCAGTGCATCGGCCAGGTCGAAGCGCGCCAGCCAACCTTGGCTGTTGCCCAGATAGACCGAACCGGCCGCTGCCGCAGCGGGCTGGTTCAGTTCGGCAGGCATGGATTGTCCTGCGATCTCGGCCACGAAGTGGCGCGCGCCCAGGCGATGCGGGACGCCATCGATGACACAATGCATGCCCGCCCCCGTGACGGAGCCGAGTTCGGCGACGTCGCAAGCGGCACTGCCACGACGCGCGGCCTCCTCCACCAGCGCCTTGGCCAGAGGATGCAGACTGCCGCGCTCCATGGCAGCGGCTACCGACAGGGCCTGCGCTTGGGGAATGCAACTCCACAGCGCCGTCATCTGCGGCCGGCCTTGCGTGAGCGTGCCGGTCTTGTCGAAGAGGATGGTATCGGCACGCTGCAAGGTTTCCAGCACGTTGCCGCGCACGACCAGCGTACCTTCGCGCAGCAGGCGGTCGGCGGCGGCAGCCAGGGCCGATGGCGTCGCCAGCGACAGCGCGCAGGGGCAGGACACCACCAGCACCGCAATCGCTGTAGCCCAGGCGCGCGCCGGATCAATCAGATGCCAGGCAATGAAAGTGATCGCCGCCAGCAGCAGCAAGGCCACCACGAAACGCGAGGCCACGATGTCGGCCCACTGCGCCAGTGCCGGCTTGCCCTGTCCGGCCTGCTCCGCCAGACGGGTGATGGACGCGAGCGTGCTATCGCGTGTGGTGCGCACCACACGCAGCAGCACCGGCTGGCTCAGGTTGACCGCGCCGCCCGGCGCTTCCTGACCGGGCTGGAAAGCTTGCGGACGGCTTTCGCCTGACAGAAGCGCCAGGTCCAGTTCAGCCACGCCTTCGAGCAGGCAGGCATCGGCGGCGATGGTGTCACCGGGGCGGGCCAGGATCACGTCACCGGCCTGCAATTGGCTGGCGGCCACCAGCGTCGTCTCACGTTGCAGCGGATACCCGCGCAGTACCAGCGCCGATGCCGGGAAAGCCTGTTGCATGCGCTCCAGCGCTGCCGCCGATTTGCGCCGCGCGGCAGTCTCAAGATAGCGGCTGGCCAGCAGCAGGAAAATGAACATGCTCACGCTGTCGAACCAGATCTCACCCTCGCCGCGCCAAGTGGCAATGGCGCTGCCGGTGAAGGCCGCGGCAATGCCGATCGCCACCGGCAGGTCCATGCCCGGCGCACGCGCCCGCAGTCCTGCCCAGGCACCGGTAAAGAACGGCAAGGCCGAATAGAACACCGCCGGAATGGTCAGGAACAGACTGGCCCAGCGCATCAGCGCCATCATGTCGGGATCGATGCCTTCATGTGTCATGTAGACCGGGATGGCATACATCATCACCTGCATCATCGACAGCCCCGCGATGAACAACTGGCGGAACAGGCGGCGGCCGGCGCGGCGCGCCTGCTCGCCCTGACGCAGCGGATCGAAGGGGTAGGCCGTATAACCCAGGCCATGCAGGCCGCGCAGGATGGTGGAAGTAGAACAGCGCGCAGGATCACGGCGGATATGCAGGCGCGCACTGGCCACGTTGAGTTCGGCCATGTCGATACCGGGCAGACGGGCCAGGTATTTCTCGATCAGCCAGACGCAGGCGGCGCAGCGCAAGCCATCGATGGAAAGCACCAATTCCTGCGCGTGGTCCCCTGTGTCAGAAACTTCACCTTCGGCCGTCTGCCCAGGCAGATCCACCAAGGCCAGCTCGGGTGGCAGCAACTGTTCTGGATCGATGCGGGCAGAGGGAACGGTCCGCCGCAGGTAGAAATCTTCACATCCGCTTTCGACGATGAGCCGGGCCACGCTCTGGCAGCCCACACAGCACAGGGTCCGGTTGAGCCCACCGATGTCCAGCGTCCAGGACTCCCCCGCCGGCACAGGCTGGCCGCAATGGAAACACAGGTTCGCCGCATCACTCCCGTCGTCGTGCATGCTCATCCTCCGTGCACCGGGCTGACGCAGAACACGTCGATCCAGCCGCGCGCAATGCCCAGGCCGCCAATCTCGGCGGCACGCAGCAAACCCAACAACCCGAAGGCCAAGACGATCACGCCGGCGCTGCGCCGCACCCAAGGGCGCGCAGCCAACTGGCGCAAGCGTGCACCGGACATGCCGGCCACCAGCAGCACCGGCAAGGTGCCCGCCCCGAAGGCCAGCATGGTCAGCGCGCCTTGCACGGCGCTGCCGGCCATGAGGGCGGTGAGCAAGGCACTGTAGACCATCCCGCACGGCAGCCAGCCCCACAGGCTGCCCAGCAGCAGCGCCTTGGCAGGCGTATCCACTGGCACCAGCCGCGCTGCATGGGGACGCAGTCGGGACCAAAGACCGCTACCCCATTGCTCCATGCGGGACAGGGCGCTCCACCACTGGGTGAGGTACAGCCCCAGCAAGATCAGGACAAGATTGGTGATGATGTAGGCCACCGTCTGCGCCGGTGCCAGCCAGCCCAGCACATCGGCACCGCGCAACAGTCCGGCGGCGATGCCACCGGCCAGCGCGCCGGCCAGCGCGTAGCTGGACAGGCGACCGAGGTTGTAGCCCAGCACGCGCACCAGATCCTGACCGAAGGCCTGGGCCTGGGCCTGGGCGGAGCCGGCGACATGAAGGGGAATGATGCGATGCACCGCACGCCCCGGCGCTGCGGCCATGGCCAGCGCCTGTGCGGCCGGGGCGGGCGCGCGCGGCGGCGCGGCTGAACTGAGCGCACCGATGATGCCGCCGCACATGCCGATGCAGTGGACGCTGCCCATCAGGCCTACCAGGAAGATCGGCAGCAGGTTCATCGACGCGCCCCGCTCACACGGTCTGCGAATAACGCTGCGGTGTGTCCTTGTTCTGGCTTGCGGCTTTTTCGCGGTCCTGGGTCAGGTAGCGATCGAACACCATGCAGATGTTGCGAATCAGCAGACGGCCCTTGGGCTCGACCGTGATCCATTCGGGTTCGATATTGATGAGGCCGTCCTCTTCCAGTTGCTTCAGCTTTTCCATCTCCGGCGCGAAGTATTCGCGGAAGACGATGGGATAGGCGATCTCCAGCGAATTGATCGACAGCTCGAAATTGCACATCAGCCGCTGGATGATCAGACGGCGCAGCACGTCGTCCATGCCCAGCTGGATGCCGCGGGCGATGGGCAGCGTGGAATTTTCCAGACGGGCGTAATAGCCGTCCAGGGTCTTTTCATTCTGGCTGTAGCTGCCGCCCACGGCGCTGATGGCCGAGACGCCGCACGCGACCAGGTCGGTCTCCGAATGGGTGGAGTAGCCCTGGAAATTTCGATGCAGGCGGCCCTGCTGCTGGGCGATGGCGAGATCGTCAGTGGGCTTGGCGAAGTGATCCATACCGATGTAGACGTAACCGGCGCCGGTCAGCTGGCGGATGCACAGCGAGAGCATGTCCAGCTTGCTGTCGGCGCTGGGCAGGTCTTCTTCCTTGATCTGGCGCTGGGTCTTGAACAGCGCCGGCATATGCGCATAGTTGTAGACGGCGATGCGGTCCGGGCTGGCGGCGATGACCTTGGCCAGCGTGCGCGACATCGACATCACGTTTTGCTTGGGCAGCCCGTAGATCAGGTCAATGCTGACCGAACGGAAGCCGGCTTCACGCGCGGCAGCGATGATCTGCAGGGTCTGTTCTTCGGATTGCACGCGATTGACCGCCAGCTGGACTTCCGGATCGAAATCCTGCACGCCCAGGCTGATGCGGTTGAAGCCCTGCTCGCGCAGCTTGTGGACACGCGCCACCGACACCGTGCGCGGATCGATCTCGATCGAATACTCACCGACGTGATCCGGAGCCAGCGTGAAGCTGTGGCGGATATGGTTCATCAGGTCCGACATCTGCTCGTCCGAGAGATAAGTCGGCGTACCGCCACCGAAGTGCAGCTGCTCGACCTGGTTCATGCCGGAGAAAAGCGAGCCCTGCATGCTGATCTCGCGCTTGAGGTAGCTCAGGTAGAGCGCGGCCTTGGCGCGGTTCTTGGTGACGATCTTGTTGCAGGCGCAGTAATAGCAGATGGTGTCGCAGAACGGGATGTGCAGGTACAGCGACAGCGCCCGCCAGGCGCTCATGTTGCGGCGGTCGGAGACCGCATGCAGGTAGTCGGTGACGGCGAAGTCACTCGAAAAGCGATCTGCCGTGGGATAGGACGTGTAACGCGGACCACGCTGGTCCATTTTGCGCAGGACGGCCTTGTTCATGCCGGCGAGACTGGCGGATGGATGCAGGATGGACGGATGGGCGACTTGCATGCGATGCTCCTGGCCGGCTGCCACGCCGGACTGACGCGGCGCGCACATGCGCTGGGCCGCGAGCCCACCGGGCGAGCTGGTATTGACTGGAGCTTGCAGAATAGACAGATCACTGCAGGACCGCATTGATGTGCATCAAAGGGTCAGGACCTGTTGCCGGAGCGGCATCTACAGCAAGCCTGAAACCGCCGTCTGTGGTGCCAATGTCACGCGGCGTCTTCGTCCTGCCGCTTTTTGATTGCATTTCGGTATTGTCGCGCTTTACAGAGCGATGCGCCAAACCCTAGGCTGCGATGGACGGCATCTGACCGTCTTTCATCTTCAATCCCGGGGGATTTCTTCGTGCACCGTTTCCAACTTTCCTGCGCTTGTCTCATCAGCCTGGCTGCCCTTGGCAGCACCGCCCAGGCCGCCAATCTCGGCCTCAGTGGCGAACTCGGCACTACCGGCGTGGGCGTCCACCTGAGCGTGCCGCTGGCGCAACAGCTCAATGCCCGCTTCGGGGTCAACTATTTTGATTATTCCTTCAACTCCAGCACCAATGATGTGAACTACGATGCCAAAGCCAAGCTGCGCACCTTCGATGCGCTGCTGGACTGGTTCCCGTTCGACAACGGCTTCCGCCTCTCCGGCGGCGTGGTCTACAACGGCAACAAGATCGACGCCACCGGCAAACCCAAGGCCAACGGCATCTATACCATCAATGGCAACGTCTATACCGCTTCACAGGCAGGCCAGGTCGATGGCCGCATCGATTTCAAGAAGTTCGCGCCCTACGTGGGCCTGGGCTGGGGCAACGCAGTCGCCCCGGCCAAGCCGGGCTGGGGCTTCACGGCCGACCTGGGCGTGATGTTCCAGGGCAATGCCTCGACTTCGGTCAGCAACTCCGGCTGCAACGCCCCCGCCGCAATCTGCGCGCGCCTGGCCACCGACGTGGCGGCCGAAAACGCCCAGCTCAGCGACAAGGTGCATGGCTACAACCTGTATCCGGTGCTGCGGGTGGGCGTGAGCTATCAGTTCTGATTGTGCTCTTCGGCCTTGCGGGCCGATCCGTAACAGGCCCGCAAGGCGCGATAGTCGTAGTAATGGCTGCCCGGCGAAAGCCGCGCAGCATCGCAGTCCGGCTTGAAATCCATCTCCGCTTCGTTGTACAGCAGGCGCACCACGGTGCGGCCTGCGGCATTGGCGAACATGTCCCATTGCAGGTTGGCAGCCATCGGCGCAATCTGCGCACCACGCCAGCCATTGCTGGCCGGGGCATAGGGTTCGCGCTCAGCCACCTGCTGCGATGCGCCGGGCAGGCCCAGCAGCGCAGCCAGCGGGATCACGATCTCGGCGTGGGCGAACCGCAGCTTGGCCAGATGGCGACGCTGACCGCGTTCAATGGCATCGGCCTCATCAAAAAAATCCTGCAGCAGGATGCGCGCCATGCGCCAGGTCACATCGCCCTGCTCCACCATGCCCGGCCCCTTGCTGTAGAAGTCTTCAGCATCTTCAGCCTCGGCGTAACGCTGCGCCGCCAACGGCGGCATGAATCGTTCAAATTCCTTCACATCGCTGCCAGCCTGCTCCAGTTCGCTGCGCATGCCGGCACTGATGGCATAAAGGTCGTAGAGCGCCCAGGCGGCCTGCAACCCGTTGACAATCACGCTGCGGCCATCGCCGGTCAGCGTGTTGGTGTAACGGCCATCGGCGCTGGTAAATGTCAGCGTGCCGCTGTTGCTGAAACGGTATCTCCCCTGCCCCAGCCGGCTCAGAAAATCCGGCTTGAACAGCCGTGCCAGGACCACATCGGCCGCCTCCTGCAAGCGCGGATCCTGCCGGATGCGGGCCAGTTGCGCCTGTAAGGTCGGACTGCGGGCATAAGCCTGGTAGGCCTGGCTGTCGCGCCAGGTCTGCAGGCGCAGCGCCTGCTGAGGATCCGCGCCGGAGGTCTCTGCCGGGGGAGTCTTGGGCAAACGGTGGAAATACAGCAGATAGGCATCGCTGGACGGCCCTTGCACCTGGTCGCGCAGACCAGGGCGGATCACCAGCAGCGCCCGGGTGAAGGCCTCGGCACTGTCCACTGCGCGATCCTTGCCGGAACTGACCACGACCACCGCGCGCCCGGCGCTGCCGGCCTGATCGAACAGGCCGGGCAGGCGCTGCACCATCCGGTGCGCCAGATCGGCATGCTCCTGCAAGCCGGTCCGGGTCTCGTTGCCATAGCCGGGCTGGCTGATGCCGGGCACCCCGGCCCCCAGCAGGAAGTTGGCGCGCAGCATGGCCTGCAAGGCCGGTCCCAGTTCGCGGCCCAGCGGGGTCAGCGCATCCTCCTGTTCGGCTTGCTGCCACAGGTGATACAAGGCCAGATCGGATTTCATCCCTGTCAGCCCGCGTGATCCATGGCGCGCCAGCAGTTGCGTGAACACCGGTTCATATCCAGGCGGAACCGGCTCCAGGCTGGCCATCGTCTGGCGTGGTGCGTAGGGGGTCTTGGTCTGGCGATCATCACGATCGGCGGCCTGCGCCAGGCTGGCGGCCAGCAGCAAGCCGCTCAGCCAGACACAGGCCCTTGCGGGCTGACGGGAGAACAGGCCACCGATCATGTTGTTTCATCCTTTCCGAATCAGGAAAACCTTGGCACTCAGAAGTCTGCGCGCACGTTCAGGTTCAGGGTACGCGGCGCACCCACGTTCAGGTAGGTTTCCTGATAGTAGGTCCAGTACTTGCGATTGGCCAGGTTGGTGATGTTGGCGCTCCAGGTCGTCATGTGGCCACCGATGCGGGTGCGATAGTTCAGCCCGGCATCAAACAGGCTGTACGGCGAGAGCATGTTGGCATTGGCCGAATCCAGCGCCATGGTGCCGACATACTGCGCGCCGGCATGCAATTGCAGCCCCGGCAACGCTGCCACGCGGTAAGTCAATTGCGCACCGGCTTGCATATCGGCTGCACCGACGGCGCGCTTGCCGTTGACCGCGGCCGCCGCATGAGTGATCTCCGAGCCCATGACCATCACGCTGCCATCCAGGCTCAAATCACGCGTGAGCTGCAGCGAGCCATTGGCTTCCACGCCGCGATACACGCTCTGGCCATCGGCCACGTAGACGTTGGCGCTGTTGATGTACTGCGAGCCGCGCTCGATGCGGAACAGTGCCAGGCTGCCGTTCCAGCCGTCGTGCTCGGTCTTGACGCCCACTTCAGCCTGTTTGCTCTTGATCGGCGCGAAGGTCTGGTTGGCATTGACGGTGGTGGTCGGCGCGGAGGCACTCTGCTCCAATGCCTCGGCATAGCTGACGTAGACCGTGGTATCGGCGCGCGGCTTGTACATCACGGCTGCCGTCGGGCTCAGCGGATTGGCGGTGAAGCGCGCGCTGGTGGTGTTGGCAGTGCTGTAGGCGGTATCGATGTAGTTGGTATAGCGCACACCGGCCAGTACCGACCAGCGGTCGTCGAACTTCATCGTGTCGCTGGCGAATAGCGCGGTCTGGGTGGTCTTTTCATCGCGATAAGTGCCGCCGCTGTAGTTGACGCTGTCGGCCGAGTAGATCGTCGGCGCATACAGGTTGCCGGTGCCGATGTAAGGCTTGGGCGTATTGACCGAGGAGGTCGAGAGCAGGTTCTGCGCCATCGCGCCGAACACCAGCTCATGCTGGAGGAATCCGGTGCGCACCTTGCCCTGCACCATGGCTTGCGCTTCGTTGAATTCATAGCCGTGGTATTCCGAGGTCACACGGTCACGGTAATTGCCGCTGTTGCTGGTGATGTAGTACTGGTCCTTCTTGTAGATGCGTACCGATTCGGAGTGACGCACGGCGACGCTGGCCTTCCAGTCATCTGAAAGACGGTAGTCGGCGCTCAGCGTCACCAGGCGGTAATCGACATCGGTGAAGGAGCCATTGCTGTAGAGCCGGGTCGTGCCATCCAGCGGCGAAGGAATCCTGAATCCGCTGACGATGACATCGGTGCCGCCGGTGGCGATGCGGCGCTGGTAGATGGCATCCAGCCGCACGGTCAGGTCGCTGGTGAGGCGGGCATCGAAGGATGCGCCGATGGACTGGCGGTTGATGCTGCCGTGATCGGCCTCGGTATCGCCGCTTTCGTTGACCAGGTTGACGCGGTAACCGAAGCGCTGGTCCTCGCCAAAGCGCCCGCCGGCATCGACATGTTCCTTCCAGGTGCCACCGCTGGCATAGCCGAGATCGGTGGCGAAGAAGGTGTCATCGGTCGGGCGCTTGGTGACGTAATTGATGATCCCGCCCGGCGAGCCGAAACCATACATGAAGCCGGACAAGCCCTTGAGTACTTCCACCTGCTCGAACATCTCCAGCGGCATTTCAGTCCCGCGGTTGATGTTGGCCAGGCCATCGATCTTGTAGCCGTTCAGGTCATCCAGGCGCAGGCCGCGCACCGAGATGGTGGCCGGGTGCGTGCCATTGACCGGACTGTTGTTGCTGACGCTGGCGTCGTACTTCAGCACCTCGGCCAGCGAGGTGGCCTGGCGATCTTCGATCTCGTCGCTCTTGACCGCACGCGTGGAGAACGGCGTCTCCAGTTCGGAGCGATCACCGAGGGCACCGCTGCTGACCTTCTCGGCCAGCTTCTTCTTGTCGGCGCTGTCGGTGACGGTGATCTGGGGCAGCACGCTGTCATCGGCCTGCGCCATCAGCGGGCCGGCGCTGCCCAGCAGGAGGCCGGCGCCGAGCAGGGCACGGCGCATGGTGGACGGACGGAAACGGGCAATGCGTGTGGAATTCATGTCGGACTCGCAGTGGATGTGGAGAGAGAGGGAGTTGATTTGGCTATGCAATGGACCGACCGGGCAATGCCGGCCAGTCTTCTTTTTTTATCGGGTCGTTATCGGGTTCATGGCCGCGGATCAGTCACGAAGCCGATCTTGGCCAGCCCGCCTGCCTGTGCCATGGCCATCACCTGTGCCACTTTTTCGTAGGGTGTGGTGCGAGCTGCTCGCAGATGCAGTTCCGGCGGCTGCGGTGCGGAGGCTGCCTTGCCGATGCGGGCCTGCAGTTGCGCCTGATCGACCGGTTCGTCGTTCCAGAAGGTCTTGCCGTCGGCATCGATGGCGAGGTTGATGCTGTCCGGCTTGAGCGTATCGGGTTGGGCGGTGGCGCGCGGCAGGTCGATCTTGACGGCGTTGTTCATGACCGGGACCGTGATGATGAAGATGATCAACAGCACCAGCATCACGTCCACCAGCGGGGTGGTGTTGATCTCGGGATTGAAGTCATCGTCCGAATCGGAGAGGGAACCCATGCCCATCATGCAGCTCCCCGCGTGCGCAGGCGCATGGCCGGGGCCTGTTTCGACGCGGCAGAGGCGGCATCGGCGCGCGCCCCGGTGACGAACAGCGCATGCAGTTCGAAACCGAACTTGTTCAGTCGCGCGAGGATGCTCTTGTTGCCGCGCAGGAGCGCGTTGTAGCCAAAGGTGGCGGGAATGGCCACTGCCAGCCCGAGCGCCGTCATGATCAACGCTTCGCCGACCGGACCGGCGACCTTGTCGATGCTGGCCTGGCCGCTGCTGCCGATGGAGACCAGGGCGTGGTAGATGCCCCAGACCGTGCCGAACAAGCCCACGAAGGGAGCCGTCGAGCCGACCGAGGCCAGCACCGCCATGCCCGACTGCAGGCGGGCCGAGGCTTCATCGATGGCCTGGCGCAGCGACAGCGTGACCCACTCGCTGACCGGCAGGCGATCCTGCAACTGGCCCTGGTGCGTGGTGTGGTGATCGACTGCGCCCTGGCCGGCGCTGGCAAGCGCGGCAAAGGGATTGTCGCGGCCCAGCAGGGTGATGCCGGCGGCGACGTTGCCAGCCTCCCAGAACGCGTGGCCTGCGGCGTGCGCCGGAGTACGGTAGCGCCACAATTGCAGGGCCTTGGTCACGATCACATACCACGAGGCCATCGACATCATCGTCAGCAGAAGCGCCACCGCCTTGGTGACGACATCGCCTTGCGACCACAGGGCCGTGAGGCCGTAGGGACTTGCATCCATTGCTGATTCCTTTCGTTCGGGGTTACTGCGTCAATTGAAATTTGATCGGTACGACCACATAGGCAGGCAGCGCCCTGCCCTGCTCCACATAGGGCTGGAAGCGCGCGCGCTGAACGGCCTCGCGCGCGGCCTGGTCGAGGCTGGCGATGCCGGAGGAGCGTTCCAGCGCAATCTGCTCCACCCCGCCCTGGGCATTGATCAGCACGCGCAGCAGCACCTCGCCTTCATCGCCGCGACGGCGGGCTGCAGCGGGATAGACCGGCTGCGGTGCAGTGAGGTACTGAACGCCGCTGGTAATGACGGGCGGGCGGATCATCGGGGCGGCCGGCGTCACCGGGGCAGCGGCGGCCTCGGGCGCAGACGCTGGAGCAGCTGGCGCGGATGGCGCAGATGACGTATCGGCAGAAGTGACCATGGCCGGCGCGGGTGCCACGGCCTGACGGGGGTGCGGCATGGGTGTCGGCCGCAATGGCACGGTGCGCACGGGGGCTGCAGGATGCGGTGAAGTCGCAGGCAAGGGCGGCGGCGGTGCGGACTCGAGGAGTGCCAGCATCACGGTGGGCGGTACCGGTGGCGTGGAAATGGGCACGGGCAAGGCGTGCATCTGCGTGGCCAGCCACAGCAAGCCCAGATGCGCAGCCAGCACCAGCAGCGCCGGCTGCGCTCTGCGCAGCATGGCCGCACCGGGTACCGTGCGCTGTGGAGAAAGAGGAAGGGATGACAGCATGACTCTTGCCGCGTTGCGCGGCCTTGCTCTGAAAAAAGCAGGAGTCTAGGCAGTCATGATGACCTCGCCGTTACGCGTCGATGACAACGGCGTCAGGAAAGCCCGATGCGATGTAAAACTTTGTTAGCAGCGTCCCAGGCTGGGAACTCCGCCGCCCGTAGCGGGAGATCAATCCTTTCTGCGTCCAGCAGCGGTGGCGCGCCAGCAGAGAATCGATCCGGCACACACCAGCGCCGCGCCGACCCAGAACGACGGCGGCAGCGGCGCGCGCAGCAGCGCGGCCGACAGTGCGGAGGAAAACACCGGGATGAAATACGATGCCCCCGCCAGCACTGTCACGTTGCCATGCAGGATGCCCACATTCCAGGCTGCATAACCCAGCCCCATGGCGGCAGCCGCCAGCAGCAGATAGACCAGCGCGGGCACGCTGAAGGAAAGTTCAGCGGCATGACCGCCCAGCAGGACCTTCACCCACAAGGCCAAGGCCACCAGCATGAAGAAAGGGGTCACACCGTTCCTGCCCTCGGCGATGCGGGTGGTCACGGTGCAGTAGGCCGCCCAGATCAGGGCACCGATGAAGGCCAGGCCGTAGCTCAGGGGATTGTCCTGGATGTTGGTCAGCATGACCGGCAGGTCCAGGCCCTGATTGCCGCCCAGCACCCAGCAGATGCCCAGCATGGACAGGATGAAGCCCGGCACCACCAGCAGCGTCGCGCGCTGCCCGCCGAAGAGAATCGCCGCCACCAGCGTGAAGGTCGGCCACAGGTAGTTGACCATGCCCACTTCGATGGCCTGGCGGCCGCTATGGGCGTAGCCGATCGAGAGCGACAGGCACAGTTCATACGCCACGAACAGCACGCTGCCCCACACCAGATACCTGCGCGGGAAGCTGGACAGGCGCGGGAAACCGACCGACACCATCAGGATCAGTGAGGCCACCGTATAGATGGCTGCCGCGCCGCCGGTGGCACCGAGATGTTCGCTCACGCCTCGGATCAGGCCAACGATGGCGCTCCACAAGAGCACGGCGCTCAAACCGATCAGGGTTGCCTTCTTGCTGTTCATTGCACCTGCCCAAAAGCGCAAGAGTGTACCTCAAGGGCCGGGACCGGGCCTTGTGATAAAATCCTGCCCCTTCTGTCCAGTCTTCGGCGGCCATTGCCCGCGCGGCGACCGGACGTGTGCCATGGGTTCCCTCGCCCCCATTCATCAAAAAGGTTCATATGACGACTCTCGACCTGCGCCGCCATGCCGCGCTGCTGACCTGGCTTTCCCTGTTCCACCTGCTGGTGATCACTTCCAGCAACTACCTGGTGCAATTGCCCGTTTCGATCTTCGGGCTGCATACCACCTGGGGCGCCTTCAGCTTTCCCTTCATCTTCCTGGCGACCGATCTGACGGTGCGCTTTTTCGGTGCGCCACTGGCCCGCCGCATCATCTTCGCGGTGATGCTGCCGGCCCTGTTCATCTCCTACGGCATCTCCGCCCTGTTCTACATGGGGCAATGGCAGGGCTTCGGCGCGCTGGCGCATTTCAATGTCTTCGTGGCGCGCATCGCGGCGGCCAGCTTCATGGCCTATGTGCTGGGGCAGGTGCTGGACGTGCAGGTGTTCAATCGCCTGCGGGCTTCGCGCCACTGGTGGCTGGCACCGTCAGTGTCGATGATCTTCGGCAATGCCAGCGACACCATCGCCTTCTTCTCCATCGCCTTCTGGCGCAGCAGCGATCCCTTCATGGCCGAGCACTGGGTGGAGATCGCGCTGGTCGATTACGGCTTCAAGATCGCCATCAGCCTGCTGTTCTTCCTGCCGGCGTATGGCGCGCTGATGTCTTTCCTGAAGAGCTGGTTTGGCCGCCCCTTGGCAGCCGATCCGGCTTGAGTCCTGCAGCGATTTCCATCCAACGGTAAACTTGCGGCTTTGCGCGGTCTGCCCTGGCCGCGCCCTCCTCCTCTCCACCCTCCACCTGGACTGCGCATGAACTGGCCCCTGTTTGCCCTCGCCGTTGCCGCCTTCGGTATCGGCACCACTGAATTCGTCATCATGGGCCTGCTGCCCGACGTTGCGCTTGATCTGGGTGTCACGGCCCCGGCCGCAGGCATGCTGGTCTCGGGCTATGCCCTGGGCGTGGCCGCCGGTGCGCCCATCCTCGCCATCCTTACCGCCAAGTGGCCGCGCAAGCAGGCTCTGGTGGGGCTGATGTGCCTGTTCATCCTCGGCAATGTGCTGTGCGCGCTGGCCCCCAATTACCCGTTCCTGATGGTGGCGCGGGTGGTCACCGCCTTCTGCCATGCGGCCTTCTTCGGCATCGGCTCGGTGGTGGCAGCAGAACTGGTGACGCCGCAGAAACGCGCACAGGCAGTGGCGCTGATGTTCACCGGCCTGACCGTGGCCAACATCTTGGGCGTGCCGCTGGGCACCGCCTTCGGCCATGCGGCGGGCTGGCGCTCCACCTTCGGCGTGGTGACCGGCATCGGCGTGCTGGCCGCCGTCATGCTGTGGACCATGCTGCCCAAGAAGATCCCCATGCAGGCCGGGAATATCTTCCAGGAGTTCCGCTCCATCATTGATACCCGCGTGCAGCTGTCGCTGCTGACCTCGACGCTGGCCTCGATCAGCATGTTCAGCGTGATCACCTACATCGCCTACATCCTGCTGGACGTGACCGGCTTCAGCGCCCGCGAAGAAAGCTGGGTGCTGCTGCTCTTCGGTGCCGGCATCACCGTGGGTGGCCTGGTCGGCGGCAAGCTGGCGGACTGGAAACTGATGCCGGTGATGTGCGGCGTGTTCCTGTGCATTGCCATCGTGCTGGGGCTGTTTTCCTTCACCAGCCATTACAAGTGGCCGACGCTGGCAACGATGTTCGCCTGGGGGGCCTTCGCCTTTGCGGTGGTGCCCGGTGCGCAGATCCGCGTGCTCGACACCGCACGCGGCGCGCCCAACCTCGCCTCGACCCTCAACCAGGGGGCCTTCAACCTCGGCAATGCCACTGGCGCCTGGGTCGGTGGACTGGCGATCTCGGCCGGCCTGCCGCTGACCGACCTGCCCCTGATCGGCTCGGTCTTCGCCCTGCTGGGCCTGGTGACGGTGGCCGTCTCGGCCTCGCTGGACAAGCGCGTTCGCGCTCCGGCCTGACTCTTCCCCGCTCCGAAAAAAAGGCGCTTGACCCTCACGGGCAAGCGCCTTTGTTCATTCCGGCGAAGATGCTGAAGCGATCAAACCGCCTTCAGATGCGCCGAAGCGACGAAGTTGTCGAAGAAACTTTCACATCGGGCCAATTGCTCCAGTGTCACGAACTCGTTGGGCTTGTGCGCATGGATGATGTCGCCCGGCCCGCAGATCACCGCCGGCATGCCGGCCTGACCGAACAGCCCGCCTTCGGTACCGAAGCCGACCTTGCGCGCGCGTTCACTACCCAGGATGCGCAGTGCCGAACTCACCAGCGGATCATCGGGCGACGTGCTCATGCCCGGATAGGCCGTCAGCGTTTCGAATTCGATGCGCCCCTGCGCACCTTCGATCTGCATCTGCGGCAGCACTTCCTGTTCTGCATATCGCTTCACTTCGTCGAACACCCCGGCCGGATCGATACCGGGCAGGAAGCGGTGTTCGAACACGAACTCGGCCTTGTCCGGAATGATGTTGGGCGCGTTGCCGCCATTGGAGAGCGTGGTGACGATGGAGGAATACGGCACGTCGAAGTCGTAATCCTGCGCTTCCGAATGGCGCACGCGCAGCGCGATCTCGCGGATCTTCAGCTGCATCATGGCCGCATAGTCGATGCTGTTGATGCCCAGGTGCGGACACGACGAGTGCGCCGCATGGCCATGCACCGAGCAGCGATAGGAGCGCTTGCCCTTGTGTGCGATCACGGGCTGCATCATGGTGGGCTCGCCGATGATGACGCCGGTGGGCTTGATGTCATTCTGCTGCAGGTCCGCCAGCAGTTCGCGCACCCCCAGACAGCCCACTTCTTCATCGTAAGAGAACGAAAAGTGCAGCGGTGTGTGCAGGCGATCCTGCGCGATGGCCGGCAGGCGCGCCAGACAGACCGCGATGAAACCTTTCATGTCGCAAGCGCCGCGACCGAATAATTTGCCATCGGCCACATGCGCCACGAAGGGGTCGGTATCCCAGTTCTGTCCCTTGACCGGCACCACATCGGTATGTCCGGAGAAGACCGTACCGAAGCGGCCGGGACCGGTATCGCCCAGGGTGGCAAAGAGATTGGCCTTGCGCCGTTCGGCGTCGTAGGTCAGGCGGGTGGTGGCACCGTGGCGTTCGAGAAGATCGCGGACCCATTCGATGAGGCCCAGGTTGGATTCGCGGCTGATGGTGTTGAACCCGATGAGGGTCTTGAGGATGTCCAGCGTCGCCTCGGTCGGTTGCGCGGCGGCTGATGTCAGTGGTGCATTCATGATGATGGTGTGCCTGTTCAAATCCGGAACGGCGGGCCAGCGGTCAACAGGACAGCAGGCTGCATGTTCCCTCAGAAGTGCAGCAAGCGGCGTGCCACGGCGGGCGCATGCTGGCATAGCGGCCGGTCCAGGCAAACGGTGCCCGCGCTGATCAATTCCCCCGATTTTCACAATCTCACCTGACGGGAACTGCATGATGCAACCGGGTTCGCTGGCGTGCAAATGAAGGTTTAGCTTACACCGCAATGCAGATAGGGGTTGGGGAGATGAAGGATCTTGACGGCGGAGGCCTGGATGCCCGCCGGCAAGGATTTGCCTTGAGAGCCAATTGAAACTCGCACGACCGTCTTGTAGACAGTGACAACAGCGTTTATCAGGAATTTCCTGCTAGGAGCTTTTTCGCATTTTTGTCAGACTGCAGATGAAGTTTTGTGCCCGGAGCAGCGCCCGCAGAGGTCAGCATGGATTCCCGTGGCACAGGAATGGTGATCAGGGTCACTACAAGAGAAGGACAAGACCATGAAACCGCCGATCATACTGATGATTGAGTCGAACGGCGAAGCAGTAGAGCTGGCGCGCTTTGCGCTCTGGCGCAACAATTTTCACTGTGTATTGCAGTGGGTTGACGAAGCAGACGCGGCCATCGAGGGACTGTTGCAGCGCCGTGCGGATGGCGAGATGCAGCTGCCGGGCATGATCTTTCTGGACCCAGGCATGATGGAAAACAACGGCCTGGACTTCATCCAGGCCATGAAGGCGGGCCGCGACACGCGTGCGGTGCCGATCGTGGTATTTCCGGACAGTGACTATCCGCCGGAGATGCCTGCCTTGCTGGAAGCGGGAGCCGTGGAATACCTGCTCAAACCCGAGACGGCCCAGCAGTTCATGGAGGTGGTGGTGGACCGTGCGCGGCGCTGGAGCAAGCGGCGGCGCAGGCGTTCGGCTTCAGCTTCGACTTCCAATGCAAGTGCGGGCACAAGGGAGGCGGACGGAGAAGCTGGAACATCCTGAGCGGAAAGGAAAAACGCCGTGTGCTTCAGTGCTCACGGCGTTGTTCTTGTGCCCGCGCGATGGGCGGGCGAGGTGATGCTTATTTCTTCACGCGCGTACTGATGTGGCCATCGAATTCGCGCTGCGCGGCTTCGAGCTTCTTGAGGGCTTCCTGCCAAGGCTGGTAATCCGCCTCGGTGAGCCAGGAGCCGCCGGGATTCTGCTTCCACTGTTCGAGCTTGGCGGTCATCTTTTCATATTCTTCCAGCTGCGCGACCAGCAGGGATTCCATTTGCGTCTTCAACTCTTCGGCACGGACGATCCAGGGGTCTTGTTCCAGTTCTGACATGGGCGGCTTTCCTTGGTGTGAATAATGTGTCGGATGCTATCACGAAGAGGGCTGCTTGCAGCCGGGAGGCGATTCAGGTGCACCAGGGCCCTTCTCTTTGACGGCGGCGGCAGCGACTCCGGGCTTCCAGCCGAGGCGGGGAAACGACTGACACAGACATTTCCAAGAAACGAAAAAGAACCTGCCGAGGCGAAAAGCACTTCACTGAGGGTCAACGGCCATAATGAAGCCATTTATTCCGCTGTTTGGAGCGAAGGATGTCTCAAAGAAATTAAATATAATGTCGACTACCCAATTTTCCCGGCAGCCTTTCAGAGGCATCAAGGCGTATAAGTAAATGAGATCGACATTAACGGAACTTGGTGCCGAGCTAGCGTTATATTCAATTGACGCAGTGAGCGACATGATTATTTGGCTCGACGAAGACGGATTTTACGTATTCGTCAATAAGGCTGCCACAGAGTTTTTAGGCTATACATCTCAAGAGCTAAGTCAATTGAGGGTCTGTGACATTGATCCAGACTTTGACGAGGTACGCTGGAAAGATCATTGGAAGGAGCTTGAGATAAAGCAGTCCGTTTGTCTGGAAACGACCAACAGGAACAAATCTGGCCAGATTATTCCAATTGAAGTGAATGCAAGCCTGGTTCAATTTGAAGGAAGAAGATTTAATTGCTCTATCGTTCGAAATATCTCTGAAAGGAAGCGTACTGAAGCCTCACTGCTCGCGCTGAACAAGCAAATCTATTTGCTGAGCATTACCGATGACCTGACCCAAATAGCGAATCGACGCTATTTTGATGAGGTGTTTAAAAGAGAGCTTCAACGTGCGCTAGAACAGAACATTCCTTTTTCTTTGGTTCTTATCGACGTCGATTATTTCAAAGCATTCAATGATCTATACGGGCATATACAAGGAGATCATTGCTTAAAACGCGTAGCGGCCACGATCAGCGCATTGATTCAATCGCCGAATGAATTGGCCGCGAGATACGGAGGGGAAGAATTTGTATGCATTCTGCCTGGGATGTCTCCCAATAATGTTTTGATATTTGGTGAGAGACTAAGACAAGCAATCCAAGATCTCGCAATTCCACACAATGGATCTTCTTTCGGGACTATCACCGTCAGTATCGGCGTGTCGACCTTGGAGATTGCCAGCAACATCTCGACCGAGAACCTGCTCTTTGAGGCTGATCAACATCTCTATCGCGCCAAAGCGAACGGTCGCAATCGGGTCGAAGGAAAACCTGGCCGGTAGCTCAAGGTGTTACCAGGATCATGCCACAGTCGCCTGTAGTGGTTTCTGGCTCCAAGGAAGAGATCGATGCTACGGAATGGTGGTCGAAGACCGGCACGCATTCCATCACGGGAAACGGCTTTACTTTGTGCATCGCGTTCAAGAAAAAAACCGAACCGGGCGACACTGAGCGCGAGCTCGATCATGATCCAGAGGAAGGCATCACCGGCTTGAAAGCGGAGTGGCGGACAAAGCCAAAAAGAAGAACAAGGGCATTGAGCTGGTTAGCAAGGTCCACAATATGAAAACGTTCAAACGAACTTACACCATCAAGCAAAGTGCGAAACGTGCCGCGGCTCTACATCAGGCCAAAATCAAAGAGGTCCGCGAGATCATCTCGGAAAACAAGCAAGATTCATCAAGAATAAAAATGAGGAAAACTCCAGCAGGGGTTTTCCTCTAAATCATCGTTGGCCTTTACAACCTCATCTACATTACTTCGCCGTTGTAGCGTTCGACTCGCGTGCAATCTCCTCGTTGAAGTTGGCATTAAAAGAGACATTCTGGAGAGCCCAGCGATCCTTGAAGCGGTACAGAGTCAGCTCAAACAGAACAGGCTGGCGTTCATAGTTCAACATGTACTTCATGTAGACGTAACGGGTGCCGATGGTGCGTTCCGAGATCATCTCGGCGTCACCGAACTTCCCCATTGACTGTTGGTAGGTCTTGACCACTTCGCGCAGACTCCGGATCTGGTCAGAAAGCTCCTTCGCATAGGGAGATGTCTTCGTGAGGTAGTCCAGCGCTTCCATCGGTTTTCCAGATTGATACAGAGACAAGAAACGCTCAGGGATGCCATCGTAACGATCGGCTGCGTATGCATTCAACGAGAACATCAACATGATAGCAATCAAAAAGCGGCGCATGGTTTTCTCCTGGTCAGGTAGTGGCCCCGTCAATCGCTGGGCCATGGAAAACATCATGCAATGGCTAGGTTGCCGCTGTGTTTCGTGCCGTCGAATTTTTATTACAACTGAAATCTGCAAGGCGTTCCAAGATTTAAACGCTTCAATTTCCGAGATTTCCTGCATTTCATGACGTGACATATCAAATGCCTGCACGTCAAGACACACCAATTGATTACCAAGGATAGGCGCTAAAAGTCGCGCTGCATTGGAATGCGTGGAAATAGGAAAGCAGGGAGATCATCTCGGGGAGCAGGTCAACTGCTGGCCGGAACCCGACTTCAAACACTATCGGCTAGAGGCAGGTCGGCGCCAATAGTATAAGTCCCCAACGGATGCCCCTCTCTTGAGTTCAATTTCATTGATATCAGGAACATCAACACGTCGCTCCCAGAGAGGAAACCAATGGCAGTCTCGCGTATCATCTCCCGTGACCTTGCGGGTATTTTTCGCCATCTCTTTGTTGCATGCACCGAACTGCACAAAGTTGACTTGCGACTCTATCAGGCTAGCGGGATTAGCGCCGTGGACATGAGGATAGTACAACTGCAGCTCGTCATCCTCCCAAAAACAGATGGGACAAATATCGTATGAACCGGGCGGTGCAGGAAAGACCTCATAGCCGCAGCAAGGGCAGGTAAACATATTCTGGTACGTCTCGTTGTGGCCGATAGTGGAGAATCCTAACTCAAAGAAACCACTGGGTTAGCCGGATGCGGAATCCAGCTATGCGCCCAGCAGATCACCAGATGGGTAGATAGATGTGGGCGCGGGATTTGTCCGTTATCTACCCTTCAGAATTAGCTAAAAAGTTGCTAGGAGCGTCCCGCTTCTGGCAGGTTGGAAGGTCCGCATCCGACCTATAGCATTCATATATTTGCGGCGTATATCTTTGCTAGAAGATACCGTGTGAGAAACAAGATGACCGCACTACCGACTAGCCATGCCAGCATGAACGAGAGATAGCGAATGGCGAGTGGATCAAGTGGCTGCTTTGGTGTTCCAGATAGGTTACCCGAAATGCCGACATCAGAAAGTACCCACGTAAGGCACATCGCCATCAAGACGTATGACGCTACTGCTCCAATACCAATGAACGACCAAAAATGTTGAAGGGATCCGCGCCATAAATAGGCGAAGACACCAACCGCAAGCGCTGGGCCAATGAGTCCAAACGGAATCACCAGACTGAACGGGTTCATCGTAGAAATATTCTGATGTGGCTGAAAATACGTAGCTTAACGATTTGCAATTGTCGACATCTGACCGACAGCGGACATCTTAGCTCAAAGAAGTAACAGCATAGCCCGATGTGAAAGTGGGCAATGCATGCAGCAAATCACGCTGAGGAGCTGATGGGCGTCGGGGCGGGATCTGTCCGTTATCTCCCCTTCAGAATAAGCTGTAAAACGGACCTATAGCCCAAGAGCAGGTCACGCGCCGAAGGTCCGCTTCTAGTCGATTGCGGCCAAATTTAAGCGGAGGTCTGCTCTCGATATTGCTTAAGCTTCCCATTGCTATAGTAGTTTAAGAAATCAGACATGATTGGCGTTAGCTCTGTTCTTGCTGCGATATTCCAAAATCTTGTTTCTCCGAGCACGGGGACGAGACCATCGATGAGTCCTTGGCTGCAATTATGGCTCGCAGATGTCAGCCAGTGCTGCAATAAACGAATAACTTCCTCCAACGGGAGCTGTGATGACCTGGTGAGGGAAAGTGCATACCTGTAGTTCCCCGGAAACAGAGTTCTTATGAACTCGATACGCTCGGAAACCGACTGAGAGCGTAGCCACCTGCGAAGGTCGGTATCAACCTGTGCAGTGCCTGAACGACGGACGAACTGTTCTGGTTTGTATTGGGGTTCACACATATCAGTCATTACTTCAGCTATGTCTGCTTAGTGGATATGAAGGGCTGCTGTTGGCCGATAGCGAACACCTCAGCTTGAACAAATAATGGAGTAGCCAGATGTGGAATCAGGCTATCGTCTTTTTGACTGCATCCATCCAGTCCTGCCATGCGCCTGGGTCGGCCGGCCCTGCGTCACCGGTAATTTCCCAAGATAGCGAACTCAACAGACCGGCAATATCATCAGATTTTGTGCGCTCGTATTCCTGCTCCAAGAAATTAAACATCGCACGATACGCATGCTTGGCCGTCAACTATACTTCATCCATCTTCCCCATCCTATTTCATTAGTTCCGACCTCACCTGCGAAGGTGCGCGTACATGACCTGCGGCACACGTATGGCCCCCGCCTGCGCGCCGCCGGCGTCTCCGAAGAAGACCGGGCGCTATTGCTGGGCCACGCAAACAAGAGCATGCCTGAGCACTACGCGACTGGAACGGTGGAACGCCTGGTCGACCAGGCCAACAAGGTCGAACTCACGCGGAAGAGGATGACGATCTTGCGCGTGGTCAACGGCTGAACAAGGTCACGCAAAAGTCACGCAGGCCGTTTTTGCAGAGTCACGAAAAGCAAAAGGCCTCTAACGCGGTAACGTTAGAGGCCTTTATCTGTAAGGCTTTCGCCTTAGTGCATTTGGTTGCGGGGGCAGGATTTGAACCTACGACCTTCGGGTTATGAGCCCGACGAGCTGCCAGACTGCTCCACCCCGCGTCTGAAGAAAACAATTATAGGACAGGTAAAATCGGAATGCAAACATTTTCTGCAATCTTTTTACAGTGATACACTCCTAACCGCATTACAGCTTCCCGCAGCCGTCCAGACCAGCGTCCCAACGCCCTGTCGCCGCAGCAGGAAAATGCACCAAGGGCACTTCCCTACTATATATATAGACAGACACCTTCCGAGCCTCTATGAAATTCTGTTCCGAGTGCGGCCACACAGTCTCCCTGCAGATCCCTCCCGATGACACGCGGCTGCGCCATGTGTGCGGCAACTGCGGTGCAATCCATTATCAGAATCCAAAGCTGGTGGTCGGCTCCATCCCCGTCTGGGATCAGGATGGCCAAACCAAGGTCCTGCTCTGCAAGCGCGCCATCGAGCCGCGCCTCGGTTACTGGACCCTGCCGGCCGGTTTCATGGAAAACGCCGAAACCACCGAAGACGCCGCCCGCCGCGAAACCGAAGAGGAAGCCGGCGCACACATCCAACTGCACGAACTGTTCTCCCTAGTCAACGTGCCCCACGTGCACCAGGTCCACCTCTTCTACCGCGCCACCCTGCTCGACCTCGACTACCAGGCCGGTGTCGAAAGCCTGGAAGTGGCCCTCTATACAGAAGACCAGATCCCCTGGCAGGACATCGCCTTCCCCACGGTGGAATTCACCCTGCGCGCCTTCTTTGCCGATCTCAAGAACGTGCGCAGCGGTGAAGGCAGCTTCATGCTGCACACCGAAGACATCCGCCGCCGCATGATCTGATCCGCAGGAGCACGCGGATGATCGCCTGGCTGGACCTCGATACGCCCTTCCCCGACGTTTCCCGCGCCCTCGCCGACCCGGCCGGGCTGCTGGCGGCCGGCGCTGACCTCTCGCCGCAACGGCTGCTGGAAGCCTATCGCCACGGCATCTTCCCCTGGTTCTCCGAAGGCCAGCCCATTCTCTGGTGGAGTACCGACCCGCGCATGGTCCTGCGCACCGATCACTTCGTTGTCTCCGACAGCCTCAAAAAGACCCTGCGCCGCATCGAACGCAGCCGCCACGGCGACGGCCTCTGGCAAGTCACCTTCGATACCGTCTTCGAACAGGTCATGCAAGGCTGCGCCGGACCGCGCCGCCATGAACAGGGCACCTGGATCTCGCCCGAGATCATGGCCGGCTACACCGGCCTGCATCGCGCCGGCTACGCCCACTCCTCCGAAGTCTGGCTCAACGGCGAACTGGTCGGCGGGGCCTATGGCGTCTCCATCGGGCGCATGTTCTACGGCGAATCCATGTTCGCCCGCGTAAGCGACGCCTCCAAGGTGGCGCTGGCGCACCTGGTGTTTTTCCTGCGCAGCCACGGCGTGGACATGATCGACTGCCAGCAGGAAACCTCGCACCTGGCCTCGCTGGGCGCACGCCCGATCCCCCGCAGCGACTTCCTGCGCCACCTGCGCGCAGCCATCCAGTGGCCGCAGATCCGGGGCTGGGAGCCGCTGAACCTGCTGGAGCACGGCATCCCGTCGGCCCGACGCGACTGAGCCTGGCGCGGTTCTTCACTGCGGCCATCAAAATGGTGTAAATTGGAACCTGACTCCAAGGACCGCACGGGGCAGCAGAGACCTCGCCGCCGGCCTCCCGCAAGACAGGACAGGACGCACATGACGCATCTCAAAGACTTGCCGTTCTCCACGTTGCAGTTCTATGCAACCGCGCCCTACCCATGCAGCTATCTCGATGACCAGCAGGCCCGCTCGCAAGTGGCCACCCCCTCCCATCTCATCAATGCAGATGTGTACTCGGAACTGGTCAAGACCGGCTTCCGCCGCAGCGGCATCTTTACCTACCGCCCCTACTGCGACGGCTGCAATGCCTGCACCCCGGTACGCATCCGGGTAGCCGACTTCGAACGCAACCGCAGCCAGCGCCGTGCCTGGGAACGCAATCGCGGCCTGCAAACCCTGGTCACCAACCTGACCTACGCCCACGAACACTACGAGCTCTACCTGCGCTACCAGTGCGCCCGCCACGCCGGCGGCGGCATGGATCAGGACAGCCGCGATCAGTACGCACAGTTCCTGCTGCAGAGCAAGGTCAATACCCGCCTGGTGGAATTCCGCGAGCCTGACGGTACCCTGCGCATGGTCAGCATCATCGACGTACTCAATGACGGCCTGTCCTCGGTCTACACCTTCTTCGATCCCGACCTGCCGGCAGCGTCCTTCGGCACCTACAATATCCTGTGGCAGATCGAACAGGCGCGCCAGCTGGAAATGCCCTACGTCTACCTCGGCTACTGGATCAAGGAAAGCCAGAAAATGGCCTACAAAACCAACTACCAGCCACTGGAAGCCCTCCATGAAGGGGAATGGAGCCTGCTGGAAGGCTGAAGCAAGCTTCACCTTTGTGGCGCAACGTCTGCAAAAACAGGGGTAGCGGGATCAAATTGGGGGCAACTACGCCGCCAAGGCAGGGAATGGGCGGTGGCACGCGTTAGAATAGCGGCAGTTTTTTGGCCCCTTCTTTCCTGATCGTCCCATCGTGTCCGACAAATTCCTCTACGCGCTCGCGCGTCCGCTGCTGTTTTCTCTGGAACCTGAAACCGCGCACCATCTGGTGCTGCCTGCCCTGCGCTGTGCCGCGCGCTACAGCCTGACGGACTTCGTCACCAAAAAGCCGGCCGCCGATCCGCGTACCGTCATGGGCATCACCTTCCCCAATCCGATCGGCATGGCCGCCGGGCTGGACAAGGACGGCGCCTACATCGACGGCCTGGCCGCACTGGGCTTCGGATTCATCGAGGTCGGCACGGTCACGCCGCGCGCCCAGCCGGGCAATCCGCTGCCGCGCATGTTCCGCCTGCCGGCCGCCAGCGCAGTGATCAACCGCATGGGCTTCAACAATGGCGGGGTGGATGCCTTCGTGGCCAATGTGCAATCCTCGCGCTTCTACCAGGAGCGTCAGGGCGTGCTGGGCCTGAATATCGGCAAGAATGCCGATACCCCCATCGAGCGCGCCGCCGAGGATTACGTGGCCTGCCTGGAAAAGGTTTACCCCTACGCCAGCTATGTGACGGTGAATATTTCTTCTCCGAACACCAAGAACCTGCGCCAGCTGCAGGGGGCCTCTGAACTGGATTCCCTGCTGTCGCAGCTGAAGTCGGCCCAGCGCCGCCTGGCCGATCACCATGGCCGCTACGTACCGGTCGTGCTGAAGATCGCACCGGACATGGAGTTGGAGCAAGTGAAGAATGTTGCCGACGCGCTGCTGCGTCACCAGATCGATGGCGTCATCGCCACCAACACCACCATCACCCGCGATGCCGTGCAAGGCATGCCGCATGGCGAAGAAGCCGGCGGCCTGTCGGGCAAGCCGGTGCTGGAACTGTCCAACCAGGTGATCCGTGGCCTGAAGGCAGAAGTGGGCGACGCCCTGCCCATCATCGGGGTGGGAGGTATCTTCAGCGGTGCCGATGCGCGCGCCAAGATCGATGCCGGCGCTTCACTGGTGCAGCTGTACACCGGCCTGATCTACCAGGGACCGGCGCTGGTGCATGAATGTGCCGAGGCGCTGCGCGCTCCGCAGGGCCCGGTCGCCGCGCATCACTGAAACCATCCGTCGCGCGCAAATGAAAACAGCAGGCCGCGTGCCTGCTGTTCTTCTTTGGGAAATCGCCGCGTTCAGTCCTTGGACGACTCCTTCTTGAGATTGAAAATCCGGCGCGCATTGGCATCGGATTCGGATTTCTTTTCAAAGTCGGTCTTTTCGCAACCGGCCAGCACAACACCGACGACCAGCGTCAGCAGCATGACGACGACACGCATGATATTCCCCTGAAGATTCGGATGAGGCCCCGGATGGCCGCACTCCCCTCCCAAGGGCAGGCGGACAGCGCCGCCGCATGGACCGTTGCGGCCAGCAGAGGGGGCCGGCAGGCTGCATTTTATGCGCAAAAGTTCAGAATTCGATGACTATTCCTGAAAGTTTTCGCTCAAAAACGCCTGCCTGTTCCCCTCTATAATGGCAAGCTTCCGACGCCCGGCCGTCGCCCTGCTCAGTCTCCATGTCCGTCAACACCATCGCCATCAACCGCCAGATGCGCCGTTTCGATGACCAGGCCAGCGTCTGGCTGTTCGGTTACGGCTCCATCATCTTCAAGGCCGATTTCCCCTATCTGGAACGCCGTCCGGCCCACATCACCGGCTGGGCGCGACGCTTCTGGCAAGGCTCGCACGATCACCGCGGCACCGCCGAGGCACCGGGCCGGGTCGTGACCCTGGTGCCTGAAGAAGGCGCCGACTGTGCCGGCATGGCTTACCTGATCACGCCAGAAGTCTTTGCCCATCTGGATCATCGCGAAAAGAACGGCTATCTGCGCCTGGCCACCACCATGCGCTTCGAGGACGGCCAGGCAGCAGAAGGCCTGATCTACATCGCCGCCGAGGACAATGAAGCCTTCGCCGGCCCGGCCAGCGAGCTGGAGATCGCGCGCCAGATCGCCGGTGCGGTCGGTCCCAGCGGCCGCAACAGCGAATACCTGCTCAAGCTGGCCCAGGCCCTGCGCGACCTGGGCGCCGAAGACCGCCACGTGTTCGCCATCGAACAACATCTGCTGCAACTGACCGGGCAGCCAGCCGTGCTATCGTCTGCCTCTCGCTCCTGAGCACCGCATTGAACACGCCCACAAGGAAGAAGAACATGATCAAGTCCCTCGCTGCCAGCCTCACCCTCCTCATGGCGCTGACCGCCTGCACCACCCCGGTGGAGCGCACCGCCAGCGGCGATATCCCGGCCGCCCGCGTCTACATCAAGAGCATGACCGAACAGGCCGCCGGCCTGTCGCAGATCAGCTTCACGCGCGCCGCCGGCCTGCTCAACAATGACATGCTGGAACTGGCCATCAACGATGTCGTGCTGGCCCAGATCGCCGGTGGCGAGCGCTTGTCGATCTGGCTCAAGCCCGGCAGCTACGATTTCAGCGTCAAACGCGTCAACAGCCTGGGCAGCAATGCCGGGCCGACCACCGACAAGCTGACCCTGCAAGTCGCCCAGGGCGGCAGCTACCAGATACAGATCAGTACCGAATTGCGCGGCCTGAACCTGCAACTGGCCAAGTAAGCCTGATCCTCCGACGCAACAAATTGCGCCGGATTGCGCAGTTTTACACTTCAGCCCCTGTGGTACGGACGACACACCGTATCACAGGGGCTGGTCGCTTCTGGCCAGACGTAATTGTCAAGCCATTGATTTAAAAGGAAATATTTTCCAAATCCGGACGCCCCTGACAATGCAAGGCGACATTATTCACAAATCAGATAACTGGTATTGGGATTCAAAAGTGGAAGCACGCCCGTGAAGCGAATATATTGCAATGCAACAGATCAATTTCTTCCTCACGGAGCTCACCATGAACATCGTCGCCGACATCCTCCCGTACACCCTGCTCATCGGCGCCATGGTCGCGCGCTACCTGATTTCGGTCAAGTAAGCAGCCTCCTGGCCGGGTGATCGCCGGTCTCCGCAAGGAGATCTGCTGGCATCCCGGAGCAGTCCTGAAAAGCGGTCATTGTCGCGTTGCAACGCTGACAATCCGCTTTTTCTTTTGCCCCGGATTGTCCGCATGATTCGCACCATTCCGGCGCAAAATTGCACCATTATCATCATTCTTGATATCTGGACGATGTTCCCTGGTGCAATGTTTGTGGTCGGCTGCAGGTAAATGTCAGGTCGCGGCCTCACTTGCAAAGCTGCTGCAGCGCATTACACTCGCAAGCTTTGCCAACGCAACGAAAGTGAAGCATGAAGCGACTTGCCTCTCTCCTCGCCGCCTCCGCCCTGCTGCTGGCCGTGCAAGGCTGCGCCTGCGCGCCCGGCTTCGTCGGCTTTGACAGCCGCTGCCAGTTCATCAACGTTCCCAGCGGGCAACCCTGAATGAACAAAAGCGCCGGATCGGCTCCTTGGCGGAGCCCGTCACGGCGCTTTACATGCGTAATTTCAGGTTAAATCCTGAACCCTTCTTCACGCTGATTTCAGCGTTCATCTTTCCATCCCGCCTGCTTTGTCCGGTTTTTACTCCGCAGGCGGCAGTTGCCCCAGCCACTCCCGCAAATCGTGCATGGCCTGCTCGCGCAGCCCGGCTTCCTCGTTGAAGATCTCGTGATAGGCCGAGGCATACCAGTGCAGCGTCTTGCGCTCGCCCGGCAACGCCTCGAAGAAGGCCCGGCTGCCGCGCGGGGCGACGAAGGCATCGTCTCCCGCCACCTGCAACAGCACCGGCCGCGTGAATTGGGCGGCATCTCGCGCCACATGGTGCATGGCATCGAGCATGAAATTGAGCATGCGCGGCGCAATCTTGCCGTGGTTGAGCGGGTCCTGCCGGTAGGCCCGGACCTCATGCGGATCGTGCGAGATGCGCTCGGCCGGCAAGGCGGTCGGCAGGGCCAGCCCCGGCGCGATGGCCGACGACACCTTCAGCAGCAACCGCTGCCAGCCCGACAAATCCAGCGCCAGGGCCGGCGAAGACAACGCCAGTGCCCGCACCGGACTGAAACCGCCAGTGGCAAACCGCGCCGCCACCAGCCCGCCCATGCTGTGGCCGAACAGCAGCGGCGTACACTGGGTGCGGCGGCTGAAGTCATCGAAGGTCTGCTTCAGGTCTCGCAGCAAGTCATCCGGCTGGATCAGGCTGCCCTGCCGCCCTCCTGAATTGCCATGGCCGCGATGGTCGCAGATGCGCACCGAACAACCCGCTGCATTGAACAAGTGCGCCAGCGCGGCATAGCGCCCGCCGTGCTCGCCCAGTCCATGCACCATCTGCACGGCCGAAGTGGCCCCGGGCAGCAGCCAGTCGCGGCAAAACAGCCGGGTGCGGTCAGCGGCGTCGATCCAGTGTTCCTGTACCGGGAGGGGAAGCGTCATGTTTTGTCGAGAAGAGTGGAATTGACGTCGGCCTGGCGGCGCGCGGTGCGCCAGGCCTTGCGCAGGCGGCGGCTCTGGCGCAGGGCGAGGTGCAGCGATGCGGCCCAGGACAGCGGACGCGGATGCACCACGGCGCGCAGCGCGCGGGCATAGTCCAGCACCATGCCGGGGGTCCAGGCCATGGTCACGGCGCGTTTGCGGATCTGGCTGGCGACCCAGATCTCCGGCGTGAACATCATCCTGACCGCATTGAACCAGTGCCGGTCGCGTCCGCCGATGACGCCTTCCAGCGCGGCCTCCAGCGCATGCGCCACGGTGCTGGAGCAGTTGCGATAGGTCAGGTTGTAAATCTCGGTCTGGCGGTAGTGCTGCCAGAAGCGGTCCAGCGAGGGACGGCGGTAATCACGGAAAACGATCTTCTCGGTCGATTCGCACCAGGCGGCGGCTTCACTGCGGTAGTCGGTCAGGTAGCGGCCCTTGACGTCATTGTCGGCCGTGGCCCGCAGCAGGCGGGCGAACTGGTCCGGCGAGCGGTCGATTTCTTCGGCCGGATAGAGACTGATGTAGAGCTCGGGCAGGATTTCCAGCGCCGCATGGCCGGTCGAGATGACGCCCTGGTTGTCGACGGCGGCGATGTAGCGGTCGATCAGCGGCTGCCGCCGGGCGGGGCCCTTGGCACTGCCGGCGGGCGTCCACACGTGCACGGTCAGCGGGGGCTGTGCCCCGGAAGGCGGCTTTGCCGGGGCCGGCGCCCCGGCACCCAGTTGCGCCTGCAGGTCCGACGCACCGTCATGCAAGCCGGCATCAAACGGGCGGTCATCGCCGCTGTTGCGCTCAACCAGTACATCGGCCGAGGCTTGCTGCGGCAGCATGCGGCTGCGCAGCGCCAGCCAGATCATGTTCCAGCCGCCAAAGACCAGGCCCAGCCCGATGCAGTAAGGCACCGTGCCCTTGTAATGGGTGGGATAGGGCTGGAAGAAAAAAATCGCCAGCGCAATCTGCACGATCCCGCCGAACATGGCCATGCGCCAGCGCGGAAAGCGCACCACCAGCGCCGAGGTGATCTGCAGCGAGCCGCCGATGGTGAAGGCAATGCCAAAAAGCATGGCCAGCGCCATGTTGCTGGCCTGATGTTGGGTAATGACCAGCACGGCGATGAGCAGGAACAGCCCGCCCTTGGCATAGCGCAGGGTCTTCTGGGCACCCATGCCGCTGTTGGCGACCCACAAGGTCACCAGGCTTTCCACCAGCAGCAGATAGCCGAACAGGGTCAGCGGGAAATTGAGCACGCCATCGAGCGCGTCAATGATCAGCGAGACGCCGATGGTGCCCCAGGCCAGACCGGCCACGGCCAGTGCATGCCAGTTGCGGCGGATGAAATCGGCACCCAGCAATAACAAGACAAGTCGTATCACGGCATTCTCCGGGGCATGCGCCCTTCCCTTTGCGATCCCGCATTCTGGGGGATTCCCTGCGGCGAGGCAAATCGGCCTGCCGGCAAGGCTGGCCGAAGCGGACGCAATCGCGCACAATGCCGGGCTGTCTTCCCTTGCTGCCGCCCATGTCCATGTCCTTGCCGGTCCTGATCTCCGCCCTGGCCAGCAGCCTGCTGCTGCCGCCCGTCTCGCCCTTCCTGATGTGCCTGGCCGGGTTCTGGCTACGCCGTCGCGCACCCCGCACAGGCCTGGCGCTGATGCTGCTGGGGGCCATGATCCTGCTGGTACTCAGCACGCGGATCGGTGCCCTGTGGGTGATCCGGCCACTGGAAGCGCAATACGCTCCACTGGCCGGCGCCGGCAATGCGCAAGCCATCGTCGTCCTGGGATCGGGCCGGATCGACCAGGCACCGGAATACGGCGGCAGCGATGACTCCACCGCCATCGGCATGAAGCGCCTGCAATACGCGGCCTATCTGGCGCGCCACACCGGCTTGCCGCTCCTGGTCACGGGCGGCAGCCCCGACGGCTCGCCCGAAAGTGAAGCCGCGCTGATGGCGCGCAACCTGCAGCGCGACTTCGGGGTGCCGGTGCGTTGGCAGGAAACGCGCGCCGATACCACCGCCCAGAACGCCAGCTATTCCGCCGCCATGCTCAAGGCTGACGGCATCGAACGCATCCTGCTGGTGACCGACAGCATCCACATGCCGCGCGCCATGCGCGTCTTTGCGTATACCGGCTTGCAGGTGCAGGCCGCGCCGACCGTGTTCGCCGGGCGGTCGCGCCCGCGCCTGACCGACTACCTGCCGCGCGCCGGCAACCTGGAGCTGGCCAGCTACGCCCTGCGCGAGTGGGTCGGTCAGCTGTGGTACAGCCTCAGGCGCGCAGCGGGACAGTGAAAACAAGCGTTGCAGCACAAGCCAACTCATAAAATGAATGCCCTTGCGCCTCTTGTTCCGCCATTCAGCACAACGACAGCGGCGTAGAGTGACAAGGTCGCGCGCATTTCGTCCGTAAACGCCCGTGCACACTACTTGACCTAGCAACAACACGCTCACGCAAGGCGATGTACCCGGCCCGCCAGGCCAGGTGCCATCGTCCCGGCACAGCGATGCCAGCGAGCGCCTCTACACAATGGGAGATATCATCATGGGCCAGTTGTCCTTCAGTAAAAAACTGTGGCTGCCACTCGGTTTGAGCCTCATCGCACTGCTGGCGATTTCCATCTTCAGCGCTGTCATGGTGCGCGATGTGCGCATGGAAGAGCGCAAGAACGACCTCACCAACATCGGCCAGACCGCGCTATCCATGGTCAAGGGCTATGGCGCGCTGGCCGAATCCGGCGCGCTGACCAAGGAAGAAGCGCAAAAACGCGCCAAAGCCGCCGTGAAGAGCCTGCGCTACGGCACCGACGGCTACTTCTCGATTTCCACCTCGGCGCAGATCATCGTCATGCACCCGATCAAGACCGAACTTGACGGCAAGGACCTGACCAACTTCAAAGATCCGGCCGGCAAGAACCTGTTCGTCGAGATCACCAAGGCCGGCAGCCAGCCCGGCGGCAGCTTCGTCAATTACCTGTGGCCCAAAGTCGGGGCGGCCGAACCGGTGCCCAAGACCTCCTTCGTCATCGCCTATCAGCCCTGGGACTGGAACCTGACCACCGGCGCATACATGGATGACATCAACGCCGCCTTCCTGCGCACCCTGACGCAGATGGCCATCCTCTTTGCCGTGGTGGCGGCGGCCCTGGTAGCGCTGGTGATCGTGATCAACCGCGGCATCCTGCGCACCATCGGCGGCGATCCGGCCAAGGCGGCCGAGGTCGCCAACCGCATCGCCCAAGGCGACCTCACCCCCAACATCGAAACCGCACCGGGCGACCGGAGCAGCCTGCTTTACGCAGTGCGCAGCATGCGCGATTCGCTGCTGAGTACCATCGCCAACATCAAGACTTCGGCCGACACCATCGCCACTGCCAGCCAGGAAATCGCCAGCGGCAACCTCGACCTGTCGAGCCGCACCGAGCAACAGGCCGGCTCCATCGAGGAAACCGCCTCGGCCATGGAAGAACTGACCGCCACCGTCAAGCAGAATGCCGACAACGCGCGCCAGGCCAACCAGCTGGCCGAATCGGCATCGGAAGTGGCGATCCAGGGCGGCAGCGTGGTCGGCCAGGTGGTGCAGACCATGGAAGGCATCACCGACAGCTCGCGCAAGATTGCCGACATCATCGGCGTGATCGACGGCATCGCCTTCCAGACCAACATTCTGGCGCTCAACGCGGCAGTAGAGGCGGCGCGCGCCGGCGAGCAGGGGCGCGGCTTTGCGGTGGTGGCCTCGGAAGTGCGCTCACTGGCTCAGCGTTCGGCCTCGGCCGCCAAGGAGATCAAGTCCCTCATCGATGACTCGGTGGCCAAGGTCGATACCGGCAGCAAGCTGGTCGAACAAGCAGGTGCCACCATGACCGAAGTGGTGGCCAGCGTGCGCCGCGTCACCGACATCGTGGGGGAAATCAGCTCGGCCAGCCAGGAACAGAGCGCCGGCATCGCCGAAGTCGGCCGTGCGATCACGCAGATGGATGAGGGGACGCAACAGAACGCCGCCCTGGTGGAGCAAGCCGCCGCTGCGGCGCAATCGCTGCAGGATCAGGCGGCCACCCTGGCCGGTCTGGTCGGACGCTTCCAGATTGATGGCAGCCAGGCGCGCACCGTTGCGGCTGCACCGGCGGCGGTCAAGCCGGCCGCACGCCCGGCACCTGCCGCATCAGCGAGCGCTGCGCCGCGCAAGCCGACAGCGGCCCCGGCGGCACGTGCGACCATTCCAGCACCCAAGGCCGCCCCGGCCAAACCCGCTGCAGCAGCCGCGCCCAAGGCGGACGCTCCCGCAGCCAAGCCCGCTGGCAAACCGTCGCGCCTGCCTGCGGGCGACGATGAAGGAGATTGGGAAACCTTCTGAGCCTCCTTGCCTTGCGCACCACCAGCCCGCTTCATGCGGGCTTTTTTCATGGGGACGCCATTCACGCCAGGGCGGCGCGGCTTTCCCCCACCAGCCGGCTGATCAGCCCGGAGTCGGGTGCCACCGCCAGTGCGCGCGCCGTATCCTGCTTGCCGCTGGCCAGCAGGCCCTGCTCATTGGGAGCAATGGTGTATTCGCTATGGCAGGCCGGGCAGTACAGCGTATCGCCGGCCACGGCTTCCCGGGGCCGTACGATGATCGGGCCGCATGAGAGGCAGCGCTGCAGAGGAATGCCCTCATCGCTGTGGCCCACGATGTGGGCCAGTTCCGCATCGGCCTGCAGGCCAATGAAGCGGCGTCCCAACTCGGCATCGAACTGCTTGCCGAGCTCACCCTCGATGATTTCCATGGCCCGTGCAATCGGCATCCCGCTGCGATAGGGACGCGTGCTGGTCATGGCGTCGAAGGCGTCGCAGATGCCGACGATGCGCGCAGCCAGCGGGATGTCCTCACCGCGCCGTCCGAAGGGATAGCCGCGCCCGTCCGGTGTTTCGTGATGCAGCAGCACCGCCTCTTCGGCCAGGGCTGCCAGCGGGTGGCCCGCCAGCATGCGGTGGCCGATCTCGGGATGCGTCCTGATGACCGCGTATTCCGCCTCATCCAGCCGCGATTTCTTGCCCAGTACGGCATCGGGGATGCCGATCTTGCCGAGGTCATGCAGGAAGGCACCGATGGTGATGCGGGCCACCTGCTCCGCGGGCAGTCCGGCGGAATGCGCCAGCAGACGCGACAATCGCGCCACCCGCCACAGATGCCCGCCGGTATAGGGATCGCGCGCCTCCACCGCCCAGGCCAGCAGGAACAGGCTCATCAGCAGCTGCTCGTCATGCGCCGCCTGGCGCGCAGCTTTGTTGCGGGTGGCGCGCTGCCACAGTGAAAGCAGATTCATCCGGCAGCTCCTTGTCGGGCAGGCTCATCGTAGACCAGGCGGATATCGACCTCGCGATCAACGAACTGCCATTCGGCACTCCGGCGCAATCGCGCGACCAACTCTTCGAATGCTTCAGCGTGTTCCGGCGCGTACTCGAACCAGGTCAGGAAATCGAAAGGCTGGCCCAGTTCGCGCGCATGGTAGAGACGGCGCGCAATCGGTGGCAGGTACTCCAGCCCGATGGCGATGTGGTGCGACTGCTCCTCCAGGATCGCGCGGCGCTCATCCTGCGCCAGCGCCCACCAGGCCGGGTTCTTGCGGATCGGGATGAGGGCTGCGCAGCGTGCCTCGGGCCGCCCCAGGCCCTGCTGCACCGCGCCCAGCGTATCGAGTTCGTGCCGCGTGGCATAACGCGCATGACCGGTGGCACCGTCCAGGCGCCACTTCACGCCGGGCGTAGCGGTGGACTGCGCCTCGCCGGGACCGGCGACGGCAAGCCTTCCCGCCATTGCCAGCGATTCGCCGACCACGGCGTCGACGCGCAGGATACGCCAGCCTCCACTGAGACCAGCGACGAATGCGGTATGGATCACGCTCATGCTCAATCGCTCCAGGACTTACCAGCGCAACAGGCGCGGACCCAGCAGCAGGCCAAGTGCTGCCGGAATGAGGATCCCGAGGAAATACCAGATTCCCCAGAACGGCACGCCCATCTCCGGGCAATGCAGGCAATACACCATGGTCGCCGTGGCACCGGCCAGCAGGCCAGCCACCGCACCGCTCAGGCGCAGCCGGGTCGGGGCCATGCCGCGCACGGCCCAGAAGATGCCGATGAAGAGTGGAATCGACAGCAGCGCGATGTTGAACGGGCAGCTGCGCCAGCTGATCCCCATCAACAGCGGCAGCCGCTGGGCTACCGGTGCACTGAGCAACACGGCTGCGCCACCGAGCCACACTGCCATGGCAGGCAGGGCGATGCCCGCCCAGTTGGCACCCACGCGCAATCCCGGACGCACCAGGCGTCGCAGCACCAGCATGGCCCCCACGGCCAATGTCGTGGGAAAGGCCAGCTTGATCCAGAACAGCGGCACGCCCAGCATCACCGCCAGATCGGGACGCAGCCCGTAGATCTTCAGCATCAGCAACAGCGAACCCAAGCCGCCCAGCACCAGGGCCTGGGCCATCTGCTTGACCGGCAAACGCCGGTCCACCGGTGCCACGCCGCTGGCCATCATCGAAATAAGGTCTTCAGTCTTCATGCTTGCAGTTTCTCCCGGATCTTCAGGGCCAGGGCCTTGAGGCCACGATGGATGCCGACTTTCACGGCCGATTCCGACATCCCGGTCAGTTGTGCCGTCTCGGCCACCGACAGGCCTTCCAGCTTGACGTGAACGATCGGCAAACGCTGCTTGTCGGGCAGTTCCTCCAGCAGCGCACCGACATCGCGCCGCGCCTGCGCCGGTTCATCGTCACAGGTGGTGAGCAGGTCGTGCTCTTCGTCCAGCGGGTCGTTGAAGGCTTCGCGGCGCGAACGGGCGCGCAGGAAGTCCATCAGCTTGTAGCGCGCGATGGCATGCACCCAGGCCGTCAGCGGCTGATCGGGGCGATAGGTATGGCGGGCGTTGTGGATGGCCAGCAGGGTTTCCTGCACCACATCCTCGACGTCATCCTGCAGATGCACCAGGCGCTTGCGCAGGAAGGCACGCAGGCGGCCGCTCAGTTCGGCCAGAAACTGGCGATAGGCCACGGCGTCGCCGTCGAGACCGGCCAGCAGCAGCATGCGCAGGCGCTCCTCGGCGGGATGCGAGGGCTTGCCGGGACGGCCTGCCACCTCATCCGGCAAGGCCGGTCCGCCAGTCGCCAACAGGAAAGGACTTTCAGTCATGGGCACGCCACCAGATCACCAACGAAGCAGCCACGGGCCGCACAAGGCGCCGGCCCCCGTCGGCAGCGCCACCCCCAGTACATACCAGACACCCCAGAACGGCGGCGCCATCTCCACGCAATAAAGCGAATAGACTAGCACGCCCTGTGCGCCGGCCACCAATCCAGCCACCGCACCCGCCGCACGCAATTGCGTGGGGGCCATCCCGCGCAGGAACCACAGCATGCTCGCCAGCGTGGGCAAGGACAGCAAGGCCACATTGGCCGAACACACTTCCCAGCTGCTGCCCAGCAGCAGGTCCAGCCGCTGCGAGGGCGGCGCCAGCGCCAGCCAGCTGCCACCGGCCAGCCACAGCAAGGCCGGTGGCAGCAGCAGTCCTGCCGCCGGAGCCAGCCCCATGCGCATGCCTGGCAGCGCCAGGCGCGAGGCAGCCAGTTGTCCGGCCAGCAAGGCCGCTAGCGGGAACGAGACCTTCATCCAGAACAGCGGCTGCTGCAACAGTTCACGCAGGTCGCTGCGCACCCCATAGAGTATGGCCAGCAGCAGGGCCGCACCCATCAGGCCCAGGGCCAGCGCCACCGCCATGCGCGCGGCCACGTTGCGCACCAGGCTGCGCTGGACGGGGCCGGGGGGCTCGCCCGTTCCGGTTGCCAGCATGTTGACCAGTTCCATCGTTTTCATTCACATCCCCTTAGTGCCCCTGCGGGCGGACTGCGCAATGGCGCGCTCTCTTTTGTATTCGTTCACAACAGCGCTGCGGTTACAGCAGACGCGAAAAATAATTTTTTCAAAAAATCTTCATCGCGCTGTAACCGGCCAGCCACTCCCTGCGAATTAACAAGCAGATCGGACGCAAAGCAGCAGCAAGCGAAACGCCGGTCAGTGTCATCTTCCACTTCATCCATTTTCAGGAGCACACCATGAACCACTTCGTCGCCACCGCCGCACTGACCCTCGCCACCCTCGCCTCCGGCGTCGCCATGGCCCAAGACAAGCAACCGATGAACAAGACCGCCGTCGAGAAGTGCTATGGCGTCTCCATGGCCGGCCAGAACGACTGCAAGGCCGGTGAAGGCACCACCTGCGCCGGCACCGCCAAGATGGATTACCAGGGCAATGCCTGGAAGAACGTCCCGGCCGGCACCTGCACCTCGATCAAGACTCCGCGCGGCATGGGCTCGCTCAAGCCGGTCTGATCGTTCCGGAGCCATCGGCCATGACAACGTCACCCCTCACCGCCGGCCTGGGTCTCAAACCCCAGCATTTCGATGCAGCGCTGGCCTGCAAGGCAGCGGGACTGTGGTTCGAAGTCCATCCGGAAAACTACCTGATGGACGGCGGCCCCCGCCTGGCATGGCTGCAGGCGATCCGGGAGCAGCATCCGGTGGCCCTGCACGGGGTGTCGATGTCACTGGCCGGGCCCGACGCGCCCGATCCCCTGCATCTGCGCAAACTGGCACAACTGGTGTCGCGCATCGAACCGGTGCTGGTCTCCGAACACCTCGCCTGGTCGCGCATCGGCGGCCACTACCTGCCCGACCTGCTGCCGGTGCCGCGTACCAACGACACACTGGCACGCCTGGCTGACAACATCAGCCGCACCCAGGATGTGCTGCAGCGCCGGATCGCGCTGGAGAACCCGTCGCATTACCTGCACATGGAGCAGCACAGCTGGAGCGAGCCGGACTTCCTGCGCGAACTGGTGCGCCGGACCGGCTGCGGCTTGCTGGTCGACGTCAACAATGTGCACGTGAGCGCCTGCAATCTCGGCACCGACGCGCACCACTACCTGGACCAGTTGCCGTTCGATGACATTCTCGAAATCCATCTGGCCGGCCACAGTGCCGATGCCAGCCTGCCCGGCCTGCTGGTCGATTCCCATGACGCCCCGGTTGCGGCAGCGGTCTGGGAGCTCTACGCGCATCTGCTGGCACGCACCGGGGAGTGTCCCACCCTGATCGAACGGGATGGCAACGTGCCCGCGTTCGACGTGCTGCTGGCCGAGCGCGACATGGCCGGCACCTTGCTGCATCCGGCAGCGGCCACGCACGAGGAGCAAGCCGCATGAATGCCCCCGACCATCGCTACTACGCCAGCTTCCTGCAGGCCCTGCTGAACGGGCAGAGCGACGACCCAGGCGTTGCCGCGCTGCTGGCGCAACCGGCCTTCGCGATCTATCGCAATACCGTCTTCAAGGGCTGCGTCGACGCACTGCTGGCCAACTATCCGGCGGTGCACCGGCTGGTCGGCAGCCCCTGGATGGAGTCTGCAGCGCAAGCCTTTGCGCGCGAGCACTTGCCACAAGAAGCCAGCCTCATCTGCTATGGGGCGGGCTTTGCCGATTTCCTTGCCACGCTGGAAGCAGCACGGGAATTGCCTTACCTGCCGGGCGTCGCCACCCTGGACCGCTGCTGGACCGAAGCACACCTGGCCGCCGATGACCCGCTGCTGGACGTCTCGGCCCTGCACACCGCGCTGACCGCCGGCCAGGACATCAGGCTGGTACCGCATGCCGCCAGCCGCTGGCATCACGATCCGCAGCATCCGGTCTACACCATCTGGAGCATCAACCGCAGCGATGCTGACGACACAGAAATCGCCCCCGAATGGCAGGGCGAAGGAGCCCTGCTCACGCGGCCGCACGGCCAGGTGCAATGGCAGCCGCTGAGTGCGGGCGCATCACGCTTTCTCGATGCCTGCCGCGATGGCTGCGGCATCGCCAGCGCTGCCGGCCAGGCGCTGGCCCGGGAGCCCGGCCTGGAGATCGGCACCATGCTGGGCCAGTTGATCCAGGCCGATGCCTTTACCTCGTTTCACTGAACGGAGACTTCCATGAACCAGCCCGCCACCCTGCCTGCCGACGTGCAGCCCTCTCCCTCGCTGTGGTCGCGCGCCGCCGACCTGGCCACGCGGGTGATCAGCGACAACGTGCTGACGCTGGTCGCCCGCGTGGCGATCGCAGCGATCTTCTTCCTCTCGGGCCGTACCAAGGTCAGCGGTTTCCTTGACATCAAGGACAGCACCTATGTCCTGTTCCAGGAGGAATACCGCCTGCCGCTGGTACCGCCCGACCTGGCGGCACACCTGGCGACCTATGCGGAACACTTCTTCCCGCTGCTGCTGATCCTCGGCCTCTGCACCCGGGGCGCGGCCCTGGCCTTGCTGGGCATGACCACCGTCATCGAGATCTTCGTCTATCCCGATGCCTGGCCCACGCACCTGTCCTGGGCCGGCTTGCTGCTGCTCCTGATAGCACGCGGTGGCGGTGCCTGGTCGCTGGACCGGCGCCTGGGACTGCGTTGATCACGGGGAGGAAAGCATCATGTTGACCAGAATAAAGTTGCGTACCGGCCTGATGCTGGTACTGGGACTGTTGACGCTGGCGCTGTGGCTGGCTGCCGGCATGGCCTGGCAGGGTGCGCGCTCGGCCAGCCGCGCCACCGCCGCGCTGATCGAACTCTCGGACCGCCACATCCAGCCGCTGCATGACACCGAGCGCCTGTTCCTGAACACCCTGATCAACATGGACAATGCCTACATCAACCTGGTCAAGGGCGATGAAATCAAGTCCAACGACTACAGCCGGCGCGCCTCGGCAGCCCTGCAGGACGCACGCAAGGCCTTCGATGGCTATCGTCAGGGATTGACGCCATCGGCACTGGCGGAACCGGAAGCGCTGCGCGTCTCGGCTGCCTACGACAGCTACATCAAGGTATTGAACCTGCGCGAGGTCGCCCTCTATGACGTATCGCTGGAGGACTACGCCGCCGCCACCGTCAGCGCCGAAGCCGCCGACCGCGAATTCGCCGCCACGCTGCGCGCCGTGATCCAGCATGCGGAACAGGTCAAGGATGGCCTGCGCCTGGCCTCCGAACGCCGCTCGGACCAGGCCACACTGCTGGCGGTGGCCATGCTGGCGGCCTCGGTCCTGCTCATCGCGATCTGCTGGCTGCTGTTTGATCGCCTGCTCTTGCAGCCGCTCAAACGCGCAGCCGACCATTTCGACCGGATCGCCGATGGCGACCTGAGCCAGGCGGTGCAAGGCATCTCCGGCAATGAAATCGGCGTCCTGCTGGCGGCTCTGCAGCGCATGCAGCATGGCGTGGCCCGTACCGTGGGCGACATTCGCGAAGCGACCCGGGACCTGCATCACGGGGCCGCCGACATCGCCCAGGGCAACGGCGAACTGGCACAACGCACACAAGCCCAGGCCAGCACGCTGGAGACCACCGCCGCGACACTGGAACGGCTCTCCGGTGCGGTGCGCAACAATGCACAAAATGCCGAGCGCACCAACGCGCTGGCCGCTGCTGCCGCCAGCGATGCCGAGCGCGGCGGACAGGTCATGAGCGGCATCGCCGGGGCGATGGCCCAGGTTACCGCCGGGGCGGGACGCATTTCCGACATCGTCAGCCTGATCGACGGCATCGCCTTCCAGACCAACATCCTGGCATTGAACGCCTCGGTCGAAGCCGCCCGTGCCGGCAGCCAGGGCCGGGGTTTCGCGGTCGTGGCATCGGAAGTGCGCTCGCTGGCACTGCGCAGCGCCGAGGCCGCTCGCGAAGTCAAGGACCTGATCGCCACCTCGATCGGTTCCGTCGACCAGGCTGCGCAACAGGTCAAGGAGGCCGACCAGGCCATCGTGCAGATCGTGCAGTCCTTCGGCAACGTCATGACCACCGTCAACGAGATTGCGATGGCAACGCGTGAGCAGGCCGAGGGGATTTCCCAGGTCAGCCTCAGCCTGGCCGAGATGGATCGCGCGACCCAGCAGAATGCTGCCTTGGTCGAACAGACCGCTGCTGCCGCCGATGCCCTGACCGAACGGGCGGCCACACTCACGGCGTCGGTGGCGGTGTTCACGCTGACCGCACCGGCAGCGGTGATGCTGGCCGACACGGACGGCAGTCCCGCTTTGCCACTTCCTCCGCTGGCCGCGTTGAGTCAATGAATTCACCCCGCATGACCGAGATCAAGACAAGGAGCGAACCCATGCCGTCTACCGGGGTCCTGGAAGAGCTGATTGAAGAAAGCTTCACTTCGGCCTTCAACCACCATGCAGCGGGCCGCCTGCAAGCTGCCGAGGAGGACTATCGCCTGGTCCTCGCCATGGAGGAGCAGTACGCCCCGGCCCAGCACTACCTGGGCGTACTGCTGCACCAGTGCGGACGGCACGAAGAAGGCCTGGCGCTGATGCACGAAGCCGCGCGTACCAGCCCGCCCGATGCCGACTGGAGCAATGATCTGGGCAACGTCCTGTTCGCCTGCGGGCGCTTCGACCAGGCGGAGCTGGCCTATGGAAAAGCCCTGGCCTTGCACTCCGACGATGCCCAGGTGTGGACCAACCTGGCCGCCGCACGGCGGGCGCAACATCAGCCGCAGGCCGCCATCGCTGCCTGCGAGCAAGCTTTGCTGCGGGATCCGCATTGCCTTGCAGCCCTGCATCAGTTGGCCGAGCTCTACGCTGCGCTGGGCGACCGCATGCAGAGTTCGCGTTACCAGTGCCTGGCCTTCGTACTGCCTCCGCATGAGGGGAAGTCACGCGAGCTGCTGGCCATTTCCTTCTACTTCCTGGGACGGATGGAAGAAGCGGCGCAAGTCTGCCGCCAGTGGCTGCAGGAAGAGCCAAGCCACCCCATCGCCAGCCACATGCATGCGGCGTACGCGGGTCTGCCCAGCCACAGCGTGCCGCGCGATTACATCGTGCGTCGCTTCGATGAGTATGCCGATCACTTCGACAGCAACCTGGTCAGCCACCTGGACTATCGCGGACCGGAAGTGCTGGGCACGTTGCTCAACGCCTTCCTGCCGGGGATGGCGCCAAGTGTGGTGCTGGACGCCGGCTGCGGCACCGGGCTGTGTGCGCCGGTCCTCGCGCCTTACGCGCTGGCACTGGAAGGTGTGGACCTCTCCCCCAACATGTTGCGTCATGCCGCGCAACACCCGCAGTACACGGCGCTGGAACAGGCGGACGTGGTGGAATGGATGGCAGCCCATCCGGCACGCTATGGCCTGATCGCCGCCTGTGACGTGCTGATCTACTGCGGGGAGCTGGCGTCCTTCTTCGCAGCGGCGCGATGCTCCCTGCAGCCGCAGGGCCATCTGATCTTCACGGTGGAACTGGCTGGTGAAGAACACGCCGCACCCTACACGCTCCATCCCAGCGGCCGCTTCCGCCACCAGCGCAGTTATGTCGAACACTGCCTGCAAGCCGCGGGCCTGGAGGTGCTGCTGGTGCGCGAAGAAAGCCTGCGCGTCGAAATGCAGCAAGCCGTGCCGGGACTGGTGGTCCTGGCACGGGGGTGAACGATCGCGCCGGAGCGCCGGCGCGACTTGGCCGCGCTCAGCCGATCGCGCGAGCGATGGCCGGCAACATGTCCGACGGTTCCGGACGGCGGGTGTAGTCTGGATTGACTTCGGCATAAACGATCACGCCATCCGGCGCGATCACGTAGCGGGCCGGCATGGGCAGCGTCCAGCTGGCATCGCCATTGAAAGCCGGCAATTCATTCTTGAGCGAGCGATACAGCTCCACCAGATAATCCGGCAAGGTGAAGCGCAGTCCGAAGGCGGCGGCTACCTCATTGCCCGCGTCCGAGAGGATGGGGAATTCCAGGCCGTTCTGGCGCATCGCCTTGCGGCTGTTGGCCGGCAGCTGCGGCGAGATCGCCACCAGGCTGGCTCCGGCCTGCTGCAACTGCGGCAGCACTTCCTGCAGCGCCTGCAATTCCATATTGCAGTAAGGGCACCACACACCACGATAGAAACTCACCGCCAGCGGTCCTCGGGCCAGCAGCTCGGCGGAGGAGACCGGCTTGCCATCCGGATCGACCAGCGTGAACTGGGGTGCACGGTCACCCGCCTTGAGCGCCCGTGCGGCCGCCCCTGATGCGATCAGTTCATCGGTGGCGCGCTGCATGGTGGCAATGACCGGTGCGGGTACATTGTAGGGTGGCTTGCCGGCCACGAAGTCGGCTTTGAAGGCGTCCAGCTTGTCTTGCAGAGTCATGATGAGGCTCCTGTCATTGAGGTCGGTAAATGGGATAAGGCTGCTCGGCGGTGTTCCTCACCACCGATGCAGCGCATTCTGGTCCTCTTCTGACGGGAATGGCAGACAGGCAATGGCTATAATGCTTATTCCACTTTGGAATAAATGAGATCACTATGGATCGCTTGCTGGCCATGACGGCCTTTGTACGGGTGGTGGAGGCGGGATCGTTCTCGGCGGCGGCGCGGGTACTGGGCGTGGGACAGCCGGCAGTCTCCAAGACCGTGGCGCAGCTGGAAGACAAGCTCAAGGTCAGGCTGCTGCTGCGCTCCACCCACGGTCTCACGCCGACCGAAGCGGGGATGCGTTTCTTCGAGCGCGCCCGCGTGGCCATCCAGGAAGCGGAGGAAGCCGAACTGGCCGCACGCGGTGCCGGCGCAGGCCTGGCCGGACGCTTGCGGGTTTCGGCCGCCCCCACCTTTGCGCGGCTGTTCGTGATTCCCTTCCTGCCGCTGTTTCTGGCACGTCATCCGGCACTGGAGGTGGACGTGATCCTGGATGACCGCACCATCGACCTGGTGGCCGAAGGCATCGACGTCTCGCTGCGCATGGGGAACCTGGCCGATTCCGCCAGCGTCGCGCGCAAACTGGCCACGACGCGGCGCTCGGTACTGGCTACCCGCGCCTATCTGGAGCGGGCTCCGGCACCACGGGTACCGGCAGATCTGGCCAGGCACGAGACCCTGGTCTTGAGCCAATTGGACAATGTCTGGACCTTCACCCGTGCCAGTACCGCAGTCTCGGTCATGGTGCAGGGGCGGGTGCGTTTCAACGCCGCCGAGGGCATCCGCGCGGCCGTGCTGGCCGACATGGGTCTGGCCATTGCCTCTGACTGGATGTTCGCCCCTGAACTGGCGGCCGGCAGCGTGGTACGCGTCCTGGAAAAATGGACGCTGCCGGACATCGCCCTGTGGGCGGTCTTTCCCACCGGCAGGCTGGCCAGTGCCAAGGCGCGTGCCTTTGCTGATTTCGTCGAGGAGATCATGCTGCAGCAGCAGATCCTGACCTGAAGCAGGCGTCGATCAGGACGCGTGGCATGGATCCTGCATCGCATCGCGGCAAGCCTGCCGACCCAAGCATGCCAGGACGGCAACGCAGGGGCACGAGCCATATCCACCGTGCAACACGGATGAAGAAAGTTTCACTTTTTGTCGCACTTTTAGACCAAGGTACAGTCGTACCGGCATCCGGCATGGCTTAGAATAGCCAAAGCTCACGACGTAATCGATTGGTACGCACCGGCTTGATGCGCGATGAATTTCCCCTTTTCGTCGCCCTGGACAGGCCGCCAAGGTGCGACATCTGAAAAGGAAACGTAATGACGCAGTCACCCAAAAACATCTCGGCCCTGATGTGTGAGCTCAGCGTGGCGCTGGCGGAATTGTCGGAGAAGATGAGCAATCTCTCGGTCACGCTGGAAAATTCCTACCTGGAATCCAACGCTCCGGAACCGGCCGCCCTCATGGAAGCGGCCCGCGAAACCATCGAGAAGGCGCGCGGCAGCTGAGTCCACGCCGCGCCAGCATCTCCCTTCAACTCACCTCATCCGGCAGCCGGATTCCTTCCGGCCTGCCCGGCTAGCCGGCCACTCAGCCACAGCAGCGGCCTCCCTCATCAAAAGTCATATTTCAGCTCGGCAAAGACCGTGCGCTGCGGGAAGGGATGGAACAGGAAGTAATCCCGGTTGGTCAGGTTGTCCACGCCCACCGCACCGCTCCAGTGGCGGTCGATGCGATAGCGCACGCGGGCATCGAACACGGTATAGCCATCGAAGCCCTGATAGGTGTGCGTGTTGATGTCGGTATTGTCGACGGTCGCGTAGACCCGCCCGCTGTAACGCCCTGCCACCGTATAGGTCCAGCGGTCATCCGGCTTGTAGCTGGCCACCAGCGTGGCGCGCCATTCCGGCACGTAGGGCGTGCGCTTGCCCACCGAGGTCGCGCCCGCCGTGGTGGCGACATAGCCCTTGTTTTCCAGGATGCGGGCATCGACCCAGGTCACGCTGCCGTTCAGCGAGAAACCGCGTACCAGCAGATCGTTGCGCTCGAAGGCCGCCTCGATGCCGCGCTGGCGGGTGCGATCCACGTTCTGCGTGAAGGAGGCTACACCGCTGCCGATGGTGGAACTCTGCGAAATCAGCGCATCCGAAACCCGCTCTTCGAACAGCGAAACGCGCCACTTGCCCTGCCCTTCCTGCAACTGCTTTTCGATGGCCAGTTCGGTGGACCAGACTTTCTCGGGCTTCAGGTTGGGATTGGCCTGCAGATAGACGCCATTGAGCAGCACGTTCTGGTACAGCTCGCCCACGGTCGGGAAGCGCAGCGCCCGGCCGGTGGAGAGCGTCGTCACCCAGTCGTCCGCCAGGGCCCAGGCCAGCGAGGCTTTGGGCGAGAGTCCGCTGTGGCTGACCTCCGGCTGGTTCACCGCGAAGACGGTGCTGCCTGAGGTCGAGACATTGCGGCCATCGAAGGCACGCCACCATTCGTACCGTGCGCCCAGCGTGGCCTTCAGGGAAGACGACAAGCGCCACACATCCTGTGCCCACAGCGCGGAAGTCTCGGTCTTGCCGCGCGAGTCGGAGGCCAGCGTGCCATTGCCGCCGCTGATCCAGTTGCTGGTGTTCCAGGTCGGCGTGGCCAGGGTGTAGCGATCCACATGCGCACCAAAGCTGATGACCTGGGCACTGCCCTGTGGACGCCAGATGCCCTTGGCATCGACCGTGCTCCAGCCGGTGCCGCTGGCATCGGCGATGGTGCCGGCCCCGCCGCTCTGGCCGGCCGGGAAGGTGGCCGTCGAGGTGCGCGTCAGGTCACGCGACGCGGACAAGGTCGACGCCGCCAGTTGCCAGTCCCACTCGCCCCCGGTCTTGCTGCGCAATTCCAGCGATTGCATCCATTGCTGCTGGTCCACGTCGTTGCTGGAAAAGCCGCTGGTATAGGCCGTGGCGCCACTGGCGGTCTTCAGGAAACTCTGCGGATTGGCGCTGGCCTGGTTCTGCCAGAAGCCCAGGGTATAGGTGGCCGTGAGCGCTGGCGTGAAGTCGTAGGAGACCTTCAGCCGCGCCGTGTCCTGCACCGTATGGGTAAGATTGCCGGCCCCCAGCACATACAGGTTCTTGCCGGTACGATCCTGCGCCAGCACCGCGCCGGTAGTGCCGGCCGGCAGGCTGGTGGCAGTGATGTAGGTCACCGGCTGCGAGTAGCTGTCCAGATGATTGACCGAGAAGCGCCAGGCCAGCGCCCCGCTGCGATTGCCCAAGCCGACGTTGTACTCCTGCGCGCGATAGGTACCGGACGCGCCGTACTGACTGAAATCCTGCTGCGCATATTGCGCCTTGATGCTGGCCTCGAACTGCTGCGGCATGCGCGTGGTGATCTCGGTGACCGCACCGTAGGAATTGCCCGGATACTCCGCCGCAAACGGTCCATACATCACGTCGATGCGCTCGATCTCTTCCGGTGCCACCATGAACCAGCGCGGCGAGCCATTGCCATTGTTGTTGTTCACCAGCGCCGAGAGCAGGATGCCGTCGGCATAGATCAGGCTGCGCGCACTGGCGTTCACGCCCGTGGTGCGAGTGGCCAGCGGGGATTGCGTATCGCCGATGTAGCGCTTGCGCACCGAGAGGCTGGGCAGATACTTCAGCGCATCCGAACTGTCGGTGACGTTGATGCTGTTGGCAGCGGTATCGGCAGTGACGCTGGCCGTGGTCTGCGGCAGTTGCTTGCGCTCGGCGACCGAGCCACTGCTGCGCACTTCGATGGTGGGCAGGGTCGAGGCCTCGCTGCTGCCGTCACTGGCGGCGGCCTGCTGGGCCAGGGTGCTGCCGCTCCAGGCGCAGAGCACGGCCAGCAGCAAGGGATGCAGGCGAAGCGGACGGGAGACGGCAGAAGCCGGCGAAGACGGAGACAATGAGGAGCAAACAGGCAGCGTGTTCATGGCGAGGATGTCTGGCTTTTCTTGGTGTTGTGAGGGAAGCGCGCGCAGCCGCACCCGCGACCGCCGTGACGTTCGCACTCCCTGTTTTTTTCATCGGCGCAATCTATCACGCAGCCTGTGCGCTGCAATCCCGTGGCCGTGCTGCCGTCCGGCAAGAGCGGCTTGCGGATCCGGAGAAAGTCCTTTTGGCACAAGCAGTTAGCGGCAGCGAACAACAAAAAAAATGGGCTGCGACATATTGCCGCAGCCCGCAAATACAACAGAGAGGAGGTGTGATTGGACCCGATTTCCGTCCTCCGTCCCTTAATCCACATCAAACACGCTGCGCTGATCCTTGCCCTTTTACCTTCACGCACAACATCCGGTCACGCCACCAGAAGCCGCGGGTGAATTGCGCATCGTCACGCCGGCGCCGCTTCTTGCGGAAATAAAAAAATCCGGCTTCTTGCGCGAAGGCCGGATTTTTCATTCATCGATTCCAGAGATAAATCAGGTGCGCATCATCAACTGCCGCGATAAGTCGAATAAGCCCACGGCGACACCACCAGCGGCACGTGATAGTTCTGCGAAGCATCGGCCACGCCGAAGGCAATCACCACTTCATCGACGAAACGCGGTTCCGGCAGGCTCACGCCCTGTTCCGCAAAATAATCACCGGCCGCAAAGACCAGTTCGTACTTGCCGGGCTGCAGCGCCTCGCCTTCCAGCAGCGGCGCATCGCAACGGCCATCGCTGTTGGTGACGGCGTGCTTGAGCAGCGTCTTGCCGCCGCCAGTCACCGCGTAGAGCGCCAGCTTGACGCCCGCGCCGGGCTTGCCCTTGGTGATATCCAGCACGTGCGTGCTCAGTTTGCCCATGTTGCTGTCCTTTCGCTGTGTAATGGATGAGTGAGGATGAGTGATCGTGAGCGCCGATGATATACCGCCGCCCGCCGAACCCTATACGAGTGCGCTTATACCGGCCATCGATGCAGCGGACATAATGCCTTACCGCGCAGCCCCCTGCCAAACCGGAGCCGACATCCGGACCGCAGATACCAGCACGGGCCCGGCGCGGCAATCATTTAAATCATTTAAATCATTTAAATCATTTATATCAAACAACATCCATCACTGGAGGAGACACCATGCCCATTCCATCCCTGCGCCTGCACGGCACGCTCGCGGGCGTCCTGCTCATGGCCGGCGGCAGCGCCATGGCGGCCGACTGGGCCGACAACTCGATCGGCTACCGTTACGGCACGAAGTTTGCCGAGCCCTTCAATACGCAGGACATCAGCAAGAACATCGTCAACTTCCAGCATGCCAGCGGCTACAAGTACGGCACCAACTTCCTCAACGTCGACCTGCTGATGTCGGACAGCAAGGATGACAATGCCCAGGAAGCCTATGTCACCTATCGCCATACGCTGGACATCGGCAAGATCAGCGGCCGTGACCTGTCCTTCGGACCGGCGCGCGGCGTCGGCCTGACGCTGGGCTTCGACTGGAACACCAAGAACGACAACAGCTATGCCTCGAAGAAACGCATGTGGGTGGTCGGCCCGACCCTGATGATGGATGTGCCGGGTTTTCTCAACGTGAGCGTGCTGGCCCTGTTCGAAAGCAACCAGCCCAAGGGCATCAGCAGCCGCTACACCTATGACACGCATCCGATGCTGAACCTGGCCTGGGGGATCCCGCTGGGCGGCAGCGGATGGGCCTTCGAGGGCTACCTGAACTACATCGCCGCCAAGGGCAGAAACGAGTTCGGCGGGTCGACTGCGCCCGAACTGAATTTCGACGGACAGCTCATGTACGACCTCGGCACGGCCATGGGACTGGGCAAGAACACCTTGCGCCTGGGTCTGGAATATCAGTACTGGCGCAACAAGTTCGGCAACCCGAGCAACGTGCCGGGCTCGCTGGCCAAGACACCGATGGTGCGCGCCGAATATCACTTCTGATCGCCTCAGGCAGCGGCAAGCCGCCCGTTGCGCCAAGGAGTTGGCCGCTCCTGATTGAAAAAAATCGAGCTTCCGATACAAATTTCAATCTTCAAAAACTCCTGCAAAAAATCGAAATTTGCAGGAGTTCTTTTTTCCTCCCCGCTTCCTATACTCAGCCGGATCCGCTCCCGGCACGTCGCCATCGCCGGCCGGATTCCCCCTGATATCTGACCGCCAGCCCCCGCCCGGACGCGCATCCCGCTTTTTTCACAAAGCTTCATATCGTCCCGGACACCGCTCATCGCCAGCCCAGAGATTTCGCCACCCTTACTCTCGGAACCTGACATGAGCTTCATCAAGAGCAAAAAGCACCCCTCTTCCCCGCCCTCTCCTGCTGCATCCAGCTGCTGCCTGTCGGCGGCGCTGGCGGGCGTCCTGCTGCTGCCGGCAGTCACCGCCCAGGCCCAGTCCGCTGGCGGCAAACTGCCTTCGGTACAGGTCGATGCCGCCAAGGAATCGCCCTACAAGGCCGAGCAATCGGCCTCCCCCAAGTACACGCAGCCGCTGGTGGATACGCCGCAGACGCTGCAGGTCTTCAAGCGTCCGCTGATGGAACAGCAGGGGGCCACCACGCTCACGGAGGTGCTGCGCAATACGCCCGGCGTGGGCACCTTCTTCCTCGGCGAGAACGGCAGCACCAGTACCGGCGACACCATCTACATGCGCGGCTTCGACATCTCCAGCGCCATCTTCGTGGACAACGTGCGCGACCTTGGCGCGATCTCGCGCGACGTCTTCAACCTGCAGCAGGTGGAGGTCCTGAAGGGAGCCGCGGGCACCGACAACGGCCGGGGTTCTCCGACCGGCTCCGTCAACCTGGTCACCAAACAGCCCGAACTGGCCGATGCGGTCAGCGCCAGCGGCACCTATGGCAGCTGGAACCAGAAGCGCGCCACCGTCGACTGGAACAAGGTACTGAACCCCGATCAGGGCCTGGCGCTGCGCCTGAACCTGATGAAACAGCACAGCGGCGTACCCGGCCGCCACCAGGTGCACAGCAGCCGCGACGGCTTCGCGCCCTCGCTGGCCTGGGGCCTGAACGGCCCCACCCGCATCCTCTTCAACTACGTGCACATGCAGCAGGACAACGTCCCCGATGGCGGCGTGGTCACCCTCGGCCTGCCAGGCTATCGCTCGCCGGATCCGGCGCGTCCCTTCATTGGCGACGCGCCCAAGGTGAATCCGAGCAACTACTATGGCCACGTGGACGACTATGACCGGGTCAACGCCGACATGTACACCCTGCGGGTGCAGCACGACTTCTCGCCCACCCTGAAGCTGGAAAACAGCACCCGCTACGCTCGCACCGACCAGGATTACCGCCTGGCCTCCTTCATTGCCACCGGCAGCGACCGGGGCAAGTACAAGTCCGGCATCCGCACGCCCTCGGCCACTGACCGCAGCACCTGGCTACTGGCGCGCAACATCGTCACGCGGCGCGACCAGGCCAACGAGATCCTCAGCAACCAGACCCATGCCACGGCGCAGTTCAATACCGGCGCGATCCGGCACACCCTGGTTGGGGGCCTGGAACTGACGCGTGAACGCCAGCATGCGCTGGCCTTCACGGTGGACGGCTTCCGTCCCCCGGCCAACCTGTACCAGCCGAATCCCCGCTTCGACGAATCGGAAGTCAGCATCCAGGCCACCGGCCGCAACGAGGGCCAGATCGATACCGCCGCGCTGTACGTGCTGGACACGCTCAAGTTCGACGAGCGCTGGTCACTGAACCTGGGCTTGCGCGAGGACCATTACCGCACCTCCTTCGACGGCATCGCCTCCGGCACCGCCACTGCACTGAAAACCTCGGGCAACCTGCAGAGCTGGAAGCTGGCGGCCGTCTTCAAGCCCACCAGCTACAGCAGCGTCTACGCCCTGCTGGCGAGTTCGCAGCAGCCGCCGGGCGGCAACAATCTCTCCCTCAGTGCCAGCCGCAGGAATCCCTCCCACCCCGACTACGCGCCACAAAAGACCCGTACCGCCGAAATCGGCACCAAGTGGGACCTGCTCGGCCGCCGCCTGGCCGTCACCGGCGCGCTCTATCGCACCGACGTGCACAATGAGATCGAGCCGGGAACGCTGGCCGACACCTGGTTCCAGATCGGGGAGAAACGTACCGAAGGGGTGGAACTGGGCGTCACCGGCGAGCTCACCCGGGACATTTCGCTCACCGCCGGCTACAGCCGCATGAACAGCCGCGTCAACAAGGGACGCGTCGTCACCGCCAACGGCGAGAACTACCTGGCCTACGCCCCGCGCCAGTCCTTTACCTCCTGGGCGACCTGGCGCGCGGCACCGGGCCTGGCGCTGGGCGGCGGCCTGCGCTATACCGACGGCCTGCTGCGCGGCACCGACAGCAATGCGCTGGGCACGCCCACCCGGACCGATGCCTACTGGCTGGTCGATGCCATGGCCAGCTATGCCATCAACAAGACGGTGGAACTGCAGTTCAACGTGACCAACCTGTTCAACAAGCAGTACGCCGCCGCGATCAACAAGAGCGGATACCGCTACACCCCGGGCGGCGCGCGTGCCTTCTCGCTGACCGGCAACTTCCGCTTCTGATCTCCTGCCCGGCGGTGGCGGCGTTCTGCCGCCACCGCTGAACTCTCCCACGCCATCCTCACGGCAGCGCACTGCCGTGAGGCTTCGTATTTTTTATGCAACAAATGCAGTTTCGACTTTCCCCTTCCGCCTTCCCGGATGCGGTGCGGCTTTGCGCGGGATGTTCTGAATGGAAGACCAAGAGCAGACGATCAGGGAACAGAAATTTTTAGAATAAGAATCACTTTTATTTGGAACCGTGGCTATAATTGTAAAAATCTCGTAGCAAGTCGAAACATTGCGATCTCAACGAGATACAAAAAACTACAATCTCGCCAGCCATTCCGGCGGAGCCTGCCAGGTCTCACCAGACCATGCGATTGCCCGTTCGACTCATAGCCAGCCAAGAGAACTCTCAACATTTTCTCTCGGAACCCTGCCATGAGTTACATCAAGAGCCGCAAGCACGCGCAGCCTGCCTTTGCTTCGACCCGACTGTCCGCCGCCGTTGCCGGCGCCCTGCTGCTGCCGGCCGTGGGCGTGCATGCCCAGACCAGCACCGCCCTGCCCAAGGTCGAAGTGACCGCCACCCAGGAATCGGACTACAAGGCCGACAAGGCCTCCTCGGCCAAGTACAGCCAGCCGCTGGTCGACACCCCGCAGACCCTGACCGTGATCAAGAAGCAGCTGATCGACCAGCAGGGTGCCACCACGCTGACCGAAGCCCTGCGCAACAGCCCGGGCGTCGGGACTTTCTATCTCGGTGAAAACGGTTCCACCAATACCGGCGACGCCATCTACATGCGCGGCTTCGACAGCTCCAGTGCGATCTTCGTGGACAACGTGCGCGACCTCGGTTCGATCTCGCGCGACATGTTCAACATCCAGCAAGTGGAAGTCCTGAAGGGCCCGGCGGGCACCGACAACGGACGCGGTTCGCCGACCGGTTCGATCAACATGGTCACCAAGCAGGCCGAGATGAGCAACTTCTTCAATTCCTCGGCCACCTATGGCAGCTGGAACCAGAAGCGCGCCACCGCCGACTGGAACAAGGTGATCGATGAAGAGCGCGGCATCGCCCTGCGCCTGAACGTGATGAAGCAGGACAGCGGCGTCCCCGGCCGCCATGAAGTCAAGAACGACCGCTGGGGCGTGGCGCCCTCGCTGGCCTTTGGCCTGAACAGCCCGACCCGCGTATTCCTGAACTATCTGCACATCGACCAGGACAACGTGCCCGATGGCGGCGTACCCACCATTGGCCTGCCCGGCTACACCTCGCCGGATCCGGCACGCCCCTACATCTCGGGCGCACCGCGCGTGTCCTCGAAGAATTTTTACGGCAATGTGAACGATTACGACAAGGTCACGGCCGACATGTTCACCGCCCGCGTGGAGCATGACTTCTCGCAGGACGTGAAGCTGCAGAACACCACCCGCTACGCCAAGACCAGCCAGGATTACTTCCTGACGTCCTTCATGGCCTCGGCCGCCAGCAGCACCCGCGCCGCCGGCCTGGTGACGCCGTCGGCGACCAACCTGGCGGGCTGGACCCTGGCGCGCAACCTGCCCACCCGCAAGGACCAGTCCAACGAGATCATCACCAACCAGACCAACGTGACGGCCAACCTGAAGAGCGGCAGCCTGCAGCACACGGTGGTGGGTGGCATCGAGTTCACTCAGGAAAAGCAGCACGCCACGTCCTTCACCGCCACCGGCACGCTGCCGGCGGCCAACTTGTACAACCCGGATCCCAACTTCGGCTCCGGTACCTATTCGATCCGCGCCACGGGCTACAACGATGGCAAGACCGATACCGTCTCGGCCTACCTGTTCGACACCGTCAAGTTCAACGAACAATGGTCGATCAATGCCGGCATCCGCGAGGACCATTACCGCACCACGTACTACTCCAACGCGGCCGGCACCATCACCGACCTGTCGACCTCGGGCAACCTGTTCAACTGGAAGCTGGCCGCGATCTTCAAACCGACCGACTACAGCAGCATCTACGCCCTGTACGCGACCTCGCAGCAGCCCCCGGGCGGCAGCAACTTCGCCCTGTCGGCTTCGGCCAACAGCGCGTCCAACACCAACTACACCCCGCAGAAGACCAAGACTTCCGAGTTGGGGACCAAGTGGGATCTGCTCAACAAGAAACTGGCCGTCACCGCTGCTCTGTTCCACACCGAAGTGACCAATGAAGTCGAGCAGGATCCGACCTCGCTGCAGTACTTCCAGACCGGCAAGAAGACCGTGCAGGGTATCGAACTGGGCGTGACCGGTGACGTGACCAGCAACCTGTCGCTGGCAGCGGGCTACACCTGGATGGACACCAAAGTGAACAACGGTGCCATCACCACGGCCTCCGGCGAGAACAATCTTGCCTATACGCCGAAGCAGGCCTTCACTTCGTGGGCCACCTATCGCCTGCCGCAGGGCTTCACCGTCGGCGGTGGTGCACGTTACGTCAGTTCGCTGCTGCGCGGCACCGATGGTGCGGTCGGTACGCCCAAGTACGCCAACAGCTATTGGGTCTTCGATGGCATGGTTGGTTATATCGTGAACAAGAACGTTGATCTACAGCTCAATATCTACAATATTTTCGATAAGGACTACGTAGCGGCAATCAACAAGAGCGGCTATCGTTACACCCCAGGCACGCCGCGTTCGGTGGCGCTGACCGCCAACTTCAAGTTCTGATCCTGCCCCTGGCATTGAAGCCCTCACCGGGCGTTGTGCTCTGACTCGCAAGAGTTCGTGACCCCTCCGGTGAGCCAGCGATCGGCGACTTGACGGCCCCTCCCGTGCGGAGGGGTTTTTTCATTCGCTACAGGAGAATTCCATCATGATGCTGCACATCCCCCAGCTCCTGACCCCGCAACAGGTCAGCCACATCCGCTCCAAACTGCAGCGCGCCGACTGGGTGGACGGCCGCGAGACGGTGGGCGAACAGGGGGCGCGCGTGAAGCGCAACCGGCAGTTGCCGGAACATTCGCCGCTGGGATTCCAGCTCGGCGAGATCATCCTGGAAGCACTGCGCAGGAATCCCCTCTTCTTTGCCGCTGCGCTGCCCAAGAAGACCATGCCGCCGCTGTTCAACAGCTATGAAGGCGGCGAACACTACGGCCTGCACGTGGATGGCTCGGTGCGCATGCTGCCCAATGCGGCCGGCAGCATCCGTACCGATGTCTCGACCACGGTGTTCCTGTCGGAGCCGGACGAATACGATGGCGGCGAACTGGTCGTGGTCGATACCTATGGCACCCATGAAGTGAAACTGCCGGCGGGGGACATGATCGTCTATCCCTCCACCAGCCTGCACCGGGTGGAGCCGGTCACGCGCGGGGCGCGCGTGTGCTCCTTCTTCTGGACCCAGAGCATGATCCGCGACGACTGGAAGCGCGGCATGCTCTTCGAACTGGACCGCAACATCGTCAGCCTGCGGCAAAAACTGGGCGATACCGAAGAATTGGTGGGACTGACCGGGCATTATCACAACCTGCTGCGGCAATGGGCGGAGGTCTGACTACGCCAAATTGTTTATTTGTTTTATATCGTTTTTAAATTTAGCGTATCCCGATACGCCAAAGACGAAGGCCGTCCGGCATTGCACCGGACGGCCTTTTTCATGCAAGCCAGTGCGGGATCAGACGAAACGCCCGATTGCACCGATCACTGCCTCCCTCACCGACCCGCTGACCACGAAGTCATGCGCAGCGCGCACGTCGTCGTGGAACCAGCGATCGCCATCCAGGCAAGCCGGAATCTGGCGGCGGATCTCGTCATAGGCCACTTGCGTACCCTGTCCCAGCTTGAAGTCCTTGAGCAATTCCTCGGTCATGGTCAGCGCCTGCGCCGCCAGCAACATTTCCACGCCGACGATGTATTGCGTGTTCTGCACCACCGTCATCGCCTTGCGGGCGCACCAGGTCGAGTTGGAAATGTGGTCCTCGCTGTTGCCCTTGGAAGGGATGCTGTCGACGCTGCCGGGCATGCACAGGGTGCGGTTTTCCATCACCAGCGAACTCATGGAACACTGCACCACCGGATAGCCCGTGTTGACGCCGCGCACGCCGCTCATCAGGTTGCGTGGCAATCCCCACGACAAGGTCGGATCGATCAGGCGCGCGATACGGCGTTCGCAGATGCTGCCCAGATCGGTAATCGCCATGGCCAGCAAGTCCATCGCCTGTGCCAGATACTGGCCGTGGAAGTTGCCGCCGGAAATGATTTCGAAACCTTCGCCGTCTTCCTTGTTGAAGATCAGCGGATTGTCGGTGGCGGAGTTGGTCTCTTTCTCGATGATGGTATCGATGTAGTCGAGTGCATCGAATACCGGACCATACACTTGCGGCGCGCAGCGCAGCGAATACACATCCTGAATGCGCGCGGTGTAGGGAATATCGGTACGGCGCAATTCATCGGGCAATTGTATTGCACGCGCTTCATGCGTAGTACGCGTGGACCCCTTCAACAAGTTGCGGATGACTTCAGCCGTCTTGATCTGCCCCGCATGCGGACGCGCCTGCTGGATACGTGGATCGAAAGCCGACATTTCGGCGCGCATCGCTTCCAGCGTCAGCCCCAGTGACAGGCAGGCATCGGACAGCAGATGGCGCGCATCGTGTGCGGCGAGGATGGCGACCGCCAGCGAGGCAGTACAGCCATTGATGAGGGCCGAGGCATCCTTGGCCTTGAGATCAAATTTGACCGGACCAATGCCGGCCTGCTCGATGGCCTGCGTGGCGCGCATGCGCTGGCCTTGATACATCACTTCCGCTTCATCAAACCCGGCAATGGCCGCCGCCAGATAAGCCAGCGGCGCCAGATCGCCGGAAGCACCCACCGATCCCTTCTGCGGCATGATCGGGTGGATACCCGCATTGATGAAAGCCAGCAGGCGATCCACCACTTCCACGCGTGGCGCGGAATAATTCGATGCGAATGCATTGGCCCGCAGCAGCATGGTGGCGCGGCTGACTTCTTCCGAAAACGGCTCGCCGATGCCCGCACTGTGCGCGCGGATCAGCTGGGTCTGGAACAGCTCGATATGCTCGACCTTGATGCGCGTGTCCTTGAGCAGGCCCACGCCGGTGTTGAAGCTGTACATCATGGGCGCTTCATCGTGCATCCAGGTCGATTCGATGTAGTCGCGGCTTTGTTTGAGGGCGGCACGCGAAGAATCGGCCAGCGCCACTTTCAGGTGAGGCGCGCGGGCCACGCTGACGACTTGCGCGGCGGTGAGGTTGAATCCGTCGATGGTAATGGTTTGCATGAGTGCTCTCTGATGGAATCGGGTGCGATTACTTGGCCCCAGCCTGGAACCATGCGGCCAGCTCGGCGCGTTCCGCATCGGTCATCTGGGTCATGTTGGCCAGCGGCATGTCCTTGGTCTGGACGGCGCGCTGGAAGATCTTGGCCGCGTGCTGATGGATCAGCTCGGGCGTTTGCAGCATCATCCCGGCTGGTGCGGTGGCGAAGCCGGCCTGGGTCGGCTTGTCCGAATGGCAGCTGGCGCAACGCTGGGTGACGATGGCCTGGATGCGGGCAAAGTCCGGTGCGGCAGCCGCCACGGGCGCTGCGCCTTCACCTGCGGAGGCAGCAGGTGCAGTCGATGCAGCAGGTGCGACCGGACGCGGCGCAATCGCCACGGCCACCGCCAGCAGCAAGGCCACACCGGCGATGGGATAGCCCACCGACACCTTGCCCTTGTGCCGCAAATTGAAGAAGTGACGAATCAGCACACCGGCCGCCATGATCGCCGCCAGCACCAGCCAGCTATGGGCATGCGTGTAGGTCATCGCATAGTGGTTGCTGATCATGATGAAGAGAATGGGCAGCGTGAAGTAGTTGTTGTGCACGCTGCGCTGCTTGCCCTTGCGGCCGTGGATGGGGTCGGGTGAACGGCCGGCCTTCATCGCCTCCACCAGCTTGCGCTGGCCGGGGATGATGACCATGAGCACGTTGCCCACCATGATGGTGCCGATCATCGCGCCCACGTGGATATACGCCGCGCGGCCCGACAGCAGGTGTGTGAGCAGATAGGCCACCGCCACGATGAAGACGAACATCACCAGCCCCAGCAGCCCTTCGCGCTTGCCCAGCGGCGACTTGCACAGCAGGTCGTAGACGATCCAGCCCAGCACCAGGGTAGCGATGCCCACACCGACGGCTTCCGGCCCGGTGAGGTTGGCCACCGACTTGTCGACCATCATGGCCGAGGCATTGAAGTAATACACGATGAAGAGCATGGCCACACCGGTGATCCAGGTGGCATAGGCTTCCCACTTGAACCAGTGGAGTTCTTCCGGCAGCTCGGCCGGCGCGACCAGATACTTTTGCGGATTGTAGAAACCGCCGCCGTGCACGGCCCACAGCTCGCCGGAGACGCCCTTCTTCTCCAGGTCGCTGCCTGGTTTGGGCGGGCGGATGGAGTTGTCGAGCCAGACGAAATAGAACGAGGCACCGATCCAGGCGATGCCCGTGATCAGGTGCAGCCAGCGGACCAGCAGGTTGGCCCAGTCGATGCCATATGAAACCAGGAGTGCTTCCATGTCTTCCCCACGCAGGATTGCTGTCCGCCACCGCGACCTACTCCGGACAGGCGAGGCATTGCCTCAGGAATGGGCCGCCATGGAAATCTTCCCCCCGCCCTGCGTGTACCAAGGCTGCAACTGGATGAGTGGAGTGAAGGCTTCCCGCGCGCCGGGAAGCGCAGGCACCGTGCTGGTGCCGTGGCTGGTCTCCCGTCGTGCTGCCGCTACGACCCGATGGCTTGTGCCATCTGTTTTATGGCCGCCCTGCTGGTGCGGGACGGTTGCACGAACGATAAACGCCGGGACTACGCAAAACATGGTCATCAACGTATATTTGACATACGAATGACGATATACAAAAATGCCCCCTGGATGTGGGACGCTTGCGCTCGCATCACGCCAGGCCGCCGCCCGAGCCGGCCCGGCACACGACAACGATAATGCGCCTGCCCTGATGCAGCCGCCCCAGAGTGAACGAAAAACCGTCACCTGCCCCGCACCACAAGACCCCGGAGACATTCCCATGTCCAGGCTGCCTGACCATCTCGACATCCACCTCATCCGCATCCTCTATCTCCTGCTCTGCGAGAAGAACGTATCGCGGGTCGCCCTGAAACTGAACCAGCCGCAACCCTCGATTTCGGCCTCGCTGCGCAAGCTGCGCGAACTGACCGGCGACCCGCTGCTGGTGCGCGGCGCGCGCGGCATGGTGCCGACCCAGCATGGCGAGAGCCTCTTGAAACCCGCCAAGCGCATCCTCGACGAAACCGAGCGCCTGTTCGTGCCCAAGACTGCTTTCGTACCGCAGGAGGAAGAGCGCACCTTCCACATCGCCGCGCCCGACTACATGAACACGCCCTTCTTCACCGAAGTGATCGCCCGCCTGCGGCGCGAGTCGCCGCGCAGCCGCATCGTCATCCATGCGCTGGGTCCGGATACCGATTACGTCCGCCTGCTCTCGGACGGGGAACTGGACCTGGTGATTGCCAACTGGGACGAGCCGCCTGCGCATTTGCACCTGTCAAAGCTGTTTGACGATCCCATCGTCTGCCTGATGCGCGCTGACTGCGCCTACGCCAAGCGCACCGCGCGCGATGCCATGAGCATCGAGGACTATCTTTCGCTGCCGCACGCCGCGCCCTCGCAGATCCTGCCCGGCTATCACGGCACCATCGATACCTTCCTCGAAAAGCAGAACCTGCATCGCAATGTGGTGGTGGAATCGGCGCACTTCCGCATGCTGCCCTACATGGTGGCGCAGACCGACCTGGTGCTGACGGCCGGCCAGCAGTTCGCCAGCTTCTACGAAAAACTCCTGGGCCTGAAAAGCTATACGGTACCCATCAAGTTCCCGCCGCTGCGTTTTTACCAGCTGTGGCACGAGCGGGTGCACCAGGCCACCGAGCACAAATGGCTGCGCGCCCAGGTCAGTGCGGCGGCCAAGATGATGGCGCAGGGCCGCGCCTGAAGCGGTGCCGGGCCGCTCCGGCAAAGAAAACGGGCATTCCGGCATATATCGGCGGCGCGCCAGCCGGTATGCCGGGGCTTATATATCGCACTCCCCGGATTGCATTAGTATCGCCAGCATCAGACCGGCATCCGCACACAAGCCCCACCAAGACGCGGAGCACGGTACTGGGCCGGAACCACCTTCAAGCGGCAAGGCACGCCACCCTCTCAGAACGATCACGGTGGCGCGGTCACATGCCAGGTTCCATCGATAAAAAATACCAGGAGACAATCCCATGCAAGCCACTCGCCATCCGGTGGATGAACGCCTACCCGTATTCAAGCTCTTTGCCCTCGGCATGCAGCACGTGCTGGTGATGTATGCCGGCGCGATTGCCGTGCCGCTCATCATCGGTGGTGCGCTCAACCTGCCCAAGTCCGAGATCGCCTACCTCATCAGTGCCGACCTGTTCTGCTGCGGGCTGGTGACCATCATCCAGAGCGCCGGCCTCTGGAAATTCGGCATCCGCATGCCTGTCATGATGGGCGTGACCTTTGCCGCCGTGGGGCCGATGGTGGCCATGGCCAACAATCCGCAGCTGAACATCCTGCATATCTACGGGGCGGTGATTGCTTCGGGCGTATTCTGCATCCTCGCCTCGCCCTACATGAGCAAGCTCATGCGTTACTTTCCGCCGGTGGTCACCGGCACCGTCATCACGGTGATCGGCGTCTCGCTCATGGGCGTGGGCATCAACTGGGCCGCAGGTGGACAGCCGGTGATCGGCAAGCTGGTCGACGGGGTGTTCGTGAAGGTGCCCAATCCCGACTACGGCTCGCCGCTGTCGCTTTCGATTGCGGCGGTGGTGCTGGTCTCGATCCTGCTCATCACCAAGTACACGCGGGGGTTCATCTCCAACATATCGGTGTTGATGGGCATGGTGGTCGGTTTCGTGATTGCCTTTGCCTTGGGCAAGATCAGCTTTGACGGGCTGGATGCGGCGGACTGGTTCGCCTTCATCCAGCCCTTTCACTATGGGCTGCCGCAATTCGACATTGCCTCCATCATCAGCATGTGCCTGGTGATGATCGTGACGATGATCGAATCGACCGGCATGTTCATGGCCCTGGGCGACATCGTCGGCCGCCGCATCGACGACCGCACGCTGGCCAGCGGCTTGCGCGTGGATGGCCTGGGCACGGTGATCGGCGGTCTCTTCAACACCTTCCCTTACACCTCCTTCTCGCAGAACGTCGGGCTGGTGGGCGTGACCGGCATTCGCAGCCGTTTCGTCTGTGTGGCGGCCGGGGTGATCCTGATTGCGTTTGGCCTGTTCCCCAAGATGGCGCACGTGGCCGCGTCGATTCCGCAATTCGTGCTGGGCGGTGCCGGCATCGTGATGTTCGGGATGGTGGCGGCGACCGGCATCAAGATCCTGTCCAAGGTCGATTTCCACGGCAACCGCAACAATCTCTTCATCGTCGCCATCAGCATTGGCGTGGGCATGATCCCCATCGTTGCGCCGACCTTCTTCGACAAGATGCCGCATCTGCTGGGCACCATCTTCCACAGCGGCATCCTGCTGGCCTCGGCCATGGCGGTCGGGTTGAACCTGTTCTTCAATGGCCGGGGCAGTGAAGAGGACGTGGCCCGCTATGCGGTGGCGGCGGCGCAGAGTTCGGATCACTGAAGCGGGTGCGGTGAGATATGCCGCTGCGCATAGGGCCCAGATGAAACCGTTGATGCCATCCGGGCCAAGATGTTTTAAAGTCTCATCTGCGCTGCAGTCCGCACCGGGCGGGCTTTGGCGCAGACCGTGAGACGACAGCCGCAGACAACAATCGGTGCCGACAATCCTGATTTTCATGAGGGATGTCGGCGTCGGCTTTGCGGCATCACCCATGAACACAGCGAGGGAGCCGGCGGCGAGCCGACCGGCCAGCACATGACGACGACACTGGAACACCTGAACGCAGCCGAGACTTCGGCCTTCATCGCCGCCCTGCACGGCATTTACGAGCACTCTCCCTGGATTCCCGAGCGGGCGGCGCTGCAGCGTCCCTTCCGCAATCTCACCGCCTTCAAGCTGGCCTTGCACAAGGTCGTGACCGACGCCAGCCGCGCCGAGCAACTGGGCCTGATCCGCGCCCACCCCGAACTGGCTGGCCGCGCCGCGATTGCCGGCGAGCTGACAGCCGAGTCCACGGGTGAGCAGGCCAAGGCTGGATTGAACCTGTGCAGCCCGGAAGAATTTGCCCGGCTGCAACAGCTCAATGCCGACTACAACGCGAAGTTCGGTTTTCCCTTCATCCTGGCGGTGAAGGGTCCTACTGGTGCGGGCCTGACGCGCCAGCAGATCATCGCCACGTTTGCGCGCCGCCTGCGCAACCAGCCGGAAGATGAATTGCGTGAAGCGTTGCGCCAGATCGGCCGCATTGCCGAGATGCGCATCAATGACCTGCTGGGCTATCGTCCGGCGATGGGGGCGACGGTAATGCAGTGGGCAGAAGAAATTGGTGCCCTATCGGAAGACGAAGGCGCGCTCACCTGTACATATCTCACCGAGACGCACCAGCGTACTGCCCAGCAGATTGCGCAGTGGATGCGCGAGGCGGGCATGCATGTGCATATCGATGCGGTGGGCAACGTGGTGGGGCGTTATCTTTCCACGGATCCGCAGGCCAGGACCTTGCTCACCGGTTCGCACTACGACACGGTGCGCAATGGCGGCAAGTACGATGGGCGCGAGGGCATCTTGCTGCCCATTGCGGTGGTGAAGCATTTGCATGAACGTGGCGAGACTTTGCCTTTCCATTTCGAGGTGATTGGATTTTCGGAAGAAGAAGGAGTGCGTTTCAAGAGCACCTTCCTGGGCAGCAATGCGGTGACCGGCCATTTCGACATGAAGCTGCTGGACCTGCAGGACAAGGATGGCATCAGCATGCGCGAGGTGATCACCCAGGCGGGCCATGATGTGGCGGCCATCCCGCAGATTGCGCGTGATCCGGCCGACATCCTGGGCTATGTGGAGGTACACATCGAGCAGGGACCGGTATTGCTCAATCGTGATTTGCCGGTGGGCATTGTCACTTCGATTGCGGGCAGTTCGCGCTATCTGGTGGAGTTGAAGGGAGTGGCCAGCCATGCCGGCACCACGCCGATGGACATGCGCAAGGATGCGGCGGCGGCGGCGGCCGAGATCATCCTTTATGTGGAGCAGCGTTGTTCGCAGGACCAGCATGCGGCGCTGGTGGGCACGGTGGGGCAATTGCAGGTACCGCGCGGGTCGACGAACGTGATTCCGGGTGCGTGCCAGTTGTCGCTGGACATACGTGCGGCGGTGGATGAGGTGCGTATGGCGGCGGTGAAGGACATCCTGAGCAAGATCGAGGAGATCTGTGGCCGGCGCAGCATTGATTTCAAGCTGGAGGAGACCTTGAGCGCAGCGGCTGCGCCGTGTGCGCCGTGGCTGATGGATCAGTTGCGTGCCGCGACGGAGCGTGCCGGCGTGACGCCGTTTGAGCTGGCGTCGGGGGCTGGGCATGATGCGATGGCGATAGCCAAGCTGACGGATGTCTGCATGTTGTTTACGCGATGTGGCAATGGAGGCATCAGCCACAATCCGCTGGAGACGATGACGGCGGATGATGCGGAGGTATCGGGGCAGATTTTGCTGGATTTCCTGCGCAGTTTTAAGGCGAAGCGTTAATGATTTATATGATTTAGCGTTCTGCGCGTCTTCGATACGCGGCTGTGCCGCTACTCAGTCCGAACGGGAATTTGCAGCACCGGTCCGGACGAAGCCGCAGGCGAGTACGACCGAAGCCGCAGGCGAGCAAGACAAGGGCGATGCCGCAGGCGAGCAAGACAAGGGCGATGCCGCAGGCGAGCCCGAGTTGGTGTTGGCCCCATAGAGCCAGCCGCCGCAGCGGAGCGAAAAGTGGATCAGAAGGATAGTGGGAGCGAAGCGACTCTATCCTTCCCACTTTTCGCTTCGCTGCGGCGGGGACCCTCCGCAGGAGGGCTGGCTCTTTGGGGTCGCCTTCTTTTGCTTACTTTTCTTGGCGAGACAAGAAAAGTGAGCGGCTGCCGGGCCGCTCCCGGCGCTCCGTTCCGCCCGGAGAGGGAAAAGAATTAAGCTAGAGCGCAGGAAAGCAATCCGTGCAGACTACCCAAAACACAAAACACAAAACCAGCAAAAACAGCGAAACACCAGCATTAAGCAAACCTTAACGCAACACAAAACCAGCATTAAACGGACCTAAACCCTCCCAACAACCCCACCCGTCGCAGTCGTTAATAGGGCAAGAAAGGGACTCCCCCCTGTCACCTGCGCCGACCCGCAAGTCAAACACATCAACAAGGAAGCCAAGAAGGAGTCCAACATCATGCAAGAGCAAGCAACAGGCAAGACGCTGTTGATCAGGAACGCGCGCGTCCTGGTCACGATGAACGAGGGCCGTGAAGAGATCGCCGATGGTGCGCTTTACATCCGGGGCAAGGTCATCGAGCAGGTCGGCAAGACGGAAGATCTGCCGCAAGAGGCGGACGAGGTCATTGATGCCAGCCATCACGTGGTCATCCCGGGCCTGATCAACACGCACCACCACATGTACCAGAGCCTCACGCGCGCCATCCCCAGCGCGCAGAATGGCGAGCTGTTCAACTGGCTGACCAATCTGTATCCGATCTGGGCGGGCCTGACGCCGGAGATGATCCGGGTATCGACGTTGACGGCCATGGCCGAGTTGATCCTGTCGGGCTGTACCACCAGCAGCGACCACCTGTACATCTACCCCAACCAGACCCGCCTGGACGACAGCCTGGAGGCCGCTGCCCAGATCGGCATGCGATTCCACGGAGCGCGGGGTGCCATGAGCGTGGGCCAGTCCAAGGGTGGATTGCCCCCGGACCGCGTGGTGGAAGAAGAGCCTGCCATCCTGAAGGACACGCAACGCCTCATCGAGACGTATCACGACAGCCAGCGCCACGCCATGCAGCGCATCGTGGTCGCGCCCTGCTCTCCTTTCTCGGTCTCGCGTGACCTGATGCGCGAGGCCGCCGACCTGGCGCGTCACTATGGCGTATCGCTGCACACGCACCTGGCCGAGAACGTCAACGACATCGCCTACAGCCGCGAGAAATTCAACATGACGCCGGCGGAATATGCCGAAGACTGCGGCTGGGTCGGCCACGACGTCTGGCACGCCCACTGCGTGCAGCTGGACGAGCATGGCATCGACCTGTTTGCCCGCACGGGAACGGGCGTGGCGCACTGTCCCTGTTCCAACATGCGGCTGGCTTCCGGCATTGCGCCCATCCGCAAGATGCTGGACGCGGGCGTACCGGTCGGCCTGGGCGTGGATGGGAGTGCCTCCAATGACAGCGCCCACATGCTGGGCGAAGTCCGCCAGGCCATGCTGCTGCAGCGGGTCGGCTTCGGCCCCGACGCCATGACCGCGCGCCAGGCGCTGGAAGTGGCCACCCTGGGCGGTGCCAAGGTATTGAATCGCGACGACATCGGCGCGCTCAAGCCCGGCATGTCGGCCGACGTCGTGATGTTCGACACGCGCCAGATCGCCTTTGCCGGCGCACTGCATGATCCGGTGGCCGCACTCGTTTTCTGCACCCCGGCCAACGTGAACACCAGCATCATCAACGGCCGCGTGATCGTGCGCGAGGGACAGCTCACCACCATTGACCTGGGGGCGGTGCTGGAGCGGCACAATCATCTCGCGTACCAGTTGGCCGAAGCGGCGCGCTGACATGGGCAAAGGGAAAAGCAGCATGCGTATTGCAGACATGAAAATAGGGGCGCGACTGGCGCTGGGTTTCGGTGCCGTCATGGTGCTGTTGCTGGCCATTGCGGTACTGGGCAATCTTCAACTGGGGCGACTGGCCGACGGGATCGGCCTGATCGTCAAGGACCGCTACCCCAAGACGGTGATGGCCAACACGGTACAGATCCAGGTCAACAAGATCGCGCTCGACATCCGCGACATCCTGCTCACTGATGATCCGCAACGCATCAAGGCCCTGGTCGCCGACGCCACCGCAGCGGACCGCAAGATGAACGAGTCGCTGGCCAGGCTCAAGGAGGTAGCGCGGTCCGAAGAAGACAAGCGCTACGTCGAGGCTGCCATGACCGCGCGCCAGGCCTACGTACCGGCGCGCGACAAGCTCCTGGCCCTGGCACTGGCGGGCCAGGTGGACGAGGCCAAACAATACCTGCCGCAGCAATTCATGCCGGTACAGATCAAGTACTTCATCGCGCTCGATGCCATGTTCGACTACCAGGGCGGCCTGATGGATGCAGCCGGCGAGGCCGCCACCCAGGACTCCGCCAGCGCTCGCAACATCATCAACGGCCTGGCGCTGGCTGCCCTGCTGCTGGCGGCGGGCGTGGCATGGCTGGTCTCGCGCAGCATTGCGCGGCCGCTGGTCAATGCGGTGGACGTGGCGCGGCGGGTGGCGCAAGGCGACTTGTCGGCGCGGGTCGAGGTGAGCTCACGGGACGAGACAGGCGAACTGATGATGGCCTTGAAGCTGATGAACGACAACCTGCGCAACATCGTCAGCCGCGTGCGCCTTGGCACCGACACCATCCATCATGCTGCTGAAGAAATCGCCAGCGGCAACCTGGACCTGTCGGCGCGTACCGAGCAGCAGGCAGGCTCCATCGAAGAGACCGCTGCCGCCATGGAAGAACTGACCTCCACCGTCAGACAGAACGCCGACAATGCCCGCCAGGCCACCGAGCTGGCCGGGAATGCTTCGCACATTGCGGTGCAGGGCGGTGAGGTGGTGGAACAGGTGGTCAGGACGATGGCCGACATCAATGCCTCCTCGCGCCAGATCGTGGACATCATCAGCGTCATTGATGGGATTGCCTTCCAGACCAACATCCTGGCCCTGAATGCGGCCGTGGAGGCGGCGCGCGCGGGCGAACAGGGACGCGGCTTCGCAGTGGTGGCCTCCGAAGTGCGGTCACTGGCACAACGCAGCGCCACCGCCGCCCGTGAAATCAAGGAGCTGATCAACGATTCGGTGGGCCGCATCGACAGCGGCGCCACGCTGGTACAGCAGGCCGGCAGCACCATGCATGAGGTGGTGCAGAGCGTGCAGCGGGTCAACGCCATCATTACCGAGATCAGTGCGGCCAGCCGGGAGCAGAGCAGCGGCATTGAAGAGATCCACCGCGCCATCACCCTCATGGATGAAACGACCCAGCAGAATGCGGCGCTGGTGGAAGAGGCTGCCGCAGCGGCCCAGGCCATGCGCCATCAGGCCGGACAGTTGCAGGAGGCGGTAGAGGTGTTCAGGCTCGGTGCGTGAGGTGCGGGGCGGGCAGCACCGGTTCGGCACGATCCTGGGCAACCGGCGCTGGTGCAAGCGGTGCACTGACAACTTTTGCAAGATGGATTATTATTCCTTCCGTCTTTGCTGAGCTGCGTCGGGAGCGCTGGCAGTGGCGAAAATAAAGAACTAGAAAAACAAGACATTCAACAACACAGATGTCAGGGGAAAAATGAGATTGACTGGATTGGCTTTGGCCACGGCCATCGCATTGACAGGCTGCGCAAGTCTCAAGCAGACGCTGCCGGAAAATTATCAGGGGCCGAAGGCAACCATCAAGGATTCGACCAAGCGCCACTCGTCCCAAAAAGCCGATATCTTCTACATCGATACCGTTGATGGCGAGTCAGTCCTCACTTCCCCCATGCGTACGCGTGCGGAGAACCAGGGCAAGTTTTTGTTCATGCGTGTCTACCTGATCAGCCACGATTTCCCGATCCAACCCACCACCTTGGGCATTCGCGGCGAGACGCAATATGCCGCGCCCATCCTGGCCTTGACCAATCCTGTCTATCGCGTTGAGGGCAAGGTCCAGTTCACGCCGGAAGCCGGCAAGGTCTACGTGGTCAAGGGGGAACTGGGCGAAGATTATTCCGCGGTATGGATCGAGGAAGAACAAACGCATACCGTGATCGACAAGAAGATCGAGTCGAATGGCTCCGCCAAAGCAGGCGCCATCCAGAAATAAGAAGCAAGAAAAACATCGCCATCACAACCCAAGGGGAAAACCAATGAAAGCCATGCTGTTCAGTCTCGCGCTGGTCTCAGCGCTGTCCGGTTGCGCCGTACCCATGGCCGATCCGGCCAAGGATGCACAACTCAAGGAATTCAAGATCGACAAGGACAAGAGTGCCGTCTACATCTATCGCAATGAAACCATGGGCGCGGCCGTGCGCATGGATGTCGCGGTGGATGGCGCGCCCCTGGGCCGCACGGCTGCACACACTTATCTCTACAAGGAGCTGACGCCTGGCAAGCACGTCATCACCTCCACCGCCGAAAATACCGAAACGCTGGAGATCGATGCCAAGCCGGGCGTACTGACCTATATCTGGCAGGAAGTGAAGATGGGTATCCTGATGGCGCGCAACAAGTTGCACCTGGTCGATGAAGAAGAAGGACAGGCCGGCGTCAAGGAAAGCAAGCTGGCTGAATCAAAGTAAGCCGGCTCGATGAAGCACGGCCCCTTGTGACGTTCTTCCTCCGGAACGTCGCAAGGGGCCGTTTTCATTGTATCGCCCCCTACCCCCACACCTCCGCCACCCGCAACAGATTGGTACTGCCCGGCTGCCCGAAGGGCATGCCCGCGGTGATCGCGATCTGGTCTCCCTGGCGCGCAAACCCTTCGCGCACCGCCGCCTGGCAGGCCGCGCTGACCATCTGGCGCTCGTCATGCACGGCTTCGCTGATGGTGGAATGCACGCCCCACACCAGCGCCAGCCGCCGCGCCGTGGCCAGTTGCGGCGTGATGCTCAAAATGGGCGCAGCAGGCCGTTCACGCGCCGCGCGCAAGCTGGTGTGCCCCGAGCTGGTATAGGTCACCGTGGCGCTCGCCCCGAGGATGCCGGTGACGTCGCGCAGCGCCGCGCAGATGGCGTCGGGCCGGTTGCGTTCGGGGGTAGCGTATTGGGCCTGCATCAGGGTGCGATACAGCGGATCCTTCTCCACCTCCGCAATCACCCGGTCCATCATCGTGACCGCCTGCAAGGGATAGCTGCCATTGGCCGACTCGGCCGACAGCATCACCGCATCCGATCCGTCATAGATGGCACTGGCCACATCCGACACTTCGGCCCGCGTGGGTACCGGTGCGGCAATCATCGATTCCAGCATTTGCGTGGCGATCACGATGGGCTTGCCCTGGTGGCGGCAGGCGCGCAGGATGCGCTTTTGCGTGCCCGGCACGCACTCCGGCGGCAGCTCCACACCGAGGTCGCCGCGTGCCACCATGATGGCGTCGGACACTGCCACGATCTCGTCGAGCCGCTCCAGCGCGGCCGGTTTCTCCAGCTTGGAGAGGATGGCCGCGCGGCCCGCCACCAGCGCCCGCGCCTCCAGCACATCCTCGGGGCGCTGCACGAAGGACAGCGCGATCAAGTCCGCGCCCATCTCCAGCGCGAAGTCCAGATCACGGCGGTCCTTGGCGGTCAGCGCAGGAATCGGCAAGACCGCATCGGGCACATTGACGCCCTTGCGATCGGAGACCACGCCACCATTGACCACACGCGTGCGAATGGCATGGCCATCGCTGGCTTCTACCTGCAGGCGCAGCTTGCCGTCGTCAATGAGCAGGCTTTGTCCCGCATGAATGGCCTCGAACAATTCAGGATGGGGCAGGCAGACGCGGCGCTGGTCGCCAGGGGAGGCATCACGGTCGAGGGTGAACACCTGCCCGGTTTGCAGCACTGCCCTGCCCCCGGCGAATTGGCCGATGCGCAGCTTGGGGCCCTGCAGGTCGGCCAGCACGCCGATGGGGCGGCCGACTTCGCGCTCCACCTGGCGCACGATCTGGTAACGCGCGTGATGATCGGCGTGGCTGCCGTGGCTGAAGTTGAAACGAAATACGTCAGCCCCGGCGTCGAAGAGCGCGCGGATCATCTCCGGCGTGGCGCTGGAGGGACCGAGGGTGGCGACGATTTTGGCCTGGCGTAGTCGGCGCATGGAAATCCTCTTGTTCTGGTTGGATGCATGAAAAAACCGTTCGGACTGAGTAGATCCGCAGGATCGTATCGAAGGCGCGCAGTCGTCTGTGCGCCATCGATACGCCGCATGCGCGGCTACTCAGTCCGAACGGGATGTGAAGTGAAGCCGAGGCGAAATACGCGCAGTCTCACTTCACATTGACATCATCATTCGCTCAGGCCTTGGCGATCTCGTGATTGGACAGGATCTCCACCGCCCGGCACAGCGCCGAGTGATCCATCCCCGCCAGTCCATTGGCGGCACAGGCGTTCATCAGCTCCTGGGCCGCGGCAGTATTGGGCAAGCTGATGCCCAATGCCTTGGCGCCTTGCAGGGCCAGGTTCAGGTCCTTCTGGTGCAACTCGATGCGGAAGCCCGGCGCGAAGGTCCGCTTGACCATGCGCTCGCCGTGCACTTCGAGGATGCGTGAGGAAGCAAAGCCGCCCATGAGCGCCTGCCGCACCCGTGCCGGATCGGCCCCGGCCTTGGAGGCGAAGAGCAAGGCCTCGGCCACGGCCTGGATGTTCAGGGCCACGATGATCTGGTTGGCGACCTTGGTGGTCTGGCCATCGCCGTTGCCGCCGACCAGGGTGATGTTCTTGCCCATCAGTTCGAACAACGGCTTGACATCGTTGAAGGCCGATTCCGAACCGCCGACCATGATGGTGAGCGAAGCCGCCTTGGCGCCCACTTCACCGCCCGAGACCGGTGCGTCCAGATATTGGCAGCCGAGCGCATTGATCTTCTGCGCGAACTCCTTGGTGGCGATGGGCGAGATGGAGCTCATGTCCACCACGATCTTGCCCGGCGACAGGCCTTCGGCCACGCCCTTGTCACCAAAGAGAACCGCCTGTACGTGCGGCGTATCCGGCACCATGACGATGACGATGTCGGCGCGCCGCGCCACTTCCGCACCCGACGTGCAGACGGTGGCACCGCCCTCCAGCAAGGGAGCGGGGGGATTTTTCTGGTCGTGCAGGTAGAGCTTGTGGCCGCCCTTCTGCAGGTTTTCCGCCATGGGTGCGCCCATGATGCCCAGGCCGATGAATCCAACTTTTGCCATGCTGTGTCTCCTCAAGAAAGATGAAATCCTGCTGTCATGTGTTCAGGCTGTCTGCAATCCGTGTTGCGCGATCCAGCCCAGTCCTGCAACGGTCCCGGCCTGCGGTTTGTATTCGCAGCCGATCCAGCCGCGATAGCCGATCTCCTCCAGCCAGTTGAACAGGTAGCGGTAATTGATCTCGCCGCTGCCGGGTTCACCGCGTCCGGGGTTGTCGGCCAGCTGCACGTGGCCGATCAGGGATAGGTTGGCCTTGAGCGTGTTGGCCAGTTCGCCCTCCATGCGCTGCATGTGATAGATGTCGTATTGCACGAAGAGATTGTCCGAGCCCGTGGCCAGGATCAGTTCCACCGCCTGGCGCGTGGTGTTGAGGAAGAAGCCGGGAATGTCGAAGTGATTGATGGGCTCGATCAGCAGACGGATGCCCTGCTCCTTCAGGCGCGTGGCTGCGTATTTCAAATTGCCGACCAGCACCTCGCGCGCCGCTTCGCGCGAGACGCCCGGCGGCAGGATGCCGACCAGGCAATTGAGCTGCGGCACTTCCAGCGCGCGGGCGTAGCGGATGGCCTCATCGACCCCGGCACGAAACTCCGCCACGCGATCGGGATGGCAGGCGATGCCGCGTTCACCGGCGTCCCAGTTGCCGGCCGGGAGGTTGTGCAGGACCAGTTGCAGGCGGTACGTGCGCAATTGATCGGCGATCTGTTCCGGTGCAAAGGCATAGGGAAAGAGGAATTCCACTGCACGAAAGCCGGCCTGCGATGCGGCCTGGAAGCGTTCCAGGAAAGGCTGTTCGGTAAACAGCATGGTGAGATTGGCGGCGAGTTGGGTCATGGCGGGTCTCCTTGGTTTTCAGTCGAGCAGGCTGATGGCGGTAGGCGCATCATCGGCGCGCTCGGCCAGGGGTTCGAATTCATTGATGGCATCGATCTCGGTGCCCATGGCGATGTTGGTGACGCGTTCGAGGATGATTTCCACCACCACCGGCACGCGGTACTCGGCCATCCAGCGCTGGGCCTGGGCGAAGGCATCCTGGATGGCATTGGGATCGGTGACGCGGATGGCCTTGCAGCCCAGGCCCTCGACCACGGCCACGTGGTCCACGCCATAGCCGTTCAGTTCGGGGGCGTTGATGTTCTCGAAGGCCAGCTGCACGCAATAGTCCATTTCGAAACCGCGCTGCGCCTGACGGATCAGGCCGAGGTAGGAGTTGTTGACCAGTACGTGCAGGTAAGGCAGCTTGAATTGCGCGCCCACGGCCAGTTCCTCGATCATGAACTGGAAGTCATAGTCGCCCGAGATGGCCACCACCTTCTTCTGCGGATCGGCCGCCACCACACCCAGCGCAGCGGGAATGGTCCAGCCCAGCGGCCCGGCCTGGCCGCAGTTGATCCAATGGCGATCGCGATAGACGTGCAGGAATTGCGCGGCCGCGATCTGCGACAGACCGATGGTCGCCACATAGCAGGTCTCACGGCCGAAGGCGCGGTTCATTTCCTCATACACGCGTTGCGGCTTGACGGGCGTGTCATTGAAGTGGGTGCGCCGTTGCAGCGACTTCTTGCGCTGCTGGCACTCGGCCAGCCAGGCTGAGCGGTCGGGCAGGCGGCCGGCGGTCTTCCACTCCTTGGCCACTTCGACGAAGAGCTTGAGCGCGGCACCGGCGTCGCTGACGATGCCGTAATCCGGCCCGAAGACACGGCCGATCTGGGTCGGTTCGATATCGACGTGGACGAAGGTACGGCCCTTGGTGAAGACATCGATGGAACCGGTGTGGCGATTGGCCCAGCGGTTGCCGATGCCGAGCACGAAGTCCGAGGCCAGCAGGGTCGCGTTGCCATAGCGGTGGCTGGTTTGCAGGCCGACCATGCCGGCCATCTGCGGATGATCGTCGGCAATCGCGCCCCAGGCCATGAGGGTCGGGATCACGGGGATGCCGGTGAGCTCGGCGAATTCCACGGCCAGTGCGGCGGCATCGGCGTTGACCACGCCGCCGCCGATGGTCAGCAACGGACGCTGTGCCGCGTTGAGCATGTCGAAGGCCTTCTCGATCTGGGCGCGGGTGGCGGCGGGACGATAGACCGGGAGTGGCGCGTAGGTATCGGGATCGAAATCGATCTCGGCCATTTGCACATCGAAGGGCAGGTCGATCAGGACCGGGCCGGGGCGGCCGGAGCGCATGAGGTGGAAGGCTTGCTGGAACACGCGCGGCACCAGGGCCGGTTCGCGCACGGTCACGGCCCATTTGGTGACGGGCTTGGCGATGGATTCGATGTCGACGGCCTGGAAGTCTTCCTTGTAGAGCCGGGCGCGGGGCGCCTGGCCGGTGACGCAGAGGATGGGGATGGAATCGGCCTGGGCCGAATAGAGCCCGGTGATCATGTCGGTCCCGGCCGGCCCCGAGGTACCGATGCACAGCCCGATGTTGCCGGCCTTGGCGCGGGTATAGCCTTCGGCCATGTGGGAGGCGCCTTCGACGTGGCGGGCGAGGATATGGCTGATGCCGCCGTGTTTCTTCAATGCCGAGTAGAAGGGATTGATGGCGGCGCCGGGCACGCCGAAGGCTTGCAGGCAGCCTTCCTTGACCAATACGTGCACTGCCGCGTCGACTGCTCTCATCTTTGCCATGCTCGTTCTCCAGAATGTCCGTTGGTGGATGTGTGATCGCTGGAGGCCATGCTAGTCATTACAAATCCGGATGATAAGTATCATCAGAGTCCACTGATTACTGAGCAAAAGTATGGAAACATCCAAAAAGTATTGAATTACACTCAGGCCGGGAGGGATTGATGGACAAACTCAAACAGATCGAAGCATTCGTGCTGGTAGTGGACAAGGGCAGCCTGGCGGCGGCCGCGCTGGAAGACAAGGTGACGCCGGTGATGATGGGGCGGCGCATTGATGCGTTGGAGAAGCGCTTGGGCACCAAGCTGATGCATCGCACGACGCGGCATTTGACGTTGACGGAGCAGGGCAGCGTGTTTCTGGATCATTGCCGCAAGTTGCTGGAGCAGATGGACACGGCCGAGAAGAGCATTGCCGAGGGCCGGCACAAGGCCACGGGCCATTTGGTGGTCTCGACGCCGGCGGCGTATGGGCGGCTGCATGTGGCGCCGCATGCGCCGGCGTTTTTGGCGGCGCATCCGGAGGTGCAGATTTCATTCAATCTGACGGATCGTGTGGTCGATCTGGTGCGTGAGGGGTATGACCTGGGCATCCGCATTGGGGGTGCGATTGAGCCGAGCTTTGTGGCGGTGCGGTTGGCGAGCAACCGGCGGGTGGTGTGTGCGGCGCCGGAGTATTTGCATCGTCATGGTGTTCCGCGCACGCTGGATGATCTGGCGCAGCACAACTGTCTGGCGTTCAATTTGCAGGGTGGGCAGCAGCGCGGGTGGTATTTCCAGCAGGGCGGCAAGCCGGTGATTGCCAAGGTGCAGGGCAATCTGGATTGCAACGATGGGGAGTTGTTGCATCGCTGGGCCAGTGAAGGGTTGGGGTTGGCGTGGCGGTCGACGTGGGAGATCCAGGCGCAGCTGGCGTCGGGGGAGTTGGTGACGGTGTTGGATGAGTATGCTTTGCCGCATTACGACATCATGGCGGTGTATCCGCAGCAGCGGCATTTGCCGGCGAAGACGCGGTTTTTCATTGATTACTTGAAGGACGTTTACGGGCAACAGGATTACTGGAATCGGGCGCGGAAGGTGTGAAACAGGGGACGGTACGCCTTCGATACGGCCCTGACGGGCCTACTCAGGACGAACGGGCGTCGATAAAACAAGGGCAAAACCAAAGCCGACGAAGCCGCAGGCGAGTACGGCCGAGGCCGCAGGCGAGCGAGAAAAGGCGAGGCCGAAGGCGAGCCCGTGGGGGGGGCGTCCCCATAGAGCCAGCCGCCGCAGCGGAGCGAAAAGTGGATCAGAAGGATAGTGGGAGCGAAGCGACTCTATCCTTCCCACTTTTCGCTTCGCTGCGGCGGGGACCCTCCGCAGGAGGGCTGGCTCTTTGGGGTCGCCTTCTTTTGCTTACTTTTCTTGGCGAGACAAGAAAAGTGAGCGGCTGCCGGGCCGCTCCCGGCGCTCCGTTCCGCCCGGAGAGAGGAAATAATTAAGCTAGAGCGCAGGAAAGCATTCCGTGCAGACTACTCAAGCAAGCAAACAAGCAAGCAAGTAAATAATTTCCACGAAACAACAAACCAAGCCCCAAAAAGCCCCACCCGGATAAAACTGGCAAAATCTCGCCTGCGAAACACAAGATTCCATACCTCCGTGTCACCAATGCGCAGCAACAATCTCCAGCGCCAGCGCTGATTTCCGCCGAAGATCCCACTTATAACTCCAGGTTAATAATGGCTATGTGCCATCCCTTACATCCCTCAGATGAAATTCAACGACATTAGCAACGCTGCCAAAACAATGCGAAAAGCACCCCCACCAGCACCGCCCATTTTTTGCCTGCCCCCGGCCCTGACGCATGCACAAGCGCATGCACAGCGCCAATGCCAGGCAAGTTTTCCGGCGCATAAAAACGGACCAAACGGAGACAACCCACAATGAACGCCTTGAACAAGTTCTTCCGCCTGGAAGAGAACGGCACCACCGTCCGCACGGAGTTGCTGGCCGGCCTGACCACCTTTTTGACGATGGCTTACATCATCTTCGTCAACCCCAGCATTTTGGGCGATGCCGGCATGCCCAAGGACTCGGTGTTTGTGGCCACCTGTGTGGCGGCGGCGGTGGGCACGCTGATCATGGGCCTGTATGCCAACTATCCGATTGGCCTGGCCCCTGGCATGGGCTTGAATGCCTACTTTGCCTATGCCGTGGTCAAGGGCATGGGTTTCCCGTGGCAGGCTGCGCTGGGCGCGGTGCTGATTTCGGGCTGCCTATTCTTGCTGGTGAGCGTGCTGCGGGTACGTGAGCTGATCATCAAGAGCATCCCGCAGTCCTTGCGCACGGCCATCCCGGCCGGCATCGGACTGTTCCTGGCGATCATTTCCCTGAAGAGCGCCGGCATCGTCGCCGCCAATCCAGCCACCTTCGTCACCCTCGGCGACCTGCACCAGCCGGCCCCGGTGATGGCCATCATCGGCTTCCTGGTCATCGTGGCGCTGGACCGATTGAAGGTGCGTGGCGCGCTGCTGATCGGCATCCTGCTGGTGACGGTGCTGTCCTTCGTCTTCGGCGGCAACCATTTCTCGGGCATCTTCGCCGCCCCGCCCTCGATCGCCCCGACCTTCATGCAGCTGGACATCAAGGGTGCCATTTCCATGGGCCTGTTGAATGTGGTGCTGGTGTTCTTCCTGGTCGAGCTGTTTGACGCTACCGGCACCCTGATGGGCGTGGCCACCCGTGCCGGCCTGATGAAGGATGGAAAGATGGAGCGCCTGAACAAGGCCCTCATGGCTGACAGCACCGCCATTGTCGCCGGCTCCCTGCTGGGCACCTCCTCCACCACCGCCTATATCGAAAGCGCTGCCGGTGTGCAGGCCGGTGGCCGCACTGGCCTGACCGCCGTGGCCATCGCCGTGCTGTTCCTGCTGTGCCTGTTCATCGCCCCGCTGGCTGGCGTGGTCCCGGCTTATGCCACGGCACCGGCGCTGTTCTTCGTGGCCTGCCTGATGCTGCGCGAACTGGTGCACATCGACTGGGAAGACACCACCGAATGCGTACCGGCCGTGATCACCGCATTGGTGATGCCCTTCACCTACTCCATTGCCAATGGCCTGGCGCTGGGCTTCATCAGCTATGCCGGATTGAAGCTGCTGACGGGTCGTATGAAGGATGTATCAGTGGTAATCTGGATCATCGCCGCAATCTTCCTGTTCAAGATCATCTACCTCGGCGGTGAATGAGCGGCCACGCCGCCTCATGAAGCAAAAGGAAAAATCGAAGAGGCAGCCCGGTGACAAACCGGCCGCCTCTTCGGGATCGTGACAAGAGGGAACCCGACAATCGTCCGCAACAATCATCCGCGGACAATCCGTTTCCTCTTTTGACGACCCCGGCACGTTTCTTGAATGCCATCTGGCCACGGGAGAGACCACAGGCCGGCCACCGCCCCAAGCGGAGGTGCCGCCTGAAAGCAGATCCAACAACAAGAAGCACGCCCCACGATACGCCCTGGAGCGCGCCATAAAGCAGTCTGTTTTGTAGACAATCCAAATTCGAGTAAAGCCAAATGCCAGAGACCACCCGCCCCATCCAGTTCTACTTTCGCGGCCAGACCCACGAAGTAGCAGGCCAACCCACGACCCGCACCGTTCTGCAGCATCTGCGCGAGGACCTGCATTGCACCGGCACCAAGGAAGGCTGTGCCGAAGGCGATTGCGGGGCCTGCACCGTGGTCGTGGGTGAACTGCGCGATGACCAGCTGGAACTGAAGACGGTCAATGCCTGCATCCAATTCCTGCCGACGCTGGACGGCCGCGCCTTGTTCACCGTGGAAGACCTGAAGCAAGCCGACGGCTGCCTGCATCCGGTGCAGCAGGCCATGGTGGAATGCCATGGCTCACAGTGCGGCTTCTGCACGCCGGGCTTCGTGATGTCGCTGTGGGGCCTGTACCTGAAGCATGACAAGGACGGCATCACGCCCGACAAGCGCGAGATCGACGATGCCCTCTCCGGCAACCTGTGCCGCTGCACCGGCTATCGTCCCATCATCGATGCGGCACGACGTATGGGTGAATTGCCCAAGGTCGAGTTCGACCGCGAGGCCGTCAAGAATGCCCTGCGCGCCATCGACCAGGACACGCCGCTGGCCGTCACGCATGCCGGCCAGACCTTCCACGCCCCGCGCACCCTGGCACAACTGGTGCAGCTGCGTACCGACCTGCCCAAGGCGCGCATCCTGGCTGGCTCCACCGATGTGGGCCTGTGGGTGACCAAGCAGATGCGCGAACTGGGCGATATCGTCTACATCGGCCGCGTGGAAGAACTGCGCGCCATGCAGGTGCAGGACGGCATGCTGGAGATCGGCGCCGGCGTCTCGCTGGAAGAGGCCTATGCTGAAGCCGCGCGCCACTATCCGCAAGAGCTGTCGGAACTCTGGCAGCGCTTCGCCTCCCTGCCCGTGCGCAATGCCGGCACGCTGGGCGGCAACGTCGCCAACGGTTCGCCCATCGGCGACTCCATGCCCTGGCTGATCGCACTGGGCGCGCAGATCGTGCTGGCCAGCGTGCGTGGCCAGCGCGTCATGCCGCTGGAAGACTTCTACCTGGCCTACCAGAAGTCGGCCCTGCAGCCCGATGAAGTGGTGCAGGCCGTGCGCATCCCGCTGCCGCGCAAGGACATACGGTTCCGGGTTTACAAACTCTCCAAGCGCTTCGACCAGGACATCTCTGCAGTCTGTGCCGCCTTCGCGCTGCGCATGGACGGCGACACCATCGCCGAGGCGCGCATCGCCTTCGGCGGCATGGCCGCCACCCCCAAGCGCGCGGCCCACGCGGAAGCGCTGCTGCAGGGCGGCGCCTGGAGCGAAGCGCAAGTGCAGGCGGCCATGACCGCACTGGCACAGGATTACGCACCGCTGTCGGACATGCGGGCCAGCGCCGCCTATCGCTTGCGCACGGCGCAAAACCTGCTCTATCGCTATTGGCTGGAAACGCGCACCGATGCGCCCTTGGCGCGCCAGGATGTGCGCGCCTTCGCGGTCAGCGCCGCGTGAAGCCCTTGGACCGAACCTGCAGGAGAACCGCATGAACAAGCAAACCGAACAATTCCTCAACACCCTGGTGCAGCCGCCCAAGGACTGGGCCACCGTGGGCAAGCCGCATCCGCATGAATCGGCGATCCTGCACGTGACCGGCGAAGCCACCTATACCGACGACATCACCGAACTGCACGGCACCCTGCATGCGGCGCTGGGCCTGTCGCAGAAGGCCCACGCGCGGGTGCGCGGCATCGACCTGGAGAAGGTCAAGGCCGCTCCGGGTGTGCGTGCCGTCTTCACCGCTGCCGATATCCCGGGCGAAAACGAATGCGGTGCCATCATCCATGACGACCCGGTGCTGGCCGATGGCCTGGTGCAATACGCGGGCCAGCCGGTCTTCATCGTGGTGGCCGACAGCCATGACCAGGCCCGCCGCGCGGCGCGCCTGGCCGTGATCGACTACGAAGAACTGCCGCCCATCCTGACCCCGCGTGATGCCCATGCGGCGCAATCCTACGTGCTGCCGCCGATGCATCTCTCGCGTGGCGAACCGGCGGTGGCGCTGGCGCTCGCACCGCACAAGCTGCGCGGGCAATTCGATGTGGGCGGGCAGGAACAGTTTTATCTGGAAGGACAGATCTCCTATGCCATCCCCAAGGAGGGACGCGGCATGCACGTGTATTGCTCGACCCAGCACCCCAGCGAGATGCAGCACCACATTGCCACCGTCCTGAAACTGGCTTCGCACGATGTGCTGGTGGAATGCCGGCGCATGGGCGGCGGCTTCGGCGGCAAGGAATCGCAATCGGCGCTGTGGGCTTGCGCTGCGGCCGTTGCAGCGGCCAAGCTGCGGCGACCGGTGAAGCTGCGCGCCGATCGCGATGACGACATGATGGTCACCGGCAAGCGCCACTGCTTTGCCTATGATTACGAGATCGGGTATGACGATGACGGGCGCATCCTCGCGGCCAAGATCGACATGATCTCGCGCGCCGGTTTCTCGGCCGACCTGTCCGGCCCGGTGGCCACGCGCGCGGTCTGCCACTTCGACAATGCCTACTATCTCTCGGACGTGGAAATCCACGCCATGTGCGGCAAGACCAACACGCAATCCAATACCGCCTTCCGTGGCTTCGGCGGACCGCAGGGTGCGCTGGCCATCGAATACATCCTCGACGACATCGCCCGCAATCTCGGACGCGATCCGCTGGAGGTCCGTCGCAACAATTTCTACGGGCCCAGCGATGCCGAGGGACCGGAGGCGCGCAACGTGACCCACTATGGCCAGAAAGTGGAAGACAACGTCATCCACGGCCTGGTTGATCAGCTCGAACGCAGCAGCCGCTACCAGGAACGCCGCCGCGCCGTGGCCGAGTTCAATGCGGGCAGCACGGTGTTGAAAAAAGGCCTGGCGCTCACGCCGGTGAAGTTCGGCATTTCCTTCAACGTGCCGCACCTGAACCAGGCTGGCTCGCTGGTGCACGTCTATACCGATGGCTCGGTGCTGGTCAATCACGGTGGTACCGAGATGGGCCAGGGCCTCAATACCAAGGTCGCGCAGGTAGTGGCCAACGCCCTGGGCGTGCCGCTGGAGAAGGTGCGCTGCACCGCCACCGATACCAGCAAGATCGCCAACACCTCGGCCACCGCCGCCTCCACCGGCAGCGACCTCAACGGCAAGGCAGCGCAGGATGCTGCCCTGCAGATCCGCGCACGGCTGGCCGATGTGGCGGCTCGTCATTTTGGCGTGGAGGCCGCAACGGTGCGCTTTGCCGATGGCCTGGTGCTGGCAGGAGAGCAATCCCTGCCCTTCGTCGAACTGGTGATGAAGGCTTACCTGCAACGGGTGCAATTGTGGTCCGACGGTTTCTATTCCACACCGAAGGTGCATTGGGATGCCAAGCGCATGCACGGCCATCCCTTCTTCTATTTCGCCTATGCGGCGGCGGTGTCGGAAGTGGTGATCGACACCCTCACCGGCGAATGGAAACTGCTGCAGGCCGACCTGCTGTATGACGCCGGCGAGAGCCTGAACCCGGCGCTGGACATCGGCCAGGTCGAGGGCGGCTTCATCCAGGGCATGGGCTGGCTGACCACCGAGGAACTGTGGTGGAACAAGGACGGCAAGCTGATGACACATGCCCCTTCCACCTACAAGATTCCGGCCATCTCGGATTGTCCGGAAGCCTTCCGCACGGAACTGTATGCCAACAGCAATGTGTCCGACACCATTCACCGCTCCAAGGCGGTGGGTGAGCCGCCGCTGCTGCTGCCGTTCTCGGTGTTCCTGGCGATCCGCGATGCGGTCTCGTCGGTAGGCGCGCATCGCATCAATCCGCCGCTGCGCGCACCGGCCACCAGCGAGGCCATCCTCGACGCGGTCGATGCCGTGCGCGCGGCCACGCTCACCCAGTAAATACGCGGCGGAGAAACATCATGAGCATATGGTTGAGCGCATTACGCCGCATGCAGCAGGACAGCATACCGGCAGTGCTGGTGACGGTGGCCCAGATCCAGGGCTCGACACCGCGCGAGCCGGGCGCGCGCATGCTCTATACCGCCGAGGGCCAGTTCGACACCATCGGCGGCGGCCACCTCGAATGGCGTGCGGCGCAGATCGCGCGGGCCATGCTGGCGGCGGATTCCGACGCGCTGGCCGATCAGCGACGGCTGGAACGCATCGCGCTAGGGCCGAGCCTGGGACAGTGTTGCGGCGGTGTGGTGTTTCTCTGTTTCGAGCGTATCGATGCCGAGTCCACCTCCCTGCATACCTGGCAGGCGCTGGAGCAGGCCTGGTGCAGCGGCACTGACCGCTGGCGCGCCTTGCCGCTGGATCACGACGCGCCCCAGCAACTGCTGGAGAACGATGCATCTGACCTCGGCCTGCCGCCGCAGGTCATTCGTCACGCGCGCCAGACACAGCTGGTGCGCGACGGCCAGGGCCGCCGCTGGCTGCTCGACCTGTGCAGGGCACATCAGCCGCAGGTGGTGCTGTTCGGCGCCGGCCATGTGGGGGCGGCCATCGTCAAGGTCTTGTCCAACCTGCCTTGCCGGGTGCTGTGGGTGGATGAGCGCGAGGACATGTTTCCCCCCGGCCTGCCGCCGCAGATCCGCATCGAGGCCACTGACGTGCCCAATGCCGCGGTCGACATGGCCGAACCCGGCGCGTATTATCTCGTGATGACCCACAGCCACGCCCTCGACCAGCAACTGAGCGAACGCATCCTCAAGCGTGAAGATGCGGCGTGGTTCGGGCTGATCGGATCCATCACCAAGCGCAAGCAGTTCGAGCATCGCCTCTCGGAGCGCGGTTTCTCGGCGGCGCAGCTGGAACGTATCACCTGCCCCATCGGCATTCCCGGCATCTATGGCAAGGAACCCGCCAGCATCGCCATTGCGGTGGTGGCGCAACTGATGCAACTGTGGGAACTGCGCTTTACCCAACCCAAACCCAAGGCATGGCCACTGAGTCTGGCCACACACGCTCTGGACGGCAGAGGCTGAAGGAACACCCTGCCGTCACCCCTTCCGGGAATTCTGTCGACACGTTTTGGCTGATCGCACCGGATTCCCCTTCGATTCCACTCTCGCAACACGGAAAGCATCGTCACGACGATGCCTTCCAGTATGATGACCACTGAATCGACGGCCCGCGTCCGTGCGCGCGGCGCCGCCTGCATCGAGGAAACACCATGAGCCCAACCCTGCAAGCCTACCGCGCCAGCCTGCTGTATTTCACCAACGATCCCGCCTTCGACGAACACGCCACCCAATGGCACAGCGATGGCCTGCTGCTGGTGCAAGACGGCAAGATCCAGGCCGCCGGCGACTACGCCACGCTGGCCGCCACCCTGCCGCCCGGCACCGCCATCGAAGACCTGCGCGGCAAGATCCTTTGCCCCGGCTTCATCGACACCCACATCCACTATCCGCAGACCGACATCATCGGTTCGCCCGCGCCGGGCTTGTTGCCTTGGCTGGACAACTACACCTTCCCGGCCGAACGCCGCTTCCAGCAGCCGGAACACGCCTCCGAGGTAGCCGATTTCTTCCTGGCCGAACTGCTGCGCAACGGCACCACCAGTGCGGCCGTGTATTGCACGGTGCATCCGCAGTCGGTGGATGCCTTCTTCGCAGCCAGCCATGCACGCAACTTGCGCATGGTGGCCGGCAAGTGCCTGATGGATCGCAATGCGCCGGATTTCCTGCGTGATACGGCGGAGTCGGGCGTGCGCGAGAGCGAGGAGCTGATCGGGCGCTGGCACAACAAGGGACGCCAGCATTACGCCATCACCGTGCGCTTTGCACCGACCTCCACCCATGAACAGATGAAGCTGGCCGGCGAGCTGGCAGCGCAGTATCCGGACACGTATATACAAACCCACGTGGCCGAAAATACGGACGAAGTGAAATGGGTGAAGGAGCTCTATCCCGATGCCCGCAGCTACCTGGACGTGTATGACGGCTACGGCCTGATGCGCCAGCGTGCGCTGTATGCGCACTGCATCTGGCTGGACGACCAGGACCGTGCGCGCATGGCGGCCACGCAATCGGCCGCCACCTTGTGCCCGACGTCCAACCTGTTCCTGGGCAGCGGCCTGTTCGATTTTGCCCGTGCCGATGCGGCGCGCGTGCCGCTGTCGCTGGCCACTGACGTTGGGGGCGGCACCAGCTTCTCGATGCTGCAGACCATGAACGAACTCTACAAGGTCGCCCGCATGGGCGGCACCTACCTGCCGGCACAGCGCATGTTCTATCTGGCCACGCTGGGCGGTGCCCGCGCGCTTCAGCTGGAAGGTACCATCGGCAGCTTCACGCCGGGCTGTGACGCCGACTTCATCGTGCTGGATCCGCAGGCCACACCCTTGCTGGCGCGCCGCAGTGCTACCACCGACAGCCTGGAGGAACAATTGTTCGCACTGGCCATCCTGGGTGACGACCGTGCCATCGCTGCGACGTATTCGGCGGGGGTGCGGGTGCATCAACGCTGAAATCGTTCATATCGGCCCCATCGCGGGGAAAGCCGGGCTTGCCGTAGTGGTGAGCCCGTTTTTTTTGGACTTGATCGGCAGGCGATTTACCGTCAAGCCACCTTGCACGTCTGAATCCCCTCAGCGCGGCTGATAAAGATAAAGGAAAGCCTCCACCGCCCGCTCCGCCGAAGTCCGCAGCTGATCCGGCGGAATCTCGGTGACCACATTGAGCATGCGCACGTCCATCCACTCTGCTTCGATCAGCGCGCGGAACTGCATGGCGGCAATCCAGGGATCGCCCGCATGCAGCTTGCCCTCGTCCATCTTGACCTTCAGAAAATCGGCAATGCGCGTCCAGCCACGTTTGGGTCCGCGCTCGTACAAGAGCGGCCCCAGTTCCGACTTGCCGGCGTAATACATCCCCAGCCGCTTCACCGCCACAATCTCCGGCCGGAACACCACGCCCAGATAATGATTCGCCAGCCGCAATAAACCTGCGCGTACTTCGTCTTCGTTACGCAAGGCCATGAACAATTCTTCAAACTGGCAACCCACCTGCTTGATCATCACCTCCACGAAGATCTCTTCCTTGGAGCTGAAATAGTTGTACAGCGTGGCCTTGGAGCCCCCGATACGGGCCGAGATTTCCGCCATGGAGGCGCCTTCGAAACCGATTTCGTTGAATACCTCGGCAGCGATGTCGATCATCTGCTGCCGCCGTTCTTCACTCTTCTTGCGCATGATTGTCCTGTGATGCCGGCCAGAAAACCGGCCAATCCTGAATTATAGGCGACGATGCCGCCGAAAGCCGCCGGATTGCCCTCAAAACGCGGCCAAAAAACCCTGTTGCGGCGATGCCGCAAAAAGACGAGCAATTTATCGCAAAGCGCCTTGACACTTCATAAAAGCGAATACTATACTGAACTGTACAGTTTTTAAACATCAAAAATTCAGATTCAGTCGTTCACTCCACTCTCCACGCAAATGAACAAGAACTCATCTCTCCCCGACCAGCGCGCGCCCTATCCGGCGCTGCGCTCCGAGCGGCCTACCCTGCCGTGGCGGCGGACGGCGGCGGTCTCGGCGGCCGTGCTGACAGCGGCGCTCATGGCCGGCTGTGCTTCCTTCACCGATCTCGGTGCGCGCGCCGAACCCAAGTCCATCGACCACTACCAGAGCAGCCAGACCCTGGCCGCCACGGCCGTGCAGACCGCCTGGCCGAGCGACCAGTGGTGGACGGTCTACGGTGACACCCAACTCAACGGCCTCATCGCCGAAGCCCTGCAAAGCGCGCCCTCCATGGCGGTGGCCAAGGCCCGCCTGATGAAGGCCGAGGGCACGGCCCAGCAGCAAGGCGCGGCGCTCTATCCGCAGGTGAGCGGCAATGCCTCGCTGGATCGCATGAAGCAGTCCTACAACAACGGCGTGCCGCCGGACTTCGTGCCCAAGGGTTACAACAACGAAACCCGCGCCACGCTGGACTTCAGCTACGAAATCGACTTCTGGGGGAAGAGCCGCGCGGCGCTGGCTGCAGCCACCTCCGAACTGGAAGCCAGCCGGGCCGATGCCGCCCAGGCGCGCATCACCCTGGCCACCTCGATTGCCTCTGCCTACGCCGACCTGGCCCAGCTCTACGCCCAGCGCGATACCAATGAAGCCGCGCTCAAGGTGCGTGAAGAAACACTGGACCTGTTCAACCAGCGCTTCACCAACGGCCTGGAGACACGCGGCTCGGTCAAGCAGATGGAAGCGCGCCGCGCCATTGCCCAGGCCGACCTCAAAGCCACCGACGAATCCATCGCCCTGCAACGCAACAAGCTGGCCGCACTGGCCGGGGCCGGCCCGGATCGCGGTTTGCAGCTGGCGCGCCCGCAGATCGACCTGTCCAAACCCTTTGGCTTGCCCGCGCAACTGCCGGTGGAACTGCTGGGCCGCCGTCCCGACATCGTGGCCGCGCGCCTGCGTGCCGAAGCGGCAGGCAAGCAGATCAAGGTGGCGCGTGCTGCCTTCTACCCGAATGTGAACCTGTCGGCTTACTTCGGCTTCCAGTCGCTGGGCATCGACATGCTCACCCGCAGCGGCTCCGACATCGGCAGCTTCGGCCCGGCGATCTCGCTGCCCATCTTCAATGGCGGCCGCCTGCGCGGTCAGTTCCGCTCGGCCAGCGCCAGCTATGACGAAGCCGTGGCCAACTATGACCAGGCCGTCACCCAGGCCCTGCAGGATGTGGCCGACGTCGGCGTGAGCGAGAAGGCCCTGGCCGGACGACTGCAGGACGTACAGGCCGCAGCCGACGCTGCCGAAGAGGCCTATCGCATCGTCAGCAACCGCTACAACGGCGGCCTCAACACCTACCTCGACGTGCTCAATGCGCAGGACACGCTCATCAGCAACCTGCGCCAGCTCTCCGACCTGCGCTCGCGCCTGTTCACCTTGGATGTCGCGCTGGTGCGCGCCCTGGGCGGCGGCTACCGCGCCGCCGACGACAGCAAGAGCCAAGACAGCGCCACCGCGCCCCACACCGAACAGCAAGCGAAAGGTTGAACATCATGTCCCACAGCGATTCCCAAGCGGCCCATACCCTGGCCGAAGAAACCCGTCAGCGCAATGAAGCGGCCACCAAGGCCGCCGCTGCGCAAAAGCGCAAGAAGCTCTTTGCCATCTTCGGTGGCGTGGTCGCCATCGCCGCCATCGGCTATGGCACCTACTGGTACCTGATCGGTTCGCGCTACGTCGAGACCGACAATGCCTACACCGCCACCGAAGTGGCCACGGTCACCCCGGCCATCAATGGCATCGTGGCTGCCGTAGACGTGGTCGATACCCAGGCCGTCAAGAAGGGCGACGTGCTGGTGCGCATCGATGATGCCGATGCCAAGCTGGCCGTGGACCAGGCCGCCGCCGACCTGGACCGCACCGAGCGCAAGGTCAAGGGCTACTTCGCCAACGATGCCGGCCTGGCAGCCCAGGTGCTGGCCCGTGAGGCCGAGCAGAAGCGTGCCAGTGCCCAGTTGCTGTCGGCGCAGGCCGATATGAAGCGCGCCGAGATCGACCTGCAGCGCCGCGAGGCCCTGGCCAAGTCGGGTTCGGTGTCAGGTGAAGAATTGAGCAATGCGCGCACTGCCCTGCTGACCGCCCAGGCCAACCTGAAAGCCGCTGAAGCTGCCGAAGTGCAGTCCCGCGCCAACATCAAGGCGACCCAGGGTGCGCAAAAGGCCAGTACCGTACTGACGGCCAATACCACCGTGGACGACAACCCGGAAGTGGTCCTGGCCCGCGCCAAGCTGGATCAGGCCAAGCTGGATCTCGAACGCACCGTGCTGCGCGCCCCTGTGGACGGCGTCATTGCCCGCCGCCAGGTGCAGGTCGGCCAGCGCGTGCAGAGCGGCGCCAGCCTGCTGTCGGTGGTGCCGCTGCAGCAGATGCACGTGGATGCCAACTTCAAGGAAGGACAACTGACCAAGGTGCGCATCGGCCAGCCGGTGACCATGAAGGCGGACATTTATGGCGGCTCGGTGGAATACCACGGCGTGGTCACGGGCCTCTCCGGTGGGACCGGTTCGGCCTTTGCGGTGATCCCGGCGCAGAACGCCACCGGCAACTGGATCAAGGTGGTGCAGCGCCTGCCGGTGCGCATCTCGCTGGATCCCAAGGAACTGGCGCAGCGTCCGCTGTCGGTGGGCCTGTCGATGGTGGTGGAGATCGATACGCGCGGCCAGATGCAGGCCGGTGACGCCGAGACCAAGTCGGCCAGCACCGAGACCCGGGCCGGCGCGCTGTAATCCGGAGAGCACAAGGAAAGACTCATCATGTCATCCACAACAAGCGCAGCGGCGGGCGACCTGCCCGCCCCCAAGCCTGCCGCCCAGCCCGGCCCCTTCGAGGCCCCGCTGACCGGCGGCCAGTTGGTGGGCGCCGGCATCCTGCTGGCCGCCGCCAACTTCATCGCGGTGCTCGACACCACCATTGCCAACGTCTCGGTCTCGACCATCGCCGGGGCGCTGGGCGCCTCGACCAGCCAGGGCACCTACGTCATCACCTCCTATGCGGTGGCCGAAGCCATCACCGTGCCCCTGACCGGCTGGCTGGCCAATCGCTTCGGCACGGTGCGCGTGTTCATCCTGTCGATGGTCATGTTCGGGCTCTTCTCGGCCCTGTGCGGACTGGCCAATTCGCTGGGCATGCTGATCGCCTTCCGCGTCATGCAGGGCCTGGCCGGTGGTCCGCTGATGCCGCTGTCACAAACCCTGCTGCTGCGCATCTTCCCCAAGGAAAAAGCGCCGGCGGCCGTGGGGCTGTGGGCCATGACCACGCTGGTGGCACCGATTGCCGGCCCGATCCTGGGCGGGGTGCTGTGCGACCAGTACAGCTGGCCCTACATCTTCTGGATCAACGTACCGGTGGCGCTGATCTGCGGCTATCTCGGCTGGCGCATGCTCAAGCGCTTCGAGACCAGGACCAGCAAGCTGCCCATCGACCGCGTCGGGCTGATCCTGATGGTGGTCTGGGTGGCCGCCCTGCAGCTGATGCTCGATGAAGGCAAGGAAAAGGACTGGTTCGCCTCCACCGAGATCGTGCTGCTGGCCGTGACCGCCGTGGTGTTCTTCATCGCCTTCCTGATCTGGGAGCTGACCGAGCACAATCCCATCGTCGACCTGCGGGTGTTCCGCCATCGCGGCTTCACCGCCAGCGTGACCACCATCTGCCTGGCCTTCGGTGCCTTCTTCGGCTCGGTGGTGTTGACACCCCTCTGGCTGCAGGGCTACATGGGTTACACCGCCACCTGGTCGGGCTGCATTTCGGCGCTGACCGGCATCCTGGCCGTGTTGACCGCCCCCATGGTGGCCAAGATGTCCACCACCGTCGATGCGCGCAAGCTGGTCTGCATCGGCGTGACCTGGCTGGGCTTCATCACCTTCCTGCGGGCCTTCAACAACACCGACATGTCGTTCTTCCAGATCGGCTGGCCGCTATTCCTGCAGGGGATCGGACTGCCGCTGTTCTTCGTGCCGCTCACCGGCCTGGCGCTCTCCAGCGTGAACGAGGAAGAGACCGCATCGGCGGCCGGCCTGATGAGTTTCTGCCGCACCATGGCCGGGGCGATTGCGACCTCCATCGTCAATACCAGCTGGGAAAACGACGCCACCTACTTCCACGCCGAACTGTCCGGCCTGGTGGATCGCAGCGGCGATGCGGTCAATGCCATGATGGCCTCGGGCATGAGCGCTGAACAGGCCACGGGCTCGCTGGCGCAGACGGTGCAGAACCAGGCCGTGATGCTGGCCACCAACCACATCTTCATGATGGCGGCGGTGTCCTTCTCGCTGGCAGCGCTGGCGGTGTGGCTGGCACCGAAACCGACGCGGGTGGCCGACACGACCTCGGCGCACTGATCCACAAGCTCCCCCTACAGTCCGTCCCCCCCCTGCGGACTGGGCAGGCGGCCACTTCGGTGGCCGCCTGTTTTTTTTGGGGCTCAGTTTTGACTGCGCAGCCAAACCAATCGAACTTTCTGGACATTCTCCCGGAGCTTTGCCCCGCGTCAGGGCGATGCCGGGTGCCGCCCTTGGCTGCACAGCCCCAATGCGCGTACAATCCCGGCTCAAGCATGCGGACCACGGTCCGCATTTTTGATTTATGGCGGCCCGCCCGGCGCGGCCGCCAGGCTGACTTCCCGCCGCCCGCCGTGGCCTGATGACACCGTGGCCCGCCCGCGCGGCCCTGCATTCCCGAACTTGCAAGAAGCGATCCCCGCATCGCCACCCAGACTCATGACCAAAGACCTCGCCGCTCACACGCCAATGATGCAGCAATACCTGCGCATCAAGGCCGACCATCCCAACACGCTGGTGTTCTACCGGATGGGCGATTTCTATGAACTCTTCTTCGAGGATGCCGAAAAGGCCTCGCGCCTGATGGGCGTCACCCTCACCCAGCGCGGCTCCTCCAACGGCAACCCGATCAAGATGGCAGGTGTCCCCTTCCATTCGGTGGAGCAATACCTGGCGCGCCTGATCAAGCTCGGCGAATCGGTGGCGATCTGCGAACAGATCGGCGACCCGGCCACCAGCAAGGGCCCGGTGGAGCGCAAGGTGGTGCGGGTCGTCACGCCCGGCACCCTGACCGATTCCGACCTCTTGCCCGAGAAATCCGAGCGCTGCCTGCTGGCCATGCAGCTGCTGCCCTCCAAGTCGCGCAAGCAGATGCAGGTCGGCCTGGCCTGGCTATCCATGGCCAGCGGCGCGCTGAAGATGATGGAATTCACGGTCGAGAGCAGCTTGCTCGATGGCCGCGTGAAGCAGGAACTGGAACGCATCTCGGCCGCCGAGGTACTGGTGGCCGATGGTCAGCTGGAGCAGTGCGAGCCGCTCCTGCCCAACCGCGCCGTGACAGTGCCGGACTGGCATTTCGACCAGCCCAGCAGCGAGAAGGCCCTGCTCGATCAACTGGGCGTGGCCACCCTGCACGGCTTCGGTGCCGATGGCCTGGGCCCGGCCATCTGTGCCGCCGGTGCCCTGCTGCGCTATGCGCAATCGACCCAGGGACGCGGCCTGCAGCACGTGCGCACGCTCACCGTCGAATCCGAAAATGAATTCATCGGCCTGGATGCCGCCACCCGCCGCAACCTGGAACTGACCGAAACCATCCGCTCGCAGGATGCCAATGCTTTGGCCCCGACGCTGTTCTCCACGCTGGACCACTGCCGTACCGCGATGGGCTCGCGACTACTGCGCCACTGGCTGCATCACGCCCTGCGCGACCAGCAAGTGGCGCGCGAACGCCATGCCGCCATCAATGCACTGATGCGCACCGATGCCTGCTCGGGCCTGTCGGCCACGCTGGCGGCCGTGCCCGACATCGAACGCATCACCACCCGCATCGCCCTGCTCTCGGCCCGTCCGCGCGACCTGGCGGGCTTGCGCAGCGGCCTGCAGCAGCTGGGTTCATTGCGTGCCTACGTGGAGATGTGCGCCCGCGACGCCGAAGCACCGCTGCTGGGCAAGTTGCACGAAGACCTGGCCACGCCCGTGGAATGTCTGGACCTGCTGGAACGCGCCATCATGCTGGAGCCGGCCGCCATGGTGCGCGACGGCGGCGTGATCGCGCGCGGCTATGACGCTGAACTCGATGAACTGCGCGGCCTGTCGGAAAACGCCGGCCAGTACCTGCTGGAACTGGAAGCGCGCGAGCGTGAACGCACCGGCATCGCCAACCTGCGGGTGGAATACAACAAGGTGCATGGCTTCTACATCGAGGTCACCCACGGCCAGACCGACAAGGTGCCGGAAGACTATCGCCGCCGCCAGACCCTGAAGAATGCCGAACGCTACATCATCCCCGAGCTGAAAGCCTTCGAGGACAAGGCGCTCTCCGCGCAGGAACGTTCACTGTCGCGCGAGAAATTCCTCTACGAGCAGCTCCTCAATGACATGGGCGCGCACATCGTGCGCCTGCAATCCATCGCCCATGCGCTGGCCCAGCTCGACACCCTGGTGGCCCTGGCCGACCATGCCGTGCGCAACAACTGGTGCGCACCGCAACTGGTCGATGAGCCCTGCATCCAGATCGAGCAAGGCCGTCATCCGGTGGTGGAAAACCAGATCGAACGCTTCATCGCCAATGACTGCCAGCTCGCCGCCGAGCGCAAGTTGCTGCTCATCACCGGTCCCAACATGGGTGGTAAATCGACCTTCATGCGCCAGGTGGCGCTGATCACGCTGCTGGCCTACGTGGGCAGCTTCGTGCCCGCCACCAGCGCGGTGATCGGACCGATCGACCGCATCTTCACCCGCATCGGCGCCGCTGATGACCTGGCCGGCGGCCGCTCCACCTTCATGGTGGAGATGACCGAATCGGCCTCCATCCTCAACAACGCCACCGAACATTCGCTGGTGCTGATGGATGAGGTCGGACGCGGCACCTCGACCTTCGACGGCCTGGCCCTGGCCTGGGCGATTGCCAAGCATCTCATCGACGTGACGCGCAGCTTCACGCTGTTTGCGACCCACTACTTCGAACTGACGCAGCTGCCCGAGATCCACCCGACGGCGGCCAACGTGCACCTGTCGGCCGTGGAGCACAAGGACAGCATCGTGTTCCTGCATGCCGTGCAGAGCGGTCCGGCCTCGCAGAGCTATGGGCTGCAGGTGGCGCAGCTGGCAGGAGTGCCGGCACCGGTGATCCGCGCGGCGCGCAAGCATCTGTCGGCGCTGGAAAGCCAGTCCATGCAGCCGACGCCACAGTTCGACCTGTTCAGCGCCCCTTCCTTCATGGAAACGCAAGCGGAAACTGAAGAAGCGGACCATGAACGCAATCCCGCCAGCGCGGTCGAACCCGATCCGCTGGCCCAGGCGCTGCTGCAATCGCTGGACGGCATCGATCCCGATGCCCTGACGCCGCGCCAGGCGCTGGATGCGCTCTACCAGTTGAAAGCCCTGAGCCGGGGACAATAACAACACCACGGGGACGCCGGCTTCGTGCCGCCCTTTAAACCGCAGAGAGACTGCATGCCGATCCGCCCGATCCGACGCATCCTGCTGTGCACCTGCTTCACCGCTGCCATCCTGATGGCGGGCGGTGCGGCGCGGGCCGCCGGGCAGGATTTCTCGTTCGGCGTGATCAACCATGCCGCACCCGGCGTCAAGGGCGACCAGGCGCTGCGCCAGGCCCTGACCGAGACCGATGCCGACAACCTGGCCTTCGTGGTGGTCAATGGCATCAAATCTCCCTCCGAAAGCTGTGACGACGCGCTCTATGCCGAGCGCCACGAGATGCTATCGCAGGCACAGAACGGCATCTTCGTGTCGCTGGCTGGCAGCGACTGGATCACCTGCCGCGACCGCGAGAACCGCTCGGACGCCATCGAACGCCTGGCCCGCATGCGCGAGATCTTCTATGCCAGCGAATTCTCGCTGGGCGCGAGCCGGCTGCCGATGCTGCGCCAGTCGCTCACGCCCAAGTTCCGCAGCTATGCCGAGAACACCCGCTGGGAAATCGGCAACGTGCTCTTTGCCACCGTGAACCTGCCGGCGGCCAACAATCACTTCCTGCTCGATGGCGGACGCAACAATGAGTTCGAGGACCGCCTCATCGCCAACCGCAACTGGCTGCAGCACCTGTTCGCCTTTGCCGCCTTGAAGAAGAGCGCGGCCATCGTCTTCTTCAGTGATGGCAATCCCTTCGGTCCGCCGCCCAAGCGTTCCTTCTTCCGCACTCAGCGGGATGGCTTTGCCGAGACGCGCAAGCTGTTCTCCGAGCTTGCCGGCAAGTTCCCGGGGCGGGTACTGGTGGTACATGCCCAGGGCGGCAAGAACAAGGCACCCGCCCATATCCTCTGGACCGGCAACCTGGGCAGCGTGGGCGTCGGTGAGCGCTGGCTCAAGGTGGTGGTGGATGACCATCTGCCACAGCTGTTTGCGGTGGCCGATGCGGATGGAGAACGGCGCTAGCTGCCCGATGCCAGGTACAAGATCCTTGCCGGTAAACGGATTTTTACGGTTTAAATGAAGAAAAACGCCCGCAGAGCGCATCTGCGGGCGTTTTTGCATGGTCGCCGGAAGGAAAATCCCGATTTCCGGGATCGGCTTGCGGCGCTGCGATCAGAATTCAGCGATCAGTTCAGCGGCTGGCTGCGGAAGTGGTCGCCGGCGTCGCCTTCATCTTCATCATCGTGGTGATGATGGTGGCCGTGGGCACCGTGGACGTGACCGTGGGCCACTTCTTCTTCGGAGGCGGCGCGCACTTCGGTGACCGCCAGTTCAAAGCGCAGCGCAATGCCGGCCAGCGGGTGGTTGCCATCGAGCACGGCCTTGCCGTCCGCCACTTCGGTGACGGTGAAGATGACCGACTCTTCGCTGTCGTCATCGGGCGAACCTTCGAACTGCATGCCCACTTCCAGCGGTTGCGGCAGACGCTCGACCGGCTCGATCTTGACCAGCTCGGAATCGTATTCGCCGAAGGCATCTTCCGGCTCGACCTGAATGGTGGCGCTGTAGCCAACTTCCTTGCCGTCCAGCGCTTCTTCGATCTTGGGCAGGGTGTTGTGATAGCCGCCGTGCAGGTAGACCATCGGCTCGCTGCTTTGCTCGATCAGGTTGTTCTGGGCATCCGACAGCTTGTAGTTGACGGAAACGACGGTATTCTTCGCGATCTTCATCGTAAGGGTCCTTTGTATCGATAGTGGTGCGGGAGCGGCAGCTGCTGCGGAAGCGTCGCGCGGGACACCTGCCACCCGGGTTGGGGCCTAAGAACCATCCCCTTGCCATTCCCGCGAGGCAAGGACGCTTTCAAAAACGGTATCTCGACTCCGCGATTATACCTGCATCAAACTTGGCCGCCGCCAATGGCGTACGGCTGCGCCGGCACCTCTATAATGGCGACCATGAAAAAACTCGATCTGCTCGGCGGCATCACGCCCGCCCAATTCCTGCGTGACTACTGGCACAAGAAGCCGCTCCTGATCCGCAACGCCATCCCCAATTTCACCGCGCCGCTGCCGCGCCAGGAACTGTTCGACCTGGCCCGCCGCGATGATGTCGAATCGCGCCTCATCACCCATCGCACCGATGGCTGGGACATGCAGCACGGCCCCTTCAACAAGCTGCCGCCCCTGAAGCAAAAGGCCTGGACCCTGCTGGTGCAGGGCGTGAACCTGCACCATCCGGCCGCCGATGCCCTGCTGCGCCAGTTCCGCTTCGTGCCCGATGCACGCCTGGACGACCTGATGATCAGCTACGCCACCGATGGCGGCGGCGTCGGTCCGCACTTCGATTCCTATGATGTTTTCCTGCTGCAGGCCCACGGACAACGCCGCTGGCGCATCAGCGCGCAAGACGACCTGACGCTGGAAGAAGGCGTGCCGCTGAAGATCCTCAGCCACTTCCAAGCCGAACAGGAATTCGTGCTGGAACCGGGCGACATGCTCTACCTGCCGCCGCAATACGCGCACGACGGCGTGGCCATCGGCGAATGCATGACCTATTCGGTCGGCTTCCGCTCGCCGGCCTACCAGGAACTGGGCGAATCCTTCCTGGAATTCATGATGGATACCATCGACCTGCCCGGCCGCTATGAAGATCCTGACCTGAAAGCCACCGCCAAGCCGGCCGAGTTGCCGCTGGACATGGTGGCGCGCATCCGCGACGAGCTCAACAAGATCCGCTTCACCGACGATGACATCACCATCTTCCTGGGCGAGCATCTGTCAGAGCCCAAACCCAGCGTTTTCTTCGAAGCACGGACCGAGGAATTATCTTTTGCTCGCTTTTTCCAGGGCGCGAAGAAACGCGGGCTGGCGCTGCATCGCAAGACGCGCATGCTGTACCGTGGCTCTCACGTCTTCATCAATGGCGAATCCTTCCAGGTCAATCGCGGCGACAAGGCGATCCTGGCACGATTGGCAGACTCGCGTGTGCTGGAGAAATCCGACCTCGACGTGGCCTCCGAAGACCTGCTGGAAGCCTTGCACCAATGGCATGAAAGTGGCTGGCTCGACATCATTCGAGATTAATGAAATTTATTGCGGACACTTCTCGAAATTACTTTAGGAAATCCCGGAGAGCGGCTTGCGCCAAGACTTTCCGGGCCGCTGAAAAGGGATGTAAGTTCTTACAAATTCTTACGAATTCCCATCGTGGCGATGTGATTCCGGAAAAAAATAGCTATAATGATGGGCTGGAAAGTTTTCGTTGTCAGGCGTTGTTTCGGCAGTAAAGAAGAAGCAAGAACCGAAGCCCGACCGTGAGGTCTTACCCGCGGCGAAAGCCTCCCAGTAGAGCGATAATTACCGGTAATTATTCATCGCACAATTTTTAAATATTGAAGGAATATTCATGAAAAAGACTCTGTTGATCGCTTCGTTGTTGGCTGTTGCCCTGGCTGCTTGCGGCAAGAAGGAAGAAGCACCTGCTGCTGCTCCTGCTGCTGAAGCTCCGGCCGCTGCTGCTCCGGCTGCTGATGCAAAGCCGGCTGAAGCCGCTCCTGCTGCTGACGCTGCCAAGCCGGCTGACGCCGCTGCTCCGGCTGCTGATGCGAAGCCTGCTGACGCTGCCGCTCCGGCCGCTGATGCAAAGCCGGCTGAAGCCGCTCCGGCCAAGTAATCTTCGGATTATTTTCGGAAAAAACCGGTCGCAAGACCGGTTTTTTTTCGTCCCGAGTTTTGTTGTCGTTTTGTTTTTGCCGGGCGTTCCAGTCCGAAACTTCATATCACACGTGAAGCAGCCTTCACTTCAGATCTGCCGGACATTGCCCTCGTTTGATCCACCGCAAACCGCTCAGAACGGCCCAGGAACGCATCGGCGCATTCAATCCTGGCTCACCCACTGACAAGGACCTGACAAGCCCGCAGAAGCCGCATTTCTTATCGAAGACACAATATCGCAGCAGACGAGACGGAACCGCGGACCGGGATCAAATCAAGGCCCTTCAAGCTGAAGAAAAAGAGAAACAAATTGTTTCTGACGCAGCGCACCCAAGACACAGACAGCCTGACAAAGGGCTGACCCACTCGCGTTTTGCGATCAGACGTCCAGCCAGGCGAAGCCTTCTTCCTGACAGGCGATGCCGATCTCGCCAAAAGTGGTGCCGAGTACGCTTTCGATGGCCGCGCGGGCCAGTTCGGGCGTGTTGTTCTGCTGGCTCAGGTGAGCGCCGATGACGCGCTTGAGCCGACTTTTGTCGAGCAGCCGCAGGATCTCGGCGCTGGCGTCGTTGGCCAGATGGCCGTAGTCGCCGCCGATGCGGCGCTTGAGGAAGGCGGGATAAGGCGAGCGATCCAGCATGTCGCGGTCGTGATTGCATTCCAGCAGCAGCGCATCGCAGGCATCGAGGGCTTGCACCAAATGCGCGGTCGGCTGGCCGGCATCGGTCAACACGCCCAGTCGACGATCACCATCGCTGGCCACGTACTGGACCGGCTCGCGGGCATCGTGCGGAACGGTATAGGGAGAGAGTTCGAGATCGCCGATGGCAAGCTTCTGGCCATCGGCGCAGAAACGTACATCGACATCGTTGGCCTGCTCGGCCACCGCCTGCCAGGTGCCGTAACTGAGCCAGACCGGAATGCGATAGCGCCGCGCGAATTTGAAGACGCCGCTGACGTGGTCCGAATGTTCATGCGTGACCACGATGCCCGAGACATCGGAAGGATCCAGGCCCAGGCGCAGCATGCGCTTTTCGGCTTCGCGCAAAGTAAAGCCGCAGTCCAGCATGACCGTGGTCCCCGAGGAGGGGCGCTGGTCGCCGGCTGCGGCCGAGATCAGCAGCGCATTGCCTTCGCTGCCGCTACCGAGGCTCGCGAACTTCATCTGAGCCCCGGGTCCTGCTTACTTCAGCTGTTCGTTGAGCAGACCGAGGATCTTGTCGGAGATACCCGAGGTATCCGGACCACCCTCGCCGTTCTGCACGACGATGTTGCTGCTGTCGGAACCGGCACCCTTGACCACGATGCGGTACTTGGCAGCCTTCTTGTCCTTGTCCTTGGAGCTGAAGATGCGCGAGAAGAAACCGTCATCCTTCTTGTCCTTGGCATCCTGGTTCTGGTCCACGTAGCGCACGAAGTAGATGCCCTGGCTGCGGTCGCGGTCTTCCACGGTGAAGCCCACGCGGTCCAGTGCCAGGCCGACGCGACGCCATGCGCGGTCGAAGCCTTCATCCACTTGCACGCTGGTGCCGGTGGCGGTCTTCTGCAGGCGCGAACGGGCCTGCAGCGAGGGAGCATTGGCCACGGCTGCCTTGGCCTTGGTTTCTTCTGCACCCAGGCGCACCATCAGGCGCGACAGGAATTCAGCTTCCAGGCCAGGATCGGAGGGACGTGCGGTCCAGACCGAGGTTTCCTTGGCCGAACCGGTCAGCACTTCTTCGGCACCGCGATGGCTGATGAAGATTTCGGTGGTGCCGTTCGGGCCGCGTTCCAGACGGGTGCGGAACTTGTCGCGCTCGCCGGTGGAGTACAGGGAATCAAATACCTTGCCCAAGGTATTGCGGATGAAGTCCTGCGGGATCTTGGCACGGTTCTCGGCCCAGTCGGTTTCCATCACGCCGGTCTCGGGCGATTCGATATTGATCAGAAATCCGCTGTCCTGCCAGAAGTCCTTGATCTGCGGCCACAGCTGTTCCGGGGTCTGCTTGACCACCAGCCAGCGCTGCGAACCATCGCGCTCGATACGGATTTCGTTGCCCTTGGACGTCGGTGCCACGGAGGTGACATCGGTGGTCGGCTTGTTCTGCTGTTCCAGCTGGTAGCCGGAAGCAGTGGCCACGCCCTTGTTGGCTTCGGGGATGGCGTAGCGGTTGTCGCGCTGCAGCTGGGTCAGGTCGGGCGGCACTTCCAGGCGCGGGCCACGGGCCTTTTCGGCGCTCTTGTAATCGATACGGTCGCCTTCGAGCATATTGCCGATGGACGAGCATCCTGCCAGTCCGGCCAGCGCCAGTGCGACGACGATGCTGCGTTGGGTAAGTGTGTACGCGGAGCGGGAGACCGGACGAACGTTATTGCTATTAGTCATATCGTTACTAGTGAAAGCGGAATCGGATTTCAGGAGACCTGCGCCAAAACGGCCAAGCCGATCAGTTTAAGACGCCGGACTCGCGCAGGGCAGCGCGCACGGTGTCGTGGAAGGACTCGCCCAGCGGCGCCAGCGGCAGGCGCATGCCCGACGGGATCAGACCCATCTCCTGCATGGCCCACTTGACCGGCACCGGGTTGGGTTCGACGAAGAGCTTGTTGTGCAGCGGCAGCAGCTTGTTGTTCAGTTCCACGGCACGAGCGATGTTGCCGCTCATGGCGGCCACGCACAGCTCGTGCATGTCGCGCGGGGCGACGTTGGCCGTCACCGAGATGTTGCCGGCGCCGCCATACAGCATCAAGGCGATGGCGGTGGCGTCGTCACCGGAGTAGACCGCGAAGTCCTTGGGGGCCAGGCGGATCAGGTCGGTGCCGCGACCGATGTTGCCGGTAGCATCCTTCACGCCCACGATGCCCTTGACCTGCGCCAGGCGCAGGATGGTCTCGTTGCTCATGTCTGCGACCGTACGGCCGGGCACGTTGTACAGGATCACCGGCAGATCCACCGCTTCGGCGATGGTCTTGAAGTGCAGGTACATGCCTTCCTGGGTCGGACGGTTGTAGTAGGGCACCACCTGCAGCGAGGCGTCGGCGCCGACCTTCTTGGCGAAGGCGGTCAGCTCGATGGCTTCGGCAGTGGAATTGCCGCCGGTACCGGCGATGATGGGGATGCGTTTGGCCGTGTGCTCGACCGCGACCTTGATCAGTTCGCAGTGCTCTTCCATCGAGACGGTGGGCGATTCGCCGGTGGTACCGACGATGACGATGCTGTCGGTTCCCTCGGCGATATGCCAGTCGATCAGCTTGCGCAGGCCATCGTAGTCGAGGCTGCCGTCCGGATGCATGGGAGTGACGATTGCAACAATGCTACCCTTGATCATGGTGTGCGTATGTAAGGTGGTGGTCAGAATAAAGGCCTGATTGTAGCGGATAGACGCCTCATCAGGTCAATTTGCGGCTGCCAGAGATGAAAGCGGACGTAAAAAAAACCGGAGAGCCCGCCCCTGCGGGCCCCGCGACGGCCTGCAACCCGCTTGCCGCTGGTCAATAACCCAGCCCCATGGCTTCGCGCACGTCGCGCATGGTGTCCTGGGCCAGCTTGCGCGCCTTCTCGCAGCCATCGGCGACGATGGCGCGCACCAGCGAGGGATCGTCCAGATAGGGCTGGGCGCGCTCCAGCATCGGTTGCTGCTCTTGCAGGATGGCATCGATCACCGGTTGCTTGCATTCCAGGCAACCGATTCCTGCTGAACGGCAACCCTTGGCTGCCCATTCCTTCACCTGCGGCGTGGAATAAACCTGGTGGAATTGCCAGACCGGGCATTTGTCCGGATCGCCCGGATCGCTGCGGCGCACGCGCTGCGGGTCGGTCGGCATGGTCTTGACCTTCTTGGTGACCGAAGCGGCCTCTTCACGCAGGGCGATGGCGTTGCCGTAGCTCTTGGACATCTTGGCCCCATCCAGCCCCGGCAGGCGTGAAGCTTCGGTGAGCATGGCCTGCGGCTCGGTGAGGATCAATTTGCGGCTGCCTTCGAGGTAGCCGAACAAACGTTCACGATCGATCATCGACAGGTTCTGGGCATCGTCCAGCATGGCCTTGGCCTGTTCCAAGGCTTCATCGTCGCCCTTTTCCTGGAATTGCGTACGCAGTTCCAGGTACAGCTTGGCGCGCTTGCTGCCCAGCTTCTTGGTGGCGGCCAGGGCCTTTTCCTCGAAGCCTTTTTCCTTGCCGTACAGGTGATTGAAACGGCGCGCGATCTCGCGCATGATCTCGATGTGCGGCACCTGGTCTTCACCTACCGGCACCTGGCTGGCGCGGTAGATCAGCACGTCGGCCGCCTGCAGCAGCGGGTAGCCCAGAAAGCCGTAGGTGGCCAGATCGCGGTCGGCCAGCTTTTCCTGCTGGTCCTTGTAGGTCGGCACGCGTTCCAGCCAGCCCAGCGGGGTGGCCATGGACAGCAGCAGATGCAGCTCGGCATGCTCGGGCACGCGCGACTGGATGAACAGCGTGGCCTGGGAGGGATCAACCCCGGCGGCGAGCCAGTCGATCACCATTTCCCAGGTGCTGGTCTCGATCACGGAGGGATCGTCGTAATGAGTAGTCAGTGCATGCCAGTCGGCCACGAAGAACAGGCAGGGCAGCTCGGATTGCAGCTTGACCCAGTTCTTCAGGGCACCGTGATAGTGGCCCAGGTGCAGCGCGCCCGTGGGGCGCATGCCGGAGACGACGCGGTCAGGATACATGGCGTTTGACGTTGGTTGGCAGGTGGCGGTTCGACATGAACAGGATCAGCGACATGAAGGATCAGAACAGCAAGGTAATGGGGAAGGTAATGAGCTGCAGCAGCTTGCCGGCCACATACATCACGGGGGCCATCCACCAGGCGTAAATCACCTTGAGCAGCACCAGCGCCATGACGATGAAGAAGCCATAGGGCTCGATCTGGGCGAATTTATACGCATATTTGTTCGGCAACAAGCTGGTGAGGATACGCCCGCCATCCAGCGGCGGAATCGGGAACAGGTTGAAGGCGAACATCACCAGGTTGGTCAGCACCCCTGCCCTGGCCATCAGTGTGAAGAATTCTTCCTGCACCCCGCCCAGCGCCAAGGCATAGATGGCCAGCATCCACAGCAGTGCCATGAAGAAATTGGCAGCGGGACCGGCCAGCGAGACCCAGGCCATGTCGCGCTTGGGCTTGCGCAGGTGGCCGAAGTTGATCGGCACCGGTTTGGCGTAGCCGAACAGGAAAGCGCCATTGGTGGCGAAGTACAGCATGATGGGAATGAGGATGGTACCAAAGGGATCGATGTGCTTGAGCGGATTGAGGCTCATGCGCCCCATCGAATACGCCGTGGTATCCCCGAAAAACTTGGCCGCATAGGCATGGGCCGCCTCGTGCAGGGTGATGGCGAAGAGCACGGGCAGCGCGTAAACCGCGACGGTCTGGATGAGTTCATTCATGGGCGGGGATTTTAGCAGAGGGACAACGAACTGCCCCGGATTCGCTCGGGGCCGCTTCCGCTGGCCGGATGTGGGTGAACAAAAACTCGCTCAGGCAGCCTGCAAACCGAAGATGCCTGCATCTCCCCTGCCCTGGCGTACCAGCACGGGTTCATTGTCATCGGTGAGATCGATCACGGTGGTCGGCTCCAGGCTGCAGGCACCGCTGTCGATGACCAGTTCGATCTGCTTTTCCAGATGGCTGCGGATGTCTTCGGCGCTGGTCAGCGGCAGGTCTTCGTCCGGCAGGATCAGGGTGGTACCCAGCAGCGGCTGGCCCAGTTCTTCCAGCAGCATGTGGGCGATGCGGTTCTCCGGCACGCGCAGGCCGATGGTCTTGCGCGAGGGGTGCGAGAGGCGGCGCGGCACTTCCTTGGTGGCTTCCAGGATGAAGGTATAGGCACCGGGCGTAGCGGCCTTCAGCAGGCGGTACTGGCGGTTGTCCACCTTGGCGTACAGGGCGATCTCGGAGAGGTCGCGGCACAGCAGGGTCAGGTGGTGCTTGTCGTCCACGCCACGGATGCGGCGCACGCGTTCCACGGCATCCTTGTTGTCCAGCTGGCAGACCAGCGCGTAGCAGGAGTCGGTGGGCAAAGCCACCAGGCCGCCCTTGTGGATGATCTGCGCGGCTTGCTTGATCAGGCGCAGTTGCGGGTTGTCGGGGTGAATCTCGAAAAACTGGCTCATGATGCGGTTTCCGTTTCCAATCCAAATCCAAATCGTAAAAAGCACAACGGCGGTGTCGCCACCGCCGTTGTCGCTGCCCGCCGGGCTTAGCGCTGGCCGCGCAGGGCGGCGATGCGCTGTTCCAGCGGCGGGTGTGTCGAGAACAGCGCCATGATGCCGGGCTTGTCGCTGATGCCCAGGGCCGCCATGTTCTGCGGCAGGCCTTCCGGCGAAAAACCGCCCAGGCGCGCCAGGGCATTGATCATCGGCTGGGGCGTGCCCAAGAGGCGCGCCGCACCGGCATCGGCGCGGAATTCACGATGGCGCGAGAACCAGGCCACGATGATCGAGGCACCGATACCGAAGACGATCTGGCACACCATTACCGTCACCATGTAACCAATGCCGGGGCCGGAAGACTCGTTGTTGCGGCGCAGGGCCGAATCCACGAAATAGCCGACCACCCGCGACAGGAACACCACGAAGGTATTCACCACGCCCTGGATCAGAGTCATGGTGACCATGTCGCCGTTGGCGATGTGAGCCACTTCGTGGCCGAGTACGGCTTCCACTTCCTCCTGCGTCATGCCCTGCAGCAGGCCGGTGGAGACCGCCACCAGGGCCGAATCCCGGAAGGCACCGGTGGCAAAGGCATTGGGTTCGCCGTCATAGACCGCCACTTCCGGCATGCCGATGCCGGCGCGCTGGGCCAGCTTGCCCACGGTCTGCAGCAGCCAGGCTTCGGTACCGTTCATGGGCGTTTCGATCACGCGCGCGCCGGTGGACCACTTGGCCATGCTCTTGCTCATCAGCAAGGAGATGATCGATCCGGTGAAGCCGACCACCAGCGAAAACACCATCAGCATCGGCAGGTTCAGGCCGGAACGCGTGAGGAAGCGGTCCACGCCCAGCAGGGAGAGGATCACGCTCATCACCACCAGCACGGCGATGTTGGTGGCGATAAACAGCAGGATGCGTTTCATCGGGGAAAACTCCTATCGGAAAAGTGGTTATTAGATAGGAATCGCCCTGCTGAATTCAAGAGCTTCACAGCCCCCAGTCATGCCAGACCGGCTTGACCCCGGTCGGCAGCGGCGGCAATCCCCCGAGGTCCATGCGCGACTCGCCCGGACCGTGGAAATCCGAGCCCATCGAGGCCAGAAAGCCGTAGCTGCGCGCCACCTGGGCGTATTCCTGGTACTGCTCCGGCGTATGGCTGCCGGTATTGACTTCGATGGCCGCGCCGCCCAGTTGCTTGAACTCGTCGAACAATGCGCCGAACTGGGTCTGGGTGTACTTGTAGCGCCCCGGATGGGCGATCACCGCCACCCCGCCGGCGCCGCGGATCCAGCGCACCGACTCTTCCAGCGTGGCCCAGCGATGCGGCACGTAGCCGGGCTTGCCTTCGGTGAGGTAGTTGGCGAAGACTTCCTTGGTATCGCAGCAGGTACCGCATTCGACCAGGTAGCGCGCGAAGTGCGTGCGCGAGATCAGGTCGGGATTGCCCACGTGCTTCAACGCCCCTTCATACGCGCCGCCAATGCCATGACGTTCCAGCGCCTCGGCGATCTCGCGGGCGCGCCGTTCGCGGCCGTTGCGGGTGGCGGCAAGGCCGTCGACCAGGGCCTGGTTGGTCTCGTCGATGCGTAATCCAACGATATGCACCGTATGCCCGGCCCAGGTGACCGAAATTTCCACGCCGGCCACATGTTCCATGCCCAGCGCGCGCGCAGCCGCCCGGGCGCGCGCCACGCCGCCCACTTCATCGTGGTCGGTCAGCGCCCACACGCCCACGCCATTGGCCTTGGCGCGCGCGGCCACCTCTTCCGGCGGCAGCAGGCCGTCGGAGACGTTGGAATGGCAATGCAGATCGAACTTGAGTTCAGACATAGGAAGTCGCAATGACCTCAGCGACCGCGCCGGTCGCTTGTGGCTGCCGTCGGTCAGGGAGGTCCGGGTGATTGGAATGCGTCCATTTTACGCGCTTGATGCCAACCCCGCACTGCACCGCACGATGCGGCCAGCCTCAGGCCGGCTGCTGCAGAAAAGCCTCGATCAGTTGTGCCAGCCGCTCGGGCTGGTCGTGATGCAGCATGTGGCCGGCGTCGGCGATCATCTCCACCTGCGTCTTGGGGATACAGGCGATGCGGCGGTCGATTTCTTCACGTTTCAACGAGGCCGGACCGAAGAAACGCCAGATATCGCTGTCGATCGCCTCGATCCACAGCACCGGGGCGGTGATGCGGCTCCAGCAGGCCATCATTTCATCGACCCGGTACAGGATGGGGCTGACCTGCTTGTGGGCCGGATCGCCGAGGATCTGCCACAGGCCGCTCTCATCCTGCTGCGCCCAATGCTGGGCCAGGAAACCGGCGCGCTCGTCCGAGAGGCGTGCATTGTTCTTCTGCAGCCGCGCGGCCACTTCTTCGAGCGTCTCGTAGCCGCGCAATACGGGACGATTCTTCATCTCGTCCAGCCATTGCGTGAAGCGTCCCGGCGCCTGCTCCGGCTTGGCCGTGGGCAGGCCGATGCCTTCCAGGTTCACCAGACGCTTGATGCGCTGGGGGCGCACGCCCGCATACAGGCTCACCACATTGCCGCCCATGCTGTGGCCGAGCAGGTTGATGGCCTCCTCACCGGCGTAGTGGTCAAGGATGGCATCGAGGTCGGCCAGGTAATCGGGGAACCAGTAGGACTGCGCCGGGGCCCGCTCGGTCAGGCCGAAACCGCGCCAGTCGGGAGCGATCACGTGCCACTCCCCTTGCAGGGCATCGACCATGAACTGGAACGAGGCCGACATATCCATCCAGCCGTGCATCATGAAGATCTTGGGGGCCTGCGGGTCGCCCCAGTGGCGCACGTGGTAGCGCAGGCCGCGCACGTCGAGGAATTCGGAACGGGAGATTTTCTGGGCGATGGTTTGGCGCATGGCTTGTCTTTTTTGTCGGTACTGCGGGGCGGAACGAAGGATCAAGCCGCAAAGTATAGACAAAAGTGAACGATCGTGCGTCCGCCCTGCCCCCGCAAGCCTGTCTCAGGGCAGGAAACGTCCGAGGTCGAAGGTGGAGGTATGACCGATCTGGGCGAAGTTCTGCTCCAGCCATTCCGAGGCGCGCTCGCGGCCCTGCTGGAACAGGCTGCCGATGAAACTGGCCTGGGTATTGAGCTTGGAGAGGTTGGTCAGCTGCTCCATGAGCTCATTGGCATCGATCATGTGGATGTTGAGCTGGCGCAGCCGCCGTTCCAGCGAGCCGAAGGCCAGAGTGGAATTCTCGGCCTCGCGCTTGGCCAGGGCCAGTCCGCTCAGTTCGGTGAAGAAGGCTGAGCTGAAGCTGATCTCCGAGAGCCGCTGGCCGATGTCGTGGCTGGAAGTGGGCGTACCGGCGCGACGGCTGGGATGCAGCAGCACCACCATCACGTCACGCGCGGCACAGGAATGCAGCAGGGGGAAAATCGGCGGATTGGCGGTCAGGCCGCCATCCCAATAGGCTTCGCCATCGATCTCGATGGGCCGGTGCAGCGAAGGCAGGCAGGCCGAGGCCAACAGCACTTCCACCGACAGATCGGGGTTGCGGAAGATCTTCAACGTGCCGGTGCTGACCTGGGTGGCCGCAATGAACAATTTCAGTTCACGCTGGCTGCGCAAGCGTTCGAAATCGACCTGCTCCACCAGGATGTCGCGCAGCGGATTGATATCCAGCGGATTCAATTGCGTGGGCGAGAAGAAGCGCGTCATCGCCAGCAGTGCCTGCATGCCGGGCAGTGGTGCGGGGTTGGCGATGACGGGCGCGCCTTCGGCCGTCACATGGTCCAGCGGCACGCCATTGGAGAGCGCAGTCCAGAAGCGCTCCAGCGCGGCGCGGGCACCGTCGCGGCCGTCCTGCACGTAGCCCTGGGCCATCACCGCCGCATTCATGGCCCCGGCCGAGGCACCGCTGATGCCTTCCAGGTCCAGCCGGCCATCCTCCAGCAAACGATCCAGCACGCCCCAGGTGAAGGCGCCATGCGAGCCCCCGCCTTGCAGGGCCAGACTGACGATCTTGTTCGACATGATGTCCTTTATCTTCACGTGCCACGTGACAGACCCGCACAATGTGGCCGGGCGCATGCGCAGTGCCGCGCTGTCACGCCGGCGTCACCACTTCAGCTTATGCTGCACTGCACTATCATGGTATAACAGGAAGACGGCTGGAGATAGTGGCAGCTTGGAGAGACATTCTGGTTCCAGCAGGAAACATCTGGCTATCCAGCTCAGCCATTGTAACCATGTACTGACGTAACGACGGACACAGCAGAGGACACATGAAATCGATTTGCGTATATTGCGGTTCTTCCCCCGGCGCTTCCCCGGCCTATGCCGAGGCAGCGCGCAAGCTGGCCCAGGAGATGGTGAAGAACAACATCGCCCTGGTCTATGGCGGCGGCAATGTGGGCCTGATGGGCATCATCGCCAGTGAAGTCATGAAGCTGGGCGGCGAAGCCACCGGCGTCATCCCCAAAGCCTTGCTGGACAAGGAACTGGGCCACGACGGCCTGACCCGCCTGCACATCGTCAAGGACATGCACGAACGCAAGGCCATGATGGCCGAGCTCTCCGATGGCTTCGTGGCCATGCCCGGCGGCATGGGCACCCTGGAAGAACTGTTCGAGGTGCTGACCTGGGCCCAGCTGGGCTTCCATTACAAGCCGATCAGCCTGTACAACGTGGACGGCTTCTACAACAACCTGATCGCCTTCGTCGATCACCTGGTCTCGCAGCGCTTCGTCAGCAGCGACCAGTCCGGGCTGATGATGCATGAGGCCGATCCGGTCAAGCTGATCGAGCGCTTCCAGACCTTCAAGCCGACCTACAAGACCAAGTGGGCCGACCGTGAAGCGGTGGCCAACCTGGTGCCCTGATACCGGTTTTTTACACAAACGTTCATCTGGCGCTAGCAACGACAACGCCCGTCCCTCTTGCGAGGCGACGGGCGTGTCGTTTCATTCACTTCGGCCTGGAACCGCCGTCACGGCGGGCTTGCCGCTTCAGGCCTCCAGCGCCTGGCGGAAATCGGCCACCAGGTCATCGGTATCTTCCAGCCCCACGGACACACGAATGAGCGACTCGGCGATGCCCATGCTGGCGCGGCGCTCAGCCCCCATCTCGTAGAAGATGGTGTGCGCCACCGGGATCACCAGCGTACGGGTGTCGCCCAGGTTGCTGGCGGCCACGGCCAGGTTCAGCCGGTTGAGGTAATCGAAGCAATCGATGCTGTCCTTCAGCTCGAAGGACATCAGGCTGCCGAAAGCGCGGAACAGCTGCTTGCACAAGGCGTGCTGGGGATGTGACTCCAGCCCCGGATAGTGGACCGCTGCCACGCGCGGATCCGCTTCCAGCATCTGGGCCAGCGCCAGCGCATTCTTGCATTCACGTTCCTGGCGCAGGGCCATGGTCTCGGCGCCAACGGCGATGTGGTGCGCCGCTTCCGGGCCCAGCGTGGCGCCGAAGTCGCGCAGCGCCTTGGCGCGGATCTGCGCCATGCCCCATTGCGGGGCCGGGTTCTTCTTGTAGCTGTCGGCGATGTGCGGGTAGCGCGTCCAGTCGTATTCACCGGTATCGGTCAGCGCGCCACCGAGGGCATTGCCGTGGCCACCGATGGACTTGGTCAGCGAATTGACCACCAGGCCCGCACCGACCGTCTTGGGACGGAACAGGTAAGGCGAGGTCATGGTGTTGTCGACCACGTAGAGGATGCCGCGCTCGCGGCACAGCTCGCCGATGCGCTTCAAGTCCGCCACCTGGGTGCGCGGGTTGGCGATGGTTTCCACGAAGACCAGGCGGGTCTGCGGCGTGATGGCCGCTTCCACGTTCTTCACATCGGTGGCGTCGACCATGGAGACCTTGGCCCCCTGCGCGGCCACCGTCATCCACAGGCTGTTGGTATTGCCGAACAGGAAAGCCGATGACACCACATGATCACCCTCGCGCAGCAGACCCTGGACGATGGCGCCAATGGCGGCCATGCCGGTGGCAAAGCAGATGGTGGACTTGCCGTCTTCCATCTTGGTGATCTTGTCTTCCAGCGCCGACACGGTCGGATTGCCCTGGCGACCATAGCGATAGCCGGGCTGCTTGCCCTGGAACACTTCGGCCAGCTGGCGTGCATCTTCATAGCCGAAGGTCACGGAGGTGTGGATGGGCTTGTGCAGCGAGCCGTGTTCGATGCCCTTCTGGCGGTCGCTGTGGAGGATGGTGGTGGTGAAGCCGTAGGTCTTTTTATCGTTCATCGCGTAGTCGGAAAGGCAGAAGAAATGAGCAAGGCCGGCGCACGGCCAAGGGCAAAATGATAAGCCAGATTCCCGTCGGCTGGTTTGCGTGGCACCTCAACGCAAAACGCCGGTGCCGCCAAAGCGGCCACCGGCGTCCTGGTCCAGCCTTGAATCAGACGGCGGGGATCAGTCCACGCGCGCCAGGTTCAGGTTCAGCTGGGAACGCACCACATCTTCCAGCGCCGGCTTGGGATTCTTGCGGGCGTATTCGATGCGGTCCAGGTATTCCTGGGTGATGTCGCCGGTGATGTAGTGACCATCGAAGCAGGAGGCCTCGAATTGCTTCAGGGCCGGGTTGGCGTCGGAGATGGCACGCTTCAGGGCTTCCACGTCCTGGTACACCAGGGCATCGGCGGTGATCTCGCGGCAAACCTCTTCGTCGCTGCGGCCGAAGGCGATCAGTTCGTCACGGGTCGGCATGTCGATGCCGTACACGTTGGGGAACTTCACCGGCGGCGCGGCCGACGCGAAGATCACGTTCTTGGCGCCCGACTCGCGGGCCATCTGCACGATTTCACGGCTGGTGGTGCCGCGCACGATGGAGTCATCCACCAGCAGCACGTTCTTGCCCTTGAATTCGCTGCCGATGGCGTTGAGCTTCTGGCGCACCGACTTCTTGCGCAGCGCCTGGCCCGGCATGATGAAGGTGCGGCCGATGTAGCGGTTCTTGATGAAGCCTTCGCGGTACTCGATGCCCAGCTTCAACGCCAGTTCCATGGCCGCCGGACGCGAGGAATCGGGAATCGGCATGACCACGTCAATCTCGCCATGCTTGAACTGGCTACGGATCTTGTCGGCCAGGAACTCGCCCATCTTCAGGCGGGTGGCGTAGACCGAGGCGCCATCGATGATGGAGTCCGGACGGGCCAGGTAGACGTATTCGAAGGCACAGGGGTTCAGCGTCGGGTTTTCGGCGCATTGCTGGTTGTACAGCTTGCCGTCGTTGTCAATGAAGATCGCTTCACCCGGGTTGACGTCACGCAGGAAGCGGAAGCCCATGCCTTCCAGGGCCACCGATTCGCTGGCCATCATGTATTCGATGCCCTTGTCGCTCTCGTTGAAGCCCAGGCACATCGGACGGATGCCGTACGGATCGCGGAAACCGAGCAGACCATAACCGGCGATCTGCGCCACCACGGCGTAGGAGCCGCGCACGCGCTTGTGCACCATGGCCACGGCCTTGAAGAGCGCAGCCGGGTCCAGCGAGTAGCCGGTAGTGGCTTGCTGGATCTCGTGGGCCAGCACGTTCAACAGCACTTCGGTATCGGAATCGGTGTTGATGTGGCGGCGATCGTTCTTGAACATCTCGATCTTCAACTGTTCCGCATTGGTCAGGTTGCCGTTGTGCGCCAGGATGATGCCGAAGGGGGCATTGACGTAGAAGGGCTGCGCTTCTTCTTCCGAGGACGAGCTGCCTGCGGTCGGGTAGCGCACCTGGCCGATGCCGGTGTTGCCGGGCAGCGAGCGCATGTTGCGGGTACGGAACACGTCGCGCACCAGGCCGTTGGCCTTGTGCATCGAGAAACCGTTGCTGTGGTTGGTTGCGATCCCCGCCGCATCCTGGCCGCGGTGCTGCAGCAGCAGCAGCGCGTCATACAGCATCTGGTTGACGGGACTATGAGAGACGATACCGACGATGCCACACATGGTGGACTCCTAACGAAAAACGAAAACGAAAATGAACCACGACTGCCACGCCACTCCCGCGATACTATGGTCCCCGCCACGGGGCGCCCATCCGCTCACACCGGAGTGGAAAAACTCACATGCTCGGCCAGCTTGCCCGGCAGGTAGGGCAGCACCGCTTCGGCTGCCTGCTCGACCCAGGGACTGAAGCGCGCCTGCTTCCAGAAATCCTGTTGCGGAATGGCCGTGGTACCGCACAGCAAGGCCACCGCCACCACCAGCAATACCCCGCGCGCCACACCGAAAATGCTGCCCAGCGTGCGATCGAGGAAACCCAGGCCGGTCGCCTTGACCAGCTCGCCCAGCGTCTTGGCCACCAGCGCCATCAACAGGCGCGTGCCGATGAAGAGGGCAATGAAGGCCACGATCAAGCGCGTCAGTTCACCCGGCACCACATCCGGCAGCATCGTCGATAACGCCTCGCCATAGGTATTGGCCACCACCAGCGCGACAATCCAGCCGGCCAGGGACAACACCTCGCGCACCAGTCCGCGCAGGGTGCCGATGATCACCGAACAGGCCAGGATCAGCAGCACCAGGTAGTCAAATATCGTCACGATGACAACAATATGCGGCTATCTGTAGCCAAATTCAAGCAGGAACAATCGTGGCATTCAGGCCCAGCTTCTTGATTCGGCCGCCCATGCGTTCGGCTTCCTCGCGGCTGGCGAAGGGGCCGACGCGAATGCGCGTGCGCTCTCCTGCCTCGGTTGCGATCTTTTGCGTGTACGAATGGATGCCGGCGGCGCTGAGCTTGTTGCGCAATTCATTGACCTTGTCCTGGGTGGCCAGCGCAGCCACCTGGATGACGAACTTGCCACCGGCCGCAGCCGGTTTCTTTTCCGCCGGGGCCGGAGCTGCAGCCGCACTGGCGGGCTTGCCTTCCAGAATGGCCAGCGCACGTGCGGCATCGTCGTCGGCAGTGTGCGCAGGCGCCTTGGGCTTGGCGGCTTCCTTCTTCGGTTCTTCCTTGTGCTCGGCCACGGCCGGCTTCTTTTCCTCGGCCTTGGGGGCGGGCTTTTCAGTATGCTTTTCCACCGGCTTGTCAGCCGGCTTCTCGACCACCTTGGGTGCCACGGCGACCACCGGCGGCGTCACCGGCTGGACCGGGGCAGCTGGCGTGGCCGCTGCTGCGGGCTCAGGGGCGATGCTGGACGGCTCGACGATCTCTTCCTTCTGGTCCAGCGAAGCCTGCTTGGCATCACGGCCACCCGGCTGGGCCACGCCGGAAGCCGGCTGGTCCTTGGACGGGATCTGGATGGCGATGTCGTCGTTGAGCGGCTTGGGCTCGGAATCGAGGATCATCGGCAACACGATCACCACGGCCAGCGTCAGCGCGACGGCACCGATCAGGCGGCGGCGGGCGCGTTTCTTTTCCGGCAACAGCGGATCGGCGGCGGCATCCTTGCCGGCCTTGCTGCGGCTGCTGCGGGCAGAACCGGCGGCACCACCGGCCGCACTGCGGCTGCTACGGCTGCGGATGACGGAAGATTGCTCCTCGGAACGTGAACGGAAGGACCCTTGGTCAGCAGAAGAATCCTGCTTGTTTTTACGGAAAAACGAGAACAAGCCCATGCGGAGTCGTCTTGAATTGATCTGGAAATCGTGGAAAACCTGCCTGGCCACTCAGGTCCTGGCACCGCCTGGCAAGGGCGGCCGGCTCCGGAACGCGGGTTCGGAATCAGTGCAGACCGGGGCGGCGCGCCTGCATGACGCCGGCTACGGTCAGGAAGGACCCGAAAACCACAATTCTATCATTCTCCCCTGCTCTGCTTAATGCATTTGCATACGCCTCGGCCGGTGTAGTGAAGGTTTCTACGCTGCGCGCCGCGTCCCGCCTGAATTCCGGCTGCACGCCGGCCCCCAGCAGGGCTTCCTTGAGCTGTTGCGCGCTGGCCGCGCGCGGCAGCGGCAGGTCGGTCACGCACCAGTGGTCGATCTTGTCCTTGAGGTGGCCGATGACGCCTTCGATGTCCTTGTCCAGCATGGAGCCGAACACCGCATAGGTATAGGGGTGGAAGCCCATGTTGTCCAGGTTCTGCGCCAGCGTGGCGGCCGCATGCGGGTTGTGGGCCACATCCAGGATCACCAGCGGCTGGCCCGGCAGTACCTGAAAGCGGCCCGGCAGCTCCACCGTGGCCAGGCCGGTGCGCACTTCCTGGGCACCCACCGGCAACACTTCGCGCAGGGCCTCCAGCGCGGCCAGGGCGGCCGAGGCGTTGAGGATCTGGTTGGCACCGCGCAGGCTGGGATAGGCCAGCGAGTTGCGGCGCATGCCGCGCCCGCCATAGGCCCATTGCTGCTTGTCGCCCTGGTAGTTGAAGTCGCGGCCCATGAGCCACAGGTCGGCACCGATCTTCTCGGCGTGAGCGATGAGCGACTTGGGCGGCACCGGGTCGCCGCACACGGCGACCTTGCCGGGACGGAAGATGCCGGCTTTCTCGAAACCGATCTCTTCACGGGTTTCGCCCAGGTATTCGGTATGGTCGATGTCGATGCTGGTGACGATGGCCACATCGGCATCGATCACGTTGACCGCATCCAGGCGGCCGCCCAGACCGACTTCCAGGATCACCACATCCTGCCGGGCATCGGCCAGCAGCTTCATGATGGCCAGGGTGGTGAATTCGAAATAGGTCAGCGAGATGTCGCCGCGCTGGGCCTCCACCGCCTCGAAGGCGGCGATCAGCTGGGCATCGCTGGCCATGTCGCCGGACAAGCGGGCGCGTTCATTGAAATGCAGGAAATGCGGCTTGATGTACAGGCCCACGCGATAACCGGCGCGCAGCAGGATCGATTCCAGCATGGCGCAGGTGGAACCCTTGCCATTGGTGCCAGCCACCATGATGACGGGGCAGTCGAAGCGGATGTCGAGCTTTTCCTTCACGGCCTGCACACGGTCCAGGCCCATGTCGATCTGCTTGAAGTGGCGTTGTTCCAGCAGGGCCAGCCATTCGTTCAAGGTGGCGGGAGTCGGGGAGGCTTGGGAAGTCATGGCGCGTCTCGGTCGGTGAAGCTGCTGCTCGAAAAACGGATTACGGATTACGGATTACGGCTTGCGGATGTCGAAAAGACAAAGCCCGGATTTGCACTTCTGCAAATCCGGGCCTGAAGTATAGCGGCTAATCAGGAAACCGTTTCGGCGGACTGATTTTGCAGCAGGGCCAGCAGATGGGCGATTTCCTCGCGCATCTTGCGGCGGTCGACGATCATGTCGATGGCGCCCTTGGTGACCAGGAATTCAGCACGCTGGAAGCCTTCGGGCAGCTTCTCGCGCACCGTGTTCTCGATCACGCGCGGACCGGCAAAGCCGATCAGGGCCTTGGGTTCGGCCATCACCACGTCGCCCATGAAGGCGAAGGACGCCGAGACGCCGCCCATGGTCGGGTCGGTCAGCACGCTGATGAAGGGCAGCTTCTTTTCCGACAGCTTGGTCAGCATGGCGGTGGTCTTGGCCATCTGCATCAGCGACAGCAGGCCTTCCTGCATGCGCGCGCCACCCGTGGCGGTGATGCAGATGAAGGGGACCTTCTGTTCCAGTGCGGCCTGGGCACCGCGCGCAAAGCGCTCGCCGACCACGGAGCCCATGGAACCGCCCATGAATTCGAACTCGAAGCAGGCCACCACGACCGGCAGGGTCATGATGGCGCCGCCCATGACCACCATGGCGTCGGTTTCGCCGGTGGATTCCATGGCGTCCTTCAGGCGATCGGGGTACTTCTTGCTGTCCTTGAACTTCAGGGTATCGACCGGCAAGGCTTCCTGGCCGATCTCATAGCGGCCGCCTTCGTCGAGCAGGGCATCGAGACGAGCGCGGGCGCGGATACGCATGTGGTGGCTGCACTTGGGGCAGACATGCAGGTTCGATTCCAGGTCGGTACGGTACAGCACGGCCTCGCAGGAGGGGCACTTGACCCACAAACCTTCCGGGATGGCTTTGCGGCTGGTGGAGCCGCGTTGAATCTGGGGTGGCAATAACTTCTCGAGCCAGCTCATAGAGACCTCATAGATGTTTCCGGTGGCGCGCATTGTACCAGAGCCCACCGGCGGCGGACGTAAAGCACGGTCATGCTTTCCGGCGAGCAAGAAAATGTACGCTGCCCGCTTGCGCCGTATCAAAAAACAAAGCCCCCGGACGCTGCCGGAGGCTCCTCATTGCGCTCCCCCGCCCTGCCGGACCGGGGACGCTGCCGCTCAGGCGTCCAGCGCCTGGCGGATATCGGTGACGAAGGCTTGCACCGCTGCGCAGGCCTGGTCATGCGGGGTGTTTTCCAGTTCGGCAATGATGCGGCTGCCGATCACGACTGCATCGGCCACGCTGCCGACGGTGCGGGCGGTTGCGCCATCACGAATGCCGAAGCCCACCGCGATGGGCAGCTTCACGTGCTGGCGGATGGCGGCGATGCGCTCGGCCACTTCGGCCGTGTCGATATGGCCGGCGCCGGTGACGCCCTTCAACGAGACGTAATAGCAGAAGCCGCTGCTGACGGCCGCCACCTGGCGGATACGTTCTTCCGAAGAGGTCGGGGCCAGCAGGAAGATCGGGTCCATGCCCTTGGCCTGCATCTTTTGGGAGAATTCTTCACATTCCTCGGGCGGATAGTCCACCACGATGGTGCCATCCACGCCCGCCTCGCTGGCCGCTGCGATGAAGGCATCGACGCCAAAGCGTTCGATGGGATTGGCATAGCCCATCAGCACGATGGGCGTGTGGCTGTTGGTCTTGCGGAATTCACGCACGTAGCCCAGCACGTCGTGGGTGCTGACGCCGAATTTCAAGGCGCGTTCGCAGGCGCGCTGGATTACCGGGCCTTCGGCCATGGGGTCGGAGAACGGCACGCCCAGTTCGAGGATGTCGACGCCGCCGGCCACCAGTGCGTGCAGCAGCGGCACGGTCAGCTCGGGGGCCGGGTCACCGGCGGTAATGAAGGTAATGAGCGCCTTGCGCTTCTGCTCGGCCAGTTGGGAAAAGGTGGTCTGGATTCTGGACATGATGAGATGAATTGTTTTGTCGAAACCACCGGCCGGCCCCGCAGGACCGGCCGGCACGTGCGCGCCGGCCTGGGGTCAGGCCTGGTGCTGTTGCACGGTATGCATGTCCTTGTCTCCACGGCCGGACAGGTTGACCAGGACGATCTGATCCTTGGGCAAGGTGGCCGCCAGCTTGGCCGCATGGGCCAGGGCATGGCTGGACTCCAGCGCCGGGATGATGCCTTCGATGCGGCAGCAGTTGTGGAAGGCTTCCAGCGCTTCGGCATCGGTGATGCAGGCATAGCTGGCGCGGGCGCTGTCCTTGAGCCAGGCGTGTTCCGGACCCACGCCCGGATAATCCAGGCCGGCCGAGACCGAATGGGTCTCGATGATCTGGCCGTTGGCATCCTGCAGCAGGTAGGTACGGTTGCCGTGCAGCACACCGGGCGAGCCCAGCGTCAGCGAGGCCGAGTGGCGGCCGGTCTCCAGGCCATCGCCTGCCGCTTCCACGCCGACCAGCTTGACGTCCGGATAGTCAATGTAGGGATAGAAGATGCCCATGGCGTTGGAACCGCCACCGACGCAAGCCACCACGTAGTCCGGCTGGCGCGAGGCGACTTCCGGCATCTGCTGGATGCACTCGTTGCCAATCACCGACTGGAAGTCGCGCACCATCATCGGATAGGGGTGCGGACCGGCGACGGTACCGATGATGTAGAAGGTGGTCTCGACGTTGGTGACCCAGTCGCGCATGGCTTCATTGAGCGCATCCTTCAAGGTCTTGGAGCCGGATTCCACCGGCACCACCTTGGCACCCAGCAGGTTCATGCGGTAGACGTTCTGCAGCTGGCGCTTCACGTCTTCGCTACCCATGTAGACGATGCATTCCATGCCGAAGCGCGCGCAGATGGTGGCGGTGGCCACACCGTGCTGGCCGGCGCCGGTCTCGGCGATGATGCGCTTCTTGCCCATGCGCTTGGCCAGCAAGGCCTGGCCGATCACGTTGTTGATCTTGTGGGCGCCGGTGTGGTTCAGGTCTTCGCGCTTGAAGTAGATCTGCGCGCCACCGGCGATCTCGGACCAGCGCTTGGCGTGATACACCGGGCTGGGGCGGCCGACGAAATGCTTCAGTTCGGTGTGGAATTCGGCCAGGAACTGTTCATCGTGCTGATACTTCGCATACGCATCGCGCAGCTCGTTCAAGGCCAGGGTCAGCGTCTCGGAGACGAAGCTGCCGCCGTAGGGGCCGAAGTGGCCACGGGCGTCGGGCAGGTTGTAATGGGCCGTCTGGTGCAGAGCGGCGGCGGGAATGGCTTGACGCTCGGCGAAACCGCCGAGGGGGTTCAATTCTTTCATGGTGTTCCTCTGAAACTCGTTGGGAGGTGTGCTACGCAGGGGTAGCATCCGCCAGACGCACGGCCTGGATGAAGGCCTCGATCCTGGCGGCATCCTTGATGCCCTTGGCGGCTTCGACGCCACTGCTGATGTCGACCGCGTAGGGGCGAACGCCAGCGACCGCCTCAGTGACGTTGTGTACGCTCAAGCCACCACTCAAAACGGCCCGAGGCGCGAGTTCTTTTGGAATGAGAGACCAATCGAAAACCTTTCCGCTGCCGCCATACTCCTCGACCAGGGTGTCGAGCAGCAGTCCGGTGAAAAACGGACTGGCGGAGCGATATGCCTGCTCGTATTCTAACAAATCCGCGGGCTGCGTCGAACTTCCTATTCTGGCCGCGCGCATGAAGGGTCTGACAACAGCTTCGGCGATGGCAGCGCATTGCTCGGGCGTCTCGTCACCGTGGAACTGCAGCACCGTGAGCGGCGCCTCGGCCAGTACCTGCTGCACCTCTTCCAGGGTCGGATTGACGAACAGCCCGACGATGCTCACGAAAGGCGGCACCGCACGGGCCAGCTCGCCGGCACGCTGCGGCGTCACGTAGCGCGGACTCTTCGGATAGAACACCAGGCCCAGCGCATCGGCGCCGGCGGCCACGGTGGCGCGGACATCCTCTTCACGGGTCAGGCCACAGATCTTGATGCGGGTACGAAAGCTCATGGAGATTGCCTCATGGGTGAAAACTTCTACTAGCCTGGCTGCTGACAGGCTTACAACCAGGGCCAGGAACGCGCCTCCTGCGGCAGCGCCCAGCTATCCGGATAGTCGACCCGCGCCAGGTACAGGCCATCAGGCATGAAGGTGGGCGCGGCACGGCTGCGGTCGCGCAGGGCCAGCACCTGTCCCATCCATTCCGGTCCCTGCTTGCCGCTGCCCACCACGATCAGCGAACCGACGATGTTGCGCACCATGTGGTGCAGGAAGGCATTGGCCTTGAGGGTGAAAACGATCATGTCGCCGTGGCGGCGCACGGCGATGCTTTCCATCTTGCGCACCGGCGACTTGGCCTGGCATTCCACGGCGCGGAAGCTGGTGAAGTCATGTTCACCGATCAGGTATTGCGCGGCCCGGTGCATTCGGTCCGCGTCCAGCGGGCGGAAGGTCCAGCCAGCCTTGCCGGCCAGCAGCGGCGAGCGCACCGCGTGGTTGTAGAGCACGTAGTGATAAGTACGGGCGATGGCCGAAAAACGTGCATGGAAACCGAATTGAGCCAGGCTCTCGGCCCCTTCCCGCTCGGCCCCGTGCAACTCGGCCGCCTGGGCCGCGGTGCTGGCGCCGGCGATGGCCGCGTCATCCACCCAGGGCAGTTCGCAAGCCCAGCGCACCGCGATCGTGGGCGGCAAAAACGCATTGGTGCCACGTACCCAGGAAAAGCTGTCGCGGGCAATGGCCGTGTCGAAATGCACGACCTGCTCCAGCGCGTGCACGCCCGAATCGGTGCGGCCGGCGCAGGTGGTGGCAATCGGGGTCGTGCTGAAGCGCCGCAGGGCGGCTTCCAGCTGGTCCTGCACGGTCTGGCGGTGCGGCTGGGTCTGCCAGCCCTGCCAGCTGGCGCCGTCGTATTGCACGCCCAGCACCACACGGCGCAGGCCCTCGGACGGGGAAGAAAGTTCTGTCATGGATGTTCACTGCCTGCCGCAAGCGGCCGGGTTCCTGCGCAAGCCTGCAGAAAGCTTCATACAGCCCGCACACCACGGTCTGGCGGCACGATAAAAAACGAACGGGCAGCTCATGCGAGCTGCCCGCGAGATGAAGCTATTGTAATCGCTCCTGATGCCGGGATCAGCCCAGGGCGGCGATCATGGACTTGGCGCGCGCCACCTGGGCGTCGTTGCCGCCGCGCATCACTTCTTCCAGCAATTCGCGGGCGCCTTCCTTGTCGCCGATTTCTTCATAGGCGGCGGCCAGGTCCAGCTTGGTGGTCATTTCCTGCTCGAAGGCCGATTCCTCGTCCTCTTCCAGGATGTTGGCCGCCGACGGGGCCGGGGTGTCTTCCGGCAGGCTCAGGTCGAGGTCGGCCAGGGTCGTGGCAGGCGGCGCATCGTCCAGGCTGTCCAGCAGCATTGAGGCCGAGGCCGCGCCGCTGGAGGGCGGCAGGATGGGCTCGTCGGCATCCGGCTTGGTGCCGTTTTCCAGATCCAGGTCGAAATCGATGTCCTTGCCCAAGTCCATGGCGGCGGCGGGCGTCGGCGTGGCTTCCGGCTGTACCTCGGCCGCCTTGAAGTCGGACAGGTCGAATTCCATGCCCGCGGCTTCTTCAGGCTCAGGCTCCGGCTCGGCCGACGTGCCACCATACAGCGGATTGGTCGGATCGATGGTGAGGCCCAGCGCAGCTGCCTTGACCCAAGCTTCGTTGAGGCCACCGCTAAGGGCATGCAGGTTCAGCGCCACGCGGTTGAAATTGTCCACGTCGCCGCGCTTGGCATAAATCTCAAGGAGCTTGGCGTGCAGGGCCTGGCGCTCGGGCTGCGTCTGCAGGGCCAGCTTGAGGATGTCCTCGGCCTGTTCGTCGCGGCCATAGGCGATGTACATGTCGGCCTCGGCGATCGGGTCGACCGGCGGCTCTTCGACAGGTGCCGCCACCACCGGTGCCACGACAGCTTCGGCGGCGGGCTCGGGCTCGGCCACCGGAGCGGGCTCAGATTCAGGCTCGGGCTCGGGTGCGACGGCAGCCACCGCCGCCACGGGTTCAGGTGAAGGCGCAGGCTCAGGCTCGATGGCAGGTTCAGCCGGTCCGTCCTCGGACTTCTTCTTGCGGCGGCGCATGGCCAGCACGCCGCCACCGACTGCCAGCAGCGCGACCAGGACGCCCGCACCGGCCACGATGTAGGGATTTTCCTTGATCTTGTCGACGAAACCACCGGACTTGGCGGACTTGTCCGCCGGAGCCGCCGCAGTGGCCGGCGCAGCAACGGGAGCCGGGGCAGGCGCAGCGGCAGGCGTGGGCTTGTCCTCGGGCTTGGTGTCGCCACCCTCGGCCGGCTTGTCGGCGGCAGGCGCGGCCGTTGCCTCAGCTGCCGGTTTGGCGGCCTCCGCCTCCTTCTGCTGCTGCGCGGTCAGGTCGGCGATGGTCTTGTTCTTCAGCTCCAGCAGTTTCTGGAGGTTGTCGACGTTCTTTTCCAGATCCTTGACGCGGTCATTGGCTTCGGCCAACGCACGTTCGCTGGCGGCCTTGTCCTCGGCAGCGGCGCCCGCGTTGCCGGTCTTGCCACGGCCTTTGTTGGCGCGCGAGAGCTCCAGGCGATCCCGTGCATCCTGGGTGCCGGAACGCTCCTCTACCCGCGCGGTGATCTTGCCCCCGCCGCTCTGGCGATTGCTGCCCGCCTTGCCGGCAGGTGCATTGGCGACCTGTCCTGCCAGCTTGTTGCGGTAAGCGTTGAAGTCCTGGGCCTGCGCAACGACCATGCCGCGCGCTTCGTCGCGGTCGACGGCGGCAGCCGTGGGCTGGTCGGGGATCGACAGGATCTTGCCCGCCCGCAGACGGTTGATGTTGTTGCCCTGGAATGCGTCCGGATTGGCACGGTACAGCGCAATCAGCATCTGATCCAGCGAGACATTGGGCTGCTGGTTGCGGTTGGCAATGCTCCCCAGCGTATCACCGGGCTTGACGCGATAATCGGCGCTCTTGCCGCCGCTGGCCGCAGCCGGTGCTGTTGCGGGGGCGGCTACGCTGCCGGAGGCGGCAGGACCGGCGGCCGGCGCGGTCGCCATGGCATCCGGGCTGGCCGAAGCCGGGGTATTTTCGGGGGCGGCCTGCTGGCGGCGGATCAGTTCTTCGGCCAGCGGCGAAGGAGCAGGACGCTGCACGATGCTGGTGGCCGGCTCTTCACCGCTGACCGGGATCGCCGCACTGGCCATCGGCGCAGCAGCCGCGGCAGGCGCAGCAGCCGGTGCAGGCGCTGCGGCGGGTGCAGCCGCAGCAGGTGCCGCCATCGCAGCTGCCGGCGCTTCGGCAGCCGCCGCAGGAGCTGCGGCAGGGGCCGGCGCAGGGGCGGCGGCCGGTGTTGCAGGTGACGCGGCCGCAGCCGCCGTGGCGGCCTGGGCATTGCCCGGTGTCAGCGGCGCGACCTGGGCGTTGCGCGGGGTCTTGCTGTCCGGAGGATCGAGCAGGAAAGTATATTCACGCAACTGCCGCGCTTCACCCGAACCCAGTTCCAGCAACAGGTCGACGAAGGGATCGCTGACCGGCTGGGACGAACTGATGCGGATGACATGACGTCCCTGCCGCTGCTCCAGCACGATGGACAGCGAACTCAACACCGGGTTGTAGTCCATGTTGGCGCGGCGGAAGGCTTCCGCCGGTGCCAGGCGCGCCGTAAGCTTGCCGGCCTCGTCGGCACCGACGGCGGTGACCTCGATCTCCGCACGCAGCGGCTGGCCCAGCGACGAGAGCACGGTCAGCTTGCCCAAGGCGGCGGCCTGCGCCCCCAGCGGCAAGGCCATGGCCAGCGCGATGGCAGCGCTGAGTGTCTTCATCTGGGACAGGGGAAGCTTCTTGTTGGTATGTACAGGCATGTTTTGTTTGGCTTAGAGAAACGTTCCGCTTCAAACCCGTCACGCTGGCGTTCAACCCGGTGCTGGCCTGGGAATGCCGTACCACTCCGTGAATGGGGCAGATGCCGCGCGGCCTGCAACCCGGCCTGCGCCACTCCTTGTCCGTGCCGGCTTGCTGTTTTCACGGCTTTTCTTGCAGGCCAGCGGACGGAGCAGATCCATTTCATCAAATCCAGCAGGCGTCCGTCCGGGGCGCTGCCACATGTTGGCTTTCATGAAATGGATTGGCTTTTCAAATTAACATCAAGAACTTACACCCGCAAGTGTACTTACTTTCTCAAGATGAGAAAAACCCGCCAGCATCCACTCGCATGGACGCTGGCGGGCTATTGTTGCAGACTGACAACGCGAAAGGCAAGTCCTATTCGCATTGCAGCAACGCAGCGGGTGCAGTGACCGGGATGAATCCCGGCCGCCGGCATCACTCCAGGTTGCCCAGGATGATGCGCAGCATGCGGCGCAGCGGTTCGGCCGCGCCCCACAGCAGCTGGTCGCCGATGACGAAGGCGGAGATGTATTCCGGCCCCTGGTTCAGCTTGCGCACGCGGCCCACGCCGATTTCCAGGCCGCCGGTGATGGACGCCGGGGTCAGTTCCTTGACCGTGACGGCGCGGTCATTGGGCACCCACTTCACCCACTGGTTGCCGGCACGGATGATGGACTCGATCTCGGCCAGGGGCAGGTCGCGCTTGAGCTTGATGGTCAGCGCCAGGCTATGGCAGCGCATCGCGCCGATACGCACGCACAGGCCGTCCACCGGGATGATCTGCTCGTTGCCCAGGATCTTGTTGACTTCAGCCTGGCCCTTCCACTCTTCCTTGGACTGGCCGTTTTCCAGCTGGGCGTCGATCCAGGGGATCAGGCCGCCAGCCAGCGGCGCGCCGAAGAATTCGGTCGGCACGTCCTCACGGATGGTCTTGGCAACCTTGCGGTCGATGTCCAGGATGGCCGAAGACGGGGTCGCCAGCTCATCGGCCACCGCCGCGTTGATGACGCCCATGCCCTTCAACAGCTCGCGCATGTGGTTGGCGCCGCCGCCGGAAGCGGCCTGGTAGGTCATAGAACTGACCCACTCGACCAGGCCTTCCTTGAACAGGCCGCCCACGCCCATCAGCAGGATGGAGTTGGTGCAGTTGCCGCCGATGTAGTTCTTCACACCCTTGGCCAGCGCATCCTTGATGACGTTGTTGTTGACCGGATCCAGCACGATCACGGCATCATCCTTCATGCGCAGCGAGGAAGCGGCGTCGATCCAGTAGCCATCCCAGCCAGCCGCGCGCAGCTTGGGGAAGATCTCATTGGTGTAGTCGCCGCCCTGTGCGGTGATGATGATGTCGCATTTCTTCAGTTCTTCAATGCTGTTGGCGTCTTTCAGGGTCGTTGCCGTTTTGGCAAACGACGGCGCCTTGCCGCCCGCATTCGAAGTCGAGAAAAACACCGGTTCGATGTGATCGAAATCACCTTCATCCTGCATGCGTTGCATCAGGACCGAACCCACCATTCCACGCCAGCCAACCAAACCAACCAGTTTCATCATCTTTCCCTATTTAGAACTTCCATGGTGAACAAATCAGATTGAACCCATTTGCGCCGGACCATCCGGCATTTCAAGCGCCTGGCCGCACCGGTTGGGGCGCGGCCAGGCGACGTTGATCTCAGGCGAGGGCCTTGACCACGGCTTCACCCATCTGCTGGGTGTTGACCTTGGTGCAGCCTTCTTCATAAATATCGGCGGTGCGCAGACCTTGCGCAAGCACTTTCTTCACGGCGTTCTCGATGCGGTCGGCCTGCTCGGCACGGTTCAAGGAGAAGCGCAGCATCATCGCTGCCGACAGGATGGTCGCCAGCGGATTGGCGATGCCCTTGCCCGCGATGTCCGGGGCCGAGCCGTGTGAAGGTTCATACAGGCCCTTGTTGTTGGCATCCAGCGAGGCCGAGGGCAGCATGCCGATCGAACCGGTCAGCATGGCGGCGGCGTCCGAGAGGATGTCGCCGAACATGTTGCCGGTGACGATGACGTCGAAGTTCTTCGGTGCCTTCACCAGCTGCATGGCGGCGTTGTCCACGTACATGTGCGACAGCTCGACGTCCGGGTATTCCTTGCCGACTTCGGTGACGATGTCTTTCCAGAACTGGAAGGTTTCCAGCACGTTGGCCTTGTCCACGCTGCACAGGCGCTTGCCGCGCTTGGCGGCGGCCTGGAAGGCGACGTGGGCGATGCGGCGGATTTCCGGTTCCGAATAGCGCATGGTATCAAAACCTTCACGTGCGCCCTTGAACGGACCGTCCGGCGCTTCGCGCATGCCGCGCGGCTGGCCGAAATAGATGTCGCCGTTCAGTTCGCGCACGATCAGGATGTCCAGGTTGGCCACCAGCTCGGGCTTCAGGGAAGAAGCACCGGTCAGTTCCGGATAGCAGATCGCCGGACGGAAGTTGGCGAACAGCTGCAGGTGCTTGCGCAGGCCCAGGATGGCTTGCTCGGGGCGCAGGGCGCGTTCCAGCTTGTCGTACTTCCAGTCACCCACCGCACCGAAGAGAATCGCATCGGCTTCCTTGGCCAGCTTCAGGGTGCCGTCCGGCAGCGGATGGCCGTGCGCTTCATAGCCAGCGCCGCCGACGGGGGCGGTTTCCATCTCGAACTTCTCGTCCAGGGCATTGAGCACGCGGACGGCTTCGTCGACGATCTCGGGACCGATGCCGTCACCCGGCAGGATAGCAATCTTCATGGTTTCTCTTTCTCAGTGTTTCCAGCAGTGCTGGAAGACGTTCTTGGAATAAGTAACGACAGTAACGACAAGGGCGGCCATCTGACCGCCCTTTGCTGTTGTCTCGACGATCCTCTTCAGATCGTGTTGCTCAGCCAGGGCTGTTCGTGCAGGTGTTTCTCTTCGTAGGCACGAATGGTGTCGGCTTTGCGTAGGGTCAGGCCAATGTCATCGAAACCGTTCAGCAGGCAGTACTTGCGGAATTCGCTGATGTCGAACGGATAGACTTCGCTGCCATTGGTGGTGCTGACGACCTGTTTTTCCAGGTCGATGACCAGGCGGTAACCCGGGAAGGCCTTGACTTCATTGAACAGGTGATCGACCTGTTGTTCGGTCAGGACGATGGGCAGCAGGCCGTTCTTGTAGCAGTTGTTGAAGAAGATGTCGGCGAAGCTGGGCGCGATCACGGCGCGGAAGCCGTACTGGTCCAGCGCCCAGGGCGCATGTTCACGCGAGGAGCCGCAGCCGAAGTTCTTGCGCGACAGCAGGATGGACGAACCCTGATAACGCTCCTGGTTGAGCACGAAATCGGGATTGAGCGGACGCTTGCTGTTGTCCATGCCCGGCTCGCCATGGTCCAGGTAACGCCATTCGTCGAACAGGTTGGGGCCGAAGCCGCTGCGCTTGATCGACTTCAGGAATTGCTTGGGGATGATCGCATCGGTATCGACGTTGGCGCGATCCAGCGGCGCTACCAGTCCTTCATGCACGATAAATTTATTCATGAGCTTGACCTCGGGTCGGCGGGGCGATTGCTGATTGCTCTGCCCTGCCCTTCCTGTTTCCTGTTCAAAAACTGAAGCTGCGGCACGCTGGCCGCAGCCTTGCACTGTCTGATCCTGCGTTTTTCTGCTTATTTCTTGCTGGCGTCCTGCATCTTCTCGCCGACCTTTTCGACATCCTTGCCGAATCCGTTGACGGTATTGCAACCAGCCAGCGCCCCCAGGGCGACGGCCAGCAGAACCAGAGCGGAGATTTTTTTCATGGTTGTATTCTCTCGAAAAGATTCACAAGCCCGTGCTTACAGAGAGCGCACGTCCACGAAGTGACCGGCAATGCCAGCCGCCGCGGCCATGGCCGGGCTCACCAGGTGAGTACGGCCACCGGCGCCCTGGCGGCCTTCGAAATTGCGGTTCGAGGTCGAGGCGCAGCGCTCGCCCGGTTCCAGGCGGTCGGCATTCATGGCCAGGCACATGGAGCAGCCCGGTTCACGCCATTCGAAGCCGGCATCGCGGAAGATCTTGTCCAGGCCTTCACGTTCTGCCTGTTCCTTCACCAGGCCCGAACCCGGCACCACCATCGCCAGCTTGACGTTGGAGGCGCGGAACTTGCCACGCACCACCTTGGCGGCTTCGCGCAAGTCTTCGATGCGGGAATTGGTACAGGAACCGATGAAGACCTTGTCGATGCGGATGTCTTCAATGGGGGTGTTGGGCTTGAGGGCCATGTAGGCCAAGGCCTTTTCCATGCCATCGCGCTTGGTCGGGTCCTTTTCCTTGTCGGGATCGGGAACGCGGGCGTCGACCGCCACCACCATCTCGGGCGAGGTGCCCCATGTGACTTGCGGCTTGATCTCGGCGGCGTTCAGGGTCACGACCAGATCGAACTTGGCCCCCTGGTCCGAATGCAGGGTGCGCCAGTACGACACGGCGCGCTCCCAGTGCGGACCGGAGGGCGAGAAGGGACGGCCCTTCAGGTATTCCAGGGTGGTGTCGTCGAAGGCCACCATGCCGGCACGGGCACCCGCTTCGATGGCCATGTTGCAGACCGTCATGCGGCCTTCCATGGACAGCGAACGGATGGTCGACCCGGCGAATTCGATGGCGTAGCCGGTACCGCCTGCGGTACCGATCTTGCCGATCACGGCCAGCACGATGTCCTTGGCGGTGACGCCGGCCGGCAGCGCGCCGTCGACCTGCACCAGCATGGCCTTGGACTTGCGCGCCAGCAAAGTCTGCGTGGCCAGCACGTGTTCGACTTCGGAGGTGCCGATACCATGGGCCAGCGCGGCGAACGCGCCGTGGGTGGAGGTGTGCGAGTCGCCGCAGACCACCGTCATGCCCGGCAGCGTGGCACCTTGCTCAGGGCCGATCACGTGCACGATGCCTTGACGCTTGTCGTTCATGCCGAAGTACGTCAGGCTGAATTCTTTTGCATTGCCATCCAGCGTTTCGACCTGCAGGCGCGAGATCGGGTCGGCGATGCCTTGGGCGCGGTCAGTGGTGGGGACGTTGTGGTCCGCCACCATCAGGTTGGCCGAGTTCCGCCAGGGTTGGCGACCGGCTAGCTTGAGGCCTTCGAAGGCTTGCGGGCTGGTCACTTCATGGAGCAGGTGGCGGTCGATATACAGGATGGCGGTACCGTCATCTTCCGTATGAACGACGTGCGACTCCCAGAGTTTGTCGTAAAGCGTCTTGAGCATGTTGCGGTCCGGCGGAAACGAGAAAGGGATGCTGAACGGGAAAAATAGCGTTTGATTATGCCATAAAGCGAGAGGTCTGACCTCCCTGCCGTGTTTTCCGCCGCGTCGCAGCAACAGGGAATAATGCTGCAAGGCAGCAGAAAAAGCGCAGAACTTGCGGCGGACATGAAAAAACCGGCATTTCTTCCGTGCAGGAAGCAATGCCGGTTCGGTCTTTCCCGAAAACGCCGGGATCAGCGCTTGCGGGTCTGCTGGTACAGCGGTTCCACGCGCTGGGCGTAGACCGTCAGGTCGGCGATGCGCTCGCTGCTGGAGGGGTGGGTGGACATGAACTTCATCGGCTCATCGCCGCCCAGACTGGCCATCTTCTGCCACAGCGTGACGGCGGCCTTGGGATCATAGCCGCCGCGCGCAGCCAGTTCCACGCCGATGCGATCGGCTTCGGTTTCGTTGGCGCGCGAATTGGGCAAGCCCATCAGGCCCATGTACAGGTATTGGCCGCCCTGCTTGCCGACATCGCCCAGGCCCAACAGCGCGGCACCGATGGAAATGGCGGAATTGGCCACCACCTGCTGCGAAGCGCGCTCGCGGGCGTGCTCGCGCAGGGCGTGGGCGATCTCGTGGCCCATCACGGCCGCCAATTCATCATCGGTGATCTTGAGCTTGTCGATCAGGCCGGTATAGACCGCGATCTTGCCGCCCGGCATGCACCAGGCATTGGTCTCATCCGAGGTCAGCACGTTGACTTCCCAGTTCCACTTCAGCGCATCCGGACGGAATACGCCGGTCTGCGGAATCAGGCGGTTGGCGATGGTGCGCACGCGCTGCGCCTGGGCGGCATTGCGGTTGAGCAGGCCCTTGCTCTTGGCTTCGGCCAGTACCTGGGCGTATTCCTTGGCCGAGGAGGCTTCCATCTCGGCCGAGGACACCAGCATCTGCTGCTTGCGATCGATGCCGACGGCACCGCCCTGCGTGGTTTGTACGGTTTCGCAAGCCACCAGCCCCACCAGGGCTGCAGCCAGCAGACTGTTCTTGATGATAGGTTTGAGCACCATGCCCGCCTCCATTGAGTAATTGATATTGATCTCGGGTCCCGGTCTGCTGGCGTGCGTGTTGCCGTCAGTCAGCCGTGAGCCGCTTCGACCCGGCTCTTTGCAAATTGTTTCAGACAAGAAAAAACCGGCGACCGCATGTGCGATGGCCGGCTTCCTGGCAGGACTTTCCGGCCGCTCAGCGCAGGGCCGGCGTCTCAACCTTCACATCGCCGCATTGTGCGCGATGACGCAGGGCGTGATCCATCAGCACAAGGGCCAGCATGGCTTCGGCAATGGGAGTCGCGCGAATGCCCACGCAGGGATCGTGGCGGCCGAAGGTTTCCACCGAGATTGGCTCGCCGTTCTTGTCGATGGACGGGCGCGGCGTGCGGATGCTGGAGGTCGGCTTGATGGCAATCGAGGCCGTGATGTCCTGCCCGGTCGAGATGCCGCCCAGGATGCCGCCGGCGTTGTTGCCGACGAAACCTTCCGGGGTCAGCGCATCGCCGTGCTCGGAACCCTTCTGCGCCACCGCAGCGAAACCTGCACCAATCTCCACCCCCTTGACGGCATTGATGCCCATGAGCGCGTAGGCGATCTCGGCATCGAGCTTGTCATACAGTGGTTCGCCCAAACCCACCGGCACGTTCTGCGCCACCACGTCGATGCGCGCGCCGATGGAATCGCCCTCCTTGCGCAGGCCATCCATGTAGTCTTCCAGGCGTTCGATGATGCTGGCGTTGGCGGCGAAGAAGGGGTTGTTGGGCACGTGCTCCCAGGATTCGAAGGGAATCGCGATATCGCCCAGCTGGCTCATGCAGCCCTTGAAGGTGGTGCCGTATTTCTCGAACAGCCACTTCTTGGCGATGGCCGCCGCGCCCACCACCGGGGCGGTCAGGCGCGCCGAAGAACGGCCGCCGCCGCGCGGATCGCGGATGCCGTACTTGTGCCAGTAGGTGTAGTCGGCATGGCCGGGGCGGAAGGTATCGAGGATGTTGCCGTAATCCTTGCTGCGCTGGTCCTGGTTGCGGATCAAGAGCGCAATCGGCGTGCCGGTGGTCTTGCCTTCGTAGACGCCGGAGAGGATCTCCACCGTATCCGGCTCCTGGCGCTGGGTCACGTGGCGCGAGGTGCCGGGACGGCGGCGGTCCAGTTCGGGCTGGATGTCGGCTTCGGACAGCGTCATGCCCGGGGGGCAGCCATCGATCACGCAGCCGATGGCCGGGCCGTGGGATTCGCCGAAGGTGGTGACGGTGAAGAGCGTGCCGAAGGTATTGCCGGACATGATGGAATTCGCGCAAAAATAGGGGAAGCCGCGATTCTACCAGCCTCGGCCGATGCCGACGAGCCGCGCCAGGCCGCAGGCTCCCCCTCAGGCAGGTTTATTTCCAGTCACCGCGCAGCGCCCGGACCTGCTCCTGCAGCCCTTCCGGGCTCACGGCGTCGGGCGCAATCGGCTCACCGACCGCCAGTTCCAGCCGCGAGAACAGCCCGCGCTTGAAGGTGCGCGCCACCGGATTGCTGGGGTCGCGCGAGAACAGGCTGCCCCACAGCCCGCGCAAGGCCATGGGCAGGACCGGTACCGGGCTGCGGTCGATGATCTTCTGCACGCCGCCCTTGAAGGGATTCAATTCGCCATCGCGGGTCAGCTTGCCTTCCGGGAAGATGCACACCAGTTCACCCTCGTGCAAGGCCTGGGCGATATCGACGAAGGCCTTTTCGGTCAGCCAGGGATCTTCCTTGACCGGTGCGATCGGGATAGCCCGCACGTTGCGGAACAGCCAGGACATCACCGGAATCTTGAATATCTGGTGATCCATCACGAAACGCACCGGGCGCGGGCTGGCGGCCATGATGGCAATCGCATCGACATAACTCACGTGATTGCACACCAGCACGGCCGGTCCTTCATCAGGAATGGCCTGGCCGTTGATGATGCGCACCCGATAAAAGGTGTGGATGAGGATCCAGGCCAGGAAGCGGATCAGGAATTCCGGCACCAGCGAGAAGATGTAGACCGCCACCACGCCGTTCATGATGGCCGTGGCCAGGAAGATCTGCGGGATCGTCAGCCCGGCCTTGAGCAACACCATCGCCACCAAGGCCGAGACCACCATGAACAGCGCATTCATGATGTTCATCCCGGCGATGGTGCGCGAGACGTGGGCCGGGTCGCAGCGGGTCTGGATGAGCGCGAACAACGGCACGATGTACAAGCCGCCGAACAGACCGATACCCAGGCAATCGAACAGGATGCGCCAGCTGCCGCCTTGCGCCAGGAAGCCGCCCAGGTCCAGCATGGCCGACGGTGTGACATAGGCCTGGCTGGCGAAATACAGCTCCAGTCCGAACACCGACAAGCCGATGGAGCCAAAGGGCACCAGCCCGATTTCCACCTTGTGCCCGGAAAGCCGCTCGCACAGCAGCGAACCGGCACCGATGCCGACCGAGAACACCGCCAGCAGCAGCACGAAGACGCTGTGGTCGCCATGCAGGTAGTTCTTCGCATAGACGGGGAATTGCGCCAGCATGATGGCCCCGTAGAACCAGAACCAGGAATTGCCCAGCAGCGACAGGAACACCGGCCGGTTGCGGCGCGAATAACCGAGGTTGCGCACGGTCTCGGTGAAGGGATTCCAGTTCACCTTCAGGTCCGGCACCGGGGCCGGCGAAAGCGGAATGCGCAGGCTGGCCAGCCAGCCCAGCACGGCGATACCGATGGTGATCCCGGCCACCAGGTGCAGGCCCCAGGGCTTGTGCACGACCAGCACCGCACCCAGGATTTCACCCAGCAGGATGCCGACGAAGGTGCCCATTTCGATCAGGCCATTGCCCCCGACCAGTTCCTCGCGCTTCAACTGCTGCGGCAGGTAGGCGTATTTCACCGGCCCGAACAGGGTCGAATGAACACCCATGCCAATCACGGCGGCGATCAGCAGCCACAGGTGATGCGTCATCCAGCCATAGGCGGCCACGCACATGATGGCGATTTCGAGCAGCTTGACGAAGCGTGCCACCCGGCCCTTTTCCAGCTTGTCGGAGAGCTGGCCGGAGGTGGCCGAAAACAGGAAGAACGGCAGGATGAACAAACCCGGGATGAGGTTGTTGAGCAAGCCCGGATCCATGTCCGTCCAGGACAGCGCGTCATAGGTGAGGATGGTCAGCAGCGCCGTCTTGAACACGTTGTCATTCAAGGCTCCCAGGAACTGGGTCCAGAAGAAGGGAGCGAAGCGCCGTTGGGAGAAGAGCGTGAACTGGCTGTTCTTTTGCATGGGCAATCAGGTGAGGGAGGAAGCGCGCAGTCTGCGCCGCGCGGGTCAGGATTGGCAACAATACCAAGGGACAAGGGGCAACGGGCAATAAAAAACCGCTCCAGCAGGAACGGTCATGACGGCAGCGCCTGCACCGGGCAGGCGGCTGCCAACAAAAAACGGAAAGCGCAGAGCGTTCAGCTGTTGCCTTCGCGCTCTTCTTCCTCGGCCGGCCAGTCGCGGATGTAGGCCTTGAGCATCTTGTTCTCGAAGCCCTGCGCATCCAGCACCGCCTTGGCCACGTCGTAGAAGGACATGACGCCCAGCACGGTACGGGCTTCCATCACCGGCACGTAGCGCGCGTGCTTTTCCAGCATGATGCGGCGCACTTCGTTGAGGTCGGTATCCGGGGTGACGGTGATGGGCGCATCGTTCATGTGCTTGCGCACGGTCGAGCCGCCCAGTTCGCCGCCGTTTTTGTGCAGCGTCAGCAGCACTTCGCGGAAGGTCAGCATGCCGACCAGGTCGCCGTATTCCATCACGACCAGCGAGCCGATGTCTTTCTCGGCCATGGCGGCGACGGCCTCCTGAATCGGGGTTTCCGGCGTGACGGTGAAGAGGATGTTGCCTTTGACCTTGAGGATTTCAGAGACTTTCATGATGTCGTCCTGGTTTGGTTATATGAAGCTGTTTTGACTGTAGGCGATGACGCCGGGAAAATCCAATTCATGGGGGCAACAGGATAACTGATCCTGCCCGCAACCGCAGCGGACGCCTCCTCCAGGCCCTCCTGGCGCGCTGGAAATCACATGGTACGGGCAAGGGCGACCTTTGGGCAACCCGCAAAGACGCTGCTGCGCAGTATTTCCCTGCAGAATTTACGTTTTACAGCTGAAGCTTGCTTCAGCACAAGGATTGCAAACGGGCGCGGCCCTGACTACTCTGAAAGGGTCAGGACTCTCCGGAGAAGACCATGGCTGCTACCCTGCCCGAACGCCATTACGCCAGTTTCAGCGAGTTCTATCCGACCTACCTCAGCGAGCATGCGCACCGGGTCAACCGGCAGCTGCATTTCCTGGGGTCGACGCTGGCGCTGTTGAGCCTGTTGCTGCTGCTGATCACGCACCAGTGGTGGTGGCTGGCGGTGGCGCTGTTCTGCGGCTACGGTTTTGCCTGGGTCGGGCATTTCATGGTGGAGAAGAACCAGCCGGCCACCTTCCGTCATCCGTTCTATTCCTTCATGGGCGATTGGGTGATGTACTGGCAAATGCTCACCGGGCAGGTGTCCTTTTAGAAACCTTCATAAAAGGGCCGACAAGGGCTGATCCGGGCGCATTGGCGTCGGGTCAGCGCTCCCACAGACGCCGGCGCGCCTCCAGCGGCACCGCAGCGTGGGGCATGGCGGCCACGGTGGCGGCGACTTCCTCCTCGGCCACCCGCCCGGGCTGGCAATACTGCTCCAGCGACTGCGCCAGCTCGGCGTTGATGGCGTCTTCCACCCGCGCCACCAGCGCTTCTTCCTCTCCGGCCTGGGCCAGTACGGCAGGATCGAACACGAACAGGCGATACACCCGCGCCAGCTGGATGGTGCTGGGATTGGCCACCAGGGTCCAGCGATCCATGTCATCGGTGATGCGGCGGTTCCAGCCGCGACGGCTGCGGCTGCCCGACTCCGGCTTGACCGAGGCCACCCAGCCCTCTTCACTCATGCGCGCCAGCAGTTGCTGCAATTCACCCAGGCCCAGCCGGGTGGCGCGCCGCACCTCCTCCATGCTGACCACGGCCGACTCCACCCCCACGCGCGCCGCGTGCAGGAATTTCAGGACCTTGACCGCATCGATGAATTCCGCGCCCGGCGAGGGGACATGCCACCAGCGTTCATAGCGCACCACCGGCAGCGCCGCCGTCAGCAGCGCCCCGAAGAGCGTGATCATCCACATCATGTAGATCCACACCAGGAAGATCGGCAGCACCGCCACCGTGCCATAGACCATGGTGTAGGTCGGGAACTGCAGGATGTAGGCGGCGAAGAGCCGCTTGGCGATTTCCAGCCCGATACCGGCCAGCAGGCCGCCGGCGGCCGCATCGCGCCAGTCCACGGTCTGGTTGGGCACGGTGCTGTAGAGCAGCGTATAGGCCAGCGTGGAGAGCATCAGCGAGACCAGCGTATAGAAGCTCGCGCCCAGCCACGGCAGGCTCCTGACCGCGCCGCCGGTGGCGGTCGACAGATACGAGGTCACGCTGATGGAAACCCCGATCAGCAGCGGCCCCAGCGTGATGATGGCCCAGTACACCAGCACCCGCTGCACCAGCGGACGCGACTTCTTGACGCGCCAGATCTGGTTGAACACGCTCTCGATGGTGGACATGGTCAGCACCGAGGTCAGGATCAGCAGCACCCCGCCCACGGCCGAGATGCGCGCCGATTTGGCGGCGAACTGATTGAGGTAGCCGAGGATGGTGTTGGCCACGCCCTTGGGCATGAGGTTCTCGACGAAATAGGCTTCCAGCGAGGCGCGGAAGGTCGAGAACAGCGGGAAGGCCGTAAACAGCGCCAGCGCGATGGTCAGCATCGGCACCAGCGACAGGATGGTGGTGAAGGTCAGGCTGCCGGCCACTTGCGGCAGGCGATCCTCGCGCAGCCGCCGGCCGGCGAAGCGCAACAGGTCGCTGAACTGCTCACGGGTCAGACCACGCATACGGGACAAGGAAAAACGCAAAGAAGACATCCGTTCGACTTCATCGGAGACGCCGCACCCGCAGATGCGCCGCCCCATCGGGGTTGAATCAGGCCGCATGACGGCGCGCAGGCTTGCTGCCGGCCAGACGACAAGTTTGGCGATTATCGCCCAAGCGGGCAGCAAAATCCCGCAAAAAGGCAAAGCAGGCCCAAAGTTTCTGCTTCCTCATGGTGCAGATGAAGAAAAAGCGGGGACACTCAGGCTTTTCCTGCTGTCTGGGAGCAAAAAAACGGAAATATAATAAGTCACATGATGACCTCTTCGACCGCTACTTCCGTGCAGACCTCCTCCAACGCCACCATCCTGGTGCTCTACTATTCGCGCCATGGTGCCACCCGCAAGCTGGCCGAGCTGATCGCCCAGGGCGTGGAAAGCGTGCCCGGCTGCGATGCCCGCCTGCGCACCGTGCCGGCGGTTTCCACCGTCACCGAAGCGGTGGAACCGGACGTGCCAAGCTCCGGCGCGCCCTACGTGGAGGCCAGCGACCTGGCGGAATGCGATGGCCTGGCCCTGGGTTCGCCCACGCGTTTCGGCAACATGGCAGCGGCCATGAAGTATTTCTGGGATGGCACCTCGCCGCAGTGGCTCTCCGGCGTACTGGCGGGCAAGCCGGCCTGCGTCTTCACCTCCACCGGCAGCCTGCATGGCGGCCAGGAATCGACGCTGTTGAGCATGATGCTGCCCCTGCTGCACCATGGCATGCTGATTGTCGGCCTGCCCTATTCGCATCCCGAGCTGATGAATACTTCCAGCGGCGGCACGCCTTACGGTGCCAGCCACTGGGCGGGCGTCAACGGCAATCAGCCGCTGTCGGACGACTCGCGCACCCTGGCCATCGCGCTGGGCAAACGGCTGGCAGAAAACGCCATCAAATTACGGAGACCATCATGAACAGCAGTGCGCGCTACTTCCACCTCGGAGCCAGTTCCAGCCTGATCGCCCTGATCCTGCTCTGTCTGGCGTGGGAATTGGTGCTGGCCCCGCTGCGACCGGGCGGTTCGTGGATGGTGCTCAAGGTCGTGCCTTTGCTGCTGCCGCTGCGCGGGGTATTGAAGCGCGATGTCTACACGCTGCAATGGTCGTCCATGCTGATCCTGGTGTACCTGGCGGAAGGGCTGGTGCGCGCCACCAGCGACAGCGTCCATGCCTCGGTGCTGCTGGCCTGGGTCGAAGTGGCACTGACCACGCTGTATTTCGTCTGTGCACTGGCGTATTTGCACCCGTTCAAGAAGGCCGCCAAGGAAATCGCCCGCCAGGCGATCCAGAAGGCCTCCCAGTAATACACACCGCTTCCCCACATCGATAGGGCGCGCCACTGCACGTGGCGCGTTTCGCTTTCATGACCGACTTTCTCGCTGCCTGCCGTACCGCCATCGGTGCTGCGCATGTCCTCACCGATGCCGCCAACACCGCCGGCTACCTGACCGACCAGCGTGGCCGCTACACCGGCCGTGCCCTGGCCGTCTTACGCCCGGCTGATACGGCCGAAGTGGCGGCGCTGGTGCAACTGTGCGCGCACCATGGCATCCCGCTGGTGCCGCAAGGGGGCAACACCGGCCTGGTACTGGGCAGCGTGCCCGACCAGCAAGGCAATGCCGTGGTGCTCTCGCTGCGTCGCCTGAACCGCATCCGCGCGGTGGACCCGCTCAACAATACGATGACGGTGGAAGCCGGCTGCGTGCTGCAGCACCTGCAGGAGCAGGCGGCGGCGGTGGAGCGCCTGTTCCCGCTGTCGCTGGCGGCCGAAGGCAGCTGCACCATCGGCGGCAACCTTTCCACCAATGCCGGCGGCACCGGCGTGCTGCGCTATGGCAATACGCGCGAGCTGTGCCTGGGGCTGGAAGTGGTGACGGCCGCGGGCGAGATCATGAGCAGCCTCAAGGGCTTGCGCAAGGACAATACCGGCTACGACCTGCGCGATCTTTTCATCGGCGCGGAAGGTACTCTGGGCATCATCACCGCTGCGGTAGTGAAACTCTTCCCGCAACCGCGTGCGCAACTGACTGCACTGGTAGCGCTGCACTCCCCGGCGCAAGCGCTGCAACTGCTGCAGCAGGCGCAAGCGCGCTGTGGTTCGGCCTTGACCGGTTTCGAGCTGATGTCGCACTTCTGCCTGCAACTGGTCTGCAAGCACTTCCCCGACCAACGCCTGCCCTTCAGCCAGCCGCATCCGCAATACGTGCTGCTGGAATTGTCGGACAACGAATCCGAAGACCACGCCCGGGCGATTTTTGAAACCCTGATTGGCGAGGCCCTTGAACAGGGCTTGGTGGACGATGCCGTGATCGCCGCCTCGCTGGCCCAGTCCAAGGCCTTGTGGCGACTGCGTGAAAACATCTCGATGGCACAGGCGCACGAGGGCAAGAACATCAAGCACGACATCTCGGTGCCGATCTCGCGCATCGCCGAATTCATGGAAGTGACCGATACCCTGGTGCAGCAGGCCGCACCGGGTTGCCGCATGGTCAGTTTCGGCCACCTGGGCGATGGCAACCTGCACTACAACGTCTCGCCGCCGGCAGGTGTACCCGATGCCGATTTCCTGGCGCGCCAGGGCGACATCAACCGCGTGGTCCATGACAGCGTGGACCGCTTCGGCGGCTCGATCTCGGCCGAGCATGGATTGGGCGCATTGAAGCGCGAAGAGATCCTGCGCTACAAGTCACCGGTGGAACTGCGCCTGATGCGCGCCATCAAGCAGGCGCTGGATCCGCAGCAATTGATGAATCCGGGCAAGGTGCTGTGACGCCCCTTTGAAGCAGGTATCAACAAAAAGGGACGGACGCCAGTACGAGCCGTCCGCCCCAACCTCCCCCTCAGGAGCCTGCCTGAAACGCTCAAATTCCTTGCGTTTCCCTATGTCGTGATCTTTGCATCAAGCGCGCTTCTCCAATTCGAGGAATAGCAGGCGATGCCACAGCCAATTTGTGAATTCAGGCCGCCGTCTTGTGCTCGGCGGCATGGTCGCGCATGGTCTGCAGGAACAGGTCCGGCGCCATCGGCCGTCCCAGCAGATAGCCCTGCATGGCGTCGCATCCGACCTGGTGCAGGAACTCCTGCTGGCGCTCGGTCTCCACGCCTTCGGCGACGATGCGCAGATTCAGCGTCCGCCCCAGGGCCACGATGGCCGATACGATGGCGGCATCCTCGGTGCCTTCGCTGAGGTCGCGCACGAAGCCGCGATCGATCTTCAGTTCGTTGGCCGGCAGGCGCTTCAGGTACAGCAGGCTGGAATAGCCGGTGCCGAAATCGTCGATGGAGATCTCCACGCCCAGGTCGGCAATCTGCTGCAGCGTCTGCAGGCTCTGCTCGGTATTGTTCATGGCAGTCGACTCGGTCACCTCCAGCGTCAGGCAGGATGGCGGCAGCTGGTGTTTCTCCAGGGCAGCACGCACCACGTCAAGCAAATGCGGATCGGCAAACTGCACCGGCGAAAGATTCACCGCAATCTTCCAGTCGGCATAGCCCAGGGTCAGCCACTCATGCATCTGGCGACAGGCTTCATCCAGCACCCAGGCCCCGATCGAGATGATCAGGCCGGAACGCTCGGCCAGGCCGATGAACTCATCCGGCCCCACCAGTCCGCGTTGCGGATGCTGCCAGCGCAGCAGCGCCTCGGCCCCCAGCACCGGACCATCAAGCAGGCTGAACTTGGGCTGGTAGACCAGCCGGAATTGCTTGCGCTCCAACGCTACCCGCAGGTCCTGCAGCCACTGCAGCTGATGATGCGCATTGGCATTCATCGACGGTTCGAAGAAGTTGTAGCCGTTGCGGCCGGCGCGCTTGGTGTGATACATGGCGGCGTCGGCGTTGATGACCAGGTCGTGGCGCGTGGCCCCGTCCTCCGGGTAAATGGCGATGCCCACGCTGGCCGACACGCGCAGCTCCTGCTCGGCCAGGCGGAACGGCAGGTTGACCACTTCCACCAGCTTCTCGGCCACCGGCATGGCGTCTTCCGGCTGCGCCAGTTCCACCAGGATCACGAATTCGTCGCCACCCAGCCGCGCCACGGTATCGTGTGCGCGCATGGCACCGGTCAGGCGCTGCGCCACCTCCACCAGCATGCGGTCGCCCACATGGTGGCCGAGCGAGTCGTTGATGGCCTTGAAGCCATCCAGATCCATGAACATCAGCGCGAAATGTCCCTGGCTACGTGCGGCCTTGTTGATGGCCTGGCTCAGGCGGTCTTCCAGCAGGGTGCGGTTGGGCAGCTTGGTGAGATGGTCGTGCAGCACCATCTGCGTCAATTCTTCATTGGCTTCGGCCAGCGAGCGTGCCAGCTTGGCGGTACGCGACTCCAGCCGCGCATCCAGCACCGAGGTCAGCAAGGCGATGCTCAGCACCGCCAGCGTGACCACGATGACCAGGATCGCCAGCCAGCCGGTCCCCACGCCCTCGCGTGCCGACAGGCACACCGAACCGTTGGGGAAAGTGGCGGCCGCCATGCCGGTGTAATGCATGCCGACGATGGCCACGCCCATCACCACCGAAGCGCCGGCGCGCGCGGCTTTCACGTAAGGGGTATTGCGGCGCAGGCTGAAGGCGATCCACAGCGCTGCCGCCGATGCCGCTATGGCGATCAGGATGGAAGCGATGAACAGCACCAGGTCGTAATCGATGCCCGGCGTCATGCGCATGGCGGCCATGCCGGTGTAATGCATGCCGGCAATGCCGGTCCCCATCAGCAAGGCGCTGCCGAACAGCCGCCGCAGCGGCAATTCGCTGCGGGTGACGATCCACAGCGCATAGCCCGAGGTGGCGATGGCGATGAGCAGCGAGAGCGTAGTGATCCAGACATCGTAGCCCAGCGCGATGGGCAGCCGGAAAGCCAGCATGCCGATGAAATGCATCGACCAGATCCCCAGTCCCATGGCCACTGCACCGCCGGCAAGCCAGAAGCGTGCGGCACGCGAATGCAGATGGCTGGTGGTGTTGATGCGCTCGGCCATGTCCAGCGCCGTATAGGAGGCGAGGATGGCCACCAGCAGGGAAACGACCACCAGCGGCTTGTCGTAGTTGGCGATGAGCATGGCGAAGAGTGATGCCTGTGAAAAACGGCGATTGAGCGAAGGTCGCTGAAAGGCAGGTGATTCGGTGCGCGCACGCACCGGAACGTCCCGCCCCGGCAAACAGCTTGGCAACATGGAGGACTTGTCATCAAGCTTAGGGGGCGGCGCATTGTCACACAATCAGGAAATACCCGTTGTCACAATGGCATTTTCCGTCGACCAAACCTTACCCGAACGAGGCAAACAAACAACATTTCGTGACCAACCGCATGCCAAATTGATCATTTGGTCAGGATTGCGCCTCCCAAAGGCATACGGAGGTCAGAAGATATCGATGAAATGGCAACTTTATGGAGCGCCGCTGATCTCTTGTCACGGCAGTCCGCGCATCGCCGCCCGACGTGCGCCCGGCCTCTCCCGGCCGCCCTTCGCGCCTGCACGCCACCGAACAAGCTGCAAAACGACAACAAAACACAACAAATCGACAACAAGGACAACATGCTGAACTTACCCCACTCCCGTCTGCATCCGCACCAGGACGGCCTGCCGGCCCGTACCCGTCTGTCGCGCCGCGTGGCGCTGGCCCTGTGCGGCGTGGCCGCGCCGCTGTGGCTGGCCGCCCCGGCGCATGCCGGCATTTCGATGGTGCAACCACCCAAGCGTATCGATGCCACCAAGCCACTGGAGCTGACGCTGCTGGTGTCCGAGGACGAGCAGGCCCAGCGCACCTATCAGTTGCCCGCCACGCTGCTGGTGGCGGCCTCGGCCGACATGATTCCGCCGCAGCAGATCGCCCTGCAGCGCGTCGATGGCGAAGACAGCCTGACCCTGAAGCAAGGTGAGTTCCGCAAGGTGCGCTATCGCGGCGAGTTGCCGCGCCGCCTGCGCGGCATGGTGCGTATCGAACCGATCGGCATGGATGCTTCGCCGGTGCTGGTGGCGGTGGTACGCCCGGATCCGTCGCTGGGGCCCTTGCCGGAGTCGCCCGACCTGATCAACACGCCGCTGGCCGATTCGACCAGCAAGGTCGCGCCGGTGGCCCCTTCGGCCACGGTATTTACGCCGGGTGCCAATGCCTCGCCCATCGACAGTGCACCGGCAGCTGAGGACATCCTCTCCAACAATCGCCGGCTGTCCTTCAATGAGCCGATGTATTTCACGGTGGGGCACAACAATGGTGATACCAATGCGCGCTTCCAGCTCAGCTTCAAGTTCCGCGTGTTCGTGCCGGACGATCCGCGCTCGCGCGGCCTGCTGGACAATCTCTACCTGGGCTACACGCAGTTCTCGCTGTGGGACCTGTCGGCCCCCTCGGCCCCCTTCCGCGATACCAGCTATCGCCCCAGCCTGTATTACTACCTGCCGGACGTGGGTATACAGAACCGCGTCTTCAGCCGCATCGGCATCGCCACCGGCCTGGAGCACGAGTCCAATGGACGCGACGGCACGGCCTCGCGCAGCATCAATACCTACTTCATCGAGCCGACCTTCAACTTCGGTAATCTCAACGACTATCACTTCAAGGTCGCGCCCAAGGTCTATGCCTATCTCGGCCCGACCCGCGACAACCCGGACATTGCCGACTATCGCGGCCACCTGGACCTGAAGCTGGCCTATGGCAAACCCGACGGTCTGGAAGTGGCGACCATGCTGCGCAAGGGCAAACTGGGCGGCAAGTACAGCGCCGAAACCCAGGTCACCTACCCGCTCTCGCGCCTGGTGCCCGGTACCGCCGGCTATCTGATGGCCAGCTACTTCTACGGCTATGGCGAGAGCCTGCTGACCTACAACCAGAAGGATCATCCGCAACTGCGCATCGGTTATGCGCTGTGGCGATGAGCGCCTGGCACATCACATGAAGCAAAACGGGGATGCACATGCATCCCCGTTTTTTTAAGTGCTGCCTGAAGGGCAGGCCTCAGGCCACCGGCGTGCGCATTGTCACGAACTCTTCGGCGGAGGTCGGATGGATGCCGATGGTGGCATCGAACTGCGCCTTGGTGGCACCGCATTGCAGGGCTACGGCAAAGCCCTGGATGACTTCACCGGCATCGCCGCCGACCATGTGCACGCCGAGCACCTTGTCGGTCTGCGCATCGACCACAAGCTTCATGAAGGTGCGTTCGGTATTGCGCGAGAGGGTGTTCTTGAGCGGCTTGAAGTCGGTCTTGAAGATTTTTACTTCACCATGGGCTTTGCGCGCCTGTTCTTCGGTCAGTCCCACGGTGCCCACATTGGGATGACTGAACACCGCTGTCGGAATGTTCTGGTAGGACATCACGCGCTCGCCCTTGCCGAACAGGCGCGCCACCACCACCATCGCTTCGGCCAGCGCCACCGGCGTCAGGGCCACGCGGTCGATTACGTCGCCCACGGCGAGAATCGATGGCACGTTGCTCTCGAAATTCTCATTGACCACCACAGCGCCGTTTTCCTTCAAGACGACACCGGCCTGCTCCAGCCCCAGGCCGCGTGTATTGGGCGTACGCCCGGTGGCAAACAGCACGCACTCCGCCGCCACGGTTTCGCCATTGGTCAGGCGCACCTGCTTGACGCTGTCTTCGCCCGCATGCGGCGCTTCGATGGCGGCAATGCTGGCATCGAAGACCAGGCGGATGCCCTTCTTGGCCATTTCATCGGCGAGGTGGATGCCCAGGTCGGCATCCATGTTGCGCAAGAGGCGTTCGCGGCGATACACCAGCGTCACGTCGCTGCCCAGGCCATTGAGGATGGACGCCAGTTCCACGGCGATATAGCCGCCGCCCAGCACCACCGCGCGTTTCGGCAGGCCCTTGAGATGGAAGAAATCGTCCGAAGTGATCCCCAGCTCGCTGCCCGGGATCTGCGGCTTGTCGGGATGGCCGCCGGTGGCCACCAGGATGTGGCGGGCCGTGAAGCGCTTGCCTTCCACGCTCACCGTATGCGCATCTTCCACCGTGGCGAAGCCACGATGCAGGCTCACGTTGGCGCCATCGAGCAGGCGCTGGTAGATGCCGTTGAGGTGCGTGATCTCGCGGTCCTTGTTGGCGATCAGGGCCGGCCAGTCGAAGGTGGGTTCGCTGTGCAAGGTCCAGCCGTAACCGGCGGCATCAGCGAAATCCTCGTGGAAATGGGCGCTGTAGGACATCAGCTTCTTGGGAATGCAGCCGACGTTGACGCAGGTGCCGCCCAGATCGCCCTTCTCGGCCAGCCCGACGCGGGCCCCGGCCTGGCCGGCGAAGCGCGCTGCGCGCACGCCACCGGAACCGCCGCCGATGGTGAAGAGGTCGTAATCGTATTGGCTCATGGTTTCTCCAGAGAGTGGCCGCAGCCCCCTGGCCACGCCCATTGTTGGTCTTTGCGTGCTTGGGTTATGCGGGCGGAAGCGCGCTTTGCAAGTCCGTGCGGCGCTTGCCATCGAGGGCCCGCATCACCAGCAGCACCGGTGCCAGCCCCACCAGCACGATGGACAAGGCCGGCAAGGCCGCCTCGCCCAGGCGCTCATCGCGCGCCAGGTTGTGCGCGATCACGGCCAGGGTATCGGTATCGAAGGGACGCAGCAGCAAGGTCGCCGGCAACTCCTTGACCACATCGACGAAGACCATCAGCGCCGCCACCGCCAGCGACCGCCACAACAAGGGCATGTGCAGGCGCCAGGCAATCACTGCGCGCGAACTGCCCAGGGTGCGCGCCGCTTCGTCGAGACTGGCCGGAATACGGGTGTAGCCGGACTCCACCGACTGCACCGCAACCGCCGTGAAGCGTACCAGATACGCATAGATCACGCCCAGCGAGCTGGCTGTGAGCAGCACGCCCAGCCCCGCCGCCGGCCACAGCGCCTGCAGCCAGGCTACCGGCAGCAGGATGCCGACCGCGATGACCGAGCCGGGAATGGCATAGCCCATGCCGGCCAGGCGAGCGGTCAGGCGCAGCACCAGTCCCTGCAGGCGCGGCAGGTGCGCGCCGCGCAGCGCGAAGCACAGGCCGAGCGCCAGCACGATGGCCGCCAGCGCCGCCATGCCGCCGAAGCGGAAGCTGTTCCACACCCAGCCGGCATAGCGGGCCAGATCGAAAGCGGGCATGGCGGCGTCGCTGCTGCCCCACTGCCCGGCCCACAACTGCAACAGGATCGCCACCGGCAGCACGAAGCCCAGCACCACCGGCAAGCCGCACACCGCCCAGGCCGCCAGCGTCTGTGCGCGAGACAATTGCGGCAGGCGCGCCTCGGCCCCCTCGCTGCCGCGCGCACCGCGTGTGGCCGCAAAGCGCATGCGGCCCTGCTCGCGCCGCTCCAGCCACAGCAGCAGCGACACGAAGAGCAGCAGCAGCGACGCGTACTGGGCGGCGGCAATGCGGTCATCCAATACAACCCAGGCCTTGTAGATGCCGGTGGTGAAAGTGGTCAGGCCGAAGTAGGCCGAGACACCGTAATCGGCCAGCGTTTCCATGAGCGCCAGCGCTGCCCCGGCCGCCAGGGCCGGACGCGCCAGCGGCAGGGCCACGCGCCGGATGCGTTCGGATAGCGGCGTGCCCAGCATGCGGGCAGCCTCCATCAGGTGCATGCCGCGCTCGGAGAGCGCATTGCGCGCCAGCAGGTAGGCATAGGGATAGAGCGTGAAGACGAACATGCACACCGCCCCCGGCAAGCCGCGCACATCCATGCGCCAGCCCGGGAACCAGCCGCGCAGCGTGCTCTGCACGGCCCCCGCGTATTGCAGGAAATCGGTATAGGCATAGGCCGACACGTAGGCCGGCATGGCCATCGGCAACAGCAGCGCCCAGGACAGCCAGCGCCGTCCGCGAAACTCGAACAGGCTCACCGTCACCGCCGCTGCACCACCGACGATGACCACGCCCAGCGGCACCATCAGCGCCAGCCAGCCGGAGGTGGCCAGGTAGCCGGGCAATACGGTCTGCATTTGCTGGCGCAGGTTGTCGATGCCGGCCGCATCCAGCCCGAACCAGGCAGCGAGGATGCCGAAGAGCGGCAAAGCGATCAGGACAGCGAGCAAACCGATGATGTGCATAAACAGGAACGGCCCAATGAAGAATTGCCAGGGGAAGTCGGCGGTCCATGCGCTACACTGCGCACTCCGAGACAAACGCGAATTGTAACCATTTCATCGAGCCTGCCCATGTTTCTGGAAGTCGATCACGTCAGTATCCGTTATCCCCGCAGCGCCCAGGCGGCCGTCGATGCCGTCTCGCTGCGCCTGCAGCCGGGCGAGCTGGGCGCCCTGATCGGCCCCTCCGGCAGCGGCAAGACCAGCCTGCTGCGGGCCGTGGCCGGCCTGGAACCGGCGCAATCAGGCCGTATCCGGCTAGACGGAACATTGCTGGAAGGAGATGGCGTGCGCGTGCCGGCCGAGGCGCGGCGCATCGGGATGGTGTTCCAGGATTTCGCGCTGTTTCCGCATCTGGATGTGGCGGCCAATATCGGCTTTGGCTTGCGCGGCATGGCGCGTGCGCAGCGGGAACAGATCGTCACGCAGATGCTGGCCCTGGTCGGCCTGCCCGAGGCCGGCAGCAAATTCCCGCACCAGCTGTCCGGTGGCCAGCAGCAGCGCATTGCCCTGGCGCGCGCGCTGGCACCGCAGCCACGCCTGCTGTTGCTGGACGAACCGTTTTCGAGCCTGGATGTGGAACTGCGCGAACGCCTGGCGCACGACGTGCGCGACATCCTCAAGCGCACCGGCACCACCGCCCTGATGGTCACGCACGATCAGCTGGAAGCCTTTGCGGTGGCCGATGTGGTGGGGGTGATGCGGCACGGCCGATTGGAACAGTGGGATACGCCCTACGCGCTCTACCATCGTCCGGCCACCCGCTTTGCGGCGGATTTCATCGGACATGGGGTGTTGCTGCGCGGGGAAGTGCAGGCTGCGGCGGATGGAGGGATACAAGGCGAGATCAGCGTCCAGACCGCAGCAGGCCTGTTGCGCGGACTGCCGGTGGAAAGCGGACGCGATGCCAGCGCCGCGCAGGTCGATGTATTGCTGCGGGCCGACGACGTCATGCACGACGACGCGTCCCCCTTCAAGGCGCAGGTGGTGCGCAAGTCATTCCGGGGCGCGGAATTTCTCTACACCCTGGCGCTGGAGAACGGCCAGCTACTGCTCTCGCTGGTGCCTTCGCATCACGATCATGCGGTGGGGGAATGGATAGGGATCCGGTTGGATGTGACGCATCTGGTGACATTTCCCTTGGCCGCCAACTGAAAAATCAATCACGAATTTTGTCCCTGATGTGATGTTTCCTTAAGCCTCCCCTGCTGAGGGGGAGTTGTCTGATTTCTCCAATCTTGTATCCCATAGTAGTCCACTAATAAACTCTAATAGTCATTTTCACGGAGCCGGGAACCCGGCCTCAGGTACCTGATCTATCGCCCAGTTTTGAGTCTGCGTGCATAGGCCAGTGACCTCAGTGTCCGGATGCTGGTCAAGTCGCATTCCCAAAAATGCCGACACAACCCTTCCGTGATGATGACGACTCTCTCCGACTCCTTTGCTGGTGCCTGGCCACCAGCTTCGCGCGTGATGCGTCTGCTCACTTCGCCAAGCAGCGATGTGAACTCAGATGAACTCATGGCCGAAAAATTTCAGGCCGTCGAATGCATCGGCCCGGACCTGGATGGCTACGATATCGATGAAGCCATCGCTGGATACCGCCTGCAACTCTCCTGCCTCAGTCTCGACGCACATCTTTCCTTGCGCAAGTTCATCGCTCAGCCGGTATTGCTGATCTTGCAGAGCGATGCGAAACCACGCCATTTCCATGGCCACGTTACGCAATGCCGACTGCAAGGGGCCAATGGTGGAATGGCGCGTTATCTCCTGACCATCGAACCCTGGCTGGCATTCTTGCGCTATCGCCGTGACAGCAGGGTTTATCAAGACTTGACCGTACCTGAGATCATCGATGCCGTCTTGCGCGACTACCAGGGCCAAGGCAAGCTGCAACCCCAATGGCGCATGGATCTGCGCGACACCAGGGTGTACGCCCGGCGCAGCCTGGTCACGCAATATCAGGAATCCGATCTGGCCTTCATCAGCCGCCTGTTGAGCGAGGAAGGCATGTTCTACTACGTCGAACATGCCGGGGTAAGCAACAGCCCCAGCCTGGGCGCGCATACCGTAGTCATCGCCGATCACAACGCCAGCTTCCAGAGCAATGCGCGCGCGGACGTCCAGTTCACTCAAGCCAGTGCCGTGATGGCACAAGACAGCATTGATCGCTGGCGCAGTCTGGACCGCTGGCAGACAAACTCGGTGGAGATTCTCACCTGGGACTATCGGCAAGCCAGCGTACGCGAGGCCACCAGTGCCACGCCAGTTCAACCGGGATCTGCAGGCCTGGTGCTGGCCAGCCGCGATGCGCCTGGCATCTATGCCAACGAAAACCGCGCCCAAGCCGACCGTCAGGCCAACATGCGGATGCAAGCCATTGAAGCCCACAACCAGATCTTCACGGGGGCCGGCACGGTGCGCAGTTTCGCTCCCGGTACGACCTTCAAGCTGAATGGTCATCCCGAGCATGACGGCAGAGAGGACGATCGCTTCGTCTTGATGAGAGTCGTCCACCAGGCTCACAACAATCTTCGCGCCGATCTCAAGGCAGACGTGATGAAGCTCTTGGGCCAAGCTGTGCTGCCTGAAGAAGAACACCACAGCAGCCTCCTGGATGCTGCGCTGATGCCTGGCAACGGCGAGGTGCGCCCGGTGTATCGCAATCGTTTCGAAGCCAGCCCATACAACATTCCTTATCGCCCTTTGCTCACCACCCCTGACGGCCAGGCCCTGTATGCCAAACCTACAGTCACTGGTCAGCAGACGGCCGTCGTGGTCGGTATCCGAGGACAAGCGGTGCACACCGATCGCGACCACCGCGTGCGAGTACAGTTTCATTGGCAGCGTGGCGAGCGCAGCCACAGCAGTCTGAGTTCGCCCTCCCGTGGCGGCCACAGTGGCGCACCTGCCAATGAAGCCTCTGGCACCTGGGTGCGGGTAGTGGCAGGACTGGCACCGACGGCGGGTGCAAACTGGGGCGGGCACGCGTTACCCCGCGTCGACCAGGAGGTGCTGATCGATTTCATCGAGGGCGACATTGATCGTCCCGTCGTGATCGGCACACTCTATAACGGCCGAGGCCAGGACAACGCTCAAGGCAACCGGGCTGTTCAAGGTGCCGGTGCCGCCACCGGCAACGCCCCGCCCTGGTTCGCCGGAAGCAGTGGTCCCCACGGCCACGCAGCGGTTCTCTCGGGCATCAAGACCCAGGCCATGGGGACGAGTCAAAGCGGCACTGGCGGCTACCAGCAACTGGTGTTCGACGACACGCCTGGCCAGTCGCGCGCATCGCTGCAACAGCACACCGATGCCCACGATGGTGCCAGCGAACTCAATCTGGGTGCCTTGCGCCAGCAGACCGACAATCGACGCCTGGTGCCTATGTGCTTCAACGAGGACGTCACTGCCGTTGATGAAAACTATCTGGAGATATCCCGCGAGTCTTCGTTCATGAGAGGCGGCGGAATTCTCTTCGCGATTATGCTTTTTTCCGTTTACGGATGGAATGTGGTCCCCGATATTTTCAGACCAGGATTTTCGTGGTTTCAACCTAGTCTCCTTATCGGAATACTCTCTTTATGCGTGGCAACGGCCAGCATAATCCTCACTTTAAAACTGCTCTATCTCGACCTACGCCTCCCGCGCGACACCCCGATTCGCTTCAACCGCAAGACTCAAAAAATCTATGTCTACGAGTTTGTGAAACCGAAATACTGGTTCCAATTATGGCGCACGGAAATCAAGGTCCATGACTGGAATTGCATCGAGGCGGAACTCATCAAGATAGCGGGCTATACAGGAAAGGCTTACGTGGTCAGCCTATCGGGATCGATGCAGAAAGCCGATCACTTCAATCGCCCTGAAATCGATGCGTTGCCCAAGACAACACGACGACATCAGATCGGCGAATAATCGCAAGGGAATCCATGGTCCGCGCAAGTCATGCGCAGTCCCCCAAAAGGAAAACACAATGCTGATTTTCAATCATGTGACCGGCGCTGACTACATCGATTTCGATCCAGCGACAGGGCTCTGGCGTTATCCGGAAACAGAGCCCCACACACCGGAGCTGGACATCATCGCAAGGTTCGCACTCCCGGTACGCGGAAGCTTCACGGAAGTGGACGGGCATCGCTATTACCTCTACTGGACAGCAGATCGCACCTTGATTTTCAGGCTTCCGGACTGCACGGAGTACGCCTTGTTCCGCCACCTTGATGGCGCACACTTTGCAGATTTGCGAGAGGAAAAACGTATTGAGATCGGGCCTGCAACCTCTTGCGATGGCACGGCCATCCCAGGATATTCAACTGTCCGGTTACACGACAAAAACGGCGCCTTATTGCACCAGGTTTCTTATTTTTCTCACCGGTATCTCCAGCTCTACATGATGGACATCACGCCCTTTACGGACAGAGATCTTGGCACATGGGACTTCTTTGTCGCACTGAAGGATGCCTTCGAGAAAATCGGTACCAAATGCTCCAGCAAGTCCGAGGATCTCCCGCCCGTCAAAAGAATTCGCGCCATCACCGGCGAACCCTGCCCCCGCGATGGCTACTGGCTAATCGCCGATACGATGGACAAGCAGATGGAGCTGCAACGAGGCCAGTCGATGCCGCCCCATCAGGGCCGTAACGTCTGTTGGGAGTGGGTCTCTCATGACTTCATTCCAGAGGGACTTTACTCGGATTGAAACGAATCACGACGCGTAATCCGACACAGCTGTCCGGGAACAATCCAGCACGGACGCATCATTGGCCGCCTCCGGTTTCTCGGCCACCATCCCCGCCTGCGGGCTCAGCGGCAGCCAGGCTTGATCCACCCCGGCCACCCGGCCGCAGGCATCCACCACCAGCCAGTCAAGCGCACGCCGCATCAGCCGCGCGCCTTCGACAGCACCACCAGCCAGCGGCGGAACAGCAGGATTTCCACATGGCCGGGCTCGATGCCCGCGCTGCATTCAATCACCGGATTGACCCGGTAACGGCGCACGTAGGTATCACGGCAGATGAAGATTTCGCGGCGACCCAGGCGGATGGCCAGCGAAGACGGGGTGGACGATGCAACAGCGAAGCGAGCGTCGGAAGCAAGATCAAAGTGGGTCATGGCAGCGATTCCTCTTCTTGTCGATAGGAGGCTTCACTTTAGCATAACACTGTATGAATACACAGTACTTTTTATACAGTACTGTACACACCATGGCGAGCATACAACAGCCGCCACCACCCTGCCCTTCCGAGCCCGTTACGGCGTGGCGCTCAGGCCACACCGGCCGCCAGCCGGGCCCGCACGAAGCCGATATGCTCCCGCAGCACGTAGAACTGGTCGGCAAAGGCCAGCGGCATCTTCATGCGATTGACCGCAATCTCGATCTCGTCCAGGCGTTTGAGCATCTCTGCCTGCTCCTCCGGCGACTCGCGCGACAGCCCGCGTTCCAGCGCGATCAGCTCGCCATACCAGCGATAGATGCGCGAACGCACACGCCAGCCATACAGCATCGGCACCAGGCGGATACCCGGAATCAACAACAGAATCACCGGCAGCACGATCACCACCGCACGGTCCACCAGGCTGGCCATCCAGAAGGGCAAAGTGCGGTAGAAGAAGGTCTTGCCGGACTTGTAGTAGCGCGCCGCATCGTCGCTGATCGGATACTCATGCTCCAGCGGGGCCGGGAATTCCCCGGCCTTCTGCATCACGTTGGCCTTGCCGTGCACCTCGCGGGCGGCGGCGATGAGCAGGTCCGAGAGCGCCGGATGCAGGTCCTCGCGTGCCACCAGCTCGGCCGTGGGCGCGATCAACTGCGTATCGCGCGCCGGCAGGTTGTGCGCCAGGTCGAACACGCCCATGGGCATTTTGAGGGTATTGAGATAGCGGAAGCGCCGCACGTAGGCATCGGCCTGCGAGAAATCCAGCAGCCGGATGCCGGGCGCGCGCAAGAGCTTGCCCATGGTGGCCACCGAGACCGAATCGCCCATCAGGAAGGCCGCATCGATCTTGCCGCTGGTCAGCGCCTGCGCGGCCTCGTCGCCGCCGATGTTCAACAGCTGGGTGCTGCCGCCCGACTCGACGCCATTGGCCTTGAGCAGCGTGGCCGCCAGCACGCTGGAACCGCTGCCCTCCCCGCCGATGGCAATCCGCTTGCCCGCCAGCTCCGACAGCTGCCGCAATGGCGGCACCGGGCGGCCATCCTCACGCGGCGGCGGCACGCGGTAATACACCGACACCGGTACATAGGAAATACTGCCCAGCGACACCAGCGGGCTCAAGGATTCGGCCGGTACTGCGCCGGCCAGACCACCCTGCACGAAACCGACGTCCACATTCTGGTCGGGGTCGGCCAGGCGCTTGAGGTTGTCCAGCGAGCCCCCGGTCTCGACGATGTCCAGCCGGATGCCGTCGCGCGCCAGCAGCGCCTTGTAGCGTTCGGCCACGCGCCAGAAATTGCTGTCCTTGGGACCGGCAGCAATGGTGATGGACGACGGCGGCGCCGGCCGGATCAGCCAGATCACCAGCCATGCGCCGATCAGGATCAGCAGGATGATGGGACCGAAGCTGACGGCGAGATCGCGCCACGAGATGGCCACGAAGCGCGCCCGGATGCGGGTGGCCGAGGGCGCGTAGGCGGAGAGTTTCTTGTCTTTGAGCATGCGCGCTATTCTAGCCGCGCATTCCGCCTTTGCATCGCCGCGCTTGTAACCCGATGTGACTCAATAGGTTTTATAAGGCAGGAACTTGCCCGACAGCATCACATTGACGCGATCGCCATTGGGGTCGGCCTGGCGCTGGATATCCATCTTGAAATCGATGGCGCTCATGATGCCGTCGCCGAACTCTTCGTGGATCAGCTCCTTGATGGTGCTGCCATAGACACTGACGATCTCGTACCAGCGATAGATCAGCGGATCGGTCGGCACCGGGGTCGGCAGCGATCCCTTGTAAGGCACGATCTGCAGCCACAGCGTTTCTTCGTCGGTCAGTTCGAACAGTTCCTGTGCCGCGGCGGCCTGCTTGGCCGTCAGGGTCATCTGGCCCAGCATGGCGGCGGTAGTCCACTCCTTGCTCTGGCCGATACGCTCGGCGATCTGGGCCCAGGTCATCTTCTTGCTGACCTTGGCGGTGACGATCTTCTGGGTGACTTGGTTGCGGTCCATGCGCTCTCTCCTTGTGGTGGACGAAAAATGAAAACCGACGACACTTTGTAGTGTGCGTCATCGATCCTGACGAAACGATGCTGCAAAACGACGATATAAACTGACGAAATGGCAGGTCACCCTGCCCCTGCCTTCATGCCGCAACCTGCTCCAGCCCCGGCATGACAATGCGGGTCGGCAGGCGCGCTGCGCCGCTGGCCTGCGCCGCCTGGATCTGGCGCGAACGATGCACCAGGAAATCGACCAGGTGATTGCGGATGCGATAGAACTGCGGATCGTGGTGCATGCCTTCGCGTGTGCGGTTCTTGGGCAGCGTGTTGATGACCACCTCGGCGATGCAGGCCTGCGGGCCGTTGGACATGAGGAAGATCTTGTCGGCCAGCAGGATCGCTTCATCGACGTCGTGGGTAATCATGAACACGGTCTGGTGCGTGGCCGCGCAGATCTTCAGCAACTCGTCCTGCACCACGCCGCGCGTCAAGGCATCTAGCGCACCGAAGGGCTCGTCCATCAACAGCATCTTGGGCTCGATGGAAAAGGCGCGTGCAATGCCCACGCGCTGCTTCATGCCGCCCGAGAGCTCCGAGGGTTTCTTGTGTTCAGCGCCCTTCAAACCAACCATCTCGATGAACCGCCGTGCATGCTCCTCGGCCTTGGCACGCGGCCAGTCCGGCCAGCGCGAACGCACCGCGAACACCACATTGCCCAGCACGCTGAACCAGGGCATGAGGGCGTGGCTCTGGAACACCACGCCGCGATCCAGGCTCGGTCCCTTGACCTCGCGCTGGTCCATGATGACGACACCCTCGCTGGCCGCTTCCAGCCCGGCCAGCACGTTGAGGATGGTGGTCTTGCCGCAGCCCGAGTGCCCGATCACGCAGACGAATTCACCGCGATCAATACCGAAGGACACCTGCTCGAACACCGGCGGCGCGCCTGCTGCATAACGCTTGGCCAGGCCCTGCACGCTCAGGAAATTGTGATCCATGCTGCGGCTCCCTTCATTCGACATAGGTGACCCACTTCTGCAGCCGCGCGAAGATCAGGTCCAGCACCATGCCGGTCACGCCGATGACCAGGATGGCGAAGATCACGCTGGTCAGCGACAGGTTGTTCCATTCATTCCAGACGAAGTAGCCGATGCCGGTTCCGCCCACCAGCATCTCGGCGGCCACGATCACCAGCCAGGCGATGCCCATGGAGATGCGCATGCCGGTCAGGATGGTGGGCGCCGCCGCCGGCAGGATCACCAGGAAGGCGCGCCGCAGCGGTGCCACCTCCAGCGTCTTGGCCACGTTCAGCCAGTCGCGCCGCACCGAGGCCACGCCAAAGGCGGTGTTCATCAGCATCGGCCAGACCGAGCAGATGAAGATCACGAACACCCCCGACACCGAGGAATCCTTGATGGTGTAGAGCGCCAACGGCATCCAGGCCAGCGGGGAAATGGGCTTCAATATCTGGATGAAGGGATTGAGCGCACGCTGCATCAGCGGCGACATCCCCAGCAGGAACCCCAGCGGCACTGCCACCACCGCCGCAATCGCAAACCCCAGCCCGACCCGGCCCAGCGAATAGGCCAGCTGGATGCCGATGCCCTTGTCATTGGGACCGTTGTCGTAGAAAGGATTGCTCAGTTCCTTGCGGATGGTTTCGCCCATCTGCGCCAGTCCGGGGAAGCCATCACGCTTGGCAGCGCCGCTGCTCTTGCCCATCAGCCTGGCGTACTCATCCTGGGCGGCACTGGCCGCGCTCTCCTTGGGCAGCGTGGCCAGGTGCCACACCATCAGCAGTGCGGCCAGCAGCAGCAGGGAAATGAGCGCAGCGCGCCAGCCTAAATGCCGGCCCTGCATCACGCGCTCCTCTTGATGGCGAAGCTGTTCACGTAGGCGTCGGCCTTGTTGGCATCGAACTCCTTGCCCATGATGGAATACTTGCGGTAGGCCCCGTCCGGCACCGGCTGGCCCAGCTCCTTCATGTGCTTCTTGGCCTCGGTCAGCAGCAGTACCTTTTCGGCGATGGCCTTGTAGTCGACGTCGCCCTTGATGTAGCCCCAGCGCTTCATCTGCGTGAGGATCCACACCCCCATCGAATCCCAGGGCACCGGATCGAAGTCGGCGCGGCCAGGCACGTTCTTGACGTTGCCCAGGCCATCGGCGAAGCGGCCGGTGAGCACCTGCTCCACCACCGTCTCCGGCTGGTTCAGGTAGGCCGGCGGCGAGATCACCTTGGCCACCAGCGAGCGGTTGGCCGGATCGCGGGCCATGGCCGCAGCGGTCAGCACGGCGCGGAACAGTGCCGCAAAGGTATTGGGATTCTGCTTGATGAACTCTTCGGAGGTGCCGAAGGCGCAGCAGGGGTGCCCGTCCCAGATCTCCTTGGAGAGGATATGAATGAAGCCGACCTCGTCATAGACCGCGCGCTGGTTGAACGGGTCCGGCCCGAGGAAACCGTCGATGTTGCCTGCGCGCAGGTTGGCCACCATTTCCGGCGGGGGCGTCACGCGGATCTGCACGTCGCGGTCCGGGTCCAGTCCGTGCTCGGCCAGGTAGTAGCGCAGCAGGAAATTGTGCATCGAATATTCGAAGGGCACGGCAAACTTGAAGCCCTTCCATTGTTGGGGATCGCGCTTGTCCTTGTGCTTGGTATGCAGCGTGATGGCCTGGCCGTTGATGTTCTGGATGGTGGCCACGCGCATCTGCGTGGCATTGCTGCCCACACCCATGGACATGGCAATCGGCATCGGCGAGAGGAAGTGCGAGGCGTCGTGTTCCTTGTTGATCATCTTGTCGCGGATCAGCGCCCAGCCGGCCGTCTTGTTGAGTGACACGTTCAGGCCCTGCTTGCGATAGAAGCCCAGCGGATCGGCCATGATGAGCGGTGCCGCACAGGTGATGGCGATGAAGCCGATCTTGAGGTCCTTCTTTTCCAGCGCGCCATTCTTTTCCTGCGCCATGGCCTGCAGCGAGCCCAGCGGCAGCACGCTGGCAATGGCCGCGCGCGCCGCATTCTTGCCCACTGCGCGCAGGAAATCACGGCGTTCGGCCACGCGCGGGAAGAGCGAACGCATCAGCGCTTCTTCCACCACGTCGTTGGTCAGGGTTTCCACATCGCGACCGCGCTGCAGGCGCTGCTGCTCGGCCAGCACATCGGCCTCGTGCTGCTGCTGGCTGCCGTGGCGGCCGCAGGAACAGCCCTGCCCGGCGCGTTCGGCGTCATAGGTGTGGAACAGATTGGTCTCTGGTGCGTCAGGCATGATTCCCCCGTTTGGTGAGTGTCAGGTGAGTTGCTGCGTTCACCTGCACTACCTGCAAGGGATTTGCCAGCCCGCTGCATTACGTCATGGGCGCACGACATCTTGTAGTGCTGCCACTACAAGCAACGTCGATCACATCGTCAGAATGACGAAAACGCGCTGCAAAATGACGACACCAGGAGAGAAATGCTCACACCGGCAGCAACTGGTGCCGCACGGCATACATGGCAATGCCCACGTCATTGGAAGCCCCGGTCTTCTCCAGGATACGGCTGCGATAGGTGCTCACCGTATTGGGGCTCAGTTCCAGCTGGTCGGCGATTTCCTTGACGCTGCGCCCGGCGGCGATCAGCTGGAAGACCTGGTATTCGCGGTGCGACAGGCTCTCATGCGCGGCCCGCTGCGGGGCCGTGGCGCGCTGAGCCAGGCCCGAGGCCAGGGTCTCGGCCATCTGCGCGCTCACGTAGAGGCCACCGCCAGCGGCCTTGCGGATGGCTTCCACCAGTTGCTCGGGGTCGGTGCTCTTGTTGAGATAACCCGCTGCGCCCAGCTTGTAGCAACGGGCCGCGTATTGTTTCTCGGGATAGGTGGACAGCATCAGCACCGGCAGGCGCGGCATCTCCTGCTTGATCTGGCGCAGCACGTCCAGCCCGTCCTGCTGGGGGATGGCGATGTCCAGCAGCACCAGGTCGATTGCCTCGACCCGCGCACTGTGCAGCACCTCCGGCCCGCTGGCGCATTCGGCGGCCACTTCGATGTCGGGCGTGTCGGCCAGGATCTGCTTCAAGCCCTCGCGCACGATGCGATGGTCGTCGCAGAGCAGGATGCGGATGTTGTCGCCGGGACGGCTCATGGCAGCTCCCGGCTGGCGTGATGGGGCAGGCGCAGGCAGACCAGCGTGCCCGGCCTGCCGTACTCTGGTGCACACCGCGCACCAGCAATGCTCAGTGCGCCACCGAAGTGCAAGGCGCGCTCGCGCATGCCCATCACGCCATAGGACGTGGCCGCTTCCTGCGCGGCGCGGGGGGTGCCCACGCCATCGTCTTCCACTTCCATGCGCAGTTCTGCCGCAGTCAGGTGGACCGCGATGCGCACCTGCGTGGCCTGCGCGTGGCGCGCCACGTTGGAGAGCATTTCCTGGAAGATGCGAAACGCCGCCGTGGCCTTGGTGCCATCCGGGACGAAGGCTTCCGGCGCGATATCGAACTCGACTTCGCAGGGCAATTCGGTGGCTTCCGAGAATTCCTGCACCTGCCATTCCAGCGCGGCAATCAGGCCCTGGTGATCAAGGATGCTGGGGCGCAGGTCGGTGATGATGCGTCCCACGTTGTCCACTGCGGTTTCGATCAGGCGGCTCATGGCCTCGCACTTGCGCGCCACCGGATCGAGGTCGGTGACGCGCTTGGCCATCCAGTTCACATCCAGTTTGAGGGCCACCAGCAGGCTGCCCAGTTCGTCGTGGATTTCGCGGGCGATGCGGGTGCGTTCGCCCTCGCGCACCGAATGCGCATGCGCCGACAATTGCCGCACCTGGCGCAGTGCAGCCGAGAGCTCACGGGTGCGCTCGGCCACGCGCACTTCCAGTTCGGCCTTGGCCCGCTGCAACTGTTCCTCGGCCTGGCGCCGTTTGGAGATATCGCTGAAGGCGATCACCGCCCCGCGCACCTGGCCGGCATCGATGATCTGGTAGGAGGAATATTCGGTCGCGAAGCAGCTGCCATCGGCGCGCCAGAACACTTCCTGGTCGACCCGGCAGGATTCGCCCTTGCGGAAGGCCTTCAGGATCGGGCATTCGGCCTCGGGATAATGGCCGCCATGCTCATGGCTGTGATGCACCAGCTCGTGCATGTTGTGGCCCAGCACGTCTGCTGGCGCATAACCCAGCATCGCCGCACCGGCGCGGTTGATGAAGGTGCAGCGCCCCTCCAGGTCGATACCGTAGATGCCCTCGCCGGTGGAATCCAGCAGCAGGGCCAGCTTGTCGCGCAGCAGGCCGCCTGGCGGGGCCAGGGCGGCGGCAGCGGAAACGGGCAGGAAAGGATCGTGGCGCATGATCCTCCCCTGCCCGCAAGAGCCATGCCAGAACCGGCGCGGCGCGGCGCCGGACCTTACGGCATGTACTGGCCGCCGTTGACGTCGATGATCTGGCCGGTGACGTAGCCCGACATCTGGTCCGAGGCCAGATAAAGGAAAGCACCGCTGCATTCATCAGGCTCGCCGATGCGCCCCATGGGAATGGTCTTGCGGAAACCTTCCAGTTGTTCCGGCGTGGTGAAGCGTTCCTGGAACGGCGTCATGATCACGCCCGGCGCCACTGCATTGACGCGGATCTTGTCGGCCAGCAATTCCTTGGCCATGCCGCGCGTGATGGTGCTGACGAAGCCTTTGGAAGCCGCATAGATGAGCGCACCGGGGCCGCCGCCATGGCGTGCTGCCACCGAGGTGACGTTGATGATGTTGCCGCCGCCCTGGGAGCGCATGACGGGAATGACCGTACGCGTGAAGGCCACCACCGAGCGGGCGTTGATGTTGATGATCTCGTCGAAGAGTTCATCGGTGACCGTTTCCAGCGGGGCCCGCTTGACCAGTGCGCCGGCGTTGTTGATGAGCACGTCGATGCGGCCCATCTGCTCCACGGCCTTGGAGACGGCGGCGTTGATGGCTGCCGTATCGCGCACGTCCGCGCCGATGGTGACGGCCTTGCTGCCGGCGGCGCGTACTTCTGCGGCCACGGCCTCGGCCTCTTCCTTCGAGCTGTTGTAGTGAACCACCACGTGTGCGCCACGTGCCGCGAAGGCGCGCGCGGCGGCGGCGCCGATACCGGTGCTTGCACCGCTGATGAAGACGACTTTACCTGCCAGATCCAGCATGCTGTTCTCCTGCAATCGATTGATAAGGAAAGATTTTGCCTGTCCGGCTTGTAGAAGTGCTGCATCAACAGGCGGCCCTGCGCGCCTTGCCGGTATCGCTTCTTGTGAGGGGCACCGCGGCCATGCTGCGGCTGTGCTGCCACGCCGCCGTTGTGGAATGCTGCGGGACCAGCCCGGCAGCAACGGCGACGCTTCTTGCGTTGGATCGTGCTTGTTGACTCAGTCGTGGACTGATTCGTTCTGGCTGCGTCCGGCACTGCGATAGGCATCGCGCACCCTCAGCAGGTGGTTGCGCATGGCTTCGGAGGCCTGGTGCGGATTGCGCGCCTTCAGCGCATCGAGGATGTCGCGGTGGTCCTGCAGGCTGCGTTCCAGCGTGGAGGGGATGCGCGAGGTGATGGAGCGGCTCTTCTTGCCCAGCATGTAGAGACTGCCGGCGACGCTTTGCAGGAAGGGATTGTTGCAGGCCTCGATGATGGCCTCGTGGAATTCCACATCCGCTGCGGAGAAGGCCGCCGGGTCCGACAGCAACCGCGCCTCATCCTCGACGTTGCGCGCCAGGCGCGCCAGTTCGGCGTCGTCGATATGGGTGGCGGCCAGTGCGGCCACGCCGGTCTCGATGATGAGACGGGCGTCGAACAGCGCTTCCAGCGTGCCGGGGTTGAGATCGATGATCATCTCCAGCGGCTCCAGCAGCTCGCGCGTTTCCAGCGAACTGACGAAGGTGCCCTCGCCCTGGCGGATGCGCAGCAGGCCCAGCAGGGCCAGCCCGCGAATGGCTTCCCGCACGGCAGGACGGCCCACGCCCAGCATGGCTGCCAATTCGCGCTCGGGCGGCAGTTGCTGGTCAGGTTTCAGCAGGCCGCTGCGGATCATGGTCAGCAGCCGCTGGGCTACCTGCTCGGAAATGGATTTCTGGACGATGGGGTCGAAGGACATGCTCTCTGGGTATCTGCCTGTAGGGTGAATCGCTGCCGTCGCGGCAGTGTCGGCCTGGCCCGCCAGCCCGGCGTGTGCGGGCGACAAAAGGTATGACCAATCGGGGGTGAGGATAGGTATGGGGAAGGAATGTGTCAAGCGGCGGGAAAATTGGTGCGGTGCGCAAGAAATGCGTTGAAGCGGCGTGACCGCGCTGACGTGTCAGTCGCGGTCCACGCCAACCGGAAAAGCTCGCCAGTTGCGATCCGCAGCGGCTCTTCCGATTACACCGTGCAGGGCGTCATTCCAGCTTCCGCCCCGCCGTCTCCCGCACCATGGCAATGGCCGCCAGTGAGATGAGGCCGGTGCCGATCACATACCAGGCCGGCCCCAGGTTGGAACCGGTGGCCTTGACCAGCCAGGTGGCGATGAACTGCGAGAAGCCGCCAAAGATCGATACGCCCAGTCCATAGCACAGGGCCAGCCCGGTCGCCCGCACGCGGCGCGGGAACAGTTCGGTCATCATGACCACGCTGGAGACCGAAGTGAAGACCATGGGAATGACCATCACCGTCACCGCCGTCAGCAGGCCCATGCCGCTGCGCAGATGGTTCATCAGCATGAAGGCCGGGAACACCAGGATGATCAGCGCCAGGCGCGACCAGGTGGCCACCGGCTTGCGGCCGAGGCGATCAGTCAGGATGCCGGCCGGCGCACACAGCAGCAACTGCAGCAGGCCGGCCAGCCAGGAGGCCCACAGCGCCAGCGAGAACGGCATGTGCAGGATGGCCTTGGCATAGGTGGTGATGTAGTGCATCACGATGTAGTTGGCCGAGGTCCCGCCGATGACGATGGCCGTGCCCAGCAGCAATGGTTTGCGATGCGCCTGCAGGATCTCGCTGAGGGCACCCGGTGCCCGCTTGCCCGGCTGGCCTGACGCGGGCGCATGTTCCACCTCGGCGGTCTCATCGAGGAAACGGCGGATGTAATTGCCGATCGGCACCAGCAGCAGGCCGACGACGAATGGCAGACGCCAGCCCCAGCTTTCCAGCTGCTCAGCAGTCAGCGCATAGGTCAGCAACAGTCCCACGCCGGAGCCGACCAGCGTGCTGAGCGCCTGGCTGAACAGTTGCCAGCTGCTGTAGAAACCACGTGTCCTGTCGTCCGCGTATTCCAGCAGCATGGAGGTCGACGCGCCCACTTCGCCGCCCACCGCAAAGCCCTGGATCATGCGGCCGGCGATCATCAGCAGCGGCGCGGCCAATCCGATCTGGGCGTAGGTCGGGGCCACGATGAAGATGGCCGAGCCCACCGCCATGAGCCACAAGCTCAAGGTCATGGCCGGCTTGCGTCCGCGCCGGTCGGCGAACTGCCCCATGATGATGCCGCCCAGCGGGCGCATCAGGAAACCCACCCCGAAGGTGGCCAGCGACATCATCAGCGACGCCCATTCCGAGGTACTGGGAAAGAACTGGCGACCGATGATGGCCGCAAAGTAGGTGTAGATGGAAAAATCGAAAAACTCCAGGCCATTGCCGATGGTGATGGCGGCGATCTTCTTGGCCTTGGAAACCGGAGCGGGTACGGCAGCAGCGGGGCTGACGGCGGCTGAGTGGCAGTTGCTGTTCATGGTGTGGGTGGCCCTTCTGTCGTGTCTGTTGTGCGTTGGCAGCGCCCGGCGAGATTGCGCCGCCGGGCGCCGTTCTCCCCTGTGACGGATCAGGCCACCAGCGGCGCGTCCGACAGGAAGCGCTGGGTCAGCTTGACCCAGTAGCTGGCCGCGATCGGCAGGATGCCGTCATTGAAGTCATAGCGCGGGTTGTGCACCATGCAGCCGCCCTGCTCTCCTTCCCCATTGCCGATGATGACGTAGCAGCCCGGGCATTGCTCCAGCATGAAGGAGAAATCCTCGCTGCCCGTCAGTTGCTGGACGTTCTCGATGAAAGCTTCCTGTCCCAGCCAATCGCGCACCACGCCTTCGGCAAAGGCGGTCATGCCCGCATCGTTCTGCAGCGCCGGATAACGCCAGTGGTAATCGACCTCCGCCCGCGCGCCCATGGCCTGCGCCTGGGTCTGGGCCAGCTCGGTGATGCGCTGGCGCAGCAGTGCCCGCACCTCGGGCGAGTAGGCGCGCACCGACAGGCGCAGCTCGGCGGTCTCGGCGATCACGTTGGGGGCATTGCCCGCATGTAGCGCACCGACTGTCACCACCGCCATCTGGCGCGGATCGACATTGCGCGCGACCACGCTCTGCAAGGCCACCACCAGATAGGAGGCCACCAGAATTGCATCGACCGTGATGTGCGGCATGGAGCCATGCCCCCCATTGCCGATGATCTTGATGATGACAGTATCGGACGAAGCCATGAAGGCCCCCGGCAGGGTACCGAACTTGCCCACCGGATAACCGGGCATGTTGTGAAAGGCGAACACGCCATCGCAGGGAAATCGCTCGAACAGGCCATCCTCGACCATCTTGCGCGCACCGCCCAGGCCTTCTTCGGCGGGCTGGAAGATCAGGTGCAGGGTGCCATCGAAGTCGGTGTCCTTGAGCTCGCGCGCGGCCGCCAGCAGGCTGGCGGTATGGCCGTCATGGCCGCAAGCATGCATGGTGCCGCCGTGCTGGCTGGCATAAGGCAGCTTGGTCTCCTCATGGATGGGCAGGGCGTCCATGTCGGCACGCAGGCCAAGGCGGCGCGGACCGCTGCCCTTCTTCAAGGTCCCCACCACGCCGGTCCCGCCCAGGCCGCGATGGACCTCGTATCCCCATTCGGCCAGCTTGCCGGCGACCAGCTCGCTGGTGGCGTGCTCCTCGAACGCCAGTTCGGGATGGGCGTGAATGTGGTGACGCAGCGCCACGCTTTCCTGCAGGTGGTGCAGGATGCCGGGCACGAGGGCGGAAGAGGACGGGTTCTTGGTCATTGCGGGTCTCAGGGTAGTGGAATGCGATCCTGCCGATGCGCACTGGCAAGCACGCTGGCATGGCCGGTCTCACCATGCAGCATGCATACCAGTGCGTCTCCGGCAGACGGAACAGGCCGGGCGGGACAGCCCCGGGAGCTGCGTAAATCATTTACACTTCTGCCCGCAACACCCAGCCCCTCCTGGTGCGGCAAGTGTGCAGCCATTGCGCGGCGGCGTCGCGTCAACGGCTCGTTGACATGAATAGATCCGGTTGAATCGAAAAACAGATGCGCGAATACGGTGCAGCGTTTATCCTCGCCGCACCCCTTCATGAGGCCCCTCGAGGAGCGAACCCATGGCGCGTCCGCCCGAACTGAAGCTGCAGCAACTGCAATATCTGATCGCCATCGCCGAGCATGGCGGCCTGCGTTCGGCTGCACAGGCCCTCAACGTGACCGCCGCCGCTGTCAGCAAGGGCTTGCAGGAGTTGGAGAATACCGCCGGTACCCGCTTGCTGGAACGCCAGGCACAGGGGCTGCAGCTCACGGCTGCGGGCCGCAAGCTGCTCACTCGCGCCCGGCTGATCCAGTGTGAAGTCGAACAGGCCATGCAGGAACTGGGCGCTGCGCGGGCCAGCAATCGCATCCGTTTCACCGTCGGTGTCACGCCGTGGATTTCGCTGACCCTGCTCACCCCCACGCTGCTGCGCTTTGCCGAACTGCGGCCGGATGTGAGCCTGCGCCTGTCCGATGTCTTCGGTTCCGACTATGCTGCCCTGCGCGAGGGCAGCATGGACCTGGCCATCGGCCTGGCACCGCCCGATGAGGGCAGCGCTGAACTGGCGGCACGGCCGCTGTTTTCCTACGAACACGCGATCGCCTGCCGCCGTGGCCATCCGCTGCAGCAGGCCCGCCATCTGGAGCAACTGGCCGGACAATCATGGTTGGTCAGCCACGAGATCGGCCAGTACCAACCGCCCCTGCGCGATTTCTTCCAGACACACTATGGCGACGGCGCGCTGCCCGGCGGCGGCCAGGTACATCAGTACCGTTCCCTGCACATGATGGAACTGATCTGCAACAGCGACCTGCTCACCGTGGTCCCCTGGCCGGTGATCGAAGCCAGCCGCCAGCACTACCCGCTGGAAGCGCTCACGCTCAAGGAGCGGCTGCCGGCCAGCATCACCTGCTACGTCACGCGCAAGAACGCGCCCATCCATGGCTGCGTGAGCGATTTCGTCGGGGCCATGATGCATGTGCTCACCGACGAGGCCACCCGCAGCCGCTTCCTGCATCCGCGGGTGTTGCGTTCGCTGGACGTGATCGCACAACGCTAGCCGGCAGGCGCGCGCATCTGGTAGCCTAGGGCCTGCCCACCCCACCGCCGAGCACCCATGAACCTGCGTTTCGTCGAGGCCTTCCACTGGGCCGCCTCGCTCAAGAGCATCACCCGCGCCGCTGAAAAGCTCCACATCACGCAATCGACCATGTCCAGCCGCATCGCCTCGCTGGAAGAAGAACTGGGCGTGGTGCTGCTGGACCGCCGCGAGAAACAGTTTCGCCTCACCGTGGCCGGCCAGCGCTTCCAGCGCCTGGCGGTGAAACTGCTCGACATGCAGCGCCAGATCCGCCAGGAGCTCGGCGGCAACAGCGCCGGCCCGCTGCTGCTGCGCATCGGCAGCATCGAATCGGTGGTGCACAGCTGGCTGCCGGCCTGGCTGCAGGAAATCCGCAGCCGCTATCCCGATTTCGCGCTGGAACTCACCGTCGAAACCTCGCCGGTACTGACCGAGCAGATCCGGCGCGGTGCCCAAGACCTGGTCTTTACCTCCACCGTAGGCAGCGACACGGCCGTGCGCTCGCGCCTGATGACGCCGATGGAGATGGTCTTCGTGGGCCACCGCGAACGCTTCGGTACGCGTTCCCACACGCTGGACGAACTGGCCGCACACGACCTCATCACCTTCCAGCGTGGCTCGCAGCCGCACCAGGGAGTGCTGCAGCTGTGCCAGGAATGGGGCGTGATCGAACCGCGCGTGCATGCCATCTCTTCCATCTCCGCCATGGTGCAGCTGGTCGAAGGCGGCTTCGGTGTAGCCACCCTGCCGCGCGCCTCGGTGCGCGAACTCACGCGCCGGCTTCCCTTGCGCATCCTGCGCTGCGAGGCCATGCTCCCGCCCTTGCAGATCCACGCCAGCTATCGCGAAGACCCCAGTTCCAGCCTGGCCGAACTGGTCCTCGATTCGGCGTTGGAGCATGCACGGCGCACCCAGGGCAAAGGCCGCACCGCAGAAAAATGAGCCACTGGCACGGAAATCGCTACAGTGAAATTTCCGTTGTCCTCATCGAAAAAATCGATAACAAAAGATATAAATTTTTTGTTGGACGCTGTCCCGGCACGCTCCTAACATCGGCTCCATTCCAAGAAGGAGACCGCCATGCCAGAGACTGCCACCGCCTCGCCTGCCGTACCGATTCATTCCGCCGCAGCGCCTGTGCTGTCGGCTTCCTCCAGCGCGCTAGACGTGCGGCTGGCCGCCCGCAGCGGGGCATTCACCGGCCACACCAGCGGGGTGGCCAGTGCCCATGTGCAAGTCAACCTGGCGATCCTGCCGGCGGCGTTGGCCGATGATTTTCTCGCCTTCTGCGAACGCAATCCCATCCCCTGTCCCTTGCTGGCCGTCTCCAAGCCGGGCTCACCCGCCCTGCCCGCGCTGGGCCTGGACCTGGACGTGCGCAGCGACGTGCCGCGCTATCACCTGTGGCGTGACGGCGAGCGCGTGGCCGAGGTGAACGACCTGCGCGCGGTGTGGCGCGACGATCTGGTCACGTTCGCGCTGGGCTGTTCCTTCTCTTTCGAACATGCGCTGCTGGCCGCCGGCATTCCGCTGCGCCATGTCAGCGAAGGCCGCAACGTGGCCATGTACCGCACCAATATTCCGACGCAGCCGGTGGGCGTGTTCCAGGGACCGACGGTGGTGTCGATGCGGCCGCTCAAGGCCGCCGATGCCATCCGCGCCATCCAGATCACCGCACGCACGCCGCAGGTGCATGGCGCACCCATTCACATCGGCGACCCGGCCCTGATCGGCATTGCCGATATCCACCAGCCCGACTATGGCGAAGCGGTGGACATCCACGCCGATGAGCTGCCGGTGTTCTGGGCCTGCGGCGTCACGCCGCAAGCCGCCATCGTCGCCGCCCGGCCCGAATTCTGCATCACTCATGCACCCGGCTACATGCTGGTGACTGACAAGCTCAACAGCGAACTGCTGCTCGACGCACAGGCCTAGCGCCTGCTGCCGCTCTACCGTTTTTTCATCGATGGCCGCATGCTGCCTGCATGCGACCAGCGATGCCGCACGTCAGTGATTTACACATTCATTACGGGGATCAACATGTGGCTGCAAGAGACAACGACATCCGAGCGACGCACGCTCACGGCAACCTTTACCGGCTATGCGGTGGATGGTTTTGATTACATGATCTACACCTTCCTCATCCCCACGCTCTTGGCAGCGTGGAGCATGAGCAAGGCCGAAGCCGGCTACATCGCCACCGGTGCCCTGCTGACCTCGGCCATCGGCGGCTGGGCAGCAGGCGCGCTGGCCGACCGCTACGGGCGGGTGCGCGTGCTGCAATGGACGGTGCTGTGGTTTGCGCTCTTCACTTTCCTCTCGGGCTTCACCACTTCCTTCGGCGAGCTGTTCTTTACCCGTGCGATGCAGGGCTTCGGCATGGGTGGCGAATGGGCTGTCGGCTCGGTGCTGATCGCCGAGACCATCTCGGCCCGCCATCGCGGCAAGGCCTCGGGCCTGGTGCAGAGCAGCTGGGCGGTGGGCTGGGCGGCGTCGGCGCTGGCGTTCTGGGGCGTCTATGCGGTGCTGCCGCCGGAGACGGCGTGGAAGGTGCTGTTCTGGATCGGCGTGCTGCCGGCCCTGCTGACGCTCTACATCCGCCGTGCCATCAGCGAACCGGCCGTCTATCTGGCGACCCAGGCCCGGCTGCGCGAGAGCGGCCAGCGCGGCAACTTCCTGCGCATCTTCCATCGTGACCTGCTGCGCACGACGCTGCTGGCCAGCCTCCTGGCGACCGGCATGCAGGGTGCGTACTACTCGGTGACGACCTGGCTGCCGACCTTCCTGAAGACCGAACGCCACCTGTCGGTGCTGGGCACCAGTACCTATCTGCTGGTGTTGATCGGCGGGTCTTTCTGTGGCTACCTGACCTCGGCCTGGCTGTCGGACACCATCGGCCGCCGCCGCTGTTTCATGCTGTTTGCGGCCATGGGGATCGTGCTGGTGCTGAGCTATACGCAGCTGATCATTACCGATGCGTGGATGCTGGCGCTGGGCTTTGTGCTGGGGTTTTTCCTGTCGGGGATTTTCTCGGGGATGGGGGCCTATCTGTCTGAACTGTTTCCCAGCGATGTGCGCGGTTCGGGACAAGGATTCTGCTACAACTTCGGGCGTGCGGTCGGGGCGATATGTCCTGCGCTGGTCGGGTATCTCAGCAACAGCCTGCCGCTGGGGCAGACCATCGGGTGGATTGCGGCGGGGTGTTACGGGCTGGTGATCGTGGCTTGCCTGATCCTGCCGGAGACCCGGGGCAAGGAGCTGGAGGCGGTGGTGGCGGCGTCGTGATCCACCACCGTCCCGTTGAACAACGCCATGCTCACTTCACGCCGGATTCGTTTTCCATGCCGGCGTGAGCGTTCTCGACCAGCTCGCTCAGGTAAATGGCAGGCACGGAATCGGTCAGCCAGACAGCGTTATCGGCGATATGGAACACGCTTCCCGCTGCGGCCATTTTCCTTGCATCGACCACAAGCACGACCGGCTTGCCATGCCGGCTGCCGACTTGCCTTGCCACCTCAGGACTGGCGGACAGATGCACATGCTGCCGGGATCCTGCATGCAGTCCGCTGGCGTAGATGGATTCCAGAAAGCGCGTCGCCGTACCGTGATACAGCACGTCCGGCGGCACGCTGGGTGGCAGTCCAAGCGCAATCTCGACGGAATGGCCTTGATTGGCGCGAATCCGTTGGCCATCGGGGCTCAGTGCAAAACGTCTCTTGTCGCTGCTCGCAACGATGGCTTCGACCAAGGGGCGGTCGACGCTCAGGCCATTGGCGTGAGCATTGGCCGATCGAATCAGTTCACTCCATGTCTCCCCCTTTTTTCTTCTTGTATTGGAAAATCACATCAACGTGTTGATTTGCGGGTGCAACTGACCCAGTTTGATTTTTGAAGCGCCAAGGCCTGACTAAGGTGGAAGATGGTGGCCCTGAGTCAAGAGATCATCCAAATCAACAACATTGAGACCCACAGCGATTGCGCGCATCAATTTAGGCTGGACTGACGTTGCAGAATGGCTTCTACCGCAAGTTCTGCTGAGATCTTTACGTCCGGTTTCCGCGATTTTAGATTCTTCGACAACGCCGGTAGAGCCTTACTAGTTCCGATATTATTTAGTGTCGCTTGACAATAAACAATCTCATATGAACTGTCAGTGTTCTCTAACACACTGATTAGTTTGTCTTCTGCCTCAGGATGGTGGCAATACATTAAAGACTTAATTGCAGAGTGTCGAACAAGCCAGCGCTTATCGCTTAGCAAAAAATACAAAGGGCTAAGATCCAAATGAAGTGGCTTTGGCAAATCAGATATCAAATCGAGAAGACTGCTGAGCGAATATTTATCAGTTTCTGCTGAAACACTGTTAAGCAAGAGCAAAGCACATTCAGCACTTGCACAATTCTTGCCGATCTTCCCAATGATGAAGTAGGCCGCTCGTCGCTGTTCTTTTGTTAGCTTCTGTTTCAAAAAATCACGCAGCTCTTCAATCAGCGTTTCATCAATTAGCTTTTCAGCTTCGCGGTACGCATGCCACGAAATTGACTCATCAGAACTCACGAGTGGTTCGCGCACTGTCATGCGCTCTATAAGGTCCGTCAGGATTGCTTGCATTTTTAAGATTTCCCCTACTATGCCCCATCAAATAATGCTTCTGGCCGATTGCGGACATTGCACTTGAAAATGAATAATAGCTGAATAGGCTATCCATAAATCACCACGGAAATCCGGGCTTGATCTCAAACGCCAGACCTGCCGTCTCAAGCGTATCTCTAACCTCTATCGCTTTGGATGCCTTTCCAGTGAACACCACAAAGGTGCAGGATTCTTTTAATAATTTTCTAGCATGAAGATAATTTATATCTGCCAAATGAGCCAAGGCTTTCAGATGTTGGTCGTTCCTGTAATCCCCTTTTGTAACACTCACCTCATATGAAATTGGGTGTCGCAGGATTTCCGATAACTGGGTCGTAACCACCGACCAGCCACAATTTGTGCAAATCAAGCCTTGCGTATTTCCTTCGCGCAAAAGCGCAACCGACCCACCGCATTTCTCGCATAACGCATTGCTGGAGAGATTTGTCATCTTGACGTTGGAATGAACATTCGGAATATCTCAGGATTTGTTAAAGCAAAATAATTGAATAATAAGGCGCTCAGATCAATCTGCATTTCAGGTGCAACAACCACACGGCTTTTAGCCGCATCAATGGAAATTAGAACGCTATTGGACGATACTCCCCAAAACCCAAGTCCCCAATCCGGATAATCACGCCACCCCGCGCTTCACCCCCGTATATACGCCCCCAATCCCGCCACCAACGCAGCAAAGGTCACTGCACAACGCGGACTCGCCCGCAAGTCCTCATGCATGGCAATCCAGGTTTCCATCTTGAGAGAGAATTTCCTGGGCAGCAGATGCACCAGTGCGTCATCTCTGGCCGCCAGCCCCACCTGGCAAATCCCGATGCCGAAGCCCGCGCGAATCGCCGCCAGTTGCGCCAGATCACTGTCGGCCCGGAATGCCAGGCCGGCGCGCGCGAGCCAGGGGAATTGCTCCAGTACCTTGCGCACAAAGGCGCTCTCCTGATCGAAACCAATCAGCGCATGGCCCGCCAGTGCATCAATCGAGTGCGGTACCCCATGTGACGCCAGATAACGCTGGTGCGCATGCAGTCCCACTTCGATGCTGCCCAGCCGCTTGGCGATCAGCGCATCCTGGACCGGCTTGAACATGCGCACGGCAATGTCCGCCTCCCGCTGCAACAAGTCATCAGCCCTGTTGGACATGACCAGCTCGATGCACAGCCCCGGATGCCGATGCTTGAGTTCTGCAAGGATCGGGGGCAGCACTTCCACGCTGATGACTTCACTGGCGGTCAGCCTGACCGTGCCGCGCACTTCCCTGCCGTGGCTGCTGGCGACCCGGCGCAGTGCGGCGGAAGTCGCCGCGATACCGGCCGCATAAGGCCTCAGTTCCAGCGCCGCATCCGTAGGAGAAAAGCCATCAAAGGAGCGCACGAACAGTTTCAGCCCCAGCGCCGACTCCAGCTGTTCGATGTGACGGCCCACCGTCGGCTGCGTGAGCCCCATCTCGCGCCCGGCCGCTGACAGCGATCCCGTCTCCAGCACCTTGAGAAAACTGCGGTACCACTCCCAGTTCGGTTCGATGTCGGCCAGGGTATTCATTTATGTATAGACGCTAGGCTAATTTATGCAATTTTCATTTATACCGCAATTTCGCATACTGAGCATGTTCGTACTCACAACATCTTTCGGGAGAACCCCATGTCCAGGATTGCCCTCTTCGGTGCCGCCGGTGCCATCGGTCAAAGCATCGCCTCTGCCATCAGCGCGCAAGGGCTGCCCTATCGCGTAGTCGGCCGCAATGAAGCCAGTTTGCGCAAGGCCTTCGGGGCCGACCCGCTGGCCGAGATCGTCAGCTGGAACCCCGACTCGCCGGCCTCCGTGGAAGCCGCCGCACAGGGGATCGACACGCTGATCTATCTGGTCGGCGTCAACTACACGCAGTTCGAGCTGCATCCTGCACTGATGCGCAAGACGCTGGACGGCGCGATCAGCGCTGGCGTCAAGCAGGTTCTGCTGATCGGCACGGTGTATCCCTACGGTCTGCCGCAGACCTCACCGCTACGGGAAGACCACCCGCGCAATCCGCACACCTTCAAGGGCCGCATGCGCAAGGCGCAGGAAGACCTGCTGATGCAGGCCCACAGCGCAGGACGCATTCGCGCAGCGGTGCTGCGTCTGCCGGATTTCTACGGCCCCGGCGTCGAAGCCAGCTTCCTGCACGGTGCGATCAAGGCTGCGGCACAGGGTGGCACGGCAGACATGATCGGGCCACTGGATCGTCCGCACGAGTTCGTCTTCGTGCCCGATGTCGGTCCGGTCGTGGCCAGGCTGATCAGCACGCCTGCGGCCTTCGGCAGGATCTGGCACCTGGCCGGTGCCGGGGTGACGTCGCAACAGGCACTGGTGGAAGAAATGGAAAGGCAGACCGGACGCAAGCTGAAGAAGCGCGTGGCGGGAAAGACCATGCTGCGCATCATCGGATTGTTCCATCCGATGATGCGCGAACTGGTGGAGATGCACTATCTGCAGACGCAGCCGGTGATCATGGATGATTCGGCGCTTCAGCAATTGATCGGGCCGATCACCAAGACTTCCTATGCTGACGGTATCCGGAGGGCACTGGCCAGCCAAGGAAGAACATCCGCTTGAGCAGGCGACGGGGCCGCACCGTCCTGACCGTCATGCGCCGCCAACGCAATGGCCTCAGCTTCTGCAGGGTATCGGTGAAGATCGCTCCGCCCTCGGGATAATAATCATGACCGCAAGAATCAGTGATTCAGTCACGCATTTTGATACTCGTCTATCTCTGCTACGACTCTGGCATCTGAACGGACCGTGATCCCATTGCATATTTTTCGCCAACCTCAATCTGCCATGCAATGAACTCAGCAGCAATAAATCCATAGCGCTCCCGGAATGAAACGGTTTCGCGCCACATAAGCTCGGCGTAGGTCTGCATCAAGGTCGAAGCACGAACGAATTCTGATTGATCCAGATAGCGTTGAATGGCATTCAGCAAAACGGGGAAATCTGCATTCTCCTTCTTTCCCCCGAAAGAGAGTGTGAGCTCCTTTCTGGCAAGCCAGATCGGATCCTCCGCCAACAAGGGCGATATTGACTCCCTCCCGCAAAGCCAGCGCAAGGCCTTCAACGGTCGCGTACCAAAACCGGGAGGAGAAATGATCGCGTGCAGTGCGGTCACGATGGCATCTTCGATACGACCGGCTCGAACGTATTGGGCCCACAGCAAAGACAGGGCATCGGTATATTCCGGCAAGATGGTTGTGGCGCGTTCCAGAAGTGCAATGGCGCCCTCAACCTGCTGCGCCTCTTTTGCAGCGACGAAGCAGGCGAAGGGAGAGTCGGGATCCTCCATTACTGTCGGTGGCTCCGGGTATTCCTCAGTAGCGGACTGAACCACGCGCAGAAACGCAGCAAGAGAAGAACCGACCGGTTGTATCGTCCAGGAATCGTGCCAGGTCTCAACGACGATGGGTTCCAGTGATTCGCGCCCAATCGGCCAATACAGACCGAAGCTGTCACCGTTACCCAATGCGTAGTCAGAGAAAGGGATGAAGCCCAACGGGGGGTAGGGCGTGCGATGGACCCAGTTGCTATCCAATGAAATCAAATTTAGCTGTTCTGGCCGGCGCATAGCAAGAGAGAGGCGTATTGGTGGTACTCCCGGCGCTTACCAACTCACCGAGCTTGACCATATTGAAATTAGAAGACTGTTTGCACCTACTGGAGCCGCATTCACCCCGATTATTCTTTCTTGGCGCAACGTGATGACAAGATCGATCGTTCCAAAACGTCGCTGACTTTTCGAATCGCTTCCGGCGTACAGCTTTCTGCAGTGGGCGTTGGCGAGATCTTTGCCGGCTGACGTGTGAAGCTTCGGTAAGCGAAGACAACCATGATGGCCACCGCAATGACTGCGATGGCCAGATTGGCGCGTGGTTTCAAATCACGACTCCTCGTTGATACTTGAAAAAGGAGAATGATACCGTGCGCAATTTGCTTGCGCTCCTTCATATCAATTCAAATCCGGTTCACCGATCCCGCCCTTGGGCAAGCGCGAGCATTTCCGCCAGCATGTTACGCAATGCCTCGGCCTCCAGCGCAACCATGCCGGAAGCTGTCCTGCTCTCGACTTGCCTGACATACCTGCCCACCATCTGATAACCCAGCGAATAACCCACCCATCGCGGCAACGCCCCCGTCCCGAAGAACCAGGCCCCGTGATCATGATCGTCGCGACTCCACATCTGCAGCGCCAGCGCGATGGTCTCGCTCATGCTCAGGATATCCAGCGTTTCCCAGGGCTCCGGATCCCCACCCAGCAGCTCTTGCGCGAAGTGTCCCGCCAGCCCCTCCGACACCAGCGCCTCGCCCAGTGTCGCCCCGTACCCGGGACCATCCCAGCGCGCGGCATGATGCAATTCGTGGGCGAACATGCGTTCCAGCGAAGACTGTGCATTGGCCAGCAGCGCGGGATGACCGGGATCGATGGTGAGGTGGATGAGCCCGGGGCGCGGAGCATATCCCAGCAGCCCCTTCTCCGGCACCACCTGTTTTCCGGCCTGTATGACCACATCCAGCGGCTGCAAGGGCAACAGCTGCGCAGCCTTGGCATGCGTCTGCAGCAGTGCATCGCTTATCCATTCGCGCAAGGGCGTCAGGCTTGCACGCGCATCGAGAAAATGCAGATGAATCGTCATGAACCCCTCATGAAAATCATGGCCTTTCCGAAAGCCTGTGGGACAACGCATTGCGAAGGCGATCTCTCCCCCTGCAGAGGGAGCATTGAACCACGATTACGTATCGATCATCGCCCCAACCCCCAGCGTCCTTTCAAAATGCCCCACCACCGCCCGCACCTTGGCCGAATGCTCACGGCTGCGCTGCCAGACGATATGCAGAGGCAAACCCTGCGTCACATGCGCAGGCAGGATAGCCACCAGACTGCCCTCGCGCAAGGCCTGCTCCACCACCCAGGTTGCCAGCTGCGCAATGCCCAATCCCGCCTGCACCGCCGCCACCTGCGCCTCGGCCTGCCCAAGAATGATGCGCCCTTCCGCATGCTGCCGTACCACCGGCTGATCTCCGTCCTTGATGAGCCACGGACTGCTGCTGCCATCCGCACGCGCATACAGCACCGCATCATGTGCCTGCAATTCCTGCAGGGTGCGCGGCTCGCCACGGCGGGCAAGATAGGACGGCGCAGCGCAGAACACCAGTTCTTCATGTCCGAGGCAGGTATAACCCAGCGTGGCCGGCCAGACGTCGCCGCCCCCGATGCGTACCACCACATCGAGCCCCTCTTCCACCAGATCAACGAAGCGATCCGTGAAGGACACCTGCGGCGTGACCTGCGGATGTTTCTCCGCAAAGGCCAGCAGCGAAGCCATGCCGCGCAGGCGACCAAAGGTGGCCGGCATGTCCACGCGCAGGCGTCCCGAGGGCGCAATCTCATCCGAGGCCAGCATGTCCTCGGCGCTCTTCAACTCATCCAGCACGCGCACGCAGACCTGATAAAACGCATCACCCGCATCGGTCAACTCAACGCGCCGCCGGCCCCGCTGCAACAGCGGACGCTTCAAGCGCTCCTCCAGCCGCGCCACGGCCTTGCCCACCGCTGAATTGGTGAGATGCAGGCGCTCCGCTGCCGCCGTGAAGCTCCCGGCTTCGACGACGGCGACAAAGGTCTCGAGACCTTTGAGCCTTTCCAGTGGCGACATCTTGCACTCCCGCAGATGGAATATTTTTCCAGATAAGCGACGATTTTATATCCAACAGTAGACATTTGTTCTCACCTACCATGGCGGGCCCAAATTCAAAACGGAGTTTTTCCCATGCCAGCTGCCCCCAGCGCCACCGCGCGCACCCGCACTCAGCCAGCGCAAGATACGCAGGGCGGCAGTGCCTCGATCGCCATTCTCGCGGTGGCCGCTTTCGTCATCGTGACCACTGAATTCCTGATCGTTGGCCTGCTGCCCGCACTGGCGCGCGATCTGCGCATCAGCGTGGCCAGTGCCGGCCAGCTGGTCACGCTCTTTGCCGTGGTGGTGATGCTGTGCGGTCCGCTGCTCACGGCCAGCCTGGCGCATCTGGAACGCAAGCGCCTCTTCATCATCATCCTGGTGATCTTCGCGCTTTCGAATGCACTGGCCGCACTGGCCTGGAACATCTGGATACTGGCCGTCGCGCGCCTGGTGCCGGCGCTGGCACTGCCAGTGTTCTGGGGCACGGCCAGCGAGACGGCGGCACAGATCGCCGGACCGCAAAAAAGCGGACGCGCAGTGTCAACGGTCTATCTGGGCATCTCGGCGGCCATGCTGTTCGGCATTCCGTTGGGCACGCTGGTGTCGGAGGCCGTCGGCTGGCGTGCCGCCTTCGGCCTGCTGGCGCTGCTGTCGCTGCTGGTGGCAGTGTTGATTGCGGCTGTGGTGCCGCGCGTGCGCAGCGCCCCCAGCGGTGGCATGGCGGCGCAGGCACGCATCCTGAAGAGTCCGTTTTTCCTGGCCAACGTGGCCCTGTCGGTGCTGGTCTTCACGGCCATGTTCACGGGCTACACCTATCTGGCCGAGATGCTGGAAAAATCCGGCGGCATCGCCCCCGCCCACGTGGGCTGGTGGCTGATGGGCTTTGGCGCGGTCGGCCTGGTCGGCAATTGGCTCGGCGGGCTGTGGGTGGATCAGAAGCCGCTCGCCACCACAGCCCTCTTCTGCGCCATCCTCGCGCTGGGCATGGCGGGCAGCATGCTGTTGAGCCAGGCGGGCTGGGCCTTTGCGCTGGCACTGGCGGTATGGGGCATCGCCAATACGGCGCTCTATCCGATCTGCCAGATCCGCGTGATGAAGGCTGCTTCGGGCGCGCAGGCGCTGGCCGGTACGCTCAATGTATCGGCCGCCAATGGCGGGATCGCGCTCGGTGCCGCGGTGGGCGGTGCGGCGCTGTCTTCGTGGGGCGCCGGTCAGGTGGGCTATCTGGCGGCGGGGATTGCGATGCTGGCGGTGGTGATGGCTACCATCGTGGCGAAACTCTCACCGCGCTGACAGCACGCCGCTGCGCTCAGCGCCTCAACCAAGAAGGCCGGCATCAAGCCGGCCTTCCTCATTCAAGACGCATCACTCAAGCCTCCTGCTGCCCCCGCGCCGCCTTGGCCACGAAACTGCAGACCGCCTCGGTCACCTGCACCGTGGTCGCCTTGCCGCCCAGGTCACCGGTATGCAATGCCGGATCGGCCGTGACCGCTTCAATGGCCTGCATCACCTGCGCCGCTGCATCGTGCTCGCCCAGGTGTTCCAGCAGCATCACCACCGACCAGAAGGTACCCACCGGATTGGCCAGGCCTTTGCCCATGATGTCGAAGGCCGACCCGTGGATGGGTTCGAACATGGACGGATAGCGGCGCTCCGGATCGATGTTGCCGGTGGGCGCAATGCCCAGGCTGCCCGCCAGCGCAGCGGCCAGGTCGGAGAGGATATCGGCATGCAGGTTGGTGGCCACGATGGTGTCCAGCGTGGCGGGACGGTTGACCATGCGCGCCGTGGCGGCGTCGACCAGTTCCTTGTCCCACTTCACGTCCGGGAATTCCTTGGCAATCTGCACCGCGATCTCGTCCCACATCACCATCGCATGGCGCTGGGCATTGCTCTTGGTGACCACTGTCAACAACTTGCGCGGACGCGACTGCGCCAGCTTGAAAGCGAAACGCATGATGCGCTCGACGCCGGCGCGGGTCATCATCGAGACATCGGTGGCCGCTTCGATGGGATGGCCCTGGTGCACGCGGCCACCGACTCCGGCGTATTCGCCTTCGGAATTCTCGCGCACGATGACCCAGTTCAGGTCTTCGGCACGACAGCGCTTGAGGGGCGCGTCGATGCCCGGCAGGATGCGCGTGGGGCGCACGTTGGCGTACTGGTCGAAGCCCTGGCAGACTTTCAGGCGCAGGCCCCACAGGGTCACGTGGTCCGGAATGTGCGGATCCCCGGCCGAGCCGAACAGGATGGCGTCCTTGTCGCGCAGGGCATCGAGGCCATCGGCGGGCATCATCACGCCGTGCTGGCGGTAATAGTCGCCACCCCAGCCAAAGTCCTCGAAGTCGAAGGCGAGGTCGGCACGGGCAGCGGCCAGGGCTTGCAGCAACTGGCGGCCTGCAGGAATGACTTCCTTGCCGATGCCGTCGCCGGGGATGGTTGCGATGCGATAGGTTTTCATGTCTCCAGCCTTTCTTGATGAGATGCGGTGTGGGGTCTCGCAAAATGACGGCATGCGCCGCCTCTTTGCATGCGGGCTACTTTACCCATACTGAAAGGACAGGAACCGGTGCTAGACTTAAAGCATTCTTAACCTGAATTCAACAATCATTTTTTTGTTTTCCTGGCGAGGTTTCATGCAGGACACCGTTCTTCCCGCCGACCTGCGTTTCTTTTCCGTGCTGGCCATGGCTGGCAGTCTCTCTGCGGCCGGGCGCGAGCTGGGGCTGACCACGGCGGCGGTCAGCAAGCACCTCACGCTGATGGAAGCGCGGGCCGGCGTGCCGCTGGTCAACCGCACCACGCGCCGCATGATGTTGACGCCCGAGGGCGAGCTCTATCTGGAACACGCGCGCCGCATCCTCGACCAGATCGATGAATTGTCCGAACTGCTGGGCAGCTCCAAGCGCCGCCCGGAAGGCCTGCTGCGGGTCAATGCCACACTGGGATTCGGGCGCAGCCATGTGGCGCCGGTGATTTCCAGATTCGTGACGCGCCATCCGCAGGTGTCGGTGCAGTTGCAGTTGTCGGTGATACCGCCGCCGCTGACCGAGGACAGCTTCGATGTCTGCATCCGCTTCGGCGAGCCGCCCGATACCCGGGTGGTAGCGCGGCGGCTGGCGTGCAATGCGCGGCTGCTGTGCGCCTCGCCGGACTATCTCAAGCGCAGGGGCATGCCGCAGACGCCGCATGACCTGGCCAAACACAATTGCGTGGGCATCCGCCAGGGCGATGAGGCTTATGGGGTGTGGAAGCTGTCTTCGGGCAGCGGTGCTTCGCGCAAGACGGAGACGGTCAAGATCCGCGGCAACCTCACCACCAATGACGGCGAGATCGCGGTGAAGTGGGCGCTGGATGGGCACGGCATCCTCATGCGCGCCGAGTGGGATATCCGCAGCTATCTTGAACAGGGGCGGCTGGTGCAGGTGCTGCCGGGCTGGCAGACGCCCAATGCAGATATTTTTGCGGTGTATTCGCAGCGCCAGCAGCTGTCGACGCGGGTGCGCAGCTTTGTGGATTTCATTGCGCGTGAGTTGGCCGATACTTCGCCCAAGCCGCGTATTACCGTGTTGGGCAAGCGCTAGCCGCGGTGCAGCTTCCATCCGCCCCCACCCCCGCGTTAAGATAGCCGCCAACCCCGTCCACCCGCCCAGCCACTTCCTTCATGACGTCCAGCCAAGCGCCCGCCGATCTCGCCACCCGCCGTGCCGGCAAGCTCACCGACACGGTCTATGCCAGCCTGCGCGATGACATCTACGCCTTCCGCCTGCTGCCCGGCGACCGCTTTGCCGAGAACGATGTGGCCGAGCGGCTGCAGGTCTCGCGCACGCCCGTGCGCGAAGCGCTGATGCGCCTGCAAAGCGAAGGCCTGGTGCGCGGCCACTTCCGCAATGGCTGGGAAGTGGTGCCGATCGACCTGGCGCGCTTTGCCTCCCTCTACGAATTGCGCGAGATGCTGGAACTGCACGCCGTGCGCAAGCTGTGCTCCCCGCGCATCGCCCCGGCCGTGCGCCAGCAGCTGGTGGCCGAGCAAGGCGCGATCTGGCAGTGCGCCCCCGGCGACCGCCTGCCCGACGGGCTGGCCGTAGCGGCCCTGGACGAAGCCTTCCACTGCGCGCTGGTGCAGGCGGCCGGCAACCCCGAGGCCGATACCGTCTACCGCCAGCTGGCCAACCAGCTGCGCATCATGCGGCGCCTGGACTTCGCCTATGGCGACTGCATCGATGACACCTACGCCGAACACCGCGCCATCCTCGATGCCATCGCCTGCAGCGATGCCGCTCTGGCTGGCGAACTGATCGCGCGTCACATCGAAGACAGCCACACCGTGGTCGAACGCCTCACCATCGCCCGCCTCGAACAGGTGCGCGCCGAGTCGGTGCAGGCTGCACCGGTGCCGAGCAACGCACCGGCAACGACACCCACCCGCCGCAAGCGTTTTGGCTGAAAAAGTGAAGCTTTGCGCTTCAACTGCGGGTCGCAGGCCGTTTTTTACGCTCCCGAAGAAGGATTGAACCGATTTTCCTGTGCCGGATTTGCCCTGGAGCAAATGGCACGAAAGCTGCTTTTGTGCCTGGCAGGATTTATGCATACATAAATTCAGTCCAGCGGCATCCTGCCCGATCCGGCAAGGCTGCCCGTCCCACTCTGGCTTTCTGTACAGGAGAAACGCATGACCACCCTCACCCAAACCGCCCCGGCGAGCGCGCAGGGCCTGCTGCGCAACCGCTGGTTCCAGCTGTTGATCGGCCTGATCTGCATGATGGCCATCTCCAGTCCGCAATACGTGTGGACCTTGTTCACCAAGCCGCTCACGGCCAAGCTGGGCGTGCCGCTGTCGGAACTGCAGATCACCTTCTCGATGCTGATCGTGCTGCAGACCTTCTTCTCGCCCTTCCAGGGCAGCCTGATCGAGCGCTTCGGCGCGCGCCGCCTGATCGCCATCGGCACCTTCATGTCCGGCCTGTCGTGGGTCCTGGCGGCACAAGCCTCCACCATCGGCATGTTCTATTTGGCCTATGGCCTGGTGGGCGGGCTCGGTACCGGCATCGTCTATGTCGGCGTGGTCGGCCAGATGGTGCGCTGGTTTCCGGATCGCCGCGGCTTTGCGGTGGGCATGGTGGCGGCCGGCTACGGCATGGGCGCCATCCTCACCACCTTCCCGATCTCGGCCTCGCTGGCCAGCGCCGGGCTGGAAACCACGCTCTGGCAATTCGGCCTGGTGTTTGCGGTGATCGGCGTGCTGGCCGCACAGGCCCTGCGCTCGCCTGACGCCAGCCATGCAGCCGCCATGCCGGCCCCGGCCATTGCCGCCAGCAAGCTCGACCTGGCGCCGCGCCAGATGCTGCGTACGCCCCTGTTCTGGCTCATGTTCGTGATGATGACCATGATGTCGACCTCGGGCCTGATGGTGACCTCGCAGATGGCCACCTTCGCGCGTGACTTCGGCGTGGCCAACGTGATGGTGTTCGGGCTGGCCGCGCTGCCGCTGGCACTGACCATCGACCGTCTCACCAATGGCCTGACGCGTCCCTTCTTCGGCTGGATCTCGGATCGCTATGGCCGCGAGAACACCATGTTCTTCGCCTTCGCCCTGGAAGGCGTGGCCATGGCGCTGTGGCTGGCCACGCGCGAGAATGCGGTGCTGTTCGTGCTGCTGTCGGGCATCGTCTTCTTCGGCTGGGGCGAGATCTTCTCGCTCTTCCCCTCCACCCTGACCGACACCTTCGGCACCCGCAACGCCACCGCCAACTATGGCTGGCTCTACATCTCGCAAGGCATCGGCTCGATCTTCGGCGGCCCGCTGGCGGCCATGATGCATGAGAAGACCGGCAGCTGGCATCCGGTCTTCGGAACCGCCATCACGCTGGACATCCTCACCGCCTGTCTGGCGCTGATGGTGCTCAAACCCTGGCGCGCACGCTATCTGGCCAAGGCCGGCAACTGAGCACCGCCTGCCCTCCCCGCGTTCCCTGATGCCGGCCTTGTGCCGGCATCGTCGTTTTTGCCCGCGCCTTCTCCTGATGCAGTGGCACATGGCTGCCGAGCTTGTACCGCGCAGGTACCGTATACTTGCAAGCTAGTTGCAAGTCATTGCAACGCGCCTGCAACGCCCCTGCAACTCCTTGCAGCCCTGCCGGTCTGACCCACCCGCGCCTCATCACAAGAACATCACCTGCTGCCTCATGGAAATCGTCTTCACCGTCCTGATCCTGCTGCTGGCCGTCGCCGTCTCCGGCGTGGTCGCGCGGCTGGCTCCCTTCAAGCTGCCGCTGCCGCTGTTCCAGATCGCGCTGGGCGCGGTGCTGGCCATGCCCATGTTCGGCCTGCGCATCAGCTTCGATCCGGAGCTGTTCCTGCTGCTGTTCATCCCGCCGCTGCTCTTCACCGATGGCTGGCGCATGCCCAAGCGCGAGTTTTTCCGCCTGGCGCGCCCCATCCTGGCGCTGGCCCTGGGTCTGGTGATGTTCACGGTGGTGGGCGTGGGTTACTTCATCCACTGGATGATCCCGGTCATCTCGCTGCCCTCGGCCTTCGCGCTGGCGGCCGTGCTCTCGCCCACCGATGCGGTGGCGGTCTCGTCCATCGTCGGCAAGGGCCGCCTGCCGGCCTCGATGCAGCACGTGCTGGAGGGCGAGGCGCTGATGAACGATGCGTCCGGCCTGGTGGCCTTCAAGTTCGCCATTGCCGCCGTCATCACCGGCACCTTCTCGCTGCTCGATGCCAGCATCTCCTTCGTGCTGATCGCCGCCGGCGGCATTGCCGTGGGGCTGATCGTGGCCTGGGGCTTCGGACTGATCCGCCGCAAGATCATCGAATGGGCCGGTGACGAGCCAGGCATCCAGGTGGTGCTGCTGTTGCTGATCCCCTTCACGGCCTACATCTTTGCCGAACACTTTGGTTTGTCCGGCATTCTGGCGGCGGTAGCGGCGGGCATGCTGATGCCCTATCTGGAGACGGCCGGTGGCGAATCGGCGGCCACGCGCTTGCAGGGACGCAGCATCATGACCATGCTGGAATTCGTCTTCAACGGCATGTCCTTCCTGCTGCTGGGCCTGCAATTGCCGGGCATCGTCAGCCTGGCCCACGTGGATGCGCAGATGGCGGGCAATGTGCCGGTGTGGCACCTGTTCGTCTACATCCTGGCCATCACGGTGGCGCTGATCGTGCTGCGTTTCGTGTGGGTCTGGATCAACCTGCGCATGCGCCGCTTCGCCTCCGCCCTGCGTGGCCAGAGCGGGCGCAACCGCAAGTTCGATTTGCGGCTCATCAGCATCACGGCGCTCTCCGGCGTGCGCGGGGCCATCACGCTGGCGGGCGTGATGTCGATCCCGCTGCTGCTGAAGGAACATACGCCCTTCCCGGCGCGTGACCTGCTGATCTTTCTCGCCACCGGCGTGATCCTGTGCTCGCTGCTGTTCGGCAGCTTCCTGCTGCCATGGATGCTCAAGGATCTGCAGCTCGATGCCGAGGTCAAGCGCCGCCGCGCGGAGGAAATGATGGCGCGCCTGCGCCTGTCGGAGGCGGCCGTGCGCACCATCGAGGAGGCGCAGGAACGCATCGGCGTCAATCTCGATGAATCCGATCTGGCGTTGTTGATGGAAGTCAGCGGCAGTCTGCTGGCGACCTATCGCATGCGCATGAATGCGGAGAGTGATTCGGAAGAAACCCAGCGCGCGGCCAACCGCTTCAAGCAGTTCGAACGTGAACTGCGGCTGGAGGCGATCCGCGCCGAGCGGCTGGAAGTGCACTACCTGCGCGCTGAACAGCGCATCAATGACGAGACCTTCCTGATGCTCATCAACCAGATCGACATGGCAGAGACCTGGTTGCTGGGATCATTGAACGGGCCGGGGCAGAATCACTGATTCGAACCGCCTGCCGCAGCAACGACAAAGCCCGCAACGCCCTTGTACCGGGCGTTGCGGGCTTTGTTGAATCCAGGTTAAGAATCCGGAATTGGCCGCACATTGGCCAATGCGCGGCCAATCCACGTCACCGGCAACGCAGGTATCAGGCCACCGAATTGACGGTCGTGCCGATGATCTCGCCGGTCGCATTGCGCGAAGCCTGCTCGCGGCGATTGCGTTCCTGGCGGGCGTTTTCGGCGCGGGTTTCATCGGCCTGGATTTCTTCGAGGCGACGCTGCTCGGCCTTCAAGGCGGCTGCGGCTTCTTCGGCACGGCGCACGGCCACCGGATCGTTGGCTTTGCCAGTGGTCGGTGCATTGCCGTTGGGGTCGGAGACGACGCCGTTGACGGCAGAGGAAATGTCCATGGCCATGATGGGCTCCCTTTGAAACGAAGGCTGAGGAATGATGACTGGCGGCGACAGGATGTGCCTTCCAGTGGAACGAATGCCGACTATGTTACGCCCATTGCAGCGCTCTGCCACAGGGAAAATCCTGAAATGCGGTGATTTTTGTGCGGACGGCACGGAGCGGCTTGCGCGCTCGTCAACAAATCCCGCTTTCTCGATATCGGCGTGGCAACTTCCTTGCCACGCCGGCAAGAGGCCTCAGTGGCAATCCGGCACGTTCTGGTCGAGGTAGACCTCGAAGGCCACGTTGTTGACCCATTTCTTGATGGCCTTGTCCCAGAACGCATCGTTCCATCGCGCGGCCAGTTGCCGTGCGGCGGCCAGGTCGGCCGGGTCATTGCCGCGTACCTGCAGCACCAGCGCCTGGCGCGTCACCGGCGGCAGTTGCGCGGAGAACTTCTTCCATTCGGGCAGCTTCAGCAGCGCCTTCATGAGCGTGTCGTCATGCACGGCAGCATCGCACTGGCCGATGCGCACGGCCAGCAGCGAATCGGCCGGGGCCGGCATCACTTTCTCGATGGCGGCATAGCGTGCGCTGAGGGTGCCGACATAGGGCGATCCGGCGGAGACGCAGACGGAGCGGCCTTTCAGGTCTTCCCATTTGCGGATGGTGGTATCGGTGCGCATGATGGCCATGCCACCGGCGCTGTAGCCGGTCGGGACCGTGATGACGTCGGCCGCGCCCGCCTGGGCGACATCGATGCGCGTGAGCACGACATCAGGACGCACGCCCTTCAATGCAGCGCGGTCCTGCGTAGTGGGCTGGAGGTCGGCCTTGAGCTTCCACTGCGCGGCAAGATCCTCGGCCGGCACGATGGCGATGTTTTCCGGGGTACGGAATTTCATGCCGCCCTTGTAGACCGGCGGCACGTGGTCCAGCCCGATGCGCACGGTGTCGCTGCGGCGTGCGTCATCGAGCACGCCAGCCTGCGCGGCACCCACGGTCAGGCAGACCGACGCCAACAAGGTGAGGCGAACGAGGGTATGCATGGCCGGCATCACGTCAGACGTACTGGTACTTGAGCAGGCGATGCTTGAGGTTTTCCAGGATCACCTGGTCGATCAGCGCGGCCAGGATGGCGATGGTGAGGATGTTGGCCATCACGCCGATCATGTCGGCCGTCTCGCCCGAGTAGGCCAGCGTGCGGCCCAGGCCCTTGCCGAAACCGACCAGCATTTCAGCGGAAATGAGCGCGCGCCAGGCATTGCCGAAGGCCAGCTGGGCACCGGTGATGAGTTCGGGCATCACCGCTGGAAGGTACACCCGGCGCAGCATGGACAGGCGCGAGGCCCCCATCACGCGCGCTGCAGAGACATGCACCTGCTGCACGCTCTCGGTGGCATTCATGACCGAGAGTGCGGCCGGGAAGAACGCGGCGATGGCCACCACCACCACGATGGGCAGGTTGCCGAAGCCCATCAGGATCAGGAACAGCGGCACCCAGGCAATCGAGGGAATCGATTGCAGAATCACGATGGCCGACTTCAGCACTTCACGGAAGAAGAACAGCACCGCCCCGATCAGGCCGAATCCGATGCCCAGTGCCAGTGCCGAGCCATAGCCCAGGCCCAGGCGATAGAGACTGCCGAAGAGGGCCGTGCGGAAGCTGCCGGACTGCACTTCCTCCACCAGCCGCGCGGCCACCTCGGGCACGCCCGGCATCAGGAAGGACGGCAGCGACCAGGCCGCGATCTGCCACATCAAAAGGATGAAGACGATGGCCAGCAGCATGGCCAGTTTCTTGCGGAGTCCGGTAACGCGACGCTGTGAGCTCATAAGGACAGGAAAGACAATGGCCGGACAGGGTCCGGCCAGGGTGAAGACAAAAGGAAATCGATCAGGCGCAGTGCCGCATCACAGCTTGCGCGCGTTCTGCCACGACAGGTCGGTGATGGAATTCACATCGAAGGGCTTGCCGTCGCGGGTCTTGAGCGAACCTTGCGATTGCAGGATATCGGCGATTTCCTGCATGCGGTCCTGGTCCTTCTTGCTGATCTTGGGGGTGAAGGTCTGGCTCTTGATGGCGTCGCGGATGACGTCTTCACGCAGCATCTCGCCATGCTTCAGGGTCTTCAGGGTCGGTTCGGCGATGAAGTAGCCGGCGATCAGCTTGGAGGCTTCGGCAGGCTTCTTCTGCAGCAGGGTGATGGCATCGCGTTGCGCATCCAGCGACTTCCAGACGGCATCGCGCTTCTTCTTCAAGGTCTCGCCGGAAGTGATGACGACCATGCAGGGGAAGGGCCAGACTTCGCCGATTTCATAGACCTGCTTGACCGGTGCGATCAGTTGCGCAATGCGCGCCTGCGGCTCGAACAGGAAGGCAGCATCGACGCGCTTGCCCACCAGCGACTGCACCGCCACCTGGGGCGAGACGCCCATGACGTTGACGTCATCGGGCTTCACGCCCGCATCACGCAGGACCACGCCCTTGAGCACGGTGTCCGCGGTGCTGCCTTCGGCTTGCGAAGCCAGGGTCTTGCCCTTCAGGTCAGCGACCTTGTTGATGCCGGAATCCTCGCGCGCCACCAGGGCGTGATAGCCCAGTTGCGCCCCGCCGACCACCTTCAGGTCCGCGCCCTTGGAGGCCCAGGCCACGGCATTGGAGAAGCCGAACACGCCGCTGTCGAGCTGGCCGCCGACGATGGCCTTGACCAAGTCGGTGCCGGACTTGAATTCGATCAGTTCCACATCCAGTCCGTATTTCTTGTAGAGGCCGGCTTCATAGGCGGCCATGGCCTGGGCATCGTCCATGACGCGCAGGTAGCCGATCTTGAATTTTTCGAGGGCCAGGGCGTTGCCCGAGAAAGCCAGGGCTGCGGCGGTGATGGCCGGTGCCAGGATGCGTGCGAGTTTCATACTCCTACCCCTTCCAGGTTTTTTGCAAATTCGTCCTGCTCGGCGTGGATGCCCAGCAGGCAAAGGATTTCGCGGCGGGTGGCCGCAAATTCGGACAGGTCGTGCGTCTTTTCGTGATGCACGAGATTGAATTCCTTCAAGACCTTGGCCGGACGCGGGCTGAACACGAAGATGCGGTCGGCCAGGAACAGCGCCTCATCGACATCGTGCGTCACCAGCACCACGGTCGGGCCCTGCTGGCGGATCAGGTCGCGCAGGGCATCCTGCAGGGTCATGCGGGTCAGCGCATCGAGCGCACCGAAGGGCTCGTCCAGCAGCAGCGCCTTGGGCTGCGAGATGAAGGCGCGCGCCAGGGCCGCGCGCTGGCGCATGCCGCCCGAGACCTGGTGCGGATAATAGTTTTCGAAACCCTTGAGCTTGACGTTCTCCAGCCAGACGCGGGCCTGGTCGGCGGATTTCTTCTTGTCGACATTCTGGAATTCCAGTGCCAGCGCCACGTTCTGCTGCAGCGTCAGCCAGGGATAGAGCGCGTTTTCCTGGAACATCAGGGTGCGCTCGGGATGCGGTCCGCGAATGGCTTGGCCGTCGGCGGACACGGTGCCGCTGCTGGCTTTTTCCAGACCGGCGGCCATGTGCAGCAGGGTCGACTTGCCGCAGCCGGAGGGGCCGACCAGCGCGACCAGCTCTCCCGAGGCGATCTCGCGGGTGAATTCCTCGATCACGTGCAGGTCGCCGAAACGCTTGGCGACGTTGTTGAAAGATAGCTTCATGTGGTCCGCGGACGGGCCGCGCGTGGAATGGATGGAACGGAAGAGGCGCGCCGGTGCTGGCGCACGCGCCGGTCAGAAACTTCACAGGCTGCTCCAGCCTCCCCCATTGAGTCAGGCATGCACTGTACTGAGCCCGGCTATGCAAAACAACTACTTAAAAATCGTATGCTTATTCGTATTTCGAATAAGAAAGGTGGGCAAAACGCATAAAGCCGTCAGCCCTTCGTCAGCCTTTGCTCCCGCCATTGGGTCAACAGGCTCTGCACATCGGGATAGCGCAACTGCACGCCCAGCTCCTGCTTGATGCGGGCATTGTGGAGGCGGCGCGATTCCGACATGAAGGACAGCATCATCGGCGAGACGCTGCGTTCCAGCTCGCTGCGCGGCAGGCGCGGCGGACGGGAAAGACCGGCGGCATCGGCCACGGCGTCGAAGTAGTCGCCCATCTTGAGGTCGGTGTCGTCGACAGCGTGATAGACGCGATTGGGCGCGCCCAGCCGCATCGCCGCCAGGCAGATGCGGGCCAGGTCGTCGGCGTGGATGTGGTTGGTATGCACGTCCTCCTGCGCCACCAGCGCCGGCAGGCCCTTGTGCAGGCGCTCCAGCGGCAGGCGGTCGGCGGCGTAGATGCCCGGCACGCGCAGGATGGAGAGCTTGCCATGGCGGCGCCGGGCCCAGGCGCGCAGGACCGTTTCGGCGTCCACCCGGCGCACGGCGCGGGCGTTCTGCGGACGCACGCGCCGGGTCTCATCGAAACTTGCGCCAGCGCAATCTCCGTAGACACCGGTAGTACTCACATAAACCAGGCGCGCGCCCTCGGGTAAAATGGCGGCCAAATTGCGAGTGCGGCGGTCGATGCGGCCCTCGGACTGCGGCGGCGCCAGATGCACGATGGTCGGTGCCAGGCGCGCCAGGCGGCCCAGCGTCAAGGGGGCGTCCAGGTCGGCCACGATGGGAATGGCCCCGGCGGCGCGCAGTTCGGCGCGGCGGTCGGGGTTGCTGGTCACGGCCAGTACGCGGTAGCGCGGCAGCAGCAGCGGCACCAGCCGCAGGCCGACATCGCCGCAGCCCAGGATCAGTACGCGGGGCAGGCCTAGTTTTTTCACGGTGTTCAATCCAAATTTATCCAGAAGCAGAATTGTATGAGTTTCCAAGTCACAGTCCAGCCCAGCGGTCGCCAATTCTCCTGCGACGCCAGCGAATCCATCCTCACGGCCGCCATCCGCGCCGGTGTCGGCCTGCCCTACGGCTGCAAGAACGGCGCCTGCGGCTCCTGCAAGGGCAAGCTGGTCTCGGGTGAGGTCGAGCACGGTCCGCACCAGGTGCGCGCCCTCTCGGAGCACGAGCAGCAGTTGGGCCATGCCCTGTTCTGCGTGGCCAAGCCGCACAGCGACGTCACCATCGAAGCCCGCGAAGTGGCCGGCGTGGGCGAGATCCCGGTGCGCAAGCTGCCGGTGCGCGTGGCCAAGCTGGACAAGGTGGCCGACGACGTCATCATCCTCTCGCTGCAGCTGCCGGCCAACGACCGCCTGCAGTACAAGGCCGGCCAGTACGTGGAATTCCTGCTGCGCGACGGCAAGCGCCGCAGCTACAGCATGGCCACCGCCCCGCACAAGGATGAGCACATGAGCCTGCACATCCGCCACCTGCCGGGCGGCCTGTTCACCGACCAGGTCTTCACCACCCTGAAGGAACGCGACATCCTGCGCATCGAAGGCCCGCTGGGCACCTTCTTCCTGCGCGAGGATTCCGACAAACCCATCATCCTGCTGGCGTCCGGCACCGGCTTTGCGCCCATCAAGGCCATCGTCGAGCAGTTGGAACATGCGGGCTCGAAGCGCCCGGTGACGCTGTACTGGGGCGGCCGCCGCCCGCAGGACCTGTACATGAACGCCCTGTGCCAGCAGTGGGAGCAGGACCTGCCCAACTTCAAGTACGTGCCGGTGGTCTCGAATGCCCAGGCCGAGGACAACTGGAGCGGCCGCACCGGCTTCGTCCACCGCGCCGTGATGGAAGACTTCCCCGACCTGTCGGGCCATCAGGTCTACGCCTGTGGCGCGCCGGTCGTGGTGGAATCGGCACAGCGCGACTTCAGCGCCGAATGCGGCCTGCCGGAAGACGAGTTCTATGCCGATTCCTTCACTTCCGAAGCCGACCTGGCCAAGGCCGTGTCGGACACGCCGGCCGCCTGACGGGCCGGGTGCGGGCGCCGGTGCTGTCATGCCGGCGTCACGCACATTTGCGAAGATGCCGCGCAAGCCTGATGCCGCGCGGCCCGGCGAGATGCGATGAAATTGCAACGGTGGCCCGCCCGATGCGCCTGCAAGCGGCTCCGGCGGGAAATTTCTTTTTGACGCTCTGCGCAAAACGTCCTAAACTTCACCGCATGATCGCCAACGCCACATTCTTACGACGCCGCAGCCAACCTGAGAAAGGTTTGCTGCTGCGCGCGTGAAGTGAAACGAATCGCGAAGCCACAGGCAAACCCTGTGGCTTTTTTTTATTCGCCATTTTGGGTCTGTCGTGCGCCTGCCGCCTAGCGCTTAGTGCTCATGTGTCAGCAACGGTCTGCACTACCCTCCCAACCACCCTATTCTTGCAGGAGCCTTTCGATGCAATACAGCCAGTCCGACACCAACAAGCTGATGTATGTCACCAACCGCCCCGAGCTGGTCTTCACCGAAGGCCATGGCATGTGGTTGACCGACCATAACGGCAAGCGCTATCTCGACTACCTGCAAGGCTGGGCGGTCAACACCCTGGGCCACTCGCCGCAATGTATCGCCGACGCCCTGAACGCCCAGAGCAAGAAGCTGATCAACCCGTCGCCGGCCTTCTACAATGCGCCCTCCATGGAACTGGCCGAGCTGCTGACGGCCAACTCGGTGTTCGACCGCGTGTTCTTCGCCAACAGCGGTGCCGAGGCCAACGAAGGCGCCATCAAGCTGGCCCGCAAGTGGGGCAAGAAGAACCCGGCCGCCGATGGCTCCTCGCGCTTCGAGATCATCACCTTCAAGCACAGCTTCCACGGCCGTACCCTGGCCACCATGTCGGCCAGCGGCAAGGATGGCTGGGACACCATGTTCGCCCCGCAGGTGCCGGGCTTCCCCAAGGCCATCCTGAATGACCTGGCCAGCGTCGAAGCGCTGATCGGCAGCCACACCGTGGCCGTGATGCTGGAGCCGGTGCAGGGCGAAGGCGGCGTCATCCCGGCGACCAAGGAATTCATGCAAGGCCTGCGTCGCCTGACCAAGGAAAAGAACCTGCTGCTGATCGTCGATGAAGTGCAAGCCGGCATGGGCCGTACCGGCCAGCTGTTCGCCTACCAGCACTCCGGCATCGAACCGGACATCATGACCCTGGCCAAGGGTATCGGCGGCGGCGTGCCGCTGGCGGCCCTGCTGGCGCGTGAAGAAATCGCCTGCTTCGAAGCCGGCGAACAAGGCGGTACCTACAACGGCAACCCGCTGATGACCGCCGTGGGCGTGGCCGTGATCAAGGAACTGCTCAAGCCCGGCTTCATGGAATCGGTGCGCGAGCGCGGCCAGTACCTGCGCCAGCGTTCGCTGGAAATCTCCGAGAAGTATGGTTTCGAAGGCGAGCGTGGCGAAGGCCTGCTGCGTGCCCTGCAACTGGGCCGCGACATCGGCCCGCAGATCGTCGAAGCCGCACGCAACCTGGAACCGGTGGGCCTGCTGCTGAACTCGCCGCGCCCGAACCTGCTGCGCTTCATGCCGGCCCTGAACGTGACCAAGGAAGAGATCGACCAGATGTTCTCCATGCTGGAAGACGTCCTGGCCAAGATCGGGAAGTAAGCGATGGCGGGACGCGCGAGGATGGCATTGACGCACAGGGCCGCTGCGCCCTCTTCCCGGTCGGCACTGGCTGCAGTATGTGCGGCACTGGTGCTGGCCGCCTGCGGCACGGCACCGACCGCGCCCCCCATCGCCCGGCTGCCCGGTGCCCCGCAATCGCAGGCACCGGCGCTGCCGGCCACCGACAATGGCAATGAAGTGGCGCTCTATGCGCTCTCGCTGATCGATACCGGCTACCGCTTCGGTGGCAAGAATCCGTCGGCGGGTCTCGATTGCAGCGGCATGGTCAGCTACATCTTCGGCCAGGCCGCCAATTACCGCATCAGCGGCAGTGCCGCCGACATCGCCCGCCAGGGCCGCCAGATCGATCCTTCGCAATTGCGCGCGGGTGACCTGGTGTTCTTCAATACCCAGAACCGTCCCTTCTCGCACGTGGGCATCTATCTCGGCGATGGCCGCTTCGTGCATGCGCCCTCCACCAATGGCAAGGTGCACATCACGCGCATGGACAATCCCTATTTCTCGCGCCGCTTCGAAATGGCGCGCACCTACTTCAACTGAACTACTTCAACTGAAGCGAAGTCTTGCGGGCGGGCCGTTTGCGCGGCGCGCTCTCCTGCTGCTGGCGGTTGCCGTATTCCCGGATCAGATTGGCGCTGTAGCGCGTGAAGGCGATGTCCATGTGGCGCCGCATGGCCGCGCGCGCCTGTTCAGGGTTGCGCTCGCGCAGGGCCTGCATGATGAGGCCGTGCTCCTCGATGGCTTCCTGCCACACGCGGGTGCCGTCAAAGTGGCTGTGCAGGCGCTCGAACAGCGGGCCCAGGCGGGCATCGAAGAGCTGCGTCACCAGCCCGACCAGCACGCTGTTGCCGGTGGCCTCGGCCAGGCGGATGTGAAAGAGGCGATCGGCTTCCAGCGGATCGATGCCCGCTTCGGCATGCGCGATCATGAGCGAGTAGGCTTCCTCGACGGCCGCGATCTGCTGCTTGCTGCCATGCTGGGCGGCGGCATAGGCCACTTCGCCTTCGATCATCTCGCGCGCACGGATCAGTTCCAGCGGTCCTTCCTCGCCGGACAGGTCATGCCGCAGCTCACGCTGCATGGGCGGTGCACAGACATAAATGCCCGAGCCCATGCGTACTTCGATGTAGCCCTCCACCTCGAGCGCAATGAGCGCTTCGCGCAACGATGGACGGCTCACGCCCAGCTGTACCGACAGTTCACGCTCGGACGGCAGGCGTGAACCGACGGCGAATTCTCCGTCCACGATCAGCTTGCGCAGCTGGTCGCTGATCTGCCGGTACAAGCGCTGCGGTTCAATCGCTTCGATGGGCATGATGGTCCTCAGGCGAGGGTCGGGGGAAACTCCAGATCGTAGGCGGCACCGGCTTCACGCAGCATGGGCGCAATGGTCGGATGCAGGGTCACGCCTTGCGCCAGCTGCTCGGCGCGGCGCTGCATGCCACGGTCGCCGGGCATGCGCACCTGGCCCACGCCGGGGCGCGGCGGATTGCTGCGGCAGGCCTGCGCGATGTGATCCATCTGGCGCTTGAAGTCCTGCTCGCCGCCGAAGGCCGACGGATCATAGAGCGACATGAACACCGTCGCCCCCCAGCCCGCTGCCGGATCGGCACGCCCGAAACCGGACAGGCCACCCGTCAACGCCTCGATCAGCACGGCCAGCCCGAAGCCCTTGTGCCCTGCCGAGAGCCCGCCCAGCGGCAGGATGGTGCCCGGCGGCGTGGCCGAGAGCACGGCCGGATCGCGGCTGGGATGACCGGCGCCATCGATGAGCCATTCTTCCTCGAACTGCTTGCCGGCCTTGTGCAGGCGATTGCTCATGCCGTTGGTGGTGATGGAGGCCGAGATGTCGACCAGGAAGGGCGTGCCGGAAGTGGGAATGCCGGCCGCAATCGGATTGGGCGTAAACACCGCCTGCGTACCACCGAAGGGGGCCACGCTCTGCACCGCAGGGTCCGAGCTGGCCAGGATCATCATGAAGCCCTCTTGCGTGGCACGCAGCAGATAGGCGGCCAGGCAGGCGATGTGATGGCTGTGGTGAATGGTCAGCGAAGCGGTGCCATAGTCGCGCGCCTTGGGGATCAGTGCATCGATGCCTTGATGCACCAGCCACGGCCCGGGCAGGCGGCGGCCATCCCAGGCCAGCGCGGCGGCGCGCTCCGAGAGCACCTCGGGTTGGCCGGTTTTGGCCATGCTGCCCTTTTCCAGTTCCTTGACGTAGGGGGCCAGCAGCGCCAGCCCGTGCGTGTCGTGGCCCAGCAGGTCGCCATCGACCAACGTGGCGGCGACACTGTCAGCCTTGTCGGCCTCCAGGCCTGCGCGCTGCAACAGAGTGGATGCGAACTGACGCAGGGCGTCAGCGGAGAAACGTTCGGGCATTGCCATGGAACCACCTTTCCTTGCTTGAATCATCGATTGAAATCTTTTCACCTCAGGCCAGGGCCAGCGGCTTCCTGCGCACCAGCTTGAGCACCAGCGGCAACAACCACAGCAGCAGCGTGATCACGCCCAGCGTGCCGGCAATGGGACGCTCGAAGAAGGCCAGGAACTGGCCGTCGGACTTGATCATCGAGGTCACGAAATGTTCTTCCAGCATCCCGCCCAGCACCACGCCCAGCACCGCCGGCGCCACCGGGAAACCGTTCTCTTCCATCACGTAGGCCAGCAGACCGAACACCAGCATGATGCCCACGTCGGTGACACTGTTGTTGGTCGCATAGGAGCCGACGATACAGAACAGCAGGATCAGCGGCATCAGGATGCCGCGCGGGATGGAGAGGATGCGCTTGGCCATCTTGATGCACCAGAAGCCCAGCGGCAGCATCAGCAGGTTGGCCAGGATGAAGACCAGGAAGATCGCGTACATCGACACCGGGTTGTCGACGAAGATCATCGGTCCCGGATTGAGGTTCTTCATGTAGAGCACGCCGATGACGATGGCGGTGATCGAATCCCCCGGGATACCGAACACCAGCGCCGGAATCCAGGCCCCGGCCAGCGCCGAGTTATTGGCCGCGCCCGATTCGACGATGCCCTCCGGATGGCCGGTGCCGAATTTCTCCGGCTCCTTCGACATCTTCTTGCTCATCGCATACGACATCCAGGCCGCGATGTCAGCGCCTGCGCCGGGCAGCGCACCGACCAGGGTCCCGAGGACGCTGCCGCGCAAGACCGACTTCGGATACTTGAGCATCAGCCCCCACATGCCCTTGAAGACGTTGCCGACGCGGCTTTCCGCAACCTTCATGGTGAAGTCGCGCGAGACCGCGAAGCGCAGCACCTCGGACATGGCGAACATCCCGACCATCAGCGGCACCAGCGATACCCCGCCCAGCAGGTCGGGCTGATCGAAGGTGAAGCGCGGTGCACCGGCCGGATTGCCCATGCCGACGGAGGCGATGAACATGCCCAGGAACAGCGAGACGAAGCCCTTCAAGGGATTGTCGGAGGCGATGAAGATGGCGCAGGTCAGGCCCAGCAGCACGAGCCAGAAATATTCGAAGGAGGAGAATTTCAGCGCCAGCTCGGCCAGTGCCGGTGCCGAGAAAATCAGCACGAAGGTACCGAACAATCCGCCGATGACCGAGAACACCAGGCTGGCGCCCAGCGCAATCTCGCCCTGCCCTTTCATGGTCATGGCATAGGCTTCATCGGTATAGGCGGCCGACGAAGGCGTGCCGGGAATGCGCAGCAGGCAGCCGGGAATGTCGCCCGAGAAGATCGCCATGGCCGTGGCCGAGACCATGGCCGCGATGGCTGGCACCGGCGGCATGAAGAAAGTCACCGGTACCAGCAGCGCTACCGCCATGGTAGCGGACAGGCCCGGCACCGCCCCCATGAAGAGGCCGAAGATGGAGGAACCGAGAATCACCGCCAGCACGTAGGGATCAAACACCATCGACAGTGCGGCGTAGAGGTTGGCAAGCATGTCGTCTCCTTACCAGGCCAGGGGCGTGAGGATGCCCCAGGGCAAAGGCACCTTGAGCAGTTTGTAAAAGATGGTGTGGATCAGCAGCGCACTGGCCATCGCCACCGGCAGGGCCACCAGCACGCGGGTGCGTAAAGTCAAGAACAGCGCCAGCAGCAGCACGAAGGCCGTCGGCAGGAATCCCAGGGGTTCCGAGACCCCGATGTAGAACACCAGCGACAACGGAATCAGCAGGAAGGCAAACACCGCATGGCCGCTGCGGAACCAGTCAGGCAGCGTGACCCAGCGCAGGTCCTGCTCATCAGCACCCACCGTGGCAATACGCGAAGCAGGCCCACCGCGTGCAGCTCGCGCCTGCCGCAAACCGCGCAGGCCACGCAGCACCAGCAGCACGGCGCAGATCATCAGCCCGCCGGCCAGCGCCTGCGGAAATACGTTGGGCCCGATATCCTGCCCCATCGCGGGCAGGCGGGAAGAAGCGATCCAGAGCACGACCGCAAGGACAGCGATCAGCAGCCCGGACAAGGCATCATTGATTTTCATGGGACGGTCCCGAAGCGAAGAGCACGATGAGAAGAGCGAGGCAGGCGCATCGATTGCGGTCAATGCGCCTGCTCCACGCCTGTTACCTGGCCATGCCCAGGGTCTTGAGGATGGCGCCCATGTCCTCGTCGCTCTTGTCCATGAACTTGCCGAACTCGGCCGCATCGGCATACTGCGTACCGAAGCCGCGTCCGCTCATGAAGTCCTTGTATTCCTTGCTGTCATAGATCTTCTTGAGGCTGGCCGAGAGCTTGCCCTGCACATCGGCCGGCAGGCCCTTGGGCCCGACGATGCCGCGCCAGGCACCGTTGGTCCAGGTGCTGCCGGTCAGGCTCTTGAGCGTGGGCACCTTGGGATAGAGCGCCGCCGGTTCGTTGGCCATGATCACCAGTGGCGTGGCCTTGCCGGCATCGATCAGCGAACGTGCTTCCGGCAGCGAGGCCGCGACGATGTCCACCCCGCCCGCAGCCAGGTCCACCATGGCCGGCGCAGCGCCGTTGGAGGGCACGAAGCGCACCGCATTGGGCGCAACCTTGAGGTCATTCAACATGCCGGCCAGGCCCAGGTGCCAGATGCCGCCCTGCCCGGTGCCGGACGCCTTGAGCTTGCCCGGATTGGCCTTGATGGCCTTCAACAGGTCGTCGAAGTTCTTGTAGGGCGAATCGTTGCTCACGGTCAGCGCGGCCGGGTCGAAGTTCATCAGCGCCAGCGGCGTGAGGTCGCGCGGGGTCAGCTTGGTCAGGCCCTGGTGATGCATCATCGAAATCTCCACCGTGGCGATGCCGATGGTGTAGCCATCCGGCGTGGCACTGGCGATGGCCTGGTGGCCCACCGCACCATTGCCGCCGGTGCGATTGACCACGTTGACCGGCTGGCCCAGGTCCTTCTCCAGCAAGGCGCCGATGATGCGGGCCGTGGCATCGGTACCGCCGCCGGCGCCCCAGGGCACGATCAGCGTGACCGGACGTTCGGGCCAGGCGGCAAAGGCCGCGGGGGCGGCCAGGACGGTGCAGGCCGCGCCTGCGGCCAGGATGGTCTTGAACAAGGTTCTGCGGGTCAACTGCATGGTCTCCTCCGTTGTCATCTGCGCTCATTGCGCGCAATGGGGTGCGGCTAACGCTTTGGCAAAGGACTTTCGTTACCGCTTCTCTGACCTGCGGGGAGCGCCGGAGTGATTGGCCATGCGGAAGAGATTTTCCCCGCTGGTCTCCTGTGTTGTCTCTGTTGCGCAGGTCTCATGCCTTGCTGCTTGTTCTTGTAATCCGGACCGGGCCGGTGAGGCTGCATCATGCTGCTGGCCGCGCCCCCGCATTGGGATGAGTCGCGCAGAGGTCATGTGGTCTGACCAGCGGAGGCTAGAATTTCACATCACCCAGGCAGTGTCAAGGATGAATCGAATGGAACAAAAAAAATTCATCCTTGGTGCCATGCAGCATTAATACCCCGCCGCAAAGCCTTGCCAGCTCTGGCTTTCAGACAGGCAGTGTGTTTTACTGCATGTTGCAGGGGCGACGCAAAAAGCCGGCCGCACAATGCTGACAAAAAGCTTTCTCGCGATCTGGTATTACCACTTGACCAAACAAATCTGGCTGCAATAGACTCGCAGCCAATTACACAAGTCACGTCGCTTCAGCGTGCTTCGCCACCGTCGGGGACGGGGCAGGCCGCAGGGCAGAACGGACGGCACAGACCCAGCCGCTACGGCGGCTCCAGGCAACGGAGACATCCCATTGGCTTATCCAGGCACAGCATCGCATGTGAACCGCAGGACGCCGGCTGGCCGGGCGCAAACGCGCCGCGCCGCCACCGCTGCCAGCGTCCGTGCGCGCCGCGCCTTGCATCGCTGCTCCGCTTTCGGGTCCCTGCTGGCCTTCCTGCTGATTGATTTTTCCCGCTATTTCTTTGACCAGGGCGACAGTCATCCTGTCGCCCTGCGCGCTCTCGCCTGAGTTCGACAAAGACCAGGTTCGCGCAGGCAGCAAGCATTGAACGGCACTGCCGGCCTCATCCGGCTGGCAGCACATGGAACGCATGAAGCAGGGCAAGGGACGCAGTGCGCGCTTGCGCACGCACCTTGCCAGGGAAACGACAATGACTGACGACACCAAGAAAAAATCCACCCGCCGCAGCCAGGCCTGGTTTGGCCGCCAGGACCGCGATGGTTTCATCTACCGCTCCTGGGTGAAGAACCGCGGCATCCCGCACGACCAGTTCGATGGCCGTCCGGTGATCGGCATCTGCAATACCTATTCCGAACTGACCCCCTGCAATTCGCACTTCCGCGCCCTGGCCGAACAGGTCAAGATCGGCATCTGGGAAGCCGGCGGCTTCCCGCTGGAATTCCCCGTGATGTCGCTGGGCGAGACGCTGCTGCGCCCGACCGCCATGCTCTACCGCAACCTGGCCAGCATGGACGTGGAAGAGTCGATCCGCGCCAATCCGCTCGATGGCGTAGTGCTGCTCATGGGCTGCGACAAGACCACGCCGGCGCTGCTGATGGGCGCGGCTTCGGTGGATGTGCCGACCATCGGTGTCTCCGGGGGCCCGATGCTGTCGGGCAAATACCGTGGCCGTGAACTGGGTTCCGGTACGGGCGTATGGCAGATGTCGGAAGACGTGCGCGCCGGCAAGATGACGCAGGAAGAATTCTTTGAAGCCGAGAGCTGCATGCATCGCTCGCACGGCCACTGCATGACCATGGGCACGGCTTCCACCATGGCCAGCATGGTCGAGGCATTGGGCGTGGGCTTGCCGCACAATGCCGCCATTCCCGCCGTCGATGCGCGCCGCAACGTGCTGGCCCGCAACGCCGGCCGGCGCATCGTGCAGATGGTGGACGAAGACCTGGTGCTGTCCAAGATCCTCACCCGCCAGGCCTTCGAGAATGCCATTCGCGTCAACGCCGCCATCGGCGGCTCCACCAATGCGGTGATCCACCTGCTGGCCATTGCCGGCCGCATCGGCATCCAGCTCGATCTGAAGGATTGGGACGACATCGGCCAGCAACTGCCCTGCCTGCTGGACCTGCAGCCCTCGGGCAAATTCCTGATGGAAGATTTTTACTATGCGGGCGGCCTGCCGGCAGTGATCCGCCAACTGGAAAGCGTGATCGACAAGAGCGCCCTGACCGCCAACGGCAAGACCCTGTGGGAGAACTGCCAGGATGCGCCGAACTGGAATCCGGAAGTCATCCGCAGCTTCGACCAGCCCTTCAAGGAAGCGGCCGGCATCGCCATCCTCAAGGGCAACCTGGCCCCGGACGGTGCCGTCATCAAGCCATCGGCCGCCACCCCTGCCCTGCTCAAGCATCGCGGCCGTGCCGTGGTCTTCGAAAACAGCGACGACCTGCACAAGCGCATCGATGACGAGAACCTGGACGTCGATGAAACCTGCGTGCTGGTGCTCAAGAATTGCGGTCCCAAGGGTTACCCCGGCATGGCCGAAGCGGGCAACATGCCGCTGCCGCCAAAGGTGCTGCGCAAAGGCATCACGGACATGGTGCGCGTCTCGGATGCGCGCATGAGCGGGACCGCCTACGGCACCGTGGTGCTGCACGTCTCGCCGGAAGCGGCCGCCGGTGGGCCGCTGGCGCTGGTGCAGAACGGCGACTTCATCGAACTCGATGTGGAGGCGCGCAAGCTGCACCTGGATGTGTCAGAGGAAGAACTGGCGCGCCGCCGTGCGCAATGGCAAAAGCCCGAGCTGCCGCCGCAGATGCAGCGCGGCTGGGTCAAGCTCTATGCGGACCACGTGCAGCAGGCCAACCAGGGCGCGGACCTTGATTTCCTGGTCGGCAAGAGCGGACCTTACGTGCCCAAAGACAATCACTGAACTGGCCTGCCCTTGCCTCCAGCAACGGCGGCAAGGGCAGGAGAAATTTTCAAAGCCAACTGGCTTGACCGAATTCCACCTGCAGCAAGGCATCACGCATCAGGCATCACAAGCTTCACAGGCTTCAACAAGCAGCATTAAGCAAAAGTTAAGGGTCATTCAAACAGCATTAAATTCAGCTTAATACCAGCATCCGTCGTACCCCGGGACCACGGTACAGCCACACAAGCGGCGGCCGTGTTCCAGGAAGTAGTTGCATCAGGTGGACCAAGACAACCATCACGGAGACGAGCAATGAAAGTACTGATTACGGACTACGACTTCCCCGACGTCGACCTGGAGCTTGCGCTCTACAAGGAAGCCGGCGTGGAAGTCGTGACCGCGCAATGCTGCACGGAAGAGGAGGTGATCGCCGCCTCCGCAGGATGCCAGGGCCTGCTGGTGCAATACGCACCGGTGAACGCCAAGGTCTTTGCGGCCCGTCCTGAAATCCGCATCGCCAGCCGCTATGGCGCCGGCTTCGACACCATCAACACGGCTGACGCCGCAGCCCACGGCGTGTGGGTCGCCAACTCGCCCGACTATGGCGTAGGGGAAGTGGCCACCCATGCGCTGGCCATGGCGCTGGACCTGATCCGCAACATCACCGTCTATGACCGTGCCGTGAAAGCCGGTGAATGGCACTACACCACGGCCGGCATCATTCCGCGCGCTTCCGATCTCACCATCGGCATCATCGGCCTGGGCCGCATCGGCAAGCGCATGGCGCATATCTCGCGCAATCTCTTCAAGCGCGTCATTGCCTATGATCCCTACATCATCGATGGCGATTTCCCCGCCTACGTGGAACGCGTGAGCCGCGAAGAGTTGTTCCGCCAGGCGCATGTGGTGTCGCTGCATACGCCCTTGAACGACGAGACGCGCAACATGATCGACGCCTCGCTGCTCAATCTCCTGCAGCCGCAGAGCTACCTGGTGAACTCCGCACGTGGTGGCCTCATCAAGATCGACGACCTGCTGGCCGCGCTGGAAAACGGCCAGCTCAAGGGTGCCGCGCTCGATGTGCTGCCGGTGGAGCCGCCGCAGACGGCCTCGGCTATCGTGCAGCATCCACGTGTGCTATTGTCGCCGCACGCGGCTTTCTTCTCGGATGTCGCAGCGCGCGAACTGCGGCGCAAGGCGGCCCAGAACCTGATCGACTGGGACCGCAACGGACGGCCCTCCTACGTGGTCGTTCAGGGCAAGAACAAATAAGTCAAAACAATCCCCCGGCAACGGGGCGCCAACGCAGCACCGCGCCGGCCGCCAGCCGGCGCAGCATCAGTGTAGACAACGAAAAAAAGGAAGGCCGGCAGGATCTTCCACGCGTCCCTCCACAGGACGTGCCTGAACAAAGTGCGTTGTGAACGGCTCCGCCTGGAACCGGTTCCGCAGCGTCGATACGAGGATAGACACGAGGAGCATTTGATGGCATCAGTACAGATCCGCGCAGTCAAGAAACAGTTCGGCAGCACCCAGATCATCCGGGGCGTCGACATCGATATCGCCGATGGCGAATTCACCGTCCTGGTCGGTCCGTCCGGCTGCGGCAAGTCGACGCTGCTGCGCATGCTGGCGGGGCTGGAGGAAATCACCGGCGGCGAGATCCTCATCGGCGGTACCGTGGTCAACAACGTCCAGCCCAAGGACCGCGACATCGCCATGGTGTTCCAGAACTACGCGCTCTATCCGCACATGACGGTGCGCGACAACATGGCCTTCTCGCTCACCCTGGCCAAGAAGGACAAGTCCTTCGTGGAAGAACGCGTCAAGAAGGCCGCCGACATCCTCGGCCTGAACCAGCTGCTGGACCGCTATCCGCGCCAGCTCTCGGGTGGCCAGCGCCAGCGCGTGGCCATGGGCCGCGCCATCGTGCGCGATCCGCAGGTGTTCCTCTTCGACGAACCGCTCTCCAACCTCGATGCCAAGCTGCGCGTACAGATGCGCACCGAGATCAAGGAGCTGCACCAGCGTTTGAAGACCACCTCCATCTATGTGACCCACGACCAGATCGAAGCCATGACCATGGCCGACCAGATCGTGGTCATGCGCGATGGCCTGGTGGAACAGCGCGGCCGTCCGCTGGACCTGTACGACCATCCGGCCAACCTGTTCGTAGCCGGCTTCATCGGCTCTCCTGCAATGAATTTCATCCCTGCCACCCTGCGCCGCAACGGTGGCGGTGGCGCAGCAGAAGTCGAGTTCGCCGACGGCACCCGCGTGCCCGCGCCCTATGGCAGCGCCCTGCAGGGCAATGACGGGCAGAAGGTCACCTACGGCGTGCGTCCCGAGCACCTCTCCATCGGTGCGGCCGGGCAAGGCATTGCCACCAAGGTCATCGTGGTGGAACCGACCGGGGCCGATACCGAAGTGTTCTCGCGCTTCGGCGAGACCAGCCTCACCTCGATCTTCCGCGAGCGCCATGATTTCGGCGCAGGCGACGTGATCCACCTGATTCCCGACCACAGCCGCACGCACCTGTTTGACGCCGAATCGGGCAAGTCGCTGGCGGCCCGCTGATCCAACGCACCATCACTGCAGTAAGCCAAGCACCACCCGTAGCGCAGCATCACAAGAAAAAGAGTCCATCCGCAAGAACAGCCGTTCGAGAGCGGTCCAATTCGACTTTCAACCGAAGGAGTAGGAGACATGAGCAAGCTGACACGACGCGAATTCCTGGTCACCAGCGCTGCCGCCGCAGCCGCATCGAGCATGGGCGTGAACGCCTTTGCCGCAGGCCCCGGCGCGGCTGGCGCCGACAGCATCAAGTACCCCATCGAACAGGGCGCGACCCTGCGCATCCTGCGCTGGAAGCGTTTCGTCCAGGGCGATGAAGACCTGTGGAACGCCAACGTCAAGAAATTCACCGAACTGACCGGCGTGGCCGTGCGCACCGACAGCGAAGGCTGGGAAGACGTGCGCCCGAAATCGGCCGTGGCCGCCAACGTGGGCAGCGGTCCGGACATCGTGCTGGGCTGGTTCGACGACCCGCAGCAGTACCCGACCAAGCTGGTCGACATGACCGACCTGGCCGATTCGCTGGGCAAGCGTTATGGCGGCTGGTACGACGTCTGCCGCAAGTACGGCACCAAGGACGGCAAGTGGATCGCCCTGCCGCTGGGCGTGATCGGCAATGCCCTGGTCTATCGCGAAAGCCAGATCAAGGCCGCCGGCTTCGATGCCATTCCCAAGGACACGGCCGGCTTCCTCAAGTTGTGCCAGGCCTTGAAGGCCAAGGACACTCCGGTCGGCTTCGCCCTGGGCAAGGCCGTCGGTGACGCCAACAACTGGGCGCACTGGCTGCTGTGGTCGCATGGCGGCAAGCTGGTCGACAAGAACGGCCAGGTCGCCATCAACTCGGCCGAGACCCGCGCCGCGCTGGAATACGCCAAGCAGCTCTATGCCACCTTCGTGCCCGGCACCCTGTCGTGGCAGGATCCGTCCAACAACAAGGCCTACCTGGATGGCCAGATCAGCCTCACGGCCAACGGCATCTCGGTGTATTACGCCGCCAAGAACTCGCAGGATCCCAAGCTGCAGGACATCGCCAAGGATACCCAGCACGCGCACTTCCCGGTCGGCCCGGCCGGCAAGCCCACCGAGCTGATGCAGATCACACAGATGATGGTGTTCAAGCACACCAAGTTTCCCAATGCGGCCAAGGCCTTCGTGCAATTCATGTTTGAGCCGGACCAGTACAACCCGTGGATGAAGGCCTCCATCGGCTACGTCAGCCAGCCGCTGAAGGCCTACGAGAAGAACCCGGTCTGGACCGACGACCCGAAGGCCACGGTGTATCGCGACTCGGCCTCGCTGATGCTGGACCATGGCCACGAAGGCCCGCTGGGACAGGCCTCGGCGGCTTGCATGGCGGACTACGTGGTGGTGGACATGGTGGCCGAGGCCGCCTCGGGCGCCAAGACCGTGCAGCAGGCGATCGACCGTGCGGCCGAACGCGCCAAGCGGTATTACAAGACCTGATGGCAGCAGCCTGAACGTCAGCAAGGCGGATCCGGGTTCCCTCGGGACAGCGGGCAAAGGGGCAGGTTGTCAGGGCCTGCCGACCCGGTCCTGCCGCGCTGACGCATCGCGACGCGTCACTACCGTATTGGCCGCAGGCCTGGCTTGCGGCCCTTTCATCGAGGCACATCATGCTATCCCGATTCCTGAACAACCGTAACGTACTGGGCATGCTGTTCATGGCCCCGGCCGTGATCCTGCTGGTGGTGTTCCTGACCTACCCGCTGGGCCTGGGCATCTGGCTGGGCTTCACCGATACCAAGATCGGCGGCGAAGGCAGCTTCATCGGCCTGGACAACTACACTTACCTGGCCGGCGATTCGCTGGCGCAGCTGTCGCTGTTCAATACCGTGTTCTACACGGTCAGCGCCAGCATCCTGAAATTCGCACTGGGACTGTGGCTGGCCATCCTGCTCAACAAGAACGTGCCGCTGAAGACCTTCTTCCGCGCCATCGTGCTGTTGCCCTGGATCGTGCCGACTGCGCTCTCGGCCCTGGCCTTCTGGTGGCTGTATGACGCACAGTTCTCCGTCATCAGCTGGGCCCTGCACAAGATGGGCCTGATCGACCGCTACATCGACTTCCTGGGCGACCCGTGGAATGCGCGCTGGTCCACCGTCTTTGCCAACGTCTGGCGCGGCATTCCCTTCGTGGCGATCTCGCTGCTGGCGGGCCTGCAGACGATCTCGCCCTCGCTCTATGAAGCGGCTGCCATCGACGGTGCCACGCCCTGGCAGCAGTTCCGCCACGTGACGCTGCCCTTGCTCACGCCCATCATTGCGGTGGTGATGACCTTCTCGGTGCTGTTCACCTTCACCGACTTCCAGCTGATCTATGTGCTCACGCGTGGCGGTCCGCTCAATGCGACCCACCTGATGGCCACGCTCTCCTTCCAGCGCGCCATTCCGGGCGGTGCCCTGGGTGAAGGCGCGGCACTGGCAACCTACATGATTCCCTTCCTGCTGGCAGCGATCATGTTCTCGTATTTCGGCCTGCAACGTCGCGGCTGGCAACAAGGAGGTGACAAATAATGGCCAAGAAAAAAGACGACCAGCAGGAAACCCAGGGCATGGATTTCCTGCAATCGACACCGCGCCGCTGGGTGACGATCTACATTCCGCTGCTGATCTTCCTGTTCGTGCTGCTGTTCCCGTTCTACTGGATGGTGATCACGGCCTTCAAACCGGACAATGAATTGCTCTCGCAGACCGGCAACCCCTTCTGGGTCGTTGCCCCGACGCTGGCGCACTTCAAGAAGCTGCTGTTCCAGACCCAGTATCCGGCCTGGCTGCTCAACACGGTGATCGTGTCGGTGGTATCGACCTTCGCCTCGCTGGCGGCCAGCGTCTTTGCCGCCTATGCGATCGAACGCCTGCGCTTCCAGGGCTCCAAGCAGGTCGGGCTGGGCATCTTCCTCGCCTACCTGATCCCGCCCTCGATCCTGTTCATTCCGCTGGCGGCGATCGTGTTCAAGCTGGGGCTGTTCGATACGCGCTGGGCGCTGATCCTGACCTATCCGACCTTCCTGATCCCGTTCTGCACCTGGTTGCTGATGGGCTACTTCCGCTCGATTCCTTATGAGCTGGAAGAGTGCGCGCTCATCGATGGTGCTACGCGCTGGGAGATCCTGGTCAAGATCATCCTGCCGCTGGCGGTGCCGGGCTTGATCTCGGCGGGCATCTTTGCCTTCACGCTGTCGTGGAACGAGTTCATCTATGCGCTGACTTTCATCTCCTCCTCCGAGGTGAAGACGGTGCCGGTGGGGATCGTCACCGAGCTGGTGGAAGGGGACGTCTATCACTGGGGCGCACTGATGGCCGGGGCGCTCCTGGGCTCGCTGCCGGTGGCGGTGGTGTATTCGTTCTTTGTGGAGTATTACGTGTCGGGGATGACGGGGGCGGTGAAAGAGTAGCCTCCCTCCGCTTCCGCCTGCGATGAAACGGCACCCTCAGGGGTGCCGTTTTTTTTGCCTGCCATCAACACCCGATGCACAGGTCAGGTGAAGTCAGGATTGCAAGGTGCGTGCTCGTTGCAAGCGCAACACGCATGGCTTTCAACCAGAGCTCATCAGCGGTTAAGATCGCGGTGACGCATCGCGTCAGCCATGAAGAAACGGCATCCTGCTCCGGATGCCAGTTCGTTCCAACAATAACGAAAAACGTAAAGGGAAGGGCAACATGGAATTCACTTATCACAATATCCTGCTGGACAACGGGACCTACACCAAGCCAGATACCATTCTTCTGCAGGATCACCCCCAGGCGATCTCGGCGAGGAAAGTGCTGAATCTGGCCTTTCCCGGCAACCGCCGCAATTACCGGATCATCGACCTGGGATGCCTGGAAGGTGGCTACACGGTGGAATTTGCCCGCATGGGATTTGAATCCATCGGGCTGGAGGTACGGGAGGAAAACTTTGCGTACTGCAATTACGTGAAGCAGAACCTGAACCTGCAGAACCTCCATTTCGTCAAGGACACGGCCTGGAATCTGGATCGCTACGGTCCTTTCGATGCCTCGTTCTGCTGCGGTCTGCTGTATCACTTCGACAAACCCCGCGCCTTCCTGGAAAAGCTGGCGCGTCACACCAAGAAGGTGATGATCCTGCAGACGCACTTTTCCACATCACTGGAAGATGGCGTGAAGTATTACAGCCTCTCCCCCATGCAGGTCAATGAAGGCCTCAACGGTCGCTGGTACCACGAGTTCCATCCCAGCACGTCCTACGAGGAGCGCGAAAAACTGCGCTGGGCGTCCTATGAGAACGATCGTTCCTTCTGGATACAGAAGGAACATCTGCTCGGACTGATCCACGATCTGGGCTTCACCACGGTGTTTGAACAGTACGACAACTGGGCCCCCAACATGGGAGAAAACCTGGAGAAGAACTACGCCGGCACACTGCGCAGTACCTTCGTGGGCATTCGCGATCTGTAAGCCGCAACCGTAAAAAATCCCCGCGTTGTGCAGACGCGGGGATCGTTGATAGCCCGGCAGATGCCGGACCATCGCTCACTACTTCTGCTCACTACTGCTTGGCCAGCGGCGCACTCCCCGCCTCCACCGTTTTCTTCTCCGGCAGCTGCTTGCGTACCTTGGCCACATCGGACGCGTTCACCGAAGACGCCTGGTTACCCCAGCTGCTACGGATGAAGGTGACCACATCGGCCACTTCCTGGTCCGACAGCCGGCTGGCAAAGCCCGGCATGGCGAATTGCGTCGGGGCCTTGTGGGTCCACGGCATTTCGGCGCCTTCCAGCACGATGCGGATCAGCGAAGCCGGGTTCTCGGCATTGACCGTCGGCGACAAGGCCAGGGTCGGGAAGGTTTCTTCATATCCCTTCCCGCTGCTGCGGTGGCAGGCCGCGCAGTTGTTCAGGAAGGCCATGGCGCCCGGACTCTGGTCGCTGCCTTTGCGCAAGGCCTGGTGGGTCTTGTCGTCATAGGCCAGCGCTGGCGTGCCCTCCTTCACCGCCTTCAAGGACTTCAGGTACTTGGCCATGGCCGAGAGATCTTCCTCGGTCATGTACTGGGTACTGTTGGCCACCACGTCGGCCATGCCGCCAAAGGCAGCGGAATGGCTGTTGCGGCCGGTCTTGAGGAAGGCCACGATGTCGGCCTCGCTCCAGTTGCCCAGACCGTCGCGGGCGTCGCCGCGCAGGTTGTTGGCCAGGTAGCCGTCGATCACGCCACCGGAGAGGAACTGGCTGCTGTCATTGGACAGCGCCTTCTCCTGCATGCCCACGCCGCGCGGGGTGTGGCAGGCGCCACAGTGGCCCAGGCCTTCGACCAGGTATTGGCCGCGGACCAGAGGACTGTTGTCCTCCGGACCATCGGCCGCCACTGCCGGCGCGAACACCTTGCGCCACACCGACAACGGCCAGCGCATCGACAGGGGCCAGGTGATGTCCACACCGCGATTGGGTGCGGGATCGGCCTGTACGCCCTGCATGAAGTAGGCATAGAGCGCCTTCACGTCAGCCGGCTTGACCTTGGCGTAGGAAGGATACGGCATGGCCGGATAGAGCGACGCGCCATCCTTGCGGATGCCGTGACGCAGCGCCCGGTCGAAATCCTCTTCGCTGTAGCTGCCGATGCCGTGTTCCTTGTCCGGCGTGATGTTGGAGGAATACACCGTGCCGATGGGCGTGGCAATGGCCAGGCCACCGGCAAAGGGCTTGCCGCCCTTGGCCGTGTGGCAGGCCACGCAGTCCCCGGCCTTGGCCAGGTACTCGCCACGCTGCACCAGCTGCTGGTCGGCCGAGGGTGCGGCGGCATTGGTCTGCGCTGCTGCGGTGAAGGCGGACAGCGACATGACAGCCGCACAGGCGGCGATGAAATAGTGCTTGATCATGATGGTCGTCATCCTTATGCCTGCACCAGCGGGCCGGGTTTTTTCAGATACTGCTCACGGATGGCCTTGGCGGAGTGATACGCCAGCGCCGTGACCAGCCCGGTCGGGTTGTAGCCCATGTTCTGCGGGAAGGCGCAAGCGCCGTAGACGAACACGTTGGGCACATCCCAGCTTTGCAGGTACTTGTTGACCACGCTGTTCTTGGGCGTCGTGCCCATGATGGCGCCTCCGGTCAGGTGGGTCGATTGATAGACCCGCGTATCCCAGGATGATCCGGTCTTGCGCACGGCCTTGACGACCTTCTCCGGATTCATGGCCTGGCCGACCTTCTCCATCTGGCCGGCGATGTAGGTCAGCATCTTGCCTTCGTTCTCCTTCCAGTTCAGGGTCATGCGCAAGAGCGGCTGGCCATTGGCATCCTTGTAGGTCGGATCCAGCGACAGGTAGCAATCGCGATACGCCATCACCGAACCGGACATGCCGATGGTGAGCGTGCGCTGGTAGGCATCCTGCACGCTGGCCTTCCATTCCGAACCCCAGTTGGGGACCTTCTCGCCCGGCATGGTGCCGGCCTGCTTGATGGGACGACCGCCATAGCGCACGTGACGAATCGAGGCACCGCCGATGAAGCCCAGCGGACCGTGATCGAACTGGTCAGCGTTGAGGTCGTCCATGCCCACGCCACCGGCACCGGTGCCGATGAAGGGATTGAACTGCGTGCCCTTGGGCATGACCACGTTGATGCCGCCGTTGTACTGGTAGGCGAAGTTCTTGCCGACCACGCCTTCGCCGGAGACCGGGTCATAGGGCTTGCCGATGCCCGAGAGCAGCAGCAGGCGCACGTTGTGGGTCTGGAAGGCGGTCAGCAGGACCAGGTCGGCGGGCTGTTCGACTTCGCGGCCTTGGGCATCGATGTAGGTGACGCCGGTGGCACGCTTGCCGGAGGCATCCAGGTTGACCTTGATGACCTGGGCCTTGGTGCGTACCTCGAAGTTCTTGCGCTTCAACAGTACCGGCAGGATGGTGGTCTGCGGCGATGCCTTGGAATACATGTAGCAGCCGTAGTTTTCGCAGAAGCCGCAGTAGTTGCAGGGGCCGATGCGCACGCCATACGGATTGGTGAAGGGCTGCGAAGCATTGGCCGCGGGCGCCGGATAAGGGTGGTAGCCGACGTCGCGCATGGCCTTCTCGACCAGCGAGGCGCTGTACTGGTATTGCAGCGGCGGGGTCGGGAATTCATCGCTGCGCTCGCCTTCCAGCGGATTGCCGCCGGCCACGATCTGGCCCTTGAGATTGCCGGCCTTGCCGGAAACTGCCATGACCTTTTCCGAGAAATCGTAGAAGGGCTCCAGCTCCTTGTAGGTCACGCCATGGTCCTGGATGGTCATGTCCTCGGGGATGAATTTCTTGCCGTATTTCTGCTCGTGGTGCGTGCGCATTTCCAGCTCTTCGGGCAGGTTGCGGTACATCATGCCGTTCCAGTGAAAACCGGCACCGCCCACGCCATCGCCCAGCAGGAAGGAACCATGCTGGCGGTAGGGCACGGCCACATCGGAGAGCGTATGACGAATCGTCACGGTCTCGCGCGAGAGGTCCTGGAACAGCGCGCCGCGCACGGAGTATTTCAGTTCATCGACTGCCTTCGGATAAGGTGTGTCGGTGTTGGTGTCACGCATGTCGCCGCGTTCCAGCGCCAGCACGTTCAGGCCGGCTTCGGTGAGCTCCATGCCCATGATGGAACCGGTCCAGCCCAGGCCCACCATCACTACATCCACTTTGTCTTTTTTGATAGCCATGATCAGCCCTTCTCTCCCAGAATCGACACGGGGCCGTATGGATATTTGACGTTGTATTGATCAACCCAGTCAGCGTAATCGGCGCGCGCACCGGGGAAGCCGACCATCTTCCAGCCGCCCATCTTCTGGTTGCCGCCGTACATCGGATCGGCGAAATAGCCCTCCTTGGTATTGCCCAGCATGAAGCTGAAGAAGGTCTTGGCGGGAACGGTGTCGAACGTGATCTTGCCGCCTTCCATCATCTTGAGCACGTCCAGCTGCTTGGCCTTGTCGAGTTCGGCGAAGACCTTGCCGTGGTTCTTGCTGCACCAGTCATTGCAGGCAGCGATGCCCTGGCGGTAGATGTCGCGCGGCACCAGCGAGAGCTGGTAGCCCAGTTCGGGCACGCTGTCCGGATGGAAGGGGCCTTGCATGTACCACAGCTTGCCGGCGCCGTAGGGGGTTTCCATCTGGCGGTCGATGAACTCGGGCACGCCGGTTTCGAGCGCACCGGCACCGTACTGGTCGGAAGGGATGAGGTGATCGACGGCGGCGTTGAGGAAGGCCCATTCGGGCGCAGTGAAGTAGGTCGGCGTGTAGGCGCGGGGCTTGCCCGGCTCGCTGCTGTCGGCCATTGCCGGCTGGCTGACTGCTACGGTGGTGGCGCCGCCTAGCGTGGTCGCGGCTGGGACGATGGCCAACACCTGGCGCAGGAAGCGCCGCCTGGGCTCTTTATCTTGTGACATGAGTATCCTTTGGACGTGGGATTTGACGAGGGCAATGCAGGATGCTGGCGCGAGCGGCGCGGCAAGGATGAACGCTCCCCTGCGCGCCGGACGGACGCACTCTCTTGTTGTTATGGTGAGACTGCCTGAGCAGCGGCTACGGGCACCGCTGCTCAGGTGGATGAATCAGTTCGGCAGGGCGTCGGCCCTGCCTTGCTTCAAGACTTCAGGACTTCAGGACTTCAGGCCAGCACTTCGCCGAAGAAGGCCTGCAATGCGACCGCGGCGCGTTCTGCCGTCTGGCGGTGGTAGAAGAAGCCGGGGTGGTTGGCATCCGGATCGGTGAAGGAGTGGCCGGCCTGGCCATAGTTGACCAGTTGCCAGTCAACCTTGAGGGCGCTCATCTCGTCGATGAAGCCATTGACCTGATCGCGTGGCACCGAGGGATCCTGCACGCCGTGCAGCACCAGGACCGCACCCTTGACCTTGCTCTCGCTCGGGGCCGGGGTATCGAGCGCACCGTGCAGCGACACCGTGCCGCGCACGTCCGCACCATCACGCGCCAGTTCCAGCGCAGCGGTGCCGCCGAAGCAGAAACCGCTGGCGCCCAGCTTGCCGGCATCGAGCTTGACGAAGGTCTGCTCGCGCAAGACCTTCAGCACGCCGTGCATGCGCTTGCGCAGTTCGGCGCGATCCTTCTTCAGCGGGAGGATGGCGGCCAGAGCTTCGTCCGGATTGGTCGGACGCAGGCTCTTGCCGAACACGTCGGCCACCAGGATGGCATGGCCGGCGCCGATGGTAGTGGCGGCGATTTCCAGCGCCTGCTGGCGCAGGCCGAAATAGTTGGGGACGGTCAGCACGCCCGACACCGGCGGCTGTGCCTTGTTGTAGAGCAGGACGCTTTCGTAATCGATGCCATCGGCGCTGTGGGCGATGGTCTCGATGCCGAGGTCGGTGGCGGGGATGCCGAGCTTCTCGGCGATGGCGGCGGTGTTCCAGGACGTGGACATGGATGGAGGCTCCTTTGGTTGGCAAACGCCGCCCGGCGTGGAGACCGGGCGGCGTTCAGGAAACTTTTGTTTGGCGCGAAGATGAACCACACGGTCAATCGGTGCGGCATGGCCGTGCTGTTTCCAGCTCATCCATGCCCTTGCCTTGACCGCGTTCGGGCAGCAATGTTCGCACAAACAGTGCATTTCTGCAGAAGGTCAGACCAGTGAAGCTCGAACAAATGCGAGGCCGGTCCCTACAACATCCATACAAGCAGCGTGGTGATCAGCGACAACTTGACTTTTACTTGCGAGCAATGGATTCTTGCCCGACCCCATCGGCAGACCTCTTCCATACAACGACCAATACAAGAGCTTCCATGAACGATCATCCTGACTTGCCTGAATCTTCCCTTCCCTCGCCTTCCGTTCCGGCGGCGCCCGGCAATTTCGCGACCGCCCTGCGTGACTCGGCCGACCACAGTGCACCGCAGGCCTTTACCTTCAGCGGACGCGGCTCCGAATATTTCCGGATCTGGATCGTCAACCTGCTGCTGTCGATCGTCACGCTGGGCATCTATTCGGCCTGGGCCAAAGTGCGTCGGCTGCGCTACTTCTACGACAACACCTCGGTGGCCGGCGCCAGCTTCGACTATCACGGGAACCCCGTCGCCATCCTCAAGGGACGCATCCTGGCCGTCGTGCTGATCGTGGTGTACCAGATCGCCGGCTACATCAACCTCCTGCTTGGCCTGATTGCCGCGCTGGCCTTGATGCTGGCCAGTCCCTGGCTGATCTGGCGCAGTCTGCAGTTCAAGCTCTACAACACCAGCTATCGCGGCATCCGCTTCGGTTTTCGCGGCAGCTTCGGCGGCGCATTCAAGAACTTCCTGCTGTGGCCCATGATGTCGGGTTTCAGCCTGGGCCTGTTGATGCCGATGGCGGCGCAGCGCTTCAAGCGCTTCCAGCACAATGAAGCGCGCTTCGGTGCCACCCACTTTTCCTTCCACGGTTCGGTCGGCGCGTTCTATCTGGCCTTCGCGGCCGGCATCGGCGGCTGGATCGCCGGCTCGGTGCTCATCGTGGTCGGCTTTGGCGGCGTGGCACTGTTCCAGTCGGTGCAGTCGGGTGCGGGCTCGATCGCCGCGTTCGGGCTGATGTTGTTCGCCCTGTATGCCTGGTCTTTCCTGATCATTCCGCTGTGGATCACGCTGCTGCAAAACCTGGTGTGGAACAACACGCGCCTGGGCGAGCATCGCTTCGAAAGCCGCATGCGCTGGGGCCGCACCGCCATCATCCTGCTCACCAACGTGCTCGGCATCGCGTTCACGCTGGGGCTGTTCACCCCCTTCGCGCAAATCCGCATGATGCGCTACCGCATCGAGTCGGTGACGCTGCTGCCGGCGGGCAGCCTGGATGACTTCATCGCTTCCAGCGAGTCGCCCGGCTCGGCCACCGGTGAAGGCCTGGGCGACCTGCTCGACTTCGATCTGTCGATGTAAGCCATGACGGTCTCCGCTTCCTACTACGATGGCAAGACGTCAAAGCGTTACCAGGTGACGCTGGACGTCAGCGATGGCATGGCCCAGGTGCGCGGCGAGGTGGAGCGGGACTGTCCGATCGCCCAATTGCGCGTCTCCGAGCGCCTGAACCGGGCAGCGCGCAAGGTCAGCTTCCCTGACGGTGCCTATCTGGAAATCATCGATGGGGCGGCCTTCAGCGCCTTGCTGCATGAAACCGGCCACCGGGATTCACTGGTGGTCCGCTTGCAGCAAAGCTGGCGGCATGCGCTGGCGGCATGCGCGGCGCTGGTCGCGGTGGTGGTACTGAGCTACCTGTACCTGCTGCCGCTGGCCGCGCAGGGCATCACGGCCATCCTGCCGGTGGCGGTGGATCGCCAGGTCGGTCAAGGTACGCTGGACTTCCTCGACCAGCACGTATTGGCCCCCAGCCAGCTCGACGCCCAGCGGGCCAAGGGCATCACGTCGCGCTTTCGTGCCCTGACCGCGCCGATGGCGGATGCGCCCGACTACCAGATCGTGTTCCGCAAGAGCCGCATCGGTCCCAACGCCTTCGCCCTGCCCTCGGGCCAGATCGTGGTCACCGATGAGATCGTGCAGCTGCTTGATGATGATGACGCCCTCATGGGTGTGCTGGCCCATGAACTGGGGCATGTGCACCGGCGCCACCTGATGCGGCGGCTGATCCAGAGTTCGGCCATCGCGGCCACGGCCACCTTGCTGTTCGGCGATGTCTCGGCGGTCCTGGCCAACATCCCGACGGTCTTGCTGGATCTGAAGTATTCGCGCGATATCGAACGCGAGGCCGATGATTACGCCATCGCCATGTTCAAGGCCAATGGCCTGCCGCGCCAGAAACTGGCGCTGGTGTTCGAGAAACTGGAAGACATGGGCAAGAGCAAGGACAGTCCGGCAGCACGTTACCTGTCCAGCCATCCGGCCAATGAGGAACGCATCGCGCACATCCTCGGCACCCGCTGAATGCAAGTACTGCCTGCAATAAAAAACCCCGGTGCGCAGGCGCGCAACGGGGTTTCGCCCTCAAACAACTATTGCCCCTGATGCCCCGGCTCACCCGGTCGCTCGTTTCCTTCCACCAGTGCCTTGAGCGAATCCAGCACCAGTCCATTGCTGCGGATCCAGTCCTGGCCGCTGCGTTCGCTGATCACATCATCCTGGTCCGGCGAGGACAGATCGATGATCTCGCTCTCCAGCGATTCGATCGAGAGCGCCGTCGTAAACGCCTTGACCACCGGCTTGGTCAGGTCCTTGTGATTCTGGCGAATCACCAGTGCTGTGCGGCCTGAACGCAGCTTGACGATGGATCCGATGGGATAGATCCCCAGCGTCTTGACGAAGGTCAGGAAGATGGGGCGATCAAAGTGGCCGCTCCAGCTGGCCATGCGAGCCAGCGATTCGGCCGGATCCCAGGCGGATTTGTAGGTGCGGTCGGAGGTGATGGCGTCATAGACGTCACACACCGCCGCCATGCGCGAATACAGATCGATCTGGTTGCCCTGCTGACGCCCCGGATAGCCGGTGCCATCGATCTTTTCGTGATGATGCAGGCAGACGTCGAGCACATAATCCGGCACACCCGCGAAGCCGCTCAGGTATTCATAGCCCAGCGTGGTATGGCGCTGGATGATGCGGAATTCCTGATCGGTCAGCTTGCCGGGCTTGTTGAGCACGTCGAGCGGAATGAAGGCCTTGCCCACGTCGTGCAGGTAGCCGGCCAGTCCGGCTTCCTTGCAGGCCGTATTGTCCATGCCCAGGGTGCGTGCCAGTGCCACCATCATGGTGCAGACGGCAATGGAATGCAGGTAGGTGTATTCGTCAGCACGCTTCAAGCGGATGATGCTGAGCAGGGCATTCGAATTGCGCGTGACCGAGGCGGCGATTTCTTCCACCAGGTCCTGGCATTGCGCGACATCCAGGGTCTTGCCCAGGCGCGCCTGCCGGAACATCTGCTGCGTCGATACCTTGGCGCTCTCGTAGAGCCGCAGGGCTTCGCTCAGTTCGTTGCGATACTCGTCCTCTGGCGTGAGCGGCACCAGCTCCACACGCGGTTCTGCGGCCACGTCCATTGCTTCGATGGCGCTACCCGGAATGACATCCCGGCCCAGCGAGACGTCGATCCAGCAGAACTCGAAGCCGGCGCTGCGGGCGCGGCTGACGTCTGCGGCCTGCTCGATCAGGAACTTGCTGCGCCAGAACGGGTTGTCGATCCAGGGGCCATCGAAACCGGAAAAATACATGCCCACGGCCAAGTCGTTGACGCTGATTTTTTTGAGTTGTGTCATCTGAGCCTGAGTGAAGTTGCTCCGCCGCGACGTCGCCGCGGCTTGTTTCCCGACTCTATTACATCTTCAGCGCCTTGATTAGCGGGAAAGTCCTGATGACACTCGTTAGAGAAACGATGCAATCTCCAAAACGTGCAGTGTTGTCCGTGCAGATAAAGAAAAACCCGGGGCGCTGGCGCGGCCCGGGTCTGCAGGTGAGGCAGGCGTGACGAGTCAATGACTCATGATGTCAGTGACGCTGCTCTTCCTGCGACATGCTCGACAAGCCCGAATACAGGCTGCAGCAATGCGGCGCACCGCGGTGCGAACCGGTGTCGAGTTCACTGGAGTCATTGAGAAAATCAACCAGCTTGCGATAGAGTTGTGCGAAGTAGTGCATGACTTACCCCCTTTCACTATTGACTGATGGCAGGCTCCCGAAGGTTTTCTGCCAGTGCCGGTCTGTCCATGGTGTCGACTCATACGGCCGGCACGAACCGTATAAATTGTTTATATCATTTATTCTAGGTGCATGCAGGCCGCGCGTCTATCAGGATTTCTCTGACATGGCTGTGGTTGTTGCGCGTAATCATCACTTCAGCATCCCCTACACGCAGTCTGCCTGCACCTTCAGCCATGTCCGGAAAGCCGCCATGGCAGCGGTTTGCGGGCGTGACTTCAAGCGCGTGAGCCAGTAGGCACCGAGCACGATGCGCTGTTCGAAGGGGCAGACCAGCCGCCCCTGCCGCAATTCGCGCTCGAACATCATCACCGGCAACAGCGCCACGCCGGCCTCCTGCGCAGCCGCTTCAGCCAGCGCCAGCGAGGAGTCGAATACGAAGCCGCGCAAGGGCGGGCAAGGCGCAGCGGCGGCCGCAAACCAGCGGTGCCACTCGTCACTGCGATAGGACCGCAGCAGCGTCTCGGCCGCCAGGTCGGAGGGCGTGCGCAAGCGGGCGGCAATCTCCGGTGCGCACATGGGTGCCAGTGGCGCTTCGAACAGACGTTCAGCCTCGGTGCCATGCCATGCACCATCGCCAAAACGAATCGCATAATCGAGCCCCTCACCGGCCAGGTCGACACGGTTGTTGTTGGTGAGCAGGCGCAGGTCGACGAAGGGATGCTGCTGCTGGAATTCGCGCAGGCGCGGCATGAGCCAACCCACGGCGAACGTTCCGACCACCCCGACGGTGAGCACCTCGCGGCGCCGGCCATCTTCGAACTGGGCCAGCACATCGGCGATGCGCCCGAAGGATTGCGCCACCACCGGCAGCAGTGCCAGCCCTTCGTCGGTGAGGGCCAGGCCGCGTGGCAGGCGACGGAACAGGGTCACGCCCAGCCGCTGCTCCAGGTTCTTGACCTGCATGCTCACGGCGGTCTGGGTCACGCTCAATTCCTCGGCGGCGCGCGTGAAGGAGAGATGGCGGGCCGAGACTTCGAAGGCACGCAGGGCATTGAGGGGCAGGTACATGAACACTCCAGGCATCAGTTTTTCTTGGGCTTGCGTCCAATTATCGTGAATTGTGAGCACCGCGACTACTGCCTATGATGCAGCCCTGTTGCCATCATTCATCGAGGAGTATCCATGTCTGGACGACGTCATTTTCTGTCCGTCGCCGCGCTGGCCGGTGCCGGCCTGATCAGCCGCAGCTGGGCGGCCAGCCTGCAAGGCGCAAGTAAAACTGTGGACTCATCCGCACTGACCGCCACGCTGTCGCGGCTGGAAGCCGATATCGGCGGGCGTCTGGGCGTGTCGCTGGTCGATACCGCCGGCGGCCGTCACTGGGGCTATCGTGCCGATGAGCGCTTCCCCATGTGCAGTACCTTCAAGTTCCTCGCGGCGGCCGCCGTGCTGCGTCGCGTGGACGAGGGCAAGGAGCAGCTGGCGCGCCGTATCGTCTATCGCCAGCAGGACCTGGTGCCCTACTCGCCCACCACCGGCAAGCACACCGGCGGGGATGGCCTGTCGCTGGCACAGCTGTGCGAGGCCGCCATCACTCTTTCGGACAACACCGCCGCCAATCTCATGCTGGAGAGCATGGACGGTCCCGCCGGCATGACGCGCTTTGTGCGGTCGCTGGGCGATGAACTGACCCGGCTGGATCGCAATGAGCCCACGCTCAACGAAGCCGTTCCCGGCGACCCGCGCGACACCACCACTCCGGCCGCGATGACTGCCGACCTGCGCCAGCTGGTGCTGGGCAATGCGCTGACGCCGGCCTCGCGCCAGCAGCTTGCGCAATGGCTGGTGGCCAACCAGACTGGCGACAAGCGCGTGCGCGCCGGCCTGCCCAAGGGCTGGAAGGTCGGCGACAAGACCGGGACGGGACGGCTGGGCACGGCCAACGATGTGGGCGTGGTGTGGACAGAGAAAGGCGCACCGCTGCTGTTTGCGGTCTATCTCACCGAAAATGCGGCCACCGATGCCCGGCGTGATGCGGTGCATGCAGAAGTGGGCCGCCTGATCGGCCAGCTCATGACGTAAAAAGTTGCTGCTGTTCAGTTGGCAAAGCTGAACGAAACTGCACCGATCCCCGCCAGCGCACCCTCGATCTGCCGCCCTGCGCGTGCAAGCTGCAGCCCGGTGCAGGAGCCGGTCGTGATGACCTGCCCCTGGCACCAGGGCTGGCCACGGCGCGCGCAATGCAGTGCCAGCCAGCCCAGCATGGGCCACAGGTCAGCCGGGTTGCCGCCGGTGGTGCGGGTGATCTCGTGGCCATCGATGTGCAGGCTGGCCGCGATCTGGCGCAACGAAAGCGTGGCCGGCAGCGGCTGGGCGGCACCGATGATCAGGGCGCCGTGGCTTTGCAGGTCGGCCATCCCGGCCCAGGGGTTGGTACAGGGCGGATGACCGAGACGCGTCTCCACCACTTCAATGGCCGGCAGGATGGCGTCAAAGACCATGCGCAACTCGGCCTCATCCGGCACTTGATCGCCGGGATGGTAATCACGCCCGACCCGCAAGGCCAACTCCACTTCCAGACCGCGCATGCGCCATTGCGGCCCGCGCAATGGCGCCCCCGAGGCCAGTACGCCGGAGGCCGGCAGCGGCGCACAAGCTGGCAGGCTGCCATCCCCCTTGCTACCGACCTTCCAGCCCCCGATCGGCCCCAGGCGCTGCAGTTGAGCGTCCTGCACGGCGTAGGCGATCTCGGCATCGCCGACGGCCAGGCGACGCCAGTCCAGGGCCAGGCCTCTGTGGCGGGCGTCGAGCAGGAGTTGGGTGGCGGCGTCGATATGCATGCGGGAATTCTCCGAAACAGAAAGGAAGGCAGCGCGCATTGTACTGGCTGCCAAGGCGCTCGCCCACAGCAAGCGCGGCCGTGAACTCGCCGCCACCAGCGCACTCCGACCTGAATGCCGATAATGGCAGGCAGCGCTTGACTTGGAGCGCACTCCAACTTCTAGACTGGCTGCCATGACGACTTCCCTGACCATTGCCCAAGCGGCCGACGCCACCGGCCTGTCGGTGCATACCCTGCGTTACTACGAACGCATCGGCCTGCTCGATCCGGTGGAACGGCGCGACAACCGCCATCGTCGCTACACCCAGGAAGACCTGAACTGGATCGATTTCCTGAAGAAGCTCAAGGCGACAGGTCTGCCGGTGCGCGCCATGCTGCGCTACGCCGAGCTACGCCGCGAGGGCAATACCCTGGAAAGCGTCAGAGAACGCAAAGCCATGCTGCAGGCGCATACGCTTTGCGTCCAACACACCCTGGCCGAGCTGCAGGAGAACCTGGCCGTCCTGCAGCGCAAGCTGGTCCTGTACGACGAACTGGAGCAAGACGCCCGTGCTGAACCTGCCCGCGCACTCCCCAGCAGCAAGGCCGACGCTCCTCACCCCGAAAGGATGGCACCATGACCGAACCCCTCACCTCTCACCTGCAACCGGATTCGCACGTCGGCACCCGCCGCCTGGGCAGCAACGGCCCGCTGGTCTCGGCCATCGGCCTGGGCTGCATGGGCATGAGCGATTTCTATGCGCAACGCGACGACGCCGAATCGCTGGCCACCATCGACCGCGCCCTGGAGCTGGGCATCAACCTGCTCGACACGGCCGACATGTACGGCCCCTACACCAATGAAGAACTGATCGGCCGCGCCCTCCAGGGCCGCCGCGACAAGTTCTTCATCGCCACCAAATTCGGCATCCGGCGCGATCCGGCCAATCCCTCCGCGCGCGGCGTCGACGGCAGTCCGGCCTATATCCGCCAGGCGGTGGAAGGCAGCCTCAAGCGCCTGGGCATCGAAACCATCGATCTCTACTACCAGCACCGCATGGATCCGAACACCCCCATCGAGGCCACCATGGGCGTGCTGGCCGACCTGGTGCAGGCCGGCAAGATCCGCTACATCGGCTTGTCCGAAGCCTCGTCGGCCACGCTGGAGCGGGCGCACCGGGTGCATCCGGTGACGGCGCTGCAAAGCGAATATTCCTTGTGGACGCGCGATCCGGAAACCGAGGTGCTGGCCACCTGCCGCGCACTGGGCATCGGCTTCGTGGCCTACAGCCCGCTGGGACGGGGCTTCCTGACGGGCGCGCTGCAACGCTTCGAGGATCTGGCCGAGGATGATTTCCGCCGCACCAATCCGCGCTTCCAGGGCGAGAATTTCGCCCGCAACCTGCGGCTGGTGGAGCAAGTGAAGGAAATGGCAGCCCAGCATGGCTGTACGCCGAGCCAGCTGGCCCTGGCCTGGGTGATGGCCCAGGACCCGCACATCGTGCCGATCCCCGGCACCAAACGCCGACGCTATCTGGAAGAGAACGCGGGCGCGTTCTCGGTGAAGCTTTCTGCGCAGGACCTGATGGCGCTGGAGGCCGTCTTCCCGCGCGGGGCAGCCGCCGGGGAGCGCTATACCGAGGCCAGCATGAAGATGCTCAACCTCTGACCAGCGCCTTTCTCAAGGCAGGTCAGTCGTTGCTGCTGGCTGCCGGATGCTGGGCCAGCGGCACGAAGGTATTGGTCGCCGTATCGTGCGCCAGGATGGACCCGCTCTCGATGTCGTAGACCCAGCCATGCAGCCCCAGCCGGCCCTGTGCCAGCGCCACGGCCACCGAGGGATGGGTGCGGATGTTGTTCAGTTGCGCAATCACGTTCTCGCGCACCATGCCGTCGATGCGGTCCTTTTCGGTTTCGTGGTGGCGCGACTCGTTGATCATCCGGGCGGCATCGGTGTGATGCAGCCAGTTGCGCACGGCCGGCATGTGGTCCAGGCAGGCGCAGGTCGCCACGGCCGTCATGGCACCGCAATCGGAGTGGCCGCAGATGACGATGTCCGACACCTTCAGCTGGGCCACCGCGTATTCCACCGTGGCGCTCACGCCGCCCGGCTCCGGACCGAAGGACGGCACGATGTTGCCGGCATTGCGGATGACGAACAGGTCGCCCGGTTCGCGCTGGGTCACCAGCTCGGGCACCATGCGACTGTCGGAACAGGAAATGAACAGGGTGGTGGGCGTCTGGCCGTTGGCCAGGCTCTTGAACAGTTCTTTGCGGGAAGGGAAGACATCCTGCTGGAAACGCAGGAAGCCATTGATGATGTCGCGCATGTAGGGAATAGCCTTGATTCTTGATGAAGATGGACGCCAGGCGTCCGCGTGAGGCGGATGATATCACCCGCCATCATGCGGGCCCGCACGGACCGTGATCAGGATGATAAGGGATCTGCTTTTCCGTTAAATTTCATCAAGAAATAGCGATTTTTCTACATCTTTTCCTCTTGTCTGCTGATAAAATTGCCGCCTCGAAACTTGCCAGCACGCAAGGTGCGACACTTTCGAGCGCATCAACATGAATCGAAGGGCAGTCGGGCTGCCCTTGTCGACATCAACAATTCGGGGAAAAGACTATGTTTAGCAGGTATGTCACGACCGTGGCGGCAGTTGCCATGGTGACGGCGCTGGGGGGTTGCGCCACGGAGAATTCACGCAGTCTGCCGGTGGCCCAGGTGGCCAGCGCGCAACAGGCCTACCAGGGAGCGCGCAGCCCGATCGCCGTCGGCAAGTTCGACAACCGTTCCAGCTATCTGCGCGGCATCTTCTCGGATGGCGTGGACCGTCTGGGCGGCCAGGCCAAGACCATCCTGATCACCCATCTGCAGCAGAGCAACCGCTTCTCCGTGATGGACCGTGACAACATGGGCGAGCTGGCGCAGGAAGCCAAGCTGAACAAACAGACGCAAACCCTCAAGGGTGCCAACTATGTGGTCACCGGTGACGTCACCGAGTTCGGCCGCAAGGAAACCGGCGACCGCCAGCTGTTCGGCATCCTTGGCCGTGGCAAGTCGCAGGTGGCCTATGCCAAGGTCGCCCTGAACATCGTGGACGTGAACACCTCGCAGGTGGTGTACTCGGCGCAAGGCGCAGGCGAATACAGCCTGGACAACCGCGAGATCGTCGGTTTCGGCGGCACCGCCAGCTACGACTCCACGCTCAATGGCAAGGTGCTTGACCTGGCCATCCGCGAAGCGGTGCAGAACCTGGTGACCGGTATCGATTCCGGCGCATGGAAGCCCTGAGCCCCTCCCACGAACGCAAGAGACCGACCATGATGAACAAGAAACTCGCTGCCGGGTTCGCCCTCGGCCTGGCGCTGGCCCTCTCCGGCTGCGCCAATCACCAGCAGAAATCCCTCTATGGCTGGGGCAATTACCAGGACCAGCTGTACGAACACTTCAAGACCGAAGGCAACGGCAATGCCGCCGAAATCGCCGCGCTTGAAGAGAACCTGCAGAAGATGCGCGCCAACAACGACGCCGTGCCCCCCGGCTACCACGCCCACCTGGGCATGCTGTACGCCTCCATCGGCAAGGAAGACCAGCTGATCCAGGAGCTGCAGACCGAGAAGACGCTGTTCCCGGAATCGGCGCCTTACATGGACTTCCTGATGCGCAACTACAAGAAGGGATTGAGCAAATGATGCTGAACAAATTCAAGGCGCTTGGCGCCGTTCTGCTGGCATTGCTGGCTTCGGGTTGCGCCACCAAGCAAAAGCCGTATGACTATGCCGAGTTCAAGGCGGCACGTCCGGCCTCGATCCTGGTATTGCCGCCGATGAACAGTTCTTCCGAAGTCATCGCCCCCTACGGCATGCTGGCGCAGGCCACCCAGCCGCTGGCCGAATCGGGCTACTACGTGATCCCGGTGTCGCTGGCCAGCGAGACCTTCAAGCAGAACGGCCTGGCCAACGCGGCCGACATTCACGAGGTGCCGGTCAAGAAGCTGCGTGAGATCTTCGGCGCCGACGCCGGGCTCTACATCAACATCACCGACTACGGCACCTCCTACAAGGTGGTGCAGAGCGATACGGTGGTGTCGGCTGACGCCAAGCTGGTCGACCTGCGTTCCGGCAAGACCCTGTGGCAGGGTTCGGCCAGCGCCTCCAGTGCGGAAGGTCGTCAGAACCAGAACAATGGTCTGCTGGGTGTACTGCTCTCGGCCGTGGTCAACCAGATCATCAGCACCACCACCGACGCCAGCTACAAGATGGCCAGCGTGACCAGCAACCGCCTGCTGCGTGCCGGTGGCAACAACGGACTGCTGTATGGCCCGCGTTCGCCGCAATACCAGAAGGACTGAGCAGGACGCTGCTCGCAATGCTTGCGTCGCAAGCTCTGCTGAACAGCACAACGCCGCTGCGGATCCTCACCGCAGCGACGTTTTTTTCTACCTGCTCACAGGACGATCAAGACCCGGCCAATTGATATTTGCGGATCTTGTCGTAGAGCGTCTTCTTCGGAATGCCCAGCCGCTCGGCCGCCTGCGCCACGCTGCCCTCGCTGTCCTTGAGCGCGGCGGCGATCAGCCCGGCCTCGAACTGCTCCACCTGCTCCGGCAACGATAGCGTCGGCGATGGCAGTACACCAGCGGTAGCAATCTGCTCCACACCCAACACCCAGCGGTCGGCGAAATTGCGCAGCTCGCGCACATTCCCCGGCCAGTCGCGCTGCTGCCACTGCTGCATCTGCGCCGCCGTCCACGGCGGCACCTCGCGCCGGTAGCGCACCGCTGCGGCCTGGCAGAAATGCGCCAGCAGGACCGGGATGTCACTGCTGCGCTGGTTCAGCGCCGGCAGGTCGATGGAAACCACACCGATACGGTAATACAGGTCTTCGCGAAATTGCCCCTCGGCCGACAGCTTGAGCAGATCGGCCTTGCTGGCCGCTACCACCCGGCAGTCGATGGCCACCGATTCATTGCCTCCCAGCCGCTCCAGACGACGTTCCTGCAGCACGCGCAACAGCTTGACCTGCAGGGCCAGCGGCATGCTTTCGATTTCATCCAGGAACAGCGTGCCGCCGTTGGCATATTCCAGCTTGCCGATGCGGCGCTTCTGGGCACCGGTAAAGGCCCCCGCTTCATGGCCGAAGATTTCGCTCTCGAACACGGTCTCCGGCAAGGCCCCGCAGTTCAATGCCACGAACGGCCCCTTGCGGCCACTGGCGGCGTGCAGCTGGCGCGCTACCACTTCCTTGCCGCTGCCGGTCTGGCCATTGATGAGCACATCCACATCGGCCGGCCCCAGGCTACGAATCAGCGTGCGCACCCGCTCGATGGCCGGTGACTGGCCCACCAACGGCGGCAGCTCGGGATCATGTGCCCAGGCTTCGCGCAGGCGACGGTTCTCCAGCACCAGGCTGCGCTTCTCCTGGGCCCGCAGGGCGATCTCCAACAGGCTGTCCGAGCCGAACGGTTTTTCCACGAAGTCATAGGCCCCGGCGCGCATGGCCTCTACCGCCATGCTGACATCGCCATGGCCGGTGACCACGATCACCGGCAAATCCGGATCGATGTGCATGACATGGGCCAGCACCTGCAAACCCGACCAGCCCGGCAGGCGCACGTCGGTCACCAGCACGCCGGGGAAATCCCGGGTCAGCAGCGGCAGGGCCTCTTCGGCACTGGCGCAGGCGGTCACCGTAAAACCTTCCAGCTCCAGGGCCTGGGCCGTGGCGCGGCGCACCGCCTGTTCATCTTCGATCAGCAAGGCGCTGGGGGCAGCGGCGGGGTTATCCATCAGATTCATTCTCCGTCTTCAACAGCGGCAGGCGCACCACGAATTCAGCGCCGCCCTGTTCATGATTATGTGCGCTCAACTGGCCGTTCATGGCCTGGACGATGGACGAGGAAATCGCCAGCCCCAGTCCCAACCCCTTGCTCGACGACTTGGTCGTGAAGAAAGGCTCGAACAGGTGCGGCACTACCTCATCAGCGATGCCGGCACCGGAATCGCGGATCCGCAGCACGGCCTGCTGGCGCTCTGCGTCGACCTCCAGGATCACGCAGACGCACTTGCGGGGCGCTTCTTCCACCGCATCGAGCGCATTGCGCAAGAGATTGACGATGACCTGCTCGGTGCGCACGGCGTCGCCGGTCACATGCACGGCCAGCGGCATGGCGATGTGCGTCTCGACCTCCTGTTTCTCGAAGTCGCTGGCCAGCAGCCGTAGCGATGCCTCCACCGCGTGGCGCAAGTCGACCGCCGCCACGGCTTGCCCGCTCTTGCGTGCAAAACCCTTCAGTTGGCCGATGATCTTGCCCATGCTGGCACTGGCGTGGCTGATGTGTTCCAGGTTCTCGGCCACCTGCGCGGTCTGGCCGCGTGCCAGAAACTTCACCGAGTTGTCGGCGAAGGCGCGGATGGCGGCCAGCGGCTGGTTCAGTTCATGCGTCATCCCGGCGGCCATCTGGCCCAGCATGGCCAGTTTGCCAGCCTGCACCAGTTCGTCCTGGGTGGTGCGCAACAGGCTCTCGGTCTGCTGCAGCTTGGCGTACTTGGCGGCGATGGCCTGGTTGGCGGCCGTCAGCTCTCCGGTGCGCTGGGCGATTTTCTGCTCCAGTTCTTCGGCGGCGCGGCGCAAGGCGTTGCGCGAGGCCAGCCGCTCCTGCAGGCGCCGCCGGTGCTGGTACCAGGCCAGCAAGGAAATGGCCAGCGCCACCATGAAGAGCGCGGCCGCCATCGCCGAGAGCATGGCCGAACGCTGCATGCGCGCCTGCGAAGGAAACAGCATCAGCTGCCACCCCAGCCGTCCTACAGGCCGCGACACGTGGGTACCGAAGCCGCGCTGCAAGGCCGGCGGCAAGGTCGAGACAGGCGTGATGGGCAGGTCCGCATACTGATGGGTGCCCTCCAGCTCACGCTGCACCGGCGCGCTCAGGGCTTGCAGACTGTGGTACTTCCATTCGGGCCGGTTGCTGAGGAACACCACGCCGCCGGCATCGGTGAGCGTGATCGGATCGCTGCTGCTGCGCCAGGTATGTTCGAACTCGGCCAGGTCCACCTTGACCACCATCACCCCGATGGGCAGCTCACCCTCGGCCTGGTCCTGGCGGCGATAGATGGGCTGGGCGATGAAATAGCCCGGCTCGCTGGAGATGTTGCCGATGCCGTAGAAGCGCCCCGCCCTGCCCAGGATGGCTTCGCGGAAGTAAGGACGAAAACCGAAGTCACGGCCGACGTAACTGAATTCTTCATCCCAGTTGCTGGAAGCCAGCGTCACCCCCTGGCGGTTGAGCATGAAGATATTGACCGCACGCGACTGATGCTGGATGGTCTTGAACGCGCGATTGAGCCGATCCACCGACAGCGCATCCTCGGGATGCTGCAAGACCTGCCGCACATCGGACTGGAAGCCCAGGGCAAAGGGCAAAGCTTCATATTTCTGCAGGATCGATTCCAGGTCCAGCGCAGCGATCTGCAATTGCGCGGCCGCCTGGTTCTGCTGATCGCTCTCGGCCCGCCCGAGCGCGATGCGATAGGTCAGCCCGCAGACCAGCAAGGTGGCCGCCAGGAACAGGGTCAAGATCAGCAGGTTTCGTCGCGCGCGCATGAAGGATAGGGTCAAAAGCAGCGCGGCGCCCCGCAGGGCGCCGCGTTGGAGGCGTCATGATAACGCGCCGCGCGCCACCGCAGGCAGCCGCGCGCGGGCCAGGACCGATCAGGCCGGCTTGTGCAGCTTGCCGGCAGCGGCATCGGCCTCGCCGTGCTCATCGTCCGGGTTCATGGCGACATCGCCCTTGAGGTGGCCGTCACGTTGCGGGTCCGGCATGCGCAGGCTGATGATCAGCGCCACCAGGCACAGTGCGCTCACGTACCAGTAGAAGGCCGATTCCACGCCCGCCGACTTCAGCGACAGCGCCACGAATTCAGCCGAACCACCGAAGATGGCGTTACCGACCGCATACGACAGGCCCACGCCCAGGGCGCGCACTTCAGGCGGGAACATCTCGGCCTTGATCAGGCCGCTGATGGAGGTGTAGAAGCTGACGATGGTCAGGGCCAGGATGGCCAGGGCCATGGCCACGCCGGGGCTGGAGACGTCCTTGAGGAAGTGCAGGATCGGGAAGGTGCCGACCATGCCGAAGAAGGCGAAGCACAGCATGGAGTTGCGGCGGCCGATCTTGTCGGAGATGGCACCGAAGATCGGTTGCAGGATCATGTAGACGAACAGCGCGCCGGTCATGACGCCGTTGGCGACCTTGGGGTCCATGCCGGCGGTGTTGACCAGGTACTTCTGCATGTAGGTTGTGAAGGTATAGAACATCAGCGAGCCGCCGGCGGTGAAGCCCACCACGTTCAGGAAGGCGCGCTTGTGCTGCAGCAAGCCCTTGAGGGTACCGGCCTCCTTCTTCTTGCGGGCACCGGCCGAGGAGGTCTCGGCCAGCGAGCTGCGCAGGTACATCGCCACCAGCGCACCGACCGCGCCCAGCACGAAGGGAATGCGCCAGCCCCAGGCCATCAGCTCGGCCTTGGTCAGCCACTGCTGCATGGCGAACAGCACCAGCACGGCCAGCAACTGCCCGCCGATCAGGGTCACGTACTGGAAGGAGGCGAAGAAGCCACGGCGGCCATTGGGCGCCACTTCGCTCATGTAGGTGGCCGAGGTGCCGTATTCACCGCCCACCGACAGGCCCTGGAACAGCCGCGCCAGCAACAGCAGCGCCGGTGCCCAGGCACCGATGGTGGCGTAGGTCGGCAGCACGGCCACGGCCAGCGAGCCGCCGCACATCATCAGGACCGAGATCAGCATGGAGGTCTTGCGGCCGTGCTTGTCGGCGATGCGGCCGAACAGCCAGCCGCCGATGGGACGCATCAGGAAACCGGCGGCAAACACGCCCGCCGTGTTCAGCAACTGGCTGGTGGCGTCACCCTTGGGGAAGAAGGCCGGCGCGAAGTAGATCGCACAGAAGGAATAGACATAGAAGTCGAACCATTCCACCAGGTTGCCGGAGGAGGCGCCGAGGATGGCGAAGATGCGCTTGCGGTATTCGGTGGCGCTCAAGGGCGTGCTGGCGGTGCTGGGCGCGCTGCTTTGCGGGGTGACACTCATGGAGATCTCCTGTTATGGCCACAGGCCCGTCCGATGGACGCGGCGTGCGGCGGGTCATCTTGCTTTGATTGAACCGGAACAAGGCATAACGCAGAGGCCAGCGGGACCAGGCGCGTGAAGACGATGCAAGAGCGCATCAGGTGTCTGTCTCCGTGTTTGCTTTTTTGTTTTGATGTTCATATTGCAGGCTTCGTGCCAGCACGAAAAGCTGGGCAAGGTGATCGCAAGCCATTGATTACAATAGATTTTATTAAAAACCATCAAAAAGAACCCGCCAAGCCGGTGCGGATTCCCGGAATGCTGCTGCGCGGCATGTCCGGGAATCCAGCCAGGCGCGCAATGAAAAGCGGCGCATGTCTTTCGACATGCGCCGCTCTCAAGGTCCTGCGGTCTTTACGATTTTGCGATCCGACCGAGGCTGCGATCAGCGTTCGGACAAGGCATCCATGACGCACAAGGCCGTCATGTTGATGATGCGACGTACCGTTGCCGACGGGGTCAGGATATGCACCGGCTTGGCGCAACCCAGCAGGATCGGGCCAATCGCCACACCGTTGCCCGATGCGGTCTTGAGCAGGTTGTAGGCGATGTTGGCGGCGTCGATGTTGGGCATGACCAGCAGGTTGGCGTCACCCTTCAACGGCGAATCCGGTATCACCGCATTCAACAGCTTGGAATCGAGCGCGGTATCCCCGTGCATTTCGCCATCGACTTCCAGGTCCGGCGCGATCTCGCGCAGGATGGCCAGGGCTTCGCGCATCTTGCGGGCCGATTCGCTGTTGCTGGAACCGAAGTTCGAATGCGACAGCAGTGCAGCACGCGGATGCAGGCCGAAACGGCGCATTTCCTCGGCGGCCAGCATGGTGATCTCGGCCAGTTCGCGGGCGTTGGGGTTTTCGTTGACGTGGGTGTCCACCATCACCAGCTGGCGATTGGGCAGGATCACCGCATTCATCGCGGCATAAACGTTCACGCCTTCACGCTTGCCCAGCACCTGGTCGATGTAGTGCAGGTGCAGCTGGGTGGTGCCGTAGGTGCCGCAGATCATGCCGTCGGCATCGCCCTTGTGGATGGCCATGGAGCCGATCAGGGTATGGCGGCGGCGCATTTCCAGCTTGGCGTACTGCTCGGTGACACCCTTGCGGCGCGACATCTCCAGGAAGCTCTGCCAGTAATCGCGGTAGCGGTTGTCGAAGTTGGGGTTGATGACCTCGAAGTCGGTGCCGGCACGCAGGCGCAGGCCGAACTTCTTGATGCGCTGTTCCAGCACTTCCGGACGGCCCACCAGGATGGGCTTGGCCAGGTTTTCATCGACGATCACCTGGACGGCACGCAGCACGCGCTCTTCTTCACCTTCGGCGTAGACGATGCGCTTCTTGGCCTCGGCAGCCTTCTTGGCGACCTGGAAGATCGGGCGCATGAAGGTACCGCTGTGGTAGACGAACTGTTCCAGCTTCTCGATGTAGGCATCCATGTCCTGGATCGGACGGGCCGCCACGCCGGAGCTTTCGGCAGCACGCGCCACGGCCGGCGCGATCTTGATCATCAGGCGCGGGTCGAAAGGCTTGGGAATGATGTATTCCGGGCCGAAGGACAGGTTGGCGATGCCATAGGTCGAGGCCACGATATCGGACTGCTCGGCCTGGGCCAGTTCGGCGATGGCGTGGACGGTGGCGATCTCCATCTCGCGGGTGATGGTGGTGGCACCCGAATCGAGCGCACCGCGGAAGATGTAGGGGAAGCACAGCACGTTGTTGACCTGGTTCGGATAATCCGAACGGCCGGTGGCGATGATGGCGTCGTCACGCACGGCCATCACTTCTTCTGGCAGGATTTCCGGGGTCGGGTTGGCCAGCGCCAGCACCAGCGGACGGGCCGCCATCTGCTTGACCATCTCGGGCTTCAACACGCCGGCGGCGGACAGGCCCAGGAAGATGTCGGCATCCGGGATCACTTCGGCCAGGGTGCGGGCGTCGGTTTCGCGGGCGAAACGTTCCTTGTCCGGGTCCATCAGTTCCTTGCGGCCCTTGTAGACCACGCCGGCCAGGTCGGTGACGAAGATGTTTTCGATCGGGAAGCCGAGGTCGACGATCAGGTCCAGGCAGGCGAGCGCAGCCGCGCCCGCGCCGGAGACCACCAGCTTGACGTTCTTGATGTCCTTGCCCACGACCTTCAGGCCGTTCAGGATGGCGGCGCCGACGATGATGGCGGTACCGTGCTGGTCATCGTGGAAGACCGGGATCTTCATCTTCTCGCGCAGCTTGCGCTCGATGTAGAAGCACTCCGGTGCCTTGATGTCTTCCAGGTTGATGCCGCCGAAGGTCGGCTCCAGGGCAGCGATGACGTCGATCAGCTTGTCCGGGTCGGTTTCATTGATTTCGATGTCGAAGACGTCGATGCCGGCGAACTTCTTGAACAGCACGCCCTTGCCTTCCATGACCGGCTTGGACGCCAGCGCACCGATGTTGCCCAGGCCCAGCACGGCGGTACCGTTGGTGATCACGGCCACCAGGTTGCCACGGGCGGTGTAGCGGAAGGCGTTGAGCGGGTCGGCGACGATTTCTTCGCAGGCCGCCGCCACGCCCGGAGAATACGCGAGGGAGAGATCACGCTGGTTGGTCAGCAGCTTGGTGGGCGTGACCGCGATCTTGCCCGGGGTCGGAAACTCGTGGTAATCCAGCGCTGCCTGACGAAGTTGCTGACGCACTTCTTCTTTCTTACTGATCATCGAATCCATACTCTGTATTCTCTAGTTGACTTGCGAAGGGGGTCGATTCTAGCAGAGGTCGGCCTTCAATCATAGGCCGCCAGGCTCATGCTGCTCCGCGCAAAGCCTTTTCCGGACTGGCTTTGCGGCCTGTCACCCCAAACCCGTGATGACCGCGAACATGGCCTTTCCGGAGCCAGATGACGACCAGTTGTCGCCTGATGTGCGCAGTTGCGCGCAGCTTGATTTCCCGTACGAGAGGCTGACACCGCCCTTGACTATCCGGTATTGGGGAAAACCCCTATCCCTTCACCCGCCTCTCGCGCACCCTGCCGTGACGCCGTATCCGGGCAATTTGCGCTGCATCGCAACATGTCTGGTCGCCGGGATATTGTGCGCCTGAAGCCGTGACGGATTGGTTACAATCGCGCCATGCTTTCCGAATTCGAACTCATCGCGCGCTATTTCAGCCGCCCACCCGCCCCCGACAGCCGCACGGCGCTGGGCGTGGGAGACGACTGCGCGCTGATGACACCGGCCCCGGGAATGCAGTTGGCCATTTCCAGCGACATGCTGGTGGCGGGCCGCCACTTCTTCCCGGATGCCGATCCCCTGCTGCTGGGCCACAAGTGCCTGGCCGTCAATCTCTCCGACCTGGCCGCCATGGGCGCGCAGCCGATCGCCTTCACGCTGGCCCTGGCCTTGCCGGAAGCCCGTGCCGACTGGCTGGCACCGTTCTCGCAGGGCATGCTGGCACTGGCCGATGTCCACGGCTGCGAGCTGATCGGCGGCGACACCACCAAGGGGCCGCTGACCATCAGCATCACGGTCTTCGGTGAAGTGCCACCGTTACAGGCGCTGCGCCGCGATGCTGCCCGTGCGGGCGATGACATCTGGGTCTCCGGCACGCTGGGCGATGCCCGCCTGGCGCTGGCCGGCTACCGCCAGGAATTCGACATCAACAGCGAAGCACTGCAGCTGGCTGCCCCGCGCATGCATGCGCCTACCCCGCGCGTGGCGCTGGGACTGGCCCTGCGCGGCATTGCCCATGCCGCCATCGACATCTCCGATGGCCTGGCGGGCGACCTCGGCCACATCCTCGATCGTTCCCATGTGGGGGCTACGCTGGACGTGGATGCCCTGCCGCCCGGCCCGGCCTTGCAGCAGCGCGACCTGCACCTGCGCCGCCGCTTTACCCTGTCCGGTGGCGACGATTACGAACTTTGCTTCACTGCCCCGGCACGCCAGCGCGAGGCGGTCCTGAAGGCGGCCCAGTCCGCCGGCACCGCCGTCACCCGCATCGGCCAGATCGATGCGCAGGCCGGTCTGCGGCTGCTGGATGCCGCTGGTGAACCGCTGCAGGACACACCGGATTCCTTCGATCATTTCCGTTCATGAACCCAGCTTCTTCGCCCTTCCCGCCGCCGCCTTCGGCCTCTCCCCGCAAACGTAAGCCGACCCCGCACTTCATGCTGGCGCATCCGGCGCACTGGATCGCCCAGGGCTTCGGCAGCGGCCTCTCGCCCATCATGCCGGGCACGGCCGGAACGCTCTTCGCGTGGCTGTCCTACGTGGTGCTGTCGACACGCTGGCCGCACGTCTTCACGGCGGCCAACTGGCTGGTGATCATTGCGGCCGGCTTCATCATCGGCATCTGGGCCTGCCATCGCACCGGGCAGGCGCTCAATTCGCCCGATGACGGCAGCATGGTGTGGGACGAGATCATCGCCTTCTGGCTGGTGCTGGTGCTGGTGATGCCGGCCAGCCTGAAGACGCAGTTCGCGGCTTTTGTGGTGTTCCGCTTCTTCGACATGGTCAAGCCACCCCCGATCGCCTGGTTCGACCGCCGCTTCAAGGGCGGTTTCGGCGTGATGTGGGATGACATCGTGGCGGCCTTCTATACGCTGCTGGTGTTTGCGTTCTGGCGCACTTATTGGTAACGGGAAGTGAACAATCGGATCCTGTCCGATACAACATTTCCTGACATGGGAGTATGCTAGTCCACGCACTTCGTTGATCAACCGACCGCAGCGCGCCCGCCACCCGGCGCTGACTGCGGCACAGCCGAGGATGACACTCATGGACAGCACCCTGGACCTGGCCACCCGCGTAGGCCACACCCTCAAAGCCAAAGGCCTGCTCCTGGCCACTGCAGAATCCTGTACCGGTGGCGGCATCGCCCACGCCATCACTGAAATCGCCGGATCTTCGGAATGGTTCGATTGCGGTTTCGTTACCTATTCGAACGCCTCCAAGAACGAATTGCTGGATATTTCCGAAGCCCTGATCGCCCAGCATGGCGCAGTCAGCGAGGAAATCGCCGGCGCCATGGCCGAAGGGGCGGTCGCCAACAGCAGCTCGGACGTGGCCGTCTCCACCACCGGCATTGCCGGCCCCGGCGGTGCGGTACCGGGCAAGCCGGTCGGCACCGTCTGCTTCGGCTGGCGCGTGGGCGACAAGACCTATACTGAACGCCTGGTCTTCAAGGGCGACCGCCAGCAGGTGCGGGCCCAGACCGTGGAACATTCGCTCAAGGGCTTGCTGAAGCTTCTGGCAGATTGAAGCGGCGAACATGAAGAAAAAGGCGGCGCTCCCATGGAGTCGCCGCCTTTTTCTTCATCTCTGCTTGCGCGGTTCAGCGGAAGCGGTTGATCTCGTCACGCGTCTGGATGGCCACCCGGCGCGCCGCAGCGGCGAAATCTTCGCCGGCTTCCGGCTTGGCGTAGAGGATGGCACGTGAAGAATTGATCATCATGCCCGTACCCGAGGCCGTCTTGCCGGAGGTGACCGTCGCTTGCACGTCGCCCCCCTGGGCACCCACGCCCGGCACCAGCAGCGGCATGTCGCCGATGATGGCGCGCACCTGGGCCAGTTCGTGCGGGAAGGTGGCACCGACCACCAGGCCGCACTGGCCATTGGTATTCCACTTCTCGGCCACCAGGCGCGCCACGTGCTGGTACAGCGGCTTGCCATCGACTTCCAGGAATTGCAGGTCGGAACCACCGGCGTTGGAGGTGCGGCACAGCACGATCACGCCGCGATCCTTCCATTCCAGATAGGGCGAGACCGAGTCCCAGCCCATGTAGGGGCTGACCGTGACGACGTCGGCGTCATAGCGCTCGAAGGCTTCGCGGGCATACTGCTCGGCGGTGGCGCCAATGTCGCCGCGCTTGGCATCGAGCACCAGCGGGATCTCGGGGTAGTTGCTGCGCAGGTAGGCGCAGATGCGCTCCAGCTGCTCTTCCGCGCCCAGCGCGGCGAAATAGGCGATCTGCGGCTTGAAGGCACAGGCGGCTTCGGCGGTGGCATCTATGATGGCGCGGCAGAATTCGAAGATCGCGTCCGGCTTGCCCTGCAGCTCGGCGGGGAATTTCTTGAGGTCGGGGTCCAGGCCGACGCACAGCAGGGAATTGCGCGAGGTCCACGCAGCGTTGAGTTTCTCGATGAATGTCACGGTGATGCCTTTAACTGAAAGATGCGCTATTGTAGCGCGCCGGCCTGCCCAGTCCTCGATTTTTGACTGATGTTCAGGGTTTTTCGCGGAACATCGGGCACTTCAGGAGGTTTGCATGGTCTTATGCGCTCCCTTTGCTTCACTTTTGCTACGAGGAAAACAACATGAAAAAACTCTTCGCCTGGCTGGCCATTGCCATCACCGCCCTCACCCTCTCCGGCTGCGGCTACAACGAATTCCAGGCCAAGGATGAAGCCACCAAGGCCGCCTGGGGCGAAGTGGTCAACCAGTACCAGCGCCGCGCCGACCTGATCCCGAACCTGGTCAACACCGTCAAGGGCTATGCCTCCCACGAGAAGGACACCCTGGAAGCCGTCACCCGCGCCCGCGCAGCGGCCACCAGCTTCCAGATCACCCCGGAAGTGCTCAACGATCCCAAGGCCTTCGCCAAATTCCAGGAAGTGCAGGGGCAACTGTCTTCGGCGCTGTCGCGCCTGATGGCGGTCTCCGAGAACTACCCGCAGTTGAAGGCCGACACCAGCTTCCGTGACCTGCAATCCCAACTGGAAGGCACCGAAAACCGCATCACCGTAGCCCGCCAGCGCTATATTGCCGCTGTGAAGGATTACAACATCCTGGCGCGCAGCTTCCCCACCAACATCACGGCCAAGCTGTTCAGCTATGAAGTCAAACCCTCGTTCACGGTAGAAAACGAAAAAGCCATTTCGACCGCGCCCGCGGTCAACTTCGGCAAATAAGCACGGGAGCCCCGATTGGCCATGCGCAAGCTGCTCCTGACCTGCTGGCTGCTGGCGTGGATCGCGCTGGCCGCCCCGGCCCGTGCCGATGACGGCCTGGTGCCGGTGCCGCCGCTGTCGGCCCACGTGATCGACCAGGTCCACCTGCTGCAGCCGCAGCAGCGCCAGGCCCTTGAAGGCGTGCTGGCCGAGATCGAACAGCGCACCGGCAGCCAGATCGGCGTGTTGCTGATGTCCTCCACCGCGCCCGAAGCCATCGAGCAATACAGCATCCGCGTGGCCGAGGCCTGGAAGCTGGGCCGCAAGGGCGTCGATGACGGCGTGATCCTGATCGTCGCCAAGGACAATCCCAAATCCCTGCGCCGCCTGCGCATCGAAGCAGGGCGTGGGGTACAGGGCAGCCTCACGGATGCGCAATCCAAACGCATCCTGGAAGACGTGATCGCCCCGCATTTCCGCCAGAACGATTTCTATGGCGGCCTGGCGGCAGGCGTGACGGCCATCACCAACTTGCTGGAACAGGAAAAGCTGCCACCGGCCAAGCGTTCGTCCCGTGCGGTGCAGACTGATGATGGCGGTGGATGGATCACGTTGATGGTGATCGGGCTGTTCCTGGTGGTGTTCTTCACGGTCTTGCTGAAGTCGCGCCGCAGCAGCCGCAATGCCCTCAACAGCAATGACTGGGGACGCGGCGGCAGCACGACCGCCGGCGTCATCATCGGCAGCCTGGTCGACGAGGCCTTGCGCCAGGCCAGTTCCGGACGGGGCGGTTCGCGTTCGGGTGGCGGCGGCTTCGGTGGTGGATTTGGCGGATCATCCGGTGGCGGCTTCTCCGGCGGTGGCGGCACATTCGATGGCGGCGGTGCCTCGGGAGACTGGTGACATGGCGCACAACAACGCATCCCCTTCCCTGTTTGCGCGCATGTTGCGCCACTTGCGCATGACGCGTGCGGCGGCACGGCGCATCTTCCCCTCTTCCACCCTCAAGGCGATCCAGGCCAGCATCGGCGAAGGTGAGCGGCAGCATCGCGCGCAAGTGCGCGTGATCGTCGAAGCCGCACTCACGCTGGGCGCAGTGCGACGCGGCGAAAGCGCGCGGCAGCGCGCGCACGAGCTGTTTTCGCATTACCGCATCTGGGATACCGAAGAAAACTGCGGCGTGCTGGTCTATCTCAACCTGGCCGACCGCAAGGTCGAGATCGTGGCTGATCGCGGCATCAACGCCCGCGTCACGCGGGAGCAATGGCAGCAGGTGTGCAAGCAGATGACTGCCGGATATGCCGCCGGCCAATACGAGGCCAGCACACTGCAGGCACTCGCCAGCCTGCACGCCATCCTGGCGAAGGTCTTGCCGCGCGACCCTGGGGGCCGCGACGAGCTGCACAACGAACTCTCGGACAAACCCTTGCTACTTTGATGCCATGAAAATACTGTTCTGGCTGGTGGCGCTTGCCGCACTGTTGCTGCTCCTGCGCATGATCATGCGCCGCGTGATGCCCCGGCCGCAGCCGCCCGTGCATTATCGCGCTCCCTCCTATTACAGCAAGACACGCTATAGCTCACCGGGTGTTCCTGCAAGCAACGGCGCTGGCTGGGCCGGCGACGTCAGCAGCTCCGGCAGTGGCTCTGACGGAGGAAGCGGGGGAGACTGCGGCGGCGGGGACGGCGGCGGAGGGGGTGATGGCGGAGGCGGCGGCTGCGATTGAAGCCGCCCGTTCTTCATCTCAACCGTTTTCGTAGACCCACTGCAACAAGGCATCCTGCGCCTGCTGCCCATTGGGCGCAGCAGCGTGATTGATCAGGAACACCACCACATAGGTCTTGCCCGAGGCGGCCTGCACATAGCCCGCAATCGAACGCACGTCATTGAGCGTGCCGGTCTTGATGTGCGCCTGCCCCGCCACGCTCTGCGTCTTCAGGCGACGGCGCATGGTGCCGTCGTAACCGACCAGCGGCAGCGAGGACACGAATTCCGGCATCAGCGGCGAACGGTAGGCCTGCACCAGCACGCTGGCCAGCAGCGCCGGCGTGACGCGCTCCACGCGCGAAAGACCGGCACCGTTCTCGATGGCCAGGCCATTGGTATCGATGCCCTTGTCATTGAGCCAGCCGCGCACCGCGCGCGCGGCATTGACGGTATCACCGGGCTGCCCGGTCATCTCCGCCCCCAGCGTGAGCAGCACCTGGCGCGCCATCACGTTGTTGCTGTACTTGTTGATGTCGCGGATGACTTCCGGCAACGGCGGCGACTGCACCTCCACCATCAACCGCGCCGAAGGCGTGACCTGACCGTTGACCACACGGCCGGCAAAACTGCCGCCGAGGTCGGCCCACATTTGTACAAAACTCGCGCCTACATACTGCACATTGTTCATGCGATACGGATGGACATACCACACACGCGGCCCGCAGTCGGCGCTGTAGCTGCCGGTGAAACTGACGGCGTTGGGGTCGTTGTTCATCTTCAGCTTGCCCTGCCAGTCGCCGCAGGGCTCCTGCGACAAGCGCGGGGGCGTGACGGTGATGCCGGCCATCGGTGGATCCATGCTCACGCTGACCACGCCACTGGCGGCATCCGGCTCAAAACGGAAAGCCTGGGTGCGGTAATTCATCAGCAGGGCATCGGGGCCGGCGTTGTAAGGCTTTTGCGGATCGCCATCGAATTGCGAGGGGTCATAGCTGGACTCCGCAAAATACGTACGATCCAGCACCAGGTTGCCGCGAATGTCCTTGATGCCGCGTGCGCGCAGCTGGCGCAGGAACAGCCAGAAATTCTCCAGCACCAGCTTGGGATCGCCCCCGCCCTTGAGGATCAGGTCGCCATTGAGCACGCCGCCGGCAAGCGTGCCATCGATGTAGGCCTGGGTCTTCCAGGTATAGGTCGGCCCGAGGATTTCGAGCGCGGCATCCGTGGTCACCAGCTTCATCACGGAGGCCGGATTGAATGGCTGCCCGGTATTGTTGGCCGCCAGCATGCGCTTGCCGTTGTCGGCATCGACCACCACGACGCCGGTATTCTGCTGCGGAATATGGGCCACGCGCAGCGCCCCCACCACCGCAGGCGGCAAGCCCTGTGCATGGACGAGGGGGACGGCGCTGCTGGCCAGCAGCGCCAGCCACAACGAAGAAAGACCAAGCCGGGGAGACTTCACGAGACGGGGGAAGCGGAACATGATGGAGACGGAAATGAGGAGCAGGCATTATAAGGGGATGCATGACCGGCCGTCGGTGCAGCAGGCGGCGATGACGACATCGGCGCGTCACCTTGCCATGCGACACTAGAGTCTGTTCTCATCCTGCTTGAAAGACGCGATGTGAACGGCCCGGCCTGACACTGACCAATGCCCGGCGGAAACGGTTCCCCGTGTGCGCAAGATCCCGGTCAAAGCAAGCGCAGAGCGGGCTTGCGAACAGCCGCCACATGGCGTTACGCTGCGTGACTGATAATCATCGCTTGCATGTAATCGTGCGTACCAGAAACTCCGGCGACCGCTGGCCCGGCTGACATCACCCGCGGACCAGACGAAAGAAAAACATGAACATGTCCTCCCCCTCCAATCCCGATTGCCCCACCCCGCGACCGCCCGCCGCACGCCTGCTGGCCTTGCTGCTGGACGTGCTCAGCCCGCTGGCCCTGATTCGCCGCGGTCCCGCGCGTTCCGGCGAGGCGAGCCAGGCGGCGCTGGCCGGCAAGGGCGTGCGCTTCGTGCAGCGCATCTACCGTCTGCGGGTGATTGGCCTTGGCGTGGGATTTTTCTGCGTCGCCGCCGGCTTCCTGCAGCATCCCGTGCCATGGCCGCTGTGGCTGTTGCTGGGCGTGCATGGCTACCTGTGGCCGCATCTGGCGCGCCAGTGGGCCCTCAGGGCGGCGATCCCGTATCGTGCCGAACGACGCAACCTGGTGATCGACGCCGCCTTTGGCGGCTTCTGGATTGCAGCGCTGCAGGGCAACCTGGTGCCCAGTGCGGTCATCATCTCGATGCTGTCGATGGACAATATTGCCGCCGGCGGACTGCGCCTGTTCATGCGCGGCCTGTATGCCAGCCTGGTGGCTGGCGTGCTGGGATGGTGGCTGCTGGGCGCGCATTTCCAGCCGCAATCGGACCTGACCACCATCCTCGCCTGCCTGCCGATGATGATGCTCTATCCCCTCGCGCTGGGGCAGTCGACCTATCTGATGTCGAAGAAGCTGGCCGATCGTTCACGACAGTTCGAGATCGTCAGCCAGCTCGACGGGCTCACGCTGCTGTTCAATCGCCGCTACTGGGAGAGCCTGCTGCTGGGCGAATTCGAACGCCTGCACCGCCAGAGCTCCGCGCAGCACCAGACCTTCCTGCTGTTGCTGGACCTGGACCACTTCAAGAGCATCAACGACACCTGGGGCCACCTGATCGGCGACGAGGTGCTGCGCAACTTCGCGCGCCTGCTGCGGACCATGCTGCGCGAGCAGGACGCCATCGGACGTTACGGTGGTGAGGAATTCGGCGTGATCCTGCGCGACGTGTCGCCAGCCGATGCGCTGGCGCTGTCACAGCGGGTGATCGAAGCGGCGCGCACCAGAAATGATGAAAACAATTTATACGGTTGTACGGTCAGTGCCGGACTGGTGCCCTTCTCTGCGGACATGGACGCTCATTTCGTCTGGCTGCAACGCGCCGACCACGCCATGTACTGCGCCAAGGAAACCGGGCGCGATCGCCTGGTGGTCTGGGATCCGGCGCTGGAGCGCGCGCCGCGCATGCCCAATCAGCCGCCGCCTCCCTGCTGCACATAGGCATGCCGTGAAGAAGCCACGAAAACGATGGGCGCAAAAAAGGCCGATGTTTTCGGGGCCGCCACGAGACCACTGTGAAAACATCGACCTAGGGAAATCAAGGCGGGGCGATCGGCATGACGGAATGATAGGCGTACTTCCCTAAAAAAATGCCTGCGCCGATGCCCCGGCCACTGCCGCAACGAGCGGCAAAGCGGGCCGCAGAAAGCCCGCTAAATTAGCACTGGCAGTGCTTCCAGTACTAAAAGCGCGAGCAGTGCGCCGAAGACCGCGCCCACTGCTCTCAAACTGGTTCGAACCATCCGTGACGCCACCGGAACCTCGCCGCAGAGCAACAAACCCGCCAGCGCCATGGGGATGAAGAACATCAGATTGTTCATGATGAGGTTGGGCATGATGCGTCTCCTGGTCGAGTTTATTGGTTTTGCGCCGGGTAGCTGCGCGTACTCTGTTCGGGCTTGCCTCGTTTCGAGTATAGGCCGTACACCATGGAAGACAAGGCTCACCCGGCGAGAATCGGTGCTGCACAGCAGCGTCCAGAGCAGCGAAATACCGCTTCACCATCCTCGCTGTGAAGCAGAAAGCTTCCGCTCCATCTTGTTGCAGATGCACAAATTTTCGGCAACGCGGGCGAATTTGCCTTGACCCTGTTTTCCGCGCGGGCGTAGAATTCGCCCGTTCTCATTTTTTGGAGTCCCTCTCATGGGCACTTGTTCGGGTGACAGTTGTTGCCGGTTAATTCCGGGTTAAGCCTCAGCAAGGATTTCAGCAGGACTTCATCCTGTCGTCATCTTGCACCAGGCAGATGACGGCAATTCATGTCGGCAGCGCGCGGTCTTTCCAGGCCGGTTTTCAGCAGCGCCGCTGACAACGACATTCCCTCACAACGACAGATCGACGATCGACCGCCGCAGACACGGCGTCAGAACGCAGCTGCATCGCGACCGCATTGCCCGCTCCATCGAGCCGGCAGCCGGCTCGCCTGATGCCGCGCGCGTCATGACGCACCGCCTTCCGCATGGCCAGCCGCCATGCGGCTGCCCGTCTGTTGCCGCCGTCAGGTGCCGATGACAGGGTCTCCGCTCAACCAGGCGGAGGCTGCAATGCGACAGACACATTCATCATGAACACGCGAAGACCCAGCGCGCCGCGTCCGGCCGCCCGTCTTAGCGGGGGCCGTCCACGGCGCTGACCCCGATGCCGGCCTGCCCTGCTGCAGGCCGACGCAATGCAAACCGCTTCGTCCACGGGACGAGGCCCAACAAGAAAAGAAGCACGCCATGAATCTGAACCTGCTGAAAGAAACCTTTGTCAGCTTCATCCGCGCACGCGGTATGGACCGTCACTTCCGCCGCCTGGGCATGGACATGTTCCGCAGCGCCCCGGTGACCAAGGAAGTCCCGCAAACCCTGGCCGAGCAATTGAGCGAAGCCTCCCGCAGCGAAGCCCAGGCCCTGCTGCAGCGCCTGCAATCGCGCCCCGACGGCCTGACCGAGTCGGAAGCCGATGCCATCCGTGAACACAGTGGCCCCAACGAAGTCGAGCACGAGAAGCCGCTGACCTGGTATGTCCACCTGTGGCACTGCTACAAGAACCCGTTCAACCTGCTGCTGACCCTGCTGGCTGCGGTCTCCTTCTACACCGAGGACATGAAGGCCGCCATCGTCATCGGCACCATGGTGGTGGTCTCGACCTTGCTGCGCTTCGTGCAGGAAGCGCGTTCCAACACTGCCGCCGACAAGCTCAAGGCCATGGTCAGCAACACCGCGACCGTGATGCGCCACGACCAGGTCGAAGAGATCGCCGCCGAGGCGCAGCGTTACTTCGACGTCATGCTGCACCCCAAGGGCGCGCGCCGCGTCGAGGTGCCGATCCACAAGCTGGTGCCGGGCGACATCGTGCTGCTCTCGGCGGGCGACATGATCCCCGCTGACCTGCGCCTGCTGGCCGCCAAGGACCTGTTCGTGAGCCAGGCCGCGATGACCGGCGAATCGCTGCCCGTAGAAAAATTCGTCACCCCCAGCAACCTCAACACCAGCAGCCCGCTGGAGCTGGACAACCTCTGCTTCATGGGCACCAACGTCGTCAGCGGCTCGGCTACGGGCGTGGTGCTGACCACCGGCAAGCGCACGTATTTTGGTGCGCTGGCTGAGCGCGTCACCGCCACTGACCGCACGCCGACTGCCTTCCAGGCGGGCGTCAACAAGGTCAGCTGGCTGTTGATCCGCTTCATGCTGGTGATGACGCCGGTGGTGTTCTTCATCAACGGTTTCACCAAGGGCGACTGGGTGGAAGCCTTCCTGTTCGGTCTCTCCGTGGCCGTAGGCCTGACGCCCGAGATGCTGCCTATGATCGTGACCTCGACCCTGGCCAAGGGCGCGGTAGCACTGTCGCGCAAGAAGGTGATCGTCAAGCGGCTCGATGCGATCCAGAACTTCGGTGCGATGGACGTGCTGTGTACCGACAAGACCGGCACGCTCACGCAGGACAAGATTTTCCTGGAACGTCATACCGACATTCATGGCGAACCCGACGACGAAGTGCTGCAATACGCCTACCTGAACAGTTATTACCAGACCGGCCTGAAGAACCTGCTGGACGTGGCCGTGCTGGAGCACGCCGAGCTGCAACGTGAAATGTCCATCGCCTCGGCCTATCGCAAGGTCGACGAAATTCCTTTCGACTTCCAGCGCCGCCGCATGTCGGTGGTGGTGTCCGAGCGCGAGGATCACCACGAGCTGATCTGCAAGGGTGCGGTCGAGGAAATCGTCTCGGTGTGCTCGCGCGCCCGCGTCAATGGCGAAGTGGTACCGCTGACCCCGGCCTTGCTGGAAGAGATCCGCGCCACCACCGGCAGCCTCAACGCCGAGGGCCTGCGCGTGGTCGGCGTGGCCGCCAAGGACTTGCCGCCGACCAAGGAGGTGTACAGCCTGGCTGACGAATCGGATCTGGTGCTGATCGGTTACATCGCCTTCCTCGATCCGCCCAAGGAATCGACCGCCCCTGCCCTGGCCGCATTGCGTGCGCATGGCGTGAAGGTCAAGATCCTGACCGGCGACAACGAACTGGTCACCGCCAAGATCTGCCGCGAAGTGGGGCTGGAGGTCAAGGGCATGCTGCTGGGTTCGTATGTCGAGAAGATGAGCGATGCGGAGCTGTCGCAGGCGGTGGAGACGGTGACGGTCTTCGCCAAGCTTTCGCCGGCGCACAAGGAGCGCATCGTGCGCGTGCTGCATGATCGCGGACACGTGGTCGGCTTCATGGGTGATGGCATCAACGATGCCCCGGCCCTGCGTGCTGCCGACATCGGTATTTCGGTGGATACGGCGGTGGATATTGCCAAGGAAGCGGCGGATCTGATCCTGCTGGAGAAGAGCCTGATGGTGCTGGAAGAAGGCGTGCTGGAAGGCCGCAAGACTTTCGCCAACATGCTGAAATACATCAAGATGACGGCCAGCTCCAACTTCGGCAATGTCTTCTCGGTCCTGATTGCCAGTGCCTTCCTGCCTTTCCTGCCGATGCTGCCCTTGCATCTGCTGGTGCAGAACCTGCTGTATGACGTCTCGCAGATCTCGATTCCCTTCGACAACGTCGACAAGGAATTCCTGGAAAAGCCGCAGCGCTGGGATGCGGGTGACATCGGCCGCTTCATGGTCTTCTTCGGTCCGATCAGCTCGATCTTTGATATCACGACCTTTGCGCTGATGTGGTATATCTTCGGCGCCAGCACGCCGGAACATCAAACCCTGTTCCAGTCCGGCTGGTTCATTGAAGGCCTGCTGTCGCAGACGCTGATCGTGCACATGATCCGCACGCGCCGCATCCCCTTCTTCCAGAGCCGCGCCTCGTGGCCGCTGATGGGGATGACGCTGGTCATCATGGCCATCGGCATTGCGATCCCGATGACGCCGCTGGCGCATTACTTCAAGCTGGAGGCGCTGCCGCTGTCGTACTTCCCGTGGCTGGTGGCGATCCTGGTCGCCTATGCGGTGCTGATTCAGGGGATGAAGGGGTGGTATGCCCGGCGGTATGGGTGGCAGTGAGCTGATGAATCAGTAACGATCGTTACTGATCAGAGTTGATCAGAGTTGAGATGAAAACGCCTGCTCGATGGAGCAGGCGTTTTTGCGTGAGCAGAGTTCTGCGCCTGTTGATCGCCGCTTGCCCGCTTCAATTGCTATCGGGCCGCGATTGTCGAATCCAGCAATACAGGCCTCCGCGCGATGTCACGCTCTTGCGCTCAATCCCATCGATGCCGGGAAGATCAACAGGCCGCTCCCGGAGCGGAAACCAACCGGCGTCTCGCGTATCACCTTCCATGAGCTTGCGTGCAGTTTTCACCATTGCTCGGTCGCAAGCACCAAACTGCACGAAATTGACTTGGGCCTCCATCAGGCTGCAGGAATTGGCACCGCTTGCATAAGGATAGTACAGCTGCAGTTCATCGTCCTCCCAGAAGCAGACGGAGCAAATTTCATGAGAACCTGGTGGTTCAGAAAACACCTCGTGGCCACAGCAGGGGCAGGTGAACATGATGTCTGGACTTTCATTTTGGCCAAAATCGTTCATCCGATTCTGCTACCGATAGTGCAGCAGTGCTACCCAAAGCATGGTCAGCATCACTCCTGAAAAACCCACACAGAGTGTGATCGAGAACATTCGGGCGGCAAGAATCAAGAAGCGTAGCTGTTTTTCCTTGAGCATGGCTTTTGATGCAGGCCCCCAAACAAGCTCACGCGAGAGAGACGTTCCAATCCCACCTTGCGTGATCGAATACCATCTCGCCCCGATGGGGAAATTTTTTGCTTTCAAGATCCGCGCGAAGAGCGACTCCCGGATAAGCTGACGCGCAATAATTGAAACCCCTGTTAATGGGGCGAAGACGATGAAGAGAAGCAAATCAGGTCGATCAATGATCATCAGCTCGAGAAATCAATGGGTGCTTTTTGGATTGAACATACTCGCTAACGCGATACATCTTGGGGGAGCAAGGAATCATGATATTAGCGGCGGAAGCAGTCCTTCACTAATGAAATAACTGACGATACTCCCTACTGTGGATATCGATATCGGGACTTGGGCCCCATGCACGACCTGCGAAAAACCCCACCGCAACAGAAAGCGGTCCAGCTGGATTTTTCGTCTCCCCCTCTTCAGTTAGCCTGACGTTTCGGACGACGCTGACCACAACATCGCCTTTACAAGGGCAAGGTGTGACACGACCAGCAATGATGACACGTATTGACGCGTTCATTTGAGTGATGCAATAATCGCCTCGCTGCCTAGGAACGCCACCAGGCAGTACTCCCAGCAATATTGCTGACCATACATACCGGCTATGAAAGCCCCTGACATGCGCATCAAGCGCAGTCAGGGGCTTTTTGTTTTGGAGATTCGCATGTCGTCACAGGAAAACACCTCGCCGCCCTCGTTTCCATTGATCAAGGTGGCAAGCGTCCAGATGGAGCCCCACATTGGCCGCAAGGAAGAGAATGTTGCCCGTTCCATTGCCTTCATCGATCGCGCCGCCGCCGAGGGGGCCGAGCTGGTGGTCTTGCCCGAGCTGGTCAACAGCGGCTATGTCTTCGCCAGCCGCGCCGAAGCCTTCGCCTTGGCGGAAGTCCTGCCCGACGGCCCCACCACCCAGGCCTGGATGGCCGCCGCGCGCCGCAACGGTATCCATGTCGTGGCCGGCATCGCCGAACGCGAGGGCGACCGGCTCTACAATTCCGCTGTGGTGATTGGCCCTGACGGCTGGCTGGGCGTCTACCGCAAGCTGCATCTGTGGGGCGACGAACATCTGTTCTTTGAAGCTGGCGACAAGGGATTACCCCTGTTCCACACACGCTGGGGACGACTGGGCGTGGCGATCTGCTACGACGGCTGGTTCCCGGAAGTGTATCGGTTGCTTGCCATGCAGGGTGCTGACGTCGTGGCGATGCCAACCAACTGGGTACCGATGCCAGGGCAGCCAGACAACCGCCAAGCCATGGCAACTTCACTGGCGATGGCCAATGCCCATAGCAACGCGCTCACCATCGTGTGCGCCAACCGTACCGGCACCGAGCGCGGCCAGCCCTTCATCGGACAGAGCGTGATCATTGGCGCGCAAGGCTGGCCGCTGGCCGGGCCGGCACCGGAGGACGGCGAGCAAATACTGTATGCCAGCCTCAATCTCAAGGAGTCGCGCCAGGCACGCCACCTCACTCCCTTCAACCATGTGCTGCGCGACCGTCGCGACGACCTCTACGACCCGATGCTGGGCACGGGTTGGCCGCTGCCGCGGCACTGAACCGCTTGCCGTTTGCCGTACCGCTTTTCTTTCAGGATCCATTCCATCCACTCACACCGACTGAGGAGTTCATGATGAACAGATTCACTTTCGCGCTGCCCCATGGCGTATTTGCTGTCGCATTTTCCCTGCTTGCCGCAGCTGCGCCGGCCCACGCCGCCGAGCCCATCCGCATCGGCGTGGCGGTCGGGCTATCGGGTGCAAACAGCGTGGTGGCACCGGCCGTAGTGCAGTCCTCGCAACTGGCGGTCGATGAAATCAACGCCGCGGGCGGCATCATGGGACGCAAGCTGGAGCTGGAAATCGTCGATGACGCCTCCGGCGCAGTGGGCGCGCAGAAAGCTTTCGATACGCTGGTGTTCCAAAAGAGGGTCAACGCCGTCATCGCCATGGAAACCAGCGCCGCACGCAATGCCGCGCTGCCGGTGATCAGCCGCGGCAAGGTACCTTACATCTACACGTCCTTCTACGAGGGTCGCTCGTGCAATAAATGGATGTACGCCAACGGCTGGGTGCCGGAGCAACAGGTGGCGCCGGTAGTGGATTACTTCAGCAAGTCCATGAATGCCAAGACCTTCTTCCTGGTCGGCAGCGACTACGCCTTTGGCCGAGGCATGCTGGAATTCACCAAGAAGTACATCGAGCAGAAAGGCGGCAAGGTCGTCGGCGAAGAATACCTGCCCATCGACGGCAGCGACTGGACCACGGTAGTTTCCAAGATCCGTGCCAGCAAGCCGGACGCCCTGATCAGCGCCACCGCCGGCGGCGCACCCAATGTGTCGCTGGCGAAGCAGCTCAAGGGAGCCGGTCTGACGCTACCCTACGGCAACCTCGCCATTGACGAGGGTACCGCCAGGACCATGGGCGATGCCGCCACCGGGCTCTACATGTCGGCTTCTTACCTGACCAGCATCGATACGGCGGAAAACAGGAAATTCATGGACGCGCTGAAGAAAAAATTCGGCGCCGACCTGAAGACCCCCAATGAATTGTCCGAGCCCCAGTACGAAGCCTTCTATCTGTACAAGGCCGCCGTCGAGAAAGCCGGATCGACTGACAGCGACAAGGTGAGCAAGGCGCTCGGCGAAGTGTCGTTCAACGGTCCGCGTGGCACGGTGGCGATGAACAAGAGCCATCATGCGCCGCTTTCCATGCGCCTGGGCCAGGTGCAGGCCGACGGATCGATCCGTATTCTGGAGACCTTCGCCAGCGTCGACCCCGGCAACCAGTGCCCGAGCGTCAAGTGATGGCGGCAGGCAGGACCGCTTTGCGATAACAACGCCGCCGCGGCCATGACCGCGGCGGCCTGAGAAACGAGAGGAGAGCGCCATGGCGCTATTGCTGGATATGCTGACGACGGCCGCGATGCTGTTCGTCGTCACCGCCGGACTGATGATGATCTTCGGTGTCATGAAGATCGTCAATTTCGCCCACGGGGCCTTGCTGACCTTGGGCGGTTACGCCAGTTACGTAACCACGCGTCTGCAGCTCGATCCCTGGCTGGGATGGCCGCTGGCGCTGGTAGCCGGTATCGCCGTGGGCATGCTGGTCGAAGGCATGATCGTTCGCCGCCTGTACAAGCGGCCGCTGGACGCCATCCTGGCGACATGGGGACTGAGCATCGTGATTGGCCAACTGATCGTGATGGCCTTCGGTCGCGAGGTGCAGTTCGTCAACGCACCGCTGACCGGGACCTGGAACATCCTCGGCGTCGACTACTCCGCCTACCGCCTGTTGCTGGTGCCGCTGGCGCTGGGCATCTGCCTGCTGCTCACGGCGCTGCTCAACGGTACGGATTTCGGCGTGCGTACCCGCGCAGTGATCATGAATGAGGAACTGGCCAGCAGCCTGGGCATCCATTCCGGCCGCGTACGTTTCGTCACCTTCAGCCTGGGTGCCGGACTGGGCACACTGGCCGGCGCGATGATCACGCCGCTCTCCAGCGTCGACCCCAATATGGGACTGCCCTGGCTGATCAGTGCCTTCATGCTGGTGATGATCTCCGGCCACTCCATCCTGAGCCTGCTGCTGGCCTGCATGGTATTCGGTGCTGCGCAGGTGCTGGTCAGCACCTACGCCAATCCTGTGCTCGGCGGTCTCACCATCGCCGTCCTCGCTGCAGTGACCTTGCGTATCCGACCGAAGGGGCTGGCCCGTGCGTAACTCCTCTCATTCTTCCGCCGCACCTTCCTCACGGGCAGGTGCCGCACGCGTACGCCATTCTCTGCGCAGCGTCTTGCTGTTCGTCGGTGTGGGCCTGCTGTTGCTGGCTGCCGGGCCGTGGATCTTCGACACCTACCTGCAAAACATCCTCATCAAGGCCTATTTCATGGCCATCGTTGCGATGACCGTCGATATTCTGTGGGGCTATACCGGCTACCTCACGTTCGGCCAGTCGGCTTTTTTCGGAATCGGTGCCTATGCCGCCGGACTGGTGTTCACGCATGGCGGCTTCAGCCCTGTCACGGTCATGCTGGCAATCGGCACCACCATCGCCGCCGCAGCAGCGGTGGCGGCGCTGGCCGGATGGCTGTCGTTCTATCGCGGTGCGTCGCCGTTCTTCGCCACCGTGATTTCGCTGGTGTTGCCCATCGTGCTGACCCAGCTGCTGCTGTCGGGTGGCAGCTGGACCGGCTCCAGTTCCGGGCTGACCGGTTATGACAGCTTCGATTTTTCCCTCGACGCCTGGTATTGGATCTCGGGCGGCATGCTGGCAGTGGCTGCGCTGGCCGGCTGCTTGCTGGTGCGCTCCGATGCCGGCCGCCTGCTCGCCGCCATCCGCGACAATGAGCAGCGCTGCAGCTATCTGGGCATCAACACCTCGCTGGTGAAAATTACGCTGCTGGTGGCCATGGCAGTACTGGCCGGTCTGGCCGGATTCGGCTACGGCGCTTTCAGTGGCGTGGTCGCACCCGAGCTGGCCGGCTTCGCGCTGGGCACGGAATTCATCATCTGGGTCGCGCTGGGCGGGCGCGGCAGCCTGTGGGGACCACTGATCGGTGCCGTATTGATCAACGTTGCCACCGCCTATCTCAGCAGCAGCATGCCCTTTGCCTGGCAATTGATCCTGGGCGCAGCGTTCATCCTGGTGATCGTACTGCTGCCCCAGGGCCTGGTGCCGCTGCTGTTGCGCCCCCTTGGCCTGGGCCGCGCAAGCGCGCATCAGCCGGGCCTGGAAGAATGTGCCGGCGTGACCGGCGGCGATGCGCAGGCGGAGGCGATCCGCATGCAGGGAGTGGCCCGCCACTTCGGCCCGCTGAAGGTGCTGCGCGGCATCGACTTCGCCGCCCGTGCCGGCGAGCTGGTCGGGCTGATTGGTCCCAATGGAGCCGGCAAGACTACGCTGATGCGCTGCATGAGCGATGGTGCCGAGCGCAGCGCCGGCAGCATCGCGCTGTGCGGCAGCGACATCGGCCAATTGCCGCCGGAGGACTGCGTCAGCCTCGGGCTGGGACGCAAGTTCCAGAACGCCAATATCTTCGACACACTGACCGTGGCGCAATGCCTGCGCATCGCCCGTGCGCGGCTTGAACGGCCGGCCCTGTTCCGGCGTGCGGACGTGCTGCATCTCCCCCCTTATGCCTTGCACGTGATGCGCGCCACCGGTCTGGATGAGAAACTCGACAGCGTCGCCGGGGATCTCTCCCACGGCCAGCAGCAGGCGCTGGAACTGGCCATGGTGTTGGCGCTGGAGCCCCGTGTGGTGCTGCTGGATGAACCTACCGCCGGGCTCACCAAGGCCGAGCGTACGCAGATCGGCGGGGTACTGTCTTCGCTCGCGCTCAAGTACCGGCTGTGCTGCCTGCTGGTGGAGCATGATCTTGATTTCGTGCAGCAGATCGCCACCCGCATCGTAGTGCTGCATCAAGGTGCGATCGCCATGGAAGGCAGTTTCGATGAGGTGGTCAATTCGGAACTGGTCAACACCATTTATTCAGGCAGTACCCACGCAACGGAGGCGCAATGAGATCATCGGCACTGGTGTTGGACGGCATTACCAGCGGCTATCGTGCGTCGGTCGTGCTGCGCGGCGTGTCGCTGGACATCGCGCAAGGCGAGGCCGTAGCCCTGCTGGGCAAGAATGGCATGGGCAAGAGCACGCTGCTCAAGACCATCATGGGCTACCTCGGCAAGCAGGGCGGTGCGATCCACCTGCACGGGCGCAACATCACGCACCTGGCACCGCACCGCATCGCCCGCCAGGGGGTGGCCTATGCGGCACAGGAGAACGCCCTCTTCGCCGAACTGAGCATCGGCGACAACCTGCGCCTGGGGCTGGCGCAGCCGGCGTTGTTCGAAGAGCGCTTCGCTGCCGTCGAACCCCTGTTCCCGGTGTTTCGCAGCCGGCTGCAGCAATACGCCGGCACCCTCTCCGGCGGTGAGCAGAAGATGCTGTTGCTGGCACGCGCCCTGATGATGCGGCCCTCGGTGATCCTGCTGGACGAGATCACCGAAGGCTTGCAGCCCTCGGTCATCGACCGCCTGGCCAACGCGCTGCAGGAGGAGCGCAGGCAGCACGGCACCACGCTGCTGCTGGTTGAACAGAACGTGCCCTTCGCGCTGCAAGTGGCGGACCGCTACCTCATCATCAAGCAGGGCGAGCTGGTCGAGGAGGGCCCCGCCAAGCGCGACGGCGCGGCAGAACTTGTCTTCGGGCACTTGCGCGTATGACGTGGGCATGGGTTGCGCCGCTTGTCCCGGCACCGGCTCTGTGACGATAATCGGTGCGATCCCCCATCCCGCGTGCCGGGCCGCTGCGGCCGCGGGCATATTTCTTGCCAACCATTCGATGCCATGATGAGTTCAGCCCAATCCAACCTGCCCCTCTGCGTTTACATCTCCACCGGTGGCACCATTGCCATGAAAATCGACCCGGTCCGAAAGGCGCCGGTGCCCGCCCTCTCGGGCGATGAGCTGCTGGCCACCGTGCCCGGCATCCGCGCCATCGCGCAGCTGGAGGTCGTCAATCTCTTCAACGTACCGTCCGGCTATATGGATCCGCCACGCTGGATCGCCCTGCAGCAGGCTGCCGCAGCCGCGCTGGAGCGCCCGGAAGTGGACGGCGTGATCGTCTCCCACGGCACGGATACGCTGGAAGAAACCGCGTGGTTCCTTGACCTGACTCTGGCCAGCGACAAGCCGCTAGTGCTGATCGGTGCGCAGCGCAATGCCTCCAGCCCGGATTTCGACGGACCGCGCAATCTGCTCAACGCAGCGCGTGTGTGCGCCAGCGCGCAAGCGCACGGCCTGGGCGCGATGATTGCGATGAACAACCAGATCAACGCCGCCCGCGATGTCAGCAAGACCCATACTGCCGACGTCGAAAGCTTCAAGTCCGGTGATTTCGGCGTGCTGGGGGTAGCCGATGAAGATCGCGTGGTTTTCGCGCGCCGGCCGATGCGCCGCCAGCATCTGCCCTTGCTCGGCGGTACTTTGCCACGGGTCGAGATCATCCCCGTGTTCGGCGGAGCCAGCGGTGACTTGCTGCGCGCTGCGGTGACGCTGGGCGCAAGCGGGATCGTGATCCAGGCGCTCGGCTGCGGCAACGTGAATGCCGACATGTACGAGGCAATCCGGCACGCCACCGGACAGGGCATCCCGGTGGTGATCTCCACCCGTGTGCCCCATGGCCGCGTATCGCCGTCCTACGGTTTCGACGGAGGCGGTGCTACCCTCAAGGCTGTCGGCGCAGTCTTCGCCGATGACCTGAGTCCGCAGAAAGCCCGTATCCTGCTGATGCTGGCCCTGCAATCCACGCAAGACACGGACCGCTTGCAGGCGCTGTTCGACCGATAAGGACCGACCATGAATACCACTTCATCTCAGGATACGCGCGTGCGACAGGAAGATGGCTGGCGCATTGGCGTGCTGTTTTCTCGGTCGGGCGCAACCGGGGTCACGGAATCTGAACACTTTTTCGGGACCGCGCTGGCGATCGAAGAGATCAACCAGCTCGGTGGTGTGCTCGGCCGGCCCTTGGTGCCGGTGGCCTACGACCCCAAGGGCGACATCACGGAATATCGCAAGCTGGTCACGCGCCTGCTGCTGGAGGACGAGATCAACGTGGTATTCGGCTGCTCGCGCTCATCCAGCCGCAAGGCGGTGCTGCCGGTCATCGAACGCAACAACGCACTGCTGTGGTACTGCTCCTTCTATGAGGGTTTCGAGTATTCACCCAACGTGATCTATACCGGTGCCGTCCCGAACCAGAACAGCGTGCAGCTGGCCGCCTACCTGATGCAGAACAAGCGCACCCGCTTCTTCCTGGTAGGTACCGACTACATCTATCCGCGCGAATCCAATCGCGTCATGCGCGACATGGTGGAGCAGCATGGTGGCGAGATCCTCGATGAAATCTACCTGCCGCTGGAAGCCGGCCGGGGCGAACTGGAAGAGGTGCTGACCGACATCAAGGCGGCCCAGCCCGACGTGGTGTTTTCGACGCTGGTGGGACAATCGGCGCGGCTGTTTTACCAGCTTTATCCCGAGTTCGGATTCGATCCGACGACCACACCGATCGCCAGCCTCTCGATGGCGGAGGAAGAGATCCGCCTGATCGGTGCCCGGCACTGCGCGGGCCACATCACAGCCGCGACCTATTTCGGTTCGCTGGACAATGAGAGCAACCGGCATTTCCTCGCCCTCTGGCGCAAGCGTTTCGGCGACCGGCCCACCAGCACCTGGTCGGAGATGGCTTATGCCCAGGTCCACCTGTTTGCGCGCGCCCTGCAGCGCGCAGGCAGCCTGGACCGGCGCAAGCTGGTGGAGGCCACTCATACGGTGTCATTCGATTCGCCTGAAGGGCGCATCAGTGTCGACGCAGACAACAATCATTGCGCCCTTACCCCGCGCATTGGCATCTGCCGTAGCGACGGACAGTTCGACATCGCCTGGGAAGCGTCGGAGCCCGTCAAGCCGGACCCCTATCTTTCCACTTTCGGCTTTTCCGGTTTCTGGTTGAGGTAAGGTCATGGGACAAAGCCTTCGCCGACTTTACGAGGACCTGCGCAGTATCTGCGTAGCCGTCGTCTATCCGCCCGGAGAAGACCGGGACGTAGTGATCCAGCAGTTGCAGCGCATCGGCTGCCGGCTGCGCGTGATCTGGCCCAGTCCAACGGAGCCGCCGACCGGAGCCGACGTCATTTTCTTCCAGATATCGCAGGAGCTCGAAGGACGCAGCGGATGGAATGCCAGCGCCGTGGATGCGGCCCTGGTCGCCTTGTCCGACTATGAAAGCCCGACCACCTTGAAGCTGTTGCTGGACACCAAGGCACACGGTGTGCTGACACGTCCGTTCCGCTCGCAAGGCATCCTGAGTACGCTGGTGCTGGCGCGCTCTTCACAGGGTTTTCAACAACGGCAGCAGGCCAAGATAGACAAGCTCGAATCGACCATCAAGTCACGCCGGCAGATCGAGAAGGCGATTCGAGTGCTGGTTGAATACCAGAAGCACAGCGAAGAAAGCGCTTACCAATTCATGAGGGAGCGTGCCACTGGCCTGCGAGTGACTGTCGCGGAAGTAGCAACGATGCTGTTGGAAACCCAGGATGCGATGGAGAAACTGGGTTTCCTTGCAGCGGGAAAGGGGAAGAACCCCGGTGACGGGGTATAACGATGACACTCCTGTAGTGCGATGAACAGACGGCGTTCAAGCAGGTGAAACGTTCGTCCGTTCTTCGCCGGAGGGAGAGTTTTTCTTGCTTGAGAATCTCAACCCACCCACTCCCTCCGCGCGTTGCTGAACGCCCCCATTTCAACTGAAACACGTCTCCGCTCCGCTGAAATCCGGTTGAAACCCCCGAGGATCAAGCTTCACCCATACCAGCCGCACCGATCCTCACCCAACCGGAGAACACCATGCGCATCCACGCTACCTGCCTCGTCGCTGCCCTCATGTCCCTTGCTGCTGCCGGCAATGCCGCTGCCACCACCATCTGCCGCTATCGTGCCGACGACGGCCACTGGTTCATGCACATGCTGGAAGCGCTGGCCAACATCACTTACTGCTGAGTCTCGCAGTCACCCTCACCGGAGCAATCACATGGACTACTTCATCCACTCTGCGTTCGACCTGATCTGCTCGGACGTGCCAACCATCGTCGCTGGCTTGTTCGTGAAAGTGATTTGACGTCCTGCGCTACTGAGCCATTCTGGCCGGATGCGGAAGCCGACGCGCTGGCAGCCCCCGACGCCATTTTCAATGCTGAACTTCCACATCCCGCACCAGCCTGATCCCCACCAGCGTATAGCGCGTACTGACGGTATTCCAGTTCCGGAAGGCACACCGCGCATACAGTGACCAGGTATGCCTCGAGCCACCGCGCCGCACCTTGGTTTCACCGCTGGCCGGCCCGCGCGGGTCGGCCAGCGGTGAACGCGCATAGGTCTCTTCGCCATACCAGTCGGCGGTCCATTCCCAGGCATTGCCTACCATGTCATAGAGCCCGAAGGCATTCGCGGGGAAACTACCCACCGGCGAGGTGAAGGCGAAGCCGTCGTGACTCTTCAGCGCGCGACCGGCCATGCGTGGCCAGTAGGGAGCAGCGTCGGCATCAAAGGTGTTGGCGATCTGACTCAGGCCCTCCGGATCATCGCCATTGGGATAGCGCGTCGTCGTCCCCGCGCGGCAAGCGTATTCCCATTCGGCTTCGGTCGGCAGACGATAGTGCGCGTGCTCTTTCTCACTGAGCCAGGCTGCAAGGGCTGATGCATCATTCCAGGTGACGTTGAGTACCGGATGATCATCGGCCTGGGGGAAGCCGGGGTTTTTCCAGCTGTATTGCGGGCTGCGGCCTTCGAATGCGTCTTTGCGTTCGGTTTTCTCAGGATCGTAATGCGGGTTGTAGCCGTAACCGCCAGTCTGATCGCGAATGGATTCCGGGGTATAGCCCGACTCGGCTACGAATTTCGCGAACTGGGCCACGGTGACCAGATGCTTCCCGAGATAGAACGGATGGGTGATCAGCACCTTGTGCCGCGGCCGTTCATCGTCGAGATCGCGCAGCCGCCGCTCCTCATAATCCGGATAGGCCTGCTTCAGCGCGGCCAGCGACTCCTCGGTTCCCATCCAGAATTCGCCCGCCGGGATCAGCACCATCTGCATGCCAATGGAGTTTTCCATCGTCACAGGCGGTTGATTTTTTTCCTCTGCAGAGGCGAACAGGCATGTCGACCAAAGCAACATCGCCGTCCATCTGATGAATCGGTGTTTCAAGGTCCCCCCCCTTGTATCCGCAGTTGTCATCCTCGTTGAAACTCAAACACCAAGTACAAGGCCTGTCCGATCACGGATAGCGCCCAGAACAAAACGGCAACCCCAAGCCATTGCATTCACCTGCTGGACGGGAGATCAGCCCAACAGCCGCTTCTGGAAACGCTTCAATGCATCGGCAAACACATCGGTACTGTCCAGGGCGCGCGCCAGCACCAGCGCCCCCTGTATTCCGCCCACGACCTCCTCGGCCAGCGTTCTGGCTTCCTTGGGCTTGCGCCCGGTCCGCACCAGGGCGGACGCGAGCGCATCGATCCAGGCGATGAAGTAATCACGCACCATCACGGCAAAGCGATCGCGCTCATTGCCCAGCGCAAATACGCCGACCAGGCAGACACGCTGCCCCGAGAGGAAATAGCGGCTGACGTCGTCGAACATGGCCTTGATGCCTGCCACGGCATCGTCACGCTCGTTCAACGGCTCGAACACATGCTGCCGGAACCACGCATCCACGTGGCCCAGCACGGCTTGCGCCATCTCCTCCTTGCCGCCCGGGAAAAAGTGATAGATGCTCCCCTTGCCCAGCCTGGTCCCTTCGCTGATGCGCGCCAGGCTCGCCCCCTCGAAGCCATAGGTGCGGAAGACTTCCGCCAGCAGGGGGATCACATCGTCTTTTTCCGCAATGACTCTAGCCATTCATTTTCCTCAGATACCGAAATCGCTCAGCCCGGGATGATCCGCCGGGCGCGGGCCACTATTGTCCCACAGGAATTTGCGTTCTTCCGGCTTGATCGGATGCTCGTTGATGCAAGCGTGACGGTGATGCATCAGGCCCTGCGCATCGAATTCCCAGTTCTCGTTGCCGTAGGCGCGATACCACTGGCCGGAATCATCATGGTACTCGTAGGCAAAGCGCACGGCGATGCGCGCACCGTCGAAGGCCCACAGCTCCTTGACCAGACGGTAATCCAGCTCACGCGTCCACTTGCGCTTGAGCAGCGCGGTGATGGCTTCACGGCCCTGTGCGAATTCGGCGCGATTGCGCCACCAGCTGTCTTCGGTATAGGCCAGTGCAACTTTTTCGGCGTCACGGGTATTCCAGCCGTTTTCGGCAAGACGGACTTTTTCGATGGCGGTTTCACGAGTGAAAGGGGGAAGCGGCGGGCGAATCGACATGATGTTTCTCCAATTAGTGTACCTTTCAGTACCGTATGTACTGTTCGGTACACACAATATAGACCGATCAACTTTGATTGACAAGCGATTTCTTGACGGACGTCGTCTTGCCGGCACAGCTTGAATACAGCCTGTGCAAGACTAGGAGAGTATTGCGAGGAGGTTTCTCGGTAGGTCCCAACAAAAATTCCTGCTCGAAGGAGCAGGAATTTGCGTTACAGCATTAGGTGGAAAAAGGAAAATCTAACGTTTTAATGCGTCAATTCGATCCGGAGACTTTGGATGACCAGTCGATGGGCACGATTGGCGTGCCAGATGAATGGCTGACTAGAGTCTATTCTTTGCGCGATTGTTGGCGTGCTGACGACGACCTTAGCCCTCAGATTCCTGTCAAGCAGCGATCTCGCTAGATTCAAATCAGCAACTATTGCAGCACCATGCACCATTGGCTCCGCGGCTGAACGTACAGTATTAACGAGAAATCCAAGACAGTCTTCAGGGAGGTCTGCAGCAAGGTCGGAGGGCGATTTCCAATGATCCGAAAGCGAAAAATTAAAGGCGATATCGAAAAGTAGAAGACCTGACTCGAGTTGAATATTCTGGTTTTCGTCAAGTCGTAGAGTGAGGCAGATGGTCTCTTTAGACTTTATCTGGTTCTCATGGATAAATGATTCTATATAGGCCGAAACTTGTTCAACCTCAAAAGTTAGTATTGTTGGTAGGAAAAAGTCTCCACTCATCGGTAGCGTCTCATATTTTCGTATCGGTTGCGTATCGTCTGCGCGACGATTCTAATGCGCAAGTGAAACTCTGTAAGTCTCTGGTTCTGCTTTATCCAGATTGAAGGAATCAATGTCAAAGGACGCCGGCAGCGACGGTTCCCGATGAAAAATAATTCGTGAGATAGAGAGCTACTCACCGCAAGTGTATTACAGACCGCTGTTTTTTTTCTAACACCTGGGACTAATGTCTTAGCGTTTAGCGCGGAGAAATATTTGCTGTTGAGACCGAGCCACATTCATACCCGATGCCACCAATATCGCCGAAGCTGCCCAGCACCAGAATGCCGGGTACTGGGTGAACTCTTTCGCAAAGAGGGGAGCGAACAAGGTGTCCACGGCCGCCAGCGTAAAGAACAAAGAGCAGCGTGGATGGCTGATCAGTGGCCCCTTCCAGGCGATGAAAAGGGAAACGATCATGCCGGCGTTGACCAAGGCGTAACTGCCCATCCAGATCAGTTGCGGTTCCAGTCGATCAAAGATGGACATCAGGAAGACGAACGAATAGATCAGGGCCGCGTATCCCAGATCAGTGTTCTGCAAAGGAAGGAACAGCGAGATCATGAACAGCACCCATCCCGCCACCACCAGATAGCGCGCCTTGTTCAGATGTGGCGTGGTGGCAGAATTATCGGGATTGGCGTTGTGCATGGACGTCGATGGCTCCGGATCGAAAAGTTGAAATGCTTCCGTACTTTGTTGGCAGAAGACCGATGGAAAAGCGGAAGGTTCTTCACCTTCAGAAATCTGGTTGACTCCGTAGTTCTGCTTGCCGCCGTGGCCATCGCCCAATTCATTCACTACGGATGCAACGACGCTCAGCGCCTAGGCAACCTCACCGTCACCATGGTCTGCACCTGGTCATCCGAACTCATGGTGATGCTTCCACCATGCGACTTGACGATCTGCTGGGCAATGAACAGGCCCAGTCCGAGACCTTCCTTGCGGCCGACCTCACGCTCGCCACCGCGGAAGGGATCGAAGATCACCGGCAACAAGGCCGCCGGAATGACACCGCGATTGGCGATGGTCATGACCACTTCCTGCTCGCTGCGGCCATCGATGCCGATGCAGATCGGACTGTCCGCCGCGCCGTGCTGCAAAGCGTTGCCCAGCAGATTGGCCACTACCTGGCCCAGGCGGTCGCCATCCCAATAGCCATTGTCATCGCCCTCGATACGGCGCTCGACCACACTGCCCGGATACGTGGCCTGGTATTCCTGTACGACCCGTTCGGTGATCTCGCCCAGGCAGGCACTGGCACGCACCAGCGGGATGCCGCCGGCCAGGCGCGCGCGGGCCAGATCGAGCATGTTGTCGATCAGCTTGGCCATGCGCTTGCCACCGTTGAGAATCTGTTGCGAGGCCTTCTGTGCCACCTCTTCCTTGTACGTCCGCTGCAGCAGCGTGGCCGCCATCACCACCGCACTCAGGGGATTGCGCAGGTCGTGACCGAGGATGGCCACGAACATTTCGTTCATGCGCAGGGTCTCGGTGCGCTGCTTCAACTCCAGCGCCAGCAACTGCTTCTGGCGATACAGCTGGAAGAACACATCGGCCTTGTTGCGCAGGATATGCGGCTCGATGGGCTTGTAGAGGAAGTCCACTGCACCACTCTCATAGCCCTTGAACTGGCGGCGCTCATCACGTACACCCGCCGTGACGAAGATCAGCGGCACGTTGCGGGTACGCTCGCTGCCGCGGATCAGCTCGGCCAGCTCGAAGCCATCCATGTCCGGCATCTGCACGTCCAGGAAGGCCAGTGCCACGTCATGCTGCAGCAGCAGTTCGAGCGCCTCCAGGCCCGAGCGGGCCAGCAGCAGCTCGACATCGTCCCGCTGCAGCAGGGCCGAGAGGGCCAACAAGTTTTCGTCGAGATCATCGACCAGCAGGAATTTCACCCGTGGCAGGTCTCTGTCTTTGTATTTTTCTGTCACCTGCGTTCCTTTTCCTGGTCATTCCCCGATACGCCCAGGGTGCGCAGCAGATCGGCGATCTGCGGGAGCGTGAGCACATAATCAATCTGTCCCAGCGCCAATGCCTGCGCCGGCATGTAAGGTACCTGTGCCTGTTGCGGACTTTGTACCACCGTCACGCCACCGGCGCGCGCAATGGCCTGCAATCCGGCCGCTCCGTCATGATTGCCGCCGGTCAGCACGATGCCCAGCAAACGCTCGCGGTAAACATCGGCCGCCGATTCGAACAGCACATCGATGGCCGGGCGCGAATAATTCACCAGTTCATCGTTGGACATGGCCAGCACCGGCCCCTGATCACTGCGATCCACCAGCAGATGATAATCCGGTGGCGCAAAGTAAATCACGCCCGGCTGCGCCGGCTCCTTGTCCTGCGCTTCCACTACCGGCTGGCCGCAGCGATCGGCGAAGATGGTGGCCAGCAAGCTGGGGCGTTCGCGCGGAATGTGCAGTACCACCATGGTCGCCACCTGCGCACCACGCCGCAGCGCCGGCAGGATTTCCGACAAGGCTTCCACGCCACCGGCAGAGGCACCGATGACGATCGCATCAATCGCACGGCCACCCAGGGCCGGCAGCGGGACGAGGCTCATAGCTCCCCCTTCTTCTGGAAGATGCGATCTTCCCGCACCACTTCATCGAAGGCAGGACCGTGCGTCGAGAAACGCATCGATTCCTTCGAACCCAGTCCCAGGAAGCCCTTGCGCACCAGCGATTCACGGAACAGGCCCAGCGCGCGCTCCTGCAAATGGCGGTTGAAATAGATCAGCACGTTGCGGCAGGACACCAGGTGCATCTCGGCAAAGACACTGTCGGTGGCCAGGCTGTGATCGGAGAAGACCACGTTCTTGCGCAGCGACTTGTCGAAGACGACGGCACCGTAAGCGGCCGTATAGTAATCCGAAAGCGAGGTCTTGGCCCCGGATTTCTGGTGGTTGCTGGTGAAACCGGGGATACGGTCGAGCTCGTAGACGCCGGCCTCGGCCTTCTTCAGCGCGGCCTGGTTGATGTCGGTGGCGTAGATGATGCTGCGGTCGAGCAAGCCTTCCTCGCGCAACAGGATCGCCAGCGAATAGACTTCCTCGCCGCTGCTGCAGCCGGCTACCCAGATCTTCAAGGATGGATAGGTACGCAACAGCGGGATCACCTTCTCCCGTAACGACAGGAAATAGCCGGGATCCCGGAACATCTCGCTGACCTGCACCGTGAGGTAATCCATGAGCGCGGGGAATACCGTCGCATCATGCAGCACCTTGTCCTGCAATTGCGACAGTGTTTCGCAGCCGAACCGGATCATGGCGGTAGCAAGGCGGCGCTTGAGTGACGCACCGGCATAACCGCGAAAGTCGCAGTGATACTTGAGGTAGATGGCATCCAGCAACAACTGCATCTCGATATCGAAATGCTGGTTGGCCAGTGCCTGGTTTATTTCGGCATCCATACGCGTACCAGGGACAGCAGTTTTTCCACATCCAAAGGCTTGGCGATGTAATCGTTGGCGCCGGCGGCCAGGCATTTCTCCTGGTCATCCTTCATGGCCTTGGCGGTCAGGGCGATGATGGGCAGGCGCTTCCAGACGGCTTGCTTGCGGATCTCGCGCATGGCGGTCAGGCCATCCATCTCCGGCATCATGATGTCCATCAGCACCAGATCGATCGGCGCGCCCGGCTGTTCCTGGCTGCGCTGCAGGGCCTCCAGGGCTTCGCGGCCGTTGCGGGCGATGTCGACCTTCATGCCCTTGGGTTCCAGCACGGAGGATAGCGCAAAGATGTTGCGCACGTCGTCTTCCACCACCAGGATGCGGCGGCCTTCGAACACCGTCTCGCGGTCGCGCGCCACCTTGAGCATGCGCTGGCTCTCCGGCGGCAGCGTGGTTTCCACCTGGTGCAGGAACAGCGTGACTTCATCGAGCAGGCGTTCCGGCGAGCGCGCATCCTTGATGATGATGGAACGCGAGAAGCGGCGCAGGTGCTGCTCTTCCTCGGCCGACAGCGAACGGCCGGTATAGACGATCACCGGCGGGAAAGCCACGTGTTCCTGCTCGGCCATCTTTTCCAGCAACTGATAGCCGGACAGATCGGGCAGGTTCAGGTCCATCACCATGCAATCGAAGGTGGTCTCGCGCAGGCGGGCCAATGCGTCGGCGGCCGTGCGCACGCCGACCAGGTTGATGTTCTCGCCGGCCAGCAACTGGCGGATGCTGTCGAGCTGGCGCGCATCGTCCTCGACCACCAGGACATGGCGCAGGCCCTGCAGGAACTTGGCTTCCAGCTTGCGGATCGCACCTACCAGTTCTTCTCGCTGCACCGGCTTCAATGCGTAGCCGATGGCACCGCGCTCCAGTGCCTCGTGCGAATAATCGGCCACCGAGACCACGTGTACCGGGATGTGGCGGGTCTTGGGATTGCGCTTGATCTGATCCAGCACGCCCAGGCCGGAGAAGTCAGGCAGGTTCATGTCCATCAGGATGGCGCTGGGGCGATACATCTCCGCCGCCGACACGCCCTCATTGGCCGAATGCGTGACCACGCACTGGAAGCCCATCTCGTGCGCCAGGTCGCGCAGGATCATGGCGAAGGCGGTGTCATCCTCGATCACCAGGATCAGGCGCGAGGACGATTCAATGCGGTGACGGTCATCATCGATGGCGATGTCCTGCAGTTTCGCCGGCGCGCCGGGCACCACCTGCGGGCTGGGGATACGGATATCTGGCGCAGTCGCAACTTGCGCCGCCTGCAAGGTCGCAGCCGCCGGCGACGGTGCGGCAACGGCCGCCGGCGTCCGCACTACGGCCTGCTCGCCGCTGTAAATCTGCGGCAGCGAGAGCGTGAAGATGCTGCCCTCGCCTACCCGGCTCTGCACCTGAATATCGCCACCCAGCAGATGCGCCAGGTCGCGCGAGATCGACAGGCCCAGCCCGGTGCCGCCGTACTTGCGATGGGTGCTGCCATCGGCCTGGCGGAAGGCTTCGAAGATGAACTGATGCTGGTCGGCCCCGATGCCGATGCCGGTATCGCGCACGGCAAAGGCGATGCGGCCGCCCGCATCCGCATAGATGCGCAGGCTGACCTCGCCCTTCTCGGTGAACTTGATGGCGTTGGAGAGCAGATTCTTGAGGATCTGGCCCAGGCGCTGCATGTCCGTTTCCATACGCTGCGGCACGCCCGGATCGACCTCGACCTTGAAGCCCAGGCCCTTCTGCTGGGCCGTCATGGCGAAGCTGGCCTTGAGTTCCTCGGCCATCTTGCTGACCACGAAGGATTCGGAAACGATATCCAGCTTGCCCGCTTCCATCTTCGAGAGATCGAGGATGTCGTTGATCAGGGCCAGCAAATCATTGCCCGCCGAGGAAATGGTTTGCGCGAAACGCACCTGCTCGTCGGACAGGTTGCCCTGCTTGTTGTCGGCCAGCAGCTTGGCCAGGATCAGGGTGGAGTTCAGCGGCGTGCGCAGCTCGTGGCTCATGTTGGCCAGGAACTCGCTCTTGTACTGGTTGGCGCGCTCCAGCTCGGTGGCTTTTTCCACCAGCACCACCTGGGTCTTGGCCAGGTCGTCCTTCTGGATTTCCAGCAGTTGCGTCTGTTCTTCCAGCTGGGCATTGGTTTCTTCCAGCTCGGCCTGCTGGGTTTCCAAACGCAGTTGCGAGGCCTTCAGGGCCTGGCCCTGCTCTTCCAGTTCTTCGTTGTTGACGCGCAGTTCTTCCTGCTGTGCCTGCAATTCCTCGGACTGGCGCTGGGTTTCTTCCAGCAGTTCTTCCAGACGGGTGCGGTCCTTGGAGGAACGCACGGCAATGGCGATCTGGTCCGACAGCCGCGCCAGCAGCTCTTCTTCCTCGGCCCGCACCTGGCGCAGGAAGCCAAGTTCAAACACGGCTTGCACCACACCATCGGCCGCTGCCGGCACGATCAGCAGCTCACGCGGTGCATGGCGTCCCACGGAAGAGGAAACGGTCAGGTATTGCGCCGGCACTTCCTTGACGTGCATGGCGCGATTGAGTTTGGCGGCCTGGCCCAGCAGGCCCTGGCCATCACGCAGGTGCGGCGGTTGTTCGCTCTCGTTTTCTTCCAGCGCATAGGCGGCGAAGCGCTGGAAGTCGCCGCTATCGGTGCGCAGGTAGATCGCGCCGACCTGAGCATTGAGGTAGGCGGTCAGGAAGGCCAGCGTGTTTTCACCCAGCGCCCCCAGGCGTTGTTCGCCCTGCAGGCGTTCGGCCAGACCCATCTGGCCGTTGCGGATCCAGGTCTGTTTTTCGCGGGCGCGGTAATCGCGCGAAGTGGTCATGGCTGCGGCAATGATGAGCACCAGCAGCAAGCCCGAGCCGCCCCAGGCCACGGCGGTGGAAAACACCACGGCATCGCGCCAGTCGGATTGGCGGCTGGCCAGCAGGTCGCGTTCCTGTTCTTCCATGTCGCGCGACAGCACGCGCACGCGGTCCATGAACATCTTGCCGCGATCGGATTGCACCACGGCCAATGCGCCGGCCGCATCGCCATTGCGACGGCGGCTGACGGTCTCGGCCAGTTCTTCAAGTTTGTCGGCGACCACGCGCTCGATCTGCGACAGGCGCTGCAACTGATCCGGATTGTCGGAGAGCAGCTCGCGCAGCCTGGCGATCTCCCCAGGCAACGCGGCGCGTGCCTGGTTGTAGGGGCTCAGATAGGATTCGGTGCCCGTGAGCAGGAAACCGCGCTGGCTGGTCTCGGCATCCTTGAGCGTGGAGACCAGCACCTGCAACTGCTCGCGCACCTTCATGGTGTGCGAGACGGCATTCGCCGCCAGGCCACGGCTGACCGAGGCTTCCCAGGTAAACAGGGCAATCAGCACCACCGCCAGGATGGCGACGGAAAAACCGATCAGCGGCCCCAGCGGCAGCGGCGGTCCGGAAAAGGCGCCCTTGCCCTGGCGCTTCAACATGGCAATACGTTCTTCAGCTTGGCTGGAATAAACCCGCACGGTGCGCTCCGTTGTTCGAATCGTTGGTCGAGCTGCGGGGGTTCTGTGTGTCGCTGTGTCCCCCTCCCCTTGGTCTTGCGTCCGGGAAAGCCGCCGATTATACGGGCGGCTTCCGGTTTGCGCAGAGCGCCGGTGCGGCGCTTGATCGCGCACTCACCCGCCTCTGAACCCGGCTAGGACAAAGCGCTGCCGGTTCGGTTCCGCAGCGCTGTCATCCTGGCACTGACACTCGCTTTCAGGTGCCGGCCAGGCCGGCCGCGATATTGATGGACAAGCCGATGATGGCGGCATTGAACACGAAGCAGATCAGCGAATGCGCCAGCACCGACTTGCGTAACGCGCGCGAGGCCACGGCCACGTCCGAGGTCTGCACGGCCACGCTGATGGTGAAGGCGAAATACAGGAAATCCCAGTAGCCGGGATTGCGTATGCCGTCCGGGAAGCGCAGCGGCAGGGCCTCCGGGTCGTCGTCATCGGCATAGAAGAGGCGCGCGTAATGCAGCGTGAAGATGGTCCCGATCAGGGCCCACGAGCCGAACACGGTGGAGGCTGTAAAGGCATAGCGCAACAGCCTGCCGCGCTCGTCGTGATGGCTGCTGCCGCCCAGTTCCAGCAAGATGGCGAGCAAACTCGCAATGGCTGCCACGCAGACCATCACCAGTACCACGTGGGCGCTCTCGTCCTCGGTCTCGGCCAGGCGCTTGACGGCCTTGGCATCGGCCCGCAGCATCATCACCCACAGGCTGAGCAAATAGAACCAGACGCCGGCATTCCAGCCGATGAGGCTGCGGCCGATCCAGGTACTGGCGGGGAGAACGGTGGCGGCGGCGATCCCGATGGCGATGCCGATGAGCAAGCGCGGATGGACCTGGACGATGTGGCGGGCGACGGACATTGTTCTTGTTGATGTTGTGAGTCTTCTGTAAGGGCAGCGTCAATGCAGTGCCGCGAATGGGCAGGACATTAGCATGCCCTGCCCGCCCCTGCCAGCCATGCTTTCCCTCAGCATGCGCGGGCAGGCGGCCTAGTTACCCTTGGACAGCAGGTTGGCCAGCCGCACTGCGTCCTCGAAACTGGACAATCCGGTCAGGGCCATGGTGTTGATGGTCATCGGGCCTTGCACGCTGGCCACATTGGTCACGCGGCCTTCCAGCACGGCGGCGAGCTGGCGCCCCATCAACTCGCGCGAGGCCGCCGCCAGCCTGGCGGTCCCGGTGGGCGAGAATTGCAGTACCAGCACCGCACGTCCGGCCGCATCCTTCTGCGCCGACGCGCGCTGCACGTCGCCGGCATCGAGTGCGGCGCGCGGGGCGAGATAGATGTCGCCACCCGGTGGTTCGCTCAGGCGCGCCTTGATCCAGCCCTGGGTCGGTACGGTGGTCGCACCGCGCAGTTCAAACAGGGTTGATGAGGAGAGGCCAGTGTCCGCGCCGCCCGAGGCACCGCCCGTGGCACAGCCCGCCAGCACCAGGACGGCACCGGCGGCGGCACCCAGCAACAGAGTGCGGCGACGCGCGGAAAAGCAAGGAGAAGCAGGCAGGCGGCTCAAAATTCGTGCTCCTTCAAGGCGCGCTGCGCGCGTTCGCGGGCGCTGGCCAGGGCTTCTTCCTCGGTCGGGAAGAGGCCTACCGGAATGTAGGTTTCCGCGATCTCGGGCTCGCGCGACAGGCGCACGAAGACTTGCGCCTCGAAGCCTTCATCCGGTTTTTCAACCGCATCGTAGCGGGCGATATGGGTGCCACTTTGCAAGACCTTGTCCGTCATGCTGCCTCCTGAGTCGTTCACGATGAAGCCCGTTTGACACAGGGGCAGGCATGAGGTTCTGCATGAAAACGATGTCGTGCGGCAACTGCGGCCAGTGCGGCCATCGCCGCCGGGCTCAGCCCGCCAGCGGGAAGCGTACCGTGAAGTTGGTGCCCTGCCCTTGCTCCTTGCAATCGACCGTGATGACGCCGCCATGGTCGTGCGCAATCTCGCGCACGATGGCCAGGCCCAGGCCGCTGCCGGCGATCTTGTCATTGGCGCGATAGTAGCGGTCAAAGATGAGCTCGCGATGCTCGGGAGCAATGCCTGGGCCGGAATCTTCCACCGAGAGCACGGTGGCCCCCTCTTCTTCCAGGCAGCGCACCGTCACCGTTCCGTGCAAGGGGGAATAGCGCACGGCATTGTCGATGAGGTTGTCGATCAGGTCGGCGAGCAGGAAACGGTCGCCGCGCAGGCGTGCCGGCTGCAGGTCGAAGCCGAGGTCGATGTGTTTCTTGTCGGCCTCTTCGATGAAGTGCTGCACCGATTCTTCCACCAGTTTGTGCAGTGACAGCTCCTCCAGCTTGCGGCTTTCGAACAGGCCAGGCTCGGAGCGCGCCAGCGCCAGCAGCTGCCGGCTCTGGCGGATCATGCGCTCCACCGAAGAGTTCATCATCGCCAGCGAGCGGGCGGTATCGGGCTGGTCCTGGTGCTTGTCATGCAGCAGTTCCAGTTGCAGCTTCAGGCCCGTGAGAGGCGTGCGCAATTGATGGGCAACGTCGGCCATGAAATTCTGCTGCGCCTGTTCACCCTTGCTGATGCGGGCCATCAGTTCGTTCATGGCCACGATCAGCGGCTGCAATTCCACCGGCGCACCAATGCCATCGATGGCCCCCAGCTTGCCGTGGCCGCGTTGTTCCAGGTTGCGCTGCAGACTCTTCAAGGGACGCAGCCCGCGCCGCACGGCGATCAGCACCACCGACAGCGACCCGAAGGTCAGCCCGCCATCCAGCAGCAGGAAGGACAGCAGGATGGTGTAGTGCGCACGATCGCGCTTGCGGATGGTCTCGGCCACCGCCACCGAGATCACGCCATTCTTGACCCGTACCTGCATGGCCGAAATACGCACCGGTTCGCCGCGCATTTCGCCGTCATAGTTGAAGGGCCGGTCGAACGTCTCGCTCTCCGGCAGTTGCGGGAAGCCCTTGTCGCCCACCAGGATCTCGCCCTGCGAATTGCGCACGGCAAAGAAGGTGGTGTCGGAGTGATTGCTGCGCAGGATCTGCTCGGCCTGCTGGGTCAGCTCGGCAGTGGTGCGTTCCTGACGATGGCGCACCTGGGCATACAGGCCCCAGGTGGAATCCATCAGGTTCTGGTCGAAGGCATGCTGGGCCGGCAGCCAGGCCAGCCAGTAGGTCAGGCCGGCACCGACCAGATTGAGCAGCAGCAAGGGCGCGATCAGCCACTTGAGCAGATCGCGCCGGATGCTGGCGTGGGTAACAGCTGCCGCAGGCGGGGTAGCATTGGCCGAGTTGTTCGTGTTGGCCGCACTGGCGGGCGGCTGCTGGTCGATGACCGTCATGACGCGGCCTGCCGGCTCAGTTCTCGCTCTTTTCGAGCATGTAGCCGAAGCCGCGGATGGTACGGATCACCACGCCCGAATCCGCGATCTTGAGACGGATGCGCGAGACATACACCTCCACCGCATTGATCGTGAAATCCTCGCCCCAGGGCAGGACGGCATCGATGATCTGCTGCTTGGAGACCACGCGCGAAGCGTGTTGCATCAGGTATTCCAGCACCGTCCATTCACGCAGAGACAGTTCGATTTTGCGGCCGTCGATGTCGGCGCGCTTGGTGGCGTTGTCCAGCGACAGCCCGCCCACGGTCAGCTGTGCCGGCTGCGGCGCACTGCGGCGGATCAGCGCCTTGATGCGCGCCACCAGTTCGGGGGTGGCGAAAGGCTTGACCAGGTAGTCATCGGCACCCAGCTCCAGGCCATGCACGCGGTCGGGGATGGTGTCGCGTGCGGTCAGCAGCAGCACCGGCGTGTTGTTGCCATTGGCGCGCATGCGGCGCAGGACTTCGAAACCGTCGATGCCGGGCAGGCCGATGTCGAGCACCAGCACGGCCGCGTTGAAACGCTGCGACAGCGCATCGTTGCCGTTGTTGACGGTATGCACGGTAAAACCGTGCGAGTTGAGTACCCGCGACAGACCGTCGGTGAGTACCGGGTCATCTTCGACCAGCAGAACATTCATAGGGGACTTCGGTAGAGAAAAACGGCGCAAAACATCTGCGTAACCGCTGCATCGTATTGCAGCCCAGGCAATGCTGCAAATCAGGCGATCCCCCAGGCGGGCAGCGACATGTAAAGAGTGTTTCTTTTTCGTCACACTCAGTTCATCGTCAGCTTCATGACAGCGATTTGTCAGACTTCCGCCTTAATCTTGCCAGCCATGCGAATGAGAATCCCAATCATTAGCATGTAAAAAAAGAACACTGGTCATCAGCCAGCCAAACGAACTTCCTTGTTGCCATTGAAGGACGGAGTAGCCAGCCATTCGAGCCGGTCCTGCGCGAGCAGGATCGGCTCATCGTTTCCTACTCCACTTCACCGACAAGAAGAACATGAACCGTCTCACGCCGATCGCCGCCGCATTGGTGGCCACGTTTGCCGCTCCCCTCTCCGCCCACGCGCAGCAGGCCACTCCCGCTACCAGCACGACCGCCACCACAGCCACCGGCAGCCAGCTGGCCCCGGTGACGGTGGAAGGCCGCCGCGATGATTTCGCCAGCACCGGCACGGCCATCACCAAGCTGCCGGCCGACCTGCACGACGTGCCGCAATCGGTGACGGTGGTCAACAAGGCGCAGATGCAGTCGCAGGGCGTCAGTTCGCTGGCCGATGCGCTGCGCAACGTTTCCGGCATCACGCTGGGCGGTGCCGAAGGCGGGCAGATCGGCAACAACATCAACCTCAACGGTTTCTCGGCGCGCACCGACATCTATCTCGACGGCTTCCGCGATCGTGGCCAGTACTACCGCGACACCTTCGCCATCGAAGAAGTGGAAGTCCTGATGGGCCCCTCCTCGATGCTCTTCGGCCGCGGCTCGACCGGCGGCATCATCAATCAGGTCAGCAAGAAAGCCAACCTCAAGGCCGCCACCGAGATCACCGGCTCGGTGACCACCAATGGCCTGGTGCGCAGCACGGTGGACGTCAACCGCCCGCTGTCGGACACCTCGGCCCTGCGCATCGAAGCCATGGCCCAGAACGGCGCGGCCAGCACGCGCAACCAGACCGATGTGCAGGACTTCGGCCTGGCCGGTTCCTATGTCTGGGGTATCGGCACCTCCACCGAAATCACGCTCTCGGCCCTGCTGCAGCACAACCAGGACCAGCCCGATTACGGCCTGCCGCCGCTCAACGGCCACCCCGTCAACGTCGACCGCAACACCGCCTATGGCTTGAACAGCGACCGCACCATCCAGGACGTGGCCGCGTTCAATGCCGGCATCAAGCACAAGATCGCGCCCGACGTCACCCTGCGCAACCAGACCCAGTTCAACTACGTGCACACCAATGCGGTGGAAACCGCGCCCAATACCATCGGCACGGTCTCGTCCAGCGGCTTCACGGCGCTGACCAATGCGGCCAGCAGCCTGCCCCTGTCGAGCCTGTTCGTGCGCGGTCAGAGCCATGACCGCAACATCAACGACTACTCCATCTTCAACCAGACCGAACTGGCCGCCAAGTTCAGCACCGGCAGCGTCAAGCACGATGCGCTGGTGGGCGTGGAAGTTGGTCACGACGGTTACGATAACCAGAATTACTACCGCAACGGCAGCTGCAATGGCCGCTCGCTCAACGCAAGCGGAGCAACCACCGGCTACATGGATTGCGTCAGCCTGCTCAATCCTTCCTACAGCGCCGCCGGCAGCAGCGTGGCCGATACCGCAGGCAACCGTGCCGGCGGCAGTGCCAACACCATCGCCGCCTATGTCGGCGACACCATCGAGCTGGTGCCGCAATTCAAGCTGGTCGGCGGCCTGCGCTATGACCGCTACGTGGCCAGCATCAGCAACTCGATCAACTCGGGCAATACCGCCGGCTCCACCGCACTGGGCTATGCGCAGCAGAGCGTGAACTTCGTGAGCGTGCGTTCGGGGGCGATCTGGCAGCCCAGCGCGGCGCAGTCGTATTACGTTTCCTACGGCACTTCCTTCAATCCCTCGCTGGAACAGCTGACCGGCACCACGGGCCAGCAGAACCTCGACCCGGAAAAGAACCGCTCCTATGAACTGGGCGGCAAGTGGGACGTGGCCGAAGGCCTGGCGCTGACTGCCGCCGGCTTCCAGATCACCAAGGAAAACGCCCGCAGCCAGGTGGCCACCGGCGTCTATGAGCTGGCCGGCACGGTGCGCGTGAACGGCGCGCGTGCGGGCGCCACCGGCCGCATCACCCGCGACTGGCAGATCGCCGCCAACTACACCTACCTGGATGCCAAGGTGGTCGGCGGTGCCGTGGCCGATACCTCGGTCGGCAAGATCCCGGTCAACACGCCCAAGCACACCTTCACCACCTGGACCACGTATGACGTCGCTCCGCACTGGCAGATCGGTGGCGGCGCGACCTACATGTCGCAGCGCTATGCCAATGCCACCAACACGGTGCAGGTCGGCGGCTACACCCGTTACGACGCGATGCTGGCCTACACCACCAAGGCCTACGACATCCGCCTGAACCTCTACAATCTGACCGACAAGATGTATTACGATGCGCTGATCCAATCAGACGGCGGCCGTTCGGTCCCGGGTTCGGGCCGTACCGCCCTGCTGTCGCTGACCTATCGCATGTAAGGAAAGAGGACGCGCCCATGCTCATCACTATCCCCCAGCTGCTGGACCCGCAAGCCCTGCAGACCGTTCGCAGCCTGCTGGACAACGCAGGACCGGCCTGGGTGGACGGGCGCGTGACAGCGGGCTACCAGGGCGCGCCGGTGAAATACAACCAGCAGATCGACGAGCAGTCCGACGTCGCCCTGCAATGCCAGCGCATCATCGTCTCCGCGCTGGAGCGGCACCCGCGCTTCATCAGCGCGGCGCTGCCCAACCTGATCTACCCGCCCATGTTCAATCGTTATGGCGAAGGCATGACCTTCGGCGCCCACGTCGATGGCAGCGTGCGCATCCATCCGCACAGCGGACGCAAGCTGCGTACCGATGTCTCGGCCACGCTGTTTCTGGCCGATCCGGAAGACTACGACGGCGGTGAACTGCAGATCGATGACAGTTACGGCATGCACAGCGTCAAGCTGGCGGCGGGCGACATGGTGCTCTATCCGGCCACCAGCCTGCACACCGTCACCCCGGTCACGCGCGGCGTGCGCGTAGGCTGCTTCTTCTGGGTGCAGAGCCTGGTGCGCGACGATGGCCAGCGCCAGATGCTGTTCGACATGGACAATGCCATCCAGCGCCTGAACCAGACCGACGCCGATGCGCTCGCACGGCGCACGCTGGTAGGCTGCTATCACAACCTCCTGCGCCAGTGGAGCGAGACCTGAGCCGCGCTCAGCTGAAGTAACGCGGATCCATCTTGCGGAACACCCAGGCCGAGACCAGGGTGATGAGTCCCACGATCACGAAGGTGATCTGGAAGCTGGCATTGGTGGCCACACCCGCCTCGCTCTTGAAGGCATTGACCATGGTCCCGCCGATGGTCACGCCCAGGCCGATGGCCAGCATCTGCACCATCGAGAAAAGACTGTTGCCGCTGCCCGCATCTTCCTTGCGCAAGCCCTTCAGGGTCACGCTGTTCATGGCCGCGAACTGCATGGAATTGGAGGCGCCGAATACCGCCAGTTGTACGATGGACGCCGCCAGCGGCCAGCCCGGCGTGATCAGCGCGAACGATACGATGGAGATCCCGACGATGGCGGTATTGATCAACAGGAAGCGGTCATAGCCAAAGCGCTTGACCAGCGGCGCGATCCACGGCTTGGCAATGGTGCCCGCAATGGCAGCCGGCAGCAGCAGCATGCCCGCATGCAGCGGTGAATAGCCCAGCCGCACCTGCAACAGCAGCGGCAGCAGGAACGGCACTGCCGATGAACCGATACGGCAAACCAGGTTACCTGCCAGTCCGATGCTGAAATTGGGTTCCCCGAACAAACCGAGCCGGAACAGTGGGCGCGGATGAACGGACGCATGGCGCCAGTAGACCAGTACAGTTGATGCTGCCACAGCAGACAGTGCCAGGCTCCAGCCAGTACGGTGGGTATCGAAAGGCACGTCCAGCGCCAGCGAGAAGGCCACCATGCAGGCGGACAGCAAAGCACAGCCGAAGAGATCGAAGCGAGGTGTACCGGTAAGGCTGTCATCAGGGAGGAAGTACAGTACGGCCCCCATCCCCAGCACACCTACCGGAAGGTTGATCAGAAAGATCCAGTGCCAGGACAGGCTTTCTACCAGCCACCCGCCCAGTACAGGACCGACCACCGGACCGAGCTGCCCGGCAATGGAGATCGAGGCCAGTGCAGCGATGTACTGCGCGCCCGGCACTGCCCGCAGCACGGCCAGGCGCCCGACCGGCAGCAGCATGGAGCCGCCCAGCCCCTGGATCACGCGAGCGGCCAGCAAGATCGGCAGGGTCGGTGCCATGGCGCACAGCACCGAGCCCAGCGCGAACAGCAGGATCGCCGCGAAATACACACGGCGCGTGCCGAAGCGATCGGCCAGCCAGCCCGAGGCAGGCGTGAGCGACGCCATCGTCAAGGTGTAGGCCACCACCACCGGGTGCATGTTCAGCACCGGCTCGCCCAGGCTGCGCGCCATGGCGGGCAAGGCGGTGTTGACGATGGTGGTGTCCAGCGTCTGCATGAAAAAGCCGGAGGCCACGATCCACAGCAGCGCGCGCTGGGTCACGGGATCGTTGAGGGAGGGTGAGGCGGACGACGTTGCAGCGGTGTCACTCGGGCGAGGCGGCTGGTTGGCGGACATGACGGAAAGGAAGTGGAAACGCGCGGATCAAAGCACGGCGGGGGCACGTTGCCGTGTCCCCGATTGCTGGCGTCACATTCTACGCCCTCAGGCATTTCTCATCAGAAGGCTTGCGGGCGCCACTTCAGCAAGCGCCGTTCCAGCGCATGCAGCAGCCAGTCCGCCGCCAGTGCCACCACGGCCAGCACGATCATGGCCGCGAATACGCCGCTGGCATTGAACGCCCCCTGGGCGGTGGAGATCAGCAGGCCGATACCCTGCTTGGAACCGAGGAACTCCCCGACCACCGCGCCGACCAGTGCAAACCCGAAGCTCACATGCAGGCTGGCCAGGATCCACGACAGTGCCGACGGGATCACCACCGCCATGGTCACCTGGCGTGGCGAGGCACCGAGGATCTGGGCGTTGGCGATCATGTAGCGGTCGGCTTCCCGCACGCCCTGGAAGGCATTGGCGAAGACCACGAAGAACACCATCACCACCGCCAGCGCCACCTTGGAGGCCATGCCCAGGCCGAAGGCGATGACGAAGATGGAGCCCAGCACCACGCGCGGAATCGAATTGGCGATCTGGATGTAGAGGCTGAAGACATCCGAGAGCAGCTTGTTGCGCCCGAGGATGATGCCGGCGATGACGCCGGCCACCGAGCCGATCAAAAATCCCAGCACGGTTTCTTCCAGTGTCACCAGTACCTGGGTCCAGAGCGGGCCTTGGGAGGTGCCCTCGACCATCCACTCGACGATCTGCGCCACGATGGCCGACGGCTGCGAGAAGAAGAAGGGATCGATCCAGCCCAGCCGCGCACCGCCTTCCCAGCCGCCCAGCACGATCACCAGGATGGCGATGCGCAGGCCGATGACCAGTTGTTTTCGCGCGCGGATCTTGCGCCGGGCCTCGGCTTCGACGCCGGCGATGTCCATCGTCGCGGCGCTGTGGCTGGCTTGTGCTTGTGTCATGTTGCTCCCCTGCTCTTCAGAAAAAAGTTGAGTTCCGTGCGCGCTCTTCGATACGCCGCTGTGCGGCTACTCAGAGCGAACGGAGTTCAATGATGCATCCGCTGACCGTTCGGCCTGAGTAGGCGCGCAGCGGCGTATCGAAGGCGCTCCGGCTGATGCAAGCGCTTAAGCGATGTGAACTTCTTCACGCAGATCGGCCCAGATGCGCCGCGAGATATCGATGAAGCGCTGCTCGTAGCGCACTTCCTCCATCACGCGCGGACGCGGCAGGTCGATCGGATAGACGCTCTTCAAGGTAGCCGGGCGGGCGGTGAGCACGTAGACCTTGTCGGCCAGCGCAATGGCTTCCTCGAGATCATGGGTGACGAACACCACCGAGCCCGAATGGGCCGACCACAGGCGCAGCAGTTCATCCTGCATCAGGGTGCGGGTCTGCATGTCCAGCGCCGAGAAGGGTTCGTCCATCAGCAGGATCTCGGGGCTGTTGATGAAGGTCTGGGCCAGCGCCACGCGCTTGCGCATGCCGCCCGAGAGCTGGTGCGGATAGTGGTCGCCGAACTTGTCCAGGCCCACGCGCCGAATCCATTCGTCGGCCAGCGCATGGGCCTGCTCCTTGGACTGGCCACGGAACATGGGACCAGCGGCGACGTTGTCGCGCACGCTGCGCCAAGGAAAGACCGCATCGTTCTGGAACACGAAACCGATGCGCGGATCGATGCCGTTGACCGGCTGCCCCATCACCCGCACCTCGCCCAGGGTCGGCTTGAGCAGGCCGGTGATGAGCGAAAGCGTGGTCGACTTGCCGCAGCCGGTCGGGCCGACCACGGCCACGAATTCGCCGCGCGCCACGCTCATGGAAAAATCGCGCAGGGCCACCGTCGCCCGGCCGTCGGCCGTGATGAAGCGGCAGCTCACGTTGCGCAATTCAATGGCCGGCGTGGCCTGGGCGGCCTGGCCGGCGGGGGTGAAGGCCTGCTGGTTGATGGCGTTCATCGTGGGGCTCTTTCGTGGCTTGGGGTTGAATTCGGGTTGAGCGCGCCCCTGACGCGCCGGAGCGCGTCATGGCGTATATCGTTTATATAGTTTTCAGCAAGACTGGCCAGCTGCCAGTCGCCGCCTCATTTCACGGCGTTGACGAATTCATCCGTGTAGGTCTTGGACAAGTCCACATGCTTGCCCTTGACGTTGGGATTGAAGCCCGACAGCACCGCCAGCACGGTCTCCGGCCCGCCCTTGGGCATCTTGCCGTCCGGCGAATACATGGGCAGCGAATTGTTCAGGGCTTGTATATACAGCGCCTTGTTGCTGCCGTAGTAGTCCTTGGGCATCTTCTCGGCGATCTGCTCGGCGGTGTGCGTGTTGATGAACCTGAGCGTTTTCACGAAGGCACGCGCCAGCTTCTGCGCTTCCTCCTTGTGGCTGTTGAGCCAGCTGCGCTGTACATACACGCTGGAGGCCGGGTACAGCCCGCCGAGTGCCTTGATGGTGCCTTCCACGGTGCGCATGTCCACCAGCACCTGGGCATCGCCGGTCTTGAGCAGCAGCGACGCGGTCGGTTCGGTGGTCATGCCGGCATCGATGCGGCCCTGCTTCATGGCGGCGATGAAGGTATTGTCCGCGCCCACCGGCAGCACCGAGAACTGCTTGGAGGTGATGCCATGGCGCGAGGCCAGGTATTGGGTCAGGAAGTTGGTGGACGAGCCCAGCCCGGTCACGCCCAGGGTCTTGCCCTTGGCATCGGCCATGCTCTGGAAGTGCGGCGCAGCCTTGGTGGAGACCAGCTCCACTTCGCCCGGCACCTGGCCCAGGATGGTGATGGCGGTGATTTCCTTGCCCTTGGTCTGCAGGTCGATGGAATGATCATAGAAACCGACCACGGCCTGCACCGCGCCGGCCAGCAGTTCATTCTCGGCATCGACCCCGGCCGGCTGCGACTGCAGCTCCACGTCCAGGCCCTCTTCCTTGAAGTAGCCCAGTTGTTCGGCCAGCTTGGCGGGCAGATAGACCATCTTGTTGATGCCGCCCACCATGATGGTGACCTTGGCGGCAGCCATGGCGTGGATCGGCAATGCGGCCAGCATGGTGCCGGCAACGGCCAGCGACAGCAGGCCACGGCGGAGATTTTTGTTCACGTCAGCTCCAGGAAATCAGTGCGAAAGCCCGTGGATTCTACGGTGCCTTCATATAACCGGCAAAATTCACTTTACCGCGTCGACAAACTCGTTGGTATAGGTCTTGGAGAGGTCGATGTTCTTGCCCTTGATGTTGGGATTGAACCCGGCCATCACCTTCAACACCTGTTCCGGCCCGCCGGCAGGCATCTTGCCATCGGGCGAATACATGGGCAGCGAAGCCTTGAGCGCTTGCACGTAGATGGCCTTGTTGCCGCCGTAATAGTCCTTGGGCATCTTGTCGGCCACTTCTTCGGCCGAATGGGTCTGGATGTATTTCAGCGTCTTGACGAAGGCGCGCGCCAGCTTCTGCGATTCCGCCTTGTGGCTCACCATCCAGGAGCGATGCACGTACAGGCTGGACGCCGGATACAGTCCGCCCAGCGCGGCCTTGGTGCCTTCCACGCTGCTCATGTCGACCAGCACCTTGGCCGCACCGGAGGCCAGCAGGATGGAGGTGGTCGGCTCGGTGGTCCAGGCCACGTCCACGCGCTTCTGCTTCATGGCGGCGATCAGGGTATTGCCGGCACCGACCGGCAGGATCGAGTAGTCGCCCGCCTTCAGACCGGCGCGGCTGGCCAGGTATTGCGCCAGGAAGCTGGAGGACGAGCCCAGCCCGGTCACGCCCAGGGTCTTGCCCTTGAGGTCGGCCATGCTGCGCACGCTGTCGGCGAGGTCGGCGCGCACCATCTCCATGCCGCCCGGCACCAGCAGCAGCTGGGTGATGGAAGTGACTTCCTTGCCCTTGCTCTGCAGGTCGATGGAATGATCGTAGTAGCCGACCACGGCCTGCACGGCCCCGGCCAGCAGTTCATTCTCGGCATCGACCCCGGCCGGCTGCGACTGCAGCTCCACGTCCAGGCCTTCTTCCTTGAAGTAGCCCAGGCTTTCGGCCAGCTTGGGCGGCAGATAGATGAGCTTGTTGATGCCGCCGACCATGATGATGATCTTGTCGGCTGCATGGGCTTGCGGGGCCGCCAGGCCCAGAGCGCAGGCAGCGATGGCGGTGGCGCCCAGGGTCCGCAGGCGGCGGCGCAGGGCAGGCGTTCTGGGGGACGGGAACACGCGAAGGTCGTGACGCATTATGATTGTCTCCACATTTTGGTTGGATGGTCTGTCGCCATCTCTTGTAGACTGCGGGCCTATTCTAAGAAGCCGAAACCTTCATCCAGCTTTCCAAATTCCGGCTTTCTGCTTTGCAGCGCAACAAAAAAGAACCTCAAGAAACACGAGACCATCGCATGAAATTGCTCCTGATCGAAGACAATCCCCAGCTCGCCCACTGGCTGGAGCAGATCCTCAAGGAACACAAGTTCAAGGTCGATATCGCCGCCGATGGCGAGATCGCCGACCAGGTCCTGCGCGACGAGAACTACGACGTCGTCCTGCTGGACCTGATGCTGCCCAAGCTGCACGGCAAGAACGTGCTGCGGCGCCTGCGCGAGCGCCACAACGGCGTGCCGGTGATGATCCTGACTGCCAGCGGCTCCATCGATGAAAAGGTCGAATGCCTCGGTGCCGGGGCCGATGACTACCTGGTCAAGCCCTTCGAGATCCGCGAACTGGTGGCCCGCATCAAGGTGCTGGTGCGCCGCCAGACACCCGACAAGGCCGCCGAGATCCACTGCGGCGACCTGGTGTATGACAGCAATACGCGCCAGTTCGCGGTGGCCGGCGTAACGCTGGCGCTCCCGGCGCGCGAACATGACGTGCTCGAAGTGCTGATGTTGAAGCAAGGCAAGACGGTTTCCAAGACCGCGTTGATGAAGGGGGTCTTCAGCCTGTCCGAAGAGCCTAGCGCGGACGCCATCGAAATCTACATCTCGCGCCTGCGCAAGAAACTGGAGCACTCCAGCGCGGCCATCATGACCCTGCGCGGCCTGGGCTATCTGCTCAAACAAAAAGATGATTGACAGCCTGCGCCTGCGGCTGCTGTGGTGGCTGCTGATTCCGATGGCGGTCTACGTGGGCCTGTCTACGGGCGACGCGTATGACAATGCCGTCTCCAGCGCCACCCTCGTGCAGGACCGGGCACTGCTGGCCTCGGCCCGCATGATGGCCGGCCAGGTCGGCTGGAACGATGGTGCACCGGTGGTCTCGATCCCGCCTGCAGCGCTGGAACTGTTCGCCTCGCCGGCGCAGGATGCGGTGTATTACCAGGTGCGCATGGATGACGAGACGCTGCTGGCCGGACGCCCCGACTTCCCCGCCGAGCCTGACTTTGCGGCGCTCTATCCGGTCTATACCACGACCACCTTCGAAGGCAAGCCGCTGCGCGTGGTCAGCTACATCCGCGCGCTGTTCGATGAAGGCACGCTGCGCATGGTGGCCGTCTCGGTGGGCCAGACCATGCAGGGACGGCAGGAAATGATCGACGACCAGTGGCATGCCTCGCTGCGGCGTCAGATCGTGCTGCTGCTGCTGGCCATCAGCCTGGTGGTGCTGGGCCTGACGATGGAATTGCGGCCGCTGCTGGCGCTCAAGGACGAACTGGCCACGCGCGAACCGGATTCGCTCACGCCGCTGCGTGCAGGCGGCCTGCAGCAGGAATTGCGGCCCATCGTGGAAGCCATCAACCAGTACATCTTCCGCCTCAATGCCCAGGTGACGGTGCAGAAGCGCTTCGTGGCCGATGCCGCACACCAGTTGCGCACGCCCCTGGCGGTGATCGATTCGCAGATCCAGTTCGCGCGCCAGCTGGACGATCCGGCGCGGGTGAAACAGGTGCTGGCCTCCTTGCAGGAAGGCAGCCGCAGCATGACCGACCTGACCAACAAGCTGCTGCTGCTCTCGCAGGCTGAAGCTTCCAACAGCAGCGCCTTCCCGCGCGCACCGGTGGACCTGCTGGCGGTGGCCGCCATGGTGCTGGAGGAACTGGCCGGGCTGGCACTCAAGAAGGGCATCGACCTGGGGCTGGAGACCACGCTGGAGAGCGCCATGGTCAACGGCAATGAGGCGCAGCTGATGGGCTTGCTGATGAACCTGATCGACAATGCCCTCCGTTATACGCCGGAGGGCGGCAAGGTCACGGTGGGACTGGAGAAGAAGCGCAGCCAGATCATCATCACCGTGACCGACAACGGGCCCGGCATCCCGGCCGAGGTCCGCGAGCGCGTCTTCGAGCGCTTCTATCGCAATGCCGCGCCGGACCAGCCGGGCTCGGGCCTGGGCCTGGCCATCGTGCGCGAGATCGTGCAGGCTTCGCAGGGCGCGATCCGGCTCGATGCGCCGGCGCAAGGTAGCGGGCTGGTGGCTACCGTGAGCCTGCCGGCGCTGGCGGGCTGAGGCCTTTCTTTCCCATGCAGCGGTAATACAAAAACGCGCAGCCCCCACAACAAACGATCAAAAAGTATCAGCCCGCCACACACTTTTGGCGTGGAGCGGCGCGCCCTGCCCTCGTACTCTTGCTCCTGCCTTTGAAGGCAAAGGGTGCTTGCGAATCCCCCCGCCTCTGCGCCCGACCTGAACGATAAAAAATACCAGGAGACAACCCGTGAACAAGATCTGCTTGGGCGCCGCGTGCGCCGTCCTTGGCGCTGCCCTGCCCTTGGTGGCATCGGCGCAGTCCTGCAATGTCCCTGTGCTGAAGGTGCTGGCGCAGAAGAGCCTGGGCCTGACGGTGATGGAGAAATCGCTGGCCGATTACCAGAAGCGCACCGGCACCCGCGTGGAGATCAGCTACTTCGGCGAGAACGACCGGCGCGCCAAGTCGCGCCTGGATGCTTCCACCAAGGCCGGTTCCTACCAGGTGTATTACGTCGATGAGGCCAATGTGGCCGAGTTCGCCTCGGCTGGCTGGATCGTGCCGCTGCTGAAGTATTTCCCCAAGGAGGCCGACTATGACGACTTCCTGCCCGGCCGCCGCGCGGTGGCCAGCTACAAGGATGTGGCGTATTTCGCGCCGCTGATCGGCGGTTCCGATTTCCTCTTCTATCGCCGCGACCTGCTGGAGAAGGCCGGCCTGCCGGTGCCGCGCACGCTGGACGAACTGGTGGCCGACATCAAGAAGCTGCATTCGCCGCCCGGCGTCTACGGCTGGGTGGCACGCGGCCAGCGCGGCTCGGGCATGAACGTGTGGCGCTGGGCGCCCTTCATGCTGGCCCAGGGCGGCCAGTGGACCGACAAGAACAACCAGCCGGCCTTCAATTCGCCGGCGGCCGTCAAGGCCACGCAGCTCTATGCGGAACTGTTCAAGTACGGTCCCCCGGGTGCGGCTACCTATGACTGGAGCAATGCGCTGGAAGCCTTCCGCTCGGGCAAGGTGGCCTTCATGATCGAGTCCACGCCCTTCGCCGACTGGATGGAAGACAGCAGCAAGTCCAGCGTGGCCGACAAGGTCGGCTATGCCCGTCCGCCGGCACCGCTGCCCTCGGCTGCCTACGGCCACGGGCTGGCTATCTCCGCCATCGGTGCCAAGGACGAGTGCACGCGACAGTCGGCCGGCAAGTTCATCGCCTTTGCCACCGGCAAGGAACAGGAACAGGCGCGCCTGCGCGAGAAGGTCTTCAGCGACTACAACCGCACCAGCACCATCCAGAGCGATTACTTCCAGAAGAACGTCAAGCCGCAGATCCTGGCGGGCTTGAAGGACACCACCCCGGTCTCGAAGCTGACCATCTGGCCCAGCCCGCAGTGGCCGGACATCGGCGACAACCTGGGCGTGGCGCTGGAAGAAGTCTTCACCGGCACCCAGAAGGACATTCCGCGTGCCCTGAACGAAGCCGCCCAGTATGCGCAGGACGCGATGGAACACGCGCGTAAATAATTTCCTTCATTCAACCGCGTCAAACGATGTAGCCGCCCTGTTCCCTCGCCGGAACGGGGCGGACTCCGGAGTCCTGCATGTTCAATCGTGGAAAGACCTCGCTGCCCTACCTGTTCCTCGGCCCGTCGCTCCTGGTGATGCTGGTGCTGGGGCTGGTACCGACGGTGGCGGCGATCAACCTGGCACTGAAGAACCGCGTGCTGCGCTATCCCGACAGCGACTACGTCTGGCTGCGCAATGTCGAGCGGCTGATGTCGGACCGGCGCTTCCTCAATGCCATCGAAGTCTCGGCGATCTGGGAAGTGGTCACCGTGCTGGGTGCGGTGGTGGCCGGCATCCTCATCGCCATCTACCTGTTTGAAAACGTCCACGGCAAATGGCGGCAAGCCATGTGCGTCTTGCTGATCACGCCGGTGCTGCTGCCACGCGTGTCGGCCGCCTTCATCTGGAAGTTCATGTATTCGCCGCTGACCGGCATCCTGGGCTGGCTGCTGGGACTGGTGGGCATCCATGACACGGCCTTCCTGTCGGACCCGCTGCTGGCGCTCTATGCGGTGGCTGCCGTCGATATCTGGCAGTGGGGATTGTTCTTCGCCGTAATTGTCCTGAAGCTGCTGGAAACCCTGCCGCCCGAACCGCTGGAGGCGGCGCGGCTGGACCACGCGCGCACCTGGCAGGTGTACGCCTACATCGCCCTGCCGATGTTGAAGGCGCCGCTCATCAGCCTGGTCTTCATCAAGATGGTGGAGTCGCTGCGCTCCTTCGACCTGATCTACGTGATGACCAAGGGCGGGCCGGGCGTGGCCACCGAAACGCTGGACATGTATGCCTATGCCCAGGGTATCGGCTTGTCCGGCAAGGTCTCGTATGCCTCCACCATGGCAGTGCTGATGATGGTGGCCACCACGCTGATCTTTACCCTGATCTGGAAACGGGTGAGCAAATGGGAAGACTGATTGCACGCTGCGCCGTCTGGGGCGTGGGCATCCTGCTGGTGCTGGTGGCGGTGTTTCCGCTGCTGTGGGCGCTGCTCAATTCGCTGAAGACCTTGCTGGACATCGTCACGCCGACACCGCGCTTTCTCTTCACGCCGACGCTGGAGAACTATCGCCAGGTCATCGGCAGTCCGGAAGTGCTGGTGGGCCTCACCAACAGTGCCGTCATCGTCGGCAGCGCCGTGCTGCTGGGTACGCTCATGGGTGTGCCGGCAGCCTACGTGATTGCGCGCTATCACGTGCCGGGCAAGCGCGACATCCAGTTCTTCCTGCTCTCGCTGCGCTTCCTGCCGCCGGTGGCGGTGGCCATTCCGCTCATTGCGATCTGGGTCGACCTGGGGCTGTATGACACGCGCTTCTCGATGATCGTGACTTACCTGCTGACCACGCTCTCCACCATCACCTGGCTGTCGATCCCCGTCTTCCAGCGCATGCCGCGCGAGATCGAGGAAGCCGCCACCCTCGATGGCTACGGCCCCTACGCGGTGTTCTGGAAGATCGCCCTGCCCAACTGCGCCGGCACCTTGCTGGGCGGGATCATCTTCAGCTTCGTGCTGGTGTGGAACGAACTGATGATCGCCCTGGCGCTGACCTCCTCCAACAGCGCCACGCTGCCGGTGGTGGCCTCGGCCTTTACTTCCATGGGGCAGGAAGTGCCGTGGGGCGTGATCAACGCTTCCACCGTGTTGCTGGCGCTGCCGCCCCTGATCTTTGTCGGCGTGTTGAGCCGGCTGTTGAATTCCATCCTCACCGGAAAATAAGGAGACCCCATGCAAGCCCTCGTACTCGAAGCCACGCGTGAACTGGCCCTGCGCGACATCGACCTGCCGCAGGATCTCGGTGCCCAGGATGTGCGCATCCGCATCCACACCGTGGGCATCTGCGGCAGCGACCTGCACTACTACACCCACGGCCGCATCGGCCCCTTCAAGGTGGAAGCGCCCATGGTGCTGGGGCACGAGGCCTCGGGCACCATCATCGAAGTCGGCAGCGCGGTCACGCAACTCAAAGTCGGCGACCGCGTCTGCATGGAGCCGGGCATCCCGCGCCTGGATTCGCCGGCCACGCTGCGCGGCCTGTACAACCTCGACCCCTCGGTGCGCTTCTGGGCCACGCCGCCCATTCACGGCTGCCTGACCGGCAGCGTGGTGCATCCGGCGGCCTTCACCTATCGGCTGCCGGACAATGTCAGCTTTGCCGAAGGAGCCATCGTCGAACCCTTGTCCATCGGCCTGCAGGCCGCCACCAAGGCGCGCATGAAGCCGGGCGATACGGCCGTGGTGATCGGTGCCGGCACCATCGGCGCCATGACTGCACTGGCAGCCCTGGCCGGGGGTGCGGCGCGCGTGATCCTGGCCGATGTGGTGGCCGAGAAGCTGGCCCACTTCGCCAACAATCCCGCCGTCATCACGGTGGATGTGACGCAGCAGGCCTTGCCCGACGTGGTGCAGCAAGTCACCGAGGGCTGGGGTGCCGATGTGGTGTTTGAGGCGTCGGGCCATGCCGGCGTCTACCAGACCTTGCTGGACCTGGTGTGTCCCGGTGGCTGCGCGGTGCTGGTGGGCATGCCGCCGGAGCCGGTGGCGCTGGACGTGGTGACCATGCAGACCAAGGAAGTGCGGCTGGAATCGGTCTTCCGTTATGCCAACATTTTCCCGCGCGCACTGGCGCTGCTGAGCTCCGGAATGATCGATGTGAAGCCTTTCATTTCACGCAGCTTCCCCTTCTCGCAGGGGATTGAGGCCTTCGAGGAAGCCGCTCGCGGCCGTCCGCAGGATGTGAAGATCCAGATCGAAATGGAAGGCTGACCATGGCCGAGATCCATTGCCAGGGCTTGTCCAAGCATTACGCCGGTGGCCCGCCGGTATTGCATCCGCTGGATCTGGCCATCGGTGATGGCGAATTCGTGGTCCTGCTGGGTCCCTCGGGCTGCGGCAAATCGACCATGCTGCGCATGATCGCCGGACTCGAAGAGATCAGCGGCGGCACCCTCTCCATCGGCGGCAAGGTGGTCAACGCGCTGCCTGCGCGGGATCGCAACGTGGCCATGGTGTTCCAGAATTACGCGCTCTATCCGCACATGAACGTGTATGACAATATCGCCTTCGGCCTGCGCCGCCTGAAGCGCCCGGCCGCCGAGATCGACCGCCGCGTGCGCGAAGTGGCGGCCATGTTGAATCTGGATGCCCTGCTCGAGCGCAAGCCGCGCGCCATGTCCGGTGGCCAGCAGCAGCGCGCGGCAATTGCGCGCGCCATCATCAAGACGCCGTCGGTGTTCCTGTTCGATGAGCCGCTCTCCAACCTCGATGCCAAGCTGCGCGCGCAATTGCGCGGCGACATCAAGCGCCTGCACCAGCGCCTGCGCACCACCACCGTCTACGTCACCCACGACCAGCTGGAAGCCATGACCCTGGCTGACCGCGTCATCCTCATGCAGGGCGGACAGATCGTGCAGGCGGGTTCGCCGGCCGAGCTCTATCGTTATCCGCGCACGCTCTTTGCGGCCGGATTCATCGGCACGCCTGCCATGAACTTCCTCGATGGCGTGGTCGAGCGCGATGGCGCAACGGTCTCCGTGCGCTGCGAAGACCAGCGCTGGATCCTGCAAGATGAAAGGTTTTCACGCCTGATGCCGGGAATGTCGGTAAAGTTGGCGGTGCGTCCTGACTATGTCCGCATGGCCGGCGAGCAGGACGCCGCCCACAGCCTGACCTGCGCGGTCGATGTGGAACTGGTGGAGATCCTGGGGGCCGATGCGCTCCTGACCACCCGCTGGGGCGCACAGACGCTGACCGCCCTGGTGAGCGCGCAGCACCTGCCGCAGGCGGGACAGCGCCTGCACCTGGCCTTCGATCAGCACGCGTTGCACGTGTTCGATGTACAAAGCGGAGAGAACCTGTCGCTGCCGCCCGCCGCCTTCGCGGCCGACGGACAAGACGACGGCCCGCATGGCAAGGAGACAAAGCATGAGTCCGGATCTGGAGCTGGTCCATACCCGCCAGGACGAATCGTTCAGGGCGTGGGTGCATGACTACCCGCACACGGTGGCCAAATGGCATTTTCATCCTGAATACGAAGTCCACGTCATCACCGCATCCAGCGGCAAGTTTTTCGTGGGCGACTTCATCGGCGACTTCGCTCCCGGCAACCTGGTGCTGACCGGACCCAACCTGCCGCACAACTGGGTCAGCAACCTGGGCGCGGATGAGCACGTGGGCGCGCGCGACCTGGTGCTGCAATTCTCGCGGCCCTTTGCCGACCGCATGCTGGGGGCCATCCCGGAGCTCTCGCCCCTGCAGGATCTGCTGGAGGGCGCGGCGCGCGGATTGCAGTTTCCTGATGCGCTGGGCAGGTCGATCATTCCGCTGATGCAGGACCTGGCGCAGGCCGGCGGTGCGCGCCGTGTGGTGCTGATGATGAGCGTGCTGGAACAGCTGGCCTCCTGCCGCGAACGCAGGCCACTGGCCGGCCCGGGCTACGACCTGGATGCCCAGCGCCACATGTCGTCCACCATCAACCAGGTGCTTTCCTGCATCCGCCAGAACCTCGGCGGCAACCTGCGCGAGAGCGATGTGGCCGAACTGGCGGGCATGAGCGTAAGCAGCTTTACGCGCTTCTTCAAGCGGCATACGGGCTGCACCTTCATCCAGTACCAGAACGGATTGCGCCTGAACGAAGCCTGCGAATTGCTGATGTGTACCGAACTGAGCGTGACCGAGGTGTGCTACCGGGTCGGGTTCAACAATCTTTCCAATTTCAATCGCCAGTTCCTGGCCCACAAGGGCATGCCGCCCTCGCGCTTCCGTGCGCTGCACCGGCTCAACGATGAAGTCCGGGCGGTCGCGTAGCGCCTCTCCACTTGCACGCAAAGGAAAATGATTTGAGCTATCTCGGCATCGACCTCGGCACTTCCGAAGTCAAGCTCGTCCTCACCGACGACGACTCCCGCGTCATCGCCACCAGCAGCGCCCGCCTGCGGGTGGACAACCCGCATCCGCTGTGGTCCGAGCAGGCGCCGCAGGCCTGGTGGAACGCCACGCTCGACGCCATCGCCGCGCTGCGCGCCGAGGCCCCGCAGGCCTTCCAGGCCCTGCGCGGCATCGGCATCTCCGGCCAGATGCATGGCGCCACCCTGCTGGATCGCAACGGCAATGTATTACGTCCGGCCATCCTGTGGAACGACATGCGCGCCCATGCGGAATGCGTAGAGCTGGAAGCGCTGGTACCGGATGCGCCCGCCATCACCGGCAATCGCGCCATGCCGGGCTTCACGGCACCCAAGCTGCTGTGGCTGTCGAAATACGAACCGGCGGTGTACCGCGCCATCGACAAGGTCTTGCTGCCCAAGGACTACCTGGGCTGGAAACTGACGGGAGAATTCGTCTCCGAGATGTCGGACGCGGCCGGCACGCTCTGGCTGGATGTGGCGCAGCGCGACTGGTCCGACCGCATGCTGGCGGCCACCGGGCTGGATCGCAGCCACATGCCGCGCCTGGTCGAAGGCAGTGACGTGGCCGGCCAGTTGCGTGAGGAGTTGCGGCGCGAATGGGGCATCAACGGCCCGGTGGTGGTGGCCGGCGGTGCCGGGGACAATGCGGCCAGCGCCGTGGGCATCGGCGTAATCCAGGCGGGCGATGCTTTCTTGTCGCTGGGCAGTTCTGGCGTCTTGTTCGCTGCAACGGCACGGCATGCGCCCAATCCACAGCAAGGTGTGCATGCGTTCTGCCACTGCCTGCCGGGGCAATGGCATCAGATGAGCGTGATCCTGTCGGCGGCCGCCAGCCTGCATTGGCTCTCGGGTGTGACGGCGCGGCCGGTGGCGGAGCTTGTGGCGGGGGCGGAGCGATTGACGGCGACGCAGCAGGCACAGGCACCGCTGTTCCTGCCGTATCTGAATGGCGAGCGCACGCCGCACAATGATGCGACGGCCAAAGGCGTGCTGTTCGGCATGACGCCCGCGCATGAGACTGCGCATCTGGCCTATGCGGTGATGGAAGGCGTGGCCTTTGCGATGGCCGATGGCTATGCGGCCCTGCAGGCTGCGGGCACTACGCTGGAGAGTGCGGCTTTTGTGGGCGGCGGGTCGCGCAGTGCGTTCTGGGGAGAGCTGTGTGCTACCGCCCTGGGGATTCCTCTGCGGCGGCATGCAGGGGCGGAAGTGGGTGCGGCGTTGGGGGCGGCGAGGTTGGGGAGGTTGGCGCGGACGGGGGAGGATGCGGCGAGCGTGTGCACCGCGCCCCAAATCGAACAGACCTACCAACCAGTCACTGCGCATCATGAACAGAGCGCCCGCAGACTGGAGCGTTACCGTAGCCTCTACCGCGCGTTGCGCGGCGAGTTTGCGGCCTTCGCCGGGGCGTAAGCCCGAACTGGCTTACTGTTCCTCCTCGCCCTGCTCCTTCTTGACCTCCGCAAACTTCGCCGCCATGGTCGGATTGCCGCGCGTCAGGCGCTTGATGGTCACATCCTGCGCCTTGTCATTGGCCAGCCGCAGGTTGCGGTCGGTGCCGAGCAGGGCTTCCTTGGTCTTCTGCAGGTGGTCGATGGACTTGTCGATCTCGTCGATGGCCGTCTGGAAGCGGCGCGAGGCCAGGTCGTAGTTCTTGGCAAACGCCGCCTTGAAGGTATCCAGCTCGGATTCGAAATTGGTGATGTCGATGTTCTGCGCCTTCACCACCGCCAGCTCATTCTTGTATTTCAGCGAATTGAGCGCGGCGTTCCTCAGCAGCGTAATGATGGGAATGAAGAACTGGGGACGCACCACGTACATCTTCGGGTAGCGGTGAAATACATCCACAATCCCCGTGTTGTACAGCTCGCTCTCCGGCTCCAGCAGCGAGACCAGCACGGCGTATTCGCAGCCCTTCTCCTGGCGGTCCTTGTCCAGTTCCTTGAGGAAATCTTCATTGCGATTCTTGGTCGCAGTGCGATCGCTCTCGTTCTTCATCTCGAACATGATGGAGACGATCTCGGTACCCCCCTCATCCGTATCACGGAAGATGTAGTCGCCCTTGCTGCCGCTGCGCGCATCGTTGTCCTTCTCGAAATACGCACGCGGGAAAGCGGTGGCGCGGATGCGGTTGAATTCCGTTTCGCAGTGCTGTTCCAGGGTCTCGCCGACCATCTTGGTGGAGAGCCGCGCCTTCATGTCGCGCAGGCGCTCGATCATGTCTTCGCGGTCCTTCAGCTGGGTCTCGTATTTGTCCTTCAGTGATTTCTCGGCCAGCTGCTTTTCCAGCTCGGCGTGCATCAGCTTGCTCTTGAGTTCGTCGCGCTGTTTCTCTACCGCGCCGACGGCTTCGTTGACAGCCAGCTTCTGGGTCAGGGCGATGGAATCCATCTTCGCTTTGAGGGCCTGGATCTCGGCATCCTTCTCGCTGGCGGTCTGCTGCAGCTGCTGGGCCAGGCGCGCCTGGGCCAGTTGCTGCTCGGCGAGCTTTTCCCTGCGGGCCTGCTCCAGATCGTTGGCCAGCTTGTCACGCTCGCGCTCCACGTTGGCCATGGCTTCGGCCACGGCCATCTTCTGCGCCATCTCGCCGGCTTCCAGACGCGCTTTCAATTCCTGGATCTCGGCATCGCGCGCCGCGGCCGCCTTCTGCAACTCGGCTTCGGACTTGGCGCGCGCCAGTTCGATGGCGTTGCGCTTGTCCTGCTCGGCCAGTTCCAGGCGCTCATGCAATTGCTGCTCGAAGGCGCTGTCGCGCACTTGCGAGAGGATGTCGGCGTAACCGGCTTCATCGATCTTGAAAGCTTTGCCGCAGTGGGGGCAGATGATGTCGTGCATGGCTGTTCGAGTCCTGTTCTTGACGAATGGCCGCTAGCTTAACGGATCACGCCCGTCATGCAGAGAGAGAAAACGAGGAAAGAAAACGGAAGAAAAGGCAGAAATGCGAAAAGCCCGCACAAGGCGGGCTTTTCTGAATTTGGTGGAAAGTGCAAGGTTTGAACTTGCGACCCCTGCAGTGTGAATGCAGTGCTCTACCACTGAGCTAACCTTCCGTACCTGACTGGCTTTTTGCTGCAGCGCCAATCGAGAAGCGAGATTATGCCAACGTTTTTCGGCCTGCGCAAGTGCTTCGTAAATAATTCTTCATTTTTTATCGACAACGCTGCCGGGCAACGACAACGGCCTCACCACTGCGCCGCTTCACGCCGCCTCTGCAGCCGCTTCCGGCGGCGGCGGTTCAAAGCGCCACACGCAGCTGCCGCGCGCTTCCTTGTCGAGCTGGTTGAGCACGTCTTCATGCAAACCCAGTTCTTCCTCGCTGGCGGCCACCACGATCACTTCGGCCAGCGGGGCCAGTTCCAGCTTGCCCTCGCCTTCGCTGACTTCTTCCTCCGCCCCCAGGTCCATGGTCAGCGAATTCTGGCCGCGCGTCATCGACAGATAGACCTCGGCCAGCAGCTCCGCATCCAGCAGCGCGCCGTGCAGCACGCGATGGGCGTTGGAGATGCCGTAACGGTCACACAAGGCATCGAGCGAATTGCGGCGGCCCGGGTGCAGTTCCTTGGCCATCTGCAGCGAGTCCACCACGTCGGAGACGTGCTCCTTGAACGGCGGCAGACCCAGCAAGGCCAGTTCCGCATCCAGGAAGCCGACGTCGAAAGGCGCGTTGTGGATGATGATCTGGGCACCGCGTACATAGTCGAGGAACTCGGCGGCAATCTGCTTGAAGGTCGGCTTGTCGGCCAGGAATTCGGTGGTCAGGCCGTGCACGGCCAGCGCGCCTTCTTCGGAGTCTCGCTCGGGATTGATGTAGAAGTGAAGGTTCTTGCCCGAAAGCTGGCGGTTGAGCACCTCCACACAGCCGATTTCCAGGATGCGGTTGCCGTTGCGCGGCGAAAGGCCCGTGGTTTCGGTATCGAGGATGATCTGACGCATGCTTGCTCCTGCTGATGTTGTTTGCTGCTAAAACACTGATATGAAAGAAAACGCCGGCCCGGTCAGCCTATGCTGTCCACGCCCCGGTTGGCCAGCTGGTCGGCGCGCTCATTGCCGGCGTGGCCATTGTGGCCGCGCACCCAGCGCCATTCCACCTGGTGCTGCTGCTGGGCGGCATCGAGCGCCTGCCACAGGTCGGCGTTCTTGACCGGCTCCTTGCTGGAGGTCTTCCAGCCGCGCGCCTTCCAGCCGTGGATCCACTCGCTGATGCCCTTCTGCACGTACTGGCTGTCGGTGTGCACCACCACCTCGCAGGGACGCTTGAGGGCGTTGAGGGCCTGGATCACCGCCATCAGCTCCATGCGGTTGTTGGTGGTGTTGGGCTCGCCACCGAAGATTTCCTTCTCCTTGCCCCCGGCCACCAGCAACGCACCCCAGCCGCCACGACCGGGATTGCCCTTGCAGGCGCCATCGGAATAAATCTCTACTTTGTCCATGCTCTTCACTTCAATCTGGTTGCATATGCGCATTTGCGCATGACAGGCGGGCCGCGATGATACCTGATCGCGCCGACACGCCCTTGTTTCAATCGGTTTTGTGGATGCGGTTGGTCACCGGCACGCCGCGCGGCGCCTTCAGCTTCTGGCGCTGCAGGGCCGGGCCGATCAGGCGCATGCCGGGCACCCGCTTGATGGCCTGGACGATGTAGACCGCACCGAAATACGGCCACCAGCGGTCGCCCGCCTTCTCCATGAAACCGAAGCGGTCCAGCCATTGCGCCGTCTCGCAGGGCGGCGCGTAGCAGCCGAAGTGGCCGCGGTTGACTTCCATGTTCAGCAGCTTCAGCCAGTCCTTCAGGCGCGGCAGGCGGATGAACTCGCCATCCTGCGGCAGGAAGTGCGCGCCGGTCAGGCGTCCGGCCACCTGGCGCATGCCCCACAGGCTGCTGGGATTGAAGCCGCAGATGATGACCTGCCCTTCCGGAATCAGCACCCGCTCCACCTCGCGCAGGACCTGGTGCGGCTCGGCGGCGAATTCCAATACGTGGGGCAGCACCACCAGGTCCAGGCTCTGGGTGGCAAAGGGCAGTTCGCCGAAATTCTGCGTCACCACCTGGGGGATTTCCAGCTCGGATTGCCCTTCCACCGGCATGCGGTTGTCGGCCAGCCAGCGATAGGGCATGCGGTTGGCCTGCAGGGCGTGGATCTGGGGCGAACCGATCTGCACCGCGTTGAAGCCGAAGATGTCGGCCGTCAGCGCATTGAGGTGATGCTGCTCCCACTGGCGCAGGTAATCGCCGATGGGCGTCTGCAACCAGGCGGCCAGGTCTATAATTTCCGCGTTGTTCGCAGTCACAGCAGTTTCAGCCTTGTCAGCCATCTCTTCTTTCGCGCCTCATGACCCAGCCAGCCAAGCCAGCTCAAGCAGATCAGAAAACTTCATTGGACGTCCTGGCCGTACCGGCGTTCGACGACAACTACCTGTGGATCATCCATGACGGGCGCCATGCCGCCGTGGTCGACCCCGGCGACGCGGTCCCCGTCCTGGCCGCATTGCAGGCCGAGGGCCTGACGTTGGCCGCTATTCTACTGACTCATCACCACGCTGACCATGTCGGCGGTGTGGTCGAGCTGGCGCGCAGCGCCGTGAGCGACGAATTCCCGGCCATCCCGGTCTACGGGCCGGCGCGCGAGCAATCTCGCATCAAGGGGATGACGGTCCCGCTGCACGGGAATGACGAAGTGATGATCCCTTCTCTGGGCCTCTCGCTGCAGATCATCGACGTGCCCGGCCACACCTTGGGCCATATCGCGTATTACTCGGCAGAACAGGGTTTTGTCTTCTGCGGCGATACCCTCTTCGCCGGTGGCTGTGGCCGCCTCTTCGAAGGCACTCCGGGACAGATGGTCGAGTCACTGGCCAAGCTCAGCAGCCTGCCGGGTGAGACCCAGGTGTATTGCGCCCACGAGTACACGCTCTCCAACCTCAAGTTCGCCGCCGAGGTCGAGCCCGGCAATGCCGAGCTCAGCGCTCGCCTCCAGCGCGAGCGCGCCAAGCGGGACCAAGGGGAAGCCACCGTCCCGACCAGCATCGCACTGGAGCGCGCGACCAATCCCTTCCTGCGCGCCAATGAAAAAGAAATCCAGGAATCGCTGCAAAAGGCGGGCCGATTGACGGAGTTGAATGAAGTTAGCAGCTTTGCAGCGCTGCGCGAATGGAAGAATACCTACAGATAGCGCCAAATTGAGGGCCAGTTAGACGCAAAAACCAGCGAAATCAAGGACTTGGCTTTGTAACAGAGGCTAATTTTTGCTTGACTGGCGAAAAGGGTCTTCCGTACACTCCTCCAATTCCCCAAATTGGGCACCAGCGTTTTTACGAACTTTTACGAAACGCTGTCCACTCTGCACCACGCCGGGGAAATTCGCAGCTTCCGACCTTGCATTACCGTCAACCTGCACGCGCCCGTGATCGGACTGATCCGGATTCCGCCGGCAGGAGGTGTCGAGCTTCATTACAGCTCTGCAACGGAAGCGCCGCACCCAACTTTTGCCTCTGGCACAGGATATCGCCCACATGCAGCGTACTTTGAAACAACTCGCCATTGCCGCCCTGTTCTGCGCTGGTACCCCGCTGCTCTCCCACGCCAACGATATCTCGATCTACCCCGCCCCCTTCAATGCGATCAATCCCGAACTGGCCGGCAATGCCCTGCCAGGGATGAATGACATCGACATCTGGACGCGCATTCGCAAGGGCTTCGGGATTCCTGATCTGGACAATTCGCTGGTGGAGAGCCAGACCCAGTGGTACAGCTCCCGTCCCGACTACATCCAGCGCACCACGGTGCGCGCCTCGCGTTATTTGTTCCACGTGGTCCAGGAACTGGAAAAGCGCGGCATGCCCACCGAGCTGGCGCTGCTGCCCTTCATCGAATCGGCCTTCAATCCGGAAGCCCTCTCCACCGCCAAGGCAGCCGGCATGTGGCAGTTCATCCCCTCCACCGGGCGTGACTACAACCTCAAGCAGAACATGTTCACCGACGAGCGCCGCGACGTGCTGGCCTCGACCGATGCCGCCCTGACCTATCTGCAGAAGCTCTACGGCATGTTCGGCGACTGGCAGCTGGCGCTGGCGGCCTACAACTGGGGCGAAGGTTCGGTGCAGCGCGCCGTGAACCGCAACCTGGCGGCCGGCCTGCCGATCGACTTCAATACGCTGTCGGCGCAGATGCCCAACGAGACCCGCAACTACGTGCCCAAGCTGCAGGCGGTCAAGAACATCATCGCCAACCCGGCTGCCTTCGACATCGCCCTGCCCAAGGTGGACAACCAGCCCTACTTCGTCACCATCGGCAAGACCCGCAATATCGACGTGAAGGTCGCCGCGCAACTGGCCGAGCTGTCGCTGGATGAATTCAAGGCGCTGAACCCGCAATTCAACCGCCCCGTCATCATCGGCGGCGAAGATACCAAGATCCTGCTGCCGGAAAGCAATGCCGAGAAGTTCAAGTCCAACATGTCCAAGTGGACCCAGGCTTTCTCGACCTGGACCGCGCACACCGTCTCCAGCGCCCGTGAGCGCATCGAGACCATCGCCAGCAAGTTCGGCACCACGCCTGAGGTGATCCGCAGCGTCAACCAGATCCCGCCGCGCATGGTCCTGAAGGCTGGCTCGACCATTCTGGTCCCGAAGAATGAAGAGACCGCCGCGCTCGATACCGACCTGACCCCGGAAATCGCCGACAACGCCCGTCTGGCCATCGCCCCGGATGTGCCGGAAACCCGCCGCATCCATGTCAAGGCTGGCAAGCGCGACACCCTGGCCGGCATCGCCAGCCGCTACCGCGTGAGCGTGGCGCAGATCAAGGAATGGAATGGCCTGAAGCGTGACACCCTGGCCGCCGGCCAGAGCCTGCAGCTGCAAGTGCCCAATGCCGCCGCCCACGCCGCACCGACGCGCGTAGCGGCCACGCACCACGCTGCCCCGGCACGCCGCCAGGTGGCATCGGCCAAGGCCCCGGTGCGCAAGGCTGCACCGGCACCGGCGCGCAAGGTCGCCGGCAAGCCGCTGACGCTGGCCTCGGGCAACGGCGCCCGCAAGCAATAATCCGGAGGAAACCGGAGGAGACCCGGGCGGCTCGACCGCCTACAACAAGAAGACGCGCCTCAAGCACGGAAGAAAAATAACGACTGCAGTCTGCATGGACCCGAAGCCCCGGAGCTGATCCGGACTTCGGGTTTTCTTTTTGCCGGGCCGCTCAGTGCGCAGCTTCGGCGTAGGTGGCGGCGGCCACCAGGCGGCGTGTGTATTCCTGCTGCGGCTGCTTGAGGACCTGTTCAGCCGGACCGCTCTCGACCACCTTGCCATCCTTCATCACGATCACCTGGTGCGCCATGGCCTGCACCACGGCCAGATCGTGGGTGATGAACAGATAGGCCAGCCCATGCCGGCGCTGCAGGTCGGCCAGCAGTTGCAGCACCTGCTGCTGCACGGTCACGTCCAGGGCGGAAGTGGGCTCGTCCAGCAACAGCAGTTCCGGCTGCAGCACCAGCGCACGGGCAATGGCGATGCGCTGGCGCTGGCCGCCGGAGAATTCATGCGGGTAGCGTTCCAGCACGGCTGCCGTGAGGCCCACTTCCTCGAGTGCGGAGACGATGGCCTCGCGTTGCTGCTCCGGCGTCTTCCCGGGATGATGCAGGGCCAGCCCTTCGCCCACGATCTGCTCCACCGTACGGCGCGGCGAGAGCGAGGCGAAAGGATCCTGGAACACCACCTGCATGCGCGCCCGCAAGGGCCGCAGTTCACGGCTGCTGCGCTCGGAAATCGGCGTCCCCTCAAAACGGATGCTGCCCGCCACGCTGGCCGCCGACAGCCGCAGCAAGGCCATGCCCAGCGTGGACTTGCCGGAACCGGATTCACCCACGATGCCGATGGTCTCGCCACGCCGCAATTGCAGGTCGATGCCATCGACCGCATGGAAGGCGCGCTTGGCGAACCAGCCCAGCTTGATGTGATAGGTGCAGCGCACTTTTTCCGCCTGCAGGACCACGGGCGCGTGTGCCGGTACGTCGGCCGCATTGCGCTGCGGACGGCTCTGCAGCAGCTTGCGCGTGTAAGGCTGCTGCGGATTGGCGAAGAGTTCGGAGACGCTCGCGCTTTCGACCAGCTTGCCCTTCTCCATCACGCCGACGCGGTCGGCGAAGTGGCGCACCAGGTTCAGGTCGTGCGAGATGATGAGCACGGCCATGTTCTCTTCGCGCTGCAACTGGTTCAGCAGCGCCAGGATCTGTACCTGGATGGTCACATCCAGGGCCGTGGTCGGTTCATCGGCGATGAGCAGCTTGGGCTTGCAGGCCAGGGCCATGGCGATCATGGCGCGCTGGCGCTGGCCACCCGAGAGTTCATGCGGATACGACAGCGCCCGGCGCGCGGGCTCCGGAATGCCGGTCTTTTCCAGCAGCGCTACCGCCCGCGTAGCGGCATCGCGCGCATTGAGGCCCTCATGCAGCATCAACACCTCGGCGATCTGGTTGCCGATGGTGAAGAGCGGGTTCAGGGCCGTCATCGGTTCCTGGAAGATCATCGCCACGTCATTGCCGCGCACTTGCTGCATCTGGCGCTCGTTCTTCTTCAGCACGTCCTGGCCGTCGAGCAGGATGCTGCCTTCGTAGCGCGCATCCTGGTTCAGCTGCATCACCGCCAGCGAGGACACCGTCTTGCCCGAACCGGATTCCCCCACCAGAGCAAATTTTTCACCGGGTGCAATCGTGAAGCTCACGCGATCCACCACCACGGTGTCGCCGAAGCGCACCGTCAAGTCCTTCACTTCCAGCAGCGGGGCGCTCATGCCTTCCTCCGTACGTCCAGGGCGTTGCGCAGGCCGTTGCCGATATTGGTCAGCAGCAGCAGGGTCACGGTCAGCACCACGAAGGTGGCCACCGCAATCCACCAGGCATCCAGATTGTTCTTGCCCTGGGCCAGCAGCTCGCCCAGGCTCGGGGTCGAGGGCGGCACGCCCAGGCCCAAGAAGTCCAGGCTGGTCAGCGCCAGGATGGCCGCGCTCATGCGGAACGGCAGGAAGGTCACCACCGTGGTCATGCTGTTGGGCAGCACGTGACGCCAGATGATGAGGCGATCGGGCAAGCCCATGGCGCGCGCAGCCTGCACGTACTCGAGATTGCGGTTGCGCAGGAAATCGGCGCGCACATAATCCGACAGGCTCATCCAGCCAAACAGGGACAGCAGCACCAACAGCAGCCCCAGGCTGGGCTGGAAGATGGAGGAGAAGATGATGAGCAGGTACAGCTCCGGCATTGATCCCCATATCTCCAGCAGACGCTGGGTAATGAGGTCGGTACGACCGGCGAAGTAGCCCTGCACCGCACCGGCAGCCACGCCCAGGATCACGCCGATGAAGGTCAGCGCCATCCCGAACAGCACCGACACGCGGAAGCCGTAGAGCAGGCGCGCAAAGACGTCGCGGCCTCGGTCATCGGTACCCAGCCAGTTTTCGGAGGAAGGCGCCGCCGGGTTGGGCTCCTTGGCGAAGTAGTTCAGGGTGTTGTAGCCGTAGCGGTTGAGCGGATAGATCACCCAGTTGCCGTCCTTGCGGAATTGCTCTTCGATGAAGGGATCGAGATAGTCGGCGGGCGAGTCGAAGTCGCCGCCAAAATGCTTGTCTGAATAATCCTTCAGCATCGGAAACATCAGCTTGCCCTGATAGCTGGCCACAAGCGGCTTGTCGTTGGAGACCAGTTCAGCGCCCAGGCTCACGATGAAGAGAATGGAAAAAATCACCAGGCTCCAATAGCCGGTCCGGTCCGCACGGAACCGCAGCCAGATGCGGCGGCTGGGTGAGATGGAGGGGGTGGAGGGAGTGGCGGGGGTCGTCATGCTCATTTCGCCAGGCTTTCGAATTGGACGCGCGGATCAGCCCACACGTAGCAAAGATCACCGACCAGCTTGACCACCAGGCCGATGAGGGTAAAGAGATACAGCGTGCCCATCACCACCGGATAGTCGCGCCGGATCGCCGATTCATAGGCCAGCAGGCCCATGCCATCGAGCGAAAACAGCGTCTCGATGAGCAGGCTGCCGGCGAAGAAGGAAGCAATGAAAGCCGAGGGAAAACCGGTCACCAGCGGAATCAGGGCATTGCGGAAGACATGCTTGTACAGCACCTTGCGCTCGGAGAGTCCCTTGGCGCGCGCAGTCAGCACGTATTGCTTGCGGATCTCTTCGAGGAAGGTATTGCGGGTGAGCATGGTGATGACGGCAAAGGCACCGATCACCGAGGCGAAGACCGGCAAGGTGATGTGCCACAGGTAATCGGTGATCTTGCCCGTGAAGGAGAGGCTGGCCCAGTTGTCCGAGGTGAGGCCGCGCAGCGGGAACCACTGTACGAAGCTGCCGCCGGCAAACAGCACCAGCAGGAACACGCCCAGCACGAATCCGGGAATGGAATAGCCGACCAGCACCAGGCCGGTGGTGGCGGTATCGAAGCGACTGCCTTCGCGCACCGCCTTGGCAATGCCCAGCGGCACCGAGATCAGGTAGCTCAGCAGGAAGGTCCACAGCCCGATGCTGATGGAGACCGGGAATTTGGATTTGACCAGGGTCCAGACATCGCCGTGGTGATAGAAGCTCTTGCCGAGGTCGAAGGTGAGGAAGCCCTTGAGCATGGTCCAGAAACGTTCCACCGGCGGCTTGTCGAAACCGTAGAGCTGCTTGATCTCGGCGATGCGCTGCTCGTCGATGCCCTGCCGTCCACGATAGGCCGAAGCGCCACTGGCCGCCCCGCCACCGGAAGCTTCGCCGCCACCGCCGCGCCCTTTCATCTCCAGCATCGCCTGCTCCACCGGACCGCCCGGCACGAACTGGATCACCGCAAAGGTGATGGCCACCACGCCAAAGAGCGTGGGGATCATCAACAGCACCCGCTTCAAAATGTAGGACCAGATATTCATGCCTGCCACCATCCTCGTTCTTGTCCGGCGCGCGCGGCGCGGGTCTTGGTCTTTTCATTCATCTGTTGCCTCATCGCGCCTTCTCCTCCCACCAGGTGCCGATCACGTAGGGATCGGCCTGGTAATACAGCGGGGCCACCGCAGGAATGCCGAAGCGGTTCTGGTAGGCGATGCGGTGCGTGGAGGAATACCAGTGCGGCACCACGATGTACTTGTGCAGCAGCACGCGGTCCAGGGCGCGGGCCGCAGCGGTGAGCTTGACCCGCGTATCGGCGGCCACCACCGTCTGCACCAGCTGGTCCACCACCGGGTCCTTCAGGCCCCAGGCATTGTTGGAGCCCTTTTCGTCCGCCGCGCGCGAACCGAACATGTCGAACAGTTCGTTGCCGGGGCTGCTGGTATCGGGGAAGCGCACGCTGGTCATGTCGAAATCGAAGTCTTCCATGCGCTTGGCCACCAGCGCGTAGTCGGCACTGCGCTGGACCACATCGATGCCCAGCGTGCGCAGGTTGCGCGCAAAGACGCTGATGACGCGCGACATCGAACTCTGGTCATCGAGGATCTCGAAGGACAGCGGCACGCCCTGGGCATTGCGCACGGCCCCGTCGCGATAGACCCAGCCGGCCTGGGCCAGCAATTCGCGCGCCTGGCGCAGGTTGGCGCGCAAGGAGGATGGCGGATTGGTCGAGGGCGGAACCGGTGCAGGACCGAAGACGGCCGGATCGATCTTCAGGCCCTTGGCCTGCAGCGACTTCAGCAAGGCCAGCTCATCGCCCTGCGGTTCACCGGTGGCCGCCAGCTGGCTGTTGTTGAAGAAGGAGTAGATGCGCGTGTACTGGCCGTAGAACAGCTGGCGGTTCATCCATTCATAATCCAGCGCCAGCCCGATGGCCTGGCGCACCCGCACATCCTTGAACTGGTCGCGCCGCAGGTTCATCACGAAGCCCTGCATGCCGGCGCCGTTGGAATGCTTGAATTCCTTCTTGACGATGCGGCCGTCGCGGAACTGCGGGCCGGTATAGCTGCGTGCCCAGTTCTTGGCGCTGTATTCCACCACCACGTCGAACTCGCCAGCCTTGAAGGCTTCCAGCCGTGCCAGGTCATCCTTGTAGAAGCGGTAGACGATACGCTCGAAGTTGAACATGCCGCGCCGGGCCGGGACATCCTTGCCCCAGTAGTCCGGATTGCGCTTGTAGATGATGCTGCGGCCGGTGTCGTAGCTTTCGATCAGGTAGGGACCGGTGCTGATGGGCGGCGTCAGCTGGATCTGGTCGAAGGGCGTGCCCTGGGCCCACTTCTTTGAGAAGACCGGCACGCTGGAGACGATCAGCGGCAACTCATGGTTGTTGCTGGCGAAATCGAAGCGCACCGTCGCGGCATCAACCACCACGCAGCCTTTCACATCGGCAAAGATCGATTTGTATTGCGGCGCGCCCTTGGTGATCAGGGTATCGAAGGAATACTTCACATCCTCGGCAGTGACCTTGTCGCCATTGTTGAAGCGCGCCTTGGGATTGAGGTGGAAGGTCATCGACATGCGATCTGCTGCCAGCTTCATGTCGTCGGCCAGGAGACCATAGACCGTGGCCACCTCGTCGCCTGAGGAAACGGCCAGGGTCTCGAACATCAGCTGGTCGACGTTGGCGGCGGCCACGCCCTTCATCGACATCGGATTGAACTTGTCGAAACTGGTGCGGCGGTCCGGATTGGCCAGGTACAGCGTGCCGCGCCGGGGCGCATCCGGATTGACGTAGTCGAAATGAGTGAAGCCGGGCCCGTACTTGGGGGTGTCATACAGGGAAAAGGCGGGCTCGGCGGCGGCCGGGGTGCCATGGGCCAGGGCGGCGGCCAGCAGGCAGGAAAGGAAAATCTTGGCTGTCTTCAGGGGCGGGACCATGCGGTTGTCTGTCTGCACTCTCGTGGGCGGTGATGTCTCGGGGGCAAGCAAGTCCCGCGCCTGTGGGCTCTGGCCGACTGCCTGCAGCCTGCAGGACGGGATCGGGAAACGATTTCCGTGTCGGGGCATTGTAAAGAGAGCAGCGATTACAGGGAAGCAATTAAAGCAACTTGACAAATGCAGCCCGGCCCGCTGCACCCTGCCCTGCCAGCGCTGCAAAGGTTGCCCCGCCTGCCGCTAGCCCCTACAATCCGGGTCTGTCCCATCCCGGCTGCCGCTCCGCGCGCTGCCGCTATTACTTACCGGCCGCGCCGCGCCTGCTTCTGCCAGCCAGAGGCGCACCGCACGCGGCGGACCCTACGGAGTCAACATGGCATTTCTGCAAGGCAAAAAAATCCTGATCACCGGCTTGCTGTCCAACCGTTCCATCGCCTACGGCATCGCCCAGGCGTGCAAGCGCGAAGGCGCTGAACTGGCCTTCACCTATGTCGGTGAACGCTTCAAGGACCGCATCACCAAGTTCGCCGAAGAATTCGACAGCAAGCTGATCTTCGACTGCGACGTTGGCAGCGATGAGCAGATCAATGCCCTGTTCGCCGATCTCGGCAAGTCCTGGACCCAGCTCGACGGCCTGGTGCACGCCATCGGCTTTGCCCCCTCCGAAGCCATTGCCGGCGACTTCCTGGAAGGTTTCTCGCGCGAAGGCTTCAAGATCGCCCACGATATCTCCGCCTACAGCTTCCCGGCCATGGCCAAGGCGGCCATGCCGCTGCTCTCGTCCAACGCCGCCCTGCTGACCCTGACCTACCTGGGTTCGGAGCGCGTGGTGCCCAACTACAACACCATGGGCCTGGCCAAGGCCTCGCTGGAAGCCTCGGTGCGCTACCTGGCCGAATCGCTGGGCCCCAAGGGCGTTCGCGTCAACGGCGTCTCCGCCGGTCCGATCAAGACTCTGGCCGCCAGCGGCATCAAGGGCTTCGGCAAGATCCTGGGCGCCGTAGCCGCGACCGCCCCGCTGCGCCGCAACGTCACCATCGAAGACGTCGGCAATGCCTCGGCCTTCCTGCTCTCCGACCTGGCCTCGGGCATCACCGGCGAAATCACCTACGTGGACGGTGGCTTCTCCCGCGTGGTGGGCGGAATGGCAGAGTAATTGCCGGATTAAGCAAGCGTCCCCCACAATAAAGAGACAGTTTCTCGAAATAGCCTCGTGCTAATTCCGATGTTTTAGGGTATGATTCGCCTTGTGCATTGCAATAACCAATGCACAGGCGAATCGGACGTGAAATCTGTCCTGCAGCGTTTCCAGCCGTATTTGTCCAAGCAGCTTCGCAAGCCTTACCTGTCATTACGACAAGTTCCCAGTAAAAGCCCCCCGCCCCTGGCATCCCTTGATGATGCCGTCCCGGCGCAAAGCTTTTGTGCCGAAATTTCTTTGTATTTTTCATAGTCATTTCGTCGGTTGGCGTTGCTTTTTTTCGTTCAGGCACTCGATGTCCGGCGCGCTTGCGTGCGCCCGTCTCGTGCCTGGCGTTCACTTTCACGAAAGAGATTATGACTTTTGAAGCACTCGGCCTGAACCCTTCGATCATCAAAGCCCTGACCGAAGCAGGCTATATCTCCCCGACCCCGGTCCAGGAAAAGGCCATCCCCGCCGCCATCAGCGGCCAGGATCTGCTGGTGTCCTCGCAGACCGGCTCGGGCAAGACCGCCGCGTTCATGCTGCCTTCGCTGCACCAGCTGGCAGACCTGCCGCAGGCGCCGCAAGCAGCCCGTACCCCCAACCAGGAACGCCAGGCTACCCGTGCCCGTGGCGAGCGTCCGCGTTACCAGCCGGCACAGCCGAAGATGCTGGTGCTGACCCCGACCCGCGAACTGGCCCTGCAAGTGACCACCGCCACTGACAAATACGGTGCCTACATGCGCCGTGTGCGCGTGGTGTCCATCCTGGGCGGCATGCCTTATCCGAAGCAGATGCAACTGCTGTCGCGCAACCCGGAAATCCTGGTGGCGACCCCGGGCCGCCTGATCGACCACATGGAGTCGGGCAAGATCGACTTCTCGCAGCTGCAGATCCTGGTGCTGGACGAAGCCGACCGCATGCTGGACATGGGCTTCATCGACGACATCGAAAAGATCGTCGCTGCAACCCCGGCCACCCGCCAGACCATGCTGTTCTCGGCCACGCTGGACGGCGTCGTCGGCAACATGGCCAAGCGCATCACCAACAACCCGCTGACCATCCAGATCGCCAGCTCGTCGACCCGTCATGAAAACATCATGCAGCGCGTGCACTTCGTGGATGACCTGTCGCACAAGAACCGCCTGCTGGACCACCTGCTGCGCGACACCAGCATCGACCAGGCCGTGATCTTCACCGCCACCAAGCGTGACGCCGACACCATCGCCGATCGCCTGAACATCGCCGGTTTCGCGGCCGCCGCCCTGCATGGCGACATGCACCAGGGTGCCCGCAACCGTACCCTGAACAGCCTGCGCCGCGGCCAGGTGCGCATGCTGGTGGCTACCGACGTGGCAGCGCGCGGCATCGACGTGCCGGGCATCACCCACGTGTTCAACTACGACCTGCCCAAGTTCGCTGAAGACTACGTGCACCGTATCGGCCGTACCGGCCGTGCCGGCCGCAATGGCGTGGCGATCTCGCTGGTCAATCACGCCGAAGGCATGCAGGTCAAGCGCATCGAGCGCTTCACCAAGCAGACCATTCCGGTGGATGTGGTCGAAGGTTTCGAACCGAAGAAGTCGGCTGCACCGCGCAGCCCGCGCAAGCCGGGCGGCTGGCGTCCGGGTGATGGCCGCAGCAACAGCGGTCCGCGCTTCGGCGCTGGCAACCGCGAAGGCGGCGGTCATCGCGAAGGCGGTTTCGGTGGCAATCGTGAAGGTGGCTTCGGTGGCAACCGTGAAGGCGGCCATCGCGAAGGCGGCTTCGGCGGCAATCGTGAAGGTGGTTTCGGTGGCAACCGCGAAGGCCGCAGCTTCGGCGGCGCCAAGCCGGCTGGCAACGGCCCGCGTCGCGAAGGCGGCGGCGGCGGTGGCTACAAGGGCAATGGCGGCGGCTTCCGCGCCGACGGCCCGCGTCGCTCCTACGGCGATCGCTGATCGCTGCAAGCTGTCCTGATGTTGAAAAGCCGCTTCCAAGGAAGCGGCTTTTTCTTTGGTGCTACAGAATGCGCTCGTTCAACTTGCGCACTGCCCACCCTGCCCCGCCTGCAAAGCTCGCACGTTATCGGCAATCGCCTGCACCGCCCGCTCCACCACCTTCTGCGTGGCCGCGACGACGTCGGAATTGGCACCGCCGCCCACTCGTTCCACTACTGTCAGCCGGCAAGCCGCGCCGCGGCGGTCATCCGAGCGCGTGATGGTCCAGCCGAAACTGGCCTGGACCTGGCCATTGCGGGCTGCGTCGAAATCACGCAGTTCCACGTTGATGCGATAGCTGGCCTGGTCCGCCGGTCGCCCCCCACGCGAGACGTCAATGGCCCCCAGCTTTGCCGCCACGCCCGCAGACAGCGCATCGCGCAATTCATTGTTGAAGGGCGAAGACCAGCGGTCCTGCTCCAGCACCTCCACCCGCGTGGCATCGCTGCGCACCACCAGTTGCGGACGCGCCAGGCGCTCCGGCACCGATACCGGCATCACTTCGATGAAGGTCTGCGGTCCCTGGCTGGCCGTGCGCGCGACGGCACCGTCGGCCGGTACCGCCAGCGTGTAGAACTGCGTCGGCGGCGAGCTGCCGCAGGCAGCCAGCAGTGCTGCGGCCAGTGCGGCGGCCGTCAGGGTCTTGAGGGAGAACGAAGTCTTGTCTTGCATCATGGCTCCTGTTTGCCCCGGATCAGCGATTCCGGATGCTGTTGCAGGTAATCGGTGAGGATACGGATCGAGGCCGCAGCCTTGCTCAGTTCCTGCATGGTCTGGCGAATATCCGACTGCAGCGGTGCGTCATCCGACAGCGTACGCTCGGCCGCATTCAAGGTCTTGCGCGCATCCTTCATCGCCGCCTGCATCTCCGGTGCGATGTCGTTGTTGATGCGGGCCGCCGTCTGCTCGGCCGTGGTCAGGGTCTTGTTCAAGGTCTTGAGCGTGGTCTGCAGATCGCGGCCGATCTCGTCGAACGGGACCTTGGAGAGCTTGCCGGCAATGTCGGAGAGCTGCTGCTGCAATTCATCCAGGCTGCCCGGGATGGTCGGCAGTTCCAGCGGGACCTTGTCCGGATCGATCTGCACCGGCTTGGCCTTGGGGAAGAAATCGATCGCGACGTACAGCTGGCCCGTCAACAGGTTGCCGTTGCGCAGCTGGGCACGCATGCCGCGCTTGACCAGCATGCGCAACAACTGCGCGTTGGAACGGCGCTGCTCGCCGGTCTCTTCGTGGAAGCGACGGCCCAAACGATCCGGATAGATCTGCACCAGCACCGGCATGCGGAATTCACCACGCGTCTTGTCGTATTCCACCCCGATGCTCTTGACCTCACCCAACACCACGCCACGGAAGTCCACGGTGGCACCCGGTTGCAGGCCGCGCAGCGACTGGTCGAAATACAGCAGTGCGGTCTGTGGTACGCCGTCCGGTTCCTTCATGGCGGTGCTTTCGTCTTCCACCAGCGGATACTCGCTGCCCTCCTTGGCCGGGGGGCTCACGCGCTCTTCATCGCGGTCGCGGAAGGCAATGCCGCCCAGCACCACCGTCGACAGCGCCTGCGTATGCAGCTTGAAGCCGCTGGCATTGAGTTCCATGTCGAAACCGCTGGCATGCCAGAAGCGCGAAGCCTGGGTGACGAACTTGTCATAGGGCGCGTTGACGAAGATGCGCAGCGTCACGCCACGGCCATCACTGTCGAGGTCATACGCCACCACCTGCCCGACCTTGATGCGGCGATAGAAGATGGGAGAACCGATATCGAGCGAACCGAGGTCATCGGTATGCAGCACGAACTGGCGGCCCGAGGCATCGCGCGTGACGATGGGGGGCTGTTCCAGTCCCACGAAATTCTTCTTGGTTTCTTCCGAAGCACCAGCATCCGCGCCGATGTAGGCCCCGGAGAGCAAGGTGCCCAACCCCGAAATACCGGAGGCAGCGATGCGCGGACGGACCACCCAGAAACGCGTGTCCTCGGCATTGAAACCGGAAGCATCCTGATTCAGCTGAATTCCGACCAGCACGTGCGAACGGTCGGCGGCCAGCTTCAGGCTCTGCACCTGGCCGATTTCGACATCCTTGTATTTCACCTTGGTCTTGCCGGCTTCCAGTCCTTCTGCAGAACGGAAACTGACGGTCACCATCGGGCCGCGTTCGACCAGGATCTTGGCGACCAGGGTCAGCCCGACGATGGCGGCGACGATGGGAATGAGCCACACCAGCGAGGGCAGCCAGTTGCGCTGGCGTGCGCGTCGCGGTTGCAGCAGCGCCGGTTTGTCATCGGAATGGTCGGGTGGAGTCATGCGGTTTCCTGTGGCTTGTTGGCGTTGTCATGGGGAGAAGCAGTTTCGGGAAGAGGCTCGCGTAGTGCGCCGGAGGCCGGATCAGTCGCGCGCTCATCCCAGATCAGGCGCGGATCGAAGGCCAGCGAGGCCAGCATGGTCAGCACCACCACCGCACCGAAGGCGGCGATGCCAATGCCGGCGTGGATGTTGGCGAAGCCGTGGATCTTGACCAGTCCGGTCAGCACCGAGACGACGAAGACGTCCAGCATGGACCAGCGTCCGATGGCCTCGACCACGCGATACAGTTTGGCGCGCTGGAGACGACGCCAGCGGCTGCGGCGGCGCGCCGAGAAGACCAGGATGCCCAGCGCCACCAGCTTGAACAGCGGTACCAGGAAGCTGGCCACGAACACCACCAGTGCCAGGCCCCATTCGCCGGAAGTCCAGAAATAGATGACGCCGGAAAGGATGGTGTCGCGCTGCTCATCGAAGAGGGTACTGGTGACCATCACCGGCATCATGTTGGCCGGGATGTACATGATGCAGGCGGCAATCAGGAGCGCCCAGGTGCGGGTGAGGCTGTCGATCTTGCGCACGTGCAGCGGTGCATGGCACACGCCGCAGGCTTGATGGGGCTGCGCGCCTTCCCATACGGTGCCGCAGTGATGGCAGCCGATCACGCCGAGGGACGCGGCATCCTGCACGGGCAGGTCTTCGTCCGGCTCCTGGGTGAGGTCGGGCACGTGCGGTGCAGCCTGGCGGGTGAAGACACTCATGCGCCCGCCTCCTTGTCGCCATATTGCTCGGCTTGCTGCTGTTCCCACACGTGCCACAGATAGCGTGGATTGAAGGACACCACCACTGTCAGCAGCACCGTCAATCCACCGAAGGACCACAGCGCCGGACCGGGAATCACCTCGGCCATGTTGGAGAGTTTGATCAGCGCCACCAGCACGCCCAGCATGAAGACTTCAATCATGCCCCAGGGCCGGGCTGCCTGCATCAGGCGCAGCAGCAGCACGAAGCCCGGCGGACGCGTATCACGCGCTCCCGGCAGCAACAGGTAGAGCAGCACACCGAGCTGGATCAGCGGGAACAGCAAGGTCGTCGCCAGCACCAGCAGCGCCACTTCCGACATGCCATCGCGGGTCAGTGCCACTACCGCACCGATCAGCGTCGTCTGGCTGGACAAGCCCTGCAGTTCGATGGTGACGATGGGAAAGGTATTGGCGATCGCGAACAGGATCAGCGCACCGATGGTCAGCGGCAGCAGATGCTGCAGGCGGCGGCCGGTATCGCGCTCCAGCTCGGCACCGCAGCGCAGGCAGCGGGCGATTTCGCGCTCTCCCAGCGCCATGCGCTGGTAGACGGCGTCGCATTCTTCGCAAACGATGAGGTCGGTGCGTTTTTGCATGGATGATGACGGTTCCTGGCGATGCGCTCCCGGGGTGGCGGAGGCGTCGCCCTGCTGTTGTTCGTTGTTCGTGGCAGACACGGGCGCTGGTGCCAGCGCGACGTGCGTCGTGCCTTATATGGAAAAAGGACTACTGCAGTGCTTGTTTTTGAGCATTTTCACCCGGCGGCGTTCCATCCTCACAAGGAATTGATGCAGCAGCAATAAAAATAAATGACCCGCTGGTTATTAACTAGACGATTCTAGCAACGAAATTATTGGAGCGCGCTCTTCTTTTACGCTTGTAAAAAAGATAGCCCTTGACAGACGCCGGCCCGATCTTCTACATTGCACGGATGACTTCCGCAGCAATCACCTCCATCCGCCACAACAGCGCCAGCGCCCTGCTAGCGTTGCTATCGGTGTCGCTACTACTAGCCTCGCGCTAAAATTCGTAGTTCCTGCCGTTTCCGCTGACTCCACGCGATCTGGCAACCTCAAAAAATCCAGCAGTACTCGCAGTACAACCAGGCAGTGACGCGCCATCCATGATGAAGCCGACGTCGCTGCCCACCAGGCGAAGCATATGCATTCGATGATCCGTACAATCCGCAACCAGCGCACGCAGCCCTTGCAGGCCGGCCGTACGCTGCGGGAGATGCCGCCTCTGGCTCTATGAAGGGTTGCCTGGCCACGCGCTCGTGGCAGCCAGGCAACCCGATCCGCCACATCTGACGCACTGAAGCATTCCAGTACTTGAACTGAAGCATTCCACGCCATCCGGAAACCAAGAGGTCCATCATGATGTTAAGCAACCCCGCCGCCAAATACCGTCCCTTCCCTGCCATCGACCTGCCCGATCGCACCTGGCCCAGCAAGGTCATCGACACGCCGCCGATCTGGATGAGCACCGACCTGCGCGATGGCAACCAGGCCCTGATCGAACCGATGAACGCCGAGCGCAAGCTGCGCTTCTTCGAACTGCTGTTGAAGACCGGCCTGAAGGAAATCGAAGTCGGCTTCCCCTCTGCCTCGCAAACCGATTTCGATTTCGTGCGCAAGCTCATCGTCGAGAACCGCATTCCCGATGACGTCACCATCATCGTGCTGACCCAGTCGCGCGAAGAACTGATCCGCCGCACCGTCGAATCGCTGGAAGGTGCCAAGAAGGCCATCGTCCACCTGTACAACTCGGTGGCCCCGGCCTTCCGCAAGATCGTCTTCAACATGTCGCGCGAGGAGATCAAGAACATCGCCGTCACCGGCACCCGCCTGGTCAAGGAACTGACCGATGCGCGTCCGGGTACCGAATGGCGTTTCGAATACTCGCCGGAATCCTTCAGCACCACCGAACTGGATTTCTCCAAGGACATCTGCGATGCCGTCTGCGAAACCTGGGGTGCCACTCCAGAGCGCAAGATCATCCTGAACCTGCCCTCCACCGTCGAGTGCGCCACCCCCAACGTCTACGCCGACCAGATCGAATGGATGTGCCGCAACCTGAAGGATCGCGCCAGCACCATCATCTCGGTCCACCCGCACAATGACCGCGGCACCGCCGTGGCCTCGGCCGAGCTGGCCGTGATGGCCGGCGCTGACCGCGTCGAAGGCTGCCTGTTCGGCAACGGCGAGCGCACCGGCAACGTCGACCTGGTTACGCTGGCACTGAACCTGTACACCCAGGGCGTGAACCCGGGCCTGGACTTCTCCGACATTGACGTGGTGCGCCAGGTGGTGGAAGAGTGCAACCAGATCCCGGTGCATCCGCGCCATCCGTATGTGGGCGACCTGGTCTTCACGGCCTTCTCCGGCTCGCACCAGGATGCGATCAAGAAGGGCTTCGCCAAGCAACAGCCGGACGCCATCTGGGAAGTGCCCTACCTGCCGATCGATCCGGCCGACCTGGGCCGCAGCTACGATGCCGTCATCCGCGTCAACAGCCAGTCCGGCAAGGGCGGCATGGCTTACCTGCTGGAACAGGAATATGGCCTGGCCCTGCCGCGCCGCCTGCAGATCGAGTTCTCACGCGCCATCCAGCGCGAAGCCGATGCCACCGGCAAGGAAATCGCTGCCTCCGACATCCACGCCATCTTCCAGCGTGAATACCTGGAGCGCGTCGAACCCTACGTCTACCGCGCGCACCGCATGTCGGAAGACACCGCCAAGGCCGAGTCCATCAACATCGAAGTCGACATCGTGCGCAATGGCCAGCCGGTCACCGTGCGCGGCAGCGGCAACGGTCCCATCGATGCCTTCGTGCATGCGCTGGGCCTGGACATCAAGCTTATGGACTTCCATGAACACGCCATCGGTGCCGGTGCCGACGCCAAGGCCGCCAGCTACATCGAGCTGCGCCTGAACGAAGCGCCGACCGGTTTCGGTGTCGGCATCGATGCCAACATCGTGACCGCCTCCTTCAAGGCCGTGCTGTCTGCCGTGAACCGTCAGATCGCCATCAGCGAGAGCGCCAACCAGGCTGGCTCCGCACAGGCCAAGGCTGCCTGAAACGGAATCCGGCCGGCGATCCCGGCCATTTCCTGAACGCAACGCCGCCCTACCGGGCGGCGTTGTTGCGTTAACGGCGTGTAACTTTGCGTCAAGCTCTGCCGTTGATCTTGTCCTTCTGCCACTGTGGTCCGGCTGCCACGTTGACGCCCGGAAACCCGCACCGGCAGCGGCCTTCCTTGACGCCGGACAACTCTGCAGAATTTACTTGAGTCAAACGTTCTCAATGCACGTAACTGGCTTATTATAGATTTTCTGGTCGTCACGCCAGTTCAAAGGCCACACACCACAGTGACATCATCCGCAAGCAAGTCGCATCTACATTTTTCGGGGGGAAAATCATGCGCTTCAACAACCTCAACATTTCCACGCGCCTGACCATCGGCTTTTCGGTCCTGATCCTGGTGATCGCCGCCATCGTCACGCTGGGCCTGGCCCGGTTGGGCGACATCAATCAGTCGCTGGAACTGGTGGTGAATGACCGCTACAAGAAGATCAATATCATCAACACCATTTCCGGCAAGGTGGATGATGTCGCCATCTCGCTGCGCAACCAGTTGTTCATGACCGATCCGGCGCAGATTGAGAATGAGCGGAAGATCATCGAAACGCTCTCTGCAGAGAACACCAAGCTCTACGATGAACTGGGTCGTCTGATAGCCAATCCCGAGGCACGCGCCAAGTTCGACAAGGTCACCGAAACCCGCAAGAGCTACTCGGCCCTGCGCAAAGAGATCGACCGGCTCGCCACCACTGGTGAGAAGGATGCCGCCATCAAGCTGATGCTGGAAAAGATGGTGCCGCTGCAAAAGCAGTATTTCGGCCAGCTCGATGACCTCTCCGACATGCAGCAGAAGCTGATGGACAAGTCCGTCGCCGATGCCGAGGCCACCTACAACACCACGCGCAACATCATGCTGGTGTCCGGTGTGCTAGCGGCGCTGTTTGCCGCCTTCATCGCCTGGACCATCTCGCGCAGCATCACGCGCCCGCTGAGCCGTGCGGTGGAAGTGGCCGAGACCGTGGCGGCGGGCGATCTCACTGCGGTCATCCACGCGCATTCGACCGATGAAACCGGACGCCTGCTGCAGGCGCTGGCCGCCATGAACCAGAAGCTCAAGGCCATCGTGCTGGAGGTGCGGCGCGGTACCGACTCCATGGTGACCGCATCGACCCAGATCGCCACCGGCAACCTGGACCTCTCTTCGCGCACCGAGGAGCAGGCCAGCGCGCTGGAAGAAACCGCCTCCTCGCTGGAACAGCTGACTTCCAGCGTCAAGCAGAATGCCGACCACACCCGCAAGTCCAGCGAGCTGGCCGGCAATGCCACGCAAGTGGCCAATCAGGGTGGCCAGGCCGTCAAGCAGGTGGTGCAGACCATGGGGGCCATCAATGACTCCTCGCGCAAGATCGTGGACATCATCTCGGTGATCGACGGCATCGCCTTCCAGACCAATATCCTGGCCCTGAATGCCGCCGTGGAAGCGGCGCGCGCCGGTGAGCAGGGCCGCGGCTTCGCCGTGGTGGCCTCGGAAGTGCGCGGACTGGCGCAACGCTCGGCCACTGCCGCCAAGGAGATCAAGGAGCTCATCAATGATTCCGTCGGACAAGTGACGGCCGGTACCGAACTGGTGGCGCAGGCGGGCAGCACCATGGATGAGGTGGTGCAGAGCATTGAGCAGGTCAGCCACATCGTCGGCGAGATTTCCGCTGCCACGCGCGAGCAGAGCGATGGCATCGAGCAGGTCAACCAGGCCATCATGCAGATGGACAACACCACCCAGCAGAACGCCGCGCTGGTAGAAGAAGCCGCCGCTGCGGCCCAGGCCTTGCAGGATCAGGCGCAGCGGCTGCTGGAACTGGTGAGCGTATTCCGTCTGGATGAGCGGGGCGCTGCACCCGCACCAGTCATGCAAGCCGCACCGCTGCGCAGCGCGGCACCTGCACCGGCCACGGCCCTGCCAGGCAAGCCCGCACCCGTCAAACCGCAGGCAGTGCGCGCCCCTGCCGCTGCGCCAGCACCACGTGCACTACCCGCCAGCAGCAAGGAAGAGAAATCGGAAGAGTGGGAAACCTTCTGAGACTGCAAGCGTATTTCAGAAATATTGCGCGTAGCACGGACCAGGGCCGGGCGGCCCTGGCAACAAACTGAAGCTGGAAAAACCGATCAGCCCTGGCGGGCCAGCCGTATGCCGCTGACCTGCCAGCGTGCGGTCGCCGGGAAAAAGTTGCGATAGGTCAGCCGCGCATGGTTCAGTGGTGTGGCCGAGGATGAGCCACGCAGCACGTACTGGTTGACCATGAATTTGCCATTGTATTCACCCACCGCACCCGGTGCAGCGCTGAAACCGGGGTAAGGCGCATAGCTGCTGCTGGTCCACTGCCAGGCCACGCCAAAAAATTCACGTCCGCTTCCTTGCAGGCGTGCGGCGGCATGTTCCCATTCGGCTTCGGTCAGCAAGCGCGCACCAGCCCAGCGGGCATAGGCATCGGCCTCGTAATACGAGAGATGCACGGCAGCCGCATGCGGCTGCAGAGGCTGCGCGCCATACTCGGTGAACTCGCGCCACTGCCCATCAGCGCCACGGCGCCAATACAGGGGATGCGAGAGCCCCTCCCGCTTCTTCCATTCCCAGCCTTCAGACAGCCACAGCCCCGCGTCCTCGTAGCCACCGGCCTCGACGAAGGCCAGGTATTCGGCATTGTTCACCAGCCGCGACGCGCACTGGTAAGCCTCGACGAACTGGCGATGGCGCGGGGTTTCGTTGTCGAAGCAAAAGCCGCTGCCGGCATGGCCGATCTCCACCACACCGGCTTCGATGCGATGCCACTGCAGCTCCAGCGCGGCCGGATCATCCAGTTGCAGGTTCATCGGCAGCGGCTGGTACGCAGGCTGCAGCGGGTTCATCGACAGCAGGATCTTGATGTCGGTGAGCATCAGCTCCTGGTGCTGCTGCTCATGCTGCATGCCCAGTTCCAGCAAGGAGAGGAAGCCCGCCAGTTGCGGGTGGGCCTCCCCCGCTTCGGCCGGGTCGGCCTCCAGCGCATCGATCAGCAGCAACATGCGTGCGTCCACCTGCTCGCGGTAGGCCAGTATGTCGTCCAGCGAGGGGCGCGTGAGCAGGCCGCGCTGCGGCCGCGGGAATTTCTCGCCGACGCCTTCGTAATACGAATTGAAGAGCACGCGGAACTGCGGATGGAAAGGCGTGAAGCCGCTCTGGAAGCGCTCCAGCAGGAAGGTCTCGAAGAACCAGGTGGTATGCGCCAGATGCCACTTGATGGGGCTGGCATCGGGCATGGCCTGCACGCAGCAATCCTCGGCCGAGAGCGGCTCGGCGATCAGCAGCGACTGCCGGCGCAGACGCCGGTAGCGATCGCCCAGCCGTTCGCGCGGGCGATGGTTGACCTGCTGGACGGCGGCGTCGATGACCGCATCGATGGTGGCGGCGGTGGCCGCTGCGACCACCGCCATGGGTTGCTCGCCCAGCTCGTCGTCATGGGTGGTGGCGCGATCATGGGTAATGACGGAAGGCATCCGGTCTCCTGCAAAAATCATTGAATCAACAGCGGCAAACTTCGCTCAGCGCGCCTGTGCATGGCACACCGCGAACCAGCGCCGCTCATCGAACCACATGCGGCAATTGCCGAATCCGGCCTCTTCCAGCAGGCCGAGGATGTCCTGCTCGGTGAACTTGTGGCTGTATTCGGTATGGATGCGCTCGCCCTGGTGGAAGGTGCGACGCCCGCCCGGCCAGCGCACGATGAGGTCGCGCCGTGCTTCCAGATGCATTTCGATGCGCTGCTGGCGTGCGTTGTAGAAGGCCACATGGCGCCAGTCGCGCGGGGCGAAGTCGGTCCCGGCCAGGGCGTTGACGTGGTTGAGCACGTTGAGGTTGAACGCTGCCGTCACGCCGATGGCATCGTCGTAGGCCGCTTCCAGGACACGCGCATCCTTCACCAGATCCAGTCCGATCAGGATGCCGCCCTCACCCGGTCCGGCCGGCAGGGCTGCACGCACGCGGCGCAGGAAATCCAGCGCCTGGGCCGGATCGAAATTGCCCAGCGAGGAGCCGGGATAGAAGAACAGCCGGCGCTGCGCATCCACCGTCTCCGGCAGCGCCAGCGTGGCCGAGAAATCCATCGCCAGCGGCAGCATGGGCAACTGCGGGAAGCGCTTCTGCAAACCCGCCACCGACTGATGCAGGAAATCGGTGGAAATATCCACCGGCACATACTGGCGCGGCCGCAACGCTTCGAACAGCGAGGCGGCCTTGATACAGTTGCCTGCACCCAGGTCGATCAGCGTACAGGACTGGCCGACGGCGGCAGCGATGGCCTCCTGATGCGCGGCGAAAATGGCCGCTTCGGTACGGGTAGGGTAATACTCGGGCAAGGCGCAGATGGCCTCGAAGAGCTTGCTGCCCAAGGGATCGTAGAAGTACTTGGGCGAGATGACCGCCTCGCGGGCGGCGAGCCCGGCCAGCAGTTCGGCGTGCGGCGCGCGTGCTTCCGGCGCAGCCTCGCGTGAGGAGGGGATCAGTGCGGGTTGGGCCAAGCGACTCTCCTTGCCTGTGTGGGGTTGGGATGATGCTGATGCCTGCTGCTGCGCTGCTCCGGCCGGGCTGATCACGCCGGAATCCGCATACTCTAGCAGGGCAATGCAGGCAAGCAATGGCTGACGAACAACATTGCGATACGCTTGCGGTCGCGCGATCCATGCGCGGACTGTCTATACTTATGCCTCTTCCGAGTAAGCCAGCCTCCGTTGGTTCAACGCGGCAACAAGATTTTTCCGGCGGTGGCCAGTGTCTCTGACCGTGCGGCAACATGCACGGACCGGTTGGCCTGGCGGCCTCAACAGCTCATCCATTTCCATGGCCTCCACGACTCCTCTCCGCACCGACTCACCTGCCCCTGACGTGCCGCCCGGCCCCGACTCCCCCACTGCCCGCAAATCCGCCCTGGCAGCCTTGCGCGGACTGGCTCCCTTCCTCGCCCCCTACAAGAAGCAATTCCTGCTGGCCGGCCTGGCGCTGCTGGTGGCGGCCGGTGCCACGCTGGCCGTGCCGTATGCCTTCAAGCAGATGATCGACCTCGGCTTCGGGGCCGCCGGCAGCAAGAGTGCCACGCACATCAACCTGTATTTCGTGGCCCTGTTCGGCGTGGCCTGCGTGCTGGGGGTGGCGACTGCGGCGCGCTTCTACATGGTGTCCTGGCTGGGTGAACGGGTGACGGCCGACCTGCGCAGTGCGGTCTATGCCCACGTGGTGACGCAGAGTCCCGAATTCTTCGAAACCACCAAGACCGGCGAAGTGCTCTCGCGCCTGACCACCGACACCACGCTCATCCAGACCCTGGTCGGCACCAGCATTTCGATGGCCCTGCGCAATGCCCTGCTGTTCCTCGGCGGCATGAGCATGCTCTTCATCACCAGTGCCAAGCTGACCTCCATCATCATCGTCATGCTGGCCGCCGTGGTGCTGCCCATCGTGTTCTATGGCCGCCGCGTACGCAAGCTCTCGCGCGCCTCGCAGGACCGGGTGGCCGACGCCGCCGCCATGGCCGGCGAAATCCTCAACGCCATGCCGACCGTGCAGGCCTTCACCCATGAAGAGATCGAAGCGCGCCGATTCGGCGACTCGGTCGAGCGCGCCTTCCAGACCGCGATGGACCGCATCCGTGCGCGTTCGCTGCTGACGGTGGTGGCGATCCTGCTGGTGTTCGGTGCCATCGTCTTCGTGCTGTGGCTGGGCGCGCATGCGGTCATGCAAGGCAGCATGAGCGGCGGCGAACTGGGCCAGTTCATCCTTTACGCATCCCTCGTGGCGGGTTCGCTGGGGGCGCTGTCGGAAGTGATGGGCGATACCCAGCGCGCTGCAGGTGCCACCGAACGCCTGCTCGACCTGCTGGCGGCGCAGTCGCCGGTGCAGTCCGTGCTGCTGCCGGAGAAATTGCCGCCGCGCACCGCCAATGGCGCCGCGCTGCAGATCGAGGCCGTGGACTTCCACTATCCCTCGCGCCCCGGCAGCGCCTCGCTGTCGGGCTTCTCGCTGGACGTGCGTGCAGGAGAAACGGTCGCCGTGGTCGGCCCTTCGGGGGCCGGCAAGACCACGCTGTTCCAGCTGCTGCTGCGCTTCTACGATCCGCAGCAGGGCAGCATCCGGCTCGATGGCGTGGACATCCGCTACCTGACCCTGCAGGACCTGCGCAATGCGATCGGCATCGTGCCGCAGGACACCGTGATCTTCTCGGCCAATGCGATGGAAAACATCCGCTTCGGCCGCCCCGGTGCCAGCGATGCGGAAGTGATCGCCGCCGCCCAGATGGCGGCAGCCCATGAGTTCATCGAACGCCTGCCGGACGGCTACCAGTGCTTCCTCGGTGAACGCGGCGTGCGTCTCTCCGGCGGCCAGCGCCAGCGCATCGCCATTGCCCGCGCATTGCTGAAGAACCCGCCCCTGCTGTTGCTGGATGAGGCCACCAGCGCGCTGGATGCCGAATCCGAACGCCTGGTGCAAAGCGCCCTGGAAGCCGCCATGGTCGGGCGTACCACGCTGGTCATCGCGCACCGCCTGGCCACCGTGCAGCGGGCCGACCGCATCATCGTGCTGGAACACGGGCGCATCGTCGAGACCGGCACCCATGCCGAACTGGTGGCACGCGACGGGCTCTACGCCAGCCTGGCGGCATTGCAGTTCGAGACGCAATAAGGCAACACGCGGGGGGCGCCGACGCACTTTTTGGAAATCCCCTAGACTGCGCATCTCGGCATCGTCCCGATGCCACGACATGACAGGAGTTCTTGCATGAGCAGTCAATTGTTTTCGCCGCTGACCCTGCGCGGGGTCACCTTGCCCAACCGCATCGCCGTCTCGCCGATGTGCCAGTACTCGGCCGACGACGGCTTCGTCAACGACTGGCACCTGGTGCATCTGGGCAGCCGCGCCGTGGGCGGAGCCGGCCTGGTCATCATGGAGGCCACCGCGGTCGTGCCGGAAGGCCGCATCACCAGCGCCGACCTCGGCATCTGGAAGGATGAGCACATCGCGCCGCTGCGCCGCATTACCCGTTTCATCGAACAGCAGGGTGCCGTCCCCGGCATCCAGCTGGCCCATGCCGGCCGCAAGGCGAGCGCCCTGCGCCCCTGGGATGGCCCGGCCGGCAGCGTGCCGGTGGCCGAAGGTGGCTGGCTGCCACAGGCACCCTCGGCTCTGCCCTTCGACACGACCTATACCGAGCCGCACGCCTTGACGGTGGCCGAGATCGCCTCGCTGGTGCAGGCCTTTGCCGACGCCGCCCGTCGCGCGCTGGCTGCCGGCTTCAAGGTGATCGAACTGCACGGTGCGCACGGCTACCTGGGTCACCAGTTCCTCTCGCCGCTGAGCAACAAGCGAACCGACCAATATGGCGGCAGCTTCGAGAACCGTATCCGCTTCCTGCTGGAAACGGTGCAAGCCACCCGCGCCGTCTGGCCGGCCGAGCTGCCGCTGCTGGTGCGCCTGTCGGCCACCGACTGGACCGAAGGCGGCTGGAATGCCGATGACACGGTCGCGCTCTCGGCCCGCTTGCGTGACATGGGTGTCGATCTGGTCGATGTCTCTACGGGCGGCAACCTGCCCTCGGCGGCCATCCCTGTCGGTCCTGGCTACCAGACCGGCTTTGCCGCGCGTGTGAAAAACGAAACGGGGATCGCCACCGGCACGGTCGGCATGATTACCGAAGCGATCCAGGCCGAGCACGTGCTGCGCACCGGCCAGGCCGACCTGGTGCTGCTGGCGCGCGAACTGCTGCGCGATCCCTACTGGCCACTGCATGCCGCGCAGCAATTGCGCGAAGACGTGGCGTGGCCGCCGCAATACGTGCGGGCGGCGTCCAGCAAGACGCCGTTGCGGCCGGATGTGCAATATGGCCGCAAAGAGGAATAAAGCGCGCCTCATCAACCGTTCGGACTGAGTAGCCGCCAAAGGCGGCGTATCGAAGACGTGGCTGCCGCAAGGTAGCCAAGCCTTCGATACGATCCTGGCGGATCTACTCAGGACGAACGGCATGTAGAGCGCCGCCCATGAAAAATGCCGATCAGCTTTTCGCTGACCGGCATTTTTCATTGCCTTGACGTCGGTGGAGCAATCAGCCCGGACGGCGCTTGTGGCGGAAGTACTCGATGATGCCCGGCAGGACCGACAGGATCACGATGGCCACGATCAACAGGCTCAGGTTCTTCTTGACGATGGGCAGGTTGCCGAAGAAGTAGCCGGCATAGCCGAAGCTGGCCACCCAGGCGATGCCGCCGATGACGTTGTAGAGGAAGAAGCGCGAATAGGTCATCGCGCCCACACCCGCCACGAAGGGCGCGAAGGTGCGCACGATGGGCGCGAAGCGAGCAATGATGATGGCCTTGCCGCCGTGCTTCTCGAAGAAGGCATGGGTCTTCTCCAGGTATTCCTTCTTGAAGATGCGCGAGTTCGGCTTGTCGAACACCTTGATCCCCAGCATCTTGCCGATCTGGTAGTTGGTGCTGTCGCCCAGGATGGCGGCCACGATCAGGGTCAGCAGCATCAGGTGGATGTCATACGCCCCGGTAGCAGCCAGTGCACCGGTGACGAACAGCAGCGAATCACCCGGCAGGATGGGCGTGACCACCAGGCCGGTTTCGCAGAAGATGATCAGGAACAGGATCAGGAACAGCCAGGGTCCATAGGAAACGGCCAGTTCGGCCAGGTGACGGTCGATGTGGACGATGAAATCGACCAGGAACAGAAGGATATCCATAAGCCTGTGTGAAAGAGGGGAAGTGGCGAAAAATGGGCATTGTACCAACAGCCTGCCACGCTCCCGTGAATTTTGATGCAGCGCCGCAGCGACGCCCTGCCCGCCTGCCTTCCCCGGGGATTGATGAAAGTTTTTCCCTGCGGCGCAATCTGTTCACCTGTCCGCGTCCCACCCTCGTCGCCGCTGCGCGCCAGCCCGCTTCCCATGCGCTCTGGCGGCGGGATCGGCCGATTTCATCGGTAGCCACTGGTCAGGATGCTGTCGTTGACGCTCCGGTCCGGCTCTACTACAGTCGTCCGCACCCGACCGCCCCCCACGACAAGACCAGCCAGCGCTGGCATCCGGGCCGGATGAACCCCTCAGGAGACAAACCCATGGAACTGAATCTGCAGGACCAGAAAGTCATCGTCACCGCCGGTGCCCAGGGCATCGGCCTCGCAATTACAGAAACGTTCATCAAAGCAGGCGCTCAAGTGCATGTCTGCGATATCAATGAGGCTTTCCTGGCCGATGCCCGTGCCCGCCTGGCAGGCGCGGCGGTGAGTTTCAGCCGCACTGACGTGGCCAGGCCCGAGGAAGTCGATGCCATGTTCGCCGACCTGGCCTCGCGCTGGGATGGACGGCTGGACGTGCTGGTCAACAATGCCGGCATCGCCGGACCCACCCTGCCGGTGGAAGACATCGCTCCGGCCGAATGGGACCAGACCATCGCCATCAACCTGACCGGCCCCTTCCTCTGCACCCGGCGTGCGGTGCCGATGCTCAAGCAGAACGGCGGCGGGGCCATCATCAACATCTCTTCGGTCGCCGGCCGGCTGGGCTTTGCACTGCGCACGCCCTATTCGGCTTCCAAGTATGGCGTCATCGGCCTGACCGAGACCTGGGCCATCGAACTGGGGCCGTCCAACATCCGCGTCAACGCCGTCTTGCCCGGCATCGTCGAAGGGCCGCGCCAGGAACGCATCGTGGCGGCCAAGGCAGCGGCCTACGGCATCGAACATGAAGAAATGCGCGCTCGGCTGCTTTCCAAGGTCTCGCTGCGGCGCATGGTCAGCGCCCAGGATATCGCCAACCAGATCCTCTTCCTCTGCTCGCCCGCCGGCGCGGCCATCAGCGGCCAGAGCCTGTCAGTGTGCGGCAACGTGGAAACGCTGGCCTGAGCCGGCGCAACGGCCTTCTTCCCTTTTCCTTCATCTTTTCAGGAGCTAGCCCCATGGCCCAGCCTCGCAAAGTCATCATCACCTGCGCCATTACCGGTGCCATTCATACCCCCTCTATGTCGCCCTACCTGCCGGTCACGCCCGAGCAGATCCGCGACGAAGCCCTGGCCGCGGCCGATGCTGGTGCCGCCATCGTGCACCTGCATGCGCGCGATCCGCAGAACGGCAAACCGACGCAGGATCCGGACGCCTTCCGCAAATTCCTGCCGCAGATCAAGGCCGCCTCCAACGTGGTCATCAACCTCACCACGGGCGGCGCGCCGACCATGGGGGTGGAAGAGCGGCTGCAACCGGCCTTGCAGTTGAAGCCGGAAGTGGCGTCGCTGAACATGGGCTCAATGAACTTCGGCCTGTATGAAATGCTGAACCGCTTCAAGGATTTCAACTACGACTGGGAACAGCCCTACCTGGCCGGCTCCGATGACCGCATCTTCCGCAATACCTTCAAGGACATCGCCTACATCCTCGAATCCTGCAGCGCCAACCAGACCCGCTTCGAGATCGAGTGCTATGACATCGGCCATCTCTACACGGCCGCGCACTTCATCGACCGCGGCCTGATCAAGCCGCCCTTCCTGATCCAGTCGGTCTTCGGCCTGCGCGGCGGCATCGGCAACGATGTCGAAGACGTGATGCACATGAAGCGCACCGCCGACCGCCTCTTCGGCGACGCCTACTTCTGGTCGGTGCTGGGTGCCGGGCGTGGCCAGATCCCGATTGCCACGATGGCCGCCGCCATGGGCGGGCATACCCGCGTGGGGCTGGAAGATTCACTCTGGGATGGCCCCGGCCAGCTGGCCAAAAGCAATGCCGACCAGGTGCGCCGCATCCGCACCGTGATCGAGGCGCTTTCCTTGCAAGTGGCGACGCCTGACGAGGCGCGCGCGATGCTGCAGCTCAAGGGCGGGCAGAACGTCGGATTCTGAGGCAGGCGCGGCCCCATTGATGACACCGGAGCGGGCGACCGCCTCCGGTGTTTTTCTTCATATTGCTGCGATGACAAGCTTTTGTGGCAACAGATGTTCGGGCCGTCGATAGGCTACAATCCCCCATCCTTTGGCCTCCCGGCCAGCCTCCCGAACATTGCAATGAAACAATACCAAGACCTCATCCAGGACGTGCTGACCAACGGCTCCTGGCAAGACAACCGCACCGGCATCCGCACCCTGAGCATTCCCGGGGCCATGATGCGCTTCGACCTGCAGAAGGGTTTTCCGGCAGTGACCACCAAGCGCCTGGCCTTCAAGTCGGTGGTGGGCGAACTGTGCGGCTTCCTGCGCGCCACGCGCAGCGCGGCCGATTTCCGCGCGCTGGGCTGCAAGGTCTGGGACCAGAACGCCAACGAAAACGCCGACTGGCTGGCCAATCCGTTCCGCACCGGCACCGATGACCTGGGCCCGGTGTATGGCGTGCAGTGGCGCGAATGGCCGGCCTACAAGCTGATCGACGCTGCGCACACCGCGCAGATCGACGCGGCCCGTGCCAAGGGCTTTGCCATCGTCTCCTCGCTGCAGGACAACGGTGTGGAAAAAGTCCTGCTCTACAAGGCCGTGGACCAGTTGCGCGAGTGCCTGGATACCATCGTCAAGAATCCCGGCAGCCGCCGCATCCTGTTCCACGGCTGGAACTGCGCGGTGCTGGACGAAATCGCCCTGCCCGCCTGCCACCTGCTGTACCAGTTCCTGCCCAACCAGAGCACGGGAGAGATCTCGCTCTGCCTGTACGTGCGCAGCAACGACATCGGTCTGGGCACGCCCTTCAACCTGGCCGAGGGTGCGGCGCTGCTGCACCTGGTGGCGCGCCTGACCGGCTACAAGCCGCGCTGGTTCAGCTACTTCGTGGGCGATGCGCACATCTACGAAAACCATATCGACATGGTCAAGGAACAGTTGACGCGCGAGCCCTACCCGCTGCCGCAACTGGCCATCGCCGAGCGTGTACCGGAATTCGCAAGAACCCGCGAGTACGCACCCCAATGGCTGGAACTGGTCGAGCCGACCGACTTCTCGCTGGTCAACTACCAGCACCACGCCCCGCTGACCGCGCCCATGGCGGTCTGATCCACCTCGGCAAGCCGGCTCCGTTGAGGGCCGGCCTGCGCTTCGGGAGTTCGCATGTCCAACGCGCTGCTGCAACGACTGGGCCTGGCCCATCCCATCATCCAGGCCCCGATGGCGGGCAGTTCCACCGTGACCATGGCAGCGGCTGCCTCCAATGCCGGTGCGCTGGGCTCGCTGGCGCTGGGGGCCTCTTCGGTGGCGCAGGCGCGCGAGGCGCTGGCGCAATTGCATGCCCTCACCGACAAACCCTTCAACGTCAATTTCTTCTGCCACCAGCCGGCCGTCCTGGATCCCGCCCGCGATGCCGCGTGGGTCAGGCACCTGCAGGGCCATCTGGACGAATTCGGCGGCAGCATCAGCCTGCCCCTGAAAGAGATCTACCAAAGCTTCATCGTCGATACCGGGATGCAGCAACTGGTGCTGGAATTGCCCCCGGCCGTGGTCAGTTTCCACTTCGGATTACCGGACGCTGGCGTCATCCAGTCACTGAAAAATGCGGGTGTCTTCCTGATGGCCACCGCCACCAATCTGGACGAAGCGCGCCAGATCGAGGCAGCCGGACTGGATGCCATCGTCGCGCAGGGTATTGAAGCCGGCGGCCATCGCGGCATCTTTGATGAACACAAGGATGAGGAAATCGGCACCTTCGCCCTGGTACGCCTGCTGGCCACGCAGTGCCGGCTGCCGGTGATCGCCGCCGGCGGCATCATGGATGGTGCCGGCATTGCGGCAGCCCTGCGGCTGGGCGCGCAGGCGGTGCAACTGGGCACGGCCTTCCTGCTCACGCGTGAATCGGGTGCCAACGCCGCCTACAGAAATCTGCTCAAGAGTTCACGTGCCCGGCACACGCGCGTGACCGCCGCCATCTCCGGCCGCCGCGCGCGGGGCATCGTCAACCGCTTCATGGAAGAAATCGACATATCGCCTGCAACCCCCATCCCTGCGTACCCCGCCGCCTACGACGCCGGCAAGCAGTTGCACGCCATGGCAACCGCCAGGGAGGTGCACGAGTTCGGCGCCCACTGGGCTGGCCAGGGCGCGGCGCTCATCCGGGATGGCTATACGGTCGGGGAACTGGTGCACCTGCTGGTGCAGGAGTGGCAGGCGCAGGGCTGACCCGCGCCTGGATTCAGGAGACGGTGTCGGTGCTGGCAGCGCCGGGCTCCGCCGGCACCTGCTTGTCCTGCCAGCCGCCACCCAGGGCCTTGTAGAGCGAGACGGTCGCCTGCAGGCGCTGCAGCTTGATCTGGCCCAGCTGGTTCTGCGCTTCCGACAAGGTGCGCTGGGTATCGAGCACCACCAGCAGATCCTCGGCCCCGGCGCGATAGCGGATCTCCGCCAGCTCGAAGGCGAAGCGCGCCTGGTCCACCTCATTGACCTTCAGGCGATAACGCTCTTCCAGACTGCGAATGGCCCCCAGGGCCTTTTCCACTTCCGACAGCGAGGTAATCACGCGCTGGCGATACACCTGCACCAGTTCTTCCTTCTGCGCCTCGGCCAGCGCCTGCTGGTTGCGCAGGTTGCCGCCGTCGAAGATCGGCGCGATCAGGCTGGTACCGAGATTGGCGAACAGATTCGGACCATTGAAGAGCGACAGCAAGGCATTGCTCTGCGCCCCGGTGGAACCGGTCAGCGAGATGCTGGGGAAGAGCGAAGCCCGCGCCACGGCCACATTGGCATTGGCCGCCGCCAGATTGGCTTCGGCACGGCGAATGTCGGGGCGACGCGTCAGCAGTTCCGACGGCAGGCCCGCCGAAATACGCGGCATCTGGATCTTCGCCAGGCCCTTTTCCTCGACCTTGAAATTCTGCGGCGGACGGCCCAGCAGGATGGCCAGCGCGGTCTGCGCGTCCTGCTCCTGCTGTTGCAGATCGGGAATCAGCTGGCGCTGGTTGGCCAGCGCCGAACGCTGGCGCGCCAGGTCCAGCGGCGAGGCCGAACCGGCGCGGCTTTGCGCCTCCACCAGACGCAACACGCGCTCGGCATTGTTGACGTTCTGGCGTGCGATCTCCAGCCGGTCACGCAGCGACAGCACCTGCAGATAGGTGGAAACGATGCCGCTGGTGACCGTCAGCGCGACCGTTTCCCGGTCGTAGCGATTGGCGCGCAAGGTCGCTTCGGCGGCTTCGACACCCGCGCGGTTCTTGCCCCAGAAATCGATTTCGTAGCTGACCTGCAGGCTGGCATTGGCGCTGTTGGTGGGCGTGCCGCCGGAGATGGGCATCTCGCGGTTGGCACCGGCATTCAGGCTCACATTGGGCAGCAGCGGTGCACCGGCGATGCGGGCTTGCGCCTCGGCCTGCTTGATGCGCGAGAAGGCGGCAGCGATTTCGTAATTGTTGCGCTGGCCTTCCTGCACCAGGGAAGACAATTCACCACTGCCAAACTGTTTCCACCAGTCGGTATCGGGCCACAACTGCTCGGCGTGCGCCACGTCGGCAGAAGCACCGCCGCCCCATTTGTCGGGCACCTGCATTTCGAGGATGGGATCGGGTTGCACCTCACGCGTGACGCAGCCGCCGATGGCCAGCACCAGCGCGGCCGCCATCGCCACCCGCGTCATGCGGGGCCATGGAGAAGACGTCAGCAGCGGTGTATTACGCAGTGTCATGGGCTTGAACATCGACAGATGAAAACAGAGAGGACCGGGTCACCCGGCGAAGCCGTTACTTTACAGCAAGCCTCGCGCCCGTCCCGCGATTACTTGGCGGCGGCGTTGCCATCGCCCGCCGGTGCCGGCGGATTGGCCGGCAGCAGTACCTGCTCGCCCTCCTTCAGACCGGACAGCACCTGAGCGCGTTCGCCATCGCGAATGCCGATCTTGATCTTGCGCGTTTCCAGCGTGCCATCGGCCAGCACCACCTTGACGGTCTGGGTGCCATCCATGCCGGGCTTGGTCACCAGCGAACGCGGAATGGCCGGCACGTGTTCCGCCCGCGCCAGCACGAAATACACGTCGGCACTCATGCCGCTCATCAGTTCGCGGCTGGGATTGGCCACATCGAAGAGCACGGTGTAATACGCCTTCTTGCCCTGGCGACCGGAGTCATCGGTGGGCAGCAGCATGATCTGGCGCAACTTGCCGCTCCAGCGCTTGCCGGGATAGCCGGGGGTAGTGAAATACGCGGTCATGCCCTTTTGCAGGCGCGTCACGTCCTCTTCCGACACCGGCACCTGCACCGTCATGCGCGAAAGATCGGCGATGCGCATCAGCACTTCCTGATTGGCGCTGACCATCTGGCCGGGGCGCGCGTTGAGGGTGACGATGGTACCGCTGACCGGGGCCTCGATGCGGGTCTGCTTCTGCACGGCCTCATCTTCACGAATGGCCGCTTCGGTCTGCTGGATCTGGGCGTTGGTGGCGTCCACGCGGGAAGCCGCCGCATACATGTTCATGCGGCTGGATTCGTAGGATTCTTCGCGGGTGGCGTTCTCGGCCTTGAGCTGGGTCTGGCGCTGGAACTGCAGTTGCGCAAAGTCCAGCTGCGCATTCTGCCCGGCCAGCTCGGCCTTCAGTCGTGCCAGCGTGGCACGGTTGCTTTCGATGCGGCTGTTCTGCACGGCCGGCGCGACGGTGGCCAGCAGGCGTCCGGCCTTGACCGCCTCGCCGATCACCACTTCCACATCCGAGATCTGGCCGGCGACCTTGGAGCCGACGTCCACATAATCCTGGGCCACCACATTGCCGGTGGCGTTGACCACCTGCTCCAGGTCGGCACGTTCGACGGCCACCGTCTCCAACTTCACCGGAATCGGCTTGGGCGGTGCCGGTGGCGGCGACTGCCGCGCATAGAGCGCATAGCCGCCGCCCAGCACCAGCACCAACGCGACGGCGCTCCACCAGGCCTTCTGCCGGGCAGGCGCATGGGTGGTCGGGACTACGTGCGGGAGTGGGTCGTGCGGCTCGGTCATGTCACAGGCGGCAAGCGTTAAATCAAGTCAGGGTCAACAATGCGTGATGATCCCTGCAAAAGATGACGGCCGAATGTCTTCGGCCGTCCCCTGTTCCGGTCGTGGTCCGCCCCCTCAGGCGGCCAGTGCCGGTGATGCGACGGCGGCGGCAGGTGCCGCTTGCTGGCGCGCGGCATGCCAGTCCGGATGGACCTCGGCAGCACCGCTCCAGACCGCCTGGTGCAGTTGCGACAGCAGGCCCGGTTCTTCCAGGATGCTGTTTTTCTGCTTGTCGTTCAGCGCGTCCGGCCCGTCCTTGAGCGCGGTGCGCACCAGCTTCTCGCGCAGATGCTGCGTCAGTTGCGGTACGTGCGGATGCGCATGCGCGGTGGCACACATCAGCGCATTGAAGGACGGATCGACCACGGCCTCGACGAAGCCCGGCAGCGGCGGGGTCTCTTCATGATGGCGCACGGTTTCGCGCAGCTCGAACGGTGGCGTGGTCTCTTCAGGGATCTTGAACAGACCCGCACGGCGGAAGCCACGGCCATACGTCACGCGCGACGACAACACCGACACAGGCACCGATACCGCCAGCGAACCGGCAATCGGAATGAGCCAATAAATGAAGGACGGATTGAGCCAGTACACCAGCGCGCCCCAGGCCACGCCCAGCACCGAATGCCAGCCATGGCGGCGTACTGCCTCGCCCCAGCCGGTTTCATTGTCGGCACGCGGCGGCGACTTCCAGCCGGCGTTCCAGCCGAGGAAGGCACCCAGCACGAAACGGGTATGGAACAGCATGCGCACCGGGGCCAGCGCCATCGAGAACAGCAGCTCGATCACCATGCTCACGAACAGCGCCAGCGCACCGCCGAAGCCGCGCGCGCCCTTCACCGCAAACAGCAGCACGGCCAGGATCTTGGGCAGGAACAGGATGGTGGCGGTGGCCGAGACCAGCGCCAGTGCCTTCTCCGGATGCCATTCCGGCCAGATCGGGAAGAGCTGGCGCGGTGCCGTGAAATACTGCGGATCGATCAGCGTATGCGCTGCCAGCAGCACCGTGGAGAGGATCAGGAACAGCCCCCACAGCGGTGCCGACACGTAAGCCATCACACCGGTGACGAACACCGCGCGATGCACCGCGTGCATGCCGCGCGCCAGGAACAGGCGGAAGTTCATCAGGTTGCCCTGGCACCAGCGGCGGTCCCGACTGAGTTCATCGAGCAGGTTGGGCGGCATTTCTTCGTAGCTGCCGTCCAGGTCATAGGCGATCCACACCGACCAGCCTGCACGACGCATCAGCGACGCCTCCACGAAGTCGTGCGACATGATCGGACCGGACAGGTTGCCCTTGCCCGGCAGCGGCGCCAGCGCGCAGTACTTCATGAAGGGCTGCAGGCGGATGATGGCGTTGTGGCCCCAGAAGTGCGACTCGCCCAGCTGCCAGTAATGCAGACCCGCGGTAAACAGCGGGCCATACACGCGGGTCGAGAACTGCTGGATGCGTGCATACAGCGTATCGCGTCCGGCTGCGCGCGGTGCGGTCTGGATGATGCCCGCGCCCGGATGGGCTTCCATCAGGCGGGTCAGCTTGGTGAGGCATTCGCCGGTCATGACGCTGTCGGCGTCGAGCACCACCATGTAGCGATAATCGGCCCCCCAGCGGCGGCAGAAGTCGTCCAGGTTGCCGCTCTTGCGCTTGACGCGGCGACGGCGGTGACGATAGAAGATGCGTCCGAAACCGCCGGTCTCGCGGCAGAGGCGGTCCCATGCCGCAGTTTCGGCGGCGCAGATGTCGGCTTCGCCGCTGTCGCTCAGGATGAAGAAATCGAAGTGCTGGATCTGCCCGGTGCGTTCCAGCGACTCGTAAGTCGCGCGCAGGCCGGCGAAGACGCGTGCCACATCTTCGTTGCAGATGGGCATGACGATGGCCGTGCGGGCCTCCGGCGCGATCTCGGTATGGCCGGCCTTCTCGTGCGAGATGAGGTACTTGTCATCACCGCGCATGAGGAGCAGGAAGCCGGTCATGGCCGTCCAGAACCCGGCCGAGACCCACAGGAACAGCAGTCCGAACAGGAACAGCACCACCATCTCCAGCGGCTTGGTGCCGTGATACGGCAGCACGTCGCTCATGAAATAGGTGGCCATGGAGGTCTGCAGCGCCATCAGCACCAGCAGCGTAATACGGCGGATGTTGCCCGTATGCTGCCAGTGCCCCTTGGGATCGGGGGCCTCGGACTGGTCCAGGTGATCCTCGATGTAGCGCGGTTCGTCATCCACCGGCGGTGCGGCTTCAGCCACCTTGGCGCGGCCCTTGCGGGCGCGGCGCCAACGGCTGGGACGGCGTTCCAGGCGGCGGTTTTCCTCTTCCACCCAGCGCGAGAAAGGATTGAGTTCGCCCCACGGGCGCGGCACCATCGATTTGCGATGCATCGGCGGGCCGACCGGAATGCGCGGCTGGCCGCGCTCTTCACCAATGGGAGGAACGGGCGCACCCTGCACCGCCTGTGCCGCTTGGGCAGCAGGGACGGCCGCCGGTTGCGCGGCGGGATACATGAGACGCAGGCGCGCATCGACCGAAGCTTGCGCTGCGGCCGGTACCAGGCTGGCATCGCGCCCGGAGGCCTCGGCCAGCACGCGGTGCAGGTCGGCCACCGGATCGCCGGAGCCGATTGCACCCGCGCGCGCAGCCAGGTCCTGGCGTTGCTCAGGCGACAGCGGCAGACGCGCGAGGTAATCCTCCAGCGTCTGCGAGGCTGCCGAAGTCTGCCTTAGTTGGGGGGTAATATGTAGCTCCACGTTTCAGACAAAGTTGTGCCGCCGTTGGCATTGCGCAGGAAACCGCGCAGCTCGACGGGCTTGTTTTCTTCCAGGCGGCGCAGCTTGACTTCCACGCGCCAGCCGCCGGTCATTTCGTTCTTGCGGGTGGTGACGCTGGCCAGCTTGCCATTGGCATCGGCCTCGACCACGCCTTCCACGCGCGCATTGGCGGGCAGCTTCTTGAGGTTGCCGCCGTCGAAGTCGATCGCCAGCTGCTGCACCTCATCCTGCTTGCCTTCCTGCTTGGGACGGTAGCCGTGGCCGAACAGGGTCTGCGTGACGAAGGCCAGTGGCGGACGCTTCTCGTTGTCCTTCTGCCAGGACAGGCGGTATTCCACGTTCAGCGGCTGGCCCGGCTTGGGCAGCGTGTTGGGAATCCAGTAGGCCACGATGTTGTCGTTGGTCTCGTCGGGCGTGGGAATCTGCACCAGCTCCACGCGGCCCGAACCCCACTTGCCCTTGGGCTCGACCCAGGCGCTGGGGCGCGACTGGTAGTTGTAGTCCAGGTCTTCGTAGTGCGAGAAATTGCGGTCGCGCTGCATCAGGCCAAAGCCCTGCGGATTGTCGAAGGAGAACGAAGTCACCAGCAGGCGCTTGGGGTTCACCAGCGGACGCCAGAGCCATTCGCCGGTACCCGACTGCATCGACAGGCCGTCCGAATCATGCACTTCCGGACGGAAGTCATCAGCCGGACCCGGCTGGTTCTCGCCGAAGAGGAACATGCTGGTCAGCGGGGCGATGCCCAGCTTGGTGACATTGCTGCGCAGGTAGAGCTGGGCCTTGACGTCCATGGCGGTATCCACGCCGGGCTTGAGGACGAAGCGATAAGCCCCGGTAGCGCGCGGCGAATCCAGCAGCGCATAGATCACCAGTTCCTTGGCCTCGCCCGAGGGACGCTCCAGCCAGAATTCGGTGAAGCGCGGGAATTCCTCGCCCGAATAGAGTGCGGTATCGATGGCCAGCCCGCGCGCGGAGAGGCCATAGCTCTGCCCCTTGCCCATGGCGCGGAAGTAGCTGGCTCCGTGGAAGGTCAGCACGTCATCCTTGACCTTGGCCGAGTTGAGCGGGAAGCGGATGCGGAACCCGGCAAAGCCGATGTTGCGCAGGGTGCGCGGATCGACGCTGCGGTTGGCGCTGTAATCGAAGAGCGCCGGATTGAAATGAATCTCGCGCACGGCGTCGCCGACCACTTCATTGATCTTGACCGGCTCGGTATAGCTCGCGCCCAGATGGATGAAGGACAGTTCGAAAGGCAGCTTCTGGGCGCGCCAGTACGACTTGTCATCGCGGAAGTAGATCTGGCTGGCCTGCTCGTAGCTCAGGTCCTTGAGCGACTTGGGCAGATCATCGGCGGGCTTCTTGTACGACTTGCCGGCCAGCGCCTTGGCGCGGGCGGCCACCGTATTGAAATCAAAGGCCAGGGCAGCTTGCGGCAAGGCCAACGCCAGCAGACCCGCCAGGGTCGCCGGAGCGGCGAGGCGACGCCACCAGGTCGATCGTGCGGAACTGCGCCGGGAAACGAGTCCCTCGCGCGGCCAGGAGGTGGTGTGAAGCAGCATTATTGTTTTGTCTGACATGCAATTTTCTGGTTGATTGCCCCGGCAGACACTGGAAGCAGCGCCGCACCGGAAAGCAGGCGCTAGTTTACCCAAATGTGGCGGGGATTGTTCGCTAGTTCATATGAAGATGGCATGCTTGCAGAGGGAATCGCCCTGAGGGACAGTATTTCCTGAATGAAACTTCATTCGACTGCAAACCCGGCCCCGGCGCGCGCAAGCGGCCAGCCGGTTCAGGTATAAGGGCAGGTGGCGGCGCATAAAGTTCCGTGCCGCAGCATGGCTGCTGTAACATTATGCTTCTGTCGCCCTTGCATCCGGCCGTGCGCCGGGCTGCAGGCCTTCCGTCCGAACCCAGATTCCCGCATGACCACAGCTTCCGGCTCCCTCACCATCGTCGTCGCCACCGACCTCAACAACGGCATCGGCATTCGCAACACCCTGCCCTGGCATCTGCCGGAAGACCTGGCCCATTTCAAGCGCACCACCTCGGGGCATGCCATCCTGATGGGCCGCAAGACCTTTGAATCGATCGGCCGGCCGCTGCCCAACCGGCGCAACATCGTCATCACCCGCAATACCGAGTGGCAACACGCGGGCGTGGAGACGGCGGCCTCGCTGCAGGACGCCGCCGCGCTGGCGCAGGGTGCACCGGCCTTCATCATCGGCGGTGCGCAGATCTATGCGGAAGCCCTGCCGCTGGTGGACCGGCTCATCATCACCCGCATCAACCAGGCTTTTGATTGCGACGCCTTCTTCCCGACCCTGGACCCGCTGCTGTGGCAGGAGACCGCACGTGAGGACCACCGGTCCGAAACTTCCGGATTGGACTACGCTTTTGTGACATACGAAAGACGTTGAACCACCTCGGCGCGAGGCTGTTGTTTTTTCCCTTTTTTGCTTAAACTGCGCACCTCTTTAGCGCAGTTGGCGCGCACGTTGCGCGCATATCTGCGACAATCCCGCTTTCATTTTTCCGGCGCGCAAGCACTGCCAGCCCAGGCGCTTTTCTTTTCACCCCCTGCGCGCGCGCCTGTCCGGCCGCACGCGCGCAAAGCCTGGAGAAATCCATGAAATTCCGATTCCCCATCGTCATCATCGACGAAGACTTCCGCTCCGAAAACACCTCCGGCCTGGGCATCCGCGCCCTGGCCGACGCCATCGAAGCCGAAGGCATGGAAGTGCTGGGCGTGACCAGCTACGGCGACCTGGCCCAGTTCGCCCAGCAGCAGTCGCGCGCCTCGGCCTTCATCCTGTCCATCGACGATGAAGAAATGGGTGCCGGTTCCGACGAAGAGACCGACCACGCCCTGAAGGCCCTGCGTGCGTTTGTCAGCGAAATCCGTCACAAGAACGCCGACATCCCCATCTACCTCTACGGTGAAACCCGCACCTCGCGCCACATTCCCAACGATGTGCTGCGCGAACTGCACGGTTTCATTCACATGTTCGAAGATACGCCGGAGTTCGTGGCGCGCCACATCATCCGCGAAGCCAAGTCCTACCTGGACGGCCTGGCCCCGCCGTTCTTCCGCGCCCTGGTCGATTACGCCCAGGATGGTTCCTATTCCTGGCACTGCCCCGGCCACTCCGGCGGCGTGGCGTTCCTGAAGTCGCCCGTGGGCCAGATGTTCCACCAGTTCTTCGGCGAACGCATGCTGCGCGCCGACGTCTGCAATGCCGTGGAAGAACTGGGCCAGCTGCTGGACCACACCGGCCCGGTCGCCAACTCGGAACGCAATGCGGCGCGCATCTTCAATGCCGACCACTGCTACTTCGTCACCAACGGTACCTCGACCTCCAACAAGATGGTCTGGCACTCGACCGTGGCACCGGGCGACATCGTCGTCGTGGACCGCAACTGCCACAAGTCCATCCTGCACTCCATCATCATGACCGGCGCGATTCCCGTGTTCCTGATGCCCACGCGTAACCACCTGGGCATCATCGGACCGATCCCGCTGGAAGAGTTCACCCTGGAAAGCATCCAGCGCAAGATCGAAGCCAACCCCTTCGCCCGCGAAGCCAAGAACAAGAAGCCGCGCATCCTGACCATCACCCAGTCGACCTACGACGGCGTGGTCTACAACGTCGAGACCCTGAAGGACATGCTCGACGGCGAGATCGAAACCCTGCACTTCGACGAAGCCTGGCTGCCGCACGCGACCTTCCACGACTTCTACAAGGACATGCACGCCATCGGCAAGGACCGTCCGCGCGCCAAGAAGTCGCTGATCTTCTCGACCCAGTCGACCCACAAGCTGCTGGCCGGCCTGTCGCAGGCCTCGCAGATCCTGGTGCGCGAGTCGGAAACCGTGAAGCTCGATGAAGACGCCTTCAACGAAGCCTTCCTGATGCACACCTCGACCTCGCCGCAATACTCCATCATCGCCTCCTGTGACGTCGCAGCGGCCATGATGGAAGCGCCGGGCGGCACGGCGCTGGTGGAAGAAAGCATCCTGGAAGCACTGGACTTCCGCCGCGCCATGAAGAAGATCGACCAGGAATTCGGCGATGAATGGTGGTTCCAGGTCTGGGGCCCCAACAGCTTCGCCGCCGACGGCATCGGCGAGCGCGAGGACTGGGTCATCAAGGCCGAGGACGACTGGCACGGTTTCGGCAACCTGGCACCGGGCTTCAACATGCTGGACCCGATCAAGGCCACCATCGTCACCCCGGGCCTGGCCCTGAACGGCCAGTTCGGCGAGAACGGCATCCCGGCCTCCATCGTGACCAAGTACCTGGCCGAGCACGGCGTGATCGTGGAGAAGTGCGGCCTGTATTCCTTCTTCATCATGTTCACCATCGGCATCACCAAGGGCCGCTGGAACACCCTGGTGACCGCGCTGCAGCAGTTCAAGGACGACTACGACAAGAACCAGCCGATCTGGCGCATCCTGCCCGAGTTCGCGCAGCGCAACCCGCGCTACGAGCGCCTGGGCCTGCGCGACCTGTGCCAGCAGATCCACGAGACCTACCGCGCCTACGACGTGGCCCGCCTGACCACCGAGATGTATCTCTCGGACATGCAGCCGGCCATGAAGCCTTCGGACGCCTTCTCCAAGATGGCACACCGCGAGATCGAGCGCGTCCCCCTGGACGAACTCGAAGGCCGCGTCACCTCGATCCTGCTGACTCCCTATCCGCCGGGCATCCCCCTGCTGATCCCGGGCGAGATCTTCAACAAGACCATCGTCGATTACCTGAAGTTTGCGCGTGATTTCAACGAGAAATTCCCGGGCTTCGAAACCGACGTGCATGGCCTGGTCAAGCGTGAAGTCAACGGCCGCCGCGATTACTTCGTGGATTGCGTCAAGCAGTAAGTCTCAGCGCTGCACGTAAAAAAAAACAGCCGATGCCTGCGAGGGCATCGGCTGTTTTGTTTTCGCTCCGGCAGAGGCGCCGTCAGAAAGTACCGAGATAGAAGAATCCCGCCAACGCCCCGCCAAACAACAACCACAACGGATGGATTTTTGTCTTGAGCGCGATGATGGCAGTGGCCGCCGTGATCGCCGCCAGGAATCCGTGGGTGATCGACGCCTGCGTGATCAGCAGCGCCGACGCCGCGACCAGCCCGCCCGTGACCGGCAGCAGGCCGGCCTGCACGTGACGCCGCCAGGGCTTGTCCTTGAACCTCTCCCAGACGTGCAACATGATGATGGTGATGAGGGAGGACGGCCCGAACTTGGCCAGGCTGGTCACCAGCATCCCCCAGAAGCCGGCCACATGCCAGCCCACCAGCGTGACCACCATCAGGTTGGGACCGGGCGCCGCCTGCCCCAGGGCGAACAGCGCACTGAAATCCTCGGCGCTCATCCAGTGATGCACTTCCACTACCTGGCGCTGCATCTCCGGCAGGATGGTATTGCCGCCACCGAAGGCCAGCACCGACAACTGCGTGAAGATGATGGCCAATGCGATCAGGGTCTGGCTCATTGCGCGCCCTCCTTCTTGCCCTCACGCTGCGCCAGCGCAGCCTGCGGCTTGGCAGCAAAGCGATCACCGTAACGTGCAGTGAGGACCACGCTGATGGGTGTCATCACCAGCATCACCCACAGCAAGGGGATACGCAGGAAGGCGATGGCGATGAAGCAGATCACCGCCACGGCCGCCAGCACCAGATTCTTGCGCAGCGGCAGCGCGATCTTGACGGCCATCTGGATCAGCAGGCCCGCAGCCGCCGCAGCCAGTCCGGCGAACAGATGCTTGACGTTGGGATCATGCTGGAAATGCTGGTAGATCATCCCCAGCAGGATCACCACCATGGAAGGCACGGCGATCAAGCCGGTGATGCCCGCCACGGCGCCCTTCCAGCCCCGGAACTTCATGCCCAGCGCCACCGACAGGTTGATGATGTTGCCCCCGGGCAGGAACTGGCACAGCCCCAGCAGCTCGACGAATTCAGGATCGGTCAGCCATTTTCGGCGTTCGACGATCATGCGGTGTGCCAGCGGCAGCGCGCCGCCGAAGGCAGTCATGCCCAGGCCGAGAAAGCCCAGGAACAATTCCCTGGTAGTGGGGATAGGCCGTTGCTCGGCCAGGAGGTCAGGAGTGCTCATCATCATCTCATGCAAGCGCGGCGTGATTGCCGCATGCATGAAAGGCTACGCTTGAGGAGGGTTTTTGTCTAATATATGTCAGACACCCTATCCATATTCTACCGATATGTCACCTTCCATCGACCTGCGCCTGTTGCGCTACTTCATCGCCGTGGCTGAAGAGGGCCACCTGACCAAGGCCGCCGAGCGCATCGGCATCCAGCAGCCGCCTCTGTCGCAGCAGATCCGCCTGCTGGAGCGCGAACTGGGCGTGACGCTGTTCAACCGCCTGCCGCGCGGCATGGAGCTCACCGACAGCGGCACCGCCCTGTTCAACGATGCCCGCGCCCTGCTGGCACAACTCGATACGACGGTAGCCAGCGTGCGCCGCATTGCCCAGGGCAAGATGGGACGCATCGCCGTGGGCTTCACCGAATCGGCCTCGCTGCATCCCTTCGTGCATTCGGTCATTCGCGCCTTCCGCGCCGATGCGCCGGACGTGGCGATGACGGTGGAAGAAAGCAATACGAATGAACTGATCGAAGCGCTGCGCGCCAAGCGCCTGGACCTGGCCTTCGTGCGTTCTCCCGTGGGGGATTCCGGCGGCCTGACCATCGAGACCATGCTGGTGGAAGAGATGGTGGCCGCGTTGCCGATCGACCATCCGCTGGCCGAGCAAGGCAAGCGCAAGAGCATCGCCCTGCACGCGCTGGCCGAGGAGTCCTTCATCATGACGCGCCGGCCCAACGGCCCCGGCCTGTACGACACCATCATCGCGGCCTGCCATGCGGCGGGCTTCTCGCCACAGGTGATCCAGGAGGCGCGCAAGAATCTCTCCACGCTCTCGCTGGTGGCGGCGGGCGTAGGGGTGGCCGTCATCCCGGCGTCGATGACGCGGGTCAATGCGGAGGGGGTGGTGTACCTCAAATTGACCGGCGCAGCCGAGCTGAAAGCACCGCTGCACCTCGCTTACCGCACCGGCAGCATCAGCAGCGCGGCACGGCTGATGCGGGAAGAGGCGCTGAAACTGAGTGCGGGACGCAAGCGGCGCTGATGTCCGCAGGCATATTGCCGAGATATGGCAATCCGTTGATCGATACAAAAATGGCTTCCCGCAGGAAGCCATTTTTTTGTACTGCCGATATGGTTTATATCGTTTTCAGGTCTTGGGCAAGGTCACGCCATGCTGTCCCTGGTACTTGCCGCCGCGATCCTTGTAGGAGGTCTCGCAGACTTCATCGCTTTCGAAGAAGAGCACCTGGGCGCAGCCTTCACCGGCATAGATCTTGGCCGGCAGCGGCGTGGTATTGGAGAACTCCAGGGTCACGTAGCCTTCCCATTCCGGTTCGAAGGGCGTGACGTTGACGATGATGCCGCAGCGCGCGTAGGTGGACTTGCCCAGGCAGATGGTCAGGACGCTGCGCGGGATGCGGAAGTATTCGACGGTACGCGCCAGGGCGAAGGAGTTGGGGGGGATGATGCAGACATCGCCCTTGAAATCCACGAAGGATTTTTCGTCGAAGTTCTTGGGATCGACGATGGTGGAATTGATGTTGGTGAAGATCTTGAATTCGTTGGCGCAGCGGATATCGTAGCCATAGGACGAGGTGCCGTAGGAAACGATCTTGCTCCCGTCAGCCGCCAGGCGTACCTGCCCGGGCTCGTAGGGTTCGATCATTCCTTCCTGCTCCGCCATGCGGCGGATCCACTTGTCTGACTTGATGGCCATGGTATTCAACGTATTCAAAGAATCCGGCATTTTACGCGAAAACCGGCCCAAGTTGGGCCATCGCGGGCCATCCTGGCACGCCCGGGCCTGCCGCTCTTGCCCGGCAGGCCGGTTGCCCGGACTAGCGTCCTCCGCCGAACAGGGACTTGAAGAAGCCCACGCGTTCGGGTTGGCGGCGTTCATAGAAGGGCTTGGTCTCGGTCAGCATGAAGTCGGCGATGCTGTTGCCGGCCTCCACGCGCAGCATGTCCACCGGTGCATTGGCCGGTCCGTGCTCGGCGATCACGGGCGTGATCTCGCGCATCAGGTGTTCCATGTGGCTGGCGGGAAGATCGACGCCTATCACCAAGGTGGGCTGTGGATCGTGACCAGGGTTGTGCATGAGAGCGAGATAGGCGGCCTTGACCTTGTCGTGGCGGGTGAAGAACGCCGACAGCGCGTCCAGCATCGCCTGCGGCGGCTGATCCGGCACACCCAGCTGCACATTGGCACCGCCCATGTCGCGCGAGGGCGGCACGCCGCCGTTGTCTTGCTGCAGCACATGGGCCACTTCGCCGGGGACGAAGTACTTGGGGAGGGGGCTGTCAGGATAGAGGATGAAAATCGTCCGGCCATCGCCACACATGCGGAAGAGCTCGCGCACCGTCATGCCCAGACAGGAAGCGCCTTCCTCGAAGGCTTGCCCGATTTCCTCCATGGAACTGAACATGGGCAGCATCATCTCGCCGTCTTCGCCGGGCCAGCGCATGATCTGGACCTGCTCGCGGTTGCCGTCGGGCGGCAGGTTGCCGCGCACGAACACGGTGGACTCCAGCAGCATGCGATAGAAGGCGGGACGCGCTTCCGGGTCTTCGTGGGCCCGGCGCAGGGCTTCTTCGAGGGGGGTGACGGCAGGGGAGGATTCGGCTTGCATGGCGCTCTCTTTCTGGTTGTTGGGGTCCATGCCGTACCGTTCCGGCGAACGGCACCAGGCGCACTTTTGAGCAGCCTGCAAATCGAAGGTTCCCATCTTGTGGGATATCGGCGACAATGAACCGATATTTCCAAAAGGAAACAATATGTTCTTCCTGATTGCGCGTTTGCTCAAGGCATGGACCCGCCCCATTCCCGGCCCGACCGGCGAAGGCAGCCGGGACCACCTCCCGCACGCCGACGGTGGCGAGCCTGCCGACTGGGGGCCGCGTGTTTACCTGCCGGGCCACGGAGACATTTCATTGCGCCGCGCCTTGCCCAGAGTCGCCGCCATGGAGAAGCCGGAACTGGTCTGCGAGTGCATCACGCAGCATTCGGGCTATCTGCGCCAAGCCGGCATCGAACGCGCGATGGTGTTGAATGACACGCGCTACCTGCCGCTGCTGGCGGCTCGCCTCAACGATTGGAGCGCTCCGGTACGGCAGGCAGCGCAGCAGGCACTGGCGCATTACCGCAGCACGCATCCTGCGGCCGATTTCGTCCCCGCCCTGGCCGCGTTGCATGGCGCGGCACGCGGGCAGCGCTCGGACCGCGCGTGGATCGCCGCATTCGTGCTAGGGCTTGATGCGGAAGACAGTTCGGATTGGCTGAAGTCTGCGCTGACGTCACGCGATGCGCCCCTGCGGCGCGCAGCGTATGCGCTGGCAATGGATTACCTGCCGCAACGACTGGACGAACTGGTGGCCTTCGGCTTGGGCTCGCGCGATCTGATGCAGGCGCACCGGGCGCTGCTCGCCCTGCCCCGGCTCGATGACGAGCGTCGTCGTGCGCATACACCGTTGGGCCTGCGCTCGCCGTTCGGACAGGTGCGCCAGTTCTCGGTCGACCATGCGCCTGCGCCGTTGCCCCGGGAAACGCTGCTGACGCTGCTGTTCGATCCGATGCCGCGCATCCGGCAGACGGCGGCAGCGCAACTGGCAGCGTTGGGAGAGGATGTGAAGGGCCACGTGCATCAGGCCATCCAGGGTGGACAACTGGCCGCGCGTCCGCTGTGCGCCGCACTGGCGCTGCTGGTGCAGTGGCGGCAGCCGGATGTGGAGAATTTGTTGCGCCACCATGCGGACGATGCGCGCGAACGGGTGCGGCGACAGGCCTTGTTCCTGTGGGCCAGAGTGTTGCCGCAGGAACGCGATGCCGTGGCCTTGCGGGCTCTGCTGGACGCGGCGGGCTCAGTGCGCAAGCTGGCGGTGCAGCTGTGCCGGGATGGCGCCTACATCCGCTTTGAGGATATCGCCACCATGCTGCGTGAGCATGGACATCAGACGGCGGCGCTATCGCTCTGTGCGCGCCATCCCTGGGATATGGTGGCTTGTGTCGTTTTCATTGACAGCCTCGGGGAGCGTCAGCCCTGTCAGGATGAACGCCTGCGCGCCGCGCTGATACCGTGGCTGGGCAATGCGGAGGCTGGATGGACCAGTCCGCAGCCTTGGCATATCGCGCTGATGCAGGAGCGGGATGGGGTGCGGAGGCTGCGGCGGATCATGTCGCCGGGTTGGGATGCGGAGTTGGATGCGTTGCTGAGCGGGTTGATGGAGCGGTGATGGACTGAAGGGCCGATGCAAGTTTCTGGTGTGACGCTGTGTTGACACTGCTTCGCCAGCGAGAGTGTTGCGGGTACCAGCGGCATTTTGGCTCACATCACTTCTGCACTTTCTTCTTTCGCACAACATCCGCCAGGACGAAGAGCAAGCCTCCGTCTGGCTCATCCTCACCGCTGCATGCTCTCCCACACCTTCTGCAACCGCTTCACCGACACCGGCATCGGCGTCTTCAGTTCCTGCGCATAAAGCGACACGCGCAGTTCCTCCAGCATCCAGCGGAACTCGGTCATCTTGGGATCGACCCGGCCGGCGCGGTCCTTCAGGGCGCGCTGGTAGGGCAAGGCCACCGAATTCCACTCTGCCAGCAGCCGCGTATCGCGGGCCGGATCGGCGCGCAGCTTGTCCAGCCGGACGTTGATGGCCTTGAGGTAGCGCGGATAGTGGCTGAGATTTCCGTAGTCCGTTTCCGCCACGAAACGCTTGCCCACCAGTTGCGACAACTGCGCCTGCATATCAGCCGCCGCAGCCGCATGGGCCTTGATACCCTGCAGCTTCTTGGGCAGCGCGTGGTACTCCGCCAGCACCTGGCCGCACAGGCGCGCAATCTCGTTGACCAGCAAACCCAGCCGCGCCTTGCCTTCATCACGGCGGCGGTTGAATTCGTCCGCGTTGCGCGGCAGCGGGTCCTGCAGGAAAGCCCGTTCCAGTCCGGCATTGAGGATCTGCTCACGCAACTCTTCCTGCGAACCCAGCGCCATGAATTGCATGCCCATCTGCTGCAGGCCCGGAATGTTCTTCTCCAGATACTTCAGCTGCTCCTTCATCTGCAAGGCAAACAGCCGACGCAGGCCAGCGTAATGGAAACGCGCCGCCTCGGCCGGATCATCGAAAACTTCCAGATCGCAATGCGTCTTGCGATCCACCAGCGCGGGGAACCCGATCAGCGTCTGTGCCTGCTTGCCGCTGCCACGCGTGATCTCCAGCAGCTCCGGCAATTCACCGAAACTCCAGCTGGTGAGATTGCTGTACTCGCCCACTGAGGCGGGGGCCGCCGGGGCTGCGCTCGGAACGGGCTTGCCGGGTGCAGCAGCGGGCGCGGGTGCGGCACTGTCCTCATCCTCGCGCGGGGCAATGGCCACCTGCTCGGCCAGCTTCTGGAACTGCTGGCGCGCCTGCCCGCCGAATTCGGCCTGCAGGGCAGCGAGATTGCGGCCCATCTCCAGCTGGCGTCCATGCTCGTCGACGATCTTGAAGTTCATCGCATGGTGCGCCGACAGCGTCTCCTGCTTGAAGTCGCTGGGCTTGACCAGAATCGTGATCTGCTCGCGGATGTCGGCAATGATGGCGTCGATCAGGTTGCCCCGGCCGAAGATCTTGCGCTCTTCCATGCGCTCGCAGAAACGCGCAGCGTAATCGGGCAGCGGCACGCAATGGCGGCGCAGCTTCTGCGGCAGGGATTTGAGCAGCAGGTGCACCTTCTCCTTCAACATGCCCGGCACCAGCCAGTCACAGCGGTCCGAGGAGACCTGGTTGAGCGCATACAGAGGCACGGTGAGGGTCACGCCATCGCGCGCCGCACCGGGCTCGAAGTGATAGCTCAAGGCCATGGCGATGCCGGCCACGTTCATGGTCTTGGGGAAAAGCTCGGTGGTCACGCCCGCAGCTTCATGACGCATCAGGTCGTCACGGTTCAGGTACAGCAGCTTGGGATCGGCGGCAGTCGCCTCCTTGTGCCACTTCTCGAAATCGACCCCGTTGCAGATGTCGTGCGGGATCAGCTTGTCGTAGAAACCGATGATCAGTTCATCATCCACCAGCACATCGAGGCGGCGCGATTTGTGTTCCAGGTTCTCGATCTCGCGCACCAGCTTCTGGTTGTGCGCAAAGAACGGCGCGCGCGTCTCGAAGTCGCCACCGACCAGCGCATCGCGGATGAAGATCTCGCGCGCTTCGGCCGGGTTGATCTTGCCGTAGTTGATGCGGCGCTGGCTGTACACCACCAGGCCATAGAGCGTGGCGCGCTCGGAGGCGGTGACCTGGGCGGCACGCTTTTCCCAGCGCGGCTCGCCCCAGGATTTCTTGAGCAGATGGCCGCCGAGTTTTTCCAGCCACTCGGGCTGGATGTTGGCCACGCAGCGCGCATACAGGCGCGCGGTATCGACCAGCTCGGCCGCCATCACCCAGCGGCCGGGCTTCTTGGTCAGGTGCGCACCGGGCCAGATGTTGAACTTGATGCCGCGCGCGCCCAGGTATTGCGCATCGTCTTCGCTCTTGAAACCGACGTTGCCCAGCAAGCCGGTCAGCAGGGCCAGGTGCAGTTGATCGTAGGTGGCCGGGGCTTCGTTGAGGCGCCAGCCTTGTTCCTTGACGATGGTCAGCAGCTGCGAATGGACATCGCGCCATTCACGCAGGCGCAATTGCGAGAGGAAATTCTCGCGGCAATGTTCCTGCAACTGGCGATTCGATTTCTTGTGCGCGATGGCCTCTTCGAACCACTTCCAGATCTTGAGATAGCTGGCAAATTCCGACTTCTCGTCGGCGAATTTCTTGTGGGCGTTGTCGGCGGCATTCTGCGCATCCATGGGCCGGTCGCGCGGGTCCTGCACCGAGACCGCTGCGGCGATGATGAGCAATTCGGTCAGGCAGGCATTGTCGCGGCCGGCCAGGATCATGCGGCCCACGCGCGGGTCCAGCGGCAGGCGGGCCAGCTGCTTGCCCAGCGCCGTCAGGCGATTGACGCCGCCCTGCTCTTCCACCGCACCCAGTTCCTGCAGGAGCTGGTAGCCGTCGGCAATGGCGCGGCCCAGCGGCGGTTCGATGAAGGGGAAGCTCTCCACATCGGTCAGATGCAGCGACTTCATGCGCAGGATGACCGAGGCCAGCGAAGAGCGCAGGATCTCGGGATCGGTGAACTTGGGGCGCTGCAGGAAATCCTGCTCGTCATACAGGCGAATGCACACACCCGCCGCCACCCGGCCGCAACGGCCGGCTCGCTGGTTCGCGGCCGACTGCGCCACCGGTTCGATCTGCAACTGCTCGACCTTGTTGCGGTAGCTGTAACGCTTCACACGGGCCAGACCGGCATCGACCACATAGCGGATGCCCGGCACGGTCAGTGAAGTTTCGGCCACATTGGTCGCCAGCACGATGCGGCGGGCATTGCTGGTCTTGAAGACGCGCTCCTGCTCCTGGGCAGAGAGCCGCGCAAACAGCGGCAGGATCTCCACATGCGGCGGATGATGCCTGCGCAGCGCCTCGGCAGCATCGCGAATCTCGCGCTCGCCCGGCAGGAACACCAGCACGTCACCGGAACCGATGCGCGCCAGTTCGTCCACGGCATCGACCACGGCATCCATCAGGTCGCGCTGTTCGCGGTCCTTCTGGGCCTGGCTGGCGCGGCCTTCGGCGCGTGCGCGGGCCTGTGCCACTTCGGTCGATACGCCGCTGCGGTCGGCATTGTCGATGGGGCGATAGCGGATCTCCACCGGATACAGGCGGCCCGAGACCTCGATCACCGGGGCCGGCACGAGCTCGCCCTTGAGCTCGCGGCCGAAATGGCGGGCGAAGCGGTCGGCATCGATGGTGGCCGAGGTGATGATGATCTTCAGGTCGGGGCGCTTGGGCAGCAACTGCTTCAGGTAGCCCAGCAGGAAATCGATGTTGAGGCTGCGTTCATGCGCCTCGTCGATGATGATGGTGTCGTACTGGCGCAGCAGCGGATCGGTCTGCGTCTCGGCCAGCAGGATGCCGTCGGTCATCAGCTTGATCCACGCGCCCTTGGACAGCGTGTCGTTGAAGCGGACCTTGTAGCCGACCAGCTCGCCCGGCGGCGAATTGAGTTCCTGGGCGATGCGCTTGGCGGTGGAGGAGGCGGCGATACGGCGCGGCTGGGTGTGGCCGATCAGGCCCTTCTCGCCACGGCCCAGCTCCAGGCAGATCTTGGGCAGCTGGGTGGTCTTGCCGGAACCGGTCTCGCCGCTGACGATGATGACCTGATGGGCCCGCAGGGCCTCGGCGATCTCGTGGCGGCGGCCGGAGACCGGCAGCTCTTCGGGGAAAGTGACCGGCGGCAGCGGATTGCGCACGGGCGGCGCGGCATGGACGGCAGGCTCGGCGGCGGTGCGACGCGGACCTCGCTGCTCGCGCGGGCCGCGCGGACGATCTTGTTGCGGGTTCTGCTGCGCCTGGCCGCCGGGAGGAGTGTTGGGTGCTTTGGTAACGGACATGAGGCCGACATTATACCTGCCACCGCCCGCCCGGTCAGGCTGCGTGCGGCTGGACGGCCGATGGTGCAGGTTTGGGGGCGGCTTGCGGGCCGGTTGGCTCCGCTTTGCAACATCCGCGCAATAAATCTGCCCCGATGCGGTCCGCAAGCCTACGGGCCGCCGCGACGCTGGTTATAATGCGCGTCATGGAAAAACAGACCGAATTCGTCAACTGGCTGCGTTCCGTCGCGCCCTATGTCCACGCCTTCCGCGGCAAGACCTTCGTGGTCGCCTTCCCGGGTGAGCTGGTCACGGCCGGCGGCTTGCAGGTGCTGGCCCAGGATCTCTCGCTGCTGCACGCGCTGGGCATCCGCGTGGTGGTGGTGCATGGCTCGCGCCCGCAGGTGGCCGAACAGCTGGCCCTGCGCAATGTCGAGGCGCGCTTCCAGAACGGCTTGCGCGTGACCGACAGCGCCGCCCTCGAGTGCGCCAAGGAAGCCGCAGGCGAACTACGCCTGGACATCGAGGCCGCCTTCAGCCAGGGCCTGCCCAATACCCCCATGGCGCATTCGGCCATCCGCGTGATCTCCGGCAACTTCGTCACCGCCCGCCCGATGGGCGTGATTGATGGCGTGGACCTGCAACTGACCGGCGTGGTGCGCAAGATCGCCGCCGACGTCATCCAGCCCATCATGAATGCAGGCGGCATCGTGCTGCTCTCGCCGCTGGGTTTCTCGCCCACCGGCGAAGCCTTCAACCTGACCATGGAAGACGTGGCCGTGTCCGCCGCCATCGCGCTGCGCGCCGAAAAACTGATCTTCCTGTCTGAAACCCCGCTGATGAAGGATGCCGGCGGCGCTGAAATCCGCGAGCTGTCTTCTCACCAGGCTGAGGCCGTGCTGTCGGCCGGCTTCCTGCCTTCGGATGCGGCCTTCTATCTGGCCAGCGTGGTCAAGGCCTGTAACGCCGGCGTCTCGCGCGCCCACATCGTGCCCTTCTCCACCGATGGCTCGGCCTTGCTGGAACTGTTCACCCACGATGGCGTGGGCACCATGGTCACCTACGAGAACCTGGAAAGCCTGCGCCAGGCCACCATCGAGGACGTCGGCGGCATCCTGAAGCTGATCGAACCGCTGGAAGCCGATGGCACCCTGGTCAAGCGCGGCCGCGAACTGATCGAACGGGAAATCCATTACTTCTCCGTGATCGAGCACGACAATGTCATCTTCGGCTGTGCTGCGCTGTATCCCTTCCCCAAGGAACGCATGGGCGAGATGGCCTGCCTCACCGTCAACCCGGAAGTGCAGGGCCAGGGCGACGGCGACCGTATCCTGAAGCACATCGAAACCCGTGCCCGCGAAGCCGGGCTGACCAAGCTCTTCGTGCTCACCACCCGTACCTCGCACTGGTTCCTGAAGCGCGGCTTCGTGCTGGCCGGTGTCAACGACCTGCCGCAAGATCGCCAGCAGATCTACAACTGGCAGCGCAAGTCGCAGGTATTGATCAAGAATTTGTATTAATCATTTTTCCGTCAGGACGTGAGCAGGCTCAACCGCTGACCCCCATCGCTGGCCCGCCCGTCCCAGGCATTTCAACTTAACGAACCAAGGAATCGACATGGCACGCATGGTCCATTGCATCAAACTGAACAAGGAAGCCGAAGGCCTGGACTTCCCGCCCTATCCGGGCGAGCTGGGCAAGCGCATTTATGAAAGCGTCTCCAAGGAAGCCTGGGCCGCCTGGCTCAAGCACCAGACCATGCTGGTCAACGAAAACCGCCTGATGCTGGCCGACGCCCGCGCCCGCAAGTATCTGGCCGCGCAGATGGAGAAGCACTTCTTCGGCGAAGGCGCTGATGCCGCCGCCGGTTACGTGCCGCCGAGCGAATAAGCTGTCCTGATCGCTTGAGCAAGGCTGCAACGCCGCCCTGGTTCGCCACGGCGGCGTTTGTTTTGGCTGACGCATCGCGGCGGCCGGCTCGTCTACAATGCCGACTCCGAACCCTGATTCCCTACCGACTTCCCGCTGGAGCTCATCTTGTCCCTGCGTCATCTGCGCCTTGCCGTGCTTGCCGTCAGTCTCGGCTTTGCCTTTGTTTCCCCCTGGGCCCACGCGGCCACGGCCAGCGCTGCGCCGACGCTGCCAGCCGGCGTCACGCAAGGCCCCAGCGCCGAGGGCATCAGCGAATACCGCTTTGCCAATGGCTTCAAGCTGCTCCTGCTGCCGGACGATTCCAAGCCCACGGTCACCGTCAACATCACCTACCTGGTCGGCTCGCGCCACGAGAACTATGGCGAGACCGGCATGGCGCACCTGCTGGAACACCTGATGTTCAAGGGCTCGCCGCACAACCCGGCGATCCCGCAGGAATTCAGCAAGCGCGGCATGAACTTCAACGGCACCACCTGGCTGGACCGCACCAACTACTACGAGACCTTCGAGGCCGGCAAGGACAACCTGCAATGGGCGATTGCCATGGAAGCCGACCGCATGGTCAATTCCCGTATCGCGCGCAAGGATCTCGACAGCGAGATGACGGTGGTGCGCAACGAGTTTGAATCCGGCGAGACCTCGCCCTCGCGCGTGATGTTGAAGCGCATGCAGAGCGTGGCCTACGACTGGCACAGCTATGGCCGCAACACCATCGGCGCGCGCAGCGACATCGAGAACGTGCGCATCGAGAACCTGCAAGCCTTCTATCGCACCTACTACCAGCCCGACAACGCGGTGCTGCTCATTGCCGGGAAGTTCGATCCGGCGCAGGTGCTGCAGTGGGTCAACCAGAGCTTCGGCCGCCTGCCCAAGCCCAAGCGCAAGCTGCCTGAATTCTGGACCGTGGAGCCGACCCAGGATGGCGAACGCCAGTTCGCGATTCGCCGCCGCGGCGACCTGCAACTGGTGGCGCTGGGCTACAAGATGCCCTCCGCGCTGCATCCGGATGCCACCGCCCTCTCGTTTGCCAGCGACATCCTGACCGACACGCCCAATGGCCGCCTGCACAAGCTGCTGGTGGAAAAGGGACTGGCCACGCAGGTCTATGCGATGCCGCTGAGCGGCTACGCGCCGGGGCTGCAGATGATCGTGGCGCAGGTCAAGGCAGGCGCTGACATCGAACCGGTCAAGCAGGCCATGATCAGCGCCGTCGAATCCTTCAGCACCGCACCGCCGACCGCCGAGGAACTGGCACGCCTGCGCCGCGAGAGTGCCAACAACTTCGAGACGCTGCAGAACAATCCACAGCAGATGGCAGTGGCGATGTCCAATGCGATTGCACGCGGTGACTGGCGCCTGGTCTTCATCGAACGAGATCTGGAGCAGCGCCTGACCAGCGCTGACATCGCTGCGGCGGCTGGCCGCTACTTCCGCCGCGACAACCGTACGGTCGGTCTCTACCTGCCGGAAGATCATCCACAGCGTGCCGAGGTCCCGCCCGCACCGAGCGTGGAATCCCTGCTGGCGCAATACCAGCCGCGCCCGGCCATCGCCTCGGGCGAAGCCTTCGACCCGGCCCCGGGCAACATCGAACAGCGCACCACACGCGTAGCGCCAGGCCAGCCGCCCCACACCGCACTGAAGCTGGCCCTGCTGCCCAAGCAGTCGCGTGGACAGACGGTGTCGGTGAGCATGAACCTGGAGTTTGGCGATGCTGAGAGCCTGTTCGGCCAGCGTGCGGTCGCCTCGCTGACGGCGGCCATGCTCATGCGCGGCACGCGCGATCTGGATCGCCGCCAGCTGGCCGACGAATTCACGCGCCTGAAGATCAACGGCAACGTCTATCGCTTCCAGACCACGCGCGAGAATCTGGTCCCGGCGTTTGCGCTGGTAGGCGAAGTACTGCGCCATCCGCGCATGGATCCGGCTGAATTCGCGCAGTTGAAGAATGAGACCGTGGCGGCGCTGGAAGCCACGCGCAAGGAGCCGGACGCGCGTGCCGGCGAAGCGCTGCAACTGCACTTCAACCATTACCCGGACGGCGACTGGCGCGCTGCGCAGACGCTGGAACAACGCATCGCTGCCGTGCAGGCGGTGACGCTGGAACAGGTGCAGGCCTTCCATCGCCGCTTCTACGGGGCCTCGCATGGTGAAGTCGCGGTAGTCGGAGACTTCGATGCGGAGGCTGCACGCAAGGCCATCGATGCAGCCTTCGGCGGCTGGACCAGTGCCGCCCCCTATGCGCGCGTGCTGCAGACCTGGGCCGACATCCCGCCCAAGCGCATCCTCATCGATACGCCGGACAAGGAAAACGGTGTCTACCTGGCCCGCCAGAACATCCGCCTGCGCGATGATGATCCCGACTATCCGGCCCTGGCCGTGGCCAATTACCTGCTCGGCGGCTCCAGCCTGAAGTCGCGCCTGGCGGATCGCATCCGCCAGAAGGATGGTTTGTCCTATGGCATCAACAGCGGCTTGCAGGTCGGTGCCATCAGCGATGCAGGCTACTTCAGCGTGCGCGCCATCGCTGCCCCGCAGAACCTGGACAAGGTCGATGCGGCCGTGCGCGAAGAAATCGCCCTGCTCATCAAGGATGGCTTCACCGAAGAAGAACTGCTGCGCGCCAAGTCCGGCATCCTGCAGCAGCGCAACCAGCAGCGCGCCGGGGATGGCGGCATCGCCACCAGCTGGAGTGCGCTGATGAACCTGGACCGCAGCTTCCTGTGGCAACAGCAGCTGGACCTGAAGCTGGCCGACCTGACGCTGGCGCAATTAAATGCGGCCGTGCGCAAGTACATCGATCCGGCGCGCATGACCGTGGTGATTGCTCGGGATGAGGCCAAGGCCGGCCAGCCCTGAGGCATCCGCCTGAAATCATCGAGATGAAAAAAATGCCCGTGTGAACTGACCCCATAAAGTTGGACGGTCAACAGCCGGTTAAGGCCTAAAGGACTGAGTTCTGTATTGCACAGGGCTCAGTCCTTTTAATTTGCTCTTGATGCGGTGGTGGTTGTAGTAGTGCATGTACTTGCGCAACTCGATCTGTAACTGCTCGATGCTGGAGAAGCGAGTCAGGTAAAAACACTCCGACTTGAGCGTGCCGAAGAAGCTTTCCATGGCTGCATTATCCAGGCAATTCCCTCTACGCGACATACTCTGCTTAATACCGTTTTCGGCCAAGGTGCGCCGGTAAGCGTGCATCTGATATTGCCATCCCTGATCCGAGTGCAGCATGGGGCGACGTGTCCCCTTCAAGGTCGAGATTGCCTTCTTGAGCATGCTGTCGACCATCTGGAACTGGGGTGAACGACTCGTCTGATACGACACGATCTCGCCGTTGTACAAGTCCATGACAGGCGACAGATAAAGCTTCTCTCCACCGACTTTGAATTCAGTAACATCCGTTACCCACTTCTCTCCGAACCGCTCTGCCTTGAATTTCCTCTGAAGCAAGTTCTCCACATGAGCGTGCCCAGGGCCGCGATACGACCTGTATTTCTTCGGCCTCACCAGCGACTTCAAGCCCAATTGGCTCATCAGGCGCTGCACCGTCTTGTGATTGATCAGTTGGCCTGCCTGCTTGAGCGTGTCCGTGACGCGGCGGTAGCCATACCTGCCTTTGTGCCGGTCATAGATCTTGCGGATGCGCGATTTCACGGCCGCGTATTTGTCGCCTGCTTCCTGCGCCTTGATCTGGTAATAGAATGTGCTGCGCGCCAATCCGGCCACCTTCAGCAGAACAGGCAACTTGTGGTGTGGCCTCAATTCCTGGACGAGTCGCGCTGCTTTTGCGCAGCCGCTTGCTCTGTCTGAATCAAGGCCCGACGCTTTTTTAGGTAATCAACCTCCGCACGCAGATACTCGATTTCATCGAGCAATTCTTCGCGTGGGCGCATGTCGTCTTTCCTTGTGGGCTTTGCGGGAATCTTGGGCTTCATCATCATTGAGCGTCCTTTCGGCTTCGGCTGCAATCCAGCCAGGCCGTGCTCATGATACAGGCGCTCCCACCGACTGACCGTCCCGCAGCCGCGAAGTCCGTACATAGCCTCCACTTCCCGCTGTGATAACTGATCCTGCTTCATTCGCGTCAATACCGATAGCTTGAACTCGGCACTATAGTGCTCGTGCTTCTTGATCAGTCCCGCTACGCCATGATGTCGGTAGCTCTGGACCCACCGCTGAACTATGCTGTGCTTCAGACCATATTCCTTGGCAAGCCCTCTGGCACTACCTCCCGCTAGATATTTCTGTACCACTTCCTGCTTGAACTTCTCATCGTACTTCGCCATGAAAAACACCCCAAAGGTTGGATTTATGTCCAACTTTTGGGGTGCAGTTCACGTGTCCTGCGACACGGGCATTTTTGTTTTCGACCAAGAAAACGGAGGTTCTCAGAACTCCAGTTTCTTGACGCCTTCGGCCGTCCCCAGCAGGCAGACATTGGCCCCTTGGCGCGCGAAGAGGCCATTGGTGACCACGCCGACGATGTTGTTGATCTTGTCTTCGATGTCGGCCGGATCGGTGATGGCCAGCCTCAGCACGTCGATGATGTAGCAGCCGTTGTCGGTAACCAGCGGCTCGCCGTCGCCATTCTTGTTCAGGCGCAGGCGCGGCTCGCCGCCCAGTGCGGCCAGCTTGCGGGCCACCACGGCGTGCGACATCGGGATCACTTCCACCGGCAGCGGGAAAGTACCCAGCACATCAACCAGCTTGGAACCATCGGCGATGCACACGAACTTCTGCGCCACGGATGCCACGATCTTCTCGCGCGTGAGTGCAGCGCCGCCGCCCTTGATCATGGCACCGCTGCCATTGATTTCATCGGCACCGTCGATATAGACCGGCATGGTCTCGACCTCGTTGAGATCGAACACGGTGATGCCATGCGAACGCAGGCGCTCGGCAGTCGCTTCGGAGGACGCCACGGCGCCCTTGATGCGGTGCTTGATCTTGCCCAGTTCATCGATGAAGAAATTGGCCGTGGAGCCGGTGCCCACGCCGATGATTTCGCCGTCGACCACGTAGTCGATGGCGGCCTTGGCCACGGCTTGCTTGAGTTCGTCTTGAGTCATGATGGTTCAGTTCAACGTAAATAAAACCGGGAGCGTTCCCTTTTTGGCAACGCAAAAAATTCTCACCTTGCAGGATCGGCAATGCTCAATGCACGTCATCCGGCTGTTCATCCAGGGTCTCGAAGAGCGCGATCTGCAGGCGCGAATGCAGCTTGACCAGCTTGCTCCAGAGCAACCACAGCAGCCCGGCGGCCCCGGCCAGCACGAAGGCCAGCAGGTTCAGCGGCGGCAGGATACTGGCACTCAGCACGAAGATCAGCAGCATGATGCCCACGATGGACATGATGGGCAAGATCTCCGAGACGATCTTGCGCACGCCCGAAGTATACGCTCCCGCGAACTCGGGCTTGACACTGACCTCTGCCAGCAGCATCGACAGCGCCTGCAGCTTGCGGTAAGTGGCGATCAGGAAGGGCAAGGAAATCACCAGCGCGCACCCCCAGATGATGGCCTTCTGCACCTCCGGATCGGGCGTCCACGCCGAGAGCTGACGCGAGAGGCCATCGACGAAGAAGGCCCCTGCCAGGAACACCGCAATCACCAGCGCCAAGTTCACCATCACCTGCATCAGGATACGGCGGATGATGCGCGTGAGTTCGGCGCGGTCGCCCGTTGGCTGCAGGCTTTCCAGCCAGCGCGAGTACATGCCCAGCAGGCCCGAGACGCGCGCCGGCACCAGCGTGACCGCCTTGGCCGAGAGCGGGTCGGCGGCCTTGATGAGGTAAGGGGTGAGCAGCGCCGTCACCGCCGAGACCGCCACCACGATGGGATAGAGGAAATCGCTGGTGACCTTCAGACTCTGGCCAAGTGCGGCGATGATGAAGGAGAACTCGCCGATCTGCGCCAGGCCCATGCCCACGCGCATCGGCGTGCGGCCGCCCTGCCCGGCCACGAAGGTGCCCAGGCCGCAGCTGATGAGTTTGCCGAAGACCACGGCCAGCGTGATGATGGTGATCGGCATCCAGTACTTGACCAGCACGTTGGGATCGAACAGCAGGCCGATGGCCACGAAGAAGATGGCCGAGAACATGTCGCGGATCGGTTCCACCAGGCGCTCGATGCGGTGCAGCTGGCGCGATTCGGCCATGACCGCGCCGACCAGGAAGGCGCCCAGGGCCACGCTGTATTGCAGCTTCATCACCAGCAGGCAGAAGCCGAACAGCACGCCCAGCACAGCCACCAGCAGCATCTCGTTGCTCTTGAAGCGGGCGATGAAACTGAGCAGGCGCGGCACCGCGAGAATACCGACCACCAGCGAGACCGTCATGAACAGCACCAGCTTGCCCACCGTCGTAAAGACTTCTGTGGAATCCACCGAGCCGCTGGTGGCCACACCGGAGAGCAGCGCGATCATGCCGATGGCGAGGATGTCTTCCACGATCAGGATGCCGAAGATGATCTGCGCGAACTTTTCGTTCTTCATGCCCAGTTCATTCAAGGCCTTGACGATGATGGTCGTGGAGGACACGGCCAGCATCGCACCCAGGAAGATGGCGTCCATGCGCTTCCAGCCGAAGTAGAGGCCGATCTCGTAGCCGATCCAGATCATCAGGAGGATCTCGGCCGCGGCCGCGATGAAGGCGGTGGCACCGACCTTGGCCAGTTTCTTCAGGCTGAATTCCAGCCCCAGCGAGAACAGCAGGAAGATCACCCCGAGCTCCGACAGAATGTGCACGGTCTTCTCATCCTGGATCAGGTCATAGGGCGGCGTATGCGGGCCGATGATCACGCCGGCCACGATGTAGCCCAGCACCACCGGCTGCTTCAGCTTGTTGAAGACGACGGTGACAATGCCGGCAATGAGCATGATGATGGCCATGTCCTGGATGAATAACTCGACTTCGTGCATCGTGCGGGATTTCCTTTCTGTGTTCTGCAGCGTGCTGCAGGAGTGGCTGGATGGCTTCGCAGAACCTGCGGCACCGGGCAAGGCTGCGCCCTGCGGCATGGGCCGCGGACGGTGGATGATAGGGATTGCGGGTACTGCTGGCGGGCCGGCCACACGGGCCCGGCGCTGGGTGCTGATCTGTGTCCGCTCTTGTTGCTGATGACCACGGTACTGCTTCAGCGAAGACGCAGTGGCGGGAGGAGCTCTTCATCGCACACTGCGGGATGCCCCCGAAAATAACACAACTGACAACCGCACTGCAATGCAAAGTACGTGCCTGCCCTGCCGTGCGAACACTCCTGCACAACGGGATCGCCGGCCAGCAAAATGAAAAAGTTAGTAAATCCGGGGGCCGTCCGAGGGATGGACGCCCCGAAATCTAACAAAACGCAATGGATGAGCTTGGCCGCCAACCCCGCGCGGGCAGGCGGCAAGCGTTCAGCCGGGCACGCGCACCTGTACTTCGACCGCCTTTTCATCGAAGGCGATGCGGGTGGTGAACTTGGCCCGCTTCATCGGGAAGCGCGACTGGAAGTGGCGCACATTGCCCGAGCCCGAGATCACACGTCTGACGAACTGATAGTAGGCATCCATGTCGATGACGTGGACCGCCAGGAAATAATCGTATTCGCCGGAGACGAAATAGCACTGCATCACCTCGGCCTCCTTTGCCATGCGCTGCTCGAAGTCCTGCATGTGCTGGTCGGACTGGTTGTTCAGCGAGATCTCGAGGAAGGCCAGCATGCCGTAGCCGAGTGCGAAGGGATCGACCATGGCCACCTCGGCGCTGATGATGCCGGCCTCGCGCAGTTCGCGGATGCGGCGCAGGCAGGTCGGTTGCGAGATGTGCAGTTTTTCAGCCAGAACGCGCGTGGAGATCTGGTTGTCCTTCTGCAGCATGTTGAGCAGTTTGCGATCCACCTTGTCGAGGGTGTGAAGTTTGGCAGCCATGGGACAGAGTCGAGGATGATGGTTCAGGCCGGCCATTCAAAAATTGCTTGGCTTGGCCGATTCTTATGTTGTACCGTCGCATTATTCAGAAAGTCGGGGACGAAAGCAAAGCAGCACGCCTGGTCACCGCAACAAGGATCTGAATAACTGTGTTGTGAGACAAAACATTAAAAGTGGTCAATCCAATCTACAGAGGAGTGTTATGAAATTCAAGAGCGCCATTATTCCATTAACTGCCGCCATCGGTCTGGCATTCGCAGGCGCCGCGCATGCCCAGGAAGTCGTCAAGATCGCCCACGTGGGCCCGCTCTCCGGCCCCAACGCCCACATGGGCAAGGACAACGAGAACGGCGCGCGCATGGCCGTCGAAGAACTGAACGCCAAGGGTTTCACCATTGGCGGCAAGAAGGTCAAGTTCGAACTGCTGGGTGAAGACGATGCTTCCGATCCCAAGCAAGCCACTGCGGTCGCTACCAAGCTGGTCGACCAGAAGGTCGCCGCCGTGATCGGCCACCTGAACTCCGGCACCACCATTCCGGCCTCCAAGATCTACAGCGATGCCGGCATCCCGCAAGTGTCCCCCTCGGCCACCAATCCGAAGTATACCCAGCAAGGCTTCAAGACCACCTTCCGCGTGGTCGCCAACGATGCGCAGCTGGGCGCCGCACTGGGCAAGTATGCCGTGCAGAAGCTGGGCACCAAGCAGATCGCCGTGATCGATGACCGTACCGCCTATGGTCAAGGCGTGGCAGAAGAATTCGCCAAGGGCGCCAAGGCGGCCGGCGGTACCATCGTCGGCACCCAGTTCACCAATGACAAGGCCACCGACTTCAACGCCATCCTGACCTCGCTCAAGGGCAAGAAGCCGGATGTGATCTTCTTCGGCGGCATGGACGCCGTGGGCGGCCCGATGCTGCGCCAGATGAAGCAGCTGGGCATCGGCGCCAAGTTCATGGGCGGCGACGGCATCTGTACCGGCTCCCTGCCGGGCCTGGCCGGTGATGGCCTGGGCGAAGACCAGGTGATCTGTGCCGAAGCCGGTGGCGTGGACGCTTCCGGCAAGAAGGGCATGGATGACTTCCGCGCAGCCTACAAGAAGAAGTTCGGCATCGACGTGGTCTACAACGCAGCCTATGCCTACGATGCCACCATGACCGTGGCTGACGCCATGGCCAAGGCCGGCTCCGCCGATCCCAAGAAGTACCTGCCCGAACTGGCCAAGATCAGCCACAAGGGTGTGACCGGTGTGATCGCCTTCGATGCCAAGGGCGATGTCAAGGATGGTTCGCTGACCCTGTACACCTACAAGGGTGGCCAGCGTACCGTGCTGGCGGTGACCAAGTAAGATCGGTCGCCCTGCCCTGCGGGCTGGCTTGTGGGCTGGTCTTCAGGGTCGGTAAAAAATGCAGCGCCCCCGATGCAGATCGGGGGCGTTGTCGTTTGGCGGCCTGCTCGCGCATATTTTTTTATTGTTTACGCTTTACGCTGGTTTACTTAGTTTTTGAACAGGGCATTGCGGGCGGTTTTTTAGTTTTTTCGTGACGTTGCCATTTCCATTTATCGGGAAAGCGCCTTTTCCAATGCAGCCTTGTTCATCGACGAACGCCCCTTGATACCGCGCGCTGCCGCTTCCGCATACAACTGCTTGAACGTGCGGCCGCCAGATCCGGCATGAGAGCGCAGGCCGCCCCGTCGAGAGGGTGACATATCTTGGGTGGACGTCTTGCTGGCCGTCCTGGCTTCGCCTTGCCGGGCGCGTTCCTTGTTGACGGTACGCGCGGCGATTTCCTCAGCGCGTCGGGTGCCCGCGCCTCGCTCTACGGCAGCGGACTTGATGTGTTCATACTGGCGTTCACGTTTCTTGCTCCACGCGGTCTGCGGCATGATGGCCTCCTCTGCGGTTGCGCCAGCCGGTGACATTCTGCACGGACTGGCTAGGGATACGATCAGTGCTGATGGATCGATGTTGCGCTCGCCTATGCCGCCCTTGCATCCCGCTTCGTCTGAAAACGCTGTAAGACTGATGGAGGTCTCGGTCAGCCTCCTGCTCGCCGATGCCCGCAGCGCGCGGCCGCAGCCGATATTGATTCCCCGTGGCAACAAACAACGATGATCCGTGGTGACAACCTTTATGCGGCTCATCAGTCCAATCGCTCATCACAAAACGGACGGGAGGAATCAATGAAACAGATCACGGCGGTCTTTGGTGTAGTGCATGCGGTGATCGCGCTGTTGTTTGCGCTGGGTGCCCTGGCGCTGATCGCCATTGCGGCGAGCATGGGTTACGAGGCGGTGAGCGAAGGCCTGGGGCTGCCGCAGGCCCAGGCGCTGATCGAGGCCATCGGCATCCTGGCGGCTGCGGTGGTGGCATTCCAGATTGCCGAGACCATTACGGAGGAAGAGGTGGTGCGCGACGCCAACATCAGCGCGCCGACGCGGGTGCGGCGCTTCCTGTCACGGTTTTTCGTGGTGGTGATCGTGGCGCTGGCTATCGAGGGACTGGTGATGACCTTCCGTGCCGCGCATGAGGAAGCGGCGGACATGATCTATGCTGCCGCCCTGCTGGTCGGGACGGGTGTCTTGCTGGCGGCGTGGGGGTGTTTCATTTATTGCAACCGCTCGGCTGAGGAATTGGAGCCGGATGCCATGGAAGAGGCCAAGGAAGAGGACAAGAAGATTGATGGCTGAGCGCTATGTTGTCGGACTAGTGCAGGGCTGGCGGGCCTGCACTAGGGGGCAGAAAGCTGAAAATTTCTGGCCGGGGTGTGGAAGAAGCGGAAAGAACCCGTTATAATCGCGGACTTTTGCTGATGTAGCTCAGTTGGTAGAGCAACTGATTCGTAATCAGTAGGTCGACGGTTCGATTCCGCCCATCAGCACCAATAGAATCAAGCACTTAAGCCAACTCTTCGGAGTTGGCTTTTTTGTTTTCCAGGCGCATGTAAGCACCATGTAACCAAAATTGGTCAATACCAATCAATATCGCGCTCCCATTCCGATGGTGCCAGTTTCGTTGGAACTGGAACGCACTGCCACCTAGACAACAGCTCGAAGACGCAATTGGACATTACATTCCATCAATGCACATATATCTGCTCAAGCTTGACAGCAACGCAGATGCGGTGAATGCGGGGGCAACAAATAGGACAACGATTGCCATTCCCCGTTTAATAAACCGGAGGCACTCTCTTATTTGGAAGTGTGGATTGTCGACGCCAACGACCGGGGACGGTTCAATTCGGTGTTGAGGTTGGCGCCGATATCGCCGCGCGACAAAGTAGTGTGGCTGCGCTATCAAACGCTGATTTAGCCGCTCGTGTTGATTTGCATTGAAAACTGACCCAGTTTCCCCGGAAATTTGCATCCTAAGTTGACCCATGTTTAGACCACAATCCTGCTCATGACATCGAGCGGGAGAACGGAGTGATAGACGTGGCCCTACTTGGAATCATTCGACGCTGGTACATCAGAGATCGCGTCTCGATCCGGGAAATCGCCCGCAGGTTGGACATTTCCCGAAACACGGTTCGTCGCTACATTCGATCAGAGGCGATCGAACCTTCCTATGCCAGCAGGCATTCACCGAGCTCTTTGGATGCATATGCCCCCAGGCTTTCCGCGTGGCTGAGCTCAGAGTTGGTCAAATCCCGTAAGCAAAGACGGACCCTGAAACAGATGTTCCTGGAGTTAAGGGAGCTTGGTTATGAGGGGTCGTATGACCGTGTGGCGGCCTTTAGCAGGCACTGGAAGGCGGGTCAGTTAGAGAGGGTCAAATCGGCGAGCAAATCAACAATTTATTAATTGTCCTTAGGATCCTAAAGCACGCTACCCGGGTTAGAAAATTATTTTTTAATTCCGCAGGCTCGACGAAAGCTCCGACTCTGAAAAGAGTGGGAGCTTTTGATTTTATAGAGTGCAAATTCTTACGAAATGTCAGGTTCCCGTTTCGAAAGAAGATTAGATTTTAATCATCGACTAGATGTTTTTTTCAGAGGGTATCGGAAGGCCGATTAGTCTCACCGTCAAATTATTCGGATGATCCAAGAGCCTAAGATTTTTTATTTAACTGCAAATTGACTGTGAAAGTATGTGATGAAATTATCGAATATGAAGGTGGCCAATCGGCTCTATCTTGGATTTGGTTTGTTATTGCTGATGTCGATAGGCTTGACCATTTTCAGCTTCACTCGGCTGGCAGCGCTCAACTCGGACGTCAGATTTCTGGTGGATGACCGTTATGCGAAGACGCTGCTCGTAGATGCTATCGGCAAGGATGTCAATGTCATCGCGCGCGCGGTACGCAACGTTGCGCTGACCACGGATGAAGCTGTTAGAACGGCGGAATTGGAACGAATCAGCAAGGCACGCAAGGCCATTGCAGAACGGGAGGCTAAGCTTGATGGCATGATCACCACGGAGGCAGGAAAGAAATTCCTCGTGGCAGTCCAGGCATCTAGTCAAAACTATTATGAGGAGCAGCAGAAGCTGCTCAACATGCTAGCCTCAGGCGACACTGAGAACGGGCGCAGGATGTTCTTTGGTTCGGTACGTGCCAAGCAGAATGCCATGTTCACCGCACTACAAGAGTTCTCTGACTATCAGCGTGCTTTGATGGACCAGACTGTAGCAACCAGTCAAGAGACTTACCACACAGCGACGACGATGCTCGTGATCGTTGGAATGCTATCGGTCTTGGTGAGTTTGGTTGCAACCATGGTGATTTCGCGCAGCGTCACGGGACAGTTAGGTGGTGAACCCACCTACGCAATGAATATCGCGAGCGACATTGCTGGCGGCAACCTGGATCGCCCAATTTCGCTTCGCGAGGGCGATAGCAGCAGTCTACTGGCCTCAATGGGCAGCATGCGTGATCGTCTAGCCGATATCGTAGGCGAGGTGCGCGCGGGGACAGATACAATCGCGACGGCCTCTGATCAGATTGCCAGGGGCAATCTGGATCTTTCGTCCCGAACCGAAGAGCAGGCAAGCTCATTGGAGGAGACGGCGTCTGCAATGGAAGAATTAACCGCCACCGTCAAACAGAATGCCGACAATGCTGTACAGGCAAATGAGCTGGCCTCTGCTGCGTCCGAAATCGCCGTCTCAGGCGGGAAAGTGGTGGGGGAAGTGGTCGACACGATGAATGCGATCAATGAATCGTCTAAGGAAATTACAAATATCGTCACCGTAATCGATGCAATCGCTTTCCAGACAAATATCCTCGCTCTGAATGCGGCGGTAGAAGCCGCCCGCGCGGGCGAGCAAGGTCGCGGATTTGCCGTGGTCGCAAGCGAGGTACGAACCTTGGCTCAACGTTCTGCTACCGCCGCAAAGGAGGTTAAGCAACTCATCGAGCATTCGGTGGGACAGGTGCAAAAAGGCAGCAAACTGGTGGCACAAGCAGGGGAAACGATGACTAATATCGTTGGAAGCGTAGCGCGCGTTACTGATATCGTGAGCGAGATTTCCTCGGCCAGCCGGGAGCAGAGCGAAGGGATCGAGCAAATCAACCTTGCGGTCACACAGATGGATGAAGTGACGCAACAAAATGCAGCGCTAGTCGAGGAAGCCGCGGCTGCAGCGCAATCCATGCAGGATCAAGCGGAAAAACTCTCTCGTACGGTCAGCATCTTCCGATTGCCCGCCCGCACGCACACCCTATCTCTCGCCGCAAGTTGATGCTGGGCCGCACCGCCTCTACTCTTGAAAAATCTCTCCCGTGAAGTCTCCGGCAACGGCGTCCCTGCCTGCACGCACAGAGCTGATGTCGTACTCTAAGCACAGCTGGGGACAGGTGTGCCGGCGTCTCCCTGCTTGAGAATGGCGATGATTCAGCTTTCTGAAATACGTGACTTCTTACTTCCTCGATTCAATATTGAAAAAACCTACTTTCAAAGCCGCTTAATTTCCCGGCGGATTTGATTCGTCCACTGGCCATTTTTACTCTGGGCGCATAGACCACCAGTACCAAGCCACAGAATTGATTCCCTCGTCGATATAACCAAAGGTCGCGAATGAGATGCGTCACCGGACGATCGCCTTCCTGGCATCCTGCGTCGCATGGATCTTCGTTATGCCATGCCGAATAGCCCTCCTGAAGCTTACCTTCTGCCAGCGCCGCCCACAGATACCTGCGATGGAAACCCAAAAGGCCAGGAGAAGGAACTTCATTGCGAGTCCTCTACGATGGGCGTTTTTATGATTTGATTGGTAACGGCAAAACGGATCCAACCCTCGCACAGCTCGCTGACAAATAGCTGAGTACCCATGCTCAAGCACAATGCCGCTGAACTTCGCCAGCCATGAAGCGCGTGAGTCACCCGGACTTTCGCCACTTGGCTATTCGGCCCGGACAAACGGCATCGACTCCCCGCCAAATCAACAACGCCCTATCAAACGCGAAGCAACGCTAAAATAGCGCTCCCAACGCGCTATAACACTCAAGAAGCATTTCTCAGCAGAAACCCATGAACCAACCACAATCCACCTATCCCGCCACCGTAGACGCTTTCAAACAGGTCGTCGAAGACTTCAAGGCCAGCGCCGGCTACAAGGAGCCGCTGCTGTTCGCCGTCGGCAGCCGCGTCTTTACCGGCAATGGCACCCTGGCCTCCGTGCGCTATCCGGTCGTCAATGGCCCTGGCCAGAATACGGCAAGTGCAGCGATCTGGATGAAAGTGCTGCGGGTTACCCCGGCTGGCGTGCAGAATATCACGGTGTCCGCCGCCCAATTGACCGAGATCCTGGCCTATTTTGCCCCGTTCAAGAACGACGGCAAGTATCACGGCAACGTCATCGCGCTGGAACAAGCGCTGGAAGCCACCAAGGCCGGCCCGGCCAATCGCGTCGTCATCACCTTCATCTTCGATGACATCGATCCCCAAGGCGTGGAAGACAGTACCCTCAAGCTGTATGGCCTGAGCCATCGCTGCTTCAAGCCCAACCAGCTGAACCTGACCAAGGTGTTCACCAAGCTGCCCAATGTGGCCTGGATTGGCGATACCCCGATGGACGCCGAGGAAGTCGAGCAGTCCCTGATGTCGGCCGCTTTCGGCGATGGCAGCTTCGCACCGCACATGGTCGACAAATTCCCTCTGTATGTCCACCGCATCAATTCCCTGAAAATGGGCGTGCGCATCACCGATCAGCACAAGGTTCGCCTGGGTGCCTACCTCGGTGAGGGCACCACGCTGATGCCGGGTGCCAGCTACATCAATTTCAATGCAGGGACCGAAGGCGCTTCCATGGTGGAAGGCCGCATCAGCTCCTCCGTGCTGGTCGGTGCCGGTACCGACATCGGCGGCGGCGCGTCCACGCTGGGTGTGCTCTCCGGTGGCAACAACGTGTTCATCTCCCTGGGCCGCAACTGCCTGCTGGAAGTCAATTCCGCCCTGGGCATTCCGGTCGGTGATGCCGTCATCGTCGCGGCCGAAACCGCGGTCATGGCATCGTCCCGCGTCTCGGTGCAGATTGAAGGCCACCCGCTGAACGGCAAGGTGGTCAAGGCCGCAGAGCTGGCCGGCATCAATGCAGCGACGTTCCGCCGCAATGACGTCACCGGCGCCCTCGAAGTGCTGCGTACCGGCCGCAATATCGACTTCGCGAAAAAGCTGGAAGATGGCGAAGACATCCTGAACAGCGATCTGCACAAGAACTGACAGTCGCCACGCAGGATCCTTCAGTGCATGAAAAAAGCTCCTTGATCAGGAGCTTTTTTCTTGGGGATCACGATGTGGCGATATGAGATAAACCTGAACAGCTGCAGGAGATGGAGCCGGCCACTCAACCCCGCCCCGTCCCCTGCCCCAACAAGCGCAACCCGGTCTTCCGGACGAAGTCCTCATAAGTGATCGGCGCTCCCACCTCGGTATCAGCGCGATTGGCCTGTATATACGCCCATGACCTGCCCGTACTGGCGTCAACCACCAGCTTGAACAAGCGGGCCGGGACGGCAATGTGGCCCCGTCCGATCGTGGCCGGTGTCGCATCGAAGAGCGGCCCGGTGAACACGAAAACATCCCCGCTTGCCCGCATCACGTACTTGCGCGTATCCCGTTCGATCTTGGACCAGGGCCCGGAATTGTTCCGAGGATTCTGCGGGACCATGTTGGCCAGCGAAAAACTCTGGGCCATCGCCTCCGGTGTGGACATGTCGCCGGCCGGCGCCATGTGGCCGCGCGCATACCCCGATCCCCGGTAGTCGTCCAGTTCCGCGCGCTCGGCGCGCGGCAGCCGCGCCTCCGGGTAGAAGCGGTCCGTGCGATGCTGCTCGCGCGCATGCAGAAGAGCGGTCCGGTTCAGCCGCTCGACTACCACGAAGGGCGTCTTGGTCTGACTGTTGTAGAGCACCGCAAACGCGCTGAAACACAATTCCCGCAAATGCGCACCCGCAGGCAATTGCGGCGGATGCGCGCCGGGGAAGAACTGCGGACATTGCGCAAAACGCGCAACCGTGTGCCCCGGCTCGGCCTGCCGCACCGGGGCGGGCTCGTTCTCGGCCGGCAATTCGAGGTGCGGCAGACTGAAGCGCTCGCGCAGGCCGTCCGTCAGGTGCGGGTTGAGGACGCAACTGGCGATGCCGAAGACAAGGATCGTCGTGCTGGTGAAGGAAATCAGAAAGCGACTGAATGATCCCAGTCCCTTCTGCCGGCTTTTTTTGGAGGTGGCCCGCTTGCGGGGTGCTGCCTTTTTCTGTCTTGTTACCATGCTGGCGGCATGTTAACCCGAGTCGACTATTGTTGCCAGTTCATCAGGAAATCCCCGATGGATTTCTCCCTCGCGACTCATACAATGAGAAGCGGAATCGGGGCAGGTCCCGCGTGGCATGAGACAACGATATTCCTGCCTCTGCTGACGTCCCCAAGAATAAAACCGGAAGCATCTCGACGACGGCGATGAGATGCGTTTCAAGAACATTTTCAGGATCAGGCGCCCATCATGGCTTTCTTCGACTCGCTCTCGTTTTTCTCACGTCTCAGCAAACGCAAGGCCGACATGCTGGGTCAACTGGCCGCCATCGACAAGGCGCTGGCAGTCATCGAATTCACGCTGGATGGCAAGATCATCAAGGCCAACAAGAATTTCCTCGATCTCATGGGCTACACGCTGGAAGAGATCAAAGGCCAGCACCATCGCATCTTCGTCGCCGAGGAAGAGCGCAACGCGCCTGCCTATGCGCAGTTCTGGCAGAAACTGGGGCGCGGTGAATATGACCAGCGCCTCTATCGCCGCATTACCAAATCCGGACACGAGGTCTGGATCCAGGCGACCTACAATCCCATCATCGATGCCATTGGACGCCCCTTCAAGATCGTCAAGTACGCGCGCGACGTCACGCAGCAGCAGCTGCAGGCCGCCGATTTCTCCGGACAGATCACCGCCATCAACAAGGTGCGGGCGGTGATCGAGTTTGATGTGAATGGCAACATCCTGCACGCCAACAACAACTTCCTGCGCGCGGTCGGTTATTCGCTGTCCGAAATCGTGGGCAAGCATCACGCCATCTTCGTCGAGCCCGCCGAGCGCGCCTCGGCGCAATACCAGGAATTCTGGAAGCGGCTGGCGGCCGGCCAATACGATGCCGGCTTGTATCGCCGCGTGAAAAAGAATGGCGATGCGCTCTGGCTGCAGGCCAACTACAACCCTATCTTCGACATGGACGGGCGGGTATTCAAGGTGGTCAAGTACGCCACCGACGTGAGCATTCAGACCCAGGCCACGCAGACCCTGCAGGCCGCCGTGGGCGGGCTGTCCGAAGCATTGAGCACGGGCTCGGCCAGCGCGCAGCAGGCCAACGATCTGGTCAAGGCCACCTCCTCCATCGCGGAACAAGGCGGGGTGGTCATGCAGGAGGTCGTCAACAAGATGGCCGCCATCAACGCCAGTGCCGCCAAGATCACCGAGATCATCGGCGTGATCGACGAAATCACCTTCCGTACCAATCTGCTGGCCCTGAACGCGGCCGTCGAAGCGGCCCGGGCCGGCGAACATGGCCGCGGCTTTGCCGTGGTGGCCGGCGAGGTGCGCAGCCTGGCGCAGCGCACGGCGGCCTCGGCCAGCGAAATCAAGACGCTCATCAGCGGCTCGGTCAATGAAGCAAGACAAGGTACCGAGCTGGTCATGAATGCCGGCAAGACCATGAGCACCATGGTCAACTCCATCAACGACATCACCGGCATCATCGAGACCATCAGCACCTCCGCGAACGACCAGATCAATGAGATCGGGCAGGTCAACGAAGCGGTGACGCAGCTGCAGGTCCTGATGAAGTAAGCGCCGCGCGGCTACGAAAGCAGCGGCCTGTGCACCTCATGCGCAGGCCGCACAACTGGCTCAGCGCTTCGGCCAGCAAGTCAGCAGCGTGCCACCCGCCGGATCGAGCTGCCGTGCCACGCCTGCATAACGTTCGTCCAGCGTAGCCGCCATCGCAAACAGACGGGTTGCGCCCTTGGCCTGCCACGGTCCGGAATAGCCGGACAGGCCTGCATCACGCCGCTTGGCATCGAAAGGCACGCGGGAATGGACGAATTCCTCATGGGCCTTGCTGCCATCGGCATAGGGTAGCAGCCAGTCCAGCGCTGCCATCACGCTGCCGCTGCCGTTGCTCTTGTGCGTCAGCCATTGTTCTCCCCTGCCCTGCGCCACCTGCGCCGCCCGCACCAGCGGCTCCAGGTCATAGACCACATAGTGCAGGGCGTCGCGTTCCTCCATGTCGAGGGTGGAGCCATCGGCGCGGATGTTGCGTGCCACCTGGGCGTCGAAGGCCCGGCGCGCACGGCCCCACAGGCGATCGTCCTGCAGTGCGGCGGCAGCCAGCACCGCCAGCTTGACGCGATGCGAGTTCCAGTTGTTCTGCCAGCGTGGATCGCGCGGACGGAAGCCGCTCTCCATCTGCTGCAGATAGCCGTCCGCCAGCGTGCGAATGAAGCTGGCGGCCAGCTGGCGGGTGTCGGCATCAAGCGCCTCCCCGGCGATGACATAGGCATCGATGTAGGCATCGAGACTGGTCTCATCCACGGGATTGAAGTCAGGCTGGTAGATCTCGGCCCACGCCCGCATCAGGCGCGACAGTTGCCGCGCATCCTCGGGCGCGCGCCCGGCCTGCCACAACTGCGCGAGCTGGCGCATCAGCGGCCAGTCACGCTCGGCCTCGACACTGGCATCCCAGATTCCCTGATGGGGCAAGGTGCCTTCGGTATGGACGCGCGCAATGGCGCGCGGCTGCGGCGCGAGGTTCTTGTCGACTGCGCGGCGCAGCGCGCCGAGTTGCGCCGCAGACGGCGGCTGGCAGGACGCTTCGGCGTGAGTGGCCAGCGGCATCATGCTCAGCATCAATGAGACGGCGAGGGCCACGCAACGAGCATGGCGCTGCGCAGGAAGCGGCGGGCTGACCTGCGAAGCAGCGGATTTGGTATCCACCGGGCTGTGGCGATAGAAAGGCATATGGCGGCGTGTCGGCGACGAGGAAGGGACTCCCTTAACGCCGGCTCGCCAGCTTTGGTGCACGCTCGTCTGTGCAGTACTGCGGCTTGTATGGATCATGTCTGCTGGACCCGCCTGCGTCGCCTTGGTTAGAATGCACAGGACACTGTTACGGAAACAGTGACTCGCCTCTGCTACTTTCAGATTCGCAAAGCTGGCACCGGATTTTTCTTCCAGCGATTCAAATGGTCGACATCATGGATTGGGTCCCAATCGTCTTCATCATCTTCAAGGTCGCCGTGCTCGGCATCGGCATGTTCTACGCCATCAAGTGGCATTACGATCAGGGCAAGAAGGGCAAGCAGGCCGAGCGCAACGCAGTGCTGCGCGCCAGCGGGAAAGTGGCAGCGCTGTTCGTGATCTCGCTGCTGGTGCTGGGAGTGGCAACCTTTTTCATCTCCAGAATGATGGGGCTGGAGCTGAGCTTCTCCTGACGCCCCGCAGTTCCTCAGGCTGCCGGCCGCTTGGCCAATGCCAGCAAGGTCCCGAAAACGATCATCATGCCGCCGCTGATGCGGTTCATCCAGCGCAGACCGCGCGCATTCTGCATCAGTCCGGAGAGGCGCGTGCCGGCATAGGCATAGGCGGCGATGGCGACCACCTCCAGCGCCAGGAAAATCGCGCCCAGGGTCAGGAAACTGGATAAATAATTTTCCGGCACCACGAACTGCGGGAAGAATGCCGTAAAGACCAGGATGGCCTTGGGATTGCCGATGGCGACCAGAAACTCCTTGCGCACATAACCGGCAATACTGCGCTGCTGCGGCTCAAGCGGCTGGCCGCCCAGCTCCACCCTGGCGAAAAACAGTTTGCAGCCCAGCCAGATCAGATAGGCCGCCCCCAGCACCTTGACCACCGTGAACGCCATCTGCGACGCCATCAGCAGTGCGCCCATGCCCACCGCCGCCACCCCTATCATCAGCGCGAAGGCCACCAGCCGGCCGGCCGCTGCCAGCAAGGCCGGGCGCAGACCGTGATGGGCGCCGATGGTAATGGAGAGCAGATTGTTGGGGCCGAAGGCCATGTTCAGCGCAAAACACGAGGGAATGAACAGCAGCAGGCTTTCCAGAGACATCGCGGCTCCTTGGCAGATAAGGGCGACGCGTCGCGTCACCGGAGCCGGTATTCTAGCGGCACGCCACCTGACGCGCAGGTGAAGCACATATTCTTACGAGGATGTCAGCGCGATTTTCCCGCGATACAGGAATTGACTGATGCAACCATGATCATTTCGGTCACATAATCGCGGAGCCGTTCGTTCTGATCTCAGGACGTAGCCCATCCACCCGGAGATCGCTTCATGAATCCGAGCAGTCACGCTCGCACCCTGCTGATCGTTGAAGACAACAAGGATGTCAGAAACATTTTTGCAGAAGTCTTTCAAGGCGTCGGCTATCACGTGATCGAAGCCGGCAACGGGGAAGAGGCGCTGGCACTGATGGCCCATGAGCACACCGCAGTCAGCGTGGTCCTCACTGACCTGCGCATGCCAGTGATGGATGGCCTGGAACTGGCGACCCGCATCAAGGGCGATGAACGCTTTTCGGCCATTCCGGTGGTCCTGCTCAGTGCCACTCCCATGAGCAATTCCTGGCAGGCACTCGAAGTGTTCTCCGCCCTGCTCACCAAACCCTGTTCCTTCGAACACCTGCTGTCCACCATCGAATCCGTGCAGTAAGTCCGTGCAGCACGCTCATGCTCTGCCCCCGCTGAGCGACGACAGACGTCCGTCGGCCAAGCTGATGTATTGCATTGGAGACGCGTCCGACAGTCACAGCCGACAGGATCAAGGGAGCTTGGCCGATGTCTGCGGCGGAGTCAGAGGACGATGATGTAGTTACTGCGCACAAGCGCAGGGCATTCATCAAGGAGTGACATCATGTCGAATCAGAATCAAGGCAACAGCCGCGGTGGTTCCCACGAACAGCACGTCCAGGCAGGCCAGCAAAGCCACAAGAATGACCAGCAGAACCAGAGCAGCAGCGGCTCCGGCCAGCAGCAAGGTGGCAACACCCGGGGCGGCTCGCATGAACAGCACGTGCAAGCCGGCCAGCAGAGCCACAAGAACGACCAGCAGAACCAGAGCAGCAGTGGCTCCGGCCAGCAACAGGGCGACTCCAGCCGCGGCGGCTCCCATGAGCAGCACGTGAAGGCGGGACAGCAGAGTCACAAGAACAGCTGACAGCAACGCTGATCACGCTGCCTTCCCGGGCAGGCCCGGACACGCTCTCCAGGAGATGGAGCGCGCGTCCGGGCCTTTTTTCATTACGGTTTCAATGCAAGGCAGCGCGGGATTCGTCGCCCGCTGTCGGCTCGACCCTCGCCGGCAGGCTCTGCATCGCCGGCTTGCGCGAAAGCACACGCCACAGAAACACTCCGGTCAACGCCATGCCGACCACGACATAAGCCGCATAGAACGCAGCGAGATAGCTGCCGTAGTGCAGAAGGGACTGGATCATGGCCATGCTTCCTTGAGATGGAAGGTCGATGCAATGGCGTGATCTTATGTTTTATATCATTTCGCGAATATCAGGAAATTTCCTAGTTGTGTCGCGCACACGCCATTGATGAGCTATTCGATAGTCCACGATCAAACTCAACAATAAGCGATGTCCGAAAGACGGCGCATCCCTGCGTTCAGCTCCACCCGTCTGCGGAGATCAACGCTTCCAGAACATCCACCAAGGCGATGGCGCGGGCAACGCAGCAGTCGCCCCGGCGGACTGTTCCGGCTGCTGTGGCTGCGCCAGTGCGGGCGGCCAGCGCGTGGCGCCGTTGGCCGAACCGGCCAATGTCCAGCTGGCCACCTCGCTGATTGCCTGCTCTTCGTACAAGCCGGCCAGGTCATGCAGCAAGGGGCTCATCTGCCATGCCTGCCGCTGATCCATCACGGCCAGTTCCTGATACGCCGCGCGCAGCTGCTGCTCCAGCTGGCCCTCATCGGACATGCCGTCCAGCTCTTCCGTGTTCACCACGATGTTGCGCCGGGGTTCGGCTTCCAGGCGCGCGATCCAGTCCTCGTACAAGGCGTGGCGCTCCTCGCCCAGCACCGGACGCAGCATCGCCGAGCGCTGGCGCAGACGGGCGATGCCCGCCAGACGTTCGCAACCCAGGTAGGCAAAAGGACGCGGCGCATCCTCGTCAGCTTCCTCGTCGTACTCCTCATCATCGTACTCATCACCGTCCTCCGCGCCTTCAGGGCCTTGCTTGCCGCTGTGCTCGCCCTCGGTAGCAGGGCCGGACGTGACGTGAATATCGTCCCCGGAAAACAGGCACATCCAGAACAAGGGAAGGCGCGCGGTAGCCTCGTATTCGGTACCGATCATGGTAAAGAATTCGTCGGCCTGTTCCTCCGTGGGCAGACCCTCGAAGTCGGTGCAGTAGAGATAGACGCGATTGCCCATGTGATTCCCCTGAGAATGTCAGGACGACAGATGACGCTGCATCGGCAGCGTGCCGCCCGGCTCACCTGATCTTGATTTCCACGAAACGATTGCGCGGCTCGGCCACGCCGCGCTTCTGCGGCACACGCGGATCACGCGCCCCCTTGCCGATGACCTCGATGCTCAGGGCCTTGACCTCCGCCCGTTGCAGTTCACGCTCGATCAGGCGCGCGCGCCGCAACGACAAGGCGTCGTTGGTGGCATCGCTGCCGATGCTGTCGGCATGGCCGGTGAGGATGAATTCCCCGGCGGGGAATTCCTTGATTTCAGCGATGGCCTTCTTGAGCAATTCCTGCGAGGCCGGCGTCAGACGGTCAGTGCCCAGCTCGAACAGCAGATCGTAGCTGCGCGGACGCGCCGGCAGGCTGCGCATGACCTCGGCATATCGCCGGTCCACCTCGGCAGCGGACAGTGTCTGGGTCGGCGCGGGCTTGCCGCCGCGCGTCTCGACCGCTGCATAGGGCGAAGTCAGTGCCGTCTCGCCACTGGCCGTCCTGACCACGATGCTGCTGGCCGAGCCGTCGGCCTGCGGCAGCAGTACGAAACGTTCCGCCGGCCCGGCACATGCGGCCAGCAGCGCCACCACGGCCAGCAAGGCGCAGCGCATCAGCGGCCGGTACAGTGAATGGAGCGATGGCTTATTCACCGGCCACCTCCACGATGAAGTCGGTACCACGGATGCCGATGGTGGCCGTCGGGGTCGACAGACGCTGGCTCTCCGGCGAGTGCTTGCCGATCAGTCCCGACACGTAGCGCAGTGTGCCCTTGGTCAGGCGCACGGCAACGCTGCCCTCGTCGGTCTTGTCGTTGTAGGCAAATTGTTCGAGCAGGAACTGGCTGTTGGAGCCCAGGGAAATGAGCGTATCGTCGCGCAAGGTAAAACCGACCGCACTGGCGGCACCGGTCAGTACCCGGTCACCCGCATAGAGCCGTTCGCCGGTGGCCAGCGGGCGGGTCTTGCCGCTGCGCTCGGCGCGCACGTCGCCTTGCAGGACCTTGACGATGCCGGCCTGGCTGGCCGTGGCTTCCTGCGCACCTGCACTGCCCTGGCCCAGCAGCGAAGCGCTGGCCAGCAGCACGCCAGCCCACCCGGATGCCCTCCACATCGGCCCCGCCCTCTTGATCCGCATGCCGCGTTCCCCTGATGTTGTGATGATGACGTGAGTCCTGCCTGTGCCGCACCTGAGCGCGGCAATGATGCCACCGCGCAATTTCACAGAAAATCATGGGGAAGGTCAACAATTCTTTACATCTGGCGTGCGAAACGGCAGCGGCCGGCCCTTAAAAGAGCAACGAACCCTGCCCTGAGCTGCTCCGCGCTTCGCTCTTGGGCGCAGGCCAGGCCTTCATGGCGCTGGCGGGATAGTTGAGCAGCATCCTGCGCGCGTTTTCCGTATCACCGACGTTGAGCCAGTCCGCATAGTCGGCGGGCGGGATGATGACGAGGTTGCGTTTTTCCTCGCCCGGCTTGTGAAAACGATTCATCAGGGGATGCGCATCGGCATTGATGGTGATCTGGGTAAACGAAAATGCATACCCTCCTTCAGGCTCCTCCCAGGCGCGCCACAGGCCGGCCACGCAGAACGGCTGGTCGTCGGCCATGCCGATGGCCCAGCGCTGCGGGCGTCCGGCTTCGTAATTGGGCTCATAAAACCAGTGCATGGGCAACAGGCAGGTTTGCAAGGCCCGCCAGGGGCCGGCGTAGCTGCGTTTCTCGCCGATGGTCTCGGCGCGGGCATTCATGGTGGAGATCTGCAATCCGCCCTGCAGCTTGCGCCGGGGCATCATGCCGTAGGTGCCGACGATGAGTTCCGGCTCGCCCTGCAGCCCGGCCCGTACCACGGGGGCGGCGTAATCCTGCCAGGTTTCCTCTGGCCAGTCTGGCGTGGCGGAGGTGTCGGCACCGGTCAGCGCGGTGATGATGGATTTGGGAGTGGGCTTGTAGTTGACGCACATGGCAGGACGGATCCCGGTCGCAGCAAGGAGCCGCGATTGTGCCACAGCGCGGCAGCCGTGACGCAAGCGCCGGCTGCCGCCTCCGCCCGTTTCAGCTGAAGAGGCGTCCGATCAGGCGAGCACTGATGTGCAGCAGCATGGGAAGCGGCGATTCGTAGTCAGTGGTGCCGTGGAACAGACTCTCGGCACGCACGGCGGTGGCGGCCAGGCTCAGGAACAGGGCGGTGCAGGTGGTGGTGAGAATGCGCATGATGGTCTCCAGTGAAAGCAGGTTGCGTGGACCGGTTGGCCTCGGAGCCGTGGCTGGCCTTGGCGTTTCGGCATGGAGACAGCTTGCGCCGGGACCGTTGCGCTCCCATGTCAGCAAGGGCATTCCATATTGCAATTGAAATCTTGCGCGCAATAAAAAACCGACCGGCGAGGTCGGTTCTTCGGTGCCACACCCGCTGCGCGCAGCGGACTGGTGTAATCCTCCTGCTACCTCAGGCAGCTTGCTTGCCTTCGAGGATGGATTCTTCCAGGGCGATCAGGGATTCGATGGCGGCGATCAGCATGCCGATGCGGTGACGGCGATAGATCAGGCGTTTTCTTGCACGAATGTTCATGGTTTCTCCAGCAGCCGGCGGAGTGCCGGCGGGTTGACGGGTCGGGCCGCCGCCTCCGCGCCTGCAACTTCACATCGGCTGCGAGCGTGCATCCTGCGGGGCGGCCAGCGGCCAAGGCCCGACATTATAGCCGACTGCCGCGGCGCTCCCGTCACCGGCGCTGCGTGGCGCGGCGCTCACGCCACACATGCACGCCGGTAACGCTCGCTGTAGCGCCGCGTCGCCTCCAAACCGGGCACGAAATGATGCCGCCCCGGTGCCAGCTCGGCCACGAGCGCATCGAGATCGACCTCGCCCAAGGCCACGGCCGGCACGGCAGGGGCTTCGGCAGCGGCGTTCTCACGCCCGCGCGCCAGTGCGCGGAAGCTCGGCTGACGGCGGCCATCGCTCCACCCTTCCTCGATCCACTCACGGATAACCTGCTTTTCATAGCCCTCGAAGACCCCGAACATCTGGCCACCGGCGGCATCGATCAACCGCCAGAAGCGGCTCTCCTCGGCTGGCTTGCCCCGCGTGATCCACTTGGCCTTTTCCATCTCCGCCAGGAAGCTGGCCATGCCATCGGGCTGTTCCAGCCACTGGTTGACCGTCTTGCCGCCGATGCGGCAATAGTCCGAGTGCATCATGCGGCCGAAGGGCGCTTTCTCGGCCAGCACCCTGACCACCTCATCCTGCAGGACAAAGGAGTTGATCACGCCCAGCGTGCTCGCGCCCAGCTCATTGAGCAGATAACCGCGCCGCACGCCCTGCATGAAGGCTTGCGGATCCGCAGCCTGGGCGGCCGCCTGCGCAACCGCCTCGGCGGCCTTGCGGGCGTGTCCACTGGCGGCATTGTCGATGGTGACGTGCAGGGTGAAGTAATACGGGTCGATACCCAGTTCATTGAGTTCGTAGGCGGTGATGAGCAAGTGCAGCGGCAACTGCTCATAGCCGAGGTTGAAGCCGAACACCTCGGCCTCGAATTCCGCCCCGTGATGGGCCAGCCCCAGCTGGATGGCTCCTTGCACATAGTGTTCTTCGGACAGCGCCGGTCCGTGCTCGCAGCCGTTGGCGGCCAGCAGGCTGCGATAGAGGGTGACGTGATTCATGGCGGCATCGCCATCGCCCAGCTCTTCCAGATAGGTGAGGATCAGCGGACGGAACAGCGGATCACGCCAGCGCCGGATGGCGCTGTAGAGCCAGGCACCGTCGACCATCTTGGTCGGGCCCACGCAGCGCAGGAAATTGAGCGCATGGGCGCGGCCACTGAAGTAGCGGCGCGGCGCGCCTTGCTGGCGTTCCTTGAGATAGCTTTCATAGGCAACGCCGACTTCACCGGCGCGCGCTTCGATCCAGCTGGCCAATGCGGCGGGCTCCTGCGGCAGGTCGCAGGGCAGTTCTTGCGCTTCCTGCATCTGTTGCACAAGGTAGTCGCGGCCCATGGCCAAGGCGGCCTCGTCGGGCGTTGCGACGAACAGTTGCGCATACACGTGCGCGGCCTGCAGGCTGCCGGGCTGGTGGCGGTAGGCTTGGGCGGCCGAGCGGGCGGCCTGCATTTCCTCGACGGTAGATCGCATACATCCTCGCGCAAAGTCAGATGCATGGAGCATGCGCGCCAGCGCAGGCCAGCGCTATCAGCGTGCGGCCAGCCTTGGTGTCGGAAAATGCCCGGCGGGCGGTAGGAGGATGCAGCAGGGCGGCGTCGGAGGCCCATTGTCTTGGCGGTTCTTATGTCCGATAATCGCGCCCATGAACGATACCGCACAACGCCCCGCCCTCCCCGACCGCCTCAGCGTCGATCCCCGCAGCCCGCATTACGTTGCCGCCATCTTCGAGCATGACATCGGCATCAAGCTCAACGACAAGGAATTCAACAACGTCAGCGAGTATTGCATCAGCGAAGGCTGGATCAAGATTCCCGCCGGCCGTGCACTCGACCGCAAGGGCAATCCCATGCTGACCAAGCTCAAGGGGCGGGTTGAACCGTTCTATCGCTGAGCCGCGCGACACAGTCAGCGCCATCACATTTCTTTCCCGCATGCAAAAAAGTCCGCAGCAAGATGCTGCGGACTTTTCTTTTTGCGTGGCAGATCGGACAACACCCCGTCGGGATTCATCGACGGCATCGCTCAATCTGCCTTGATTGATCGATCGGGCAGATGATCCGTCCAGCCGATATCAGACCGGTACTGCCATCAGCCAAACCGATCATGCCGCCAGTGCTGCCCTTCCGACACGGAACACGGCCACCGCCTGCACCAGCTCGCGGGCCTGGCCCGAGAGGCTGATGGCCGCAGCGGCGCTTTCTTCCACCAGCGCTGCATTCTGCTGGGTGGTGCTGTCCATCTGGGTCACGGCCTGGCCGACCTGGGCGATGCCGGTGTTCTGCTCGGCCGTGGCGGCGTTGATGCCGACCATGATGTCGCTGACACGGCGAATCGAGGTCACGATCTCTTCCATCGTCTTGCCGGCCTGATCGGCCAGCTGCGTACCCTGCCCGACCTGGTCGACGCTGGCGGTGATCAGTTCCTTGATCTCGCGCGCCGCCGTGGCCGAACGCTGGGCCAGGCTGCGCACTTCGGTGGCCACCACCGCAAAGCCGCGTCCCTGCTCGCCGGCACGGGCGGCTTCCACCGCCGCGTTGAGCGCCAGGATGTTGGTCTGGAAAGCAATGCCATCGATCACGCCGATGATGTCGCTGATGCGGTCCGAGCCGGCGTGGATAGCCTGCATGGTCTGCACCACCTGCTGCACCACCGCGCCACCCTGGCTGGCCACCTCGGCGGCATCACGCGCCAGCTGGCCGGCCTGGCGGGCACCGTCGGCATTCTGCTGCACGGTCGATCCCAGTTCTTCCATGGAAGCGGCAGTCTGCTGCAGGGCGCTGGCTTGCTCTTCGGTGCGCTTGCTCAGGTCCGCATTGCCCTGGGCAATCTGGGCGCTGGCGGTGGCCACGCTCTCCGAATTGCTGCGCACACTGCCGACCACCATGCTCAGTTGCGCCGTCATGGCCTGCATCGCCATGAGCAGGCGCGCCACTTCATCACTGCCCTTGACCTCGACATGCTGGGTCAGGTCACCGGCCGATACCGCCTCGGTCAGGCGCACCGCTTCCGACAGCGAACTGGTCGTGGCACGGGTGATGGCGACCATCAGCCACAGCGCAGCCATGGCCAGCACCGCCAGCGAAGCACACAGCACGATCAGTTCATTGCGCAGGCGCGGGATCTTGGCTTGCAACTCGTCACGCATCATGTCGAAGGACGTCGTCACCAGCACGAATTGCGTATCGATGATGCGCGTCATGGTGGACACCCATTGCGGGGCCGGCATGGTCAGCTGATCGGCGCGCACGATGGCACTGTCGGCCAGTTTGAAGGCTTCGTCGGCCGCGGTGACGGCTGCTGCACGGGCGCTTTCCACCTCGGCCGGCAGGGGGTGGCGACCCGCTGCCAGGGTGAGCGAACGGCGGGCGCTTTCATAGCTGCGGCGGGCACGGTCGGACAGGTTTTCCAGGCGGGCACGTTCTTCCGCATCGGCCTGGCCGCGTCCCAGCATCACGGCACCGCGCGCACGGGCCTGGCCCAGTGCTTCGGTCAGTTGCGGCAGTTCGGACATGACCGCGCGCTGCACGTAGAACAACGCAGCCTCCGCTTCCAGCGCCAGGCCAGAACTGTTGGCCACGTCGTCCAGCAGGTCCAGCTCGCGCTTGATCAGTTGCGCATGTTGCACATTGCTCTGCGCGCCATTGATGGACTTGCTGGCGATACTTTGCGTGAGTGCGCGCCAGTCCGCATTGAGGCCATCGAGCGCATCGGTGAGGGCCTTGTCCTCCAACGGCTTGAGGCCGCTGCGCACACGGTCGAAGGTGGCATCGACTTCCTTCTGGCGCTCTGCGCGGCTGGCGGCTGCGCCGTCACCATCGGCCAGATACAGGGCCGACAGACCGCGATGCTGTTGCATTTGCTTGAGCAGCAGCAGCAGTTCCCGGCCGGGTGCAAGGGCCAGCGATTCACGCTGGGCAGTGGCGAGGTCATCGAGATTGCTGCGCACCAGGAGGGTGGCAGGCACGATGAATAGCATAAAAGCGAGTGCGCCGATGAGGACGAACTTGCGTGAGTAATTGAGATGATTGATCCAGGAGCGCATGATGTTGTTGGTGTTGGAGTGTAGACAGGGCCATCGTTGGCCGCTTGCGCTGTTGCGCGAGACGCTCCGTTGCGCCATCAAGCCGCGTCGTTGCGGCTTTTTGCAGTCGGGCAATTCTACGGATGCCACCCTGTTTTCCCTATGGATTTCAACAGTGGCGTCCAGTTTTGTTGTGCAATTCCGACCGTCTCGCCTCACATCGCTGTTCCCGATGCAAATACGAGTCCTGACTAGACTATGACCATGCTGGCAGAGTTCCGTACGGAAAGAAAAATTGGCATGCAAGCCTGCATGTGTCACCGGAACTCACAGCGTCTCATTGAAACTCACGCGGTCTTCCCGTGCGCGCGAGAAAAGAAAATCCGCCGCCTCTGCACACCGCGATGCGCAGCGCCGGAGACGGCGGATGTGAGAATGAAGTGATGAGAAGCGAGAACGCCGCAGCGCGGCGCATGGTTTGAACGCGCTCGCTGCACAGCATCGCTGCCAGACGGCTCTGGGAGATGGCCACAGTGAGCGGTTTACATTGTTGTGCAGCTGCCGGAAACGCAAGTGCAGCCTACGGGCCGGGCTTCATTTGGCGCGGCCAGTTTGATCGGGGTTGGCAGTGTCGATGCGCAAATCGGTTTCAAAACTCTGCAGCACAGCCCGCAATTCGCCGCTCTTCTGCATCGCTTCCAGCTGCGCGTTGATACGGGGCAGCAGCTTCACGCAGGGACTGGCCCGGCTCATGGCGATGTAGTTGTCACTCTCGCTGACGAAGGGGCGCAGCGGCATGAAGCGATCGGCCAAGCCGTTCTGGTTCAGATAGATCACGCCGTTGTAATAACCGGTGATGAGGTAGTCGATACGGCCCGAATCGAGCTTGGAGAAATTCATGTAAAACTTTTGCGACGTCTCGATGATGAGATTGTCACGCAGGAATTCATCGAAGCCGCCACCGAACTGGTTGCCCAGCGTGACGGCACCGCGCTTGCCGATCAGGTCCTTCCAGCCGCCGTAGGCGAAGCGCTTGTCGCGCGCCACGAAGACCGCAATCGGATTGGAAAACAGCGGCACCGAAGCAAAAGCCAGGTAGGACTGGCGTTCCGGCGTGTTCTTGAGCGAGGACACCATCGCCACTTGCCCGCTCTCAGCCTCCTTGAGCACGCGGTGGAAAGGACCGACGTAGCGTACCTCATAGGGAATGTTGAGCGCACTCAGGGCGCGCGTGGCGATCTCGATGCTGGCACCGGTGAGGCGCTTGCCGTCGTACCAGTGCAAGGGCGCGTAATCGGAATCGGCCGAGATGACGACCTTGCTGCATTCGGCAGCGTGGACCGTCAGCGGTGCGCTGAGCGCAGTCATTGCTGCCAGCACGGCCAGCATCGCGGTGCTTGTTGGTTTGGTCATGATGTCCCCCTTGTTCTGCTTCAGCACGCAACCCTGGACAGGCGGTGTGAGCAAACCCATGCGACTGAGAATACCCCGGTTGTGCCACCTGCCAAAACGCAATTCGCGCCGCTTGGGAGAGATGCGCATTTTTGCCACAGCGAGTCGCACTTCCCTGTCGCAGATCAGGCGGGCGTGGGGTCGAATGAGGCCGGATGGGCGCACATTGGTCCGACCCTCTGTCCGTCTGAACGCATTTGCCCACATTCTCACACAAGCTCGCAAAGGACATTTACTTAGCGTTTTGCCACTGCGCCAGAATGAGGCAGTGATACGTTTTGTAACGAAACCGGGGCGATGTGTCAGCTTGCAGGCTGACACGTCCGGCGCCTGTCACCGCGAAAATGACTCGCACTTTGATCATTTGCACAGGCCGCATTGATGCGGCCTGTGCATGGATGAGCTGGATTGCACTCAATTCTGCATCAATCGAAAACCCTGGATTTGCGCTCGGACGCCGATCAAGCCGGCTGTCAGACGCGCGCGAAATGTCCGACAAGAACATGCTGGGCTTTCCGACTGTCGCGGCGCTGCGGTCTTCCTATGATGAACCCAAGTTTTCAGGCAATGCAGGCCACCCGACACATGTTTTCAAGTCTTATCGTGCCGTGCCTGCTTTTGGGAAACGAAGGCCAACCTGCGGATGCATGCATGATCGTATCCGCCACTGCAACTGAAGTCCCGATTGCATTCAGCGCCATCGAATGCACAACCAAGGATAAAGGAGAACAGCCATGACCAAGACCTTCCTCACCGCCGCCGTACTGGCCGCTGCCACTTTCGCCACCGGTGCCTATGCCCAGTCCTATGACCAGGGCGGCAGCTCGATGCAGGGCGCGCAGCAGCAGCAATACGATTCGTCCTCGCAGTCGCAGTACTACAACTACCAGGGCCAGCAGACCGCCTCGCCGGCGGCCATGCAGGAAAGCGGCCAGAATGGCCAGTATGTGGACCGCAAGAGCTATGAAGTCCCGAACGGCCAGCCCAACAACTATGCACGTGAACAGAAGGACGGCCCGCTGGGCACTTCCCCGGGCGCATAATTTCCTTCCTCGCGTCGACCTCAAAGCCCCGGCTTCGGCCGGGGCTTTTTGCATGCGCGCGACCCGCAGCCCCGGCTTGCCGTAGAATCGCGCTTTTGCCGGTGCCTCTCCCTCGCGCCGGACGCACCTGGTCCTGCGATGAACCCTCAACTTGTCGGCCGCGGCATCGGCTTGTCCGTGCTGGCCTCTTCCCTGTTCGCCTTCCTGTCCGGATACACCCGTCTGCTGGCCCCGCTGGATGGCACGGACATCTTTGCCTGGCGCATCCTCATCACCCTGCTCTGCGTGCTCGGCCTGCTGGCCTGGCGCAGCGAATTGCCCCGGCTGCGCGCGGCCATGGCCGAACTGCTGGCCAGCCCCGCGCGCATCGCATTGCTGGTACTGATGGCGGCCCTGCTGGCCCTGCAGCAATGGCTGTTCCTGTGGGGCTCGGTCAATGGCCGGGCGCTGGAAGTCTCGCTGGGCTACTTCATGCTGCCGCTGTCGATGGTACTGGTAGGCCGCTTCCACTATGGCGAGAAGATGGATCTGCTGCAGCGCCTGGCAGTGCTGTGCGCCTGCGTCGGCGTGGCGCATGAACTGTGGATGACGCGCGCCTTCTCCTGGCCGACGCTGGCAGTGGCGCTGGGCTATCCGCCCTACTTCATGCTGCGCCGACGCATCCGGCTCGATTCCATGCTCATCTTCGCGGTGGAACTGATGGTGCTGGCGCTGCCCTCCCTGCTGGCCCTGGTGCTCAGCCCGGCCACCGGCCCTACCCTGCGTACCCCCGCCATGTGGCTGCTGCTGCCCGGCCTGGGCATTCTCAGCATGATCGCCCTGACCAGCTACCTGCGTGCCGGCAAGCTGCTGCCGATGGGGCTGTTCGGCATCCTCGGTTATGTGGAACCGGTACTGCTGGTCCTGGTGGCCATGGCGGTGCTGGGCGAAAGCCTGCAGCTGGCGCAACTGGGCACCTATGTGCCGATCTGGCTGTCGGTGCTGCTGACCGCACTGCACAGCGTCAAGCTGATGCGCCGGCCGGCGGTGCAGCCCACGAATTGAAGGCTTTTTCACGGACTGATCGCGGCCAGTACGGCTGAGCCATCTCCTTATACTGGTTCAAACGGTCCACCCTGGGGAGGGAACAGACCGGCCGGGAGGGGAGACACGGACGATGCGGCCAATGCTGGCAAAGGCAGGGCGGGTAGCGCGCCATTCCGTGGCGCGGCGGGCACGGCTGTTCGTCGCGCTGATCTGCGTGGCCATTGCCGCCGGCCACGTCTGGCAAAGCCTGGCCGCGCGCACGGTGCAGCTGGACAACACCCGCATCTATTCCGGCAACATCGCGCGTGCCCTGGCGCGCCATGCCTATGACGTGTTCCAGGCCACCCACGGCGCGCTGATCAACATCAGCGATCGTATCGACGAGGCCGGCATCTCCCATGCGCAGCTGCATGCCATGAGCCCGATCCTGCGCCGTCTGGCCAGCGAAATGCCGCAGCTCGACGGGCTCTACATCTTCGACGAGCACGGCAATCGCGTGGCCAGTTCCTCGCCGCCGCGTGCCAGCGATGCCAACAACAGCGACCGCGCGTATTTCATCTACCACCGCGATCACGACGATCCCGAACCGCACATCCATCCGACCCTGCTCAGCCGCAGTACCGACCAGTGGATCATTCCGATGTCGCGCCGCCTGAATCATCCGGATGGCCGCTTCGCCGGGCTGCTGCTGGCGACATTGCGGCTGGACCACTTCAACGCCCTGTACCAGACCGTGGAGATCGGCCGCGACAGTTCCATCCTGTTGCTCCTGCGGCCCGGCAAGGTCCTGACGCGGCAGCCTTTCGATCCCGCCTTCATCAATCGCGACCTGAGCCTGGACCCGGCCATCGGCGAAGCGCTTGCCAGTCCAACCAGCGGCCATGTACTGCTGCATTCGCCGCTGGACGACATCGATCGCTACGTGTCGTACCAGCCGGTACAGGGCTTCCCGCTGATCGTCACCGTGACCACGTCGAGGGATGAAGCGCTGGCCCCGTGGCGGCAGCAGACCATCGTGTATGGTGCGGCGGTGCTGCTGTTGCTGATCATCATCGGGCTGTTCGGCTGGCGGCTGATCGGACAGATCGAGCTGCGCCTGGTGGCCGAGGATCGCGCGCTGCAGGTGATGGGCGAGCTGCACCAGGCCAACCAGCGGCTGGAGCAGCTGGCGCATCAGGATGGCCTGACCGGCCTGGCCAACCGCCGTCATCTCGATACCGTGCTGGCGGCGGAATTCCGGCGTGCCGCACGCAGCAAGTCGGCACTCTCGCTGATCATGATCGATGTGGATTTCTTCAAGCAGTACAACGACCTCTACGGCCACCAGGCGGGCGACGAATGTCTGCGCCGCATTGCCGCCGTCCTGCGCGAGCGCCAGCGCCGGCCGGGCGATCTGGCCGCGCGCTATGGCGGCGAGGAAATGCTCATGCTGCTGCCCGATACCGATGCCGCCGGTGCGGTGCAGGTGGCGGAAAAGATCCGCGCCGGCATCCAGGCGCTGGACCTGCCCCATCGCGGCAATCCGCGCGGCGTGGTCACGGCCAGCGCGGGCGTGTGTGCCATGGAATTGCTGCCAGCGGGCGAGCGCACCGTGGAAGACTTGCTGGGGCGCGCCGATGCGGCCCTCTATGAAGCCAAGCATGGCGGGCGCAATCAGGTGCGGCTGGCGCAGGCGGGAGCGCCATCGGCACAGAGCTGACACGCGCGCAGCAGAATCACGCACAGAAAAACCTGCGGTAAACCGCACAGAAAAGCGGGCATAAAAAATGCCGCCCGGTGCAAACCGGGCGGCATGTTCTGCAGCAGGCGAGTGATTCGCCGGACGCTTATTCCTTGTGATAGGAGGTCACGCGCTCCACTTCATTCTTCGAGCCCAGGAACACGGCCACGCGCTGGTGCAGCTTTTCCGGCTGGATGTCGAGGATGCGCTGCTGGCCATCGGTGGCGGCGCCACCGGCCTGCTCGACGATGAAGGCCATCGGGTTGGCTTCGTACATCAGGCGCAGCTTGCCCGGCTTGCCCGGCTCACGCGCATCGGCCGGGTACATGAAGATGCCGCCGCGGTTCAGGATGCGATGCACGTCGGCCACCATGGAGGCGATCCAGCGCATGTTGAAATCCTTGCCGCGCGGACCGGTGGAGCCGGCCAGCATTTCATCCACGTAGCGAGTGACCGGCGGGAACCAGTGACGCTGGTTGGAAGCGTTGATGGCGAATTCCTTGGTGTCTTCGGGAATCTTGATGTCCTTCTGGGTCAGCACCCAGGCGCCCATTTCGCGGTCCAGGGTGAAGCAGTGCACGCCGTCGCCGGTGGTCAGCACCAGCACGGTCTGCGGGCCGTAGACGGCATAGCCGGCAGCGACCTGCTTGGTGCCCGGCTGCATGAAGTCCTGCTCGCTGGGTTCGGTCATGCCTTCCGGGGCCTTCAGCACCGAGAAGATGGTACCAATGGAGACGTTGACGTCGATGTTGGAGGAGCCATCCAGCGGATCGAACATCAGCAGGTATTCGCCCTTGGGATAGCGGTTGGGGATGCGGTGGATGGTCTCCATTTCTTCGGAGGCCATGGCTGCCAGGTGGCCGCCCCATTCATTGGCTTCCAGCAGGATCTCGTTGGAGATCACGTCCAGCTTCTTCTGCACTTCGCCCTGCACGTTCTCGCTGCCGGCGCTGCCCAGCACTTCGCCCAGCGCGCCCTTGCCGACCGCATGCGAGATCGACTTGCAGGCACGGCCGACGACTTCGATCAGCAGGCGCAGTTCGGACGGGATCTTGTTGTGCAGACGCTGCTGCTCGATCAGGTGTTGCGTGAGGCTGATACGTTTCATGGTGGTCTTCCTTGCAGTGGTTTTTATTTAATGAATCGGATGAATGAGTGAGGGGTCAATTATCTGTCTGACAGATCAATCGGCCAGGGCCTTGGTGATGACTTCGGCCACATCGCGCGAGAGTTTGGGGGTAGCCGCAACCTGTTGCAGGGCCAGGCGCATCTTTTCCTGCAGCGCCGGGGTGTACTTGCGCCAGCGGTCCAGGCTGCGCGCCAGGCGGGCGGCCACCTGCGGATTGCTGCCGTTCAGGGCGATCACCTGTTCGGCCCAGAAGGCATAGCCGTTGCCGTCCAGCGCATGGAAAGCCGAGGGGTTGCCGTTGCAGAAGCTGAAGATCAGGCTGCGTGCGCGATTCGGATTTTTCAATGTGAAGGCCGGATGCTCGGTCAGGGTGCGCACGGTGTTCACGTCGGCATTGCGGGCGGTGGCCTGCAGGGTGAACCACTTGTCGATGACCAGGGCTTCCTGTTCGAACTCGGCATAGAAGCGCTGCAGGGCTTCGCTCTTGCCGGGGGCGGCGCTGTTCAGGACCGCCGAGAGTGCGGCCAGGCGGTCGGTCATGTTGTTGGCGTCCTGGTCCTGCTGCTGGGCCAGGGCCATGGCTTCTTCATCATCCAGCTCGGCCAGGTAGGACAGGGCCACGTTCTTCAAGGCACGGTGACCGGCCGAAGCGGCATCAGGGCTGTAGGCACCGGGAGTCTGGTGGGCGCGATACACCGCCAGCAGATCATCGCGCAGTTCGCGCGCCAGCGAGCGGCGCAGGAACTGGCGCGCCACATGGATGGCGTGCGGGTCGATGACTTCCATCTGTTCGGCGATCATGGTTTCCGACGGCAGGGTCAGCACCAGTTCGCGGAAGGCCGGGTCCAGCGACTCGTCCTTGAGGGTGGCGCGCAGCGCTTCGGCCAGGGCACCATCGTGCTCGATGTTGTTGAGCACGGTATCGACCGCCACCACATGGCCGGACTGGCGTGCGGCCTGCACGGCCACCGTCAGGTTCAGCAAACGGCGCGTGGCCAGGCGCTGGCCGGCTTCCCAGCGGTTGAAGGCATCGCTGTCGTGGGCCATCAGGAAGGCCAGTTCGGCATCGCTGTAGTCGTATTGCAGGACCACCGGCGCGGAGAACCCGCGCAGCAGCGACGGCACCGGTTTTTCATCGACATTGATGAAGGTGAAGCTCTGCTGGGCCTTGGTCAGTTCCAGCACGCGGGTGGTGGCGCCGGCCTTCTTCTCGCCTTGCAGGGTCAGCGCCAGGTCACGGCCCTGCGCATCCAGCAGGCCCACGGCCACCGGAATGTGGAAGGGCTGTTTCTTCTTCTGGCCGGGCGTGGCCGGGCAGCTTTGTTCCAGCGTCAGGGTCAGGGTCTTGCGCTTGGCGTCGTAGTCCGCGCTGGCTTGCACCAGCGGCGTGCCGGCCTGGCTGTACCAGCGTTCGAATTGCGACAGGTCGCGGCCATTGGCGTCGGCCATGGCGGCACGGAAATCGTCGCAGGTCACGGCCTGGCCATCGTGGCGCTTGAAGTACAGATCCATGCCCTTGCGGAAGCCGTCACGGCCCAGCAGGGTCTGGTACATGCGCACCACTTCAGCGCCCTTTTCGTAGACGGTGACGGTGTAGAAATTGTTGATCTCCACGAACGAGTCGGGACGCACCGGGTGGGCCATCGGACCGGCATCTTCCGGGAACTGCGCCTGGCGCAGTACGCGCACGTCATCGATGCGCTTGACGGCGCGGCCGCTGTCGCTGCCGATCATGTCAGCCGAAAATTCCTGGTCGCGGAAGACGGTCAGGCCTTCCTTCAGGGACAGCTGGAACCAGTCGCGGCAGGTGACGCGGTTGCCGGTCCAGTTGTGGAAATATTCGTGGCCGACCACCGCTTCGATGTTGGCGAAGTCGACATCGGTGGCGATGCGCGGGTTGGCCAGCACGTACTTGGTGTTGAAGATGTTCAGGCCCTTGTTTTCCATGGCGCCCATGTTGAAGTCGCCCACTGCCACGATCATGAAGCGGTCCAGGTCGAGATCCAGGCCGAAGCGTTCCACGTCCCAGGTGATGCTGTTCTTCAGCGACTCCATGGCGTGCTGGGTCTTGTCGAGGTTGCCCTCTTCCACCCACACCTGCAGCAGCGCATCGCGGCCCGAGTGCAGGCGCACGGTTTCTTCCTGGCAGACCAGCTGGCCGGCCACCAGGGCGAACAGGTAAGAAGGCTTCTTGAACGGATCTTCCCACTTCGCATAGTGGCGGCCATCGGGCAGCTCACCCTCTTCGATCAGGTTGCCGTTGGACAGCAGCACCGGGTAGCGCGCCTTGTCGGCACGCAGCATGACGGTGAATTTGGCCATCACGTCCGGACGATCCGGGAAATAGGTGATCTTGCGGAAACCTTCTGCCTCGCACTGGGTGAAGAAATTGCCGTTGGACACGTACAGGCCCATGAGCGAGGTATTGCGGTCCGGATGGACCAGGGTCTCGATCTCCAGCGTCACCTTGGCCGGGGCGGCGGGGATGGTCAGCACGCCGCCGGCGATGCGGAAATCGCCCTTTGCCTGCGAGAGCGTCTTGCCGTTCAGGCGCAGGGCCACCAGTTCCAGCTCTTCGCCGAAGAGGATCAGGTCGCGGCCCTTGGCGGCCGGGTTGCGGGTCAGGGTGATGCGGGTGGCCACATGGGTGTCAGCGGGATCGAGGTCGAAACCCATCTCGACGGTGTCAGCCAGGTAATTGGGAGCGGCGTAGTCTTTACGGTAGATCGTCTGGGGCGTATCGGTGCGCATGGAGGCCTGTCCGGGAAGGGAAATGGAGGTCAGAAAATGAGGGCTAAAGTGAAGGCTAAGACAGCAGGAAGCCAATTCAGGTGCAGCAAAAACCCGATTTTACCAATCATCCCGCACTGCGCGAATGGAATCGGCCGGATTTGCCGCGCTCGTCTCCATCAGGGACTGTTGGCGGGAAGCATGGTTCATATCGGCCTCCGGCCGGTACAATGGCGGAACCGGCCCTTGCCCCAGATTGGGGCGAAGCAGGCAGGCGCAGCGGGGGTTTCCGGCTGTCGCTTTCCACGCGGGATCAAAATGGCCGCGCGCAAGGTCTGACGAGGCAAGGTTTTTGGCATTTTGCTTCATATCGCCCCGCAAGCGCCCTTCCCACGGCATCCCAGCCTTCTGCCCGGTGCCCGGCTTTTTTCTGATGGAGTTCGTTCATGAAACGCTGGCTTTATCCCCTTCTTGCAGCGGCCAGCCTGCTGCTGTCCGGTTGCGCCTCGATGATCGAGAGCAACGTCACCTCTTTCCACGCCTGGTCGCCCGACTACAACCAGCGCGCCTATGCCTTCGCGCCCGCCAAGGAACAGGAGAATGACCTGCAATACCAGAACTACGCCGGGCTGATCCGCCAGGAGCTGCAATTCCTCGGCTTCACCGAGGCGCGCGATCTGAAGTCGGCGCAATTGCAGGTCAGCTTCGGCTACGGGATGAATACCGAGCAGGTGGTAGTGAGCCGGCCGGCCTATGATCCCTTCTTCTACGGGCCAGGGCCGGGCTGGGGGCGCTTTGGTCCGCGTCCGTTCGGCTTCTACGGCCCTTACGGACCGTTCTATGATCCCTTCTGGTATGGCGGTCCGATGCAGACCACCAGCTATCCGGTCTTCCTGCGCCGGCTGCAGATCGGCATCAGCCAGGCCAGCGACGGCAAGAAGCTGTTCGACGTCGTGGTCGACAGCGAAGGCCAGCGTGCCGGACTGACGGCCGCCATGCCGGCCATGGTGCGCGCGGCCTTCGAGGATTTCCCTGGTCCCAGCGGCGTGACGCGCCACATCCGCATCAAGGTGGACAAGAACGGCCAGCCGGAGAACTGATCCCGCTCACCCGTGCGGCGGCCGCCCGAGCCGCTTGCCCAGGCCCCAGATGCTCAGCAACAACAGCGCGCCGCCCAGCCACTGGCTAGCGCTCAGGGTCTGGCCCAGCAATACGGCGGCCAGCAGGACTGCCGTGAGCGGTTCGATCAGGGTCGCCACGGTCAGCGCCGTGGGCGTCAGGCGTGCGGCGCCCCAGCTGAACACCAGCAGCGCCAGCGCCGCCGTGACCACCCCCAGGTACAGATACCAGGCTTGCGGCGGCAAGCCGCTGGGCCAGTGCAGCGGCCGCGCCAGGCTGGCCAGTCCCATCACCAGCGCCGCCACCACGGTCAGGCAGGTTGCGGAGGGGCCGGCCCCCAGCGCCGTCGAGAGCCGTCCGCTGACCAGCGTGAATCCGGTATAGAGCAAGGCCGAGGCGACCGAACAGGCCAGTCCGATCAGCAGGTCCGTCTGGCCTGATGCCGCACTGCCATTGGCCTCATGCCGCGCCACGATCAGCACGGTGCCGCCCAGTGCGGCGGCGAGCACCGCTGCCAGTGTCCAGTCCAGCTTTTCCTGCCCGCGCAACAGCGCGATGACGGTGGAAAACACGGGTGGCAGGCACAGGGCGATCAGCGTGGGAATGGCCGCGCCGATGCGCTCGATTCCCAGGAACCAGAACAGCACGTAGCCGGCCATGGTGGTCCCGGCCAGCACCACGGGCAGCAGCAGCGCGCGCAGGGTCGGCAGGTGGATGCGTGCGCCGAATACCAGACACAGGAACACCGCACCGACCGCAAAGCGCCAGAAGGAGATGTCGCCCGGCGCGAATCCGTATTGCGCGATCAGGATGTTGACCACCAGGGCTCCGGTGCCCCACAGGAAACCGGCGCTGCAGGCGGCCATCAGGGCCACGCCGGAGTAGGCGGGCGCAGCCAGCGAAGAGAACGGGAACCAGACACGGCGGATCCTTGATGAGGGTGGCAAGGGGGGCGATGGCGTACGGACGGTCGCCGGGCGCAGCGTCACAGTGTAGCCGATCAGGACAGGGCCGCGCCGGGCGGCTGCTCCGCTGCCCTGCCCTCAATTGATGAAGCGCCCCCCCGTGCCGATGGCGGTGAGGTCAACGAAATCGGACCCGCTGTGATCGGTGCGCCCGAACTGCAGGCTGAAGCCGCCGCCATCGTAGTTGGCCGGGGTGATGCTCTCCAGCGCCCGGATCAGGCCGGCACGCGTAAGTTGCGGGCCGGCGCGGCGCAGGCCCTCGACCAGCACGCGGGCGGCGATGTAGCCTTCCAGCCCGATGAAATTGCAGCGCGCGCCGGGGCTGCTTTCCATGGCCTTCTGGTATTCGTAGACGATGGGCAGCCTGGCCTTGTTGGGAAATGGCACCACCTGGGTGATCTCGGTACCGACCCCGGTCTGCTTGAGGCGTGCGGCCAGCGACAGGCTGCCGACGAAGGAATAATGCGAAAAGCCGCCGAGGTAGCCCGCCGCCCGCATGCGCGTGATGAGCGCCGCGGCCGGCTCGTAGGACACGGCCTGGATCACCACATCGGGGCGCATCTTCATGAACTGTTCTGCCGCCGGCCCCACGGCATCGCTGTTGCGCTCGATGGGCATGCTGCCGACCAGGGTCAGTCCGTATTGCGCTGCGCGCTGGCTCAGGTTGTCCAGCAGGCCCTTGCCGAGCTCATCGTTCTGGTAGAACACCGCCACGCGCTTGCGCCCGGTGCCCTGCAGCTGGCGCAGCAGGAAACCGGTTTCCTGCTCGTAGCTGGCGCGCACGTGGAAGATCAGGCGATTGAAGGGTTCGCGCAGGGCGGCGGCCCCGGTGTGCGGGGCGATCAGCGGAATGCCGGCCTCGCGGATGGCCGGCAGCGCCGCCAGCACCGTGGGCGTGCCGGAAAAACCGAACAGCGCGAATACCTTGTCGCGCCAGATCAGTTGCTGGGTGTTGGCCAGGGTGCGTTCGGGCTGGTAGCCGTCATCCAGGCTCAGCAGCCGCACGCGCCGCCCATGCACGCCGCCACGGGCATTGACCTGGGCGAAATAGCTGCGTGTGCCTTCCTGGAAGTCGCGCCCGACCTCGGCGGCCGGGCCGGTAAAGGGGGCCGACTGGCCCAGCACGATTTCCTGCGGACTCACCCCGTTCTCGGCCGCCTGCGCAGCGTGCAGGCCGCACGCCACGCCCAAGGCCAGACGGCCGCACCAGACAACGACCGCGTGCCAGTTCCTTCCCATCTCCCTCTCCCGCCAAAAATGTTCTCCCTGGAGGCGTTCAGGTGAAGGAATTCACCCGAACGCCGAAGGCAGCATTTGACGATCAAGACGGAGAAAAATGCGTGATCCACGCATAGTCTTGGGTAAACCCCGATAACTTGCGAGATCCGTACCGAAGAATTTCGATATCCAGTGGAAAATCAGGAGAAGTAGGCTTCGCTGGCGAAGGTGATGACCACGATCATGAGCACCGCACAGATCAGCACCGCCAACAGCCGCCCGAACTTGGGCGAGCCATCGGCGCCGGCCGCCTGCTCGGGGGGATGGCCCATGGGATTGTCGAGGCCGGGGTCGCGCGGGGGCTGGTCCATAGGCATTCCTCTTGTATCAGGGTCATCAGGCGATTACGCGGCCATCACGGGATCAGGATGGTCGAACCGGTGGTCTTGCGGCCTTCCAAGTCGGCGTGGGCCTGGCCGACATCCTTCAAGGCATAACGCTGGTTGATCTCGATGCTGATCTTGCCGCTCTCGACCATGTCGAACAGGTCGCCGGCGGTGGCATCGAGTTCGGGGCGGGTGGCGATGTAGTTGCCCAGCGAGGGCCGGGTCAGGAACAGCGAACCGCGCGAGGCCAGTTCGGACACGCCGAATGGCGGCACCGGACCGGAGGCATTGCCGAAGCTGACCATCATGCCGCGCGGGCGCAGGCAATCCAGCGAGCCGGTGAAGGTGTCCTTGCCGATGGCGTCATAGACCACCGGCACACCTTTGCCGCCGGTGATTTCCTTGACGCGTTCGACGAAGTTTTCGGTGGTGTAGTTGATGACGTGGGCCGCGCCATGCTGCTTGGCCAGGGCCGCCTTCTCGTCGCTGCTGACGGTGCCGATCAGGTTCACGCCCAGGGCGCGCGCCCACTGGCAGGCGATCAGGCCGATGCCGCCGGCGGCTGCATGGAACAGGATGGTCTCGCCGGGCTGTACGGCATAGGTCTGGCGCAGCAGGTATTGCACGGTCATGCCTTGCAGCATCATGGCCGCTGCGGTATCGAAACTGATGGCATCCGGCAGCTTGACCAGGATGTCGGCCGGCATCACCCGCGCTTCGGCATAGGCCCCGTTGGGACGGCCAGCATAGGCCACGCGGTCGCCGACCTGGAAGCCGGCCACGCCTGCACCGACGGCTTCGATGGTGCCGGCCGCTTCCTGGCCCAGGCCGGCCGGCAGCGGCTGCGGATAGAGTCCGGAGCGGAAATAGCAATCGATGAAGTTCAGGCCGACGGCAGCGTGGCGGATGCGGACTTCACCGGGACCCGGTTCGCCCACTTCCACGTCCACATATTCCATGACTTCGGGGCCGCCGGTCTTGCTCATGCGGATTGCTTTTGCCATCTGGGTCTCCTTGTAGTGAGTGGATTTCTAGCCTGAACATTCATATATCGAGAGGCAGTATAGAACGCCTCAGCGCTTCTTGCGCGACAGCAGCCACATGCCCGCCAGCACCAGGGCGGTGCCGGCCAGCTGGATGCCGGTGATCGGTTCATCCAGCAGCACGGCCCCCATGAAGAGCGTCGAGACCGGCCCCACCAGGCCCGCCTGGGCGGCCGTGGGGGCGCCGATGCGGGCCACCGCCACCATGGTCAGGAACACCGGCAGCACCGTGCAGAACACCGCATTGAAAAGTGACAGCTGGTACACGGGGGCCACCTGCGTGACCAGGTCGGCGGGCGCGCGCAAGATGAAGAACTGGATCAGGCAGGCCACGCTGGAGACGCACATGGCATAGGCCACCAGCCGCACCGCGCCGACCCGGCGCACCAGTTCGCCCGAAGAGATGAGGTAGATCGAATAGCTCAGGGCCGATCCCAGCACCAGGACGCTGCCGAGGATGACGTTGCTGCCGCCGGTATGCAGGTCATGCTGGAGCACCAGCACGGTACCGAAGTAGGACACCAGCAGCGCCGCCCATTCGATCCAGCCGACCTTGCGTTTGAAGAAGAAAAAGGCGATCAGCATCACGAAGGAAGGCGTGAGGAACAGGATCAATCGTTCCAGCCCGGCCGAGATGTATTGCAGCCCGAGGAAGTCGAGGAAGCTCGACAGGTAATAGCCCATCAATCCCAGCACCACGATGCGCAGCACGTCGGCGCGCGCCAGGGGCGGCTGGGTGCGCGCTTTCCAGAGCGCCACGGCGGCAAACATGGGGAAAGAAAACAGCATGCGCAGCGTGATCACCATGACCGCATCGACCTGGTAGCGGTACATCAGCTTGGCCACGATGGCCTTGGCGGAAAAGAAGATGGCACCAATGATGGCGAGCAGCAGCCCGCCCAGGAAGGCCTGGCGCGGAGTGGAATGAACGGGAGTGTGGGCGGCAGTCATGGCCGCGATTGTAAACCTTGGGCTGCGCACGCGCCGCGCGGGCGTGCGCAGCACCGTGTCAGCGCTTCTTCATCAGCGAGCCGAGCACGCCGCGAATGAGCTCGCGCCCGACCTGCGAACCGATGCTGCGTGCGGCCGACTTGACCATGGCCTGCAGGGGAGAATCGCTGCGGCGACTGCCGCTGCCGCTGCCGAAGATGCCACCGGCGGCATCCTTGAGCAGGTCGCCCAGACCACCGCCCTGATCCTGCTGTGACTGTGGCTGTGGCGCGGGCTGTGGCAGCGGCATGCGTGCACCGCCGCTGGGACGCGACGTGCTGGCAGGGGCCGGTGCGCTGCGGCCTGCCGATGCGCCCCAGGCATTGTCATCGGCCGGAGCGGGGACTGGTTGCGGCGCCGGTTCCGGCGCAGGGGCCGCCTGCGGCTGCTGCACCGCGCGTCCCTTCAGGCGTTCATAGGCCGATTCGCGGTCGATGGCCTGTTCGTAGACGCCGGCCACCAGCGAAGAGGCGATCAGGGCACGCCGTTCCTCCACGCTGATCGGGCCGATCTGCGAGGCCGGCGTCAGCACGTAGCCGCGCTCGACCATGTTGGGCCGCCCCTTCTCATCGAGGAAGGACACCAGCGCCTCGCCCACGCCCAGCTCGGTGATGGCCTGGGCGGTATTGACCATGGGATTGGGACGGAAGGTTTCGGCGGCCGCCTGCACCGCCTTCTGGTCGCGCGGGGTGTAGGCGCGCAGGGCGTGCTGGACGCGGTTGCCGAGCTGGCCCAGCACGGTGTCGGGGATGTCCAGCGGATTTTGCGTGACAAAGTAGATGCCCACGCCCTTGGACCGGATCAGGCGGACCACCTGCTCGATCTTCTGCAGAAGCGGCTTGGGGGCTTCATCGAAGAGCAGGTGCGCTTCGTCGAAGAAGAAAGCCATCTTGGGCTTGTCCAGGTCGCCCACTTCGGGCAGGTGCTCGAACAATTCGGACAGCATCCACAGCAGGAAGGTGGAATACAGGCGCGGCGCGTTCATGAGCTTGTCGGCGGCGAGGATGTTGATGATGCCGCGGCCCTGGGCATCGGTCTGCATCCAGTCCTCGATGTTCAACATCGGTTCGCCGAAGAAGCGGTCGCCGCCCTGCTCGTCGATGGCGATCAGCCCGCGCTGGATGGCCCCTACGCTGGCGGCCGAAATGTTGCCGTATTCGGTCTTGAACTGGGCTGCGTTCTCGCCCACGTGCTGCAGCATGGCGCGCAGGTCCTTGGTATCGAGCAGCAGCAGGCCGTGGTCATCGGCAATCTTGAACACCAGTTGCAGCACGCCCTGCTGGGTATCGTTCAGGTTGAGCATGCGGGCCAGCATCAGCGGGCCCATGTCGGAGACGGTGGCGCGCACCGGATGGCCCAGTTCGCCGTAGACGTCCCAGAACGCCACCGGTGCCGCGGCCCAGGCCGGCTCGGGCAAGCCCAGCTGGGCCAGGCGCGCGCTGGTCTTGGGGGAGGCGCTGCCGGCCTTGCCCAGGCCGGAGAGGTCGCCCTTGACGTCAGCCATGAAGACGGGCACGCCGATATCGGAGAGGGCCTGGGCCAGCACCTGCAGGGTGACCGTCTTGCCGGTGCCGGTGGCTCCGGTGATGCAGCCGTGACGGTTGGCCAGTTGCGGCAGCAGGCACAGTTGCCCGCCGGAATGGGTAGCGATGGGAAGCGGATTAATCATCTCGACTGGGCCTTCAAGGCAAAAATGACGGGGTGGCGGTATGGTAAAATGCCCGCCCGATTATAGTCAGAACATGGCGTCAGGAAATGCATTATCGAACCCTGGGCGCCGGGTCCCCCTGCTGCAGCGATGCCTTGCCCGCGCCCGCCGGTCTTGCCGAGGCGCCTCCAGGAGCGGCTTGCGCAGGCGGGACGGTTCTGGCCTCACCCTCTCGCAGGAAAGATTCAACATGGCTGGACACAGCAAATGGGCCAATATTCAGCACCGTAAAGGCCGTCAGGATGAAAAGCGTGGTCGCGTCTGGACCCGCCTGATCAAGGAAATCACCGTCGCCGCCCGCATGGGCGGGGGCGATCCGGACACCAACCCGCGCCTGCGCCTGGCCGTGGACCGTGCCTCCGACGCCAACATGCCCAAGGACAACGTCACCCGCGCCATCCAGCGCGGCACCGGTGCCCTGGACGGCGTGAATTATGAAGAAGTGCGCTATGAAGGCTACGGCATCAACGGCGCAGCCATCATCGTCGATTGCATGACCGACAACCGCGTGCGGACCGTGGCCGAAGTGCGCCATGCCTTCTCCAAGTTCGGCGGCAACATGGGGACCGAAGGTTCGGTGGCCTTCCTCTTCAAGCACTGTGGCCAGCTGATGTACGCGCCCGGTACCGATGAGAATGCCGTCATGGAAGCCGCGCTCGAAGCCGGTGCCGAAGACGTCCTCACCGACGACGAAGGCGGCATCGAAGTGCTGACCGCTCCCAATGATTTCTCGGCCGTGAAGTCCGCCATGGAAGCCGCCGGCTTCAAGGCCGAAGTCGCCGAGATCACCATGAAGCCCTCCACCGAGACCGTGTTTGCGGGCGAGGACGGCGTCAGGATGCAGAAGCTGCTGGATGCGCTGGAGAACCTGGACGATACCCAGGAGCTCTATACCAACGCCGTGATCGAAGAATAATTCACCCGATCACCCAGCCGGTTTATAAAGATACGGACAAGACGACCCTTTCCGCCCCATTCGCCACTTTTATCTTCCTATCCCATGAAAATCCTAGTTGTTGGCTCCGGTGGCCGTGAACATGCGCTGGCCTGGGCCATTGCCAAGTCGCCGCGCATCCAGACGGTCTATGTTGCTCCCGGCAATGGCGGCACCGCGCTCGACGAGCGCCTGCAGAACATCGCCATCACCGATCCCGTGGCCCTGGCCGACTTCGTCGAGCAGGAACACGTGGCGCTGACCGTGGTCGGCCCGGAAGGCCCGCTGGCGGCCGGCATCGTCAACGTCTTCCGCGCCCGTGGCCTGAAGATCTTCGGCCCCACCAGGGAAGCGGCGCAGCTGGAAAGCTCCAAGGACTTCGCCAAGGCCTTCATGCAGCGCCATGCGATCCCGACCGCCGAGTACCAGACCTTCTCGGACGTGGCGGCCGCGCACGACTACATCGCCAAGAAGGGCGCGCCCATCGTCATCAAGGCCGACGGCCTGGCCGCCGGCAAGGGCGTGGTGGTCGCCATGACGCTGGAAGAAGCGCATACGGCCGTGGACATGATGCTCTCCGACAACAAGCTGGGCGACGCTGGTGCGCGCGTGGTGATCGAGGAATTCCTGGCGGGTGAAGAAGCTTCCTTCATCGTCATGGTCGACGGCAAGAACATCCTGCCCCTGGCCACCAGCCAGGACCACAAGCGTCTGCAGGATCACGACCAGGGCCCCAACACCGGCGGCATGGGCGCCTACTCGCCCGCCCCCATCGTCACCCCGGCGCTGCATGCGCGCGTGATGCGCGAGATCATCGTGCCGACCGTGCAGGGCATGGCCAAGGATGGCATCCCGTTCTCCGGCTTCCTGTATGCGGGCCTGATGATCGACGCCGAGGGCAACCCCAAGACGCTGGAATTCAACTGCCGCATGGGCGACCCCGAAACCCAGCCCATCATGGCACGCCTGAAGACGGACCTGCTGACCGTGTTCGAACATGCGGTCACCGGCACCCTGGACAAGATCGAACTGGAATGGGACCGCCGTACCGCGCTGGGCGTGGTCATGGCTGCCCATGGCTATCCGGAAGAACCGCGCAAGGGTGACCTCATCACCGACATCCCGGCCGAGACCGCCGATTGCGTCACCTTCCACGCCGGTACCACCCTCAACGGCGACAAGCTGACCACCAACGGTGGCCGTGTGCTGTGTGTGGTGGGCCTGGGCGACAGCGTCAAGGTCGCGCAGAAGCATGCCTATGATGCTGCCGACCTGATCCACTTCGCCGGTTCGCAGATGCGCCGCGACATCGGCTGGCGCGCCCTGAAGCGCTAAGCCGGGCCGCATGCCGTCTCCATCCCCCGCAACGCCGTGCGTGTTGCGGGGGATTTCATTTGGAAGGCATGCGCGGCACTTGCCGTGTCACTGCAACAAAATGACGCCTCCGCAGCCTAAGCACGGCGGGCGTTTCCGGGCAGCATGCCCCCGCCACGACCCGCATTCCCAGAAGAAAAGGACATATCGATGCCAGACCACCTGCTCAATTTTGAAACTTTGATCAACCTCTACCTGGTGCCTTTCGGGCTCAAGGTGATTGCCGCCATCGTCATCTGGATCGTCGGCGGCATGTTCATCAACACCCTCTCCAAGATCGTGCGCCGCGTGCTGACCGCGCGCCAGTTCGAGACCACGCTCATCAACTATGCCAGCTCGGCCATGCACGTCATCCTGCGCATCCTGCTGGTGATGGGCATCCTGGAAGTGTGCGGCATCCCGACCACCTCCTTTGCGGCCATGATCGGCGCGGTCGGCGTGGCACTGGGGGTGGCCTGGTCGGGCCTGCTGTCCAATTTTGCGGCCGGCATCTTCCTGGTGGTGCTGCGTCCCTTCAAGGTGGGCGACTACATCACCGCCGCCGGCCAGACCGGCACGGTCTCCGACATTGGCCTGGTGACTACCATCATCACCACCGACAACAACCTGCGCGTGATCATCGGCAACAACAAGCTGTTCTCGGAAAACATCATCAACTACAACGTCAACGCCACCCGCCGTACCGACCTGCGTTGCCAGATTGCCTACAGCGTCGATCCGCAGCAGGCCATCGCCAAGCTTTCCGAACGCATCAAGGCCATTCCCAACGTCTTGCAGACGCCGGCACCGGGCATCGTGATCCAGGAATTCAATGCCACCGGCACCCTGATCGCCCTGCGCGTGCATGCGCCCACGCCCAATTTCGGCCAGGTCTACAACGACGTGCAGAACGCCGTCGCCGAGGTCTGCCTGAAGGAAGGCTGGCCGGCGCCGGCGACTTACCAGGTGGCCGTGCCACTGGCTCAGCCGCCGCAAAACTGAGGCCTTTGCCCCACAACGCCGGTCCGGCATCGGCTGCGGACCGGCTTTTGACGCCCCAGCCTGGGGCGGTCAAGGTACAATGGCGGGTTGGAACGCATTTCCGTCCAGTAACCGTGTACCAGAGCGCCCCGCCGTGACCATCCATTCCAACGCCGCCACCAACACCGCTGCCGTCAAGGCTTACCTGCAGGACCTGCAACAGCGCATCGTCGCCGCGCTGGAAGCCGCTGATGGCAAGACTTTCCTGTCGGATTCCTGGGAACGCCCCGAAGGCGGTGGCGGCACCTCGCGCTTGCTGGAAGAAGGCAACCTGCTCGAGCGTGGCGGTGTCGGCTTCTCGCACGTGATGGGCAAGAACCTGCCGCCCTCGGCCGCGGCCAACCGTCCGCAACTGGCGGGCCGCGCGTGGGAAGCGATGGGCGTGTCGCTGGTGCTGCATCCGCGCAATCCCTACGTGCCGACGGTGCACATGAACGTGCGTTTCTTCACCACCCATGCGGAAGGCGAAGAAGCCGTCTGGTGGTTCGGCGGCGGCATGGATCTCACGCCCTACTACGGCGTGAAGGAAGATGCAGTCCACTTCCACCGCACCTGCCGCGATGCGCTGCAGCCCTATGGCGAGGACTTGTATCCGCGCTTCAAGAAATGGTGCGATGACTATTTTTACCTGAAGCACCGCAAGGAGCCGCGCGGCGTCGGCGGCATCTTCTTCGATGACTTCAACGCCCTGCCCTTCGAGCAGGCTTTCGCCCTGCAACGCAGCGTGGGCAATGCCTTCCTCGACGCTTACCTGCCCATCGTGGCGGCGCGGCGGGAGATGCCTTACGGCGAGCGTGAACGCGACTTCCAGGCCTATCGCCGGGGGCGCTATGTGGAATTCAACCTGGTCTTCGACCGGGGCACGCTGTTCGGGCTGCAATCCGGCGGACGCACCGAGTCCATCCTGATGTCCATGCCGCCGCTGGTGAAGTGGCGCTATGACTGGCACCCGGAACCGGGTAGCCCGGAAGCGGCGCTGTATTCGGACTTCCTGGTCCACAAGGAATGGCTGTAATGGTGCCGCCTGCGGCGCAGCGCTGCATTGCCGTGCTCGGCGGCAGCTTCGATCCGGTGCACAATGGCCATGTCCTGCTGGCCGAGCATTTCGTGCAATTGCTGCAGCCCGATGAGCTGCGCGTCATCCCCACCGGCAATCCGTGGCAAAAGCACGGCCTGCAGGCCGAAGCGGCGGACCGGGTGGAAATGGTCAGGCGCGCATTCGGCCAGCAGCAGGTACCGGTGGTCATCGATGAGCAGGAAATCCGCCGCTCCAGCGCGACCTATACCATCGATACCCTGCGCGCACTGCGCGCGGAGCTGGGGCCGGAGGTGTCCATCGTGTTCCTGATGGGCGCGGACCAGTTGCAGCACCTGGACACCTGGCAGCACTGGCAGGAATTATTCGAGTACGCGCATTTGTGCGCGGCCTCCCGGCCCGGCTTCGCGCTGGCCGATGCGCACGTGCCGCCGGCCGTGCGCGACGAATTCAAGCGGCGCAGCGCTGCGCCGCAAGAGATCCGCAGCACCACGCACGGATACGGCTACCTGGCCCTCGGGCTGGCGGTCGATATCTCGTCGACTGAAATCCGTGCCCAGCTGCAACGCGGCACCCGACCCGATTCGCTGATCCCGGGCAGGGTGCTAGACTATATCGAACAACAACATCTGTACCGAAATTCATAATGGACATCAAAAAACTGCAAACCCTGGTCGTGGACGCTCTGGAAGACGTCAAGGCGCAAGAAATCCGCATCTATGACACCTCGCACCTGACCTCCCTGTTCGACCGCGTGGCCATCGCCTCCGGCACCTCGAACCGCCAGACCAAGGCGCTGGCCGCCTCGGTGCGAGACAAGGTCAAGGCCAAGGGCGGCAACGTCGTCAGCGTCGAAGGCGAAGACACTGGCGAATGGGTGCTGGTCGATCTGGGCGACATGATCGTGCACATCATGCAGCCGGCCATCCGTACCTACTACCGTCTGGAAGAAATCTGGGGCGACAAGGAAGTCAAGCTGGGCGCGGCCAAGCGCACCGGCACTTCGGCTGCCGCCAAGCGCGCCGCCGTCGACGAAGCCCCGGCCCCCAAGACCCGCCGCACCCGCGCCCAGGCTGAAGCCGTCGAAGCCAGCCAGGCACTGGACGACGAGGACGCACCGAAGAAGCCGGCTCGCAAGCCGCGCGCGACGACCACCAGCACCACCGGTACCCGCGCGGCTGCCGGCACGACCCGCACCACCCGTACTACCGGCACCAAGACCACGGCAGCCAAGACCACCACCACCCGTGGTACGGCAGCCGGCAGCAAGACCACCACCACCAAGGCCGGCACCACCCGCAAGGCCGCTGCGCCCAAGACCCCGACCGGCAAGACCGTGCGCGTGGCGCCGGCCAAGAGCGAGACCGCCAAGAAGCCGGCCGCCAAGCGCACCAGCAAGGCTTGATGCAGCTGGTCATCGCGGCCGTCGGCCACAAGATGCCGGCGTGGATAGAAACCGGCTTCCAGGAGTATGCCAAGCGCATGCCACCGGAATGCCGGATCATCCTGAAGGAAATCAAACCCGTCGAACGCTCCGGCAGCCGCACGGCCGAAACCGTGATGGCGCAGGAGCGCGAGAAGATCGAAGCGGCGCTGCCCAAGGGCGCGCGCGTGATTGCCCTGGACGAACGCGGACGCGACTGGACTTCGGTGCAGTTGTCCCAGCAGCTGGAGCAGTGGCAGCAGGATGGACGCGACGTGGCCTTCGTCATCGGCGGGGCTGACGGGCTCGATCCCGGCTTCAAGGCCGGAGCCGATACGCTCATCCGCATCTCCAGCATGACCTTGCCGCATGGCATGGTGCGGGTGATGCTGGCCGAGCAGCTCTATCGCGCCTGGTCGATCACGCAAAACCATCCGTATCACCGCGCCTGACGGCGTCCACCGCCGGCTTCCGGCCCTCCGGTACCGGCTCTTGACATCCCTGGCTCAATGAAACAAGCGGACCACAAAATCTACCTCGCCTCGAAAAGCCCGCGCCGCCGCGAACTGCTGCGCCAGATCGGCATCGATTTCGAACTCATGCTCTCGGACAAGGAAGTCGACGAGAGCGTCCTGCCCGGCGAAGCCCCGCTGGACTATGTCGCCCGCGTCACCCGCGCCAAGCTCGACAGCGCCCAGCAGACCATGATCCTGCGCCAGCTGCCGCATCGTCCGCTACTCGCGGCCGATACCACCGTGGTGGTGGACGACCTGATCCTGGGCAAACCGGCCGATCACGATGAAGCCGTGCGCATGATCACCCTGCTCTCCGGCCGCACCCATCAGGTCCTGACCAGCGTGGCCGTGGGTGTGACTCACGGTGTGGAAACCGAGGTCTGGCAGATCGTGCAGCAGTCCGACGTCAGCTTTGCGCTCTTGACCGAAGAAGCCATTGCCGCCTATTGCAATACCGTCGAACCCTACGACAAGGCCGGCGCGTATGGCATCCAAGGGCTGGCCTCGGTCTTCATCAGCCATATCGTGGGCAGCCATTCCGGTATCATGGGGCTGCCGCTCTTCGAGACGGCTCAACTATTACAACAAGCGGGCGTTCGCATCCTATGAGCGAAGACATCCTCATCAACATCACGCCGCAGGAGACGCGCGTGGCGCTGATCCTGCAAGGCGCCGTGCAGGAACTGCACATCGAGCGCACCCTTTCGCGCGGCCTGGCCGGCAACATCTACCTGGGCAAAGTGGTGCGGGTACTGCCGGGCATGCAATCGGCCTTCATCGACATCGGCCTGGAGCGTGCCGCCTTCCTGCACGTGGCCGACATCTGGGAAGCCCGTCCGCACGACGGCCAGAACGCACCGGCCATTCCCATCGAGAAACTGCTGCACGATGGCCAGACCATTACGGTGCAGGTCATCAAGGACCCCATCGGCACCAAGGGGGCGCGGCTGTCGACGCAGATCTCGATTGCCGGACGCATGCTGGTCTACCTGCCGCAGGACAAGCACATCGGCATCTCCCAGCGCATCGAGAACGAAGCCGAGCGCGAGCTCTTGCGCAGCAAGGTGCAGGCGCTGCTGCCACCTGAGGAAAAAGGCGGCTTCATCATCCGCACCATGGCCGAGGATGCTTCCGACAGCGACCTGCAGATGGACGTGGAATACCTGCGCACCACCTGGGCCACCATCATCAAGCAGGCCAAGACCAAGCCGGCACCCACCCTGCTGCACCAGGACCTGTCGCTGGCGCAGCGCGTGCTGCGCGACTTCGTCTCGGACCAGACCGCCACCATCCAGGTCGATTCGCGCGAGAACTTCCACATGCTGCAGGAGTTCGGTGCCATCTATACGCCCTCGGTGCTGCCCAAGCTGATGCACTACCGGGGCGAGCGTCCGCTGTTCGACCTGTATGGCGTGGAAGAGGAAATCGAGCGCGCCCTGGGCCGCCGCGTGGACCTGAAGTCGGGCGGCTACCTGATCGTCGACCAGACCGAAGCGATGACCACGATCGACGTCAACACCGGCAGCTTCGTCAACGGCCGCAACTTCGACGACACCATCTTCAAGACCAACCTGGAAGCGGCGCACGCCATTGCACGCCAGCTGCGGCTGCGCAACCTGGGCGGCATCATCATCCTCGACTTCATCGACATGGAGAGCACGGAGCACCGCCACGCCGTGCTGGCCGAGCTGGGCAAGGCGCTGCAGCGCGACCGCACCAAGATCTCGGTCTCGGGCTTCTCCACGCTGGGGCTGGTGGAGATGACCCGCAAGCGTACCCGCGAATCGCTGGCCCACATCCTCTGCGAGACCTGCCCGGCCTGCAAGGGGCGCGGCCAGGTCAAGACGCCGCGCACGGTGTGCTACGAGATCCTGCGCGAGGTCATGCGCGAGGCCAAGCAGTTCAATCCGCGCGAATTCCGCATCCTGGCGTCGCAGGTGGTGGTGGACATGTTCCTGGAAGAGGAATCGCAACACCTGGCCATGCTCGGGGATTTCATCGGCAAGCCGGTGTCGCTGCAGGTGCAGAGCGATTATCAGCAGGAGCAGTACGACATCATTCTGATGTAAATTGAAGTCAATATCGCTAGCGTAGCCGGTGTAAACTCAGGATTTACACCGTGTAGCATCAAGACGGAAATGAACCGACCGTAATAACAATATGCGGGTTTGCCAAGGCCGACGATAACTTGGCAAACCCAATAAGCCGATAAAAAAGGATCGATGTCGCTGGAGGGGGGGCGCGAACAAGTTTGCGCCAAGTCCATCGAATGATCTTGCCACATATAACAATACGTCTCGTCAATCATGAAGAATCACACCGCGTCGCTCCGCTGGATCGTCTTTGTCGTCCTGTTTTCCACGTCAAGCCTGCTGCTCATCGGTCGCAAGTCGGGCAACCTCGGCTTCTATGCTCTGCTTTTGGCCGGTTTGGTGTCCCTGGCCTTGCGCAGCCAGCAAGGAGATTTGCCGTTCAGTGCCTTCGTGAGACGTTATTGGTCACTGCATCTGGCGATGGCGGGCATGCTGCTGGCAATCCTGATCAACCAGCTCGTTTCGGGGAATTTCGCCGCGCGCACCTTCGACTATCCCTCCCGCATGGCTCTGTTCGCTGTGCTGGCCTGGGCCTGCCTGCTATGCAGCGCGCGAATGCTGAACTGGCTGCAATGGAGTTACGTGCTGGCAGCATTGTTATGCACGGTGAAGATGTACATCATCACCGATGGCGGAACGACGCGTGCCGAGTACGTCGACTTCATGCCGATCATTGAATTCGCAGACATGACACTGCTGATGGGCTTCTTCACTCTGGTGTCGATCCGTTATACGCCGGGCCAGGGCAATCAGTTGCGCCTGATCAACCTGCTCAAGATCTTTTCGTTCTTGTGCACTCTCTATTCGGCCTACATCTCGGGCACGCGCGGCACGTGGCTGGCCATTCCATTCTTGGCCGCGATTGCCTCGGCGATCCTCTTCGATCACCTCAATCGGCGCAAACAGATCCTGCTGGCGCTAGCAGCAGTCACTGTTGTGATCGGCCTGTTCGCGCTTAACCCGCAAGTACAGCATCGTATCGAAGCAGCTCAGGAAGACATCACCACCTATTCCAAGGACGCGGGCTCGGATACCTCGGTAGGAACGCGGCTGGGGCTCTGGAAGATGTCCTTTGCGCTGTTCACCGAGCATCCTGTCATCGGTATCGGCCGTGAAAACTTCCGTGCGACGCTCGATGGACTTGGACGGGAAGGCAAGATCTCTCCCGTCATCGCACGCCAGATCCATTCGCACAACGAAATCTTCTACAACATGGCGACACTGGGCAGTTTCGGGCTGGCCGGTTTGCTGGCGCTTTATCTGGTGCCGGGGATCTACTTTGCCCGCAAGATCAGCCACTCTGATGCAGAGATCCGTGCGGTGGCCAGCATGGGCCTGATGACGGCGGTTGGATTCTTCATCTTCGGCCTGACGGATGTAACCTTCATGTGGGGAGCCAGCGACAATTTCTATGGCATCTTCATGGCCATTCTCTTTGCTCATTGCTACCGCAGGCAAGAGCATCTGACTCAGCAGCCGCAATGATTGCAGTCCATTTCCCACCTTCCTGAAAAGCATGTCCTTCTCCACCTGGCTCCAGCAAAAGCTGCGCAACAAACAATTCAGATTCGGTTTTCCGCTGTTCGGCAAGGTAAATCGTGTACCTCTGCCGCAGGTGACGCTGGTGGTCATCGATTGCGTGAATTACGAGCGAGCCAGACGCGCCTTCGATCATTGCCGCTTCTACTGCGAATTCGGAGCGGCCAAGCTGCTGACGCATTTCACATCGGATGATCCCGATGTCGTGCAGATTGCTCCCCTGCGATCCATTGACGAATACTCGCGTTTTGTCGTCAAGGACCTGCATCGATATATCGATACCGAACATGTCCTGGTGGCGCAATGGGACGGATTCGTTTGGAAGTACCGGATGTGGGACCCAGAGTTCCTCGCCTATGATTACGTGGGAGCCCCCTGGCCGGCACACTTGACCCGCAGTGAAGCGCATCGTGAGCATCGGGTCGGTAACGGCGGTTTTTCACTTCGCAGCCGGAGACTGCAGCAGTTCCTTGCAGAGGACCCCAGCGTCGAGGTGAATGACAATGAAGACGTAGTGATCTGCCAGTACCTGCGCCCTTCGCTGGAACGGGCCGGTTTCCGCTTCGCGCCGGTAGAACTGGCCGCCCGCTTCAGCTGCGAGGGGCGGCTGGAAGACGCATTCGGCCACCACGGCCACCGAGGCTGGAACATGCCCCTGCACCCGCTTTGGCTCAAAATTTACCACCTGCTCCATCACGGACGCTTCAGCGTCCGTTGAACCTGAGCCGCCAATAAGGTCTGATGCCTTCAGGCAGCAGTGCTCTCGATGGCTTTTACACGGGCCAGCACTTCTTCCACACCGATCTCGGTGATCCACCCCTTGCGGCTCTTGACGCTGATGATGGTGCTATTGGCCGTATCGATCGGGACCCATTCCGGACTGGTCTGGCGCATCAGCGCGATGACCGGGACATGCACGGCGTTGGCCAGATGCATGACGGCCGTCTCCACCGAAATGATGAGCTGACATAACGCCAGCAAGGCCGGTAACTGGAAGAAATTTTCCTCGGCGCTGAAGAGTGTGACGTTGCGAACATCCGACTGGGAAAGCAGCGCACGCGCCTGCTCCAGGCGCTCAGGAACGACGTTGAGCACGAACCAAGCGTCGCGCCAAGCAGGCAACTGCTGCATCCGCTGAGCCAGCTCCAACATGCGTTCCAGCGGCCAGCTACGCTCCTCGGATTTGGAGAACGCGTTGAGAAACGCCAGCCGTGCCTGGGGTGGCACGCCCTGGGCCGACAGATCCTCACGCGCACGCTGCTGCCATTGCGACGGGATCGCCACGAAGGGAAAGCGCTCCTCAGGCGTTGTCGTGATGCCGAATAGCTGCTCGAACCAGGATGCATACAGCGCACTGATATGTTCCCCCTGCAATTCCGAGGACTTGTAAGCAGGAATGAACGCGTCCAGCTTGCGGTAGGCGAGGTGCTTGCGAATATCGAGCAGGCGCACGCGCTTCTTCTGCGCTACGACAAATCCGTGGGGACTGATCTTGCGCGCTAGTTCGGCGTAAAGATGCCGTACCAACACGGCGAAAGACACGACGATAGGATAGTTCTCGGCCTGCGCCTGAAGGATCGATTGCTGATAGAGCTGCGGGCTGTAGGTTTGGTCGTAGATGCGGTCAAACAGGTCTGTGGCGCGAACCCAGTCGTACAGGGAATATTTCTTCAGATGGGGCCATTTCGACGCATCAGGGGTACGGCGCACCTCGTCCACCCACAGGTGCATGCGGATGTGCGGATAGGCACGTTGGAAGGCCCGGAAACAATTCTGCATATAAGTAAAATCCCCCAGCGCCAAGTGCGCAATGAACAGGATCTTGTCGGACTTATTCAGCAGTTCGGGTGAAATCAGTTGTTGGACCATGGTATCGACATCAAATCATGAGGAATCAGGAGCACGCGGCACCCTGACAGTGAGGACCGCAGGTCAGCGCTTGCGCCGCATGCGCAGATAGCGCAAATACCAGCACAAGCTTTCCATCCGCTTGCCGCCTGCCCACAGGAAACGGGAATGCATGCGCGCCTCCTTGTAATTCTGTGGTGCCGAATCCAACGGCATGGCAGCCCATGCCGACTGCTGGTGGTAGTGTTCGAACAGCTTGACCGCATCGTGTTCACACCACGCGCCCCACGGCTTGACCGAGCCGGCGAAGTGAATGAAAGTCGCGGCCCCCGGCGCAATGTCGAGCGCCGGGCGATTGCCTTCCAGATCTCCGACCAACCCATAGAGATAATTCCAGCGGATGTCGATGTAGCGTGCTCTGCCGTCCAGTACCACATTGAGCGCATCCTGGTCGGGGAAGCGGAAGCGTTCTCCCTGCTGCAGGATGGCTTCGATGGTCTGCTGGCTGATTCCAGCTTCCAGCCAGCGGGGGATGTTGATGTACAGCATGCCGGAATTGAAATAGCGGTCATGCTTGAGCTCCAAGGCTGCTACCCGGCGCTGTGTGGTCGCGATCGCGTCCGGAACCACGGCCACGATATCGTTATCAAGATCCAGAGAAATCAGCGCATCGATGCTGCCTACACAGAGGATATCGGCATCCAGGTACAGCACGCGGTCAGTGAAAGACTTGAGCAGGTCGGGGATGACCAGCCGCGCAAAAATGGCGGATGAATAGTAGGACGAACGCGTGTATTGCTCGAAACGGTCGAACAGCCCCGCATCCAGCAGATGGACGTGGCAGCGCACTCCGGGCCTTAGTGTCAGTGACTCGAAGAGGCGGCGATTGTCGTCAGACACCTGCGTGACCAACACGTGGAAGGTGAAAGGACGCTGCGGATTATGCTCGAGGATGGAAGCAATGGTCGCGCCCATGCAACGAAAATAGCGATCGTCGACGCAGAACACGATGTGGAAGGAATCATCACCTCCTGCGGTAGCGCTCTGCAAAGCGGGTTCATGCATATCAGACATCACAGCGCCTCCATCACCAGGCGTACCCGCTCGGCAGGTATGGCATCCACCCAGTCCCCGCGCCGGGCCGCCATAACGACCCGGCTATTGGCCTTGTCGAATGGTGCCCACTCGGGATTCTTGCGGCGCATCAGCGCCACCACTGGAACGTGGACGGCATTGGCCAGGTGCATGACGGCGGTTTCGACAGACACCACCAGATCGCAGCATTGCAGCAGCGCCGGCAACTGATAGAAGTTCTGGTCGGCACTGAACCAGAAGGTGCGTGCGGGCAGACGCTCGGCGATCTCCCGCTTGGCCTCTTCGATCTCCTGCGGCGTGGCGTTGATGATGAAATTCGCATGTTGCCACTTCCCTTGTGCCTGCAGCATCTCGATCAGGTCAGCCACTCGGGTGACTGGCCAGCACCGCTTGCGCGTCTTGGCAAACGGATTGATGAACACCAGAGGCGTGCCGCCCTCGCTAGCGGGAATGCCCCACTCGGCAAGTTGCTGGCGCACCTGCTGCTGCCATTGCAGGGGAATGTCGATGTAAGGAAAGCGCTGGCCTGCGTCCATGGAAACGTTGGCGAGTTGCCGGAACCAATCGGCGTATTCGTCGGTAATGTGGTAACCGGGGAACGTCTGGAACGGCGTAAAGCTGGCATCCAGTTTGCGATAGGCAGCGAAGTCCGACGGCACGTACCAGCGAGCCTTGCGGCGCATGCCCACGACCCAGGCCTGCGGACCGCACTCCCGCGCCAGACGCGCGTATTGGGGAGGACGCAAGGTAGCCAGCGAGACCACGACGGGATAGGCCTCCGCTTGCGCTTCGGCGATCGATTCGGCCAGCAAGGCCGGACTGTAAGTGCGACGATAGACTTTTTCAAAGAAGGGACAGCTCTCGGCCCAGTCGTAGAGCGCGTAGTTTTTCAGGTAGCCCCACTTGCTGCTGTCGTCGGTACGGCGCACCTCGTCGATCCAGAGATGGATGCGCAGATGGGGGTAGGTCTCGGCAAAGGCCTTGAACCCGTTCTGCAGGTATGTGAAGTCGCCGATGGCCAGATGGGCGATGAAGAGAATCTTGTCGGTCTTGGCCAGCTTTTCCTGGGGGATCAATGGCATGTCAGGTCCTCAGGCAAGGCATGATTGCCACCCTCGAAACGAAGAAAAATGAATGGTGGTGATTGGCTGCGGACAATGTGGCGCGGTGCCAGGTCAATACGGAAGAGACGCTCATTTTCCCTCCCCCGCGAATTGCATGCGATAGAGATTGGCATACGCCCCCTGCCGCTCCAGCAGCGCCTGGTGGCTACCGACTTCGACGATGCGGCCTTCGGAGAGCACCACGATGCGATCCGCCCGTTCGATGGTCGAGAGCCGATGCGCGATCACGAGGGTGGTACGGTTCTTCATCAACTGATCAAGTGCCGCCTGGACGGCGCGCTCGGACTCGGTATCCAAGGCCGATGTAGCCTCGTCCAGAATCAGGATCGGAGCATTCTTGTAGATCGCCCGGGCAATGGCCATGCGCTGGCGCTGGCCACCCGAAAGACGGTTGCCGTTATCGCCCAGCGGCGTGTCCACGCCCTGCGGCAGACCAGCTACTACGTCATCCAGATAAGCCGCCTTGATGGCTGCCTGTACCCGCTCCAGGTCCGGGCTGGCGTCGCCGTAGGCGATATTGGCGACCACGGTGTCATCGAACAGGACCACGTGCTGGCTGACCATCGCAATTTGCCTGCGCAGGCTGGGAAGGGAAATATCCTCCAGGCAAACGCCATCCAGCAGGATGCGACCCGAGCTCACCGAATAAAAGCCGGGGATCAGGTTCACCAGCGTCGTCTTGCCACCGCCGGACATCCCCACGAAGGCCACCGTCTGTCCAGCAGCGATGTCAAGGTCTATATCAGTGAGCGCGGCACGCTCCTGTTCGCGGTAGCGGAATCCCACCTTCTCAAAGCGCAGATTGCCCTCGGCGCGTGCTGACAGTTCGCGGCCGGTAGTACGTTCTACCGGACTGTCGATGAGTGCAAAAACCGCCTCGGCCGCCGCCATGCCACGCTGCAGCGGACCATTGACCTCGGCCAGTTGCTTCAGCGGGGCCAGCAAGGCAATCATGGCAGTAAAGAATGAAATGAAGCCGCCCACGGTAATCTGATTGTGGCTGGCCTGAATCAGAGCGAGCATGATCATCACCGACATCGCGCAGGCCGTCATGATCTGGGTCAGCGGAACCGTCGCGGCGAATACGCTCACCATGCGCATGCTGTATCGACGGAGCTTTTCAGCACGCTCGTGGAACCGGTGCCGCTCGTAAGCTTGACCGCCGAAGATCTTGACCACTTGCTGGGCACGCGTAGTTTCCTCAATCACCTGTGTGAGCTCGGCATTGACCGTGAGGGAATCCTTGTTCAGACGCTTGAGGCGTTTGCCGGTCAGGCGCACCAGGAAAGTCATCAGCGGCATGAGCACCAGAGCGATGATCGTCAGTGACCAGCTGATATAGAGCATGTATGCAAGCAGGCCAGCGATGGTCAGCGTGCAACGAATCATGGAGATGAAGATCTTGGTCACCATGTCGATGATCTGCTGCACCTCGAACATGATCGAATTGATCGTGCTGCCGGTAGATTTCACCGACGTGAAATCGATCCCTACATGCAAGATGCGATCAAACATGGTTTGCCGCAACTCGTTGAGTACGCGGGTCGAGACCCAGCTCATCATGTAGGTGGTCAGGAAGGTCGATGCCCCGCGGGCCACGAAGGCACCAATGACGGCAACCGGGACCAGCCACAGCGGGAAGGTCGGATTTTCGACGAAGCCATGATCAAGCAGAATCTTGAAGATATAGGCGACGACCGGCTCCGTGGTAGCGGTGACGAGCATGCCAAGGAACGCCAGGATGAGGCGATTCTGATAGGGGCGGTGATACTCGATCAGCCGTTTGATGTAGGGTGAAACCTTCATGCGAAACCAAATCCAATATAAGAAAAATGCCGTCGGAGGAGGACTTCAGGCCTGCACGTCCACCACGGCCTGAGGCCGAAAGTGGCGTCAGCTCCGGGGCTGTGCGCGGCGACGCATCCAGGCATGCAGGCGACGATTCCAACTGTCGCGCGCCATGTAGAACTCTCGCTTGAGCTTCTGCCATAGCGTTCGCTTGGCTTTCTCGCGGCCAATCGTCGTTCCCATCAGGTCATTACGATGCAGCAGCACGGACGGAGTCACCGAAAAAATGCGCACTCGATGTTCCCACGTACGATTGAGCAGGTCGTCCACTGCATAGACGATGTTGCGCGCTTTCTCCACCAGCACCTTGGCAGCATCGCGATGAATGACATAGCCCTGCGTGCCAAACGGCTGCTTGCGATGATCTTTCACGATGCTGCCATTTTCCAGAACAGCCACTTGCCACGAATCTTCGCCACCCGCATCGCACAGCCGCATGATACCGAACGGGAAGGATGTCGCCGCGATCGCCTGCAGTGTTTCCGCAAAGCCCGTGCCAAGCTCGACATCATCTTCCAGAATGCACCACATCTCTTGGCCCGATTGGACCAGTTCCTGCCAGATACGATAATGACTGTCGTAACAGCCGATTTCCGAGAGATTCATATGGTTTCCATGCACCTTCCAGCGCGTCGCAGCGTCATAGGAGGATGGATGCTGCGTGAAGCGCTCGGCATCGAAAAACCGAAAATTCAGTCCAACCGAAGCGAACTGGTCGGCAATGTAACGCCGCCGGTCCTGGCTCTCCACGAGGGAAATGACTACGGTGGGAATCGTGTGAAGTGTCATCGTTGCTACCTTGTTGTTATACCCCGCGCCCCCCGGCGCGGATGGTTCAAATCGTCCGGCCGTCAATACTCGACCACCACCGCTTCCTTGCCAAACGAAGCCACCAGCGTCGACTGCAGGCTGTCGCTGGGATTGACGCGCCAGGCATCGCCCAGCACCACTTCGCAGGCGGCATCGGACTGGCGGTATTTCATCACGAAGGGCAGGCCCTGCTCCTGGCGATGCGCGGCCAGGGTGTCGCGCAGGTGGTTGGGGTCAACCGCCTTGTTGATCGACACCACCATGCGCACCCCGTACTGGATACGCGCCGCGCCCAGGTCCATGACCTTGTCGGCAGCCACCCGCAGGCCGCCGTTGAAACGGTCTTCCGACACCTTGCCCGAGACCACCAGCAATTCATCTTCCTTGATGAGGTGCTTGAAGGGCTCGAACAATTCGTTGTAGATCGTTGCCTCGATCACGCCCGTGCCGTCGTCCAGCGTGCAGATCACCAGCTTGCCGCGCTGGGTCATCTGCACCCGCACGCCGGTGATGATGCCGGCCAGGCTGCGCGGTTCCCACGAGGGTTCGAGGCTGGCGATCTTGGTGCGCACGAAGCGGCGCACTTCCTTTTCGTAAGCCGAGAACAGGTGGCCGGAGAGATAGAAGCCCAAGGCGCCCTTCTCTTCCGTCAGGCGCTGCTTGTCGCTCCAGGCAGGCACCTGCACATATTCCAGCGGCGCTTCCAGGTCGCTGTCGTCGCCACCGAAGAGGCTGACCTGGTTGGCCGATTTCTCGGCCTGCTCGGCGCTTTCCCAGGCCAGGTTGACCGAGGCCTGCAGGATGGCACGATCGACCTTGAAGCAGTCGAAGGCGCCGGCGCGGATCAGCGAATCGATGGTGCGGCGGTTGATCTGCTTCTTGTCCACCCGCTTGGCGAAGTCGAACAGGTCCTTGAAAGGACCGTTCTTGCGCGCCTCCAGGATGGCTTCGATGGCGTTCTGCCCGGCGCCCTTGACGGCGCCCAGGCCATAGCGGATCTGAGTAGCCTTCTTGCCCGGCTCACCCACCGGCATGAAGCGGTAGTCGGACTTGTTGATGTCCGGCGGCAGGATGGCCAGCTTGCAGATGTCGATCGAGTCTTCGATCAGGATCTTGACCTTGTCCGTGTCTTCCATGGCCAGCGACAAGTTGGCGGCCATGAATGCGGCGGGGTGATGCGCCTTCAGGTAGGCGGTGTAATAGGACAGCAGCGCATAGGCGGCGGCGTGCGACTTGTTGAAGCCGTAGCCGGCGAACTTTTCCATCAAGTCGAAGATTTCATCGGCCTTGGCCTGGTCCAGCCCGTTCTTGGCCGCGCCTTCGCGGAACAGTTCACGGTGCTTGGCCATCTCCTCGGCCTTCTTCTTGCCCATCGCCCGGCGCAGCAAGTCGGCGCCGCCCAGCGAGTAGCCGCCGATCACCTGCGCCATCTGCATCACCTGCTCCTGATAGACCATGATGCCGTAGGTCTCGGAGAGGATGCCCTCGGTACGCGGGTCAGGATAGTCGAACGCTTCGCCGTGCTTGCGCTTGCAGAAGTCGGGGATCAGGTCCATCGGGCCCGGACGGTACAGCGCCACCAGGGCGATGATGTCCTCGAAGCGGTCGGGACGCGCATCCTTCAACATGCCTTGCATGCCGCGGCTTTCCAGCTGGAACACGGCGACCGTCTTGGCCTTGGTCAGCAGTTCGTAGGAGGGCCGGTCGTCCAGCGGCAGCTTGGCCAGGTCGAAATCGGCCATGGCCGGATCGAGCATGCGGATGTAGCGCACTGCACGGTCGAGGATGGTCAGCGTGGTCAGGCCCAGAAAGTCGAACTTCACCAGGCCGACGGCTTCCACGTCGTCCTTGTCGTATTGCGAGACCACGCCGGAGTCGCCACCCTGGGTGTAGAGCGGGCAGAAATCGGTCAGCTTGCCGGGGGCGATCAGCACGCCACCGGCGTGCATGCCGATGTTGCGGGCGATGCCTTCGACCTGCTGGGCCAGGCCCATCAGCTGCTTGACCTCTTCCTCGTTCTCCAGGCGCTCCTTCAGAAGCGGCTCTTCCTCGATGGCATCGGCCAGCGTGACCAGCTTGCCCGGCTTGAAGGGAATCAGCTTGGAAATGCCGTCACAGAAGTTGTAGCCCAGATCGAGTACGCGGCCCACGTCGCGCACCGCGCCCTTGGCGGCCATGGTACCGAAGGTGGCAATCTGCGAGACCGCCTCCTTGCCGTAACGATCCTTCACATACTGGATGACGCGGTCGCGGCCTTCCTGGCAGAAGTCGATGTCGAAGTCGGGCATCGAGACGCGTTCGGGGTTCAGGAAACGTTCGAACAGCAGGTTATAGCGCAGCGGGTCCAGATCGGTAATCAACAGGCAGTAAGCCACCAGCGAGCCGGCACCGGAACCCCGGCCGGGGCCGACCGGCACGCCATTGTTCTTGGCCCACTGGATGAAGTCCGCCACGATCAGGAAGTAGCCCGGGAACTTCATCTTGATGATGGTGTTGTTCTCGAACTCCAGGCGCGCTTCATAGCGGGGGCGCTGCTTCTCGCGTTCGGCTTCGTTGGGGAACAGTTCCTTCAGGCGGACTTCCAGCCCGGCCTTGGTCTGGGCCACCAGGAAGTCGTCGATGGTCATGCCGTCCGGCGTAGGGAAATCCGGCAGTTGCGGCTTGCCCAGCTGCAGCACCAGGTTGCAGCGTTTGGCGATTTCCACGGTATTGGCAATCGCACCGGGCAGGTCGGCGAACAGCTCGGCCATCTCGGCCTGCGACTTGAAATATTGCTGCTCGTTGAAGCGGCGCACGCGGCGCGCATTGGCCATGATCTCGCCTTCGGCGATGCAGGTGCGGGCTTCGTGCGCGATGAATTCTTCAGGGCTCTGGAACTGGATCGGATGCGTAGCCACGCACGGCAAGCCCAGCTTGGCGCCCAGGGCCACGCTCTGGCGCACCTGCAGTTCCATGTTGGCCTGGCCGGCGCGTTGCAGTTCCAGGTAGAAGGCACCGGGGAAGATCTCGGCCCAGCGGCGCGCGCAGGCTTCGGCCTGGGCCAGGTTGCCATTGTCGATGGCCTGGCCGATGTCGCCCATGGCGGCACCCGACAGGGCGATCAATCCATTGCCGCCTTCCTGGTGGCGCAGCGCGTCCAGCCATTCCATGCGGACTTCAGCACGGCCCTTGTACTGGTTGGTAAGCCAGGCCTGGGACAAGACTTCACATAACTGCAGGTAGCCATGACGGCTTTTGATCAAAACCAGCAGGCGGAAGGGTTTTTCGCGGTCGGCGTCGTTGGTGATCCAGAGGTCGCAGCCGGCGATGGGCTTGACGCCCTTGCCGCGCGCTTCCTTGTAGAAACGCACCATGCAGAACAGGTTGGCGAGGTCGGTCACCGCCAGGGCGGCCTGTCCATCCTTGGCGGCAGCCTTGACGATGTCGTCGATACGCACCAGGCCATCCACGATGGAGTACTCCGAGTGCATACGGAGGTGTACAAATTGCGGGGTAGTCATAGGGTAGCCATTTTACCGGAGCTTGTGAGCCTGACCGATTCCGATTGCTCCCGATTTGTGAGAAATATGAAGACTTTACACCTGCCCTTTCTGCCAGATCCTCCCGGCGCGCATTGATCTGCATCAGAGAAGCCGCAGGCTCCGGCCAAATAACTGCGGCGAGCCGGGGTGCACGGTTATAATGCTGACGATTCAAAGACTTACAGTTGAGTACGCCATCATGCAGTCCCCGCAGACCCCCTACGTCAACATCGCCGCCTACAAGTTCATCAGCTTCGATGACACCGCTGAAAAGCGTCCGGCCTTTCTCGAAATTTGCCAGAAGAACAATCTTCGTGGCACCGTGATCCTGAGCCCGGAAGGCATCAACCTCTTCCTGGCCGGCCTGCGCCATGAAATCGACGCCTTCCTGGCCTGGCTGCGCGCCGATGCGCGCTTTGCCGATCTCACGGTCAAGGAGAGCTATTCCGAGAAGCAACCCTTCACCCGCATGCTGGTGAAACTGAAGGCCGAGATCATCACCATGAAGCATCCGCTGATCAAGCCGGAGCTGGGCCGTGCGCCTTTCGTGGAGCCGAAGGAACTCAAGCGCTGGCTGGACCAGGGCCATGACGACGAAGGCCGTCCGGTGGTGATGGTGGATACCCGCAATGGCTTCGAGGTCGATGTGGGTACGTTTGACAACACGGTGGACTATCGCATCAGCAAGTTCACGGAATTCCCGCAGGTGATCGAGGAGCACAAGGCCGATTTTGAAGGCAAGACGGTGGTCACCTTCTGCACCGGCGGCATTCGTTGCGAAAAGGCCGCGATTCATATGCAGAACATCGGCTATGACCATGTCTACCAGCTCGAAGGCGGCATCCTGAAGTATTTCGAGGATGTCGGCGGTGCCCATTACAACGGCGACTGCTTCGTCTTCGACTATCGCACCGCCCTGAGCCCGGAGTTGAAGGAAACCCAGACCGCCCAATGCTTCGCCTGCCGCGCCGTGGTCACCCCGCGTGAACAGCTCTCGCCGGATTACGTGCCGGGCAAGTCCTGTCCGCACTGCGCGCCCAAACAGCGGGCGGCGCAGGAAGCCAGCTCTGCAGCAGCCTGATTGCAGCGCGCTCTGGCAACGAAAAAGCCGACCCCTTGCGAGGTCGGCTTTTTTACATCTTCACGACTTGCGTCGATGAGATGAAGATTATTTCTTGAACTTGGCAGCCGTTTCAACCACGCGCGCACCGAACAGCTTGGCCGTTTCCAGGTCGCCCGGCAGCGGGCCTTCTTCCGGCGAGGAGTCCGACGGGCTTTGCGCCATCAGGCCCGAGAAGGAACCGACGAAGTTGATGTCATTGCGCTGGGCCGCCTTGCTGTTGGAAGGCATCAGGCCGGTACCGACCCAGATCATGCTGTGCTGCATGCCCAGCGTGAACAGGTAGTGCAGGGTCGAGAGCTTGTCGCCGTTCATGGTGGCCGAGTTGGTGAAGGCGGCACCGACCTTGTCCTTCCATTTCTGGCTGAACCAGGGCTTGGAGGAGGCGTCGGCGAACTTCTTGAACTGCCAGGACACGGTACCCATGTAGGTCGGCGAACCGAAGATGATGGCGTCGGCCGCGTCCAGGCTGGCCCATTGTTCATCGGTAATGGTGCCTTCAGCGCTGATGGCGATCAGCTCGACATCGGCACCGGCAACGCCGGCCGCGCCAGCCTGCACGGCTTCGGCCTGTTTCTTGGTGTGGCCGTAGCCGGAGTGGTAAACGATGGCAACTTTGGTCATGACGAAATTCCTTCTCTAGAGAGTGAAGTGACGCGGGGAAAACCGCCGGTGTGATCGGTACCGGCGGGTTGCTACTGCAAACTGCTTACTGCATTACTGCATGCCGCCGCAGCAAAACTCAGCGCGGCAGGTCGAACAACAGGACTTCAGCCTTCTCGCCGCCGCTGATCTCGATGCGGTCGACCGCACTGAGCTTGACGGCATCGCCCGCCTGCAGGGCCTGGCCATTGACGCTGATCTTGCCACGGGCCACGTGCACATAGCCCAGGCGGCCCTGCGGCAAGGTGTACTCGGCCGCTTGTGCGCCGTCGAACAGACCGGCGTAGAGCTGGGCATCCTGGTTCATGCTGACCGAACCTTCACGGCCATCACGCGAAGCCACCAGGCGCAGCTTGCCGTCCTTGTCGGCGGCTGAAAAGTGCGCTTCCTGATAGCCCGGCTCGGCGCCGGCGCGGTCCGGCATGATCCAGATCTGCAGGAAGTGCGTCGTGCCATCCTGGGAGTGGTTGTACTCCGAGTGGCGCACGCCAGTGCCGGCACTCATGCGCTGCACATCACCGGGACGGATCACGCTGCCATTGCCCATGCTGTCCTTGTGCGCAAGTTCACCTTCGAGCACATAGGAAATGATCTCCATGTCACGGTGGCCATGGGTACCAAAGCCCTGGCCTGCGGCCACGCGGTCTTCGTTGATCACCCGCAGCGGACCGAAGCCCATGTGCTTGGGATCATAGTAGTCCGCGAAGGAAAAGCTGTGATACGAATCCAGCCAACCGTGGTTGGCGTGGCCACGATCGTTCGCTTTGCGAAGTTCCATCATGTCAACACCTCTTTCTTGAGTGGGACCAAACCGGAATTGATTTGGTCAAAATGTTTGTCGATGGCGTCACTATAGTGGCTAACTTTTATGCAGATAAGGTCTAAAATCCGTAGTGTTCGTTCAAAAAATTTAAACAAGCGGAGCAAGACGTGAACCTGACCCTGGAATCCCTGCTGATCCTTGACATGATCGACCGCAAGGGCAGTTTTGCCGCGGCTGCCGTGGCCCTGGACCGGGTGCCCTCGGCCCTGACCTACAGCGTGCGCAAGCTGGAGGATGACCTGGATGTGCTGCTCTTCGACCGCCGCGGTCACCGGGCCCAGTTGACACCGGCGGGCCTGCAATTGTTGCAGGAAGGCCGTCATCTGCTGCTGGCCGCCAGCGACCTGGAGCAGCGCGTCAAGCGCACCGCCACCGGACGCGAAACGGAACTGCACATCGTGCTCAACAGCCTGATTCCTTTCGACAAGATGCTGCCGGTGATCGAAGCCTTTGACCGCGAAGAGTCCGGCACCCGCCTGCGCTTCACGCCCGGTGTACTGACCGGGGCCTGGGAAAAGCTTATCGAGGGCCGCGCCAACCTGGTCATCGGGGTGACCCTGGACGGGCCGGAAGTGGTGCGCACCAGCGGGCGCTTCCAGATGCAGGAGCTGGGGGCGGTGGACTGGGTCTTTGCAGTGGCCCCGACGCACCCGCTGGCCTCGGCAACCGAACCGCTGTCGGCAGAGCTGGTGCGCAGCCACCGGGCCATTGCCGTGGGCGACAACAGCCAGTCCCTGCCCACACTGACCATGGGGCTGCTGTCCGGCCAGGAAACGCTGACAGTGGCCACCGTGGCCGACAAGTTGCAAGCCCAGCTGGCAGGCCTCGGTTGCGGCCATCTGCCGCGCATCTGGGCCGAGCCCTATCTCGCCACCGGTGCGCTGGTGGAAAAACAGACGCTGGCCGCCAAACCCAACGACAATTTCATGGTGGCCTGGCCCAAGGCCGAGCAGGGCAAGTCACTGAAATGGTTCATTCAGCACCTGGCACAGCCGCACGTGCGGCAATCGCTGATCGGACCGATACCCATGCGGGATCCGGCATGAGCGGCAAAGCTTATGTAGGCCGCTTCGCGCCCTCGCCTTCCGGTCCGCTGCATGCGGGCTCGCTGGTGGCGGCACTGGCCAGCTATCTGGATGCCCGCGTGCACCATGGCCGCTGGCTACTCCGCATCGAAGACATCGACGAGACCCGCACCGTGCCCGGGGCAGCAGACGACATCATCGCCACCTTGGCGGCACTGGATATGCACTCTGACGGACCGATTCTGGTGCAGAGCCAGCGCAAGGCACGCTACCAGCTTGCACGCGAGCATCTGGGCGCACTGGCCTACCCCTGCGGCTGCAGCCGCAAGGAAATCGCCGATTCCAGGGTCGGCACGGCCAGCGATGGTGCTGCGCTCTATCCCGGCACCTGCCGCCACGGACTGGCCCCCGGCAAGATGCCACGCACGCTGCGGCTGCGCGTACCTGATGCCGGCCAGCCGGGCGAACTGGTGCAATTCACGGACCGCTGGCTGGGTCCGCAGGCGCAGCATCTGGCCTCGGAAGCCGGGGATTTCGTGCTGCAGCGGGCCGATGGCTTCTGGGCCTATCAGCTGGCGGTGGTGGTGGATGATGCCGAACAGGGCGTCACCGACATCGTGCGCGGGGCCGACCTGCTGGACTCGACGGCGCGGCAGATCTACCTGCAGGGGCTGTTGGGCTATGCGACGCCGCGCTATCTGCACGTGCCGCTGTTGATGAATGCGTCGGGGGAAAAGTTTTCCAAGCAGAACGGCGCCCAGGCACTGGACCTGGGCCAGCCGCTGCAAGCCTTGCAGCAGGCGGCGGCCTTTCTTGGACTGGACACGGGCGCGGCCCGCGACAGGGAAGGATTCTGGACATTGGCGCTCACCGGCTGGCGAGCGCGTTTCGGTCCGCGCTGAGAAAACGGATCAGCGCTTGCCGGATCAGCGCTTGGGCATGCCACCCAGCAAGGCCGCGACCTTGGGCTTGGGACGGTTGTTCTTGGGCAGTTCCGGCTTGGTGGAGACGGTCTCGGTGGCGCTGGGCTCATAGGGCTTGAGGAACCAGGGATCGACCTTCTCGCGGCGTCCCGACGGGGCTGCGCCGTCGCGGCTGCTGCGGCTGCGCTCGCCACGGTCACTGCGTTCGCCACGCTCGGCGCGTTCGCCGCGGTCACTACGCTCACCGCGCTCGCCACGTTCCGAACGTTCACCGCGTTCACCCCGGTCAGCGCGCATGCGCGGCGCAAAGCCAGTCAGCTCAGCACGCTCGAATTTCTTCTTGATCAGTTTTTCGATATCGACCAGCAGGCGCTCATCCTTGTCACAGAACAGCGAGATGGCGTCGCCCGAGGCACCGGCACGGCCGGTACGGCCGATGCGGTGCACGTAGTCTTCGGCGTTGTAGGGCAGGTCGTAATTGATGACGCAAGGCAGTTCGGCGATGTCCAGCCCGCGTGCGGCCACGTCGGTGGCCACCAGCACTTCGATCTGGCCTTGCTTGAAGGCCTCCAGGGCGGCCATGCGCTCGGACTGGGTCTTGTCGCCGTGGATGGCAGAAGCCTTCACACCTTCGGCCAGCAAAGTGCGCGCCAGGCGCGACGCGCCGATCTTGGTATTGGAGAAGACGATCACTTGCTTCAGTGCGCGCTGGCGAATGATGAAGCTGACCGCATCCGCCTTGGCAGCTTCCTCCACCTTGTAGATGGTCTGGCTGACGTTTTCTGCCGTGGCATTGCTGCGCGCGACTTCGATGGTCACCGGGTTGTTCTGGAAGCTGGCGGCCAGCTTTTTGATCTCGGGCGAGAAGGTGGCCGAGAACAGCAGGTTCTGGCGCTGCTTGGGCAGCAGGTTGATGATGCGCTGCAGGTCCGGCAGGAAGCCCATGTCGAGCATGCGGTCGGCTTCGTCCATGACCAGGATCTGGGTCTGGGACAGGTTCACCGTCTTTTGCTGCACGTGGTCCAGCAGGCGGCCCGGGGTGGCGATGACAATTTCCACGCCGGCACGCAGGGTGGCCGTTTGCGGTGCCATGTCCACGCCGCCGAAGACGACGGTGGAGCGCAGCGGGGTAAAGCGTGAATACGCCTTCACATTGTCGGCCACCTGGTCGGCCAGCTCGCGGGTCGGGGTCAGGATCAGGGCGCGCACAGGGTGGCGGGCGGGCGAGGCGCTGTGGCTGGCGTGGGCCAGCAGGCGCTGGATGATCGGCAGCGAGAAACCGGCGGTCTTGCCGGTGCCGGTCTGGGCGGCGCCCATCACGTCACGGCCTTGCAGCACCACAGGAATGGCCTGGGCCTGGATCGGGGTCGGATGGACGTAGCCTTGTTCGGACAAGGCGCGCAGGATATCGGGCGAAAGGCCGAAATCTTCAAAACGGACGGCAGGGGCAGCCGGTGCTGCGGACGCGGACGTGGTGTCGGACATGGTTTATTGCGAACGGTGCGACAGCGCCGCGGCAGCCGCCAGGCGGCTCCGGTGCATGGGGTGCATGCGCACGGGTTCTGATTGCTTTCTGTGTTGATGTGTTACGGGCGAACCGGCCAAACCTGCTCGGCCGGGCGCTTCGGATGATGCAAACGCTAACAACGATGCTGACCGGACGGACGACTTGCAATGCCCGGCATTCCTTGCGGAACTTCGTATTATACGCCGCATCGCCGCCGGCTTCATGACAGTTTGGTTTCGGCCCCCTGCACCCGGTCCGGAACCGGTGCAGGAAGCTGGCTGCGGGAGCCGGGCCGGGACCGCCAGAAACCCGCTGCACCCGGCCTGCGAGCGCTTCAGCCGATGGTGATGTTGATATCCGGCAAGCCGTCCACATGGCCTTGCAACTGGTCACCCTTGACCACCGCGCCCACGCCTTCGGGGGTCCCGGTATAGATCAGGTCGCCGGGGAACAGCTCCACCAGGCCGGACAGATAGGAAATGGTTTCGGCCACGTTCCAGATCAGGTCCGACAGGTCGCCCTGCTGGCGTACTTCGCCATTGACCTTGAGCCAGACGGCCCCCTTGTCGGGATGTCCGGACTGGGCCACGGGCACGATGGGCGCGCAGGGGGCGGACTGGTCGAAGCCCTTGGCCATATCCCAGGGACGGCCCAGCTTCTTGGCCTGCGCCTGCAGGTCACGGCGGGTCATGTCAAGCCCGACGGCGTAGCCGTAGACCAGCTCCAACGCCTTTTCCACCGGGATATCGCGGCCACCGCCGGAAAGCGCTACCACCAGTTCGATCTCATGATGATAGTCAGCGGTCGCGGCCGGGTACGGCACCACGGAATCGGTGGGTACCACCGCATCGGCCGGCTTCATGAAGAAGAACGGCGGCTCGCGGTCGGGATCATGGCCCATTTCGCGAGCGTGGGCGGCATAGTTGCGGCCCACGCAATAGATGCGGCGAACCGGAAACGGCGCACCGCCGACCACCGGGACGGTGGCCTGGGCGGGGGCGGGAATGGCGAAACTCATCGGGAAGACTCCGTGGTGGCGACGTGCATGCAACTGCATGCGGTGGATGAGGAACCGGTCAATGCCGGCTTGGCTTGCGCATCAGTTGTCTGATGTCCGGCTAGTGTAAAAGAAAAGCCGCGACTCCGCTTGCAGCCCCCAGCGAGAGATATAGGTGAGATTTCAGGCTGTAATCCGCTGAATAAAACTGCGCGGATTTGGGACACTTGCAGGTCTACTGGCTGGTATTGCGCCGGCCCCTTTCTCTGTCCAGAACAAGATCATGCACCAGCAAGCAAACGCCTCCCTCATCCTGCTGCAAAAAGCCCTGGCCCTGCATCAAAAGGGCGATCTGGCCCCCGCCGAAGAGCTCTACAAGAAGGTCCTGGTCAAGCTTCCTGATCATTTCGAGGCCAATTACCTCTACGGCATGCTCAAGCTCCATCAGGAGGACTGGGAGGCGGCCGAAGCCCAGCTGGCGCATGCCATCGAACTCAATCCCGATCACCGCGACACCTATTTCGACCACGCCGGTGCGCTGGTGCACCTGGGCCGCGATGCAGAAGCCATACAGCGCTATGACGAGATCCTGGCGCAGACGCCGGACTTTGCTGACGCACTGCTGGCACGTGGAGCTGCCCTGCGCCGCCTCAAACGCAACCGCGAAGCCCTGGCCGACATCGAACGCGCAGCCGCATTGACGCCGGACAACGCCGATGCCTGGTTCCAGCTGGGCAACCTCCAGCACGAGTTCTACGGCTATCGCGATGCACGCGCCAGCTATGAGCGCGCCGTCGCCCTGCGCCCCGATTTCATTGAAGCCTGGTTCAACCTGGGCAATACCTGCAAGGACAGCTACCAGTTCGACGAGGCCCTGCGCGCCTACGACCACGCGCTGGAGGTGCAGCCGGACTTCTTCGAGGCCCAGTCCAACCGCGGCTTCGTGCTGTTCAAGATGCAGCGCCCGATGGAAGCGCTGGAAGCCTACGACCGCGCCATGGCGCTGGACGACAGCTCGCCGGACCTGTGGTTCAACCGCGGCTCGACGCTGGAACAGCTGTATCGCTTCAGCGAAGCCACCGAGTGCTACCGCCGCGCCCGCGAGCTCAAGCCCGATGCCAGCTCCGCCGCCTGGAACGATGCCCTGCTGAAACTGCGCCAGGGCGACTTCGCCAATGGCTGGCCCGCCTACGAGTCGCGCTGGGCGACCGAACAGATGCGCACGCAGGTCCGCCAATTCCTGCAGCCGCTCTGGCTGGGGCAGCAATCCCTGCAGGACAAGACCATCCTGATCCACGCCGAACAAGGCTTTGGCGACACCCTGCAATTCGTGCGCTACCTGCCCCAGGTGGCCGCTCTCGGCGCACGCGTGATCCTGGAAGTGCCACCGGCGCTGGTCCGCCTGCTGGCCAAAGTGCCGGGCGCAGCCCAGGTCATCAGCAGCGACCAGTTCATGCGCCCCGGTTTCGACTATCACTGCCCGCTGATGAGTCTGCCGCTGGCCTGCAAGTCCTTCAGCGAAGCCGACATTCCGCGCGCCCCCTATCTGCTGCCCGACGCCGACGCCTGGGCGGCCTGGCTGCAGCGCCTGCCGCGCAACCGCTCCCTGCGGGTCGGCCTGGTCTGGGCCGGCAGCTCGGCCCAGACGCATCCGGATGCGGTACGCATCGACGGCGAGCGCTCCCTGCCCTTCGAGGCGCTGGCTCCCGTGGTGGAACTGGCGCAGGAGCACGCACAACTGGAATTCTATTCCGTCCAGGTTGGCGAGACCGCGGTGGCCCAGCTGCGCAACCATCCGCTGGCCAGCCATGTGCGTGATTGTTCTGCGGAATTGCAGGACTTTGCCGACACCTCCGGGCTGATCGCCAATCTCGACCTGCTCATCAGCGTCGATACCTCGGCCTGCCATCTGGCCGGTGCCCTGGGCAAGCCGGTGTGGCTGCTCAATCGTGCCAACACCTGCTGGCGCTGGCAGCTGGAACGCAGCGATACGCCTTGGTATCCGGGCATGCACCTGTTCCGCCAGAAGCAGACCGGCGACTGGAGCGAGGTCGTCGCCGAGGTGCGCAACGCGCTGCTACAACAGTTGGCCTGATGCTGTTACCATGCGCGCCGATGCGGATGAGCAGCTCATCCGCCGGAACCTGGCGCGCCGCTTCGCCTCATACCCTGTAACGCATCCGCACCAGGATCCGCCCGAACTCGATTGCAATTCGACAGGCGGCACGGCCACGCGCCCTGCCGCCTGTTGGTATGAAGAAAACAAGGACAAGACGATGCACGCCCCCACTCCCTCTTCGAGCAAGCCGCCCCACGCCGGCGGTCCGCGCCTGCTGGCCGACATCGGCGGCACCAATGCCCGTTTCGCGCTGGAAACTTCACCTGGCCATATAGAGCAAGTGCAGGTCCTGCGCGGTGCTGACTATCCGCAATTCACCGATGCCGTGCAGGCCTACCTCAAGCTGGCTGGCCAACCCGCCGTGAAACACGCGGTGGTGGCCATCGCCAATCCGGTGCAAGGCGACCAGATCAAGATGACCAACCACGACTGGGCCTTCTCCATTGAAGCGGCACGCCAGTTGCTGGGCTTTGACCTGCTGCTGGTGGTCAATGACTTCACGGCGCTGTCGATGGCCGTGCCGCAATTGCGCGCCGATGAATTGCAGCAGATCGGTGGCGGCACACCCAAGGCGGGCCAGCCGGTCGGCCTGGTCGGTGCCGGCACGGGATTGGGCGTGGGCGGGCTGGTGCGCGGCGATGGCCACTGGCTGCCGCTGGCCAGCGAAGGTGGCCACGTTGCCTTCGCTCCGGCCAATGCGCGTGAAGCGGCCGTGCTGGCCTACGCCTGGCAATTCCATGAACATGTCTCGGCTGAACGCCTGGTCTCGGGGCCCGGCCTCGAATTCATCCATCGCGCCCTGCTGGCCATCGATGGCCATCCCGCCGCCGATCTGAAGGCCGCCGAGATCGTGGACGGCGCACTCAAACAAGGCGATGCAGTGTGCATGGAAACGCTGGACCTGTTCTGCAGCATGCTCGGTACCGTCGCGGCCGACCTGGCGCTGACGCTGGGTGCGCTTGGCGGCATCTATATTGGGGGCGGGGTGGTACCGCACCTGGGCGAGTACTTCGCCCGCTCGCCCTTCCGCGCACGCTTCGAGAACAAGGGCCGCATGTCGGTGCTGACCAAGGCCATTCCGACCTATGTGATCACGGCGGAATATCCGGCCTTCACGGGTGTGTCGGCGATCCTGGCTGACCGGCTGGATCCGCACGAGTAATTGAAGGCAAGCCTGGGAGGTTTTGCAGGAGGCTGATGCGGCACGTTCGCGTCAGCCTTTTTTCATGGCATCGCGCAATGACGACACTACAGGGACGACAACGAAAGAGGCAAAGCGAGAGGGAGGACCTGCAGGAACAACAGAAGAAGAAACAGAAGAGAGATAAGAGGCGAGCCTTGTCTGCGGCACTTGCGGGAAATGGCTGTGGCTGCTTCGTTCCCGACCTGACCAGGTTGACCATGCCACAATGCGCAGGGGCCCGCCGGGGTGCATTGTATCCCAGATCACACACTGGCCGCCAGAGAAATCATTGCAGTGCATCAGAAAGTGAAAAGCCGCGCAAATTGATTAAACAATTTACGCGGCTTTTTGCCTGAAGCTTCACTTCTGCGATGGCCGCATCCAACGGCGTGTGCGCCCTACCCGCTCAGATACCCAGGTCCTGCCAGATGGCATCGACACGTTTCTTCACATCGTCACTCATCACGATGGGCGTGCCCCATTCCCGGCTGGTTTCACCCGGCCACTTGTTGGTGGCATCGATGCCCATCTTGCTGCCCAGGCCGCTGATGGGCGAGGCGAAGTCCAGGTAATCGATGGGGGTGTTGTCCACCATGACGGTATCGCGCACCGGGTCCACGCGGGTGGTGATGGCCCAGATCACTTCCTTCCAGTCGCGGATATCGACATCCTCATCGACCACCACGATGAACTTGGTGTACATGAACTGGCGCAGGAAACTCCAGACCCCGAACATCACGCGCTTGGCGTGGCCGGCGTAAGATTTCTTCATCTGCACCACGGCCATGCGATAGCTGCATCCCTCCGGCGGTAAGTAGAAATCGGTGATTTCGGCGAACTGCTTCTGCAGCAGCGGGACGAAAACTTCATTCAACGCCACACCCAGCACGGCCGGCTCATCGGGCGGTTTGCCGGTATAGGTGGAGTGATAGATGGCATCGCGCCGCATGGTGATGCGGTCGATGGTGAAGACCGGGAACCAGTCCTGCTCATTGTAGTAACCGGTGTGATCGCCATACGGACCTTCAAGCGCATGCTCGAATCCCGACGCGTGTTTTTCATCCGGATAGATATGCCCTTCCAGCACGATCTCGGCCGAGGCCGGCACGCGCAAATCGCTGCCCATGGCCTTGACCAGCTCGGTGCGGCTGCCGCGCAGCAGGCCGGCGAACTGGTATTCGGAGAGGCTGTCCGGCACCGGCGTGACTGCACCTAATATAGTGGCGGGATCGGCCCCCAAGGCCACGGCGATCGGATAGGGCTTGCCGGGGTTGGCAATGCAGTGCTCACGGAAGTCCAGCGCACCGCCGCGATGGGCCAGCCAGCGCATGATGACCTTGTTCGGCCCCAACACCTGCTGGCGATAGATGCCCAGGTTCTGGCGCTTCTTGTTCGGGCCCTTGGTGATGACCAGGCCCCAGGTGATGAGCGGTGCGACGTCGCCCGGCCAGCAGTGCTGGATCGGCAAGCGCGACAAATCCACATCGCTGCCTTCCCACACCACATCCTGGCAAGGAGCGGAGCCGCGCTCCTTGGGGGCCATGTCCCACAGCGACTTCACCAGCCCGCCCAGATCCAGCACATCCTTGATGCCCTTGGGCGGCTCAGGCTCCTTCAGGCGCGCCAGCAGATGGCCGATACGGCGCAGTTCGCTGATGCTGTCGGCCCCCATTCCCAGGGCGACACGATGCGGTGTACCGAAAAGATTCGCTAACACCGGGATATTTTTCTTGTCGACCTGCTCAAAAAGGAGCGCCGGACCTTCCGCACGGAGGGTGCGGTCGGCGATTTCGGTCATCTCCAGATGTGACGACACCGGGTGCGAGACACGCTTGAGCTCACCTTTTTGTTGCAACTGAGAAATAAAATCGCGTAAATCAGTGTATTTCATACTTTTTAACAAATTTCTTTTTGCATCACAGCCGGCTCAAGTAACCCCGGCAAACGCTTGATTCTATTGATTTTTGAAGGAAGGCCACGCGCAATATGATACACAAAAGTTATAAAGAACTATTTTCATAGTATTGACTCGATATAAAGTGGCTTCTACAATGCGCCCACTCTAAACCGAAGAGGTGAGCCGTGGGCTCGTAGAGGCTTGATCGAAAACAGTCGAGCCAAGCAAGGTATCCAGGGATCCGGGGTCCCAGCAACTCAAGAAGTGTGTCCAGGGCGTCAGCCCTACCCCCCGAAACATGCCATCCGACGGCAGGGCCAGCAGGCCTCGCGGATGGCCTTGCCGTAACGCCTTGCGACGGTAACGTAATAGATTGCAGCGACGACAGTTCAGCCGTTTGGTCTTCACTTCTTGGCCAGGCGCGCCCTGTTTTTGCCGCAATAACGCAGGAGGTTCAATGTCCAACCAAGCTTCCGAGGCGCCTTTAGCGGGCACCTCGCAGATGGTTCGCCGCGTGGATTTCCGGAATCTCTCCGGGAACCCGCGCATTGCTCAATTTTTCGGCATCGCCCATCGTCTGCTGACGATACTCGGCATCGCCGCGCTGTTCGTACTGGGCCTGATGTTCTTCAACCCCGACCTGGCCGACAAGCTGATCAGCATGTCGCCCTTCTCGGATGCTGCTGAAGAGGTCGCGGAAGCCGAAGCTCCCGCCGCTCCGGCCCTGGCTGACCTGATGGCACCCACTGCACCGGTGGCTACCGTGAGCGCCCTGGCGGGCGCAGCGGCTGCCAGCTCGGTGCAACAGGCTACGGCAACCGCACCCACCCAGGCCCTGTCGCCTGAGGAACGCCAGTTGATCGGCAATCCGCGCCAGCAGAAGCTGGTGACCAACTGGCTGGCCAAGCGCTATCGCGTAGCCAGCGATGCGGCTGACATGCTGGTGTCGGCGGCTTACCTGACGGCGCGCGACATCAAGCTCGATCCGCTGCTGATCCTGTCGGTGATCGCCATCGAATCGCGCTTCAATCCCTTCGCCGAAAGCCCGATGGGTGCGCAGGGCCTGATGCAGGTGATGTCCAAGGTGCACCACGACAAATTCCAGGAACTGGGCGGCATCAAGGCGGCCCTCAATCCGGTGGCCAACATCCGTGTCGGTTCGCAGATCCTGAAGGAATATGTCACCCGTGGCGGTTCGGTGGAAGCCGGCCTGAAGAGCTACGTGGGTGCTGCCGACATGGCCAATGATGGTGGTTACGGGATCAAGGTGCTGTCCGAGTACCAGAACCTGAAGCAAGTGGCGATGGGCAAGAACGTCTCCATCTACACCACGGCCACCGTCAAGCTGCCGCCGGCCTCGGGTGTGTCGGCCAGCGCCGATCAGCCGAAGCCAACGGCCAACAACGTAGCCTCGGCGGCCAAGCCCAAGACGGAAGAACAACTCGCTGCCCTGTAATATTGTTTGTGCAGTTTGGCGTGTTGCGATGTGAATATTACCGGTATTCAGAACGCATGAAAAAAGGAGCCCTCGGGCTCCTTTTTTTTTGCGTCTTCTCGTTCCGTGCTTCAGGCCGCCTTGCGACGTCCGTCGAAGAACACACGCAGACGCGCTACGGCTTCCTGCAGCTTTTCCATCGAGGTCGCATAGGACAGGCGGATGTAGCGGCGCGCCGTGAAGGGCCCGAAATCCAGCCCCGGCACCAGCACCACACCGGCCTCGTTGAGCATGTCCAGGCTGAGCTGGTCGGCATCGTCGGACAGCGCGCTGCAATCAGCATAAACATAGAAGGCACCGTCGGGAACGACCGGTACCGTGAAGCCCAGGCTTTCCAGCGCCGGCACGATGTAGTCGCGACGGCGCTTGAACTCGGCCTTGCGTTCTTCGTAGATGGCCAGGGTCTCGGGTGTAAAGCAGGCCACGGCGGCATGCTGGGCAATCGAGGATGCACAGATCAGCAGGTTCTGCGCCAGCTTCTCGACCTGCGGCACCAGGGCCGGCGGCAGCACCAGCCAACCCAGGCGCCAGCCGGTCATGTTGAAATACTTGGAGAAGCTGTTGATGACCACCACGTCCTCGCCCAGCGACAGCGCCGAGAACGGCGCACCTTCATAGGACAAGCCCTGGTAGATCTCATCGACGATGGTAAAGCCGCCGCGCTGGCGTACTTCGCCCAGGATTGCGCGCAACTCATCAGGTTCGATGGACGTGCCGGTGGGATTGGAAGGCGAAGCCAGCAGCACGCCGCGCGTCTTGTCACCCCAGTGCTCGCGCACCATCTGCGCCGACAGCTGGAAGCGATGTTCCGGCCCGCTGGCGATGAGCTTGGCGCGTCCCTCGAAGGCCGCCACGAAATGGCGGTTGCAGGGATAGCTGGGGTCGGGCATCAGGACTTCGCTGTCGCGCTCCACCAGCGCGGCACAGGCCAGCAACAGCGCGGCCGAGGCCCCGGCGGTGATGACGATGCGTTCCGGCGCGATCTCCAGGCCGTAGACGCTGCGATAGTGCTGCGAGATGGCCGTACGCAGGGCCGGCAGGCCGGTGGCCGAGGTGTACTGCATCTTGCCTTCGGCCATGGCGCGGGTAGCGGCCTCGACCACGGCGGGCGGCGCGGTGAAATCGGGCTCGCCGATGCCCATGTGGATCAGGTCACGTCCCTGCTGGGCCAGGATATCGGCCTTCTTGGACAATTCCATCACATGGAAGGGAGCGATGTGCTGCAAACGTGAAGCAAGCTGGTTCAGGTTCATGCGCTAATTCCAGACAACATGGGCAAAAAAAGAGAAGACGGCGACCGCCTCTGCGGTGCCGTCCAAAAAACGAGCAAAGCGCCGGCACGGAGCCGGTCAGCGGCGACCGGCCGCTTCCACTTCGGTGGCGCGAGCCTGGGCCGCGAAACGGTCCAGCACGCCGTTGACGTACTTGTGGCCATCGATGCCGCCGAAGGACTTGGTCAGTTCAACGGCTTCGTTGATGACCACCTTGTAGGGGATCTCGATGTGGTTCTGCAGCTCGTAAGCACCGATCAGCAGCGCGGCGTGTTCCACCGGCGACAGCTCCTTGATGGGACGGTCGATCAGTGGCTCCAGCGCCGCACGCAGCTTTTCGGCGTCACGGATGGCGCCGGTGAGCAGGGTATCGAAGTGTTCAGCGTCGGCCTTGTCGAAACCGTGGGCTTCGCGGATGTGGGCTTCGATGGCACCCGCGTCCTCGTGGTTGAGCAGCCACTGGTACAAGCCCTGCAACGCAAACTCGCGCGCGCGGTGGCGCGGGGTGCGGTTCTTGTTCGAATTGGCGTGTGGAGTTTTGTTCGACATGATGAATGCGGCCTGAGCCTTGGATAACTGAAACAAATGAATGCGAGTGCCGGCGCGGGCCGGCGGGGGGCGGCAGCGGGATGTGCATCCCGCCACTGCCCGTGAATTATTCTTCTTCGGTGGCCTGGCCGAGTTCTTCCAGCACGATGGACAGGTTGGCCATCTCCACCGCCACGCGGGCCGCGTCAGCGCCCTTCTCGGCCATGCGGACTTCGGCTTGCTCGTCGTTCTCGGTGGTCAGCACGGCGTTGGCGATGGGCAGGCCGAAATCCAAGCCGATGCGGGTGATGCCGGCACCGGATTCGTTGGAGACCAGCTCGAAGTGATAGGTCTCGCCACGGATGACGGCACCCAGGGCGATCAGGGCGTCGAACTGTTCGGTCTCGGCCATCTTCTGCAGCGCCAGGGGGATTTCCAGGGCACCTGGCACGGTCACGTGCAGGATGTCCTCGTCGGCCACGCCGAGGTGCTTCAGCTCAGCCAGGCAGGCGGCCAGCAGGCCGTGGCAGACGTCTTCGTTGAAGCGCGCCTGGACGATACCGATGCGCAAGCTCTCGCCATTGAAGTCTGGTTCATAGGTTCCGATGGTCATGGCTGTTCCTTCTTGATAGGTTGACTTGCGTAATTCTTGATAGCCTGAGCCGGGCGCTCACGCACTTTCGCGTGCCTGGTAACCGGTCACTTCCAGCTGGAAGCCGGTCATCGACGGCATCTTGCGCGGGCTGGCCAGCAGCTTCATCTTGCAGACGCCGAGATCCCTCAGGATCTGCGCGCCGATACCATAGGTGCGCAGGTCCATTCGGTCCGCGCGGCTGGGCTTGGCGGCCTCGGGCGTGCCGACCTTGTTGAGTGCGCCGAACTGGTCGAACATCTGCTGCGCCGATTCTTCACAGTTGAGCAGCACGATCACGCCGGACTCGGCTTCCTGCACCGCCTTCATGGCGGCGGCCAGGTTCCACGAGTGAGTGGTCACGCCGGCTTCGAGCAGGTCCAGGATGGAGACCGGCTGGTGCACGCGCACCAGGGTTTCGCGGCCGGGCTGGATGTCGCCACGCACCAGCGCCAGGTGCGCACCGCCCGAGGGGGTGTCGCGGTAGGCGATGGCCTTGAAGCTGCCGTGGGCAGTCTGCATCTCGCGCTCGGCCACGCGCTCGATGATGCTTTCGTTGCGGCTGCGGTAATGGATCAGGTCGGCGATGGTACCGATCTTCAGTTTGTGTTTTTCGGCGAACTCCAGCAGGTCCGGCAGGCGCGCCATGGTGCCGTCATCCTTCAGGATCTCGCAGATCACGGAAGCAGGCGTCAGGCCGGCCATGGCAGTGAGGTCGCAACCGGCTTCGGTGTGGCCGGCGCGCATCAGCACCCCGCCCTTTTGTGCGCGCAGCGGGAAGATGTGGCCCGGCTGCACCAGATCCGACGGCTTGGCGCCCTTGGAGGCGGCTACCTGGATGGTGCGCGCGCGGTCGGCGGCGGAGATGCCGGTAGTCACGCCTTCCGCAGCCTCGATGGAGACGGTGAAATTGGTGCCGTAGGGCGTGCCGTTGCGGGTGGCCATCAGCGGCAGGTCGAGCTGGTCCACGTGCTCTTCGGTCAGCGTCAGGCAGACCAGGCCACGCGCATGCGTGACCATGAAATTGATGGCTTCGGGCGTGACGAAGTCGGTGGCCAGCACCAGGTCTCCTTCGTTTTCGCGGTCTTCTTCATCGACCAGAATCACCATGCGGCCGGCACGGAGTTCGGCGACGATTTCTTCGGTTGTAGCAAGTGGCATGTTCGCGCTCTTTTCCCAATTGGAACCCGCTATTTTAAAGGATTGCGGGCCTCTTCCGCTGGCCAATTACGCCAATCCGGCGATTCAGGCCATTCAGGCGATTTGTGCCGCCTGGGCCGCCTGCGTGCGTTGCAGCGCTTCCAGCAACAGAGCCGGGTCGCCCAGGGCCAGGCGCTTGGAATCCGACAAGGTTTGGCGGAAAGCGCGCGCGCCTGGCATGCCGGTCAGCAGGCCCAGCATATGACGGGTGATGCTGTTCAAACGCAGGCCGCGGCCATTGTCACCGTGCAATTCCAGCTGGCGCTTGATGTAGGGCAACATGGCCTCGATCACCTCGGCCCGGCTGGGCTGGCGGCCGCCGTCCAGATCACCGTAGTAGCGGGCATCGAAGGTCGCCATCAGATAGGGGTTGTGATACGCCTCGCGGCCCAGCATGACGCCGTCCACATGCTTCAAATGCTCATCGATCTCGGGCAGGGTCTTGATACCGCCGTTGATGAGGATTTCCAGCTCCGGGAAATCCTGCTTCAGCTGATAGGCGTAGTGATACTTCAGCGGCGGGATCTCGCGATTTTCCTTGGGACTCAGGCCCTTCAGGATGGCATTGCGGGCATGCACGATGAAGGTCTTGCAGCCGGCCTCGGCGATCTGGCCGACGAAATCGCGCACGAATTCATAGGATTGCACGTCATCGATGCCGATGCGGTGCTTCACGGTCACGTCGATGGAGACCGCATCCTTCATGGCTTTGACGCAATCGGCCACCAGCGTGGGCTCGCCCATCAGGCAGGCGCCGAAAGCCCCCTTCTGGACGCGCTCGGACGGGCAACCGCAGTTCAGGTTGATCTCGTCATAGCCCCATTGCTCGCCCAGTTTGGCGCTGTGCGCCAGATCGGACGGCTCGCTGCCGCCCAGCTGCAGGGCCACCGGATGTTCCTGCTCGTCGAAATCCAGATGGCGCGGCACATCCCCATGCAGCAGCGCACCGGTGGTGACCATCTCGGTGTAAAGCCAGGTGTGGCGGGTGATCTGGCGATGGAAGACGCGGCAGTGGCGGTCGGTCCAGTCCATCATCGGAGCGACCGACAGGGTACGCGGAGGCAGGGCTTTCTTCATAAACTGACGAAATGCTTCATTCAAGGTTCTGGGATGCGCACCGGAAAGCGGATGGCAGGTGGCTGTACGGCGCAGGAGACGAAGGAAGGTTCACATCCCCCTCCTGGCGCCCCGGATCAGCCGCAGCGGCAAATAGAAAGCCCGCAAGGCTTGCGCATTGCGGGCTGGTGTCCCCTCTATCCTCTTCGAGATAGGATTTTTCGTACAACGGACACGATTCTGCACCACAATCCGGCAGCCGTCATTTCGCAATGCACAAAAACAGCGCATCACAAACTATTTTGGACAAACGTTCATCTCACACACCGGTGAACGGAAGCAAATAGCTTCATTCCCCCCGCCCGGCAGGCCTGACACCCACAGCAGCAAGCCTTCGCGCCGAACGGCAAAAAAAAAGCCCACAACCGAAGTTGCGGGCTTGAATCCAATTCTTTAGGAGGAAATTGGAGGAGACAGATGTAACTATATGGCAGTGCATCATGACTGTCTGCTTTTTTATGCTGATATCAGTTATTCACAAACCAGATATCATCACCAGCCCAGCCTGCCATTTCCCGCTCCCCACTACAGGCAGTCCATTCACGGACTGCCCTTCCCTGCTACCGAATCAAATGGATTCTTCGCGCGACGCCTTCTTGCGCTCGTGTTCCTTCAGGTGACGCTTGCGCAGGCGGATGCTCTTCGGGGTCACTTCGACCAGCTCGTCGTCTTCGATGAATTCCACCGCGTATTCCAGCGACAGTTCGATCGGCGGCACCAGGCGGACCGCTTCATCGGTACCGGAAGCGCGCACGTTGGTCAGCTGCTTGCCCTTGATCGGGTTGACGACCAGGTCGTTGTCACGCGAGTGGATACCGATGATCATGCCTTCATACACCGGGTCGTTGTGGCTGACGAACATGCGGCCGCGATCCTGCAGCTTCCACAGGGCGTAGGCCACGGCCGCGCCGTCGTCCTGGGAGATCAGCACGCCGTTGCGACGGCCGGCCAGTTCACCCTTGGTGGTATCGACCGGCTTGTAGTCGTCGAAAACGTGGCTCATCAGGCCGGTACCGCGGGTCAGGGTCATGAATTCACCCTGGAAACCGATCAGGCCACGCGCCGGGATGTGGTATTCCAGGCGCACACGGCCCTTGCCGTCCGGTTCCATGTTCTGCAGGTCGCCACGGCGGCGGCCCAGTTCTTCCATGACGCCGCCCTGGTGGGTTTCTTCGACATCGACGGTCAGGTTTTCGTACGGTTCTTCGCGCACGCCGTCGACCATGCGGAACACCACGCGCGGACGCGAGACGGCCAGCTCGAAGCCTTCACGGCGCATGTTTTCGATCAGGATGGTCAGGTGCAATTCACCACGGCCCGACACTTCGTAGGTCGAGTCGTCGTTCTCGGCCTGCACCACGCGCAGCGCCATGTTGGACTTCAGTTCCTTTTCCAGGCGGTCGCGGATCTGGCGGGTGGTGACGAACTTGCCTTCGCGGCCAGCCAGCGGCGAGGTGTTGACCATGAAGTTCATGGTCAGGGTCGGTTCGTCGACCTTCAGCATCGGCAGGCCGTTGGGGGCATCCGGCGCACAGATGGTGGAGCCAATGCCGATTTCTTCGATACCGTTGATCAGCACGATGTCGCCAGCCAGGGCTTCATCGACCAGCACGCGTTCCAGGCCCTTGAAGGTCAGCACCTGGTTGATGCGGGCCTTGGTCGGCTTGTCTTCCGGACCATTCATCCACACCACGTCCTGACCGCCCTTGACGCGGCCAGCCAGGATACGGCCGACGCCAATCTTGCCGACGTAGGAGGAGTATTCCAGCGAGGTGATCTGCAGTTGCAGCGGCGCGTCCGGGTCATCCTTGCGGGCCGGGACGTACTTCAGGATGGCGTCGAACAGCGGCTCCATGTTGCCTTCGCGCGTTTCCGGATCCAGGCTGGCGTAGCCGTTCAGGCCCGAGGCGTAGATCACGGGGAAGTCCAGCTGCTCTTCGGTGGCGCCCAGCTTGTCGAACAGTTCGAAGGTGGCGTTGATGGCCCACTCGGCGCGTGCGCCCGGACGGTCGATCTTGTTCAGGACGACGATGGGCTTCAGGCCCAGGGCCAGTGCCTTGCGGGTCACGAAGCGGGTCTGCGGCATCGGGCCTTCCTGCGCATCCACCAGCAGCAGCACCGAGTCCACCATCGACAGCACGCGCTCGACCTCACCGCCGAAGTCGGCGTGGCCCGGGGTGTCGACGATGTTGATGTGGGTGCCCTTGTATTCCACCGCGCAGTTCTTCGACAGGATGGTGATGCCGCGTTCCTTTTCGATGTCGTTGGAGTCCATCACGCGGTTGTCCACTTGCTGGTTGTCGCGGAAGGTGCCGGACTGACGCAGCAGCTGGTCCACCAGGGTGGTCTTGCCGTGGTCAACGTGGGCGATGATGGCGATGTTGCGAATTGCGCGGATATTGTTTGACATGGTGAATGTGGTTGGGAATGCCGAATCTCGGGAGGCGCGCATTATAGCATGTTGCGACGCATGAACTTTGGAAAAACCTGTGTTATCAACGGCTTGCCGAGCCTTGCGGGCTACCCCGCAAGGCTCGGCTGCGAGCCGTTTGACGCTATCTGTCCTCAGGCGGTGGACACCAGCCTTTCGGGGGCCAGGATGGCGTATTCCTGCAACAGTCCGGTGCCCAGCAAGGCGGCGTCCGAACTGCGATAGACGCGCACGCGGCCGGTCTGCTCCGGCACCGCCACGCCTTCCTTGCCCAGCGGCAAGCGCTGGCCGTGCAGGAAGCGGCGCGCCAGTTCATCGCTGAGCTGCACCGCCGGGAAGCTGCGCAAGAGGCCGTCCACCGGCAGCAGCAAGGCCTTGCGGGCCTCCAGCTCAGCGGCGGCGTCGAAGGTCTCCAGCGTGACTGCGCCATCGAGCGTGAGAGCGCCGACTCCAGTGCGTCTCAGGGCATTGAGGTGCGCCCCACAGCCCAGTACTTCGCCAATATCTTCACCCAGCACGCGGATATATGTCCCTTTGCTGCAAGTGACGCGGATGCGCAGCATGGGGGCTTGATAGTCCAGCAGTTCCAGGGCGTGGATGGTGACGTTACGGGCTTCGCGCTCCAGCGTGATGCCGGCGCGCGCATATTCGTACAAGGGCTTGCCGTCGCGCTTCAAGGCGGAGTGCATGGGCGGCACCTGGCTGATGGGGCCACGGAACTGCGCCAGCGCCGCTTCGATCTGCGACAAGCTGACCTCAACGGCGCGCTCGCTGAGGACCTGGCCTTCGGTGTCGCCGGTATCGGTGCGCACACCCAGGTGGACCAGGGCCTCGTAAGTCTTGTCGGCTTCCAGCAAGTCCTGCGAGAACTTGGTGGCTTCGCCGAAGCACAGCGGCAACAGCCCGGTGGCGAACGGATCCAGGGTGCCGGTGTGTCCCGCCTTGGGCGCATTGAGCATGCGCTTGGCGCGGATCAGGGCGTCGTTGGAGGACAAGCCGACCGGCTTGTCCAGCAACAGCACGCCATGCACCGGCACGCGCGGGGGGCGCGGCGTGCGGGCCTGCTGGCCGCGCTTGGCGCGCGGCTGCTGCGGTTCAGGGAAAGCGGAACCAATGTCCGCCATCGTATCGTCGGCCATGAAATGCAAGACCGGCCCACGCCCCGCTGAAGGGAAACGCAGACCGGCGTGAAAAGTGTGAAGAAAACTGCAATGCAACGGGAAAAGAACCGCCCGTCATCAAGCCTCGTCGTCCGAATCCTTGGCGCGGGTGGCGTTGGCTTCGTCGATCAGGCGCGACATTTCAATGCCGCGTGCGGTCGAGTTGTCGTGCACGAAATGCAGTTCCGGCAGGGTGTGGATGGTCAGCCTGCGGCCCAGCTGGGTACGCAGGTAACCGCCCGCCTTGCGCAGGCCGGCCAGGGTATTCTTGATCGCCTCCGGGTTGTCCACCAGCGTGGTGAAGAAGACCTTGGCGTGCGCGTAGTCCGGGGTGACCTGCACTTCGGTAATGGTGATCATGCCCACCCGCGGATCCTTCAGCTCGAAGGCGATCAACTCCGACAGGTCCCGCTGGATCTGGTCGGCGACGCGCAAGCCGCGTCCGGGAATGGATTTGCTGTGTTTTGCCATGCTTTAAAAAAACAATCCGCCGAGGGCGTGGCGGGAGGATTCCCGCGTTGCTGCGACGGATCTTGCCAGTGAAGCCGGCGCATCGCGAACGATACGCCGGCGTATTGCATTACAGGGTACGGGCGACTTCCTGGACTTCGAAGATTTCGAGCTGATCGCCCACTTCGATGTCGTTGTAGCCCTTGAGCGAAAGACCGCACTCGAAGCCCGACTTGACTTCCTTGACGTCGTCCTTGAAGCGCTTGAGCGAATCCAGTTCGCCGGTCCACACCACCACGTTGTTGCGCAGCAGGCGCACTTGCGAGCCACGCTTGACCAGGCCTTCGAGCACGTAGCAGCCGGCGATCGAGCCAACCTTGCTGACCACGAACACCTGGCGGATTTCCACCAGGCCCAGCGCCTGTTCGCGCTTTTCCGGGGACAGCATGCCCGACATCGCGGCCTTCACCTCGTCCACCGCATCATAGATGATGTTGTAGTAACGGATGTCCACGCCAGCGGCTTCGGCCAGCTTGCGCGCCGAGGCATCGGCACGGGTGTTGAAGCCGATGATGACAGCCTTCGAAGCGACGGCCAGGTTGACGTCGTTTTCGCTGATGCCACCCACTGCAGCGTGCACCACCTGGACGCGCACTTCGGCGGTCGACAGTTTCTGCAGCGACTGCACCAGGGCTTCCTGAGAACCTTGCACGTCGGTCTTGATGATCATCGGCAGGTTCTTGACCTCGCCTTCGGTCATCTGGTCGAACATGTTTTCCAGCTTGGCGGCCTGTTGCTTGGCCAGCTTCACGTCGCGGAACTTGCCCTGGCGGAACAGGCCGATTTCGCGCGCCTTGCGCTCGTCGGTCATGACCACCACTTCCTCACCGGCGGAGGGCACTTCGGTCAGGCCCTGAATTTCCACCGGCAGGGACGGGCCTGCCTCGGCGATGTTCTTGCCGTTTTCGTCCAGCATCGCACGCACACGGCCGTAGGCCGAACCGGCCAGCACGACGTCGCCGCGCTTCAGGGTACCGGACTGCACCAGGATCGTGGCGACCGGGCCGCGGCCCTTGTCCAGCTTGGCTTCGATCACCAGGCCACGGGCCGGCACGTCCACCGGCGCCTTCAGTTCCAGCACTTCGGCTTGCAGCAGGACGTTTTCCAGCAGCGAGTCGATGCCTTCGCCGGTCTTGGCGGAGACGGGGATGAACGGGGCATCGCCACCGTATTCTTCCGGCACCACTTCTTCGGCGATCAGTTCCTGCTTGACGCGGTCGGGATTGGCACCCGGCTTGTCGATCTTGTTGATGGCCACCACCAGCGGTACACCGCCGGCCTTGGCGTGGGCGATCGCTTCCTTGGTCTGGGGCATGACGCCGTCGTCGGCAGCCACCACCAGAATCACGATGTCGGTGGCCTTGGCACCACGGGCACGCATGGCGGTGAACGCCTCGTGGCCCGGGGTATCCAGGAAGGTGATCATGCCGCGCGGGGTTTCCACGTGGTAGGCACCAATGTGCTGGGTAATGCCACCGGCTTCACCCGAGGCCACCTTGGTGCGGCGGATGTAGTCCAGCAGCGAGGTCTTGCCGTGGTCGACGTGACCCATGACGGTGACCACCGGTGCGCGCGGGGTGGCTTCGGCGTCGGCGTGTTCTTCGCCTTCGACCAGCAGCGCTTCCGGATCGTCCAGCTTGGCGGCGTGGGCGCGGTGGCCCATTTCTTCCACCACGATCATTGCGGTTTCCTGATCCAGCACCTGGTTGATGGTGACCATCTGGCCCAGCTTCATCAGATGCTTGATGACTTCGGAGGCCTTGACCGCCATCTTGTGGGCCACTTCGGCCACGGTGATGGTTTCGGGCACGTAGACATCGTGCACCACCGCTTCGGTGGGCACCTGGAAGTTGCTTTCACGCTGGTCATCGCCATGCGAGTGACGACGGCCCTTGGGGCCGGCACGCCAGCCGTCACGGCCGCCACCACCGGTGGCGCCACGCGACTTCATGCCGCCGGCACCACGCTTCTTGGCATCATCCTGCCAGGTGGAGGAGACATTGGCCGACTTGATCGACTTCTTGTCTGCCGCCACGGCGGGCTTCTTGTCATCCTTCTTTTCACCCGGCTTGGCCGCGGTGGCCGGCTTGTGCAGCGTGCCTTCCGAAGTCTTGGCCGGGGCCGGTGCAGGTTCCGGTGCCTTGATAACGCGACGCGGCGCATTCATCATGGCCTTGATCTGGGCCACTTCGTCTTCCACGGCCTTGCGCGCACGGTCAGCGGCGGCGGCACGGTCAGCGGCTTCCTTGGCGGCAGCTTCTGCCTTTTTCTTCGCTTCTTCAGCAGCAGCGCGCTTCTTTTCTTCCGCAGCCGGATCCACGGCGGGGGCCGGTGCGGCAGCCGCAGCGGGCGCCTTCGCGCTGGCCGCAGCAGCAGCCTTGGCCTTCTCGGCTTCGGCCGCCGCAGCGGCGGCTTCAGCAGCCTGGCGCTTGGCTTCGGCTTCGGCTTCTTCGCGGGCACGTTGCTGTTCCAGCTCGGCAGCCTTGGCCTGGGCGGCGCGTTCGGCCTCCAGCTGGGCCAGACGTTCTTGCTGGGCCTTCAGTTCAGCCTGACGGCGAGCCTCTTCCTGCTCACGTTCCTGCGCTTCGATGGCCGGGTCGCGCTGAGGGGCCGCAGCACGCGCTGCGGACTCGTCGGCACCGGGCTCGTCACGCTTGATGAAGGTGCGCTTCTTGCGCACTTCCACCTGGATCGTGCGCGATTTGCCGGTTGCATCGGCCTGCTTGATCTCGGTGGTTTCCTTGCGGGTCAGCGTGATCTTCTTCTTCTCGCCTTCCGGCGCGGCTCCGCGCGAACGGCGCAGGTGTTCAAGCAGGCGGTCCTTGTCTTCTTTCGACAGGGAGTCGGATGCAGAGCTCTTCTCGACACCGGCCGAACGCAGCTGGGTCAGCAGCAGGTCAGCGGGCATCTTGAGCTCGGTGGCAAATTGGGCAACGTTGTTACTCGCCATTCAGTCCTCTTTTCTATGTGGCTCGGCAGATGATGTGGAGACGCTCCGCTTCTCAGCGGCCTTCGACTGCGCTCCATGCCTTGGCCTGCAGGGCCTTGGCGCGCTCATCGTATTTGGAATCGATGAGCTTCATTTCATCGTCGGTCACATCTTCAAATGCATTTTCAATCAGTTGGCGCGCGCGCTCGGAAGGCAGGGCCAGGATCGCGCCGAATTCGTCATAAGCCAGGCCGGCGAAGGCCGGCAGCGTCTTCACGCCTGCCAGGCCCAGCTTGCCGGCCAGCACACGGTCCAGGCCTTCGAAGTTGATCAGCTCCTCTTCCATGCCTTCCAGGCCTTCTTCGGAGGCGATCGCTTCGGTCACCAGGGCGTCGCGGGCGCGGTTGCGCAGCTCATTGACGGTCTCTTCGTCGAACGATTCGATCTCCAGCATCTCGGTGATCGGCACGTAGGCGATTTCTTCCAGGGTCGAGAAACCTTCCTCGACCAGGATGTCGGCCACTTCCTGGTCAACATCGAGCTTTTCCATGAACAGCGTACGGATCAGCGCGGTCTCGGCCGCCGACTTGTCGGCCGATTCCTCGGCCGTCATGATATTGATCTGCCAGCGGGTCAGCTCGGCTGCCAGACGCACGTTCTGGCCGCCACGGCCGATGGCGATGGCGAGGTTTTCTTCATCCACCACCACATCCATGGCGTGTTTTTCTTCATCGACCACGATGGAGGTCACATTGGCCGGGGCCAGTGCGCCGATGACGAACTGTGCCGGGTCTTCCGACCACAGCACGATGTCCACGCGCTCGCCGCCCAGTTCGCCGGTCACGGCCTGGACGCGCGAACCGCGCATGCCCACGCAGGTACCGATGGGGTCGATGCGCTTGTCGGCGGTGTAGACCGCGATCTTGGCGCGCACGCCCGGGTCACGGGCAGCCGACTTGATTTCCAGCGAGCCTTGTTCGATTTCCGGCACTTCCAGCTCGAACAGCTTCATGATGAATTCCGGCGCGGTGCGCGACAGGATCACCTGCGGGCCACGGGCACCGCGGTCCACACGCAGGATGTAGGCACGCACGCGGTCGCCGATACGCAGGTTTTCCTTGGGGATCATCTGATCGCGCGGCAGGCGGGCTTCGATCTTGCCGGATTCGATGATGGCGTCACCGCGCTCCATGCGCTTGATGGTGCCGGTCACCAGGGCATCGCCACGGGCCAGGAAGTCAGCCAGGATCTGTTCGCGCTCGGCGTCGCGGATGCGCTGCAGGACCACCTGCTTGGTGTCTTGCGCGAAACGGCGGCCGAATTCGACGGACTCGATCGGATCTTCGATGTATTCGTCGACTTCGATATCGGGGAATTGATCCTTGGCTTCGAACAGCAGCACTTCCTGGTCAGGCAATTGCAGGCCGGCTTCGTCGGGCACCACGTGCCAGCGACGGAAGGATTCGAACTCGCCGCTTTCGCGATCGATCGAGACGCGAATGTCGACCTCGCCTTCATAGCGCTTCTTGGTAGCCTGCGCAAGCGCATGCTCCAATGCGCCGAAGACGACTTCCTTATCGACGTTCTTTTCGCGCGCCAGCGCATCGACCAACAACAAAATTTCGCGACTCATCCTTTGCGACTCCTAAAATCGACCTGCGGCACCAGGTGTGCCTTATCCACATCGGCCAGCGTGAAATTCAACACGGCAGCCGACCCATCGTTTGCTTCAAATTCCAATACCAGTTCCTCGCCTTCCGGCTCGCGCAGCACGCCTTCATAGGTCTTGCGGTTGGACGTGCCGGGCAGCGGCACGCGCAACTTGACGACGGCTTCGCAATCCACGAAACGCACGAAGTCAGTGAACTTCTTCAGGGGGCGGTCCAGCCCGGGCGAGGAGACTTCCAGGCGTTCATACAGCACGTTTTCCACGGTGAAGACGTGCAACAACTGATGCGTCGCCTTCTCGCAATCCTCGACAGTGATCGAACGCGCTTCTTCTGCTTCAGGGTCGAACGGGAAATCGATGAAGACGCGCACCAGACCGCGCGGCGCCTTCTCGAACTCAACCAGTTCGTAGCCCAGGCCCGCGAGGGTGGATTCGATCAGTTCCAGCAATTGCAAGACTATTTCTCCATCAGGATGCCGCCTGGCCAGCGAGGGCAGGCGGACATCTAAAATTGATCAGCAAAAAAAAAATGGGCATCTGCCCATCTTTTGTTATCCCACGCAACGCGAGATCACACATCACGCGAACCACCGCACTTCCATCCATCATGGCGCAGGCGGATCTATCAATGATTTATCACATATGCGATTCGCGGCAGGTTGCGTTTAACTAACATATTATAACCGATTCAGCTATTCACAGCAAATCCGGAATGATGTCAATTGTGATCGCAGCGACAAAAACGTTCATAAAAAACGTCATTGGTGCATTTCACGCGCCGCTGGCCTTGAGAGGAAGACCTTGCTCGCCAGTAGCATTGCCAACGAGCAAGAAAGAGCCTCAGCGACCGCCGCGACGGCGATTCATGCCCGGCAGGCCGCCCAGCATGTAGTTCGCAGCGGTGTTGCCACCGCGTTGCGGGCGATTGCCGCGCCGCTGGTTGCCGGCATCCGGGAAGCCCAGTGCGGTCTGCAGCGGATCCGGCTGGCGGCTCTTGGGCTGGCCGCCCTTGTTGCCACCGCCACCGCCATAGCCACCACCGTTGCCGTAGTTGCCGCCATTACCACCGTTGCCGCCCTGGCGACCCTTCTGCGGGCCCTTGTTCTGCATGCCATTGCCGCGCGGACCATTGCTCTGGGCGCGGCCAGCGTGACCGGCGTTGCCGCCGTTGCCGGACTTGGCTTCCCCGGCCTGCTTTTCCAGGCCACAGGCTGCCATCAGGTTACGCACGGCGTTTTCTTCCAGCTCTTCCCAGCGGCCACGCTTCAAAGTCTGCGGCAGGGTCATTGCACCGTAGCGGGTACGGATCAGGCGCGACACGGTCAGGCCGACCGCTTCGAACATGCGGCGCACTTCACGGTTGCGGCCTTCGCCGATGGTTACGCGATACCACTTGTTCACACCTTCGCCACCGCCATCGGCGATGCGCGAGAACTGCGCCGGGCCGTCATCAAGCTCCACGCCCGACAGAAGCTTCTGGCGCATGCCTTCTTCCAGCTCGCCCAGGGTACGCACGGCGTATTCACGTTCGATGTTGTAGCGCGGGTGCATCAGGCGGTTGGCCAGGTCACCGGAGGTGGTGAACAGCAGCAGGCCTTCGGTATTGAAGTCCAGGCGGCCCACGGCCAGCCACTTGCCGGCCTTCATGGTCGGCAGGCGGTCGAACACCGAGCTGCGGCCTTCCGGGTCGGCATGGCTGACGATCTCGCCCGAGGGCTTGTGATAGACCAGCACGCGCGGCGGGCGCTTGCTCACCTTGCGCTGGATCAGCTTGCCGTTGATGCGCACGGCATCGGTAGGCAGGATGCGCTGACCGATGTGGGCCGGCTCGCCGTTGACCGAAACGCGGCCAGCGACGATCAGCTCTTCCATGTCGCGGCGCGAACCCAGGCCGGCGTCAGCCAGCACCTTGTGCAGCTTGGGCGCATCGTCCTCGGCGGTCAGGTCGCGGCGACCGTTCTTGCCGCGCATCTGGTGCGGCTGGCGGCCACCAGCCTTGGCGCCTTCGTCGCGGTCGTACGCTTCGGAGGTCACGTAGGAGAAGATGTCATCGACCGGTTCGGCCGAGCGCAGACCCAGTTGCGGGGCCTTGGGCTTCTTGCCGTTCTTCTCGAAATTCTTTTTGCCTTGCTGGCCGGGCTGGCCATTGTTCTTGCCGAACTGGCCGCGCGGCTGGCGCTCAACGGCGGCAACAGGAGCGGCATCGCCCTCGTGCTTGCCATGTGCAGGGGCGGCATCGCCGCCTCCGGCCGCAGCGCGCTGGGCAGCGCGGTTGTTGCGCAGGGCACGCGGACCGCGCACACCACGGCGGGCGGGCTTGGCGCGATTCGGATCAACGGGCGCATCCAGCAGGACCGGCGGCGCAACCACTTCTTCACCAACGGTGACAATGACCTTGGGCAGTTCGGACGCAGCCGGTGCAGGCGCAGCCGCCTCGGGTGCTGCAGCCTTGGGCTTGGCAGCGCGCTTGGGCTTGGCCGGAGCGGGGGGTGCGGGCTCCATGGCCAGGCTCATCTGGGCGGGTGCCTCGGCGGCCGGGGCGTCGGCCGCCACGTCAGCCTTCTTGGCACGCGGCTTGGTGGCGCGCGGCTTCTTTTCGGGAGCGGGTGCGGACTCGGCGATGGCGACGGCCGGGGCCGGCGCAGCTTCATCGGCGGCGGCCTTCTTGGCACGCGGCGCACGCTTCTTCGGCGCAGCCTCGTCAGCGGCCGCTTGCGGCGCGGCTGCGACTGCCTCGGCCGGTGCGGCGCTGGCCGCAGGCTTGCGGGTACGCTTTTTCACCGGCTTGTCGGATGCGGCGGCATCGGCCGCGGCCAGGTCGACCTGGGTCTCGTCTTTGGAACTAGTTGGCTTCATTCTTCGAATCTGGATGTGGCGGACGCGCGTCATCTTCCCGCTGATCGGCCCGCTCGGTGGTGTCGTTGTGCTCGCCTGCCGCTTCGCCGGCGGCTTCGGTGGCGTCCGTGCCAGTTACGGCAACGTCTTGTTCAAAAGGTTCTTGCGCTTCTGGGGAAGCGTCTTCACTGCCTGCAGCACGCTCTTCCCCGGCGGCGGCTGCTTCGATATCGGTCTGCTGGAGCTCCTCTGCGGCGAGCTCTCCAGCCGCGTGCATTTCAAGGTCGTCAGCAGGATCATCCTGTGCCGGCGCTTCTGCCTCGGCGGCTTCAGTTATTTCATTTGTTTCAGTTGCTTCGACAGTGGCAGCGGAATCAAGCGCTTCGGCCGCGCCTGCGTCCTCGCCCTCTTCCTGCTCCGCTTCGGCCAGGGCCGCCACGCCGCCTTCCAGCGCCTGCAATTCCAGCAGCGCGCCCTGGGCGGCAGCTTCGCCGCTGACCTGCTGCAGCGGCGGCAATTCTTCCAGCGAACTCAAGCCCAGGTCATCCAGGAACTTGCGGGTCGTGGCAAACAGCGCCGGCCGGCCCGGTACGTCGCGATGGCCGATCGATTCGATCCAGCCCCGATCTTCCAACATGCGGATGGTCTGGGTATTGACCGCCACACCGCGAATCTCTTCGATGTCACCGCGCGTGACCGGCTGGCGGTAGGCGATGATGGCCAGCGTTTCCAGCGTGGCCCGGGTGTATTTCGGCGGCTTTTCCGGATTCAGGCGCTCCAGGTAGACCTTCATCTCCTTGCGGCTCTGGAAGCGCCAGCCAGTCGACAGGCTGACCACTTCCACCCCCTTGTCGGCCCATTCGGTGCGCAGTTCATCGAGCATCTGCCGGATCATCTCGGCATTGATGTCGCTGCTCTCTTCGCTCTCGGGATCGACGTACAGCTTCTTCAGATCATTGATCGACAGGGGCTCATGCGTGCAAAGCAATGCAGTTTCGAGGACTTTCTTGGCCTCAGCAATATTCATGTACCACTCTTGTGCGTCTTGTTGTTAACAAAGTTCGGCTTGCAGCTGGTCTCCGGCGCTACGGCTGCAGCCAGTCCGGCCTGCAGCGAAAGCTGAAACGGGCCAGATACGGCAAGTCTTGCGCAGTGCTGGATGCGGCGGCGCTGCCTTCCGGTGTTTGGAGATTGAATGAGCTGGAATCTAAGACCCGGGCAAATCGGCGTCGCGGAGGACTCGCGCTTTCGCAAAGCCGTCATGTCGCGGGGTTGCGGACGGCCGACCTGCACCTTTTCAACTACCGGCCTTGCGTCATGGAGCCTTTGTTGGCCGCACAGGCTGCGGCGGTCGGGGCGCAAGGCATCAAAAGTACTGCGCGGAGTGTAGCACAAAGATTTGCGGGGATGCAGCCTGTTGCAGCCTGCGGACAATTATTTGCATGCCTGACCACTTTGCGCCTGCCGGCTCATCCAGGCGGTGAAATCCTCTACCGCCATGGGCTTGCCGAAGAAATAACCCTGCACTTCGTCACAAGCATTTTCCTTCAGGAAAGCATGTTGCTGCTCATCCTCCACGCCCTCGGCAATGACACGCAAGTTCAGGATATGAGCCAGCGAGATGACGGCTTTGACGATGGCCGCACTGTCGGCATCGCGCGCAATGTCGCGCACGAAGGACTTGTCGATCTTCAGGGCATCCACCGGGAAGCGGCGCAGGTACGAGAGGCTGGAATAACCGGTCCCGAAATCATCGACAGAAATCTGCAGACCCAGGCGCTTCAGCGCATGCAGGGTAGCCACGCTCTTCTCGGCATCCTTCATGACCACGTTCTCGGTGATTTCCAGTTCCAGGCAGGAGGCCGCCAGGCCGCTCTGCTCGAGCACGCCGGAAACGAATTCCGGCAGGCTCTGGTTCAGCTGCCGTGGCGACAGGTTCACCGCCACAGGGATAGGCGGCAATCCGGCCTCTTGCCAGCGCTTGTTCTGGTGGCAGGCGGTACGCAGCACCCATTCTCCGATCGGCACGATCAGCCCGGCTTCTTCGGCGAAGGGGATGAAGCGGTCGGGCGGCACCATGCCCTGCTCCGGCGACTGCCAGCGGATCAGCGCCTCGGCACCGATCACGCTGCCATCTTTCAAACTCAGCTTGGGCTGGTAATAGAGCTTGAATTCTTCCTGATCCAGCGCGCGGCGCAGATTGATGAGCATCTCCAGGCGATTGCTGACCTGGGTGTCCATCCACGGCGCGAAGAACTGGAAGTTGTTGCGCCCCTGCTCCTTGGCCCGGTACATGGCCGAATCGGCTTGTTTCAGCAAGGTTTCGACATCCTTGCCATCGACCGGATAACGGCTCACCCCGATGCTGGCCGTGACCTGAAACTCGCGGTCGCCCGCCTGCCAGGGCCGTGCCACGGCGGCCAGGATGCGCTGCATCACCTCGGCGATGCCCAGCTCGCCACCGGTCTGGTTCTGCAGCACCAGCACGAATTCGTCGCCGCCCTGGCGCGCCACCATGTCGGTATCCCGCAGGCAGGCTTGCAGACGCTGCGCCACCGTCTTGAGCAATTCGTCGCCGACCTGGTGACCCAGGCTGTCATTGATGAACTTGAACTGGTCAAGATCCACGAATACCACCGCCGTCAGTCCGCCCTTCTGCCGCGCCACCTGAATGGCGCGCTGCAGGTGCTCATGCAGCATGTTGCGATTGGGCAATCCGGTCAGCGCATCGTGGGTGGCCTGATGGCGCATTTCGGCTTCATAAAGCTTGCGCTCGGTGATGGCCTCCACGGTGCCCTCGTAACAGACCAGCGCGCCGCTGTCGTCATAGACGGCGCGGGCGTTCTCGGAGATCCAGATGATGTCGCCGTCGCGCCGGTACACGCGAGATTCAAAATTGGAGACCGAGCCATGCTGCTCCATCAGGCGCATGAATTCCGTACGGCGCTCCGGTTCGACATACAGCTGGTGGCTGATGTCGCGCAAGCCGACGATCAGGTCTTCCGGCGAGTGATAGCCGTAGATGCGCGCCAGCGCCGGGTTGACCGCGATGTAGGTGCCATCGGGCGTGGTCTGGAACACGCCTTCGATGGCGTTCTCGAAGATGCTGCGATAACGGCGCTCGGCCTCCTGCAGCGCCTGGGCCGCCTCCTTGCGCTCGGTCACGTCCTGCAGGAAGCCTTCCATCGCCTCCACCTTGCCGGCCGCGTTGTACAGCCCCACGCCGCGCTCCCACACCCAGCGCACGCTGCCATCGGCGTGCACGATGCGGTATTCGATGTCAATGCGACGCCGCTCGCGCATGCAGGTGTCGATATGGCTGCGCACCAACGCGCGGTCTTCCGGATGGGTCAGTTGCAGGAAGGAGATGCGGCTGTTGAGCAACAGGTCCTCGGGGGCATAGCCGGTCAGGGCGTGACAGCCTTCGCTGACGAATTCCAGCGTCCAGTGGGCATCATCGCGGCAGCGGTAGACCATGCCGTCGAGATTGGCCAGCAGCGTCTCCAGCAGGCGCGGCGGGCGCGCCATGGCCAGCACCGCCTGGCTTTGCGCGGCATCCTGGCGGCACAGCGCCCGCGCCGCAGGGCGTGAAGAGGAGGAAGAGGCCGCCGATGCGCCTCGTGAAGCAACTGTTTTCATAACGACATCGTGTCTCCGGCCTCGGACAAGCAGGCGCGCTGTGATAGTGGAGTTCATTGATGCACAGGGCAGCGGTTCCCCACGCTGCCTGGCAGGAAGATACGTCAAAGCAATAAGGATGCCACTGCGCAAGCAGCGGGCTTGCCGGGCAGTATCGCGGCCAGTCCCGCCATATCGGCAGGAAAAACCCTTCACTTCGTCGCGCACGACTGTTGAGCCCGGGCGGTAGAATCCTTGCAAACCCGACCATGGCCTTCGGCCGGTGCCGGTTCCATCCTGACAACTAGCGGACTCTTCTATGCGGGCAAATCGGTATTTCGTGTTCTGGGCGGTGATCGCGCTGACCCTGGCCTTGGTGGTCCTGGCGGCGACCCATGGCATCGGCTGGGGGTGGCCGCTCATTCCTCTGGTCTTGAGCGTGGTCGGCGTCCACGATCTGGTGCAGCGGCGGCACGCCGTGTTGCGCAACTATCCGCTGATCGGCCACTTCCGCTTCATGTTCGAGGCCATCCGGCCGGAACTGCGCCAGTACTTCTTTGAAGATGAAATGGATGGCCGCCCCTTCTCCCGCAAGAAGCGCAGCGTCGTCTACCAGCGTGCCAAGGCCGATGTTGACAGCCGCCCCTTCGGCACCGAGCTGGACATGCAGCAGGCCGGCCATGAATGGATAGGCCATTCGCTCTCCCCGACCAAGATCGCCAGCCACGATTTCCGCGTGCTGGTCGGCGGCGACCGGGCACAGCCGTATTCGATGTCGGTCTTCAACGTGTCGGCCATGAGCTTCGGCTCGCTCTCGGCCAATGCCATCCGCGCCCTCAACCAGGGGGCGAAAAAAGGCAATTTTGCCCACGACACCGGCGAGGGTTCGGTCTCGGAATACCACCGCGAATTCGGCGGCGACCTGGTGTGGCAGATCGCCTCCGGCTACTTCGGCTGCCGCAACGCGGATGGCAGCTTCAATGAAGAAAAATTCACGGCCCAGGCGCAGTCGCCACAGATCAAGATGATCGAGGTGAAGTTGTCGCAAGGCGCCAAGCCCGGGCACGGCGGCGTGCTTCCGGCGGCCAAGATCACGCCGGAGATTGCCGCCACGCGCGGCATCCCGATGGGGGTCGATTGCATCTCTCCGGCCGTGCACTCGTCCTTCTCCACACCGGTCGGGCTGCTGGAATTCATCGAGAAGCTGCGCGGCCTCTCCGGCGGCAAGCCGGTCGGCATCAAGCTGTGCGTGGGCCATCCCTGGGAGTTCTTCAGCATCGCCAAGGCCATGCTCAAGACCGGCATCGTGCCGGACTTCATCACGGTGGATGGCTCCGAAGGCGGTACCGGCGCGGCCCCGCTGGAATTCGTCGACCACGTGGGCATGCCGCTGCAGGAAGGCCTGGTGATGGTGCACAACACGCTGACCGGCATCGGCCTGCGCGACAAGGTCAGGATCGGTGCCAGCGGCAAGATCATCACCGCCTTCGACGTGGCGCGCACGCTGGCGCTGGGCGCGGACTGGTGCAATTCGGCGCGCGGCTTCATGTTTGCGCTGGGCTGCATCCAGTCGCAGAGCTGCCATACCGACCGCTGCCCCACGGGCGTGGCCACCCAGAACGCCCAGCGCGCCCGCGCCCTGGTGGTACCGGACAAGGCCGAGCGCGTCTACCGCTTCCACCAGAGCACCCTGCATGCGCTGCAGGAGCTGGTACAGGCGGCCGGGCTGCCGCATACGTCGGCGCTGAGCCCGCATCACATCGTGCGGCGCATCAATGACCACGAGATTCAGCTCATGTCCAACGTGCTGAAATATCTGCAGCCCAACGATTTACTGGAAGGCAATTACCGCTATCGGGTCTATGAAAAGTTCTGGCCGATTGCACGTGCCGAGAGCTTCCATCCGGAGCTGTAACGACAACTTCATTAATCGAAAGACAACAAAAAACCCGCAGTTCATCCGAGCTGCGGGTTTTTCAATGCTGCCAGCCTGATCTTTCCGGGATGGACAGGGGTGCTGCTTATTTGCGCTTCATGAAGAAGATGAACTCGTGTTCATCATTCTGCGATTGCTCCAGCAGATCGTTGCCGGTCTGTTTGGCAAAGGCCTGGAAATCGCGCACCGAACCGGTATCGGTGGCGGTCACCCTGAGCACCTGCCCGCTGGCCATGTCGGCCAGGGCTTTCTTGGTCTTGAGGATGGGCAGCGGACAGTTCAGACCGCGCGCATCAAGTTCCCGGTGAAATTGAATGGCCATTACTTCGACTCAAAATGGATCACGACGAAAACGATTTTACTGCAAAACGCGCCGACTTGATGCATTGCACAAGTTCTGTTGTTTTCGCCGCACTAGGCTTGTGCACAAGCAAGAAAATCACGGTCCAAGATGGAACGCTGCGTCTTGACCGCACGCTTATTTCAGGACCTGCGGGGTTTCAATCGGCGTAGACGAACCGGCAAACTCGACATATTGCACCGGCAGTCCACGCTGGCGCATCCAGTCCGCCACCGCATGGCCGGTACCCGCCGGCCAGGGGCGCAGGTCGGCGGGTTCGCTCAGGCGGTATTCCAGCAGCTCCGGCGACAGCTTGATCGTGCCACTCGCCTTCACGTAATAGGCGATGATCAGCTCGTTCTTGCGCATGAATTCATAGACGCCGATCAGTTCGATCTGCTCGGCGTCCAGGTCGGTCTCTTCCTTCAGTTCGCGGGCGATCCCCTGTTCCGGGGTCTCGTCGCGTTCCATGAAACCGGTGATGAGCGCGAAGCGCCCTTCGGCCCAGGCGGCGTTGCGCGCAGTGAGCATCTTGCCGTCGATCTCCACCAGTGCAGCCAGCACCGGCAGGGGGTTGTCCCAATGCGTCCAGTGACCCTCGGGACAGGCCAGCCGGACCTTGCCGGCTTCGCCTTCATCGGCGCGCAGCACCAGCGATGCTGCGCAGACCGGGCAAAACTTGAATTCGCTCATGGGCGCTCCGGGCCAGGGTCTGTGGGATTACAGCTTGGCCTGGACCCAGCCCGCCACGCCTTGCAGCGCGCCCGGCAGGGCTGCCGGTTCGGTGCCGCCGGCCTGGGCCATGTCCGGACGGCCGCCACCCTTGCCGCCCACCTGCTGGGCGACGAAGTTGACCAGCTCACCGGCCTTGACCTTGGAGGTAGCATCGGCCGTGACGCCCGCGATCAGGCTGACCTTGCCATCCTTGACGCTGCCCAGCACGATGGCGGCGGTCTTGAGCTTGTCCTTCAGCTTGTCCATGGTCTCGCGCAGGGTGGCCACGTCAGCGCCTTCCAGCGTGGCCGCCAGCACCTTGATGCCGTTGATGTCGACGGCCTGGTTGACCAGTTCGTCGCCCTGGCTGGAGGCCAGCTTGGACTTCAGCGAAGCCAGTTCCTTTTCCAGCGCCTTGACCTGGTCCTGGACCTGACCGATGCGCGGCAGCAGTTCTTCCGGCTGGGTCTTGAGGGCCGCAGCGGCTTCGGCCACGCGGGTCGACAGCGACTGCACCAGCGCCAGCGCGCCTTCGCCGGTGACGGCTTCGACACGGCGGATACCGGCCGCGACACCGCCTTCGGAGACGATCTTGAACAGGCCGATATCACCGGTACGGGTGACGTGGGTCCCGCCGCACAGTTCGGTGGAGGTACCGATGGAGAGCACGCGCACCTGGTCGCCGTACTTCTCGCCGAAGAGCGCCATGGCGCCAGCGGCAATCGCATCGTCGTAACCCATCAGCTGGGCGCCGGTGGCGACGTTGGCCAGCACTTCGCGGTTGACGATGTCTTCCACGCGGCGGATTTCGTCGGCGGTCATCGGGGCGTTGTGGCTGAAGTCGAAACGGGTCTTGTCGGCATCGACCAGCGAACCCTTCTGCGACACGTGCGAACCCAGCACTTCGCGCAGGGCCTTGTGCATCAGGTGGGTGGCCGAGTGGTTGCGCATGGTGCGGGCACGCTGATCGGCATCGACCTTCGCTTCGACAGCATCGCCGATGGCGAGGCTGCCCTTGATCAGTTGACCGTGATGGCCGAACACCTCGGCCTGGATCTTTTGCGTATCGGCCACGGCAAACAGGCCATTGGCTGCTTCCAGGGCACCGGCGTCACCCGACTGGCCGCCGGATTCGGCGTAGAACGGGGTGGTATCCAGCACCACGATGGCGTCCTGGCCGGCCTCGATCTTCTGCACCGGGCTGCCGGCCACATACAGGGCCACCACCTTGGCCGACTGCGCCAGGGATTCATAACCGACGAAGCGGGTCTTGTCGCCGGTGTATTCGATGGCAGCGGCCATCTTGAACTTGCCGGCGGCGCGGGCGGCGCTCTTCTGGCGTTCCATGGCGGCGGTGAAGCCGGCTTCATCCAGCTCGACATTGCGTTCGCGGCAAATGTCGGCGGTCAGGTCCAGCGGGAAGCCGTAGGTGTCGTACAGGGTGAAGGCGGTTTCGCCATCGAGCTTGCTGCTGTTGGCGGCCAGCGCGGCTTCCAGGATCTTCATGCCGTGTTCCAGCGTTTCGCCGAAACGTTCTTCTTCCTGCTTCAGGACCATCTCCACGCGCTCGGCGGCTTCCGGCAGTTCCGGATAGGCTGCGCCCATCTGCACCACCAGGTCCTTGACCAGCTTGTGGAAGAAGGGCTTGGTCTGGCCCAGCTTGTGGCCATGACGCAGTGCGCGGCGGATGATGCGGCGCAGGACGTAGCCACGGCCTTCATTGCCGGGGATGACGCCGTCGACGATCAGGAAGGAGGTCGCACGGATGTGGTCGGCGATCACGCGCAGCGATGCGTTGGACAGGTCGCTGATACCGGTTTCGCGGGCAGCGGCCTTGATCAGTGCCTGGAACAGGTCGATCTCGTAGTTGCTGTGCACGTGCTGCAGGATCGCAGCCAGGCGCTCCAGGCCCATGCCGGTATCCACGCACGGGGCCGGCAGCGGGGTCAGGGTGTATTCGCCGGTGGCCGGATCGAGCTGGCGGTCGAACTGCATGAACACGTTGTTCCAGATCTCGATGTAGCGGTCGCCGTCGGCGTCGGGGCTGCCCGGGGGGCCGCCCCAGATGTCCGGACCGTGGTCGTAGAAGATTTCCGAGCAAGGACCGCAAGGGCCGGTCTCGGCCATCTGCCAGAAGTTGTCGGAGGCGTAGGGTGCGCCCTTGTTGTCGCCGATGCGCACCACGCGCTCCGGCGGCAGGCCGATTTCCTTGGTCCAGATGTCGTAGGCTTCATCGTCGGTCTGGTAGACGGTAGCCCACAGCTTGTCGGCCGGCAGGCCATAGACCTGGGTCAGCAGTTCCCAGGCCCACTTCAGCGATTCACGCTTGAAGTAGTCGCCGAAGGACCAGTTGCCCAGCATCTCGAAGAAGGTGTGATGGCGCGCGGTGTAGCCGACGTTTTCCAGGTCGTTGTGCTTGCCGCCGGCGCGCAGGCAGCGCTGCACGGAGGCCGCGCGCACGTAGTTGCGCTTGTCGGTACCCAGGAACACGTCCTTGAACTGAACCATGCCGGAATTGGTGAACAGCAGGGTCGGGTCATTGCCCGGCACCAGGCTGGAGGAACGGACGATGGTGTGTTCTTTGGATTCAAAGAATTTCAGAAACTTGTCGCGAATTTCGGCTGAGTTCATGTTCGAAGACGGATAAATGGGCCTGATGCCGCCGCTAACGCGCAGATCCGGCCCGGATGGGAGTCGGTGCAAAAAACGATTGCGAACCGATGATTATACGTGATCCCGGCCCGGATACGCAGGCTTGCCCGCCCCGCCGCAACGCCTTGCCAGCCCGGCCGGCAGCAGTGCGCTGCAGGCGAAAAAAAACCCGCCGGGAAAAATCCCCGCGGGTTACAGGCCCGGCTGACCCGGCATGGCGCGCTAATCTGCGCCGCCGGACCTTAACTGCGTCAGCCGAACCTTCCGGTAAAACCAAGTGCGGGCCACGCTGTGCGGTCCGCCACCAGAAGACCGGACGATCAGGCGCCCTTGTTGGCCGGCACCGGATTGTTCTTCTTGGCCTTCTTGTGCTTGTGCTTCTTGGCCTTCTTCGCATGCTTCTTGTGCTTCTTGTGAGCAGGCTTGGCAGCCGGGGCTTCAGCGGCGGGAGCGCCAGCCGGAGCCGGTGCGGGCTGGGCCAGGACCGGCATGGCGAAGGCGGCGACGAGTACGGCAGCCAGCAGTTTGTTGATCTTCATCGTTTTCCTCTATCTCTCAGTGTTGTGTGCTTCCACAAGTCCACCGGCGTGCTCACGGGCGCCGGCCTTGTGCTTCCTTAACGCAAGATTTTCGCGACGCGTTGACAACAACTGTCGACTGCCCTCCAGTTATTGTTGTCCGCATGCAAATCATAGCTAGCGTGTGAGGATTCAGTCCGCCGGTAAGAGCGTAATTTGCCATTCATTTCCACGCTGCGCGATATGAACAATGCGGGCAGCGTGGGGGTGTCGTGGTTTACCAGGCGTCGGCCGCGATGAGATCGATGCGATCGGTGCAGAAGGCATCCACGCCCCACTGGCGGATTTCCTCGGCGCGCGCCATGTCGTTGACGGTGTAGCAGAAGAGGCCATAGCCCGCCGTCTTCACGGCAGCCGCCAGGGACGGGGTGAGGTGCTTGTGATTGGTGTGCAGGGCCACGGCCTGCAGTTGCTCCAGACGCGCCTGCCAGTCCTCGGGAATCACATCCACCAAGTAGCCGCGCGGCAGGGCGGGCGCCGCTTCCTTGGCCGCCAGCAGCGCCTCGAAGGAGAACGAGGACAAGACCGGCAGTGCCGCCCCGCTCTTGCCTGCGAAGCGCCGCGCCACGGCCTGGGCGGTCAGCTCACCGGTACGGCGCGCGAATTCGGCGGCGGCGGGCTTGATCTCGACGTTCATCCAGATGCCTTCGGCCAGGCAGAAATCCAGCCCCTGCTCCAGCGTGCAGAGGCGTTCCCCGGCGAAGCGCGCATCCAGCCAGGCACCGGCTTCCAGGTCGCGCAGCTCGGCCCAGTCGCTCTCGGCGATCTTGCCGGCCCCGGGCAGGGTACGTCCGCGCTGCGGGTCGTGCATCAGGATGGGGACCTCGTCGCGGGTGAGCATGACGTCGAATTCGGCGGCGCGATAGCCGTGTTCCAGGCCGCAGCGAAAGCCGGCCAGGGTGTTTTCCGGTGCCAGGGTGCCGCCGCCGCGATGGGCGAGGATGCGGGGATAGGGCCACATGATGTTCTCTCCGAGGGTAGGCCTTGCAGAAGGATCAAGGCGATCGGCGCATAAGGTAGAGCAGATCACGCCGCGCTACAAGCCGTTGGCACCCGCCAGAATGCCGCCCGTCGCAAGTGGCTCGCCGCAGACTGCACGCCGGCGCATGCTTGCGCCATCGTTCACCCCACCACTGCGAGGCCATCATGCGCGACACTGCCCCCTCCTCCCTTTCTGACCAGAATCTTCATATCACCGCTGCCTCGCCCGAGGAGCTGGCCCGTGCCGAGCGGCGGGTAGCGCGCCAGGTCGGCTTTTTCCATCATTTCGGCATTTACATGGCGGTCAACACCGGCCTGATCCTGTTGAACCTGATGGGCCAGCACCGCCACTGGTGGAGCCTGGGGCCTCTCCTTGGCTGGGGAATCGGGGTACTATTCCACGCCTTGAGCGTATTCGGGAGTTTTCCCGCCGGCTGGAAGCAGGCGCTGATCGCCCGTGAACTGCGCCGCCGCTAAAGAGAGGGCCCGGTACGCCGGGCCGCTTGCTTGCTTCATCCCTGGAAACGCATGACCCAACACGACACCGCCCTTCCGCCCCGCCTGCTCGTCCTGCTGCGCCAGCTGGCGCTGGCCTTGCTGCCCACGCTGGTCATCAACCTGCTGTGCGCGCTGGCCGTGACTTACCTGATGCGCATCGGCGGCACGTTCTACGAAAACCTGCAGGTCTCGATGTGCATCGGCCTGCTGGCCATGCTGCTCATCAACGGCACGCGGCTGGCGATCTGGGGCGATGGCGAGCCCAACAAGCTGGGCTTCCTCGCCATCATCGCCGTGATGGCCCCGCTGGCAGTGCTGCTGGGGCGCATCCTGGCCAGCCTGCTGATGGACCAGCCCATCCTCAACATGGTCCCGGAGCAGAGCGACAACATCATTGCGGTGATCGTGCTGACCTTCCTGGTGTGCTTCGGCGCTACCGTCTTCTTCTGGAACCGCCAGAAGATGGCCGCCCTGCAAGCCCACGCCAGCCAGGTCGAAAAGCAGGCTGTGCAGGCGCAACTGCAGATGCTGCAAGCCCAGATCGAGCCGCACATGCTCTTCAACACGCTGGCCACGCTGCAGTCGCTGATCAGCACCGATCCGCTGCAGGCCGAGCTGATGCTGAACCAGCTGGTGCACTACCTGCGCACGACCCTGTCGGCCTCACGGGTCGACAGCACCTCGCTGCAAAAGGAATTCGACCTCATCAAGGCCTACCTGGGACTGATGTCGCTGCGCATGGGGCTGCGCCTTTCCTACACCCTGCAACTGCCGGAACACCTGGGCAAGCTGCGCCTGGCCCCGATGCTGCTGCAGCCGCTGGTGGAAAACGCCATCAAGCATGGCCTGGAGCCCAAGGTGGCCGGCGGCAACTGCACCGTGCGGGCCGCGGTGCACAATGACATGCTGGTATTGAGCGTGCTCGATACGGGCGTCGGCCTGCCCACCAGCGTGAGCCTGAACCAGCCGCCCGCCCAGAAGGAACCGGTGATCGGCATGCACTTCGGGCTGGACAACATCCGCGAGCGCCTGGTGACGCTCTACGGCCCGCTGGCCGAACTCATCATCACCCACAACGTACCGGCCGGGGCGATGGCGCAGATCACCATCCCGCTCAAGGCCCTCAAGGCGGCGCACCGCAGCAGCAAGAACACCCGCCTGCTGGATCATCATTGAGTCCCCTGCCGCATTGTCCGGAGTCCACCATGGCCGCGCCCACTGCCCTGATTGCCGAAGACGAACCCCTGCTGGCCAATGCCCTGCGCCAGGCCCTGGCGCGCTGCTGGCCGGATCTGCCCGCCCCGCACCTGGCCGCCAATGGCGATGAAGCGCTGGAACAGGCGCTGGCCCTGCTGCCGGATGTGCTGTTCCTGGATATCAAGATGCCCGGCCGCAGCGGGCTGGAGGTGGCCGGCGACCTGGCCGAGGAGTGGCCTGCCGGGCGGGCCTTCCCGCTCATCGTCTTCGTGACGGCCTATGACGACTACGCCCTGCAAGCCTTCGAGCGGGCGGCCATCGATTACCTGCTCAAGCCGGTCAGCCAGGACCGGCTGGCCGTGACGGTGGCGCGCCTGCAAGGGCTGCTGGCCCAGCGCGCCGCCAGTGACCACGACAGCCACCTGGAACGCGCACTGGCACAGTTGCGGGCGCTCTCCGCGCCCGCCGTGAACGATACGCCGCCCCGGCTGGACTACATCCGCGCGGCGGTCGGCAACAAGGTGAAGTTGATTCCGGTGGACGAGGTGATCTATTTCGAAGCCACCGACAAATATGTGAATGTGGTCAGCGCCGAGGGCAGCGCGCTGATCCGGACCAGCCTGCGGGAACTGATCCCCCAGCTCGATGGCCGCCAGTTCTGGCAGATCCATCGCGGCACCGTGGTCCAGGTGCGGCAGATCCAGGCGGCGCTGCGGGAAGAGAGCGGCAAGCTCTTCGTGACCCTGCGCGACCGCCCGGAGAAACTGGCGGTCAGCCGCCTGTTTGCCCATCTGTTCAGGCAGATGTAGGGGATTCTTGCTCAGCCCTCAGCGGCCATAGTAATAACCGGGTCCGTAATAAGGACGGTAGTAATGCGGCTGCGGCGGGCCCACCGGCACCACCACGCAGGCCGACAGGGTGGCAGCGGCGACGATCAGCTTGATCCAACGGCTCATGATGCACTCCTTGTGTTTGGCGTTTTTGTTCACTGCGCCCGGCGGGATGCCAGGCCACGCTCGCAGAGTGCCAGCCGGCATGCCTGACAGGTAATGCATGGGCGTATCTTGTGTAACAAGAACCGGTAAAAAAGCTTCATATCGGCTCCGGCCGCGTTGTCAGCGGGCAAAAATTCCCGCAGGAACGGCCGCAACGCCCGTGGAACCGGGCAGCTGCGGTAAAATGCTTGCCATCTGAATAAACAGGCATTCCTCCCGATTCATCCCATGAGCAACGAACTGAAAAACGGTCACACCCCTGCCCCCTCCACCAATTTCCTGCGCGGCATCATCGAATCCGACCTGGTCTCGGGTACTTATGCCGAACGCAACAGCCAGGATGGCGAGGCCCTGCCGCAGGTGGTCACCCGTTTTCCGCCCGAGCCGAACGGCTACCTGCACATCGGCCACGCCAAGTCGATCTGCCTGAACTTCGGCTTGGCCGCTGACTATGCCGGCCGCTGCCACATGCGTTTCGACGACACCAACCCCGAGAAGGAAGAACAGGAATACGTCGACACCATCCTGGACTCGGTCAAGTGGCTGGGCTTCTCGTGGGAGCATGAAGGCAAGTCGCACCTGTACTACGCCAGCAACTATTTCGATGTCATGTACGCCTGTGCCCAGGCCCTGATCCGCAAGGGCCTGGCCTATGTGGACGAGCAGAACGCCGAGCAGATGCGTGAAAACCGCGGCACCCTGACCGAACCCGGCAAGGATTCGCCGTGGCGCGACCGCCCGGTGGAGGAGTCGCTGCGCCTGTTCGAAGAAATGCGCGACGGCAAGCACCCGGACGGCTCCATGATCCTGCGCGCCAGGATCGACATGGCCAGCCCCAACATGAACCTGCGCGATCCGGCCATCTACCGCATCCGCCACGCCACCCACCACAACACCGGCGACAAGTGGCGCGTGTATCCGATGTACACCTTCGCGCATCCCATCGAAGATGCGCTGGAAAACATTTCGCACTCCATCTGCACCCTGGAATTCGAAGACCAGCGCCCCTTCTACGATTGGCTGCTGGAGCACCTGGCTGAAGAAGGTTTCTTCAAGAAGCCGCTGCCGCATCAATATGAATTCGCCCGCCTCAATCTGACCTACATCATCACCAGCAAGCGCAAGCTGCGCCAGCTGGTGGATGAAAAAATCGTCTCCGGCTGGGATGACCCGCGCATGCCCACCATCGTCGGCCTGCGCCGCCGTGGCTACACGCCCGAGGCGATCCGCCTGATGTGCGACCGCACCGGCGCGTCCAAGAACAACAGCTGGATCGACTTCAGCGTGCTCGAAGGCGCGCTGCGTGAAGACCTGGACCCCAAGGCCCCGCGTGCGGTGGCCGTGCTGCGTCCCCTGAAGCTGATCATCGACAACTTCCCGGAAGGCGTGTCCATCGATTGCAGCGCCCCGGTCTATCCGCCGGCGCATCCGGAACATGACACCGCGCACCGCCACTTCCCGATTACCAAGGAACTGTGGATCGAGCGCGAAGACTTCATGGAAGAACCGACCAAGGGCTACTTCCGTCTCTTCCCCGGCAACAAGGTGCGCCTGCGCTACGGCTACGTGGTCGAATGCACCGGCTGCGACAAGGATGAACACGGCAACGTCATCGCCGTGCACTGCAACTACTTCGAAGACAGCAAGAGCGGCACCGAAGGCAGCTCCAACTACAAGGTCAAGGGCAACCTGCACTGGGTCAGCGCCGAACACGCGCTGGCCACTGAAGTGCGCCTGTACGACCGCCTGTTCTCGGACCCGCATCCGGACGCCGGTGGCAAGGACTTCCTGGCCGCCCTGAATCCGAACTCCAAGGAAGTCATCACCGCCTACCTGGAGCCGACCCTGAAGAGCGCCAAGCCCGGCGAGATCTACCAGTTCGAACGCCACGGCTACTTCGTGGCCGACCGCGTCGATTCGACCGAGGGCCAGCCGATCTTCAACCGGGCCGTGACGCTCAAGGACAGCTGGGGCAAGTAAGCCTCAGCGCAGGCAGGACAAGACCCGACCCGGAAGGGGTCCGGCAGGGGAATACGGCCGCAAGGCCACGCGGGCGGCAGTGCGCCAGCCGCCCGTGCCAACGGGATGGCGCAGCTTGATGGCACAGGCCACAAGCGGAGCAAGGGGAACGCATGTTCGAGCAGATCAAGATCCAGCGCCTGTCGATGTCATCCATCTACAAGCTGCTGGCCGTGGGGACCACGTTTTCGCTGGTACCGTTTTCGACGCTGATGGGCGTGCTCTCGCTGTTCGGCGCACAGACCATCACCTGGGATGGCAAGCACCTGATCGGCTATGACGGCCTGATCGCCTCGCCTTTCATCGGCCTGTTCCTGTCGGCCTTCATCACCCTCTTCCTGGGCACCATGTGCTGCATCGGCCTGTGGCTGTATTCCCTGTGGCGTCCGCTGTCGCTGAAGGTGGAACCGGTGGACAACCTGGACATCGACAAGCTCATTCGCGAGAGCGAAGAGGCCATGGCCACGCGCGACTGAGCAGCCTCGCGCCGGGCCGCCACCGCCGCCGCCCGGCTGCGGTTCAGAAGATCAGGGCATCAGAAGATCTTCATCCACTTCAGGAAGGCCACGGTGGCGACACCGAGGCCGCCCATCAATCCCATCACGATCCAGAACGAGGTCTCGTCATGCAGGCCCGGCAGACCTGCCACGTTCATCCCGAAAATCCCTGACACCAACGTGGCCGGCATCAGCAGCGCGGTCAGGACAGAGAGTGCCATCAGGTTGCGGTTCATCTGCTCCGACATCTGCGAGGCGATCTCTTCCTGCAGCAGCTTGGCACGTTCATAGACGGCTTCCACGGTGGAATGCAGTTCGTTGAGTTCATCCAGCGCATGGGTCAGGTCTTCCAGCGCCTCGCGTGGCACCCAGGCCGGGCGCAGCCGCTGGAACTGGGCCAGGATACGGCGTTCCGGCGCGATGAAGCGGCGCAGTTCGGCCAGCTGGCGGCGGATGCCGGAGAGCTCGGCACGGTCTTCGGCACGGCGGTCCGAGAGCACCGAGAATTCGATGTCGTCGACCTTGTCGTTGAGCTTGTCCAGACGCGCATTGAAGCCATCAGCCAGGCAGCGCAGCAGCTCGGCGAAGAGATCCATGGGATTGTCGAAGTCGCCGCCGTCGAGCACCTTCTGGCGCAGCATGTTGGTCGAGATCAGCGGCTGGGTACGCAGCGTCAACAGGCGCGTGCGATCCAGGTAGAAGTGCAGCGCGCCCTTCTCGGTGCCGGTGTCGCCGATCTCCATCTTCATATCGGTCAGCGTGCCATAGACCCCCTCGGGGGTGGCATGCAGGCCCGGATGGGTGTCGCTGCTCAACAAGAATTCAGTGATGTACTCGGGAATGTCGCTGTGATGGGCCAGCCATTGCTGGATCTTCACATCGGCCGTCTTGACGTGCAGCCAGGTGAAATCCGGCGCACTCGGATGATAGTCAACAACTTCATTCCAGTTCATCTGGCGCGCATGGCCGTCTTCGAAGCGGAAGGCGCAGATGAATCCGGCCGGCTCATAGAGCAGGTGCAGGGCTTGCGGGGTGTCCGGCGGATTGTGCATGGGCGGGCGGGTCGGGAATGGGCCAGGGGCAATGGACGACCCCGCATTCTAACCACCGGTTTTGACAAATTTGTGACAGCGCCGTGACGGCCGCTGCCCGCCGCCGCGCCGGCTCAGTAATTGAAGTTGCGGTTGCCCCAGGCTTCGCGGGCCGCTCCGCAGACCCGGATCTGTTCCTCGTTCATGCCCGAAGTGCCGTTGAGCTGGCACTGGTCGGAGACCGATTTGGCCTCCTCGATGTTCTTGCGGAAATAGGCGTAATCCTTCTTGCCGGCCACGGCGTCACAGGCCGACAGCAAAGGCAGGGCGATGCACAGCAGGGCTGGCAGGCGGAGGGCGGAGTTCATGCGGTGATTCCCCTGAAAGGCGGGCCAGGCCCGCGACAGGCAGCGGCCGGAATGCGCCTCCGGCCGGCCCTTCCCCGGGGCCGTAGCGGCGACGCTGCGCTGCAACGCGAAGAGTATAGACAGCCACTGAGGATTGCTCAACGGAAATCTTCACTCTCCTCACATCATGGTAGAACAAAAAAGGCCGGTCACCAGGACCGGCCTTGCCGCTGTTGCATCGGTGTCTTGTCAGGATGAAATCATCCGCGACGTTTCAGCAGGGCATGCAGGATGATGGCACCGAAGGTGGCGGTCCCGATGCCCCCCAGGGCGAAGCCGCCCATCTTGAGGGTGAAGTCGCCTGCGCCCAGCACCAGCGTGACGGCAGCCACGATCAGGTTGGTATTGTTGGAGAAATCGACCTTGTTCTCGACCCAGATGCGGGCACCCGACACGGTGATGAGACCGAACACCACGATCGACACGCCGCCCAGCACCGCGCCCGGAATGGTCAGGATGACCGCGCCGAACTTGGGCGAAAAGCCCAGCAGGATGGCAATGACTGCCGCCACCACGAAGACCAGGGTGGAGTAGATCTTGGTGACGGCCATCACGCCGATATTCTCGGCGTAGGTGGTCACGCCGGTACCGCCGACGCTGCCCGAGAGCATGGTGGCCAGGCCATCGCCGATGAAGGCGCGGCCGATGTAGCGGTCCAGGTTCTGGCCGGTCATGGCCGAGACGGCCTTGATGTGGCCCAGGTTCTCGGCCACCAGGATGATCGCGACCGGAGCCAGCAGTGCCATGGCGCTGCCCTGGAACACGGGAGCCGCGAAGTGCGGCAGGCCGAACCAGGCGGCATTGGCCACGGTGGAAAAGTCGATCGGCTTGCCCAGGCCCATGCCATTGGTCAGCACCGCGTAGAGCACATAGGCCAGCAGCAGGCCGATGAGGATCAGCAGGCGCTGCAGCATGCCGCGCGTGAACACCGCCACGAAGCCCACGCACAAGATGGTGGCCAGCGCCATCCAGCTGTCGAAGCTGCTGCCGGAGACCCCCTTGACCGCGATCGGTGCCAGGTTCAGGCCGATCACCGCCACCACCGCGCCGGTCACCACCGGCGGCATCAGGGATTCGATCCAGCGCGTGCCCACGCCGGAGACGATCAGGCCGATCACCGCATACACGGCACCACAGGCGATGATGCCGCCCAGTGCCACGCCGAGGTTGGCGTTGGGGCCGGAGCCGGCATAACCGGTCACGGCAATGACCAGGCCGATGAAGGAAAAGCTCGACCCCAGGTAGCTCGGCACGCGCCCGCCCACCAGCAGGAAGAACAGCAGGGTACCGACGCCCGACATCAGGATCGCCAGGTTGGGATCGAAGCCCATGAGCAGCGGGGCCAGCACGGTCGAGCCGAACATGGCCACCACGTGCTGCACGCCCATGGCCAGCGTCTGCGGCGCAGGCAGCCGCTCATCGGCGGCGATCACGGCCCCCTGGCCGTCGTTGGTGCTTTGGCGCAGCCGCCATTGGGGGAAATACGAACCCGACATGGAGATCCCTTTCGTTGTGGATTTGTTTTGATTTGTACGTGGATGTGGAACGGGGGCTAGTGTATTGAGCGACCGCACAAATAACAATTGCTGCGGCGCTGCCCCGCAAAAAAAATCCGTAAAAGATTTCGGCCGCCCGGCGCGCTGCTGCCCGGCGGTGCAAAAAGCGCGACTGCACCAGGCTGGCGCCCCAAAACAGACCGCCCGTTTGCGCAAACGCCGGCGACCGTTCCCGGGCATGTTTCTTGCGCCTCGGGAGAGGTTAGAATCACGTCCCCGATTGCTGCTTGCCATGTCGATGATCAACCTCACCACCCCTGCCCTGCTGTTTCCCGCGACCTCGCTGTTGCTGCTGGCCTATACCAACCGCTTCCTGGTGCTGGCGCAGCTGATCCGCAACCTGCAGAACCAGGGCCAGAACGATGAACGCGGGCTGGTAATCCGGCAGATCCTCAATCTCAGGAAACGCATCGTGCTGACCCGCTACATGCAGGCGCTGGGGGTCTCCAGCTTCATCATGTGCGCCGTCTCGATGTACCTGATCTTCGTCGACTTCAATCGCTGGGCCGAAGTGTTCTTCGGCATCAGCCTGATGCTGCTGGTGGCATCGCTGCTGGTGTCGCTGTGGGAAATCATGATCAGTACGCGCGCCATCGAGATCACGCTGGAAGACATGGCGCAGAAACTGGAGAAGCGCGGCATCCTGGTCGAGTGAAAGCTTTTCAGGCAGGGTTCAATTCCGTTGAACGCCCGCTTCGGACGAACATGTGATAATCGAGCCGCCCGGTGTGTGCCGGGCACCCCTCGACTATGCACTGGAGACCTACATGATCCTGGAACTGGCGGACATCCGCATCCAACCCGGCAAGCAAGCAGAATTCGACGAAGCCATCCAGCGCGGCCTGGCGCAGACCATCAGCAAGGCACGCGGCTATCTCGGCCACAAGGTCCAGAAAGGCATCGAATCGCCCGAGCGCTACCTGCTCATGGTGTACTGGGCCACCTTGGAAAACCATACCGTGGATTTCCGTGAATCGCCCGCCTTCACCGAATGGCGCGGCATCGTCGGTCCCTTCTTCGCCGGTGCGCCGGTGGTGGAACACTTCGCGCTGCTGACCGAATCCGCGTAAGACCGATGTGCGCTGACCGCGCCCGCCGAACAACGGAGACCCGCCGCGCCACCCGACCTGGCGCAGCGGAACGTTTGCGGCCTTCCCCTGACTAAAGGGCAGGCCCGGGGGGCTGGCCGAACCGCCCGCCCCTGCCGGCCTCACGACGATGATGTGCCGCCATGACAACAGCGCCGGTCCGCACCGCGCGCAGGAACACCAGAATGACCACACTGCTCCGTTTAGCCTCCCCCTCCGCTCGCCCTCTGCGCGCCACCGCCTGTGCGCTGGGCCTGCTGCTGGCCCTGTCCGGCTGCAACAACTTCAGTGGCGACGAACAGCAGCAGGCCGAGGTGATCGGCAACTTCTACCGCATCCATCTCAAGAACCACGCTCCCGGCTTGCCGTCGGCAGACGAACTCAAGCAGTTCGAGCCACTGGTCAGCCGTGCGCTGTACGCCCTGCTGACCCGCGCTGAAGCCGCCGACGTGCGCTACCACACCGTGGCCGGTGCGCAGGCCGCCCCCATCATCGAGGGCGACCTGTTCACCTCGCTGTATGAAGGGGCCACCTCCTTTGCCGTGCAATCCTGCGACAGCGAGGCCGACCGGGCTTCCTGCCAGGTCAGCTTCCGCTACCAGAAGGATGGCGCGGATGAATCCTGGAACGACAAGATCCTGCTGGTGCGCGAAGAGCGCCAGTGGCGCATCGACGATATCGAGTTCATCGGCAACGACCAGTCCTCCCAGCGCGAATACCTCAGCGACAACCTCACCGACGCCATCCAGCAGGCCGAATGAGCCGGCCCGGCTCGCCGGGGCCGGTGCGCTGCGGAATTGGCGGCTTTTTGGCGGTGTGTTCCCGGTCTTCCTGCTGAGCCGCAGCGCGTAAGATGCCGCTCTGTCAGGCTGGTCGTGCTGCGCCCCTCGGGTCCCGCTGCGCACCGGCAGACAGGAAATATCAAAATGACAATGGCATCATGAAACAACACGCCAGTGCGCACGCGCGGCTGGACCAGGGAGAATCGGATTGAAGCGGATCGGTAAGACACTCGTCGTCGCCGCCAGCCTGTTGCTTGCAGCATGCTCGGCCAATGAAGAGGGCAAGGCCAAGGAACTGGTGACGGAGTTCTACCAGACCCATGCCTCGAACCGTCCCTCGGGCGCCCTGACGCTGAAGGAACTGATTACCTTCCGCCGCTTCCTGTCGGTGCCGCTGTTCGATCTGTTGAAGGATGTCTCGGTGGCTGACGAAGCCCGTGCGACGCAGTCTGCCGCCGAAGCGGCAGCCGATCCTGATGCAGATCCCCTGCCGCCGCTGGTGCAGGGCGATGTCTTCACCGGCAACCCGAATGGCGCTTCCACCTTCCGCGTGGTCCAGTGCGAGGCCCAGGAACGCGAAGCCAGTTGCGCCGTGGAACTGATCTTCAGTGACGCCAAGCTGCAGTCGCCCGCCAAATGGACCGACAAGGTCACGCTGGCCCGCGATGCGCGCGGCTGGGTCATCGACAACATCCAGTACGCCGGCGGCAACGCTCCCATGCGCAGCGGCACGCTGCAGGATGCGATGCGCAAGGTCCTCAAGCGCGACGCGGCCCCCATGGCGCCGCTGGCCCCCGCCGCTGCGCCTGCGCCAGCGAAGTGAGTTCAGGCCGGTCACGGCCGCTTCCCGGGCCGCAGGCCTTCAAAAAAGAACGGCTTCATCACGCCGCTGCCCCTTTGCGTGGCGGCAAGGGCAGCGCAAGGCTCTATAATCGCGCGATTCCCTTAGAAGCCGTCCGCGATGTCCAATCACACCTTCCTCTGGCACGACTACGAAACCTTTGGCGCCGTGCCGCGCCGCGACCGTCCCTCGCAGTTCGCCGCCGTGCGCACCGATGCCGAGCTCAACGAGATCGGCGAGCCCATCATGCTGTACTGCAAGCCGGCGCCGGACTACCTGCCCGACCCGGTGTCCTGCCTGATCACCGGCATCACCCCGCAGCACTGCCTGGCGCACGGCGTCCCCGAACATGAGTTCGCGGCCCGCATCGAGCAGGCGCTGGGCGAGCCCGGCACCATCGGCGTGGGCTACAACACCATCCGCTTCGATGATGAAGTCACGCGCTTCATGTTCTGGCGCAACCTGATCGATCCCTATGCCCGCGAATGGGCCAACGGCTGCGGCCGCTGGGACCTGCTCGACGTGGTGCGCCTGACCTATGCGCTGCGCCCGGAGGGCATACAGTGGCCGACCAAGGAAGACGGCAGCGTCAGCTTCAAGCTGGAGCATCTGTCCAAGGCCAATGGCCTGGTGCATGAAGCGGCGCACGATGCGCTGTCGGATGTGCGCGCCACCATCGCCCTGGCACGCCTGATCCGCCAGAACAATCCGCGCCTGTTCGACTTCGCGCTGGCCTTGCACAAGAAGGACAAGGCCGCAGCGGAAATCGGCTTGCCGGCCGCCAAACCCTTCCTGCACGTCTCCGGCATGTTCCCGGTAGCCAATGGCTGCCTGGCGCTGATGTGGCCGCTGGGCATGCATCCGACCAACAAGAATGAAGTGATCGCCTGGGATCTCGGCTATGACCCGAGCGAACTGGCGGGCATGGATGCGGCCACCGTGCGTGAACGCATGTTCACCAAGCGCGACGAGATGCCGGAAGGCATGGTCCGCCTGCCGGTCAAGAGCATTCACCTGAACAAGTCGCCGATGGTGGTCGGCAGCCTCAAAACGCTGTCTGCCGAGCGCGCCGCGCAGCTGAACATCGATGTCGACCTGGCCCTGCGCCACGCGGAAAAAGCCGCCGCCCTGCCGGACCTGAGCCCGCTGTGGCGCGAGGTTTACCAGCGCGAGCAGGAGGCGCCGCCGGACGTGGATGAAGATCTGTACGGCGGCTTCATCGGCAACGGCGACCGCCGCCAGCTGACGCAGCTGCGTGCCTTGCCGCCGCAGGGGCTGGCCGGGGCCAGCGTGGCCTTTGACGATATGCGCTTGAATGAAATCCTGTTCCGCTATCGCGCACGCAACTTCCCCGAGACCTTGAGCCCCGAGGAAGCACAGCACTGGGAAGAACACCGCGCCGCTCGCCTGTTTGAAGGCGCTGGCGGTGCGCGTACCGTCGCGCAACTGTTCGAGCAGATCGACCAGTTGCAGGAGGAGGCGGATGACGAACGCACCCAGGACATCCTCGGTGCGTTGTATGACTATGCAGAGATGATTGCGCCAGCCAATCAGTAAGGTCCGGCGCGCATCTTATTCGGCGGCGGCTTCGCCCTGCGCTGCGGCAGCGGCCTTGCCCTGCGACTTCAGCTTCATGATGAAGTCGCGCAAGGCCGGCTGGATGTCCTCGAACAGCGGATGCTTGCGATTCTTGAGCATCACCTCCGAGAACAGTTTCAAACCCAGCGCCAGCTGCGCGCTGGTGTCGCTGTCGAACTGCCCGTTGCCACGCAGGCGGGCGACGATACTGAAGATATCGTCATGGTTGCCGGCCTCGAAACTCAGGGGCGCATGCAAAGGCTGTCCCTCCGAGGCGGTGGCCAGATGCTCCAGGGTGATGCGGTAGCGATGTTCTTTCATGTGAAGTTCCTTTCCAAAATCCCGGATCGCCGGATCAGACGCGTTCCACCGCCACGGCGGCGCGATCGATGATGTCGATGATGGCGTGCAGTTCTTCCTTGGCCAGCTTGCCCTTGGCCAGGCGCGTATGCAGGGCCATGCGGAAGTTCTGCACGGCGCGGCGCAGTTCGGGCGAATCGGCGTCGGGACGCTCCTGGCGGCGCAATTCGAACTTGCGCAGCACCTGCTGCAGCAGCTCGGCGTTTTCCTTTTCTTCCAGATAGGCCTTGCCCTCGGCGCTGAGGGTGTAAAGCTTCTTGCCGCCATCCTCGCCCTGCACCGAGGCATGGCCCATTTCTTCCAGCAGCGTCAGGGTCGGGTAGATCACGCCGGGGCTGGGGCTGTAGCCGCCGCCGACCAGTTGCTCGATGGCCTTGATCATGTCGTAGCCGTGGCGCGGCTTTTCCTGCAGCAGATGCAGCATCACGATGCGCAACGCGCCCTGCTCGAACATGCGCGCGCCGCGTCCGCCGCCGCCTTCACGGCCGCCGGGGCCATGATGGCCACGCGGACCGCGCGGCTCGTCGTCTTCAAACAGGCCGCCGCCATGATGCGGGCGGTCGTGACGCTGGTGCTTGGGGCCATGGCCGGGTTCGCCGGGTTGATTGAATAAATGCTTGAACATGGTATTTCCTTCTTGTCAGGTGGCTGAGGCAGCGACTGACGCACGCTGCGGGTCGATCGATATAGCCAAGATATATCTTAATTCGCCGCATTTCAAGATATATCTTAATAATATTTCAGAAGGGTTTCCAAAAGGAAATCTGAAGCAAAAAGCTTCACCGTCAGTCCGGCGACATTACCTGTGAGCCAGAAGTGCTAAGTTCTTGATGCAGCATCCACAACAAATGAACAAGGAGACAAGCATGACCCCAGCCACCGCTCCCAATGCGCCCATCGGCCGCTTTCCCATCCCCGATCTTCATACCCTGCCGGAGGACATCCGCAGCCGCATCCTGGCTGTGCAGGAAAAGTCCGGATTCATCCCCAACGTGTTCCTGGTGCTGGCGCATCGTCCGGATGAATTCCGCGCCTTCTTCGCCTATCACGATGCGCTGATGGACAAACCCGGCGGCCTCACCAAGGCCGAGCGCGAGATGATCGTGGTGGCCACCAGCAATGCCAACCAGTGCCAGTACTGTGTGGTGGCGCATGGTGCCATCCTGCGCATCCGCGCCAAGGACCCGCTGCTGGCCGACCAGGTCGCCATCAATTACCGCAAGGCCGATATCAGCGCGCGGCAGAAGGCCATGCTGGACTTCGCCATGAAGGTCTCGGCCAGCGCCTGGGCTGTCAATGAAGAGGATTTCGCCACGCTCAAGGCGCATGGCTGGAATGAGGAGGATGCCTGGGACATGGCCGCCATCGCGGCCTTCTTCGGCATGTCGAACCGGCTGGCCAACGTGACCAGCATGCGGCCCAATGAAGAGTTCTACCTGCTGGGGCGCCTGCCCCAGCAGTGAAGCAGGAAAGCGGTGACGATCAGCGCTGGCCCCCATGCCAGCGCGCCACCCTTTGCAGGCAGTCATGCACGTCGCCTTGTACCAGCTCGGCGGCATGCGCCAGCATGAGGTTGCGCGGCAGGCCGAAGTCCTCGATGAACATGCCGGCATGGCAGACGCCAGGTTCGGCCTGTGGCACCTGTTGCAGCAAGTCTTGCGCAGGCGTGTTGTAGCACCACACCTTCTTGCCGCGCCCGACGGCATAGCCGATCTCGAAGACCGTGCCCGAGTCCGGCTCATGGCCACGGAAATCGCACACATTGGCCACTACATAATCGGCGGAGTCGATCAGGGCCACGTTGATCTCGTAGATGCGGCGCGCCACCTCGGCCTTGCTGTCGCCGCTGACCTCGTCATCACCCGGGCACAGGGCGACCAGCCCGAGGTCGGCGCACCACTGCTTGATCTGCAGTTTGTGCTGCGCATAGTCGCGCTGGAAGACGTCGGGGCCGGCCATGTAGATGCGGGGCTGCGGGGTCATGGTTCATCCTCAGGAATACGCGGGAACCGGCAGGATAACGCAAACCTTCATATCCTTATGAGCGCAGCTGCGCCACGATCGCCGCACGATCGAAATCTGCGCCGAAATCATCCACCTGCACGCTCTGGTCGCCATAGTGGGCAAAGGCATCGACCGCTTCCTTCTCCTGCTGCGAGATCAGCTGGCGTTCCAGCGCCAGCGCACTCCAGGCCGGGACTTCCAGCAGGCTCTGCGGCATCGGCGGCAGCTTGCCTTCCTTGATGTCGGCCTTGAGGCGATGCTCCAGTTGCTGCACCACCGGTGCGAGCACGAAGGCTTTTTCGCCGCAGGCCAGCGGATCGCCCTCGCGCGGCAGGTAGGCACCGGCCACCAGGCGGTTGCGGCTCTCCCCCGGCGTCTGCATGGCCTGGGCCACGCGCGTGCCGAGCACATCGGAAGGCTTGCGATACGGCAGGCCCAGCGGGAAGATCAGCACCCGCAGCAGTACCGCGATGAACGGATTGGGGAAGTTGTGCAAGACATCGATGATGGCTTCCTGGGCGCGATGCAAGGCATCCTGCACCGACCAGTCCACATAGGGCAGGTCTTCTTCCTGCCGGCCCTCATCCTCGAACCGCTTCAGTACCGCCGACACCAGATAAAGCTGCGAAACCACATCACCCAGCCGCGCCGAAATCCGCTCACGGAATTTGAGCTTTCCGCCCAGCACGCCCATGCTCACATCGGTGAGCAGCGCAAAGGCCGACGACAGATGCACCACCGCACGGAAATAGCCCCGCGTGGCCCGTGCGGCATGGCTGGACGAGGGCAGCAGCCAGCCCCGGCTGATGCCGCCCACGAAGCTGCGCGCGGCATTGGCGGCCACGAAGGAGAGATGCCCGAAGAGCAGGCGGTCGAATTCCTGCACGGCGCGCTCGCGGTCTTCATCGGCGGCGGTGGCCAGCTCCTGCAGGACGTAGGGATGGCAGCGGATCGCGCCCTGGCCGAAGATGATGAGGCAGCGCGTCAGGATATTGGCCCCTTCCACGGTAATGGCGATGGGCACCTGCTGATACGCGCGCGCCAGGAAGTTGCCCGGCCCCATGCAGATACCCTTGCCGCCGATCACGTCCATGCCGTCATTGACCACCATGCGCCCGCGCTCGGTGACGTGGTACTTGGAGATGGCCGAGATGACCGAGGGCTTCTCGCCCGCATCCACTGCCAGCGCCGACAGGCGGCGCGTGGCATCCATCATGTAGAGATGCCCGCCCATGCGCGCCAGGGCCTCCTGCACGCCTTCGAACTTGCCGATCTCGATCTTGAACTGGCGTCGCATGGCGGTGTAGGCGCTGGTGCCACGCACGGCCAGCTTGGAAAAACCGACGCTGGAGGACGGCAGCGAAATCGCCCGCCCTGCCGCCAAACATTCCATGAGCATGCGCCAGCCGCGTCCGACCTGCCCGGCACCGCCGATCACCCATTCCATCGGAATGAAGACATCGCGCCCCTCGGTCGGCCCGTTCTGGAAGACGGCATTGAGCGGCCAGTGACGGCGTCCGGTGATCACGCCCGGATGGTCGGTCGGGATCAGTGCGCAGGTGATGCCGGGTTCGGCGTCGCTGCCCAGGAGGCCATCCGGATCGCGCACGCGGAAGGCCAGGCCCAGCACGGTGGCAATCGGTGCCAGGGTGATGTAGCGCTTGCTCCAGGTGACGCGGAAGCCCAGCGTTTCACGGCCCTCATGCTCGCCCTTGCAGACGATGCCCACATCGGGAATGGCAGCCGCATCCGAACCCGCATAGGGACTGGTCAACGCAAAGCAGGGAATCTCCAGCCCCTGCGCCAGGCGCGGCAGGTAATGATTTTTCTGGGCGTCGGTGCCGTAATGCAGCAGCAACTCGGCCGGGCCCAGCGAATTGGGCACCATCACCGCGATGGCCGCAGCCGAACTGCGCGAGCCCAGTTTCATCACTACCTGCGAATGCATGTAGGCCGAGAACTGCTTGCCGCCGTATTGACGCGGAATGATCATGCCCAGGAAACCCTTGTCCTTGATGAACTGCCAGGCGTCGGGCGGCAGGTCCTGGGTCTTCACGCTGGTGTCCCAGTCGCTGACCATGGCGCACAATTGCTCGACCTCGTTGTCGAGGAAGCTCTGCTCTTCCGGCGTCAGGCGCGGCGCGGGCAGCTCGAAGAGGCGCTTCCAGTCCGGCTTGCCGGAGAACAGTTCGGCATCCCACCAGACGGTGCCGGCCTCGATGGCATCGCGTTCGGTGGCGGACATGCGCGGGGCGATCTTGCGGAACAGGTCCAGTGCCGGGCGCGTCATCAGCGACTGTCGGACGGATTTGATCGCCACCAGCAGCGTGGGTGTGAAGAAAAGGATGGCCAGCAGCACCAGCACCGGCAACTCGATCTCGGCCAGGCGGGCGCCCAGCCAGATCAGGACCGCTTCAGCGACCAGCCAGACCCAGGCGCTGGCGCGCATCATCATGAGGGCCAGCGCGCCGGCGATGAGAAGAATGAGCCAGATGATCATGTCGTCTCCTGTACTGTTGTCGTTGTGAGCGTTAGGAATGCAGGCTGCCGGGAACAGTGTGGCATCGATTGCCGACAGCGCCAAGCCGCTCCCCGCTTTGTCACCCTCCTGCTTCCCGAACCTACACCGCCAGCTCATCCGGCGGAATCGGACAGAGCAACCTCACACGGTCAGACAACGCCCGACATGCCGCGGCCCATGCCATCCATTACAATCGCGCCATTGCAGACTGCAGCACCGGAGAACAGATCATGAAATGGGAAGGCAATCGCGAAAGCGACAACGTGGAAGACCGCCGTGGCGAGGATGGCGGCGGGGGCGGCGGCTTTGGCTTCGGCGGGCGCTCCATCGGGCTGGGCACGGTCGCGGTGGCCCTGGTGGCCTCCTACTTCCTGGGCATCAACCCGCTGACGATGCTCAACCTGCTCTCCGGCGGCGGCTCGCCTGCGCCGGTGCAACAGCAGGCACCGGCCCACAAGCCTTCGCCCAATGACCAGATGGCGCGCTTCGTCTCGACCGTCCTGGCCGATACCGAAGATACCTGGGACCAGATCTTCGCCAACAACGGCAAGCAATATGTGCGACCCAAGCTGGTGCTGTTTTCCGGCAGCACACCGACCGCCTGCGGCACCGGCCAGACCGCGACCGGCCCCTTCTACTGCCCCGGCGACCAGAAGGTGTATATCGACCTGTCGTTTTATGAACTGATGAAGCAGCGCTTCAAGGTGTCCGGCAATTTCGCTCAAGCTTACGTGATCGCGCATGAAGTGGGGCACCACGTGCAACACCTGATGGGCATCTCCGACAAGGTCGATGCTGCCCGCCGCAATGCCACCGAAAAGCAGGCCAATGCCATGTCGGTGCGGCTGGAACTGCAGGCGGACTGCTTCGCCGGGGTCTGGGCCTATCACGCCAACCAGGCGCGTCACATCCTGGAAGAAGGCGATATCGAGGATGCCTTGAATGCCGCCTCGGCCATCGGTGACGATGCCCTGCAACGCCAGGCGCGCGGCGTGGTCGTACCGGATTCCTTCACCCATGGCAGCTCGGCGCAGCGCGTGACCTGGTTCAAGCGCGGCATTTCCGAAGGCAAGGTCAGCGCCTGCAACACCTTCGCTGCCAAGGAACTTTGATTCACTGACAACTGACATCACAACGAGGAGACCTCCTGCATGACCCTATCCTACTGGTGCATCCTGATTGCCGGCCTGATGCCGGTGTTCACCATCGCCGTGGCCAAGTATGGCCGGCGCGACTTCGACAATGCCGAACCGCGCGCCTGGCTGGACAAGCAGACCGGCGTGCGCCGCCGCGCCGACTATGCGCACCGCAACCACTTCGAAGCCTTCCCCTTCTTCGCTGCCGCCGTGCTGGTGGCGCAGCAAGTGGGCGCAGCGCAGGGACAGATCGATAGCGCCGCGCTGGTCTTCATCGCCGCCCGCATCCTCTACACGGTGCTGTACCTGACGGACAAGCCCTCGGCCCGTTCGGCGGTGTGGATCATCGGCTACCTGAGCGTGATTGCGCTGTTCGTCATCGCTGCGCGCGCCTGAGACGGGAAGCTTCGATGAGCCATCCTGCCGCTTCCCGACTGCATGCCATGCGTGCATCATTGGATGCCCTGCGCACCGGCCAAGGCAATATCGCCAGCCTGTGCAGTACCTGGCGGGCCCAGGAAGAGGTCATGACCGCCCTGCCGCCGCGCTATCGCCAGGTCGCCGAAGACCTGCTCGGCCGGCTGGAAGCGGGCAGCCTCTTCACCGAAGAAAGCTGTTCCTTCAGCCAGAAGGACCTGACCGACAGCCTCTCCACCTGGCTGGACAAGGCGCAGCAAACGCTGGAAAGCGCCACCTGAACGTCGGGGCGGCTGGACAAATGGCCGCGCCGGGCGTACCGTACCGGTCCCCCGTGCCGCCTGTTGCGGCCGGGGTTTCCGAAAGAAAGCACATGCAAAAGATCACCTTCCCGCTGCAGGGCCATCCCTACGTCGAACTGAACCAGCTGCTCAAACTCTGCGGCCTGTGCGACAGCGGCGGTGCCGGCAAGCAACTGGTGGCCGACGGCCAGGTCAAGGTCGACGGCAAGCTGGAAACCCGCAAGACCTGCAAGATCACCGTCGGCCAGAAAGTCACCCTGGGCGACGTGCAGATCACGGTGCTGGCCGAATGAGCCCGCACGCCGGCGTCGACGCGATACTGGACTTCTGGTTCGGCCCCGATTGGGAGCAGCTCCCTCCGCATCAGGTGGCCGAGCGCCAGAAGAAACTCTGGTGGAGCAAGAACCCCGACATCGACGCCGAATGCCGCACCCGCTTCGCCCCTCTGGTGCAGCAGGCGGCCGCCAACCAGCTCGATGACTGGACCGAATCCCCGCGCAGCATGCTGGCCCTGATCCTGTTGCTGGACCAGATGCCGCGCAACATCTACCGCGACACCGCCCAGGCCTTCGCCCACGATGAACTGGCACGCCAGTGCAGCCATCTGGCGCTGGCCATGGGCCTGGATGCAGACTTGCCGCCGCTGGCCCGGGTGTTCCTCTACCTGCCGCTGGAACACGCCGAAGACCTCGACGACCAGGAGTACGTGGTGCAACTCATGGGCGCACTGGCCAAGGCGGCCAGCGCCGAAGACAAGGCGACCTTTGACGGCTATGCCGACTATGCGCGACGACACCATGCCGTGATCGCGCGCTTCGGACGCTTCCCCCACCGCAACCGCATCCTGGCGCGCGAGAGCACGCCGGAAGAAGTCGACTTCCTCAAGCAACCGGGCTCTTCCTTCTGAAGTTTTCGATAGCAGCGCACTGATTCGGGGTTTTGCTGGAGCGGCATTTTCTTTTTCCCTAGACTCGCGGGCTTTCCTTTCCAGGATTTCCCATGCGCGGTCGCTCCCGAGGTTTCTCGATGATGGAGGTGCTGGTGGCCATGCTGGTCATCGGCACCGGTGCGCTGGCCATCGCGATGCTGCAACTGCACGCGCTGCGCAGCAGCCAGGACAGCAGCCTGCACGCCCGTGCCACCCTGATGGCGCAGGAACTGGCCGAACTGCGCGCAGCCTTGCCGGCCAGCGCTGGCGTCGCCGATCCCCTGTTGTTTTCCCTCGCGGCGGGCAAGCCGTTGACGGCCCATGCCGATTGCGAACAGAGTGCCTGCAGCCCGGCCGATTTCGCCCGGGCCAGCCTGGCCGACTGGAGCGGCCGGCTGGTCCGCGATTTCCCGCAAGCGCGCGTCATCGTCTGCCGTGACGGCCCGCGCCCGTCCCCCGAAGACTGGCGCTGCGACGGCCTCGAAAGCAGCCCTGCCGTCCTGAAGATGGCCTGGCACCGCCCCGGCTCGGCCAAAGGGACGGCCGCTGCCGCCGCGCCGCTGGTGAGCCTGAACCTGGGCCGCTGACGATGCCGGCGCGATCCCCCTTCCCGGCGCGCGCGATGCGTCTGCATGAGACCGGACTGACCCTGGTCGAACTGATGATTGCGCTGGCCATCGGCCTCCTGGTGGTGCTGGTGGCTGGTACGCTGCTGCAGCAGGCGCGTGAGGCGTACCAGGAGATGGACGATGCCGGCCGCGTCGAGGAAACCGGCCGCGTGGCCCTGGATCACCTGCAACAAGTGTTGCGCCAGGCCGGCCATCTGCCGCTGGAAAGCCTGCCAGACGGCAGCTCGCCGGCCCTGCTGCCGGGCCTGCGCGGGCTGGATGACAGCCGCCAGGCCGACGCCCTCGATCCGGCCGCCGGACTGTTCGGCAGCAGCACCGGTGACGGCGTCAACCACAGCGATCTCCTCATGCTCGGTTTCTTCGGTGCCCCGCGCGGCAGCCATGCCGAAATCAGCCACTGCAGCGGCGCGCAAGCTCCGGTGGGCAAGCCGGAAGAAGCCGCGCGCCACTGGGTCATCTACTACATCGCACCCGGCACCGGCGACGAGCCCGAGCTGCGCTGCCGCTACCAGGGCAAAAACGGCAACTGGACCTCGGACGCCATCGCCCGTGGCGTGGAAGCCATGCAATTGCGCTATGCCATCGACAGCGATGGCGATGGCGATGGCCGTCCGGACCGCTGGCTGGATGCCTCGGCCATGCCGGGCGAGGCCTGGGGCCGGGTGATCCTGGTGCGCATCGCGCTGCTGGTACGCGGCGTGCAGCGACGGCCGGCCGCGCCGGGCAGTGAAACCCGCAGCTACGACCTGTTCCTTCCCGGCCGACGCAGCGATCCGGCGTGGCGCGTCACCGAGACCGGGCAGGAGCAGCGGCGGCGTGCGGTCTTTCAAGGCAGCGTCATGCTGCGCAACCTGTCCATGGCGGAGGCCGGGAAATGAAGAGGCCACCATGTCACCCGCGCCAGCGCGGTGCCACGCTGATGATCACGCTCATGCTGCTGAGCGTGATCCTGTTGCTGGGTGCGTCCACCACCTCACTGCTCCTGCTGGAGGAACGCGGCGCGCGCAACCATCGCGAACGTGCCCAGGCCAGGCTGGCCGCCCAGGCGGCGCTGGAAGATGCCTGCGACGACCTGCGCTACCACCGCCAGATCGATCCCGGGCAATTCACTGCCAGGCGCGCCTGCCGCAGCGATGCCGCCGGTGCCGGCCTGTGCGTGGGCCATCACGACCGCGCCGGCTGGGAGCCTGCACAACTGCATGGGCCCGACGCCCTCTCGGCCACCTACGGCCAGTTCACCGGACGGCGCTATCGCGCCCTGCCCGGCGTGGCGACGCCGCGTTACCTGATCGAACGTCTGGCGCCGAAGTCCGACAAGAGTCCCAGCAAGCTCCCCGGCGACGAAGAGGCTCCCACCCTCTATCGCCTCAGCGCCGTCGGCTACGGCCGGCAGGGTGCCATCGTGGCGCTGCAGGCGCTGGTGCAGTTGCCCGCCCGGCCCGGCAGCGTGCCCGCCAGTTGCCCGCTGCAGGCCTGGCGTCCTCTCTATCTTCCTTTGACGGAATGACCATGCATCCTCCCTTGCGCTCCTCTCCCGCTCCGGCAAATGGCTTCACACTGCTGGAAATCCTGGTCAGCCTGGCCATCGTGATCCTGCTGGCCGGGCTCGGCTGGAACGGTTACCTTCACATCGTCAAGAAAGCCAGCCGCGCCGAAGGACGCGCGGCCATCCTCCACGTGCTGCTGCAACAGGAACGGCACTACGCCTACCAGCATCGCTACCGGCCCTTCCAGCCGGGCAGCGCGGCCCAGGGTTTCAAGTGGTATTCCGGGGCCACGCCGCAAACCAGCGCCTATGCCCTGTCCGCAAGGGCCTGCGAGGATGAGGATCTGGCCAGCTGCGTGCTGGTCATCGCCACGCCGGGCGGCAGCGGCGTCAACACCGCCTATGAAGATGCCCAATGCGGCGTGCTGCAAGCCGACAACCGGGGCAATCGCCGCGCCGACGGCAAGGAGTGCTGGTGACCTCATGCGCGCAACCGGATTCTCGCTCATTGAACTCATGGTGGTGCTGCTGATCGCGGCCCTGGTGCTGGCCGCCGGCATCCCGGCGCTGCAACAGCTCTCCACCGAACACCAGCTGGCGGCGGCCGGCAGCGATTTCTTCCACGGCGTGCAACTGACCCGCTCCGAAGCCCTGCGCGCCGGCCGCCGCGCCGAGATGCGTCCGCGCGATGGCCGCGACTGGCAGAGCGGCTGGGAGATCCGGGTCGGACAACAAGTGGTCGCCCATCATCGCGCTCTGGAGGTCGGCATCGCCGTGGCCTACACCACCGGCGGCGAACTGGTGGCTTACCAGCCGGACGGCCAGCCGGTCACGCGCGGCAGCTGGTACTTCAGCAGCGGCGTGAACTCGCGTGCGGTGGTGATCAACTTCCTGGGGCGGGTACGGATCTGCAATCCCGTCCTCGATAACCAGTGCAGCCTGGCCGCGCCCGAGTAGATCGCCGGTGCCGCCGGCCTTGCGGGCGATCCGGCAAAGCCGTGTATATTGACGGGCATCCGGCCTCGCCCCTGGCAGGCCTTGCCGCCTATTTCGTGTTAGCACACCATGACTTCCACTGCAGATCCGCTCTACCTGTTCGACATCGAGAATGACCAGCAAGCCATGGCCCTGGCCTTGCTGCAAGCCGGCTTCGGCATGCTCGACACCACCCCCAATCCGCGCGTGGGCTGCGTCATCGTCAAGGACAGGCGCATCATCGGTGCCGGCTTCACCCAGCCGCCCGGCGGCAACCACGCCGAAATCCAGGCCATGGCCGATGCCGCCGCACGCGGACACGAGGTGCGCGGTGCCACCGTCTACGTCACGCTGGAACCGTGCAGCCATTTCGGCCGCACCCCGCCCTGTGCCGATGCGCTGGTGCGCGCCGGCGTGGCACGCGTGGTTGCCGCCATTGCCGACCCCAACCCGCTGGTCGCGGGACAGGGCCTGGCCCGCCTGCAGGCGGCCGGCATCGAGGTCGCCTGCGGACTGCTGGAGGAAGAGGCGCGCGAGATCAACATCGGCTTCCTGCATCGCATGCGCACCGGCCGTCCGTGGGTGCGCATGAAGAGCGCCGCCAGCCTGGATGGCAAAACCGCCCTGCACAATGGCGTGAGCCAGTGGATCACCAGCCAGGCCGCGCGCGACGACGGCCACATCTGGCGCGCCCGCGCCTGCGCCATCATGGCCGGCATCGGCACCATCCAGAAGGACGATGCGCAACTCACCGTGCGCGCCATCGACACCCCGCGCCAGCCGCGCCGCATCGTGGTCGACAGCAAGCTGATCGTCTCGCCCGAAGCGCGCGCGATCCAGGGCGGCAATACCTGGGTCTTCACCGCCACCGATGACCGCGAAAAGCGCGCCGCGCTGGAAGCCGAGGGGGCCGAAGTCATCCTGCTGGACAACGCCGAAGGCAAGGTGGACCTGCCAGGCCTGGTGCGTGAACTGGGCCAGCGCCAGATCAATGAATTGCACGTGGAAGCCGGCGCCAAGCTCAATGGCGCGCTGATCCGCGCAGGCTGCGTGGATGAACTGCTGGTCTACCTGGCCCCGGCCCTGATCGGCGATGGCCGCAACATGTTCGAGCTGCCGCCGCTGGAAGACCTCTCGGGCAAGATCGGCATCCACTTCCACGAGGTCAAGCAGGTCGGGCCGGATTTGCGTATCCTTGCCCGTTTCGCGTAAGCGTTTTTGCTTTTTCTTTCAGATTTTTTGTATCAGGACTGAATCATGTTTACAGGAATCGTTGCCGCCGTCGGCACCATCACCTCCGTCACCCCTTTGGCAGCCGGCCCTGACGCCGGTGTGCGCCTGAGCATCGATGCGGGCAGCCTGCCCATGGCCGATGTCGGCCTGGGCGATTCGATTGCGCTCAATGGTGCCTGCATGACCGTAGTGGAGAAGACCGCCAGCGGCTTCACCGTCGATGTCTCGCGGGAAAGCCTGCGCCTGACGGCCGGGCTGGACGCCCCTGGCGAAGTCAATCTGGAAAAGGCCCTGACCCTGGCCGAGCGCCTGGGCGGCCACCTGGTCTCCGGCCACGTCGATGGCCTGGGACAGGTGCATTCCTTCGAGCCCGTGGGTGAATCGCGCGAGCTGATCGTTGATGCGCCCAAGGCACTGGGCAAGTACCTGGCTTACAAAGGATCGATCGTGGTCAATGGCGTGTCGCTGACGGTCAACCGCGTGGAAGATCTGGCCGATGCCTGCCGCTTCTCGATCAACCTGATTCCGCATACGGTGGAAGTGACCACGCTCAAGCATTTGAAGGCGGGCAGCAAGGTCAATCTGGAGATTGACCTGATTGCGCGCTATGTGGAGCGCATGCTGTCTTCCTCGAACGCTTCCTGAGCCCCACGCCTCCCTGCAGGTCGTCCTCAGGGGCGGCCTGCATCACCGATCTCCGCGATCTCCGCAATCACCGCACGGCACACCGGAGTGTCTCCATCAGCCAGCGGGAACAGCACCGTGTAGTGATGCGTCTGCGGCACCACGTGATGCGCCACCACCTGCGGCCAGCAGTTGGCCATCACGGCCGCCTGCAGATGGAATTGCGCGGTCTCCAATTCGCCGATGATGGTATGCATGCGCGTGCCAGTGGGCCCGGCCTGCAGCACCGGTGAGAGCGCATCCGCACGCTGCTCGTCCAGCGTCAGTGCCTTGTTGAGCGAAGTCGGGATCAACGGCACCAGATCGAACACGCCACTGATGGCAAAGACGGCCTGCACCGGCAAGGCACTCGCCTGCGCGGCCACGAAGGCCGCCAGATGGCCGCCCGCCGAATGCCCCATCAGCGAGACACGATTCACATCGATGCCCAAGCGATCCGCCTGCTGCGCAATGGTGGCAAGCAACGCCTGTACCTCTGCCACCATGTCCTCGATGCGTGCCTGCGGGGCCAGCGAATAATTGATCACCGCCACGCTGATGCCCGCCTTGACGTAAGGCGCGGCGATGAAGCCGATGTCACGCTTGTCGCCGCCCTGCCAGTAACCACCGTGGATGAACACCAGCAAAGGCCGCTGCGCCCCTTGCGCACGATAGAAATCGAAGCGCTGAAGCGGTGCATCACCATAGGCGATGTCGGACTCGGTCAGCAAGGTAGTGGCAATGGCGGCCGTCGCCTGCTGCCACTGCTGCAGCACCTGCGGAAAATCCGGAAAGGCGGCCTTGAGGTTGTAGCCCGCTTCGCACTCGGCGATGGGGCAAAGAACGCGGCGAGCGTCCGTCTTGACTTGATTGGGGAGCATTCAGTTTTCCTTAATGCTGTTTGCCACAGCATTAAACCTGCGTTAATGATCAATATCCGCGCAACAAGCACCTCACACGCTCAGATACTGATCCCACAATTCCGTCTGCACCGACAGCTGCGCCGAATCACCCTGCCAGACCACCTTGCCCTTTTCGAGGATGGTGTGCTGGTCGGCAAAGCCGATCAGACGCTTGATGTACTTGTCGATGACGATGATGGTCAGCCCATATTCGCGCAAGGCTTTCAGGCAAGTCCAGATTTCTTCCCGCACCAGCGGCGCCAGGCCTTCGGTGGCTTCATCCAGGATCAGCAGATGCGGATTGGTCATCAGGGCCCGGCCGATGGCCAGCATCTGCTGCTCGCCGCCCGAGAGCTGGCCGCCGCCATTGTGGCGGCGCTCCTTCAGGCGCGGGAACTGTTGATAAATCTTTTCCAGCGTCCACGGATTGTCGCGGCCGTTGCGGCGCGCCGCGAAGGCAGACAGATTTTCTTCCACGCTCAGGTTCTTGAAGATCTGCCGCCCCTCCGGCACGATGGCGATGCCGCGCCGGGCAATCGCATCGGCACTGGCGCTGTGGATGGCTTCGCCACGAAAGCGCACCACGCCGCCGGTCGGGCGATTCAATCCGAGGATGGTGCGCAGCGTGGTGGTCTTGCCCATGCCATTGCGGCCCAGCAGGGTCACCACTTCGCCTTCCCTGACCTGCATGTCGATCCCGAACAGCACCTGGCTCGCACCATAGCCGCCGGTCAGGCCTTCCACTTCCAGCAAAGCACTCATTGCGTTTCCTCCTCGCCCAGGTAGGCCAGCTTGACCTCGGCATTGGCGCGGATCTCCTCCACGCTGCCGGTGGCCAGCACCGCCCCCTGTACCAGCACCGTCATGCGGTCGGCGAGAGCGAAGACGGCCTCCATGTCATGTTCCACCAGCACCACCGTCAGCTCCTCCTTGAGGGACTGGATCAGCGCGATCATGTCGCCGGATTCCTCATGGCCCATGCCGGCCATCGGTTCATCCATCAACAGCACGCGCGGACCGCAGGCGATGGCCAGGCCCACATCCAGCCGGCGCCGCGCACCATGTGAAAGCTGCGACGACAACTGATGCACGACCTTCTCCAATCCGACCCGGCGCGCCACCGTCATGGCCGCTTCGCGTGCGGCGCGATCACTCGCGCTGGCATGGAAGAAGCCATAGCTGCGATGCTGCCCGCGCTGCACGGCCACCTGCAGGTTGTCCAGCACGCTCAGTTCATCGAAGACACTGGTGATCTGGAACGAACGCACCAGCCCGGCCGCCACCCGCGCCTGTTCCGCGTGGCCATGCATGGGCTGGCCGAACAGGTGGACCTCGCCCGCATCGGCTGCCAGCGCCCCGGAAAGCAGGGACAGCAAGGTCGTCTTGCCCGCGCCATTGGGACCGATGATGGCGTGCACGTGGCCCGCTGCAATCTCCAGGTCGACATCGCGCGTGGCCGCCAGGCCGCCGTAGTTTTTCTTCAGGCCCTTGACCGAGAGGGCCACCGCTGCCTGTTCACGCCCCATGCTGCTCTCCCTGCTTGAGTGTCTTGCCGATGGTGGCCAGCGAGCTCACGCCGCGCGGCGCCACCATCACCACCAGCAAGAGGATCAGGCCGACATAGATCTGCCAGTATTCGAAATGGGTGGACAACACTTCCTCCAGCAACAGGAAGGCCGCCGCACCGAGCAGGCCGCCGTAGAAATACCCGACCCCGCCCAGCGCCACCATCACCAGCAGGATGCCGGACTGCGACCAGTGCAGCAGCTTGGGGCTGGCAAAGAGATTGCTCATGCCGATGAGGCTGCCGGCCAGTCCCGCGATGACGGCGGCGATCACGAAGGCCGCCAGCTTGTAGCGCAGCGCCGGATAGCCGATGGCCTGGGCGCGGCGCTCGTTCTGCCGGATGGCATTCAAGGCCAGCCCGAAGCGCGAGGCCAAGAGCCGCTGTAGCAGCGCGAAGCTGGCCACCAGCCAGGCCAGCACGACCCAGTAGAAGGCGTTGTCGCCGCTCATGTCGAGACCGAAGCCCAGCAGCGGACGCGCCGTCACCTGCAGGCCATCGTCGCCGCCGTAATACCGGAAGCCGACGAAGAAGTAGTAGAACAATTGCGCCAGCGCCATGGTGATCATGATGAAATACACCGCCCGCGTGCGCAGTGCGATCACCCCGATCACCAGACCGACCAGGCCCGTCACCAGCGCAGCCAGCAGCCAGATCAGCGAGGCACTGGTCACGCCATGGAAACTGGCGATGGCCGTGACATACGCGCCCAGCCCGAAGAACACCGCATGACCAAAACTGACCATGCCGCCGTAACCAAGAATGAAATTGAGGCTGGCCGCCACCATCGCAAAGATCAGGATGCGGGTGACCACGCCGATGTAGTACTCCATCCCGCTGGCCTGCGCCAGCAGCGGCAGCAGCACCGCCAGGACGAGCAGCAGGGGAACGAACAGACGTTGCATGGGATTCCTCAGGGTCGGGCAGGGAACAGGCCGCTGGGGCGCCAGAACAGCACCGCGATCATCACCAGGTAGATCATCATCGAGCCCAGCGCCGGACCGACCGAGGCGGCCGCATCGGCACTGAGGAAGAGCGCGAAGAGCTGCGGCAGCAAACTGCGCCCCAGCGTATCGACCACGCCCACGATGAGCGCACCGATGGCCGCGCCCGGCACCGAGCCGATGCCGCCGATGACCACCACCACGAAGGCCAGGATCAGCACGTCATCGCCCATGCCGGCCTGCACCGCCACCAGCGGGCCGAGCATGATGCCCGCCAGCGCCGCCAGCAGCAGCCCGAAGCTGAACACCAGCCGGAACAGCAGGCGGATGTTGATGCCCATGGCCATGACCATTTCCAGGTTGTTGGCGCCGGCACGCACCCACATGCCGATGCGCGTGCGGTTGATGAGGAAGTACAGCGCCACGGCCACCACCACGCCCACCGCCATGACCAGCAGGCGATAACTGGAATACGGCAGCCCGAACAGATTGACCGGCCCGGCGAAGGCCGGCGGCATGTTCAGCGGCAGCGGCTGCGGCCCCCAGATCATGCGCACGCCATCGTTGAAGATCAGGATGAAGGCGAAGGTGGCCAGCACATGCACCATGTGGTCCTTCTTGTAGAGCCGCCGGAACACCAGCCACTCCAGCAGGAAGCCCAGCGCTGCCGTGGCCGGCAGGGCCACCAGCAGGCCCAGCCAGAAGGAACCGCTGGCCCCGGCCACCACCGCCGCCACGTAGGCGCCGATCATGAAGAAGCTGCCGTGCGCCAGATTCACGAAGTTCATCACGCCAAAGATCAGCGTCAATCCCGAGGCGATCAGGAACAGCATGACGCCGAACTGCAGGCTGTTGAGCACCTGCTCGAAGATCAGATTACCCAAGGTGCACCGTCCTCAAGGCATCTTGCATTGACCGACGTAGGCGTCGACGTGATCGGGCAGCAGCGTCTGGGTCATGTTGTTGACGTACTTGCCGTCCGCGCCCTTGGTCACCACCCGCGCATACTGATTCTGGATCGGGAAGTGATTGGCCGCGAACTTGAAGCCCCCGCGCACCGACTTGAAGTTGGCCGCCTTGATGGCTGCAATAAGGGCCTCGCGATTTTCGACCTTGCCGCCGATGGTTTTGACGGCGCTGTCGATCAGCATGGCCGCGTCATACGCCTGGGAAGCGAACATCGAAGGCTGATGGCCGTATTCCTTGATGTAGGCCGCCACGAAGGCGCGGTTCTGTTCATTGGGCAGGTCGGCCGACCACTGGCCGGTGTTGGCCACGCCGGCGATCAGGTCGCCATTGGAGAGCATCTGCTGGTCGGCATCATAGGCGGGCATCACGCGCACGATCTTGGGGTCCATGCCGGCGGCTGCATATTGCTTGACGAAATTCACGCCCATGCCACCCGGCAGGAAGAAATACAGGGCATCGATATTGGCGGCACGCAACTGGGCGATTTCAGTGGCGAAATCGAGCTGGCCCAGCTTGGGGAAGAGTTCGACCGCAGGGTCTTTCTTGAGGAAACGCTTGAAGCCCGCCGAGGCATCCTTGCCCGCCGGATAGTTGGGGGCGATGATGGCCACGCGCTGGTAGCCCTTGTCGGCCATCAGCTTGCCGGCCGCTTCATGGGTGGCGTCGTTCTGGTAGCTGGCGCTGAAGAAATAGGGATTACAGCCCGCACCGGCCAGTTGCGCCGGACCGGCATTGGCGCTGACCACCACGGTCTTGCTGGCGAAGGCCGCCGGGGCCACGGCCAGCAGGATGTTGGAATAGACGAAGCCGCTCAGGATATCGACCTTCTCGCGCTTGATGAGGCGGTCCGCGCCCTGCTTGGCGGCATCGGGGCTGAACTGGTCGTCGACCACGATGACTTCGACGGGCACGCCACCGAGCTTGTTGCCCAGCATCTTCATGGCCAGCATGAAGCCTTCGCGCTCATCCACGCCAGGGGCACTGGCCGGGCCGCTCAGGGTGGTCAGGAAGCCCACCTTCACCACATCGGCCGCCTGCGCGGACATGCTTGCGCCCGCCGCCATCGCCATCATTACCGCACCTGCCACTTTAGTGAGTCGATTCATGCCTGGATTCCCCTCTAGATTCTTTGGTTTGAATTCGGTGTGACGCTGGAAGCGCAGCGGCGCGTGAAACCTGGATTTCACCGCAAGCCCGGCCTGGAAAAACTATTTACGCAGGTCGGCTTTGGAGACGAAGGCATCCGCAAAGAAAGCCGTCCCCGGCAGGCCGCAGGTGGCCGTGAAATCGCGCCGCGCTGACTCTACCACGACCGGCGCGCCACAGGCATAGACCTGGTACGACTGCATCGCCGGCACATCCTGCATCACGGCCTGATGGACGAATCCGGTGCGTCCGTGCCAGCCACTGGCGGCATCGGCCTCCGACAGCACCGGCACGTAATCAAACCAGGGCAGGCTCGCCGCCCAGTCGCGGCACAGTGCATCGAGATACAGGTCGGCGGCACGGCGACCGCCCCAGTACAGGCGCATCGCACGCGCGCTGCCGGTGGCGATGGCCTCTTCCACCAGTGCCTTGACCGGAGCAAATCCTGTGCCACTGGCCAGCAGGATCACCGGCTCGCTGCCCTCGCGCATGAAGAAGCTGCCGGCAGGTCCCTCCAACGAGAACTGCTGCCCCGGCTGCATGCCGTTGAAGAGGCGGTCCGTGAACAGTCCGCCGGGCAAGTGGCGCACGTGCAGCTCCAGCAGATCGCTGCCGTCCCTGGCATAGGTCGCCATGGAATAGCTGCGGCGCTGGCCGTCTTCCAGCAGCAGGTCGATGTACTGGCCGGCGCGATAGGATAGCGGCGCTGCACAGCGCAGGCGCAGGATGGCCACGTCCGGGGCCGCGCGCGTGATGTTTTCCAGCGTGGCCTGCACTGACTGCAATACCGGATCGGTGCTGGCGATGGCGGCTGCGTCACCCTCCCCGCCCACGCCAACTTCGACCCGGCCCGCAACCACGCGCACCGGGAAGCTGCGCACCGCCTCGGTCACCGGCGCACAGCGCGGCGCACCGCTGCGTATGTCGAACAGCCCCTGGTGCAGCGGACACTCGACGCAGCCATCTTCCACATAGCCATCGGAGAGCTTGGCATTGCCGTGGGTACACAAGTCCTTGAGCGCAAAGATCTCCTCGCCCAGGCGGAACACTGCCACCGCCTGGCTGCCCGCGCGGGCTGCGGCCACTTCGCCCTCGGCGAAATCATCGGCATGGCCGACATCGAACCACTCGCTCATGGCCGCCTCAGATCGGGGTGGCCAACAAGGTCGCCACGCGCAGCGTGTCGTAGATCACGCGGCGGCGCGCATAGCGCCAGCCGGCCTCGGTCCTGACCACGCGGTCCTCATAGCGGCCGGCCTGGTAGACGAAGGACTCGCCGTTCTGCAAGGTCTGCACCACCACGTAGCTCGATTGCGCATCCACCGAGCCGTCGGCATTCTGCGAGAACACCAGCCCGGAAGTCATGTGGCGATAGGTGTGCGCCTCGTAGATGTTGGCGTGGCGCAGCGAGAGCACGCGATCCTGCAGCATCTTCTTGCTATCGCAGTAAATGATGCCGATGGGCAGGCCGGCATCGGCGTTCTCGCGCGGCACGATTTCATACAGGCAGTCGTCGGTAAAAAACTCCGGCCACTGTTCCAGGCGGTCGTTGTCGAGCGCATGCACGTAGCGCTCCTGCAGTTGGTGCAGCTCGAACCACAAGCTCATCTGTTCCATGTTTTGCATCTGCTTTGCCTCGCTCATGCCTTCTCGATGGACGGGAAGCCCATCAGTTTCTGGTAGCCCATCCAGAACTTGCGGATCAGGCTTTCGGTAATCAAAGTGTCTTCCTGGTCGGGGTTGTCGCGCGCCATGTCGATCACCGAGCAGTGGTCCGGGTCACGGGCGGTGCCACGCTGCACCAGTTCAGTAGCCTCGGTGTCTTCCATCGAGATGTAGCCGGCAGGCCCCACCAGGTTGGCCTGCTTGATGCGTAGGGCGCGCAGCTCGGGGGTGTCGTCCTCGTAGCCGAAGAAGTGGAAGACCAGCTCGAAGTTGCTCGGGCCCTTGGGCAGCAACTGGCGCGCCACCAGGGTGTTATGGATCTGCTGCACCACCAGCTGCGGGAAGATGGGCTGGATGTGGTTGGTGGTCAGTTCCTCGAATTCCTTGATCTGGCCCAGCACCGACGGATCCTGCAGCGAGAAGCCCTCATCGAAGGAGCGGATCTCCTGCTGCTTGTAGGCATCCGCCGTCTCCACTTCATTCTTGGTGGCGGTGATGATGCTGTGCAGGCCGTGGTGCTTGTCGGCCAGCGAGCGCGCCTTCATGCCCACGCGGAAGATGTTGAAGGTGGTGTGGAACAGGTGCAGCAGGCTGGCGTGATACGGGTCCTTGACGTTTTCCAGGTAGAGCTTCCAGTTCGACTTGGAATACTGGCGCGTGCAGCCGAGGTAGACGATGGGCTTGTGGAAGATGCGGTCGATCCACGGACGCATCTCGGCGCCGATGTAGTCCGGCAGCGATTCCACGGTCTCGCTGAAGGTGGCGAAGACCAGGCCCTTGTAGCTGTCCACGCGCAACTGGCGCAGGCCGTGGCACTTGGGATCGAAATCCTTGGCCATGCCGGTCGCGCCCTTCTGGCCACGGCGGAAAGGCACGCCCAGCAGGTTGCCGCGCGAGTCGAAACTCCACTGGTGATAAGCACAGCTGTGCGAACTGGCATTGCCGCGCGGCGTACGGCAGACGATGGCGCCACGGTGCGAGCACTTGTTGACCCAGGCGGCCAGGGTGCCATCTTCGGTGCGGGTGACCACCACCGGGGTGTCGCCGACGAAGGTACTTTTGTAATCGCCGTTATTGGGAATCTCGGCTTCCAGCGCCAGGAAGCTCCATGTCTCGCCACGGTAGATGCGTTCCTGCTCCAGGTCATAGACCTCTTTGGAGCTGAATACCTTGTAAGGAGTGCGCGCACCATCGGTGCGGGGGAATTGCACCAGCGGTGCATAGCCTTGCTGTTCGAGTTCGGTGGATGTGCTCATGCGACGGTCCTCATCGTGGGATGCCAGGCGGGGCCTGGACGATGAGCCATATTAGGCAGACTGCACAAGGACGAATATCCGCCATTTGCATAGTTGCGGGGCAGTCTTGTCCGTTTTTTGCATACCTTTCACGTTATACCCAAAAGGTATGCAGCATGCCCGAATCGGTCTTGGACACCCAGGCAGCTTTGTTCCTATCATCCATTCCAAGTCAGACATCGTCAGCATTCGCCTTCTTCTTTTCTACGGACTGCATCTTGAATTCCACCCTGCCCGCCACCTCCATCGAAACCGTCGAGGTCCTGCTGCTGGACGTTCCCACCATCCGCCCGCACCGTCTGTCGATGACCACCATGCACCGCCAGACCCTGGTGCTGGTGCGCATCACCGGCAACGATGGCGTGGCCGGCTGGGGCGAGGCCACCACCATCGGTGGCCTCGCCTATGGCGAAGAAAGTCCGGAAAGCATCAAGGTCAACATCGACACCTACATCACGCCGCTGCTGCTGGGCGCCGATGCCAATCAGGTCGCCGCACGCATGCATCACATTGCCGAGCATGTACAAGGCAACCGCTTCGCCAAATGCGCCATCGAGACCGCGCTGTCGGATGCGCTGGCGCGCCGCCTGGGCGTGCCCCTGTCGACGCTCTTCGGTGGCCGTGTGCGGGAAAGCCTGCCGATTGCCTGGACCCTGGCCAGCGGCGACACGGCGCGCGACATCGAGGAAGCCGAAAAGATGCTGGCCCAGCGCCGCCACAACATCTTCAAGCTCAAGATCGGCGCACGCACCGTAGAGCAGGATTGCGCCCACGTGGCCGCCATCAAGCGCGCCCTCGGCGAGCGCGGCAGCGTGCGGGTGGACGTGAACCAGGCCTGGACCGAGACCGAGGCCATGCTGGGCATGCAGTTGCTGGCCGATGCCGGCGTGGACCTGGTGGAACAGCCCATTGCCGCCACCAATCACGACGGCCTGTATCGCCTGCGCCAGAAGAACCGTATCGCCATCATGGCCGATGAAAGCCTGCATGGCCCGCAGGATGCCTATCAACTGGCCCGCGTGGGCGCAGCCGATGTGTTCGCCGTGAAGATCAACCAGTCCGGTGGACTGGCCGGTGCGCAGCAGGTGGCCGCCATCGCCGCTGCCGCCCAGGTCGAGCTGTATGGCGGCACCATGCTGGAAGGCGCCATCGGCACCATGGCCTCGGCCCAGTTGTTTGCCACCTTCGGCACGCTGGCCTGGGGCACCGAACTGTTCGGCCCGCTGCTGCTGACCGAAGAAATCCTGGCCACGCCACTGCGTTACCGCGACTTCGCTCTGGAACTGCCGACCGGCCCCGGCCTCGGCATCACCCTGGATGAAGATCGCGTCAACGCGCTGCGCCGCGACCGCAAGACCCCGCTGGTCTCCGTGGCCTGATCCATCGGCCCGGACCAACCGCACTCACCCCCACACATATCCAACCAGAGACAGGAGAGACAACGTGGACAAGAAAGCCATCGACGCCGTACTGCAAAAAATCGAAAGCACCGAACTCGCGGAGGGCAACCAGCGTGTCAAGACCATCGTCAACCGCCTCGTGCGCGACATGTTTTATACGATTGAAGAGCTGGATGTGCAGCCGGAAGAATTTTGGGCTGCCGTGGATTATCTGACCTCGGCCGGCAAGTCGGGCGAGTTCGGCCTGATCGCCGCCGGCCTGGGCTTCGAGCACTTCCTCGACCTGCGCATGGATGAAGCCGAAGCGCGCCGTGGCGTGCAGGGCGGCACCCCGCGCACCATCGAAGGACCGCTGTACGTGTCGGGCGCGCCCGAGCAGAAGGGCTTTGCGCGCATGGACAAGGATCCCCAGCCGGGCGATACCCTCTTCATGCAAGGCCAGGTTTTCGACGAGCACGGCAAGCCGCTGGCCAATGCGCTGGTGGAAGTCTGGCACGCCAATCACCTGGGCCGCTATTCCTTCTTCGATCCAGACCAGAGCCCGTTCAACCTGCGCTGCTCCATCCGTACCGATGACCAAGGCCGCTATCGCTTCCGCAGCCGCGTACCGGTCGGCTACAGCGTGCCGCCGGGTGGCGCGACCGACCGCCTGCTCAACAAGCTGGGCCGTCATGGCAGCCGTCCTGCGCACATCCACTTCTTCGTCACGGTACCGGGCTATCGCAAGCTGACCACGCAGATCAACATCGCCGGCGATCCGTACCTGTGGGATGACTTCGCCTTCGCGACCCGCGAAGGGCTGGTGCCGGAACTGAAGCACGTCACCGATCCGGCCGAGATCCGCAAGCATGAAGTCGATGCGCCCTTCTATGCCATCGAGTTCAACTTCAACCTGCTGCCGGAACAGAAGGACCTGCCCAAGGCCGATATCAATCGTCCGCGTCTGGCCGCGTGAACCTGCGCTGAACTGAACGACCACGGGCCATGCGATTGCATGGCCCGGGTGCATTGCATCTCACCCTTCGGAGGCCTGCGATCAGGCGTACTCCTCGGCATGCATGCGCGCAATCGAGGCCGCTGTCGACCGTAATGTTTGCAGCAACAGCGAGCGGTCGTTGGCGCGGAAATTCATGATCACCGGCGAATGCACGCCCTTGTTGGACAGCGGCCGGTACACCACATCCGAACGATGCAGCCCCTGCACCGAACGCGGCACCAGGGTCACGCCCACGCCGGCGGCGACCAGGCCGATGGCGGTCTGCATCTCGTTGGCTTCCTTGACGATGGCCGGCCGCAGGGCGCGGCTCGAAAAAATGTCCAGCACCTGGTCCGCATAGCTGGGACGGGGCTTGGCCGGATAGAGAATGAAACGTTCCTCTGCCAGCTGCGCCAACGTCACCTTGCTGCGCGCCAGCAGCGGATGGCCCAGCGGGAACACCGCCACCAGCGGTTCTTCCACGATGGTCTCGCAGAGGATGTCAGGGTCGCTGATGGGCAGGCGTCCGAAGCCTACATCGATGCGTCCGGACTTGAGCGCCTCGATCTGTTCCATGGTCACGATCTCGGAAAATCCGATTTCGATGTCCGGCATGTCGGCGCGGAAACGCTTGATCATCTCGGGCAGCAAACCATAAAGCGCCGAGGGCACGAAACCGATGTTGAACCAGTGCTGCTGTCCGTGGGCGATGACGCGCGTTCCTTCCTCGATCTGTTCCAGCCTGGACAATACCTGCAAGGTCTGTTCGTAGAAAAACTTGCCGGCCATGGTGAGCGCAATCGGACGCGAGGCGCGGTCGATCAGCTCGGCCCCGAGCATTTCCTCGAGCTGGCGGATCTGCCGGCTCAGGGGCGGCTGGGCGATGTGCAGCAATTCGGCCGCACGGCTGAAACTGAGCGTGCTGGCGACGGCATTGAAATACTTGAGATGACGCAGTTCCACTATACCTCCGAGGCATACCATGATGCTGATTTGATATTGTACGTTCACCCGCCAAGCGCATAGAATCGGCGATCAGCCGGCCGCAGAGCCGTGCCCCACAGCAACGAGGCCCGCGTCCACGGCAGCAGGGTCCGACCAGAAGACCGTAGAGGAGACCGACATGATCCACCCCGCCCATGCTGGCGCGCTTTGCTCTGCGCACCGCCGACGACCTTCCATCCCGGGCATGAAACTTGCACTTGCATGACGCTGAACGCCACCGCCGCTGGCTGAGGGAAAGCAGACAGCGCGCACTGCGTTCGCATCGTCCATGAAGGTGCATGGCAGACCGGCTCCCGCGCCGTCTGCACGCAGCAGCACCCCACCCCGGTACCACCGCTCTTCCGCCACCGGCCCGTGCGGAAGGGCAGCGTTAAGAGGTTAACATGCTCAACACTGTCCATGCGCTCAGTCTGGAGCCCTTGTATCGTCGCCGCGTTTTTCATTCCACCCGCAAGGTCGACTGTCACGCCCAGGTCGCCAACGAACTCGCGGAACATGACCTGTTCTGGAAGGGCGACGATGTCGATACCGTGCTCTTCAAGGCGGCGATCCAGCAGTTGCAGATCTTCATGCTCAAGTATGGTGCCGAGGTCGTCGTGCGTCCGCGCCTGTTCAATGGTTTTGCACTGGTCCACATGACGCTCTCGGGCAGCGCCGAGATCGAATCCGATGGCCGCAAGGTGTGCATCCCGCAAGGCCATACGGCGCTGATCGCACCAAAGAAGAATCTGCGCCTGTGGTGGCAGGCGGGCTCCGAGCAACTGATCCTGAAGGTGCCGCTGGCCCTGTTCGAGGAATTGCGTGCGGTCGGCCAGCGCGGTCCGATGGATGTCCCCTCGGTGTTCCTGCTGCCGCAGCAGGCCGCGCCCTATTGGGACTTGCTGATCCAGTCGCTGCTGCGCGTGCTGGCCCTGCCCGGCCAGGGCGCAGGCCAGGGGGAATGGGTGCAGCACTTCGAACGCAGCGCTGCGCAATTCCTGCTCTCGCAACTGACGTCCACGGTGGAGCCCGTGCATGCCTCCAGCAGCGGTCAGCGTGCGGCCAGCGAATCGGCCGACAGCCTGGTCGGTGCCGGCAAGCTGCAGCGCCTGGACATGCTGGAGCGCTACATCCGCAGCCGCCTGTGCGCGCCGCTGGCGCTGGCCGACCTGGCCGGTGCAGCCGGCGTGAGCGTGCGCGCGCTCAATGCGCTGTGCCACCAGCAATATGGCGTGGCGCCGATGGACCTGCTGCGCAACATCCGGCTCGATGCCGTGCGCGAGCGCCTGCTCACGCATCCCGGGGCCAACATCACCGATACCGCCTTCGAGTTCGGCTTCGGGCATCTGGGACGGTTCTCGGCTTACTATCGCGAGCGGTTTGGCGAATTGCCCAAGCAGACGCGCAGCGTCACGCGCTGATTTTTTGGCCCTGCACCACGCGACGGCATCCTCGCCCGTTCTTGCACCAGCGCGCAGCAAGGCTCACACCGCGTGCCTCCCTTGTGAAAAAAACGGGAAAATCCGCGGCTGCATGACGCACGCGGCGGATATTTTTTGGTCAATTCCTTCACCAAGATCGCCGCAACAAGCATGGGCATGCGCATGTCCACGCACGCTGCCTGTCGGAAAATTCATCCGTGCTTGTTACCACCGCGCTTCAGGATCTGCAGAGCGGCCATTGTGGTGTGCACAGCCCCGAACACTCAATCGACAGCAAAGGGAGGATGAACATGAAGAACTTGTTCGCACTCAGCTGGCAGACTCCATGGCCTGCATCCATTCCCTGCAGGCCGCCAGCGCCGAGGGCTCGCCCGCCGTGATGGCGTGCTGGAGTTCGACGCTGCGTGCTGCCAGGTCATCCAGCCCCATGGCTTGCAGTCCCCCTTGCAGGCGATGCAGGATGCGCAGCACGCGTTCATGCTCACCGCGATCGATGGCTTGCTGCAGCTTCTCTTTTTCCCCCGGCCAGCTCTGCCGGAATGCCTCCCGCACTACCCGTTCAAACGGATCGACCGGCACCGTCTGCACTGCCTGCAACGATGGCGCAGGCACCGTGCGCACCAGGCGCGTCAGGATCTCCTGCATCTGCTGCAGCGAGGCTGGCTTGATCAGAAGAGCATCGAACAGCGCTGCCGGCAGTTGCGCCAGACTGCCCGGCCCCGCCGCCGTGGTGGCGATGATGCGGGCATGCGGCTGCTGCTCCCGCACACGCGTGGCCAGCGCCACGCCATCCAGACCGGGCATGCCCAGATCGGTGATGAGCACATCGGCGGGGTGCGCCTGCCATTGCGCGAGCGCGTCCAGACCATCTCGCGCCAGCCGCGGAGAGGCGCAACCCAGCGCCTGCAATTGTTGCTGCATCAAGGTCAGGTTCACATAGTCATCCTCGACCACCAGTACGTCGAGTCCGGCGGCCACACTGACCAGCTCTGCCACCGGTAGTGGCTCCACAGCGGCAGGCTGGCTGGCCAATGCGCGCAGCCAGTCGTGCCGCTCGAAGGCGCTGACCTGTTGCCAGCCAGGCGCAAGACTGGCGCGAAGGATCACGTCAGGACAGATCAGCACGGCCGGCACGGACTGGTGTTGCGCGCAGGCGATGAAATCATCCACGCAATCCGGTGCGACCAGATGGATCGCAGCGCCGGGCGCGCTGGCGCTGTCACGCCGCGCTGCACCCCACGCGGCGAGATAGTCGCAGAGGGTGGCCGCCATGTCCGCATCGTGACAATGCAATGCCACGGTCTTGCCCGCCAAGGGGCGCGAGACCGGCAGCGTGCCGTCCGTCCCGGGCAGCGACAGCGTGACCTCCGCACCGAAAACACTGCCCCGGCCCGGCTCGCTGTCGAGGGTGATATCGCCTCCCATCAGCTCGGCCAGGCGGCGGCACAGCGACAAACCGAGGCCAGTGCCGCCGAAGCGCTGGCTGATGCTGTCATCGGCCTGTTGCAGTGACTTGAAGATGCGTTGCCGGGCACTGGGCGAGACGCCGATGCCGGTATCGCTGACTTCGAAGCGCACCACCATGCGCGCCGGTTCGCGGCGCAGGAGCCGTACCGACAAGCGGATGCGCCCCTGCGCCGTGAACTTGACGGCATTGCCGACCAGGTTGTGCAGGATCTGCATCAGCCGCCGCGGATCGCCCAGCACCGGTGCTTCCAGTGCCACGGCGGGCAGGCACGAGAAGCTCAGTCCCTTGTCCAATGCCAGCGGTGCAAACAGCTGCGCGCACTCTTCCAGCAAGTCGTTGAGCTGCATCGTTTCCGAGGCCAGCGTGATGGATTGCGATTCGATCTTGGTGATGTCGAGGATGTCGTTGACCAGCCCCATGAGCATGTCGAAAGCATGGCGAATCAGCTCGATGCGTTGCCGCTGCGGCAACGACAGCTCTTCTCGCGCCAGCAGCTCCATATGCCCGATGGCCCCATGCAGGGGCGTGCGGATCTCGTGGCTGACCTGGGCCAGGAACATGGACTTGGCCTGGTTGGCGCGGTCGGCCATGCTCTTGGCTTCGCGCATCAGGGCTTCGTGCGCCTTCTGCATGTTGAGGTCGATCATGCCCAGCAGCAGCACGTCCTGGCCCGAGAAGCGCGTGCGCGACCAGACCGCGCCCAGATGGCTGATGCCGCCATCGCGCAGCGGCAGTTCGGCTTCGATCATGGCCTGGCGCAGATTGTCGCCGACCCGCACTGCGGTGAGGATCTGCGCGTAGAAGGCCGCGCAGGGCAGCGCCGACTGCTCCAGCATGCGCGAAGCCACCGCATTGCGCAGTACCACTTCGCCCGAGCCGGGCGCATAGACGGCGATGCCGACCGGCAGGGTATCGATGATGGTCTGGCTGAACTGGCGGCTCTCCACCATGGCCAGCGCCTTCTTCTGCAGCGGCCCGATCACGCAGCGGTCGAAATACAGGGTAGCGACCCAGACGAAGAGCAAGGCAAACAAACCCCAGACGGCCCCCGTCGTGAAGTCGCCCTGCAAGCCGGCCAGCACGTCGCGCCAGGTGAAGGTGAGCACCACCACCCACTCCGGTCCCTCGATGGTCTGGGCAATGAAGAAACTGCCGTCATCGTGGAAATGGCCGACGTGATCGTGCGGATCGGCGGCATGCCGCACATGCTCCTGGATGTGGCGCATCAGCAGCGGATTGACGTGCGGATCGGGACTGCTCAGCAAACGTGTGCTGCCCTGCCCTTCAAACACCATCAGGCCGGGCATCTCTTCGTTCTTCATGAAGAACTGGCGGAACTGGCTGGCCGGCACCGAGAACACGGCCGTTGCCTGGTCACCCTTGTGCAGCGCAATGCGCACGGCCAGCCGGGTCACGGCCGAGCGCTGCAGCGGTGCGCTCAAGGCCGGACTCATCCACAGCACGCGCTGCCCGGTGCTGCCCTGGGCGCGCGCCGCCCGTTCGCGCTCGGCGGCGAAGGCCGCATCGACCGGTGCGCTGATGGCGCTGATGTAGGGTGAGATACCGAGCCGGCGTACCTCTTGCTCTTCCGCGCCAGACAGCGGCGGCGAGACCGCCAGGAAGCCGGCCTCTGCGGTATAGATGAAGCCGTCCAGCGTGACGCCGGGCTCGGCCGGATTGAACATCGGCAAGGCCGAGGCCTGCCGCAGCAGGAGCAGCAGCGTGGCCAGGCGCAGGCGGTCGGCGGCGGTGTCACCGCGTATCACGAGCGAAAAAGGAACCACCGTCAGACTCTCGGGACTGCGGGTGATCTCGCCGGGATCCACGCGCTCGCTGTAGGTATCGAGCACCATCAGTTCCTTCTTGTAGAGATGCTGCAGGCGGGCATACATCTCGGCGAACTGGACCACCCGCGCGGTGAGGCGATCGACCTCGGACTTGATCTGTTCGCGCTTGCTGGTGAAGCTGCCGATCTGCCGTTCGCGGAATTGCGTGAAGGCGCTGTAGCCCAGAAACATCACCGCGCAGACGATGGCCACCGACAGCAGCGTGGCACAGCCATACAGGAGCCGGCGATAGTAGCGCTCCGACAGGGCAAGGATCTGGCGCGGCATCGCTGCTCTCAGTGGCCCAGGTTCTGGAAGATCCGGCTCAGTTCGACGTCATTGCTCACCCCCAGCTTCTTCATGGCCGCCACCTTCTGGTTGCTGATGGTTTTGGGACTGCGGTTGAGGCGCTCGGCGATGTCGCTGATGGACATGCCCTGGCAGATCATGCGCGCCACCACCAGCTCGCGCTCGGACAACTGGGCCAGCCCGGTCTGGCGCGCGTTGACATTGAAGAGACTGCCCAGCAAGGCCGACGACAGCGACTGCGGCAGATAGACCTGGCCGTGATGGACGCTGCAGACGGCTTGCGGCAGGTTGACGAAATCACTGCGGTTCTTGCCGATGAAGCCGGCTGCCCCCAGCTCCAGGGCGCTGGAAATGATCTGCGGCTGGGCATGGGCACTGAGGAAGATCACCTTCATCGCCGGATGCTGGCGGCGCAGGCGCTTGAGCAGGTCCAGCCCGTCGGCCTGGGGGTCATCATCAAAGGCATAGTCGCACAGCAGTACGTCCACCGGATCGCGCTCCAGGCAGCTCATCAGCTGCGCGATGCTCTCGGCCGAGAAGGCCAGCGCCAGGTCGGCGCAGGTGGCCAGGATGGCTTCGATGCCCCGCAACACGACCGGATAATCATCTGCGATCCCGACCCGTATCAATGTCCCCTTGGTCGCCATGTTGGCATTCCCTTTCCGCGCTGCTCAGTTGGTGACCGCCTGGCCCCGGCGGCGCTGCATCTGCCGGAAGAACTCCGGCATCGCCAGCGGCCTGGCGAAATAATATCCCTGGAAGCGCCGCACCCCCATCCGACGCAAGCGCTGCCACTGGCCCCGGGTCTCGATGCCTTCGGCGGTGACGGTCGCATCGAACTCGGCGGCCAGGCTGACGATGGTTTCGATGAGGCGACTGTACAGGGAATTGCCCTGCATGGCAGCAACAAACGATCGATCGAGCTTGAGGCAACTGACGCGGCCACAGGCCAGCTGGTGCAGGCGCGCGTCGCCGATGCCGAAATCATCCAGGGCGATGGCGATATCGGCCCGCTCGCACTGGGCGAACAGGCGGCGGCAGCGCTCCGGTCCAAGGTCGGCACCGCGCTCGGGCATCTCGATCATCAACTGCAACTGCGGCCACGGCAGGCGGCGCAGCAGGGCCTGGCACTGGGCCACCAGCGACTCGCCCTGCAACTGCTCACCACAGGCATTGAAGGACAGCACGAAGGGCTGCCGCAGGCAGGCGGGTGCGCTGCCCCACGCCGTGCGTACCTGCTGCAGCATCTGGCGCGTGGTGGCGGCCAGCAGGCCCTCCTCGGACAAGCGCTCCAGAAAAACCGATGGTGCCAGCACACCGGCGTGCGGATGCTGCCAGCGCATCAGGATCTCGGCCCCCTGCCAGTCGCCGTCCTCACCGACGATAGGCTGCAGGAAGGGCTGGAACTGACGGCGACGCAAGGCCAGCAGCAAGTGCCTGCGCTCCATGGGCGGGAGGGCGGCAGAGTGGGCGCAATGAGCGGCGGCATGCATGGGAATTTCCTTCATGGCAGGTTGGGCGGCATCAGGGACCTTGCGTGCTCGCTGGATCGCCCGTCGTCATCGATGAGCTGGAAGCTCAGGCGCGGCTGCTGCCACGGCAGGGTGGCATCGTCCACGGGCAGCACGAAGACCTGTTCGCCATAGGGCGGTGCCATCTGGTCGGGGGCGGCGCGCGGCACCAGTTCGCGGCGACCATCACTGACCCGCAGGCTGGCAAGGGAAGCAAAATAAGGGCTGTCATTGCGGCAGACCAGGACCCATTGCCCGGCTTGCCATTGCAGCCGGAAGTGCAGCGCATCGCTCCATTGCGGCCCGGGATCGGCAAGACCGGCGGGACGATGGAACACCTTGATCTGGGTGTTGAGCCCGAGCAGCAGACGCGGCGCACTTCCTGGCGCCGCGTCTGCCAGCAGGGGGATTTCGTAGAGATTGAGCCAGAACACCGATTCGCGATCGGTCGGCAGCGGCTCGCCGGTGGTCAGCACGCGGACCTGGCCGATGGCCTGCGGCGACAGCCGCTGCACGGCAGGCAGGACGAACAGCGCAGACTGGACCGTGTCCGGTGCCTGGCTGCCCTCGCCCTGGTCCACCCAGCTCTGCAGCACCACCGCATGCGGATTGGTATTGGCCAGGCGCAGGCTGAGTTCGCGCGCGCCCTGGCTGAACACCAGCCGCGTACGCTCGGGCATGAGCCCGGCCTCGGCACGCATGCAGCAGAGCAGCATGGACAGCAGCAGCCAGCCTGCCAGCCAACCGATCCGGCAGCGGCTCATTGCGGGACTCCCGGTGCGCGCGGTTGTGCGGCCTCTGCCGGCAGGAACTCGGCACGGCGGGGTGCAGCCACACAGGCCGCTTCCAGCCGGATCAGCTCCTGCGCCAGATCCTGCCCCTGCAGATCGTAGCGCGCGGAACAACGCTCCTGCTGGCCGTCGCCCCAGCGCACCAGCAGCTCGCCCTGCAGCTGGTCCGTGCGCAGATAAGCCTGGCTGCCCTGCCCGACCATGCCGATCACGCCGCCTTGCGCATCGAGCACATCGGCTCCCATCGGCAAGGGCGAGGCGCCGTCGCGTTGCAGGCGGATCAGCAAGGCGTGGCCGGTGCGCGTCCTGAAACTGAGCTTGAGCGTGGCACCGGCATACGGGATGACGGTGCGCTGGCTTTCCAGCAATTCGGTCTTGTGGCGCTTGCCGCTGGCCGCCAGTTCGACCACGTTGCGATGATAGGGCGAGAGCGAAGGCAGCAAGGCGTAGCCGTGGCTGTCGATCACCGCTCCCTGGCCGTTGAAGAGGCGCGCACCTTCCGCCCCCTTGGCTTCGATCAGGGCAAAGGTATCGCCCAGATAAGGACCGAGGGTGATACCGCCGGCATGCACGGCGAGCGCACCGCGCACGTTGCCGGCCACCTGCCAGTAGTCGCGCCCGTGCGTGAGATTGAGATTGAGGTTGGCCTTGGGCAGACGCGCGCCGAGGTTGCCGTTGATGCTGTCCTGCTGGCCGCCCGGCACATGGCTGGCCCCCACGCTGTAGCTGAGCTGGCGCTCGCCCGCCAGCATGCCGGACACCTGGGTCTGATAGAGGTCCTGGTCCGTCGCCCGGACCACCGACGTACTGGCGACAGGCCGTTCACCGCCCTCGCGCCCCAGCGGGATCGACAGCGACAGCATCAACGAGGAGCCCGGTTGCGCGACCGCTGCCAGCCGCCCATCCAGGTCATTGGGGGTCCGCGCCACACTGCTGACCTGCTGCCGCTGGAAGGCGAGGTTCAGGCTCACGCCGTTGCGCCACAAGGTCGAATACCCGAACTGCAATTGCGTGATGCGGCTGCGGTCATGGTGGAAGGTCTGGGTCAGGCCGGAGAGATAGAGCGAGCCCAGGCTCCCCAGTTGCTGGCTGAGCGAGAGATCGATGCGCGAGTGCTGCTGATAGCTGGTGGAACTGGCCAGCGAAGAGAATCCGGTACGCCGCACCTGGCGCTCGCTGATCACGTCGGCCAGTTCGCGGTAACCGGACGTGGAGTAGCGATAGCTGGCGATGGAGAACTGCGTGCCGGTGACATCGAAGGCCCGTGAATAAGACACACCCATCATCCAGCCGCCACGCGCACCGCCACCCGTGTCGGCATGCGAATAGTTCAGCGACAGGCCCAGCGAACCGGCCGGCCCGGCCAGGGTGGTGCCCAGCACCGCCGACTGGTAGGCCGGCGCCAGGCGCAGTCCGAGGCTGCCGGTCATGCTGTTGCTCAGCCCGCGCTGGTAGAGCGCATCCACGAACGGCAAGCTGCTGTCGGTATCGCGGGTCCGCCCCAGTGTGACGCTGTAACGCTCACTGCCAGGCCGCATCGATTCCGGCAGCGCCGAGTAAGGCACGCTGAAGCGGGATCGGGTGCCATCGGCCTCGATGACGGTGACATCCAGATCGCCGTTGTAGCTGGTCGGATACAGATCGTCGATCACGAAACTGCCCGGAGCGACGGTGGTGCGGTAGATATCGCGCCCCTTCTGGCTGACGATGACCTGAGCATTGCTGCGCGCAGTGCCACGAATGACCGGTGCATAGCCGCGCTGCGAATCGGGCAGCATGCGCTCGTCCGAACTCAGTTCCAGTCCCTGGTAGGCCAATCCCGACAGCAGCTTGCCGGAGGTATAGCTCTGGCCCACCGTCAATTCGCTGGTCCAGTCGGGCAAGGCGCGGCGGGCATAGGTGCGCACCGGATTCCAGCGCAGTCCGCTGCGGCTGTCATAGCCCAGGCTGCCTTGCTGGCGCAAACGCCACAGGCCCAGGTTCACGCCGCTGTTGGTAAAACCGTAGACCGAACTGCTGCTGGCCTGGGCGGTATGGGCGTAATACTGGCTGATGCTGTAGTTGAGGAAGCCCATGCTGTCACCGGCATCGTAGAGCGCGGGATCGATGTAGCCCCGCGCGACATGGTTGCGTTGCGCCTGCGGCAGGCTGACGTCCAGCCGCAGGCGTGAGAGATCGAACACGGCCTGCGCCCCGGGCGCCAGCTCGTCGATGCGGGCGCACTCGCGCTGGCCCAGCTGCGCGACCAGATCCTGCCGGAGGTCGAGCAAGACGGCGTCCTCGGCCTTGAAGCAGGCCGCCGCGCCCATCCCTTCGACCAGGTCGAAGCGCAATGCACGGCGGTGGCTGTAGCTGCCATTGACAAACACATCCACACTGTAGATACCGGGCTCGACATTGCCCACGCGATTGAAACGTGACAGGCTGCCCTTGTTGATGGGCGAGGCCATCTCCAGCGACTCCAGGAATCGATAGCTGTTCTCCGCCGGGCCGGCCACGGCCACCGGCCAGGCCAGCAGCCCGGCCCCGAGCGACAGGACGGACCGGGCCACGCGCCGCAGAGGCGAGGGATGCACACTCACCGTGATCACCTCACTGCACGGGATAGTCGCGCGGCACTTCCACACCCACATCGTTGAGCAGACGCAGACGCATGCGCATGCCTGCACGGTCGGCCGGCACATGGTCCAGCGGCCAGCGCAGTTCCTGGAAAGGCTGGATCACCGTGGTCCTGGCCAGCGCTTGCGCCTGGTCACCCAAGACCAGATCGGCCTGTTGCACCATCAGGTGATAGCCACTGCCGTTGCGCACCACCATGCTGGCCATCCCATCGCTGCTGTCGATGGCGAAGGAAAGCGCCGCGGGTGCGCGCGCCGCATCGGCCTCGCTGGCCAGGGCGGGGGGACGATAGAAGACTTTCATGCGGCTGCGCACGGTCAGCACCAGCTGATTGTCGTTGACCGAATCGGCCTTGAGGGCCGGCACCTGCAGGAAATTCAGAAAGAACAGCGACTCGCGGTCCTGCGGCAGCGCTGCGCCGATGTAGGAGAGCCGCACCACCTGGCCGCCGTGCGGCTCGATGCGGAACACCGGCGGAATCACCAGGAAGGGCGAGGCCTGCCCATCGGGCCGGCCGGCGTGTCCATCATCCAGCCACAGCTGGACCAGATTGGGATGATCGTCAGGGTTGCTGAAGCGCAGCACCTGCTCGCCGGCGTCAGCCGGATAAATGACGCGCGTACCGAGCATGGTCACGCTGGCGCTGGCGTGCGCACTCAGCAGGAAGACCAGCAACATGAGGAGACCTGCGCGCAAGCTTGTTCTGTTCATGGCAAAAACGGGGATGCGCCGCCGGGAAATATCCCGGCAGCGACAGGGGTGAGACCAACGGGGAAACGGAAGTCCGCGCCCGGACAGGCGCATCAGAAGTAGTCGAGGGCGTACTGCACCGAGCCAATCACGGAGCCGGCTTCGGCCGCGCCGCCTTCGGCGACGTAGCGTACGGCAAAGGTATGAGAAGCGCTGGTACTGCCGGCGGCGATCTCCAGCCCCTCGACCGACACGCCGCTGCCGCCCACCAGGCTGATCGGATCGCCGCCGACGCTCTTGCGCAATTGCAGCGCCACGTTCTTGGCGCTGCCCAGGTTGGGAATGTTGTTGCCGCTGGTGGCGGCGCTGGCCAGGAATTGCGTCTTGATCTTCAGTTTATCGGTGGCCGATGCCGTGCAGCCACTGACACTGACCACGAAGGGCGTCTCGCCCGCCGACGTGCCTGCCGCCGCGAGGTCGCCGGTGGCCACCGTGGGCAGCAGCACCACCGGATTGGCCGCACCGTCGACCATCACCTGGCAGGTCTGGCTGTTGACCTGGCCACGGAAATTGATGGTACTGCCTGCCGCCAGTACCACCGACGGCGAGACCAGCAACAGAATTGCGAGATGCTTTTTCATTTTTACCCCCAAGGAGAATTCGGTCGATCCACGAAGAATGCCGACACCAACCGATGTGTCCGGCACCAGACGAATCATAGGCAGGCAGGTGGCGCAGCAGAATCGGCGCTCCCCCAAGCAGCCATTGGCAATCGCTGATTCAGCAATGGGCAAAATCCCAAACGCGGGCATCGCCGCACAATGGGATTTGGCCCATGCACATTGCAGAGCCGGCCCATGTCGCGCACAGGTGCGCTTGCGCGAACATGCAGGGCTTCCCATCCTTGCCGGAGTTTTCCCTTGTCTGCTCGCCCGCCCGATCACGCCAGGCCCGGCGTACCTTCCCGCTGGGCCCTGCCCTGCCCTTTGCACCTGCTGCTTGCCTTGCTGGCGCTATGCCTGCTGTCGGTGCCGGCAGAGGCCATCTGCAAGCGCAACAATCGCATCGCCTATCCCTTTACGCCCTTGAGCGATGGCGGCTCGGCCCAGTTCTGGTTCGGCCGCATCAATCTCGCCAGTACCGTCCTGCAGCCGGCCGGCACACTGCTGGGCAGTGCGGTGGCGACGGCCGCCGAGGCCTCCGGCATCAGCGGCGATACGCTGCTGTGGACCTGTGACCTGGCCGATGCCGGACAGATCTCCGAAGTGTTTTCCACCAATGGCGATGACCGCGTGGGCGGATTTGCCGAGATCGGCACGCAGGATGGCTTGCCGGGTTTCTACCGCACCTGGTTTCCCGGTGTGGCGATCCGGCTCACGCATCTGCGCTCAGGGAAGGTGTTTTCGCGCTATTACCAATCGGCCCGTCTTGAGAACTACGACGTCGATGAAGCCAGCAAGAAGATCCTGATCCGCGCCAGGCATCTCAGTCCGGTCAAGGCCGAGATCGCCCGTGTCTCCGATCTCAGTCCCGGCACCGGCACCAGCAACTGGTGCGGCGACCGCCCGAACAACCGTTTGCAGACGGCCGTTCCCTACCGCTGTCTGCAGCCCAATGGATACCTGATGTTGCGGGGTCCGGGGTACAACCGCGCCAGCGGCGACATGGATGATGATGGTGAAGATCACGCGACGCGCTTCCTGTTCTTCGGTGCCGCCAACGGCATCGCCTTCGGCATGCGCCAGGCGGCCACCCTGAGCGTGCTGCCCTCGTGCGTGGTGCAGAACGTGACGCCGGAAGTGGTTTTTCCGACGATCTCGGAAGAGGAACTCAACCAGGGCGAGACACGGCAAGTGGAATTCACGCTGGCCTTTCGCTGTGACGAGGGCGTCAATACCCGACCGCCGGCCACAGCCGGGACCGACGACAACCAGACCGCCTTTGGGATCCAGGTCTCACCGGGCGCACTGGCCGCCGCGCGGCAGCTGGGATATGTGAATCAGGACCAGGGCGTGCGGTATCTGCTCTCGGACTACTACGGCCTGGATCCTTCTCTGGCCAAGGGTGTGGGCATCAGCCTGAGCGACAGCGACAGCCAGCAGCCGATGCAATTCCTCAGCTCGCCGCTGGCCGGACAAGGATTATCCAGACCGCTGCCAGCGGGTCGCAATGCCGGATGGTATCGCCTCGACGCCAGCAATGCATCACGCTGCCTGCCGCCGGAACCTGCTGCCCCCGCGTATCAGTTCACGGTGGAAAAGCGGCTGACCGCTACGCTGCAAAGACTGCCAGGACAAGCCGTGGCAGCAGGCAGGGTGTTTGCGACCGCCTATGTGATCGTCAAGGTGCAGTGAAGCGCGCGGCCGGTGCGTAACCGGCTGGGGCCGGAGCGCCCGCAGGGAAGCTTGCCCTGCATGCTATCCATCGTGACTGATGCAGTATTGCTGTGGAGTTCGAACACGGATGGAGATTGGCCTGACATCGATGCGATCTCACCGGCATGGGCGCATATGCTTATGAGAAATCATTTCTTTGCGCGCCCTGCCCGCTCGCGCTAGCGTCTGGGGTGCGACAGTGTTCCCGCATCCCATTCACGAGAAGAAGAGAGACAACATGCCAGACAACCCGCAATGGAAATTCGAAACCATCTCCGTCCACGGCGGCTACGATCCTGACCCGACCACGCGCGCCGTGGCCGTGCCGATCTACCAGACCGTGGCCTTCGCCTTCGACGATACCCAGCACGGTGCCGACCTGTTCGACCTGAAGGTCCAGGGCAACATCTATTCGCGCATCATGAACCCGACCCAGGACGTGCTGGAAAAACGCCTGGCCGCACTCGAAGGCGGCATCGCCGCCCTGGCCCTGGCCTCCGGGCAGGCCGCCGTGACTTACGCGATCCAGACCATTGCCGAAGCGGGCGACAACATCGTCTCGGCCTCCACCCTGTATGGTGGTACCTACAACCTCTTTGCCCACACGCTGCCGCAGTTCGGCATCCAGACGCGCTTCGCCGATCCGCGCCAGCCGGAGTCCTTTGCCCCGCTGATCGATGAGCGCACCAAGGCCATCTTCATCGAATCCATCGGCAACCCGCTGGGCAACGTCACTGACATCGCCGCCGTGGCCGAGATCGCGCATCGCCATGGCGTCCCGCTGATCGTGGACAACACCGTGGCCACGCCCTATCTGCTGCGTCCCTTCGAGCATGGGGCCGACATCGTGGTGCATTCATTGACCAAGTATCTCGGCGGCCATGGCACTACGCTGGGCGGAGCCATCGTGGACTCGGGCAAGTTCCCCTGGGCCAGGCACAAGGAACGCTTCAAGCGCCTCAATGAACCCGACGTCAGCTATCACGGCGTGGTGTATACCGAAGCGCTGGGCGAGGCTGCCTATATCGGCCGTGCGCGCGTGGTCCCGTTGCGCAATACCGGCGCCGCGCTCTCGCCCTTCAATGCCTTCCAGATCCTGCAGGGCATCGAAACCTTGTCCCTGCGGCTGGATCGCATCACCGCCAATGCGCTGGCCGTGGCGCAATACCTCAAGCGCCACCCGAAGGTACGCTGGGTCAACTACGCGGGGCTGGAAGATCATCCCGACCATGCACTGGCGCAGAAGTATTTCAAGGGACGTGCCTCAGGCGTACTGACCTTCGGCGTGGCCAATGGCCGCGACGGCGGCGCGCGCTTCCAGGATGCACTGCAACTGTTCACGCGGCTGGTCAACATCGGTGATGCAAAGTCACTGGCCACGCATCCTGCTTCCACTACGCACCGTCAGTTGTCGCCCGCCGAACTGGAGAAGGCGGGCGTGACGGAAGATACCGTGCGCCTGTCCATCGGCATCGAGCATATCGACGATCTGCTGGCCGACCTGGAACAGGCCTTGCAATCGGCCTGACCTGATCTTTCCTCAAAAAAAATGGCTCCGCATGCGGAGCCATTTTCGTTTCAGGCAGTGGATAAATCAGGCGGCCTGCTTTTGCGCTGCCCGTTGCTGCAGGCGCTGCGCCACCAGCTCACGCGTCCGCGGGATCAGTTCACGGCCATAGTCGATGGCATCCTCCAACGGGTCGAAGCCTCGGGCAAGACAGGTGGCACGTCCAGGTCGGAGCAAGCCAGCAGTGCCTCAGCGCAGCTCGCCCATGGACACACCCGGAACGCCTTGCCGGATGCGCTTGCTGTAGTCCTGCTCCGGGCCGCTTTGCAGGGCGCGTTCGGTGATGCGCCCGGCCTCGCGCAATTGCACGAAGCTATATCCCGGTGTCAGCACGCCGTGGTCAAACACGTAATCGGCGAAGTAGCCGGAGAGCAGCAGGCGATAGTCCAGCGGCAGCGAAGGCGAGAGACGGCGCGCCAGTTCGAAGACGATGGTGGTGCAGTTGCTGGTGAGGGTGTTGTAGAAACGCGGACTCTCCCGCAATTGCGCCGCGCGTTCGAGGTAGCCGAGGAAGACGCGGCGCAATTGATCCGGGCGCAATTGCAGACGATACAGATACACATCCTCCCCGCGCGCGTTGGTACGGGTACGGATGATGTCGGCTTCGTCGGCGGCAACGATGACGGTCTCGAACTTGCGGAAGAAGCCGCCCAGGGCCGAGAAGGCTTCATCGCGTTCTCGCCGGATCTCCAGCGAGAACACCAGACGCCGTCCATCGGCAAAACCGAAGGACACCAGCGTGTGCGCAATCGCCGGGCCCATCCAGTAGGACAGCAGCAAGTCGGCTGAGACCAGTTGCGCGAGATCATATTGGCGCGATTCCCAACGGAGGTCGACATCGGTCTCGGTGCGCCAGTCGAAGTTGCGCACGTTGTCCAGCGTGACGGTATCGCCTTGCACCTGCGACACCAGCATGCGCGCCACATCATCGGCCCAGTCGCGCGCGTGGCTGGGGCGGATGCTGCTCCACCAGCCGGCCATGGCGATACCGGCCAGCACCAGGGCCACCGGTCCCCAGCGGCAGGAGTGCGGCAGGCCGGGCAGGCCCGGCACTCCGGCCACCAGCGCCAGCGTCGCGGCAGCCGGCAAGCTCCACAGCACGATGGCGGCGATCCGCAGCCAGGCGGCGCACGGCAGCTGGAACCACAGCGCAAACCCGCCCCACACGGCCAGGCCCACTGCCAGCGGGCCCAGCACCATCATCATCGCAGCATGCACAACAGCCATCGGCAACATCCTCAACTTGTCTCGGTTCGGTCCAGCCGCATTGTAGCGGCCTTGTCCGCACAAGTTCATGCAAAATCATTCGTGGCCGTCACGGCGGGCGCGTTCCACAATCGACGACCCGCTTTGTCTTCTCCGAGGAATCCGCATGTCACAGCCGCCCAAGCCAACGCAGCGACTGCGGCGTCCGCTGGCGCTGGCAGGCGGGGAGCATGAGCCCGGCGATGTGAAGACATAAACAAAAAAGCCGGACCGCGCTGCTGATTCCGGCGCGGTCCGGCTCAGGTGCAGGGGTCAGTTCTTGCCGAGTTTGAGCGTGCTGGTGGCTTCCAGTCCGGTGGAGAATTCGTAGTAGCGGATCTTGTAGCCCTTCTGCTGCAGCTGCGGCTGCAGGGACTTCAACATGGCAGGTTCGCTTTCCGGGAGAAGAAGGGTCGCCCGCCAGTGTAGGGATGCGCGGCGCGGAACTGAACGAAGCAATCCGCATGTCGATAGTTGATCGTTGCTCGCCGAGGCAAGCGCAGGAGTAGCTCAGGACCCGTCCGCACCCAGCAGGGTGGCCAGGCGCGGCAGCACCGACTCGGCATCCTCGCGCAGCTTGAAGGCCAGCAAGTCATCGGCACGGGTCACGCCGCGGTTGATCGCCACCACCGGCTTGCCGGCCGCGGCCACCGTGCGCGGGAAGCGGAAGCCCGACAACACCATCAGCGAAGAGCCGATCACCAGCATGGCATCACAGGCCTGGGCCGCCGCTTCGGCCTGTGCCGTGCGCGCGGGCGGCACGCCATCGCCGAAGAACACCACGTCCGGTTGCAGCATGCCGCCACAGGCCACGCAGGCCGGCACATGGAAGGCGGCATCGGCCTCCGGTTCCAGGCGGGCATCGCCATCGGGCAAGGCCTCGGCCTGCAGGTTGACGAAGGAGGGATTGCAGCGAGCCAGCTCCTGCTGGATCTCGGCACGTGGATAGACGGTGTCGCAAGCCAGGCAGCGCACCGCATGGATGCTGCCATGCAGTTCGATCACGTCGCGGCTGCCCGCCTGCTGGTGCAGGCCATCGACGTTCTGGGTCAGGATGCCGCCGAGATGGCCGGCCTGCTGCAATTGCGCCAGCGCGCGGTGCGCCGCATTGGGAACGGCTTGCGACAGCCGTGGCCAGCCCAGCATGCTGCGCGCCCAGTAGCGTTTGCGAGCCGCTTCCGACTGGCGGAACTCGGTGCCCTGGATGGGCAGGCGGCCACGCCGCACGCCGCTGTCGTCGCGGTAATCGGGAATGCCGGAAGCGGTACTGATGCCGGCCCCGGTCAGGACCAGCACCTGACGATGACGCTGCAACAGCTGCGCCAATGCGGGCAGCAGGTCGGTATCGGCATTGCTGCTCACGTCAGTTGCACCAGGGGAAGCGGTATCACGCGGAACGGACAGACTCGGGCTCATGGCAAGGATTCGCGGGAGGAACACACACGGCAGACTACGCGAATTCGGCCAAGCCTGCAGCCGCGACGACCGCTCCTGCCGGGCGGCGACGGACGCGATTTGCCGATTCTCCCTATAATTCGCGTGCAACTTTCAAGGCGCACCCGGCCCGCAAGGCCGGGCCAGCGCCGACATAAAAATTCTTCCGCCAAAAGTTCGAGGAGCATCAATCATGCGGCTATTACTTCTGCTGCCTTTCATCGGCCTGCTCTGGGTCCCCTTCTACAACGCCGAATTGCCGAGCCTGTTCGGCTTCCCCTTCTTCTACTGGTACCAGTTCGCCTGGGTACCGCTGACCTCGCTCATCATCTGGCTGGTCTATCGTGATGGCCTGAAGAAGGGAGTCGAATGATGGAGACCTCCAACATCCACTGGACCGCGCTCTGGGTCTTCCTGTTCTTCTTCGTGCTGGTCACCGTGATGGGCTTCCTGGCCTCCAAATGGATGGCCGGCCCCAGCAACAAGGGCGCCCACCTCGATGAGTGGGGCCTGGGTGGCCGCAACTTCGGCACCTGGATCACCTGGTTCCTGGTCGGTGGCGATTTCTATACCGCCTATACCGTCATCGCGGTACCGGCGCTGGTGTATGCGGTCGGGGCCTACGGCTTCTTCGCCCTGCCCTATACCATCCTGGTCTACCCGATCGTGTTCGTGATCATGCCAAAGTTGTGGCATGCGGCGCACAAGGCCGGCCACGTGACCGCCGCCGATGTAGTGTGGGGACGCTATCAGTCGCGTCCGCTGGAGTTCGCCATTGCGCTGACCGGCGTGGTCGCCACCATGCCCTACATCGCCCTGCAGCTGATCGGCATGGAAGTGGTCATCAAGGCCCTGGGCCTGACCGGTGAACTGCCGCTGCTGGCAGCCTTCGTGATCCTGGCCCTGTACACCTACTCGGCCGGCCTGCGGGCACCGGCGCTGATCGCCTTCGTCAAGGACATCATGATCTACATCGTGGTGCTGGTGGCGGTGGTGGTGGTGCCGGCCAAGCTGGGCGGCTATGGTGCCGTGTTCAACTCGGCGCGCGAGGCGTTCGCAATCAAGGGCGGCGCTACCGGCCTGACCCTGAAACCCACGCAGTTCCTGCCCTTCGCTTCACTGGCACTGGGTTCGGCACTGGCGGCCTTCATGTATCCGCACACGCTGACCGGCATCTTCGCGGCCAAGGATGCCAATACCATCCGCAAGAACGCCGTGTTCCTGCCGGCCTATACGGTGCTGCTGGGTCTGATTGCGCTGCTGGGCTACATGGCGTATGCGGCGGGCATCAAGGTGCAGGCCAACAACGACGTGGTGCCGGCGCTGTTCAACGGATTGTTCCCTGGCTGGTTCGCGGGCTTCGCGTTTGCCGCCATTGCCATCGGTGCGCTGGTGCCGGCGGCGGTGATGTCCATCGGGGCCTCCAACCTGTTCACCCGCAACTTCTGGAAGCCTTACGTCAATCCTGGCATCAGCCATGAAGGCGAAGCCAAGGTGGCCAAGGTGGTGTCGCTGGTGGTCAAGTTCGGTGCGCTGGTGTTCATCCTGTTCCTGCCGACCAAGTTCGCGCTGGACCTGCAATTGCTGGGCGGCGTGTGGATCCTGCAGACCTTCCCGGCGCTGGTGTTCGGTCTGTTTGTCGGCTGGTTCGGTGCCCGCGCGCTGCTGTGCGGCTGGGCCGTGGGCATCGTCGGCGGCAGCTGGCTGGCCTTCAGTGACGGCATCAAGCCGGTCCACAGCTTCCTGATCGGCAGCGAGACCTACACGCTCTATACCGGCCTCATTGCGCTGGCCCTGAACGTGGTGGTGGCCGTCATCGCCAACCTGATCCTGGGCAAGGGCTCGCAGCCTGCATTGAAGCGTTGATGTGATGATGCAAGGATGCATCGGCGTTTGATCAGGCGATGCATCCGCGCATCAGTTCGTCACCGCGCTGCGCCGGCGTTAACCTGAAAGTTGCAGCGCCCGTGCAAGAAAAAATGCTCCTCGATGAGGAGCATTTTTTTGCCTGGCTCGGTTCGATGAAGCGCGTTCCGGACCTGGGTCAGCTGCCCTGCCCCGCCTCCGCCAGCAGCGCCACCAGCCGCTCCAGCGGTGCCGGTTTGGTCAGGTGGTGATCGAAGCCGGCGGCGGCCGCTTCCTGGCGATCCGACTCGGCACCGCGGCCGGTGAGCGCGATGAGCTGCATGCGCGCGCCCGCCTCGGTCGCGCGCAACTGCGTGGCCAGTGCATAGCCCGACATGTCGGGCAGTCCGATGTCGATGAAACCGACATCAGGGCTGACCTCCTGCGCCAGCCGCAAGGCCTCGGCCCCGTTGCCGGCCACATGGGTGGCATGGCCGCGATAATTGAGCAGCATGGCCAGCATGTCGGCATTGTCGAAGTTGTCGTCCACGATCAGGATGTCCAGGCCCTTGCCGCTCTCCGCCTGGGGCAGCTCGCCGGTCGCCTCGCTGCGGTCCTGCGCCGTGGTCTGCGGCAGGCGCACCGCGAAGGTGGCTCCCAGACCGGGGCCGGGGCTGGTGACCGAGACGCTGCCCTCATGCAGATCCACCAGCCGCTTGACCAGGTGCAGGCCAATGCCCAGGCCGCCCTGGGCACGATCCACCTCGGACTGGATCTGGGTGAACATGTCGAATACCGTGCCGATATCCTCGGCGGCGAGGCCCACGCCATTGTCACTGATGCTGATGAGGACATCGTCGCCATCCATGCGCGCCATCACGCGGATGAGACCGCCCGGGGGCGTGTATTTCGCCGCATTGTTGAGGATGTTGCTGACCACCTGCACCACGCGATGAGTATCGGCTTGCAGGAAGAGGTCGCTTTCCGGGGCTTCCAGTTCCAGCTTGTGGCGATTCTTCTCGATCAGCGGCATGCTGATCTCGACCGCGCTGGCCAGCGCCGACTTGACCGACATGTGCTGCTTCCTCAACTTGATCTTGCCCTCGGTGATGCGGGAGATGTCGAGCAGGTCTTCGATCAGGTGCGCCAGATGGCGGATCTGGCGATCCATCATCTGGTGGATGTTGTGCTGGCGCTCGTTGCCGGCCCCCATCAGCTTCATCACTTCCAGCCCGTTGCGGATCGGGGCCAGCGGATTGCGCAACTCGTGCGCCAGCGTCACCAGGAATTCGCGCTGGCGGCGGTTGATGGTGGTCAGGTCCTGCGCCAGCAACTCCAGGTTGCGCTTGGCTTGGCGTTCCTCATGCACGTCCACGATGGCACCGACGAAACCACCGGGCTGGTCGTCCTCTGTCTGCAAGGGCGTACCTGAATCGATCACCCAGCGATAGCCGCCATCGGCATGGCGCAAGCGATAGACGGCGTGGAAGGCGCTGCGTGTCTGCTGGCAGCGGACGAACTCGGCGAGGGCGGCCTCGCGGTCCTCCGGATGGATGCAGGCGATATGGCCGCCATCGGCGATGGCGCTGGCCGGCAGGCCGGTGAAGGCGTGCCAGCGACGGCTGAAATAGTTGGTGCGGCCCTCCGGGCTGGTGGTCCAGATGATGGCCGTGGAGGCATCGACCAGCGAACGGAAATAGCGCTCGCTGGCCTGCAGCGCCTCGCGCGCAGCTTGCCGGCGGCGTGCCGCATCCACCTGGCTCTTGACGCGTATCAACAGCTCGGTGGCCGCGAAGGGCTTGACCAGGTAATCATCGGCACCGGCGGCGATGCCCTCGATGCGCGCTTCTTCACCGGCACGTGCCGAGAGCAAAATCACCGGCACCTCGCGCGTACGCGCATCCCGCTTGATGCGGGCCAGCAGGCCGAAGCCATCCAGCACCGGCATCATCACGTCGCTCAGGACCAGGTCCGGTGGCGCGGCGCATACGGCTTCCCAGGCGGCCTCGCCGTCGGAACAGGTTTGCACGTCGGCGTAGTCACCGAGCAGGCGCTGCAGGTAGTCGCGCATGTCGCGGTTGTCGTCGGCAATGACGATGCGTACCGGATGCGCCGCGTCGCCTGCCGGAGGCAAGGCCGGGGCCGCCGCGGTGACCGGTTCGGCGGCCGTCGTGGAGAGCAGCGCTGAGGTGGCTGCAGGCAGCCAGGCTTGCGCCTCTTCGACGAAGGCCTGGCCGGGCTGGCGGTCCTGGCTGATCGCCACGGCGTCGGCCCGGATCACGTCATCGGCCTGCAAGTGTGCGGTGCCGAACGGGATCTCGACGAAGAAGGTCGAGCCCGCGCCCGGCACGCTGTTCACCCCGATCTGGCCGTGATGCAGCTTGACCAGTTCCTGGATCAGGGCCAGGCCGATGCCGGTGCCTTCATAGGTGCGGCCGTGCGCGTTGTCGATGCGATGGAAACGCTCGAAGACGCGCGCCTGCTGGTCCAGCGCAATGCCGGAGCCGGTGTCGGTAACCGACAGGCGTACGCTGTGCGCCAGCGGCTCCAGCAGCACCGTGATGCTGCCCTCGAAGGTAAATTTGAAGGCATTGGAGAGCAGGTTGAAGACGATCTTTTCCCACATGTCGCGATCAACGAAGACCGGCTCGGGCAGCGGCGTGGTCTTGACCTCGTAGTGCAGTCCGGCCTTTTCCAGGGTCGAGCGGAATACGCTGGCCAGATCTTCCGTGAGGCTGGCAAGATCGGTGGCGACGAAGCTGGCCTTGGCGCGTCCGGCCTCGATGCGCGAGAAATCCAGCAGCGCATTGACCAGCTTGAGCAGGCGCAGCGAATTGCGGTGCGTGACCTCCAGCCGCTTGCGCTGCGCCGGTCCCAGCGGCTCGGCCTGATCGGCCAGGGCATCATCAAGCGGGCCGACCATCAGCGTGAGCGGGGTGCGGAATTCGTGCGAGATGTTGGAGAAGAAAGCGGTCTTGGCGCGGTCGATCTGGGCCAGCTCCTCGGCCTTGCGCTGTTCATGCAGGTAGACCAGCACGTTGGAGACAGCCGTGCTGAGTGCTCCGCCCAGCAGTGCATAAAAATCCTGGTACTCCGCGTCCAGCGCACGGCGCGCACTCACGCCCGCCACCACGAAACCGAAGGGCTGCTCCATCCCGGCCACGGTGACCGGCAGGATCACGGCCTGCACCGGGGCTTCTTCATACGGGCCGGCCACAAAGGGGCCGAAGCGCGCGGCCAGATCGTCGACCTGCACCATGCGCTGTTCGGCCAGAGCCTGAGCGAAAGGCCAGGCTTGCGCATCGTCCAGACGTACGCTGGCCGGGGCCAGCGCACTGTCGGCCGCGATGCCGGCCAAGCCGCGGCGCTGCAGGACATCGCCTTCGAGCTGGTAGAAGAGCGTGAAAGGCAGGTCCAGTTCCATGGCGGCGTGGCGCTGTTCCAATCCCAGGCACAGGTCATCGATGGAGAGGCATTTGCCGAGTGCGGTCGCCAGTTCGCGCAAGGCGGCGGTGCGGCGCGCGCCCAGCACCTTGTCGGTGGATTCCGAGATCGGGTGGAACACGCCCCCCACCTCGCCCGACTCGACCCGGATCGGCGAGAAGGAGAAGGTCATGAAGGCTTCTTCCAGATAGCCGTAACGATCCAGGAACATGCGCTGGTCGCGGATGTAGGTACCCTCGCCCTGATGCGCGCGGTCGAAGGCATCACCCACCACCGGCAAGGCGGTGGCCCAGCAGATGCGGAAATCCTGGCCCATCGACTCGGGATGCTTGGCCCCGCAGATGGGGCGGTAGGCATCGTTGTAGATCTGGATGTCGTGCGGCCCCCAGGCGATCAGGATGGGGAAGGTGGAAGACAGGCACAGGCTGACCGCCGTGCGCAGGCTTTGTGGCCAGCTGTCGAGGGGACCCAGCGGGGTGGACGACCAGTCCATCGCGCGGATCAGTTTCCCCATCTCGCCACCACCGGAGAGCCAGCTGAATTCCGACTGTTGTTCGTCCACTTCGCTGACCTTTATGTGCGTGAAACCTTCAATAGGCGGTCATGCTACTCCCGATCGCGACGATTGCCCCGTTTTATTGCTCCTTGTGTACAAAAACGACGCCCGGGGCCTGGCGTGTGCGCCCGGGCCATGAGTAGATCGTCGACAGCAGCGCGGTCAGAACGAGGTGCGCAGGCCGGCCGTGATCGCCCAAGGGCTGAAGCCGGGCGAGACCGTCGCGGAGGCCGAATTCAGCAGCGCAAACCCTTGCGTGGAGCGGCTGTTGTTGCGGATGGTCGTGGCGTAGGTATAGAGCTGGGTGCGCTTGGAGAGGAAGTACACGTAACCCACGTCATAGGCCATGGCATGGGCATCGCCGTTCTGCAGACGGCGTGCGGCCCCCAGTTCGACATCGCCTTGCCCAACCGCAATCCTGGCATTGAGCATGACAGCCGAGGAGAACCAGCCGGTGGCATCGGAGCGGGTCGAGTGCAGGTAGTTGGCCCCCACGACGTTGCTGCCGATCTTGTAGGTAGCGGCCACCACCTGGGTGATCTGCGAGGATGCGACTGCAGGGGAGGCGGCGGCATAGTAGCGATAGCGGTTGTAGCCATAGCCCAGCGTGTAGCGGTCGCGCGCATATTGCACATTGGCACCGATGTTGCGGCCTGCTTCACTTTGTACGCCGACATTTTCTGCACCGAAGGAATAGCCGATCTCGCTGGTCAGTCCGCCGAAGAGCACCGGGGTACGGTAGCGCAACGCATTGGGATAGAAGCCGCCAGTCCCGGACGTGCCCAGCGTGGAAGAATGTTCCAGCGACATGATGGCCGCCGGGTTGGCCAGTCCGTAGGTCGAGACATCCGAACTCAGGAAGACCCAGTAAATCGGCAGGTACAGGAGGCCGGCATCGATGCTGCCATAGGACCGGCTGGACAAGCCCACCGACGCGCCGCGATTGAACAGGGTCGTGCCTCCGCCAGCGCCGGTATCGGTGGAGAAGCCGGTTTCAAGCTGGAAGTTGGCACTGTTACCGCCGCCCAGGTCTTCGGCTCCACGAAATCCGAAGCGCGATGCTTGCAGATTGCCGCTGGCCATCGTCGGCGTGGTCGCAACGTTGCGATCAAACTTGCCCACCTGCAAGGCGGCATCTACGATGCCGTAAAAGGTCACGGAGGATTGGGCATGTGCCGTCGATACGCCGCTGGCCAGCAGACCGGCACCGGCCATCATGGCCAGCAGGCGGGCACGATGACGCAGGCTGGAACATGCGGTCTGGGCGAGAGGTATTTTTTTGTATTGCATGAAGTCTCCTGGTGTTGTTATGCGTGGATGAATGCTTGGAGGTCTGTGCAGCGCTGCGAAAAGATGAATGCTTGCGTGATCCGCACTACCTCATCCGACTACCGAGACCTGGGCCAGGCCGGCATCGACGATGAGGTTCTGGCCGGTAACGGCGGCGGCCTGGGGGCTGGCCAGGAACAGCACGCTGTCTGCGATGTGCGTAGGCTCGACGCGGAACTTGAGGCACTGCAGGTCGAGGAACTGGCGGTCCGAGCTGGCGTCGCGCCACAGCGCGGTCTGGCGTTCGGTCACCACGGCGCCTGGCAGCACCGCGTTGACGCGGATGCCGGCCTCGCCCAGCTCACGCGCTAGGGTACGGGTGATGCCCGAGATGGCGGCCTTGGACGCGGTGTAGCCGATCAGGTTGGGACGGCCGCGCAGCCAGGAGATCGAACCGAGATTGATGATCGCGCCACCGCCCGCCTCGCGCATGCCGGGTGCGACGCGCTGGGTCGCGAAGACGTGATGGCTGAGATTGACCGAGAGCATGTCGTTCCACATCTCTACCGACAGCTCATCGAGACCATGGCGGGTGTCGCGACCGGCATTGTTGACCAGCACCCGGATCGCCCCCAGTGCTGCAGCGGCGTGGTCCAGCACGACCTGATAGGCCGGAATGTCGCGTACGTCGCAGACGGCAAACCAGGGCGTGTGGCGCGCGGGAGCGCTGCCAGGCTGAGCGGCCAGGCGTTGGCACAAGGCCTGGCCGGCGGCCGGGTCGATGTCGCAGAAAGCGACTCGCGCGCCCTGCTCCCAGAAGGCCTTGACCAGTGCTTCGCCAATGCCGGACGCGCCGCCGGAAATGAAGACTACCTGCCCGGCCAGCCAGGGATAGCTGGCGCGAGGAAGGGGGGTGGATGGAGAGGTGTTCATGCTGCGCTCCTGGGATCAGAAGATGGCACCGCGCTCAGTGACAGGCGCATCTCGCCTGCCAGGCGTTGACCGGGTTCTAGGATGTGCATGGCGGGGGCGATGCCATGCAGTGCATTGTTGGGATGGCTGACCGGCTCGAAGGCATAGAACGGCTGTCCGGACGGACGGAACAACACGGCGCAGCGCAACGCCGTACTGGCGGTCAGCGTGATGCGGTGATGCGGGCCGGTCATGATGGCCTGGCCGCTCCAGTCGGTAAAGCAGTTGTCGATCGTCAGCGTGTCGAGATGTCTGGTGTCCGGGGGTGGGACGCTGCCGCAGGGCAGCTTGTCGGGACCATTGAGCAGCATGGCCTGCCAGTGCGTCTGCAACTGCGTGGGTTGCGCCGCCGAGATCAGCGGGAAGAAAGGATGCCAGCCCAAGCCGCAGGGAGCCCGGCGCTGGTCGAGGTTCTTCACCTCCAGTTGCAGCACCAGATCATCGCCCTCCAGCGTGACGACCTGCGTGGCGCGCAAGGCGAAGGGCCACTCGCCTGCTGCGGGTGAGGCATGTTCCAGCTGCATCGTGACCGATTCCGCACTGCTGCTCCGCACCTGCCATGGTCGTTGGAAGCCCAGGCCATGGATGGCGTGCGGTTCGTTGTCGAAGTTGGCGGTGAGCACATACGCCCGGCCCTCGAAGCTGAACGCCGCGTCGGCAATACGATTCGAAAACGGCAGCAAGGGATAGCAGGCGCTGCGCCGCACCAGTCCTTGCTGCAACGCTTCTTCGGCACTGGGCCGCAGCACCGGCTGGCCGCGCCAGTTGGCGGAAGCAAGCGCCCCGCCCAATGCAGGCAGCACGCGCACCTGCCAGTCGCCCCGGACCAAATCGACCGCGAGCAACGGGGCCGGCATCAGTAAGGTCCTCCGGCATTTGCCTGGGGTGCGGTCTGGTCGAACTCGGCGATGAAGGCATTGGCCTGGCGCATCATCATGCCCATGTCGGAAGCGATGGCGACGTAGTCATACCCCATCGCCACGAACTCGCGCACCATCAGCGGCGTCGGACCGACGATGCCGACCGGCTTGCCCACTGCGTGCGCACGGCGGGCTACATCGGCAATGGCCGCGCGCACCTCGGCATCGGCCAGATTGCCGATCTTGCCCATGGCGGCCGACAGATCGCCGGGGCCGAGGAAGAGCGCATCCACGCCCGGGACGGCGGCGATCTCTTCAAGGCGCGCAATGGCTTCGGGCGTTTCCAGCTGCACGATGCAGCTCACCGCTTCATCGGCACGGCGACCGAATTCGCTCCATGTGCCGTAGCGGCTGGCGCGGTGCATGGCGGCAAAGCCACGCGTTCCTTGCGGTGGAAACCGCATGGCCGCTGCAGCGGCACGGGCCTGCTCGACGGTCTGCACGAAGGGAAACATCAGCGTGGTGGCCCCCATATCGAGCGCGCGCTTGGCCAGCGTGTGATCATTGCTGGCCAGGCGCACGATGGGCATGGCGCTGCCGCAATCCACCGCGCGCAGCAGATTCTGCACGTCGGTGAATTCCAGCGGGACATGTTCCATGTCGATGAGCAGCCAGTCAAAGCCGGCGTGCGACAGCCCTTCGGCGCTGGCGCTGCCGCCCGACATCAGCCAGGTTCCCAATGGCGTGCTGCGCGCGGTGCTCTGCCGCGCGCGGGCCAGCATGCCGGCGAAACGATTGGCAGCCGGATCGCAGCGCTGCGAGGTGAAGGCGGTGGATGTAGTCATACGGGTCCGATCAGAAGATGGAAGGTTCGACCGGTGTTTCGAAACCGGTCAGAAAATCGAAGTCGCAGCCCTTGTCGGCCTGCGAGACGTGCTCCACGTAGAGGCGGATATAGCCGCGCTGGCGCGGCAGCGGCGGAGCCTGCCACTGGCCGCGGCGCTGAGCCAGCTCCTGCTCCGAGAGCAACACGTTGATGCTGCCGGCGGCAACGTCGAGCTCAATGATGTCGCCCGTGCGGATCAGGGCCAGCGGGCCACCCACGGCAGATTCCGGCGAGACATGCAAGACACAGGTACCGTAGTGGGTGCCGCTCATGCGGGCGTCGGAGATGCGCAGCATGTCGCGCACACCGGCGGCCAGCAACTTCTTGGGAATGGGAAGGTTGCCCCACTCCGGCATGCCTGGTGCACCGATGGGACCACCGCCACGCAAGACCAGCACGGTATCGGCATCGACATCGAGGTCAGGATCGTGGATGCTGGCGTTCATCTCGGCAATCGAATCGAACACCAGCGCCCGCCCGCGATGCTTGAGCAGGTGCGGGCTGGCGGCGCTGGGCTTGATGACCGCGCCGTTGGGGGCCAGGTTGCCGCGCAGCACGGCCAGCGCAGCGCCCTCGGTCACCGGCTGGTCCAGCGGACGGATGGCGGTTTCGTTGGCAGTGCGGGCGCTGGCCGCACAACGCGCCAGATTCTCGCCCAGGCTCAGACCGGTGACGGTGAGACAGTCGAGCGCCAGATGCGGCTTCAACTGGTCCAGCAGTGCGGGCAGGCCGCCGGCATAGTAGAAGTCTTCCATCAGGCGTGTGCCGGAGGGGAAGATGTCGGCCAGCACCGGGATGCCGGCCCCGACCTTCACGAAATCGTCCAGGGTCAGCTCCACGCCGCCGCGTCCGGCAATGGCGATGGTGTGGATGGCGGCGTTGGTGGAGCCCCCCAGGGCCATGTAGGCGATGATGCCGTTGTCTACCGCAGAGCGGCTGAAGATGCAGCTGGGCTTCAGATCCTCCCACACCATGGCAACGATCCGCTCGCCACTGGCAGCGCACATGCGCGGATGCGCCGCATCCATGGCCGGGATGCTGGTGGCACCAGGCAGCGTGAAACCCATGGCCTCGACGATGGAGGTCATGGTGCTGGCCGTGCCCATGGTGTTGCAGGTACCGGGCGCGCGGGTCATGCGCGATTCCAGAGCGATCCACTCTTCCTTGTCGATGTTGCCGGCCACGTACTCATCCCAGAATTTGCGGGTGTGGGTGCCGGCACCGACCACCTGTCCGTTGTAGCGGTCGCTGAGCATCGGGCCGGCGGGTACGTAGAGGCAAGGCAGATCAGCAGAGAGCGCTCCCATCATGAGGCCGGGCGTGGTCTTGTCGCAACCGCCCATGAGGATGGCACCGTCGATCGGCAGCGAACGCAGCAGTTCCTCGGTTTCCATGGCCAGCATGTTGCGGTAGATCATGGTGGTGGGCTTGACCATCACTTCGCCCAACGACATGGCGGGCAACTCCACCGGCAGGCCGCCGGCCATCAGGATGCCGCGTTTGACCACCTCGGCGCGTTCGCGCAGGTGGGCGTGGCAGGGCGAGAGATCGCTCCAGGTGTTGATGACCGCGATGACCGGCCGGGTCATGAAATCTTCCCGGCGCAATCCCATCTGCTGCAGGCGCTGGCGGTGGGCGAAGGAGCGCATGTCGTCCGGAGCGAGCCAGCGTTGACTGCGCAGGTCAGCCAGTTGTTTGCGTTTTTCTTGCATGATGTAGAAGCGTTGAAATCAGGTTGGGGAAAGCGCCGGGGCCACCAGGCTGCCGCCGGCCACCAGCAATAACAGGAACACGATGCGTCGGACCGTCAGCGGTGACCACTGCGGGGGATGGCGGCGTGCCAGCCAGGTCACGCCCAGCACCACCGGCAGCGCTTCCAGGCTCAGCGCCAGCGATGCATGGTCGAAGCGGCCCTGAGCCAGCACGATCACCAGCCGCAGTACGGCGTTGACGGCAAAGAGCAGCACCAGCGTGTCGCGCACGACGACGCGGTCCAGCGGTTGCCGGTACAGGTGGAACACCATCGGCGGACCGGCACTGGCGAAGACGCCGCCCATGATCCCGGAGAGCACGCCGAAAAAGGCGAAGGAAGGCGCAGACGAGAGCTGCTCGCGCACCTGCGTCCGCAACACCAGCAACAAGCTGCACGCCAGAATGGCCAAGCCCAGCGCCAGCCGCAGCACGCCGATGGCATGATCCGACATCCAGGCCAGCAGGCAGGCGCCCAGCCCCACGCCGATCAGGCTGCTGCCGAAGGCCGGCACGATCAGCGCACGCGGCAGGCCCGGTGCGGTGCGCACGATCACCGCCGCATTGGCCAGCACCATGACGGTCACGACATTGGCCGCCACCGCCAGCGGGGCCAGGTGCAGCATCGCCACCAGTCCCAGCAGCACCAGCCCGAAGGCAAACCCGGTGAGGCTCTGCACGAAGGTCGCCAGCGCCACGCAAGCGACGAAGAGCAGATGGCTGCCGATGCCGTTGAGCAGCATCAGAGACTCCGCGCCAGCGCCAGGAATTGCTCGGCGCGTGCTGCGCCTGCCCGTACGAAGACCGGCGGCTGGCCCAGCGGTGCAGCCACTTGCACACGCTGGCCGCCAGCGTGGCGCTGAGCGCTCCACAGATGCAGCCAGTCATCGCCCAGGGGCAGGTAGGCACTCCAGCAGTTGGCCTCCGCCGCATGCACGGGCGCGACCAGCAAGTCGGGACCATAGAGATACTGGTCCTGTATGGCGTAGGTGGCGCGGTCCTGTTCGTAATGCAGGAACAGCGGACGCTGCAGCGGCAGGCCACGGGTGGCGGCTTGTTCGGCCAGTTCCTCCACGTAGGGCTTCAGGCCGACGAACAGACGCGTCATCCGGGCAAAATGCGCCAGCACAGCCGGGTCCTGCCAGAACTGGAAGTTCTCGTCGGGACGGTTGCCTTCGTGGGTGCGCATCATGGGGGTGAAGGCCGCCATCTCGGCCCAGCGCTGGAACAGTTCCGGCGTGCGGCGGTTGCCGAACAGGCTGGTGTAGCCGCCGATATCGCTGTGGTGGTAGGCATTGCCCAGCAGCCCCGATGAGAGCGCGCCGCAGATCACGGTCTGTAAACCGTCATGACGGCTGAAGTCGACCGATTGGTCGCCCGCCCACAGCAGCGGGCAGTGCGCCTGTACACCGGTATAGCCGGCGCGCATGAAGAACACCGCGTCGCCGGTACGCCCGGCGTCGGCGATGGCGCGGGCGTTGACCTCGGCCCACAGCGTGGGCCAGGCATTGTGCATCAGCATGGCTGACTGGCCATTGGCCAGAGTGACATCGGTGGGCAGGTATTCGCCGAAGTCGGCCATCCAGCCATCCAGGCCCTGGTCAAGCATCTCGTCGCGGATGACGCGCTGCTCGAACCAGCGCGCGGCTTCCGGCTGGGTGAAATCGACCACGCCGCAATCGAATTCACCGAAGTCGACCAGATAGTCGCTGCCATCGGCGTGGGTCGCCAGGAATCCTTGGGCGTGTGCTTCGCCATAAAGCGCGCCATCCACGCACAGATAGGGATTGACGTAGCCGAGGAAGCGCACGCCCTGCTGCTTCAATTGCGCCAGCCAGTCGGCGTGGCCGGGATAGCGCTGCGCGTTCCAGCGCCAGTCCCAGAACAGGCGCTTGCCGAACGAGGTCTGACGGATACCGACCCAGTCCTCGCACCACAGGCCGCTGACGGCCAGGCCTGCGCTGCGGCTCTGCTCAAGGATGGTGGCGGCATGTTCGCGGCCATTCTTCAGGCCGAGAATGGCCCCGTCGAGTACCCACGACGGCAGGCGCGGCTGGCGGCCGAAGCGCTGCGAGATGCGTTCCACCAGGGTCGGGAAATCATCGGCCAGCAGGAATTCGATGCGCTCGGGGATGGCCCAGAATTGCAGCTCGTGATACGTCCCGGCGCGAAAATCGAAGTCGGCATAGGCGGTGGTGTCGGCGTGCAGGCAATAGCGCTGCGACGACACGAAGCTCGGTTGCGGATAATTGGTGTGGTAGTAGTCGCCACCGGCCTTGGCGGTGACGTCGGCCTGCCAGGTCAGGTAGGTACTCTTGTCTCGTCCGACGCCTGGCTCGGAGGTCCACAACGGAAAATGACGGCCGCGCAGGTCGAAGTAGGACATCTGCTCGCCACACCCCCAGACGTGTTCCTCGGTCTGGGCCGGCACGCGCCACCAGAGGCGGTTGGCGATGGCGCCAGCGGTGCTGCCCGACCGTGCGCACAGGCTGAACTGCACGCCATGGGCCTGACGGATCGCCATCAGTACCAGCTCGGGCTCGCTGTGGGCATCGCGGGCAAAGCTGACCTGCACGCTGCCATCGGCCTGCACCGCGTGCTGTGCGTAGCGCAGGGCAATGCGCTCCTCGACGTAATCGCTGATGTCGAAATTGCCGCGATACATGGCCACGCTCTCCCGGCCATAGCCAATGAAGACTGCCGGCGCCTGTGGCGAATGGGCAAGTAGCAGGCGGCCCGCCACGTCCAGTTCGAGCCGGCCATCCTCATGCTGGGTCCAGCGCATGGTATTTCCTGTGTGTGTCATTGCATTCCTTGCTTGGTTCGGTTCAGCGGATAGCCGCGGCAGCGCGGGCGCGGCCAGCATCGGCGGCATGGACGCGACGGCGCAGCACCACCAGCAGCAGCACGGCCACGGCCCAGGTCAGGCCCATCCACAGGTAGTACTGCTGGGTCACGCCGCCGGCGCGCGCCACGCCCAGCGGCGAGAAGGTCAGGTAGACACTCACCAGCAGGGCCATCAGCAGCACGCTCATGCGACTGGCATAGCGCCAGGGCGTGAGATCGCCATGCTGACGGATATGCGCCTGGTAGGGCTGCGCGCGGCGGAAGAACTGGCCCAGCACCAGCATGAGCAGCACTTCGGTGACGAACAGCATGCCCATGATATGGATGAAATGAATGCCATAAGTGCTGTCGACCTTGAAGACGAAGATCAGCAGGGTGTAGGCGATCACATGCAGCAACAACACGATCTTGGCGGGCAGTGTATCGATGCGGCCATTGAAAAAGCCCATCAGCACCACCGCAATGATGGGAATGTTGAAGAAGCCGCTGAAGCGGCGCATGACCGTGTAGATGCCGTCGGGCGCGAACATCAGCAGCGGGGCGATCAACAGCGAGATCACAGCCACTGCGATGCTGGCCATCTTGCCCACGCGAATCATCTTCTCGTCGCTGGCATCGGGTTTCCAGACGCGATAGAAGTCGAAGGCGATCAGGGTCGCGGTACTGTTGATGACGGCATTGAAGTGGCTCATCACGGTACCGAACAGCACGGCCACGAAGAAGCCCTTGGCCCACCACGGCAGCAGGTCGGCCACCAGTTGGGGATAGGCCAGGTCGGGACGCGCCAGGGGGTTGCCGGCATACAGGTGATAGGCGATCACGCCGGGCATCAGCATGATGATGGGCACCATCAGTTTGAGCAGCCCCGACAGCAGCACTCCCTTCTGCCCTTCGGCCAGATTCTTGGCCGCGAAGGTGCGCTGGATGATGGACTGGTTGGTGCACCAGTAGAACAGGTTCGCAAAGATCATGCCGGTGAAGACGGTGCCGAACGGGACTGAATCATGCGCCCCGCCAATGGCCGACAACTTCTCCGGCGCTTCGGTGGCGACCACGTGCAGGCCGGCGAAAAAATCGCCCTGGCCCAGCGCCAGCAGCCCGAGCGCCGGCACCATCAGTCCGGCGATGAGCAGACCCACGCCGTTGATGGTGTCGGATACGGCCACCGCACGCAGGCCGCCGAAGACTGCATAGAGCGCACCGATGACACCGGAGATCCACACCAGTGCGGTAATGGTGACCGGATAGGAGGTGCCGAATGCCTGCTGGACGCCGAACACCTGGTTGAAGGTGATGGCCCCCAGGTACAGGCCTGAGGGATTGACCACCAGCATGTAGCTGATGACAAAGAAGGCACTGACGACGCGGCGGGTGGTGGCGTCAAAACGCTCTTCAAGGAACTGCGGCAGGGTCGAGAAGCCGCCGCGCAGATAGCGCGGCAGGAAGAACATGGCCAGCGCCACGGTCGCCACCGCAGCGGTGCACTCCCAGGCCATGGCCGAGAGATTGTGGGCGTAAGCGTCGCCGTTCAAGCCCACCAGTTGTTCCACCGACAGGTTGGTGAGCATCATGGAGCCGGCGATGAACCAGCCATTGAGTCCGCCGCTGGCCATGAAGTAGCCGCGCGCGCCGACATCCTTGGCGCGCCGGGTGAACAGGTACGACACATAGGCCACCAGTGCCGTAAAGAGGATGAAGCTGAGTAGGGTAATGATGATCGTCTCCTTGTAGTTTCTTCATTCTTTCTTCGGGCCGTCTCGACGGACTGGCCCTGTCGTCATGCTGCAAGGGCTGGCATTCAGGCCACCTGCAGGCAGAGGTATTTCAGTTCCAGATACTCCTCGATTCCGTACTTCGATCCTTCGCGACCCAGGCCCGACTGCTTGACGCCACCGAACGGTGCCTCCGCCGTGGAGATGAGACCGGTGTTGACGCCCACCATGCCGAACTCCAGCGCCTCGGCGACGCGCCAGACTCGGGCCATGTCGCGGGTGTAGACATAACTGGCCAGGCCATATTCGGTATCGTTGGCGTGGCCGATGACTTCCTCTTCGCTTTCGAAGCGCAGCACGGGTGCCACCGGTCCGAATATCTCTTCGCGTGCCACGCGCATGGACGGCTTCACGCCGGTCAGCACGGTGGGCGCGAAGTAGCGCGCCTGTTCATCGCCGTCCAGTACCACCGGGGTGCCGCCGCAGACGATGCGCGCGCCCTGGCTGCGCGCGTCCTCCACCAGTTCGCTGATCTTCTCCAGCGCGCGGGCATCGATGAGCGGCCCGATCTGGGTACGCGGTGCGCGGCCATCGCCCAGCACCAGCTTGCTGGCACGGCTGGCCAGGCGCTCGACGAAGGCATCGTAGAGACCGGACTGCACGTACATGCGATTGCTGCATACACAGGTCTGGCCGCCATTGCGGTACTTGGAAATCATGGCGCCCTCGATCGCCGCGTCCAGATCGGCGTCGTCGAAAACGATGAAGGGTGCATTGCCGCCCAGCTCCAGCGACAGCTTCTGGATGTGACCGGCCCCCTGCGCCATCAAGCGCGCACCGACAGCGGTCGATCCAGTGAAGGACAGCTTGCGCACCACCGGGTTGCCGGTCAGCTCGGCACCGATGGCTTCGGGATGGCCGGTCACCACATTGAGCACACCCGGCGGAATGCCGGCGCGCTCGGCCAGTGCCACCATGGCAAGCGCCGAATACGGTGTCTGGCTGGCCGGCCGGATCACCATGGTGCATCCCGCAGCCAGTGCCGGCGCGGCCTTGCGGGTGATCATCGCTGCCGGGAAATTCCACGGCGTGATGGCTGCGCATACGCCAACAGGCTGGCGCAGCGTGAGCAGACGACGGTCATTGGAGGGACTGGCGAGGACATCGCCGTTGATACGGCGCGCCTCTTCGGCAAACCATTCGATGAAGCTGGCGGCAAAGGCGATCTCGCCACTGGCCTCGGACAGCGGCTTGCCCTGCTCGGCGGTCATCAGCAAAGCCAGGTCTTCCTGGTTTTCGATCAGCAGCGCATGCCAGCGGCGCAGCAGCGTGGCGCGTTCCTTGGCGGTACGCGCGCGCCAGCCGGGCAAGGCCGCTTCCGCAGCCTGCACGGCGGCGCGGGTCTCGGCCGTCCCCATGGCCGGCACCGTGCCCAGGATCAGGCCGGTGGCCGGATCCGTGACGGCGATGGTCGTGCCATCCATGGCATCCTGCCAGTGGCCGCCAATGGGGCATTGCATCCGGAACAGGTCGGGATCGTGGAGCGAAAGCATGTGATGAAGATCCTTGGAGAGTGAAAGTGGTTCGATACTGGAGGACGTTGCCGGCTCACCCGCGCCAGCGCGGCTCGATGCAGCCGGGCACGTCGGTACGCATGGCAAACAAGCCGCCTGCCAGCGGCTGCTGCGCCAACTCTTCGCCGGGCCGACCGGCACGGGCGCTGGTGATGAAGAGCGTACGCAGGTCGGCACCGCCAAAGGCGCACATGGTGGGGCACTGCACGGGCAAGGGATAGCGCGCCACGACGCTGCCGTCAGGGGCAAATCGCACAAGTCGACCGCCTTCGTAGAAGGCGCTCCAGTAATGTCCTTCGGCATCGACCGCAGCGCCATCGGGGCGGCCCCGGTCCGTGGCCGTGGGAGTGATGGTGGCCCAGACCTGGCGCGGCCCGCAGTCACCGGTGATCGGATCATAGCTGCGCCGCCAGATGACGAAATTGGGGGTGTCGGAATGGTACATCCAGCGTCCGTCGGGGCTGAAGGCCAATCCGTTGGAAGTGAGCAGGCCATCGGCCAGGACCTCCAGAGCGCCGGAGGGGCGCAGGCGATAGAGGTGGGCACGCGCGCCGGACTTCGGTTCGTCGATGGTGCCGGCGAGGAAGCGCCCGGCCGGATCACAGCGACCGTCATTGAAGCGACTGCCGGTCTGATCTTCAGGATTGACGGCCAGTTGCTGCTGCATCTGCCCTGCTCCGTCCAGTTCCCACAGACCTGAGCGCAGCCCGGCGATGTAGCCGCCGTGCTCACCCAGCGATACGCAGCCAATCGCTTCCGGCAGAGTGACGTAGCTGTCCTCGCCGGTGGCGGGATCATAGCGGTGCAGTCGCTGCTTCAGGATATCCACCCAGACCAGATGCTGACGCTGCTCATCCCAGCGCGGGTATTCGCCCAGCACGGCGGCGGCAGGCAGGACGCAGACCGGCTCGAAAGCGGGCACGCCCTCAAGCAGCACCTGCAGCGGGCGCGGTACAGCGGGGACGGCTGCGGCAGCGAGTGAATTCAACATCCTGTGTCCTGCATGAAAGTGAGGGGAATGAGCACAGAAACACGCTTTCGCAGCGCTGCGAAATAATAGCGCTGCGAAATTGTTCTTGTCAATTGGAATTGGCACCGGCATGCGGGTAGCGGAAATCGGCCAAGGGAACTCCCCGCCCCCCCCGTGGAGAGTGGCCGGACAAGCAGCGCATGACTGGGGGACCTGCTGCGTCTAAAATGGCCGCTTGATGCACTGTTGCGGCCCGGCCGCCCTCACCGTCCCATGTCCCAGAACAACAAGACCGCCGCGCGCAGCCGACGCGGCACCAATCGCGTCACGATGGAAGATGTCGCCGCGCGCGCCAAGGTCTCGGCCAGTTCGGTCTCGCTGTACCTGCGCAATCCCGAGGCTGTCTCGCCGCGCCTGTCGCCGCGCATCAAGCGCGCCATCGACACCCTGGGCTATGTGCCCAACAAGCTGGCCGGCAGCCTGGCGGCGGCGCGCACGCGGGCGATCGGCGTGATCGTGCCCTCGCTGGGCAACGCCTTCTTCACCGAGACGGTGGCGGCCTTGCAAAAGGAATTTGATCGCCACGACTACCAACTGCTGCTGGGTGCGACCGAATACGACCTGGAGCGTGAAACCGAGCTGGTGCGTACTTTCCTCTCCTGGTCGCCAACGGCGCTGGTGGTAACCGGATGTCATCACAATGAAGCCACGCGCACCTTGCTGCGCATGGCCGACACCCCCGTGGCGGAAATGTGGGAGATCGGCGAAGAGCCGTTTCATTTGCAGGTCGGTTTTTCCCACGTGGCGGTGGGCGAAGTGATGGCGGCGCACCTGCATCAGCAGGGTGCCACCCGTATCGCCTTCGTGGGGGCGCGCATGGACGCCGACCGGCGCGCCGGTCAACGGCGCGATGGATTTTGCCAGGCACTGGCACGGCATGGCATCAAACCGTTGGTGATCGATACCGGCAATGATGTGTCACCTGCTGCCGGCGGCCTCGCGCTACGCCAGGCCCTCAAGCAGCAACCCGGCCTGCAGGCGGTGGCCTGCGCCAACGATGTATTGGCCCTGGGGGTACTGTTCGAGGCACAGCACCGGGGACTGGCAGTGCCGCGACAACTGGCCGTCACCGGTTTCGGCAACCTGCCGTATTCGCAGGTTTGCGTCCCCCCGCTGACCACGGTACAACCGCATGCAGCGGAAATCGGTCTGCGCGTGGCGCAAGAACTGCTGGCGCAACTTCAGCGCGACGAAGCGCCAGAACAGGAAGAGGATAGTGACGATGGCGCCACCAAGGTGGTCGATGTCGGTTTCGAACTGATCCTGCGCCAGAGTTCGAGCCATCGCTTCAAATGAAACAGGCCGGCAGATGCCGGCCTGTTTCAATCAATGCTCATCAGAGCTTTTCGGTCTCCCCGCTCTTGGGCTGCCATTTCATGAGCCGTTTCTCGATCACCCCCACGGCCAGGTCCAGCACCAGCGCAAAGATGGTCAGCACGACGATGCCGGCAAAGACGGTGTTGATGTCGAAGCTGCCCTCGGCCTGCAGGATCAGGTAGCCCACGCCACGCGCCGAGCCCAGGTATTCACCGACCACCGCACCGACGAAGGCCAGGCCGATGGACGTGTGCAGACTGGAAAACACCCATGAAGTGGCCGAGGGCAGGTAGACCGTGCGCAGCAGCTGACGTGCATTGGCCCCCAGCATGCGGGCATTGGCCAGTACCACCGGGCTGACTTCCTTGACGCCCTGGTAGACGTTGAAGAAGACGATGAAGAACACCAGCGTCACCGCCAGCGCCACCTTGGACCAGATGCCCAGGCCGAACCACATCGCGAAGATCGGCGCCAGGATCACGCGCGGCATGGAGTTGGCGGCCTTCACATAGGGATCGAGGATAGCCGAAGCGGTCGGCGAGAGTGCCAGCCACAGGCCGATGGCCAGGCCGAAGACGGTGCCGATGATGAAGGCCAGCACGGTTTCGGTCAGCGTGATCAACAGGTGTGAATAGATTTCTGCCGGGAAGCTGAGCGTGAAGAAGGTGGTGTCGCCCATGCCCACTTCCAGCGAGCCACTGCCGACGGTGAACCATTCCCAGATGCGCTGCGCCACCTTCAGCGGTTCGCCGAAGAAGAAGGCGGTCTGCGGATTGCGCGTGGCCACGTGCCAGACCAGCAGCACGATGGCCAACACCATCAACTGCCAGAAACGGATGTTCTTGTGATTCGGTTTAAATAATTTCCACATGATGCAGATTCTCTTCCCTGATCTTTTCGGTACGGCTTACGCTGCGCGCTTCTGTTGTTGATAGCCCTTGAGCACTTCATCGCGCAGCACATCCCAGATCTGCTGGTGCAGTTCGACGAAACGCGGATGCATGCGGATCTCGGCGACGTCGCGCGGGCGCGGCAGGTCGATCCTGAATTCACCGATGGGATGCGTGCCGGGGCCGGCCGCCAATACGATCACGCGGTCGGACATGGCGATGGCTTCATCCAGATCGTGGGTGATGAAGAGGACGGCTTTCTTCTTGGCGTTCCACAGGTCCAGCACTTCGTTTTCCATCAGCTGGCGGGTCTGGATATCGAGCGCGGAGAAGGGTTCGTCCATGAGGATGATGTCCGGGTCCAGGATCAGCGTCTGCGCCAGCGCCACGCGCTTGCGCATGCCGCCGGAGAGCTGGTGCGGATAGCGGTCGCCGAAGCCTTGCAGGCCCACGCGCGCCAGCCATTGTTCGCCCAGTTCTTGTGCCGCCTTTTCCTCATGGCCGCGATACTGCAGGCCGGCGATTACGTTCTGCAGCGCGCTGCGCCAGGGCATCAGCGCCTCGGCCTGGAACATGTAGCCGGCGCGGCGGTTGATGCCCTTGAGTTCCTCACCGAATACCTTGACGCTGCCCGAGGACGGCTGCAGCAATCCGGCCCCGACATTGAGCAAGGTGGACTTGCCGCAGCCGGTGGGGCCGACCACGGAAACGAATTCACCCGGCGCAATCGAGAGGTCGGTATTGGCCACGGCGGTGTAGCGCTGGGAACGGTCGTCCTTGGAGACGAAGGTGCAGGTGATGTTGTCGAACTGGAGTGCTGGCGTCATGGTGGTACGGGCGGTTGCGGCCCGGTTGGAGGAGACGAAAGAACTTGAAAGGAAGCTCAGCGCTCCCGGCCCAAGATGCGCAAATGCCCGTTGCCGGGCATTTGCGGTGCGTTCGCACGGGCCGGGAGCGCCGGGCCTGTGCTTACTTGTACTTGGCGTTGGCCTTCTGCACGAAGGAATTGGTGAAGGTCTTGGACAGATCGATCTGCTTGTCCGCCAGCGAGGGCTCGAAGGCCTTCAGCGTGCGCAGCGCGGTATCCGGACCGCCCGGCGGGAAGTAGCCGTCCGGCGAAATGGCCTGGCGCACCTTCATGAAGGCATCGATGTAGAGCGAACGGTCGCCCAGCAGATAGCTTTCCGGGACGGCCTTGATGATGTCGGAAGGACCGGCCTTCTGGATCCACTTCAGCGCGCGCACCATGGCATTGGTCAGGGCTTGCGTGGTGTTGGGATACTTCTGCACGAAGGCCGCTGGCGCATACAGGGTCGCCGCCGGCATCGGGCCGCCGAAGACATCATTGGTATCCTTCAGGGTGCGGGTATCGGCGATGGTCTTGATCTCGTTGTTCTGCTCCAGCATGGAGATGACCGGATCGAGGTTGGCGATCGCATCGATCTGGCCCGAGCGGATCGCCGAGATGGCACCGGCTGCCGCCCCCACGCCGATGAAGGAAACGTCGGTGGGCTTCAGGCCCGCCTTGGCCAGCACGTAGCTGGCCATGATGCTGGTCGAGGAGCCCGGTGCGGTCACGCCGATCTTCTTGCCCTTGAGGTCGGCCACGGTCTTGTAGTTGGGCATGGTCTTGTTGTTGACCGCCAGCACGATCTGCGGGGCCCGGCCCTGCAGCACGAAGGCGACGATGGGTTGGTTCTTGGCCTGCATGTTGATGGTGTGTTCAAAAGCGCCCGAGACCACGTCGGCGCTGCCGCCCACCATGGCCTGCAGCGCCTTGGCACCGCCGGCGAAGTCGGAGATCTCGACCTGCAGGCCTTCATCCTTGAAATAGCCAAGCTGCTCGGCAATGGTCAGCGGCAGGTAGTAGAACAGGTTCTTGCCACCCACGGCGATGGAGACCTTGGGTTTTTCCAGCGCCTGCGCGCCGGCGCTGCCGTTGAATGAAAAATAGCCGGCCAGGAACAGGCCAGCGGCGATCAGCAATTGCTTCCAGCTCAATTTCATTGTGTCTCCTCCGTGTGTGGATGGGGGGTGCTGCTTGTTGTCCAGCTTGCTGCAGGCGACCCCGTGCCGGTGCCTGCCTTTGTCATGCTGCTTCAGACCACGCCTGCGTCCCGCAGCTTCTTGATGTGGGCCTCATCATACCCCAGCGATTGCAGGATTTCATCGCTGTGGGCACCCAGCTCCGGGCCCAGCCATCGGGTCTGGCCGGGCGTCTCCGACAACTTGGGCGTGATGCCCGGCAGCTTGACCGGCGTGCCATCGGCGAACTGGTGCTGCTCGAACATGTCGCGCGCCAGGAATTGGGCGTCGTTCATCATGTCCTTGACGGAGTAGATCTTGCCGACCGGGACGTCAGCTGCCTGCAACGTGGCCAGGGCCGAATCGATGGTCTGCGTGCTGCACCAGTGCTGGATCGCGGCATCGATTTCTTCGGTGCGCGGCACGCGGCCATCGTTGCGTGCCAGGCCCGGATCATTGGCCATGTCGTCGCGGCCGATGGCACTCATCAGACGTTTGAAGATGGCATCGCCATTGCCGGCGATGACGATGTTCATGCCTTCGCCGGTGGTGTAGGTGTTGGAGGGGACGATGCCGGGCAGCGCGCCGCCGGTGCGTTCACGCACCACGCCGGCGAAATCGAACTCGGGCACCATCGATTCCATCATGTTGAAGACCGCTTCGTACAAGGCCACGTCGACCATCTGGCCCTGCCCTGCCACGCAGTCCGCACCGGACTTGCCGTTCCAGCGGCCACCGCTGACATCGCGATGGCGCAGCGCCATCATGGCCCCGATCACACCGTGCAGCGCGGCGATGGAATCGCCGATGGAAATGCCGATGCGTACCGGCGGCCGGTCCGGATGGCCGGAAACGTAGCGGATCCCGCCCATCGATTCGCCGATGGCACCGAAGCCCGGCAGGTCGCGCAGCGGGCCGGTCTGGCCGTAGCCGGACAGGCGCACCATGATGGTGGCGGGATTGAGTTGCTTCAGGTCCTCATAGCCGAGCTTCCATTTCTCGAGCACGCCGGGGCGGTAGTTCTCGATGATGACATCGGCGTCCAGCGCGAGCTGGCGGGCGATCTCCTGGGCGCGCTCATCCTTCATGTTCAGGGTGATGCTCTTCTTGTTGCGCGCCTGGACCGACCACCACAGCGAAGTGCCGTCCTTGAGCACGCGCCAGTGACGCAGGGGGTCGCCATCACCGGGCGCTTCGATCTTGATGACCTCGGCACCGAACTCGGCCAGCATGCGCGAACAGAAAGGACCCGCAATCAGCGTGCCCAGTTCAAGAACCTTGATGCCGGCCAGCGGGCCGGGCTTGGATGTGGCTGTGCTCATCGTGCTTGCACCGGATGCCTGGCAGGCGCGGCCTGCGCGGGCGCTCCGGTGTTCTCCTCTTGGTCGATGCTGCGGACCGGGCTCTTGTGGGGTATTGGCCAGTGTCCTGGAATGCGATGGATTCGGGTGATGCTGCGCGGCGGGCGAAGAGCAGTGCGCGGTATGTGGGTAGGTCACCCCCTTGCGGCTCCTGGCCTGACGTCGTACGTGCACGCCGGCAAGCCCACATTCTATTGCAGCATGCGCGCGATGTCGCGCATTTTGACCTGCATCGGCGACGTCATGCCTGCAAGTTTTTCATCTGAAAACGATCTCGTCCGCGTTTCGTACGGATCTTGCGGTCGCCTCGGGTTCAGGTCGAACGGCGATCCAGCATGGCGCGGGCGATGGTGCCGGCGTCCACGTATTCCAGTTCGCCCCCGACCGGTACGCCGCGCGCCAGGCGGCTCACCTTCAGGCCGCGGGCCTTGAGCGTTTCGCTGATGTAGTGGGCGGTGGCTTCGCCTTCGTTGGTGAAGTTGGTGGCCAGCACCACTTCGCTGACTACGCCATCGGTGGCACGGGTGATGAGTTTTTCGAGATGGATGTCGCGCGGGCCGATGCCGTCCAGCGGCGAGAGCCGGCCCATGAGCACGAAATAGAGGCCTTTGAAGGTCAGGGTCTGCTCGATCATGACCTGGTCCGAGGGCGACTCCACCACGCACAGCTGGGTGTGATCGCGCTGGCTGTCCTGGCAGGTCTCGCAGACGACCTGCTCGGTGAAGGTATTGCACAGGGCGCAGTGACGGATGGTCTCCAGCGCCTTGGTGAGCGACTGGCTCAGGCCGGCGGCGGCGTCGCGGTCGTGCTGCAGCAGATGGAAAGCCATGCGCTGCGCGGTCTTGGGGCCGATGCCGGGCAGCCGGCGCAGCGATTCGGTCAGGAGGGTGAGACTGGAGGGCGTTTTCAATTGCGGTCTACGGAATAGCGGAAGGCTTCGAGTGCCTCGGCCGTCATGGAGGGGACGAATTCGATGATCTCGTATTCGGCCACGCCGCCGATGAAGAAGGGATCGGATTCCATGATGGCTTCGATCTCGGCACGGTCGGCACAGTCGGCAATGATGATGCCGCCGGTACGCGGCACCTTGCGGCCGGACATCAGGAATACGCCTTCGGCATATTGCTGGTTGAGGAATTTCTTGTGCGCGGTCAGCAAGGAATCGATTTCGCTTGCCGGCTTGGTGTACGTGATCGAGACGATGAACATGGTGCCTCCACTAAGCAATCCTGCTTTCCATCAGAATCAGACTGTCCTGCGCGATGCTGCCTGCGCCCGGCGGTCGCAACCACCGGGCCGGCGCAGCATCAGAACGGCATCTTGAAGCCCGGGGGCAGCGGCATGCCGGCGGTCACGCCGGACATCTTTTCCTGGGCGGTGGCTTCGGCCTTGCGGACGGCGTCGTTGAAGGCAGCGGCGACCAGGTCTTCCAGCATGTCCTTGTCGTCCGCCAGCAGCGACGGGTCGATGGAGACGCGCTTGACGTCGTTTTTACAGGTCATCACCACCTTCACCAGGCCGGCACCGGACTGGCCCTCGACTTCGATGCTGGCCAGCTGTTCCTGGGCCTTCTTCATGTTGTCCTGCATGGCCTGTGCTTGCTTCATCAGACCTGCCAGTTGACCTTTCATCATGCTCATTGCTCCTTGTTTCAATTCACGGAATTCTATCGCGTTTGGCTCGGCGGCCGGCAATCTCGCCAGCAGCGCCGTGCACGTCTCACAACGCCTGGATCGACCCCGGCACGATGGTGGCGCCGAACTCGCGCATCATGCTCATCACGAAGGGATCGCTCTTCATCTTCTGTTCGGCCTTGCGCTGGCGCTCGGCCCGTTCGGCCTCGGCCACCGCGTTGGCGGTATCGGAGACGGCACCGATCTCGGTCTCGACGCGGATTTCCTTGCCGAAACGCTCGGACAGGGCGGCGATCAGTTTTTCGATACTGCCCGAGGAGCGCAAGGTTTCCAGCGGGATACGCAGATGGAAGCACACATTGCCCCCATTGAGCGCTTCACAGCGTACCAGTTCACTCTGGAATGCCATCTGGTGCGCCACGCCGCGCAGCGTGGTGAGGCTGGCAGCCAGCGTCGGCCAGTGGCCATCCCAGCCCAGTTCGGCGGCGATGCGCGCGGTTTCCTGCTGCTGTGCGGGCGTGGCGGCCGGGCGCTGGGGCGCGGGGGGGTCTGCGGAGGCCGGTGCCGCAGGAGCTGGGGCAGCGGCGGGAGCAGCCTGCATGCGTTGCTCCGCGAACTCCGACATGGGGGCGGACGGCGGCATGGCGGAGGCACCGGTGTCATCTTCCCAGGGCGGGATGGAATCGAACGGCGGCGGTTCCGGCATGTCCGGCGGCATGGCGGAGGCGGCACGGACAGCCTTGGGAGCCGGTGCCGCTGCGGCAACTGGAGCGGCGGCCGGCGCGCTGGCCATCGGCGCAGCTGCTGCCGGGACCGCTGAGGGTGCCGGGGCTGGCGTAGCCGCTGCAGGTCGGGCAGCGCCCTTGCCGCCCTTACCACCACGCAAGGCCATCAGTGCAGCTTCACGGGCGGATGTCGGGGCTGCGGGGGCTGCGGGGGCTGCAGGTGCCGCAGGCATCGGTGCTGCTGGTGCGGGCGCCGCTGCTGCCATCGGGCTTGGGGCAGGCGCTGACGCCGGTGCGGCCGGCGCAGCAGCGGATACAGCGGCCGGTTGCGCGCGGCTGACCGGCGCACTGGTCACGGCCGCCTGCGGCGCCAGCAACGGGGCAGCCTGGCGCGGCGTGGCCGGACGAGCACCACCCGGCGCGGGCGCTGCCGGTATCGGACCGCTCGCGCTGGCACTGACCGGGCGGAAGGCCAGCATGCGCAGGAGCGTCATGCTGAAACCTGCATATTCATCGGGGGCCAGGCCCAGTTCATTGCGGCCGTGGACAGCGATCTGGTAGAACAACTGCACATGTTCCGGACTGAACTGAGCGGACAGGCGCAGGATATCTTCACGATTGGGCAGGTCATCGGCCAGCGCCGCCGGCACTGCCTGTGCCAGTGCAATCTGGTGCAGCAGCGTGCCCAGGTCCTGCAGGGCGGCGTTGTACGACAGGCTGCGGGCGGCCATGTCATCGGCCACACCCAGCAAGGCGGCACCATCCTGCACCGCCAGCGCATCGAGGATGCGAATCAGGTAGGACTGGTCCAGCGCACCCAGCATGCCCTGCACCGCTTCCAGGGTGACCTTGCCGGCGGCGTAGGCGATGGCCTGGTCGGTCAGCGACAGCGCATCGCGCATGGAACCCGAGGCCCCTTGCGCAAGCAGGCGCAGCGCGGGCGGATCGAATTCGATGCCTTCCTGGTTCAGGATGTTGTCGAGGTGGCCGATGATGTGGCCGGGCGGCATCTGCTTGAGGTTGAACTGCAGGCAGCGCGACAGCACGGTCACGGGAATCTTTTGCGGATCGGTGGTGGCCAGGATGAACTTGATGTGCTCCGGCGGCTCTTCCAGCGTCTTCAACATGGCGTTGAAGGCGTGGTTGGTGAGCATGTGCACTTCGTCGATCATGTAGACCTTGAAGCGTGCATTCGACGGTGCATAGATGGCCTGCTCCAGCAGCTGCGCCATCTCGTCCACGCCACGGTTGGAGGCCGCATCCATTTCGATGTAGTCGACGAAGCGGCCGGCATCGATCGCCACACAGGCTTCGCACACGCCGCAGGGTGCAGCGGTGATGCCGCCGGTGCCATCAGGGCCGACGCAGTTGAGCGACTTGGCGAGGATGCGCGAGAGCGTGGTCTTGCCCACGCCGCGGGTCCCGGTGAAGAGATAGGCGTGGTGCAGCCGCTGCTGTTCGAGCGCGTGCGTCAGCGCGCGCACGACGTGTTCCTGGCCGACCAGGGTGTCGAAGCTGCGGGGACGGTATTTACGGGCGAGAACTTGATAGGACATGGAGTGGCTGCTGTGGGCTTTTTGGCTCAGGGGGGCATTTTAAGCTATTTCGCCGCCGCCAACGCCTTTGCCTGCATCCACTGCGCTGCCGTTCCTTCAAGCCGGGGCGCTGCGCGCCTTCTTGCGCTGATACATGGCGTGGTCAGCGCTGCCCATCAGGTCTGACAAATCGGCATGGCTGGCCGCATCGTACTGGGCGACGCCGACGCAGTAATCCAGCTGGTACTCGCGCCCACCGTTCTGGTTGAAGGCCTGTACGGCCTTCTGCAGATGCGACAGGACCACCGGCACATCGGTCTCGGCGGTATTGGTCAGGAACACCGCGAATTCATCCCCGCCCAAACGACCGACGACATCGGACTCGCGCAAGGTCGTCAACAGCAGGCCGGCAAAATCGGCCAGCGCCAGGTCGCCGGCGGCATGGCCGAAGCGATCGTTGATCTGCTTGAAGTGATTGAGGTCAAATCCCAGCATGCAGGCCGGGCGGCCGGTGCGCTTGCTGGTGGCCATGGCGTGCCGCGCCAGCGCCTCGAAGCCGCGCCGGTTGGAGACACCGGTCAGGTCGTCGATGGTGGCCAGTTTCACCGCGGCCAGCTCCTGTTCGACCATGGCAGCCAGATCCTTGAGCAGGGCCTGTTCATCCGCATCGAAGGCGCGCGGCTTGAGATCGACCAGGCACAAGGTACCCAGAGTGAAGCCACTTTCACTCTTGATGGGACAGCCCGCGTAGAAACGAATGAAGGGTTCGCCGGTGACCTGTGGATTTTCGGCAAAACGCTCATCCAGCCGGGCATCGGGCACGATGGTCATGCCTTCATGCAGGATGGCATGAGCGCAGAAAGAAATGTCGCGCGAAGTTTCCGAGGCGTCGCCCATGCCCACGCAGGATTTGAACCACTGCCGATTGACGTCGATCATGGTCACCACCGCCATCGGCACGTCGAACAGTCGCCGCGCCAGGCGCGTCAGCCGGTCGAATCGCTCTTCGCGGGGCGTATCGAGGATGCGCAGCGAATGCAGGGCGTCGATACGGGCGGCTTCATTGGCGGGTAGCTCGGCGATTCTCATGGTCATCAGCGCAGAATGGACGTTGTTGCCGACGTTAACGACAGGCTTCGGACGACTTTAACCCCAAATTTTTGCAGAAACAAGAAATAGTTGTTCACAATTGCATATACCAATATGAATCGTGAGAACCGACTTTCGTTGACGCTTGCACCGCCGGAAACGACAGGCTCCCCAACTCCCTGGCCTGCCTCTGCATCACTTGCCGCCGGCCTTGTCCTGGGCCTTGTCAGCGCCCTTCTCTGCCGGCTTGTCGTCGCTCTTGCCGGACTTGGCTGCGCCCTCCTTGCCCTTGTTCTCAGCGCGTGAGGCTTTGCCTTCCTTGGCGGCCGGCGCAGCGGCTCCCGCCTTGGCCTGGCCGTTGACGGTCAGGCCATTGGCGGACAACTTCACGGCCGCCTTGTCCTTGATGCCCTTGACGCGCTTCTCCAGATCGGCCCAGTCCTTGAAGGCACCGCCCTTCTGGCGCTCTTCCAGGATGCGTTTGGACATTGCGGGTCCGATGCCGCGCACCCCATCCAGGGCGGCCTGGTCGGCCTTGTTGACGTCCACCTCGGCCCAGGCCAGGGCGGTGGCGGCGAAGAAGCTGAGGATGAACAGCAGGGTTTTCTTCAACATGATGTGTCCTTTCGACTTTCAACGTTCGGTTGGAGGAAAAAACAAAGGGCAGTCCATCGGAAGATGGACTGCCCTTGCTCAACGAAAACCGAACCCGCCTGTTGACCGAAATTCCGCTAGAAACAGTCGTCAAATCAGACCGCCAGCAACTCCTCGCGCGTGACGGTGGCGGTGCCCAGCTTGCCGACCACGATGCCGCCGGCCCGGTTGGCCATGGTCACCGCATCGACCAGCGAGGCCCCTGCACCCAGCATCACGGCCAACGTACCGATGACGGTATCGCCGGCACCGGAGACGTCAAAGACTTCACGCGCCATGGTGGGGAAGTGCGTGACCTCGCCGTCGCGGTAGAGACTCATGCCTTCTTCCGAGCGGGTCAGCAGCAGCGCTTCCAGGTTGAGTTCGGCACGCAGCTTCTGGGCGCGCGCGGTGAGGTCTTCCTCGTTCTTCCACTGGCCGACGATGCGCACCAGTTCCGACTTGTTGGGCGTGAGCACGGAGGCCCCGGCATAGCGCGCGAAATCGTCGCCCTTGGGATCGACCAGGATACGCTTGCCGAGCTTGCTGGCCGTCGCGATCATCTCGGCCACGTTGACCAGGCCGCCCTTGGCGTAATCGGAAAAGATGATCACATCGTAATCAGCCACCAGTGAATTGAATTGCGTGAGCTTGTCGCGCAACACCGTATCGGTAGGCGCTTCTTCAAAATCGATGCGCACCAGCTGCTGCTGGCGGCCGATCACGCGCAGCTTGACGATGGTGGAAATGCCAGGATCGCGGTTGAGATGGCTGCGAATGCCCATCTCGCCCAGCATGCTCTCCATCACGCGCGCCGGTTCATCGTCGCCGGTCACGCCCAGCAGCGCCGTCTGCGCACCCAGGCTGGCGGTATTGCGGGCCACGTTGGCGGCACCGCCCAGGCGCTCTTCCTTGCGCTCCACGCGCACCACCGGTACCGGGGCTTCCGGCGAGATGCGATTGACTTCGCCGAACCAGTAGCGGTCCAGCATGACGTCGCCCACGATGAGGATGCGGGCGGAATCCCAGGCTGCCGCGATGTTCTTGTCCACGATCTTGTCCGTCTTCAGGTTCAGGGGCGCGGCAGCTTACTGCGCGCGGGCTTGCAGGGAACGGCCAATGCCGTAGTACTCGATGCCGCTGTCGGCCATCAGCTGCGGATCGAACAGGTTGCGGCCGTCGAAGATCACCGGATGGTTCAGCGCCGCCTTGACGCGTTCCAGATCGGGGCTGCGGAAAGCCTTCCATTCGGTAACGATGGCCAGTGCATCCGCACCCTGCAGGGTATCCATCGGCGAAGCCGCAAAGCGGATCTGCTGCAGACGATCGGACTCGTCGGCGAAGTCCAGTTCCAGCACGCGTGCAGCTTCCTTCATGGCGACCGGATCATAGACCGCCACGCTGGCGCCACGGCGCACCAATTCGCCGATCAGCACGCGCGAAGAGGCCTCGCGCATGTCGTCGGTATTGGGCTTGAAGGCCAGGCCCCAGATGGCGAAATGCTTGCCGGAGAGGTCTTCGCCGAAGCGCGTCACGACCTTCTTGCCCAGCACGTGTTTCTGCAGGTCGTTGACCTGCTCCACGGCCCGCAGGATCAGCAGCGACTGGTCATAGTCACGCGCGGTGCGTTCCAGCGCCTGCACATCCTTGGGGAAGCAGGAGCCGCCATAGCCGCAGCCGGCGTACAGGAAGCTGTGGCCGATGCGCGGATCGGAGCCGATGCCGTGGCGCACGGATTCGATGTCGGCACCGACGCGATCGGCCAGATTGGCCAGTTCGTTCATGAAGGAAATGCGCGTGGCCAGCATGGCATTGGCCGCATACTTGGTGAACTCGGCCGAGCGCACGTCCATCCAGTAGGTGCGTTCGTGATTGCGGTTGAAGGGTGCGTAGAGCTTCTTCATGAGGGCCTGCGCGCGCAGGCCTTCGGCGGTCTGGTCATGGCCGATGACGATGCGGTCAGGACGCATGAAGTCTTCGACGGCCGCGCCTTCCTTCAGGAATTCCGGATTGGAGACCACCGAGAAGCTCAGTTCAGTCTTGCCACGCCCGGCCAGCTCCTCCCTGATTGCTGCCGTGACGCGGTCGGCAGTTCCGACCGGCACGGTGGACTTGTCGACCACGACCTTGAAACCTTCCATATGGCGGCCGATGTTGCGGGCCGCCGCCAGCACGTATTGCAGGTCGGCCGAGCCATCTTCATCCGGCGGCGTACCGACGGCGATGAACTGGATGTCACCATGGGCCACGCTGGCTGCCACATCGGTAGAGAAGTGCAGACGACCGGCAGCGCGGTTGCGGGCCACCACTTCTTCCAGGCCGGGTTCGTGGATGGGAATGCCGCCGTTGTTGAGGATGTCGACCTTGCGCTGGTCAACGTCCAGGCAGAACACGTCGTTACCCAGTTCGGCCAGGCAGGCTCCGGTCACCAGGCCTACGTAGCCGGTGCCGATGATGGTGATTTTCATGGTAGATCCAGAGTTCAAGTACGGCCCGCGAGGGCCTCAATTCATGACATTCAATTCTTCAGTACGGCGCGGCGGGTAAGTCTCCCACTGGCTGCAGCCCGGGCATTGCCAGTAGAACTGGCGCGCCTTGAAGCCGCAGTGGCTGCACTGATAGCGCGCCAGCTTCTGCGTATAGCCGTGCACGAGGGTCTTGACCACGGCCAGCTCGGGACGCACGGTCTGGGGCGCGCTCATCATGCGCGCTTCCAGGAACTTGTCCAGGCCCAGCAGCGTCGGCGTACGGCGCAGTTCGTCGCTCACCAGCACGTTGGCGGCATCGATGCCGTCGGCGTCCAGCACGGCCTTGAAGACCACTTCCAGCAGATCGATCGACGGGGCTTCCGCCAGGTAGGCGCGCAGCAGGTTGATGCCCTCCTGCGGGCGACCGACGGCGATGTAGCCATCCATCAGGCGCTGCGCCACCAGGGCGGTGTGCGGCACACTCTGGTGCTCGACCCGACGCCAGGTTTCCAGCGCGCCTTCGATGTCGCCGCGCGCGCGCAGCGCATCGCCGATCAGCATGGTGGCGCGTACGCTCTTGCGGTCGGCGGCCAGGGCCTTGTCCAGCAGGGCCATGGCAGCATCGGTGTTGGTACGCACCAGTTCATCGGCGGCCAGTTCGCAGTAGAACTGGGCAATCTCGCGCTGGCGGCCACCGGCACCCGTGGCTTGCAGGATTTCGGCGGCGGAGATGGCGCGCTCCCATTCCTTCTCGCGCTGGTAGATCTCCAGCAGGGCGCGGCCGGCCTGGGCGCTGTAGGGGGTGTCGATGAGCTTGTTGAAGGTTTCTTCAGCGCGGTCCAGCAAGCCCGCCTTCAGGTAATCCTGACCCAGTTCATAGAGCGCATGGCCCTGGTGCTCGGCTGGCAGGTCGGGACGCGCCAGCAGGTTCTGGTGCACGCGGATGGCGCGCTCGGTCTCGCCGCGGCGGCGGAACAGGTTGCCCAGGGCGAAGTGCAGTTCCACCGTCTCGGGGTCCAGCTTGACGATCTCGATGAAGGCGTCGATGGCCTTGTCGGGCTGCTCGTTCAGGAGGAAGTTGAGCCCCTTGAAGTAGCCGCGCGGCAGGGTGCGCGACTCGGACAGCAACTGGTTGATATCCACCCGCGCGGCAATCCACCCCAGGCCGAAGAAGACCGGGATGCCGAGCAACCACCAAAATTCAAATTCCATAAACAGTGAGGGGCAATTAGAGGATGTGCTGCGCGGTGATCACGCTGTCAGGTTGCGGCGGCTGGGCCTGCACCTGGGCGATCTCTTCCTGCTGCTTCTGGACTTGCGACAGGGCTTTCCTGTAACGCGAGGCTTCGCGGCGGTGGCGCATCACCAGCGGCACCATGGCCAGCACGCCCAGGATCGCGCCGATCACGAAGAAGGCCAGCAGTACCAGTACCAGCGGGTCGGTGCGTTCATAACCGAGGAAGAAATGCATGGTCACTTCCTGGGTATTGCGCAGGGCGAAGAAAAAGAAGAACACGAACAGGATGGCCGCGATCAATCGGGACAGTATTTTCATGGCGTAATCCTTTCTGGCGGGTCGTGGTTAGCCCGGAGGCCCGAAGGCCAAGCTCGCCGGCAAGCGATGCGCAACACCGTGACAATAAAGGCGATGCGCCAGGGCGGTGCCGGTCCGCGGCATTATTGCGCTGGCCGGAAAAATCGCGTCGATTTCGCGCGCATTCCCGGTCAATCCAGGGTAAATCGGGATTGTACGTGAAAAAAAACGGCATCCAAAGATGCCGTTCATTTTGTTGATCTGCCTTTACACCCGTTCACCTCGCGGTGCGCGAGTGTGCAGCTTTCAACCATTGTTACTGCTCGCGGGCGCAGAAAACTTCATCTGCGCACCGCAAGAACTGCCTGGTCACAGGCCCAGCCGGGTCAATCCTCGCGGATTGGCTGGCCGACCATCGCATCGACGCGTTCGCGCAATTCCTTGCCCGGCTTGAAGTGGGGGACCCGTTTTTCAGGGACCATCACCTTGTCGCCGGACTTGGGATTGCGGCCGATACGCGGCGGACGGCGGTTGAGCGCGAAGCTGCCAAAGCCACGGATCTCGATGCGCTGGCCGGTCGCGAGCGCGTCGACCATGGCATCGAGGATGGTTTTGACCGCGTAATCCGCATCCTTGGCAACAAGTTGCGGATAACGCTCAGCCAGACGGGCGATCAGCTCCGACTTTGTCATCGTGACCGGAAGATCAGTTCTTGTTGTCGAGCTTGGCCTTCAGCAGCGCGCCCAGGCTGGTGGTGCCCGAAGCAGCGTTGGAGTCAGCCGACATCTTCTGCATGGCTTCCTGGGTCTCGGCGTTGTCCTTGGCCTTGATCGACAGCTGGATGCTGCGAGCCTTGCGGTCGATGTTGATGACCAGGGCTTCGACGGCGTCGCCAACCTTCAGGTGGGTACCGGCATCTTCCACGCGGTCGCGGGAGATTTCGGAAGCGCGCAGGTAGCCTTCGACTTCGTCGGTCAGCTGGATCACGGCGCCCTTGGGCTCAACCGACTTGACGGTACCGGTCACGATCGCACCCTTGTCGTTCAGGGCGGCGAAGTTGTTGAACGGGTCGCCTTCCAGTTGCTTCACGCCCAGGGAGACGCGCTCGCGTTCCACGTCGATGGCCAGCACAACGGCTTCCAGCTCGTCGCCCTTCTTGAACTTGCGCACGGCTTCTTCGCCAGCTTCGGTCCAGGACAGGTCGGACAAGTGCACCAGGCCGTCGATGTTGCCCGGCAGGCCGATGAACACGCCGAAGTCGGTGATCGACTTGATCGAACCCTTGACCTTGTCGCCCTTCTTGTGGCTCATGGCGAAGTCGTCCCACGGGTTCGGCTTGCACTGCTTCATGCCCAGGGAGATACGACGACGCTCTTCGTCGATTTCCAGAACCATGACTTCGACTTCGTCGCCCAGCTGGACAACCTTGTTCGGGGCCACGTTCTTGTTGGTCCAGTCCATTTCGGAGACGTGCACCAGGCCTTCGATGCCTTGTTCCACTTCCACGAATGCACCGTAGTCGGTCAGGTTGGTGACCTTGCCGAACAGGCGGGTGCCTTGCGGGTAGCGACGCGACAGGCCGGTCCACGGATCGTCGCCCAGTTGCTTGACGCCCAGGGAGACGCGGTTCTTCTCTTGATCGTACTTGAGGACCTTGGCGGTGATCTCTTGGCCAACCGACAGCACTTCCGACGGGTGACGCACGCGACGCCATGCCAGGTCGGTGATGTGCAGCAGGCCGTCGATGCCACCCAGGTCAACGAACGCACCGTAGTCGGTGATGTTCTTGACGATACCGGTGACGACGGTGCCTTCCTTCAGGGTTTCCATCAGCTTGGCGCGCTCTTCGCCCATCGAGGCTTCGATCACGGCACGGCGCGACAGAACGACGTTGTTGCGCTTGCGGTCCAGCTTGATGACCTTGAATTCCAGGGTCTTGCCTTCGAACGGGGTGGTGTCCTTGACCGGACGGGTGTCGACCAGCGAACCCGGCAGGAAGGCACGGATGCCGTTGGTCAGAACGGTCAGGCCGCCCTTGACCTTGCCATTGACGGTACCGGTGACGATCTCGCCGGACTCCATCGCCTTTTCCAGCGAGAGCCACGATGCCAGACGCTTGGCCTTGTCGCGCGACAGGATGGTGTCGCCGAAACCGTTTTCCAGGGATTCGATCGCAACGGAGATGAAGTCGCCGACGTTGACTTCGACTTCGCCGTTGTCGTTCTTGAATTCTTCAACAGGGATGAATGCTTCGGACTTCAGGCCGGCGTTGACGATCACGAAGTTGTGATCCAGGCGCACGACTTCTGCCGAGATGACTTCACCCGAACGCATGTCCTGACGCGACAGCGATTCTTCGAACAGAGCAGCAAATTCGCTGGAGGTATCAACACCTGCAGCGATAACGGTAGTGGTAGACATAAAAGAAAGTAAGAAAGATTGGCCGGTATCCGTGTGATGCAATCGGGCTGACTTGCACTGCCGTCTTCGTTGCCGCCGACGACATGGGTACTGGGTTAGGTTTATCAACACCCGTCAGACTTTGCATCTGCCGGGCACCAATGGCACTACGGGTACAACAAGGACTTGCCCATGATGGGTACTGAACGGGCCGTTTCAAGCGGATTGCAACGGATTTCAGTGCCCCAGGGCAGCGTACCAGCTGAGTACCTGCTGCACCGCTTCGTCAGCGGTCATGTCGGATGTATCCAGGTGATATGCACCCTCCGCAGCCTTCAAGGGGGCCGACGAGCGATTCATGTCGCGTTCGTCGCGTTCCTTCAAATCTCTGGAGAGGTCTTCGATATTAGCAGAAAAACCCTTGTCAATCAATTGCTTATAGCGTCTTGTGGCGCGTGCTTCCACACTGGCGGTCAAAAACACCTTCAGACGGGCACCGGGGAAGATGACGGTGCCCATGTCGCGGCCGTCGGCCACCAGGCCGGGAGGTTTCCTGAATGACAACTGCAGGCCGTACAAGGCCTGACGCACGGTGATCAGGGCCGCGATCTTGGAGGCGGTATTGCCGACCTCTTCGGCGCGGATGGCCTGGGTCACGTCTTCATTGGCCAGGAAGATGTGGCCGCCATCGAAATGACAGTGCAAGTGCTCGGCCGCCTTGGCCAGGGCATGTTCGTCATCCAGGGCCACGCCGCGCCGCAGCACGGACAGCGCCGTCAGGCGGTACAGCGCGCCCGAATCGAGGTAATGGAAACCCAGTTGCCGCGCCACCTTCTGCGCCACGGTGCCCTTGCCGGAGGCGGTCGGGCCATCGATGGTGATGACCGGTATCTTTGCTTTTTCCATGGCCTGAACCCTTTATCTGTGAATAATTTAGTGCTTTTACTTTCAGAGACAGGGTGTATCAGATCAAGGTTTGCTCGGCAATCTTTTTGAAAACGTCAAAATAATCGGGGAAGGTCTTGGCCACGCACTTGGGGTCGTTGATGCGAATACGGTTGCCGCGCCGCAATGCACCATCCAGCGCCGCCAGCGAGAAGCACATGGCCATGCGATGGTCGTCATAGGTATCGATGGCGGCCGTACCGATCTCGGCCGGGGGGATCACCGTGAGGTAATCAGCGCCCTCTTCCACCTGCGCACCCAGCTTGCGCAACTCGGTCGCCATGGCCGAGAGGCGATCGGTTTCCTTGACGCGCCAGCTGGCGATGTTGCGCAGGGTGCTGGGGCCGTCGGCGTAGAGCGCCGCCACGGCGATGGTCATCGCTGCATCCGGAATGTGGTTGAAGTCGGCATCGATGGCCTTGAGCGGGCCATTGGAGGAGGCCTCGATCCAGTTCTCGCCCATGGTGATGGTCGCGCCCATCTGCTCCAGCGCTTCGACGAAGCGCACGTCGCCCTGGATGCTGTCGCGGCCCACGCCCTCGACCCGGATCGGGCCACCGGTGATGGCACCGGCGGCCAGGAAGTAGGAGGCCGACGACGCATCGCCCTCGACGTGGATGCTGCCGGGGCTGCGGTAATGCTGGCCCGGCTTGACGGTGAACTGTTGCCAGCCCTCACGCTCGACCTCGACGCCGAAGCGGCGCATCAGGTTCAAGGTGATCTCGATGTAGGGCTTGGAGATGAGTTCACCGACCACCTCGATCTGCATGGCCTCCTCACGCGCCATCAGGGGCGCGGCCATCAGCAAGGCTGTCAGGAACTGGCTGGAGACGTTGCCGCGCACCTTCATGCGCGCCGATGTCAGCTGGCCCCGGCGGATATGCAACGGCGGGTAGCCAGGATTGCCGGTGTACTCGATGCGCATGCCAACCGCATTCAAGGCATCCACCAGGTCGCCAATCGGCCGCTCATGCATGCGCGGCACGCCATGCAACGTGTAGTCGCCGCCCAGTACGGCCAGGGCCGCCGTCAGCGGACGGATGGCGGTGCCGGCATTGCCCATGAAGAGATCAGCCTGGTGCACCGGCAGCACGCCGTTGACGCCATGGACGATGTAATCCTGGGTGCCTTCGATCTGCTCCCACTTCACGCCCAAGGTTTGCAGGGCCATGAGCATGACCAGCGTATCGTCGGAAGCCAGCAGGTCGAAGATGCGGGTGGTGCCGCCGGAGAGCGCCGCCAGCAGCAGGATGCGGTTGGAAATGCTCTTGGAGCCCGGCAGCTTGACCGTGCCTTGCACGTGCGGGACCGGGTTCAGGTCGATATGGCGGGGGTAGGAAGGCTGTTTCATCTGGCTTGCTTTTCTGTGGATGATGCGGTGGTGGAATCGGGCCGCCCAGGCGGCCTTGACGATGTGACCGGGAAAGAATGTTCAGTTGGCCTTGCGTTCGGCTGCCTCGATGGCAGCCGCCCACTGCTGGCGGGCATGCTGGGCGCTGGCATAGATCTTTTCGAGGCCCGCGCCGTCGCTGTCGGCAATCATCGCGCGTATGCCCTGCAATTGCACCAGATAGGCATCGACCTCGGTGAGCAAGGCATCACGGTTGGCCAGCGTGATGTCGCGCCACATCTCGGGCGAGGAGGCAGCAATGCGGGTGAAATCGCGGAAACCGCTGGCGGCATACTGGAACAGGGTCTCGGCATGCGGCTTGGCAGCAATGTCATCCACCAGCGCAAACGCCAGCACGTGCGGCAGGTGGCTCACCGAAGCGAACACCGCATCATGCTCCTGCGGCGAGAGGCGATGGATGATCGCACCACAAGCGCGCCAGGCGGCTGCCACGGTCTCGACATCGGCCTCGCTGTTTTCGGGCAAGGCGGTGATGACCACTTTCTTGCTTTCATACAGTTCGGCCAGCGCGGCTTCCGGACCATGTTTTTCACGGCCCGCAATCGGATGCGCCGGGACAAACTGCGCAATGCGCTCCCCCATCGCCTTGCGGGCGGCGGCCACTACATCGCTCTTGGTACTGCCGGCATCGGTGACGATGGCCCGGGCCTCCAGATGCGGCTTGATGGAAGCGAGGATGGCTTCGGTCTGCGCCACGGGCGCGGCCACCAGGATCAGATCGGCACCGGTAACGGCGGCGGCCGCATCGGTGGCAATGGCATCGATGATGCCCAGCTCGCGCGCACGCTCCAGGCTGGCCAGCGAGCGGCCCACGCCGACGATGTGCGCGGCCTGGCCGGCACGGCGCAGCGCCAGGGCGAACGAGCCGCCGATCAGGCCCACACCGAAGATGACGACTTTCTTGAACACGTTGAACTCAGCCTTGAAGAATGGCGGGACGGCAGGCGCTCACAGGCCCAGCGGATAGGAGCCCAGCAGCTTGAAGAAGGCGGCGTTCTGGCGCAGCTCTTCGAGCGCCTTGGCGACCTTCTCATCCTGCTCGTGGCCTTCGAGGTCGACGTAGAAATAATATTCCCACGCACCCATGCGGGCCGGGCGCGACTCGAAGCGCGTCATCGACACGCCATGCCGCGCCAGCGGTGCCAGCAGGTTGTAGACCGCACCGGCCTTGTTGGGCACCGACAGCACGATGGAAGTCTGGTCGCGCCCAGACGGTGCCGTGCGCAGGCGGCCGATCACGGCAAAGCGGGTGCGATTGTGCGGATCGTCCTGGATGTGGGCATTGACCGTCTGCAGGTTGTACTTCTGGCCCGCGATTTCACCGGCAATGGCCGCCACGCTATTATCTTCACCCGCCATGCGCGCGGCCTCGGCGTTGGAGGCCACCGCCTGGCGTTCGATGGCAGGATAGTTCTGGTTGAGCCACGCATTGCACTGGGCGAGGGCCTGCGAATGCGCGCAGATGCGGGTGATGCCGTCCATGTTGCCGCTGGCGGTCATCAGGCTGTGATGCACGGGGATCGCCACTTCGCCGCTGATGGTCAGCGTGGTCTGCAGCAGCAGATCGAGGGTGCGGTTGATCACGCCTTCGGAGGAATTCTCGATGGGCACCACACCGAAATCGGCGGTACCGGCTTCGGCATCGCGGAACACTTCATCGATGGACACGCAGGGCAAGCCCTCGATGGCATGGCCGAACTGCTGGTACACGGCCTGTTCGCTGAAGGTGCCTTCCGGGCCCAGGTAGGCCACCACCACACGCTTTTCCAGCGCGCGGCAAGCCGACATCACTTCACGGAAAATGGTCTGGATATCGGTGCCCAGCAAGGGGCCGGGATTGCGGTCGGCGGCGCGGCGCAGGACCTGCGCTTCGCGCTCGGGACGAAACACCGGGGCATTGGTCTCGGCCTTGACGTGGCCCACTTCCTGCGCGACACGGGCGCGCTGGTTCAGCAGGTCGAGGATCTGCGCATCGATGGCATCGATCTTCTGGCGCAGGGGCAGCAACTTGTCGTCACTCATCTTGCTCTTTCAGGTTCTGCACGGCGCACGGGCGCTATGAGCGGCCGGCGGCACACCGGGCATGGCGTTGGCTTGGCGCACGGCCACGGCCTGCACTGCGCGGGCGATGATGCGCCCGGCCAGATGCGGCCTCAGCCGTGTTGCTGTTCGAAGTCTTTCAGATAATCGACGAGAGCCTGTACGCCCTCGATCGGCATCGCGTTGTAAATCGATGCACGCATGCCGCCGACCGACTTGTGGCCTTTCAGCTGCAGCAGGCCGCGCTCTTTGGCGCCGGCCAGGAAAGTGTCATTGAGCGCATCGTCGCGCAGGAAGAACGGCACGTTCATGCGGGAACGGCAGTCCGCTGCGATCCGGTTGCTGTAGAAATCGGTACTGTCCAGGTAGCCGTAGAGCAGCTCGGCCTTGGCGATGTTGCGCGCTTCCAGCGCGGCCACGCCACCCTGGCGCTTGATCCACTGGAACACCAGGCCGGCGATGTAGATCGCGTAGGTCGGCGGGGTGTTGTACATGGAATCGTTGTCGGCCACGATCTTCCAGTCGAAGGCCGAGGGACAGAACGGCAGCGCATGACCCAGCAGGTCTTCGCGCACGATGACGATGGTCACGCCGGCCGGGCCGATATTCTTCTGGGCGCCGCCATAGATGACGCCATATTTCGAGACATCCACCTCGCGCGAGAGGATGTGCGAGGACATGTCGGCCACCAGCGGTGCGCCATCGGTGTCGGCGGCGACCTCGGGCGTATATTGGTATTCGACGCCGTCGATGGTTTCGTTGCTGCAGATGTGCACGTAGGCGGCATTGCGCGAGAGCTTCCAGTCGGCACGTGCCGGGATGCTGGAAAACTTGTGATCGGCCGAGGAGGCGGCCACGTTCACGCTGCAGTAGCGCCCCGCTTCCTTGATCGACTTGGTCGACCAGGAACCGGTGTTGATGTAGTCGGCCACGCCGGCTTCATGCTTGCCTGCCGGCGAACGCAGCGCCGCCAGGTTCATCGGGATGATGGCGTTCTCGGCGATGGCCCCGCCCTGCAGGAACAGCACCTTGTAGTTGGAAGGGATGTTCATCAGCGCGCGCACATCAGCCAGCGCGGCTTCGATGATGGACATGTATTCCTTGCCGCGATGGCTCATCTCCATGACCGACATACCACTGCCATGCCAGTCCAGCATCTCGTCGGCTGCCTGTTGCAGCACTTCCTTGGGCAATACCGCCGGACCGGCGGAAAAGTTATAAACCATGTCTGCGTTCGCCATCAAAAAAGACGGCAGGCACGCGGCCCGCCGCCCTGGACTTGCTTTACTCGCCTGCGGCTGGTGCTTCGCCGCCGGCCGCCTCTGCGCCTTCGCCTTCGATCACGTCTTCCACATCGGACTCGACCACGCGCTGCAGGCCGGACAGCTTGGTGCCGTCTTCCACCGCGATCAGGGTCACGCCCTGGGTCGCGCGGCCCATCTCGCGGATCTCCGAGACACGGGTGCGGATCAGCACGCCACCGGTAGTGATCAGCATGATCTCATCGCTGGAATCGACCAGCGTGGCGGCCACGACCTTGCCGTTGCGCTCGCTGGTCTGGATGGCGATCATGCCCTTGGTGCCACGGCCGTGACGGGTGTACTCGGTGATCGGGGTACGCTTGCCGAAGCCGTTTTCGGTGGCGGTGAGCACGGACTGCTGTTCGTTCTCGGCCACCAGCAAGGCGATGACTTGCTGGGTTTCTTCCAAGTTCATGCCGCGCACGCCACGGGCGGTACGGCCCATCGGACGCACGTCGTTTTCATCGAAACGCACGGCCTTGCCGCCGTCGGAGAACAGCATCACGTCATGCGCGCCATCGGTGAGAGCAGCACCGATCAGGAAGTCGCCTTCGTCCAGGTCCACGGCAATGATGCCGGCCTTGCGCGGGTTGGAGAAGTCCGACAGCGGGGTCTTCTTGACCGTGCCCAGGCTGGTCGCCATGAAGACATAACGGTCATCCGGGAAGCTGCGATTGGCACCCGACACCGGCAGGATCACCGTGATCTTCTCGCCATCCTGCAGCGGGAACATGTTGACGATGGGCTTGCCGCGCGAATTGCGCGAACCCTGCGGCACTTCCCAGACCTTCAGCCAGTACAGGCGGCCACGGTTGGAGAAGCACAGGATGTAGTCGTGCGTATTGGCGATGAAGAGCTGGTCGATCCAGTCGTCATCCTTGGTCGCCATGGCCTGCTTGCCGCGGCCGCCGCGTTTCTGCGCGCGATACTCGGAGACCGGCTGCGACTTCATGTAGCCGGTGTGCGACAGCGTCACCACCATGTCCTGCGGGGTGATCAGATCTTCGGTGGCCAGGTCGGTGGCGTTGTGCTCGATGGTGGAGCGGCGCTCGTCCTTGGCACCGATGCCGTAGTCGTTGCGGGCGGCGTTGAGTTCGTCGGTGATGATGGCAGTGACGCGGGCCGGCTTGGAGAGGATATCCAGCAGGTCGGCGATCTGCGCCATCACGTCCTTGTATTCATTGACGATCTTGTCCTGCTCCAGACCGGTCAGGCGTTGCAGACGCATCTGCAGGATTTCCTGCGCCTGTTCGTCGGAGAGCTTGTAGAGGCCGTCGGACTGGATGCCGTAATGGGCCGGCAGGCTCTCCGGACGGAAGGCTTCGATGCCGCCCGGATTGCCTTCGCCGGTGCGGGCCAGCATCTCGCGCACCATGGACGAATCCCAGGCGCGCGTCATCAGTTCTGCCTTGGCGATCGGCGGAGTCGGTGCGGCGCGGATGATGGCGATGAAGTCATCGATGTTGGCCAATGCAACGGCCAGGCCTTCGAGCACGTGACCGCGTTCGCGCGCCTTGCGCAGTTCGAACACGGTGCGGCGGGTGACCACTTCGCGACGGTGCGACAGGAAGCATTCCAGCAACTGCTTCAGGTTCAAGAGGCGCGGCTGGCCATCGACCAGCGCCACCATGTTCATGCCGAAGGTGTCTTGCAGCTGGGTCTGCTTGTAGAGGTTGTTGAGCACCACTTCAGGCACTTCGCCGCGCTTGAGTTCGATGACCACGCGCATGCCCGACTTGTCGGATTCGTCGCGCAGGTCGGAGATGCCTTCGAGCTTCTTGTCGCGCACCAGCTCGGCGATGCGTTCCAGCAGCGCCTTCTTGTTGACCTGGTAGGGCAGCTCATCGACGATGATGGCGATGCGGCCTTCGCGGCCATATTCTTCGAAGTGGGTCTTGGCGCGCATGACCACGCGGCCACGGCCGGTGCGGTAACCATCGCGCACGCCCGAGACGCCATAGATGATGCCGCCGGTCGGGAAGTCCGGTGCCGGCACCAGTTCGATCAGTTCATCGATGGTGCAGTGTTCATTGGCCAGCAGGTGCAGCGCGCCGTTGATCACTTCGGTGATGTTGTGCGGCGGGATGTTGGTGGCCATGCCCACGGCGATGCCGGAGGAGCCGTTGACCAGCAGGTTGGGGATACGCGTCGGCAGGACCGAGGGTTCCTTTTCCTTGCCGTCGTAGTTGGGCACGAAATCGACGGTTTCCTTCTCGATATCGGCCAGCAATTCGTTGGAGATCTTGTCCAGGCGGCACTCGGTGTAACGCATCGCCGCAGCGCCGTCGCCGTCGATGGAACCGAAGTTGCCCTGGCCATCGACCAAGGTGTAGCGCAGCGAGAAGTCCTGGGCCATGCGCACCAGGGTGTCGTAGATGGAGGCGTCGCCGTGCGGGTGGTATTTACCCATGACTTCACCGACCACGCGCGCGCACTTCACGAACGGACGATTCCAGACGTTGTTCATCTCGTGCATCGCATACAGCACGCGGCGGTGCACCGGCTTCAAGCCATCGCGCACATCCGGCAGTGCCCGACCCACGATCACGCTCATGGCGTAATCGAGGTAACTCTTGCGCATCTCTTCTTCGAGGGAAATGGGGATGGTTTCTTTAGCGAATTGATCCATTGGAGAGTCGAAAGATGTTTCCCGGCCAGAAAATCGTGCCGGGCGGGCGTGGCCCTTGGACTGATCAGAACAGCGCATTCTAGCACGCCAGGAGGGTCAAAAGCCCGTCAAACGCCCTGAATGACCCTGCAACGGCATGCTTCGCGAGGACACCCGGACCCTTGCAGGCCCGCACCGCATGCGCCGCAAAGCTCCTCCCAGCGCCTGGGAGCGACGAAATGCCAGGTCCGAACGCCTATATATATTAGAGCGCCCGAATTCAGCGACCGGCATTGCCGCCCGGCATTGAATGTTTCTCCGCCGCAGGTTGCTGTCAAATGACCAATTTGGGGAAAATTTTCCGAAACTCACTTTCCCGGTGCACACCATCAGGAGAATTCCGAGGGACCGGGAATCGCGATGCTGCGGAGAAAATGGCAACTACTTGCCCGAGTGAAAATGCGCGAACTGTATGAAATATAAGGATTTTCTTTAAAAAATCCGGCTTTTTTCAGCCTTAAAGGAACAAAAACGGCCCGAAAATATCGCGTTGCGAAGAAACAACACAGTCCCAAAAACGTTGTCTGGACCAATTGGCAAGCATCGCTGAAGGTCAATCCGTGTGGCAGAATGGCGGCTAAGTTCATTACTAGCCCCATGGAACAAGGGCCTGTGACGACCTGAACACATGATATTATTCATTTTTTTGATGTCGTAATCTTGTAGCGCAGTTTATCTGCGGATATCTCACCCGAGAGGAGAAACATGAACAAATTAGCAAAACTCGTCTTCGCTGCTGCGTCCGCAGCCATCGCACTGTCTGCCACCGCTCAGGAAACCAAGGACATCAAGGTTCGTCCCGGCAGCCTGTACCTGCAAGATGGCCGTGACGTCGTGACCCGCAGCGGTTACGGTCTGTGCTGGCAAACCGCTTACGTGAACGGTCCGTGCGAAGAACCGCCCGCACCGGCTCCGGTTGCTCAAGCTCCTGCTGCCAAGCCTGTTGCTCCTGTCGCTGCCCCGACCTCGGAAAAGGTCACCTACGCTGCTGACGCCTTCTTCGATTTCGACAAGGCAACCCTGAAGCCGGCTGGCAAGGCCAAGCTGGACGAACTGGTTGGCAACCTGAAGGCCATCAACCTGGAAGTCATCATCGCCGTCGGCCACACCGACTCGATCGGCTCCGTCGCCTACAACCAGAAGCTGTCGGTTCGCCGTGCTGAGTCCGTCAAGGCCTACCTGGTCTCGAAGGGCGTTGAAGCCAACCGCGTCTACACCGAAGGCAAGGGCAAGTCGCAACCGGTCGCTGACAACAAGACCGCTGCTGGCCGCGCCAAGAACCGTCGCGTGGAAATCGAAGTTGTGGGTACCCGCAAGTAATCGATTGCCGCTACAAGGCTGTTATGAAAACCCCGCTTCGGCGGGGTTTTTTTATTCCTGTTTCATTTGCTGGTCATGCAGGCTTTTGCAAGCACTTGCCCCTTCATTGCGGCGCATCTTGACCTGGCGCAGGCTACCCGCTGCGTCGGATTGGGCTATCATTAGGCCCCATGAATACGACCAATGCGACCATGAACGCCGATCCCCAAGAGATCCAGAAATTCAGTGAACTGGCCCATCGCTGGTGGGACCCGGGTTCCGAATTCCGTCCCCTGCACGAAATCAACCCGCTGCGCCTGGAGTGGATCAACGCCCGCGCCCCGCTGGCTGGCAAGAAGGTGATCGACATCGGCTGCGGTGGCGGCATCCTGGCGGAATCGATGGCCAAGAAAGGGGCCGACGTCACCGGCATCGACCTCTCCGACAAGGCCCTGAAAGTGGCCGACCTGCACAGCATGGAATCCGGCGTGCAGGTGCGCTACGAAAAGATCGCCGCCGAAGACATGGCCGCGCGTGAAGCCGGCCAGTACGACGTCGTGACCTGCATGGAAATGCTGGAACACGTCCCCGATCCGGCCGCCATCGTGCGCGCCGCGGCCGACCTGGCCAAGCCGGGCGGCAAGCTGTTCTTCTCCACGCTCAACCGCAACATGAAGTCCTACGTCATGGCCATCATCGGTGCCGAATACGTGCTGCGGCTGCTGCCCAAGGGCACGCATGACTATGCCAAGTTCATCACCCCGGCCGAACTGGCGCACTACACGCGCGAAGCCGGTTTGCAGATCGATGGTTTCAAGGGCATGGGCTACAACCCGCTGACCAAGATCTATTCGCTCAACGACGACACCAGCGTGAACTACCTGGTTGCCTGTACCAAACTAGGCTGAGCAGCCTCGCTCGCGCCTCGCCGGTTCGTTCCCCTCGCCGCAGCTGCCCGCTGCGGCGCTTTTCTTCCTGCCATCCTGAAGCCCATGCCACTCCGCCCTCCCCGCGCGATCCTGTTCGACCTCGACGGCACGCTCGCCGACACTGCTCCCGACCTGGCGGCCGCCGCCAACTACCTGCGCCAGCAAAGGGGCATGGAAAATGCCCCCTATGAAAGTTTGCGCCCGGTCGCCTCGGCCGGTGCCCGCGGGCTCATCGGTGCAGCGCTGGGCATCCATCCGGGCGACGCGGAATATGAAGACTTGCGCGTACTTTTCCTGGACCGCTACCAGGCCAACATGACCACCCACAGCGGCCTCTTCGACGGCATCCCGGAACTGCTGGCGCAACTGGAAACGCGCGGCATCGCCTGGGGCATCGTCACCAACAAGGCGGCACGCTTCACCGACGTGCTGGCCCCGCAGATCGGCCTGGGCCATGCCGGCTGCATCGTCTCCGGCGACACCACCCCGCATCCCAAGCCGCATCCCGCGCCGCTGCTGGAAGCCGCCAAGCGCCTGGGACTGCCTCCCGAGGATTGCTGGTACGTCGGCGACGACCTGCGCGACATCCAGGCCGGACGCGCCGCCAACATGCCGACCATTGCCGCCGCCTGGGGCTATTGCGGCCACACCGAACCAGCCGCGTGGCAGGCCGATGCGCTGCTGCATGCACCGCTGGACATCCTGACCCTGCTGGACTGATCCGCTCCCCCGCCTTTACTGGCGCGCGCAAGGAAACTTGGGCGCGCCATTTCCCTCCTAGCAGTGCCATGTCGCCTCGCATTAGAATGGCGACAACCCGGCGCACGCCGCAGCACCACACACCATCACAACCAGAACCGGCCACCTGCGCAGGCATCGCCCCAGGACGGACCGGCACCGACAAGGGAAACCGTCATGAGCAAGCCGGACCGCGCCTCTCTCACCCAGCACATCGCCTGGCAACGAATGAGACGCCCGCTGCGCTGGGCCGGCTGGACGCTGGCCGTCCTGCTGGTTCTGGCCGCGTTGAGCTGGGCCGCCTTGCCCGCGCTGGTGCGCAAGATCGCCGTCGACCAGACGCAGGCCCAGATCGGCCGCAAGCTGGAGATCGGCAAGATCGCCTTCAACCCTTTCAAGCTGGCCCTGCGCGCCTCCGACATTACGCTGTATGAAGCCGATGGCACGCAGCCCTTCTTCAGCGCCAAGGGCTTGCTGGCCGACCTCTCGGCCGCCTCGCTGCTGCGCCTGGCACCAGTACTGGACGAGATCAGGGTGAGTACGCCGCAATTGCACGTGGTGCGGGTAGATGCCGAGGGCAGCGGCCATTACAACTTCTCCGACATCCTGGATCGCCTGGCCGCGCAGCCCAAGAGCGAAGGCCAGGCGCGCTTCTCGCTGGCCAACGTGCAACTGCAGGATGGACAGATCCGCTTCGAGGACAAGGTCAGCGGCAAGAACATCGACATCGCCGCGCTGCAGGTTGGCCTGCCCTTCATCTCCAACCTGCCCGGCAACATCGACAGCTTCGTGCAGCCGCAACTGTCGGCCACCATCAACGGTACACCGCTGCACCTGAAGGGCCGCAGCAAACCCTTCGCCTCGACGCAGGAATCGGCCTTCGCCATCGATATCGACCAGCTCGACCTGGTGGGCTACCTGCCCTTCGTCCCTGCCGAATTACCGGTCATCATCCAGAGTGCCAAGCTGAGCACCAAGCTGGATCTGGGTTTTACCCGCAAGGACGACAAGCCGACCGTCACCCTGGCAGGCGATGTGCGCCTGGATGACGTCGCTCTGCAGGACAAGGCCCGCGCACCGCTGCTCAAAGCCAAGTCGGTAGCGCTGCAGGTGAAGCAATTTGACGTGTTGGCCGCCAGCGGCGAATTGAACCAGCTCACGCTGGAGCAGCCGCAAGTCTGGGCCGGCATGAATGCACGCGGCGAGATCAACTGGCAGCGCGCGCTGACCGGTGGCAGTACTGCGGGAGGCAAGACCAACGCCCGTACCGCAAAGAAAGAAGCACCTGCTCCTGCGGCCAGCACACCCCAGCCGACAGCCCCCATCGTGCTGCAACAACTGACCGTGCGCGGCGGCGAAGTGAACTGGCGCGACGAAGCCAATGCGGCGCCTGCCCAATCGATCAAGCTGAGCAAGATCGACATCAACGCCACCCAGCTCTCTACCGCCGCTGATGCCAAGCCCGCGCACCTGACCCTGTCGGCGGTGGAAAACGGCCATGGCAAGCTGGCCTTCGACGGCCAGCTGCAGCCGCTCAAACCCGGGGTGGCAGGCAAGATCACGCTGGAGAACATCGACCTCGCCGGCTACCAGAATTACCTGTCACGCGCCCCCATCAGCGGCGTAGCCGGCAAACTCTCGGGGCAGACCACACTGCAGCTGCGTGACGGCCATCTCAAGCTCGACGACAGCAAGGTACAACTGGCCGACCTGCGCTTGACGCCCCCGGGCAAGGGCGCACAGCCACTGGCGCTGGAATCGCTCTCGCTGCAGGCACCCACGCTCACCGATACGCTGGACCAGGCCATTCCCTTCAAGCTGCAGGCGCGCTTCGACAAGAACGGCAGCGCCGATCTGGCCGGACAGGCTGCAGCGCACTTCAGGAGTGTGGCGCTGGATCTGGAGGTGAAGGATTTGCCCATCACGCCCTTCCAGCACTATTTCACCGATGTACTCAATGTCACCATCAGCAGCGGCCTGGCCAGCGCCAAGGGCAAGCTGGAGCTGACGCCCCCGCTGGACGATCGCAAGCTGGCCCTGGATTACAAGGGCAGCGCCGCCATCACCAACCTGCGCATGCAGGACAAGCAGACCTCCACCGACTTCCTGCGCTGGCGTACGCTGGAACTGGCCGGCATCCAGGCCAAGCTGGGCGGACGTCCGCAAGTGGCGCTGGAGAAAGTGACGCTGTCCAACTTCTACGCCCGCGCCATCCTCTCCGACAAGGGCCGCCTGAACTTGCAGGACATCGTGGTGGCTGATGCGCAGGAACAGGGCTCGATCACGGACGACAGCAAGAAAACCGACAAGCCTGCCAACACGGGAAGCTCGCGCAAGACCGTGTCCGCCACCCCGGTCACGCCCGCGACCGCGCCCGCCGATGCGCCCATCGTGCGAGTCGGCCAGGTGGTGCTGGCAGGCGGCAACATCAACTACACCGACAACTTCGTCAAACCCAACTACACCGCCAACATGACGGGACTGTCCGGCAGCATCGGCCAGATCTCTTCGGAGAAACCGCAACCGGCCCCGGTCAACATCAGCGGCAAGATCGACAACGATGCTCCTCTGCAGATCTCGGGCTCGCTCAATCCGCTCTTCAAGCCCATGTACCTGGATCTCAAGGCCAGCGCCAACGGTGTTCAGCTGCCGCGCCTGACGCCCTACTCGGCCAAGTACGCCGGCTATCCGATCACCAAGGGCAAGCTCTCGATGGATGTGCAATACAAGATCGAGAACGACAAGCTGGTGGCCCAGAACGATCTGCGCATTGAACAGCTGAGCTTCGGCGAACGCGTGGACAGCCCGGATGCCACCAACCTGCCGGTGATGCTGGCGGTGTCGCTGCTGAAGGACCGCGATGGCAACATCAACCTGAACCTGCCGATCTCCGGCTCGCTGTCGGATCCGGAGTTTTCGGTCGGCGGCATCATCGTGCGGGTATTCGTGAACCTGATCGTCAAGGCCGTCACCTCGCCCTTCGCGCTGATCGGGTCGATGTTCCGGGCGGACGAGCATATTGGCGAGCTGCGCTACATCGAGTTCTCGCCGGGCTCCTCGGAAGTCACCGACGAGGTGCGCAAGAAACTGGATGCGCTGGGTTACGCGCTGCATGAGCGTCCGGGCATCAAGCTCGACATCACCGGCCGCGTCGATCCCCAGGTCGATGACCAGGGCCTGCGCCGCGAAGCGCTGGAACGTGCCATGCGCAGCCTCAAGCGTGCCGACCTGATCGCCAAGGAAGGCCAGCCGGCCGGGCCGGTGCGCGTAAGCGCGGCCGAGCGCGCCAAGTACCTGGAGCGCGTCTACAAGGATGCCAAGTTCGACAAGCCGCGCAACATGATCGGCCTGAGCAAGAGCCTGCCCGAAGCCGAGATGGAAAAGCTGATCCTCGAGCACACCGAGGTGACCAAGGATGACTTGCGCAACCTGGCCCAGCGCCGGGCCGACCAGGTGCGAAATTATTTGCAGGAACAGAGCGTGATCGATCCGGCGCGCATCTTCCTGATCGCGCCCAAGCTGGATGGTGCGGGCATTCCTGAAAAGGAACCGAAGGCACGGGTCGAGCTGACCATCCAGTGAGCAGGCGATGCGCCAGCGGGCGGCGCGGCTCTTGAAAAGCCATGCGCTGCCCATACAGTAGGGAGTAGGTTATAATTCACCTCCCGCCGAACAAGCGGGCGCCTCTTGAAGAGACTCGGAGAGAGGCAAGCGTAATACGCAAGTTCACGCGCCCAGCGGGATTTGCGAAGCTTCAACACCACGGGGCCGACTTGGTTTCGACAGGGGTTGCAAAGCGGAACAGGGCATGCCGAGGACTGGTTACCTCGTTAATCCATCCGGAACTGCTTAAATGCAAACGACGAATCTTACGCTCTCGCAGCGTAAATCGCACCTAGAAACCTAAGAAACTTCTAGCTCTACAGCACTTCTTCCCTGGGGTGTGCTGGCAACAGCGGTAGAGTCATTTACAGGGAATCGTGGCGTATGGGGTTACTTCATACGTCATTAAATCCAAGGTAACTCGTCCTGTCGAAGCGTGTGCGTCCGCGTCGCCAAGATCAAAACCAATTGACTGCACTACGCATGTAGAACTGTCTGTAGAGTGCTTCTGGACGCGGGTTCAATTCCCGCCGGCTCCACCAACATCACAACCATCAGCAATCGGCACCACGCCGGTTCCTGGTGGTTTTGTCTTTCTGTCCTCAGCGATTGCATTGACTTGCCGTCTTGACGATGCCGAATCCCGGACGGGTACACCCCTCCTGATCTTGCTGAATGAACAATCTCTTGAACTGTAGCGGCCCAATTTGGATCGGGTATGTCAAAAATTGTTAGAGAATCAGGCACAAAATTCAGCACAGTTTTACCCTGCAGGACGACAGAGCGCGTACCCAAACGACAACGTCCACTCAGTGCATAAGCCCTTGGGCCATGGCTCTCCGCGATTCTTCGTGAAAATTTCGTGTTATTTCAATGAGGTTTTGTCGTACCATTACCCGGTCTTACAAATTGTAACGTTTCAAGACACCGGATAAACGCTGTAAATCAACAAGAAAACAGCGTGTTGACCGCGGGCCGCACCGATGAATGGGGTCCGAACTGGTAGGGGGATCCGGTAAATAACACCGCCAAGCAGAAGCCTAGTGCTTTTCAAGATATGTATTCAGGGGATGTCAGTTTTTCAATCGCGTCGCACGCGCAGTGGGTTCCGGGTATCGAATCCCATGCCGATTGGCAACGCTGGATCAGCGATGATCGCCAGGCCGCTGGTTCGGGGGAACCAGCAGTCAAGTCCATGCCGCCCATGCTGCGTCGACGGACCAGCCCAGTGGGCAAGCTGGCGCTCGAGGCGGCCTATGGCGCACTGAGTGCGGCCTCGCCTGCCATTGCATCCAGCCCCGCCGACGACGCCAGCAAGGACGCGCAAGACATCCCGGTCGTGTTTGCCTCGCGCCACGGCGAATGCGCCCGTTCGGTGGAATTGCAAATGGCCCTGGCCGCTGCTGCGCCCATGTCGCCCACCGCCTTCAGTCTCTCGGTACACAACGCCAACGCCGGCCTGTTCTCCATCGCCCGTGGCAGCCAGGCCAATACGGTGGCCATTGCAGCCGGCCAGAGTACGGTCGAACATGCCGTCATCGAAGCCTGCGGCCTGCTGGCCGATGGCGCGCGGCAGGTCCTGCTGGTGGTCGCCGATGCACCGCTCCCGACGCTCTTTTCCGATTTCGCCGATGAACACGAAGAGCCCTGCGGCTGGTCCTGGCTGATGCAGGCCGCCGACGAACACGGCGCGCTTCCGACCGTGTCTCTGCAATGGCAACAGATTCAGCCGAGCCACGGCACCCTCCCCTCTGAGAATGCCACCGCTGGCGCGGCCGCGGTGCTGCGCTTCTTCCTCGACGCGTCCACGTCCACCCTGCACCGCCAGGCCGATGGCCGCCGCTGGCACTGGATGCGGCATGCTTGAACGGGCCCTGGCATTGATCGACCGTGGCTGGCGCATCGTGGCCACGGGGATGTGCTTTGCGCTCTTCGGCCTGGGCGGGCTGATGTTGCGGCTGGTGGTTTTCCCCATTCTGCAGTGCCTGGTCCGCGATCCGCAGCAGCGCGTCAAGCGGGCACGCCACATCATCCGCCTGGCATTTCGCGCCTTCGTCGAGGTCATGCACATGAGCGGCGTGATCCGCTATGAAATTACCGGACTCGAACGTCTGGATCGCAATGGTCTCCTGATCCTGGCCAACCACCCCACGCTCATCGATACCGTGCTGCTGATGGCCTTCGTGCGCCATGCCGACTGCATCGTCAAGGGTGCACTGTGGCGCAATCCCTTTACGCGCGGCCCGGTCCGTGCGGCGGGTTACATCAGCAATGCCCAGGGACCTGACCTGATCGAGGACTGCATCCGCTCCCTGCGCAGCGGCGGCAACCTGATCATTTTCCCGGAGGGCACCCGCACGCCCAGCGATGGCCGGATCAGCCTCAAGCGCGGCGCAGCCAATGTGGCCGTACGCGGCGGATGGGCCATCACCCCGGTGCGCATCCGCTGCACGCCCGGCACCCTCGCCAAGGGCGAGAAATGGTGGAAGGTACCTGCTACGCGCGCACATTTCCGGCTGCATATCGGCGAAGACCTCCATCTCGACCACATCATCGCCAGCGAGCAAGCAGCCGGCGCCGACCAACCTACCCTGGCGGCGCGCCAGTTGACGACTTACCTGCAACAGTACTTCACGAAAGAGAACTAGGCGATGCACGATCTGGAACAAGACATCAAGCAACTCATCATCGAGGCCCTCGACCTGGAGGACCTCACTCCCGGCGATATCGACAGCGCCGCGCCCTTGTTCGGCGATGGCCTGGGACTGGATTCGATCGACGCGCTGGAACTGGGCATGAGCCTGCAGAAACGCTACGGCATCAAGCTCTCGGCCAACTCCGAAGAAACCCGCAAGCACTTCGCCTCGGTTCAGGCGCTGGCTGCGCTGGTAGCCAGCCACCAGGCCACCGCCTGAGCAGCCCTCCACGCTGCACATTTCAATAACGCCCCCGCCAAGCCACTTGCAAGAGAAGCAGATCATGACCACTCTCACACCTGACATGACCAAGGACGAAATCACCGTGTGGATCGTCGATATGCTGCACGAGATGTTCGAGCTCGACAAAGCCTCCATCACGCCCCAGTCCAACCTCTACACCGACCTCGACATCGACAGCATTGATGCCGTCGACATCGTCGTCAAACTCAACCAGACTACCGGCAAGCGCATCCAGCCCGACGTCTTCCGTAGCGTGCGTACCGTGCAGGATGTGGTCGAGATCCTGGCGAACCTGATGCGCGAACAAGCGCACGCATAAGGCATGAAGCCTCCTGCGATGTCCCGGCTGGCCAGCCTGGCCGGCCCGCTGTTGATCCTGCTGTATCCCCTGCTGATCTGGTATGCCCACGGCAAGCTTGAACCGCGCCTGCTGGCCCTCTTGCTGGTGCTCATCGCCGCCGTGCGCCTGTTCACCAGCCGCACTGGCCGCCCCCTGCGCTGGATGGGCGTGGCCGCGCTGGCGCTGGCCGCACCGGCCTTGCTCTGGAACGCGCTGCTGCCGCTGAAGCTCTATCCGGTGGCCATCAGCGCCGGCATGCTGGCGCTGTTCGGCTACAGCCTCTACAAGCCGCCCACGGTGATCGAACGCATGGCGCGCCTTAGCTCTCCGGACCTGCCCCTGTTCGTCGTCGCCTACACGCGCCGGGTCACCCAGGTCTGGTGCCTGTTCTTCGCGGTCAACGGCAGCATCGCCCTGGGCACCGCCCTGTGGGCCTCCCCTGCGGTGTGGTCGATGTACACCGGAGTCATTTCCTACGTCGCCATGGGCGTGCTGTTCGCCGGCGAATATCTGGTGCGTCTGTATGTACGCCGCCAGCATCATGCGTGAGGTGGCCGCCATGAACACGACCGCGCAGCTGGACCTGCTGCAGCTCCCCTTCCAGGCCTTCGACGGTGAGCGCGTGATCGGATGGCGCGATGGTACCGCACTCACGCACGCTGCCTGGCGCGCCGAAGTGCTGCGCTGGCGGCAGTTGATCACGGCCACGCCCGGAGAGCGCATCGCGCTGTTCCATCACGATTCCCTGCACTTCGCCGCCGCCCTGTTTGGTATCTGGCTGGCCGGCAAGACAGCCTACCTGCCCAGCGATACCCTGCCCGAAACCTGCCGCCAGCTGCGTACCGAGGTCGATGCATTCGCGGGAGACTTCGGTGCCCACTGCCCGGCCCTGTGGCCGGCTGCGGATGCCGTCCCTGACGATGCTCTCGCACCTTGGCCTGCCCTGCGCGCCGATTTCACCGGGCTGGTGGTCTACACCTCCGGCAGTACCGGCCAGGCGCAGGCCATCCCCAAGCAGCTCGGCCAGATGGCCAATGAAGTGGCCACGCTGGAGGCGCTCTTCGGCAGCATCGCGGGCCAGGCCGACGTGGTGGCCACGGTCTCGCACCAGCACATCTACGGCTTGCTGTTCAAAGTGCTCTGGGCGCTCTGTGCGGGCCGTCCCATCCATGCCGGCAGCGCCTTCTTTCCGGAGGATCTGCAGCGCATGACGGGCCCGCGTCCCTGGCTGCTGCTGTCCAGCCCGGCCCATCTGACGCGTCTGTCCGAACAGGCCACGCAGCCGGACGCGCGGCAGCTGCGCGCCATCTTCTCGTCCGGTGGTCCGCTGCCGGCACAGGCCGCGCGCGATGCCGCACGCCTGCTGGGTCACCGTCCGCTGGAAATCTATGGCAGCTCCGAGACCGGTGGCATCGCCTGGCGGCAGCCGGAGAGTGATCTGCTGCAATGCCGCGAACACTGGCAGGCCATGCCCGGCGTGTCGGTACGCATCGGTGCCGAAGGCGCGCTGCAAGTCCGTTCTCCGCATCTGCCCGATGACCAGTGGTTCAGCATGGCCGACCGTGCGGTGCTGGTGGACGGCCTGCCGGCGGCTTTCGAACTGCGCGGACGCAGCGACCGCATCGTCAAGCTCGAAGAAAAGCGCATCTCGCTGACCCGCATCGAACAAGGACTGGCCGCCAGCCCGCTGGTGGCAGACGTGCGCGTGATCGTGCACCAGGGCCGCAGGGCGCGCCAGTTCATCGCCGCCTTCGTGGTGCCGACGGCGCAAGGCCAGGCCGTGCTGGATGGCCAGGGCAAACTGGCCCTCAATGCCGCTCTCAAGGCCAGCCTGGCCGATGCCGTCGAAGCCATTGCCCTGCCTCGCCTGTGGCGTTACCTGCCGGCGCTACCATTGAATCCGCAGGGCAAGGTCACGCTCTCGGCACTGACCGCGCTCCTGGAGAGCGCAGGCGCGGCCAACGCCAGCCCGCCGACCCTGCCCAGGGTGACCGAACTTGAACGCACCGCCGAGCAGGTCCAACTGGCGCTGGAGATCCCCGCCGACCTGCTCTACTTCCAGGGCCACTTTCCCGGCTCCCCCATCCTGCCCGGCGTGGTGCAGACCGAGTGGTCCCTGATCCTGGGCCGGCGCTATTTCAGCCTGCCGCCAAGGTTCCTGGGCCTGCAGGCCTTGAAATTCCAGCGCGTCATCACGCCCGGCATGCGCGTCGTGCTGGAACTGCAGCACGATGCAGCCAAGTCGCAACTGGCCTTCCGTCTGCATTCGGAGGCCGGGCAGCATGCCAGCGGCCGCTTCCTGCTGGGAGCGGCATGAAGACCGGCATCTCACACAGCACCATCGTGGTGATCCCGGTCTATGACCACGAACACGCCATCGGCGCGGTGGTCGCCGCCGTGCGCGGCCACGGCTTGCCCTGCATCCTGGTCGACGATGGCAGCAGTCACGCCTGCGCCACCGTACTGCAGCAGCTGGCCGCAGCCGAGCCGCAGCACATCACGCTGCTGGTCCATCCGCACAACCAGGGCAAGGGCGGTGCCGTCATGACCGGCCTGCGCCATGCTGCAGCAGCCGGCTACACTCACGCCCTGCAGATCGATGCCGACGGCCAGCATGACAGCGCCGACATCCCGCGCTTTCTGGCGGCCTCGCAGGCAGCGCCGGCCGCCGTCATCAACGGCAAACCGATCTACGACGAGAGCGTACCCAAGGGCCGGCTCTATGCCCGCTACCTGACCCACGTCTGGGTGTGGATCAACACGCTTTCACTGGAGATTGCCGATTCGATGTGCGGCTTCCGGCTCTATCCGCTGGCTCCGACGCTGCAGCTGATGGACCAGGCTCACATCGGCCGGCGCATGGATTTCGACACCGAGATCCTGGTACGCCTCTATTGGCGCGGTCTGCGCGTGCAGAACCTCGCCACGCGGGTGCGCTATCCGGCCGACGGCGTGTCGCATTTCCAGGTCTGGCTGGACAATGTCCTGATCTCGCGCATGCATGCCCGCCTGTTCTTCGGCATGCTGCTGCGTGCGCCCGTGCTGCTGGCGCGCGGCAGCTGGCGTCGGCTGGGCGGACGCAGCGCATGAGCCAGCCACCCCGCGCGCGCCATTGGGCGCAGATCAACGAAGTCAGCTTCGTGGCCGGCATGCGCTTGCTGTTCGCGGTCCATCGCGTGCTGGGCCGGCTGCCCTTCCGGCTCATGCTCTATCCGGTACTGTGCTGGTACATCGCCGCCAATGGCCGTGCCCGCCAGGCCTCGCGCAACTTCCTGGCGCAGGTCCGCAGCTACCGTCCGCAACTGCCGCTGCGCTCCGGACTTTTTGGCGTTTTCCTTCACTTCGCCGCATTCGGCGAAAGCCTGCTGGACAAGATGTTGCTGTGGGGCGGCCTGTTCCCGATCAATAAAGTTCATTTGACCGGTAGCGCCCATATCACCGATGCCATTGCCGCCGGACGCGGCGGACTCATCATCTGCACCCACCTGGGCAACCTCGAACTGTGCCGCGTGATCGGCCGCCAGCATCCGGCTCTGAAGCTCACGGTGCTGGTGCACACGCGGCATGCCCAGGCGTTCAACCAGATGCTGGCCCAGCTCGATCCCGGCAGCCAGCTCAACCTGATGCAGGTCACCGACATGTCCCCGGCCACCGCCATGGTGCTGGCCGAGAAAGTGGCGCAGGGCGAGTTCGTGGTCATCGCCGGTGACCGCGTTCCGGTCTCGCCGCAGCCTCGGGTAGCTCGCGCATCCTTCCTGGGCCGGATCGCGCCTTTCCCGATCGGGCCCTACGTGATGGCGGCACTGCTGCAATGTCCGGTCTACCTGATGTTCTCGCGCCGCAGCGCCGAGGGCGCGGAGGTGAGTTTCGAGGCCTTCCGCGAGCGCATCGTCCTGCCGCGCAAGCAGCGCGACGAAGCACTGGCCGAACTGGCGAGCGCCTACGCCGCACGACTGGAAGCGCATTGCCTGCAAGCGCCCTACCAGTGGTTCAATTTCTATGACTTCTGGGCCGACTCGGCCCTGGACGAACACCATGCCTCACACTGACGTTTCCTCTTCCGCCAGCAGCAGCCCCATCCGCTTCGGTGCCCAGCCTCTCTCCATCGAGGATGTCGTGGCACTGGCGCGGCGCGAGCGCACGGCGCAACTGCACGATGCCGACAGCTTCCGTGCGCGCATTGCGCGCGGTGCCGATTTCCTGGACCGCCTCTTGCGCGAGGATGGCACCATTTATGGCGTCACCACCGGCTACGGGGATTCCTGCACGGTGACCGTCCCGCCCGAACTGGTGCCGGAACTGCCGCACCACCTCTACACCTACCACGGCTGCGGCCTGGGCGCGCTGTTCACGCCGGAGCAATCGCGCGCCATCCTGGCCGCCCGTCTCAATTCGCTGTGCCAGGGTTTCTCGGGTGTGAGCGTGGCGCTGCTGGAACAGATCACCGGCCTGCTGCACCACGACCTGCTGCCGCAGATTCCCTGCGAAGGCTCGGTGGGTGCCAGCGGCGACCTGACGCCGTTGTCCTACCTGGCGGCGGTGCTGTGCGGTGAACGCCAGGTCTGGCGCGACGGCGCCACGGTGCCGGCCGCCGAGGCGCTGGCGGGAGCGGGGATGACACCGCTGCGGTTGCGTCCCAAGGAGGGCCTGGCCATCATGAACGGCACGGCCGTCATGACCGCGCTGGCCTGCCTGGCCTTCGACCGCGCCCGCTACCTGTGCCAGCTGGCCACCCGCATCACGGCCATGAGCAGCTTCACGCTGGACGGCAATGCCCACCATTTCGATGCCACCCTGTTCTCGGCCAAGCCGCATCCGGGCCAGCAGCAGGTGGCCGGCTGGCTGCAGCGCGACCTGCCGTGCGGCCAGGCGCACCGTAACGAAAAGCGCCTGCAGGATCGCTATTCGGTGCGCTGCGCGCCGCACGTGATCGGCGTGCTCAATGACGCCCTGCCGTCGCTGCGCCAGTTCATCGAGAACGAACTCAACAGTGCCAACGACAACCCGCTGATCGACCCCGACGGCGAACGCGTGCTGCACGGCGGCCATTTCTATGGCGGCCATATCGCCTTCGCCATGGACAGCATGAAGACCGCCGTGGCCAACATCGCCGACCTGCTCGACCGCCAGATGGCGTTGATGGTAGACCAGCGCTACAACAACGGCCTGCCGGCCAATCTGTCCGGTGCCCAAGGCCCGCGCGCCCCCATCAACCATGGCCTGAAGGCGCTGCAGATCAGCGCCTCGGCCTGGACCGCCGAAGCCCTCAAGCTGACCATGCCGGCCTCGGTCTTCTCGCGTTCCACCGAATGCCACAACCAGGACAAGGTCAGCATGGGCACGATTGCCGCACGCGATTGCCTGCGCGTGCTGGAGCTGACCGAACAGGTCGCCGCCGCCCTGCTGATCACGGTACGCCAGGGTGTCTGGCTGCGCAGCCAGCGCCAGCAGGCCGGCGACACGCCCTTGCAGGATCTGCCCGCCGGCCGCCTGGCCGCCATGCAGGCCGCGCTGGCCGAAGACATTGCCGTGGTCGATGAAGACCGCATGCTGGAGCCCGACCTGCGCCTGCTGCTGCAACGTATCCGCGCCCAGGCCTGGAGCCTGTATGAGTGAGACCGTCCTGCCGGCGGGCAAAGTCACCCTGGCCAATTCCCCGTGGCGCGGCGAAGTCGAATTGCAGATCCAGTTCTATGACCTGGATCCGATAGAAATCGTCTGGCATGGCCGCTACGTCGAATACATGGAAGCCGCGCGCTGCGCCCTGCTCGATGGCCTCGGCTACAACTATCCGGCCATGAAGGAATCCGGCTATGGCTGGCCGGTGATCGATCTGCACCTGCGTTATGCCGCACCGGCCCGCTTCGGCCAGCGCATTCGCGTCAGTGCGGCCGTCGTCGAGTGGGAAAACCGCCTGCGCATCGATTACCTTATCAGCGACGCCGCCAGCGGCGCTCGCCTGACCCGCGCCTCCACCGTCCAGGTGGCGGTGCAGATGAACAACCACGAGATGTGCTTCGTATCGCCCCCGGTACTGTGGCACAAGCTCGGACTGAAGCCTCCTGCCCCATGAACGCAAGAACCTTCCTCGTCTCCCTGGCCTGGCTGGCGGCGCTGCCCGCTCACGCCGCCGCCCCGGTGCAACAGATCCAGGCCACCCTGGCCAAGCCGGCCGTGATGTGCGGACGCTTCGACCAGACCAAGCAACTGACCGGCATCAAGAAGCCGCTGCAGGCCCAGGGCCGCTTCTGCGTGCTCAAGGGCCGGGGCATCCTGTGGCAGACACTGCAGCCCTTCCCCAGCACCCTGCGCATCACGCGCGAGGCCATCGTGCAGATCCAGGATGGCCGCGTGGCCATGAAGCTCGATGCGCAACAGGAGCCGGTGGTCAAGATGATCAACAGCGTGCTGTTCTCCCTGCTGGCCGGCGACCTGAGCCAGCTCGATACGCTCTTCGAACTCGATGGCAGCCTGCGCGAAGGCCACTGGCAGGTCGCGCTCAAAGCGCGCCAGCCGGCACTGGCCAAGGCCATCGGCGACATCAGCCTGGCCGGTGCCAACTATGTGGAACAGGTCGACATGAAGGAAGCCAGCGGCGATCGTACCGAGATCCGTTTTTCGGCCATCAAGACCGGCGAGGGTGCGATGACGGCCGACGAAGGAGCCCTGTTTGACTAAGCCCGCGCGCCGCCAGCCGCGCCTGCTGGCGCTGGCCTGGCTGCTGGCGGTGCTGCTGGTGGCCGGCCACAATGCCTGGCTGTGGCTGGGCCAGCGCGCCAGTCCCGATACCGACATCCTGGCCCTGCTGCCGGGCACCGGTGGCCGCGATGCGGTACGCCAGCAAGCCTTCTCGCACATGGTCGATGCGGCCCAGCAGAAGCTGGTGGTGCTGGTCGGCGACCGAGACTGGAGCCGGGCCCAGGCCGGTGCACAGGCTTACCTCACGGTCTTGCGCGCGCACTCCGGCCTGATCGCCCCGATCAGCGGCGACGACGCGCAATGGCAAAACCAGTGGCTCGACAGCCTGGCGGGCAGCCGCAGCCTGCTGCTCAGTGAGGCCCAGCGCGCCCAGCTGGCAAGCGGCACGCCGCAGGCATGGAGCCAGCGCGCCTTGAGCGGCCTGTACGGCGCGTTCGGCGGCCCCCGCCTGGGTGCCTGGCAGGATGATCCTTTCGGACTCTTCAGCGATTGGGTACAGGAACGCGCCAGGGAGACGCCCGTGCGCCCGCGCGACGGCCAGCTCTTCGTCGAGCGCGATGGCGTGAGCTACGCCCTGCTGCTGCTGGAACTGAAGGCCCCGGCGTTTTCCATGCAGGCGCAGGAGCAGATCGTGCCGCTGCTGGCGCAGGCGCGCCAGGCGGCCCGCAGCCAGGCCAGCGAGGTCATCACCGGCGGCGTGGTCCTGCATGCGGCCGCTGCCAGCGCCCAGGCCGGCAGCGAAAGCGCCACCATCGGTGCCGGCTCGCTGCTGGGCATCCTGCTGCTGATGTGGCTGAGCTTCCGCTCGCTCAAGCCGATTCTCTACATCGCCCTGTCCATCGCCGTCGGCTGCCTCGGTGCGCTGTCGGTGAGCATGCTGCTGTTCGGAAAGATCCATCTGCTGACGCTGGTATTCGGTGCCAGCCTGATCGGCATCGCCCAGGATTACGGTATCTACTTTCTCTGCGCGCGCCTGGCCGCACCGGCCACGCAGGACTCGACGAGCCTGCTGCGCCGCCTGTTGCCGGGGCTGGCGCTGATGCTGCTGGCGGCGCTGATCGGCTATCTCGGCATGGCCCTGACGCCCTTCCCCGGCCTGCAGCAAATGGCCGTGTTCTCGGCCCTGGGACTGGTGTTTGCCTGGCTCACGGTGGCTTGCTGGTTCCCCCGCCTGATCGGTCCGCACAGCCTGCGTGCCAGTGCGCAAGCGCAGCGCTTCGGCCAAAGCATCGCCCGCTGGCCTGATCTGCTGGGCGGCGTGGCCTGGCACCTGGTCCTGCCGGCAGCGGTGGCGCTGATCGGGCTGGCCATCGCCGGCATCACGCGTCTGCACAGCAGCGACGACATCCGCGCCTTGCAGAACAGTCCGCCGGCCTTGCTGCAGGATCAGATCCGCATCAGCCAGTTGCTGGACATGGCCGCTCCGGTCCAGTTCTACCTGGTGCGCGGCGCCTCGCCCGAGGCCGTATTGCGGCAGGAAGAAGCCCTGCGCGAGAAGCTGCAACCCCTGGTGCAAGGCAAGCTCATCAGTGGCGTACAGGCGGTGTCCAACTGGGTCCCCTCGCAACAGCGCCAGCAGGACAACCTGGCCCTGCTGCGGCGCGCGCTGCTGGAGCCACAAGCTGCCACGCCCGACGCCGTCACCCTCACCGCGCAAGCCATCGATGAAAGCCCGCAATGGGCGCAAGCGTTGCGCCAGCGCATGCTGGACAAGGCCCAGCTGCTCACCCCGGCAGAATTCCTGGCCACCCCGGCCGGTACCGCCTCGCGCCACCTCTGGCTGGGACAAGTGGACGGCCAGTTCGCCAGCATCGTAGCCCTGCGCGGCCTGACCGACTATCGCCAGCTGGACCGCCTGGCCGCCGTGGCCGATGGACTGGCGGGCGTGCAATGGGTGGACAAGGTGGGCGACATTTCGGCCGTGCTGCGCCAATACCGCATCACCATGGGCTGGGCGCTGCTGTGTGCCTACGCCGCCATCTTCGCCCTGCTGGCCCTGCGCTACCGCCGCCGCGCCTGGCGCGCGCTGGCCCCGCCCCTGCTGGCCTCGCTGCTGACGCTGGGCCTGTTCGGCTGGCTGGGCCTGCCGCTGCAACTGTTCCACGTCCTGGCCGGACTGCTGGTGCTGGGGCTGGGCGTGGATTACGGCATCTTCCTGCTGGAAGCCTCCGGCCACCAGCGTCCCCACGCCTGGCTGACCGTGGGCCTGTCGGCCGCCAGCGCATTGCTGTCCTTCGGTTTGCTGGCCCTGAGCCACAGCCCGCCGCTGCACGCTTTCGGCCTGACCATGCTGTGCGGCATGCTGCTGGTGTGGCTGCTGGCCCCTCTGTTCACCCATCCCGGCCGCGACCCGCTTCTGGTTCAGCGCGCACAGCCGGACAAGGAATCCGCATGAAACCCTCCCGCCAGCTGGCCGCCGTGAGTGCCGCCACCCTCCTTCTGCTGGGCGGCTGTGCCAGCCCGCTACCCCCGGATACGCGCCCGTCGGCGCGCCTGTCCCTGCGCCTGCCGCCAGCCGCGCTGGGCCAGGACATCAGCCTGCAGCAACACCTGACGGTAGAGCGCGGCAACCGTGTCGACCAGCTCGACACGGCGCTGGAAATCGATGCCAGCCACGTCGACCTGGTCGGCCTGGCGTTTGGCCAGCGTGTCATGTCGCTTCACTATGACGGCCAGCAATTGCAGGTCTGGCGCCACCCCATGCTGCCCAGCCAGGTGCAAGGTGAAGATGTACTGCAGGACGTCCAGCTGACCCTGTGGCCGGCTGACGCCATCCGCCAGGCCCTTCCCGAGGGCTGGGAGTTGCGCGAAGCCCGGGCTCAACGTACCCTCCTGCTCCACGGCGAAACGATTGCCGTGATCGACTACCCCGACCAGCGCCGCTGGGGAGGCAAAGTGATCCTGAACAATCTGCGTTACCACTACAAGCTGACCATACAGTCGGTGGTGACCTCTGAATGACATCGCCACACGCATGAGCCTTTATCTGAACGCCCTCGGCATGGTCTGTCCGCTCGGCAGCACGCATGAGGCCATCCGCGCGCGCCTGTTGGCCGGCCACAGCGGCCTACGCGCCGATGCGCGCTACCGCGACGCCCAGGGCGTGCCGCTGGCCCTGGGCGCGGTGACCGATGACACGCTCCTCCCCGCAGACGACCACCTGCCGCTGCGCGAGCGCAGCCGCAACAACCGCTTGGCGCTGGCCGCGCTGGAACGTATCCGTCCCCAGGTCGATGCCGCCATCGCCCGTTTCGGTGCAGAACGCATCGGCATCGTGCTGGGCACCAGCACCTCCGGCATCGCCGAGGGCGAAACCGCCTTTGCAGCGCGTGCCGCCAGCGGCAGCTTCCCGCCCGGCTACCACTACGGTCAGCAGGAGCTGGGGTCGCCGGCCACCGCGCTGCAACTGACGCTGGGCACCAGCGGTCCGGCCTACGTGCAATCGAGCGCCTGCGCTTCCAGCGGCAAGGCCATCGCCAGCGCCGCGCGTCTGCTCAACATGGGCCTGTGCGATGCCGTCCTCTGCGGCGGGGTCGATACCTTGTGCGAATTCACCATCTCCGGCTTCACGGCGCTGGAATCGGTAAGCAGCGAACCCTGCAATCCGCTCTCGCTGCATCGCTGCGGCATCAACATCGGCGAGGGTGCGGCGCTGTTCCTGCTCACGCGCGAACCCGCACCGGTCCGGCTCAGTGGCTGGGGCGAGTCTTCCGATGCCTATCACATCTCGGCCCCCGATCCCGAAGGCCGGGGCGCGCAACTGGCCATCGGCCAGGCCCTGCGCCGCGCCGGACTCAATGCCGCCCAGATCGATTACATCAACCTGCACGGGACGGCCACGGCGCAGAACGATGCGATGGAGTCACGGGTGGTGCAGGCACTGTTCGGGCTCGAGGTGCCGGTGAGTTCGACCAAGCCCTTCACCGGCCATACCCTGGGTGCGGCCAGCGCCATCGAAGCCGGCTTGTGCTGGCTGCTGATGCAGGATGACAACCCGCAGGGCCTGCTGCCGCCCCACCTGTGGGATGGCGTTGCCGATCCGGCGCTGCCGCAATTGGCTCCGGTCAAGGTCGGCCAGCGCCTCGGCAGGCCACTGCAGCACGTCCTCTCCAATTCATTCGCCTTTGGCGGCAGCAATGTCGCGCTGGTCTTTTCGCGCGAGGAAAACGCATGAGCTCGCTCCCGCACAGCATCCCGCCGGTAGAGCAGTTGTTGCCGCACGCCGCGCCCATGATTCTCATCGACCGCGTGGTCGCAGTGAGTGAAGACCGGCTGCAGGCCGAGCTGGAGATCCGTCCCGAGAGCCTGTTCCACAACGGCACTGGCGTGGGCGCCTGGGTCGGCATCGAATACATGGCCCAGAGCATCGCAGCCTGGGCCGGTTATCAGGAACGGATCAAGGGCCGCCACGCCAAGATCGGTTTCCTGCTGGGGGCACGCCGCTATGGCTGCAGCGTGCCGGAGTTCGCCACCGGCATGCGGCTGGGTGTATCGGTGCAGTTGCTGCTGCAGGCGGAGAACGGACTGGGTTCCTTCGAGTGCCGCATCACCGACCTGGCGACCCAACAAGAACTGGCGCAAGCCACCGTGTCGGTATTCCAGCCGCACGATGCAACACACTATCTTCAAGAAGGTATGGCATGACCACATCGGGAGCACACAGCATTTTCGTTACCGGCTCAAGCCGGGGCATCGGCCGCGCCATCGCGCTGCGCCTGGCACGCGAGGGATATGACATCGTCCTGCATTGCCACGCCCGGCGCGATGCTGCCGACCAGGTCGCCGCCGAGATCGCCGCGCTGGGCCGCCAGACCCGCGTGCTGCAATTCGACGTGGCCCATCGCGAACAGGCCGCGCAGGCCCTGCTGGCCGATGTGGAACAGCACGGCTGTTACTACGGCGTGGTCTGCAATGCCGGCATCACCCGCGACAACGCCTTCCCCGCCATGCCCGGCGAGGACTGGGACAGCGTGCTGCGCACCAACCTCGATGGCTTCTACAACGTACTCAATCCGCTGGTCATGCCCATGGTGCGGCGGCGTGCGGCCGGCCGCATCGTGACCCTGGCCTCGGTGTCGGGCCTGATCGGCAATCGCGGCCAGGTCAACTACAGCGCCGCCAAGGCCGGTGTCATCGGTGCCACCAAGGCACTGGCGCTGGAACTGGCCAAGCGCGACATCACCGTCAATTGCGTCGCCCCCGGCCTGATCGATACCGACATGACCGAAGACGCGCCCGTCGACGAGATCCTCAAGCTGATCCCCGCGCGCCGCGCCGGCAAACCCGAGGAAGTGGCCGCCGCCGTGGCCTTCCTGATGTCGCCCGATGCGGCCTACATCACGCGCCAGGTGATCTCGGTCAACGGAGGCCTGGCATGACGCGCCCTCTCAACGAGCGCCGGGTGGTGGTCACCGGCATGGCCGGCATCAGCCCCATCGGCACCGACTGGAACAGCGCGCTGGCGCATCTGCAGACCCTGCGCAATGCCGTGCAGCGCATGCCCGGATGGGATGAATACATCGGCCTGCACACCCGCCTGGGGGCCCCGGCCGTGGAGTTTTCGCTGTCCGAACGCTACAACCGCAAGACCACCCGCAGCATGGGCCGGGTCGCCCTGATGGCCACGCGCGCCAGCGAATGGGCGCTGGCCGATGCGGGGCTGCTGGAAGATCCGCTGCTCAAGAGCGGCCAGTTGGGCATCGCCTACGGATCTTCGGCCGGTACGCCCAATGCCATTGCCGACTTCGCCATGATGTTCGCCGAGAAGAACACCCGTGACATCAATGCCAACACCTACCTCAAAATGATGGCGCATACGGCACCGGTGAACATGGGCGTGTTCTTCGGCATCACCGGCCGCATCATCACCACCTCCAGCGCCTGCACCTCGGGCAGCCAGGGCATCGGCTATGCCTATGAAACCATCCGCAGCGCGCGCCAGGTGGCGATGGTGGCCGGTGGTTCCGAAGAACTGTGCGCCACCGAAGCGGCCGTCTTCGACACGCTCTACGCCACCAGCGTGCGCAACGACACGCCGCAGCTCACTCCCAGCCCCTTCGACCGCGACCGCGACGGCCTGGTGCTGGGCGAAGGGGCCGGCAGCCTGATCCTGGAAGACCTGGAACACGCCCAGGCACGCGGTGCACGCATTTATGCCGAGATCGTCGGCTTCGGCACCAACAGCGACGGTGCCCACGTCACCAATCCCAATGCGGCCACCATGCAGGCGGCCATCCAGATGGCGCTGGACGACGCCGGCTTGCCGCCCTCGGCCATTGGCTACATCAATGCGCACGGCACCGGTACCCGCCAGGGCGACATGGCCGAAACCCAGGCCACCGCGCGCGTGTTCGGAAACGGTACGCCGATCAGCTCGCTCAAGAGCTACATGGGCCACACCCTCGGGGCCTGCGGAGCGCTGGAAGCCTGGCTGTCCATCGAGATGATGCGCCACGGCTGGTTCGCCCCCACCATCAACCTGCAGCAGCCCGATCCCGAGTGCGGCGAGCTGGACTACCTCACCGGCGAAGGCCGGGCACTGCAGTGCGAGTACGTGATGTCGAACAACTTTGCCTTCGGCGGCATCAACACCTCGCTGATCTTCAAGCGCTGGCCCTGACGCTCGCCTGCCCCTTCTGCCCTCCCTCTGCATCCACTCATGACAAGGAAAACAAGCGATATGAAGACAATTTCCATCACCCTCGCACTGACCCTGGCGCTGGCCGCCGCCCTGCCGGCCCAGGCGCGCGATACCAAGCACCTGCTGCCGCTGGACAGTACCGCCGACATGAAGGACAAGGAAGGAATCCTGGATGGCTCGGTCAAGTTCTACTTTGCCGGCCAGGCGCACCCGGCAGTGCTGGAGAAGATCGCCACCGACGTCACCAACCAGAAGACCAATGCCGTCGGCAAGAGTGATGAAGAGGCCTGCAAGTGGGTCTTCCTCTCGGCGCTGGTACAGCTGCACAAGAAGGCCCGCGAGCTGGGCGGCAATGGCGTGGTCAACATCGTGAGCTATTACAAGAAGAATGAAATGGCCAGCGCCACCCAGTTCGAATGCCACGCCGGTGCCACCATGGCCGGTGTCGCCCTCAAGGGCGACATCGTCAAGCTGGGCCAGTAAGCCGCCATGCCATCCACCGTGGCCTGGGTCGTGGATGGCCGCGCCTTCGTCGGCGCGGACGCGTGCCCGGCCACGCTGGGGCGGCTGGCCGCGATCCTGTCTCCTGATGAGCGCACGCGCCTGCAAGGCTTCCTGCGCCCCCAGCGCGCCTGCGAATTCCTGCTGGCGCGGCTGCTGATGCGGCATGCGCTGATGCAGGCCAGCAGTTGCCGCCTAACCGATATCGAGGTGAGCGAACGGCACGGTGCCGCCCCGCTGGTGCGCATCGCCGGTGCGCCCGCCGATGGCATCACACAGCCAGCGGCCAGCCTCTCGCACAGCCGTGGCTGGATCGCCTGCGGCGTGAGCGTAGGCTCGCAGATCGGAGTGGACATCGAAGCACCGGCTCCCGAACGCGACCTGTCTTCACTGGCCGATCTCGCCTTCACGCCGCAAGAATTGTCCGGCCTGACACAGCTCAGCGGGGAAGCGCGGGAAGCCGCCTTCTATCGTCTGTGGTGCGGCAAGGAAGCCGATTACAAATTCCGTCACAACGCCGCCCGGCATGAAGGTGCCATGGCCGCCGATGCCACGCCATTTCTGCATCACGAGCAAGGGACGCACTATCACCTGTGCGTATGCACTGCGAAGCCGGTGCGGCAGCATCGTACGCAAGACCTCGCGCTGCAGGCGCTGCTGGGGATGGCGGCCAGCAGTACGGCGCTGGGAGCGTAGCCAGAAGCCAGCAATACAGTGGCAATACACAAGCAAGACCAAAGCAATACAGCAGCAAACCGGAGCAATACACCTTCGCATGGCGCGAGCAATACAGTGGCACTCCGGAGCAACACACAAGACCTACAACCAGCAGACACTTCAAGGGGAAATCATGTCCGCATCACGCACCTGGCTGCTCGCAGCCGGCACACTTCTGTTGACCACCGCCTGCTCCACGCCGGAAGAGCGGATGGCCAAGCTGCAGATCAAACAGCAGCGGCTGGAGATCAAGGCGCAGCAAGCAGCACAGCGCAACGAGGCCCGCAATGAATTGCGCACCAAGGTTCAGGCAAGCGCAGTGACCGACCAGCGCGGCCCGTACGAGAACGTGATCAAGGCCCTGGCCAGCTGCGACGCCAGCTTTGCGGCCACCTTGCGCCAGTTCTCCGGCAGCCTGCCGCCGGCCTTCGTAGTCACGCTCAAGGGCCCGGTAGCCAGCATCGATGTGCCGGACCGTCGCACGCCCGGCAGCAACCGCATTGCGGCCGCTGGCAGCGCGCAGGCCTACGGCCAGACCCTGAGCGGCTATTACGATGAGCGCACGGAAAGCAACGGCCAGTTGCAGAAGATGAGCTGGGGCTTCTACAGCCCGGCCGCGCCGGAACAGCTGGCCAAGGTGCTGGGCGCGGCCATCCCCAACTTCAAGCGCACCAGCCGCGAACTGGACGGCAACTACGTGCGCATGGAAATCTTCGATCGCGGCGGCTGGCACCGCACGACGCGCTTCGACTATTACCGCGGCCAGTCCAACGTGCTGGGGGAACGGACCCTGGTCATCGAACCCTCGCGCGACCCCGCCTTCCCCGGCAGCCGCATCGGCTGCTCGGTGCGCGGTGCACAAGTGGCGCAGTTCCAGGATGAGTTGCGGCCTGAGGTGAATTGACGTCTGGCATGGAGATGAACGGGCCGGTTCAAGCCGGCCTCCTCTTCATGTACATCTTGTGGCCGGACCGCAAAAAAGCTAGCGTATGCCCTCATCTATTTGGAGCATGGTCATGCGCTACCGCTTATACGCCAACCCCGTCGGCTTTCTCATCGGCCAGCACGGGAGAAACCCGGAAGTCCGGGCCTTGTTGCAGATCCTGGCGCAGGGCGACCAAGAGGTCATCACGTGTAACGTCAGCCGCGTTGGAATGGTCGTCGCCAGACTCTATGCCAAACATTGATGCGTAAATGCATCAATGCCTCACCGCCCCACACAAACAAAACTCCCCGCCTCATTCACGGACCCGCTCCCCCGATACTGCGGCCAGGCCGGATAACGGCACAGCGGCCGGCTGCGGCCCGGTACCACGGTGGTATCCACCACGATCTGATCCACCGGGGCCTTCCCCTGCTCCACCCATTGCTCCAGCGCAGTCAGCGAATCCCAGGACGCATTGAAAGCGGTACCGAACACGTGCCCATAGCCGGGGATCTCGTAATAACGCACGAAGCCCTCAAGCTGCTGTTCCCCCATCGTCTTCTGCAAGCGCCCCAGATACTGCCGCGTGGCCTGCGTGCTGACCAGCGCATCGGCCGTGCCATGCGCGATCAGGATCTTGCCGCCCTTGTTGCGGAAGGCCGAGAGATCAGTCTGGTTCACATCCTGCAAGCCGTTCAACGCCACCACCCGCGCCTGATACCCGCCCGGCCGCAGCGGATCCAGCGCCAGCGGATTGAAGTTAACATCGCGCGTAACGAAGTAGCGCACCCACTGATCCCAGAAGGTGCTGTGATACGGCGGACTGCCTTTGCTGCTCACGCCCGGCATCGGATTGGCGGGCTGCTCGGTGCCCAGTCCCAGTGTCTGGATGATGGCTTGGAAAGGACTGCCCGTGCCCATGCCCCAATCCGTGCCCCAGGTGTTGAATCCGGGATAGCGCGTCTCGCCGCTGGCCAGTGGATAAGGCAACTCCAGCGGCGTGCTGAAGACCTTGAAGGCAGCAATCTGTGCGTCCGACAGGCAACCGTCGCCGCCCTCGCCTCCGCCTTCGCAACGCAAGGGCTTGCCGTTGAGCGAGGCCGTGGCCGGATCGAAACGCGCATTGCAGGCATCAACGTTGCTGATGACGCCATCGGCCACGCCATCAAGACGGTCACACGCCGCCATGGCGGCATCGAACAGGAGCTTGCGCTTGGCCGCATCGGGATAAGCCCCCGGCTGCGCCATGGCCTGCGTCATGCGGCCAAACTGCAGGTTCAGTGCGACGGCATTCCAGGCCGGATACAAGGCAATCACGCCATCCACATCAGACGGCCAGCGACTGGCCATGGCCAGGGCTTCACGTCCGCCCGTGGAGCCGCCGGCGAAATACACCCGTGCAGGCCGCTGTCCATAATGGGCGGTGACGATGGCCAGCGCCGCGTCGCGCGTCTTCTTCAAGGCATCGCCCGCGAAATTGCGCAAGGCTTCGTCGTTGCTGCCAAACGAACCATCGCGCGACGTGGTGGCATTGGCCTGGTGGCCGGAATCGCTGGCGAAGGTGGCATAGCCGCGCCCCAAGGGACCGGGCTGCGTGGCCGCGCCGGCAGGGACGTTGGCGGCCACGTCCGGAATGGTGCCGTCATAGCCGCCGCCACCGAACATCAGGGCCTTTCCATTCCACTGCGCAGGCAGGTCCACCTGGAAGCGGATCGCCGGTGCAGCGGGATCGACCGGGCTGATCTCGCCACTCACCTTGCAGTAAGCACCAACAGCCTTGGCGCCGTCGCCGCTGGCAACCACGCTCTCGATGGCCGTCACGCGTGCGCCGCGCGTGGGCAGGCCGATGGCTGCGGCCGGAAGGGTGAAGGTACGCAAGGCGGTGCAGCTTTGCGGCGTGCTCACCGGCGTGTCGGTGACAGGCTTCTCGGGTGCGCTGCTGCATGCGGCCAGCAGCGCGATGAGGCAAGGACTCAACAAGGCCGGATACAGCATGGGCCTGCGGGTGGTTCGTGGCATGGCGGTCTCCTGATGGTCTCAACGTTGTCTACGTAACGCTTGCACCGCAACACTATACGTCACTCAGGCGCACGCCCCTGCCAGGCATTCTCCAGCAAGGCCCGCAATGCCGTCCGCTCCAGCGGGCGCGGATTGGCATAGGCATTCTGCAGGGCGATGTCGGTGCAGCGATCCAGCTCCTCATGCGGCATGCCCAGCTCGCGCAGGGACAACGGTGCCTGCAGCCGGGCAGCCAATGCATGCACACCTTGCGCGGCATCGTCGGTCCCCAGGGCGCGCGCGATGCGCTGCATGGCTTCCGGTGCCGCCGGTGCGTTGTAGGCCAGCGCGTGTGGCAGGATCACGGTATGCGTCTCGGCATGCGGCAGGTTGTAGCTGCCGCCCAGCGTGTGGCACAGCTTGTGATGCAGTGACATGCCGACATTGCCCAGCACCGTGCCACACAGCCAGGCTCCATACAGACACTGGCTGCGCGCGGCCAGATCAGCGCTGCGCGCCACCAACTGCGGCAAGCCCTCGGCCAACGCGCGCAACCCCTCTTCGGCCAGCAGCGACATGATGGGGTTGGCATCCGGCGCATAGAGGCCTTCGGCTGCATGCGCCATGGCATTGATGCCGCTGGTCACCGACAGCTTCAGCGGCAAACCCGCGCTCAGTTCGGGATCGTAGATGACCGTGCGCGGCAGCACGCGCGCATCGCGCCCGGTCTTCTTGAGGCCGGCTTCGGTGATGCCATAGATGGGCGTCATCTCGCTGCCGGCATAGGTGGTCGGGATGGCCAGGATGGGCAGTTCGGATTCCAGTGCAATGGCCTTGCCCAATCCCATGGTGGAACCGCCACCGATGGCGATGGCGCAGTCCGCACCGAGTTCGCGTGCGACTTCACGGGCATGGCGCGCGGTCTCGATGGGCACGTGCATGACGGCCTGGTCGAATATCCCGGCACAGCGCTCACCGATCAGGGCGGCGACGCGCTCGGCCTCGGCGCGCTGGCCGGGCGTGCAGAGCACGAGGGCGTGGCGTGCGCCCAGCAGGTCGGTTTCGCGCACCAGGTGCTGCAGGCTGCCGGCACCGAAGATCACACGGGCGGCGGCACTGGTATAGGTAAAGCTGTTGTGGGCAGGCAGGGACATGGCAGGATCAGGTGCGCTGAGGATTGAGAATGAAATCATAGTCCAGCGTGTAGAACGGCTGCTCACAGGTGCTGCCATCGGGCGCGGGTCCGGCCTCATGGCGCGGCCAGTCGGCGATGAGCGTGGAGCGCACGCCGAAGACGGCATCGGACTCCAGATACGCGTCCCCGCGGCGGAAGACATGGGTGATCAGCGTCTCATAGCCCTCGGCCTGGATGCGGAAATGCAGGTGCGCCGGCCGCCAAGGATGACGGCCCAGCGTCTCCAGCATCTTGCCGACCGGTCCGTCATGCGGGATCGGATACGAATTGGCGAGGATGCTGCGGAAGTGGTAGCGTCCCTGCGCATCGGTATGCAGCGTGCCGCGCGCCTGCAACTGCTCGAGGTCGGGATACTGGACATCATAGAAACCATCCTCATCGGCTTGCCACACTTCCATCGTGGCATGCGCGACGGGCTGGCCATCGCGCCCGCGCACGCTGCCGCTGACGAAGCAGGGCTGGCCCTTGGCTCCGTTGGAGATATCCGCACCCAGCGGATAGACCGGCGAATTCTCCACGTGGAAGGGACCGAATACGGTCGCCTCGGTGCAGCCGGCGGGCTTGTGATTCTGCTGCGCCATCACCAGCGTCGACAGTCCCAGGGTATCGGACAGGAGGATGAATTCCTGGCGCTTGTCGGAACACAGCTGCCCGGTCTCGGTGAGGAAGCGGATGCCCTCGAACCATTCCTCCTCGGTCAGTTGTACCTCGCGCGCGAAGGCGTGCAGGTGCTGCACCAGGCTGGTCATGATCTGGCGCAGCCGTTCATTGGGCATGCCGGCATGGCGCGCCAGCACGGCCTGGGTAATGGTGTCTTCATTGAGATTGAGCATGGTCTCCTCGTCGCTGTCGTGTGTTGTGCGTGTGTGTTGTGATTGGACTGATTTTTCCGCTGAGCGGTAATATAGGTCTTATCTTTTCGCAGATATATGACGAAAGTGGAAAACTGTTTTCCACTTCGGCCTGCTCCCCCTCCCCGGAAAGCCCGTCCCATGGACCGCTGGAATCAATTCGAACTCTTCGTGCAGGTGGCCGAGCTGGGCAGCCTCTCGCGCGCCGCCGAGGCGCTGGGGATGTCCAATGCTGCCGCCAGCCGCAGCCTGGCCGCGCTGGAAGAGCGCCTGGGCGCGCGCCTGGTGGAACGCAGCACGCGCCGGCTGGCGCTGAGCCAGGCGGGCGAGGCCTTCTATCGCCACTGCAAGGCGGCGCTCACGCAAATGAAGGAAGCCGAAGCCCTGGTCAATGCCAACAGCGTCGCCCCCGGCGGCCTGCTGCGGGTGACTTCCTCGCTGTCCTTCTGCATGAAGCACATCAGCCCGCTGCTGCCGCGCTTTCATCGTCTCTATCCGGACATCACGCTGGAGGTGGTCGCGGCCAACCGCTACGTCGACCTGCTCGACAGCGGCATCGATGTCGCCATCCGCACCCGCGAGTTCGAACCGGATTCCAACATCGCCGTGCGCCGCCTGGCCGCCACCCGCCGCATCCTGGCGGCTTCGCCCGGCTACCTCGCCGCACGCGGCGTGCCGCGCGCGCTGGATGACCTGGCCGCGCACGACCTGCTGGTGTACAGCCATTCCAACCATCCCAACCTGCTGCACTTCACCCATCGCGATGGCCGCGAACTGCAGCTCGACATCACTGCGCTGATGCAGTCCAACGATGGCCAGATCATCCGCGCGGCAGCACTGGAAGGCCTGGGCATCCTGATCCAGCCCAACTACATCATCTATGACGACGTCGTCGCCGGCCGCCTGGTGCCAGTGCTGGACGAATGGGACCTGCCGCGCCTGACCATCAACATCGCCTATCAGGGCCGCAAGCATCTGCCGGCCCGGGTGCGTGTCTTCGTCGACTTCCTGCTGCAGCATTTCGAGGAAATGGACTATGAGCGCAAGTGGACACGATGAGCAGCGCTGCGCAAGCATTTACCATACATTCCACCGCACCATACCAATTGGTAAATATTAAATACCGATCAGTAGCTTTTATCTTAAACTGGTAGTAATCTTGTTGCCCGAGGTGTTGCTGACACCTCGACACTGTATTGCTGATCGCCTTGCAGACTGTATTGCCAAGGCCCTCAGCGTGTACTGAGGAACACCGCAGACTGTATTGTCGGCATGCAGCGCACTGTATTGCTCGCTGACAAGACTGTGATGCTGCTTCTTGCCCATGAGGAGACCCCCGATGCCCAATGCCACCGTTCGCTCCCTCGCTCTGCAACAGGATCTGCGCCAGCAGCACCTGCGTCTCACCTGCTGCGCGCTGTTCCTGATGGCGCTGTTGACCCTCTGGCCCGGCCGCGCCGCACACGCTGCACAACCCTGGCGCGAAGCCTTGCCCGCGCAGATCCAGACCGTGGGCAGCGGCACCATGACCTGGCTGGGTTTCCGCATCTATCAGGCCACGCTGTGGGCAGCGCAGAAGCCGCTGGATGAAAGCCAGCCCTTTGCCCTGCAACTCGACTACAAGGTCAAGATCAGCCGCGACAAGCTGGCCTCCACCTCCATTGAAGAGATCCAGCGCATGAGCCCGGCCCCCATCGCCGGCCCGACACTGGCGCGCTGGAAAAGCGAACTGAACCGCGCCTTCGTCGACGTCGCCGACGGCGACGAGCTGGTCGGTGTCTACCTGCCCCAGCGCGGCATGCGCCTGTATGACCGCGACAAGATGCTGGCCGAGATCGCCGATCCAGAACTGGCCCGCTCCTTCTTCAACATCTGGCTGGGCCAGCCCAGCCGCGATGAAAGCCTGCGCCGCCGCCTGCTCGGGGAAACGCCTTGAGCACTGCCGCGCAGCCCGCAACGCCCCCCTCCGCGCGCCTGAGCAATGCCGCCTACGGCCTGCTGGGCGCACCGCTGGCAATGGCCGCGCTGCCGCTGTTCGTGCAGATCCCGGCTTACTACGCCAGCCATGTCGGCGTGGCCCTGGCACCGCTGGGTTGGGTGCTGTTCGCCGCGCGCCTGCTGGACATGCTGCAGGATCCCCTGTTTGGTCACTTGCTGGATCGCTCGGCGCAACGTCAGAAGCGCTGGATGGCGGCTGCCGGGGTGGTGCTTGCAGTTGCCTTCATCTGTCTCTGGAAGCCACCCTCCACGCCGCAGGCGGCCATGGTGTGGCTGGTGGCGATGCTGGTGCTGGCCTATGGCGCGCACAGCATGCTGAGCATCGCCTATCTGTCGTGGGGCTCGCGCCTGCCGGAACAAGGCATGCGCGCCGTCCCCTGGCGTGAAGGTGCGGGGCTGGCCGGCGTGATTCTGGCCAGTGTGGTGCCGGTCGGGATCCTGGCTGCAGATCCGGCGCTGATCGACCAGCGCATTACCTGGTACTGCCTGTTCTTCGGCGCAGTGCTGGGCGTGGCGCTGCTGTTGCTGCTGCGCCAGCCGGCTCCGCCGATGATGGCGCAGGGCGAGCGCTGGGCCGTGTCGCTGCGCGGACTGTGGGCCAACCGGGCGTTTCGTTCGCTGCTGCCGCCTTATCTGCTCAATGCCCTGTCGGCCGCCATCCCGGCTACGCTGGCGCTGTTCTTCATCGAGGATCAATTGCAGGAACGCGCGCTGGCTGGCGGCTTTCTTGCGGCCTACTTCGGCGCGGCCGCGCTGGGGCTACCGCTGTGGAGCGCACTGGCACGCCGCTTCGGCACCATCGCCTGCTGGCGTCAGGCCATGCTGCTCTCCATTGCCGGCTTCGTCGGTGCGGTCCTGCTGGGGCCGGGCGACCGCTGGGCGTTTCTGCTGGTGTGCCTGGCCACCGGGGCAGCACTGGGTGCCGACCTGCTGCTGCCACCGGTGCTGCTGGCGCGGGTGGTCACGCAGCGCACTTCGGTGGGCGCCGCCTTCGGCATCCTGACCATGCTGGGCAAGCTGGCCCTGGCGCTGGCAGGCATCGCCCTGCCATTGCTGTCAGCCCTCGATTACCAACCCGGACAAGGGCCCAGCAGCAGCCTGCCGCTGGTCTACGCGGCCCTGCCTTGCGTGCTGAAACTGGCGGCGTTCGTGGCGCTGGGGCGCTATGGCCGTCAGCACGCTGCCTGAGCGATTTTCCGTTCGCAGATCATGAAGAAAAAGACCGACACGCACGCCACTCCCGCCTCCACCCTGCGCCTGATCCTGGGCGACCAGTTGAATGCACAGCATTCCTGGTTCGACCAGGCCGATCCCGAGGTGGTCTACGTGCTCATGGAAGTGCGTTCCGAAACCGACTACGTGCTCCATCATGCGCAAAAGATCCTGGCCATCTTCGCGGCCATGCGGGCCTTCGGCAAGCAGTTGCGCGCGGCCGGCCACCGGGTGCGCTATATCCGTCTGGATGATCCCAGCAACCGCCAGTCGCTGGTGGGCAATCTCGACGCCCTGGCCGCGCACTACCAGGCCACCCGCGTTGAATGGCAGGCACCGGATGAATGGCGCGTCGACCAGGCCCTGCAGCAATGGGGCGACAACTGGGCGCAGGCCCATCAGGGCCAGACCGCCGTGGTCGACAGCGAACACTTCCTCACTGCGCGCAATGAATTGCCTCGCCTCTTTCAAGGCCGCAAGCAATGGCTGATGGAGCATTTCTATCGCCAGATGCGCCGCCGCTTCGAATTGCTGCTCGATGCCGATGGCAAGCCCGAAGGCGGCCAATGGAATTTCGACCAGGACAATCGCAAGCGCTGGCCCGGCAATCCGCCCGAACCCCGGGATTGGCGCCAGCCGCACGACCATGGCGCCCTGTGGGAGATGCTGCAGGCACAAGGTGTGCCCAGCTTCGGCGAGCCCCAGGCCACACAGCTGCGCTGGCCGCTGGACCGTACCGAAGCCCTGCAGCACCTGGATCACTTCATCACCACCGTGCTGCCGCACTTCGGCGACTATGAAGACGCCATGAGCAGCAAGGCCCAGCGCCTGTTCCACTCGCTGCTGTCCTTCGCGCTCAATGTGAAGATGCTGCATCCGCTGGAAGTGGTGCGCCGCGCCGAGGAGGCCTGGCGGGAAGGCAAAGCGCCGCTGGCGGCGGTGGAAGGTTTCATTCGCCAGATCATCGGCTGGCGGGAATATGTGCGCGGCATCTACTGGTCGCAGATGCCCGGCTATGACGAGCGCAACGCAATGGCGCACCGCCTGCCGCTACCAGCCTGGTTCTGGACCGGACAAACCCGCATGAACTGCCTGCGCCACGCCATCGGCCAGTCGCTGGAGACGGCCCATGCGCATCACATCCAGCGCCTGATGGTGATCGGCAATTTCGCCCTGCTGGCCGGGCTCGATCCCAAGGAACTGCACCACTGGTATTTGGGCATCTACATCGATGCCTTCGAGTGGGTGGAATTGCCCAACACCCTCGGCATGAGCCAGTGGGCCGATGGCGGCATCATCGCCACCAAACCGTATGTCAGCAGCGCCGCCTACATCGGCCGCATGAGCGATTATTGCCAGGGCTGCGCCTACGATCCCAAGCAGAAAACCGGCGCCGACGCCTGCCCCTTCAATGCCCTGTACTGGGATTTCTTCCTGCGCCATCAATCCACCTTCGGCAACAACCCGCGCATGGGCATGGCTTATCAGCAGATCAAAAAAATGCAGCCCGACGATGTCCAGGCCCTGCAACAACGCGCGGCCGACCTGCGCAGCCAGCTCGACACCCTCTGAAGCCGCACCGGCAGGCGCTCCCAGCGCGCGATAATTGCTGCCGGCTGCGGTAAACGCAGGCAAAATACACAAAATCTGACGAACTCACGAAATTCTCTGCATAATGGGCCGTCAAAGGCTTGCCCATGGGCAGCACTGTTGCTTTTCGTCGAAAAACGATTATACCGAATTCAAATTCTATCTAATGAATTTGATTTATTTGTGTAAAATACCGATAATGAATTTATGAAAACCGCAAAGACAAGCAGCTCCGAGGTGTGCACCACGCAGGAAGCGGCGCACATCCTGGGCATCTCGGTGTCCTCCGTCCAGCAATTGGTGGAGGCCGGCATCATTGAGGCCTGGAAGACCAAGGGCGGGCACCGCCGCATTCCGCTGGCGGCGGTGCATGCCTACAAGTCCACGCCGGGCTCCTCGTCGTCCGGGGAGACGGCCGAGCACGGACGCAGCAGTCCGGCAGCGCGTCCCGGCAACGGCCGCACCGCCGTGCTGGTGATCGAGGACAACCGCCTGCAGCGCGAGCTGTATGCCGGCGCCCTCGGGTCCTGGGGCTTGCCGCTGGATCTGGTGTATTGCGACAACGGTTACAAGGCGCTGCTGGAGATCGCGCGCAGCAAACCCGACGTGGTGCTGGCCGATATCGTGATGGAAGGCATGGATGGCTACGAAGTGGTCAAGACCATCCTCCACGATCCGGAGCTGCAGGATGTGAGCATCGCCATCGTCAGCAGCCTGGATGCGGAAGAGATGGCCATGCGCGGCGGTATTCCGGCCGGGGTGGTGTTCTTCCCCAAACCGGTCAATTTTGATGAATTGCGCGGTTACATGCGGGCCTGCTGTGCCCGCAGGGAGCGCGAGACCCGCTAAGGGATCAACCAGGAAAGGCCCGCAGTGCCATGGATGACCGGAAACACCCCCCTCTCCCCCTCCGGTTCGCGCGCATCGACCTGCGCCTGGCCCTGGGCCTGTTTTCGCTGTTGCTGATCTGCGGTCTCTGGCTGGGGGCGTTCAAGGAACTCAACGCCAGCCGCGAGAACCATCTGCAGGATGCCCGCCGCGATGCCCAGTCGCTGTCGCGGCTGTTCCTCGAACACGCCTACCGCACCATCGAGGCCGCCGACCAGGCCGCCCTCTACCTGCGCTATCGCTATGCAGAGCGCGGCCAGTCGCTGGACCTGGCTACCGAGATCTCCAACGGCCTGGTGGCGCGCAATGTCTACAACCTCTTCACCATCGTCGATGCCAAGGGTGACGTGGTGCTCTCCAGCAAGCCCTTCACGCCGCTGAACCTGGCCGACCGCGAGCACGTACAGGTGCACATGCAGGGTGGCGCGGACAAGCTGTTCATCAGCAAGCCGGTGCTCGGGCGCGTCTCCAAGAAATGGTCGCTGCAGCTGACCCGCCGCATCAACCGTCCTGACGGCGGCTTTGGCGGCGTGATCGTGGTGTCCATCGATCCCCAATATTTCACCAGCCTGTACCACCAGATCGATGTCGGTCATCATGGCGTGATCACGCTGGTCGGGGCCGACGGCACCGCACGCGTGCGCCGCACCGGCGACATGGACGCCATGGGCGAGCAGGTCAGCGGCGGCAAAGTCTATGCGGCCATGCTGGCGCAAGGAAGCGGCGTGATCGACGCGTTCAGCCGGGTCGACGGGCGCGAGCGCATCTACGCCTTCCACAAGCTGCGCGACTATCCGCTCTACGCCTCGGTGGGCATCGATATCGAAGAGCGCCTGGCCCCCTATTACCGTGAACGCAACCGGACCTTGACGCTGGCGACCCTGATCACCCTGGCCGTGCTGATCTTCAATGCCGTCCTGATCTGGATGGCCGGCTCGCTGGTGCGGAGCCGCCAGGAAGCCATGCAGGCCAGCCAGGCCAAGTCGCGCTTCCTGTCCAACATGTCGCATGAATTCCGTACCCCGCTCAACGGCGTGCTGGGCTATTCGGATGCGCTGCGTGAGGAACTGGGCGAGTCGCCGCTGGCGCAATACGCCACCGCCATCCATGACAGCGGCAACCGCCTGCTGGAACTGGTCGAGTCCATCCTCGAAGTGACCGCCCTGGAAGACCGCCGCGTGGCCGTGCATCGGGAACCGGAGAACATCCGCGAACTGGTCAGCCATGCCATCGCCAGCCATTACCAGGCAGCCCAGACCAAGGGCCTGCAGCTGGAATGCCGTATCAGCGACGACGTCCCGCAGATCATCGTATGCGACCAGCGCAAGGTCCTGCGCGTGCTGGAAAACCTGATCGGCAATGCCGTGCGCTATACCGACACCGGGCGCGTGCTGGTCGAAGTCGATCGCAGCAGCGACCAGCTGGACATCCGTATCAAAGACACCGGCATCGGCATTCCCGCCGGGCAAGTCGATACCATCTTCGAGAAGTTCACCCAGGCCGATGACAGCGAGCGCCGCGCCAAGGACGGCGCGGGCCTCGGGCTGACCATCGCGCAACGGCTGGTGACGCTCATGGGGGGCCAACTCATGTTACAGTCCAAACAACATCAAGGATCGACGTTCAGCTTCACATTGCCGCTGCAAGAGCCGAAGTAAATCGGCCGCCAAGCCATGAGAACAGAGGGGATTACCGTGCAACTGGGCCAGTCACTGACCGATTATCACCACATCGACCCGAGCCAACTGCTGGAAGCGGTGGGCGGGGACACCGGCACCGTCGCCTCACTGGCGCGCACCTTCGCCGACAGCGCGCCGGCCATCTTTGCCCGGCTGGAACAGGCCGCCCGGGATGGCAATGCCGAGCGCAGCCGGCACGAAAGCCATAGCCTCAAAGGCATGAGTGCCATGTTTCAGGCCCAGGTACTGACGATGCTGCTGCAGCAGACCGAACAGGCCGCCCGCAACGGCCAGACGCCGCGTCCGGAAGAACTGGCGCAATTGCAGGCCAGCTTCGCGCTGGTGCTGGATGAAATCGGGCGCTGCGCGCGCTCCCTCCCCCAGTCCTGACCTGCACGGGCGCATCTCCCTGCCCGCCCTGCCCATGACGCCATCCACGCCCGCTCCCGGCTCGCCGCCCGCACCGCCGCGCATCCGCAAATCCGCCGTCACGCTCGGTGCCCTGCTGTTGGGGCTGCTGACGGCGACCGTCATCATTTCCGGCAGCCTGCTGTACCGCGCCAGCCTCAACGACTGGCGCAACGACCTGGCCACGCTGTCCACGGTGCTGGCCGAAAGCACCGCCCAGACCATCTCCTCGGCCCGGCTGGTACTGGATAGCATCCAGTCCGACATCGAAGCCGCCAACGTCAGCGATGACGCCCAGTTGCGCGAACACGTCAGCACGCCCGAGTACTCCCGGACCATGCGCGAAAAGATCCGCGGCCTGCCCTTCATCTCGGGCATCGGCATCAGCAATGCGCAGGGCCGCATCATCAGCCTGTCCCGCGTATTTCCGCCGCCACCGCTGGACCTCACCGACCGCGACTACTTCTTTCATCACAGCCAGAATGCCTCGACCGAGGATTTCCTGAGCGAAACGGTCAATTCGCGCGCGGCGGGCGTACCCACCTTCTATCTCACCCGCCGCATCAATGATCGCCAGGGCCGCATGCTGGCCATCGTGGTGGTGGCGCTGCCCTGCGCGTTCTTTGAAGATTTCTTCAGTGCGGTGACCAAGGACAAACCCTTTTCCATCCTGCTCGCGCGCGAGGACGAGAAACCCCTGATCGCCACCGCCCTGGTGCACGACAACACCGTGCGGCGCGACATCAAGCCGCTGGCCGACCTGCACCTGCCGCGCCCGCCCGGCACCGACGCCAAGCAACCCTATTACTTCATGCAAGCCCACTGGCTGGGCATCCACCGGCCGGTGCGCAATGCGCCGATATATCTGGAAATCGGTGTGACCGACAAGGTCTATTTCAGCGAATGGCTGGAATCGATGTATCCCTTGATGCTGGTGGCTGCCATCAGTCTGGTCGGCCTCATCGGCGGCTTCGGCGTGGCCCTGCGCCAGGTCCAGCGGCGCGAACAGGATGCGCAGCTGGCCCTGGAACTGAAGGAAGAAGCGGACCATGCCAACGAGGCCAAGTCGCGTTTCCTGGCGATGGTCAGCCATGAAATCCGCACCCCGATGAACGGCATCCTGGGCCTGTCCGAACTGCTGATGGAATCGGGCCTGTCGAGCAAACAGCAGCACTATGCCGACAGCATCCACAACGCCACCGGCGGACTGGTGCGCATCATCAACGACATCCTCGATTTTTCCAAGATCGAATCCGGCAAGCTTGATCTGGAGGGCGTGGCCTTCCACCCGGCGCGGCTGGTGCGCGAGGTGGCCGAACTGTACCGGCCCTCGATCCACAACAAGGACGTGCAGCTGGATGTGCGCATCGATTGCGACGACGCGCTCTGTCTGGTCGGCGACCCCTCGCGCCTGAAACAGGTGCTGGGCAACCTGCTGAGCAATGCCATCAAATTCACCCAGGCCGGCTATGTGCGGCTGAGCATGTCGGCGCAACGTGAAGAAGAAAGTCCGGAGCGCTGGCGGCTCTTCTTCGCCATCGCCGACAGCGGCATCGGCATTGCCCCGGAAGCGCTGGCCCAGCTGTTCCAGCCCTTCACCCAGGCCGACACCTCGATTTCGCGCCGCTTCGGCGGCACCGGGCTGGGCCTGGCCATCAGCAAGAATCTGGTGGAACTGATGGGCGGCAAGATCGCCTGCCAGAGCGTGCCGGGCCAGTCCACCAAATTCAGTTTCGACATCCTCTGCCCGGAAGGGGTGGCGGAAGCCCGCCCGGACGCGGCCCCGGAGACGGTAATGAAGAATAAGGCTTCACTTGCACCGGAAGCCACCGCCAGTGCGGCCTCCTTCCCGCCAGCACCTCCCGCGCAGATGCCCCCGCTGTCCGCGCTCACCCCTGCGCCTGCACCTGCTCCGTCGCCTGCGCCTGCCTCTTCCGCCCTCACCGGTGCGCGCATCCTGGTGGCCGAAGATACCGAAATCAACCGCCAGCTACTGCGCATTCTGCTGGCGCGCCGCGGCTGCATCCTGGAAGAGGTGGAAAACGGCCAACTGGCCCTGGATGCCCTGCGCAGCGGCAACTATGACCTGGTGCTGATGGATTGCATGATGCCGGTCATGGACGGCTACCAGGCCACCGCCGAAATCCGTGCCTTCGAACAGGCCAACGGGCGCCCGCGCACGCCCATCATCGCCCTCACCGCCAGCGCCATCGAAGGCGACCGCCAGCGCTGCCTCGATGCCGGCATGGACGACTACCTCAGCAAGCCCTTCACCCAGGTCGGCCTGATGAATGCCGTGGAAAAGTGGCTGCAAAAATCCTGAGATCGATAAACCTGAGTTGAATTCAGGAAAATCCTTACGAAAATAAAACAACTGATTAAATCGCTTTATTTGATTTATTTGTTTAGCCGTCTTATGATGGTTCCTGAGCGCACATGAATATTCCAACACAGCGCATTCATCAGGAGTGTCATCATGAAATGGTTCTACGATCTGAAGATCGCCCACAAACTCAATGCCGGCTTCCTGGTCGTGCTGATGTTCATCGTGGCGCTGGGCGGCTTCTCCATTGCGCAATTGGCGCAGGTCAACCAGAGTTCCACCGACATCGCGCGAAACTGGCTGCCCAGCATCGACACCCTGTCCAAGATCAGCCTGGCACTGGCGCGCTCGCGCAGTTTCGACATGCAGCAAGTGCTGACTGAAGACAAGAAGGAAGAGCAGGCTGCACGTGAGCGTGGCAACAAGCAGATGGCCGTGCTGGAAAAGGAAGTGGCGCATTACGCCACCCTGGTCTCGGAGCCGCGTGAAAAGGAGCTGTTCCCGGAAATCCAGCGCAACATCGCCGCCTACAAGGCCGCCCACGAGCGCATGGAAAAGCTGTTCATTGATGGCCAGAAGCAAGCCGGCTATGCCGTCCTCACCGCCGACTCCACGCCCGTCTATCGCAAGCTGCAAGACCAGATCAACGAACTGAGCGAGGTCAACAGCAAAGGCGCAGCCGTCTCGGAGCAGCAGGCGACCACCGTCTACGAGCAGGCCCGCATGGCCATCTTTGCCCTGATCGCCACCTGTGTCGTGTTGGCCCTGACCTTGTCCTGGTGGATTGCACGCCTGGTTTCCCGACCGCTGACCCAGGCCGTCTCGATCGCCCGCCAGGTGGCCGAAGGCGACCTCACCGCCCGCATTCCCGACAACACCGGCCGCGACGAGACCGCCCAGTTGATGGCTGCCCTGAAGCAGATGAACGACAACCTGCTCAACATCGTGCAGGAAGTCCGCACCGGTACCGACACCATCAGCACCGCCTCGGCCGAAATCGCCACCGGCAACATGGACTTGTCTTCCCGTACCGAACAACAGGCCGGTGCCCTTGAAGAAACCGCCTCGGCCATGGAAGAACTGACCTCCACCGTGCGCCAGAACTCCGACAATGCACGCCAGGCCAACCAGTTGGCGGTCTCCGCGTCGGAGGTGGCCCAGGCCGGAGGCCAGGTAGTGGGCAAGGTTGTTCATACCATGGATGCCATCAATGAATCGTCTCGCAAAATCGCTGACATCATCAGCGTCATTGACGGGATCGCCTTCCAGACCAACATCCTGGCCCTGAACGCCGCCGTGGAAGCGGCCCGTGCCGGGGAGCAGGGACGCGGCTTCGCGGTGGTCGCCTCGGAAGTCCGTTCGCTGGCCCAGCGCAGTGCCTCGGCCGCCCACGAAATCAAGGCCCTGATTGACGACTCGGTGGCCAAGGTCGACACCGGCACCAAGCTGGTCGGCGAAGCCGGCCAGACCATGAACGAGGTGGTGGCCAGCGTCAAGCGCGTCTCCGACATCGTGGCCGAGATCACCGCCGCCGGGGCCGAGCAGAGCCAGGGCATCGAGCAGATCAACAATGCCGTGGTGCAGATGGACGAAAACACCCAGCAGAACGCCGCCCTGGTCGAACAGGCTGCTGCCGCCGCCAAGGCCCTGCAGGAACAGGCAACGCGCCTGAGCCAGACGGTCGGCGTGTTCCGCCTCGATGCCAGCGACGTACCCGCCACGGTGCATGCCAAACATGCCAAGGCAGCGATGGCCAGCGCAGCAGCACGCGATATCACCCCGGCTCGTCCGGCAGTGGCGGCACCGCGTACCCCGAGCATCGCCCGGTCAGCACCGGCCGCACGCCCGGCCACACCGGTCAAGAGCCAACACGACAGCGCCGACAACGGTGACTGGGAACAATTCTGAAGACCCGAGGACGACATGGACGCCTTTCAAAAAGAAATCGACGAACGCACCAACCTGACCTCCAGCAACAAGTTTGAACTGCTGCTGTTCCGCCTCGGCAACCCGGAAGGGACCACCGACAAGCCGGGCGAGCTGTATGGCATCAACGTCTTCAAGATCCGCGAGATCGTCCCGATGATGGACATCACAGCCGCCGCCGGCATGCGCTCCCCGATGCTGGGCATGGTCAACATCCGCGGCCAGGTGATGTCGGTGGTGGACCTGCCGGCAGTGGCCGGCTGCAAGCCGGGCCATGGACTGAACATCCTGCTCATCACCGAGTTCGCCCGGCACACCCAGGCTTTCGCGGTGGAATCGGTGGAAGAGATCGTGCGCCTGGACTGGAGCCAGGTCCTGCCGGCCGACTCCAATGCCTCCGGCAACGTGGTCACCAGCATCGCCCGCCTCGACTCGGCCCAGGACGGTGGCCGCCTGGTGCAGGTGCTGGACGTGGAACAGATCCTCAACATGGTCTCGCCGGTCAAGGAACAGATGCAGCCGCCGACGCCGGGCAGCAACGAGTTGAAGATCAAGCCCGGATCGGTCGTACTGGCCGCCGACGATTCACGCATGGCACGCGCCCTCATCGAGCAGTGCCTGACCGATCTCAAGCTGCCCTACGTGATGGCTACCGACGGCCTGCAAGCCTGGAAGAAACTGCAGGAGCTGGCCCGCGAAGCGGAACAGGAGCACAAGCCGCTCACCGACAAGGTCGCCATGGTGCTGACCGACCTCGAAATGCCGGAGATGGATGGCTTCACCCTGACCCGCAAGATCAAGGCCTCGGACCTCTACAAACAATTGCCGGTGGTGATCCATTCTTCACTGACCGGTGCCGCCAACGAAGACCATGTGCGTTCGGTGGGCGCCAATGGTTATGTCGCCAAGTTTTCCCCGCCTGAACTGGCAGCAATGCTGCGCAAGGTGCTGCCCCCCTGACGGCACCTACTTGCAGAGCCAGGAACGGCGCTTTTTACAAGCGCACGGCCGACACCCCGTCGGCCGGCAAGACCGGCCCCACGCCACCCTGACGGTGCCGTGGGGCTTTTCTTCATATGGCCGCAGTGCAGCACCCCGCCAATCCGGGCTGGCTTGAGCTATCTCAAATTATTTCGAGGCCAGGCTCCTAGAATCGGCTGTGAACATCCCTCCGGCACGCCCGCGCCCTGCCGGCGATGCGGATGTCTCCGCCCCGACCTGCGTACGGTCGCGCCCTGTATCAGGAGGCTGGCCATGATTCCCACTGCCGATCGTGTCGTTTCCCTCGCCCCGTCTGCCGACAGCAACGGACTGGCCCAGCGCATTCCGGCCCTGCTGGCGGAGATGGATGCCGAGCACCGTGAGGTACTGGAGAGCGTGGCCGCGCTGGCGATCGTGCCGCCGGCCGGTTTTGCCAGCGCTTATGCAGCCCTGGTGGCGCAGATCGAGGCAGGATTCCGGGAAGAAGAAAAGATGATGGATGAGATGGGCTACAGCGATCTGCGTGCCCATCGCCGCGACCATGCGGAACTGCTGGCGCTGCTGCACCGGCTGCGGCCTTATCTGGACGATGGCAACGCGCCGCTGGCCGATATCGTCATGGGCATGATCCCGGCCATGCTGGTACGCCATATGGCGGGGATGGATCAGGCACTGGCGCTGGCCTTGCGCGTGCGAGCCGCTGCAGCAGGGCCATGCTGAACTGAGCACGGCCCGGCACGGATCAGGCCGGAAAATTCACCCTGTGGCGCTCAGGCATTCAAGGGGGTGGATGCACGGTCCGTGCGGTCGCTGCGAATGCTCTCCGGCCCGGTACCGTAATCGGCCAGCGTGGCCCGGTAGAAATCAATGAACTCGCCTGCCGGCAAGGGCTTGGCGAACAGCCAGCCCTGGGCGAAGTCGACTCCGTGCTGGCCGAGATAGGCGGCCTGCTCCAGGGTTTCCACGCCTTCGGCGACGATGAACAGATTCAGGCTCTTGGCCATGGCGATGATGTGATCGATCACGGCGCTGGTGGCTGCGCCCGTGCCGATGGTGCTGACGAAGGACTTGTCGATCTTGAGCGCGTCCATGGGCAGGCCCTGCAGGTATTGCAGGTTGGAATAGCCGGTCCCGAAGTCATCGAGCGCCATCGAATGCCCCAGCTCGCGCGCGCGTGCCAGCGTCACGCGGGCCGAGGCAATGTCCATGCAGCCGCGTTCGGTGGCTTCCATCCACAACTGCTCGGTGCGGATATCGGTCCCCGCCAGCGTCTGGCTGACCACGTCGATGATGCGGCCGGTCTTGATATCGTGGGCAGCGACGTTGACCGCCACGTGCAGGGCCCGGTCGGCGCGCAGGGTATCGCCCAGTTCTTCCACCACAGCCGCGATGACCTGATCGGTCATGGGCAGGATCAGTCCGCTCTCCTCGGCCAGCGGCACGAACAGGTCGGGCCGCACGATGCTGCCATCCGGCCGCCGCCAGCGGATCAGCGCCTCGGCACCGATGCAGCGGCCGCTGGCCAGCTCGATGATCGGCTGGTAGAACACGATGAATTCCTTCTTGCGCACCGCCAGTTGCAAATCCGCCAGCGGCGACAAGCGCGCCTGCGATACCCGCAGCACCAGAATCACCAGTCCCAGCGCGAGCAGCACGCCCACCGGCAGGAACCAGCGCTGCTCGCCGGTCATGGTCTCCACCACATGCTGGCCGTCAATGATGGCGGCGGCGGTCCAGCCGTCGCGGCTGACGGTGGAGACAAAGAACCCATCGAAATCCTGGTTGCCCACGCCGCGCAAGGCGCGACCGGCCATGCCGCTGGCGATGGGCATGCCGTACTGCGCGACCAGCCCGAAACCGTTGCGTGCCAGCACCACATGCACGCCATCTTCCAGCACCACGTCGACAAAGCGTTCGCGATGCACCAGCGCCGCATGGGCACCGTACTGGATGGACATCATGCTGGGCCCATCGCTGATGTAGGAAGCCTGTTCCAGCGCCACGCCGACGCCGTCCGCCGTGGTGAACACCGCCTCCGGCTGCGGACGGCGCAGCGCCTGCGCGCGGCGATCCCAGGAGGTGCACTTGAGCTGGCCGTATTCGTAGTAGCCCATTTCCTCGATGGCACCGGAACTGACGGCGATCAGCCGCATCTGCGCGATGTGCTCATCCGAGCAGGGAAACAGCAGCAGGGGCGACATCGACTTCAGCGCCCGCTGGGTGTTCTGGAAAGTGGCTTCGGCGCGATCCACGACCGACTCGGCATAGCGCGTCAGGCGCTCGTGCTCGGAATCGATCACCGCCTGGCGCGACAGCCACAGCATGCCGATCACCGGCATTGTGGCCGCCACGATGGTGGCAATGACGGTCAGGACCACCACCTTGTTCTTGTTGCTCACATCGCCCCCTTGTGCTGCCGCTCGCTTCGCGGCCAGTTTGCCCCGGAATTTCTGTCTGATGCTCATCATTAGACCGCGATTAACCGATTAAATCAATTTAATCATTTTATGAATTGATTAAGCGTCTTTGCAACGCTTGAGAAAAGAGCTCCGCGCAGGGGCTATGAATCTCAATTTTTCTTTATAAATCAAAGACAAAATACATCAATCACCGGCGCGCAGAAGGGCTTTTCGTCTTGACAATACAGTGTGGTCCAAGCAACGAATTTACCGTTTATTCCCACAAAGAATCATTTTTTTAGCGATTTCAATGAATTTATGCTTTAATGATTCCACCAATCAATTTTTCAGGAATCGATCATGCGCCTCAACCTGCCCGTCACCCAACAAGAGCGTGAGATCGAAGCTTATGCCTCCATCGTCTCCAAGACCGATATCAAGGGGCGCATCACCTACGTCAACCCGACCTTCATCCACATCAGCGGCTTCACGGAAGAAGAGCTGATCGGTGCGCCGCAGAACATCGTGCGCCATCCCGACATGCCCGAGCTGGCCTTCGCCGACCTGTGGAGCACCCTCAAGGCCGGCCTGCCCTGGACCGGACTGGTCAAGAACCGCTGCAAGAACGGCGACTTCTACTGGGTCAAGGCCAACGTCACGCCGATCTGGGAGCGCGGCAAATGCACCGGCTACATGTCGGTACGCACCAAGCCCACGCGCGCCGAGATCACCGCCGCCGAGCAGGCCTACAAGGAACTCAAGAAGGAAAGCGCCCGCATCGCCGTGCATCGCGGAGAAGTGGTGCCGACCGGCCTGCGCGGCAAGTTGCGCCAGGTCTCGCAGGTATCGCTGAAGACCCGATTGGATCTGGGCCTGGGCACGGCGGCCGCCGGCATCTGTGCGCTGGCTTTCCTCAACGGGCAGTGTGCCGAACACGCCAGCAGCCTGCCGACCCTGGCCGCTACCGGCGTCGCCCTGGGCAGCCTGGCGCTCCTGCGCATGACCCTGGCTACGCGCATCTTCACCCCCTTGCGGCGTGCCGTGGCGCAGGCGCGCCGGGTCGCGGGCGGCGATCTGTCGGCCGCAGATCTGCAGGCGCGCCGCGATGAAATGGGTGCCCTGCTGCAGGCCATGGAACAGATGCGGGTCAACCTGGTGGCATCGGTGGGCGACGTGCGCCGCAGCAGCATGCACATTGCCCAGGCCACCGGCGAGATCGCTCGCGGCAACATGGACCTGTCCTCCCGCACCGAATCACAGGCCAGCAGCCTCGAAGAAACCGCTGCCAGCATGGAAGAGCTGGCCTCCACCGTGACCCAGAACAGCGAGAACGCGCGCCAGGCCAACCGCCTGGTGGAAGAAGCGCTGGCCACCACGCGCGATGGCGAAGCCTCCATCCACCACATCAACGACACCATGGATGCCATCCACAAGAGCGCCGAGCAGATCAAGCAGATCACCGGACTGATCGACGGCATTGCCTTCCAGACCAATATCCTGGCCTTGAATGCGGCGGTGGAAGCAGCGCGCGCCGGAGAACAGGGACGCGGCTTTGCCGTGGTCGCCGGTGAAGTGCGCAACCTGGCACAACGCTCGGCCCAGGCCACCAAGGAAATCAAACTGCTCATCGACGAATCCTCGCAGCGGGTTGGTACCGGCGTGAAGCTGGCCGGTGACATGCGCGACACCATGGGCGGCATCATGCGCTCGGTGACGCAGGCCGCTACCGCCGTGGCCGAGATCACCGCCGCCTCGGGCGAACAGCAGACCGGCATCCAGCAGGTCAACGAAGCCGTGGTCCTGATGGATGAAGTGACCCAGCGCAATGCAGCGCTGGTGGAAGAAGCAGCGGCCGCCGCCGGCAGCCTGGAGGAGTCGACGCAGCAGATGATCCAGGCCATCAGCGTGTTCAACCTGGACGGCATGGCAGCTACGGCCGCGGCCTTGCCCACGCACGACAACAAGCGTGTGGCCCTGCCCCGCGCTGCCTGACCTGGAGGGCGCGGCTCCAGCCCCTGATCCGGAGCCATCGCTGAGGAGGCGAACATGGGACACAGCGAAGCATTGATGGCCAACGAGTGCGCCAGCCAACGCACCCATGCCGATGACGCGCCCGACACCCGGGCGCTGGTCAAGGCCAACGCACGGTATCGCCACATCATCGGCAACACCCCCGCCATCATCTACAGCAGCGTGCCCTCGGGCGATTTCCAGCTCACCTTCGTGAGCGAAAACGCCTCCCGCGTGCTGGGCTACGAGCCTTGGGAAATGCTGGACGACCCGAACTTCTGGTTCAACCACATCCACCCCGACGACACGGCCGCGATCTTCTCCAGCCTGGCCATGCTGTTCGTGGAAGACCAGAAGATCTACGAATACCGTTTCCGCACCCACGACGGCAGCTACCTGTGGATGCACGACACCCTGCGCCTGATCCGCGATGCCGAGGGCACGCCGCTGGAAGTCATCGGCCTGATGACCGACATCACCGGCCGCAAGCAGATGGAAGACACCCTGCAGCGCCAGGCCGAGGAACAGCGCGCCCTGATCGAACAGCTCAAGATGGCCCAGGCCCAGTTGATGCAGTCCGAGAAGCTGGCCTCCATCGGCCAGCTGGCCGCCGGGGTGGCGCACGAGATCAACAATCCGATCGGCTTCGTCAACGCCAACCTCAACACCCTGGGCAACTACGTGGCCACGCTGCTCGAAGGCATCAAGCTGTACCAGTGCGTCACCAACGGCAGCCTGCCCTCCAGCGTGGCGCAGTCGGAGGTGCAGGCCTTCGAGGAGCGCGCCGACCTGCAATTCCTCAGCGAAGACGTGACCGAGCTGCTGGCCGAATCCAACGAGGGTCTGCAACGCGTCAAGAACATCGTGCAGTCGCTGAAGGATTTCTCGCGCACCGGCGAAAGCAACTGGCAGATGGCCGACCTGCATCGTGGCCTGGACAGCACGCTCAACATCGCCAACAACGAGCTGAAATACAAGGTCACCATCATCAAGCAATACGGCGAGCTGCCCATGATCAAGTGCCTGGCCTCGGAACTGAACCAGGTCTTCATGAACCTGCTGGTCAATGCCGCCCAGGCCATCCAGGAGCGCGGCAGCGTGACCATCCGCACCGAACGCTGCGACCAGCGCGTCGCCGTCTGCATCAGCGATACCGGGCACGGCATCGCGCCGGAACACATCAACCGCATCTTCGAACCTTTCTTCACCACCAAGCCGGTCGGCAGCGGGACCGGGCTTGGGCTGTCGCTGTCCTACGGCATCATCAAGAAGCATGGCGGCGATATTCATGTCAGCAGTGCACCGGGCAAAGGCACCACCTTCCGGATCGAATTGCCCATCGATCCCGCCAGCGCCCAGCCGCCGAGCAAGGCCTCGGGCGAAACAGGAGACGCATCATGACCGCCATCCAGAGCCAGGAACTCCAGACCCTGCAACAAGCCGACCCGTTCGCCCTGCCGCCGCCCTGCGTGCTGCTGGTCGATGATGAACAGAGCATCCTGTCGGCCCTGAAACGTACCTTCCGGCCCCAGGGCTATCGCCTGCTGACGGCCACCAGCGCCGAAGCCGGGCTCGACATCCTGGCCAGCGCCGATGTCGACCTGGTCATTTCCGACATGCGCATGCCCGGCATGAACGGCGCCCAGTTCCTGGCCCAGGTCAAGCAGCAATGGCCGGCCACCATGCGCATCCTGCTGACCGGCTATTCCGAGATCGGCAGCACCATCTCGGCCATCAACGATGGCGGCATCCACCATTACCTCTCCAAACCTTGGGAAGACCGCGAGCTGCTCATGGTCGTGACCCACGCGCTGGAGGAACAGCAGTTGCGCAAGCAGAAGATGGCGCTGGAACGCAAGGTGCGCGAACAGAACCTGCAACTGGCCGATTTCAATCGCCAGCTGGAACGCCAGGTGCAGGCGCGTACGGAAGAATTGCGCCAGACCGTGCTGTTCCTGGAGAACGCCCAGGAAGAGGAACAGAAGGCCTTCCTCTCCATGCTGCACGTGTTCTCCGACATCAGTGAACTGCGCGCCGGCCTGGCCAACGGCCAGTCCGCCCGCATCGCACGCTGGTGCGAACAGCTGGGGCTGCGCATGGGCATGAACAGCCATCACGCCAAGGAGATGATGATGGCCGGCATGCTACACGGCATCGGCAAGCTGGACTTGTCCGATGAACTGGTGAAGAAGCCCATCGAAAAAATGAGCAGCGACGAGCTGCAACGCTTCCTGTGGCATCCGGTGAAAGGCCAGATGCTGCTGACCCCCATCCCGACCCTGGCCGAGACCGGCGAGATCATCCGCCACCAGCACGAGCGCTATGACGGCCGGGGCGTGCCGGAAAGCCTGTCAGGCGACGCCATCCCGCTGGGCTCGCGCATCCTGGCCGTGGTGCGCGACTTCGAGGGTCTGTGCAATGGCGGCATCACCAGCCACAACGTGAGTCCCGAGAAAGCGCTGTCCATGCTGCGCACGCATGCCGGCCATCGCTATGACCCGGTGGTGGTCAACACCTTCATCGCCATGATGGAAGAGCAGCGCATGGCGCTGGAACAGCAGACGCGCCTGCTGTCCCCGGCCGAGCTGCGGGTCGGCATGAAGCTGGCCGAGGACCTGCGCACCAAGTCCGGCGTGCTGCTGCTGAACAAGGAACACGTGCTGGACGAAGCCATCCTGGCACGCCTGCGGCGCTTTGAGCAGATCGATGAGATGCCGCTGAAGGCCAGGATCGTGTTGCACTGATGCAACCGGTGCTTGTCGGCATGCACAAGGCCTGACGGAAAGCTTGTCAGCCGGCAAGCGTACCCGGGAATTTCCCGATTGCCCGCCCGCCTCAGGGCTGGTGCAATCAGCATGACCGGGCGCGTTGCGCCCGTTCGCGTTGGGGGACGCGATGCTGTTCCACCATAAAAAATGACACCATGACCAGAATCACCCGAAATACCTGCCTGTTCCTGCTGATCGCCTTCAGCCTCTTGCTGGCCGGCGTGGCCGGCCTGGCGCGCCTGAACCAGAAGGAGGTGCGCGACAGCCTGGCGCTGGACAGCCGCTGGATCCGCGACGACATCGAATCCCTGCTGCGCCGTTACGAACACGGCCTGCGCGGCACCCGGGGGGCCATCCTGGCCATCGGTGCGAACGACCTGAGCCGCGAAAAACTGTTGCGCTACATGGACAGCCGCGATCTGGCGCAGGAATTTCCCTGGGCCGGCGGTTTCGGCTTCATCCGCCACGTTCCGCTCGCCGCGCTGCCCGCCTACGAGAAGAAGATGCGCGAAGACCGCCTGCTGTTTTCCGGCATCACCCAGCTCGCCGACAACCCCGGCGACCGCTACGTGATCGAATACATCGAGCCCCTCGCCCCCAACAGGCCGGCCCTGGGCCTGGACATCGCCTCGTCGCCGGAACGCCGCTCGGCCGCCGATCACGCCATGCTGACCGGCCGCGCGGAACTGACCACACCGATCAGGCTGGTGCAGAAAGAAGGGCGGACGGCCAATGCCTATCTGTTCCTGCTGCCCATCTATGCCGGCTCGGTCACGCCGCCGACCATGGAGCAGCGCCAGGAAAGGATCCTCGGCTGGGCTTACGCGCCGCTGTCGGTGCACGACATCCTCTCGGAACTGAGCCGGCGCTGGAACATGCATTCGCTGGAAATCCTGGTGGAGGACGTTGCCAGCAATACCACGGCCGTCGAACTGTTCCGCAGCGGCGGCTTTGACCAGATCGAGGATGCCGTCAGTCTGGAAACGGCCTTGCCCCTCTACGGCCGGGCCTGGAAACTGAGCATCCGGGCCGCCCCCGAATACGCGCAGGCTCACCAGTTCATCAGTGATCGTGCCACGCTGCTTTCCTGCATTACGCTGGCCATGTTGATCCTGGCCAGCGCGCTGGCCTATCAGGTTTTCTCCACCCGTGAACGCAAGCTGCAGGAAGCCCGTGCCCTGCTGGCTGCCGTGGTGGACAGCTCGCCCGACGCCATCGTCACCACCGATGCCCGGGGACTGATCACTTCCTGGAACCGGGGGGCCAGCGACACCCTGGGCCTGCCCGAAGGACGCGCACTGGGCACGGCCCTCTCCACCCACGCAGCGCTGCGCGAGCTGGACCAGCAGGGCAGTACACGCTCCACTTCCCCAGGCTTCGGTCCCGGCACCGGCCAGCAGGAGGAGGCGCATGTGATCAGCTTGCAGGGCGAGTCGATACGCTACGCCTCGGCCCTGATGTTCCCGCTGCGCGATGGTGCAGGCCGGCAGATCGGCAAGGCCTTCATGCTGCGCGACGTCACCCGCGAGAAGCGCATCGAACGCCAGTTGCACCGCATCAACGAGGAACTGGAACTGACCGTGCAGCAGCGCACCCATGCGCTGCACCAGGCCAAGACCATGCTGCAGACCGTGCTCAACGTCATGCCCTCGCTGGTCGGTTACTGGGACAAGCATCTCATCAACCGCTTCGCCAATGCGTCCTACGAGCGTGTCTTCGGGCGTGAGCATGGGGAAATCACCGGCATGTACATGCTGGATCTGGTCGGGACGGAACTGTATGAAAGCGCACTGCCCCATATCGACGCGGTGCTGGCCGGAGAGAAGCAAACCTTCGAGCGCACCTTCACCGATGCCGTCAACGGCTACAAGCATGTCCTCACCACCTACATCCCCGACGTCAACGAACAAGGCGAAGTCAACGGCTTCTATGTCGTGGCGCACGACGTCACCGAGATCACCCACAACCGCAACCAGCTCAGCGAGGCACTGGCCCAGAACCAGTCGCTGCTGGACCAGGTGCAGCAGTCCAACGCCCTGCTCAACAACGTGCTCAGTTCGGCCACCGGCGTAGCCATCATCGCCACGGCACCGGACGGCGTGATCACGCTCTTCAATCGCGGGGCCGAACGCATGCTGGGCTATCGCGCCGAGGACGTGATCGGGCAGATGAAGGAGGAAGCCTTCTCGGGCCGCCTCAACAATCCCGCCATCCGCGCCCAGGCGATACTGGACGAGAAGGCCGTGAGCGACCTGCGCTACCGCCGCAAGGATGGCGTGACGCTGCCGGTCACGCGTCAGCAGACCTCCATGCTGGATCACCGCCAGCGCCACATCGGGGACCTCTACATCGCCGTGGACATGAGCCTGCAGCGCCAGCAGGAAGCCGAACTGGCAGCCGCCCGCGACCAGCTGATGCTGGCCGCCGAAGTGGCCAAGCTGGGCGTGTGGGTCTGGGACCGCACCGGCGACACCTTTGAATTCAACCGCCAGATCGCCGAGATCTACGGCATCAGCGATGGCCGCAGCGGGCAGGTGACCACCTATGAGGGCTGGCGCAGGCGCGTGCATCCCGACGATGTCGGCTATGTGGAATCGGCCCTGCAGGCGGCGCTGGCCGGCACCGGGGAGTTCGAACCGGTGTTTCGCGTGGTGCGCGCCGACGGCAGCATCCGCTTCGTGCAGGCACGTGCCCACGTCGACCGCAACGGCATGGGCGCGCCGGTGCGCGTGATCGGCATCAACCTGGACATCACCCAGCGCATCGAATTCGAAAACAACCTGGTCGAGGCCCGTCTGAAAGCCGAACAGGCCAACTCCGCCAAGAGTCTGTTCCTGGCCAGCGTCAGCCACGAGATCCGTACCCCCATGAATGGCGTACTGGGCATGATCCAGCTGCTGCAGAGAACGCAACCGCAGCCAGCCCAGCGCGACTACCTGAACAAGGCCGAGATCTCGGCCAAGTCGCTGCTCAACCTGCTCAATGACCTGCTGGATTTCTCGAAGATGGATGCCCAGCAGGTGCAATTGGATTTGCAGGCGTTTTCGCTGGAGCATTTCCGCCACGACCTGACCGCAATTCTGGCCGGCAACCCGCCGCAGGAGGGCGTGAGCCTGCACATCGAACTGGATGGCGACCTGCCGCAGCGCGTGGTGGGCGATGTCTATCGATTGCAGCAAGTGCTGGTGAACCTGATCAGCAATGCGCTCAAGTTCACGCACCTGGGCCGCATCGACGTGGCACTGCGGCGGCTGGCGGCGGACAACACCCGGCAAGTGATGCTGCGGGTGGAGGTCAGCGACACCGGCATCGGCATTGCTCCGGAACGTCTGAAGGACATCTTCGATGCTTTCACCCAGGCCGAAGCCTCCACCACCCGCCGCTATGGCGGTACCGGGCTGGGGCTGGCCATCAGCCGCCATCTGGTGCAGCTCATGGGCGGCCAGTTGCAGGTGAGCAGCGAACCGGGACGCGGCAGCCGCTTCTGGTTCGACCTGCCCATGGAGATCGAGGACGCCACGCCGCTGTCGCAGGCGCGTGCAGCGGACGAGCACACGCAGACCGAGCATGCGCCCGCCGGCGAGACCGCGCGCGAACTGGAAGGGGTGCAGATCCTGCTGGTGGAAGACAATGCCGTCAATCGCCAGGTCGCCACCGGCCTGCTGTCCCTGTATGGCGCGCACATCAGCTGCGCCGAGAATGGCAGCACCGGCGTGGCCATGGCCTGCGATCCCGAGCGCCACTACGACCTGATCCTGATGGATCTGCAGATGCCCGGCATCGACGGTATCGAAGCCACCCGTCGCATCCGCCGCCAGCAGGACCTGCGCCACATCCCGATCCTGGCCATGACCGCCAATGCCTCGCCGGAAGACCGCCGCCGTTGTATTGCAGCCGGCATGGCTGGTCACATCGCCAAGCCCATCGACGTAAGTACGCTGGTGCCGACACTGCTGTCGCATCTCCAGCATGACCGCAGCATCGCTGCGCAAGAGACGCTGCCCGCCGAGGCCACGCGCGTGGACGTACAGCCCGCCGACCGCCAGCAGGTCGACGTCTACGCTGACCTGATGCGCCGCTACCGTCAGGCCAGCGACGTCTATCGCACCACGCTGGATGCCGCCGGGCCGGAACTGGAGTGCCTCTTCGCGGACTACGACGCGGCGCTGGCGCAGGCTTCGCCGGGCGGCATCGAGCAGGCCGCCCATGCGATCAAGGGCTTGTGCGCCACCATCGGGGCCAGCGGCCTGGCTGCTTATTTCGCCGGGATCGAGCGCGTGTGCCGCGCTGGCGAAGGTGTGCCGTCCGATCGCCTTTTTACTGCCTGGCGCGAAGAACTGGTCGCGGTGCGGCGCGATGCGGGTGTGGTCTTGCAGCAACTGGCGATGCAGGCGCTGCAGGGGGTTTCCGGCTCACCGGGACCGGCTGCGCCGCAGGCCGGCGCGGAGCCGGCGACAGCGACAGCAGAGGCTTCCGATTTTCCTGATAGGCAGGCGCTGCGGGCCTTGCTATTGTCGAGCAACCTCGAAGCGCTGGACCTGGCCGAAGCCATCGGCAAGCGCCATGGGCTGATGCAGCAGACGCGCTACCAGCAGTTGTGGGAACTGATCGAGAAACTCGACTTCCCGGCGGCGTTGGCCCATCTCGATGACCATTTCGGAGAACCTCGTTGAAACGCATCCTGGAAGAACTCTCATCCCTGCGCGGCAGCCGTCCGCGCGTACTGCTGTGCGATGACCAGCCCATCAACATCCGTCTCGCCAATGCCCTGCTCAAGGGCGACTACGAGATCTTCATGGCCACCAGCGGCCTGCAGGCCATCGATCTGTGCGAAAAGGTGGTGCCGGACCTGATCCTGATGGATGTGAACATGCCCGGCCTGAACGGCTACGAGACCTGCGAACGGCTCAAGCAGAACACCGCCACGCTGGGCATTCCGGTAATCTTCCTGACCGGTTTGCAGAGCGAGGAAGACGAGGTCAAGGGCTTCGATGCGGGCGGCGTGGATTTCATCAGCAAACCGATCAACGGTACGGTGCTCAAGGCGCGCGTGCTGACGCACCTGACGCTGAAACTGCAATCCGATTTCTACCGCAACATCGCCGTCACCGATTCGCTCACCGGCCTGTTCAACCGCCGCAAGTTCGACAGCGAGCTGGCCGAGAAATGGGAGCTGTGCAAGCGCTCCGGCCAGGCCATGTCGCTGCTGATGATCGATATCGACTACTTCAAGAAGTACAACGACCACTACGGCCACCAGGCCGGCGACCACTGCCTGGCCGAAGTGGCGCACGCCATCCGCAGCAACTTCCACCGCAGCTATGATTGCGTGGCGCGCTACGGCGGCGAGGAATTTGCCTGCATCCTGCCCATGGCAGGGCGCGAGCAGGCCTTGAAACTGGCACGCGACGTCTGCGACGCCGTGGCCCGCCTGCACCTGCCGCATGCCCGCTCCGAAGCCAGCGAATTCGTCACGCTCAGCATCGGCGTGGCCTCGGTCGAGGTACCCGGTCACAGCAGCACGCCGGCTGCGCTGATCGCCCTGGCCGACCAGAACCTGTATCAGGCCAAAGCGCACGGCCGGGCGCAGGTGTATTGCGCCACCCCCGTCGAGGACGCTGCCTTGCAGTCCTCAGCGTCCTGATCCCCGCTGCAGCACCGTCCGAACAACACAGCCGGCCCTGAGCCGGCTACCGGCGTTGGCGCTGGAGATGCGCATCCAGCCGCAAGGCGGGAGAGAAATGACCGCCGTCCTGATCGCGATCCGGCCGGTGTGCCGACCGCCCGTCCCCAGCGGTCGCTGCGCCGCAACGCGATCTCGAAAAATAACGAGGAAATTTCCGAATAAATTTGAACTTACCGGCCTGAATTTCAAGCTTCGTCGACTATTTTCGACATCCCGGTAAAACTGCGTTTTTCTTCCCGCATGTCCTTGTCAACTGCAACAGTTTCCCCGGCAAGGGAGCGGTGAAGCCCATTGAACCCGTTCGATGCGTCCCTATCGGTCAAGGAAGAAAAACATGACAACTGCACATCTCGCTCATATCGTCGGTGGTGAAGATTCTCACGGCGGACCGCTGGTCCGGCTGCTGGAAGCCGCCGGATTCCATGTCGCCCATCACCCCTCGGCCGACCAGTTCCTGCAGCACACCACCGGTACCGCGCGCGGCGGACTGGTTCTGGAAGTCCACATGCAGAACCTCGACGCGCCACGTCTGCGCTCGCTGCTGGATGAACGTGAACTGGGCCGGCCGCTGATCGTCATCACCGGCGCACCGCCGGCCGCCTCCCCGGAGGACAAGCGCTACGGCCCGCACGACCCCGGCCAGCGCCTCATGAGCGGTCCGGCCGGCGATGCCGGCACCCAGCCGATGGTGCGCCAGCAGCTGGTGGAAGCCTTCCGCGGGGCGCTGATGCCTTTCGATGAATCGGGCCCGCAGATGCAGCAGCGGCAGGAGCATCACCAGCGGCTCAAGACCCTGACCCGGCGCGAACGCGAAGTGCTGGAACGTCTGGTGAAAGGACGGCTGAACAAGCAGATCGCCGCCGAACTGGGGACCTCGGAACGGACCGTGAAGGCCCATCGCCAGCAGGTCATGCGCAAGATGAACGCGGGCTCGCTGGCCGCGCTGGTAGCGGCGATGACGCGCTACTGAATGAAGAAAACTGACGGGGCGGCCGATGCCGCCCACTTGCCCTGCCCCTGCTCCATCACGGTCACCGGAGCTCAGCCGGTGACCGATTCCTCTGACTCCACCCGATTGCGTCCGCCGCGCTTGGCCTGATACAAGGCCTGGTCGGCGCGCGCGTAGGCTTCCTCGAAATCGCTGCCGGCGGCGGCCCAGGCCACGCCGAAACTGGAGGTGACCGGCCGCGCCGGCAGGCACTGGAAACGGTCACCGGCAATCGCCTGGCGGATCCGTCCGGCCAGGATCACGGCCTGCTCCAGCGCCACGCCGGACAGCAGGATGGTGAACTCTTCACCGCCGACGCGCCCGATGACGCCATTGCCTGCCAGCGTGGTGCGCAGGCGGGCAACCAGTTCGCGGATCACCGCGTCACCGGCCGGATGGCCGAATTCATCGTTGATGCGCTTGAAGAAATCGATATCCAGCACGACCAGCGACATCGGAGATTGCTGCAGGATCTGGTGCGCCTGCTCGAACACAGCGCCGCGATTGAGCGCGCCGGTGAGATTGTCATGGCGCGCCTTGTAATCGAGCTCATCGCTCAGTTGCTTCAGGCGCGCATTGAGCAGGTTCAGTTCGCGCTCGGTGCGGTCGCTGCGCGAGATCAGGCGGCGGCTCTGTCGCATCAGCTGGCCATAGTGCTGCACCAGTTCTTCCAGCGCTGCACGATGGCTGGCCGGGTCGCTGGCAGGATCGGCCAGCACCGCATTGGCGCGGTGCAGGGCTTCGGCTTCGGCCGCGAAAAGGTCGCCGCCGTCCATCAGCTCTGGACCGCGTGATCGTGGAAGACCAGCGCGGCGAAATCTTCCTGCAACTCCTGGCCGAATTCGAAGATGGTGTCGTCTTCCTCGTCGTGGTACCAGTTGAGGACCACTTCGGTGCCGCTCTCGGCCTTCTCGTTGAGGGCATCGAAGAGCGAGAACAGCATCTTGGTGCTGGAGCTGTTGAAGTAGGCCAGCGCCACGTTGACGGTGATGGTGCTGCCCTGCTCATCATCGGCCAGGAAGCGGCGCAAGGTGGTGATGATCTCGCCCCAGAACTGGGCGGCATTCTCGGGATAGGATTCGCCCTTCAGCGAAAGCGTGCGCTGGTCGAAGCGGAAGTCCACTTCGGGAGAGCTGGCGCTGGCGGCGATGAATAAATTGTCCATGGTGTCGTGTGTCAGAGGCAGCGGGCCCTCAGATGGTGGCCCGGAGATAGAAGGTCTGCGCGCCATCGGCGGCGGGCTGGGAGAATTCGAAATCCAGCGGTGCACTGGCATCGCGCGCCACCGTCAGGAAACCCAGGCCCGCCCCCTTGCTGTCGGCCGGTGTTTCGGCGCGCAGCATTTCCTTGTAGGCAGCCTTGATTTCTTCATTGGTCAGCGAGCGCAGGTGTTCCAGCTTCTCGCGCAGCTTGTCGGCCATCTCGGCATCGACCGGATTGGCGCAATGCAGGAAGTAGCGGCCATCGGTCTGGGTGATGTAGACCGCCCCGTGGCGCATTGGCGGCTCTGTGACTTTTCCTTCCTTCTCATGCAGATCTGCCGAGTAGTGCACGATGTTCTGCGCCATCTCGATGAAGGAAGAGAACAATTTGCGCCGGGTCTGCGCCAGCGCGCCGGTATGCTCGGCGCGCAGCTTCACGGCCTCGGCCATGGCGGCGATGATGGTCTGGGAAAAATAGCCGACGTAGTAGAAGACGATGTCGCGCCGTGCGACATAGCTGTGGAACTCCGCCCACTCCTGCTGGATACCGTTCATGCGTGTGTTCCGTGTTGAGAGTCTTGTTGAGAGCCTGGCTGCGCGGCATCCAGGCGGACGCCGAAGAAGCAGATGTCATCGCGCCGCCGCTGCGTGCCCTGGTAATGCCCGTGGATGTCCATCACCACGCGGCCCAGTGCCGGCATGGCCAGGCTGCCGTGTTCCAGCAGGGTACGGCGCAGGCGCTGCTTGCCGAAGGCGATGTGCTTGGGGCCACCGATCTGGTCGATCACGCCATCGGTGCAGACGAAGATCATGGATCCCGGCGCCAGGTGCTGGCTGTGGTTGTACCACTGCATGTCGTCGGGCGTATCGACGTAGCCCAGGCCGACGCGCTTGCCTTCGATGGTCAGCACCTCGGTGCCATCGGCCACCAGCAGGAACAGCGGCATCTTGGCGCTGCTGCTGGTGAGGGTGCGGGTGGCGCTGTCGAACCAGAAGAAGCAGGCATCCATGCCATCGTCCGATTCGGAGGGCTTGCCGGACTGGCCGTGCTGTCCCAGCACGCGTTTCATGCTGCGGTTGACTTCACGCATGAGACGCGCCGGATCGTGCGGGCCGTGCAGTTCCAGCGCCTGCTTCAGCGACGACGAAGCGATCAGCGTCAGGAAGGCGCCCGGCACACCATGGCCGGTGCAGTCCGCCACCGCAGCAAACCAGCCGCCGGGATGCGGTTCGAAATGATAGAAGTCGCCGCCGACCACGTCGCGCGGTTCCCACACCAGGCAGGCATTGGCCAGCGCCTCGGTCATGGCCGCGCGCGAGGCGCTCAGCATGGCGCGCTGGATCACGCTGGCGTAGTCGATGCTTTGCATGACCTGGCGGTTCTTCTCTTCCTGCATCGCCACCAGTTCGCGCATGAGCGCCAGGCCCGCACCGAGCCCGGCCAGCTGGCCCTGCTCGACGATGATGAAGCCATCGGCCAGGGTCTTGTCGCCCGAGGCCACGGCCAGCGCACCCAAGGTCTCGATGGGGGTATCGGCTTCGACGATGAGGGGGTCCTTGTCCATGAACGCGATGCAGCTCTTGCGCTCGTAGAGCTCGCGGTGATACGGCTTGGACATCTGGGACATGAAGATGTGGCGGCTGATGAGCCCGATGGGCCGCTGCCGCTCCACCACGGGCAGGCTCACCAGCTCCTTGTGCTGGCCGAAGATCTCCAGGACGGTGGCGTTGTTCTCATCGAACTGGACCACCGGCACCTGGACCGCCAGCGCTCCCGCTGTCGGTTGGAACAACTTGCTCCCTGTCGCCGGAGTCAGACTGAAATGACTTTCCACCGTGCTCGCCCGCGTCGTGATTTTTGGATAGACCGGGGATCATATTTCATTCCTGTGACAACAATGTGACGCTGTTGAGCGACAAGTTATCTTGCAAACGAGACGGACAGTCTCATCGTATCGCATCGCGATCCGCGTTCACGGCTTGCACTGCAAATGGCGAGTGACCGTTTCCCACTGCGCATGCCAACCCGCGAGATCGGCGCAACGCCAATGCAGCAGCGACTGGATGCTCGACTGCAGATGTGCCAGCGGATCGGCCAGAATCGGCTCGTGATGAGCGATACGGTTGCGGAACCTGCGCAAGCGCTCCAGTTCCGCGTGAATCACCTGCCGGGCTTGTGCGGGCCGAACCGGATGCGGAAAATTGGGAAAGCAATGCAGGATCTGACTGTCCCAGATACGTCCTTGATAGCGCACGGTGAACAGATGGCACCAGAAAGCGAACCTGAGCTCGGCGATGACCTTGCCTGTGGCACCGCTCTGCATTTTTCCCCGCGCACGCATCAACTCGGACTGGGGCTGAAAATGCGGTCCTTTGGGATTGGGCAGGCTGCGCTCGAAATTGCGATTCCATGGCCAGTCCTTCCCATAGGTACTGCAAAGGGCGCTGTCCACGGCATTTCTGACAGTGACCTCGCACACATGCAATGACGCAAAGAAGGCCGCAGACATCAAGGCATGCCAGCTGTACTTGTCGATGGGATGGGTATTGGCGGAGAAGCCCGCCGCGCCCTGGAAAGTCGCCAGTCGGGTGGCTGAAAGCGCGCCGATGATGTTGTCGATTTGCGATGCCGTCAAGGTACTGTCCATGTTCCATCTTCCTATCCGTTGGCACGTGTGCTACCATTTTTCGGTGAGCTTGTGGACACGCGGGCGTCAGCCTCCCCCACAGGACAGATGATATGGAACACGGCCCACTTCGGTGGGCCGTTTTTCATTTCAAGCTTGAACGATCAAATTTCTTCCAGACGACACGCGTTCTTCAGATCACGAAGAACCCATGCGTCCCATCCCTCCCCAATTGTTCCACCAAGCCGAATTCCCAATCGAGATAAGCCTGCATGGCGCTGGCCGCATTGTCAGTCCCTTCATAGGGACGGCGATAGCGGTCGATGCGCGGCGACAGCAGATGGGTCTCGCCTTTCTCCAGCGGCAGGCCGGCCTGTGACCAGGCTGCGTTGCCGCCCTCCAGCAGGAACACCGGCTGGCTCACCAGCGCCTGCAGGTCCGGCACCGCAAACTGCGCCAGCAAGGCACTGCCGCAAGTGATCACGAAGCGCGTGGCCGAGGGGAAGCGGCGCGCTGCCGCCGCCATCTCCGCGCGCAGCACGAACCACGCCCCCGGAACATGTCCGGCCACATAGCGCGCGCTCAGGGCCACATCCAGCACCACCGTGCCGTCATTGGCCTGCAGCCAGCGCTGCAACTGCTGCGCGCTGATGCGCTGCTCGGGCCGCAGTGCCGCCACCGGCAGCGCGCGCGGGGCGTCGCCGCTGACCGTGAAATCGGCCGCCGTCACGCCGTCGACCACAAACACTTCCCACGCCATCTGTGCCAGCCATGAGGCAGTCATGTCAGCACGTACGCCATCGTCATCCACCAGCACGATGCGGGCACCACGCACGGGGGCATTCATCTCGGTCTCCTGCACCAGCTGCCCGCCTGGCGCGGAGAGGAAGTCCGGCAGATGTCCGGATCGGTATTGCTCGGGCGTCCGTACATCGAAACGATAGACGGTGCGGTCCGGCTGCGCCAGTTCGGCCAGCCGTGCCAGCGGGATGCGCTTGACGCCGGCATGATCGGCCACGCTGCGCGCCTGCCGCCGCGCCTGTTCGCGCTGGCTGGCCTCGACCGTTTCCGGGAAACGGCGTGCCTGCCCGTGTTCCAGCGTCTGGCCCGCCAGCGTCCAGCCGATGGTGCCATTGCGCAAGGCATGGACCGGATTGGGCAGGCCTGCATTGACCAGCGACTGCGTACCGATGATGCTGCGCGTGCGGCCTGCGCAGTTGACGATCACGCGCGTCTTGGGATCGGGCGCAATGGTGGGCAGGCGCAGCACCAGCTCGGCACCGGGCACGCTGATGGAACCGGGGATGTTCATGTTCTGGTATTCGTCGAAGCGGCGTGCATCGACCACCACCACATCTTCACCGCTGTCGAGCAGGGCCTTGACCTCTTCGGCTGCCAGCGACGGCGTATGCCGTTTCGATTCGACCAGTTCGCCAAAGGCCTTGCTGGGCACGTTCACATCCTGGAACAGCTCGCCCCCCGCTTCGTGCCAGCCCCGCACGCCACCGGCCAGCACGCTCACACGCGTGTAGCCGAGCGCACGCAGGCGCAGGGCGGCGCGGACCGCCAGGCCTTCGCCATCATCGAGCGTGACGATGCGGACATCGCGGCGCGGCAGCCGGGCAAAGGCATTCAACTCCAGATGCGAGAACGGAAAATTGGCGGCAAACAAGGGATGGGATTGCGCATGCGGCGCTTCCTCGCGCACATCGAGCAGGGCAATTTCCTCGCGCGCCAGCAAGGCGGCGCGGACTTCAGCATAGGAGCTCACGGGCAGGGAAGCAGTAGCGTGTTCTTGATTCATGGTGTGGCAGCGTCGGTGGACTGGTCCCAGATATTGGGCAAGGTGGAATTGGAATAACCGGAGATGAACGGCACCCGCCGTCCATCGGGATGGTAGACCGAACGCCGCACGGCACCGATGTTGGCACCATAGACGTGGATGCTGACGGAGACCAGGTCGGCATGCGCATTGCTGACCTGGTGCACATCGTGCAGGGAAGGCGAGTCAGGCGAGACCGCCTCCACCTGCCCCGCCTGCAGCAGCGTGCGTTCGCCCACGGGCTGCAGTTGCTGCGCCTGCCAGGCAAAGGATTGCGCGTATTCGGCCCCGCGCAGCACGCCGATCAACCCCCAGACCGTGTGGTCATGTATGGGTGTGCGCTGGCCCGGCCCCCATACAAAGCTCACCACCGAGAAGCGCTGCGCCGAATCGGCATGCAGCAGGAACTGCTGGTAGCGCTCGGGGTGCGGCTGGGCATAGGCATCGGGCAGCCAGTCATCGTGGGCCACCAGTTGGCGCAGCAAGGCGCCGCCGCCATGCAGGATCGCAGCCTGGTCGGCACGCGCGTCGAGCAGCCCGGCAAACCCGGTCACGAATTCGCGCAAGCGCCAGAGCTGCTTGCCAGCTGGATGGGGTGTGGACATGTCTCCCTCTCTGTAGACAACGGATGGCTGCGGTCCGCAGCAACCGGTCTGCGCCGGTTCAGCCCCAACTATAAATCATTTGCATCGCTTGCCATGGGCCTGACAGTGTGTGACCGCCCCGCCCCTCCGTCACCGAAGCGCTGTGCACAAGATAGGCATTGACCTCATCTTCAGCCTCTCCGTCACCGCCGTCAGTGAGCGACCGCACCCACATCAGGGTGCAAGACTACAGACCGGCTCGTATGGACTTTCTAACATAAGTGATCCATACAAGGAGGACAGCATGAGCGATCACAAACCCGAAGGCCTTCCGCCCCAGCACCAGACCCATCAACCCGGCAGCGAACAAGAGATGCACCCGCGCCCGCACAGCGCACCGGCCGGCCAACCCGGACGGCGGCTGGCAGGCAAGGTCGCCCTCATCACGGGCGGTGACAGCGGCATTGGCCGTGCCGTGGCGCTGGCGTATGCGCGCGAAGGGGCAAAGCTGGCCATCGTCTATCTGGATGAGGAAGAGGATGCGCGACTGACCCAAAAAGACATCCAGGCCCTGGATGCACCCTGCCTCCTGATCCCCGGCGACGTAGGTTCACCGGAGTTCTGTCGCAGCGCCGTGCGGTCCGTGATGGATGCTTATGGAAGGCTGGACGTGCTGGTCAACAATGCGGCCCAGCAGTATCCGGCCCAGAGCATCGAACAGATCTCGGCCGAGCAGCTGGAGCACACCTTCCGCACCAACATCTTCTCGATGTTCTATCTGGTCAAGGAAGCCATGCCCTTCCTCACGCGGGGCGCGCGCATCATCAACACCACCTCGGTGACCGCGTATCGCGGCAGCAAGCATCTGGTGGACTATGCCGCCACCAAGGGCGCCATCGTGGCCTTCACGCGTTCGCTGTCGCAGCAGCTGGCCCCGGCCGGCATCCACGTCAATGCAGTGGCACCGGGGCCGATCTGGACGCCCCTGATTCCCGCCAGTTTCAGTGAGGAAGAAGTGGCCAGCTTCGGCAAGAACGTGCCGCTGGGCCGGCCCGGACAACCGGATGAGGTGGCACCGGCCTATGTCTTTCTCGCCACGGAAGGCGCCTCCTACATGACCGGGCAGGTGCTGCATCCCAATGGCGGGGAGATCGTCAATACCTGAGCTTGTCTGCAGGCATTGCATCACGCTGTCCATACATGCAGGGACGGCAGCTTGCCTCAGGAAAAACCCGATGGCAGCCATGTTGCTGCCAGTGCATGATGAGCTTGCCCCATGACTTCGCGAGAGTCCACTCATGCACAAGACCGCCCTGATCGCCACCACCCAGCCGGAAGTCAGCCGTGCGCTGACCGAATGGCTGGCCATCAACGACATCGACATCCAGATCGCCAGCAGCGGCAATGACGCCATCGAGCACATTGCCCTGGACCGCCCTGACGTGGTGCTGGCCCAGCTGGCCATGGAAGGCATGAGCGGCCTGCGCCTGGCGCATTACCTCAAGGCGCAGGAACAGCTGGCCGATGTGCCCGTGATCCTGCTGTGCCGCGATGAGCGCGAGATGGACCTGGTCAAGGGCAAGTGGCCGGCTTTTCTCTGTGCCGGCTCGCTGCATCCCGCCCTCATCTCCGAATTGAAGCGCGAGCTGGTCAACTGAAACTCAGGCCACCGTCTTTGCCGCACGCTGGCGGCGGCGCCATTGCGCCACGCCGAATCCTGCGCCCGCCACGGCCGCCAGCAACAGCGCCGCGCTAAGCGCGCGATGCTGCACCACCCAGCGGCGCGTGGTGCGCCATGCCTGTACGTACGGGAAGCGGGCGGCGGCAGCAAAATCCGGCTCCACGCAGTTCTGGCCGAAGTCGGCCGAGAACGGCACGGCCGCCCCTTCCTTCACGTAGCGCAGATAGAGTTGTTCTGCACGCGGCTGATCGTAATAGACGAAATTCACCCCTTGGCACAGCACCGCCGCGAAGGCTTGCGAGCGCGCGGGCAAGGCATCGGCGGATTTCATGACGTAGTCCGCCGCGATATCCCGATAATGGAAACGCTTGTAGGGCTTGGCTTCAGTGGCGGCATAGCGCTGGCGCTCGCCGTCGGTCACCAGCGGACCGGGGAGATCGGCCTGGGCTCTGGCTTGCGGGTTGTCCGGCAGGGGCTTGTCCTCGTTGCCATACATGCCCATGCCGCGTCCGGCGCCGCCCGGATAACTGCCGCCGTAGACGGCATAGTCCGGTCCCTGTTCATAGCCCATGATCTCCATGCCCTGGCGGCGCGCAATGACGGCGGCCTCGTACCAGCCCTGGGCGCGGCTGCTGGCGCGCCAGGCGTGCTGCCCGCGGTCCAGTGCCTGGCCGTACTCGCGCGCCTTGGCGCGCATCCGCCAGCCGGCCGGGACTTCGTGGCCATCGGCATCGTAGGTGCTTTGGATGAAGCGCTCGTCGCGGTCGTCCGGGAAGTAAGGCAGCGCTTCTTCCACGCGCCCGTCGCGCACCAGGCGCCGCGCCAGCAGCTGGCGCAGGTTGTCTTCGACGGTGATGGCCGACAGGCCCACGGCCACCCAGCGCACCGACTGCGGCCCCCCACCCTGCTTCTGCACCGCCTTGGCCACGGCTTCCGGTGCCGGCATGGGCGAGGCTGGGGCATGAGCATCGACGTAGGTTTTCAGTTCATCGGTGGTCAGCACGCGCTCGGCCACATAAGCCATGTCATTGGCGTAGGCATAGTCGCCGTAATAACCGCCGCGTGACTGGCGCGCGCTGTCGCTGGCAGCCTGGTGGAACTGCGCCAGCGCTTCCACATACTGCCCGCGCGAGAGCGTCAGCACGCCCTGTTCGCCCATGAGCAGGTTGGCGTTGGATGGGTCCAGGCTGGCGTCATTGCGCGGGAAGCCCTGGGCGGCACGTGCATAGGCTTGCACGGCGGCGGCGGTGTCCCCCTTGCGCAGCGCCAGCTTGGCGCGTACCCACCAGGACAAGGCGGTCTCCTGCCGGTTCGCCAGCGTGGCAGCGAGGTCGTAGCGGCCGGTGCGATAGGCCAGCGCGGCCACGCGGTCGGCCCCTTCGATCTTTTCCAGGCCGCGCCGCTTGAGGGCATCGACCAGGGTCACCAGGACGCTGTTGGGCTTGACCTTGGCACTGCGCGCCGCATCGGGATAGCCGGACGAACCGCTGTTGGGCGCAGACGGATCGTAGTAGCTGTCGCCGTTGCCGCTGCCTTCGGCGATGTCGCCCACGCGCGCCAGCGCATAGGCCACCAGCAGGCGCTGTGCGACCGGATCATCGATCAGCGCCGCGCTGATGTCGGCGTGCCCCAGGCTCCATGAGGCCAGTGCCGTCAGCGAATCCTGCGCGTTGGTTGACCCGCGTGCCGCCTGCTCTGCATACAAGCGAATCGCCTGCTTGAAATCGGCCGGCGGGATGGTCTCGCCGCAATCCCGCCCTTCATTGAAATCGGACCAGTTGCAGGGACCGCTCTGCCCCGACAGCATCAGCCGCGCCTGCTCGCCGTAACTGGCCACGGCCAGTCCCAGCGGATCGGGCGCGCCGCCCACGGCCAGCGTGCGCGCTTTGGTGAAACTGGCAATCGCCTCGGCACGCCGCCCCTCAATGGCGTGCAGACGACCCAGCATGAAGGCCGCCCACACCGCGCGTTCGCTGGCCTGCTGCGGCGGCAGTGCCAGTACCGCTTCGAAACGCTGGCGCGCCGCTGTCAGGGCATTGGCGCGGAAGTCCTGCGCCCCTGCCGTGTAGAGACGAATGGCAGGCGGCAAGGCCGCACCGGCCGCATACGCGGACTCGCCATCGGGCGCGGCGCGCATGGCCTGCAGGGCGGCCCACTGCGCGCCCTCCAGCTGACCCTTCTCGATCATGCGCAGCGAGCGCGGATCGTCGGGCTGGCCTGCAGCCTGTTCGTAGCCGCTGCGTTCATCGGCTTGCAGCTTGTCGGCCGGCGTCACCAGATGCGCGGCTTCCCAGGCGAAGGAATTGGCGGGCGTATTGCTGAGGGTACCGGCGCGGTCATCCAGCAATTGCAGCGGGAAATCCGGCCCGCAGGCCACCACCGTGGCCGCACCCAGCACCAGCAGGCTGCTGGCGGCGCAGGCGATTTTGGTCATGCGGCCCAGGCGGGGCAGGCTGCGCTGGCCCGTGGCGCGGGGGGCAGCGGCAGAACACTTCATTTTTGTCATCAGGATCCCATTTCCAGTGTGAGTTCGGGGGCCGGCGTGCCATCGGCACAACGCAGCCAGCCGATGGTACGGCTGCTGCCGGCGCGCAGCAGGCCGGCCTGGGCCAGGCGCAGGTAGCGTCCCCGGGCATCGCTTTCCAGCGTGTAGCCATTGATGCCGTCACCACTGCAGACGTTCCCTGAAGACGCTGCATCCCGTGGCGCGAGGTTCACCCGCACGCGCAGCGGCAAGGGCGCGTCGGCATTGCCGGCATTGTCGATGCGGATATCGGCGGGCGCGTTGTTGCCCTGCCCGGCGACCAGTTGCACCGCCAGGCCGCCCTTGAGCGGCTTGCGTTCCAGCACGGCCAGCCAGGTCGAGAGACTCCAGGCGCGGCGGTCATCGCCGGTCGGCAGGCGGAACCAGATCAGCCCGGCCAGTCCCGGCGGCGGGGCCGCTTCCACTTCGGCCACGAAGCGCGCCATCACTTGCGGTTCAGCCATCAGTTCACGCCCCAGGCCGCCGGTCAGGAGCGGACGTTCGCTTTCGACTGCGGCGATGCGGCCCTGGCTGTCCCAGCTCACGCGCGAGCCATAGGCCGGCAGCGCCACGTGCCAGGGGCGGCGCGTCTGCGCGGCGTACTGGCGCATCCAGTCGCGGGCGCGCTCGCCGTCGAAGAGGCCCAGACGCGGATCGAGCACGGCGTGGACCTGCAGCGTGGAAGCATCGGCCACGGCCAGTAGTGGCGCCAGCTGCGGGCTGGCCAGCCAGGTCGGCAAGGCCGTCACGGTCAGATCCGTCGGTGCAATCCGGGCCTTGAGGCTGCGCAGGAAGGCGGTGTATTCGGGCAGGCGCGCCGTGGCGCAGTCGTAGTCGATTTCCAGCGCAGCCGGTTGCAGGCCGCGCTGGCGCCAGGCGGCCAGCAGTGCGAGCAGATGATCCTGGATCGCGGCCGCATCGAAGCGCGCCAGCTGGCCGTTGATGCGCACCGTCATCAGCAGCGGGCGGCCGGTATTGGCCAGCGCCTCGGCGTCGGGCGTGATGTCGATCCAGCGGCCGGAGGCCCCCAGTTCGGCCGCCAGCACGTGCCAGCGCGCCACCTGGGCATTGGAAGCGGAGAGTGCGGTGCGCAGTGACGGGGTCCACTGGCGCTGCCAGATGTAGACGTCCTGGGAGAGCTTTTCGGCAGGGAGGGGATGGCGGGAACACGCCGCCAGCAGCACGGCCAGCAGCATCCAGATCAGACACAGGCAACTACGCCTGGCAAAGCGCGCGGGCAGGAAGGCGAGGGGCATGGTCGTCGGCGAGGTGGAGTTCCGGTTGGCCGGCATTGTACGCGAGCCGACGCCCAAAAAACCAAGGCCCGGTGCCTTGCGGTCACCGGGCCTTGGTCAGCCTTGCAGGAGGGGCGCGATCAGGCCTTGTAGCCCTTGCTGCTCATCGGCACGAAGGCCAGCAGCACGCCCAGGATGGACAGGCCGATCACGTACAGCGCCGGGCCTTGCGGATCAGCCTTGATCCACAGCGAGATCAGCACCGGCGTCAGTCCGCCGAAGACGGCATAGGCCATGTTGTAGGCGAAGGACAGGCCGGTAAAGCGCACCGCCGGCGGGAAGGCGCGGGTAGAGACGATGGGGGTCAGCGAGATGCTGCCCACGAACAGGCCCACCAGTGCATAGCCCCAGATCAGCGACTCGGGCGAACCCGGCAGCTGGCCGTAGAACCACCAGGTCGACAGGCCCAGGCCACCCCAGCCGATGATCATGCTGGCGCGGGTACCGATGCGGTCGCACAGCCAGCCGATGGCCAGGCAGCCGATGGTCAGCATCAGGGTGCCGGCGCAATTGGCCTGCATCACCAGCTTGGCCGGCAGGTGGTGTACGGTCTGCAGGTAGGACGGCGTCATCAGGATCACCACCACCACCGCACCCGACAGGCACCAGGTCATGCCGGCGGTCAGGACGCTGGCGGCGCGGTGTTCGCGCAGCACGGTCTTGAGCGGCAGTTCATTGGATTCCTTGCGGCGCGCGGCCAGCTCGCGGAACACCGGGGTCTCTTCCAGATAGCGGCGCAGGTAGACCGAGACCAATCCGAACACGCCGCCCAGGATGAAGGGAATGCGCCAGGCATAGCCCGCCACTTCAGCCGGTGCGTAGACGCTGTTGATGAAGATGCCCATCAGCGAACCCAGCAGGATGCCGCCGGTGATGCCGGCGGTCAGCGAACCGACGCCGAAGCTGTAGCGGTTGGCCGGCACGTGTTCGGCCACGAACACCCAGGCACCCGGCATTTCACCGCCGATGGCAGCGCCTTGCAGGGTGCGCATCAACAGCAGCAGGATGGGCGCGGCCACGCCGATGCTGGCGTAGGTCGGCAAGAGGCCGATGACCAGCGTGGGCACCGCCATCAGGAAGATGGACAGCGTGAACATGCGCTTGCGGCCGATCACGTCGCCGTAGTGGGCAATGATGATGCCGCCCACCGGACGCGCCAGGTAACCGGCGGCGAAGATGCCGAAGGTCTGCAGCATGCGCAGCCATTCCGGCATGTCGGCCGGGAAGAACAGCTTGCCGACCACCGCCGCAAAGAACACGTAGATGACGAAGTCGTAGAACTCCAGCGTGCCGCCCAGGGCGGACAGCCCCAGGGTGCGGTAGTCGGAGGAAGTGAGCGGTCGGTGCTGGGACTCGTTCAGAGCCCCGGTAAATTCAGCAGATTCAGCGGAAGTGGTCATGATGGTTCACTAACGGCAAAGCGGCGACCCGGTCCGCCGCCACATCGCCCCGGGACAATGACGCCCATGGCAATGCCGCAGCGGGCCGGATGGCCTGCTTCAACTTGTTCGTTCGGGTGGCCGCAGAGGGCATGCCAGGAAAGATCAGGACATGTCTGCGAAGGACAGATTCAGCGGAAAACGTAAAGCGAAGAAATACGATTTAGCGTCGAAACCTGCTTAATGATACCCCAAAAACCGGCAAAGCTTCCGCAACGCAGCATTTCTTGCTGCCCGGGCAGGCGCTGGCAGCATCCCTGCCGATTCCGGGCCGAGATGAAGTTTCCTGACCTGGAAAAGCAAAGAAGCCCGCCAGGCAGCCTTTGCTGCAAAGCGAGCTTCATGACAATGTGAAGCAACTGACCAAAATCCGGGAGCGCCCCCCGCCCCCGCACATGCGAGCCGGCAGCAGCGGCGCAGCCTCAGGATTCCAGCACGATATCGACCGCCGAGGACCGGCGCAGCATCAGGAAGCCTTCGCCATAGATGTTGCGGATTTGCATGGGCGCTTCCTCCAGCGAGCGCAATTTCTGGCGCACGCGGTAGATCAGGGCATCGATGCGATGCGCATCGTATTCCTCGCCGCCGGAACGCAGCAGGTCGAACAATTGCGCGTGCGAGACCGGATAGTTGGGGCTTTGCAGCAACGCCGCCAGGGCCGTGCTTTCCTTGTCGGTGAATTGCAGTGCCACCGAGCCATTGCTGGAGAGGCGTCCCGAGCGGCGGTTGAAGGCCCATTTCTCCGACTGCGGCGAACTCTGGTGCGGCGCGGTCTTCATGCGGCGCGCCAGGGCCGTCAGCGTGGCCGAGACTTCTTCCAGCTTGACCGGCTTGACCAGGTAATAATCGGCCCCGTCGCTCATGCAGCGCACCCGTTCCTCGCTGCGGGTAGCAGCGGTCAGGATGATGATGCCCATGGACGGGAAATTCTGCCGCAACGATGCCAGTTCGGGCAGCAGGCTGCCGTCTGGCAAGCCGATGTCGGATAACAGGATGTCGGGCTGACGACTCTTGAGGATGTCCCTGGCCTGGCCCAGTGCCGAGCAGACCGAGATCTCGTAACCCAATTCCCCCACATGTGCGCTCAACGTGTTACGCCAGTCGAGATCGCTTTCTACGATAAGTACTTTCATCACTCTTGTGTTCCGGACGAAACCTGTTTTTATGACTGCCGGAGCATCCCCGCTCCCCCTCCGGAACCTGACCCCGGAGCCAGCTGCAAGCGCGGAAATGCTTTCCATAATCACAACGTTATACAGAAAATATCTGCGGATAAAATCATAAAAACTCGCAGATGCCTTACACCTGAAAACTCCACTGGGCCTGGCTTTGCGCGTGTTGGCGCAAGAGGCCGGTGACCGTCCCGAGCAGGTGGTCGACCGAACAGGGTTTGAGCAGGAAAGCGGCGATCGTGGGAATGCGCGCACTGGCCGCCGGCAGGTGGGCGCTGATTAGCACCACCGGAATCGGGGAAAAACGTTCATGCGACTTGATGTAGCGCGCCAGCTCCATGCCATCCATGCGCGGCATGCGCAGATCGGTCAGCACCAGGCTGGGGGCCTGCTCCTGCATCTGCGCGATGGCATCCACGCCATCGGCCGCCGCCACCACCTGCAGTCCGCCCTGCTGCAAGATGCCGCACAGCATCTCGCGCGACTCGGGATGATCTTCCACGACCATCACGGTCGGTGCCTTGCTGATAGTTGCCACCACGTCTTCCTCCTGCCTTCTGTCCCGCACCAGATGTCACGGTGACTTGTTGTGACTGATGGTGATGGTTGGCGACAAAACGCGATATCAGGAAATTCCTGAAACTTGGACAACATTGCGCAAACGCAAGGCACAGGCGGGGCCGCCACGCCGCCAGGGGCGTGCCGGCAAAAGCGAAGGGAAGCAAGACGCAAGGCCGCGCCCGGCCAAGGCAGAGCTTGGCTGCTGGCGGACTCAGACGGGGGGAAGGATCAGGGGCGTGCGGTCAGCAGGCGCTGGATTTCGGCCAGCATTTGCTCGAAGAAGACCGGCTTGCGCAGGAACAGGTTGTGACTGGATTGCGACAGATCGTGACGTTCCGGGGCACCGCTGCACAGGATGATGGGCAGCGTGGCGCCTCCCGGCAACGCGCGCAGGGCCGCACACAGCTCCAGCCCGTTCATCACCGGCATCATGCAGTCCGAGATGACCAGGTCCGGCCAGGCCTGCTGCGCCTTGGCCAGCGCGTCAGCCCCGTGCACGGCGGTCACCACCCGATAGCCATGCAGCTCCAGCAGCATGGCATAGGTATCGGTGATATCGATCTCATCGTCGACGATCAGGAGCAGGGGCAGTGCCGCCTGCTGTGGGGGTGACGCTCCGGACATGGTCAACGTCCATCCGCAACCGGCGCGGCAAGTGGGGTCACCAGGCCATCGATCTCGATGCCGGCATCCGAAATGTTCATCAGGCGGCTGGCACCGTCGTAGCCGTTCTCGCGCAGTTTCATCACGGAAATCTGGCGGCGGTTGACGCTGTCCTTCACCACGTATTCCAGCAGCATCATGTTTTCGTACAGCTGCGAGGAATTGGGGTCGACCTGGGGCTGTGATTCGCGGAAGTACGGCAGTTGCTCGGTGATGAAAGTCGTCACGCCGCGCGCGCGCAGTTCATTGGTCAGCGCCACCAGGAAGGGACGCATGCGCTGCTGCTGCACCACGATGCTGCGCAGGCCATCCACGCCATCGATCAACAGGCGCGTCACGCCACGGCGCGCGATGTTGTCCAGCATGCGCTTGGCGAGGTCGTCGCACAGCATTTCCAGCGGCAGCTGCCACATCACCTGCAGCGCGCCGCTGTCGATATGTTCGTCAAGCTGCATGCCGGCCTTGCGGGCCTTCGCCAGCAGGCGTTCGGGGGATTCGTAGAAGCCCAGGATCAGGCATTGCTGGCCGTCCTTCAAGCCTTGTTCGATGAAGTGCAGCCCCATGAGCGTCTTGCCCACGCCGGGGCTGCCCAGCAGACAGGTCAGCGAACCGCTGACCACGCCGCCGCCGATGCACTTGTCCCAGGACGGGATACCGACGCTGACATAACGATCCGAGGTACCCGGCACCTTGCCGGCGCGGGTGGCGGTGGCTTCGAAGCGGGGGAAGATCTCGACCCCGCTCTGGTTGATCTCGAAGACGTGCTTGCCCAGCAGGTGATTGGCTCCGCGCAGCTTGAAGACCTTGATCTCGCGCTCCAGCTGCATGCCGGACTCGTGCTGGCTCAGTTCGATGACGCCATCGACCAGGGTGTTTTCGGACTCGGGCATGTTGCCTTCCACCGGCGACAACAGCAGGGTGGTGCAATTCATGGTGAACACCAGCGCATTCAGGGAATGCATGAATTCGGACAGGTTCAGGTCCGACGGACCGGAATCCCGCACCGAGCGGAAACCGTCGATGATCAGCATGGCCGGGCGATGGCGATTCAGTTCGGCACTGATCAGGCGCAGCAGGCCGCGCAGGCCTTCGCTGGCCAGCGCACCGTAGCCGCTCAACATCTGCATCTGGTCGCCGACCAGGCTCTCATCGAAAAAGTCAAAATTGCTCACATGATTGAGCATCTTGGCGTGCGATTCGGCGATCAGCGTCAGCAGCATCACCTTGTTGCCGCTGCGTGCCTGCGCAAAACCGACCTGCGAGGCCAGCGTGGTCTTGCCGCTCCCGGCCAGTCCCTGGATCAGATAGAGGCTGCCCGCAGGCAGGCCGCCGCCCAGGATTTCGTCGAAACCGGCAATGCCCGTGCTGATCAACGAAATGCGGCTGGGCCGCAGCGCCGCAGCGGCAGCAGGTAAGGGAGACTGCGGGAGATGGCTCATGTGGATGAAGGCTCGGTGCTTATTATTGTGCAAAGATTTAATGAGTTTTCGTCATTATACGATTGCCCACGGTATGACTAAGGTTGTCATACACCGCAAAAGTTGCACCTTGGGGAGGTAAATACCTGCGCCGCGCGCAGGCGCGCGAGCAAGGCCGCAGGGGCCGGGAAGGCGGCGGGAGGTAGGGGGGCTGGCCGCAAGCTCATCCGTACGCGTGGCCGGCCAGCCAGGCCCGGCCACGGACTGCGGGCAATCAGCGCAGCTTGAAGACGCTGACCGTATTGGCCAGGCCGGCCGCCTGTTCCTGCATGGATTGCGCGGCGGCGGCGGCCTGCTCCACCAGGGCGGCATTCTGTTGCGTGACTTCGTCCATCTGCGACACGGCGCGGTTGATCTCGTCGATCCCCACGCTCTGTTCGGTACTGGCCGCCGAGATCTCGGAGACCACATCGGTCACGCGCTTGACGCTCTCCACCACTTCCGACATGGTCGACCCGGCCTGGCGCACCAGCGTGGTACCAGCCCCGACCTTGCTGACCGAATCGTCAATGAGCTGCTTGATCTCCTTGGCAGCGGAAGCGGAACGCTGGGCCAGCGAACGGACTTCGGAGGCCACCACCGCAAAGCCGCGCCCCTGCTCGCCGGCACGGGCCGCTTCCACGGCGGCGTTCAGGGCCAGGATGTTGGTCTGGAAGGCAATGCCATCAATCACGCTGATGATTTCGACGATGCGGTTGGAGGCATCGTTGATGGCTTCCATGGTCTGCACCACCTCGCCCACCACGCCGCCGCCACGCGCGGCCACGCCCGAGGCGGCCATGGCCAGCTGGTTGGCCTGGCGGGCGTTGTCGGTATTCTGCTTGACGGTGGAGGTCAGTTCTTCGAGGGCCGACGCGGTTTCTTCGAGGGCAGTGGCCTGCTGCTCGGTACGGCGCGACAGGTCCAGGTTGCCGGTGGCGATCTCGGTGGAGGCGGTGGCGATGCTGTCGGTGCCATTGCGCACCTGGCCCACCACCTGGCGCAAGCCCTCGTTCATGGTCTGCAGGGCTTGCAGCAGCTGGCCGGTTTCATCCTTGCTGTGCACGCTGATCTCGGCCCCCAGGTCACCCCCGGCCACGCGGCGGGCGATGCCCACGGCATCCTGCAAGGGGGCGGCGATGATGCGCCCCATGGTGATCGCCAGGCCCATGCCGATGGCCAGGGCCGCGATCAGCAGTCCCAGCACGCCCACGCGCGACTGGCTGAAGGTGTCATCGGCACCGGCGGTGGCGGCATCGCCGCCCTCCTGGTTGATCTTGATGAGCTTTTCCAGATCGGCGAGGATCTGCGGATAGAGCTTGTTGGAGTAGCCGAGAAAGAGATCGCGCCCCTGCGCATTGTCCTTGGCCAGGAAGGCGGCCACGATCTTCTTGTGCTCGGCCAGGAATTCCGCAATCTGCGCCGCGACCTTGGGATAGATCTCGCGCTCCTGCGGGGTATCGAGGGTGGCGGCGTAATCCTTCATGGTCTTGTCCAGACCGGTCAGGATGGCCTGGCTGCGCGAGACCAGGCCATTCATCGCCTCGACATCGCCGTCGTAGATCGCCAGTTGCGATTCGGTGCCGCGCAGGCGCACGAAATACAGCTTGATGTCGCCCAGCTTCTTCTGTGCCGGCATCCAGTCGCGCGAGATTTCGGAGGACGCATTCTTGACCTTGGCCAGCTGGCTGATCGAGAAGATACCCAGCACCGCCATCAGCACCAGCACTGCCAGAAACGCCAGCTGCAATTTCCTGGCAATCTTCAGATTCTTGAACCACCCCATCGTCACCGCCCCTGATCGTATTGAATGTTACCTATGTCGTAACGGCGCGCCTGTTGTTCTTCTGAGTGGCGTACCGTTCCCCGCAAGGATTATCACGAAATCTCCCCTGCACCAATCGCCGGAAGAGAAGCGCTTTTATGGCGCAGATGCCTTGCTGCAACACCTTCCTGCACGCCGGGGCAAACCCTGTTAACATGCGCAGCGTTCATGCTGCAGCATCACGTCAGCAAACAGTCAGCAAACAGTCAGGCATCAGTGAGCAATACAGTCGCAACGAAGCACCAATACAGCACCGATACAGTAGCAAACCACCAGCAATACAGCTGAAAGACAGCTGCACGCATCCTCCACCACAAACCGCATCGTCCTGGCCATCGAGGCCGCCGCCTTCGGGCCCCCCTCGCACCAGGCACATGCCAACGCCGCCAATGAACCGATTTCCCCGTCAAGTCACCATGTCCCGGCGCAGCCTGCTGCTGACCGGCGTGAGCCTGCTGGGCAGCTACGTCGCCTTGTCCAGCCTGCCCTCCTGGGCCATCCCGCAGCCTGACAGCCCGCAACTGGCCCCCTTCATGCGCCTGTCCGCGCTGCTGGTCAATCACCGCCTCAATCCGGCGGTGGGCGCGCACATGCTGGACGTGGCCGCGCGCGAACACGCCGACCTCGACACCCTGATGCGCCAGTTGCTGGTCATCGCCGAACAGAAGCAGGCCCGCAAGGTGGAAGACTTCTTCGCCGATATCCCCGCCGGCCCGCAGCAGACGCTGGCCTACTGGATCATCTTCGCCTGGTATACCGGCTGCTCTTCGCCCAAGCGCAATGCCACGGTCTTCACCTATGAAGAAGCGCTGACCTACCAGACCACGCTGGACGTGGTCGCCATCCCCTCCTACGGCATCAGCGGTCCCAACCGCTGGCGTCAGGTCACGGTGCCGCTGGCCGACATGCCGCGCTTCTGATCCCTGCAACCTGTGGAAAATCAACGTATGAACAGCAACAACAAGGCCGAGGTGGTCATCGTCGGCACCGGCGTGGTGGGCGTGCTCATCGCCGAACAACTGCTGGATGCCGGCATCCCCGTACTGATGCTGGAAGCCGGTCCGCGCGTGGCGCGCGCCGACGTGGTGGAAAACTTCCGCAACCTGCCGCTGGCGCTCAAGGGCGATCCGTCCTCCTGCTATCCGCCGCGTCCGTGGGCACCGCATCCCATGCCCTCCAGCGAGAATCCGGACGACCACTACCTGGAACTCTCCGGTCCCGACAAATACGCCCAGACCTTCATCCGCTATGCCGGCGGCTCCACCTGGCACTGGGCCGGCACCTGCTGGCGCCTGACGCCGGAAGACATGCAGCTGCACACGCTCTACGGCGTGGGCCGCGACTGGGCCTTCGGCTACGACGTGCTGGAACCGTATTACACCCGCGTCGAACACAAGCTGGGCATCTGCGGTCCGTCCGATCCGGCCCTGCAATGGCCGCCGCAACGCTCGGCGCCCTACCCCATGCCGGCCCTGCCCTTCAGCCCGGGCGAGCAGCGCTTCACCGACGTGGTCCGGGAACTGGGTTACCACAACATCCCGACGGCCCAGGCGCGCAACAGCGGCATGCCCTACGATGAGCGCCCGGCCTGCTGCGCCAACAACAACTGCGTGCCGGTCTGTCCGGTCGGTGCCAAGTACGACGCCGCCACCGCACTGGCGCGCCTCGAATCCAAGGGTGCCACCATCCTCACCGATGCCGTGGTGTACCGGGTCGAGACCGATGACGCCAACCGCGTGAACGCAGTCAACTACTTCGATGCCAACAAGGTCAGCCATCGCGTCACCGGCAAGATCTTCGTGCTGGCCTGCAACGGCATCGAGACCCCCAAGCTGCTGCTGATGTCGGCCAATAGCCGCAACCCGCACGGACTGGCCAACAGCTCCGACCAGGTCGGCCGCAACATGATGGACCATCCGCAACTGACCATGACGCTCACGCTGTCCGAACCCTACTGGTCCGGTGTCGGACCGGTGGTCAACAGCGGCATCATGGAAACCTCGCAGGGCAGCTTCCGTTCCGAACATGCGGGCGCCTACTTCCGCTACAACAATTTCGCGCGCAATCGTTTCGTCACGTTCGCCGCCTTGAAGAAGGGACTGGTCGGCCAGGCGCTGGATGAGGAAATCCGCCGCATGACCGCCTGCACCGCCGATGTCGTGCTGGCGCATGAAGTGCTGCCCGATGCCGACAACCGCCTCACGCTCTCGGCCAAGAAGGACTGGCTGGGCCTGCCGCGTCCGTCCATCCATTACGACGTGGGCGACTACACCCGCAAGTCGGCCGAACAGTATTCGCTGCCCATCGGCCGCAAGATCGCGCAAGCCATGGGCGCTACCGACATCAAGGTCAGCCCCGCCTTCGCGCAGAGCAAGCACATCATGGGCGGCACCATCATGGGACTGGATGCGGCCAATTCGGTGGTCGATCCCGACTGCCGCGCGCACGATCACGACAACCTGTTCCTGCCCGGCGGCGGTGCCATGCCCAGCACGGCCTGCGGCAACAGCACCCTGAGCATGGCGGCACTGGGCCTGAAGGCGGCCGATGCCATCGTGCGTCAACTGCAGAAAGCCTGAGGACGAGCATGCGACCATTGAACCTCCTCGCCCTCGCCGCTGCCCTGCTGGCCACGTCTGCAATGGCGCAGACACCCGAGCCGGCGAGCGCGCCACCTGATGTGCCCGCCGCAGCACCGGCCCCGGCCGTCTCGCCCGAAGCGGCACTGATCGAGCGCGGCCGCTACCTGGCGGTGGCCTCCGACTGCATCGCCTGCCACACCGCGCCGCGCGGCAAACCCATGGCCGGTGGCCTGGCCATCGCCTCGCCGGTCGGTGAGATCATCGCCACCAACATCACGCCCTCCAAGTCGCACGGCATCGGCAACTACAGCGAAGCGCAATTCGCCGCCGCCCTGCGGCGCGGCGTGCGCGCCGATGGCGCCAACCTGTATCCGGCCATGCCGTACACCGCGTATGCCGCATTGAACGATGCAGACGTGCATGCCCTGTATGCGTATTTCATGAAGGGCGTGGCACCGGTCGATACCCCGACGCGCGAGACCGCCCTGCCCTTCCCGATGAATGTCCGGGCGTCGATGAAGGTGTGGAATGCGCTGTTCCTGAAGGACCAGCCGCTGGCCCCGGCCCCGCAGCGTTCCCCGCAATGGCTGCGCGGACGCTACCTGGCCGAAGGCCAGGCGCATTGCAGCAGCTGTCATACACCGCGCGGCTTCCTGATGCAGGAGAAAACCAATCTCGCGCTCTCCGGTGCCCAGGTCGGCCCCTGGTATGCGCCCAACATCACGCCGCATCCCACGGCCGGCATCGGCACCTGGAGCCAGGATGAGCTGGTCGCCTATCTCAAGACCGGCCGCGTGGAAGGCCGTGCCCAGGCCGCCGGCAGCATGGCCGAGGCGATCACGCACAGCTTCTCCAAACTGACCGACGAGGACCTGCGCGCCATCGCCGTCTACCTCAAGGAGACCCCGGCCATCGGGCCGGACTCGTCGACGCCGCCCACGTTGGGCACGCGCTTCGAACAGGGCAAGGCCGGCAATGCGCTGGCGCAGTTCCGCGGCCGCACGCTGGCCGCCGACAGTCCCGAGGAGATCCGCGGTGCGCGCCTGTTCTCGGCCAGCTGCGCTTCCTGCCATGGGTACAACGGACAAGGTACGCGCGATGGCTACTATCCTTCGCTGTTCCACAACTCGGCCACGGCGGGCGTCAATGCCAACAACCTGATCGCCACCATCCTCTATGGTGTGGAGCGCGAGACCGAAGACGGTGGCCATGTCTTCATGCCACCCTTCGGCGACCAGCCCAATGCGCTCAACAAGCTTTCCAACGAGGATGTGGCAGCGCTGTCGAATTACCTGCTGAAGTATTACGGCAACCCCGACCTCAAGGTAAAACCCGAGGACGTGGCCGTGATCCGCCAGGGCGGCCCGCGTTCGCCGCTGCTGCTGGTGGCGCGCATCGGCATGGGCGTGGGCGCGGTGGTGGTGGTATTGCTGCTGTTGCTGGGCGCACTGATGCTGCTGCGACGCAAGCGCATCGATCCCGAGCACGACTGGAAATAATTTACGCGCCATACAAAAAAGCGCTGTTCCTCTCAACAAGGAACAGCGCTTTTTTTACTTCTTTTCTACAGCCAGACCGGATCAGGACTTGGCGTAACGTCCTTCCAGATCAGCCTGCGCACGCAGACGCTCATACTCGTTAAGCGGCATAGGCTGGGCATCACGCTCGCCCAGTTTTTCCAGCGGGATGCGATAGGTCTCGCGGGCGGACAGCGCTGCCAGTGCCGACACGATGGTGATGCCGAAGGCGATGCCGCCCACGGTCAGCCAGATATTGTTGGAGCCCGGGGGCGCCACGGCGGTGAAGAGCGCCGGCAGCATGGCCGTGATGGCGGTGCCCACGTTCTGCGCGATGGCCATGGCCGAGACGCGCGAACGGGCCGGGAACAGTTCCGGATAGAAGCTGGGGAAGACCGCGTTGTAACCCTGGTAGACCACGCCCCACATCAGGATCGACATCACGAAAGCCAGTTCGACGTTGCGGATGCTGATCGCATACAGGTAAGCGAAGGCGAACAGGCCAGCCAGCAAGGAACCGACGATGATGGGTGGACGGCGGCCGATGCGATCCGACAGCTTGCCCACATAGGGAATCACCAGCACCGCCACGATATTGCCGACCACCGGAATCCACAGGTAGACATCCTTGGCGAAGCCGATGCCATAGGCCGGCTGCACCGCATAGGCCGCGCCGAAGATGGTGGCCACCACCGGGATCACGTTCATGAGCGCCATGCAGACCACGCGCAGCATGTTGGGCGAACTGTCGCGGAAGGCTTCCACCACCGGCGAGCGGCGCTTGAGTTCATTCTTGTCGGCGGCCTTGAACAGCGGGGTCTCATCCACGGTGCGGCGGATGATCCAGCCGGCGATGATGACCAGGAAACTCAGCAGGAAGGGAATGCGCCAGCCCCACACATTGAACTGTTCGGCCGGCATGTAATGCGCCAGCGGCAGGAACACCGCGGCCGCCAGGATCTGTCCGGCCTGCACCCCTTGCAGGGTAAAGCTGGAGTAGTAACCGCGCCGCCCGAAGGGAGAGTGCTCCAGGATCATGGAGCTGGCCCCGGAAATTTCACCGGCCACGGCAAAGCCCTGGGCCAGGCGCATGATGACCAGCAGTGCAGGTGCCCACAGGCCGACCTGGTCATAGGTCGGCAACAGCCCGACCCCGATGGTGGAAAAACCCATCAGGAACATGCACCACAGCAGCACCTTCTTGCGGCCGTGGGTGTCGCCCAGGTGGCCCAGCACGAAGGCACCGATGGGACGCGCCACATAGCCCACGCCATAGGTGGCCAGCGAGGCGATGATGGCGGTGGTCGGATCGCCCTTGGGGAAGAACAGCTGCGGGAAGATCAGCGAGGCGGCCGTGGCATAGATGAAGAAGTCGTAGTATTCGAGCGCCGAGCCGATCCAGCCGCTGGCGGCGGCCTTCTTGCTCTGCTGCGAGTGATCGCTGGAATGAGAGGATTGCATGGTGTCTCCGTGGTGTTGCCGGGCAGGCCGTCATGCTGATGCGATGACGGTCCGCCGAAATTAAGAAATGGCTGGCTCGGGGCGAACTCAGAAGCGATGCAGGATCCCCATCTGCAGTCCGATCAGGCTCTTGCCATTGATGTCGGCCCCGGCCAGGTTGCTGCCCGGTCCGGCCGAGCCGCTGAAGCGCCAGCCGGCATTGGCCTGGTTCTTCATGTAGTTGGCGAATCCATAGAGCGTGGTGCGCTTGGAGAGGTCATAGTAGGCGCCCACGTTGCCGCCCTGTGCACCACCATCCTTGTGGGAGGTGTCGACCATCACGCCATACAGCGCGCCGATGCGCAGCTGCGGGGTCAGGCGATAGTCCGCCGAGACCTGGTAGACGTTGTAGAAGCGCTGGATATTCGGATCGTTACCGGCAAAGAAATTGTTGGGATTGCTGACATTGTTGAGGATGGTCGCGGCATTGTTGCCATTGGCGTTGGCGGTGGTGTTGTTGCTCCGTACGTAGGCCAGGTAGATCTTGCCCGGGCCATAGTCGTAGTCGGCATACACGTTATGGTATTGCACCGTATTGCTGTACAGGCCGCCGGCATTGGGTTTTGCCACCAGGCCGGCATAGCCTGCGCGATACGGGCCGTTAGTGTAATCCAGACCGAACTGATAGACACCACGGCGGCCCAGTCCCTCGCCTGCGGTCTCCGGCATGGCGTAGTGGATATCGAACTGGAAACCGGCCCAGCGCGGCGACTTCCACGACAGGTCATTGTCGAAGCGCGACGGCACGCCGAAGGTATTGATGATGGAGCCGTAGGTGGTGCGCTCGGTATAGTCGATGGCACCGCCGATGAAGAAGGGCACGCTGTTCTGGCGGCCCACGCGGAATTCACCGGCGGCCGGGGTCTTGATGCCGACCCAGGACTGGCGGTCGAACAGGCGTGTACTGTCGGCCAGGCCACCGGTGTCGCCGGCGAATCCGTTTTCCAGCGTAAAGGTGGCGGCATAGCCGCCGCCCAGATCCTCATAGCCTTTGAGGCCGATGCGGCTGCGCAGGATCGCGCCATCGTTGAGCGCCCACAGGCTCTTGCCGCTGCTGCTGTGCATGTAGCCCAGGTACTGGTCGACCGTGCCATACAGGGTGACGTTGCTGGTGCTCTGCGCCAGGGCCGTGGTGGAGGCGGCCAGCAGCAGGCCCATGGCGACGGGCGTGCGCAGTGCGCTTGTTGGGCGGGTGGATCGTGGTGTCATGTCTCGGATCTCTGTTGTGTTTGTGGTTGTGGTGATGGTGGTGGAGCGTGACTCCCGGCACACGCAATGCGTCCCCTGCCGGCGCGCTGCGCGGCATGTTCCGAACGGGAGGAAACGGAGGGGCCCGCTGCACCCTGGCGTGTTCAGGGAAGGGGCCGGTGGATCAGGATGAAGGGCGCTGCGGTGTCATGGGGTCTCCTCTGTTGTGATCATGCGGCCCGCTCCCAGAAGGGACGGTGTCGCATCGTCAAACCCGCTCGCTATGGTTTTGTTGTGGCGAGCCGGTGGTGCTGCTCATGTTGATTGCTGACGCTGATTGCTGATGCTGATTTCTGATTGTTGACTGCAGGTTAAGGATCGCTTTGTGCGTTTACGCCGCCACCGCTTCACGCACCCGCAGGCCGCGCCGCAGCACCTGGTCGGTCACCCACTTGGCCGAGCGGCGCGCGCGTTCGGCCACCACGGCCGGCGACATCTGCAGGTAATCGTCATTGAACACTTCGAAGCTGTAGTCGCCGCGATAACCGCCGCGATGCAGGCGGCGCACCATGTCGGAGAGCTCCAGCGAATGCTCGCCCTCGCCGGGGAAGACGCGCAGATGGCGCGCCGTCTCCAGCCGTTCTTCCGGCGTGCGGATCTCGCGCCACATGAAATCGGACAACTGGACCATCACGATGCGGCGGCCGGGAATGGCATCCAGGTCTTCCAGCGCGCCGCGATTGGCGAGGATGTGGAAGGAATCGATGACCACGCCGAGATTGGCGTGATCGGCCATCTCCACCACTTCCCAGGCCTGCATGTACTGATTGATGTGACGTCCCCAGGACAAGGCCTCGAAGCCCACGCGGATGCCCAGCGGCACCGCCAGGTTGGCCAGCTTGGCCAGGTCGCGCGCGATGTGGCGGGTGTCACCGCTGGCGTGTTGCGAGGTCGAGGAGCACACCATCAGCAGCGGCGCACCGACCGCCTTGCAGATCTGCAGCAGGTTGCGGGCCACGTCCACCTTGTAGTCGTGCAGGCTGCCCTGCAGGCCTTCGTAATCGCGCATGACCTGGATGCCGGTGACGCGCACGCCGCTTTCGCGCACCAGCTTGACGGCCGCCTCCAGCCCGCCGGGATAGCCGACCAGATCCTTGGACCACAGCATGAGCTGCGAGAAACCGGCCGCCTTGGACGCGGCCAGTTTGGATTCCAGCCCACCCGGCAGGGTGATGGTATCCATGCCGAAATTGTCGAGGTTCACAATGCCTCCAGATGACGGAAGTCGTCCGCGGCCACGCCCGGCCAGCCGAACAGTTCGAGATACAGCGGTGCCTGCTCGATGAGCATTTCCTTGCCTTTCTGGATGCGGCAGCCCTTGGCCTGCGCCTGCACCAGCAACTGGCTCATCTCGATCTTCATGCCGCAGTCGGCGACGATGGCCTCCGCACTCACACCTTCCAGCGCGAAGGGCATCGGGTCGCCCACGTGCATGCCCAGTGGCGTGCAGTTCACCAGCAGGTCGACACCGCTGGCGTCGGGCTGCGCAAAGCGCACGCGGGTCGCCGGATAGGCGGCTTCCACGCGCGCCAGCAAGGCTTCGGCCCCGGCGCGATTGGTATCGAAGACGCTGATCTCGGCGATGCCCTGCGCGGCCAGCGAGGCGACGATGGCGCAACCGACGCCGCCGGTGCCGACCACCAGGGCGCGCGTCTTGTTCCACACCAGCGGACGGTCGGCGGCGGTACGCGCCAGTGCGCGGATGAAACCTTCGCCATCGATCAGGTCGCCCCAGACCACGCCCTCGGCATCGCGATAGACCGCATTGCAGGCACCGGCGACACGGGCGCGCAGGGTGGCCTGTTCGACCGCCTCCAGGGTCATGGGCTTGTGCGGAATGGAGACGAAGATGCCGCCCACGTTTTCCGTCTTCATGAACATGCGCACGGCCTCGCAGTAGCGCTCCGGTTCGATCTTGAACGGGATCACGCGCGCATCCAGCCCGTGGCGCTTGAAATACGCGTTGAACAGAGTCGGTGCCTTCACCTGTTCCACCGGCCAGCCGATGACGGGGAAGATGCGGGTAGTGCCTGTGATTTCCTTCATGGTCTCAGTTCTTGTCTTTCTGGCTGCGGACCAGTTCAAAACTGACGCCGCCCTTGTAAAGCTGGGTGAGCGCACCGCGCTCGCTGATCTGGGTAGGCGCGCGGTCGACGAAGATCACGCCGCGCTCCTGCAATTGCCGCACCGCCTGCAGCACGTCGGGCGTGCCCAGGCCAAGGCGCAGCCACTCTTCTTCCCACTGGATGTCTTCCGTGCCTTCCGGGGGTTCCACCAGCTGGATGTAGAACTGGCGGCAGGGGCTGGCCAGCAGGTTGCCCTTGGGCAGGATGCCGAAGAACTGTCCCTCGGGCAGCACCGAAAATCCCATCAATGACGAATAGAAGTCGATCCATTCACGCGTGCGCTCCGGCCCCACGGCCTGCACCAGGCCGAAGAAATGCATGCCCGACAGCGCCGTGGTCTTGCGCCGCTCCTGGCTGGAGGGCTTGAAGTCGACGTCGTAGATGGAGAAGTCGCGATAGCGGTCGACGAAGTAGATGATGGAGTCGCCACAGCCATGCACGCCCGGGATGTTCAGTTCCATCGCCCCGGCGCGGGTGGGAATCGGCCAGGCGCCCAGTTCGGTGACGCGGCGATAGGCCTCGTTGGCATCGCGCACCCGCAGCGCGATGGCGCTCAGGTTGGTGGCCTGCACCTCATGGTCGAAACCGGACCAGGCCGACACGTCGGCGTTGACGATCACGTTCATCTCGCCTTGCGTGTAGAGCACCACTTCGCGCGAGCGATGGCGGCCGACCTGTTCGAAGCCCATGCGCTCCAGCACGGCACCCAGCGCCAGCGGCTCGGTGGTGGCGTATTCGATGAACTCGATGCCATCGATGCCCAGCGGATTGGTGGGGACAGGATTGTTTTCTATGGTGTTCATCATGATCCCGATGATTTGTCTCGGAGCCGAGTATAGCCAAGCCCACCCCCTGCAAAAAGGCCGACATGAATCAAACCGTGCGATAATCGCGCAACTTGTTCGCCAATCACTCATTTCTGGACTTTTTTTACGATGATCGACCAAAACTCGGTAGAACTGGACATCCAGAAGCGAGACCTGATCGAAGGATTGATGAAGGGTTTTGACGTCATCACCGCCTTCACCAGCGAGTCGCCGCAGCTGACCGCCAGCGAAGTGGCCGAGCGCGTGGGCCTGACCCGCAGCGCTGCGCGCCGCTATCTCCTGACCCTGGTACATACCGGCATGGCGGCCTCGGACGGCAAGAAGTTCTGGCTCATGCCGCGCCTGTTGAACCTGGGCCAGTCCTATCTGGAATCGGCCCGCGTGCCGCGCGCGGTGGTGCCCTTCCTGCAGCGACTGACTCAGCAGCTGCAGGAGTCCACCAACTTCTCGCTGCTCGATGGCGACGAGATCGTCTACGTCACCCGCGTCACGGCCGCGCAGCTGGTCAATGCCGGTTTCGAACCGGGCACGCGCCTGCCGGCCTACACCACCACGGCCGGCCGGGTGCTGCTGGGCATGCGCGAGGATGCCGAGATCACCGCCTATCTCGACCGCGTGACCCTGATCCCGCACACCCACATGGCCATGACCGACAAGGCCGCGCTCTTTGCCGAGATCGTCACCATGCGCAAGCAGGGTTACGGCATTACCGAGAACCAGTTCGAGATGGGCATGCGCGGCATCGCCATTCCGGTGAAGAACCGCAATGGCCGCGTCATCGGCGCCCTGAGCGTGACCTCCAACATCGCCGCCTGCTCGCGCGAGGACGCCATCGCGCGCGGCGTCCCGGCCCTGCAGACCACGGCCAACACGCTGATGATGTGGGTATGAGGACCATGCACAAGAGGAATGCGCGATGAGCGATGTGGAGAAAATCGACGCGCCGGAAGATGGCAGCGAGGCCGGCGAAGGCGGCCTGGCCCGGCGCGACTGGATCGCCGGACTGGAAAAGGGCTTGCTGATCCTGGAAGCCTTCGACTACGACAACCAGCGCATGACCTCGGCGCAAGTGGCCGCCCGCACCGGGCTTTCGCGCACGGCCGCGCGGCGCTACCTGCTCACGCTGGAACACCTGGGCTACCTGCACAGCGAAGGCAAGACCTTCGCCCTGACGCCCAGGGTGCTGAAAGTGGGCTGGGCGTATTTCGATTCGGCACCGCTGCCGCGCATCCTGCAGCCGCACCTGCAGCACATCACCGGTCAGACCGGCGAGGCCGTCTATGCCAGCGTGCTCGATGGCTGGGACCTGGTCTTCATCGCGCGCAATGGTACTTCACGCGTAATGACCACCGGCTTCGTGCTGGGCGCACGGGTGCCGGCGCAACTGGCTTCACCCGGCATCGTGATGCTGGGCGCGCTGCCCGAGCAGCAGGTGCGCGAGTGGCTGGCCACCTGTGCCATGACGCCCTTCACGCCCCACACCATCACCGATCCGGATCGCCTCTACGAATTGATCGCACAGGCGCGCCAGCAGGGTTATGCGCTGGTGGAGCAGCAATTGCAGACCGGTGTGCGTGGCATTGCGGTGCCGCTCAAGAATCGGCATGCCAAGGTGGTGGGTGCGCTCAGTCTCAGTTTTCCGCTGGCAGTGGAATCGCAGGAACAAACACTGGCGCGCGTGCTGCCCGCTTTGCAGCAGGCAGCCAATGCGCTGATCCATCAAGTGTGAGGGACCAGCGCGTGCTGCCGATTACAGGTCGGTGAAGACGGTCTCGGCCGCCAGGCGCGACTTCGGCAGCTTGGCGTTGAAGTCATCGGCACCGCTGTAGCCCAGACTCACCAGCACCACGCTGGTGAAACCCTTTTCGCGCAGGCCCAGTTCTTCGTCCAGCACCTTGGCATTGAAACCTTCCATCGGCACCGCATCCACTTCCAGTTCGGCCGCGCCCAGCAGCAGCGTGCCCAGGGCCAGGTAGACCTGCTTTTCCATCCAGTGCTGGGCATCCTTCAGTTCATAGCGATGCAGGTTGCTGTAGAGCAGGCGCGAGCCGCGCTGGCCGGCCTTGGCCTCGGCGTTGACGAAACGGCCGTCGGCTTCTTCCTTTTCCAGCAGGGTTTCCAGGTGCGGTTCGCTGATGCCGGTGCGGGCGCACAGCACCAGCACGTGCGAGGCATTCAGGATCTTGGGCAGGTTGTAGGGATAACCGGCTTCGGCAGCCTTGCCGATGCGGGCCTTGGCGGCCTCGCTGGAAGCCACCACGAAATGCCAGGGCTGCGAATTCACCGAGGACGGGGCCAGGCGCAGCAGCTCGCGCAGTTCGGCGATGATGTTCTCGGGGACCTTGCGGCTGGGATCGAAGGCCTTGGTAGAGTGGCGTTTGCGGGCGGCGTGGAGCAGGCTCATGGGGGTTCCTTGCGTTTAATGGTGTTGGCGTTGAGCATTCAATTTTGCTTAATGCTCTGAAATGCGCATCAATGATCGACTGCGGCTTGAATGACATCATCGGGCAGGATGCGGTTTCAAAAAAGCGGAGCGTGGCAGAAACATTTTCAAAAATAAATTGAAAGTAGAATGAGCGCTTTGATTCGTCTTCTTCATCGTTCCCGCTCATGATCCGCCTGGAAGACCTTGCCATCTTCGTCTGTGCCGCCGACAACGGCAGCCTCTCCGCTGCCGCCCGTCAACACGATGTCACCCCGGCCGTGGCCAGTGCCGCCATGAAACGCCTCGAAGGCGAACTTGGCGCACGCCTGCTGGCGCGCTCCACCCGCAGCCTGCGCCTGACACCCGACGGCGAACGCTACCTGCAATACGCCCGCAACGTGCTGGCCGAAGTCAATGCCGGACGCGATGCCGTGGCCCATGGCCGGCGCGTGGTCGGCGGCAACCTGTCACTGTCGGTGCCCTCCGATCTCGGGCGCAACCTGATGTGCCAGTGGCTCGATGAATTCCTCGCCCAGCATCCGGCAGTGAGCCTGCAGGTACGCATCAGCGACCGCGTGGCTGACATGTTCCGCCAGCCGGTGGAGGTGGCGATCCGCTACAGTCCGCCCGAAGATTCCAGCCTGGTGGCCCTGCCCCTGGCCCCGGACAACCGCCGCGTGCTGTGCGCCTCGCCCGATTACCTGGCTCGCCACGGCCGCCCGCGCACGCCGGCCGACCTGCGCCAGCACAATTGCCTGCGCTATCTGCTGTCGGACATGCTGCATTCGCAATGGACCTTCTTCAAGGACGGTACGCCGGTACAAGTGCAGGTCAGCGGCGACCGCGTCTGCGACGATGGCGAACTGGTACACCGCTGGGCCGTGGAGGGCCGGGGCATTGCCTACAAGTCGCGGCTGGACGTGCTGGCCGACCTGCGCAACGGAAAACTGGAAGCGTTGATGGAGGATTACCAGGGCGAGGCCTCGCCGCTGAATCTGGTGTGCACGCACCGGATGAGCCTCTCGCCCACCGTGCGTGCCCTGCGCGAATTGCTCGGTGAGCGCGTTGCGCGTTATCTCACTGATCGCTAGTCCGAAAAATCAGGCCTTGCTCAGGGCACGGCGCAAACCCAGCGACGGCAGCGCCGGCAACACCAGGCCCAGGCACAGCAGGCCCATGCCCAGCAGCAGGTCCGCCGAGAGCGTCTCGCCGAAGATCAGCGAGGACAGTGTCAGTCCCACCACCGGCACCCCCAGCATGCACACCGACACCGTCACCGGCGAGAGGCGCTGGGTCATCTGCAGCACGATCAGGAAGGTCAGCGCAGTGGCCAGCGGACCGGTGTAGGCAATCACGCCCCAGGAGTGCGGATCGGCCAGGAAGGTCGGCGCACCGTCCACCAGCAAGGCCAGCACGCACAGCGGCACCGCGGCCACCAGGGTCTGCCAGGGCAGCAGGTCGAAGTCCAGCTTCACGCCCGGCGTCATCTTGATCTGCAGGATGTTCATGGCCCAGGACAGCGACGCCGCGCCCAGCATCAGGTAGCCGATCATGCTGTGCATGTCCGCATGCAGCAGTGCCGGCAGCACGATCACGGCCATGCCCGCATAGCTGCAGACGGTGGCCAGCGATTGCTGGGTGCTCAGCTTGTGCTTCAACACCAGGGCTGCGCCCGGCACCACCCAGATCGAGGTGGCATAGGCGATCAGCGAAGCGCGGCCCGGCATGACGAAGTGCAGCGCGCCGGTCACCAGCGCCGTGAACAGGCCCATCTGCAGCACGCCCACCCCGGCCACCACCGGCCACTCCTGGCGGGTGGGCAGGCGCAGCTTGCCGAGGGCTGCGGCGATGATGAAACTGAGGATGGCCGCCGACAGGAAACGGCTGGCCGCAAACCACAGCGGCGGGATGAACTGGCTGCCGAACTTCATCACCGGCCAGTTGCCGCCCCAGATGCAGATCGCCACCACCACGCACACCAGGAACAGCCGGCTCATCGGCTGCGGCCGGGAGGAAGCGGGGCTGGCGGATCGGGCGGGTGCGGCAATGGCGGTGGACATCAGGGGCTCCAGAGGGGAAACGGCGCGTTGCAGCAGGCATGCTGCAGCGCATCCAAACGGCTCCCATGGTAGAGAAGAGGCGGCCAATAGTGCTGCCGTATTTGATGGCAGGAAACGCTCCTGGCAGCACTTCCTGCTGCCAAATCGTGTTTTCGAAAATTATTTATCCGCGATAACGCATTTGGTGCAGCATGCACCACTGCGGGCCGGCGAGCGCCCCATGTAAAAAGGGCGGCCTGCCGTCCCGCAGCAACCGCCCCGCTTTTGGTCGATGTGAAGGAAAAAGCGGCCAGGCGGCCGCCAAGCCTCAGCGCACGGCCAAGCCCCCCTGCCCCTGTCGATCCAGGGTGAAGACGCCGACCAGATTGACCAGCTTGTCGGCCTGCTCCTGCAGCGACTGCGCGGCGGCGGCGGCCTGTTCCACCAGGGCGGCATTCTGCTGGGTGGTTTCATCCATCTGGGTGATGGCTTCACCGACCTGTTCGATGCCGGCGCTCTGCTCGTGGCTGGCGGTGGCGATCTCGCTGACGACCGTGGAGACGCCCTGGATGCTGGCCACCACTTCCTGCATGGTCTGCCCGGCCTGCTGCACCAGGTGGGTACCGGCATCGACCTTGCCGACCGAGTCATCGATCAGCTGCTTGATCTCCTTGGCGGCAGCGGCCGAACGCTGGGCCAGCGAGCGCACTTCGGAAGCGACGACGGCAAAGCCGCGCCCCTGCTCACCCGCGCGCGCCGCTTCCACGGCGGCATTCAGGGCCAGGATATTGGTCTGGAAGGCGATGCCGTCGATGACGCTGATGATGTCCACGATCTTGCGCGAGGAGGCATTGATGGAGGCCATGGTCTGCACCACCTGCCCCACCACTTCGCCGCCCTGGATCGCCACCTTGGCAGCCCCCGAGGCCAGCTCGTTGGCGTGCTGGGCATTGGCGGCGTTCTGCTTGACGGTGGAGGTCAGTTCTTCCATCGCGGAGGCAGTCTCCTCCAGCGAACCGGCCTGCTGCTCGGTGCGGTTGGAGAGGTCCATGTTGCCGTTGGCGATTTCATCGACCGAGGTCTTGATGGAGGTGGTCGCGCCCTGGATGCCCTGCACGGTATCGACCAGGCGGTCACGCGTGTAGGCCACGGCCGCCACCAGGCTGTGCTGGTCGCCGCCGCTGGTGCGGATGGTGCCGGTGAGGTCGCCGCCGGCGATCTTGCGTGCCATCTCGGCGGCTTCGGCGGGCTCGCCGCCGATGGAGCGGAAGATGTTGCGCGAGACCAGTCCGGCGATGATGGACAGCAGCACGCCCAAGGCCACCAGTACCACTACGGCCTGTACCAGGGCGCGGCGGAAGTCGGCCTCGATGTCATCGGAATAGACGCTGCAGATCAGGTCCCAATTCCAGGGCTTGAAACGCTTGACGAATCCCATCTTGGGACTCGGCTTGTCGCTGCCGGGGCGCGGCCACCAGTATTCGAGGAAACCCTTGCCGGCCGGCGAGGCGCCGGCTGCGGCGATCATCTTGTAGAGCTCGTTGCCCTTGGCATCCTTGAAGGAGAGCATGTTGCGGCCATCGAGCTTGGTGTTGATGGGATGCATGACGATGGTGGAGTCCGCACCCACCAGGGTGGCGTAGCCGTCGCCGGTATAGCGCTGGTCGCGCACGCGGGCGATGGCGCCTTGCTGCGCCTCGGCGCGGGAGAGCTTGCCGTCGGCCTCCAGCTTGGCGAAGCCGGCCACGGTGGTATAGGCCATTTCGGTCACGTCCTCCAGGCCGCGCTGGCGTTCGGCGATCTGCAGGTCACGGGTCTGGTAGGCGTGCCAGACGGAGAGGAACAGCAAGGCTATCCAGGAAAACACCAGGGGTAGCCAGAGTTTTTTCTTCAGCGAGAGTCGATTCATCATGGGCGTGGAGGCGTGGTCGTTGTCGGAAATGTCGAACGGAACGTCATTGGCGGGAATGACACGACCACGCGGCCCCAGCTTGCCGCCAGGCAATGCATGGCGATCCTCCCCCCATGCACATTACGGCTTGCAACACGCGCGCTAAAGGCCAAACTGACAATTAATCGATAAATTGTTTATAAATTCCTGTTATTCAGGAATCTGCACCTTGGGCCGGGCCGGGTCCGGCAAGCCGCAGGGGAGGAATTGCCCGCGTCCCGGTGTGCCCAGTACCTCGCCATCGCGCCAGACGATCTCGCCGCGTGAGAGCGTGAGCACCGGCCAGCCGGTCAGCTGCATGCCTTCATAGGGGGTGTAGTCGACGTCGTGATGCAGCATGCTGTTGCTGACCGTGACCTGGCGATGCGGATCCCAGACGGCGATGTCGGCATCGCTGCCGATGGCAATGGTGCCCTTGCGCGGATAGAGGCCATACATCTTGGCCGGATCGGTGGCGGTCAGGGCCACGAAGCGGTTGAGATCGATGCGGCCCTTGCCCACGCCTTCGGAGAACAGGATGGGCATGCGCGTCTCCAGTCCCGGCGTGCCATTGGGAATGTAGCGGAACGGCACCTCCTTGCCGCCCGGCTTCTTGCCTTGCGGATCCTCGTAGCGGAAAGGCGCATGGTCCGAAGAGAAGACCGTGAACAGCCCGCTGGCCAGGCCATCCCAGACGTATTGCTGGTTGGCCTTGTCGCGCGGCGGCGGGCTGCAGACGCACTTGGCACCGTGGTAGCCGTCATCGAGGTGATCCGCCGTCAGCACCAGGTACTGCGGGCAGGTCTCGGCGTGGATGCGCAGGCCGTGGCCGTGCGCCCAGCGGATCTGTTCGATGGCCTCGCGGCCGGAGACATGCACGATCAGGATGGGCACATCCACCAGCTCCGAGAGCGCAATGGCGCGATGGGTGGCTTCGCGCTCGACCATCATCGGGCGCGAGTGGGCGTGATACTTCGGCGCGGTCAGGCCGGCCTCTTCCAGCTGTTCGGTGAGCCAGCTGATGCAGTCGGCATTTTCCGCATGCACCATGACCAGCGCACCCTCCCTGCGGGCCAGCGCCAGCAGGTCGAGGATCTGGCGATCATTGAGCTTGAGATCGTCATAGGTCATGTAGATCTTGAAGGAGGTATAGCCCTCGCGCACCAGTTGCGGCAGTTCGTTCTTGAGGACCTCCTCGCTGGGGTCGCTGACGATCATGTGGAAGGCATAGTCGATCACCGCCTTGCCCTCGGCGCGGCGATGATAATCCTCCACGGCCGCGCGCAGCGAGCCGCCCTTGGCCTGGGCCGCAAACGGGATCACCGTGGTGGTGCCACCGCAGGCGGCGGAGATGGTGCCGCTGCGGAAATCATCGGCCATGCGCAGGCCCTCTTCCATCGGCTGGTCCAGGTGGCAATGCGCATCCACGCCGCCGGGCAGCACCAGCTTGCCGCTGGCATCGATCTCCTCGCGGCCGGGCGGCAGGCCCCGTCCCAGCATGGCGACCTTGCCGTCCTTGATGCCGACGTCGCATTGCATGATGTCGGAGGCTGTCGCAACGGTGCCGTTGCGGATCACCAGGTCAAAGCTGTCCATCCGTATTCCTTTCGAACAAGCGTGGTTCACCCCGCGCCGCCGGCATGCGCCGGGGCGTGAGACTGAAGTTGAAAATGGAAGAGGCCGCCGGTGCGGCCGGTGCCCGCGCCGGCGTGAGCGTTAGCGCACGTCGCGGAACAGGCTGCCCCAGCCGCGAATGCGCGAGGGATCGGCACCGGCCTGCTGCAGCGATTTCCAGACCACGGTGGAGATGGTGTCGTAGATCGGGATGCCGACCTCGCGCTCCAGTTCTTCCACCAGCGGTGCGCCGCGCAGATTGGTGCAGAAGATGGTGATGGCCTGCGGCTTGTCTTTGGCCACCTCATGCACCATGGCGCGCAGCTCTTGCGCGCCCACTTCGGAGAAGGAGAAATTGTCCTGCTTGCGCAGGTGGCGTTCGGAGACGCACTCCAGGCCCGAGGCCGCATAGTTCTTGATGATGGCGGCCTGCACGTCGTCTAGGTAAGGCGTGACCAGCCCGAAGCGTTTCACCCCGGTGAGATCGAAGATCTCGTTCAAGGCCAGCACCGAGGTGCAGGCCGGGATGCCGGTGGCTTCGGTGATGCGGCGGCACAGGCGCTCATCGGCATCGAAACCCAGCCAGCCCGAGGACGTCCCGTTCCACGCGATGCTGCCGACCTTGGCATGCGAGAGCAGTTCGGCGGCGCGCAGGATTTCGCTGTCATCGAACTGCGCCAGCGCCTGGTTGGACAGCGCGATCTCGGTCACGCGGAAGCGGCCGAAGTGGGCGCTGGCTTCCGGGATGTCGGCCAGCATGGCGGTGGTGACCGGCTCCAGCGTGGTATTGGAGGACGGCGTGAGCATGCCGAGCAGGGTACGGGGGATCATTGGTTTTCCTTTCAGGCTGCAAGCAGTGCAGCGTCGGCATGGGCCAGCGCCGATTCCTCGCGGATCAGGCTCAGCACGTGGCGTTTGTACTGGTTGAATTCGGGCGTGGTGGTATCGCGCGGACGCGGCAGGTCGATGTCGATCAGCTCGCGCATGCGGCCAGGACGATGCGTCATCACCGCCACCTTGGTGGCCAGGATCAGGGCTTCGTCGACGCTGTGGGTGACGAAGACGATGGTGCCCTCGTAGCGCTGCCACAGGGCCACCAGTTCTTCCTGCATTTCCATCTTGGTCTGCGCATCGAGGGCGGCGAAGGGTTCGTCCATCAGGATCACCGAGGGGTTCTGCAACAGCGCGCGGGCAATGCCGACACGCTGCGCCATGCCGCCCGAGAGTTCGCTCGGATAGTGGTTCTCGAAGCCCTTGAGCTTGACCGTCTCGATGAAGGGCTGGGCCGCCGCGCGCCGCTCGGCCGCACTCCTGCCCTGCAGCTTGAGCGAGAAGGCGACGTTGTCCCACACCGGCAGCCAGGGCATGAGGTTGGCCTGCTGGAACACCATGCCGCGATCCGCGCCGGGGCCGGTGATGGGTTTGCCGGCCACCGTGACCACGCCGCTGGTCGGGAATTCAAAACCGGCGATCATGTTCAGCAGCGTGGACTTGCCGCAACCGGAGGGGCCGAGCAGGCAGAGGAATTCCTTCTTCTCCAGACGCAGGCTCACGTGGTCGATGGCCAGCATGTCGGTGCCGCGCTTGCGGTCCTTGAAGACCTTGACGATATCGTTCAATTCGATGAATGCCATGATGCGATGTCCTTGAGGGTTGAATGCGTGCTCAGGCCTTGCCCTGCACGGTGGCCACGTGCTGCCAGCGCAGCATGGAATGCATGATCTGCTTGAGGATCCAGTCGGCCAGGAAGCCCAGCAGGCCGATGCTGATCATGGCCGCGATCACCAGGTCATAGCGCAGGAAGTAATACGAATCCCACAGCGCATAGCCGAGCCCGCTCTTGACGGCCACCATCTCGGCGGTGACGGTAAGCATCCAGGCGCTGCCGATGCCGATGCGCAGGCCCGCAAAGATGCTGGGCATGGCCGCCGGCAGGATCACGAAACGCAGCAGCTGGCTCTGCTTGGCACCGGCCATGGCGGCTGCGCGCAGCAGATTGCGGTCGGCGGTTTTGACGCCGTGGACGGTATTCATCAGGATCGGGAAGAAGGCCCCCAGGAACACCAGGAAGATGGCCGGCTTGTTGGCAATGCCGAACCAGATGATAGCCAGCGGAATCCACGACACCGGCGGAATCGGCCGCAGCATCTGCACCGTCGGTTCGATGGTGCGCTCGACCCAGCGCCACCAGCCGATGGCCACGCCCAGGGCGATGCCCGAGAGCGCCGCGATGAGGTAGCCGGCGGTCACGCGCAGGCAACTGGCCATGGCGTCGTAGATCCATTTGCCGCTGCTGTCCTGGGCCGCTTCATTGATGCCAAAGATCCAGTCCATCCAGGTAGCAAACACCCGCGAGGGTGCCGGCAGCAGCGACGCCGGAATCACGCCCGAGCGGGAGAAGGCCTCCCAGAACAGCACCAGCAACAGTGGCACCGCAAAGCGCCACTTGGCTTCCGACAGGGATTGCTTCCATCCGCTCATGATCATTCCTTGGGGGGCTAGTATCGTCTTGAATCAATAACCGAGTTCGGTCTTGGGCTTGCCGGTCACGCTCATCAGGAAGCTGTAGTCCATGTTCTTCTCGGCCAGCGCAGACACGTCGGTAGAAACATATTTCAGGTCCTTCATCATCCCGGCGATGGCCTTGGTTTGCGTGCGGTACATGCGGTAGTCGGGATAGGCATTGTTGAGGGCTTCGGTGGCGATCTTGGGATCCAGGCCGGTGCCCTTGACGATGCTGTTGATCCAGCCCTGCTTGTCCTTCTGCAGGCCATCCACCAGCTTGACCACGGCGGCCACGGTTTCCTTGACCTCGGCCGGATGCTCCTTGATGACATCCGAACGGGTGACGATCAGGTTGGTCAGACGCCCCGCCGCCTGGTCATACGGATACGCAAAATGCTTGCCAACCCCGGTCATGCGGATCTGCGACGCGAAGGGTTCGACCGAGCAGATCAGTTCCACCTCGCCGCGCGAGAGTGCGGCGGCGTGGTCCGAGGGATTGGGGATGTTGACGAACTGCACGTCCTTGGACGGATCGATGCCGTGGCCGGCCAGTTCGCCGCGCATGTGCAGGTCCTGCGCATTGCCGCGCGAGGCGGCGATGCGGAAGGGCTTGCCTTCGGCCTTGTATTGCGCGATCAGCTTCTTGAGACCGGCCCAGTCATCCGAGGCCAGCTTGCTGTCCTTGCCGACCAGCATCTCCGAGCCACCGTTGACCTGGCCCGACACGGCCACCAGATCGAAGCCCTTGTCCAGACCGCTGACATAGGCCAGGTAGGTGACCTGGGCGATGTCCACGCTCTTGGAGACCAGCGCAGTCAGCGCATCGCTGCCGGCGGTGAAGTTGATGCCTTCGATCTCCACGTTCTGCGCCAGCCCCGGCACCATGGCCATGGACATGCAGTGCGCACACTTGGCATAGGCCAGCTTGATCTTGGGCTTGGCCTGGGCCATGGCCGAACCGGCGCCCAAGGTACTGCAGGCCACGAGGCCGGCCAGGGCAAGCGCCTTGAAGAACAGGCCGGAGGGGGACTTGCGGACTTGCTGTTGCATGGTTTTCTCCCAGGTGGACAATCGGAACGAATTATTTTGTGACAATCCTGTTTTCTATTGCCACCGTTTATGCAAAGCCTGTGCCAGCTTGAAAAACGCCTGTCGCACGGTTTGGGAAATCGTCCCAAACCCCTTTTGCAAAGCGCTTTTCCATAGAATTTTCCGACTTCAATTGCCGACGAGAAACGAGAGCGCACGCACCAAAGCAATCCAATCCAGCCACGCCGGCGCACAAATCCGCCCCGCAAGATTGCAACATTCATTACCCAATTTTGTGACAATCCATTCCCACAATTTTCCGCTATCATGACGGGCAAACCCATGTCATCACAGAGACCCATGCGCCCGACTTCCGCCAGCAGCCCCCGCAAGAAAACCAGCAAGCACGAGCATCCGGACACCAGCCCGCTGCCCGGCCAGGCCTTCAGCGTGCGCCCGCTGGCGGGTGATGCCATCTATGAGCGCATCGTCGGCGCCATCATGGAACACCGCCTCACGCCGGGCACCAAGCTGGTCGAGGAGAAGCTGGCCGGCATCTTCAGCGTGAACCGTACGCGGGTGCGCGAGGTGCTGGCGCGGCTGGCGCATGAAGGCCTGATCACGACCATCCCCAATCGCGGCGCCTTTGTGGCCAGCCCGACGCCGGAAGAAGCGCGCAACATCTTTGCCGCGCGCCGCCTGCTGGAACCGGCGCTGCTGCGTCACCTGTGCGAACACACGCGTCCCGAACACATTGCGCTGCTGCGGGCCCACGTGGCCGAAGAAGCGCAGGCACGCGCCAGCAATGACCGGCGCGCCATCATCCGGCTCTCGGGCGAATTCCACATCCGCATCGCCGACATGGTGGACAACCCGGTGATGAGCAAGATGATGCGCGAGCTGGCATCGCTGACCTGTCTCATCATCGTGCTGTACGATTCGCCGACGGTACCGGCCTGCACCCACGACGACCATGGCGACATCATCGACGCCATCTCCGCCGGCCGCACCGAAGACGCCGTGGCGACCATGCTGGCGCACCTGCATCACATTGAAAGCGTGCTCGACATGTCCGCGCCGCAGGGCGAGGACGAAGATCTGGAGGCATTGCTGGGCATGGTGTAAGGCAACACACGGCGCCCATCACCAATGGAGGAGACACCATGCAAGACGCAAGCCAGGACCTGTTGCTGCGCCATGACGCCCAGGGCATCACCACCCTCACCCTGAACCGGCCGGCGCAATTCAATGCGCTCTCCGAGGCGATGCTGGAGGCCTTGCAGGCGCAGCTCGATGCGCTGGCGCAGGACCCGCAGGTACGCTGCGTGATCCTGGCCGCCAACGGCCGCGCCTTCTGCGCCGGCCATGACCTGCGCGAGATGCGCGCCACGCCCGAGCAGGCGTATTACCAGCAATTGTTTGATCGTTGCAGCCACCTGATGCAATCCTTGCGCGCGCTGCCGGTGCCGGTCATCGCCAAGGTACAGGGACTGGCCACGGCAGCCGGCTGCCAGCTGGTGGCGGCCTGCGACCTGGCAGTGGCCAGCGAGGCTGCGCGCTTTGCGGTCTCGGGCATCAACGTCGGTTTATTCTGTTCCACCCCGGCGGTGGCCTTGACGCGCAACCTGCCGATCAAGCGCGCCTTCGAAATGCTGGTGACCGGCAAATTCATCGATGCCGACACGGCCGCGCAATGGGGGCTCATCAACCAGGCGGTGCGTGCGGATGAACTCGATGCGGCCACCGAAGCGCTGGCGCACGAGATCTGCAGCAAGCCTGCCATCTCGATTGCGCGCGGCAAGGCCATGGTGTACCGCCAGCAGATGATGGCGCTGCCCGATGCCTATGCGCATGCAGCCGAGGTGATGGCCTGCAACATCATGGATGCGGAGGCGATGGAGGGGATACAGGCGTTTCTGGAGAAGCGGCCGCCCAACTGGGCTGGCCGGGGAGATTGATCAGGTCTTCATCAGATACCAGAAAACGGGCCGGTCCTGCGCGTCCACTTCGGGCAAGGGCATGGCATCCCCTTCGCGCAATTCGCATTGCCGTTGCGCCAGCCGCCTGGCGAGCCAGCGGCCCGTGCGCGGGCAAGGCTGATCCGGACAAGCAGCCAGCGCCGTGCAGCTCTGCCGGTGCTGGCGATAGTCACCGGAAAGGCGCAAGGCACGCAGGTCCAGCGTTGCAAGGATGCGGCGCAGATCGTCGATGGCATCGTGATCGTAGAAACCGTCGCGCACCAGCAAGAATTTCTTCTTGCCCAGCGGGGTCATGGGGATGGCACCGGGGCGTTCTTCCACCCTCTCGATCAGGCCCGCCTCCTGGGCTGCCGACAATGCCTCGTTGACCAGGTCGATGGGGAGGCCGTGCAGCACATCGGAATCCGGCACCGCACTCAGGCGGATGGCTTGCGCGCCATCGTAGTCGGCCATGGCGAAGGGATAGAGGACGGCGCGGATGAAATCGTCGGGGATGGATTCAATGTCGAGGTTCGGCGGGGTGAACATGAGGAACTTCCTTCTTGTCATCAGGGCGAGTCAAGTGAGAGGCGAGCGCTCTTTCTGCAGGTAGTCCGCGCTACTCCACAGGCATGATCTGACGAATCACTTTTCCGTCACGCACGCGCAAAAACTCCACTGGTTCGCCGACATGATTCACCTCATAGCCGAGTGGCTTTCCATCCATCACCATGGAGTAGCCTGTGTCGCAGCCAAGCATGTTGCGATGAATGATGTCCACCTTGGACCTGGTCAGTTTGAGAAGATAAGCCTTCTTCTCCGGTTCGCCACTTGAGCAGCGCGGATTGGCGTCGCTTTGTTGCTCCGGAGGAGCGATGGTCATTACGACGTAATGTGTCTTGCCTGATCGGATGAGACTATCGTTATCGATCTCCAGGATGAATTTCTTGCTGAGCAAGGCATTGATCTCTTCCGAAAACAGCAGCTCATGAGGCCCATGGACCAGCAGATTAAGCAAATACACCGGCTTTAGCGGCGGCATCTCGCAGCAGTTACCACCGTCGTCATACACAAAGGCGTATTGCGGAAGCCCATCACTACGCAAGAAATGCGTTTTTCTTATTTTCGCCAATTTCTCTTCTGGTAACACGACCGCAGAACAAGCGCTCGCCACTCCCAACAAGAAGATCATCCCGAAACACACCGTCTTGAAACTGATACGCATACAAAGCTCCTGTCCCGTAGTTCTAAAATTAATTATTGAATTCCGAAGCGTCCACATCAATGCTGCGCATACAGGATCGATTTGAAAATCTATGAATCAGGTTCCGAGAGAGCAGGTTCATTTTGAGTCGCCTGTCTTGCGATAGTCAGGCTCCCTGACGACGTCATCGCCACGCAACATGTAGCGCACCGTTCGACGTGTCTGTCCCTCCTCGATAACACGGTATCCAAGCTCAGCGCCCTCTCTTATCACCTCATAACTGATTGCACAGCCTCCGAAGAATCGGTTGACGACCTTCAGCGTTCCCGAAGAGATGGCCAACAGATAGGCTCGATCCTCGCCAGCGCCTATCATGCAGGGGACATAGCGTGGGTTGTTTTGTGCAGGTCGTGACATGGCAAGAACGATGTAGTCCGTCTGCCCCTGACTCAGGAGCGTGTCGGATTGAAGTTCCAGGCTGAAATCCCCCTTGACGAGCTTGTCGATCTCGGGTGAAGAAATCAAGTTGCTCGCAGGGTCTGCGCTGATGTTGAGCAAATAGACTGGCCGCAGCGAACTACCGGTATTCGCCTCCGAACCGTCCGCATGAACCAGCACATATTTCCATGGCGGATTTCCCTCTTTGGATTGCTCGCGATATTGAGAAAGGATTTTTTCACTGATCTTGGGAAGCTCTCCTGCAAAGGGAGACCACGGCAGGAGCAACAAGAGAATAAAAATTTTATTTCGCAGCGATATGGTCCGCATAACAAACTCCCGAATATTTCCAAGCATGTTCTTCATCTTGTCCCGCCTTCATCTTTGAATAAGTCAATTTATCTCGGTCGTGCAGTTCACTTTCCGTTTTTCCGGAATTCGACTCCAGCGTCATATCCCATCCGATATTTCCCGTCTTCGTATCACACAGGATGCTTTTCTGACGGACCCACTTCTTCTTGTCTTGATCCCATTCGTGGTACTTTCCGCCATTCCATCGCGTGATAGTTTCCGTATCCAGCATCTCATCTGTGTATGAAACAGGCTTTTCTTTTTCAAAATCTCTTTTTGCTGCAGCCCGCTTCTTCCGCAGCAGGGCAATCCCGGCATCGACGTTTTCTTTCCAGCTCCATATCTGCGAATAACTCGGCATGGGGTTGGTAAGCTGAACCACACCAAACCCTCTATCTCCGGCAACAATGGGCTCCAGGTCCTTGTTGATGACGTGCTTGAACTGGGACTCCTGTTGGATCAACCTCTCCATCAGTGGCTCATCGCAAGTCCGAAGGTAGGCTTTGATGCGATCCGCACCGGGCTGCTTTGCCAACACCTTTACCGTTCGGATGAATTCCCTTTGACCGACCTGTACGACTACCCTCAGCGTGCCGCCAATAACAGCGCCAATTTTCCGGGCATCCCAGTGTCTTTCGTCCTGCGTAAAAGTTCCTGACTTGCTGAAATTCTTGACAGTTCTCCCTCTCGCCTTTTCGCTCAGGCTGCTTACCTGAGCGCTCCAGATCATCCCCCATTTCCACACATAAGGTCCCGGGACATCAGTCATGAATTCAAATTCCAAGTCTGGAAATAGCGCATCCTCATCGATATAAAAAATTTCTCCAGTCGCCGGTTTGATCCATTCGCCGGCATCATCCTTGTGTACGATTACCTCGACGCCAGACCCCTCCGTCCGATTCGTCGTCCCGGCGCTCTTGGCGACCTTGCGGCTCAACCTCCTTTTCTTCCTTTTCTTTTTCTGCATCAACGCCTGCATCATTTGTCTCCTCCTCTACCTCATGCAAAATCTCGATCTCCAGATTTTCCGGCCGATCAGTACTGAAATACGGTGTCCATCCTTGGACATCGCTCCTACCCTCCCAGGTTTTTCCGCTGCTGCTACGAGCGCGGTAGCGGACGTTCTTTAGCGGTCGTTTGAGCTCATCCACCAATCTGAAGCGCTCATCAAACACCGCCATCCCCGCCCCCTCCACCTGCGGCACCGGCATCGCATTCCCGCTCTCAAAGTGATTCACGCTCGCCCGCACCTGAAACTGCCCCCGCGTCCCCAGTTCTATACCCTGCGCATCCAGCCGCACATAACTGCCGCCGCCATTGAGCAGAATGCGCTGATGCGCGCTGAGGACGATTTCATCGGCGGTCTGCGTGATCTTCAGTTTGGCCAGCAGATGAATGCCGTCCGATAGCGCGCGCAAATCAATGTCCCCGGCAGCCGCCACCAGGCGCAGCCCGGCCTTCTGCACGAACAGCCGCAAACTCTCGCGCACGCTGGCAAAGAAGCCGCCGCCCGCACTGAGGGCAATGTGGCGGCCAGCCGTGACCGCCGTGTCTGCCGTGCTGGCCAGATGCATATCCTGTCCGCTGGTGGCCGCAATGCCGGCCGGGCTGGCCAGCACCAGCAGCGGCGTGGCCAGTTCCGGAAAACCCTCCTCCTCATCCGGCCCATCCTTGCCACGCAGGGCCTGGTTCTGCGCATGCAAGGCGGCGGCTACCTGCGCCTGCTGCGCATCGGCCTCCTGCGCAGATGCCTGCTGTGCAAGACGCGCCAGTGCCTGCTGCTCCTGGCGAGCGCGCACCAATCGCGCCAGGGTCTCGCCCAGGTCCTTGGCGTGGCGGCGCGCTCGGGGCCGCGCTTCGGTGGTAACCAGCATCCCGCGTCCGGCCCGCAGCACTCCCCAGGCATCGGTGCGCAATTCCCATCCCTGGCCGCGTGCCTCCTGGCGGCCTTGCTGGTCCTCAATGCGGCACAGGTGGCCCAGCGACAGCTGGCTGTGGTACTGGTCGCTCCTGAACTGCGCCTGCAGGCGGCCCGCCGTGTCGTCGAGAATCAGATGGTTGCTGCGGCCGAGTGCACGGTTGCCGCCATCGTCGGTGAGCTCGCGGCTGCGCAGGCCGGTCAGCGCGCGCTGTGCAGGCAGCGCCCAAGGCGGCAGATGGTCAGCGTTGTAGAGGCTACCCACGATGACGGGCCGGTCCGGATTGCCATCCATCCATTGCACCAGCACTTCCGCGCCAACCCGGGGCAAGGCCAGCGCGCCCAGCTGCGCACCCGCCCAGGGACTGGCCACGCGGATCCAGGCGGAACTGGCGATGTCATGACGCCCCTCGCGATCCCAGTGGAATTGCACGCGGACCCGTGCGTATTCATCGGTCCACAGCGCCGGCTGCCCCGGCACGCCCACCACCGTAGCGGTCTGTGCGCCACGTGCAATGGGCACGTGGCTGTTGTAGCCGGGACCTGGACGCCAGGGGATCTGGCGGCGCATGCAGCGGAATTCGTTGCGGTAAGGAGGCACGGCATCCTGCGCCGCCAGAGGAAAGTAATTGTTGTGGATGCGATGACGGACGCTCAGAATCAGGAACTCGTCCTGCCCCTGGGACGATGACCTGCCAAAGCGCGCACACTCGACATGCCCCACCAGCCGGAACCAGCGCCCCGGCATCATGGCGCGACAGTTGCCCTGCCCTTCCACCTGCCGCGCACGGGCCTCGATCTCCTCGATCCGCAAGCGGCTCTGCGCATCGCCATCGTCCCTGTCACGATAGCCATGGTGGCCGGTGTAGAGATAGTGCTCGATGGACGGTGCCCCGCCCTGTCGATTGAGCGTCGGCACCTCCATCCAGCGCGGTGTCGGCGACTTGAAATCGAAGCTGCCCAGCACCACGCTGCTCGCCGCCATCTCGCGCTGCGGCGACCAGCAGTCAATGGCATCGTCTTCGGCACTGCCGCCGTTCGCGTGGAAGCGCACGCTTTGTTCGCCATCGATGGCGGCTTGCTGGCAACTGTCGCTGCCCACGATCAGGGTATGGCCGCTGGCATCGTGCTCGTACCAGTAGTGCCAGCCGGCGGCTTCCCAACGGCGGCTCAGGTAGTTGTGATCGCTCTCACCGTACTGGAAGGCGTCGGTCATGGTGGCATCGCCACTGCTGACCTGCCACTGCCAGCGCGCATGCAGCGGGTAGTCGGCGAAGATGTCGGCAGTCTGCTGATGCAGGGTCTTGTCATGGAAAAGATGGTGATCGCGCCGCCAGGAGAGCAGCCTGAACCAGGGCCCCAGCTGCGCTTCGTAGACCACCACCGCCCCATCGGCGCGTTGCCGGGAGAACGCGAACACGTACCCGGAAAAGTAACGCAGGTGACCATCTTCCCGCACCAGCTCGATCACCAGCAGCTTGCCCATCATGGACTTGAGGGGCAGATGCGCATCATCGGTGAGCAGCTCCACGACAAAGGAAAAGTCACGCGAGAGCGACTCCTCGGCATCGAGCCGCTGCACCAGCAAGGGCACATCCGGGCCATCCCCATGGGGAAAGCGCAGGCGCATGAAACGCCGATGCTGCGGCTCGGAGACACATTGCCGGAAGGCCTCGGCCGTGGTCGGAATCGATGTCCGGATTGATATCGGGGGTGCGTCCATACAAGCTCCTGCCAGAACAGCGCAAGCGGCATGCAAGCGCAAGGGCAGGAATATGCGACCGATCAGTCGTGAAAAGATCAGTCGCCGGGACAAATCAGGAAAACTTAGAAATTCCTTCGGACGCACAACAAAAAATTTCGAGGCAGCGCGCCGGCGTTTTGATGTATGGCAAAAGAGCGGAGTACTTCCATGCAAGTGATTACCGGCGCTCAGGAATGACGCTCCGCCTTTACGCGACGTTTACAGTCCGGCAGCAAAGTTTTACCCGGATTAAACGCATCAAAATCTAAGCTTGCGGCTCTTCAACCACGGAGCCACCAGCATCATGAATCGCCGCACCCAACAACACATCCAGGATCCCGCACAGCAAGACATGGCACCGCTGGGCCAGCGTCGACTGCGCAATGCGCAACTGGCCGGTCTCGCCACCCTGGCCGCCGCCGGCGCGCTGCTGGCCATCGCCGTGATCGCTCCGGCCCAGGCGCAGGAAGCCGCACCCACCACCCCGGAGGCCAGCGCCTCCCCGCTGCACCTGGCCGGCAACATCGGCATCGTCAGCCAGTACGTTTTCCGTGGCACTACCCAGACCAACCAGAAACCGGCACTGCAAGGCGGCTTCGACCTGAACCATGACAATGGCCTCTATGCCGGTGTCTGGATGTCCAACATCAGCTGGATCTCGGATACCAACCCGGCCGCCTCCGCCAGCCTCGAAGCCGATCTCTACGGCGGCTGGAAACCGGCGCTCACCGACTGGCTCACCGGCGACATCGGCGTGCTGCACTACGCCTATCCCGGCAGCTATCCGACCGGCATGACCAAGCCCGATACCACCGAGGTCTACCTCGGCGTGGATGCCAAGTGGATCGCCTTCAAGTATTCGTACAGCACCGGCAATACCTTCGGCAATGCCGATACGCGCGGCAGCACCTATGCCGACCTGTCCGTGACGCATGAACTCTTTGCCGGCATCACCGGACTGGCCCACATCGGCCGCCAGCGCTATACCGGCTCCAATGCTTCCAACCTCTCCTATACCGACTGGAAGCTGGGCCTCACGCGCGACTTCTCCGGCTACGTGCTGGGGCTGGCCTGGACCGGCAGCAATGCGCCCGACGCCGGCTACACCCTGCGCGGCAAGAACATCGGCAGCAACCAGTGGATCGCTTCGGTCAACAAGAGCTTCTGAGCCCTGTCCGTCTTCTGACAAGAGAACATCACAAGGAGGTGCATCATCATGCGTAGCCGTCTGCACTGGAAACGTGGCGAGGATCGCCTCCACCCGCTCTCGCCGCGCCATCTGTTCCTGCGTACCGCCCAGCGCCGCCGCTATCGCTGCGTGCTGGTGGCGCTGCTGATCTTCGTGCTCTGCGCCAGCATCGCGCCGCTCACGCAGGCCGTTGCGCCCTACCGCGCGCCGGAAGACTACGGCCCCTCGCGGCAGGCCCTGCAGCACCGCGACGAGTGCCGACAGCAGATCAGTGCCTTCATGCCCGGCAAGATCGAGAGCGAGGAATTCGTGGCTCGCACCGACCAAGAATACTTCCGCTACGTGGTGCGGCATGCCCTGCGGGAAGTTCTCTTCATCTGCGATGCACGCACCGGGCAGATCCGCCGCCAGATTGATATCTGGGGGGATCTTTAGGTTCATATCGCGCTAGAACCGCCGTCCGGCGGGCATTCCCTTGCTGAGCGCACAGCCGGGCTGGACAATCAGGCGGGCTGACGGCAAGATGCGGCATCCTTATCGATGCCCCTACTGACCGACCTGCCCATGCAAGCCGACTACGCCACCATCCTGCAGTGGATCTACCTGTTCAATTCCCTGGCCCTGGCCCAGCTGGCCCTGAAGCAACTGGGCCGACGCCGCAAGGCGCGCGCGCTGGAACAGCGCTTCCGCGCCGCGCAGACCGCCGAATGGCGCAACACCGCACCTGACTTCATGAACACGCGGCTCGGCACACCCCATGCCCAGGAGACGCGCGAAGACGGCACCCTGCTCTATCGCTGGCGTGGTGAGCGGCACTGGCTGGAAGCGCTCTATCGCGAAGGCCGCTGCGAGAGCGTGGAGGTCTCCGATCATCTGGAAGAAAGCTTCCCGACCGTCAATACCTATTTCAACTGCGCCGTGCTGGCCGCCCTGGTCTGCGCCTGGAAATTCTCCGGACTGGCCGATGCGCCGGAGTTGCCGGTGGCCGCTGCGGGCAAGCAATACCTGGCCAACTTCATCGTCTTTCTGGCCGGGGCGTGGCTGCTCTCGTTCGTGCTCAAGCGCCAGCGTCTGCTGCTCAATCTGGGCTGCATCGTGATGGTGGTACTGGCCCTGCCGCTGCTGAACTGGCCCTGAGGCCGGTTCACTGCAGTTTCATTCGGCCACCACATCGGCTACCCGATAGCCCACGCCGATTTCGGTGAGGATGTGCACCGGCTGGGCCGCATCGCGTTCCAGTTTCTGGCGCAGGCGCTGCATGTAGATGCGCAGGTAGTGGCCATCCTCCGCATGCGAAGGACCCCATCCGGCCACCAGCAATTGCCGGTGCGTGATGACGCGCCCGGCATCGCGCAGCAGGGTGGCCAGCAGACGATATTCGATCTGCGTCAGATGCAGCGCCTCGCCGTTGCGGCTCACGCTGCGGGCCGGCAGGTCCACCACCACATCCCCAAGCCGATAGCGCCCGCTGGACTGCCCTGCACCCGAGGCGCGCGCATGGCGGCGCAGTTGCGCACGCATGCGGGCCAGCAGTTCAGGCATGCCGAAGGGCTTGACCAGGTAGTCGTCGGCACCGGCGTCGAGCGCTTCCACCTTCTCGGACTCCTGCGTGCGGGCCGAGAGGATCACGATGGGCACGCTGCTCCAGTTGCGGATCTCGCTGATGACCTGCTTGCCGTCGCCATCGGGCAAACCGAGGTCGAGGATGATGAGGTCGGGCTTGCGGGTCCCGGCTTCGGTGACGCCTTCACGTGCGCTCTTGGCTTCGTGGACGATGAAGCCCTCCTGTTCGAGCGCACTCCTGACCAGTTTGCGGATGTGCGGATCATCTTCGATGAAGACGATGTTGCCTGCGTGTTCTTGCATGGGGTGTCCTTATTCCTCCGGCAGGGCGGGTTGCGTTTCCACCGGCAGCATGAAGCAGACGGTCGCGCCCTGCCCGGCTTCCTGCGGCGCGATCCAGATGCGGCCCTGGTGCGCCTCGATGATGGCGCGGCAGATCGCCAGGCCCAGGCCGACGCCGGGGGTGGACGATTCATTGTCACCGCGCGTGAATTTTTCAAAGGCGTGCTGCGTCATGGCCGGCGGGAAGCCGCGCCCGTGATCGCTCACGCAGACCTTGACCTGAGGCTGGCCATCGCTGTCCTCCACGTGCGCACTGATGGCAATGGGGCTGCCGGCGGGCGAATACTTGATGGCGTTTTCCACCAGGTTGGCCAGCACGCGTTCCAGCAATACCGCATCGACGCGCAACAGCGGCAGGTCGGGTGCGATGCGCGTTTCCACCTGGCGTCCTTCCAGTGCTTTGGAGAGCAGGCGCAGGGCCGAGCCGGTCAATTCTTCCAATGCATTCCATTGGCGATTCAAGGTCACCACGCCTGCCTGCAGGCGCGCCATGTCCAGCAGGTTGTTCATCAGCCCGACCATCTTCTGCGACTGTTCGCTGATGGTGCGCGCCATGGCGCGGGCATCCTCATCCAGGCGCTCGTTGGCAGCCAGCACGTCGGCACTGCCCACCAGCGAGGTCAGCGGCGTGCGCAGGTCATGCGAGATGGCCGAGAGCAGCGAATTGCGCAGGCGTTCCGATTCCATGGTCACCAGCGCATCCTGGGCCACCTCGGCATAGTGCAGGCGCTCGATGGCCATGGCGATCTGCGAGCAGAAGATTTCCAGCATCTGGCGATTCTCGGGCAGGGCCAGTTGCGCGGCAGCCAGCTGGCGCTCCTCTTCACTCGCGCCTTCGATGGCAAAGGCCAGCACGCCACGCGTGCGCATGGTGGCCGTCAGCGGCAGGTACAGCGCCGCTGCGGAGGGCAAGGTGGCCGTGCCCTTGCCGGCGGCCTGGCCGTTGTCGTAGACCCATTGCGCCACGCCCGCGTCCACGCTTTTGAGGACGTGCGGGCCGCCGCTGTCCTGCTCGGGCTCGGCCAGGCGCAACTGGTCGGCGCTGTCGGGCAGGAAGAAGGCGATGCGCGCCCCGAACACGGCGGCCAGATGGCGGCGGCCGATTTCCAGGATCTGGTCCAGGGTCAGCAGCGCCGACAATTCCTTGCCCAGCATGTAGAGATTGGCGGCACGTCCTTCGCGCTGCATGGCCACGCTGGCCTGGCGGCGCAGGCGCGCCGTGAGCGAGCTGATGAACAGCGACACCGCCAGCATCACCGCCAGCGTCAGCAGGTATTGCGCGTCCGACACCGTGATGGAAAAACGCGGATCGACGAAGAAGAAATCAAAGGACAACACGGACAGCACCGACACCAGCGCCGAAGCCGCGCGGCCATAGCGCATCGCCACCAGCATCACACCGACGAGGTACAGCATGATGACGTTGGCCGGATGCAGCTTGCCATCGAGCACGAAGGCCAGCGTCGTGGTGGCCATGCAACTGGCCACGGCCCACAGCGTGCCACGCGTGCGGCGGCGACGCGTGAGCAGGGCTTCGGCGGCGCTGGCCGCACTGTCGGTGCGGGCCTGTTCCTGCGGCACGCGGGTGCGGCTGCGGGCGATGGTGTAGAGGTCGATCTCGCCACCGCTACGCGCGATGCGCTGGGCCAGAGTACCGCGCGGCCAGCGCAGCAAGTGGCGCAGGCCGCCCTCCTCCTGGCCGATCACCAGCTTGCCGGCATTGCGGCTGCGGGCGAATTGCAGCAACGCGGCGGACAATTCCTCACCGCTGATGCTGGCCGTTTCCGCGCCCAGGGATTGCGCCAGTTTCAGATAGGAGACCACGCGTTCGCGCGCCTCCATCGCCTGACGCTGGCCCGACAGGTCGACGTGAACCGCCAGCCATTCGGCCTGCAGCTTCGCAGCCAGCCGGGCCGCTTCGCGGATCAGGCGTTCCTCGCCGGCACCGCTGCCGACCGCCACCACGATGCGCTCGCGCGCCTGCCACAGCTGGGCGATGGAGCGGTCGGCGCGGTACTGGCGCATGTCGGCGTCGACCCGGTCGGCGGTACGGCGCAAGGCAATCTCGCGCAGCGCGATCAGGTTGCCCTTGCGGAAGAAATTGCGCCCGGCCTTCTCGGCCTGCTGCGGCAGGTAGACCTTGCCCTGCTGCAGGCGGGCCAGCAATTCATCGGGCGGAATATCCACCAGCATGACATCGTCGGCTTCATCGAAGACATGATCGGGCACCGTCTCGAAGACGCGGATGCCGGTGATCTGGCCGACCACGTCGTTGAGACTTTCGATGTGCTGCACGTTGAGGGTGGTGTAGACATCGATGCCGGCACGCAGCAGTTCATCGATGTCCTGCCAGCGCTTGGCATGGCGCGAGCCGGGCACGTTGGAGTGCGCCAGTTCGTCGACCAGGATCACGCCGGGCTTGCGCTCCAGCGCGGCATCCAGGTCGAACTCGGGCAACTGGCGATCGCGGTAAGGCACCATGCGCATGGGCAGGCGCGTGAGGCCGGCAAGCTGGGCCTCTGTCTCGGCGCGGCCATGGGTCTCGACCACGCCGGCGATCACGTCCGTGCCTTGTGCAGCCAGCGTCTGGGCGGCTTCCAGCATGGCGAAGGTCTTGCCGACACCGGCCGAGAAGCCGAAGAAGATCTTCAGGCGGCCGCGCGCCTGGCGCTCTTCGTCGCGCATCACGCGTTCCAGCAGGTCGTCGGGATCGGGGCGGGTGTTCATATCGGGCGTTCAGGGTTGCTGCATTGTAGTGGCAAAAAGCCGGTGGCACGCGGGTTGCGTGCCACCGGCCATCCTGCAGACAGCGAAGGGCTTACTTGGCCGCTTCCGTCTTGGGCATGGGTGCGGCCGCATCCAGCGCCAGGTTCAGCTTGAGCACATTGACGCGCGGTTCACCGAACAAGCCCCATTGCGGCGCCTCGCTGTTGACGCGCACCAGCGCACGCACCTGCTCCACCGTGATGCCACGCGCACGGGCGACGCGACCGGCCTGGTACTCGGCCGCGGCCGGGCTGATGTGCGGATCCAGGCCGCTGGCCGAGGCCGTCAGCAAGTCAATGGGAATCGCACCCTTGTTGTCCGGATCGGCTTCCTGCAAGGCCTTGGCGCGGTCTTCAGCGGCCTGCTTCAGGGCCGGGTTGGTCGGGCCCAGGTTGCTGCCGCCGGAGGCCATGCCATTGTTGGGGAAGGTACCAGCGGCCGAGGGGCGGCCCCAGAAATAAGCCGGACTGGTGAAGTTCTGGCCGATCAGTTCCGAGCCGACCACTTGGCCCTGGCGTTCGATCAGGCTGCCATTGGCCTGCTGCGGGAAGAAGGCTTGCGCCAGACCGGTCACCAGCAACGGATACAGGCCGCCCAGCAACACGCCCAACAGGATGAAAAGCGTGATGGCCGGACGCAGCGGATGGGGAGTCGAGGTTTTCATGTGACTTTCCTTGAGAGTCGTAATCGGGTTCAGACCAGACCGAAGGCGGTCAGCAGCAGGTCGATCAGCTTGATGCCCACGAACGGCACCAGCAAGCCACCCACGCCATAGATCAGCAGGTTGCGGCGCAGGAGCACGGCGGCACCCAGCGCGCGATAGCGCACGCCACGCAGGGCCAGCGGGATCAGTCCCACGATCACCAGCGCATTGAAGATCACCGCTGACATGATGGCCGAATCGGGACTGGTCAGGCGCATCACGTTGAGCGCGCCCAACTGCGGATAGTTGGCCACGAACATGGCCGGGATGATGGCGAAGTACTTGGCCACGTCATTGGCGATGCTGAAGGTGGTGAGACTGCCGCGGGTCATCAGCATCTGCTTGCCGATCTCGACGATCTCGATCAGCTTGGTCGGATTGGAATCGAGGTCGACCATGTTGCCGGCTTCCTTGGCCGCCTGGGTGCCGCTGTTCATGGCCACGGCCACGTCGGCCTGAGCCAGCGCCGGGGCGTCGTTGGTGCCGTCGCCGGTCATGGCCACCAGCTTGCCTTCGGCCTGGTGCTGGCGGATCAGGGCCAGCTTCTGTTCCGGCGTGGCTTCGGCGAGGAAGTCATCGACCCCGGCTTCAGCGGCGATGGCCGCGGCGGTCAGGCGGTTGTCGCCGGTGATCATGATGGTCTTGATGCCCATGCGGCGCAGTTCGCCGAAGCGTTCCTTGATGCCGCCCTTGACGATGTCCTTCAGCTCCACCGTACCGAGGATGCGGATCGGTGCGCCCTGGTTGATGACGGCCGCCTCGTTGTTCCATTCGATCACCACCAGCGGTGTGCCGCCACGGCGGGCGATGGCTTCCACATCGCTTTCCACCTGGGCCGGCAGGCGCTGGTCGGCCGAGCGCACCAGCTTGCGGATGGCGTCGGCAGCGCCTTTGCGGATGCGGCGATTGCCGATGTCGATGCCGGAGACACGGGTCTGGGCCGAGAAGGGAATGAATTCCGCGCCCAGGTTGGCCATCTCGCGTTCGCGCAGGTTGAATCGGTTCTTGGCCAGCACCACGATGCTGCGGCCTTCCGGCGTTTCATCGGCCAGCGAGGCCAGCTGGGCGACATCGGCCAGTTCGCGCTCGGCCACGCCCGGTGCCGGCATGAAGGCGGCGGCCTGGCGATTGCCGAGGGTGATGGTGCCGGTCTTGTCCAGCAGCAGCACGTCGACGTCACCGGCGGCTTCCACCGCACGGCCGGAGGTGGCGATCACGTTGGCCTGCATCATGCGGCTCATGCCGGCCACGCCGATGGCCGAGAGCAGGCCGCCGATGGTGGTCGGGATCAGGCACACCAGCAGGGCGATCAGCGCCGTCACCGTGACCGGCGAGCCAGCACCGGCGGCAGTGACCGAGAAGATCGAGAACGGCAGCAGGGTCACCGTCACCAGCAGGAACACCAGCGTCAGTGCCACCAGCAGCAGGGTCAGCGCCAGTTCGTTGGGGGTCTTCTGGCGACGTGCGCCTTCGACCATGGCGATCATGCGATCCAGGAAAGCTTCACCCGGATTGACCGAGACGCGCACCACGATCCAGTCCGACAGCACGCGCGTGCCGCCGGTGACGGCCGAAAAGTCGCCGCCGGATTCGCGGATCACCGGGGCCGATTCGCCGGTGATGGCACTCTCGTCGACAGTGGCCACGCCTTCGATGACGTCGCCATCGGCGGGTACCGTATCGCCCGCTTCGATGAGCACCAGGTCACCCTTGCGCAGGCTGCCGCCTTCGACCACTTCGCACTGGGCGGCGGCAGCGGCGACGCCACCGCGTGTCTGGTCGCTGCTGCGCAGCTTCTTGGCCATCACGCTCTTCTTGACGCCACGCAGGGCGGCGGCTTGCGCCTTGCTGCGGCCTTCGGCCAGGGCCTCGGCGAAGTTGGCGAAGAGCACCGTGAACCACAGCCAGGCAGCGACGGCGAAGATGAAACCAGCCGGGGCTTCACCCTTGCCGGTGATGGCCTGGATGAACAGCAGCGTGGTCAGGATGCTGCCGAGGTAGACCACGAACATCACCGGATTGCGCCATTGCACGCGCGGCGACAGCTTGCGGAAGGAATCGGCCAGGGCCGGCTTGACGATCTTGGGATCGAACATCCAGCGCGCAGTCTGCGCGGCGGAAGGAATGGCATCGGCCGGCACGGCTTGGGTGCTGCTGGCCGGAGTATTGCTGGAAGGGGTAGTCATAAGGGTATCCGTTGCGGGTTGCTCCACCGGGCGCAGTGCCCGGCGGAATCCATCCAATCATTTACATCGCCATCATCTGCAGGTGCTCGACCACCGGTCCCAGCGCCAGCGCCGGCACATAGGTCAGGGCACCGACCAGGATCACCGCGCCGATCAGCAGCGCCACGAACAGCGGGCCATGCGTGGGCAGCGTGCCGGAGGTGGCGGCCAGGCGCTTCTTGCCGGCCAGCGAACCGGCCATGGCCAGCACCGGCACGATGATGCCGAAGCGGCCCAGCCAGGTGCAGATGCCGGTGGTGATGTTGTAGTACGGCGTGTTGGCCGAGAGCCCGGCAAAGGCGCTGCCGTTGTTGTTGGCGGCCGAGCTGAAGGCGTAAAGGATTTCCGAGAATCCATGCGCACCGGGGTTGGCGATACCGGCCAGGCCCGCTTCCACCATCACCGACAGGGCCGTGAAGATCAGCACCAGCGCCGGGGTCATGAGGATGGCGATGGACATCATCTTCATGTCGAACACGCCTATCTTCTTGCCCAGGTATTCAGGCGTACGGCCGATCATCAGGCCCGCGATGAACACCGCCAGCACCGCAAAGATCAGCATGCCGTACAGGCCCGAGCCGACCCCGCCGAACACCACTTCACCCAGCTGCATCTGCAGCATCGGCACCAGTCCGCCCAGCGGCGAGAGCGAGTCATGCATGGCATTGACCGCACCGCAGGAAGCGGCCGTGGTGATGGAGGCGAACAGCGCCGAGGCCGGGATGCCGAAGCGGGTCTCCTTGCCTTCCATCATGCCGGGGCCGGAGGCGTGCAGCGAAGCGAGCATGGGATTGGGCTGCGACTCGGCGTACATCAGCACCAGCGTCAACACCACGAACAGGATCGTCATCGAGGCCAGGATGGCCCAGCCCTGGCGACGGTCGCCGACCAGCACACCGAAGCTGGTGCACAGTGCTGCCGGGATGATGAGGATGGCCAGCATCTGCAGGAAGTTGGTCAGCGGCGTCGGGTTCTCATACGGGTGCGCCGAGTTGGCGTTGAAGAAGCCACCACCGTTGGTACCGATCATCTTGATGGCTTCCTGCGATGCCACCGGGCCCATGGGCAAGGTCTGCTTGTCGGTACTTTGCGCTTCAGTCACCGGTTCGCCCTTGGCATCTTTCAGGGGCTGGCCTGCGGCATCCAGCTTGGGCACGGTGTAGTTGGTCACTTCCAGCGTCTTCACGTCCTGATACGCACGGAAGTTCTGGATGCTGCCCTGCTGCACCAGTACCAGCGCGAACACCACCGACAGCGGCAGCAGCACGTACAGCGTGCTGCGGGTCATGTCGACCCAGAAGTTGCCGATGCCCTTGCTGCTGTGGCGGGCGAAGCCACGGATCAGGGCGAAGGCGATGGCGATCCCGGTGGCGGCCGACAGGAAGTTCTGCACGGCCAGTGCGGCCATCTGGGTCAGGTAGCTCATGGTGGCTTCACCCACGTAGCCCTGCCAGTTGGTATTGGTGACGAAACTGAGCGCCGTGTTGAAGGACGAATCCGGGCTGACGTTGGCCAGCGCGGCCGGGTTCAGCGGCAGCCATTGCTGCACGCGCTGCAGCAGGTAGACCACGATCAGGCCCAGGAAATTGAACAGCACGGCCGCGATGGCGTACTGCTTCCAGTCCATCTCGTGCTCGCGGCTGATGCCGCAGAGGCGATAGAAGACGCGTTCGATGCCGCCGAAAAGACGGTTCACGCGGGACTTGCCTTCCATCACGCGGGCCATGTACCAGCCCAGCGGCAGGGAGAGGACCAGCAGGACGGCCAGGTAGAGGCCGAGCTGGAAATAATTGTTGCTGTCCATGTCAGAAATCCTCCGGCTTGATCAGGGCGTAGACCAGGTACAGCAGGAGGGCGATGGAGACCACCAGCCCCAGCAGGTACATGAGGTTCATTTCTTCTCCCCTTCCTGCCGTTCCAGACGGCTGCACAGGGCGATGAAGGCCCACATCGAGAGGCCGCAGACGAGCAGCATGCCTATGTAGAGAAAATCCGTTTGCAACATTTCCCACTCCATTGTTGACGTTGTTGTTCGCTTCCAGGGACGGAAAACGAGACAGTCGAACGATAGGGAAAGCAGCATCAAATCCCGGTAAATGTTTCGCACGCGAGCGTAAACAAACCGTAAATGAGACGGAGCGGCTCGTCAGCAATGACGAGTCCGGAGAGACAAAGAAGGGAAAGGAAGGAAAGCGGAAACCGGGCGCGATCGCGCCCGGCGGATCAGACGTCGCCCGCGCGTCCCAGCTCGACGCGGTTCTTGCCCAGGCGCTTGGCGGCGTACATGGCCTTGTCGGCCATGGACAGCAGTTCCTCGGGGCCGACTTCACCGTCCAGGTTGGGCTGGTAGACCGCCACGCCGATACTGCTGGAGATGTTGACGGTGGAGTGCGTCAACTGGAAAGGTTCGCGGATGGTATTGAGGATCTTCTGCGCCACCATCAGCGCGTCTTCCTGGGTCTGCAGGTTTTCCAGGATCACCACGAATTCGTCACCGGCCAGGCGAGCCACGGTATCGACATCGCGTACCGAGCGTTGCAGGCGGCGTGCGAACTCCACCAGCAGTTCGTCGCCGGCCTCGTGGCCGTAGCGGTCATTGACGCCCTTGAAACCATCGATGTCCATGAAGAACAGCGCCAGCAACTGGTCGGCCCGGCGCGCCCGCATCATGCCCTCGGGCAGGCGGTCGCTGAAGGCGCGGCGGTTGGGCAGGCTGGTCAGCACGTCGGTCAGGGCCAGTTCGCGCATCTGGTCGCGGAAGGCCAGGCGCTCGGTGATGTCGTGCAGGAAGGCGATGAACAGGTGGCCGCTCTGGCGCTTGACGTGGCCGACCGTGATCTCGATGGGCAGCTCGTGACCGTCGTGATGCAGGGCTTGCAGCTCGATACGGTTGTTGATCACGACGCTGGTGCCATCCTTGAGGAATTGCGCCATGCCGCGATTGTGGGCCGCACGCATGTCCGGCGGAATGATCAGTTCGGCCATGTCGCGGCCCATGGCCTGGTCGCGCGGCCAGCCCAGCAGCAGCTCGGCCTGGCGGTTCCATTCGACCACGCGGCCCTGTTCGTCAGCGGCGATGAAGGCGTCCTGGGCGTTTTCCAGAATGGCGCGCAATTCGGCGGCGCTCTCTTCCAGCTGGATCTGGTTGGCCTGCTGCTGGTCCAGCGCTTCCTGCAAGGCACTGGCGGTCTCGTGCAGGCGGCTGGTGCGCTCGGCCACGCGCTGCTCCAGGCTTTCGTTGAGGGAGCGCACTTCGCGCAGGTAGGTCTCTTCGCGCTCGACCATGTTGACCAGGGTCGAGGACAGCAGCTGGATCTCGCGGTAGCTGTTCACCTGCGGAATGGGCAGGTCGCCACGGCCCGCGGCACGCTGCTCCAGCGCGGCCGACAGCGCGTTGATGGGGGCCACCAGACGCCGCGCGAGGAAGAAGGCCAGCAGTACCAGGATCGCCCCGGAGAGCGCACCGACCACGATCACCCGCTTTTCCAGATCACGGAAGGCCTGCAGCGCCACGGTCTCGGGCTGGCGCACGATCACGCTCCAGTGCAGCTTCATGCCGCCCTTGACGCCCGTGCGGGCATAGCCGCTGACATAGCGGCGGCCATCGGGCCAGGTCTCGATCAGCGAGCCGCCATTGTCGCTGCCTTGCGCAGCGCGCACGCTGGCGGTATCGAGCTTGGTCTCTTCCATGCCCTTGGGGCCGAGGATGACGGTGCCATCGTCGCGCACGATGATGACGTCGACGTCATAGCGGTTGCCGGCCGGGTCGAGCAGCTTGGCGGCGATGTCGCGCGCCCACGACCACGACAGATGCAGGCCGAGCACGCCGAGGTAATGGCCGTTCAGATCATGCACCGGGGCCGAGAGGTCGACGAAACGCCAGGGATTGGATTGCGGCGGCAGCTTCTGCGCCAGCAGCACGGCCGGATGGAAGTCGGCGCTGTACTCGCCCTTGCTGCCTTCCTGGAACCAGGGGCGCTGCGCCACGCTGGCCCCTTCCAGCAAGCCGTTGGTGGCCACCTGCACGATGCCCTCGGGATTGGCCAGGCCGATCCAGGCGTAATGCGGCACGTTGGCCTGCAGTTCGTTGAAGACCCGGCGGATGCGCGGCAGATCGCGGCCGGAACGGACCGACGGCCGCTGCACCAGCAGGCGCAGGTCGATTTCGCGCTCCTTCATGCCGCGCTCCAGCGCATCCTGCATCTGCCAGGCCAGCTGCTTCATGCGCGTTTCACTTTCGGAACGCGCATAGCCGCGCGTGAACTGATCCACCAGGATCAGTACCGACACGGTCGTGATGAGCACGGTAATGACCACCCCCAGCGTAATCAGCGACGACAGATTGGGCGGGGATGGGGCTTTATTCTTGTTCAATTCAGACAAAATTGCGACGCGGCTTGATGCATGACGGCTCCCCTGTGAACCGCATAGGTTTACGGCATCTTGCCAGAACAGCTATGGTTTTTCATCGCATTTCCAGAAAAACTTCGAGAATTTTTTTCTACGGCAAAAAACTCATCAATCCTCTCGATTCAAAGTGGAGACAAAAGCGGGAAAAGAGCACAATAAGCGTCATTTCCTGTCAAACGGGAAATGCAAAAAGACAACGGAGGGCGAGTCTTGGTGAGGATCTTCGCCCTCCGCGAGAAGCGGCGCGCACACCGGCAGTGCCGGCAGCGCAGAGGATGGCAATGCAGAAAGGACGAGCAGCCCGTCAGACCCCGGCACAAACGCCATCGGCACGCGGATCGGTCGCCCCTTCGATCAGCCCGTCCGGATGCACGCACACGGCACCGGCGTGACCCATCATGTCGGTGTAGTCCTCCACCACCTGCACTTCATGGCCGGCCTGGCGCAGGGCGTCGATGGTGGCGGCCGGCACCCGCCCTTCCACCTTCAGGTTGGTGGAGACATCGCCCCAGGTGCGGCCCAGCAGCCAGCGCGGTGCGCTCACGGCCGCCTGCAGGTTCTGCCCGAACAGCACGTGGCGGGTAAAGACCGCTGCCTGCGTCTGCGGCTGCCCTTCCCCGCCCATGGTGCCGTAGGCCAGGGTGCGGCCATCGTTGAGGCGTGCCAGCGAGGGGTTCAGTGTATGGAAGGGCAGCTTGCCCGGTTGCAGCTGGTTGGCCCCGTCATCCAGGGTGAAGCTGGCCCCCCGGTTTTGCCACACGATGCCGGTGTCGGGCACCACCACGCCGCTGCCGAATTCCCAGAAGATGCTCTGGATGTAGCTCACCACGCGGCCTTGCGCGTCGGCGGCGCCCATCCAGATGGTGTCGCCCGGCTTGGCCGGATGCGGCCAGGGCGCGGCGCGCTGCATGTCGATCTCTTTGGCTTCCCGGTCCAGCGCCTCGGCCAGCAGCCAGTGCGCAGCATCCACGCTCATGTGGGCCGGATCGGTGACGTGCTGGTTGCGCAGGATGAAGGCGCGCTTGGTGGCTTCCACCAGACCGTGGATGTGGTCGAAGCCTTCGGCCTGCGCGATGCCGAGACGATCGAACAGGCCGATGATCATGAGGGCCGAGACACCCTGTGTCGGCGGCGGCAGGTTGTAGACGCGGCCTGACGTTAACTGCACCATCAGCGGCTTGACCACCTGCGCGCGGAAGGCTTCCAGGTCGCTGCGGCGCACCGGGCTGCCCGCCGCTTCCAGGCCTGCAGCAAGGCGTTGCGAGAGATCGCCACGATAGAAATCATCCAGACCGGCCTCGGCCAGGCGCGACAGGCTGTCCGCCAGGGCTGACTGTTTCAGCACCTTGCCCTGGGCCGGGATGCCGTCGGCGGCATAGGTGGCGGCGAAGCCGGGCTGGTCTTTGAGCTCGTCCCACTTGTCGCGGGTCAGTTCATGTTGCGAGCGGGTGATGGGCACACCGTTCTTCGCATGGCGGATGGCATCGGCCAGCAGCACCGGCAGCGGCAGCGCACGACCGAAGCGGCGCGCGTGCTCCAGTGCCGCGGCCCAGCCACCGACCGCACCGGCCACCGTCAGCGCCGCATGCGGCCCGCGCGTGGGCACGGCGCTGTGGCCGTGCTGTGCATAGAACTCCTTGGTCGCCAGCGCCGCTGAGGGACCGCAGGCACGAATGGCCACCGGTTCCTGCCCCGGTTCGCTGATGACCCAGAAGCCATCGCCGCCGATGCCGTTCATGTGCGGATAGACCACGGCGATGGCGGCCGCGGCCGCGACCATCGCTTCGACCGCATTGCCACCCTCGCGCAGGATCTGCGCGCCCGCCTGCGCGGCCAGGTGATGGGGAGCGGTGACCATTCCGCCCAGACAGGTCTTGCTGTACAACATGGCTGACTCCTGATGTTCTTGTCGAGATGAAAAAACTGCTGCGAGGATGATACCTGCGGATGGCCGGGCTTTCAGGCGGCCGGCGCTTTGGGCGCATCCATCCACGAAACGTGCGCGGCCACGATGCGCCAGCCTTGCGGGCAACGCAGCCAGGTATGGCTCTGGCGGCCGATGCGCGGTTCACCCGCGCGCGTGAATTCGGTATCGGCCACCGCATAGTCCCGGCCATAGGTGGTGATGACAGTGGCGCGCAGGCTGCGCATCAGGTTCTTCGGTGAACGTCCCTGACGGAAGGCGCGGATGGCCTCGGTGCCGACCAGATTCTCGGTGGCACCGTAGCGCACGGTGTGCGGGCCATCAAGAAACAGTTCATCGAGGACCTCGACCTGGTTGGTGGTGAGCGCGACTTCGTAGCGCGCAAACGCTTGGCGTACTTCGGCCACCACGTCGGGCAGGTTGACGGCGTAAGGCTGGGTCGATTCCATGTGCAATCCTTGCTGTGACTCAGTGTCAATGCGCGCCGAGATAGGCCTTGGCCAGCGCATCATTGGCGGCGACCTCGGCGGCCGTGCCTTGCGCCACCACGCGTCCGCCTTCGATGACGTAGGCGCGGTCGGCCAGTGACAGGGCCAATGCCGCCATCTGGTCCACCAGCACGATGGTCATGTTTTCGCGGCGCAGTTGATCGAGGGCGGCAAACAATTCGGCGATCACCTTGGGGGCGAGGCCCAGCGAAGGTTCATCCAGCAACAGCACGCGCGGACGCGACATCAGCCCGCGCGCAATGGCCAGCATCTGCTGCTCGCCACCGGAGAGCAACCCGGCACGGTGATGCAGGCGCTCGCGCAAGCGCGGGAAACGGCCCAGCATTTCTTCCACGCGCGCCTCCACATCCTGCGGATAGAGGAAGGCACCGAGGCGGATATTGTCCAGCACCGAGAGTTCGGGAAACACCTGCCGTCCCTCCGGCACCAGCACTACGCCGTGGCGCACGATCTGTTCGGCGCGCAGGTGCATGAGGTTCACGCCACCGGCGTGAATGCCGCCCTGCACCGGCCGATGCAGCCCGGCCAGCGAGCGCATCAGGGTGGACTTGCCGGCACCGTTGGCGCCCAGCAGCGCAATCATCTCGCCCTGCCGCACCTGCAGGTTGATGCCGTGCAGGACCGGCTCGGCCCCATAGCCGGTGACCAGCTCGCCCACGCCCAGCAATTCGTCCGCGCCAGTGACGGCGTTGCGCACGGCCGCCACGGCCTGTTGCGTGCCCTCGCCGAGATAGGCCTTGCGCACCGCCGGATCGTTCTGCACTTCCTGCGGCGTGCCGATGGCCAGGCGCTGGCCGGCATCGAGCACGACGATGCGGCGCGAGATCTGCATCACCAGTTCCATGTCATGCTCGACCACCACCACACTGATGCCGGCCTCGGCGATGCGGGTCAGCAGTTGCGCCAGCAGGGTCTTGTCTTCGCGCGAGAGACCGGCAGCCGGTTCGTCGAGCAGCAGCACATCGGGATCGGCCGCGAGCGCGCGGGCGATTTCCACCAGGCGACGGTCAACGTGGGCCAGATCGGCGCTGGGGATATCGAGCGCACCGCGATAGCCGCAAAAATCGAGCAGCTGGCGGCAACGCGCACGCACTTCGCCGGAGACGAAACCCCGCGCCGACAGCAGTCCACCCAGACTCCCGCGGCCACAGGCCAGGGCCACGTTGTCGGCCACCGTGAGGCTGCCGAACAGTTGCGAGGTCTGGTAAGTGCGGGCCACGCCGTGGCGCGCAATGCGGAAGGCGGGCAGCCCTGCCAGCGGCGTCCGGCCCAGCGTGAACTGTCCGGCGCTGGGACGATAGAAACCGGAGAGCATGTTCAGCGCCGTGGTCTTGCCCGCACCATTCGGACCGATGAGGCTGGTGACGGCACCGCCGGGGACCTCGAAGCCGAGATCGCTGACGGCCCGCACACCGCCGAACACCATGGTCAGGCCGTCGGCAGCGAGGGTGCGGCGTGCGCGTACCGGCAGCGCGACGTCTTCTGCATCCTCCTGCAGGGCGGCATCTGGGACGGCATCTACCGGCTTGCGCAGGCGTGCCGCCAGCTTGCCCAGCAGGCCGGTCACGCCATCGGGCGCCACCCACAGCACCAGCAGCAGCAAGGCACCGAAGAACAGCAGGCGATAGTCTTCCAGGCTGGAGAGCAGTTCCGGCAAGGCCCCGACGATGACCGCACCGATCACCGGACCGAGGATGGAGCCCGAGCCGCCCAGCACCACCACCAGTACGAACAGGATGGACTGCATGAAGCTGAAGGTATCCGGTGTGACGAAGGTGGAGAGCGGCGCGAAGAGACCGCCGGCCAGACCGGCCAGTGCCGCCGAGAGTGCAAAGGCCACGGTCTTGATGACCAGCGGATTCAGGCCGATGGATTCGGCAGCCGTCTCGCTGTCGCGCACCGCGCGCATGGCCGCGCCCCAGCTGCCGCGCGAGAGCCAGCAGTAGGCAGCCAGCACGACGGCGGCGGTGATCAGTCCCAGCACCGCAATCGCACGTTCGGCCTGCAAACCCAGGAAGGCGGGTGCAGCCAGGCCCATGATGCCGTTCTGTCCGCCGGTCAGGTCGCGCAGTTCGATGATGGCGTGCTGGATGATGAAGCTGAAGGCAATCGTGATCATCGCCAGGTACGGCCCCTTCACGCGCAGCGCCGGCAAGGCCAGCAGCACGCCCAGCGCCCCCGCCACCACGGCCGCCAGCGGCCAGGCCAGCCAGAACGACAGTCCGGCCTTGGTGGTGAGGATGGCCGCCGTATAGGCACCGACGGCGTAGAAGCCCACATGGCCGAAGGAAACCTGGCCGGTCAGCCCGATGAGCACATTGAGCCCGATGCCGACGATGGCCACCAGGGCGATGCCGGCCAGCACGAAGACGTAGTAGCTGTTGATCGACAAGGCCAGCGTGATGGCCGCGATCAGGCCCACGGCAGAAAACGCCAGCGCAGCCGGCGTGCCCAGCCCGAGCTTGATCCTGCCTGCCGCAGGAGCCGCTGCCGGATGCGCCGCCGCCTGCAGGCTGCGGGCGATGGAATGGGGTAAACGATTCATACCTTTTTCACCTGTGCGCGGCCGAACAGGCCATTGGGACGAATGGCCAGCACCGCGATCACCAACGCGAAGGTGATGATCTGGGTATAGCCGGAACCGAGGGTGGCCGTAATAAGCGCCTCGGCCATGCCAAACAGCAGGCCCGCGATCATCACGCCCCAGGCGCTGGTGATGCCGCCGAGGATGGCCACGGCAAAGGCCTTGAGGCCGAACAGCGTGCCCATGTCGGCATTGACGTTGAACAGCGGCGCAATCAGCACACCCGCCACGCCGGCCAGCAGCGTCGAGAGCGCGAAGGCGACCGCGATGGCGCGCGTGATCGGGATGCCCATCAAGCGCGCCGCATCACGGTTCTGCACCACGGCCAGCAGGGCCGTGCCCCAGCGCGTGCGGCGCGAGATAGTGTGCAGTAGTGCGGCCAGCGCCAGGCCGATGGCGGGAATGAGAAGGTGCAGCGGATACACGCCCAGCCCCATGCCGCCCAGTTCGATGGAGGACAGCGCCAGCGGCGAAGGCAGGCTGCGCGGTTCCTTGCCGAAGGTATGCATGACCAGGTTGTCCAGCACGATGCCCAGGGCCACGGTGGACATCAGCCAGGCATTGGAGCCCTGGCGCGCGAAGGGACGCACGGCCAGTACTTCGACCAGCATGCCGTAGAGCGCGCAGGCAGCCAGCGCCAGCACGATGGCCAGCCACATCGGCCAGCCCAGCGTCTGGGCGAAGGTGAAGCACAGCACGGCCCCCAGCATCATGGAGCTGCCCTGCGCAAAATTGACGGTGCCGGAGACGGCATACGTCATGTAAAAACCCAGCGCCATCAGACCGTACATGCTGCCCAGTCCGAATCCGCTGATCAGTGCCGACAACAGCAGCATCGCGTTCTCCTGGCGCCGCCCTGCCCGCGCGTGCAGGCAGGGTGGCGCATCGTCTTTGCAAAAGGTGTTACTGGGCCAGGCCAACCGGCAGGATGCGGTTGTCGATGAATTGCGCCCAGACGTAGTCATCGGCTTGCAGGGCGTCATGCACGGTCGGGCTGAAGGGCTTGACGTAGGTCTTGATCAGGCCTTCATAGCGGTCGATCTTGTAGAAGCCTTCGCGCACCGCATCGCCGTTGGTGGAGCCGGCCTTGGCGATGGCCAGTGCGGCCAGCTGCATGCCGTCATAGGCATTGGCCACGCCCACGGCCGGGGTGATGTCGTCCGGGCCCTTGATGGCGGGGTACTTGGCCTTCAGTTCGGCCACCACCTTCTCGCCCACCGGCGAGAGCTTGCCGAAGAAGCTGAAGGTCTGGATGAAGTGCACGTTCTTCGCGTTCGGTCCGGCCAGTTCGGTGAAGCGGCCGCCGGCCGGTCCCCAGTGCGAGACCACCGGCACCTTCCAGCCCATGCGGTCGAGCGACTTGACCACCTGGGCCGAGGGGCCGACGTTGCCGACCAGATACAGGGTGTCGGCACCGGCCGCTTTCAGGCGGCTCAGTTGCGGCACCACGTCGACGTCGCTGGCTTCGAATTTCTCGATGCCGGCCGGCTTCAGGCCCTTCTCGGCGAGCGCGGCGACGATGCCTTTTTCATTCGATTCGCCCCACGGATTGTTGACCAGGATCAGGCCGGCCTTGCTGCTCTTGAAGGTCTTTTGCGCGTAGTTGAGCATGGCCTTGTCCACCAGTTCATCCACTGCCGACACGCGGAAGGCGTAGTTGGGATTGGCACCATTCTTCGTCACACCGGTGCCGGCTGCCCAGGGGCCGACGAAGGGCACTTTCTCCTGGTTGATGATGGGCACGATGGCCATCGAGACCGGCGTATCCAGGCCCCCGAACAGCACCGCCACCTTTTCCTTGAAGATCAGTTCGCGCGCGGCCACCACGCCCTTGGCCGGATTGCCTTCGTCATCGCGGCGTACCAGTTCCAGCTTGCGCCCGCCCAGCAGACCGCCCTTGGCGTTGATCTCGTCGATGGCAATGCTCATGCCGCGCGTCAAGGCTTCGCCGGCCTGGGCCGACTGGCCGGAAAGGGCCGTGACCAGGCCGATCTTGATGGGGTCGGCGGCCAGTGCCAGCGGCGACAGCGCGGCGGCGAGGGTGGCGGCTGCGGCGGCGATGAGGGTACGGCGGGTCAGGCGAATCATGGTGTTGCCTCCAAAGGTTTGCGAGAAGTGAGTGTGTGGCTTTGCCCGGCATGACTTATGCAAGGGCTATGCCAAGCGCAGCAGGAAGCATTAATTTTTGCCGACAATATCTCTCTAATAGTGGCGGCATTAAATACGGCATATTGCTGCTGATTGGATATTTAACTTGCATTCAATAATGCACAATGCTTGTGCAAACCATGGAGAAAATGATGCACGCCGCACCATCATCAATCACCGGACAGGGAACAACCCTGCCTCCCCTGCCCTATGATCCGGCCGCCCTGGTGGACGAATACCTGCGCGTGCTGATGATTCCCGACCCGGTGGCCGCGCGCCGCTTCGTCTCACCGGAGCTGAAGATCCGCTTTACCGGCGGCCGGGAAATGATCGACCCGGCGCAATGCGCAGCCTTCAACGCCACGCGCTATGGCTGGGTCAAGAAGCGTTTCGAGGGCACCGAAGTGGTAGCCGGTGCCACGGTCGAACAAGCCATCGTTTACAACCGTGGCACGCTGTTTGGCGTGTGGCCCGATGGCGAGGCCTTCGAAGGCAATCGCTACGTGGACCGCTACGTGATCCGCCACGGGCTGATCGTGCAGATGGATGTGTGGAACGACAGTGCCGAACGCCTGCTGGTGCGCGCCGGCCTGGCCGAGCTGTAAGGAGGCGGCATGCAAGCGACGATCCTGCCGCCCAATGCGGGCGAAGCGCTGGGCCATGATGATGGACGGGATGCCTATGGCGTGCTGCGCTCGCATGGCCGCTTCGGCTATTCGCCCATCCATCGCCGGCCCGACTATTGCTGGCCCAATGGCGCAAGACTGGCGGTGTACCTGGGCTTCAACATCGAGCACTTCGCTTTCGGAGAGGGGCTGGGGGCCAAGCTGGGGCCGGTCTGTCCGGAGCCCGACGTCCTCAACTATGCCTGGCGTGAATACGGCAACCGTGTCGGCGCCTGGCGCTGCCTGGAACTGTTCGAACAACTGGGCCTGCCGGCCGGCGTGCTCATCAACACCGCGCTCTACGATCATTGCCCGGAACTGGTGGAAGCCTTCGCTGCGCGCGGCGATGAACTGATCGGCCACGGCCACACCAATGCACATCAGCAAGGCACGCTGGACGAGGAAGCCGAAGCGGCCCTGCTGCGTCACTGCCGCACCCGCATCCAGGCCGAGAGCGGAGTACAGCCCACGGGCTGGCTCTCGCCCTGGATTTCGGAGAGTCTGGTCACGCCCGACCTGCTGCAGGAAAGCGGCTATCGCTACAACCTGAACTGGGCCCATGACGACCAGCCGGTACGCATGCGCACCCGCACCGGCGAGACGCTGTGGTCGATTCCCTATCCGCAGGAATTGAACGACATCCCCATGATCGTGGCGCGCCAGATGGATGGCCGCGACTTCGCCCGCATGATCGTGGACAACTTCGACGAGATGCGCGAACAGGCGTTGCGCCAGCCACTGGTGATGGGCATTGCCCTGCATCCCTACCTGGTCGGCCAGCCTTATCGCCTGCGCCATCTGCGCACCGCCCTGCAGCACCTGGCGGCGGCGCGCGATCGCGGCGAGATCTGGTTCACCACACCCGGCGCGATCTGCGACCACGTGGACAGCCTCGAACAATTACGCCAGCCGTTCTGAGCCGGCATGACGCATCAGGAGAATGAATTGAGCACTGCCCAGGCCACGGCCACCCGCACCACCGCTTTCGAGATCAATGACCACGTGGGCGCCTTCGTGCCGCATGGCCGCTTCACCCTGCCGGGCGCCGCCCGTGGCCCGCTGGCCGGATTGCGCTTCGCCGCCAAGGACTTGTTTGATGTGGCCGGGCACCCGACCGGCGCCGGCAACCCGGACTGGCTGCGCAGCCACCCCATCCCCACCCGCAGCAATGCCCTGGTGGATCAATTGCTGCAGGCCGGCGCCACCCTGGTCGGCAAGACCCTGACGGATGAACTGGCCTACAGCATCCACGGCGACAACCATCATTACGGCACGCCGGTCAACAGCGCCGCACCGGAGCGCGTGCCGGGCGGCTCCTCCAGTGGCTCGGCCGCTGCGGTGGCCGCGCGCCTGTGCGACTTCGCGCTGGGCACCGATACCGGCGGCTCGACCCGCGTGCCGGCCAGCTATTGCGGCGTGTGGGGCCTGCGCACCAGCTTCGGCCTGCTCTCCACGGCCAATATGGCGCCGCTGTGCCCCAGCTTCGATACGGCCACCTGGCTGGCGCATGATGCGGGGACCTTCGAACGGGTCGGGCAGGTGCTGCTGCCCAAGACCGGTTCCACGCAACTGCGCAAGGTCTTGCTGCCATTCGATCTGCTGGAACTGGCCGAGGCCGAGTTCCATCCGGTCGTGCAGCGGGTCTATGACGCACTGCGCAGCGAGCTGCCCGGCGAGCACATGCGGCTGTCGGGCGACGAAGGCGAACTGGAACGATGGCGTCAGGCCTACATCCATGCCTCGGCCTTCGATGCCTGGCAATGCCATGGAGCGTGGATCAGTTCGGCGCGTCCGGTGTTCGGTCCGGCGGTGCAGGCGCGCTGGGACATGGCGCAGAACATCAGCGCCGACACCGCCCGCGCCGCGCGCGAGAAACAGGATCTGGTGCGGCATCGCGTGCGCTCCCTGCTGGGCGCTGACGGGGTAGCGGTGATTCCCTCGGCCTCCAGCGTGGCGCCCTTGCGCGATGCCAGCGCCGCCGAGATCGACCAGGTGCGTGCGCGCACCTTCCGCCTGACCTGCGTGGCCGGACTGGCGGGCTTGCCGCAGGTGAGCATGCCCTTCACCACTCCCGCCGGACTGCCGATCGGCGTATCATTGCTCGGCCCGGCCGGCAGCGACCTGGCCCTGATCGGGCTGGCGACGCGCCTGTGGCGCAGCCTGCAGGCAGCGCCGTGAGACCGGGCATGATCCACCCCATGACTAGACGATGAGCGACCTCTCTCCCCGCAAGACGGCCAAGCCGACTTCCCGCACTGGCAAGTCCCAGGAGCACGCCACCAAACCGGCAGCGGCACCGGCCCGCCAGAGCCGCGCCGGCCGTCCGCGCGTGCGGCACGACGACCTGGCCGATCCCTCCTCCCTGGTACTGGAAGGCGAAGCGGGCGAGGACATCATCGTGCGCATCTACCAGACCGTCTTCGACAGCGTGATGAGCCAGCGCCTCACCCCCGGCACCAAGCTGCCGGAGGCGGCGCTGTGCGAACTGTTCGGCGTGGGGCGCACGGTGGTGCAGAAGGCGCTGCAGAAACTGGCGCACGAACACATCGTGGAGTTGCGGCCCAATCGCGGTGCGGTGGTGGCCATGCCGACACCGGAAGAGACCCGCGAGATCTTCGAGGCACGGCGCGCACTGGAAGGCGCCATCATGCGGCTGGCCGTGCGCAATGCGACCCGTGCCGACCTGGCCAAGCTGCGCCGCCAGCTGAAGGAAGAGCACCAGGTCATGCACAGTTACGCGCAGACCCACTGGGCGCGCCTGGCCTCATCTTTCCACATGCGGGTGGCCGAGCTGTCGCGCAATGCCACGCTGCAGCGCTATCTGGGAGAACTGGTGTCACGCTGCTCGCTGATCGTGGCGCTGCATGAGCCGGCCGGATATGCAGCCTGCGAGCATGATGAACATACGCATATCGTCGACCTGATCGAGCGCGGCGATAGCGAGGGTGCGGTGGCGGCCATGGAAGCGCATCTGGTCTCGCTGGAGGAACACATTCATCTGGTCAGCGAAAAGAGCGGCAACAGCCTGGCACGGATGCTGGGGATGGAATAAGGTCATCACCTGCATCACCTCGCAGGGATGAAAAAATGGCGGCAAGGACTGAAGTCCCTGCCGCCATTTTTACGTGCAAACCGTCGATCAGATCGTGACCGATTCCTTCAATGCCTCGCGCGCTTGTGCTGCAATCTCGAAGGAGTGCAGGCGCGCCGCGTGATCGTAGATCTGCGCGGTGATGATGAGCTCATTGGGCGCATGTTCATCGATGAAGGCTTGCAGGCCTTCTTCCACGGTCTCGCGGTCACCGACCACGGCGCAGGACAGAGAGCGCTCGACGTGGGCCTGTTCACCCGGCTGCCACAGGGCATCAATGTCATCCACCGGCGGGCGCAGCTGGCCGGGCGTACCCCGGATGAGATTGAGGAACTGCTGCTGCAGCGAGGTGAAGAGACGCTCGGCTTCGCGCTGGGTATCGGCGGCGAAGACGTTCAGGGCCAGCATCACGTAAGGCTTCTTCAAGGTGGCCGAGGGCTTGAAGCGCTCGCGGTAGATCTGCACGGCCGACTTCATGAAGCCCGGCGCAAAGTGCGAAGCGAAGGCGAACGGCAACCCCAGTTCGGCCGCCAGCTGCGCGCTGAACATGCTGGAACCCAACAGCCAGATCGGCACTTTGAGGCCGCTGCCCGGGACGGCGCGCAGGTTCTGGTAGTCCGAGGGCTCGTCGAAATATTCCTGCAGTTCGATGACGTCCTGCGGGAAGTTGTCTGCCGTATCCCCGCCCATGTGGCGGCGCAGGGCGCGCGCGGTGCGCTGATCGGAACCCGGCGCGCGGCCCAGGCCCAGGTCGATGCGGCCGGGGTAGAGCGACTCCAGCGTGCCGAACTGCTCGGCGATGACCAGCGGCGAGTGGTTGGGCAGCATGATGCCGCCGGAGCCGACGCGGATGGTCTTGGTGTTGGCCGCCACGTGCGAAATCACCAGGGATGTAGCCGCGCTGGCGATGCCGGGCATGTTGTGGTGCTCGGCCAGCCAGTAGCGTTTGTAGCCCAGGGCTTCGGCACGCTGTGCCAGTTCCTTGCTGTTGTTGAAGGCCTGGGCGGCGGTGCTGCCCTGGTTGATCGGCGACAGATCTAGGACGGAAAACGGAATCATGCAGGAATCCTTGTCGAGTCGGCACGGCCTTCGCAGGCCGTGCCGGTGGCCGGGTAGCTTCCCCGGAAAAGGCGTGCGGTGGAAGGTGCGCGGACTCAGTCCAGCTTCACCACCAGCTTGCCGAAGTTCTTGCCTTGCAGCAGGCCCATGAAGGCTTCAGGGGCCTTCTCCAGGCCCTGCACCACGTCTTCGCGGTAGTGCAGCTTGCCTTCCTTGAGCCAGGTGCCGACTTCCTTCTGGAAGGCCGCATACAGGTCGGGACGATTGACGTAGTAATCGAAGATGATGAAGCCCTGCACGCGGATGCGCTGCGTCAGCAAGCGGCGCAGGATGGCGCTGCTCTCGGTGGCCAGGCCGCCGCCGTTGTAGTGGGCGATCAGGCCGCACACCGGTACGCGGGCATGGATGTTGAGCAGCGGGATGACGGCATCGAGGACGGCGCCGCCAACGTTTTCGAAATACACGTCGATGCCGCGCGGGCAAGCCGCTTTCAATTGCTCGGCAAAGTCAGGTGCACGGTGGTCGATACAGGCATCGAAGCCCAGTTCCTTGACTGCCGATTCGCACTTCTGTGCACCGCCCGCAATACCGACCACGTGGCAGCCGCGCTGCTTGGCGATCTGGCCGACCAGCGAACCGACCGCACCGGTAGCGGCGGCCACGACCACGGTTTCGCCGGCGCGCGGCTGGCCGATGTCGATCAGGCCGGCGTAGGCGGTGTAGCCGGGCATGCCCAGCACGCCCAACGCATGCGAGGGATGGGCGAAATTGGCGGGCAGCTTGTTGGCACCGCTGCCGTCGGAGATGGCGTATTCCTGCCAGCCGGTATAGGCCATGACCAGGTCGCCTTCCTTGAATTCGGGATGGCGCGAGCTGACCACGCGGGACACCACGCCGCCGGTCATGACGCCATCGATTTCCACCGGCGGTGCGTAGGAAGGCGCATCACTCATGCGGCCGCGCATGTAGGGGTCCAGCGAGAGCCATTCACCGCGCAGCAGCATCTGGCCTTCCTGTACTTCCGGAATGGCCACTTCGTCCAGGCGGAAATTCTCGGCGGTGGGGGCGGCAGCGGGACGCGAGGCGAGGACGATGCGGCGGTTGGTCTTGGGCAATTGAGTCATGGAAATCCTTTCCGTATTCGGTTCATTGAGAGGCGCGGCGCGCCATCGAATCTTTCTGGCCTGATCTGGCCTGATCTGGCTTGATTACTGCGGTGCGACCAGCACGTGCCGCGTGACCAGCATGGCCGCTTCCATCGGTGCGCGGTCTCGGCCCAGCTTGGACAGCAGGCTGGCACCCAGCCACTGCTGGTACAGCATGGTGGCCGTGGCCAGCGGTTGCAGCACGGTGTGCAGCGAGCCCTCGGCGATGCCTTCCTCGATGCAAGCGGCGATGCGTTCGATGAAACGCTGCGTGCCGCCGTGCAATACCTGGCGCATGTCGTCGGAGAGGTCGGCCACTTCGGCGGAGAGCTTGACCACCAGGCAACGCTGCTCGGCTTCTTCGCAGCACTGGCTTTCCAGCCAGTAACCCCAGTAGCTCAGCAGGCGCTCGCGGGCGCTGCCGCCCTGGCTGCGGTCGGACAGGACGTGATCCAGCCGGTCCAGATAGCCGGCCACATAATGCTCGATCAGTTCGCGGCCATATTGTTCCTTCGATCCGAAGTAGTGATAGAAGGAACCCTTGGGAATCTGCGCCGCCGCCAGGATCTCGGCCAGGCCGACGCCGGTGTAGCCCTTCTGCGCAATGAGCGCATGGCCGGCTTGCAGGATGTGGCGCTTGTTGTGGTCGTAGTGTTCTCGCATGCGGCCCATTCTAACGGAAAATTAGACCGGTCGTCTAAGACCGGTCTTTTTCGCCGGATCAGCTTGATGCCGGTGCCTTGCGCGCAGGTGGAAACAGCGGCCACACCAGCAAGGCCACCGCTGCCGTGACTATCCACACGGCGGGCCAGCCGTGCCAGTGCAGCAGCAGCGGGACGGCCTGGGCGGTGAGGAAGAAGACGCCGAACACGCAGCTGTTGCCCAGACCCAGCGCAGTGCCAACCTGTGCCGGCCCCGCAGCCACCGCCAGTTCGGTATAGGCCACGCCATGCCATGCGGAGACCACCACGCCCGCCGCCACCAGCACGCCGCCCAGCCATTGTAGCGAGATGGAGAAGCCGCTGAGCGAAGACACGCCGAGCAGCAGGAACAGCAGCGCACTGCCCAATGCGCAAGCACGCAGATAAGGACGGCGCTGGCCGCGCCGGTCGGTCCAGCGGCCACTGGCGATGCGCGCCACCGCCGCGCCCACTTGCACCAGCGTCAGCAACACGCTGATGAGGAGCAGACCAGCCTGCCCCACTTCATGCAGGAAGATGCCGCCGAAGCTGATCAGCGCCACCTGCGGCGCGCACAAGAGGCCGGTGCCCAGTGCCAGCCGCCACACCAGCGGACTGCGCAGGGCCGGCATCGCAACCGAGGTTGCCGCGTGCGCGTGCGATGCCTTGTGCGGCTCGCGCAGCCACAGCAACACCAGCGTGACGCTGGCCAGGCACAGGGCCATCAGGAAGCCATACACCGCACCGAAGCCGGCTCGCGCAGCCAGCGTGGGCAAGAGCAAGGCGCCGATACCGCCGCCGAGCGGCACTGCCGTCTGGCGGATGCTCATGGCGAGTCCCCGCTCGCCCTCTGCGAACCAGGCCATGATGGCGCGTCCGCTGGCGCCGTTGACACTGCCGCCCAGCAATCCTGCCAGCGTGAGACCAACGCATAGCCACACGAAGGCCGAACCGCCCTGCCCCGGCCGCGCCATCGCCATCAACAGGCACAGCGCGGCGCTGGTCCCCAATAGTCCGGCCAGCAGCACCTTGCGGTCCCCCAGGCGATCGGTCAGCACGCCCCAGGGCAGTTCGCCCAAGGCCACGCCCAGACTCAGCAACCCGAGCGCCAGGCCCAATTGCGCATTGCTCAGGTGATAGTCGCTGCGCAGCACCAGTGAAGTCACAGGGAGGCCAGAGAACACCGCCGAGAAGCTGGCATTGGCGGCAACGCCTGCGGCCAGGACCTTCCAGCGATGGGCCGACGGGCTGCCGGGGACGGTGGCGGGATGGGTGGATAGCGTGGACAAGGCAGGCTCCAGTAGGGATCAGACCTTGCAGTGTGGCGTGCAGCCCCATGGCTTGAATGCCATAATTCCGGCATTGCCAGCCATTTGACGTTTTCTGCACCATGCCCGCGCGCGACATCGCCTTCCTCATTTTTGCCGATTGCAGCATGCTCGATTTCACCGGCCCGCTGTCGGCCTTCGACGCCGCCAACCGCGTGAGCGGACGCGCGCTCTACCGGATCACGCTGCATTCCGAGCCGGGCGGCCTGATCCGCAGTTCGGCCGGGGCGATGATCCAGACCGAGCGCATTGGCCGCGCCAGTTTCGATACGCTGGTGGTGGCGGGGGGCGGTGCGCCGCGCGAGGGGCTGGTGTCCGAGGCACTGCGTCGCTACATCCTGCGCGCAGCCAGCCGTTCGCGCCGCATCGCCGGTGTATGCACCGGGGCCTTCGTGCTGGCGGCCGCCGGACTGCTCGATGGCAAGCGCGCCACCACACACTGGCGCATGGCGGCCAAGCTGCAGCAGATGCATCCGCTGGTGAAAGTAGATAGCGACCGCATTTATTCCTGCGATGGCAAGGTGTGGACCTCGGCCGGCATTTCCGCCGGGATCGACCTGGCGCTGGCACTGATCGAGGAAGACCACGGTGCGGAACTGGCCAAATCGGTGGCGCGCGAACTGGTGGTGTATCACCGCCGTCCGGGCGGCCAGTCGCAATTCTCGGCCTTGCAGGAAATGGATGGGGGCTCGGAGCGCATCCGCCGCGCACTCAGTTTTGCGCGCGCGCATCTGCATCAGGAAGTGACCGTCGACACGCTGGCCGAAGTGGCCTGTCTCAGTCGCCGCCAGTTCGACCGCAGCTTTGCGGCCGAGACCGGCCAGACCCCGGCGCGCGCCATCGAACAGATGCGCGCGGAAGCGGCGCGGCTGCGCATCGAACAATCACAGGACAGCCTGGAGAGCATCGCCCGCGCCACCGGTTTTGGCGATGCCGAGCGCATGCGGCGCGCCTGCCTGCGGCTGTTCGGCCAACCGCCGCAAGCCATGCGGCGGCTGGCGCGGCTGGACGAGGAGTGACTCGGTTCAGCCGGTGGTCAGGCGCACGCGAGTGATTTCGGAAGGGGCCAGCAGCCGTTTGGGCGGGCCCCAGTAGCCGGTGCCGCGACTGACGTAGATCCACAGACCCTGCAGGCGCTTGAGACCGGCGACATAGGGCTGTTGCAGCGGCACGAAGAAATTCCACGGAAAGAATTGGCCGCCATGCGTATGGCCCGACAGTTGCAGGTCGAAACCGGCCTCGACGGCCGCCGTGGCGCTGCGCGGCTGGTGCGCCAGCAGCACGCGCGGATGGCCGGTCGGCGCATCGGCAATGGCGGCGCGCGGATCGCTGCGATGGGCTTCGTCGAAATGATGGGCGGTGTAATCCGTCACCCCGGCCAGCACCAGACCCGCCCCTTCATGGCGCAGGACCACGTGTTCATTCATCAGCACGGTCACGCCCAGGCGACGGACTTCATCGATCCATTCGTGGGCATTGGAGTAGTACTCGTGGTTGCCGGTGACGAAGTAGGCACCATGCCGCGCCCGCAGTTGCGCCAGCGGTGCCGTGTGGGGGGCCAGCTGGCGCACGCTGCCATCGACCAGGTCGCCGGTGATGGCCACCACATCGGGCTGCAGGGCGTTGACCTTGTCGACGATGGCTTGCAGGTACGGGGCCTTGATGGTGGGGCCGACGTGGATGTCGCTGATCTGGACGATGGTGAAGCCCTCCAGCGCTGCGGGCAGGTTGGCGATGGGCACGCTGACATCCACCACGGCAGCGGTGCGGCGAGCATTCAAATAGCCGATGACGGTGGCCGCTGCAGTCAAGGCCAGCACCAGCCAGGCGCTCAGTTCCACCATCTCGTGCTGCTGGATGGGCGGCAGGTGCAGCCACGGCAGCGCGGCCAGCGCCAGCGCGCGCAAGAGCGTGAGCAGGAGCGCCGAAGAGAACGCCCCCATGGCCAGCATGCCGGCCCAGGCCACGCGGTCGGCGGCGATTTCGGACAGGCCGCGCCGCTTGAGATACGGCACGGCCAGCGCCACCGGCATCAGCAGGAAGGACAGCAGCAACACCGTCGCGCCCAGCGTGATCCAGCCCGCGTGGCTGGTCAGGGCCGGCAGCAGCTGCCAGCCTATCCAGGCATGCAGCGCGGCCAGCAGGCCGAGGACGGTCAACAGCGAAAAGAGGCTACGGCGCATGGAAAACCTTTGAAAGAGGACACATCGCCCGGGACTGCGGGGGCCGGGCAAAGCTTGCCGGAAAGCAAGCATATGAAGGCTTGAGACATGCTTTTCAAGCAATTTCTGCGAAAAACCTCGTAAATCCTGCCCAAAATGGCTCATCGGCAGGCAGCAGAAATGGCCAGATGAAGAAAAAGTCCGCCACAGGCATGCAAGAAGACGCGCGGAGGAGGATAATATTGCCTCTATCCCCCCGTTTTTAATTCGCGCGACCTTGGCGGCGAGAGCCGCATCGATGGCAAGAGCATCGACACCAGGCCGCGCCTGCATCATTGGAAGAGTTATTTTGAGTTCAAGCAAAACCAAACGCTGGCATGGCAATGTCGAGGCGATCAAGGCCGAATTCCTCAACGGCGTGATTACCCAGATGAGCTCCTACGGCGACCGCGTCCATTTCAGCATGTTCGGTTCGGTGCAGAAGCCGCACTATGAAGTCATCAACAGCTTCGACAAGAAGATGGCCTTCGATGGCAACCATCACCTGCACCGCGCCGAGGAAACCGAATTCGGTCCCGGCAACGTGACGCCCATCTTCACCCTCGACCAGATCAAGCGCATCGTCGCCACCGGCGGCAGCGGCACCCGCAGCACGCCGCGTTCGGCGCGTGCCTCCTCGGCCCGCAGCGCCGCCGGCAGCGCCCGCCCGACCACCGCCGCCGCCCGTGCGCGCGAAGCGGTCGATGGCGAGAAGTACGCTTACTTCAAGGCCAACCGCCACATGCTGCCCGATGAAATCAACCAGCATTCCGATGAGATCAGCAAGCTGATGCTCAACGGCATGTCGGCGGAACAGGCTTTCGGTGAAGTCATTTCCAAGTACTTCGACTGAGACTGATCGCACTTCGGGATAGTCGCGGCGCAACCCGCCGCACTCTCCAAATGAAAATGGCCGGAGCTCTGTCTCCGGCCATTTTTCATTGCGGCGCCCTGCTCTGCCGATCAGTAGATTTCCGGCACGATCATGGAATCGGGCACCGGATGGCGCTCGTAATCCTCATGGCGTTCACGCTCGGGCAACTGCACGGGCGGATGCGGAACTTCCGCGTAAGGCATCTGCTGCAACAGATGGCTGATGCAGTTCAGGCGGGCCTTCTTCTTGTCCACCGCCTGCACGATCCACCATGGCGCTTCCGGAATGTGGGTGCGTTCCAGCATCACTTCCTTGGCCTTGGTGTATTCCTCCCAGCGGCGGCGCGATTCCAGGTCCATGGGGCTGAGCTTCCATTGCTTGAGCGGATCGTGGATGCGCGAGAGGAAGCGCAGGTGCTGCTCTTCATCGGTGATCGAGAACCAGTACTTGATGACCTGGATGCCGGCACGCGTGAGCATGCGTTCGAACTCGGGCACCGAGCGGAAGAATTCCTCGTATTGCTCGTCGGTACAGAAACCCATCACGCGCTCCACGCCCGCGCGGTTGTACCAGCTGCGGTCAAACAGCACGATCTCGCCGGCGGCCGGCAGGTGCGATACATAGCGCTGGAAATACCATTGCGTGCGTTCGCGGTCATTGGGTGCCGGCAGCGCCGCCACGCGGGCCACGCGCGGGTTCAGGCGCTGGGTGATGCGCTTGATGACGCCGCCCTTGCCGGCCGCATCGCGTCCCTCGAAGACGATCACCACCTTGTGGCCGGTCTGCACCACCCAGTCCTGCAGCTTGACCAGTTCGCCCTGCAGGCGGAACAGTTCGCGGAAATACAGGCGGCGGTATTCCTTTTCCTCGCTGCCGTGCGCGCTGGAAAATTCGCCGGTGACCGGATCGACGGTACGGTCTTCCAGCTCCAGTTCCATTTCTTCGTCGTAGCTGTCGGCCAGTTCGCGGTGGACGCGCTTGACCAGTTCTTCCTTATCCATCATGTCCTCGTGTGCAAGATAAAGTGGCGAACGCGGCATTTCCCTTCGCCTGAAAAGTGCGTGACAACATACCTGCCCATTGTGACCAAGACATGACAGGCGGATAACATTGGAGTCAAAGGTGGCCGGGACCGGCCGATCCCCTTGCATCCTGCGCCATCCTGCGGGAAAACGCCATGATGCCGTGCAGAACCGCGGGCGCGAAAATAGGCTATAGTCCCGAAAACGATTCCGGCATAACAGCATGACACTTACAGAACTCAAATACATCGTGGCCGTCGCGCGGGAAAAGCATTTCGGCCATGCAGCAGAAGCTTGTTTCGTCGCCCAGCCCACGCTGTCGGTGGCCATCAAGAAACTGGAAGATGAGCTGGGCGTGGTCATCTTCGAACGCGGCGGCACCGAGGTCTCGGTCACGCCGCTGGGTGCGCAGATCGTGGCCCAGGCCGAACGGGTGCTGGAGCAGACCGCCGCCATCAAGGAAATCGCCAACCAGAACAAGGACCCGCTTTCCGGCCCCTTGCGCCTGGGCATCATCTACACGATCGGCCCCTACCTGCTGCCCTCGCTGGTCAAGACCATGATCGAGCGCGTGCCGCAGATGCCGCTGATCCTGCAGGAAAATTTCACCACGCGCCTGATCGAACTGCTGCGCCAGGGTGAACTCGATGCTGCCATCATGGCCCTGCCCTTCCCCGAGCACGGACTGAACGTGATGCCGCTGTACGATGAGGAATTCATGGTGGCATTGCCGCGCCAGCACAAGTGGGCCGAGCGCAAGGAGATCGATGCCCGTGAACTCAAGAGCGAGACCATGCTGCTGCTGGGCAATGGCCACTGTTTCCGCGATCAGGTGCTGGAAGTCTGCCCGGAGATGTCACGCTTCTCCACCAATGGCGACGGCATCGCCCGCACCTTCGAAGGCTCGTCGCTGGAGACCATCCGTCACATGGTGTCCTCCGGCATCGGCGTGACCGTGCTGCCGCGCGCGTCCATTCCCGATACCGATACGCGCGAAGGCATGGTGCGCTATGTGCCCTTCGTGGCGCCGGCCCCCTCGCGCCGCGTGGTCATCGCCTGGCGCAAGAGCTTTACGCGGCAGGCGGCCATCGACGCCGTGCATCAGGCGGTGCTGGCGTGCAAGCTCAATGGCGTGGAGATGCTGGTGGGCGAAGCGGCGGCGGCCAACTAGGAGCTGTCACGCACACGCCATCAGATGTCAGCGCCATCAGGGCGCTGACAACGCCGTCCTCAAGGCATGGACGTCACGATACAGCGGGGGTAGATCGCGCTGTATCGTTTTCCAGACGACACCGACATCCACTTTGTCATATCCATGCGCGACACGGTTGCGCATCGTGTACATGATCATCCACGGAATATGGTCGTTGCGGGTGGCGAACTCCGGATCAACCCGCATGACGTTGTTGGCGGCCTCGCCGATGATTTCGATATTGCGGATGACGGCATCCTGTACCAGCTCGCTGTCGAGGAAGACCGTTTCCACCATATCCGCCGTATAGCGCTCGATGCGCGCAATGGCCTCAAGAATGTGGTCAAGATAATCGGGCACACGCCCGGACCTGTTCATACCGGCCGGGCCTCCGCCAGAATCCGGCTGCGGGCAGCCTCGGGCAGTGCCTTGGGCGTCAGTACGTCGACCGTCACCCCCAACAAGCGCTGCAGTTCTACCTGAATGGCGGCGACGTCCATGAGCGTCGTCTCCGGCGTCGGATCGATGAGGAGATCGAGATCACTGCTCTGGGTGTCCTCTCCATGCAGAACCGAACCAAATATCCTGGCGTTGCGCGCGTGATGCGCTTCCACGACTTGCCGGATGGCAGCGCGATGAGAGGCAAGGGCTTCAGAAGGTTTCATGGTGTGATCTTCCTCGGTAAGGCGTTCATCATAGGTGAAGCCCGGAGCAGAGGCAACCGGCCCTGCGCTGCGCCACAACGCCCCAGTAGCTCAACCCATACGCTTGCTCGTCGTCACATCAAACCAATGCACATCCCCCGCCCCGAACGACGCCCCGATGCGCTGACCGGTGCTGACCGGCACATTGGCCGGGCAACGCAGCACCAGCGACTGTCCGCCGCAGCGCGCATGCACCAGCAATTCCGCACCCAGCGCTTCGACCAGCTCCACTTCCAGTGACAGCTGCGCAGCCGAGCCATCGAGGATGGGCAGCAGGTGTTCCGGCCGCACGCCCAGGATGCGCTCCTGGCCGGCTGCACCAGCCACCGGCTGCGGCAGGCGCACGGTAGCGGTGGCCTCGCCCTTGCTGGCCTCGAAGCTGGCCCCGTCAGCCGACAGGCTGCCCTGCAGCAGGTTCATCGGCGGCGAACCGATGAAGCTGGCCACGAAGGTGGTGGCCGGACGGGCATAGACTTCAGCCGGGGTGCCGATCTGTTCGGCCACGCCGCGATTCATCACGATCATGCGCTGGCCCAGGGTCATGGCCTCGACCTGGTCGTGGGTCACATAGAGGCTGGTGGTGCGCAGGCTGGCATGCAGCTTCTGGATTTCCAGCCGCATCTGCACGCGCAGCTTGGCGTCCAGGTTGGAGAGCGGTTCGTCGAACAGGAACACGGCCGGCTTGCGCACGATGGCGCGGCCCATGGCCACGCGCTGGCGCTGGCCGCCAGAAAGCTGGCGCGGCGTGCGTTCCAGCAGCGCACCCAGTTCCAGGATGGCGGCGGCACGCTGCACGCGCTCGTCGATCTCGGTCTTGGACAGGCCCTGGATCTTCAGGCCATACGCCATGTTCTGGTACACCGTCATGTGCGGATACAGCGCATAGTTCTGGAACACCATGGCGATGTCGCGCTCCTTGGGTTCCAGGTCATTGACCACGCGCTTGCCGATGACGATCTGTCCGCTGCTGACCTCTTCCAGCCCGGCGACCATGCGCAGCAGCGTGGATTTGCCGCAACCCGAGGGCCCGACCATGACGATGAATTCGCCATCGGCGATGTCGGCATCGATGCCATGGATCACGTCGACCGCCTTGGTGCCGGCGCCATAGGTCTTGCGGACTTGCTTGAGATGGATTGCTGCCATGATTGTCAGTCTCTAACTATCGGAATGATATAAATTATTTCTCGGAATCAACCAGGCCCTTGACGAACCATTTCTGCATCACCACCACCACCAGCCCGGGCGGGAGCATGGCCAGGATCATGGTGGCCATCACCAGGTTCCACTCCACCGCCGAATCACCGCCCGAGATCAGCGTCTTGATGCCGATGCCGATGGGATACATGCTGGTGTCGGTGGCGATGATGAGCGGCCACAGGTACTGGTTCCAGCCATAGATGAACATGATCACGAACAGCGCGATGACATTGGTGCGCGACAGCGGCCACAGCACATCCTTGAGAAAGCGCAGCGGCCCGGCCCCGTCGATGCGCGCGGCTTCGGCCAGCTCATCGGGCACCGTCAGGAAGAACTGGCGGAACAGGAAGGTGGCCGTGGCCGAGGCAATCAGCGGTACGCTCAGGCCCGCGTAACTGTTGAGCATGCCGAGATCGGACACCACCTGGTAGGTCGGCGTGATACGCACTTCCACCGGCAGCATCAGCGTGACGAAGATCATCCAGAAGAACAGCCCGCGCCCCGGAAAACGGAAATACACGATGGCAAAGGCCGACAGCATGGAGATGGAGATCTTGCCGATGGCGATGATGAGCGCCGTGGCCAGGCTCACCCACAGCATGTTGAGCACCGGCGGTGCGGTCACCTGCCCGGCCGCGCCCTTGAAGAGCACGGCGCTGTAGTTGTTGATGAATTCCCCGCCCGGCACCAGCGACAGCGGCGACAGGGCCGACTGCTCGGCGGTCTGGGTGCTGGCCACGAAGGCGACATACAGCGGGAAGAACACGATCAGCACACCCAGCACCAGGACCACGTGGCTGAGGAAATCGAGGACGGGACGGCGTTCGATCATGCGGCCACCTCTTCAGTTGGGAAGATCAGGAAAGCGTTCATGGCGACGGGCTTCATGCGTATTGCACCTTCTTTTCAACGTACTTGAACTGCACCACGGTCAGCAGGATCACCAGTGCCATGAGCACCACCGATTGCGCCGCCGAGCCGCCCAGGTCGCCGCCCTTGAAGCCATCGGTGAAGACCTTGTAGACCAGGATCTCGGTATCCTTGCCGGGGCCGCCGTGGGTAGTGGCATCGACGATGACGAAAGTATCGAAGAAGGCATAGACCACGTTGACCACGAAGAGGAAGAAGGTGGTCGGCGAGATCAGCGGGAACACGATGGTGAAGAAGCGCTTGACCGGACCTGCACCATCGATGGCCGCCGCTTCGATGAGCGACTTGGGAATCGATTGCAGGCCGGCCAGGAAGAACAGGAAGTTGTAGCTGATCTGCTTCCAGATGGCTGCAATGACGATGAGGATCATGGCGTGCGTGCCATTGATCATGTAATCCCAAGGCAATCCCAGCCAGGCCAGCACGTGCGAGAGGATGCCCAGCGAGGGACTCAGCAGGAACATCCACAGCACCCCCACCACCACCGGCGAGACCGCATAAGGCCAGATCAGGAAGGTCTTGTAGACCGAAGCGCCCCGGCGCACGCGGTCGGCGAAGACCGCCAGCAGCAGCGAGAGCGCCAGCCCGAAGAAGGCCACCAGCGCCGAGAAGAGCGCAGTGGTGCGGAAGGATTCGAGATAGGTCGGATCGGCAAAGAGCGTCTTGAAATTGTCGAACCAGACGAATTCGGAATAGCCGCCGAAGGCATCCTGCAGCAGCATCGACTGATACAAGGCCTGGATGGCCGGCCAGAAAAAGAACAGCAAAGTGATGATGATCTGCGGTGCCACCAGCAGATAAGGCAACCACTTCGAAGTGAATCGCGCGCGTTTTTCCACGATCGTTCCAGCCAGGGATAGCCTGGCCGCAGAAGTTGAATGAATCGGAAACGGATGTCAGCTTGCCGACATCCCAAAACGGAAGCCGGCGCTGCCCTCCGCGATCACGGAGTACAACGCCGGTTCCTGCTCCGTCACCGCGTTCAGGCGGGACGGGAGGTGTTGCTGATGAGACTTACTGGTTGCCCTTGTTGGCCTTCTCGAAGCGGGCCAGCAGTTCGTCGCCGCGCTTGACGGCGGAGTCCAGGGCTTCCTTGGCGGTCTTCTTGCCGGTCCAGACGTTTTCCAGTTCCTCGTCGAAGACGGTACGAACCTGGGCGTAATTGCCCAGGCGCAGGCCGCGCGACTTCTCGGTGGTCTTGACGATCATCTGCTTGACGGCGACGTCGGTGCCCGGGTTGCGCTCATAGAAACCGGAGCTCTTGGTCAGTTCGTAGGCGGCCTTGGTGACCGGCAGGTAGCCGGTGTCCTGGTGCCACTTGGCGGCCACTTCCGGCTTGGAGAGGTAGCTGAAGAACTTGGCCACGCCCTTGTACTCGTCGCTCTTCTTGCCGTTCATGACCCACAGCGAGGCACCGCCGATGACGGTGTTCTGCGGTGCGCCCTGCACGTCGTTGTAATACGGCAGGGTGGCCACGCCGAACTTGAACTTGGCGTTCTTGCGGATATCCGCATAGGCCGAGGACGAACCGGTGATGATGGCGCACTCGCCCGCATTGAACTTGGCATTGGCCTCGTCCTTGCGGCCGGCGTAGGTGAAGTAGCCCTGCTTGGCCCAGTTCGACAGGTTCTCGATGTGGCGCACGTGCAGCGGGCTGTTCATCTTCAGACGGGCATCGAGGCCGCCGAAGCCGTTGTTCTTGGTGGCCAGCTCAACGTTGTGCCAGGTTGAAAACGATTCCAAATGCACCCAGGATTGCCAGGTCGTGGTGTAAGCACACGATGCACCGCTGGCCTTGATCTTGGCGGCCATGCCGACGAATTCCTGCCAGGTGACGGGCGGCTTTTCCGGATCCAGGCCAGCCTTGGCGAACATGTCCTTGTTGTAGAACATGATGGTGGTGGAGCTGTTGAAGGGGAAGGACATCATGCCCTTCGGGGTCGAGTAGTAACCGGCCACCGCAGGCACGTAGGCGTTCTGGTCGAACTTCTCGCCAGCCTGCTGCATCACTTCATACACCGGCTTGACCGCGCCCTTGGCGTAGATCATGGTGGCGGTGCCCACTTCGAACACCTGCAGGATGCTGGGCGCATTGCCGGCACGATAGGCGGCGATGGCAGCCGACATCGATTCGTCGTAGGTCCCCTTGTAGACCGGCACGATCTTGTAATCACCCTGGGTCTTGTTGAAGTCGTCGGCCAGGGCATTGACGCGTTCGCCCAGGGCGCCGGTCATGGAATGCCACCAGGTGATCTCGGTTGCAGCGAAGGCAGAGGAAGTGATCGTCGCCAGGACACCGGTCGCGATCAGCGTTTTCATCATGTTCATCAGAGGGGACCTCTCGAAAAAAGGGGTTTTGATGCTAACAACGCTCCATGACAGCCGCGTTACATTAGCCGTACTGCCGGCTTTGGGCAAAAGAAATGCATGTGGCCTTGCAGCACGAAACCCGGGGGATGTCTCGGAAAATAAGAATTCGTTTTTATAAGTTCTGCTGATGTGTAGCACACCGCATCCACTGTCAGTATTTTGTCAGCGCATCAGCAAACAAGCCTTGAAAAGCACGACAGTGCGGAAACGGCGACGCGAATTATAATGCGGACTTTCGATTTTGCGGACATTCCATGGACAGGCTCAGGCTTTACGCGCTGCTGGTGCGCGCCCACAAACCCATCGGCATCCTGCTCTTGCTGTGGCCCACGCTCATTGCGCTGTGGCTGGCCTCGGGCGGCGTACCCGACTGGCGCATCCTGGTGATCTACGTGCTGGGTACGGTGCTGATGCGTTCGGCCGGCTGCGCCATCAACGACTATGCCGACCGCGACTTCGACCGGCATGTGAAACGCACCGAACAGCGCCCTCTCACCTCCGGCAAGATCAAATCGTGGGAAGCGCTGATGGTGGCCGGGGTGCTGGCGCTGGTGTCCTTCCTGCTGATCCTGCCGCTCAATGCGCTGACGCTGCAACTGTCGGTGGCGGCCGTGATCATCGCGGGCAGCTATCCGTATTTCAAGCGTTTCTTCGCCATCCCCCAGGCTTACCTGGGCATCGCCTTCGGCTTCGGCATTCCGATGGGATTTGCCAGCGTGACCGGCAGCGTGCCGCTGGCGGCCTGGGTGCTGCTGGTGGCCAACATCTTCTGGGCCGTGGCCTATGACACCGAGTATGCGATGGTGGACCGGGACGACGACCTGAAGATCGGCATCAAGACCTCGGCCATCACCTTTGGCCGCTACGATGTCGCAGCCATCATGCTGTGCTACGTGGTGGCGCTGGCGCTGATCTGGGTGGTCGGCCTGCAATACGGACTGGGACTGTGGTTCACGGCGGGCATGCTGGTGGCCTGCGGCTTTGCCGTGTATCACTACACCCTGATCCGCGAGCGCGACCACATGCGCTGCTTCGCGGCCTTCAACAACAACAACTGGCTGGGTGCGGCGATCTTCGCCGGTGTCGCGCTGGATTACCTGATGCGCTGATGTGCTGATGCATTGATGACAGGCAGGCCCTGCGGCTGCCTGGCGAAAATTCAAAGGAAACGGGATGAAAGCGGAATTTTGGCTCGAACGCTGGCGCGACGGACGCACGCACTTTCACCAGTCGCGGGTGACCCCGCTGCTGCAGAAATACTGGCCGCAACTGGCGCTGCCGGCCGGCAGCACGGTGCTGGTGCCCTTGTGCGGCAAGTCACTGGACATGCTGTGGCTGGCCGAACAGGGCCATCGCGTGCTGGGGGTGGAGTTGTCGGAACTGGCCATCACCCAGTTCTTCAGCGAGCACCAGCTGACCCCGGCAGTGCATGAAAGCGCGCAGGGCCGCCATTACGTGGCGGGACAGATCGAACTGATCTGCGGCGACATCTTCGCGCTGGAGGATGCCACCCTGGCCAGCTGTGCCGGTGCCTATGACCGCGCCGCCCTCATCGCCCTGCCCCCGGACATGCGTGCGCGCTACGTGGAAGAGATCTATGGACGGCTGCCAGCCCAGGCACGCAGCCTCCTGATCACGCTGGAATACGATCAGGAAAAAATGGAAGGCCCGCCGTTCTCGGTGGCCGAAGAAGAAGTGTTGCGCCTCTACGCATCGCAAACCGAGGCGGTGGCCATCGACCGGCGCGATATCCTGGAGAAGGAACCCAAGTTCCTGGAGCGCGGATTGCGGGCGCTGGATACGGTGGTTTATCGCTTGCAGCGCAAGGGCTGACGTCCCCTCACACCTCAGCCGTCGTCCTCACCACCGTCACCCGGCTGATGAGGAACTCCCCCTCCACCACTACCCGAAACGGCACCCCGGCCACATTGAAGCCGGGGCCGCCCTCGTCGTCCCAGACCTGGGCCAAGGCGTCGAATTCGCGCGGAGTCATCTGCAGCATCTGTGCGCTGATGACGAAGGTGGCGCCGGTCTTCTGCCGGCGCACGATGTCTTCCAGTTTGGCCATGTGGATTCCTGATTCTTGAAGTGGCGTCAAGGGCGGCACGCGCAGATGCGCGGCCGCTGCCTCAACGCGCCGGCAGCAGCGCCATCACGTTGACCGGCTTGCCGTTGCGGCGGATTTCGAAATACAGCTTGACCTTGTTGGTATCGCTGTTGCCCATGGTGGCGATCTGCTGGCCGCGCGTGACCATCTGGCCTTCCTTGACCGTGATCGTCGCATTGTGCGCATACACCGACAGCAGCTGCGGCGTGTGCTTGATGATCACCATGTTGCCGTAGCCGCGAATGCCATGCCCGGCATACGTCACCTTGCCCGCTGCAGCGGCCACCACCGTCTGGCCCTGGGTACCGGTGATGTCGATGCCCTTCTTGTAGCTGTCGGCGCTGGGCGCGGACTTGCCCTGCGTCGGCCACATCCAGTCCAGCTTGGCATCGGCCGGGGCCGGGGCATCGTCATCATCTTGCGACTTGGGCGCTGGTCTGGCGGCGGGCTTGCCGGCATTCTTGCGCGGTGTGGTCTCCGCACCGGAAGAGGCGGACGCACGCGGCGTCTGCCCGGCACCGGTACGGGCCACCACTCCCGCCGGCGGACGCACCAGGATGCGCTGTCCGACTTCGAGATCATCCGGATTGCGCAGGCGGTTCCAGGTGCGCAGGTTGGCCGGGCTCTGGTCGAAGTCGCGGCCGATGCTGTAGAGCGTGTCGCCGCGCTTGACCGTGTAATAGCCCTCGCTGTCGGCCGTGGAGGCGCAGCCGGACAGCAGCAGCACGGACGCCAGCGGCAAGGCCGCCAGCAGGCCCAGGAAGCGGTCAGCCTGTCCCATCAGGCCTTGCCGAACTCGTCGCCGAGCTCCTTGCTGCGATGGGCGGCGGCTTGCAGGGCCTGCACGATGGCCCCCTTCACGCCCGATTGCTCCAGGCTGGTCAAGGCGGCATAGGTGGTGCCACCCTTGGAGGTCACGCGCTCGCGCAGCGTGGCCACGGATTCATCGGAGCGGCGCGCCAGTTCGGTGGCACCGGCGAAGGTCGCCTTGGCCAGTTGCAGGCCGTCTTCCGGCGACAGGCCCAGCTGGGCCGCTGCCTGCTCCATCGCTTCGAGGAAGTAGAACACGTAGGCCGGGCCGCTGCCGGAGACGGCGGTGACGGCGTCGAGCTTTTCTTCGCTGTCCAGCCACAGGGTCTCGCCCACGGCCTTGAGGATGGAATCGGCCTGGGCGCGCTGCAGGGTCGAGACCTGCGCATGCGGTACCACGCCCGAGATACCCTTGCCGATCAGGGCCGGGGTATTGGGCATGGCGCGCACGATGGCCTGGTGGCCATCCAGCCAGCGCGACAGGTCCACCATGCGGATGCCGGCGGCAATCGAGACGATCAGCTGGGCTCCGATGAAGGGCTTCAAGCTGGCCACCACCTCGCGCATCTGCTGCGGCTTGACCGCCAGCACCACCACGTCCGCGTTGGCGAGGGTGCCATCGATGGACTGCGCGGTCGTTACACCGAACTTGTCCTTGAGCGCCTGCAGCGCATCGGCATTGAGATCGACCACGTGGATGTCTTCTGCCGCCGCGACCTTGCCGGCCAGTCCGCCGATCAATGCCGCTGCCATGTTGCCGCCGCCGATGAACGCTATCTTCACTTCCGCTCCTTGTGTCTTGTGTTGAGGCTTGATGATTGGGTAAAAAACTTCACAGGGGCCAAATCGCGTTGCCCCTCACGGGCCATCACGCGTAATGCCTTGCCCCGAAGATGGCGCTGCCGACCCGCACGATGGTGGCCCCTTCGGCCACCGCTGCCTCCAGGTCGGCCGACATGCCCATGGACAGAGTGTCCAACGCCAGTCCGCCTGTGCGCAATTGTTCATACAGGCCGCGAACCGCTGCAAAGGCGGCGCGCTGTTGCTTCATATCGTCGCTGGGGGCCGGTATCGCCATCAGGCCACGCAGGCGCAGCCGGGGCAATTGCGCCACCTGGGCCGCGACCTCGGGCAATTCCTCCGGGGTCAGGCCGCTCTTGCTGGCTTCGGCGCTGATGTTGACCTGCAGACAGATGTTGAGCGGCCCCAGTTCCTCAGGCCGCTGTTCCGACAGGCGCTGGGCGATCTTGAGACGGTCCACCGAATGCACCCAGTCGAAGTGCTCGGCGATGGGCCGGGTCTTGTTGCTCTGGAGGGGGCCGATGAAATGCCATTCCAGTGGCGTCTCCGGCACCAGGGCGGGCAGCGCGGCGATCTTGTCGAGCGCTTCCTGCAAATAATTTTCGCCAAAGGCGCGCTGGCCGGCGGCCACTGCTTCGGCCACCGCCTCCGGTCCAAAGGTCTTGGAAACGGCCAGCAACTGCACCGAGGACGGCAGCCGCCCGGCCTGGCCGGCGGCCTGGGCGATCTGTTGTTGCACGTGTTGCAAGTGTTGAGCGATTGACGACATAATCCGGGAGCCGGAAGGGGCAGCCTGCAGGGAGATAACGATATTGTTGGTCCAACCTTGCCGGGATTATAAATGGACATTGCCACCCTACTGGCATTTGCCGTCAGGAATCAGGCTTCCGATCTGCATCTTTGTGCAGGGCTCGCGCCCTTGCTGCGAGTCCACGGGGCCATTCGCCGCATCAACCTGCAGCCGCTGGACGGCGCTCACCTGCAGCAATCCCTGCTGGCGGTGATGCCCGCGCCCCTGCAACCGCACTACCGCGCCGGGACCGATTGCGACTTCGCCCTGGCGCTGCCGGGACTGGGCCGCTTCCGCATCCACGCCTTCCACCAGCAACGCGGCCCGGCCGCCGCCATCCGCCCGCTGGGCCAGCAGCCGCCGGCATTGGCCGAACTGCACGCACCGCCCGCCTGTGCCGAACTGGCCACCCGCCCGCATGGCCTGGTGCTGGTGAGCGGGCCGACCGGGTCGGGCAAGAGCAGCACGCTGGCGGCCATGGTCAGGCTCATCAATGAGACGCGCCCGGTCCACATCCTCACCCTCGAAGATCCCGTCGAATTCCTGCACACGCCCTGTCGCGCCCTGGTCAGCCAGCGCGAGATCGGCACCCACGTCGCCAGCTTCGCGCAGGCCCTGCGGGCGGCGCTGCGCGAGGATCCGGATGTCTTGCTGGTCGGCGAGCTGCGTGATACGGAGACCATCCGCCTGGCCCTGACCGCCGCCGAGACCGGCCATCTGGTGCTGGCCACACTGCATGCGGCCTCGGCCGCGCGCGCAGTGGATCGCATCATCGATGCCTTCCCCGAAGGCGAGAAGGACACCGCGCGCGCCCTGCTGGCCGAGGCACTGCAGGGCGTGGTCGCGCAGGTCCTGCTGCCGTCCGCTGACGGTGCCGCACGGGTGGCGGCCCATGAGGTACTGGTGGCTACGGCGGCGGTGCGCAACCTCATCCGCGAGGGACGCAGCGCGCAACTGCTTTCGGCCATGCAGGCCGGTGCCGCGCAGGGCATGCAGACGCTGCAGGCATGCCTGTCGCTGCTGGTGCAACAGGGCCGCATCAGTGCGGCGAGCGCACGCGAACACGGCCTGCAGGCCTGATCCCCCGTACGGGCGGCCCCAAGCAAGCCCGCGCACAGCGGTTTAGAATGGCGGCCACACCGATGCTAGCCTCAAGGAACGATCCATGACCACTCTCTACGATTTCCAGCCCAAGCTGGCCGACCAGACGCCCTTCCCGCTGGAACAGCTGCGCGGCAAGGTGCTGCTCATCGTCAATACCGCCAGCAAGTGCGGCTTCACGCCGCAATACAACGGGCTGGAAGCCATCCACCGCCAGTTCCACGCACGCGGACTGGAAGTGATGGGTTTCCCCTGCAACCAGTTCGGGGCGCAGGAGCCGGGCAATGCCGAGGAAATCGGTGCCTTCTGCGAAAAGAATTACGGCGTGAGCTTTCCGCTGTTCGCCAAGATCGATGTCAATGGCGACCAGGCCGATCCGCTCTACCAGTACCTGAAGAAGGAAGCGCCAGGCCTCTTGGGCAGCAAGGCCATCAAATGGAATTTCACCAAGTTCCTGGTGCGCCGTGACGGCACCGTCTTCAAGCGCTATGCACCGCAGACTCGCCCTGAGGAAATGATTTCCGATATCGAAACGCTGCTGGCCGAATAAACCAGTCCACTCTTCATGCCGGCCAGCAGCCCTCGTGCAGCTCGCGCCCGGCAGCGGCCAGCGCGGCCGGCATGAAATACGCATGGGCCATCAGCAAGCGGCCCGGCTGCGCAGGGTCCGGCGCTTCAAGCTCCACCTCGATCTCCTGCCGCGTGTAGAGCACCGGCACTTCCTCGAAGCGGTCCAGCTGCGCCATCATCGTCTCGGGCACTTCCCACACTTCACCGGCGATGCGGCACGGCCCCTGCTCCCACACCAGCGCCGGATAATGCGGCAAGGCCACCAGCCGCCAGCACTGCACGCTGCGAGCCGGGGCCACGAACTGCGCACCGTCCATCATGAACGCATTGGATTGCCCGCGCTTGAGCGAACCATAGACGAACACCTTGGGCACAGCTTCTCTCCTGCAAAGCGCCGTGCAGCCCGCCGTTACGGCAATGCACGGATGATCTGGTAAGCCGCGTCGTGCACCGGCACGAAGTGGGTGGCACGCAGGTTATCCAGGGCCAGCTTCACGCGCAGCGCGTTCTTGTCCAGGAAGACTTCGCGGATCTTGTTGCGAATATCGGCGCACAGCTGGCCCCGATAGACGAAGGGGTCGAAAGGAATCGGCCCCGAACGCCATAGTACCCGCACATCGCTCTTCTTGAGTTGGCCGTCGCTGATCATGCGCGAGAGATTGGTACTGGCCACGAATGCCGCATCGGCATTGTGGTTCAGCACGGCCAAGACCGATTTCTCATGATTGCCTGAATAGCCGATGCGCGAGAAATACTGGTCGAACTGCAGCTTGTACTGGCGCGCAAAGAGGTGGCGCGGGATCAGCGCGCCGGACGTGCTGTCGGGATCGGCCAGCGCCAGCACCTTGCCCCTGAGCGAGGCCACGCTGTCATACGGTCCCTGCTGGCGCGTGATCAACAGCGAGTAATACACCGACGACACGCCTCCCTGCGCTGCAAAATTGGGCTCCACCTGCTCCATCGAGGCAAAAGGCGTAATCTGCGGATCGCCCTTGCGCGCCGTCACGTAGGACGCCGGCCCCAGCCGCGCGACATCGATGGCACCGGCGATCAGTCCTTCGATGACACCGCCGTAGGAGGTCGGGATGATCACGTCCACCGGCATCTTCAACCGTTCGCGCAATTCTTCCACCAGGGGGGCCAGGGCCGATTGCTGGTCGACGTCGCGCCCCTGCGGCACGAAGGAAAAGCGCAGCCGCTGCGGCCGTTCACAGGTGCTGCGGTTGGCGGCCATTGTCGGCATGGCCATCAGCAGGGCGCAAAGCGCAGCGGCGGCCAGGGACAGGGAAGCGATGCGGGTCTTCATGAGAAATCGAAGCTGCCTTTCTGCAGGAGCGGCACCAGCTGTGCTGCGGCGACCGGGCGTTGCAGATAGAACCCCTGCACTTCGTCGCAGCCCATCAGCTTCAGGTGCATGAGTTGTTCACGGGTTTCCACGCCTTCGGCCACCACCTTCAAGCCGAGATTGCGTGCCAGCGTGACAGTGGAAGCGACGATCATGCCGTCGCTGTTGTCGTTGCGGATGTCGCGCACGAAGGAACGGTCGATCTTGAGTGCATACACCGGCAGCGCCTTGATGTGGCTGAGGCTGGAATAGCCGGTGCCGTAGTCATCCAGATAGATGCGCAGGCCTTCGTCGCGCAGCTTTTCCAGGGTCTGGCGCGCCTGTTCCAGGTCGGTGATGAAGCAGCTTTCGGTGACCTCGATCTCCAGCCAATGCGCGCTCAGCTGATGGCGCTGCAGGGATTCACGCACGGTGGCGATGAGGCGCTCGTCATTCAATTGCTTGGCCGAGACATTGATGGCCACCGGTACCAGCGGCAGCCCGTCGGCACGCCATTGCGCCAGTTGCCGGCAGACTGCCTCGATGATCCAGTGGCCCAGCGGCTGGACCAGGTCATGCGTTTCGGCCAGGCCGATGAACTCGCCGGGAAAGATCAGGCCATGCTCAGGATGCTGCCAGCGGATCAGCGCTTCCATGCCGACCACGCGATAGTCCTGCAGCGCCACCTTGGGCTGGTAGTGCAGGCAGAATTCGTTTTCCTTGAGGGCCTGGCGGAAGCGTCCCAGCAACTCCAGCCCGCGCACCGCAATCGCATTGAGCGAGGCATCGTAGAAACGATAGAGGCCGCTGCCAGCGCTCTTGGCGGTGTACATGGCCGAGTCGGCATTGGTCATCAGCGTGGTGATGCTCTGGCCATCGCGCGGATACAGCGCGATGCCGATGCTGGGCGCGGTTTCGACATCGCAGCCCAGCAGGTCGGGATACGGTGCGCGCAGGGTTTCGACCAGCTTGTCGGCAATCTCGGCAACCACTTCCTCGCTGCGGATCTCGGACACCAGCACCACGAATTCATCGCCGCCCAGCCGCGCCACCAGGTCGTATTCGCGCACGGCCGCGCGCAGGCGGCGTGCCACTTCCTGCAGCAGGGCGTCGCCCACGGCATGGCCGAGCGTGTCGTTGATGAGCTTGAACTTGTCGAGATCGAGGAAGAACAGCGCATACAGGTTGCGGCTGCGCCGCGCCCGCGAGAGTTCGGTGGCGGCCAGCTCGTAGAACAGCATGCGGTTGGGGATGCCGGTCAGGTAGTCGTGCGAGGCGAGCTGGTAGGCGCGGCTCTTTTCCTGTTCCAGCTGCTGGATCAGGCCGCTCTTCTCGCGCTCGGAATACAGCAGTTGCTCGTACAGAAAACGGCGACGGTGCGCCATCGCGATCAGGCCGCCCGAGAGCACCACTACCAGCAGCGAGATCAGGATGGCCTGCAGGTAATACTGCCGGTGCGCCGGCCACAGCTTGCCCAGCAATACCTGCTGGTCGCGGCTGACCACCACCGCCAGCGGGTAATGCGCCAGCCGGCGCTGCACGCCCACATGCTGGGCCGCATCACCCGGACGCAGTGCATGGATGAGACCATCGCCCTTGCCGGTCAGCAGGAAGGTGGCGTACTCCTGCCCGGCGTAGTTGGAGCCGCCCGAGAGGATGCCCCCGGCCAGCTCGGCCAGTTGCAGCCCGGCGGTGTTGATGATCTCGATACGGCTGGCACCATCCACGCTGACCTCTTCATAGGTCTTGAGGAAATAGCCCAGATCGAGAATGGCGGCGAAGAATCCCTGCAGCGTTCCCTTGCCATCCTGCAGCGGAATGAGCAGCGGCACGCGCCAGCTGTAGCCGTCGCGGTTCAGGGGTGGCTTGATGATCATCGGGTTCTGTTCGCCGGTACTGGTCAGCGTACTCATGAAACCGGCATTGATGAGACGGCTCAGTTCCGGCTCGCTCTTCTGGCGTGCCGAGGAATAGACCAGCCGTCCGCGCGCATCGAACATGGCCACACGCAGGTAGGCCGAATCGCCATTGAAGAGCGGATTGAAATACGCCGAGGATGATTGCTCGCCATTGAGCATGGACTGCCCGATGCGCGAATACAGCAGGGTCTTGCCCAGCACTTCATCCAGATTGGCCGAGACGATGGCGGCCACGTTGCGGCTGTCGGCCACCGAGCCGGCGATGGCCAGCTGTTTTTCATTCTCGATGCGGATCAGCGTGAAATACCACAACAGCGACAACGCGCCGGCGGCGAGCAGCACCATCCCCGCCGACACGCCCCTGCCCGCGAGCAGTCTGGTCAGCAGCCCTTGTGGCTCGAACGATAACGGCTTACGCAATCCCCACCCGCCTGATCATGGTGCCGAGACCGGCACCTTCGCTTGTCCCTTTTTGACTGGCTGAGGGTAGCGGGCATTTATTTCAAGTGAATGACAAACGCACGAGCATTAACAGAAATTTAATGCTGGCAAACGCGCCGGGGGAACGCTCTTGCCGTGCACCAGATGCTGCGCAAATGATTTATATCGTTTCAGGCAACCGCATAGGCAGCATGCGCAGGCATGGCCTGATCGCGCACATGGGGGATATCGAGCTGGCGCAGCTTGCGGTACAGCGAGGCCCGGCACATGCCCAGTTGCCGCGAGGCGGCGGAGATGTTCCAGCGGCTGCCGTTCAGGGCTTCGATGACGCGGGTGCGTTCATCACGCCCTGGATCGGCGGCGTTGGCCTGGCTGCTGCTCCTGGCGGCCAGGCGCGATGCCGGACGGTGCAGCGGCAGCACCTGCGCCAGCGTGGCGGGCTGGAACTGCATCAGTTCTTCCGGCAGATCACGCAGGGTGATGCGGCCGTCATTCATGACGGCACAGCTGTAGCGGATCACCGCATGCAGCTGGCGCAGATTGCCCGGCCAGGGATAGGCCAGCAGGCGCTGCAGGGCGGCGGGATCGAGCATGCTCTCGTCGGCCGCATGGCCAAGCTCATCGGCGATCATCTGCATCACCAGCGCGGGCCGGTCGCTGCGGTCGCGCAGGGCCGGCAGACGCAGTACGCCACCGGCGATGCGGTAATACAGGTCTTCACGGAAGCGGCCTTCGGCGACCAGGGTTTTGAGGTCCTGGTGCGTGGCGCAGATCAGTTGCACATCCACCGGTACCGGACGCAATGCCCCCAGCGGAATCACTTCGCGTTCGGAGAGCACGCGCAAGAGGCGTGTCTGCAGGGCGAAGGGCATGTCGCCGATTTCATCGAGGAAGAGCGTGCCGCCATCGGCCTGCTGGACCTTGCCCTTCATGCCGCCGGGCAGCGCACCGGAGAAGGCCCCCTTGGCGTAGCCGAACAATTCGCTTTCGGCCAGGCTCTCGGGGATGGAGGCGCAGTTGATGGCGATCCAGCTGGCGCGGCGGCGCGCGCTGTAGTCATGCAGGGCGCGCGCGAGGTATTCCTTGCCGGTACCGGTCTCGCCCAGGATCAGCACGGGAATGCCGCGATCGATCAGGCGCTTGCCGCGCTCGACCAGGTCGCGCATCAGCTCGTCGCCGGCGGCGAGCTGGCCGATGTCGCGATAGCGCGGGGCGTGGCGCGTGGAAGCCGAAAGGGGTGCGGGGGTGAGGCAAACGTCACTGTCAGGCAAGGGCTGCGCTACCGGGGTGGTCGGCATGATGGTCTCCTGTCTTGGACTGCTTTTTTTATCGAGCCGGCTTCCCTCGGGACCGGTTCTTTATGCGCGGGAAGCCGCCTGGGGCGGGCCCGGAGATGTGTCGCAACGGCACGTCTGCGGCAAAGAATAGCCAGTCCGATCCATGACTTCCAATACAATGTACAGACAGAATCAATACCTTGAAGGTATCAAATGATCGAATTGAGACACCTCACCTATTTCCGCACCGTAGCAGAAACCCTCCATTTCGGACGCGCGGCAGAGTTGCTGCATATCTCGCAACCGCCGCTGACACGGCAGATTGCGGCGCTGGAGAGGGAGTTGGGCGCGCAATTGTTCGACCGCAGCAAACGCGCCATCCAGCTGACGTCAGCGGGCAAATATTTTTATCGCGACACCACAGAAATTTTCAAGGCACTGGAGCGGGCCAAGCGCAATGCGGCCTCGTCCAGCACCGGGCAGAGCGGTGCGCTGAAGGTGGGGTTCATGATGTCCTCGGCCTACAACATCCTGCCGGCGGTGACGCGCCATTATTCGGCGGCCTATCCGGAGGTGGACATGCGCCTGAGCGAATACGTGCCCAACCTGCTGGCCACCGACCTCGAGGATGAGAAGATCGACGTGGGCATCATGTATCGGCCGGAGGATTGCCGCCGGCTCGACAGCCACACCATCTATGCCGAACCCTTGCTGGCGGTGCTGCCGCGCGGGCACCGGCTGGCGCACAAGCCCGACATCTCGGCCGCCGAGCTGGCCGAGGATGCCTTCATCAGCATTCCGCGTCCGATTGCGCCGGTGGTGTATGACCTGATCCAGCAGCATTGCCAGCTGCATGGTTTCCGTCCCCGCATCGTGCTGGAGACCAACCTGCAGCAGACCATCGTCAACCTGGTCGGTGAAGGCCTGGGCGTGGCCCTGGTGCCGACCTCGATGCAGGCCATGCATCTGGACACCACGGTCTTCAAACCGCTCATCGGTGCGCCGACGGTGGAGGTGGCGGTGATCTGGAACCGGGAGAATACCAATCCCTGCATACGGACGTTTGCGGAGACGGCGGTGGAGGTGTGGGGGAAGATGCAGACCGGCTAGGCCCAGTTCGCAATCAATACCCGCGATCTTTGCTCAGATAGAACTTGTGATGGTCATCAAGGAAGACGACGTAGAAGGTGTTGGCGCAGAATGCGTAGCCGTTGTGCTGCTTGCCCGCATACGCCTTGGGAATGACAAAGCCGCAAAGCCGTGAAGACCAATCCAGCCGGAAGCGCGCCCAACATGCCTCGTGCGGCACATGCTTGGGATGGACGAATTCGGACCGCGCCGGAAAGCCGCCATACAAGGACAACACGCTTCCGGTCTTGCCAACGGGTTGCCTTGTCCAGTAGTCCAGTGATTCCCTGGTGAACTCCTTGAGCTTCTGCATGAAAGCCACCAGCTGCTCCCTGGACCACTGGCTGAAATCCTGGCCCGCAGCCTGATGCTCGAAATACGAGAAGTTGAATTTGCAACGCGCTGACAAGCTGTCTGACGGATGCTCAATGCTGCACGTCGGTATCGACGCCAGGAAATTCTGCTTGGCCTGATTCTTGAACCTCGTCATAAGCGCGGGACTCCCCCTACTCTGCCTTCGTTATACACAGGAATGATGGATCGATCATTGCGGAGCATTTCTCCGGGGATCTCATCGAGCCGGTAAGCATAACTGGCGTTGTTTTCCTTGTTGACCAGATAGGTCCGATACTTGCCGCAGATATCGAGAATTTCCGAGTTGTGGGCGCTGAAGAGGAACTGCGCGCCATGGCCATTGATTTCCTCATCGAGGAAAAGGCGCAGGATCTTGGGCAGGATATGGGGGTGCAGGTAGATATCGAATTCATCCAGCACCAGGACGCTGCCCTCGGCAATGGTGAGGAAATACGCCAGCATCAGGCGGTAAAGATAAAGCGTTCCGCTCGATTCGGTGCTGGGTGTGACCATTTCGGTCTTATTGCCCACCTTGTGATGGAAGACCGGAAAATAGCGCTTTTCCTTGTCGACGCTTTCCTCGACAGAGATGGTGATATCGGAAATGCCGACGTCGCACTCCTGCAGGAATTGCACTGCCTGCCGCAGATAGGAAGGTTGATCGACAAAGAATCGTGAGACCGTGTTGGCGTCAAAAATCCTTCCGCGTGTCGAGAATCCGGACTGCGTGACATTGAAGCGGATGCGGCTGAAGAATTGGTGCACGCCCTTGAGCGCATCGCCTCCGTGCTGATTTGAAATGGAGATCACGGATGCATTGGAACGGATCTTGATGGAAGACAGGTAATGGAGGCGCTTCACCGGATGCACCTCGTCGCCAAGACGCTCGAACAACAAGGTCTTGCGCTTGACCGTCTCATAGAGCGCTTCACGCACCACCTTCTTCCTGGTCACCGACAGTTCGTACAAGTACTGCGCCTCCTCCGTGCGAAATTCGACGTAAAACTCGGTGGGCTTTTTGGACGAGAAAAAGGGATCGATTGCGATCTCGGCGTCAGGATTTTCGCTGAATGAACTGGAGGCAAAACTGCCGACAAAGGCGAGCGCTTTCAGTAGATGCGTCTTGCCGCTGCCATTGGCCCCCTTGACGCACATGACGGTCGCGAAGTCGCGTCCTGAACGGACCGTTTCCGGCGTCTTGGAATCCAGCTTGAAGGAAACCGACGTCCCTTCCTTGAAGGACAAGAAGTTCTTGAATCCGAATTCGAGCAGCATTCTTGATCCACTTTCATGACAATTTTTGTCTAAACAAGCAAACAAGATATGCGAATTTCCTCCGGGAGACAAGTTTCATCATTGCCGGGACGATGAAAAAAGCCCGGACGTTCTTGCACGTCCGGGCATCAAACCGCAGCAGGTCGGCTTCCACGCCCGCCTGGCCGCGGTCAACAAACAAGGTTCAACAAGCGGCACTCAGCCGACACAGCGCAGCGACAGCCCGCCATCGACGATCATGTCCAGCCCGGTGATGTAGCGCGCGTTGTCGGAAGCGAGGAACAGCGAGGCATGCGCCACGTCCCACGCATCCCCCATGAAGCCCATCGGACATTGCGCATTGCGCTTGGCGCGCATCTCCTCGATGTCGCCGCCATAGGAAGCCTTGAGCGGCTCGCGGATCATGGGCGTGTCCATCATGCCGGGCAGCACGCAATTGGCGCGGATGCCCATGGGTGCATACTGCATCGCCACGTTCTTGGTGAAGGCCAGGATCGCCGCCTTGGTCGCCGTATAGCCCAGGTAGGGAAAACCGATCCAGCGTAAAGCCGCCATCGAGGAGATGTTGACGATGGCCCCTTTCCCCTGCTTCTCCATGATGGGCAACACGTACTTGTGCGTCAGGAACAGGCTGGTCTGGTTGACCGCCACCAGCCGGTTCCAGCTTTCTTCGCTGGTCTCCACCGGCCCACCGACTTCGGCGATACCGACGTTGTTGTGCAAGACGTCGACCCGCCCGAAATGCGCCATGGCCGCCTCCGCAATGGCTTTCACATCGGCGCTGCGCGAGACGTCCGCCGCCAGTACTTCACACACGCCGCCTTCGCGGCGGATGATCTCCTGGGTCTCCAATGCCGCTTCGATGCTGCGATCCACCGCCAGCACCCGGCCGCCCTCGCGCGCATACAGCACGGCAGCGGCCTTGCCGTTGCCCCAGCCCTCGCCCACCGAACCGGCACCGGTGACGATGATGGCCTTGTCTTGCATGAGCTTGTCCATCGATGTCCTCTCAGATTTCCAGCACGCCGCCCGCGACGAAGCCGCCATCGACCGGAATCACGTGGCCGGTGATGTAGGCCGACTCCTCCGCCGCCAGATAGCAGACCGCCGAGGCGATTTCATCGGTGGTGCCATAGCGGCGCATCGGGACCAGGCGGTAATAGCTCTCGCGCGTCTGCTCCGAATGCATGGCCTGGGTCATGGGCGTGTCGACCGGACCGGGTGCGACACTGTTGACGGTGATGCCGTACTGCGCCAGCTCGATGGCCATCTGGCGCGTGAGCCCGATGACCGCCGCCTTCGAGGTGCCATAGGCCGTGCGGCCGGCACCGGCGCGGATGCCCGAGATGGAAGAGATGTTGACGATGCGCCCCCAGCCTTTGCTGACCATCAGCCGCGCCGCATGCTGGCCCGCCAGCAGCACGCCGGTCACATTGACGTTCATGGTCTGCAGCCAGTTGTCGAGTGGATAGTCCAGGAAGGAATAGGTGCGCGCCACGCCCGCATTGTTGACCAGTACGTCACAGCGTCCGTAATCCTTTTCGATGTGGGCGAAGGCCTGGGCAATCGCCTCCGGGCTGCCCAGATCCATCTGCAGCGCGGCTGCGCGATGGCCGGCAGCCACCAGCGCATCGGCGGTCTTGGACGCCGCTTCCAGGTTGATGTCGGCCACCAGGACGGTGTGTCCCTTGGCGGCCAGTTGTGCGGAAATGCTGGCGCCGATGCCCATGGCTCCGCCCGTCACGAGCGCCACGCGGGCGCCGCTATCATTGCGATTCATATTGTCTCCGTGGATGTGGGCGGCCCCGCAAGGAGGTGGGGCCGCCGTTTTTAATTCGTCGTTGGCAGGTCAATCAAGGAAGCTTCCCGATCGCTCGCAAGACTCATGCGGGGATCAGAGGAAACCGATGGAAATCCAGGGCACGAAGGCCACCACCAGCAGCGCCACCACCAGCGCCGCCAGGTAGCCCCAGACCCGGTTGAAGACGCCATCCGGCGAGACCTTGCCGATGGCGCATGCGGCATAGAAGCCGACCCCGAAAGGCGGTGCGAACAGGCCGATGCCCATGGCCAGGATCACCACCATCGCATAGTGCACGTCATGCACGCCCAGCGAACGCGCCACCGGGAACAGCAGCGGCCCGAACAGCACGATGGCGGGAATGCCTTCCAGCAGGCTGCCCAGCACGATGAAGATGACGATGGTGATCAGCAGGAATCCGGCACCGCCACCGGGCACGCCCTGCATCAGCGCCACCAGCTTGGCCGAGAAGCCCGATTGCGTGAGCGCCCAGGCCATCGCGGTGGCCATGCCGATGATGAGCAGGATGGCGCCCGACAAGGCCGCCGATTCGATCAGCATGGGATAGAGCCGCTTGAAGTTCAGGTGCTTCAGGAACAGGTGCATGATCAGCCCGACCACCACCGTATAGGCCACGCCGATGGTGGCCACTTCGGTTGCCGTGGCGACGCCTTCGATGACGGCCACGCGGATGAGCATGGGCAGCGCCAGCGCCGGAATGGCCGCGATCAGGGTCTTGACGATCAGCGAGACCGGCGCGCGCTGCACATCCGGCATCGGCTCGCGGCGCGCACGCATCCAGCACACGACCGCAATGGCGATGGTGGCAATCGCGGCCGGCATCAGGCCGCCAATGAACAGCGCCGTGATCGGCACGCTGCAGACCGCACCGATGGTGATGAGCACCAGGCTCGGCGGAATGGTTTCGGTCATGGCACCGGAGGAGGACAGCAAGGCCACCAGTTCTTCCGGCTTGGAACCGCGCTTCTTCATCTCGGGGAACAGCGCCGGGGCAATCGCGGCCATGTCGGCTGCCTTGGAACCGGAGATGCCGGAGACCAGGAACATCGCCCCCAGCAGCACGTATTGCAGGCCGCCGCGCACGTGGCCCAGCAGCGCGGCCATGAAGTCGATCAGGGTCTTGGCCAGGCCCGACATTTCCAGCAAGGAGCCCAGCAGCACGAACAGCGGCACCGACAGCAGGATCAGGCTGGACATGCCCTCGTCCATGCGGCTGACCACGATCATCAGCGGAGCCGTGGTGGCCAGGGCCAGATAGGCCATGGTGGCCGTACCGAAAGCAAACGCGATGGGAATGCCCCCGGCCACGCATACGCCGATGAGCAGCACGAAGAACACGATCAGGTTGTAATTGCCCATGCTCAGCAGCATGGGCTTGGCCAGCCACAGCGCGCCCGCAATCACGGCCACCACGGCCAGGGCGGAGAGCAGCAGGCGCATCGTCGTCATGGCGGCCATGCGCGAGACCGCCGCCAGCAGCATCAGGATCGCGCCGACCGGCAGGGCTGCGGCGCGCAGGCCATCGGGAATTTCCAGCGCCGGTGTGGTGATCGGCATCTGCTCCACCGCATGGTCCACGGCCGGGTGGATCACCATCAGCACGAAGATGCAGACCACCAAAGCAGCCACCGTTTCGAGCCACACGCGGCCTTTCTCGGAACACTTGTTGATGATGGCGGTGAGCCGCATGTGCTCGCCGCGATCCAGCGCCAGCACGGCCCCCAGCATCGACAGCCAGATGAAGAGGATCGAGGCCAGTTCATCCGACCACACCAGCGGGTCATGCAGCGCATAGCGGTAGATCACGCCGGTCAGCAGCACCACGGTTTCAGCCACCACCAGGGCGGCGGCTACGGCACCGACCACGTGCATCACCATGCGATTGAATGCGACCAGCGCGCGCGCAGCCGGGTTCATGTTGACCGGGGTGCGGTAAGTCATTGCAGCTTCCATCATCAAGCTCCAGCGAAATGGATTCAGGGCGGGAGCGCTGCCCTCACGGCGAGGGCAGCACTCCGGCGCACGGGCTCATGCAGGCATGAGCCCCGGCAAACGGACCGTTCAGGCCAGCTTGCCGGTGTACTTTTCCAGCAGGGCCCAGGGCTCGTCGCCGAACTTCTTCTTCCACTCGGCATAGAAACCGGCACTGCGCAGCTTGGCGCGGAAGGAATCGGCATCGGCATTGTTGAAGGCCAGACCCTTGCCCTTCATTTCATCGACCAGCGAATCGTTGAGCTTGCGCACGTCGGCACGCTGGTTCATGGCGGCTTCGTTGATGATGCGGGCCATCATGTCCTGCAGGTCCTTGGGCAGGCGCTCGAAGGATTTCTTGTTGCCCAGGAACCAGAAGCCATCCCACATGTGGTTGGTGATGGAGCAGTACTTCTGCACTTCGTAGAGCTTGGCGGTGGAGATGATGGCCATGGGGTTTTCCTGGCCTTCCACGATCTTGGTCTGCAGGGCCGAATAGACTTCGGCGAAGTTGATCGAGGTCGGGGCCGCATCGAAGGCCTTGAACATCGAGGTCCACAGCGGGCTGGGCGGCACGCGCAGCTTCATGCCCTTGAGGTCGTCGGCCACCTTGATGGGCTTGGTGCTGTTGGTGATCTGGCGATAGCCGTTGTCCCAGATCTTTTCAAAGGCGAACAGTGTGGACTTGGCTTCGATCTGCTTGCGCACATGCGCACCCAGCTCGCCATCCATGGCCGGCCAGACCTGGCTGTAATCCTTGAAGGCGAAGCCGATGCCGGAGATCTGCGCAGCCGGCACCAGCGTGCCCAGGATCAGCGGCGAGAGCGTGAAGAAATCAATCGCGCCCGCACGCACCTGCGAGAGCATGTCGGTATCGGTGCCCAACTGGTTGTTGGGGTAGAGCTGCAGTTCGATGCGGCCCTTGGATTGTTCCGCGATGGCCGCGGCCATTTCCTTGGCGCGCGCATTCATCGGGTGCGTGACCGGCAGATTGTTGGCGTACTTGAAGGTGAACTCGGCCGCATGCGCCGAGGTCGATACCAGGCCGGTAGCGGCGGCAGCCGACGCCACCGAAGCCGTCTTCAGAAAATGGCGGCGCGTGATCTTGCCAGTGGATTGTTCCATCTGCTTGTCTCCTGTCTGTCTGTTTGTAATTTTGAAATTTGCTGAATCCGGCGCTACCAGGGCTTGCTGGATCGGGCGTGCAGCTCCCTGTCCCGGGTGGTCAACACTGCCTGTGCCTCGACAGAGCAAATTGGATGCCAAGCCCCCGGTCCTCCCTGGTCGGCATGGCCTCGCCCCGCTCCCTCAACGGCACTGCGCCTGTATTCTCTGCGATAAGGGCGGGCCTGTACAAGCACGCAATCATCGCCGCCCTCATTTATTTACGTGCAGCGGGGCTGCGACACCTGTCGCAGGAGTGTCGCTGCACTGTCGCAGGAATCGACACCTGTTCATGCTGCTCACCGGCAATAGTGATGCCTGCCGGCTGCTGCAGCGCAATGATTTACGTTAACGTAAAGTACGTGCTATCTTCATGCGGTCGGCGGGCACGGCCCTGCCCTGTTCCATTTTTTCCTGCATGTCGGGAATGAGCGGGCCGCCTGCCGAACACATCAGCACGCATCAACATCAACAACAAAGCGAGACCCGGCGCGGCTTTGCGCCGGCACTCTCAGGAGACGGGCAAGATGCAGGCCGGCACCTGGCGCGATGGCGCCATCACCGGCTGCGCGATGCCGAGGCAAGGGACCTTCGACACCGGCTGCATGCGGTGGCGCAAGCGGTCCTGCGCGTGGCACCGATTTTGCATATTGCCCCTGTGTGTAACGGAGCGACCCCGCTCCATTGACCCCGTGATTACGGACACAAGGACAACCCCATGACTGTTTCTGCATCCTCACCCTGCATCACCGGCTGGAACCATTCGCAGTTCGGCAAGCTCGACGGCATCGATCCGGAAGTGCTGATCGGCCAGGTCGCCAAGGCCGCCATCGAGCACGCCGGGCTGCAACCGGAAGACATCGACTCGGTGCACTTCGGTACCTTCAATGCCGGTTTCCTGTACCAGGACTTCCCTTCCTCGCTGGTCCTGAACACGCTGCCGCAGCTGCGCTTCAAACCCGCCACGCGCCTGGAGAATGCCTGCGCCACCGGTTCGGCGGCCATCCATTCGGGCCTGCAGGCGATCAAGGCCGGCGAATCGAAACACGTGCTGGTGATCGGCTTCGAGAAGATGACCGAGCTGGCCACCGCGCAAGTGGGCGAGGTCCTGCTCAAGGCCTGCTACGCCAAGGAAGAGGCGGGCATTCCGGGCGGCTTTGCCGGGGTCTTCGGCAAAATCGCACAGAGCTACTTCGATCGCTTCGGCGACCAGTCCGATGCGCTGGCGATGATCGCGGCCAAGAATCACAAGAACGGCATGGTCAATCCCTATGCTCACATGCGCAAGGATTTCGGTTTCGATTTCTGCCGCACGGTCTCCGACAAGAACCCGTACGTGGCCGGTCCGCTCAAGCGCACCGACTGCTCGCTCATTTCCGACGGCGCAGCGGCCCTGGTGATCAGCGCCGCCGATGTGGCCAAGTCCATGCCGCGTGCCGTGCAATTCCGCGCGGCGGTCCACGTCAATGATTTCCTGCCGCTGTCGCGCCGCGACCCGACCCGCTTCGAGGCCGCCGAGCTGGCCTGGAAGAAGGCGCTGGGTCAGGCCAACCTGAGCCTCGATGATCTCTCGCTGGTGGAAACGCACGACTGCTTCACCGTGGCCGAATTGCTGGAATACGAAGCCATGGGCCTGGCCCCGCACGGCCAGGGCGCGCGCGTGATTGCCGAAGGCATCACCGCCAAGGACGGCAAGCTGCCGGTCAATCCCTCGGGCGGGCTGAAGTCCAAGGGCCATCCGGTCGGTGCCACCGGTGTCTCGATGCACGTGATGGCGGCCATGCAGGCATCCCATGATGCGGGCGACATGCAGATCGCCAATGCGCGCTATGCCGGCGTGTTCAACATGGGTGGCGCAGCGGTGGCCAACTATGTGAGCATTCTGGAGCGTGTGAACTAACAATGCGGTAGCAGCAGCGGTGCGCCATCCTGGCGTTGAACGATGGCGCACCGCATGAAGTGATGTGCAGAAAAACAGAACAAGGCAGCACGCCAATTTCCATCAGAATTCCATCAGAAGAATCGGGACGAGTGAGACGATGTTAAGCAAAGTGATGAACCTGGGCCGCCTGCTCTCGGACGTGGCGCGCCGCTTTCCGGAGGAGCCGGGACTGATCCTGGCGCAAGGCGCAGCCGATGGCAGTGACCGCCTGATCCCCTGGCGCGAGATCAATGCCCGTGTCGATGCGCTGGCCCACGCCCTCACCCGGCGCGGCGTCAAGAAGGGCGACAAGATGCTGGTCCACTCGCGCAACAACCAGCAGATCTTCGAGAGTGCCTGGGCCGCCTTCAAGATGGGCGTGGTCTGGGTGCCGACCAATTTCCGCATCACGCCGCCCGAGGCCGCCTATCTCGGCCAGTCCAGCGGCGCCTGCGTGATGCTGTATGACCGTGGTTTCGCGCCGTATGTCGATGCGGTGAAATCCGCCTCGCCCACGCTCGAACACGTGGTGGCCCTGGCCGACGCACGGCCGGGCGAACTCGATTACGAAACGCTGGTGGCCGATGGCAGCGGCGAAACCTTCCGCGAGGCCGAAGTCGATTACGACGATCCGCTGTGGTTCTTCTATACCTCCGGCACCACCGGCCATCCCAAAGCCGGCATGCTCTCGCACGGCCAGATGGCCTTCGTGGTGACCAATCACCTGGCCGACCTGATGCCGGGACTCACGCATCAATCGCGCTCGCTGGTGGTGGCACCGCTGTCACACGGCGCAGGCGTGCATGCGGTGGTCAATACCGCGCGCGGTGCGGCCAGCATCCTGCTCTCTTCCGAACGGCTGGTGGTCGAGGAAGCCTGGCAGCTGGTGGAAAAATACAAGGTGGACAATCTCTTCACCGTGCCCACCATCGTCAAGATCCTGGTCGAAGATGAGTCGGTGGACCGCTACGATCACAGCTCGCTGAAACACGTCATCTACGCCGGCGCGCCCATGTATCGCGCCGACCAGATCCATGCATTGAAGAAGCTGGGCAAGGTGCTGGTGCAGTATTACGGCCTGGGTGAAGTGACCGGCAACATTACCTTCCTGCCGCCCTATTTGCACTTCGAGGATGACGCCCATCCGCAGGCACGCGTGGGGACCTGCGGCATGCCGCGTACCGGCATGCAGATCGCCATCCTGAACGAGGATGGGCAAGAGCTGGCGCCCTTCGAGACCGGCGAAATCTGCGTGCGCGGACCAGCCGTCTTCATGGGCTATCACAATAATCCGGAGGCCAATGCCAAGGCCTTCAAGCATGACTGGTTCCATACCGGCGACCTCGGGCATGTGGACAAGGATGGCTTCCTCTACATCACCGGACGTTCCTCGGACATGTACATCTCGGGCGGCTCCAACGTCTATCCGCGCGAGATCGAGGAAGCCCTGCTGACGCATCCGGCCGTCTCCGAAGTGGCGGTGCTGGGCGTGCCCGATCCCAAGTGGGGCGAAAGCGGGCTGGCGGTGATTGTCTGCAAGGCTGGCCAGCAGGTCGATGGCGAGGCCTTGCTGGCGCATCTGGAAACCCGCATCGGCAAGTACAAGTGGCCGCGCCGATTCGTCTACTGGGACAGCATGCCCAAGTCGGGCTACGGCAAGATCGTCAAGAAACAGATCAAGGCGCTGCTGGAAGAGCAAGGCGACTACCGCCTATGAAACTCTCCAGCCAACCAGGCGAGACCACGGCCAGCGCCGGTTTCCTGGCGGTGCGCAAGTTCCTTCATGCAGGCCAGCCAAGCTATCCGCGCACGCTGGACCTGGAGGCCGACCCGGCCGAGGAACTTCGTATCACGCTGCAACCAGGCACCCCGGTCGGCCCGGCCTTGCGCCGCGTGCTGGCACGCTACGGCCAGCGCGGCGGCGTCGGGCGACTGTGCGGCGGTACCGCGCGGCGCCTGCATTACCACCGCATCGAACAGACCGGCGATCCCGACCGGCCTTATGACTACGGACCACCGCATGTATTGGAAGGCGTCATCAGCTTCGTGACCGGCGCCATCACCATCGGCCAGAACGCCGATGGAAAAGTCTTACTGCATTGCCACTCAGGTTTCATCGATGGCGATGGCACGCTGCATGGCGGCCATCTGCTGCTCGACACGGTGGAGGTGGGCGACGATCCGCTCATCCTGCGCCTGTGCCTGTTCTCCCGCAGCGCCTTCGTCGTCAACAGCGATGAAGAGACGCACTTCAGTCTATTGCATCCGACACCCATGGAATGATGATGACGCTCCCCGCCCATGACAGCGACTCCCTTGACGACCACATCCACGTAGAACAGGGCCAGCTCGGCAAGCTGGTGATGGCCCGGCTCAAACCCAACCAGGACCTGACCGAAAGCGTGGAAGCGCTGTGCCGCCAGCATGGCATGGACAAGGCCATCGTGCGGGGCGCCATCGGCAGCCTCATCGATGCCCATCTGCAATACGCCACCCCGGCCGGGGTGCGTGCGATGGAGATCAACGGGCCGGGTGTGGAAATCCTCAACGTCTTCGGCGAAATCGGTTTTAGCGATGGACCGGGCAGCACTCATCCGCTGCAAGGTGTGGTGGCCGATACCGAGGGCCGCATCTTTGCCGGGCGCTTCGTGCGCGGTGCCAATCTCTCTTTCATCACCATCGAGATCACCCTGCAGGAATGGATTGCGGTCAAGCAATCCGAGGCGCTGCCGGCCTGAATCACTTTCCTTTCCCCCATGAAAAATGCCGCGCGGCTCATCACCGGGCGGCATTGTTTCATTCTTGGACTAACTATCGGATCAGGCTTCCGTATGCAGCGTGGCTTCGGCTTCCTGTTCGATCTCGACTTCGGCGCGCGCGGCTTCTTCTTCGCTCAGCAGGCCGCCTTCCCACTTGGCCACCACGGCCGAAGCGATCGAGTTGCCCACCGCATTGGTAGCCGAACGGCCCATGTCGAGGAAGGTATCGATGCCCAGGATCACCAGCAGGCCCGCTTCCGGGATGTTGAACTGGTGCAGCGTGGCGGCGATCACCACCAGCGAGGCGCGCGGCACGCCGGCGATGCCCTTGGAGGTCAGCATCAGCACCAGCATCATGGTGATCTGGGTGGAGATGGGCATGTGGATGCCATAGGCCTGCGCGATGAAGAGCGTAGCGAAGGTGCAGTAGATCATCGAACCGTCGAGGTTGAAGGAATACCCCATCGGCATGACGAAGCTTGAAATCTTGCGCTTGACGCCAAAGCGGTCCAGCGCATCCAGCAGCTTCGGATAGGCCGCTTCCGAGCTGGCGGTGGCGAAGGCCAGCAGGAAGGCTTCCTTGATCAGCGCCAGCAGGTGGAAGATGCGCTTCTTCAGGAACACGAAGCCCACTGCGATCAGGATCACCCACAGCAGCACCAGCGAGAAGTAGAAGTCACGCATGAAGACCGCGAAGCTGACCAGGATGTCCAGGCCATTGACGGCGACCGTTGCGGCCATGGCGGCAAACACCGCCACCGGCGCGAACTTCATGACGTAGACGGTGATCTTCAGCATGGTGTGCGACAGGTCGTCGATGACGAGCAGCAGGTGCTTGCCGCGTTCACCCAGCGCCGCCAGGGCGATGCCGAAGAACATGGAGAACACCACCACCTGCAGGATCTCGTTCTGCGCCATGGCTTCCACAATCGACTTGGGTACCAGGTGGTTGAAGAATTCCTTGACCGTGAACTTGCTGGTGGCCAGGCCCGCACCGGCAGCATCCGGCGAAGGCAGCGCCACGCCGGCGCCCGGTTGCAGCAGGTTGGCCATGATCATGCCCAGCGCCAGCGACACCAGCGAAGCGATGAAGAACCAGGCCAGCGACTTGCCGAAGATGCGGCCCACCGACTTGGCGTCGCCCATGTGGGCGATGCCCACCACCAGGGTCGAGAACACCAGCGGTGCGATGACCATCTTGATGAGGCGCAGGAACAGGTCGGAGGCAATCGAGATATAACCCGCCAGCTCCTTGGCCTCGCCCTTGTCGTAGTGATTGAAAATCAGGTAGCCGACCAGGATGCCCAGCAGCATGGCTGCAAAGATGTAGGCGGCTTGTGGAATGCGTTTCTTCATGTGTTCTCCTGCCCTCGCTCGCCACCGGCACGAGGCAGGTGAGAGGACGATGATGTAAGGCTTGCGGGCGGCGCCGGCCGGTGCGGTGACAGGGGCGCCATGCTTTTGGATGGTCAGAAAGCGTCAGTTTCTGATGAGAAACCCTGACCGTTTTTTCCCGCCGCGCGGAAAAAAGGACGAAGCTTATTGACTTATGCCCCCCGCCGTCAAGGCTAAGGAGGTAAAACTGCCCCAAAACGCAGCAAACCGTCCACAGGAGCCGGAATGTGGCGATTTTGCCAACATGCCTGAAGCCAACTTGTCAGCACTTTGTCAGCCACAAAACACCCGCCTGCAGGGGCGTCAGAGCGCGGTCGTCACCGGTGCCGTGGCGGCCGGATCGCTCATGCTGGGGCGGCCGGTTTCCAGATGGCCCGCCAGCCGGCGCAGCCAGTGCGGTTGCTCCTGCAGTTGCCACTGCAGGTCGTACCAGTGGTGGCTGGCCGCCAGATCCCAGGCGCTGCTGACGCTCTGCCCGGCCGGCACATGCAGCACGCGCGGGGAGTGGCCGTAGGCCAGATCGGTGACCGTGGCGATCAAGGGCGCCGGGCCGGGATTGAGCAAGCTGACGGTCAGCACGCCGCGGGCCGCATCGTAATGGCTGCGCAGTTCAGGTTCCGGCTGCGACGCGCTCCCGGCCTGCCCTGCGAAACGGCGGAAATAGCCGTTCGGTCCCCACACGCTGAACTGGTAACGGCCTCCGGCAGCAAGCGGCCAGCTGTCACCGAGCTGCTTGCCGGCCTCCACGGTATAGCCGCGCGGTGCGCTACCGAGGACATCGTCGTGGACCTGGAAATGCGCGCCCTGCCGGCCGACATTGTCGAAGCGCAGGATGTAACGGCCGCCCTCGCGGCTGCCATGCACGTGCAGCGCATAGGGCAAGGCACAGGCAGTCCGCACGCCCGCTTCCTGCGGGGCGATGGACAGCGCGGCGCCGGGTGCGGGCGCGCTGATGGCGACCGGACGTTTGCATTGCAGGTCGGAATCGGCCAGGTAGTGGGTGGTATCGGGCAGGCGCGGTGCCGAGGTATCGCGCCGGCTGAAATCCAGCGTCGAGCTGAGGTCGCCGCACACCGCACGCCGCCAGGGAGAAATGTTGGGCTCGATGACGCCGAAGCGGCGCTCGATGAATTGCAGTACGGACGTGTGATCGAACACCTGCGAATTGACCCGTCCGCCGCGCGACCATGGCGAGACCACGAACATCGGCACGCGCGGGCCCAGCCCGTAGGGCAGCTGGTCGGCGGTGAACTTGCCCTGCTGGCTCGCGGCCACCACGGCATGGCGCTCCAGCGCGATGTCCACCGTGCTCTTGCCGGAACCCGGCACCGTGGGCGCCTGCGGCGGGACCACGTGGTCGAAGAAGCCGTCGTTCTCGTCATACATGATGAAGAGCACGGTCTTGCTCCACACCTCGGGATTGGCGGTGAGCGCATCGAGGATGTCGGAGAGATAGCGCGCGCCATACAGCGGCGTGTAATCCGGATGCTCGGAATACACCGCCGGCGGCAGCAGCCACGACACCTGCGGCAGCTTGCCCTGCTCCACATCGGCCCTGAGCTGCGCCACGCTGCGGGTACTCATGCCGCGCGCGTGCAGTGAGGAACCGATGGGGGCATGCACGAAGTTCTCGAACGAAGCCAGCATGTTGGTGCCGTAGTTGCCACTGAACTTGTCGAAGTCAGTGCCCTGCTGGTAGACCTGCCAGGAAATGCCGGCCTGCTCCAGCCGTTCCGGATAGGTGGTCCAGGTGAAGGGCGGCAGCTTGGTGCTGCTGAACTGGTTGTCGATGTAGTCGGTATTGTCCAGCAGCGGTCCACCTCCGCTGCCCAGCGGATCGATCATGCCCGTCATCAGGTACATGCGGTTGGGATGGGTGTTGCCGGGAATCGAGCAGAAATACTGGTCGCAGACGGTGAAGGCATCGGCCAGGGCATAGTGGAAGGGAATGTCCTCGCGCACGTGGTAACCCATGCACAGATTGCCCTTCTGCTGGGCCCATTGATCGGCGCGTCCGCCGTTGATGGCACCCTGGGTGGTGGCCCAGGTGTGCGGCAGGCTGCCGACGCATTGGGCATTCATCGCCGGATCAGTGGTGTCGTAACGGAACGGTGCGATGACTGCGGCGGGATCCTCCTGACGTGGCTGGAACCAGACCGGACGGCCATTGGGCAGCGTCACCGGAAAGCGGTCGTTGTAGCCGCGCACACCGGACAGATGCCCCAGGTAGTGATCGAAGGAACGGTTCTCCTGCATGAAGACCACGATGTGCTCGACGTCCTCGATGCTGCCCGTGCGCACCTGGGGCGCGATGGCCAGGGCCTTGCTGATCGAGGCCGGCAGCAGCGCGGCGGCGCTGGCGGCACCGGCCACGCTGGCCGACAATCTTAGGAAATCGCGTCGACTGGTTCCGCCCATGATCCTGGTCCTCGTGCGGGCAGCCAGGCGCAACACGACCTTGCGGGCTTCGCCTGACTACACCGCTGGTATCGGTGAAGGCGAAAGTCTAAGTTTTTGATCTGACAGGACAATGACATCGTGAGACGCATCACGATGTCATCCGGACTATCCTGACTATCCGCGTCCTCAGGCCTGTTGCAGGGCGCTGTCCAGCAATTCGATCCAGTGCCGCACCGGCGTGTCGGTCCCGGATTGCAGGTGCGTGACGCACCCGATGTTGCCGGTGACGATCATGTCCGGATCGGTGGCCTGCAGCTTGCTGATCTTGTTGTCGCGCAGACGATAGGACAGTTCCGGCTGCAGTACCGAATAGGTGCCGGCCGAACCGCAGCAGAGATGGCTGTCCGCACACAGCTGCACATCCACGCCGGCCGCGCGCAGGATGCCCTCGACCTTGCCGCGGATCTTCTGGCCATGCTGCAGGGTGCAGGGCGGGTGATAGGCCACGCGCTTGCCGTTGAAATCCTTGAGCTTGTGCTGCAGCTGCTCTTCGAACTCGGGCAGGATCTCGCTGATGTCGCGCGTCATGCGGGAGATGCGGCGCGCCTTCTCGGCGTAATCCGGATCGTGCTGCAGCAGGTGCCCGTATTCCTTGACGGTGGCCCCGCAGCCGGAGGCATTCATGACGATGGTGTCGGCACGCACGCCGTCACGTCCTTCGATGTAGGGCCACCAGGCGTCGATGTTGCGGCGCATGTCGTCGAGGCCGCCGTCCTGGTCATTGAGGTGATAGCGGATGGCCCCGCAGCAGCCGGCCTTGGGCGGCGCGAACAATTGCACACCGAGGGCATCGAGCACGCGCGCGGTGGCACTGTTGATGTTGGGGGCCATCGACGGTTGCACGCATCCTTCGAGCAACAGCATCTGGCGCGCATGCGTGCGCGTGGGCCAGCTTCCCGCATCCTGCGGCAGCGGCACCTTGTTCTGCAACAGCTTGGGCAAGAGCGGGCGCACCATTTGCCCCGCCTTCATGGCCGGACGGAAGATCCACTTGCGCGGCACCAGCTCCTTCAAGGCAGTGCGCAGGACACGCTGGCCGAAGGGACGCTGCACCTGCTCTTCCACCACCTTGCGGCCGATGTCGACCAGGCGTCCGTACTGCACACCGGAGGGGCAAGTGGATTCGCAGTTGCGGCAGGTCAGGCAGCGGTCCAGGTGCGATTGCGTGGCGGCCGTGGCGGGCTTGCCTTCGAGCACCTGCTTGATGAGATAGATGCGGCCGCGCGGGCCATCCAGTTCATCGCCCAGCAGTTGATAGGTGGGACAAGTGGCGGTACAGAAACCGCAATGCACGCAGGAACGCAGGATGCTGTCGGCTTCCTCGCCGGCCTGGGTGTTGCGGATGAAATCAGCCAAGTTGGTCTGCATGATGATCGCTTGGAAAAGAGGCGCTTACAGGCTGGCGTACAGGCGGCCGGGATTGAAGATGCCCTGCGGGTCGAATTGCTGCTTGAGGCGGCGGTGGATCGTTTCCACCGCCGGCTGCAAGGGGTGAAAAACGCCGATGGCCTTGTCGCCGCCACGATGCAGGCTGGCGTGTCCGCCGACGGCGAGTGCCGCGGCACGGATGGCCACGGCATCCACATTCCCCTCCGGCCGCAGCCAGCGCTGTGCCCCGCCCCACTCGATGAGCTGGCGGCCGGGCAGGTCGATGGGCGGGGCCACCGAGGGCAGCGACAGGCGCCACAGCGGGGCTTGCGGATCGGCAAAGAAGGGGTGGGTCTGCTCGCGCAGGTCCATCCAGTAATCTTCCGGATTGCTTAATTCGGTGCCACCCATCTTTTTGATTGCTGAATCGACGGCAGCCTGTGCGCCCGACAAACGGATCGTGAGCACATTGTTGACCCAGGCGCTGGCCACCAGCGGCAGGGGTTGTCCTGCGCTCTGGTTGAGCAGGCGCAGTGCGCCTTCCTGGTTGATCTCGAAGACGCGGGTGCTGCTGGCGATGGGACGCGGCAAGACCTTCAGCGAGACCTGCAGGATCAGTCCCAGCGTGCCCAGCGAACCGGCCAGCAGGCGCGAGATGTCATAGCCGGCAACGTTCTTCATGACCTGTCCGCCGAAGTGCAATTGCTCGCCCTGTGCATCCATGAGCACCGCACCCAGTACGAAATCGCGCACGGCACCTGCGCTGGCGCGCGAGGGACCGGAGAGGCCGGCCGCGACCATGCCGCCGACGGTGGCCGCACCGCCGAAACGCGGGGGCTCCCAGGCCAGCATCTGGTTGTGCTGGGCCAGTGCCGCATCGATCTCGGCCAGGGGCGTGCCGCAGCGGGCGGTGATGACCAGCTCGGTCGGTTCATAGTCGATGATGCCGCTGTAGGGGCGCGTGTCGAGCAGGTCGCCGGCGGGCTCCTGTCCGTACCAGTCCTTGGTGCCGCCGCCACGGATCTGCAGGGCGCGGCCGGAGAGGATGCGTTCGCGGAAGGAGGCCAGCACGGCGTCCATGTCTTGTTGTGCTTGCATGGTCAGAATCTCGGCAGATCGGGAAAGCGCAGCTGGCCGCGCTGCACGTGCATCTTGCCGTACTCGGCACAGCGATGCAGGGTGGGAATGGCTTTATCGGGATTGAGCAGGAAGGCCGGATCGAAGGCGCGCTTCAACTTGAAGAAGGCCTCGCGCTCGGCGGGTGAAAACTGTACGCACATGGAGTTGATCTTCTCGATGCCCACGCCGTGTTCACCGGTGATGGTGCCGCCCACTTCCACGCACAGCTCCAGGATCTCGGCACCGAACAGTTCGGCGCGATGGAATTCGTCAGCGATGTTGGCATCGAAGAGGATCAGCGGATGCAGGTTGCCATCGCCCGCATGGAAGACGTTGGCGCAGCGCAGGCCGTATTTCTTTTCCATCTCGGCGATGCCCAGCAGCACCTGCGCCAGCTTCTTGCGCGGGATGGTGCCATCCATGCAGTAATAGTCGGGCGAGATGCGGCCGGCTGCCGGGAAGGCGTTCTTGCGGCCGGACCAGAAGCGCAGGCGCTCGGCTTCCGACTGCGAGCAGGCAATCGCCGTCGCGCCGCTGGCGTTGAGCACGTCGGTCATGCGGCCGATTTCTTCTTCCACCTCTTCCACGGTGCCATCGGATTCGCACAGCAGGATGGCTTCGGCATCGATGTCATAGCCGGCTTTGACGAAGGGCTCGACCATGCGCGAGCTGGTCTTGTCCATCATCTCCAGCCCGGCCGGGATGATGCCGGCGGCGATCACGTTGGCCACCGCATTGCCGCCTTTGACCACATCGTCGAAGGAGGCCATGATCACGCGCGCGGCCTGGGGCTTGGGCACCAGCTTGACGGTCACTTCGGTGACCACGCCCAGCATGCCTTCGGAACCGATGAAGACGGCCAGCAGGTCCAGGCCCGGCGCATCCAATGCACCGCTACCGAGCTCCACCACCTCGCCTTCGATGGTGACCATGCGCACGCGCAGCACGTTGTGCACCGTCAGGCCGTATTTCAGGCAGTGAACGCCGCCGGAATTCTCGGCCACGTTGCCGCCGATGGAACAGGCGATCTGCGAGGACGGGTCCGGCGCGTAATACAGCCCGTGCGGGGCTGCTGCTTCGGAGATGGCCAGGTTGCGCACGCCGGGCTGGACCACGGCGGTGCGCGAATACTTGTCCATCTTGAGGATCTGGTTGAACTTGGCGGTGGAGACCACCACGCCATCAGCGATGGGCATGGCCCCGCCCGACAGGCCGGTGCCGGCACCGCGCGGCACGATCTGCACCTGCAGCGCGTGGCAGGCCTTCATGATGGCGATGACCTGCGCCTCGTTCTCGGGCAGCACCACCACCATGGGCAACTGCCGGTAGGCGGCCAGGCCGTCGCATTCGTAGGGGCGGGTGTCTTCCTCGTCGAACAGCACGCAGTGCGCGGGGACGACCCGGCGCAGGGCATCGACGACTTCGCGCTGGCGGGCCGGCGCGAAGGACGGTTGGGCGGGAGCATTCATGCTGGACCTCGGCGGTAAGCTAGGCAGGCGTGCGGCGCTGGATGTCCCTCTTCTTGCATCCGGTGCTGCGGCTCACGCTGTCTCGTTTGTTGTCAGCCCGCATGGGGCGGGCTTTTTCAGTCCGACAAGTGTAACGAATTTTGCCGCCCTGCACGGTGCCGTGTTGCCTGGCGGCCCACTGAAAAGAATTTCCGGCCGCCGTGAATTATTTTCAGGGCGGCCGGACGGGATGGGCGATACAAAGCCGGGTCAGATGTTGCGGAAGGCGTTCTGCATCCAGCTGATGAAGGTATCAACCTCGGGCCGCTCGCGCACGGCGCGCTCGTAGACCACGTAATACGCATGTGGTGGGGTGCGCAGGCGCACGTCGAACAATTCCACGATCTCGCCCCTTGCCAGCAGTTCTTCGGCAAAGTGCTGGCGCGTCAGGCCAATCCCGTAGCCGTGGCGCACCGCTTCCAGCAGCAGGCCCAGGTCGTCCACGCGCAGGCCGGACGAGGGTTCCACCCAGTCCTTCAGGCCAGCCGCTTCGAACCAGGGCTGCCAAGGTTCCAGCGCCGAGCGCAGCAGGGTCGCATGCTGCAGGTCGGTGGGCGACTTCATCGGCGGCAGGGTCTTCAGGTAGCCGGGGCTGGCCACGGCGAAGGCCGGTTCCTCGAACAGCTTCTCGGTGATGATGTTGGGATAGTTGCCGGCACCGAAGCGGATCTCGACATCGCTCTCCGAGAGCGACAGGTCATACAGCGGTACCGAGAGATACAGTTCGACCACGATCTCCGGATGGCGCTGGGTGAAGTCGGCGATGCGCGGCATGAGCAGGTGGCGCGCGAAGGTCGGCGGCAGCATCACCTTGATCTTGGGCTGCACGGCCGCATTGCGGTGGGGCATCGGGAAATCGGTCAGCGTGCGCAAGGCGCTGCGCACCACATCGAGATAGCGGCGGCCGAATTCGGACAGGCCGATGGAACGGCCATCGCGATAGAACAGGCGCTCGCCCACGAAATCTTCCAGCAGGCGGATCCGGTGCGACAGCGCCGACGGGGTGATGCACAGTTCCTCGGCGGCGATCGCAAACGAGTTGTGACGGGCTGCCGCTTCGAAGGCGGACAGGGCGTGAACGGGGGGAAGGCGGGTGGCCATGAATGGTGGATTCCTGCTGCGGTTCAAGCAAAACTGATGAAAACTAACACTGCGTTGCCGAAAAACTAAAAGGCCAGGCGCGTAAAACTAAGTTTTTCTCCCCTGGCCTGCGTGATACAGCGACCTCACTGTTCCCAGCGCAGGATCTTGCCGGGGTTCATGATGTTCTTCGGATCAAGCGCATGCTTGATGGCACGCATGACGGCAATGGCACCATCACCGTGTTCCTGGATCAGGAAATCCATCTTGTGCAGGCCGACGCCGTGTTCGCCGGTGCAGGTGCCATCCATGCCGAGGGCCCGCGCCACCATGCGGGCGTTGACGCCTTCGGCGCGGGCGATGTCGGCCGGGTCGTTGGGGTCCACCATCATCTGCACGTGGAAGTTGCCATCGCCGACGTGGCCGATGATGGCGTGAATGAGCCCCTGCTCTTCGCAATCGGCCTTGGTGGCCAGCACGCATTCGGCCAGGCGCGAGATCGGCACGCAGCAGTCGGTGGAAATCGCACGGGCACCGGGGCGCAATTGCAGCAGCGCGAAGTAGGCGTTGTGACGGGCGGTCCAGAGACGGGTGCGATCTTCGGGGCGGGTGGCCCATTCGAAGCCGAGCGCATGGAATTCCTTGGCGATATCCTGCACCAGCTCGGCTTGTTCCTTGACGCCGTTCTCGCTGCCATGGAATTCGAACAGCAGCAGCGGGTTGACCGGCAGGTTCAGCTTGTCGTGGGCATTGATGGCGCGCACGCCATTTTCATCGAGCAGTTCCACACGCGCCAGCGGCACGCCCATCTGGATGGTCTGGATGACGGTATTGACCGCATCGGCCACGCTGGGGAAGGAACAGATCGCGGCCGAAATGGCTTCCGGCTGCGGATACAGGCGCACGGTCACTTCGGTGATGATGCCCAGGGTGCCTTCGCTGCCCACGTAGACGCGGGTCAGGTCGTAGCCGGCCGAGGATTTCTTGGCACGGGTGCCGGTCTTGATGATCTCACCTTGGGCCGTGACCACCGTCAGGGTCAGCGTGTTTTCCTTCATCGTACCGTAGCGCACGGCATTGGTACCCGACGCACGGGTCGATGCCATGCCGCCCAGCGAGGCATCAGCACCCGGATCGATGGGGAAGAACAGGCCCGTGTCCTTGATCTCCTGGTTCAGCTGCTTGCGGGTCACGCCCGCCTGGACGGTGGCGGTCAGGTCTTCGGCGTTGACGGCCAGGACCTGGTTCATCTGCGACAGGTCCACCGTGACGCCGCCCTGCAGGGCCAGCACGTGGCCTTCCAGCGAGGTGCCGGCGCCGTAGGGGATGATGGGGGTGTCGTACTGGCTGCAGAGCTTGACGAAGGCGGCGACTTCCTCGGTGCTGTGGGCGAAGACCACGGCGTCCGGCAGCATGGGATCGTAGGAGGATTCGTCGCGGCCGTGGTGCTCGCGCATCGCCAGGGTGGTGGAGCAGCGCTCGCCGAAGAGGGCCTTGAGCTCGTCGAGCAGGGCCTGGGGCACGGGGCGTTTCAGTTTCCGGGCGTCAACTAGGTGGTTCATGCAATGTCTCTCAGGGGTCTGGTGTCTCGGTGTTCTTATGGTCTTGTGCGGGGAAGATGCAGGGCCGGTGAAGCGGCATCCCCTGCCGCTCCAGTGGACTGACCACTGATCCAATCGATGAATTTTACTCTCTTGCCGACTTTAGTTTGCGCAAATGTCCCCCTCCATGCTGCGTGATCGGACAAATCAAGTGAATTGTTTACGCCTTTTTCCAGCAGACGCGTCACGGCTCGCAGCGCATGGGAAGCGCTTGCCTTGGACGGGCCTTGCGCTTAAGCTCCCCGGCGGATCAACAAGGAGCAATGATGGGCAACCGACTTTCGAAGATCGCCACCCGCACCGGCGATGATGGCAGTACCGGACTGGGCGATGGCAGCCGCGTGGGCAAGGACAACCTGCGCATCCAGGCGCTGGGCGATGTGGATGAGCTCAATTCGCAGCTGGGCCTGCTGTTGTGCGAGACGCTGCCGGCTGCTCTGCGGGAGGAACTGGTGTCGATCCAGCATGACCTCTTCGACCTCGGCGGCGAGCTGTGCATCCCGGGCTATACGGTGCTGGCCGATGCGCACCTGGCCCGGCTGGACGCCCTGCTGGAAAAGTACAACGCCACCCTGCCCCCGCTCAAGGAATTCATCCTGCCGGGTGGCTCGCGCACGGCCGCGCTGGCGCACGTATGCCGCACCGTGTGCCGTCGCGCCGAGCGCAGCGTGGTGATGCTGGAGAAGGCCGAGACCGGCGTGAATGCGCCGGCGCGGCAGTATCTGAATCGTCTCTCCGACCTGTGCTTCGTGCTGGCGCGCGTGCTCAACCGGGAGGCGGGTGGACAGGATGTGCTGTGGGAGAAGGGACGGGAACGCTGATTGCGTTCTCACTGCGGGCAGTGAAGGCAGCGCTGCAGCAACACCGCCTTCTGCCTGCGACAGCTAGCGGGAGCCGTCCACCGGCTTGCTGCGCGCCAGACGCCAGGCGATGGCACCCAAAGCCGCCACGGCAATGATCAAACCCACCCACAGCACGATGTTGCGGGTACTGGCCGAAGCGGCCGCCGCGCTTTCCTGTGCCATCGGCAGCCGTGCTCCCAGCGTGGCGTTGCCCATCTCGGGGGTTGCCCCCATCAGCAATTCCGCTGTCGGCTGCGCCACCGGTGCCAGCGCCGCATCGCCCGCGCCCATCCTGAAGGGCGGAGATCCCCGTGCCACGAAAGTCAGCTGCGCCGGCCTCCAGCCCAGGCTCACTTGCGGCAAGCCGCTGCCCAGACCGCCATTGCGCGTGTCCACCAGGATCCGCCAGTTGCGCTCGGGCGTGACCTGGAACTGCAACGGTGCGGAACGCTCCTCGCCTGACTTGCCTTGCAGACGGAATACGCTGCCCGTAGCGACTTCCCGCCAGGGTGCCTGGGCCTCGCTGCGGCTTTGCAGGCTGACCTTGGCGATGGTATTGGGCTGCGGCAGATCGATGCGCACGCTTTCGGCCGGATAGACTCCGCCGCTCTCGAACAGATATTCGCCTGCCAGACTGCCGGTGCGTACCTGCGCGGCAGCCTGCCAGCGCAGAGCAGGCGCATCGTTCCCGGGGACCGCTTCCACCACAACGATCTCGGCGTCGATCGCCGTGATCTCGGGCACGCCATCCGGCCAACTCAGCCGCAGGTAGCGCTGCCGCAATCCGTCCAGCGGCACCCGCTCCTGGCGCAACTGCTTGCCATTCGAGGATGCCTTCAGCAAGTCGGCTTCCGCCACGTTGTGCCATTGCGTCAGATCGGCACTGCTCTCGACCTGGACACGGCCCTGATATTGCGTCACGCCCAAATGGATCTGCAAGCCGCTCACCGACGCTTCCCGCCCCAGATCGACCAGCACCGACTCGTCAGCCCCGCGCGGCGCGGCCGGTGCGCCGACCTCGGCACGCAAGCTGCCGTCGGGCGCAATCGAGACACCCAGGCGAGGCTGGCCACCCGCTCGGTTGGCGGCGGGCACGGCAAACCAGGTCACCGGTGCCGGCACCACGCGTTTGACCGGAGCGGGAACGGTGGCCGCCTCCAGTGAGAACGGCACCCGCTCTCCGGCACCGTTGACGATGCGCACATCGCCCAGATCGCTGCGCTGGCTGGCCGCGTAGATCTCGGATGGCAAGCGCATGCGGTAATACGGACCGCTGCCGCTGAGATTCACTTCGTACCATTGCACAGCTTCCACCGGCGCGGCTTCCCTGGCGTGGGCGCTGAACGCCAGCAAGCCCGCGCACAAACTCATCAGCATCGATTTCATGGCGTGACCTCCTCGGCGGCAGCGCGCTTGGGCGGCAAGGGCGAGAAATACCCCACCAGCAACAGCAGCACACCGACCCCGATGAACGCGACGATGCGCTCCAGGCCCTGGATGCGCGACAGGTCGAACAGGAACAGCTTGATCACGGTCACTCCCAATAACGCGCCGCCGACGAACCACAGGATGCGCAGGCCGCGACGCGTGGCAATGACCTGCGTGGTGAGAGCACACAAGGCCCAGAACACCGTCAGCGCCGCCTGGGCCAGCGTCGAGTGCGAGATGTCAGCCAGCGTGTAAGGCAGACCGGTCCAGTGATGCAGGGTGCGCAGCAGCATGGCGTTGAGCCAGAGGAAAGCCGTCGCGCCCACCGCGCTCATCAGCGCCGTGCGATACGGCGCAAGCAAGCTGGTCAGGCTGGCCAGGCGCGCGAGCCAGAAAGCGATCAGTGCATAGATGGCCAGCAGGACCGCATCCAGCGGATTAAGCAAGGGCAGCCGCATCCAGTCGCCACCGGCCTCGGTAAGGTTGACGTTGATCGTCCACAGCCACAGCACCAGCATCAGCGGCAGCGAGGCCAGCACGCACAGCTTCTGCAGGCGTTCGCTGCGGACCAGCCACAGCGCGGCAAAGGCAAAGACACCCCAGCCCAGCATGAAGACCTGTTGCCAGCGGAACGAGGCCAGCACGGCAGCTACTTCATATTCCACGCCGAAATAGTGATGCAAGGTCCGCAGCAGCAGTGCGTTGAACCACAGGAAGACCGTGGCGAACGCCAGATAATTCACTTCCAGCGGCGGCTGGCCCACCTCCAGCTGGCGCAAACGCCCTATCCATGCGGCCACGGCCAAAAAGCCCAATAATTGCGCCACATCCAGGGGGTTCAACAGCGGCAGCCAGAACAACGGCGAGGCATCGCCGTCGCTCAGCGCACTGCCGATGCTCCACACCCACAACAGCAGCGCCAGCGGTGCCGCGCCCCAGACCTGATAGGACCAGGCCTGCACGGCGACCGGCCAGCGCAGGCGGGTGCCCAGGATCGAGACTGCCAGCAGGCACAGTCCCACTCCACAGGCCCAGGCGCTCCAGCTCCACGCGCCTTCGGGGACGAACTCACGCAAGCGCCAGTAGCCCTCGAAGGCCAGCAAGGCGCACAGCATCCAGAAACTCAAGAGGTGCTGCAGGGCATACGGCGGCCAAGCGGAGGTCTGGCCGCGTTCGTGCTCGCCTTCCAGGTGCCACAGGATGGCATAGGTCGAGACCAGTGCCAGCGGCCAGGCCAGCCAGCCCCATCCGGTCAGCGGCGCAGCTTGCGTCATGAACAAGCCCAGGGTCAGCAGACCCAGCACCGGTGCCAAGGCCTGCTCGACGCGCCGGGCCAGGGGCCAGGCCAGCAGGCGGCGTGCGGCGTGGGCCAGCCAGGCGGTGAGGATGGCCCACAGCACCAGCGCAGGCAAGATGAACGGGACCAGCGCCTCCGGTGCCAGCGTGGCGGCGTGCGCCTGGATTTCGCGCAGGCCGGCAGCGGCCCACCAGCACAGGCCCCACACCGCAGCGGCCATGCCCACTTCGGGCAGCGATGCATGCCAGCGGCCCGCATCGCTGCGCACCTGCAGCCACCAGCCGATGAACAGGCCCGCCAGCGCAATCATCAGCATGGCCAGGAAGCCGGTATGGACGACCGGCATCAACACCGCACCAGGCGGCTCGCCCCAAGACGCCAGGAACGCCAGCGCCGCCACAAGCTGCATCAGCAAGCCGGACAGCAGTGCCAGCAGCCGACGCTGGCGCACTGCCATCCACACCAGGGCCGCGCCCTCGATCGCCCAGGCGGCCCCCGTGGTCTGGCCGGAGCAGGCGAAGGGAATGGCCAGCGTCGCGAAGATCACACCCAGGACCAGCATTGCATCGAACAGCAAACCCAGCCGCTGCCGCCAGCGCACCAGTCCGGCTGCGGCCAGCAGATAGAAGGCCGACAAGGCAACCGCACTCCACGCCAGGCCGAAGGGCATGGACTTGACCAGGGCCGCCTGCAGCGCGGTGGCCGCAATGGGCGTGCCGAATACCAGCGAGCCATCCACGTAGTGCCGCACCACGCACTCGCGCCGCAAGGCATACAGGAGCGAGATTCCGACGTACATGAGGAAGAACAGCACCAGGAAGGCTTCGGTACTGGCGAAGTGTTCCGGTGCGTAGGCGGTCGCGCCCCAGATCGAACCGATCACGAAGGTGAAGGAAAATCCCAGCAGGTTGAGCGCGCGCCAGGCCTTGAACCAGGCGATGGCAAAGATGCCGGCATTGAGCAAGGCGTAATAGCTGAAGAGCGCGACATGGCTGCCACCGCCGCTGCTGACCAGCACCGGGGCCAGGAAACCGCCTGCGCTGCCCATGAAGGCCAGCACCGCCGCATCCTGCCGGATCGCCAGGAACGCGCTCAGGGCGCAGATCACGACCATCAGCGGGAGAGCCATGCCCGAGGGAATCAGCGCATACAGTTTGACGGCAGCAAACACCGTCAGATACAGCACCCCTACCCCGCCGCCTTGCAGCACCAGTCCGTACACGGTGCGGCGCTCGCGCAGGTGCCAGCCGGCTCCCAGCAGGACGGCAGCACCGAGGGCAGTACCGGCCAAGCGGAATTCGATCGGCAGCAGGCTGTTGCTGGCGGCGTACTTGAGCAGGAAGGCTACGCCGAAGAAGAGCACGATGATGCCCACGCGCACCACCGTGTTGCCGCCCAGCAGCCAGTCCCGCGCGGCATTGAAGGCGCGCTCCAGCAGGTCCGGTGCCGCGGGCGCAGCGGGCTTGGCAGGGAGGGATGGCGGCAGTTCAGGCTCGCTCCCTGCAGCGCCAGTCGCCAGCGGAGCGGCTTGTTGTTCGTGCGAGGTCTGTGGTTCTGCCTCAGCCGAGGCGAGCGGGACAGGCGCTGGCGGCAAGGTGGCGGTGACGGGGATGCGGACTTGATCGTGGGAGCGTACTTCTGCAGGGAGCTCCACCTCGACAGGCGGCTCAGGGGGGCGCAAGGTAATGCGGCGATTCCTGTCGCAGCCGCTCCACTTCTTCACTGAGCATCGCGACCCGGTCTTCCAGGTGCTTCACGCGGGCGGCCAGGGACGCGGAAGGTGCCGTACCGGTGAATGCGGCGGATGGCTCCTCCTGCTGGCTACCCGCAAACAGCACATTGCCGAGCCAGAAGCCCAGCCCAGCCATGATGGCCACCGTAGAACCGATCGACCAATCACTGGCCAAGGCCAGCACAAAGCCCGTCATACCACCGACTATCGCCGTCACCCATCTCATGGGTCTCTCCTCGTTTGAATTCTTGCAGGAAGATTTCAAGAGCGCCCATGCGAAGCCGCCGGCCACCCCACAAATTATTTCCAAAAGGAAATTATTTTAATTGATGAGGTCTTGGACCGGCGTGGCCACAGGATGTTCAACGGATGAGAAAACGCGCCGCATCTCCCGGCCAGCGTGGGCCGCCGGGACGATGCGTGGTGCGGGAAGACGGCGCTTAGCCGTTGTTGACGACCAGACGGGGCTGGTCCTTGCCGAAGCGCTGCACGATGGACTGGGCGATGCCATCGGCATCCAGGCCGCACTGCGCCAGCAGTTGCGCAGCGTCGCCATGATCGATGAAGCGGTCCGGCAAGCCCAGGTGCAGCACCGGCTTGTTGATGCCGGCGGCGGCCAATGCCTCGGAGACGGCAGCACCGGCGCCGCCCATGATGCAGCCCTCTTCCACCGTCACCAGCGCATCGTGCGAGGCGGCCAGCTGCTTGACCAGTTCCACGTCCAGCGGCTTGATGAAGCGCATGTTGGCCACCGTGGCGTTGAGCTTGTCGCCCGCGCCGAGCGCCGGTGCCAGCAGGCTGCCGAAGGTCAGGATCGCGACATCCTTGCCCTGGCGGCGGATCTCGCCCTTGCCCAGCGGCAGGGTCTCCAGCGTCTTCTCGACCGCTGCACCGATGCCGGCACCGCGCGGATAGCGCACCGAGGCCGGGCCGGGGTACTGATAAGCGGTCGAGAGCATCTTGCGGCACTCATCCTCATCGGAGGCCGCCATCACCACCATGTTCGGGATACAGCGCAGGAAGGCCAGGTCGTAATTGCCGGCGTGGGTCGCACCATCCGCACCGACCAGGCCGGCGCGGTCCAGGGCGAAGGTCACGTCCAGGTTCTGCAGGGCCACGTCGTGGATCAGCTGGTCGTAGGCGCGCTGCAGGAAGGTCGAGTAGATCGCCACCACCGGTTTCATGCCCTCGCAGGCCATGCCGGCGGCGAAGGTGACGGCGTGCTGTTCGGCGATGCCGACGTCGTAGTAGCGATTCGGGAATTTCTTTTCAAAGCCCACCATGCCCGAGCCTTCGCGCATGGCCGGGGTGATGCCGACCAGCTTCTCGTCGGCGGCGGCCATGTCGCACAGCCAGTCGCCGAAGACCTGGGTATAGGTCAGCTTGCCGCCCGCGCTGGGCTTGATGCCTTCGCTGGGGTTGAATTTGCCGGGGCCGTGATAGAGCACCGGATCAGCCTCGGCCAGCTTGTAGCCTTGTCCCTTCTTGGTGACCACGTGCAGGAATTGCGGTCCCTTCAGGTGCTTCAGGTTCTGCAGCGTGGGGACCAGCGAGTCGAGGTCATGGCCATCGATGGGGCCGATGTAGTTGAAGCCGAATTCCTCGAACATGGTGGCCGGGACCACCATGCCCTTGGCATGTTCTTCCAGGCGCTTGGCCAGTTCCAGCACCGGGCCGGGCAGTACCGACTTGCCCACGTCACGCGCCTTGGCGTAGAACTTGCCCGACATCAGGCGCGCCAGGTAGCGATTGAGCGCTCCCACCGGCGGCGAGATCGACATGTCGTTGTCGTTGAGGATCACCAGCAGGTTGATGTCCTCATGCACGCCCGCATTGTTGAGCGCTTCGAAGGCCATGCCGGCGGTCATCGCGCCGTCGCCGATGACGGCGATGGCATGGCGGTCCGAGCCCTGGGTCTTGGCCGCCAGTGCCATGCCGAGCGCAGCCGAGATCGAGGTCGAGGAGTGGGCGGTGCCGAAGGTGTCGTATTCACTTTCGATGCGGCGCGGGAAGCCCGAGATGCCCTCCTGCTGGCGCAGCGAGGCCATGCGCTCGCGGCGGCCGGTGAGGATCTTGTGCGGATAGGTCTGATGGCCCACATCCCAGACGATGCGGTCCTGCGGCGTATTGAAGACGTAATGCAGCGCGATGGTCAGCTCCACCGTGCCCAGGTTGGAGGACAGGTGGCCGCCGGTCTTGGAGACCGAGTCCAGCAGGAAACCGCGCAGCTCTTCGGCCAGCGGCTTCAATTGATGGCGGGACAGGCGGCGCAGGTCGGCCGGGTCGTTGATGGTATTGAGGAGCATCTGTTCTTACCGTGTTGGGGTCTGAAGGCCGCGCCTGGCACATGCCGCGCGGTCCGTCTTCATGCCGGGTTACGTCGCTTAAGTCTTTCTCTGTACGATCAGGTCGGCCAGCTCGCGCAGGCGGCGGGCCTTCTCGCCGAAGGGTGCCAGCGCCGCGTGGGCATTGCCGCGCAGCTTCTCGGCCAGCGCCTGCGATTCGGCCAGGCCCAGGATCGAGACATAGGTCGGCTTGTTGTCCGCCGCATCCTTGCCGGCCGTCTTGCCCAGCGTGGCCGAGTCGGCCGTGGCATCGAGGATGTCGTCGACCACCTGGAAAGCCAGGCCGATGGCCCGCGCATACTCGTCCAGCGCTGCACTCTCGTCGGCGCTGAGCGCCTTGCCGCCCAGCGCGCCCAGCAGCACCGCAGCGCGCAGCAGGGCACCGGTTTTCAGGCGATGCATCTGTTCCAGCTCGGCCAGCGACAGGGTCATGCCCACGCTGGCCAGGTCGATGGCCTGGCCGCCGCACATGCCCACCGAACCGGCCGCCTGGGCCAGCAGGTTCACCATGCGCAGCTGGCGTGCCGTCACGCCGGCATCGCTCTTGCCAAGCTCGGCCTCCAGCGGGGCCGACAAGGTATCGAAGGCCTGCGCCTGCAACGCATCGCCGACCAGCAGCGCAGTGGCTTCATCGTACTGTACGTGCACCGTGGGCTTGCCACGGCGCAGGGCATCGTCATCCATGCAGGGCATGTCGTCATGCACCAGCGAATACACGTGGATCATCTCCACGGCCGCCGCAGCCCGGTCCAACAGCGCGCGCGGAGTATCGAAGATGTCGCCGGCAGCATAGACCAGCAAAGGGCGCACGCGCTTGCCGCCATCCATGGCGGTATAGCGCATGGCTTCGTGCAGGCGCGCCGGCACCACCGAGGTCGCGGGCAGGAATCGGTCCAGCACGTCTTCCATGCCGCCCTGCACCTGGCGCATCCAGTCGGCAAACGTCAGCGGGGCCTGCGCGCTGGCAGCCGGCATCTGTGCATTCATCAGTCGTCCCCGCCGGCAGCGTCCGCCGCATTGAACGGCTTGAGCATGTCGCCTTCGAGCAGCTTGACCTGGCTGTCCACCTTGTCGAGCTGGCCGGCGCAGAACTTCACCAGTTCAGAGCCGCGTTTGTAGGCAGCCACCGAGGCTTCCAGCGGCAGTTCGCCGGCTTCCATGCGGGCCACGAGCTGCTCCAGCTCTTCCATCGCTTCCTCGAAAGAAGCAGGCAAGGCGACGCTCGCCGCAGAGGCGGCAGCAGAGGAAGCAGCGGCAGAGGTTCTAGGCATATCGACCCATTCAAAATTCCAACCCGGTATTTTAGAACAAACCGGCGATGCCCAAGTCAATCAAGGGCGTGGAAATGTCAGCGGATTTCGAGCCGAGCTTGTAAATTCGGCCAATTTACTGGCATTTTGGCCACAAAACCCGGCCCCTTATGGGGGTTTTGTGGCATAATCCTCGGTTCTGTCCAAAATTTCCTCTTCATATTATTTGAACACAGGTTTTTGCGGATTTTCTTCCTTAGGTTGGTGCAAATTAATTTGGGGGCGGAAATGTCCGATCTTGCTACTTTTGCCAAATTGGCGCGTTCAAACGCGCAACTTCCAGTCCACGTCTACTTTGACGAACCGCTCCATCAGCGGGAACTGAAACAACTCTTCCAGCAGGGACCTCGTTACGTCGGCCACGAGCTGATGGTGCCCGAAGCTGGCGACTACTCCACGCTGCCCTGGGAAAACGAAGGCCGCATGCTGGTGCGCAATGCGCAAGGGGTTGAACTGCTGTCCAATGTATGTCGTCACCGCCAGGCCAAGATGCTCGATGGCCGTGGCCATGCCACCAACATCGTCTGTCCTCTGCATCGCTGGACCTATGATCTGAAGGGTGAGCTGATCGGCGCGCCGCATTTCGGCGAGACGCCGTGCATGAACCTGTCCAAGACCCCGCTGCAGAGCTGGAATGGCCTGCTGTTCGAGAACAACGGCGTCAACATCGCCGACAAGCTCAAGCATCTGGGCGTGACGCGCGATCTGGATTTCTCCGGCTACCTGTACGACCACACTGAAGTACACGAGTGCGACTACAACTGGAAGACCTTCATCGAGGTCTACCTGGAGGATTACCACGTCGAGCCCTTCCATCCCGGCTTGGGCAACTTCGTGAGCTGCTCCGACCTGAAGTGGGAATTCGGCCGCGACTACAGCGTCCAGACCGTGGGCGTGAACCACGGCCTGATCAAGTCCGGCTCGCCGACCTATGCCAAGTGGCAGGAAAAGCTGCTGCAGTTCTCCAACGGCAAGCCGCCCAAGTACGGTGCCATCTGGCTCACGCTCTATCCCAACATCATGGTGGAGTGGTATCCGCACGTGCTGGTGGTGTCCACGCTCTGGCCGACCGGTCCGCAGAAGACCACCAACGTGGTGGAGTTCTACTATCCGGAAGAGATCGCCCTGTTCGAGCGCGAGCTGGTGGAAGCCGAGCGCGCCGCCTACATGGAGACCTGCGTCGAGGATGACGAGATCGCCCTGCGCATGGATGCCGGCCGTCGTATACTGATGGATCGCGGCACCAGCGAAGTCGGTCCCTACCAGTCGCCCATGGAAGACGGCATGCAGCACTTCCACGAGTGGTATCGCCAGCAGCTGGACGTGCCGCAAGGAACCAGCACACCATAACCAGGCCAACAGGCCGCGCAGGGGGAAAGCAGATGCAGGCAATGCGGCAAGCTCACGACGGACGTAGTCTGCGCCGTCATTGTCGCCCGCCCTCCCGCATCCGCCCCTCCCGCTCCAGCTGCACGACGGCAGCCCCGGTTCACGCCGGGGCTGCCGTTTTATTTGGTGCTCGTGACGCGTGCGCCTTCCCCACTCTCCCCTCCCACTACTGAACCGCCGCCATGCAATCGCTCTGGATGCTCGTCGCCTCATTCCTCTTTGCCGTCATGGGCGTGTGCGTCAAGCTCGCCAGCCAGTACTACACGACCTCCGAGATCGTGCTCTGCCGTGGCGTGATCGGCGTGCTCTTCATCCTCTGCCTGATCCGCCTGCGCGGGGGTACGCTGCGCACGCCTTTCCCGCGCGATCACTTCATTCGCGGCGGTGTGGGCGTGGTCTCGCTGTGGATGTGGTTCTATTCCTTCAGCCTGCTGCCGATCGCCACGGCCACCACGCTCAACTACATGTCCTCGATCTGGATTGCGGTGATGCTGTTCGTGGCCGGCTGGTGGCAGGGCCACAAGAAATTCGAATGGGGCCTGGCCGGCACGGTGGCGCTGAGTTTCCTCGGGGTGGCGCTGCTGATGCGCCCATCGCTCAATGCCGAGCAGTTGCTGGGCGGTGCGATCTCGCTGGCCTCGGGTGTGCTGTCGGCGCTGGTCTACCTGCAGGTGCGCAAGCTGGGGTTGCTGGGGGAACCGGAGTACCGCGTGGTGTTCTACTTTTCTGCCACGGGCGTATTGGCCGGGCTGGTCGGCAGCGTGGTGACGGGCCGTGTGCCGCTGTGGCACAGCCATTCCTGGATCGGTGCGCTGCTGGTGCTCATGATAGGCTTGACGGCCACCACCGCGCAGATCGCCATGACGCGCGCCTACCGGCTCGGCAATACCCTGGTGACGGCCAACCTGCAATACACGGGCATCGTGTTTTCCAGCCTCTTCGGCGTGCTGATCTGGGATGATGCGCCGGGCTGGATCGGCTGGCTGGGCATGGCGATCATCCTGGCCAGCGGCATGCTGGCGACGTATCGCAACCAGCGCAAGAGCCAGGCCGTGGCCAAGAACGTGCCCAAGGTGGACCCGATCGCCACCGAAGTCTGAAACCAGGAATCCATGAATCCCTGAATCCTGCCCGCTTGCAGGGCTTATGAACAAAAGGAGAGCCGCATGACCTACCAGACCCTCATCAGCGCCAGCGAATTGAAATCGCGCGCGCAGTATCTGAACATTGTGGTCGTGGACTGCCGTCACGACCTGACCAACCCCGCCTACGGCCGTGAAGCCTATGCCGCCGGCCATCTTCCGCAGGCCCGCTTCGCCCATCTGGATGAACTGCTCTCCGGTCCCAAGACCGATGCCGCCGGGCGCTTCCATGGCCGCCATCCGCTGCCGGACCGCCAGCAATTCGTGCAGGCCATGCGCGACCTGGGCATCAACAATGACACGCAAGTGGTCGCGTATGACGCTCACGGCGGCATGTATGCCGCGCGCCTGTGGTGGCTGCTGCGCTGGATCGGCCACAGCGACGTGGCCGTGCTCGATGGCGGCATGGCAGCCTGGCAGGCGCTGGGTGAAACGCTGACCAGCGAGACGCCGGCAGCGGCTGCGCCGGGCAACATCCAGGATCTGTCCTCGCTGGTCAAGACCGTGGATGCGCAAGCCCTGCTCGACAATCTCAAGAGCCAAACCCTGCAAGTCGTCGACGCGCGCGCACCGGATCGCTTCCGTGGCGAGAACGAAACCATCGATGCAGTGGGTGGACACATTCCGGGCGCGAAGAACCGCTTCTTCAAGGACAACCTGCAGGCTGATGGCCACTTCAAGAGTGCCACGCAATTGCGCGAGGAATGGCTCTCGGTAGTGGGTGATCCGCAGGCTGCGGTCATGCAGTGCGGCTCGGGCGTGACCGCCTGCCACAACTTGCTGGCGCTGGAAGTGGCGGGCTTGCCGGGGGCGCATCTGTATCCGGGTTCCTGGAGCGAATGGAGTTCCGATCCGCAGCGTCCGGTAGCCACCGGCAACTGATCCTTGCAGGGAGGCGTGCGGCACCCTATGGCAGGTCGGGTGCCACGCTACCTGTCATTCCCGTGATCCCCGCCTCCTGCAGGCGGGCCACGAAAGCTTCCACGAACTGCTGCACCATGGCCGGCGCATCGCGTCGGCGCAGCAGGGCCACTTCCGAATGAAAATCGGCATCCTTGAGCGCGGGAAAACTGACGCCCGCCGAGAGTGAAATACTGGCCATGCTCTGCGGCACGACAGCGATGCCGAAGCCCGCATTGACCAGGCTCAGCAAGGAATTCTTGCGCGAGGTGGCGCGCGCCACGCGCGGATAGAAACCGTGCGCAATACAGCGCTCGGCTACCAGATAACTCAGTCCGCCGCGATCGCGGTGGGGCACTGTCACGAAGAATTCATCCCGCAATTCCGCAATCTCCACTTCGCTGCGCGCGGCCAGTCGATGGGTGGCGGGTACGGCCGCCACCAGACGCTCACGGTAGAGCACGGTGCTCTCCAGATTCGGATGCGCGCGCAGGATGGGCAAACGCGCCAGGCCGATATCGGCACTGCCTTCGACGATCTCGCGGGCCTGGTATTCGGAGGGAGCCTGCGAGATTTCCAGCGAGATGCCGGGGAAGTCTTTCAACGCTGCATTGAGGGTCGGACCCAGCGGTGCAGACAACGGCACCGAACTGGAATGCAGCAGGCGCAAGGCCCCGTGTTCGCCCTTGCCGATGGTGCGTGCCTGCGCTACGGCGCGGTCCAGGTCGAGCAGGATGCGGCGGCTGCGTTCATAGAAATCCTGGCCCGCCTGGGTCAGCTCGAAGGCCTTGGCCTCGCGCTTGATGAGCAGCACATCGAGGTCTGCTTCCAGCTCCTTGATCTGGCGGCTCAACGCTGATTGCGCGATGAAGAGGCGCTCGGACGCGCGGGTATAGCCGCGTGCCTCGACGATCTCGACGAAGTAGCGCAACTGCCGGATGGAAATCATGCTGTTCTCCCCTGCCCGGTTTCGCCGGCGCATCCATCTCGTTTCGAGATGGCGGGCCGGCTGATTTGATATTGGCGTACCGCGCGCGGCACCCCTACAGTGAAGCCATCCGCAACCCCGCCTTCAGGCGATGAAAGGATGGATCGTGCTCCAGGATCTCTTGTTGTTCTTCGGCCTGCTGGGCCTGGTCTGCAGCGTGGGCATGCGCTGGATATTGCGCCGGCAACGCGATACGTCCGCGCGGCCGGATGCCCTCAGTGAACGTGCGCCTGATGCGTCAGTGCCAGCACGATCAGCACGCCCGCTGCAATCAGGATCACCTGCGGGATCGTCTCGCGCAGCGTGGCGCGGCGCTGCATCTGCGGCATCAAATCGGAAACGGCGATGTAGATGAAGCCCGAGGAGGCAAACACCAGCACGAAGGGAATCCATTCCATGCCACGCTCCAGCATGAAGTAGCCCAGCACGCCGCCGGCCACCGCCATCAGGCTGCAGATGAGGTTGTAGACATAGGCGCGGGTGCGCGAAAAACCGGCATTGAGCAGCACGATGAAGTCACCGATTTCCTGCGGGATCTCATGCGCGATGATGGCCAGTCCGGTGACCAGGCCCAGGTGCGGATCCGCCAGGAAAGCCGCCGCAATCAGGATGCCATCGGTGAAATTGTGCAGGCCGTCGCCGACCAGGATCATCCAGCCGGCCTTGCCGGCTTCCTTCTTGTCGTGACCGTGGTGATGGCCGTGGCCATCGTCTTCGTGATGGTGCGAGTGGCGCAGGATGGCCGTCTTCTCCAACAGGAAGAACACCAGCAGGCCCCCCAGCAGCACCGCGAAGAGCGTATGCGGTTCGGCTTGCGATTCAAAGGCTTCCGGCAGCGCATGCAACAGCGAGGTCGACAGCATGATGCCCACCGACAGGCTGACCATGCGCTCGACCACCTTCGACAGCAGCGCGAAGGAGAACACCGCCGCAGCGGTAATGCTGACCACGCCGGCCAGGGTGGTGGCCAGCAGGATGGAGACGAGTGTGGAGTCGATGACGGACCTCGGCGAATGACGATGCAGGGGCAAATGGCAGGCGTGCCAGCCGCGCAGCCAAAGCCCGCTATTGTACGCCCGCCGCCCGGCCGCTGCCATCGACGCGGCGCGAGCCGGCCAGCAGCAGCGGGTTGATGATGAGCACGATCTGCCCACCCCCCAGTACGGTAGCCCCGACCATGCCGGCCAAGGTCGCCACCTGCGGCCCGACCGGCTTGACCACCACTTCGCGGTTGCCGCTGACGTGGTCGGCCATGATGACCATCAGTTCATCGCCATTCTTGATGAGCAAGGCAAAGGCCGAACCGGCTTCGTTCGTGCCCGGCAGCGGCACTGGCGGCGGCTCGTCCAGCAGGACGTGCAGCGGATGCAGCAGCAGTTCCCGGCCATGGACCTCCAGCGTGCGCCGCGCCAGGGCCTGGCGCGCCTGGTCGCTGCGCAACTGGATGACGCTGTCGATGAGGGTGGAAGGAATGGCGTACTGCTGCTGCCCGTGATGCAGCAGGCAGACCTGCTGCACCGCCAGCGAGAGCGGCAGGTAGAGCGTGAAGAGCACGCCCTGGCCGGGCCGCGAATGCACCGTCATGCGCCCGCCCAGTGCCGCCACTTCGGCGCGCACCACATCCATGCCGATGCCGCGTCCGGCCAGGGCAGAGACTTGCGATTGCGTACTGAAGCCGGGTTCGAAGATCAGCTCGGCCAGGCGCGTTTCGCTCCACTGTTCCACGCCTGGTAATCCGCGTTGCATCGCCTTGTGGCGAATCGCGGCGAGGTCCAGCCCGCGGCCGTCGTCGCTGACGCGGATGACGGCTTCGTTGCCCTCATGCCCCGCCTGGATGCGCAGGCAGCCATTGGGCGGCTTGGCGGCCGCGCGGCGCACCGGCGCTTCTTCGATGCCATGCACGGCGGCATTGCGCAACAGGTGCTCCAGCGGGCCCATGAGGCGTTCCAGGATGGCGCGGTCGATTTGCAGCCGACAGTCCGACAGGTCCAGTACCAGTGGCTTGCCGGTTTCGGCCGCGACCTGGCGCACCAGGTGCTGCATGCGCGGCTCCATGCTGTTGAACTTGACCATGCGCGCATGCATCAGCTCCTGCTGCAGCTCGCGCGTGGTGCGGCCTTGCTGGCGCAGGCCTTCGCGGGTTCTCACCACCCGTTGCAGCAGCCGCTTCTGGCGCGCCACGGCCGCACCCAGAGCGGCTTCCATGGCCTTGGCCAGTTCGGTCAGGCCGGTCGCGGCCTCGTCCCGGGGCTGCAGGCTGCCCTGCTCCCAACTGCGCTGCCATCGCTGCAGCTGCTGTGCCATGGCGTCCAACTCTTCACCCAAGAGGCGCGCGTCGCCCTGCAGGGCCCCGATTTCGTTGTCCAGCTGGGCACGGCTGATGGAAACTTCACCTACCTGATTCAGCAGCTTGTCCAGCACGGTGGTACGGATACGGACCAAGGGCGCGGTCAGCCGCCCCTCTGCCGCTGCGGTGCCGGGCAAGGCGGAAGGGGCGGCCTGTGTGCCGGCTGCCGACAACGTGGCCATGCCCTGTTCCAGCGTACTGAAATGCTCCACGGCCTGGTCATACAAGGCCAGCAGCGCCGCCACGCTCCGGGGGGCCGGGCTGCCCTCGCCGAGACGCTGCAGGGCTCCTTCCATGTCGTGCAGGCAGCGGCTCAGGTGCAAGGCCCCCACCATGCGCGCACTGCCCTTGAGCGTATGCAGCGGGCGCGCCAGTTCGGCCAGCAGACTGGCATCGACCGCACCAGGCTGCCCGCCCTCCGACAGCACCAGCAAGGTCTCGCCGATACCGGCGATGAGCTCTTGTGCTTCTTCCAGGAAGACCGGCAGCAGGAGTGGATCGATCAGCTCCGGTGCCTGCGGTTCGCTGGCCGGGGCAAGCGGGCCTTCCAGCTGGCTGGCCAGGGAATGGATGCCGGCTTCCAGCAGACTGCGGGTGCCCGCGTGTGAGATGCCATCACTGCCCTGCTGCTGCAAGGTCTCCAGCAGTGCCGAGGCGGAGGAGGCAAAGGCAGCGGCACCGCTGGCACCGGCGTAGTCACGCAGCGCCGCCAGCGTACGCAGGGCCAGTGCCGGCAGGCCGGGGCGCGCTTGCTGCTGGTCGAGGCGGGCACACCAGGCGGCGCTTTGCTGGCGCACGATGGCCAGCAGCGGACGCAGGGTCTCGCGCAGACGCTCATCGCCCGCGCCGGACCGGATGCCGGATCCGGCCTGAGTCTGGACTGCTGCGTTGTCGGTACCGAGGATCATGGAAGCAGCACCGGCTCAGGAAACTTTGACGCGGAAACGCGAGACCGAGCTTTCCAGCTGGCGCGCCGCATCCCACAGTTCTTCATAGAGCGTGGCGACCTGTTCGCGGCTCTGCTCGATGATGTCGTTCTCGCTCAGGATGCCCTGGATCTGCTGGGCCACGCCATTGGCCGAGACCGCCTGTTCGCGGGTCGATACCGCCATGCCCTGGATCAGGTCGGCCAGGCGCTTGGAGACGCTGCGGATATCGGCCAGGGCGCTGCCGGCCGCGTCCGACAGCACGGCACCATCGGTGACGCCATTGGTGGATTTTTCCATGGCCACCACCACGTCGCGGGTATCGGCCTGGATCATGCGCACCAGCGCGCCGATCTCGCGCGTGGCGGCGCTGGATCGCTCGGCCAGGTGCTGCACCTCCTCGGCCACCACCGAGAAGCCGCGCCCGGCCTCGCCCGCCGAGGCGGCCTGGATGGCGGCATTGAGGGCCAGCACATTGGTGCGTTCAGTGATATCCGAAATCAGGTCGGTGATCTCGCCGATCATCTGCGAGGACGCCCCCAAGCGCTTGATGCGCTCGGAGGTCTCGCGGATCTGCTCACCGATGCCATCCATGGCCTTGACTGCATCTTCCACGGCACGCGCGCCGCGCTCGGCCACCACCACGGCGTGGCGGGCCACATCAGCGGATTCATCGGCCGACACCGAGATGCCGGTGATCTGGTTGGACATTTCCAGCATGGCCTGGGCGATGCGCTGGATGCGCCGGGCCTGCGCACGGGCAGCGGCCCCCAGCTCGGTGGTGGTGCCGCGCACGTGTTCGGAACTCCAGGCCACCTTGGCGGCCATCTGCGTGACCTGTTCGACCAGCCCGCGCAGGGCTTCCACGGTGTAGTTCACGGAATCGGCGATGGCACCGGTGACGTCGTCCGAGACCGTGGTGTGCACCGTCAGATCGCCATCGGCCACGCGCTGCAGCTCGGTCATCAGGCGCAGCACGGCAGCCTGGGTCAGGTGATTGGCGCGCATGGCCTTTTCTTCTTCCTGCTGGGCCAGCTGGCGCTGCAGTTCGGCTTCCTGGCGGCGGGCTTCAGCGGCGGCGGCATTGTTGCGGCTGCTCTGCAATTGCACCAGGGCGATGCCGATGGCGCTGAGCAGGGCCATTGCCATGGCGCACAGCACGGCCCAGAAGGTCCAGGAGCGCGCCTTCAGGGCGACACGGTAGGCCTCCTGCAATTCGGTGAGGTGGCGTTTCAAGGTTTCGTTTTCCATGAACACCAGTTGCTCGGAGCGCTTGGCCGCGATGAAATTCTGCAGGTTGCCGAGGATGCCGGCGATCTGCGGCTGGTACTCGCCAAAGACCCGCGTGAGTTCCTGCAGCTTGCTGCGCAGGTCGGCATCGGTGGCTGCGCGCAGGCGCAGCATCTCATTGCCTTCCAGCAGGCTCTTCAACAGGTCGCCAAAGGCGGTGATGTCCTTGCCGAGCATGAAGGCAGTTTCCGCATTGACGCCGTCGGAGGTGAGGAACTCATTGGAGCTGCGGCCCAGGCGCAGGGTCAGCATCACCAGCTGGCTGGCGGCGGCCATCTCGCGCGTGGTGGGCCGGCCCTGCGACTGCAGCATGGCGATCTGCTCGCTCAGATCCAGCATCACGGGCAGCAGCTGGTTGAGGCGCTTGAGCGTGGTACCGAAACCGGTCAATTCCTTTTCCATGCCGAGGATGGTCTCGGCGGCCAGATCGGTACGACGCCACATGCGGGCCACGTTGTCCAGCGCCGGCTTGAGCGCAGGATCGGGCAGGCCGATGTTCTGCCCTTGATACGGACCGCCGCTGCTCAGCAGCAGCAGGCCACGATTGAATTCGAGCCGGCTTTGCGCCAACTGCACGAAGGCCTGGGGATTGCCCTGGATGGCATTGGGCACGGCCTTGCCAATGCGCTGGGAATGCATCACGAGATCCGAGGCCAGGTTGGTCTGCAGGGTCGCCAGCAGGTACAGGCGCGCGCCCAGCCACATGAACAGGCACAGGGCCGCCAGCGACAGCGCCAGCACGCCCAGCAGCACCCGGGTCTGGGTACGCAGGGAATAACGGTGCAGCCAGGGCAGGCGCAGGCCAGTGCCGCCCTGCCCGGCCGGCCGGCCTCGATCGCCTCCGGCCACGGCAGCGCTCCCGGTGCCGGACCCAGGGGCGGCCGGGAGCTTCTTTTTCGACAGATACGGCAAGGTCGGTTCCATGGCCGGCGTTCCTATTCCCTCTTTACAGATCTCGCAGATCTTCTGGATTTCTCAGGTTTTTCTGATTTTCAGGCCTGCAGCTGCAGTGGCTTGCAGAGGCCGCCTCGGCGTCGCTTGCGACACGGCTGCTAGCGGCCGATCTGCAGAAAACGGCTGTCCTGGCTCAGCAGCGACAGGTCCAGTTCATCCCATTGCTGACCACCGCTGTCTTTATAACGTCCGGCAAGGCCCAGCAAGGGAATTTCCGTATCGTAATTTTTCGATATTTTGGTCATTTCTGTGATGTCACGCAGTCCCAATACCCTTGACACCAGCAAGCCGCATTGCGGTGCCAGGCCGTGAGCCAGCAGCAGGACGTGGCTGCTGCGGCCGATTTCCTGGGGGACGGCACCGGCCAGGCCCATGAGATCGGCCAGGCCGATCAGGCTGCCGCGGATGTTGAGCAGGCCGCGAAACCAGTCGCGGGTGGCGGGTACGGGGGTGATGGCAAGGCCGGACAGCGGTACGATCTCGCCGGCCTGAGCCAGCGGGACCAGATAGCAGTGTTCGCCCATGGCCACCGCCAGGCGGCGCGAGCGCATGCTTTCGTTGTCGGAAGCGGCCATGCGCGCCAGTAGCGAAGCCTGGAACTGCTCCAGTCCCTCGCGCTCCGGCAGGCCCGGAAAGCTGCGGGCGGCGGGCGCGTTGATGACGAAATCCTTGGTGTGTGGCATACCAGCCCTCATGAAGCGGTTAAGAAAGGCCATGCCGCCGCACGCTTGCGCGCACGCCGAAGCGGGCCAGCGGCGCGATGGCGGGGCTGGGCTCAATGGACAAGACCGTCGGGGGAGATGCCGTACAGAGGCCGGGCGGACGTCTGTGCGTCCTGTTATCCGGTCATGCGGGCAAAGCTGGTACTGGAAGAGATTTTACCCAGAAAAGTTCGCTGCTTTTCCGCCCGGCAAAGACATGGCACCAGCAGGCAGAAAAAAATGATGGGAAAACGCGACGAAAACCGTGACAAAGCGGGAGTTTGATGTAGATCAAATCCCGTAAGGCAGGAAAACAGGAGGGTGAGCGGCAACTCCCGGCTAAGGAAGCGCCGCCAGCGTGCCGCCGGGCAAATGGCGGCGGGACGCAATGCCGAAGCCGTCGGCGGCGGTGCAGGCGATCAGGAAGCGATCAGATGGCGACCATCTCGAAATCTTCCTTGCGGGCGCCGCATTCCGGGCAGGTCCAGTTGATGGGCACGTCGTCCCAGCGGGTGCCCGGGGCGATGCCTTCTTCGGGCAGGCCTGCTTCTTCGTCGTAGATCCAACCACAGATCAGGCACATCCAGGTTTTGAATTCGGTTTGGCTGCTATTCGTCACGGCTGACTATCCCTAAAATCAATCAAGTAAAATGCTAAGTCAGCTATCTTAATCTACTCGACGTGCAAAACCAAACTCCTCCCCTCATCCTCAGCTTCGGCGCAGCCGATCCGGTCGGCGCCACGGGCGTCCAGGCCGATCTCGCCACTTTCGCCGCCATGGGCTGCCACGGTTTGTCGGTGGTGACGGCTTTGCTCATCGGCGACACCGCCCGCGTCGAAGACGTGCAGGTGGTCGACGTCGACTGGGTCGCCGACCAGGCCCGCGTGATCCTCGAAGACATGGCCGTGGCCGCCTTCAAGGTCGGTGCGCTGGGCAGCATCGAGAACATCTCGGTGATTGCCGAGATCGTCTCCGACTATCCCGACGTGCCGCTGATCCTGGATCCCTTCATCAGCGCCCTGGCCAACCAGGAAGACGAGGATGATCGCCTGATCGCCATCCGCGAACTGCTGATCCCGCAGGCCACGGTGCTGATCTGCTCGGCCGGTGAACTGACCCGCCTGGCCGAGACCTGGCGCGAACCCGTGCCGGGCGATGCGCTGGAGCTGGACGCGATGCGCATCATCGAGATGGGCTGCGAATACCTGCTGGTGACCAATACCCAGACCGACCTGCAGGAAGTGGCCAATTCGCTCTTCGACGAATCCGGCCTGGTGCGCCAGGATGCCTGGCCGCGCCTGCCAGGCTCCTTCGTCGGTGCCGGCAGCACGCTCTCGGCGGCCATGGCAGCGATGCTGGCCAATGACCTGGAAGTGCCGCTGGCGGCGTCCGAAGCGCAGGAGTTCACGCTGGCCGCGCTGGCCAATGCGCAGCGCATCGGCATGGGCAAGCTGCTGCCCGACCGCTATTTTTGGGCGCGTGAATCGGAAGATCCCGCCGATCTGGACGCGCCGCCTTCCATCAACTGATTCACTGCATCCGGACGGTATCGTCCGCACACACATGACCAAGACCAATGCATCCCTGTTCGCCCGCGCCCAGCAAAGCACGCCGGGCGGCGTCAATTCCCCGGTACGCGCCTTCCGTTCGGTAGGCGGCACCCCGCGCTTCATCGAACGCGCCGAAGGCCCCTGGTTCTGGGATGCCGAAGGCAAGCGCTACATCGACTACATCGGCTCCTGGGGCCCCGCCATCGTCGGCCACGCACATCCGGAAGTGGTCAAGGCGGTGCAGCAGGCAGCTGCGCGCGGCCTGTCCTTCGGTGCACCGACCGAGGCTGAAATCGAGATGGCCGAAGAGATCATCAAGCTGGTGCCTTCCATCGAGCAGATCCGCCTGGTCTCTTCCGGCACCGAAGCGACCATGAGCGCGCTGCGCTTGGCCCGTGGCGCCACCGGCCGCGACAAGATCATCAAGTTCGAAGGCTGCTACCACGGCCACGCCGATTCCCTGCTGGTGAAGGCCGGCAGCGGCTTGCTGACCTTCGGCAATCCGACCTCGGCCGGGGTCCCGGAAGACTTCGCCAAGCACACCCTGGTGCTGGACTACAACAACGCCGCCCAACTGGAAGAGGCCTTCAAGAATGCCGGCAACGAGATCGCCTGCGTGATCGTGGAACCGGTGGCGGGCAACATGAACCTGGTGCGTGCTTCGGATGAATTCCTGCGCACCATGCGCCGCCTGTGTACCGAATACGGCGCCATCCTGATCTTCGATGAAGTGATGTCGGGCTTCCGCGTGGCACGTGGCGGCGCCCAGGAATTGAACGGCATCGTTCCCGACCTGACGGCGCTGGGCAAGGTGATCGGCGGTGGCCTGCCGGTGGCCGCTTTTGGTGGCCGCGCCGAGGTGATGAAGCATCTGGCACCGCTGGGTGGCGTCTACCAGGCCGGTACCCTCTCGGGCAACCCCGTGACGGTGGCGGCCGGCATGGCGACCCTGAAGATCATCCAGCAGCCGGACTTCTACACCCATCTGACGGCCCAGACCCGCAAGCTGGCCGATGGCCTCGCCGCTGCCGCCAAGGCTGCCGGCGTGAACTTCGCAGCCGATGCCATCGGCGGCATGTTCGGCCTCTACTTCGATGCCAAGGTGCCCACCAGCTATGCCGAGGTGATGCAGGGCGACAAGGAACGCTTCAACCGCTTCTTCCACAAGATGCTGGATGCGGGCGTGTACTTCGCGCCTTCGGCCTTCGAGGCCGGCTTTGTTTCGGCCCAGCACAGCGATGCCATCATCGAGGAAACCATCGCCGCTGCGGCCAAGGCCTTCACCGAACTGGGCTGAGGCTGGTGCGGGCATTTCCGGTGGCGCCTGGCCGTTCCCGGAAACGCCCGCTGCACGGTGGGTCCAGGGCGATATGAAGGTTCTGGACATGAAAAAAGGACGCCGAGGCGTCCTTTTTCTTCATCTCCCCGCAAAGCTGCGCCAGGCGGGGAGTCTGGCAGCGCTTACACCGAGAACGAAGAGCCGCAACCGCAAGTGGTCGTGGCGTTCGGGTTCTTGATGACGAATTGCGCGCCTTCCAGGTCGTCCTTGTAGTCGATTTCGGCGCCCACCAGGTACTGGTAGCTCATCGAGTCGATCAACAGCTGGACGCCGTTCTTGCTCATGGTGGTGTCGTCTTCGTTGACGATTTCATCAAAGGTGAAACCGTACTGGAAACCCGAGCAACCGCCGCCCTGCACGAAGACGCGCAGTTTCAGGTCGGGATTGCCTTCTTCCTCGATCAGCTGGGCCACCTTGGCGGCTGCGCTGTCGCTGAAGTTGATCGGGGCGGGCATGTCGGTTTGTTGCAGTTCGGCTACGGCATTCATTTCGGACTCCTGCTGGGCTTGAGGCGGATCAATACATTAGATCAACAAAGCCATTATAAGCGCTTGCGGATTTTCATGCTTCCGACGATGCAGCCAGCTTCAGCACCGGCGTCTCGACCTGCTGGTCATGGCTGAGCTTGCCGGACACCAGTGCCCCGCCGTGCATCTCCAGCGCCTTGTAGAAGACGTTGCCGGTAATGCGAGCCTTGGGCTGCAGCTCCAGCAGTTCGGTGGAGTGGACATCGCCGACGATCTCGCCGTTGACGATCAGGTGTGCCGCGCGCACCTCGCCGACCACCTTGGCGTGCTCGGAGATGACCAGCACGCTGGGCTGGCCGGTTTCGGCGTTGATGTTGCCGGTAATGGCACCGTCAATGCGCAGGCCGCCCTTGAAGCCGACGTCGCCCGTGATGCTGGTGGACATGCCGATCAGGCTGTCGATCGTGCTTTTGGTCTTGCGTGTAAACATGGAATCACCTCACAGATCTACCGACTGCTGGGCACGCACCTGGCCGCGGTCGAGAACTCGGACTGCCACCGACTTCACGATGGCACCTTCGGGAATGGTCAGCAGGCCTTCGACCCGCTGGTAATACTTGAATGCGAGCCGATAGCGCGCCTGGTCAGCGGAATTGCCTTCCGGGAAGTTGATGGTAACACCTTTGCCGCCCTGCACCATATTGACACTAAGCTGCAGGTTTCCTGCAAACTGTTGCGTTCCCCCACCACCTTGCATGACCAGCACGCGATAGCGCAGCTGGTTGGGCGCGGCCTGTTCGGCCTTGAAGCGCTGGATGGTGATGCCGGGTGCGCCCAGGTTGGTCGGCAGCAGGCTGTCGAAGAAGGCCAGATCTTCCTTCTGGCGGTTGATTTCCGCCTCCATGTTCTTGACCTGGGTCGCCAGCGTGGCTTGCGCCGTTTGGGCAATCTTCAGTTCATTCTGCGACGCGTTGGCGGCAGATTGCAAGCGCTCATTTTCCGCGGTCAGCTTCTTGACCTGTTCGCTCAGCTGCTCGATCTGCTCGCCGGCATCGCCATGCAGACCGGGCAGGTTGTTGCGGCCAAGCTGGTAAGTCCAGACCGCCGCCGCCGCTCCCACAGCCACCACCGCTGTCCACAACAGGATCAGCAGCGGTAGCGGCAGGTGGCGCTTGATGGTCATCTTCGGCGCAGAAATCGTCATGCGCCGACGCCACAAGCGGTACTTCACGGCAGGACCGGGACCTGCTGCAGGCCGCTGGTTTCTTCCAGACCGAACATCAGGTTCATGCACTGCACGGCCTGGCCGGAAGCGCCCTTGACCAGGTTGTCCTGGACCACCAGCACCACCACCGTGTCGCCATTGTCCGGACGATGCACAGCCAGGCGCAGCATGTTGGAAGCGCGCGTGGTGCGGGTCTCGGGATGCGAACCGAAGGGCAGCACGTCGACGAAGGGCTCGTCCTTGTAGGCGTCTTCGAACAGGGCCTGCAGGGCGGCGTTGTCGATGTCCTTGGTCAGGCGGGCGTACAGGGTGGAATGCATGCCACGGATCATCGGCACCAGGTGCGGCGTGAACAGCAGGCCGACCTTGTCGCTGGTCAGGTGCGACAGGCGTTCGATGGTTTCGGGCGAGTGGCGATGGCCGGAGACGCCATAAGCCTTGAAGTTGTCCGAGGCTTCCGAGAACAGCAGGCTCAGCTCCGCCTTGCGGCCGGCACCGGAGACACCGGACTTGCAGTCGGCGATCAGGTGCGAGGCATCGATCACGCCGGCCTTCAGCAGAGGTGCGAAGCCAAGCTGCATGGTGGTCGGATAGCAGCCCGGATTGCCCACCACGCGCGCCTTGCGGATGGCCTCACGGTTCAGTTCGGGCAGGCCGTAGGCGGCTTCCTTGAGCAGGTCGGTGCAGCTGTGCGGCAGCTTGTACCACTTCTCGAACGCGGCCACATCCTGCATGCGGAAGTCCGCGGCCAGGTCGATCACCTTCACGCCGGCGGCCACCAGTTCCGGGGCCTGGGCCATGGCCACGCCATGGGGGGTGGCGAAGAAGACCACGTCGCAGTCGGTCAGGCGCGCCTTGTCGGGCGAGGAGAAGGCCACATCGACGCGGCCGCGCAGGGAGGGATACATCTCGGATACCGGCATGCCGTCTTCCTTGCGCGAGGTCACGGCCTCCACCCGGGCTTGCGGGTGAGTCGCAAAAATACGCAGCAATTCGACGCCGGTGTAACCGGTTCCGCCAACGATACCTACCTTGATCATGTCTGTTCCTTGCGAGAAAAGGCGAAGAGAAAACGCCATGGCGGACGAGCGCCGGACGCGCGTGCATGGCACGCTGAAAAGCGGTCAATTTTAGCAGGAGAATATTTCCCGCTGATTTCCGCTCGGACAGTAATTTCCGCAAATAGCCGAAATTATCGTCACACTACGAGACGTTGCGCAAGCAAGCCACACCTGCAGCGGCAACGCATAAAAGCAAAAAGCCGCCGGCACAGATGCCGACGGCTTTCCGTAATGCAAGAAACGATTAACGCTTCGAGAATTGCTTTGCGCGACGTGCCTTGCGCAGACCAACCTTCTTACGTTCGACTTCACGCGCGTCACGGGTGACGAAGCCTGCGTTCGACAGAGCCGACTTCAGGCCGGCGTCGTAGTCGATCAGGGCGCGGGTGATGCCGTGGCGAACAGCGCCGGCCTGGCCGGATTCGCCGCCACCGTGGACGTTCACCTTGATGTCGAAACGCTCGACGTTGCCGGTCAGTTCCAGCGGCTGACGGATCACCATCAGGCCGGTTTCGCGGGAGAAGTACTCAGCGGCGGGCTTGCCATTGACGATGATGTTGCCCGAACCTGCCTTGATGAAAACACGCGCCACTGCACTCTTGCGACGGCCGGTTCCGTAATTGTAGTTACCGATCATGTCTGTTCCTTAGAGGGCGAGGGGTTTCGGTTGCTGCGCGGCGTGCGGATGGTTGCCATCTGCATAAACCTTCAGCTTCTTGATCATGGCGTAGCCCAGCGGACCCTTGGGCAGCATGCCCTTGACGGCCTTCTCCAGCGCACGGCCGGGGAAACGCTGTTGCATCTTCAGGAAGTTGGTTTCGTAGATGCCGCCCGGATAACCGCTGTGGCGGAAATAGGTCTTCTCAGTGGCCTTGGTGCCGGTCACGCGCAGCTTGCCTGCGTTGACGACGACGATGAAGTCACCGGTATCGACGTGCGGAGTGAATTCGGGTTTGTGCTTGCCGCGCAGTCGGAGTGCCACTTCGCTGGCAACACGTCCGAGGACCAAGTCCGTCGCGTCAATCACGAACCACTCGCGCTGAACCTCATGGGCTTTAGCGGAAAAGGTCTTCATGTTTGACTTTCTCTATCAGTATATAAACGCTCAAATGGCGGTTCCGCTCATGCGGGCCAGCCGGCGGATGCCTGCTGTCCTGGGTACTTCGCTTCGCGGACTCATCCTTTTATCTTCCCGAGCGCATGGGAAAGCCGGCAAGTATAGCCTTTTCAAGGACTTAGCGTCAAAAGGTTTCGGGGGATTGTGGCGCCGATCCGGCGATTTGCCGGGGTTTTCTTGCTGGAAGACGGAATTTCGTTGCCGCTGGCACAACTTTGCGCGGGGCCTGGCCAGAAAAAAGACAAAAAAAACCCGGACACTGAGGTTCCGGGTTTAATCCACACCAATGAGGAGGGTGGAGGAGACATCGTTACGTGCTGCAAAAACTTCCGTTGAATTCAATATAGCAAAGCGGTTTGTGCAACGCAATAACGCGAGGCGAATAAATTTGTAACTGTCTGCAAGCGGCGTCACTGCTGGGTTACAAGTTGCTGAAAGCACAGTGGAAACGCGATAGATGAATATTCATTCGACAATTTTTCCGCAGCGCAAAAATCACGGAGCTTCACATGCCCTCCCCTGCACCGGCTGCAGGTATGCGCGTCAAAAGCTACAATACGCAGCTTCATTGAACCGATTGGGACGAGACAGATGGAATGCACAGTACGTTGGACCGGCTTGTCCGGCATGACCTTCACGGCGGAAACCGGTTCGGGCCACCTGCTGACGATGGATGGCGCGCCCGATGGCGGCGGCCGCAACCTGGCCCCGCGTCCGATGGAAGTGGTGCTGGCCGGTACCGGTGGCTGCACCGCCTATGACGTGGTGGTGATCCTGCGCAAGAGCGGCCAGGACGTGCGCGGCTGCGACGTGACCCTCAAGTCCGAGCGCGCCGAGACCGATCCCAAGGTGTTCACCAAGATTCATTTCCACTTCACCGTGCGTGGCCGCAACCTCAAGACCAATGTGGTCGAGCGTGCCATCAAGCTGTCCCACGACAAGTACTGCTCGGCCTCGATCATGCTGGAGAAGACCGCCGAGATCACGCACTCCTTCGAGATCATCGACGACCTCACCGATACGTCCTCTGCGGCCGTCCAGCAGCAGTAAGGTCCGGGTACAGGATGCAGCAAGAAAAAAAGCGGCCGAGGCCGCTTTTTTCATGTCCGTCGATTCGGCCGCCTTCCGGGTTCAGATCCGGTAAGCCACCGTGGTCATGACCTTGGCCATGGCCTTCATCAGCCCGCGGACCGGAGCCGGCACCTCGGCCGCGCCCAGGTCACGCGCCGCCTGGCCGTGCTCGATTTCATCCAGGCGCATCTGATCGACGATGGCACGCGAGCGGTTGTCCTGGGCCGGCAGCTTGTCCAGGTGGCCCAGCAGGTGGTGCTCGACCTGGCGCTCGGTCTCGGAGACGAAGCCCAGGTTGCGCGCATCGCCCAGCCGTGCGGCGATGCTGCCCAGCACATAGGCGCCGCCATACCACAGCGGATTGAGCAGGCTGGTATGCGACCCCAGTTCGCGCAGGCGTTCGGCGGTCCAGGCGAGGTGATCCTCTTCCTCGATGCCGGCGCGCCTGAAGGCCGCTTTGATATCTTCCGTCTGGGCGAAGCGGCCCTGGGCGTCGTAGAGCGCCTGGGCACAGACCTCGCCCACGTTGTTGACCCGCATCAGCCCGGCCGCGTGGCGCTTCTCGGCCTCGTTCATGACACCGTCCGGCAGGCCGCGTCCCGGGTTGGGACGGCTCTCGAACACCACGCCGCTGATCACGCGCAGCGCCTTGTCGAAATCGGTAATCAGTTCATCGACGACTTGCATACAGCTCGCCTTTCTCTCGTTGTGATGGACATCCCGGCCGCGCCGCCTGGGCGCGCGGACCGGGGACGAAGGAATACGGCTGATCCCTGAAACGGATCAGACCATCTTCCAGTGGATCTGTTCGCCCGCCGACAGCGGCACCACCGTGGCATCGCCCATGGGCAGCTCGGCCGGGATGGCCCAGGTCTCGCGCTGCAAGGTGACGGTGCCGGTATTGCGCGGCAGGTTGTAGAAGTCCGGACCGTTGAAGCTGGCGAAGGCTTCGAACTTGTCCAGCGCACCGGCGCTGTCGAAGGCCTGGGCATACAACTCCAGCGCATGCAGCGCGGTGTAGCAGCCGGCGCAGCCACAGGCGTGTTCCTTGGCACCCTTGGCGTGCGGGGCCGAATCAGTACCGAGGAAGAACTTGTCATTGCCCGAAGTGGCTGCCGCCACCAGCGCCTTGCGATGGGTCTCGCGCTTCAAGACCGGCAGGCAGTAGTAGTGCGGACGGATGCCGCCCTTGAAGATCTCGTTGCGGTTGAAGAGCAAATGGTGCGCCGTGATGGTGGCGGCCGTCGGGCCTTCGCCGGCCAGCACGTAGTCGGCCGTTTCCTTGGTGGTGATGTGCTCGAAGACCACCTTCAGTTCCGGCATGGCTTGTCGCAGCGGCTTCATGATGCGCTCGATGAAGACCGCTTCGCGGTCGAACAGGTCGATCTCGGGATCGGTCACTTCACCATGGACCAGGAAGGGCATGCCCACTTCCTGCAGCACCTCCAGGGTCTTGTAGCACTTCGACAGGTCGGTCACGCCGGCGTCGGAGTTGGTGGTGGCACCGGCCGGATAGAGCTTCACGGCCTTGACGAAGCCGCTTTCCTTGGCACGGCGGATTTCCTCGGGCGGGGTGTTGTCGGTCAGGTAGAGCACCATCAGCGGCTCGAAGGACATGCCTGCGGGCAAGGCGGCCAGGATGCGATCGCGATACGCACCGGCCTGCGCAGTGGTGGTCACCGGCGGCTTCAGGTTGGGCATGACGATGGCGCGTGCGAACTGGCGTGCCGTATGCGGCAGCACGTCCTGCATGGTGGCGCCGTCGCGCAGGTGCAGGTGCCAGTCGTCCGGGCGGGTGATGGTCAGTACATTGCTCATTGCGGATCTTTCGGTCTTGGAGTGGTGTCGGTCTGAGGATTACGGATCAGGCAAGGCATCCCGGCCGATGCGGGCTGTGGAGAGCCAGCCGCGATGTCTTCAAGGGCGACATTCTACCGTAGCCGTCAAGCACCCCGGAAAGCAAGCCCTGACCCGCTTTTGACCTGGCACAAACGACAAGGGCCGCCCCGTTGCCGGGGCAGCCCTTGCCGCGATGCGAATGCGCGCGATCAGTGGGTGATGATCTTGGCCAGGAAGTCGCGTGCGCGTTCCGAACGCGGCGAGGCGAAGAACTCATCCTTGGCGCAATCTTCCACGACCAGGCCCTTGTCCATGAACACCACACGGTTGGCGACCTTGCGGGCGAAGCCCATTTCGTGGGTCACGACCATCATGGTCATGCCTTCCTGGGCCAGGCCGACCATGACATCGAGCACTTCATTGATCATTTCCGGATCCAGCGCCGAGGTCGGTTCATCGAACAGCATGGCGATCGGGTCCATCGACAGCGCGCGGGCAATCGCCACACGTTGCTGCTGGCCGCCGGAGAGCTGGCCGGGGAACTTGTCCTTGTGTGCCAGCAGGCCCACGCGGTCCAAGTACTTCAAGCCCTTTTCAGTGGCCTCTTCCTTGGAGCGGCCCAGCACCTTGATCTGGCCGATGGTCAGGTTCTCGCGGATGGAGAGGTGCGGGAACAGTTCGAAGTTCTGGAACACCATGCCGATGCGCGCGCGCAGCTTGGACAGGTTGGTCTTGGGGTCGCCGACGGAGACGCCATCGACGGTGATGGTGCCTTTCTGGAACGGCTCCAGGCCGTTGACGGTCTTGATCAGCGTGGACTTGCCGGAACCGGACGGGCCGCACACCACCACCACGTCGCCCTTCTTGACGGAGGTCGAGCAGTCGGTCAGGACCTGGAAGCTGCCGTACCACTTGCTGACATTGTTGAGTTCGATCATTTGATTCTCCTGGATTTCTGAATTCTGGATTCACTGGCCGCCGGCCTGGCGCGACAAAGCGCGGGCGGCGGCCGTCAAAAACATTTAGCGGATGATGGCGATCTTCTTCTGGAAGCGCTTGACCAGTTGCGACAGGCCAAAGCTCAGCACGAAATACACCACGGCCACGAAGAGATACATTTCCACCAGGCGGCCATCACGCTGCGCGATCTTGGAAGCGCTGGTCACGAAGTCCGGCACCGAGCCCAGCACGTAGACCAGCGAGACGTCCTGGAACAGCACGATGGTCTGAGTCAGGAGGATCGGGGTCATGTTGCGGAAGGCCTGCGGCAGCACCACGTTGCCCATCATCTGCCAGTAGTTCATGCCGATCGCATAGCCGGCGAACACTTGCCCGCGCGGAATGGACTGGATGCCCGAACGCATGATCTCGCAATAATACGCGGCTTCAAACAGGATGAAGGTGATCAGGGCCGACTGGAACGCACCGACCTGGATGGGTTCGGAGGCACCAATGATCCAGGCACCGATGAAGGGCACCAGGAAGTAGAACCAGAAGATCACCAGCACCAGCGGAATGGAGCGGATCAGGTTGACGTAGGTGGTCGCGATGAACGACAGCGGCTTGTTGGACGACAGGCGCATCATGGCCAGCAGCGTGCCCAGGATGATCCCGCCCAGCATGGCCGAGAAGGTCAGAATGAGTGTGAACTTCAGGCCGGTCGTGAACAGGTAGACCCACGAGCGCTGGATGACGTCGAAATCGAAATTGCTGAACATGGATCAATGCCCTCCTGCGCTGGTGCTGCCGCCGGTGATGTAGCCCGGAACGGCGGTGACCTTTTCCAGCAGGCGCGCCATCAACAGCGCGATCACGGAAATGATCAGATAGATGATCGTGGCACCGCTGAGCGCCTCGAAGGTCTGGAAAGTGAATTCGCGCATCGAGTAGGTTGCGGCAGTCAGTTCCACCAGGCCGATGGTCAGTGCTACCGAGCTGTTCTTGATGATGGCGGCGAACTCGTTGGTCAGTGCCGGGATGATGATGCGGAAGGCCATCGGCAGCAGCACGTAGCGATAGGTCTGCACCGGGGTCAGGCCCAGGGCGGCACCCGCCATGCGCTGGCCGCGCGGCAGCGCCTGGATGCCGGTGGTCACCTGCACGGCCACACGGGAAGAGGTGAAGAAACCCAGGGCCAGGGTCGCGGTCACGAAGGACGCATCCGGCAGGCTCTTGATCCAGTCACCGATGGCGCTGGGCAGCAGTTCCGGCACCACGAAGTACCACAGGAACATCTGGACCAGCAGCGGAATGTTGCGGAACAGTTCCACGTAGCCGTTGGCAATGCGCACCACCCAAGGTTTGGTGGTGGTACGCAGGGTACCGAAGATGGTGCCCAGGACCAGTGCCATGATCCAGGCGCAGGCGGCTGTGGCCAGGGTCCATTTCAGGCCCGCCAGCAGCGTGTCAATGTAGGGGATGCCATCGGGAGACATCTCCCAGAAGATTCCCCAATTCCAGTTGTAATGCATAAATGGCCTCGTCTGTGGTTCGAAGTCTGTGTTCTCGGGCGCGGTCACCAGGCAAATGCCGCGCCGCTTCTTGTTGGTTCAGCGCCTTGGCCGCCCCGGCATTGCCGCAAGGCAAGCGGGACAGTTCCGGCTAAACAAAACGGGGGACAGGCCCCCGTTTTGTTCGATTGCACGAAGCAATGCGCTTTTTACTTCTTCTTGCCCATGTTCTTCTGCGCTTCCGGCACGACAGCGTAGGCAGCCGGATCGTAGGAGTCGGTCGGCTTGGCCAGAACGGCTTGCAGCTGCGGGCTCATCGGCACGTTCAGGTTGACACCCTTGGGCGGGATCGGCGACTGGAACCACTTCGCGTAGATCTTCTTGATGTCGTCACCCTTGTAGACCACGGTCAGGGCTTCGTCGACGACCTTCTTGAAGTCGTTGTCGCCCTTCGGCAGGATCAGGCCGTACGGCTCGACCGACAGGGCTTCCGAGGAAACCTGGTAGTCAGCCGGGGCCTTGGAGTTGGCGGCCAGCGAGGACAGCAGGATGTCGTCCATCACGAAGGCGGCGGCACGGCCGGTTTCCACCATCAGGAAGGCTTCGGCGTGGTCCTTGGCAGCCAGGATGTTCATGCCCAGGTTGCGTTCGGCGTTCAGTGCGGTGATCTGCTTCAGGTTGGACGTACCGGAGGTCGAGACCACGGTCTTGCCCTTCAGGTCATCCAGCGTCTTCAGGTTGGCCGACTTCTTGGACAGGAACTTGTTGGCGGTCACGAACTCGGTCACCGAGAAGGCCACCTGGTTCCAGCGTTCCTGATTGTTGGTCGCGGAGTCGCAGGAGATGTCGGTGGTACCGTTGGCGATCAGCGGGATGCGGGTGGCCGAGGTCACCGGCACCATCTTGATGTTCAGCGAGGTCAGGCCCAGCTTCTTCTGGATCGCGGTCGCGGCCTTCAGGCACAGGTCGATCGAGTAGCCTTGGTAGGACTGCTTGTCGTCCAGATAGGAGAAGGGAATCGACGAATCGCGCACGCCCAGCGTCAGGGTGCCCGAGTCCTTGATCTTCTTCAGACGGCCGGTGAATTCCTCAGCATGCACCGAGCTCATCAGTACGCTTGCCCCAACCAAAACCCCTGCTAGCTTCAATAACTTCATTGTGTGACCTCCTGGAAAAATTTTTTACGTAACGGTTCAAATGGCCTGGTAGCGAATCCGCTTGCGCGCTGCCCCTACCGGGCTGGCCGGCCGTATTGACGAGCCTGTTATTGTTCTCTGCCGTGTCGCCTATTCTGTGTGCTAACACAGTTCTTTGCCAGCTTTGTTTGCTCCACCACTGGCAATCTCTGGCGATGACCACCCCCTCGGTGAAGCGCAAGCTGGCAAATTACCCGAGCGCAACTGTCGGCGGGCGCATTGTACGACATATGCCGCCCGGTCTGGCAATCCGCAGAAACCCTCATGGCGGCGGCACCACGATCCGACGCAATGAGGAGAGTTTCGCAGCTCGCAGGAAGCCCTGGCGAGCACGTCGGCAGCACGGCAGCAACCCCATTCCGGTCAGCAATATCCATGCCAGAAACGCCATCCGCACGCAGCACGCGAGCGCATAGGCGTGCTGCGGCAGGCAGCATCATGACAGTGGTCATCGGGGAATGGGCAGAAGCCGGAGGCACCAGCGCAGAGCCAGTGGGGACGCCGCTTGCGGGGCGATATGCAGGAACGTGCAGGGAAGAATGGAAGCCAGCGCCAGTGCGGCGAATGCGAGTGCGGAAAACGTGAAGAGACAGGTCAAAACCACACCGTCCGATAACGTGCACGACATCGGCATGGCAGGCTGCCGGATGTGCCGAATCAAGCGCACATGCGGCAGCGCCCGGCATGTTGATGCCGGGTCCGTCACTGAAGATCTTGCGCCGCAAGGCTGGTTGGCCTGCGGTGCGCATGCGCACAGCAACCACGTCTCCTCCGAACCAGAGTGCTCTGGAATCATGCGGCCGACGGTCTGTGGCGCAGTGCGCCGCCGTCTTGGGCCGTGGTGGTCCGGTGCTCGCCGGACCGATCGTTTTACAGCATCACTGCATCACGGATACAGGCCGCGCATTTCACGCGCCTGCAGTACGCGGGTACACGCCACGATGAAGGCCGCGGTACGCAGCGACACGTTCTTCTCTTCGGCCAGCTGCCAGACGGCGGCGAAGGCTTCGCGCATGATGCGGGTCAGGCGCAGGTTGATTTCGTCTTCGGTCCAGAAGAAGCTGGAGAAGTCCTGCACCCATTCGAAGTAGCTCACCGTCACGCCGCCGGCGTTGGCGATCACGTCCGGCACGATCAGCACGCCCTTGTCGCGCAGGATGTCATCGGCGGCCGGGGTGGTCGGGCCGTTGGCGCCTTCCAGGATGATCTTGGCCTTGATGTGATTGGCGTTGGCTTCGGTGATCTGCTGTTCCAGTGCGGCAGGCACCAGAATGTCGCAGTCGACCGACCAGAATTGGGCGCGGTCGGTGATTTCATCCGCACCTTCGAAGCCCTTGACGCTGCCATTCTTGGCCACATAAGCCTGCAGTGCCGGCACGTCCAGGCCACCGGCATTGAAGACGGTGGTCACGTGATCCTGCACCGCCACCACCTTGGAACCGGCTTCAGCGAACAGGCGCGCAGCGATGCCGCCGACATTGCCGAAACCTTGCACCGCGACCTTGGCATCCTTGATGTCCATGCCGCGCTTGGCAGCGGCTTCGCAACCGACCACGAAGACGCCACGACCGGTGGCTTCATGGCGGCCCAGGCTGCCGCCCAGGGAGATGGGCTTGCCGGTGACCACGCCCGAGGAGGTGCTGCCCTGATTCATGGAGTAGGTATCCATCATCCAGGCCATGATCTGCGAATCGGTGTTCACGTCCGGAGCCGGGATGTCCTTGTTGGGGCCGATGATGATGCCGATCTCGCTGGTGTAGCGGCGCGTCATGCGCTGCAGTTCGCCACGGGAGAGCGTCTTGGGATCAACACGGATACCGCCCTTGGCACCGCCATAGGGCACGTTCACGGCGGCATTCTTGATGGTCATCCAGGCCGACAGGGCCATCACTTCGGACAGCGTCACATCCTGGTGGAAACGCACACCGCCCTTGCCGGGACCGCGCGAGGTGTTGTGCTGCACGCGATAGCCCTCGAAGTGGGCAATGGTGCCGTCGTCGCGCTCGATGGGCACGTCGACCACCAGGATGCGCTTGGGACGCTTCAGGGTTTCCACCCAGCGGGCCAGCGAGCCCAGGTGGGGCGTGACGCGGTCGATCTGTTCGAGATAGACGCCCCACGGACCGATGCCGTGCGGGACGAGATAGGAAGGCACTTCGTGATTAGGTACGTTCGACATGATGCAATCGCTCCTTTGGATAGCCGTGCTGTTCAAGGACAAAAGGCCTGCAAATTCCGAAAGTCCGCCAGGCATGTTACTCCGTCGGCAGCGGCCTGCAAGCCGCACCGCAGGGCGCGCAAGAAGGCGGCGACGGAGGCGCGCCTGCCAGCCGGGCGCGGTGTGCGCCTGCTGGAAATTCGTGCCTGTCCGATTCAGCGCCGCCATCGTAGCCAGCCGCTCAACACAAGGCTAATGCTTTGTGAGCATGCAATTATGCAGCGCTTGCATAACCTTTGAAATCCCTTGATGGACAAGGGATTGCGTCATTTTCACCTGTTAATTTTTGATCAGGAATCGCGTTTTTCAGCCGTGCGCGGACTTTTTCCGCCAGCCCCCTTGGGACGCTCCCCCCGTTCGCTGCGCTCGGCCTTTTCTTGCCGCTGCGCATCCAGCTCCACCAGGTATTCCCACAGCCGCGCCACCAGCGCCTTGCCGGTACGCTGGGCGGTCGGGCGCTCGCGATAGAGGCGGATTTCCATCTCCACTTCCCACTCCCCGGTGGGCCCGTCGGTGCGTGCCAGCTGGCGGTTGCGCACTTCGCGCAGCACCGACGATTCCGGCAGGAAGGCCACCCCATGGCCCTCCAGCGCCATCATCTTGAGGCTTTCGGACATGTCGGTCTCGTAGTGCTTCATCAGGTGCAGCGGGCGCTTGGTATCGGCCATCATCAGCTCCACCATGCGGCCCAGATAGGCATTGCTGGTGTAGGAGAGGAAAGGCACGGGAGCCTTGGCGCTGCCGGGGAAGACGTAATCGGGCTTGCCGTTGCGGTCGCAGCGCGAATACGGGCGCAGGGTTTCGGTACCCATGGTCAGCATGTCGTAGCGGCTGGCATCGAGCTGCACCGGCTGGCGCGGATGGTGATAGCACAGCAGCAGGTCGCAGCCGCCTTCGACGATGGTCATCACGGCATCGTGGACGTTCAGGGCAATCAGGCGCGTGTTGATGGAGCCGAAGCCCGACTCCAGGGCGCTGAGCCACTTGGGCATGTAGGTCAGCGAGAGTGTATGGGGGACGGCGAAGTCGATGGTGGTCTGTGCCGTGGGCCGCTTGCCGCGCAGCAGCGCGCGCGTGTTGTTGATCTGGCCCAGCATGGCCACGGCCTGTTCGTAGAAGACTTCACCGGCGGCCGTCAGGCGCGTGGGATAGGAGGTGCGGTCGATCAGGTCGGTGCCCAGCCAGGCTTCCAGCGACTGGATGCGCCGCGAGAAGGCCGGTTGCGTCACATGCCGCAGCTCCGCCGAGCGACTGAAACTGCGCGTTTCCGCCAGGGAGACGAAATCCTCAAGCCATTTGCTTTCCATTGCCCGCCCACTTCCCGTTCTAGGTCGAATGCGCGAATTGTGCCGCTGTGCCCGCGCCGGCGCAAGCTGCGCGCGCGGGCGAGGGCCTCAGCGACGCTCGGCCGGCATCAGCACCGTCGGTTCGGCACCGGGCTCGGCCCCCGGTGCCACGTCCTCCGGCTGCGGCACCACCGAACCGCCCTCCTCTTCCGCGCCGGCCTGCTGGCGCAGCCACATCTGCGCATACAGGCCATCGGCCATCAGCAGCCCGGCGTGGGTGCCGCGTTCGACGATGCGGCCATGGTCCATCACCAGGATCTGCTGCGCATTGACGATGGTGGAGAGGCGATGCGCAATGACCAGCGTGGTGCGCTCGCGCGCGATCTCTTCGAGCTGCTGCTGGATGGCCTGCTCGGCGCGTGAATCGAGGGCCGAGGTGGCTTCGTCGAAGATGAGGATGGCCGGATCCTTGAGCAGCGTGCGGGCGATCGCCACACGCTGCTTTTCGCCGCCGGACAATTTCAGTCCGCGCTCGCCGACCATGCTGGCGTAGCCATCGGGGAGCGATTCGATGAAGTCATGGATGTAGGCCGCCTTGGCCGCCGCCACGATCTGCTCGCGCGTGGCCCCCGGCTTGCCGTAGGCGATGTTGTATTCGATGGTGTCGTTGAAGAGCACCGTGTCCTGCGGCACGATGCCGATGGCCTGGCGCAGCGAAGCTTGCGTGACGTTGCGCAGGTCCTGACCATCGATGCGGATGGCCCCCTGGTCGACATCGTAGAAGCGATACAGCAGGCGCGAGAGGGTCGACTTGCCCGAGCCGCTGTGGCCCACCACGGCCGTGGTGGTACCGGCCTGCACCTTGAAATCCACATCGAAGAGAATCTGGCGATTGCGCTCGTAGCTGAAGTCGACGTGCTCGAAATGCAGCTCCGCGCCCTGCGTCTTCAAGGGCTGGGCACCGGGCCGGTCGGCCACTTCGCGGTTTTCTTCCAGCAGCGAGAACAGTCGTTCCATGTCAGCCAGGCTCTGCTTGATCTCGCGATAGAGCACGCCCAAAAAGTTGAGCGGAATGTAGAGCTGAATCATGAAGGCATTGACCAGCACCATGTCGCCCAGCGTCATGCTGCCATCGATGACGCCGGCGATGGCGCGCCACAGGATGAGCGTGACGGCGATGGCGATGATGGCCGACTGCCCGGTGTTGAGCAGCGACAGCGAACTCTGCGATTTGACGGCCGCGCGTTCATAGCGCTGCAGGCCTTCGTCATAGCGGCGCGCTTCGAATTCCTCGTTGCCGAAATACTTCACCGTCTCGTAGTTGAGCAGCGAGTCGATGGCGCGCGTATTGGCATGCGAATCCAGCTCGTTCATGGTGCGGCGGAAATGCGTGCGCCACTCCGTCACGGTGATGGTGAAGAGGATGTAAAGCACCAGCGCACCGGCCGTGATGAGCGAGAACCAGATGTCGTAATGCGTGCTCAGGTAGGCCAGCACCAGCACGATCTCGATGATGGTCGGCAGGATCGAGAACAGCGTATAGGACACCAGCGTGGAGACCCCGCGCGTGCCGCGTTCGATATCGCGCGTCATGCCTCCGGTCTGGCGGTTCAGGTGGAAGCGCAGCGACAGCGCATGCAGGTGGCGGAAGACCTGCAGCGCGATGGTGCGCACGGCGCGCTGCGTGACGCGGGCAAACATCAGTTCGCGCAATTCGGTGAAGAGCGCCGTGGCCAGCCGCAGCGCGCCGTAGGCCACCAGCAGGCCGAGGGGCAAAACCAGCAGGGCTTGCGGATGCGCGGGCGTGATGGTCATGGCATCGACCAGTCTCTTCAACACCAGCGGCACGCCCACGTTGGCCAGCTTGGCCCCGACCAGGAAGGCCAGCGCCAGCATCACGCGCCACTTGTAGGTCCACAGGTACGGCAGCAGCGTGCGGACGACTTCCCAGTCGCCACGCTGGCGTTTGATGGGGGCTTGCGATGAGGAGGCGGAATTGGGGTAGCGGCGCATGGGCGGGTCGGGTTGAAAGGGGTCGGGCACGGCAACACAGCAGGAGGGCAACATCCGATACACTAGGCCGTTGCCGCGCCTGCGGGCGCACAGCCGCAAAACCGAATTATAAGAGCCATCCCGGCGCGCCGCCGGACATCACCTGCAAAGGAGCCTTCCATGTCATCCACCGTTTCCCAACTTCCGCCGGGCAAGGCACCGCAGCTGCGCGTCATGCCCATGCCGTCGGATGCCAATGTCTATGGCGACGTCTTCGGTGGCTGGATCATGGCCCAGGTCGACATCGCCGGCTCGCTGCCGGCCACCCGCCGCGCCAACGGGCGAGTGGCGACCATTGCAGTCAATTCCTTCCTGTTCAAGAATCCGGTGTTCGTGGGGGACCTGCTGTCCTTCTATGCCGATATCGTCAAGGTCGGCAATACCTCCATCACCGTCAACGTCGAAGTCTATGCCGAGCGCAATCGCCTGCAGACCGAAATCGTCAAAGTGACCGAAGCCACCCTCACCTACGTGGCCACGGATGAAAACCGCAAGCCGCGCCCGTTGCCGCCGCTGGATCCGGTGCGCGAAGCGGGGGCCAGCCCGGCGATCTGAGCGCCGCCCTTCCCCTCCTGCGGGCTTGAAAATTTTTCAGCCCGCGGGGTGCAGCGCAGACGTATCGTTATGCCTCCCTCACTGTCTTCCTCTTCATACTGCCCATGACATCCCCCAACCGCCCTGTCGTCCTCATCGTCGCGCGTCTGCCGCAGCACCTGCTGGACTTGCTGCAGCAGAACTTCACCTGCCACAACCTCATCCTCGATCCGCTCACCGATGAAGCGCTCGCTGCCATCGCGCCGCAGGTGCGCGGCATTGCCGCCAATGGCGAAGCCAAGGTCGGGCGCGAGTTCATGGCGCGCTTTCCGGCGCTGGAGATTGTCTCGGTGTTCGGGGTCGGCTATGACGGGGTGGATGTACCGGCTGCCCGCGAGCGCGGCATCCATGTGACCCACACGCCTGACGTGCTCACCGAGGATGTAGCCGACATGGCCATTGCCCTGATGCTGGCCGTGGCGCGCAACGTGGTGCGGGCCGACCGCTTTGCCCGCAGCGGCGAATGGAAGAAGGGGCCCTTCCCCTTCACCACCAAGGTCAGCGGCGCGCGTCTGGGCATCGTCGGCCTGGGCCGCATCGGGCAAGCCATCGCGCAGCGGGCGGCGGCGTTCGACATGCAGATTGCGTATCACAACCGTTCGCGCAAGGACGTGCCCTACACCTATGCGGAAGACATCGTCTCGCTGGCGCGCGAGGTCGATTTCCTGGTGATGATCACGCCGGGTGGTGCCGGGACGCGGGCGCTGGTCAATGCCGAGGTGCTGGAGGCACTGGGCCCCAAGGGCTTCCTCATCAATGTGGCGCGCGGTTCGGTGGTGGATGAAAAGGCGCTCATCGCGGCGCTGCAGGCTGGGACGATTGCCGGTGCGGGGCTGGACGTGTTCGAGAATGAGCCGAACATTCCGGCCGAGCTGGCCGCGCTGGAGAACGTGGTGCTGACGCCGCACATGGCCAGCGGCACGCTGGTCACCAGGACGGCCATGGCGGAACTTGCGTTCACCAATTTGCAGGCGCATTTTTCTGGCAAGCCGGTTGTGACGCCGGTACCTGATTGAAGCTTCATACAGGGGGAAAGCCGCTGCCGGAGGGGGTCACGGACAGCGTCTTTCTCTGAATATCTCCTATTCATTCTTTTTTGGAAAACACCAGCAAGACCGCAGGCAATCAATGGCTTCGATTGTTTGCCAGCCAATCCCATCGCCCATTTGCAAACGCTGTCACCGATTTGTCATTGTCATCGTCGTACAGGAATCCGCCGGCGGCCAATCCGAGTTTGAGAAAGATACTCGCACCAGCAATTGAAAGAGGTGCGTTGTCCCAATCATGCAGAACCTTAAAAGCATACGGACCTGGGACCTCGAACAATTTGAGTCCATTCAGTTGGACATCTGAAAGATTGGGAGACAGACTAATCTCCAACAACCTCTCGCCTGTTTCCGAAAAAGTTAGCTGTAGACCGTTCTCGCTCCAAAACTCTTTTGTTTCTTCGGAGAAGAGACTTTTCTCTACGGATAGCGGCTCGCCTAAAATTTTATGAACCTCACCCTTAGTCATTCCGAACTTAAGTGGTCCGACGCCTATGTAAGACGTAATGATATGTTCTTGCATGACGGTCAAAAATTCAAAGCTGATACGCTCTCATTGCCTCAAAATCTTCATCCCAATGGCCGCGAGAAAAAGCTGAGATTGCCAGGTCGTCGTCGTCAGAATGCTCGAATCCCTTCACCGAAATACCGAGGTTCTTGAAGACAATTATTCCCACGTCTTCATAAGCGTCTTTGTCGAGATTCAATAACTCGACGAGGCGACTTCTTTTTGGCGGCGAGAATATCTGGATATTTCCTAATCTGGCATCAGTACAATGTCGCGAGAGGCCAATCTCAATGAGCTGGTTTTCGGATGAGTACGTTGTCGATACACTGCCTCTGTACTCCACATACTGCTTTAAGAAATTCACTGCACGGCTAGGGGGCTCCCCCCAGACCTGAGCGACCTCAGCAGGTGTCATTCCGAACCGGACGTGATCAACTCCAACATAGGGAATGACTTCTTCTATCTTCAGGGGGGCCATGAAATTTTTTTCCAGGGTTGCCGTTTCGATTATGAAATCTGACCGCGTTGAACGGTTTAGGAATTCTGATCGCTGGACGTATTGAGATGTCATGGATTTAAAAATTGGCTAAATCAAAAGGCTTCAAGTCACTAAGCTGGCCATCCCAGCGGCCTCGTGCGAACACGGTGACTGCCCGCTGGTAAATATCATCATCATGAAATCCCGTCAGCGTCATACCGAGATTGAGTAACACGATAAATCCAACACTGTCGTAGGGACTGCCGTCGATATTGACCAGGCTGCTGAATACATCCAGTGGTGGATCAGTGAATAGCTTGATGCCTTCATACTCCAATTCGATTATGTTCCGGCTGAATCCCACTTCAACGAGCTCGTTAGTATTCAATGCGTAAGTGGTAAGTAGTCCATTTTCTCTTCTGTACTCGATGGTCTCTCCCAAGAAGCCTTTCTTTTTCCTCGACGCAGCGCCGATTAACTCTTCAACCATTGCATGGGTCATACCAAAGCGAAGATGTCCAGCACCTATATGCGGCTTGAGGTCAAAGCGGCTCGTCATAGTTTTCCCACCAATTCAGTAATCCGTGGTCCTCGTCTCTCATCTCAATGCCTTAGCTTGATTGATTCAAAAACCAGGCGACCTATGCCTGCGCCTGGATGAAGCATGTTTCAAGAGTCGAATAATTTTTCAATATCGCCCCCTGAGAATGGCAGTTCCGGGTCGGCGAATTGACGGAGAATCGTTAGGTGCACATTGGCATTCACTTTTGCCAGATTCTCCAGGAGGATTTTTCCTCCTAGTACGATGGCGGGCTCGAAACCATATATTTCGTGTGGTTCAAGCGGACCGAGTTTTGACCTGGCGCGTTCAAAGAGCGGCTGTCCATCCTCGTCTTTTATATCAAATCGTGCCGGCTTACTGAACGCAAAAAGTGAACGGATTGAATAATCCAGGTCTTCTTTAGTTTTCGCCTTTAATTCATTCTGTAGAGCAGAGACCATATTGAGGGCGCAGGCAATCGTGACGCTACGACCCGTCTTCTCACCACACACATAGAGATCGCCAAATGCAGTCCTTGCAATCACATGAAATGAGTCAATCTCATCCAATCCTGTTTCAGCAAGCCACTCATCAACGAGGTCTTCATAGTCATCAGGGTTAACTGTGCAGAAGAGGCCATTCGCATATTCGCACCAGCCTTCTTGCTCCCAGTATTTCAATAACTGATCGGGCAGCTTATTGCGCCATTTTTCAAAGCTTGCAGTCGGTACCGTGGTGCACTTGGTGGCCTCACCAAACTTGCTAATAAAATATGTGAAGTCGTCGTCTCTCATCTCATTGCCCGAGCTTGAGCCGTTCTAAAGCGGAAATGACTGCATCTCTAAATCGCCGAATTTTGAGTTGCTCGCTTACGGCAGCATGGTCACGAGTCGAGCAGCTTATCGATATCGATCCCCGAGAGTGGCAATTCCGGATCAGCGAATTGACGGAGAATCGTCAGGTGCACATTGGCATTCACTTTTGCCAGATTCTCGAGGAGAATTTTTCCTCCTAGCACGATTGCCGGCTCGAATCCGTAGATTTCGTGCGTTTCGAGTGGGCCTAGTTTGGCTCGAGCGCGTTCGAAGAGCGGCTGTCCACTCTCGTCTTTGATATCAAGCTGGGCGGGCTTACTGTAAGCAAAAAAGAAACGGATCGAAAAATCTAATTCTTCCTTATTTTTTTCCTTCAATCCATTTTGTAGAGCAGAGATCATATTAAGGGCGCAGCGAATCGTGACACTGCACCCGGTATTCTCACCACACAAATAGAGCGTCCCAAATGCAGTCCTTGCAATTACGTGGAACGCGTCAATTTCATCTAGTCCTGTGTCGGCAAGCCATTCATCAACGATATCTTCATAGTCGTCAGGGTCAACTGTACAAAAGAGGCCGTTCGAAAATTCGCACCATCCTTCTTGCTCCCAGTATCTTAATAACTGGTCCGGCAGCTTGCCGCGCCATTTTTCAAGGCTTGCGGGGGGCACCGGGGAGCTCTTGGTAGCCTCGCCAAAGTTGCTAATAAAATATTCAAAGTCTTCGTCTCTCATCTCATTCCCTTGCCGCGGCAAGGCTCCAATTTGACATTCATTTTCTGATTTCCACGGCCGTTATCAATCGCATGTTGGGCTTCACGATCCATCTCCTGCACCCTAGTCAGAGCTTTCTGCCCTGAATTCCGACTTTCAGGCGGCGTGTAAGCCTGATTCCAGCTTGCTCCAATTGACTTATTCACGTCAGCGCGGCCGATGCTAGTGGTCTTGTGTTGCATCCAACCTCCGGCGACCATGTCTGGCTCATGCAATGCGGCTAATTTTTTCATTACTTCTTTTGCTTGAACTCTGGCCTGCGTTTCTGCTTCCGCCTGGCTCATACCTCGATTACGCAGGCTCTCGGTCATACCCTTCGATATGTCATCAAGGACCATCTCCCGATGGCTTTCTTGCGCCGCGCCAGCCGCCGGATTCCGATTCATTTTCTTAAACGCATCCCTAGCCATCGCGTATTCACTAGTAGTCAGACTGTTGATGGCCTCCTCTTGACGTCTAAGCTGCTCCGCCATTTCTTTCAAAAACGCCTTCTGTTCCTCCTTGCTCATCCGCATGAATTGTTTCTTATCATACGGATGGAAACAAGGCACTTTAAACTGCCGGGCCTTGACGGTGACGTCCTTCTTGGGCTTTTTGGGTGGTTGGGGGCCAGGTGCAGCTTCCTTGGCGACTTTAGCTTCTCGCGCAACTCTTGCGGCTTCCTCTGCTTCCTTGGCCGTCTTGGCCGCTTTGGCAAGTTCTCCCGCCTCATGCGCGCCCTTGCCAATCCGAGATGCCGTTCCTGCACCCTTAGCCATGCCAACCGCGCGCTTGGCAACCTTGCCCACGGTAGTGACGACTTTGCCACCCGGTATCATGCTCGCCGCAGCAATCCCCGCTTCAACATAGTCGCCTTCGGCCGTATAGATCGCCGCATCGATCGCACCGGTGATGACCGACAACCCCGGAACGAAACTGGCAACCCCCAGCACCCCATGCACCCAGGGACTGGACTTCTGCCAAAACGTTTTCTCGGCCGCAGTCTCTGCCTTGATGGCAGCATTGGCTCCGCCACCGTGTGGCTCGATGCGCGTGACGGACCTGTCCGCCTGTTCGAGGATGACTCCCTTGGTCGTCATGGCAGCGCACCCCGCATCCGGTCAGCAACGTGGCAAGCCTCCTCGCAAAGACGCGCTGCATCCATCAGGGCGAGATAAGAATGAAGCCTTCGCATCATGCTCAACTCGCCAGATTCATGTCGCACTCGTCGCCGTGGCGCACGACGAACTTCTTCTCCACACGCACGCTGGCGGAGCTCTTTGCAGGGCGCACCTTTCCCTTGTTGACACCGGATCTCATGCCACCGCCCGTTCCGGCTTCGTTTCCGCTCACGCGCGTGACCAGGCTGTCACCGAACAGAAAAACCGGATCGCCATTGAACCGGACCGATTTGGCCACCTGTACGCTATCGCTCAAGTCGGCAATGACGGGATACGGCACCGGCACCATGTTCGGTCCCATCGGTGTCTTGCAGACGTCGGGGACGAGGCTGACGGCCTTGAAGATGCTGTTCTTGCGGGCAGCTGTGGGCATGGATTTCTCTCAAGCGTTGGTTGGCAGCGATTGGTTCGGCAGGCTCGCCGAAGGCGGGGACGCAGGGTCTTGGGCAGCTTCACGCAAGGCGTCGGCCTCGGCGCGTGACAGCATCCGTGCTTCAAGTACCCGGACGTCTGGCGAGCAGGCGACCGTCGCGCGCCAGACGCAAACGACGGAGGGTTTCTTGTCGGGGGAGTTGGGGGTGGGGGCTACATCGACGATGACCGTATCGAGCTTGGCCGCCAGTTCGCCTATGCGGCCGTCTTCAAAGCGGACCAGCACAAACGGCAAATGCCCCGGCAGCGCGAAGGTCAGCAGCGCGTTGCCCGCCGCGTCCTGTGCTGTTGCGGCACCCGCAGGGCAGAGGTTGGACAGCGTGATGGTTTCATCGCCATCCAGATGAGGAATGACTTGCTGGTCCGCAGGCGCAGCGTTCCAGTACGCAAAATCAAAGTCGGCAGGCAAGCCGGGATGCCGGCCTTCCAGCCACTGGGGGTCGTAAGTGCCGGCGAAGCGCAGGCGGGACTGCCAGGCGCGCCCGACAATGCCCAAACCCGCTGGCATGCACGCTTCACCAAAGCGCAGCGGGGGCTGATCGAGCGCTTGAATTTGTGGTGCGGGTATCCGGGTCGTTTTTGTCGCACGGAGATACCAATCTTCTGCGAACCCGAGACCAATCGGATTGTGTTCATGCACTGCATGGGCGATGGCTTTCTGCATATCGCCGTCAGGCGCAGATTCAGGCAGCGGCTTGCGCCCTGGCAGTCGATGCTTTTTGTTCACACGTGCGGCAGCCGGCTCGGTTTCAAGAATCTTGTTCTCGCCCCCGTAGGCATATTCGTAACGCAGTGGCAGCGTCGTGATGGCTTGCGGTGTGCCCAGCTTCCATGCGGGAAGCGCAAACAGCGTCAGCGCCCGGAGCAAGGCTGAACGCTTGCGCCATTCGCGTGGCCCCGTGACAAGCAGCGTCTTGGAAAAAATGAGCGGGCCTTGCCTGGCCTGCTCCGTCAAGCGCGCGCACTCTTGCCGCCACTGCGCCATGCGCTCTGGCGAAGCAGGCTGAAAGGGATTCAAGCCATCAGGTTGCGGCGGCAGATCTGGTGCGACCGGTGCGCCATTGATCTTGATGGCGACCTCGAACTGGCGGGCCGCGCGTCCCTGCGGCGCGTGCGCGTCGGCAATGACGATGACGTCGGTATGCGGCTTGTACGGAGCCAGGTCCGATTCCTGCCTGACGCTGGAGCGGTTCAGTTCGCCGTAATACTCGTCGGAGGTGACCAGCGGCGTTTGCTCGGGTCCGAACAGGAGCTGGCCGTCGGGCTGCAACTCAAAGGTGAGTCGCATGACGACGACGTGAAAGCGCTGGTCATGCTGGTCGAGCGCGTCGAACGCCATCGCCGGGTAAGGCGTGAGGTTGCGAAATTCCATGATCAGTGCCCGGTTAGTTGATATCGACGTCTTTGCCGGACAACTGCATCGGCCCGCTGGCCTCGATGCCGATCTCGGCACCGTTGATGGAAATCTTGCCGTCGGCCGTCATGCGCAGACTGGCCTTGCCCACCGAAATGGAAAGCTCCTCACCCGCCGTGATCGACAGGGTCTTGCCGACCTTGGAGATCTGGTTGATGCCAACCACCGTCGCCATCACCGTGCCCACGTTGAGGTTGTAGGCCAGGCCGACGTTTTCCATGCGGCCCATGCCGACGTTCTGCAGGTAGGCCATGCCGATGGTTTCGGTCTTCATCCGCGCAACATGGGTCGACCAGTTCTTGCCGATCTGGTCCCTGCGGTTCTTGCCGATGGTCTTGGTGCGGTTGCTGCCGATGCGGATGGTTTCGTTGTTGTCGACCGTCTCGGTACGGTTGTTGTGGACCGTGATGGTCTCGTTGTTGTCGACGGTCTCGGTGCGGTCATGTCCGATATGCGAGGTCTCGTCGTGATCGATGGTCTTGCGGCGATCATGGCCGACCCATTTGTCTTCGTCGTGCTCGACCTCGGTCAGTTGGTCGCGCTCGGCGTGCAGCCATAACTGCTCCTGGCCCTTGCTGTCTTCGAAGCGCAGCGCATTGGCATTGTCGTAGCCGCCCTTGGGCGTTGAGCGTGTCAGGATGCCGCTCTGGGTCTTGTTCGCCGGCAGCTCCCAGGCCGGCATGTTGGCGGCATTGGGCACCATGCCCGTGATGAGTGCGCGATCCGGATTGCCATCCAGGAACTGCACGATGACCTCGCAACCGATGCGGGGAATGAAGGTCGCGCCGAAGTTCGCCCCCGCCCAGGCAGTGGCCACGCGCAGCCATGCCGAACTCCTTTCATCGAACTCGCCGTCGCGGTCCCAATGAAATTGGACCTTCACCCGCCCGTACTCATCCGTATGAATTTCTTCGCCCTTGGGTCCGACGACGGTGGCCGTCTGCAGTCCATAGATTTTTGGTTCGACGCTGTTGAAGCCGCGGCCGGGACGCCAGGGAATGAACTTGCGGATACAGGAGATACGGTTCTCGTAGTGAGGCCGGATGTCGCTCTTGACGTGGTAATTGTTGCTGGCACTGTGGTGTGCTTCGATGATGAGAAATTCGCGCTCGTCCTGGCTGCCGCCCTCGAAGTGGCCGGTGAGACGGAACCAGCGGCCCGGTACCACGTTGCGGTTGTTGCCTGCGGCCTCGAAGAATTTGCCCGCATGTTCGAATTCTTCCATGCGTTGCGTGGCGAGAAGGTCGCCGGCCTGGCGATCCTTGAATCCATAGGCACCGGTGTATTCGTAGGCTTCCTTGCGCAGGACCCGGCCTTGAATGTTGCGCGTGGGGACCTCGACGGTTTTTGGCCAGGGGGATTTGAAATCGTAGGAGGTCAGGGTCACGCTCGCGGGAACGATGTGCCGCTCAGCGGACCATTCATGAATACCGTCTTCTTCTTGCACTCCGGCATGACGCTGGAATGGGATCTCCACGCCATCGATGGCCTCCGCCTGGGTGGAGTCGTCGCCCAGTATGCGTGTTGCTGACCTCTCAGCCTGCTCGAGGATGACTCCTTTGGTCGTCATGGCCGCTTGTCCCGCGTCATGTCGCACGGGAGGCAGGTCAGGTTTCCGGATTCAGGTCGGGCGTTATCCGCCCGGCGCCAACGATTGAGAGCAAAGTTGCGTGACAGCCCTTCGCTGGCGTCAAGCTTGTTGACGAGCAGTTCAGAAAGGGAAGCGTCGTTGTGCGGGAAAGTGAGCCGCAGAATGCGGGCGTGCTGATAGTCTGAAAGCAGCTGCTCCAGACCCCGGAGGGTTTCGCTCATGCAGGAATCCTGTGTTCATCAAGTTTCCCTCCCTGATGTAACACCGGCGCGCATTTTAATATTTCCCAATGGAAATGCACAACTCCTGAATGACGATGGCGGGCGACTGCATGAATATTTGCCCCAAGGTGCGATACCTCTTCAGACAAGGAGCCGGCCTGCCTCTCCCGAGAATCGGATCTGCCCAGGAAAATGACGACTCACCACCACCATGTCATGTGAGCCCAAACTGAAAAGGCCTGAGTCCGGTGCAATACCGAACTCAGGCCTTGATGCAGAAACTGACTGACGAACGTAAGAAGATCAGATTACGGCAGCGCTCGTTTCATGCTGCCTGTTTCTGCGGTGCCTTCGCAGGATCATCCCGCAACTCGCGGCGCAGGATCTTGCCGACGTTGGTCTTGGGCAGCTCATCGCGGAACTCGATGTACTTGGGCTTCTTGTAGCCGGTGAACTGCTCCTTGCAATAAGCCATCAGCTGCTCACTGGTCAGCGACTTGTCCTTGCGCACCACGAAGAGCTTGACCGCTTCGCCGGTGTGTTCATCAGGCACGCCCACACAGGCGCACTCCAGCACCGCCGGATGCTGCGCCACCACGCCTTCGATTTCATTTGGATAGACGTTGAAGCCCGAGACCAGGATCATGTCCTTCTTGCGGTCCACGATCTTGGTGTAGCCCTGCGCATCCATCACACCGATGTCACCGGTCTTGAAGAAACCGTCCGGCGTCATGACCTTGGCGGTCTCATCCGGACGCTGCCAGTAGCCCGGCATCACCTGCGGACCACGAATGGCGATCTCGCCCGGCTGGCCCAGCGGCACAGGATGGCCATCGTCATCGAGGATGGCGATTTCGGTGGACGGCAGCGGCAGGCCGATGGTGCCGGTGTATTCATCGATGGTGCAGGGGTTCGCGCTGGCAATCGGAGAAGTTTCGGACAAACCATAACCTTCGATGATGGGGCAGCCGGTCAGCTTCTTCCACTTGTCCGCCACACTCTTCTGTACCGCCATGCCGCCACCCACGCAGCAGCGATAGCCGGAGAAATCCAGCTTGGCAAAATCGGCATTGTTGAGCAGCGCGTTGTAGAGCGTGTTGACCGCGGGGAAGGTGTTGACCTTGTACTTGGCCAGCTCCTTGACGAAACCGGGAATGTCGCGCGGGTTCGGGATCAGCAGGTTCAGCGCGCCTTCACGCGTGCCCAGCAGGTTGCAGACGGTGAGCGCAAAGATGTGATAGAGCGGCAGCGCGCAGACGAACACCAGTTGGTCGATGGGCTTGCCTGACTTCAGCGCCGGGGTCAGCCATTCTTCGGCCTGCAGCACGTTGGCGATCAGGTTGCGATGGGTCAGCACCGCCCCCTTGGCCACACCCGTGGTCCCGCCGGTGTATTGCAGGAAGGCGACGTCATCGGGCGTCAGCGATACCTTCTGCAACGTCTTGCCCTCACCCTGCGACAGCGCGCGGCTGAAGGAGATCGCATTGGGCAGCGACCAGGACGGCACCATCTTCTTGACGTGCCGTACCACCAGGTTGACGATGGCCCCCTTGAGGGTGCCGAGCAGCTCGCCCATGCTGGCCACCACGATGTGCTTGACCTGGGTATGCGCCACCACCTTCTGCAACGTGCAGGCAAAATTCTCCAGCACGAAGATGGCTTCGGCGCCGGAATCCTTCAACTGGTGTTCCAGCTCGCGGGCGGTGTAGAGCGGATTGACGTTGACCACCGTGTAACCCGCTCGCAGGATGGCGGCGATGGCGATCGGGTATTGCAGCACGTTGGGCATCATGATCGCCACGCGCGCGCCCTTCTGCAGGCCCAGGCCTTGCAGCCAGGCCCCCATGGCGCGCGACATGGCATCGAGCTCGCCATAGCGGAGATACTTGCCCATGCAGACGTAAGCGTTGCGATCGGCATGCTTGGCGAAAGCCTCTTCGATCAGCTGCACCAGCGAACCGTAACGGCTGGGGTCGATGTCAGCGGGAACGCCTGCGGGATACGATGCAAGCCAGAATCTTTCCATAGTGTGTCCTCTGTCTCCGGTCATAACGTGCGCTGGGGCTGGACGGTGATGCAAGGCCACCGCGTTGGCGCGCACAGCAAAAAAAGCACGAGTGTTTTTTTATTTATCGCAGATGCTATCCAGCATTCGACTGCGGGGCAAGCTTTTTGCGCCCCAAATTTGAGATTTTTTGCAAAAAGGTTGGCAACGGCTGCGATATGGCGGTCAGTCTGCGCGTATTGCACGGCTCGGCAAACCGGTATTGCATTGAAATTCATCCGGCATGATACGCCGGGTCGTTGCTCTTGGGCCGTTCCATGGTGCAGGCGGGAAACATTTCCGCCTCCGCCTTGCCCGTGGTCAAGGGCGCGTCTCCCAGCGCAGCATGGCGTGCGGCTTTGTCCATGCGTGCCAGTGCGCGCACCTTGTCATAAAAATCGGGGAAGCCGCTGCTGCGGGCAAACAACTGACGGAAGGCAGGGACCAGGTCGTGATACGCCCCCACCAGTGCGAGATGCGCATTGGACAGCGGCATCGCGAACCAGCGATCATACCCGGCATAGCCATTCCAGCGGGTGACCTTGATCTGCGCATATTCAGCGCGCAGGGCATCGAAGATGGCCGCCTTGCGCTGGCGCTTGTCGGCATCGCTGGCATCGCTGTCGTAGTTCTCCTTCAACCGGTCGCGGTACTTGTCCAGCAAGGCCAGGAACTCACGCTTGCGGGCGGCAAAACGCTGGTAGGCCTGGACCATCGCCGGATCGTGGCGCGCCGCCAGCCAGCGTTCCACACCCAGCTCTTCCACCGCTACCGCAAACCCTTCATTGAAGGACGTATCACCGGGCGCATACACGGTCTGGTGCGCCAGCTCATGGAAGATCAGTCGCGCCAGTTCGCCATCGGGATACTGGATGAAGGTGGAGATCACCGGATCATTGAACCAGCCCAGGGTGGAATACGCCGGTACACCGGCGACCTGCACGTCATAACCTTCGGCCTTGAGCGTGTCGGCATAGGTCTGCGCATCACTGAGGTGATAGTAGCCGCGATAATCCACGCAGCCGGCAATGGGGAAACACCACTGCCGGGGCTTCAACGACAACTCGGGTGCGGCCACGACATTCCACAGCACGAAGGGCCGGTCCAGTTGTGCGTAACTGCGATAGCTGCCGTTATCGGGCAGATCGAGTTCGGTGACGGCATAGCGGCGGATCTCGCGCACCGTCTGCAGCTTGGCCTTGAGCGCGGGCGAGGTGGCCGGGTCATCGAGCCACTCCTCCAGCGGTTTTGCCTGCGCCAGCAGCGAGAACTGCCCGTGCGCGGCCTGGGCGTAATACGAGACCGTAGAACAAGCCGACAGCCCGCACAGCGACGCTAGCACCACCAAGCTCAGCCCCCAGCGCACAGAGCGACGCAAGCCACGGCGCAGCATGAAAAAACCTCAGGCGGCCACGACCGGCTGCTGCAGTTTTTCCACCTGCACCAGCACGTCATAGAAGGTCGGCGCATTGCCCATGTCGGTCAGGCGCTGGCTGGTGACTTCGTTGGCGTTCTTGCCATCGGCGGCAAATTTCTTCCACCAGATCGACAGGCCCACCACCAGCCCCACGCGCGCCTTGTCGGTCACGCGCACGCGCGCCTGCATGCTGCCGCGATCATTGAAGATGCGCACCGTATCTCCCTGCGCAATGCCGCGTGCCGCGGCGTCCTGCGGATGCATGTCGAGGTGCGGTTCGCCCTCCGTATCACGCAGGCTCTGCACATTGACGAAGGAAGAATTGAGGAAGTTGCGCGCCGGCGGCGAGATCATCGCCAGCGGGTATTTCGCGCCCAGCTGCGGATTGCTGGCCACCGATTCATAGGGCGCGATATAGGTCGGCAAGGGATCGAGACCTGCACTCTTCATCTGCTCGGAATAGAACTCGCACTTGCCCGAGGGCGTGGCAAACCCGCCTTCGGCAAAGGGCGTGACCGGCACCGAAAGACGCTGCCAGCCCTTCTCCTTCAGCTGTTGCCAGTCGTAGCCGGCGCTGCGCGGATCATCGCGCTTGAAGGCCACGGCGGCCAATTGATCGTCGCTGTCCTTGAAGCAGTCTTCTTCAAAGCCCATCGCGGCCGCCAGCAGGCGGAAGATCTCGGTATTGGGCTTGGCCTCGCCCAGCGGCGCAATGGCGGCATTGTTGGCCATCATGTAGACGTGGCCATACGACGCATGTACGTCGATGTGCTCCAGCTGGGTCGTCGCAGGCAGCAGGATATCGGCGTAGTCGGCGGTATCGGTCTGGAAATGTTCCAGCACCACCGTGAACAGATCCTCGCGCGCAAAACCCTGCGCTACCTTGCCCGACTCCGGGGCCACCGCCACCGGGTTGGAGTTGTAGACGATCAATGCTTCCACCCGGGGACCAAAGTCGGGCGAGGCTGGCTTCAACAGGTCATCGCCGATGGTACTCATGTTGATGATGCGGCTGGGCTTGCCGTGACGCGCGGCCAGGTCGGGACGGCTCAAGGCGGCCGTGTCCTTGGGGAAGCTGTCCGATACCGACAGCTGGATGCCCCCGGAAGCATGACGCCAAGCGCCGACCAACGCTGGCAGGCAAGCCACGTTGCGCGCGGCCATGCCGCCGCCGCGCACGCGCTGCAGGCCGTAGTTGGCGCGGATGAAGGCACCCTCACCAGCCAGCGTCACTCGGGCATATTCGCGCGCCAGGTTCTGCACTTCCTCCGCACTGATGCCGCACACTTCAGCGGTGCGGGCCGGCGTCCATTCGGCCACGCGCTCCTTGAGTTGCTCGAAGCCGAGCGTGTAGCGTGCGATGTAATCGTGGTCCAGCAAGTCTTCCGCGATCAGCACGTGCATCAGGCCCAGTGCCAGGGCTGCATCGGTACCGGGCAAGAGCGCGATGTGCTGGTGGCACTTCTCGGCGGTCAGCGAGCGATACGGATCGATGGCGATCAGGCGCGCTCCGTTGCGCTTGGCCGCTTGCACGCGGGTCCAGAAATGCAGGTTGGAGGCAATCGGATTGCCGCCCCAGATGATGATGAGCTTGGCGTGATCGACCTGCTCCAGATCGGTACCGATGCGCGCACCAATGGTGTAGCGATAGCCCGCGCCACCTGCGGAGGCACAGATGGTGCGGTCCAGCTGCGAGGCACCGAGACGATTGAAGAAACGCCCGGCCATCGATTCGCCCTGCACCTGCCCCATGGTCCCGGCGTAGCTGTAGGGCAGGATGGCTTGCGGATCGCGCAAGGCGATCTGGCCCAGGCGCTGTGCGATGGTGGCGATGGCCTCGTCCCAGCTGATGCGCTCGAACTTGCCCTCGCCCTTCTTGCCCACGCGGCGCATGGGATGCAGCAGGCGGTCCTGGTGATAGGTGCGCTCGGCATAGCGCGAGACCTTGGTGCAGAGCACGCCGGCCGTCGGCGGGTGCTCCGGATCGCCGCGCACTTCCGTGGCGACGCCGTCCTTGACGGTCACCAGCAGGGCGCAGGTATCAGGGCAATCATGGGGACAGGCGGCACGGACGATGGTGGTGGTCATGGCAGAGAAGAAAGCGGGGAAAGAAAACAGGGAAGCCCTCGGCGCACGCGAGGCAGGCAGCTACTTTATCTTAAAATGGCGCGTCACGACTCTTCCGTAGTGCCGCCATGTCTCCTTCACCGCACTTCTGGCGTCCTCCCGCCCTGCCCTTCTTCGAAGGCCGACGCGCCACCGGCAGCCTGTCCTGCTATGCGCCGCATACGCACGACAGTTTTTCCATCGGCGTCGTCGACGGCGGGCACAGCATCTTTACGCTGGCCGATCGCAGCGAGCCCATCTTCCCTGGCGACGTGATCCTCGTGCGGGCAGGCGATGTGCACAGCTGCAATCCTGCCGACCTGCAGCGCTGGAGCTATCGCATGTTCCATCTGGACTCCAGCTGGCTGGCCACCCTGCTGGCGCAAACCCCGGCCACATGCGGGTTGCTCGCGGGCATGCCGTCACAGGTGGTGCGCTCGCCGGAGGCACTGCAATGGCTGGACCGCATGACGCATACGCTGGAGCATGGCCATCCAGACCTGGAGCGCGAGGTAATACGTTGTCTGCAGCACGTGATGCGCGCGTGCGCCGATGCCTGCCCGCCCGCGCAGGCCAGCGATGCGCCCGAAGACGACGGCCTGCAACGTGCCCATGATTTCCTGCTGGCGCATTGCCGCGACCGCGTTTCGCTGGCGACCCTGGCGGAACTCGCCGGCACCAGCCGCTACCAGTTGATCCGCCAGTTCCGCCGCCGCTTCGGCCTGACCCCGCATGCCCTGCAGCTGGACATGAAGATCCGCCAGGCGCGCACCCTGCTGCAGCAGGGCGCCAGCACCGTCCATGCCGCGCTTGATACCGGCTTTGCCGACCAGAGCCACTTCCATCGCGCCTTCAAATCGCGGGTGGCGGCCACACCGCTGCAATATCGCCGGGCCTAGCTGCGGCTGGCCACCAGTGCTGCGGCAGCGAGCATCAGCAGCAGGCCCGCGCCCCGCTCGATGAGCGGCAGCACGCGCGTGAGCGCCCGCATCACACGCTGCTGCGCGATGAAATACACCAGCCCGGCATCCCAGGCCAGCACGGCCCCAAACATCCAGACGCCATAGAAGAGCTTGGTCGACGCGCCGGTCTGCGCCGATACGATAACGGTGAACAGGCCAAAGTAAAACACGCCATTCTTGGGATTGAGTGCGGCCGAAAGAAAACCTGTCCCCAGTGCGGCCCATGGCGCGACCTTGGCGGCCGAAACGGGGGCAGCAGGCAAGACGGCCGGGTGCCGTCCGGCGCGCCAGAAGACCCATCCCAACCAGGCCAGGTAGAGCGCCGCCAGCCACTGCATGGCCGCCAGCAGCAGTGGTGCGCGCTGCAGGAGGCTGAAGCCGCCGATGGCCAGCGCGATGTAAAGCCCGTTGGCCAGCGCAATCCCCAGGGCTGCAGCCAGCCCATAGCCCCGCCCATGGCGCAGGCTGCCCCTCAGCAGCAAGAGGAAATCCGGACCGGGACTGGCCAGCGCCAGCAAATGCGCACCCGCCAGCAGGAAGAATTCGGAAGAAAGCATCATGTGTGTCGACGCCTGCCCGGCGCCCCCTGTTAAAAATGCGCATGCTAGGCAGGCTCGCGGCCGCTGTATTGAACGAAATTGCACAGGCGCTCCTGCGCCGCCAAGGCGCGGTAAGATAGGCACACTTGTTACCAACGCCATCGCACCAGACTTCCATGAAACTCATTGACCCCATCGTCCAGTTCCACGCCGACCTGCAGAAGATCCGCCGCGACATCCACGCCCATCCCGAGCTGTGTTACGAAGAAGTGCGCACCGCCGACGTGGTGGCGCAAAAGCTGACCGAGTGGGGGATTCCGGTCGTGCGCGGCCTGGGGGTGACGGGCGTGGTCGGCATCATCAAGAAGGGCGACAGCCCGCGTGCCATCGGCCTGCGCGCCGACATGGATGCGCTGCCCATGTCCGAAATCAATACCTTCGACCATGCCTCGCGTCATCCCGGCAAGATGCACGCCTGCGGCCATGACGGGCACACCGCCATGCTGCTGGGCGCGGCCCGTTACCTGGCGCAGCATGGCGACTTCGATGGCACCGTGTACGTGATCTTCCAGCCCGCAGAAGAGGGCGGCCGTGGCGCCGAGCGCATGATCCAGGATGGTTTGTTCGAGAAGTATCCAATGGATGCCGTCTTCGGCATGCACAACTGGCCCGGCATCCCGGCCGGTCACTTCGGCGTGACGCCGGGTCCGCAGATGGCCTCCAGCAACGAGTTCCACGTCACCGTCAAGGGCCGTGGTTCGCACGCCGCGCAGCCGCACAAGGCGGCCGATCCGGTGATGACCGCGGTCCACATCGCCCAGGCCTGGCAGAGCATCGTGGCGCGCAACGTCAATCCGAATGATCCGGCGGTGGTGTCGATCACCCAGATCCACACCGGCAGCGCCACCAACGTCATCCCCGACGAAGCCATGATGGTCGGCACCGTGCGCACCTTCAGCCTGCCGGTGCTGGACCTCATCGAGCGCCGCATGCAGGAGATCGCCGAGCACACCGCCGCCGCCTTCGATGCCACGGTCGAGTTCCGCTTCAACCGCAACTATCCGCCGCTCATCAACCATCCCGAGGAAACTGCCTTCGCCGTCGAAGTGCTGACCGAACAGTTCGGTGCCGACCATGTGGATGCCAAGACCGAACCGACCATGGGCGCGGAAGACTTCGCCTTCATGCTGCAGCACAAGCCAGGCTGCTACGTGTTCCTCGGCAATGGCGATGGCGGCCACCGCGACCAGGGCCATGGCCTCGGTCCGTGCAACCTGCACAACCCCAGCTACGATTTCAACGACGACCTGCTGCCCATCGGTGCCACTTACTGGGTGCGGCTGGCCGAGAAATTCCTGCAGGCGAAGTAAGCGCCGCAGCGGCGTGCAGGGCATTGGCGCGCGGGCGCATTTCAGGCATGATCGCCAAAGCCCGCCGCCCGGCGCACTCTGCAACGCGCTGCGAAGGTGCGGCAAGAACGTATAACGACAACAGGGAGAAACCTTGCACACGCTCGCCACCATCCTTGTCCTGCTGGTCGCCCTTGAACATGTCTGGATCCTGATCCTGGAAATGTTCCTGTGGACCAAGCCGCTGGGCCTGAAGACCTTCCGCCAGTCGCGCGAAGCCGCCGAAGCCACCCGCGTACTGGCCGCCAACCAGGGCCTCTACAACGGCTTCCTCGCCGCCGGCCTGTTCTGGAGCCTGGCCACGGGCGACCATGCGGTGCAAATCTTCTTCGTGGGTTGCGTGCTGGTGGCCGGGATCTACGGCGGGCTCACCGCCAAGCGCTCCATCCTTTACATCCAGGGTCTGCCCGCCCTGCTGGCGCTGCTGGCCTTGCTGGCCAGCTGACAGGGCGACGCCACCATGAAGCGCGCCCTGCTCCTGACCCTGCTGCTCCTGCTGGCGCGCCACGGGCTGGCGCAGGATCCTGAGCCCGAGTGGTGGAACTACCAGGCCCAGCGCGGCGATCGCCTCACGGTGGTCAAGCTGGACATGGGCTTGCGGCGCAGCTTCCCGCTGTCCGGGTTTCCGTATGTGGTGGTTACGCGGGTGAGTTATGCGCCGGGAACGCCCGATGGCTTGCCGGCGCTGGCCGAGCAGGACCGGCTGGAAGCCCTGTCCGACCAGATGGCCGCCGCCATCGGCAAGAAGACCCGCAGCATCTTCGCCGGCACTGCGTTCAGCCAGGGCCAGCAGCAATCCTGGTTCTACGTGACTGATCCCAATGGACTCGAGGCGGTGGTGGCCGGCGTGCATGCCCAGCTCTGCCAGGGCTGCAAGACCAGCACCGCCATCCTGGCCGATCCGGCTTGGGCACTGTACCGCGATCAATTGTTGCCGGACGGGGAAACCCGGCAGCGCTATGGCTTGCGCAGTTATTGAGGTCCGCGCCGCAGGGACGGCGTAAAGTTTGGCACGACAGCTGCCGATAACAAGTTTCCTGGCAGCATCAGCATTGACACCGCGTCATCACAACCAGTCCGGCATGCCGCATGGCCTTGCCGGCGCAACAACAACATCGGACACGGTCCGAGGGGAAGCCGCATGAAACAGATCAAACTCATCCTCAAGGACGATATCTACGACTCGCTGGAGCGGGATTATCACAACTTCGTGCGGCTCTCGACCAAGATCGATTCGGGTTTCGTCAAACCTTCCTTCGACAGCTACCTGCTGGCCAAGCTCTCCGAGAACACCAACTTCCTCACCGAAGAAGCGGTGCAGCACCTGATGCTCTCGGGCCAGTACGCCTGGGCACGCCGGGCGATGGACAAGGAATTCCCGGACGTGGTGCAGATCCTGATCGAACAGGCGGCCAATTACGGGTTCTGGATTGCGGTGCGCCACGACTGGGGCACCGAGGAACTGGTCAATGCCTCGCGCGCCTGGGCCGGCGCCATCATCAAGCAGGCCAAGGGCGATGAAACGCAGATCGACGTGCTGGCCTCGCAGATCAAGGCGTCCGCCACGAATATCGCGGTAGTGCAGGAACGCCTGAAGACACCGGCCTCGCAACTGGCCCATGCCATGGTGCAGGAATTGCGCGAGACCCATATCGCCATCGAACATGCCTCGGGCATGGTGGCGCGGGAAAAGCTGGGAGCCCTGCGCACCCTGCTGAAACTCGGGCGCGCCTATGGAAATGTCTCGGAGAAGGCCGAGCAGGACATGATGGACAAGCTCAAGCGCGAAAAGCCCTGGCTGTTCGAGACCGGCCCCAAGGGTTTCTGGGGCCATGTCGCCGCCTGGTGGCGCGGGGTCTGAGCCCGCAGCGCGTCGAACCTCAGGGAGCCGGCACCGCCTGCGCATCGCGCATCAGGCGGATGTCGCCATACCAGGCTTCCATCTTCTGCACGGTGTTGTCGGTATCGGTAAGCACGCCCACGCCGATCAGGCGGCCGGGCTTTTCACCGAAGGCACGCTCGTAGTCTTCCGCGACGTTGCGCTGGTAATTGCGCCACTGCCCCACATGCTCCGCACCGCTTTCCACCGCCAGCATCTGGATGCGGCCGGTGCGGCCGTTGGCGATCACCGTACCGACCGGCACCTTGGGATCCCACACATACATCAGCGTGGCATAAGGCAGCTCATGCCCGGTCAGCAGCTTGGCCGTATCGAAGAGGATGGTATCCATCAGCGAGAGCTTGTCGTGGTCGCCATCGAAGGCCAGCACGATGCGCACCGGCGAATCATCGGTTTCCCGGTGGGTGAGATCGGCCGTGGGAATCAGGCCGGCGGCTTTCCAGCTCCAGGTCAGCCAGGGCTTCTTGTTGATGTCGATGTCGACCGGATGGCGCAGGCCGGATGAGGCGCGGTCGGCAAAGGCGTGCAGGACGCTGCGGCCATTGTCCTGCACCAGACGGTATTCGGTAGGAATCTTCTTGCGGGTGAACACCAGCGGTTCCCAGCCGGTCGGCAAGCCTTCGGGCGGGTTGGCCGAGAACAGTGCCAGGGCCTGGTCCAGCTTGAGCTGTTTGGCTTGCCGTGCGGCCTCGTCCAGCGGCGCGGGCTTCTGCGCGGCGCAGCCGGCCAGCAGCAAGGCACCCGTCACGCAGAGCGCGGCCAGCACGGCACGTGCGGCAGAGGCAGGAAGGGAAACAGGACCAAGAGCAGCAAGGCGCGTGCGCGCACGCGTAAGACGCAAATTCATGAAGGCCAACCGGAGAAAGCGGATTCTGAGGGAAAGTCTGCGGCCACCCCGACCGCAGACGAACACTAGCAGGAAAATCACGCCTGGCGGCATCCGGAAAAACCTGAGCGTGTAAAAAAATGACAAACACAGAGCAACACCACGGGAACCCGTTCGGACTGAGTAGCGGCGCAGCCGCGTATCGAAGGCGCACGTGCGCCACGTCTTCGATACGGCCCTGACGGGCCTACTCAGTCCGAACGGGAAGAGAGGGCAATACTGGAGAATCAGTTTTGCTGCCGCAGGATCTGGATGAACATCTTGGCCAGCGACGACAAGGTACTGTTCTTGCGCGTGACGATGCCGTAATGCTCGATGCGGGTCTTGAGGTTCACCGGCAGGATTCCCAGCATCTGGCGCGCGGCAAAGAAATGCGCGATGTCCAGCGGCATCACCGCCACCATGTTCGATTGCGCCAGCAGGGTGATGGTGACGAAGGGCGAGGCGGTCTCGATCACGTTGCCCGGCACCTTCACGCCTTCCAGCTTGAACTCGTGCTCGATCCAGATGCGCATGGGCATGTTGCTCGAATAGAGAATCCACGAGGCATCGGCCAGCTCCTGCAGGCGCACCTTCTGCGCCGTGGCCAGCGGATGGTCGATGCCGCTGACGATGCACATGGGCTCGCCACGCAGCATTTCGTAGTGGTAGAGGTTGGGCTGCGAGCTGACCGAGGAACGGCCGATCATCAGGTCGATGCGGCCCTGGTCCAGCAGCAGCAGCTGGCGGGCACTGGTATCTTCGCTGATCTCGATGGAGACGTCCGGCTGGATCTCGCGCAGGCGCGACAGCGCACGCGTGACGAAGGGAGCCGCCCCCATGATGGTGCCGATGGACAAGCGGCCGCCGCGGCCGCTGATCATGTTCTGCAATTCTTCGCGCAGGTTGGCGACATCGCTCTGGATCAGTCGCGCATAGCGGATCACGCAGCGGCCCAGCTCGGTGGCCTCGATGCCGCGCGGGGAGCGGTCGAACAGGGTCACGCCCAGGGCATCTTCCATTTCATGCAAGGCCTTGGTAGCGGCCGGCTGGGTCATGTGCATCACTTCGGCTGCCTTGTGCAGGGAGCCCTGCTCGTCGAGCGCCGTCAGCAGCGCGACCTGGCGAAAGCGCAGGCGGCTGACGATGGAACCGACCGAAGGCAGTGCATCGCCTGCCGCGCCCTCCTCGCCGCGTCGGTTATCACCCGATGAATTAAGCTCATTAGACATCCTTGGTTCAGCCTCTTATAGTCGTCCCGGAAAAAACACAATGCTAGCGCATCTGCCCCCTGCCCACGGCGATGCGTGAAAAAAGCTCAGGAGACGACGGGCAGATTGATCCACAGGTTGCTTCGCCTGGCGGCAGTTTCCTGCCGCGTGCGAATCGCGCTCCCTGTTCTGCACATCGCTCCCCTGGAACCTGACCGCCCCTGACCGGCGGCCATTTGGATGACGACGGCAAAGGAGACCTGGTGAGGCTGATTCAATATCGCGACCTGCATGGCCAACGCCGCGTCGGCATCGTCAATGGCGCCAGCATCCAGGTGCTGGGCGAGGTCGATACCATGCGCGAACTCGGCTTGCTGGCCATCCAACGCCATACCGGGCTGGAACGCCTGGCCCAGTTGCTCAATACCGACCAGTCCGAAGACTATGCCGCGATCCTGGCCGAGGGCCGCATCCTGGCCCCGCTGGACCATCCCGACCCGGCCCACTGCCGCGTCTCGGGTGCCGGTACCACGCACCTGGGCAGCGCCACCACGCGCGACAAGATGCATCGCCGCATCGAAGGCGATGAGCTCGACAAGACCGATACGCAACTGATGATCGAATGGGGCATCGCCGGCGGCCGCCCCGCGCCGGGCACCGTGGGCGTGCAGCCCGAATGGTTCTACAAGGGCGATGGCCATTGCATCGTCGCGCCGGGCCAGCCCTTGCCGCGTCCCGACTTTGCCCTCGATGGCGGCGAAGAACCGGAGATCGTCGGGCTCTACCTGATCGATGACGCAGGCTGTCCGCGCCGCCTCGGCTTTGCCATCGGCAACGAGTTTTCGGATCACGTGATGGAGCGCCGCAATTACCTGTATCAAGGCCACTCCAAGCTGCGCCACTGCGCTTTCGGTCCGGAGCTGCTGGTGGGCCTGCCCCCGGCGCACCTGGTCGGCATGACGCGCATCCGTCGCCGTGGCCGCGTGATCTGGGAACAGGAATTCCTGACCGGCCCGGACAACATGTGCCACTCCATCGAGAACCTCGAATACCACACCTTCAAGTACGCGCACCTGCTGCATGCGGGCGACGTGCATGCGCACTTCATGGGCGCGGCCAACCTGTCGTTCGCCTACAGCGTGCGCACCGAGGATGGTGACAGCATCGAGATCAGCATTCCCGATTTCGGCGCACCGCTGGTCAATGGCATCCAGCACGTGCAATCGAACTTGCGACCGGGTGGCGTCAGGCAGCTGTAGCCGCGCCGCCCGGACCCAGGCGCGCCGCAAGGCGCAGCAGTACCGGCAATCATGCCAAGGCCCCGACCTCAAGGTCACCCAACAAGAGGCCGCCCCCAGGAAAATCAAAAAGGAGACCACCCTCATGCTGCTGTATCCCCCTTTCCCTGACGCTGCACGGACGGAGCGTCGATGAATTACACCTTCGATTTCATGAGCGTGTTCGCCAACTGGGATCGCCTCTTGATGGGTGCCTGGCTGACGATACAGCTCTCGGCCCTGTCCATCGCACTGGGCTTCGTGGTCGGCACGCTCGGAGCGATTGCCGGCAAGAGCCGGCTGGCGCTGGTGCGCGGCCTGGTACAGGCGTATGTCGAGATCATCCGCAATACGCCGCTGCTGGTGCAGGTGTTCCTGGTGTTCTTCGGCCTGGCCAGCATCGGCTGGAAGCTCACCGCCGAGACCGCTGCCGTCATTGCGCTCACCGTCAACGTCGGCGCCTACACCACCGAAATCATGCGCGCCGGCATCAACTCCATTCATCCGGGCCAGATCGAGGCGGCCGAATGCCTGGGCATGTCGCGCTTTCACGTGTACTGGCACGTGGTGCTGCTGCCGGCGGTGGAGCGCGTCTATCCCTCGCTGACCAGCCAGTTCATCCTGCTGATGCTGGCCTCCAGCATCACCTCGCAGATCTCGGCCGAAGAGCTGACCGCCACCGCCAACCTGGTGCAGTCGGAAACCTTCCGCAGCTTCGAGGTGTATGCGGTCATCGCGGTGGCGTATCTCGCCCTGTCCTTCCTGTTCCGTGGTGCATTCTGGGCAATCAGCCAGATGGCCTTCGTGCGCAAGCGCAAGCTTGGCACCAACCTGTAAGGAGGCGCGATGAACGCATTCAGTTTCCTGCACGTGGAATACCTGCTGCAAGCCGCCGTCTGGACCGTGGTGCTGTCGCTGGTGGCCTTCGTCTTCGGCGGCGTGGCCGGCTTCGTGATCGCCCTGTGGCGGGTCTCGCCCAATGCCCTGCTGCGGGGGATCGCCAGTACCTACATCCAGGTGGTGCAGGGCATCCCGCTGCTGGTGATCCTGTTCGTGGCCTACTTCGGGCTGGCCATCGCCGGCTTCAAGCTCACCCCGCTGGTGGCGGCCGGGATTTCCTTTGCGATCTACTGCGCTGCCTTCCTCGGCGAGATCTGGCGCGGCTGCATCCAGGCGGTCCCCAAGACCCAGTGGGAAGCCTCGGAATGCCTGGGCTTCAACCGCTTCGAGCAGCTCACCAAGGTGATCCTGCCGCAGGCGGTCAAGATCGCCACGCCACCCACCGTGGGCTTCATGGTGCAGATCGTCAAGAACACCTCACTGGCCTCGGTGATCGGCTTCGTCGATCTCTCGCGCGCCGGCCAGATCATCAACAACTCGACCTTCCAGCCGTTCACCGTGTTCGGCTGCGTCGCACTCATCTATTTTTGCCTGTGCTTCCCGCTGTCTGCGCTGTCCAAGCACTTTGAAAGGAAATTGAATGTCAGCCATCGTTAAGATCAATGATCTGCACAAGAGCTTCGGCAGCAACAAGGTATTGAACGGCGTTTCGCTGGATGTGCAGAAGGGCCAGATGGTGGCCATCATCGGCAAGAGCGGTTCGGGCAAGAGCACGCTGCTGCGCTGCCTGAACGGTCTGGAGAAAGTGGATGGCGGCAACATCCATGTATGCGGACATGATATTCATCATCCGGACAAGCTGAACCTGCGCGAATTGCGCAAGCAGGTCGGCATCGTCTTCCAGAGCTACAACCTGTTCCCGCATCTGACGGTGGAGCGCAACATCACGCTGGCGCTGACCACCATCAAGAAGATGTCCACCGAGGAAGCGAAGAAGATCGCCCACAAGGTTCTGCAGCTGGTGGGCCTGGAGAACAAGAAGGAAGCCTACCCCGAGCAGCTCTCGGGCGGCCAGGCGCAGCGCGTGGCGATCGCCCGCTCGCTGGCGATGGCGCCGGAACTGATGCTGTTCGACGAAGTGACCTCGGCGCTGGATCCGGAACTGACCGCCGAAGTGCTGAAGGTCATGGAAGACCTGGCCCGCGGCGGCATGACCATGGTGCTGGTCACGCACGAGATGGCCTTTGCCCGCAAGCTGGCCGATGTGCTGGTGTTCATGCACCAGGGCCAGGTGTGGGAGATCGGCCCGCCCGACGAACTCTTCAGCAATCCGAAAACCGCCGAGTTGCAGAAGTTCGTATCAAGCGATCTGTAAAAGATCGCCTATCCATCTTGTATGGATTTTGTTTTCAGCAGCATCCCTACAATCACCCAGGAGACATCAATGAAAAAACTGTTCAACTTCACCAGGAAGGCCGCCGCCGTCGTGCTGGGCCTGGCTTGTTTTGCCCAGGCCGCACATGCCGACGCCCTGGCCGACATCAAGGCGCGCAAGAAGGTGCTCATCGCCATCGACCTCGGCGCGCCGCCCTTCGGCATGACCAACGCCAAGCTGGAGCCGCAGGGCTCGGATGTGGAAACCGCGCGCCTGCTGGCCAAGGACATGGGTGTGGAACTGGAGATCGTGCAGGTCACCGGCCCCAATCGCATTCCCTTCCTGATGACCGGCAAGGCCGACATGGTGATCTCGTCCTTCTCGATCACGCCGGAACGCCAGAAGGTGGTGGCCTTCACCCAGCCCTACGGTGCCTCGCAGTTCGTGGTGGCCGCGCCCAAGGGCGAGAACATCAAGGGCCTCAATGATCTGGTCGGCAAGCGCGTGGCCGTGGTTCGCGGCAACATGCAGGATTCGCTGCTGACCCCGCTGGCCCCCAAGGGAACCAACATCGTGCGTTTCGATGACGATGCCACCGTGACCGCGGCCATCATCTCGGGCCAGGTCGATGCACTGTGCACGCCCAATTCGCTGGCCTCGGCCATTGCCAAGCAGAACCCGTCCAAGAACCTGGAAACCAAGTTCGCCATCAAGGACATTCCCTATGCCATCGGCCTGCGCAAGGGCGAGCCGGCACTGGAAAAGTGGCTCAACGAATGGATCACCGCCAACCTCAAGAATGGCAAGCTGCCCGGCATTTACCAGCAATGGGTAGGCAGCCCCATGCCTGACCTGGCGCAGTTCGCGCCCAAGTAAGACCGTCGTTTCCGGCATGCCGCGCCAGCCAGCGCGGCATGCGCCCGCCGCCTGAGCGGCCAGCCTGCAGCATCCACGTTCTCCGAGACCAACATGAAAGCCAACTCTCCCGTCATCCGCCTGAACCCGGTCGATGATGTCGTCATCGCCCGCCAGCAGCTCATCTCCGGCACCGTGCTGCAGGACGAAGGCGGCCTCAAAGTCCAGGGCCTCATTCCCGCCGGCCACAAGATGGCGACCCGCGCCATCTCTGCGGGCGAGCCGGTCAAGCGCTATGGCCAGATCATCGGCACGGCCAGCCAGGACATCGCGCCCGGCCAGCACGTGCACACGCACAACCTGGCCATGGCCGAGTTCTCGCGTGAACACCATTTCGGCGCTGACGTGAAGCCGGTCGACTTCGTTGCCGAGCCCGCCACCTTCATGGGCATCGTGCGCCCCGATGGCCGCGTGGCCACGCGCAACTACATCGGCGTACTGACCTCGGTGAACTGCTCGGCCACCGCGGCACGCGCCATCGCCGATTACTTCCGCCGCGACATCCATCCCGAAGTGCTGGCCGACTATCCCAACATCGATGGCGTGGTGGCCCTGACCCACGGCCAGGGTTGCGCCACGGATTCGCAAGGCGAGCCGCTGCAGATCCTGCGCCGCACGCTGGCGGGTTACGCCACGCATCCCAACTTCGCTGCGGTGCTGGTGGTGGGCCTGGGCTGCGAGACCAACCAGATCTCGGGCCTGATGGAAAGCCACAACCTGAAGGAAGGCGAATACTTCCACACCTTCACCATCCAGGGCACCGGCGGCACCGCCAAGACCGTGGCGCTGGGGATCGAGAAGATCAAGAAGATGCTGCCCAAGGCCAATGACATCAAGCGCGAGCCGGTGTCGGCCAAGCACCTGACGCTGGGCCTGCAGTGCGGTGGTTCGGATGGCTATTCGGGCATCACGGCCAATCCGGCGCTGGGTGCGGCAGTGGACTTGCTGGTGCGGCATGGCGGCACGGCCATTCTTTCGGAGACGCCGGAAATCTATGGCGCCGAACACCTGCTCACCCGCCGCGCGGTATCGCCGGAAGTCGGTGAGAAGCTGCTGGCCCGCATCGCCTGGTGGGAGGAGTATTGCGCCAAGAACGATGCCGAGATGAACAACAATCCTTCAGCGGGCAACAAGGCCGGTGGCTTGACCACCATCCTCGAGAAGTCGCTGGGCGCGGTCGCCAAGGGCGGCACCACCAACCTGGTGGATGTCTACAAGTATGCGGAGACGGTCACCGCACGCGGCTTCGTCTTCATGGATACGCCGGGCTACGACCCGATCTCGGCCACCGGCCAGGTCGCCGGAGGGGCCAACATGATCTGCTTCACCACGGGCCGGGGTTCGGCCTATGGCTGCGCACCGGCACCGTCGCTCAAGCTGGCCACCAATACTGCGCTGTGGCAACGCCAGGAAGAAGATATGGACATCAACTGCGGCGAGATTGCCGACAGCAATGTCACCCCGCAGGAGGTCGGTGAACGCTTCTTCCAGATGATCCTCGATACGGCATCGGGCAAGAAGACCAAGAGCGAGCTGCATGGCTACGGGCAAGACGAATTCGTGCCCTGGCACATCGGCGTCTACACCTGATGCTGATGCAGATCATCAAGGCCTGGCTGCGGCTGGGCTAGTGTTATCCGCAGTGGTCCGTAGTGCGCCGGTCCAGAGCGCGCACTACGGACTGCCGGCCAAGCATCCTTGCCTTCGGGCATCCACGGGGACGAGGATGTTTCGCCCGCAGTGAGTCTTCCCCCTTGCAGAACACGACATCGTGGCGACGCCCGCTTCCCGAGTCATCCGGGTCCGCCTCCAACATAAGGAATCAAGAACATGGCACACACTTATTCGCTTCAGGCCCACCTGCCTGAAGATCACGCGCAGGCCACGCTGATCGGCCGCCTCTGGCAACCCGGCGTGGGCCCGGTGCTGGTGCGGATCGACGCCGACGGTGCGTATGACCTCACGCTCATCGCGGCCACCTCCAGCGAATTGCTGGAACTCGACAACCCGGCCGCCGCCGTGCGAGCCGCCACCAACATGACCCGCATCGCGACCTTGCAGGAGTTGCTGGACAATGCCGATGCCGCCCATCGTGATACCTCGCGCCCCTGGCTGCTGGCCCCCATCGACCTGCAGGCCGTCAAGGCCAGCGGCGTGACCTTCGTGGCCAGCATGCTGGAGCGCGTAATCGAGGAACAGGCGCGCGGTGACGCCGGCAAGGCGGAATCGGTGCGCAAGGCGATCACGGCGGTGATCGGCGACAACCTCTCCAGCGTGGTGCCGGGCTCGCCGGAAGCCGCGCGCCTGAAGGAAGTGCTGCTGGAGCAAGGCGTGTGGTCGCAGTACCTGGAAGTGGGCATCGGCCCGGATGCGGAAATCTTCACCAAGGCGCAGCCGATGTCGTCGGTGGGCCTGGGCGATGAAGTCGGTATTCACCCCAAGTCGGCCTGGAACAATCCCGAGCCGGAAATCGTGCTGGCCATCAACAGTCGTGGCAAGGTGGTCGGTGCGACCCTGGGCAATGATGTGAACCTGCGCGACTTCGAAGGCCGCAGCGCCCTGCTGCTGGGCAAGGCCAAGGACAACAATGCTTCCTGCGCAGTCGGGCCTTTCATTCGCCTGTTCGATGCAAACTTTTCAATTGACGATGTGCGTCGCGTCGAACTTACAATGCGGGTCGATGGTACGGAAGGCTTCACGCTCAAGGGCAGCAGCTCGATGTCCATGATCAGCCGCGATCCGCTGCAGCTGGTGGAGCATGCGATCGGTCCCAATCACCAGTATCCGGATGGACTGGTACTGTTCCTGGGGACCATGTTCGCACCGACCCAGGACCGTTTTGGTCCCGGCCAGGGCTTCACCCACCAGGTCGCCGACATCGTGACGATCTCCACCCCCAAGCTGGGAGCGCTGGTGAACACCGTGAACTTCAGCGACCAGACCGCACCGTGGACTTTCGGGCTCACCGCGCTGTACAAGAATCTCGCCAATCGCAAACTCGTTTAATCGCAAAGGAACAAGCATGTCCGCATCCACTGGCCGCCTCGCCGGCAAGACCGTCCTCATCACTGCTGCGGCCCAAGGTATTGGCCGCGCCTCGACTGAATTGTTTGCGCGTGAAGGCGCTCGCGTGATCGCTACCGATATCAGCAAGACGCATCTGGAGGAGCTCGCCTCCATCGCTGGTGTGGAGACACATCTGCTGGACGTCACCGACGACGACGCCATCAAGGCGCTGGTGGCCAAGGTCGGCACCGTCGATGTCCTCTTCAACTGCGCCGGTTACGTGGCAGCCGGCAACATTCTGGAGTGCGATGACAAGGCCTGGGATTTCTCCTTCAATCTCAATGCCAAGGCCATGTTCCACACCATCCGTGCGGTGCTGCCGGGCATGCTGGCCAAGAAGGCCGGGTCGATCGTCAACATCGCATCGGCCGCATCGAGCGTGAAGGGTGTGGCCAATCGCTTTGCCTACGGTGCCTCCAAGGCGGCCGTAGTGGGGCTGACCAAGTCGGTGGCGGCGGACTTCGTCTCGCAGGGCATCCGTTGCAATGCGATCTGCCCGGGCACCATTGAATCGCCTTCGCTGAACCAGCGCATCAGCACGCAAGCCAAGGAGACCGGCAAGAGCGAAGACGAAGTCCGCGCCGCCTTCGTGGCCCGCCAGCCCATGGGCCGCATCGGCAAGGCCGAGGAAGTGGCGGCACTGGCCTTGTACCTGGCATCGGACGAGTCGAACTTCACTACCGGATCGATCCACATGATTGATGGTGGGTGGTCCAACTAAGCAGGGGATGGGATGATCGTTCGAGGGTCTCGCATCAGGACGATGCGGATGATACGAACGGTCCGCCAGATCAGGACGGCATGCTGCGCGCATGCCGTTTTTCTTTTGGCGCGCTGTGCGCTGATCCTCCTGCTGGCGTGAGGGATGTTGCGGATCAGGTTTATCAAACCAGATCCGCGCGGCATAATGAGCGCTTACTCATTCCTGCTTACAGGCAAGCTCCATGTCCCAGGCATCTCCCGCATTGACTGCTGACACCTTCACCACCGTTTCTCCCGAACCGATGCTGCTGGGCGAATCGCCCCTGTGGCACGCGGAGGAAGCAGCACTCTACTGGATCGACATTCCCGGCAAGGCCGTCCACAAGCGCGTACTGGCCACGCAGCAGCACCAGCGCTGGGACATGCCGGAAGAACCCGGCAGTATCGTCAAGCATGCCCAAGGCGGGCTGGTGGTGGCGTTGCGGTCGGGCATGTTCCATCTCAATACTGGCAATGGGGCGCTGACGGCGCTGCTGGAAGCGCCCTACGATATGGCACGCATCCGCTTCAATGACGGGCGCTGCGATGCCTCCGGCCGCTTCTGGTGCGGCACCATCTATGAGCCGCGTGATCGCGATGGCGGCACCTTGTATTGCTTCGAGCGCAATGCCTTGCGTGATGCGCATCATGCCGTGGTCACCTCCAATGGCGTGGCGTTCAGCCCGGACCAGCGCCTGATGTATCACGCCAATACGCCGGCCCACCGCATCAACGTCCATGACTATGATCTGGCTACCGGCCAGACCAGCAATTGCCGTCTGCTGCGCCAGTTCGACAGCGACAAGACTGCGTCCGATTACGGCGGACGTCCGGATGGTGCCGCGGTCGATAGCGAAGGAGCGTACTGGTGTGCGATGTTCGAGGGAGGGCGGGTGTTGCGGCTGTCGCCACAGGGCGAGATCCTGCAGGAGATCCGCGTGCCGGCGCGCTGTCCGACGATGGTGGCGTTTGGGGGCGAGGATCTGCGCACGCTCTTCATCACGACCGGACGCAATGGCCGCAGCGAGGCGGAGCTTGCCCAATATCCGCTGTCTGGACATGTGCTGGCCATTCGCGTGGAGGTGGCGGGAAGACTTGAGTACAGCTATCGCCCATGAGGCTGCGCGCCGTCTGTGGTAAGGACGCGGCACAATATTTCACGCGAGTATGCATTTGTGATGATTATGAGAGAATATCGCGTCCCCGCGGCTGCCCTTGCGCCGCGCCGAATACAAGCAAAGATCCTTCAAAACCATTTACGCGCTGAAAGAGAATCCATGACTAAATTGAAGAGCCTGGTCGCCAAGATCGCTTTTGCTGGCGTCGCCGCCATTGCCATCCAGTCGCCCAGCTACGCCATCGACGGCATGTCGCTGGAGTACGGTACCGGCAACAACACTCAGCTGGCCCGTATCGGTGCCCAGTTCAACTGGGGTCCGAACTGGAATTTCTGGCAGTCCAACGGCACCCACGTCGGTGGTTACTGGGATCTGTCGCTGGCCAACTGGCGCATGAACCACTACAACAACACCAATGACAGCGGCAACCTGATCGACCTGGGCCTGACCCCGGTGCTGCGTTTCCAGCGCGATGACGGCAAGGGTTTCTACGGTGAAGCTGGTATCGGCGTGCACCTGTTCTCCAAGCTCTACCGCAACAACGACAAGGTGCTGTCGACCGCCTTCCAGTTTGGTGACCATATCGGTGCCGGCTATGTATTCAGCAATGGCCTGGACCTGGGCATCCGCCTGCAGCACTTCTCCAACGGTGGCATCAAGCAACCCAACGGCGGCGTGAACTTTGCCGTGGCACGTGTGGCTTACAAGTTCTGATGATCTGAGCTTGTACTGCTGAAAATGAAGAAGCCGGCTTTGCCGGCTTTTTTATTGTCTGTTGTTTTGAGAGAGGGTCGCGAGTGGCGAATGACTGCTGTTGCATATCAGGGGGGACTGACCTGCTCCTGAATGTTAGATTTTTGCCTGTGCATAAATTAACTGCTACTGGGGTTGTTGGCGCAGGCTGTGTATAAATCTAAGGTTTGGATTTCCCGGAGTGCCTTATTACGGGTGTTTGCGGTCAATTGACCTTTCAGATCCTAAATGTCTGTGTATAAGAAAATGCACAGAGACCGAGCGCAGAGATTTCCGTCTGTGAATAAAACTAAGAATAGACGTTGAATGCCAGCAGGAGGATATAACGGCAAAAAGGTCTCGCTCGCGCAGCTTGAAGCTGCCCTGCACCACGCAGCGGCGAGAATGAACGCAGATTATCGATCCTCGGACCGTTCGAAACTTTTTACTCCAATCGAGCCGTCTTTCGCATCGACCGCGTTGTAATCATAAATCGAGCGCACAAAGCAAAAACCCTCGCTACTTGCGTAACGAGGGTTCTTGGGGATAACAAGCCTGACGATGACCTACTTTCACACTGGTTGCAGCACTATCATCGGCGCGAAGTCGTTTCACGGTCCTGTTCGGGATGGGAAGGGGTGGTACCAACTTGCTATAGTCATCAGGCATAACTTGTAAAGTCAGTTGCTCTCGATGGAGCAGCAACTAACCCAAACTGGAAGAAGTATTTAGTAGATTCTTGGGTGTGATGCACTAGGGCAAACACAATATATGCTCAACTTGTCTATAACAGAGCTAATGTTATAGGAACAAGCCGCACGGGCAATTAGTATCAGTTAGCTTAACGCATTACTGCGCTTCCACACCTGACCTATCAACGTCCTGGTCTCGAACGACCCTTTAGGGGAATCTAGTTCCCGGGAAGTCTCATCTCAAGGCGAGTTTCCCGCTTAGATGCTTTCAGCGGTTATCTCTTCCGAACTTAGCTACTCGGCAATGCCACTGGCGTGACAACCGATACACCAGAGGTTCGTCCACTCCGGTCCTCTCGTACTAGGAGCAGCCCCCTTCAAACTTCCAACGCCCACGGCAGATAGGGACCAAACTGTCTCACGACGTTTTAAACCCAGCTCACGTACCACTTTAAATGGCGAACAGCCATACCCTTGGGACCGGCTACAGCCCCAGGATGTGATGAGCCGACATCGAGGTGCCAAACTCCCCCGTCGATATGAACTCTTGGGAGGAATCAGCCTGTTATCCCCAGAGTACCTTTTATCCGTTGAGCGATGGCCCTTCCATACAGAACCACCGGATCACTATGTCCTACTTTCGTACCTGCTCGACTTGTCAGTCTCGCAGTTAAGCACGCTTATGCCATTGCACTATTAGCACGATGTCCGACCGTACCTAGCGTACCTTCGAACTCCTCCGTTACACTTTGGGAGGAGACCGCCCCAGTCAAACTGCCTACCATGCACTGTCCCCGATCCGGATAACGGACCAAGGTTAGAACCTCAAACAAACCAGGGTGGTATTTCAAGGTCGGCTCCACAGAAACTAGCGTTCCTGCTTCAAAGCCTCCCACCTATCCTACACAGATTGGTTCAAAGTCCAATGCAAAGCTACAGTAAAGGTTCATGGGGTCTTTCCGTCTAGCCGCGGGTAGATTGCATCATCACAAACATTTCAACTTCGCTGAGTCTCGGGAGGAGACAGTGTGGCCATCGTTACGCCATTCGTGCAGGTCGGAACTTACCCGACAAGGAATTTCGCTACCTTAGGACCGTTATAGTTACGGCCGCCGTTTACTGGGACTTCAATCAAGAGCTTGCACCCCATCATTTAATCTTCCAGCACCGGGCAGGCGTCACACCCTATACGTCCACTTTCGTGTTTGCAGAGTGCTGTGTTTTTATTAAACAGTCGCAGCCACCATTTTATTGCAACCCTTTTGTCCTTCTGGCGCAGGCCAGTCAAACTACTTGGGCGTACCTTATCCCGAAGTTACGGTACCAATTTGCCGAGTTCCTTCTCCCGAGTTCTCTCAAGCGCCTTAGAATACTCATCTCGCCCACCTGTGTCGGTTTGCGGTACGGTCTCGTTAGACTGAAGCTTAGAGGCTTTTCTTGGAACCACTTCCGATTGCTTCGCGAACAAGTTCGCTCGTCTCACACCCTTGAATTACGCTGCCGGATTTGCCTAACAGCCTTCTTCGATGCAAAAACCGACTATTCCAACAGTCGGACAACCTTCCGCGATCCGTCCCCCCATCGCATCTAACGACGGTGCAGGAATATTAACCTGCTTCCCATCAGCTACGCATCTCTGCCTCGCCTTAGGGGCCGACTCACCCTGCTCCGATGAACGTTGAACAGGAAACCTTGGGCTTACGGCGTGCGGGCTTTTCACCCGCATTATCGCTACTCATGTCAGCATTCGCACTTCTGATACCTCCAGCATCCTTTACAAGACACCTTCACAGGCTTACAGAACGCTCTCCTACCATATCCTTACGGATATCCGCAGCTTCGGTGACTGGCTTAGCCCCGTTACATCTTCCGCGCAGGACGACTCGATCAGTGAGCTATTACGCTTTCTTTAAAGGATGGCTGCTTCTAAGCCAACCTCCTGACTGTTTTAGCCTTCCCACTTCGTTTTCCACTTAGCCAATCTTTGGGACCTTAGCTGGCGGTCTGGGTTGTTTCCCTCTTGACGTCGGACGTTAGCACCCGGCGTCTGTCTCCCAAGCTCGCACTCATCGGTATTCGGAGTTTGCAATGGTTTGGTAAGTCGCGATGACCCCCTAGCCATAACAGTGCTCTACCCCCGATGGTGATACTTGAGGCACTACCTAAATAGTTTTCGGAGAGAACCAGCTATTTCCAAGTTTGTTTAGCCTTTCACCCCTATCCACAGCTCATCCCCTAATTTTTCAACATTAGTGGGTTCGGTCCTCCAGTGCGTGTTACCGCACCTTCAACCTGGCCATGGATAGATCACTTGGTTTCGGGTCTACACCCAGCGACTGAACGCCCTATTCGGACTCGATTTCTCTACGCCTTCCCTATTCGGTTAAGCTTGCCACTGAATGTAAGTCGCTGACCCATTATACAAAAGGTACGCAGTCACCCCTTACGAGGCTCCTACTGTTTGTATGCACACGGTTTCAGGATCTATTTCACTCCCCTTCCGGGGTTCTTTTCGCCTTTCCCTCACGGTACTGGTTCACTATCGGTCGATTACGAGTATTTAGCCTTGGAGGATGGTCCCCCCATGTTCAGACAGGATTTCACGTGTCCCGCCCTACTTGTCGCAAGCCTAGTTCCACACCATCGATTTCGCATACGGGGCTATCACCCACTATGGCCGGACTTTCCATTCCGTTTTGCTATCGTTGATGCTAAATCTTGCAGGCTGATCCCATTTCGCTCGCCACTACTTTGGGAATCTCGGTTGATTTCTTTTCCTGTAGCTACTTAGATGTTTCAGTTCGCCACGTTCGCTTCGTTACCCTATGTATTCAGATAACGATGACCTTACGGCCGGGTTTCCCCATTCGGAAATCTGCGGATCAAAGCTTGTTTGCCAGCTCCCCGCAGCTTATCGCAAGCTACTACGTCCTTCATCGCCTGTAATCGCCAAGGCATCCACCATGTGCACTTATTCGCTTGTTCCTATAACGTTAGCCTCTTTTGCAAGAGCGTTATATGAAGCGTTGAGTTTTAGCGTTTGCCGTATTCCAAAGTAAGTCTTCTAATTGCTAAGATCACTTCGTAATACTTTGATTGATACAATCACACCCATTTTTACTTTCGCAAGAACCGAAGTCCTGGCGATCGTTTAAATGAATCTTTACTTCTTCCAGATTGTTAAAGAACAAAAACAGCCATTGATCGTAAAAGATCAAACCTAAATCGCTACGTCATACACGCTGACTTAGGTTTGACATTTCTTGGTGGAGGTTGACGGGATCGAACCGACGACCCCCTGCTTGCAAAGCAGGTGCTCTCCCAGCTGAGCTAAACCCCCGAAACTTTGGTGGGTCTGGTTGGGCTCGAACCAACGACCCCCGCGTTATCAACACGGTGCTCTAACCAGCTGAGCTACAGACCCGCTTGGATCAGTATCAGTAGCCAGTCAGTGACCTGTGTCACGGACCGTGCTTCACCAAATAACTGTTCTTGATTTACAGCCGATAAGTGTGGACGCTTAACTTCGTGCGCACTCTAGAAAGGAGGTGATCCAGCCGCACCTTCCGATACGGCTACCTTGTTACGACTTCACCCCAGTCACGAATCCTACCGTGGTGAGCGCCCTCCTTGCGGTTAGGCTACCCACTTCTGGTAAAACCCGCTCCCATGGTGTGACGGGCGGTGTGTACAAGACCCGGGAACGTATTCACCGCGACATGCTGATCCGCGATTACTAGCGATTCCAACTTCATGGAGTCGAGTTGCAGACTCCAATCCGGACTACGATACACTTTCTGGGATTAGCTCCCCCTCGCGGGTTGGCGGCCCTCTGTATGTACCATTGTATGACGTGTGAAGCCCTACCCATAAGGGCCATGAGGACTTGACGTCATCCCCACCTTCCTCCGGTTTGTCACCGGCAGTCTCATTAGAGTGCCCTTTCGTAGCAACTAATGACAAGGGTTGCGCTCGTTGCGGGACTTAACCCAACATCTCACGACACGAGCTGACGACAGCCATGCAGCACCTGTGTGATGGTTCTCTTTCGAGCACTCCCAAATCTCTTCGGGATTCCATCCATGTCAAGGGTAGGTAAGGTTTTTCGCGTTGCATCGAATTAATCCACATCATCCACCGCTTGTGCGGGTCCCCGTCAATTCCTTTGAGTTTTAATCTTGCGACCGTACTCCCCAGGCGGTCTACTTCACGCGTTAGCTGCGTTACCAAGTCAATTAAGACCCGACAACTAGTAGACATCGTTTAGGGCGTGGACTACCAGGGTATCTAATCCTGTTTGCTCCCCACGCTTTCGTGCATGAGCGTCAGTGTTATCCCAGGGGGCTGCCTTCGCCATCGGTATTCCTCCACATATCTACGCATTTCACTGCTACACGTGGAATTCTACCCCCCTCTGACACACTCTAGCCGTGCAGTCTCAAATGCAATTCCCAGGTTGAGCCCGGGGATTTCACATCTGACTTACACAACCGCCTGCGCACGCTTTACGCCCAGTAATTCCGATTAACGCTTGCACCCTACGTATTACCGCGGCTGCTGGCACGTAGTTAGCCGGTGCTTATTCTTCAGGTACCGTCATTAGTAGTAGATATTAGCTACTACCGTTTCTTCCCTGACAAAAGAGCTTTACAACCCGAAGGCCTTCTTCACTCACGCGGCATTGCTGGATCAGGGTTGCCCCCATTGTCCAAAATTCCCCACTGCTGCCTCCCGTAGGAGTCTGGGCCGTGTCTCAGTCCCAGTGTGGCTGGTCGTCCTCTCAGACCAGCTACTGATCGTTGCCTTGGTAGGCTTTTACCCCACCAACTAGCTAATCAGATATCGGCCGCTCCAGGAGCATGAGGTCTTGCGATCCCCCACTTTCATCCGTAGATCGTATGCGGTATTAGCTAGTCTTTCGACTAGTTATCCCCCACTCTAGGGCACGTTCCGATATATTACTCACCCGTTCGCCACTCGCCATCAGGAGCAAGCTCCTATGCTGCCGTTCGACTTGCATGTGTAAGGCATGCCGCCAGCGTTCAATCTGAGCCAGGATCAAACTCTTTAGTTTAATCTCTGTTTTGTGCCATTTCTGGCTACCCCGAAGGGCATCGCTCTCTCAAAATACTGACAGGTAATTTCTTGCGAACTTACCTATATTTCTTGTGAGCATTTAATATTTAAAGTTTCCAGAACCGAAGTTCTGTCGCACTTCATTAAACGCCCACGCTTATCGGCTGTTAATTTTTAAAGATCTTGTCTGCCGCAAACGCGCCTGGCGCTGTTTGCATCGCTGCGAATCGTTTTGTTCGTCAGCAGCAGAGAAACGAGATTATGTAGCAGTTTGTTTATCGCGTCAACTACTTTTTTGCGATTCGTTTTAAATCTTTTCGTCTCGCTTAACTTCCGCTTTGACTACTTCCATTTAAAACGTACTTCACACTGCTTCATGCCTCTTTGCTTTCCGGTTCAACCTGGTTCGCTTTTCAGCGGTCACCGTTGTTCCGGCCAGCTCGGTGAAGACTCATTCATACTTCAGGGTCTCACACGTATACTTAAAAGCAAAAACCCTCGCTACTTTCGTAACGAGGGTTCTTGGGGATAACAAGCCTGACGATGACCTACTTTCACACTGGTTGCAGCACTATCATCGGCGCGAAGTCGTTTCACGGTCCTGTTCGGGATGGGAAGGGGTGGTACCAACTTGCTATAGTCATCAGGCATAACTTGTAAAGTCAGTTGCTCTCGATGGAGCAGCAACTAACCCAAACTGGAAGAAGTATTTAGTAGATTCTTGGGTGTGATGCACTAGGGCAAACACAATATATGCTCAACTTGTCTATAACAGAGCTAATGTTATAGGAACAAGCCGCACGGGCAATTAGTATCAGTTAGCTTAACGCATTACTGCGCTTCCACACCTGACCTATCAACGTCCTGGTCTCGAACGACCCTTTAGGGGAATCTAGTTCCCGGGAAGTCTCATCTCAAGGCGAGTTTCCCGCTTAGATGCTTTCAGCGGTTATCTCTTCCGAACTTAGCTACTCGGCAATGCCACTGGCGTGACAACCGATACACCAGAGGTTCGTCCACTCCGGTCCTCTCGTACTAGGAGCAGCCCCCTTCAAACTTCCAACGCCCACGGCAGATAGGGACCAAACTGTCTCACGACGTTTTAAACCCAGCTCACGTACCACTTTAAATGGCGAACAGCCATACCCTTGGGACCGGCTACAGCCCCAGGATGTGATGAGCCGACATCGAGGTGCCAAACTCCCCCGTCGATATGAACTCTTGGGAGGAATCAGCCTGTTATCCCCAGAGTACCTTTTATCCGTTGAGCGATGGCCCTTCCATACAGAACCACCGGATCACTATGTCCTACTTTCGTACCTGCTCGACTTGTCAGTCTCGCAGTTAAGCACGCTTATGCCATTGCACTATTAGCACGATGTCCGACCGTACCTAGCGTACCTTCGAACTCCTCCGTTACACTTTGGGAGGAGACCGCCCCAGTCAAACTGCCTACCATGCACTGTCCCCGATCCGGATAACGGACCAAGGTTAGAACCTCAAACAAACCAGGGTGGTATTTCAAGGTCGGCTCCACAGAAACTAGCGTTCCTGCTTCAAAGCCTCCCACCTATCCTACACAGATTGGTTCAAAGTCCAATGCAAAGCTACAGTAAAGGTTCATGGGGTCTTTCCGTCTAGCCGCGGGTAGATTGCATCATCACAAACATTTCAACTTCGCTGAGTCTCGGGAGGAGACAGTGTGGCCATCGTTACGCCATTCGTGCAGGTCGGAACTTACCCGACAAGGAATTTCGCTACCTTAGGACCGTTATAGTTACGGCCGCCGTTTACTGGGACTTCAATCAAGAGCTTGCACCCCATCATTTAATCTTCCAGCACCGGGCAGGCGTCACACCCTATACGTCCACTTTCGTGTTTGCAGAGTGCTGTGTTTTTATTAAACAGTCGCAGCCACCATTTTATTGCAACCCTTTTGTCCTTCTGGCGCAGGCCAGTCAAACTACTTGGGCGTACCTTATCCCGAAGTTACGGTACCAATTTGCCGAGTTCCTTCTCCCGAGTTCTCTCAAGCGCCTTAGAATACTCATCTCGCCCACCTGTGTCGGTTTGCGGTACGGTCTCGTTAGACTGAAGCTTAGAGGCTTTTCTTGGAACCACTTCCGATTGCTTCGCGAACAAGTTCGCTCGTCTCACACCCTTGAATTACGCTGCCGGATTTGCCTAACAGCCTTCTTCGATGCAAAAACCGACTATTCCAACAGTCGGACAACCTTCCGCGATCCGTCCCCCCATCGCATCTAACGACGGTGCAGGAATATTAACCTGCTTCCCATCAGCTACGCATCTCTGCCTCGCCTTAGGGGCCGACTCACCCTGCTCCGATGAACGTTGAACAGGAAACCTTGGGCTTACGGCGTGCGGGCTTTTCACCCGCATTATCGCTACTCATGTCAGCATTCGCACTTCTGATACCTCCAGCATCCTTTACAAGACACCTTCACAGGCTTACAGAACGCTCTCCTACCATATCCTTGCGGATATCCGCAGCTTCGGTGACTGGCTTAGCCCCGTTACATCTTCCGCGCAGGACGACTCGATCAGTGAGCTATTACGCTTTCTTTAAAGGATGGCTGCTTCTAAGCCAACCTCCTGACTGTTTTAGCCTTCCCACTTCGTTTTCCACTTAGCCAATCTTTGGGACCTTAGCTGGCGGTCTGGGTTGTTTCCCTCTTGACGTCGGACGTTAGCACCCGGCGTCTGTCTCCCAAGCTCGCACTCATCGGTATTCGGAGTTTGCAATGGTTTGGTAAGTCGCGATGACCCCCTAGCCATAACAGTGCTCTACCCCCGATGGTGATACTTGAGGCACTACCTAAATAGTTTTCGGAGAGAACCAGCTATTTCCAAGTTTGTTTAGCCTTTCACCCCTATCCACAGCTCATCCCCTAATTTTTCAACATTAGTGGGTTCGGTCCTCCAGTGCGTGTTACCGCACCTTCAACCTGGCCATGGATAGATCACTTGGTTTCGGGTCTACACCCAGCGACTGAACGCCCTATTCGGACTCGATTTCTCTACGCCTTCCCTATTCGGTTAAGCTTGCCACTGAATGTAAGTCGCTGACCCATTATACAAAAGGTACGCAGTCACCCCTTACGAGGCTCCTACTGTTTGTATGCACACGGTTTCAGGATCTATTTCACTCCCCTTCCGGGGTTCTTTTCGCCTTTCCCTCACGGTACTGGTTCACTATCGGTCGATTACGAGTATTTAGCCTTGGAGGATGGTCCCCCCATGTTCAGACAGGATTTCACGTGTCCCGCCCTACTTGTCGCAAGCCTAGTTCCACACCATCGATTTCGCATACGGGGCTATCACCCACTATGGCCGGACTTTCCATTCCGTTTTGCTATCGTTGATGCTAAATCTTGCAGGCTGATCCCATTTCGCTCGCCACTACTTTGGGAATCTCGGTTGATTTCTTTTCCTGTAGCTACTTAGATGTTTCAGTTCGCCACGTTCGCTTCGTTACCCTATGTATTCAGATAACGATGACCTTACGGCCGGGTTTCCCCATTCGGAAATCTGCGGATCAAAGCTTGTTTGCCAGCTCCCCGCAGCTTATCGCAAGCTACTACGTCCTTCATCGCCTGTAATCGCCAAGGCATCCACCATGTGCACTTATTCGCTTGTTCCTATAACGTTAGCCTCTTTTGCAAGAGCGTTATATGAAGCGTTGAGTTTTAGCGTTTGCCGTATTCCAAAGTAAGTCTTCTAATTGCTAAGATCACTTCGTAATACTTTGATTGATACAATCACACCCATTTTTTTGATTCATACAAGGACCGCAGTCCTGGCATTCATCATCAAATGAATCTTTACTTCTTCCAGATTGTTAAAGAACAAAAACAGCCATTGATCATAAAAGATCAAACCTAAATCACTACGTCTTGCGTTTTGCGACGCTGACTTAGGTTTGACATTTCTTGGTGGAGGTTGACGGGATCGAACCGACGACCCCCTGCTTGCAAAGCAGGTGCTCTCCCAGCTGAGCTAAACCCCCGAAACTTTGGTGGGTCTGGTTGGGCTCGAACCAACGACCCCCGCGTTATCAACACGGTGCTCTAACCAGCTGAGCTACAGACCCGCTTGGATCAGTATCAGTAGCCAGTCAGTGACTTGTGTCACGGACCGTGCTTCACCAAATAACTGTTCTTGATTTACAGCCGATAAGTGTGGACGCTTAACTTCGTGCGCACTCTAGAAAGGAGGTGATCCAGCCGCACCTTCCGATACGGCTACCTTGTTACGACTTCACCCCAGTCACGAATCCTACCGTGGTGAGCGCCCTCCTTACGGTTAGGCTACCCACTTCTGGTAAAACCCGCTCCCATGGTGTGACGGGCGGTGTGTACAAGACCCGGGAACGTATTCACCGCGACATGCTGATCCGCGATTACTAGCGATTCCAACTTCATGGAGTCGAGTTGCAGACTCCAATCCGGACTACGATACACTTTCTGGGATTAGCTCCCCCTCGCGGGTTGGCGGCCCTCTGTATGTACCATTGTATGACGTGTGAAGCCCTACCCATAAGGGCCATGAGGACTTGACGTCATCCCCACCTTCCTCCGGTTTGTCACCGGCAGTCTCATTAGAGTGCCCTTTCGTAGCAACTAATGACAAGGGTTGCGCTCGTTGCGGGACTTAACCCAACATCTCACGACACGAGCTGACGACAGCCATGCAGCACCTGTGTGATGGTTCTCTTTCGAGCACTCCCAAATCTCTTCGGGATTCCATCCATGTCAAGGGTAGGTAAGGTTTTTCGCGTTGCATCGAATTAATCCACATCATCCACCGCTTGTGCGGGTCCCCGTCAATTCCTTTGAGTTTTAATCTTGCGACCGTACTCCCCAGGCGGTCTACTTCACGCGTTAGCTGCGTTACCAAGTCAATTAAGACCCGACAACTAGTAGACATCGTTTAGGGCGTGGACTACCAGGGTATCTAATCCTGTTTGCTCCCCACGCTTTCGTGCATGAGCGTCAGTGTTATCCCAGGGGGCTGCCTTCGCCATCGGTATTCCTCCACATATCTACGCATTTCACTGCTACACGTGGAATTCTACCCCCCTCTGACACACTCTAGCCGTGCAGTCTCAAATGCAATTCCCAGGTTGAGCCCGGGGATTTCACATCTGACTTACACAACCGCCTGCGCACGCTTTACGCCCAGTAATTCCGATTAACGCTTGCACCCTACGTATTACCGCGGCTGCTGGCACGTAGTTAGCCGGTGCTTATTCTTCAGGTACCGTCATTAGTAGTAGATATTAGCTACTACCGTTTCTTCCCTGACAAAAGAGCTTTACAACCCGAAGGCCTTCTTCACTCACGCGGCATTGCTGGATCAGGGTTGCCCCCATTGTCCAAAATTCCCCACTGCTGCCTCCCGTAGGAGTCTGGGCCGTGTCTCAGTCCCAGTGTGGCTGGTCGTCCTCTCAGACCAGCTACTGATCGTTGCCTTGGTAGGCTTTTACCCCACCAACTAGCTAATCAGATATCGGCCGCTCCAGGAGCATGAGGTCTTGCGATCCCCCACTTTCATCCGTAGATCGTATGCGGTATTAGCTAGTCTTTCGACTAGTTATCCCCCACTCTAGGGCACGTTCCGATATATTACTCACCCGTTCGCCACTCGCCATCAGGAGCAAGCTCCTATGCTGCCGTTCGACTTGCATGTGTAAGGCATGCCGCCAGCGTTCAATCTGAGCCAGGATCAAACTCTTTAGTTTAATCTCTGTTTTGTGCCATTTCTGGCTACCCCGAAGGGCATCGCTCTCTCAAAATACTGACAGGTAATTTCTTGCGAACTTACCTATATTTCTTGTGAGCATTTAATATTTAAAGTTTCCAGAACCGAAGTTCTGTCGCACTTCATTAAACGCCCACGCTTATCGGCTGTTAATTTTTAAAGATCTGTCTGTCGCAAATGAGCTTGGCGCTGTTTGCATCGCTGCGAATCGTTTTGTTCGTCAGCAGCAGAGAAACGAGATTATGTAGCAGTTTGTTTATCGCGTCAACTACTTTTTTGCGATTCGTTTTAAATCTTTTCGTCTTCGCTTTTGCTACCGCTCGACTACTTCCATTTAAAACGCCTTACACCCTGCGTCACTACTCCTTGCTTCGCCGACATCCGTCGCTCTGTTTTTCAACTTCACTTCGTGTGCCGCGTCAGCAGGGGGCGAACTATAGCAACCCACTACATGCCGCGCAAGCACTTTCGAAAAAATCTCGAAAATAATACAAGTGCAGTGCTTCGCCATCAACGCCAAATTCCCGCAAAACCCTGACTGGCAGCGATTTCCGCTGGATATGAATAAATAGTAAATCATTCAGAAAAAAGGGCCGCCCTGACGGGCGACCCTTTCTTCTCCATGGAAAGAGAAATGATCAGGCGTTCTTGAACACCGCCGGCCGCTTTTCCAGGAAGGCCTTCATGCCCTCCTTCTGGTCCTCGGTAGCGAAGCAGCTATAAAAGAGCGCGCGCTCATACTTCATCCCCTCGGACAAGGTGGTCTCGTAGGCACGATTGACCGAATCCTTCACCATCATCGCCACCTGGCGCGGCATCTCGGTAATGGTCACCGCAGCCGCCATGGCTTCTTCCATCAGCTTCTCCGCCGGCACGATGCGCGACACCAGCCCGGCACGCTCAGCCTCCTGTGCATCCATCATGCGGGCCGTCAGCGCCAGGTCCATGGCCTTGGACTTGGAGACCGCACGCGGCAGGCGCTGCGTACCGCCAGCGCCCGGGATGATGCCCAGCTTGATCTCGGGTTGCCCGAACTTCGCATTGTCGGCCGCGATGATGAAATCGCACATCATCGCCAGCTCACAGCCACCGCCCAGCGCATAGCCCGCCACTGCGGCAATCACCGGCTTGCGGATGCGACGCAGGGTCTCCCAGTTGCGTGTGATGAATTCCCCATTGAAGACATCCATATAATCAAACCCGGCCATCACACTGATATCAGCCCCCGCCGCGAAGGCCTTCTCACTGCCGGTGACGATGATGCAGCCGATCTCTTCCTGAGCATCGAAGGCCAATAATGCCGTTCCCAGCTCGCTCATCAGATCGTCGCTCAAGGCATTGAGCGCCTTGGGACGGTTCAGGCGGATCAGGCCGACCTTGTCATGGGTCTCGACCAGGATGTTTTCATAGCTCATAGTGGGTCTCCTTCTTATGAATGAATCGGCAATCCGCCCGGGCGTGGCAGCAACCGGCACGGCGAACCGCAAGAATAAGCCAAAAATAATGCACCAGTCCGACCTGGCGCAATGACTGCCAAGAATTTCATGCGGGCAAGGCACCACGGGACTATATTGGAGTCATTCCCTGTGCGCAGCGGCGCATACCCTATCCCTATATAAGGAGGCGAACATGTTCAAGAATATCCTGGTCCCCACGGACGGCTCCGAACGCTCGGACAAGGCCATCGCGACGGCCATCGACTACGCCAAAAACAGCGGCGCAAGCATCGTCGGCATCTCGGTGGCCGAACCCTACCCCTTCTCGCCGCTGGCCGAGAGCTCGATGGCGATCGATCCCGCCCTTTATGAAGAAAACGTCAAAACCCTGGCCAATCAGCACATCAAGAAGATCGCAGATGCTGCGGCCGCCGCCGGCGTACCCTGCCAGACGGAGATCGTGATGTCCTTCAATCCCGATGAAGAAATCATCAAGGCGGCGACGTTGCACGGCTGCGACGCCATCTTCATGGCCTCCCACGGGCGCAGCGGCCTCTCGCGCATCTTCCTGGGCAGCAAGACGCAGAAGGTGCTGACGCATTCGACCATCCCGGTGCTGGTACTGCGCTGATTCTTGTAGATAAGCTCCTCAATCGGCAAAAAAGCCTGATCCCTCGACAGGATCAGGCTTTTTCATTGCCGCAAGGAATTCACCGAAATTCAGTTGCCACCCGGCGGCGTCATCCCCTTGGGCAGCAGCACCCACATCATGCCGCGCTGCTTCATGGCCCCGGCGCGATCCTCGGCTTCATCGCCAAAGCCCCAGAAATAGTCGGCCCGCACCACGCCACGAATGGCACCGCCCGTATCCTGCGCCACCACCAGCCGCTGCAGCGGCCGGTCGCTATTGGGCAGCGTGGTCGCCAGGAACACCGGTGCCCCCAGCGGCACATGCTGCGGGTCGATGGCGATGGAACGCTGCGGGGTCAGCGGAATGCCTTGCGCCCCCTTGGGTCCCTTGGAAGGATCCGGCAGCTTTTCTTCCTTGAAGAAGACATAGCTGGGATTGGCATTGAGCAACTCTTCCTTGCGCGCCGGATTGGCCTGCACCCAGGCCTTGATGTTCTGGGCGGATGCCTGGGACAGCTCCATCTCCCCCTTGTCCACCAGATAGCGTCCGATCGACTTGTAGGGACGGCCATTCTGGTCCGCATAGGCCAGGCGAATGGTCTCGCGCGACTCCGGCAGATACACGCGGCCCGAGCCCTGCACCTGCAGGAAGAAGGCCTCCACCGGATCATCCACCCAGACGATTTCCTTGCCGGACAGGCTATTGCCCTGCATCAACTCGGCGCGCGTCGGATACGGCACCACCTTGCGTCCGACCACCTTGCCGCGCAGGCGCAGGTTCTTCAGTTCGGGATAGACGCTGGCCATGTCGATGGTCAGCAGGTCGTCCGGCGCCTGGTACAGCGGTGTCTGATAGGGCCCTGCGCGGCGGCGCGAACCGCGCAGCAGGGGCTCGTAGTAGCCGGTCACCAGCCCGGTGTCGGTGCCATCGGGATTGAACAGCTGATACGGCGTGAAATAAGTCTCGAAATACTGGCGCAGGAAGCCCAGGTCATTGGCATTGACCTGCTGCGCCGCGCCACAGGCGGCGCGCCACTCGGGCTTGCGAATCATGACCGAGCAGGAAGACTGCAGCGCTGGCCAGGCTTCGCGCAGGTCGTCATTGTTCCAGCCCGGGAGCTGAGAGAAGGTGGTGGCGCGCATGGCCGGGCCCGGCTGGGCCACTGGCTTGGGCGACGGCTGGCTCGGAGCCGGCGTGGTCAGCGGCGTAGTCTGGCAGGCCGCCAGCAGGACAGCGACCGAGACCGCCATCGCAGGTACACTAAGACGCCGCAGCGCCGACAGCTTGGCAAAACGATTCAATGACATTGGAGACAAATTCATGTTGTGGTTGATCCTGGAGGCCAGTGCCGCCTTCTTCGTGCTGGTCTTCATCGTCTGGTGGACCATGTTCTCGGGACGCAAGGAACACAATGGCCGGCCCGTCAGCGCCAGGCAGAAAGAAGCGCAGGAAAAGAAACAGCAGCCAGCGCGAGAGACGACAGACAGCGACCCGCGCTGAAAAATCCGTCGCCCCGCCTCAGGAAGAAAAATTCAGTGCAAGGTGCGCGGCAGTGAAAGCACGAACTCGGGGATGCGCACGTCGAATTGCTCGCCATCCTCGGCCACGCAGAAATATTCACCATGCATGCTGCCCTGGGGGGTCCCGAGCGAGGTACCGCTGGTGTACTCGAACTGCTCACCGGGCTGCAGGAAGGGCTGATGCCCGACCACGCCCAGGCCGCGCACTTCCTGCGCGTGGTTGTTGGCGTCGGTGATGACCCAGTGGCGCGAGATCAACTGGGCAGGGACCGTGCCGGTATTGACGATGGTGATCGCATAGGCGAACACGTAATGCGAACGCGATGGATCGGATTGTTCCTCCAGGTACTGGGTCTTGACCGTCACCGTGAACTCATACGCTGCCATGGAATTTCCTGTGTTGTGAAGGGGACTGCCGCCGCGCCGGCGATTTGCAATCGGTCTTGCCCGCGCGGCCACCCCGGATTGCACACGAATTCAGCAAGCAGCGCAAGCCGATGCGTTCCGCAGGACCGCCGCAGGCAGGCCTGACGGCGCATCGGCCGGGCCTGCGAGCTGCAGCAAGGTAGAATAGCGGTTTTGCCGCCTTCGCGCCTGCGCCCGACGGCCAATGTCGATTCAGCCATCCTTTGTTTACAGCCATGCCGACCTACCGTATCGCCCCCAGCATCCTGTCCGCCGATTTCGCCCGCCTGGGTGAAGAAGTGCGCAATGTCGTCGCCGCCGGTGCCGATTTCATTCACTTCGACGTGATGGACAACCATTATGTCCCCAACCTGACCATCGGCCCGCTGGTGTGCGAAGCCATCCGCCCGCACGTGCAAGTGCCGATCGACGTGCACCTGATGGTCAAGCCGGTGGACCGCATCATCCCCGATTTCGCCAAGGCCGGTGCCAACCTCATCACCTTCCACCCGGAAGCCTCGGAGCACATCGACCGCTCCCTGCAACTGATCCGCGACAACGGCTGCAAGGCCGGCCTGGTATTCAACCCCGGCACGCCGCTGCATTACCTGGATCACGTCATGGACAAGCTGGACATGGTCCTGATCATGTCGGTGAACCCCGGTTTCGGCGGCCAGTCCTTCATTCCGGAAGCCCTGAAAAAGATCGCCGAAGTGCGCCGCCGCATCGATGAATCCGGCCGCGACATCCTGCTGGAAGTCGATGGCGGCATCAAGGTCGAGAACATCGCCGCGGCAGCCCGCGCCGGTGCCGACACCTTCGTGGCCGGTTCGGCCATCTTCGGCAAGCCGGACTACAAGGCCGTCATCGACGCCATGCGCGCCGAACTGGCCCAGGTCTGATCGCACCTCCCCTTCGCCAGACGAACAAACAACGAGGTTTACCGGGCATATGAAGAATCTGACCAACATCAAGGCCGCCATCATCGACCTCGACGGCACCATGCTGGATACGGCCGCTGACTTCCACGTCGCGGTCAACCGCATGCGTGAAGAATTGGGACTCACGCCCCTGTCCCAGGAAACCATCGTCAACTTCGTCGGCAAGGGGACCGAGAACCTGATCCGGCGTGTGCTCGCCGTGGACTATGCCGAGGACGAGGCAGCGCAATACTTCCGGCAGGCGCTGGACAGCTACACGGAGCACTACCTGGCCATCAATGGCGACTATTCCTCGCTCTACCCGGGCGTGGTCGAGGGCCTGCAAGCCCTGCGCGCCAAGGGCCTGCGCCTGGCCTGCGTGACCAACAAGCCGCTGGCCTTCGCCGTACCGCTGCTGCAGAAGAAGGGGCTGCGCGATTTCTTCGAGATCGTCTATGGCGGCGATTCCTTCCCGAAGAAGAAGCCCGATCCCATGCCCTTGCTGCAAGTCTGTGAGGATTTCGCCCTGCAACCCGCGCAGGTCGTGGCCATCGGCGACTCCAGCAACGATGCCCAGGCCGCCCGCGCGGCCGGTTGCCGTGTCCTGAATGTTCCGTATGGATACAATCACGGTGAATCTATACACGACGTCGATTCGGATGGTATAGTTTCGACGCTTGTAGAAGCAGCGCAGCAAATCTCGGTGGACTGACAACCCGTCAGCTCACCGGTCGACAGACCGAAGATCCAATCGCGACCCACATCAATGTTTCGTAACAACAAACGAACCGCTCAACCGACAGCCGCCCCTGAGGCCTGGCTGTGGCGACGCTGGCAATTCCAGGCGCAGTAATTGACGCCTGGACCTGGCCGCACCTGCGTGCCAGGTCGTTTGTTGTGGTACCGCATCCTCCGCATTTCCCGCAATTCTCATAACGACACCGCTGACGAGAGTCCGCACCTGTCTGCTGCATCCGCGTGCATCGCGTCCATGGCTTCATGGCGTGTTGCGACGGTCTGCGGCCAGGCCCGCGTACCCTACAATGGCGGTCTGGAGTGACACATGACCGAACTCGAATTCAAATCGCTGGCCGCCGAAGGCTACAACCGCATCCCCCTGATCGCCGAAGCCTTCGCCGACCTGGAAACCCCGCTGACGCTCTATCTCAAGCTGGCCCAGAGCCACAACACCGGCAAGAACACCTTCCTGCTGGAGTCGGTGGTCGGTGGTGAGCGCTTCGGGCGCTATTCCTTCATCGGCCTGCCCGCCTCCACCAAGATTCGCTGCAGCGGCCAGCAGATCGAGGTACTGAAAAATGACGAGGTCATCGAGACCGCCCAGGGCAATGCGCTGGAATTCATCGCCGAGTATCAATCCCGCTTCAAGGTCGCCATCCGTCCCGGCATGCCGCGCTTCTGCGGCGGCCTGGCCGGCTACTTCGGCTACGACGCCGTGCGCTACATCGAAAAACGCCTGGAAAACAGCGCCCCGCAAGATACGCTGGGCCTGCCCGACATCCAGCTGCTGCTGACCGAAGAACTGGCCGTCATCGACAACCTCTCCGGCAAGCTCTACCTGATCGTCTACGCCGACCCTACCCAGCCGGAAGCCTTCTCCCGTGGCCGCCAGCGCCTGCGCGACCTGCGCGCCATGCTGCGCCGCCCGGCCGATGCACCGGTGACCACCGGTTCGGTGCGTACCGAAACGATCCGCGAATTCCCCAAGGACGAATACCTCAAGGCCGTGGCCCGCGCCAAGGAATACGTGATGGCCGGCGACCTGATGCAGGTGCAGATCGGCCAGCGCCTCAGGAAATCCTATGTGGATTCGCCGCTGATGCTGTACCGCGCGCTGCGTTCGCTGAACCCCTCCCCTTACATGTACTTCTACAACTTCGGCGACATGCAGATCGTCGGTGCCTCGCCGGAAATCCTGGTGCGCAACGAATCCATCGGCGAAGGCCAGAAGAAGATCACCATCCGCCCGCTGGCCGGCACCCGCCCACGCGGCTCCACCATCGAGCGCGATGAACAGCTGGCGCGCGAACTGCTGGCCGATCCCAAGGAAATCGCTGAACACGTGATGCTGATCGACCTGGCCCGCAACGACATCGGCCGCATCGCCACCACCGGCAGCGTCAAGGTCACCGACCAGATGGTGATTGAAAAATATTCCCACGTGCAACACATCGTCTCCAACGTCGAGGGCATCCTCAAACCCGGCATGTCCAACCTGGATGTGCTCAAGGCCACCTTCCCGGCCGGCACCCTCTCGGGCGCCCCCAAGGTGCGCGCCATGGAAATCATCGACGAACTGGAACCGACCAAGCGCGGCATCTACGGCGGCGCCTGCGGCTATCTCTCCTTCGGCGGCGAGATGGACGTGGCCATTGCGATCCGTACCGGCGTCATCAAGGACGGCACGCTGTACGTGCAGGCGGCCGCCGGCATCGTGGCCGACTCGGTGCCGGAAATGGAATGGGAAGAAACCGAAAACAAGGCGCGTGCCGTATTGCGCGCTGCTGAACAAGTGCAAGATGGCCTGGACGGAGAAATCTAAATGCTGCTGATGATCGACAACTACGACTCCTTCACCTACAACCTGGTGCAATACTTCGGCGAGCTGGGCGAAGAGGTGCTGACCATCCGCAATGACGAGATCACGCTGGATGACATCAAGAAGCTCAACCCCGAACGCATCTGCCTCTCCCCCGGCCCCTGCAGCCCCAAGGAAGCCGGCATCTGCGTGGACCTGCTCAAGGAATTTTCCGGCAAGCTGCCCATCCTCGGCGTCTGCCTCGGCCACCAGGCCATCGGTGAAGCCTTCGGCGGCAACATCATCCGCGCCAAGCAGGTCATGCATGGCAAGACGTCCAAGATCGCGCACACCGGCGTGGGCGTCTTCAAGGACCTGCCCACTCCCTACACCGTGATCCGCTACCACTCGCTGGCCATCGAACGCGCCACCCTGCCGGATTGCCTGGAAGTGACCGCCTGGACCGATGATGGCGAGATCATGGGCGTGCGTCACAAGGAGTTCGACCTGCAAGGCGTGCAGTTCCACCCCGAGTCCATCCTCTCCGAGCACGGCCACGCCCTGCTCAAGAACTTCCTGACCGGCAGCGCCCACGGCTGAGACCATTAGACAAATCGAGACAAGACATGCCCATCACTCCCCAAGAAGCGCTGCTGCGCTGTATCGAGCATCGCGAAATCTTCCACGATGAAATGCTGACGCTGTTCCGCCAGATCATGAGCGGCGAGATGTCGCCAGTGATGATCGCGGCCCTCACCATGGGCCTGCGCGTGAAAAAAGAAAGCATCGGCGAGATCGCCGCCGCGGCCCAGGTCATGCGCGAATTCGCCACCAAGGTGCCGATGGCCGACACCTCCCGCCTGCTCGACATCGTCGGCACCGGCGGCGATGGCGCGCACACCTTCAACATTTCCACCGCCTCCATGTTCGTAGCGGCGGCCGCCGGTGCGCGCGTGGCCAAGCATGGCGGACGCAGTGTCTCCTCCTCCTCGGGCAGCGCCGACGTGCTTGAAGCCCTGGGCGCAGACATCAACCTGCAACCCGAACAAGTGGCGCAATCGATCGCCCAGACCGGCATCGGCTTCATGTTCGCCCCCAACCACCACGCCGCCATGAAGCATGCGGCGCCGGTGCGCAAGGAGCTGGGCGTGCGCACCATCTTCAACATCCTCGGTCCGCTCACCAATCCGGCCGGGGCTCCCAACATCCTCATGGGTGTGTTCCATGCCGACCTGGTCGGCATCCAGGTGCGCGTGCTGCAACGCCTGGGCGCGCAGCACGCCATCGTGGTCTGGGGCCGAGACAATCTGGATGAGGTCACGCTGGGCGGTGCCACCATGGTGGGCGAGCTGGTCAACGGCGAGATCCGCGAATACGAGATCCATCCGGAAGATTTCGGCCTGTCCATGTTTGCCAGCCGCAACTTGCAGGTCGGCAATGCTACCGAGTCCAAGGAGAAAATCTTCGAAGCCCTGCGTGGGGAACCCGGTCCGGTGCACGACATCGTAGTCATCAATGCCGCCACCGCGCTCTATGCGGCCGGCGTTGCGCCCTCGATCGCCGAGGGCCTGCAGACGGCGCGTGCCACCATCGCTTCCGGTGCGGCGCGTGCCAAGCTGGACCAGTTCGTCCAGGTGACCCGCCAGCTCGGCGGCAAGCACTGATCTCCGCCCCTCAACTCAGACCCCTGACAGGAGCCCCATGTCCGACATCCTCAACAAGATCCTCGACGTCAAGGCCGAGGAAGTCCGCATCGCCAAGCAGCAGCGCGACCTCGCCAGCCTGCGCCGCGATGTGGAAACCGATAGCGAATTGCGCTCGGAACTGCGCAATTTCGAAGAGAGCCTGCGCGGCAAGATCGCCAACGGCCAGGCCGGCGTGATTGCCGAAGTCAAGAAAGCCTCGCCTTCCAAGGGCGTGATCCGTCCCGACTTCAAGCCGGCCGAGATCGCGGTGAGCTATGCCGAACATGGCGCGGCCTGCCTGTCGGTACTGACCGATGAACAATTCTTCCAGGGCTCGCCGGACTACCTCAGGCAGGCGCGCGCCGCGTGTGCCCTGCCGGTACTGCGCAAGGATTTCATGATGGATCATTACCAGATCTATCAAGCGCGCTCCTGGGGCGCGGACGCCATCCTGCTGATCGTGGCCGCGCTGGACCACGGCCTGATGGCCGACATGGAAGCCTGCGCCCATGAGCTGGGCATGAGCGTGCTGGTGGAAGTCCACGATCAGGCTGAACTGGACGCGGCCCTCAAGCTGAAGACCCGCCTGTTGGGCATCAACAACCGCAACCTGCGCACCTTCGAGACCACGCTAGACACCACCCTGAACCTGTTGCCGCGCATCCCCCCGGAAAAGCTGGTGGTCACCGAATCGGCGATCGCCACCCCGGACGATGTCAAGCGCATGCGCGATGCCGACGTGCATGCCTTCCTGGTCGGTGAAGCCTTCATGCGTGCCCCGGAGCCGGGCGTAGAATTGGCTCGCCTGTTCGCCTGATTCCCCTTCTCACGAAAAAACCTCGCCCGGTGCAGACCGGTGCGAGGTTTTTTTTCGTCCTGAGAGTGACGGACTGAGCAGCGATCAAGCCGAGAAACCGCCATCGATCATCAGGTTGGCACCGGTGATGTAGCCCGCTTCCGGACCTGCGAGATAGGCCACGAAACTGGCGATTTCTTCAGCCTTGCCATAGCGGGGCAGTGCCATCAGGCCAGTCAGGGAAGTGGCGAAGTCGCTGTTGGCCGGGTTCATGTCGGTATCGACCGGACCGGGCTGGACGTTGTTGACGGTGATGCCACGCGCACCAAGGTCGCGGGCCAGCCCCTTGGTCAGGCCGACCAGCGCCGACTTGCTCATGGCATACACGGCACCGCCGGCAAAGGGGATGCGGTCGGCATTGGTGCTGCCGATGCTGATGACGCGGCCACCTTCGCCCATGTAGCGCACGGCGGCCTGGGTCGCCACGACCACGCTGCGCACATTCACGGCCAGGGTGCGATCCAGATCCTCCAGCTTGAACTCATCGATGGGGCCCATGGCCAGCACGCCCGCATTGTTCACCAGGATATCGAGCCGGCCGAAGGTCTCTGCGGCCAGGCGGACGGCTTGCTGCAGGGCGGCTGCATCGGCGCTGTCGGCCTGGATCGCCAGGGCGCGGCCACCGGCGGCTTCCACGCGGGAGACCAGGGCTTGCGCCTTGTCCGGCGAAGTGACGTAGGTGAAGGCGACGGTGGCGCCTTCGGCGGCCAGGCGCTGCACGATGGCCGCGCCGATGCCGCGCGAACCGCCTTGCACGAAGGCCACCTTGGAGGCCAGGGTGGATGCGGATGGGGATGCGGCGGCGTTCTGGATTTGCTTGTTCATGATCTTGCTCCTTGAAAGTGATGGGTTGGCCCCGTCGGCCCGCAGCGGCGTGCTGCTGTGTGCGTCCGGGTTGAAGCAAGTATCGGCGTTTGATTATGCGGCGACTAGCTGGCAATCCCTATCTTCTTTTTAAACCAATGGTTTAGAATCGAGCGATGGAAACCATGACCAGCATCGAATGCTTCGTCGCTGCGGCCCACGCCGGCAGCTTTTCGGCGGCGGCACGCCAGCTCGGCCTGACGTCGGCGGCCGTGGGCAAGAACGTGGCACGGCTGGAAACTTCGCTGGGCGTGCGCCTGTTTCACCGCAGCACCCGCAAGCTCTCGCTGACCGAAGCGGGCGAACGCTTCCTGCAGGAAGTGGGCGGCGGCCTGCAAGCCATCCGCAGCGCCGTGGCCAATCTCGCCAGCGCTGGCGGACAGCCGGCCGGCACGCTCAAGGTCAGCATGGGGACAGGATTCGGGCGGCAATACATCGTGCCCTTGTTGGGAGAATTCCTGGGGCGCTATCCGGGCATCCAGCCGGACTGGCATTTCGAGAACCGCTCCGTGGACCTCATCACCGAGGGCTTTGATGCCGCCATCGCCGGCGGCACCGAGCTGTCGCCCGGCGTGGTGGCGCGCGAGCTGGCCCCGGCGCATCGGGTGCTGCTGGCTTCGCCCGCCTATCTGGAGGCGCACCCGGCCTTGCGCTCGCCGGCCGACCTGGCCGAGCATGCGGGCATCCTGATCCGCTCGCCCCAGACCGGGCGCGTACGGCCCTTCTCTCTACGCGACCACGACGGCCAGCAGGCACCGGTCACGCTGCAGCAACGCATGACCATGAGCGATGCCAATGCGGCTTGCGAGGTGGCCGAAGCGGGACTGGGTATCACGCTGGTGTCGATGCCGCATGCCCTGCTCTATCTGGATCGCGGCACGCTGGTGCGAGTGCTGCCGGACTGGTACGTGGATACCGGCATGCTCTCGCTCTACTTCACCGCGGCGCGGCTGCTGCCGGCCAAGACGCGGGTATTCGTCGATTTCGTGGTCGAGCACTTCCGCCGCGAGCGGCTGGCGGAGCGCTTTTCGGCGCACCGCTGAATACACGTCCGAGAAGTTCAGCGCTTGCCTTGCGCGGCGCGCATCCCGCCACCGATATTGCTGCCGGCGTCCCGCGCCAGGCCGCGATAGCCGATGACCGAAATTAACGTCACCACGCCAGCCATCGCAAAAGCCCACTGGAAATCGCCCAGCGTGAAATGCGCGCCGGTGGCATCGATCTGCTCGCCCCGGATCGCCGCCGCGATACGCAAGGCCAGCGCACCGAAGGCGATGCCCATGCCGATGGTCATCTGCTGCGCCACGCTCCAGAGCGTGCTGGCCGAGGATTTGCGGGCATCGCTGATATCCGCATAAGCCAGCGTGGCCAGGGTCGAGAACTGCATCGAACGCGACAGCCCGTAGCAGAAGATCACCCCCAGGATCACCGGCAGCGGCGTGCCCGGCGTGAGCAGGCCGCAGGCGATGATGAGGCAACCGGCGATGGCCGCATTGTTGACCGCCACGCTACGAAAACCGAAACGCTGCAGGACGCGCGTGGTGAACGCCTTCATGCCGAGATTGCCGAGGGCGGTTGCCAACAGCAGCAACCCCGACTGGAACGCCGTCAGGCCGAAACCGATCTGGAACATCAGCGGCATCAGGTAAGGCACTGCATCCACGCCAATACGCGTGAGCGAACCGGTCAGCACCGTCACCGAATAGGTCGGAATGCGCAGGTTGGAAAAATCCAGCAGCGGATGTTCGATGCGCTGCATGTGCCGCCACGCGCAGTACCCCAGCACTACGCCCAAGGCCACGAAGCCGAGTGCCACCTTGATATTGGATTCCATATGGCTGGCGATCTCGGTGCCATACAGCAGCGAAGTCAGCGCCGCGCCCGAGAGCAGGAAACCGATCACGTCCAGCGGCCGCTTGCTGTGGCCGTGTTCATTGCGCACCACGCGCATGACGGCAATGAACGCCGCAAACCCGAACGGTACGTTCATCAAGAAGATCCAATGCCATGATGCGTACGTGGTGATGAAACCGCCGATGGACGGCCCCACCACCGGGGCCACGATGGCCGGCCAGGTGATGGTGGCAATGGCTTTCATCAGTCTGTCCTTGCCGGTACTGCGCACCACGATCATGCGCCCGACCGGTACCATCATTGCGCCACCCAGGCCTTGCAGCACCCGCGCTGCGGTGAACTCCCACACGTTCTGCGAATAGCCACACAAAACGGAAGCCAGCGTGAAGATGGCAATGGCGATGCCGAACACCGTGCGCGAACCGAAGCGGTCGGCCACCCAGCCGCTGATGGGAATGAAGACGGCCAGCGTCAGCATGTAGGCCGTCATGCCCAGGCTCAATTCATTGGGCCCGACACCGAAGGACTGCGCCATCTGCGGCAAGGCCGTGGCGATGATGGTGGTATCGAGATACTCCATGAAGAAAGTCGCCGCCACGATGTAAGGCAACATGCGCACGCGTGCATCGGACAGGCTGTTGTCGTTGGTTCCCACGGTGTTCTTGGCCTCTGTTGTTTCGGGTTGAACCATGCGAAACGCCGGCATAGGCCGGCGCTTGCTGAAGACAGTTTTAGATAGTTACCAAATTAACCAAACTATCTAAATCATCCAAATCATCCAAATCATCTAAATCATCTAAATGATTTAAATCATTTACATCAATAGAACTTCAGGAAGTGCATCAGCACCTGTATCACGATGATGCCGCCGATGAGCCCGCCCCCGAAATAAACGATCACGCCCAGCAGCATGTTGGTGCGCCGCTGCTCGGCCAGCAGCTTGCGGATCAGCTCGGTGTTCTGCGGCTGGCTCTCACCGTCGGTATAGCGCGTCAGCGCCTGATGCGCCAGGCGCGGCAGTTCCGGCAGCAGGCGGCTGTAACGCGGCACTTCCACCTTCAGCTGTTCGACGAAACCGCGCCAGCCGATCTGCTCGCTCATCCAGCGTTCGAGATAGGGCTTGGCGGTCTTCCACAGATCCAGGTCCGGATCAAGCTGGCGGCCCAGGCCTTCGACGTTGAGCAGGGTCTTCTGCAGCAACACCAGCTGCGGCTGCACTTCCACGTTGAAACGGCGCGAGGTCTGGAACAGGCGCAGCAGCACCTGGCCGAAGGAGATGTCCTTCAACGGTCGGTCGAAGATCGGTTCGCAGCAGGCACGCACGGCCGCTTCGAGTTCATCGACGCGGGTTTCCTTGGGCGCCCATCCGGATTCGATGTGGGCCTCGGCTACGCGCTTGTAGTCGCGGCGGAAGAAGGCCAGGAAATTCTGCGACAGGTAATCCTTGTCGTAATCGTTGAGCGTGCCAACGATGCCGAAGTCCAGCGCGATGTAGCGGCCGAAGGTTTCCGGGGCCACCGACACCAGGATGTTGCCGGGGTGCATGTCGGCGTGGAAGAAGCCATCGCGAAACACCTGGGTGAAGAAAATCTCCACGCCATCGCGCGAGAGCTTGGACAGGTCGACCCCTTCGGCGCGCAGGCGCTCGGTCTGCGAGATCGGGATGCCGTACATGCGCTCCATCACGATGACCGAGGATGAACAATAATCCCAATACATCTCCGGCACCATCAGCAGCGTGGACTCGGCGAAGTTGCGGCGCAGCTGGCTGGCATTGGCCGCTTCGCGCATGAGGTCCAGCTCGTCGTGCAGGTACTTGTCGAACTCGCCCACGACTTCCTTGGCCTTCAAGCGACGTCCATCGGCCCACAGGCGTTCCAGCCAGTCGGCAGCCACATGCATCAGGCCGATGTCGTGATCGATGATGTCGCGCATGCCGGGACGCAGCACCTTGACGGCCACCTCCTTGCCATCCTTCAGGGTGGCGAAGTGGACCTGCGCAATCGAGGCCGAGGCCACCGGGGTGCGTTCGAAGCTGGCGAAGAGCTGGTCCGGATGCGCGCCCAAGGACTTTTCGATCTGCTTGACCGCCAGTTCCGATTCGAAGGGCGGCACACGGTCCTGCAGCAGCGTCAGTTCATTGGCGATATCGGGCGGCATCAGGTCGCGCCGGGTCGAAAGCACCTGGCCGAACTTGATGAAGATGGGACCGAGATCCTCCAGCGCACGACGCAGGCGCTCACCGCGCGGCGCAGTCAGGTCGCGCCAGAAGAAGATGCGGTTGATGATGCGGGCGATGCGCGGCGGCGCGAATTCGGAGGCGATGATTTCATCCAGGCCGTAGAGAATGGCGACACGGATGATCTTGAGCAAACGCATGGAACGCAGCAGCATTTAACGACGCTCCAGTTTCTCGATGCGTTTGGACAGGCGTTCCAGGTCATCGCGCAGGCGCACGACGTCGGCAGAAAAATCCTGCAACTGGCGGGGGCGGATCAGCATCGGTTGTTCTTCCAGGAAATACTCGGCAAGGTTTTCGGTCAGCTTGCGCTGGGTGGTGCGGGCGGCATCAAACAGGCCACGCGCGCCGGAGACGATACGGGTCGCAGCAACATCGCCGACCACGCGGGAGAGATCATCCTCGGCATCCCAGCGCAGCTTCTGGCTCAGTTGCGAAATCGCATTGGCGAAATCGGCATCGCCCTCCAGCTTGACGTAAGAGACGGCGCGCTCGCGGTTGGCGGCAATCAGCGGCAGGTCGGACAGCTTCAGGCGGATGGTGACATTGGCCAGCGCATCGGCCGGCACCTCCTGCAGGTAGCCATCGCCGGTCACCTTCAGGCGCAATTGCATGACGCCGGTATCGATGCAGGCGACCTTGCCGGCGTGGGCCATGAGGGTGTCGCGCGCCCACGGTTCCTGGGCCAGCAGGTGATTGATCACCGCAGCGGCAGGTTTCATCGGGTCGAGGCCGGAGACAAGAGTGGACGGATCGGGCAGCACGGACATGGATTCCAGAATCGGAGTGGATCGGAGGACTACAGGTTGAGTACGCCGGAGCAGAAAGAATTCCCTCCGCCAAAACAAAACCGCCCGCAAAAGCCGGGCGGTTTCAAGTGTACCAGCTTGGCGCACTGGCAAGGTTCAGGCACTGCGGCTGGCTTGATCCAGCGCGCCTTGTGCCTGCATCAGACCTGCTGGATACCCGCCAGCACCCAGCCGCCGCTGCCGTTGAGCGGTTTGGAGAGATTCCAGATCTCGGCGAAGGGTTCGGCCGAGGCATCCGGCGCTTCCTTGATGAGCCCCTGGAAACGCACTGTGGCCAGGTAATCGAAGGCCATGGTCTCGATGCCCAGCAATTGCGCATCGAGCTGCACGACATCGGTGGCATTGGGCGCGGCGCCACGTTCGGTCAGCTGCATGCGCAGTTCGGCGAACATCTCGGGCGTGGTGAATTCACGGATGTCGTTGACATCGGCGCGATCCCACGCCGCCTGCAGGCGGATGAAATAGGTCTTGGCATTGCGCACGAATCCGGCAGTATCAAAGCCTTCGGGGATGCCCCATTGCTGGATCTGCGCCGGCTGGGCCGTACCACCGTAGCTGTTGCCTTGCAGTGCTGCCGGTGCCGCGTGCGGGACCGCCGGCGGCGGATTGACGTCGCGCAGGCCGGAGCCGATTTCCGGTGTGGCACCAGCCGCGCTGCCGATGGGGCTCACGCCCGGCATCGGTGTGGCATAGGCCGGATTGTTGTTCTGCGCTTCACGGCCACGGGCAAACAGGCGGATCAGGAAGATCACCAGCGCGCACAGCAGCGCAATGGTCAGCAGCGAACCCAGCATGCCGCCGAGCGCGCCACCGATCCCGAAGTGCGACATCAGCGCACCGAGGCCGAAGCCCAGCAGGGCACCGCCCAGCACATTGCGCCAGGGGCTGGCGGGCTTGGGCATGGGAGCGCTTTGCGGTGCGGCGGCCGGTGCGGCAGGACGGGAAGGCTGGCTATAGGACGGCGAAGACGGCGCAGAGGGAGCCGCCTGACGTGAGTAATTGGAGGATTGCTTGCCGAAGGAACCACCGCCACCCAGGCGCTTGGCCTCGGCGGGCGACATGATGAGGGAGAGCGAAGTGATCGCCAGCAGCAGTGCGAGGAATATTTTTTTCATGGGCTTGCCTCTTGTGGATGATGACGAAGTGGCGAGCGGGCCGAGGGAAAAGCAAGCCGCCACATCGGAGCCATCATTGTCGCCGGGCAGAATTAAGCCAGCCTTAATGCTGGCGCGCCCAGCATTAATCACATCTTAATGCCCGTATGCAGCGCAGCCACACCGGCGGTCAGGTTGAAATACTGCACGCGGTCCAGGCCGGCCTGTTCCATCATCTGCTTCAGGGTTTCCTGGTCGGGGTGCATGCGGATCGATTCGGCCAGGTAGCGATAGCTGTCGGCATCGTTGGCCACCTTCTTGCCCAGCCACGGCAGGACCGAGAAGGAATAGACGTCATAGGGTTTCTTGAGCGGCGCCCAGACCTTGGAGAATTCCAGCACCAGCAGCTTGCCACCGGGTTTCAGCACGCGGCGCATCTCGGCCAGGGCGGCATCCTTGTGGGTCATGTTGCGCAGGCCGAAGGCCACCGAGACGCGGTCGAAATAATTGTCCGGGAAGGGCAGCTTCTCGGCATCGCACAGCATGGTCGGGGTGACGATGCCCTTGTTGAGCAGACGGTCACGGCCCACGCGCAGCATGGATTCGTTGATGTCGGTAAGCCAGACTTCGCCGCTCGGACCTGCCTGCTTGGCGAAGACCTTGGAGAGGTCACCGGTACCGCCGGCGATGTCGAGCACCTTGAAGCCCGGACGCACGCCGGCCTGGGCGATGGTGAAGGCTTTCCAGATGCGATGCAGGCCCGCCGACATGAAGTCGTTCATCACGTCGTACTTGGCAGCGACGGAGTGGAACACTTCCGCGACCTTGCGGACCTTTTCTTCTTCTTTGACGGTTTCGTAACCGAAGTGGGTGGTGTTGGTCATGGCTGGGCCTGTAACGATGAAGACGACATTATAAGGGGAGCATCCGGCTTGGGCTTGCTTGCTGCCGTGGCAGGTATTGATGCGTATCAGCGCTCGCGCAGCCGGGCCATCGACAAGGCATCCACGTAGCGGCCCTCACGGAAGGCATATTTGCGGTAGGTACCTTCCACTTCGAAGCCGAGCTTGCTGTAAAGCGCGATCGCGGCCGCATTGTCGGCGAATACGGTCAGTTCCAGCCGGCGAATGTCCAGCCACTGATCGGCTGCCTGCACCAGCTCGGCCAGCAGCGCCTTGCCCACACCCTGCCCGCAATACGCATCGTGCACGCCCATGCCGATACCGGCCGCGTGCGCGCGCCTGCCGGCCGAACGATGCAGGCTGGCCTGGCCGATTACCTGGTCATCCAGCAAGGCCAGCAGATGCAGGCCGCCGTTGACGCCGTTGACGCCGGTAGTCAGCCAATGGCGCGTCTGCTCCAGTGTCTGATAAGGCAGGCGCAGGGTGCCGAAACGGAAACCCGGCAGGTTCACCAAGGTCGTGACGCCCTCGGCATCCTCAGGACGCGCGGCACGGATGAGCCAGCCGGGTTGCTCAGTGATGATGGCCGCAGGCATGCGCGTTGCCTCCTTCGACGGGCTGGTGATCACGCCCGCTTTCACGGGTGAAGCCGGCCGCTTCCAGTTTCTGCAGATAGGCTTCCCACAGGGCAGCCTGGTCACGGCCGAGCTGGTAGAGGTAATCCCAGGTGAAGATGCCGCTGGCGTGGCCGTCCGAGAACAGCGGTTTGACGCCATAGTTGCCGACCGGTTCGATGCCGTGGATCTCGACGTCGCGCTTGCCGGTCTGCAGCACTTCCTGGCCCGGTCCGTGGCCGCGCACTTCGGCCGAGGGCGACAGAACGCGCATCAGTTCAAAGGGCAGGGAAAACATCACGCCGTCATCGAACTCGACTTCGACCACGCGCGAGAGCTTGCGTACCTTGAAGGACACCGGAACCGGAGAAGACGGGGCGCTCATGGGCTCTCCCTTGTTGAAATTGGTGAGAAGAAACATCGCGCCCGGCTGCGTCACCGCACGCCGGGCTACTGCCAGCATCAGGCCGTCAGGCCTGCCGCATCGAGATGCCGGCGCACTGCTTCGCGCAACTGCGGCAGCAGTGCACGGCGGGCGGCCAGCGAGCCCTCATCGGCCGCACGGCGCGGCTCGGCCCAGACCGGGCTAGGGAAATGGCGATCATCGGTGAAACGCGGGATCACATGCCAGTGCACGTGCGGGGTCATGTTGCCCAGCGTGGCCAGGTTGACCTTCTCGGGCTGCATCACCTCGCGCTGGGCGGCCTCGACCGCCCACACCGCATTGGCCAGCAGGGTGCGCTGCGCCGGGGCGAGGTCGGTCATTTCCTTCACGTGCGCATGGCAGATCACCCGGCAGAAGCCCGGATAATCGGCCTCATCGACCAGCACCACGCGAAACGCCGGATGCTGCCACAGCACCTCGCCACCATCGCCGGCGCACAGCTCGCAAGCGGGAACCACGGAGGCACTCATCGCTTACACCAGGATACGTTCGATGCCGCCATTGTTGGCGCGCTCGACGTATTCCGGCATCCAGTTTTCGCCCAGCAGGTGACGCGCCATTTCCACCACGATGTAGTCGGCGGTGGTGCCGGCATCCTCGTTGTAGCGCGACAGGCCCTGGAAGCAGGACGGGCAGGAGGTCAGGATCTTGACGTCGCCGGTGAAGCCATCGGCGCGGACCTTGTCGCTGCCCTTCTTCATCTCCTCTTCCTTGCGGAAGCGGACCTGGGTCGAGACATCCGGACGCGACACACCGAAAGTACCCGACTCGCCGCAGCAGCGATCGTTCTTCTCGATCTTCTGCGCGTCCACCGTGGTGATGAGCGAGTTGACGGTCTTCAGCGGATCCTGCTGCTTCATCGGGCTGTGGCAGGGGTCGTGGTACATGTAGCGGGTACCGGTCACGCCTTCCAGCTTGACGCCCTTCTCCAGCAGGTATTCGTGGATGTCGATGATGCGGCAGCCGGGGAAGATCTTCTCGAATTCATACCCCTGCAGCTGGTCGTAGCAGGTACCGCAGGACACCACGACGGTCTTGATGTCGAGGTAGTTCAGCGTATTGGCCATGCGATGGAACAGCACGCGGTTGTCGGTGATGATCTTCTCGCCCTTTTCGAAGTCGCCGGTACCACGTTGCGGATAACCGCAGCACAGGTAGCCCGGCGGCAGCACCGTCTGCACGCCCACGTTCCACAGCATCGCTTGCGTGGCCAGGCCGACCTGCGAGAACAGGCGCTCCGATCCGCAGCCCGGGAAATAGAACACCGCTTCCGTATCGGCCGTGGTGGTCTTGGGGTTGCGGATGATGGGGACGATCTTGTCGTCCTCGATATCGAGCAGCGCGCGGGCGGTCTTCTTGGGCAGGTTGCCCGGCATCTTCTTGTTGATGAAGTGGATGACCTGCTCCTTGACCGGCGGCTTGCCGACGGTGGCGGGCGGTTTCTGGGTCTGCTTCTTGGCAAACTTCTTCATCAGGTCGTTGCCCAGGCGCTGCGCCTTGAAGCCCCACTGCGTCATCACCTTGCGGGTGGCGTTGATGGTGGCCGGGTCGGTGGCGTTCAAGAAGAACATGGCCGCATTGGTACCGGCATTGAAGGACTTCTTGCCCATCTTGCGCAGCAGGTTGCGCATGTTCATCGAGACATCGCCGAAGTCGATATCGACCGGGCAAGGCGTGACGCACTTGTGGCACACCGTGCAGTGGTCGGCCACGTCCTCGAACTCTTCCCAATGCTTGATGGAGACGCCACGGCGGGTCTGCTCTTCATAGAGGAAGGCTTCCACCAGCAGCGAGGTCGCCAGGATCTTGTTGCGCGGCGAGTACAGCAGGTTGGCGCGCGGCACGTGGGTCGAGCAGACCGGCTTGCACTTGCCGCAGCGCAGGCAGTCCTTGACGCTGCTGGCAATCGCACCGATGTCGCTCTGCTGCATGATCAGCGACTCGTGGCCCATCAGGCCGAACGAAGGCGTGTAGGCGTTGGACAGGTCGGCTTCCATGCCGGGCAGGTTCAGGAGCTTGCCCTTGTTGAAGCGGCCTTCCGGGTCCACGCGCTTCTTGTATTCGCGGAATTCGCCGATCTCGTCTTCGGTCAGGAATTCCAGCTTGGTGATGCCGATGCCGTGTTCGCCCGAGATCACGCCATTGAGCGAACGGGCCAGCTTCATGATGCGTGCCACGGCGACGTGGGCATCCTGCAGCATTTCGTAATGGTCGGAATTGACCGGGAGGTTGGTGTGCACGTTGCCATCACCCGCGTGCATGTGCAGGGCCACGAAGACGCGGCCGCGCAGCACGCGCTTGTGGATGGCCTGGCATTCTTCCAGGATCAGCTTGAAGGCCGCGCCCGAGAAGATCTGGCGCAGTTGCGCCCGCACTTCCTGCTTCCAGGAGATGCGCACGGTGCGATCCTGCACCACGTGGAAGACGGCGGCTTCGGGCTGGTCAAGCAGGCGCTGCTCGAACACCGGCAGCATCTTTTCCAGGCCCAGCGCGGCCAGTTCGCCCTTGGCTTCACCCAGCGGCTTGTCCAGGTTGGCCAGCAGGTAGGACCAGCGTGCGTGGGTCTGTTCCAGCAGGCTCTCGGCCTGGTGGACGCGGTCTTCCAGCATCTCGGCGGCGGGGATGTCATCACCCTCGGCGTCGTCGCTCTTGCCCAGCGGCAGGTTGCCCTTGACGAAGAAGCTGTCCAGTTCGGCCAGCAGTTGCAGCTTGTTCTTGATCGACAGCTCGATGTTGATGCGCTCGATGCCGTCGGTGTATTCACCCATGCGGTTCAGCGGGATCACCACGTCTTCGTTGATCTTGAAGGCATTGGTGTGCTTGGCGATGGCCGCCGTGCGCGAACGGTCCAGCCAGAATTTCTTGCGCGCTTCCGGGCTCACGGCCACGAAGCCTTCGCCCACACGGTTGTTGGCCATGCGGATGACTTCCGACGCGGCAGCGGCCACGGCATTCTCGTCATCGCCGACGATGTCGCCGATCAGCACCATCTTGGGCAGCACGCCGCGCTTGGACTTGGTGGCATAGCCGACCGCGCGCAGGTAGCGCTCGTCCAGGTGTTCCAGGCCGGCCAGGATGGCGCCGCCCTTTTTGGTTTCGGCGTCGAGGTAATCCTTGATTTCGACGATCGAGGGAATCGCATCGCGCGCCTGGCCGAAGAATTCCAGGCAGACCGTGCGGGTCTGCTTGGGCATCTTGTGCAGGATCCAGCGGGCCGAAGTGATCAGGCCGTCACAGCCTTCCTTCTGCACGCCGGGCAGGCCCGAGAGGAATTTGTCGGTGACGTCCTTGCCCAGGCCTTCCTTGCGGAATTTCTTGCCGGAGATTTCCAGGATCTCGGTCTTGAAGACTTCGGTCTTCTGGCCCTTTTCGCCGGGATGCGACCACTCCAGCTTGAAGCGTGCCACTTCGACGTCGTGGATCTTGCCCAGGTTGTGGTCCAGGCGGGTCACTTCCAGCCAGTCACCCTGCGGATCCACCATGCGCCAGCTGGCCAGGTTGTCCAGCGCGGTGCCCCACAGCACGGCCTTCTTGCCGCCGGCGTTCATGGCGACGTTGCCGCCGATGCAGGAGGCTTCAGCCGAGGTCGGGTCCACCGCGAAGACGAAGCCGGCCTTCTCAGCCGCATCCGAGACGCGCTTGGTGACCACGCCGGCACCCGAGTAGATGGTGGCGTAAGGCTTGTCCAGGCCGGGCAGGATTTCCATCTCGACCGCGCCCAGCTGTTCCAGTTTTTCGGTATTGATGACGGCCGACATGGGCGTCAGCGGAATCGCACCGCCGGTGTAGCCGGTGCCGCCGCCGCGCGGGATGATGGTCAGGCCCAGTTCGATACAGGCCTTGACCAGGCCGGCCATCTCGTCTTCGCTGTCCGGGGTCAGCACCACGAAGGGATACTCGACGCGCCAGTCGGTGGCGTCGGTCACGTGGGAGACGCGCGAGAGGCCATCGAACTTGATGTTGTCCTTGGCGGTATAGCGGCCCAGTACCTTGGTGGCGCGCTTGCGCAGGTCATAGGTCTGGCGGAACTCTTCGGCGAAATCGCCGATGGCCTTGCGGGCCGCCTTCAGCAAGGCTTCCACGCTGGCGCTGCGGCGCTGGGCCTCGGCGTCGCCGGATTCGGCCAGGTCGGTGGCCAGGCGGCGCTTGTCGACTTCGCTCAGGCGATGGTTCAGCGCCTCGATCAGGGCGGCGCGGCGCTTGGGGTTGTCCAGCAGGTCGTCCTGCAGATAAGGATTGCGGCGGACCACCCAGATATCGCCCAACACTTCATACAGCATGCGCGCCGAACGGCCGGTCTGGCGCTTGCCGCGCAGCTCGTCCAGCAGGGACCAGGAGGCTTCGCCCAACAACCGGATCACGATCTCGCGATCGGAGAAGGAAGTGTAGTTGTAAGGGATTTCGCGCAAGCGCGGTGTCGCTGCGCCATGCGGCGCGTCTGTAAGCAAAGCCTGGATCTGTGCGGGGGCGTTCATTGATGTATGAGGTAAATCTGCTGCCGGAGGTGCATTTTAGCCTATTGGCAAAACTCGCGATGGCCCGACCCGGGTTTTGGGCGCGCTTGCATGAGCTTTGAGAGACCTTGTGCGGCGGATCGGCGACGTTTGCAGCGAGCAACGCGGCAATAGCCTCTACCAATTGGATTCATAATAACAATCAATTTCTAAAAATCGATTGCCAAAATCTATAATCCATCTCAACTACTCAGCCATCAGGGACATGCCCTGACCCATCCCGCCAAGGAGGCCCCATGTTGCAAACCCTGATGACCGAATTCCTGGAAAACCTGGCCATTACCCTGGCCGACTACGCCCAATGCAAGGCCTGAGCGGCCCGCGACGACGCTACAAGGAGATCACCATGCATACCGCCATCCTCAACGAAGACACCGGCCTGACCATGAAGCTCAAGACCCGCCACCTGGCCGTGCTGGGTGTGACGGCGACCTTCCTGGCGATCCGCCTGGTCGAGAACCTGGTGCCGACGTTGGCAGGATGATTCACCTGCCTCCCGGAATCCCTGCCACGGCGCCCTTGCGGCGCCGTTTTGCTTCATCTTTTCAGGAATTTACGCCAGCCAGCTGCCCAGCTTGTGCCAGAAGCCATCCGGCACGTTCAGCAGCAGCCAGGTCATGAGCACGTAGCGGATGAACTTGCCGATGGCCATGTAGAACACCGAAGGCCAGAACGGCAGCCGCAGCCAGCCGGCCAGCGTACAGATGGGATCTCCGATGCCGGGCAGCCAGGCCAGCAGCATGGTCTTGGCACCGAAACGCTCCAGCCAGTGGAACCAGCGCGAGGAGCGCTCCTTGGCGAAGGCCTGCTTGGCCCCATAGCCCATCCAGTAGTCGACGATGCCGCCCAGGGTGTTGCCGAAGGTGGCCACCAGGATCACCGGCCAGAACATCTCCGGACTGGCCTTGATGACGGCAAACACCGCCGGTTCAGAACCCAGCGGCAGCAGGGTGGCCGAAATGAAGCTGATCAGGAACACCGAGGTCAGGCCGACGGTAGGAATGGCGAGGATATTGAGCAGCCAGAGGACGGCGGATTCGATCATGCAGGAGGCAGGTAGGTGGAATCGGCTGGCCGCAGCCAGGAGGAAAACTTGCCACCCGTCAAGCCGGTGTGGTGGCGCAGCGTGCATTCTAGCTGGTGCCGCCGGGGCTGAATTCAAGAAGTGAAGAAAGATTCAGCTCCATAACCGCCAGAATACGCGCTTGCAGCGGCCCCGGTGCGGTCCTTTATAATGCCCAGTTCCCCTGGCCCGGACCGGTGACCTGCCAGCCCGGCCCAGGAGGAAATCCCAAGCGGCTTACCCAGCCTTGATTCCTTTTACCCTGATTGCGATATGACCGCGCCTGAACCCGCTGCTGCTCGCCTGACTTCACTTCATTGATGACCAACATGAGTAACGATTATCTGAAAAAGATCCTGACCGCCCGCGTCTACGACGTCGCCCAAGAAACCCCGCTGGAACTGGCGAATACGCTGTCGCAAAGGATTGATAATCGAATTTACTTCAAGCGTGAAGACATGCAGAGCGTGTTCAGCTTCAAGCTGCGCGGCGCCTACAACAAGATGGCCCACCTGACGCCGGCGCAACTGAAGCGCGGCGTCATCTGCGCCTCGGCCGGCAACCACGCCCAGGGCGTGGCGCTCTCCGCAGCCCGCCTGGGCTGCCGCGCCGTGATCGTCATGCCCACCACCACCCCGCAGGTGAAGATCGATGCCGTCAAGGCGCGCGGCGGTGAAGTGGTGCTCTTCGGCGACTCCTTCACCGATGCCTACGAACACGCCTTGACGCTGGAAAAGAAGCAGAAGCTGACCTTCGTCCACCCCTTCGACGATCCTTACGTGATCGCCGGCCAGGGCACGGTGGGCATGGAAATCCTGCGCCAGCACCCGGAACCGATCCACGCCATCTTCGTGGCCATCGGCGGTGGCGGCCTGATCGCAGGCGTGGCCTCCTACGTCAAGGCAGTGCGGCCGGACATCAAGATCATCGGCGTACAGACCACCGACTCCGACGCCATGGCGCGCAGCCTGAAAGCCGGCCGCCGCGTGGCCCTGCCGGACGTGGGCCTGTTCTCGGATGGCACGGCGGTCAAGCTGGTAGGTGAAGAAACCTTCCGCATCGCCAAGGAGCTGGTGGACGAAGTCATCATCGTCGACACCGATGCCGTCTGCACCGCCATCAAGGACATCTTCCAGGACACCCGCAGCATCGTCGAACCCGCCGGCGCGCTGGCCGTGGCCGGAGCCAAGGCCTATGTGGAACGTGCCAAGGCCAGCAAGAAGCCGATCAAGGGCGAGTCCTTGATCACCATCGCCTGCGGTGCCAACATGAACTTCGACCGCCTGCGCTTCGTGGCCGAAATGGCAGACAACGGCGAGGCGCGTGAAGCGGTCTTCGCCGTCACCATTCCCGAAGAACGCGGCAGCTTCCGCCGCTTCTGCGAAACGGTCGGCCCGCGCAACGTCACCGAATTCAACTACCGCATCAGCGATGCCAAGGCGGCCCATGTGTTCGTCGGTATCCAGGTATCGGCAGCGGATGAAGCAGGCAAGATCGCGCGCAATTTCGAGAAGGCAGGCTTTGGCGTGCTGGACCTGACCCATGATGAACTGGCCAAGGTCCACATCCGTCACCTGGTGGGCGGCAAGAGTGAACTGGCGGGCGATGAACTGCTGTATCGCTTTGAATTCCCGGAACGTCCGGGCGCGTTGATGAAGTTCCTTTCCAGCATGAACCCGGGCTGGAACATCAGCCTGTTCCACTACCGCAACCAGGGCGGCGATGTCGGCCGCATCCTGATCGGTGTGCAAGTGCCGAAGAAGGAAATGAAGGAATTCCGCGCCTTCCTGGCCCAGCTGGGTTATCGCCACTGGGACGAAACGAAGAACCCGCTGTACAAGCTCTTCCTCGGCTGATCAACGCCGACGCCGCGCGCCAATTCACCGACGCGCGGCGGCAACATCACAGAACGTCACCCGCAGCACCGCAGGAGTATTCATATGGACCACACCAACCCGCCCGCATCCACCGTCGGACATTCGCCGGAAAGTTCTCCCCTGGGCAAGAGCTCGGAATATCCGACGCATTACGATCCGAGCCTGCTGTTCCCGATTCCGCGCGCGCCCAAGCGCGCCGAATTGCAGATCAGCGGCACCCTGCCCTTCTTCGGCGTGGACCTGTGGACGGCTTATGAAATCTCCTGGCTGAACCTGCGCGGCAAACCCCAGATCGCCATCGCCACCTTCATGGTGCCGGCCGATTCGCCCAACATCATCGAGTCGAAGTCATTCAAGCTATATCTGAACTCCTTCAACCAGGAACGTCTGGAAAGCGCCGACGAACTGATCACCAAGATGCGCACCGACCTGTCGGCCGCCGCCGGCGCCAGCGTGCAGGTGACGCTGACCGAATCCTCGCAGTTCGGACAGATGCAGTTTGGTGAACTCTCGGGCCTGCTGCTGGACCGGCTCGATGTGGAAATCGAACCGGCCACCGGCGCGGCCCATCCCGACGGCAGCCTGCTGCGTGCCAATACCGACGAAGCCACGGTGGAAGAAAACCTGGTGTCGCACCTGCTCAAGTCCAACTGCCCGGTGACCAGCCAGCCCGACTGGGGCAGCGTGCAGATCCAGTACGTGGGCGCGCCCATCGACCAGGAACGGCTGCTGAAGTACATCATCGGATTCCGCGAACACAATGAATTCCACGAGCAATGCGTGGAACGCATCTTCACCGACATCCTGCGCCACTGCAAACCGCAGAAGCTGGCGGTCTACGCTCGCTACACGCGGCGCGGCGGGCTGGACATCAATCCCTGGCGCAGCAATTTCTCCAGCGCCAAGCCCCCTTCGCAACTGCGCAACGCGCGCCAGTAAGCGTCGACAATTCATCCCTGCAGGCTGTTCTCCGTGGTGCCAACACCACGGAGTGTCAGCAAATTGTTACAAAATCTTGCGACCAGCGGTGTCGTTGTCCCGTGGGGACAGCCATGGCCGCCATGATTTGGTAACATCTTGCGCTTCAGCAAGATCCACCTAGCGGGATATTTTTGCCACGATGGCAGTCCACACAAGCTGTGGATGAGCTGGCCGGCGACTCGCCTTTTGCCTGTTCCGTGGTCACCGAGCCGCCTGCACATCCCCTCGCTTACCCACTTGCCGTCGCGTTTTTTTGCTTTTCCCTTCAATAACAACCATGAAAACCACCACCCAGCTCCGGTGCCAGGCCGAAACCTTCACTTTTGGCGCGATATTGCGCAAAGCCGCCCTCGTCTCTGCCGCCACCTTGGCCCTGGCCCCTGCCGCCCACGCCGAAGACAACCAGTACAGCCTCTGGCAGCAAACCAAGGACCACGCCTCCAGGATCTGGAACCAGGGCGATGACGCCATCTACCTGTCCGGCGTGGCGCACCACGGCCGCAGCACCTACAGCCGCGACAAACTCAATGAACTCAACGAACATGCCTGGGGTGCCGGTTACGGCAAGACCCTGCGCAACGAGCAGGGCAATGATGAATCCCTGTACGGCTTCGTGATCAAGGATTCGCACCGCCATCCGCAGTACATGGCCGGCTATGCCTATGAATGGGTATTCCCGATCGCCAAGACCGGGCTGGAACTGGGCCTGGGCGGCACGGCCATGCTGATGAGCCGCCAGGATTACTTCAACAGCATCCCCTTCCCGGTACCGCTGCCGCTGGCCTCCATCGGTACGCAGAAGGCCAAGATCATGTTCGCCTACGTGCCGCGCCTGTCGGCCAACAAGAACAATGGCGACGTGCTGCTGATCTTCGGCCGCATCGAGATGTAATGCTCTTCAGCCCGCCGGTGCATGCCGGCGGGTCTGCTTTGCGGCATTCGTCCGGGCCGATGTGACCGGGCAACAGATGAGCCGCCCTTTCCTGCCGCGCTTTTTTCCACACATCGTCACACATCATCGCCAACCATCACGGCGTGATATCCCTTGCGGCAACTTGTTGCCAACGATCATCGATCTTTCGTATGAAACTCGTGGCAATTCGGGGTTTTCTGCCCGAAATCCCCTCCTGTTCAGCGCTTTCAAAGCCTTCCGGCATCGGCAAAGAAGCCTATAATCCTGCTCAAAGCTTCAGTCCGTAGCAATTCCTTGAGCGTCATGACTAATCTCGCAAAAATCCTGTCTCCAGAAAACGTGGTTCTGGATCTGGAAGTGTCCAGCAAAAAAAGAGCTTTCGAACAAGCCGGCCTGACCTTCGAAAACAACAGCGGCATCGCGCGCTCCACCGTTTCCGAAAACCTGTTCGCACGAGAGCGTCTGGGTTCGACCGGACTGGGGCATGGCGTGGCCGTGCCGCACGGCCGCATCAAGGGCCTGAAGGCGCCGCTGGCGCTGTTCATGCGCCTGGCCGCACCGATTCCCTTCGAGTCGCCCGATGGTCAACCGGTCAAGCTGCTGGTGTTCCTGCTCATTCCCGACAACGTGACACAGCAGCATCTGGAAATCCTCTCGGAAATCGCCGAGATGTTTTCCGACGATGCCTTCCGCAATGAACTCACCGTCGAGTCCGACCCTGCCGTGGTGCATGCCCGCATCGTGACCTGGCAGACCTCGATGGAAAAAGCCGGCTGAGGCCGGCACAATCAGGCTGCACCAAGCCGGCGGCAATTCCGCACCCTATTCTGTGAGCAGATCCGGATCTCCATGCCCAATTATTCCGCGTTGTCGATTCAGCAGCTGTACGAAGAAAACCGTGAATCCCTGCAACTGGGCTGGTTCGCCGGCTTCCCCGGCGGCGAGCGCCTGATCTCGGGCGATGCCGTCTCGGCCTCCGACCAGGTCGGCCACCTGAACCTGATCCACCCCGGCCGCCTGCAGGTCTTCGGCCATCAGGAAATCGAGTACTACAACCGCCTCTCCAACACTTCGCGCGCCTACCAGACCGCCGAACTGGTGGCCGGTGAGCCGCCCGCCTTCATCATCGCGCAAGGCCTGTCGACCCCGCCCGATATCCTGGCCGTGTGCGATGAAAAGAACATCCCGCTGTTTTCCACGCCGTTGCCGGCCGCGCAGGTGATCGATTATCTGCGCGTGTATCTCTCCAAGAAACTGGCGCAGCAGATCACCATGCACGGCGTGTTCATGGACGTGCTGGGCGTGGGCGTGTTGATCACCGGTGAATCGGGACTGGGCAAGAGCGAACTGGGTCTTGAACTGATCTCGCGCAGCCACGGCCTGGTGGCCGATGATGCGGTGGAGTTCGCGCGCATCGCGCCCAACATGATCGAGGGCCGCTGCCCGCCGTTGTTGGCCAACCTGCTGGAAGTGCGCGGCCTGGGTCTGCTGGACATCAAGGCCATCTTTGGCGAGACCGCCGTGCGCCGCAAGATGCGCCTGAAGCTCATCGTCCACCTGGTCCGCCGCAGCACACTGGAAGAAAACTACGAGCGCCTGCCGCTGGATGCGCAATATGAAGAAGTACTGGGCCTGCCGATCCGCAAGGTGGTCATTCCCGTGGCGGCCGGCCGCAACATCGCGGTGCTGCTCGAAGCCGCCGTGCGCAACACCATCCTGCAACTGCGCGGCATCGATACCCTCAAGGAATTCATCGAGCGCCAGCGGCGCGCCATGAACGGCGAATAAGCCGGACAAGCCGGACGCAATTTTCCCGCTCGTCGGGAAAACTTTCGGTGGCGCGTTGGCCTACCCGTGCCGCCACGCAGGCACGGGTGATGCGTTATGATTCCGCCATGCGAATCGTTCTGATCACCGGCATTTCCGGCTCCGGCAAATCGGTAGCACTTCACGTGCTGGAAGACGCTGGCTATTTCTGCGTCGACAATCTCCCGCCCTCCCTGCTGTGCGACCTGGTGCAGACCCGCATCAAGGAAGGTGCAAGCATGCTGGCCGTGGCCACCGATGCCCGCAGTGCCGATTCACTGGCCACGCTGCGCACCGACATCGAGCAGTTGCGCGCCGATGGCCATGACGTCAAGGTGTTCTTCCTGACCGCCTCCGACGAAACCCTCATCACCCGCTTCTCCGAGACACGCCGCAGCCATCCGCTGTCGCACCGCCTGCTGCCGGGCCGCCCGACCTCATCGGACCGCCTGACCCTGACCGAGTGCATCGCGCTGGAAAAGGACATGCTGGGCGACCTGCAAGACATCGGCCTGGTCATGGACACCTCACAGCTCAGCTCCAACAAGCTGCGCCGCTGGGTCAAGGACCTGGTGGACCTGGAACGCTCGCCGCTGACCCTGCTCATCGAATCCTTCGGCTTCAAGCACGGCCTGCCGCTGGATGCCGACCTGGTGTTCGACGTGCGCATGCTGCCCAATCCGCACTATGACGCCGAACTGCGCCCGCTGACCGGACGCGATGCGCCGGTGATCGAGTTCCTGGTGGCCTATCCGGAAGTGGCCGAGATGTACAACGACATCCGCGGCTTCGTCGAAAAGTGGCTGCCCTCCTTCAAGAACGACAACCGCAGCTATCTCACCGTGGCCATCGGCTGCACCGGTGGCCAGCATCGTTCGGTCTATCTGGCTGAACAACTGGCCAGTCATTTCCGCGCCACTGAACAGGTGGTGTGCAGGCATCGCCAACTGAACTGACAGGTGCGCGCTTCCGAAGTGTCAGGTGCGGGGACTTGAAGTGTCAGGTGTGAGACCCGCAACTGTCAGGTGAACTGTTCAGGCACTGGCCAGCAGATCGTCCGCCCGCAAGACCCCCAGCAAGAGTTTCTTGACCGGTGCCGGCAAGGGCGCATCGGCCAGATTGCGCGCCGGATACCACACCAGCCCGCCTTCGGCGATGCGATGGCTGCGGTTCTTCAGGGCAACCTGGAACGGTGCCACATGCAGCTTGAAGTGCGTGAAGACGTGCGAGAACGGCTGCAGCTTGCGGCAGCCATCGAGCTCGCCATAGGGCGCCACCACGGTGCGCACGGCAATGTCGAAGTGTTCGGCATTGCCGACGCCGATTTCCGGCAGCGACAGCAGGCCGCCCCAGATGCCGCTGTCGGGGCGCTGCTCCAGCAGCACATCCTCGCCCTGGGTGATGACCAGCATCACCGTTTCCTTTTCCGGCACGGCTTTCTTCGGTTTGCTCACCGGCAGTTCGGCCACGCGATCCTCGGCCAGCGCCACGCAGCGTCCGGCCAGCGGACAGCGCGTGCAAGCCGGCTTGCCGCGCACGCACAGCGTCGCGCCCAGGTCCATCAGGCCTTGGGTGTAGGACTCGATATCCTCTTCCGGCAGCAGGGCCACCGCGCGCAGCCACAGCTGGTCTTCGACCGGCTTGGCACCGGGATAGCCATCCACTCCGAACACGCGCGCAAAGACGCGCTTGACGTTGCCGTCGAGGATGGCCGCGCGGCGTCCATAGGAAAAGGCGGCGATGGCGGCTGCAGTTGAACGCCCGATGCCGGGCAGGTCGGCCAGCAGCGCCGGATCGTCCGGGAAGCGGCCACCGTATTCAGCCACCACCCGCTGCGCGCACTTGTGCAGATTGCGCGCGCGCGTGTAGTAGCCCAGGCCGCTCCACAGCGCCATCACGTCCTCCGAGGGGGCGGCGGCCAGCGCGAAGACATCCGGACAGCGCTCCAGGAAGCGCTGGTAATACGGAATCACGGCAGCGACCTGCGTCTGCTGCAGCATGATCTCTGAGAGCCACACGCGATAGGCATCGCGCGTGTTCTGCCAGGGCAGCTTGTGACGGCCATGCTGCTTCTGCCAGGCGATGACCTCCGCCGAAAAGGAGGGATCTTCATACTGCGCGCCCGCGTTCTCGGCGGTGGACGCCTTCTTGCGGCGCGATTCGACAAGTCCCTTCATTTCTGGCAGCTCACGCAGTAGAAGGTGGAGCGCTGGCCCTGCTTGATCTGGCGGATCGGTGCCGCGCAGATGCGGCAGGGCTCGCCGGTACGGTTGTAGACGAAATAATTCTGCTGGAAGTAACCCGACTGACCGTTGACTGCAATGAAGTCGCGCAGCGTGCTGCCGCCCTGCTCGATGGCGGCGGCCAGCGTCTCGCGGATGGCTTCGGCCAGGCGCTCATAGCGCGCCAGACTGATCTTGTACGCCGGGGTCTTGGGATTGATGCGGGCCTTGAACAGGCTTTCCGACGCATAGATGTTGCCGACCCCGACCACGATGTCGCCCGCCAGCAGCACCTGCTTGATGGGCGCGCTGCGGCCGCGCGTCTGGTTGAACAGCTCGCGCGCGCTGAACTTGTCTTCCAGCGGCTCCAGCCCCAGGCTGCGCAGCAGCAGGTGCTCTTCGATGTCGCCGTCGCTGAGGTCATGCCACAGGATGGCACCGAAGCGGCGCGGGTCGGTCATGCGCATGACCTGGCCGCCGACTTCGAGGTCGAAGTGGTCGTGCTTCTGCGGCGCGATGCCCGGCGGCAGGATGCGCAGGTGGCCGGACATGCCCAGGTGCACGATGAGCGTGCCATGGTCGAAATGGATCAGCAGATATTTGCCGCGCCGCCCGGTGCTGCGGATCACGCGCCCGGCCAGCATGGTGTGCAAGCCCTCGGGGAAAGGCCAGCGCAGGCCGGTGTGGCGCAGTACGACGCCGCTGACGGTGCGCCCTTCCAAATGGGGCGCGACCCCGCGGCGGGTGACTTCGACTTCTGGTAATTCAGGCATGGGCTTGCGGATCGCGGTGATCCGGGAGGACGAGCAGGAAGCTGCATATGATAATGCACTTGCTGAAATCAAGACCTGAAGCCGCGTGTGCAACCTCGGGACAGAAGCTTGTCAAAGATGGATTACACTGCGTTATCCGTAGCATCGTCAGTCTCAATGCCGTCAGCAACGCCACGGTTGTTGCGCGTAAAATCGAACCTCTCCGAATCGTCAGGATGACATCTTGAAAAAAACCATCGCCCTCCTCACCAGTTCCCTGCTGCTGACTGCCTGCGCGAGCTTCCAGCAGCCCGGCGACAAGGCGAACGCCCAGGCGGCCACTGACCAGAAGACGGCTTCCTCCAAGCCGGCCAACCGCAAGAAAGCCCCCAAGGCCAAGGTCCAGCAGCAGGAAGACGCGCTGCCGGCCATGGAGCTGAGCGAGGACATCCTTTACAAAGTGCTGACAGCCGAGATCGCCTTCCAGCGCGGCCAATGGCAATCGGCCTACGTGACCATGCTGGCCGCCGCCCAGCAGACGCGTGACCCGCGCTTGGCCAAGCGCGCCGCCGAGATGGCCGTGGCCGCGCGCCAGGCCGGCGAAGCGCTGGTGGCGGTGCGCCTCTGGACCGAACTGGCACCGCATTCGGATGAAGCCCTGCAGAATTATCTGGGCCTGATCATGCTCTCGGACAGCGTCGACGAAATCGAACCGCTGCTCACCCAGCGCCTGGCCGATGCCGCCCCGCAGGCGCGCGGACCGATGCTGCTGCAGATCCAGCGTCTGCTGGCGCGGGCCAAGGACAAGCAGGCCAGCTATACCATCCTGCAAAACATCAGCAAGCCTTATGGCGACCTGATGGAGACCCATCTGGCCCTGGCCCAGGGTGCCTTCGGCATGGGCGATGGCGCCACCGCCCAGCGCGAAGCCGCCGCTGCGATGAAGATCAAGCCCGATTCGGAACTGGCCGTGCTCACCGCCGCCCAGGTTGCCTCCAACAACAAGGATGCGACCAAGCTGGTGACCGATTTCCTGCGCAAGTATCCGGATGCGCGTGAAGTACGCGTGGCCTATGCCCGCAGCCTGGTCGAGCAGAAGGACTTCAAGCTGGCCCGCACCCAGTTCGAGACCCTGTTGAAGGAAGACGGCGAAGACGCCACCACCCTCTTCGCGCTGGGCGTGCTCTCGGCCCAGACCGACCAGTTGAAGGATGCCGAATACTATCTGCAGCGCTACCTGCAGGTGCTCTCGGCCCAGCCCGAGGAAGACCGCGATCCCAGCCAGGCCCTGCTGCTGCTCTCGCGCATCGCCGAGGAGCGCCGCGACCTGGATTCGGCCCTGCGCTATCTCGATCAGGCTGAGCCCGGCACCGAAGGCTATCTGAACATCCAGGTCCGGCGCGCCCAATTGCTGGCCCGCAAGAACGACATCGAAGGCGCGCGCAAGGCGCTGGAAGATGCGCAAGCCGAATCGACCAACGATGGCGAGCAGTTGCAATTGCTGCTGGCCGAATCGAGCCTGCTGCGCGATGCCAACCGCAACCAGGAAGCGGCCGACGTGCTCAAGGGCGGGTTGCAGCGCTTCCCCAACAATACCGACCTGCTCTACGACTATTCGATGGTCCTGGAAAAACTGGGCAAGTTCGACGAGATGGAAAAGTCGCTGCGCCGCGTGATGCAGCTGGCGCCGGGCAACCAGCACGCGTACAACGCGCTGGGCTATTCGCTGGCCGATCGCAACATCCGCCTGCCGGAAGCGCTGGAACTGATCCAGAAGGCGGCCGACCTGGCCCCGGAAGATCCTTTCATTGCCGACAGCCTGGGCTGGGTGCTGTTCCGCATGGGCCGCGCCGAACAGGCCGAAACCCAGATGCGCCGCGCCTATGGCCTGCGCCCTGATGTGGAGATCGGCGTGCATCTGGGCGAAGTCCTGTGGACCAATGGCAAGCAGGACGAAGCCCGCAAGGTCTGGCGCGAAGTCAGCCTCAAGGAACCCAACAATGAAGTCCTGAAAAGCACGCTGTCGCGTCTCAATGTGAAGTTATGAGCAAAACACGCGCTTTTCCGGGGGCTGCTGCCCTCTGCCTGGCCGCTCTGCTCGGCGGTTGCGCCACGGTGTCGCAGGATGCCGTAGCGCCGGACACCACCGCGCCGGCTTACCAGTCCAGCATCGAGATCGATGGCCGCATCTCGGTGCAGTACGAGCAGGATGACCGTCCGCAATCGCTGCATGGCAGCTTCTTCTGGAAGCAGACTGCGCAGGAGCTGAACCTGGAGATGTTCTCGCCCTTGGGCCAGACGGTGGCCACCATCAACGTCAAGCCCGGCATCGCCACGCTGGTGCAGTCAGGCCGCGCACCGCAGGTGGCGGCCGATGTGGATGCCCTGGCCGCGCAATCGCTGGGCTGGCCGCTGCCGGTCTCGGGCATGCGCCAGTGGCTGCAGGGCAGCGGCATCGATGCCAGCGGCAAGCCCTTCGTGGCCAAGGCTGGCGAGAACGATGCCAGCTTCACCACCCGCGATGGCTGGCGCGTGACCTATGCCAACTGGGAGAGCGATGCCGCCAGCGGCCAGACGCGCCCCAAGCGCATCGATCTCACCCGCAGCACGACGCAGGCCGGCAAGGTGGCGATCCGCATCGCCATCGATGGCTGGAAGAAGCCTTGATGGAATGCCTGATGGCAGAACCTGCACCGCGTTTGATCCACAACTGAAGAATTCGTACTGCGCATGACCACCACCCTCACCGCCTGCCCGGCGCCGGCCAAGCTGAACCTGTTCCTGCACGTGACCGGCCGCCGCCCGGATGGCTATCACCTGCTGCAATCAGCCTTCCAGTTGATCGACCGCTGCGACACGCTCGATTTCAGCCTGCGCGAGGACGGGCAGATCCGCCGTACCAATGAGGTCCCCGGCGTGCCCGAGGCATCGGACCTGGTGATCCGCGCCGCGCACCTGCTGCGCGAGGCCAGCGGCCGGCCGCAACCGGGTGCCGACATCACGGTGCACAAGGTGCTGCCGATGGGCGGCGGGGTCGGTGGCGGTTCCTCCGATGCAGCAACGACATTATTGGTCTTGAATCATTTATGGAAATGCGGATACAATCGCGCCTCTCTGATGGAGATGGGCCTGAAGCTGGGTGCTGATGTTCCCTTCTTCCTGTTCGGCCGCAATGCATTCGCAGAAGGTGTGGGTGAAGAATTGTCGGCACTGCGTACCGCGGATTGCTGGTATGTGGTGATCGAACCGGGCGTATCTGTTCCAACTTCAATAATTTTTTCATCAAAGTTGTTGACAAGGGATACGAAACCAATCAGAATAACGGACTTTCCTGATGCGACGAAACAAGTTGCTTCCAGCTTCGGGAAAAACGATCTGGAAATGGTGGCAACCGCACATTTCCCCGAAGTGGCAGCAGCAGTCGAGTGGCTGGGCAAATTCGGGAGTGCGAGGATGACCGGATCTGGCGCTTGTGTGTTTAGTGCATTCGAACACGAACATCAGGCAGACGAAGTGCTCAAGCAATTGCCTTCGCGCTGGATCGGCTGGAAAGCCAAAGCGATGCAGGAACATCCTCTCGCCCATTTAGTGCAGTCGTAAGAGAGAGTTAAAACAACTCGAGAATTGGTTTGACGAAGACGCAGCGCCTGATGATGAGCGCGCCGGCACGGCAAACAGCAAGTTGCGTAGGGGAATCGCCAAGCTGGTTAAGGCACCGGATTTTGATTCCGGCATTCCAAGGTTCGAATCCTTGTTCCCCTGCCATTTAATTCGGACAGGCCTTGTTTGATCAGGCCCGGGTCCAGTCAGAAAAATAAGCCGTCAATGTGAGACCGAACAAGTCAAGCATTGTCGGCTTTTCGACTTTTTAACGATTGCATTCAGGGATACCCACATGGCACTTGAGAACCTGATGGTTTTTACGGGCAACGCCAACCCCGAACTGGCGCGCGGCGTCGCTGAGAAACTCGGTATCCCGCTGGGCAAGGCCAACGTTTCCAAGTTCTCCGACGGCGAAGTGATGGTCGAGATCAATGAAAACGTTCGCGGCAAGGACGTCTTCGTGCTGCAGTCCACCTGCGCACCGACCAATGACAACCTGATGGAAATCATGATCATGGTCGATGCCCTGAAGCGCGCATCGGCTGGTCGCATCACCGCCGCCATCCCCTACTTCGGCTATGCCCGCCAGGACCGCCGCCCGCGTTCGGCGCGTGTGGCCATCTCGGCCAAGGTCGTGGCCAACATGCTGCAGGAAGCCGGCGTCGAGCGCGTCCTGATCATGGATCTGCACGCAGACCAGATCCAGGGCTTCTTCGATATCCCGGTGGACAACATCTACGCCTCGCCTATCCTGCTGGGCGACCTGGTCAACAAGAACTACGACGACCTGCTGGTCGTGTCGCCCGACGTCGGCGGCGTGGTGCGCGCACGTGCGCTGGCCAAGCGCCTGAACTGCGACCTGGCCATCATCGACAAGCGCCGTCCGAAGGCCAACGTCTCCGAAGTGATGAACATCATCGGTGAAGTCGAAGGCCGCAACTGCGTCATCATGGATGACATGGTCGATACCGCCGGCACCCTGACCAAGGCCGCTGAAGTGTTGAAGGAACGTGGCGCCAAGAAGGTCGTGGCTTACTGTACGCACCCGGTGCTGTCGGGTCCGGCCATCGATCGCATCGCCAATTCGCCGCTGGATGAACTGGTCGTCACCGACACCATTCCGCTGTCGCCCGCTGCACGCGGCTGCCCGAAGGTACGTCAGCTGACCTGCGCCGACCTGCTGGCCGAGACCTTCAAGCGCATCACCAAGGGTGACTCGGTGATGTCGCTGTTTGCTGAATAAGATTTTGCATTCGCCTCGCTGCGTTTTTTGCAGCGAGGTTTTTTCGTATTCCCTGGTCGCGGGGAATATTTATCTCACGGGGCAACCGTCCATGGAATGATTCCACGACGAGCCCCGCCAACATTGGAGTTATCACATGAAAGTCATCGCCTTTCCGCGTAATGAACAGGGCACCGGAGCGAGCCGCCGCCTGCGTCGCGCGGGTCAAACCCCGGGTATCGTCTACGGTGGCACCGCTGCCCCGCTGAACATCGCTGTTGACCACAACGCGCTGTACCATGCCCTGAAGAAGGAAACCTTCCACTCGTCCATCCTGGACCTGGAAATCGACGGCAAGGTCGAGCAAGTGCTGCTGCGTGACTTCCAAGTCCACGCGTTCAAGCAACTGGTCCTGCACGTTGACTTCCAACGCGTGGATGCTTCCCAGAAGCTGCACACCAAGGTGCCCCTGCACTTCGTGAACGCCGAGATCTCGCCGGCCGTCAAGCTGAACGCCGGCATCATCAGCCACGTGGCTGCTGAACTGGACGTGACCTGCCTGCCGAAGAACCTGCCTGAGTTCATCGAAGTCGACCTGGCCAAGCTGGACGTCGGTCAATCGATCCACCTGGCTGACCTGAAGCTGCCCAACGGCGTGACCGCCGTGACCCAGGAAAACCTGACCATCGCCACCGCCACCGTGCCGGCTGGTCAAGTGGCCACTGAAGGTGAAGCTGCTGGCGGCGCTGAAGAAGCCAAGTAATTCGCTTTTTCCGCTGCAAGAAAAAACCCGCCAATTTGCGTTGGCGGGTTTTTTTTCGTCTGGCGTGATGGCGACGGGCATCGTCGCATCAAATCAGCGGCCCTTCAGGGTGAGCCATGCCTGGCGCTGACGCAGCACTGACACCGGCTTGGCCAGCGGCTTGAGCGTGACCTGCGGTGCGGTATCGGACTTGAGCCTGAGATTGAACTCCATGAGCTCATCACGGCGGAAGGCGTGGATGCGCACGGTGTCATTGAAACGATAGCGCGCCAGCAGACCATCGGGGCCCGCAGCCGGTACGCGCAGGCCATCGATGGCGACCAGTTTGTCGCCGGCCGACAGACCCGCCTGCATCGCCGGACCGCCCTCATAGACGGCGGCGAGCTTGGCGTCGCCGCCTTCCTTGCCGATGCGCGCACCGAGCCATGGCTTGGCGTCGACCGGTACGCTGGCCTCATAGGCCACACCGAAGGCGGGCAGCAGATCGTCCAGCGGCACGTCCTCGGTGCCACGGATGTAGCGGTCATGGAAGCGCTTGAGGTCAGCGCCGCTCAACTCTTCCATGATGGCCAGGATCTCGTCTTCCGGCACGCCCTGCTGCTTGCCGTCGTAGAAGTCGCGGCCATAGCGTGTCCACAGCCCGCGCATCACGTCATCCAGCGAACGGCGGCCACGGGTCTGGATGCGGATGGTCAGGTCCAGCCCCAGCGCCACCAGCGAGCCCTTGGTGTAGTAGCTGACAATGGCATTGCTGGCGTTTTCATCCTGACGGTAATACTTCACCCAGGCATCGAAGCTGGACTCGGCCACGCTCTGCTTCTTGCGGCCGGTGCCGCGCAGGACGCCCGTGACCGTCTTGCCGACCAGCTTGAGGTAATTGTCCAGATCGATGACCCCGGTACGGACCAGGAACAGGTCATCGTAATAACTGGTAAAGCCCTCGAAGAGCCACAGCAGCGAGGTGTAATTTTCCTGACGCAAATCGTAGGGCGCGAATACCGCCGGCTTGATGCGTTTGACGTTCCAGGTGTGGAAATACTCATGGCTGCACAAGCCCAGGTAAGTGCGGTAGCCATCGGTCTGTTCCGGCTTGCCCTTGACCGGCAGGTCGGCCCGCGAGCAGATCAGCGCAGTCGATGCACGGTGTTCCAGTCCGCCATAGCCGTCACCCACGGCCAGCGTCATGAAGACATAGCGATCCATGGGCGCACGCTTGCTGCGCGGCTCGAAGAAGGCGATCTGCGCCTCGCAGATCTTCTTCAAGTCATCGCACAGGCGTGCCAGGTCGAGATTGGGCACGCGGCCCGTGATGACTACATCGTGTGGCACGCCATGCGCCTGGAAAGTGGCCAGGGCAAAGTCGCCGATCTCTACCGGATGATCAATCAGCGCATCGTAGTTCGGTGCAACGTAAGTCCCGAAACCATAGCGCTTGGCCTTGAGTTCCGGCATGGCCGTGGCCACGCGCCAGCGCTTGAAGTCATCCCCTTCCGGACGGACGATGTCCACCACGTGCTCGCCCTCCTCGAAACCATGCGCGGCCAGGAAGACGCTGGTGCCATTGAAGAAGCCATGCGTGCGGTCCAGGTGGGCCGTGCGCACCGACAGGTCCCAGGCATACACCTGATAGTGCAGCGTGAGCGCACCCTTGCAGGGGGCGGCTTGCCAGGTGTGCTTGTCCAGTTTCTTCACCACGACCTTGCGGCCATTGGATTCGCCACGCAGCTGCACGATGTTCTTGCCGAATTCGCGGATCATGTAGCTGCCCGGGATCCAGGCCGGCAGCGAGAAGACCTGGCCGTCAGCGGCCGGGCTATCCACGGTGACGCTGACGTCGTAGAGATGGGAGGCAGGATCGAGGGAAGTGATGCGGTAGCGGATCGGGGTTGCCATTGCGATGTGCGTAGGGATGGTGCCGGCAGGCGGCGATGGGCCATTTTACACGCGCGGCCAAAGGGCATGGGGCTTGGGGCGCAGGCATGGCACGAAACTCATGACGAAAAAAAACCGGACCGGCTTGCGCCGATCCGGGTCCAGGGTCAAACGAAAAATGCAGAAAACTGCGTACTGCTTGATACTTTTTAAATCATATAAATCATTCAGCGTTCAGTATGAGGCGACCAATCAGCGCGGCAGCAGCGAAGAACCCATCAGGAATTCATCCACCGCACGTGCGCACTGGCGGCCTTCGCGGATCGCCCACACCACCAGCGACTGGCCACGGCGCATGTCGCCCGCAGCAAAGACCTTGTCCACCGAGGTCTTGTAGCAGCCTTCGCCATCGGTCGTGGCCTTGGCATTGCCGCGCGCATCCTTCTCGACGCCGAAGGCATCCAGCACCTGCTGCACCGGCGAGACGAAGCCCATGGCCAGCAACACCAGGTCAGCCTTGATCTCGAATTCCGAATCGGGCACTTCGACCATCTTGCCGTCCTTGAACTCGACGCGCGCCGCGATCAGCTTCTCGACCTTGCCGCCCTTGCCTTCCAGGCGCTTGGTGGTCACCGCGAAATCACGTGCGCAACCTTCTTCGTGCGAGGAAGAGGTACGCAGCTTGATCGGCCAGTAGGGCCAGACCAGCGGCTTGTTTTCGGATTCCGGCGGTTGCGGCATCAGTTCGAACTGGGTCACCGAAGCCGCACCATGACGGTTGGAGGTACCGACGCAGTCGGAGCCGGTGTCGCCACCGCCGATGACGACCACGTTCTTGCCGGTGGCCATGATCTGGCTCTTGAGCTTGTCGCCGGCATTGACCTTGTTCTGCAGCGGCAGGAAGTCCATGGCGAAATGCACGCCCTTCAGTTCACGGCCCGGCACCGGCAGGTCACGCGGGGATTCCGCACCACCAGCGATGACGACGGCGTCGAATTCCTTCTTCAGCTCTTCCGGGGTGACGCTTTCCTTGGACCAGTTGTTGACGCTCTCAGGGAATTCCTTGCCGACGAACACGCCGGTACGGAAGCTCACGCCTTCGGCCTTCATCTGTTCGACGCGCAAGTCGATGTGCGACTTTTCCATCTTGAAGTCGGGGATGCCATAACGCAGCAGGCCGCCGACGCGATCGTTCTTTTCAAACACGGTCACGTCATGACCGGCGCGCGCCAGCTGCTGGGCAGCGGCCAGGCCGGCAGGACCGGAGCCGACCACGGCGACCTTCTTGCCGGTCTTGACCGCAGCAGGTTGCGGCACCACCCAGCCGTTTTCCCAACCCTTGTCGATGATGAAGTGCTCGATCGACTTGATGCCTACGGCGTCATTGTTGATGCCCAGGGTGCAGGCGGCTTCGCAGGGTGCCGGGCAGATGCGGCCGGTGAACTCGGGGAAGTTGTTGGTCTGGTGCAGGGTGTCCAGGGCTTCCTTGTAGTTGCCGCGATAGACCAGGTCATTCCAGTCGGGAATGATGTTGTTGACCGGGCAGCCGTTGTTGCAGAAGGGGATGCCGCAGTCCATGCAACGCGCGCCCTGGATCTTGGCGTCAGCGTCGCTCAGGTGCAGGACGAATTCCTTGTAATGCTTGGTACGCGCGGCAGGTGCCTCGCTGGCCTCTTTCAGGCGCTGGTACTCCATGAAACCGGTTGCTTTTCCCATTTTCCTCTCACATTCTCGCTAAGGATGCGGCGGGCGGCGCTCTTCACTTTTCGCGCCACGCCCGCCGGCGTGCTTGATTGATTAGTCCGATCACAGCCTGAAGATCAGGCAGCGACCTTTTCCTTCTTCGTTTCGGCAGCGGCGGCCAGTTCGGCCAGCGCACGCTTGTACTCGGTCGGGAACACCTTGACGAACTTGGCGCGCGACGCCGCCCAGTTATCCAGCAGGTAGCGCGCACGCGTGCTGCCGGTGTACTTGAAGTGGCGCTCAATCAAGCCGCGCAGGATGGCTTCGTCGGTCTGGCGCTCGCCACCGCGCAGCAGGCTGTGCCAGATGTCGCGGCCCAGGGTCTGCTCCTGCTCGGTGTCGGACGGGACCTTCTCCAGGCTGACCATCGAGGTATTGCACTTGCCGGCGAAATCGCCTTCCGGGTCATACACATAAGCGATACCACCCGACATGCCCGCTGCGAAGTTGCGGCCGGTATTGCCCAGCACCACCACGGTGCCGCCGGTCATGTATTCGCAACCGTGGTCGCCGGTGCCTTCCACCACTGCAGTGGCACCGGAGTTGCGCACGGCGAAACGCTCGCCGGCCACGCCGTTGATGAAGGCTTCACCGCTGATGGCGCCGTACAGGACGGTATTGCCGGAGATCATGTTATCCACGGCACGGCCACGGAACTCGGTGTTGGGACGCACGATGATGCGGCCACCCGACAAGCCCTTGCCGACGTAGTCGTTGCCTTCGCCGACCAGGTCCAGGGTCACGCCCTTGGCCAGGAAGGCGCCAGCGGACTGGCCTGCGGTCCCTTGCAGCTGGATGTGGATGGTGTCATCCGGCAGGCCTTCATCGCCGTAACGCTTGGCCACTTCACCCGAGAGCATGGCGCCGACGGTACGGTTGAGGTTCTTGATCGGGGAGATGAAGGAAACCTTCTCGCCCTTCTCCAGCGCAATCTTGGCTTGCGCGATCAGCTTGTGGTCCAGTGCCTTGTCCAGGCCGTGGTCTTGCACGTCGGTGTGGTATACCGGCAGGTTCGATTCGGGCTGGTGGAAGATGCGGCTGAAGTCCAGGCCCTTGGCCTTCCAGTGCGCGATGGCCTTGGAACGGTCCAGCAGGTCGGCGCGGCCGATCAGTTCGTCGAACTTGCGGATACCCAGCTGGGCCATGATCTGGCGCGCTTCTTCAGCGATGAAGAAGAAGAAGTTGACCACGTGTTCCGGCTTGCCGGAGAACTTGGCGCGCAGCACCGGATCTTGCGTAGCCACGCCCACCGGGCAGGTGTTCAGGTGGCACTTGCGCATCATGATGCAGCCTTCGACCACCAGCGGTGCGGTGGCGAAACCGAATTCGTCCGCGCCCAGCATGGCACCGATGACCACGTCACGGCCAGTCTTCATCTGACCGTCAGCCTGCACGCGGATGCGGTTGCGCAGGCCGTTCAGGACCAGGGTCTGCTGGGTTTCCGCCAGGCCCAGTTCCCACGGGGAACCGGCATGCTTGATCGAGGACAGCGGCGAAGCACCGGTACCGCCATCGTGACCGGCGATGACCACGTGATCCGACTTGGCCTTGGCCACGCCGGCAGCAACGGTACCGACACCCACTTCGGAGACCAGCTTGACCGAGATGGAAGCGCGCGGGTTGACGTTCTTCAGGTCGTGGATCAGTTGGGCCAGATCCTCGATGGAGTAGATGTCATGGTGCGGCGGCGGCGAGATCAGGCCCACGCCCGGCACCGACACACGCAGCTTGGCGATGTATTCCGAGACCTTGTGGCCGGGCAGCTGGCCGCCTTCGCCAGGCTTGGCACCCTGGGCCATCTTGATCTGGATCTGGTCAGCCGAGATCAGGTATTCGGCGGAGACGCCGAAACGGCCCGAGGCCACCTGCTTGATGCGCGAGCGCAGCGAGTCGCCTTCCAGCAGGGGAATGTCGACTTCGATGTGTTCCTTGCCGATTTCGGACGCCAGGGTCGCACCTTGCTTGATGGGGATGCCCTTCAGCTCGTTGCGATAACGGTTGACGTCCTCGCCACCTTCACCGGTGTTGGACTTGCCGCCGATGCGGTTCATCGCGATGGCCAGCGTGGCGTGGGCTTCGGTCGAGATCGAGCCCAGCGACATGGCACCGGTGGCGAAGCGCTTGACGATTTCCTTGGCCGGTTCCACTTCATCGATCGAGATCGCCTTGGACGGGTCGATCTTGAACTCGAACAGGCCGCGCAGCGTCATGTGGCGCTTGGACTGGTCGTTGATGATCTGGGCGTATTCCTTGTAGGTGTTGTAGCTGTTCGAACGGGTCGAGTGCTGCAGCTTGGCGATCGCGTCCGGGGTCCACATGTGCTCTTCGCCACGGATGCGGAAGGCGTATTCGCCACCGGCGTCCAGAGCGTTGGCCAGCACCGGGTCGGCGCTGAAGGCGGCGGTGTGCAGGCGCAGCGCTTCTTCGGCCACTTCGAACACGCCGATGCCTTCGACGTTGGACGCGGTGCCCTTGAAGTACTTGTCCACCAGCGCCTTCGACAGGCCGATGGCTTCGAAGATCTGCGCGCCGCAGTAGGACATGTAGGTCGAGATGCCCATCTTGGACATGACCTTCAGCAGGCCCTTGCCGACCGCCTTCTGGAAGTTGTAGATGGCCTTCTCAGGCGACAGGTCGCCCGGCAGACCCTTGGCCAGATCGGCCAGGGTGTCCATGGCCAGGTACGGGTGAATCGCTTCGGCGCCATAGCCTGCCAGCAGGGCGAAGTGGTGCGTTTCGCGGGCCGAACCGGTTTCCACCACCAGGCCGGTGGAGGTGCGCAGGCCCTTGCTGACCAGGTGCTGGTGGATGGCCGAGGTGGCCAGCAGTGCCGGAATCGGCAGCTGGTCGGCATCGACCTTGCGGTCCGAGATGATCAGGATGTTGTGGCCCGACTTGACCGCATCCACGGCCTTGGCGCACAGCGAAGCCAGGCGGGCTTCGATGCCTTCCTTGCCCCAGGCGACCGGGTAGCAGATGTTCAGTTCGTAGGACTTGAACTTGCCGCCGCTGTGCGCGCTGATGTTGCGCAGCTTGGCGATGTCGTCATAGTCCAGCACCGGCTGCGACACTTCCAGGCGCATCGGCGGGTTGATGTTGTTGGTGTCCAGCAGGTTGGGCTTGGGGCCGATGAAGGACACCAGCGACATGACCAGCGCTTCGCGGATCGGGTCGATCGGCGGGTTGGTCACCTGCGCGAACAACTGACGGAAGTAGTTGTACAGCGGCTTGTTCTTGTTGGACATGACCGCCAGCGGCGAGTCATTGCCCATGGAGCCGATGGCTTCCTCGCCACCGCTGGCCATGGGGGCCATCAGGAACTTGACGTCTTCCTGGGTGTAGCCGAAGACCTGCTGCAGGTCCAGCAGCTTCAGGGACGAGGACGGCTGGCGCGGCTCTTCCTTCAACTCGTCCAGCTTGACGCGTACCGAGTTGATCCACTGCTTGTAGGGCTTGGCGTTGGCGTAGGTGTCCTTGAGTTCCTTGTCGTCGATGATGCGGCCGGCATCCAGGTCGATCAGGAACATCTTGCCCGGCTGCAGGCGCCACTTCTGGATGATCTTGGATTCGGGAATGGGCAGCACGCCGGATTCCGAAGCCATCACCACCAGGTCGTCATCGGTGACGATGTAGCGCGCCGGACGCAGGCCGTTGCGGTCCAGCGTGCCGCCGATGTGGCGGCCGTCGGTGAAGGCCAGCGCAGCGGGGCCGTCCCACGGTTCCATCATGGCGGCGTGGTATTCGTAGAAGGCGCGGCGGTTGTCGTCCATCGAGGTGTGGTTTTCCCAGGCTTCGGGGACCATCATCATCATCGCCTGCGGCAGCGGATAGCCGGCCATGACCAGCAGTTCCAGCGCGTTGTCGAAGCTGGCGGTATCGGACTGGCCTTCATAGATCAGCGGGAACAGCTTCTTGAGGTCCGAACCCAGCACGGCCGACTGCATCACGCCTTCGCGGGCGCGCATCCAGTTGAAGTTGCCCTTGACGGTGTTGATTTCACCGTTGTGGGCGATCAGGCGGTACGGGTGGGCCAGCGGCCATTCCGGGAAGGTGTTGGTGGAGAAGCGCTGGTGCACCAGGGCCAGCGCGGAAACACAGCGCTCGTCCTGCAGGTCCTTGTAGTACACGCCGACCTGGTCGGCCAGCAGCAGGCCCTTGTAGACCACGGTGCGGGCCGACATCGAGGGCACGAAGAATTCCTTGCCGTGCAGCAGGTTCAGGGCCTGAATGGCGTGGCCGGAGGACTTGCGGATCACGTAGAGCTTGCGTTCCAGCGCGTCGGTGACCATCACGTCGGGGCCGCGGCCGATGAAGATCTGGCGGATCACCGGCTCTTTTTCGCGCACGGTCGGCGACATCGGCATGTCGCGGTCCACCGGGACATCGCGCCAGCCCAGCACGATCTGGCCTTCGGCCAGCACCGCGCGTTCGATTTCCTGTTCACAGGCAATGCGGGAAGCGTTTTCCTTGGGCAGGAAGACCATGCCCACGCCGTATTCACCGGGCGGCGGCAGGTCCACGCCCTGCTTGGCCATCTCTTCACGGTAATACTGGTCGGGGATCTGGATCAGGATACCGGCACCGTCACCCATCAACGGGTCGGCACCGACAGCACCCCGGTGATCCAGGTTCTTCAGGATGAGCAAACCCTGGTCAACGATGGAATGGGTTTTCTTGCCCTTGATGTGGGCGATGAAACCGACGCCACAGGCGTCATGTTCATTTGCTGGGTCGTAAAGGCCTTGCGCGTGCATAACGGTACTCCACCACATTGACAGTAAGGATTTGAAGAATAGTGCACTGCACCCAATAGTTCAATGAAAATAATTAGGGTCTGAGTGCAATTAAAATCCCCAAGATTTTCAGGATTTTTATAATAGGGACAGAGTAATGTAGTGCAGATTCAAGTCCCTGATTACAAAGACTTATTTTTGAAAGCTTACGATTCTTGCCGGACGGATACTTCATCCGCCTCGCCCGCAAGGCGAACGATGGCGGGACGGCCACGCTTGGCCGGACTGACGCGCCGGTGGGTCTGGCGCTCCAGCCCCTGCTTGAAATCTTCCGAACCCAGCGCCCAACCCTTGAGCGTGGCATCGGTGATGCGCTCCACTTCGGCGCGCGCCAGTCCTTCTTCGGTGAGCTGGCGATAAGCGATCTCACGATCGAAGGGAGTGTTGCCAATCGACCAATATTGAGGATGGTCGGTGATAAGCCCATCCTGCTTGGCCCCGATGTGATGCATGTAGCTGGACCACGGATAATCTCCCGGGCTGGCCGCCAGGCCATTGCGCACCGGGTTGAGCTCGATGTAGCGGCAGATGGCCAGCAGGTAGAGCTCGGGGTCGATGACGGTGGCGCGGTAACGCCCCTGCCACAGCGTGCCGCTGCGTCCATGCTTCTGGTTGAAATACGGGACGTAGTGACGTCCGATCCATTGCATCATCCGTGCCAGGCCTTGATCGTCGGCCGGCGTAGCCAGCAGGTGCAGGTGATCCGGCATGAGCACATAGGCATGGACGGCCACCTTGAATTGCCTTGCAGCCTCCTTGAGCCAGCCGAGGAAGGCCAGATGGTCATCGGCATCACGGAAGATGGACAGGCCGTCATGGCCACGCTGGATGATGTGGTGCGGCTGGTGCGGAACGACGAGTCGGGGAAGGCGGGCCATGGCAGACGCTGCAAACCGGTTGAGTGGAGCAGACATTCTAATGCACTCCGTCCCCAATAAACGCGCGATGCCGAATTTGCATCGTTTTATCCAATTCGTTCACTCGCGCATAAAAAAACCGGCCAGATCGCTCCAGCCGGTCAAGCCCCACGTTGAATTGTTCACATCTCCATCAAAGCCGCTTAGACCGCCGTGGTTTCCTTGTCCTTGCCCTTGGTCAGGACCAGGCTGGCGATGATGGAGATCACCAGGATGGCACCGACGATGGACAGCGAGACCAGCACCGGCACGTGGAACCAGTAGGACGCCAGCATCTTGCCGCCCACGAACAGCAGCACCAGGGCCAGGCCATACTTGAGCAGGTGGAAGCGCTCTGCCGAATCAGCCAGCAGGAAGTACAGCGCACGCAGACCCATGATGGCGAACATGTTCGAGGTGAAGACGATGAACGGATCCTTGGTAATGGCGAAGATCGCCGGGATGCTGTCCACCGCGAAAATCACGTCGGAAATTTCGATCAGCAGCAGCACCAGCATCAGCGGGGTGAAATAGCGCACGCCATTGATGCGGGTGGTGAAGTTTTCGCCGTCGTAGTTGTCACTGATCTTCATATGGCTGCGCAGCCAGCGCAGCAGCGGGTTGTCACCCAGATCAGATTCCTTGTCGGCAAAGATCAGCATCTTGATGCCAGTGAACACCAGGAAGGCACCGAACACGTACAGGATCCAGCTGAACTGCGCGATCATCCAGGCACCCAGCAAAATCATCACGGCCCGCATGACGATGGCACCGATGACGCCGTACAGCAGCACGCGGCGCTGCATTTCAGCCGGCACGGCGAAGTAGCTGAAGATCATCAGGAACACGAAGATGTTGTCGACCGACAGCGCCTTCTCGATCAGGTAACCGGAGAGGAACTCGGCGCCCTTCTGGTTGGCGAACTCGCGGCCGACGTTGGCATCGAGGTACCACCACATCAGGCCGGCGAACAGGAAGGCCAGCGACACCCATACCACCGACCAGCTCAGCGCCTCCTTGGGCGACACCCGGTGGGCGTTGCGGCCGCCCAGGGCAAACATGTCCACGGCCAGCATCCCCAGCACGAAGACGATGAAACCTATCCACATGGGCAGGCTTGCGAAACTCTCTACACCGTTCACGTCATACCTCTCTTCTTGTTCACCCGCCGGCGGCGGGCTCGGTTATCGGTTTTGGGAAAAAATCTTCAATCGAAGTCGAAGATTTCACCCAGGAAGCCTTTTTTCTTGCGCTTGTATTCATATCCATGGCCACTGCGACCATAGCGGGCATCGTACCCGCCCTGCGGGGGCATCGGTGGCGTGTGCGGCGCAGGCGGCATGTGCGTCCGCGCTGCCTGTACCGGAGCAGGGGCGCTCACCTGGCTGGCGGCCGAGCGTTCGATGAGCTTGTCCAGCTCGCCGCGATCCAGCCACACACCCCGACATTGGGGGCAATAATCGATCTCGATGCCCTGACGTTCCGAGATCAGCAGGTTATGCACTGTGCAAACGGGACATTTCATCAGGCTTCTCCTTCATTCAGCGTTGGCAACGATACCCGGCACGGCGACAACTCCCCACCGCACCTGACAAGGCGCTACTGTAGGCCAAACCAGACTGAATGAAAATTCGAATATTTTGAGATAATACTTCGGAAAAACCGAAGTATTGCAATCGCCCCGCAACCAGGAAGCAGCCCATGGCCAGCCTCAACTACAAGCATCTCCACTATTTCTGGACAGTCGCCAAGACCGGCGGCGTGGCGCGCGCCAGCGAGCGGCTGCACCTGACCGCGCAGACCATCAGCGGGCAGATCAGCCTGTTCGAGGAATCCCTGGGCTACAAGCTCTTCAAGCGCGTGGGCCGGCGGCTGGAACTCAATGATGAAGGCCGCATGGTGTTCGATTACGCCGAACGCATCTTCAGCCTCGGCGAGGAGCTGGAAGAAGCCCTGCGCCTGCGCCCCGGTGGACGCACGCTGCAACTGCGCGTGGGCGTGGCCGATGCCGTGCCCAAGGCGATTGCCTACCTGCTGCTGGAAAGCGCACTGGCGATGCAGGACCCGATCCGCATCATTTGCCGCGAAGGCAAGCTGGACGTACTGCTGGCCGACCTGGCCATCCACAAGCTGGACATCATCATCGCCGACAGCCCGATGCCGCCCAATGTGGACGTGCGCGGCTACCACCACTTGCTGGGCGAATGCGATACCAGCTTCTTTGCCACGCCCGAACTGGCCAGGCGCTATCGCAAGGGCTTTCCGCAGAGCCTCGATGCCGCGCCCTTCCTGATGCCGGGGGAAGATGCGGCGGTGCGTCCGCGCCTGCTGCGCTGGTTCGAGAAGGAAGGCATCCGCCCAAAGATCACGGGAGAATTTGACGATGGGGCCCTGCTGCTGGCCTTCGGCGACGCCGGCGCAGGCATCTTTGCGGCCCCCACGGCGATTGCCGGGCAGATCCGCAAGCAATATGGGCTGGTGGAGATCGGCAAGACCGACGCCATCCGCGAGCAGTTCTATGCGATCTCGGTCGAGCGCAGGCTGAGCCATCCGGCCGTGCTGGCGATCCAGACCGCGGCGCGCGGCAATCTCATCGTGGGGAGCACGCCACCCCGGCCCGACGGCAAGACCGGGACCCGGCAATGAGACCGACGGGCACAAGCATGCAGGATGCGGAAAAAACGAAAATATATGCACCTTGGTACATATCCCTTGCACACATGTGGCAAACTGACTCGTCATACCAGTGCAGTCGTAAATGACGGGAAATGCAGGGCTGAAAATGGGATGAAAAAACGCGGCACAAAAGAAAAACCCCACGGCCCTTGCGAGTCGTGGGGTAAATCCCATTCTCGGGGGGGAGAATGGAGGGGGAACTTCAATATAGGGAAATAGCCGAGCTGTCGCAGCCGTTTTTACAAATGGTTACACCCTCTTCATATGCTGCAACCGCAAACATATTTGTGGCGTGGAGGTTCATATCAAAACAATCCGGTATGAATCCAATATATCAAAGACTTGCCACAAGTAAAGAACGCAGGGCCAGCAGCGAAGCCGAGCTGCGTTCCCGCCGGCTGATCAGGAAGGTGGTCACGCGGCCATCGCGGCCCAGCGAGTGGGTGGCAAATCCGTGCGGTTCCAACTGCATCGCGATCACCGAACGCGGCACCACCGCCACCCCGGCACCTGCCGCCACGCAGGCCAGGATGGCGTGATAGGAGGCCAGTTCCAGCGTGCGTACCGGCACCCCGCCCTTGCCTTGGCCGGCGAACCAGCTTTCTGCATGGCGGCGGTAGGCGCAGCCCTGCTCGAAGACGATCAGGGTATCCAGCATCACATCCTCGGGCGAGCGCACCCGGCGATGGCTGCGCGGCGTCACCAGCAGCAGTTCTTCCTTGTACAGCGGTGTTGCGGACAGCGCGCCATCCTCGATGGGCCCGGCCACCAGCGCCGCATCCAGCTTGCCGGCGCGCACCCCGGCGATCAGTACGTCGGTCGGGCCGGTCGACAGTTCCAGCCGCACTTCGGGCCAGCGCTGGTGGAATTCGGCCAAGGGGGCCGGCAAGCGGCTGGCGGCGGCGCTTTCCATGGAGCCGATGCGCAGTCGGCCACGCGGATTCTGCGGCGAAACCACCTCGCGCGCCTCCTGCACCAGGTCGAGGATGCGCTCGGCGTAATCCAGCAGGGCTTCGCCCGAGGCAGTGAGTACCAGCCGCTTGCGGTCGCGCACGAACAGCGGCACGCCGATGGATTCCTCCAGCTGCTTGATGCGCGTGGTGACATTGGACTGCACCCGGTTGAGCCGCTCGGCGGCGCGGGTCACGCCGCCTTCGGCGACGACGGTGCGGAAGATTTCCAGTTCGGCCAGTTCCATGGCTGCTCCAGTGGATGTTCTCGAATCAAGATGAAGTCATCCCGATTATTCATTTTTTGGAATGACTGAAAGACGATAGCATAGACCCCTGTTCACCTCACGCCTTTGCGCTTGCCCATGACCCAGCCCGCCGCCTCACACCCCAGCGCCTCCCTTCACGCGCTGGCCTGGAAAGTCTGCCTGTCCGGCATGGTGGCCCTGTCGGTGGCGATGGGCATCGGCCGTTTCGCCTTCACGCCTTTGCTGCCGATGATGCTGCACGAAGGCAGCCTCTCGCTGCAGATGGGCGGCTGGCTGGCCACGGCCAATTACCTGGGCTACTTCGCCGGTGCCATGCTGTGCGCCTTCCATCGCAGCAAGCGCGGCGTGGCCATGCTGCGCGCCGGGCTGGTGGTGACCATCCTGCTCACGCTGGGCATGGGCGTGCTGCATCAGGACTGGATCTGGCTGTGGATGCGTTTTCTCTCGGGCGTGGCCAGCGCCTATGTGTTCGTCTATACCGCCGGCTGGTGCCTGCAGCAACTGACGCAGCTGGGCCGTCCGGAACTGGGCGGCGTGATCTTCTGTGGTCCCGGCCTGGGCATCGCGCTGACCGGCCTGCTCTCGGGCCCCATGATTGCGGCCGGCTGGCTGGCCGCCGGTGGCTGGATCCTCTTCGGTGTCATCGCGCTCGGGCTTACGGCGCTGGTGTGGAAGTCGTTCAGCTTCGATGCCGGGCGCGGTCTCAACGTGCATCCGCATGACAGCAATGCAGCACAGGCTCCGGTCCCGGAATCGGCGAGCCGGAAGCGGGAAGTGATGATCCAGGTGATTGCCTACGGCATCGCCGGATTCGGATACATCATCACCGCCACCTTCCTGCCGGTGATCGCGCGCCAGGCACTGCCGGGCTCGGTGTGGCCGGATTACTTCTGGCCCATCTTCGGCTTGTCGGTGGCGGCCGGGGCCTTCAGCGCCACGCGGCTGTCGGTACAGGGCGACCAGCGCCTGCTGCTGACCGGGGCTTACCTGATGCAGGCGGCGGGAGTGCTGGTGTCGATCCTGTTCCCCACTGCGCCCGGCTTTGCGCTGAGCTGTCTGCTGCTCGGTCTGCCCTTTACCGCCATTACCTTGTTCGGCATGCGCGAAGCACGCCGCCTTCGGCGCGAACAGGCCAGCAGCCTGATGGCCCTGATGACCGCCGCCTACGGCATCGGCCAGATCGCCGGCCCGCCGCTGGCCACCGCCCTGGTGCACGGCAGTGGCTCTTTCACGCCCTCGCTGTGCGTGGCGGCGGTGACGCTGCTGATCGGCGCGGGCCTCTATTATCGACTCACGATCACGCATCGCCTGCCGCGCTGATCCGCTTTTCGACGCATCATGAAAAACGCCCGCGACATCGACTGTCGCGGGCGTTCGTCCTTGCAGCCACCAGCAATGTGGATCAGCGGAAGGCCGGCTCCGCAAAGCTGCGCAGCTTGCGGCTGTGCACCTGCTCGATGCCATTGTTGCGCAACAGCTCCAGCGCGCGAATGCCGATCTGCAAGTGCTGCGCCACGCGCTGCTCGTAGAAGGTATTGGCCATGCCGGGCAGCTTGATCTCACCGTGCAGCGGCTTGTCCGAGACACACAGCAGCGTGCCGTAGGGCACCCGGAAGCGGAAACCGTTGGCCGCCACCGTCGCACTTTCCATGTCCAGCGCGATGGCGCGGCTCTGCGAGAAGCGCAGCAGCGGCATGCGATGGTCGCGCAGTTCCCAGTTGCGGTCATCGACCGAGGCCACGGTGCCGGTACGCATGATGCGCTTCAACTCATAGCCATCGAGCTGGGTGATGCTGGCCACCGCATCCTGCAAGGCCAGCTGCACTTCAGCCAGCGCCGGGATCGGCACCCACAGCGGCAGGTCATCATCGAGCACGTGATCGTCCCGCACATAGGCATGCGCCAGCACGTAATCCCCCATGCGCTGCGAGGCCGACAGGCCGGCGCAGTGGCCCAGCATCAGCCAGCCATGCGGACGCAAGACGGCCACGTGGTCGGTCACCGTCTTGGCATTGGACGGGCCCACGCCGATGTTGACCAGGGTGATGCCGCTACCATCGGCACGCTGCAGGTGATAGGCCGGCATCTGCGGCTGCCGTGCTGGTGCCACACCGGAAACTGGCCTGGTCTCTGTACCGGTCTGGTTGGCACTCCAGGTGGTGACATTACCGGGCTCGACGAAGGCAGTGTACTGGCGGCGATAGGCCAGTTCATCCGGATCATCGGTCGGCTCCATCAGACGCCGGCCCAGGCGCACGAACTCATCGACGTAGAAAGCGTAGTTGGTGAAGAGCACGTAGCGCTGGAACTGGTCCGGCGAGGTCGCCGTGTAATGGCGCAGGCGATGCAGCGAGTAATCGATGCGCGGCCCGGTGAACAGCGCCAGCGGATGCGGCCCTTCGCGCCAGGCACCGTTATCCACTTCATAGGTGCCGTTGGCGATGCGGTCATCCATGGTCGCCAGGTCGGGCAGGTCGAAGTAATCGGGCAGCGTGCGCAGGTGTTCCGGGTCCAGGCTGCCTTCCACGTGTATGCCCTCGGGGAAGGCGAAGTGCACCGGGATCGGCAGCTCGCTCACGCCCACTTCCAGCGGCACCTCATGGTTCTGCAGCACCAGCTTGAATTGCGCCAGCAGGTATTGATGGAACAGCTTGGGACGCGTGAGCGTGGTCTCGTAGCAGCCGGGACCGGCCACGAAACCGAAGGACTGGCGGGTATCGGTGTGGGTGGATTTTTCGGTGGTGATGCGCACGAAGGGATAGCAGGCACGCACCCGCTGCGGCATCCCTTCGCCGCTGGAGAACTGGCGGAAGGCATCGCGCAGGATGGCCGTGTTGTGTTCGTAGATCTCCAGCACGCGCGCATAGGCGGCTTCGGGGTTGGTGAATTTTTCTGTGGCAAACATCGTGGTTCTCCATCATTGCCGCGCGCCGCACCGGTGTAAAAGCCAATGCGCTGGGGCGGCGCGGCCGGTTGGACCGGTCATTCATCGAAAGAACTTGTGCGCGGCACCATCTTACCTGAGAGCGCTGCTTTCCACGCAGCTGCGCCATGCCGCGATCAAGCAGGACAATGCCGCGCTTGTCAGGCTTTGCTGCACTCTGATTCGGTGATATCTTCCGAGTTCTTCGGCGCGATTTACTTATTTTTTCAAGCGCGCCTTCCCTGCCCGCCTGCCCTGCGCCGGCACACCCCGGCCACCTGCGTCAGCGCGCTGTCAGTTGCGCGTCATTTTGCCCTTTTCGATCACTCCTGCCGGGCCAAAACGCACCAAACGTGCGCGCCCCCCTGTCGCAAAGGCCCGCGCCATGCGGCTTTCTCACCCGATAAAAAAACCTTTGATTGCCAGGCGAGCCGGTGCTATCGTGTCGGCGCTTTTGGCGGGATGAGATCGCGCGGCAAGACGTGAGACATCTTCGCAAGGCTACCAATAAAACTAAGAAAATCCATTCAACCACTCGTTCAGAGGCAAACATGTTCATCAGAAAAATCTTCCAGCAGATGCTGGTCCTGCTCTGCCTGGCCGCGGCCGCAGCCGCACAAGCACAAAACCTGCCCAACGTGGTCATCCTGGCCACCGGCGGCACCATCGCCGGTACCGGTGCCACCAGCACCACCACCGTCGGCTACACCGCTGCCAAGGTCGGCGTGGATGCGCTGATTGCCGCCATTCCCGAACTCAAGAAGGTCGCCAACGTGCGCGGCGAGCAGGTCATGCAGATCGCCAGCGAGAACATGAACAACGACGCCTGGCTGAAGCTGGCCAAGCGCGTCAACACCCTGCTGGCGCAGAGTGACGTCGATGGCATCGTCATCACCCACGGCACCGATACCATCGAAGAAACCGCCTACTTCCTGGACCTGGTGGTCAAGAGCAAGAAGCCGGTGGTGATCGTGGGCGCGATGCGCCCCTCCACCGCCATCAGCGCTGACGGCCCGATCAACCTGTATAACGCCGTGCTGCTGGCCGGCTCCAAGGAAGCCGTCGGCAAGGGCGTACTGGTGACCCTGAACGACCAGATCAATGCTGGCCGTGAAGTGACCAAGACCAACACCTCCACCATGGACACCTTCAAGACGCCGGAACTGGGCTTCCTGGGCTACATCCAGGGCAGCAAGCCTTACTTCTATCGCCAGTCCACCCGCAAGAACACGGCCGACACCCCGTTCGACATCATGAACCTGGACAAGCTGCCGCAAGTGGACATCGTCTATGGCTACGCCAACATGAACCCGATCGCCCTGAACGCCTTCGTGGCCGCAGGTGCGCAAGGCATCATCCACGCCGGCGTGGGTGACGGCAGCCTGAACAACACCGTGGTGCCATCGCTGACCGAGGCCCGCAAGAAGGGCGTCGTGATCGTGCGTTCCAGCCGCGTCGGCCAGGGCATCGTGGCGCGCAACGGCGAAGCCGACGATGACAAGCTGGACTTCGTGGTCTCGGATACGCTGAACCCGCAGAAGGCGCGCATCCTGCTGATGCTGGCCCTGACCAAGACCACCGACAGCAAGGAAATCCAGAAGATGTTCTGGGAGTACTGATCCTGCCGGTCCGGCGGCCCTGTCCGCCGGACCCAGCATCAATCAATCATCAGTCCGAAAGCCCGCTGCCCGTGCAGCGGGCTTTTTTTACGCAGGAACCAAGCACGGCAGGCTTCACTCTGTAGAGTTCGTCTTGCCCCGGACCGCTTCACAGGAGAACATCGCATGCCCAGCCGCCGTCAATTCCTCGCCGCCGCCAGTGCCGCTTCGGCATTGGCCGCCCTCGGCCTCTCGCCGCGTGCGCTGGCGGCGCAGGGCTTGCGCCTGGGCCGTGCGCAGCCGTTTTCCTTCGACAGCCTGATCGCCCGCGCCCGCGACATGGCCCGCACGCCCTACCAGGCCCCGCCGGCCGTCCCCGCAGACGTTCTGGACAAGATCGACTACGAAGCCCACGGCAAGATCCGCTTCAAGACTGCCGATGCGCTCTTCGCCCAGGGGCCCGGCGCGTTTCCGGTGACCTTCTTCCACCTCGGCAAGTTCTTCCGTGTACCGGTACGGATGTTCATCCTTGCTGGCCAGGGTGATGGCACTGTACCGGTACAGTCGCGCGAAGTGTCTTACCGCGATGACTATTTCGACATGCCCGCCGACAGCCCCGCCCATCAGCTTCCGGCAGGCAGCGGCTTCGCCGGTTTCCGCTTCCAGGAGAGCCGCCTGGCCGACCAGAAGGAGAAGGACTGGCACACCAATGACTGGGTGGCCTTCCTCGGTGCCTCCTATTTCCGCGCCATCGGCGATCTGTACCAGTACGGCCTGTCGGCGCGCGGCATCGCCATCGATGTGGCCCAGGCCGACCGGCCTGAAGAATTTCCCGACTTCACGCAATTCTTCTTCGAGCCCTCTGCCCCCGGCAGCGATACGGTGGTGGTGTATGCCTTGCTCGATGGGCCCAGCATCACGGGTGCCTATCGCTTCGCCATGCAGCGCAAGCAGGGCGGCGGCGTGCACATGGAGATCGACAAGTCGCTGTTCCTGCGGCGAGACGTGGCGCGCCTGGGCCTGGCCCCGGCCACCTCGATGTACTGGTTCTCGGAAACGGTGAAGGGCACCGGAGCGGACTGGCGGCCGGAGGTGCATGACTCGGACGGACTGGCGATCTGGAACGGTGCAGGCGAACATCTCTGGCGTCCGCTCAACAATCCGCCGCGCACCATGTCATCGGCCTTCAGCGACCAGCACCTGCGCGGCTTCGGCCTGCTGCAGCGCGACCGCGATTTCGATCATTACCTCGACGGCGTGCATTACGAACGCCGCCCCAGCCTGTGGGTAGAACCGGTGGGCGACTGGGGCGAAGGCGAAGTGCAATTGATCGAGCTGCGCACCGATGACGAGATCCACGACAACATCGTCGCCATGTGGGTGCCCAAGGCCCCGGCGCGCACCGGCAACGCCTATCGCCTGCGCTACCGGCTCTACTGGCAGCAGGACGAGCCCTTCCCTTCCCCGCTGGCACGCTGCGTGGCCACGCGCCTGGGACGTGGCGGCCAGCCGGGCCAGCCGAGGCCGCCGCAGGTGCGCAAGTTCATGGTGGAGTTCAAGGGAGAAGCGCTGGCGGGGCTGCCTTTCGGCGTGAAGCCGGAAGCGGTCATCACGGCGTCGCGCGGCAGCATTTCCTATGTCTATACCGAAGCGCTGCCCAATGGCGTGCCCGGCCACTGGCGCGCGCAGTTCGATCTCACGGCCAGCGGCGAGGAACCGGTCGAGCTGCGCCTGTTCCTGCGCCATCAGGGCCAGGCATTGAGCGAGACCTGGCTGTTCCAGTACCATCCGTTTGCCGCGCGGGAAGTCTATTGAAATGCGGTGAAATAGTTTTTTTGAAGGGCTGCGAAAAAATGTTTGTACTTTTTTGAAAAGCTCCTTATAATCTCGTTCTTTCGCGGCTGTAGCTCAGCTGGATAGAGTACTTGGCTACGAACCAAGGGGTCGTGGGTTCGATTCCTGCCAGCCGCACCATATGTAGTAGAAAAAGGGTCCATCGCAAGATGGGCCCTTTTTTGTTTTGTGCTGCCGCCAGCATGGCGCAGCTCATCCACAGAATCCTAGGCTGGCCGACGCACGGTTGCGCCATCGTCCGACAGGCCCCCGCAGCCCGGCTGGGGATAATCAAGGCTCCCCGAATCCGATTCCATCGATTTCCCTCGATGCCCACAGGAGCCGCAATGAAAAAGATGTCCTTCCTCATGCTGGCCGCTGCCAAACCGGTACTGCGCCGCTATGACGATCTCAACCGCCGCCGTGCCGGCACCGCGCCCGCCGACACCGCCTCAGGCCAACCGGCCATCATCGGTGAAGAAGACATGCAGCCCGTCGCCCAGGAAAGCAGCATGGTGGCTGACGGCACGCAGCACCATGATCCGGCCGGCGCACCGCCTGTCCAGGCCGCTGCGGTCGATGCCCCGCCGCGCAAGGATGGCGACTTCGCGCCGCCGGTCGGCGCCTGAGTCAGCGCCGCTCGCCCTCGTCCTTGCCGCCCCATGAGGCCGGCAGCATGCGCACCAGCGTGGCATCCTTGCGCACGCGGTGATGGAAGAGAGCCGCCGCGATGTGGAGGAGCACCACCACCCACACCACCCAGTCCCCCAGGAATTTGTGGATGGCGAAGATGGGTGTCTCCACCTGCTCGGCCGTGAGCTGCCAGGTCGTGGCGATCCAGTGGAACAAGGCCGTCTCGCGGAATGCCGGAATGATGAAGAGACCGAAATTGGTCGGATCATAGGTGTTCAGGTAGCCCGTGAGCGGCATCACGATCATGAACAGGTACAGTGCCCAGTGCGCCAGTTTGGCCAGCAGATGTTCCAGCGCACTGCCCGGCACCGGTGACGGCTCGACATTGATCCAGCGCCAGATCAGGCGCGGGATCACCAGCACCCCGATGCTCACGCCCAGCACCCAGTGGATGTTGAGAATGGGAATGACCAGTTCGCCATTCGGTTCGATACCGAACAGCGCAGGCTTGATGCTGGTCTCGGGATCGATGAACCAGATCACGTAATACACCACGATATAGGCCAGGATGAAGGCCACCGCCATGGTCCAGTGGAAGCACTTGGCGACTGCGCCGAAGCGCTCCGCAGTATTTTTCAGCATGAATTTCCCTGCCAGAAGAAAAAAGGTGCGTCAGTGTATTACACGCGCAAAAAGGCAATGCGTGCCGCAGCATCGGCCAGCGCCTGCGCTTTTTCGCTCTCGCCCATGGCCACGCCTTCGGCGCGGATCACGGTGACGTCGACGATGCCAAGGAAGCCCAGCAGATCCTGCAGATAGCGTTCCTGGTGATCCAGCGCCGCTTCCGGCGTGCCCTCCGCATACTGGCCGCCGCGCACCGAGGCGATGTAGGCACGGCGTCCCTTGAGCAGCCCTTCCGGACCGGCCTCGCCGTAGGCGAAGGTAGTCCCTGCCACTGCCACCCTGTCGATCCAGGCTTTCAGTGACGACGGCAGCGAGAAGTTGTACATCGGCGCGCCGATCACCAGCAGGTCCGCCTGCAGCAGTTCATCCAGGCAGGCCTGTCCCAATGCCAGGTCCGCCTGCAGGGCAGAATCGCTGACCTCCGCGCCATTGAAGGCCGCCAGGTGCTGCGGCGACAGATGCGCAGGCGCGACGGCGGCGAGGTCGCGATAGACCACTTCCAGTGCCGGATGCAGCACGCGCAGGCGCGCCACGATTTGCGCCGAGAGCTGGCGGCTTACGGAATGTTCACCCAGGATGCTGGCATCCAGATGCAGGAGTTTCATGGTCATGGATTCCTCATATTCTATAAATCATTTAGTCAATTTACGCAAAAAAAGCGGGGCAGTGATGCTCAGGGCTTGGCCGCACCGGGCTCCACCGGTTTGAGCACACCTTCCTTGGAGAACGGCAGCACCTGCCCCAGCCGGTTCACCAGCAGCGTCGTGATGGCCTGCGGAGCAGTCGCGACGACCTGCCAGCTGAGGCCGTCATCGCGGCTCTGCAGCAGCTTGCCCTCCAGCGAAGAGGCCGTCAGCACCCCCGGCGTTGCCTGCAGCGCCGTGATGGATCCGCTGGTGGGCAAAGCCACGGCCTGCCACGTCGCCCCCTCATCCATACTGCGCAAGAGCTTGCCGCCCAGTCCTGCCACGATCAGCGTGCCCGAGGGCCGGGCCACCGCCCCGCTCCACAGCGAGGCCTTGCTGCCGGCACTCTGCAATTCCCAGTGCTGGCCACCATCGCGTGACCGGAACAGCGTGCCCTGCTCCGCCGCCAGGTAAAGCGTATCGCCCTGCCCTGCGAAGAGATGCAGCAAATTCAGGTCGCTGCGCTTGCTGCCCGCAGCCACCGGCAAATGCAGCGGTGTCCAGGTCTTGCCGCCATCCTCGGTCTGCAGCAGCAGCGACCACAATCCGGCGGCCCAGCCATGGAGACGATCACGGAAGTAGACCGTGAACAGCGGCTGGTCGACCTCGGTGGCGCTGCGCTGCACCTGCCAGGTCTCGCCACCGTCGGCGGTGTGGATCACCACGCCGCCATGGCCGGCCGCCCAGCCCTCCTTGTCATCCACGAAGCTGACTGCCGTCAGCGTGAAATCCACCGGCACCTGGCGCGCCTGACGCCAGTGCTGCCCGCCATCATCGGACAGGATCACATTGCCGCGCGCACCCACCGCCACCACGCGCTCACCGGCCAGCGTCGCCGCCAGCATCATGGCGCGTTCGGCATGGGCATCGGCCACGGCGGCACGCAGCGGCACCGGCGCCATGCCTTGCGCGTGACCACTGCCGGCCGCCAGTGCAGACCACGCCAGCAGCGTCACGCACAGCCATCCCTTGACTGACTTGCTCACATCCATTCTCCCTTGCATCGCATTCTCTCCTGCGCTCTCAATGGCTCATCATGCTGTTGACCTTGATCTTGCCCTTGCGCGGGAACAGCCGTTCCAGCACCACCGCAAAGGCCGGCAAGGCGGTCATGGCCATGATCAGGTTGACGATGAACATGAAGGCCAGCAGCTTGCCCATATCCGCCTGGAACTTGAGCTGCGAGAAGGACCAGGTGGCCACGCCGATGGCCAGCGTGATAGCCGTGAAGATGGTCGCCACGCCGATTTCCTGTATCGATTTCTCCAGCGCCACATCAATCGCCTCGCCCGCCGCCAGATGCATCTGCAGGCGGCTGTAGATGTAGAAGGCATAGTCCACCCCGATGCCCACGGCCAGCACCATCACTGGCAAGGTCGCCACCGTCAGGCCGATCTGCAGCTGCTTCATGAAGGCATAGCCGATGAAGGTGGCCACCGTCAGCGGCAGGCAGCATGCCACCACGGCACGGAGATCGCGATACACCGCAAACACCAGCACCACGATGGCGGCATAGACGTAGAGCATCATCGGCAGCTCGGACTTTTCCACTTCCTCGTTGACGGCGGCGATCACCCCGGCATTGCCTGCGGCCAGGCGGATGCTCAGCCCCGGCAGCGGATGCGCGCTGCGGTACTGCTTGACGGCCGCGATCACGCCATTGATGGTGGAGGCCTTGTGATCGGTCAGGTAGAGATGCGTGGCCAGCATGCTGCAATCCTTGGAGAGGAAGCCGCGCACCCGCCCGATCTCCACCGCCAGCGCGGCGTAATTGGCCGGATCCAGCGGCACCGAATACATCGCCGGATTGCCCTCGTTGTAACCTTCGTTATAGATCTTCATCTGCTGCGCGAAGGAGCTCACCGACATCACCCCCGGCACCTGCGCCATGGCAGCATCGAACTGGTCCTGGTAGCGTCCGAAGGCGACCTGGTCACAGGAATTTTCGGGGGTGGCCAGGATCACCGAGAGCCAGTCCAGTCCCGTGTCGTAGTTCTCCGCAATCGCCTTGGCATCCAGGTTGTAGCGCGAGTCGGCCCGCAGCTCGGGGGCCCCGGCCTGCAGGGTACCGACCAGGCGGTCGCTGCTGTACCACACCGAGGCCGCAAAGAGCAGCAGCGTGACCAGCACGATTCCCCTGGCATTGCGCGGATGGGCCGCACGCGCAAACACCTGCAGCCAGCGCGCACGCTTCTGCTGTGCCCGCATGGCGGCATCGGCATAGGCCTTGTCGACCTTGAGCAGGGAGGCCGCCAGCGGCAGCATGACCAGGTTGGTGATGATCTTGTAGCCCACGCCGATGGAGGCGGTGATGGCCAGCTCCTTGACCATGGGAATCGGAATGAGCGTGAGCGTGATGAAGGAGACGAAGGCCGTCACCAGCGCCAGCACGCCCGGCACCAGGAGGCCACGGAAGCTGGCGCGCGCCGCCTCGTCGCACCCCATGCCGGCCGCGATGCCGCGCACGATGTAGTTGATCTGCTGCACCCCGTGCGAAACGCCGATGGCAAACACCAGGAACGGCACCAGCACCGCCAGCGGGTCCAGTCCGTAGCCCAGCAGGTGCAAGGTCCCGAACTGCCACACCAGCGATACCAGCGAACAGACGATCGGCAGCAGCGTGAACGGCAGCGAGCGGCAATACCAGTACACCGCCAGTGCAGTCAGCAGCAAAGCCATCACGCAGAACTTGAGCACGCCCTGCGCGCCATCGGCAACATCGCCGATCTGCTTGGCGAAGCCGATGATCTGCACTTCGAAGTCGGCATTCTCGTACTTGGCGCGCAAGTCGTTGAGCAGCTTGTTGTAGGCGAGATAATCGACCTTCTTGCCATTGGCATCGAACTCGTTGATCTCGGCGATGATCATCGCGCTGTCCTGGCTGCGCGAGACCAGCGTACCCACGAAGCCGCCATTGTTGGCGCTGTCGCGGATGCCGGCGATCACCTCCGGCGTCAGGTTGTCAGGCGTGACGGTACCGGCGATGACCGGGTCGGCGCGGAAACCTTCCTCGGTGATTTCATTGACGAAGGTGTTGGGCGTCCACAGCGACTGCACCCCCAGCCGGTTGATGTTGGGCAGGAACATGACGGCCTGGGTCATGGCGTTCAGGCGCGTGAGACCGTCCCTGGTCCAGATGCTGCCGTGCCGGGCGCGCAGCACGATGTTCAGGCGATTGGCACCAAACAGCTCATCGCGGTATTGGTGCAGCGTGGCCACGTATTCGTGGTCCGAAGGGATCTGCTTCTCGAAGCCGGCATCCATGCGCAGCTGCAGCGAGAACACGGCCATCAGCGCCGTGAAGCCCAGCAGTGCCAGCAGGATGGGCAGGCGCGCGCGAAAGGCCAGCGCCTCCAGGCGCGCCAGGCTGAGAAAGCCGTTGAGAAAACGCATAGTGATCTGAATCCAGCAGGCAAGACACGGTACGACCGGAACGGACTACGCCCGCCAGGGCGCAGTCCGACCGGGATCAGAAGTTGTAGGTCGCGGTGGCCCCGACGAAATTGCGGCCGCGCAGCGGCTGGTCGAAGATGGTGTCGCCGCCCCAGAACATGGCGTAGTTGAGCGAGAACTGCCACTTGGCCGGATTCTGGATGAAGCTGACGATGAAGTTGGCCGACTTCGCCCCCTGCATGAAGGTGCCCGCAAAGTTGGGCGTGCGTCCATGCAAGGCCTGGAAGTAGAAGATCTCCGGTACCACCTGCCAGCCCGGTATGAGCGAACCGTCATACACCCAGCTGAAGTCCAGGTTGTAGCCATACGAGAGCGCCGTGCCTACGCTGGGCGGCGACCCGGCGCCGGTGGCAATGGCATTGGCGGTGGTGTCGTAACCCCAGCCCCAGTTGCCGGCCGCGACGGGAATGCCCTGGTAGGACTTCTTCATGTTGGGATAGTAGATGCCCACGGCCTCGGCCATCAGGGTGGCGGTATCGGCCCCGCCCAGCATCTTGAGGATGGTGGGATTGTCGCTCGGGGTCATGCTCAACAGGCCCGTGACCGCCAGCTGGTACTTGGCTGTCTCGACGTAGCAGTTGCCGTTGGCCAGGCAGCCGCTGCCATTGGTGGTCGGGCTGTTGCCGGCGGTGGAGGTATTGAGCGTGATCGGATCCTTGGGACGGTAAGACAATTCGGTGCCCACTGCCCAGTTGCCGACCGGGAAGTTCATGCTGGCACCGATCATCTTGCGGTCCTGCAGATAGGAGTAGCCGAAGCCCGAAACCGAACTGGTGGAGGTCGACATCACCGGCGACTTGTCGTGGTAGTTCATCAGGTACAGGCCGAAGTTCATCTCGGTGTCCTTGGGGCTGTAGCGCAGCGCCACGCCGTACTGGCCGCTGGAACGCGGCGTACTGGTGGTGGGCACGCCCAGCTCGGTGGCACCGTTGCCGATGGTGCCGATGGACCAGTAGCTGCCCACCGGCGGGAAGTAGTTGCGCTGCCAGCCTTGCTGCACATAGGTCTCGACGCTCAGGCCATGGCCCAGTCCGGTGGCGAAGTTCACCATCGGGGCCGGCAGCACCGCTTCCTTCATCTGCGTGCCCGGTTGCGACAGGCGCATCAGGTCCAGCGCGTTGGTCTGGTTGATGCCGCCGGGGATGAACAGGCTCTCGCCCCAGTTCACCACCTGGTTACCGACACGCAGGCGGGCGCGCTGCTCGCCGATGGAGAATTCCTTGCTCACCCACAGATCCAGCAGGCGCGTCTTGTTGCGCACCTGGCTGGCCGCATTGCCGGGGAAGGAACTGCCGCCGCCCCCGCTGACGTAGCCGGTGGCGCTGTCGGCTGCAAAGTCGCGCAGCCAGCTGACGCGGCCGAGGAATTTCACGTCCGAAGGCAACTTGAGCATCAGCTCATGGGTGCCTTTGATGTAGGTGGTGAATGCGCTGCCCCGCTCGTAGTTCAGGTTGCCCTGGTCGTTGTATTGCGAGAGCGAATCGGCACAGCCATCCGGTGCGCCCGCACCGGTCGGCCCCGAGGGCTGGCCGCCGTTGACCGAACCGATGATGCCGGCACAGACCGGCTTGCTGGCGCGGATCCCGACGCCCACCGTGACGGTGGAGTCAAAGTTGCCCGAGACCGATTCCCCCTCGAAGGTAAAGGCCTGGGCATTGCCCGTGTAGAGACAGGCGCCCATCAGCGGTACGACGATGGGCAACATCCGTGGCAGCGCCGAACCTGCACGCCGCGTCTTGCGCATTGGCTTCTTCATGGTTTTCCCTTCCCCGTCAAAGTCTTGTCAGAGTGGCGTAGCGCTCAGCGGTCGCTGATGGCACGCAGGTTGTCGGCGCTGTAGAAACTGTCGCGCAGACGCGGGTTGTCCTTGACCTCGGTTTCCCAGCGGATGTCCTTGCCGGTGCCGGCCGAGTGCGAATCCATCAGGTAGCGACCTTCGGCCAGGTTGTACTGGGCGAAGCCGGCGAGATCGCAGGCACCGGTTTCATAGACCGGAATGATGTAACCCTCGCGATGCTTCCACAGCTTGTTCTGGGCGTCGTAGTCGTCGGAGAGCACCAGGTTCCAGCTGTCTTCATCGACATAGAAGGTCCGCTTGGGGGCCAGGTGGCGTACGCCCGGCTTGACCGTGGCTTCCACTACCCAGACCCGGTGCAGCTCGTAGCGGCGCGCATTCTCGGCCACGAAATCAGGCTTGGCGATGTCGTCGAAATTGGCCTTGAAGTTGTTGGCCCCGAAGCTGTTGTAGGCGACGTAGATTTCCTTCTTGCCGACCAGCTTCCAGTCGAAGCGGTCCATGGTGCCGTTGAAGACGGTCGGCTCATCCATGGTGTACTGGTTTTCCATGCCGATCTGCGGCGCATCGTAGGCATAGGACGGCATGCGGCGCACGCGGCGCTGCCCGGGGAAGTAGTAGAAGGTCTCTGCACCCGGACGATTGAGATAGGTCGCCACCGTCAGCGCCTGTCCGGCCAGTGCGGTCGGCGAGGCATAGGCAACGTAGGTGTAGAACTCGACTCCGCCCAGCGTGGAAAGCTTGGTGCTGCCCTTGACGTTGGAGGGATAGAACAGCGTCAGTTGCTGGCTGGCCTTGATCCACTCATTGCTGCCCTTGCGCGGCGAGACGGCGGTGATGGTGTTGGGGAAGTCCACGCCCACGCCGCGATAGCGCATCTTGCTGTTGTACATGACCTCCAGGCCGGTCTTGGGCAGCGGGAAGGGAATACCGGGCACGTTGGCTTCGGCCAGGCTCCAGCCGTCGGCACCGATCTTGCCGTCGGCCACATTCTTCCTGGTGTTCTCGACCACGAAGTCGGGCGCGGCACAGTAGCGGTGGGTGGGATAGATATCCATCTTGTAGCCCTTGACCTGCTTGATCAGGGCCACCTGTCCCGGCGTCAGGTGATCGGCGTACTTGTCCACGTTGGAGGCGTCGATGACCTCGGTGGGCTTTTCATCCTTGTACTTGAAATAGTCCTTGCGCAGCTTGCCGTAGGACCAGCCGGGCAATTCCACGTTTTCCGCCTTCCATTCCGGGACGCCCTGGCCGGCGGCCTTGTCGCCGCCCAGCGGGGTCAGGGTGCTGCCCAGATCTTGCATCGAGGCCGCGTGCGCCAGTGCCGCGCCCATTGCCAGCAGGGACAAACCGAGGATCGTTCTCTTCATGACCACTTTCTCCAATTGACTCAAACCTGTTGCGATTGATGAGGAATCAGGCAGGCGGCCGGGATGCATCCCGGCCACCGGGTTGTCCCGTTCAGAGGGAGGCCAGGCCGGCGCCGAAGATGTCCAGTCCCTTGAACATCAGCGAACGCGGAATGGTCAGCGAAGGCATCACGCGCATGACGTTGGTGTAGCGGCCACACGGAATCATCAGCACGCCATGGCCGACCACGTAGTCCATGAGCTTGCCCAGCTTCTCGCGCGAGAGCGGTTCGCGGGTCTCGCGGTTCTCCACCAGCTCGATGCCGATCATCAGGCCGCGTCCGCGCACCTCGCCGATCCAGGGGCTGTTGAAGCTGCGAATGCGTTCCTGCGCTTCCAGGCCCAGGGCATGGGCGCGGTTGACCAGGTCCAGGCTCGGGTCTTGCAGGATGCTGATGTTGGTCAGCGCCACCGCTGCCGAGATCGAATTGGCGGCGAAGGTATTGGGCTGCGAACCATCAGGGATCTTGGCCGCGAGATCGGAACGCATCACCAGGCCGGCCATCGGCATGTCGCCGCCGATGCCCTTGCCGAAGGTCAGCATGTCGGGCTTCACGCCCGAATGTTCCACCGCCCACATCTTGCCGGTGCGGCCGGCACCGGCCTGGACTTCATCGACAATCAGCAGCGCGCCGCTGCGGTCGCAGGCCTTGCGCAGGATCTGCAGGAACTCCGGCGACGGCGGCACATAGCCGCCCTCGCCCTGCACCGGCTCGACGATCACGGCCGCCACATCATCGGCGGCGGTGTAGGGAGTGTTGAGCAGGTAATCGACGTATTCACCGGCGATCTGCTCGGCGCTCTTGTTGCTGGTGTCGAAGGGGAAACGGTAGGCGTAGGGATACGGTGCGTGGATCACGCCGCCCATGAAGGGACCGAAGCCCTTGCGGTAGGCGGTGCCGGTGGTGAGCGCATTGGAGGCATTCCAGATGCCGTGATAGCCGCCGTGGAAGGCGATGATCTGGTGACGGCCGGTGACGCGCTTGGCGAACTTCACGGCGGCTTCCAGCGCATCGCTGCCACCCTGGGTGAAGAAGGTGATGCAGTCGCCGCGCAGGCCCTCGGGCATGATCTCCGAGATCTTGGCGGCCAGCTCGGTACGCTTGGAGCTGTTGACTTCCATCGAGTGCATCAGCGATCCGGATTGCTCACGGATCGCTTCCACCACGCGCGGATTGCAGCGCCCGACGCTGCTCACGCCGACGCCGGCGGAGAGGTCGATGAAGGTATTGCCGTCCGGGTCCTTGAAGGTCACGCCGAAGGCCTGGTCCATGGCGATGGGCATGCGGCCGCCGCCACGTGCCATCGACTCGGTGCGTGCCGACAGTTCCAGCGCCGCTGCCGTCTTGGGGCCGGGATAGGTGGACGACACCATCTTGGGAGCGTCAGCAAAGTTGAGCGACTCCAGTTCTGCTTCAATCATAAACTTACCTTTCAAGACCGTTTTCAAGAGAGTGTTCGCCTGCGCAGCGGCAAGCGATTGACCGGGAACAGCGCCGCCCGCAACGCCTTGCTGGCGAGCTTGCGGCATGACACGATTAAAACCCTTGCACCGGGCAAGCCATTAGCCCAAATGAGCAAGTCATCGCGCAGCGTGATGCGGGGACGGAAATAATTTGCACAGGCGCGCTCCCGCCTTGCGGGAGGCTGACGGACGGCTGACGAGCGAGAAAAAAATGGCGGCCGGAGCCGCCATCAAGGATGCTGCCAGGCACCAGAACACACAACGATGTACAGAAAGACGTACCGGATTACGGGCAGAAGAACGTACGGAAACCACGCCCGAAAAAAGAAGGAGAAACCGTTACCCCAGCGGCAAGGCCAGCGACGGAGGCGACTGCGATGCATGAAGCAACTGCGCGCCCTCCGCAATCCTGAACACCGACACCGTCCCCAGCAGGTTGCCTGCCTGCTGGCGCAGGCTCTCGCTGGCGGCCGCGCTTTGTTCGACCAGGGCGGCGTTCTGCTGCAGGGCATCGTCCAGTTGCCGGATGGCACCCTCGACTTCGGCGATGTCTGCGCTCTGGGTCACGCTGGCCTCGCTGATCTGGGCCACGATGGCCGAGACGCTGCGCACCGCCGCCACGATGTCCTGCATGGTCTGCCCGGCACGGTCCACCAGGCGCGCGCCGGTCTGGATGCGCGCTACCGATTCATGGATCAGGGCCTTGGTCTCGCGTGCGGCCAATGAACTGCGCTGGGCCAGTGAGCGCACCTCGGTGGCCACCACCGCAAAGCCGCGCCCCTGCTCCCCGGCGCGCGCCGCTTCCACGGCTGCATTCAAGGCCAGGATATTGGTCTGGAAGGCGATGCCATCGATGGTGCCGACGATCTCCGAGATGCGCTGCGAACTGTCCTCGATGCCGCGCATGGTCTGCACCACTTCCTGCACCACCTCTCCTCCCTGCAGCGCCACCGTACTGGCCTGCCGCGCGGTGCCGCTGGCCTGGCGGGCATCCTCGGCATTCTTCTGCACCGTGGCACTGAGTTCATTCATGGTGGCTGCCGTCTCTTCCAGCGCGGCGGCCTGGGCTTCGGTGCGGGTGGAGAGATCGGCATTGCCGGCGGCGATCTGCACGCTGGCCGTGGCCACGTGTTCGGCTTCGCGCCGCACGCCTGCCACGATGCCGACCAGTGCCTGCTGCATGCGCTGCATGGCAGTGAGCAACTGGCTGATCTCGTCGCGGCCGCTGACCGTGATCTCCTGATCCAGCGCGCCTTCGGCAATGCGATGCGCAGCCTGTACCGCACGCCGCAGCGGTCCGGCAATTCCACCAATGAGCAAGCGCGCCAGTACCAGCGTGCCGAGCAGCGCGGCCACACTGACTGCGATGAGCGCGTGCCGGGCGGAGACGAAGGCTTGCTGGCCATCGGCTACCGAGGCCGCCGATTCCTGCGCCACCGAATCGCTGATGAACTTGAGGATGCCGGCCATCTGCTCGTAAGGCGCGGCACTGTCGGCCGCCAGCAGCAGCGCCTCGGCCGACTGCCCGGCAGCAGCCAGCGCCACCGCCTTCTCGGCCAGGGCGCGATAGGCCTGCCAGCTGGCGCTCAGTTGGCGGCTGGTGGCGCGTTCGTCATCATTGCTGGCGAAGTCGACCAGGATCTTGAGATACCTCTCTGCATAGGCCAGGCCCTCGCGCCGCGCCTGGGCGGCCGCCGTGCCGCCACTGCCATCATCGGCCAGCAGGGCCAGCGTCACGCCCATGCGGTATTGCGCCATGCCGATGCGTATGCCCGAGACCGATTCCATGGCCGGCACGTTGATGCTGCCGAGCTGCTCGACCTGGCGGTTGATATGGCTCATGCGGCCATAGGAAAACAGCGCCATGCCGATCAGCATCAGCAACAGCAGCACGAAGGCCAGCCGCAGCCGGGCCGCAATGCTCAATGCAGCGAGCGCCTGCCTCATCGTTACTCCCCTGGGTGGTGGATGGCTCAGCCGGGTACGTGGCTGATCTGGCTGATCATCTTGGTGACCAGGAAGCTGTCGAAGCTCTCGGTGCCGCCTTCGCTGCCGAAGCCGCTTTCACCGATACCGCCGAAGGGCAGCTCGGGATGCGCCATGCCGGAATGGTTGATGTTGACCATGCCGGCCTGCAAGCCGCTGGCCACCTCGTGCGCCGTGGCCAGCGACTGCGTGAAGACGTAGGAGGCCAGGCCCAGGGGCAGCGCATTGGCCATGGCCAGGGCCTGCGCGGTATGGGCGAAGGGCGTGACGGCGGCCACCGGGCCGAAGGGCTCTTCCTGCATCACGCGGGCCGTCGGCGGCACATCGGCCAGCAGCGTGGGCGCATGGAAGTGGCCGCGCTCACCGATGCGCCGGCCCCCCGTGACCAGTTGCGCGCCCTGGCTCACGGCGTCTTCGATCAGGCCATGTACCGCGTCGAAGCGGCGGCCATGGATCAGCGGCCCCATCTGCACACCGGCTTCAAGACCCGAACCGACTTTCACCTGCTGCAGGGCATCGGCCAGGGCCACCACGAAGCGGTCGTAAATGCGCTGGTGAACAAAAAAGCGCGACGGCGATACGCAGACCTGGCCGGCGTTACGAATCTTCAGTCGCGCCAGCAGGCGCGCGGCCGCGTCCACCTCGGCATCGTCAAACACCAGTACTGGCGCGTGCCCGCCCAGCTCCATGCTCATGCGCTTCATATGCAGCGCAGCCTGGGCGGCCAGCTGGCTGCCCACGGGAATGGAGCCAGTGAAGGAAATGGACCGCACCACGGGCGAGGCGATCAGCTGCCGCGAGATCTCCGACGACACCCCCCAGACGATATTGAAGACGCCCGCCGGCACGCCCGCATCATGAAACAGCTGTGCCATCAGCACGATGGCGGCGGGCGATTCCGAGGGTCCCTTCAACACCACCGTACAGCCTGCCGCCATGGCCGCTGCCACCTTCTTCATGGCCTGCCCGAACGGGAAATTCCATGGACTGATGGCCGCGCACACCCCGACCGGTTCGCGCACCACCAGCTGTCGCACCTCGGGATGGCGCGCGCCGACCACGCGGCCATACAGGCGGCGGCCTTCCTCGGCGTGCCAGTCGAGGTGCTCGGCGGCATTGAGGATCTCGGCGACGGCGTCGGCCAGCGGCTTGCCGTTGTCCATGGTGATGGCCGGGGCCATCGCCTGCGCGCGTTCACGCGTGAGCGCGGCGGCGCGGCGCAGGATGTCGGACCGCTCCAGCGGCGAGACCTTGCGCCACTGCTGGAAAGCGGCATGGGCGGCCTGGATGGCCTCCTCGATATCGCCGGCCTCGGCCCAGGGCAGGCGCCCCAGTACCTCACCCGTGGCAGGATCGCGCACTTCCTGGTAGCGGCGGCCGTCGAGGCCATGGAAACGTCCGTTGATGTAGAGCTGCAGGTCGGGATACATGGGTCACCTTGAAGAGGAAAAGACCGGTACGCGCACGGCATACCGTCTGCAATGCAGAAACAGGAGCCGCTTGCGTCAGCAGGCCACGCGGTCGAGGAAGAGCTGCATCACCGCAGGCGCATCGTCGGCGCGGCCGGCGGCGGCGATGAAACGGTCGGGACGCAGGAGCACCCAGTCCACGCCCTTTTCCTTGAACCAGGCATTGAGCTTGTTCTCATGGTCCTGGATCACCGTGCCGGAGCCGGTCAGCGGCACGCCGCGCGCGCCGCTGCGCGAGCGCACGCCCTGCAGGTAATCACAGCCGAAGGCCTGCATGCGGCGGCGCAGATCAGGATCGACGGTCGCTGCAGGCAGCACGTCACAGCGCCAGCTCAGCAGCGTGAAGCGGCTGCCGCACAGGTCATCGAGCCGCATCACCTCGCCCTCGCCGGTTTCCACCAGCGATTGCAGGAACATGCGTCCGACCAGGTCATCGCGATTGCGCGGGTCGCCCTGCATCACGGCCTGGCTGTGGAAGCTGGGCATGGGCTTGAATTTCATCTGCAGCACGTAGTCGCGCACGCGCGGGATATCCTTGATGGCCAGGAAGAACTTGTCGCGGCACCAGGCCAGCAGGCGGTTCTTCTGCGACAGCACCGCACCGAACAGGTCGGCCAGGTCGATCATGGCCTTGACGTGGGCATGACGCTCGTCGTGATAGCTGGCCAGCAGTGCGGGCTTCATCCGGCCCTGCAGCACCCAGGCCAGTTTCCAGGCCAGGTTGAAGGCATCGCGCAAGCCGGCATTCAAGCCCTGCCCGATCCACGGCGGCGTGATGTGGGCGGCGTCGCCGGCCAGGCAGATGCGGCCGCACACCAGCGAGCCGGCCACGCGCGAATTGTGGGTGTAGACCCGGGCACGGATGATGTTGAGCGCATCGACATCGGCCACGTGTTCGCGCAACAACTCGCGCACCTTGGCCGGGGCCAGCATCTGTTCGCCATCCTCGCCGGGGAACAGCATGAACTCCCAGCGCCGCACGCCATAGGGCAGCGCCAGGCACACATAGGGGCGCTGCGGTTCGCAATGCAGGGCGGTGTAGGGCGCATCCAGCGGATCGCCATCGCACTCGATCACCACCCACTTGGCAGGATGGGTCTTGCCCTCGTAGGGCAGCTTGAGGATTTTCTCGCGCACGGTGCTGCGGCCGCCATCGCAGCCCACGGCATACTGCGCGGCCAGGTAGCTCTGCATGCCATGCGCATCGCTGATGGTGGCCAGCACGCCCCGCTCGTCCTGCACCAGGTCCAGCAGCTCCACGCCCGAGCGCAGCTCCACATGCGGGAAGCGCTGCAGTCCCTGGCGCAGCGTGGCCTCGCCCAGCGGCTGCGAGAACAGGTTGCGGCGATACCAGCCGAATTCGCGCGTGGTCGGCTGGATCTCGGCGAAACAGCGGCGGTCGGCGGTGTACATGCGCATGGGCACGTTCTGGATCACGTCGCGCACGATGGCGTCGGCCATGCCGGCGGACTGGAAGGTGCGCAGCGCTTCGTCATCGATGCCCACTGCGCGCGGATAATCCAGCACGTCCAGGTTGCGCTCGATGATGAGCGTGGAGATGCCATAGGTACCCAGCAGATTGGCCAGCGTCACCCCGACCGGGCCGGCACCGATGATGAGCACCTGGGCCTGGACCGCTGTACTCATGCGGCACTCCCGGCATGCGCCGCCGCTGCGGCCGGTTCGGGCGCGCTGGTGAGCAGGCGGCTTTCCTGTTGCACCAGCAGGCCGCGCACCTGCTTGCGGAATTCGGCGAAATCGGGATCGGCCAGCAGTGCCGTACGGCGGCGTGCGCGGTCTTCCAGGCTGTCAAAGGCCCAGTGGTAGACCAGCTGGTTGAGGTCGCCGCTCTCCGGAATCATCATCGCCACCAGATGGCCCAGCAGGCGGACCTGGTGCGCGCGGCCGCATTCGTTGTAGATGCGGACGTACTCGCGCACGCCGCCGGGCACCATGGTGTAGGTGCGCAGTTCATGGATCATGATGTCTTCTCCCCCTTGTCCTGTTGTTCTTGTTGCAGGAATTCCCGCACCGCCGTGGCGAAGGCTTCCGGCTGGTCGTCGTGGATGTAGTGGCCGGCATCGGCAATGGTGCAAGTGAGCACGCGCGCGTTGAGCTGGCGCATTTCCGCCGCGATGGCGGCCGACAGGTAGTCCGAACGTTCACCGCGCACCACCAGCGTCGGGCACGCCAGCGCCATGAGGTGCGGACGCAGGTCGACCACGCGCGTGATGTCGGGCATGAGGCGTGTGGCACTGATGCCGACGTGGTCATAGCGCCAGGTATAGCCGCCGTCCGCTGTGGGCTTGAGCATGTTGTCCAGGCGCTGCTGGCGCGCCTCTTCGGTCACGGTGGGACGCAGCGCGCGCATGAAGATGCTGGCTTCTTCCCAACTGCCGAAGTGACTCGGTGTAGTGGCCAGTTCGCGGCGGATGCGGCTGGCACCGGGGCTGTTCTCGAAAGCGCCGGGACCGGCATCCTCGATGACGAGGCGACGCACCTGCGACGGATGCCGCGCGGCATAGACGATGGCATTGATGCCGCCCATGGAGTGGCCCAGCAGGTCGAACTGGCGCAGGCCCAGGCGTGCCACCAGTGCCTCCATGTCGGCCACGTAGGTATCGGTGTAGTAGTTGCAGCCCGGATCCCAATCGCTCTGGCCGCGCCCGCGCTGGTCCAGCGCGATGCAGCGGTAGCCGGACGGCAGGCGTTGCACCAGGTCGGCAAAGGTCTCGCCATAGCCACGGATGCCGTGCAGGAGCAGCAGGGGAAAGTCCTGCGGATCGCCCCATTCGGTGACGTGGAACTGCAAACCCGTGAGGGTCAGCGAATAATCTCGGCGCTGCATGATGGTCTCCCTGATCCTTGCGTGTGGCGACCTCAGACCAGGCCGTCCTGCCCCTTCACCTCGGAGGCCTTGAGGCCACCCAGGCGGGCGTTCAGACGGCCACGGGTGGCGAAGGCCCAGATCACCACCACTTCATCGCGGTTGGGGCCGTCGTTGAACTGGGCGCTGACGGTGTCGTAGTGGGAGCGCACGTACAAGGCATCCTTGTGCGCCAGCGGGATGTCGATGATGGTGCCGGGACCGCCGCGCTTGCCGGTCGAGGGCACCCAGGACTTGGCACCGCCCACGCCGTCGCGCACCGGATTGGCAGCCGGATTGGTGAGCAGCGCGTTGCCGTGTTCGTACTCGCCATCCACGCCCACCAGGCAAGCCTTGCCATAACTCTCGATGGCCCGGCCCTGCGCGGCCTCGCGGATGCGGCGGGCGAATTCCTGGCCCAGCAGCGGCGAAGGATTGATCCACGAGGACAGGTCCTCGACATACTTGCCGGCGAAGGGATTGTGCAGGCAGGCGGCGATGACGATCTTGCGCAGCGGCGCACCATCGGCGTCCTTGCCGCTCTCGCCGGCCAGGCTGTCTTCGATTTGCAGGTACCACTTGCGGATGTGGAAGTTCTCGAAATTGGGGGTCTTCATCGGATGTCCTTGGAAAGAATCGATACGGTGCAATGGGGTGAAGCAGTGCCGGGCTTACAGCGGATCCAGATGGAAGCTGTCGCTGGGGGCGTTGTACTGGCCCAGCAGGCGCTTGCCTTCTTCGTCGTCGTGGGCGGTCTCGAAGAAGAATTCGAAACGGTGGCCATCCGGGTCGTGGAAGTAGATGCCATAGCCGACCTTGTGATCGGTGATCTTGAAGATCTCGATGCCCTTGGCCAGCAACATGCCGTAGAGGCGGCGGAATTCCTCCATGTCGCCTTCCACCTCCAGGCCGTAGTGCTGCATGTTGACTTCGCCGCGCACGGCTTGAGCAGGTTCGTCCACGCGGATGAGCGCAATGTCGTGGTGCTTCTTGCCGAAGGACAGGAACACCCAGCGCTCGGCGCGAGCCGTCACCGTCATGCCCAGCACGTCTTCGTACCAGGGAGCCGAACCATGCGGGTCCTTCACGAACAGGGCCAGGTGGGTGCGGCGGATGCGTGGCTTGATGGCCATGGCCGGGGTGGCAGTGGCGGACATGAGGCCCTCCTTTGTCTGGTTGGTCTAGTCGATCGATTGCGGATGGGCATGCACCGGAGCCACGAAAGGCGTCCAGGCTACCGAGGTGATTTCGCTGAAGTCGCGCCATTCCTTGTACCAGCTGCGTCCGCCATCGGTGGAGCGCAGCAGGTAGCCGTACTTGGTGCCGGCAAACAGCAGTTGCGGATCGGAGGGATGGCCGCCGAAGGCCCATACCGTGGAATTGGGCGCGGTGTGCAGCACGCTGGGCTGCCAGCTCTGGCCGCGATCTTCGGAACGATAGATGCGGGTGCGCGTGCCGGGCGTGCCGTCGCCGATGGCCAGCAGCAGCTGATTGCCCTGCGGGTCCAGCGCCTGGATGGTGCGGGTGTAGTACATGCCGTCGAAGCGTTCCTTGGAGGCCTTGGCCGTGAAGCTGGCGGCATCGTCGGTGCTCTCGCAGACGGAGTTGACCGTCACCACCACATGCTTGACCGGCGCATCGGCGGTCGCGGGCAGCACGGTGATGGCGTGGATGTCGGAATTGTTGATGCCACGGCCCGGGGTATCGATGCGGGTCCAGGTATCGCCTTCATCATTGCTGCGCCAGGCACCGCCTTCTTCGACGCCGAACCAGACTTCCTGCGGCGCATCGGCGCGCACGAAGATGGTCAGGATGCGCGGCTTGTGCACGCCCGAGCAGAATTCCGGCAGCTCCACATCCAGCTGTTGCCACGACAGGCCGCCATCGCGCGAGCGATACATGCGGGCGCGTGAGGGTGCGCCGGTGCCGGCGAAGACCAGCTTGGGATTGCTCGGACTGAAGGCAATCGACCAGACGGTCTGCTCATCGGCCGGCGAAGCGATGCGCTTGAAATGGGCACCGCCGTCGGTGCTCAGGCAAATGCCGGCGTCGGCCCCCGCCAGTACGCGTGACGGATCCGAGGGATCGACGGCCAGGCTGCGTACCACGCCGTCGAATTCGATGGCTTCCTTCAGGCCCAGGCGGTGCCAGGTCGCACCATTGTCGACGCTGCGCACGATGCCTTGGCCGGCCGTACCGACCAGGATGGTTCCTTGCATGATGGTGTCCTTTTCAGTAGTTCAGTCTGCTCAGAGATAGATGCCGCGGGTGATGCCGCCATCCACCGCAATCGATTCGCCGGTGATGGCCGCCGCGCGGGGCGAAGCCAGGAACAGCACGACGTCGGCGATCTCTTCCACCTGCAGCACGCGGCGGATTGGCGTGGCCTTGGCATAGTTCTGCTCGACCTGCTCGGGGGTCAGCCCTTGCAGCTTGGCTTCCTTCTCGTAGAGTTCGTGGATGTGCGGGGTCTCGACCACGCCGGGGTGGATCACGTTGACGGTGATGCCATCCGGACCGAGCTGGTCCGACAGGGTCTTGGTGAGATGGCAGATGGCCACGTTGCGCATGCCGGACAACTGCTTGCTGCCGCGGCCGGTGAGCCCGCCGATATTGATGATGCGGCCATAGCCACCGGTGCGCATGTGCGCAGCGGCCGCCTTGGCAAAGCGCATGTAGCCGACCACCTTGATGTTGATGTCTTCGAGCAGGCCTTCGGGGCTGGCGTGCTGGATTTCCGAGCGCACCAGCCCGCCCGGATGGGCTGCGCCATTGACCAGGATGTCGATGCCGCCGAAGTGCTGCGCGGCCTGTGCCACGGCCGCTTCCACCTGTTCGGTATTGCTGACGTCGGCAGCCACGGCGATGACTTCAGTGCCGGTGGTGTGGGTCAGCTCCTTGGCCACTTCTTCCAGCTTGCCCTTGCTGCGCGCGACGATGGCCACGCGAACGCCTTCGCGCGCGAGTGCCTCGGCCACTGCCCGCCCGATGCCCAGGCTGCCGCCGGTGACGATGGCGGTCTTGCCTTGCAGATTCAGTTCCATGCTTGCTCCTTGTTTTATGCCGTGGTGTGCGTCGGATGTGATTGATGCGGAAATGATTTACAGCGCCATCTCGATCAGGGCCGGGCCGCTGCCGGCAAAGGCCGCCTGCAACTGCTGCTGCAATTGCTGCGCAGTCTCGGCACGCGAGGCGGGGACGCCATAGGACTGCGCCAGCGCAACCCAGTCGATGCGCGGATGATCGAGTGCCGTCATCTGCGCGGCACGTTCGCCCAGCGGCGCGCCGTCGCGGCGCAGTTCATTGCGCAGGATGGCGTATTGGTGATTGGCGGCGATCAGCACCACGACCCGGGCGTTTTCATGGGCCAGCGACCACAGCGTCTGGATGGTGTATTGCGTGCTGCCATCGGAGAGCAGGCCGACCACCGTGCGCTCCGGGCAGGCCACCGCCGCGCCCAGCGCGACCGGCAGACCCTGGCCGATGGCACCACCGGTATTGGTGAGCACCGTATGCGGGCGCGCCGCATCCGATACCGCATAGAAGGGATAGCCGCAGGTACCGCCCTCGACCGAGACGATGGCGTGCTCGGGCAACTCGCGCGCCAGCACGGCGGCGATCTTCTGCGGGTTCAGTTCGCCCTCGGGCAGCGCTGGCAAGGCGTGCTGCGGCACTGCGTAGGGCGGCGCACCGAGCGCATCGGCCAGCTGTTCCACGCGGGCAGCGGCAGGACGGCTCGGCAGGCTGATGGTGAGCAGGCGCTCGGGAGCCACCAGCGCACTGGGATGGCCGACATAGCCGAAGTAGGTAATCGGCGGGAGCGCGCCCACCAGCACCACCAGGTCCGCCTCATCGAGGACCTTGCGCGCCGGCTCGGGGAAATACGGCAGGCGGTCGAAGGAAGGCAAGCCCTGGCCGCGCTCGGCGCGGGCCGGGAACGTTTCTGCATAGACGCTGCAGCCGGTATGGGCGGCGATCCGCGCCACAGCACGCTGGGCGCGGGCACCAAGACCGCTCTCCTCGCCACCGCCGCCCAGCAGGAAGACCACGCGCTTGGCATCGCGGAGGCGCGCCAATGCCTGGGCCGGCTGGTAATCGTCTGCGGGTCCCGTGGATTCTTCCACGGCGGCCACGGCATGGGACTCAGCGATGTCAGCGAACTGGAAATCGGCCGGGAAGATCAGGGTACTGCCCTGCCCGCCTGCGGCCATGCTCTGGCGCACGGAGTCAGCGGCCGCAGAGGTGATGTCGTCGGTGCCGGTGATGCGGTGGACCCAGCCCGAGACGGGACGGGCCAGCGATTCGATATCGGAGGTCAGCGGTGCGTCGTAAGGCAGGTGCCAGCTGGTGTGGTCGCCGATGATGTTGACGATGGGGGTGCGGGCGCGGCGTGCGTTGTGCAGGTTGGCGATGCCATTGGCAAATCCCGGTCCCAGGTGCAGCAAGGTGCTGGCCGGACGGCCCAGCATGCGGCCATAGCCATCGGCCGCGCCGGTGCAGACATTTTCTTGCAGGGCGACGACGCAGCGCAGCCCGGGAAAACTTTCCAGGCCACGGACCAGGTCCAGTTCGGTAGTGCCGGGATTGGCGAAACAGGTATCCACACCTTGGTCCAGCAGACCGGCCCATAAGGCGTGTGCTCCGGTGTATCGGGTCATTTCTCTTCCTTTGCCGCCGGCGGCCAGCGCCGCGCACAGGCGCTTCTACAGGATCGGGCAGACCAGCCGGCCGCAGCAGCAGGCTGGTTTGCGGTATCGCAATCAACCCGGAGTAAAATCATATATTTTCGTATAGACGAAATCTGTACATAATTCTGTTCACAGGCTCAATAATTTATTGCTTGATTTTGAATATAAGAGATTTGTGCAATAGCCTTGAGCCCAAATCGGCAATTGGTGACGACCCGGCGTACCTGGCGCTTGGGTGGTCGTACAATGCCTGCCACCGGGCCCTGTGGCCCTTACTGCCCTAGACCATGAATAGCCTGAGCCGCATGCTGGAAGTGTTGACCTTGTTCAAGCCCAGCCAACCCGTCATCGACATCGACATCATCTGTGCCCAGCTGGGCTACACCCCGGCTAGCGCCTATCGCTACGTGCGCGAACTCGGCCATGCCGGTTTGCTGGTGAAGATGCCGCGCGGCTATGCCGTGGGTCCGAAGGTGATCGAGCTGGATCGCCACATGACGCAGTTCGATCCCTTGCTGGCGGCCAGCCGCGACATCGTCGGCGACCTGGTGGCGCAGACCGGGCTGGAACTGCTCATCAGCGAGCTGTATGGTTCGACGGTGATCAACATCCTGCAGGAGTCCGGCAACAATGACGCGCGCCTGAACTATGGGCGCGGTACGCCCATGGACCTGTTCCACAGCGCCACGGCGCGGGTGATCCTGGCCTATCTGCTGCCGCGCCAGTTGCGCAAGCATTTCGATGGGGCCACGGCGGAGGAACTGCGGCTGGTGGGGAGCAACTGGAAGGACTTCTCGAAGGTGATGCTGAAGATCCGCAAGGATGGCTATTGCGTCAGCGAGGGTGAGCTGGACCCGGGCAAGACCGGTATCGCCGCGCCTATCTTCGATGAGAAGCAACGCATTCTTGGCAGCATCACGCTGGCCGGCAACACGGAACGGGTCAACGCATTCAACCGCGATTTCCTGTCGGGGCTGATTACGGATGCGGCGCGCAAGATTACGGCGCGCATTGCGGGCTGACGCCAGCAAGAAAACAAAAACGCCGGTCACCTGACCGGCGTTTTCATGGGTGCGCGCTGGCTTATTGGAAGAGCTTCTGCGGCACGCGCCGCGCCGTCTGCGACGGCAACTCCCCGAACAGCTCCTGATAATCCTCGGCAAAGTGGCTCAGATGGAAGAAGCCCCAGCGTGAAGCCACGTCGCCAATGGAGGCTTCCTGGTGCGTGGTGGAGAGCAATTCGCGCCGCACGCCATTGAGCCGCACGCAGCGCAGATAATTCAGGGGCGTGGTCTCGGCCACCGTCTGGAAACTGTTCTGCACCGTGCGCCGGCTCACCTGCAGCCGCTGGCATACCTCGAAAATGCTGGGCACGTTGGCCGCATCCACGATGGCCTGGCGATGCAGCTTCTCGACGATGTAGCTGCGCGTAGTGCTCATCTGGCGCACGGGATCGGAGTCCGGCGCTGACAACAAGCCCAGCAGCTCGCCCAACAACGAAGACTCCAGCGCCTGCTCACGCTGCTCCGCCTGCGCATCGGCCTGCCACTGCCCGCCATCGATCTGCAGCATCGATTGCGAGAAGAGGTTGAGCAAGCGTTCGCGACAAGCACGCAAGCCTTTGGGCGGCACCTTGATGACCGGCTGCCGCAGCAAGGCACTGATACGGTCGGGGTCGGGCATCTGGTGCAGATGCTCCTCGAACAGGTCGCGGTCAAACGTCAGCGACAGCAGGTCGGTATCCATCGGCATGTGGAACATGAATTCCTCGCCGCCCTGCAGGAACAAGATGCTCTTCTCATCGGCCTCGCGTCCCTGCACGTGCGCCGCACCCGGTGCGGCAATCGGGAAGGCGAAGCAGATCTGGTCCTTCGGTGCCTCGCCATGCTGGACCACGCGCTTGTTGATGCGCTCGCGAAAGGCGTGGCAGCGCCGGGTCGACAACTGCATCAGCGAGCTCTCCAGCTTGCCGGCGGAAATCTGTGCATAGGTCTGCTTCCACGCGCCAATGGCGGCGGCGTGCACATGCACATCCTGAAAACGGTGAATGCTTTGCAACATGGTCTCTCTCCAAGTGAGCCGCGATTGCCCCCGCGAGCGTGGCTCTGTCTCCATGCATTTAACGTGCCTGCATTTTCATTGTTTTGATGGGATGTCTGCGTCCGTGCAAGGGACCTGGATGAGATCCGGTCCGGGGGCCGCGCAGCGTCTGCCTTTCCGGCTAGTTTTATGCAAATTTATCTCAATGCCAAAAATTAGCAAATACTTTTACAATTTTCCAAGCTGTCAGGCTCGATATTTCAAAATAGTGCAACTTTAGTTTTTTATGCACAACATCAATGCAACCCGGACGAGAACAGGGCAGCCCTTCTTTCCGTGCATCAACAGCTTCGCCGCCGTCGCCAGCCGAATTGCTCATTTGGGCTAACTGCGCGGCCCTGCCCTCTATACATTCTGGCTCCATGCAGGCCCAGGTGCGCCCGTCCGCAGGACGCTGCGCATGACCCGCATGCAGTCTCCCGACAACCCACCACGAGAATGAGCATGTCTCTCCATCTTCAGCACTTTATTGCAGGCCAGGCCAGCGAGGCCTCCGGTGGCCAGCGCATGAACCTGGTCAATCCCATCAACGAGGAAGTCTACGCCAGCGCCGCGCAAGGCACGGCCGAGGACGTGGCGCGGGCCGTGGCGGCGGCTCGCGCACAGCTGGACGGCGGCGCATGGAGCCGGCTCTCGGGCCTGCAGCGCGGCACCTTGCTGCATGCGCTGGCCGCACTGGTCGAGCGCGATGCCGACCTGCTGGCCGACATGGATGCCAATGCCATCGGCCGCTCGCCCATGGAGCCGCGCATGATGGACGTGCCCAACGCCGTGAGCCACCTGCGCGCCGCCGCCGGCTGGGCCAACCAGATGGAAGGCCGCACCATTCCCACGGCCGGCTACATGGGCAAGCCCACGCTGTCCTACACGATCCGCGAACCGATCGGCGTGGTCGGTGCCATCCTGCCCTGGAATGCGCCGCTCATGATCACCAGCTGGAAGGTCGCCGCACTGCTGGCCGCCGGCTGCACGGTAGTCATCAAGCCGGCCGAAGAAACCCCGCAATCGGCCCTGCACCTGGCGCGCCTGGCGCAGGAAGCGGGCTTCCCGGATGGCGTGATCAATGTGGTGACCGGCTACGGCAACGAGGTCGGCCGTGCCCTCTGCGAACATCCGGACGTGGCCAAGATCAGCTTCACCGGCAGCCCCGAAGCGGGCCGCGCGATCCAGCGTATCGCCGGCGAACAGTTCAAGCGCGTGACGCTGGAACTGGGCGGCAAGAGCCCGCAGATCGTGTTCGACGATGCGCCTTTCGAAGACGCCCTGTTCGGCTGCACGCTGGGCCTGTTCGTCAACCAGGGACAAGTATGCGCGGCCGGTTCGCGCATTCTGGTACAGCGCAGCCTGGCGCAACGCTTTGCCAAGGCACTGGCCGAGGCCGCCGCCGGCATCACCGTGGGCGATCCGCGCCAGCCGGGCGTGCGCATGGGGCCGGTAGCCAAGAAGGCGCAGTTCGAGCGCGTCAACCGCTACATCCAGCAGGGCCTGGACGAGGGGGCCACCCTGCTGGCCGGCGGTGTCTCGCGGCCGGACAAGGGCTGGTTCGTGCAGCCGACGATCTTTGCCGATGCCAACAACGGCATGAGCATCGCCCGTGAGGAAATCTTCGGGCCGGTCGGTACCATCATCAGCTTCGATACCGAAGAAGAAGCCATCGCCCTGGCCAACGATTCCCGCTACGGCCTGGCCGCCACCGTCTGGACCGGCAACCTGGCCCGCGCGCATCGGGTGGCGGCTGGCGTGAAGGTCGGTGCCATCGGTGTCAATTGCTGGAGCCCGCTGGATGCCAACCTGCCCTGGGGTGGCATCAAGGACAGCGGCATGGGCCGCGAAGGCGGACTGGCCGGCGCATTGGCCTATACCGAAGAGAAGACCATCACGGTGCTGCTGGCATCCTGAAGTCGACGCGCCGGATCATCGGCGCACGGAGCAACAACGCGGTGCGGCGCAAGCTGTGCCGCGTTTTTTTGCGCCCGAATACAGGCGTGAATTGACGCGCGAATCCACGCCCGAATCCACGCCCGAATTGACGCCCGAATTGACGCCCGAATTGACGCATGAATTGACGCATGAATTGACGCATGAATTCGCGCATCAAATCACGCCTCTTTGCTGTATCGGAAAACGTGGCCCAAAGAAAACGGGACTCGCAATGCGAGACCCGTTGAGCAACGGTTCCTGCCCGGGCCGGAGGGTGGCTACAGCTTGTGACTCCCCAGCGCAGCGAAACGCATCGGCGCACAGCGGCGCAGACGGCTGGCCAGCATCACGCCGATGAGGATGGCCAGCGGGATCATCGAGCACAACGCCCAGGACATGGATTTGCTGGCCCCGGTCAAGACATCGAAATGCAGGATGGCCGTGCAGAGAATGTAGAGCAAGGCGACCAGCGACACCGCCGGCAGGATGCGCACCCGCCAGGCGCTGTCACAGGCCTGCGGATGCCGCCGGAAATAGCAGATCACGGCCGCCGATGTCATGATCATCAGCAGCATCAGGCACAGTGCGGCCAGGCTGGAGAACCAGGCGAACAGATGCAGGATGGGATGCGCCCCCGAGACCGCAAAGAGCGTCACCACCACGGCCGCAATGGCGCTCTGCAGAGCAGAACCCATGTGCGGGCTTTGATAGGTCTTGTGGGTGGTGCCCAGCAGGCGGTGCAGCAGACCATCCCGCCCGACCGCATAGAAATAGCGCGCGGCCGAACTGTGGAAGGCCAGCAGGCCTGCGTAGATGCTGATGACGAAGAGGATACGAATCACAGCCGTCAGTCCGCCCCCGGCATAGTGGTCCGACATGACGTAAATGAAGGCGGTCGGGTCCTGCATGTGTTCCAGCAGCTTGACCACCTTGTCGCTGCCGGCCCCGATGATGAGCGCCCACAGCGAGATGCCATAGAAGGCGCCGATCAGCAGCACCGAGGTATAGGTGGCAATCGGTATCGCACGCTTGGGATTCTTGGCCTCTTCGCCATAGATGGTGGTGGCTTCGAAACCGATGAAGGCGGCAAAGGCGAACAGCAGGCCGATGGAGGGCGTGCCGCTCATGACATTGGCCGGTGCAAAGGAATCGAGGTTGACGCCATGATCGCCGCCGGCGCGCAGGATACAGAAGTCCAGCACCAGCACCGCCAGGTACTCGGCCACCACCACCACCGACAGCAGGCGCGCCGACAGGTCGATGTTGCGGTAACCGAGCACGGCCACGCTCAGCATCGCCAGGGCCGCATAGACCCACCACGCCAGTTGCACTCCGAAGATGTCGAAGATGGTGGCCGACATCACCCCGCCGAACATGCCATAAAGTCCGATCTGCAGGATGTTGTAGGCGAACATGGCCAGCACCCCGGCCACGCCGCCGGCCATGCCGCCCAGGCCGGCGCTGGAGAAGGCATAGAAGCCGCCGGCATTGGTGACGTGGCGCGCCATGGTGGTATAGCCGACCGAGAAGGCCAGCAGCAGCAACAGGATCAGCACCAGCAAGGCCGGTGTGCCGGGACCGTTGCCGAGCATGATGCCGATCGGAAATCCGCCGGCGATCACGCTCAAGGGACTGGCGGCGGAGACCACGAAGAAGATGATGAAACCTACGCCGAGGGCGTTTTTCCTCAGCGCATTTTCTTCCTTGTCATGCTTGCTGCAATCGAGCTGGCTCATCGGACCCTTACCTTTTCTGAAAACACCTGCGTCTCGTCATCGCCGTGGCAGCGGACAGGCTCATGTCCTTGCACACCGGCATCTTCCGCGCCCTGCGGGCAGCGTGAGGGGTGATGGCATTCTAGAGAGCTGCGGCTTTTTTCTTTAACCCAAATTGGCAGTCCGGCAGACGCCGGACATGGCAGTGCCGCCACGTACTCCTGATGGATTGTAGGTGGCAGCCGTACGAAAAAGAGAGGAAGGCAAGCCAGAAAGACGGCGACACGGCCTGCACTGTGGCAAGCCGGCCGCACTGGCTGACGAAGCGCTGACGGCGCGCTCCCGAGGGAAGAGAATCAGGCCGCCAGGCGGCGTTCGATGATCTCGTACGCACGCAGCATGCCGGCGATGCGCGCGTGCTCGAAATCGAGATACAGGGGGCTGTCCTGCCGGTAACGCAGGATGCGCTTGCCGGCGTGGAAGATGCGCAGGCTCATCTCCCAGCCATGCGGCCCCTGAATCGCGATGACGCGGATATCGTAGTCGCGATACCGGGCGTGGTGGATCTGCTCGCGGTCGTTGAGGAGCCGGCGGCCATACAGCCGCAAATCACTGCGCGGACACATCATGCCTCCTGCACGCCTTGCGCGCTGCGGCGACGTCCCGCCCCCAGCACCAGCACGAAGAACAAGGGCACGAACAGTACCGCCAGCACCGTGGCACTGACCATGCCGCCGAACACGCCCGTGCCGATGGCGCGCTGGGTCTCGGCACTCGCGCCCGAGGCCAGCATCAGCGGCACCACGCCCAGCGCAAAGGCCAGCGAAGTCATGAGGATGGGCCGCAGGCGCAGCACCGCCGCCTTGATCGCCGCCTCCACCAGGCCTGCACCCTCGGCGCGCAACTGGCGCGCGAACTCGACGATGAGGATGGCATTCTTGGCCGAGAGCCCGATGACGGTAATCATGCCGACCTTGAAGAACACGTCATTGGGCATGTCGCGCAGGATCACCGCGGCGACCGCACCGATCAAGCCCAGCGGCACCACCAGCATGACCGACAGCGGAATGCGCCAGCTCTCGTACAAGGCCGCCAGCACCAGGAACACCACCAGCATCGACAAGGCCATCAGCATCGGTGCCTGGGCCGCCGACAGGCGTTCCTGCAGCGACTGGCCGGTCCATGCCACGGCAAACCCGGGCGGCAGTTGCTGCGCCAGCTTTTCCATCTCCGCCATGGCATCGCCACTGGCCACGCCCGGCGCAGCACTGCCGGAGATGCGCACCGCCGGGAAGCCCTGGTAGCGCTGCAATTGGGTCGGCACCACCTGCCATTGGGCTTGTACCATTTCCGAGAGCGGCACCATGCCGCCGTTCTGGTTGCGCACATACGGCTTCATCAGGTCCTCGATCTGCATGCGCGATTGCGCCTGGGCCTGAATGATGACCTGCTGCATGCGGCCCGCATTGGGGAAATCATTTACATAGAAGGAACCCATGGCCGCCGAGAGCGTATCGCTGATGCTGGCAAAGGAAACGCCCAGCGCGGCGGCCTTGTGGCGATCCACATTGAGCTGCAGGCTCGCACCCGGTGGCAGGCCATCCGCATACACGCCGGCCAGCTTGGGGCTCTGTGCTGCCAGTGCCAGCAGTTGCGCTTCGGCCGCCTTGAGCGCGGCGTGGCCCTGGTTGGCACGGTCCTGCAGGCGCATGGCAAAGCCGGAGGAATTGCCCAGCTCCTCGATGGCCGGCGGCAGCAGGCTCATGACCATGCCATCCACTCCGTTCTCCATGGCCGCCTGCGCATGCAGGGCCTCGATGGCGGCGGTGGAACCCTTGCGCTCCTTCCAGTCCTTCAGTTCGGTGAAAGCCATCGCCGCATTGGGGCCGGAACCGGAGAAACCGAATCCCAGCACCGACAGATTGGCACCGATATCCTCACGCGTTTTCAGATAGCGCTCGAACTGATCCACGGCGCGCGCAGTGCGCTCGGTGGTAGCGTCGGCGGGCAGCTGGAAGCTGGTCATGAAATAGCCCTGGTCTTCTTCCGGCAGGAAGGCCGACGGCAGCGCCCGCAAACCCAGCACCAGCAACAGCGACAGCGCGCCATAGAGCAGCATCATGCGCAGCCCGCGCGCGATCAAGCGGCCCAGCAGCGATTCATAGCGGCGCGTGAGGCGTGCGAAGGCACGGTTGAAGGCTCCGAAGAAACCACGCTTCTCGTGATGGCCGGGGGCCACCGGTTTGAGCAAGGTGGCGCACAGGGCCGGCGTCAGGCTCAGCGCCAGGAAGGCCGAGAACAGGATCGATACCGCCATGGCCAGCGAGAACTGGCGATAGATCACGCCCACCGATCCCCCGGCCAGCGCCATGGGAATGAAGACGGCGGTCAGCACCAGGGTGATGCCGATGATGGCACCGGTGATCTCCCCCATCGCCTTGATGGTGGCCTCGCGCGGACCCAGGCCTTCCTCGGCCATGATGCGCTCGACGTTTTCCACCACCACGATGGCGTCATCGACGATGATGCCGATGGCCAGCACCATGCCGAACATGGTCAGCACGTTGACCGAGTAGCCGGCCACCAGCATCACCGCCAGCGTGCCCAGCAGCGCGATGGGCGCGACGATGGCCGGGATGACGGTATAGCGCACGTTCTGCAGGAACAAATACATCACCAGGAACACCAGCACCATGGCCTCGATCAGGGTCTGCACCACTTTCTGGATGGAGATCTTGACGAAGGGCGCGGTGTTGTAGGGCAGCGAGAACTGCATGCCCTGCGGCAGGCTGGGGCGCAGTTCTTCCATGCGCGCCTGGATCGCTGCAGCCGTGCGGACCGCGTTGGCACCGGGCGAGAGCTGTACGGCCGCCACGCCCGCAGGCTTGCCGTCTTCACGGTTGGCGAAGGCATAGGATTGCGCGCCCAGTTCGACCCGGGCCACGTCGCCCAGCAGCACCCGCGAACCATCGGCCTTGGCCTTGAGCACGATGGAAGCGAACTGGTCCGGTGACTGCAACTGTCCTTGTACTGTCAGGGGAACGGCGATCTGCTGGCCCGGTACAGTTGGCGTATCGCCCAGGCGTCCGGGAGCAATCTGTGCGTTCTGCTGGCTGATCGCTGTACTGACATCTGTTACGGACAGTCCGAAGGCATTGAGCTTGAAGGGATCGATCCAGATCCGCATCGCCTGCTCGGCACCGAACAGCTGCACGCGGCCTACACCGTCGACGCGGCGCAGTTCTTCGACGATGTTGCGGGCCAGGTAATCGTTGAGGCGGATTTCATCATGGCGGCCGTCCACCGAGGTCAGGCTGACCATGAGCAGGAAGCCCGAGGCCGCCGACTCCACGGTCACGCCGTTCTGGCGCACGGTTTGTGGCAGGCGCGCTTCGATGGCCTTGAGCTTGTTCTGCACGTCGACCTGGGCCAGTTCCGGATCGGTGCCGGGCTTGAAGGTCACGGTGATCTGGGCGCTGCCGGAGGTATCGGCCGAGGATTCGAAATAGAGCAGGTTCTTCACGCCCGACAGCTCACGCTCGATCAGGCTGATGACGCCATCGTTCATGGTCTGCGGCGTGGCCCCCGGATAGGTGGCGTTGATCGTCACGCTGGGCGGGGCCACCGAGGGATAGCGGGCAATGGGCAACTGGCTCATGGCGATCACGCCGAAGAGCACGATGAACAGCGCGACCACCCAGGCAAAAATGGGGCGGTCGATAAAGAAGCGAGGCATGCAGGAACTCCATCGGGGGAAACACGCGAAGGACTGCGCCTGCCGGTCAACCCACGGCTTTTTTGCCGCACGGGCTGCCCGACAGTACAATCGCGAGCGAAGGCGGAGTCTGGGGCATGCGCGTGAGGTTTGCGCGATACAACGATGGAGTTTTGATGGAGAACGCAAGAATGGCGGCAACCCAAGTGAAAGCCGGCGAGGCCGCACCGGCCACGGGTGCGCTGATCCTCATCGCCGAGGATGCCCCCGAGATCGCCGAGATCCTGGCCGCCTACCTGGCCCGCAGCGGCATGCGCAGCGTGCATGCGGCCGATGGCGCGCGGGCACTGGAGCTGCATCTCTCGCTCAAGCCGGACCTGGTGCTGCTCGATATTCAGATGCCGCAGGTCAATGGCTGGCAGGTGCTGGCGCAGATCCGCCAGCGCGACAACACGCCGGTCATCCTGCTCACCGCGCTGGACCAGGACGTGGACAAGCTCACGGGCCTGCGCATCGGTGCCGATGATTACGTGGTCAAGCCGTTCAATCCGGCCGAAGTGGTCGCGCGCGTGGAAGCGGTATTGCGCCGCAGCCTGCCGCGCGAGGAGCGCGAAGACCGCCGCATCCTGCGCGCCCCGCCCTTCGTGATCGATTTCGAACAGCATGAGGTGGTGGCCGAAATCGAGGGCGTGAGCCACACGCTGATGCTGACGCTGACCGAATTCAAGCTGCTGGCACAACTGGCACGCGCCCCGCGCCGCGTGTTCAGCCGCGCCGAACTGCTGGCCACCTGCCTGCCCGAGGGCGACACCCTGGAACGCACCGTGGACAGCCACGTCAGCAAGCTGCGCAAGAAGCTGGAAGACCTCGGACTGGCCGGTATCCCGGTGAGCATCCGCGGGGTCGGCTACCGCTTCCAGCAGGGCGGCTGATTGCACGCACCCGATACGCCTCCATGAAACCCGGCATCGATCTCCTGACCCTCTGGCGCGGCAAGGGACTGGCGCGCCAGATCATCAGTTCCGTCGCCATCCTGGCACTGACCATCATGCTGATGGTGCTGCTGGGGTCTTACGCGTTCTATTCAACGCTGTTCATCTTCCTGCCCACGGCGCTATCTGCACCAGACAGCTGGCTGCCCTCGCCCGCTGAATGGGGCTGGATCTTCGTGACCACCCTCATCGGCGTGGCCATTGCGGTGTGGGTGGCCATCCGCTTATCGCGCCGCATCCTCACGCCCTTGAATTCGGTGGCCACCAGTTTGCGCCGCGTGGCACAGGGTGACCTGGCCGCGCGCGCCGCGGCAGACCGGCAGCCGCTGGACGAAGCCTCGCAACTGATCAGCGATTTCAATGCCATGGCCGAACGGCTGGAGCGGGTGCAGCAGGAACGCATCTTCTGGAACGCCGCGATTGCGCACGAGCTGCGCACGCCGGTGACGATCCTGCGCGGGCGTCTGCAGGGCCTGGCCGATGGCGTGTTTCAGCCCGATCCGGCGCTCTTTTCCAGCCTGCTGGTGCAGGTGGAAGGACTGGGCCGGCTGATCGAGGACTTGCGCATCGTGGGGCTGGCCGAGAGCGGCCACTTGCGCATCCAGCTGCAGCAGGCCGATCTGCGGCAGGAGATCATGACGGTGCTGAAAGCGTGTGAATCGGCACTGCACGACAAGGGCTTCACGCTCACCCTGGCGCTGGGCGCGGAGCGCCCGGCATGCGACCCGGTGCGCATCCGCCAGGCACTGCTGGCGCTGCTGGAGAATGCCCTGCAACACGCCACGCCGGGGCCCTTGCGCATCAGTACCCTGGTCGTCGATGGCCAGCATTGCCTGCGCGTGGAGGACAGCGGTCCTGGCCTGTCCGCCAGCGACGCGCAGCGCATCTTCGATGCCTTCCAGCGTGGGCCCCGCAGTGGCGACGCAGCCGCCAAGGGTAGCGGGCTGGGACTGGCCGTGGTGCGGGCCATCGCCAGCGCGCATGGCGGCACGGTGGATTGCCAGCCCTCGACCCTGGGCGGTGCCTGCTTCGAGTTGCGCTGGCCGAAATGAAACAGGCGCTCGCCACGCCTGCCGAAAAATCGCCCTCCTCTTCACTCCGCTAGCGGCCTGGCCCCCGCCTGGGCCGCGTGGACGGCAACCTGCTGAAGTTCTCTTCATATCGCCCTCCAGCCCCCGCCAGTGGGCGTTCGTGTTCGCCTGCGCTAGGTCTTGAAGGCCCCGACCAATCCGCTGAGCTTGCTGGCCTGCTCCTGCATCGACTCGGCAGCGGCCGAGGCCTGCTCCACCAGGGCGGCGTTCTGCTGGGTCACGTTATCCATCTGGCTGATCGCCTGCTGGATCTGCTCCACGCCGGCGGACTGTTCCTGGCTGGCCGAGCTGATGCCGGCAATGATTTCGGTAACGCGTTGTACGCTGGCGACCACTTCATCCATGGTGGAACCAGCCTGGTTGACCAGCGTGCTGCCGGCATCGACCTTGGAGACCGAGTTGTCGATGAGCTCCTTGATCTCCTTGGCGGCGGCCGCCGAGCGTTGCGCCAGGCTGCGCACCTCACTGGCCACCACCGCAAAACCGCGCCCCTGCTCGCCAGCCCGGGCCGCTTCCACGGCGGCGTTGAGTGCCAGGATATTGGTCTGGAAGGCGATGCCGTCAATCACGCCGATGATGTCGACGATCTTCTTCGACGAGGCATTGATGGCCCCCATCGTCTCCACCACCTGCGAGACCACGGCTCCTCCGCGCTGCGCCACCGCCGACGCAGTACTGGCCAGTTCGCTGGCCAGCAGGGCGTTGCTGGCATTCTGCTTGACGGTGGAGGTGATCTCTTCCATCGAGGACGCGGTTTCTTCCAGCGAACTGGCTTGCTGCTCGGTGCGGGTGGACAAATCCAGCGTACCGGCCGCGATCTCGGTGGCGGAATTGTCGATGCGATGGGCACCGTCGCGTACATCGGTGACGATGATTTGCAGGCCGGTCTGCATCGTCCGCAGCGCTTCCAGCAATTCACCGGTTTCGCCCCTGACGTGGTGGCTGATCTCGGCCGTCAGGTCGCCCTGCGCCACCCGGCGTGCCACCCTGGCGGCATGCGCCAGGGGATCGCGGATAGCCTTGTAGACCAGCATGAGCGTACCGGCCAGCACCACCACCGCCACGCCCATGAGGGCGTAGAAGATCAGCGCCATCTTGGCCGAATGCGCACTGGCGGCTTCCACCTGGGCCAGGGTGCGGGCGTCCAGCATGGCGAAGAACTGGTCCACCGGGCGCATGATCCGGGCCTTGTTCACGTGGTAGGCATGGTCGTGCATGAGTTCGCGTGCACGGACCAGGTCGGGTTCGCCACGCCGGGTGAAGTTGCCTTGCGCGTCTTCGTAGAGGCCCTTGACCATGTTCATGGCCAGCGCTTCGGTCTTGACCAGGGCATCCGAATTGGCCTTGGCTTCGCTGAGCTTGGCCAGTTCGGCGTCGGTGAAGCCGGCCTCGCGCATCAGCGCGATCAGGGCGACGCTGCGCGAGCTGTCCGGGCGCGGCGGCTTGCCGTCGGCGGCGACGAAATCCCAGTAGATGCGGCCATAGTTTTCCGGGCGGGGCTTCTTGCCATCGCGGATGTCGAGGATCGCCTGGTACTGTTTTTCATAGGCGGGGTCAGCCGTGATGACGTAGGTGCGTGCCAGGCGGGTCAGGTCGTCCGAACTCTGGCGCAGTTCCGTGGCCAGCTGGAACGAGGCGTAGCGGCTCTCGTTGGCGGCATTGAGCGTGGCGTCGCTGCGTTCCAGCGCCAGCGCGGCCAGCGCGATGGCCAGCATGAGCGCACTGATGACGCCGGTAAGCAGGACGAAGATCTGGCGGATGGTAAAACGGCCTATGAATGAGACGTTCATGAAAACCCCGTTGGAAAGAGTGGATGCAATCGGAACGGTCCAGCCGCCTGCGCTCCAAAATGAGGTGGCTCGAATTACTTGATCTATGGCAAAAATCATTAAATCTAATACTTTAAGGAAACAAAACACCAAATTTATTTTATTGAGTGAATTCAATAAATCAATGTAATTTAATGAAGAGCTTGGTTTTTTTGATCGGGATGAATTTGGCGGTGAGATGCACGCTTGCGGGGTCAGAGATCGGAGCGGAGGCAATCCTTGCACTGGCGCATGGTCCGATCACGCCAGGGTGTGTATATTGGACCGCGTACCTGTGCAGAAATAACAACCATCACAAGATCAAGGTCCCGGGCAGGTTCCGCCGGGAATGGGGGAGTGAGATGCGCAAAGTCACCATCATGAGGGCGGCCTGGTTCGCCCTGCTTGCCTGTTTGCAGCCGTGGACGATGCAGCCGGCCCAGGCCGAGGAAGTCCGCCAGGTGACGCTGGGCCTGAGCGCCTGGCTCACGCAGCCGATCGTGCAGAGTGCCTGGCACGGTGCGGAGCTGGCGGTGGAGGATGCCAATACCCTGGCCGCCAGGAAGAAATCTTCATGGCGTTTTCGCCTGCTGGCCCAGGATGACCAGGGGTCGGCCAATTTCGGCGTGAATGTCGCCCGTTATTTCATCAAGGAAAAAGTCGCGGGGGTCATCGGGCCCTGGAGCAGCGATGCGGCCATGGCCACGGCCGAACTGTACGAGGCCGCCCGCATCCCGCAGATCGGCTTTACGGCCGGCACCAGCCAGTGGACCAGCCAGGGCAATCGCATGCCGTTCCGGGTCGTGGGTGGAACCGCTGAGGTCGGCCTGTCGATGGCCGAGGTGATCACCACCGACCTGAAGGGCAAGCGGGTCTTCGTCGTCCACAATGATTCGGCCTACAGCAATGCCCTCACCGATGAACTGACCGCGCGCCTGGTCAACCGGCCGGGACTGACCGCCACCCGCTATCTGGTCGGCCGGCGCACGACTGACTTCAATGCCACCATCAAGGCGGCCAATCAGTATCAGGCGGATGTGATCGTGTTCCTCGCGCTGTTTCCGCAGGCAGCGGCGTTCGTTGAGGAAGTGCGGCGCTCCGGATCGGAGGCCAAGGTGTTGCTGGTGGGCGGGGCCAGCAGCCTGTCCTTCGGCGAGGCGGCGATGCCGCAGGCCTACGTGCTGGAATATGAACTGGCACGTGAGCAGTGTCCGCGCTGGAAGGCGTTCACCCAAGCCTATGTGCGGCGCTACAACGCCGCCCCCAGTCCTTATTCCTACTATGCCTATGACGCGGCCAGCGTGTTGATCGCCGCCATCCAGCAGAGCGACTCGACCGATGGCGAAAAGATCGCGGCCAGCTTGCGCCAGCTACGCCATGCGGGACTGAGCGGACCGATCAGTTTTGCGGCCGGCGGTGCCAATGCGGCACCGCGCTTCCGGCTGTACCAGTATCGCAGCAGGGGGCAATGGCAGCAGGTGGGCGTGTTTCCGCGCGGCGCGGGGATCAACGAGAAATGCCAGTAAGCGGAACCTGCAAAGCAAAAGGCCCGTTCCCGGGGGGAACGAGCCTTTGGACTGCCTGGCGTAATGAAACGAGGTCCGATCAGAAGGGGAGTTCACAATAAGCTGCCTCATCGAGGCTAGCTGTAGGGCTAAAACCCTTTTAGACACTGGCCACGAATCATTTCAACTAGTCAAATCGGCATCTTTTGTAATGCACCAACCAAGCAAACTGCAGCTTTAGTAAAAATTCCCAGTAGTCGATTGACGCTGTGTAAAGATATGAAGCGGCGGTCTTCTTTACACTTTTCCACCTGCCACATTGGTGACCCATTCACTGTACTGACCGAAGTACGTTTTGGCGACGGAGTCTGTCTCTTTTTTTCTTAGTATTCGATTGAACGTCCGTCCTACCCGCGGTTTTAATTAAGCTGGTTCTTCGTTCATTGTAAGTTTTTCTCGTAAGAAACGAATACTCAACTTTTCCCACTAGGTTTCTACATGGAGGTCCGCCACATCACCCTCACCATTGCAGATCCGAAATAATAGAGGATCAAAAATGGCTCCGAACAACACCGTTTTCCCAGTAGAAGCAGGAAAAGTCAGACTTTTAGCGGCCCGGCATGTTCTGCCCGCGTTCTTTCTCTTGGCTCAGAATCATTATCAGCGTAGAGACATATCGGCTGTCGACCTAGCTCTCTTTATTCAAGAGTACTCGCATGACGCGATGACAGATTTACTGATGTCTCCTTGCTTTAACTCCCAAGATGTCATTGACGAAGCACTTTTCATTGCAAAATGCGTTGGTCCAGAAAATCTACCGATTTTATCGACTCATCTGGAGACAGTGGATATTGAGGTGATTAAACAAGACGCATTAAAACTGTTCGTCTGGTGATGCCAGTTTCCGCGAAGATTCCTGAGTCGCCAAGGCCTCCCAATAGCAGGCCGACAGCTCCTCCGCGAAAGAATTCTGAAGTGCCGAGATGTTGAATTGCACTGAACACTGACGTACTTTCCCTGGAGATTTTCATCGTAAGTTGCCCCGTGTTTAGTCCACAATCCTGCTTACGACAGCGAGCAGGAGAACGGAGTAATGGAGTGATAGACGAGGCCTACTCGGAATCATTCGCCGCTGGTACATCAGAGACCAAATCTCCATTAGAGAAATCGCCCGCAGATTGGACATTTCCCGAAACATGGTTCGATGCAGCATTCAATCAGAAGAATCGAGCCCTCCTACTTCAACAGGCAATCAGCGAGTTCGCTAGACGAATTCGCGCCTCGACTATCAGCTTGGCTCGGCGCTGAGGCAGTTAAATCGCACAAGCAAAGACGAACTCTGAAACAAATGTTCCTAGATCTATGGGAGCTGGCTATGAAGGGCCGTATAACCGCGTGGCAGCCTTCCGCAGGCAGTGGAGGGGGACAAGATGGAGAGGGGCAATTCTGCGAACCAATCAACAGAGAAGCAACACAATTAGGAGAAATAGTGCCGAAGATCGCTTGATTGTGTGTCCTTGATCGCTTTTGCCCACTCCGCAAATTGTTCCAGAGCTTCGGCATCTGCAATCGGCTCAGTGCTTTTTTTCGGGCGCACTGCCCGCCAGTAGACAATCAGGCGTCCATCGAGATCCATATTGATGGACTGAACTGTCCGGGTGATGCCGCCATTACCGATGTAAGTCGAACGGGGCCTGATATCGCTTTGATCCATACTATCCTTACTGTCGCCAGATCTTGATGTACCGTGTCCGTACAGAATGTTCGTCACTGACGACTTACGTCTTCCCGCTTACTGATACTTCTTCGCCTCTTCGCGCATGCGTCGCTGATAATCAGAGTATTTGCTGTCCGAGCGAGCCTGCGCCGCATTCCGACAGTTGATTCCCTGGGCTGTCTCTTCCCAGGCCAACCGTTCAGACGGCGACATTCTGCTCAGCTCCCCTTGCTCGATGGTCTTGCATTTGCCGGCTACTAGTTCGGCCTCTTCAACATGCTGACTGAAAAAGCTCAATGATTTGGGTTCGTCTGAAGGCGGTTTTTCACATCCACCCAAGACGAGGCCACATAGTGCGACCATGATCGACAGCGTGTTTCCCTGAAACATACGAGTAAAACCCCTTGGTAACGCCCTCCTCTGGCCTCGTGGCGTCGGCCGCCAGCCAGAGCGACGACAGCAATGCGCTCTATAGTACGAATACAAAACAAATTATAAACGCGAAATTCTGTCTTTTGACAGAATTAAAGGCGGACGGTGGAGCTGAAGTATCGAAAAGCCCTAGGCAGAGCCGTGCGTCGCCTGAGAAATCAGGCGTCATTGACGCAAGAGGAACTGGCTTTTGAAGCTGGGTTAGAAAGGAGCTATGTGAGCCTGGTCGAGCTGGCGCAAAAAGATCCCTCCTTCACAACGCTGCAGAAAATTGCTGGCGCCTTGAATTTTTCCATGCTGGAGCTTTTTCAAATCTACGAGGAAGAACTTAAATCGACTGACAAGGAATTGCCCCCTCGGCGCGGGCGTCCTGTGCCTAGAAAATAGAGCAAAACGTCTGCACCAAGCAGCTGACGTTGACCCGCTACCACTGAGGTCTTTTCTATTCTCAAGGTGGCCTCTACTTTCCGACATGAACAAGCAAAGATGAAGGAGAGAGTGGATGCTGAAAGAGATCGCATCAGAACGCGGTAGGTTCTTCTGGAGCAAACCAGTGAGCAGGTTTAAAGATAGGTTTTTTCTTCGTGGCGATCATATCTGGGAGCTGCGCCTCTTGCAGTTGCTGATCACTCAAAGAACCAATAACCCAATCGGCAATATTGGAGAGCGACCCACTTGCCCGCCTAGGACCTCCCCCGGCGCTCGACCGGATGGGCATAACAACGCCTCTTACAATTTTCGGGAAATGGTTCTTGATAGCTTGTAGCGCAGGCTCGGCATCGCTATCGTTTGAAACTAGGATGAGACGGTCGTAATGTCCGGTCATCGCATCAGCAAACATGTTGATCGCCAAATTGACGTCCGTCTGCTTTTCCTCGAGCTTCCACACTCTGACACGGCGGTGGCGGTCATAGGGCTGCCCCTCAACAAACTCAGGCAGCAATGTTCCACTTCTGTCGAACGAATGCTTTCCGTAGATAGGTTTATAACGTTCCCCGTAAAGCACCTGCAACGCACGATGGTAACTAGACTGGGCGATGACAGAAGCCTCGCGATTTGTCGCAAAGTTGGCCAACGCATGAGCGGTAAAAACCTTAACCTGGGTGAGCTCTTCATTCTGGTCTCTGTCAGCCAGAATTTTCTCGAATAGCTTAACGACATCAAGCCACTTGTAGGAAGTGCCCCTTAATCTGCCGTAATAGAGGTTGTAGCCGTCAACATAGACGACCGTGCGTATACGCTTTGTTTTTGTGGGTAGGGCGTGTTCCACAATTGTCCCCAGATGTGAAAAAGCCGCCCATAAGAGCGGCTCTTTCGTTCCAAGTGGGGGGCCAATTTAATGACGCCACAAGGAATGAGTGGTAAAGCAATTCTCGCACAAATGTAACGGGTTCGTCAATTGCGCCTCTTTCACGGTGTCCTGCCAAGTGCTTGCTAGGCGATTGTTAGCTTGTAAAACGACATCTGTGCTGGAGCAACGCTTCACTCGAATAAAAATAATTTCCCCTAGGGAATTTCTGCATTTGGGCTCGCCACCAATTCAAAACGAAAGAAAATTGATATAAAATCCGGTTAGCGGAAAGTCGTGGTGTTTTGTTGTTGTTCTTCTAATTTGAGGAGTTGGCATCGTGCGAGACGTTCTTCTGTCGTATCTAGCAGGTCGTATCCCCCATGAATTCGTGAAGCAGTTGCCTGAGTCCTTGGAGGCAGCATACTTTGATGCACATCGGAACGCAGAGCAAAGATGCGCGGTACCTGAGCGCGTCCGAGTACGAGGGCAATTGCGCCATTATTACCAAAACGGCGCGCTCCGTGAATTGGCTGAGCGGTTCGGGATTGATGCGACAGCGCCTCATACTAAGCCTAAGGGGGAGCGATATACACGCCTTGTATTTGAGGACATCGTTTTGGGACGTACGGGTGTGCGCTTCGCAAATAAGATGCCGGCACCGGCGAAGCACCGTAAGGCTATAGCCGCACTGAATGAGCGTTTCGAGCCATATACGCCGGATTTATTTGAGGCACCACAACGGCATGTCAATGATGGGCTTGGTGTACTGCTGGTGACAGTCCATCCGGGCAAGGAACAAGATCAGTCCGTCCCTAGTCATTTTGTTGTGGGAGTCCCGTATACTAATCTCAAAGGGTGGCATATGTTTGAGCCACTGGCAGCGCTGCTCGCGGCTTATGAGCCTGCACAGCAGCTGGAAACAAAGGACATTGCGTACCCGACATTGAAGAAGATGTTGCGGGACGCCGAAGGCGGAAATTAAGGAAAATGAGAAGCGGAGTATCAAGCTTTCAACCAGAGCGAATGCTACAGGCAAGGGAAGCCCGAGGGCTGACTCAAGCTGCAATCGCTGTGATGACAGGCAAATCACCATCAACGGTCTCGAAATGGGAGAACGGTAGCCAGACGCCAGAATTACCGGCACTCGCTGCTTTGGCTCAATCGTTGGGGGTACCTGAACAGTTTCTGCTCAGACCAATGCCTGAGATGGGCGCATCTCCCTATTTCTTCAGAAGTAATCAAGCCATCACGAAAGAAGCCCAATCTATCGCGCGACGTCGCCTGGAGTGGCTCAACGAGATGTCTATTGCACTGCAAGATTGGGTTGATTGGCCGGTGATTACTGTGCCACGTTTAGGCACTGGAGATTACCGAAAGCTGAACGACAGCGATATCGAGGACTTTGCTGCAGAATGCCGACGCCAGTGGCAATTGGGTAACGGTCCCATTGAAAATGTCGCCTTGGTTCTTGAAAATGCCGGCGTGATCTGTGTTCGGGAGTCACTTGGCTATGACCGGATGGATGGTGTTTCTAAATGGTTTGCAACTGACTCCCGCCCTTATGTTTTTTTGGCGGCAGACAAAGCAAATGGTATCCGTAGCCGGTTCGATGCAGCCCATGAGCTAGGGCATTTGGTTATGCATTGGGATGTCGCCACTATCGACTATGTGCGGCAACCAGAATTGGAGCGCCAAGCACACTTATTCGCGGCCGCCTTTTTACTTCCTAGTGAAACCTTTGCAGCTGAAGTATCTTCCCCCTCGCTTGATACGTTCTTGGCCTTGAAGTCCCGCTGGAAGGTATCAATCGCCGCAATGATTATGCGCTGCAAGCAATTGGGCATCATTGATGACGCCTATGCAGTACGGCTCTGGAAGAATTATTCGGCTAGAGGGTGGCGCCGTGGCGAACCCATGGACGATGTGTTCCCAGTTGAACATATGCGATTGATTCCTAGGGCTATTAGCTTGATCGTTGAGTCCACTCAGATGAGCCGATTGGCTTTGCTTGATCGACTCGGGTTGTTTGGCGGGGACACCGCAAGTTTATGCTCGCTTCCCGAGGGGTATTTTGATGCGCCGGCTCAGCTAACGAGATTGGAACCGCGTGTGCGTGGTCTTGAGGGGGCAGCCATGGTTAATGGAACTGCCACGGTCTTGAGTTTTCCGCCTCGGCGATAGTTGAGGCTTATCAGTGGCCAAATGCATTAAGGTCACAATCTTTTCGTCGCAGAGTCGAATTTCTCGTGGAAAGACTGTGACCTTTGTTATTTCTCGCGGCTGTGGGCGCTCGACCCTCTATAGAGCCACTCAATTCCCTTTTAATTGATCCGCAATGCACTTAGGTTGCCCGGCATCGGTTTCGCAGCCGGCTTGGTGCTGCATCGAATGCATGTCCTAAAGAAAACAGCCCACCGAAGTGGGCCGTTTCAAATATCGTTTGTCTTGTGGGGGAGGCAACCACCGTACGGCTTTGCCCGCTTGTCCTCAAGCGCACGAAGCAAGTATATCACCGCTTTTTTGTTTGAGAGCTATGCTGAAGGAAGGTCAAATACCCGAGCAATTTCCCGAAGTGGCAAGGGGCATGATCGGCGGCATCAATGTTCCGTTCTAAGCAGATCAGCATTAAAGGAGTTTGCAATGGCAATTACTTCCTTATCCAAAGAAGAGTTTTCCCAGGATGTGCATAAGGCGATGAGTGCGACCGCGAACGGTTCTGTCGTCATTGCTGATCGTGGCACACCAACACATGTATTGCTCAGTTACGCCGATTATCAACGCTTACTCGCGCAGAAGCGCAGCATTGCCAGCAGCCTGGCCATGCCCGGCGATTCTGATGTCGAATTCGAGGCTCCGCGCATCAATCTTGGTGTTCGCCCGGCAGACTTCACGTGACCCTAGTTGGGCAAGGATCGAATCTACTATTCACCTAGCAGGACTTTAGGCCGGCAGCTGAATGGTTCCAGAATTTCACGCCGGCAGGTGGATGGTTGCATTGCATGAAATTGCAGAGCCAAATTGGGCAGAAACAGACTTCCGAAATTAGTGAAATAAGCCATACGAATGTGGGCTTATTGATTTTTCAAGCATCCCTCTAAACCAGTCGGTGCAAGTCAACCGCTATCGCGGATAACAACGTCTCGCTTCATTTGCGCAGAAACAACTACGCCAAAATTAATATTGTATCTAACTCTACATAATGTAGAGTTAGATACATGAACACTTCACCAACTAGTTGGCACCTCCTGATTGCCAGCCTTCCTAGCACTGGCGCTACTGCCCGCATGCGGCTTTGGCGTGCCATCAAGGCCCTAGGTTGCTCGTCTCTTCGTGATGGTGCCTATCTCCTCCCTGAGCGCCCCGGACACGCCAAAACACTGGCGGAATTGGCCAAACAAACCAACATCGAGGGAGGCGAAGCCTGGCTTGTGACAGTGTTGCCATGTAGTGAGGAGGATGAGCAAGCCTTCTTGGCGCGGTTTGACCGCACCAAAGAGCACAGCGATTTTTTGACGCTGCTCGTGGAGGCAAAGAAAGAACTGTCATCGCGAACGCCAGCAGATATAGCCAAAACCCTCAAAAAACTGGCCAAAGAAAGAGAAGCCATTCAGAAAATCGACTTCTTCCCCAACGAAGCCACCTTGGACGCAAATGCTGCCTGGGGCGACTTCGTGGAAAAAGCCAATGCAATCTTGTCTCCAGCCGAACCCCAACCGCAAGCACGGGATCTTCAGGTGCTGAACACGCAGGAATATCAAGGGCGTACCTGGGCGACCCGACGCCACCTATGGGTAGACCGTGTGGCCAGCGCTTGGCTTATCCGGCGCTTCATCGACCCCGCGGCTCAATTCCTCTGGCTGGACAGCCCGGCAGACTGCCCGGCCGATGCACTGGGCTTCGACTTCAACGACGCTACGTTCACGCATGTCGGCGACAAGGTGACCTTTGAGGTGCTGGTCGCCAGCTTCCAGTTGCCCTCTACTCCGGGAATAGAGCGGCTGTCCGCTCTTGTTCACGCGCTCGATGCCGGCGGCGAGGCGCCACCGGAAGCGGCGGGCTTCGAGGCAATTCTCACTGGTGCGCGCGCTCGTCTGGCTGACGATGACGCCTTTCTGGCGGAAGTCGGAGCCATTCTGGATTCGCTTCTTGCTCACTACAACAAGGACACATGATGAATCATCCTCAGAAAACTAGCGAGGCGGCTACCTACGAACGCCATGGCGTTTCGTTTCGCGAAGCATTCTGGGTATGGGTTCGCGTAGCCGCGTTAAGCTTCGGTGGCCCTGCGGGCCAAATCGCCGTCATGCACCGAATACTCGTTGAGGAGAAGCGTTGGATCAGCGAAACGCGCTTTCTTCATGCGCTGAACTACTGCACCCTCGTGCCGGGGCCTGAGGCGCACAAGTTAGCGGTGTACATTGGTTGGTTACTGCACCGAACCCGCGGCGGGCTTGTCGCCGGCCTGTTATTCATCTTCCCTGGTCTGATTGCACTGGGCGTGCTCAGCTGGATCTACGCGACGTACGGGAATGTCGGTTACGTACAAGCCTTTTTCTTCGGGCTCAAAGCAGCGGTTCTCGCCGTCGTGTTGGAAGCCGTTCTCAGAGTGGGCCGCCGTGCGTTGAAATCGCAACTCATGGTGGCAGTAGCTGCGCTCTCGTTCGTCGCGATATTCATTTTTTCCGTGCCGTTTCCTCTGCTGATCATCGCCGCAACGCTCATTGGCTTAACCGGCAATTGGATGGGGAAAATTGTGCCGCGTAGTGCCGCAAGCAACGGAGCAGCAGACCAAGATGACGCGCCACCCGCAGCAATTGATGCGGCGTTCGCCATTGAAATTCCAGAACATGTCCGGCCATCGCACTCTCGAACGATTAAAGTCAGCGTAATTGGTCTGCTGCTCTGGTTAGGACCATTGTTTGTATTTCTATGGACGATAGGCCCCGATAGCGTCTTCACGCATATCACGACCTTTTTCAGTAAGATGGCCGTCCTGACCTTCGGTGGTGCCTACGCCATTCTGTCATATGTCGCCCAACAAGCCGTTGATCACTATCACTGGCTCGCGCCAGGAGAAATGATGGCGGGACTCGGCATGGCTGAGACGACACCTGGCCCATTGATCAGCGTGGTTCAATTCGTGGGCTTCATGGCGGCCTTCCGTCAGCCGGGAACGCTTGATCCTGTGCTTGCGGGAACGCTGGGAGGAGTCCTGGCGAAATGGGCGACCTTTGCTCCGTCGTTCCTGTTTATCTTTATCGGGGCTCCCTACGTTGAGGCCGTACGCAACAACAAGGCGCTGAGTGCTGTGCTCTCCACGATCATGGCCGCCGTCGTAGGTGTCATCTTAAATCTGGCGGTCTGGTTTGCCCTCCATACCTTGTTTGGCGAGATAAACGTTGTGCACGTATGGGGAATGGTCCTTCAAGTTCCTGTGCTATCCAGTCTTGATCTCTGGTCGCTAGTGCTATCGGGCGCGGCTATTCTGGCGTTATTCCGATTTCATCTCGGTATGATGACTACGTTGGCCGGGTGCTGCTTGGCCGGTATTGCAATACATATTCTTACATGACCCTAAGGATGTGCGGCCATTTCAGCCTTTCTCCGTGAAGTGAAACCGAGGATGGCTGCTTTCGACTCTTCGGTTCCAAAGAAAAAGCCCGCTTAATGAACTGCACCCCGAAAGTTGGACACCGATCCAACTTTTGGGGTGTTTTTCTGACCTGCCCTCGGAAGTTGGACAGTTTAGAACTAGAGATGAGCCGCCTCTTTGGGTTTCACTGACCACTTTTGGACGAACTCACTTGGGGTCAGATGGCCAAGCGAGCCATGGGGACGATGATAGTTGTAGTCGTACTGCCAAGCCTGCATTTTTTCTCGAAGGTCATAGAGTGTGATGAATTCGTGCACGTTAAGGAATTCATCACGCAGCCGGCCATTGAATGACTCGATGAGGCCATTATCGGTCGGCTTGCCAGGTCGCGTGTAGTCGAGTTTCACACCGTGCCGATACGCCCAGTCGTCCAAGGCGCGGGAGGTGAACTCGGTCCCATTATCCACGGTGATGGATTTGGGCCATCCGCGAAGGGCCGCAGACCGATCCAACGCCTGGCCAACTGCACGGCCGGTCTGCTGGAAGTTGGCCTCCAGGCATACACTCTCGCGACTCCATTGATCGATGACGGTCAGGATTCGAAAGCGGCGGCCGTCAAGCATTTGATCATGAACGAAATCCATGCTCCAGTGCTGATTCGGTCCGGTGGGTACCGGCGGCTTTCCGCGCAGCAGGGCGATGCGCTTGCGGCGTTTGACCTTCATCCGCAGCTGCAGTCCCTCCAGGCTATAGAGTCGATAGACGCGTTTCTTACCCACTTCCCAGCCTTCGCGACGCAGCATGACCAGCACTCGTCGGTAGCCAAATCGAGGACGGCTCATGGCAATATCTCGGATGCGCTGGCGTAGCGCGCTTTGATCTCGTGCGTGGCTCTTCTCGTACCATGTTGAACGCTGCAGCAACGCCAGCGCGCAGGAACGCCGTACACTTATCTGGAAACGCTCTTGCATCCAGGCCGCCAGCTCGCGCCGTTTGGCAGCCTTCAGACTTTTTTTCGCACCACCTCTTGCAGGATCTGCTTGTCCAGCGTCAGGTCGGCGACGATACGTCGCAGGCGCGCATTCTCGTCTTCGAGTTGCTTGAGCTTGCGCAGCTCGCTTACGCCAAAATCAGCGTACTTCTTCTTCCATGTGTAGAAGGTTGCTTCCGACACCCCAAGCTGCCGACAGACGTCGACCACCGGCGTGCCACCCTCAGCCAATCGCAATGCATAGGCGATTTGCTCTTCGGTAAATCTCGAACGTTTCATGGCTACTCCTTGCCCGTTTCGGGGCGTTGAGAAGCAACCTTACCTCTAGTTTTGACCTGTACGGATATTCCGGGGGCAGGTCATTTCATGGCGAAGTACGACACGAAGTTTAAATATGAAGTGGTCAAGCGCTGCTTGAAGGGCGGCAGAAGCGCCAGGGCGGCGGGTAAAGAATTCGGAATTGATCACGCAACTGTGCACCGCTGGGTGCAGAGGTATCCATAGAGCGAGAAATTTTGCGCACGTGCAGACTCACCTATCACCAGGACGACCAGCTTCGGCTTACCTCCGCTCCCACTCGCTTCTGCCGACGGCAACAAGCGGCGTTCAGGCGGTGCCATGCCAGCCGCGAGATAGCGGCCGCCGTTGATCAGATAGGACCAGGGCATCACCAAGGCTCCCAACTGTTTGGCGTGCCTGTCGATCCATAACCAAGTCGGCGAAACAGCGTAGAGCCAGCCGACCGCACACAGGCAGACGAACAACGGAACCGCCACACGTCCGAACGCACAGACCGGGCGGATCCTGGTTCGGTGCAGTAGCCAGCATGGAAAGATGCCCAAAATCGCCACGTAGATCAGTACCATTGGGTGAAACAGTGCCAGTGCTTCGGCGGCATCGGTGTTGAAGACGTTGCCCATCATGGTCTTGTCCAGCACGATGCCGTAGGTCACCGAAAAATACAGGGCGATCGCGTTGGAAATGGCCATGACCATGAACAATGGCTTGATCGTGCGCACAGAAATAGCGGCTAACGCACCGGCAATGGCGGCGGTCAAGCAGAACACAAACACAAACAGCGTTAATAAGGTCCACAGTGCATTGGCCGACGGCATGTCTAAGTTGTCGATGCCAAACAGGTAGAGCGGTACGTGGTAGACAAGTGCATTGACCAATGAACACGTCATGATCATGGCCGTGCTGCCAAGGCGCCAAGGCTTACGCCTCGACAGCGGCATCAGCGCGCGACTTTTTTTACGAAACATGGTGACCACGAAGTTCCCAGGAAAAGAAGCATGGCGCACCGGCAATTTGCTACGGGCTGGGCCATACAGATAATTACTCTGCTGGGACAGAACAAAGCCTGTCCCAGCAAGTCGCTTACAACACCTTCTTGAGCGATTGATACTCGCCGTTGGTCTTGATGGTCACGGTCACGTCGCTGGTCCCACGATTGCGCCAGAACCAACCATGGTTGCCGTCGAACGCTGCGACCAGTTCACCCGCGTCGCTGCCTACCTGACGCCCCTTGCCGTAGCCGTGGTAGCCGCCAGGTGCTCCGGCAACCGGGTCGCCGTGCGTATCGTGATTGACCAGGCCGCCGTTGACTTTCCAGCTATAGGTGACCTTGGCCCCCTTGTTCATTGCCATCTTCACCTCGCTGCCTTGACCGGGCTTCAGGGTTACGGTCATCTCGTCGGAGCGCATGCCTGCTGCAGACTTGGCAGTGGAAGCTACGGGGGTTTCTACGGGCGCGGGTGCCTGGACGACAGCTGGTACAGGCACAACCGGCGCCGGGACCGGCGCAGTCTGCTTTTGTGCGTCGGCAAGCTTGTCTGCCGCTGCCTCCGCTGCGAGGGAGGTCTTGATCTTGCCCATTTCCGTCAAACCGAGGCGTGCTCCTACGCCAGTGGGGTCAATGCCATATTCGGCAGGAAGGACAACGGCGACCAGCAGGGCCGCAGCCACGGCAACGGCGATGGTGGTCGAACGCAAGAGTTGCTGGGAGCTGGGGAGCTCGGCACGTTTTGGAAGATCAGAGTTGTACATTTTGGTATCCTTTAGTTGGCGAAATAACCAGTCAGTTGATAGCCGATCAACATGAAGCCGGCGGTCATCATGGCGACATTGGCGGTGTAAGCGTGGCGGAAGAAACTGGACGTACGACGCCAGTAGGTCATAACGATCAGGATGGACGCGAGTGCCAACAGTTGGCCGACTTCCACACCGATGTTGAAAGCAAGAAGATTGGGAATGAGTCCATCTCGCGAGATCTCGTATTCCTGGACCTTGGTGGCCAGACCGAATCCGTGGAACAGACCAAATATCAGGGTCGCCACTTTGGTGTTTGGCTGGAAGCCAAACCAACGCTGGAAGGCACCTACGTTGTCCAGCGCCTTATAGACCACCGACAAGCCGATGATGGCGTCAATCAGATAGCCGTCAATGCTGGTTCCGAAATACACACCCGCCAGCATCGTGGTCGAGTGGCCGACGGCAAACAGGCTGACGTACAGACCGATATCCTTGGCTTTGTAAAGGAAGAAGATGACGCCAAACAAGAATAGGATGTGGTCATAACCGGTAAACATGTGCTTCGCTCCCAAGTAGAGGAAGGACATGAAATGCACGCCGGTAATTTCCTGGATATAGCCCTTGTCGCCTTCGGCGATGCCGTGCGCGAGCGCCACACCGGTAGCCAACGCATATAGCGCACATAAGAGGAAAGCAGCAAGGACAATCCGGACGAAACGATGGCTTCTTCCGGATATTGATCGACGAGGCGAGACTACGCCTGCCGAGTGAGGCGATAAGAACACGAATTTCTCCTTTTCAGACAGTGAGCGGCCACCGTCCGGTGGCCGGACAAATCAAACTACCAAAGGAGCTTTGGGAGGGCGTTCTAGTGGGAGTGGAGCCCGTGATCCCTGCGGAACCAAGGGCGCCATCTCCCAGAAAGGAGAGAAGGAAAAAGCTGCTACCCTCGCGGACGGCGGCAACGGGACATCGTGGCTGTGATCGGCTGGATCGTGCTGATGCGAATGTTCAGCGCCAACCTCATGCCCGGTCTCCAGCATTCCATAGTCATCGCCTGCCTCAACGTGCATGGCCGCGTCGACGACACTCGAGCCTCCTGGCAGCGTGAGCTCATGGGAGCTCGACGCAGCACCGACCAGCTGCAATCCCAGCATGCAGCACAGCACCAGTACAGCTACCAGGCGGTCAACAAAGGAGAAAAGCGCTTTGATCAATGGTTTGTATAGCTCGGTTGAACGGGAATTTCAGGTCTGCGCAAGTCTGGGCCTGCTCCGCAGCAGATCGGTCTGTATTTCAGAGCGGCGCGACCATCTCCAGACGGTGAATCTTCATTTTCATCTCGCTGCGTTCCAGGAACTTTGTTTCCGGGGATACGGAAAAAAAGCTTTCCGTCAGCTGGTATTGAATATGAGTGTCCTGACTGCCACGTACGCTGATCTGACGATCCTGAACATTCTCGGTCGCTATTGTGACCACGTGCTCCCCTCCGCCGATCTTCACTCGGGCAAAGGTCATCGGGCCCAATTCGGCGACCTGCTTGCCATCCACAAACACGCGTGATGCCACGCTGCGTTGTTGGGCATACGGCCGCGCAACATAGAGATAGGAATACCCCGCCTCAGCAGGGCTCATCATCTTGGCATCACTGCTAACGACAGCATCCGCACGGGAAACGGCAACACATTGTGCCGACTGCTGCAATATGACGCAGGGCTGTCGATTGCTTGCAGTCGAAGAACAGGCTACGCTCGCGAGACAAGCTCCCGTAATCAACAGATAATTCCTCAATCGGATCAAGACCCGACAATCAACATTCATTGTGAGCATTTTCACATCTCCTTCCTGCTAAATAGATAAACCGCAGAACCCAATTCAGGCGGAATCAGCATACCGGCCAACTCCGGAGCTTCCGTCATCTCGAAGTTCTCTTGCTCAGCATAGGCAGCCCAGTTGCCGCTGGCCACTTGATATTTGCTTCCGATCATGACGTAGAGTTGCACGCTGGAGGCCCGAAATATTTGGCGCTCGAAAGGATTTCCCGCCGGCGGCCACGAACACACCACCACCTCCGGCGCATACCTCGCAACGGCAGATGCGGCATCACACTTCAGTACGTCGGCCGGATACCTTATCCGGTGACTCCAGCTGTAGTCATCTGTGGCCGTCACCATCACTCCACATTGCGTGAGGAAACGAGCCAGAGTGCCATCTCCTGCTCCTACTTCGAGCGCCTTTCTCTGGCCGATTAGCGTTGCAAGAGCGCCAACGAATTCGCGACTGTAAAAACAGTAAATTCCTCGGGACGATACCAGCGGCATCAGGAGCTCTCTCTGGCCCAGCAAGGGCCAAACCAACCTGAACAGCCGCAGACTTACCATCTTGCGTTGCAGCCCACCGGAGAACAGTAGCCGCTGGGCAAGCCAGCCATTCCACCATCTGAAGCGCGCCTTTCCTCCTGTACTTCCACTGGCCAGCGACAAACTGTAGCCTTTCACGGCCAAGCAAATCATCTGGTATCGAACTTGCCCATATGCCGCTTGCTGCATGGCTTTTTCCATCGTCTCTTGCCGAAAGCCCTTGCGCTGCCGCGGCCACTCCGGCGGCTTTTCCGTCAACCGCTTCAAATCTTCGGGACTACCTGTCTTGATCACATCATCCAACTGGCGCTGGGCAATTTCCCATTGCTCCGGAAACTCCTCGCAGAGCTCCGTCAGTTTGGGCCTGGTCGCCAACCAACGGGCGATATCCTGTGGCGTCCTCATCATCTATAGACGTGAACATCCCTGCCTGGCCGCCTGCCAAGCATTCCGCCGATCAACAGGCGGCGTTCAGGTCAGTTCTGTTCTAGCCCCCAGATAAGATGGGAGTCGATCAATAGCTGGTAGTAGCTTTTGATCGCCGACGTCTTAGCTGCCAAAGCGCCTTGCTGGGCTGCAGCGGCTTGGCGCTGGGTAAGCAGCAAGCCTTGCAGATCACCTTCACCCAACGAATAGGCCCGTTGCATCAAGCGCGCGTTTTCACGCATGGAGTTCGCGCTCTCCTCGGCCAGTTGCATGCCGTCATAGCTGCTTTGCACGGTGACGATCGATGAATCGATTTCGGCGCCGATCTGCCTCCGGATCGCCTCCAGCTCCTGGCGCTTGGCTTCGGCCATGTGTGTCGCCTGAATGGCGCGCTCGCTTCGCGATCCGCTCGGGATGGGGATGCTGATCGATACGCCAATGAGTCGCTCCCTGCCACGCGCCTCGGATCCGCTAAAGACTCCAAAGGTCGGATCTGGCGTTCGTTCGGCCCTGCTGCGCTGGGCCTGCGCATCGGCACTGCGCCATGCGGCCTCGGCTGCCTTGAGCCGATCGCTTTGTTCACGGATGCGAACTTGCAGGTAGCCGGAATCCTGAGTCAGCGCGGAGATATTGGGGAAGCTGGCAAGCTGGCCATCAAAACCCGGGAAGCGGCTATGCAGCTGCGTCCATGCCAATGAAGCACCGAGCTTGGCCTCGTTGGCCTGCCGACGCTGCTCAGCCAGATCGGATTGCGCCAGGCTCACATCGAGCTTGGCGGCGTCGCCTGCCTTTGCACGCTTTTGCACGGCAGCCAGATTGTCGACTGCAAATTGCTGCATGCTCTTGCTGAGCTCATAGTTGGCATTTGCCTGCAACCATGCCAGCCATAGGCCGAGCAGGTCGCGCGCAGCCTCGTGCATGGCTTCGCCGTACCGCGCCTCCGCTTCGTCTACTGTCGCCTGGCCGAGCTTGCGGTCTGCCGCTGCCTTGGCGGGCAGCCGGATGGTGCGCTCCAGTGCGACGTTCCACTCGTTTGAGTTGGCCTCGTTCTCAATACGACGACGCTGACCGGTGGCACGCGCCGTCCATTCGTACGGTGAGGCATCGAGAATGTTGGATTCCCGACGCGCTGCATCCAGCGTGGCTCGGGCCCCGGCCACTGAAGGATCCTGCTCCAGCAAGGGACGAGCGATCGGCGCCGGGATAGGACCGTCCAGCATGCCTGGGGCACTCTGGGCTTGCGCCCACAACGGTAGCAGGAGCGCCGCCAATAAGGTGAGATGAAGTTTCATGCAAATTCCCCTTGCTCAGACACGGCAGTCACCCAATAGCGCAACCCCGAGCGAGAAAATGTATTTTTTAAATTGGAGAGCAAATTGTCTTTGGCTTGCTCGCTACACAAGATCTGAACTTGGGTCATGACTGCACGACCCAGTACCTGTTCGGATGCAGATAAGCGTTCCCGCGCGACACCGTGGGCTGCCACGGTCGCGCTGGTGAATACTGCGACGTCAGGTGTGACGAGCAGAGAATCCAGCAATTGCTCTTCGATATTGCGCGGGCACAGAATGGTGATAATGGAATCAGACATGCTTGATCTCCTGGCCGGATTCCTTGTCGGCGCCGGCGAACTTCAGATAGAGAATGGGTAACAGCATCAGGGTCAATGCAGTTGCGGTGATTAAGCCGCCAATGACCACGATGGCGAGTGGGCGCTGGATCTCGGATCCGGGGCCGGTTGCGAACAGCAGTGGAATCAGACCGAATGCCGTGATGGACGCGGTCATCATCACCGGCCGCAGACGCCGCTTGGCGCCTGTGACCACAACTTCGCGCAGCGGCATTCCCTCATGTCGCAACTGATTGAAATAGCCCACCAGGACGACGCCGTTGAGCACCGTAATGCCGAGCAAAGCGATGAAGCCCACCGACGCAGGGACGGACAGATACTCACCGGTCAGCCACAAGGCCACGATACCGCCCACCAGTGCGAACGGAATGATGCTGAGAATCAGCAGTGCCTGTCTGATCGATCCAAAGGTGGCAAACAGCAGCACGAAGATCAATCCCAGCGCAATCGGCACCACTACGCCCAGACGGGCTGCAGCACGCTGCTGGTTTTCGAACTGGCCACCCCAGCTCATGCGATATCCGGTCGGCAATTTCAGCTGCTCCGCCACTTTGGTTTGCGCTTCCTGCACGAAGCCCACCAGGTCACGACCACTAACGTTGGCGATCACGACGCTGTACCGGCTACCCATTTCGCGGTCGATTTTGACCGGCCCTGCCGCGCGTTCCAAATTCGCGATACTGGAGAGGGGCACTGTCGTACCGTCTTTTCCTGTAATACGAACTGCGGAGAACTCTGCAGGGGACAAGCGCACCGATTCGGCAGCGCGAACCAAGATGGGAGTGCGACGATTGCCTTCGATCACGGTTCCTGCCTGCTGGCCCTCTATCTGTACCCGCAGCGCATCTTGAACATCTTCCACCGAGAGACCCAGACGACCAGCCTGCATGCGGTCGACCACTACCCGCATGTATTGCACGCCATCGTTCTGGACGGTATAGACGTCTTGATTGCCTGCGACGGTCTTGAGCACCTGCTCAACCTGGGTCGCGTATGAATTGAGCTGATCGAGGTCAGGCCCGAAGATCTTGACTGCGATGTCGCCACGTACGCCGATAATCATCTCGGACACGCGCATTTCGATAGGCTGAGTGAAACTGTAAGAGATGCCCGGCAAGGTATCTAATACCTTACGAACTTCTGCCAGCAACTCGTCCTTTGTCTTCATACGCCACTCGCTCTGCGGCTTGAGCAACAGATAAGTGTCCGTCTGATTTAAACCCATTGGATCCAGACCAATCTCGTCGGAGCCGGCGCGTGCAACCACGCCCTTTACCTCAGGGATCTCCTTCATCAGTGCCTGATGAATCTTCAGGTCAATCGCAGCGCTCTCTTCCAGGCTGACGGAAGGAAGCTTTTCGATACCTACGATCAGGCTACCTTCGTCCATGGTCGGCATGAATGTCTTGCCAACCTGCGTATAAAGCACACCTGCCAGAGCCAGCATCAGCACGGCACCGATCGACACCACACGTTGTCGCCTGAGCACCCAATCAAGCAAAGGGGAATATGCCTGCAGTAACTTGCGCGGCAGCCATGGTTCTTCATGGCTGACATTCTTGATGAGATATGAAGCGATGACGGGAATGACAGTGAAAGAAAGTAGGAGGGATCCAGCCAGCGCGAAAACGATCGCCATTGCCACCGGCGCGAAGAACTTGCCTTCCAGATCCTGCAAAGTCAGCAAGGGCAGGAACACAGTGATGATGATCAGAATCCCCGATGTCACCGGCACCGCAACTTCCTTTACCGCGCGATAAACGATGTGCAGTCTTGGAAGCTTTCCGTCACTCTTATCGTCCGCCAGCCGTTGAACGATATTTTCAGTCACGACCACGGCAGCATCCACCAACATACCGATCGCAATCGTCAAGCCTCCCAGGCTCATGAGGTTGGCCGACATGTCGAAGCTGCGCATGAGAATGAAGGTACTCAGGGCGGCGAGCGGCAATACCAATGCAACGGTCACTGCTGCCCGAATATTGCCGAGGAACAGCCCAAGCAGCACCAGAACCAGAATGGTCGCTTCCAGCAGTGCGCGCGATACCGCACCCACAGCCTTCTCAACCAACGAGGCTCGGTCATAGAAGACGTCTAGCGTCACGCCTTTTGGCAATGTCGGTTGAATCTCTTCGAGCTTCTTTTTGACCCCTTCGACCACCTTTTGCGCATTGGCGCCGGCCAGCCCCAGCACCAGGCCCTGTACGGCTTCGCCTTGCCCGCTCTTGGTCACCACACCATTACGTGTCAGCGTACCGATGCGAACTTCGGCCAACGAGCCGACGCGCACCGGAGAACGATCCTTGACAGTGACGACAACCGAGCGCAGATCGTCCAGATTCTGAATACTGCCTTCAGTTCTCACCAGCAAAACCTCGCCGCCTTCGGACAGGCGCCCGGCACCGTCATTCATGTTATTGCTGCGCAGTGCGTCTTTCAATTGCGCCATGGTGACGCCCGCGCTTGCGAGTTTGAGTGGATCGGGAATGATCTCGAACGAACGAACCATGCCTCCCAGCGAATTCACATCCGCCACACCTGGGACCGTACGCAATGCAGGACGGATTACCCAATCGAGCAGGCTGCGCTTATCTGCCAAGCTCATCCCATCTGCCTCAATGGTGAACATGAACATTTCACCCAATGGCGTCGTCACCGGTGCCATACCGCCGCTGATCCCCTGCGGGAGCAGCTCAGTGATCCCTGCGAGACGTTCATTGACTTGTTGGCGTGCCCAGTAGCGGTCGGTTCCATCTTCGAAATCGATAGTGACGTCGACCAAGCCGTACTTTGTCACCGAACGCAAGATTTTGGTCTTGGGAATGCCGAGCATTTCCACTTCAATCGGCACGGCAATACGGCTCTCGACCTCTTCGGGGGTCATGCCAGGTGCTTTCATGATCACCTTCACCTGGGTACTCGACACATCCGGGAATGCATCGATTGGCAGCTGGGTGAACGCAAACCATCCGGCTCCGGCAAGCATCAGGGCTCCGAGCAGCACAAACAGCCGCTGGGACAAGGAGAACTGGATAAGTCGGGCGAGCATTATTTCCCTCCCTTGTCATCCAGCCACGCACCCTTCAGGGCGACGATACCGCTGGTGGCAATCTGCTCATTGGCTTGCAGTTCACCCTGGATGCGCAGACGCTGTGCAGCGCTAGCCTGCACCTTGACCGGACGAGCGTCGAAGCCCTTTGCGGTACGCACGAAGACAACTGCATAGTCTCCGTCATGCGCAACGGCGGACAGCGGGACGTCCCAGCTGCCGGCGGCCTTCTCAGGCATCAGTTCCATGGTCACGAACTGGCCAGGCAACAATGCGCCTTTGCCGCCTTCGAGAGAGGCGCGCAAAGTTACGCTCTGGCTACCTGCGGCTACACCTGCGCCGACACTAAGGAGTTTGCCCTTGGCATCGATACCTTTGACCTTGACCGGTGTCCCTGCACGCCAATTGGCGGCATCCGAGACAGGAATCTGGATATCGGCGGTCAAGACATCAGCCTGCGTCAGACGCATCAGTGGGGTGCTGGCATCAACACGCTGTCCGAGTTTGGCTTCGATATCGGTCACAATGCCGCCCTTGGCAGCACGCAGGACGAAGCCATCCTCTACCTTGCCGGCTGTACCCAGCCCCTTTTGCCCCCCATCCGTAACACCGGCCATGCGCAGAGCAGCCTTGGCTTGGAACAGCGCTGCTTCACTCTCGCGCAATGCGGCTTGCGATTCTTGAACTCGACGCTGGGCAATGATTCCTTCGTCAAAAAGCGCCTTCTCGCGCTGAGCGTTTTGCGCAGCCAGGCTGTACTTCGAATTCGCCGTCATCAGCTGCATCTGCAGCTGGCTGAAGTCCGGACTCATGACGCGTAACAACGGAGCGCCTTGCTTTACCGTTTCGTTGTGACGTACGAGGATCTGCGAGACCATGCCGGCCAATGGAGAACTGATGATTTGTTCGCGATCCGGTGGAACAGTGATCTGTGCGGGATACTGCACGGCGACCGCTTCGGATTGCTGATCGAGCGACACGAGCTGAATGCCAAGCGCCTTGATCTGTTGATCAGAGACAGGGAAAGATTTTGGCCTGTCGGCAGCGTGGGCCGCCAATGCCTGGGAGATGAGAATAGCCAGAGCAAGTCGCCCGACGAAAGCACGTGTTTTCATATTGATGTCCTGAGCACCGCCCGTCCGGGCGGCACAAGGCAGCCCAGAGGCGGACGGATTAATTCACAGCGAGAAATGTTGAGACGCGATGCGGCGATGGCCGGGTCAACAAAGAGCGATCTCGCCAGACGAGTCAGTCCATGTCGCCAGGATCACTGACGCAAAAAATAGCGAAGGAATCAGATCGACGAGCGTCGAGGAGGCTTAAATGGCGCGGGGAATACCGACTCCGGAACCCGGAAAGCCAGTAGTGAAAAAATCAGGATGGTGGCCAACGCCAATACCTGCGGCGCCGCCGTCACGGAGGCGGGCAGCGGTTGGACGTGATCCGAGGCATGCAGCAACTGATGTTCAGCGCCTGTAGGCATGTCGTGGTCATCGTCGTCGGCATGATGATCCGTCGCGGAAACCAGTTCTCCATGCAGGGCATGATCCAGCTCATGATGAATCCATTGCGTGCGCATCTGAGCAATACCGATGTTCGCGATGAAAATCGCGAGCATCAGTAAGGCGACACGTTGGCAAATGGTTCTTGTCATGAAATCAGGTAACGCACATATTAGGTACTAGGTTTTTCAAATTATCCGTTAGCGGCAAACAGCTTTCAATCACCATAACGGCCAGAAAATACCCTCAATTCAGTCCATCAGGACATATTGCAGCGAAAAATATATGCCGAAGCATAGCACCAGCACAGTGGCAATATAAGCCAGGGTTTTCCTGAACCATTTCATGGACGTGGCCAGTGACGATGATAGTCATCAATAACGTAATGATGGCGATGACGCTTTCCGCCACCGGCCAGATGCTCATGCCCGTCATCCAAGTCGGCATGCACATGCTCCACCTGCTCTGGATCATCTTTGGGCCACAGTTTCGCGGCAGCAATAACAGCCACCAAAGCAATCACACCGAGCACGGCGAACGTCGCCGGCAGGCCGATACGGGCGCCGATCCAACCCGCGACCGGATAGGTAATTAGCCAGCAAGCATGCGACAGTGCGAACTGCGCGGCGAACAAGGACGGACGGTCTTCAGCGGACGAGGAGCGACGTAATAGCCTCCCTGATGGAGTTTGAGTCAGAGAGTACCCAATCCCCAGCAGCACCCAAAGCACCAGCAACCAAGCATACGAACCCACTGCACTGCCCGCGAAGAGGCCGATGACCAACGCCGACGCGCCGGACAGCATTGCTGTGCGATCAGGAATGCTCTTGAGCAAGCCAGGCAAGATGAAGGCAGCAGCCATCGAACCACCGCCGAAAGCGGCAAGCGCCCAAGCAGTTTGCGTTTGTGTCAGCCCGAATTTGGCCTGAACGTACACCACAGTATTGACAATCACCATGGCGCTTGCCGCAGCGACGGCAAGATTGAGCGCCAGAAGGCCGCGCAGGCGGGGAGTGGCCAAATATGCTTGGATCCCCTTGGTCGTGCGGTAATAGATACCGCGCGGCGGTGACAGTTTTGCCTTTGGCAACACGACGGAGACCACCAGCAAAGCCGATCCGATGAAGCCGATCGACGTCCCGGCGAACAACATGTGAAAACTGATTACGCTCACCAATGCAGCCGCCAGCATCGGGCTGACCACGCTTTCCAGGTCATAGGCGAGGCGCGATAGCGACAATGCCTTGGTGTACTCCTCTTCCTCTGGCAGCACATCCGGAATGGTTGCCTGGAAGGTCGGCGTGAAAGCCGCCGACGCCGATTGCAGCACAAAGATCAGGATGTAGATCTGCCAGATTTGCGTGACGAACGGCAGTGAAATTGCCACTGCGGCGCGGACTAAATCAAGAGAGACCAGGGTGGCGCGTCGCGGTAGGCGCTCTGCAAAGGCGGAGGCAATTGGCGCCACACCGATGTAGGCGATCATCTTAATTGCCAATGCCGTGCCGAGCACCGTTCCGGCTTTGTCTCCCGCGAGGTCGAAGGCGAGCAGGCCCAATGCGACGGTGGCAAGCCCCGTGCCCACCAGCGCAATCACTTGCGCTAGGAACAGGTGTCGGTAGCTGCGGTTGCGAAATACCGAAAACATGATGCTCCCTTGTTTAAGCCGGCAGCGCGGCCCAGCCGCTGTACAACACGTATATACCGACCAGGATGATCAGCGCACTAGAGAAATACGGTGCCTTGCGCGTGAATTCGCCAAATCCTGACCAACGTTTGGAAACATGGCGGACACTGAACGCGGCTACCACACCGGACGCAACCATGGTCAAGGCCAATCCGACGCTAAAGCACAGCACCAGCCCGGCGCCCAAAGAGAATTTCTTCAGCTGCAAGCACAGCAACAGCACGGTGATCGCTGCAGGACAAGGAATCAGGCCGCCGGTCAAGCCAAACATCACGATTTGACCAGTGCTGATGTCCCGGTTCGCAAAGCGATTGCGGATGTCATTAGCATGTGCCCGCTCATGGGCGTCTTGATAGCCGCCATCGAAGACATCAAGCCCCCCATGGTCGTGACCATGTTCGTGGGCGTCACCATGAGCATGCTCTTCGTAGGTCAGATCGTAAATGTGATAATGCGCGCCATGGGCCAAGAAGACCTGAGCTTTGAACTCATGAGGCTCAGGAATCTCATCAATGGACTCCAGAAATTGGCCCTTGTCGGCAAACTTGAATGTCTGTTCGGTGCCGTCCGGACGAACAGTGCGGATTTCCACACCTGCTGCCGGCCAGGGGCGATTGCTTTTGTCGGCGAAGATGCGGAAGCGCGGCGGCACATTCTCTTCGAAGATATCGATGCGGATCTGGCCATGGCCCGTATTGACCCACTTGGTTTCATCGTGAGCGTGATGGTGATGCGCGGCATCAGCTTGTCGGCTCTGTTCCTGCGACTGTTGCCAAGTTCTGAATGCCATCCAAAGCGCGACGCCTAGAATCAGCACGCCCGATGCCATTTGAAAATAGGGCTCGGATGATTCAGCGCTCCATTGGCTGCCGAAGTACATACCAGCCAACGCCACCAACCAGACGACGGCCGTATGCGATACCGTCGCCGACAGCCCGAGCAGCACGGCTTGCGAAACAGTACCGCGAATGGCGACGATAAACGCCGCCATCATGGTCTTGGAATGGCCCGGCTCCAGCCCATGCAAGGCGCCGAGCAGAATTGCACTGGGTATGAATATCCAGAAATTGCCCGCCCCTTGCTGGAGCAGACTTGCAATGTCTGTCATATCTGCTCCTTAGAGATATTTGGTGATTTCCTTGAATTCCCGCATGGCATCGGCGGCTTCCTTACCGTCCGACTGCATCACGTGATCCAGGCAATGATCTATGTGATCGTGTATCAGGGCGCGTTTCGCGTTGGCAACAGCACTTTCGACGGCCTGTAGCTGCTGGGAGACTTCCAGGCAGGCTCGTCCGGCCTCCATCATGGAAATAATGGTCTTCAAATGCCCTTCGGCCCGTTTCAGGCGCTTGATGATGTCTGGGTGGGAGGTGTGAATGCTCATGATCTCAGTTATCCTATCCGGGGGGATAGGATAACACGAAATAAAAAAGACGCTCCCACCACATCGCTAGCGCGCCTCAAGGGCTTAGGCGCCGTGGTAAAGCGATTGCCGGAAATCGTTGCTGGTAGCGCTTTCCAGCTCCTTCTTTACTTCCGCGCGGGACTTCGGCGTGCTGGCTTGGCGGATGATCGGGTAGTTGTTGCCGTTCGTGATGACACCATCGCTTTGAGCTTGTTTGAGCTCGGCGAGGACGTCAGCGCGGGTCATCTTGCTCTGGAACGGCACGATGGGATAGTTATTGAAGGCAGTCACGTTGGCGTTATCGCGTTGCTCAGGCGTCATCGACTGGGCGTTGACTATGGAAGCGGTGAGCAGCGTGGCGAGCAGGGCAAAAATAGCGGTAGATTTCATTAGATTCTCCAGGTCAGGGTTAAGAAGTCCGCCACAATCCAGAAAGAGGAGTTGCGCCGACATGGAGAATTCTAGAAAGGCGCCCCACACAGATGTATTGCTGAGGTATTACAAATTTGTAATGAATGACGAAGATCGAATGATTGAAAATGTAGGCACCTTTGCATGAACCTTAGGAGATAGCGATGCGCCTTCTGTTGATTGAAGATGAACCCAAGGCGGGGGACTACCTCCAACGCGGCCTGAGCGAGTCAGGCTTTGTCGTCGACTGGACGCGCAATGGCGTAGATGGCCTGCATCTGGCGACGGAAAGCCACTATCACCTGATCGTTCTGGATATCATGTTGCCGGGCATGTCAGGATGGGACGTCCTACGCACGCTGCGTCGTACTCACGACACTCCTGTGCTATTCCTGACCGCGCGTGACGAAGTCGAAGACCGCGTCAAAGGGCTGGAGCTCGGTGCCGATGATTACCTCGTCAAACCATTCGCCTATACCGAGCTTCTCGCGCGCGTGCGAACCCTGCTGCGCCGCGGTGTCTCGCGCGAGAGCGAAACGATTGTGATTGGAGATCTTCATATCGACGTCGTCCGACGCAAGGTGGTGCGCAACGGCAACCGGCTTGAACTGACGGCCAAGGAATTTGCTCTGCTCTATATGCTCGCCAAGCGCACTGGCGAAGTTCTTTCCCGGTCAGAAATCGCTTCGCAGGTATGGGATATGAATTTCGACAGCGATACCAATGTCGTCGACGTTGCAGTCCGGAGGTTGCGCGCCAAGCTTGACGATCCCGCCGAGAGAAAACTTATCCACACGGTGTGGGGCATGGGATATGTCCTGGAGGAGCGCAATTGAAACTGAACGCTCCCTTGTCCATCGTCGCCCGGTTGGTGTTGTTGTTCGCCGCCGCCTCTGTGTTCACATTGACGGCAGTCGGTGCCTATCTGTATCACTCGTTGGCCCATCAACTGGAAACGCGCGACGACGAGGAGTTGCTTGGAAAAATCCGCTCGATCGCCCACCTGGTACAGGAAGCGGGCTCGGTCGATGCCATGCGACGGGCCCCTCATATTTTTCTAGATGCCACCCTTGGGCATGACAAGTTGCTAGTGGAGATCAAGACCACGGATAACGGGCTGTCACTGACTAATCCCGGCACCAGCCCTCTGGTCTTCCCCAAAGTCCTGACTTTGCAGGAAGAGCTCGACAAGTCCGCTATTTTCACCCTGGACATGGGCGAAGGAGAATCAGCGCGGGCGGTCGCCTGCGAACTACAAGTCGCGAAAACGGGTGAAATCGTGCAAGTCATGGTGGCCCGGTTAAGCTCGGATCGCATGGCGTTACTCGGCCAATACCGGATGGAGATATGGATTTGCGTTTGCGCGGCCATCATCCTGGCCACGGTATTGAGCTACTTCCTGGTCAAGCGCGGATTGTCACCCTTGCGGCAACTGGCGATGAGAACCCGGGAAATCACCGTACACAAGCTCGACACGCAAATCGAGCTGAGTTCCGCGCCCCCCGATTTGCAAATCATCGTCCGCGCGTTCAATGAGATGCTCAACAGATTACATTCGAGCTTTGAGAACCTCACGCAGTTTTCCGCCGATCTCGCTCATGACTTGCGTACTCCGCTCAACAATCTGATGATCCAGACTCAGGTGGCGTTAGGCCAGGTCCGCTCTGTCGATGAGTACCAGGCCTTGTTGGGGTCCAACCTGGAAGAATTCCAACGCCTGACGCGTATGACAGAGAGCATGCTTTTCATCGCGAGGGCAGAGAATGCCTCCATCGTTCTCCAGCGAGAACAACTGGATCTTCCCCGCGAATTGCAGAAGATTGCGGACTACTTTGAAGGATTGGCGGAAGAAAACAACGTCTCTATTGAAGTAACCGCCACCAGCACCTTGGCGGCAGACCCCATCTTATTGCGTCGAGCCGTCGGCAACCTCGTTGCCAATGCACTGCGCTATACCCCCAGTGGGGAGCGGATACGCATCACCGTGACACCTGATGGCGATGCCCTATCAATCTCCGTAGCCAATCCCGGCGCGGGAATCGATCCGGAACAACTCTCTCGCATCTTTGACCGTTTCTATCGAGCCGATCCGTCTCGCGTCGATTCAGCCAATTCGGCTGGACTCGGGCTGGCCATTGTCAAATCGATCATGAGCCTGCATGGCGGCACCGTTTCTGCGACATGTACCTCGGCCGGAATCACTATCTTCACGCTTAGCTTCCCTCTCTCTTCGCCGGCGTGATACGCCGGCACCTTCTCGTCCAACCTTGCTCCCGCCTGACACGACCATTCTTGCCAATTGACATGGCAAATCCGCTTTTTTCCATCACAAGGGGTCTCTTTGATTCCTGTGCAATTTGCGACGGTAGGCTGACCCTGTAGCGGCGCGGCTTTTCGGCCGACGATCATCAAGTTTCCTTTTAAAATCAGTCACTTGCTGACTGGCCGCCTTCTCCCCTCATGCCCAGCCCACTCCTATGCGCAACCGGCCCCAGGCCATCATTTGACCTACGCCTCGGTCTGTTTTAAAAGGATAATATTGGTTATCCCTTATTTAGAAATTTAAAACTTACGTTTATAGCTTTTATAACGTTAGAAATGTATGTAATACTATTGAAATATCCTCGTTTGGAGCCCCTATGCCGCGCGCCTCCATTGCCTCTCCCGCTCAGATCCGCTCTACCATCCTGGCGATGCTCGCAGAAGCCCACGACGCTAGTCCCGCAACCCGTGAGCGCTTCCGACGAGTTGTGTCCGTCCGCAAGCTCAAGGATCGCCTCGGCGGCGGTGACCCAGCGACGTTGGGGCGTGCGATAAATGCAGTCGAATCCGAAATCGTCACAGCGGGCCTGGCGGATATCGCCATGCCCGACATTCCGAACGAGATCGCCGAGCTCATGCGGCAGCTCTGGCATGCGGCGGTGGCCACGCAATTGGATGAGGTGGTGAAGCTCAAAGCTGAAGCGCAGCAATCCGTCGCGACAGCCAACTCAGCTGCGGCCGAGGCCAATATGCGGGTGGATATGCTCCGAGAGGAATTAGAGGCGGCGCGCACCCTGCTGGCAGCCCGCGACACCGAGCTGGCGCAAGCACGGGCCGATCTGTCCGTCGCCCGTGTTCAGATGTCCTCCCTGGAAGAACAATCAAAGCAGGCACAAGCGATGTCGCAAGCGCTACGCGACCAAGTCGCTGCCCTTGAGCGGTCGCAGCAGGAAAGTCTCTCTGCAGCTCAGCACCGGTACGAGGGATTATCCAAGCAACTGCTGCAGGAGACCGCGCAACAGCGGCAAGCACTACAGCAGGAACAGAGTCGTTTGGCCTCTCAACTTAAATTCGCAGAGCGTCGCATGGCATCGCTGGAAGAATCGCTCGCGCACGCAGAGGCTGACGCCGGGGCCGAACGAGACAAGCGACAGACCGCCATCGGCGAAGTCAACGCGTTAAGAGCGGTCAATGCCAGCCAGCGGGCTCAGCTTGACGAGTTGATGCGCGCCACGCTGTCGAAGACCCCAGCGTCAAACCGTCGATCTGTCGCGCCCAGCGAAAAGCCGGGGAGCAAGCGTGCGGCACCACGTCGCAAAGGAGAGTAAGCATGGCCCGATGGTTCGATCATGGCGTGATGCCGCCCGTCCTCGTGCCAGAGACGGTAGAAGCCGCGCTGACCTACCTTACGCATGCATTGGGTCATCCTTGCTATGAGCGATGGACCCTACGCAAGGTAAAACAAGCCTTTCCCTCATTGCGTGAAGCTAAAACAGCCAAGCCGGTACTGTTTAATCTGCTTCTTGATCATTCCGAAGCGGTCGAATGGTGGGAAAGCGGTCGACTTCGTACTGCTGAAGTAAGCAGCGCACCGGCGCCGGCAGATGTGATGGAGCGCCTCCTGCGTAACCATCGGCAGCGGTTCCGCCTGCAAGAACAGGCTACACAGCTGACGCCAGACCGCGAGGAGGAGCACAACTGGCTCGCTATAATTGATCCCCACCGTGTAGCCTCGCTGTCGGCGTGGTTGTCACGCGGTGGGCGCTTCGTCAATGGCGAGTCCACCACGAATACCTTGGCTGTCCAGAACGATACCCTGGCGACTTCGCTGTTCTTGCGAGATCGGGCAAGCCGATCACGCCACACTCTGCGCGCCTACGGGGCCGACCTACGGCGACTTATTGGCTGGTGCCGCGACCAGGATATTGGCCCGCTTTCTGACCTTACCAGGAACGATTTGCTCCGCTATAGAGATTACCTGCGTAGACCGCGCATAAGCGTTGATACTGATGGCCAGCGGCGCGTTATTGCCGTCGGCGACCGCTCCCAGGCTCGCGCACTTGCTGTTGTGGCGAGCCTCTTTCAATACTGGTTTGATACCCGTTATCTGATCGCGAACCCGGCCTCGGGCTTGGTTGTCGGCCTCCAGGCAAGAAATGAATTTGCACCCAAACGATTTTTACCTACCGCAGCACTTTGCGCATGCGACGCGTGGATGAAGAAATGCGTCGAGGCACCAGATATTGCCATGTTGCGCCGCCGGGCCATCTGGGTACTGTATCGATACGGCGGGATTCGGCTCGCAGAGCTCGCGTGGGAAATCGATACCAATCTGCCCCGCATAGCAGTTGACATGGACGGCCAGTGGACCTTGTATGTGGACGGTAAAGGCAACAAACCTAGGGCTGTACCCCTACCCAACGTTATCATCGAACCCGTTTCCTCCTATCGATCTGCACGCGGCCTGCCGCCAGCTCCGGCCCCGCACGAAGTGCTGCCCCTGATTCACGGGCTCAAGGGGGGAACGCTACGCGAAGCGGGACTGTACAGGGAGGTCAAGGCCATCTTTACATCGGTCGCTGCCACACTGGAGACCGACGATCCAATGCAAGCTTCACTGCTGAGCGCCGCCTCGCCCCATTGGTTACGCCACGCCTATGCCAAAGCCTTGGTAGTCGATCATCAGGTACCACTGCCCGTTGCGCAGGCATTGTTGGGTCACGCATCCGTGCAGACCACCGCTGCTTATTCCAAGACAGATCTGACTCAGCTGCGAACTTTCGTAAACTCCAGCTTTAATACGTGATACGCCACTGGCGGCGTACGATCAGCCCGCAACCTGACAGACCTGATCCACGCAAAATTTTCCGCTCTCAAAATGTAGGTTTCGCAATGATATGGCATTGTCGGTATAGTAAGCGGATCGAGCGCTGTATTCTCCTCGCTTGAATTTCTTCCTCACTCAAAATTCCTCCTCGACGGTCGAGCATGAAACTGAAGTCTTACAACGTGGCTGAATGTTTTTCGACGTTCGCGTTGCCACACATTCTTTACGTTGACCAGTTAGCTGATCGAGAAAAAGCTGTGATGATTTGTTGCTTGGGCTGGAACATTGCGCTCTTCGATTCGCTGGATCAACAAGAAGAACAGATTGGACGGCTATGGGAGCGGATTCATGCTGACAATCGCAAGGAGCCTCGGCCAGGCTTGGAACAGGGATTCAAACAAGATTTGCGGGCAGTGGTCAGACAGAAGCGCCTGCTATTTCCGTGGCTACACAGCGCAATCAAGAGTGCCTATCTCGTGCGGGTCGATCAGCATGACGTATTGCAGGTGACCGCTAACAACAGCGACCACGAATTCAAAGTGGTTACGCACCCAGATCCAATGGGCTTGCCGAAGATCATCGAACAATTGCGCTTAATGCAGGAAAATACGCAGAAACAGGTTGGCCTGGCTCGGCGTCTACGCAGTGTCCCTGAGGCGCTGGGGGACATAGCGATCACGCAAATGATCACAGCTTACTGTGTGCAGCGTGCTGACCTTTTAGGCTATCACCGGCTGCTTTCTTTGTGGCGCGAAACTCAACCCGGCCCTAGCGTAAAACGGGTCATCGCTCACTGGCTGGGCGTTATTGCCGAAATTGACAAAACTTCGGAGGCAGTCATCCAGACTCTTGCTGGAGATCCGGACTACGCTAGTTGATCTGGTCTCCTACGACTGGTGCGAGAACGGACTCGCTAGTCCATGCGTACAAACGACCACCATCTCGACCAACAAACATTTTCCCCAGCCTTCGGCGCGGCCAGCAGCGTGTTGCGAATCGGAACGACCTTCGGCGAAAGCCGACATTTGGGGCCATCCGGCCGAGGTATGCCTCAGCCGGCGCAGTGACTAGCCCAAAATTAGCTTTCTCCAACACACGCAACAACCGATCTGGATTGCCGGACACGCTGGAATATCAGGTCAATCGATTCTCGTGATTAACGGCTGTGGTAGAGGGGATTCAATCCCAGATAGACGACGGCATTCGGCGCTGCAAAATCGGCCGGAGCAATTTTTGCGAGTTCGAATGGTCGCCGACCGAAAGTGTCGAACTTCCATACGAAACTTTTTCCTTGAGCGACGAAACGAATAGTTTCACCCTGATTCACATTGACGTACTTAGTCGAAGGATCGATTTGAATCTCCCGATCAACCAATGCATTGGACACGGACATTCCGTAAGGATCAGCGACTTGTGCGGTCGCTGGTGCGCTAAGGCCGACAAGCGATGCAAGTAGAACAATTGAGGCCGTAGCGGCAGCAAAGGTGACCTTCATGATTGGCTCCACAAAAATTAATGAGCCTTCATTCTATGCACCCGAAGATTACCAGCCCGCGTCCGGGCCATTACGTTTATGTAATCACCGCGTCTGATCTAGTTAGTCTTCGCCGTTCGGTGGTGCCACCAGGCGCAAGCGTTCCAACATCTTCTTGGCGACACCTTCATCTTGGATCTTCAGCGTAGGAACAGCGCTAAAGAAAGACTCTACTATCTGATACTCAAGGAAGGTAGCACCCGTTGGATCTATCGTTTCCTCAACGTCCTTGCTAGAGGGCACGGTGACTTTCAGAGTATGGATGCCAGGTGCCACCCTCAGCCTAGCAAAGGTCTGCGGGGCGAGTGCTGTGACGAGCTTGTCATCCAGGTACACCTTGGCCTGATGGGAGCGCTCTTGACTGTAAGGACGGCTAACGTAGAGGTAATAAGACCCAGACGGAGCTGGCTTAAATTTTTTGACGGCCATCTCGCTTTGTAGATCACTCATCGGCACCTCGGCACAACGACTGCTCTGCTGCATAATCGTGCAAGGCAGCGTGCTCTCTTTGTCCTCGTGGGTGGTAGCGCATGCGGCGACCAGTATCGCCACCCCGGTAACGGCGCATATGTTCCTGAACGCCTTATTCCTATAGATAGTCATTATGCTTTCCTTTAAGTGTTATCTGCGCAACGACGCTGTTCATGCCGTCACAAAACGGGGCAATGTTCTATCAATATAGCGCCGCGCTGACGGCTAATGAAACTGAAATTCACCATTACGGGAATGTAATTGGCGTGCAATGTCTCTGTGCGGAGAGCCTCTTTAAAATCCTCTTCAACGATCAAACATCAGTCCTACCTGAGGTTGGTCGACCAGCCCCTTCGAGCGGGCTTTCTGAAATGATTTTAGGAGAAACGATATGATTACCACCTCTCGCGCATTTGCTTTTTCTTTGCTGGTACTTGCAGCCGGTGCGGCCTCTGCCCAGACCTACGCATCCGACATCAACCAGCGTGACGCGGCCAACGTTACGGCGCGCAACAACTACCCGGTCGTGCCGTTCACCAGCACCAAGACGCGCGCCGAAGTGATCGCTGAATTGAAGCAGGCTCAAAACGCAGGGCTGATCACCAACGGCAACGATTATCCGATCGTTCGCCAAGCACCTTCGCAGAAATCGCGCGCGGACGTGAAGCGTGAATCGACAGAGGCCCGCAGCTCCACGACTTCTCTTTATCAAGGCGCGTAATCAGCCCTTTTTATGCTCGCTTAGGGCTTCTCTCCCTAATTTGCCACTGTCGCGCTTGTCGTTTCAGTGGCTTTTTTTACGTCCTGCGCAATCCGCTTCCTTAGGCCACTGTACGAGGAAAGATCAGACTGAAACTCGTCTTTCCCTGTTCTGATTTCACGGTTACATCGCCCTGATGGGCATGCATGATGGCCTTGGTAATGGATAGTCCCAGGCCAGCCGAATCCGTGTCGGCCTTCGTACGCGATTTGTCTGCGCGGTAAAAACGCTCAAATAAATGCGGTAGATGCTCCGCTGGGATCTCGGGGCCGTCGTTTTCGACATGTACGATGACGTTGGTCGCAGACTTGCTAATCGACACAGCGATGCTTCCGGACGAAGGCGTGTAGCGCATCGCATTGGAGATCAAGTTGCTCAAAGCGCGGCGTACCATGAGACGATCCCCCTTGATGAACGCCTCTCCGGAAAGCTGTAATCGCACTTCTTTCTCTTCGGCGAGTGCATCGTAGAAGTCGAAAAGCTCCGCCGTTTCTTCGTGCAGGCTCAATGCCTCATGACTAGGCAGACTGATACCGTTCTCGGTCTGTGCCAAGAACAGCATGTCGGAAATGGTTCTAGCGAGTCGTTGCAATTCCTCTGCATTGGAGGAAAGTGTGTCCCGATAGGCCTCGTTCGTTCGCTGCTGGGTCAGCACCACGTCCGTTTGCGTGAGCAAGTTGGTGATGGGCGTGCGCAACTCGTGGGCAATATCAGTAGAAAACTCGGTGATGCGATTAAAGTCGCGTTGAAGACGCTCCAGCATCGCGTTTAGCTTGGCCGCAAGGTCCGCGATTTCGATGGGCAAGGTCTCGACGGGCATGCGTTCGCCGAAGTTATGCGAAGAGACCGCCTGCACCTTATCCGACATCGCTCGCAACGGCGCCAACCCGCGCCGCGCCGCCCACCAGCTTAGCAAGACTACAATCAGCGCAGATCCAGTCACGTATAGCACCAAGGTCGTCTGAAAATTACGCATGAAGTGCTCATGGATTTCCGTATCGACGGCCACGACGATTTGCAGATCCTCGCCGCTTTTCTCGTCTTTCAAGTGAGCCTTGATTGCCTGGAACTCTTGGTGACCACCATGTGCAATGGCAAAGAAACGGCCAGCCCTGACAGTGTGGGCGGCGGCTAAAATCTGTGTAGTAGCTTCTCCCAGCGTCGAGTAACGCGTCACTCCGTCTGGCGAGCCGATGTAGACATAAAAATCCGGATGATTATGAAGAGCCTCTCCGAAAGTGGAATTCACTTCTTGCGCACCTCGCTCCTGTACTACTTTTCGGATAAGCTGCAATTCTTTTTCAAGGAGTTGCTCATCCTGTTCCGTGAAATGTTTAGCGACTGTGGACGTAATGAGTAGGCCCAGTCCTACGAGCACGGCAGTCGAAGCCACGGCGAAGAGCCCTGCGAGCCGGAGGGTGAGGGAGCGTTGCCGTATCATGCTGAGCTTTCTGCGAGCTCCGGTGCATCCAAAATGTAGCCGACTCCTCGAACAGTCAAGATCAGCTTGAGATCAAAACCATCGTCGACCTTCGCCCTTAGCCGGCGAATCGCCACATCGATCACATTGGTGTCGCTGCTGAAATTGATGTCCCAGATCTGCGATGCAATCAAAGAGCGCGGCAATACCTCACCACGGCGTCGCGCCAAGAACTCCAGTAAGGCAAATTCCTTGCTTGTAAGCACCAGCTTCCGGCCGCCTCTACTGGCAGTGCGTCGCGGGAGGTCGAGCACGAGATCAGCCACCGTCAACCGATCTTGTAGCAATACGCTGCTACCCCGACGCAACAAGGTACGCACCCTCGCCAGTAGCTCGGAAAAAGCGAATGGCTTGACGAGGTAGTCGTCGGCGCCCATCTCCAGCCCCTTGACGCGGTCGGAGACGCTATCTCGGGCCGTCAGAAACAAAACGGGGACCGTCTTTTGGGCGTCACGAAGCGACTGGACGATGCGCCAGCCGTCCACGTCGGGCAGCATGACGTCCAGAATGACCAAGTCATATGGCTCGGTCATGGCCAAGTGATAGCCGTCCAAGCCATTTTTTGCCAAATCAACAACGAACCCTGCCTCGGTCAGTCCGCGCTGGACGTACTCACCGGTTTTGGGCTCATCCTCAACCACAAGAAGTTTCATAGTATTAACATGTAGAACAACCACTACATGGTACGTCCAGTTCGGCGAAGTGATGCGATCATTACAGGAATGTAATGCGCGAGTAATCCAACTGATCGCCAGCGCTACTTATCATCAGCGCCATATCCCCATTTCGGAGAGTTTTATCCTATGTCGAACTCATCGTCCCCTTTGAACTCCCGCCGCCGTTTTGTCAAAGGGCTGGCCGCCGGAGGTGTGCTTTTAGGGCTGTCGTCTCGCGCCATGCAAGCGGTGGCTCAGGCTGCTGAAACACCGGCGAGCCCCTCGGCGGCACCCGTTCTCACAGGTAAGGTGTTTGACCTGGTGATCGCTGAATCGGCTGTCAATTTCACGGGCAAGCAGTCCATCGCCACGACGATCAATGGCTCCCTGCCAGGGCCCACCTTGCGCTGGAAAGAAGGTGACATGATCACGATCAACGTCACCAACAAGCTGCGTGAACATACTTCGATTCACTGGCACGGCATTATTTTGCCGTTTCAAATGGATGGTGTACCTGGGATCAGCTTTGCAGGAATTGCTCCCGGAGAGACCTTTACCTACAAATTCAAGGTAAAGCAAAGCGGCACCTACTGGTATCACTCCCATTCGGGGATGCAAGAGCAGACCGGGGTATATGGCGCTATCGTCATCGATCCTGCTGATGCTGGCAAGAAACTGGCTGATCGGGAACACGTGATCCTGTTCTCGGACTGGATGGATGAGAATCCGATGTCCGTCCTCTCCAAACTCAAAAAACAAGGGGACATCTACAATCTGAACCGCGTGACGGCTGGGGACTTTGTCCGCGACGCGCGTAAAGATGGCGTGAAGGCGGCCATGGATAATCGTGCGATGTGGAATGAGATGCGCATGAATCCCACGGATTTGGGGGACTTGTCCTCCGCTGTTCTGACCTTCCTCGCTAACGGCGTCACGCCGGCAGGCAACTGGACCGCATTGTTCAAGCCCGGTGAGAAAGTCCGCCTGCGCTGTATCAACGGATCCGGCAATACCTTCTATGACGTACGTATTCCTGGATTGAAGTTGAAGGTGGTTCAAGTCGACGGCGTGGATATCGAGCCGATCAGCGTAGATGAGTTCCGTTTTGGACCGGGGGAAACCTGCGATGTGGTGGTCGAGCCCAAGGAAGATGCTTACACCGTGTTTGCCCAGACCATGGACCGCACCGGCTACGCTCGTGGCACGCTGACCACACGTGCTGGGCTAACCGCCCCCGTGCCGGCAGTCGACAAGCCGGAGTGGCTCAGCATGGGTGACATGATGGGAGATATGTCTTCCATGGGGGGAATGGATCACGGTGCCATGGGGCACATGAACCATGGCGCCATGGGCAACATGTCCTCGATGAACATGGACTCGATGTCCAGCATGGACAGCATGGATTCCATGGACAGCAACACACCGATGCAGAACATGGATGGCGGCGCTCAGTCCATGCAAGGGATGGACCACAGCCAGCATCAGATGGCTCCTGCCAATCCCTTGAAAGTACCGAGCAAGAAGGCTCGTCATGCTCGCACCGAATACGGCCCGAGTACCGATGCCCGTGTCGACACGGCGCGTACCAACCTGGACGATCCGGGCGTGGGCCTGCGCAACAATGGTCGCCGAGTACTGACGCTGGCCGACATGCACACTATCGGCGGCCCGCTGGACAACCGCGGTCCAGAGCGGGAAGTTGAGCTTCATCTGACCGGCAACATGGAGCGCTACGCCTGGTCGCTTGATGGGCTCGAATTCGGTAAGTCGACACCGGTTCATTTCCGTTATGGCGAACGTCTGCGTGTCATTTTGCACAACGACACAATGATGACGCACCCTATGCACTTACACGGGATGTGGAGCGAACTGGAGACGCCCAATGGCGAGTTTCTGGCGCGTCGACACACGATTCCGGTCCAGCCAGCTCAGCGAATCAGCTTCCTGGTCACTGCAGACGCCCTGGGCCGTTGGGCCTGGCACTGCCACCTCATGTTCCATATGGACATGGGCATGTTCCGCGAAGTCGTCGTCAGCTAACCAGGTTCTGCACCGAAAGGCATACCCAGAATGACTCTTACCCGTTACTCAACTCAGATCCTCGTGCTGGCACTCGCATCGGCCGGCATGAATGCAGCGTGGGCGCAGTCTCACGAGGGCCACACAGCCGCACCGGGCAGCTCGGCCACCCAGGCTGCCACTACCATGGACAGCATGGATTCGATGGACGGCGGTACCGCCAGTGCCGGCGGATCAATGGATCATGGAGCGATGAATCACGCCGGCATGAACCATGGCGGTATGGAGATGGGGGGATCCGGCATGGGGGGAATGGATATGGGCTCGACCGCGCCCGCTGACGCCCGTGATCCGAATGGCTATTCCAACGGCTACACCCTCAATACCGGACCCTATGTGCAGAAAGACACCAGCGCCTTGATGATGTCGGACATGCATTCCTTCGGGTCTTTCCTGGTAGACCGTCTGGAGCGTGTCCATACCCGAAATGGCAATTCGATTGCGTACGACACCCAAGGTTGGATCGGGAATTCTTATGACAAGTTCTTCATCAAGGCTGAAGGCGATATCGAGCAAGGCCGCGTGGGCGACGCCCGGACCGAATTGCTGTGGAGCCATGCGATTACCCCCTATTGGGACACCCAGCTCGGCCTGCGTGTCGACGTAGGCAGCAACCGGCCCGGCCGTAATTGGTTAGCGTTCGGTGTGCAGGGCCTGGCCCCCTACTGGTTTGAAGTGGAAGCCACAGGCTACGTCGGCGAACAAGGTCGTACTGCCTTGCGGCTTGCCGCAGAGTATGAACTGCTACTGACGCAGCGCTGGATTCTTCAGCCCCGTGTCGAAGCTAACCTTTACGGTAAAGAAGATCCCGAACTGGGCATCGGACGAGGTCTGTCCAGTGCCGCCTACGGCGTCAGGTTGCGCTATGAGATTACCCGTCAATTTGCGCCCTATGTCGGCATCGAGCGCAACCAGAGTTTCGGCCGTACTGCCAGCTATGTACGCGGTGCCGGCGGAAATACGGGTGAAACCCGGCTGGTAGCCGGTGTACGTGTTTTATTCTAAGTCTCCACCTCTTTGTCCCTCCACAACACCTCCAAAGGAGAATCGCCATGTCCTACCAGTCTCTCTTCGCTAAGACAGCCGTCACCATCGCTGCAGCGGCTTTCGCTACGGCAGCCTTCGCTCACCCCAAACTGCTCGGCTCCACTCCGGAAGACAACTCGACCGGAAGCGCCCCCGAAAAAATTGAATTGCGCTTCTCCGAAAACCTCTCCAAACAGTTTTCCGGGGCCACGTTGCTGATGACCGGGATGCCTGGTATGAATCATGGCGGTTCGCCCATGAAGGTGGCGGCCAAGGTATCAGGTGCTGATGATCCGAAGACCATGGTAGTGACGCCGACCCAACCCTTGACCCCGGGTGTCTATAGCATCGAGTGGCGCGCGGTCTCTTCGGATACCCACCCGATCACCGGCAAGATCACTTTCACGGTGAAGTGAGCTGACGATGGATTGGATGACAGTTTTGGTGCGCTTTGCGCTGTATGTGGTCTTGATGCTCGTTTTCGGCCTGCCGTTGTTTCAACTACATGCTTTGCGTAAGCCTGAACGGTCATCCGTCCTTGCCAAGAAATTCTCTAACCTGGCCGTCGCTCTGGCTGTGGTCGGAATCTTCTTATCGACCATCAGCATGGTACTGATGGTCAAGGCGATGAGCGGGGCCGTAGACGTCAGTGCGATTGAAGAGCACATGATCGAAATGATGCTGACCGAGACGTCGTTCGGGATGGCATGGTGCCTGCGTATTGCAATGCTGGTCCTCTTTGTCGCGGCAGGACTATTCGTCTCCCGCGCCCATTCCCTCAGATTGTGCATCATGAGTTTGACCGGTGCCGTCGCTTTGGCAACCTTATCTTGGGGGGGACATGGTGCAATGGATGAGGGTGTACGCGGCCAAATGCATTTGGCCGCTGACATTATTCACCTACTGGCTGCAGGCGCCTGGGTGGGAGCTTTAGCCGTGTTCGTGCTCATGTTGGTATGGCGCTATGGAGATGGTCCGGCTGACATTGCGTTGCTGAGCCGTACGCTCAATGGTTTCGCTTTGATGGGAACAGTCATCGTAGGCTCGTTGCTGATCACCGGTGCGATCAACTATTGGCTCATCGTCGGTCCGACTTTCGCCGGGCTTCTGTCTTCGCAATATGGTCAGCTTCTGATCGCGAAGCTATTCTTGTTCTCGTTGATGCTCGCCTTGGCCGCCGCGAATAGATACCGACTCAGTCCCTTACTTGAGCGTGCTCACATCTCCGGTGAGCATCGTGAAGCAATTACCGCCCTTCAGAAGAGTCTTCTATTTGAAACTGCCTGTGCTTTCCTGATTTTGGTGCTTGTCGCCTGGTTCGGAACCTTAGGGCCGATGACTGAATAAGCTAGCTATCCATGCATTTCTCGGCGGACGCGATGATAACAACATCCGCCCGTCAGCCAATTTAATTCCCACTGACAGTCGAATGAAAAAGTTCTTCTCTGCGAGCCTGCTCTTTCTGACCTCTCTTGCTGCGCACGCGGCCGGGGAAGCCATCACCGTGTACAAAGACCCTGACTGCGGCTGCTGCAAGGCTTGGGCAGAACACATGAGTCAGGCCGGCTACAAGCTCCACGTCGTTGACAGCAAAGAGATGCCTGGGATTAAAAAGCGCCTTGGCGTACCTGAACCTCTTCAGTCCTGCCATACCGCCGTTGTTGACGCAACGGGCCAGGTGATCGAAGGCCATGTTCCGGCCCCAGCTGTGGCCAAACTCATCGCTTCCCGATCGACAAAAGGTGTTGCGGTACCAGGTATGCCCGTGAACTCACCCGGGATGGGAAAGATGGACGGGAAGTTGGTCACAGTAGACTTTGCCGGCAAGGAATTCTCACGAAATTAGTCGCTACCGTGCTCCTGGGTACATTTCGTCCGTGGCAGGCTTACCAGCGTTTTCACATAGCTTTGACTTGCATCACTTGCAGTCTTTCTATGCTCACTAGACTTCACATAGAGGCTGCTGATCTGCATGCCTCCTAATGAATCGAGGAGAAATCATGAAGCGTTTCACCCACCTGATCGGCGCGGTCGCGATGGCAACATTTTCGGTTGCTACACCGGCCCAAAACGCAACTGAGCACGAAGGACATCATCCCGAGGCGGCTGCAACTGCCTCTCCCGCGAAATCTGCCGCAGCAGGTGCACCCATGGTGCAGATGGATAGCCAGATAAAAGCCATGCGCGAGATGCATCAAAAGATGATGAGCACCGCTTCTCTTGAGGAACGCCGCCAATTGATGGCGGATCACATGAAGACGATGAAAGACAGTATGGCCATGATGCAAGGCATGATGGCAGCCAGGGCGGAGCATAAATCGCTGCCATCCCCTGCGGGGATGCAGAAGCAAATGGACATGATGCAGATGACCATGCAGATGATGATGGACTGTATGGAAATTCCAACGTCGAAGTAAGCCGCTGACGACGTGAGGCCGCGCTTCATGTGCCCCTCACGTTACCTGCTGGATATACCTGACACGGGAGAGCAGTAACTATGGATGAACACCACCACCATCATCACGCCGCACCAGTTCCAGCCGTTGAAGCGGGATCTCCCCCGGAAAAAAGCCAGACTGATCCGGTTTGCCACATGATGGTGGCTCCCGATCCATACCGGAGGATTGAACACGGCGGGAGAGACTTTTACTTCTGCAGTGACAAGTGCATGGGCAGGTTTCGTGCTAATCCAGCCGCATTTGTCGGAGATTCATCAAAGCCCGATGTAAGCACGGTATCGTCTGACGGAACCGTCTATACATGCCCCATGCACCCGCAAGTCAGGCAGGCCTCGCCGGGAAATTGCCCCATCTGTGGGATGAGCCTGGAGCCACTGCTACCGTCGGACCAAGAAGAGGAGAACCCTGAGCTGCGGGACTTCCAAAGGCGATTCTGGCTCACGTTACCCTTGACGGTGCTCGTGACGGTGCTGGCCATGGCCGGCGGCCGCATATTTCCACATGGCCTGATCGGTCAAAGCTGGATCGAGCTCGCGCTCGGTACGCCCGTGGTCCTCTATGCCGGATGGCCGTTCTTGACTCGCGGTGTCGACTCGATCGTCCACCGCAGTCCCAATATGTGGACCCTGATCAGCACGGGCGTGGTAGCCGCCTATGGCTATAGTGTGGTCGCAACCGTCTTCCCCGAGCTATTCCCCAAGGCCTTCATGGAACACGGGCGGATCGGTGTCTACTTCGAAGCCGCGGCCGTCATCATCTCACTGACCCTGCTGGGGCAGATCCTGGAACTACGGGCGCGCTCGCAGACCTCTGCCGCCATCAAATCACTGCTCGGCTTGGCACCTAAAACAGCTAGACGGATCGCTGCAGATGGTACGGAAGAAGATATCCCCTTGAGTAACGTTCATATTGGCGACCTGCTACGGGTCCGACCAGGCGAAAAAGTCGCTACTGACGGGGTGGTCGTGGAGGGAGAGAGCGCCATTGACGAGTCGATGTTGACTGGCGAACCGGTCCCCGTTACCAAGCGACCAGGTGACAAGGTTATCGGGGCAACGATCAATGCCAGCGGAAGCCTGATCATCCGCTCCGAGAAGGTCGGATCGCAGACCATGCTTTCGCAGATCGTTCAGATGGTTGCCCAAGCCCAGCGCTCGCGCGCCCCCATGCAGCGGTTGGCCGACGTGGTCGCCGGCTACTTCGTCGTAATCGTGGTCGGCATTGCTGTGCTGACGCTGCTTAGCTGGGGATTCTTTGGGCCACAACCCAGCTGGGTCTATGGCTTTGTCAACGCGGTTGCGGTGCTGATTATCGCTTGCCCGTGTGCGCTGGGACTGGCTACGCCCATGTCCATCATGGCCGCCACTGGCCGTGCCGCAACCCAAGGCATTCTGTTCCGAGACGCAGCGGCCATTGAGAGCATGAAGAAGCTCGATACGCTCATCGTCGACAAGACCGGCACGCTCACGGAAGGAAAGCCAGCATTTGACCGGATAATCGCCGCACCAGGCAGTCAAGAGACGGAGGTGTTGCAGCTGGCGGCAAGCCTCGACCAGGGAAGTGAGCATCCACTAGCGCACGCTATCGTTGCCGAGGCACGCCGACGCCAGCTTTCCTTGATGACACCCAGCAGCTTTGAATCTTCCAGTGGTATAGGCGTTCGAGGCATAGTCAACGGGGCGCGGGTGGCATTGGGCAATACCACGCTGATGGAATCGGAAGGCGTCTCTTCGACACCGCTGCTGGCTGAAGCAGAAGCTTTACGTGCCGAAGGTGCTAGCGTGATGTATCTAGCGAGAAATGGCGTGCTTTTGGGGCTGCTAGCGGTCTCTGATCCCGTGAAGGAAACTACACGGGAAGCGCTGGCCAGTCTAAAAGAAGCCGGGCTCACGGTGGTCATGGCCACCGGTGATGGCACAACCACGGCGAAAGCTGTTGCCGGGAAGCTCGGCATCTCTGAGGTCTACGGGGAGGTCAAGCCCCAAGACAAGCTCGCGCTCGTAGAACGTTTCCAGGCCGAAGGCAAGATCGTCGGGATGGCGGGCGATGGGATCAACGACGCTCCGGCGCTGGCCAAGGCAAATGTCGGAATTGCCATGGGGACCGGTACCGACGTGGCAATCAATAGCGCTCATGTCACCCTGGTGAAGGGCGATCTGCGCGCCATCGCGCGTGCGACGGAACTGTCCGTTGAAACGGTGCGCAACATGCGTCAGAACCTCGGCTTTGCATTCTTATATAACGCCTTAGGCATTCCCTTAGCTGCGGGCCTGCTTTATCCATTCACGGGGCAGCTTCTGTCCCCGATGTTGGCAGCACTCGCGATGAGTTTGAGCTCGGTATCCGTGATCGCGAATGCCCTAAGGCTACGCGGAACAACGCGCTGAGAACTATGGCTCAGCATTGCTGCTGATCGGGATAATACATCGGACGTCCCGCTGTGCCGGAAACTGGCCGACTCAAAAACGGCGTCCCAGACTAAATTTAGTATGCCGGTCTACTTCAAACGGGCTGCCCCTCGCCGGGAGCTTCCAAGACCCACCGGAGATCACGTCCAATCACCGTTGTAGTGACCAATGCATCCGGATTCTTTTTAATTCAGGCGCGAATTTTATGAACATCGACGCTTGAACGCGCTCCTATGGTCAGTAGTTTTCAGTTATCCAACCATGGAGCCCATATGCGAATCTCATCCAAAGTAGCCGTAGCGACGGTAGCTTTCTTCGCCTCAGCAGCAGCATTTTCTCAAACGCAGCCTGCCGAAGTATCTCCGCGTCAGGCGACGGCTGAGCCTCAACATGGTGACGCCATGAAGACTTCGTCTCACTCATATGACGAGCAATTTCTCGATACCATGGCCAAGCACCATGAGGAAGCTGTCCAGATGGCCGAGCTAGTCGATAGCCGCAGTGCGCACGATAAGCTAAAGCAAATGGCGAAGAAGACCATTGATGACCAAGGTGCTGAGATTGCTCAACTACGCGAATGGAAGTCGCAATGGTTTCCCAATAAGGGGAGTGCTGTGAACATGAAACTGCCCGGCATGATGCAGTCGATGAAAGGTATGTCGATGGAAAAGCTCCAGTCGAGTCAAGGCGATGAGTTTGATGCCATGTTCCTCGACATGATGATCAAGCATCATCGTGGGGCACTCGCCATGGCGCAGGACGCCATCAAGAAATCCCGTCACCCAGAAATTGTTGCCTTCTCCAAGAAGGTCATCTCACAACAACAAGAAGAAATTTCCACGATGAGTCGCTGGAAAAAGGAATGGAAGCTGGCCGTCCATTGATGAGTGATCACCTAGCTTCCTGTTTGCCATGGATCTGGCATTCGCCAGAACGCAATCCGGGCAGTCGGACTGCCCATCTATCAAGGAGATCGAAATGTCACATGAAGATTTTCGTACCTGTATTGAGGCCTGCTATGCGTGTGCAGCAGCTTGCGACCAATGTGCGGCAGCCTGTTTGCAAGAAGAGGATGTGAAGATGATGGCTCGGTGCATCGCCACCGATGCCGACTGTGCCACCATCTGCAGAACCGCTGCTGCGTTAATGGCCCGCGGCAGCGAGTTCACCCAAGAGGTTTGCACGCTGTGTGCGCGGATCTGTAAGGCATGCGCTGAAGAGTGTGCCAAGCACAAGGCCCAGCACTGCCAGGACTGCGCACAAGCCTGCACTCGTTGCGCTGAAGCATGCAGTCAAATGGCCGCCTAAATCGCTCGCCGCGTCCGGCTACCAATATGCCGGACGTGTAGCGCCAGCTTAATGCATGTGCTTCTGAAGCGACGCGCGCACCACCTCAGCGCTACTAGGTAGAATGCGAAGAGCGTACTCTGCCAGCGGAAACTCAAGCGTTCCGCGCAGATTGAGCCCCTCCAAATTAGTGGGCGCGATACGTCGCAGCAGTTCAGGTGCAATTGCTTCATCCCCGATCTTCTGAAATTGATCGACGGTGCGTTGCATATGGGCCGTGTTCCAAGCCATCAGCACATTGGTCAGTAGTGAAAGGCTGGAGGATACGGCAGCGAGGGACTCTGGCCGCTTAGCAAGTTCCGTTGGGATTTTACCGGTGTGGACGGCGCGCTGAATCGCATGTACAGCTTCGCCTCGATTCAAAACATGGCGCAACTCTCGGCGGAATGTTGGGTTCGTGAAATAGTCTATTAGGAATATAGAGCGCAACAGCCTCCCAAGTTGAACGCCACCATCGTATACATCTTGGCCTCGTGCTGCAGAACCGAAGCGCTGTAAAGCCTGTACGGCCGTACACCGGCCACTCCGGATGGACGCGACAACCCGCACAAACTGGTCGTAGATAGCTTCGATCGCAAGGAGGTCGACGTCCCCGGCGACCACTGGAAGCGTTTCATCCGGCACCATATGTCCACGGGGGACGTGCAAGTAGCGGTCCCGCATGTGCTGTAGGACAGGACAAAGATCAAACTTCAGACCTTTGGCCACCGCAATGCCAAAATCGGTGTAGCCATGGGTGTCAACAGCGAGCTGAGCGACGTCATCGGTTCCGTTTTGCCGCACCACCCCCTCGATGGCCGCACCAACTTGCCGTTCTTTAAGCAAAATCGGCTGGTCGTAAAAAATGCCCCAGCGATCACGCACATGAGTATAGATCCCGATGGAGGCAGTACGCCGACGTGGATCCGCTCGGGCTTGCCACACGGTGCGGGTTGTCTCCAGACTCATCATGTCGGAGGAGGCCAAGTCGCCAATTCCCCAGTGCGCCGCGATAGGATGTCGATGCATGTAGGCTAGCACCGCATCGGCCGCTTCACGCAACTTGCGTTCATCGGCCACCACCTTCATCATCTGCCGGATCGCGGAGGCCTTGAGCTCAGGAATCATGCGGGAGATGTCAGCTGCCGACAAGGAGGTTCCGTGCGCCAACACAGCAGCATAAACAAGAAGTAACTCGCTGCGCGAGCGAGGCTCCCTACCCAAGAGCAGCCAGGAAAACCGCACCTCGCTGTCGATATCCAGGATGATCTTGGGAAGTTGACCCACTGGGCGATCATCAAAGATGGCGCGACGCAGCGCATCTAAAGCCGGGTCTCTTTCCTCAGCCACGATACCCTCATTGCGGACGCCACCTGCCTCAATGCGCACCTCGCCGCGAAGATAAGCATCCTTCAGCCGATCAAGGCCGCCATCAAGGTGGTCGATAATCTTTGCCAAGAAGACCTTGGGATCTTGCGGCAGCTCCAGGTGGCCGTAATAGTGGTTCCGCTTCGCCTTCCATTCCTCTTCAGGGATGAGCAATGTAGCGCGACTGCGAAAGGAGAAACTGTGATCAACGTACACAGAACCATTTCTTAACGCCATTCGTAATGCGGAAATAGTTGCCCATTCGAATGCTCGCAGCGCCTCGGTACGGTCTTCGCCCTCAATATTCTCCCTCCATACGCGACCGAGTTTAATATTGACATCTACTGGCAACTCGCTGTTACCGTCAGGGCCGTAAAGGTTGCGAAGCACGTTGATTGCGTCCACAACGGGATGCTGCGTCTCGGACTCAAATGGCAGTGCGACGAGCTTATGCAACATTGCACGCGCCTGAGCGCTCTTGGTCATAAGCTGCAGCCGGATTAAACTACGCCGGCTGGGCGCGTGCTGCTTTAGCACCTGGTCAGCCAGTTCCACGATCTTGGTCAGTGATTCGTCGGCCGGAGTGTCAGTATTCAAGGCGAGCAGCCTCACCGCCTCGGCAAAACCGCAGAGCTGCCTTTTTAGATCAGGTCGACCGGCGTCGACCTGTCTACCAGCCTCTGTTATAACTTCAATTGCCCATCGGCGGAACATGGCGAGTAGCTGATCGGTCGCCGAGCAAAGGGCATAGCGCATGAAGCAGGCGGTTTCAAGCCTACGGGACTGAGATGTAATGCGCTTACTGACGGAGGGTGGTCGGTTGGCGCATCGCCGTGCGTAATGACGAACCAGCGTTTCGTTGATCTGGGAGGGCCAACTGATGGGGACTCGCAATCCATGCAGATGGTCGATTTTCTCAAACAATTCGGACATCTGAACCGTTGAATGCTTCACCGGAACTGCCCACAGCCACTGCTGAAGACTGGCCCGATCACCAACCGGCGCGGCAAGATGCCGGCTCCACTCTTGAACATTGGCCTCGCCTAAGCAGCACAGCAAGGTCGACTCCAGGAATGTTTCGTGGCTGCGGATTGCCTCAGCTATCACGCGCTTCAGTTGACGATCATGGGGTATCAGAATCTGATGCTCATACAACCAACCCTTAACCTGCATGAGCAGCGTCGAGGGGTCCGGCCGGCCGACTAATGTCTCTTTGAGCCAGCGGACCAGGTAACGTCGCTGGTGCTCGGTCATCGATGAAAAACCGAGCGCTTGCTGCGCCAGTTGCTGATGGTCGATCAACGTTCGCGGCCGTGTCTCGTAGAGCGAGCGCAATGTTCCGATTTCAGGCGGCGCGATGGATAACTGTTCGCCAAGATGGCTCCACAAAACCTTCGGAACTTGCTTGTAGGCATCAAGGGTGCGGCCGGTCATCCGGATAAAACCAAGATGAAGGGCGAGCGCCAGACGGTAAAGGTGGTTGCGCCGCGCCTCAATCAGAGTTTGTTCTTTGGCAGAAAACGTGAAGAACGTGTTCAGCTCAAACTCAGTCAGTTCGGGCGGGATGTGGCGCAAGCCGAGGTAGGGAGCGTGCCAATGGTCCATTGTTTAACTCTCTGAAGAGAACAATGGGCACCATCATACCCGGGCGGGAAGGCAAACAGTAAGTGACTGATTTTAAAGCGATTGTTGCATTGCGCATCGCTGAAACCCGCGTAAACACTGGGTTGCGCTAACGTCGCTTATTGCACGCGGATCAAAGGAACCCCCACAAGGAAAAAAGAAGCGAGGGTTAAATTGACGATTCGGTTTGGAAGGATCACTCCAGACGTCATTACGAGAAACATCATTATCTTGACAGCAACATCTCCGACAGAGAGGCCTCAGAGCCGAGGTCTGCTGCTTGCCATACTTTTGCTGGCTTCTACGCCCGCAAGCGGAGAAACTCATGCGGCGGAAAAGTCGGGGGCTAGCTCCGATACGGTTACCGCACGCGGTAACGACACTGATACAGCGGAAAACAACGGAGCTGCCGGCGATTTCGACAACCTGCTGTTTGGAGATATGAGAGGGCTACGCCCCGCCCTCAAATCCCGAGGCATCACCCTGACGCTTCAGGAAACCAGCGAATATCTCGGCAACCTGAGCGGAGGCGTTCATCGTGGTTTCCAGTACAACGGACTCACTACGCTTGGGGTGCAGATCGATACGGAGAAAGCCTTCGGACTGACAGGTGGCCAGATCTACCTCAGTGGGCTGCAAATCCATGGCACAAATCTCAGCGAAGACAACTTGAAAACCCTGCAGACCGCCAGCGGGATTCACGCTGATCGCGCGACCCGCTTGTGGGAAGCCTGGTTCGAACAGCAACTGATGGATGGCGCCCTCGGCGTCAAGCTTGGCCAGCAAAGCCTGGATCAGGAATTCATGCTCAACACGAATGCGGGCTATTTCATCAACACCATGTTTGGCTGGCCAATGCTGCCAACCGCCGACCTGCCAGCTGGCGGTGCTGCCTATCCACTTGCGGCCCTGGGCCTGAGGCTGTCCGTCAAACCTATTGATGGCCTGACTTTACTCGGCGGCGTATTCAGTGCTACCCCAGTCTCCAACCCTGAGGGGGATCCACAAAAGCGCAATCGCAATGGAACGGATTTCCCGTTAGGCCGAGGCACGATGTCAATCGTGGAGATGCAGTTGTCGGCGCCCGCCGGAAAGGCGGAGAAGGCAACTCCTGATTGGACCTATCGCTTGGGTGCCTGGTACAACACGCATTCATTCGATGACCAGCGCTTTGACGAAACGGGCCGCTCCTTGTCGGATCCTTCGAGTAATGGCATTCCCCGCGAGCATAAAGGGAATTTTTCCTTCTACATTGCCGCTGATCAGGTGATCTGGCGCGATCGCTCAGCTCCAGAGCGCAGCATCTCGGTTCTAGCGAGATTCATGAAGACGCCCTTCAAGGATCGCAATCTAATCGATGCCAGTCTGAACATGGGTGTCGTTTTTCGCGGCCCAAATCGGCATCGCCCGAACGATACGCTTGCACTCGGCGCGGGCTACGCGCATGTCAGCAGCCAGGCTGCAGGTAGAGACAGCGACAACAATGCGATCAACGGCGTGCGAATCCCCGTGCGCAGCAGCGAGAAATTTATTGAACTGTCGTACCAATATCAAGCGACGCCTTGGCTGCAAATACAACCCGACGTGCAGTATGTGTTTAATCCCGGCGCCAGCATAGTCAACCCTAACGCTGCAGGGGAGCGTGTCAAGAACATTTTCATGCTTGGCACGCGCATCAATATTTCGTTTTGAGAAGTCAAATGCCTTTTGACTGTTCGCTTTCAATGTCTGTATTCGGCCAGTAGCGACTCTACAGATATAAATGAAATGTGCAGGAATACTCTGCGCTGGCGCCGTGGGCCAAGCGTCTGGAGCAAGGTCGTCTGGATCGAAGGGATCGAGTCAAGTCACCTTTGCCGGCCCCAATTTTTTTCAGTAATGCAAGATGCAAAAACGAGACCAGAAATGGAGAAAGCCCGCCAGAGGCGGGCTTTCGCTTACGTTTTGCCTGAAACTTGACAGCCGACTAGAACCGCTTTCGGGGATGAGGACTGCCAGGCGGTTAAGACAAATTTTATCACACCGCGTTTAGCACTGCTGCTAGTTGCGGGCAACCATGTAATCAAGTGACGAGATGGTATCGTTCGGGATCTCATGCGCGGGATCAACTGCACAAGAGAACTCGGGTTAGGTTCGCTCGATTTTCTGTGTACTAGTTTCGCGAGTTAAAGATAAGCAGGCATCTTACGTCTCCTCATATACCCGCTATGACCACACACTCAAGTGACGCTTCCTTCCAGTTCATCCGCTGCCGCTACACCTGACCAGAGGCGGGAATTTCTTTGTTGAACAGATGAAGAATCTCCGCAGTCTCACGTTCTGATGGTGGAAGTACTCCTTCAGGAATCGGAGCATCCACTTTTGATATTTGCATGCCTCGCGCGCGGACGTGATAAGCAATCTGTTGCCACCTCCGCTTCCACAACGCTTCCTTGCGTTCATACTCTCTCACCTGCTCTCTCAAGAATTTCAACTCTAGAAGCGCATCCTTCGATAGCTCAGAAACCGCTAAGTCTCGCTTTAGCTCCGCACGTCCACCAGCCAAATTCTTCTTAGCTACGAGATAGGCGGCCTTAATTTCAGGCTTGGCTTGTAACGCCTGCCGGCTAAATACGTGACGCTCTTCCAAGATGGCCCAGGTGAGCTTTACCCCTATTTCTCCTGCGGCCCATTTCGCGAGATCGGCCAAGATTGCCTCGGCGTTCGAGACAGATATTCTTTTATGCTTGTTCGTTGAAGCCATTTTTCTTCAAGTAATCTTCAGGATTGAAATCAACAATTCCGCAGTCAAGTAATTGTTGGGCGAGGGTCTTCAGCTTTTTGTCATTGTGGGCGACCCAATCAGCACTCCTTCTAGGCCGTTCCCCCTGGCTCAGCTCCTCGGCTTTCTTTCTGGTGGCGTATGCCAATGCATATTGGCGCTTGACCTCTTCGATTCTCCCCTCATCCGATTTCTTCCAGACGTAGTCATCACAGTCCGCTGTACATTGAAGATGTCGTTCACAAGGTATTTGCGCGAAATTGTGAATACACATCCCTGGGCCGACATCGTGAACAGCGCTCACTCGGGCGGCAAGAAAGGCGTCCCTGACCGAGACGGGTACATACTTCAATACGTCAACGATCTTGCCGCCTACCTTGTTTTCTGAAATTTCCTGACGCAGCATCAGCGCCCTCTTCTCCCGTGTCGTATTCTGATATGCCTTTGTGTCTCGCGGATTAGATCGACCAAACCATTCGGTTTGCATGAGATCGCTTAGACCACCTTCGTCAAGTAGGGTGTTTAAGGTATGTCTGAATTGATGACTTGAAAAATCAAAGTTGGCCGAAATCGACGAGAACTCGGCTGCCAACTCTGGAAACTTACGCATGAATGTAGTCATCATCGAGTGCGTACATAGCGTGGCGGACCATCTGCTGTATGCACCCGTAGATAGGCCACGGTAGCGGACGATCAGTAGATCTTTCAAGTAGTAGTCGTGCAAAAACTGATCAATATGGATTGATTCGATATTGCCGGCCAAAAAGAAGCTTTTTCGGAAATATGGAAGCAGTTCTGTTTTGGTAGTCCAGGCTGTTCTCCGAGAAGGGCCACCGTGCACTCGGCCATCACGAGCGAATTCACTGGTAGCGGCAAGGAGCGTCGGTGTGATGCCATAACGCACCAAATCTGCTGCAAACAACGGCTGGTCGTCTCCGACATCCGCGAGAAAGCGTATGTCAACATCATGTGTCTTAAATGACTCCTCCGCCGTCGATCGCGCCGCGGCGCAGGAATCTGCGAGCTCTAAATAGACGGCACAGACTATATCTACAACTGCCGTAGGTAAATACAGTCTCCTATATGCCCCCTCGGAATCACCGGCAGATTGTTTGCGCGGAAAATAGATCAGATACGCGTTGCCATTATCGTCGGTCCGAATCGGTATATTTGGTAGTGTGGCAATCTCGCTATATCGGCGCCCGAGACAACACAGCAACGTGAGTATCAATATATACGTTCGATACTTGTGCTCACGTGGCACTCGCCGGTACAGCTCACCGATCAGTTTGTACACCTCCACTTCAAGGGCATTGCCCCTTGTAACCTCCGTCGCCTTGGCGTCATCCAACCTAACATGGCCTATGCTGTTTGTAAGCTCAGGCCGCTTAAGTCCGCTATATTTGAATTCAAATCGACAATGACAAAGTTGATCTGCGTCACACCACGCGGCAAATTCTTGTACCGCTTTATGCAAGTTGTATGCTGTGGTCTCTGCATAGTCATGAGAGATGTTTCTGCACGCAAGCTCCAGGGCTTCCGGGGTCAATGACGAAACTTTTACTAGCCCGAGGGAATCTGCAGCATGCTTAACATAGCCAACGGCCGATATGAAATTTCTCTGGTTAGATAGTGATTGATTGCTTCGTATGATACGCATCCTGACGATGCCCTTGGCAACATATTCCCACTGAGGAGCCTGCCACGCCCACAGTCTTCCTCCGCCTAGTTTTGACGGCAAACTAAAATTTAACGTCGCTGACTCGGCGTTGCGTCCCGAGTCTTTTAATAGTGGTCCTGAAGTGATCTTCCACACGTGATCACACTTGCCGACGTTCTCCAGGCCAGGTATTTTTTTTTGCCAGGCATGCGAATAGAGCTTCCATGCACGCAAGTCAAGATCTCTTTCACCGCTAGAGAAGGTTGGGACTTTCTTGATTGGTTTTCTTTTACTCACTGCCTTGCTCGCACAGTTTCACTACTTCGCCTACAGCGGCAATTACGTCATCCAATTGAATCCCAAGACGGGACCGCTCGCCGCCTTTCAACATGTTCCGCCTGTTTGAAAGAAGACGCTCCAGTACAAAATCATGATCTGCGTCGGCATACGGACGAAATTTTGGGCAGAGGTAGCATGAATAAGGAGGGTCCAAATGACAAAGATTCGTCTGTCCACAATGGCCTATGTCCACATTGGTGACGGGCGCTACACCATCATAGAAAACGAGGGACTTATCCGTGTCATTGTCCGGATCATCTTTTGACCCGCCGAATTCACCCTTGAAATACGAAACATATTCTGACAAGTGCAGCGCCGCAGCTTTGTCCAACTGCGTAACCATGCGGTCAGCAACATCAAAATAGACCTGTACATGCTGCGTGTCGGTATGGTCCAAGACCACGGCCAACTCCTGTTTGCTAATACCCTCAGCAGCCAAATTGGTAGCTAAGGTGTAACGCAGTCGGCGGGTGGTGATTCTTAGAGGCTCACCAGTCAGCGGAGAAATAATGTTATGACGGCTCACAAAGTCTGCGAGCAGATTTGATATCTCCGCGCTGTTTGAGTAAAACGCTTCCTGGTATCGGTTCTGCTTTAAGAAGTGTTCGTTAGCCTGCTTGGCAGGAAACAAGGGCCGATTCAGCTGTTTCTTTCTGCCATCTATTTCAACAGCCACTTCAACCTGTTTGTTTCTACTGATCAGAGACAGAACATGCCGTGCAAGCTCCGGCGACATGTACTCAGTTTTTCTGTCATGTCTGGGCATCAGGAGCCGTTTTTTAATACGCGGCATATGAATAACATAACAACGTTCAGGGCCATCTGGGGTTAAGTCTTCAAAATCAGATTCCCAGAGATAAATGAGGTTGAGCGGATTCCGGCCGAATGCCAAGGCGAGCGCCATTGCGGCGCGTTGTTGCACATGGGAGAAGAGCTGGCTTGAATCATTTCTTAAAGCATCGATGATCAATGGCAGTTCTAGTTTTCGGTGGAGAGGCCCCTCGGTTAGCTCTTCGCTACGAACCGCCTCCCCTTTGGGGCCACCGGGTATGCTCCACGAATCCAGCTCCATCGCGTAATTTGGACAGAATCCCAGTTCTGGATAGTGCTCAGCGCACCAGATATACCACTGGATCGCTCGGTAGTATCTGTACAGTTTACGATCCCTCTTCGCTGCGTAAAGTAATTCACTCACGAAAATGGCGAACGGCATACGAAGGTCTGGCTCCTCGTCGTGATCGAACCCATCTTCAACCTCACCAAGGCGGAAATCCCTTAGTGCCGCTTCAAAAGCATTTTCACCGGCAGAGGTGGAAACATGTTTAATACGGTCGATAACATATGCTTTTAAACCCCACGCGAGTCTTCGGTTCTTGATTCGTGAAAAGTTGAGCTCCGGCGTTCGTCCTACTATTAATAGCCGCCATCTGTCTCCCGAGACGTCAACCTCGTACCCCTCTCTTGAGAGAATTGTCTGAGGTAATTGAGGCCATTGAGGTGACTCGATAATAGTTGTGTTGAGACGATCAGCAGCCGTAGTCATTCTGCGTTGTTTCTAAGAAGGTTTTTTTGATAGCTACGCAGAGCAATGTCAGCCTGCTCTCGTATTTCTTGTTGAATGTAGACATCTTGAGAAGACAAATTGCGATCCCCACGCAAAAACGCTAGTGCCTGGCGCCGGCGATCCTCATCCATCCCCATGCTCCGGAGCTCTCGCTCCATTCGGCTTGAAAACGTGTGCCGAAGTGATTTGGGTGAGAGATTTACAGGCAAGGAATCTGGATGCTTTTCTCTTAGCAGCCGAAAGAATTCGTTCACACTCTGATGTGACAAAGGCATACCCTCGTCGCTCACGATCAAATATTCAGAGTCCGTTTGAGCGGTACTGCATAAGATTTCACGCCACCTCATCAAGTAATCATCGAGGTGCTTGGCCAAGTTCTCGCTTCTCAGATCAAGCACCCGTCCGTCCCGCTTAATCCTGGGTCGCTTTGCGCGCTTGTCATTAGAATCTCGAGCCCGGCGCCGCACACGAAGCGCTGAAATTGCGCCAAACTCGATGTCTTCAATCCTAAGACTGAGCAGCTCACCAGGCCTAAGCCCGTGGTACAGCATGAGCATGGTCGAAATGTAATTTCGGAATGCGACTGCTTGAGATTTCGTTTCCAGAGGCGCGTCAGGTGGAATCAGGAGTTCAATCAGATATTGGTATTGGCGCTCGGTGAGGCCTTTTCTCAACTCGACGTTCTCAGGGGGGCTAGCAACAAAGTGCCTACTCAGTTGGCGATGAATAAATCTCTTTCTTTCAACCATCCTCTCGTAATCCGATTCCACATGGGTGCCTTGACTAATCTCCATGTCGAAGCACCACTCGACGAATTGCCGTATGGTCGTTAGACGTTTGTTGAAGGTATCTGGGCTGATCGCCATCTTGCGAACCTTCCTCCCCGTATGCTGCTCCCGGCGCAAGAAATCTATCAGGCCTGTAGATATGTGAGCTTCCGTTAGAGGATATTTTCCGGAGATCAAGTCAGTGAACCGAATCTTCTCTCGTTCCAGCCATCGCCAAAACACAGCGATCTCCCTCAAGTTCCGAGTGCTTGTATTTGGCGACAAGTGCCTACGGCCCAGGATGAACTCATTTGGAAGCGGCTCAGGCAGGCCGTCCGAGTCAAGGAGCAAAGGAAGCTGATCACCTGATGCGTGATCGATAATTTCTACTGTAAATGGCATGCGTTACAAAATGTGGGTTGTATGCATTTCTATCTTTCGCATTTCCTATTTGCAACAATCCTATCATTACGAATTCACCAGGCATGAAAAAACCCCTCACTCCTTAACAGAGAGAGGGGTTAAAAAAATCTAAATTTATTCTTTTAAAACAGTATGTTACCGGCAATTTTTTGATCTACTGCTTTACAAAACTTCTCTTATGGACTCTAGAAGGGAATATCGTCGTCCATGTCCGAGAAGTTCGGCGCCGGGCGCTGGGCCGGCTGCTGGCGCGGGGCACCGCCGCCACCTGCTGCGCCACCGCCGGCGCTCTGGCGCGGAGCACCGCCGCCGTAGCTGCCGCCACCGCCGCCGCCACCGTAGCCGCCTTCGTCCATGCCACCGCCACCGCCGCCCGCACCCTGGCGGCCGCCCAGCATCTGCATGGTGTCAGCGATGATTTCGGTGGTGTAGCGTTCGACGCCTTCCTTGTCCTGCCACTTGCGGGTCTGCAGGCGGCCTTCGACGTAGATCTGCGAGCCCTTCTTCAGGTACTGGCCGGCGATTTCAGCGAGCTTGCGGTAGAAGGTGATGCGGTGCCATTCGGTGAGCTCCTTCTTTTCGCCGGTGTTCTTGTCCTTCCAGCTTTCGGTCGTGGCGACGGCGATGTTGGTGACGGCTTCGCCGTTGGGCATGTAGCGGGTTTCCGGATCGCGCCCGAGATTGCCGACGATGATGACTTTGTTGACCGATGCCATTGTTTCTCCTGAATACGTTTAGGCTGTTGCACCCGCCGCCTGCGCAGCGCGGCGCGGCAGGTTTTTCATGTTAGCCGCGATTATAAGCCAGGTCAGCGTGAGGACGGCTGACAAGAGAAACACGGCGGAATTCCCCACATTTTGTTTGAGCCAGCCCCCCAAGGCGCCGCCGCAAGACAGTCCCAGCGCCTGCAAGGTGTTGTAGACGCCCAGCGCCGCGCCCTTGGCAGCCGGCGGCGCGATGCGCGACACCAGCGACGGCTGGGCCGCCTCCAGGATGTTGAAGGCGACGAAGAACAGGAACAGCAGCGCCACCAGCATCCACACCTGCGCCAGCGGATGCGACAGCACCGCCCAGAAACCCAGCTGCACCAGCAGCATCAGCCCGATGGCCCCGAGGAAGACCGGCTTCATGCGGCCATATTTCTCGGCCACGAAGATCGGCGGCAGCATCAGCACGAAGGACGCGAGCACCACCGGCAGGTAGATCTTCCAGTGCTCGCCCAGCGGGATGCCGGCCAGTTGCACCAGGGCCGCCGGCACCACCATGAACATGGCGACCTGGGTCAGATGCAGGGTGAACACGCCAAAGTTGAGTCGCAACAACTCCGCATGGCGCAACACCTCGGACAGCGAGACGCGACGTGCCGCCACCATCGGTGCGGCCGGGACCACCCACACCACCACCGCGATGGCGATCAGCGACAGGATGCCCGTCAGGCCGAAGATGCCGCCCATGCCGATGGACTTGTAGAGCAGCGGCGAAGCCACCATCGACACCGCGAAGGTCACGCCGATGGAGGCACCGACCATGGCCATGGCCTTGGTGCGGTGTTCTTCCCGGGTGGAATCGGCGATGAAGGCCGTGATGGCCGCCGAAATCGCGCCCGAACCCTGCAGCGCGCGTCCGATCAGCAGCCACAGCACGCTGTGGGCAGCGGCCGCCACGAAGGAACCCAGCGCAAACAGCAGCAGCCCGATGACGATGATGCGCTTGCGCCCGTAGCGGTCGGAAGCGATGCCGTAGGGAATCTGGCCGAACGCCTGCGCCAGGCCGTAGATGCCCAGGGCGATGCCGACCAGGGTGTCGCTGTCACCGCCGGGCAGGCTGTGGGCGTGCACTGCGAACACCGGCAGCACCAGGAACAGGCCCAGCATGCGCAGGGAAAAAATGGAGGCAAGGGAAACGCTGGCGCGCACCTCGGCGCGCGACATGCCGGATTTTTCAGGCTGTGCGGTGGAACGGGAGTGGTGGGACATACGGTTCGTGACTGGCGTTGGCGACTGCCCGGCCCTGCAAGTAAAACCCGGCCGGGGCAAAAGCCGTATGGTAACAGGATAGTCCGGCTGACCGGCAGCACCGCCCAGCGCCTGCACTCCCGGCCCGCAGGATTGAGGCACTTCCATGTCCTGGGTCAACTTCGGCGGACCCGCCGGCTGGTACCAACGGGACGGGAGTGTCGCGAAACTTCACAACATTCCTGACAAACCTGTCATGTTAGGCATACCTTATGCCAAAATAGCGCATTGCTCATTTTTTCTGCAGTGCTCATAACAGCCGCCCCTTCCTGAACGGAAGATTTCAGCCCGGCCATAAACTTCGCCAAGAAAAAGAAGGCAATCACGCGTAATGGGGGGGAGAACCCGGACGCAGAGGATGGCGAACAGGCTAAGTGGTGTCACGCATGTGGCGGCACGCTGGTGTCGTGCGCATCCTCGAGGTCCTCCGGTTTTCAGATTTTTTCCGTTTTTTGTTTGTTGCGCTGGCGGCGCAGGCCGCTCGCATCCGTATATTCAGCATGTTCCTATTTGATTCGCTCAACGAAGGCAAGACGAGCACTTCCCGCTCTGCGCAACCGGTCTCTGCTGCCGGCGGGCAAGCCCTGCCCGCCCGTCTGGCCTGGCTGCTGCTGATCCTGGCCGGTGCCGCCTGGCTGCTGCCGGGCGTGTTCGGCCATGGTCCCTGGAAACAGGATGAGACCTATACCTTCGGCATGATCCATCACATGCTGGTCTCCGGCGAGTACCTGGTTCCCACCAATGCCGGCCAGCCCTTCATGGAAAAGCCGCCGCTGTACTACTGGACCGCCGCGTTGCTGGCCAAGCTGGCCTATCCGCTGCTGCCGTATCACGAGGGCGCGCGGCTGGCCAGCGTGTTCTACAACCTGGTCACGCTGGTGTTCGTGGCCAGGATTGCCAAGATGATGTGGGGCCAGCGCAGCCTGATGAGCCTGCCGGTACTGGCTACCCTGGCCCTGTTCGCCGGGTCGCCGGGCATGGTCAAGCACGCCCACGACATGTTCACCGACGTCGCCCTGGTCACCGGCGGCGTCATGGCCACCTACGGCCTGCTGGCCATCGCCCTCAACGAGGAGCGCCGCACGCCCGCGTGGAGCGCGGCCTTCTGGTTCGGCCTGGGGGTGGGCATCACCGAGATGACCAAGGGCCTGTTCGTGCCGCTCACCTTCGCCGCCACGGCGATGGCCGTCGGCGTGATGGTGCCGGCCTGCCGCTCGCGCTCGTACTGGAAGATGGTCGGCACCGCCGTGCTGGTCTCGCTGCCCTTCTTCGTGATCTGGCCGGCGCTGCTGGCCCAGCACTCCATGCCCTTGTTCATGGAATGGTTCTGGGACAACAACGTCGGCCGCTTCTTCGGCTTCTCGGTCAAGAAGCTGGGCTCGGACAACGACCACACCGTGATCCTGCGCGCCCTGGGCGGCTTTGCCCTGCCTGGCTCGGTACTGGCGCTGGTGGCGCTGGGCAGCGGCGACTGGCGTCAGGTCGGCACCAGCAAGGTGGCGCTGCCGCTGGCCTTTGGTGCCATCAGCCTGGCCGTGCTGCAGAGCTCCGCCACTGCCCGCCAGCTCTATCTGCTGCCGGTACTGCTGCCGCTGGTAATGCTGGGCGCGCGCGCCCTGCCGCGCCTGCCGGCGCTGGCCAACCTGGCGTGGGACTGGTTCTCGCGCCTGGCCTTCGGGGCGCTGGCCGTGGGGATCTGGGCGACCTACATCGTCTCCACCTGGCCGGCCGACCAGCACCAGCCCATCGCGTTCATGGGCAAGTGGCTGCCGCTGAGCTTCGTGACGCCGATCCAGCCGCTGGCCGTGCTGGCCGCGGGCGCCATGAGCATCCTGTGGATCGCCTCGCTGGGCCTGCTGAGCCGTGCCGGCCAGTGGCGTGGCGCGTTCTCGTGGTTTGGCGGGATCACCCTGATGTGGGGCCTGGCTTTCACATTGCTCCTGCCCTGGGCCGATTACGGCAAGAGTTATGAATATGTCTACGCCGACCTCCAGGCCAAGATCGGTCCGGCCTGGCAAGAGGGCGATTGCATGGCCAGCCAGGCACTGGGCGAATCGGAAGCCCCGATGCTTTATTACTACACCGGCATCCTGCACCAGCCCATCGACGGCGGCCGCCACACCGCATGCCGCTGGCTGATCCAGGAGATGCCCGACGCCGGCAAGCGTCCACATGGTCACTGGACCCTGTTCTGGGAAGGCCGCCGCGATGGCGACGAAGGACAGTTGTTCAAGATCTACGAACGCGCCCACTGAGGGCAAGCTGTTGCATGACAAGAAACTGCCGGCCACGCGCCGGCTTTTTCTTGTCTGCTTCATCATTCATCAGCAATCCCTGCACCGGATCCGCCGCGCAGACGATTTCCTGCGGCATTTGCGCTGCAAGGCCATGGCTTTCTCCACGGCCGCGCTTTCAATTTGGCGATGCATGCCCACATGGGTCATCTGCCGCTGCAGCCCCGCCTGCCGGCCATTCGCAGTCCTGTTATAGTTACATGTTGTCCCCATCGCTGCTCCGCACAATGCGTGATCGCTCATCGGCTGATCGCACGCGGGGGCAGGCAACCCCTAGCTGAAGGCATCCATGGAAGAAATTCGCATTCGCGGCGCACGTACGCACAATCTCAAGAATATCAACCTAGACCTCCCCCGCAACAAGCTCATCGTCATTACTGGCCTGTCCGGTTCGGGCAAGTCGTCGCTGGCCTTCGATACCTTGTATGCCGAGGGGCAGCGCCGCTACGTGGAGTCGCTGTCGGCCTACGCGCGCCAGTTCCTGCAGCTGATGGAAAAGCCCGATGTCGACATGATCGAAGGCCTGTCCCCGGCCATCTCGATCGAACAGAAGGCGACGTCGCACAACCCGCGCTCCACCGTCGGTACCGTCACCGAGATCCACGACTACCTGCGCCTGCTGTACGCCCGCGTCGGTACGCCCTATTGCCCGGACCACCCCGAGCATCCGCTGGAGGCGCAATCGGTCTCGCAGATGGTCGATGCCGTCCTGGCGCTGCCGGAAGACACCAAGCTGATGATCATGGCCCCCGTGGTGGCCAACCGCAAGGGCGAGCACGCCGACCTGTTCGAGGAGATGCAGGCCCAGGGCTTCGTGCGCTTCCGCATCCAGAGCGGCACCGGGTCGGCCAAGGTCTACGAGGTCGATGACCTGCCCAAGCTGAAGAAGACCGAGAAGCACACCATCGACGTCGTCATCGACCGCGTCAAGGTCAAGGCGGAGATCAAGCAGCGTCTGGCCGAAAGCTTCGAAACCGCGCTGCGCCTGGCCGATGGCCGCGCCATTGCGCTGGAAATGGACAGCGGCAAGGAACACCTGTATTCCAACAAGTTCGCCTGCCCCATCTGCGGCTATTCGCTGCAGGAGCTGGAGCCGCGCCTGTTCTCCTTCAACAACCCGATGGGTGCCTGCCCGGAATGCGATGGCCTGGGCCACATCGAGTTCTTCGATCCCAAGCGCATCGTGGCTTTCCCCAATTTGTCGCTGGCCTCGGGCGCGATCAAGGGCTGGGATCGCCGCAACCAGTTCTACTTCCAGATGTTGACCAGCATCGCCGCCTACTACGGCTTCGACCTCGATGTGCCCTTCGAGCAGCTCGACGACAAGGCACAGCAAGCGGTGCTCTACGGTTCGGGCCGCCAGACCATTCCGTTCGCCTACGTCAACGAGCGTGGCCGCACGGTGGTCAAGGAGCACACCTTCGAAGGCGTGGTCAACAACCTGCAGCGCCGCTATCGCGAAACCGATTCGATGGCGGTCAAGGAAGAACTGGCCAAGTTCATCAACGAGAAGCAATGCCCGTCCTGCCACGGCGCCCGCCTGCGGGTGGAAGCGCGCTATGTGAAGGTGGGTAGCGGCAAGCAGCAGCGTGCCATCTACGAAGTCGCTGCCACGCCGCTGCGCGAGACCCTGTCTTTCTTCGAGACCCTGAAGCTGACCGGTGCCAAGAAGGAAATCGCCGATCGCATCATCAAGGAAATCGTCTCGCGCCTGACCTTCCTCAACAACGTCGGCCTGGACTATCTCTCGCTGGAACGCAGCGCCGATACGCTCTCGGGCGGCGAAGCCCAGCGCATCCGCCTGGCTTCGCAGATCGGTTCGGGCCTGACCGGCGTGATGTATGTGCTGGATGAACCTTCCATCGGCCTGCACCAGCGCGACAACGACCGCCTGATCGATACCCTCAAGCATTTGCGCGACATCGGCAACACCGTGCTGGTGGTGGAGCATGATGAAGACGCCATCCGCACTGCCGACTACGTGGTCGACATGGGCATCGGCGCGGGCGTGCATGGCGGTGACGTGATCGCCCATGGTTCGCTGCCGGACATCCTCAAGAACAAGAAGTCGCTGACCGCCAAGTACCTGAACGGCTCGCTGGAAATCGCCGTGCCCAAGAAGCGCACGCCCTGCGATGAATCGCGCATGCTGACCATCACGGGCGCCACCGGCAACAACCTCAAGAATGTGGACCTGGAACTGCCGGTGGGCCTGCTGACCTGCGTGACCGGGGTCTCCGGTTCGGGCAAGTCGACCCTGGTCAACGACACGCTGTACCTGTCGGCGGCACGCCACCTGTACGGTTCACAAACCGAACCGGCCGAGCACGAAGCCATCGGCGGACTGGAACACTTCGACAAGGTGATCGCGGTGGACCAGGCACCGATCGGCCGCACGCCGCGCTCCAACCCCGCCACCTACACCGGCCTGTTCACGCCGATCCGCGACCTGTTCGCCACCGTGCCGATGGCCAAGGAACGCGGCTACAGCGCCGGACGCTTCTCCTTCAACGTCAAGGGCGGCCGCTGCGAAGCCTGCCAGGGCGATGGCGTCATCAAGGTGGAAATGCACTTCCTGCCGGACGTGTATGTGCCCTGCGATGTCTGCCACGGCAAGCGCTACAACCGTGAAACGCTGGAAGTGCAGTACAAGGGCAAGAACATCACCGAGATCCTGGACATGACGGTGGAAGACGCGCACGAGTTCTTCAAACCCGTGCCGCTGATCGCGCGCAAGCTGCAGACCCTGCTCGATGTGGGCCTGGGCTATATCAAGCTGGGCCAGAGCGCCACCACCCTCTCGGGCGGCGAGGCGCAGCGCGTGAAGCTGTCGCTGGAATTGTCCAAGCGCGATACCGGCCGCACGCTCTACATCCTGGATGAGCCGACCACCGGTCTGCACTTCCACGATATCGACCTGCTGCTCAAGGTGATCCATCGCCTGCGCGACCAGGGCAATACGGTGACCATCATCGAGCACAACCTGGACGTCATCAAGACCGCCGACTGGATCATCGATCTCGGTCCCGAAGGCGGTGCCGGCGGTGGCCGCATCGTGGCGGCCGGTACGCCCGAGGACGTGGCCAAGAATCCGGCCAGCGTCACCGGCAAGTACCTGGGTCCGCTGCTGAAGAAGAAGTCGAAGCAAGAAAAATAAGTCCGGACTTGCGCGCGCGCAAACGATACAGAATTGCTGCCCATCTGTATCTTGCGCTGCGCTGGCCATGGCATACAGTCATGCACCTGGCCGCCATCCGGCGCACAATGAAGGCTCGCCCGTCCGCCATGGACGGGTTGCCGTGCAACCCCGAAAGTCCATCATGTCGAACCCGCTGTCACCCGCCCAGGTCGCCTTCTTCCGCGAACAGGGCTATCTCCTGCTCAAGGGCATGGTCCCTGACGCCCTGCGCGAACGCCTGCTCGCCGTCACGCACGATCACCTGCAACGTGCTGTCGCACCGCTGGAATACGAAGCCGAGGTCGGCTACGAAGGCGCTCCCGTTTCGCTGGAGGCCGAAGGAGGCCGCACCGCGCGGCGCCTGCGGGCAGCCTGGCAGCGCGATCCGGTGTATCGCGAATGGGCCGCCGATCAACAACTGGTGGCCATGCTGCACCAGTTGTTCGAGGAACCGGTCTGCCTCACGCTGGCGCATCACAACTGCATCATGACCAAGCACCCGGCCTTCGGCACCGCCACCGGCTGGCACCGCGACATCCGCTACTGGTCCTTCCCGCGCAATGAACTGATTTCGGTATGGCTGGCGCTGGGTGCGGAAACGCCGGAGAACGGCGCGCTCAAATTCATCCCCGGCTCGCACAAGCTCAAGCTGCAGCCGGAACAGATGGATGAACTGGATTTCCTGCGCCCCGATGTGGCCGCCAACCAGGCCCTGTTTGCGCAGGGCATTGCGCTGTCAATGGCGCCGGGCGTCGTGGTGCTGTTCCACAGCGGCCTGTTCCATGCCGCCGGCCGCAACGACAGTGAACAGGTCAAGTGCTCGGCCGTGTTCGCCTATCACGGCAAAAGCAATCCGCCCCTGCCCGGTACCCGTTCGGCTGCGTCCGAGGATGTGGCCCTGGACACTTGACCGACTGTACTGGCTGGGGGCGGATCACTGTACCGGCAAGGTCGAAGCGACCGTACCGGTACGGAAAGACGCGGTGACTTGCGGTGTCAGTGAAGCAGCAAGCCACCCTTGCCCGGCAAGGCCGCTGATGCCGGTACAGCCACCGTAACAGTTGCACGCGCGGACAGCGCCTGGGCTGCCGGTACGCCGGCGACGGCAGTGCCGCCGAGCCGGAACACGCTGACCGCTTCCGACAGGCGTGCCGCCTGTTCCTGCATGGACTGTGCGGCGGCTGCGGCCTGTTCCACCAATGCGGCGTTCTGCTGCGTGGTTTCATCCATCTGCGTGATGGCGTTGTTGACCTCCTCGATACCCTGGCTCTGCTCCTGCCCGGCCGCACTGATGTCGGTGACCACCTCGCTCACGCGCTGCACGCTTCTGACCACTTCGTCGATGGTCTGTCCGGCCTGTGCCACCAGGGCACTGCCGGTCCCCACCCGCGTGACCGAATCATCGATCAGGACCTTGATCTCCTTGGCGGCGGCCGCAGAACGCTGTGCCAGTGAACGCACTTCCGACGCCACCACGGCGAAGCCCCGTCCCTGCTCACCCGCGCGCGCCGCTTCCACTGCGGCGTTCAGGGCAAGGATGTTGGTCTGGAAGGCGATGCCATCGATCACGCTGATGATGTCGACGATCTTGCTGGAAGATTGATTGATGGAACTCATGGTATCGACCACCTGGCGCACCACCTCGCCCCCGCGCACCGCCACTTCGGAAGCGGAGTGCGCCAGCTCCTTGGCTTGCTGCGCGCTGTCGGCATTGTGGCGCACGGTGGACGTCAGTTGTTCCATGGCGGAGGCGGTTTCTTCGAGCGCCCCGGCCTGCTGCTCGGTGCGCGAGGAGAGATCGAGGTTGCCATGCGCGATTTCGCTGGAAGCGGTGGCAATGGTATCCGTGCTCAGGCGCACCTGGCCGACGATGCCCTGAAGGTTGTCATTCATCTGCCGCAGCGCCTGCATCAGCTGGCCGGTTTCATCCTGGCTGTGGACGTCGATCTGCTGGGTAAGATCACCGGCAGCCACGGCCTGGGCCACGGTGACCGCACGCTGCAGCGGACGCGAAATCGCCCGCACCAGCAGCACGCCCATCAGCAGCGCCACGAACAAACCCGCCGCCATGGCCACGCCCATCACCACCAGCAGGGTCTGGTAACGCTGCTGCGCCTGTTCGTGCAGCTCGCGGCCGACCGTGCGCTGCAGGTCCATCAGTTGCGCCAGCGTGGTGTGGGCATCGGCATAGAGCTTGAGCATGACGCCGCCATACAGTTCGATGGCGCCCTGGAAGTCGCGATTGCGCAAGGCTTCGGCCGCCGGCTTGATGCCATCGGTGACGAACTTCTGGCGCTGGGGAATGAGCTTGTCCAGCAGCACGCGTTCATCGCTGGTGAGCTGGGTGTCCTGGTATTGCTTGACGATGGCGTCGTTGGCCTTGATGGCCTTCTCGATCCGGTCCATGTTGGCATCGATGTCACCGGAGTCGCCGACGATGGAGGTGGAGATCCCATTGCGCGCCGCATCCAGCGCCGCCGACATGCGCTCCAGCTGGGAGAAGGCGACCAGGCGGTCTTCATAGAGCGAGCGCATCTGCGCATTGGTCGAACGCAATCCGACCAGGCCCAATACGCCTGAGCCGACCAGCATCAGCGCCAGAAAGCTGATGACGAAAATCAGGCGTGCCCTGATGGTTAATTTGCTGAACATGTTCCTCCCGGACTTCACTATTGTTTTCTCTACAACGGATTCATTGTGTGGACCCGTAGTCCTGATGCGTCCAGCGCGCGCCGATAAGGCCGCGTCGCTGCCACCCGGAAACACTAGCATTTCCCGTACCAGGGGAACAGGTCCGGGATGTGGGAAGTGAAGATTTATTTTTGGCAGGCTGGGATGATGAGCAGATGTGCTGAAGTGTGCGGCGCGAGCCGCTGCGCATCGGCTGTCAGCGGCGCGCTCCGGCTATTTGCTGAGCAGGCGTTTTTCGGCGCGCAGGATGGCTTCGGAACTGCCGCGCAGCACCACGATGTCGCCGGCCATCAGTTCGGTGTCTTGCGGCGCTTCCAGCCGTTGCTTGCCGCGTCGCAGCATGGCGACTTCAGCACCACATTGGGCCGGCAGGTCGATGTCGGCCAAGGTATGGCCGATGGCGCTGGCACCGCCGATGAGGGTGACCGATTGCAGGCGCACGTTCATGCCCACGCCATCGGCTTCGGCATCGGACATGCCGTGGAAATAACCGCGCAGTGAAGCGTAACGTTCATCGCGCGCATCCTGCACGCGGTGCACCACGCGGCGCAGCGGCACGCCCAGCATCACCAGCGCATGCGAGGCCAGCATCAGGCTGCCTTCCAGCGCTTCCGGCACGACTTCGGTGGCACCGGCGGCCAGCAGCTTTTCCAGGTCGGCATCATCGTGGCTGCGCACGATCACCGGCAGCTCCGGTTCCAGCTCGTGGGCGTGATGCAAGACTTTCAATGCCGAGGGCGTACTGGCATAGGTCACCACCAGCGCCGCCGCGCGGTGGATGCCGGCGGCCACCAGGCTCTCGCGCCGGGCCGCGTCACCGTAGGAAACATTTGCGCCCCCATTGCGGGCGTCCTGCACCAGTTCCGGATCCATCTCCAGGGCGTGATAGGCGATCCCCTCCTCTTCCAGCAGGCGCGCCAGACTCTGGCCGCTGCGGCCGAAGCCGGCGATGATCACGTGCTTCTGCACACCCATGGTGCGGGTCGCCAGTTGCGTCAGGGCCAGCGATTGCAGCATCCATTCATTGGCCGAGAGCTTCATGACGATGGCGTCGGACTGGGCCAGGATGAAGGGCGTGGCCAGCATCGACAGCACCATCGCGGCCAGGATCACCTGGATCAGCATGGGATCGACCAGCTTGAGGCCGCCGGCCTGGCTCAGCAGCACGAAGCCGAACTCGCCGGCCTGCGCCAAGCCCAGGCCCACGCGCAGCGCCACACCGGTGGTGGAGCCGAACAGGCGCGCCAGTCCGGCGATGAGGGCAAACTTGAGCAGGACCGGCCCGGTCAGCAGCAGCAACACCAGGAACCAGTGATCCACCAGCGTGCGCACATTGAGCAGCATGCCTATGGTGATGAAGAACAGGCCCAGCAGCACATCGCGGAAGGACTTGATGTCTTCTTCCACCTGGTGCTTGAACTCGGTCTCGGAAATCAGCATGCCGGCGATGAAGGCCCCCAGCGCCAGCGACAGGCCGGCCTTCTCGGTGATCCAGGCCGCGCCCAGGGTGATCAGCAGCAGGTTCAGCATGAACAGTTCCTGCGAGCGCCGCTTGACCACGATGCGGAACCAGCCGCGCATGAGCTTGCTGCCAAAGAACAGCAGCAGCGCCAGCACCACCAGCGCCTTGCCCACGGCCCAGCCCAGCGTGACCATGATGTTGCCGGAATTGTTGGCCAGCGCCGGCACGACGATCAGCAGCGGCACCAGCGCCAGATCCTGGAACAGCAGCACGCCGAGGATGCGGCGGCCGTGTTCGGTCTCCAGCTCCAGCCGCTCGGTAAGCAGCTTGGAAACGATCGCCGTGGACGACATGGTCAGCGCCCCGCCCAGCGCAAAGGCCGCCTGCCAGCTGACGTTGGCGAACTGCGGCAGCACCATGGCCGCACCCCAGGCCACCAGCATGGTGGTGGCAATGGTCGCCGCCACCTGCGCCACACCCAGGCCGAAGACGATATGGCGCATGGCCGAGAGCTTGGAGAGCGAAAACTCCAGGCCGATGGAAAACATCAGGAACACCACGCCGAACTCGGCCAGCGCATGGGTGGTTTCATTGTCCTCGGCAAAAGCCAGGCCGTGCGGGCCGATGATGATGCCCACCACCAGGTAGCCCAGCATCGGCGGCAACTGCATCATGCGGAAGGCGACCACGCCGAGGACTGCGGCAGCCAGAAGGAAAAGGGTCAGTTCCAGTCCGGAAAACATTGCTGTTGGGGTTTCTTGTCAAAAGCCGCCGGGCTGCGGCGGGGTTCGATATGAATGAATTTGTAAAACTGGCAACGCACCAGCAAAAGGCAGTTCACCTGACCAGTGTGCAATATGAAGGAAAACCTCGGGCGGCGAGGCGCGAAATCGCCTTGAAATTCATACGTGTGGCTCCACAACAGCAGAGTAATTCACCGCGACCGAGAGCCCTCCGCGCCTGCTGCGATGCCATGCCCCATCCCGGCAATGGCCGGAAATCCCCCGTGGCAGCGGTGCTGCGGCGCGATGCAACGCTGCATATCACGTCAAATCCGGCAGCATTCCCTTACATCTGGCAAGTTTTTTGCTTTGCTAATTCGTTTATACTTCGGTTATGAGTGTAACCGATGACAAAACTACGCCTGCATCTTTTTCGGCCGGGGCTGCCCGCCGTGCCATCGAACTGGCACGCCAGACCCTGCAGATCGAAGCCGATGCCATCCTGGCCCTGAAAGACCGCCTGCGCGACGACAGCGCCGACCCCCTGGCACTTGCCGTGCAGACCTTGCTGCAATGCGAGGGACGCGCGGTGGTCTCGGGGATCGGCAAGTCCGGCCATGTCGGCCGCAAGATCGCCGCCACCCTGGCCTCTACCGGCACCCCCTCGCTGTTCATGCACCCGGCCGAAGCCGCGCACGGCGACCTGGGCATGGTGACGGCGCGCGATGTCTTCATTGCCATTTCCAATTCCGGTGAAACGGCCGAGCTGCTGGCCATCGTGCCCATCGTCAAGCGCATGGGTGCGGTGATCATCGCCATGACCGGCAATGACCAGTCCACCCTGGCCAAGCTGTCCGCCGTCCACCTCAACGTGGGCGTGGCGCAGGAAGCCTGCACCCTCAACCTGGCCCCGACCGCCAGCACCACGGCCACGCTGGCCATGGGCGACGCGCTGGCGGTGTCGCTGCTGGATGCGCGCGGCTTCGTCGAGGAAGATTTTGCGCGCTCCCATCCCGGTGGTGCCCTGGGCCGCCGCCTGCTGACCCACGTGCGCGACGTGATGCGCAGCGGCGAAGCCATTCCCGCCGTGCGCCCGGACGTGTCGCTGTCGGCAGCGCTGATGGAAATCACCCGCAAGGGCATGGCCATGACCGCCGTGGTGGATGAGCAATTCCGCCCGGTCGGCGTCTTCACCGACGGCGACCTGCGCCGCCTGCTGGAGCGTGGCCAGGACTTTTCCAAGTTTTACATCGCCGACGTCATGCATGCCAATCCGCAGACCGTCAACCAGGACCAGCTGGCCGTGGATGCCGTGCAATTGATGGAACAATTCCGCATCAACCAGCTGCTGGTTACCGATGCGGCCGGCGTGCTCACGGGCGCGCTGCACATCCACGATCTCACTCGCGCCAAGGTGATCTGATGAACGCGCCAGCCTTCGCCAGCACCCTGCCCGCTGCCGCGCTCGCCAAGGCGGCAACGATCCGCCTGATGATCTTCGACGTGGATGGCGTGCTCACCGATGGCGGCCTGTTCTACGGCGAGGATGGCGAGGCCTTCAAGCGCTTCAACGCACTCGATGGCCACGGCATCAAGATGATGCAGCAATACGGTACCGCTGCCGCCATCATCACCGCGCGCCAGTCGCCTTATGTGCTGCGCCGTGCGCGCGATCTCGGCATCGCCCATGTATTCCAGGGCATCCACGACAAGCGCCAGGCCTTCGAACAGCTGCTGCAGCAGGTGCAGTTGACGCCACAGGATTGCGGCTACCTGGGCGACGACATCATCGACCTGCCGGTACTGACCCGCGTCGGATTCAAGGCCTGCGTGGCCAACGGCCATCGCGAGGTGAAGTCGCGCAGCGACTACGTGACCCAGGCCAGCGGCGGCCATGGTGCCGTGCGCGAGATCTGCGACCTGGTGCTGGCAGCACAAGGCAACTACGAGGCGGCCCTCGCGCCGTACCTGGCATGAGCGGGCGCAGCGGAGAACGCAACGCCGAGCGCATCCGCCTGGCGGTGATCCTGGTGATCCTGATCGCCGGCGCCCTGGGCAGCTTCTGGGTGATGCAGGCCATGCGGGCCGCCGGCGACCAGCAACCGGCGCAGCGTCCGCGCGGCAAACCCGACTACTACCTGGAAAACTTCAACTACGTGCGCATGGGCCCGACCGGTCTGCCGCGCTATGACGTTGCGGGAACGAAGATGGTGCACTACCCCACGGATGACTCCTTCGAGATCACCAAGCCGGTGGTGCACAACCTGGACCAGAACCAGGCACCGATGGAGCTCTACTCGGATACCGCGCGCGTCACCGACGACCAGACGCAGATCCACATGTACGGCAACGCCAATGCCATCCGCGCGCCCTTCAAGGGCCGCGAGCAGATGCACCTGGTGTCGGAATACCTGCTGCTGTTGCCTGACGATGAAATCGTCAAGACCGACAAGCCGGTGGCCATGACCATGGGCACCACGCGCCTGAACGGCGTGGGCATGGTGGCCAACAATGCGACCCAGGTGGTGCAGCTGTTCGGCAATGTCCGCGGCTATTACGAGCCCACTCCGAAGAAACGCTAAGCCGGATGACTCCGGGATAAAAACGCCAAGAACCGATCAGACAGGAACCCAATGAAACGCTCATTCTTACTGCCGATGCTGATGCTGGCTGCCGTGTGCGGCGTGGCCAACGCCGAGAAGGCGGACTCCACCAAGCCGACCAACATCGAGGCAGACCAGATGGTCTACGATGACGTGCGCCAGGTGAAGACCTTTACCGGCAACGTGGTCATGACCCGCGGCACGCTGATCATCAAGGCCGGCCGCGTGGTATTGACGACCGACCAGTACGGTTATGAAAATGCGGTGCTGTATGCGGCCCCGGGCGCGCTGGCCAACTTCCGCCAGAAGCGTGACGGCGGTCCCAACCTGTGGATCGAAGGCCAGGCCGAGCGCATCGAGTATTCGGAGCAGACCGAAATCTCCAAGCTGTTCCAGCGCGCGCACATCCAGCGCATGGACGGCGATCGCATCACCGATGAAGTCAACGGCGAATTCATCTCCTACGACAGCCGCGCCGAATTCTATTCCGTGAACAACACCGCCACCGGCGAGAGCAAGCCGGGCGCAGGCCGCATCACTGCGGTGATCCAGCCCAAGAATCCGCCGCCGGCAGGCAGCACCGCGCCGGCCACCCCGTCGGCCCAGCCCGCGGGCAAGAACAACGCCGCGCAGCCTGCAACGCGTCGCGACAGCGGAAAGGATCAGTAACGATGGCAGTCAGCTCGCTGGTCGTTCGCGGCCTGAAGAAAAGTTATGGCGCGCGCCAGGTGGTGCGCGATGTCTCGATGGAATTGCGCAGCGGCGAGGTGGTCGGCCTGCTCGGCCCCAATGGGGCCGGCAAGACCACCTCGTTCTACATGATCGTGGGACTGGTGCCTTCCGATGGCGGCGAGATCGACCTCGATGGCGCGTCCATTTCGCGCATGCCGATCCACAAGCGTGCCACCATGGGCTTGTCCTACCTGCCGCAGGAAGCCTCGGTATTCCGCAAGCTGACGGTGGAAGACAATATCCGCGCCGTGCTGGAACTGCGCCGGGAAGAGGGCAAGCCGCTCTCGCGCGATGAAATCGAAGGCCGCCTCAACAACCTGCTGCACGAATTGCAGATCGAGAAGCTGCGCGAAAGCCAGGCGCTGTCGCTCTCGGGCGGTGAACGCCGGCGCGTCGAGATCGCCCGCGCACTGGCCACCGATCCGCGCTTCGTGCTGCTGGATGAACCGTTCGCCGGTATCGACCCGATTGCCGTGATCGAGATCCAGCGCATCGTGCGCTTCCTGAAGGAACGCGGCATCGGCGTGCTGATCACCGACCACAACGTGCGCGAAACGCTGGGCATCTGTGATCGCGCCTACATCATCAACCAGGGCACGGTGCTGGCCAGCGGCAATCCGGAAGAGATCATCGCCAACGAGTCGGTGCGCCGCGTGTATCTGGGCGAGCATTTCCGCATGTAAGCGGTGCAGTCGGCTTGCCCGATACGCTTGAAGAAATACAGAGTGCACATCACGTAATACGCAACAAGCAATACGCAATACGCAACGACCGGCAGAGCAACCAGCGGGCCACGCCGCTTTCAGAAAGACAGATGAAACAGTCGCTCCAGTTACGTACCTCGCAGCACCTCGCATTGACGCCGCAACTGCAGCAGTCGATCAGACTGTTGCAACTGTCGACGCTGGAACTGCACCAGGAACTGGAACAGATCCTCTCCGACAATCCCCTGCTGGAACGCCTCGACGACGCGCTCGACAATTCGGTACGTCTGCTGGCCGATGGCGCGGTCTCCAGTTCGCCCTCCAGCGGCGTTGCGGAAACCAGTCACGAAGGCAGTGGCGAAGCGGCCCCGGCCGCCAGCGATGGCGATTCCAGCTTCGACTACCAGGACAACGCGCCGGAAGCCGGTGTCACGGGGGATGCCGACTGGAGCTTCGACGACGTCGCGCGCAGTGGCAAGTCGCCAGACGATGACGATGCCCGTCCGCAACTCGAAGCGCACGAACTGACCCTGCGCGAACACCTGCTGGAACAGATCCGCGTGACCGCACGCACCCTGCGTGATCGTGCGCTGCTGGAACTGCTCACCGATGCGCTCGACGAGACCGGCTATCTGGAAGAGCCGCTGGAAGACATCCACGCACGCCTGCCCGAAGAGCTGGGCATCGACATGGAAGAGCTGTCGATTTCGCTCAAGCTGCTGCAGAGCCTGGACCCGGCGGGTGTCGGTGCGCGCAGTGCCGGCGAATGCCTGGCCCTGCAGATCCGCCGCCTGCCCAAGATTCCCTTCGTGACGCGCAAGCTGGCGCTGAGGATCGTGGAGGATTACCTGCCGCTGTTTGCACAACGCGATTTCAACAAGATCAAGAAGGCACTGGATTGCGATGACGAAGACCTGCGTGAAGCGCAGGCCGTGATCCGCCAGTGCCGTCCGCATCCGGGTGCGGAATTCGCGCGTGATGCCTCGGACTATGTGGTGCCGGACGTGATTGTCAAGCAGACAAAGAACGGCTGGCAGGTCATGCTCAACCATGAGGTCATGCCCAAGCTGCGCGTCAATGCGATGTATGCCAGTGCATTGAAGCAAGCCAAGGGAGAAGGTTCGCTGTCGTCGCAGTTGCAGGAAGCCAAGTGGCTCATCAAGAACATGCGGCAACGTTTCGATACAATTTTGCGCGTCGCGCAGGCTATTGTGGAACGTCAAAGAAACTTCTTTTCACATGGGGCAGTGGCCATGCGCCCCCTTGTGCTGCGTGAAATTGCTGATACACTGGGTCTACACGAGAGCACCATCTCTCGCGTGACGACTCAGAAATACATGCTCACTCCGCATGGAATGTTTGAGTTGAAATACTTCTTCGGTAGCCATGTCGCGACTGAAACCGGAGGTGAAGCATCCTCCACCGCGATACGGGCGCTGATCAAACAGTTGATAGGAGCCGAGAACCCGCAGACCCCATTATCCGATAGCAAGATTGCGGATATGCTGGCAGAACAAGGCATGGTGGTCGCGCGACGCACAGTCGCCAAATACCGCGAAGTGTTGAAGATTCCGCCGGTCAATCTCCGCAAGTCCCTCTGAGTTTTTCCTCAGTTTTTCTGCAGTACCGTTGCTGTGTTCAGGCAAGCATCCCACTGATGCCCGCGCCATCCGACACGAAGACCGTGCCCGTGGTACAGCTGCAGCAGGATCGATTGCACGAACCTCCAGTGACTTCACGATAGGAGTCTTGTATGAATCTGACCATCAGTGGACACCACCTCGAACTGACCCCCGCCATCCGGGAATACGTGCAAAGCAAGCTCTCGCGTATCAAGCGCCATTTCGACAACGTGATCGACGTCAGCGTGATCCTGAGCGTAGATAAACTCACAGAAAAGGAAAAGCGCCAAAAAGCGGAAATCAACGTCCACATCAAGGGGAAGGATCTACATGCGGAAAGCATCGCACACGACCTCTACGCTGCCATTGACACGCTGATCGACAAGCTCGATCGCCAGGTCATCAAGCACAAGGACAAGTTGCAGGAGCATCACTCCATGGCCAAGCGCCTGCCGGACGAAACGCCGGAGGATGCGGTGGCCGGAGCGGCATAAGCCAGGACACCCTCGGCAAGCTGCCTCGCAGCCGCAAGGCTGCTGAGAACGCCAGCCGAATTTCATGAGGAAGGGGCGCGCAAGCGCCCTTTTTCATTTGCGGCCGCCGAACTGGCCAAGCCTGTGGAAAAGATATAAATCATTGCGTAAAGCAACTTTTCCACCGCCGCTGCTGACGATGATGCAAGGGACGGCTTGAATGTCTTCACGGCGTCCTCATCTTCAACACAAGAATTTGCATACGATATAAATCATTTCCTTGATGCAATTTTTTGCCCGTTCAGACAGGCCACCAGCATGCAGGCGATTTCAACGCGCCCGCCGGCTTTTCCCTATAATGTCGGGCAATCCCATTTTTAAAGGCACAGCCATGAGCGACGTCCAATCCTGGATCAAAGAAACCGTGACCCAAAACCCCGTGGTGCTGTTCATGAAGGGCACTGCACAGTTCCCCCAATGCGGCTTTTCCGGCAAGGCCATCCAGCTGCTGAAGGCCAGCGGTGCCGAGAACATCGTCACCGTCAACGTGCTGGAAAGCCCGGACGTGCGCCAGGGCATCAAGGAATACTCGAACTGGCCGACCATTCCTCAGCTGTACGTGAAGGGTGAATTCGTCGGCGGCTCCGACATCATGACCGAGATGTACGAGTCCGGCGAACTGCAGACCCTGATCAAGGGCTGAGTTTTACTTGCCTGACTGACTCATGAGCAGTTCTTCCAGCCAGCCGCGCCAGCGCCTGATCGTTGCGATCACCGGTGCCACCGGTGCCATCTATGGCGTGCGGCTGCTGGAGCATCTGCGCAAGCATGGCCAGGTGGAAACGCACCTGATGGTGTCCGAAGCTGGCGTGCTCAATCTGCACCAGGAACTGGACATGCGGCGCAAGGATGTGGAAGCGCTGGCCGATGTGGTGCACAACGTGCGCGATGTCGGCGCCTGCATCGCCAGCGGCTCCTTCGCCTCCACCGGCATGGTGGTGGCGCCCTGTTCGATGAAGACCCTGGCCGCCGTAGCGCATGGACTGTCCGACAATCTCATCACCCGCGCTGCGGATGTGGTCCTGAAAGAACGCCGCCGGCTGGTGCTGATGGTGCGCGAGACTCCGTTCAATCTGGCCCATCTGCGCAACATGACATCCGTCACCGAAATGGGCGGCGTGATCTTCCCGCCCCTGCCCGGCTTCTACCAGCGCCCTGCTTCCATGGAAGAGATGGTGGACCACACGCTGGGGCGCGTGCTCGACATGTTCGGGATTTCCATGCAGCTGACGCCGGAGTGGAAGGGCATGAAGGGCGGGACTGAGTGATGCGTTAACCCTTATCACGTTCGGGCAAAGAAAATTGGCCGCAGCTCATCACTGCGGCCATTTCTTCATCTGGCGAATATAAACCGGCTCACCCCCGCCCGATATACGGCATCTTGGTCGCCATCACCGTCATGAACTGCACATTGGCCTCCAGCGGCAGGCTATCCATGTAGAGGATGGCACGGGCCACGTGTTCGGCATCCATGGTCGGCTCGACCTTGGTCGAGCCATCAGCCTGCAGCGTGCCCTTCTTCATGAGCGTAGTCATGTCGGTGGACGCATTGCCGATGTCGATCTGCCCGCAGGCGATGTCATAGGCGCGGCCATCCAGCGAGGTGGCCTTGGTCAGCCCCGTGATGGCGTGCTTGGTGGCGGTATAGGAGGCCGAGAACGGGCGCGGTGCATGCGCCGAGATCGAGCCGTTGTTGATGATGCGCCCGCCGCGCGGCGACTGATCCTTCATGATGCGGAAGGCTTCTTGCGTGCAGAGGAAAACGCCGGTCAGGTTGATGTCCACCGCCGCCTTCCACTGCTCCACGCTCAGTTCTTCCAGCGACACCGGCGGCGCAAAGATGCCGGCATTGTTGAAGAGCATGTCCAGCCGTCCAAAACGCTCGCGGGTCTGGGCGAAGAGCTGCTTCACCGAGGCCGGATCGGTCACGTCGGCCGCCACCACCAGCGCGTTGGCACCATGTTCGCCAGCCAGCTTGACGGTCTCTTCCAGCGCATCCTGGCGGCGTCCGGCCAGGGCCACGCCATAGCCTTCGCGCAGCAGCGCGAGCGTGATCTGCCGGCCAATGCCGGAACCTGCGCCGGTCACCAGCGCGATACGTTTGGGTGCAGCCATCGTGTGTACTCCTCACTCACTGTAGTTCATGGACGATGCGCATCACGGAGCCATAAAAAAACCGCCCGTGATGCACGGGCGGTTTCACTATAACAAACACGGCGTCGGGCCAGATGAGAGATTTTCAATCCGGCTGGCCGCCGTTCATGTATCGCTCCACTTCATACTGAGGACGACAAGGGCTTGTTCGTATCGATACCCAATGTACGCGCCGCTTCTTGCAGCCGCGCACGTTCATCCCCCCACACTTCACACAGGGCCGTATAAGCAATCCAGCGCGCATCGATCTCGAAGAAGTCCCGCAAATTCACCCGCGTATCGCTACGCCCAAACCCGTCCGTGCCCAGCGTCACGTAGGGTGCCGGCACGAAGGCGCGAATGCTCTCGGGCAAGGTGCGGATGTAATCGCTGACCGCAATCACGGGCGCCTCACTGCCCTGCAGTTGCGCGCTCACATAGGGTTGGCCATCGCTGCCCGACAGGCGCTGCGCCCGTTGTGCTGCCACGCCATCCCGCGCCAGTTCGGTATAGCTGGTCACGCTCCACACCTCGGCCTCGATCTGCCAGTGCTGCTGCAGCAGCGCAGCCGCCGTCACGGCTTCCTTGAGGATGGGGCCGGAACCCAGCAGCCGCACTGGCGCCCCGGGCTTGCGGCCGAGACAGTACATGCCGCGCAGGATGCCCTCCTGCACGCCGTCCGGAAGACTGGGCTGGGCCTCGTTCTCGTTGGTGACGGTGATGTAGTAGAAGACGTCATCGCCGCGTTCCATCATGCGCCGCATGCCCTCATCCAGGATCACCGCCAGCTCATAGGCATAGGCCGGATCATAGGACACACAGTTGGGAATCGATGCTGCCGTCACCAGGCTATTGCCGTCCTGGTGCTGCAGCCCCTCGCCGCCCAGGGTCGTGCGGCCCGAGGTGGCACCGATCAGGAAGCCGCGCGCACGCTGGTCCGCCGCCGCCCAGATCAGGTCGCCGATGCGCTGGAAACCGAACATCGAGTAGTAGATGTAGAACGGCAGCATCGGCGTGCCATGCACCGAATACGCGGTGGCTGCAGCCGTCCACGAAGAGATCGCACCCGCCTCCGTGATGCCTTCCTCCAGGATCTGGCCATCCTTGGCCTCGCGATAGTAGAGGATGGAACCGATATCCTCCGGCTCATACAGCTGCCCCTGCGAGGAATAGATGCCGACCTGGCGGAACAGGTTGGCCATGCCGAAGGTGCGCGCCTCATCGGCCACGATGGGCACCACATACTGGCCGAAGTCCTTGTCTTTCAGCAGGTTGCCGAGCTGGCGCACCAGCGCCATGGTGGAGGACATTTCCTTGCCGTCGGCCTCCAGTGCGAACTTGCTGTGCGCCTCCAGCGGCGGCACGGTACGCCGCGCATCGCCCGCATGGCGGCGCGGCAGGTAGCCGCCCAGTGCGGCACGGCGTGCATGCAGGTGCTTCATCTCCGGGCTGTCATCGGCCGGCTTGTAGAAAGCCAGCTCACGGCACTGCTCATCGCTCAGCGGCAGCTTGAATCGGTCACGGAATTGCAGCAGGCTTTCCTCATCGAGCTTCTTCTGCTGGTGCGTGGTCATCTTGCCCTCGCCCGCCGCGCCCATGCCGTAACCCTTCTTGGTCTGCGCCAGGATCACCGTGGGCTGGCCGCGATGGCTGGCCGCAGCCTGGTAGGCCGAGAAGATCTTCTTCATGTCATGGCCGCCACGGCGCAGGCGATTGATTTCCTCATCGGTGAGGGTGGCGCCGATGGCACGCGTGCCCGGGGTCTGGCCGAAGAAATGCTGGCGATTGAACGCGCCATCATTGGCGGCGAAGGTCTGCAATTGCCCGTCCACCGTGCGGTTCAGGGCATCGACCAGTTCACCGTCCTTGTCGCGCGCAAACAGGCCATCCCAGTCCGAGCCCCACAGCAGCTTGATGACGTTCCAGCCGGCACCGGCAAACAGCGTTTCCAGTTCATCGACGATGTGGCCATTGCCGCGCACCGGACCATCGAGCCGCTGCAGGTTGCAGTTGACCACGAAGATCAGATTGTCCAGCTTCTCGCGCGAGGCCAGCGAAAGTGCGGCCAGCGATTCGGGCTCATCCATCTCGCCATCGCCGAACACGCCCCACACCTTGCGTCCCTGATCCTGCAGCAGGCCGCGATGCTCCATGTAGCGCAGGAAGCGCGCCTGGTAGATGGCATTGATGGGACCGATGCCCATGGAGCCGGTCGGGAACTGCCAGAAATGCGGCATCAGCCAGGGATGCGGATAGGACGACAGCCCCTGCCGTCCCACGCGCTTGGCCTCGATCTCGCGGCGATAGTAGGCCAGGTCTTCTTCGCTCAATGCACCTTCAAGAAACGCGCGCGCGTAGATACCCGGCGCGGAGTGCGGCTGGAAGTAGACGACGTCGCCCGCGAACTGCGCATCGCGCGCTCGGAAGAAGTGATTGAAACCGACTTCGAACAGGTCCGCCGCCGAGGCAAAGCTGGCGATGTGTCCGCCCAGCTCACCGTAGGCGCGGTTGGCGCGTACCACCATGGCCAGGGCATTCCAGCGCATGATGCTGGCGATGCGTTCCTCGATGGCCTGCGCGTCCGACCCGCCGGGAAAAGGCGGTTCCTGTTCAGGCCGGATGGTGTTGACGTAGGGCGTATTGCGCGCATCGCGCCAGTTCACGCCCCATTGCTGGGCCGCCGCCGACAGCCGCGAGAGCAGAAAGCGCGCGCGTTCCGGGCCGGCTTCGGCCAGCACGCTCTGCAGCGCTTGCAGCCACTCCTGGGTTTCCTGCGCATCGAGATCGATATCCTTGGGGATATCGCTGTCACTGGGGCGGGACATGTCCACTTCCTGTTCTCCTGTCTGGGCGCGCCGGGTCGCTCGCCTGCAGTCAGCACAAAACGTGCCGGCACTGCAATCGCTGCTATGCAAAGAGACAAAAAGCCGGTAAAACACAGGCCGCGCCATCCGTCTCCCCGCGCCCGACGCCTTTTCGGTCTTGTTGTCGTTGAGGGCTAGCTGTGTGATGGAACCACCGGGTTACGATACGCCGGATGCCCCGGCATGAGTCACTTAAAATTGGAAGTTGCCGTACAATATTCAGCATCCAGTGCTGCGAAACTGAAACTGACAGAATTAAATTTCGATAATGGAACTCGACACCACCGATTTGCGCATCCTGAACATCCTGCAGGAGAACAGTTCGATCAGCAATCTGGAGCTGGCCAGCCGTATCAACCTCTCGCCCTCGCCGACCCTGGCCCGGGTGAAGCGCCTGGAAACCGAAGGCATCATCTCGCGCTATGTGGCGCTGGCCGATCCGCACCTGCTGGGCTTGAAGGTGAACGTGTTCGTCAAGGTGATCCTGGAGCGCCAGGGTGCCGAAGCACTGGCCCAGTTCGAAACGGCCGTGAGTGCCTTCGATGAAGTCATGGAAGTCTACCTGATGACCGGCGACGAGGATTATCTGCTGCGCATCGTGGTGCCGGACCTGCTGACGCTGGAGCACTTCATCGTCGACCACCTGACCAAGATCCCCGGCATCAAGAACATCCGCTCCAGCTTTGCGCTCAAGCAGATCAAGTACAAGACCGCCCTGCCCACGCCCAAGATCAAGACGCGGCGCTGAGCTGGGAGCAAAATCGTGCCTGCGCTGCCATGGCGGAAAAAAGGGCCTTGCGGCCCTTTGTTTGTTTTTACGCCAAGCCGCTGCATGCAGTTCAGTGTGAGCGCCCGCCTTGCGGAGAGCCATCTTCCTGGCGCCGCTGCGGATGCCCGGGCAGACCGGCCAGCGCATCGCGCATCACGTCTGCGGACAACGGTGCCGCGGCCTCGCTGACATCGCACCAGCGCTCCACCATCTCCACCACACACTGCGCATAGTGTTCGCCATCGACCGGCTTGGGCAGGTATTCGGTCGCGCCGGCGGCCAGCGCCTCGCGCTCGCCCTCGGTTTCGTAGGAAGGGAAGACCACCACCGGCGCATCAGCCAGATGCTTGCTGGCACGCAACTCGCGCAGCAGCTGCAGGCCCTCGCCGCATTCCATGTCGGACTCCAGCAGGATCAGGCTGGGCGCAATGTCATCGCCCTGGCGGCGTCCCTGCAGCAGGCAGCGACGCGCCGTGGCCAGGTCAGGACACGCACGGAAGGCGCAATGCAACCCGGCACGCCACAAGGCGAAGCGCGCCAGTTCAGCGGCCTCCTGGCTGGGGTCGATCATGATGATGCTGGGAAAGCTCATGCTGCGGGGGACAGTCCTGTAAGAAGTGCACAAGCCATGGAATGGCTACACCAAACGTTTTACAGGAGTGCTGACCTCGGCGGCATCGGGAAATTCCTGACCGCCGCCAATCTGCTGGCTGACGCGCCGTCAGGATTTCCCCGATCGCCAGCTCCGCACAGGATGGCTACAGTGACAACCTCAATGATCCGCTCCACCCGGATCCGCCCATCTCCGCACCAAGGAAGCCCCCCGCCGATGCTGCCGTTTGCCAAAGTCCGAGTTCCTGTCCCCACTGCCTTGCTGGGCAAGGTCGAGCTGTATGTCAGCAGCTGCACCCGCATCATCACCGGGCGTTCCGATGCCATGCAGGACTGGGCGAGCCTCAACGCCAGTCCGCGCAAGGTACTGGAGTGGTTCGCCACGGCAGCTTTCGCAGCCAGCGGAGAAGCAGCGGCGCTGGCACCCTTCCAGCCGTGCGCTGCGCGCCTGGCCAGCCTGGACCAGCTCAAGCATCGCGTCCGCCCCGCGCTGGCGATCCCGCGCTTCTGGCAGCTCGACGGCAGCAACTATGGCTTCGATGCCAGCCCGCACCTGTCCTATTGGCTCGCTGTGAACGAAGCTTCCTTCGTCCCGCTGCTGGTGCCCACGCACCAGATGGCGCACTTTTCGCGCGCCCTGGTGGCGTGAAGTTTCTTCCCGTTTTTTGAGCGGCCCTATTTCAAGGGCAGGTAGATATCCGTCAGCAGCTCGCCCGGCGGCGTATCGGGCAGCAGGTTGAGGTAGTGGAAGTACAGCGGGAAATCCCGCAGTTCCTCGCCGCTCTCCGGCAGCCACTGGCGATACAGCGGATAGATGCTCTCGCCCAGCCGGTCATGCGCGCCTGCATGCCGTACGCGCGCGCAGCGCCCGCCGGGAATCAGGAAGGCCTCCACGCCTTGCGGATTGTCCGGCACGTCCCCCTCCACCTCGCCGCAGATGCCGAAGCGGAATTGCTCCGGGGGTGTGGTATCGGGATTGTCCCAGGCCAGACCGAAGGTACGGCAGCGCTCCACCGGTGACAGGCCCGTGGCCTTGCGCCAGTCGATGAACTGCCCGACGGTGCCATTGAGCTGATTGACGGGACCGCGATGCGTGAGCATGGCGATGCGGATGGATTCGACGTTGACGATCTCGACTTGCACGTCCACTTTCCTTTCAGGGATGCGGAACACGAAACGCTCGTTCCAGGAGGGCCAGTCGGGTGTGCGCCGGAACTGCGAGGGCGACTGGCCGAAGGCACTCCTGAAAGCGCGCGTAAACGATTCCGGATTTTCGAAACCGGCGTCGAGGGCGATGTCGATGATGCGCCGCTGCGGCTGGAAGGCCAGTTGCAGGCTGGCATGCTTCAGGCGCATCAGCAGGATGTAACGCGCCACCCCGACGCCGGTGAAATCGGCAAATTGCCGCTGGAAATGGAACCGCGAAAAATGCGCGACGGCCGCCAGCTGCTCCATCTCCAGGGGCGTATGGAGATGCGCCTCGATATGGTCGAGCACGCGCTCGAATCGGGCTTGATAGCGGGCCTGGCTGCTGGTTTTGCGGTCGTCGTTCATCGGATCCTCGGTTCACGGGACGTACTGTGCAAGAAAGCGCACCACAAATCCTGACCGAAATTGCGCATCGTCATCAGAACCTCTGGCAGTCTCGATGGCCGTCATGTTAAAACACGGGCTTCGTCGCGTTCCGCCTTTTTATCCGATGCCTTCCGCTCTCCTCTTGATGCTGGCGATCTGCAGCGTCTGGTTGCCCGCTCTGCCCTTGCCTGCTGGCCGATCCCTCCCGCCGTGGCTGCCGCTGCTGGGGCTGGCCCTCGCGCTGGGACTGCATGACGGCCAACTCGATGCCATCGCCGTCGCGGGCATCGTCCTGTTGGGCTACGCTGCCCGGGGCACGACCCATGCGCCACACGCATGGCAACGCCGCAGTCTGCTGGCGTTCACACTGTTGCTCGCGCTGCTGCTGGCCTTGCATCGCTGGCCCGGTTTCCACAATGTGCTGGTGATCCCGTCAGCGGCCATCACTGCGGATGCGCGGCCCTTCATGCTGTTCGCCAATCTCGACAAAGGGAGTGCCGGACTGCTGTTGCTGGCGCTGCTGGCGCCCCGCTGCCATGCGTGGCGGGAATGGCGCGAGAGCATCGCCAGGACGCTGCTGCCGGGCATCGCGACGATCGTGCTGGTGATGGGCGTTGGCTGTTTGACGGGTCTGGTCAAACCGGCACTGAAGTGGCCTGGCTTCACGGTAGAGTTCCTGGCCATCAACCTCCTGTTGACCGTGGTGGCCGAGGAAGCCTTTTTCCGTGGCGTGATCCAGCAGCGTCTGCAGTCCGCCTTGCAGGGGATGCGTGGCGGTAGCGGACTGGCGCTGACGGCGTCGGCACTGCTCTTCGGTGCCGCGCATCTCGGGGGCGGCATGACCTATGCGGCGATTGCCGGTCTGGCCGGCCTCGGCTATGCGTGGGTGTTCCAGCGCAGCGGACGGATCGAGGCACCGATCCTGCTGCATTTCACGCTCAATGCGGTGCACTTCCTCGCGTTCACCTATCCAGCGCTGGCCTGAGTCGCGCTCGCCTCACGGCGCGATCCACTGCCCCTGCCATTGATCCTGCCCGCGCGCGAAGCGGGCGCGGCGATGCTGGTCCGGCGTCAGGTCCAGCCATTCGATGCGCTCCAGCCGCACTTCCACCAGCGCAAAATTCTCGACACCATCGCTGCTGACGTGCGGCTGCACGTGAGCGTCTTCCGGTTGCGCAACAGGCGTGCCGGGGGCATGCGGTGTCTTGTACAGGATCAACGTGTGTGGCCGGGCCCCCGTCCACATGGCGCGCACGCGGGCCGCATCCTGCACCACCTGAGCCACGCCGTTGACGCGCAGTTGCAGATGGCGCTCGAGGTCCACCGCCAGCATGGCCACCCGCCCGTCTGCACGAATCTCGGCCAGTTTGGGAGAGCGCAGATCGGTGTGAAAGCACAGCGACCCGGCAGTCGCATCCGCCTCGCGCAGGACGATGGAACGCAACTGGGGCGTGCCATCCAGGCCCAGCGTGGCCAGTTGCCAGATGGTAAACGGCGAGCGCGTCGGGCTGGCACCGCGACGCAGTTCGTCCCAGATCAGGGAGTGGAGTTCAGGCAAGTTCAGGTGGAAGTTCATGGCGCCATTGTAGGGCCTGGCGCATGCACCGGGCAGGCCCTAGCGTGGCAGCATGGTCGCCCCGGCGAATCAGAATGCGCCGACGTAGTTCTCCGCCAGCGCCGTCGACAGCGCGCGCGAGTTGACCACGTTCTCCAGTTCGGCGCGCTGGATCTGGCGCTGGAAAGGCGAGGCATCGTCGAAGGTATGCAGCATGCTGGTCATCCACCACGAGAAATACTCGGCACGCCAGATGCGCTTCAAGGCTTGCTCGGTGTAGGACGCGAGACCTTCCTCGCTGGCACTGCGATAGAAATCCTCGATGCCCTGGGCCAGGCGTTTCACGTCACCCACCGCCAGGTTCAAACCCTTCGCGCCAGTGGGCGGCACGATGTGCGCGGCATCCCCGGCCAGGAACAGGCGGCCATGCTGCATCGGTGTAGAGACGAAACTGCGCATGCCGATGATGCCCTTCTGGAAGATCTTGCCTTCCTTGACGCGCCAGCCGTCGCCGTTTTCCAGGCGGGTATGGAATTCATTCCAGATGCGGTCGTCGCTCCAGTTGTCCACGCTGTCCTTGGGATCGCACTGGAAGTACATGCGCTGCACAGTTGGCGAACGGGTACTGATGAGCACGAAGCCGCGATCATGCTGGGCATAGATCAGTTCGTCCGAGGACGGCGGCGCTTCCACCAGCACGCCGAACCAGCCGAAGGGATAGATGCGCTGGTAATCCTGGCGGCGGCTTTCCGGAATGGCAGGACGCGAGACGCCATGGAAGCCGTCGCAACCGGCGATGAAATCCGCCTCCAGCGTATGCTGCTCGCCCTCGTGCATGAAGCGCACGCGCGGCTTGCTGGTCTCGACGCCTTCGATGCTGGTGCCGCTCACACCGAACAGCAATTGCCCTTGCGCGGCCAGGCGTGCGGCCACCAGGTCCTTGATCACTTCGTGCTGGGCATAGACGGTGATGGCCTTGCCGGTCAGTTCGGTGAGGTCGATGCGATGGCGGCGGCCACCGAAGGCCAGCTCGATGCCGTGATGCAGCGCGCCTTCGCGCTTCATGCGCTCGCCCACGCCGGTCTCGTTGAGGATGTCCATGGTGCCTTGCTCCAGCACGCCGGCACGGATGGTGGATTCGATGTCTTCGCGGGTGCGGGTTTCCAGCACGACCGATTCGATGCCCTTCAGGTGCAGCAGGTGGGACAGCAACAAACCGGCCGGGCCGGCGCCGATGATGGCGACTTGGGTACGCATGATGGAGGTCTCCGTGTAAAGGTCAGGCACCGTTTTCGTTCCCGGCGCGCAATGGCGCGAGCCCGAAGCGGGTGGCAATTGATCTGTTCTTGTTCTTGGTGTGAGAAGAATCTTAGACGGTGGTGTTCGGATAAAAAATGGATGATCCCGCCAAATACTTGTACTATTTTTACAGAGCACAACCATGCCACCCCCTCGCAACGCACAGGATGGAGACCCTATGCCCTTGCCCCGAAGCAAACCCCGCACCAGCGACGTACCCCAATTCTCCTTGTATGGAGAGGCTTCCCGGCCGGAAGATGCGGAGTCGGTGCACATCGAACTGATCGAGACGCGCAGCCGCGTGCATGACTGGCATATTGCACCGCACACCCATGCCGGACTTTTTCAGGTACTTTTTTTAATGTCCGGACACGTCAGTGCCTTGATGGAGGAAGAGGTCTGGGAAGTCGATGGTCCGGTGGTCATCACCATCCATCCGTCCCTGGTACATGGTTTCGATTTCTCGGAACAGGCTGTGGGATTCGTGCTGACGGTGGATCCGCACGTGGTGTTTTCGGCTGGCGGCAGCGAGGGGCATGGCGAATTGTTTTCGCCCTTGTTCCTGCGCCCGATGGCCATCGAACTGGGGCGCGTACCGGAACTGCGCGAGCGCATGGAGACGCTGCTGCGTCTGTTGATTGCCGAATCGGCCGCACCGCGCACCGGCCACACACTGATGCTGGAATGGCTGGCGCGCAGCGTCATGCTCTTGCTGGTGCGGCTGGAAGCGGATCATCGCTCGGCGGAATTGTCCGGACGCGGCGACTTTGAATTGTTCAGCCGTTTTCGCGCGCTGGTGGAGCAGCATTTCAAGGAGCAGTGGCAGGTGGCGGTCTATGCCGACAAGCTGCGCATCACGCCCAGCCGCCTCAATCGCCTGTGCCTGAAGCTGGCCGGGCATTCGGCCTTCGACCTGGCGCAGCAGCGATTGATCCTGGAGGCTTGCCGCAAGCTGACCTATGTGCCCTCAGGCATCTCGACGATTGCCTATGAACTGGGCTTTCAGGATCCGGCGTATTTCAGCCGGCTCTTCAAGCGGCACATGGGGGTGACGCCCAAGGAATATCGGCGCACGCATGTGGAGGAATAAAACATCTGGGTCTGAGGAACCGCCGGCGCGCCTTCGATACGCGGCTTCGCCGCTACTCAGGTCGAACGGGTTGTGAAACATCGACCCGACAGGGGAGGTGAAAGCAGGTATTCCCTTGTCACACCCTCCCCCCGTTCGGGCTGAGTAGGCCCGCAGGGCCGTATCGAAGCATCACCGGAGTTGGCGCAAAAACAAAAATGACAGCGCCATCTTCGAAACTCAGCCACCCCTCACAGCAGCGCTCCCAGCTCCACCTGGATCTTCAACATGGCCGGCAGGCAGCGTTCCACCATGTCTTCCAGTTTCATGCGGGCCGCATGCACGCTGATGTTCATCGCCGCCACCACCTCGCCACGGAAGTTCCGCACCGGCACGGCCATGGTCCGCAAGCCCAGTTCCAGTTCCTGGTCCACCAGCGCATAACCCTGTGCGCGGGCGCGCGCGATTTCCAGTCCCAATCGTTCGACGTCGGTGATGGTGTGGGCCGTGATGGCCTCCGGCTGGGCGCGCGCCAAGATGGCATCGAGCTGCGCCGGCGGCAGGTTGGCCAGCAGGATGCGGCCATTGGCGGTGCAGTAGGCCGGTACCCGCGTGCCGGGCTGCAAGGTGGTCGACACCAGTTGCCCCGCGCTCACCGCCGCCACGCATACCAGCTGGTCGTGATCGAGCACTCCGCAGGAAGCCGCCTCGCCCAGCGAATAGGCCAGCCGGTACAGCAGCGGCTGCACGATGCGCGGCAGCCGCGCCGAATGCAGGTAGGACTGGCCCAGCCGCAGCACCATGGGGGTGAGCGAGAAGGTCTTGTTGTCGTGCCGCATGTAGCCCAGGTGCGTGAGCGTGATGAGATAGCGGCGCGCGGCGGCGCGGGTCAGGCCCGTCAGTTGCGCCACCTCGGCGATGGTCAGACGCGAGCGCTCCTGATCAAACGCTTCGATCACCTGCAGGCCCTTTTCCAGCCCGGCGACCAGGTCACGCTTGAGGGGGCCGTCTGCGCCCTCTCCTGCTTCCTCGATGTGTTCTAGCTGCATGCTTCCCTGCCCTGTGGATAAAACAAGCTGATGCGCACCGTTTTCCGTTCGCTGCAGAAAATCGGCCATTTGTGCGATTCTCGCACAAAGCGGGCGCAGGGCGGATATGCTGCGCTGCGTTGGCCTTGAGAGCGGGGATCGGCTTGCCTACTATCTGTCCACACCCAAGCACGGCGCGCCATTCGCCCATTCCGGCAGGCAAGGAATCCGAAGAGGACGCCGCATTCACCCCGTCGACCTGAGGAGACCTCATGCAATTCGATGCCATCGAACCCGGTGTCTATCCGGAACTGATCTATCCCCCGTACAAGTCCACCGCCAAGCGCGGCCCCACGCAAGCGCCGCTGCGCGTACGCGACGAGACCGCCACCAACACCAACCTGTTCGCCTCGCCCAAGCTGATCCTGCCGCACGACATGGATCTCACCAAGCAGGGCAAGGGCGAACCGCTGGGCGAGAAGATCGTCGTCACCGGCCGGGTGCTCGATGAAGACGGCAAGCCGGTGCGCAATTCGCTGCTGGAAGTCTGGCAGTGCAATGCCGCCGGCCGCTACTTCCACAAGAAGGACCAGCACGATGCGCCGCTGGACCCAAACTTCACCGGCTTCGGCAAGATGCTCACCGATGACAATGGCCGCTATCGCTTCGTCTCGATCAAGCCGGGTCCGTATCCCTGGGGCAATCACCACAAGGCCTGGCGTCCGGCGCACATTCACTTTTCGCTGTTCGGCAACGTCTATGCGCAGCGCCTGGTGACGCAGATGTACTTCCCCAATGATCCGCTGTTCGCCTATGACCCGATCTTCCAGAGCATCCCTGACGAAGCCGCCCGCCAGCGCCTGATTTCGCGCTTCTCGCTGGAGGAGACGGTGGATGACAAGATGCTGGGCTATGAATTCGACATCGTCCTGCGCGGCCGCAACGCCACGCCCATGGGCATCTGAACACAAGGCAGGAGACCACATGAGCAACATCACCACTTCGCAAACCATCGGCCCCTTCCCGCACGAAGCCTGGGCCTGGGCCGTGGAACTGACTTCGCGCGTGGAGAGCAGCGCGCCGCAGGTCAAGATCAAGGGCGCCATCATCGACGGCGACGGCGTCCCCATCAATGACGCCTGGGCCGAAGCCTGGCTGCCGGGCAGCGCTGCGGCGGAAACTTCACATGCCATTCCCGGATATCGCCGCGTGCCCACCAATGAAGAGGGTGGGTTCACATTTTCGATTTCGCAGCCGCAGGCGCCGGCCGGCAAGCCGGTGGCTTACGTGACCGTGTTTGCGCGCGGCCTGGTCAAGCACCAGTTCACGGCCGTCTTCCTGGAAGATGATCCGGCGCTGGCGCAATCGGCACTGCTGGAGCAGGTCCCGGCTGACCGCCGCCACACCCTGATCGCCCGCAAGCAAGCCGATGGCAGCTACCTGTGGAATATTCACATGCAGGGCGCGAGCGAGACGGTATTCTTCGACTACACCTGAACGCCCGTTACGGCGTGACGCGCTTGGGGATCCGCAGGCTTTGGCCTGCCGGATCCCGTTTGCGTTGATCGCGCCGTGTGGGCAAGCAATGGAGACTTCATGAGCGTTTCGATCTTCGACAGCTTCCTCACCACATCCGACATGATTGCGGTGTTCGACGACCAGGCGGTGGTACAAGCCATGCTGCGTTTCGAGCAAGTCCTGGCCGAGGCCGAAGCCGCCGAGGGCATCATCCCCGAGGCCGCTGCGCGTGCCATCGCCAGCGTATGCCGCGCCCCGCTCTACGACATCAATGCCTTGATCGTCGCCGGCCGCCGTGCCGGTGCACTGGCCATTCCGCTGGTCAAGGAATTGCAGCGCACGGTCGCCCTCTACAGCGAAGAAGCCGCCACCCACGTGCACTGGGGCAGCACCAGCCAGGACGTGCTGGATACGGCCATGGTGCTGGTCACGCGTGAGGCCCTGCGGCTGGTCGATGGCGAACTGGACCAGCTGGCGTATCGCTTGCTGGACCTGTCGCAATCCCATCTCGATACGCCGGTCCTGGCGCGCACGCTGATGCAGCCGGCGCAGGTCACCAGCCTGGGCTTGAAGTTCTGCAACTGGGCCGCGCCGCTGCTGCGCTCGCGTGCGCAACTGCAGGTGCTGTCCGAACGCGCCTTGCAGCTGCAACTGGGCGGCGCAGTAGGCACGCTGGCCGTGCTGGGCGAGAAGGGGCCGGCCGTGGCCGCACGCATGGCTGCTGCGCTCGACTTGATGATACCCGATGCGGCGTGGCATACCCAGCGCGACGAATGGATACGCCTGGGTACCGAGATGGCCGTGCTGGCCGGCAGCCTGGGCAAGATCGCGACCGACCTGTCGCTGATGGCGCAGGGTGAAATCGCCGAGCTGGCCGAGCCTTCCGGCAATGGCCGTGGCGGATCATCGGCGATGCCGCACAAGCGCAACCCGGTGTCGTCTATGATCGCCCTGGCTGCTGCCACCCGTGCGCCGCAACAGGCCGCTGCGCTGCTGGCGGCGATGTCGCAGCAGCACGAACGGGGGCTGGGCAACTGGCAGGCCGAACTGGCCGAATGGCCGGGCTTGTTCCTGGGCGTGCACGGGGCCTTGCGGGCGCTCAATGATGCGTTTGCCGCACTGGTCATCGATGACGCGCGCATGTTGCGCAATATCGATGCGCTGCAGGGATTGGTGTTTGCCGAATCCGCATCAATTGCACTGGCGGGCGTGATCGGCCGTCCGCGTGCGCACAGTCTGCTGGAGCAGCTCACGCGCAAGGCCGTGGCCGATGGCGCGCAACTGGTCGATGTGCTGGTCGATGCCGTACAGGCCGATGCGCAGCTGGGCAAGGAGATCGACCTGGCCATGTTGCGCGGGCTGTTCGATCCGGTGCAGGCGACGCGGCCTGCGCGCCGCATTGCTGAAGGGCAGCTTGAAAATATGCGCACGATGCTGGCGCGCTGAACCACTGATTTCTCCACCATCCTCCACATCACGAGACAAAAGAGAACACCTCATGAGCTACGATCCGCTGGACCATGATTTCGAGCGCGGCATGCGCAATCGCCGCAGTGTGCTGGGCGACCAATGGGTTGACCGTTCGGTGGCCAACGCCACCAATTTCAATGCCGATTTCCAGAACCTGATCACGCGCTTTGCCTGGAATGAAATCTGGGGCCGTCCCGGGCTGGACCACAAGACCCGGCGCATCATCGTGTTGGCCATCACCATTGCGCTGGGACGCTGGGAAGAATTTGAACTGCACGTGCGCGCCGGGCTGACTGCCGATCCGGCTACGCGGTTGACGCCGGATGAGATGAAGGAAGTGATGATTCAGGCTTCGGTTTATGCGGGTGTGCCGGCGGGCAATACGGCGTTCACGCATGCGCAGAAAATCTTGCGTGAAGTAGGCGAGCAGATCGGTTACGCGGTGGTGCCGCAGGCGCCCGCTACCAGCGTGCATCCGGGGGTGGGGCGTGAGGGACGCACTTCTTCTTCACCGGCGTTGCATTACACCTTGCGGGAGCCGCGCAATGGCAAGGCGCCGCGGCATACGGTGGTGTTGTCGCATGCGCTGGGGACCGACCTGATGATGTGGGATGGCCTGGCCAATCTGCTGGCGGCCGATTGTCGGGTGATCACTTACGATCATCGCGGGCATGGCAGTTCCGAGAAGATCGACGGGCTCTACAGCATGGCGGACCTGGCTGATGATGCAGCGCGCTTGTTGCGGGAGCTGGATACCGGGCCGGTGGTGTGGGTGGGCTTGTCCATGGGGGGCATGGTGGGGCAGGAGCTGGCCTTGCGCCATCCGGGGCTGGTGCGGGCACTGGTGCTGGCCAACACTACCTCCGCCTATCCGGAGGCGGCGCGCGAGGTTTGGCAGCAGCGCATTGCTACCGTGCGGGATCAAGGGATCGAGGTGATTGCGGATGCGGTCATGGGGCGGTATTTCCATGAGGGGTTCCGTTCGGCTCAGGCGGCTACCGTGGCGCGCTATCGTCATCGGCTGGTCACTACCGATGCGGTGGGATATGTGGGGTGCTGTCATGCTGTCGGGACTGTCGATACTTCTTCCCGGTTGGGGGCCATTCTTGTCCCTACGCTGGTGATCGCAGGGGAGCTGGATCAGGGGACGCCGGTTGCCATGGCTCAGGCCCTTGTTGACGGTCTTGCTGATGCTCGCTTGGAAATCATTGCCGAGGCGTCTCACGTTAGTGCTGTTGAGCAGCCTGTTGTGTTTGCTGAGCTTGTTTCTGGGTTTATTGGCGGGCTTTGATGATTTTGGGTTCGAGGCGTAGTCTGCACGGATTGCTTTCCTGCGCTCTAGCTTAATTATTTTCTCTCTCCGGTCGGAAGGACGCGCCGGGGGCGGCCCGGCAGCCGCTCACTTTTCTTGTCTCGCCAAGAAAAGTAAGCAAAAGAAGGCGACCGCAACTCCGCCGCCCTCCTTCGGAGGGTCCCCGCTTCAGTAACCAATAAAACGGGAAAAATAAAGTCGCTTCGCTCCGATTATTTTTCTGATCCGTTTTATTGGTTACTGAAGCGGCGGCGCAGATGCGGACAGCCTGCCCGGCTCGCCTTCGGCATCGCGACGGACACTGCTCGCCTTCGGCTTCGGACTTTCTCGCTATAGTCCTTCGAGCGCCCTCTCCAAATTCTTTCTCGCTGTTGCCTCGTATCTTTCGAAAAATGTCTTTGTCCTGTATATCCTCGGACGATTCAGGAAACCTTGCAGAATCTTCTTCCGCTCTTGCATGAACAACGATAGCGGAACATAGTCATATTCCGCACGAATCTGCCGTTCGTATTCTTCGAAACGATCCAGTGGCGCGGCCAATATCGACAAGTCCACATCCACCAATAACGACGCGTCACCCTCCACGCTGGGCTGATGGTGCCGGGTTGCCATCACCAGTGCGTGCACGCGCTGCGTAATCTCTTCCGATGCGCCCGCATCCACCAGACAACCCCTAGCCCAATCAGCGCTCTTCTCTTCGTTGTCATGACGTTTGACGTCGTAGATGACGTCATGAAACCAGAGTGCCAGTTCAACTTCGCCAGGATGGGAGGATTCGGCGTGCAGCTCTTCCCACTTTGCGAAGCACTCTTCGAGGTGCTGAAGCGAATGGTAGTGACGATGCGGTTCCCTGTAGTGGCCTTCTAAGGTCGTGAATAATTGGGTGTCAGGGCATGCAAGCCCCAGTCCCGTCCAAGTGGCGTTCCACCGGTCAATTGTCAACAACATGATTTGGCCTTTCCAGACTTTCGAGGAACCTAAAAGGGAGAAACATGTCTTGCTCTACTACATTAAAAATCCATCAAATTTTTAGCGGGAGAAGTCGGTGCCGGACAGCCCTTGGAATACGATATCGACCACCAATACGACAGAAAAATCGTCTAAAGAATTACATCTGGACTGCAACGTCATGTGGTCGATGATTCAGCAGATGAGTACCGAACGCCTTTGCGTGAAAAAAGGGCGCTATTCAGGCTCATTCGTCTTCTCATCCAGCGACCGGGCGCGAAGAATTGCAGCGACCTATGCGCAGATCTATCTGGAAACCGACAAGTACGGCGATACGAACAAGAAAGGTAGATTCTACTGGATGGCACTCGGTGCCTTTGCGAGCAAGACGGTGGCCTGCTCATTGGACGATCCTCGGGTCAACAATCCAATTGTGAGCACGGTACATGAGGGACTTGCCAAAGGTAATATGTGGTTGTTCTTCGATATCAGCGGCTGGCATTGGTATTACACCAGATTTGGTGCCAGCTTTGATGTCTGCGTTGTTCAACGAGACGCCTCCAAATATGTGAAGCCGGTCAGAGACCAGATGGCGCACTATCCCTGGAAGGATGAGGCACTACCCAAGATCAGAAACATGCATGAGCATGAATATATCGTTCAGGCCTTCTCCTTGAGCAAAGAGATTGAGACCAGCAACGATGATCTTGAGCGGACAAAACTCCAGCTGCAACATTTGCTTGCCATCGCAAACCACGAGCAAGGTGTCATCCTGCAACCCCTGATTTATGACGATCCATGCTTCTCAAACTGGGTTCAAGGTCAGCGTTTACCTGTTATCAACATGGTCTCTCCAGAACTTCAGTTGGCATTCACAAGCGCTTGTGACACGAAAGATGCGCAACTGAAATCAGTAGCTCCACGAGAAACACAACTTGAAAAATTCTCCAGTCGAATGGCATGGATCACTGAGGCGGCAAAGCTCTTTCACTCGCTCATGAACAATCGACTGAGCTATATGGAGCAGGAGCTGTATGCCATCGCTGCATGGGTAGAGATGGACCGTTCATCAGATCAGCCCTATATCCCGGAAATAATACCTTAAGGATTCTGGAAACATCGTGAAATTCCATTTTCAAAAAATTATTTCCTTAGCACTACTTGCGCTAATTCCCGGTGCGGTATTGACCGGGTGTGACAGTCGACAGCCAGGAGAAAAAACAGAAATGAGTGATCGAATCGAGATCCACGTCAACCAATCTCCTGATGAATTAAGCAAAAAATATTCGGGCCGATTAGAGGTATTGAAACACCCATCAGGACTAAATTTCTACACGATAAGATGGCGGTCGCCAGCTTATGGGAATTTGGTGATCGGCACCGGGCCGCATAGTGTCAACTTGCCATACGTACTAAGTGCGAAAGGTAACGACGACTCCTATTTCCCCGATGAGAAGATTATCAACTGGGATATCAACGCAGGAATGGCAACTGACGATCTCATTGAGCACGATGAAGCCAGACTACGTTTCTTCGGCATTCTGAGAGCACTGCGCCAAGCAGGCTGGTCCCGGGCCATCGGGCCAAGTGAACCACGACTGGCTGGCAAGGATGCTTTGACATATCGCAAGACGAAAGCGTCGGTCTACTCGCTCGACCCCGACTACGTACTGTCGCTGGATGAGTGGATCGGGTTGAGAACGCGGACCACCTGGAGTCTTTTCACTACTGACGCCTATATGGATATCAGCATCACGCCAGATCCTTCCCGACTTGACGTCAACAAGCCCGGCGCATATTTCGTGGAATACTCTTTGCAAGCAACAAATGAGCATTGGCGGGGTGTTGTAGGTCCGAACAAGCGCCTGCAATGGCAGGCTGAATTACCTGAAGTACTGGTCAAACTTCAAGGAATACGGAAGATCAAAGAAGAGGAACTCAAAAAGAATCACATTGCAATTGATGAGACCTATCGTGATCCACCACTTCCAGTTCCGAACCATTGAGCACAGAGCACTGCCTACCTGGTAGTTAATCTGCACATCAGGTCCACCGCTACACGCACTCAACTCAAAAATAAAAAGGAAAGAACAAGTCAAAGCGGAATGCGATTAGGAGACGAGGCGAGGCCGAAGGCGAGCCCGTGGGGGGCCGTCCCCATAGAGCCAGCCGCCGCAGCGAAGCGAAAAGTGGATCAGAAGGATAGTCGGAGCGAAGCGACTCTATCCTTCCCACTTTTCGCTTCGCTGCGACGGGGACCCTCCGAAGGAGGGCTGGCTCTTTGGGGTCGCCTTCTTTTGCTTACTTTTCTTGGCGAGACAAGAAAAGTGAGCGGCTGCCGGGCCCCCCCCGGCGCTCCGTTCCGCCCGGAGAGTGGAAATAATTAAGCTAGAGCGCAGGAAAGATTTCCGTGCAGACTACCCCAAACAGCAAACCCAAACCCGTCGCAAAAGCGTACAACCCTCAACCAAAGCCGAAGACGAGTAGGAGACACGGCGAGGCCGAAGGCGAGCCCGTGGGGGTTGCCGTCCCCATAGAGCCAGCCGTCGCAGCGGAGCGAAAAGTGGATCAGAAGGATAGCCGGAGCGAAGCGACTCTATCCTTCCCACTTTTCGCTCCGCTGCGGCGGGGCCCCTCCGAAGGAGGGCTGGCTCTTTGGGGTCGCCTTCTTTTGCTTACTTTTCTTGGCGAGACAAGAAAAGTGAGCGGCTGCCGGGCCGCCCCCGGCGCTCCGTTCCGCCCGGAGAGAGGAAATAATTAAGCTAGAGCGCAGGAAAGATTTCCGTGCAGACTACCCCAAACAGCAAACCCACACTCGTCGCAAAAGCGTACAAACCCCGACCAAAGCCGAAGGCGAGTGGGAGACGCGGCGATGCCGCAGGCGAGCCCGTGGGGGTTGCCGTCCCCATAGAGCCAGCCGTCGCAGCGGAGCGAAAAGTGGATCAGAAGGATAGTCGGAGCGAAGCGACTCTATCCTTCCCACTTTTCGCTTCGCTGCGACGGGGACCCTCCGAAGGAGGGCTGGCTCTTTGGGGTCGCCTTCTTTTGCTTACTTTTCTTGGCGAGACAAGAAAAGTGAGCGGCTGCCGGGCCGCTCCCGGCGCGTTCTCCCGACCGGAGAATGATAAGAATTAAGCTAGAGCGCAGGAAAGAAATCCGTGCAGACTACGCCAAAACCAAAGACAATCAAACCCCAGGATCCCGCACCTTCTCCACCTGATCAAACTCCACGTTATAGAACTCAGCCCCGCGCAACTCAGCCTTACGCATATAAACCGTCTGCACGATATCGCGAGTAGAAGCATCGATGGAAACCGGCCCCCGCACGCTCTCCCAGCTCATCCCTTTCATGGCAGCCAGCAGCTTCTCACCGTCCGCATCGCCCCCGGTTTTCTTGAGCGATTCGTAGAGCAGATGCATCCCGTCATAGGCCCCTACGGAATGGAAGTTGGCGCGCATTCCCTTGTTGGCCTTGGCCATGGCATCCACATATTCCTTGTTGGCCGCAGAGGGATGCGCAGCCGAATAGTGGTGACTGCTCACCACATCCTTGGCAGCTGCACCAATCCCCGCCATCAGGTCATCATCGAGCACATCGCCGGTGCAAATCAATCGAATTCCGGCAGCCGCCAATCCCCGCTCGGTGAACTGCTTCAACACGGCAGCGCCTTCCCCGGAAGGTACAAAAACGAACAAAGCCTGCGGCTTGGCGTCCTTCACCCGCTGCAGGAAGGGCGCATAGTCCGGATTGCGCAAGGGCACACGCACGCTCTCCATGACCTTGCCACCGGCCTCGGAAAAAGTCTTCACGAATACTTTCTCAGCATCCAGCCCCGGCCCGTAATCGGAAACGAAGGTCACCACACTCTTGATGCCGTTCTTGGCAGCCCAAGAGGCCAGCGGCGAAGTCACCTGCGCCAGCGTGAAGCCGGTCCGCACGATATAAGGCGAGCGCTGCGGAATGATCGACGTTGCCGCTGCCGTCACGATCATCGGCACCTTGGCCTGCGTCGCAATGGGCGCGGCCGCCAGCGCCAAGGGCGTCAACCCGAAACCCATCAGGACTTGCGCCTTGTCCCGCGCCACCAGTTCCTGCGCCAGCCGCTTGGTCACATCCGGAGAAACGCCGCCATCATCCTTCAACAGGATCTCCACCTTGCGCCCGGCCACGCTGTCGCCGAACTTCTGCTGATACAGTTTTACCGCTGCCTCGATCTGCCTCCCGGTCGAAGCAAACGGTCCCGACATCGGCACGATCAGCCCGACTTTCAGTGCATCGGCTGCCCGTGCGACCAAGGGCATGCCCACTGCAGCCAATGCAGTTCCGGCCAGCACCAGGTGGCGGCGCCGGGTATCGATCATCTCGCTCATCATGTCTCCTCACGTTTTAATTTGTATAAATGATTTACGACGTAGGGCACTACTGCTTCAGAACATTACAGATCCAGCACCAGCAACGAACTGCGAGCCCGGGAACAGCAAGGCGTGAACTGATCATTGGCCGCCCTTTCCTCATCGGTCAGGTACTGATCACGATGATCAGGCTCACCCTCCAGCACACGCGTGAGACAGGTCCCGCAGATGCCCTGCTCGCAGGACACCGGCACATCCACACCGTGTTCGCACAAAACCTGGATCACCGTGCGGTCGGCGGGAATGGTGTAGACCTGCCCGCTGCTGGCCAGCTTCACGTCAAACGCGCCATTGCCATCGGCGGTTACCGGCGCCGCACCAAAGTATTCGAAATGAACCTGCGACTCCGGCCAGCCGCGTGCACGGGCAGTCTCCACCACATGCGCGATGAAGCCGGCAGGACCGCAGACGTAAAGATGGGTCGCCGGATCAGCCTGTGACAGCAAGGCCTCCATATCAAGCTTCTGCGCGGCATCACCATCGTCATAGTGATGCACCACGCGGTCCGCAAATCCTGACCCGGCAATGCGCTCGCGAAACGCCTGGCGTGCAGGCGAACGGGCGCAATAATGCATCTCGAAAGACGCTCCGGCGGCCGCCAGCGCCTCGGCCATGCACAGAATGGGCGTCACACCGATGCCACCCGCCAGCAGCAGACTGTGCTGCGCCGGCACCAATGCAAACTGGTTGCGTGGCACGCCGATGGTGAGCAGATCACCAACCTTCAGCGCCTCATGCACCGCCACCGATCCACCGCGCGAATTGGCATCGCGCAATACACCGATCTGGTAGCGATGCTGCTCATGCGGCGCATTGCACAGCGAATACTGGCGCAGCAAACCGCCCGGCAGATGCACGTCGATATGCGCACCGGCAGTGAAGCCCGGCAAGGGCGCACCATCCACCGAGACCAGCTCCAGTCCCACGATGCCGTCGGCTTCCTCGCGGCGCGCCGCGACCTTGACCTGCAATGTCGTCATCGTCACTCCTCAGGCCGCGGCAGCCTTGCCAGATTCGGCTTCGCGCGCCAGCCACTTGTCCAGCACCTTGCGCGACTGCACCCCACCGGCATCGATGTTGAGCGCCAGCAGGCGGCGCTCGGGATACTTCAGCAGATTGGCCTGCTGCAGCTCCAGCATCTCGCGGTCCTCGCCGAAAATCTTGCCCTGCCCTTCGCGAATGGTGTTGGTCAGCTCCTTGTCCTCAGGACGGAAATGACGCGCCATGCCCCAGAAATACCAGTGCGACGTTTCGGTCTCGGGCGTGATGAAATCCACCACGATGGAGGAAGCCTTGTGCTCCGGCCCGGCCTCGTAACCGCCCTTGCCTGCATGCGCCACGCCCACTTCAATCATCACGTGGCTGGGCGGCGAGAAGCGGCAGATCTGCCAGCGATCCACCGGCACCTCATCGGCCAATCCATTGCCTCGCAAGGCCATGCGCCAGAACGGCGGCGGCATGATGTTCTCCATGAAGCGGCTGGTGATGACCTGCTCTCCTTCCACCCGCGTATTGACCGGCGCTTCGTCAATCTCCTTCTGGCCGATGCTGGAGGCATGCACATAAGTCTCGTGCGTGAGGTCCATGAGGTTGTCGATCATCAGGCGGTAGTCGCAGTTGATGTGATACAAGCCACCGCCATAGGCCCACTCGGGATTCTCAGCCCATTCGAGATGATGGATCTGCGCCGGATCGGCCTGCTCCTTGTCACCGGGCCACACCCAGATGAAACCGTAACGCTCCACTACAGGGAAGCTGCGAATGCAGGGGAAGCCGCGCACGCGCTGGCCCGGCATGCTGCGCGTATGCCCATCGCAGCCCATCTCCAGGCCGTGATAGCCGCATACCAGCTGCCCTTCCCGCACGAAGCCCAGCGACAGCGGCGCACCGCGATGCGGACAGAAATCCTCAACGGCGGCGACCTTGCCTTCGGCGCCACGATAGAACACGATCTTCTCGCCGCAGATCTGGCGGCCCAGGGGCTTGCTTTCGATTTCGTCGGGCGTGCAAGCGACGTACCAGGCATTCTTGGGGAACATGACGGTCTCCTTGGGTGAATTCCTCAACCGGCACTGGCCTTCCAAGGCCAGTGCCCTTCTTGATGGACTGCTCCAGCTTGTTCTTTTCCGCAGGCGGCTTGATCCAGATCCTGTCGGGTCTCGCATTTATCTGTTTTAATATTCAGTACACTGAATGTTAGAAAAGTATCCGCCAATCCGCAGCGCAAGTAAACGCGCTGGCGGACTTTTTTCGTTGCGCGTTGCATCAATTGATTGAGGGAAAACCTTGCGGACCGTACACTGCCGCATCGCTGTCATCACCCTGCAGCTCATCCATTACCTGATTGCATCCGACCTCATCCGCCATGCCAGAGACCACGCCACCCAAGGACGAAAGCCAGCTCATCGATCTCTACGAGCACCCCGGCCACCTGTTGCGGCGGGCGCAGCAGATTTCGGTGTCGATCTTCCATGACGAAACCGGCGGCATCATTACCCCGGTGCAATACGCCATCCTGCGCATGCTGTCGAACCATCCCGGCATCGACCAGGTGAGCTTGTCGGGACTGGTCGCCATCGACACTTCCACTGGGGCCACGGTCTGCGCACGGCTGGAAGAAAAGGGATTGCTGGTGCGCGAAGTCATTCCGCACAACCGCCGCCAGCGCGCATTGCGCATCACGCAGGCCGGCGAAGCCCTGCTGGAAGAACTGATCCCCGGCCTGCAGCGCCTGCGCAAGCGCATCCTGGCGCCCCTCGATGAAGCCGAACAGCAACAGTTCATGCTACTGCTGGACAAGCTGGTGCATGAGAACAATCCGCAGAGCCGTGCGCCGCTCGCACGCTTGCGCGACCAGGATTGCCAGGAAGACTGAACGCTAGGCCACTGCTACCAGCCGATCGAGTGTCTCGCCATCGTCCAGCAGGCTCTGGCTGTCCGAGGCATGCACGATGCGGCCGCGATCCAGCACGATGGCCCGCTGCGTCAACGACAGCGCCATGCGTGCATGCTGCTCCACCACGATCACCGACATCCCTTCTTCACTGACCAGGCGGCGGATCACCTTCAGCAGTTCCTGCACGATGATCGGGGCCAGCCCTTCCATCGGTTCATCCAGCAAGAGGATGCTGGGGCTCACCATCAACGCGCGCGCAATGGCCAGCATCTGCTGCTCGCCCCCGGAGAGCTGGTTGCCCATGTTGTGGCGGCGCTCATGCAGGCGGGGAAAAATCGAATAAATCTTCTGCAAGTTCCATTTTCCGCCACGCTCCACCACCGTCAGGTGTTCCTCCACCGACAGCGAAGGAAACATGAAACGCTCCTGCGGCACCCAGCCCAGCCCGGCGTGCGCGCGCTTGTGGGTCGGCACGCGCGCAATGTTGCTGCCACGCCAGTGGATGCTGCCCCCATGCAGGCGCGTCAGTCCCATGAGGGTGATCAACAGACTGGTCTTGCCCACGCCATTGCGCCCCAGCAGGGCCAGGCTCTCGCCTTCCTGCATCGAGAAGGACACGTCTTCCAGGACGATGGAGTCGCCATAACCGGCGCTCACCTTGTCCAGTGCCAGCAGCTCAGGCATGTTCGGCCTCCCCCAGATAGACTTCCTTGACGCGCTGGTCAGCCGCAATCTCCGCCGGCGTGCCTTCCACCAGTACCTTGCCGCCGACCAGCACCGTGATGCGCTCGGCGAAGCGGAACACCAGCCCCATGTCATGTTCGATGAAGACGATGGTCACTTCACGCGGCAGCTGCGCAATCACTTCGAAGAGTTCACGGCTCTCCGCCGAAGGAATGCCGGCGGCTGGCTCGTCCAGCAACAGCACCTTGGGCTGAGTCGCCAGTGCCAATGCAATCTCCACCAGCCGCTGCTTGCCATAGGCCAGGCTGCGCGTGATGCTGTTGGCTTCCTGCCCCAGCTTGAGGGACTCCAGCAAGGCCATGGCTTCGTCCACCACCACGGTCTGGCTGGCCACGGTCTGGTACCACTTGTATTGCAGGCCGCGCCGCTCCTGGATCGCCAGGATCACCGACTCCAGCACCGTGAGCCCGGCAAAGAGCGTATTGATCTGGAAGGTGCGCGTCATGCCGCGCTTGACGCGTTCATGCTGGGCCAAGGCGGTGATGTCCTCGCCACCGAACCATACCTTGCCCCCGCTGGGCGCAAAGCCGCCCGTGAGCAGATTGATGAAGGTGGTCTTGCCCGCGCCATTGGGACCGATCAAGGCGTGGCGCGCGCCGGGTGTGAAGGTCAGCGAGATATCGTTGTTGGCCACGAAGCTGCCCCAGCGTTTGCTCAGGCCTTCAGTGCGCAAGGTGATATCGGCTGGATGCGGGCTCATGCGCGGCCTCCCTTGAAGAACTTGTCACGCAGCACCGCCAGCCCGCCGAGCAGGCCACCGCGTGCAAACAGAACGATCACGATCAGCAGCAGGCCGATCCAGAATTGCCAGTAGGCCGGATTGAGTCCGGACAGGTAATCCTGCGCCAGCATGTAGACCAGTGCGCCGACCAGTCCGCCATAGAGGCGGCCGGTGCCGCCCAGCACCAGGATGATGAGCAACTCTGCCGAACGCGGGAAACCCAGCACATCCAGCCCGACGAACTGCGTGGTCTGCGCCAGCAGGGCACCGGCCACACCGGCCACCGCAGCGGCCACTGTGAAGATGACGACGAGGCGGCGGTTGACATCGGCGCCGATGGCCGGCATGCGGCGGCCACCTTCGCGGATGCCACGCAAGCCCAGCCCGAAGGGTGAATTCACCATCCGCCGCAGCACTACGAACAGCAGCAACAGCACCGCGAAACTGTAGCCATAGGCCACGCGTCCGTTGAGGTCGAACTCGAAGACACCGAAGATCTTGCCCATCACCATGCCGGACAAGCCATCGACACCACCGGTGATGAAGGCCGCCTTGTTGGCCGCCTCGAACAGCATCAGGCCGATGCCCAGCGTGACCATCAGGCGCGTGAGGTCCGCTCCGCGTACCACCAGGAAGCTCACCAGGAACCCGGCGACGGCCGCCACGATGGCGGCCAGCAACAGCCCCGTGATCGGCTCGCCCCAGCCATGCACGGCCAGCAGCCCGGCCGTGTAGGCCCCCAGACCAAAGAAGGCGGCATGCCCCAGCGAAACGATGCCGGCATAGCCCAGGATCAGATCCAGCGAGACGGCGAACAGGCCCACGATCATGATCTGGCTGATCAGCACCAGGTAATCGGGGAAGAGGAAATAGGCCGCCACCGGCAGCAGCCAGAAGAGGATCTCCAAGGGAGTCCAGCGATCATTGGGCAGGCGCAGGACCGGCTTGGCGGCCGCTCGGGTTGAAGTGCTGGTGCTGCTCATCCGCGCCTCCGCATCAGTCCGGCCGGGAACAGGATCAGCAACACCACCATCAGGCCATAGATGACGAAGGCGCCGATCTCCGGCACATAATATTTTCCGGCGACGTCGAACACGCCCAGGATCAGCGCGGCCAGCAGCGGCCCCTTGATGGTGCCGGCCCCGCCCACGGCCACCACCAGCAGGAAGTAGACCATGTACTTGACCGGGAAGGTCGGGTCCAATCCCAGCACGTCAATACCCAGGCCGCCACCGAGACCGGCGAGACCCGACCCCAGTGCGAAGGTCAGGCTGAACACGCGGCTGACGTTGATGCCCAGCCCCGCTGCCGCCACCTGGTTGTCGACCGAGGCGCGGATCTGCGCACCGAAGCGGGTGCGCTCGATCAAGAGGCCCAGCGCCACCGTCACGATCACCACCACGCCGATCAGGAAAACGCGATACGCCCCGACATCCAGCCCCAGCAGCGAGACCTGTCCGCGCAGCCAATCCGGCAGCACCACAGGCTGCTGGGTCGGTCCCCATTGCCAGGTGGCCCCGGCCACGGCCATGAAGGTCAGGCCGATGGAAAACAGCACCTGGTCCAGGTGGCTGGCCTTGTAGAGCCGGCGATAAAGGGAACGCTCAAGGATCAGACCGACGATGGCGGCAGCGATGAAGGCCAGTGGCAAGGTCGCGAGAAAGGGAACCCCGATGCGATTGAGCAGCGTCACGCAGACATAGCCGCCCAGCATGGCGAAGGCACCATGCGCGAGGTTGATGAAGTTCATCATCCCCATCGTCACCGACAGGCCCACGCTGATGAGAAACAGGAGGCTACCGTAGGCAATGCCATCGAAGAGCACGCCAAGGAAGTTGCCTAGCATGGCACCCTCCCCAGGCAAGGACGAGCGGGCGCAGCCGAACGCGGCGCGCAGTCATGATGCGAATGCATGATGCGGTTGGTCTCCTCTTCTGGCCTGCGGCTCTGTTTTTTTGGCCGCTTGGGAATCGATATAAATTATTTTTCTATTGTGCTGCGCCTGCCTCAATTCATGCTTGATCAATTTTCACGAAGACCCTTGCGATCTTCATGGATGACGCGACACGATTGCCCGGCCGCGCCATCCCGAGCGCATCACACGCGCTCGATCACCATCGCGATACCCTGCCCCACGCCGATGCACATGGTGCACAGCGCATAGCGGCCACCGGTGCGTTCCAGCTGGTAGGTGGCAGTGGTCACCAGGCGCGCACCGCTCATGCCCAGCGGATGGCCGAGGGCGATGGCACCGCCGTTCGGATTGACGCGTGCGTCATCATCGGCCACGCCCAGTTCGCGCAGCACGGCCAGCCCTTGCGAGGCGAAGGCTTCGTTGAGTTCGATCACGTCCATCTGATCAATCGTCATGCCCAGTTGCGCCAGCACTTTCTTGCTGGCCGGGGCCGGACCCATGCCCATGATGCGCGGTGCGACACCGGCCGTGGCCATGCCCAGAATGCGGGCGCGCGGCTTGAGCTGGTACTTCTCGACGGCATCGGCACTGGCCAGCAGCAAGGCGCAGGCGCCATCGTTGACGCCGGACGCATTGCCGGCCGTGACGGTGCCATCCGGCCTGACTACGCCCTTCAGGCGGGCCAGCGCTTCCATGCTGGTCGCACGCGGATGTTCATCCTGGGTCACGGTGATGGGATCGCCCTTCTTCTGCGGGATCACCACCGGCACGATTTCCTGCGCCAGGTTGCCATTGGCTTGTGCGGCGGCGGCCTTGGCCTGGCTGCGTACGGCGAACTGATCCTGGTCTTCGCGGCTGACCTTGAAATCGACGGCGACATTCTCGGCGGTCTCGGGCATGGCATCCACGCCATACTTCTGCTTCATCAGCGCATTGACGAAACGCCAGCCGATGGTGGTGTCCTGGATCGCCGCCTGGCGCGAGAAGGCGCTGTCAGCCTTGCCCATCACGAAGGGGGCGCGGGTCATCGATTCGACGCCACCGGCGATCATCAACTGCGTTTCACCGGACTTGATAGCGCGCGCGGCCGTGCCCAGCGCATCCATGCCGGAGCCGCACAGGCGGTTGATGGTGCTGCCCGGCACTTCCTGCGGCAGGCCTGCCAGCAGCAGCGACATGCGTGCCACGTTGCGGTTGTCTTCACCGGCCTGGTTGGCGCAGCCAAAGATCACGTCATCGACGGCCTTCCAGTCCACTTGCGGATTGCGCTCCATGAGCGCGCGCAGCGGCACCGCGCCCAGGTCATCAGCGCGCACGTCCTTGAGCGCGCCGCCATAGCGGCCGATGGGGGTGCGGATGGCGTCACAGATAAATACGTCTTTCATGCATTCCTCACAGCGATAACGATACGGGTCACGGAATCAGGCCGCCGGGCGCAGCGGTGCGCCGGTCAGTTCCTGCAATTGCGCAAAGGTCAGGCCCTCGACAATCTCGCGCACCTGCAGGCCTTGCGGGGTCACGTCGATGACGGCCAGGTCGGTGTAGATGCGGTTGACGCAGCCGATGCCGGTGAGCGGATAGGAGCAGGCCTCCACCAGCTTGCTTTCGCCGGTCTTGGTCTGGTGGTCCATCATGACGAAGACTTGCTTGGCACCGATGGCCAGGTCCATCGCACCGCCCACGGCGGGGATGGCATCCGGTGCGCCGGTGTGCCAGTTGGCCAGGTCGCCCTTGGCCGAGACCTGGAAGGCACCCAGCACGCAGATGTCCAGATGGCCGCCGCGCATCATCGAGAACGAATCCGCGTGATGGAAGTAGGAACCGCCGGTCAGGAGCGTCACCGGCTGCTTGCCGGCATTGATGAGGTCTTCGTCTTCTTCGCCGGGGGCCGGGGCCGGGCCCATGCCCAGCACGCCGTTTTCGCTGTGCAGGAAAATTTCCTTGTCCGCCGGCAGGTAGTTGGCGACCTTGGTCGGCAGGCCGATACCCAGGTTCACGTAGGCGCCCTCGGGGATGTCCTGCGCCACGCGGGCGGCGATCTCTTCACGGGTAAAGCGCTTCATTGCTGTGCCTCCTTGGTTTGCACGATCCGCTGCACGAAGATGCCGGGCGTGATGATGTTTTCCGGATCGAGCTGGCCCAGTTCCACCACCTCGGTGACTTGCGCAATGGTGACCTTGGCCGCCATGGCCATGATGGGCCCGAAGTTGCGCGCCGTCTTGCGATACACCAGGTTGCCCCAGCGGTCGCCGCGCAGCGCCTTGATGAGCGCGAAGTCGGCATGGATGGGCGACTCCAGCACATAGTGCTTGCCATCGATGAGGCGCGTTTCCTTGCCTTCGGCCAGCATGGTGCCGTAGCCGGTCGGGCTGAAGAAACCGCCGATGCCGGCACCGGCGGCGCGGATGCGCTCGGCCAGGTTGCCTTGCGGGGTCAGTTCCAGTTCGATTTCGCCGGCACGGTAGAGCGCATCGAAGACGTGGGAATCAGTCTGGCGCGGGAAGGAACAGATGATCTTCTTGACGCGCTTGGTCTTGAGCAGCGCCGCCAGACCCGTATCGCCATTGCCGGCGTTGTTGTTGACGATGGTCAGGTCACGCGCGCCCTGGGCGATCAGCGCATCGATCAGGGCCGAGGGCATGCCGGCATTGCCGAAGCCACCGATCATGATGGTGGCACCATCATGGATGTCAGCGACCGCCTGCTCCAAAGAGTCAGAAATTTTATTGATCACGTTGCTCTCACTGTAGATGCGGCGCTTCCAGCTGCGCCTGCGGATTGCCTCGCTGACCTTGTTCTTGCCGTTCAGCCAGGCGGTTGGGACTCGTCTCTGCCGGTGTGGACGGGCATTCCGGAGGTATTTGCAGCGTGACGTTTTCTGCACCGAAATGTTCGATCACCGAACTAATGTTTGATTTTCGCACAAAAAGAGTTTAGCGATCCGGCTTGACGGCCGTCAAGAAAAACCCGCAGGATGTGTTCGCTTGCCGCACAAAACGTTAAAATCCTGACGCACTGAGGCACGCCGGGAAATCCGAGCTGTCCCGCTGATGCATCGTCCTGAACCACCGACCAGAGAGTCCATTCGCGCCCATGTCCACCGCCCCTGCTGCCAAGACCCGCAAGACCGCCGCCAAGAGCACCGCTGCCGTCAAGGACGCCAAGCTGCCCAAATCCGCCCCGGCCGCCAGCCGGCGCAGCAAGGCGCGGGAACAGGAGCCGGCGGCCAGCGCGCCCGAGGCGGAACGCGAGCTGACCATCGCCGAGGAAATCGATGCCCTCACCGACCCCAGCTTCATGACCTCGCTGGCCCGGGGCCTGGCGGTGATCCGTGCCTTCAGCGATTCGCGCCGCAGCCTGACCATCGCCCAGATCAGCCAGAAGACCGGCATCCCGCGCGCTGCCGTGCGGCGCTGCCTGCATACCCTGAAGCAACTCGGCTATGCCGATTCGGACGTCAACAATTTTTCGCTGCGCCCCAAGATCCTGACGCTGGGCTACTCCTATCTGTCGTCCACCCCGCTGACCGTTTCTGCACAGCCCTACCTGAACAACATCAGCCGCACGCTCGGCGAGTCCTGCTCGCTGGCCGTGCTGGACGACAATGAAGTGCTCTACGTCGCTCGCTCGGCCACTTCGCGCGTGATGTCGGTGGCACTCAATACCGGCAGCCGCCTGCCCGCCTATTGCACTTCGCTGGGCCGGGCCATGCTGGCGCACCTGCCGGATGATCAGCTCAAGGCCTACTTCGAGAAGGTCAAGCTGCGCGCCCTGACCGACAAGACCGTGGTGTCGCAAAAGCGTCTGCGCGACATTCTGGCTGGTGTGCGTGCGCAGGGCTATGCGGTCATCGATGAAGAACTGGAAGTCGGCCTGCGCTCCATCGCCGTACCGGTACGCGGTGCCTCCGGCAATGTGCTGGCCGCACTGAACGTGGGGGCACAGGCCGCGCGCGTGTCGGTGGCACAGATGGAAGAAGAGATCCTGCCGGTGCTGCTGCGTGGCGCACAGGAATTGTCCGTGCTGCTGCCGTAAAAAACAGGTCCGCACTCCCCACCGGGGAGGCGGACCGAAGACAAAAACAGACCCTGCCTTTGCCATGCTGCGGATGTCGGCGCACCCCTCGGATATCCGGGTGCGCCATCCTCCTCAAGACTGCGTTTCCACCAACGATCAGAAGGTGTGACGAATGCCCGACATCACACCCAGCTGGTTCTTGCCCGCACCCACCGACCCGCCGGCATCCACGGCCACGGCCGACGTACCGCCGTTCTTGATGTAGCCCAGCGAAGTGTAGAGCGCCGTACGCTTGGACAGGTTGTAGGTCAGGCGTGCCACCGAGAGGGTGACATCGTTCGGGCTGTTCTTCACGTCCAGGCGCGAGACCTGCGCATCCAGCACCAGTGCGGTGGTCAGCGGATAGCTCACGCCCAGGTAGTAGAGATCGGAATCGGTATTGGTGTTGTTGGCTGCGCGGGTACGGCGATCGACCACGCCGCCGCCGATCTTGACATCACCGATCATGAAGTAACCGTTCAAGGTGATGCGCTGATCGCTGTTGTCACTGCTGGTGAGGCCACCGGAGGCGCCGGTATTGCCATACAGGATGTCATAGGAGGACGTCACGCCCCAGCCCTTGCCGTCGTAACCCAGCAAGCCCGTAACCTGGCGGCAGGCCTTGCTGTTGCCGGCCACTTCGCCGGCACAGTTGGTGGCGGCCGGACCGCCGGTGGCCGATGCATCGCGTCCGAAGCTGTAGGTCGCGCCCAGCGTGAAGCCGCTGAAGCTGCCGAGGTAGCCGATGGAATTGTCGCTGCGGGCATTGGGCAGATACGGGTCGATGCTGCCGATGGCGAAGATGTTGGGGCCCATCACGTCCGTCTTGAGCTGCGAGATGTAGGTCATGTTGATCTGACGGCCCAGCGTGACCTGGCCCCAATCGCTCTTCAGACCCACATACGACTGGCGCCCGAAGATGCGGTTGCCCTGTCCCATGGCGCCGGTGTCGGGAGCAAAGCCGCTTTCCAGCACGAATATCGCCTGCAGTCCGCCGCCCAGATCTTCCGTACCACGGAAGCCGATGCGCGACGGGAAGCTGCCCGTCAGCGATGGCATCTTGAAGACCGAATTGCCGTTGGCATTGGCGTTGGTGGTGTAGACCACGCCGGTATCGATGATGCCGTAAATGGTCACCGAACTCTGCGCCATGGCCGAGCCCGCCGCACCCGCGGTCATTGCACATGCGGCAGCGGCCAGGGCCACTGCACGCAGGGTGGTTGTTCTTGTCATTGCCATCTCCTCCTGATTTCATTGAATGGTGAATGGCCGGCTCGCTGCCGGCGCACGCCCTCCTCCAGGCGCACGCCAGCGATTCGCCGCTCGCCGGCCGGGTGACTTCCCTTGATGTCAGTCCCTTCGATTACCTCAACTGCCTGTTGCGAATTCTCGTCGCCGACGCGGCATCTTCCGGAAGCGCGGGCAAAAACGCCCCCTGCCCCATGGTCAACGCCATCGGCATGCGTGTTGCTGCGGCGTTTTCCACGCCACTTTGTAAATGCGAGTTGGTCGATGCCGACTAGCGGACATCGCAGAATGAAGCGTCTCGTCTCTGGCTTGTTTCTTATTTTTTATAACTTTTATTAGACGTTCGGTAACCGCACATCGGTTTGTTTACCGAACGGATGGTGCGATACTATTGTCGGCACCGACGCTTTGTCAACAAGGCGAGCCAGGGAAGAGAAAGCGATACGTCGTCCGTCTGCAACAGTCGGACCGGCGATGCGACAATCAGGACGGCAGCAGAACCGCCCGCGCAGCATCGCTCACTACAATCACAAAGGAGACTGAAAAATGAGGTTGAAAAAACTCGCAGGATTGGCCGTGATCACGGCCTCCGTCAGCTTGCTGACATCGCTGGCGCACGCTGAGGAAACCATCAAGGTCGGCCTGATCGCCGCCTTCTCCGGCCCCTTCGCCGATTACGGCAAGCAGATGGAAGGCGGCATCAAGGCCTACATGGCGCAGCATGGCGACACGGTCGCCGGCAAGAAAATCCAGATCATCATCAAGGACACCACCGGTCCCTCGCCCGAGATCGCCAAGCGCCTGGCACAGGAACTGGTGGTGCGCGACAAGGTGGATTTCCTGGCCGGCTTCGGCCTTACGCCCGAGGCGCTGGCGGTAGCACCCATCGCTGAACAAGCGAAGAAGCCGATGATCGTCATGAACGCGGCCAGCTCCGTCATCACCACCAAGTCCAGCTACATCGCGCGCTTTTCGATGACGCTGCCGCAGGTCTCGGGCCCCATGGCGACCTGGGCACTGAAGAACGGCATCAAGCGCGTAGTCACGCTGGTGGCCGATTACGGCCCGGGCATCGATGCCGAGACCGCCTTCAAGACCAACCTGCTGGGCGGTGGCGGCCAGGTCCTGGAATCGATCCGGGTGCCGCTGCGCAATCCTGAGTTCGCGCCCTACATCCAGCGCATCAAGGATGCCAAACCGGAGGCCGTCTTCATCTTCGTGCCGGCGGGCGAACAGGGCATTGCCTTCATGAAGGGCTATCGTGAACGCGGACTGGCCGAGGCCGGCATCAAGGTCATCGCCACCGGCGACCTGACCGACGACCACGTGCTGCCCGCCATGGGCGACTCGACGCTGGGCGTGATCACCACCTTCCACTATTCGGCCGCGCATGATTCGCCGGAGAACAAGGCCTTCCTCAAGAGCTTTGCTGCCGCCAATCCGGGGGCGGGCCGTCCCAACTTCATGGCCGTCGCGGCCTACGACGGCATGAACGCCATCTACGAGGTCAGCAAAAAGCTGAACGGCAAGATCGATGGCGACCGTGCCATGGCCATCCTCAAAACCATGAAGTTCACCAGCCCGCGCGGCCCCATCGCCATCGACCCGGCCACCCGCGATATCGTGCAGACGGTCTACGTCCGCAAGGTAGAGAAGGTCGGCAATGAGGTCTACAACGTCGAATTCGACAAGTTCGAGAACATGAAGGACACCGGCAAATAATCGCCTGTCGATACTTCGTGGAAACGCCGGTGATGCAGTGCACACCGGCGTTTTTCTTTGGGCCGCCCGCTGCCATGCAGGTTGGCGCGCCATCGGTCACGGACACGTCATCGTTGCGACGCGATGCAGCAATTTGAGATGCATTCCTCGACGCATTTTTCGTTCGTTAATCGCCCGCTTTTACTTTGTTCGCACAACACGGAAGTCACATGGGGCTTGCGTTTACCTCCACTTTACTTATACTGAATAAACGTTATAACTTATAACTAATTCAAACGCCGGCCACGGCATGACCAGAGACAGCATGAACCAGCACAGCGACCTCCTCGACATCCAAGTACATGGCGCGATCGCCGAGATCGCGCTCAACCGCGCCGCCAAACGCAATGCCCTCAACGACCCGCTGGTGCGCGCCATCCGCGACTGCTTCCAGGATCTGCCGGAGGGCGTGAAGGTGGCCATCATCCACGGCATCGGCGAACACTTCTGCGCCGGCCTTGACCTCTCCGAACTGCGCGAGCGCGACACCACCGAATCCCTGCATCACTCACGCATGTGGCATGCGGCCTTCGAGCAGATCGCCTTCGGCCGCGTACCGGTGATCGCGGTACTGCATGGCGCAGTCATCGGCGGCGGACTGGAGCTGGCCTCGGCGGCCCACATCCGCGTGGCCGAACCAAGCGCCTTCTACGGCTTGCCGGAAGGACAGCGCGGCCTCTTCGTCGGCGGCGGTGGCTCGGTGCGCATCTCGCGCCTGATCGGCGTGGCCCGCATGGCCGACATGATGCTGACCGGCCGCGTGCTGACGGCCGAAGAAGGCCACCAGGCCGGCATCTCGCAATACAGCGTGGCCGCCGGCACCGGTCTGGACAAGGCCCGTGAGCTGGCCGAACGCATCGCCCGCAATGCGCCCATGACCAACTACGGGATCATGCACGTGCTGCCGCGCATCCATGACCAGTCGATCCAGGATGGGCTGATGACCGAATCGCTCATGGCCGCCGTGGCCGGCAGCGATCCCGATACCAAGGGCCGCCTGGCGGCTTTCCTCGATCACAAGCAGAACAAGGTCAAGCCGACCTGAGCACGACCGCAACGAACAAAGCATCGCAGAAGAATCGGCCCTGCATGGCCGGACAAGAGCCACCACAGCGGCCAGCAAGTCAGTAATACAGCGCAAGACCACAACAACACACCTGCCCGGCCACGACCGGGCAGGTGACACAACAGAGACATGTATGAACACTCCTCCTCGCTATCGCAGCTTCAGGTTCGGCATCGGCGGCGTTGACGTCGTGCCGGGTGCTGAGGGCATCTCCATCGTCAAGACCCGGCAGCCGCTGGGCGACTATCCCGCGCGCCTGACCGACAAGCTGATCCACTGGGCCACCGTCGATCCCGACCGCACCTACATGGCCCGCCGCGACAAGGATGGCCAATGGCGCCGCATCAGCTACGGCGAAGCCCTGCAAAGCGCACGCCGCATCGGCCAGGCGCTGCTGCAGCGCGGACTCTCGACCGAGCGCCCGCTGCTGATCCTGTCCGAGAACGACCTCGAACACGCCATGCTGGTGCTGGGCTGCCACTATGCAGGCGTGCCTTATGCGCCGGTATCGTCGGCCTATTCGCTGCTCTCCAAGGATTACGCCAAGCTGCGCCATGCGGTGCAGTTGCTCACGCCCGGCCTGATCTTCGCCGCCCATGGCGAGAAGTTTGCCGCGGCCGTCAATGCGGTGGCACCCGATATCGAATTCGTGGTCACCGAAGCACCGCCTGCCGGGCGCGAATGCACGCTGTATGCGGAACTGGAAGCCACCCGCGCGGGCGATGAAGTCGAGCGCGCCTATGCCGCCACCGGTCCGGACACCATCGTCAAGTTCCTCTTCACCTCGGGCTCGACCAAGATGCCCAAGGCGGTCGTCAACACCCAGCGCATGATGTGCAGCAACCTGCAGATGATCGTGCAGACCTTCCCCTTCCTGGCCGAAGAGCCGCCCATCCTGATCGACTGGCTGCCCTGGAACCACACCTTCGGCGCCAACCACAACGTGGGCATCGTGATCTACAACGGCGGCACCATGTACATCGACGAGGGCAAGCCCACGCCGCAAGGTCTGGCCACCACCCTGGCCAACCTGCACGAGATTTCGCCGACCGTGTATTTCAACGTGCCGGTAGGCTGGGAAGGCATCGCGCACGCGCTGGAGAAGGACCAGGCCCTGCGCGAAAAATTCTACAGCCGCCTGCGCATGCAGTTCTATGCCGGTGCCGCCCTGGCGCAACCGGTGTGGGACAAGCTGCACGCCACCGCCGAAGCCACCTGTGGCGAGCGCATCGTGATGTGTTGCGGCCTGGGCATGACCGAGACCTCGCCTTCGGCGCTCTTCGTGGCCGACCTGGAAGTGCAGGCCGGGCAGATCGGCATCCCCACGCCGGGCATGGAAATCAAGCTGGTCCCCAACGGCGACAAGATCGAGATCCGCTATCGCGGCCCCAACGTTACCCCGGGTTACTGGCGCGCGCCCGAACAGACGGCCGAGGCCTTCGATGAAGAGGGCTACTTCCGCTCGGGTGATGCGGTGCGCTGGCTGGACCCGGCGCATCCGGATCGCGGCTTCATGTTCGATGGCCGTGTGGCCGAGGACTTCAAGCTCTACACCGGCACCTGGGTCAGCGTCGGCCCGCTGCGCGCGCTGATTGCGCATGAAGGTGCACCCTACCTGCAGGATGCCGTCATCACCGGCCAGGACCGCAATGAAGTGGGCATGCTGATCGTGCCCAACATCGAGCGCTGCCGCCAGCTGGCGCGCCTGCCTGCGGAGGCCTCGCGTGCCGATGTGCTCAATGCGGCACCGGTACGCGACTTCTTCCAGGGCCTGCTGGAGCGCCTGCAAACCCATGCCACCGGCAGTTCAACCCGCGTGGCGCGCGCGCTGGTCCTGATCGATCCGCCGTCCTTCGACCGTGGCGAAATCACCGACAAGGGTTCGATCAATCAACGTGCGGTGCTGACTCACCGCGCCGCCCTGGTGGAAGCGCTCTACGCCGGCACCGACCCGGCCGTGCTGACCGCACAGGCCGCGCTCTCCCCCGCTCACTGAGGAAGCAACAGACATGGCACAAGCAGCGTTCTATTCCAGCTTCAAGGACATCTGGCTCGTCGGTGGCGTGCGTACGCCCATGGTGGATTACTGCACCAGCTTCAGCCAGCTCTCGCCCACCGACATGGGCATCAAGGTGGCGCGCGAAGTACTGGCCCGTACCGGCATCGCCGCGACCGACATCGGCTCGGTGGTGGCCGGCAACATGGCGCCGGGCGATGCCTACCAGTACATGCTGCCGCGTCACATCGGCCTGTATGCAGGCGTGCCGATCACTACGCCGGCCATCATGGTCCAGCGCATCTGCGGCACCGGCTTCGAACTGATCCGCCAGGCCGGTGACCAGATCGAGCGCGGCTACACCGAGACCGCGCTGATCGTGGGCAGCGAATCGATGACGCGCAATCCGATTGCCGCCTTCGGCCATCGCACCGGCTTCAAGCTGGGCGAACCGGTGGAATTCCAGGACTACATGTGGGAAGCGCTGGTCGATCCGGCCCCCGGCATCACCATGCCGCAGACCGCGGAGAACCTGGCGAAAAAATATGGCATCACCCGCGCCGAGGTCGATGAATACGCCGCGTATTCCTTCGAGCGCGCGCTCAAGGCACAGGCGGCCGGCTTCCACGCGGGCGAGATCGTTCCGGTCGTCAACGAGACCTTCCGCCTGGATGGCTACAACGATCGTCACATCAAGCTGCAGGGCAAGACCAGCGAAGCCGCCACCGACACCCATCCGCGTCCGTCGCCGGTGGAGGTGCTGGCCAAGCTCCGCACGCTCTACCCGGATGGCGTACAGACCGGTGGCAACTCCTCGGCGCTGGTCGATGCAGCGGCCGCCACCATCGTCGCCTCGGGCGATTACGTACGCCGCCATGACAAGCAGCCGCTGGCACGCGTCGTCGCAGCCGCTGTGGCCGGTGTGCCGCCGGAAATCATGGGCATCGGCCCGGTGCCGGCCATCCGCACCCTGCTGGAACGCAATGGCCTGACGGTGGCCGACATCGGCTGCTTCGAGATCAACGAGGCGCAAGGTGCACAGATCGTGGCGGTGGAACGTGAGCTGGGGATCGACCGCGACAAGCTCAACGTCAACGGCGGTGCCATCGCCCTGGGCCATCCGCTGGCCGCGACCGGCGTGCGCCTGTCGATCACGGCCGCGCGCGAGATGAATCGCCGGGGTGCGCGCTACTGCGTGGCATCGGCCTGCATCGGCGGCGGCCAGGGCATCGCGCTGCTGCTGGAAAATCCTTCTGCCTCCCGCTGATCCGCTCATTCGACAAGGACACATTTCATGCAACTGCAAGGACAAGCCGCCCTGGTGACGGGCGGCGCCTCCGGACTCGGTGCCGAGACCGCGCGCCAGCTGGTCCAGGCCGGGGCCCGCGTTTCCATTCTGGACGTCAACATGGAAGCTGCCCAGGCTTTGGCCGATGAACTGCGCTGCCACGCCGCACGCTGCGACATCACCGACAGCGAGTCGGTGACAGCAGCCCTCGATGCCGCACAGGAAGCCAACGGCGCACCACGCATCCTCATCAACTGCGCCGGCATCGGCGGTGCCAAGCGCATGGTGGGCAAGGATGGCAACCCGATGCCGCTGGAAGATTTCAGCCGTATCGTCAACGTCAACCTGATCGGTACCTTCAATGTCATCCGTCTTACTGCCGCCCGCATGGCCGCGGCCGAGCCGCTGGCCGAGGGCGAGCGCGGCGTGATCGTGGCGACCGCCTCGGTCGCTGCTTTTGACGGGCAAGTCGGGCAAGCCGGCTATGCGGCGTCCAAGGGCGGCATCACGTCCATGACCCTGCCGCTGGCACGTGATCTGGCGCAACACGGCATCCGCGTGGTGACCATTGCACCGGGGCTGTTCCTCACGCCCCTGCTCTACAAGCTGCCGGAAGAAGTGCAGCAGTCGCTGGCCTCGTCCATCCCCTTCCCCAAGCGCCTGGGCAAGGCCGAGGAGTACGCACAGCTGGCCTTGCATATTGCCACCAATCTATCCCTGAACGGCGAAGTGATCCGGCTCGATGGCGCATTGCGCCTGGCACCGCGCTGAGCACCGAGGAGAACGCATGAGCAAGACCATCATTCATCCGGTACGTGTGGAATTCGGCGATTGCGATCCGGCCGGCATCGTGTATTTCCCCAACTTCTTCCGCTGGTATGACGCGGCCTCGCGCAACTTCTTCCATGAATGCGGCGTGCCACCCTGGCGTGATACGGAAAAGACGCGCGGCATCATCGGCACGCCCGTGGTGGACATCAGCTCGCGCTTCGTGCGCCCGGCGACCTATGGCGACCGCATCGAAGTGCATTCCACCATCGTCGAATGGAATGACAAGACCTTCGTCATGAAGCACGAGATCAAGCGCGATGGCGAACTGCTGTGTGAAGGCCGCGATGTGCGCGTCTTCGCCATTCGCCATCCGGAGGATCCGGCGCGCATCAAGGCCATCCCCATTCCGGAAGACATCAGGGAGATGTGCAGTTAAGCAATACGGCAGCAAGCGAGAGGCGGCAACAAGCCGCATCCGCCCACATCGAGCATTCGAACCATAATTACAAAGGAGACGGAGATGAAAACCAAACTGGCAATCAAGGCAGGGGTACTGGCAGCGATGCTGGCCTGTGCAGGGGCCGCACAGGCCGAGCTGACCATCGGCGTGGTGATGTCGCTGACCGGTCCGGGCTCGGGCCTGGGCATTCCGGCCAAGAACGGCTTTGCCCTGTGGCCGGAGACCATCGGCGGCGAGAAGGTCAAGCTGATCATCCTCGACGATGCCACCGATCCCACCCAGGCCAGCAAGAATGCGCGCCGCCTGGTGGCCGAGGACAAGGTCGACCTGCTCATCGGTTCGGCCGCGGTGCCGCCCACGCTGGCCGTAGCCGACGTGGCGCTGGAATCGCAGACGGTGCAGCTGGCCATCTCCCCTATCGAGACCGCTGAAGGAAAAGACGCCTGGACCTTCCGCCTGCCGCAATCCACGGCCGTCATGGCCGGTGGCGTGGTGGAGCAGATGAAGAAGATGGGCGTGAAGACCATCGGCTTCCTCGGCTACTCCGACTCCTACGGTGAAAACTGGCTCAAGGAGGTGCAGCGCCTGGCCACCGCCGCCGGCATGAAGATGGGCACGGTGGAGCGCTTCTCGCGGGCCGACACCAGCGTGACGGCGCAAGCCCTGCGCGTGGTCAGTTCCAATCCGGATGCGGTGCTGGTGGTGGCCTCGGGCAGCGGTGCGGCCATGCCGCACAAGGCGCTCATCGAGCGCGGCTACAAGGGCAAGATCTTCCAGACCCACAGTGCCGCCTCGCGCGACCTGATCCGTCTGGGCGGCAAGGATGTGGAAGGTTCCTACGTCATCTCCGGCCCGGCCGTGGTGCCGGAAGCGCTGCCGGACAGCAATCCTTCCAAGAAACTGGCCATGGATTTCGTCACGCGTTACGAGAAGCAGTTTGGCGCAGGTACCCGCAACCTCTTCGCGGCCCATACCTATGATGCGCAGCTGGTGCTGCAGAAGGTGGTCCCGGAAGCGCTGAAGAAAGCCAAACCCGGCACGCCCGCTTTCCGTGCGGCCCTCAAGGAAGCGCTGGAAACCTCCGGCCCGATCCAGATCTCGCAGGGCACGCTGAACTACTCGGCCAAGGATCACTTCGGGCTGGGTGACGATGCGCGCATCATGCTGACCATCCAGAACGGCAACTGGAAGGCGGTCAATCCGTAATCCGCCTGTCCTGTCCGCGCGGCGGCGCGAGGTCTCCAGCTTGCGCCGCCGTTTTCCAGCCTGACGTTTTCTGCACCACACCCGAAACATGGACTCCTCCATTGCCGCCATCCTGACCCTGGATGGCCTGACCAACGGCATCGTCTATGGCTTGATCGCCATTGCCCTGGTGCTGGTCTTCACGGTCACCCGCATCCTCTTCATCCCGCAGGGAGAATTCGTCGCCTATGGCGCGCTCACCCTGGCCATGCTGCAACAAGGCCAGCGCCCCGGTCCGCTGTGGCTGCTGCTGGTGCTGGCCGTGTGCGCGGCCGGCATGCAGGCCGCGCAGCTCTTGCGCGCAGGCCAGGCTGCGCTGTTGCCGCGCACCCTGCTGGGCACGCTGGGCGTGCCGCTGGCCATTGCCGCCCTCGTCTGGTGGGCCGCGCCCCAGCAATTCGCGCTGCCGGTGCAGGTGCTGCTGACCCTGCTGCTCATTACCGCACTCGGACCGCTGATGTACCAGGTGGTCTATGAATCGATGGCCGATGCCAGCGTGCTGCAACTGCTGATCGTCTCGGTCGGCATCCACCTGGCCATGACCGGACTGGGGCTGGTGTTCTTCGGGGCCGAAGGCTTCCGTACCCCGGCCTTCTGGGATGAACGCTGGAACCTGGCAGCGCTCACCTTGAGTGCCCAGACCGTGGTGGTGGTGGTGGCCGCTGCCGCGCTGCTGGTGGCGCTGTGGCTGTTCTCCGGGCGCACGCTGTATGGCAAGGCGCTGCGCGCCACGGCGGTCAATCGCCTGGGCGCACGGCTGATGGGAATCTCCACGACGCTGGCGGGCAAGTTGTCGTTTGCCGTCGCGGCGTTTATCGGTGCTCTGTCGGGCGTATTGATCGGCCCGATGAGCACCATTTTTTATGACTCGGGTTTCCTGATCGGTTTGAAGGGTTTCGTCGCCGCCACCATCGGTGCGCTGGCGAGCTTCCCGGCGGCCGCAGGAGGCGCGCTGCTGGTAGGCCTGCTGGAATCCTTCAGCTCCTTCTGGGCCAGTGACTTCAAGGAGGTGATCGTGTTCCTGGCGCTGTTGCCGATCCTGCTGTGGCGCTCGCTGGTCACACCCGCGCATGACGAGGACGAGGAATGATGATGAACAAACGACTCCCTCTCTACGCGCTGCTGGTCGTGCTGGCGCTGTTCCCGATCCTGCCCACGCCGCAGTTCTGGGTGATCCAGGCCAACTACATCGGCCTGTATGCGCTGGTGGCCATCGGCCTGGTGCTGCTGACCGGCATCGGCGGCATGACCTCGTTCGGGCAGGCGGCCTTCGTCGGCATGGGTGCCTACACCACCTCGTATTTGACCACCGTGCATGGCGTGTCCCCTTGGCTGACGCTGCCGATCGGCCTCTTCATCACGGGGGTCTCGGCCTACGTGCTGGGCCGCATCACGCTGCGCATGTCCGGCCACTACCTGCCGCTGGCCACCATCGCCTGGGGCATCAGCCTGTACTTCCTGTTCGGCAAGGTGGACTTCCTCGGCAAGTATGACGGCATCTCCGGCATCCCCGCGCTGCAACTGGCGGGGTTGGACCTGGCCAAGGAACGCCACCTGTATTACCTGATCTGGGCCATCGTGCTGGCCGCCGCATGGGTCTCGCTGAACCTGCTGGATTCGCGCGCGGGACGTGCCATCCGCGCCCTCAAGGGCGGACGTTCGATGGCCGAGGCCATGGGCGTGGATACGGGGCGCTACAAGATCCTCATCTTCGTCTTTGCCGCGCTGCTGGCCTCGGTGTCGGGATGGCTCTTTGCGCACATGCAGCGCACCGTCAATCCCTCGCCCTTCAGCCTGGCGATGGGCATCGAATATCTCTTCATCGTGGTGGTCGGCGGCATTGCCCATATCTGGGGTGCGCTGCTGGGCGCGGGGGTATTGAAACTGCTGTCGGACCAGTTGCAGGTGCTGCTGCCAGCACTGCTGGGCGATGGCGGCAGTTATGAAAGCATCGTCTTCGGCCTGATCCTGATCCTGTTGCTCAAATACGCACGCGGTGGCCTGTGGCCATGGGTGCGCGCGCTGTGGCTGCGTGCCTTCCCGGCCGCCCCGGCACCGCTGCGCGTGGCGACCGCCGCGCCGATGGACAAGCGCAACGGTCCGGCGCGTGGTGCACCGCTGCTGGAAGTGGACCAGATCAACAAGCGCTTCGGCGGACTGGTGGCGGTCAATGACGTGTCCTTCAAGGTCAAGGCCGGTGAGATCGTGGGCCTGATCGGTCCCAATGGCGCGGGCAAGTCCACCACCTTCAATCTGGTCACGGGCCTGCTGCATGCCAGCGGCGGACGCGTCAGCTTCAACGGCCGCGACATCGCCGGACTGCCGGCGCGCGCCATCGCACGGCTGGGCATTGCCCGCACCTTCCAGCACGTGCGCCTGCTGCCGGGCATGACGGTGCTGGAGAACGTGGCCCTGGGCGCGCACATGCGCAGCCGGCAAGGTTTCCTGAGCAATACGGTCAATGCCATGCTGCATCTGGAACGCGCCGAAGAGCAGGCGCTGCTCGATGAAGCCGCGCGCGCCCTGCATCGCGTCGGCCTGCAGCACCTGATGCATGAGCAGGCGGGCAACCTGGCGCTGGGCCAGCAACGCATCCTGGAGATCGCCCGCGCCCTGTGCTGTGATCCGCTGCTGCTGTTGCTCGATGAACCGGCCGCAGGCCTGCGCCATCTGGAAAAGCAGGCGCTCTCCAAAGTGCTGCAGGAGTTGCGCGCCGATGGCATGAGCATCCTGCTGGTGGAACATGACATGGAATTCGTCATGGAACTGACCGACCACATCGTGGTGATGGAATTCGGCACCAAGATTGCCGAAGGCACACCGCAAGAGATCCAGCGGCATCCCGCCGTGATCGAAGCCTACCTGGGTGGAATCGAATGAGTGAACTGGTCCTCGACGTCGCGCAACTGCGCGCAAGCTATGGCAAGGTGCAGGCGCTGCACGACATCAACCTGAAGCTGGAACGCGGCAGCATCGCCACCGTGATCGGCCCCAATGGCGCGGGCAAGTCCACGCTGCTCAACGCCATCATGGGTGTGCTGCCGGCGCAGGGCACGGTGCGTTATCAAGGCAAGCCGGTGGAACGCTGGAGCCTCGAACAACGCGTGATGGCAGGCATCGCCCTGGTACCGGAGCGGCGCGAACTGTTCTCTACCATGAGCGTGGAAGACAACCTGCTGCTGGGGGGATTTCGCCGTCTGCGCTTGCGGCAGGCACAGCCGCTGGATCAGCTGGCGACCGTCTTCGAGCTGTTCCCGCGATTGAAGGAACGCCGCGCCCAGCAGGCCGGTACGCTCTCGGGCGGCGAGCGCCAGATGCTGGCCATCGGCCGCGCCATGATGGCCAAGCCGGAACTGCTGATGCTGGATGAACCCAGCCTCGGCCTGGCACCGCGCATCGTCAAGGAAATCCTGCATATCGTTTCCGAACTGCGCACGGCCGGCATCTCGGTGCTGCTGGTGGAACAGAATGCGCGCGCGGCCTTGCAGACGGCCGACTATGGCTACGTGCTGGAACTGGGCAAGGTCACCATGCAGGGCGAGTCCGCGAAACTGGCGGGCGATCCGCAGGTGATCCAGGCCTACCTGGGATTTGGCAAGAAGGCAGAAGCCGAGGTGGTGGCGGCTTCCTGAAGCTTGACGTTTTCTGCACCACGGTATGTCAAAAACACATAGAACGAGGAGACCGAGATGAGAAAGATTTTCCTGCTGCTGGCGGCCCTGACGCTGTCCTTCCAGGTGCATGCGGCCAGCGACGCCGACAACACCACGCTGGTGCCGCCGCAACCCAAGCTGGCGTTTTTGGCACGCTTCTCGGTGGATCTGGTGGCCCCGATCTGGGAACTGGGCAAGACCTCCGACCTGGGCCGCCGCCGCATCATCCCCATCACCGGCGGCAGTTTCAAGGGACCGCTCATCAATGGCGAGATCCTCAACAACGGTGCCGACTGGCAGACCGTGACCGCCGATGGCCTGGCCATCATCGATACCCGCTACCTGCTCAAGCTCGATGACGGCGAACTGGTCTACCTGCAAACCCGTGGCGTGCGCTACGGTCCGCCGGAAGTGATGGCCGAGGTCGCCAAGGGCAAGCCGGTCGATCCTTCGCGCTATACCTTCCGCCTGTTCATGAACTTCGAGACCGCCTCCAAAAAGTACGACTGGCTCAACCGCGCCATGGGCGTGGGCTACGCCATGCGCCTGGGCAATGCGGTGGTGTATGACGCCTACCTGCTCAATTGAGATGGACGGAACCGATGACGATGCACTACACGCCCCCGCTGCGCGACTTCGCCTTCGTCCTCGATGAAGTGCTGCAGGCCCCGCAAGTCTTGCGCGCCTTGCCTGCGCACGCCGAGATCGATGGCGAACTGATGATGCAGGTACTGGAAGAAGCCGGACGCTTTGCCGCTGACGTGGTCGCGCCCTTGAACGGTATCGGCGATCGCGAGGGTTGCCGTCTCGAAAACGGAACGGTCACAACGCCCCCCGGATTCGAGCGCGCCTATGCGCAGTTCTGCGCGGGCGGCTGGCCGGCCCTGGCCTGTGCGCCCGAGCACGGCGGCCAGGGCTTGCCACATGTGCTGGACTGCGCGCTCTATGAAATGCTGAGCGCGGCCAATCATGGCTGGACCATGTATCCCGGCTTGCTGCATGGGGCCTATGCCTGCCTGGCGGCGCATGGCTCACCTGAGCTGCAGGCGCGCTATCTGGAAAAGATCGCCAGCGGCCAATGGCTGGCCACCATGTGCCTGACGGAAGCGCAGGCCGGCAGCGACCTGGGGCAGTTGCGCACACGCGCCGTGCCGCAGGAGGACGGCAGCTATCGCCTCAGCGGCGACAAGATTTTCATCTCAGGGGGCGAACACGACCTGACGCCCAACATCATTCACTTGGTACTGGCCCGATTGCCGGATGCGCTGCCGGGCAGCAAGGGGCTGTCGCTGTTCCTGGCGCCGCGCGTGCTGGACGATGGCAGCCGCAACGGCGTGCACTGCACCGGCATCGAACACAAGATGGGCATTCATGGCAGCGCCACGTGCAGCCTGCATTTCGAGCAGGCGCAGGCGTGGCTGGTCGGTGAAGCGGGACGCGGACTGGCGGCGATGTTCGTGATGATGAATGCGGCGCGCCTGCATGTGGGCGCGCAGGGGCTGGGGCTGGCTGAGGCGGCCTGGCAGCGCGCCAGCGCTTATGCGCGCGAACGTCGCCAGTCGCGCGCACCGGGCTCATCCGGCAACGACCTGATCGTGCGCCATCCTGCCGTGCAGAAGCTGTTGATGGAACAGCGCTGCCGCATCGAGGGGGCGCGGCTGCTGACTTGCTGGGCCGGGCTCTTGCTGGATCTGGCCGAGCATGATCCGGATGCGGCCCAGCGCCGCCGTCATCATGAACGGCTGGAATTCATCACGCCGGTCATCAAGGCCTTCCTTACCGACCAGGGATTCCAGTGCGCCAGCCGCGCGCTGCAGGTCTTCGGCGGACACGGCTATGTGGTCGAAACCGGCATCGAACAATTCATGCGCGATGCCCGCATCACCATGATCTATGAGGGGACCAACGAAATACAGGCGATCGACTTCCTGATGCGCAAGGTGCTGGGAGATGAAGGGAGGCGGCTGGATGATTTCCTCACGCTGGTGCGTGCGGACATCGAGGAGGGAACCCTGCTTGGCGATCAGGCCCGATTGCTGGCAAATGCTGTGGATAAATTAGAAGGATTCGCCCGGCGCATCGCCACGGCGGCGGTGCAATCACCCTCACTGCCCTACTACGTGGCCGATGAAATGCTGCGCCTGACCGGCCATGTGGCGCTGGGCTGGATGTGGCTGCGCGCCGGCCGCCGGGCGCTCTCGGCCATGGCCTCGGACGCGGCCTGGTACGGCGGCAAGCGGGATGCCGCGTGCTATCATTTCGCCTTTGTGTTTGCGGAAGTCCACCAGTTGTCCAGCGTGATCGAAGGCTGCCTGGCGACCGGGCTGCCGCCCCTTCCTACCGACCTGGACCACCATGCTGCCCAAGAAGCCGGCTGATTTCGATTCCGACGACGATGCAGCGCCAAGCGCGCCGCTGGACCAGCAACTGCTGCTGAGCCTGGTCGGCTACAACTGCCGCCGTGCCTACATCACCATCATGCCCTTGTTCGAAAAACGGATGGCGAAGTTCGAATTGCGGCCAGTGGATTTCACGGTGCTGAGCCTGCTGAAGGCCAATCCCAACATCAACCAGAAGCGCCTGTCCAAGGCGATCAACGTCTCCCCGCCCAACCTGGCGACCTTGCTGGACAAGCTGGAGCAGCGCGGCCTGGTAGTACGCCAGCGCAATCCGCAGGATCGCCGTTCACAGGTGCTGGCGCTCACGCCAGCGGGCATGCGCATGTGCACCAAGGCCGAACAGACCGCCATCGAGCTGGAGCTCAAGGCCACCGAGATGCTTTCGGACGGCGAACGCGCTCAGCTCATCGGCTTGTTGCAGAAGATGTTCCTGCCGCAGTAAGCGGCATTTCTGATTCCATTCTCAACGCAGGAACACCAGCTCGGCGTAGCTGGGGTTGGCGTGTGCGCGCTGGTATTGCTTGAGGTCTTCGATGACCTGGGCGCGGGTCAGTCCTTGCTGTTGCTGCTGATCGGCGGCGGCGGTGCGTGTCTGTTGCGCCGGGACGCTGATGGTCGAGGCGGGCTCGGCCTTGGCCGGTTCGGCGGCATAGGCTGCCTGTGCTGAGATGGCGGCTACGGCCAGCGTGGCGGCCAGGACGCGTTGGCGTGTGAAGATCTTGTTCATGTTCTGCTCCCTGGAATGCAAGCGGATGCTGCACGATGCGTATCGCTTATGAATGCTTCATTCCCATGCAGACATTCTATTGTTTCCATTCCGATGGAAAAACCGGTGATCCGGCAATGCTCTGTTGCGGCCGTTGAAAGAATGCTTTCAGGCATCTTGCCGATTTGCCAGCACTGGTATGACAAATGATGAGTTGCACGGCTTTTACCCGCCTCCATCGGGCTTTCCCCGCGACCAGCCACCCTCAGAATTGGTAAATCTTATAAATAATTTCCGGGGAACAGGCATGAAAATCGGCACCCGTCTTGGCGGCTCCTTCCTGCTGGTCACGTTGCTGGCTTGCGTACTCATTACGGCGTCTCTGCTCACGCTGACCCGGATCGGCCAGCACTGGGGTGATTTTTCCGGCACGGTGCTGACCAAGCAGGACTACGCCACCCAGGGCTACATCAAGCTGGGCGACGGCGTACAGAACTTCAAGAACTACGTGGTGCGCGGCAAGGACTATGACAAGCACTTCCTGGCGGATATGGATGCCATTGCCCGCCTCATGAGCGAGTACCGCAAGCTGGGCGTGGACAACCCCAAGGAAGAAGAGCTGCTGCAGAAGATCAGCACGGGCGAACGCAATTACCGTGAAGCCGTGGCCAAGGCGCAGGGGATGAAGGCGGCCGGGGCCTCGGTCAACGAGATCGATGCATCCATCAGTGGTGCAGACAAGGTTCTGGGAGCAGGTTTCGCGGGCCTGCTGGCGATTGCGCGCGAGAACGCCAATGGCACTGGCCAGGAAATCTCCGGCGCCATCCGCAACGGCGAAGTGGTCGAGTTGGGCGTAGGCGCGGTGGTGGTGGTGCTGGCCGCGCTGCTGGCGCTGCTCGCCACCCGCTCGATTACGCGCCCCATCGGCGAAGCGGTGACCATCGCCAAGACGGTGGCGGCAGGCGACCTGGGCAGCCGCATCGAGGTCACGCGCAAGGATGAGACCGGCGAGCTGCTGCAGGCCTTGAAGGACATGAACAGCAGCCTGCAGCGCGTGGTCGGCGGCGTGCGCACCGGCAGCGATACCATCGTGACGGCCTCGACCCAGATCGCGGGTGGCAATCTCGACTTGTCAGCGCGCACGGAGCAACAGGCCAGTTCGCTGGAAGAGACGGCGGCGGCGATGGAACAGATCACCTCCACCGTGCGCCGCAATGCCGATCATGCGCGCCAGGCCAATGCGATGGCGGGTTCGGTGTCGGCAGTGGCTTCGCGCAGCGGGCTGGTGGTATCGGACGTGGTGAGCACCATGGAAGAGATCCAGGCCTCCGCGCGCGAGATTGCGGACATCATCAGCGTGATCGATGGCATCGCCTTCCAGACCAATATCCTCGCGCTCAATGCGGCGGTGGAAGCGGCGCGTGCCGGCGAGCAGGGGCGCGGCTTTGCGGTGGTAGCGTCGGAAGTGCGCAGCCTGGCCCAGCGTTCGGCGACGGCGGCCAAGGAGATCAAGGATCTGATCGGCAACTCGGTGGAGAAGGTGGAAGCGGGCAGCCAGCTGGTCAGGAATGCCGGCGCGACCATCGAGGAACTGGTGGTGAGCGTGCGCAGCGTGACGCAGATCATGAGCGAGATCTCGGCCGCCAGCGGCGAACAGGAAGCCGGGATCGAACAGGTCAACCAGGCGATTGCCCAGATGGATACGGTGACGCAGCAGAATGCGGCGCTGGTGGAAGAAGCAGCGGCCGCCACCGAGGCGCTCAAGGAGCAGGCGCGCAGGCTGGCGGAGTCGGTGAGCGTGTTTCGGTTGGGGGTGGGAAGGATTGCTTGAAAGGGAAAGATGTGGCGTGCAACTATCGGTGGTGACTTGGCGAGGAATCAGGGCATGGCGCGACGTTTGACCGAAGCTGCAATCTCCCGGGCCAGTTTGAAAAACTCATCTTTACCGATGGGCTGCATGCCGCGCTTCTCGGCATTCTTGGCGTCGCGGATCACGTAGAGCATCAGTTCTGGCTTCTCGTTCCCGGCCTTCGGATCACCGTCCGTCATGACCAGATATCCAAAGTCTTCCGTTACCTTGTCCTTGCGGATCATTCGCACCATTGATTCAACGCCCTTAGTACCAGCAAAGCTGATGGTGTTATGTCGTCGCAATGTCATGAGATTGCTGATGGAAACATAATCAGTGTAATTTTGCGTCCAGAAGAAATTGGAACGGGACACTGCTGTGAACTTTGCAGGATCCTGGCCTCGTTCAATCGGAAAGGCTATGGCGTCTTCCAACAAGATCGTTACGTCTGGGTGAGCCTTCAACCGATAGGTGGTAGCGATGGTATGTGCGCCACCATCCCCCTCCCGGGTTGGAATGAATAAATAGGGCGCACAAAGGCCCGTACGTGTCGGAAGGGAGAAGTTGGAACGATATTCAACCTCAGCCAGCATTCTTTCCATCAATGCAGAAAGTGACTTTTCTGTCCCTTCAGGATCGGTCGCATTCCAACTGAACGCGTGTTTCTGAATGACCCTGCCTACATACGCGTCCTGGCCGTTTCGGACGGCCCAGCCTTCGCCGACAGGCGCTTTTGATTCTTCATAGCGGGCTTCGCCCGCCTGGCCATCGAGTTTGCGATAGCGCTCATTCAACTCAACCGCGCCGCTTCTGGTCTTTCTTATCTCTTGCAGATAAATCTCCTCTTCAGCATCGGACATGCGACGGCTGATCTGTAGCACACCCGCATACTCATACTTGCTGTACGAAGCAGACTCTCCGTCATCAAATTCGCTGTAGTAGTAATTACTTGGTTGCAGCATTTGCTTGAAGGAAGTGGCAGCTACATCGGCAGCATTGGGCAAAGAGAGCTGGAAACTGCCGACGCAATCCTGTATCCATACGTTCTCAGCTATAACATCCGCATTGGCGCACGAAAGCGACACCAATCCCAAAAAAGCTGAGAAAATTTTGGCCTTCATATCAGCCCCTTGCCCGGATGAGTAACATCCGAACGCGAAAGTAATTCGCGCACAGATAAATAACCTTCAAGCTCTTCCTTTGGTTCGACGTTATTTTCACTAACAAGAGCAGTTGGATATTTAAAGTCATTTTTCTCCCCTTCCGTCCAATGAATAGGCAATGCAACAAGAAATCCGCGGACGGCTTCCAGTCCAGCGGTTCGCTGTTGATATTGATGTGGTTTCTCCCAGAACTTATCTTCTGATCGCAAAGGCGAAGCTGGAGCCCCACTAGATTTTCCTCGCTTGATGAAAGGATTCCAATTGGGAATAATTGAACAAGCGACCTTCGCTCCATTGGGCCCTATTAACGACCAATTTCTCGGAACGTAGTCAAACACACCTTCATACGCATCAGCATTTTCCGAAGCCTGTTTTTGAATTGCCTGCCAGCTACTAAGGGCAGCCGGTTTTTCAATGGCTGCTTTCAATGAATTCGCAGGCTTTGCACCACCAAATGAAGAGGGTGAAATACCTACTCCAAATAACTTGGACCAAATTTCAATCCTCAGCTTACGCGCAAAATTTCGTACAGGACGTTCAACACCGTCGCCACATAAGTCTGCTTTACTGCTTTCACCATCTGCGACCAAAATGGCAATTTCAGAATCGCCCTCTCCGCTAAGACTTCGATCGTTAATATTTGCACTACCAAACAGCGCATAGAGGTCATCGACGATCATCAACTTCGTATGAACATAGATTTGCTCCGTAACATAGCGATCGGCAAATTTTGCCCAGTTTCTCAAGTTCAGCAAAGTCACATATTTAAAGCAGGATTCAAGAGGAATTTCTGCAAGTTGCGCACTAAAATCGGTTTTCGTATCGAGAAGGAGATGCTGATAAGGTTTTTTTTCGCCTCTCAGCTTACGTGCGAGTAATCCGCGACGGATACCATTTAGCAGACTATTAGTACCGAAAGAAATTGTTTGCATGGTCCAGAAGACCTGAACAGCTACAGATGCAGTCGTATTAAGATCCCCTTCAGGGTGTACCGGCAAAGTGATATAGACGTGAAACGGTTTAGTGTCTTCGTTCAAGATCGCCCGCTGAATCCGTTCAATAATTGCTTGGCATATGGGGTTTTCAGGGGGGGCGTAAAGCTTATCTTTATCTTTCAAATCGTCTGTCATTCGGAGAGTCATTTCCGACACCCTGCCAAGGCTATGCTTTTGCGTATTGATGAACTGAGCTGCCGGAGAAAGCGGTCCCTTGTCTGGCGGTGGTTGGTAAATTGGCTGTCCAAACTCGCCAACAAAGAATTGATTTTCAATGTAGATAAAATGGTTGGCTCTTTTAATTAAGTTCAGCATCGCCTTTTGAATATGATCTTCTTTGGGATGCGTTTTCAAGGCATTCCCCATACTGCTGTACTCCTTGCTGACCAATCCACCTGGCGCACTCCTAAGGACTTGAATCATGGCTGCCCCTTGAGCAGGAAAATCCGACGGTCTGTCCTTAAATCGAATCTCGCTGCCTTTACTGGCCTTCCACCGTCTCACAAAATTGAGCATGAAGTCATAAACAGAGGGCCCCTCGATGCGGGCGTGAACATCTTGCCACGGCATGCGAGGTTGCCTCGAAGGGTCGAGTGTGGTCCTAACAGCAGTATCAAACCCACTCCCATTGGTACCGATATCGAAAAAACCCGGATCGTCGTAAGGAACCTGCCATTTCCCAGTTTTAACTTTTGAAAGCTCAGAAGGGGTTCGATTATCGCGAGAGTCCTTTTCATAATCAGCGAGTCGCGAATTCATCGCTTTTATAGATATTTCATTAGGATTTACCAACTCTCCGGCAGGAACGTTCTGAAGAGCTGGAATACAAGGATTGTAGCGATTAAGTACCTCCCGTCCCTCTGCATCACACTTGAGCGTGAATTGTTCGTCATCGTAACGCCCATAGGCGACATCAATGCCACCGACATAGGCATAGCGGCGGTCAATGATGATCGACTTCTGGTGATGACTAAAGTATTTAGCATTCTCCAGATTGAAACTCGGAGAAGCTACGGCGCTGACGGTCCCAGGCGCGACTCCGGGCTCTCCATTAATCGATTTAACGATGATGATAGTCTGATGCTCATACGTTCTGACCGGGCGCGTGTCGTCCCACGGCATAATATAAATTTTCATACCAGGCTTGCGAGCTGCTATCAATAGGACGTCATATAGCCTCTTCCCTGGGGCTAACATGGCGTCCCAATTTATCTGCCAGCCAGCGATACAAATTTCACGCGAGGCACCTTCGATCTTTTCAATCAGATCAGAAAAATATTGTTTCCCAGTAGTAAAGGCTTGAATCTTATTACCGTCTCTTTTTGGCGAAAACACATTCTGTTCGTCGACCCAGAGCGAACTGGTGACGCTGGTCTCAGCCGCGTAGCCATTTCCGACAATATTGTTTACTTCTCGGTAATCATTTTGGTTGTTCAAGTAGGTCACGGGTTCACCTCAAAATCTTGTCGAGCAGCGAGCCACCTCGTACCTGCCCCGTTTCATCTTTTACCATTGCGGCAAGAGCATTCTCATTCGATGGCTGCGCTACAGTGCTATAAGTGTCCGTGTAGCCCATCGCACTGATAGCATGACCTTTACGCTGGTCATCACTCCACTGCGGATCATGCTTAACAACGGAAACATTTTGAACATGGTCATGATGTACCAGCCATACCTCATTAGGATTCCTGTTATAGGCATCCATCAGCTTGATCTCATCCGAGGATGATAGATCCACCTTCCCTTGAGCACCGCTTCTTCCTTCAAGGATCTTTTCTCCAGAGACGAGGGCCTCGTGCATGTCACGAGCCTTTACGATGCGCCACTCCGAGTCAGCGAAGGGCAAGCCATTCGGCCCTGGCATATCGCGCAAGTACATGTTGAACTTAGGCTTAGCTATATCCAGTGGCGTGCGAGGAAGTACAGGCATGGGATAAGAGCGGCTTACCGGTCCCTCAAACAACTTCTGCCCAGCATGAATGGTGAGCTTCCCCGGACACTGCACGGTAATATTGCCGCCCTCGATCGTGATGTTGGCCCCACCCGCCGTAGACAGGGTAATCTTCTTGGCCGCCGCCCAATCCACGCTGGCATTGGCACTCACCACGCTCACCTGATCACGCGCCTGCAGCGCCAGCGTATCGGCTTGTGCCTGCACATCGATATTCTGTTGCGCGGCAATCATCTGCAAACCCTGCCCGCCCTCGCCCGCCGCAACGGCCCCGGCCAGCACACCCAAGGCCTGTCCGCTGCGCAGGCGCAATTGATTGCCACTGACATGCTGGCTGTCCTGCCCTGAAAGCAGGCTCACCGTCTCGCCATTGGCCAGTTGCAGATGCTGGCCCGCGACCACGCCCATGCCTTCCTTCGCGGCGATGCCGATCAGCGCCGAGGTGCTCTGCGGTACCTTGCCCTCGCCCGTCTGCGTGTTGACGGCGGCCACATCCTCGCCGCTCTTGTCTGGCGCGCCATCGACCATGCCGGCGGCCGCCGTGCGAATGGCTTCGAGGGGTGCAGCACTGTCATTGATGACGCTGGCATTGGCCTGCGCCGGGCCGACATGGCTGGCCATGGCGACGGTTTTGTGGGTCACCGCCGCCTGGTTGAAAGTCTTGCCCAACAACGTGGCCTGCTTCAGCAGGGCCATGCCGCCGGTGTTGTCGCCCGCCGGATCGCGGCTGGCCGCAGCATGTTCGATCCGGTAGCTGGAAAACAGGATGCCGCTGCCCGCACGTAGTGCGCCATACGCATCGGTGCGCAGTTCCGCCCCCGTACCACGGAAGCTGCCGCGATAGTTGTCCGCCGCATGGATCAGGTGACCGAGATTGAGTTCGGAGGCCGCCTGCGAGGTCTTGAGCTGGATGCGGCCCTGGGCATCGGTATCGTCGAACAGCAACTGGTTGTAGCCGGAGCCGCCAAATTCCTTGGAACGGATGCCCCATTGCGCAGCGGCGTTGCGATGGCCTTCGCCATCCTGACTGCCGCCGTGCCAGGTCGGCGCATTGCCGCCGGCCAGATTGCCCTGGCCACTGGGAGAAAGATCACTGGCACTGGTGAAGACCTTGTTGCGCTCCTGCTCGCCACCCTGCGCGGCTTCGCCTGCGGGCGTGGGTGCGGCAGAACCTTCACCCTGGCCGTTGTAGAGCGCGCCCAGAATGACCGGCCGATCGATGTCGTCTTCCAGAAACTGCACCAGCACCTCCTGTCCGATACGCGGCAGGAACTGCATCCCGTTGCCGCCACCGGCCGAGCGCTGCGCCACCCGCACCCAGCAGGTCGCGGCGGCATCGTTGTTGCGGCCCTGCCAGTGGAAACGGATGCGAACCCGGCCCAGGCGGTCGCAATGGATTTCATCGGCACCGTTGGCGGTGCTCTCGCCGTTGGGTCCGACCACGATGGCACTCTGGCTGCCTCGCGCGGTGGCACCCGCGTGACGATACAGTCCGGTGCCATCCGCCAGCACCGGACGCCACACCACATCGGCACGGATCGCCTCGAAGGCATTGGCATAGCCGAGCTTGCGGGCCTGGGCGATCACGGCATCGAGATCGGCACGCTCACTCACGGCCACTGAATCAGGCTGGAAACTGCCCTGGACGGTTTGTTGCAGGAACTGGCAAGCTGCGAGGCATTCTTCCAGCAGCGGCGGCAGCGGGCCGAACAATTCGGCCAGCCCTTCCTGTGCATCCTTGGGTAAATTATTTACGCCTGCACTCACCACCGACAATACGGCGTATTCAGGTGCTTTGCCGGCCGCGGCAGACAAGCCCAGCGGCCCCTGCGTCAGCGTGAAGCGGGTGCCGGGACGCAGCGTGCGCACCGTGCTGCGGGCATGCCACAATTTGTTGCGGGCCTCGCTGGCTTCCAGGTGCAACCGGGCGTAGCGATCCGCTTCCGCGGCATTGCGATAGGCATACAGACCAGGGCTGTCATAGCTCTCCAGGCGCGGCGCATCCTGGTGGCCGAACGCATGGCGGGTCGGCATGCTGGTGGCGACCGCCTGCTTGCTCTTGTCATCGTAGGAGAGCAAGGTGAAGGACGCCGGTTGCAAGGCGCGGCGCGCGGCCAGTGCCTGGATGCTGTCCTGCTCCTCGCGTGCGCCGCCGGCGTGGAAACGGATACCCTGCCCGCCGAGGCCGGCAGCACTGCTGGCGTCTTCAGGGAAAGCAGTATTGCGTGACGAATCCGCAAACAGCACCAGACGATGGCCGGCGCTAGCCTCGCCGGATTCCTCGACACGCCACGACAAACCCTCGGCCGCCAGCACCCGGCTCACGAAGTCGAGATCGCTCTCACGGTACTGCACCGTGTAGCTGCGCGGTGGCAGGTCCTGCAGGAAGGGCATCACGTCGTCCGACCAATGCCAGTCGGCATGCGGGGTATAAGCAGCGAAGACATCCTCGATGATCTCGACAACACTCTTGTCCTGCCACACGCGGCTGTTGCGTGATTGGCTGAGAAGCCAGATCCACGGCACCAGCCGCAGCCGGTAACGGGCAAACCCGCCCTCACTGCCGAGCTTGGCGGCTTCGTTCACCAGCCCCGAGAAACTGGCGCTGAAGCCATCCGAGAGGCTCACCTGCAAGCTGGCGCGCTGACCGATCAGGGTGTTGAGCGACAGTCCGGCATTCAGGCTCAGGACGATCACCTCGCGTACCCCGACGGCGTGCAAGCCTTCCGAGGCGGCGAAGGCCTCCACCAGCAGGTCGCCGGCAGCGACGCCCTCTCCCAGGGAGAGGCGGTAGAGACGGGTCGCGCTGGTGAATTGCACCAGCTGGTTCAGCAGCTCAGACATCGGTCACCGGTTGGTCAGAATAAGGAACACGTTTCAGATCGGGAGGGGCCACACTGCGCAACGCAAGCTGAGCCCGGTTCAGTTATCGGCCTGCGGCACCTTGCAGGCGGGATCACTATCCCAACGGCCCGAACAGATGCGCCAGCGGCAGAATTCTCCTTCCACGAAGCCCAGCGCATGGCAGCGCTGCAGCAGCGCGGCGGTGCTTTCGCCATTCTTGCGTTCCACCACGTCGACGTTGCGGGCTTCCTTGGACCTGGTGTTGTTGGCGTGCGCCTGGGCCGACTTCTGCGGACTGCCATCTGCATTGGTGCCATTGCCCGCGTTGGCAGCAGTGCCGCCATTGTTGCTGCCATTGGCGTTGCGCTTCTTCTCGACCTCGCCGGAGCGGGCGACCAGCGCCTTGATCAGATCGACATCACTGTCGTCGCGGTTCTCTGCCTTGGCCGGCTTCTTCTTTTTGTCCTCGTGCTGGGCGGCTGGCTTGGCGGGCTTGTCGGATTTCTCGGGCTTGGCTTCCAGCGCGTTCTTCAGCGTCGCCGGCGGTGGCTTGACGCCGTCCTCCAGCGCCGAAGTCAACTGGTCCGGTCCACGCGTTGTCGTTGTGGAAGATGACGGCGCCTCGGGCGCGGGAGCGTTGGTGTCATTGATGACCGCGGTATCGGCAGGTGCCGCAGCCGGTGCGGCGGCGGCGCCGGTGGCGGGCTCCGCAACGGCACCCGGTGCCGGGGTGGTGGTCGGCGCGGCAGAAGCCAGAGGCGGCACCGGCGGTGCCGCCGCAGCCTGCACGGGGGTGCTCGCGGCGTCATGGCTGTTCATGCGCAGGGCAGCCAGTGTGACGCCACCTGCCAGCAGCAACAGCAGCAGCACGATCAACAGCACACGGCGCGGCTTGCGCGCTTCACCGCTGGTGCTGCTGCGGGCTTTGGTCTTTCCATCCGAAATCGAATTGAGTATGCGAACTTCATCCGCAGACGAAGTGTCGGATGCAGGCATCAAGCTCGGTCTTCTGGATGCAGGTTTCTCTTGGTTCGGAGGCTGCAAGGCCGTACTCCTGTGTTGTGCAACTTGAAACAAGTTGTTTGATTTTTATTAATTTTCCGTTTCCTGCCAGTCGCTCTCGGTCTCGCTGACGCGCCGGCTCAATTCCAGAAACGTGTCGGCGTCCGCACCGCAGTGCCACCCAGCGCCGGCCAGAATAAAAAGGGGATTCGTCGTGCTGTTCCTTCTCATCGCCGCCTATCTGCTGGTCACCGGCTTCGCCATGTGGCTGCTGCTGTTTCCATCCGGCAGAGTGCTGACATTACGCTTCCTGCACGCCCGGCTTGCCGGCCTGCGATCCCGCTGGGAACGCTGGAACAGAAGAGGCGATGAGGTGATTGCAGGGACCACATCCAGCGTCCGGAGTTCCCTGACAGCGAGTGTCGACTACGTGCGCAATAATTACGTAATTGTGTCAACGATTGCTGTCTTGCTGATTGGTCCAGCCATCGTTGCATTTCTATTAAGCGGCAAATCGATGCTGCAGGGTTTTGACGACACCCAGCGCGTAACCAATTCTCAAATCGCGGAACTTTTAAAAGGTGAGCAACTCGTACCACCGCCGCCCTTGCCGCCGGACATGTTTACCACTGCTGAGGTGATCCAGGTCCGTCCGATGCTGGTCAACGCCAGCCGCAACTGGCAACTGCTCAATCCTGAATACGCCCAACGCCTGCTCCTGGTCTTCAAGATCATGAAGGAAAAGCATGGTTACGAGATGGCGCTCATCGAGGGTTATCGCAGTCCGGAGCGCCAGACCATGCTGGCGGGGATGGGCAGCAACGTCACCAATGCAGCCGCGTTCCAGAGTTATCACCAGTACGGCCTGGCCGGCGACTGCGCCTTTGTGCGCAATGGCAAGCTGGTGATCAGCGAAAAGGATCCATGGGCCATGGAAGGCTATCGCCTCTATGGCGAGGTCGCCGAGTCGGTGGGTCTGACCTGGGGCGGCCGCTGGAAGCTGATGGATTTCGGCCACACCGAATACCGCATGCCGGGCGTGATGAAGAAATAGAGCTGGACGCGGCCCTGTACGTCGCCGTCCGACGAAAGACAGATCGTAGAAATACAAGGGGATACACCATGAGCAAGCCGATCATCGTCCTTGGAGACAAGACCTCGCACGGTGGCAGCGTCATCGAAGGTTCCGGCCAGACCCTGGTCGGCAACAAGCTGGTGGCGCGCATCGGCGACAAGGTCAGTTGTCCCCGCCATGGCACCACCACCATCGTCAGCGGCGATCCCACCATGGTGGTGGATGGCGCACCGGTGGCGCGCGACGGCGACAAGACCGCGTGCGGCGCGGTGCTCATTGCCGGCCAGGCCACCACGACACTCTGAGCGACACCACCCATCACGACAGGGGCAGGGCTTACTACAACAAAAAGAATCCGGAAAGCGAACGCTGATGAGCACATGGATAAAGCGGGGTCTGTTGACCGTCGCAGTCTTCTTGGTCACCTGGGTGATGTTCATCACCTATTGGTCCGGTGCCAACCACATGCCGGATGGCGGTGACGTCATTCTCTATCTGCTGGTGCTGCCGGCCGTCTTCCTTTTGCTGGTATGGGGCATTGCCAAGGGCAGAAGCGCCATGGCCGCAGCCGCTGCTGCCAAGGCCACCGCTGCAGCCGCCGCACCGCCCCCGGCAGCAGCCGCGACCGAACCCGGCCATTCCCCCGAACGCAAATGGACCCTGGCCATCGTGGCCACCGCCCTGCGCTCGCCCTTCGGCGCGGATGCCGCCGGCCTGCTCGAACAGATCAAGTCACAATCGGTGCGCCTGCCCCTGGATGGCGAATTGGTGAACGATCAGGGCATGCCCATACTCGCCGGGCGCATTTCCGATGTTCAAGGTGAAGAAACACGCGAAATCTACCAGGCCTGGCAGCAGCAGCATTTCCCCGAGCAGGCGCTGACACCACAGGACAATGCACACTGGCGCAGCCTGGCGCTGGCCGCAGACATCGCCCGGGAGCTGGGAGATCGGCTGCAGTGGCATCCCCTGCTGGAAGAATATCAAGACGCGCCGCGCCATCGCCAGGAGGAAGTCGGCTTGCCGCATCTGCATCTGCTGGTGCTGCTGCCCACCACCTGGAGCAGCGAGCAACGCATGCAGGCCGCCCGCTGGCTGGGTGAACAAGTCTGCCAGCAAGGCTGGCCACCGGAAAAGCTCAACGTCCTGCCGGCCGCCGCCGGTGAAAATGCGCATCCCCTGCTACATCTGGACCGTCTTGTGGCGACCAGCCGCGATCCGCGTACGCAGCAGCCCTCCCCTTACCTTGCCTCGTCCTACCTCGCCATGGTCATTGCGGCCCAGTCCAATCTGGATCCGGAGATCGTGCAAGCGTGGCAGCAGGACAAGCAATTGCTGCAAGGCGCACAGAGCATCGGCAAATCCCCGGCAGAAGCTGCAGCCGGACTGATCCTGGCCGATACCACCCAGGCACTGGCCATGGGTACTGCTGATCCGGTACTGCTGCACCGGGCCAGCCTGGGCCGTCACGAACAGTCCGTCGACCAGGCACGCCGCGTACCGGGCGACCTGCTGATCCAGCTGGCGCAGGGCGCGCTGCGCGATGCGGCGATCGTGCCCGATCAACTCGCGCTGCTGGTCAGTGATGGCGATTACCGAGCCAGCCGCACCGATGAAATCATGAAGCTGGGCTACGCCGTGCTGCCCGAACTCGACCTCGGCAGCCAGTGCGTGAAGCTGGGTGCCAGCTGCGGTTCGGCTGGCCTGGCCACGGCGCTGTCGGCACTGGTGCTGGCGCACGCCGCCACCGACGACAGCGATCAGCCCAGCCTGTGCGTCTGCAACGAGGACGCACATCAGCGCGCCGTAGTCGCCCTCAGCCGCGCGCCCGCGATTGCGGCGGCGCCGGCCCCCGTTTCCGATTCAGCTGCATCCACCGCAACCCCGGCATCTCCCGTCACTGCTTCAGCGACCGTATAACAAGAACTCCACACCAAAGCGCTCACATCATGCAACGACTCTGGCACATCCTCAGCGACACGCGCGTCCTCATCCTCCTCGGCTTCGCCGCCCTGGCGGCCTTCCTCTTCATCGGTGCCGACCAGCTCGAAGTGGCCCTGATCTGGGCGGCAGCCCTGCTCGGCCTGCTGTTGCTGGTCTGGCTGGGGTTCTGGCTCTACAAGCGCTGGAAAGTCCGGCGCGCCGCCGGCAAGCTGGAAAACGTGCTGGAACAACAAGCCTCGCAAGCCGCCCCCGCCAGCAGCGACGGCGCGCGGCGTGATGACGTGAATGCGCTGCGCCAGCGCATGCTGGACGCGATCAACACCATCAAGACGTCCAAGCTGGGACAGAAATCCGGTGCCGCCGCACTGTATGAATTGCCCTGGTACATGGTCATCGGCAACCCGGCGGCCGGCAAGAGTACCGCCATCGCCAACTCCGGCCTGCAGTTCCCCTTTGCGGACAAGGGCGGCAAGATCGTCCATGGGGTGGGGGGTACACGCAATTGTGACTGGTTCTTCACCACCGACGGCATCCTGCTCGATACTGCCGGGCGATACTCGGTGTACGAAGAAGACCGAAATGAATGGTTCAGCTTCCTCGGCCTGCTCAAGCGCTATCGCAAGCAGGCACCGATCAACGGCATCATCATTGCGGTGAGCATCGCAGAGCTGACCGGCAACCGTCCGGAATTCGCCATCAACCTGGCCAAGAACCTGCGCCAGCGCGTGCAGGAGCTGACCGAGAAGCTGGAAGTGTTTGCGCCGGTCTATGTGGTCTTCACCAAGGCCGACCTGATCACCGGCTTCAACGAATTCTTCCTCGACACCGAACGCGGCGAACGCGATCGCGTCTGGGGCGCGACGCTCGCCTATGACCGCAAGCGCAGCGGACAGGAGGTCAGCAGCTTCTTTGACGAGCGCTTCGACGAGCTCTATGCCGGCCTCAAGGAAATGAGCCTGGCCAACATGTCCGTCAAGCGCGGCGAAAACCTGGCACCGGGCGTACTGACCTTCCCGCTGGAGTTCTCGTCCATCAAGGGTGTGCTGCGTTCCTTCGTGACCACGCTGTTCGAGGAGAATCCCTTCCAGTTCAAGCCGGTCTTCCGCGGCTTTTACTTCACCAGCGCGCTGCAGGAAGGCGCGACCGTCAGCGCCTCTTCGCAACGCATCGCCGATCGCTTCGGCCTGACCCTCGAACACAAGCCGCAGCGCGAGATCTTCTCCCAGCACGGTTTCTTCCTGCACAACCTGTTCAAGCAGGTGATCTTCGCGGACAAGCAGCTGGTGGCGCAGTACACCAGCCGCAACAAGATCCGCATGCGCTACGTCACCTTCTTCGCGGCGGTGACCGTATTGGGGGCATTGCTGGGCGGCTGGAGCTGGTCCTACATGGGCAATCGCCAGCTGGTGGCCAATGTGCAGGCCGACATGGACAAGGCCGTCAAGCTGCAGGAAAAGCGCCTGGACCTGCAATCGCGCTTCGAAGCGCTGGAGATCCTGCAGGATCGCATCGAGCAGCTGGATCGCTATCGTTCCAGCCGCCCGATCTCGGTCGGCCTGGGGCTGTACCAGGGCGATCTGCTGGAGCGCAAGCTGCGTGAGGAATACTTTGCCGGCATCAAGGAAATCATGTTGAAGCCGGTGTCCTCCAACATCGAAACCTACCTGATGGAAGTCAACGCCAATTCCGGCAAGCTGGAACCGATGGCCAAGCCGCCACAAGCCGGAGGCGTGACGACGGTGGCCGACAATGCGGCCCAGGCGGCCAATGCCCTGCGCACCTACAAGGACAGCTCGGCCACCAGCGTGGAAGATGCCTACAACGCGCTCAAGACCTACCTGATGCTGTCTGACAAGTCGCGTGCCGAATCCAGCCATCTGAGCGACCAGATCACCCGCTTCTGGCGCGGCTGGCTGGAGACCAACCGCGGCACCATGCCGCGCGAGCAGATGATCCGCAGCGCCGAACGCCTGATCAGCTTCTCGCTGGAGCAGATCAATGATCCGTCCTGGCCGACCGTGGAAAGCAAGCTGACCCTGGTCGACCAGACCCGAGAGAACCTGCGCCGCGTGGTGCGTGGCATGCCGGCGCGTGAACGCGTGTATGCCGATGTGAAGGCACGCGCCGCCACCCGCTTCGCTTCCATGACCGTGGCCCGCATCGTCGGCGACAAGGACAAGGAACTGGTCATGGGCAGCTACGCCATCCCCGGCACCTTCACCCGCGATGCATGGGAGAAGTTCGTGCAGGATGCCTTCAAGGAAGCGGCCAACAAGGAACTGCAGAGCGCCGACTGGGTGCTCAAAACCTCCACCAAGGATGACCTGACGCTGGAAGGCAGTCCCGAGCAGATCCAGAAGGCGCTGGTGTCGCAGTACAAGACCGAATATGCACGCGAGTGGCAGAAATTCCTGCAGGGCGTGAGCATCGTCGAACTGCGCAACCTGGACGACGCCACCAATGCCATGAACCGTCTGGGCGACCCGCTGACCTCGCCGCTCAACAAGGTGATCAACACCGTCTACGACGAAACCTCGTGGGATAACCCGTCCCTGGTCGATGCCGGTCTGGCCAACGCCAGCAAGGGCTTCATGGGCTGGTTCAAGGAAACCATCCTGCGCCGCTCGCCGGCCCCGGTACCGACCCAGCTCAATACCGACGGCAGCACCGCCATCCCGATGGGACCGGTGGGGCGCGAATTCGCCGGCGTGGCACGCCTGGTGGTGAGCAAGGACAAGGGCAATTCGCTCATGCGCGGCTACATGGAGAATCTCTCCAAGCTGCGTACCCGCCTGAACACCATCAAGAACCAGGGCGACACCGGCCCCGGTGCCAAGCAGCTGATGCAGCAGACGCTGGAAGGCAATGGCTCGGAACTGTCGGACTCGCTCAAGTTCGTCGATGAAGAGATGCTGCCCGGCCTGAACGACCAGCAGAAGACCACGCTGCGCCCGTTGCTGGTCCGTCCGCTGGTGCAGGGCTTCAATGCACTGGTGCGTCCGACCGAAGGCGAAGTCAACAAGATCTGGCGTGCTCAGGTGTACGAACCGTTCCAGAACAACCTGGCCGCCAAGTATCCGTTCTCGCCCAATTCCAAGATCGAAGCCAACAGCGGCGAGATCGGAACGGTGTTTGGCGAGAACGGTGCGATCTCCAAGTTCGTGACCACGGCCATGGGTCCGCTGGTGGTGCGCCGGGGCGATACGCTGTCGCCGCGCAAGTGGGCCGACATGGGCATCACCCTGTCGCCGGCCATCACCACCAGCTTCGCCGACTGGATCAGCGCCCCGGGCGGTGCTGGTGCGGGTGGCGGTGCTGCAGAAGCGCAGACGGTTTTCCAGATCCAGCCCCAGCCGGCACCGGGCGCTCTGGAATACACCATCGAGATCGATGGCCAGCAACTGCGCTACCGCAACACCCAGGCGCAGTGGACCAACTTCGTGTGGCCCAATCCGCAAGGCGCTCCGGGTGCCAAGGTGACGGCCGTGACCTATGACGGCCGCACGGTGGAAGTGGCCAACCAGCCCGGACGCTTCGGCCTGGAACGCCTGATCAACACGGCCCAGCGCAAGCGCAAGGACAATGGTGCCTTCGAGCTGTCGTGGACCAATGACGGCGTGACGGTGGTGGTGAACCTCAAGATCATCAGCAGCGCCGAAGTCTCCGGCAACAGCAACGGTGCCGCCCGCGGCACGGCCGCTCTGCGTGGCCTGAAACTACCGGAAACCATCGCTGGCGGCGCACCGGAAGCGCCGACGCCTGCCCCGGCGCAGGTCCCGACGCCAGCGCCGGCCACTGCGCCCGCTGGCGCTCCGGCAGCGCAAGTGCAATCGCAAACTCAATCCATGACTACAGGGGCTAAGCAATGAGTGCAACCGGCACCCCCATCAAGATCGGCTATTTCGGCAAGATTCCGGCGCGCGGGGATTTCATCAAGGCCACTGACAACGCCGCTCTGATCACGCTGCTGGACAACTGGCTGGCGCAGACCATGGAGCTGCTGTCGCGCGATGCGCGCTGGAAGATCATCTACGACGGCGTCAAGCCGCTGCACTTCGTGGTCATGGGACCACGCAGCCGCCGTGCCGTGGCGGGCCACCTGCGTGCCAGCGGCGACCAGTCGCAGCGCCGCTTCCCGTTCATTTCGATGAGCGCCTTCGATATCGAGGATCCGGTCGCTTTCGTCAGCAACAGTCCGCTGATCCTCTCGCGTCTCTGGTCGCGGCTGGAATCGCTCACGCAAAGCGTACTGACCGCACCCGATCCGGCCCAGCCGCTGCAGACCCTGGCCTCGACCACGCTGGAACTGGACATCAACAGCGCCGGCTACACAGCGGCCTTTGCCGACTTCCTGGATCTGCAGACCACGGGCTCGCTGCAACAGATGCTGGCCGAGGCCGGCTTCACCGGCAATCTGCGCCAGTTGTTGCTGGCGCTGGGGCTGCTGCTGCAGCCGGTCATGGCCAGCACCTCCAGTCGTCTGGACAAGAACCTGATCCTGCCGCTGCCGCGCGACCCGATGTATCGCAGCCTGGTGGCCAGTTTCTGGATGCACCTGATCACGCCCTTCCTCACCCGGGCCGATTTCGAGCTGGCGCTGTTCCTGACGCGGCTGGATGATCAGCCGACCATGTTCCTCGGCTTTTCGGGCGCTTCGCCGCGCACCTTGCATTCGGTGATGGACATCCAGGCCGGTGCCGAGCACAACATCCCCTTCGACGATGCCGACTGGGTGGAAGAACATGTGGGCAGCGACTACGGCATCCAGAAACTGTCCAGCTACCTGGCCCATCCCGACCTCTCGCTGACCTCGGCCCTGGCCTCATTCCGCGAAGCTTTCATCGGAGCCTGAATCTTGAAGACGAACATTCTTTCCCAAACCCGCCGGCTGGCACTGTTGAGCGCGGCCTGGCTCGCCTGCTCAGTCGTTCATGCACAGAACGTTGCGCCGCCGGTCGCCACGCCTGCACCGGGCCAGGTACTGGTGACCGGCACCGTCCCCGATGAAGCCAGCAAGGCGGCCGCGCTGGCGCGCCTGCGCGAAGTCTATGGCGCTGACCGCGTGGTGGATCAGATTGCGGTCGGCCAGGTGGTGCTGCCGGCCAACTGGAACAATCACGTGCAGAAGCTGATTTCGCCCAACCTCAAGGCAGTCAGCCGTGGACAGTTGAAGATCGATGGCACCAGCGTCAGCATTTCGGGCGAAGTGTCCAATGAGGCGCAGCGTCAGCAGATCGCCAGCGACATGGCCAGCAGCCTCAATTCTTCCTATACCGTGAACAATGGCTTGCGGGTTTCCACTTCGGAACAGGGTCTGCTGGACAACGCCCTGGCCAACCGGGTGGTGGCCTTCGAAAGCGGACAGGCCACCCTGACGCCCGAAGGCAAACGCATCCTCGATGAGATCGCTGCGACCATGCTCAAGCTCAAGGGCCGGCACGTGGAAATCATCGGCAACACCGACAATGAAGGCCTGCGCGCCAGCAACATCTCGCTGTCGCTGGCCCGGGCTGATGCGGTCAAGGCCTACCTGAGTGCCAAGGGGGTCGATGAAAGTCTGCTGACGACCTCGGGCCAGGGTCCGGATCGTCCGGTCGCTTCCAACAATACGGCTGAAGGGCGTGCCAAGAATCGACGGATCGAATTCCGTATTGCCAAGTAAGACAAGACGCAGGCGAATCTCGCCCGGCATGAAAAAAAGGAACCGCTTGTTTTGCGGTTCCTTTTTTCTTTGGGCGCGTCGCCAGGCGATGTTCAGTCCTGTGGCGGCGGTTGCAATCCCAGCAGTTCTTCGACGTGGGACAGTGCGGCGTTGTCCTTGATGACGGTTTTGAGCCAGGCGTGCAAGGGCATCTCACCCCATTGTGCGGCCTTGTCGGCCAGGTGCGCGACCGGGCTGTGGGGCTCGGTGCGGCGGAAGAACTCTGCCACGGCGCGCAGTTGGGCAATGGCTTCGGCACGCGTGCGGATCGGTCCCTGATGCTGGACCAGCGCTGCAACAGGGCTGCCTTGCTCACTCAATTGCGCGGCCACTGCAGCCGTATTTTCATCGGCCACGGCGATCTCTGCAGGAGCTACCGAACGCAGGCCGGTATCGGCTGCGAAGCGGGCGATGGTGTCGTGCACCAGGGTGATCGCCTCGCGGGCGGAGGAGAAGCCGGGACCATCGACACCGAGGCGCTGATCCACGGATTTTTCCAGTTGTTCCAGGCATTGCAGGCAGTACTGGGTATCGGCCAGCATGGCTTCATAGAAGGCATGTGAGCTGCGCTTGCGAGCCGATTCCATGACGGCCAGCTTGACGCCCTCTTCCGGCTGGCCGCCTTCGTTGGCGATCCGTTCAGCATTGGCCGCGCGGGTGCGGGCGGCGTCGAAGTCGAGCAGGGAGAAGGCGCTGCCGCGGCCTTCAGTCAGGGGGATTTCGCGCGACATCTGCACCGAGCGCGACAGCAGCCAGGTCAGGTTACCGACACGGCGGTCGTGGTCGCCGTCTTCCGACAGCGGATAGAGATGATCCCAGAACTGGTCAAACAGCCCGGCCACGAGCAGGAACCCATCCCCCAGACCGCGCAGGCCGCGCGTCTTGCAGGCGGCTTCGCTGTACCAGACGGCCAGGCGCAGGTCCTTGCTGCGGGTTTCGATGAGCTGGGCGCAGCGCTGCTCGACGAAGATCCAGTCGGCTTCCTTGATGTCGGTGACCCATTCGCCCTGGTCCAGGGTCGGATCATCGAAGCGGCGTGCCTCGGCAATGGCGTCCAGGTCGGCGGTGAAGGAGAGGTCTTCGCCGCCGGGATGGTTGTCATTGATGGGCTTGAGCAGCGGGTCGACGGCAGAGGTGGGTGGCTTGACGCCGAGCAAGGATTTCAGGGTGGGCAGTTTCATGGTCGATGCGATCCCGATCAGTTATTTTCTTGTCATGATGATCCCCGTTGTTTCAGCATGCGCGTGCTGGAAGTGACGGGCCTTGGAGGGGGTTGGACAAGGGTTGGGGGCGGGTGTTCGCGGGGACGAGGCAATAAACGAAAAATTGTGCGGGACGATGAGCAGAGAGAGACAATCTCAAATGCTCCTGCCCCCCATGCTGATCATTGCGAGAGGAGCCGCGTGAAATCAAAATCGCGACCGAAGTCTGCCTGCAGGTCTGGTAAATCCTCGAACCAATGTTGATTGATCGGATTAAAACGGGACCGGGTGCTGCTCATCTACAAATCCTCATTCACAACTGTTCCTCTCTGGCTGGACATTTCTTCGCCGTCTAACCGGTCAATCAGGACTCTTCAGATTCCCAAACCGGCCTCTACAGAACCTTAGTTGTGCAAAGAACGATGGCTCAATTTTTCACAGCGATCCCATCAATCAAAGCCTTCCGGCCAACTTGACTCTGGAGCACACCTCATTGCAACGTAGTAGCACAGCCCTAACGGCAGCCAAATCCAGAAGAACCAGATCATCAGAAACGCGAGAATCAACTCTACCGCGCCCATATGGCGACGATAGCACCGCCCTTCTTCTCCCGGAGCGAGATAGGGCATGTAAAAGAACAGGCTATTCAACAAGGAAATCCGCCGCTCACGCACATGTAGCGTCGGCAGATTGGATGGGCCTTGCTCCATGTACCTTCGCACATAGGACCAGATAGACTCCAAGCCTTGGGTTGCAATGTCGTTACCTCTGAGGGTGATCCGCTCAAGCACCTCCGTGGTTCTTGGTCGGCAAACTACCAATACCAAGGCGTATCTCACCATATAGACCTTGCCGTTGAATCCGGCCTGTTTGGTCAACTCGGCCTCGATGTCCGTCCAGTCGAAAGTCTTCAGCAGAAGTTTTCGGTGTGCGAAAGGATTGAGACTGAGGCTGAAATCCCGTACGTAAATCTTTCCAGCACGACGGTCAAAACGTACAGGAAGATCACGTGGAATTCGACAGTCCAGCCAGATCAGGAACAGGCTGTAGCCGGCGAGGGCGATGTTCTGAATCGTCAAGATCGTTATCACCAATGCAGATCTCGGGGGCGTGAAGATAGACGTGAAGACATGTGGCGCGAACCAGCACAGTATCAGCAAGACCGCCATTCCGATAAAAATGAAACCACCTCGCAGAGTGGAGGATGCGCGAGAAATATCCAGTTTATCTTGATCGACACCGATCACATCCTCTTGCAAAGCCATGACAGAAACTTCTTCCTCCGCCATCGCCGCTCGGGCCGGGAGGTCCTCATCCCAGAGGGAATTCGGTGGATTAAACCGCGATGTACTCATGAAAGAATTTTCTGTTTCCCACGCCGACTCTCTTCATCCACTTCTGCAGGCCAACGCGGCTCTGGAGCACACTTCATTGCAACGTAATGGCAAAGTCCAAGAGGCAGCCAGATCCAGAAAAACCAGATCGTCAGGAAAATGATCGGATAGTCCAGCCACCGCATCTTGCTGCGGAAGCGCCGGCCCTCCTCGGTTGGGGAAAGGTAGGGCATGAAATGAAACAGGCTCTTGACGAAGCCGACACTCTGCTCACGTGTCATCAGCGCTGGAGTACGGGACGGGCCGCAGGCCATGAACCGGCGGACATAGGACCACAATTGATACAGGGTCTCGACACCAACGTCATTACCCTTGAGTGAAATACGGTCAATGACCTCGTTGGTTGCTGGTTTACAGATCACCAGCACCAACTCATGCCGAACGGAGTAAGTCTTCCCGGTAAATGCTGAAGACTTGGCAATCTCCGCCTCGATCTGATCCCAGTCATAGATCTTGATTTCCGTTCGCCAGCGCTTCAGGCGTTGCAATGAGGCCGTATATTCGTAGACGTATATTTTTCTGGTGTTCCGATTGAACCGGATCGGCGTGTCTCTCGGAAGCCGACAGTCGTGCAGAGCGAATACGCTCGCTGCCACGATACCGCCAACCAGCATGACGCAAAAAATAAGTCCAAGCACTGGAATGAGGTTGAAATAAACATCCCTCAACTTAATAAGAAGAGGGATAAATACGCCAATAACACTCAGAAGAAACAATCCTCCTACTAAGATACCTAGTCCCCTGATAACAGACGATGTACGTGAAATCTCCAGGTAATTTTCATCTACGTGATTCAGATCCTCATCAAGGAGCGGGCTATCCAAGCGCTCATTAAAGTCAATTCCTGAATCGCGCTTAGGGAGGTCCTCATACCAAAGAGGATTTTTCGGATTAAATCGGCTTGTATTACTTGTTGTCACACTTCCTCCGCTACCAACGTACTAGCCAGGCAATCCTCACTATTGGTGGCATCAGGAAAGAAATTGAATGTGATCACGGCACTTTTCAGTCGTCATTTTTTAATCTGTTTAAGGTGACTTGCCAACGTGGTATCTGGTTGACATGCCCAGAAGATACGAAGAAACGAATTCGCACAACGATCTCATGCAGATGGCGAAGACTCTCAGTCAATATCGAAAATAGAAGGTTCCATACTCCCCGGGATCACCGTCTTTTCTCTTTCCTTTTGATGACTTCTTTAAGTCAATTCGTGATGGATTTCCCCAGCCCAACGCTGCAAAAACACGTTCTGCGACGCGCAAATGGTAATAATTTAAATCCCATGTTGATAGTGAATGCTGAGAAGAAAATGATCAAAAAGGCCAATATGAAGTAATTAGTCATATCCAGAAATATTTCTGCAGTAAATCCCAGGATGAATCCCAGACAAGTAAAAACAACTATAGAAATCAGGAAAACAACCCATATCAGCCATGCATTCAACACTGATCTCCAGTGCGCCAAAACACCACGACTACAATGCGGATAAAGAGCAATCATCCTGTCGGAAGGCCGTGCTATCGCGACCAACTCTTTGCCATTAATTGTTCGGCGATAAATGACACCAGCCATATCCCCTTCTGCAAAGGGGCTTCTCCACACCCACCCTTTATACTTTTCTCCATCAATGTCAAATGAAAGATAATCTGCCACCTCTTCAATATTAGAGGCATTCGCCATCTGGGATGTCGCTACGCCACCCATGCCAGCAAAGGCGTTTGCCACGGCAGACATCTCCATTACACGTTGATCGTTTCTTGTAAGTACGAAGCTGGCCTCAGCTCGGTTACATTCGTAATTTTTAATGACACCGCTTACCATAAGCAGGTCTTCATCAGTTTTCATTCTTAAAAAAGAAGTCATTAAAGTACCCCAGTCTCAATAAGCGATTTTTCAAGCTCTTTTCGCTGTACAGATATTTCACCGTATGAAGAATTTGCCGTTCTATTTATGCCGAATAAGGAAAGTGAAGACTAGGTTTCGAGCGCGTCATCGATAATTACAAGAAAATTGTTTGCGCACCGAAAGATAGCTCATGCAAAAGTCAGGCTCAGAATTATCAATGATGAGCTTGTGACGCAAGAAAAAGGGGGCGCAGGCTCTCTCACCTGACGTCGACTCCCTGTTATGTCACCGACCGCATTTCTGGTCTTCTGGCTGATAGATTCCAATACAAAGGAACCTGGCCGTCATCAATTTGTCTCAGGCAGACTGTATTGCTCAGCAATCACCATCCTTGCTGCCCCATCATCATCCTCATCTGCAGAGAGCGATAGCGATGTCCGATAACGAAAAGCCGGTGCCCGCTGGCAAAGCAAAAACAAATACCCAGCATGACAGCAAAGTAGACGTCCACTATAACGCGACGGAACTCTACTTCCGCCCCGAGACGGGCGAGTTGCTGCTTGTCCCCAGGTCGGAGGCGCTGGCGTTCGAGAACCATGGCAAAGCCATGTGCAAGGCGGTCGACGACTTCCAGCAGGCCAATATCGGACTGAGCCAGGCGATCGCCGCTTTTGGAAACTTCAAAGGTTCCGATCCTATTGCGAAGGCCAATGTAGAAAAGGCCGTGACCACCGCGGAACAGCAAGTCAAAAAAGCCAACGACGCCCTTCGAGAGAAGATCAGCAAGCTGACTGACATCAGCAATGGCGGAACGGCCATCGTCGAACTTATCCCCATTCGGCAGTTGAAGGGAGACGGGCGAGGCAGTCGTACGCCGTCGGGGCAGCGTCAGGCGCAGTACGGCCGGAAGATGACCTATGTCGTCCCAGAACGAATCAAGCCGCACTGGCGCACCTACTCACTTACGTCAAAGAAAGATACCCAATCCGGCCACAAGAGCGCACTGAAGAAAGACGCCAACGGCAAATATAAGATCGACAAGGAAAAGCTGACCGAACAGCTCCGCACCATCAAGCCCAAGATCAAGGCCGATTTTTACAATTTCGACGAACATGCCGTCACTGGCGTATTGGGTGATTGGGCCGAAAAATGGAACGCCAACCTGAAGGTGTCCTATGCAAGCAACCATGTCGACCTTTCAGGGCAGGCACAGCTGATGCGATACATGGCGGGGGTGGGCGCTTCGACGGAATGGGAACCCACTGAGGGCAAGATTGGGCTGAAGGCAGAAGCGAAGGCAGATTTCGCGCTTGCTGAAGCAAAGGGGGCGATGAAGCTCTTCGCGCCTCATCGCTTGGGATGGGTGTGGCAGTTCAGTGCCAGCGACGGCAAGACCTATCCGCTAGGTGCAGTTCGAGCAGAGTTCGGCATCTCTCTGTCCGGAATCGTGGGTGCGAGCGCCGTGGCAGAACTGGGCTGCGAGCTCAAGATAGAGCCAAAGAAAATCGGGCTTCGCGGAGTTCCACCGCCAAATCGCAGGCTCTTCTCGGTGAACGATGAAGGAGTCCAGATAGCTGGACGTGACACTGAAATCACGCCCGCCAAAGCAGAACTGGGCGTTTTTGCCGGGGCCAAAGCTGACGCCGATGTCAGCGGTGCTATTCAATGGCTTAACCCTGAAGACAAAGCGCAAAAATTCAAGGATTTCGCAAAGATCGCCCCGGGCGTCAGTGCCATGGCGGGCGCGGGTATCAGCGCCAAGCTGGAATTGACCTACATTGACGGCAAATTTCGTTTCCTCATGTCAGCCAGCCTCTGCGTCGGTGTAGGGGCAAAGGGAAAGATCAAGTTCGAAGTCGACGCCCGGCTGATAGGCGAATTCATGGTCTGGGTCTTCTATCAGCTTTATCACGCCAATTATGAAGTGTTGGCATTCATCCGCAGGGAAGCATTTGCGGCAATCACGGATATCCAGTTCCTCGTGATCCAAAGCGGCCAGAACGCAGCCAAATTCCTATTGGATGATTTGACCCAAATCCAGGCCTATGTCGATGCCGTGATAAAAAATTTCGAAGCGTCGGAACGCCGAAATGCACTGGCGGCCAATGTGCTGAGCAATCCCAAGATGCTCAGAATCTCGACGCCCGAAGCAAAAGGCATGCTTCTCTACCAGCTAACGCGGCACGGCAAGGCAGATTGGCTGGACAACGGCAATTACATCGGTTTGGATGCTTACCACCAGCGAAAAAAAGCCGTTCTGTTGATTTTGAGCTGGACCCAGACGCTGGCAGATTTCCAGAATGTGCTGCAACACCTTACCGCCCGTGGCACCAAGACAACCGAAGACACTCGCTCGCATCTCAAGCGTTTTCTGCAATTGGGGGTGAACGATATGGATGACGAACTGGACGCCATCGAGCGTCGCTTGAAGCGTCAACCCTCACGCGGCTATGCGGTGGCCATGAATGACTCTCCGCGCTACGACTTTTTGCGTGGAGACAATCCCAATTTCACGATGCTGGCTCAGGTTGAGCCGATCAACCAGATCGACCCGATGCATATCGGGCCGGATGAAGACAAGACCATGTACGCCTGATACCCCCGGCATCATCTGGCCGTGCTGTTTCCGAAGATGATATGCGGACGATCAACGCGCAGTCATCGGTTTTATTGTGCCAACCCAGCGCAGCGGAAACTATAGCCAGCCACAGGAGGCTTGAAGCCGCTTTCCTTCCACAATTTGGTCATTTTTTCGTCGATACCGTCGGCCCGTCTTGCGGTGCGTTGCATGGTCAGAGCAGGGCGCGGATTGCTATTGGGAACACTGCGCACCACTCGCAGGAGGCCCGATGAGGGGCCTGCGGGATCGTTGACGGCTGAATGGGCGTAGTAATCTTCTCCATACCAGTCACTGACCCACTCGTACCCATTCTTGGCAAAGTCCCCCAACCCAAGCGAATTGGCAGGGGTACTTCCTACCGGCACAGGGAAAAATGGGTCTTGGCTCATGGCCTCGATCTGATCAGACGAAAGCACGTTATCGCCTTCCCGGAAAGAGCCGTCATTGGTTGCAAAGATATAAAATTTTCCGCCGTCCCGCGCCGCGTATTCCCACTGCGCCTCGGTGGGCAATTGCATTTTCTTCCCAAGCTGCTGACCCAGCCAACCACAATAGGCCTGCGCCTCATCCCAGGTGACCAACGCCGGAAAACGGCCGCTATCCTTGAGTGCGGCGATTCTTTCGGAAGTCGGATCGGCTTTGGGGTCGTTGACCTTTCTCATGTTCTTCTGCGCGGCAAAGACGTTGTACTCGTCGTTAGTGACTCGCCACTTGAGCATGAAAAAATCTGCCAGCCGGACTTTGTGCAGAGGCTGGGCATTGGCTTCGCCGGTGTAGGGCAACTTTTCTTCAGAATGAATTTCACCAAAATCACCCATCTGAAATTCCCCCCCTTTGACCGGAAGCAAACTCCGGCGCGAACTTTCAACCAGTTTGGCCGTCGCCGCTGCCTGCTCGCTTGCGGCACCTGCATTGCAGCCGGCAATCCCAGAGAGCAGCAGCGGCATCAGCAAGATATGACGCCACTTGGCTGCGGCTTTGCGGGATTCCTGGTAGGGGTACATGCTTGACATACTAATGAATTCCTTGAACTGATGAACGCGACAAACCGACCAGTACTGGCCAAGCCGGATCAAGCTTCGTCTCCGAGAAATATCTTGAGTTCCTCAATGCCCTTGGTAAAGGACCGCACGGTATTTCCTGCCTCATCCGTAATACCGCTGGCAATCACCTCACCTTTGGCATTTTCAATGCGATAAGGGGTATAGCTCACTGGTTCGCCAGTTTCCTTGTCAATCACACGAAAAGCCTCATGATACGCAGGCTTGGCCTCCGGCATACGCGGTAGCTCACCCGCCCCGTCCACTGGCCCGGTCAATTCCTTCACGCTGGCCTTGAACTCCATTGCGCCAGGGCCGTGAATTTCGATGTTGCCGCCCTCAATTTTCATCCATGCTCCTTGGGCTGTGAACATCACGTGCTGCTTTGCCGCTACCCGCAGATGCTGCCCCACGCTGGCCACCGTCACCTGCTTCGCCGCCGTCATGAGCATCTTTCCCGCCTGGCTCTGCACGCTGACCTTGCCCGATGCAGCATGCAGCGCCATGCCGGCATCCTGAACAGGCTTGCTGGCATCACCGACTTTGCCGTAAGTGAAAAGACTGATCCCTGCCTTGGCCAGATGATGCAGATTGCCCTGCGCAATTTGGTTGATGTCCTTGCCCGCCGTGACGCTGCTGCTCACCCCGGCTGCCAGAATCGCGCTGGCCGGTGTTGCCGCCGCGATGCCGGCCGGACTGGAGAGCTGCAACTGCGGAGCGCTGAAGGCGGTCGCGCCAGTTGTGCTTGCTTCGCTGCCCTCACCACCGCTGCCATTGCCCGATGAAGCCGTGGCACTCGCCTTGAGCACCTCGACCGACTCCGCCAGCGATTCCACCGCGGGCAACTTGCCTGCTTCCGTCTCGCCCTCGAATTTGGCATTGTGCTTCTGGGCGGTCTCCGCCAATTGCTTCTGCTTATCGACGCTGTCCGCCAGCTGCGAAAGCGCACCCCGCACATCCAGCTGCGCCCCCGAACTCTTCTCCGTAGACAACAACAATCCCTGACCGCCGCGAACGGCCGCACTGTAGCGGGTTTTCAGCTCGAAGCCCTGACCGGTGGCAGCCAGGCGCTGATTGTCGGTCTGCTGGCGCAGCAGACCAAGATTCAGTTCGCTGGCACCGTCATGGCCATCCGCATGTTGCTGCAGCGAGGCACGCGACTGGCCGGGGGTATCGTCAAACACCAATTGGTTGTACGCGCCACTGCCGCTCTGGCTGGCACCCAATGCCTGTGTCTTGATACCTGAGAGCACCGCCGCATGCTGGTGCCCGTCCGTATCGCCAGGGAACCACGCCGGTGCATTGCCGGTGGCCGCACCTGCACCCTGCCCGGCCTGGTTGCCCTGGGCATTGTCCTGCCCGCGACCGTTGTACAGCGTGCCGATGACCACCGGACGGTCGATGTCGCCTTCGATGAAGTCGATCAGGACTTCCTGCCCCACGCGCGGCACCGCCTGGCCACCCCAATTGGCGCCCGCCGTCGGCGCAATACCCGCCAGCACCCGAACCCAGGTGCCAGATTGTTCATTGGCTGGCGCGCCAACGTGACCTTCCGGTGCCGGAGAACTCAAGCCGCTGTGGCTGCGCTCGCCGCGCTGCCAATGGAATTGCACACGGACCCGGTTATCGCGGTCAGTGTGGACCGCTTGTCCCTGCGCGCCGACCACCACCGCCGTCTGCTGGCCGCTCGCCACCGGTTTGGGATGCAGACGCTTGCCCTCAGCATCCGTCAGCAGGGGACGATACGGAATCTTGTTGCGAATCGCCTCGAAACGATTGCGGTAAACCGGCCGCGCATCGCCGCGCGCAGGCTGCAAGGCGGCATCGAGCAGACTCCCCGCAGCCGCACCCTCGTCCAGTGCGGCTTCGCCCAGCAGACGCATCGCCTCCGCCTTGAGATCCGCGTTCAGATTGTTATGGGCCTGGTGAACCACCCGCAGTAGCGCGAACTGGTCATCCGCACCGCCGATATGGTCGTAGTGACCAGTGAGGGTAAAGCTGGTCGCGGGCCTGAGACTGCGCACCGTGCCCGTGCCGGTGAAGATTTCATTGCGCGCCTCGATGGCCTGCATCTGATTGCGCGCCTGGCGTTCGGCCTGCGCACGGTTCTCGTTGGCGTAGACGCCGGGCGCATCGCGCAGGGTCAATACCAGACCGCCCGGTGTTTCGCCCTGGCTGCCGTGGGCATCATCGCCACCGGTACTGCTCATGCTGCTGGCCTCCCGTACTGCGGCCTGGCGGTAGTCCCAGGTAAGGATCTCCACCGCATTGCTCTGCCAGCGGCGCACGCTGCGCCAGCGGTCAATACTGTCCTGCGACATCACCGCTCCCGGCTGGCTGAAGGCGATCCGGTCACGTGCATTGGGCTTGAAGCTGCCGTTGTGGTCAGCGATGACCACAGTGTGCGTTCCCAGGCTGGCGCTGCTCGGGTCGCCGGTGTGCTCGATGTAGTAGAACAGGCCTTCCTCGGCCAGCAGGCGTTCGACGAAAGCGAGATCGGGCTCCTGGTACTGCGTCGCCAGACTGCGCCTGGGGTAGACCGAGGCATCCTGCAAGTCCAGTCGCCAGGCGGGCTGCAGCTTGCCTTGTCCCTGGTAGTCACGGAAGACGGATTCGATGATGTCCGGCACCGTCATGTCCTGAAATACTGCACTGTCGCGCCGATGCCGCAGGAAGGCCAGCCACGGCTCAATGGTCAGCACGTAACGCGCCATGCCGCCATTCGCGCCTTCCATCCGGCAGTCGGTGACGTGGCCATGGAAGGCGCGCGGCGCACCATCGGTATCCAGCTCAACCAGCACCGGCTGCCCCAGCAGCTTGCGCAGGGAAATGCCGGCGTTCAGGCTGAGGCAGGAGAGCTGCAGGCGATAACCGGCGATGTCCGCCTTGCCATCCATCGCACCACGCTCATCCTGGAACGCACTGATCTGCTCGACGGCCTGCAATTTCTCGGCCATCAGCGTCTCCGCGCCCAGCTCCGCTCCTGCGGCCATGTACAGCCGCATCACCCGCGTGGATTGATTCCACGCCCCCGCCAGGGCGGCGATGGCCGAGGCAATCATGATTGCCCCGCCGTTGATCGGACAAGCTCAGCAGCAGGCGCTGCCGGGTGAAAGAGTGGAGAGGAACACGTCATGATCTTGACCGCTTCGTGAAGATTACTGGATGGTGTACTTGAAATCGCCCTTCTTGCTGGCCGAGACCTTGATGCGGCTGATGCCCTGCCCTTCGGCCATGCGCGCCAATACGCTTTCGGCGATCTCCGGCAAGAGGCTGCCGTTGAGGATGTTGTCCACATTGCGCGCGCCGGAATCAACCTCGGTGCAGCGCGCGAGCACGGCTTCGACCAGCGCCTTGTCGTAGCTGAACTCGGCCTTGTGGTTGCCGGCGATCCGCTTGGCGATGCGCGCCAGCTTGAGATGAATGATCTCGACCAGCACCTCGTCGGCAATCGGGTAATACGGGATGACCTTGAGACGCCCCAGGAAAGCCGGCTTGAAGGCCTTGACCAGCTGGGGCCGGATCAGCGCATCGAGCTCATCCGGGGTGGGCAACTCTTCCGCAGTCTTGTTCAGGCACGCCTGCATCATCTGCGAGGAAGCGACATTGCTGGTGAGGATGATGATGGTGTTCTTGAAGTCGATTTCGCGGCCTTCGCCATCGTCCATCACACCCTTGTCGAAAACCTGGAAGAACAATTCCAGCACATCCGGGTGCGCCTTCTCCACCTCGTCGAGCAGCACCACGCTATACGGATTGCGCCGCACCGCCTCCGTCAGTACGCCGCCCTCGCCATAGCCGACATAACCCGGCGGCGAGCCCTTGAGGCCGGAGACGGTATGGGCTTCCTGGTATTCGCTCATGTTGATGGTGATCAGCTTGCGCTCGCCGCCATACAGCACGTCGGCCAGTGCCAGCGCAGTCTCGGTCTTGCCGACGCCGGACGGTCCGACGAACAGGAACACGCCCTTGGGCTTGCCCGGATCATCCAGATTGGCGCGCGAGGTACGTACGCGTTGCGCGACAGCAGAGGTCGCCTGCGGCTGCCCGAGCACGCGCTCGCGCAGCAAGGCGTCCAGGCCCAGCACGGTCTTGATCTCATCCTTGACCATCTTGCCCAGCGGGATGCCGGTCCAGCCGGCCACAATCTCGGCCACCACATGGCCATCCACCTGGACCGGCACCATCGGGGTCTCGCCCTGATGCTGCTTCAACTCATCCAGCAACTGCTTCAGTTCGGCGCGCGCAGCATCGGCATCACCTGTGTTGCTACCTTCCTTGTTGGCGTCTTCCAGCGCGGCACGCGTCTGCTGGATGCGCTCATTCAAGCCACGCTCCTGCTCCCAGCGGGTCTGCAGATCGGCCTGTTCAGCCAGGGCCGCGGCGTGTTGTGCCTGCAATTCGGCCAATCGTGCCTGATGCTCGGAGCCGCTGGCGCTCTCGCGCCGCAGTGCGCCGATCTCGGCATCCAGACGCTCGATGCGCCGCGTGACGCCTTCCAGCAGCGCCGGCGTGGCATTCTGTCCCAGCGCCACCTTGGCGCAGGCAGTATCGAGCACGCTGATGGCCTTGTCCGGCAGCTGGCGGCCGCTGATGTAGCGATGCGACAGGCGCACGGCTTCGGTGATCGCTTCGTCATACACGCGCACGCCAAAGTGCTTTTCCATGAGCGGGGCCATTGCCCGCAGCATGGCGCATGCCACTTCCTCGGTCGGCTCCTCGACCTTGATGACCTGGAAGCGGCGGGCCAACGCGGCATCCTTCTCAAAATACTTCTTGTATTCGCTCCAGGTCGTTGCGGCGATGGTGCGCAACTCGCCACGTGCCAGGGCCGGCTTGAGGAGGTTGGCGGCGTCGTTCTGTCCGGCCTGGCCACCGGCACCGATCATGGTGTGCGCCTCGTCGATGAAGAGAATGATGGGATGCGGACTCTTCTTGACCTCGTCGATCACGTTCTTGAGGCGATTCTCGAACTCGCCCTTGACGCTGGCACCGGCCTGCAGCAGGCCCATGTCCAGCGTATGGATCTCCACGCCTTGCAAGGGCTGCGGCACATCGCCTTGGGCGATGCGCAGGGCCAGGCCCTCCACCACGGCGGTCTTGCCCACGCCGGCCTCACCGGTCAGGATGGGATTGTTCTGGCGGCGGCGCAGCAGGATGTCGACCGCCTGGCGGATCTCGGCATCGCGTCCGATGACCGGGTCGATCTTGCCGTCACGGGCGCGCTGGGTCAGCTGGGTGGTGTACTGGTCCAGCGCCGGGGTCTTGCTGGCAGCGCGCTGTTGCAGTTCGCCCACGGGATCGCCGCCTGCGCTGTCCTCTTCAGCCGGCTTGCCGCCGGCATCTGCCATCGCGGGCGCTTCCACCGAACCTTCGGTGAGCTTGTGCAGGTCATGCTTGAGTTCGTCGACCTTGAATTTGGCAAACAGCTTGGAACCGCGATAGGCCAGTTGCGACAGCTCGCTCTGGGTCAGCAGCGCCAGCAGCAGGTGGCCGCTGCGGATGGCGGGATTGCCGCTGTCCAGCGAAGCGATCAGCCAGCCATGTTCGAACAAGGTTTGCAAGTGAGGAGACAGCACCGGGGTCCGGGTATTGCCGTTCTTGAAGGTGCCGATTTCGCGTTCGAGATCAGCCTGCAGACTGTCGAGACTGATGCCGCTACGTCGCGCGATCAGGCAAAAATCGGACTGCGGCTGCTCCAGCAGGGCCAGGAACAGGTGTTCCAGGTCCACTTCATACTGGCCGCGCGACATGCACAGCGTGGCTGCGCGTTCCGTGGCCAGGCGCGCGGACTCGTTGAGTTTGCTGATCAGGGATTTCAGGTTGATGCCCATGCTGCGTTTCCTTCCTGCTTTGAGTGGCGACAGCCTTGGCGGCCATCTTGGTTTTTGTGGTTTTCTTTCACATCACTGAACGGCAATTTCGTAGCGGATATCGGCGCGGTCCCTTGTTTCGGGCGCGGTGGCGATGAAGGTGTCCCATCCCAGGCGTCCTCCTTCATTTGTGCCCGCAAGCGCCATCCCGCGGACATCCTGCGCACGCAGCACCAGCTGCACTTCATATTCGAGCGTCGATCCGGTGAACATGCCCAACATGCGCGCCAAGGCCAGGCAGGCCTTTTTCCCCGGCAGGAACTGCTCGAAATCCTTCATCGCCAGCGGGCCGATGCGCAGACGCATGCGCAGGTCGCGCTGCCAGACCCGCTCGCCGGCCATGGCCGTGCCCAGCGCCGAATTGGTCGAACCCAGCATGGTCTGGTGTTCGCGCGGCACCTTGTACCAGTAGCCGACGAACTGCTCGATCTGCAACGGCACCGAGAAATACTCGCCCAATACCTTCTGCATGTAGGGTGCCGAGGCGGGACGGTGACGGAAGGCCCCCGCGAAGTGCGCCAGGGATTCGTCGCGGACACCGTTGCCCTCGATATCCTGCAGGCGCTCGCGCAATGAACGGAAACCGAGCCCGGACAAGGACAACAGCAACGGCAGGAAGGTATCGCGGCGGCCGGCTTCGTATTGAAAGGCCAGCCGGTACTTGCTCCACGCCTGATAGAACAGGGCGAGCGAACGCGTGGAAAAGGCATCCAGGAAAGCACGCGGACCTTCATCTCGCTGCTCGATCTGGTGACGGGCGATGCGCTCGGTGTAATGCGCAGGAAGCGAACCGCTGCCGCCCAGGAAGCCCATGAAGGTCGGCGTCAGCCGCACATACTTCATCTGCCCGCTGCGCAGCGCCTCTGCCATGTCAGCGACGGAGACAGTCTCGTCTTCGCGCGGCGGATAGGTCTCAATCCCCTCGATTTCGCTGGCAGGAAAGCCGAGTACGGTGCGATTGGCAAAGCGCAGGAAATCACTGACCGCACGTTCATGCGGAACTCCGTTGCGCTTGAACCAGAGTTCAATCATGCGCACGGCCTGGAAAAACTGGAAGCGGTGAGGAGCGGCGAACAGCCGCTCGATCACGCTAGGCTCAAATCTCCGCTGCGTGGCCTGCATTTGAGCAGTTCCTCCCCGGTTCTTTTGGATATCACGGTCAACTGCGAAAAGCTGTTGGCGTGGACGTACAAACCCATGAAGCGATCGATCACGCCGGCGAAGGCGTGCAATCCGCTGCCGACGAAACCTTCTTCATCCACGGTCAGCTTGACCTCGATGCCGCGCACCAGGCTGGCGAACGGATTGCCCGGCAACCATGCGGTGGTGGCTTTGTGATCGATGGCGGCGATGGCACTGATCTGGCGTTGCGAAATGGGTGAATTGGATTGGTCGTAAAGCGTGAGCATCTCCTGGAAGGCTTCCAGTCCGCCCCGCATGAGCGAGAGGTGATTCAGCGAGAGATGCGAGATCAAACGCCATTGCGCGCCGCGTCCGCGCTCGAAGCGCGACGGCAGCGTCGGCTTGCGCAACAAGGCGGCGGTGCGGATCACGCCGCCACCTTCCAGACTCAAGTCTCCGCCCGGCAGGCCGTAGGTCAGCAAGGCAGGCAGGTCGCGGTTGGTGCAGGTCAGCTCGATGCTCAGGGTATCGGTCTCGACCTTGGCCGGATCGAAATCGATATCGACGATCGAGATCTCCGTTTCATATCCGGGGCTCTTCAGGGCGACCAATTCGTCACGGCGCATGGCCCAGTAGTGACCATCACTCTCGGGAGCCTGGCCGTGGCGCAGGGAATAGAAGGGGCGGAAACGCGTGATCGATTCGCCTTGCGGCGTCTGGCGCACCAGCTGGACCGAATCAATCGAGTAGACCTCGTAACCGAAGGCACGACGCCCGTCGGGCAGGACCGGATACGAGGCGCCCGCATGCGTCAGGCGGATCGGATCGCCCCGCTGGCTGAACAGGTTGATGACCGGTGTGCAGCCCAGCAGCAGATTGGCCGCGCTGACGCCGCCGAGCTGGCGGGCGATGTGCGAATCGGCGCGCAAGCCGGACAGGCCCAGGTGCAAGGTGAAGCTTTTGGTCCCGGCCGGCAGGACGGCGAGAATGGCCGACAGATCGATGTCGAAGAAATTGAATTTCTCGGGGAAGGCAAAATACTCGGTCAGCAAGCGATAAGCCGGATGCGATTGCGACGGGAAGTCGATCAGCGCGTCCTCTTCAGCGAACCCCACCTCGGCCAGCGGGACCTTGCGCAGCCCGGTCCAGCGGCCGCTGCGCGGCAGCTCGACCCAGGCAGCCGTGCTGCGCATGAAGAGGCTGTCACGCAGGGCGGCGCAGAACGAGGCCTCGCCATCAATGAAGACGCGCAGCGAGGCCAGGCCCAGCTTGGACAAGGTCACCTGCTCGGTGGTGGTCTCGATGGTGATGGACAGGGAGGATGTCACCGAAGTCGGCAACACTACCGCTTCAGGCGCGTCGATAATGGGAGAAAAGACCGCCTGTGCTAACCGGATGGGCGCGACCGGCACATCGTAAGCGCTCTGGAACCGGCAGATCACGCCCTTCACCGGCCGCGTGGATAGCGCCGTCCCGCGCGGGATGACGGTGGCGTTGGTCAGCTGCGCAGCCGAGGCTGCTGAGTCCATGCGCGCGATCGAGCAGGAGGGGAAAGGTCGCAGGTAATGCGGATAGAGGACCTCGAACAAGGCCTCGGTGAATTCGGGGTAGTCGTCATCAAGCCGCTTGGAGACCCGCGCGTTGAGCAGCGCATAGGACTGGATCATGCGCTCGATATGTGGGTCCTCGCAGATCTCGCCGGCCATCAACAGGCTGCCTGCGATCTTGGGATAGCGCTCGGAGAACTCGCGGGAATAGCGCCGCAGGAAGCTCAGCTCGCGCTCGTAATAGGGAAGCAGCTCTTGCACTTAGACTCCTATGCGCGTGGTTCGCGACTTGCTGATCGAATATTGCAGGGTGGACGGCTGCAGGACGGCGTCAAAATTGACGGTCTCGCGCGCCGCATTGACCACGAGCAAGGCACTGATGGCGAAATTGAGGCGGTTGATCGAACCTTCCTGGATCTCCAGCGTGGCCTTGACGTTGCGCAATCGTGGCTCGTGCCGGGAGATGGCTTCTTCCAGGGAATGGCAGATGGCAGTGCGGTCATCCAGGCTGGCCAGGCTCATCCCGGCAAAATCATTGAGACCATAGGCGATGATGGAGGTGCTGCATTCGGGATATTGCTGCAGCAATTCCTCGGGCACGACGGAGCGCGTGTTGAGCATCGCTTCCAGATCGCGTGCGACGGCATCCTTGAGTTCTTCTATGGAAAGGCGGCTGACGACAGGGCTGAAGGAGGAACGCGGTCCATCATTCATCAGCTTGTCAAACAGGCTGGGCGCGAAGCCTTTCATATGCTTTCCCCCGTCTGGTGATCGAATTATCGGGTGGGTGAATCGACTGGCCTGGCCGACCAATCAACGATCTTGATAGTGAATCACACGGTGTTGAAAGCGGAAGTCCGCCGGAAGACCGGCGGACGTCATACGCTTCATGAATGGCTGTTCTTTTGCCGACAGCTCATCCGTTCAGTGCAAGGTTGCCTCAGATGACCTTGTTGGTCGACAGATCCCAACCGCCCGAGGTATTGCCGGCGGTCCCGCCATCCTTCTTCTGCTGGGTGTACTTCCACTTGACGGTGGAGTACTTCAGGCCGACCACTTCGTTCAGGATCTCGCCCGACTCGATGGAGGGAGCGACGCTGCTGATCATGACGTTGGTCAGTTCGATTTCGAAATAGCGGACGCGCTCGCCCTTGCCATCGGCGCGCATGAATTCGAACTTGGCCTTCGGGATGGTCTTGCCGGAGGAAGAGTTTTGCAGCAGCAGCGGCGAAGCCAGGTCAGCCACCTTGGTGAACACGATGTCCTTGTGCTCGCAGCGCTCGGCGGTGTGGCCACCACCGGTCGATGCGGTTGCCGATTTCGGCTGCAGGACTTCCCAGTCAACGGTCTTGCACTCGATCCAATCCTTGTGCAGGTCATCAGTGGATTCACCCTTGATGCCGTCGATTTGCAGATAGACGTCAATTGCCATAACTTATCCTGTAAACATGAGGGAGGAAAAATAGTTAAGATTTACCTGCCTGTGGCAGCTCCGCAACCAGCCGGAGCGACACGGACAGTTCATCCAACTGAAAATGCGGACGCAAGAACGACACGGCGCGATAAACGCCTGGCCGTCCCGGCACTTCCGACACCTGTACCGAAGCTTCGCGCAGCGGGAATTGCGCTTTTGCTTCCTGCGTGGCGTTGTCATCCAGCAGCACGTATTGCGCGATCCAGCGATTGAGGAAGTCTTCGACGTTTGAAGCGGCAGCAAAGCTGCCGATCTTGTCCCGCATCATCGACTTCATGTAGTGAGCGATGCGCGAGACGGCAAAGATGTATTGCAACTGCGAGGACAGGACCGCGTTGGCATTGGCCGCATCCGTGTTGTACTTCTTGGGCTTCTGAGCGGACTGGGCACCGAAGAAGGCGGCGTAATCCGTGTTCTTGCAGTGGACCAGCGAGATGAAGCCCAGATCCGACAGTTCTTTCTCGCGACGGTCGGTGATGGCGATCTCGGTGGGGCACTTGAGGGCGACTTCGCCTTCATCCGTCTTGAAGGTGTGGGTGGGCAGGTCCTCGACCAGGCCACCACCTTCCACGCCGCGAATGGCCGCGCACCAGCCGAAGTCCTCGAAGGCCTTGGTCAGCTTGCTGCCGAAGGCATAGGCGGCGTTGCACCACAGGTATTTGGAATGGTCGGTACCATCCACATCCTCGACGAAGTTGAAGCCTTCAACGGTGGTGCCATCCTTGGGATTGAACGGCAGGCGGCCGAGGAAGCGCGGCAGGGTCAGGCCGACATAGCGCGAATCCTCGGATTCGCGGAAGGACTTCCACTTGGCGTATTCGACCGTGTCGAAGACCTTGGACAGGTCACGCGGCTTGCCCAGGTCGGCATAGCTCTCCAGGCCGAACAGCTCAGGCGATGCGGCGGTGATGAAGGGGGCGTGCGACGCAGCGGCGATGCGCGACATCTGCTCGATGAAGTACATATCTTCAGGCTGGCGCGTGATCTCGTAATCGCCCAGCAAGGCACCGAAAGGCGCGCCACCGAAGGTGCCGAATTCTTCTTCATATACCTTCTTGAACATGGCGCTCTGGTCGAATTCCAGGGCCGAGTTGAAGTCCTTGACCAGTTCCTTCTTGGTGGCGTTGAGGATCTTGATCTTCTGATTCTCGCCAACGGTGGTGTTGCGCACCAGGTAGTTCAAGCCTGTCCAGCTGCCTTCGAGCTTCTGGAATTCGGGGGCATGCATGATGGCGCTGACCTGATTCGAGATCAGATGATCCAGTTCGGCAATGCGGGCATCCAGGGTCGCCGACAGGTTGTCGGAGACGACCACCGTCCCTTCCATGACCTGGCTGACCAGTTCGGTGATCAGATCCTTGGCGCGGTCATGCTCGGAAGAGGACTTGGCGACCTTGCTTTGTTCGACGATGTCATCCAGAAGAGTGCTGGCGGCAGCGGCAGGCGCAGCACTTGCGGCAGCTTCGGTATTGGCTTGAGCGGACATGGGAATCTCTTTTATTTGTTGGTTTGCTTGCTGAGTTCGGCCAGCTTCTCGGTGCTGTTGAGCACGTCGCTGAGGATGTCTTCCAGCTTGTCGTTGCCGGCGATCTTGTTGCGCAGATCGGCCAGCTTGGTGCGGGCTTCCAGCAGCTTGCGCAGCGGCTCGACCTGCTGCACCACGGACTCGGGACGGAAGTCTTCCATCGAGCGGAACTTCAGTTCCACCGCGAATTCCCCGCCTTTGTCGGAGAGCTCATTGGACACGCGATAGACCGCGCGCGGCTCGATACCCTTCATGACTTCGTCGAAATTATCGGGATCGATGTTGATGAACTTGCGATCCTTCAGGCGCGGCTGCGGCACCTCCGAGTTGCCGCCAAAATCACCGACCACACCGGTGACGAAGGCCAGTTCCTTCTTCTCGATGGCGTCACCGATCTCGACGTCATACGTCATCTGCACGCGCGGGGGACGCACTTTCTGCAGTTTTTTCTGGATGCTTTCTCTTTTGGCCATGTTTGCTCCGCTGCTGTATTGAGTGAACGCCCCATTCGCCTGAGGCGGCTTGAAAAGCGGGGACAGCACAAGCTGCCCCCGCTGGCGCGCCTTACTTCAGATTGCCAAAGGGATTGGGACCGCTGCCACCACCACTGCTGCCATTGCCGGCATCCGCATCTGCAGCCGGTGCAGGAGCCGCCTTGCGGGCTGCCTTGCCGCGCGGACGGACCGCTGCAACAGGCTTGGCCGGAGCGGGCACCAAGGTGTTTTCGCCGAGGCTTTCACGCAGGATCTTGGTCAGGTCCTGTGCTTCGGTCTTGACCGAACCATTCAATGCATTTTGTGAGCGCAGATCCCCCAGGGACTTGGTGGCCAGACGCAGACCGGAGACGGTCACGATGCTGTTGGCGACCTTGTCTGCGGGATCACGCTTGAGGGCTTCCTGGGCGTTGACGATCGCATCACTGTAATCACCTGCATCGAAGCGGATCTGGGCGATACGCAGCCAGGGGGTCTTGTCAGCAGGGAAGCGGCTTGCCACTACCTTCAGCACCGACACGGCCTCGTCGGTCTTGCCTTCCGCCTGCGCGGTATTGGCCTGGGCCACTCCGCTTTCCAGCGTGTTCTTGGCCTCATCTTCCGGATTGGGCTTGCCCTGGGTATTGGCACAACCCGCCAACATCACCGCCAGCAACGCCGGAATGATCAGACCTGTCTTGAATTTGCTCGCACGCATTGGAAACCACTCCTTATATTTTTGACATTAAGAAAGCCTTGCACGACATCGCGCAAGCAAATTAGTCGGCACCGAAAAATTCCGGAGATTCCTGATTTTTAGACTGCAAATGAGATGCGACGGCAGTTTTCTGGCGAAATTGATGCTTCTGGAAACCGCACTTTTTCACTACGCCACGTTCTAATCACGACTATCAGGTTGTTGCCCGACTTAATAGTTTTAAGTAATTTGAACTTAAGCTCGTCCAAATGTATCGCATAGACCTTCAAGGGAAAATGCAGTTCCACAATCTGTAAAGACTTCCTAAAATTTTTTCGGCTCGCGAGAAATCGCTCATCAGAAATCCAATAAACCGCACGGGGCAGCGTTGAAAAACCGATTGATTAATCACCTGACAACTGGAGTTGTCATTTTTTCTCTATCCGGCTGCGCCGCCGTCGGCGCGGCCTCCGGAGTCGCGCAGGCCGCCAAGTCCACGCTGGAGGCGCTCGGCCTGAAGAAGCCGGACACGCCGGAACTCCCCGACGCCCAGAAGCAGCCGCGTACCGTGCCGATCAAGCTGCACGCGTCCAAGGCGCTCAATGTCGATTCGCAGCAGCGACCGCTGGCCCTGGTGGTAAAAATTTATAAGCTCAAGCAGAACATTAGTTTCCAACAGGCGTCATATGACACGTTCCTGAGTGCGCAAAAAGAAAAGGAAGCCTTGGGAGCCGACCTGCTGGAGGTCAAGGAAGTCACGCTGGTACCGGGCCAGCGCTATGAAATTTCCGAAAAGGTCAGTTATGAGGCCGGCTACATCGGTGTCGTGGCGCTGTTCGTCAATCCGGCACCGCAGCGCTGGCGTGTCGTCTTCAAGGCCGATGAAGCGGAGAAGAATGGCATTACCGTCGGCCTGCAATCCTGCTCATTGACCGTGGGTGCGGGGGCGGTGGCCATCGATATGCAGGGCAAGCCGCTGGAGAAGAATCTGATGCTGGCACCGGTTCAGTGTCATTGAAATTCAAACAACAATTCGCAGGACATCGCGACATGACAATCATCACGACGGGGCAATCCAAGTGAATCACTCCAACAAAGTCCTCTGGGGCGAAGGTCTTTTCCTCCGGCCACAGCATTTCCAGCGCCAGGATCATTATCACGAAACACGCCTGCACCAGACCGCGCTGGCGCTCAATCCCTACTGCTGGGGCATCTCCTCCCTGCAGGTGGACCGCGATGCCCTGAACAACAATACGCTGCGCATCCTCGAACTGTCGGCCATCTTCCAGGATGGGGAAATCTACAAGGCACCTGATGGCGACGACCTGCCCGATCCCATCGAACTGACCGAAATCCCGCTTTCCCAACAATCCGTCACCTTCTACGCGGCCCTGCCGGCACTGAAGAGCTTCGGCAGCAATTTCGCCTCGGGTACCGGCAATCATCAGTCCAGTCGCTACATTCAAGACAACATCGAGACGCCGGATCTTTTCACCGATGCGGCCAAGGCGGAGATGAGCTATTTGAAGAAGGCAGTGCGACTGGTCTCCGAGAACGAACCGCGCGACTCCCTGGTATGCATTCCGATCGTGCGCTTGCGCCGTGCAAGCTCATCAGGATTCGAACTGGATCCCGATTTCGTCGCCCCCAGCCTGTCGGTGCATGCGGCGCCCTTGCTGTTCCTGCGCCTGCGCCGCCTGCTGGATGCCTTGCAGGCCAAGGTCAGCGCGCTCTACGGACATCATCGCGAACCCAGCAAGAGCGTGGTGGAGTTCCGATCGGGTGACATCACCTCCTTCTGGCTGCTGCATACGGCCAGCACCGCTTACGCCAGCCTCTCGCACTATCTGAACAATCCCCTGCTGCATCCCGAGCGCCTGTATGAACAATTGCTCGGGCTGGCCGGCTCGCTGATGACCTTCTCGCGCAGCCTGGCGCTGGCGGACCTGCCGCCGTATGACCATCGTGATCCTGGTCCGCCGTTTGCGCGGCTCGATGGCATCATCCGCGAGCTGCTCGATACCGTCATCTCGTCACGCTATTTCGCCATCGCCCTGCACGAGAGCAAGCCGTCGTATCACATGGGCATGCTGGACTCGGGCAAGATCGACGAGAAGACCAGTTTCTACCTGGCCGTCAACGCCGACCTGCCGGCCATCGAGCTGGTGGATGTGGTACCGCTGCGCTTCAAGATCGGCGCGCCCGAGGATGTGGAGAAATTCGTGCTGGCCGCACTGCCCGGCGTGAAGCTGGTGCACTCGCCGCAAGTGCCGGCTGCCCTGCCCGTGCGCCCCGACACCTATTACTTCACATTGGAAAGCAAGGGTGCCATGTATGAGCGCATGCTGCAGGCGCAATCGATCTGCATTTATGTACCTTCCGGCATCCGTGACCTCAAACTCGAACTCCTGGCGGTGACGCAATGAACATGACTTCGGCCCCTTCCCTGCTCGATCAGGACCATCTCCCCCCGTCCCAGATGGCCGCAGCGCCAGTCAATGCGCGCTCGCTGCTGGATCTGATGTATGACGGTTTCTACGCGCTCTTCATGCTCAAGAATGGCAGCGCGCCGGTGGATGAAGCTTCGTTCTCGGTGAAGATGCAGAAATTCCTGGGCGATGTGGAACGCAATGCGAAGAAACTCGACGTCTCCCCGGAAGATGTCTACGCCGCCAAATACGCGTTCTGCGCCTCGGTCGATGAAATCATCCTGCGCTCCAGCTTCGGCATCCGCGACGCCTGGGAGCGCCGTCCGCTGCAGCTGACCATGTTCGGCGATCAACTGGCAGGTGAAAATTTCTTCAAGCAGCTGGAAGACCTGCGGGTCCGCGGCAATGCGCACATCCAGGCGCTGGAAGTGTTTCACATGTGCCTGTTGCTGGGGTTCCAGGGCAAGTACGCGCTGGAAGGTCCGGAGAAACTGAATTATCTGACTGCACGGCTGGGGGACGAAATCGCCCATCTCAAGGGCAAGAGCGCCGGCTTCGCGCCACATTGGGCGCGGCCTGACGCCATCGTCAACAAGCTGCGCAATGATGTGCCGCTGTGGGTGGTGGCTTCGCTGTTTGCCTTCATCGCCCTGTTCGCGTACCTCGGCTTGAACTGGATGCTGACCAGCGGCACGGAGAACGGACTGGCCGGCTATTCCGATATCGTCAAGCTGGCACCGCGTACCGCTAACCTGACCATCACCCTGCCCTGAACGCGATCTCTCCCCTGATAGTCTTGGAAGGCCACACAGATGAATCTGCCTTTTCCCGATTCACTTTCCAGCGTCATCAACCAACTCTTCGGCCCTGGCCTGTCGCAACACGCGCGCCTGATCACGCTGGCCAGCGCGCAGGAAGCCGGTCTTCCGGAGTCCCTGGTCGTGGAGCGCTTCCACGGCCAGGAAAGTGTCAATGACAATTTCCAGTTCGAGGTCGACGCCCTCTCCGTCTCCACCGATCTCGATCTGAAGCAATTCATCGGGACCGAACTGACCCTGCGCCTGCTTCAGGCCGATGGCAGCCGACGCGCCTGGCACGGCTACTGCACCCAGGCTTCGTGGCTGGGTGCCGATGGCGGACTGGCGCGCTACAGGCTTAGGCTGGAATCCTTCCTCGCCTTCCTCGACCGCCGCCGCGACAGCTTCCTGTTTCAGGACATGAACGTTACCGACATCGCCAGCGCCGTCCTGAAGGAATACCCGCAAGCCAATTTCGCTCTGGATGTCACCCAGACGCTCACCAAGCGCGACATCTGCACGCAATATCGCGAGAGTGATTTCGCTTTCCTGCGCCGCATCCTGGCCAGCGAGGGCCTGAACTTCCGCTTCGAGCATCAGCAGGAGGGTGAGCAAGGCCAGGCCTCCGGCCAGCAACAGGCGCGACACAAGCTGGTCATCTTCGACCGCGAGGCCAAGGCACCTGATCTTCCCGGCGGCGATACGCGCATCCGCTTTCACCGTATCGCCGCCACCGAGGCCAGCGATGCCATCACCGACTTCAGCGCCATGCGCAGCGTGCGTTCCAACGCAGTGGCGCTGGCCAGTTGGCATCCCGAGAAGATATCTTCACCTTCGGCCGAAGAGAGCTCCAGCCTGGATGCCGGCGAAGTCCCTGCCTTGGCGGTCTACGACGGCACCGGCCAGCAGGACTTTGCAGACCAGGAGGCGGCCGCGACCCATGCGCAGTTGATGCTGCAGGCCTTGGAAATGCAGAACAAGCGCTTTGAGGGCGCAGGTGCGGCACGCCAGCTCAGTGCAGGAACGCAATTCACGCTGAGCCAGCATGAGCGCTATCCCGAAGGCGAGAACCGCTTCAAGCTGCTCTCGGTCAGCCACAGCGCCCGCAACAACTTCGACAGCAACATTGCCCAGATCCTCGATCAGGTCGCCCCCGCCTCGCTGGGAAATTTGTTCGGCAAGACGCCCTCTTCGGCCAGCGTATCCAATGACGACCTGAAGGCAGGGACCTACCGCAACAGCTTCGTGGCCGTGCGTGAGGTAGTCCCCATCGTTCCTGCTGCAATCACGGAGCGCCTCAAGCCAACGGCGCGTGGCACTCAGACTGCGCTGGTGACCGGCCTGCCGGATGCGGCCGTTACCACCGACCGCAATCACCGCGTCAGGGTCCAGTTCCACTGGCAGCGCGGGAAGTCGCCCAATCCGGGCGGCTTGCGCGAGACCGGCAATCTCGATGACAAGGACGGCAATGCTCCCGGCAACGACGCCTCCGGCACCTGGGTGCGCGTGGCAGAAGCGCAGTCCGGCCCCAACTGGGGCAGCCAGTTCACGCCGCGCATCGGCAGCGAAGTGCTGATCGATTTCATCGAGGGTGACATTGATCGTCCGGTCGTGGTCGCACAACTTTATAACGGTAATGATGTGCCGCCCTTCCCGGCAGGAGCCGAGTCTGACGCCAACCATGCCGGCACGATTTCGGGCTGGCACAGCACGGCGCATGATGGCAGCGGTTTCAATCAATGGGTGGTGGACGACACGCAGTCGCAACTGCGCATGCGCCTGGCCTCGAGCCAGGGCAAATCCCAGCTCAATCTCGGCCATCTGATCGATCAGGCAGATACCGGAGCCCAGCGTGGCAACTATCGCGGCCAGGGCTTTGAACTGCGCACGGACGCCTGGGGCGTGGTGCGCGGTGCCGAAGGCTTGCTGATCTCCTCGACGGCGCGTCCGGTTGCGGGTGCCAGCGTCACCAGCACGCAGATGGATGCCCACGAAGCTGTGGCGCAGTTGAAGGGTGCGCAGCAACTTGCGCAGACCATGGGCGAGGCCGCCACACAGCAGCAGGCGCTGCACAGTGCGGACGCCTTGCAGGCCAAGACCGATTTCATCTCTGTCATCGACCCGCAGGATCAGGGCAAGCATCCGGCCAGCGTCAATGGTCAGGACGCATTCAAGAGCCAGGCGGGCTCCCGTGAAAGCGACAGCTCGCAACCGGTCGAAAAGTTCAGCAAGGCCGCTGTGCTGATGGAGTCACCCACCAACGTCAACTGGGCCAGCGCGGCTTCCACCGTGCTCTACGCTGGCGAAAACCTTCACTGGACCACACAGGGGGATACCCACTGGACTGCCGCCGACACCGCCAGCCTCGCGGCCGGCAAGGCGGCGACGCTCTTTGCGCACGACGGCGGCATTCAGGCCTTCGCCGGCAATGGCCCGGTTTCCTTGCAGGCGCATACCGATGCGCTGGAGATCCTGGCTGACAAGGATGTGAGCGTCATCAGCGTCAATGAAGGCATTGAGATCAAGGCGCGCCAGAAGATCGTGCTGCAGGCGGGGCAGGCTTCGGTGACGCTGGAGGGTGGCAATATCACGTTTGCCTGTCCGGGGACGTTTTCGGTGAAGGGGGCGACGCATGCGTTTCCGGGTGGGGCGAGCGTCTCGCCGGATTTGATGGCACTGCCAGATACCAAGTACAAGCTCTTTGACGAGGCCTTCGTGGTGAAGGATCCGAATGGTAATCCACTTTCCGATGTTCCTTACCGGATCAAGAGTTCAGCCGGTGATCAGCTGGCGGCCACCGCCAAGGACGGGATGAGCGAGCGCGTCAGTACGGAGGCCAGCGAAAACGTGGAATTTTCCATGGAATGGTTCAAGGTCGTGCCGACCAAAACCTGAACACATAAACCAAGGTGCAAAGGGAAAGTTCGATGGGAGCCGCAGATAAAGTCCAGTCACAGACAAATACGACTGTGAACTCGAAGAAGGAAGTCAAGTGCAACTGCAATCTGATGTGGTCGATGATCCAGGAAATGAGCACCAAACGCCTTTGCAAGCTGCATGGGCGCAATGAAGGTTCCATCATTCCAGTCTTCAGTGATCGCGCACGCAGGATATCGGCCACCTACGCCCGCTTTTATCTGGAGAAGGAAGACTACGGAGATCCTGCCAAGAAGGGCCGCTTTTATTGGATGGCCTTGGGCGCGTTTGCCAGCAAGACTGTCGCTTGTTCACTTGATGATATACGGGTACCTCTGGTTGATCCTGTATTCAAAGGTCTGGCCAAAGGCAATTTATGGTTGTTCTATGACATCAGTGGTTGGCACTGGTATTACACACGCTTTCGCGACAGCTTTGACCAATGTGTCAGTTGCCGGGACGCTTCCAAGTACATTAAACCAGTGAAAGAACAGGTGGCCAATTACCCTTGGAAGGACGAGGCCCTGCACAAGATTTCGAACATGCAAAAGCACGATTACATCGTTCAGGCATTCAATCTAGTCAAGCAAATTGAAGCGACCCGGCCCGGCGGCATCCAGGAGAATCTGAAGTACCAGCACCTGATCGCTATCGCAAAGCACGAACAAGGGGTCATCCTGCAGCCCTTGATCTACGATGATCGCTCGTTCTCTCGATGGGTGTGGGTGCAGCGCTTGCCAGGAGTCCGCATGTTTTCTCCCAAACTGAAGATGGCGTTCAGCAGTGCCTGCGACATAGAAGACAAGAACAAAAACTCATACGCGCCGAGTGATACCATTCTCGAAAATTTCCAGAGCAGAATGAAGTGGATTACTAACGTTGCAGGTATCTTCCACAAGATGATGCAACAGGAAACCGCGTACATGGAAGGTCAGCTCAATATCATGGCGGGTTGGGTCAATCAGGATCAACTTGAGAATTTCCGTTCGCCATACATGCTCGTCCCTCCGAGCAAAACACGATGAGTTCAATGAAAGCATTCCGGCTATTTCGAATTGGCGCGGTGGCATCCATGTTCTGGATCATCGCGCTCCTGACCGCCTGTTCTCCCGATAAATCAGAGAAGTCAATCAATATGCCCCATCAGATCGAAATCAGCGCCAATCAATCCGGCAAAGAACTTCTCGCACGCTACCCAAATCAGATAGTGCTGATCAACAGGCCCCCCAACGTCAACTTTTATTCAGCGGACTGGCCTCGCGATGCCTTGGGTGCCGTGGAGATACGCAACGGCACACACGCATTCATGCTCAATGATGTTCTTGGAATTTCTGGTAACGAGGATCCCCACTTCCCGGACGAAAATATCATTGAATGGAACATCTACGCTGGCTTGGGCGCTGAAGAGCATATCCCGCACGATGAGGCAAGGCAGAGAATGATGCGCATCCTGAACAACATAAGAGCCGCTGGCTGGCGTCACTACATCGAGCGCTCGCTGCCGCGGCTGAATGGAGCGCAAGCCTTGCACTTCGCCATCACCTCACCGGTGCACTCGCTGGATCCCGCCTACGTGCCTGATCTGGATGAATGGATGAGTCTTCCCGCTGACGCGACATGGCGCTTCCAGCTTGACCATGCTTACCTGACCTTGACCCTGACCCGCGACATGGAACGACTTGACAGAAACAAGCCAGGCGCTTACTTCCTCAAGTTATCCCTGGTTGGCAGCAAGGAAGAGGCACGTCAGATAGTTGGCCCTGCAAAGCGGTCAGATTGGGAAAGCGCACTCGCTTCGGAATTGCCGCTATTGAAGCAAGACCGGGATCAGGCTGAGGAGACGTTGGGGCGACGCGGCGTTGTCATCGATACCGCTTACCAGGACCCATCCATTCCTTGAAAGCCTGCTTCAGGCGAAAGTTGAAAGAATGGATGCATCTTCCCGGGCTTTACACAAGGAAAAGCGGCCTGATCGCAGATCAGGCCGAGTGGTCATTCCTGCAGCAAGGACAACTACATCAAGCTGCTGAAGCAGAATCCACCCGCGCAAACAGGGCACGCGTCTTGTGCAGCTTGCGATAGCTATCCAGTAAGCGCTGATGGCGATCCAGCCCTTCGAGCGTCATGCTGGTCGGCGTCAAGCCAAAGAAGCGGACGCTGCCGTTCACCGATCCGATGGCCGCATCCATCCGCGCGTCGCCGAACATGCGGCAGAAGTTGGTCTCATAGTCCGATAGTTCCAGCTCATCATCCCGCTCCACTTCCGGCACAACATTCAACGCCTGGTAGAACAGGCCACGTTCCACCGAGTTGTCGTTGTTGATCTCCTCGACGGCGCGACCGTTTGCCGGAGCCCGCGTCACCAGCACGCAGATGGATGCCCACGAAGCTGTGGCGCAGTTGAAGGGTGCGCAGCAACTTAAAGCTTTTTGATCAGCAAATGCAAGAAATGATTAACTCTCCTGGCCATCTCGATCCACAAGAGATTTTTCTCTTGGAACGTTACACATCTCTTGAATACCTGGGCCAATTGCGAGACAACTGGCACGAGCTACTTGAATTTGTGGAATCACGGCTGAGTCAGTTCATGCAAAACTTGCCTCCCGATTACCGCAATCGTGCTTTACCTGAACAGCCTGATATCGTTTGGGGAGAGCAGGTGCTTCCCAACTTCCGAGATACATTCGACAGCCTCTGCAGCGGTTATATCAAGCTGTCTCATGGAGACCTCGATGGACTCAACAGCGCGCATGGAGTGCGCTCTGACTTCAAGGGGCAGCTCGAATTTTCCGCCGAGTGGATGGGCGAGGAAGGCGTACGTACGTATCGGCACCTGCTGAGTCAGGCGCTCGTCCGGGCGAGTAACATCATTTCTACTCTGGGTGCATACTGGTCGGCCGGAACCTTGTCACCCGGCTATACGCCGGAGGATCGCGGGCCACTCGATGCGCCGGATACCTGGCCTGGCTACGCGCTTGATCCTTCGACCACCGCGCGAACAGGACAGCCACCACCAAGACCAGGCATCTATGTTCCAGACCAATCCAATTCCAGTGCTCAGTTCCTGGGCCAGGATATTGATGAGGCTCCCGAATGCAGCATATTCTTGGGAATGCAATCTCTCTACATTCCTGGCACCTCGGAAAAATACGGCGAAGAAGCTCTGCATCAGACTGCTCCATGTACATGGACGCTGGTCAAGAAGGTGGCCCATCAACGGAAGATAACATCGCTAAACGCACCGCAGGATTTCCAGCGACGCGTTGCAAGCGGAGAACTGTGCCCGGAGGATGGATATTATTTCACGCCTGCCCAACTGAATTCCCGACGCAAATTCAAGCGCGGAGAGACCATGCCAAGCCTGAATTCCCAATATGGCGCCACCATCTGGCAATGGGACTCCGATCAAGAATGAAGATAGACGGAGGGCTTCAAAGCTGACATGTGCTCAACGGTATCAATATCCATTACCTGAATGTTTGGGAGAATTTCCAAATGGCTGAACGCTCTGTCTGACCGCTGACGATCTCGCTGAGAAATTCACAGTGCATTCATCTTTTTACTCCCTCGAATACCAGCGGACTCGTGTGCGCTTCGCGTTCAAATCCGCGATAGGCAGAATGCTGATTTTCGTTATGGCGACCGCAATAAGCGAGATGAGGACTCTTTTATCCACGCCGGGCAAGACCAAATAGACATGAGATCGCACTGCAGCTTCACTTTATTTTTGCTTTTGCTAGGAGCCTTGGGTATGCATGGGAAGCATGCGCTTGCCGAATCCGCCGTAACGGGCGAGGCCATTCATCTCAACATTCACGAACCGGCGACATCGCTCAAAGAAGCGTATCCCAGCCGTTTCAAGGCAAGCCAACACCCGGGCAACCTCCAATTCTTCACTGCTGAGTGGCAGGCCAGCAAGCCAGGCAAGGTCATCTTCGACCATGGTCCGCAATCGTTTTCGATACCGTCCGTGCTCAGCGTCACGGGAACCGCTTCCGCCAGGTTTGCGGCAGAGCATATTTCGCAGTGGTCCGTGAATGGTGGGGTCAGCGATGCAGAAACGATTTCCCATGACGACGCGCGCAAACAATTTACCGCATTGCTGCATGCATTAAGCGCAGCAGGTTGGTCGAAGGTGATCCCGATCAGCCGCCCGCGACTCAAAGGAGAACAAGCGCTGGCCTACGCGCTGAAGAACCCCGGTTATCCGCTCGACCCTTCGCATGACCTGTCGCTGGCGCAATGGATGAGGCTGGCTGACGGCTCTCCCTGGCTCTTTTACGCCGATCACGTGTTCCTCGAAATCAAACTGTACCGGGATCCCAACCGGCTCGATCCGGACAAGAGGGGAGCCTACTTCGTCACCTATTCATTGACGGCGCAGGACGCCTATCTGCGCGGCTATGTCGATGATGAAAAACTCGACAACTGGAAAATGGAATTCAGGAAGGAACTGCCTGCCTTGAAGCAGGCGCGGGAAAAGAAGGAGGCGCAACTGAAGAATGACAACGTCACCATCGATCAGGCTTATCAGGATCCGGCGGTCTTCCAATAACGCCCCGTACGCACCGCTGGCATAGTGATCTTGAACTGGATATATCCCAATTCATCAGGACCCAATAAGTCCGATCACTTTGCTCGACCACACGTACAGCCCCCCCCCTCACCACGAGTTGAGATAAGGCGAAACCTCAGTGACCAGCCTTCGTTTCGACAACAACCAGTTTCGCTGCACAGTAAAAAACGGCCTGATCACCCACGCGACCAAGCCGTCATCATCAGCCTACAGACAACTGCATCAAGCTGCTGAAGCGGAATCCGCCTGCGCAAACAGGGCACGCGCCTTGTGCAGCTTGCGATAGCTATCCAGCAAGCGCTGATGGCGATCCAGCCCTTCGAGCTTCATGCTGGTCGGCGTCAAGCCAAAGAAGCGGACGCTGCCGTTCACGGATCCGATGGCCGCATCCATGCGCGCGTCGCCGAACATCCGGCGGAAGTTGGTCTCATAGTCGGATAGCTCAAGCTCATCATCCAGCTCCACTTCCAGCACGACATTCAACGCCTGGTAGAACAGGCCACGTTCCACCGAGTTGTCGTTGTATTGCAGGAAGGCACCGACCAGGTCATGCGCTTCTTCAAACTGCTGCAGGGCCAGATTGATCAGCAGCTTCAGTTCAAGGACGGTCAGTTGGCCCCATTCGGTGTTCTCATCGAAGTCGATACCGATCAGGGTGGCGATGTCGGAGTAATCATCCAGCTCGTTGTTTTCCAGGCGGTCCAGCAAGGCTGCAAGGGCCTTGTCATCCAAACGATGCAGGTTCAGGACATCCTCGCGGAACAGCAGTGCCTTGTTGGTGTTGTCCCAGATCAGATCCTCGACCGGATACACCTCGGAATAGCCCGGCACCAGGATGCGGCAAGCGGTCGCCCCCAGTTGGTCGTAGACAGCGACATAGGCCTCCTTGCCCATCTCCTCCAGAATGCCGAACAGCGTAGCGGCCTCCTCGGCGTTGGAATCTTCGCCCTGGCCGGAAAAATCCCATTCCACGAATTCGTAATCCGCCTTGGCACTGAAGAAGCGCCACGACACGATGCCGGACGAATCGATGAAGTGCTCCACGAAGTTGTTGGGTTCCGTGACAGCATTGCTCTCGAAGGTCGGCTGCGGCAGATCGTTGAGTCCTTCAAAGCTGCGTCCCTGCAGCAGTTCCGTCAGGCTGCGCTCCAGCGCCACCTCAAAGCTCGGGTGTGCGCCGAAGGAAGCAAACACGCCGCCGGTGCGCGGGTTCATCAAGGTCACGCACATTACAGGATAGACACCGCCCAGCGAGGCATCCTTGACCAGTACCGGGAAACCCTGTTCTTCCAGTCCCTTGATACCGGCCACAATACCGGGATACTTTGCCAGTACCTCCTGAGGAACATCGGGCAGGCAAATCTCGCCTTCCAGGATTTCACGCTTGACCGCGCGCTCGAAGATCTCCGACAGGCACTGCACCTGCGCTTCAGGCAAGGTATTGCCGGCACTCATGCCATTGCTGACGAAGAGATTCTCGACCAGGTTGGAAGGGAAATACACCACTTGGCCATCCGACTGCCGCACGTAAGGCAGCGAGCAGATGCCGCGCTGTGCGTTGCCGGAATTGGTATCGACCAGATGCGAAGCGCGCAGCTCGCCATCGGGGTTGTAGATCTCCAGACAATACGTGTCCAGGATCTCCTTGGGCAATTTGTCCCCGCGGCCGGGCTTGAACCAGCGCTCGTTGGGGTAATGCACGAACTCGGCATTGGCGATCTCCTCGCCCCAGTAGGAACCCGCATAGAAGTGGTTGTTGCTGATGCGCTCGATGTACTCGCCCAGCGCCGAAGCCAGCGCACTTTCCTTGGTCGCGCCCTTGCCGTTGGTGAAGCACATCGGCGAGTGCGCGTCGCGAATGTGCAGCGACCACACATTGGGAATGATGTTGCGCCACGAAGCGATCTCGATCTTGATGCCCAGGTCAGCCAGCAGGCCGGACATGTTGGCGATGGTCTGCTCCAGCGGCAGGTCCTTGCCCAGGATGTGCGTGCTCGTGCCAGCCTCGGGCTTGAGCGTCAGCAGGGACTGCGCGTCGGCGTCCAGGCTCTCCACTTCCTCGATGATGAATTCCGGTCCCTGCTGCACCACCTTCTTGACGGTACAGCGCTCGATGGAACGCAGGATGCCGCGGCGGTCCGCTTCCTCGATGTCGGGTGGCAGTTCGACCTGGATCTTGAAAGTTTGCTGGTAGCGGTTTTCGGGGTCGACGATGTTGTTCTGCGACAGCCGGATATTCTCTGTGGAGATGTTGCGCGTATTGCAGTACAGCTTCACGAAATACGCTGCGCACAGGGCCGATGACGCCAGGAAGTAATCAAAGGGACCCGGCGCCGAACCGTCTCCCTTGTAGCGGATGGGCTGGTCGGCGATGACGGTAAAGTCGTCGAACTTGGCTTCAAGACGCAGCTTGTCGAGGAAGTTGACTTTGATTTCCATGGCGAGATTCCGAGAATGAACCGAAGAGATGGCGGTAAGGCATGCGAGCGACAGCGGCCCACAATTTTGTCGCGACGACGGCGACGGCCGTGGAGCGAGTCCGGCAGTCGTCGCGCAAAAGAGCTTCGATGATAGCCTAGTGCGGTTGCACCAGCGTTGCTGGCCCATGTTGAGCAAGCAGCGCGCGCTGGATCACGATGGACCTGCAAGGTTGCGGACCAAAAGAAAACGGCTCACATTGCTGTGAGCCGCTTCGGTATTTGGTGCTGGCTGCAGGACTTGAACCCGCCACCCCCTGATTACAAGTCAGGTGCTCTACCAGATGAGCTAAGCCAGCAAAAACTTCAGCCGGCGATTATAGCCTACTTGATGCGTGTCAGTACAGGACGGCCACCCTTTTTCGGTGGTTCCGGATCATCATCGCCCTTGTCGCTGCTTTCAGCCGGCTTCTTTTCGGGTTCGGAAACAGGTACCGAGGACAGCACAGGCGCACTGCTTTCCTGCTCAGGAGCCGGTTGCACCTCGTCGGCCGTGGCCGGCGCAGGCGCTTCAAACGCCATGCCCTGGCCGTTTTCGCGCGCGTAGATGGCGATCACGTTTTCCACAGGGATCAGGATGTCGCGCGAAACACCACCAAAGCGGGCGCTGAAGTGAATGTTGTCGTTCTCCATCTTCAAGCCGCTGGTGGCCTCGAAGCTGATGTTGAGGACGATTTCGCCATTCTTGACGAATTGCATCGGCACGCGGGTGCTGCTGTCGACGACCACGGCAATGTGCGGCGTGTAGCCATTGTCGGTGCACCACTCATAGATGGCGCGCAGCAGATAAGGCTTGGTGGAGACTTCTGGCATGACTGGTGTGGTCTGCGATGCGACGGTAAAAACCGCATCTGCCGGCAAGGCCGGGGTGGAAAGCAAGATGAACTTCTGTGAACTGCACCGCCGCCCAGGGCGGCAGTGCAGCCGGAACAGCTTAACGGCGCATGACCTTTTCGGACGGGGTCAGTGCTTCGATGTAGGCAGGACGCGAGAAGATGCGCTCGGCATACTTCATCAGCGGTGCCGCTGTCTTGGAGAGCTCGATGCCATAGTGATCCAGACGCCACAGCAACGGGGCCAGGGCCACGTCCAGCATGGAGAACTCGTCGCCCAGCATGTACTTGTTCTTCAGGAACAGCGGTGCCAGTTGGGTCAGGCGGTCACGGATCTCGTGGCGGGCCTTTTCCTGGTTCTTCTCGGCAGCCTTGGACTTTTCATTTTCCAGGGTGTGCACGTGAACGAACAGTTCCTTCTCGAAGTTGAACAGCATCAGGCGCGCACGCGCACGCATCAGCGGGTCAGCCGGCATCAGCTGCGGATGCGGGAAGCGCTCATCGATGTATTCATTGATGATGTTCGATTCATACAGGACCAGGTCGCGTTCAACCAGGATGGGCACTTGGCCATACGGGTTCATGACCGAAATGTCTTCCGGCTTGTTGAAGAGGTCAACGTCGCGGATCTCGAAATCCATGCCCTTTTCGAACAGGACAAGGCGGCAACGTTGCGAAAATGGGCAGGTCGTGCCCGAGTAGAGAACCATCATTTTTTCAGAGCCCTAAAAACAAAAGGGGGGCGAGACGCATAACGCTCACCCCGATACGCAATTCCGCAAAAACTGCGCGGATACGTGATTGTACGTTTTTACTTGATGTTCTTCCAATAGGACGCGTTCAAACGCCACGCCAATACCGAGAAGATTCCCAGGAACAACAGTACCCAGACACCCAGCCGCTTGCGCGTATTCTGCGCCGGCTCGCCCATCCATTGCAAATAGGCAACGAGATCGGCGACATTGTTGTCATACTCCGCCGCGCTCATCTTGCCCGGCTTGACTTGCTCGAAGCCGGCAAACTTGTGGATGGTCTTGTTCGCGTCGTGAGGATCCTTCTCTTCCACGAACTTGGCCTTGCGGATACCTTGCAATTCCCACAACACGTGCGGCATGCCGACGTTGGGGAAAAGCATATTGTTCCAGCCGGTGGGGCGGCTGTCGTCCGTATAATAACTGCGCAGGTAGGTATAAATCCAGTCCGGACCGCTGCCAGCCTCCGAGGCCTTGGCCCGGGCGATCACCGACAGGTCCGGCGGTGTTGCGCCAAACCAGGCCTTGGCGTCCTGCGGCGACATCGAAATCTTCATCAGGTCGCCGACCTTTTCCCCACTGAACAAGAGGTTGTTCTTGATCTGGTCTTCGGACAGGCCGATGTCGCGCAGGCGGTTGTAACGCATGGCCGAGGCCGAGTGGCAGTTCAGGCAATAGTTGACGAACAGCTTGGCCCCGTTTTGCAACGAGGAAACATCCTTGGTACGGTCCGGGGCATGATCCAGCGGGAAGCCCCCTTCGTTGGCGCAGGCCAGCGCCGGCAGCAAGGCCAGCGCGGCAATCACTTTCTTGAGCAATGTCATGTTCTTGTCCTTTGGCGGCTGGCTTAGTGCGGATGGTAGACGACGCGCTCGGGCACCGGCTTGAAGGTACCGGCAGCACTCCACCACGGCATCAGCAGGAAGAAGCCGAGATAGATGAAGCTGCACACCTGCGAGACGGTGGTGCCGATGGCCGTCGGCGGTTGCACGCCGAGGTAGCCAAGGATGACGAAGGCGATGGCAAAGACCAGGTACACGTACTTGTGCCAGCTTGGACGATAGCGGATGGACTTGACCTGCGAATGATCCAGCCACGGCAGGCCGCCCAGGATCACCACCGACAGGCCCATCAGGACCACGCCCCAGAACTTGGCATCGAACACCAGCATGCCGGCGATGATGGCCAGGCCGATCACGATGGCCACGATCTTCAGCTTGGCCGTCAGGCGCGACTTGAACACCAGCAGGGCGACGTAGCACGCCACCCCGGCGATGAGCCAGCCCATGAAGTCCGCCGTGGTCGCACGCAGGATCGAGTAGAACGGCGTGAAGTACCAGACCGGTGCGATGTGCGGCGGGGTCTTGAGCGAATCGGCCGGGATGAAGTTGTTGTACTCCAGGAAGTAGCCGCCCATTTCCGGCGCGAAGAACACCACGGCCGAGAACACCAGCAGGAAGATCGAGACACCGAAGATGTCATGCACCGTGTAATACGGATGGAAAGGAACCCCATCCAGCGGTACGCCACGTTCGTCGGTCTTTTCCTTGATTTCCACGCCATCCGGGTTGTTGGAACCCACTTCGTGCAGCGCGATGATGTGCGCAGCCACCAGTCCGATGAGCACCAGCGGAATGGCGATCACGTGGAAGGAGAAGAAGCGGTTCAGCGTGGCGTCGGAAACGACATAGTCGCCGCGAATGAGCAGCGACAGGTCCGGGCCGATGAAGGGGATGGCGCCGAAAAGGTTCACGATCACCTGAGCGCCCCAATAGGACATCTGCCCCCAGGGCAGCAGGTAACCGAAGAAAGCTTCACCCATCAGGCAGAGGAAAATCCCCACCCCGAACAGCCACACCAGTTCGCGCGGCTTGCGGTAGGAGCCGTAGAGCAGGCCCCGCACCATGTGAAGATAAACGACGATGAAGAAGGCCGAAGCGCCGGTGGAGTGCATATAGCGCACCAGCCAGCCCCAGGGCACATCACGCATGATGTATTCGACCGAGGCGAAGGCCAGGTTGGCGTCCGGCTTGTAATGCATCACCAGGAAGATGCCGGTGACGATCTGGATCACCAGCACCAGCAGTGCCAGCGAGCCGAAGATGTACCAGAAGTTGAAGTTCTTCGGGGCGTAGTATTCGGAGAGGTGGGCTTTCCAGGTGGCCGTCAGCGGAAAGCGCGAATCGACCCAGTTCAGGGCCTTGGCGGCTACCGGAGCATCATCCGGCAGCTTCTTTTCGTGAAATGCTCCCATGATCAGGCCTCCCCTTTCTCGTCCTTGCCGATGACGAGCTTGTTGTCGCCTTCAAACATGTAGCGCGGGACTTGCAGATTGTCCGGCGCCGGCTTGTTCTTGTACACGCGGCCGGCCAGGTCGAAGGTCGAGCCGTGGCAGGGGCACAGGAAGCCGCCATGCCAGTCGTCCGGCAGCGAAGGCTGCGGGCCGCTCTGGAAGCGGGAACTCGGGGAGCAGCCGAGGTGCGGGCAGATGCCGACCACGACCAGGATGTCCTTGCGCAGCGAACGCCACTCATTGAGCGCGTAATCAGGCGTTTCGGAGAAATCGGTGCGCTTGGAGTTGGGATCGGCCACCTCGCCATCGGTCTTCTTGAGGGACTCGATCATCTCGGGGGTACGCTTGAGAATCCAGACCGGCTTGCCGCGCCACTCAACGGTGCGCATTTCACCGGGAGCCAGTGAAGAAATATCCACTTCCACCGGTGCGCCTGCTGCCTTGGCGCGTTCTGAAGGTTGCAGGGTGGAGACAAATGCTCCAGCGGTGGCCAAACCCGCTACACCTCCGGCCGCACAAGTCGCAACAAGCAAACCTCGTCGACTTGCGTCGACCTGATTCTCGTCAGTCATAAAGACCCCAATCTCCAAATGTAAGTTAGCGTGGACCTTCTAAGTGACCCTCATGCAACTTTTCGATTATATATAAGCTGAATAGGGTTTTGTAGCTAACGGCCGGTATGGTACAGGCTTGCGAAAATGAACATTTGACGCAGCGCAACCCCTTGTCAATCTGCTCTCGTTCTCAGTTTTTTTGCAGTGCGGCGTCAGTGCTTGTCCGATTTACTTTTGCTGCCGGGCAGGATATAACCCGTTGTAAGCCCGCCTCATGTTTAAACAGCAACTTTCAAAGGAGAAACCAGGGATGAGCATGCTCAAGGATTTTCGCGCCTTCGCGATCAAGGGAAACGTGGTCGACCTGGCCGTCGGTGTCATCATCGGCGGGGCCTTCGGCAAGATCGTCAGCTCGCTGGTCGAGGATATCATCATGCCCATCGTCGGCAAGATCTTCGGCGGCCTGGATTTCGCCAACTACTACCTGCCCCTGAACGGCCAAGCCTATGGCCTGCCGCTGGCGGAAGCCAAGAAGGCAGGTGCAGTCTTCGCCTACGGCAACTTCCTCACCATCTTCATCAACTTCCTGATCCTGGCGTTCATCATCTTCCAGATGGTGCGTGCCATCAACAAGGCGCGCGACCTGGCTTCCAAGCATGAAGAAGCTACTCCGGCCGCGCCTGCACCGACGCCGGAAGACGTGCTGTTGCTGCGTGAAATCCGCGATTCGCTCAAGAAGCAGGGCTGAGGCGCATCCTGCCCCAGAGTGCTTCACTTACCTGCCACGGCAAGTGAAGCAACAAGCATCGCGGCCCCGCCTCACACGGGATTGTCGATATCGATGAAGCGATGCTCGATACCGAAGTGCCCGGCCACATGTTCCCCTAGAGCCTGGATGCCATAGCGCTCGGTGGCGTGATGGCCGGCGGCCAGGTAGACGGTGCCGGTCTCGCGTGCGAGGTGCACGGTCGGTTCTGAAATCTCGCCGCTGATGTACGCCGTGGCTCCTGCTTCGATGGCCTCGCCCAGCATGCCCTGCGCTGCACCGGTACACCAGGCGACCTGCCCGATGGCCTGCTGCGGATCGCCGATGAGCAAGGGCATGCGTCCCAGGCGTTTTTCGATCAGCATCGCCAGGTCGGCGGCGGTCTTGACGGAGGGCGCATGGCAGCGTCCGATCCAGCCGATGTCGTTCTCGCCGAAGCGGCCGGTAGCGTCAAAGTCGAGTCGTTTGGCCAGTTGCGCGTTGTTGCCCAGTTCCGGATGTGAATCCAGCGGCAGGTGATAGCCGAACAGATTGATGTCATGCCCCAGCAGCAGCTTCAGCCGCCGCTGCTTCTGCCCGATCACGCGCATGTCTTCACCGCGCCAGAAGTAACCGTGATGAACCAAAATGGCATCGGCCTGCCATTCCACGGCGGCCTCGATCAGGGCCAGGCTGGCCGTGACGCCGCTGACCACGCGCCCAATGGTGGCGCGCCCTTCCACCTGCAAGCCGTTTGGGCAATAATCGCGATATTGCGCCGCGTTAAGCGTCTGCCCCAGATAGACTGCGAACTCGTTTCTGCTAATGTGGCGGGTCATCTCTTCCTCATCCGATCAGATTTTCAATCCAAATACCAAAAATTCTTTTATGCGACGTTTATGGCTGTTGTTTGCCCAGACCGTGACAGTGGGTCTGGCGGTGTGGTTCATTGTAGCGACCTTGAAGCCGGACTGGCTGTCCGGATCCTTCACTTCGCGCGCACGTCCCGCCCAGTCCACCATCCAGATGCAGGAAGCCACACCCGCCGCGCCCGCCCTGGACTCCTATCGCCATGCCGCGCGCCAGGCCATGCCCTCGGTGGTCAATATCTTCACCACGACCGAAGCGCGGCCACAGAAGAGCCCCTTCCAGAACGATCCGTTCTTCCGCAAGTTCTTCGGCGACCAGTTCGACGAACAGCAGCAGGATGACAAGCAATCCAGCCTGGGTTCGGGCGTGATCGTCAGCCCGCAGGGCTACATCCTCACCAACAACCACGTGGTGGAAGCCGCCGACAAGATCGAAGTGGCCCTGGCCGACGGCCGCAAGGCCAGCGCCAAGGTGGTCGGCATCGACCCCGAGACCGACCTCGCCGTCATCAAGATCGACCTGCCCAACCTGCCCGCCATCACCCTGGGCCATCCGGAAAACAGCTCGGTAGGCGACGTCGTGCTGGCCATCGGCAACCCGTTCGGCGTGGGCCAGACGGTGACCATGGGCATCGTCTCGGCGCTGGGCCGCAACCACCTGGGCATCAATACCTTCGAGAACTTCATCCAGACCGATGCTGCCATCAATCCCGGCAACTCGGGCGGTGCGCTGGTCGATACCAACGGCAACCTGCTGGGCATCAACACGGCCATCTATTCGCGCACCGGCGGCAACCTGGGGATCGGCTTTGCGATCCCGATGTCCACCGCCAAGACCGTGATGGAAGCCATCATCAGCCATGGCCAGGTGGTGCGCGGCTGGATCGGGGTGGAACCGCAGGACATCACGCCGGAACTGGCCGAGAGCTTCGGCCTGGGCAAGAAGACCGGCGCCATCATCGCCGGCGTGCTCAAGGGCGGTCCGGCTGACCGCGCGGGCATGCGTCCGGGCGACATCCTGGTGAGCATCGACGACAAGCCGGTGGCCGATACCACCGAGATGCTCAACGTCATCGCGCAATTGACGCCGGGCCAGCAGATCGCCATGACGGTGCTGCGCAAGGCGCAGGAAACCAAGCTGAACATCACCGTGGGCAAGCGTCCGCCGCCGCCCAAAAACGATGATGCCGACGAAGAATGAGCCAGGAGAATCTGATCCATGCACGTGCGTGACCTGATCCAGTTCCTCGGGGAACTGTCCGAAAACAACAACCGCGCCTGGTTCGTCATGAACAAGCCGCGCTATGACATCCTGCGCGAGGAATTCCTGGCGCTGACCATCAAGCTCATCGCCGAGATCAGCAAGTTCGATCCGGCCATCGCCGGCTGCAATCCGAAGAAGGCGCTGTTCCGCATCAACCGTGACATGCGCTTCTCCCATGACAAGCGCCCGTACAAGACGCACTTCTCGGCCGCCATCACGGCCAGCGGGCTCAAGAAGCCCAGCCAGGGCGGCGGTCCGGCCTACTACTTCCACATCAATGAAGCGGGACAACTGCTCATTGCCGGTGGTGAATACCTGCCGCCGACGCCGCGCCTGCGCGCCATCCGCAACCGCGTGGTGGAGGATGCAGCAGGCTTCACCAAGATGCGGAAGAACAAGAAGCTTGTTGCGACATATGGCGACCTGCAGGAAGAAGGAAAACTGCAGCGCCCGCCCAAGGGCTTCGATCCGGACACCCCAAACATCGAATACGTGAAGCTCAAGAGTTTCATCGTCTGGACCGAAGAGGACATCCGCAAGAAGATTCCGGCCGACCTCGGCAAGCAGGTGCTGGAAGGCTTCAAGGATGCTTATCCGCTGGTGCAATGGCTGCGCGAGATTCCGCTGGTGACCATCGAAGAGTGAACGGTTTATCAGGTGCATTCTCCTGAAACCAGAAACGACAAAGCCCGCTCATCATCGAGCGGGCTCTGTTTTTGAGGGATCGCCAGGCTTATTCGGTGGGCACGGAACTGCCAGGTTCCGCATCCGGCGCACGCGTGGCACGCTCGAAGATCGGTGCCACCAGCAGGCCCACCTCGTAGAGCAGCACCAGCGGCACGGCCAGCATCAGCTGGCTCATCACGTCTGGCGGCGTGACGACGGCGGCAACGATGAAGGCACCGACGATGACGTAAGGACGGATCTGCTTCAGCTTGGCCAGCGGCACCAGGCCCATGCGCACCAGCACGATCACGATCACCGGAACCTCGAAGGTCACGCCGAAAGCTACGAACATGGTCAGCACGAAGTCAACGTAGCTGTCGATGTCCGGTGCCACCGAGACTGACTTGGGCGCGAAATTGTTGATGAACGGGAAGACCACGCCAAAGACGAAGAAGTAGCAGAACGCGACACCGGCCACGAACAGCAGCGAGGACGAAATCACCAGCGGCGCGATCAGGCGCTTCTCGTGCGCATACAGGCCGGGCGCGACGAAGGCCCACAACTGGTACAGCACCCAGGGCAGCGAGATCAGCACGGCCACCAGCATGGTGACCTTGATGGGGATCAGGAAGGGAGTGATCACGCCGGTGGCGATCATCTTGCTGCCGGCGGGCAGCGCATGGATCATCGGCGCGGCCAGCACGTCGAAGATGTGGGCCGCGAACGGCATCAGGCAGAGGAACACCACCAGCACCACCGCAGCCGCCTTGACGATACGGCTGCGCAATTCGATCAGGTGCGAGATGAAGGTGTCTTCGGCTTGGGTGTTTTCTTCAGCCATGGATTCGGAGCATTCTGATGAAGTGAGACGCGCTGCGCCAAATTAGAAGAAACCTGCCGACTTGCCCACCCCGACCGGACGGCGATACTTGGCCACGCGGGCCGAGGCCGAGATCACGCGGGTCTTGTGACCGCTCTGGTGCTTGTACCAGGCCGGCACGCCGGTGGTACGCGAGAGCTTCTTGCGGCGGAAAGCCTTGGCCTTGATCGCATGCAGGGAGGGGTCGGGCGTGCTGGTCCAGCTGCTGCCGGCACTGCTGCTGTCGGACACCGAGGAATCGTCGCCGCCGTTCCAGGCGTCATTGATCGACGCTTCCGTATCGGACATGCTTTTATGAATGCTGTTGCTGACGTCGCTGGCGGCGTCCTGCACATCCTTGTGCATCTTGCGCAGCTCGTCGAGTTCCATCTCGCGGCTGACTTCGGACTTGACGTCGTTGATGTAGCGCTGGGCGCGGCCGAACAGGGTGCCGGCCATGCGCGCCACCTTGGGCAGGCGCTCGGGGCCGATCACGACCAGCGCGACCACGCCGATCAAGGCCAGCTTGGTAAGGCCGATATCAATCATGAGTCTGTGTGGACATTAAGAGGACAACGCGGGCGCGCCATGCGCTTGAAGACGGGAGTGCCCGCTGCAAATCACGATGCGGGCCCCTGCATGCCCGCCAGGAGGGCTGGCGGGCGGCCTGATCAGCTGCCGGACTTGTCCTTTTCCTTGGCCTGCACGTCGATGGCCGGGTCCTTCTTGGCCGGATCTTCCTCGCCGCCCTTGACGCCATCCTTGAAGCCCTTGACTGCCTTGCCCAGGTCGGAACCCATGTTGCCGAGCTTCTTGGTGCCGAAGACCAGCATCACGATCACCAGAACAATCAGCCAATGCCAAATACTGAACGAACCCATTCTCTTCTCCTAAGCGGACATCCCTGCCCTGTGTACAAGTGAAACCTGCCAGCCCCCGGGCCGGCGAATCCTTATTGTTGCACGAACCGTACCCGCCAGGGATGCGGGCCGCCAATCACGTGCATGTGCAGATGGTACACCTCCTGGCCGCCATCCGGTCCGGTGTTGACCAGGGTCTTGAAACCGCCGGTGGGCTTGCCTTCGTCATCGACGCCATAACCGCAGCCCTGCTCGGCCGCCAGGCGCGGTGCCAGGGCCAGCATCTTGCCCAACAAGGCTGCATGCTGCTCACCGCAATCGGCCAGCGTTGCCACATGCTGGCGCGGCACAATCAGGAAATGCACCGGCGCGGCCGGGTTGATGTCGTGGAAGGCGATCAGGTCCTCGTCCTCGTAGATCTTCTTCGAGGGAATCTGGCCTGCAGCAATCTTGCAGAAAATACAATTATCCAACGCCGTACTCCTGGGAAACAAGGGGATGGGAAAGTGCGCAGGACGCTCAGTCCTTGCGGGCAGCCTTTTCTTCCAGGCCAGAGAGGCCTTCGCGGCGCGCCAGTTCGTTGAGCACATCCTGCGGGCTCAGATCGAACTGCGCCAGCAGGACCATGGAATGGAACCACAGGTCGGCGCATTCGTAGAGCACCTTGGACTTGTCGCCCGAGACGCGGGCATCCTTGGCGGCCATCACGGTTTCGGTGGCTTCCTCGCCGATCTTCTTGAGGATGGCGTCATCCCCCTTGGAGAACAGCTTGGCGACGTAGGATTTCTCCGGATTGCCACCGTTGGCCAGCTTGCGCGACTCGATGACTTCGGCCAGTCGCTTCAGGGTTTCACTCATGATGGGGTCTTGTCGCTGTCCACGGGCTTGGGGATGGTCTTGCGCACGCGCTTGGGCTTGGCAGCCGGCTCGGCTGCGGCGGCCACCGGACTACCGCCGGCACCCGGCTGCAGATCCTTCAGCACCGGCTCCACCGTGACCCATTCGCCGCTGTCAGCGCTGCCTTCGAATTTCTGGAAGAAACAGGAATGACGGCCGGTATGGCAAGCAATGCCGGCCACCTGCTCGACCTTGAGCAGCACCACGTCTTCGTCGCAGTCCAGGCGGATTTCGTGCACTTTCTGGAAATGACCCGATTCTTCACCTTTGTGCCAGAGCTTCTTGCGCGAGCGGCTCCAGTAGACCGCCTGGCCGATCTCCACGGTGCGCGCCAGCGCCTCGCGGTTCATCCAGGCGAACATCAGCACATCATTGGATCCGACTTCCTGGGCGATCACCGGCACCAGGCCGACTTCGTCCCATTTGACCTTGTTGAGCCATTTGGCGCTGATGCTCATGCCAGCCTCATGGAAATGTTCTGGTCGGCCATGAAGCGCTTGGCTTCCTGCACGGTGTGCTGGCCATAGTGGAAGATGCTGGCGGCCAGCACCGCATCGGCCTTGCCCTTGGTGATGCCGTCGGCCAGGTCCTGCAGGCCACCCACGCCGCCCGAAGCAATCACGGGGATGCTGACGGCTTCGGACACCGAACGCGTCAGGTCGAGGTCGAAACCGCTCTTGGTGCCGTCACGGTCCATGCTGGTCAGCAGGATCTCGCCCGCGCCCAGCTGCGCCATCTTGCGCGCCCAGTCGACCGCATCCAGGCCGGTGGCCTTGCGTCCGCCGTGGGTATAGACCTCCCACTTGCCGTCGCCGGCGCGCTTGGCGTCGATGGCCACCACAATGCATTGGGAGCCGTACTTGTTGGCGGCATCAGCCACCAGCTGCGGATTGGTCACGGCCGAGGTGTTGATGCCGACCTTGTCGGCCCCGGCGTTGAGCAGGCGGCGCACATCTTCCACCGCGCGCACGCCGCCACCCACCGTCAGGGGGATGAAGACCTGCGAGGCCACGGCTTCGATGATGTCCAGGATCAGGTCGCGGCCATCGGAGGACGCGGTGATGTCGAGGAAAGTCAGCTCATCGGCACCCTGCTCGTCGTAGCGGCGCGCGATCTCGACCGGATCGCCGGCATCGCGCAGCTCCAGGAAATTGACGCCCTTGACCACGCGACCAGCGGTCACGTCCAGGCAAGGGATGATGCGTTTTGCAAGGGCCATGTTATTTGCTGCCGGAGAGGCGGTTGGCTTCCAGTTCGCGCGTCAGTTCATCCGCACGATCCTGGCCGCTGCGCAGGTCCAGCGTCCCTTCGTAGATGGAACGGCCGCAGATGACGGCTTCGATGCCTTCATCCTCGACCCGGCACAGCGCCTCGACGTCGCCCACGTGGTGCACGCCGCCCGAGGCGATGATGGGAATGGTCACGGCCTGCGCCAGGCGCACCGTGGCCTCGATGTTGACGCCGCCCATCATGCCGTCGCGGCCGATGTCGGTGTAGACGATGGCTTCGCAGCCATAGCCTTCGAACTTCTGCGCCAGGTCCACCACTTCGTGGCCGGACAGCTTGCTCCAGCCATCGGTGGCAACCTTGCCGTCCTTGGCATCCAGGCCCACGATGATCTGGCCGGGGAAGGCGCTGCAGGCGTCATGCAGGAAGCCGGGATTCTTCACCGCGGCGGTGCCGATGATGATGTAGGAGAGACCATCGTCCAGGTAGCGTTCGATGGTGTCCAGGTCGCGGATGCCGCCACCGAGTTGCACCGGGATTTCCTCGACGTCGTTCTCTTCGGCGAAGCTGGCGACCGCCTTGAGGATGGCCTTGACCGCCGCCTCGTTCTTGGGCTTGCCGGCGAAGGCACCGTTGAGGTCTACCAGGTGCAGGCGGCGCGCGCCCTGCTTGAGCCAGTGCAGGGCCATTTCCGCCGGATCTTCGGAGAAAACGGTGGCTTGTTCCATATCACCTTGTTTGAGGCGTACGCAATGACCGTCTTTCAGGTCGATGGCGGGTATGAGCAGCATGGCTAGGGGATGACTAGTCAGTAAAAAAGAAGGGTTGGCGACGGTCTGCGGCGAGGTTCTTGCCGGAAAGGCAAAAAATCAAGGTTTCCAGTGTACGAAATTCCGATACAGCTGCAAACCCGCCGAGGCACTTTTTTCCGGGTGGAACTGGGTTGCAAAAATATTATCGCGGGCCACGGCACAAGCGAAGTCACGGCCATACGGCGTTTGGCCAACGATCTGCGACGATTCGGCCGGGACGGCGTAATAGCTGTGGACAAAATAGAAGAAGGCGTTATCGGCAATGCCTGCCCACAGCGGATGGGCGCTGGTCTGGTGCACATGGTTCCAGCCCATCTGCGGCACCTTGAACAGCGATCCATCGTCCTGGCGCACGCCTTCGAGCTCGAAGCGCACGACCTTGCCGGGCAGCAGGCCCAGGCCGGGGGTGTCGCCTTCTTCACTCCAGTCGAACAGCATCTGCTCGCCCACGCACACGCCGAACAGCGGCTTGGTGCGGGAAGCTTCAAGGACCGCATCCTGCACGCCCGATTCGCGCAGGCTGCGCATGCAATCGGGCATGGCACCCTGGCCGGGCAGGACCACACGGTCGGCGGCGCGGATATCGGCGACTTCGCCGGAGATGCGCACGTCGGCTTCAGGCGCGACATGGCGCAGCGCCTGCGCCACCGAGCGCAGGTTGCCCATGCCGTAATCGACTACAACAATTTTATTCATGGCGACATTGAACGGCGCTCGCGCGCCGGGAAACCCAGATGAGTTAGCGATACCCTGCGTTTTACAGGCTGCCCTTGGTGGACGGAATCGTACCCGCAGCGCGCGGATCAAGTTCGACGGCCATGCGCAGCGCGCGGCCGAAGGCCTTGAACACGGTTTCGGCCTGGTGGTGGGCATTCACGCCACGCAGGTTGTCCACGTGCAGGGTCACCTGCGCATGATTGACGAAACCGTGGAAGAACTCGCTGGTCAGGTCCACATCGAAGGAACCGATCATCGAGCGGGTAAAGGGAATGTGGTATTCCAGGCCGGGACGGCCGGAGAAATCGATCACCACGCGCGACAAGGCTTCGTCCAGCGGCACGTAGGCGTGGCCGTAGCGGCGGATGCCCTTCTTGTCGCCGATGGCCTTGGCGAAGGCCATGCCCAGGGTGATGCCCACGTCTTCCACCGTATGGTGCGCGTCGATGTGCAGGTCGCCCTTGGCGTGGATGTCCAGGTCGATCAGGCCGTGGCGGGCGATCTGGTCCAGCATGTGATCCAGGAAGGGCACGCCGGTATCCAGCTTCTGCTGGCCGGTGCCATCCAGGTTGATCGCAACGCGGATCTGCGTCTCATTGGTATTGCGGACGACTTCGGCGGTTCTCGGTGTAGACATGGTCGGGGTTGGACGGGGTTCTATCGTTGGTAATGCGTGATGCCTGCTTGCCTGCGGTGGACCTTCAAACCTTCACTGCTCGCGCAGTGCATCTTTCAAGGCCGTCAGGAAGATGGCGTTTTCTTCATCCGTACTGACGGTAATGCGCAAACAGTTTTGCAGCAATACGTGCATTCTACCGGCATTTTTGACAAGTACCCTGCGCGCCAGCAAGGCGGCGCAGACTTTATCGGCGTCCGGGACGCGGATCAGGATGAAATTGGCCGCCGAAGGGAACACCTCCACGCCCTCCAGCGCCGCCAGTTCGGCCGCCAGCACGCTGCGCGCCTCACGCAGCTGCGCCGCCTGCGCCTCCAGCACCTGCAGGTGTTCCAGCACGAACAGCGCGACGGCTTCGGTGAGCATGTTGACGTTGTAGGGCGGACGCACCTTGTCCAATTCGCGCAACAGCGCCGGGGCCGCCGACAGGTAGCCCAGGCGGATGCCCGCCAGCCCCAGCTTGGAGACCGTTCGCATCACCACCAGGTTGTTGTGCTGCGGCAATGCCGGCATCAGCGTCGATGCAGCAAAAGGCTGGTAAGCCTCGTCCACCACCACCAGGCCATAGGGTGCGGCGGCTTCGATGATGCGCAGCACGTCGGCCATCGGATAGAGCGTGCCGGTCGGATTGTTGGGATAGCCCAGCCAGGTGACGACCGGCTTGTGTTGCTCGATGGCTGCCAGCATCGCGGGCAGGTCCAGCGTCAGGTCAGCGCGCAGTGGCACGCCCACATAATCCAGCCCGGCCATTTTTGCTGAGACACCATACATGACGAACCCCGGCTCCGGTGCCAGGATGGTCCGCCCCGGAATGGCACAGGCCACCGAAAGCATGGTGATGAGCTCATCCGAACCATTGCCCAGCAGGACGTCATAGCCCGCAGGCACACCCAGTTGCGCGCAGATGGCGGTTTTGAGGCGGGTATAGGACGGCACCGGATAGCGGTTCAGTTCCAGTGCGGCCAGCCGCTGCGCCAGTTCCTCACGCAAGGCCGGTGGCAGCAGGTAGGGATTTTCCATTGCATCGAGCTTGACCATCCCTTCGGCCGAGGGCACGTGATAGGACTGCCAGCCGCGCACCAGCGGGCGGATCACGTTGGCTACCAGGTCGTCCACGGTCTCAGGCTTGGAGGGATTCATCATCTTGGCTCGCAGGCGCCGGCGCATCGAGCGCGTCCAGACGCTGGCGGATCAGTTCGCAATAATCGGGATTGAGTTCAAAGCCGGTGAAGTGGCGCCCGCAACGGCGCGCAGCCACGGCGGTCGTGCCGCTGCCCATGAAGGGATCGAGCACCACGCCGCCCGGCGGACAGGAGGCCTTGACCATGCGCTCCACCACTTCCAGCGGTTTTTGCGTGGGATGGTCGGCGCGCTCTTTATGTTCACGATGCAGGCGCGACACACTCCATACATCCTTGGGGTTGTAGCCCATTTCCAGCCACTTGGCCCCGACGAAGATGGAGCGTGAACGTGCCTTCTTGGTCTGGGCATCGTAGGGGATGCGGATGGCATCGAGGTCGAAGAAATAATCCTTGGCCCGCGCGAAGAAACCGATGGTGTCATGCACCGAGGAATAGCGCCGGGTGCTGCCGCCCATGGAGGGCACGCGGCGATCCCAGATGATCTCGTTGACCATAATCATGCGCTGCTTGAGCATCACGAAGATTTCCGGTGAATTGCGCCAGGTCAGGAAGATGTAGAGACTGCCATTGGGCTTCAACTTGGGCAGCGCGGCATCGATCCACTGCTCGGTCCACGACAGATAAGCGGCCGTATCGAGCTTGTCGGAATCGTTGCCGTAATCCTTGCCCAGCCCATAGGGCGGATCGGCGATCATCAGGTCGACGCTGCCATCGGGAATGCGCGCCAGGCCAGCGGTGGCCGAGAGCGCATCCTCGCAGAATACGCGGTCCAGCCAGCCGGCACCTGCGAGGGAGTCGGTGGCGGAGGTCATCCTGTCACTTCCTGAGCCGCAGTTCGGCCGAGCGGGCGTGCGCCTGCAAGCCTTCACCGTAAGCCAGTTCGGCGGCGATCTTGCCCAGCGTCTGCGCGCCCTCTTCCGAGACGCGAATGATGCTCGAACGCTTCTGGAAGTCATACACGCCCAGTGGCGAGGAGAAGCGTGCCGTGCGCGACGTCGGCAGCACGTGGTTGGGACCGGCGCAGTAGTCGCCCAGCGATTCGGAGGAGAAGCGTCCCAGGAACATGGCACCGGCGTGACGGATCTGGTCCGCCCACTGCTGCGGCTCCTGGGCGGAAATCTCCAGGTGCTCGGCGGCGATCATGTTGGCGATCTCGCAGGCTTCTTCCATGTCGCGCACCTTGACCAGGGCGCCACGGTCGGTGAGCGACGTACGGATCACGTCCTTGCGCGGCATGTGTTCCAGCAGGCGGTTGATCGAAGCTTCCACCTTGGCGATGTAGTCCGCATCCGGGCACAGCAGAATGGATTGCGCCAGCTCGTCGTGCTCGGCTTGCGAGAACAGGTCCATGGCGATCCAGTCGGGATCGGTCGCGCCATCGCAGATCACCAGGATCTCCGAAGGACCGGCGATCATGTCGATGCCCACCACGCCGAACACGCGGCGCTTGGCGGCGGCCACATAGGCATTGCCGGGACCAACGATCTTGTCCACCTGCGGGATGGTGGCGGTGCCATAGGCCAGCGCGCCCACGGCTTGCGCACCACCGATGGTGAAGACACGGTCCACGCCGGCAATGGCGGCTGCGGCCAGCACCAGTTCATTCTTCACGCCATCCGGGGTCGGCACGACCATGATGACTTCCTGCACGCCAGCCACCTTGGCCGGAATCGCATTCATCAATACCGACGAAGGATAGGCGGCCTTGCCGCCCGGCACGTAGATGCCCACGCGATCCAGCGGCGTGACCTTCTGGCCCAGCTCGGTGCCATCGGCTTCGCGATACAGGAAACCATCCGATCCGCATTCCTTCTTCTGGCGCTCGTGATAAGCGCGCACGCGGTCGGCGGCGGTCTGCAGCGCATGGCGGCGCGCCTCGGGCAGGCCGGCCAGTGCGGCTTGCAGCGCATCCTTGCCGATTTCCAGCCCGGCCACGGAAGCGGCCTGCAGGCGGTCGAAGCGCTGGGTGTATTCCAGTACGGCGACATCGCCGCGCGCCTTCACATCGGCCAGGATGGTCGCTGCGGCGCGGTCGATGGCCTCGTCTTCGCTGGCTTCGAAGGCCAGCACGGCCGACAGCTTGTCACGGAAGCCGGCTTCGGCGGAATCGAGTTTTCGGATGGCAATGCTCATGGTCTCACCTGCTCTGCGAAGATATCTGGGGTCGTGGGATTACTTGGCCTTGGAAGCCTTCTCGAAGGCATCGAGAATCGGCTGCAGGCGCTCGCGCTTCAACTTCAGCGCGGCCTGGTTCACTACCAGGCGCGAGGAGATGTCGATGATGTGCTCGACTTCCACCAGCTTGTTGGCGCGCAGCGTGCCACCGGTGCTGACCAGGTCGACGATGGCGTCCGACAGGCCCACCAGCGGGCCCAGTTCCATGGAGCCATACAGCTTGATCAGGTCCACGTGCACACCCTTGGCAGCGAAGTGCTCGCGCGCGGTATTGACGTACTTGGTCACCACGCGCAGGCGCGCGCCCTGGCGCACCGCGCTGGCGTAGTCGAAACCTTCCTGCACCGCCACCGACAGGCGGCATTTGGCGATGTTCAGGTCGATGGGCTGGTACAGGCCTTCACCGCCGTGTTCCATCAGCACGTCCTTGCCGGCCACGCCGAAATCGGCCGCGCCGTATTGCACGTAGGTCGGCACGTCCGAGGCGCGCACGATGATGACGCGCACGTCGGGGTCATTGGTCGGCAGGATCAGCTTGCGCGAGGATTCAGGATCCTCGGCCACGGTAATGCCGGCGGCCTTGAGCAGCGGCAGGGTCTCTTCGAAGATACGGCCCTTGGACAGCGCCAGCGTCAGTTGTTGGGTCATGATGGTGTGCGTTTTCTGGGGTCCGTCAATTTACTTGATACGTTCGATATCGGCACCGATGGCCGACAGCTTGGCTTCCATGCGGTCATAGCCGCGGTCGAGGTGGTAGATGCGTTCCACCACGGTCTCGCCTTGCGCGGCCAGCCCGGCGATGACCAGCGAGGCCGACGCGCGCAGGTCGGTCGCCATCACCGGCGCACCGAGGAATTTTTCCACGCCGGTGACGATGGCGGTATTGCCTTCCACATCGATGGCCGCACCCAGGCGATTCAATTCCTGCACGTGCATGAAACGGTTCTCGAAGATGGTCTCGGTGACATGGCTGGTACCTTCAGCCAGGCAGTTCAAGGCCATGAACTGCGCCTGCATGTCAGTCGGGAAGCCCGGATATTCGGTGGTGCGGAAGCTCACCGCTTTGGGACGGCGCGCCATCTGGATGCGGATCCAGTCTTCACCCGAGGTAAGGATGGCACCCGCGTCACGCAGCTTGTCCAGTGCAGCATCCAGCAAACCGGCGCGGGTGCGGTGCAAGGTCACGTCGCCACCGGTGGCGGCGACAGCGCACAGGAAGGTGCCGGTCTCGATGCGGTCCGCGATGACTTCATGTTCGGCACCGTGCAGCTTCTCCACACCCTGGATGACCAGGCGGTCGGTACCGATGCCCTCGATCTTGGCGCCCATTTTCACCAGCAGATGGGCCAGATCGCCTACTTCCGGCTCACGCGCGGCGTTTTCCAGCACGGTCTCGCCATCGGCCAGGGCCGCGGCCATCAGGAGGTTCTCGGTGCCGGTCACGGTGATCATGTCGGTGACGATGCGCGCACCCTTGAGACGCTTGGCCTTGGCATGGATGTATCCGGCCTCGATATGAATTTCCGCGCCCATCGCCTGCAGTCCCTTGATGTGCTGGTCCACCGGACGTGAACCAATGGCACAACCGCCGGGCAGCGACACCTTGGCCTGGCCGAAGCGCGCCAGCAAGGGGCCCAGCACCAGGATCGAGGCACGCATGGTCTTGACCAGTTCATACGGCGCTTCCGGGCGGGTGATGTCGTTGCCGTTGAGGACCAGCTGCTCGCCGTTCTCGCGCACGCGCAGGCCCATCTGGCTCATCAGCTTGGTAATGGTGACCACGTCCTGCAGGTGCGGCACATTGGAGAGCACCAGGTCGCCATCGGTGAGCAGGCCCGCGCACAAGATGGGCAGGGCGGCGTTCTTGGCACCGGAAATGGTGACGTCACCGGAGAGGCGCTTGCCGCCACGGATCAAAAGCTTGTCCATCGTGTTGCCTTATTTCTGGAATTCTTCGGGGGTCAGGGTCTTCATCGACAGCGCGTGGATTTCTTCACGCATGCGGTCGCCCAGGGCGGCATAGACCAGCTGGTGGCGCTGAATCAGGCGCTTGCCGGTGAAAGCTTCGGCGACGATGACGGCGGTGAAGTGCTGGCCATCGCCCTCCACTTCCAGGTGCTGGCAGTCGAGGCCGGCGGCGATATAGCTTTTGACGAGTTCAGGTGTGGGTAGCATGGTGAGGCTCTTCACGGGAATGGGGGAGATGGCGGGGCGCGGCGTGCTCAATGCGAACCTGCGCGCAGCTTGTAGCCGCTCTTGAGCATGCGTACGGCCAGGGTCGACAGCGCCACGAAGAACACGGCGACGATACCGAGGCTGGTCATGGGGGGAATGTCGGACTGGCCGAAGAAGCCGTAGCGAAAACCGTCGATCATATAAAAAAACGGGTTGAAATGCGATACCGCCTGCCAGAACGGGGGCAGCGAGTGTATCGAATAGAACACGCCGGCCAGGAAGGTCAGCGGCACGATCAGGAAATTCTGGAACGCCGCCAGCTGGTCGAACTTCTCCGCCCAGATCCCGGCAATCAGGCCCATGGTGCCCAGGATGCCCGCACCCAGCAGGGCGAACACCAGGATCCACAGGGGGGCGACGAAGTCCAGGTGGCCGAACCAGACGGTGACCACGAACACGCCCGCACCCACCATCAGGCCACGCACCACGGCCGCCAGCACGTAGCCGCCGAACAATTCCCAGTGGGACAGGGGTGTCAAAAGCACGAACACCAGGTTACCGGTGATCTTGGACTGGATCAGCGAGGAAGAGCTGTTGGCAAAAGCATTCTGCAGCACGCTCATCATCACCAGGCCCGGCACCAGGAAGCCGGTGTAGTTCACGCCCGGATAGACCTGCACGCGGTCCTGCAGGACGTGGCCGAAGATCAGCAGGTACAGCAGGGCCGTGACGATGGGCGCAGTGATGGTCTGGGTGGCGACCTTCCAGAAACGCAGGATTTCCTTGTAGAACAGGGTGCGGAAACCGATCATTTTTCATCTCCCATGATCTGGATGAAGACGTCTTCCAGGTCGGCCTGCTGCAATTGCAGATCATCGATCTCCGCGCCCGAGGCGCGCAGCGTGGCCAGGATGGGTTCGACTTCCTTGTAGTCATTCACGCGCAGCGTGTACTTGTTGGCGGCATTGCCGGCCAGCAGCTCCTCGGGATGGGTGACCAGCGCCTTGAGGCCATCGGGCAGGCTGCCGCGCTTCAGTCGCAGCACCATCTGCGAACCGGAGATGCGGCGGATCAGCGCATCGGTCGAATCCAGCGCCACCACCTTGCCGAACTTGAGCATGGCGATGCGATTGCACAGGGCCTGGGCTTCTTCCAGGTAGTGCGTGGTCAGCACGATGGTATGCCCCTCGCGGTTGAGGCGGCCGATGAACTGCCACAGGGTCTGGCGCAGTTCCACGTCCACCCCGGCGGTCGGCTCATCGAGCACGATGACCGGCGGTTTGTGCACCAGCGCCTGGGCCACCAGCACGCGCCGCTTCATGCCGCCGGAGAGCGCGCGCATGTTGGTATCGGCCTTGTTGGTGAGGTCGAGGTTGTCCATGACCTCGTCGATCCACTTGTCATTGTTGGTCAGGCCGAAATAGCCGGACTGCATGCGCAAGGTCTCGCGCACGGTGAAAAAGGGATCGAAGACCAGTTCCTGCGGTACCACGCCCAGGTTCATGCGCGCGCCGCGATAGTCGCTGACCACGTCATGTCCGTGGATGGTGACCGAGCCGGAATCGGCCCGATTCAGGCCGGCGATGATGGAAATCAAGGTGGTCTTGCCGGCGCCGTTGGGGCCGAGCAGACCAAAGAATTCACCTTCTTCGATTGCCAGCGACACACCACCCAGCGCCTGCAGGGACTGGTAGCGCTTCTTGATGTCTGTGATTTGGAGAGCGGCCATTGCCTCGCCCGTTCAATACGTTACTTGCCAGAAAGAAATAAGGAGCCAGGAGTTCCACCGGGGAATCCGCTGTCCGCCTCGCCTCGGCCGCGCCATCCTCCCGACGGGGAAGCATATGACGCAGTCATGTTGTCGTTGCGCTATGAAATAGCCGGAATGTTTTGCCGATGTCACGGGCGGGAGAATGCCTGGCGGAAACGTGATCCGCTGCCAACGCCGCCAGCGCGCCTGCAAAACCTTCGATTATAGGGGAATTCGATATTCCGGGCCGCCGTAGCACGGGCTTCCCGGCACCCGGGAGCCCGGGCCGCGAGGGAAAACGCGATCAGTGATGTCGATCGGTAGCGGAGGTCGGCGCGCTTGCGCCTTGCAGCAGCGCGGTCACGCCGTAGAGATCGGCCAGGCTCTGCAGGTTGGCCGGCAAGGGACCGAAGTCCAGTGCGGCGCCGCGCCCGGCAGCGGCACGCCGCCAAGCCAGCAGGGTCGCCACGGCCGAGGAATCGACCACGGCCACCTCGCTGACGTCAATGCTGGCCTGGCCGGCGGCGATGGCCGACAGGCCTTCGCGCAGGACGGTGCTGGCATTGGTGAAGGTCAGCGAGGAGCCGGGCTTGAACATGGTGCGTTCTTTCGGTTCAGGAGATGGGTCGATGAACGGAAACAGCTTACTTCTTGCCGTTGCCGCGTGCGGCCAGCTGCTGGTTCTTGTCGGTCAGCGCCTTGATCAGGCCGTCGATGCCGCCCTTGCTGATCTCGTTGGAGAAGGTGCCGCGATAGGCTTCCACCAGCCAGGCGCCCAGCACGTTGACGTCATACAGCTTCCAGCCGTCGGGCTTCTTTTCCAGGCGGTAGCTCAGCTGGATCGGCTCACCGCCGCGCGAGGAGATCACCTGCGAGTTCACTTCCACTTCGGTATCGGTCGGGGCGGCGCGCAGCGGCTTGAATTCGATCTTCTGGTCACGCACCTGCGACAGCGCGCCGGAGTAGGTGAACACCAGCAGGCTGCGGAACTGGGTAATCAGCTGCTTCTGCTGATCCGGGGTGGCCTGGCGCCAGTAGCGGCCGGCGGCCAGCTGGGTCATGCGCTCGAAGTCGACGTAGGGCAGGATCTTCTGTTCCACCAGCTGCATGATGCGGGTGTTGTCGCCGGACTGGATATCCTTGTCATTCTTGGCGGTATCCAGCACTTCCGAGCTGATGCGCTTGACCAGCGCATCCGGGGCTTCCTGGGCGGACGCTGCGCCGGAGAAGGACAGCGCGGGAACCGCGAAGGCAGCGATAGCGAAAAGTTTGGTAAGCATCTTCATAAGTCGGTTTTCCATTCGAGTCAGCAGAAGGTGCCGGGGCTGCCCGGGCTGCATCGCAATGAGTCGCGATGCGTGCGCCGACGGCAGCCGGCATGTCCTTCGAAGCCCGCCCGGGAGCGGGGTTCCCGTGCCGTCACAGTTCGGCACGGATGTTACAGATTGCCCTCGGAGGGCAAAGAAACTGGGCAGACAGTGCAGATTGGGCAATTGGCCCGCATTTCAAGACAAGACTGCGGCACCGCAAGCGAGACCGCGGCCTCCCCGCTGGTCAGCAGGGCAAGGCCGGCGGCCATCAGGGCTTGATCGCTTCTTCCTTTTGCTCGCGGCCGCTGGAGCCACCATTGATCTGACTCTGGCGACGTTGCAGGTAGGCGTCGCGCACGAAGTCGTACTTGTCCAGCGCGGCATCTTCCAGCAGGGTCGAGGCATCCAGCAACTGGGCGCGGCGGTCGACGATGCGGACCACGGCACCGACGTTGCGCCAGCGGGTCGGACGCTTGTAGGTCCACAGGTCGCCGTACAGGTCCACCGGCATGCCGGCAGTGTCACGCAGCGTGGACGGGCCGAAGAACGGCAGCACCACGTACGGGCCGGAGCCGACGCCCCACTTGCCCAGGGTCTGGCCGAAATCGGACTTCTCGCGCGGCAGGCGGGCTTCGGTCGCCACGTCCAGCACGCCACCCAGACCGAAGGTGGTGTTGATGGCCACACGCATGAAGGTCGAGACGCCCTGCTCGATACGGCCCTGCAGCAGCTGGTTGATGGACGACCAGACATCGCCGATGTTGCCGAAGAAGTTGCCCACGCCATGCTGGATCGGGGTCGGTACCACGGTGTCATAGGCTTGCGCGGCGGGCTTCAGGGCCACCTTGTCGACCGTGTCGTTGAAGCTGAACATGGTGCGGTTGAAGCCTTCCAGCGGATCGTTCGGATTGTTGCTGGTGCTGGCGCAGCCGGTCAGGGCGGCGGCCGCCAGGGTCAGGGCGCCGAGACGGCCTGCGTAGACGGTGCTGATGGTTTTTTTATTCATTTGATTCATTTGGAATCATCCTTTCCCTCTGCCGCCTTGCTGTACAGGAATTGACCGATGAGGTTTTCCAGAACGATGGCGGATTGTGTCATCTTAATCGTATCGCCCGCGGCCAGGTTAGCAGTATCGCCGCCTGGCTCGATGCCGATGTATTGTTCACCCAACAGACCCGAGGTCAGGATCTTGGCCGAGCTGTCCTTGGGGAATTTGTAGCTTTCGTTCATATTCAGCGTGACCACGGCGCGGAAGGTCTGGTCATCGAAGCGGATCGAATCCACCCGGCCCACGACCACACCGGCGCTCTTGACCGCCGCACGCGACTTCAGGCCGCCAATGTTGTCAAAATTGGCCTTGAGGGCATAGGTCTTCTGGCCGAAGGACATCGAGCTCATGTTGCCGACCTTGAGCGCCAGGAACGCCAGCGCGGCCACACCGGCCAGCACGAAGATTCCTACCCAGGCATCCAGAGATTTACGTTGCATATTGAACCCTTTTTCTACCCTTTTATTCACATCATTGCGCCCCGACCGGGCGCTTGTCCAAGCACTGCGGCACTCAGCTGAACATCAGTGCAGTCAGCAGGAAATCCAGGCCCAGCACGGTCAGCGAGGCGATCACCACGGTCCGGGTGGTGGCCCGGGCCACGCCTTCGGGGGTTGGCTGCGCCTCATAGCCCTGGAACAGCGCCACGAAGGTGACGGCGATACCGAAGACGATGCTCTTCAACACGCCATTGGCGATGTCATTCCACACATCCACGCCGCCCTGCATCTGCGACCAGAAGGCGCCTTCATCCACGCCGATCAGCAGCACGCCGACCACATAGCCGCCCAGCACGCCGACGGCGCTGAAGATGGCCGCCAGCACCGGCATGGCGATCACGCCAGCCCAGAAGCGCGGGGCCACCACGCGTTGCAGCGGGTTCACGGCCATCATTTCCATGGCAGAAAGTTGCTCGCCGGCCTTCATCAGTCCGATCTCGGCGGTCAGCGAGGTCCCGGCGCGGCCGGCAAACAGCAGGGCCGTCACGACCGGCCCCAGTTCACGGGTCAGCGACAAGGCTACCAACAGACCGAGCGCCTGTTCCGAACCATACTTGTTGAGCGTGTAATAGCCCTGCAGCCCCAGCACGAAGCCCACGAACAGGCCCGACACGGTGATGATCACCAGCGAGTAGTTGCCGATGAAGTGGATCTGGTCGGTGATCAGGCGCGGGCGGCGCAGCAGGCCCAGGGAGGCGCCCAGCATATTGATGAACATGCGTCCGGCAAAGCCGACCCCGACCACGAATTCGCGCACGCTGCGGCCGAGGCCGCTGACGAAACCGGCGATCATGCGGCATCTCCCAGGCCCAGGTCCTCGGCCAGCGATTTGCCGGGATAGTGGAAGGGCACCGGGCCATCCGCCTGGGCGTGGACAAATTGTTTCACATAGGGATCGGTGGATTCACGCATTTCTTGCGGTGTCCCCTGCGCCACGATCTTGCCGGCCGACAGGAAATACACATAGTCGGCAATGGCGAAGGATTCATTGACGTCGTGCGACACCAGGATCGAGGTCGAGCCCAGGGCATCGTTGAGCCGGCGAATCAGATTGGCGGTCACGCCCATGGAAATCGGATCGAGCCCGGCGAAGGGTTCGTCATACATGATCAGCGCCGGATCAAGCGCGATGGCCCGTGCCAGCGCCACCCGGCGCGCCATGCCGCCGGAGATCTCGGCGGGCTTGAGCGAGGCGGCATTGCGCAGGCCCACGGCGTTGAGCTTCATAAGCACCAGGTCGCGGATGAGCGTTTCATCCAGATCGGTATGCTCGCGCAGCGGGAAGGCCACGTTGTCGAACACCGTCATGTCGGTAAAGAGCGCGCCGTTCTGGAACAGCATGCCCATTTTGCGACGCAACACGTAGAGTTGTTTAGTCGCCAGCGACGGCACGTTCTCGCCATCGACTTCCACCCTGCCTTCCTGCGGCTGCAGCTGCCCGCCGATCAGGCGCAGGATGGTGGTCTTGCCGGATCCGGAACCGCCCATCACCGCCACCACCTTGCCACGCGGGAAGTCCATCTGCAGACCGGTCAGGATAGGCCGGTCGCCATAACGGAAGTGCAGATCGCGGATTTCGACGATATTAGTCAAAGCAGGCAAAGGGATTCGTTGAGGATTTGGGAAAACCGACATTGTAGAGCAAATTTTACAAATCGCTTTCAAGAAGGCAATACAGCCTGTAAATGGCTGGAGCCGAAAAGCCCCGTTCTTTACAAGTTACAGGTATGTTCACTACAAATAGCTACAATTTCCGCCAACCAACTAGATGACGATTGAGTCATTTAAATATTGCATCGGCAAAAAATTTCTCATTGCGTGGTGCGTCTGCAACGAAATGGTGCAATGCAGACAATTTTCCGAGACGCGAATCAAGGCTCGCATGTTACCAGTGATGGGGAGATACCACAGCGCGGGGTTGCGGAAGGATGCTGCATCGCAAAGCTGGGGCTTGGGGCGTGCGGCTTGCTACAATGTCGGTTTTGCTTTCGGAAGAATCTGTCATGAGCCTCAAATGCGGCATCGTGGGTCTGCCCAACGTCGGTAAGTCCACTCTTTTCAACGCGCTGACCAAGGCGGGCATCGCCGCCGAGAACTATCCGTTCTGCACCATCGAGCCCAACGTCGGCATCGTGGAAGTGCCCGATCCGCGTCTGAAGGCGCTGGCCGAGATCGTCAAGCCCGAGCGCATCCTGCCGGCGACGGTGGAATTCGTGGACATCGCCGGCCTGGTGGCGGGTGCCTCCAAGGGTGAAGGTTTGGGCAACCAGTTCCTGTCGCACATCCGCGAGACGGACGCCATCGTCAACGTGGTGCGTTGTTTCGAAGATCCGAACGTGATCCACGTGGCCGGCCGCGTGAGCCCGCTGGACGACATCGCCGTGATCCAGACCGAACTGGCGCTGGCCGACATGGGCACCGTCGAGAAGGCCATCCATCGCGAGCAGAAGAAGGCCCGTTCCGGCGACAAGGATGCCGCCAAGCTGGTGGCGCTGCTGGAGCGCATCATGCCGGCGCTGGACGAAGCCAAGCCGGTGCGCGCGCTGGGCCTGGATGCCGAAGAGATGCTGCTGATCAAGCCGCTGTGCCTGATCACGGCCAAGCCGGCGATGTACGTGGCCAACGTCTCCGACAGCGGTTTCACCGACAACCCGCTGCTGGATCAGCTGACTGCCTACGCGCAGGAACAGAACGCGCCCATCGTGGCCATCTGCGCGGCCATCGAAGCCGAGATCGCCGACCTGGACGACGCCGACAAGGCAGATTTCCTGGCCGACATGGGCATGGAAGAGCCGGGCCTGGATCGCCTGATCCGCGCGGCCTTCAAGCTCCTGGGCCTGCAGACTTACTTCACCGCTGGCGTCAAGGAAGTGCGCGCCTGGACGGTGCCGGTGGGTGCGACCGGCCCGCAGGCGGCCGGCGTGATCCACACCGACTTTGAACGCGGCTTCATTCGTGCGCAGACCATTGCCTTTGAGGACTTCATTGCCTTCAAGGGTGAGGCCGGTGCCAAGGAAGCGGGCAAGATGCGCGCGGAAGGCAAGGAGTATGTGGTCAAGGATGGGGATGTGATGAATTTCTTGTTCAACGTGTGACGCCTTCCTGATCGACGCGAGTCGACCTCAATAAAAACCCCGAATTGTTTCGGGGTTTTTTATTAACAGCCGCCCTGCAACTTGATTCAATGTCGTACCAACATGTAGCACTTCCACTTGAAACGACAATTTCGCCAATGAATGCTGGCCTACGAGCATGACCAAGAAATATCTCGGCAAAGCCTATGCGGCCATCCATGAAACCATGGAAGCCCTGTATGACATCGGAGCCATCGACAAGCAGACCATGCGCGAATTCGACCACACCTGTCTAACGCCGATAATGCCGATGCCTCCGGCTCGCGATCAGGATTCCAGCCACTGATTGGCAAGTGCGTCCGGGTGCCCGCCTTGCCGGCTCTTATCTCCTCCCACTACTCAACTGCGGCGTCAAAAACGACTGCCTGAAATACTCCCGCACCGCCTCCATGGCTGGCGTAAACGTCACCCCCTTGCGCCAGGCCAGCCCCACATTCATGGCCGGCACGTGATCCATCAGCAGCACCGTCTCGATCCGTAATCCCTCCAGCGACCAGGGCCGGTACACCAGGTCCGACAGAATCGCCACCCCCGACCCATTGGCCACCATGCTGCGCACCGCCTCGATGGAACTGGTGCGCATGATGATGTTGGGCTTGCGTCCGCTTTGATTCCAGTAGCGCAGCGCGGTCTTGTCGGCCTCGTCCACCGTCAGCAGGATGAAGGGCTCATTGGCCACTTCGGACAAATTCACCACCGTGCGCTCGCCCAGCGCGTGCCGCGCCGGCAGCCACAGGCGGCGCACTGATCCGAACAAGGTCTCATAAGCAATCTCGCGGTGACGCAGATTGGATGTCAGCACCACCGCCATGTCGATCTCGCCCTCCACCAGGCTCTGCTCGATCTCCGCGCGCTCCTTCTCATGCACGTGGATCTTGATGCCCGGATAGGACTGCGACAGCCGCTGCAGATGGTGCGGCAAAAAATATCCCAGCACCGTGTAACTGGCCGCCACCCGCAAACTGCCGCTGGCCGTGTTGTCCGGCAAGGGACTCTTCATCGCATCGTCCACGCTGCGCAGGATCGAATACGCATGGTTGAGGAAATGCCGCCCGCTGTCGGTGAGGATCATCCCCTGCGGAGAACGGATGAACAGCGGTGCCCCCAGCAAAGCCTCCAGTTCCTGGATGGCACTGGTGACCGAGGATTGCGAAATGTGCAGATGGATCGCCGCCTGCGAAATCTGCCCCACTTCCGCTGTGGCCACGAAATAACGGATCTGCCGGAGGGTGATGGCCATGTTTGACTCCCTTCATAAGCTATCGGATTTTTCGATATCAAGCCCTCTGATAATACATCTGTCCAATACCGTTGACGATTTCTATACTCGGTTTCATGTGCTGATTCCGACAGCACCGGAGACCACCAGATGAAGACAATCGACCTGAATTCGGACATGGGCGAAGGCTTCGGCCCCTGGACCATCGGCGATGGCGTCGATGCGGCCATCATGCCCCTGATCAGTTCAGCCAACATCGCCACCGGCTTTCACGCGGGCGATCCCAACACCATGCGGCGCACGGTGGAACAGGCCCGGCAACACGGCGTTGCCATCGGCGCACATCCCGGCTTTCGCGACCTGGTCGGCTTCGGCCGCCGCCATCTCAACGCGCCGGCCATCGAACTGGTCAACGACATGCTCTACCAGCTCGGTGCCCTGCGCGAGTTCGCCCGCCTCAACGGCATGACCCTGCAGCACATCAAGCCGCACGGCGCGCTCTACATGCACCTGGCCCGCGATGAAGAAGCCGCCCGCGTCTTCGTGCAGACGCTGCGCCAGCTGGACCCGAACTTGCTTCTCTTCTGCATGCACGGCTCGGCGGTCTGGCGCGTGGCGCAGGAACTGCAGCAGGCGGTGGTCTGCGAGTTCTATGCCGACCGCGATTACGACAACAGCGGCTCCATCGTCTTCACTCGCCGCGTCGGTGCGCTCGATCCGGCCCAGGTCGCAGCCAAGGTGCTGCGGGCGTGTCGCGAAGGCGTGGTGCGTACGGTAGAAGGACGCGACATCCCCATCGCCTTCGACTCCGTCTGCATCCACAGCGATACTCCCGGTGCACTGGCGCTGGTGCAGGCCACGCGCAAGAGCCTGGACGCGGCCGACATCGCCATTGCCGCGCCGCGCTGATCCCCCCATTCGTTACGAAGGAGAAAAGTCATGGCAGTCCACGAAGTGCACTCCCCGTTGCCCGGCACCTTCTATCGCCGGTCCAGCCCCGATGCCCCACCCTATGCAGAGGCAGGCGACGTCATCGAAGCCGGCCGCGTGATCGGCCTGATCGAAGTGATGAAACAATTTACGGAATTGCAGGCCGAGCACGGCGGCAAGCTGCTGGCCTTCCACGTCGGCAACGGCGACCCGGTCGAACCCGGCCAGCTGGTCGCCGTGATCGAGACCGCAGACTGAGGCCGGCATCATGACGACTTCCCTGCGCAAACTCCTCATCGCCAATCGCGGCGAGATCGCGGTGCGCATCATTCGTGCCGCACAAGCCCTGGGCATCAAGACGGTAGCTGCCTGTAGCGAAGCCGATGCCGATTCGCTGGCCGCGCGCATGGCCGACGAAGTCCAACTCATCGGCCCGGCCCGCGCCGACCGCAGCTATCTCAATATGGACGCCTTGCTGAAGGCGGCACGCGACAGCGGTGCCGATGCCATCCATCCTGGCTATGGTTTCCTCTCCGAAAACGCTGCCTTCGCCGAAGCCGTCAGCGCGGCCGGATTGATCTTCGTGGGACCGGAGGCCGATACCATCCGCCGCATGGGCGACAAGGCCGAAGCGCGTCGTACCGCAGCCGCCGCCGGGGTGCCGGTGGTGCCGGGCTCGGCGGGTGAACTGGAGGATATCGCCAGCGCGCTGGCATGTGCCGACGAGGTCGGCTATCCGCTGCTGATCAAGGCCTCTGCCGGAGGCGGCGGCCGTGGCATCCGCATGGCGCGCGATGCCGCCGAACTGGCGCGGGAGTTCCCGCTGGCGCAAGGCGAAGCCCAGGCCGCCTTCGGTTCCGGTGCAGTGTATCTGGAGCGTTTCATCCGCCGCGCACGCCACATCGAAGTACAGATCCTGGGCGATGGCCAGCGTGCCGTTCACCTGTTCGAACGCGAATGCTCGCTGCAACGGCGTCGCCAGAAGGTCTTCGAAGAAGCCCCCTCGCCAGCGCTCACGCCGCAACAGCGACAGGCCCTCTGCGACAGTGCCGTGCGCCTGGCCGCCCGGTTGCGCTATCGCGGTGCCGGGACGCTGGAATATCTGTTCGACGACGAGAGCGGCGAGTTCTTCTTCATCGAAATGAATACCCGCATCCAGGTCGAGCATCCCGTCACCGAGATGATCACCGGCATCGATCTGGTCCAGGCCATGTTGCGCATCGCCGGTGGCGAGCCGCTGGGCCTGCAGCAGTCCGACATCCGCTTGCAAGGCGCAGCGCTGGAGATGCGCATCAATGCCGAAGATCCCGAGCGCAATTTCTTCCCCTGCCCCGGCACTGTTGCCGAACTGCAGTGGCCGCAGGGCGAGGGCATCCGAGTGGAGAGCCATCTCTATGCGGGCTATCGCATCCCGCCGTATTACGACTCGCTGCTGGCCAAGCTGGTGGTCCATGGCAAGGACCGTACGCAGGCCATCGCCCGCGCCCAGGCGGCGGTTGCTGCCACGCACATCACCGGCATGGCCACCACCTTGCCACTGCATCAGTGGTTGCTGGCCGATGCCCGCGTACAGGCCGCCCGCTTCGATACCGGCGCGCTGGAAAGCTGGCTGGCCGAACGTGCCAACGCACGCACCGCGCAACTTGAGGAGGCCTGAGATGAACCGCACACAAGCCTCACCGGCCACGCCCATCCGCTACAGCATTGCAGGTGACGAACACCTCTTTGCGGAAGTATCGGAGTCGATGTCACTGGAAGCCTTCTTCCGCGCCATGGCCATCACGCGCGCAGTGGAACGGCTGGCATTGCCCGGCGTACTCGATGTCTGCCTGGCCAATGCCTCCTTCCAGATCCGCTTCGATCCCGACCTGATCCATCCGCTGTCCCTGCTGGAACAGGTCAAGGCGCTGGAAAGCAGCACCACGGCCGAGCGCCGCATCGACACGCGCATCATCGAAGTTCCGGTGCTGTATGACGATCCCTGGACCAATGAAACCCAGGCGCGCTTCCGCGACCGCCACCAGGATCCCGCCTCCACCGACCTGCAATACGCAGCGCGCATCAATGGCTACGAGGAAGTGCAAGCCTTCGTCGCAGCCCACAGTGGCACGCCGTGGTTCGTCTCCATGGTCGGCTTCGTGGCCGGCCTTCCCTTCATGTACCAGATGGTCGAACAGGACCGGCAACTGCAAGTACCCAAGTACCTGCGTCCGCGCACCGACACGCCGAAGCTGACACTGGGACACGGCGGCTGCTTCGGGTGCATCTACTCGGTACGCGGTGCGGGCGGTTACCAGATGTTCGGCGTCACGCCTGCGCCAATCTACGATCCGCAACAGGGCCTGCCCTACCTGCAGGAATCGATGGTGTTCTTCCGCGCTGGCGACATCGTGCAATTCAAGGCCATCGATCGCAGCGCGTATGACGCCGCCATCGCGGCCGTCGATGCCGGTCGTTTCGACCTGCGCATCCGCCCGGCGCGTTTTGATCTCGATGCCTTCCAGGCCGATCCCCAGGCCTGCATCCATGCTCTCAAGGAGGCCCTCCATGACGATTAAGGTGAAACAGCCCGGCCTGGCGACCTCGGTGCAGGATGGTGGCCGGGAAGGCTACTACCATCTCGGCATCCCGCCCTCTGGGGCGCTGGACCAGTACGCCCTGCGCAGCGCCAACCTGCTGGTCGGCAACCACGCCACCACCTCCGCGCTGGAGTGCAGCCTGCTCGGACCGCAACTGGAATTCCGGTCTGACGCCCTGGTCGCCGTGACCGGAGCGCGCATGCAGCCGCGTGTGGATGGCAGCGAACGCCCGCTCGATACCGCCTTCATGGTGCGCAGCGGCCAGGTCCTGAGCTTCGATTATCCGAAAGCGGGCGCACGCAGCTATCTCGCCATCGCCGGCGGCATCGATGTGCCGGTGGTGCTGGAAAGCCGTTCCACCTATGCGCTGGGTGCGCTGGGCGGGTGGCAGGGACGCAAGCTGGCCAAGGAGGATGAACTGCCGCTTGGCCGGGCCTCGCCGAAGGCGGTCGAGGGGCGTGCCCTGCCGCTGTCACTGGTGCCGGTCTTCGATCGCGAAGCCACGCTGCGCGTGGTGCCGGGGCTGTATATACATCGTCTCACCGAGGAAGCCGTGGAGCGCTTCTTTGCCGATACCTGGACCGTCGGCTCGGAAGCGGACCGTATCGGCTACCGCTTCAAGGGCGGCCAGGCGATGCAGTTCAAGCCACGCGACCAGCCCTTCGGCGCCGGCTCGGATCCCTCCAACATCGTCGATGCCTGCTATCCCATCGGCTCGATCCAGATCCCCGGGGGCCTGGAACCCATCGTCCTGTTGCGGGATGCAGTCTCCGGCGGCGGCTACGCCACCATCGGCACGGTCATCAGCGCCGACCTCGACCTGATCGGGCAATTGCAGCCCAACCACAAGGCGCAGTTCGTGCGGGTGACGCTGGAGCAGGCCCTGGAGGCCCGCCGCCAGTACCAGCAGCGCTTCCAGCGCCTGAGCAGCCTGCTGGGCAGCTGACACTTCCGCGCAGGTCACACCGCGTTTGACGCTTGTCCCCAGGCCAGTCCGCACAGGCGGCTGCCCTGGGGCCGGGCCCGCCTTTGCCTTCGTCTTCGTACTCGCAGTACGCAGCAACTTGCAGCAACTTGTTGGAACGTCCTTCTTGCCTCTCATCCGCCTCATTGAATCATTGCTTCAACGTCTCTGGAGAAACTGACATGGCCGGCCTATCACACACGCAGAACAAGGAAACCGATCTCTCCACCCACAGCGTCCCCGCCAGCGCGCGCATGGGCAAACTGTCGCTGACGATGGCCTGGTGGGCCGTCTGCAGCGCGATCTTCTACATCGTCGTGGGGGCATCGCTGGCGCTGACCTACGGCGCGCGCAATGCCTTGATCGGCATGGTGCTCTCTGTCATCAGCTACGGACTCATCAATGCCTGCATCAGCCGCTACGCCATGCGCACCGGCCTGTCGGTGGCCCTGTTCTCGCGCATCCTGTTCGGCCGGCTCGGGGCCTCGCTGGCCACGCTGATCTTCTTTTCCACCGCGATCTATTACGCCGTCTTCGAGGGCTCGGTGATTGCGGTGGCCCTGCATCATCTTTATCCCTCACTGCTCTATCCGGTCGCGGCGCTGATCGTGGTGCTCTACAGCGTGCCGCTGGTGTTTGGCAGCGTGCAGAACTGGCTGGACAAGTTCAACGGCGTGCTGCTGCCGTTCTATCTGCTGGGCCTGCTGATGGCGCTGGTGCTGGCGGTAAGCCAGTATGGCTACCAGCCGCAGTGGCTGGACTTCGGCCCGGCGGTGCCGCCGGCGGACGGCTGGTGGAGCTGCTTCACGTATTACATGGGCGTATGGGTATTGATGATGTTCACCTTCGACTATGCCCGCTTCGGCAAGCCGGAAGATGCGACGTATCACGGCCGCTTCAATTTCGGGATGCCCTTCTACCTGGTCACCATCCTGCTCAACGGCGCCGCCGGCATCTACCTGGCCAGCAGCATTCCGCAGGATGGCCCGCTGTCCGAGGTGTCGGTGGTGATGGCCATCCTCAAGCTGATGGGCTTCTGGGGACTGCTCTTCGTCTGGGTCACGCAGACGCGCATCAATACCGCCAACTACTATCTGGCAACGGTCAACATGCAGGCCTTCTTCGGCAACCTGCTGGGCCTGCACGCCTCGCGCCTGGTGTGGTCGGTGGTGGTCGGGGCAGTGGTCTATGCGCTGATGCTGGCGGACGTGTTTTCCTATCTGCTCAAGGCACTGGCCTATCAGGGCGTGTTCGTGGTGGCCTGGGTGGGCGTGGCGCTGGCGCATATTCTCACCGTACCGGATCACGCTGGCACCGGTGAAGGGTCGGCCGGCATCAATCGTGTCGGACTGGGTGCATGGTTCTGCGGCGTGGTGCCGGGCTTCGTGCTGATGGAGATGACGGGCTTCTGGCCATCGCTGTCGGCGCCGCTGACCTTCGTGGCTTCAATGGGGGTGTATGCCTTGTGGCAGCAGCGGGGACGCGCGGGCAAGACCTGGCAGACGGCAGAGTGATTCCGTTCCGGTACAACACGAAGGCACCCGCGGGTGCCTTTTTTCATGGCTGGACAATCCTGCGGCCAGCCACCCTGCGACACCGGCCACCGAAGATTTTCGAGGATCGACAAAGCTTAGCGACGATTGCCCTGATTTGCCCGCCCGGCCAACTTATCCCGCCAAAAAGATCTTGATAGCCTCGACCGCTTTGACAGCGATCAGGAGCTTGATATGGCAATCATCGGTTTCATCGTGATGGGCGACCGCACCTCACACGGCGGGGTAGTGATGTCGGGTGATCCGACCTGGACGGTGGACGGCCAGCCCATCGCCCGCATCGGCGACAAGGTAAGCTGTCCGCGTTGCAAGCGCGTGGCGACCATCATCAGCAGCCGCTTCCCGACGATCATGGACAACGGCCAGCCGGTGGTCTATGACCAGGACGTCACCGACTGCGGCGCAATCCTCTACTCACGGCACAACAATCACGCTGGCTGGGGTTCGCCAGATGACGACGGGATCACCAACACGCCACCGGAACAACACGTCCCCCGCCAGGCAGCGCGCTTCCAGGAGCACTTCGTCCTGCGCAACAACACCACCGGCGAACCGCTCGCGGGAGTGCCCTACCTGATCAAGACGGGCGACGGCCGGACGGTGGAAGGCGAGACCGATGCCCAAGGCCGCACGGACGTGGTCTGGACTGATTCGCCGCTGCCGCTGCAAGTGATCGCGCGTCCCAAACCGATGGGTGGCGCTGATCCCTACCATGTGCCGGAGTGGCGTAGCGAGGATATCTGATGGGAGAAGGTATCTCGCCATCGTCCCGCCCAATCGGCCGCTCGGGTACGCACCAAGGCCCCAGAGGCCGCGTGCTGTCGCTCGACAATCCCATGGATCGGAGTTACCTGTGCGCGGTGATGTGCATGTGCAATCAGGGGACCAAGCTCAAGGACAGCCTCGGGCGTGCACTGAAGCAGCGCTGTACTACCGCCAGCATCTGGAATGACGAAGAGCGCAACCAGCTGGTCTGGCGCTACAAGGCTGAAGTCGGGTACAGCATGGCAAGCCATCCGCCTGCGCCGCTGATGAGTCGGGAACAACCCAATCGTGCCAGCCGGTTTCCGCTCGGACGGGCCATGGCCGATGGGCTGCTCAAAAGACAGTTGGACGGCAAGCCGCAGAAGGGGCTGTTGAGGATTCCGGACTGCATCATTCTTGCGACTACAGGCGAAGAATTGGCCTCCATGCGGGCCTCGGGGAAGATTGATTGGAAGCGGCTGATGCCAGTGCAGGTGAATATTGAGCGGGTGGTGGAGATCAAGTTCGAAGGCGACGGGCTTGACGAAGAGCAGATGAGCGACTATCAAACGATCGCAGGGGATCCGGATAAGTTTCGCTTGCTCACGATCGCAGAGTGCGATTGTCAACGCGATTCATCTGCGCCTGTGCAAGACCCCATACGTGCCCCGGTCACAACACCAATGGAACAGGAACGCAAGGCAAAAGATCACTGGTATAGCCGGACGCCACCTCTCCCTGCTCCCATACCACCCCCACAACCGGTCAAGCCACGCTACGGACCCATCGCATCACAAGACGAAGGTATACCGCTTGCCGACTATCTCAAAGGTGCCGCCGTGGTCGGCGGCACGATTCTGGTGGGTGCCATTGCCATTGCAGCCCTTCCTCTTGAGGCGGCAGGTGCTGCCGCTGCGGCGTTGGTCGTACTGGTAGCCGGCACAAGAACGGCCAATGCGAATCAAAAAAGTGAAAAGGACAAACACTGATGAAACATGGTTTTGACAAAATCGAAGAGCTGTTACCGGATTTCCAATATGTAGATGATGAACGGATCATCGTCAGTGTAGGCCTGACTGCCACACTATTTTTCTGGAGCGGCCACAGTTCAGAAAAGCGCGCTGCGTTGGTCGAATTCTTCGAAGCTTACGCGGAAGCTCACGGTAGCCAGTTGAAATGGGGATGCGACCCGGAGAGCTGGAAGACGAGAAAACTCGCCAATACCAATTTTCCAAAGCTACGCGACTATGTGGCCACCCTTGATGAAGATGACTGCGTCAATTGGTACCTCGCATCCAGCGCACACCGTGAGGAGGCATCCGAGTACGTCATCACATGCCTGACCGAACGTGGTTGGCACAAGGGACGTATTTCAAAACTGCATTTCCAGCTACCTCGCAAACACGCCTTCGATCCCCATCATCGCAAAACGCTTGACAGCTTGCTACTGCGCGCGATCGAAACACTCAAACCCTTCCATGGCCGAGTGGGACTGGCCGCCGTCCTGCCCGAGCAAAGTATTCACTACGAGCCGGAAGCTTTTGATCTGGCGACGCGCTACCGCACGCTCTACATTCCCGGTGCCGGTGACTTCATGCGCGCGCCCTTTGGCCCGAAGAGCGTTGACTGGATCACGATCGTAGGTGATGTCCTGGCCGAGCGTTGCGGTGGGATCAACGCCTATGCGGATCATTGTCGCCAGCTTGGCATCACATCCATTCGTCACGGAAATTCTCTGGTATTGCGCACAGGAGAGACGCCGGAAATCGGACCAGTCGACGAGGCAATATCGGAGGACTATGCGAGAGTCAATACAGCACTGCGTCCCTTGCGCGACGGTGCCTACAATTCCATGGGCAGCGCATCCAATTGGGGCGAACTGCGCTTCAATCGTTTCACCTCTGATCTTTGGATTCGCCGCTTTGAACAAAGAGATGCGTGGCCGCCCATCTTCCCGCTTGATCCAGCGTCCCCGCTTGCGGGGAGCACGCTCAAAAAGAAAATCAGATTGAAAACAGGCCAGTCCAGCCCTTGTTATGGCCGCTTCCATCGCCCCGGCACAGAGAAATTCGGCGTGATCCTGATGCCTGGTGACATTGCCCCCTACTGGCTGAACCTGGGACCGCACGGCGAATTCCTCGGACGCGAGGCCATCACCTGGGAACTGCTCGCCGAACTCTGACTAACCTGCCACGTTGGAGCCATGTCCAAAAGGAATCTGTCCTCAACTTCGAGACGAAAAATCATCTCTGCGGCAATTGGCAGGTCTCGGGAATCAGGGGCAGTTACGAACTCATGCGATGCGGCAGGTGCAGCTGCGGCGGCTCTGGTGGTGATGGTAGTCGGTACCAGAATTACCAATACCTCTCCCACAGATAAAAAAGACAAAGGCGAATGAAAGACAAATTGCAGAAAATCGAAGCCCTGCTTCCGGATTTTCAATATGTGGATGATGACCGGATCATCACAAGTGTCGGCCTGACCGTCTCTCTTTATTTCTGGGGCGGCCATAGACCGGAGAAACGCCAAGCAATCATTGAATTGTTCGAGGCGTACGAAGAAGCCTACGGGAGCGAATTGAAGTGGGGTTGCGATCCCGAGAGCTGGCAGACCAGAAAACTTGCCGGCAAAAAGTTTCCCAAGCTTCGCGACTACGCCGCCAAGCTCGATGAAGATGACTGCATCGAGTGGTACCTTTCTTCCGGGGAGCATCGCGAGCAGGCGACCGAATATGCGATCTTTTCCCTGACCGAACGTGGCTGGAACAAGGGCTGCATATCAGAGCTTTACTTCCAGCTGCCACGCAGTCACGCATTCGATCCTCATCATCGCAAGACGCTGGACAACTTGCTACTGCGCGCGATCGAAACACTCAGTCCCTTCCATGGCCGAGCGGGATTGGCAGCCGTCCTGCCCGAGCAAAGCATTCACTACGAACCTGAGGCATTTGATCTGGCGACCCGCTACCGCACGCTCTACATTCCCGGTGCCGGTGACGAAATGCGCGCTCCCTATGGACCGAAGAGCGTTGACTGGATCACGATCGTAGGTGATGTCCTGGCCGAGCGTTGCGGTGGGATCAACGCCTATGCGGATCATTGTCACCAGCTTGGCATCACATCCATTCGTCACGGAAATTCCTTGGTAATGCGCGCAGGGGAGACGCCGGAAATCGGACCAGTCGACGAGGCAATATCGGAGGACTATGCCAGAGTCAATGCAGCACTGCGCCCCTTGCGCGACGGCGCCTACAATTCCATGGGCAGCGCATCCAATTGGGGCGAGCTGCGCTTCAATTATTGCACCTCCGATCTGTGGATTCGACGCTTTGATCAAAGTGACGCGTGGCCGCCCGTTTTCCCGCTTGATCCCGCAGACCTGCTTGCAGGAAGCACTCCCAAAAGGAAAATCAGATTGAAAACAGGCCAGCCCAGCCCCTGCCATGGCCGCTTCCACCGCCCCGGCACAGAAAAATTCGGCGTGATCCTGATGCCCGGCGACATCGCCCCCTACTGGCTGAACCTGGGACCGCACGGCGAATTCCTCGGACGCGAGGCCATCACCTGGGAACTGCTCGCCGAACTCTAAACCCTTGGCAACCTGAGCGCAGCCCTCAAAAACCCTGCCTGGCCGTCGTCCATTCACCGCATTTTTTTCGGCAAACAGACTTGCCCCCTGCGGCGAATACCCCCCATAATCACCGCATGAATCGCGGTGATTACACTTACCTCTGGCAGGCTCCCGACTGGCCCCGATGGCGCTACGACCTCAACGTCCTGGCCGCACCACTGGCCGAGGTGAGTCATGCGCAAGGCCTGCTGCTGGGCCGGCTGGCCGATGTGGGACTGGGGCTGCGTGATGAAGCCAACCTGCTGGCCCTGACCGAGGACGTCCTCAACACCAGCGCCATCGAAGGTGAACAGCTCAATCTGGCCTCGGTACGCTCTTCCGTGGCACGTCGCCTGGGTGTCGACATCGGTGCCTTGGCCCCGGTGGATCGCCACGTGGAAGGGGTGGTCGACATGATCTTCGACGCCACCACGCATCACCGCAAACCACTGACGGCCAAGCGTCTCTTCGGCTGGCATGCGGCCTTGTTCCCGACCGGCTATTCAGGGATGAGCGAAATCATCGTCGGCGACTGGCGCGATGATGCCCAAGGCCCCATGCAAGTAGTCTCCGGTCCACTGCATCGACAGAAAGTCCATTATGAAGCGCCCCCGGCCCGACGCCTGGCGCGCGAGGTGACGCGCCTGCTCAACTGGATCAATACCGCGAATCCGGTAGAGCCCGCCCTGCTGCGCGCGGGCCTGGGGCATCTTTGGTTTGTCACCCTGCATCCTTTCGATGACGGCAACGGACGTATCGCCCGGGCCATCGGCGACCTGCTGCTGGCCCGCGCTGACGGCAGCCCGCAGCGCTTCTACAGCCTGTCGGCGCAAATCCAGCGCGAACGCAAAGCCTATTACGAGATCCTGGAACGCACGCAAAAGGGCGACATGGATGTCACCCCCTGGCTGCTGTGGTTCCTGCAGATGCTGTCAGCTGCGGTGAGCCAGGCGCATCGCACGCTGGATGCGGTACTGGTGAAGGCCCGCTTCTGGCAGAGAATCGCGGGCACCCCGCTCAATGGCCGTCAGGTCAAAGTGCTCAACCGTCTGCTCGATGGTTTCGAAGGCAAGCTGACCAGCAGCAAATGGGCGGCGCTGGCGAAGTGCTCTTCCGACACCGCCCTGCGCGATCTCAATGAACTGGTCGCGCTGGACCTGCTGCACCGTTCGGCCGCAGGGGGCCGCAGCACGAGTTACGAACTCACGTTGCGCTGAATCAGCTCCACCGGCTCGCGCGCCACCCCCAGATAACTCTCCACAATCCTCTTGTCCGCCGCCAGCACCCCCGCCGGCCCTTCACAAACGATCTCCCCCATCTCCAGCACATACCCGTAATCGGCCACCTGCAAGGCCGCCCGCGCATTCTGCTCCACCAGCAAGGTGGCCACGCCGGTGCTGCGCAACTGGCTGATGATGGAAAGAATTTCCTTGGTGATCAACGGTGCCAGCCCCAAACTGGGTTCATCCAGCATCAGCACCTGCGGCTTGGCCATCAGGGCGCGGCCCACCGCCAGCATCTGGCGTTCGCCACCGGACAGCGTCCCGGCCGCCTGCTTGCGCCGTTCCTTCAACCGAGGGAACAAGGCATAGACAAACTCCTGCTGATCCAGATAGCCGGACTCGCCATTGCGCCGCCGCTTGTACGCACCCAGCAGCAGATTATCCTCCACGCTCATGGACGTAAACAATTCACGCTTTTCCGGCACCAGCGACAGCCCGCGCGCCACGCGCTCCTCCACCTCCATCTGGCTCACATCCTCGCCCTGGAAAGCGATCCGTCCACTGGCCGCCGCACCCGCCGGCATCGCGCCCATCATGGCATTGAGCAAGGTCGACTTGCCCGCCCCATTGGGCCCGATCACGGTCACGATCTGCCCGGCCCGCAGCGACAGCCCGGCCTCGGTCAAGGCCGGCACCTTGCCATAGCGCGCCGAGAGCCCGCTGACTTCCAGCAACAGCGGCGCGCTCGCCGCACGCACTTCAGATTCCACACTGGCAGCGTTCATCATGGTCGCGGCGGTCATCATTGGGCTCCTCCCAGATAGGCTTCCAGCACCGCCGGGTGGACCTGGATCTGGGCCGGCGTGCCCTCGGCAATCTTGGTGCCGAATTCCATGACCACGATGTGGTCCGTCAATTGCATCACGAAGTCCATGTCGTGCTCCACCAGCAGCACCGCCATGCCCTCGCCGCGCAGCTTGTCCAGCAATGCCGCCAGCGCCTGCTTCTCTTTCAGGCGCAGACCGGCCGCCGGTTCATCCAGCAACAACAGCGCCGGATCACAGCACAGCGCGCGTGCAATCTCCAGGATGCGCTGCTGGCCCAGCGCCAGGCTGCCTGCCGGCCGGTCGAGCAGGTCCCCCAAGCCGACACGCTCCAGCTGCCGCCGCGCTTCACTGAGGATGCGCGCTTCCTCCTTGCGATTGGCGCGCGCCAGACTGGCCAGGATGCCGCGCTGGGGCGCGAACTCGCCGCGCCGGAATGCCCCCATGGCCGCGTTCTCCAGCACGCTCATGCCCGGTACCAGCCGCACATGTTGGAAAGTGCGCGCAATGCCACGGCTGGAAATCTCGCGCGAGGACAAGCCCGCCAGCGACTGCCCGCGATAATTGAGCTTGCCGCTGGTAATGGAGAGCACACCGGTCACCAAGTTGAAGGTCGTCGACTTGCCCGCGCCATTGGGCCCGATCAGTCCCACGATCTCCCCGGCCTTCACCGAAAAGCTCACATCATTGACCGCCACCAGTCCACCGAACTGCTTCCGCGCCGCTTCCACTTCCAGGATCATTTCGCCCCGCGCCGGCTTGGGAATCTGCGTCAATGGCGCAGCATCCTCTGGCAACTGGCGCGGCAGGCGACGTCCGAAGCGTGCCTGCAGACGCGGCCACAAGCCCTCGTTGGCGAACTGCAAAAAGATCACCAGCGCGATGCCGAAGACGATGGCCTCGAAATTGCCGCCGGTGCCGAGCACCCCCGGCAACCACTCCTGCAGGAAGTTGCTCAGCACCGCCAGCAGGCCCGCACCGAGGATCGCTCCCCACACATGGCCGGCACCACCGACGACCACCATCAGCAGGTAGTCGATGCCGTATTTCAAACCGAAGGGCGTGGGATTGACCGCCTGTTGCAGGTGCGCGTAGAGCCATCCGGAAATGCCGGCCAGCACTGCCGCGTAGACGAAGATGACGATCTTCAGCCGCGCCGTATCGACGCCCATGGCTTCCGGCATGACGGTGCCGAACTTGAGCGCACGCACCGCGCGCCCCGCACGCGAATCGAGGAAATTGACCACCGATACCAGCGCCAGGATCACCACGGCCCAGATCAGCAGATACATCGAGGCCCCGTTGCCGAAGGTGAACTGGCCGATGGCAATCGGCGGGATGCCGTTGATGCCGTCATGCTTGCCCAGCATCTCCAGGTTGCCGAACAGGTAGTACAGCGACAGGCCCCAGGCAATCGTGGACAGCGGCAGGTAATGGCCGGAGATGCGCATGGTGAGCGTGCCGATGAAGAAAGCCGACAAGCCCGTCAGCCCGATCCCCGCCAGCAAACCGACCCAGGGCGAGAGTCCGAACTGCGTCGTGAGATACGCAGTCGTGTAAGCACCGATGCCGACAAATGCCGCCTGCCCGAACGAGATCAATCCCGCCACGCCGGTCAGCAGCACCAGCCCCAGCGCGACGATGGCATACAGGCCCACATAGGACAGCAGCGTGACCCAGAACGGCGGCAGGCCCAGTTGCGGCAGCACCAGCACGATGGCGAAGAACAGCACCGGCAAGGCGGCGCGATGCGATGTGAATGCAGTCATGGCGGCGTCCTCAGGCTTCTTCGTCGATGTGGTGGCTGGTCAGCGAGCGCCACAGCAGGATAGGAATGATGACCGTGAAGACGATCAGCTCCTTGAAGGCGCTGGCCCAGAAGGAAGAGAAACTCTCGATCAGCCCGACCGACACCGAGCCCAATGCCGCAATCGGATAGCTGGCCAGCCCGCCGAAGATGGCTCCCACAAAGCCTTTCAGGGCGATGATGAAGCCGGACTCATAGTTGACGATGGTAAAGGGCGCAATCAGGATCCCGCACAGCGCACCGATCCCAGCCGACATCGCGAAGGACAGCTTGCCCGCCTGATTGATGCCCACCCCCACCAGCCGCGCACCGAGACGATTGACGGCAGTCGCGCGCAGGGCTTTGCCGGTCAGCGTGCGTTCGAAGAAGACGTAGATCACGGCGATCAGGGCCGCCACCGTCACCAGCACGATCACGCTCTGGCCCGAGACCGGGCTCTCGCCCAGGTTGAATTGCATCTCGGTGAAAGGCTTGGTGTTGGTCCCCTCGGGGCCGAACATCAGCAATCCCAAACCGACCATGGCCAGATGCACACCGAGTGAGACGATCAGCAACACCAGCACGCTCGAATGCGCCAGCGGCTGATAAGCCACGCGATAGATCATCGGTCCCATCGGCACCACGATCAGCAGCGTCAGCAGGATCTGCCAGGGCATGGCCAGCGCTTGCAGGTCCACGTAGCGCGTCAGTGCGTAGAGCACCAGCGGCAGGCCGAGGTGCATGGCCAGCAGCGACGGCAGGCGGCGCAGAAAACGCGCGCGCGTTGCGGCCAGGCGCAGCGCGGTGCCGCCTTCAACGGCCAGCGTCACGCCGCCCAGCGCCACCAGCAGCAAGGCGGTGCCGGGGGCCTGTCCGTTCTGGATGGCCGCCAGGGTCAATGCGCCGAAGGCGACGAACTCGCCCTGCGGCAGGAAAATCACCCGTGTCACTGAAAACACCAGGACCAGCGCCAGCGACAGCAGCGCATAGATCGCGCCGGTCGTGATGCCGTCCTGGATCAGCACGGTCAGAATGCTGGTATCCACTTGTCTCCTCCTGTTGATGCCGGCCGCCGCAGATCGGGCTGCGACTGGCCGGGATAGGCCCGGTTCTTGTCAGAGATGAACCTTTGGGGCTGCTTTCTTGTGTGTGGCGCGGATTACCGGATGGGGCATGAAGCTTTCTGCAAAAAAACGGATGGCTCAAGCCTGCGGCTTCTTCGCCACCAGGGTCAGGATGTCGTAGGACGCCACCAGCTCGCCGTCCTGGTTGCTCACCTCCACATCCCAGGCCACCACGCCCTGCCCCTGGCCGTTGGCATCCTTCTTGTTGCGGTCGATCTTGCGCTTGCAGGTCAGCCGCGCCGAGATGGTGTCGCCGATGCCGACCGGCTTGACGAAGCGCAGCGTATCGAGCCCGTAGTTGGCCAGCACCGGACCCGGCGCCGGCGAGACGAACAGCCCGGCGGCCGCCGACAGCACGAAGTAGCCATGCGCGATGCGTTTGCCGAACGGCGACTGGCGTGCCGAGATGTCGTCGAAGTGCATGTAGAAATGGTCGCCCGAGAGGCAGCCGAAATTGACGATGTCGGCTTCGGTGACGGTACGGCGGTGCGTAGCCAGCGAGTCGCCGATCTGCAGGTCCTCGAAGTAGTGCCGGAAGGGATGGATATCCGATTCGCGCACCTTCGCACCCCGCACGTGTTCGCCCACGACTGCGGCCAGCATGGTCGGCGAGCCCTGCACCGCCGTGCGTTGCAGGTAATGCTTCACGGCGCGCGAACCGCCCAGTTCCTCACCGCCACCGGCGCGGCCAGGACCACCGTGCTTGAGCTGCGGCAGGGGCGAACCGTGGCCGGTGGATTCCGGTGCCGCTTCGCGATCGAGCACCAGCAGGCGGCCATGCCATGCAGCCGCTACAGGAATGGCACGCGCGGCCACCGACGGGCTGCGCGTGACCAGGCTGGCCACCAGGCTGCCGCGTCCGCGTGCGGCCAGCGCCAGGGCTTCATCGAGATCGTCATAAGGCATCAGCGTGCTGACCGGACCGAAGGCCTCCACTTCATGCACCGGGCTGCCTGCGGAGGTATCACGCGCCAGCAGCAGGGTCGGCGCGAAGAACGCTCCCTCGCCCACGCCGTCGCCTTGCGGCTGGAAGCTGCTGCCGGCCCCCAGGATCAGCTCGGCACTTTGTTTCAGCAAGGCCACGCGCTCTTCCACATCGCGCTGTTGTGCGCGTGAGGCCAGCGGCCCCATGCGCACCGACTCCAGTGCAGGGTCACCGATCACGGTCTTCGACAGGCGCGCGGCGAGTTTTTCCGAAATTGCATCTAAGTGCTGGCGCGGCACGATGGCACGGCGGATGGCGGTACATTTTTGACCGGCCTTGGCGGTCATCTCGCGCGCCACTTCCTTGACGAAGAGATCGAATTCCTCATCGTCGGCATTGACGTCAGGGCCAAGAATCGCGCAGTTCAGCGAATCGGCTTCGGCATTGAAGGGAATGGAATTCGCAATCAGGTTGGGATGCGCACGCAACTTGGCCGCTGTATCGGCCGAGCCGGTAAAGGTCACCACGTCCTGCGCCTGCAGGCGGTCGAGCAGGTCGCCGGTGCTGCCGATGACCAGTTGCAGGCTGCCTTCGGGCAGCAGGCCCGATTGCTGGATCAGGCGCACTGCCGCCTCAGCCAGATAGCTGGTGGCGGTGGCCGGCTTGACGATGCAGGGCATGCCGGCCAGGAAGGTCGGGGCGAATTTTTCCAGCATGCCCCAGACCGGGAAGTTGAAGGCATTGATGTGCACCGCCACGCCGCCGCGCGGCACCAGGATGTGCGTCCCCGCGAAACGGCCCTGCTTGCCCAGCGACATGGCCGGGCCTTCGTGGACCAGGTTGGACGAGGGGAATTCATTGGTACCGATGCTGGCATAGGTGAACAGCGTGCCGCTGCCGCCTTCGATGTCGATCCAGCTGTCGGTGCGGGTCGCGCCCGTGTGGGCGGAGACGGCGTAGAGCGTTTCCTTGTGCTCGACCAAGTACTTGGCCAGCGCCTTGAGGATCGCTGCACGTTGCTGGAAGTCCAGCTGCATCAGCGCCGGCAGGCCCTTCCTGCGGGCGTGCTCCAGCGCTTCGCCGAAGTCGATGGATTCCTGGTGGGTGCTGGCGACGGTGTGGCCATTGACTGCGCTGTGCAGTGCCTGGGCCGGGCTTTCACCGAACCAGCGGCCGGCGATGAAACTCTGGAGCAGAGGGGGACGGGTAGTCATCGGGGACTCCTGATTTGCATAGTGGATGAGCTTTACAAAATGAGGCAGCAGCAGCGATTACATCCGTCACCACCGGCCGTTCGACCTGAGTAGCGGCGCCGCCGCGTATCGAAGGCGTGGCTACGGTACAAACTCCGCAGCGCCTTCGATACGGCCCGTCGGGCCTACTCAGGTCGAACGGTCAGCGGTGCGCGAGCGTATTCGTTGTTGCTCTCAGGGCTGGTACTGCCAGGCGCCATCAACGATCTTGACCATCACCGAAGCCCGCTGGTCCAGGCCCAGGTGATCGGTAGCCGACATGTTGTAGACGCCGTGCACGCCGGTGACTTCCTTGGTGGCTTCCAGCGCATCGCGCAGGGCGGCGCGGAATTCCGGCGTGCCCGGCTTGCCGCGTTTCAACGCCACCGGAATGGCCGACTGCAGCAGCACGCCCGCATCCCAGGCATAGCCGCCGAAGAGCGAGACGCTGTCCTTGCCATGCGCGGCTTCATACTTGGCGGTGTAGTCCAGCGCCACCTTGCGAATGGGGTTGGCCGCAGGAAGCTGCGCCGCTACCAGCACGGGGCCGGCCGGCAGCAGGGTGCCGTCGAGCATCTTGCCGCCCACGCGCAGGAAGTCGGCATTGGCCACGCCGTGGGTCTGGTAGATCTGGCCCTTGAAGCCGCGCTCCTTCAAGGCACGCTGCGGCACCACGGCCGGGGTGCCGGAGGCGGCGATGAGGATGGCATCCGGCTTGGCCGCCACCAGCTTCAGGGCTTGCGCGGTGGCCGAGGTATCGTTGGGGGCGAAGCGTTCATTGGCGACCAGTTCCAGTTTCTTGAGGCCGGCGGCTTTCTTGAATTCTTCGTACCAGCCTTCGCCATAGGCGTTGGAATAACCGATGAAGGCGATGCGCCGATAGCCGCGCGCCACCATGTCCTTGGCAATGGCCAGCGACATCATGATGTCGTTCTGCGGGGTCTTGAAGACCCACTTCTTCTTGGCGTCCATGGGCTCGACGATCCGCGCGGCCGCGGCCAGCGAGATCATCGGCGTCTGCGCTTCGGCGGCCACTTCGATCATCGAGATCGAGTTGGGGCTCACCGACGAACCGACGATCACATCCACATTGTTTTCGGAGACGAAGCGGCGCGCGTTCTTGACCGCCTGCGTGGTGTCGGAGGCGTCATCGAGGACGATGTAGTTGATCTTCTGGCCGCCGATGGTGGCGGGCAGCAGCGCGATGGTGTTCTTTTCGGGGATGCCCAGCGAAGCGGCCGGGCCGGTGGTGGATACGGTGACGCCGACGTTGATGTCGGCGTGTGCGACGAGCGCGCAGCCGGCCAAAGCCAGCGCCAGCAAAGGGCGAGCAAACTGCATGGAGGTCTCCTTGATGATTTTGTCATTGTGGTGCTGCATGCCTGCAATGACGCTACCGATCAAGGGCTCACGTCATCGTTTCTTCTTCCCGGTGCCTTCCAGGCTGACGGCACCGATTCCGCCAAACAACAAATCGGACACGACCACGGCCATGCGTTCATGGGTCAGTTCGCCATCGGGCTTCAACCACATGAACATCCAGTTGATCATGCCGAACAACAGCATGGCCAGCGGCTTGGCCATGCGGCTGCGATCCAGTTCCGGCCGCACCGCGCACATGGCCTCGGCCACCGCCTTGACCACCTTGCGCTCGCCGGTGAGGATGCGCTTCTGGTCTCCCGGTTCCAGGAAACGCACGTCCTCGGTCAGGACGCGATGCTCGTTCTGGGCATCGCGGTATTCCTCCACGAAGCGCTGGATCAAGAGGCGCAAGCGCGGCTCGGGGTCCAGCTCCTGCTGCGCGACTTCATCGACCAGCGCACAGAGGCGATCGATGTGGTCTTCGCAAATGTGCATCAACAACTGGTGCTTGTCGGCAAAGTAGTGATAGAGCGACGCCTTGGACAGGCCACACGCCAGCGCCACCTCATTCATCGATGTGCCCACGAAACCATTGCGCGCGAACAAGGCTGCTGCCTGTTCGATGATGGTCTCGCGCTGGTTGTCGTATCCCGCTGCTCGCTTGCGTGGCATAAATGCTTCCTCGTCGATATTTCCGCAAAGTCATGATTGTGCCGTAAATCAAAACTCTTACGAAACATCTATCGGAGACATCCCGCTCTGCCAGCCTCCCTGCCCTGCCTCAACTTCCCTGCGTCCTCAACACGGTCAGAAAAAATCTTCAAAACATTATTGACCAACCGGTCGGTCGAAATTATTATTCCTCAAAAAACAGCGGCAGGCAAATGCTTTTTTCCATGCGTTTCAACCGGGAAAGACAAGCAAAGTTCAGCACGCTGCAACCACAAGCTGCTGGCGCCTGCAGTGAAAGCGCCGGCCAAGGAGACGCTGTGCCCTGTTATTCGATCGAAGGCGTGATCCCGGTGGTCGACCCGGCCGCTTATGTCCATCCCACGGCAGTCCTGATCGGCGACGTCATCGTCGGTCCCGATTGCTACGTCGGCCCGGCCGCCTGCCTGCGCGGCGACTTCGGCCGCATCGTGCTGGAACGCGGTGCCAACGTGCAGGACACCTGCGTGGTGCACGGCTTCCCCGGCCATGCCACGGTGGTGGGCGAGAACGGCCACATCGGCCACGGTGCGGTGCTGCACAGCTGCACCGTCGAACGCGATGCGCTGGTGGGCATGAATGCGGTGGTGATGGATGAGGCAGTGGTGGGCGCACAGTCCATCGTGGCGGCCTGCGCCTTCGTGCGCGCCGGCATGCAGATTCCCGCGCGCACCCTGGTGGCCGGTTTGCCGGCCAAGGTGGTGCGCGACCTGACGGAAGAAGAGATGGCCTGGAAACGGGCCGGTACCGAGACGTATCACGACCTCGCCAAGCGCAGCCTGAAGAGCCTGCGGGAGGTCAGCCCCCTGGCGCAGATCGAAGAGAACCGGCCGAGCCTGGCCGCGCCCTTCGTCGAACCGCTGATCGCAGCCAGACGGGCTTAGCAGACGGCAGCATATTTTTTTCAGTTTCAAGATTCACGCTTACACCTCACGCAGACGCAGGGCCGGTCCCTGCGGCAAGGACCGCGTTCGTCCTGCCTCCGCGTGATCCACCTTCATGGAGAAGCAGCATGTATGCACAACTCGTAGAAACCGGACTGGCCAAGGTGCGCAGCGCCGATGACATGTCCCCCGAAGAACAGGCCTTCCAGGCGCGCATCGATGCGGGCGTCAAGATCGAGCCCAAGGACTGGATGCCCGAGGCCTATCGCAAGACCCTGGTGCGCCAGATCTCGCAGCACGCCCACTCGGAAATCGTGGGCCAGCTGCCCGAGGCCAACTGGGTCACGCGCGCCCCGACTCTGGAGCGCAAGGCCATCCTGCTGGCCAAGATCCAGGACGAAGCCGGGCACGGCCTCTACCTCTACAGCGCGGCAGAAACCCTGGGCGTGTCGCGCGATGCGCTGCTGGGCGACCTGCATTCCGGCAAGGCCAAGTATTCCAGCATCTTCAACTATCCGACCCTGAGCTGGGCCGACATGGGAGCCATCGGCTGGCTGGTGGATGGCTCGGCCATCATCAACCAGATCCCGCTGTGCCGCTGTTCCTATGGTCCCTATTCGCGCGCCATGGTGCGCGTGTGCAAGGAGGAATCCTTCCATGCCCGCCAGGGCTACGACATCATGCTGGCGCTGTGCCGTGGCACGCCCGAGCAGAAGCAGATGGCGCAGGATGCGCTGAACCGCTGGTGGTGGCCGGCGCTGATGATGTTCGGCCCCTCCGATGCGGAATCGGTCAACAGCGCGCAATCGATGCAATGGCGCATCAAGCTCTTCTCCAATGACGAACTGCGCCAGCGCATGGTCGACCAGACCATCCCGCAGATCGAATACCTGGGCCTGACCGTGCCCGACCCCGATCTCAAGTGGAACGAAGAACGTGGCCGCTACGACTTCGGTGAAATCAACTGGGACGAATTCCACAACGTCCTGCGCGGCAACGGCCCCTGCAACCGCGAACGCCTGGCCACCCGCAAGAAAGCCTACGACGACGGCGCCTGGTTCCGCGATGCGCTGGTGGCGCACGCCGACAAGCGTGCCGCGCGCAAGGCGGCGTGATTCGCCCATCGTCTGTTTCTGAATCGCTTCATCTCACAACCTGCCAGTGGCCGCCCGACATCACCGGGCGGCCCGCCAACAAGGAAACGCATCATGAGCAAGGAATGGCCTCTCTGGGAAGTCTTCATCCGCAGCCAGCACGGTCTGGCCCACAAACACGTCGGCAGCCTGCATGCCCCCGATGGCGAGATGGCCATCAACAATGCGCGCGACGTCTACACCCGCCGCAACGAAGGCGTGGGCATCTGGGTGGTGCGCGCCGCCGACATCGTCTCCTCCAGCCCCGGCGACAAGGCCCCGCTGTTCGAACCGGCCAACAGCAAGGTGTATCGCCACCCGACCTTCTTCCCCATGCCGGCCGAACTGAAGAACCTGTAAGAGGCGCGCACCATGACCCACAGAACCGATTACGTGCGACGCCTGGGCGACAACGTCCTGGTGCTCTCGCAGCGCCTCTCCGAATGGTGCGGCAAGGGCCCGGCCCTGGAAGAAGACATGGCCTTGATCAACGTCTCGCTGGACCTGATCGGCCAGGCGCGCCTGTGGCTGGCCTACGCCGCCGAACTGGAAGGTGCAGGACGCAACGAAGACCAGCTGGCCTTCCTGCGCGATGCCCATCAGTTCCACAACCTGCTGCTGGTGGAGCTGCCCAACGGCAGCTATGCCGATACGCTGGCACGCCAGTTCCTCTTCGACGTGTGGCATTACTTCCTGCTCGAGGGACTCTGCGAAAGCAGCGATGCGCGCATCGCCGAGATCGCGCAGAAGTGCTTCAAGGAAGTCACCTATCACGTGCGCCGCAGTACCGACCTGATGATCCGCCTGGGTGATGGCAGCGAAGAGAGCCATCGCCGCATGCAGGACGCCATCGATGCGCTGTGGATGTACACCGGCGAACTGTTCACTGCCGACGCGCTGGACCAGGCCATGCAGGCCGAGGGCATCGCACCGGATCTCGCAGAACTTCAGCAGAAGTGGCAGCAGCACGTCACCGAGGTGATGCGCGAAGCCACGCTGCAGCTGCCTGCGTCCGGACTGTGGATGCAGAGCGGCGGCAAGCAGGGACGGCATACCGAACACCTGGGCTACCTGCTTGCGGAGCTGCAGTTCCTGCAGCGCACCTATCCGGGAGCGAGCTGGTGAACGAGCTGGCCTCCCGCGCGCAGACGCTGCAGGCGAGCATCTGGGAATGGCTGGAGGCCATTCCCGATCCGGAGATTCCGGTCATCTCGGTGGTGGACCTGGGCATCGTGCGCGCCGTCGAGGTCTCCGATGACGATGCCGAGGCAGCACGCTGCACCGTGGTCATCACCCCGACCTATTCCGGTTGCCCGGCCATGGGCGTGATCGCGCAGGACATCAGCGCAGCACTCAGGCAGCACGGGCTGGCCGAGGTGGCCATCCGCACGCAGCTGGCACCGGCCTGGAACACCGACTGGATGAGCGAGAAAGGCCGCCGCAACCTGCAGCAATACGGCATCGCGCCCCCGGCGCAGCAGGTCATCGACATTCGCGGCATCAGTATCCGGCGACAAGCTGCACCGCAGGTGCAATGCCCGCATTGCGGTTCGATGCAGACGGTCTGCGTGAGCCAGTTCGGCTCCACCTCCTGCAAGGCGCTGTACCAGTGCAAGGACTGCCGCGAGCCGTTCGATTACTTCAAGGCGCATTGAGCCGCGCTCAATGTCCCAGAACAAAGGCACAAGATCATGAGCAAATTCTATCCACTGACCATCTCGGGCGTGAAACAGGAAACGCGCGACACCATCGTGGTCTCCTTCGCCGTCCCGCCTGAATTGCAGGACACGTTTTCCTACCAGCAAGGCCAGCACCTGACGCTGCGCTCGCACATCGAGGGCGAGGAATTGCGCCGCTCCTATTCGATCTGCGCGGCCACCCAGGAAAAGCAGTTGCGCGTGGCCATCAAGCGCGTACCGGGCGGGCTGTTCTCGAACTGGGCCAATGAATCCTTTGTCCCGGGACAAAGCATCGAAGTGATGCCGCCCATGGGCCACTTCAACGTCCCGCTGGATGCGGCCAACCGCAAGCACTACCTGGCCTTTGCGGCGGGCAGCGGCATCACGCCGATGATCTCCATCATCAAGACCACCCTGCTGGCCGAGCCGCACAGCCGCTTCACGCTGGTCTATGCCAATCGTGCTTCCTCCTCGGTGATCTTCAAGGAAGACATCACCGACCTCAAGGATGCCTACCTCGAACGACTCAACGTGATCTGGGTGATGAGCCGCGAACAGCAGGACGTGGAATTGTTCAACGGCCGCATCGACCGCAGCAAGTGCGATGCCTTCTTCGCCTCCTGGATCGATCTCAAGGACGTGGATGCCGCCTTCCTGTGCGGCCCGGAAGAAATGGTGCAGGCCGTCTCCGATTCGCTGCAGGCGCATGGCCTGCCCAAGGCGCAGATCAAGACCGAACTGTTCGCCGCCAGCGCGCCCACGCGTGCGCATGCTTCGCGCCCGGTCGTCGGCAAGAAGGAATGCGAAGTCACGGTGATCGTCGACGGTTATCACAACGTCTTCACCATGGACAAGGAAAAGGAATCCGTGCTCGACGCAGGCCTCAAGCACGGCATCGACCTGCGCTACTCCTGCAAGGGCGGCGTGTGCGCCACCTGCCGCTGCAAGGTGGTCGAGGGCAAGGTCGACATGGATGCCAACTACGCGCTCGAAGACTACGAGATCGCGCGCGGCTTCGTCCTGAGCTGTCAGTCCTTCCCGGTCAGCGACAAGCTGCTGCTGGACTTCGACCAGGACAACTGAGCCGGCCACGCCCGCACGATGCGGCCCTCCCTTTGATCAGCCCCTGAACTTTCCTGAGCCCATGAGCGACTCCACCATCCTCTTCGAAAACCATGACGGCATCGCCGTCATCACCCTGAACCGCCCCGACAAGCTCAACAGCTTCACCGTGGCCATGCACCTGGAATTGCGCGAGGCCATCGCCACGCTGCAGGCCGACACCAGCGTGCGGGTGTTGCTGCTCACCGGTGCCGGTCGCGGTTTCTGTGCCGGCCAGGACCTGGGCGACCGCGCCGTCAAACCCGGCGACGGTGCCGTCGACCTGGGCGAATCCATCGACAAGTACTACGGTCCGCTGGTGAAGTCACTGCGTGCGCTACCCTTCCCGGTGATCTGCGCCGTCAATGGCGTCGCCGCCGGTGCAGGTGCCAACCTGCCGCTGGCCTGCGACATCGTGTTGGCCGCGCGTTCGGCCAGCTTCGTGGAAGTGTTCTGCAAGCTGGGACTGATCCCCGATACCGGCGGCACCTATTTCCTGCCGCGCCTGGTGGGCACGGCACGCGCCATGGGCATGGCACTGCTGGGCGAGAAGATCAGCGCCGAGCAGGCCGAACGCTGGGGCCTGATCTGGAAGTGCGTGGACGACGACAAGCTCATGGAAGAAGCCTATGCCATGGCCACCCACTTCGCCCGCGCCCCGACCAAGGGCCTGGCCGCCACCAAGGCCACGCTGTATGCCAGCCCGGCCAATACGCTGCCCGAACAGCTGGACCTGGAACGCGACACCATGCGTGCCCTCGGCCACAGCCGCGATTACCGCGAGGGCGTGAGCGCCTTCCTGGAAAAGCGCGCGCCGCAATTCACGGGACAATGACATGAGCGCAGCAGTGTCTCCGCACGCCCTGCCCGCCACGGCCCGCGTCGCTGTCATCGGCAGCGGCACCATGGGCGCAGGCATTGCGCAGGTGGCGGCAGTCGCCGGCCATCCGGTGCAGCTCTACGACAGTCGCGACGGTGCCGCGGCCAGGGCCATCGCCGACATCCGCGCCAGCCTCGACAAGCTGGCCAACAAGGGCAAGATCACGCACGAACAGGCGCAAGGCGCGAGCGACCGGCTGTCGGTAGCCCACGCGCTGCAGGAAATGCGCGATGCGCGCCTGGTGGTGGAAGCCATCGTCGAACAGCTGGCGGCCAAGCAGGAACTGTTCGGCAAACTGGAATCCATCGTCGATGCGCAGTGCATCCTGGCCAGCAATACCTCCTCGATCTCGATCACCCAGATCGCAGCCACGCTGCGCCATCCCGAACGTCTGGCCGGCATGCATTTCTTCAACCCGGTGCCGATGATGGCGCTGGTGGAAATCATCCGGGGCGTATGCAGCGATGCCACCGTGGTGCAGTGCCTGCATGACACCGCGCTGGCCTGGGGCAAGGTGCCGGTGGTGGCCGCCTCGACACCGGGCTTCATCGTCAACCGGCTGGCGCGTCCCTATTACGCCGAAGCCTTGCGCGTGCTCAATGAGCGCGGTGCACAACCGGCGACCATCGACGCCATCCTGCGCGAGTCCGGCGGTTTCCGCATGGGGGCGTTCGAACTGATGGACCTGATCGGGCATGACGTCAATTTCGCCGTCACGCAATCGGTGTTCCAGGCGTATTTCAATGATCCGCGTTTCACGCCGTCGCTGATCCAGCAAGAGCTGGTGCACGCCGGCTTCCTCGGGCGCAAGAGCGGACGCGGTTTCTATCGCTATGGCGAGGCACCGGAAACGCCACAGCCAGTCACCGTCCCGGCATTCGACACGCCCACGGTACCGCTGCAATTGTTCGGTACGCATCCGCTGGTAGAAGTGATCCGCGCGCGCTATCAGGGCCGCGTGGAGTACTGCGAGGCGCGCGCCGACCATCTGCTGATGAAGGCCGGCCCCGGCCGCCTCTACATGACCGGCGGCCGCACCGCGACCCAGCAATCCTACGACTACAACATGCCCGACGTGGTGCTGGTGGACCTGGCACTGGACTATGCCACGGCCCCGCGCCTGGCCCTGACCCGCGCCGACCAGTGCCGCGACCGTGCCTGGGAGGCGGTGGCCGGCGTGCTGCAACACTGCGGCTTTGCCCTCTCGCCGCTGCAGGACGTGCCGGGCATGGTGGTCATGCGCACCGTCTGCATGCTCATCAACGAAGCGGCGGACGCCGTCAGCCAGGGCGTGTGCAGCAAGCAGGACGCCGACCTGGCCATGCAGAAGGGCGTCAACTATCCGCGCGGCCCGCTGGCCTGGGCCGATGCCATCGGCGTCGACACCGTCGCCAATGTACTGCGCCAGCTCAGTGCCACCTATGGCGAAGACCGCTACCGCGTCTCGCCCCTGCTCCAACGACTGCAAGCATCCGGGAGGAAATTCCATGAGTGAGACCGCATTGTCATTCCCATCTGCCGAGATGGATCCGCAAGCCCTGGCCGAGGCCACGGTACAGGCCATGTTCCCGCGCGACAACGCTTCCCAGGCGCTGGGCATGAGGATCCTGGAAGTCGCGCCCGGCCGCGCGCGCATGAGCATGCTGGTGCGCAGCGACATGCTCAATGGCCACGCCACCTGCCACGGCGGTTTCATCTTCGCGCTGGCCGACAGCAGCTTTGCATTTGCCTGCAACAGCCGTAATCTCAACACCGTGGCATCGGGGTGCAGCATCGAATACGTGGCACCGGCCCTGCGCAATGACGTCCTGACTGCCGAGGCACAGGAACGCACGCTGGCCGGCCGCACCGGGGTCTACGACATCACCGTGAGCAACCAGGACGGCAAGATCATCGCGCTGTTCCGGGGCAAGTCCTATCGCATCAAGGGCGAGGTGATCAGCGGACTGCCAGCGGCGCAGCAAGGCCACGCATAAAAGAACACCAATACCAACAGAGACAGGAGACCACCATGACCACCCGCACTCCACAACCCGGCGATCTGGAACCCATCGAAACCGCCAGCCGCGACGAACTGCAGGCGCTGCAGCTGCAACGCCTGAAATGGTCCTTGCAGCACGCCTATGACAACGTGGCGCACTATCGCAATGCCTTCGACCAGGCCGGGGTCCATCCGGACGACCTCAAGAGCCTGTCGGATCTGTCCAAATTTCCCTTCACCACCAAGCAGGACCTGCGCGACCACTATCCCTTCGGCATGTTTGCCGTGCCGCGCGAACAGGTGGTGCGGGTGCACGCTTCCAGCGGCACCACCGGCAAGCCGACCGTGGTGGGCTATACGCAGAACGACATCGATACCTGGGCTACCGTGGTGGCGCGCTCCATTCGCGCCGCCGGCGGCCGGCGTGGCGACATCGTGCAGATTTCCTATGGCTACGGCCTGTTCACCGGCGGACTGGGCGCGCATTACGGCGCGGAAAAACTGGGCTGCACCGTGATCCCCATGTCGGGCGGCCAGACCGAGAAGCAGGTGCAGCTCATTCGTGATTTCAAACCCAGCATCATCATGGTCACGCCCTCCTACATGCTCAACGTGATCGAGGAGTTCCAGCGCCAGGGACTGGATGCTGCGGCCAGCTCGCTGAAGGTCGGCATCTTCGGTGCCGAACCCTGGACCGATGCCATGCGCCGCGAGATCCAGCAGCGCGCCGACATCGATGCAGTGGACATCTACGGCCTCTCCGAAGTGATGGGGCCGGGCGTGGCCAGCGAATGCATCGAGAGCAAGGATGGCCCGGTGATCTGGGAAGACCATTTCTACCCCGAGATCATCGACCCGGATACCGGCGAAGTGCTGCCCGATGGCTCTGAAGGCGAACTGGTCTTTACCTCGCTGACCAAGGAAGCGCTGCCGATGATCCGCTACCGCACGCGCGACCTCACGCGCCTGTTGCCGCCGACCTCGCGCGCGATGCGCCGCATCGGCAAGATCACCGGACGTTCGGACGACATGCTCATCATCCGTGGCGTGAACGTGTTCCCGACCCAGATCGAGGAACTGATCCTGAAGCTGCCGCAACTGGCCCCGCAGTACCAGCTGCAGATCGAACGCCACGGCCACATGGACAGCATGTGCGTCTTCGCCGAGCTGCGCGAGGATGCCTCCAACGAACACGTGGAGGCGCTGGAGAAGGAACTGCAGCACAGCATCAAGACCTATGTCGGCATTTCGACCAAGGTGACGGTGGTGCCGGCCGGCATGATCGAGCGCACCTCGGTGGGCAAGGCCAAACGCGTGATCGACCATCGCAAGAAGGCTGAAGCCGCCGTCACGTCGGCCGTTCCGGCCTGATGCCCGGCCCTGCAACCCTTGATCCAGGAAGAAAACAACTTATGGAAGCATTGATCTGTGACGCCATCCGCACGCCCTTCGGCCGCTACGGTGGCGCTCTCGGTGCGGTACGCGCCGACGACCTGGCGGCCGCGCCCATTCGCAGCCTGATGGAGCGCAACCCCGGCGTGGACTGGCGCTGCGTCGACGACATCCTTTACGGCTGCGCCAACCAGGCCGGCGAAGACAACCGCAACGTGGCCCGCATGGCCGGTCTGCTGGCCGGCTTGCCCATCGAGGTGCCGGGCACCACCCTCAACCGCCTGTGCGGCTCCAGCCTCGATGCAGTGGGCATGGCTGCACGCGCCATCAAGTCGGGCGAGGTGCAGCTGATGATCGCCGGCGGCGTGGAGAGCATGACGCGCGCGCCCTTCGTGATGGGCAAGGCGGACTCGGCCTTCTCGCGCAGTGCCGCGATCTTCGATACCACCATCGGCTGGCGCTTCGTCAATCCGCTGATGAAGGCGCAGTACGGCATCGACTCCATGCCCGAGACGGCCGAAAACGTCGCCACCGATTTCAACATCAACCGGGCCGACCAGGACGCCTTTGCGCTGCGCAGCCAGCAACGCTGGGCGGCAGCGCAGGAGGCCGGTTTCTTCGCGGGCGAGATCGCACCGCTGGCCATCCCGCAGAAGAAGGGCGATCCGCTCATCATCACCACCGACGAACATCCGCGCCCGGACACCACCCTGGCCACGCTGGCCAAACTGAAGGGCGTGGTGCGTCCCGATGGCACGGTCACGGCCGGCAATGCCTCCGGCGTCAACGACGGCGCCTGCGCGCTGCTGCTGGCCTCGCCCAAGGCGGCCGACCTGTATCGCCTGAAGCCGCGTGCGCGCGTGCTGGGCATGGCCACCGCCGGTGTCGCGCCGCGCATCATGGGCTTCGGCCCGGCCCCGGCGGCACGCAAGGTATTGGCGCAAGTCGGGCTGACGCTGGCGCAGATGGATGTGATCGAACTCAACGAAGCCTTTGCCGCACAGGGACTGGCGGTGACGCGCGATCTGGGCTTGCCCGACGATGCCGCACACGTCAATCCGAATGGCGGTGCGATTGCCATCGGCCACCCGCTGGGGGCTTCCGGCGCGCGACTGGTGACCACCGCCCTCAACCAGCTGGAGCGCACCGGCGGCCGCTATGCGCTGTGCACCATGTGCATCGGCGTGGGCCAGGGCATCGCGCTGGTGATCGAACGGGTGTGAGCCCATGAGACTGGCCCGTGCGCGCATGTTTGCTCGCTTGCAACATGCCGCGCACGGCAGCAGCACTTCACGAAGCTGACATCGGGATCGGGTAAAATGCCCGGCCACGGCAGGCCTTTGCCGAGCTCCGGAGCTCGCCGCCCTGCCCCCGAATCCACCCCGCCGGCCTGCGCGCCGGCCCTTCGCCAGTGCAGCATCATGAGCAAGCAAGCCAACAGCGCCCCCGGCCGCCAGCCGAACCGGGCCAAACCCGCCGCCGAGAGCGCCCCGCAGGCGCATGAGATCCGCCCCGGCCAATCCATCGAACTGCTCAAGGAACTCCACATCCTGACGCGCGACGGCAAGCTGAACCAGGACAGCCGCCGCAAACTGAAACAGGTCTACCACCTCTACCAGTTCATCGAACCGCTGCTGCAGGAAGTGCTGGACGATCATCCCGACGTGAGCCTGGTCGACCATGGCGCGGGCAAATCCTATCTCGGCTTCATCCTCTACGACCTGTTCTTCAAAAGCCTGCAAGGGGCACCGCGCATCTACGGCATCGAAACGCGCGAAGAGCTGGTGCGCAAGTCCGAAGAACTGGCCGCACGCCTGGGCTTTGGCGGCATGTCCTTCCTGAACCTGTCGGTGGCCGATTCCATCACCTCGCCCAGCCTGCCGGAACAGATCGACGTGGTCACCGCCCTGCACGCCTGCGATACCGCCACCGATGACGCCATCCATTTCGCGCTGGCCAAACAGGCCCGCTTCATCGTGCTGGTGCCGTGTTGCCAGGCCGAAGTGGCCTCGGTGCTCAACCGCAACAAGGGCAAGTCGCTCGCCAATTCGCTCACCGAGATCTGGCGTCATCCGCTGCATACGCGCGAATTCGGCAGCCAGGTCACCAATGTACTGCGCTGCCTGCAGCTGGAAGCGCATGGCTACAAGGTCAGCGTGACCGAACTGGTGGGCTGGGAACATTCGATGAAGAACGAGTTGATCATTGCGCAATACCGCGACCTGCCGCGCCGCCGTCCGGCCGAGCGCCTGCAGGAAGTGCTGCGCACGCTGGGGCTGGAAGAGATGGGCGAGCGCTTCTTCGCGCCCCTGGCCGCCTGAGCCAGGGCCAGCAGGCAAGCGGACGGGAACGCTTCTTGCTGCACAGGAATGACAGCGGGACGGGCTTCATTTGCCGCCGTCCCTGCCGATAACGTCGGATTGGATCACGGCAATCGCAATACAGGCAGTCAGGCCGCACGCGCGACATCGCGGCCGCAGGGAGACCGGGCAACCGGATTGGGCAAGGGGCCGGCCGGACGCCGGAAAATGCAGATGAGCACATGAAAGCCACCATCGATATGGAATCGCTGATTGCCGACAACGAGCAACTGAGGAGCGAGCTGCAGGAGCTGCTGCAGCAGGCGCACATCAACCAGTCCATCATCGAGCGCCATCAGGCCTTCGACCTGAAACTGATCGGTGCCAGCGAATTCCGCGAACTGATTGACGTCATTCTGACCGTGATGCCCGGCGTGTTCAGCCTGGAGACGGTGACGCTGTCCCTGATCGATGGCGACTACGCGATCCAGCGCATCCTGCGCGACCTGCAGATCGGCGTGAACGAATTCCCCAAGCTGCTGTTCCTGAAGGCCCCGCTGCACTTCATCGACGAGGATGATCCGCTGGACGATGAAAAACCGCGCCTGGGCCAGTACGTGCCGGCGCTGCACGGCGCGCTGTTCCCGCATTACCAGCCGGTGAGCGTGGCGGTGCTGCCGCTGGTGCGCCAGCACCGGCTGCTGGGCTACTTGTCGCTGGGCAGCGCCTATGCCGAGCGCTTCACCCGCAGCCTGGCCACCGACTTCATCCAGCGCCTGGCGACCGTGGCGGCCATCTGCCTGGAAAACGTCATCAACAACGAACGCCTCAAGCACATCGGCCTCACCGATCCGCTGACCGGCGTGAACAACCGCCGCTACATCGAGCAGCGCATGCAGGAAGAAGTGGCGCGCAGCCAACGTGACCGCTCGGCGCTGTCTTGCCTGTTCATCGACATCGACCATTTCAAGCGCGTCAACGACCAGTTCGGCCACCAGAGCGGAGACGATGTGCTGCGTGAAGTGGCCGCGCGCATCAAGAAGGAACTGCGCCTGTCGGATGCGCTGGGCCGCTTCGGCGGGGAAGAGTTCGTGGTGCTGCTCACCCACGCCACGCGCGACGACGCCGCACGCATCGCCGAACGTATCCGCGCCGGCATCTGCAGCCGTGGCGTGATGATCGAAGGCTCGCGCGATCCGCTGCGCATCAGCGCCTCCATCGGCGCGGCCTCGCTGTCACCGCCCGAGCGCAGCCGTCCCGCCGCCGAGGTCAAGCAGGCCATGCTCAAGGCCGCCGACCAGGCGCTCTACCAGGCCAAGGAAGCCGGGCGCAACCGGGTCATGCTGGCGCCGGCCGAATGAGCAGCTGATCAGGCCGGCTGCACCGCCACACGGCGATCGCGCACGATCCACGGGGCGGCGATGATGAGTACGCCGCCGATCAGATCCTGCGGCCGCGGCTCGGCGGCGCCCAGCATCCAGGCAGAGAAAGTCGCCACCAGGATTTCGGCCAGCATGATGACGGCCGCGATGTTGGCCGGCAGCCGCGCCACGCCATATTGCAGGCTCAGGTTCGACACCAGGAACAGCACCGCCCACAGCGCCACCACGGGCGCAGCCGCCATCGGCAGGGGCAGCGGCCAGGCCACCACCCCGGCCGCCGACAGCACCACGCCCAGCAGGCTGGCAAAGACGCCGCTCCCCACCAGCATCGCCACCGCCCGCGTGCCATCGGAGAAACCGTGCAGGCGGCGCAACAGCACGTTGGTCACCGCAAACAGCAGGCCCGAGGCCACCGCCATCCAGTCCGGCAGGCTCTGCGGCAGCGGCAGGCCCAGGCGCGGCTGGTACAGCACGATGAAGGCGCCGCCCAATCCCAGGGCCACGCGTGCCAGCGAACGCGGGGTGATGGCTTCGTGCAGCACCAGGCGCGCCAGGATCACGGTCCACACCGGCATCAGGTAGAACAGCAGGATCACCCGCACCACGTCGCCATAGGCCACTGCCATGTTGAAGGAGGCATTGGTCAGCCCCGTGGCCAGCCCCACGCCCAGCAGGGCCGGATGGCGCCACAGCAGCGGCAGTTCGCGATGGCGCAGGGTCAGCAGCAAGAGCGCACAGCCGCTGAAGATGGCGGCCGTGGCCCAGACCGGATGCAGGCCCATGCCTTCCAGCGCGCGCGTGCCGGTCCAGGACAGACCCCAGATGAAGGTGTTGAGCAGCAAGGCGGCGACGGCGGATTTGGGAAGGGAGTGCATGTCGTGTTCAGGAGGAGGCGCGTCAGTCAATCCGGCAGGCAAGCCAATGTACGTGCGCAGTGGCAGACGGTGGTTGGCCGGCGCTGATAGCGGGTATTAATCCAGGCTTAATGCTCCACACAAGGAGCATTAACAAAATCAAAATGCCGTTCAGTGCAGCACTGAACGGCATTCAATTGCAGCACGACCGCAGCCGGAACATCAGCTGCGCTTGGCCTCGGCCTGCAGGCGTTCGTACTTGTCCATCAACTGCTCGCGGCTTTCGCGCCAGGCCGGATTGAACGGGATACAGGCCACCGGGCAGACCTGCTGGCACTGCGGCTCCTCGAAATGGCCCACGCATTCAGTACATTTGTCCGGATCGATCTCATAGATCTGCGGCCCCATGTAGATGGCCTCGTTGGGGCATTCCGGTTCGCAGACGTCGCAGTTGATGCAATCGTCGGTAATCATCAGTGCCATTGCCGCACCTCGCTTGCTTGAAACATCATTGCACTACCTTTTGCTGGGCCTGGATCCTGAGCATCGCCGGCATCACTGCTTGGCGATCTTTTCCTTGAGCCACTTCTCCACCGAGGGGAACACGAACTTGGACACATCGCCGCCCAGCTGCGCAATCTCGCGCACGATGGTGCCGGAGATGAACTGGTACTGGTCAGACGGGGTCAGGAACAGCGTTTCCACGTCCGGCAGCAGGTAGCGGTTCATCCCGGCCATCTGGAATTCGTATTCGAAGTCCGAGACCGCGCGCAGGCCGCGCACGATGACGCGCGCATTGTTCTGGCGCACGAAATCCTTCAAGAGGCCCGAGAAGCTCTCCACCTGCACATTGGGATAATGCCCCAGCACTTCGTTGGCAATCGACAGGCGCTCTTCGAGCGAAAAGAAGGGCTTCTTGTTCTTGCTGTCGGCTACGCCCACGACCAGCTTGTCGAACAATCCGGAAGCGCGGCGGACCAGGTCCTCATGACCGCGCGTCAACGGATCGAATGTCCCCGGATATACAGCTGTGACCATGGTGTCTCCTCTCCGGCTATTGAATCAGAAGGCGCATTATGCCTCAATTTGGGTGCCGCTTTTGCGTTGCAATAAATGATAGAAGACCATGCCTGCCTTGTCGGCGCGGACCACTTCCCAGTCCTGCATCCATTCGGGAGCCTGCTCGCCATCGAGCGGGTATTCGGCTTCGGCATAGACCAGCCCGGAGGGCGTGAGCAAAGGCATGCACGCCGGCAACACTTTTTCCAGCCAGCCCTGGTGATAGGGCGGATCGATGAAGACCAGGCCGTAGCCCCCGGGCTCGCGCTGGGCCGCGCTCTGCACGGCGGCCAGGGCATCGCCACGGACGATGGCCAGCTTGTCGGCCTTGAGCTTGTCGCGGTTGGCTTCCAGCTGGCGCACGGCCGGGCTGCTGTTTTCCACCATCACCACACGGCGCGCACCGCGGCTGGCGGCTTCGAAACCAAGGGCGCCGGAGCCGGCGAACAGATCCAGGCAGGCCACCTGTTCCCAGGCGCCATCGATGAGATGGGTGATCCAGTTGAAGACGGTCTCGCGCACGCGGTCGGGCGTGGGGCGCAGGCCTTCGGCGTCCAGCACCGGCAGCGGCGTGCGCTTCCACTGGCCGCCGATGATGCGTACCTGGTGCGGGCCACGGTTGACGGGCCGGGATGGCTTGCCGCCCTTGGAGGGCGTGCCATGGGAGGGGAGACTGCTCTTGCGCATGACTTTCCTTGCTGCTGACGGCGGGGCCGTCGACGGGTTCGGTGGATCCCGTGATTCTCGAACGAAATGAACTAAATGATTTACTCGGCGGCTTCACCGACGATGACGGTGGACAATTCTTCCGGATGCACATGCTTGCGGAAGGCCGCACGCACATCCTGCACGCTCACCGCGCGGATGCGTTCGATCCAGTGGTCCAGGTAATCCAGCGGCAGGCCATAGAAGCCGATCACCGAGAGGTTCTCCAGCAGCTTGGCATTGCTGTCGATGCGCAGCGCGAAGCCACCGGCGAGGTTGTCCTTGGCGGCCTTCAGTTCGGCGGCGGTCGGGACTTCCTGCAGGAATTTGTCCAGCGTGGCGCGGGTCACGCGCAGGGCTTCGGCGGTCTGCTCCTTCTTGGTCTGCAGGCCGATCTGGAACGGACCCGGCTGCGCCAGCGGCGAGAAATAACTGTAGACGCTGTAGCTGAGACCGCGCTTCTCGCGCACTTCATCGGTCAGGCGCGAGACGAAACCGCCGCCGCCCAGCACGTAGTTGCCCACCGTGAGTGCGAAGAAATCATTGTCGCCGCGCTGGATGGCCGGGGCACCGATGAGGATGTGCGATTGCGAAGCCGGATGGGCGATGCGGCGCTCCACGCCCTTGGGCGCAGCCACTTGCGGCAGGGCCGGCAAGGCGCTGCCCTGCGGCAGTTCACGCGTGAGGGCGCTGGCGATGCTGCGCGCCTGCGCTTCGGTGATGTCGCCGATCAGGGCAATCACGGCGCGGTTGGCCACGTAGTGGGCGCGATGGAAGGCCAGCAGGTCCTCACGGGTGATGGCCTGCAGGCTGGCTTCGCTGGCATCGACGGCATAGGGATGGCTGCCGTAGGCGGCTTCCATGAAGGCCTTCTCGGCGATGGTTTCGGGCTTGGTCAGTTCTTCCTTCAGATTGGCGATGGCCAGCGCACGGTCACGCTCCAGGCCCGCCTGCGGGAAGGCCGGATGGGCCAGCATGCGGCCCAGCAAACCCAGCGCGGCATCGCGCTCGGCGGGCGAGGACAGGCTGCGCAGGCTCACGCCGGCGCGGTCCTGCCCGGCCCCGCCATTCTGCTGGGCGGCCACATCGGCAAAGCCGTCGAGGATCTGGGCTTCGGTCAGCGCCGGGGCGCCGTTGGCGGCCTCCACGCCGCGCGTGAGGCTGGCCACGGTCAGCTCGGCCAGGCCGGCCTTGGCGGCGGGATCACGGCGCTGGCCGGCATCGAACTGCACGCTCACATCCAGCATGGGAATGGAGTGATTGGCCACGAACAGCACGCGCGCGCCATCGGGCTGGGTCCAGGACTGGATGGCCAGGGCCGCCGAAGCGGGAGCGCTGCAGAGGAAGGCCAGCGGGAGCAGCAGGAGAGGAAGAATTTTTTTCATGGAAACGGAAATCGAAAGCGACGAGGCAAGCGTGATGTCAGGCGTTCTGTTCAGGTTCAGGTGCAGCGGCGGGCTGTCCGCCCAGCCACTGCAGGATGGGCTGCCACTGGTCGAGATCGCGCTGCACGCGCGAGGGCGCGATATCCCACAGGGTCAGGCCGTGCGCGGCCAGTTGCACGTAGTTCTGGGTATCGCGCAGATGGCCCAGCACCGGCAGCTTCAGGCCCTCGATGAAGCGCTGCAGCTGCTCGGCCGAGCGGGTGCGGGCATCAACCCGCATGCCGACGATGCCGACATCGATCTCGCCATCGCGTACCGCCTTTTCATTGGCCAGGCGGCGCAGGAAATCCTGGGTGGCCAGGATGTCGAAGATCGAGGGCTGCAGCGGCACCAGGATCTTGTCGGCCAGCTTGAGGGTATCGTTGAGACGCCAGCCATGCAGCCCGGCGGGCGTGTCCAGCACCACGTGAGTGCTGCCCTTGGGGGGCTTGGCGACGTAGTCCTCGTTGATGTCCCAGGTGCTGATGGGGCGCGCCTGTTCCGGACGGATCGACAGCCAGGCGCGCGAAGACTGCTGGCGGTCGATGTCGCCCAGCATGACGGCATGGCCGAGGCTTGCGAAATAACCGGCCAGGTTGGTGGCCAGGGTGGTCTTGCCTACGCCTCCCTTGGGGTTGGCGACGACGATGACGGGCATGGTTTTCTCCGTAAAGAACAGAAGCCGATCGATCAGGAAAGGAAGAACTCAGCGACTGGGACATCCCATTAAGCCGGCGTTAATGCCGTTCGATACAGCATTCATCCTGGCTTAATGGTGCAAAAAACGTCAATCCTCAATGCAACAGGCCGGGCGGCGGCGCGGCGGGCTTCTTGCCGTTCAGCGGCAGCGGGACCAGCGTGGCGACCGTGAGCGTATCGTCCTTGAAGTATTTCTGGGCCACCGCCTGCACCTGGGCGGCGGTCACGCTTTTCAGGCGGTCGATGATGCGGTCGATGTTCTTCTGGCCCAGGCCGGTGGTTTCCATCATGCCGATCTCCATGGCCTGGCCGAAAACGGAATCGCGCTTGTAGACCTGCGAGGCGATCAGTTGCGTCTTGACGCGCTGCAGTTCCTGCTCGGAGACGCCTTCGCTGGCGATGCGCTGCACTTCGGCGCGCAGCAGGCCTTCCAGCTGTTCGGTGGAAACGCCGTTGGCCGGGCTGCCTTCCAGCGTGAACAGCACCGGGCCGCGTGCTACACCGCTGTAGCTGGCACCGACGGCAGTGGCCTGGCTGGCGGTGCGGATCAGGTTGGCCGTCAGGCGGGCATTGTCATAGCCATCCAGCACGGCGGAGAGCACGTCGAGGGCATAGGCTTCCTGATCGGCTTCCACATTGCGCAGGGCGGGCACCTTCCAGGCCATCACGACATAAGGATTTTCAGCCGGTGCCTTGACGGTGACGCGGCGCAAGCCCAACTGCTCGGGCTCGTTCTGCGGCTTGCCCTGAGGCACGGGGTGGGACGGGATCTTGCCGAAATATTTTTTGGCCAGCGCCAGCACGCGCTGGGCATCGACATCCCCGGCCACCACCAGGGTGGCGTTGTTGGGGGCGTACCACTGGCGATACCAGCCGGCGATGTCCTGCACCGTCATGTGCTGCAGGTCGTCCATCCAGCCGACCACGGGATGGTGATAGGGGTGGGCGGTCCAGGCGGCGGCGTTCAGGGCTTCATTCAGCAGGCCCATGGGCTGGTCGTCGGTGCGCCAGCGGCGCTCTTCCATGATGACGCGGATTTCCTTGGCGAATTCCTTGGCATCGAATTGCAGGTTGGCCATGCGGTCGGCTTCGAGCGCCATCACCTTTTCCAGATGGCTCTTTTCGATCTGCTGGAAGTAGGCGGTGAAGTCATTGGCGGTGAAGGCATTTTCCTGCCCGCCCAGCTCGGCCACCAGGCGGCTGAATTCGCCGACCTTGTGGTTCTTGGTGCCCTTGAACATCATGTGTTCCAGCGCGTGCGATACCCCGGTGGTGCCGTTGAGTTCATCGATGCTGCCGACCTTGTACCAGACCATCTGCACCGCCGTGGGGGCGCGCCGGTCTTCCTTGACGACCACTTTCATGCCGTTGGCCAGCACGAATTCGCGCGCCGGCTCGGCCCGCACCTGCGCCGCCGTAGCGGCCAGGAGGCTCAGCAGGGCGGTGGCCAGGAGGGCTCTGATCTTCGATTTCATGGGCTGTGCTCTGATAAAATGCAGGATTCATTGACCCTGGCGGCCATGCGCGGGTCTTGTGGAAGGGCAATTGTAACCTGTCCACTGCGGTTGTCAGGGCAGCCACGCGCCTGCCGTCCCGCCCTCCCCCGCCCCGGCCGCAGCTACCATCCAGCCTATCCGCCATCCGATGTTCAGTTTTTTCAAAAGAAAACCCAAACCGGAAGCGCAACCCGCGCTGCCGCCCCAGGCCGAACCGGCAGCCCAGCCGGCCCCGGTGGTTCCGCCCCCGACTGAATCCGTTGCTCCTGCTCCTGCCGCTCCCGCTGCGGTTCAGCCACCAGTTGCCGCGCCTGCACCGGTAGCACCGCCAGCCCCGACGCCGATCGCTGACCCGGAGCCTGTGCCCCAACCCTTGACTGCCCCGGCCGCCCCCCCGGAGCCGGTGGCCGCCATCGAAGAGTCCGCCGAAGAAGTCGAGATCGTCGCCGCGCCGGAACCGGCCCCAGAGGTCAAGCGCTCGTGGCTGTCGCGCCTGAAGGCCGGGCTGTCCAAGACCTCGAGCAACCTGACCACGCTGTTCGTGGGTGCGCGCATCGATGAAGACTTGTACGAGGAACTGGAATCGGCCCTGCTGGTATCGGACGCCGGCGTGGAAGCCACCCAGTGGCTGCTGGCCGAACTGAAGAAAAAAGTCAAAAACGAGCGCCTGACCGAAGCCGCCCAGGTGCGCACCGCCCTGCGCACCCTGCTGATCGACCTGCTGCAGCCGCTGCAGCGCCCGCTGGTGCTGGGCCGCGACAAGCCGCTGGTGATGATGATTGCCGGCGTCAACGGTGCCGGCAAGACCACCACCATCGGCAAGCTGGCCCTGCATCTGCAGGCGCACGGCCAGTCGGTGCTGCTGGCCGCCGGCGACACCTTCCGCGCTGCGGCCCGCGAGCAGCTGGCGGTCTGGGGCGAGCGCAACAACGTCCAGGTGATCGCGCAGGAATCCGGCGATCCGGCCGCCGTGGCGTATGACTCGGTGCATTCGGCGCAGGCGCGCGGCACCCATGTGGTGATGGTCGATACCGCCGGCCGCCTGCCGACGCAATTGCACCTGATGGATGAACTCAAGAAGATCAAGCGGGTCATTGCCAAGGCGATGAACTCGGCACCGCATGAAGTGCTGCTGGTCATCGACGGCAACACCGGCCAGAATGCGCTGGCCCAGGTCAAGGCCTTCGATGATGCGCTGGGGCTGACCGGCCTGGTGGTGACCAAGCTGGATGGCACCGCCAAGGGCGGCATCCTGGCCGCCATCGCCAAGACCCGCCCGGTGCCGCTGTACTTCATCGGCGTGGGCGAGAAGATCGAAGACCTGCAGCCGTTCAATGCCACCGAATTCGTCGATGCCCTCCTGAGTTGAACCGATGATTGAATTTACCCGGGTTTCCAAGCAATACGCGCGCGAGGTCTATGCCCTGCGCGACATTACGTTGTCGGTGAAGAAGGGCGAATTGATCTTTTTGGCCGGCCCTTCCGGTGCCGGCAAGTCCACGCTGCTGAAGATGATCGCGGCGATCGAGCGGCCCACTTCGGGCAAGCTCACCGTCAGCGGCACCGACATCGCAGGCTTGAAACCTTCCGGCCTGCCCTACCTGCGGCGCAACCTGGGGCTGATCTTCCAGCAGCAGAAGCTGTTGCTGGACCGCAATCTGCTGGCCAACGTGATGCTGCCGCTGATCGTGACCGGCTCTTCCCGCCCGGATGCGGAAAAGCGCGCCCGCGCCGCGCTCGACAAGGTCGACCTGCTGGAGAAGGCCATGTGCGAGCCGCTGGAACTGTCCGGCGGTGAGCAGCAGCGCGTGGCCATTGCACGCGCCATCGTCAACCGTCCGCAGATCATTCTGGCTGACGAGCCGACGGCCAATCTGGACCGGGCCAATGCCAACAAGGTGCTGGCGGCACTGAAATCCTTCCACGGCGTGGGCGTGACCTGCCTGATCTCGACCCACGACGAAAATTTCCTCACCGGTGCCGACCGCATCATCTACCTGGACCGTGGCCGCATTGTCGATGGCTGGCACAACGGCGTGGCCAATCCCGTGGAGGTGTCGCCATGAACTGGCTCCGACAGCATTTCGCCGCCATTGCGGACGCCCTGCGCCACCTGCTGCGCTCGCCGGGCAATTTCCTGTTGAACGTGCTGGTGGTCTCGATTGCGCTGGCGCTGCCCTTTGCCGGCCTCTCGGCGCTGGAAAACGTGCGCCCGATCTCGGAGCAGATGTCGGTGGAGCCGGAGATCAGCATCTTCATGAAACCCGATGCCAGCCGCGAGGCCGCGCAGGCCGTGGGCAAGACCATCAGCCAGGTGTTGAAGGACAGCAACACCAATGGCAAGGTCGAGTTCATCCCGCGCGAGAAGGCCTTCGATGCGATGAAGAGCAAGACCGGCCTGGCCGATGTGCTCGCCACGCTGGGCAGCAATCCGCTGCCGGACAGCTACGTGGTGCGCCTGCCCGGCTTCGAGAACGCCATGAATGCCAGCCGGGTGGACGACATCGCCCAGCAGCTCAAGAAGCAGCCGGGCGTGGATACGGTGCAGATCGATTCCGAATGGGTCAAGCGCCTGGCGGCGCTGCTGCGCATCCTGCGACTGGTGCTGCTGTTCCTGGGGATCACGCTGGGGGCGGTGGTGGTGGCGGTCGTCTTCAACACGATTCGCCTGCAGGTGATGACGCAGCGCGACGAAATCGAGGTCTCGCGCCTGTTCGGGGCGACCAATTCCTTCATCTATCGTCCGTTCTACTACACCGGCGCGCTGCTGGGCCTGTGTGCGGGCGCGGTGGCGCTGGGGCTGGTGGTGGTGGCGCAGCAGCCGCTCAATGAAGCCATCCTGGATTTCGCCCACCTGTATGCCTCGGAATTCCAGCTGGCCCTGCCCAGCCCCATGGCCATCGGCCTGCTGCTGGCCATCAGCGGCTTGTTGGGCTTGTTCGGGGCGATGCTCTCGGTGCGCAGGCAGTTGGCCAGGAAGGCTTGAGCGCCAGCTCAGCCATCCGGTTCGCCAAGCCAGAAAGCCCGCTCATGCGGGCTTTCCTTTTTTGACAGGAACATTCACCTGATCCTGCTGCCCATACAATAAGAGCGGCGTCAGATCGTCTTCTACTTGAAGCCAAGTTCATTTGACCGGTTTACCACCCCCCCAGCACCGAAGCTTCCCAATGCGGGATGGCCATTTCCTGCGCCTTGCCCCTCACTTGGCGCGCTGCAAAAAAGTGTTACAAGTTTCTGGCCCCCTTTTGACCCCAATCGCAACTTTTGTCGCCCAAAGGCGACTAATATGAAGGGGAAGTAATGCAATGATTAGCTGAACAGCAATAGTTCTTGGCTATCAACACCGCACCATCATGCAATTAGCACTCTTGGGTGACGAGTGCTAGAATACCTTATTGAATTGCTCCAGTTTTATCGGAGCACTGCACCAAACAGCGTCTGGCCACGTTGGCCGTGCCGGGGAAGTTGGCAACATTGCCCCCGGCAACCGAAGCATCCGCTTCCTACCGTTTCATACTGTTTCCGCAAAGGAACCAAGGAGAATCCATGAAAACTGCGTCTGCACACACTGCACTCATGCCTGCCGAGTCCAATGCACTCGCGCTGGGTTTTTCCGGCAGCCTGGGCAATATCGACGCGTATATCTCGGCAGTGAACCGCCTGCCCATGCTGACCCACGAAGAAGAGGTCAAGCTGGCGCGCGACCTGCGTGAAAAGAACGACCTGGGCGCCGCTCAGAAGATGGTGCTGTCGCACCTGCGCCTGGTGGTGTCGATTGCCCGTGGCTATCTCGGCTACGGCCTGCCGCACGCCGACCTGATCCAGGAAGGCAATATCGGCCTGATGAAGGCCGTCAAGCGCTTCGACCCGGCCCAGAACGTGCGTCTGGTGTCTTATGCCATGCACTGGATCAAGGCCGAGATCCACGAGTACATCCTGAAGAACTGGCGTCTCGTGAAGGTCGCGACCACCAAGGCCCAGCGCAAGCTGTTCTTCAACCTGCGCAGCCACAAGGAAGGCCTGGACGCGATGACGCCGGCCCAGGTCGAGGCCCTGGCCAAGACCCTGGACGTCAAGCGCGAAGAAGTGATCGAGATGGAAACCCGTCTGTCCGGTCGCGACATCGCCCTGGAGTCGCCCACCGATGATGAAGATGACAAGTTCGCACCCATCGCCTACCTGTCCTCCGACAATTCGGAACCGACCCGCGTGATCGAAGCCAAGCAATACGACCGCCTGCAGTCCGAAGGCCTGGAAGCGGCCCTGTCCAAGCTGGATGACCGTTCGCGCCGCATCGTCGAAGCCCGCTGGCTGGCCAATGACGACGGCTCGGGTGCGACCCTGCATGAACTGGCTGACGAGTTCGGCGTGTCGGCCGAGCGTATCCGCCAGATCGAAGCGGTTGCGCTGAAGAAGATGAAGACCTCGCTGCAGGCTTATTCCTGATCCGGATTTCATTCAGATCAGCAGCAATGAAAAAGGCACCCTCGGGTGCCTTTCTTTTTATCCAAACGATTTATATCGTTTCAAGCCATCACGACAGCAGCAACTTGATGTCATGCGCCAGCGTCTGCGGCCCTTGTCCGTGCTTGACGAACAGGCGGATGTGTCCCTGCGGATCGAATACGTAGCTGCCCGCCGTGTGATCCATCGTATAGCTGCCCGGCTGCTTGCCCGGCACCTTCTGGTAGAACACCTTGAATTCCTTGGCCACCTTCTCGGTCTGCTGCAGGTCGCCGCGCAAGCCAAGGAAACGCTTGTCGAAGGCCGGCACGTATTGCGCCAGCACTTCCTGGGTATCGCGCTCCGGATCGACGGTCACGAAGAGCACCTGCACGCGGTCGGCGTCCGGTCCCAGTTCCTTCATGACGTTGGACATCTCGACCATGGTGGTCGGGCACACGTCCGGGCACTGGGTATAGCCGAAGAACATCACCACCACCTTGCCCTTGAAATCGGCCAGAGTGCGCGGCTTGCCGGTGTGGTCGGTCAGTGCGAAGTCCTTCGCGTAATCCAGCCCGGTGACATCGGTATTGTTGAACTTCAGTTCAGGCTTGGACGGCCCGCAGGCCGCCAGCAGCGTTGCGCAGCCAGCCAGCAGCAGCGCCGAGAGGAATCGTTTCATGCGTTCAGGGAATCAGAAACTGCGGAACAGGAAATAATGGTCCACCAGCAGCACCGCAAACAGGATGGACAGGTAGACGATCGAATAAGCAAAGGCCTTGCGCGCGATCAGGTCGGTGTAGTGGCGATAGATCTGCCACGAATACCAGAAGAAAATCGCCCCCAGTACGATGGCCGTACCCAGGTAGATCAGGCCGCTCATGCCGATGGCGAAGGGCAGCATGCTCACCGCCAGCAGTGCAATGGTGTACATCAGGATGTGCAGTTTGGTGACATCCATGCCATGCGTGATGGGCAGCATCGGCAGGCCGGACTTGGCGTAGTCGTCGCGGCGGTACATGGCCAGCGCCCAGAAATGCGGCGGGGTCCAGATGAAGATGATCATCACCAGCACCCAGGCCTGCATCGGCACGTCATTGGCCATGGCCGCCCAGCCCAGCGCGGGCGGCATGGCGCCGGCCAGGCCGCCGATGACGATGTTCTGCGAGGTCGCCGGTTTCAGGATGATGGTGTAGATGATGGCGTAGCCGACGAAGGTAGCGAAGGTCAGCCACATGGTCAGCGGATTGACCAGGTTGTACAGCACCCACATGCCCAGGCCACCCAGCACGCCCGAGAACACCAGCGTCTGGCCTACCGTGATTTCGCCGCGCGCCATCGGACGGCGGGCGGTGCGGGCCATGCGCGAATCGATCTCCCGCTCGACCAGGCAATTGATGGCGAAGGCCGCGCCGGCCAGCAGCCAGATGCCCAGCGTGCCGAAGATGACCTTGTGCCAGTCCGGCAGGTCGGGCGTGGAAAGGAACATGCCGATCACGGCACAGAACACTGCCAGCTGCGTCACGCGCGGCTTGGTCAGTGCCCAGTACTGGGCGATGCGGTTGGGTTGGGCGGTCAATGTGGTCATGGCGTGACGGGCCGGGCGGATGCTGGTGGAGCAGCGGCGGCCAGGCCGGAGGGTGCGTAACGGACCTTGTAGTTTAACATGACCATCAGGATGACCAGCAGCGCCGCGCCGCCGTTGTGGATCACCGCAATGGCCAGCGGCCAGTTCAGATAGATGGTCGCCAGACCAGTACAGAGCTGCAAACCCAGCACCGTCAGCATCCAGCGGGCGGTCTTGCGCAAGCCTTCATCACGCAGTGCGCGGTGTGCCAGCCATACAACATACAAGATGACGACAAAGGCAAAACTGCGATGCACCCAGTGGATCGCGGTCAGCGCTTCCACCGGCAGGTAGTCGCCCGAGGAGGTCATGCCAAGATGCCGCCAGAGCGTGAAGCCATGTTCGAAGTCCATCTCCGGCACCAGCTGGCCATTGCACAGCGGGAAATCGGAACAGGCCAGCGCCGCGTAATTGGTGCTGACCCAGCCACCCAGCGCGATCTGCAAGCCCAGCAAGGCCGCGCCGATGGTGGCCGGCGCGATCAGCGCGCGGCCTGCGGGCGAGACCGGCACATGCTGCTCCTGCCGCGCCCCCAGCCAGGCCAGCATCGCCAACAGCGTCAGGCCCAGCAGCAGGTGGATGGTGACGATGATGGGCTGCAGCTTCATGGTCACGGTCCAGGCACCGAAGGCGCCCTGCAGGCAGACGAAGCCCAGCAGTGCCGTCGGGAACCAGGGACGGAACTGCAGTTCGGTCTTGCCCGACTTGATCCAGCGCCGCCAGGCGGCGACCATCAGCACGATGATGAGGAAGCCCACGGCCATGGCGAAATAGCGGTGGATCATTTCGATCCAGGCCTTGGCCCAGGTCACCGGACCAAACGGCATGGCTTCCTGCGCGGCATTGATGTGCTCATGCGCCAGCAGCGGATTGGCATGGCTGTAGCAGCCCGGCCAGTCCGGACAGCCGAGGCCCGAATCGGTCAGGCGCGTGAAGGCCCCGAACATGATCAGGTCGAAGGTAAAGAACAGCGTCACCCACACCAGTTTGCGGTATTTGTTGGCCACGCCCTGTGCGCGCCACACCAGCGCCAGCGGAATCAGGGCCACCACGAGCCCGGTCAGGCCCAGTTGTATCAGCGTCGTTGCATTCATCTTGAGTCAAACGTGCGTCACTGCGCGCAGGGAATCCATCCGCATCAGCCGATGGAGGAAGCGCGCAGCAATTTGGAAATGTCCTTCTTCATCTTGCCGGGATCGGGGTCCTTGGGGAAGCGCATCATCAGGTTGCCCAGCGGGTCGATCAGGTAGATGTGGTCTTCGGCCGAGGTGCCGGCATCGGCCGGCAACCAGGACTGCAATTTGCCAGCGTCAACCCGAAGGATATCGGTTCCGTCGAATTCGCGCAGGAGCAAGGTCGCAATCGGTGCGCGATCCGTCACCAGCCACACGCGCTCGATGCGCTCCATTTCCTTGCCTTGCATCAGCCGCAGCTGGCGCATGGTCAGCAGTTTCTTCTGGCAGGGTTCGCCGCAGTCGCCGCGATCGACCTGCAGCATCACCCACTTGCCCTTGTAATCCTGCAGCTTGGCCGGACCGCCATCGATGGCACTGCTGCCGAGATCCGGAATCGGATACTGGCGCGGATCGATCAGCGCGCCATAGTTGTTGCGGCTCTGCGGCTTGATCACGTAATAGGTGAGGTAGGAAGCGATGAGCGGTGCGGCACACACGGCCACCACCGCCAGCATCTTCCAGCGGCCGATGCGGCGGCGGCGCGCCTCGTCGACGGATGCGGCTTGCGCGGATTGTGGAGCTTCAGGCTTTGTCATGACGACCACGTTTGAATCCTGTCACGATGAAAAAAAGAAGAGCCATGCCCGCCAGTGCATACCACTGCACGGCATAGCCGCGATGACGATCGATACCCAATGACGGAGCGGGCCAGTCACGCACCAAGGTATCGCCCGCCGCCCCGCTCTGCTCGATCACCAGCGGTGCCAGCGTTACACCGCTGGCCTTGGCCAGTGCCGGCACATCGAGATTCTGCAGGATGGCTTGCGGACGCGGCGCATCGGCCGTCCCCAGTTGCAGCACATGTCCGGCGTCGCGGCGCAGGATGCCTTCCACCTCGGTAACGCCCGGTGGCGGCGGCACCTGAGGCACGCGCGTGCGATCGGTAGCATCGCGCGGAGCCCAGCCGCGAGCCACGACCACGGCCGGTCCACTGCCCTCGGGCTGGAACAGCGTGAGGACATGGAAACCGACTACGCCGTTGTAGGGGCGGTTCTCCAGAAACAGCGTCCACTGCGGAAGATAGTGGCCGCGCAGGCGGATCTGTCGAAACTCCGCATCGCTCGCATCAACCGGCAGCGCACTCAGAGGAGCCTCGCTGCCCCGCGCCTGCATGCGCTGCTGCAAGGCCAGCTTCTCTTCGGCGCGATGCGTCTGCCACTGGCCCAGCGCAATACCGGCGGCGGCCACGACCAGCGTGGCGCAAAACGGGATGAGGCGAAAAACGAATCGGGTCGGCATCGATGAAGTTTGGCCTTACAATGAAGCGCACACAGGACAAGAAAAAATCTTGCACATCAGCGTCGCAGCATACCGCATGCACGCCTTCGGAGACAGGGTTCCATCCTCATGAAAATCGTCGTCGCCATCGCCTTCATCCTGATCCTGGCCAGCCTGGCCTCGGCATTGATCTTCCTGATGCGCGACAAGGGCAAGAGCAATCGCACGGTCCAGGCGCTGACACTGCGGGTCGGCTTCTCGGTGGCGCTGTTCCTCTTCATCCTGCTGAGCTACAAGCTGGGCTGGATACAGCCGACCGGCATCCGCTGATGTCATCCGCACGCACCCCACAAAAAAGCCGCACCGAAGTGCGGCTTTGTCATTGCGCAGACGGTGCCCGCCTTACAGCCAGTACACCACCACATACAGGCCCAGCCACACCACGTCCACGAAGTGCCAGTACCACGCCGCGCCTTCGAAGGCGAAGTGATGCGTGGGCGTGAAGTGCCCGCGCAGCACGCGATAGAGCACCACCGACAACATGATCGCGCCCATGGTCACGTGGAAGCCGTGGAAGCCGGTCAGCATGAAGAAGGTCGAGCCGTAGATGCCGGAGGTGAGCTTGAGGTTGAGCTCGCTGTAGGCGTGGATGTATTCATACGCCTGGAAGCCCATGAAGACCGCGCCCAGCAGGATGGTCAGGAACAGCCACACGGCCGTCTGCGCGCGATGGCCGGCGCGCATGGCGTGGTGCGAGATGGTCAGCGTCACGCCCGAGGTCAGCAGCAGCAAGGTGTTGATGGTCGGGATCGGGAACGGACCCATGGTGGTGAAATTCTCCACCGTGCCGGCCGGGCCGACATTGCCCCATTGTCCGGTGAAGTCGGGCCAGATCACCTTGTGGTCCAGATCGGCCAGCCACGGCATGGTGATGCTGCGCGCATAGAACAGCGCACCGAAGAAGGCCGCGAAGAACATCACCTCCGAGAAGATGAACCAGCTCATGCTCCAGCGATAGGACAGGTCGATGCGCTCGCTGTAGAGGCCCGACTCCGATTCGCGGATCGCATCCCCGAACCAGTAGTACAGCACCACCAGCACCATCAGGATGCCGAGGATGTTGACGTAAGGCGCCCACGAGACGCCATTGACCCAGGCCGAGGCCCCGATCATGGTGATGAGCATGGAAATGCCCGCCATCATCGGCCAGCGCGACGGGCCTGGAACGAAATAATGGGGTGCCTTGGCTTGTTGAGAACTCATGTTCTTCTCCCGGTACGAAATCCGATTGTCCTGGCCTGGGCAAGAGCAGCAAACTTGGGCATTAAGCTGCGTTGAATGCTCTTGCGATACAGGGTTTACGTTTCCTTAATGCTCTTTTTCGGTCAGTCTCATCCACCTGCCGCGCTGCGTACCACCAGCTTGACGATGCTCACCAGCACGGCCACGAAGATCACCGCACCGAGAATGCCGGCGATGATGACGTGCACCGGATTCAGCCGTGCTGCATCCGACTCGTAATCCTTGCGCTTGCGCACGCCGAAGAAGGACCAGAACACCGCCTTCATCGTCGCGCCGAAGGAGGCCTTGCGCTGGGCCGCCTGTTTCAGCTCATCGTTCACACCCGCTCCTCGGGGCTGGTCAGCCCGCCGTCTTGGCCTTGCCGTTGATCTCGAAGAAGGTATAGGACAGCGTGATCGTGGTCACTTCCTTGGGCAGCTTGGGATCGATGTAGAACACCACCGGCATCTGCTTGGCCTGGTTCGGTCCCAATGTCTGCTGCGTGAAGCAGAAGCACTCCACCTTCTTGAAGAAGGCCGCCGACTGTAGCGGTGCATAGCTCGGGATGGCCTGGGCATCCACATTGCGCGGCTGGGTGTTGACCACTTCGTAGGTGACCTGCGTCATCTCGCCAGGGTGCACCTGCATGCTGGCCACCGTCGGGCGGAAGCGCCACGGTCCCTGCGCATTGCCATCGAACTCCACGGTGATGGTGCGCGTCTTGTCGATCTGCGTATTGGCCGGCGCTTCCACCGTCACATCCTTGGGCGTGAGGAAATTCACGCCGGTCACTTCGCAGATCTTGCGATAGACCGGGATGAGCGCATAGCCAAAGCCGAACATCAGCACCGCCACCACCAGCAGCTTCCTGAACATCACGCGGTTCAGGCCGCGTGATGTCGTCTCGTCTGCCTGATCGTCATCTCTGCTCATTTGGCAAACCAGATGCGGTTGATGAAGATGCCGACGAAGAAGGCCAGCGCCACCAGCCCCAGCAGCAGGCCGGTGCGCAGGTTGTTGGGTTTCTTGCGTTCGGTCATGAGGGTTGCCTTTGCATTTAGGGGCGATGACTTGTGTTATCCACAGGCGCTTACTTCACCACCGGCGGTTCTTCGAAGGTGTGGAAAGGGGCCGGGCTGGGCACGGTCCATTCCAGGCCCTCTGCACCTTCCCAGGGCTTGGCTTCGGCTTTCTTGCCACCCTTGATCGAGGGAATCACCACGAAGAACAGGAAGTACACCTGCGACAGCCCGAACCCGAAGGCGCCGATGGAGGCGATCATGTTGAAGTCGGTGAACTGCGCCGGGTAATCCGCATAGCGGCGCGGCATGCCCGCCAGCCCGAGGAAGTGCATCGGGAAGAAGGTGATGTTGAAGGTGATCAGCGAGGCCCAGAAGTGGAACTTGCCGCGCCATTCGTTGTACATGAAGCCGGTCCACTTCGGGCCCCAGTAGTAGTAGCCGGCGAAGAGCGCGAACAGCGATCCGGCCACCAGCACGTAGTGGAAGTGCGCCACCACGTAGTAGGTATCCTGCATCTGGATGTCGATCGGGGTCACCGCCAGGATCAGGCCGGTGAAGCCGCCCATGGTGAAGACGAAGATGAAGCCCACCGAGAACAGCATCGGCGTCTCGAAGGTCATCGAGCCGCGCCACATGGTGGCGATCCAGTTGAAGATCTTCACGCCGGTCGGCACGGCGATCAGCATGGTGGCGTACATGAAGAACAGCTGCGCGGTCACCGGCATGCCGGTGGTGAACATGTGGTGCGCCCAGACGATGAAGGACAGGATCGCAATGGAGGCGGTCGCATACACCATCGAGGCATAGCCGAACAGCGGCTTGCGCGCGAAGGCCGGGATGATCTGCGAGACGATGCCGAAGGCCGGCAGGATCATGATGTAGACCTCGGGGTGGCCGAAGAACCAGAAGATGTGCTGGTACATCACCGGGTCACCGCCACCGGCGGCGTTGAAGAAGGAGGTGCCGAAGTGACGGTCGGTCAGCGTCATGGTGATGGCACCGGCCAGCACCGGCATGACGGCGATGAGCAGGTAGGCGGTGATGAGCCAGGTCCAGCAGAACATGGGCATCTTCATCAGCGTCATGCCGGGCGCGCGCATGTTCAGGATGGTAACGATGATGTTGATCGAACCCATGATGGAAGACGCGCCCATGATGTGCATGGCGAAGATGCCCATGTCCATGCCGGGGCCCATCTGGGTCGACAGCGGTGCGTACAGCGTCCAGCCGGCCGCGGTGGCGCCGCCCGGCACCAGGAAGGAACCGGCCAGCAGGAGCGCGGCCGGCGGCAGCAGCCAGAACGAGAAGTTGTTCATGCGCGCAAAGGCCATGTCGGACGCCCCGATCTGCAGCGGGATCATCCAGTTGGCGAAGCCCACGAAGGCCGGCATGATCGCACCGAACACCATCACCAGGCCGTGCATGGTGGTCAACTGGTTGAAGAATTCAGGACGGAAGAACTGCAGGCCCGGCTGGAACAGCTCGGCCCGGATCAACAGCGCCAGCACGCCGCCCGAGAGCAGCATGGTGAACGAGAACCACAGGTAGAGCGTACCGATGTCCTTGTGGTTGGTGGCAAAGAGCCAGCGCCGCCAGCCGTGCGGATGGTCGTGCGCGTGGTCATCGTGAGCGTGCCCATGCCCGTGATCGTGGGAATGATCGGGGGCGTGATCGGCGGTGGTAGTCATGTCCGGTTCTCCAAACGATTACTTGCGGGCGGCCAGGATTTCGGCCGGCTGCACGATGTTTTCCTGGGCCTTGTTGGACCAGCTGTTGCGCGTATAAGTGATCACGGCGGCGATTTCGGTGTCGTTCAAGACACCCTTCCAGGCCGGCATGGCGTTCTTGCCGTTGAGCAGGATGTGGATCTGGCCATCCTTGGGGCCATTGACCAAGGCACTGCCGTCCAGCGCCGGGAAGGCTCCCGGCACGCCCTTGCCGTTGGCCTGGTGGCAGGCCACGCAGTTGGCTGCATAGACCTTCTCGCCGCGCTGCTTCAGCTCATCCACCGTCCAGACCTTGCTGGGATCATCGGCCTTGGCGGCCATTTCCTTCTTCTTGCCCTCGACCCATTTCTTGTAGTCGTCATCACTGACCACGTTGACCACGATGGGCATGAAGGCGTGATCCTTGCCGCACAATTCCACGCACTGGCCGCGATAGGTACCGATCTTCTCGGCGCGGAACCAGGTGTCGCGCACGAAGCCGGGAATCGCATCCTGCTTCACGCCGAAGGCGGGGATGGTCCAGGAGTGGATCACGTCATTGGCGGTGGTAACGATGCGCACCTTCTTGTTGACGGGCACCACCACCGGATTGTCGACTTCGATCAGGTAGTTGTCGTTTTTCTTCAGGGTGGGATCGGTGACCTGCTCGCGCGGCGTAGCCAGGCTGGAGAGGAAGGAGATGCCTTCACCATCGCCCTTGAGGTAGTCATACCCCCACTTCCACTGCATGCCGGTGACCTTGATGGTGAGGTCGGCGTTGGAGGTGTCCTTCATGGCCACCACGGTCTTGGTGGCCGGCAGGGCCATGCCGATGACGATCAGGAAGGGCACCACGGTCCAGGCGATTTCCACGGTCGTGCTTTCGTGGAAGGAGGCGGCCTTGTGGCCGACCGACTTGCGGTGCTTGATGATGGAATAGAACATCACCCCGAAGACCGCCACGAAGATGACCAGGCAGATGATCAGCATCAGGATGTGCAGGTCATAGATCTGCTCGGCGATCTTGGTCACCGGTGGCTGGAAATTCATCTGCAGCACGGCCGGTCCGCCCGGACTATCCACCACTGCCCAGGCCGGCAAGCCGGCCGCCAGCAGCGAGGCACCGAGGGTCAAGGATTGAAGGCGCTTCGCAAGTTTCATGGATTTCCTCAAAAGCCCAAAATTATAAGAATGAGAGTGCTGCCATCCCGCCACCCCTGGCGGCCAGTTCCTGTTGCAGCTCCTGCACCAACGCGCGCCGCTGCCACAAGCTCATGAACCGGCCAATTTCCACGCGCTGCCCCCGGCTTTCCAGTGCCACCAGCGACTGCCGGCCCACAGGAAAAGCGATGCGCATGCCATGCAACTGCAAGCTGCTGCGGTGCGAACGACTACCCTGGATGACTTCCACCTCCAGGCCATGATCGGCCAGCACCAGCACTTCGCGATCAGTGGCGTGACGGGCGTAGACCAGCATGGCCGCGCCCACCGCCACCAGTTCAATGCATGAAAAAACCAGGATGATCCAAGCGCCGCGCAGCGTGAAGCCCAGCGCGACCGTGAGTGAAACCGTACAAAGGACTGCGAAGACCCACGCCAGCTGGCGTGGCGCAATCGAACAATTGCGCTTCAATATCCATTCCCGCGTCTCCATGGCACCTCGCCAGCATGATTGTCGGTCGAGCGTGTCTCTGTCTCTTACCGCAGGGGATGCTCACTGGATGCGGGCCAGCCCGTTCTTGCCGGGGGCCGTCTTGCGTGGGGCGCACTCCGTGGCTATCCGTTTTGCGGTCTTTATTTATTCTTGCTATTCGTTCGTACTGGAATTTCTTTGTGTGAATTTTTTTACCCATTTGAGTATAAGGGCTAACGTCGCCATGGATCAAGCACGCACCGCCGCATTGACAACGGTGGCGCTTGCGGGCTGTCCGGCGGGCCGGGATGGCGGCAGCAGAGCCGCCAGGGGCGCGGCTTTGCGGCGATATGAAGGCTTCGGCAGGAACAGGCAGGGCGTAACGATACAGCAACTATCTGGCAGGCCAGATAGAGCTGGGCGACTAAGCCTTATATGAAGTTTCGACTATCGCGGCGGGCGTTCGAAGCGAATGATGCTCTCGCCGGCCGCGGTGGTCTTGGGCACCGGACGGAAGGCGTGGCCGTAGACGACCTCGAAGGTCAGCGGGATCTTGCCGTCGGGCTTGCGCATGGCCTCGAAGGCCGCCAGCAGGCGCTGGTACTGGCTGCGGCTCATCATGCTGCGGCGCCGCGATTCCAGCGGATTGCCACCCCAGGCGCGCACGTCTTCCAGCAGGCGCTGGGGCGTTTCGTAGGTGACGGTGATGGTTTCCATGTCCATCACCGGTGTGGAAAAACCGGCATTGACCAGCATGTCGCCGAAGTCGTGCATGTCGACGAAGGGCAAGGTGTGCGGTGCAAGATCGATTTGTTCGAAAGCGCTGCGCACTTCGCGCAGGGTATCGGGACCGAAGCAGGAAAACATCAGCAGGCCCTCCACCCGCAGCACGCGCCGCCACTCGGCAAACACGCGGTCGGGCTGGGGATGCCAGTGCAGGGCCAGGTTGGACCAGACCAGGTCCAGCGCGTTGGCGCCCAGCGGCAGGCTGGCGAAGTCGGCGCAGGCCAGTTCCGGCCCGCCGGCACCCGGACCGGAACCGAGCCACTTGTTGATGGAGCCGAACAGGCGGTTCATGGCCGTCTGCGCGCCGCGCTGGTGGTCGGCGGCCTTGGCCAGCATGCCGTAGGCGCCGTCCAGACCGATCACCTGCGCCTCCGGATAGCGTTTCTGCAGCACCGGCAAGTCGGCCCCTTCGCCGCATCCGGCGTCCAAGACTTCACGCGGGGCGATTTTCACCAGGGCCAGGCGCTCCTGCATGCGGGCCGAGACTTCGCGGCGCAGGAAATCGGATTCGGCCACGCGCCGGGGTTCGCCGAAACGGCGGCGCACCAGGGGCAGGTCGATGGGAGCGCTCAGCTTGGCGCTGGCAGAAGGCGGCGGCAGGGACATGGGCAACGGAACAGGAAGATGGACTGCGCAGCAGCGTGGCAAGCTCGGGCGGCCAGCAGAGGGCCGCCGATCCACGGGGCTGATGCGATAATGCGCGTAGTTTAGTCGAAATCCATTTTTCCCGGGCGCACCTCGCATGGATCTCAAATCCTCCAAACCCGCTGCCGCATCGCCCCAGGCCAAGCCTGGCACCGCCTATCGCGCCGTCGGCGGCAAGCCGGCACGGCCGGGCAAGCCATCCGGCCCCGGCTGGCTGCAGCGCTTGCTGGCCCAAATGCCGCAACTGCTGCCGTCTTCCTGTGCGCTATGCGGCGCGGCCGGACGCGAGACTCTCTGCGCGCCCTGCCACAAGCGTTTCTACACGCGCCAGCACCGCCGCTGCATCCAGTGCGCCCTGCCCATGCCGGTCACCGGCAAGGAACTGCGCTGCGGTGCCTGCCTCAAGGACCGCCCGGCCTTCGACGCCACCATCGTGGCCACCGATTATTTCGCCCCGTCCGACCAGCTGGCGCTGGCCCTGAAGTTCGGCGGCGATCTGCGCCTGGCACCGCTGCTGGCGCGATTGATCTTCGATGCCACGCGCCGCAATCCGGTGCCGGGCAGCGACGTGCAGCTGCCGATGCCGACCTTGCTGGCCCCGGTGCCGCTGGGATTGGCGCGATTGCAGGAACGCGGCTTCAACCAGGCACTGGAAATCGCCCGGCCGCTGGGCAAGCTGATGGACATTCCGGTGCAGCCGCGCCTGCTGGAACGCAAGAAGGAAACCGATGCCCAGTCGGCCCTGCCGGTGGGGGCTCGCGCGCGCAACGTGCGTTCGGCCTTCGCCCTGCCCTTCGCGGCCATGGACCAGGTGCGCGGGCTGCATGTGGGCATCGTCGACGACGTCATGACCACCGGCGCGACCTTGAATGAAGTGGCGATCGTGCTCAAGCGGCACGGCGCCCGGCGCGTGACCAACCTGGTCTTTGCGCGCACCCTGCCGATCTGAAGCGGGTCGGCCATCCTTTACATAGCAGGAGAATTGTTTGTTCCACGTCGTCCTGGTCGAGCCGGAGATCCCTCCCAATACCGGCAACATCATCCGCCTGTGCGCCAATACCGGCGCGCAACTGCACCTGGTGGAGCCGCTCGGCTTCCCGCTCGATGACGCCAAGATGCGGCGTGCCGGGCTGGATTACCACGAATACGCCAACATGCAGGTGCACAAGGACTGGGACCAGTTCCTGGCCCATCGCCGCCAGGATCCGCAGTTCGATGCGACCCGCATGTTCGCCATGACCACGCATGGGTCCACGCCCTTTGCCGGCTTGGCCTTCCGTCCGGGCGACACCTTCGTGTTCGGCTCGGAAACGCGCGGGCTGGCACCGGAGCGGCGTGAATCCTTCCCCACGGCACAGCGCATCCGCCTGCCGATGCGGCCGGGCAATCGCAGCATCAACCTGTCCAATACGGTGGCGGTGGTAGTGTATGAAGCCTGGCGGCAGAATGGCTATGACGGTGGCAGCTGAGAACCCGCTGCGCCCATGAAAAAACGGCTCCCGAGGGAGCCGTTTTCGTTGGTTGCGCCGATCAGCCCAGCAGCAGGGCGTCGTCCGAGAGCTTCTCGCCGCGCGTCTGCTCGAACATCTTGAGCAGGTCCGGCACATCCAGCCCGGCGCGTTCGGGACCGGAGACATCCAGCACCACGCGGCCCTGGTGCAGCATCACGGTGCGATCGCCGTAGTCCAGCGCCTGGCGCATGCTGTGGGTCACCATCATGGTGGTCAGCTTGGCCTCGGAGACGATCTTGGCCGTCAGTTCCAGCACGAAGGCGGCCGTCTTGGGGTCCAGCGCGGCCGTGTGTTCATCCAGCAGCAGGATGCGCGAAGGCTGCAGCGAGGCCATCAACAGACTCACCGCCTGGCGCTGGCCGCCCGAGAGCAAGCCGATGCGGTCGGTGAGGCGATTTTCCAGGCCCAGGTTGAGGATGGCCAGCTTCTCGCGGAACAGCTCGCGCATCTTGCCGCGAATGGCGAAGTTGAAGCCGCGGCGGCGGCCACGGGCCATCGCCAGCGCCATGTTCTCCTCGATGGTCAGCGCCTCGCAGGTACCGGCCATCGGATCCTGGAACACGCGCGCCACCATGCCGGCGCGATCCCACGCCTGCTTGCGGGTGACGTCGGTGCCGTCGATTTCGATCTTGCCGGTATCGACCAGCAGGTCACCGGAGATGGCGTTGAGGAAGGTCGACTTGCCGGCCCCGTTGGAGCCGATCACGGCCACGAACTGGCCGGTCGGGATCTCCAGCGAGAGGCCGCGCAGGGCCGGGTTCTCGATGGGAGTACCGGGATTGAAGGTGATCTTGAGATCAGTGGCTTTTAGCATCTCAGGCTCCCTTTCTCAGCAGTTTCAGTTTGCGCTTGCCCATGGGCAGCACCAGCGCCAGCATCACCAGCACGGCCGTCACCAGGTTCAGGTCCTGCGCCTGCAAGCCGATGAAGTCGCTGTTGAGCGCCAGGGCAATGAAGAAGCGATACAGGATCGCGCCCAGGATCACCGCCAGCGTGGTCCACACCAGGCGGCGCGCCGGCAGGATGTTCTCACCGATGATGACGGCAGCCAGGCCGATGACGATGGTACCGATGCCCATGGAGATGTCGGAACCGCCCTGGGTCTGCGCAAACAGGGCACCGGCCAGGGCCACCAGGGCATTGGCCAGGGCCATGCCGGCCAGCGTCGCGCGGCCGGTGGCGATGCCTTGGGCACGCGCCATGCGGGCATTGGCACCGGTGGCGCGCATGGCCAGGCCGATCTCGGAAGAGAAGAACCAGTCCAGCAGCAGCTTGGCGCCAGTCACCACCACCAGCAGGATCAGCGGTCGGGCCACGTAATCGGGGATCGAGTCCGGCTGCAGGATGGTGAAGATCGTCGGCTCCGAAATGAGCGGCACGTTGGGCTTACCCATGACGCGCAGGTTGATCGAGTACAGCGCGATCATCATGAGGATACTGGCCAGCAGGTCCATGATCTTCAGGCGCACGTTCAGCCAGGCGGTGATGAAACCGGCCAGCGCACCGGCCAGCAGCGCGACGAAGGTGGCGAGGAAGGGATTGAAACCGGCTGCGATCATGGTGGCGGCCACCGCTCCGCCCAGCGGGAAGCTGCCGTCGACGGTCAGGTCAGGGAACACCAGGATGCGGAAGGAAATCAGCACGCCGAGGGCCACCAGACTGAAGATCAGGCCGATCTCCAGGGCGCCCAGGAGGGTATACAGCGACATAAAAAGGACTTTCTAAAAAAAACACATTCGGCACGGCGCGGTACGCCAATGCCGAATGTCTTCTGCGTGGCGCCGGCGCTGCACGGGTGGTGCGGCGCCGGCGGTGCATGGCCGACGAATCAGACTGCGGTCATGCTCAGTTTCAGTTGAGGACCTTGGTGGCCGACTTCAAAAACTCCGGCGACAGGGTCACGCCCTGCTTCTGCGCCGCCGAGGTATTGACGTACAGCTCAAGATTCTTGACCGGCGACGAGGCAATCTCGCCGGCCTTCTCGCCCTTCAGGATACGGGCCACGACCTTGCCGGTCTGGCGGCCCATGTCGTAGAAGTTCACGCCCAGGGCGGCCACGGCACCGCGCTTGACGCTGCCGGTGTCGGAGGCGATCAGCGGGATCTTGGCGTCATTGCAGACCTTGGCCAGCGACTCGAAGACCGAGACCACGTTGTTGTCGGTGGTGGTGTACATCACGTCGATCTTGCCGATCAGGCTCTTGGCGGCCGGTGCCACGTCCACCGAACGGGGCGCGGCGGCTTCCACCAGGGTCAGGCCGGCTTTCTGCAGCTCGCCCTTGAGGTTGTTCAGGGCCGACACGGAATTGGCTTCGCCCGGATTGTAAACCACGCCCACACGCTTGGCCTCGGGCACGACGCGCTTGATGACCTCGACCTGCTTGACCGGGTCCAGCATGTGCGACAGGCCCGTCACGTTGGTGCCGGACGGCTTCCAGTCCTTGACCAGCTGCGCGGCCATGGGATCGGCGATGGCCGAGTAGACGATGGGGATGCTCTTGGTCGCGGCCACCATCGGCTGCGCCGAGGGAGTGCCGATGGCCACGATCACGTCGGGGTTGTCCCCCACGAACTTCTTGGCGATCTGGCCGGCGGTACCGGCATTGGCCTGGGCGCTCTGGAAATCCCACTTCAGATTCTTGCCGGGCTCGAAGCCTTCGGCGATCAGTTCATCCTTGGTACCGTCCCGCACGGCGTCCAGCGCCGGGTGTTCGACGAAGGAGGTGATGGCCACCACCTTTTCGGCGGCCAGGGCCGACGCGCAGATGGCGCTCAGGGCGAGCGCGCCGGCGATGGCGCGCAATGACTTCGATACTGCAAACATGGTCCTCTCCTCGTTCATGGTGGTCAGGCCTCGGCGTTCCTCTCGACCGGGCCCGTTATGCGTATGGGCAGATCTTGCTGCGTTGTTGCGTTATTGCGTTGTTGCGGCCAGATACGGAAGATCCCGCATGGCAGCGGGATCTTCAGGCGATACCTGGTTTATTGCTTGATGACAGTCTTGGCCGAGCTCACCAGTTCCGGCGACAGGGTCACGCCCTGCTTCTGGGCGGCGGCGGTGTTGACGAACAGTTCCAGCTTGCTGCTGGTGGCCGAGGCGATGTCGCCCGGCTTTTCACCCTTGAGGATGCGGCCGACGACCTTGCCGGTCTGGCGGCCCAGGTCGTAGTAGTTCACGCCCAGGGCAGCGATGGCGCCACGCTTGACGCTGTCGGTGTCGGAGGCCACCAGCGGGATCTTGGCGTCGTTGCCGACCTTGACCAGCGCTTCATAGGCCGACACCACGTTGTTGTCGGTGTTGGTGTAAATCACGTCGACCTTGCCGATCAGGCTCTTGGCGGCCGAACCGACGTCCACCGAACGGGGCGCAGCGGCTTCCACCAGGGTCATGTTGGACTTGGCCAGCAGTTCCTTCAGGGCCTTGACCACCACGGCGGAGTTGGCTTCGCCCGGGTTGTAGACCATGCCCACGCGCTTGGCGTTGGGCACCACGCGCTTGATCAGGTCGATTTGCTTGTCCAGTTCCAGCAGGTCGGACACGCCCGTGACGTTGGTGCCGGAGGCTTTCCAGTCCTTCACCAGTTGCGCGGCCACCGGATCGGTCACGCCGGAATAGACCACCGGGATGCTCTTGGTGGCCGATACCAGGGCTTGGGCCGAGGGGGTGGCGATGGCCACGATGACGTCGGGCTTGTCGCCGACGAACTTGCGGGCGATCTGGGCGGCGGTGCCGGTGTTGCCCTGGGCGCTCTGGTATTCCCACTTCAGGTTCTTGCCGGCTTCAAAGCCTTCTTCCTTCAGCTCGTCCTTCACGCCGTCACGCACGGCGTCCAGGGCCGGGTGTTCGACGATGGCGGTCACGGCAACCGATTTGTCTGCAGCCATGGCCGGGGCTGCGCAGACGGCAGCCAGGGACAGGGCGGCGACCATCGCGCGCAGTGTCAGCTTGTTGGTGTAGGACATGCAGTCTCCCTTGGAAAAATGTGAACGAAAACCCAAAAACCCGAAAAGACGCTAAGTCTAGCCTAGCGCCTGTCAACAATCAATTTGCATGAAGGCCCGCCGTCGCCCGCGCTGGCAGGCGGGCCGGGCGGCTCGCATTGCGGGGCATCCCCTGATCGGGATCAAGCAGCGTGCCGGGCAAAATGGGACACGGGCGCTATAATCAGGCCCCATGTCTTCCCGCCTGCGCCCCTCCTCCACACGACTTGCCTTGCGCCGCCCCTGGCTGCGCCTGCAAGTGTGGACCAGCCTGGCGCTGCTGCTGGCGATGGTGGCCGCGCCCTGGTGGCAGCAGGCCGCCGCGCGCACCCTCCGCGACAGTCCGGCCATGGCCATCTGCAGCGTGGGCGGCGGCGCTTCCGGCAATGCACCGGCGCATCTGGCGGCCAGCCATTGCCCGCTCTGTTGCGGCACACAGGCGGCCACGCCGGCACCGGATGCTTCCTTCGATACCACGGTCCTGCCGGGCATCAGCTATCCGCTGGCCGGCACCGCGCTACGCCTGCGTCCGCTCAGCCTGGCACCGGGTTCGCCCCGGGCCCGTGCGCCACCGGCCTGAACCCGCCGTCCCCCGGGTCTTTGCGCCCACCCATGCAGGCCGCGCGCCCGCATTCCAGACATGAACAAGACAACCAGGAATCACTGATATGAAGCATTTCGTCCAAAAGCTGGCCACCCTGGCCATCACCTCCGCCCTGCTGGCTGCCGCTCCGCTGTCGCAGGCCCATGAATACAAGCTGGGCCAGCTGGAAATCGGCCATCCCTACGCCCGCGCGACGGTTCCCGGCCAGCCGGCCGCCGGTGCCTACGTGAGCATCGAGAACAAGGGCAGCGCACCGGATCGCCTGGTGGGCGTGTCCTCGCCGGTGGCCAAGTCGGGTGAAATCCACACCATGGCCATGGAAGGCAACGTCATGAAGATGCGCGAAGTCGAGGGTGGCCTGGAAGTCAAACCCGGCCAGAAGATCGCCATGCAGCCGGGCAATGGCTACCACATCATGCTGATGGGCCTGTCCAAGCCGCTGCAGGCGGGCGAGAAGGTGCCGGCCACGCTGATCTTCGAGAAGGCCGGCAAGGTCGACGTGACCTTCAACGTCGAAGACCGCAATGCGGCAGCGGCGGGCAAGGATGACATGAAGGACATGAAGGGCCACATGCACCACTGATCCACCGGGCAGCCTGAAACGGCAAGGCCGGCAGCGAGCGATGCTCCTGCCGGCCTTGTCGTTTGCAGCGTACCGCGATCAGCCGGCCAGCTTGCGCACCTTGGCCAGCAGCTTGGTGGTGGAGCGGTCATGTTCGAAGGCAATCGACAGCACCTGGCCGCCATAAGCCGCCACGGCCTGGCCTTCGGGGATGGCGTGCATGTCGTAGTCGCCGCCCTTGACGTAGATCTCCGGCCGCGCCTGCTGCACGGCTTCCAGCGCCGTGTCTTCATCGAAGGGGACCACCAGCGACACCGATTCCAGCGCCGCCAGCACCGCCATGCGGTCTTCGCAGGTGTTGATGGGACGGTCATCGCCCTTGCCCAGGCGCTTGACGGAGGCATCGGTATTGGCCGCCACCACCAGCGAAGCACCCTGGGCACGGGCCTGCGCCAGGTAGGTCACGTGGCCGCGATGCAGGATGTCGAAGACGCCATTGGTCATCACCACCGGCTTGGGCAATTGCGCTACGCGCTGCTGGAGTTCGTCGCGGGTGCAGAGTTTGGATTCGAAGTCGGCCATCTTGATCGGGATCGGTTCGGGTGAGCGGGTGATTGATTGCTGATTGCAGGATGAAAAAAGCCGCAACCTGGGTTGCGGCTTTCGTGATTGTACTGCCTTGCTGCCTGTGAAGGATTTTTCCCTGTCAGGCGGCCGCCGTACCCGGCGGCAGGATGCGCTGGGTCACTTCCTTGCGGTAGCGGTTCAGTTCCTGCACGTTGCTGAAGGTACGTTCAAACAGCAGCGACATGTTGTGCAGGATGCGGTCCACGACCTTCTTTTCCCACTCGCCGTCGAACTTGATCTGGTTGTCCAGCCAGCGCTCCAGCCATTCCGGATCCGGCAGGCGGCTCTGGACGGTGTCGTTGGGGAACAGCGCCTGGTTCACGTGCAGGTTGGTCGGGTGCAGCGGCTTCTCGGTGCGGCGCGCCGAGGCCATCAACACGCCGATCTTGGCGAAGGCGGCACGGGCCTTGTCGCCCACTTCGTTCAGAGCCTTCTTCATGTAGCGCAGGTAGGCGCCGCCGTGGCGGGCTTCGTCCTGGCTGATGATCTTGTAGATCTGCTTGATGACCGGCTCGGTGTGCCAGTCGGCGGCACAGCGGTACCAGTGGTTCAGGCGGATCTCGCCGCAGAAGTGCAGCATCAGGGTTTCCAGCGGCGGGGCGGGATCGAACTCGAAGCGCACGTTGTGCAGTTCTTCTTCGGTCGGGCACAGGTCCGGGCGGAAGCGGCGCAGGTATTCCATCAGCACCAGCGAGTGCTTCTGTTCCTCGAAGAACCATACCGACATGAATGCCGAGAAATCGCTGTCCCCGCGATTGTCGCGCAGGAACATCTCGGTAGCCGGCAGGGCCGACCATTCCGTGATGGCGTTCATGCGGATGGTCTGCGCCTGTTCGTCGGTGAGCAAGGAAGCGTCGAACTTGTCCCAGGGAATATCCTTATCCATATTCCAACGGACCTGCTCTAGCGATTTGAACAATTCTGGGTACAGCATCTCAGTATGTGCCTATATGCGTTAAGTGTTTGATTTTAACAAGATTTTCCCGATCCATACTAAAACGGTCAGGTTTCAGCAATATGACAGAGACCCGGCGCGGCTGCGCCCGGGGCCAGGCTCTGCCATGGCGAGGATCAGGGGGAATTTGGCTTGCGGGAGGCTGGCTTCTTGTTTTGCCGGGATTGTACAACAGCCGTCCGGGCAGGCGCGCTCGTATTTTCCGCACGCTTGGGCGCTTTCTTGACCGGTGGCTTCTTCGGCGCCGTCTTGGCCCCCTTGGCCGACTTGGGAGCGCCAGCAGGCTTGGCTTTGACGCCTGCCTTGGGCTTGGGGGCAACTGTCTTATTTTCGCTACGCTTGGGGGCCTTCTCGGGCTTGGGCGGCTTGGCGGGCTTCAACAGCGGTTCCTGCTCAGCCAGGCCACCGGCCAGGGCGTTGCCGACGGCATGCTTGAATTGCTCCTGCAACACATTCCACCAGGCATTGGGATTGGCGATGGCGGACTGGAAATCCGGCGCCGGCGGAGCACTGCCCTCGGCTTCTGCAGCAGGCTCGGCATCGGCCTGCGGCGCAGCGGCTTGCTCCTCTGCAACTTCAGGCACGGAAGCAGGCTCTTCCTCTTCTTCAGGCGTTTCTTCGGGCTGGGCACCTGCTCCCGGCCACATCGGGAAACCGAAGGGGAAAGCCGGGGCCGCGCTGCCCTCTTCCTCCGCCGGGGCCTCGGCCTGGGGCGTGCCGCGCGACGCCATGATCTCGCTCATGGCCTGCAGGGTGGAGAGCGTGGCGCTCTGCACTTCCAGGGTCTGGATGGTGGCCTTGAGCATGTTCAGGTTCAGCTCCAGCCAGGAGGCCACGGTCTTCAGGTCGCTGATCTTCTTGTTGATGTCCTCCACCGACAGCGAAGGCGTGGCCATGGCGGGGGCGCCCATGCTGCTCCACATCTTCTTCATGAAATCGATGGTATCGGCTACCGAGCCTGCGCCCGGCATCTGCTCATGGTTCAACATTGATCGCTCCTCTTGTTGTGGTGTCGTGCTCAGCGTGGCGGGCGCTGCATCCGGCAGGTGCTCGGCAGTGCGGTCTGCTCGGCCGGGATGAAGCGCTCGGTACGGAATCCGAAGCCGCTGCCCTCATTGTCGAAGCGGATGCCGCCACTGTCGGCGCGCTGCATCTGCATCAGGTAGAGCGGCTGGATCAGCTGGTGATCCTCGGCCCGCAAGGTCGCCTCGTGGAAGGCGTTCTGATAATGCGCGCCTTCCAATGCATATGCAACCGCCTTGGGATCGGTGCTCCTGGCTTTCTCGATGGCCTTGACCAGCATGTCGATCATCACCTGCATGCGCAGGTAGAGGTAATCGTCCTTGGGCTGCGGATAGCGCTTGCGGAATTCCTGGTAGTAGGCGTCGCTGGGCGAGCCCGGATTGCCGCCCGCATTGGGATGCCATTCCGCCACCGCGCGCACCACGCCCACCCCCGCGTCCCCAATGGCCGCAGGCGCGCCCAGGCTGTTGGCATAGAAGGTGTAGAACTTGGCCTTGAAGCCGGCATCGCGTGCGGCCTTCACCAGCAGCGTCAGGTCATTGCCCCAGTTGCCGGTGATGACGGCGTCGGCCCCGGCGCTGCGCATCTTGGCGATGTAAGGCGCAAAATCCTTGATCTTGCCGATGGGATGCAGCTCGTCGCCGACGATGGCGATATCGGGCCGCTTGGCCGTGATCTGCTCGCGCGCGGCCTTGGCGACCTGGCGGCCGAAGCTGTAATCCTGGCCGATCAGGTAGACCTTCTTGGTCGCCGGATCAGCCTTGATGGCTTCGGTCAGGGCCTGCATGCGCATGTCGGCACTGGCATCGAAACGGAAATGCCAGAAGCTGCATTTCTCGTTGGTCAGCGTAGGATCGACCGCCGAATAATTCAGGAACAACACGCGCCGGTCGGGCTCGCGCTGGTTGTGCTTGTTGACCGCATCGATCAAGGCCGCAGCCACGGCCGAGCTGTTGCCCTCGATCAGGAAGGGGATGCGCTCGTCGGTCAACTGGCGGAACTGCACCAGCGAATCCTCCACGCCCAGCTTGTTGTCGAAGGTGGAGAGCTGCAGCAGGTGCTTGCCGTCGGGCAGATTCACGCCGCCGCGCGCATTGACGCGCTCGATGGCGTAGCTGATGTTGCGCACCACCGCTTCACCGGCATTGGCGAAGGGACCGGAGAGGCCATCGATCATGCCGATGCGCACCGGCGGCAAGGGCGCGGCAACGCTGCAAACAGGGGTGGAAACGGCGGCCAGCGCCAGCAGGGCGGCCGGGAACATGCGCAGGGGCAGGCGGGAAGACAGGGACAGGTTCATCGATTCTGCAAGAGACAGCGGCAAAACCCGCATTGTACGTTGTTTGAAATGGCCCTCCTTTGCCCTGCGCCCCCACGACGCTCCTTGCATGATCCGATACACTGGCGGGCATGAGCGAAGTTTCCCGTCCCACCCGGCGCTGGCCGCGCCTGTTGATCCTGATTGCATCGAGCCTGGCACTGCACGCCGCGCTGGTGGACTGGGGCCGGCGCCAGATCGTGATGCCGGCCCAGACGCAGGAACAGGCCATCACGGTGGAACTGCGCCCGGTGCCGCCGCCGGAGCAGCCGGTGGCACTGCCAACACCCAAACCGGTACCACCGAAGACGGCCAAATCGTCCACTCCCGCCAGTCGCCCGGCACCACAGCCACGGCGCGCACCCGAGCCCTCCGTCGAACCGCCAGACGAGCCTATCCGCGAGACCGTGGAACGCATCACCACGCCTGCCCCGGAAGCGCCGCAAACGGCAGCTGCGCCCTCCCCTGCGCAAACTGCCGGCCCGGCCTCGCCAGGCAGCGGACAGGGCAGCGGCACCGCCAGCACCGCGACCGGCAGCGGCGATGTGCCCGAGGCCGCCACCGGCAAGCAATACCAGACCAGCGCCCCGCCCAGCGTGCTGCTGGAATACGACGTCACCGGTACCAAGGACCAGCAGCCGGCCTACGGCCGTGGCAGCATCGCCTGGCACAACGAGGGCGATCACTACAAGGTGGAAGGCAAGGCCAAGGCGCTGTTCTTCACGCTTCTCAATTTCACCAGCGTGGGCGAGCTTGATGCCTGGGGCGTGTCGCCCGAGCTCTACACGGAACAGAAGGGCTTCAAGTCGGCCACCAACACCCATTTCAATCGCGAACGCAACGTCGTCAGCTTTTCCGCCTCCACCACCAGCTACCCGCGCCGGGGCGGCGAGCAGGACCGCGCCAGCCTGATCTGGCAACTGGCCGCCATCGGCCGGGGCGATCCGGGCCAGCTCCAGCCGGGCGCAGTGATCGACCTGTTCGTGGCCGGCGTGCGCGATGGCGAAATCTGGCGCGTGCAGGTGTTGGGCCAGGAAAGCCTGACGCTGCCCGTCGGCACCGTCCAGACCTGGCATGTGGTGCGCCAGCCCAAGCCCGGCTCCTATGACGACCGCGTCGATATCTGGCTGGCCCCGCAGCATGAGTGGTATCCGGTGCGGGTGCGCTATACCGACCTGCGGCCCAATGGCGACTACACCCAACTGGACCTGTCGGGCCTCAAACCGGTGGACCAGTAAGACCAGATCCTGCAAGGCCTGTCAAAATCGGAAACAATTGCGCACAATTACGCGCCCGGACGGCAGAACCGCCCTCCGGCATTTTGGTCGTATTCCTTCATATGGCTCGGCATTGCCTCATCGCCGAGCCCCACAGAGACCAACACGAAGAGCTCGCCATGACATTTCTTTCATATCGCCTCAAAACCACCCTCGTTGCGCTGCCGCTGGCCGCCCTGATCGCCAGTGCGCCCGCTCTGGCCGCCGACGGTCCGCATCCGGTGGACAAGCGCCCCTTCAACCTGCCGCCTTCGGCCGAGCTGCATTACGCCATCACCGCCAAGCAAAGCGGCCTCGATCTGAAGGGGGAAGGCCTGGTCAAGTGGACGCAGAGCAAGACCGCCTACAGCGTCAACACCGAAACCCGCGCCATGCTGCTGGGCAAGATCCTGGAAACCAGCAGTGAAGGCAGCATCGACGCCTACGGCCTGGCCCCGTCGCGTTTCGTCGAAAAGCGCATGCGCCGCGAACCGACCACCACCACCTTCAATCGCGAACAGAACAAGATCACCTTCACCGAATCGGCCGAGAGCTTCCCGCTGCAGGGGGGCGAGCAGGACCGCACCGGCATCACCTGGCAGTTCGTGGCGATTGCCCGCGCCAATGCCGCCAAGATGAAGCCGGGTTCGGAGTGGAATTTCTTCGTGGCCGGTCCGCGTGATGCCGAGCAGTGGACCTTCAAGGTGGTTGGCCGCGAAAAGATCAAGACCGCCCAGGGCGAGACCGAAGCGCTGCACCTGTTCCGCAATCCGCCCCCGGACGACCAGGCCCAGAAACTCGACATCTGGCTGGCACCGAAGATGGAGTGGTATCCGGTGCGCCTGAAGTTCACCGATCCCAATGGCGACTATATCGAGCAGGTGCTGGATTCGGTCAAGAAAACCAACTAAGCTTGCCGCTATTGCAGGCGCGGGGCCAGGCCGGCAGCGATGCCGCCTGGCCCCGCGTGCGTTTTTCGCCCCCATCACGCGCCTGATTCCCCCGATTCCGATTACTTGTTGAGCCCGACCATGTCCGCCATTCCCGCCACTCCCGCCATCGCCCCGACCCTCAGCACCCAGAGCGCCCTGGTGCTCTTCTCCGGCGGCCAGGATTCCACCACCTGCCTGGCCTGGGCGCTGTCCCGCTATCAACGGGTGGAGACCATCGGCTTCGACTACGGCCAGCGCCATGCCATCGAACTGGAAGTGCGTCCGGCCCTGCTGGAAAAGATGAAGGCCTTCTCGCCCGAATGGCAAGCGCGCCTGGGCGAGGATCACATGATCGACCTGTCGCTGATCGGCAAGATTTCCGACACGGCCTTGACACGCGATGTCGCCATCGCCATGCAGGACAACGGCCTGCCCAATACCTTCGTGCCCGGCCGCAACCTGCTGTTCATGACCGTGGCCGCCACGCTGGCTTATCGCCGTGGCTTGAACGTGCTGGTCGGCGGCATGTGCGAGACCGATTTTTCCGGTTATCCCGATTGCCGCGACGACACCATGAAGGCGCTGCAAGTGGCGCTCAACCTGGGCATGGCCACGCAACTGAAGGTGGAAACCCCGCTGATGTGGATCGACAAGGCCGAGACCTGGTCCCTGGCCGAATCGCTGGGCGGTAGCGCGCTGGTGGACCTGATCCGCGCCGACACCCACACCTGCTACCTGGGCGAACGCGGCCAGCTGCATGACTGGGGCCATGGCTGCGGCAAGTGCCCGGCCTGCGAACTGCGCGCCCGTGGCTATCAACAGTACGCGGCACGCAAAAGCGCCAGGTAATCGGGCACAATAGGCTCACCATTCCAAGAGCGAGCCTCATGCCCCAAGCCCGCACCACCCTTCTGCTCGCCCGCAGCGCCGCCGCCTTGCTGGTGCTGCTGGCCAGCGCCGAGATCGGCCGCCGCATCGCCGACCTGCCCAGCCTGCCCGCGCTGGTCGACCTGCAATTCGACCTGACCCCGCGCAGCCAGAGCTTCAAGGTATTCGAGGACAACCCGATTGCACGATCCTCGCATCCACAGCCGCTGCCCACCGCGCTGCGCCCGCTCAACATTGATGTGCCCTGGAAAGACGGCAAGCGCCTGCCGCTGATCGATTTCATCAAGGGCACGGCGGCGCACGCCTTTGTGGTGATCCAGGATGGCAGCGTGGTCTATGAGCGCTACATCGATGGCTACGATGCCAATTCGCGCTTCACTTCCTTCTCGGTGGCCAAGTCCTTCGTCTCGGCGCTGACCGGTGTGGCGCTGAAACAGGGCAAGATCCGATCGCTCAATGATCCCATTGGCCGCTATCTGAAACCCGATGAGATTTCCCCGGCTTACGCCAACATCACCATCGGCCAGTTGCTGGACATGCGCTCCGGCATCGATGTCGATGAAAACTACGGCGGGTCGCTCGCCTCGCCGGTGGTGCGCATGTTCGTCAGCACCGACCTGCAGCGTTTCATCGCCCGCCGCAGTGGTTTGCGCTTTGCACCGGGTTCTCGCTTCGAATATCGCAGCGTCGATACGCTGATCCTGTCGCGGGTGCTGGCGCGCGCCACCGGCATGCGCCTGTCCGACTTCGCCCAGCAGGCGCTGTGGGAGCCGCTGGGGATGGAGCAGGACGCCAGCTGGAGCGTGGACAGCCGCCAGCATGGCGTGGAGAAGGCCTTCTGCTGCCTCAATACCACGGCGCGCGACTTCGCCCGCCTCGGTTTGCTCTATCTGCATGGCGGCCGCATCGGCGAGCAGCAGATCGTCAGCCCGGCCTGGGCCGCCGAGCCGCGTCAGCCGGTCAACAACGGCAATGCGCTGGATTATCGCGATGGCTGGTGGATCCCGCCGGGCAATGCCAATGACCGCGACTTCTCGGCCATCGGCGTGTTCGGCCAGTACATCTACGTCAACCCGGCCACGCGCACGGTCATCGTCAAACTCAGCGACTACGGCACGGAGCAGGATGAAGTGCTGACCATGCTGGCCATGCGCAGCATCAGTCATGTGGTGTCGGGCAAGGAGTAAGCTGGCCTGCCGCATACCGATGGCCATGAAAAAAACCGCCTGTCTTGCAACAGGCGGTTTTCGTTTGAAGCGGCGATCAACGGAAAAAATTTAAATGATATAAATCGTTTATATTTTTTGATCCGTTCATCGAAAATCAGAAATCAGAACAGCTCGTTCTTCATCTGCGTCTTGGCTTTTTCTTCTTCCGGCGTCAGTCCACCGCGATCGCCCATGCCCAAGTCACGCACCATGGCGCTGGGCGGGAACTCGGCATAGTAGTACTCGCCGCCCGATTCGATCACGCCATCCGGTACCTTGCGGTCCACGTTGGGCACATCCTTGAGCGCCTTGGACATGTAGCTGATCCACACCGGCAGGGCCAGGCCGCCACCGGTTTCGCGGTCGCCCAGGCTCTTGGGCTGGTCATAGCCAATCCACGCGATCGCGGTCAGGCCCGGTTGATAGCCGGCGAACCAGGCATCCATGGAATCGTTGGTGGTACCGGTCTTGCCGGCCAGGTCGGTGCGCTTCAGCGACAAGGCCTTGACGGCGGTGCCATGGCGTACCACGTCGCGCAGCATGCTGTCCATGATGAAGGCATTGCGGGCATCGATGACGCGATTGGATTCATCCTCGGCGGTAGCCGGCTTGGCCTGCGAGAGGACTTCGCCGTTGCTGTCGGTGACCTTGGTGATCAGGTAGGGATTGATCTTGTAGCCGCCGTTGGCAAACACCGAATACGCGCCCACCATCTGCAGCGGCGTGACGTTGCCCGCGCCCAGCGCCAGGGTCAGGTAGGGCGGGTTCTTGTCGGCATCGAAACCGAAGCGGGTGATGTATTCCTGCGCATACTTCACGCCGACGCGCTCCAGGATGCGGATGGACACCAGGTTGATCGACTTCTGCAAGGCGCGGCGCATCGAGATCGGGCCTTCGAACTTGCCGCCGTAGTTCTTCGGCTGCCACACCTGGCCACCGGTCTGGGTGAAGGTCAGCGGCGCATCATTGATGATGGTGGCCGGCGACAGGCCCTTTTCCAGCGAAGACGAATAGATGAAGGGCTTGAACGACGAACCTGGCTGGCGCCACGCCTGCGTGACGTGGTTGAACTTGTTGCGGTTGAAGTCGAAGCCGCCGACCAGCGAGCGGATCGCGCCATCGCGCGAGTTCACCGAGACGAAGGCCGATTCCACTTCCGGCATCTGGGTGATGATCCAGCTGTTGCCATCCTGGAACACGCGGATGATGGCGCCACGGCGGATCTTCTTCTGCGGCGGTGCCTTGTCCGACAGCAGGTTGGCACCGAAGCCCAGGCCGGCACCGGAGATGCTGATCTCTTCGCCGGTCGAGAGCATGGCGGTGATTTCCTTGGGCTTGGCCTCCAGCACCACGGCGGCGACCATGTCGTCGGAGTCGGGATGGTCGGCCAGTTCCACTTCGACCGCATCTTCCACCACTTCCTTGGTGGCCTTCTCCGGCAGCTCCATGTAGCCTTCCGGACCGCGATAGCCATGGCGGCGCTCATAGTCGATGATGCCGCGGCGCAGGGCGATGTAGGCGGCGTCCTGGTCGGCCTTGGTGATGGTGGTGAAGACGTTCAGGCCGCGCGTGTAGGTCTCGTCCTTGTATTGCGCATAGACCAGCTGGCGCGCCATTTCGGCCACGTATTCGGCGTGCATGCCAAAGGCCGAGCTGTCGCCCTTGACGCGCAGTTCCTCATCCTTGGCTTCCTGATACTGGGCCTCGGTGATGTAGCCCAGCTGCCGCATGCGCAGCAGGATGTACTGCTGGCGGGCGTGCGCGCGCTTGGGATTGACCACCGGGTTGTAGGCCGAGGGGGCCTTGGGCAGCCCGGCCAGCATGGCTGCTTCGGCGATGGTGAGGTCCTTCAGTTGCTTGCCGAAATAGATCTGGGCGGCCGAGGCGAAGCCATAGGCGCGCTGGCCCAGATAGATCTGGTTCATGTAGACCTCAAGGATCTGGTCCTTGGTGAGGTTGTTCTCGATTTTCCAGGCCAGCGGGATCTCGTAGAAGAACTTGCGCGTGGCCTTCTGCAGGAAGGTCGGCTCGTTGCTGGTCAGGAAGAAGTTGCGCGCCACCTGCTGCGTGATGGTGGAAGCACCGCCGCCGCCGCCGGACAGGTTGGAGAAGGTGGCGCGGGCGATACCCTGGTAGTCGACACCACCGTGTTCGTAGAAACGGTCATCCTCGATGGCCAGCACGGCCTTCTTCATGATGTCCGGGATGTCCTTGAAGTGGACCAGGTTGCGGCGCTCCTCGCCGAATTCGCCGATCAGCACGCCATCGGCGGAGAAGATGCGCAGCGGGATCTTGGGGCGATAGTCGGTCAGCGTATCGAGGTCGGGCAGCTTGGGATAGGTCAGGGCGACGATGAAGGTCACGCCCAGCAGCACCATCACCACCAGGCCCAGCACGGTACCGAACAAACCCAGGAGGATGCGCAGCGACCAGTGCATGCGCTTGCGGGGCGCTTTTTCTGCGGGGGCATCCGCCGATGCCGGTTTGGGTTGATCGCCGCCGTTGGAAGATGAAGACATTCGAATTAAGCGTTAAAGCAGGCCGAAGCAGCAGGCCAGAGCCGGAGTGGAAGAAACAAGCCCGCATTATAGCGGCTCGCCCTGAGCCGCCGCGCGGCCGGGTGTTGCAAATAGACCAAAGGGCAGGAGGCCGGTTCCGGAGTGAGAGCGGGGAAGTGCGGCATTGAGTGCAAATTGCTGCAAATTGACGGGCATTCCTCAAGTTTCAGCGATTCCCGCCTGGCCGCGCAGACCGGAGAATCCGGGGTTTCCCTCCGCATGAGAACGGCATATGACAGGCTTACCCCTCTTTTTCGGCCTCGGCACCCCGCGCCTGTGCGCAGGCCTCGACATCGCGACCGACCGTGTGCGGCTGGCGCTGCTGCGCCGTAGCGGCCGCCGCGCGCAGTTGTTGAAGCTGACGCAGCGGCTCACCGGCGGAGTGATCTGCCGGGACGGACAGATCACCGACTTCGAGGCCTTGACCCTGATCTGCCGCTCCCTGCTGGATGAGGCCGGCTGCCAGGGTGCCGCCCTGGCGCTGGCGGTCCCGGTGCAAGGCCTCACCGGACGCCGACTCGTGCTGCCGGCTGACAGTCACCCGGTACAACGCTGGCGGCAAGTGCAATCCGAACTCGCGGCCCACGGCATCGCCGCTGACGATCACGCCATGGACTACCGTGAACTGGGTCCGCCGCCGGGCTCGCCCTCGGACCAGCAGGTACTGGCGGTGGCCGCCTCCCGGCTCATCATCGAAGACCGCCTGTCGCTGGCTGCAGCGGTGGGCCGGCCGCTGGTCACCCTGGCACCGGAAGACCTGTGCCTGGCCGCCTGGCTGCGCGACGACCGGCTTCCCGGCGAGACCGCCGTGCTGCGCCTGGATCGCAGCGCCCGCTGGCTGCTGCACGGCGAGGGTCCCAGCCACGCCTTGCCGGAGGTCAGCGCCCGCGGCGGGCACCTGGCCCTGCTGGCGCACGCCGCGCCCTTGCTGAAACCCCTGCCGCGTCGCCTGCTCCTGAGTGGCGACCATCCGGCCCTCGGCACGATTGCCCGAGCCTTCGTCAAGTACGCGGGGCTGGAGGCCCGGGTGGCCGCGCCTCCCTCCTCGCTGGTGCTGACGCCGCAGATCGCGGCGCTGATGCCGCCGGACTACCAGCTGGCACTGGCCCTGGCCTGGGAGGGACTGGCATGAGATGCGACATGGATTTCTCTCAGTCACCGGCACAGCGGCGGCGCACGCGGGAACGGAATTTCTATCGGGTGCTGGTCTTCTTCCTGCTGCTGGGCATCGCGCTGGCGGCCTTCCCCGGCTGGCGCGTTTCCTTGCACACGGCCTCACTGGAAAAAGCCAATGTGCTGTTGACCGGCGAGTTGCACACCCTGGCCCCCCAGGCCAGGCAAACGGCCGAGTTGCGCAGCCAGATCGCCGCGCTGGAAAAGCAGATCACGGCACACCAGCAGCTCGGCAAACGCCGCCAGCAGTCGGCGCAATTGCTGCGGGCTGCCGCCCAAGCGGCGCAGGCAAGCGCGGGCAAGATCCGCCTGCACCGCCTGTTGCTGCAAGGCGATCGCGGCGAATTGCGCGGCCAGGCGGCCAGCGCCCAGGAAGTCCGCGACTTCACCGCCGCGCTGGGTGCGGCCGGCCTGGAGGGGGCCACCCTGCATGACATGCACGTCGAAGACGGTGCCTATGCCTTCATCCTGGCCATCCCCCTGCCCGCCTTGCAGACGGGTACGTCGCCCGCCCCCGCGACCGCAGCCAAGGTGGCCGCACCGTGAACCAGTCGCGCTGGCAGACCCATCCCGCGCACTGGCCGTTGCTGCCCCGGCTGGCCTTGTGTTTGCTGGCACTGCTGGCGTGTGCCGGCAGTGGCCTGCTGCTGGCCGTGAGCGAACTGGATGAGGCACGGCGGTCCGCGCGCCAGCGACAGCAGGATCTGCGCGTGCAATACCAGGCGGCATTGACCCAGCAGGCGCAACTTCCTGCCCTGCAATCACGCGAACGGGCGCTGGCGGTACAGCTGGCCGCACAGCAGAGCCAGTTGTGGCCGACCGAGCAGCTGCAGCCGGAGCTGCTGCAAGCCAAGCTGGCCCGCCGCGCCAGTGAATGCGGGCTGACGCTGTCCTCCTTCAAGCCATTGAGCGGCAAGCTGGCCGCGGCCATCGTGCTGCGCGGCACTCATGCCGGCCTGCTGCGCTTTGTGGAACTGGTCAGCAGCCTGCCCTTGCCGGTGATCGTCGAGCGGCTCGATGTCAATGTCGTCGAACAGGACGGGCAGCGCGAGTTGCAGATGAATGCCTCCGTGAGCGCACTGGTGACGGCGAGCCTGTCCGACATCGGGACGAAGGAGAGCGCGCCATGAGCCCGCTCTGGCTGGCAGCGCTGCCGGTCTTGCTGGCAGGCCTGGTGATGAGCGCAACGATGGCGCTCGACCATCCCGATGAAGTCCAGGCCACACGGACCTGGATCGCGCAAGCCCGGCCCTCGTCCACCCTGCCCCTTCCTGCTGCCGCCCTCTCCGACGCGACTACGGGAGACAGCCTCCCCGGCGAGGACAGCGAGTTGCCCGATCCCTTCCAGCTCGGCGCGCTTGCACCCGCCAGTCCGACGCGACCGGCCGCCTCGCGGGTTCGCGCGCAAGATGAGGAGGATGAAGAAAACAGTCCGGTCCCGGCCGCCGCCCCGATTGCCCCGCTCCCGACGCCCGTCCTGCGCCTGCTGGGTACGCTGCGCCGTGACCAGGAGTGGATCGCCATCGCTGAACTGGAGGGCAGCACCAGGCAGTTGCAAACCGGGGATACGCTGCCTGGCGGCCTCGGCCGTGTCCTGGCGGTACGCGAAGACGCCCTAGACATCGGCCAGGACGACGCTGCTCGACAGACCATTGCCATGACCACCCTCCCCGCTGCCAGCCCGATGGCCATCGCTCCTGCGCGCAAAGTCCCGGCGCGAACTTCACAGCGCAACACACGTCGCCGCCTGATCCGTCCCGGAATGTCGCCATGAAAATGATCCTGTTTCTGCTGGCCCTGCTGGCCAGCCACGCTGCCTTGGCGGAAAACCGCCTGCTGGCCATCCATCTCCATCCCCGTGCAGACGGTACGACCCTGGAACTGCAGTTGCAGGCACCGGTGGACCCGGCACTGGTCCAGAACTTCCTGTTGATCGAGCCGCCGCAGTTGGTCCTCGACCTGCCCCGGAGCACGGCTGCGGCAACACTTGCGCGGTCCCTGAGCGGCAGCGGCCTGGTCAAGCGCATCCAGCTCGCCGAAGATGATGACCGCCTGCGCCTGCAGGTGCTGCTCAAGCATGCCGCCATCTACCAACTGCGCGCCGAAGAAGATCGCCTGCTGGTGGACCTGACGCTGCAGCCGCCCTCCGATCCCGTTGCGCTGCAAGCGATCGACTTGCGCCGCGGCCCACAGGGCGAGGCGCACCTGGCAGTGGACATGGGCAGCCACGCACATACCGTACAGGTACGCCAGCTGGGAGGACGCCTGGTCGTCGACATCGCCAGTGCGACCGTCCCGCTGGCCCTGCGGCGGCTGGTCGAGACCGGACAGATGGGCACGCCGGTCCTGCAATACCGTGCTTACGGCCATCAGGACGGCGCGCGTCTGGTCCTGGAGATGCAGGGCCAGTGGCGCTACCAGGCCTATCAGAGCAAACGCCGGCTGATGATTGATGTCGTGCCGGTCAAATCGGCTCTGACCGGGATTGCGGCGGCCGGCTTGCAGGAAGGCAAGACCTACGGCGGCCCCCGGCTGTCGCTGAACTTCCAGAACATCGAGGTGCGTACCGCCCTGCAAGTGCTGGCCGAGCACAGCGGCGTCAACATCGTGGCCAGCGATACGGTCGCGGGCCAGCTGAGCCTGCGCCTGAAGGACCTGCCCTGGGAACAGGTGCTGGACCTGATCCTGCAGGCCAGGGGGCTGGAAATGCGCCGCCATGGCGAAGTGCTGTGGATCGCGCCGCGCGACGAGATGCTGGCGCGCGAGCGTCTGGAGCTGGAGCAGAAGGCCATGATCGCCGACCTCGAACCCTTGCACGCCGAGAGCTTCCAGCTCAATTACCAGCGCGCCGACACCCTGCGCAAGGCGCTGGGCATCGGCGAAGACGGCAGCACCCAGGCCAATCGCCGCAATGCCCTGCTGTCGCGCCGTGGCAGCGCCATGATCGACAGCCACACCAACCAGTTGCTGGTCACCGACACGCTGGCCGTGCTGGCCAATGTACGCAAGCTGATCGAGCGCATCGACGTGGCCTCGCGCCAGGTGCTCATCGAAGCCCGCATCGTCGAGGCCGACGACAGCTTTTCGCGCAATCTCGGCGTCAAGCTGGGATTGGCCGCCACCACACGCGGCGCCGCCGTCGGCAACGGCTATGCGGCCATCGCTGAACAGAGTGGCCAGACGCCGGCCACGCCCGATCTCACCCTGCGCGAACCGGCCCTGAACCTGCGCGCCGATGGCCTCAGCGGCGCAGCCCCGGGCAGCTTCGCCTTCACTCTCTTCAATGCCGCTGCCCGGCGCTTCCTCAACGTCGAACTCTCGGCACTGGAAGCCGACGGGCGTGGCAAGATCGTCTCCAGCCCGCGCCTGATCACGGCCGACCAGCAGGCTGCGCTGATCGAGCAGGGCGAAGAAATTCCCTACCAGCAATCTGCCGGCAATGGCAGCACCGCCACCGCCTTCAAGAAGGCCAACCTCAAGCTGGAGGTCACGCCCCAGATCACCCCGGACGGCAACGTGATCCTCGACGTGGACGTCAACAAGGACAGCCGGGGCAGCGTCACGCCGGGCGGGCTGGCCATCAACACCAAGCACATCAAGACCAAGGTCCAGGTCGAGGATGGCGGCACGGTGGTCATCGGCGGCATCTACACCCAGACCGACAACGACCACGAGACGCGGGTACCGCTGCTGGGCGACCTCCCGGTGCTGGGGGCGCTGTTCCGCAGCCAGAGCAAGGTGCGGGACAAGACCGAGCTGCTGATCTTCCTGACCCCGCGCATCGTCGCCGGGCCGCGCCCGTATTGAGCCGGAAGGCCCCGGCCACGGGATTTTTCCCCGGTGGCGGGCCAAAGAACGGTAAAATCGCTGTTCCAGGCCCGCTGCGCCGGGCGCAAGCCCGCCAGCGGCGGGCAACACAGCCGTCCACCGGGCGGCAGGCGACCGTGCCGGCAGACGTGCGGCGCCATGACATTGGCCAGTAGCGCAAAGCGCAGAATTCTTAGATATGACGGGAAGCATTTTCCTTGTCGGCCTGATGGGAGCCGGCAAGACCACCATAGGCCGGGCCCTGGCCAAAAAGCTGAACAAGCGCTTCGTCGATTCGGACCACGAGATCGAAGCGCGGACCGGTGCCACCATCCCGGTGATCTTCGAGATCGAGGGCGAGGAGAACTTCCGTCGCCGCGAAGCCGAGATCATCCGCGAGCTCGCAGCCCAGCCCGACATCGTGCTGGCCACCGGCGGCGGTGCCGTCCTGCGTGCCGAGAATCGCGAGAACCTCAAAAAGGGCGGTACCGTCGTCTACCTGCGCGCCAGCATCAACCAGATCCTGCAACGTACCGGCCGCGACAAGAACCGCCCGCTGCTGCAGACCGCCGATCCGCGCCGCAAGCTCGAAGAGCTGTCGCGCCAGCGCGATCCGCTGTATCGCGAAGTGGCCGATTTCGTTGTCGAGACCAACCGGCCCAACGTGCAATTCCTGGTGCAGACCATCATCAGCCATCTGGAACTCTCGCCCAAGGACGGTTCCTGGCTGGCCGAACCGGAACCTGACGAAACCGTCGTATTCGAGAGTCACAGCGCGGTCCTGACGCAAGGCGCGGACGGCAGCACCACGCTGTCACGCAGTCATTCCACCCAGATCTTCCATGGTGCCGCCAGCACCGAACCGAATCTTCGCAGCATGAACCAGAACACCGCTCCCGCCGCTACCACGATCGCTTCGCTGACCCTCAACGTCGACCTGGGCGAACGCAGCTATCCCATCCACATCGGCCGCGGCCTGCTGGATGACGCCACGCTTTTGCCGCAATACGTCAAGGGCAAGCGCGTGGCCATCGTCACCAATGACAAGGTCGGCCCGCTCTACCTCGACAAGGTGGCGCAAGCGCTGCGCGCGGCCGGCAAGCAGGTCACCGAGATCGTGCTGCCCGATGGCGAGGAAGAGAAGAACTGGGCCAGCCTGATGAAGATCTTCGATCGTCTGCTGGCCGACAAGTGCGACCGCAAGACCACCCTCATCGCCCTGGGCGGTGGCGTGATCGGCGACCTGACCGGCTTTGCGGCGGCCTCCTACATGCGCGGCGTGCCCTTCGTGCAAGTGCCCACGACCTTGCTGTCGCAGGTCGATTCCTCGGTGGGCGGCAAGACCGGCATCAACCATCCGCTCGGCAAGAACATGATCGGCGCCTTCTACCAGCCGCAGGCCGTGATCGCCGATACCGCCACCCTGCACACCCTGCCCCCGCGCGAACTGGCGGCCGGCATTGCCGAAGTCATCAAGCACGGTGCCATCATCGACGCGCCTTTCTTCGACTGGATCGAAACCAATATGGCGCGCCTGGTCTCCAAGGATGACGCCGCCCTGGCCTATGCCATCCAGCGCTCCTGCGAGATCAAGGCCGAGGTGGTGCGCCAGGACGAACGCGAAGGCGGCCTGCGCGCCATCCTCAACTTCGGCCACACCTTCGGCCACGCCATCGAGAATGGCCTGGGCTACGGCCAGTGGTTGCATGGCGAGGCCGTCGGTTGCGGCATGGTGATGGCGGCCGATCTGTCGCAGCGCCTGGGCTACATCGATGCCGCCACGCGCGAGCGCATCCGCGCCGTGACCGCCGCTGCCGGCCTGCCGACGGTGGCCCCGAACCTGGGCACCGACCGCTGGCTGGACCTGATGGAAGTCGACAAGAAAAACGAAGGCGGTGCGATCAAGTTCATCCTGATCAAACCGCTGGGCAGTCCCCTGATTACCAACGCGCCGCAGGAACTGCTCTTGCAAACCCTGGCGGCCTGCACCGGAGAATGACATGCACACTGAAGCGCCCGACCATCTCGCCCCCTATGCCGCCCACTCGGCAAGCTCGCGAGGCCGGCGCTTCAGTGAAACGCCACCGGGTTCGCGCAGCGAATTCCAGCGCGACCGTGACCGCATCGTCCACTCCACCGCCTTCCGCCGTCTCGAATACAAGACGCAGGTCTTCGTCAATCATGAAGGCGACCTGTTCCGCACCCGCCTGACCCACAGCATCGAAGTCGCCCAGATCGCCCGCTCCTGCGCGCGCAACCTGCAACTGAACGAAGACCTGGTGGAAGCCATCTCGCTGGCCCACGACCTCGGCCACACGCCCTTCGGCCATGCCGGTCAGGACGAGCTCAACCACTGCATGAAGCATCACGGCGGCTTCGAACACAACCTGCAGAGCCTGCGTGTGGTCGATGAGCTGGAGCAGCACTACGCTGCCTTCGATGGCCTCAATCTCACCTTCGAGACGCGCGAAGGCATCCTCAAGCACTGCTCCCTGCACAATGCGCGCCAGCTGGGCGAGATCGGCGTGCGCTTCCTGGAGAAGAAGCAGCCCTCGCTGGAAGCACAGCTGGCCAACCTGGCCGATGAGATCGCCTACAACAATCACGACATCGACGATGGCCTGCGCTCCGGCCTGTTGACCATGGAGCTGATGAGCGAAGTCGATTTCTTCGCACGCCATCTGCGCGAAGTCGAACAGACCTATCCCGGCATCACCGGACGCCGCGTCATCCATGAGACGGTGCGCCGCATGATCAATGCGCTCATCGTCGACCTGAACCGGACCTCGCGCAGCCGCATCGCCGAGATCGCCCCGCGCGACATCGAGGATGTGCGCAATGCGCCGCAGCTCATCGCCTTCTCCGATGCCATGGCAGCCGAAGCGGCCATCCTGAAAAAATTCCTGCGCGAGAAGCTCTACCGCCACTATCAGGTCAATCGCATGACGGCCAAGGCACGGCGCATCATTGCCGAGATGTTCGAAGCCTTCACCACGCAGCCCAGCCTGCTGCCGCCGGACTATCAGGTCAAGGGCATCACGGATGAAACCCAGCGTCTCGACAAGCAGGCGCGCAAAGTCGCCGACTACATCGCCGGCATGACCGATCGCTATGCCATTCGCGAGCATCGGCGCTTGTTCGTGATGGAGTGAGGATTGATGGAGCGGGTGCAACGCCCGCGTTGAACGCCGCGTATCGATACGCGGCGTTTTCATTTAGCGCATCCGTGCGCCCTCATTGTCGTGCTGCCAGCGCGATTTCATTACCTCACTGCAATTGAAATCCCGCTGCCGGTCTCTCGCGCACATTTCGTTACATTTTTTCTTGATCGCCTGCATCCCTTGCGGTCAGCCCGACGGCACGCACGGTCTCGCCGCAAACCCGCTTTCAGCAAGGCTTTCCCAAAGATTGCGCGGGTGCAATGCAGGCCTGTCAACGAAGTCCCCCAGAAACTGACAGGTGTAAATTTCTGTCAATATCAAGTCCGCTTTGAACAGGCCGTTATGCAGGAATGGAGTGGATGCGCATGGTGCGCAGTTTCGCTTCCGTGGATCCGTCTCCCCCTCTGATGCCCGGATCCCCTTTCATTTTCAGGAGACCGTCATGGCTATCGGCAACACCAGCGGCGTGGACAACAAGTCCCTGCTGCCCGTCACCCCTTCTTCCACTTCGTCGACCTCTGCCGCAGCGTCAGACAACGACAAGCTGCCCGCCACCGCCGGCGACAGCAGCAGCGGCGACAAGATCGCCCAGGCCAAGCAAGCCAACCTGCTCACCGTGAGCGGCGCCAAGGCCCAGTTCAATCTCTCCATCGTGCAATCCTCGCTGGAGGTATCGCTGCAGACGCAGAACGATCCGCTGTCGCTGGTCTACAAGACCGCCATCGAGAACATCAACGACATCCTGCGTCCGCAGCTGGGCGACAACGCCATCCAGACCGCATCGACCCAGGACAATTCGCCGGAAGCAACGGCGGGACGCATCGTCTCCTTCATCACCAACATGTTCGAGCTCTACAAGAAGAACAATCCGGACAAGGAAGACGCCAGCAACATCGACGACTACATGAACCTGATCTTCAAGGGTGTCGACCAGGGCTTCAAGGAAGCCCGCGGCATCTTGGAGAGCCTGAACGTGCTGCAAGGCGATATCGCCAGCAACATCGACAAGACCTATGACCTGGTGCAGAAGGCGCTGGGCGACTTCATCAACAAGGTCAAGGGCGGCAAGCAGGAGGGTGAGGACGGATCGGGCAGAGAAGGCAATGCGGATGGCCAGGGCGGTACGCTCACGGCCAGCGAGACGACTGTCAGTATTTCAGTGTCGGTGAGCCAGACGCGGATCAGCACCAGCGCTTGATACGATGAGCGCCAGCGTAGCGCTGGTCATCAATGCCACCAACGGCCGCCCACGGGCGGCCGCTTTTCATTTGTCCTTGGCGATGCCGTCGAGCCATCCGACGGTCTCGCGGAAACCGCTCTCCTCCATATGGACATTGGACGCCCTGAACATCAGAGCGTGAATGACAAGAGAGAGAATCTCGGCCCCGAAGAACAACAGCCATGTTCCCGGTCCACTGGAAAATTGAAATTCCGGCTCGAAGACAAGAAAGAGCTGGACCGCACTGACAACGCCCTGGACCAGGCTGAGCAGCTTCATCACCTTGGCCCCGATACCGCTGGGATGGAGATAATGAATCCACGGTATGAGGGCAGTCACGACGAGCACCAGAAGTTCGAGACCTATCGAAGCACCATACGAACTGGCAATCAGGCGCACCATGGAATTGAAAGTGCCGAAGGTGATGAGAACAAGAAGGGCCTTCAGCAGGCGGGGATGAGTGAGTTGATACGCCGGTTTTGATTCCAAATCATGCTCCTGGTTACATGAAAAAAAAGACTCACGGTCACGCATCCTCGCGGGTGACCTGACTCGCATAGGCAGTGAAGACGACCCACGCCGCCGACCAGCCCAGTTCGTATGCCAGAAACCGCTGGGCAACGCCGATGCTGTCAAGATCAAGGTGCAAACCCGCCCGTTGCCATACGTCTTGCAGCACCAGCAGATAAGGCAGCAGCAGGAAGACAAGGATGAGGTTCCATCCCGTGCGGGTCGGCAACGCGTAATGCCAGATCAGCATCCAGAGCGGAACGATCAACAGCAGCGTGTAGCCACTGGATAGCACCAGCCCTCGGAGCACCAACGAAGCCGCGAACAAGATGGCGGCAAACAGCAGGTCAGGATGTTTGAGGCGCTTGCTCATCATCAGCCCTTGGGACTTTCGGGGTTGCTGGCACCATCCTGCGGTGAGCTCTGGACGGGATCAGGCTTGATGCGGGACGCATGCATGATGAGAAACAGGCTCGCGACGAGGAGCCCGATAGCCAGCGCCATCAAGGCAAGATAGGACGTCGGCAGCAACGAGAGAGGCAAGAGCGTCAACATGAAGACCACGTTCCAAAGCATGTACAGACCCGCCACCGCGACGAGGGCAGCGATGAGCAGCGATCCGGACTTGCTGGGAAAGATGTATTGCCAGGTCAGCACCAGCGGCAACACCAGGGGCAAAAGCAGATAGTCGCCGTCGCCCCAAAGATGGAGCGCCACGTTGACGGCGATGCAGAGCACGCCCAGGATCAGGGCGAGCGGCAGTTGTGGTCGTTGGAGACGTACGTTGTTCATGGCAAGAGCAGTTCAAGGGAGATGATCAGAACGCGCGCAAGAGGCGCTTGCTTATTCAGGATCGCTCTTCACCTGGGCGGCGCACGCGATCAGCAGTACGGTGGCCACCATCGTGGTGAGGAAGATGGCGAGCAGGCGGCCCAAACCGGAATAATCGCCAGGGCTCAGCGGATAACCGGAAAAGTGCCAGATTGCGCCCGTGATCAAGAGGACAGGCAGCACCATGAAGAGGATGATGAGCCACCACCCGAGTCGGGTCGGCCATCGCAAGTGCACCAGCAGCAGGGCCGCAATGGCCACGAAGATCAGGGCATACCCTGCGATCACGGACGACGCAGCCAAGCCGAACGTCGCCATGAGCAGGACAAGCAAGCCAAGCAACTTCGGATATTTCAGGCGGCCAAGCTTCATGATGCCGTCGCAAAAAATCGGCGTGACGGAGAAGGCAATATGAGGCTCTGCAAGATCCGGACGGCCAGTCCATGGAAGGTCCATTCGCCAGGGAGCTCTTCGAACCCTCTCGACTGAGGCCTCAGGTCAGGCAGATGCGGTGACCACCGCCGGTCTCCTGCGTATGCATTCATCCTCGATTCCTTTCCATGATCGCGATGCCCGGTCCGGATAAGAGCGGCCAAGCTCGTGTGCCCCTGCGAGACAGTCCCGCAGAAGAAGGCAGCCATGGTAATGAACGAACAGACGAGCGCTAGCTAACGTGGCGCTTTACAAAGCAAAACTACAAATAGTTGGAGAACATGAGCGCCGCGCGCACTGCGGTGAGTGCGGTGAGTGCGGCGAGTGCGGTGAGTGCGGTGAGTGCGGTAAAAAAAATGGCTGCTCCCGTAAGGAGCAGCCATCATTGAAACATTTCAGTACGCTTCGGTACGCCTAATCAGACTTGATCAGGCTTGATCAGGCTTGATCAGGCTTGAGTACGAATGGACATCCGCCAACGCGAATGTCCAACCCGCACGCACGAAGCCAGCTCATTAGCCACGCAACTTCGCAAAGGCCGCGGCCATCGCATTATTGGCCGGTGCCTGCTCACGGCCACGCTGGTTCTGGTGTTGCGACAAACGGCGCGAATCGGTACGGTCACCGCGCTGTTCATTGCGCGCACCCGGGGCGGGCGCGGTGTCGTTCAGGCGCATGGTCAGGGCGATGCGCTTGCGCTTCTCATCCACTTCCAGCACCTTCACCTTGACCACCTGGCCGGCCTTGACCACGGTGTGCGGATCCTTCACGTAGCTGTTGGACAGCGCCGAGATGTGAACCAGGCCATCCTGGTGCACGCCGATGTCGACGAAGGCACCAAAGGCCGCCACGTTGGTGACCACGCCTTCCAGGATCATGTCCACGCGCAGGTCCTTGATCTCTTCCACGCCTTCCTTGAAGGTCGCCGTGGTGAACTCGGGACGAGGGTCACGGCCCGGCTTGTCGAGTTCCTTCAGGATGTCGGTGACGGTAGGCACGCCGAACTTCTCATCGGCATACTTGGCCGGCGACAGGCCCTTCAACAGTGAGGTCTGGCCCAGCACGCTCTTCACATCCTTCTTGATGTCGGCCAGGATCTTTTCCACCAAAGGATAGGATTCCGGGTGCACCGCCGAGGCATCCAGCGGGTTCTCGCCATTCATCACGCGCAGGAAGCCGGCGGCTTGCTCGAAGGTCTTGTCGCCCAGGCGCGGCACCTCGCGCAGCGCTGCGCGGGAATTGAACATACCCTTCATATCCCGGTAGGACACGATGCTCTGCGCCACGCTGGCGTTGAGCCCGGAGACGCGCGCCAGCAGCGGTGCGGAAGCGGTGTTCACATCGACCCCCACCGCGTTGACGCAGTCCTCGACCACGGCATCCAGCGAGCGCGCCAGTTGCGACTGGCTCACATCGTGCTGGTACTGGCCCACGCCGATGGACTTGGGATCGATCTTGACCAGCTCGGCCAGCGGGTCCTGCAGGCGGCGCGCAATCGAGACCGCGCCGCGCAGCGACACGTCCAGGTCAGGCAATTCCTTGGAGGCGAATTCGGAAGCCGAATACACCGACGCGCCCGCTTCGGAGACCACGATCTTGGTGAGCTTGAGTTCGGGACGCAGCTTGATGAGATCCTGGGCCAGCTTGTCAGTCTCACGCGAGGCGGTGCCGTTACCGATCGAGATCAGCGAGACATTGTGCTTCTCGGCCAGTTGCGAGAGGGTATGCAGCGAACCATTCCAGTCATTGCGCGGCTGGTGCGGATAGATGGTATCGGTGGCCACGACCTTGCCGGTGGCGTCCACGATGGCGACCTTCACGCCGGTACGCAGGCCCGGATCCAGGCCCATGGTGGCACGCGGGCCGGCCGGTGCTGCCAGCAGCAGGTCCTTCAGGTTGCGGGCGAAGACGTTGATGGCTTCGGCCTCGGCCTTCTCGCGCAGGTTGGTCATCAGCTCGGTTTCGAGGTGCATGAAGACTTTCACGCGCCAGGCCCAGCGCACCGTGTCGGAGAGCCATTTGTCGGCCGGACGGCCCTTGTTGGACACACCGAAACGTGAAGCAATGCGACCTTCGCAGGGATTGTGCGGGGCATCCCACTTCGGCTTCTCTTCTTCGGTATCCAGGCGCAGGATGACGTTCAACATCTCTTCGCGGCGGCCACGGAACAGTGCCAGGGCGCGGTGCGAGGGAATGGTGGAATAGGTTTCGGAGTAATCGAAATAGTCGGCGAATTTTTCACCGGCATCCTGCTTGCCCTCGATCACCTTGGATTCGACCACGCCGTGCTCGGTGAGGTATTCGCGCAGGCTCTGCAGCAGCTCGGCATCTTCCGAGAAACGCTCCATGAGGATCTGGCGCGCGCCATCCAGGGCGGCCTTGGTATCGGGCACGCCGGGGTTGTCGCCGTTGTCGGTGGTGAAGGCGGGCTTGATGAACTTGGCCGCTTCTTCTTCCGGATTCAGGGCCGGGTCATTCAGGAGCGCATCGGCCAGCTCGGTCAGGCCGGCTTCGGCGGCGATCTGGGCCTTGGTGCGGCGCTTGGGCTTGTAGGGCAGGTAGAGGTCTTCCAGGCGGGTCTTGTCTTCCGCGTGGGTGATGGCGTCCAGCAGCACGGGCGTCATCTTGCCCTGCTCTTCGATGGAGGCGATGATCGCGGCGCGGCGGCTTTCCAGCTCGCGCAGGTAACGCAGGCGTTCTTCCAGCAGACGCAGTTGGACATCGTCCAGGCCGCCGGTGACTTCCTTGCGGTAGCGGGCGATGAAGGGAACGGTGGCACCTTCGTCCAGCAAGGCGATGGCGGCAGCGACCTGAACCGGCTTGGCGGCGAGTTCGAGGGCGAGTCGTTGTTCGATAGAAGGCAGCATGGTGAAACCCAGTCAACAGTTGAGCAATTAAGCGGTTAAGCGTTTATGCAGTGAAGAAAAACAAGCGTTGGATGATACGCAATTCAGGCAGCCAAGCCAATCTTGACATTGTGCGATTGCACGCCAAAGTGCCTTGGCACGGGCCTCACCGGCCCCTGCCGGGCAACGCGCGGATTGGACGCGCAGCCGCAAAGCCGGGATAATCGGCGCTTTCGCATTGCGCGTTCTCGTCTCTCAGCACCATGTCCATCCGTCTCATCGTCGGTCTCGGCAACCCCGGCCCGGAATACGAACAAACCCGCCACAACGCCGGCTTCTGGCTGGTCGACAATCTCGCCGGTCCGGTGCGCCTGGCGCGCGAGCAGCGTTTCAACGCGCTGGCGGGCAAGACCAGCATCGCCGGTAATGAGGTCTGGCTGCTGGAACCGCAGACCTACATGAACCGGTCCGGCCAGTCGGTCGGTGCACTGGCGCGCTTCTACAAGATCAATCCGGATGAAGTGCTGGTGGTGCATGACGAACTGGACCTGCCGCCGGGCGCGGCCAAGATCAAGAAAGGCGGTTCCTCGGGCGGACACAACGGCTTGAAGGACATCACTGCGGCCCTGGGCACGCAAGACTACTGGCGCCTGCGCCTGGGCATCGGCCATCCGCGCACGCTGGGGCTGCAACAGCCGGTGGCCGACTTCGTGCTGCACCGGCCGCGCAAGGAAGAACAGGCGCTGATCAACGAGGCGCTGGACAAGAGCCTGAACGTCATCCCCCTGCTGGTGCAGGGCAAGTTCGAACAGGCCATGATGGAATTGCATACCGGGAAGTAATCCCCTGCAGGGGCAAAACCAAGGCAGATGAACGAAGGGCGCTCGACATGCGAGCGCCCTTTTTCTTTATCCGCTTACTTCAGCGAAGACAGTTTCTGTTCCAGTCCCTTGGCATCGACCGCGCCAGGAATGCGCGAGCCATCGGCAAAGAAGATGGTCGGCGTGCCGGTGACCTTGAGCTTCTTGCCCAGCGCCAGCACCTCTTCATGCGGGGCGTTGCAGGAGGCGGCAGCGGCCGGTGCTTCCTTGCCGCTCACCATCCACTCGTTCCAGGCCTTGCTCGGATTGGGTGCGCACCAGATGTTGCGCGACTTCACGATGGAATCCGGCGAGAGAATGTTGTACTGGAAGGTGTAGTAGGTGATGTTGTCCACTTCCTGCAGGGTCTTGTGCAGGCGCTTGCAGTAGATGCAGTTGGGATCCTCGAAGATGGCGATCACGCGCTTGCCATTGCCCTTGACGGTCTTGATGGCCTTGTCCAGCGGCAGGGCCGAGAACGGCGTCTGGTTCAGCGAATCGATCTTTTCCTTGGTGTAGTCGCGATAGGTCTGCGAATCGACCACGCGGCCGATGAAGAGATACTGGGCCTTGGCATCGGTGTAGATGACGTCGCCATCGATCTGGATTTCATAGAGGCCGGCATAGGGCGTCTTGGTGACGGCATCGACCTTGGCATCCTTGCCCAGGCGCGGCTCGATGAGCTTCTTGATGGCGGCCTCGGTGCTGTCGGCGGCCTCGGCTTGCGCATGGGCGCTCACGCCCGCGACGGTGGAAGCCAGCAGCACTGCCGCCATGCTCAGATGGCGCAAGGAGCTCGCACCTGCGGTCAAAAATTTTTTCATACTCGTCCTGATTCAAATCAAACGCGCGCCCAATCTTCGGAACGTCGGCCGCAAAGCCGCGCCGGGACCGGGTTCGCACATGTCTTTCAACAATGTAGGGGGAAGGTGTTGCGCTGGCGAAGACAGGCATCGTACCGCCGCGCTTCGCCAGAGGCCCTACCTTACCTGAAATCACCATCCCTTACTGCCCCAGCGCATGGGCAATAAGGCGGCGTTTCAGGATGGGCAGATGGTTGACCAGGCTCATGCCGAGGTTGCGCACCAGGCGCACCGGCTCGGCCTCGGTGGAGAAGAGGCGATGCAGGCCGTCTGTTGCGATCTGCATCAGCAGCACTTCTTCCTTGCGGGCGCGGGCATAGCGGCGCAGCACGCGCTCGTCGCCGCAGTCGTACTGCGGTTCACGCTTGAGCAGGATGTCGATCAACGCGGCCACATCGCCGAAGCCCAGGTTCATGCCGTGGCCGGCCATGGGGTGCACGACGTGGGCGGCGTCGCCGATCAGGGCCACGCGCGGGGCGATCATCGCGTGCGGCTTGATCAGGCGCAGCGGGAAGGCCTTGGCCACTTCGGGCTGCAGCGGCGTAAGCGCACCCAGCACTGGCGCGGCCCATTGGGCCAGGCGCTCGGCCAGGGCCGACAACGGCAGCTGCAGCAATTGATCGGCCAGCGCCTGGGGCGCGGACCAGACCAGCGAGACGCGGTTGCCCGGCAGCGGCAGCAAGGCGATCACGCCTTCGGTCGGGCTGAACCACTGGTAGGCCACGCCGCGATGGGGCAGCTCGCAGGAGAAATTGGTGACGATGGCGTTCTGGCCGTAGGCGCGGTAATCGAGGCCGATGTCGCACTGGCCGCGCACCCAGGAGTTGGCGCCGTCGGCACCGACCACCAGCGCGGCCGACAGCGACTGGCCGGATTCCAGCGTCAGGGTGGCGGTCTCGCCGGCCACTGCCAGCGCGGTGGCGCGGCCGTGCAGCACGCGCACGTTGGGCGCGAAGCGCAGGGCGGCGTCGAGCGCCTGGTCGAGGTTACGGTCCTCGACGATCCAGGCCAGGGCATCGGTGCGGGCGGCGTAGGCATCGAAGGAAAGCAGGCCGGGGCGGGCTTTCTCGGACAGGCCATCGCCATGCACGGTCATGTTGTCCACCGGCGCGATGCGGGCGGCATCCATGGCGTCCCAGACGCGCACCGACGACAGCAGGCGGTGCGCGGTATGGTTGAGGGCGTAGACGCGCACGTCCCAGCTGGCGGGATCGGGCGCGGTGGTCGCGGGCGGGGGAGCCAGCAGGGTCACCTTGAAGCCCGCCTGGGCCAGCCCCAGCGCCGCCGTCTTGCCGACCGCGCCGTCGCCGACGATGCAAATGTCAGTGCCAGCCGCAGCCGGCGAAGAAGTATGGGTGTGTGCTTGGGTAGTCATGCTGGCGATTATAAACGGGGTCGCGAAAACTATTTTTCAAAAAGGACTTGCATAATTTTTTAAAGTGGCTATACTTGTCCGTCTTGGCCTGGTAGCTCAGTTGGTAGAGCAGAGGATTGAAAATCCTTGTGTCGGTGGTTCGATTCCGCCCCGGGCCACCAAGAATATCCCAAGCAAAAACGCCAGCCCTCATCGGTTGGCGTTTTTCATTTTCAGGGCTGAAATTTCTCCCTCCTGTCTATTCCCGATTTCGAGAAGTAAACTCAAAGTAAGGTCCGCTTCATTCGAGCGTGAACCTGAACTCTTAAACAATGAGAGCTCAGGCGAATGGCATATACTTTTCGTCGGGAGGAAGTATGCAGTTCACAGACATTGACTCAAGTGTTCTTTGCGACATTACAATTCGTCGCCTGGCTAAAATTATCCAAGACGCTAGAAAATACCAAGTAAATAGATCTGGCGCTGAATTTGATCATGGCATCACCCTGTATTCATCAAAGTCTTCTGATTACGAAGGCACCCCATTTGAAGATCGTTTCACTTTAATTTTTTACTCGAGCCCCTCAGCATCCTCAAAGAAAAAAGAGTGGGAAATTTGCGTCGGATACTCTTCGAATGCCTCGAGTGAGGACTACGACTATATAGCCAAAGCAGCTCGTGATAACAATACTGCTTACAAAGCTAGAACAGCTGGCCCCGAGCATGAAGTCAAGTTCAAACTCGATAGCGTCTTTCTCTATGAGCTAGCTAAGTCCACGCCATTACGAGAAAAAGCATATTCCGACCTCCTATGGATAGAGCGTATTTTCAATATTCTAGACAAACGCACCGAGTCCCTAGAGAACTGGAGCAAGTCGAATATGGGAATGAATATTCAATGCTCTTCGAAATGGTGTCGACATAATGAGACTGTTTTCTCCCCGGCGCAGCTAGCCAATTGGTGCGCGAGTGGGATTAGCTTGCATCAGCTCGCAGCAAAACTTAAATGCAACAAATGCGGTCACAAAGGCGCTCGTACGGTCCCATCCGTGAACGCCTTCTCGGAGATTGGACGATCATTACACCATGGCCATCTTTGAGGTCACAGGCTGGCGCTTTCGATTTCTGCAATCAGAACTCGCCTGTTCAGGCTCATTCATTGGATGGAGCACTGCTTCGAAAGCAACTCCATAAGAAAATTTCTTTTCCTACCGCCCTCCCCTCCTGAAAGAAAATAAAAATGAAATTTCTGCATGGCGACAGCTTCTTCAAAATCGATAAACTCGCTGCACTGGCGGTGTTCTTCATTATCGGAGCAAGCAACTCACTGGGGAAACAACCGGCAAGACTGGAATTTAAAGGGCTCGAAATTCGTTCAGCAGTACTCCCTGCACAAGTGGAGCAGGCCCTGGGTGTCAAGTGCGGAGATGGCCTAAATGGCGCGATCATTTGCAACGGTCGAAGCAGCATCGCTGAGCGGAAGGGCGATATCAATGCCCTAATTAGCAAAGAGGGCCGATTGGAGAGGATACGGATAACGGTGCATTCAAACGACTATAGCCATGTAATGTCCAGCCTTACAAAGAAATTCAGCACTCCAGATAAAACCAGCCAAGACGGCGCTCAAAACGGCTTTGGGGCACTGCTCGAAGACGAAAAGAAGATATGGCTAGGGAAAAATGGCACACAACTTTCGATTCACAAATACGCCGGGAATACTGAAACCTGCGTCATTTACTTTTCAACGGAAGAAGATCGCGCTCGTCTCCGTCGGCCAGCAACGTTAAGTGATCTGTAAATCACAAGCTGCCCCTCCCTGGCATCTTGAAGGCCAATAATTTAAACACATCGAATTAGCCATGATTCATTTCTTCAAAGGATCATCAACACATCTGCGCCTAAAATCGACTTAGGTTCAGAGCATCGCGTCAAGCAATTCCCACCAAGCAGTTTTCAGCGCAAATCAACAATGCGTCTTCGGTCAGTGCGACCAAATAAACATCCGCGATAATAATGGCTGACTGGAACAGTTACCCGCCCGACACAAGACGTGCCCTAAGAGTTAAAGCCTGATTAATCAAAATAGAGAACCTCTTATCTTGAATTTCGCCAGAACTGGCGCTCTTGGCACTCCGTAAATCAGACAAAGCAGCATCTATCTCTCGGATTGCAGCATCATTTGAAAATCTAGATGTCGCGCGTTGAGCAAGCGCGACCCGAACTTGTGCACGGCGCTCGTACCATCCGGGTACATCTAGCTCCTGATTTAGCGCCTCTGCAGCAACGAATAAAGCGTCATCGAACGAACCTCGTTCAAGCTCTGTTTCAAACCAAAGCTCAAATAATAATGGCTTTCGTTGCCCTAATTTGAATGCCTCTTGAAAAGCTTTCTTTGCCTCATCGTAATCTGGACTATTTAATTTCAGGTTCACGCGCCCAGCGGCCAGCAGAAGATCTGGATGAGGCCTTGTTAACTTCTTTGAAGCAGCGGTTACCACTTCTAAAGCATCCTTTCCTCGACCCTCTTTCAACAATGCTAGAGCACTACTTATTGCTAAACCAACGATATTTGAGCGCTTGAACAAACCCAACCCTCGAGCATCTGACTTCAAAGTTCTTGTTGCGCCCAGCAAGGCCTTATGATCAATGGCCAAAGTAGAAGTAATCGACACGACCAAGAGTGCAGTATTCGGCTCAACAGTATAACGAGCCTCCTTGGCAATGGATGGGGCATTGATCAAAAACAGTCCAGATAGTTCTTGAAGGGCATCTCCCAGCGTTTGATCCGAATAATCAACGATTTGCGATAACTCAACGTAAGTGCAATTCCGAAGAGTACTAATAACAAATAGTACACGCTTAGCCTCTCTACTAAGCTGCATAACTTCTCGAGAGAGCGCTGCTTTGCGAACCTCAAGCCCACGCTCCCCCTTCCATTGAGTAATCGCTTTCTCAACAGGCATACCCATACGTTCCAGACGAATCAGAGAGTCAGTATAAAGAGGAGAGCCACCCGTTTCTCGAAGCAGGTGCTCTACTCGCCCGTAGGACAAAGGTGGCAACTTGTAACGTTCCCGCAACACGGCAACGTAGTCCGCATACTCTGGATTTTTCAGGCCGTTTAACTTTAATACGTTATCAGGCGAGTAAGAAAAATTGACGCGCGTAGTCAACAAGAATTTGGTTCCCATCGGTGCTCGCATACCGAACTCAAGGGCTCGCAATTGATCATCGTTTGTTAACGAGTCAATGTCGTCAACTACGATAAAGCTCGAAATCAGCGCACAACTCTCGAGAGCTACTTGCATCGCTCCTTTCGCGTCCAAATCAAGGAAATCGCTATCTTCACAACCCAATGCCTTTCCAATTGCACTGAATAACGAAATGGCGTCATCAAAATCAACATAAGAAGCTTCACGATACTCATCTCTTGCAGCGACGAATTGCTTCTTCTTCGCAGTAAGCCAGACAATCTTTACGAACGGTTTTGTTCTACGTGCCGATAGCTCCTCAGAAAACCGATACGCCAAACTCGTCTTTCCCAATCCCCCTTCGCCTGCGATCAGTCGCACGCGAGAAAAATCATCACTGAGCCAAGCCCATAAATCTCCGATATCATCTTTTCGACCTACAAACCTGGGGCATATCAGAGATCTATCGGGAAGTGTGTTCTCAATCGGATCCTTATTATCCGTAATTGGAATCAGCATTCCAACCGAAGGTGGTCTCCGCTCAGAAAAGAGGAAATCGTAATCCTCCGTCTTCTGCGCGACCGCATTACTCTCTATTCTACGAAAGACGACTTCGCCTTTTTTGAATAATGGCTTTCCAGGCTTATCATCGGGCCCGTTCTTACCAAATCTAACTGGACGCTCCCCAAGATCGCGCTTCGCAATCCATACCACCTCCAGCGAAAAACCGTTTACGACTAACGTCGAAACTTGGAGCCTTATATCAGCATCTGTATATGCGCGGACGTTATCCCTTAACTTATTGACTTGAATCCTCTGATCGCCCACTCCGACAATTTCAAACGCCCGATCTTTGTCAGCTTCAGTGATGCCAAAAACGACAAATCCCCCATAAGAATTATGCAATGCGATGAGATCTCGAACTAGCTTCGAATACTCTTTATCATCGATTGGGAGCTGCCTTTTAAAATCAAGGACTTCACACTCGTTAATACACGATGGCTCTCTTGGAAGATCAGAAAATATATCTGGAGCCAAGCTCCCATCAACAACTGCCATATGTAATTGCGAAACCAAATCAACAATTCCAGTCATATTTTCTCTTTTATTTATCAGTATTTCTATTTATAGACTAAGCACCAACATAACCTCAGAAGGTCGATGGCTCTACCTAGGGCGACGTTGACTCAGTTCACCGAAAACGAGCCCCCCCGTTGAAGATGAATTTCTTAGGCAAGAAAAGTATTACGTAACATTCATTCAATTAAATTTTGTGCTTACCAAAGATGAGAAAATTTGAATCGTTGTTGAACTGCGAAAACAATTCCAATTAACTATAAATTCATGCATATATTATTATCCAGCTGCCAGTCTACTGCTGTTGATGATTAATAAGACTTTGAATCAGATTTTCAGCGAGCTTCAAATTACTAGCTGAAAGTTGATTCAACATCTCAAAAATTACCGCCAGCTCCGGACGACTTTGATTCAGCATAGCTTCTAGACTAACGTTTTCCCGTTTTTCAGCTCTCACGCCGGTACCAAAGCGTAGCCATTGAGGCGAGACCTCAAACCATTCCGCAAGGGCCAGCAACTTTTCTTGAGTCGGCATTGCCTCTGCCCCCAACCATTTCCGCACAGTCTGCGGCACTACCTTCTTGCCCGGATAGCGCTTATTGAACTCGCTTGCGATGTTCGTCGGGCTCGTCAAAGGCAATCCCTGGCGCTTGAATTCCCGCTTCAAGCGCTCACTGAATTGCACTCTCAATTTCTCGTTAGTAGCGTCCATCTTCTGACGCTACTAATTCTCACAGTAACTTTATAGAACTAGTTGGTTACCTTAAGTAACCATAAGTTACTATAATTTCGTTGCTAGTGCCTCCCGGTGTACCGGATTGGCGCCTGGCATTCAACGCTGACCAAAAAAGGAAACTGCAAAGAAGATGAAAAAAGTCATTTTTGCCGCAATTCTTGCGGCCACATCCCTTTCGTCCCACGCTTACCAAGTGGACGAAAAAGACTACAACATGCTTGCGTACAAGGAAGATGCCGATGGGACCGTGACCATCATGCGTAACCAACGCGGTTCACGTTGCCCCACAGAATTGTTTGCGATGTATCAGATCCAGACCACTGGGGAGATCGTCCACGGCTGCTTCATCGCCCAGAAGGACGGGAATTTCCTGATCTTCTATGGCCCGAACTACAGCCGCCAGATGCTGATGAAGATGAAGGACTTCCGCGCTGGTCCTGCGTATCGAGGCAAGTACAAAGAATTGAAGGATTGACCTTAAGCCTGGTCTCGATCAAGTAACCCCAAGAGCCCTCACGTTCCCTCGCGGACTTGAGGGCTTTTTCATTCCTCCAATGGAAATCCAATATGAAGAATACAGCCCGAAAACCATCCAGCCAGCAGTGGCACGCCACCAAGCGAATCAACAGCCCTATCGGATCTGTCTCCCTCGATATCAAAGGAACGCCTGCCAACATGAAGGATTCCATCCTCCCCAGGAGTTTCGATGTGGCTTTTCTCTTGCGATATCGCCGCTGACCCACCTTGCAAATCCGTGTGCAAAGTGTGCAGGGATTGACCTGCTTGACTCCTCCTCACCCACAGCCTCTCCTCTGAAAACCGTGTGCGGTGTGTGCGGATTGAAATGCATTCCCATGTAAAGGACACTAAATGAGCAAAGCCTCAGAACAAAGAAACACCATCACATTGCCAGAAAAGAAGGCAGCCGCAAGCCAATCCAAGCCCCAAGTCACAACACGTCGCCTCGACCTTCTGCTCTTGAAAGAGGAAACAGCCCCGAAGCTCGGGAAATTCGATGGTGAAGTACTGCGATACCAGATCACGAAGGATGCCGAGAGCAACGAGATAAGCCTGCGAATCATCAGCAACAGCAGCGGCGGCTATTTCAGCCGTGAATTCGTTCCTGTCAGCCGCATTGAGACGACGCTCGCCAAACTCGCCAAAGCTGAAGCTTTCCCATCCAAAGCACTCGCCGATGTGTTTGCGGGAAGGAGCAGCAACAATGCCGGATTCATTGCCGCAATCTTGCGCCATGAAGATCTTCTCGGGCCGGCCAATGAGACGGATGGCAAGCACAAAGTCTGCGGAGATGTTGCTACGTGGAAGAAAGTCTTGGCCAGCGTTCCAGGCAATCCGCTTGAAATCGATGTCAGTGAAGCTGGAATCCCAGTGGCACCGCCCAAGAAAAAGGACTCCACGAAGCCACCGAAATGGCCGAAAGGAACCGCAACATGACCCTTGCATCTCCAAACTTCACCATTGTCGTGAATTGGCGGAAGAAGGGATTTGGATGCAGCAAGGTGTGCTCGTACTGTACTTGGAGAGAAAGCTCACTGCTTCCCCATGGGCCGCAGAACCCCAAGGAAATCGATAAATTCCTCAGACAATGCAAGAAGTCCTTTGTCACCATCAGCGGCGGAGCTGACCCGATGTATCGCTTTGATGAGTATCAAAGCGACCTGATGAACATGATCAGGCAGATCAAGAGCCACGGATTCCGCGTTCGGATCATCACCAGAGAGCTTTCTAACATCCACAGACTCAAAGGTCATGTGGACTTCATCTCAGTTTCTCTTGATAACGACGTTCTCCCGCACCTTCCCCAGCACTCCTCCAACTGGGACGGCATCGACATCGAATTCTCGCTTGTGCTGCCTCCCCTTCCCTCCGACCTTCTCCTCACGCTAAAGCCACAATATCTGGCGCTTCGGCAGCGCCTGGGCAAGCGATTGGTGCTCAGAGAGAATCTGAACAGCATCTTCCCGCTTGATATGGAGCAGATGCGATTCGGCCATGCCGGCATTGTGTATGTTCCGAAACGGCTATGTCTGGCAGGTCGATATCTTTCCACGGTCGACTGCACTGGTCACCAGATCGTGCAAGACAACGAAGGGCTGGCACAGGCGTTGATGTCAGATGCCCGCATTCATCTCTTTGGAGGCTTCGCTCGCCATCTTCTCTCTCCGCAGCAGCATCTTGAATACCAAGACATCGACCTGATCGCACTATCGCCGCTGGTCAAGGAAGATCTGTCCAGATGCTTTGGTTTCACCTTCACCGAACTCACCAGCCCGGCTGGCCACATTCGATATTTCAGCGGCAAGCCTGAACGCGCTGGAAAGGCACTTCATTTGATTGAAATGCCCGACGAGAACCAGGCCAAGCACTTTGTCAGCAACGCGCAGTACGACATAGATCGCTTCGCTTTCTCGAACGGTCAGTTCTTGTTTGACCCCGAGGTTGGCGAATCAGCCATCCGAAATGCAGTTTCACAAAAGGTCGCTCAACGGCCATCAGGCAACAGAGACCATTCCCTTTTCTCTCCGCATCGCCCTGCAATTGAGCAGCAGCACCGCATCAAGCTGCTTCGAAAGGGCTTCACCGTCCTCGACTAACCCGCAATACCAACTCCCCGAAGGAAGATAATGAACGCGACTATCCATGTCACGAAGGAAGCTTATGCCACGTCGATTTTGCTCAAGAACCTGGACTATCACGACCGTCTAGCTCTTTCAGACGACGAAGCTATCACCCAGCGAGAAGGCTACTACCTCAAGAACAGCAAGGCGTTGCAACTGGCAGTAGTTCCCGAGAATGCGCATGTTGCCTTGCTGCTCGAGCCGAATGATCCAACGCGATTCGATGCGCATGTCTGCTTGCCAATGCATCTGCGCGGCTGCATCTTTGCAAATGCGCCTGTGCTACCTGACCGATATGCAGAAATCATCCGATACTGGTCTGGCAGCACGGTCAACAGCAAGGAAGGTGGAGCTGTGTATTTCCAAAATCCGTTGAATGAGTACATGGTCGATCTCGTCTCAGCAGATGACGATTCTGGACAGCAAGTGCCGCTTGACGATCTCTTGTCCGAAGGTTTGGTCGTCTTCCTGCGCAATCTGGGAGCATTGGCGGCAGAGATGAATGCCTCAGACTTCATCCAGATCAGATTACCAATCGATGAGGCTGTGTTGGTCAACCAAGATGATGCATTTCATCAAAAGCCGTATCAAGCATTACCGGAGCGAGTCGAGCAGATTTTCTTGTCTGTCTCCGAGATTTTGGCTTCGCCTGACCCGGATAACATCTTTATCGATCTGCTCCGTCATGAGTTGTTGGATTATGGATATTTCTATTGATGGATGCTTCGATGCATGCCACAAATGAAAAATATTTTTATTTTTTATGCATGCCGTCCATGGCTAAATCACTAACCATAACGAAGTGGCGACGGGTATTGCGTCAAGGAAGTCCGCCGAAAGACACCATTTTTAGACCTCGGCAAGCCTTGTCCGGGACATCATCCAGCGACAAGAACGGGGGATTGACAGTTAAATTTTGGGTCGGCAGAATGCGATCTCTTCCATCGATGTGGAAGTCAGAAGTCACCTTGTCCTCAGCCTGCATTTTCCTTGCAACACCGGGAATAGACCTAAGACATCCGTTCCGCTCTGACTCAAAAGCAGAGGGCTTGCAATGCCTCTAAGAAACAAAGCCACATCAAGAAGACCACCGCGTTTGCAGTGAGGTGAGCAAAGGATCTCACAACCACCGATCGTTCTTTTGATCAGTGCTTAGCCTTTGGTCGCTGATGTCGATTGCAGTAGTTAGTCAACATTTCACGCGTTGGACAACTTGTTCATAAGGGGGGAAGTTTCCCAGACTTCCCTGACGGGCTCTAGACGCCAAGCCCAAAAGCCTCAGCGCAGGCGGCCATAAAAAAATCGTAATCGAATAACTTGATTTTTTAAGGCCACGCATCATGACACACCACCCCGCCTGACCACGCCCCGGCCTCCCGGGAGCACCCTGCTCGTCTGCACCGCTCGTCTGCCTTGTAACGCATCTGCGTCGGCACCCGCTCGCCCGCTGCATCCGTGCATGCATCTCCCGTGAACACCAGAGACGTGGTCAGGCCCCCTCGAAAACCAAAAATCAATCAACTGCTTTTCTGAGGATCAACATGACACTCAAACCAAACAAACGCCGTAACGAAGCCAAGTTCCCCTTCACGATGAAGCGCATTGCTGCGCTAGTCGCCCCTACGCTACGTACCGTTGACGAATACAGCGATACCGTCGCCACTGGCCTGCACCTTTGCGTGTATCGCAGTGGACGGAAGGTCTTCCACATGCGGTACTCGAGCGACAAGAGAAAAGGCAGCAAGAAGATCGGCGAATTTCCGGGAACCGACCTGGACATGGCCCGCAAGGCGGCCCACGAGATTCGTTCCCTTATCGATCAAGGTATCGATCCTAAGGCACAAACTGCGGTCGCCCCTGCAGAAGTGTTGTTTGGGGATTTTTTCCTAGAGATCTATCTTCCTTATGCCAAGGAGCACAAGCGATCGTACAGTTCCGACGAGTCGAAGTACCGCGTACACCTGAAGGATAGGTTCGGTGATATCCCCTTAAGTAAACTGACACAAGCTGAGATCCAGAGCTTTCTGATTGATTTCTCAAAGACCCATCGACCTGCGACTCGCAATCGCATGGCTATGCTTTTGCGAAGTGTCTGCAATCACGCTGTAGATCATGGGATCCTTGAGACTAATCCCTGCAAGAAAATCAAGCAGCTTCCAGAGAATAACGTTCGCAAAGATTACTTCCAGAAGAATCAGATCGCACCTTTCTTAAAGGCGCTGAGAAATGATGCCAACACCGTCATGGCCTCAGCCATCGAACTCATCTATTTCACTGGAATGCGACGCAATGAAGCGCTGCAAGCCGAGTGGAAGCACTTCGATCCAACGTTAAAGCAACTGCATCTGCCGAAGACCAAGAATGGTAAGGAGCGGGATGTTCCCCTTTCTGCACCTGCAATAGCCGTAATCGAACGCATGAAGTCTCGCCGTTCAGGCCCATTCATCTTCCCCGGAGAGGACCCATCGAAACCTGTTAACAATCCGACGAAGTGCCTTAAGCGGGTACTCAAGGAGGCCGGCATCAATGACAAGTTCTGCATTCACTCCCTGCGCCACAATTATGCGAGCCAAGCTTTGATGAATGGCTTCCGGATATACGACGTCCAGGAACTCATAGGGCATTCCAGCAGCGCCAGCACGCAGCGGTACGCGCACTTATCACAACAGCATCTGCACGACCGCACCAATGCAATCGCCGAATTCATGGAAGGAGAATCAAAATGAGCATCGACTTTTCTACACTGCATCCCATGGGCAATGTCGTTATCGACAAAGGTCAAATTTCTAAGCAGTCCCCCGATAGCGAAGCACTCACTGTTGTGACTCTAGGCTACTTTGGAGTCGCTGCGAAGCTCATCCACCTCAACAATCGCAATGTTGAATATCTTGCTAAGATTCTCTGTCCTGGTGATGTCGAAGATAGGGACGTTATTATTTCCGGGCAAGATATCCACAACAAGACCAAGATCATGTCCAGCCTGTGCGCTCAAGGACTGATCATCCAAAACGACAAACTGTTTTACGTCGCCTTTAAGGAATCCCTCGCTCTTTGTTCTGAGAACGGTAAATCGATAACGCTAGTTAATCGCACAGGATGGTTTGCTGACCGCCGCGCATACTCAACGGGCAGTAAGATCCTTTGCAAGGACGTTGCCATTTCTAATAACTTTATCCTCGCCCAGGAGATGAACCAGAACATGCGCACCGCCGGAACGCTTGATCAGTGGCGAGAACATATTTTAACCCCTTGCATCAACAATCCTTTCTTACTGACAGCGGGTATGATCGCGCTTTCAAGCCTGACCCTTGATATCAGCGGCGTCGGTTCGAAGTGGGTCAATTGGTTCGGAAAACACGGAAAAGGCAAGACCACGATGCTTCAGGTAGCGGCATCTTACTTTGGCAACGGAGTAGACCCAAGTCATGCCTCGCCGGGAATGGAAGACGCTCAATACATCAGCAAAATGAACGCAAGCCAAGCGGGTATCGAAGCAACGCTGGGAGGACATTTCCAGCGGCCCTTTATTGCCGATGAGTTGGGCGAGGGAACAAGACTCAACTTAGCTGAACTCGTTTACCTTCTTTCAGGAAATAAAGGAACGATTACAGCAACGTCTAGCCGTCGCGTAGCAAAGAACCACGAGTGGCAAACCATTGCCTGCTCAGCGGGCGAAATCTCAATCGCGGATAGAATCGCGGAGAAGGGCGAAATCAAGGGTGGCCAGCTTGATCGTGCCATCGATATTCCTGCTACCGGTTCTATTTTTTTTGATATCGGTGACGCATCGTCGGAGTCCGCCTTCGCAGGCATCCTTAAAAATGCGTGCGCGACTTACTATGGGACTGCCGCTGAGTTCTTCATCAACTGGATGATCGAACACCCAGACGCCTTCCTACGCGTTCAGCAGAAGCATTTTCAAGATATCGAGAGTCGCTTGACACCTGCCGACTGTGAAGACGGTGCTAAACGGGTAGTTCGATTCTTCGCCAATGCAGTAGTCACAGCGTTTGTTGCGATCGAATCCGGCCTGCTGCCAAGTACGCAGGAGCATGTCATGAATGCGTTTGAGGAAATCGTCAAGCGTTGGTGGTCTTATCGCAAGACCACTTCGCCGGCCGAGCGCCTCGCAACGATGCTCTTCGAAAACGTCGACAAGGTCATCGAAATCTCGCCTCCACTTGACTATCAAAAGGACAGCATCTACTTTGATGAAAGATACGATAGGTATTGCTTAGATCCGATGCTCTTCGAGACCCTGATCCCTGGCTGCACTAAGGCCTGGATCAAATCACTTGTGGAGAAGAACTTGCTCGTTACCGATGAGAACAATCAAGGACGATTTACGAAACGCTATTTCTATTCCCGAAATCAGGCGAGACGCTTCATCGCCATCAATGCCCAAGGCATCAGCCAAGAACTGGAGCAGCTTGTCGATGAAGACCTTGGGGAGGAAGTACCTGCCCGCGACAAGTCATCACCACGAGTAATTGTTGAAGAAGATGATTAAGTAAAGTCAGAGGGGCATGGCGACGGTCATGCCCTTTTTATTTGCTTCGATTGAAGTAATACATTGAGCATCGAGAGATTCCACTGTAAATAAGGAGGAAGCCGACGACATGTGACTCATGACATTTTGATGTGCAGACTGTGCAGCCTTTAGTTAGTTGAATGCACGACGTTCGTGCGCTGACAACAGGTATGTCTTTCAGGAAAATGGCCGAGGATGAAAACAGCAGCATGATGGCGCAAACGTCACTCGTTTTTGCTCGCCGAGCTCGGAGAAAACATCATTTCCCCCACCTCCGTGGACGATTTTCCTTTTTTTGAAATTTGAGAATATGATCGGGAAATATAAAAATGCCACGGGAATGGACCTTCGATATGGGGATTATTAGGCTATCGCTTAAAAGCCCTCACGGTCAGTAGGCGGTAATGTTTCCTCTCAATATCCGCCCATCTAAGCTGCGAGGATGTTGATTTTCACGGCTTTGACCGGGGCAACCATCTGGCATCTCAGCGTAGCCTTAGAGACATACGACCTTTCATACTCTGTGATATTGCATGAGATTCTGACCCGGTCTTTGCACTTAATATTGACCCGTCTCAACTGCAGCTAGTTTGAAGATCCTTTGCCAGTGTTCCTCCCTTTCTCTCGCGTGGAACTGTTTTTGAAACGATAGCTGTCGTTCCCCGTTTCCACAATGTGGCAGTGGTGCGTAAGCCGATCGAGAAGAGCTGTCGTCATCTTCGGGTCTCCAAAGACAGCGCCCCATTCGCCGAAGCCGAGGTTCGTCGTAATAATCAAGCTTGTTCGCTCATACAGCTTGCTGATGAGATGGAAAAGCAGAGCCCCTCCGCTCTGACTAAATGGAAGGTATCCAAGCTCATCAAGAATAACCAGATCGGTGTGCGTCAGCCTGACCGCCAAATGGCCAGCCTTCCCTTGAAGTTTCTCCTGCTCCAGCTGGTTGACAAGCTCGATTGTGGAAAAGTATCGGACGCGGGCATCGTGATGTTCGATTGCCTGAATTCCAACTGCACTGGCCAGATGGGTTTTCCCAGTTCCAGGGCCACCAACAAAGACGATGTTTTGGCCGGTTTCAAGGAAGGAGCAAGTATGCAAACTTCTGACCAATGCCTCGTTCACATCGCTGACACTGAAGTCAAAGCCATTAAGATCACGGTAAGCTGGAAATTTCGCCACCTTCATCTGATAGGCAAGAGACCGCACCTCGCGTTCAGAAAATTCCGCTTTCACCAAATCTGAAAGAAACGGAAGCGCGGCCTGAAATGCCGGCGAGTTCTGTTCCGACAAGTCGGTCACTGCCTGGGCCATACCCCGTAATTTGAGCCCTCGAAACATCTCTTGAATGGATTCAAGCTGCGTCGGCATGCCCGTCCTCCTTCACTCGCAATGCATCATATCGTTCGATATCAGCAGTCGGCTCGACAAGCAATTTGAGGGCCTGTGGGGCCGTGACTTTGGCGACTGGCCCACCGTCGAGAAGCCGACTCAATATATTGAGGACGACCTGCTTTGAGGGAGCACCACTTTCTAAGGCAGCTGCGACGGCGGCCAACACAATTTTTTCGTCATGGAACATGACAAGGGCGAGGATTTCGACCATCTCTCGATCGCCGCCTTGCCGCTTGAGCAATATTGACTGCATTTCTTTAAATGCCAACGGCAGCTCTGTAAAAGGAGCTCCATTTCGCAGAGCCCCGGGCTTTCGTTGCAAGACTGCAAGATAATGGCGCCAATCGTATATTGTTTTTCCCGGCCCATGGTCACGATTTATGAGCCTGACGTGTTCAGCAATCGGACGTCCCTCTGCAATAACAACCAGCCGATCCGCATAGATTCGAAGGCTGACAGGACGGTTGGCAAACGATGACGGCACACTGTACCTATTGCGATCGAGGGTCACCAGGCATGTTGGCGATACCCGTTTCGACTGCTCGACAAAGCCGTCAAACTGCTTTCCCATTGGCAGGAGATGAGGTCGCTCAGCCTCCCAAATAGTCCACACGCTCGCATCAAGCTCGGGGTGCGGAGCATCTCTCCAAAGACGCTGACACTCCTCTTCCAGCCATTTGTTGAGAGCCTCCAGACTAGGAAAGGCTGGGACCGTTTGCCATATCCGGCCTCGGCTGTCTCGCACATTCTTTTCGACCTGGCCCTTCTCCCAACCGGACGCGGGATTGCAGAACTCAACATCGAACAGATAATGGCTTGTCATTGCAGTGAACCGAGCATTCACTTCGCGCAGCTTGCCCGATTTCACTTTATCAACCGCCGTCTTCATGTTGTCGTAGATACCACGTCGCGGAATGCCGCCAAAGGCCTCGAATGCATGAGCATGGGCATCGAAGAGCATCTCGTGAGTCTGCAGCAGATACGCTCTCAGATAAAAGGCACGGCTATGGCTGAGCTTGAAATGGGCGACCTGTAGCTTGGTCTTTTCGCCCGCAATGACGCACCAGTCCTCGCTCCAGTCGAACTGAAATGCTTCACCAGGAGCGAACGTAAGCGGGATATATGTTGATTTGCTCGCCGATTTGACCCTCTCTAACTGACCCGCCTTCCAGTGCCTGCTAAAGGCCGCCACACGGTCATACGACCCCTCATAACCAAGCTCCCTTAACTCCAGGAACATCTGTTTCAGGGTCCGTCTTTGCTTACGGGATTTGACCAACTCTGAGCTCAGCCACGCGGAAAGCCTGGGGGCATATGCATCCAAAGAGCTCGGTGAATGCCTGCTGGCATAGGAAGGTTCGATCGCCTCTGATCGAATGTAGCGACGAACCGTGTTTCGGGAAATGTCCAACCTGCGGGCGATTTCCCGGATCGAGACGCGATCTCTGATGTACCAGCGTCGAATGATTCCAAGTAGGGCCACGTCTATCACTCCGTTCTCCCGCTCGATGTCATGAGCAGGATTGTGGTCTAAACATGGGTCAACTTAGGATGCAAATTTCCGGGGAAACTGGGTCAGTTTTCAATGCAAATCAACATGGGTCAATTTGCATGCATCGGATCCCATGATAAGGCGGCATGCCACACTCAGCAGCTATTTCCAGCTGATGCATGGGTCAGTAACAATTGGACAGCGTTTCAACTCACTTCCCAGAAAATGGACCCTCCATCCCCCCTTCTGACCAGACCCACCCGAAACTCAGGTATTGGCACAACCACGTCATTCAACGTGTGCAGAATGTGCGGTGATCAACTTTGATGAAGCCAGAAATTTTTTGTTCTGGCGGGAGGACTTTCAGGATGCATGGGCTTTTGCTGGCAACGTGGCCAATCTTTCTGTATTCCCAAATAACATCGAACGGCGGACGTCCTTCACGCAGTCGCTGGAACTTCTGGTCTATTGCTGGTTTCTCCGCAAAAAATCTCGCCACCGAAAGTGTCTGAACAAGTGAGTGATCTTAAAAATACTGGCTAATTTTCAGAGGAAAACGGTGCTACATATTTCACAAGGCATTTCCGTCGGAAATTCGGAAGCCGCCATTCTCTGGCCGAAATACGCTCTATCGAAAGGGTGCCCATCTTCGCGTTGCCACGATCAACGTCTTGAAAATCCTTGTGTCGGTGGTTCGATTCCGCCCCGGGCCACCAAGTTATAAGAAAACGCCAACCTTCGGGTTGGCGTTTTTCGTTTCCGCGCCCACATTCTTTGGCTCACTCGGCCAACCCCATTTTCCAGCCCACACAAGAATTACTGTGCGCAAAAGTCTCAGCAGACGGGAATAAAAGTCGGGGATTCTACTCGCATCTGCATCGGACGATAATGGTCCTTGGTCCAATTCCGCCGCCAAGGGGAAGATAGTGAGCAGTCCATTCATTTTCGCTCGACACGGAAACCGTCACGGCCCCCCCTAATCTGTGGCGATTTATCTTTTGTTATTCAAGCCAAGTCGTCGCCAAGCCTCCCGAATACTCGCCACTTTGAAATTACTCGCATTCCTGGGAACAAACAGTACGCCAGAGACGTCTGATTTTTGTTGGAGCAGCTACGGCGGTTTCCAACATCTTCGATGCCATGTGAACCCATTAAAAAGATTTTATGCGTTCCTTGGGATGAGTCTTGGCTTGCTTATTTAGATTGGAACTCTCATGAAAATCAACGTGAAAAAGTCCCGCTCGAAATTAATAGGACTAGCTTTTATTCTGGCTGCGGGTCTTGCCTTTAGCAACACAGCAAGCGCCTTTACATTTAAACATGGTTGGAGTTGCCAGAATAAATGGTATCAGATGGGACTTATTGAGTTTATTGCTTGCGGCGGAGGCGGCGACGGCTAAATTGGTCCGGCTTGCGATAACGTAAAAAACTGATGAGTGATTTTGCTCATCAGTTTTTTTAATATGGTTTCCATGTGGCTGTCCTGTCTTTGGCCTGCGCATTGACTTTAAAACCACAGCTGAAAAAGTTTTAAACTAATTTTGCAACAGAACCTTAGACGAAGGCACAGGTTGAGGCTCAGCGGGGGCCTGACTACAGCACATTTTTCGAAGAATTTTATTGAGCGGCGCGCGGCAATTCTCCAGCTGGTAGCCCAAAAATCCGCCGTTTTTTCATTCCAGTTAGAGAAGGCAACAATCTCCAAAAACAGGGCATATGAAAAAACTGATGCTAGCCACAAGCGCAATCGCATTTTACCTTCTTGCCTCCGCCAGCGTTGCTGGAATGGAGAAGTCGGCTGTCGATGAAATACCTGCGACTTATTTCAAACCTGCACATACCGGCAAGCTGGAACAGTACGGCGAACAACAGTTTTCCATGCAGAAAGCTCTGGATGCCTACGTCAACGGAAAATTTAAAATAAAAAATAAGAAGCTGTTCCTTGCCGATTCTTTTGGATTGAGCATAAAACGTCAATTGAATAACTTCATCGTAAAAAGTTTACACGGGGAGAAAGTCGACGAGCAAATTGTAGAGGGGTTGTCATCCGTAACGATATGGAAGATAGAAAACGAATATTTCTCTTTGGTCGTTTCTGAAATGATCCCGGGAGGAGACGCCATCTACGGCTATTACAAAATGGAACTTGACCAATAGCCTCGGGAATAGGCTTTGAGGCCTGCATCGCGAGAAAATGCCAGAAGATTAGTATAAATATCTATGCTGAGAAACCCCAATAACGTTCCAAGACCCGCGTGATTTAAAAAAGCCGCGAACAAAATCAACCGCCCCAAAAAGCCGGACATAAATGCAATCCGGCTGGACCAGTGTATCGAAGCCAGTAGCAGGAGCTAAAGAAATGAGTTTGCCGCAGCTTCTGGTCTATTGCTGGTTAAGATGAAAAAATCTCACCACAGCAGTTTTTTGAACAAGCAAGCGAGCATTAGATGCCGTCGGACTTCTCTGAAAGAAAAAGTGCGACCCATTCACAATGGTATTTCCCAGCCAGATTCAGATGCCCCGAATTCTCTGGCCAACATGCGCTTGATTTAAAGGAGGCCTGCCGCCGATTTTCCTTGGCCAACGCCTTAAAAATTCGTCGATCGGTGTTTGCGCACCCACGCGGCCACCGAGTTAGAAGAAAACGGCAACCTTCGGGTTGAGGATTCTCACTTCAGCGCCAACATTTTTTCCCCTATCGGGATTGCTCGTCTTGCGCCCCTCACCCATGTCGGATGCAGCAAGCTGATTCCTTGTTGGCATAGTCTTCAGCAACTGCATCACGCGTGGCATCGCCCCAAAGAATCAGCACAAGTCCCAAGATCGAGTCCGCCAAAGCTTCATTGTCTCTTGATGCAGGTTTTAGAACTCAGCATTAAGCATCCAGTCTGATCGAGGTTTGATGAGCAATCCCTCCTCTCAACACGCGAAGACTACAATCATGGACAACACCTACGCCTTTGGCCTGCATACCCAACTTTCCCCCTAACGAGCTGCTCTTCTACGTATTCATCGACGAAACGTGCAAGGAGTTTGGCGTCGACGACGTCAGTGCTGCTGCCGCAGTTCTTGCCGGTCAAAATTGGATTCCGACCAGAGCCAAGCCTCGGGGCGCAACCAAAGGCACCTCGTTAGCCTCAATCATGGGGCGCAGGTACCTCAACTATGATTTGAAGAGAAAGATCCTCCCAACGGTGACCAACGAAAGCCTCAAAACACTGCGGATTCTGATGACAAAAAATATCGGCAAATTTGTGGGGCGTGCAGTACCCATGGTTGGGTGGGCGGTCTTGGCCTATAACGTCGCGTCGATCACAAGCCGTTCTGTCGCGAACTATAATCGCCGGGTCAAACCGGAAGACAGGATCTTTTAATGCGGGATATCACCTGGGAAAAACTGGAAGCTTGGGTACGCAAGGAAAACTGCACGAGTCCCAAAAAACTACTGACTCGCGATACTCAACTTAACGACGATCTGGATGTTACCGGCGATGATGCAGATGATTTCATGGAGCACTTCTTTGAAGAATTCTCCATCGACTACGGGGACTATAATTTTGATCATTATTTTGTCCCCGAAGGCTTCAGCCCGCTTGAGATTTTCCTGCTGCTGATCTCAAAGAAAAAGCGGGCTTCCTACGACAGACCACCAATCACCCTCGGCATGCTCTATCAAGCAGCCCTTGATGGCCGATGGGATTGTGCCCGCCTGGATTCACTGTCATCACTTTCACAGACTTGAATCGACACAACCCATCACGCCAGCTGATAACACAAAAACAGAAAAACAAAACCGAGCTGATCGCAACGTGCGCAACATCACGACCTCAGCTCAATTCTTTCCCCCCCCATTGACGAACCGCACCTCCACCCGCCGGTTGCGTTCATCACTGGCTGCCAGCCCCGGCAGCGGTTGCGAATCCCCATACCCCGCCACGATCACGCGGCGCGCCGCTTCCGGCGCACTGCGTCCGATCAGCAGCAAGCGCGCTTCGCGGGCACGCGCCGCAGACAGCGTGAAGTTGTCATCGTAGACCGTGCAATACGCGCGCACATCGGTCACCGGGGCCTTCACCGGCTTGTCATCCGTATGGCCTTCCACATAAATGCGGCCCGCCGGATACTGCTGCAAATACTCCGCAATCCGCTCCTCGACCTGCGCAAACGCGGCCCGCGCTTCCGGCTCCACGCAAGCACTGCCGCGACGGAATGCCCCCTCTTTCAGCGTAATTTTCCCCGCCTCGGTATCGACCGCCACCAGGTTGGAAGCGCCCTGCTGCGCAAACACCGTCTGCACCTGGCGCAACACGACCGTCAATCCCGGCCCGTCGGATTCGCGGCGGGCCGTCGCCGGCGCGGCTGGCGGTGGTGCAGCTTCAGCCGCTGCAGGCGCCGGTTGGGCGGGTGCTGCAGCAGGCAAGGGGGCAGCCGGTGGCGGTGGCGGCGTGGAAGCGGCTGCCATCTGCGGTGCCTCCGCACGCAACTGCGCAATCTCGGGACCACCCGCCCGGCTCACCGCCAGCAGGACGATCAATACCCCCGCCAGCGCCGCCATCAGCCCGGTGGCCGCGACCCATTCGTGATCGGATTGACTCATCACGGCCTCAGGATGAACGTCCGGACTGGCGCTGCAGCGCTTCCAGCCATTCGCCATGGCGCAGATGCGCGCGCTGTGCCTCGGCCTGTTGTGCCGCCAGCAGGGCTTGTCCGCTTTGCTTGATGGCGTCCACCAGACGCTGCTGTTCTTCTGCGTGTTGCACCGCCTGCGCTTGCGCAGCCGCAGTGGCCACGTCCTTGAGAATGCCGATGCTCCACGCCAGCCGCGCCTGCTCATGCCCGCGCAAGATCATCCAGGACTTCAGAATCAGAAACGCCAGCATGCTCCACGCGGCAATCTTGAACTTGCTGCCCAGCGCATCGATCACCGCTCCCAGCGCACCCGGTGCCGCCTGTGGGCCAAGCACGCCGGCCGTCGCCGTCAAGGCCAGGCCCAGGCCGATGAAGGTCCCCAGCAAACCCGACATCAGGATCAAGCCCGGCATCGCGGCGGCCCAGCGTTCCGGCGCAGTGGCCACGGCCTGGCTCAGTTCGTCCGGTGTGGTCGCCGCAGGCAGAGGCCCGCGCTCACCGGTCAGCGCTTGCAACCGCGCCTGCCACTGCGCGGGCCGGGCGCTGCGTGAGAGCAGCAGCGGCAGTGCAATCACCAGCAACAGCAACACCAGCGCAAACACCCACTGCAGGCCGCCATAGGCCGTGCCATCCCATTGCGGCAGCAGGAAACTCCACAGCGATTTATTCATGAACTGCCCCTGTCTGCATGACGAACCTTCCCATCCTTGCTCCCCTTCTTCTTTACATTGTCAGCGTCTTGTCACGACAGGAGATTATCAGAAAGACCACACTGAGGGACGAAAAGCCCCACGCAGCCGACCGATGTAATGGTCCGGTCACAAGTTGTCAGCAAACTTTCAGGTCTTGACAACTTGCTACCAATTTCTTTGCACATGGCCCGCTCTTCTTTACCTCTTCGCCTGCTTCCGCTGGCCCTGGCCCTGCAAGCCATCCATGCCCCTGCCCAGGCGGCCAACTACACGGTGGCCAACGGCACGACCGACACCAGCGCCAAGACCCTGACCAAGAACGCTGCCGATAACATCACCGTCAATGCCGGCGGCACCCTGGCTTCCGGCAGCGCGGCCACCATCCGCACCTCGCAGGACAACGACAACCTCAGCACCGTCACCATCAACAACGCCGGCACCATCGGTCAGAACAGCGGCCTGACGGCCATCAGCATCAACCACAAGAAGGTCAACCTGATCCTCAACAACGCCGCTGGCGGCGTCATCACCAGTTCCTCCAGCAGCGCCAAGACACCGACCATCCTGATCGGCAAGGGCAGCGATACCTTCTCCATCGTCAACCTCGGCACCATCTCGCAGACCGGCCCCACGCCCACCAATGCGGACAATGGCAAGAACTACGCCATCAATGCCAACGGCGACTACTCCACCGCCGGCAATACCATCGTCAACGGCTCGGCCAGCAACAGCAGCGCCACCATCAGTTCGTCGAGCTCGAGCGCGATCAAGATGGGCTCCAACATCCTGCTGACCAACTACGGGCGCATCTTCACCACCAGCCTGGTCAACACCTCCTGTCCGGATTACCTGTCGGCCTGTGCCAGCGGCTCGCCGCCGAAAGCGGCCGATGGCATCTCCATCGACGACGGCATCCGCAATGCGGTCATCGTCAACTACGGCAGCATCACCGGTGCGCGCCACGGCATCGATGGCGGTGATCCGGTGGCCGCCACACCAGACAGCAATCTCGCCAATGCCATCCAGCTCACGCCGCGCCTGAGCGCCACCGGCATCACCTTCGACGCCACCTATGCCGATGGCAGCACGCGCAGCAACGTGGCCATCAGCAACAACGTGGTGATCAACCAGGCCGGCGGCGTCATCACCGGCAACAACGGCTCGGGCGTGGGCTTCGACAGCCATGGCGTGGTCTTCAACTACGGCACCATCATCGGCAACTACGCCGGCAGCGGACGCGTGTATGACGTGCTCGGCAATGGCGCCACCACCAGCAATGGCGACGGCGACGGCGTCGATATCGACGGGACCGCCTACATCGAAAACTGGGGGACCATCCGTGGCAATGGCGCAGGCGGCCTCGATTCCACCGGCCAGCCAAACGGTGCCGATGGCATCGCCGCCGGTGGCGGCACCATCATCAACCACGCGGGCGCGGTGATCTATGGCGATGCCCACGGCATCCTCATCGACGATGGCAATGACTGGTCCAAGGACCCGAGCAATCCGCGCATCACCTACAACACCGGCAACACCACCGGACGCGGCACCGGCGGGGCCAGTGGCGTCAATGGTGCCAAGGCGTATATCGTCAACGACGGCAGCATCACCGGCAACAAGGGCATCGCCATCGGTCTGGTCGGCAATTACGATGACACGCTCATCAACAACGCCAGCGGCGTCATCACCGGCGGCGCACAGGCCACGCTCACCGGCCAGGGTGGCAGCACCGTACCGGGCGCGGCGGTGCAGATGGGCGGCGGCAACGATACGCTGATCAACTACGGCCGCATCGAAGGCAAGAATGGTCTGGCCATCGACATGGGCGACGGCGACGATTCACTGCAACTGCTGGGTGGCACCGTGATCGGCACCATCAATGGCGGCGCAGGCATCGACACGCTCACCACCGGCGGCACGCAGACCTTTGCGGCCGGGGTGCTGTCGGGCTTTGAAAACTACATCGTGCGCGACGGCGTCACACGCTTCAATTACGACCTCGGCACCGTCAGCAACATGACCGTCAACCAGGGGGCGGTACTGCAGGTCAATGGCGCTTTCGGCACCGGCGGCAACCTCGCCATCAACGGCGCATTCCAGGCGGCGGAGGGTACGGCCACGCGCACCATCAATGTCGGCGGCAATCTCTCCGTGGGCAGCAACGGGACCCTGCAGGTGGCCGTGGCGGGACCGCAGGCCGATCGGATCAATGCAGCCGGCAGCGCCACGCTGGCCAACGGTGCGACCCTGCAGCCGGTGGTCAAGACCTATGTCCCCAATACCGCACGCTGGACCATCCTCTCGGCCGCAAGCGGCCTGTCGGTCGATGTGTCGACGATCCAGCTGGCCGACACCGCCACGCTGGACTACGGCCTGCAAGTCTCGGGCAATGACCTGATCCTCACCGCCCGGCGCACCGCCAGCGTGAGCGACGTCAGCGGCAGCCCGCTGGGCCGCGCGCTCGACGCGCTCGGCAACAACAGCAGCAACGCCCAGGTGCAGAACCTGCTGGCCTCGCTGGATGCCTTGCCCACGGCCGCCGCCTATCGCAGCGCGGTGCGCCAGTTGCAACCGGAAACCAATCGCGCCAGCCAGCAGGCGGCGCAGATCTCCATGGGCAGCGTCTTCTCGGCCGTGGCCGGACGCGTGGACAGCGCACGTGGCGATGCGCCTGTGGCCAGGCAGGGTGGCAGCGGCGTGGCCACCGGCGAAGCCGCCGCACGCGGCCGTGTCTGGCTGCAAGGTCTCGGTGCCTGGGGCCGACAGCAGGCCCGCGCCGGCGCTGATGGCTATGATGTCAGCGCCTACGGCATGGCTGCCGGCATGGAGACCGACCTCTCCGCCCGCGAAGTGGCCGGCCTCACGCTCGGCTACACGCGTGCCGGCACGCGTGGCAGCGACAACGCCAGCGGCAATGACGTCAACGTCGATGCGGTGCATGTGGGCGGCTATGTTGGCCTGGACATGGATGGCTGGACGCTCGACGGCGCGCTCATGGTGGGCGGCAATCATTACAGCAGCCAGCGTGCCATCAGCTTCCTCAGCCAGACGGTCAGCGGCAGCTACAACGGCTGGCAGGTCGGTGCCCGCGTGGAAGCCGGCCTGCCCTTCGCCCTCAGCCAGCGCTGGTCAGGCCGCTGGCTGGCCGGCCTGCGCCTGTCGCACCCGAGCAATGAGGGCTACACCGAAAGCGGCAATGCGGCGCTGGCGCAGAACGTGGAGTCCAGCCGTGCCAATTCTGTACAGCCGACCCTGGGCGTGGAATTCAATCGCCTGAGCGACAACGGCGACCGCCTGCAACTGCGTGCGCGCTACCTGCACGAGCTGGCGGGCAACCCGGATGTCACCGCCAGCTTCGTGGCCGGCGGTCCCAGCTTCACCACCGCCAGCACCGCGCCCAATCGCGATGCCGTGCAACTGGGCGTGAGCTATCGCTTCAACGGGGCCCAGGGCAGCTATGGCACGCTCGGCTATGACGCCGAAGTCCGCGACCGCTCGCTGATGCATCAACTGACCGCACGCGTGGGCTGGCTGTTCTGATGCTGTCCTGCCCATGAAACAAGGCCCGCAGCTTGCGCTTGCGGGCCTTTTTCACTCCGGCGACAATCGCCCGATGCGCTCCTCTTTCCCCTCCCGGTTCCGGCTACCCCGCCCTGCCCTGGCCCTCGCCAGCCTCGCCCTGCTGGCCGGCTGCGCCAGCGATCCCGATCTCGTACAGCGCGCCGATGCCCTGGTCGCACCTGCCGGCCTGCAACGCGAGGAAGTCCGCGGCGGTCCCTTCGTACTGACGGCCTACGTGCACGCGCGCCCGAAAGCCCCGCTGTTGCGCGTGTATCTGGAAGGCGATGGCCGTGCCTGGATCACGCGTACTCAGGTCTCCCCCGATCCGACGCCCCATACCGCCATGGGCCTGCGCCTGGCCGCCAGCGATGGCGGCGACGTGGTGTATCTGGCGCGGCCCTGCCAGTTCACGCCGATGGCACGCAATCCGATCTGCCAGCCGGAGTACTGGGCCGGCCTGCGCTATTCCCCGCTAGTGGTGAGTGCCATGGATGAAGCCCTGAGCCGCTATGTGGCGCGACTGCAGCCGGCCCGGCTGGAGCTGGTGGGATTCTCGGGCGGCGGTGCCATCGCCGTGCTGCTGGCGGCGCGGCGCAAGGATGTGGGCGCCATCCGCACGGTGGCCGGCAATCTCGATCACGTGGCCGTCAATCAATGGCACAAGGTCTCTCAGATGCCAGGCTCGCTCAATCCCATCGATGTGGCGGCGCAGGTGGAGCGCATCCCGCAACTGCATGTGAGCGGCACCGGGGATACTGTCATCCCCACTTCCATCACGCACAGTTTCGTCGACCAGGTCGGCCGCTGCGCCGGACTGGTGACCGTGCAGGGCATGGCGCACCAGAGCGAATGGGATCAACTCTGGCCCAGGCTGCTGGCAGTACCGCTGCCTTGTACAGCCAAGCAGCCCTGACCGATCCACCATAAAAAATGGGTAGCCGGGAAAATCCGGGCTACCCATTTTTCTAACAAAACTTCATATCGTGATTGCCTGGAAAACAGGCAACCCCGCCATCACAGCGCCATATCGGCCGATGCGTTGGCTTTTGGCTTTTCCATGCTGCCACCCTTGCCGGTCTGGCCGGCCGCCTTGGGCGCGATCACCGGCGGCGGCATCAGTTGCAGCACGTCGGCGGTGTAGGCCCACTCCTTGGCGACCTGGTCCGGGTGGTCATTGAGCTTGGTGCCATAGCTGGGCACGATCTGGCGCACCTTCTGCTGCCATTCGGGCGTAGCCAGCTTGTCCTTGAAGACCTTCTGCAGCACGGTCAGCATGATCGGCGCGGCGGTCGAGGCACCGGGCGAGGCGCCCAGCAGACCGGCGATGCTGCCATCGGCCGAGGCCACGATTTCGGTGCCCAGCTTCAGCACGCCACCCTTGGCCTCATCCCGCTTGATGATCTGCACGCGCTGGCCGGCTTGCCACAGACGCCAGTCTTCCTTCTTGGCGTTGGGGAAGTATTCCTTGAGCGCGGCGAAACGCTGGTCATCGGACTGCATCAGCTGGCCGGCCAGGTATTCCACCAGCGGGTATTCATCGATACCGACACGGGCCATCGGCCAGACGTTGTGCGTCGTGGTGGCCGAGAACAGGTCCCACAGCGAGCCCTGCTTCAGGAACTTGGTCGAGAAGGTGGCGAAGGGGCCAAACAGGATCACGCGCTTGCCATCCAGCACACGGGTATCCAGGTGCGGCACCGACATCGGCGGCGCGCCCACGGAGGCCTTGCCATAGGCCTTGGCCAGGTGGCGCAGGGCGATGTCCTGGTTGTCGGTGATGAGGAAGGAGCCACCGACCGGGAAGGCCGCGTAGTCACGCGCCTCGGGGATGCCGGACTTCTGCAGCAGCTTCAGGGCACCGCCACCGGCACCGATGAAGACGAACTTGGCATCGGTCTCGGTGGTGCTGCCATCCTTGAGGTTCTTGTAGACCACGCGCCAGGTGCCATCACCGTTGCGGGTGATGTCGCGCACTTCGCTGGACAGCTTCAGGCCGAAGTTGGGACGCGTCTGCAGGTAGGCTGCGAACTGGCGGGTGATTTCGCCGAAGTTGACGTCGGTACCCAGCGGGGTCCAGGTGGCGGCCAGCTTCTGGTTGGGGTCGCGGCCTTCCATCATCAGCGGCACCCACTTCTTGATCTGCTCGTGGTCTTCCGAGTACTGCATGCCGGCAAACAGCGGGCTGGCCTGCAGGGCTTCGTAGCGCTTCTTCAGGTAGGCGACATTGTCATCGCCCCAGATGAAGCTCATGTGCGGGGTGGAATTGATGAAGGAGCGCGGATTCTTCAGCACGCCGCTCTTGACCTGCCACGACCAGAACTGGCGCGAGATCTGGAAGGCTTCGTTGATCTCGATGGCCTTGGCGATCTGGATCTTGCCGTCCTTGTCTTCGGGCGTGTAGTTCAGTTCGGCCAGGGCCGAGTGGCCGGTGCCGGCGTTGTTCCAGCCGTTGGAGCTTTCTTCGGCCACACCATCGAGGCGCTCGACCATTTCCATCGACCAGCCCGGTTCCAGCTCATTGAGCCAGACCGCCAGGGTGGTGCTCATGATGCCGCCGCCGACCAGCAGCACGTCGACCTTCTTGACGTCCGCCGCCTGCGAAGCGGGCGTGACGACCAGCGCAACTACGAATCCCAGCAAGGCCAGGAAGGATTTTTTCAACATTGTCTAATCCATTTGTGATGAGAGAGGGCTGCCTCCCCTGCACAGTGGCGGGGAGTCGGACAACCGGTGCATGTCACAGGCCACAGCGCCTGCCGTGGAGGGCGGGCGCGAAAGCGCTGCGTCATGTGGGCCTTGCAGATCAATGCAAGCCCGGCCGGGCGTGGCCGCGCGGGGCCACGGCGCACGTACAGGCCTGTAGCCTGGGTGGTGCCTGCCGGTTTCAACTGCCTGTCCGATACCTGTCTCCGGCATTTGGGGAATGCCTGTACAAATCGTCTCCGTCAGAGCGGACCGGGATCGGGTCATGTCGAGGGGGCGCAGCGTACCACGGGATGGGAGCCAAGGGCGATTGCGGATATCCCCTATTAACGATGGCGCACAAGCATGTTCTGGGCTAGGGAATTCCCCGATATCGTGTGGGCCGTGCCTGACTGACAATGCATGGACCGCCAACACTCACCGTCCCTCATCGGGGCGCACACAAGAACGATCAGGGGCCCGTATGCAAACCGTCATCAACAAGCCGGAAAATTTCGCGTCGTATCGGTATCACGACCGGGCCTTCAATTGCGACACTGCCAAGATCCTGCCGGGCGAATATTTCTATACCGGCGAGGACATGATGATCGTGACCGTGCTGGGTTCCTGCGTCTCGGCCTGCCTGCGCGACCGTGTCAGCGGCGTGGGCGGGATGAACCATTTCATGCTGCCTGATGGCGGTGGCGAAGCCGACAGCCCGGTCTCGGCCTCGATGCGCTACGGCACCTATGCCATGGAAGTCTTGATCAACGACGTGCTCAAGGCCGGTGCCCGGCGCGAGAACCTGGAATGCAAGGTCTTCGGCGGAGGTGCGGTGCTGCGCGGCATGAACGCCATGAACGTGGGCGAACGCAATGCCGCCTTCGTCAAGAATTACCTGTCGGCCGAGAAGATCCGCGTGGTGGCCGAAGACCTCAACGACATCTGGCCGCGCAAGGTGCATTTCTTCCCGCGCACGGGCAAGGTGCTGGTCAAGAAGATCAAGGACGCCGCTGCCGATCTGGCCAGCCGTGAACGTGAATATGCCTCCAAGCTGCAGGCCAAGCCGGTGGGTGGGGAAATTGATTTGTTCTGAGCGACGCCATCGTCCAAACAAAAAAGCGGAACCCGTTGCATGGGCTCCGCTTTTTTCATGCCTGCTTTACGCGGGCCGATACCAGATCGTAATCAGGCCTTGAGCGTGGTCAGGCCTTGCTCAGCCAACGCCTTCAACCATCCCAATCCCGCCGAGGTCGCTCCCGCCGGGTTGTATTCGCAACCGATCCAGCCCTGGTAACCCAGGCTATCGATCAGCTTCAGCAGATACGGATAGTTCAGCTCACCCACATCCGGCTCATGGCGCTCGGGCACACCGGCAATCTGGATGTGGCCGATGCCGGGCATGTCGCGCTTCAACTTGACGGCCACGTCGCCTTCGACGATCTGGCAGTGGTAGCAGTCGAATTGCACCTTCAGGTTGGGCGCGCCCACTTCGGCACAGATGGCCTGGGCATCGTCCTGGCGATTGAGGAAGAAGCCCGGAATGTTGCGGGTGTTGATCGGCTCGATCACCACCGTCAGCCCGGCCGATTCAGCCTGGTGTGCCGCATACGACAGGTTGTCCAGATACACCGCGCGGTGACGCGCGCGATCCTGGTCGGGCTTGATCAGGCCGGCCATCACGTGCAGGGTCTTGTTGCCGATGACGGAAGCGTACTTCAGCGCAGTCTCGATGCTGCGCTTGAATTCGTCTTCGCGGCCCGGCAGCGAGGCGATGCCGCGCTCGCCGGCGGCCCAGTCGCCCGGGGGCGCGTTGAACAGCGCCTGGGTCAGGCCGTTGGCCTCCAGGCGCGACTTGATCTCTTCAGGCTGATAGTCGTAGGGGAACAGGAACTCGACGCCGGAGAAGCCATCCTTGGCGGCGGCGGCGAAGCGGTCCAGGAAATCGTGTTCCACATACATCATGCTCAGGTTGGCGGCAAAACGCAGCATCGGATTCTCCTTGGTAACGAAGGGGCCAGTGTAGCGCGAACACTCTTGCGCGCGTCCACACCGGCAGAAGGTGCAGAAAACGTCAAAGCCCGCAGGCACAGGCATGCGGGCTTTGAACGGGACATCACATTACTTGTTGACCATGCCCGGCTTGGTGGCCAGCGTGGCAATCGAACCCACCACCAGCATCACTGCCAGCATGTACATGCCGGTCGCGTTGTTGTGGGTCAGGTCCTTCAGGTAGCCGATCAGGTAGGGGCTGACGAAACCGGCCAGGTTGCCCACCGAGTTGATGGCGGCAATACCGACAGCCGCCGCAGCGCCCGACAGGAAGGCGGTCGGGAGCGACCAGAACAGCGGTGCGCAGGTCAGCACGCCGGCCGCGGCCAGCGACAGCGATGCGATCGAGACCGCGGTGTTGTCGGCGAACAGCGCCGCACCCACGAAGCCCACGCCACCCATCAGGGCCGGGATCACCAGGTGCCAGCGACGCTCACGCATGCGGTCGGCGCTGCGGCCGATCAGGTTCATGGCGATGATGGCGCAGCCAAACGGAATGGCCGACAGCAGGCCGATTTCCAGGTTGCCCTTCACACCGGTGGCCTTGACCAGGGTCGGCATCCACAGCGTCAGGCCGTATTGACCCATGACGAAGGAGAAGTAGATCAGACACATCAGCCAGACACGCGCATCCTTCACGATGGCGCCGAAGCCGTGCTTGCTTTCCTTGCCCTTGGCATCGCCGTCGATGTCGGCTTGCAGGCTGGCCTTCTCTTCATCGGAGAGCCACTTGGCGCTCTTGACGTCGTTGTCCAGGTACAGCACCGTGGCCACACCGATCAGGACCGCCGGAATGGCTTCGATCAGGAACATCCACTGCCAGCCTTCCAGGCCGCCATTGTTGTGGAACGCATCCATGATCCAGCCCGACAGCGGGTTGCCCAGGATGCCGGCTACCGGAATGCCGGACATGAAGACCGCGATCACCTTGGCACGGCGGTGCGAAGGGAACCAGTAGGTCAGGTACAGGATGATGCCGGGATAGAAACCGGCTTCGGCCAGGCCCAGCAGGAAGCGCAGGACGTAGAACTGGGTGGCGTTCTGCACGAACATGAAGGCCGCCGAGAGAATGCCCCAGGTGATCATGATGCGGGCGATCCAGATGCGCGCGCCGACCTTGTGCATCAGGATGTTGCTGGGCACTTCAAAGAGGAAGTAGCCGATGAAGAACAGGCCAGCGCCCAGACCGAAGACGGTCTCGGAAAAACCCAGGTCCTGCGACATCTGCAGCTTGGCAAAGCCGACGTTGACGCGATCCAGATAAGCAATCACGTAGCACAGCATCAGGAACGGCATGATGCGCCAGAAGACTTTCTTGTACAGTCCGTCCTTGGATTTGTCGTTGACGTCGAGTCCGACGCCGGAAGTGCTTGCGGTGGTCATGGTGTTACATCTCCCTAAGAGTGTCGCGGCTGTCTATGCACGGCCGCTGGTTGCTTGGTGCCCGTGGTCTGACGGGCAATTTATGGATTCAATCGGACCCGCGTGCCGCTCCTTGCGGAACGGCACGCAGGCCGGCATTGATTGGCCGGTCTTGTGCCGGCTTGGCTGCACCCACCACCTTCCGTTGGGCGCAAGCGGGGCATGGCGGACTGGCTGCGTCCGCCATGACGTGTTGTTGCTATGGGTTGCTGAAGCTGCCTGAGCGCTATCGTTACTGCTACCAGCGCGCCTTGAAGGTGTCGCGCAGATCCTGCAGCGCGGGCTCTTCCAGCGGCGTGGCACGGCCACCGGCCAGGTGCCACAGCTTGGCGGTTTCTTCCAGTTCTTCCAGGGCAAAGGCGGCCTTGGAGACCGAGCTTTCCCACACCACCGGACCGAGCCGTTCCAGCAGCACGCCACGCACTTGCGTGGCGATCTTCGCCACCTGCTCGGCCACTTCCGGCGCACCCGGACGGGCATAGCGGATCAGCGGGATGTGGCCGACCTTCATCACGTAATACGGGGTGATGGGCGGCAAGACATCCTGCTCGCTGTAGACGCCATTGATGGTCAGCGACACCAGATGCGTGGAGTGCGTATGCACCACCGCATGCATCTCGGGATTGTTGTCGTAGATGGCGCGATGCAGGACCAGAGTCTTGGAGGGCTTGTCGCCCGAGACCCATTCCCCTGCCGCATTGACCTTCGCAATGGCCGCCGGATCGAGGAAACCGAGGCAGGCGTCGGTCGGCGTGATCAGCCAGCCGTCATCGAGACGCGCGCTGATGTTGCCGGCCGACCCGACGGTATAGCCACGCTGATAGAGCGAAGCGCCGATGCGGCAGATCTCTTCGCGCAGCGCGCTTTCGTTGGTGTTGCGGCTCATGCCGTCTTCCCGTCGAGATAGCGCAGTGCCTTCTCGAAGAAATCGACGCTGCCGAAATTGCCCGACTTCAATGCCAGCGCAACCGGTTGTTCATCCAGCGTGGCGGTCGCGGGCACGCCCGGATCGATCTGCGGGCCGATGCGCAGGGCGCGCACATCCAGCGCCTGCACCACCGCACCGGATGTTTCGCCACCGGCCACCACGAACTGGCGCACGCCACGTTGCTTCAAGCCAGCGGCGATCGATGCCAGCGCCTGTTCGACCAGGTGACCGGCCTTGGCGACGCCCAGTTCTTTCTGCACGGCCTTGACTTCATCGGGCGTGGCGGTCGCGTAAATCAATACCGGCTCGTTCTTGATGCGTTCATCGGCAAAGGCCAGCGCCTGTGCCACCACGTCTTCGCCACGGGCCAGGGCCAGCGGGTCGATGCGGAAGGCGGGACGCTTGGCCTTCCATTCGGCCACCTGCGCATTGGTCGCCTTGGAGGCGGAACCGGCCAGCACTACCGACAGGCCATCGACCTTGGGCAGTTGCGCGGCTTCACCGGCGGCGGTCAGCAGGCCGGCGCGGCGGAAGTTCTCGGGCAGGCCCAGGGCCACGCCGGAACCACCGGTGATGAGCTTCAGTTCGGCGCAGGCTTCGCCCAGCGTGAACAGGTCCTTGTCGGAGACGGCATCGGCGATGGCCATCTTGACGCCGTCGGCGCGCAGGGCCGTGAAGCGCTCCTGCGTGGCGGCCGCGCCGCGTGCCACGGTGTCGTAGCGCACCAGGCCGACCTTGGATTCGGTCTGGCGCTGCAGGACGCGCACCAGGTTGGCATCGGTCATCGGGGTCAGCGGATGGTTTTCCATGCCCGATTCATTCAACAGCGCATCGGCCACGAACAGGTAGCCGCGATAGATGGTGCGGCCGTTTTCCGGGAAGGCCGGGCAGGCGATGGTGAAGTCCTCGCCCAGTTCCTTCATCAGCGCATCGGTCACCGGACCGATGTTGCCTTCGTCGGTGGAATCGAAGGTGGAGCAGTACTTGAAGAAGAACTGCGTGCAGCCCTGCTGCTGCAGCCAGCGCAGTGCGGCCAGCGATTGCTCGATGGCTTCGGCAGCGGGAATGGTGCGCGACTTCAGTGCGATCACCAGCGCGTCAGCCGCCACGGCCGGCATTTCGCTGGGCACGCCGATGGTCTGCACGGTGCGCATGCCGCCGCGCACCAGCATGTTGGCCAGGTCGGTGGCGCCGGTGAAATCGTCGGCGATACAACCGAGCAAGGGACGGGATGTGGACATGAAAACTCCTCGAATCAGATGCAGGGACGACGCTGGATTACTTGGCCTTGGCCGGCGGCAGGTCGATGCCGGGGAAGATCTTGATGACGGCCGAATCATCCTCGCCGCCATGACCGGCGGTGGAAGCCATCATGAACATCTGGTGCGCAGCGGCCGACAGCGGCAGCGGGAATTTGCTGCGGCGGGCGGTATCGAGCACCAGGCCCAGATCCTTGACGAAGATGTCCACCGCCGACAGCGGCGTGTAGTCGCCGTTGAGGATGTGCGGCACGCGGTTTTCGAACATCCAGGAATTGCCGGCGCTGTGGGTGATGACGTCATACAGCGCATCCGGATTGACGCCTTCGCGCAGGCCCAGGGCCATCGCTTCAGCGGAGGCGGCGATGTGCACGCCGGCCAGCAGCTGGTTGATGATCTTGACCTTGGAGCCGATGCCGTGGGTGTCGCCCAGGCGATAGACCTTGCCGGCCATGCCGGCGAGCACGTCTTCGATCTTGGCGTAGACGTCGGCAGGACCCGAAGTCATCATGGTCATCTCGCCGGAAGCGGCGCGCGCGGCACCACCGGAGACCGGTGCGTCCAGCAGCAGCAAGTCCTTTTCTGCCAGGCGCTTGCCCAGCTCGACGGCGAAGTCGGGCGCCACGGTGGCGCTGGAGATGACGACGCTGCCCGGCTTCATCGCGGAGACGGCACCGTTCTCACCGAAGAGCACCATCTCGGTCTGGGCGGCATTGACCACCAGAGTAATGACCACATCGACCTTGGCGGCCAGCTCGGCCGGGTTGGCACAGGCCACGCCACCGGCGGCGGCGAACTTGTCCAGGACTTCCTTGCGCACGTCGCAGGCATGTACATTGAAACCGGCACGCAACAGCGAGCTGGCCACGCCATAACCCATGGCTCCCAAACCGATCACACCTACATTCTTGGACATAATTGCCTCCGCATTGATGACGCCGCTGCCGCTCTTGACGGGCAGGACATTGCGCCGGGTTGATGATGCAACGCCGGCAAAGGCCGGCGTCAGAATTTCAAATTTCGTAAAACTTATAAACCGTTTAAATCGTTTAAAACATTCAAATCATTTGCTGCCGTTCAAGCCGGGACACTCTTTTCAGGACTGTCCCTGGCTCAAGCGCCGTGCCGCGTTGAACATGTGGGTCTGGGCGGCATTGCGGGCCGCCATTTCATCACCGGCGCGAATGGCTGCGACGATGGCCTCATGTTCTTCGCGCACCTGGCGCGAGAAATCCTCATACCGTGCCTCATTGCCACGCGTGACCGCCGTGGCCGCTTCCAGATACTGGGACAGGAACTCCAGCGTCTTGATGAAGTACGGATTGCGCGTGGCCTGCGCCAGTGCGCGATGGAAGGCCACATCGGCAGCCACGCCATCACCGCCTGCGGCCACATCGACACCGATCTGCACCAGTGCCGCGTCAATCGCCTGCAGGTCTTCCGCACTGCGGCGCTTGGCCGCCTGCGCGGCGACTTCGGCCTCGATGGCACGGCGCAGCTCGACGATCTGCAACACCGCCTCGGGCGAACTGACCTCGGTGTAATCGATGCGCAGCGGCTTGATGCCGGCCTGCTCGGTCACGAATACGCCGCTACCCTGGCGCGGTTCGACCACGCCTTCATGTTTCAGGCGCGCGATGGCTTCGCGCACCACCGTGCGGCTCACACCGAACTGCTGCGCCAGCACCGCCTCGGTGGGCAGCTTGCTGCCCCGGGGGAAGGCACCGGCGTCGATGTTTTCCAGCAATTGCCTGGCTACAGTGTCGCTGAGCGCCTGTGCGGGGATCTTCTGAAACATGCTGTCTCGCGGTCGTTATCGTAAAGTTATCCGGTCATCATACAAATTTATTTTGAACGGGGCAATCCGATTTTTTCTCTTTACCGGGAGTAACACCCCCGTTTGGCAAACAATATGCGCAGTTGACGGAACTTGACGTGATATATGCAGCAGTTCGCTCCAGACATCAAGAATACGAATATCTCTGCCAAGGCTGCGCCAGCAGGCCGGGGGCTCTACAATCAGGGCTTTCCTGCCACGGATGTGCCGCATGCCCTACGATCTCTCGGACAAGCTCGTCATTGGAATCTCTTCCCGCGCCCTCTTCGATCTCGAAGTGGAGAACGCCATCTACGACCAGCAGGGTGTGGATGCTTATGCGCAGTACCAGCGTGATCACGAGAATGATCCGCTGCAGCCGGGCACGGCCTTCCCGCTGGTCAAGGCGCTGCTGCAGCTGAATGAGCTGATCCCGGAACGCCGCCTGGTGGAGGTGGTGGTCATCTCGCGCAACACGCCCGACACCGGCCTGCGCGCCTTCAATGCCATTGCCGCCCACAAGCTCGACATCAGCCGCGCGGCCTTCACCGGTGGCGGACCGACTGCGCCTTACCTGCAAGCCTTCAAGATCGACCTGTTCCTCTCGCGCGATACCGGCGACGTGCAGGAAGCCATCGATGCCGGCGTGGCGGCGGCCCAGCTGTATGCCGCGCCACTGGACTACAGTGCCCCGGACAAGCAGATCCGCATTGCCTTCGATGGCGATGCCGTGCTGTTCTCGGCGGAGTCCGAGCGCATCTTTGCGGAGAAGGGATTGGAGGCCTTTGCGCGGCATGAACAGCGCCATCGCAAGAAGGCCATGAAGGAAGGACCGTTTGCCAAATTGCTGCTGGCCTTGTCGGCGATCCAGAAACAGTTTCCGCCCAAGCAGTGCCCGGTGCGCATCGCCATCGTCACGGCGCGCAACAGCCCGGCGCACCAGCGCGTGATCCATACCTTGCGGACCTGGAATGTGACGGTGGATGAAGCCTTTTTCCTGGGCGGGCTGAACAAGGCGGAGGTACTGCAGGCCTTCGGCGCGCACATGTTCTTTGATGACCAGGAGGGACATGTGCAGAAGGCGGCCGTGGTGGTGCCGTCGGGGCGGGTGCCTTACAAGGGTGGGACGCTGGAGGGTACACGCCCGGGCCGGGCGCGCGCAGTCAAGGGCTGAGCAGCGGCCGCAAAGCTGGCCTCAGGCAGTCCGCCGCTCTTTGTCTGCATTGACGATGAAGGCGCGCGTGGTGAAATACAGCACCAGCCCATTCAAGAGATGCCAGAACATGTGCGTGCCCAAGGGCAGGGTCGGACACACCGCCATATCGATCGAACGCAACACCAGCGACAGCGTAAATACTCCGGTAGCCAACAGCAGCACCATGGGTTCGGTCTTGCGCATGCGCCAGTGATACACGCCCAGCCCGCCAATGAACAGCCATGCCGAACCATAGGACGCCACCGAACCATTGAGCCACTGCTCCGGCAAGCGGCCCACACCGTAGGTCACGACAAAGAAGAACACCACCCAGCACATCGTCACGAGCCAGTTGCAGCGCGCCACCTTGCGTACATAGAAGGCCAGGAACAGCACCTGATACACCGAAATCGGAATGACATCGGCGAACAGGGCCCAGCGCTGCGCAACGGTGTGGAAAAGAAAACTGCCCACCCCGATCACGGCCACCATCAGCGTCAGAATCCGCGACATCACCACGCCACCGCGTTGCTGCGGCAACGGCAAGCGCCACAGGAAATACACGGCAAGCAGGAAGGCGAGATTGGAAAGGGCATTGACGGGCTCAGCCCAGAAGGCGGTGCTGAGGCGTTCGCAATACAGGTCTACCGGTGCAAGAAGCGATGCGGTCATGGTGTGTGTCGCGCTGGTCGTCGCAGATCAAGGGGGAATCGTAACCGGCGATCAAGAGGCCACCCGTTCACGATGCAGCCGCCATGATCCGCGAAGCCGCCGAATTTTTCCAGTCGCGCTTTACTGTCCTTGCGTGTCCGCCCCGATCACCCTGCCCGGCCGCCCCGCCAGCCAGCCCAGTACGCCCATCAGAACTGCACCTCCGGCACACAGCGCCAGCACCAGCGTCCATCCCCCGCTGGCATCATGCAGTCGCCCCATGAGGATGGGCCCGGCGGCCGCCAGCAGATAGCCCACGCTCTGCGCCATCGCTGACAGCGCAGCAGCCTGTGGCGGTGTCGATACGCGCGTGCCGACAAAGGCCAGCCCCAGGATCAGTACCGCGCCCGTCCCGAACCCAAACAGCGGCACCCAGATGATGGACGCCTGCGGCCACGCAATGAGGCCGATGAGGCTCAGGACAGTCGCAGCCGACATGCTCACCGCCACCGGGCGATGATCGCGCATGCGCGGACCCAGCGGCACCAGCAGCAAGCCCGGCAAGGCCGAGGCCAGCTGCATCAGGCCATGCAGGTTGCCCGCCTCCACCGCACTGTGACCATTGGCCGCGAGGATGGACGGCAGCCATGCCGTCACCACGTAATACACCAGCGAATTGGTCCCGAGGAAGAAAGTCACCTGCCACGCCAACGGCTGGCGCCACATCGACGCCGCACGTGCAGGCGCAGTGGCCGGGCGCGTATCACGCCGCAATTGCGGCAGCCAGACCAGTACCGTCACCAGCGGCAATGCAATGAACGAAGCCAGCGCCCACGCCCAGCCCAGGCCCGCCGCCAGCGGCACCGCACAGACCGAGCCCAGCGCCGACGCACCGCCCATGGTGAGCGCATAGATGGCCGTCATGCGCGTGAGGTCGTCGGGAAAATCGCGCTTGAGCAAGCTGGGCAACAGCACATTGCCGCCGGCAATCCCGCAGCCGATGACACAGGTCCCGGCCAGCAAGGCCGCCACCGATCCCGAAGAGCGCAGCACGATACCGCCCGCAATCAACAGCAAGGCCAGCAGGAGCGTGCGCTCCAATCCGAGACTGCGCGCCACGCGGGCCGCCAGCGGCGAGACCAGAGCAAAGCACAGCAGTGGCAAGGTCAGCATCAGCCCGGCGGCACCGGCCGAAAGCGCGAAGGTCTGTTGCAGCAGGCCCATCACCGGCCCGACGGCCGTGACCGGTGCGCGCAGATTGGCGGCAATCAGCAGGATGCCTGCAATGAGCCAGACATTGCGGTGAAGAGGGCGAACATGAGGGGGATGCGTGGCATGCATGGCGGTCGGGAAGAAGGACAAAGATTGATCCAAAGCAGCGAGCGCCCAGCTTAGCCAATCGCAGCCTGTACGAATTTGGCTACAATGCCAGCCTATTGCTAAAAACGGTCAACCCTGCTCCCGATGGCCACTCTCTACGCCAGCCTGGTCGAACACGATCCGGACCGCCTCGATGCCGCGGTCACGGCCCTGCGCGTGCATACCAGCCAGAGCGAGCGCGAGACGCCTTTCCACAGCCATCGCAAGGGCCAGCTGGTGGTGGCCCTGCACGGTGCGGTCACCTGCGAGACGGCGCAGGGCATGTGGATCGTGCCGCCGCAGTCGGCGGTCTGGATTCCGCCTGGCTTGCCGCACAGCAACCGTGTCACGCTTGACGGCCAGCTGTGCTTCCTCTTCATCGCGCCACATGCAGCCAGCATGCCGGACCAGTGCTGCACGCTGGCGCTGTCGCCCCTGCTGGTGCAGATGATCTGCCACCTCGCCGAGCAGCGCCAGGACTACGCCCCGCACGAGCGCACCGCGCGTCTGGCCTCGGTACTGGTGGAGGAACTGGAACACAGCCAGCGCCACGCCCTGCCCCTGCACCTGCCCGTGCCGCAGCATTCGCGGCTGCGTGCGATTGCGCGCCACTTGGCCGAACAACCGGCCGACCGCAGCACAGTCGCCGAATGGGGCCAGCGCCATGCGATGAGCGAGCGCAGTTTTGCGCGCTTCGTGCAGGCCGAAACCGGCATGAGCTTCGGCCGCTGGCGGCGGCAGATCCACCTGATGCTGGCCCTGCAATGGCTGGCCTCGGGCAGCTCGGTGCAGCGCGTCTCGCAGGACCTGGGCTATGAATCGGTGAGTGCCTTCATCACCATGTTCCGCAATACCCTGGGCAAGCCGCCCGCGCGCTACATGGCGCAGCGCCAGACCCCGCTTGCCCGCCCCGCTTCTTCCCCACCGGCCAGCCCGGCGGCCCCCTACTTCCAACCGACACGGAACGCCTCATGGAAACCGAACTGAAACTGCTGCTCGCCCCCGAGCACACCAAGGCCTTCATCCGTCACCCGCTCATCAAGCGCTACGCCCAGGCCGCGCCGCGCATCAAGGACCAGACCGGCACCTACTTCGATACGCCCGAGCTGCTGCTGCGCCAGAACGAAGCCGGACTGCGGGTGCGTCGGACCGGAAATGAATATATCCAGACCCTCAAGGCAGGCGGCGGCGTCAGTGGCGGCCTGCACCAGCGCAATGAATGGGAGTCGCTGGTGGAAGGTGAACAACCTGACCTGCCGGTGCTGCGCGAGCTGGCGGCCTCCGACGAAGCCTGGGCCAGGAAGGTGTTCTCCGACAAGACCGCTGCGCAGTTGACGCCCATCTTCAGTACCCGCATCCAGCGTATGGTGTGGGACCTGGTATTGCAGGATGGCAGCGAGGTCGAATGCGTGCTCGACCAGGGCACGGTAGAACACGGAGAGCTCAAGGCGGAGGTCTGCGAAATCGAACTGGAACTCAAGCAAGGCGAGGCCAGCGCCCTCTTCGATTTCGCACTGCAACTGCTGCAGACCCTGCCGCTGCGCATCGGCATCCAGAGCAAGGCGCAGCGCGGCTATGGATTGTTCCACCAGGCGCGCCGTGCGCAGCAGGGCATTGCCGCGACCTCGTCGGCCAGCCGTGCCAAGCCGCTGCAGCTGACCCGCAAGATGCCGGTGGAGCGGGCCTTCCTGGCGGTGGTCAACAATTGCGTGGAGCAGATCCAGGCCAATGACATCGCCGACCAGGACAGCGACGACATCGAACGCCTGCACCAGATGCGCGTGGGCCTGCGCCGCCTGCGCTCGGCCTTCACGCTGTTCGAGCCCGTCATCGCCCTGCCCGCTTCCCTGGCCGCTGAATTCGACTGGGTCTCGCAAGCCATCGGCAATGCACGTGACTGGGATGTATTGGCCACGCAAACGTTGACCACGCTGCCACCGCACGCCATCGGTGCCATCGACCTGGAACGGGTGCGCCATGCAGCGCTGGTGGAAGCCGGCAAGGAACATGCGCTGGCGGTACAGGCCGTGGCCTCGCCGCGCTATACCGCACTGGTCCTGCAGTTCAGCCGCTGGCTGCTGACCGCAGGCTGGCGCGATGGTCTCGACGAGGCGGGACAGGAAGCCCTCTCGCAAGCGCTTTTCCGCTATGCACGGCAGATGCTGCGACGAGACGAGAAGCGTCTCAACAAGCGCGGTGCCCATCTGGAAGAAAATGACCGCGCGCGCCACCGTACCCGCATCGCCGCCAAGAAGATGCGCTATGACATCGAATTTTTCCAGGCGCTGTATGGCGAGAAGAGCAGCCGCCCCTACCTGAAAGCCTTGTCACGCCTGCAGGACCAGCTGGGCCTGCAGAACGACCTGGTGGTGGCCGATGCCCTGCTGCAGCAACTGCAGCAGAAGGAGGCACGTCTTGCCGCGAGCATCGGCTATGCGCGCGGCTTCCTGGCGGGCCAGGTCAAGGACGGCCACGAGCGCATGCATCGCCTGTGGAAAAAATGGAAGGCGCAGGAGTTGCCTCAGTGAGTACCGCAATGAGTGCTGCAATGAGCGCCGTGCTCATTGCAGCATGAAAGTCTCGTACTCCAGCAGTTCCAGCTTGCGGGTGAGCAGCACGAAACCGGCCAGTACCACCACGAACACCGCCAGCGCAAATCCGAAGCCGTAGAAGGTCGGACCCAGGTGCAGCGAGAGCGCGGTGAGCGCGAAGTTGAGCACCACCAGTCCCCCGCACAGGCCCAGCACGATGCGGCGCTTGTCGAGATAGAAGAAGACGTTGAGGATGCCCAGCAGCACCACCTGCAGGCTGGCCGCGATGACGTCGATGTAGAGCAGCGGCAGGTAGAGCGTGGAAATGCCCAGCCACTTCAGGATGGACTCACCCGTCACCATCAGCAGCAAGGTGGTGATGGCCTGGATCTTGATGATTTCCAGCAGGCCCAGGCGCACCGTTTCCACCATGCCGTTGCGGTGCTTCTCGATGGTTTCGAGCGAGGCGCCGGTGCGCACGGCCTCGTAGAAGGCATCGTAGTCCTCGACGAAATCGGTCTCCATGCGCAGCAGGAAAATGGCCATGCCAGGAATGATCGAAAGGTAAGCCAGGAACACCGGCAGGTCATAGATCACCGAGGCGCGCAGCGGGCCGATGATGGCCTGGCTGGTCTCGGGCGTGTACCAGAACATGGCCTTGTCGATCCAGATCGCGGTGTTGTAGAGCAGGCCGATGGCCATGAGCGAGGGATAGAGTTTCTTGCGCTCGTAAAACTCGAAGGAGATGAAGCGGTCCGACGGAAAATTGCGCAGGATCAGCGCCATCATCGCCATCAGCAATACCGCCTGGCCGATCACGAAGCCGCCCATCAAGCCCTCCAGCCCCAGCGGACGCAACAGCAGCGCCGCCACCACCGTGATGGTGTAGCCCAGCGCATAGATCCAGAAGATGGCCTTGTACTGCTTCATCCCCGACAGGAAGATGGTGGCGATCCAGATGTTGCACATGATGATGAAGGCCGCCAGCAACAGCAGCCGGTACAGCGCACTCTGCTGCGGGAACAGGAAGGCCACCGCCAGCAGGCCCAGCACGCCGCCTACCACCGTCACCGCCATCGACACCGAATGGAAATTGGGCAGGATGGCGTGATTGTCCTTTTCAAACAGACGGTCCGCCGCAAAGCGCGTCAGGGCCAGCTGGAAGATGCCGGTGAAGATCAGCGACAAGGAAATCACGTAGGTGATGCTGACCTGGAATTGCACGATGGCCAGCTTGGGCATGTTCACCGTATAGCTCACCAGGCCGATGACCAGGATGCCGACGATGGACATGATCCACGGCCCCGAACTGATCAGGGCCGCATAGGAATACGCCTGCATCAGCGAGAGCAGGCTGTCGCGCTTCAATATCTTGCGCAGTTCAAAACCGATACCGGCCATGGCGGTCCTCGTCAGTGCCGCACCGGGCAGCGCAGCGGCTGGCCGGATGCGGCGTCGGTGTCCTGCCCACCCTGCGCCAGCGAACGCTGGTACAGCTCACGGTAGGCACCGAACATCATGTCCTGGGTGTAATAACGCTCCACGCGCGCAATGCCTGCGGCCTGGGCTGCGTGCCAGCGCTGCGGATCGGTCAGCAGTTTCAATGCCGCGTCGGCCAGCGCCTGGGGCTGGGCGATGCCGACCACATCCCCCGCTGCGCCCAGTGCCTGATCTTCTTCCGACAGTCCATACAGCAGCTGGCGGCACGATCCCACATCGGTGGCAACGGCCGGCACACCGGCCGCAAAACCTTCCAGCAACACCAGCGGCAAGGCCTCGCTGATGCTGGAGAGCACCACCAGTCCGATCTTGGGCATGAGCTCGTCGATCTTCTGGAAACCGAGGAACTTGACCTTGTCGGTCAGGCCCAGGCCATCGGCAATCGCATGGCACTCACCGGCATAGGCCGGGTCTTCATCTTCCGGTCCGGCGATCCAGGCTTCGGCCTCCGGATACTGGTTGACCACGGTACGCATGGCACGGATGAAGGTCTTCACATCCTTGATCGGCACCACCCGGCCCAACAGGCAGAGCACCGGCGGGATTTTTTCACTGCGCAATGCGCGCAGTTTCGACAGGCGCGGCAGGTCGATGCCGTTGGGGATATTGCGCGTGCGCTCGGCCGGTGCGCCGTCATGGATCTGGCGCAGGCGGTTGGTCTCGTAGAGCGCGACGATGTCGTTGGACGCCTGGTAGCACAGCCGGCCCAGCGCCTCGAAGAAGCGGATCCACATCTCGCGGAAGTAGGGGATCTGCGAGGCATCCTTTTCGAAGACGTTGCGGTTGTCGCGGATCCACTCGCTCTGGAACAGGTCGATCTTGCGTTCCTTGGTGTAGATGCCGTGTTCCGAAAGGATCAGCGGACGGCCGGTCTGCATTTTCATCAGCGCCCCGAGGAAGCCCGCGTAACCGGTGGAGATGGTGTGATAGCAGCGCGCCGGGATCAGCTGGCGCGCCACGCGGGCCAGGGTCCATACCGGCTGGTGCATGATGCGCACGGTCCAGAAGTAATCGACGAAGGACGGATCAGTGCAGAAGATGCGGTATTGCGAAGCGAGGTAATCCCAGGAACGCTTGCTGAAGAGGAAGGTGTCCTGGTCCATCTTGCCCCCATCCTCCATCATCGGAATCAGCTCACCCAGTTGCGCCACCAGCGCCGAATGCGAGGTGGCATCGGTGCGATCGTAGGCACGGAACATGGCATGCAGTTCGTCGATGCGCTCGAAGGCGGCTGCATCGCCGCGCGAACGCACCACCTGGGTTGCCGAGAGATGTTGGTGGATGAAGTGCGTTTCCAGATGGACCACGTTATCCGGCAGTGCGTACTTGGGGGTGCCGTAATCTTCCGCCCGGCTGCCGATGAAGCACAGGCCGAAACGGATCTCGGGGAAACCCCGGATGATCTGGTTGACCCAACTTGACACGCCACCGCTCACATACGGGAAAGTCCCTTCCAGCAGCAGCATGACGTCGCAGTCCTTGGCGCGGCGCTGGTAGGACGCATCGCCGGCGACCGGCTTGACGACGGGCGCATTCATCGGCGGCCTCCGCCCGGACGGCCCGCAGGCGCGGGACTGAAGGTGTCAGGCCGGTTGGCAATGGTGCGCCGGCCATGGCGCCAGTAACGGTGCAGCTGCGGCTGCGAGGACACGCTGGGATCGTATTGCATTTCGATGAAGAGCTTGCGCACTTGTTCGTAATCGTGTTCGAGGAAGCTGAGTTCGGCCAGGTAAGGCAGGAGACGCACGCGCGAAAAACCATATTCATGGGCGCGCTGCATGGCCTCGGCGGCGTCGGCCACGTTGCGGTTGGCCAGCTCCATGCGCGCCAGCATGAACCACAGGCCCGGCTGGGCGGCATCGATCTGCAGCGCCGCCCGGGCGTGCTCGCGCATCTGGGTGTAGGAGTAGTTCAGCAGGTCGCCCTGCACCAGGTTCTGGTAGATCAGTTCCTGATACAGCTCGGCCACCTGCTGATGCAGGATGCTCAGGGTCTCCGGGTCGGAGACGGTCTTGAGGTGGTTGCGCATGTCAACGATGCGCTGGGTGATCTTCTTTTCCTTGCCATCCAGGATGCCGTAGGCCAGCAGCCGCACGTCGTCCGCCGGATCGCCCAGCAGGCTGCGCAGCGAAGCGCCGCTGGCGCGCGTGGGCGTGCTCTGGATTGCCACCAGCGCATTGAGCCGCTTGTCCACGGGCGTGGCGACGTTGCCCAGCTGGGCGCGCACGCGGTTGCCGGAAAAGCCGCTGCCCTCGCGCCTGCGCGCAGTGACGAAGGCCGGCGCCTGGCTGGTGTCGAAATGGTCTTCCGGCTTGTCCTTGGGCCAGAGCACGGCCACCAGCAACGCCACTACGGCACACAGCACGCCGCCGATGGGAATGAAGAAATTGAAGAAGAACAAATACAGCAGCAAGGCCGTGCGCGGACGCCGGTACTGCGGCGGGGCGACCTGCGCGATGGCCAGCGCGAACAGCGCCGAGGAGGCCAGGTGCAGCAGCAGATAACCGGAGAGTACGCCCAGCCCGTTGCCACCCTGCAGCAGCAGGGCCACGGAGGCGGTCTCGAAACTCAGACCGGCAGCGGAGAGTTTAAGCAGCACAGCGTTCCACCAGGTTGATCAAGAGGCGCATCGGCTCATCGCTGCCCAGCGCAGCGGTGTGCGCAGCGGCGAAGTTGGCCAGTGACTTGTTGTCGAACTGCGCATGAGAAGCGGTCTCGATGCGCATCAGGTAGCCATCCACCGCTGCCGGTCCGGCCAGCGGCAGCAAGGTCATCAACACGTTGCGGCCACCGGCCTTGTAGGTCCAGACCACATCGGCGGCGCGCTTCAAACGGCGTACCTGATCGTACATGTCGCGCGAGAGTTCGTCGTCACCGAACACCAGCGCCACCAGCGAGGAATCGATGTCGGTGCTGCGCTTGAGGCGATGCAGGCGCACCAGGTCCACCGCCAGCTCCGGCGGGCAGGTCGGCAGCTGCTGCAGGATGGCGCGGGCGCTGTCGCCCATCTCGATGCCGTCGGCGTAGTAGTCGATGAGCACCGACATCAGTTGCAGCGTGTCTTCGTTGAGGGCCAGGAAGGGCAACTGCTCCACCACCAGCAAACCGAACTGGCGGCCCTCGTAGTTGCGCAAGGGCGCACAGACCAGATAGCGGCTCTGGTTGCGCAGGGTCTGGTTCAGGCTCTCGGTCTGGATATGGCCCAGCTTCTGCTGCGTCAGGCAATAGCGCACCAGCGGATCGTCGGCCGCCAGCGGCGTGACCTTGCCCACGCTGGCCACCGCCTCAGGCAGGACGTGGCCGTGGACATCGCAGGCAAATACCGAGGCCGACTCCACCTGGCAGCTCTGCACCAGGATCTGCAGGAAGGCATCCGGTGCCGGCATGCGTCCCGGGTCCAGCAGGTATTGCGTGAGCGTGAGGGCGCGCATGCGGTCCAGCGATTCACGCAGGGTCAGCGGCTTGGACAGCAGGTCCTGTTCCAGCCGCTCATGCGACAGGCGCAGCAGGAAGTGATTCTTGGTGAGCATGGTCAGGCGCTCTTCCAGATAGGCATTCACCCCGCGCAGGCGGCGGCTGCGCGCATTCCACACTTCGGCGAACTGGCCGCACAGCAGCGTCAGCACCAGCCCGCCCAGGAAATAGGCTTGCGGAAAGGCCTGCGCCGCCGATACCACGGCCTGCGCCTCATCCTCATGATGGCCATGCATGAGCAGATACCAGCCCCCCAGCATGGTGGCCACCGCAACCACGCCCAGCGTGCTGCCGTAGCGCATGGCAAGGATGGCCGGCATCAGCCACAGCCAGGGGAATTGCGCCTCCAGCCCGAACGGATCCTCCGGCGCCAGCCACCAGGCCACACCCAGCGCGGCGGCCACCAGCGCAATGGTCTCGACGATGCGCAGGGCCGCCTTGCGCGGTGATCCGCTGTCGGTATCGAAGCGCGTAAACAGGCGTGACCAGAACTTCTGGCGCTTCTGCGCCGCCGTCGGTGCCGGACGCGGACTGGCCGCCCACGGCTGGCCACCGCCGGGACGTCCTGAGACCGGTGGTGTAGTGGGCCGTTGGCTGTCGTTCACGTTCTCTCCCATCAGGGGCGCTGCATCTCGGGTGTGGCGGACTCGGTCTGCGCCGCAGTATCCGCGGCATTGGCCGCATTGACGGCCGCCGAGGTGCGCGCCAGCGTGCGCAAGGGCGACAGCAGGCTGCGCATGAGCTTCTGTGCCACGGCCGACAAGGCTTCGCGGCTCCAGCCACTCTTCGCACCGGCCGCTGCCCAGACCACCTTGCCGCTGGAGACCTCGATCAGCTGCAGCGTCAGGCCCACCGCCGGCTCGCCATCGATGCCGACCTTGTAGCGCCATTCATCGACGGTGCCGGAGAGCGCATAGGTGATGTTCTCGCTGCGTGCCCAGTCAAGGGCGGCATCGAGCTGCTTGCGGTCCATCGGCTCGAACAGGGTTTCATTGTTGAGCGAAGCCGGATAGCGGCGCAGCTCGGCCAGGCCATTGGCGCGCAGGATGCTCTCCGAGATCGACTCGGCACGCAGTCCGGCCTGCGGGGTCTCGGTGTGATTGGCGAAGGGCAGCAAGCCCCAGCGTGCGTCGGCCGGTACCACCGGCGCGGGGCCGATGTCAGCGGTGGAGCAGGCGGCCAGGCCCAGGGCCAGTACGGCAGCGCTGCCGAGTTTCAACAGCGTGGAGCGGATCTTGTTTGTCATGGTGGTCACCTTGGAGCAATGCGCGGCCTTTCGCGGCCATAGATTAATGAGAGCTGATTCATCGATTTCATTGATCAATCAATTTCGACACGGTACGGACAGCGAGGCCTTCACCTGCGGTTTCAATTTCAGATTCATATTCAGTAGAACCATTTGTAGAGCACATTCAATTCAAATCCGCGCTGCGGCGTGTTCGGCGTGGCACTGGTGCTCTGCGCCGCTACCGACAACACGTCCTGTCCCAGCACGCTGCCGGCCACCCCGGCCCGCAGGTTGCGGCCCCAGCCGATGTCGGAGGTGCGGGTCAGGCCGAACTCCGCATAAGGACGCCAGGCGCGCGTGTAGGCATTTTCGATGACGGTGCCGGCACCCAGTGCGACACCCCACGAGCGCGCATCCAGCGGCATGTAGCGAAAGCCCGTCGGATCGTTGCCGGCCGGGACCAGGCGCGCGATCTGGTCATCGCTGGCGCCGCGGTCGCTGAACTTGGCATCGTTGACGAAGCCGCGCAGGGTCAGGTTGGGATACTCCACGCGCAAGTGCGTCCCGATTTCGGCATTGAGGGTGCGGCCATTGCCGAGCGCCGTGCCGGATTGCGTCTGGTAGCGCTGCAGGCCGCCGCCCAGGCGCAGGTATTCGGTACGGCTCAATTGCAGGTTCAGGTTCAGTTCGCCGCCGCTGCGCCGTCCGCCCACGCGGATCAAGGCCGAATCGATGGCCGCCAGGTTCAGCCCGCCATTGCCGGAGAGCGTGAGCTTGGGCGTGAGCTGCTGCGAGAATTCCAGGCGCAGGCCATTGAAGGAAGTCATCGCATCGCGGTGCTGCAGGCTGGCGCTGACGAACCCATCCTCGATGCGACGGCGCAAGGTGAATTCGAAGAGGCGGTCCACCGCCGGCACAGCGCCCAGCAGGGTAGTGTCGTCCACGGTCTGGTGCCGTTCGGTGTAGCCGAAGGAGAAGCGCGTGCCCGGCGTGAGCGCCACGCCGGTGTTGACCGTGAACAGCTTGGTGGCCAGCGGGAATTCGCGCGTGGCGGTGTAGCCCGCCGAGAAGCGCGGCGGCTCATCGGTCACCAGGCCGGTCAGCCGTCCGTGCAGTTCATCGTCGGCGGGCAGGCGTTCGAGCTGGTCGAAGGCCAGCGTCTGTGCCAGGCCGACGCGTCCGGCCACGCGTGCCGCTTCGACGCGGTCATACATGGGCAGCCAGTCGGCCAGGTTGTCCAGCATGGCATTCAAGCGCTGGCGATCATCGTTGCCCAGGGCCATGGCCAGCTCGCCCCACAGCGGCTTGTCGAGCTGTTTGGCAAAGCGCGTGGCCAGCCAGGTGCGGGCCAGGTCGGACTGGTTCTGGTTCATCGCATAGGCCAGCGCCAGTTCGCGTGCACCGGAAGACAAGCGCGCATCATCGCCCGGGCGCTGGCCGGTGTCGGTGGTGGGCGCAAACAGTGCTGCCGGCCCCTCGGCCAGTTGCGCTGATCGCACCTCATCCTGGCTGCGCTGGACGGCATCGCTGCGCGCGGCTTGCTGCATGTCCTTGAGCAGGGCCGGGCCGTTGGCGGGGTTGGACTGGCCGTCCGGCCGCGGTGGCAGCGTCACATCGCTGCGCAACAGTGCGCGCATGACGCGGGCGCTGTCATCGGCGCTCATGAACAGCGGTGCCAGCGCCGCCAGACGATCGCGCCATTCGTGCAATTGCCCGGGCGGGACATTGCGCAGCAATTGCGGATTGCGCACTTCCAGCCAGGCATGGCGGCGGATGCGCCAGGCCAGGTCGGGCTGGCCGGTGGCATCCAGCGCCTCGGCATAACTCATCAGCCACAGGTAATCGTCGTGCGGGAAGCCGGATTTGCGGAACCAGTGCAGCGCCTGGTTCTGCCGGTTCAGCGACATGTTGGCGGCGGCGTACGGTCCCCACAGTTGCGGCGTGGTCTCGGCATCATGGGCCCACATCGTCATGGCGCGATTGAGCAGTGCGGCATCGCGCGTGGCGATCAGTACCCAGAGGGTCTCGGCCCGCACATCGGCCGCGCGCGGTGCCAGCGACAGCGCCAGGCGCATGTCGGCACGCGCGCCCTCGAGATCGCGCTGCAATTGCTTGACCGAGGAACGCACGCTGAGGAAAGGAACGTATTTTTCCAATGCCGCATTCTGCTGCGGGGTCAGGCTGGCGAGGAAGCTGCGCGCGCCCTCCAGGTCATTGAGACGCAGGCGATAGGTCAGCGCCTGCACCGCGAAATTGGGCACGCCGGTGCGGTGGAAGCCGAACTCGGCCAGCTCGGCGGCGGCGCGTGGTTCGCGGTCCTGGATCACCACCATCATGTTGCTCATGTCGCCTTCGGCGGCCTGGTCTGCGGCCAGCAGGCGGTCATAGCCGATGCGCGCCTCTTCATTCAGACCCATGTAGCGCGCCACTTCCGCATAGGTGCGCCAGAAGTCGGCATTGCCGTCCGGTGCCACCCTGGCGGCAGCGCGCAGCACTTCCAGCGCATCGTCCAGGCGGCCGCGCAGATACAGGGGATTGGCGGTCATCAGGGCGTTCGCGGCGGAAGGGCCGAACTCCTCGCGCTGGCGGCGCAAGGTCGCCAGCGCAGCATCATCGCGGCCCATGCGCAGATACAGCTTGGCCAGCGCTTCCATCGTGCCGTTGCGCTCGGTGGCGGCGTCGGGAGTGCGGGCCGGCTTGCCGCGCAGACGCTCTTCCAGCAAGGCGGCGGCGCGTTCGGGCTGGCCGATGTTTTCGTATTGCGCCACCAGCAGGTTGACCCACTGCGCATTGCCGGGCTCGACCTGCATCTTGTGCTGCAGGGCCTCGACCAGCATGTCTTGTTCAAAGGTCCCGGCGGCGGCACGCAGGACGTTGTCCCATGCCGCCTCGTCACCCGACAGGCGCGCATAGGCCAGCCATTGCGGCGTGGCCTGTTCCGGCACACCGCTCCATTCGGAGACCTCGGCCAGGCGCTTGCGCCAGGCCGCGTCATCGGGACGCTGGCGCACCGCCGATTGCGCCAGCAGGCGCGCATCGACCAGGTTGCGATTGGCCAGGAAGACGTTGTAGGCCAGCGTGTAGATCTCCTCATCGAAGGGCAGCCTGGCCAGCGCGCGGCTGGAAGCCATATCGGCCGCCGAGGGCTGGTTCTCCCCGGCCACACGCAGCAGGCGGCCCTGCTGCATCGCGCGCTGCAGTTCATTGTGCAGGCGCCGGGGATGGTGCAGCAGCGATTGCATCTGCTGCAGCGACTGCCGGAAGTCCTGCATGGACACGGCCACCACGCCCCCCTGCCCGGCCCGCGCAGCCGCCAGCGGCGACGGCACACGCGCCATCGACAATTGCAGCAACTGCTTCACGTAACGCTCGGCGGCATCCGGGCGATTGGCCGCCTGGGCCAGCCGCGTCAGGTACAGCAGCACGGTCTTGTCATTGGCCAGCGGACCGAGGTTGGCCTCGGCGGCGGCCAGCGCTTCCTGGTAGAAGCCGCCGGCCTGCAGGGTCCGCATCGCATCGAGGAAATTCTCGCGGCGCGCCGCCAGCGATCCGGCATGTTGCATGGCCAGCAGGTAGAAGGCCGCGCTGCTGTGATAATCGCCCACGCCCAGACTCTGCTGGCCCAGGCGCACCGCTTCGGTATAGGACATGTCGGCCGTGCTGCGATCGGCCAGCAGGCGCGCGAAGGCGGCGCGGGCGGACTCGCCGTCACCGAGTGCCAGCGCATCCTGCGACAGCGTCAGCCATTGCTGCGCAGTGAGCGGATAGGTCATCAGCACATTGAGCTGTTCGCGCAACTGCGCCAGCAAGAACGTGCGCTCGGGCGCATCCTTCGGCAGGGCGAAGACTTCCTGCTGGCGGATGCGGTATTCCAGCCAGGCCGCCGACAGGCGCGCCGCGGCGCTGCTGTCCATCTGCAGCAGCGCGAGTTGCGCGCGCGCCTCCCCGAACTGGCCGAGGTCGATCATCTGCTTGACCAGCTCGGCACGCAGCGCCGCATTGCCGGGCTGGGCCTTGAGGAAGACCTTGATGTACTCGACCGTCAGCTGGTCGGATTTGCCGCTGGCATTGGCCACCTCCAGCCGCTGCTGCAGCGAGACCTTGGGATAGACCAGGGCGAGCACCGTCCCGACCGCCAGCGCGAAGCCGGCGATCGTCCAGGGCGAGAACAGCCTGGCCCGTTCATAAGGTGCATTGAACGAGTACCAGGTGCCGTGTTGTCGCGAGCGGGGCGGTTGCGGAGCCGATGTCATATTGATGAACTGCAGTCTTGCCGGTGAAATTGCGGTACCACGCCTGGCCGGTGATGCTGACCGACTTGCCCTTGGCCAGCGCCACGCCATCGGCGGTAGCGGTACAGGCGCGCGCGCCGCTGACGCTGAAGGTCGTCACGCCATTGGCGGTGAGCGAAAAACGCAGCTCGGCCTTGTTGCCGTTGATGCTGCGCTGGAAATCACCGACCTGGCCGGCCGCCTCCAGCAGCATGGGCAAGGCCGGCGACGCATCAGCTTGCTCGCTGCTGCTGCGCTGGCGGATGCGCACTTCGCCTGCCGAGGTGATCAGGTAGCGGCCACTCGGGCCCGGTGCGATCCCGGCGATGCCGGGCTGTGACAAGTCCACGTCAGGCGCATCGGCCGGGATGCGCAGCGTGCGCAGATACTCGCCGGTGCGATAGACCAGCGTGCCATCGGCAGTGCGGGCGATGCTGGTGTTTTCGAAATCGATGACCTTGCGGATGTACTGCGAGACGTACAGCCGCGTGAACGGCTGCGCCTCCGCCCAGCGGTGGATCTTGTGCAGGGCCGCCACCGAGGCGGGCTTGGTGCCGGCATAAAAGTGGTAGTAGATGTCCACCGCCTTGAAGCGGACCGGCTCGCCGGTCAGTTCATAACTTTCGATGGCGCGCTCGAAACCGTAGAAGGGACCGGTCCAGTTGCCGGTGTAGACGTTCTCGTCCTGGTTGGGCGCGAAGACCTGGTACCAGCCCTGCTTGCGCACACCTTGCGCGGCGATGTCGGTCCAGGTGTTGCGGCTCCTGGTGATCATGGTGTCGCCGCCGTTCATGTTGAGGAAACCGTCCAGATAAGTCTGGGCGATGGCCTCGGGCGGCGGCACGCAGTTGCCGGTCCAGAGGAAGACTTCAGCCTTCTTGCCGGGCGGCAGCAGGGTCTTGTTGATGTAGTCCATCGACCCCTTGATCTCGCGCTGCAGGTTGAATTTGTAGTTGGGGATGTCCAGCGTGCGCGAGGCATCGCCATCCATCTGGTTGATGTCGGCAGTGCGAGTGTCATACATCGCATCGGCCCAGTTGAAGGGATGCGAGAAGGAATGGCTGGCCGGCTCCACATAAGGCAGCGTGAACATCTTCCGCGCCAGCGCCGTGGTCTGTGCGGAGAGCTGCGGATAGACGCCCTGCGGGCTCAGCTCGCCCTCCACCACCGAGACCGTCACGGGGAAGCGGTAGCGGTCCCATATCTCCCGCTGCAGCACTTCGACCGCAAAGGGCGAGCCCGGATATTCGGCCTTGGAGGGAAACCCATCGCCATCGAGGTGGCTGGTCTGGATGCGGCGGCCGCCCTCGGTGGTCACGTCCGGCACCGGAATGGCGGGCAGGCGCAGCGCGCGTTTGAGGAACAGCATCGGCTGCAGCACCCAGCGCGGCGGATCCATCACCTGCAGCGTGGTAGTGGCGAACGGGGCCAGGGCGAATCCGCCCCAGGGCATGATGGCGGCGGCATCGTAGATGTTGTTGCGGCCATCCTTCATGCGCAGCAGCGACTTGGCGGCAGGATCGGTCAGGCGCACCAGCTCCAGCTGCGTGCGGTCCACGCGCGGCTTGGTCTCGAAACCCATCAGTTCGGGATCGGCTTGCGTGACCTCCAGCTGTTCCGGCGCAGGGGCGGAAAAACTGGTCAGCCCCAGCATGCCGGCACTGAGCTTGGTCATCTGGAAACCGAAGGCATTGAAGATGGCCACCGGCACACCTTCCTTGATGCGCTGCCCGATCCACGGGCCCAGGCGCTGGTGATCGGTACCGCTGCGGAACCAGGTCACCACGCCGGCATAGCGTCCGGCCAGTGGCTCGGTGGGCAGGCCCTCGCGGCCGACTTCACGGAATTCGTAACGCAAGCCGAGGTGATTGAGCTGGATGCCGAGGAAGCGTTGGGCCTCGGTGGTATGCAGGTCATCGCCCTGAGCCACATCCAGCAGCACCAGCACATTGCGCGGCACCAGTTCGACACTGGACACGCCCATGGACATCAGCGTGCCATCGGCCACCCAGGGCAGGAAGCCGTCGGCGCTGATCTTTTTGGCCGTCTCGCGCGCCAGGGCGCGGGCACCGGGCTGGAACGGGTCGACGTAATCGATCGCGATGGCCGGCAGGCGATAGCGGTCGCGGATGGTACGCAGCTGGCCGGAGAGCCAGGCGCGGTCATTGTCGGTGACGGCACCATAGCTGCGGCGGCCGGCGTCGTAGCCGCGATAGAGCGATTCGGCAGCCACCGCATACGTCAGCGGAGCCACATCGGGGAACAGTTCGAAGCCGCGATTGAGAATCAGCTTGGCCTCCGGATAGCGGCGCTTGAATTCGCGCAACGTGGCGATCATGGCCTGCGTCTGGGCGGCGCGTTCGGCATCGGTCTTGGCAAAGAGCTGGTAGGAATCCAGCGTGTCGAGGAAGAAACCGCGCCAGCCCTGCGCCCACAAGGGCGCCACGATCTTGTCGAGGAAGAAGTCGCGCCAGCCGGGCGCGGTCTGGTCGATCACGCGGCTGCCCCACGCGGCGTTGTCGCCCTTGAGCAGGCCGGGCGGCATCTGCTTGTAGTAAGGCCGCGAAGGCTGGACCTCGCCCAGCGAGACATAGGCAAACAGCTGGTGCGGCCCGTTGGCCGCACTGCGCGTGCGTGCGGCCGGGTCGCGCACGAAGGCCGGTTCCACCACGGCCACGTCAAAGGCCTGCAGGTCAGCCAGCGGGGGATTGGGGCCGTAATAGAAGGCGATCGAGGTGGGCGCGGCCGCCGTGGCCGCCGCCGGGTTCTGGGCCGGCGCTGCACCGGTCACCAGCGCCGCCGCGCTGGCGGCCAGGGTCCAGGCCAGCGCCCGCAAGGCGCGCCAGGTCCGGCCGGCTGTTTGTTGTATGGCTTGGCTTGCTGCAGAGCGCGGCACGGGCTCTCCCTGATGGATTTGTTATCAATTTGGCAGGCCGTATGAAACCACGGCTGCGGCATTGCTGAAATCCGGAAAATCCTGACATGGATGAGCTTCCATCCTTGTTCTTGTTAAATTTGCCGGATTTTCCCTGTGTGCTTGTTAGCAATTTGTATCAGATTCTAACTAGATTCAACTGCAAGTTTATTACTTGAAGGGAATTTCGATGTCTCTTGATGTGAATATTTTGACGTCCATCCAAGATAATCCGCTGCCTGAAAACGCCAATGCATTCATATTCGACAATGCGGCGCACAAAAGCAGGGCAGTCCAAACCCGCCTGTGGCGGGCTCAAGCGCACCAAAAGCAGGCAAGCCCTGCGCCGACTCCTTCATTTCGTCCATTTTGCGCCGCATCACCCGCCCTCCCGCCAGCGTGACCACATTGCGACACCCCGCGCAAACCCTTGCCACACCGGCGTCTGGCCGCCAATAATCGTCGCGGCTTGTTGTATGCCAATCTTGTATATCAGCGTGGCACACAACTTGCTGATGAGGGGATATGAACACCGATCCTTCCGCCAAGTCGTCGTCGCAGATTGCGGTCCGCATCACCGAGGCCATCCTCGCCAAGCAACTGGCACCGGGGACGCGCTTGGGCGAACAGCAGCTGGCCGACCTGTTCGGCGTCTCGCGCACCCAGGTGCGCGAAGCGCTGACCCGGCTCATGGCGCGTGGCATCGTCACCGTCAGTGCCCGGCGCGGCTGGTTCGTCATCGAGCCGACTGCTGAACAGGCGCGCGAAGCCTTCGAGGCACGCCGCGTGATCGAACTGGGGCTGTTGCGCCAGGCGCGGGTGCGGCCGATCAGCGCGCAGGCCATCGGCCAGCTGCGCGATCACATCGCACGTGAAGAGGCGGCCATCGCCGGGGCCGATGTGGGGGCGCGCAGCTATCTGCTGGGGGACTTCCATGTCTGTCTGTGCGAATGCCTGGGCAACTCGCTGCTGTCGGAAACGCTGCGCGACCTGACCGCGCGCACCACCTTGACGGCCATGCTGCACCAGTCGTCGGAGCAGGCCGAGGATTCGTGTTCGGAACATGTATTGATCGTCGAAGCGCTGGAACGCGGCGATCTGGAACGGGCAGAGCAACTGATGCAGGACCACCTGCAGCATGTGGAATCAGGGCTCACCCAGGTGCGCAGCAGCGATCCGCTGGAACCGCTGCGGCAGGCGCTGGCATCGGTGTCGCGGCAGGGGGCTGCGGGCGAGACCGGACTGCCGCGCCAGGAAAGCAAACGGCCTTGAGCTGCACAACAGGCCACTCATCAACGTAGTCAATGACGTCAACCCAAGGGAAACTGCTATGAAACTGACCAAACTCCTGCTCGGCCTGATGGCCGGCGCCATGATGTTCTCCGCTTCGGCTGCCCGCGCCGACGCCCTGGACGATATCCAGAAGCACGGCACGCTGCGCGTGGCGGTGCCGGCCGACTTCCCGCCGTTTGGCTCGGTCGACAGCGACCTCAAGCCGCTGGGCTTCGACATCGACGTGGCCAACCTGATCGCCAAGAAGATGGGCGTGAAGGTCGAACTGATCCCGGTCTCCAGCGCCAACCGCATTCCCTACCTGACCACGAAGAAAGTCGACCTGGTCATCTCCAGCATGGGCAAGAACGCCGAGCGTGAGAAGGTGATCGACTTCAGCGCTGCCTATGCGCCCTTCTTCAATGGCGTGTTCGGCCCGGCCGACCTGCCGGTCAAGAGCGCCGCCGACCTGGCCGGCAAGACCATTGCCGTCACCCGTGGCTCGGTGGAAGACCTGGAACTGACCAAGATCGTGCCGGCCTCGGCTACCGTGAAGCGCTACGAAGACAACAACAGCACCATCAGCTCCTTCCTCTCCGGCCAGGTGCAGCTGGTAGCGACCGGCAACGTGGTGGCCGCCGCCATCATCGCCAAGAACCCGCCCAAGAAGCCCGAGACCAAGTTCCTGATCAAGGATTCGCCTTGCTTCATCGGCCTGAACAAGGGTGAGAAGAAACTGCAGGACAAGGTCGACGCCATCCTGGCCGATGCCAAGAAGGACGGCAGCCTCAACGCCATCTCCCAGAAGTGGCTGGGCCTGCCGCTGCCGGCTGGCCTGTAATTTGCTGGAGTGACCGCACACCTTCGTGGTGTGCGGCATGACAGTTGCGGGAATCCACCAGTACAGTAGCCAGGCGACGGCAGTACGGTCGCCCGAGAGCACCAATACAGCACCAATACAGCAGCAGTACAGCAGCAAACCAGTTTTACCCCGGCAGCAGGCAGGCGGACAACCCGGCAAACGCAGCATTTTCGAGGCAGGGCAGACACGACATCATGGCTTATCAATTCGATTTTCTTTCCACGCTCGACTACACCGACGTCATCGTCAAGGGTGTGGCGACCACCGCCGAGCTCATCGCCATCGGCGGCGTGCTGGGCGTGGCCGTGGGCATCTTCGGTGCCTGGGCACGCACGCAGGGGCCGGGCTGGCTCAAACCCATTGTCAGCGGCTATGTGGAGATCATCCGCAACACGCCCTTCCTGGTGCAGCTGTTCTTCATCTTCTTCGGCCTGCCTTCGCTGAACATCCACATCAGTGAAATCACCGCTGCCATCCTGGCCATGGTGATCAACCTGGGGGCCTACAGCACCGAGATCATCCGCGCCGGCGTACAAGCGATTCCGCGCGGGCAGATCGAGGCGGCGCAATCGCTGTCGATGTCGCGCGGGCAGATCTTCCGCCACATCATCCTGCGTCCGGCGCTGCAGAAGATCTGGCCGGCGTTGTCTTCGCAGGTGGTCATCGTCATGCTGGGCTCGGCGGTGTGTTCGCAGATCGCGGTGGAAGAATTGTCCTTCGCGGCCAACTACATCCAGGGCCGCAACTTCCGCGCCTTCGAAGCCTACATCGTCGCCACCGCCATCTACCTGGTGCTGGCCATCCTGCTGCGCCAGTTGCTGCGCCTGATCGGCAACCACTTCATCACTGCCCGGAGGACCGCATGATCACGTTCACCACCTGGGACATCGTCCGCAACCTGATGCTGGCGTGGCGCTGGACCATCGTCCTGTCGCTGGTCACCTTCGTGCTCGGCGGCGCACTGGGCCTGATCATCCTGTTCATGCGCACCTCGCGCCAGAACTGGCTGCGACAAGTCGCACGGCTCTACATCGAACTGTTCCAGGGCACGCCGCTGCTGATGCAGTTGTTCCTGGTCTTCTTCGGCATTGCGCTGTTCGGTATCGAAGTGCCGGCCTGGCTGGCGGCGGGACTGGCGCTGATGTGCTGGAGCGCGTCGTATCTCGCCGAGATCTGGCGCGGCTGCGTGGAAGCCATTCCCAAGGGGCAGTGGGAAGCCTCATCGGTGCTGGCCATGGGCTATTTCCAGCAGATGCGCTACATCGTGCTGCCGCAGGCTTTCCGGATCGCGATTGCACCGACGGTGGGATTTGGCGTGCAGATCATCAAGTCGACGGCGGTGACCTCCATCATCGGCTTCATCGAATTGTCCAAGGCCGGCACCGTCATCACCAATGCCACCTTCCGCCCCTTCACGGTGTTTGCCATCGTGGGTGCCTTCTACTTCGTGCTTTGCTGGCCGCTGTCCAAGTACAGCCAGTCTTTAGAAAGGAAATACAATGCCGCTCATCGCCATTGACAACGTCAAGAAACGCTTCGGCGACAACGAAGTCCTCAAGGGCATCAGCCTGGACGTCGAGCCCGGTGAAGTGATCGCCATCATCGGCAAGAGCGGTTCGGGCAAGTCGACGCTGCTGCGCTGTATCAACGGCCTGGAGAGCATCGACGAAGGCAACATCAGCGTGGCCGGTGCCAAGCTGGGTGCGAGCGAACTGGAGCTGCGCAACCTGCGGCTGAAGGTCGGCATGATCTTCCAGCAGTTCAACCTGTTCCCGCATCTCTCGGTGGGCCGCAACGTGATGATTGCGCCGATGATCGTCAAGGGCACGAGCGAAGCCGAAGCGATGGCCACGGCCAAGGCCAATCTGGAGAAGGTCGGGCTGGGTCACAAGTTTGATGCATTTCCGGACCAACTCTCCGGCGGCCAGCAGCAGCGCGTGGCGATTGCGCGCGCGCTGTCGATGAATCCGCAGGCGCTGCTGTGCGACGAGATCACCTCGGCGCTGGATCCGGAACTGGTCAACGAAGTGCTGACCGTCATGCGCGGCCTGGCCAAGGAAGGCATGACGCTGTTGATGGTGACGCACGAGATGCGTTTTGCGCGCGAGGTCTGCAACCGGCTGGTGTTCATGCACCAGGGCAAGGTGCATGAGATCGGACCGCCGGAGGAATTGTTCGGCAATCCCAAGACGCCGGAATTGCAGCAGTTCATCGGGATGACGCAGGGGGCTTGAAGCGGACTCTGCACAAGTTGCTGTAGCGGGATCACAACCCCAGGTCTGGAAGAATTTCCGGGCCTGGGTTTTTTTAATGCTCAACCTTCTTTCGATGACCGTCGGACTGCTATGGTCCCTTCGTCTCAACAGCTCCAATTTTTCAACACTGCTCAAGCGAAGGAAGCGACCATGATCAGCGCTGCAATGACGGAATCGGAATATCTCGCCGCGCTTGCCGAGATTGAAACACTGATGTTGGCGACACTTGACTCTGAAGATGGGCAGCGTTTGGATGCGCTGGTGTGCCTTGTCCAAACCTATGAGGCAAAATATTGCCCGCTGTGAAGGCATTTCCGGCCGACACCGCCGAAAATCATTGCCCCATGCAAAAGCCCCGGCTGAAACCGGGGCTTTTGCTTGATGCGATCAGGCAATCGCGAATCATCGGTCGACTTCACACACCTTCCGGTCATTCTCATAAAACACCACCGGCCCCGTCGTGAACCGTTCCTTGGGAATGGCCACCATCAGGTAATCCTTGATGCGATACGAGGCGCCGGAAGCCGGTGCGCGATAGAGATAGTTCAGACGCAGGGTGCCGTCGCGCAGACGCAGCGACAAGGGCGTGAAGACATGGGGACGTTCCGCCGCATCCGGCGCGGTCATGCTGCGCGCCACCACCAGATATTGCTTGCGTTCAAAATGATCGGCCGAAGGACCGAAGGGACGCTTGTCGTTCATCACCGGAGCCGGCTGCATCCAGCGGTCCCACTCGGCGCGGCTGCGGATCAGGGCACAGAAAACCGGCTGGCGCTGCTCATCCCAGTTCTTCAGGAAACCCTGGTAGGAACCGCTCAGGACCGTCTTGTACGGTACCACCGTCGGGTCCTCGGCTTCCGTCCACGGCATCATGGAACACCCCGACATGGCCACCAGTACGGTGCCACCCACGATCCACTGCATGCTTTCCCTGATCGACTTGCGCATTCGTTTCCCCCAAGAAGCTTAGCATTTAAACATGGCTTGCCCGATGCTGGCGAGATTTAGTTGCATCCCTGCCAAAGTCCCGCCCGGCGAGAGGCCGCAGCACTGCTGCTCAGAACTCACGCAGCCTCTTTGGTTCAGCGGCATACCGGCTTTTACCTTTGTGGAGCCAGGGTTGCAATTTGCGTGATAATGCGGGGTCCGGAAGGCGGCTATGCTGGCGCGGCGAGGTGTCGCGCGGCGCTCGCGGGTCTGTTCCCGCGCCCGCCTTCCCTGTTTCTGCCATTTTTGAAGGGTCGTTTCCATGAGCTCAGCTGTCATTTCTTCCTCCGCTACCGGCGCCGCGCTGGACGGTTTCATCGCCGGCCTGCCGAAAACCGAACTGCACCTGCACATCGAAGGCACGCTGGAACCCGAGCTGATGTTCGCCCTGGCCCAGCGCAACAACGTCGCCCTGCCCTACGCTTCGGTCGAGGACCTGCGCGCGGCCTACAACTTCAGCGACCTGCAGTCCTTCCTCGATCTCTACTACGCCGGCGCCAACGTGCTGCGCACCGAGCAGGACTTCTACGACATGACCGCCGCCTACATTGCCCGCGCGCAAGCCGACAACGTGCGCCATGCCGAGATCTTCTTCGATCCGCAAACCCACACCGAACGCGGCATTCCGATCGCTACCGTGTTCGCCGGCATCGCCGCCGCCCTGCGCGATGCGCGCCGTCGCGATGGCTTTGGCAGCGTGATGATCATGTCCTTCCTGCGCCATCTTTCCGAAGAAGATGCGTTCGCCACGCTGGAAGCGGCACTGCCGCTGCGCGAGCAGTACGCCGACCTGTGGCTGGGCATCGGCCTGGATTCCTCCGAACGCGGCAATCCGCCGGAGAAGTTCGAACGCGTCTACGCCCGCTGCCGTGAACTGGGCTTCCGCCTGGTGGCCCACGCCGGCGAAGAAGGTCCGGCCGCCTACGTGATCGGCGCGCTGGACGTGCTGCACGTCGAACGCATCGACCACGGCGTGCGCAGCGAGGAAGACCCGGCCCTGATGCAGCGTCTGGCGCAACAGCGCACCCCGCTGACGGTGTGCCCGCTGTCCAACCTGAAGCTGTGCGTGGTCAAGGACATGGCCGAACACAACCTGGCGCGCCTGCTCGATGCCGGCCTGGCCGTGACCGTCAACTCCGACGACCCGGCCTATTTCGGCGGCTACATGAACGCCAACTATCACGCTGTCGCCCGCTCGCTGAAGCTCTCGCGCGAGCAGGTGCTGCAGCTGGCACGCAATGGCATCGACGCCTGCTTCCTGTCCGAGGAAGACAAGGCCACCCTGCACCAGGAGCTGGAACAGTACGCCGCCAGCCACTAGGGCCTGTTCACATTCAATCTGTGAGATGCGTTGCCCCCAGAAGGCGGGCTGGCAAGGCGCGCGTCAGGGTTGGTGGTGGTGCCACCAGCCCTGACGTGCAACGCGGCCAGCGCGCCTTCTGGGGGCAACCCTCCGGGAGAGGCCGCCAAGCGTCGCCTGCCGTTGTTGCAGCTCCTTGCCGTGGCACCACCACGGCGCGTCGCCGCGCCTAGGCAGTCAACGCTTGGCGACCTCTCGCACTCACAGATTGAATGTGAACAGGCCCTAAACCTGCCGCAGCTTGCAACACCGCGCCCGGCCATGTGCCGGGCGTTTTCATATCCCTTGCGGTCAAGCACGCTTCTTGCATAGGAGTTACAGGGGATTGGCGACGGTCCGGCCCGTCTTTTGCAGCGCGCCACCGGCACCATTGACCACCCATTTTTGCCGCAATCGAACGCACGGATTGACAACAATTTCTGGAACAAAGATTACGCCATGCAGCATGCGGTACGCCATTGTTCACAAGGGAAGTTTGCCCCATCGGCGCTGCGCCGCAGCATCGAAAGTCGCGTCGGCGGTGACCCAAAGAGGGTCACAGGGCATTCTTTTTGGTGCAGAATGAGCCCCGTTTTGTTGCAAATCCATTTTCAGATTGTTGACGATCCATGCGCCTCGTTGTTGACCGGCAAGACCTTCCAGACAGTCATTCCAGCCAGAGCATGAGCATCATGAACAAAGCCAGCAAAACCGCACGCCCCCCTGCCGCCCCGGCCCGCGCCAGTGCACGCGAGCGCGAAAGCACGGGAGCGGTCGAGGAGAGGATGTACCAGGACATCTATGACGCGATCATGGAACACCGCCTGCCGCCGCGTACCAAGCTGACCGAGCAGACCCTGTGCCAGATCTACGACACGGCCCGCCACACGGTGCGCAAGGTGCTCTCGCGCCTGGCCTCGGAGGGCATGGTGGATCTGGAAGCCAACCGGGGCGCCTTCATCGCCAGCCCTTCGCATGCGGAGGTGCGCGACATGTTCGAGTTGCGCAACATCCTCGAACATGCGGTGCTGGAGAAGGTCGGGCGCGAGGCGGGCACGCGCCAGATCGCCGGTTTGCGGCGCATGGTGGAGGAAGAGCGGGATTGCTATCTGAACGGTGACCGGCCTCGCTGGATCCGGCTTTCCGCCCAGTTCCACCTGGCGCTGGCGGAGCTGACCGGCAATGCGCTGCTGGTGGAGACGCTGCGCAAGCTGGTTTCGCGCACCACGCTGATGATCGCCAAGACGGAGGCGCCGGGCCACAACGCCTGCTCCTTCGATGAACACGAGACCGTGCTGGAAGCGCTGGAAAAAGGCGATGTTGCCGCAGCCCAGTCGCATATGGCACATCACTTGCATTTGTGCGAGGACCGGGTACGGCCGGATGCGGATGATCAGTTCGATCTGCGTGCCGTGCTCGGCAAGGGACTGTGACCCACGGGCCGGCGCGCACACCCTGATTTTCCCGCCAGGGAGGATCAGGAAGATGGAAGAAGGAAGTGAGAAACAAACAGGGCCACGTCGCGCGGCCGAATGCAATACCGACCGTGTGACCACCACCATGCCGACAAGAGCATGCAGGAAGTCCGTTGAACAGCCCGGCTGCGGCCGGGCGTGATTCGTTTCACCCAACCTTTCTCTCTGATGGAGACCGGCCATGACTACCGACGCTTCCCCCTCCGCTGCACCCGGCGCCTATCTCGCCGGCGCCGACGATGCGCGCCTGACCAATGAAGACCTTGCCCCCCTGAAGAAACAGACCTGGGGTTCCTACAACATCTTTGCCTTCTGGATGTCCGACGTGCACAGCGTGGGCGGCTACGTGTTTGCCGGCAGCCTGTTCGCCCTGGGCCTCACCAGCTGGCAGGTGCTGATCTCGCTGCTGATCGGCATCAGCATCGTCTACCTGCTGTGCAACCTGGTGGCGCGTCCCAGCCAGGCGCATGGCGTGCCCTATCCGGTGATGAGCCGCCTGTCCTTTGGCGTGCTGGGCGCCAACGTCCCCGCGATGATCCGCGGCCTGATCGCGGTGGCCTGGTACGGCATCCAGACCTATCTGGCCTCGGCCGCCTTTGTGGTGGTGGTGCTGAAGTTCTTCCCGGAACTGAAGCCTTATGCCGATGTTCATGTGCACTCCTTCGCCGGCCTCTCCACGCTGGGCTGGGGCGGCTTCCTGCTGCTGTGGGTGCTGCAGGCGCTGGTGTTCTGGAACGGCATGGAGACCATCAAGAAGTTCATCGACTTTGCCGGTCCGGCGGTCTATGTGGTCATGTTCATCCTGGCGGGCTGGATGATCTACAAGGCCGGCTGGCAGAATGTCGGCCTGAACCTGGGCGAGATCAAGTACAGCGGCTGGGCGGCGGTCTCGGTGATGATCACGGCGATCTCGCTGGTGGTGTCCTACTTCTCGGGGCCGATGCTCAACTTCGGCGACTTCTCCCGCTACTGCCATACCTTCGCCGATGTGAAGCGCGGCAACTTCTGGGGCCTGCCGGTCAACTTCCTGGCGTTCTCGATAGTCACGGTGGTGACTACTTCGGCCACCATTGCCGTGTTTGGCGAACTGATCACCGATCCGGTGGAAACCGTCTCGCGCATCGACAGCACGACTGCTGCCGTGATCGGCGCGCTGACCTTCCTGACGGCCACCATCGGCATCAACATCGTGGCCAACTTCGTCTCGGCCGCGTTCGACTTTTCCAATCTCTCGCCCAGCCGCATCAGCTGGCGCGCCGGCGGCATGATCGCCGCCACGGCCTCGATCTTCATCACGCCCTGGAACCTGTTCGGCAATCCGGAAGTGATCCACTACACGCTGGATGTACTGGGCGGCTTCATCGGCCCGCTGTACGGCATCCTGCTGTCGGACTACTACCTGGTCAAGCAACGCCAGGTGAAGGTCGAGGATCTCTACACCATGCGTCCTGAAGGTCGCTACTGGTACACCAATGGCGTGAACCGTGATGCGGTCAAGGCGCTGGTGCTGGCCGCAGCCGTGTGCGTGGCCTGCGTCATGCTGCCGCAGCTGCGCAAAGCGGCGGACTTCTCGTGGTTCATCGGTGCGGCGCTGGGCGCGGTGTTCTACCTGATGTTCGCGCGCAAGCGTTGAGCGTCGCCGACCTGGACTTCATTGCATCAAGGAACAAGCATGCGTATCAAGCTGATCAATCCCAATACCACCATGAGCATGACCGATGCCATGACCGCCTGCGCCCGTCAGGTGGCGGCACCCGGCACCGAGATCACGGGCGTGAGTCCGCGGATGGGGCCGGCCTCCATCGAGAGCCACTATGACGAGGCGCTGGCCGTGCCGGGCCTGCTGCAGGAAATCGAGCAGGGCGAGCGCGAGGGAGTGGACGCCTACGTGATTGCCTGTTTCGGCGACCCTGGTTTGTCGGCCGCGCGCGAGCTGGCGCGGGGACCGGTGATCGGGATTGCCGAAGCGGCGATGCACATGGCCAGTCTGGTCGCTCCGTCCTTCTCGGTGGTGACCACGCTGGCGCGCACCAGCGGCATGGCCTGGCATCTGGCCGAGCGTTACGGCATGCAGCGTTTTTGCCGCAACGTACGTGCCTGCGAGATTGCGGTGCTGGAGCTGGAGAATCCGGCTTCCGATGCGCGGGCGCGCATTACCGACGAGTGCCGGCGTGCGCTGGCTGAAGACGGGGCCGAGGCCATCGTGCTGGGGTGTGCCGGCATGGCCGACCTGTGTGCGGCCATTGGCCGTGACATTGGTGCACCGGTGATCGACGGCGTGACCGCAGCGGTCAAGCTGGCGGAGTCGCTGGTGGCGCTGGGGCTGGGCACGGCCAAGGGTGGTGAATGGGCGCGGCCTTTGCCCAAGGCTTATCATGGATTGCTCAGCGGTTTTGCACGTGTGTGATTTTCCCTGCGGCGCTGTGGTTGGGCGCTGCGATTTCCTTTCTTGACAGCCAAACGAAGAACTTATGTCACAGCAACAAACTTACCCTCGCGACCTGGCCGGCTACGGCCGCAACCCGCCGCACGCGCGCTGGCCCGGCCAGGCGCGGGTGGCTTTGCAATTCGTGCTGAATTATGAAGAAGGCGGCGAGAATTGCGTCTTGCATGGCGATCCTGCGTCGGAGCAATTCCTGTCCGAGATCGTGGGGGCGGCGGCTTATCCGGCGCGGCACATGTCGATGGAATCGATTTACGAATATGGGTCGCGAGTGGGGGTGTGGCGCATCCTGCGCGAGTTCGAGAAGCGCGGTCTGCCGATGACGATCTTTGGCGTGGCTACGGCCTTGCAGCGTTCGCCGGAGGTCACGCAGGCGTTCCAGGAGCTGGGGCATGAGATTGCTTGCCATGGCTTGAAGTGGATTCATTATCAGAACATGGATATCGAGACCGAGCGGGCGCACATGCAGGAGGCGGTGCAGATCTTCCGTGAGCTCACCGGGAGCGCGCCGCTGGGCTGGTATACGGGGCGGGATTCGCCCAATACGCGGCAGCTGGTGGTGGAGCATGGGGGCTTTGCCTATGACTCCGATTACTACGGGGATGATCTGCCGTTCTGGACTGAAGTCGAGACCAGCGGTGGCGTGAAGGCGCCGCATCTGGTGGTGCCTTATACGCTGGATTCCAATGACATGCGGTTTGCTACGCCTCAAGGGTTCAATACCAGCGAGCACTTCTACCAGTACCTCAAGGATAGTTTCGACGTGCTCTACGAAGAAGGGGAAGATGTTCCCAAGATGCTCTCCATTGGGATGCATTGCCGTCTGCTCGGACGGCCAGGACGGTTCCGTGCCCTGCAGCGCTTTTTGGATTATGTGCAGTCACACGACAAAGTCTGGATCTGCCGGCGTATCGATATCGCTGAACACTGGAAGAAGACGCATCCATTTTCGGAGCGCTGATTTATTCCTTTTTGGAATTTATCTGTACCGCCTTGGGGTTTTGTCCTTGGGCGGTATTTTTTTTCGGTGGTGATTTTACGGTTTGGGGTAGTCTGCACAGAATTCTGTCCTGCGCTCTAGCTTAATTATTTTCTCTCTCCGGTCGGAAGAACGCGCCGGGAGCGGCCCGGCAGCCGCTCACTTTTCTTGTCTCGCCAAGAAAAGTAAGCAAAAGAAGGCGACCGCAACTGCGCCGCCCTCCTTCGGAGGGTCCCCGCTTCAGAGCCCAACAAAACGGGAAAAATAGAGTCGCTTCGCTCCGACTATTTTTCTGATCCGTTTTGTTGGGCTCTGAAGCGGCGGCGCAGATGCGGACGACTGAGACGGCTCGCCTTCGGCCTCGCCACATCTCCCACTCGCCTTCGGCTTTGCGTTGGCTTTCTCTCGCCTTCGATACGTCGCTGCGCGACTACTCAGGACGAACGGACGGAAATTATTTAAACAAAAAACAAAAAAAAAGAAAAAAGAAAAAAGAAAAAACCAAAACCCAGAAAGGGAGTGGGAACGATCAACCGATCAATGCCGCAGGCGAGCCCCCGCAAAGCCGAAGGCGAGTCGGAGACGCGGCGAGGCCGAAGGCGAGCCCGTGGGGGTTGCCGTCCCCATAGAGCCAGCCGTCGCAGCGGAGCGAAAAGTGGATCAGAAGGATAGTGGGAGCGAAGCGACTCTATCCTTCCCACTTTTCGCTTCGCTGCGACGGGGACCCTCCGAAGGAGGGCTGGCTCTTTGGGGTCGCCTTCTTTTGCTTACTTTTCTTGGCGAGACAAGAAAAGTGAGCGGCTGCCGGGCCGCTCCCGGCGCGTTCTTCCGACCGGAGAGAGAAAATAATTAAGCTAGAGCGCAGGAAAGATTTCCGTGCAGACTACCCCAAACCACAAAACCAGAAAAGCAGTCTGCCAAGCCACCAAGCAATCAAACCATCATTTAACGGGAGCGCCGCTTTCGAACCACTTCCCGATGATGGCGCGTTCATCGTCGGTGATCTGAGTCATGTTCCCTAGAGGCATGGCCTTCTGCACGACAGCCTGTTGATAGATCTGCTGAGCGTGCTGGGAGATATGTTCAGGCGAATCGAGCAAAACGCCCTTGCCGGGCACGGGCATGAGGGTAGGTTTGGCGGCATGGCACTGAATGCATCGCGCCTGAATGACTTGCTGGACTTGGGCAAACGACCCTGCAGCCACAGCTTCGCCAGCAGGAGCAGGAGCAGCAGAGGAAGAAGGAGCAACAGCAGCCACCGGCTTGGACTGCATGGCAGGACTCATCCACAAGATCACCGCCAGCAGCAGTGCAACAGCAATCCCCGGATACCACCAGTTGTAAACCCCCTTGTGCCGCAACACGAAGAACTGCCGGATCAAGGCACCAGCGGCCATGATGCACAACAAGACAATCCAGTTATGCGGCGCGCTGTAAGTCATGCTGTAGTGATTGGACAGCATGGCAAACAGCACCGGCAAGGTGAAGTAAGTATTGTGGACGCTACGCTGCTTGCCGCGCTTGCCATGAATCGGATCGGGTGCTTGCCCGGCGCGCATGGAGGCCACCATCTTGCGCTGCCCCGGAATGATCCACACCAGCACGTTCGCGCTCATGATGGTGGCAAGGGAAGCCCCGCTGATGAGGAACGCCGCCCGCCCCGAGAACAGATGGCAGGCTGCCCAAACCGAAACGATCACCTGCAACCCGACCAGAATATTGACCAGCCGATCCGCCCCCGGCCGATCCCCGATGGTGCTGCAGATCGCGTCATAGATCAGCCAGTTGAAGACCAGGAAGGCAATGGCCGTCCCGCCCGCCATCGAGGCCGACATATCGAACACATTGCGATCCACCAAAAAGACGTTCGCATTGAAGAGATACAACAGCGAAAACAAGGCAAAGCCCGACAGCCAGGTACTGTAGGACTCCCAATAAAACCAGTGCAGATGCTCCGGCAACACCTTGGGTGCAAGAAGATACTTTTGCGGATTGTAGAAACCGCCGCCATGCACCGCCCATAACTCGCCGCCGACGCCCTTCTCCTTGAGCTCAGGATCGGTCGGTGCCACCAGACTGTTGTCCAGCCAGACGAAATAGAACGAAGACCCGATCCAGGCAATCGCCGTGATCACGTGCAGCCAGCGCAGCAGAAGATTGAGCCAATCGAGAAGGTAGGCTTCCATGTCAGAAATGCGTCCTCATGTAGTAGTAAGGCTGGAGGGCGAAAATGCCCCAGCCAAAGGTTCAAGCATAAATGGTGCCGGGATGAGAAAAACACCGACGTCCGCTTGCGAACAAGTCTGCATCCCGATTGCCAACAGGCTTAATCCCACCGAGCAACCCAAACCAACAGCAGCCCAGCTGACGCCCGGAGAATCCAAGCGCAGATTGTGCACAATAGCAATATTTTTTGTTCACAATATGTGGCGATCTTTATAGCCCAAAGTGCTTTTTGCAGATAAGCGTCAACCCGCTCCCAGCCGATACCTCCACCATCAGATCAAGGCCATTGCCAGCCTGCCTGGCAAGCATGTTTTTTTAGTGCATGCCGTCAAAATCAGTGCAGCGAAGGCACCAACTTGTTGCAACTGATCAGAAATTATTGTCAACAAAATGTAAGCCAACTGCCGACGTATACGACAATTGATTGTTGCACCTCCCAATAACCTCAGTCAGAACCACCTCTCCCCTTGTGCAGGGGGCCGGGCTGATGAGTCCCGCCCGCCCTCCAATATCAGCGCCCGGCCCGCAATACCCGGTTGGCACGATATCTGCTAATTGGCGTTGCTGAACCCGCACGGCAGGTGGATCGGGAGAGCGGCATTACCTCCTGTCATGCGCAACACGGTGAAATCGTCGGATCAGCTTTCCGACACCCATTTTTTATCAACAGGGGAGATCAATGAAGAAAACTCGTTTGGCACTGGCTTTATCAGCCTGCCTGATGGCCGGCAGTGCAATGGCGCAATCATCCGTCACTGTCAGCGGCCTCGTCGACGCTTACGTCGGCAGCATGAAAAACAGTGGCGATACCGGAAGCAAGTCCTCGGTCGGTTCTGGCGGCATGACCACCTCCTGGATCGGCTTCAAGGGTGTTGAAGATCTGGGCGGCGGTCTCAGGGCAGAATTTGCCCTGACCTCGTTCTTCCAGACAGATACCGGTGCCTATGGCCGCTTCTCCGGAGACAACCTGTTCTCGCGCGATGCCAACATCGGCCTGTCAGGTGAGTTCGGCAAAGTCTCCCTGGGACGCGGTCTCGCACCAAGCTTCCTGCCAACCGTGCTGTTCAACCCGTTTGGCGACTCCTTTACCTTCTCACCGCTGGTACTGCACGTCTACACCCCGTCGGGAAGTTTCGGTGCGCGCACCTGGCCCCAAGCAAACGCAGCTGACAGCGGTTGGAGCAACGAAGTCATCTATACCACTCCGAAGTTCGGTGGCCTGCAAGCCAACCTGCACTATCAGTTCGGTGAAGTGGCTGGCGATAACGGCAAAAAGAACATCGGTGTCAACGCGCTCTACTTCAACGGTGGTCTGGCACTGACCGCCTTGTACTTCGATGCGCAGGTCAGCAACCCCAATTCCGGTGCGGCTGTCGTTGACGCCACCACACCCTTCGCTTCCATCAATCGCCAGAAAACCTGGATGCTCGGCGCGACCTATGACTTCCAGGTGATCAAGCTGTACGGCACCTACCAGACCAGCAAGGACACCACCGCTGGCGCGTCGCAAGCCAAGGACAAGGTAATGAGCGCAGGCCTGTCGATCCCGGTAGGCAATGGCTCCATCCTGGCCGCCATCGCTCGCACCAAACGCACCGGCGATCTGCTGACCACCGGCGACGTGTCGCGCAATACCACCTCAGTCGGCTACGACTATTTCCTGTCCAAGCGCACCGACGTGTACGCGATCGTCATGAACGACAAGATCTCCAGCCAAAGCAATGCAGCATCGTTCGGCTTGGGAATCCGCCATCGCTTCTGACGGCATGTCCGCATATTGAACACACCGCAATTGCGGCATGTTCAAACTGGAGTCCGCGCCACCCGTTTCCGATGGCGCGGACTCCGGTCATGCGGTGATCGTGCAGCAGGTTTTACAAGCGTCGTACCCGCCGCGGCGACTCCTTCTAGCCGTGGCGTGATCTTGAGGCAGTACTTCGGTGGGAACCGCATTACCGGAACGCGCCGCCGGCACTCTGAACGCTATCGTTTCCACGACCAAATAGCGCGCGCGTTGCGGTTTCCATCTTCTTTTTTCAATCGCTTTTCGGGAGATTTCCCCATGCGTCATTTCCGCTTCTTCGGTTGCCTGGCGGCGCTACTGCTCGGCCTGCTGCCGACCTCGCCCAGCTTTGCCCAGGACACCAAAATCAAATTCCAGCTGGACTGGCGCTTCGAAGGACCGGCCGCCCTGTTCCTGGTGGCCAAGTCCAAGGGCTACTTCGCGCAGGAAAAGCTGGATGTCACCATCGACGCCGGCAACGGCTCGGGCAATGCGGTCAACCGCGTGGCCTCCGGCACCTATGACATGGGCTTTGCCGACATGGCCGCCCTGATGGAATTCACCGCCAACAATCCCGATGCCCCGGGCAAACCGGTGGCCGTGATGATGGTCTACAACGACACGCCGGCCGCGGTGTTCTCGCTCAAGAAATCCGGCATCAAGAAGCCCGCCGACCTGGCCGGCAAGAAGCTGGGCGCACCGGTGTTCGACGCCGGCCGCCGCGCTTATCCGATCTTCGCCAAGGCCAATGGCCTCGATGCCAGCAAGGCGCAATGGACCAGCATGGACCCGCCGCTGCGCGAAACCATGCTGGCACGCGGCGACGTGGATGCCATCACCGGGTTCTATTTCACCTCGCTCCTGAACCTGAATGCGCGCGGCATCAAGGATGAAGACATCAACGTGATGATGTACCCGGACTACGGCGTGCGCCTGTACGGCAATACCATCATCGCCTCCGAAACCATGGTCAAGCAGAAGCCGGAAGCCATCAAGGGCTTCCTGCGCGCCTTCGCCAAGGCCAGCCGCGACGTGATGGCCAATCCGGAAGCCGCCATCAAGGTCCTGAAGGAACGCGATGGCCTCATCGATGAAAAGCTGGAACTGCGCCGCCTGAAACTGGCCATCGCCAGCGCCATCGCCACGCCGCACGCCAAGGCGGAAGGCTATGGACAGGTCTACAGCCCGCGGCTGACGCTCATGGCCTCGCAAGTCTCGGACGCCTACGGCACCAAGACCCGCGTCAACGCCGACAAGATCTGGAATGGCAGCTTCCTGCCGGGCAAGGCCGAGCTGGACGTGTTCCCCAAGTAAATCATTTATATCGTTTACTAAATTCATCCTTGACTGAAGCATTCATGAGCGAACCCTTCGTCGATTTCCGCCACGTCTACCTGGCCTATGATGGTGCCGCCGAATTTGCGGTGGAAGACATCGACCTGCAGACCCGCGCTGGCGAATTCATCGCCATCGTCGGGCCGTCCGGCTGCGGCAAGTCCACCTTCATGAAGCTGGCGACCGGCCTGAAGCAGCCCAATCGCGGCAGCGTCGTCATCAACGGCCAGACGGTCACGGGGCCGCTCAAGTTCGTGGGCATGGCCTTCCAGGCGCCGACCCTGTTGCCCTGGCGCACCACGCTGGAAAACGTGCTGCTGCCGCTGGAGATCGTCGAACCCTACCGGCGCGACTTCAAGCAGAAAAAGGCCGAGTACACCGAGCGTGCGCTCAAGTTGCTCAAGACCGTGGGGTTGGATGGCTATGCCGACAAATTCCCGTGGCAACTCTCGGGCGGCATGCAGCAGCGCGCCTCGATCTGCCGCGCGCTGATTCATGAGCCCAAGATGCTGCTGCTGGACGAACCCTTCGGCGCACTCGATGCCTTCACCCGCGAAGAGCTGTGGTGCGTGCTGCGCGACCTGTGGGCCGAGCGCCGCTTCAACGTCATCCTGGTCACGCACGACCTGCGCGAGGCGGCCTTCCTGGCCGACACCATCTATGTGATGAGCAAGCGTCCGGGCCGCATCGTGGTGCGGCGGGAAAACCCGCTGCCGCGTCCCTGCCCGCTGGAAACCACCTATACCGACGGCTTCAACGCGCTGGTGCATGAACTGCGCGAGCACATCGGCCACGTGCGCAATACCTGACCCTCACCAGGCCCGGCCAAGGAAACTCATGAAAACTCCGTTCAACGGCAAACTCAACCGCGCCGCCACCACGCTGGCGCCCTGGATCCTGCTGCTCGCCATCCTGGGCGTGTGGCAATTCATCTGCAGCGTGTGGCAGGTCTCCGACTTCATCTTTCCGAGTCCCGCTTCCATCCTGCAGGCCATGGTGGATTACGCCGGCCCGATCACCGAACATGCCCTCTCGACCTTTTGGGTCACCATGGTGGGCTTCGCCATCGCCGTGGCGGTCGGTGTGACGCTGGGCTTCGTGATCGGATCTTCACCCATGCTGTATGCCGCCGCCTATCCGCTCATGACGGCCTTCAATGCCCTGCCCAAGGCGGCCTTCGTGCCGGTGCTGGTGGTCTGGTTCGGCATCGGCGCGGGGCCGGCCATCCTCACGGCGTTCCTGATCTCCTTCTTCCCCATCATGGTCAACATCGCCACCGGCCTGGCCACGCTGGAACCCGAACTGGAAGACGTCTTGCGTGTGCTCGGCGCGCGCCGCATGGACATCCTGCTCAAGGTCGGCCTGCCGCGTTCGATGCCGTATTTCTTCGCCTCGCTGAAGGTGGCCATCACGCTGGCCTTCGTGGGCTCGACCGTGTCCGAGATGAATGCCTCCAATCAGGGCATCGGCTACCTGCTGGTCTCGGCCGGATCGTCGATGAAGATGCCGCTGGCCTTTGCCGGACTGGTGGTGATCGGGGCCATGGCCATGGCCATGTACGAACTGTTTGCCATCATCGAGAAACGCACCACCGGCTGGGCGCATCGGGGAAAATGAGATAAATCGGGCCGTTACGCCGCAACAGGGGCGCAAAACCCGGCAAAAGCGGTATGCGGCGCGGCGCAATTTGTCTATGATGTCGCGCGTGCGAGCCGCAGGGGGCGCTCGCGGCGGCCGCAGGCACGCGGACCGCGTTGCATTTCGACATGACCACATTCATCACCACAGGGAAATCACGTGAGCGCAGTTCCACTCCGTCTTGAAATCAGCCATGTGCGCAAGGCCTACCCGGGCGTGCTGGCCAATGACGATGTCAGCCTGGCAGTCGCGCCCGGCGAGATCCACGCCGTGCTCGGGGAGAACGGCGCGGGCAAGTCCACCCTGATGAAAATCATTTTCGGCGCGGTCAAACCGGATGCCGGCGAACTGCGCTGGAACGGCGAGACCGTGCAGATCGCCAATCCACAGGTGGCGCGCAAGCTGGGCATTGCGATGGTGTTCCAGCATTTCTCGCTGTTCGATACGCTGACCGTGACCGAGAACATCGCTCTGGGCCTGGATGCCAAGACCGACCTCAAGGAACTGGCCGAACGCATCACCCGCACCGGCGAAAAATACGGCCTGGAGCTGGAACCGCAGCGCCATGTGCATACGCTGTCGGTCGGTGAACGCCAGCGCGTGGAAATCGTGCGCGCGCTGCTGACCGAACCGCAACTGCTGATCCTGGATGAGCCGACCTCGGTGCTCACGCCCCAGGCGGTGGAAAAACTCTTCGTCACCCTGCGCCGCCTGGCCGACGAGGGTTGCAGCATTCTCTACATCAGCCACAAGCTCGACGAAATCCGCGCGCTGTGCCACAGCGCCACCGTCATGCGCGGTGGCCGCGTGACCGGCAACTGTGATCCGCGCAATGAAAGCAGCGCCAGCCTCTCGCGCATGATGATCGGTGACGAACTGGTGCGCCTGCAGCGCGAACGCAATCCCGATTCGCTGCGCAATGAACGCAAGCTGCACGTCAATCGTCTCTCGCTGCCCAAGGCGCATCTGTTTGCCACCGAACTGAAGGACATCGAATGTGAAGTGCGCGCCGGTGAAATCGTCGGCATCGCCGGGGTCTCGGGCAATGGCCAGCAGGAGCTGCTGGCGGCGCTCTCGGGCGAAGACCAGCGCGCTGCGCCCAACATGATCATGCTGGCCGGCAAGGCCGTGGGCGACCTCTCGCCCAATCCGCGCCGCGCGGCAGGCCTGGGCCTGGTGCCGGAAGAACGCCTGGGGCGCGGTGCCGTGCCCGGGCTTTCGCTCACGGCCAACATGCTGCTGTCGCATCAGAAAGCGCCCTACGTGAAGCGCGGCATGATCGACTTTGGTTTTACGCGCCGTGCTGCGGCCTCCATCATCGAACGCTTCAAGGTCAAGGCAGCAGGACCGGATGCCCCGGCCAAGAGCCTCTCGGGCGGCAACCTGCAGAAATTCATCGTCGGCCGCGAAATGGAACGCAAACCCGCCGTCTTCGTGGTGGCCCAGCCGACCTGGGGGGTGGACGTCGGTGCCGCCGCCCAGATCCACGGCGAAATCTTGAAACTGAAACAGGAAGGTTGTGCAGTGCTGGTGATCTCGGAAGAACTTGACGAATTATTCGCATTATGTGATCGCCTGCACGTCATCGCCAAGGGGCGTCTGTCGCCCTCCATCCCCATAGAACAGGCCACGCGCGAACAAGTGGGGGTGTGGATGAGCGGCTTGTGGGATGAACCGGCGACCGCCGCGGCGGAGGTGAACCATGGCTGAACGCATGAGCTTCCCGCTGCGTCTGGAACTGCGCGGTGCGCCGTCGAAAACCATGACCTATCTGTCGCCGGTGATCGCCATCGTCGCCACCCTTTTCCTCGGTGCGCTGCTGTTCCTCGCACTGGGCAAGGATCCGCTGGCGGGTCTGAAGGTATTCCTGGTCGATCCGTTCAATGGCAAGCGCGCCATCAGCGAGCTGCTGCTCAAATCCGTGCCGCTGATCCTGTGTGCGCTGGGGCTGGCAGTGTGCTTCCGCGCCAGCATCTGGAACATCGGTGCCGAAGGCCAGTTCACGGTCGGCGCGCTCTGCTCGGGCGCCATGCTGGTGTGGCTGGATGTGCCGGGGCACGGCATTTCCGGCGGCATGGGGCTGCTGCTGATGATCGTGGCCGGCATTATCGGCGGTGCCTTGTGGGCGGCCATCACGGCTTACCTGCGCGACCAGTTCAACGCCAATGAAATCCTGGTCTCGCTGATGCTGACCTATGTGGCACAGCTGCTGCTGATGTGGGCCGTCAATGGTCCGCTGAAGGATCCCAACGGCATGAACTTCCCGCAGTCGAAGGTGTTCTCCGGCGAATTCATGCTGCCCATGCTGATGTCGGGCACGCGCCTGCATATCGGCTTTGCGGTGGCCATCGTCGCGGCCGTGCTGATGGCCATCTTCATGATGCGCAGCCTGCGCGGCTTCTCGCTCATGGTCGGTGGGGTGGCACCGCATGCGGCGCGCTATGCGGGCTTTTCGGCACGTTCGGCCTTGTGGGTGTCGCTGCTGATCTCGGGGGCCTTCGCCGGACTGGCCGGGGCCTTCGAGATCGCCGGTCCGATCGGGCAGCTGTTGCCGTCGGTGTCGCCGGGCTATGGTTTCGCCGCCATCATCGTGGCCTTCATTGGCCGCCTGCATCCGGTGGGCGCCATCCTGGGCGGGCTGATCATGTCGCTGCTGTATCTGGGCGGCGAGCTGGCGCAGTCGCGCCTGGGCCTGCCCTCGGCCATCACGGGCGTGTTCCAGGGCATGCTGCTGTTCCTGCTGCTGGCCTGCGATACGCTCATCGATTACCGCCTGGCGTGGAAAAAGAAAGTCTAAGGAATCAGGACAGGACATGGAACAACTCGCTCCTCTCATCGCAGCCTCCATCAATGCCGGCACGCCCCTGCTGCTGGCGGCCATCGGGCTGTTGATCAATGAACGCTCCGGCGTGCTCAACCTGGGTGCCGAAGGCATGATGCTGGTCGCAGCCATCGCCGGCTTTGCGGTCGGCTATGCCACCAAGAGCCCGCTCCTCGGCTTTGTTGCCGGTGCCGTCTGCGGCATGCTGATGGCCACGCTCTTCGCCTGGCTGGCGCTGCGCCTGGCCACCAACCAGGTCGCGACCGGCCTGGCACTGTCGATCTTCGGAGCTGGCCTCTCCGCTTTCGTCGGCCAGCGTTTCGTCGGCCTGGCGCTGCCGGCGCAACCGAATTCGATTCCGCTGCTGGGTGATATTCCCTTCCTCGGCAAGGCCTTGTTCCACCAGCACTGGATGAGCTATGTGGCCTTCGCGCTGTGCCTGGCCAGCATCTGGTTCTTGTATCGCACACGGGCCGGACTGGTGCTGCGTGCAGTGGGCGAGTCGCCGGAATCGGCGCATGCGCTGGGCTATTCGGTGCGTGGCATCCGCTATCTGGCGCTGCTGTTCGGCGGTGCCTGCTGCGGCCTGGCGGGTGCTTACATGTCGCTGGTCTATACCCCGATGTGGGTCGAGGGCCTGGTGGCCGGACGCGGCTGGATCGCGCTGGCCCTGACCGCCTTTGCCACCTGGCGTCCGGCACGGGTCTTGCTGGGTTCGCTGCTGTTCGGCGGCGTCACCATCGCCCAGTTCTACCTGCAGGGCATGGGCGTGACGGTGCCCTCGCAGATCCTGTCGATGGCCCCGTACCTGGCCACCATCGTGGTGCTGGCGCTGATCTCGCGCAACCCCGACTGGATCCGCCTGAACATGCCGGCCTCGCTGGGCAAGCCGTTCCGTCCGGGCGCCTCCTGAACTATTTATATCGTTTATATCGTTTAGTTCTTTTAGTCCATTTTTGTAGCAGCACCTGCATTTATCCACTGACCTTGAGGGAGAACACAATGAAGATTTCGCGCAGGGCATCCTTGACGATGCTCGCCACCCTGGCGGCAGCAACCCTGATCGGTTGCGGCAAGAAGGAAGAACCCGCTGCCGCCGCGCCCGCTGCTGCGCCGGCTGCTGCTGCACCGGCGGCTGATCCGCTGAAGGTGGCCTTCGTCTACATCGGCCCGGTGGGCGACGCCGGCTGGACCTTCGCGCATGACAAGGGCCGCAAGGCTGTCGAAGAAAAATTCGGCGACAAGGTCAAGACCACCTTCGTGGAAAACATTCCTGAATCCGCAGCGGACGCCGAGCGCGTCTTCCGTCAGCTGGCCACCGATGGCAACAAGCTGATCTTCGGCACCACCTTCGGCTACATGGAAGCGATGCTCAAGGTCGCCAAGGAATTCCCGGATGTGAAGTTCGAACACGCCACCGGCTTCAAGACTGCCGATAACCTGGCGCAATACGACGTGCGCACCTATGAAGGCGCTTACCTGGCCGGCGTGGTTGCGGGCAAGATGAGCAAGTCCGGCAAGCTGGGCGTGGTGGCCTCGGTGCCGATTCCCGAAGTGATCCGCAACATCGACTCCTTCACCCTGGGTGCGCGCTCGGTCAATCCGAAGGCCACCACCGCCGTGGTGTGGGTCAACAAGTGGTTCGATCCGGGCAAGGAACGTGAAGCCGCCACCACCCTGATCGGCCAGGGCGTGGACGTGCTGATGCAGAACACCGACTCCGCGGCCGTGGTGCAGACCGCGCAGGAAAAGGGCGTGTATGCCTTCGGCTGGGACAGCGACATGACCAGCTTCGGCCCCAAGGCGCACCTGGCTGCTTCCATGATCAACTGGGGCGTGTATTACACGGCGCGCGTGCAAGCCGTGCTGGATGGCTCCTGGAAGAGCAGCACCAGCTGGATCGGCCTGAAGGAAAACGGCATCGACCTGGCCGCCTTCAATCCTGAACTGCCGGCCGACGTGAAGTCGCTGGTGGAAGAGCGCAAGAAGGGCATCGTCGACGGCTCGGCGCCGATCTGGAAGGGTCCGATCAAGGACAACGCCGGCAAGGAAGTGCTGGGTAAGGACGCCGTGGCCGATGACGGCTTCCTGCATGGCATCAAGTTCTACGTCGAGGGCGTGGACGGCAAGGTACCGGGCTGATTTTTCGGCTTGTCCCCCGGCGCTGCTGTCAGGCGGCCGGGGCGGACTTGATGAAGACCGCTGGCATCGCGAGGTGCCGGCGGTTTTTTTTGGCAAAGTGCGCTTTCGCCGGGTCACTTTTCTCTCAGAAATCTTCACGGCTGCAACTTTTGCCGAATCTCCGAACAGTCTTGGCCGCCTTACTATCGGCTCGCCGAAAACCCCCGCTCCACCGCTATCGCAGCCGCATCCAGCCTGTATAATGCACAGCCAAACCGGGTGGAAAGCCTGCATTTTCCTTCACTTTCCGCCGCATTGAACTACAGGATTTATGCAAAAAACGCGCAAACCGATCGAAATCAAAATTTCCACTGTAGTTGCCATTTCGGCAATCCTGCATGAAACCGATCCGACTTCGCTGGAAAAAGCCCTGAAGGAAATGACTGGCGGCGTCGCCGATTTCTTCGAAGACGAATTCGCGGTACTGGACATCGGCACCCTGGATGCAGCGGCCGCTGCGGCCATCGACTGGAGCGCCGTGGTGGCCCTGTTCAAGCGCTTCCGCTTGAATACCGTGGCCGTGCGCAATGCGCCGGAAGAGTTGCACAGCGGCATCGTCGCTCAGGGTCTGGCCATCGACAATTCAGCCGTGGCCGGTGCCGGCACCGCCAATGCACGTGCGCAGGAGGCGGCAGCCCAGCAAGCCGAGCCGGCCCCGGCACCGGTAGCCGCCCCCGCAGCACCGGCCGCTTCCGCTGCGCCCGCCCCCCAGTCCGCCCCGGCCCCGGTGGCCAACACCGTGGTGATCGATACCCCGGTGCGCGCCGGCCAGCGCATCTATGCGCGCGGTGCCGACCTGGTGGTGCTGGCCGTGGTCAACAACGGTGCCGAGCTGATCGCCGATGGCTGCATCCACGTCTACGCACCGCTGCGCGGCCGTGCCCTGGCCGGTGCCTCGGGCAATACCACCGCGCGTATCTTCGCCGCTTCATTGGAAGCGGAACTGGTTTCCATTGCGGGGGTCTATCGGACCTTCGAGAACGGTCATGCGCCCGAACTCGCCGGCAAGCAGGTGCAGGTGCGCCTGCAGGGCGAACGCATCGACGTGCTGCCAATGGCGGCATCGTAAGGCTGCGGCGTAAATCATTTAAACGAATCCAGCCGGAACCGCCGGCGTACTGTTCTTCTTAAGGAGTTTTTCGTGGCAAAAATCATCGTTGTGACTTCGGGTAAGGGCGGCGTCGGCAAAACGACGTCCAGCGCCAGTTTCGCATCGGGCCTGGCCATGCGCGGCCACAAGACGGCCGTGATCGACTTCGACGTCGGTCTGCGCAACCTGGACCTGATCATGGGCTGCGAGCGCCGCGTGGTCTACGACCTGATCAACGTGATCAACAAGGAAGCCACCCTGAACCAGGCCCTGATCAAGGACAAGCACTGCGACAACCTGTTCATCCTGCCGGCCTCGCAAACCCGCGACAAGGACGCCCTGACCGAAGAAGGCGTGGAGCGTGTCCTGAACGACCTCTCCAAGATGGACTTCGAATACATCATCTGCGACTCCCCGGCCGGCATCGAGCACGGTGCGGTGATGGCACTGACCTTCGCCGACGAAGCCATCGTGGTCTCCAACCCCGAAGTGTCGTCGGTGCGCGACTCGGACCGCATCCTCGGCATCATCCAGGCCAAGTCGCGCCGCGCCTCCTCGGGCGGCGAGCCGGTCAAGGAGCACCTGCTCATCACCCGCTACTCGCCCAAGCGCGTGGAAGACGGCGAGATGCTGTCCTATACCGACGTGCAGGAAATCCTGCGCATTCCCCTGATCGGCATCATCCCCGAATCGGAAACCGTGCTGCAGGCCTCCAACCAGGGCTCCCCCGCCATCCACATGAAGGACAGCGACGTGGCCCAGGCCTATCAGGACGTGGTATCGCGCTTCCTCGGCGAGACCGTCGAGCTGCGTTTCACCACCTACGAAAAGCCGGGCTTCCTGCAGCGCATCTTCGGAGGTAAGTGACATGTCCCTGCTTTCTTTCCTGTTCCCCAGCAAGCCCAAAAGTGCGGTGGCGGCGAAGGAGCGGCTGCAGATCATCATCGCCCGCGAGCGTTCCAACGGCCGCCAGGGTCCGGACTTCCTGCCGGCCCTGCACAAGGAACTCATCGAGGTCATCTCCAAGTACACCAAGGTCAACGCCGACGACATCAAGATCTCGCTGGACCGCCAGGGCAACCTGGAAGTGCTGGATGTGAACGTGGTGCTGCCTGACAGCGACGTACCGGCTGCCTGAGCGCACATACCGCACTCTGCATGAAGAAAAGGGCAGCTTCGGCTGCCCTTTTTGCCAATACGGTCCACCACACCCGGGCTCTGCGCGTTGACTGCCTTTTACTGCTGCCCTGAACTGATGCAATGAAAATCGGGATCCTTTCCAAAGACGCCGATACCGTGACCCTGGTCACGCAGCTGGCCGATCGCCATGACTGCCAGGTCTACAGCGGCGTCGAAGGCTTTGCCGCCGCCTGTGCCGACCGTGCCAATCTGGTCGTGCTGGATCTGGACGACCTGCAGCGGCATCAGCATGCGGTCACCATGCTGGTCCAGCAGCACCGTCCACCGGCGGCCTCGAAGGCGCGGCCGGTGGTGTTGCTGCTGTGCACGCCGGCTCATCAGCACTGGCTGCGCAACCTGCGCATGGCGGGTGCAGATGATTTCCTGGTCAAGCCGGTGGACCGCCAGGAACTGGCCCTGCGGCTGGACTTGCTGCTGCTGGCCGCGCAGCCCTATGAAGCCCCGCCCAGCGTGGTGGAAGCCGGCGGCTTCATGGTCGACCTGGCGCGCCTGCGCATCACCCATCCCGAGCGGCCCGGCCTGGATGCCACGCTCACCCGCAAGGAAGTCGAACTGGCCCTGCTGTTCATGCAGCACCTGGGACGCCCGCTGTCGCGCGCGTTCCTGCAGGAACGCATCTGGGGGGCCGAACCGGACACCCCGACCCGCACCATCGATACCCACGTCTCGCGCATCCGCACCAAGCTCAAGCTGCATCCCGGCAATGGCTACCAGCTGGCCACCGTCTATGGCTACGGCTACCAGCTGGAGCGGCTGGAATAACACGCAGTGAACCTTAGCGCAGGCCAGCCGGCGAGTGTTGCATCGGCACCCCGGCCATCTGCGCCAAGCCTGATCCATGTCAGGGACATATACCGATTATCAGGGGCCGTCCCAACCCGAGTGTGGGCAAAGAGTATAATTATTCCCAAAACCGGGGCCGAATCTGTCTGATTTTGTACGAATTGCATTGTTTCGTACGCTTTTCATTCAGTTTCACAGCCATAGAAGTGCAATTTCCCAGCTCATCGGCACTGCTGCCTTATAGTCGATTCCTCCATGCATTTGCTCGCCGTCGGACTCAACCACACTACCGCGCCGGTCTCGCTGCGCGAGAAAGTGGCTTTCCCCGCTGACCAGATCGGTCAGGCGGTGGCGTCCGCGCGTGCGTGGTTTGGCGGCAATGACAAGATCGTGGCCTCGGGCGAAGCCGCCATCCTCTCCACCTGCAACCGCACCGAGCTGTATGCCGCTGCGGCGGCCGGGCAAGACGGGGTGGAATTCGCCATCGACCGTACCGCGCAGTTCCTGGCCGAGTATCACCACATTCCCTACGCCGACCTGCGTCCCTACCTGTATTCGCTGCCGCAGGACAATGCCGTGCGCCATGCCTTCCGCGTCGCCTCCGGGCTGGACTCGATGGTACTGGGCGAACCGCAGATCCTGGGCCAGATGAAGGATGCAGTACGCCAGGCCGATGCCGCCGGTGGCCTGGGCACCTATCTGCACCAGCTCTTCCAGCGCACCTTTGCGGTGGCCAAGGAAGTGCGCAGCACCACCGAAATCGGCGCGCACAGCGTCTCGATGGCCGCCGCTGCCGTGCGGCTGTCGCAGCGTATCTTCGATTCCATCTCCGGCCAGAACGTGCTCTTCATCGGCGCGGGCGAGATGATCGAACTGTGCGCCACGCACTTCGCGGCCCAGAATCCCAAGACCCTGACGGTGGCCAACCGCACCATGGAGCGCGGCGAAACCCTGGCCCATCGCTTCAGCGGCCGTGCCATCCGCCTGGCCGACCTGCCGGCGCAGCTGGCCAACTTCGACATCGTGGTCTCCTGTACCGCCTCGCAGCTGCCCATCATCGGCCTGGGGCTGGTGGAACGGGCCGTCAAGGCACGCCGCCACAAACCCATCTTCATGGTCGACCTGGCCGTGCCGCGCGATATCGAGGCCGAAGTCGGCCGCCTGGATGACGTTTTCCTCTACACCGTGGACGACCTGGCCTCGGTGGTGCAAAGCGGCGTCGAAAACCGCCAGGCTGCGGTCGCGCAGGCCGAAGCCATCATCGAAACCCGGGTGCAATCCTTCATGCACTGGATCGACAGCCGCGCCATGGTGCCGCTGATCCAGGACCTGCATGAAACCGGCGAGGCCCTGCGCCTGGCCGAACTGGAGCGCGCACGCCGCATGCTGGCCAAGGGCGAGGATGTGGAAGCGGTGCTGGACGCCCTCTCCAAGGGCCTGACCGCCAAATTCCTGCACGGCCCGCAACAGGCCCTGCATCACGCCCAGGGCGAACAGCGCAGCCAACTGGTCTCGCTGCTGCCGCAACTGTTCCGCGCCAAGCGTTAGCGCCTCTCCCGCCGCGCTGGCCGCTCCCTGCGGCTGGCACCCTCGCGCCGTCGCCGACGGCTGCCGTCGTCCCCCTCATTGCTGACCGATACTGACTTCCCGACCTCATGAAACCCTCAATGCTCGCCAAACTCGACCAGCTCGCCGAACGGCTGGAAGAGCTCAACAGCCTGCTGGCCCAGGAAGATGCCACGTCCAGCATGGACAACTTCCGCAAGATGACCCGCGAACACGCCGAACTGGGCCCGCTGGTGGCGCTGTACCACGACTATGTGCAGGCCAGTGAAGATATCCGCACCGCCGGCGAGCTGCTGTCAGACCCCGACATGAAGGCTTTCGCCCAGGAAGAAATCGATGGCGCCAAGGCCCGCATGGAGGCGCTGGAGCTGGATCTGCAGAAGATGCTGCTGCCCAAGGATCCCAATGATGAACGAAACATCTTCCTGGAAATCCGCGCCGGAACCGGAGGTGACGAATCGGCCCTGTTCGCCGGCGACCTGCTGCGCATGTACACCCGCTATGCCGAACGCCAGCGCTGGCAGGTGGAGATCGTCTCGGCCTCCGAATCGGAACTGGGCGGCTACAAGGAAGTGATTGCCCGCATCGCCGGCTTCGGCGCCTACTCGCGCCTGAAGTTCGAATCCGGCGGCCACCGCGTGCAGCGCGTGCCGGCCACGGAGACCCAGGGCCGCATCCACACCTCCGCCTGCACGGTGGCCGTGATGCCTGAAGCCGATGAAGTCGAGGATGTGGACATCAACCCCGCCGACCTGCGCATCGATACCTACCGCGCCTCCGGGGCTGGTGGGCAGCACATCAACAAGACCGATTCGGCGGTGCGCATCACGCACTTGCCGACCGGCATCGTGGTGGAATGCCAGGACGACCGCAGCCAGCACAAGAACAAGGCGCAGGCCATGAAAGTGCTGGCGGCCCGGATCAAGGACGTGCAATTGCGCGAGCAGCAATCCAAGGAAGCCGCCACCCGCAAGTCCTTGATCGGCTCGGGCGACCGCAGCGAGCGCATCCGCACCTACAACTTCCCGCAGGGGCGCATGACCGACCACCGCATCAACCTGACGCTCTACAAGCTCGATTTCATCATGGATGGCGACCTGGACGAACTGACCAATGCCCTCATCACCGAGCACCAGGCTGAACTGCTGGCCCAGCTGGGCGACGACTGAGGCCACCGGAACCAAACCGGGGGCATCCGTTCAGAGTGCCTTTGCCTGCGCGGGCAGCATGCACGCAGGCCCGGACTTCTCTACAATCGCGTCATGGCAAAAAAACCGCCGGATCATCCGCGTGGTCCCGCCCATCGAACTGCCCCGACGCATTCCCCCATTAATGAATCTCTGAATCCTCAACCATGAAATCATCCAAAGCGGTTTTCCTGCTGGTGGCGCTGGTCTGCGCTGCCCTGCTGGGCGTTGCCATGTACCTGCAGATCGTCGAAGAAATGCAGCCCTGCCCGCTGTGCGTGATCCAGCGCTACATGTTCGTGCTGGTCGGCGCCTTCGCCCTGATCGGTGCCCTGATGCCCGAAGCCGCCCGCCGCGGCAGCGCCGGCCTGGGCCTGCTGGCCGCGCTGGCTGGCGCCGGCACCGCGATCTGGCATCTTTACGTAAAGGCGCATCCGGGTGTCTCCTGCACCACCGACCCGCTGGAAACGGCGCTCAACCAGCTGCCCACGGCCAAGCTGTGGCCGCAGATGTTCACCGCCGACGGCTTCTGCTCGGCCCCCTGGCCCCCGGTGTTCGGCCTGCAGATCCCGACCTGGTCGCTGATCTGGTTCGGCGTGCTGGCCCTGGTGCTGGCCGTGCAATTGTTCAAGCGCGCCCCGCGCACCACCATCTGGAAGTGATGGAGCCGCTCTCCAGCTATGCCGGCTGCACGCTGGCCACCGTATTGAAGACGGCGCCGCTGGACCCGCTGGAGAACCGCATCCTGCTGTGCCACGCGCTGCGCATGACGCGCGTGCAACTGATCACGCAATCCGAACGGCGGCTCGATGCCGCTGAATCGGAGGCGCTCACGGCCCTCTACACCCGTCGTCTGCGTGGCGAGCCGATTGCCTACATCATCGGCCAGCGCGAATTCTATGGACTGGACTTGCGCGTCACGCCGGACGTGTTGATCCCCCGGCCCGATACCGAGCTGCTGGTGGAACTGGCCATGGAAAGATTGCCGCAAGGCGCGGCCCTGCTGGACATGGGGACCGGTTCGGGCGCGATTGCCATCGCCATCGCCCATACGCGGCCCGATGCTGTGGTGACGGCACTGGATGCCAGCGCTGCTGCACTGGCTATCGCACGCGAAAATGCCACGGCCAACCAGGTCCGCGTCACGCTGCTGGAAAGCGACTGGTACGCCGCCCTGCCCGCGGATCAGCGCTTTGCGGTGATCGCCTCCAACCCGCCTTATATCGTCGCAGGAGATGTGCATCTCTCCCAGGGCGATCTGCGTTTCGAACCGGTCGATGCGCTCACCGATCACGCTGATGGCCTGACCGACCTGCGCAGCATCATCGACGGCGCACCGGCGCATCTGCTGCCCGGCGGCTGGCTGCTGATGGAGCATGGTTACGACCAGGCCGCTGCGGTGCGCGGACTGCTCTCCGGCACCGGCTTCAAGGAAGTCCGGAGCTGGCGCGACCTGGCCGGTATTGAACGGGTCAGCGGCGGCCGCCTGGCCTGATCCGCTGACCGTTTCTGGCTTTCCTCCTGCTCTCTCAGGCCGCCCGCTTGCCGCCTCCTTGCGGCGAGTGCGGCTGCTGTGTGGATCCCTGTTCGAGCTGTGCCAGCAAGGCGGCCTGTTTCTGCAAGGCCGCTTTCAGATGGCGTTCTTTCACGTGGCCATAGCCGCGAATCTCTTCCGGAATGCGGGCCACGGCGACCACCTGTTCCAGGTTCTCGGGCGTGAGCTTTGCCAACAGGCGTGACAAGGTGGAACGGTACTCGGTGATCAGCGCCCGCTCCTGTTTGCGCTCATCGGTGTAGCCGAAAGGATCGAAGGCCGTACCCCGCAGGAAGCGGAGCTTGGCCAGCACGCCGAAGGCCGGCATCATCCAGCTGCCGAAGGCCTGCTTGCGCAGGTGTCCCTTGTCGTCGCGCTTGGCCATCAGCGGCGGTGCGAGGTGGAAGCGCAGCTTGTAATCCCCCTCGAACATGCCGGCGATCTTGGCGCGGAAAGCGGACTCGGTATAAAGGCGCGCGACTTCGTACTCATCCTTGTAGGCCATGAGCTTGAAGAGATAGGTGGCCACCGCGCGGCTCAGTTTGAGGCCACGTCCCGCCTCACCCAGCGTGCTCTCACGCGCCCGCACTTCTTCCACGGCATCGCGATAGCTGCGCGCATAGGCGGCGTTCTGGTAATCGGTGAGGAAGGCCACGCGGCGCTCCACCAGTTCATCCAGGGTCGGCGTGCGCTTGAACTCGATCACCTGGGCCGTCATGCCATTGCGGCCTGCGGCAGCCAGCACGAAGTCCACATCATGCGCGGCCACGCGGCCCCAGGCGAAGGCCTGCTTGTTGAACTCCACCTGCAGCGCGTTGAGTTCGATGGCGCGCAACAGGGCCGCTTCCGACAACGGCACCCAGCCCTTTTGCCAGGCATAGCCGAGCATGAACATATTGGTCGCGATCGCGTCGCCCATGAGCGCGGTGGCGATGCGGCCTGCATCGATCAGTGAAAGATTGTCCCGGCCGCAGGCCTTGGCGATCTCGCCTTCGCTGGAGGCGGTGGGGAATTGCCAGTCCGGATTGCGGACGAACGCGGCAGTAGGCATCTGCGTCGAATTGACCGCTGCATGGGTACGCCCCTCGCCCATGCGTGAGAGGGCATCGCGGCCCGCAGTGACGATGACGTCGCAGCCGATGACCAGGTCAGCCATGCCGGTGCCCACGCGGGTGGACTGGATATGCGCCGGGTCCTCGGCCACGCGCACGTGCGACATCACCGGCCCGCCCTTTTGTGCCAGCCCGCTCATGTCCAGCACCGAGCAGGCACGGCCTTCGACGTGCGCCGCCATGGCGATGATCTGGCCAATGGTGATCACGCCCGTGCCGCCTACGCCGGTGACCACGATGCCATAAGGCTGCGCCAGCCCCGGCAGCACCGGCTCCGGCAGGGTCGGCAAGGCCGGCCCTGACTGCGTCTTGGCGCGTACGGGTTTCTTCAACTGGCCACCTTCCACCGTCACGAAGCTGGGACAGAAGCCGTTCACGCAGGAATAGTCCTTGTTGCAGGAAGACTGATTGATCTGGCGCTTGCGGCCGAACTCGGTTTCCAGCGGCTCCACCGACAGGCAATTGGACTGCACGCTGCAATCGCCGCAGCCTTCGCACACCGCCTCGTTGATGACGGCGCGCTTGGCCGGGTCGGGATAGGCATTGCGTTTCCGACGACGGCGTTTCTCCGACGCGCAGGTCTGGTCATAGATCATGGCCGACACCCCCGGCTGTTCGCGCAATTCGCGCTGCACGGCATCGAGTTCGCTGCGATGGCGGATGGTCACGCCCTCGGCCCATTGGGTGCCGGCCGGATACTTGTCCGGCTCATCGGTGACCACGATGATGGGCCGCACGTTTTCGGCCGCCAGCTGGCGCGAGATCATGGCCGGATCGAGCGGGCCATCGAACTCCTGGCCACCGGTCATGGCCACCGCATCGTTGTACAGAATCTTGTACGTGATATTGACCTTCGCCGCGACCGAGGCGCGCACCGCCAGCAGGCCGGAATGGAAGTAGGTGCCGTCACCGAGGTTGGCGAAGACGTGCTTTTCCGTCGTGAACGGTGCCTGGCCTACCCAGGTCACGCCCTCGCCGCCCATGTGGGTGAAGAGGCTGGTCTCGCGGTCCATCCAGGTGACCATGTAGTGGCAGCCGATACCGGCCAGGCCACGGCTGCCATCGGGCAGTTTGGTCGAGGTGTTGTGCGGACAGCCCGAGCAGAAATGCGGCACGCGGTCCTTGTCGGGATCGGGCTTGCTGCTGATGTTGAGGGCCGCTTCCTTGGCTTCGAGGTAGGCCACGCGGGTGCGTACACGCTGCTCTACCGGATGGCCGGCGAAGTAGCGCGAGATGCGCGTGGCAATCGCGCGCGCAATCTGTGCCGGATTGAGTTCATAGGTGGCCGGCAGCAGCCAGTTGCCATGGCCTTCGCGCTGCGAACCGCTCCATTCTCCGGTGTCATCGAATTTGCCGACCACGCGGGGTCGAACATCGTCGCGCCAGTTGTAGAGTTCTTCCTTTAACTGGTATTCAAGAATCTGCCGCTTCTCCTCGACCACCAGGATCTCGTCCAGACCCTGCGCGAATTCACGCACGCCTTCGGCTTCCAGCGGCCAGGTCATGCCGACCTTGTAGAGACGGATGCCGATGTCGGCGGCGACCTGTTCATCGATGCCCAGGTCTTCCAGCGCCTGGCGCGTATCGAGATAGGACTTGCCGGCAGTGATGATGCCGATGCGCGCACGCGGACTGTCCCAGATGATGCGGTTGAGTTTGTTCGCACGGGCATAGGCCAGGGCGGCATACCACTTGTAGTTGATCATGCGCGCTTCCTGGCCCAGCACCGTATCCGGCATGCGGATGTTGAGGCCGTCGGGCGGCAGTTCGAAGTCCGGTAACTCTATCTTCACGCGCTCCGGATCGATCATCACCGACATGCCCGATTCGACCAGGTCGGTCACGCATTTCATCGCGACCCACAAGCCGGTGTAGCGGCTCATGGCCCAGCCGTGCAGGCCGTAGTCGAGATACTCCTGCACCGACGACGGATAGAGCACCGGAATGCCGCAGGCCTTGAGGATGTGCTCGCTCTGGTGTGCGGCGGTAGAGGACTTGGCGGCGTGGTCATCGCCTGCGATCACGAGCACGCCGCCATGTTTGGAGGTGCCTGCCATGTTGGCGTGCTTGAAGACATCGCCGCAGCGATCCACCCCCGGGCCCTTGCCATACCATAGCGAGAACACGCCGTCGTATTGCGCACCCTTGAAGAGATTGACCTGCTGCGTGCCCCACACACTGGTGGCGGCCAGGTCTTCATTCATGCCGGGATGGAATTTGACCTGCTTGGCTTCCAGGTATTTGCGTGCCTTCTCGGCGGTCTGGTCCACCGAGCCCAGGGGGGACCCGCGATAGCCGGTGATGAAGCCGGCGGTGTTCAGGCCTGCGCGTTCATCGTATTGCCGCTGCAGCATCGGCAGGCGGATCAGCGCCTGGATGCCGGTCATGAAGACGCGGCCGCGCTCCAGTGCGAATTTGTCGTCCAGGGATACATCGTCCAGTAGCAGGCGTTGCCCGGCGGGTAGGGGTGCGTTCATGTGGTCTCCGTGCCAAAAATCTTGTTTTTGCCTTGCACATGCTCCCGTCAGCGACGCCCTGCACAGGTGTCGCTGTGCGGCTACGCCGATCTGTCGGGAATCGGGGACACCTCAGTCTTGTGAACCGGGTGTCTTCAAGTTGTAGTGTCAAGTTAGCACAAGGGTGACCGGCCCGCTACGCGCGCCGCAACAGGGTTTCCGGGCTTTTTTGCCTTGCAGGAAACTGTTTCCGCAGGTCCTGCGGCGTTAGTGGCAATGCAGAGAAGAAAATGCCGGAAAGCGAAAAACAACAACATTTCCGGCTGAAAAAAAAGGGCTGTGGAGGCCCCAAGTGTTACAAGCAAGACGTGAATGTAACAGCCCGTAAAAGCCGTTGGACCAGCTCGGCCGCTGACGTTTAATAGACCTCACTTGAACAGCGATTGATTGGTATCCGTTACTGTGCAAGGTTCCTCCCCTCTAGTGTTGAAAGCACCACTAGCTCGCGGATCCGGCCTCCCCTGTCGGATCCGCTTTTTTTATGTGCGCTCAGTTCGTCCCGAAGGGACGTGGCCGGGGGGTGCGCTCCGAGGAGGGCGGCAATATCGGGAGCACGATGCGGGGCTGGTCACCGGTGAGCGTCTTCAGGAAAGCCACTACCTTGGCATTGTCCTCGGCACTGAATTGCCGGCCAAGCTGGATGCGGGCCATGGTATCCACCGCTTCTGACAAGGTAGCCGCCGCGCCATCGTGGAAATAGGGATAGGTCAGTTCGACATTGCGCAAGGTCGGCACCTTGAAGGTGAAACGATCGGCATCCTTGCCCGTGACGCCCGCCCTGCCCTGCGCTGCATTGGTGGTGACATAGGGCTCCACCAGGCCCATCTTCTGGAATGAACTGCCACCGACGGCCGCGCCGTTGTGACAGGCCACGCAACCTGCCGACTTGAAGAGCTGGTAGCCCTCGCGCTCGCTGCGCGTGAGCGCCTTGCGGTCGCCCTTGAGCCATTTGTCGAAGCGCGAATTGGGCGTGACCAGGGTCTCTTCGAAGGCGGCAATGGCTTGCGTGATTTCATCGACGCCCAGCTTGTCGTTGCCGAAGGCCTGCTTGAAAGCGGCCACATAAGCCGGTATCGATTGCAGAACATCCACCGCCAGGGCGTGCGAGAAGGCCATCTCCCCGGGATTGGCGATGGGCCCGCCGGCCTGCGCCTTCAGGTCGGCCGCGCGGCCGTCCCAGAATTGCGCAATATTGAGCCTGGCGTTGAGTACCGTGGGTGCATTGATCGGTCCCTCATGCCAGTTGTGGCCGATGGATGTCTTGAGGTTGTCGGTCCCTCCCATGGACAGGTTATGGCATGCGTTACAGGAAATGAACCCGGACCTGGACAGGCGCGGATCGAAGAACAGCTTCTTGCCCAGTGCGACCATGGCCGGGTTGCCGACCCGGGCGGGCTGGATGGGAGTGATAGGTTCCTTGCCTGTGGCAAGGACGGGCGCGGCCAGCGAGATGCCGGCAGCAAGCAAGACGGACAGAGTGAATCGGTGATGCATGGCGTACTCCTTCCTGAAGGGTGGGGATGCCTGCATTGTCCTTGCGCACCTCGGCGGCCCTTTGACCTGGATCACCGGGAAGGTCTGCGGTCAGGAAGCTGACCGGATTTTTCGCATTACCACGATGCCACCCGCGTTCGAGGATAAAAGCCCGCCCGATCCGCCAATAGAAAAAAGCCGTCCGTGACAACACGGACGGCCAGCTTGGTTTCTCATGTCGCCGGCCCGAAGCGGCCGGGCGGCATCAGCGGTTGGGAGGAAGATTGGACTCGCCCGCCAGCAGCGTATTGGCCGGCAAGGCCTCCTGCTGCTTGAGCCGCGCATAGAGCGGTGTGAAGTCCGGCGCGGTATCGTTGAAGAGCTGTTCGAAATCCTTGATCACGAAATAGGTCTCCTGATAGGTATCGATCTTGTAGAGCGTGCGCATGATGCGCTCCACCTCAAACGGCACGCGACGCGGCTGGTCGCTGGAGAGGCAGTACTCGACCTCGCCGCCCGAGGACAGGATGCCTGCACCATAGATGCGCAAACCCTCCTTGCTCTGGATCAGTCCGAACTCGATGGTGTACCAGTACAGGCGCGCCAGGTAGGCCAGCCCGTCGAGCTTGAGCGCCTTCAGGCCACCCTTGCCGTATTCCTGCAGGTGGTTGGCGAAGATCGGATTGAACAGCAGCGGCACATGGCCGAAGAAGTCATGGAACAGATCAGGCTCGACGATGTAATCGAACTCGTGCTCTTCACGCAGCCACACGGTGACCGGGAAGCGGCGATTGGCCAGGTGCTCGAAGAAGGTGTGGTCCGGCACCAGGCCCGGCACGGCCACCAGCTCCCAGCCGGTGGCCTTGAAGAGCGCTTCGGTGGTACGGTCAAAGCGCGGGATGCCTTGCGAGACATCGAGCGCCTTCAGGCTGTCGATGAAGACATCACAGGCGCGGCCGGGAATCAACTTGGCCTGGCGTTCATAGAGACGACGCCACAGCGCGTGCTGGGCGGGCGTGTAGCCCTCCCAGTTCTGGGCCACGACGTAGTTGGCGTCGGCCTGGCTGTAGTCGCCGCGCAAGGCTCCGCTATCGGACTTGGTGGCGACGGTGGCGAAGAAATCATCGGTGTTGGGATTGGTGCTCATGGCATACCCGTTATCAAAGTGAGGCGCATATTATGCGCTCCCGGCACGGGATGGTCATGTGCGTTCGCGCAAGCAGCGCGTCAGGCAGCAGGCGGCGGCGTGCCGTCGTCCTTCTTTTTGGCACCGATGCCGGTCACGCGCGCGCCCCATTTCAGCAGCGCCTTGAAGTTGGCCTTGACGATATAGTCCAACATTGCAACTTGCTCTTCCAGCGCTTCCTGGAACACCGTGGCCGAGTTGGCAGGCTTGATCTTGAGGTAGGCATCGGCCTCGCCATAGTCGCGATGGATTTCCATGCCGGCCTTCTTGGCGATGTGCATCATCACCTTGTTGGACGAGAGACAGTGCATGTACAGCGTATCGACATCGGCATTGCGACAGTGCATCGAAGCGCGCATGAACAGGCGCGTGCCCACCCCGAGCCCCCGCGCGGCGGCCGTCACCGAGACGCCGAACTCGGCCACCACCGGCTTGATGGTGGCACCGCTGATGCGCGTGCTCTCCTTCGGCGCGAAGGCCAGGTGGCCGACACCGAGCAGTCGCAAGCGACGGTCATAGACGCCGAAGACGGTATCGCGCTCGAAGTTGATGCCCTCCACGTAGCGCGTCACCATCTCATCGGAGAGCTTGGAACCGAAGCGCAGCAGGCGATCCTTTTCTTCCAGCGCCAGGAAGTGGCGCAGCAGGTGGCGGCGCGCCCGCGGCGAGAGCTCCTTGACGAAGACGTTGGGCTTGTCCTGCTTCTCCGGCTGTGCAGGCGGCGGGCCGGATTGCTTGCCACGCAAGCGATGGAGGAGACGGGACAGGGGATGGCTCATCGTGACCTTCCCTCAGGACTGCGCCGGACGATGCTGCTCGACATAAGCCGCCACTTGCGCAGTGCGTGCTGCCAGGATGGCCTCGGGAATGCGTTGCGGCTGTGCCTGCTGCTGCGCGATGGCACCGGCATCGATGGCTTGTGCGGCCTGCAGTGCGCCTTCCAGATAAGCCGCCTGCGGGAAGGGCTGCAACTCCAGCCCGGTACGGCCGCGATGGTCGCATTCCGAGGCGCGCAGCATGTCGACGAAACGCTGCGGTTTGCGGAAGGCATCGCACCGCGCGAAGAACTTGACCAGGGTATCGGGACGCATCTCGAAGGAGCGTCCCACATTGCCATGTTCGCGGGCCGTCATCAGCGCCAGGTCACGGCATTCGCAGGGGACCTTCAGGCGCGTGCAGACGTCTTCTGCCAGGCGTTCGCTGCGCGCTTCATGGCCATGATGGCGCGGCCAGATCTCGGGTGGCGTGGTGCCTTTGCCGAGGTCGTGCAACAGCGCGGCAAATCGGATCGGCAATGAAAAATCCTGCGCAGCAGCCCAATCGACCACCAGCATCACATGAACGCCGGTATCGATTTCGGGATGCCATTTCTCCGGCTGCGGTACGCCCCACAGCGCATCGAGTTCAGGCAGGATGCGCTGCAAGGCACCGCAGGCGCGCAAGACCTCGAACATGCGTGATGGCTTGTGCTCCATCAGGCCGCGCGCCAGTTCCTGCCAGACGCGTTCAGGCACCAGGGCATCCACCTCGCCCTCTTGCACCATGCGCTGCATCAGCGCATTGGTTTCCGGCGCCACCGTGAAATCGGCGAAGCGCGCCGCAAAACGGGCTACGCGCAGGATGCGTACCGGGTCTTCGACGAAGGCCTCGGAGACATGGCGAAATACACGCGCCTCAAGATCGGCACGGCCGTGATACGGATCGACCAGGGTGCCATCCTCATCCTGCGCAATCGCATTGATGGTGAGGTCGCGGCGCGCGAGATCGTCTTCCAGCGTCACATCGGGTGCGGCATGGAAGGCGAAGCCCTTGTAGCCGGGCGCGGTCTTGCGCTCGGTGCGGGCCAGGGCATATTCCTCGTGGGTGTCGGGATGGAGGAACACCGGGAAGTCCTTGCCGACCGGGCGGAAACCCAGTTCCAGCAGCTGCTGCGGCGTGGCCCCCACCACCACGTGGTCGCGGTCCTTCACCGGCAGGCCCAGCAAGCCGTCGCGCACTGCGCCGCCGACGGTGTAGGTCTTCATCGGCTGCGCCTCACTGGTGGTCCGGAAGGATTTCCTTCTCGGCCAGCGCCTCGGCGATCCAGCGCGCCACCGCCGGGTGCTCGCGCACACGGTCGGCATAGGCTTGCAGGGCCGGGGCCAGCGGCACCTGGTAGCTGACGAAGCGCATCACCACCGGTGCATAGAAGGCATCGGCAATGGAGAAATCGCCGAAGAGGAATTCATGATGGCCGAATTGCGAGAGGCACTCTTCCCATATCTCGCACACGCGCGCGATATCGGCTTGTGCGTCGGCGGTGCGCCCCTTGCCGGGGTAGCGGCCACGGATGTCCATGCTCATGGCCGTGCGCAGGCCAGTGAAACCGGAGTGCATCTCGGCACAGATGCTGCGCGCGATGGCGCGGGCATCGGTGCGGGCCGGCCACAGGTGGCGGTCAGGAAATTGCTCGGCCAGATATTCGCAGATGGACAGCGAATCCCAGATCGCGATGTCGCCATCGAGCAGCACCGGCACGCGGCCCGAGCCGGTGTAGCGGGCGATCTCGCCGGCGGTCTCGGGCTGGTCCAGCAGCACGCGCACTTCCTTGAAAGGGATATCGAAGGCCACGGCGGTGACCCACGGGCGCATCGACCACGAGGAGTAATTCTTGTTGGCGATGACCAGGGTGGGCATGTGGCGTCCGGCCTTTTGCAGGGTTTCGGACAAGACCGGATCCAGTTCTGTATCTTGCATGTGAGCTCGTTTCTCGAAGATCAATGTCGCGGCGACTGAACCATTCAGCGTCGCGCGGTGCTACGGAAAAAGTCGAATTGCTGTTGCGGGCTGCGCGGCAGGAGATAGCCGGGAATGACGTCTTCCAGTGCGCGCGGCGTGAGCTGCAGCTCGGGGGCGATGGGGCCGTGCAGGACATTGTCCACCTTCATCGAGGCGACGTTGTCGCGGCTCATCAGCTTGCCCGGCAGGTGTTCCAGCGCGAAAGCCTGCAGCCAGCCGGCCGCATCGGGCAAGCCGATCACCGGACGCGGATGGCCGCTGTACCAGCCCGACAGGCGCACCAGTTCACGCAGAGAATATTGCTTGGGCCCGCCCAGCTCGAACACCTTGCCGCCCAGGCGCGGCAAGGCCAGCGCATTGACGAAGGCCTGTGCCACATCACCCACGTAGACCGGCTGGAAGCGCGCATCAGGGCTGCCCAGCGGAATCACCGGGAACAGGCGGTTCAGGCCGGCGAACATGTTGATGAAATTATCGCCCTCGCCGAACACGACCGACGGACGGAAAATGGACACATCGAGCGCCGGCGAGGCCAGCGCTTCCTGTTCGCCGGCCGCCTTGGAACGCAGGTACATCGACGGCCCCTGGGCATCGGCGCACAGCGCGCTCATGTGCAGGTAGCGCGGCACGCCCTGCTGCACGCAGGCGGCCACGATGCGGCGCGGCAGCAGCACGTGCTGGCGTTCGAAATCCGGACCATAAGGAGCACCGCCACGCGCCGGACGCGATTGCAGGATGCCGACCAGGTTGATGACCACGTCCGCCTCGGCTACCAGGCGCGCCAGCACGGCATCGTCATGGATGTTGGCCTGGACCACGCTGACCACGGGCGAGACCAGCAGATGCTTGGCGCGCTCGTAGCGGCGCGTGGGCACCATGATGCGGTAGCCGGTGGTGCTGCCCAGCAGTTCGATCAGGCGGGTGCCGATGAAGCCGGAACCGCCGATGACGAGGATCTTCTTGACTGCCATTTGTCTCTCTCCGATTTCCAGGGGGAAGCGCTGGCCGCCGCGTCAACGAGGGACGGCGGCCGCGGCGATGGGATCAGGGCAGGTCGGTGGCGACGTTGGCATTGGGGGCCACCGTACCCATGCGCTGCTTCAGCGATTGCGGGCGGTTCTCGAACATGGCCGCATAGTAGGTCGCATTGGACATCACGTTCTTGACATAGCCCCGGGTTTCATTGAAAGGGATGATCTCGGCGAAGATCGCCCCTTCGACCGGACGCGGCAAGGTCGCGCGCCAGGTGCGCGGACGGCCGGGGCCGGCATTGTAGCCTGCGGTGGCCAGGGTTTCCGACCCTTCCAGGTTGTTCAACACCATGTCCAGATAGCTGGTGCCGAGCAGCAGGTTGGTGTTGATGTCATTGACCTGGTCAGCCGTGAATTCGGTCATCCCGATCTTCTTGGCAACGAACTTGGCGGTAGCCGGCATCAACTGCATCAGGCCGGAAGCGCCCACGTGCGAACGGGCCGACTTGATGAAACGCGACTCCTGGCGGATCAGGCCATAGACCCAGGCATTCTCCATGCCCAGCGGACGCGTGGCCGCATTCATCTCGGGCAGGTGCGGTGCCGGGAAGCGCTGGGTGAAATCGAACTCGGTCTTGGTGCGGTCGGAGGTGTTGACCATGCGGTCCAGCACATCATTCTGGCGTGCGTATTCGGCGGCGGCCAGCAACTGGCGGTCGGTCATGTTGCGCAGTTCCCAGTTCCATTCGCGGATGGCTTCGAAGCGCAGGTTCAGTTGATAGAACTTGAGCGAGCGCTTGAAGCCGGCATTCTGCGAATACAGCGCCACTTCACCGGCGCCAGGCGGGGTCGGGCCGGGCGGGATGGTGATCTGCTGACCCAGCTCTTCCAGCGCCAGCTGGCCATAGAAGCTGAAGTTGGGCGCGATCGATTCGAACAGGCGACGTGCGGCCTCGTTCTGGCCTTCGGCTTTCAGGGCACGGCCGAGCCAGTAGACCCAGGCGGTGTCGCTGCGCAGCGGGGCCGGCATGGCTTCGATGGTCTTGCGTACGGTCTTCCAGTCGCCGTCGCGCAGGGCCATGCGGACCTTCCATTGCATCGCATCCTGGGTCAGCGGCGCGTCCTTGGCTTTGCGCCAGTAGTCCGAGGCTTCCGGTGCCAGCTTGTAGGATGCGGCCAGGGCGATCTGTGCCCAAGCCTGCGCGACTTCCTGCGAGCTCATGTTGCGGCCGGCATCGTTGAGATAGGTCGCGGCCTGGGACGGATTGTTTTTGGCGATGCGGCCCAGGGCGATGATGTAGAGCTGGTGGTTCACCGGGCCCCGGCCTGGTCCCTTGGCCAGCATCAGCGCCGGACGATCCATCACCTGGGTCACGCTGACATCGCCGCTGTCGACCAGCACCGCCGCACGGCGGGCCACGGTGGCATTGCCGTTCTCGGCGGCCTGGCGGATCTGGAACCAGACGTCGGCATCGCTGAACTGGCCGTTCTGCGCCAGGGTGGCGATCAGGTCGCTGCAGCCCTGGCCATAGTCCTTGGGATTGCTCAGCAGCGCACGCGCCTCCTCGGCCACATTGGCCCCCTTGAGCGCGCGCGAGTTCAGGGCAAAGCACTTGACCTGGGTATCATCATTGAGCACGAACTTGGGGTACTGCTCATCGAAGACGGCCCAGTTGCCGGTCTTGCCCAGGGCCAGCAGCCAGTCGTTGCGCAGGCGATCAACGATGGCCTGGCCGTCCCAGCGTGCCAGGAAATCGCGGATCTCCTGCTCGCTGGCGCTGTAGTCGCGCACGCGCGGCTTGAGCCGGTAGTAATCGACATAGGACGCCAGCTCATAGCCCGACAGCCGCGAGGCCAGGTCTTGCGCCAGCGCGGCGTTGTCGCTGGCGGCCGCCTGGCGCAGGGCCAGGAAAATATCGTCAGGAGCGGCGTCCGGGGCCACGCGCTTCTGGGCGTGGGCGGCGGGCGCAGCGGTGAGCATGGCGCCGGTCGCCAGCGCCAGGGGGAGCGCCACGGAGGCGGCCAGCGCGCGCAGGCGCTGGTTGAACGGATGATTCTTCGGACGCATACTCATGCAAGCTTCTTCATGCAGATTGTTGGAACAAATAATGAACCCAAGCATAGCACGCGATACGCCCCCTCCACCGACGGAACAGGAGGCGGCCGCCCTTCACAAACAGCGCCTGCGCGCAGAGCTGCTGGCGCGCCGCAAGGCCCTGCTTGACGAGGACAAGATCGCAGCCGATGCCATCATCGGGCAGCGGGTACTGGACTGGTGCGCCACGTACGCCATCCAGAGCCTGGCGGTTTACCAGCCGATCCGGCGCGAACCGGATCTGTCTGCGGCCTATAACGCGCTGGCCGCGCGCGGGGTGCACCTGTGCCTGCCGGTGGTGGTCGATAAAGATTCGGCGCTGGAATTTCGCGCCTGGCAGCCTGGCGATCCTCTGGAAAAGGATGGGATGGGCACACTCGTGCCACCGGCCGGGACCACCATCGTGCAGCCGCAGGCCTTGCTGATTCCTTGCCTGGGTGTCAATGCGGCAGGATGCCGTCTGGGCTATGGCGGCGGCTTCTACGACCGCACGTTGGCGGCCAGTCCGCGGCCGCTGGCGGTGGGGGTCTGCCACGGCTTCGGACGGGTCGAATTCGAAGCGCAGGCGCACGACATCGCGCTGGATAGCGTCATTTTCGACGATATATGAAGAAAAAAGCCGGACCCAGGTCCGGCTTGGAAAGGCAATCTCCGCCTACTTCACCAGTTGTTGCCAGATCGCCTCGGTCGGCCCTGCCTGGTTCAGTGAATAAAAATGCAAACCGGGCGCACCGCCAGCCAGCAGGCGCTGGCACAGCTGGGTCACCACGTCCTGGCCGAAGGCGCGGATCGATTCGGTATCGTCGCCGTAGCTGGCCAGCTTGAGACGGATCCAGCGCGGGATCTCGGTACCGCACATGTCCGAGAAGCGCATCAGCTGGGTATAGTTGGTGATGGGCATGATGCCGGCAATCACCGGAACGGTCGCGCCCAGTCTGGCGGCCTCGTCCACGAAGCGGAAGTAGGCGTCGGCATTGTAGAAATACTGGGTGATGGCCGAATTGGCACCGGCCTTCACTTTGCGTGCGAAGTTCTGCACATCGTCCTGCGGCGAGCGCGCTTGCGGGTGCATCTCGGGATAGGCGGCCACTTCGATGTGGAACCAGTCGCCGGTTTCGGCGCGCACGAACTCGACCAGTTCGTTGGCATGGCGGAATTCGCTCGAAGCCTGATCCATCGCCCCATAGCCGCTGGGCAGGTCGCCGCGCAGAGCCACCAGGCGCTTGATGCCTTGGGCACGATAGTCTTCCAGGATGGCACGCAGGCTGGCACGGGAGCTGCCGATACAGGACAAGTGCGGCGCGGCGTTATGGCCTTCACCGATGATTTCCAGCACGGTGTCGCGCGTACCCTGCTGCGTCGAACCGCCGGCACCGAAGGTCACCGAGAAATACTTCGGAGCCAGAGCAGCCAGCCGGGCACGGGTGGCGCGCAGCTTTTCCGTGCCTTCCGCGGTCTTGGGCGGGAAAAATTCGATACTGAAATTATGTGTACTCATTGATTCGAACCCGATTTCAGCAACAGTGTGGACAGTGCCCAGGACACGATGCTGTAGAGCAGTGCGCCGCCGACCGCAGACCAGAAGCCGGCCACGTGGAAGCCACCGACCAGTTGCGCCACGACCCAGAACATCAGGCCATTGATGACCAGGATGAACAGGCCCAGGGTGAGCATGGTCACCGGCAGGGTCAGCACCACCAGCACCGGGCGCACGATGGTATTGACGAACCCCAGGATCAGCGCGGCCAGCAGGGCCGAGCCGAAGCTGTCGACCTGCACCGAGTGCATCAGGTAAGGAACGGCCAGCAAGGCCAATGCATTGATGAGCCAGGTCAGCAGCAGGCGCATGTAAAAACCTTTCGATCCCGTCGGGGAGTGATGAAGATACGTGAAGCTTGCATCACCTCAGGAGGGGATGCAAGGTCCGCGGGCGGGAGACGATGCCGAGACTGCCGGGCCGGCCCTCTCAAATCAGGAGAAGGCCGGCACCAGGCAGGAATCAGTAGCGGTAGTGCTCAGGCTTGTAGGGGCCTTCGACCTTCACGCCGATGTAGGCGGCCTGTTCGGCGGTCAGTTCGCTCAACTGCGCATTGAGTTTCTTCAATTGCAGACGGGCGACCTTTTCGTCCAGGTGCTTGGGCAGCGTGTAGACGCCGACCGGGTAGTCCTTGGTGTTGACGAACAGTTCGATCTGGGCAATGGTCTGGTTGGCGAAGGACGAGCTCATCACGTAGGACGGGTGGCCAGTGGCACAACCCAGGTTCACCAGGCGGCCTTCGGCCAGCAGGATGATGCGCTTGCCATCGGGGAAGATCACGTGATCGACCTGCGGCTTGATGTTTTCCCAGGTGTACTGCTTCAGGGCGGCAACTTCGATTTCATTGTCGAAGTGGCCGATGTTGCAGACGATGGCCTGGTCCTTCATCTTCTTCATGTGCTCATGGGTGATCACATGGTAGTTGCCGGTGGCGGTGACGAAGATGTCGCCGTGTTCGGCGGCGTAGTCCATGGTCACCACGCGATAGCCTTCCATGGCGGCCTGCAGGGCACAGATGGGATCGATCTCGGTGACCCACACTTGCGCCGACAGCGCGCGCAGGGCCTGGGCCGAACCCTTGCCGACGTCACCGTAACCGGCCACGATGGCGACCTTGCCGGCGATCATCACATCGGTGGCGCGCTTGATGCCGTCCACCAGCGATTCGCGGCAGCCGTACAGATTGTCGAACTTGGACTTGGTGACCGAGTCATTGACGTTGATGGCCGGGAAGGCCAGCTTGCCTTCCTTGAACATCTGGTACAGGCGGTGCACGCCGGTCGTGGTCTCTTCGGTGACGCCCTTGATTTCCTTGATGCGCTTGGAATACCACTGCGGGTCCTTGGCCAGATAACGCTTGATGGCGTTGAAGAGGCACACGGCTTCTTCCGAATCGGGCTTGTCCAGCACCGAAATGTCCGCCTCGGCACGAGTGCCCAGGTGCAGCAGCACGGTGGCGTCGCCGCCGTCGTCCAGGATCATGTTGGAATAGCCACCGTCGGTCCATTCGAAGATGCGGTGGGTGTATTCCCAGTATTCATCCAGGGTTTCGCCCTTGACGGCGAACACCGGGGTGCCGTTGGCCGCGATGGCCGCAGCAGCGTGATCCTGGGTCGAATAAATGTTGCAGGAGGCCCAGCGCACTTGCGCGCCCAGTGCTTCCAGGGTCTGGATCAGCACGGCGGTCTGGATGGTCATGTGCAGCGAACCGGTGATGCGCGCGCCCTTCAGGGGCTGGGAGGCAGCGAATTCCTCGCGGATCGCCATCAGGCCCGGCATTTCGGTTTCGGCGATCTTGATTTCCTTGTGGCCCCAGTCGGCCAGCTTGATGTCTGCGACGATGTAGTCTTGGGTAGGATTGGTGGTCATGGCAATGGCGCTGTTCACGCCCTCCTTTCATGAAAAAGCCAGAAAAAAAGTAACGTGAGCGCGGTTGCCAGGCGACTTGCGCCTGTTCACCGCTTCAAGCCTGGCAGGGGATGTCCCTGTCGCAACGCTCCTTGCAGCGGTGAGGCATTGTGAGATTTGGCGTTCCGGACGCAATGCCAACATCGGAACAGTGCGCGAATCTTCATTCGCGGGAACAGCATTGTAGCGCGGGTCAGGCGTTAGTCAATCCTCGGAACAGGCGTGTGAATCACTATTCACACGCCTTTCCAGCAGGTTTGCAGATGCATTGGCGCTTCATTGTGCATACTGCAAGCCGGCTCGTGCCGGATGGACTGGCTTACAGGCCGGCCGAGGCACGCAGGGCGGCGACCTTGTCGGTGCGCTCCCAGGTGAATTCCGGCTCTTCGCGGCCGAAGTGGCCGTAAGCGGCGGTCTTGGCGTAGATCGGACGCAGCAGGTCCAGCATCTGGACGATGCCCTTGGGACGCAGGTCGAAGTGCTCCTGCACCAGTTGGGCCAGCTTTTCATCGCTGATCTTGCCTGTGCCGAAGGTGGTCACCATGACCGAAGTCGGCTTGGCGATACCGATGGCGTAGGACACCTGGATCTGGCAACGCTCTGCCAGGCCGGCAGCGACGATGTTCTTGGCCACATAGCGGCCGGCGTAGGCAGCCGAACGGTCGACCTTGGACGGGTCCTTGCCGGAGAAAGCACCGCCACCGTGGGGCGCTGCGCCACCATAGGTATCGACGATGATCTTGCGGCCGGTCAGGCCGCAGTCACCCTGCGGGCCGCCGATGACGAAGCGGCCGGTCGGGTTGATCAGGTAGCGGGTGTTCTTGAGCCACTCGGCCGGCAGCACCGGCTTGATGATTTCCTCGATGGCGGCTTCGTGGATGTCCTTCTGCTCCATCTCCGGCGCGTGCTGGGTCGACAGCACCACGGTATCGATGGCGACCGGCTTGCCATCCACATACTTCAGCGTGACCTGCGACTTGGCATCCGGACGCAGCCAGGGCAGGCGGCCATCCTTGCGCAGTTGCGACTGGCGCTCGACGATGCGGTGGGCGTAATAGATTGCGGCAGGCATCAGTTCCGGGGTTTCATTGCAGGCGTAGCCGAACATCAGGCCCTGATCGCCGGCACCTTGCTCCAGATCAACGCCACGGCCTTCGTCCACGCCCTGGGCGATGTCGGGAGATTGCTTGTCGTAGGCCACCAGCACGGCGCAGCTCTTGTAGTCGATGCCGAAGTCGGCGTTGTCGTAGCCAATGCGCTTGATGGTTTCGCGGGCCACATCGATGTAGTCGACGTTGGCGCGGGTGGTGATTTCACCGGCCAGGACCACCAGACCGGTGTTGCACAAGGTTTCGGCGGCGACGCGGGAATGCGGGTCCTGGGTGAAGATGGCATCCAGGATGGCGTCCGAGATCTGGTCGGCGACCTTGTCGGGATGGCCTTCGGAGACGGATTCGGAAGTGAAGAGATATTCGTTGGACATGCAAGCCTCTGACTGAAAACGATTTAGCAAAATGTCGCGGCCCATCGTTAGTCGTGCCTGCGACGCTTTAGCGATATTTGTACCCCGTCTCGCAAGTTGTCATTAACTCGACGGCATGTGCTATTTTACGCGTCTTGCGATTTTCTGCAATTTGACGGCGGAGCAACTCCGCTTTTTTGTTATCGGCAAGTATGCTCGTTTCTTTATTCCGCCTGCTCTCTTTCCTGCCGCTGCCGGCCTTGCATGCCCTCGGCGTGGGGGTGGGCTGGCTGGTTTTCCTGCTCTCGCCCGCCTATCGCCGCCGCCTGACTGACAACATCACCCTGGCCGGCCATCGCGGCAGTCTGTGGAAATCGGTCGGAGAAGCCGGCAAGGGCATGTTCGAGCTGCCCTTCATCTGGTGCGCCCGCCCGGAACGGGTGTTGCGCACGGCGCGCATCGTCAACTGGGATCTGGTCCAGCAGGCACTGGACGCCAAGGCCGGCATCGTCTTCCTGACCCCGCACCTGGGCTGTTTCGAGATTTCGGCGCAGTCGGTGGCGCGCCATGCCAGCCTGAGCGTGCTGTACCGCCCACCGCGCAAGGCCGCACTCAAGCCGCTCATCGAAGGTGCCCGCGCCCGCGCCAACCTGCACCTGGCACCGGCCAACCTGTCCGGCGTGCGTATCCTGCTCAAGGCCTTGAAGAATGGCCAGGCCATTGGCCTGCTGCCGGACCAGGTGCCGCAGAACGGCGAAGGCGTGTGGGCCGATTTCTTCGGCAAGCCGGCCTATACCATGACCCTGCCAGCCAAGCTGCAACAGATGAGCGGCGCGCCCATCATCCTGGCCTATGCCGAGCGCCTGTCCTGGGGACGCGGCTACGCCATCCATTTCGTGGCCTTTGAAGGTGAACTGGGCGAAACACCCGAGCAACAGGCCCGTGCCATCAACGCTGCCATGGAAAAGCTGATCGCCCGCTGCCCGGCGCAATACATCTGGAGCTACAACCGCTACAAGACGCCCCCGGGCGTGACCCCGCCGGGAGCCGCGCAATGAGAGCCCTGATCGGGCTGATGTGGCTGCTGCACTGGTTGCCGCTGCCCATCCTGGGACGGCTGGGCGAGGCGCTGGGCTGGCTGCTCTATATCTATATGCGCCCGCGCCGCCGCATCACCCTGATCAACCTGCGGCTGTGCTTTCCCGAGAAATCGGAAGAGGAACGCCGCCTCATCGCCCGCCGCCACTTCCAGGCCTACGCCCGCAGTGCCCTGGAGCGCGGCATCCTGTGGTGGGCCCCGGAGTCCCGCCTGAAGCGCCTGATCCAGGTCGAGCCCGGCATTCCCTTCGAGACGCTCGACAAGGGTCCAACCATCCTGCTGTGCCCGCATTTCGTCTGCCTGGAGATTCCCGGCATCGCGCTGGTGCTCAACTCGGACTACTCGGTCTGCACCATCTACTCCCGCCAGCAGAACGAAGTGGTGGACCAGGCCCTGCTCAAGGGGCGCTCGCGCTTCCGCCCGGTGACCCTGCTGGCGCGCGAGAAAGGGGTCAAACCCATCATTCGCGCCATGCGCGAGGGCCTGCCCTTCATCATGCTGCCGGATATGGATTTCGGCACCCGCGATGCCGAGTTCGTCCCCTTCTTCGGCGTGCCGGCCGCGACGCTCACCGCCACCGCCCGCATCGCGGCGGCCACCGGCGCGTCGGTAGTGCCGGTGATCACCACCTTCCTGCCCGGCTATCGCGGCTGGAAGACCACTTTCTATCCGGCCTGGGAAAACTATCCGGGCGACGATATCGTGGCCGCCACCCGCCGTATGAATGCCTTCATCGAAGAACGCGTACTGGAAGCCCCGGCCGAATATTTCTGGGCGCACAAGCGTTTCAAGAACCGGCCCCCGGGCGAGCCCGACGTCTACCGCAAGGGCCAGCACTAGGCCCTGATCTTCCTCCCTGCGCCCTGTGAATCGGGCGCGGCGTACTTATAATGATGTGATGAAAATCAAATTTACCAAGATGCATGGTGCCGGCAACGACTTCGTCGTGCTTGATGCCGTTAACCAGGCCATTTCGCTCACCCCAGCCCAGTGGCAGTTCATCGCCGACCGCCGCTTCGGCATCGGGGCCGACCAGATGCTGGTGGTGGAAAAGGCGCAAGCCCCTGGCGTCGATTTCCGTTATCGCATCTACAACGCCGATGGCGGCGAGGTGGAGCAATGCGGCAACGGCGCGCGCGCCTTCGTGCGTTTCGTCACCGAAAAGGGCCTGACCGACAAGCGGGCGATCCGGGTGGAAACCATGTCCGGCGTGATCGAACCGCGCCTGGAAGCAGACGGCCAGATCACCGTGGACATGGGCGCGCCCATCCTCACGCCGGCCGACGTCCCCTTCGACAGCCGCGGCCTGCAACACCGCACCGAAGCCGAGGACACGCTGTGGCCGCTGGACGTGGCCGGCAAGACCACCTGGATCTCGGTGGTGTCGATGGGCAACCCGCATGCGGTGCAAGTGGTGGAGGACAGCGAAGCGGCCCCGGTCCTGGTGGACGGACCGCTGATCGAGCACCATGAACGTTTTCCCAGGCGCGTCAACGCGGGCTTCATGCAGGTGGTGGATCGCCATCACATCAATCTGCGCGTCTACGAACGCGGTGCAGGAGAAACCCTGGCCTGCGGCACCGGCGCCTGTGCCGCGGTCGTCGCGGGTATCCGCCGTGGCCTGCTGGATTCGCCGGTAGCGGTCCAGACCCATGGCGGCGTGCTCAACATCGCCTGGGCCGGCCCGGGCGAACCGGTGATGATGACCGGCCCTGCGGTGACGGTGTTTGAAGGCGAAATCGAACTGCCTGATTCGCTTTGATCCCGGACCGACAGCAGATATAACAAAGCGGCTTGCTGAAGCATCAGCAAGCCGCTTTCCATTTGCGCTGCATGACTTGCGCAGATCAGTGCTTCTGAATCTGTCAGGCCGCCAGATCCTGGGTCTCGGTTTCCTCGTCTTCCTGCGACTGGGGCAGCACGGTCTTCAGACGGTAAAGACGCTGGCGGTAGTTGCCTTCCGGCCCGCTGGGTCCGCAGTCCATGTCTTCGAAGAGCCGTCCGATACGGTTGAGCGTGCCACGCTGCTCGCCGGTCTCCACCATGATGAGCCGCCGCTTGCTGCGCGCGTACTGGCTGCGGATGTCGATCATCAGGCAATGTCCGCAATCCGCCTGCTTCAGGTCGATCAGCAGGGCTTCGGGCCGGGTCAGGCCAAACAGCATGGCCAGTTCGATGCGGGCCGCCAGGAAGGGATGGGCATTGACCTGCTCGCGGCTCATCTGTGCGCGGGCCTGCACGGCCCAGGCGGCAGATTGCGGACGATCCGCCACCTTGTCGAGCAAGGCTTGCGCCTGTTGCGCGCCTTGGCTTGCCGCCTTTTGCAACCAGTACAGCGCACGCACGTCATTGGCGGGATCGTCACGCCGGTTGCGCCACGCGCCCACGCCGCATTCCACCTGCGCCTCCACATGACCCATCTCGGCGGCACGCTCCAAATAATGCTGCACATCGGCAAGGTTGCGTTGTGAAAATTCCGGCTTCAAATAGATACGGGAAAGAACAAACCAGGCCGCTGCCATCCCCTGCTCGCCCGCCAGGGTCAGCCAACGGATAGCCTTCTTGTAATTGGCTGACCCTTGCCCGGCGAACCGGCGCTCACCCGAGGCGTCGACCCGCCCATACAACAGGCCCAGGGCCAGTTGCGCATCCCGGTCGCAGGCCAGGGCCGCCAGTTCCAGCAGTTGCTGGGCCTGCAGGAGATCGGGGCGCTTGTCGGACTGGTGCACTTCGGCCAGGCGGCGCAGCAACTGGATGTTCTGCGCGCCGAGCGCAGCAGCCAGCGCCTCCGAAGGAGCATTGAGCTGCGCCACCTGCTGTTCATGCTGGCGCAACAGGGCATCGGCCAGGGGCTGGGCGCGCTGGCGGAAGGCCGCAAAGTCGGACTGCTGCCAGGCGCTGTCGGCCAGCGCATGCTGGGCCTGTTCTATACCGGCATCGGCGGCTTTCTGCGTCCATTGCTGCAATTGCTCGGGCCTGACCGTTGCCGCCGCCGCTGGCGCCACATCGGCTGCGGCCTCTGACGATACTGCTGTCGGGACCAGCATGCGTTCGCCCTGACGTGCCAGCAGCCACTGGGCATCCGGATCGCCCTCCGCTGCCACCGTTTCCAGCGCGCGCAGCGCGCGGTTCTTCTGCTCGGGACTGGCCGCCGCCACGCCGGCAGGGTGTTCCAGGACCAGGCGCGCCAAGGTCAGACCAGCGCGCGTGGCCCCCGCCTCGAAGGCGCGCTCGTACCATTGCGCAGCTTCGTGCGGCTTGCCAAGCTGGCTCACAACTTCATAGGGAATATGCCGGGCAATGAGCATCCAGGCATCGGCCAAGCCCTGGCGGGCAGCCCGCTCGAGCCAGTGCCATGCGGTGCCCGGACTTTGCGGCAAACCATTGCCGCCAAACAGGTAGCGCTGGCCCAGGCTCAGTTGCGCCTGGGCATCTCCGGCACGTGCTGCCCGGATGATTGCTAGATCCTCGCGATTGGCCATCCAGCCTCCACATCAGGTCAGAAAGCCAAAATTATGCCGCACAATCGACATTTTTTTAAAATCCCCTAGAAAAGTATCCAAATGCATCGTTTTAACAACAAACGTGTTGACGAGACGGGTCGGATCAAGTTTTGCGCAGCCATGCCGTTAATGAGTGACACGCTGCAAGCCAAAATTTGCCTGTCATGCATTGACGGGCAGGAAAGCGTTTGAAAAAAACAACACTCCATCCGTGGATTGACGCTTTCAACCAAAATTCCTCCCTCCACGTGACCAATCTGCGGCCACGCCAAATGAGAACCCTTAATGTCTCACCATCCGACCAGAAGTACGGATCCTCAAGACTATTTTTATAGAAGGATGTCAAATGAAAAAATCTCTGCTGGCACTGGCCGTCCTCGGCGCGTTCGCAGGTGCTGCTCAAGCACAAAGCTCCGTTACTATCTACGGTATCGTTGATACCGGTGTTGTTTACACCAGCAAGGCTGTGAACACCACCGCTGGCAACACCGGCAGCAAGTTCGGCCTGAACTCGGGCATCATCCAAGGTTCGCGCATCGGCTTCAAGGGCGTGGAAGACCTGGGCGGCGGCCTGTCGGCTGTGTTCCAACTGGAAACCGGCTTCACCAACGACAACGGCGCTCTGCAAGGCTCCGACGCAGCTACCTCCACCAACCTGTTCCGTCGCAAGTCGGTCGTTGGTCTGTCGGGTGGCTTCGGTACCGTTCTGGTTGGCCGTCAAACTGACTTCGCTGACACCATCTCCGCTTACACCTCCGTGAACGACTTCGGTGGCGTGACCGGCGCTGTCGGCCACAACATCGATCGTCTGGAAGGTACCCGTACCAACAACTCGATCAGCTACACCACCGCTAACCTGAGCGGCTTCACCGGCAACCTGATCTATGGTTTCGGCGAACAAGCTGGTTCGACCTCGAATGGTCAAGCCTTCGGTATCGGCGGTAAGTACGACAACGGTCCTCTGGGCCTGGGCGTCACCTACTACCAATCCAAGCAAGGTACCAGCCCGGCTGACACCCAGCTGGAATCGACCACCGCTGGCTACTACGCTCCCAACGCTTCCAACCCGAGCACCGCTCTGAAGGTTCTGAACGTGGTTGCTAGCTACCAGTTCGGCCCGGCCCGCGTGTACGGTAACTACTCGCGCGTCAAGCAAGACCTGAACACCGGTTCGCCGACCGCTGTTGCCTCGAAGAGCCTGGGCGCCGCCAACAAGATCGACGTGTATGAACTGGGTACCGCCTACTCCCTGTCGCCTTCCCTGAAGCTGCTGGGCGCAGTGACCCACACCCGTGCTGACTTCAACTCGTCCTCCAAGGGCAAGCTGACCCAAATCAGCCTGGGCACCGACTACTGGCTGTCCAAGCGTACCGACCTGTACGCATTCGTGGCTAACATCCGCGCAACCGACATGGCCAACACCGGCGTGTTCGGCGATGCAACCGGCAACGCCACCATTGGCAACGCCAGCGACAGCCAAACCGCTGTTGCCGTTGGTATCCGTCACAAGTTCTAATTCAAGGACCTGAAACCGGTGTGAACACATCGGTTTCAACCTGAGTTGAACCTGAGTCGTACCGGAAGAGGCCTGCATGAGCAATCATGCAGGCCTCTTTCTTTTTGCCCTCATCCGCTGCCATCGCCCCGTTCAACTGCCCTGAACGGTGCCGATGATTGTCAGTGTGTCCGATAGCGAGGATAATCTCGCGATACTTCCGGTGCGCCCCTCCCCGCGCGCCACCGGCACTCCAACACAGACCCCGCGACGATGACCACCGAACTGGATTCCAGCCTGATTGCCGACTACCTGCTCGACCACCCTCATTTCTTCGAGGAGCATGCCGAACTGCTTTCGACGGTCAAGCTCACCAGCCCGGTCATGGGCCGCGCCGTGTCGCTGCAGGAACGCCAGATGGAAATCCTGCGCGAGAAGATCCGCGTACAGGAGCTGCGCATGGCCGATCTCATGCGCATCGCCCAGGAAAACGACGAGATCACCAGCAAATTCCAGGCATGGAGCCGCGCCCTGCTGCTCACGCGCGATGCCGACGACCTGCCGCGCGTACTTGTGGACCGCCTGCAGGAAATCTTCCACGTGCCGCAAGTGACGGTCCGCCTGTGGAACCTGGGCCCGGCCCACGCCGGCAACTGGGCCACGCAGGAAGTCTCGGACGACGCCCGCATCTTCGCCAATGGCCTGTCGGCCCCGCTCTGCGGCCCCAACAAGGATTTCGAAGCCGCGACCTGGCTGGACGATGCCGCCTCCGTGAAGTCGGTCGCCATGCTGCCGCTGCGCGTCGGTGCAGCACCTGAAGCCTTCGGCTTGCTGGTGCTGGGATCGCCCGATCCGAATCGCTTCACTGCCGACATGGGCACCGATTTCCTGACCCGCATCGGCGAAACCGGCAGCGCCGCCCTGGCCTGCCTGCTGCGCTGAGCGCGGCCGAGCGTGTCCCACCGGGAGTCATGGCATGGATGGCCCAGCTTCCCCGGCTTCGTCCCTGATCGGACAGTATCTTTCCTTCCTGCGCAGCCAGCGCAAGCTGTCGCCGCACACGCTGGACAGCTATGCGCGCGACCTGCAGGAGCTGCGCGCCCTGCTGGCCCCCGCCGATCAACCGCAAGAGGCCGAACCCGCGCTGCAGCGCGTGACCCAGGCCCAGATCCGCAAATGCGCTGCGCGCCTGCATGCGCGCGGGCTGAATGCACGCTCCATCTCGCGCAAGCTGTCGGCCTGGCGCGGCCTGTTCGCCTGGCTGGCCGTGGAACAGACGATGCCTGCCAACCCGGTCGACGGCGTCAAGCCGCCCAAGAAGAGCAAACCCCTGCCCAAGGCTCTGCCGGCCGACGAAGCCATCCGCCTGGTCTCCCAGGCCGATCCGGCGCGCGACCCCGATTCCACCCTGGCGGCCTGCAACCGGGCCATGTTCGAACTACTGTATTCGAGTGGGCTGCGGGTCTCTGAACTGGCCGGCATTGATGTGAAAGACGTAAGCGAAGGCCCTTACGAATCAGCAGGCTGGATCGATCTGGAAGAAGCGGAAGTCACCGTGACCGGCAAGGGCGGCAAGAAGCGCAAGGTCCCGGTCGGGCAGGCCGCGCTGCAGGCGATCCGCGACTGGCTGCCCCTGCGCGCCAGTCTGGTCAAGGCCGATGGCGGCATGGATGGCCATGCGCTGTTTCTCAATGAACGTGGCGCGCGCATGTCGCCCCGGGTCACGCAGCTGCGCCTGAAAGCGCATGGCAAGAGTGTGGAGATGCCGGCCGACGTCCATCCGCACATGCTGCGGCATTCCTTCGCCTCGCATGTACTGCAGAGTTCGGGGGACTTGCGGGCGGTACAGGAAATGCTGGGCCACGCTTCCATCACCGCCACCCAGGTCTACACCGCACTGGACTTCCAGCGCCTGGCCCAGGTCTACGACCAGGCCCATCCGCGCGCCCGCAAGGGCGGCGGGAAATAGTCACTGACGAGCCACAGTCCGGCCGCCGGCCGCGCCGCCGCGAGCGCCGGACCGTGATCGGCTAAAATGGAGGCTTCCGCACGCCACGTGCTCCCGCATCCTTTCGCCAGTCCTGCTGGCCCAGCACACTCGCCCATGCCGACCATGAAAGCCAAAGCCGCCGACTCCTCTCCCGCCAGCACCGCCGCTCAGGCTGCGACGGTGACCGCGCTGGCCGAGGCGCAGCTGCGCGAGGCCGGCGTGCGCGTGACGCAAGCCCGGGTCAACGTCCTGGGCGCGCTGCTGGAAACCCGCAGCGCCGCCTCCCATCAGGATATCCAGGATCGCTTTGCTGACATGGATCGGGTCACCCTCTACCGTGCCCTGGATTGCCTGACCGAAGCCGGCCTGGCACACAAGATCTCCAGCGACGACCGCATCTTCCGCTACAGCGCTGGTGCCGATCACGCTGAACACGGGCTGCACGACCATGCGCAGGGCAAGCAACACCAGCACGGCCACTTCAAGTGCACCCGCTGCAACCGCGTGTTCTGCCTGGACGCCAGCGATGGCACTGACTTCCTGGCCACCGTGCTACCCGACGCCGACCGTCACCGCTCCACCGCCGCGCAACTGCAGTCGGCCTTGCGCAAGACCCTGGGCAAGGGCTTCCAGAGTCACGAAGTGGAACTGACCATCAAAGGCTGGTGCGCCGACTGCGCCGACTGACTTTTTGACACATCCCTTCAGGTCAGCGCGCAGCCCCCAGCGCCGCAAGCCGTCGCGGCAGCTGCCGCACTGAACGAACCTTCACATCGACAAAACCCGGCAGGCGACTGAGCGCACGCTGGCCTCCCATGTGCCCGAGCAGGGCCTGGCTGCCGCGCAGGTACTGGGTAACCCATGCCGTGCGCACGCCCAACTCGCGGGCACTCTTGAGGTTATCCACCGTATCCTCGACCAAGATGCAGCGCCGTGGGGCCACCTTGTGGCGGGCCAACAGCTTGCGCAGCATGATGCGCGAAGGCTTGGGGCGTAACTGGCGATGCACATGCATGGATTCGATGGAAATGTGATGCGAGAAATGCCGGTGCAGGCCCAGGTGCCGCACCAGCTCGCGCGAATAGCGGCGCGGCGCATTGGTGAGCAGGATCTTCTGCCCCGGCAACTGCGAGAGCCAGCGGCCGATGCCGCGCTCGGCGCGCACCATGCCCGGGAGGTCGTCGAACAGATGCGCTTCATGCAGGAATTCATCCACCCCCAGTCCATGATGCCGTACCAGCCCCAGCAGGGTCGCGCCGTAGAGCTTCCAGTAATGCCGCCGCAGGTAATTGACCGCGGCTTCGTCGCTGGGCTGGCCATCGTTGTCCAGCACGCGCTTGATGATGCGGTTCATGTTGGTGTTGATGGCGGGGAAGATCGCGTGCGAGGCGTTGTGCAGGGTATTGTCGAGATCGAACAGCCAGAGCGGTGTAGTATTGGACGCCATAAAAAGACCGGCGCGCCGCCGTCGCCGGGGCGCACCTTCAGCAAGCTAGGAAAGAAAGGCCAGCAGTGACCGGATTGATGCAACGCTTGATTATAGTGAGTTTGACCTGGCTGTCCTGCCTGAACTTGCTCTCCCCGGCCCGCGCCGCGACGCCAGCCGATGCAGCTCCGCCCGCCCCGCCGCACGGCGCGCTCTACCAGGTCTCCGATGGCCGCCATACGCTGCTGCTGTTTGGCACCATCCACGTCGGCGCACCCGATTTCTATCCGCTGGAACCGAAACTTCAGCAAGCCCTGGCCGCCGCACCCACGCTGGCGCTGGAACTGGATCCGCAGAACGCCGCCGCCATGCAGAGCGCCGTGCAGCGCTATGCGGTCTATCCTGCCGGTCAACAACTGCTGGACCAACTCGACCCGGCGCTGCGCGAACGGACCCGAACCACGCTGCAGCGTTTCGGCATGACGCCCGACAACGTGCAGCAACTGCGCCCCTGGATGCTGGCCATGGCCCTGACCGTGCAGGAATACGTGCGCCACGGCTATCGCACCGACCTGGCCGTCGACAGCCACCTGGCTGAGAGCGTGCGCGCACATGGTGGCAGGGTGATCGAACTGGAAAGCGCCGACCGCCAGCTGGGCCTGTTCAGCAAGCTGACGCCGGCACAGCAGGCGCAATTCCTGTCCGATACCCTGCAGGAGCTGGACGATGCCGACCTCACCCGCAAGCTCGATCGCCTGGTGGCGGCCTGGCGCAGGGCCGACAGTGCCGACTTCGGTGCCGCCTTGCAGGAGATGCAGCAGGATGACAGTTTCGCCAGCCGCTTTGCGGTGCAAACCCTGCTGCGTGAGCGCAATCCTGGCCTGGCGGCGGGCATTGCCGGTTTGCTGCGCCAACAGGACAAGGCCGTGGCGGCTATCGGCATCCTGCATCTGGTCGGGCCGGACAGCGTGCCGGTGCTGCTGGAAAAGCAGGGCTTGCAGGTCAGGCAACTTTACTGAACGCGACCACTACGGCGCTGCAAAACGCTGTGAACAAAAAAGGGATGAGCAAGCTCATCCCTTTTTTTCAACCGAACCGCGCCGCGATCAGTGCGAACGGATCATGGTCCCGAAGGCCTGCTCGGTCAGCACTTCCAGCAGCAGCGAGTGTTCAATACGGCCATCGATGATGTGTACCGTGTTCACGCCCGACTTGGCCGCATCCAGCGCCGAAGAGATCTTGGGCAGCATGCCGCCGGAGATGGTGCCGTCGGCGAACATCTCGTCGATCTCGCGCGCCGACAGGTCGGTCAGCAGGTTGCCGGCCTTGTCCTGGACACCGGCGATGTTGGTCATCATGATCAGCTTTTCGGCGTGCAGGATCTCGGCGATCTTGCCGGCCACCACGTCGGCATTGATGTTGTAGGCCTGGCCGTCGTCGCCGAAACCGATCGGCGAGATGATGGGGATGAAGGCATCATCCTGCAGCGCCTTGACCACCGCCGGGTTGATCGCGTCGATCTCACCCACGTAGCCGATGTCGAGGAATTGACCCGGATGCTCCTTGTCCGGCATCTGCATCTTGCGCGCGCGGATCAGGCCGCCGTCCTTGCCGGTCAGGCCCACCGCCTGGCCGCCGTAGTGATTGATCAGCATCACGATGTCCTGCTGCACCTCACCGCCCAGCACCCATTCCACCACTTCCATGGTTTCTTCATCGGTAATGCGCATGCCCTGCACGAAGGTCCCCTGCTTGCCGATCTTCTTGAGCGCCGCATCGATCTGCGGGCCGCCGCCGTGGACCACCACCGGGTTCATGCCGACCAGCTTCAACAGGATCACGTCGCGCGCGAAGCCGTGCTTCAGGCTCTCTTCGGTCATCGCGTTGCCGCCGTACTTGACCACGATGGTCTTGCCGTGGAATTTGCGGATATACGGCAGCGCCTCGGCCAGGATTTCGGCTTTGATCTGCGGGGCTACGTGGGTGAGGTCGGTGGTCATGGCAATGTCCTGTCGATGCGATGAGGAAAAAGTGATGGGGTGATGCGGTTAGGGACGCGATTTTACATGGAAAGCCGCTTGCCTTCGCACTGCAACATGCGGCGTGTCCTATCCAGACAACGCCGCCGCGCTCAGGCGCTGCAGGCGCGGATTTCCTGATCCGGGAAGGCGCTCTTGATGTTCTCCAGTGCGGTGCGGGCTTCCGGGCTCAGGTCGCGCAGCTGGAACACCTGCTTGCCGGCCCCCGAGCGGCGCGCAATGATGCGGGCGCTGCGCACGCCCCGCGAGATCAGCTGGCCCACATAGGCCTTGGCCGCCTCCTCGGTACGGAAGATGCCCAGCGAGACGCCCGAACGCAGTGCCGGATTGGGGAAACTGTCTGGAATGACGTAGAAATCGCCGATACCCAGCCGGCGCAGCTCGGCGATGCGGCGGTCCGCGCCTTCGCGGCCATCCTGGGGCGGGATGTAGACCATGTGGCTGGTGACGTCCTGGGTCAGCTTCTGGACCACCTTGTCGCCCAGCTTGAGGCTGGCCAGCTGGTCCGAGAAGCGGCGGGCGTCGGCGGCGGTGAAGTTGCCGACCTCGGTACAGGAAGGCGTGACCGTGGCGACCTGCGGGACTGCGGGCTGGGCCGGGGCTGCCGTCGCGGGGCTGGCCGCTGGGGCAGGCGCTGCGGCCGCCGTACCAGCGTCGGCAGCGGCCGACTGCGTGGTCGCCGGCTGCGCGCGCAGTTGCGACGCGAGTTTGTCGCTATTGGCGGGCAGCACGCTCAGCAGTTCCGGGCGCAACTGCTGAGCCAGGCGCTGCGGCTCACGCCGTTCGGACGCGTTGGCACCGAAATAGCCGCGCGACATCCCGAACAGGACCACGTTACCCACCAGCAACAGCCAAAAAAGCAGTTTCAGCTTCATTCGCGCCCAGTCTTCCTTGCCCTCATTGATTTGCCTGTCTGCATGGACAAGCGCTCAGCGTCCATGGTTCATACCCGCATGGTGGCCATATGAAGGCCTATGAGCACCAGATTATCCACTTTTTCCAGCGGCGTATCGCCCGCTGCGAGATACGGCGCCAGCAACAAGCCGGCGCCCCCGGCCAGCAGGCAGCGCAGCGGAACGTCCGGACGCAGGCGCCGCCGCTCGGCCAGCGCATGCTCGATGGCTCCGACCTGGGCCGCGATGCAGCCGGCGACGATGGCCTCGACGGTATTGTCCGCAAACAGGCGTTCGGGCGGTGCGGCGCCATCGATGCGCGGCAGCTGGGCGGTATTCAAGGCCAGCGAGGTGGCCATGGTACCGAATCCCGGCAGGATCATGCCGCCCTCGAAGCACCCGTCGGCGCTGACCACGTCGATGGTGGTAGCCGTACCGCAGGTCGCCACCAGCAACTCCTGGTCCGGAAACAGGGCCCGCGCGCCAATGGCCGCCGCAAAGCGGTCGCAGCCCAGCTGGCCGGGATGGCGGTAGCCATTGCGCACGCCAGCCCGCTCGGCGGTGGAAGCGAACCATTCGACGATCACACGCGGTCCGAAGACACCGTGCAGAAGGGCCTGCAGGCTGTCGCGCAGGGCCGGGCCGGCGACGTTGGACACACAGATCTGCAACTCCTCCTCAGGAGCAGCCTGTCTGGCCAGTGCCCCCCAGTCCCGTGCCAGCATCTCCACCTGGGCGCGTTCCACCGCGCCTTGCTGCTGCCAGCGCGGCAACGGCGCCATACTCCGATCCGCATCGGCCACGATCGCCCACTTGATGCGGGTGTTACCGGCGTCGACCAGCAGCCTCATGCGTCTAGCAACCGCAATGAGACGTCGCCGGCCAGGATCTCGACCTGTCCGGCCTCTGTATCCATGAGGAATCGGCCCATCATGTCCACGCCCAAGGCCGTGCCTTCCTGCAGCACGCGGCCATTCTCGACGATCTTGACGGCCTGGCCAGCATAGGCGTGGAAGGCTTCCCAGCGCTTGACGAAAGCCCCGAAGCCGCGCGCCTCGAACTCTTCCAATACGCCTGCCAGCGCGCTGGCGATGATGGCCAGCACGGTTTCGCGCGGCGGCTTCTGCAGTTCCGGCGCTGCGCCGATGGCGCGTTGCAGTTCATCTTCCAAGCCTGGCGGTACCGCCAGGTTCAGGCCGATGCCGATCACGGCCCAGGTGGCATTGCCTTGGCGGCCATCGGCGGCGGTCTCGATCAGGACACCGGCCAGCTTGGCGCCATCGCGCAAGACGTCATTGGGCCACTTCAGTTGCGGCCGGATGCCGAACACTTCCAGCGCCTCGGCCAGCGCCACGCCCACGGCCAGCGGCAGGCCCAGCAGCGCGTGCATGGGACGCTGCAGGCGCCAGGCCAGCGAAAAGGTCAGGGAATCTTCGGGGGCGGCGCGCCATGGACGGCCGGCGCGGCCACGGCCGGCAGTCTGGCGGTCGGCCACCAGCAGCAGCGGACGCTGCAGGGACGACAGGCGCTGCATCAGGTCGACATTGGTGGAACCGGTCTCGGCCACGGCTTCGACATCAATGCGTTGCTGGCCCTGGGGATCGGAACCTGCCAGGAGCATGCCGATGCGCTCGGGACGCACCAGCGGTGCCGATTCAGACTCGGCGGGCATGGGAAAAGTCAGTGTCATGCGGGCATTGTAACGGCAGAGCGCGCCTGCGCGGGGTAGTGGGCGCGCTGCAATGGTAAAGACGGCAGCCGGCCGGCGCTGCCCGGCCCGAAATCGGTTACCCTCTGGCCCATGCCCGTTCCACCCGATTCCTGCTCCGAGCCTCCCGCTACACCGGCCAGTGCGCCGGCAGCCTCGTCGTTCGCGCGCGTGAGCCTGCTGGTCTATACCCTGCTGATCGTCTATGCCAGCTGGTATCCCTTCTCCGGCTGGCGCGACATGGGAATCAAACCCTTCGATTACCTGGGCGCGCGCCTGCCCTACTACTGGACCGTGTTCGACGTCTGGACCAATGTCGCCGGCTACATCCCGCTGGGCCTGCTGCTGGTGCTGGCCCAGCATCCGCATCTGCGCCCCTGGTGGGCGATATGGCCGGCCACGCTGGCAGGTGTGCTGCTGTCGGCCTGCATGGAGGCGGTGCAGACCTACCTGCCCACCCGCGTGCCCTCCAATCTCGACCTGCTGACCAATTCGCTGGGCGTGGCGCTGGGGGCCGTGCTGGGCGCAGCTTGCAGTCGTTATTTCCTGGAGGATAGCCGCTTCCTGATGCTGCGCCGCCGCTGGTTCTCGGGCGCGGCCAGCCGCGGACTGGTCGTAGCGTGGCTGTGGCCGCTGGCGCTGATTTATCCACAGAATCACCTGTTCGGCCTGGGACATCTGGTGCCGCCGTTGTCGGCATTCTTTTCCGACCTGTTCGATACCCCCATCGACCTGGCCACCACCTGGCTCAACAGCGCGCAACCGAGCGCCGAGCAATACTGGCTGGCCGACGTCATCGTCACCGCCTGCGGCCTGACCGGCGCAGCCCTGCTGGTGCTGCTGCTGATGCGCCGTCAGGCCCCGCGCCGGCGGCTGGTCACGCTTTACCTGCTGGCCTGCATCGCGGCCAAGTCGCTGGCCTGCGCGCTGTTCTTCGCGCCGCAGAATGCCTTCGTCTGGATTTCGCCCAGTGCCGTGGGCGGCATCATGCTGGGGACACTGATGATCGTCGGCCTGGCCTGGGCCCCACCCACGGCGCAGCGGCGCGTGGCCGCGCTGGCACTGATCCTGAGCCTGGTGGTGACCAACGCAGTCCCGGCCAATCCCTATTACCTCTCCACGCTGGAGACCTGGGTCCAGGGCAAATTCCTCAACTTCGACGGGGCCGCGCAGTTCCTGTCGGTGCTGTGGCCCTTCCTGGCGATCTGGTTCCTGTTGCACCCTGTGCACCGCAGGCCGGGCTGAGCGGGGTGTATCATTGACGTTTTGCCGGCCCGCGCCGGCACTGCCGTCACTCTCCACAGGGCATTCCATGAGCGATCAAGAGCAACCGCAAGAGCAACCCTATTACGAACATCACGTCTTCTTCTGCCTGAACCAGCGCAAGCCGGGCGAACGTACCTGCTGTGCCGACAAGGGCGCGCAGGCCGCGCAGGAACACGCCAAGAAGCGCATCAAGCAACTGGGCCTGTCCACGCCCGGCAAGGTCCGCATCAACAAGGCCGGCTGCCTGGAGCGCTGCGAAGAAGGCCCGGTGGTGGTGATCTACCCGCAAGGCACCTGGTACACCTACGTCGACAATGAAGACATCGACGAGATCATCGACAGCCACATCGTCGGCGGCAAGGTCGTGGACCGCCTGAAAATCTGACGATATGAAAGTTTGATCATGCTGCCGCCCCCATGCCGGGCGCAGCAAGCTTCCCCTCATCCGTTTCCCCGCACGCCATGAACGTACATACCCAACACTTCCAGATCGCCGGTGCCGTCGGCCAGCTCGAATGCGCAATCGACCTGCCGGATCCCGAGCAATTCGCCGCGCCCGTCGGCCTGGCTCTGGTGGCCCATCCGCATCCGCTGTATGGCGGCACGATGGACAACAAGGTCGCACAAACCCTGGCCCGCACCTTCCTGGCGCTGGGCTACGTGGCGGTGCGCATGAATTTCCGCGGCGTGGGCAAGTCCGAAGGCGTGCACGACCACGGGGCCGGCGAGACCGACGACATGGCCCTGCTGCTGCAGCACATGCGATCGCAGTATCCGGACCTGCCGCTGGCCTTGGCCGGCTTCTCCTTCGGCACCTTCGTACAGGCGCAATTGCAGCAGCGCCTGCTGCAACAGGATGCGGCCAGCGCCGCCGAGCGCCTGGTGCTGGTCGGCACCGCCGCCGGCAAGTGGCCCATGCCGCCGGCCCCGGCCAATACCATCCTGATTCACGGCGAGCAGGACGACACCATTCCCCTGTCCGCCGTCCTGGACTGGGCGCGCCCGCAGGAGTTGCCGGTGGTGGTGATTCCGGGCTCGGATCACTTTTTTCACCGCAAGCTGCAACATATCAAGAACGTCGTGGTCGAAAGCTGGCATCGCCGCCCGGCGCAGCTTCCGGCCTGAAGGTTTCCGGCACGACCGACGTTCATCCGGAAGCATGGCGGCGCTGTACGAGGCCAGAGCCAGGGTGCATGCCGGTATCGTGAGGGGATTTTCGGGGATGAAGATCCATTCAATTGGGAACGATGCCACATGACGTTTTATAATTCAGTGCGACCAGCCAGACCGGCGCAGCGCGCGCCATTGCGGTTGTTCGCATCGATTGAACCAGACTGATCCGTCCTGCCTCACCCTCTTTTCAAACCAACAGCTACGATGTTCCCCCGTGCTGGCAATTTTTCTTAGGCACCGATGAAAAAGCTTCTCGCGGCATTTGCCGCAACCGTCCTTTCCCTTTCCGCCCTGACCGCCTCCGCCCAAAGCCTGCCGCCGCCGACCGTGGCGGCCAAGAGCTGGCTGCTGCTGGATGCCTCGGCCAACCAGGTGATCGCCTCCAGCGACGCCGACACCCGCGTGGAACCGGCCTCGCTGACCAAGCTGATGACCGCCTACCTGGCCTTCGCCGCCCTGCGCGACAAGCGCCTGAGCCTGGAGCAGGAAGTGAACGTTTCGGTCAACGCCTGGAAGGTCGATCCGAGCAGCTCCAAGATGTTCATCGAGCCCAACAAGCCGGTCTCGATCGACAACCTGCTGTATGGCCTGATCTCGGTCTCCGGCAATGACGCCGCCGTGGCCGTGGCCGAAGCGGTCTCCGGTACGGAAGATGCCTTCGTGCAGCTGATGAACCGTGAAGCGCAGCGCCAGGGCCTGACCAACACCCACTTCAGCAACCCGCACGGCCTGCCCAGCGCCGACACGTACACGACCGCGCGTGACCTGGCGATCCTGTGCCGCAACCTGATCAACGACTTCCCCGACTATTACAAGCGCTATTACTCGGTCAAGAAGTTCACCTACAACAACATCACCCAACCCAACCGCAACCGCCTGCTGTGGCTGGATCCGACGGTCGATGGCATGAAGACCGGCCACACCTCCAGCGCCGGCTATTCGCTGATCACCTCGGCCCATCGCCCGGTGCCCAACGGCGAGCGTCGCCTGATCTCGGTGGTGATCGGTACGGTTTCCGACCAGGTCCGCACCCAAGAAAGCCAGAAGCTGCTGAACTGGGGCTTCCAGAACTTCGACGCCGTGAAGCTGTATGCCAAGGGCCAGGCCGTGGATACGCCTGACGTGTGGAAGGGTTCGCAGAGCAAGATCAAGGTCGGCTTCAAGAACGACGTCTACATCACCATCCCCAAGGGCACGGCTGACAAGGTCAAGACCAAGCTGGAACGCAATGATCCGCTGATCGCCCCGATCTCGGAAAATGCCAAGGTCGGCACCCTGAAGGTGACCATCGATGACAAGACCGTGGCCGAACTGCCGGTGATCGCGCTGGAATCGGTGGGCCCGGCTGGCTTCATCGGCCGTGCCTGGGACTCGCTGCGTTTGATGTTCAAGTAATCATCAGGCAGTTCCGCCGCCACGGCGGCAGATGAGCAAGTCAAGAAAACGCCATCGGTCAACCGATGGCGTTTTTTCATGTGCGCTGCCAAGGCCACACATTGCATGCCGATACGTATACGCAAACCTTTGGATGCATCGGATCACATACCCCAAGCCAGAAACAAAAACGCCACCGGCGAACCGGTGGCGTTTCTTTTACTGCTTTACTGGCTGGCTGAAATCAATCAGCAATCAGGCCGCAACCGCTTCCTTGGCTACTGCCGGTGCCACATCATCCGCCGACGACCGGATCAGGTGATCGAAGGCCGACAGGCCAGCCGTTGCACCTGCACCCACGGCGATGACGATCTGCTTGTACGGCACCGTGGTGACGTCACCGGCCGCGAAGACGCCCGGAATCGAGGTCTGGCCCTTGGCGTCGATCTCGATCTCGCCGTGCTTGGACAAGGCCAGGGTTCCCTTGAGCCATTCGGTGTTGGGCACCAGGCCGATCTGGACGAACACGCCTTCCAGTTCCACGTGCTTGACCTCGCCGGTTTCGCGTTCCTTGTAGCTGATACCGTTGACGCGCTGGCCGTCGCCGGTGATCTCGGTCGTCTGCGCCGACGTCACGATGGTCACATTGGGCAGGCTCTTGAGCTTGCGCACCAGCACCGCATCGGCCTTCAGTTCGGCTGCGAACTCGATCAGGGTCACATGGGCGACGATGCCGGCCAGGTCGATGGCTGCTTCCACGCCCGAGTTGCCGCCACCGATCACCGACACGCGCTTGCCCTTGAACAGCGGACCATCGCAGTGCGGGCAATAGGCCACGCCCTTGTTCTTGTATTCCTGCTCGCCCGGCACGTTGACGTTGCGCCAGCGGGCACCGGTGGACAGGATCACGGTCTTGCCCTTCAGCACGCCGCCATTGGCCAGCTTCACTTCGATCAGCTTGTCGCCCGGCACCAGCGCTTCAGCGCGCTGCACGTTCATGATGTCGACGTCATAGGCCCGCACGTGCTGTTCCAGCGCAGTGGCGAATTGCGGGCCTTCGGTCTCCTGCACCGAGATGAAGTTCTCGATGGCCAGGGTGTCGAGCACCTGGCCGCCGAAACGCTCGGCCACCACGCCGGTACGGATACCCTTGCGCGCTGCATAGATCGCAGCAGCTGCACCAGCGGGGCCACCGCCGACGATGAGCACGTCATACGGCTCCTTGGCGCTCAGTTCTTCACCCTTGCGGGCAGCGGCACCGGTGTCGAGCTTGGCGAGGATCTCTTCCACGCCGGTACGGCCCTGACCGAAGACTTCACCGTTCATGTAGACGGTCGGCACGGCCATGATCTGGCGTTGCTCGACTTCACCCTGGAACAGCGCGCCGTCGATGGTCACCGACTGGATGCGCGGATTGATGATGGACATCACGTTCAGCGCCTGCACGACTTCCGGGCAGTTCTGGCAAGTCAGCGAGACATAGGTCTCGAAGCGATAATCGCCGTCCAGGTTCTTGATCTGCTCGATGACCTTGTCGTCGAGCTTGACCGGGTGCCCGCCGACTTGCAGCAGCGCCAGCACCAGGGAGGTGAATTCGTGGCCCATCGGGATCGCGGCGAATTCGACGCTGATAGGGGTCCCGGGGCGGTTCAGTCTGAAGGACGGGGTACGTCCCTGGGCATCGGCACCGCGTTGCTCGACCAGCTTGATGCGGTCCGACAGCAGCACGATGTCTTGCAGGAGTTCCTGCATCTCACGGGACTTGGCGCCATCATCGAGCGACGCGACGATCTCGATCGGGTGGCTGACCTTTTCCAGATAGGCCTTCAATTGGGTCTTGAGATTGGCATCAAGCATGATGATTACTTCCTCGTTGAGAGATTCTAGGGTCGCCCTGACCACGGCCTCGCCCTTGTGGGGGTTGGCCGCTTGCCCGGGGGGAGCGGGCCAGGACGGATACTGCAGGGATGTTCAGTGCAGCGCCAGCCGGAGAACAGCGCTTGGCTGGCGCGATACGGCGGGGTGTTGCTTAGATCTTGCCGACCAGATCCAAGGAGGGCTTCAGGGTGGCAGCGCCTTCTTCCCACTTGGCGGGGCAGACTTCACCCGGGTGCGATGCCACGTACTGGGCAGCCTTGACCTTGCGCAGCAGTTCCGAAGCGTCACGGCCGATGCCGTTGTCATGCACTTCCATGACCTTGATTTCGCCTTCCGGATTGATCACGAAGGTGCCGCGCAGTGCCAGGCCTTCTTCTTCGATCAGCACTTCGAAGTTGCGTGCCAGGGTTGCGGTCGGGTCGCCCACCAGCGGGTACTGGACCTTCTTGATGGCTTCCGAGGTGTCGTGCCATGCCTTGTGAGCGAAGTGGGTGTCGGTGGACACGCCGTAGATTTCAACGCCCAGCTTCTTGAATTCAGCGTAGTTGTCGGCCAGATCTTCCAGCTCGGTCGGGCACACGAAAGTGAAGTCGGCCGGGTAGAACACGAACACGGACCACTTGCCCTTCAGGGTGGCTTCGGTGATGTCGACGAACTTGCCATCGTGGTAAGCGGTTGCCTTGAACGGCTTGATAGTGGTGTTGATCAGGGACATTGTCGATTTCCTTTTAAAGGGGGGTTGAGTGAAGCGATGGGTTGAATAGTAGAACGCCCAACAAAATAGATCAATTTTATTTAATCAATACTTTTGATTGGATTTAACTATCAGTCTTGAGGATCAGGCTATCGGCAGCGCCGGCGCCCGCAAAACGACGCGGTCACCGGAAACACATGGCATCGGCCTGCGCAGATGCAAGCGCGACACTGGCCAATCTCTGACCGTGATCGCTTAAGATGGAACACTTCCGGCCGCGCCAAGGAGCGGGTGCGAGCGGAAGTGGGAGCAATGTTACTGCAAGCACGCCGTTCTTGTGCAGGTGCACAAGCTGACCAATCCTGACCCTGATGAACCGATGAGCGAGCACCGTCCCCAACCCGGCCGCCGCGCCGATTTCCTGCACTTCCACGCCATTGCGACACGCTGGATGGACAACGATGTCTATGGCCACGTCAACAATGTCGTCTACTACAGCTGGTTCGATACCGCCGTGAACCATTACCTGGTGCAGCGGGGCGTGCTGGACATCGAGCGAGGGGAAGTGATCGGGCTGGTCATCGAAACGCAGTGCAACTATTTCGCTTCCGTGGCCTTTCCGGACCTGATCGAAGTGGGCGTGCGCGTGGCGCATCTGGGCCGCAGCAGCGTGCGTTACGAGCTGGGCATCTTCAAGGCGGGGGAGGAGACTGCCGCTGCGCAAGGCCACTTCGTACATGTATACGTGGATCGCGCCAGCCGCAGGCCGGTGGCCTTGCCGGAGGCATTGCGGGCGGCGCTCATGCCGCTGACCTTGCTGATGCCGGGCTGAAAAAACGCTTTCGCCACATCCGCCACCCCAAAAAGAAAACGCCCGCCGCATCACTGCGGCAGGCGCTTCCTGTCTTCTCCGAACCGGTCAGCTTAGGCTGCCAGCTTCTTCTCCAGCTTTTCCTTCACACCTTGCAGTTCGGCCGGCAGCTTGTGCTTGAGCTTATCGAACAGTTCGGCATGCAACTCCAGTTCCTTGACCCAGGCGGCCTTGTCGATGGAGGTGATGGTAGCGAATTGTTCGGCGCTGAAGTCCAGGCCTTCCCACTGCAGGTCATCGAAGCGCGGCGTGACGCCGAACAGATGCTCGACACCGCCCGTCTTGACGCCCTGCGGATCCTCGATGCGGTCCAGCATCCACTTCAGCACGCGCATGTTGTCGCCGAAGCCGGGCCAGACGAACTTGCCATCGGCATCGGTACGGAACCAGTTCACGCAGTAGATCTTCGGCAGCTCGGCGGGCGAGGCGGCGATCTTCTTGCCGATGTCCAGCCAGTGCTGGAAGTATTCGCTCATGTTGTAGCCGGCAAAGGGCAGCATGGCGAACGGATCGCGGCGCACCACGCCCTGCTGGCCGACGGCCGCAGCGGTGGTTTCCGAACCCATGGTCGCGGCCATGTACACGCCTTCCACCCAGTTGCGGGCTTCGGTCACCAGCGGCACGGTGGTGGAACGGCGGCCACCGAAGATGAAGGCCGAGATCGGCACGCCGGCCGGATCATCCCAGGCCGAATCGATCACCGGGTTCTGGGTCGCGGCCACGGTGAAGCGGGCGTTCGGGTGCGCTGCCTTGCGGCCGGTTTCCTTGCCGATTTCCGGGGTCCAGTCCTTGCCCTGCCAGTCGATCAGGTGCGCCGGGGCTTCCTTGGTCATGCCTTCCCACCAGACGTCGCCATCATCGGTCAGCGCCACGTTGGTGAAGATGGTGTTGGCCGACACCGACGCCATGCAGTTGTAGTTGCTCTTTTCGTTGGTGCCCGGGGCCACGCCGAAATAGCCGGCTTCCGGGTTGATGGCGTACAGGCGGCCATCGGCACCCGGCTTGATCCAGGCGATGTCGTCACCGATGGTGGTGACCTTCCAGCCGCCGAAGGCCTTGGGCGGGATCAGCATGGCGAAGTTGGTCTTGCCGCAGGCCGAGGGGAAAGCGGCGGCCACGTAGTGCTTCTTGCCCTCCGGGGATTCGACACCCAGGATCAGCATATGCTCGGCCAGCCAGCCCTGGGCGCGGCCCATGGTGGAGGCGATGCGCAGGGCGAAGCACTTCTTGCCCAGCAGCGCATTGCCGCCGTAACCCGAACCGTAGGACCAGATCTCGCGGGTTTCCGGATAGTGGACGATGTACTTGGTGGCATTGCACGGCCAGGCCACATCCTTCTGGCCGGCGGCCAGCGGTGCGCCCACGGTGTGCACGCAAGGCACGAACTCGCCATCGCTGCCCAGCACGTCATACACGGCCTTGCCCATGCGGGTCATGATGCGCATGTTCACGGCTACATAGGGAGAGTCGGACAATTCCACGCCGATGTGGGCGATGGGCGAACCCAGCGGACCCATCGAGAACGGCACCACGTACAAGGTGCGGCCGGCCATGCAGCCGTCGAAGAGGCCGTTCAAGGTCTGGCGCATCTCGGCCGGATCGGTCCAGTTGTTGGTCGGGCCGGCGTCTTCCTTGTTCTGCGAGCAGATGAAGGTGCGGTCTTCCACGCGGGCCACGTCCGACGGATCGGAGCAGGCCAGGTAGCTGTTGGGACGCTTGGCTTCGTTGAGCTTCTTCATGGTGCCGGCGGCGACCATTTCAGCGCACAGGCGATCGTATTCTTCCTGCGAACCATCGCACCAGTAAATGCGAGCCGGCTTGGTCAGCGCGGCGATTTCGGCGACCCAGTTGATCAGTTTCTGGTGTTTGACGTAGGCGGGCGCATTGACTGCGGGAATGCCTGCCATGAGGGGTTGGTTCATATGCTACCTCCAATGCCACAAGTTGATGAATTCGGTTGGCACGGCAGGATCGTCGTTGCACGGGCCTGGCGGGATACGCACGCCAGTCTGCAATACGGCGGTCTTGTCGATGGCGGCGGTCTCCAGGAGCCCGGCCACCCGGCCCGCCTCCTTGCTGGCGGCGGGTTTTGCTCACTCTTCGACAGTCGAGAGTGCAGGAAAGTGGCAGCGATTGTACCCCGATAAAACGGAATTTACGCAAATTTGTAGCGAAAAATACCCGACTCATGTAGTGGGTAATTACAAATCAAAAAAAATCTGTTAATTCATTACCGTGGCATATAACAGTCATTCCTTGATAAACCGCATGAACACTGGATTTGCGGGGCATTGCGGGCGATATGCCATTCACAACGTGAATATCTCCTGCAGAAATGCGACGAAAACTTTCACCTTGGCTGTCTCGCGGCGTGTTGGTTGGTAAAGCGCCACGATGTCCGGACCGGCCACCTGCCATTCCGGCAGCACCGGCACCAGGCTGCCCTCCTGCATGGCCGGATCGAGGGTCACCGACATCTGCTGGATGATGCCGCTGCCGGCCTGTGCGGCAGTCATCGGAGTCGCTGGCGGCCGCCGGATCGGGCGGCCCTGAAAAATATGCGAGCTTTACGCGCCGCCCCAATTGCATGGGCAGCACCGCCCGTGCCGAATCCCGGCAATCGCTTTATGATGGACGCCCACGCCGGCCACGCAGGTGGCCGGTGACCGCCCCTCAAGAGTGCCAGGAGACTTCCCATGAAAATCGCCATCCTCGACGACTACCAGGATGCCGTGCGCCACCTCGACTGCTTTCGCCTGCTCGACGGCCACGACGTCAAGGTCTTCACCAACACCGTGCGCGGCACCGGCCAGCTGGCCGCGCGGCTGGCGCCCTTCGACGCCGTGGTGCTGATCCGCGAACGGTCCGCCCTCACCCAGCCCCTGCTGGAAAAACTCCCCCTGCTGAAACTGATTTCCCAGACCGGCAAGGTCAGCGGCCATGTCGACGTGGCCGCCGCCACCGCGCGCGGCATTGCCATCGTCGAAGGCGTGGGCGACCCGACCGCACCGGCCGAGCTGACCTGGGCCCTCATCATGGCTGCCATGCGCCGCGTGCCGCAATATTGCAGCGCCCTGCGCGCGGGGGCCTGGCAGCAGGTCTCGCCCACGCCGCATCACAACCTGATCGGCACCGCCCTGAAGGGACGCACCCTGGGCATCTGGGGCTACGGCAAGATCGGAAAGCTGGTGGCCGGTTATGGCCGCGCCTTCGGCATGCAGGTGGTGGTGTGGGGACGCGAGGCCAGCCGCGAGCAAGCCGTCAAGGATGGTCTGCAAGCTGCCGCCAGCAAGGAAGATTTCTTCACCCAGGCCGACGTACTGACCCTGCACCTGCGCTTGAACGACGCCACGCGCGGCATCGTCAAGGCCAGCGACCTGGCCCGCATGAAGCCGACCGCCTGCTTCGTCAACACCAGCCGCGCCGAACTGGTCGAGGCCGATGCGCTGGAAGCGGCCCTGCACGCCGGCCGCCCCGGACTGGCTGCGCTCGACGTCTACGAGCGCGAGCCGCTGCCGGTAGATTCACCGCTGCTGAAGATGGACAACGTGGTGGCCGCCCCGCACCTGGGCTATGTGGAAAAAGACGGATATGAACTTTACTTCCGTGCGGCCTTCCAGAACATCGTCGACTACGCCGCCGGGACGCCGAAGAACGTGCTCAATCCTGAGGCTCTGGGGTGATGCGGTGAATGGTTCTGACCGGCGGGTCATAGGTCAACTGGGGCATGGCCCCGGCGCGCTTCCACAGGTGCCGCCAACCCGGCGGCCACGGTAGCGGCGGACCGGCGTATTCGGGGACGTTGCGCCGGATCGGGATCACCGGCAGGTGTTCCGGGATGCTGCCGTTGCTGTGCCAGCCGAGGCTGAAGGCGTAATCCGGCAAGAGCGTGGCGCAGACCAGCTCGAACCAGCTGGCGTGGGCTTCGTCTTCGCCCAGCGCCTGGGCCAGTCCCTGCGGGTCGAACTGGGCCAGCAGGCGCGCCAGTTCCTCGGGAGACGAAGAAGGTCCGTCGCCCCAGCCCATCACCGGATTGAAGTTGTAATCGGCGCCCGAGCCATACCAGCCCTCGCGCCAGGGACGCTCGATCCAGTTGCGCGGGCCGCTGAAGAGATGCCAGCGCCAGTGCAGCCCGGACGGCTTGGGCCAGCTGTAGAGGTAGAGCCGCTGATAACCGGCACGATGCAGCTCGCGCACCATGGCCATCAGGCGCGCATGCGGCATGCGGTCCGGCGGGGCGCGGCGAAACAGAATGGGCGTGCCATCGGCGTGCTGCACTTCGTCCGACGACAGGTTCAGGTCCAGGGTGCGCACCTCGCTGCCGAAGCGCGCAGAAATCCAGCCCGTCATCAGGTTGACGAGCACGATCACGCCATAGCCGCGATGGCGGTGGAAGATGACGGTGCCGGGTGCCAGAGGTTTCATATGCGGTCCATTATAAATGTCCTTGGAAAATCGCTCCGGCCCCGCCCGTCTCCAAACGAAAATGAAGCTTCCTGCGTGTAAGATAGCGCCTGCCAGCAGCCATAGCGCGGCTATCCGGGGGGAAGCGGCTGGCACGCGGCGTCCGGGACCGCATCTTGCTTATCCCGCGATGTGAACATTTTGACCAGTTGGAAGATAGGAAACCCATGAGCCTGCGCATCATCGCCACCGGTGGCACCTTCGACAAGCATTACGACGAAATCGCGGGCCAGCTTGGCTTTGGCGAGAGCCACCTGCCGGACGTCATCGCCCGCGCCCGCATCACCACCGAAGTTTCCCTGGAAACCCTGCGCCTGCTCGATTCGCTGGAGATGCAGGACGGCGACCGTCAGCGCGTGCTGGAAGCTTGCCAGGCCTCGGCACAGCAGGCCATCGTCATCATCCACGGCACCGACACCATGCAGCAGACCGCCCAGGTGCTCGGCCAGGCGCTCACCGACAAGACCGTGGTGCTGACCGGCGCCATGATCCCCTACGAGATCGCCAACTCCGACGCCTTCTTCAACTTCGGCTTTGCCTGCGGCGTGGCCCAGGTGCTGCCGCCGGGCGTGTATGTGGCCATGAACGGCCGCATCTTCGCCTGGAACAAGGTGGCCAAGAACCGCAGCGCGGGTGTCTTCGAACCGATCTGACCCCAGCCCCTGGCAGGCCCCGTCCTTCAGTGCGGTGCCTGCCGCTGCGCCCAGTCGCGGCAGAACGACAGCAGCGCCGCGAGGCTCGGCGAAGGCGCGCGGTGGCGGCTGACCACCATGTAGAAATGCCGGCGCAAGGTCGGCAGCGGCGTGTCCAGTTCGACCAGCTTCTTCGATTCGATCAAATCTTCCACCACCGAGCGTGACAGGCAGCTGATGCCCAGGCCTTCCGCGGTAGCACGCTTGATGGCTTCCGAATTGCCGAACTCGAAGGACGACGGCAAATGATGCAGGTAGGGAATGAGCGCATGCTCGACCGCCTCGCGCGTGCCGGACCCGGCCTCGCGCAGCAGCCAGTCGGCTTCGCGCAGCATCTTCAGGGTGATCTTGCGGCGCGCGCGGACGATGGGGTGTTTGGGCGCGGCCACCACGATCAGTTCATCGGTCATCCACGGCTCCACCTGCACATCATCGGCATGGCAGGGCCCTTCGATGAGTCCCGCATCCACTTCGAAGTTGACTACGGCTTCCACGATATCGGCGGTATTGGCCACCAGCGCACGCACTCGCGCCCCTGCATGACTGCGCCGATAAGCGGCGATCATGGCCGGCAGCAGATAGCTGCCGATGGTGGTGGATGCCCCGAGATGCAGGTCGCTACGCGCGGCCGGATCGCTGAACTGGCGCTCGATGGTCTGGGCCGCATCCAGCATGTGGCGCGCCTGCGGCAGCAGCTGTCGGCCGCTGTCATTCAGCACCAGCCGCTTGCCGACACGGTCGAACAATTGCACGCCCAGCAGGCTCTCCAGTTCGTTCAATGCAGCGCTGGCCGCCGACTGCGACAGCGCCACCAGCCCGGCCGCCGCCGTGGTCGAACCTGACTGGGCCACGGCCAGGAAAATCTGCAATTGCCGCAGCGTGATTCTCATCGTTCCTCCGTTATGCATTTTTGACATGGGTATGCGCAGAAAACGTCACCGTCCATCTACCTGTTCAACAGGTAAATATTAGCAAAATAACGCGTTTTTCTTTTATAAGCGCGGCGCGTAAAGTGCACTCCATCGACAGCACACCCTTCGTGGAGAGCCCCATGCGTACCGCCATCCAGACTTCCTCCCTGCCGCCGGCCGCCGCCGGACTGGCGCTTTCGGGCGCCGTCGCCTGGGCTGCCATGAGCCTGGGCAATATCGGCTGGCTGCAGAATCACGGCTTCTCGGCCCTGACCGTGGCCATCGTGCTGGGCATCCTGATCGGCAACACCGTCTATCCGCGCTTGGGTGCTTACTGCGGCGAGGGCGTGCGCTTCTCCAAGCAGACGCTGCTGCGTGCGGGCATCATCCTCTACGGGTTCCGCCTGACCTTCCAGGACATCGCACACGTCGGCGTGGCCGGTGTGGTGATCGATGCGGCCATGCTGCTGTCCACCTTCGGCCTGGCCTGGCTGGTCGGTACCAAGTTGTTGAAGCTGGATCGCGATGCCGCGCTGCTGATCGGTGCCGGCAGCTCGATCTGCGGTGCGGCTGCCGTGATGGCCACCGAGCCGGTGCTGCGCGCCCGCAGCGAGCAGGTCACCGTGGCGGTCTCGACCGTGGTCATCTTCGGGTCGCTGGCGATCTTCCTCTATCCGCTGCTCTATACGCTGCAGGCCGAACCGGTGTGGGGCCTGCGCCTGCCGGACTTCGGCGTCTACATCGGTTCCACCGTCCATGAAGTGGCGCAGGTGCTGGCCGCTGCACGCTCCATCGACCAGCACACGGCCGATGTGGCGGTGATCACCAAGATGGTCCGCGTGATGATGCTGGCGCCCTTCCTGCTGATGCTGTCGATGAAGGTGGCGCCGTCTGCGGCTGCCGCATCGGGGGCTACACATGCAACGAAGAAGCTGTCGATTCCCTGGTTCGCCTTCGCCTTCATCGGTGTGGTAGTGTTCAACTCCTTCTTCCCGCTGCCGGCCGCCGTCAACCAGCTGGTGCTGCAGGCCGATACGCTGATGCTGGCCATGGCCATGGCGGCCCTGGGACTGTCCACCCACCTCTCGGCGCTGCGCAGCGCGGGCATCAAGCCCATGATCCTCGGTGCGGTGCTGTTTGCCTGGCTGGTGATTGGCGGTGCCCTGGTCAATGGCGCATTGGGACGCTTGCTGGCCTGAGCCTGACTGCACCTCATCAAGCAAAAAGGCGCGCTCCGCAGGGAGCGCGCCTTTTTTGTTGCATCAGAAAAACTGACTCAACGGGAAACTTGATTCAGTTTCTTCAATGCAGCTCACCACGCTGGGTGAGTTCGCGGATGATGCGCACCGTATCGATATCGGCTTCCTGGTAGGCCGAGCGGCGGAAGTTGTCATAGAAGGCTTCTTCGCCGGTGACATCCTCGGGCTTGCCGTCGTCATACTCGAAGCGCACGAAGAGCACATCGGCCTGCGGCTCCTCGATGGTCATGCTCATGCGCGAGGCCGGGATCTCACCCTGCGAGGGCACTTCGTAGAGCACCTGGATCTGCGGCAGATAGGTGACCTTGTCGATGATGACCAGCTCGCCATAGCGCAACTCGCGGCGCACGCTGTCGAGGCTTTTTTCGGAGAGGCGGCAGTCATCCAGATGCGGCATGAACAGGCGCGGCGACTCCGCACGCAGGACCAGGCCGCGCCAGAGTTGCTCGCGGGTCAGGGAATCGATCAGCGGATTGAGCGGATCGTTGATCTGGATGAGATGGTTGAATTTCATGGTTGCTCTCGTGTGGTTGTTGCCGCCGGCAATGCGGGCATTGTCCCACAGGCGCAGCCGGGCCGGTCGGGCAGGCTGCTACAATGGCGCCTCGTTTCTTCTCCTGCCCACGCCGATCGCCTCCGTATGTCCGCACCCTCCTTCGGCCTGAACAAGCCGCAAAGCGAAGCCGTCCACTACATGGCCGGGCCCTGCCTGGTGCTGGCCGGTGCCGGATCGGGCAAGACCCGCGTGATCACGCAGAAGATCGCGCACCTGATCGAGAACTGCGGTTACGAATCGCGCAACATCGCCGCGCTCACCTTCACCAACAAGGCTGCGCTGGAAATGCAGGAGCGCATCGCCAAGCTGCTCAAGGATCCCAAGCAGGCCAAGCACCTCACGGTGTCGACCTTCCATTCGCTGGGCGTGAAGATCCTGCGGCAGGAGTCCAAGCATCTGGGGCTGAAGGACCGCTTTTCAATCATGGACAGCGATGATTGTTTTTCCCTCGTGCAAGAACTGGCGGTCACCACCGACAAGGCCATCATCCGCGGCATCCAGAATTCCATTTCCCTGTGGAAGAACGGCCTGGTCGATCCCGAGCTGGCCGAGAAGAATGCCCGCACCGAAGACGAAGCCCAGGCCGCGCGCATCTACCGCAGCTATGTGGCTACGCTGAAGGCTTACCAGGCGGTCGATTTCGATGACCTGATCCGCCTGCCTGTGGAGCTGTTCCGCAGCAACGAGGAAGTGCGCGACCGCTGGCAGCGCAAGCTGCGCTACCTGCTCATCGACGAATACCAGGACACCAATACCTGCCAGTACGAACTGGTCAAACTGCTGGTGACCGGCGTGGGCAAGAAGCCGATGTTTACCGCCGTGGGCGACGATGACCAGGCCATCTATGCCTGGCGCGGCGCGACCATCGAGAATCTGAAACTGCTGGGCGTGGATTTTCCCAACCTGCACCTCATCAAGCTGGAGCAGAACTATCGTTCCAGCACGCGCATCCTGCAGGCGGCCAATGCGGTCATTTCCAACAACCCCAAGCTGTTCGACAAGACCTTGTGGTCCGAGCATGGGCTGGGCGATCCGATCACGGTCATGGCGATGGATGATGAGGAAGCCGAAGCCGACCAGATCGCCATCACGCTCTCGGCGCACCGCTTCGAGCGGCGCGCCAAGTTTGCCGATTACGCCATCCTGTATCGCGGCAACCACCAGGCGCGCATCCTGGAAAAATCCTTGCGGCGCGAACGCATCCCCTACGTGATGTCGGGCGGGCAGAGTTACTTCGACCGTGCCGAGATCAAGGACATCATTGCCTACCTGCGCCTGATCGCCAATCAGGACGATGACCCGGCCTTCATCCGCGCCGTCACCACGCCGCGCCGTGGCGTGGGCCAGGCGACTTTGGAAGTGCTGGGCACGCTGGCCGGACAGTGGCAGTGTTCGCTGTTCGAGGCGGTCTACAAGGGCGGCCTGGAAGACAAGCTGACCGACCGCCAGCTGCTGCCGCTGCGCAAGTTCTGCGACTTCATCAATGCGCTGGAATCGCGCGCCACGCGGCCGGGTCCGTCCGGCAGCGGCGAAGAGGCGGGCAAGGTGCTGGACGACATGATGGAGGCGATCAACTACGAGTTCTACCTCTACGACAGCTTCGAGGAACGCGCGGCGCAGGCACGCTGGCAGAACGTGGTGGACTTCATCAACTGGTTGAAGGAGCGCGCCTGCGGCGGGCGCGATGGCGAGGGCGAAGAGAAGAACCTGCTGGAGATCACGCAGATGGTGGCGCTCATGAGCATGCTCGAAGGGCGCGACGAAGAGCAGGATGCGGTGCGCATGTCGACCTTGCATGCGTCCAAGGGACTGGAGTTTCCGCACGTGTTCCTGGTGGGTGTGGAGGAAGGCATCCTGCCGCACAAGGGCGACCCCGACACCCCGCCCGAGGCCGCTGCTGCGCGCGTGGAAGAGGAACGCCGCCTGATGTACGTGGGCATCACCCGCGCGCAGCGTTCGCTGCACCTGTCCTGGTGCAAGCGCCGCAAGCGCGCCAAGGAAGTGATCGAATGCCAGATCTCGCGCTTCGTCAAGGAGATGCGCCTGGATGAGGGCGAGGCGGTGCCGCAGGAGAGCGAGAAGATCACGCCGCAGGCGCGGCTGGCGAATTTGAAGGCGTTGTTGCAGAAGCCGCGCAATACGCCGGAACAAAGTTAGCACCTGCCTTTTCAAGGACTGGCAAGGCAGGTTTCCTCAACCCGCTGCATCCATCCGTTTGACCGTCATCGCTTCACAACGAGTGGACTGCCGATCAAAATTGCCAAAATAATTTGGCGGAAAAATAGAATTTCTTCCATTGAGAAAGTGCCTCGCGCAACGGAGACTGTCGCCTTCGTCGCCCGAGGCCCCGGCTGTACCGAGGAGTCCATGGGCATTGGCCGCATCCGGGACATCCTCCTTCAAACCGGGCAGGCGCGCTTCGCAAGAAGTCCTGCGTTTTTTCCTGTTTGTTCACTGGCATGGTCCCGGCTGCGCGAATTCTCTCCGGAAGCCGCATCGCATGCCCTCACCCTCGCCGAATGATTCACCACGCTCCCAAGCGCGCATCACGCAGCATCGCCGGCTGCTCCAGCTGGACTCGACACTCGGGCCGGACGTCCTCTTGCCACAACGGCTCATCGCCACCGAGCGACTCAATGACGGCTACGAAGTCACCCTCGATCTGCTGAGCACGCACACCGGCATCGCGCTGGAGCAGTTGATTGCTCAGCCAGTCACGCTGTGGATCCGGCAGCATGACGGCGATACCCTGCCCTGGCATGGCTACGTGCATACCGCAAAACGCCTGGGCAGTGACGGCGAGATCGATTTCTGCCAGCTCACGTTTTCTCCCTGGCTGCATTTCCTGCGCTTTCGCAAGGACGCGCGTATCTGGCAGGACAAGCGGACCGAGGACATCCTCGCTGACGTCTTCAACAACCATCCGCAAGCACGCGGCCATTACCGTTTTGTCCTTGAACGAACTTACGTCCCGCGATCCTACTGCACGCAGTACGAAACCGACTGGCATTTCGTCCAGCGCCTGATGGAAGAGGAAGGCTGGTTCGCCCATCACGAGCAGCGGGAAGATGGCAGCGGTCACGTTCTGGTCATCACCGACAACACCTGGAACCTGCCCGGCCCGCCCCAGCAAGGCATCGCCTTCCACGGTGCTGGCCCCCGCGACGAGCTCGACAAGATCCTGCATTGGAGCGCCAGCCGCACGCTTTCCTCCAAGACATGGCGGGGCCGCAGCGACGACTACAAAGCGCCTCGCATGCAAAAGGAGGCCGAAGAACAGGTGATGCCCGAATACGGCCACCTGCCCGCGCAGCTGGAGATGTATGAGTACACCGGCGCGTACAGTTTCAGGCTGCAGGAACAGGGCAATCGCCAGGCCGACCTGCAGGTGGAACAGTGGGAGTCTTCCATGCAGCGCTACGCTGCCGTCTCGGGCGTGCGCAATCTGGCTTGCGGGCGCTGGTTCAGGCTGGAAGACCATCCCCGGCATCGGACAGAGCCGGACGGGGAACGCCAGTTCGTCATCCTGGCCATCGACTGGTTCATCGAGAACAATCTTCCCCTGTCGCATCAGGCGCTGGATTTTCCGGGCAGCCTGAGCACTGCGCTGGCGGCCTTCAAGGAGTATATCCGGCGCGAGCGGCAAGTTGACGAAACGGACAACGAACACACCGGCCATTGCTTCAACCGCTTTGAGGTACAGCGCCGCAAGCTGCCGTTTCGTGCTGCACGCTCGCATGCCAGGCCGGTCATGCTGCCGCAGACGGCCATCGTCGTGGGGCCGGCCAGTGAGGAGGTCTATACCGATCATCTCGATCGCATCAAGGTCCAGTTCCGCTGGGACCGGATCAATCCCGGCAGCGAGGCGGCGTCATGCTGGGTGCGGGTGAGCTATCCCAATGCCGGCCAGTCCTGGGGTGCCATCCAGGTGCCGCGCATCGGACAGGAAGTCATTGTCTCCTTCCTCAACGGCGACCCGGACCGGCCGGTCGTGACCGGGCGCTTGTTCAATGGGGAGCAACGCCCGCAGTGGCATACCAACGGTAGGCTCTCGGGCATGAAGTCCAAGGAATTCGGCGGCACCGGCTTCAACCAGATGGTGATGGACGACACCCCTGAGCAGAACCGGATTCATCTCTACAGCACCCATACCCATGCGCAATTGAATCTCGGCTACATGGTCAGCCAGACGGGCAACGAACGTGGCGGCTTCTTCGGCAGCGGCTTCGCCCTCAGCACCGATGCCTACGGTGCCATCGTCACGCACAAGGGCTTGTACATCAGCACCTATGGACGGCCAGGCGCACAGGGAACACAACTCGATGCCAGCGAGGCTAGCGGCCAGCTGAAGGCCGGTGCATCCCTCAGCCGGACCCTGTCGGAGACGGCAGCGAAAGCTGGTGCGGAACCTTTGGCGGGACATGAGTCATTGCGCGACTTCGCCGATGCCACGCAGGCGGATTACGAGGATCCGTCGCAAGCGCAGGCCAATCGCTTCAAGCAAGCCATTCTGCTGGCGGCCTCCCCGGATGGCATTGGCCTGACTACGCCCAAAGGCGTGCACACGCATGCTGGTGCCGAAATCACGCTCTCATCAGGAACGGATACCAGCATCGCCGCCGGAAAGAGCCTGCTGGCCAGCGTGGCCGAGAAGATCAGCCTGTTCGCCTTCAAGGCCGGGATCAAGCTGTTCTCCGCCAAGGGCAAGGTGGAGGTGCAGGCGCAGAGCGACGATCTGGATCTCATTGCGGAGAAGGTGGCCCGGCTGCTGTCAACGAGCGGACGCGTAGAGATTCATGCGAGAGACGAGGTGATGATTTCGGCAGGAGGATCGTTCGTCCAAATCAACGCGTCAGGGATCACGCAAGGTACACCGGGGAAATGGGAAGCCAAGGCCTCCGTGCATTCGATGCCTGGTCCAGAGCGACAATCATTCGCCATGCCGCACATATCAAAGCCGACTATCGAGAAATCCGATCTGGAATTCAGGCATCTCACTGACTGGGGCGAGCCCTTGGCCGGTGCTGTCTACAAGGCAGTCCTCAGCGATGGAAGCATCCGCAAAGGAACTCTGGATGAAAAGGGAATCGCGCGCCTCAGCGGGGTACCGCCGGGCAGCAATGCCAAGATTGAATACAGCTATCAAACGCTGCAGGCTGAATCCAAGGTAGGCACGGACATGCATGACGACCTAAGTGAATTGCTGGGTTGGACACCCAAGCTAGTCAGCACGGACAAGAAAGGCAACCCATGAGCCGGCGCGATTCAGAAGATCCAAAAGTACAAGGCATCCTTGATGAAGCCTGGCAGCAGGTGGTCGGCGGTATGGATTGGATGAAGTCCGTTTTCTTAGGCGAATTCGTCGATCATCGCCCCCTTTCTGCGGTAGTGGCGGACATGTTGATCAGCTTCGTTCCAGGCGTGGTCATCGTTACCAGCGCAAGAGATGCAGTGGCCGTCATTATTCGCATGGCGAGCCATCCTGAGAAGCGCGAGGAATTGATGGAGTGGGTACTGCTATGTGCCTGCCTGATCGTCATTGCCCTACCGCTGGCAATGGCCGCTGGAGGTGCGCTTGCCGCTGGTGTGGGAGCCATCATTGGAGGACTGGCCGGATCGGAGCTGGGAGCAGCACTACGCGCGGTCATGCTGCTCCTGATCAAGGAAGCCTCCAAACTGCTGGAACTGATCCAGTTTCTGCAGAAGTTCGTCAAGGGCGACGTCATGAAATTTCTGCGCGAAGTCAAATTCGCGCGCTATGAAAAATCGTTGCTTGCTGTGGTACGGAAGTTGATTGGACAATTGGTTTCGATGGTCACGGCCTTGCGAGTACATCTGGAAAGCATTCGCTATTTCGACTCGGTAAAAAACGTTATCTCATAAAGAGCCACCTTATCTGGATAGCGTATTAAGAAAATTGGAGATATAAATTGAATAGAAAAACCATCGTACTTACGCAATTTGATGCCACGGTTCAATTACTTCAGGTCGATCTTCTTACCTTAGAAAGAAAGCTCATCCCCGCAGCGAAAATTGATTCCAGCAAGATCTGCTTTGGTTTTTTTGAAATAGAAAGCGAGTCCCCTACCCTGAACACGGTAGCGCTATTCGCCACGCCAGAAGGTCCAGTAATGCTACTTAACGATCGGCTCTATCCGCTCTCTTTAGGAAAAACAAAAATAAAAATATCAGATGAGGGAAAACACACTCATTTCCGCGTTTTTCATGAGAACCAACATATCTTTGGAATGTTCATGGAGCCAAAATTCGGGATCGGACTACACCCGTATAGCAACGAGCGCGAAGACATCGATTTCTATTATTGGTTAAGCACGAAGGTAGGAAATCCAGATTTCTATTCAACCTATACAAGAGAAATCGTGTACTGCGATCTGGACGACGAATAAGGTCGTGGCGAAAAACAGATATCTCCGCTATGAGGAATCGCGCGGGGGTGAAGGCATCAGCAACCCTTTGATCGACGTTGAAATGAATGTAGGCACGCGCAAACCAGAACCTGATCCCGATGCCCCCAACGAGCATGAGTATCCGCCCATCCTCTCTCCCAGCCTGAGTGACGCCGAAGCCATCCACCTGTGGGATAAGGTCCTCCCGACGCTACGCACACTCCCCGGCGCATTCTGATCGTGCCCCCTCCTCAAAGAAAGCCACGCATGCCACTGCCCATCATCCGTCTCGGCGACTCCACTTCCCATGGCGGCAAAGTGATCTCCGCCTCTCCCACCCATACCCTCCGCGGCATCGGCATTGCCCGTGTCGGGGACCTTGTCAGTTGTCCCAGGGAAGGGCATGGCACTAATCCGATCATCGAGGGGGCGCCGACCTGGCTGATCGGTGATCGCATGGTCGCCCTGCAAGGGCATCATGCGGCCTGCGGGTGCAGCCTCATTTCCAGCCTGGCCACGGCCTCCTATGGCTGACAGCCAGCGCTGCAAGTTCGGACCAAGGCAACATTTGCGCATATCCGCCCTGAAAATTGCACTCACGCCACGCTTCCCACCTTTTCCTGCCCCTTTTTGACGCACCATTGCCCGCCAACACCCCCGGGCGGTTTACAATGCCGCCTGCAAAAAAATCCCCCCGAGTTTCACCCAAGCAACACCGCCCGCCGCGCTACCCGCTCGTCTGTCCCTGTTGCCCCAAACCATTCCAGACAAGGAAATCAAGCAATGATCAAGATGTTCTCCCGCCACGCCCGTACGCTGGCACTGACCGCCGGCTTCGTCGGCATGCTGGGCCTGGCCGCCTGCGGCAAGCAGGAAGACAAGAGCGCCGCCGCCCCGGCGCCGCAAGCCGCAGCCGCGCGTGTCTACGTGGTCGGCGTGGAATCGGCCTACGCCCCCTTCTCCTCGGAAAACGAACAGAAGGACGTGGTCGGTTTCGACATCGACGTCATGAAGGCCCTGGCCAAGAAGATCGGCATCGAAGTCAAGTTCGTACCGACGCCCTTCGAAGGCTTCTTCAATTTCCTGGCACAAGGTGACCGCGACCTGCTGATCTCGGCCATCACCATCACCGATGAACGCAAGAAGTCGGTGGCCTTCTCCGAGCCCTACTTCGTGGCCACCCAGACCATCGCCCTGCCGGCCGCCGACACCAAGGTCAGCAAGATGGACGACCTGAAGCCCCTGACCGTCGGTACCCAGAGCGCCACCTCCGGCGACGAGCTGGTGCAGCAGGTGCTGGGCAAGAACAGCGCCAAGATCAAGCGCTTCGACTCCACCCCGCTGGCCCTGAAGGAACTGGAAAGCGGTGGCGTCGACGCCGTCGTGGCCGATGAACCGGTGGTCAAGAACTACATCGCCAACAACCCCAACAGCAAGCTGCGTACCGTGACCGATCCCAGCTTCCCCAAGGAAGACTACGGCATCGCCGTGCGCAAGGATGATCCGGAACTGCTGGCCAAGATCAACAAGGGCCTGGCCGACATGAAGGCCGATGGCAGCTTCGCCGCCATCAGCGCACAATACTTCGGCAAGTAAGCCCTGCCCGGCGCAAGGCCGGCAGCTCATCAGGACGGCGGCATCTGCCGCCGTCCTGTCTTTCCAGAAACTGATTTTTACAACCACCAATCGAGTCCGACATGGATTTCCGCTGGAGCATCATCCAAGGCTACGCGCCACTGTTCGCCAAGGGCGTCCTCATGACCTTGCAGGTGTCGCTGATCAGTATCCTGATCGGCACCGTGATCGGCTTGCTGGTGGGCATGCTGCGCCTGGCCGACCTGCAGCACGGTCCGTGGAAGTGGCCGCTGAAGCTGCTGCGCTGGCTGGCCAGCTTCTACGTCGCCTTCTTCCGTGGCACGCCGCTGTTCGTGCAGATCATGCTGATCCACTTCGCGGTGATGCCGCTGCTGGTGCAACAGGAACATGGCCTCTTCATCACCGGTGAACTGGCGCGCACCATCAAGCAGGACTATGGTGCCTTCCTCTCCGGCACGGTCGCGCTGTCGCTCAATGCGGGAGCCTATATTTCGGAAATCTTCCGCGCCGGCATCCAGTCCATCGAACGCGGCCAGTCCTATGCCGCCGCCAGCCTCGGCATGAACTACGGGCTCACGATGCGCTACGTGGTGCTGCCGCAGGCGTTTCGCCGCATGCTGCCGCCGCTGGGCAACGAAGCCATCACGCTGTTGAAGGATTCCTCGCTGGTCTCGGCCATCGGCCTGGCCGAACTGGCCTATGCCGCGCGCACCGTGGCGGGCACGTATGCCCGTTACTGGGAGCCGTATATCACCATCTCCATCCTGTATTTCTCCATGACCATCTGCCTGGCGCTGGTGGTGGCCCGTCTGGAAAACAAGTACAGCGCGCCGCATCGCCGCTGACCGATTTGCCCGCCGATCCGCAGCGATCAGCGGGAAGCGCGTGCGCTGCTCGCAGGCGGGCGGTATCATGCCGCGCATGACATCGATGCACACTCTCCCCCAACTCGCTCCCGGCAGCCGCCGCGTGGCCGTGATCGGCGCCGGTCCGGCCGGCCTGATGGCCGCCGAAGTCCTGGCCGCACAAGGCGCCGCCGTGGACGTCTACGACGCCATGCCCTCGGCCGGCCGCAAATTCCTGCTGGCCGGACGCGGCGGCATGAACATCACGCACTCCGAACCGCAACCCGACTTCCTGCCGCGCTATGGCCATCGCCGTGAACAGGTCGCGCCCTTCGTACGCCGCTTCGACGCCGACCAGTTGCGCGCATGGATACACGGCCTGGGCATCGAGACCTTCGTGGGCAGCTCGGGCCGCGTCTTCCCGCGCGAGATGAAGGCCGCGCCGCTCTTGCGCGCCTGGCTGCATCGCCTGCGCGAAGCCGGCGTGCGCTTCCACATGCGCCATCGCTGGGTGGGCTGGCAGGAGGACGGCGCGCTGCGCTTTGCCCATCCTGACGGCCACACCGATGTGCAAGCCGATGCCGTGGTGCTGGCTCTGGGCGGCGCCAGCTGGCCGCGCCTGGGTTCGGATGGCAGCTGGGTGCCGCTGCTGCAAGACCGCCAGGTCGAGGTCGCACCGCTGCTGCCCTCCAACTGCGGCTTCGAGCTGGACTGGAGCGAACATTTCCGCAGCCGCTTCGCGGGCGAACCGGTCAAGCCGGTGGTGGCCAGCACGGCACTGCCCAGCGGCGGCGTGCAGAATCGCCGCGGCGAATTCATCATCACCGCCGAAGGCATCGAAGGCAGCCTGGTCTATGCCATGTCCTCGGCCTTGCGCGACACCATCGCCGCAGAAGGCGCGGCGCGTCTCTACCTGGACCTGCTGCCCGACTGGCCGCTGGAAAAAGTGGAAGCCGAACTGGCCCATCCGCGTGGTGCGCGTTCGCTCTCCAGCCACCTGCAAAGCCGCCTGCATCTCAAGGGCGTGAAGGCCGGACTGCTGCGCGAGCTGGTCAGCAAGGACGACTTCGCCGACATGGGCAAGCTGGCGCGCGCCATCAAGGCCCTGCCGCTGACCGTGCTGCGCACGCGTCCCATCGCCGAAGCCATCAGCAGCGCCGGTGGCGTCAGCTTCGAGGCGCTCGATGATGCGCTGATGCTGCGTGCCCTGCCGGGCGTGTTCTGCGCCGGCGAGATGCTGGACTGGGAAGCGCCCACCGGCGGCTACCTGCTTACCGCCTGCTTTGCCACCGGGCGCGCCGCTGCGGCCGGTGCCTTGCATTGGCTCATCAGTGATGACCGCGCTGCCAGCCTGAGCAACTCTTCCAAGGAACAACACAAGTGACCCAAGACGACCGCCTCATCGATCTGGAAATGAAACTCGCCCATCAGGAACACCTGCTGGACGAACTGAACCAGACCGTCTATCGCCAGGAAAAGAAGATCGAGGAACTGGACATGCTGCTGCATGCCCTGGCCAAGCGCTTCAAGGAATTGTCCGACACCAGCCAGGACCGCGCCGCCGCCAACGAGAAGCCGCCGCATTACTGATCGCGCCGCTTCCGCTTCCGCTTTTTCTTCGCTGCACGCACCACCATGGCCAACGCACGCCGCATCGCCCACCTCGACATGGACGCTTTCTATGCGTCGGTGGAATTGCTGCGCTATCCCGACCTGCGCGGCCAGGCGGTGGTCATCGGCGGCGGTTCGGCCACGCGGCCGGTGGAATTGCCCGACGGCACGCGCCAGTATTTCCGCATGCGCGATTACGCCGGGCGCGGCGTGGTCACCACCTCCACCTACGAGGCGCGTGCGCTGGGCGTGTTCTCGGCCATGGGCATCATGAAGGCAGCGCAGCTGGCACCGGACGCCATCCTGCTGCCGACCGACTTCGAGGCCTATCGCAAGTATTCGCGCCTGTTCAAGGAAGCGGTGCGCAGCATCGCGCCGCTGATCGAGGATCGCGGCATCGATGAAATCTATATCGATCTTTCTGCGTGGCCCGATACCGCGCATGAGGTCGCGCGCCAGATCAAGGACGCGGTGCATGCCGCTACCGCCCTGACCTGCTCCGTCGGTGTGGCGCCCAACAAGATGCTGGCCAAGATCTCTTCCGAACTGGACAAACCCGATGGGCTCACCATCCTCACGCCCGAGGACATCGAGCGCCGCATCTGGCCACTGCCGGCACGCAAGATCAACGGCATCGGACCGAAGGCCGCCGAGAAGCTGGCGGCATTGGGCATCGAGACCGTGGCCGACCTGGCACGTGCATCACCTGAAATGCTGCGGGCACATTTCGGGCGCAGTTATTCGGAATGGCTGGGCCGCGTGGCACAAGGCGTCGATGATCGTCCGGTGCAGACTTATTCCGAACCCAAATCCATCAGCCGGGAAACCACCTTTGAACGCGACCTGCATGCGCGTGCCGACCGTACGCAACTCTCGGAAATCTTCACCGCCCTGTGCGTGAAGCTGGCCGGTGACCTGGAGCGCAAGGGCTATGTCGGCCGCACCATCGGCATCAAACTGAAATACGCCGATTTCCAGGGTGTAACGCGCGATGTCACGCTGCCCGCACCCACCGGGGACGCTGCCACCATCCGCCAGGCGGCGGGGGAATGTCTGAAGCGAGTGCCGCTGGAAAAGAAGCTGCGCCTGCTCGGTGTGCGCGTGGGCGCGCTCTCGCGCAAGGATGAGCTAGCCTTGACAGCGCAGGCGCTGCAGGCGGAGTTGCCGTTCGGCGGCTGATCCATTTTTCCGCGAACTATTTGTGCGTTTTCCTGACGTACTCTGCGGCAAGCCCGGCCACGAAAAATTTAACTGCAAGCGTGGACAATCCGACATCGCTTGCGGCGAGACGGGCGTGTAAAATCTCCCCCTTTCCCTCTTTGCCCTGCTCCGGAAACCTATGTGGTTCAAGAATCTCCAGATCTACCGTTTGCCCGCACCGTGGGCGATCAATGCCGACGAACTCGAATCCCATCTCGCGCCGCAGGCCTTCACCGCCTGCTCCAGCCTGGACATGCAGAGCCAGGGCTGGGTGCCGCCGCGCAACAATGAAAAACTGGTGCATGTGGTCAACCGCCAGCTGCTGTTGAAACTCGATACCGAGAAGAAACTGCTGCCCTCGACCGTCATCAACCAGGTCACCAAGGCCCGTGCCGCCGAGCTGGAAGAGCAGCAAGGTTTCCCGCCGGGCCGCAAGCAGACCAAGGAATTGAAGGAACAGGTCACCGACGAACTGCTGCCGCGCGCCTTCTCGGTAGTGCGCAGCACCTGGGTATGGATCGATCCCGTCAACGGCTGGCTGCTGGTCGATGCCGGCTCGCCCTCCAAGGCCGAAGAAGTCCTGAAGCTGCTGTTCAAGGCCATCCCCAAGTTCCCGCTGGAAACGCTGCGTACCGTCATGTCGCCGGCAGCGGCCATGACCGACTGGCTGGCCAGCGACGAAGCGCCCAACGGTTTCACCGTGGATCAGGATACCGAACTGCGCTCCACCGCCGAGAGCAAGGCCACGGTGCGCTATGTGCGCCACACGCTGGAAGCCGACGACATCCGCCGCCACATCGAAGCCGGCAAGCAGTGCACGCGCCTGGCGCTGACCTGGGCCGACAAGGTGTCCTTCGTGCTGACCGAGAACCTGTCGGTCAAGCGCATCGCACCGCTGGACGTGCTCAAGGAAGACAGCGAGATCGCCGGCAAGAACGACGATGAACGCTTCGATGGCGACTTCATGCTGATGACCGGCGAGCTGGCCAAGCTGCTGACCGCGCTGGTCGACGCGCTGGGAGGCCAACTGAAGGAAAACGACGGAACACTGGCCCGCGCGGCCTGACCGTCGCGGCGTTTTTTTCATATCGTCCCGTGCGGGTGGATCAGGTTGCGCACGATGTGCTCGCCGATGGCCAATGACGAGGTGGCCCCGGGCGAAGGGGCATTGCGGATATGCGTGACGCGGCTGCTCTGGCGAATCACGAAATCATCCACCAGCCGGCCATCGGGTTCCATGGCCTGGGCACGAATGCCGCGCACCGCCGGGGTCACGCTCACCTCGGACAAGGCCGGCACATAGCGGGCAGCTTCGCGCACGAAGTGCCGCTCGCTGATCACCGTTTTCAGTTCACGCAGGGTCGCGGCCATGTTGCGGCTGGCGAATTTCCAGAAACCCGGATAGCCCAGATAGTCGGCCACGTCGCGCAGGCTGAACCTATCCCCTTGGTAATTCTCGCGCCCCAGCGAAATGAAGGCGTTCGGACCGATGGTCATCTGGCCATCGATACGCTTGGTGAAATGCACGCCGAGGAAGGGAAAGCGGGGATCGGGCACCGGATAGATCAGGCCCCGGACATGCGACTTGAAGGCTTCATCGATGACGTAGTACTGACCGAAGAAGGGCACGATGCGCGGCGTGGCGACATCGCCCGATTGCTGCGCCAGCCGGTCTGACTGCAGGCCGCAGCAGGCGATGACGAAATCGAACGCATCACCGTGCACCTCGCCGCCGGCCAGTTCGATCTGCACATGCTGCCCTTGTTCGAACACGCGTTGCACCGCTGCATTGAGACGGATCACGCCGCCCCTCTGCACGATCTCCTGCGCCATGTGCTGCGCGATCTGGCCATAGCTGACGATGGCCGTGCGCGGCGAATACAGCGCGCGCAGCCCTACGCAATGGGGTTCGATCTCGCGCAGGCGTGCGCCGTCGATCATCTCCACATCCGGCACGCCATTGGCCAGCGCCTTGCGATGGATGGCTTCCAGGCGCGGCAATTCGTCCGCCTCCAGCGCCACCACCACCTTGCCGCATTCATCGTAGGGCAAGCCATTCTGCTCGCAGTAGGTCCTGACCAGCTCGACGCCGCGCCGGCACAGCCGCGCCTTGAGGCCGCCCGGCTCGTAATACAGGCCGGCGTGGACCACGCCGGAATTATGGCTGGACTGGTGGCGGGCCACGGCGTCTTCCTTCTCGAAGACGGTGACGCGCACATCGGGTTGATCCAGCAGCAACTGGCGGGCCACGGCCAGGCCGTTGATGCCGCCGCCGATGACGGCATAGTGCAAGGGTCTCATGAGGCTGGTAAGGGTCCTGGTAACGGCAAAGGGAGGGAGGATATCGTAACGGGCGCAGCCGGCTTCATTCACTCCGGCGGCAGCGCATGCACCATCACGTTTTCCAGCGGCAGCATCGCATGCGGCAGCGTGGCGGCCAGCCGCGCCGTGGAGACCCCATCGCGCGCACCCAGCGCCAGTCCGTTGAGAAAGCTGGTGTAAAAATCGCCCAGGGCCGTCACATCGGCATCGGCCCGGATCTCCCCTTCACGCTGCGCCTGCAGCAGGCGCGCGCGGATTTCATTGCGGCGCTTGTGGCGACGTTGCGAGAGCGCATCACTGTGCTCGCTGTTTTCGGGCGCACAGTTGATGGCGGAAATCACTACCATGCACCCCTTTCCTGCCGGCAAGCCCGGCACCGTCGACTTGCCCGAATACATGCGCACGCTGGCGCGCAGCATGGCTTGCAGGTCTTCGCGAATGCCCTTGCCGGCCTGCAACAGGCGCAGCGGTTCGGCGCTGATGGTGCGCGAGTAGACCTCCATGACTTCACGGAACAGCGCATCCTTGTCGCCGAAGGCCGAGTAGAGACTGGGCGCCTTCACGCCTATGGCCTCGCACAGATCGGCCATGGTGGTGCCTTCGTAGCCCTTGCTCCAGAACACTTGCATGGCCTGCTGCAGCGCCTGGTCGCGGTCGAAGCTGCGCGGGCGGCCACGGGTTTTTATCATCGGTTTCCTTTGCGGGGGATTACCCCTGACGGTAATGGTGTTGCGGAGAAGTGTAGTTTAATTTAGTCGGCATTACAAAAATAAATCACCAGCCCTTGAACTTTGGGGAAGAGGTTCCTATTATCTAATGCTCGTTACATAAATAAACTTTGTAGCGGGCAATTTGATCAATCCTCACCATCAACACTGAATCCAGCATTTGACGGCACCCATCGAAAGGACATGCCATGAGCCGCAAGACCCGAATAGAAAACTACCGCAACATCGGTATCAGCGCGCATATCGACGCGGGCAAGACCACGACCACCGAGCGCATTCTTTTTTATACGGGTGTGAACCACAAGATCGGTGAAGTGCATAACGGTGCGGCCACCATGGACTGGATGGAGCAGGAGCAGGAACGCGGCATCACCATTACCTCGGCCGCCACCACGGCCTTCTGGAAGGGCATGGCCGGCAATTACCCCGAGCATCGCATCAACATCATCGACACCCCGGGCCACGTGGACTTCACCATCGAGGTGGAGCGCTCCATGCGCGTGCTCGATGGTGCGGTGATGGTGTACGACTCGGTGGGCGGCGTGCAGCCGCAGTCCGAGACCGTCTGGCGCCAGGCCAACAAGTACAAGGTGCCGCGCATCGCCTTCGTCAACAAGATGGACCGCATCGGTGCGGACTTCTTCCGCGTGCAGAAGCAGATCGAGGAACGCCTCAAGGGCAAGGCCGTTCCCATCCAGATTCCGGTGGGCGCGGAAGACCATTTCTCGGGCGTGATCGACCTGGTCAAGATGAAAGCCATCATCTGGGACGAAGCCAGCCAGGGCGTGCTGTTCAAGTATGAAGACATCCCGCTGGAGCTGGAGGACACCGCACGCCACTGGCGTGACTTGATGGTCGAGCAGGCGGCCGAAGCCAATGAGGAACTGCTGGAGAAATATCTCTCCGGCAATCCCCTGACCGAAGACGACATCAAGCGCGGCCTGCGCCTGCGCACGGTGGCCAACGAGATCGTGCCGATGCTGGCCGGCAGCGCCTTCAAGAACAAGGGCGTGCAGGCCATGCTGGATGCGGTGATCGATTACCTGCCCTCGCCCGTCGACGTGCCCGCCATTGCCGGCCATGCCGAGGACGACAGCGAGATCGAGCGCCATCCTTCGGACGAGGAACCGTTCTCGGCGCTGGCCTTCAAGATCATGACCGATCCCTTCGTGGGGCAGCTGACCTTCTTCCGCGTGTATTCCGGCATCGTCAATTCGGGCGACACGGTCTACAACCCGGTCAAGGGCAAGAAGGAACGCCTGGGCCGCATCCTGCAGATGCATGCCAACGAGCGCAAGGAAATCAAGGAAGTGTTCGCGGGCGACATCGCAGCCGCCGTGGGCCTGAAGGATGTGACCACCGGTGACACGCTGTCGGATCCGGAACATCCCATCATCCTGGAACGCATGATCTTCCCTGAGCCAGTGATCTCGCAGGCGGTGGAACCGAAGACCAAGGCCGACCAGGAAAAGATGGGCATCGCCCTCAATCGCCTGGCGCAGGAGGATCCGTCCTTCCGCGTGCATACCGATGAGGAATCGGGCCAGACCATCATGTCGGGCATGGGCGAGCTGCATCTGGAAATCCTGGTGGACCGGATGAAGCGCGAGTTCAACGTCGAGGCCACAGTCGGCAAGCCGCAGGTGGCTTACCGCGAAGCGATCCGCAAGGGCGTGGAAGATGTGGAAGGCAAGTTCGTCAAGCAATCCGGTGGACGCGGGCAGTATGGCCACGTGGTCATCAAGCTGGAGCCGCAGCCGGCCGGCAAGGGTTATGAATTCGTCGATGCCATCAAGGGTGGCGTGGTCCCGCGCGAATTCATCCCGGCGGTCGACAAGGGCATCCAGGAGTCGCTGAAGGCGGGCGTGCTGGCGGGTTATCCGGTGGTGGACGTGAAGGCCACGCTGACCTTCGGTTCGTACCACGATGTGGACTCCAACGAGAACGCCTTCCGCATGGCCGGCTCCATGGCCTTCAAGGAAGCGATGAAGCGTGCGGGTCCGATGCTGCTGGAGCCGATGATGCAGGTCGAGGTGGAAACGCCCGAGGAATTCATGGGCAACGTGATGGGCGACCTGTCCTCACGGCGCGGGATGGTACAGGGCATGGAAGACATGGTGGGCGGCGGCAAGCTGGTGCGTGCTGAAGTCCCGCTGTCGGAAATGTTCGGCTACTCGACCACGCTGCGCTCGCTCTCGCAGGGGCGCGCGACTTACTCGATGGAGTTCAAGCATTATGCCGAGGCGCCAAGGCAGGTGGTGGAGCAGTTGTCGGGGAGCAAGGGCAAGGGTTGATTGGACTTGCTGGCTGCTGGCTGCTGGCTGCTGGCTGCTGGCTGCATGAGGAAGCCGATGCATCTTTGGGTGCATCGGCTTTTTTTAACTTTAGGTAAATAATCCGGAAAGAATCCGCAAAAACAAAAACGCCCCATTCTTGCGAATGAGGCGTTTTATTTGGCGGAGCGGACGGGGCTCTCCTACACAAGCGCAGGCCGCGGAATCGCTTGCAAGCGATTCCCTTCTCGCCCCGCCGGGAGCCGCGCAGGCGGCTCCCTCCGCTCCGCAGGTTTTTGCTGCGCAAAAACAAAAATGCCCCGTTCTTGCGAACGGGGCATTTTATTTGGCGGAGCGGACGGGGCTCGAACCCGCGACCCCCGGCGTGACAGGCCGGTATTCTAACCAACTGAACTACCACTCCTAAAACCGTTTCAGCTGTCGTTGCTTGCTGAAAGATCGCTATTATAGGAGAGCCTTTTTGAAAATGCCAGCCCTTTTTAAAAATAATTGCGAAATATTTTACGGCCCGGCATCAAGCCTTGAACTTGCCCTCAAACGCCAGCTTGGACAGCGGCTCACGCGGGCTCGGCACTTCACGTGCCTGCAGGCCTTCCGGCAGGATGGACTTGTCACCCAGCTTGCCCACCACCACCATCGCCTCCACCGAGAACTCGGCCGGGACGTTCAGCTCGGTACGGGCCTTGTCCTTGTCAAAGCCGGCCATGCCGTGCGCATGCCAGCCGGACAGCGACGCCTGCAGCGCCAGATAGCCCCAGGCCGAACCGGTGTCGAAGGAATGGGTCGGCGCAGGCACCGCCTCGGTCGCACCCGGCGGCACCATCACGGTACGCGACAGCACCACGAACAGGGCCGATGCATTGGCGCACCACGAACGGTTGAATTCATTCAACAGGCCCAGCAGGCTGTCCCAGGCAGGCGTGCCACGGCGTGCATAGACGAAGCGCCAGGGCTGCGCATTGTAGGCCGAGGGCGCCCAGCGGGCAGCTTCGAGGAAGGTCAGGACGGTTTCTTCGGAGATCTCGGCACCGTTGAAGGCGCGCGGGGACCAGCGGTTCAGGAATTGCGGATCGATGGGATAGTCGGCGTTGCGCGGATTGGCGGACATGCTCTTTTCCTATGAGGATGAGGGTGGATGAATTCAGGCAGCAGGCATCTTAGCAGCGCCGCCCCTTTCCTGCAGAGCCGGCACGCAACCATAAAAAAACCCGCGCACCTTGCGGCGGCGGGTTAAATCCAATTCTCAGGGGTGATGAATTGGAGGGGGAGGAACTTCAGAATAACGATGGCCCTCTCGCGCCTCCAACGTTTTTACACGCTGTAACATCCGTTGCAATTGTGCAGTGGACTGTGGGGAAACTGTCAGGAATGGCGTTTCCCCTGTCGTCCAAGGCCGACGCGGCTTTGCGCCGCATCCGGCTCATTTCCCGATACAGAACCGCGAAAAAATCACCCCCAGCAAATCATCCGGCGTGAACTTGCCCGTGATGCTGGACAAGCGCTCTTGCGCCAATCGCAACTCTTCAGCAAACAAGTCCAGCGCGTGCTCACCGGCCTCATTGTCCAGCGCCGCATGTGCCGCTGCATGGGCCAGATGTTCATCGGCCGCCTTCAGTGCCAGCAAATGCCGCTCGCGCGCGAGGTAACGCGATTCCACCGTCTGCTGCCAGCCGGCAATGCGCAGCAACTCGGCGCGGAGCAAGTCCACGCCCTGCCCTTCGGCCGCCGACAGATAGACGTGCGTGGCGTCCGGCATCGGATCCACCGCCGGCTTGTGGCCGGAGCGGTCGATCTTGTTCCAGATGCGGATGATGGGCACGCCTTCCGGGAAGCGCGCGGTAATCTTCTCATCTTCCAGCGTCGGGCCACGGTCCGCATCCAGCATGTGCAGGATCACGTCCGCCTTGGCCACCTCGGCCCAGGTGCGTTCGATGCCAATGCGCTCGACTTCGTCCGGACCGCTGCCATCTTCACCAGCCTCGCGAATGCCGGCCGTATCGATGATGTTGAGCGGCATGCCTTCGATCTGTATCGTCTGCGTCACCTTGTCGCGCGTGGTGCCGGCGATCGGCGTGACGATGGCCACATCCGATCCGGCCAATACGTTCAGCAGAGAAGACTTGCCCACGTTGGGCTTGCCGGCCAGCACCGCATTCAGGCCATCACGCAACAAGGCGCCTTGCGCGGCATGCTTGAACACCTCTTCCAGCGTGCTGCGGATGGTGGCCAATTGGCCGCGTGCGTCGCTCTGTTTCAGGAAATCGATTTCTTCCTCGGGGAAGTCCAGCGTCGCTTCCACCAGCATGCGCAGGCGCGTGACCTGGTCCACCAGTTCGTGGATCACCTTGGAGAACGCGCCCGAGAGCGATTCGGAGGCCGACTTGGCCGCCGCCTCGGTGGTCGCTTCGATCAGGTCGGCCACCGCCTCGGCCTGGGCCAGGTCGATCTTGTCGTTGAGGAAGGCACGCTGGGTGAATTCACCCGGCTCGGCCAGGCGCAGGCCGATCTCGTGGCCCGCCTGCACACAGCGCGCCAGCAGCATCTGCATCACCACCGGGCCACCGTGGCCCTGCAGTTCCAGCACATCCTCGCCGGTATAGGAATGCGGGGCCGGGAAGTGGATCGCCAGGCCCTGGTCAATCGCGCTGCCGTCTTCGTTGAGGAAGGGCAGATAAGTGGCGTGGCGCGGTGCCAGGCTGTCGCGGCCGCAGACGGCGCGGATCACCGGGGCCAGGTTCTTGCCGGAAAGGCGGACCACGCCGATGCCCCCGCGTCCGGGTGCGGTGGCGATGGCGGCAATGGGAGAAGAATCGAAAGTCATCTGCGAATACTTGTTGTTGTGTTGAGGTGAGCCCGCCGCTGCATCCCCCTCGGAGCAACGGCGACAAGCCATGTTAACCCTGCTTGCGTTCTACGACCGAAAAAAAACCCGTGGATTCCACGGGTTTTTCCTTTGATGGCCTGCAAGAAGCAAATTATTTGGTCTTGCCGCTCTCGATATTGCGGGTGATCACCCATTGCTGCGCGATCGACAGGATGTTGTTCGTCACCCAGTACAGCACCAGGCCGGACGGGAAGAAGAAGAACATGAACGAGAACACCAGCGGCATGAACATCATCACCTTGGCCTGGACCGGATCCGGCGGCGTCGGGTTCAGCTTGGTCTGCAGGAACATCGAAGCGGCCATGATGATCGGCAGCAAACCGATGGGCATGTTGAAGTAAGGGATGGTGCCGAACAGGCGGTCCGGGGCGGTCAGGTCATGCACCCAGCCCAGCCACGGCGCGCCGCGCATTTCCACCGAGGCCAGCAGCACCGAGTACAGCGCAATGAACACCGGGATCTGGATCACGATGGGCAGGCAGCCGCCCAGCGGATTGATCTTCTCGGTCTTGTAGAGCGCCATCATCTCGCGGTTCATGGCCTGCGGATCACCCTTGTGGCGTTCGCGGATGGCTTGCATCTTGGGCGAAACCGCCTTCATCTTGGCCATGCTGCGATAGCTGGCGGCCGACAGCGGGAAGAACACCAGCTTGATCAGCACGGTCAGCAGGATGATGGTCCAGCCCCAGTTGCCCACCAGGTTGTGGATGTGGGTCATCAGCCAGAAGATCGGCTCGGCGATCACGGTCAGGTGGCCGTAGTCACGCACCAGGTCCAGGCCCGGGGCAATCGCTTGCAGGGTCTTGGAGACGGTGGGACCGGAATACAGCTGGCTGTCCATGGTCACGCTGGCGTTCGGAGCCACGCTGCCCAGCGGCAAGATGGAACCGACCGCGTACAGGTTGTCGCCGACCTTCTTGCTGAAGATGTCGCGCTGCGCGTTCTGCGGCGGGATGAAGGCCGAGACGAAGTAGTGCTGCACCATGGCGATCCAGCCATTGTCCGCCTTGTTGACGTGCTGCTGCTTGCCGTTGGCGATCTTCTCGAAGTCCAGCTTCTCGAAGTGCTCGGTGCTGCTGTAGACGGCAGGACCGGTGAAGGTGCTGTAGAAGTGCGATTCGCCGCCCGGCTTGTTGCCGTCGCGCACCAGCTGCAGGTACAGCGAAGGATTGATCGCCGCACCGGTGGTGTTGGTCACGGTGTGCTTGACGTCGATCAGGTAGCTGTCGCGCTTGAAGGTGTAGGTCTTGGTCAGCTTCACGCCGCCCTGCTCGGCCACCAGCACCAGCTGCACTTCATTGCCGTTGTCCAGCGAACGGGCGCCGGGCTGTGCGGTGAAGATGGTCTTGTGGTTGGGGAAGGGACCGCCGATCAGGCCCGACTCCGCCAGGTACATGTGGCCGGGTTCGGAATCGAACAGCACGACGTTCTTGGTCGGGTCGACCACGTCGGGTTGCTTCAGCAGTTCCAGGCGCTTCAGTTCACCGCCCACGGTATCGATGCTGGCCTTGACCAGGTCGGTGGTGATGGTGATGGTTTCGCCCTTGGTGGCGGCAGCCACGTCAGCACCGGGGACCGCGCCAGGTGCCGGTGCCGGCGTGCCAGCCTGCGGCACCGGGGAGCCGGTCGGGCTGGCGGTGGGCGCGGCCGGATTGGCGGCGGCTTGCTCCTGAGTCGGGTTGGCCGACGGGAAGAACATCGACTGATGTCCGTTATGGCGCATCCAGCCATCCCACAGCAGCAGCAGGGAGAAGGAGAATACAACCCACAGGACGGTACGTTTGATATCCATATGCGTATTGATGAGTTCAGGAGTGGCTGCAACCGTCAGCGGCCACAGGGGGAGACAGCCGCGCTACCGGAGACGGCAGCGCAGAGGTCGGGGAATCGGGAACGACGGAAGAAGACGGGCTGTTCGCCTGCGCCTGTGCATGGGCTTGCGCCTCGGCCGAGCCGGGCACGAAATCCAGGCCGCCGGCATGCCAAGGATGGCATTTGCAGAGGCGCTTGCCGGCCAGGACACTGCCCTTGAGCGCGCCATGCAGACGCACCGCCTCGGCGGCGTAGTCGGAACAGCTGGGATAGAAACGGCAATTCTGCCCCAGGAAAGGGCTCACTCCCAGCTTGTAGGCACGCAACAGCAGGAGCAGAGGGGTCTTCATCACTTCCTGTTTTCCTGGCTATTTCCTGGCGAACGCGGGGGCGCTCGGCAGGAAGGCGAACAATTGCATCAGTTCGGCACGCAGCATGGCCTTGACGGACGCACTGCGGGCAGGATCCTTCCTGGTATTGACCGGGCGCGACAGGCGCACGATGCAGTCCACGGCAGGCAGTTCAGCCTGGCGAAACAGCTCGCGCGTGGCCCGTTTGATCGTGTTGCGGGTGACCGCACGCGGTGCCAGCCGCTTGGCCGCCACTACGCCCAGACGGGCTTGCGGCAGGCTGTTGCGGCGTGCGTACAACACGAAATGCTCGGTACGATACACGGGGCGCAAACGAAAAACGGATGAAAACTCATCCGTTTTAACGATTCGCCGATCGCGTGGGAAGTCGCCTGCTTGACGTGCTGGAAGCGGTGTACGGACGTCCGTCACACGAAACGGCAGCGCAAAGCCCCGGCTTAAACTGCAGCCAGACGCTTGCGGCCCTTGGCGCGACGGGCGTTGATCACGGCACGGCCGCCACGGGTTGCCATACGGGCACGGAAACCATGGGTACGCTTGCGACGCACGACGGAAGGTTGGTAAGTACGTTTCATGTTGGACTCGCTAAGTTGGGCTGCCTTGGAGCAAACAGCAAAAATAAATCGGAATTCTGGAACCGCTTTCGGTGTGCCTGTTCCGCATCACCGATGCCCTGCCGCCTGTCTGAGCCGGCAGCCCCTGCATCGCTGACACCATTAACTCTGTTGGCCTCTGCCGCCTCCCGGTGTGATCACTGGGTAATCGACCGGTGGACAACTGAAACAGCACTGCGTCGGCACCGCGCGCAATTCTTCAGATGGTGAACCCTGAATTAGACTGCATTTTCCACTTCGCTGTCAATGACTTATGCGCTTTTACGCCCTCCCCGGCCCCTCAACGGCCGAGTTCGGGGCCAATGCGTGGCGGAATTGCCGCATCTGGCCAGAATCGTCCCTTTCCTGCCGCCAGCCGGCCGGCAAAAAGCCGATATGAAGTTGCTTGCAGGATATCACCCCGAATTCAGCCCAAGCCTTCACCTGATACGTTCAACGCATGAAGAAAACGCAGACACCCCATGCGCCACACGCATGAACAAATCCGTAAATCATCTAAAGCATTTTTTCAGCAGGGCTGGACATCGGTGCGCCTGACTTGCCCACGGGAGGCGGATGAGGCAGATCAGCAACATTGAGACAGCGCAATCGTGCTGTTACAAAAAAGATGCGTCATGCAAGCTGCACCCTGCAATATGACAAACATGCCTGGCACGATTCCAGCTATAAGGGGAGATGAAGCAAAGAGACCGGTGCGCAGGCAGGAACGAATTGCACCGGCAGGAGGAGATCGGCAGCATCGCCAGGCACCAGCCGCGCTGGCCTGCGCAACCGCCCGACAGGCATTGTCCGCCTGTTCCCTCCCGCCGGCTATCAGGGTTTTCACGATGGCGCGCTGCGCGAAAATAGCGCACCGTGTGGTCAACCGCTGAAGCAATCCGCACATTGAAAGAGCATGATGTGAATGAAGCTGCGAATGTCCCTGCGCACGCAATGGGATAAACGCTTCACCCCAATGCGCGGGAAAATGCAAAGAAAATCCAGCGCTTGCTGAATGAAGCTGCACTATAGGGATCACCAAGCAGAAGCAAAAAAAGGAATAGAATGAACTGCAGGATCTGAAAAGATCTTCGCATCACGTTGTAGAGGCTACGGCTTTCAAAGAACACACCGGCAATGACGCAATACAGAGTCACCGACGCGTTCTTCGATAACCGCAGATGGCAAGTCCAGACATATGAATCTGTTTCGTACTTTTTTGAGAGCGACGGAGGTGGTATGGATATCTACAGCAGCTTTGCAAGCCGGTTCGACAAGACCAGAGAAGAAGAATTATCGCTTGAAGAGTATCTGAATCTTTGCAAGAACGACCCGGCAGTCTATGCATCGGCTGCCGAACGGATGCTGATGGCCATCGGCGAACCGGAGAAGGTCGACACCCGGGAAGATCCGCGCCTCTCGCGCATCTTCGCCAACAAGGTCATCAAGGTCTATCCCGCCTTCAAGGAGTTCTACGGCGCGGAAGAAGTGATCGAGCAGGTGGTTTCGTATTTCCGCCATGCCGCGCAAGGCCTGGAAGAGAAGAAGCAGATCCTTTATCTGCTGGGTCCGGTCGGTGGCGGCAAGTCCTCCATTGCTGAACGCCTGAAGCAGTTGATGGAGCAGGTGCCCTTCTATTCCATCAAGGGTTCTCCGGTCAATGAATCCCCGCTGGGCCTGTTCGATTACGACGAAGACGGCCCCATCCTCGAAGAGCAATATGGCATCCCGCGCCGCTATCTCAAACCCATCCTGAGCCCCTGGGCCGTCAAGCGCCTGCACGAGTACAACGGCGACATCCGCCAGTTCCGCGTGGTCAAGCGCTATCCGTCCATCCTGCGCCAGATCGGCATTTCCAAGACCGAGCCGGGCGATGAAAACAACCAGGACATCTCCACCCTGGTCGGCAAGGTCGACATCCGCAAGCTGGAACAATATTCGCAGGACGATGCCGACGCCTACAGCTACTCGGGCGGCCTGTGCCTGTCCAACCAGGGCCTGCTGGAATTCGTGGAAATGTTCAAGGCCCCCATCAAGGTGCTGCACCCGCTGCTGACGGCCACCCAGGAAGGCAACTTCAAGGGTACAGAAGGTTTCGGCGCGATCCCCTTCGATGGCGTCATCCTGGCCCACTCCAACGAATCGGAATGGAAGGCCTTCCGCAACAACAAGAACAATGAAGCGCTGCTGGACCGCATCTTCATCGTCAAGGTGCCGTATTGCCTGCGCGTCTCCGAAGAAATCAAGATCTACGAAAAGCTGATCCGCAGCTCTTCGCTGGGCAAGGCCACGTGCGCGCCCGGCACGCTGAAGATGATGGCGCAGTTCTCGGTACTGACGCGCCTGAAGGAGCCGGAAAATTCCAGCCTCTTCTCCAAGATGCAGGTCTATGACGGCGAGAACCTGAAGGACACCGACCCCAAGGCCAAGTCCTACCAGGAGTATCGCGACTATGCCGGTGTGGATGAAGGCATGAACGGCATCTCCACGCGCTTCGCCTTCAAGATTCTGTCGCGGGTATTCAACTTTGATACCACCGAGGTAGCGGCCAATCCGGTGCACCTGATGTACGTGCTGGAACAGCAGATCGAACGCGAACAATTCCCGCAGGAGACCGAGCAGAAATATCTCTCCTTCGTGAAGGACACGCTGGCCTCGCGCTACGCCGAATTCATCGGCAAGGAAATCCAGACCGCCTACCTGGAGTCGTATTCGGAATATGGCCAGAACGTCTTCGACCGTTACGTGACCTATGCCGACTTCTGGATCCAGGACCAGGAATACCGCGATCACGATACCGGCGAGAGCTTCGACCGTGCGGCCCTGAATGCGGAACTGGAAAAGATCGAGAAGCCGGCCGGCATCAGCAATCCCAAGGACTTCCGCAACGAGATCGTCAACTTCGTGCTGCGTGCGCGGGTCAACAACGGCGGCAAGAATCCGCTGTGGACCAGTTACGAAAAACTGCGCGTGGTGATCGAGAAGAAGATGTTCTCCAACACCGAAGACCTGCTGCCGGTGATTTCCTTCAACGCCAAGGGCTCCACCGAGGAAATGCAGAAACACGAAGACTTCGTCAATCGCATGGTCAGCAAGGGATACACGCCCAAGCAGGTGCGCCTGCTGTGCGAATGGTACCTGCGCGTGCGCAAGTCCTCGTAAGCGCCGCTGTTGCGCATCGCCCGCAGTAGGCGTGGCGATGCGCGCGGCGACCCTTCGGCGCCGTGCGCCTGGCGCACCGCCGACCACTAGCAGGAGAACCGAGTGCTGCATCAGATCATCGACCGCAGGCTGGCTGGCAAGAACAAGAGCATCGCCAACAGGGAGCGCTTCCTGCGGCGCTTCAAGGGGCATATCCAACGTTCGGTGGCGGACGCCGTGCGCGACCGCAGCATCACCGATCTCGAAAAATCGAAGAGCATCAGCATCCCGCGCAAGGATGTCTCGGAGCCCTTCTTCCATCACGGCAAGGGCGGCAAGCGCGAAGCCGTGCACCCGGGCAACCAGGATTACCTGCAGGGTGACCGCATCCCGCGCCAGAACGGCGGCAGCGGCGGCGGGGGCGGCAGCAGTGCCAGCAACGACGGCGAAGGCCAGGACGATTTCACCTTCGAACTGACCCGCGAAGAATTCATGCATTACTTCTTCGAAGACCTGGAACTGCCGCGCCTGGTGGAAACCAACCTGCTGCAGGTACCGAACTGGAAGAACCAGCGCGCCGGTTATTCGGTCGACGGTTCGCCCAACAACATCGACGTGGTGCGTTCGCTGCGTTCCTCGCTGGGCCGCCGCATCGCCCTGGGCGGACCGCTGCAGCGCCAGCTCGACGTGGCCGAGGAAACGCTGGCCGAGATGAAGCGCAAACCCGAGGAACACAGCGCCGACATCCCGCTGCTGGAAGAGGAAGTGAAGCATTTGCGCGCCCGCATCCTGCGCATCCCCTTCATCGACCCCTTCGACCTGCGCTATGTGAACAGAGTGCGCCAGCCGCAACCCTCCAGCCGCGCCGTGATGTTCTGCGTGATGGACGTATCGGGTTCGATGGATGAGCAGCGCAAGGATCTGTCGAAGCGCTTCTTCATCCTGCTGTATCTCTTCCTCACGCGAAATTACGAACACATCGAAGTGGTCTTCATCCGCCATCACACCCGTGCCGATGAAGTGGATGAAAACACCTTCTTCCATTCGCAGGAAAGCGGCGGCACGGTGGTCTCCAGCGCGCTGGAGCTGATGCACGACATCATCACCAAGCGCTATTCGCCCAGCGAGTGGAACATCTATGGCGCGCAAGCCTCGGATGGCGACAACTGGAACGACGATTCCCCCAAGTGCCGCGAACTGCTGGAGTCGTCGATCCTGCCGCTGACGCGCTACTTCGCCTACATCCAGGTGGCCGAGCCGGAACAGAACCTGTGGACCGAGTACATGCAGCTGATCGAATCGCATCCGCACTTCGCCATGAAGAAGGTGCAATCGGCCGCCGAGATCTACCCGGTCTTCCGCGAACTCTTTGAAAAGCAGGTGCACGCATGAACAGCCGCTTCAAGCATGACCCGCTGCCTTGCCCCTCGGACTGGAGCTTTGATCTCATCGAGCGCTACAACGAGGAAATCGCACGCGTGGCCAAGGGGTACGAGCTGGACATCTATCCCATCCAGCTGGAGATCATCTCGGCCGAACAGATGATGGATGCCTATGCCTCGCACGGCATGCCGGTCAACTATCGCCACTGGTCCTACGGCAAGCATTTCATGCTGACCGAGCGCGATTACAAGCGCGGCCAGATGGGCCTGGCCTATGAGATCGTGATCAATTCCGATCCCTGCATCGCCTACCTGATGGAAGAGAACACGATGACCATGCAGGCCCTGGTCATCGCCCACGCGGCCTATGGCCACAACTCCTTCTTCAAGGGCAATTACCTGTTCCAGCTGTGGACCGACGCCAGCGCCATCATCGATTACCTGGTGTATGCCCGCAATTACATCGCCGAGTGCGAAGAACGCCACGGCTTCGAACGCGTGGAAGAATTGCTGGATTCCTGCCACGCGCTGATGAACTACGGCGTGGACCGCTACAAGCGTCCGCAACGCCTGTCGCTGGCGCAGGAGAAGGCACGCCAGCGTGAGCGCGAGGCCTACATGCAGTCGCAGGTCAACGAACTGTGGCGCACCCTGCCGGCCAAAAAGGAAACGGCCGCCGCAGCCGTGGAAGGCCGCTTCCCCTCCGAACCACAAGAGAACCTGCTGTATTTCGCCGAGAAGAACGCGCCCCTGCTGGAGCCCTGGGAACGCGAGGTGATCCGCATTGTGCGCAAGGTCGGGCAGTATTTCTATCCCCAGCGCCAAACCCAGGTGATGAACGAGGGCTGGGCCACCTTCTGGCATTACACGCTGTTGAATACGCTCTATGACCAGGGCCGCCTGACCGATGGCTTCATGATGGAATTCCTGCATTCGCACAGCAATGTGGTGTTCCAGCCGCCCATCACCAAGCCGTATTACAACGGCATCAATCCGTATGCACTGGGCTTCTCGATGATGAGCGACATCCGCCGCATCTGCGAGAACCCTACCAATGAAGACCGCGAGTGGTTCCCCGACATCGCCGGGCGCAACTGGCTCGATACCCTGCAATACGTGATGCGCAACTACAAGGACGAGAGTTTCATCGCGCAATATCTCTCGCCCAAGCTCATGCGCGACATGCGCATGTTCGCCGTGCTCGATGACGAGGCGCGCAGCGAGATCGAGGTCTCGGCCATCCACAACGAACGCGGCTTCCAGTACGTGCGCCAGGCCCTGTCCCGGCAGTACGACATCAACCACCGCGAGCCCAACATCCAGGTCTGGTCGGTCAACACGCGCGGCAACCGCAGCCTGACGCTGCGCCACTTCCGCAGTGACGGCCGCTCGCTGGGCGACAGTACCAACGAGGTGCTGCGCCACATGGCGCGGCTGTGGCAGTTCGACGTCTATCTGGAAAGCGTGGACGACAACGGCTACATCGTGCAGCGCTATGAATGCGTAGCCGAGAACCGGTATGCTCTGCGTTCGTGAGTGACCGCTGCCAGGAGTGACCATGCCCGCCGCCCCCGCTACCCCGCGCCCGCCGATCTCGGCCCAAACCATCCCGCTGTTTCCGCTGGCCAGCACGCTCTTCCCGGAAGGGCGGCTGCCGCTGCAGATCTTCGAGGTGCGTTATCTGGACATGATCGGCAAGTGCATCGCCGAGGGCAGCAGCTTCGGCGTGGTGGCCCTGACGGAAGGATCGGAAGTGCGGCGGCCCGGCCAGAGCGAACGCTTCGTCGGCGTGGGCACGCTGGCGCGCATCCAGGAATGGAGCACGCCCTCCCCCGGCCTCATGCGCATCGCCTGCCTGGGCAGCGAGCGTTTCCGCATCGTGCAGGCCGAGCAGCAGAAACATGGACTATGGACCGCGCAGGTGGAGATGATGGAAGCGGACCGTGCCGTGACGATCCCCGAGGAGTTGCGCAATACCTCGCAGGCACTGGACAACCTGCTGCAATCGGTATTGCGCCAGGGCCTGCCGGACAGTGAAGTGCCCATCGCCGCACCTTACCGGCTGGACGATTGCGGCTGGGTGGCCAACCGCTGGGCCGAGATGATGCCCATCTCCGTCAACCTCAAGCAGAGCCTGCTCGCGCTGGACAATCCCCTGTTGCGGCTGGAGCTGGTGCAGGATGCACTGGATGAGCTGGGCTGGCTGAAATAGTTAGTTATTTCCATATTGCAACTAACTATCCCGCATCAGATTTCCTGAAATTACTTCCTTCCCGTCACGGCGACACGCCGCTGATCCCCGCCTCGGCCAGCAGCGCCGACATCCCCGACCAGAAGATCTGGATCCCGATACACAGCAGGATGAACGCCGACAGGCGCAACACCACCATGGTGCCCAGACGCCCCATCAGGTGCACCAGCTTGTGCGCATAGTTGTAGCAAAGGAAGATCACCAGCGCCGTGAGCGCGGCACCCAGGGCGGCACTGCCGACCGAGATCACCCAGTCCAGCAGGCGGGTCGGCGTATTGGCGCCCAGCGTGATGGAAGCGGCGATGGTGCCGGGGCCGACGGTGAGAGGGAAGCTCATGGGATAGAAGCTGCGCGCCTTGATTTCGTCGTCGGGCAGGTCTTCGTCATAGGTCTTGGCCACTTGGGTGGGGATGGAGCTGTCCTGGCTGTTGTCGTTGAGGAGTTTCCAGCCCGAGACCGCCACCAGCAGGCCACCGCCGACGCGCACGATGGGCAGCGAGATGCCGAAGAAGGTCAGCACGTGCGAGCCGATGAAGATGGCCGCCACCAGCATGAACCAGCAATTGATGGCGACCTGGCGCGCGATGCGCTTTTCGGTGCTGCGGCTGACGTTGCCCAGCAGGTTGGCGAAGACCGGCGCGATGCCCAGGGGATTGAGGATGGGCAAGAGCGTGACCGGGATCAGGACGACCGCCTTGAGGAAAAGGATGAACATGGCGCAATCAGAAATAAACGGCGAATAATCGGCATTGAAGGTTGACCCGGCAGCGTAGCTGAAAGCCGCTACGCTGCCAACCACGGCCGCATCTGCCGTTGCGCGGTTGTGCCCTCTTCTCTCAGGCGGCCCGCAACCGCATGCCGCGCACCCTGGTGAAGAGCAGCACGGCGATGCCCAGGTTCAGCAGGTTCCAGGCGATGCCATTGGCGAAGGCCGCGTGATAGCTGCCGGTGAGATCGAAGATCTTGCCGGACATCCAGCCGCCCAGCGCCATGCCGAACATGGTGGCCATGATGACCGCGCCCACGCGCTGGCCGGCTTCAGCAGCGGGGAAGTATTCGCGCACGATGATGGCGTAGGACGGCACGATGCCGCCCTGGAACAGCCCGAACAGGGCCGAGATGAGATAGAGCGAGGCCAGGCTGTCGAAGGGGATGAACAGCAGCAGCGACAGGCCCTGCAGGGCCGAGCCCAGCAGCAGGGTGCGCAGGCCGCCGATGCGGTCGCAGATGGCCCCGGAGACCAGGCGGCTGACCACGCCACAGGCCAGCATCAGCGAGAGCATCTGGGCACCGCGTGCCGGGCCGTAGCCGAGGTCGCCGCAGTAAGCCACGATGTGGACCTGGGGCATGGCCATGGCCACGCAACAGGCGACACCGGCCACGCACAGCAGCAGCTGGGCGGAGCCCGGTGCCAGGCCGAAGGGACGCGGGCCGCCGCCGGCGCGGGGCGTCGCTGCACTGCTGTCCTGCACCGGCGGGCGGGCGCGCATGAGCAGGGCCAGCGGGCACATGACCAGGATGCAGATCAGGCCCAGACCGCGATAGGTTTCCTGCCAGCCGTAGTTGTCGACGAAATGCTGGACGATGGGCGGCCAGATTGCGCCGCCCAGGTAGTTGCCGCTGGCGCAGACCGCCACGGCGATGCCGCGCCGCTTGCGGAACCACAGCGAGGTATCGGCCACCAGAGGAGAAAAGGTGGCGGAGGTCCCGAGCAGGCCGATGAGGATGCAATGCACGGCCATGAAGGTCCAGATGTCCTGGGCCCAGGAAGCGGCGAGGAAACCGCCGCCCAGGCACAGCCCGCCCAGCATCATCGGCCGGGTGATGCCGGAGCGGTCGGCCATGCGGCCCATGAGCAGGCCACCGACGCCCACGCCCAGCATGGTGAGGGTATAGGGCATCGAGGCCAGGCCCCGGTCGACGTAGTAATGCGCCTGCACGTAGGGCAGCACCACTGCGATCACGTACATGCCGCTGGCGCCCACGACCATCAGGATCATGGTGATGCAGAGGCGCATTACGGCGTAGGGGGAGTCGACCTGATGGGGGTCGGTGGGTGCGGGGCTTGCGGGGGAGGATGGGGGCATGGGGGTCTCCTGATCATTTTTTTAATGGGGCGCTGCAACGCCCGCTTGTTCTCGGTTGGCAATTTTTCTTGGCTGACTGCTGGCGATGAGCTTGGTCCGATCAGCCTTGTTTCTCATCTTTTTTATAGGGATAGTAATCGAGGCAGATGCCCAGGCTTGCTTCGGCAAGGCGTCCCATCAAGCGATTTCACCGATGTCTCTGCGAGCGAAAGGCAGAAGTTTTACCAAATGCCGATCGTCATGGCTCGTTGACCATTCCCGGCCTATCGTGACAGCAAGCCACAGTAGTGGAATCACTGCCATCGAAAACAGGAGCACTGGCTGACTGTAATCCCGCACTTTTAGTGTCGCTCACATTGGGCCTCTGGAGATTTCATGGATCATCTTTAAATCGCGGGATGGAGCCAAAATCCGCGAGCAACTTCTCCTTCAATTGGTTTGCCTTTTCCATATCCGCGTCACCCATTTTTCCAGCCAGCATCTTTAAATTCGATGCGAGAAATTGTTTTAGCTCTGCTTTTTCTTCATGACTTTCCGCGACAGAGAACCATGCGTAGGACAGTGGTAGATTCTTGATCGGAGAGCCTTCGCCATAAGCGAACGCAAGGTCAACTTCAGCTAAACGGAAGCCTTTTTGTGCGGCACCAAGGAAAAACGGAACAGCTTCCTGGATGCTGCGCTCTTTGCGAAGAATGACACCAAGGATATGGATTGCGGGCGGATATCCACTCTCGGCCGACTTGGTTTCCAGCTTGACGCCTTCATCACTATCTTTTCTTCCACATTGCCCCGTCAAAAGCTGAGTGCCCAACAAATATTGGGCCTTGGGATTCCCTTGCTGAACTTCTGCCTCCAGCAACTTTTGTGAGGCATCGCTGCAATCGCGGGGGAGCTGCGCATGAGCGCAGTTCAACAGAAATAACAGGAGAAAAAAAATTGCCGAGTAAATTTTCATTTTGAATTTTCGTGATTGCTTGAATTTCCGCCGATTGCGGACGCGAACGCGAACGCGAACGCGCCAAGAACAAGTTATTGCAAATGAGACACCGAAGGCAACTACCGCAATATAGGTCATCCCAGCCGCAATAACGTTCGCCCCTCAACCGCTCTCGGGCACGTTTCCAGAATTTGCTGCAGGGCAGACTATTTGGTCCAGCGTTTGGACTATCAGGAATTCATTTCTCCGCTGCACGTTTTAAAACTGCCTTCAATTGATCCCAATACCAAATGGACTCGTTGACGAATTCTGCGGATAGCGCGCTATCCCAAAGTTGGATGTTTGTTTCAATCCCTTCGCGAAGCAACATGGCTTGCATCAGGCAAAGCGTTCGTCGCCGGCCAGTAAGCCAGTGAGATGACTCCGACGAAACGAGCTTCATTGCTTGCTGCAACGAGCATTCGATCTTTTGTCGTAGCCGAATAATCGCGCGCTTGTCATCCTTCCCAAATGCAGGGCCCAATACGTAATACATAGCACCGGCCGCAGCAGCATCGTACATGTCCTGAAGATAATCATCCACGCTGCACGAGCTGCCAACGCGGTCGATCTCACCGGAAACCGTATCGACCAGGTAGGCATTAACCCCAACATAGCAACGTTCCAGTATCCCTCGGACGACATACGCCTCACTATTGGCGCGGATGATCCAGTAATCACTCCGCTCAGACAGCGTACAGGACTGGATTGCAAAAGGTTCGGTAGCCGAGGAGCGGTCAAGATAGCGAAGCACCAAGGTCTTCGCCTGTTCTGCATCGATCATTTCGCCCTTCCACGTTTGCGTAGATCAGACCACCCATTCGGATGATTTTGGTCATGTCCTCTTCTGGCCGGCTGCGGACCTCCTGCAGAATTAACCTTCTGTATCTTGGGCAGATGCATGTCAGGAAGAGGGCGAGGTAAGCGGAGATAATCGAAGCGCTTCAATAAATCGCATTTTCCAGTCATCGCGATCAGACGCTCCCCTCATAGCCTGGTCAACCCAGAGTTCCAAGAACATATCATTCATCGTTCGTATTTGCCTACGAGATTTGACCGCCTCTTTTCGCGGCCAGCCGGTGAACCAGGAAAAAATTCCTGCAGCGAACTCGGTTGTTTCCTGCTAGAACAGGATGGTTCTATCGTCTCTGATCGAATGTAGCGTGTCTCGGGAAATCTTGAGGTGTGGTTGCTGATGTAGCAGAGTCGAATGAGTCCAAGTAGGAGCAAATTTATCACGCCGTTCTCCGCCTCACCTTTATGAGCGGGATTGCGGTCTAAACATGGACAACTTCGGATCCAATTTCCCTGAAAGTGAATCGGCTTTCAGCGTAATCCAAGAACGCAAACCGATGTGCTTTCAAACGATTGAGTTAAATCCGACCGCGATCCGAAGCAAAGCGGCTAGGAAGAGGCAATCACAAAATCCAAGGCAGCGTTGAAGTGCCCTTCTGCGGCAGAACGGTTCGCTTTGTACAACCTAACAAAGGATCTGGCACAGTTCGCGTGCGCTGAGTTTTCTGACTGAAATGCTCTGACTGCTTCAACCGCCTTCGTATTGGTTGAACTCTTGGCAGCCTCCAACTGCCCCCATAGCGCTATGAGGATAATCGCGCGTTCGCGAAACAGATTCTTCCGAGCATCCGTATCCGCAAGAGCAAAGAACTCGATGGTTGTTTGTGCTCGATCTCGGCCGTATCCACTGACTTGGATTGGATGGGGGGAAGCACCCGCGAATTCGATGAGATCTTCTGGATTATTGTCGAAGTCGCCGATCGGGTAGATCAAAAGTGGTAGCTCAGACAAAAGCGCATCAGGATCATCCCCATCGAAATCGTATGTTCTCGCGATCGGGAAGCAGTCAGACTTCAACGCACTGTTGCAGGGCTTGCAGGCGACACCATAGTTGAATAGATGATAGGGAAGCCGATAGTAGCCGCTCGCCGCGAGCCCGGGGTTTGTAATTTTCACTCCTTGCGCTTTCAAACTCGCCGGAACCTTCCATGCACGCACCCTGCCCTTGGGACGGAAGTGCTCCACATCCTGCTCGCCCTTTCCATACTGTTCGCTTTCCAGCTTGCGCTCACAGAAAATACACTTACCCTCTCCCTGCAAGCGCATATAAACGGACTTGATTTCCGACCATATGCTAGCGGTTTCTTCATATTTACCAGCGCTAATGAAACCAGCGGTCCGTGTGCTGGCCCTTGCCATCCAGCTTGGGGAATGAGCATCTACCCTTGCTTTCAGGTCCTTGTAGGAGATCTTATAGCCGATCATTTGGTACTCTCCGCGCCACGTGACATCTCCCTCAGCAGCGCCATCGCGGCAGCCGTATCCCCTTTGCTGGCAAGCAGGCTCAAATTCTTGATTTCGCGTTTTCTTCTCTCTGCGCGAGTGGACTTGAGCCCGAAGAAGTCGGTTAGCAGCACCTGATCTGCATCCAAGCCATGTACCGGTTGCTTGATACGCTCCACCTTTGAGGCCTGGCCGCGGTCCGGCTGCATGGTAAGGATGTTCATCCACTCGAGGGAACCAACAATCAAGGGGCTGTGCGAGGTAACGATGAACTGGATTTTTGGCAAGGCTTTGGACAAGGTAGGAAGCAGCTTCATCTGCCACTCAGGATGCAGGTGCAGGTCAATCTCATCAATCATCACTATCCCGCAGTTCTCGATCAGCTTCTTGCCACTGGGGCAGGTCATGCAAATGTGATATAGCAAGTCGCCAACCCATCCGAGAAATGCACGATAGCCGTCAGACAGAGCTGGAAACGGAACACCAAGACCTTTTTGTTCGAAGAGATATTCACCCTGCTCCATTTCACCAGTGAAGCGATAGTGCCCCGCTCCCACGAGTTTGTTCAATAGTGTAACTACCTGTGAGAAGCGTCCTGGATTCTTGTGCTGATAGTCCGGCAGCCAACTGTTTAGAGGCACCAATGAGTATGAGTCCTCGAAGAGGCTTTGGACCCTTAGGGCGCGTGCAAAGGATCGGCTGGTGCGGCTACCTGGGTCGTATCGTTCTTTCTGCTCGACACGCCGAGTGGCACCATAACCGACAAAGAAAAGCGCGTCCGTCTCTGCACTGAAGATCGGCTCCCAAGCCTCGTAATGATCGAGCGACCATTCTATATCCTCAAAGTCACTGATCCGACGCAGCCTCACTTCCGAGGCAAGTTGCCAAGTCTCTTTAGGTACCCGATCTTGCGCATGAGCAGTGAACGTCGCCTGAATCATCGCTTGGAGTGGCGGCACCTCATCTTCAGCCTTTCCTCGAAAAGACCTGGCACGATGCGAATGGCCGGCTCCTGCTTGTTTGATGGGTTCCTGCCTGACAAGACGATAAGGATAGATCCCCGACTTACCCACAGCCGGACCAAGACATGCAAGCGCTATTGCCTTCAAGAGAGTGGTCTTGCCTGCGCCATTATTTCCAAGTAGGAGATTTACATTGGGAAAGCGAGGCTTTGGTAAGCCGAGCTGCTTGAGGTTCAGATCGCTGTGCAGAAACTGCACGCTTGCGCGTCGGAAGGTGCGGAAATTTTGCAAGTCGATTCGGTTGATGTACATGGGTTACCTGATCTGAGAAGTGTCTGTCGCCGACGTAAAACTTAGGACCGTTGATGCCACATTCCGCTTCAGTTCAAAGGCGACCAACAGCAACCTGACTTTGCCAAGCGACGCCTTTGAGCCGCACATCGAGTGAATTTCAACAGTCACACTCGCCGTGGCGATACACGAGAGTCATTGATCCTGGCAGTTGAATAACGAGTGTTGCCGAGTCGTGTAAAGAGCTGGTCGCACTATCTTGCCACACCCGAAGAAGCGTCATTGAAGGCCGCGCTCAATCCGTGCGCAAAGGCAAATATTATAATGCCTCGAACGACCGCACTAATCGGAAGTGAGCAGTCGTGCCAAAGGAGCAGTTGGCCCTCCGACTGGAGATGCACTGCATCTCGCGAACGAACTACAAGAAGGCTCAAACTATCAAGTACCGCCCCGCCAACCCAACGAGTGCCCATAAAAAAGCCGTCCGGGCCACCAGGGCGCGAACGGCGATCAGCAAGCAAGGCAGGCGGCCTCAGCCCACGTGATAAAGATGCACCGGCCGAAACCCCAGTCGCTCCTTGTGCCGCGCAATCTTCTGCAGCATCCGCAAGCCTTCCTCATGCCCGGCCACCACTACCCGGCGCACGGCGCTGCGGCCTTCGATACCGTCCCAGGCTTGCGTGAGTACCCAGTCACCCAGCAGATCCTGCACCAGGTCCACCGTGAAGATGGCGCGCGTCTTGCCGTCGGTGAAGTGCAGGCGCGTGGCCACGGTCACGGGCAGTGCATGGGTGACGTGGTCAGCGGAATCGATCATGGCAAAAGCAGGGCTACGGAACGGCGGGCGTGGATGATAGCAGGACGGCGACGGAATACAAGAACCCGCGGCAAAAGTCCGGAAATGAAACTAACCGTCCGGCATCAGGCCGGACGGCAATTCCGTAAATCATTTACAGGTTCGGCGCCAGCCAGCGCTCCACCTCTTCCTTCGCCACATGGCGGCGCTCCGCCATATCCACCACCTGGTCGTCGCCGATCTTGCCGACCACGAAGTACTTCGACTGCGGATGCGCGAAGTAGAAGCCCGACACCGAAGCACCGGGGAACATGGCGTAAGACTCGGTCAACTGCATGCCGATCTCGTCGCACTGCATGACGCGGAAAGCCTCAGCCTTGACGGTGTGCTCCGGGCAAGCCGGATAGCCGGGGGCGGGACGGATGCCGAGATATTTTTCCTTGATGAGATCGGTGCTGCTCAGGTTCTCATCGGCCGCATAGCCCCACAGGTCCTTGCGCACGCGCTCATGCAGGTACTCGGCAAAGGCTTCGGCCAGGCGGTCGGCCAGGGCCTTGAGCATGATCGACGAGTAATCGTCGTGCGCATCCTCGAAGCGCTTTTCGTATTTCTCGATACCCAGGCCAGCGGTCACGGCAAACATGCCGATGTAATCCTGCACGCCCGATGCCTTGGGTGCGATGAAGTCCGACAGGCACTGGTTGGGACGCGCCACGCCATCCACCACCGGCTTCTCGGTCTGCTGGCGCAGGCCGTAATAGGTGAAGGCGACCTGGCTGCGGCTGTCGTCGGTGTAGATCTCGATGTCGTCGTCGTTGACAGTGTTGGCTGGCAGCAGCGAGATGACGCCATTGGCGGTGAGCCAGCGGCCATCGATGATCTTCTTCAGCATGGCCTGGGCTTCCTGGAAGACCTTGGTCGCCGCTTCGCCCACGACTTCATCGGTGAGGATCGCAGGATAAGGACCGGCCAGGTCCCAGGTCTGGAAGAACGGACCCCAGTCGATGTAGTTGGCCAGCAAACCCAGGTCCACATTCTTGAACAGGCGGCGGCCGATGAACTTGGGCTTGACCGGTGCGAATTCCAGCTTGGTCTTGTTGGCGCGGGCCGCTGCCAGCGGCAGCATGGGCGCGGCCTTCTTGCTGGCGTGCTGTTCGCGGATGCGTTCGTAGTCGGCGTTGAGGTCGGCCACGTACTGCGTCTTCTGCTCGTCGGCCAGCAGCGACTGTGCCACCGACACGGCGCGCGAAGCATCCGGCACGTAGACCACCGGGCCTTCGTAGTTGGGGGCGATCTTGACGGCCGTGTGGGCGCGCGAGGTCGTGGCGCCGCCGATCATCAGCGGCATCTTCAGGCCGGCGAAATACGGATCGCGCTGCATTTCCTTGGCGACGTAGGCCATCTCTTCCAGCGAGGGCGTGATCAGGCCGGAGAGGCCGATGATGTCGGCCTTCTCTTCCTTGGCCTTGGCCAGGATCTCGGCGCAGGGCACCATCACGCCCATGTTGACGACCTCGAAGTTGTTGCACTGGAGGACGACGGTGACGATGTTCTTGCCGATGTCGTGCACGTCGCCCTTGACGGTGGCAATGACGATCTTGCCCTTGGGCTTGGCGACTTCACCGGTGGCGATTTCGAGCTGGCGCTTCTCTTCTTCGATGAAGGGGATCAGGTGCGCCACGGCCTGCTTCATCACGCGTGCCGACTTGACCACCTGCGGCAGGAACATCTTGCCCTGGCCGAACAGGTCACCGACCACGTTCATGCCATCCATCAGCGGACCTTCGATCACGTGGATGGGACGGCCGCCATCGGCGGCGACCTGCTGGCGCACCTCTTCGGTGTCTTCCACGATCCACTGCGTGATGCCGTGTACCAGCGCATGCGAGAGGCGCTTGGCCACCGGCAGGTTGCGCCATTCCAGGGTGGCTTCTTCCTTCTTGTCGCCGGCCTTGAGCGTGGCCGCGTATTCGATCATGCGCTCGGTGGCGTCTTCGCGGCGGTTCAGGACCACGTCTTCCACGCGCTCGCGCAGCTCGGCCGGCAGGTCGTCATAGACGCCGATCATGCCGGCATTGACGATGCCCATGGTCATGCCGGCCTTGATGGCGTGATACAGGAAAACGGTATGGATCGCTTCGCGCGCCGGGTCGTTGCCGCGGAAGCTGAAGGACACGTTGGAAACACCGCCGCTGATCTTGGCGTAGGGCAGGTTCTGGTGGATCCAGCGGGTGGCTTCGATGAAGTCGACCGCGTAGTTGTTGTGTTCCTCGATGCCTGTTGCGACCGCAAAGATGTTGGGGTCGAAGATGATGTCTTCGGGCGGGAAGTCCAGCTTGTCCACCAGCAGGCGATAGGCGCGTTCGCAGATCTCGATCTTGCGGGCGAAGGTATCGGCCTGGCCCACTTCGTCGAAGGCCATGACGATGACGGCGGCGCCATAGCGGCGGCAAAGCTTGGCTTCGCGCAGAAATTTCTCCTCGCCTTCCTTCATCGAGATGGAGTTGACGATGGACTTGCCCTGCACGCACTTCAGGCCCGCTTCGATGACCTCCCACTTGGAGGAGTCGATCATGATGGGCACGCGCGCGATGTCCGGCTCGGAGGCAATCAGGTTGAGGAAGCGCGTCATGGCGGCGACCGAATCGAGCATCGCCTCATCCATGTTGATGTCGATGATCTGCGCGCCGTTCTCGACCTGCTGGCGGGCCACTGCCAGGGCCTCGTCGTATTGTTCGTTCAGGATCAGGCGGGCGAAAGCCTTGGAACCGGTGACGTTGGTGCGCTCGCCGACGTTCACGTAGAGCGACTGGTCATTGATGGTGAAGGGTTCCAGGCCCGACAGGCGCATCTCGTGCGTGGGCTCGGGCAGCTTGCGCGGGGCGATGGTGGCCACCGTCTCGGCAATGGCCTTGATGTGCGGCGGCGTGGTGCCGCAGCAGCCACCGGCGACGTTGACGAAACCGCTCTCGGCGAATTCCTTCAACAGGGCCGAGGTGACGTCCGGGGTTTCATCGAAGCCGGTATCGCTCATCGGATTGGGCAGGCCGGCGTTGGGGTAGATGCAGACGTAGGTGTCGGCGATCTTGGACAGCTCTTCCGCATAGGGGCGCATCAGGGCCGCACCGAGCGCACAGTTCAGGCCCACGGTCAGCGGGCGCGCATGGCGGATGGAGTTCCAGAAGGCCGTCACGGTCTGGCCCGACAGGATGCGTCCGGAGGCGTCCGTCACGGTGCCCGAGATCATGATGGGCAGGCGCTTGCCACTCTCTTCGAAGAAAGTATCAATGGCGAACAAAGCCGCCTTGCAGTTGAGCGTATCGAAGATGGTCTCAACCAGCAGCACGTCGGCACCACCTTCGACCAAAGCACGGGTCTGTTCCAGGTAGGCTGCCACCAGCTGATCGAAGCTGACGTTGCGCGCGGCCGGGTCGTTGACGTCCGGCGAGATGGAAGCGGTCTTGGGCGTGGGGCCGAGGGCGCCGGCCACGAAGCGCGGCTTGTCCGGGGTCGAGTACTTGTCGCAGGCGGCGCGCGCCAGGCGCGCCGATTCCACGTTCATCTCGTAGACCAGGTGCGCCATGTGGTAATCGTCCTGGGCCACGCTGGTGGCGCCGAAGGTATTGGTCTCGATCAGGTCGGCACCGGCGGCCAGGTATTGCTCGTGGATTTCCTGGATGATGTGCGGCTGGGTCAGCGAGAGCAGTTCGTTGTTGCCCTTGACGAACAGCTCCTTGCCGGGAACGCTGAAGCCGGCGAAACGCTGGCCGCGGTAATCCTCTTCGGTCAGCTTGTAGCGCTGGATCATGGTGCCCATGGCGCCATCAAGGATGAGGATGCGCTGCGACATCAGGTCGCGCAGCAGCAATTCGGTCTGGCACAGTTCGTTTGGCTTCATCTGGCGTTTTTCTCTGGTAACGGCAACAATGCGAGGCCTGATCCCGCACGCGAGCGCGCTGCGGATAAAAAAACCGGCCAGAAAAGGACCGGTTCGTCAGGCAAAAAGTGAACCCGATTATACGCCAAAGTACCCTTCCCCCGCCTCCCGGCAGGCTTTGCGGGCGGGGCTTAGTTGCAGAATGTTAACTATTTACAGCCATGCCCGATCACCCGCCCATCCTCATTCTGACCGCCCTGGAAAATGAACTCGATGCCGCCGCCGCGCCGGCGGGGGTCCAGGTGGTCTATTGCGGCGTGGGCAAGGTCAATGCCGCCCTGCATGCGACCCAGGCCATCCTGACCCATCGCCCGCGCGCACTCATCAATTTCGGCACGGCCGGCAAGATCGATCCGGCGCACGACGGGCTGCTGGAAGTGGCGGCCGTCATCCAGCGCGACATGGCGGCCATGCCGCTGGCACCGCGTGGAGTGACGCCATTGATGAACCAGGAGCAACAGCCGGCACGCCTGGAGTCCGGCTATCCCGGCGTGCTGTGCGGCACCGGCGACAGCTTCGTGACGGCGGCCGATGACTGGCTGCTGGAACAGAAGGTCGATCTGGTGGATATGGAATTGTTTGCCATCGCCCGCGTGTGCCGGCACTTTGGCTTGCCGTGGCGGGCTTTCAAGTTCATCACCGATGGGGCCGATGACGATGCGGCCGATGACTGGCAGGCGCGCGTGCATCTGGGCGAGGAACTGTTCTGGCGGCATCTGCCGCTGGTGCTCAGACAGTTCGAGGAAGAACAGGCGCGTTGATTCGTGCAGGCGTTCAGGCGCGACGGGAGGACTTAGTTCGCGCCTGAACCAAAGTCCTCATGCCTGCCTGAAGGTGGTCGCAGCGCTCAGGCGAAGCGGCCGCCTTCCAGCGGGAAGCCCTTCAGGAATTCTGCCGCCGGCAGGCGCTTGCCGCCCGGCTTCTGCAGTTCCGTCAGCAGCAATGCGCCTTCACCGCAAGCCACCACGATGCCGGCCTGGGCATCGGCCGACAGTACCTGTCCCGGCTCGCCCTGCTGCGCCACCTTGACCGGACGCGCCTGCCACAGCTTGACCACGGTATCGCCGAAGCGGCCCGTCGCGCCGGGGAAGGGATTGAAGGCGCGGATGCGGCGAGCCAGTTGCCCGGCACTCTGGGTGAAGTCGAGCGCGGCCTCTTCCTTGGCGATCTTGGCGGCGTAGTTGGCGCCCTCTTCCGGCTGCGGCGTGGCCGGCAGCGTGCCCTGTTCCAGCCTCGCAATCGCTTCCACGATCATCTTGCCGCCCAGCGCGGCCAGCTTGTCATGCAGGGTGCCGGTGGTGTCGTCTTCGGCAATGGGGACGCTTTCGATGAGCATCATGGGGCCGGTGTCGAGGCCCTCTTCCATCTGCATGATGGTGATGCCGGTCTCGGCGTCACCGGCCTCGATGGCGCGATGGATGGGGGCGGCACCGCGCCAGCGCGGCAGCAGCGAGCCGTGGATGTTGATGCAGCCAAGGCGCGGGATGTCGAGCACGCTGCGCGGCAGGATCAGGCCGTAGGCGGCCACCACCATCACGTCGTGCGGGGTCGATTGCAGCAGCGCGTGGGCTTCCTGGGCCACGTCCGGATACTTGCCGTTCAGGCGCAGGGAGACAGGCTGCGCCACGGGCGTGCCGTGCTTGATCGCGCACTGCTTCACGGGCGAGGCCTGCAGCTGCATGCCGCGTCCGGCGGGGCGGTCGGGCTGGGTCAGCACCAGCGTGATCTCGTGACCGGCAGCGTACAGCGCTTCGAGCGCGACGGCGGCGAATTCCGGCGTGCCGGCAAAAATGATCTTCATGAAAAACTCCAGGGGCGGCCGCAGCCGCCAGATTTACAGATTGCGTTTCTTGTGGGGCGCGCGGGCGAAGGCGATATCGTACAGCCAGTTCGGCAGCAGCCGCAGCAGCTTGGCCACCACCCCCATCTGCCACGGGATGACGCGATAGCTCACGCCCTCGGCGATGCTCTCGACGGCACGCTCGGCAAAGCGCTCCACCGGCATCAGGAAGGGCATGGGATAGGTATTCACGCGGGTCATCGGGGTATCGATGTAGCCCGGCGCAATGGTCACGACCTTGATGCCCGAAGAGCGCAGCTCCACCCGCAGCGATTCGCAGTAGCTGATGACGGCCGACTTGGAGGCGCTGTAGGCCCCCGCCCCCGGCAGGCCGCGAATGCCGGCCACGCTGCCGATGCCGACCAGGCGGCAGCGATTGCGCTGCGCGGGCGGCGCGGCCTTCATGCGGGCCACGAAGGGCGTGAAGGTGGCAAAGGTGGCCGTGACGTTGACGGCCAGGATGCGTTCGAAGGCCGGCAGGTCTTCCTGGTATTCGGTCAGCGTGCCTTGCGAGATGCCGGCGTTGGCAATGACCACGTCAGCCCCGCCGAATTCGGCCAGGAAGGCTTCGGCTGCGGCCGCCAGGGCCGTGTGGTCAGTCACGTCAAGGGCATAGACGCGATGCCGCTCCGGATGCGGCAGGCTGGCGCGCAGGGCTTCCAGCTCGGCCGTGCGGCGCGCGACCAGGCCGAGGATGGCACCACGGCGGGCGTAGGCTTGCGCCAGGGCCATGCCGATACCGCTGGAGGCGCCGGTCAGGAACACGCGTTCCTGGGCTGCAACGACGAGAGGGTTGGCCATGCCTGCTCCTGAGGTGAGATGAAGGTTTAGGTAATTTCTGCTGCCCAAATGACAACGGTCCGCGGCCTTGCGGACGCGGACCGTGTGGAACGGGTGAAGCTTATTTCTTTTTCGCGGGGGTGCTGCCAGCGGCCTTTTCAGCAGCCACCTTGGCCACCAGGTGATCCATCACCTGCAGGGCGGCGGCTTGCTGCATCGATTCCGGCTGGTTGGCCAGGGCCACGCCGACCACGGCCGGCGAGGTCACATAACGGCCATCAATGGCGATCATGGGCACGCCGTCGACCTTGTAGGCTTCCTGCAGCTGGGCCGCGCGGCGGGCCTTGGTCTGCACGCCGAAGGAATTGTACAGGTCGAGGAATTTCTGCTTGTCCAGGCCGATCTTCTCGATGTAGGCCAGGATGGTCTTGTCGGTGTTGATGCGCTGGTTTTCCACGTGGATGGCCTGGAAGATCTTGGGGGTCAGCTCATCGGCCTTGCCCATGGCTTCCAGCGTGTAGTAGAGCTTCTGCTGCGGCACGAAGCTGTCGCGGAAGGCCACCGGCACCTTCTTGAAGCTGATCTTGTCGCCCTGCTTCTTGACCCACGCCGTCAGCGACGGATCCCAGGCCGCGCAGTGCGGGCAGTCGAACCAGAAGAACTCGGTGACTTCGACCTTGTTGCCGGAGTCGGTCGGCTGGGCCTGCTCCAGCACACGGTAGTCGCTGCCCACTTGCGGATTGGCCGGCGAGGCCGAAGCGCCAACGCTGGCGGTGAAAGCCAGTACGCCGAAGCTGACCGCAGCCAGCAGCTTTTGATGGAAACGCATGGTATTACCCTCTCTGATGGATAGTCGGCGGAATCGGCCTGGGGCCGTTCCAAGCCCGTCGTGCCGGTCGGTGATCCCCTGCCGCCGGCATCCACGGTGCGATCTGTTTATTTGGGGATGCGCACGATGGCGGCATCGACCCCGTTATCGGACAGCTTGCTGCGCGTGCGGTTCATCGACTCCGCATGCTCGAAGGGACCGATGCGCACGCGGTAAAGCACGCCACTGTCTGCCGTGCGCTCGGTGACCTTGGCCTCGAAGCCCAGCAGGGCCAGCTTGGCGCGGGCACTTTCGGCATCGGCCTGGTCGCGGAAGGCACCGGTCTGCAGGAAGTAAGTCCACTTGTCGTCGTTGGTGTCGTTCTTCGCGGCCGGGGTCGCAGGCGTGGTGGCCGAGGGCTTGGCGTCAGCCGTCTTGCTGTCGGACTTGGACGGTGCCGGCGTGGCCGGGCTGGCCTGCGTTGTCGGCGCTACCGGCGGCACCGGCTGCGCAGCAGCGGTATTGGGCGGCACCGGCGTCTGCGACTGCTGCTGGTCGCGCGCTGCTTCGCGGGCGATGTCGCGGTTGCCGTAGAGCGGACGGTTGGGATCGGCCGCCTGGGCCGGTGTCGGGTCGGCGCGCTCGGGGCGCGTCACCTTGTTGACGAAGGGGATGGGCGACTTGGTGATCATCAGTGCCACACCCACGGCGATCCCAAGGCCGACGATCAAACCCAGGATCAGGCCGAGCAGCGTACCGCCGGCCTGCTTGTGATATTTCGCGTTCAACGGTTTCACGTTTCTCTTTAGCTGCTTGTTTTACATTCTGGCCGGAGCCGATACGCCCAACAATGCCAGGCCGTTGCGCAGCACCTGGCGGGTGGCGGACAACAGCGCCAGGCGTGCAGACCTGGTTGGGACATCGTCGACCAGCACGCGTTCCGCATTGTAGTAGCTATGCAGTTCGCCTGCCAGATCGCGCAGGTAGAAGGCCACCTGGTGCGGTCCCAGTTCCTGCAGGGCATGGGCCAGCATGTCCGGATACTCGGCCAGCTTGGCCAGCAGCGACGCTTCGCGCGGGGCGGTCAGCAGCGACAGGTCGGCCGTGGTCTTGAGCGCTTCTTCATCCACGCCCGACTTGCCCAGCACGGTGCAGATGCGGGCATGGGCGTACTGGACGTAGTAGACCGGATTTTCATCGGACTGCGCCAGCGCCAGGTCGACGTCGAAGACGAACTCGGTATCGGCCTTGCGCGAGATCAGGAAGAAGCGCACCGCATCGCGGCCGCGCGTGAGATCACGTTCCTGGCCCTCGACCGCTTCGCCGGCCGACCATTCGATCAGGTCGCGCAGGGTGACATAGGAACCGGCGCGCTTGGAGATCTTGACCTCTTCGCCATTGCGCATGACGGTGACCATCTTGTGCAGCACGTAGTCGGGATAGCCCTGCGGGATACCCACGCCGGCAGCCTGCAGGCCGGCGCGCACGCGGGCGATGGTGCCGTGGTGGTCGCTGCCCTGGATGTTGATGACCTTGCCGTAGCCACGTTGCCACTTGTTGATGTGATAGGCGACGTCGGGCACGAAGTAGGTGTAGGTGCCGTCGGTCTTTTTCATGACGCGATCCTTGTCGTCGCCATAGTCGGTGGTGCGCAGCCAGAGCGCGCCATCCTGCTCGTAGGTCTTGCCGGCGGCAATGAGCGCCTCCACGGCGGCGGCCACCTTGCCGTCGGCGTAGAGCGAGGACTCCAGGTAGTAATTGTCGAACTTCACGCCGAAGGCCTGCAGATCCAGATCCTGCTCGTGGCGCAGGTAGGCCACGGCGAAGCGGCGGATCGATTCCATGTCTTCCACATCGCCGCTGCCGGTGACGGGTTCGCCATCGCTGGCCGAGACGGTCTTCTTGTCGAGGAAGTCGCGGGCGATGTCGGCGATGTAGTCGCCGTTGTAGGCCGACTCGGGCCACTCGGCGTCACCCGGCTTGAAGCCGCGCGCACGCGCCTGCACCGAGGTGGCCAGCGTGGCGATCTGCACGCCGGCATCGTTGTAGTAGAACTCGCGCAGCACGTCATAGCCCTGGGCTTCCAGCAGCGAGGACAGCGCATCACCCAGCGCGCCTTGGCGGCCATGACCCACGTGCAGCGGACCGGTGGGGTTGGCCGAGACGAACTCGACCAGCACCTTCTTGCCAGCGCCCAGGCTGCCACGGCCGAAGGCCTCGCCCTGTTCGTGGATCACCTTGACCACCGCCTGCTTGGCGGCAGCCGCCACGCGCAGGTTGATGAAGCCGGGGCCGGCGATCTCGACCGACTCCACCAGGCCTTCACGCGCCGGGTCGGCCATGACGGCGGCCACGATGGCTTGCGCCAGTTCGCGCGGATTCTTCTTGAGCGGCTTGGCCAGCTGCATGGCGATGTTGCAGGCGATGTCGCCGTGCGAGGCATCGCGCGGACGCTCCAGGGTGATGGTCGGGGTCAGGCCGCTATCAGCCAGCAGCGGCTGCAAGGCGGACGAGAACAGGTCGGAGATGCGTTGTTTCTGTTGTGCGAGCATGGGAATGAGGGGTAAAGCGGAAGCGGCCGAGGCGCTGGTCTGGCAGGCTGCGCCGCGCGGAGGGATCGCTTGCAATTGGTTGAGCAGCCGAGATTATACCGGCTAGGCGCACCATGTAGGCTGCCCGAGCAAGCAGCTTGCACACGGGCAAGCTCTCTGTTCCATAAAGATGGCGCAATCACAACAAAGCGTGCAGCCGCGCTTGGACGCGCTTAGGTCAATTTTGCAACAAACTTCACCCGGCATTTCAGGATGCGCCGGGGGCCCGCCTGCTGCCGGGCTGCCTTCATATATCGACCGGATCGACCTCAAGCGACCAGCGCACCCGCGTCTTCAGTTGCCGCAACTCGGCCAGCCAGTGCTTGAGGAAGCCTTGCAGCGCCGGGCGTGAGGGACATTCAATGAGCAACTGCGCCCGCTCCACGTTGGCCACCCGCATCATGGTCATGGGAATCGGTTCGTTGATGGTGATGGCGGGGGCGTCTAATAAAGCGGCGGCCTCCTTCAGGAAAGCCATGGCCGTCTCCAGCTCGCGCGCCTCGGCGCGCAGCAGGGCCTGGTACATGAAGGGCGGGAAATGGGCCTGGCGGCGCTCGTCCAGCAGGTCGCCGGCAAAGCCGTCGTAGTCATGGCGCATCACGGCCTGGTACAGCGGGTGATGCGGATAGCGGGTCTGGATCAGCACCTCGCCCGAGCTGCCATCGGCGGACAGCCCGGCCCGTCCGGCGCGGCCGGCCACCTGCATCAACTGGGCAAAGAGCCGTTCACTGGCGCGGTAGTCGTGCGAGAACAGCGCCGTATCGGGATTGAGCACGCCCACCAGCGTGAGTTTTTTGAAGTCGTGTCCCTTGGCCACCATCTGGGTGCCGACCAGGATATCCACCTCGCCCCGGTGCACGCTGTCGAAGGCGCTCTGGGCCGAACCCTTCAGGCGGGTCGAATCGGCATCGATGCGCAACACGCGCGCGCCGGGGAAAATCGCTCCCAATCCCTCCTCCACCCGCTGGGTACCGCGCCCCAGCGGCTGCAGGTCGACGTTGCCGCAGGTCGGGCAGGCGCGCGGGATGGCCAGTTCCAGGCTGCAATGGTGGCAGCGCAGGCGGCGCTCGGGCCGGTGCACCACCATGAAGGCATCGCAGCGCATGCAGTTGCTGATCCAGCCGCAGGCATCGCAAGCCAGTACCGGCGCATAGCCGCGGCGGTTCAGGAACAGCAGAGACTGTTCGCCCTGCTCCAGGCGCTTGCGCACGGCGGCGATCAGGCCGGCGGTGAGGCCATCGACGGGCTTGTCGCGCTCCATGTCGATCACCTTGACGGTGGGCAGCACCGCCTGCTGGGCTGCGCGCTGGCGCAGCTCCAGGCGGCGATAACGGCCGGCCTGGGCGTGATGCCAGGTTTCCAGCGAGGGCGTGGCCGAGCCCAGCACCACGGGAATGCCGAGCTGGTGCGCCCGCCACACCGCGAGGTCGCGCGCGGAATAGCGCAGGCCTTCCTGCTGCTTGTAGGAGGGATCGTGTTCCTCGTCGATGACGATGAGCTTCAGGGATGGCAGCGAAGACAGGATCGCCAGCCGCGTGCCCAGCACGATGTGGGCCTGGCCCAGGTGCGCGGCCAGCCAGTTGCGGGCGCGCTCGCCCTCGGCCAGTCCGCTGTGCAGCGCCACCACGTTCAGGTGCGGGAAGCGTGCGCGGATGTTGCCTTCCAGTTGCGGGGTCAGGTTGATTTCGGGCACCAGCACCAGGATCTGCGCGGGGGCCGGCGCGGGCTGGCCAGGGTCGGCCGTCTGGGTCTGCTGTTCCTTGTTGCCCTGTGCCGCCTCATCGGCCGCACGGCGCAGGATGGCGGCGGCGGCTTGCAGGTAGACCTCGGTCTTGCCGCTGCCGGTGACGCCGTACAGCAGCAACGGCGCGAATCCCGTGGCACCGGCGATGGCGTCCACGGCCTGCTGCTGGGCCGGGTTCAGGGGCGGTGCCTCCCCCAGCTCAAGCGGATCGGGTGCAGCCTGCAGGCCGGGTTCTGCTGCTTCGGCGGTGATCGCTTCAGCCTCGGCGCGGGTCTTGCGGCGCGCCTTGGTCTTCTTGGGCGCGACCAGACGGCCCAGGGCCTTGAGCGCCTTGTCCAGCGCCACGGTGGTCAGGGCGCGCAGGTTCTTGGGCAGCCCCGGCAGCATCACCTCGCCCAGCGGGCGCTGGTAGTAGTCGGCCGCGAAGCCGCACAGCGCCAGCCAGTGCGCCGACATCGGCGGCAACTGGTGGCGCACGGCAATGACGTCCTTGATCTTGTCGGCCTGCAAGTCGGTCTGATCCGCATGGCCAACGACCACACCCACGGCTTCGCGGCGGCCGAACGGCACCACCACCAGCTGGCCGATGGCCGGCATGGGCTCCTCCGGCGTGGCCGGCTGCCAGCGGTAATCGAAGACGGTATGCAGGGGCGTATCGAGCGCCACCTGGAGCAGGCGTTGTTCCACGAACTTAAAGTCAATCCTGAAAAACCGGGCTAAGCCCCGGTTTCATCGTCATTTTTGGACCTATCCACATACGCTGTGGATAACTTTGGGGACAAGTGCCACTTGACATCGTCCCGCGCAGGCTGGCTGCGGCTTGCGATGCGTTGCCCAAATCGAGGGCAAAAAATTAAGCCAATGAAATCAATGACTTGCATCCGAGGCTTCAAGCACGAAAAATATTTTTGCATGGAAGCTTTGCGCATGGCGCTGGTGCTTCCTGTGTGCATAAGTCTGCACCAAGGGGCAATGTGCCCAGCGTTTGTCAAGTCCTGACCGACAGAATTTTGTCGGCTTTGGCCGGCAGGCCGTTATCTCACTGTCCTACAAACTTAAAGTAAACCTTCAAAGATTTCGATAAGCAGCGGTTTTGTAAACGCTTTTGGGTCTTATGCACAGCGTCTGTGGATAACTTTGTGGGCAACTGCCTATTGACAAGCTCGCAAGCCACGGCCAGTGCATGTTTCCGCAAAAATGCCTTTGCAAGCCAAAAGATTAAACCCAATAAAATCAATGGGTTACACAGGAGCCCTCTGCGCAATCCTTCATATTCAAATAAATTTGATTCTCAGTCAAAAATTCTGCCTGTATGTGCATAAGTCACTCGCCAGTGGCACGAATGTGCATATGGACTTGGCAAACTGCACAAATACGAAAAGATAACGACAGATACGCGCACGTTCAACCGCGCAGCGAGCGGCTGATCTCGTGCACGGCCTGCGCAAGGGTCGCCACCGCTTCCGGCGGGGTGTGCTGGGAGATGCCGTGGCCCAGGTTGAAGACATGCCCGCTACCGGCGCCCGGGCGTCCGAAGGACTCCAGCAGCTTGCGCACTTCGGCGCGGATGGCGTCGTCACCGGCAAAGAGCACGTTGGGGTCGAGGTTGCCCTGCAGGGCAACCTTGTCGCCCACACGGCGGCGGGCTTCGCCCAGGTTGACGGTCCAGTCCAGGCCCACGGCATCGGCGCCGATGGCGGCGATCTGCTCCAGCCACAGGCCACCGCCCTTGGTGAAGACGATCACCGGGATCTGCTGGCCATCCTGCTGGCGCTGCAGCTGGCTGACTACCTGCTGCATGTAGGCAAGCGAGAATTGCTGGTAGATGCCATCGGCCAGTGCGCCACCCCAGGTATCGAAGATCATCACGGCCTGCGCACCGGCGGCGATCTGCGCGTTCAGATAGGCGGCCACGGCATCGGCATTGGTCTTGAGGATGTGGTGCATCAGGTCCGGGCGGCGATAGAGCAGGCTCTTGACCAGGCGGAAATCATCCGAGCCGCCGCCTTCGACCATGTAGCAGGCCAGGGTCCAGGGGCTGCCGGAGAAGCCGATCAGGGGCACGCGGCCATCGAGCTCGCGGCGGATCTGGGTGACGGCCTTGAAAACGTAGTCCAGCTTGCCCAGGTCGGGGGCCTGCAGAGCTTGAATGGCAGCCTCGTCGCGCAAGGGGCGCTCGAACTTGGGACCTTCGCCATCGGCGAAATACAGGCCCAGGCCCATGGCGTCCGGCACGGTGAGGATGTCGGAGAAGAGAATGGCGGCGTCCAGCGGATAGCGTTCCAGCGGCTGCAGCGTGACTTCAGTGGCGTAGTCGGGATTGGTGGCCAGGCCCATGAAGGAACCGGCACGGGCGCGCGTGGCGCGGTATTCCGGCAGGTAGCGGCCGGCCTGGCGCATCAGCCACAGCGGCGTGTAGTCGGTGGGCTGGCGCAGCAGCGCACGCAGGAAAGTATCGTTTTTGAGCGGAGCGAAGGTGGACATGGAAGAAGAGAAGGACATGGTCGGCCTGCAATGCGGTCTGACGACAATCCGGCATTATCTCATCCTCCGCGCATGGCTTCCGGCTAATTGTCGCTATCAGCGTGCGCTGATATTGATGCAGGTCGTGGCGCGCGGTTTTGCTATGATCCGATGGCTGTCGCCAGCCGGTCCTTCCAATGAACAAGAAGCGGACCGAATTCAATGCCAACGTCCATGTCCATCATCATCCACGAGGAGCTTCCATGAAGTCCATCATCCGCACCGCCCTGCTCGCAGGCCTGGCCACCCTGTCGCTTTGCCTGACGCTGTCGGCGGCCCGTGCCGACGACGCCCTCCCTGCCTCACGCCTGGACCAGGTCATCAAGGCCGGCAAGCTGCGCATCTGCATGACCGGCGACTACAAGCCCTTCACCTACTATCGCCCCGACCAGACCTTCGAAGGCATGGACGTGGAACTCGGCCAGGCGCTGGCCAAGTCGCTGGGCGTGGAGGCGCAGTTCGTCAAGACCACCTGGAGCACCCTGATGAATGACTTCATCGCCCAGTGCGACGTGGCCATGGGCGGTGTCTCGATCACCCTCGATCGCGCCCGCCGGGCGGCCTTCTCCGAGCCGGTCATGGTGGATGGGAAAGCGCCCATCATCCGCTGTGCCGACAAGGACAAGTTCCGCAACTTCGACATGATCGACCAGCCCGGCACCCGCGCCATCGTCAACCCGGGCGGCACCAACGAGCGCTTTGCCAAGGCGCGCTACAAGAATGCGACCTTGCTCCAGCATCCGGACAACGTCACCATCTTCCAGCAGATCATCGATGGCAAGGCCGACGTCATGGTCACCGATGCCAGCGAGACCCTGTGGCAATCCAAGCTGCATCCGGAACTGTGCCCGGTGCAGCCTGACCAGCCGCTGCAGTTCGCCGAGAAGGCTTACCTGCTGCCGCGCGGCGATGTCGCCTTCAAGGCCTATGTCGATACCTGGTTGCACCTGGCCAAGGCTACCGGCGAATACCAGCGCATCTTCGACAAGTGGCTGAAGTGATCAAGTAAGCGCCGGTTGACTCGTGCCCGGCCTCAGTCGAACTTGAGATCCTTGAGTTCGGGCTTGGGGTCGGGGAAGCGCAGCTTGAGCTTCTGCAGCGTCTCCAGGACCACATTGGCCACCAGCAGGTTGCGGTGGGTCTTGGAGTCGGCCGGCACCACATACCAGGGCGCATGCAGGGTGCTGGTCTGGCGCAGCACCTCCTGGTAGCGCTGCTGGTAGGCATCCCAGAACTTGCGCTCGGCCAGGTCTTGCGGATCGAATTTCCAGTGCTTGTTGGGATCATCGATGCGCGATTGCAGGCGCGATTTCTGCTCGGCCTTGGAAATGTGCAGGAAGAATTTCAACACCACCGTTCCGGTTTCCCACAGCATGCGTTCGAAGTCGTTGATCTGGCGATAGCGGCGCTTGCACTCCTTGTCGTCGATCCAGTCGTGCACGCGGGTGATGAGCACATCCTCGTAGTGGCTGCGGTTGAAGACGGCAATCTCCCCCGCCACCGGTACCTGCGCATGCACGCGCCAGAGGTAGTCGTGCGCCAGTTCGATGGCCGTCGGCCCCTTGAAGTTGGCGATGCGGATGCCTTGCGGATTGACGGCCGCGAAGACGTCATTGACGGTGCCATCCTTGCCGCTGGTATCCATGCCCTGCAGGATCACCAGCACCTTGTGCTTGTGGCCAGCGTAGAGCATCTGCTGCTGCAGGCCGATCTCGGCTGCCAGGCGCTGCACGGTGGCGCGGTCGGTTTCCTTGTCGCCGCTGGAGAGCGGCTTGGTGGAGGCTTCACTTTCCTTCAGGACGAACTTGGGATGGACGATGAATTGCGGGCCGATTTTCTTTGCCATGCTGTCTCGCTTTTTTCGTTATAAATCATTTCCGGTTGGGACCGGTGACGTCTTACAACACGCCGTGGGATTGGCCCATGGCGTGTTCGATCTTGATGCACTTGTCCATGACTACCTTCAGCCCGGCGGCACGGGCGCGCGCCGCCGCTTCTTCGTGGACAATGTCGAGTTGCATCCAGACGCATTCGGCGCCGATCGCAATGGCCTCCTCCACCACCGGCGGGATGTCGGCCGACTTGCGGAAGCAATCGACGATGGAGATGCGCAAGCCGTCGCTGGCCAGGGCCGCGCTGGCGTCCTGCAGGCTGGCGTGGCAGTACTCACCGAGGATGGTCTGGCCAGCGTACATGGGATTGACGGCCACGATGCGATAGCCCGCGGACTGCATGTAGGCCGCGACGTCGAAACTGGCGCGCTCGGGGCGATTGGAGAGACCGACCACGGCAATGATGGGCTTGCCGTGCTGGCGCGGGCTGGCCGTGGAAGAGGATGCGGAAGATGCGGGTGCAGCTGGCGACATGAGGGCTCCTGTCCGGCTGGTTTGAAAGGGGCGAATGCTTTAAATGATCTGGCTGGAAGGAATTGGTTCTTTTCTTCACCATCCGGGCACTTTACCCGAGGATGGCAGTGGCCGCAGCGCCAGTGGACGCGGCATTGGGGAAGGTTTGATGCAGATTGTTTCAAAGTGCCAGAAACCGGCAGGCCTGGTCAGCCCGGCAATCACTGTGAGCCCGGGGAGCGGCCAAAGGAAGGCCGGTCCGAGCGCATCGAGCGCGCATGAAAAAAGGCAGCCGAAGCTGCCTTTTCACGTACTGAATTACTGCGGTAAACCTGTGCTGCTGTGCTGCCGGGCCGGGCGTGCTTCGCAAGGAAGAACGCCGCTGCCGATCAGCGCTTCTGACGCAACTTCTGGATCGCGGCCAGCTGTGCCACTGCGGCGGCCAGTTCGGCCTGGGCTGCGGCGTGGTCGATCTTGGAGTCACGGTTCACCAGCGCTTCCTCGGCCAGACGCTTGGCTTCGGCGGCCTTGGCTTCGTCCAGGTCGGCACCACGGATGGCGGTGTCGGCCAGCACGGTCACGGCGTCGGGCTGCACTTCCAGCAGACCGCCGGCCACGAACACGAATTCCTCGTGTGCCTGGCCCGCGACCTTGATACGGACAGCACCTGGCTTGATGCGCGTGATCAGCGGGGTGTGACGGGGATAGATACCCAGTTCACCCGCTTCGCCCGGCAACGCGACGAATTCTGCCTCGCCGGAGAAGATTTCCTCTTCCGCCGAGACCACGTCCACGTGAATAGTATGTGCCATGTCGTTTCCTAGTCGATGGACCGCTCCTGCGAACAGGAGCGGCGCCAATGAATCAATGTGTACTTACCTGCCGCCACCGGCCCGGGTTACGCACCCGCTGCCTGCGACGGCATGGCCAGTCTTAGTTGATCTTCTTGGCCTTTTCGATTGCTTCGTCGATGGTACCGACCATGTAGAACGCTTGTTCCGGCAGGTGGTCCAGTTCGCCGCTGGCGATCATCTTGAAGCCCTTGATCGTGTCCTTCAGCGAAACGTACTTGCCCGGGGAACCGGTGAACACTTCGGCGACGTGGAAGGGCTGCGACAGGAAACGTTGCATCTTGCGCGCACGGGCGACGATCAGCTTGTCTTCCGGTGCCAGTTCGTCCATGCCCAGAATCGCGATGATGTCGCGCAGTTCCTTGTAGCGCTGCAGGGTACCCTGAACCGCACGGGCGGTCTCGTAGTGTTCCTGGCCGACCACTTGCGGGTCCAGCTGGCGCGAGGTCGAGTCCAGCGGATCGACGGCGGGGTAGATACCCAGCGAGGCGATGTCACGCGACAGAACGACGGTCGAGTCCAAGTGGGCGAAGGTGGTTGCCGGCGACGGGTCGGTCAAGTCATCCGCAGGGACGTACACGGCCTGGATCGAGGTGATCGAGCCAGTCTTGGTCGAGGTGATACGCTCTTGCAGGCGGCCCATTTCTTCGGCCAGCGTCGGCTGGTAGCCCACGGCCGAAGGCATACGGCCCAGCAGCGCGGACACTTCGGTACCGGCCAGGGTGTAACGGTAGATGTTGTCGACGAAGAACAGCACGTCCTTGCCTTCATCACGGAAACCTTCCGCGATGGTCAGGCCGGTCAGCGCCACGCGGAGACGGTTGCCCGGCGGTTCGTTCATCTGGCCGTAGACCATGGCGACCTTGGAGTTGGTCGGGTTTTCCAGGTCCACCACCTTGGCTTCTGCCATTTCGTGGTAGAAGTCGTTACCTTCACGGGTACGCTCACCAACACCGGCGAACACGGACAGACCGCTGTGCGCCTTGGCGATGTTGTTGATCAGTTCCATCATGTTCACGGTCTTGCCCACACCGGCGCCACCGAACAGACCGACCTTGCCACCCTTGGCGAACGGGCAGACCAGGTCGATGACCTTGATGCCGGTTTCCAGCAGCTCTTGCGAGGGCGACAGTTCGTCGTACGCGGGAGCCTTGCGGTGGATCGAAGCGGTTTGCTCGTGCGAGACCGGACCGCATTCATCGATCGGGTTGCCCAGCACGTCCATGATGCGGCCCAGGGTCGCGGTACCGACGGGCACGGTGATCGGCTTGCCGGTGTTCGAGATGGTCAGGCCGCGGCGCAGACCGTCCGACGAACCGAGCGCAATGGTACGAACCACGCCGTCGCCCAGCTGCTGCTGGACTTCCAGGGTCAGATCCGAACCTTCCAATTTCAAGGCATCGTAAACCTTGGGCATCGCATCGCGCGGAAACTCCACGTCCACCACAGCGCCGATACACTGAACGATTTTGCCATCAGCCATTTTCGTTCCTTCAATAGATAAAATTTAAATTCTGTTTCGCTACGCTACGCCAGCTGATCAGCCGACCGCAGCCGCACCGGCGACGATTTCCGACAGCTCTTTGGTAATGGCGGCCTGGCGAGTCTTGTTGTAGACCAACTTCAACTCGCCGATCACGCTACCTGCGTTATCGCTGGCGGCCTTCATCGCGACCATGCGCGCCGATTGCTCGGAGGCCATGTTCTCGGCGACGGCTTGATAGATCAGCGCTTCGACGTAACGCACCAGCAGTTCATCCACCACGGATTGCACATCGGGCTCATAGATGTAGTCCCAGGAGTGCGCGCCCTCGTCAGCCTTCAGCTTGTCGCTGGTCAGCGGCAGCAGCTGCTGCAGGGTGGCCTCCTGCTTCATCGTATTGATGAACTTGGTGTACACCAGGTACACCGCGTCCAGCTTGCCTTCCTGGTAAGCGTCGAGCAGCACCTTGACGGGGCCGATCAGCTTTTCCAGGTGCGGCGTATCACCCAGTTGCGTCACGTTGGCGGCCACACGGGCGCCGATGCGATTCAGAAAACCCAAACCCTTGTTGCCAATGGCGACGGTTTCGATGGCCTTGCCCTGGCCTTCCAGTTCACGGAACTTGTTGGTCAACAGACGCAGCGAGTTGGTGTTCATGCCGCCACACAGACCCTTGTCGGTCGTGACGACGATGAAACCAACGCGCTTGGCCGTATCCTGCTGGACCATGAACGGGTGCACGTACTCCGGATTGGCCTGCGACAGGTTGGCCGCAATGTTGCGGATCTTGTCGCTGTACGGGCGGGCTGCGTGCATCCGGTCCTGCGCCTTGCGCATTTTGGATGCCGCGACCATTTCCATCGCCTTGGTGATCTTCTTCGTATTTTCTACGCTCTTGATCTTGCCACGTATCTCTTTACCTGTAGCCATGAGTAAGACTCCTTATAGCTTCAGTAAGAATTAGTACGCGCCGGATTTCTTGAAGTCAGCGATGGCGGCTGCCAGGGCTGCCTCAGCATCCTTATCCAGTTGCTTGGTGTCTTCGATCTTCTTCAGCAGGTCAGCGTGGCTGGTCTTCATGAAGTTGTGCAGACCCGACTCGAAGGCCAGGATCTTCTTCACTTCGACGTCATCCATGTAGCCCTTGTTGACGGCGAACAGGGTGACAGCCATGATCGAGATCGATTGCGGGGTGTACTGAGCCTGCTTGAGCAGTTCGGTCACGCGCGCACCGCGGTCCAGCTGCTTGCGGGTGGCTTCGTCCAGGTCGGAAGCGAACTGCGCAAAGGCAGCCAGTTCACGGTACTGTGCCAGGTCGGTACGGATACCGCCGGACAGGCCCTTGATGACCTTGGTCTGGGCAGCGCCACCGACGCGCGACACCGAGATACCGGCGTTGATCGCAGGACGGATACCGGCGTTGAACAGCGAAGTTTCCAGGAAGATCTGGCCGTCGGTGATCGAGATCACGTTGGTCGGAACGAAGGCGGAAACGTCACCAGCCTGGGTTTCGATGATCGGCAGTGCGGTCAGGGAACCGGTCTGGCCCTTGACTTCGCCGTTGGTGAACTTCTCGACGTAGTCGGCGTTCACGCGGGCAGCACGTTCCAGCAGGCGGCTGTGCAGGTAGAACACGTCGCCAGGGTAAGCTTCACGGCCCGGCGGACGGCGCAGCAGCAGCGAGACCTGACGGTAAGCCACGGCTTGCTTGGACAGATCGTCATACACGATCAGGGCGTCTTGACCGCGATCGCGGAAGTATTCGCCCATGGCGCAACCCGAGTAGGCCGACACGTATTGCATCGCTGCCGATTCGGAGGCGGTTGCTGCCACGACGATGGTGTATTCCATCGCGCCGTGGGCTTCCAGTGCGCGCACCACGTTCTTGACCGACGAAGCCTTCTGGCCGATCGCAACGTAGATGCAGGTCATGTTCTGACCCTTTTGGTTGATGATGGCGTCGATCGCAACAGCGGTCTTGCCGGTCTGGCGGTCACCGATGATCAGCTCACGCTGGCCACGGCCGACGGGCACCATGGAGTCGATCGACTTCAGGCCGGTCTGCATCGGTTGCGACACGGACTGACGCGCGATCACGCCCGGGGCGATCTTTTCGATCGGGGCGGTCAGCTTGGCGTTGATCGGACCCTTGCCGTCGATCGGCTGGCCCAGTGCGTTGACCACACGGCCCTTCAGTTCAGGACCGATCGGCACTTCCAGGATGCGGCCGGTGCACTTGACCAGGTCGCCTTCGGAGATGTGTTCGTATTCGCCCAGGATAACGGCGCCCACCGAGTCACGCTCCAGGTTCAGCGCCAGGCCGAAGGTGTTGCCCGGGAATTCCAGCATCTCACCTTGCATCACGTCGGACAGACCATGGATACGGCAGATACCGTCGGACACGGAAATGACCGTGCCCTGATTGCGAATCTCAGCGGTATCGCCAAGGCCTTGGATCCGGCTCTTGATCAGCTCGCTGATTTCAGATGCGTTGAGTTGCATACTAACTCCTAAAAATTGTTCTTTCGCTTAGCCAGCCAGAGGCACTTACGCGGCCAGAGCAGCTTGCAGCTGCTGCAGCTTCGCGCGCACGGAGGTATCGAACACTTCGTCGCCGACCACGACGCGCACACCGCCAATCAGGCTGCTGTCGACCGTCACGGAGGGGTTCAGCTTGCGGCCGAACTTCTTCTCCAGTGCCGAGACCACATCCTTGACCTGGGCATCGCTGAGCTCAAAGGCGCTCACGATGTTGGCATCGGCCGAACCTTCCGCCGTGTTCTTGAGCACGTGGAATTGTTCGGCGATCTGCGGCAGCAGGACCAGGCGGCCGTTGTCGACCAGCGTCTTGACGAAATTCTGCGCCTCGACGGACAGCGGGGTCTTCAGGGCAGCGGCAAACACTTCTGCCAGCTTGTCATGCGATACGGAAGGGTTCTGCGCCAGGGCCTGCACCTCGGGATGCGCCGCCACCTGGGCCATCTCGTCGACGAGATCGGACCAGGCTGCCAGGCTGCCTGCCTTGGCCACACGGAACAAGGCTTCGGCGTAAGGACGAGCGATCGTTGCGAGTTCGGCCATATTACAGCTCTGTCTTCAGTTGATTCAGCAAGTCGGCGTGAGCAGCCGCATTCACTTCGCGCTTGAGGATCTGTTCCGCGCCCTTGACGGCGAGCGTTGCGACCTGGCCGCGCAGTTCTTCACGTGCCTGGTTCACTTGCTGTTGAGCGTCGGCACGGGCAGCGGCGATGATGCGGGCAGCTTCTTCAGCGGCCGTCTTCTTGGCTTCTTCAATGATCAGCTGAGCGCGCTTTTCGGCTTCGCCGATGCGCTTCTGGCCTTCATCACGTGCCGATGCCAGTTCGCCCTGGATACGCTTTTCGGCGGCGGCCAGATCGGCCTTACCGCGGTCAGCGGCTGCCAGCCCGTCCGCAATCTTCTTGGCGCGTTCATCGAGCGCCTTAATCAACGGCGGCCACACGAATTTCATCGTGAAGCCGGCGAGGATGAAGAAGACCACGAACTGTGCAATCAATGTTGCATTTAAGTTCACGGTAATTTCCTTCTCAGAATAACGAGTGCCGGAACCAATCGTCCGGCAGATGAGAATCGGCTATGAAGCGCGAATTACTTGGCGATGAACGGATTTGCGAATGCGAACAGCATGGCGATACCAACGCCGATCAGGAAGGCCGCGTCGATCAGGCCAGCCAGCAGGAACATCTTGGTTTGCAGGGTGTTCATCAGTTCAGGCTGACGTGCGGATGCTTCGAGGTACTTACCGCCCATGATCGCGATACCGATACAAGCGCCGATAGCACCCAGGCCAATGATCAAACCGCAAGCCAGAGCAACGAAAGAGACATCAGTCATGACAATTCCTTAAGAAAAGTTAAATTAAATACAAAACCAAAAAACAAACTGAAAAACAGGTACTGCAAGCCTTGTGTTAGTGCGCTTCGTGCGCCTGGCCCAGGTAAACCAGTGTCAACATCATGAAGATGAATGCTTGGAGCAACACGATCAGGATGTGGAAAATTGCCCAGATAGAACCGGCGATCACATGGCCGATGAAGCCGAATGCGGTCGCGGTCGATCCCAGCAATGCGATCAGCAGGAACAACAGTTCGCCTGCATACATGTTGCCGAACAGTCGCATGCCCAGGGACACGGTCTTGGCGGCGAATTCGATGATGTTCAGCAGCAGGTTGAACGGAGCCAGCCAGATGCCGAAGGGTGCTGCAAACAGTTCGTGGATGAAGCCGCCTGCGCCCTTGATCTTGACGCTGTAATACAGCATCAGCGCCAGCACGCCCAGGGCGATGCCCAGGGTGCCGTTGAGGTCGGCGGTCGGAACGATGCGGTGATGCATTTCACCCAGGCCGAACAGGCCCAGGATGCCGGAAGCCAGATCCACCGGCAGGAAGTCCAGCGAGTTCATCAGGGCCACCCAGACGAACACGGTCAGCGCCACCGGGGCGATGAAGGTGCGGTCGCCGTGGACGATGGCCTTGGACTGGTCTTCCACCATTTCCACGACCATCTCGACGAAGGCCTGGAAGCGGCCCGGCACGCCCGAGGTTGCCTTGCGGGCAGCCAGGAACATGAAGAAGCAGGCGATCACGCCGCAGAACACGGACCAGAAGATGGTATCCACGTTCAGGACGGAGAAATCGACGATCTTGGTCTGGTGATGCGTGGAGAGGTGTCCGAGGTGGTGGACGATATATTCAGAGGCTGTCGGCGCGTGCTCTGCGGCTTCTACGGTCATGGTCGGTGTCTAAACAGTAAAATGAAATAACTCTTAAGCACCACGATGAAGCTCAGCAAAAATGCGAGCCAGTGAACACCGTGGTACAACCAAACGATCGCGCCCATGAGCGCAAAAGTCGTAGCAATCTTGATAAATTCCCCGAAGAAAAACGTCATCGGGTTGGTACCACCGGGTTTCTGCGCACTGACATGAAGTCGCAGTGCAAACAGGGCATTGGGAACGACACAGCAGACGCCTCCCAACAATGCGGACCAAAGCGCCGGAAGTCCGCCCAGCATCCCCGCCACCAGGGCAGCGATGACCGTGGTGAGGAGCTGCAAGAGAATGATGCGCAGCATATCTATCCAATATCGTGCATGCGCCGCACCCTTTACGAGCAGACGGCAGCTTAAAAGCCCGGCGATTATAAAGGTTCGTTTTCCGGTAAGTCAAACCTTTTGCAGCCAGATCAAGGGCTTATCTGGGGCACTTCGCAGCGAGTTGTGGCAAATAGGCAGCCACTTCGATTTTTTGCAGTGCAACACAAAAACGCCATTGCGCGTATTTTGTCCACTGCCCGCTATTTGCTCCCGAGGGATCTCCCCTTCTTGTCCCTTTGTTCAGATTTGTGCATCTCGCAGTGAATTTGCGGAAATGCATGCACAAAAGCCGGAAAAACGCGCCGGTTTTTGAAACAGCGCTCAATTTAATCAAAAAAGCCCGTCGACGCCAGAGAAATATCCCGCAAATTCAATGATTTACGGAAATTTTGCGGGCGCTCGCAAACGTTTACGCAAGGCGCTGACATTTTGTCAGGAAATTGGAAGAGGTCGGACGACCGGGCTCGCTTTCAGGGTGGTATGTTGCAGCACAGCGTGAGCCGGGAAAAAAAGTGAGCCCGCTCACCAGACCGGTGCAGTGGTCGGACCGTTGATGCCGTAGAAATACGGCATTGGATGAAGATCAGATCAAACCCAGGTGCAAGCCCTTGAGGGTGGCGGCCGCCCGGGTGGAGCACTGCAGTTTGCGGAAGATGCTCTCGACGTGGGTGCGCACGGTGGAGGGACTGATCTGCATGGTACGGGCGGCTTCCTTGTTGCTCTCGCCCAGGCTGATGCGGCGCAGCACCTCGACCTCGCGCTCGGAGAGCAAGCCCTTGCGGACCGGGAGCGGAACGCCCTCTCCTGCCGCTGCGGCCAGCACCCAGCGCACCGCCTCCGGATCAACGCGGCCAAGGCGGGCCTGCTCCTGCAGCACCTCCCCGGCGGCCGGCGGCGCATACGCCTCGCGCCAGGGACGGCGGGCGCACAGCGCGGCCTGGACCGACGCGGCCGCCAGGAGTCGGGCTGGCAATCCCAGCATGTCGGCGTCCAGCCCCCGGAAATAACCGCTGCCATCCAGACGTTCATATAGTTGCGAGGCCAGCGCGGCCTCATGATGCAGGCCGGGAATGAGCGCGCCGGCACGGGCGGTCCAGTAGGGTGCGAGGCGAATGCGCTCCCAGTCAGCCTGGCCCGGACGGCCCTCGCGCTCCCAGATCGTATTGGAAACCGAAGCGCGCCCGATGCCATGGATCAAGGCGGCCCGTGCCAGCCGTTCCTGTTGCTCCACAGGCAGGCCCGCCAGCACCGCTGCCCGCTGCGCCAGTTCGCTGACGCGCCTGGAGTAGCCGGTCAACCAAGGCAGCTTCAGTTCGATCAGGTCGGCCACGATGCTCAGGGGAACGGCGTGCATGGGCAGGCCCACCGGTATCGCTGCCCCATCGGCCTCCTCGTCAAGCGCCGCCAGCCAGTCTGCCGCCTGCGGCAGGACGCGGCTGACCAGCTCGGCCGGATACTTGATGCCGCCGTTGCGCTGCACCGCCTCCAGGGCGAACGGGATATCGTGCGACCGTGCATGAATCTCCAGATCCCCCGCCAGGCTGGTGTAATAGACCACGGCGGGCACGGCCGCGCCCTGCAGCCGCTGCGGCACGCCGCTGCCATCGTAGTGTTCCCAGACATGGCGCAGTCCGGTCTCGACCCCGCCCGGCAAACCCAGCATGCCGGCCACGTCGCCTGCCACCTCACAGTGGATGCGGGCCAGCGGCTCGACCGTCGCAAAGTTCAGGGGATGCCCCTCGGGCAAGGCTTGCCGCAGCATGGCCTCGCGTCCGCCCACATCGTCACCCAGCAGGCTGGCAAAGCCCGCCGCATTGGCAGTACAGCCGGACCAGCGCAGCCAGGCCACCAGTTGCGCCTGCTGGATCAGGTCGGCCGTGGCACCCTCCAGCGTGGCAATGCGGGCGGCCAGGACCGCGGACCGGCGGGACTGGTGCGGCGGCTGGCCCATGCTGAGGTCGCCGACCAGTGCCAGAACCTGCACGGCAGTGCCGGCGGCGACCAGGTGGGCGGCGGGCAGCGCGGACGTGCCGGGGTCGGGAAGGGGGGAAGCGTCGGGAAGCATCCCGACACTGTAGCGGCAAGCATCCACCGGCCGCAATCAACTCTTCGGTTAATGGGCAGGCCGGTGGCAACCGGCCAGAATCGCAGCGCCGTGCCGCACGCTGGCCGGGGTCGGTCAATTGACCGATACCGGCAGCGCAGCGTCATTTCTATACTGGCCTCACTGCAACACACCCCTAGCCCACGCACTCTTTGAACAGGAGAACACCATGAAATCCGCTTTCCCCCGCTTCAGCTTCAAGACCACTCTCGGCATGCTGGCCCTCGCCGCCGCCTTCACCGGCAGCAGCGCCATCGCCGCCGATGCCTCGGACAAGCCGTCGGTCGTGATCGTCCACGGTGCCTTTGCCGATGGCTCCGACTGGGCCAAGGTCATCCCGCTGCTGCAAGCCAAGGGCATCAAGGTCACCGCGGTGCAGAATCCGCTGACCTCGCTGGCCGACGACGTCGCCGCCGCCAAGCGCGCCATCGACAACCAGCCGGGCAAGGTGGTGCTGGTCGGCCACTCCTGGGGCGGCACCGTGATCACCGAGGCCGGCAATCATGAGAAGGTCGCCAGCCTGGTCTATGTCGCGGCCTTCGCACCGGACGCCGGCCAGGCCACGGGCGACCTCGGCAAGGACCTGCCGGTACCGCCGGGCATCGCCAAGCTGTCGGTGGACAAGGCCGGTTTCGCCAGCCTGCCGCCGGCCGCGCTGGCCGCTGATTTCGCCCAGGACGTGCCGGCCAGGCAGGCCGCCGTGATGGCCGCAACCCAAGGTCCGATCGCCATGAAGGCCTTCGGCGACAAGGTCGAGACCGCCGCCTGGAAGACTCGTCCCAGCTGGTACATCGTCAGCACCAAGGACCGCATGATCCAGCCCGCACTGGAGCGCAGCTTTGCCAAGCAGATCAACGCAAAGACGACCGAGCTGGCCGCCAGCCACGTGCCGCAGCAATCGCGTCCGGCCGAGGTGGCCAAGGTGATTCTGGAGGCCGTGGCCGCGACCCGGTAAGCCTCCCTCCTCAGCAAAGTTCGCCGCCGGCCCGCGCCGGCGGCGCATCTCTCATTCCGCTTCCGCCTCTGCCGCCGCTGCGCAACGGCGGGAATGAAAGAAGAAAGCCTGCCTGCTTCACTCTTGCCCGGCCGCCACGCCATGGTCTAATAGGGGCCTCGTCGACACCAACGCTGCTGCGCACATGCATTCGTCCGGGTGATCTCGGCGATATTCCTCTCCCGCATTCGAGGCTGCATGATGTCGAACTTCTGGCGTGACAAACGTATTTTCATTACCGGGCACACCGGATTCAAGGGCGGTTGGCTCAGCCTGTGGCTGCACATGATGGGCGCGAAGGTCAGCGGCTATTCGTTGCCTGCACCGACCCATCCCAGCCTGTTTGAACTGGCCCGGCTGCACGACTGCGTGCAGACCACCACCGGCGATGTGCGCGACCCGGTGCACCTGGCGCAGACCATGGCAGCCGTGCAGCCTGACGTGGTGTTTCATCTTGCGGCCCAGGCGCTGGTGCGGGACTCCTATGCCAACCCGGTGGACAACTACGCGACCAATGTCATGGGCACCGTGCACGTACTGGAAGCCGTACGGCACACCCCCAGCGTGCGATCCGTGGTGGTGGTCACCAGCGACAAATGCTATGAGAACCGTGAATGGCTGTGGGGCTACCGCGAAGACGATCCCATGGGCGGGCATGATCCCTACAGCAGCAGCAAGGGCATCGCCGAACTGGTGACCTCGGCCTATCGCCGCTCCTTCTTTGGCGAGCGCGATGCGGGCCGCGCCGCAATCGCCAGCGTGCGGGCCGGCAATGTGATCGGCGGCGGCGACTTCGCCGCAGATCGCCTGATCCCCGATGTCATCCGCGCCCTGCAAGCGCAGACGCCGCTGAACATTCGCCACCCTGGCGCAATCCGTCCCTGGCAATTCGTGCTGGAACCGCTGTCAGGCTATCTGAAGATTGCGCAACTCCTTTACGAAGAAGGCCCGCGCCATGCGGAAGCCTGGAATTTCGGCCCGGCCGATGCCGATCCCCGCAACGTCGGCCAGCTCTGCGAGAGCTTCAACCAGGCGCTTCGGCAACACGACATCGCGCCGCTGGACATCCGTGTTGAATCCCAAGCCCATGCCCCGCATGAAGCCCATCTGCTGCGGCTGGATATCTCCAAGGCGCGCCAGCGCCTGAACTGGACGCCCAAACTGGAATTGACCGTCGCGCTGCAGATGACCGCGCGCTGGTACGCCGCTTACCTGAACAACGATGAGCTGCGCACCCTGACCGAAGAACAGATTGCGTTTTACCAGACTCTGACATAATCACGCTGTTGCCAACTTACCAAGAGAAGCTCACATGAACATCCTCGTCACCGGCGGTGCCGGCTACATTGGTTCACATACCTGCGTGGAATTGCTCAAGGCAGGCCACGAAGTGATCGTCTTCGACAATTTCTGCAACAGCAGCCCGGAGTCGGTGGCGAGAGTGCAGCAGATCACCGGCCGTTCACTGGCGCTGGTCAAGGGGGACATTCGCAACCGCGATCAGCTGGAAAGCGTGCTGCGCGAGTTCAAATGCGACGCGGTCATCCATTTCGCCGGCCTGAAAGCCGTGGGCGAGTCGGTGGAAAAGCCGCTCATGTACTACGACAACAACGTGGTCGGCACCGTGCGCCTGCTGGAAGCCATGGAAGCCACGGGCGTGAAGACCATCGTCTTCTCCTCCTCGGCGACGGTCTACGGCGACCCGCAATACCTGCCGCTGACGGAATCCCATCCGCTGTCGGCCAGCAATCCGTATGGCCGCAGCAAGATCGTCATCGAAGACATGCTGCGCGATTACCATCGCGCCCATCCGGACTGGAAGATCGCACTGCTGCGCTACTTCAACCCGGTCGGCGCGCACGAGAGCGGCATGATCGGCGAAGATCCGGGTGGCATCCCCAACAACCTGATGCCCTATGTCGCCCAGGTCGCCGTGGGTCGCCGTGAAAAACTGAGCATCTGGGGCGGCGATTATCCGACCCCGGATGGCACCGGCGTGCGCGACTTCATTCACGTGGTCGACCTGGCGACCGGCCACCTGGCCGCCCTGCAGGCACTGACCGAACCACAATGCTTCGCGGTCAATCTCGGCACCGGCAATGGCTACAGCGTGCTGGATGTGGTCAAGGCCTATGAAAAGGCCGCCGGCAAACCCATCCCCTACACCATCGCCGCGCGGCGTCCGGGCGATATCGCCTCCTGCTATGCCGATCCGGCCGAAGCGCGCCGCAAGCTGGGCTGGGAAGCCAAGCTGGGACTGGACGCCATGTGCGCCGACTCGTGGCGCTGGCAGCAGAACAATCCGAACGGCTTCAAGCCCTGAGCCATGAAATCCATGCGCATCCTGCTTACCGGCAGCAGCGGCCAGGTCGGCAGTGAATTCCTGCGCCGCCTGCGTGCGATGCCGGCCGGCCTTGATGTAATCGCGCCCGTGCGCGGGCAACTCGACCTCACCGACGCGGATGCGCTGCGCACGGCGGTACGCGAAGCCCGGCCCGATCTGATCATCCACCCGGCCGCCTATACGGCGGTGGTCAAGGCCGAGTCCGAACCGGAGCTGGCGCGTCGCATCAACACCGACGCGCCCGCCCTCCTGGCGCAGGAGGCCGCGCGGCTGGGGGCTGCCCTGATCCACTTCTCCACCGATTACGTGTTCGACGGACAGCACCCCGGTGCCTATACGGAAGACATGCCGACCCATCCGCTGAATGTCTACGGTGCCAGCAAGCGTGACGGCGAACTGGCCATCGCCGCCAGCGGCGCAGCCCACTGGATCTTGCGGACCAGCTGGGTCTACAACCGCACGGGCAACAATTTCATGAAGACGGCCATTCGCCTGGCCCAGCAGAAGGAAAGCTATACCATCGTGGGCGACCAGTTCGGGGCACCGACCTGGGCCTCCACCATTGCGGCGGTCTGCTGCCGCATGCTGGCCGGGGCCGAAGGCGGGCGCGAGAAAGTTGCGGCCACCAGCGGCATCTATCACCTCACCGCGCAGGGTGCCACGTCGTGGCATGGCTATGCGCAACTGGTGGCGCGCGAGCTGATGGCGCGTGGCGTCCCGGTCAGGCTCAAGGGACTGGACCAGATCACCCCGGTACCGACCTCTTCCTACCCCACGCCGCCCGAGCGTCCGCTCAATTCACGGCTGGATTGCAGCAAGCTGGAACAGCGCTTCGGCATCACCCTGCCCGCATGGGATGAGGACGCCACGGCCTGCCTGCAGCAGATCATCGACCACTACCAGCTCGATCAGGGCAAGCTGCTCCCTGACTGACGACGCAGGCAGTGTAGCCGGCCGGGCAAGTGATGAACCTGGTCAGTGGCTGGGGACGTACTTGGTCTGGTCACCACGGGTGATGAGATTGAGCTGTCCAAAGAAACGCATGTAGCCCGGATCACCGTAGCGTGCGCGCAGTTCGCGCAGGAGCAGGTAGCTGCCCAGGCGTTCAGCGCAGAAGGCCCACGCGCGGGATTGATAGCCTTCGCGGCGGGTGTCGTAGTGCTGGACGCAATACCAGGTCACGGCTTCGATCTGCTCCACGGTGCGCAGCCAGAAATCGGCAGGAAACACGCCCATCTCGATGCCGCCCATGAAGAAGGTCTTCTCGTTGAAGAACAGCTCGGCTTCGCTGCGTGCAAAGACCCCCAGCTCGGTTGCGGCAGCCGCATAGCGCAACAGATCCTCGGCGTGATGCGAGACCGCGTAATGCGACAGATAGCCGGCATCCCGCCCGCTCACCTTGAACCCGCAGGTCTTGCCGACCAGGAATTCCTGCTCGCCCGGCTCCATCATCTGCTCCAGCGACAGCCGTACGAATTCCTTGTCGGAGACCACGTCCATCATCCAGTTGTCTTCGGCAGGCACGCCGCTGATGCGCTCGCGCGAAATGAACTTGCGGTACAGGCAAACGCCCACGCGCTTGACGTGGGGGTAGTCGCGCAGGATCAGGTTGCGCAAGGCAAAGTTGCCGAGCATGCCGGCCACGATGGGGTGATAAGGGACCCATTGGGGCGCCAGGTCGCGCAGATTGAGCGCGCCCTCATGCTGGGCCTCGCCGAGGTAGATCGGCAGCACATGATCGGGGAATTTCACCGGCAACGGCACGTGGGTCATGCAGCCAAACACCAGCTCGCCACGCGCGGCCTGGGCCGCCGCGTTATCGGGCAGCGCGAGCGCGCGCGGTGCCAGCGTCAGCGATGGCGATGACGCAGCGGCGAGCGGTGCCGCCAGCGGCGCAGGCGGCCGGGACGGCGCGCCGCGCAACTGTCCGCTGCGCAAGCTGAAACGCTGCAGATCAGCGGCGTCACCGCTGGCGGCATAGGCGTTGCGCAAGGCTTCCAGTTCCGCCAGGTCGGCAGCTGCCACGGGCAGGGCAGCCGGCATCAGCGCCGGCGGGCAATGCCATACGCGCAGTTGCTGGTCCAGTCCCAGCACCAGGGAGCCCAGGCGTGCCGCCAACAGCGACCGTCCGGACTCGCCGGATACTGCCTGGCGCTGCAGTGCTGCGCGCAACTCACCCGGCTCCTGCTCGGCCATCTGGAACAGGCGCTCGGCCAGATCAAACCAGGTTTGCCAGAACGCCGGCTTGGCCGCGATGAAACCGTGCGGCACATTGTTCTGCCACTGCGGCACGAAATGCAGCGGGTCCAGTTGCAAACCCAGCGCCTGCAGGAAACGCTTGGCCAGCGCGGCGAAACCCTCCAGATGCTGCTCCGCCTGCAGCAGCAGGTTGAGCTGGCCACAGGCCTCCAGCGGATGCGGCATGAAGGTCCAGGCGGCGGCTTGCGGATTCGCCTCGATCAGACTGCGCACGCCGGCCGCATCCAGACCGGTCTGGCCGAGAAATGCCGGCGTGACGAAGGCATAGCAAGCCTCGCCATCGATAGCCTGTTCATGAAAAAAGCGGCGCATGGCCAACAGATCGCCCCAGGCGTCAGGCGCAGGGGTGAGCACGTGCTGGAAGCCTGGCGCTGCCGGCACGGTCGACGGGGCAAGCTGCAACAGATGAATATGCATGTCGGCCTCCCTCACCACACCTGAAGCTGCGGCACCGCAATGGCGAAGCGGCCGCCCCACGCACGGATCTCGGCCAGCTGCTGCGCGACCTCGTCCTTGATGTTCCAGGGCAGGATCAGCACCACGTCCGGCTTTTCGTCGAGCAGGCGCTGCGGGGAAACGATGGGAATATGACTGCCTGGCATGTACTTGTCCTGCTTGGAAGGTGCAGCATCGGCGACCATGGCCAGCAGGTCGGGATGCACGCCGGAATAATTGAGCAGCGTGTTGCCTTTGGCAGCGGCGCCATAGGCCAGCACCTTCTTGCCGGCGCGCTTCTGCTCCAGCAGGAAGGACAGCAACTGCAACTTGATCTCTTCGGCACGCGCCTGGAACCCTGCATAGCCCTCGATGCGCTCCAGCCCGGCCTCCCGCTCACGTGCCAGCATGGCCTGCACGGCCGGCGTAGCGGCGATGGCGGCATCGGCATGGCAGGCATAGATGCGCAGGCTGCCACCGTGGGTCGGCAGCTCCTCGACGTCGTAGACGCGCAGCCCCTGCGATTGCATCACGCGCTGTACCGCCACCAGCGAGAGATAGGAGAAATGCTCGTGGTAGACGGTATCGAACTGTGCCTGAGCGATCAGGTTCAACAGGTGCGGACACTCGACCGTCACCGTCCCTTGGGGTGCCAGCAGGGCGCGCATGCCGCCCACGAAATCATTGATGTCCGGGACATGCGCCAGCACGTTGTTGGCGGCGATCAGGTCTGCAGCACCATGGCTCTCGCGCAGCCGCTGGCCAAGTGCCACGCCGAAAAATTCCTCGACGATCGCAATGCCCCTGGCACGCGCGGCGTCAGCCGTGCTGGTGGTGGGCTCCACGCCCAGGCAGGGGATGCCCTTCTGCTGCACGTACTGCAGGAGATACCCATCATTGGCGGCCAGTTCGACCACCAGGGATTGCGCGTTCAGGTTCAGGCGTGCCGCAATCATGTCCACATAGCGCGCGGCATGCGCCAGCCAGGTGCTCGAGGTGGATGAGAAGTAGGCGTAATCGGTGGCAAAGAGCTGGTCGTAGTGCGTGTAATCCTCGGTCTGGACCAGCCAGCACTGGCGGCACACCATCACCTTGAGCGGATAGGTGGTTTCAGGACGACGCAGATCCTCGGCCCTCAGATAAGCGTTGGAGGGCGGTGAGAAACCCAGGTCGAGGAACGTGTCATGCAGTTCGGTCTGGCAGTGGCGGCATTTCATAGCGGTATTCCATCGAAATCGGGAGCCAGCAGCTGATGCTGGAGGTCGCGTGGCGACAGGTTCTGCGGTGGCAGCGGCCAGGCGATGGCCACGCGTGGATCATCATGGCACACACCGCCTTCGGCATGCGGGACATAGGGAGCAGTATGCAGGTAGAGCAGCGAGCTGCCCGCTTCCAGGACCTGGAAACCGTGCGCGCAGCCTTCCGGCACCAGCAGCGCGCGGTCGTCGCCGGCGGCCAGCTCGACGCCGCGCCACTGCAGGAAGGTGGGTGAGCCCTTGCGCAGGTCCAGCACCACATCGAAGACGCGGCCTGCCAGGCAGCGAATCAGTTTCTTTTCGGCATGGGGCGCATGCTGGAAGTGCATGCCGCGTACGCTGCCGGGCTCGGCCGTGAACGAATTGTTGACCTGCACGATGCGGCTGCCCTGCAATACCGGTGCCAGTTCCTCGTCGCAGAACCAGCGCGCGAAGCTGCCGCGCGCGTCACCGCGCCGCACACTGGACACCACCACCGCCCCCGCGATTCCGGTGGGCGTGATCTGCAGGTTCATGCGCACTCCCCGCGCCCGCAGGACGGGCTCAGCTCCAGGTCTTCCATCGTGCCTGGTCCTGGTCCCACATCTGGTTGAGCTGAATCTTGTCGCGCAGGGTGTCCATGCATTTCCAGAATCCGTGATGCGGCCAGTTCAGCAGCCTTCCATCCCCTGCGATCTGCTCCAGCGGGGCGCGTTCGAAGATGGTGCCCTCGCCTTCCTTGAGGTAATCGAACACACCCTGGCGACACACCATGAAGCCGCCGTTGATCCAGCCCAGGTCACCCGGCGGCTTCTCGCGGAAATCGCGGATGAAGCCGGCCTCATCGGTCTGCACCATGCCGAAACGCGCCTCGGGCTGCACCGTGGTCATGGTCACCAGTGCCTGGGGATTGGCCTGGTGATGCGCCACCAGGGCGCTCACGTCGACATCGGAAACACCATCGCCATAGGTGAGCATGAAATCGCCCTCCTTGAGATAGTCGCGGGCCGCCAGCAAACGGCCGCCCGTCTGGGTCGACAGGCCGGTTTCGACCAGCGTCACTTTCCACGGCTCGGATTTGTTGCGATGGACTTCCACCCGGTTGTCGGCCAGATCGATGGTGACATCGCCCTGATGCAGAAAGTAGTTGGCGAAGAATTCCTTGATCAGGTAACCCTTGTAGCCCAGCAGGATCACGAACTCATTGAAGCCGTGCTGCGAATAACCCTTCATGATGTGCCACAGGATGGGCTTGCCACCGATCTCCACCATCGGTTTCGGACGCACATCGGTTTCTTCCCCAAGCCGCGTACCCAGACCGCCGGCGAGAATGACGACTTTCAATTTGTACCCCTAGATGAGTGATGATCCGTCAGCCATGAAAGTATTGCATCCAAAGCAACACTCTCACCAAAGATGCCTATGTTACCGGCTTTGCCAGCGGGAACAACCGTGGGTCTGGGCGGTTTATCGAGGCCAATTTGGCTTTTTGCAGTCCGCCGCTGCAGCCGGCCATGCGAGGATTTGTCGCCCTCTTTGCCGCCAATTCAGGCCATTCCCCGCAAAAGTGCGCTGCTATACTGCGCCGATTGCATGAGGTCTGCCCTGCAGGGGGCGCAGCGCCTGGATGCCGCCGCCGGGGGCAGGAAGCCGGGGCGCTGTCCGTTGCGCAGATCATCGAGCCACCCAGAGACAGACCACCGAGTAGCATATGAGACCAGATTTGTTCGCCCGGCTGCACTCCCCCTACTACATCTTTGCGCCCGCCTTCGCCACCCAATCGGAAGAAGCCCTGCTGCTGCATCGCCTCTGCCACGCACTGAACCTGTGGGGCGAAGAAGCCTATGTCACCGAAGAAGGCAGCACCTCCCTGCGCACGCCGCGGCTGACGCAGGAGCTGATCAACGCCCACCTGGCGGCCGGACGCAATCCCATCGTGATCTACGCCGGCAGCGTGGCCGGCAATCCCCTGTCCGCAGTGAACGTGGTGCGTTTCCTGCTCAAGCCTGGACAGGCCGCGCTGGCCGGCGAATTGCCATTGGCCTGGCAGCCCGGACTCGGTGGCGGCGTGCAACTGCTGGAATTGCCGCTGCTACCAGCGGCAGACCAGGCAGCCCGCCGCGAGCTGGTGGCGGGGCAATTGGACGACTTCATCCTGGCCAGCCAGCGGCGCTTCAACGCGCCTCCTGCGGCTCCGGCCTTTGCGCCCGCACCGGTCCCGACGCGCCGCAAGAAACGGCTGGTGGTGTATTCGGTGGAATCGACCTGGAGCCCTTGCCCGCAGATCCGCCTGATCCGTCCCTTCGCCCATCTGCAGGACGAGTGGGAACTGGTCTGGGGCATCCAGAATGGCCAGCTGCAGAGCAATTACCTGGCCGATGCCGACCTGATCCTGCTGCATCGCTACACCCCCGGCCTGATGTCGCTGGACGTGCTGCGCACCATCTTCAGTTCCAAGGTTCCCATCATCTACGAGTCCGACGACCTGCTCAACGAGATTCCGGCCGACCATCCTGAAGCCCAGCAAGGCGCGGCCTGGAAGACCGGCATCGAGTTCGCGGTCCGGCATGCGAAGGCCGTCGTGGTTTCCACCGAATTCCTCGCCGCCAAGTACCGCGAGCTCAATGCGGCGGTCCACGTCCTGCCCAACTACATCGATTTCGATCTGTTCTACCGTCCGGTTCCCCAGTCCACCGCCCCCGACGGACGCATCAACATCGGGCTGCTGGGCTCTTCCATCCAGCCCTCCAATTTTGCGCTGGTCGACCAGGCCCTGCGCGCCCTGGTGGAGCGCTACGGTACGCGCCTGCACATCGACTTCGTCGGCTGGGAGTGCCCGCAGGGCTGGGCCGGCCATCCGCTGACGACCTTCCATACCTTCGTGCACCAGTACGTGGACTATGCGGCGCAATTGCGCCAGTGGAACTGGGATATCGCGCTGATCCCGCTGGCCAGCGACGAATACAATCAATGCAAGAGCTACATCAAGTGGCTCGATTACTCGGCGGCCGGTATCGCCTCCGTCTTCAGCGACGTCTCGGTGTACAGCCAGGTCGTCACGCATGAGGTCACCGGCCTGTTGATGCCCAATTCAAGCCAGGCATGGCTGGACGCCATCACGCAACTGATCGAATCGCCCGGGAAGCGCCACGCCCTGGCCGCAGCCGGGCAGAAGGAAGTGCGTGAAGGCTTCGACCTGGCCGCCAAGGCTGCCCACTATCACGATGTCTACAGCCGTTGCCTGGCACCCTGATGACCATGAACAAGCACATCCTGCAGATCCACTACGACGAAGCCAGCCGCCGCATGCTGGATCCCGGCTTCACGCCGCTTGAGATCGTCGGCAATCCCCGGCCCGACTGGCGCGAGTACTGGGGCATCCGCAATTATTTCCTGAACACGGCGCTCAATGAGGACGATTACTACGGTTTCCTCTCTCCGCTGTTCTTCGACAAGACGCGCATGAACGCGCAGCAGGTGCATGCCTTCATGGACAGCCGCCCTGGCGCGGATGTGTACACGTTCTCGCCGTCGATGTCGGATGCCTCGGCCTACCTGAGCGTCTTCGAACAGGGCGCGCGGCGCCATCCCGGCATCGTTCCGGTCGCGCAGGCGCTGATGGCAGACATCGGGCTGGACGTGAACCTGCAATCGCTGATCAACAATTTCCGCTCCACCGCGTACTGCAATTACATCATTGCCAAGCCCGTGTTCTGGGACAAGTGGTTCGCCATCAACGAGCACATGTTCGCCCTGGCGGAGGCCAATGCCACGCCACTGGCGCGCAAGCTCAACGAAGTCACCGACTATGGCAAGAGTACGGTGCAGATGAAGGTTTTCATCATGGAGCGCATCGGTTCGCTGGTGATGGCGCTCATGCCCGAACTGCAGGTGACGAATCTGAACATTGCCGCCATGCGCTTCGGTGACCCGCTGTTCTATCCCTGCCGCGACGAGATGGTGATCCTGGATGCGCTCAAGACTGCCTACCTGCATTCGGCCGACCAGGCTTACCTCGATCGTTTCCACGCCCTGCGCCACGACCTGCTGCGGCGCTGCGATCCCGAGTACCGGCAGGATCGCCCGGCCAGCTTCTTCTGACCCGGCACCGGACGCCGCCCCGGCGCGGCGTCCCTCTGCGGCCATCCGGCCATTCAAGTTTTACCCTTTCCTTCCGTAGATGAACGCATCGGTGCGGGCTTGCCTACCTGCGCGCGGGCGATCCTGCAATGACGTCCATGCGATAAATAGGGGGCAAGTTTCCTCGCTTATGTGGCCGTCGTCCGCCTGCCCAAGCTGTCAAGATGCAAACATGGGCAAGACTCTCTGTGATATTTCTCCAGGGAAATTTCTTGCACTGCAAGCGCACGGTACGGCCTCGGCCGAGGTATCCGCAGCCGCCGGCCTGATCCGCTTTGGCCAGCCATGGCGCGATCACCACTGACAGTTTTTACATTAGGGAATCACGCGTAGATATGAATATTCTGGTCACCGGCGGCTGCGGCTACAAAGGCAGCGTTCTCGTCCCCAAACTGCTGGCGCGCGGCTACAAGGTGCATGTGCTGGACATCATGTGGTTCGGCAATTACCTGGCCCCCCACCCCAACCTGACCGTGACCGAAGGTGACGTGCGCAACATCGACCAGATCAATCTGGACGGTGTGGACACGATCATTCACCTGTCGTCGGTCGCCAACGATCCCTGCGGCGATCTCGATCCCAAGCTGACCTGGGAAGTCAGCGCACTGGCCACGATGCAGCTGGCCGACAAGGCCGTGCGCAAGGGTGTCAAACAATTCATCTACGCTTCTTCCGGCAGCGTCTACGGCGTCAAGGAAGAGCTGCAGGTCACCGAAGACCTGGAACTGAAACCGATCTCCGAATACAACAAGACCAAGATGGTCTCCGAGCCGGTGCTGCTGAGCTACAAGGACCGCATGATCGTCCAGATCGTGCGTCCGGCCACCGTGTGCGGCTACTCGCCGCGCATGCGCCTGGACGTGTCGGTGAACCTGCTGACCATGCAGGCGCTGGCCAAGGGCAAGATCACCGTGTTCGGCGGCACCCAGGTGCGTCCGAACATCCATATCGATGACATCACCGATGTCTACCTGCACCTGATCGATCATCCGGAAATCACCGGCGTCTACAACGCCGGCTTCGAGAACATCTCCATCCTGGACATCGCGCGCATGGTGGCCAAGCACATCCCGGTGGACATCGTGGTGACCGAATCGAACGATCCGCGCTCTTACCGCGTGAATTCGGACAAGCTGCTGGCCACCGGCTTCAAGCCGTCCAAGTCGGTCGAGACCGCCATCACCGAGATCATCGAGAAGTACCGCAGCGGCGTGCTCAAGGATGAGGACCGCTATTACAACCTGAAGTGGATGGAGCAGACCGTACTGTCTCCCAAGGCGGCATGAGCCCGGCACCGGTTTCGCTGACGGCGTTCCAGGATTACGCCACCCGCCTGCAGGCAGTACTGGCAGGTTCGGACTGGAATGGCGTGGGCCGCCTGGCGCAGGCCATGCAGGAATGCTGGCTCAAGGGCCGCCAGGTCTTCCTGTGCGGCAATGGCGGCAGCGCCGGCAATGCCATCCACCTGGCCAATGATTTCCTGTACGGCATCGCCAAGCGCACGGGCGGTGGCATGCGGGTCTCGGCGCTGTCGGCCAATGCCGCCGTGCTGACCTGCCTGGCCAACGACATCGGCTACGACCACATCTACTCCGAGCAGCTGGCCGTGCAGGCGCAACCGGGCGATCTGCTGATCGTGCTGTCGGGCAGCGGCAATTCGGGCAACATCCTGCGTGCGCTGGAACAGGCCAGGAAGATGGACGTGCTCTCCTGCGCCATCCTCGGCTACAGCGGCGGCAAGGCCAAGGACCTGTGCGACATCCCGGTCCACTTTGCGGTGGATGACATGCAGATCGCCGAGGACATGCAGGTGATCGTGGGGCATATGGTCATGCAGTGGCTGTACGAAAACAAACCCGCAGTGGAATGAACATGTCGGCAAAATATCTCATCATCGGCAGCAACTCGTTTTCCGGTGCCAGCTTCGTGGATTACCTGCTGCGCACTGGCAACGACGTCATCGGCGTGAGCCGTTCACAGGAACCGCATCGCGCGTTCCTGCCTTATCGCTGGTCCGAGCATCAGGCCGCATTCACGTTCTACCCGTATGACCTCAACAAGGACCTGGCCGCGTTGACCGAATTGATTCAGCGCGAGAAGCCCGCCATCGTGGTCAACTTCGCCGCGCAAAGCATGGTCGCCGAAAGCTGGAAGAATCCGGAACACTGGTTCGAGACCAACGTCATGGCGACCATCCGCCTGCACGAAGTGCTGCGCCAGTGCGACTTCCTGGACAAGTACGTGCACATCACCACACCCGAGGTGTATGGCAGTACCGATGGCTTCATCAAGGAAGACACGCCGTTCAACCCGAGCACCCCGTATGCGGTGTCCCGCGCAGCGGCCGACATGAGCCTGAAGACCTACTTCGATGCCTACGGTTTCCCGGTAGTGTTCACCCGCGCCGCCAACGTCTACGGTCCGGGCCAGCAGTTGTATCGCATCATTCCGCGCACCATCCTCTCGGTGCTGACCGGGAAGAAACTGCAGCTGCATGGCGGTGGACTCTCGCGCCGCTCCTTCATCCACATGCGCGATGTATCGAGCGCCACCCATGCCATCGCCACGCGCGGTATCAATGGCCAGACCTACCACATCTCCACCGACGAGATCGTCAGCGTGCGCGAACTGGTCGAGCGCATCTGCGCCAAGCTGGACGTGGATTTTGCGGCCAACGTCGAGATCGTCGGCGAGCGCCTGGGCAAGGATGCCGCCTACATGTTGGATAGCAGCAAGCTGCGCCAGAGCCTGGACTGGAACGTGAAAGTCTCGCTCGACGAAGGACTGGATGAATGCGTCAGCTGGGTCCGGCAGAACCTGGACGCCATGCAGACCATGGAATGGAACTACGTCCACAAGCCCTGAGCCGCACTGATGTGCAGCCTCGGCGAATGCCGCATCGTTTTGCTGCCCGTTTGAAAGAACGGGCATTGCTTTTGGATAGATCGTTATGGCCCAAGACATTACCGCGCTGAAGAAAACAGCCAGCCAGCTGCGTGGCCGCATCATCGAGAATGCGCACCGCACCCAGACACCGCACCTGGGCTCCTGCCTTTCCTGCGTGGACATCCTCACGGCGGCCTATTTCGGTACGCTGCGCATTGATCCTTCGCGGCCGACCGACCCGCTGCGGGACCGCTTCATCCTCAGCAAGGGACACGGCGCTGCCGCACTGTTCCAGGTGCTGGCCTTGCGCGGCTTCTACCCGATCTCGATGCTGGACGACTATGGCAAGGACGGCGGCATCTTCGCCGAACACCCCCCGACGCCTGATCACCTGCCCGGTATCGAGGCCGCCACCGGCTCGCTCGGCCATGGTCTGCCGATCGGCCTGGGCATGGCCCTGGCTGGTCGCATCCAGCAACAGCGCTATGACGTCACGGTGCTGCTGGGTGACGGCGAATGCAATGAAGGTTCGGTCTGGGAAGCCGCCATGATGGCCGCGGCCCAGCGTACCGGCAACCTGATGGTGCTGGTCGACTTCAACAAGTGGCAGGCCACCGGCCGCAGCGAGGAAGTGCTGGCCTTGAATCCGCTGGTGGACAAGTGGCGCGCCTTCGGCTGGGACGCGATGGAAATCGATGGCCACGACATGGCGACCCTGGTCGAGATCATGGGACGCCCGCGCGCACCCGAAGGAAAACCCATTGCCGTGGTGGCACACACCGTCAAGGGCAAAGGTGTCTCCTTCATGGAAGACGACAACAACTGGCACTACCGGATTCCCAATGCCGACGAAGTGGCCGCTGCCTATCAGGAACTGGGAGTACAGGCATGAGAAACGCGTTTGCAGACGAGATCACCAAACTGGGTAGCAGTGATCCGCGCGTGGTGCTGCTCTCGGGCGACATCGGCAACAAGCTGTTCGACAAGTTCAAGGCCGCCAACGGCACGCGCTTCCTCAACTGCGGCATCGCCGAAGCCAACATGATGGGCGTGGCCGCCGGCATGGCGCTGTCCGGCTTGCGGCCGGTGATCTACACCATCACGCCGTTCACCACCACGCGCTGCTTCGAGCAGATCCGCGTGGATGCCTGCTATCACAACGTCCCGGTGATCATCGTGGGGACCGGCTCCGGACTGTCCTATGCCGAACTGGGGCCGACCCATCATTCCTGCGAAGACCTGGCGATCATGCGGGTACTGCCCAACATGACGGTGCTCGCGCCGGCCGACGAAGTCGAGCTGCGCCAGTGCCTGCGTGCTGCGCTCAAGCTCGACGGCCCGGTCTACATCCGCATCGGAAAGAAAGGCGAGCAGATCGTTCCCAAGCAGGACGAGCACTTCGAGATCGGCCGCGCCATCAATGTGCGCAGCGGCAGCGATGTCTGCCTGATCGGTGCCGGCACCTTGCTGCCCACCGTGATGGCGGCAGCCGATTTGCTGCAGGCACGCGGCATCTCGGCGCGCGTGGAGAGCTTCCACACCATCAAGCCGCTCGATGAAGCCAGCCTGGAGCAGGCGTTCGCGGGATACGCCGTGGTAGGCGTGGTGGAAGAACACAGCCGCATCGGCGGCCTGGGCGGTGCCATTGCAGAATGGCTGGCGCGGCAGGAGCCCATGAAGGGGCGTCTGCTTGGCTTCGGCGTGGACGACAGCTTCATGCACGAGATCGGCTCGCAGGAGTATGCACGCGCCAAGTACGGACTGACCGCCGACAACATCGCCGCCAAGGTGGAGGCTGCGTTCCGGAAGACGGCAGGCTGAGATGCGCATCGGACTGGATTTCGACAACACCATCGTCACCTACGACTCGCTGTTCCACAAGGTGGCGACCGAGCAGGGACTGGTCCCGGCGAGCTTGCCGGTCTCCAAACTCGCCGTGCGCGACTACCTGCGCGAAGCAGGCCAGGATGCCGTCTTCACCGAACTGCAGGGCGATGTCTACGGCGCCCGCATGGGCGAGGCCGAAGCCTTTGCGGGCGTGTTCGACTTCATCCGCCAGGCTTCTGTGCGGGGTGCCGAACTGCTGATCATCAGCCACAAGACCCGCTATCCCTTCATAGGTCCGCAACACGATCTGCATGCGGCGGCCACCGGCTGGATTGACGGCACGCTGCGCGCAGCCACCGGGAAGGACGCCGTGCAGGCCGTGTATTTCGAGCCGACCAAGGAGGCCAAGATCGCGCGCATCGCCGACTGCGGCTGCGATTACTTCATCGACGATCTGCCCGAGATCCTGCGCATGCCGGGATTCCCGCCGCAGACGGTGCGCCTGCTGTTCGATCCCGAGGGCAATCATGCTGCCACATCGGAATTCACGCGACTCAGTGGATGGCCGGGGATCCAGGCCTTCTTCGAGGAACGATGGTGAATACCGGGCTGCAAGCCACCATCACGGCCTTGCTGGCGCAGTCGGGACTGGATGCTGGCGACCTGCGCCTCACTGCGCTCGACGGCGGCGGCAACAACCGCGTCTATGCCGTCGACACGGCGGGTGGCCGCTATCTGGCCAAGGCCTATTTCAGCGATGCTGCCGATACCCGCGACCGCCTGGGAGCGGAGTACCGTTTCCTGCGCTACGCCGGCAAGCTCGGCTTGCACTGCGTTCCGCGCGCGCTGGCCTGCGACCTCCAACAGCGGGTCGGCCTTTACGAATACGTCCATGGCGAGAAGATCGTCGCAGCACGACTGACATCGGACCATGTCATGGCCGCCGCACAATTTCTGCATGTCCTCAATGCGGCGCGGCACGACGGTCACGATCTGCCGCCGGCCTCCGAAGCCTGTTTCGATCTGACGCAACACCTGACTACTGTCGACCGCCGCATCGCGCGCCTGCAGGCCATGGTCCCCGCTGATGCGCTGGACGCACAAGCGCAGGCATTGATCAGCGAGATGGCGGCAGTCTGGCAGCACCACCGTGCGCGGCTGCTTGCCGAGGGTCTGCCAGTGCTGTTGGAGGCGGACCGTTGCATATCGCCTTCCGACTTCGGCTTTCACAACGTCTTGTTGCGACCTGATGGTCAGTTGTGCTTCATCGATTTCGAATACGCCGGGTGGGATGATCCGGCCAAGATGATCGGTGACTTCTTTTGCCAGCCCGCCGTCCCGGTTCCCTTTGACGACTTCGAGGATTTTGCCGGCCAGGCACTGGCCTGGTCCGAGCGGGCCGGCTCGCTGCGCGAGCGCGCCCGGCAGCTGCTGCCGGTGATGCAGGCAAAATGGTGCTGCATCATGCTCAACGAATTCCTGCCCGAGGCCGCGCGGCGACGGCAGTTTGCCGATGCCTCGATTTCAGTGGAGCAGCGCAAGCGCACCCAGCTCGACAAGGCGCGACAATTTTTCCAATCCAGACTGGTATAAGACATGGCCTACATCGACTTCCTCAGCTCCGTTCACAAAAGCACCCAGCGCGATTATCTGGCGCGCGTGAACGACCCTGAATTCCCCAAGCCCAAGGCGGCCGAGCTGGCCAAGCAATGGGGATTTGATTACTGGGACGGCGATCGCCGCATCTGCTACGGCGGCTATCGCTACATGCCGGGCCGCTGGGCACCGGTGGCGCAGGCGATGATCGACCACTATGGCCTGAAGGCGGGCGACAAAGTGCTCGACGTGGGATGCGGGAAGGGATTTCTGCTGTACGAGATGTCGCTGCTGGTCCCCGGCCTGGAAATCCATGGCCTCGACATTTCTCCGTATGCGCTGGAGCATGCCAAGGAAGAGATCCGCGATCGCCTGCTGTTGGGCAATGCCACCAGCCTGCCCTTCCCTGACCAATATTTCGATTTCGTCTTTTCCATCACCACGCTGCACAACCTGCACAACTACGATCTGGACAAGGCCTTGCGGGAGATGGAGCGGGTCGGCAAGCAGAAGTATGTTTGCGTAGAGTCATATCGCAACGAAACCGAAAAGGCTAACCTGCTGTACTGGCAGGTCACCTGCGAAGCCTTCTGCACCCCCGAGGAATGGGACTGGTGGTTCCGCCAGACCGGCTATACCGGCGACCATTCCCTCATCTATTTCGAGTGAACACCATGAGCATTCCCAAGACGATGCGTGCGGCCATCCTGGCCGAACTGCAACAGCCGCTGATCATCGATGAGGTCGAACTGCCGCCGCAGCTTGAGGTCGGACAAGTGCTGGTGAAGATCGGCGTCAGCGGCGTATGCGGCTCGCAGCTCGGTGAAATCGACGGTGCCAAGGGCGAGGACAAGTACCTGCCGCACCTGCTCGGCCACGAGGCCTCGGGCATCGTGGAGGAAGTCGGTCCCGGCGTGCGTTTCGTCAAGCCGGGCGATCGTGTGGTATTGCACTGGCGCAAGAGCCAGGGTATCGAATCGCTTCCGCCCAAGTACACCTGGCGCGGCAAGCCGCTCAACGCCGGCCTGATTGCAACCTTCAACGAATACGCCATCGTTTCGGAGAATCGTGTCACGCGTATCGATCCCTCCAGCGACATGGATGTTGCGGCACTGTTCGGGTGTGCGGTCACCACGGGCTTCGGTGTGGCCGAGAACAATGCGGACATCCGTTTGGGGGAATCGGTGGTGGTCTTCGGTGCCGGCGGCGTCGGCCTGAACATCATCCAGGCAGCCTCGCTGCGCTCTGCCTACCCCATCATTGCGGTCGATCTGCACGAAGGCCGGCTGGCGCTGGCCAAACAGGTCGGTGCCACGCATCTGATCAATGCCAGCCAGGTCGATGCCCGCACAGCGCTGCTGGAGCTGACGGGCAAGCAAGGCATCGATGTCTTCATCGACAATACCGGGCAGCCGCCCATCATCGAGATGGGCTATGAGCTGACCAAGGCGCAGGGACGCGTGGTTCTGGTGGGGGTGCCGCGTGCCGGCCGCAACATCAGCATCTACTCGCTGCCGCTGCACTTCGAGAAAACCATCAGCGGGTCGCATGGCGGCGAGGCCGTGCCGCATGTCGACATTCCCCGCTATACCAGGCTGCTTGATGCCGGCCTCATCCAGCTCAAGCCGCTCATCACCGAGCACTTCAAGCTGGACGACATCAACGTGGCCATCCAGCGCATGCGCAGCGGTGCCATGTCGGGCCGTTGCCTGATCCGCATGCACGACTGACCCAGCGCGAGCACGCCATGACTGCACTGAACCTGAAGGACAAGATTTTCGACACGCCCGGCTACTCCAGCGATGTCCGGCTCACGCCTGGGGAGCTGGAGGTCTTTCGCGCTGCCATCAGCGAGCAGTGGCTCGACGTGATCGGTAGGGCGCATCCGGAGCTGGTGGCGCAATTCAGGGAAGTGGGCATCGCCCGTTATCACGAGCTGTCCCATCTGCTGAAGCACGAATCACTCTGGCCCAAGCAGCATCGCTGCCTGCCGCTGCACAGCTGCCAGCAGATTCGCGGACTGCCGTTCCTTCAGACCATCCGTGCGGAGATGGGCGAGTTTGCCATCTCCGATGTCTTCTATGGGGATACCCACGAGGCCGGACGCGAAGAGATCTACTGGAGACTGGTACGCCCGAATGCGCCACGCGACATCGGCGGCATGCACGCCGACAAGTGGTTTCACGATGTCATGGGCATGGACGACCGCGCCTTCGCGGCACAGGCGGAGACCGTCAAGATCTGGATTCCGATCTATTCACAGCCAGGGCGCAACGGGCTCATGATCGTGCCCGATTCGCATCGCCGCCAGTATCGCTACCACGGCGAACCCGGTGCCGGTGGCATGAAGCCGATCATCGATGAAGATCCCGCGACACTGGGTGCGCAGCTGATGCTCACGGAGCCGGGCAACATGCTCATCTTCAACGAAGGCATTCTGCATGGGGGGGCGGTCAATCTGGGGGACCAGACCCGCGTGAGCGTCGAAATCACCATGGTGTTTCCGCCTTTGCGGCAAGAGCGCCGCTGAAGGCCATTCTGATCACCTTTCAAAATGGAATCTGATGCATGAAAACTCCCGTTCAAACCAAGGAACCTCAATACGCTGAAATTTTCGACATTGTTGAAAAGCATGGCGTGAGCCAGTTCGGCCTAATGGCTAACGCTTCGTGGAATGAAGATCCAAAGCGAACCCTCTTCACACTAGCGCGGTACAAATTCGTTGCCAAGATGCTGGCCGGCCGTCAGCAGGTTCTCGAAATAGGTTGCGCTGATGCTTTCGGGACGCGACTGGTGCAGCAAGAAGTGAGGCACGTCACGGCCGTCGATTTTGATCCGCTCTTCATCGAAGATGTGAAAGCAAGGATGAACCCGGCATGGCCGATGTCGAGCTTCGTCCATGACATGCTGGACGGCCCGGTACCCGGCCAGTTCGATGCAGTCTTCAGCCTGGATGTCCTGGAACACATTGAGCCGGAGAAAGAAGTTATTTTCCTCTCGAATGCAATGCAGTCCTTGACCGAACAGGGGGTGATGATCGTTGGCATGCCCTCACTCGAGTCGCAGGCATATGCCTCACCGCAAAGCAAAGCGGGACACGTCAATTGCAAGAGCGGAAAGGATCTTAAGGCATTGATGCAAAATCATTTCCACAATGTGTTTCTGTTCTCCATGAACGATGAAACAGTCCACACCGGGTTTTATCCCATGGCGCACTATCTGATCGCAGTGTGTTGCGGCAAAAAGGACGCCGCGTGACGGCAACTCCCCGCACGCTGCTGCTGGCCGCGGGATTTGGAACTAGGTTGCAGCCACTCACTTCGTTTCTTCCTAAGTGCCTGGTTCCGATCAATGGACGTCCACTGCTTGATTATTGGATACAGAGCCTGCTAGACCAGGGAGTGACCGATGTTCTCATCAATACGCATTACCTCGCCCCTCTGGTGGAGAGCTACATTGAGCACAGCAGCTGGTTTGGCCGGGTCAATTTGAGCCACGAACATGCGCTGCTGGGCACGGGAGGGACAGTGCTGGCGAATCGATCATTCTTCGGCAACGAACCGCTGCTCATTGCGCATGCTGATAACCTGACGCGCTTCGACTGCAGCGCATTCTTTGAAGCGCATCGCCGACGTCCGCACGGAGCGGCGATGACCATGATGCTGTTCGAGGCGGAGGAGCCGCGTTCCTGCGGGATCGTCGAGATCGATGGCCGCGGCATGGTTCAGGCATTCCATGAAAAGGTCGAGCATCCCCCGGGCAACCTTGCCAATGCCGCCGTCTATGTGATGGAGCCGGAGGTAGTGTCATTCATCGCATCATTGGGAATGCAAGAGGTCGATTTGAGTACGCAGGTCATTCCGCATTTCGTGGGACGCATATTTACCTTCTTGAATAGCGATTATCATCGCGACATCGGCACAATCAGCAGCTGGCAGCTGGCTCAGAAAGACTTTGGCATGCCCTCAGCCAGGCCGGAGAACGCCGCAGCCTGGCATCAGCTGCTGGATGCCCTTGGGCCGGATGTCTCGCGTACTCTGGCCGATCTTGATCCTGGCTGATGGAAGTCGCATCGAAATGCCCGAGCGCACTCCGATGACTGCGTTGAGCAAATTCAGTGTTTGAAATCCCTTTGCAAGCTTGTTTTACGGATGGTCCGCGAGGGCAAGCGGGTATTCTCTGCAGGCATGGGGCATCCGGATGGCCTTGCGGATTCAATGCAACCTTCCTGGTGGATCACCGCACGCTTCTCAACAACACACGGTAATGGAGACGAGATTGGATAGTTCATCGCACCCTGACATGGCCGCACTTCAGGAGATCAAGGCTCGGGCTGGAGATGATGCGCGGATCGTTTTCGTCTCCGGCAACTTCAATACGGTCCATCCTGGCCACTTGCGCTTGCTGAAATTCGCCTCCGAATGCGGTGATTTTCTGGTGGTCGGCCTGGCTGGTGATCATGTGGTAGGAGCTGTCCTCCCGGCTCAGTTACGCTTCGAGGGCGTGACCGCCATCAGCTTCGTTGACTATGCCTTCGTCATGGAGTCCTCGCCTGAAGAAATCGTCAAGTTGCTCCAGCCTGCTGTCGTGGTCAAGGGAGGCGAATACGAATCCCGCTTTAACATCGAGCAGTCTGCTGTGGACGAATATGGCGGCAAGTTGATGTTCAGCTCAGGTGAAATGCGTTTTTCATCCATCGAGTTGCTCAAGCGCGAGTTTCTCGAGCCCAATATGTCTTCGATCGTTCGGCCGCTGGACTTTCCGATGCGTCATGGCTTCACGATGAAAGATCTGCGCGCAGTCTTGAACAAGTTTCGGGGTCTGCGGGTTGCTGTCATCGGCGATCTGATCGTGGACGAGTACGTCAGTTGCGATGCACTCGGGATGTCCCAGGAAGATCCCACCTTGGTCGTCACCCCGATCTTGCAGGAACGCTTCATCGGGGGAGCAGGAATTGTCGCTTCGCATGCGTGCAGGTTGGGGGCCGAGGTCAGCTATTTTTCCGTTTCTGGAATCGATGCAGCAGCCGACTTCGCGCGCGAGAAACTGCAGGAATACAAGGTCAATGCCACCATTTTTGAAGACGACAGTCGCCCCACTACGCTGAAGCAACGCTTTCGCGCTGCGGGAAAGACCTTGTTGCGCGTCAGTCATCTGCGCCAGCATGATATCGACTTGAAACTGGGTCAGCGTTTTGTCGAGAAGGTCAAGAGCGTCCTGAACAATTGTGATCTGGTCATATTCTCTGACTTCAACTATGGGTGCCTGCCCCAGGTGGTGGTGGACCAGCTCGTGGAGGCCTGCACCAAGCGCAACATCCCTTTCGTCGCTGATAGCCAGTCTTCCTCGCAGATCGGCGACGTCTCAAGATTCAAGGGAGCTATCCTCCTCACTCCTACCGAACGCGAAGCGCGGCTTGCCGTGCGTGACAACAGTGCCGGCCTTGTCATGTTGTCGGAAAAACTGCGTCAGCGGTCGCAGTCATCCAATATCTTGCTCACGCTCGGGGCAGAGGGCATTCTGGCGCATGCTCAATCCGACGGCGAATTCGAGTGGCTGACCGATCGCCTCCCGGCGTTCAATACTACGCCCAAGGATACGGCAGGAGCAGGTGACAGTCTACTGACCTGCTCCTCGATGGCGATGACGGTCGGGGCTGACATCTGGCAGAGCATGTATCTGGGGTCGATTGCCGCAGCCTGCCAGGTCAGCCGCGTGGGGAACATTCCGCTCTCGGCCTCCGACCTGATGCAGGAGCTCCACGATATCGAATAAATGAAGGAAGGCCGCTTTACAGGATGGATGCCGGAATCCACTGCAGATAATGCTTCTGAGGAAAGACAAAAAAAGCATCCAGAGGCGTCTTTGCGATGAGCCTGTAACCCAAGGAAGTCAGATACCGTACCACCTCGTTTGACGTGGTGTCGTACAGGGACATGTTCTTGGTTTCGATCACGATCACGCCCGGCTGCCATTGATCCAATCTGGCTCCCACCAGACAATTCAGATCTTCGCCTTCGATATCGACCGACAGCAGATGAATCTCGTCGTCCGGCAGGTAGGTCTTTTTCAGGTCGAACAAGGTCGTTGTGGTCCGTTTCTCCACGATGACGTCCTCCGGGCGATAGCGTGATGAGTAGCGTGCGATCGCTGCCGCATCCATGCTGGAGATGGTCTTTTCCGGATAGATCGCGAACTCAACGTCCTTGATCGCATCCGATATCAGCCCGGTGACAAAGATATCGTCAGCGCGAATTTGTCCCCAGAGCGCGCCGAACTCATCGTTGCCGTCGACCGCAAGACCACGCCAGCCGGATCGGTAGAAGTGGTAGGTATTGTTCTGAACGACCGGATGATTCGCGCCGACATCGATATAACACCCTTGCGAGACGTTTCTGAGGAGCGATCCGACGATCAGATCTGATCCTTCGAAGCTGTAGCTGGCCTTGGCCGATGCGTAGTCGGGTAAATGGGTCATCAGTGAGTTGTATTGTATATGCTGGATGGAGGGATCGGTTTCCGCGGAAATCAGCGCGAGCGCCGAGGGCTTTTCCTTGAAGATCTGGCGGGCAAACTGGGTGAACGAAAGTTCTTCCCTCCCGCCAAGCTGATGGATGCCACCGGCCCGCTGATGCATGAGTAGCGTGATCGCCTCGGCAACCTCGCTGACGGAGATCGGTGAGATGAGCTTGTTGGTAAAGGTTCTGATTTTCTCGCCGTTTCCAACTTTTGTGCGCCACTCGGACAGCAACGGCATATCGTCGGAAATGACCTTGGTCAGTCGTAACACGCAGGCCTGCCGGGGGAAATGGGAGATGATGTGCTGCTCCACTTCCTGCTTGAACCGACCGTAAAGGGTGGTGGGACAGGGTATATCGGCAGGTGTGCGAAACGGCAGACTTCCGTCGAACACGGCATTGGACGACAAGTACACCACAAAGCACTCCTGCCCGACCAAAAAGTCAATCAGCCTGAGCGTATTGATAACGTTGATTTTCCTGCTTCTTACGGGATCTTGATCGCATTGCGCGATATTAGTCATGGCGGCACAAATGATTGCACAGTCGAAACCTTGCCCTAGCTGGTCCATCTGCAGGTCTTCCAGATCCAGATACCGCGTCGATTGGTCCACGTTCGTCAGCTTGCGGGTGGTTCCGATAACGCTCGCGCCCGACTGTTGCAAGCGGGTTTTCAGGACGCTTCCGATCTGGCTGTCGCTGCCGACAACGAGTGCGTTGAGTTGATCGCTCTGGTTCATGTTCCCTGATTGATGTACCGGTTTCCTCAGGATTTTAACGGGCAACAGGCTGGCCTGTGGCAGGAATTGGATAGCGAAACAAGCCGTAATCTGCCCTGATCACCCTCGCCCGGAGCAGTAAAATGGCTGTCGGAAAAATCCATAGGCATGCTCCAGGCTCGAAGGATTTATAAAAGGCGCGCTATGTTCTACGATGTAAGCTGAATCCCGGATAGACAAGTTTGTTTCGTTGAACCGATAAATCATCTCCCTTTATGCTGACCCTTCTTATCCCTACCAAGAATCACGGAATCTATCTGGACAACGTGCTGAACAATGTCGTGTTTGCGCCAGCCTCTCCAGTTACTCAGCTGTTCATTTTCAATGATGGGTCAACGGACAATACTGCCGAAATCCTGGCACGGCATGCAGGGGATAAACGCATCCGCTTCTTTGAAAAATCATCCAGCGTTGGCGTCATGCGAGCCTATCAGGAAATGTATCCGCAGATAGAGACACCTTACATGACCATGCTGGCCACGGACGACCTTTTCTTTCCCGAACAGATGGCAAGGTTGTTCGAGGAAACCGCACGCCGCAATGCGGATTTGGGATTTGGCAAGTACAAGATCCTGGAAAACGGCCAATACAGTGACCTGCAACATCCAGGTTGGCAAGGACGCCGTTTCAAAGCCGGTTGCGATTTTGAGGCGATGATGGGATTTGACCACTACGTGTTCCTGGGGATCTACAAGACGGCCTCGCTTCCCAAGCACGGTGCGGACGAATTCTTTCTCGATCTTTCGCTCAACAAACTGGCCGCGGCGGATGGATTGGGTGAATTTCGTGGACAGGATTGGAACCTGGCCCTCGAAATGGCCCTGGCTCATCCCGATGGGATCTACTTCCTTGATGAGTATGTGGGGGCCTTCCGCAAGGTCGCCAACCAACTGTCATCGGACGTTACCTACGTCCACACCGGCAGGGCGGTCTTCGAAATGGGCATATTGATTCTGAAATACTTCAGCGATTACGGCTTGCGACAGAAGATCAAGCGTGAACCCTATTTCCACCAAGCTGTGAAGAACCTGTTCTACGCCAAATTCGGCGGCGTCACTGAACAGGCCAAGCAATCAAGCAATTTTCAGGAAATCTACAAGCCGATCATCCTGGCGGCGGACACCATTCTCAACAATATGTAAAAGTGCCGTTCGATTCACGGTGACACCGCGCGTGGGTTGGGGCGTGAAGTTGTCTGGGGCATCAAAATTGCCCGCCCGGCTGGAACGCTTCTCTCAAGGCACTCGGGCGTAGATAGAACAATACGGACATCTGGTCCAATTGATATTGCGCAAAGCACATCAACTGAAAGATCAGCATAATATTTCCCAGCGGAATACGTTGCAATTTAGATAATTGCGTTGGATTTCTGGCGTATGGGCGGGATTGGTGATGTGGTCGCCACGGCTCAGTTAAGGTGGAAGCATCGTTTGCCATTTAAAAGCAATGGCTTCTAAACGGCAAACTTATGATTCCCTTCTCAGTTGAAGTGGGAACGATAATGTTGCCGCTCTCTAGAAGCATATGCCTGCCGCCAACCAGGCACTATATCTCGCGCCGTACAGCGCAACCTCATACCTCATTCCGATTTTCACGATCAAGGCTATGGTCACGGAACCATAACTTTGCCGCCTTCATAACGTGGACTCATAACTCTGCCGCAGTCCGCTTGCTCAATCTCGGCAAGGCTCCCAGTCTTCCTACGTTTATCCCAAAAATGCAAATGCTTGCCGTTTTCGGCACGGATTTGATACGTCCCATCACAAAAGAACATCCAATATTCCACATTCAACCACGGGATCCATTTATGACCACTCAGATGACCACACCAGCAGATAACAACGAGCAGCCAACCTCGATAGAGATAGCCGCACGGCGCCGCCTGCCAGCCTTTTATTTTTTGGCCCAAACTTTTGGACAGCGTAATGATATTTCGATAGAAGAATTTATCCGCTTCGCCAGAAACTTCTCCACTACAAAGCATGCACTAGTCGACATCCCCAAACCAACACAGAGGGAAGCATTCGATGCAGCCATGGATCTAGCAGCGCGCACCTATCCCGAGTATCTTGGATTACTATTAGCTCCATTAGATGAATCACTGATGGAGTTGATCAAACAAGATGCAAAAATTCAGTTCCGCATATGAGTTGTTTATACAAGAGGTGACAACCGAGACTCCTCGGATGCCTAGCGATCTTCGATTGCATTTCGAGAGAGTCGCCGTCGAACATGCCAAATGCATGGACAATTTCCAACACTATGTCATCTTCACAATGACCGAGGAGGAAGTCATTTCATATTTGTCTTTCGACGTAGGCCCGGACACATTGAGTATGATCGGGGCTTATACAGACGAAAAATGGCGAAGCCAAGGCCTTTTTACTGCTGCCTTTCAGTTCTTGTTTTCATCTGTACATGTGCAAGGCATCACGAAATTTGGGATTGGATTTGACGTACCTGCAACCTCGGAGGGAGCCGGCGCTAATGATGCAATAACTCGCTGGTTTAAAACGCATGGACCTCGAAATACTACTCTTAAGGTGCATTTCGACGGAAAAACCGTAACTCACCGCACCGCCGAATAAGCGCGTTATCCACTAGCTAGCGGCACGACTTACAACTTCGAACAACATGGGGTCACTTGAAGTCTGCCGGCCGGATGTGTATATCGACGCGAAGCGGCTCGAACTCGACGTCACAACCGCCGTGCATCTCGAGACGACTGGCAATGTTGTTCTTCTGCGCGAGTAAATGCCTATAGTCGGCGTAACTGAGTAGGACATGAGTTTCTATGCCGTCGTCAGTAATATAGACAGGACCGTTTTCGGTCGCACTAAGTGCCTTATACACATCTTGGGCAAACTCTTGCGCAGGTAACGAAGTAATTGCCATAGCAAACTCCTTTTAGATCATTTTTTGTGATGCACCAGATCGCCAATCTGCATTCGTAGAAAGACAGTGTGCGCCGGAGCGTACTTTCGCTGAGCTTACACGGGGAGCTTACGATTCTATGATAGCCGCGGGCGCAACACCAGGTTCCCTGTAAAAGCTCACCTTTCAAAACCGCCTACTACGCGACCATCGCGGTGGCTGTTGATTTGCGTCACGTCGCAGCCCAACTCTGCCGGCGCCTACCTCTTACAATTATTAGTGTTGTGCCATCTAAAGATTGGGTAGTTGCACTAGAAAATCAACAATCTATATAACCGAACCTGTCTCGGAAAGCCGTGTTCGTGGGCTTGATGTTCCAGCGGAGCCTGCTTTCGGCCAGAAGCGGACGTTCCCAGCAATTTTTTAGCTGATCCTGAAGGGTAGATAACCGACAAATCCCGCCCCTACGCCCATCAACTACGTTCGCATGATTTGCTGGGGTGCATACCGGGTTCCACACCCGACCATCCCCATTTTTTCTTTGAGCTAAGATGTCCGCTATCGGCCCCGAGCACGCATCTATGAATTCCAAACCAATATTTATCCCAAGAGGCAAGCGCATGGATTTTCTCCGGACCTTGATAATTGGAAACTCGGGCGCTGGGAAAAGCTGGCTGGCTGATCGACTAGCCAAGAAATACGGTAGTCCTCACGTTGACCTTGATTCACTTCATTGGCTGGGAACCGGGTACAACGAAGCCCGAGAGAGAAGCGAAACAATAGCCTTGGTCAAGTCAGCGGCGTCGCAAGATCAATGGGTCATTGAGGGTATTTATGGCTGGCTTGTAAGCGAGATCGCAGCGAATGCCACAGCGTTGATATGGCTATGTCCTGACGAAGTCGAGTGTATAACAAACATTCGACAAAGAGGCCGACGTGGCAATGCAAGCGAACAATCATTCTCTGAATTGCTTGATTGGGCTAAAACCTACAGGCAGCGTACTGGATCGAGCTCCTTCAGCGTGCACCAGCGAATTTTTGAAGAATTTGCTGGGACTAGATATCTGTTTAGAGAGCGAACAGAGATAAGCAGATTTTTGGACCGGTAGAGAGGCCAGGGCTGTTTCCGGCCAGAAGCGGACTTTGAGTATCCATTGCTTAGATGGCCAGCGTTGGCTGAATGTACCCTACTTTCTATTGCGACCCAACTGTAAGCGAATCGATATCCAAGACGTCGTCTGGCCCCCATGTCTCCGGGACAGCCCATTTCGCCTCCCGCAACGAGCCCTGTACTAGGCCGTCAACGCCCAGAATGGTAGCGAAGATAGCCATGCGAATCGGCACGCCATTGTCGGTCTGACGGAAGATCGCCAAGCGTGCATCTCCGTCCAGGTCGATATTGAGGTCATAAGCGCCCGGTCTGCTGTCGCGCGGCAGAGGATGCATCACGATAACGTCGTTCTTGCAGTATTGATTGACCACCTTTTTGTTGATTTCAAAAATGGACAGAAAGCCGTCAATGGTCTCGCCGGTCAGGCGTTCGCGCTGGATGCGGGTGGTGTAGATCACGTCTGCACCTTGCAATGCACGCTCCAGCGAATCCGATATTTCTACGTCATGGCCACGCAGGGCGATCAGCTGCGTGATCTCTTCAGGCATTTCCAGGGATGGTGGCGACACCAGCGTGAAACGCATACGTCGATATAGAGACAGCAGCTGAACCAACGAATGGGCGGTACGCCCATATTTGAGGTCTCCCGTGATAACAATATGGCTGCCGTCAATTAGCTTGCCCAGGCGTGAGAACTCGCGCTGAATCGTGTACAGGTCAATCAAGGCCTGGGTTGGATGCTCACCCGCGCCGTCACCACCATTAATTACCGGCACATGGGTGGCGCTGGCGAACTGCGCCACCGAGCCCTGCTCGGGATGCCGTACCACCAGAACATCGGCGTAACCGCTGACAGTACGACTGGTGTCGCCGATAGACTCTCCCTTCGCCATCGAGGAATAGGTAAATCCGGTGGTATCACAGACGGAGCCGCCCAGGCGCATGAAGGCCGAGGCAAAACTGAGGCGGGTACGAGTGCTGGCTTCGAAGAACAAATTTGCCAGTACCGCACCTTCCATCACACGGCTGACTTTGCGTCGCCTAGCGATGGGTTGCATGATGTCGGCAAGTGCAAATAAGCGCTCGCTGGACTCGCGACTGAACTGTGCCACCGACAGCAAATGGCTCAAACGACCAAAACCCCGGGGCGGTACCTCCTTGCCTCGCAATGCTGAAGACCCAGACTCTTCACGCCTGGCGCGGAGATCCCCGGCCGCCAGAATCTCCGAAATAAAACGCCTTGCCATCTCAGGCATGGCCCGAAACTCACTCGACTCGTCGGGCAATAGCCAAGTATCCAGTGCGCGCTTGGTACAACCAATGCGCTGGGAAAAGGACTCCCGAGTCATATTGAGAATGCGCATTGCGTCGCGTAAAAAGACTTGCTGAGGCATATTCATCACTTAATAATATGCGCATTGCGTATTAAAATCAACAAATGTACGCAATGCGCTTTTGAATTAATATCTCAACAAGCTTGTAAACGGAACAATGGAGTAGAACGAGGCCCCTGGGATACGCGGCGACAATTTCGACACCCCCTAGAAAGAAAGCCAAGGGGGGTGACATCCCATGCGGCAGTAACGCATCCGATCCGCAAATGAGCCTATACCCTTCCTTCACCTTCAGTTTTAAGGCAAATTCACGCGTTCAAACAATGAGAAAGCCATCGCTAGAGGACCACTTCTTTTCGCGGCACATTTATGGCAGTCCGCTTTCAGGAGCGGACTTCTACAAAAACGGGGGAGACTATGGAAGTTATTGATAACGAGCCACACTTCTGGTTTCTTTTCTCAGATGCAAGCTCATTGTTTTTGGACGTAGACTGCGAGCACGGTGCGGTAAGTTACAACGTCTTAGTTCAATTGAGTGACCAGGAAGGAGCTGACTATGCAAACGATGGTCATGAATATCTCAGCAAGCTAGCCGAAAAGATCAGTTACTCGGCACCTGGCGCCGTAGGTAGTAGCTCAGAATACAAGAACAGAAACGTAGCCTCGAAGTATGCCGACGGGATAAATGCTGCCTTCAGCGCTTGGCGCGCTAAAGAGTTGAAACAATAATAGGGGCCGCAATCGGCCAGAAGACGACAGGCCCAGTTTTTAGATACTTCTAATGGCTCTTGGCTAATTCACCAGTTTTTCATAGAGCGCCCAAGCGACTTCTTCTCTCTTTATCCCTGCCTGAACGAAGCCGAGCGATTCGTAATAGCCGCATAATGTTCTATTTTTAAGGTCGCAATCTAGGCGAATATATCGGAGATTCAAATCACGGATTTTGTTGGTGCTCCAAACCAGCATGAAGCTACCCAGTCCCTGGGCATTAAACCCATTCCTCACACAAAGCCCATGAACATAGCCTGCTGCCAGCTCATGGCCTTCCCAATGAGGGTCTGGTCCGAAATCAAGTGTAAACGTCGCAACAGTAAGTTCTGCTTGTTCTACGAGGTAGACCTCGCGTTTGGCGATATGATCAAGAACCCACCTTTCTGAGAAGCCATCTCCCTCTTTGCCCCACACATAGTCGCCGTAGCTGACCTTCTTTCGATGTGCGTCATTCCGGATTTCGGTAAGGACGGCAACATCCTCGACGGAGGCTCGTCGAACTTCTCTGTGTATCATCTTGGTTCCTCTGAGCGGAGAAATCGCATGTTCGCCAAAATCGGTAATGTCTGCAAGCGGCCAGAAGCAGACTATCTAAGGTGAGCAAACAGTCTGTTTTATAAGTTTTCTAAAATAGACTTGTCGAACCCTATCAGCCAAAGTCTATCGACCCACGTAAATCATGGATTTGTCTCAATTTATCTCTGCGATAGAAGATACCCCTCTTTCCAATTGGAAAGACTCCCCACCGTGGCAACTGACCGGACAAAGCGAATCTATCGTCAGGATGATGATGGAGGATCTTGACCGGTTTCAATTCAACATTGAGAACGAAGTAGCCGTTCATGTAACGGCTACCGTTGAAAAAGGCGCAATCTTGAAAGGTCCAGCAATAATCGGCCCAGCCGTCTTCGTTGCAGCTCATGCTTATATCCGTGGTGGAAACTGGATTGATGAACGCTGCATTATTGGCCCTGGCTGTGAGCTCAAGTCATCCTTCGTTTTTGCAGAATCCAGATTGGCGCATTTCAATTTCATCGGGGACTCGATTATTGGTCGAGATGTCAATCTCGAAGCGGGCTGCATCATATGCAATCACCGCAATGAGCGAGTCAACAAAACTATCTCTGTACGCGCTGATGGCGTTCTGTTCAATACCGGTATTCAGAAGTTTGGCGCGCTGGTCGGCGACCATAGCCGCCTTGGGGCGAATTCTGTTATTGCGCCTGGCATGCTGATTCATCCGAGTACGGTCATTGAACGAGGTGCTTTGCTGGACGATGATGCCGTTGAAATGTAAGCGCCGATTTTTGAAGTGCAACCCTAGACTGAAGTGAAAGATGCTCGAACGCAGCTTTGTTCCACGTCGTCCAACGATTGGGTCAGTAAAGCATTTGGATGTGCGCCCATAAATCTTCCAGGTAAATAATGATCGAGCTAATCGTTGAGACGGAACCTGTGTTTGAGCATAAAGGCTACTGGTCGATGGTCGTCCGCTGTATAACGGATATCAAGGAATTGGATAGATTCTCAACAGCAGTACCTTACAAAGCAGAGTTCGTTGACGAAGGCACTTGCCTAAAAACAATCTTCGAACCTGGCGTGGACGTTGATTTGGTTGTTGATAAGATTCATTCGTATGACCGCGAATGGAATATTGTTAGCGAAGGGATGACAGCAAAAATTTTCGCTATCGGTGATGCTTCAAAAGTTCGCGCACGATCATTACTCCAAGGGGATTTATTATCCCCCAGACGTATTCGTGAAACTGATATAGCTAAATTTAAGTCGCGACCGAATCCCTGATTGAAAAATGCGGGCGCGTCCGCAATCGGCGACATCATTTACTTCGGAATATGGTTTCCCAAAAGATCTTTCTCGCATAGCGGCATGCATCCTCTTCTCTTGCTACGTACACGCAATTGTGAGCGATGAGGATATTTTTCCACGAGAAGGTACTATCGGCAAACGCCCTGATTATTTCGTCGGTTAGTCCCTGCCTTAAAACCGGGCTATTGGCAAGATGCTCCTTTAAGGTCGAAATTGCCTCTTCGTCCGAAAGTCCGGCGGCATCACTGAAGTAAGTTCCTAAAACATGATCTAGATATTCGTACATTTTTTGGGCGAGATTACCAAAGGCCATTAAACGTTGAATATAAATTCAAATTACCACGTCTGCTTTCGGCCAGAAGCGGACATTCACTGCCAACGCAAAAAACCGTAGTCCGAAAGTCGAGTCGCATTTCGTTAGCATAGAAACAACAGCTATAAATTCAACTATGTAAATATCTCTACATAAAGTAGAGTTACTTACATGAATAGTTCATCAATCCGTTGGCATCTTCTGATCGCCAGCCTTCCCACTACTAGCGCTACCGCCCGCATGCGGCTATGGCGCGCTCTCAAGGCCCTCGGCTGCGCTCCCCTTCGAGACGGTGCGTATCTGCTCCCCGAACTTCCCCGTCACGCCGAAACACTGGCAGAGCTGGCTGAACAGACCAACTTCGAGGGAGGCGAGGCCTGGCTAGTGAGAGTGGAGCCGCGCAATGAAGTGGATGAGCAAGCCTTCCGGGCGCGCTTTGACCGCACGAAGGAGCATGGGGAGTTTTTGGAGTTGGTCGTTGAGGCGAAAAAAGGACTGGCATCGCAAACGCCAACTGACATCGCCAAGATACTCAAGAAGTTGGCCAAGGACCGAGACGCTATCGAAAGGATCGACTTCTTTCCGAACGAGGCTTCTCTGGATGCCAGCGCTGCCTGGGCTGATTTCGCAGAGAAAGCCAATGCAATCCTCTCGCCAGGCGAGCCACAACCGCAAACTCGGGATCTTCAGGTTCTGCAGGCCCAGGAATATCAAGGACGTACTTGGGCAACGCGACGCCGTTTATGGGTAGACCGTGTGGCCAGCGCCTGGCTTATCCAGCGCTTCATTGATCCCAAGGCCCGATTTTTGTGGCTGGACAGCCCGAGCGATTGCCCGGTCGATGCGCTGGGTTTCGACTTCAACGATGCCACCTTCACACACGTTGGCGACAAAGTGACGTTTGAGGTGCTGGTCGCCAGCTTCCAGCTGCCACCTACCCCAGGAATAGAAAAGCTTTCCTCACTTGTTCATGCCTTGGATGCCGGCGGTGAAGCGCCGCTGGAAGCGGCCGGATTCGAAGCGATCCTCACCGGTGCGCGTACTCGCCTGGCCGACGATGATGCTTTTCTGCTGGAAGTGGGGACTATTTTGGATTCCCTCTACGCTCACTACAGCAAGGAAGCTCCCTAAATCAATTCCTCCAATTGCAACGAACGAGAACTATGGACATCGAAAAAAAAGAACGGGGCGGAACACTCTCCCATGAACGCCATGGCGTGTCATTTCGTGACGCATTTTGGGTATGGGTTCGCGTTGCTGCGTTGAGCTTCGGCGGCCCGGCAGGTCAGATTGCCGTTATGCACCGGATACTGGTTGAAGAGAAGCGCTGGATCAGCGAAACACGTTTCCTTCACGCGCTGAACTATTGCACTCTCGTACCAGGACCGGAGGCGCACAAGCTGGCGGTGTACATCGGTTGGCTATTGCATCGAACACGAGGAGGGCTTGTTGCCGGACTTTTGTTCATCTTTCCTGGACTGATTGCCCTGGGGATTCTCAGTTGGATTTACGCGACGTATGGAAGTGTCGGCTACGTACAAGCCTTTTTCTTTGGCTTGAAGGCGGCTGTTCTTGCAGTCGTACTGGAAGCTGTCCTCAGAGTGGGGCGCCGGGCTCTGAAAACGCAGCTCATGGTGACAGTAGCTGCGCTCTCGTTCGTCGCAATCTTCATTTTTGCAGTCCCGTTTCCCGTCGTCATTCTTGCCGCTGCACTGATGGGGCTGATTGGAAACTGGTCGGGGAGAATGGCGCCGCGCAATGCTGCGAATAGCGATGCGTCGACCAATGCCGATGCAACTCCCGCCGCAATTGACGCGGCGTTCGACATAGAGATTCCAGAGCATGTCCGGCCATCGACCACTCGCGCCATCAAAGTCAGTTTGATCGGACTATTGCTTTGGCTGGGGCCATTGTTTGCGCTCTTGGGGGCGACTGGCCCTGACAGCGTCTTTACGCATATCGCTACGTTCTTCAGCAAAATGGCCGTACTGACCTTCGGCGGCGCTTACGCAATTCTGTCCTATGTCGCGCAACAAGCCGTTGATCATTATCACTGGCTTGCACCAGGAGAGATGCTGGCGGGACTAGGCATGGCAGAGACGACACCCGGTCCACTGATCAGCGTGGTCCAATTCGTTGGATTCATGGCGGCCTTCCGTCAGCCGGGAGCGCTTGATCCCGCATTTGCAGGAACGCTCGGAGGAGTCTTGGCAAAATGGGCGACTTTTGCGCCGTCATTCCTGTTCATTTTCATCGGAGCGCCTTACGTGGAGGCGGTCCGTCACAATAGGGCACTTAACGTTGTGCTCTCCACCATCATGGCTGCCGTCGTAGGAGTTATCCTGAATCTGGCGGTTTGGTTTGCACTCCACACCTTGTTTGCGGAGATAAACGTCCTGCGTGTATGGGGCATGACCCTTCAAGTCCCGGTATTGTCCAGCCTTGACCCTTGGTCATTACTGCTGTCTGCCGCTGCCGTCCTGGCGCTGTTCCGATTCCATCTTGGCATGATGAGCACCTTGGCGGGCTGCTGCATTGCAGGCACCGCCATCCACGTTCTTACATGAGCCTGTGGGGCATCGTCCTCGCGGCGTGATGTGATATTGAAGTTGTCTGCTTTCGGCCAGAAGCGGTCCTCATTCGAATGAGAATCTCACACGATACAATCCCTCAATAAAAGCGAGGAAATACATCAATGCGAGTGTTTTTAGACGATGAACGAGCACCCCCAGTAGGCTGGGTTCGGACTTACTGGCCAGAGGGAGCTATTGCGTTGCTCGAAGCAGGAGGTGTCGTCGAGATCAGTCTTGATCATGATCTAGGCGATGACGAACACGGGACCGGCTACGACGTCATCTTGTGAATCGAGGAAGCTGTTGCGACCAGGAACTTTCCTGCCCCGGTCATCAAAGTACATTCCGCAAATCCATCTGCGCGTGAAAAGATGCTGGCTGGGATCAGATCAATCGAAAATCTCCTGCGACGCTTAAGTTAAGTCCGAAATCGGCAAGAGAAGACCTCCGGCGCTTTGTTCTGTTCAACTGGCCGTCAGGCTGTTTAGTTGTTTCTGGATTGGGTGTCAAGCTCAAACCGAACTGGGTGTCCACGAGCGCCCGAAATACGCAAATCACAAGCGCGCGGCCAGGATCATGCGTGAGTACGAGGTATACGGCCATCATCGGCGCAGGTTCAAGCCTGTGGCCGGCTCTGAAACTGACGTCGCCGTCTTTCCTAATCACTATCAGAACATCATTCCAACGGAGCCAGATCGTGTCTGGGTTGCCGAGATCACCTACCTCCGAATAGCATCCGACTTTATCTACCTGGCCGTTGTTTTGGATGCTTGCAGCCGCAAGGTAATCGGCTACGCTTTATCCAAGCGGATCGACACGCCTTTGGCCCTGGCCGCGCTGACGGCCGCCTACAGAATTCGCAAGTCGGCGCCCGGCACCTGCATTCACCATGCGGATCGTGGGAGCCAACATGCCAGCGCCTTATACCGGGATTCTTTGGCTTAGTTTCCCGACCAACCTTGGTCCAGCCCGAGGGGTTCACTCCATAAGTGGGTCAGATTTGGATGCAATTCAACAGCTTGCGGAACTGCGCTTGTCACGGGAAATAATCAGGCCTCGGAGGCCCCTCAGCCATAAGTTCAAGAGTGAAACACCCTCTCGTCAAGGAAGCCCCGAGTAGGGCTATTTCCTAAACCACCGTCATCGACTTCACCGCCGGGCGGTTTTGTAAACGGCTAAAGAGTGACGCAAGATCAATACCGCGCTGCCTCAGCAAATCTGCAGCTTGGGCTTGCCAAACCAAATCTCCCTGTTCATAAAAGGTCGCTCGCAGCTCGCGAACGGTTTGCAGGGCAGTTTGTGCCCAATCCCTAAACTCTTCTAGCTCCCAATACATCAACCCGCCGGCATGCACAATGGCGGAGTTTCGAATCTTTTTGGCGGGGGTTACCAAGACTGGGAGCACCTTGCATCCATCTGATTCTGGAACGTATTTTTTAACCCAATCCGGATGTGAGGTTGCTTGCCGCGCCTTCGTCACGGAAAGCGTGCCATCTACTGTGTTCACATAGTCTTCAAATACGAGGCATAAGGGCTCCGAAATCCACCAAGGATCTGGCGAACCGTCATCTTCGATCTTTCCGGCAAGCATCCCAATAAGACTGCCCAAATCTTTTTGCGCAACTTCAAACGTTTCTGCGCTGAGAAGTCCCTCTAGAATCGACTTTTCCTTTTTCGCGAATTCGCGATCATGCGTCGATCCGAGGCGATTGAGCTCGGCGGCGAGGCGTTCTACTTGGCGTTGCAATGCTATGTCGTTTGTTTGTTCAGTAAGTATATCGCTGACTTCTTTATGCGCGAATGTGGTTAGCCAAGGAAGATTTGGGGCGCATTTGTGCGCCTCTCTGAAATATTGCTTTGCCTTTGCCGCTAATGGCGCAATCTTATTTTCGGCAGCTAGATGGCATGCAGATCCGGCCAAGTAATTCCACAGAGCTCGATAACCCCGCAGTTCAGGTGCAGCAAGAATTCCCAGAACTCGGTCTGCCGCCGCTATCGCACCAGTATAATCATGACGCCATAGCGCCGTCTGGTACTCAATCTCTGCATTGACTGCTTGTTGCAATTCGTTGATAGCGGGTAGGTGCTGTTGATGAGCCTTTTTCCGCTCTTCAACGATTGTTTGGTTGGCGCCGTCCCAGTCCTTATCATTTCTCAAGAAGATCTCAAACATATGGATCATGGTAGAGAGATCGCTATCCTTGGACTGTAGCGCACCGAATCCAATTTCCGCCTGCAGTTCCGGATGGAAATACGGCCTTCTACGGAGGTCCGCCAAGTAATCTGGCAGCTCTTCTCCCGAAACTACAACCGCTGAGTAGTCCTCCAACGAACGTGTGCAACGTCCGATTGCTTGCACTACCCTAGTTTGAATTCTCTCGTTGTATAGGGCGTTTGCACCCATGCGATTCATCAAAAAACGCTCTTGTGAATTTGTTGCCTTCGGAAGTCCTTCAATGAAGAGTAACCGACATTCGGCGCCCGCAAAGTCAATGCCATCATAGCGATTTGCAACGACGGCGACTGCCTTATCAAGTCGCACGAAATCTGCCTTCGACTCTTCTATGTCTGCCGCATGAAAAACTGGATATTTAAGCGACTTGTCTATCTGCTCAGCAACACTTTCTGCGGCCTTGTCGGTGGGCACAAGCACAACACTCCTGCCTGCCCTGCTCATCAGCTCCGTTCTGAGAACTGATGTTTCTTTATTGGTTAGTGACATCTCTGGAAAGAGGAAAAATCGCCGACCAACGCCTTGTGTGTCCCAACCCCTTGGAGCTGGCAGGCGCAAGATAGACTTGCGTCCGGTTAAACGCTCGAGATCGCCTCCCGCACCTAAAGTCGCAGACATATAGATGCGCTGCTTTGCACTCTCGAACGCTGGATGCGAGAATGTTGGCGGAAGCAATGGGCGGATAACGATATCTTGGGACGATAGATAGAGATGGCACGCATCAAGATGGTCTCTTAGCAGAGACCATTGATATGCCAGATCACTCTTTGGCGTATGTGCGTCCAATATCTCAATGATCTGAGCGGCCAACGTTTTGAAAACAGGGGTCGCCAGCTTATCCACCCAGTTTCGGTCAACCACATCGTCCCAAATTCCTCTTAATCGAGACAAGTCAGTTGGAGCCAGATACGGCGCCAAGGCATTCGACATAGCTTGATGCAGTGCGGCATGATGTTCATCTAATCTGCCGATGCGAATTGTCCAATGAGCCGCGATGTAGTTCTCGCTAGCGTGAGCATCATCTACGAAAATTACATCCGCATTATCGAAATAAGGATTGGTATTAAAAAGTCCCGAATAAGTCGTCACAGCGATCTTATCGGCTTGCTGGTAGTCGGCTTTTGCTGAAGCGGGATAGTCTCGCTGGCGTCCGACAAATGTGGCAACTGAAAGGCCATATTTTTCGCTGGCTTGTTCCGCGACTTGATGGACTAGCTGCCGTGTCGGACAAAGATATACTACACGCTCTTTGAATTTGCGGCGGCGCCATTCAGCGATTAATAGCCCTACAAGAGTTTTTCCGCTTCCCGTGGGAAGTTGCAATGCAACGTCCGCCACGTTGATGGCGTTGGCAGCATAGGCTTGCATTATTTCTGCCTGGTGCGGCAACACATCTGGAAACTTGCGTCGAGTTAGTTCACGGAAAAGTTTGTCAGGGCTTTCCGGCAGTGATACTTCGGTCGGTGGCTTTCTGAATACCATGTCCTATCGTCCTTTCGATTGTTTTTCTTGACGTAAATCGCCGTTAGAATTGCCGATACTTTTTGATTGGTCACCCAAATTTCTCAATCTGTTGCCCCAGCCGTTTGCCATCAGTCTGCAAGTTATGAGCATAGCTTCTAGATCCCGCAATCTTTAGCTCATGCCTTCTTGGTCTAATATGGCTGCACTCCGAAAATCACTAAGATCTAACGACAAGCGCAGGCCGAAATCAGACCAATGCAACCCAACGCACCGACAGTCACATATCGTCACCGCGTAGCGGTGTAGCGTACCATCAAAAAAGTTTCCACAGAATGGTAAATATTGGTTAAATTTCAATATCTGTGCCGGAGGGGGGCGCGCTGCGGCATTCTTTTTTCTGTGGACTTGCCGAGAGCGGTAGTTTAGCTGAGGTGGGGGCCTTGAAAACGATCCTGAACCACTTGCGCGGTGATGAAGCTTACAAAGAGTAAAAATCTAAGGAAAAAAGCATGCGGACAGCGTATCGCGATGCACTTCGCCTCCTGTTCATTATTGATGCGGCTAGCACGCCACTTACCGATCTGAGTCATCCATCGGCAATAGCAATACTCCGAAGCGAGTCCCGTCTACTGGCCCTCGATTTTTGGATGCGAAACCCGGATTACCTTGCTGGCGAGTTAATTGATCTTCACAAAAAACTGGAGAGAAAGAATGGTTGAGTGCAGCCGCTGCGATCTTCCAGGCTGAAGAACCAGATCTGCGACGTGTACCAATGATTCGCTATTTCTTTGGTGCCTACGAACGCCTGGACGATGCACTAGCGATCTTGCGATCGCGCGACCTTATTCGAATCACAGGCAAAAAGACGCAAAATAAGAAAGTGCTGGAAACCGACTTCCTCCTCACAAAGGAAGGGCGGGAAACCTGCCAATTAGCAACTCAGAAGGCCCCATTACTCACCTGGTATGCGGAAAGGGCGGCACTTGTGGCGCGAGTGGCCGGAAATCGTGGCGGTGCTGCGCTTAAAGCATTGCAGTACGAGCGAGCCAGCTATGCGCAAACTGAGTTAGGCGGAGTCATCCCCTCGATTGCTATCGAGATCCAAGCGCAGCTTCAGCAACTCGTAGAATCGCAAAGGCAGCCGCACAATGACTAGAGAAAATGTGGATTGGCTCGGGGCCATCGTCAAGCGTGCCAACATGGATGTTACACATGTCGATGGCATTCTGGCCGCGAACAATATCAAGCCGTCGCCGGTACTGGCATCACCACGTCACTTGAGACTAGTAAAAGTCGAGTTCTCGGGGGAAAAAATAGATGTTCCAGATGGCGGAGCTTTCACCTTTTCTTGGTCCAATCTAGACTCCGGGCTCTGGGCGCTGCTCACTGAAGGCAATCTCGTTGGAAAATCATCGGTCTTGGAGATTATCAAGTGGTTAATCAGAGGTCGGGCTCCGTCAAACTTACAAGACGATGTAAAAAGTTGGATTCATGCAGCCAATCTACAGTTCACGATTGATGAAACAACGTTTACTGTGAATGTGGAAACACGAGGGAACAACACGACTGGGAGGCTAGAGCGGTTGGTGCCAGAAAAAGAATCGATAGCGCTAGCGGCTTTCCGCTCTGAAGCCGAATTCGAATCAGTCATGTCCGACTTTTTTCTTCGTACGTTGAGCATGGACCATTTGACGACGTGGCGCGAAATTGAAAACAAAGGTGAAACTGTAGGCACTGCCGTGACGCATGGTTGGGCAGCGTTTTCCGGAGCCATGTTTATAGGCACTGACTACTCAGTGTTGCTTGGTGATCTTCCAGTTGCTGCCGGTATCAATGCGCGACTTATGCAGATGTTTTTGGGCATTCCATGGGTATCGACCTTAGGATCTATTAAATTGGCGCTGAAGGCAGCGAGCAATGAAAAGGATCTTCGAGTGCGTCAACGTAAGAAACATGGTCAAGCCAGAGAAAGGCGAAAAGATGATTTGCAGCTCCAGCTTGATAGAAAGCTGGCAGAGCTGTCAAATCAGGCTTCTGACGATGATCTGCGAGCAGCCATTAATATTCTGGAAAACAATTATGCGGATAATAAAAAAACCGAGCTGTCACGAGTCGAACGTCTTGAGCGTGATTCGGAAGCTCTACGTCAAGCCGAAGCTGCGTTAATCGAAGATCGCCGAGACTTGCAGAGCCATCTCGATTCATCGGCAGCCGATGGCGTTTTCCGTCTATTGGATCCAAGTTGCTGTCCTCGCTGTGATCATGCAATAAGTGATGAAAAGAAGAATAAAGAAAAGCTCAGCCACGCGTGTTCAGTCTGTGGCGAAGCTGTCGACAGCGATCAAAATGCTGACACAATTAAGGCGGAAATAGACGCTCGCGTTGGTGCTGCGAAAGCTGTGTTTGAAAAAGCGCAAAAAAATGTCGTTGATTCAGAGCGCGCTTTGGTTACGTTGCGTGACGAACTTTCGGCGATTCGGGCGCGAATTCAAGAGAAGTCTGCCTTACTTGGAAAATTCGCTAAAAGAAATGAACTGGTTCTGGAAGTAGCGGTACTCCGCGGGCGTCTGCAAGAGGTGTCTAGTGAAGAAATTGAGGATGAAGAAGACAATATCGACGAGACCATTGCCGTACTGACAGCCGCGGAAAAGGAAACAGATGAGCGCGTCAAGGCCGTCCAAGGTGGTATTCTGGCGGCCGTATCAGAGCGCATAGTGCACTATGCGCAACGATTTGGAATGCAAAATCTGACCAAAGCGGATTTGAAGGGTGGTGCCCAACTGTACCTGGTGAAGGGAGGGGTGGACACGTCCTATAGTAAAGTGACTGAAGGTGAGAAGTTGCGGCTAAAGGTCGCAACTGTTCTTGCGATGATGGAAGTAGCAGAGATACAGGGTGTGGGACGCCACCCTGGCTTGCTACTGGTCGATTCTCCTGGGGCACAGGAAGTTTCACCTGACGATCTAGATCAATTGGTCTCCGGCCTAGCGGAAGTTGCAAAGACGCTGCCATACTTCCAAGTCTTCGTCGCAGCGGCTGGCGCAACATCTAACGCAATTACGAAACACGTACCATTGAACAGGCGTAGAACCACGTTAGATTCTAAGTATCTGTGGTAAACAGTATGGCATCACTCCTGCACCCACTTGAAGAGAAAATCGCAGATGTTATTGCGCTTGGACGTGACCTTGCTCTGGATGACTGTGGAGGAATCGAACAGATACACCAGCATGCATCAATGTTGGGTGCGAGTCCGCTGATGCCAGAAATTCTGCATATGCTGCTTAGTGTTCGTGAAGATGGGGATCGTGACGACGTCGCTCCGGTAAACGCAGCTTTACTCGATTTACTTCGTAACGCCGTTATCGATCTAGTACTTTGCGAGGCAGTCGATATACTCAATATTGCTCGACCACTGTCCCCGCAATTGGAAGAACAGTGTTTCGACATCCTTCTTAAGAAGGCTGTCGAAACTGGCGCAGGCTTGAATGGAACCGCTCGACGCTTCGCATTAGAAGGTGCATTCAGATTTGCTGTTGGTATTCGACGGCATGAACTTCAACTACTTGCACACCTTCTTAGCGTTAAGATCAGCGACGACCCGTTATATCTAGCAGGTGCCGCAAAGATAGTCGGCGTAGCTTATGCGCATTGGCGGGAGCCGGGACTAATTACACTATTGGAAGAGTTGACGACAATTCCCGAGGCATACGCTACCGCACACTTCGAACTGGGCATGGCCAAGCTATCAGAGGCTCTCGAACAAAAAAACGGTGTACACGATGGATCGCTATTTTTGGCCGCGCAAACCGAATTCAAGCTTGCGGCACAATCCTCTTGTCTAGAAGCCGAGGCGCAACTATATGCTGACTGCCTGACACTTATCCATTCATTTCACGAAGGAGCAGATAGTCAGGCACTCGATACGATTTATCAGTCAGTAAGGATGTCCGCGTTCCAAATCACGGCAATGCAGGGAGTACCAGTGGCCCCAAACTGGCTAGGAGCCCGGCATGCAGCAGCTGCATGTTGGCAAGCTTTAACGACCCGTTTGAAAATAATAGTTGAACAATTGAACCAACCGAGCTGGTGGAATCCTCAGCTCATAATCGAGCAACATTTGATGACGGCTTACTGTGCAAGCCGCAGCGTCTTTGTACCACGAGGAAAAGAAAGCCTAGATGGGCTAATTCGCCCACGTATCGCGCGACAGATGGCAGACAAAGAAGGCCTTATCCATCAACTCAAGATCTGGATCGAGCAAAATACGAACCATGACTTACGGCCCGAAGCCGATATACTTGTTTCACAAATTGAGGCATTTATCCACGAGCCAAATACGATCTCTCCCCGCCCTTCTGAGGCGGCGCCCGACTGGTCATCGATCGCCGCCTTTATTGACAAGACCGCTGCTACCGAGCGCGTCAAACAGGTTTTCTTGACCGTGCTCGCCAGTGCAATAACGCTTAACATGGAAAACATGAGCGCAGCAGCGCTAAACGTCATAGAGCGATGCCACCGCGACGTCTCAACTCATCCAGATTATGCTGAAAATCCTCGTGGAGCGCAGCTGTTCGATGTGGCACTTTACTGGACGGTACAGTTTATTCAGAACCGGCTTGAACTAACTCAAAAAGACGACGCGTCCCTATCCTATTTGTTTGAGCAAGAAGATTCGTCTCTACCCACCGAAGACGCGCTACAGGCGGACTATTATCGCTTCATATCAGCCTATGCTGCGGGTACTGATCTGGAGCCGACGAACGTAGGTAGTGGACGAGCAGACCTCCGAATGCGATCAAGCGGAGAGCGTCTCGTCATTGAGGTGAAGCGCGAAGCGCAAAATTGCACCTTCGACTACCTAAGTTTGGCCTATGCTTCGCAGACCACCGACTATCAAAATGTCAGTATCCGGATTGGTTTCCTTCTTGTTCTTGATCAGTGCACACCAAATAAGGAAGGAACCCCACATATTTCGACACTATTTGACATCAAGTTGATAGAGAGACCAGGGGAAGCTGTGCCAAGGGCAATAGTTATTGTACGAGTTCCTGGACGCAGAAAACGCCCCAGTGACTTAACTCGCCTTGCGCAAACGAAGCGCCGTCACCACCGTTGATTTACTAGCGGAATTGCCCCTCACCATTTGCCCCACCTTCCATTGCCTGCCGAAGGCTGCCGCTCGGTCATGCGACATTACGTGAAAGCACTACCAGAAGTGCGCGCTGATAGGCACTACGACCATGGTGGTAATCGCCGCAAAGTAAAGTTGCGATTGTCCGTCACGTAAAATGGGATTTGCAGCAAACTCAGATATGGCTGCAAAGAAAAGAGCAGCGATAGCGAAAATTGTAGCCGGCCGAATATAGCCTGTGACCAAAGCTGCCGTAGCAAATCCCAACAATACTGTGGCGCTCACATTCGCAATAGCGACTGCTCTTCCCGCAATATGAGTAACTAATCGGCTCAATCGTGGACGATGGCGCTTACGCGCAAGCACTTCTTCGATCATTCGCATGATCACTACAATGCCGACTGTAAGGACCAGTGTCTTAAAAGCTATGTGCTCGAGCAACAGTTCCGTGCCACCATCGAATTTTGATGAGTAAGAGTTGCCCACTAGTTGGACAATTCCAAAGATAAAGCCCAGAGTGCCAAAAAAAGGGAAGTCCTTCAGTAGTTCTGATTTGATCAGCAACATTTTTCTATCTGAGTGCATTGTGCGGCCTTTAAGAATAGTTGATAACATTTAGTTGCACGATCGTCAACATTGCTGATCACGGCGAACAGTTGTTCGAACGAAGGTCACTCCCCGTAGATAACGACGTAAGGGGCTGTACATAATTTTGTGTAAACGGACTATTGGCACTCATGGAATCTTCATGTCCAGCCGATGAGAGGGGAGAAGTGATAAGCTCAGAGAGGGGCTTTTCCGAAGGCCTGTGCATCCTTCGGCGGATGTTCTATCACTCGCTGCACTTCCCGTCGCTCCATCGCTCCGTCCGCATCACCGTGACGCGTCCTGCACCGGCAGGGAGTTAGAAAAATAAGTGTTGCGCACCCGGCGCGACTTGCTCAGATAGCGCGTCCGCGCAAACGCGATGGTGCAACAGATATTAATCATTCTTGCCAGGAAAAGGTTCGGGATGGTCGATTGCAGACATGAGACCCATACGAGCTAGATCGGTCACCCAACATCAGCGCACTATGCTGAGCCTAGTCGATTCATGCAGGAGTGCCTCAATGCACATTGGTTCTTGTCTCTGGACGATGCGAATACCAAGAATGTGGAATGGCGGCAGTACTAGAATGAAGCGCGTCTTCACTCTGCATTGCAGTGGGCCACGCCATCCGAATTCCCCCGACAGGCAAGGGAAAGGGCCGAAGCGGGCATATCTAAGATTTCTACTTTAGGCCGGTACTAATTCTGAGGTACGATCGATATCTAAGTCCCAAAATACATCCTACAAATCGGAGATCCCAGCGCGCAAATTCCTTCCTATTCAGACCGTCCGATAATTTTTCCATCACTGCCCACCGAAATCGCACCTATCTCAAGTTCTCGAACTTGAAGAATTTCCCAAGAAGTAACAATACCGTTCGCGAGCGCGTCGCCTTGCTCTGGCTTTTCGCATGCTTCCAATCGCTGTTTTAACGAACGGGGTTCGGCACTGCGACAAATCAACACTTTCTGAGTTCGAGGCAAAAGGTTAGCTTGTTGATGGAAGAAATATACAAATCCTTTATGGTCCTGCAGATCGAGCCATTGATTCATAAGGACGTCACTTACTTCGCTATCCATCTTCTTGTAGAACGATTTCAGACTACTTGCAGGTCCTGGCATATAGGAATGCTTTCCATCAGAGCTATATTCTGCATGGAAAGCGATTAACGTCTTTTCTATTGCTTGATCGTCCGAGAAGTAACGTCGGTTACCACCGATAAAGATATTGGCACAAGAAGAGCGACAGAAGCCCGATACCGCCGTATCTAGTCCCTTGTCTCGAATGAGCTGAGCGGTCGCCAGACCTGTTTGAGTATCCCCTCCTCCGGAGTCCTTTAGAACAACCGTTGTGATGCCAGGATTGTTATCCAAGATCGCGGCCAGGACTCGGTGCTCATTACCGTCCACATGCCCAGACATAACGACGATGGGGACGTTAATTCTAAAGTCCATTGACCGAGCATCTTGGCAAAAGACGATTAACCAAAGAGAAAAAAACACATGCCAAGTATGCTTGCCATGAGGGGAAACTTTATTGAAGTACATTCGTTCGCCTTTCGGTTCCGGAGTTGATGTGATATTCGGAGTGGATCGCGAAGACCCTGATTATTTTCATAACGCAGACTTCAGAGCTGGCGTTTTTCATCACCCGCAGCAGTCTCTAGCCAATGGACTCTGGGGAGATAATTATTCGCCGGCTCTAAGACTCCGCATGCCTATACGCCCTAACGCAGCTGCAAGTTGCAAGCGTGCCGTACGCCAATCAGCCAAAGCTTGAACCCGTTGCTTGCGCGCAGTCGCTAGTGCTGATTGGGTACTGAGCAACTCAATCACATTGCCTACGCCCGACAGATAGCGATGCAGGGCGGCGTCATAGGATCTTTGTGCAATATCCAGCAGCGAGGCACTATTTCCGATGTTTTCGGTGGCAGTGCGTAAGGCTTGTTCACCGGACCAAACATTTGACGCCACCTTACGCTGAGCCTCCTCCAAGGTAACTTTAGCGAGTTCAGCTTGGGCCTGCGCTTGCCTAATTTGATAGGTGCGATTGAAGCCGTCAAAGATTGGTACATTCACTTGAAAGCCGATATATTTCTCGCTGGCCCAGGCTGGCAGTCCCGGTTGCCCTATCGAAGGACTAACGGGTTGGTTATTCCAACTGTATTTCCCGATCATGCTGACGTTCGGCAGCCCTTCAGCCTTTGCCTGGTCAGCCTTGGCTAACGCAGCTTTCCATTGCGCAAGCGCTGTCCTCACGCTCGGGTGGTCTTCCTTCGCTTGGGCAATCAGCTCGTCCAATGAGCGAGCGAAGTCCGAGACAGGCATGATCATTTCCTCGATGTCCGGCAATCGAATATCCGCGCGTGGGTCCATATCCATGTCAGACATTAATGCGCCGACTGCGATGAGCCAATCCCCGTGCGCTTTTGTACGGCTGAATACAGCCTGCGCATATACCGTCTGCGCCTGGAGCTGGTCACTGATCGGCGCAATTCCCTTGTCAACCCTGCCGCTTGCGGCTGCAAGACTTTGCTTGGAGATATTCTCTATATCAGTGGATGCCGCCAGGCTCCCGAAAGCAGCCTGCGCTGCGTAAAAGTCCTTGGCGACGTTCATGAATGTCTCCTGCAAGACTTGATCATGGTTAGCCTGGGCAGCCGCCAAAAGCTGTTCAGCATTTTCTAGCGCGGCACCACGCGCGCCAAAATCATAGAGAATCCAATTCAATGAAGCGCTATAGGCACGCTCAGTCGCTTTTTGCTGAGAACTGAGGGTAGGGAAGCCTTCCACGGTGGTTGCATTGTCGTTGCGGGTCTTTTGCCAGGAACCGGTCAATGTAGGCAAGAACGGGGCCTTCGCAATCCCTACGGCGGCAGTCTGAACTTTGATGGACGTCCATGCTTCGCGCGTCTTCGGGTTGTTGCACAGTGCTCGCTCCAGCGCTTCACCGAGCTCCAGCGTCGTTCCAAGCGCCTCGAATTCACAGGCATCCCTCTTCTCGATGCCTTCCAGCATAGCTCCCGAGGGTTCGGGAGGAACCGCCAGATCGGTACGAAATATATCGATCGCCTTGACAACGGCCGGTTGCAATAGCAGAACCACACTCAAGACAAAAAGACAGAGCCAATTTAGCCTCACTGTACGTTCAACGTTCACGCATGCTCTCCTGCGCTGTCTGCACCAGCGGATCAAGGAAATAGTGCGCTACGCTCCGCGTGCCGGTCTTGATTTCTGCTGTCACCTCCATCCCGGAAGTCAAATTGACCCATTTGTCATGGATACGCATCTTGTTGCTGGGCAGCTGAATACGCGCCGGGAACGTAAGTCCGAGCTTCTTATCTTGCACCGCGTCGTTGGAAACCGAGACGACTGTTCCTGTCAGGTAGCCATATTGGGTATAAGGGAAGGCTTCCAGCTTGACCACCGCCTGCTGCCCAGCCTTGACGAAACCAATGTCCTTATTTTCGACACTGACCTCTACCTCTACGCCATCGTCAGGAACAATCACCATCACCTGCTGAGCGGCTGAAGCGACGCCGCCCAAGGTGTGGATAGCCAATTGCTGGACGGTACCCGCCACAGGTGAAGTTAGACGCATGAGATTTTGGCGTGTCTGTGCTTTGGTCTCATTGTTTGCGTTTTGGGTGAACTGCTGACTGGCCTTGTCCAGGAAATCGAGCTGCTCGCGACGGAACTGCGAGTTCAAGGCCGATATTTCCGCCCTTTGTTGCAGTATTGCCGCGTTGAGCTGGTGCGCATGACTGCGCAATGCTGCCAGTTCATGCTCTTGCCCCAACGCGGTCTGCTCCTTGTCGAGATAGTCGTTTTTGGCGACATACTTATCCGCCAACAGCGCTTGATAGTTATTGGCTTGCTGGCGAGCCAATGGCGCGGTTGCCTCCAGCTTTGCAATTTCCTTGTTGGTGTTATCCAGTTCGGCGACCCGCTTGGCCAGTTCAGCCTGGGCGCTGGCGGATTTGTCTTGATATTCACGATAAAAGCCATCGGCAAAATGCTGGGCTTGTCGCTGATCCTCCTCCGGGGCACCAGCCACGATCGCCACCTTGGGCGACTGCTGGGTCCTCTGAGCATCTAGCAGGGCCTGGGATCTAGCCATCGCTAACTGAGCGCTGATTTTTGCGGAACGCGCATTGTCGGCGTCTGCGGCAGCCTGTGTCGGATCCAATTCCATCAGTACCGCCCCCGCGGCAACGCGCTGGCCGTCATGTACCCAGATATGCCGAACCACGCCGGTAATAGCTGGTTGGATGATCTTTACCCGGGCATCCGGCAAGAGTTTTCCCTTGGACGAAGCGACGATATCCAGTTGGCCAAACAAAGCAATGGCGACCACTATCATTGCCAACAACACGATGATTCGCATGGTCCATCGAGGTGCCGGATGCACGGGTGTTTCGACCAGTTCGAGATTCGATGGGAGAAATGCCAGCTCGTGCGAAAGTCGGTACTTGCCATCAAGCTGCCGGCGGATCGACCATGCAGTCCTGAATACAGAGTGATAGCGGCGAGCCAGATCTGCTATTGCAGTGAGATGAAGAAATCGCATGTGGGAAGGCCAATCAACTATTCTGCAAGGAAACCAGATGCGCGTAATATCCCGCCAGCGCGATAAGCTGATCGTGACTTCCGCTCTCCACGATAGCGCCCTTGTCCATCGCAATGATGCAATCCGCGTGTCGAACAGCCGTCAGTCGATGGGCAATGATGATGACGGTCCGTCCTTGGCACATCGCGCGCATATTTTGCTGAACAATTCGCTCAGTTTCGAAGTCGAGCGCACTGGTGGCCTCGTCAAAAATCAGGATACGTGGGTTGCTGACCAGGGCACGCGCAATTGCGATACGTTGACGCTGCCCTCCGGACAACCCCGACCCGTGTTCGCCCACAATCGTGTCATAACCTTGCGGCAACTCCAGAATAAAGTCATGAGCGCCGGCAAGCGTGGCGGCGTGGATGACCTGTTCCAGTGGAATGCCCGCGTCCGTGACGGCAATGTTGTCTCGGATCGAGCGATTGAAAAGGACGTTTTCCTGCAGCACGACACCGATCTGGCGTCGCAGCCATGCCGGGTCGGCCAGAGCAAGGTCAATTCCGTCTACGCGTACTCGTCCATGCTCCGGGACATAAAGCCGCTGCAGCAGTTTGGTCAGTGTGCTCTTGCCTGAGCCCGAGCGGCCAACGATCCCGATGACCTGGCCCGGCTGGATATGGAGGGAAACTCCATTGAGGATAGGTGGGCCATCCGGACGGTAGCGAAAGCGGATGTCCTCGAAGCTGACATCGCCTTTGATGGGCGGTAGTGCCTGTCGGCTCTGGGGAAGTTCATTCCGGGTATTGAGGATGTCTCCAAGACGCCGCATTGACAGCCCGACCTGCTGAAAGTCCTGCCACAGCTGGGCCAACCGCAATACGGGGGCGGCAACCCGCTGCGACATCATGTTAAAGGCGATCAGCTGACCGACCGACAGTTTCCCATCGATGACCAGCTTCGCACCGAAATACAAAGTCAGTAGCGTGACGAGCTTGCCGATGAATTGAATAAGCTGTTGCCCCAGGTTGCCCAGGGAGCTAACGCGAAATCCAGCTGCCACATAAGCAGAGAGCTGATCATCCCAGCGCCGTATGAACTGCGGCTCGACCGCCATCGACTTGACCGTCTCAGCGCTGGACACCGCTTCCACCAGAAAGGACTGGTTGTCGGCGCTGCGGGCAAATTTTTCATTGAGACGGGTCCGCAATGCAGGATTGATCGCTGCCGAGATGACCGCATACATCGGCAACGAAATGACCACAATCAATGTGAGCCAGACGCTGTAGAAACACATTACACCGATGAAGATCACTGAAAAGATCAAGTCCAGTACAGCGGTCAGCGCCTGACCGGTCAGAAAGTTGCGAATATTCTCCAGCTCGCGCACCCGGGCCACCGTATCACCCACGCGCCTGGCTGCGAAATAACTGAGAGGCAACGTAAGAAGATGTCGAAAAAGTCGAGCCCCTAGCTCGACGTCAATACGATTGGTCGTGTGAGAGAAAACGTAGTTTCGCAATCCGGTCAGGAGTATCTCGAAGATGGCGCTCACTAACAATGCGAAGCAGACGACGTTCAAGGTACTAAAGGCACGGTTGACAAGCACCTTGTCCATGACGACTTGAAACATCAAGGGGGAAACCAGGCCGAACAGTTGCAGCACGGCTGAGACAGCGAACACCTCCAGCAGCAACCGGCGATATTTGACGACCGCTGGAATGAACCAAGAGAAGTCGAATCGCGCGAGTTCACCAGCCAGCGAAGCACGAGAGGCGAACAGCAGCATGCGTCCCAGGCTACGCTCCATCACTTCATTGGCCGGAACCTGTCGCGGAGAGCTCTCGTTGGCCTCCAAGATCAACGCCTTTTCCGCATCTCCGCCTGCGAGGATGAAGTGCTGACCGCTTTTGCACAACACAAGGGCGGGAAACGGCGTAGTGGATATGCGGTCGGATGCCAGCTTTACGCTACGGGCTTTTAACCCGATGGAGCGGGCAGCCAATACCAGATCCGGTTCTTTTGCCGCTCCGTTGACAATGGCGAAGTGATGGCGGATCTGCTCCAGATCCGCAGCGATGCCATGAAAGCGCGCAATCAGTACAAGCGCAGCGAGGCCGGGATCGCGCTCGGACCCCAATGGCGGCAAGACGGTTTGTTGCATGAATTTCCTACCTCAACGCGTAGAGCGGACGGGACCTCGTTTGAGATGAGGTCCCAGTTCCGCTTACGGCATGAAACAGCTCGGACAACCCTGTATTAAGCGAGTCTAGTCGACAGCGGGCTCGTGATACCCCACCCGCTGCCACCGTTTCGGTTAATGCCTACTGGAAGCCAAAAGAGGTTCAATTGCTGACTGTTCGGCAGCGGTATAGCTAGTCTGTCCGGGTGAGGGCGGCGAAAACGCTGCCATTGCCTGAACCAGGTTAGCGACGGTCGCATCATCAATGGTGGCACCATCCGCCGTAGTGATGCTGCTAGCCGCACTACCGTAGAACCAGTTGGTCAATTTGACGCTCTCATTTGAGCCCAGCACCGTGATGTCCAAATCACCGTTTTGCTGCTGGAACCAAAGCTGAGAAGCATTGGCCGTGGTCAAGGTGATGTTGTCCTGCCCGCTCCAGTTATTGATGACATACTGTCCCGAACCCAGTTGGTAATCCTGCGTGCTGCCGCTTGAACTGACCGTATCGGCACCGTTACCCAGGATCAGAATATCGCTGCCGGCGCTTCCATTCAGATTGATCGTATTGTTACCATTACCGACCGAAAGAACATTGATGCCGTTGCCAAGGTCGACAACGTTGTTCCCGTTACCCAGGCTAATCTTGTTATTACCATCGCCCAGTGAGACGGTGCTATTGCCATTTCCAAAGCTGACCTGATTATTGCCTGAGCCGCCATAGACTTGATCGTTGCCATTGCCGGCGGAAACCTTGTCGTCACCATTGCCGAGGTAGATGTTGTCGGCACCATCGCCCAAAGTAATGGCATCGGCTCCATTGCCAACGGTGATGCTGCTTGTACTAGTAGCGATGTCGTGGGCGCGAATGCTGTCTCTGCCGTCGCCAAGCGTAACAGTCAAGCTGCCGCTACCCAGTGAAAGTGTGTCGTCTCCCTGTCCGAGGAATATCTGATCATTGCCGTTCCCAGCCACAACGGTCTTGCTAATACCAGCACTCTCGCTTCCTTTGACCGTATTGTTTCCGTTCCCTAGGGTGAGCTGATCCAGACCTTGATCGAGAACGACAGAATTGTTTCCGTTGCCTAGATTGAGCTGGTTACGTCCTGCGCCCAGTGCGAAATCATTATTTCCGTCGCCACCGGTAAGAGTGTTGATGCCGCTACCGACTGACACATAGTTATTGCCGTCGCCGACCTGGACCTGATCATTACCATTTCCAAGCATGATCGTATTGGTGACATAAGAGAGATCGGAAGTGGTGACCTTGTCATTGCCATTGCCAAGCTGGACGTAGTTGACTCCGTTGCCCAAATCGACCAGATCATTGCCGTCGGCACCCATGACCGTGTTATTGCCATTGCCGGCCTTGAATCCAGCATTGGCGGTGCCAAAGCCGACATCGTAGCTGCTGTTGTCGAAGACAAACTCGGTCTTTCCTGCGCCACTGGATTGTGCACTGATAACCTTCACTGAACCTCCATTGGCCCACGAAGGAGAGCCAACGATCACATCCTGGCCGCTGACGGTGTAATTGACGATGCCACCATTGGAACCGGCGTCAAAGGTGACTTGATCGAATCCACCATTGTTAGTCAGTGAATTGCTACCCACCCCAAAACGGATCAGATTATTGCCAGCTCCATTGACGATGCTGTTATCGCCGTTGCCAAAGTAAAGAGTGTTATTTCCGTTACCGACGGTGACCTGGTTACTACCATTACCCAACGTGACCTGGCTGTTTCCATTGCCCAGGCTCAAGGTTTCACTGGCGTCCAGACCTGTAATGACGTCGTTACCATTTCCAGCGCGAATGTGATAGCTGCTCGCATCCAGCGAAACCGTATCATTGCCGTTTCCAAGCACATATTGGCCCAGCGCCGACGAAGGTGTGGCACTTGCGCCAACGACACGCACGCTGCCGTTGTTCAAGGACTCATTGATCTGGATGTCGTTGCCGAGATTGGCAAAGTTCACGGTGTCAGCTGGAACATTTTGTTCTAGCAAAAGTGTGTCATTGCCATTCCAGTTAGTGACGACATCGGTACCTGTGCCTACGGTGACTTGATTTGTCCCAGATCCGATCGCAATCCGATTGTTACCATTGCCAACGGTGATGGCATCATTTCCGTTACCCGCATTGACGAGGTTGTTGCCATCGCCTGTCGTAATCAGATCCCTACCATTGCCAACGCTGATCGAATTGTTGCCATTGCCTGCAGATACAGAATCAGCGCCATCGCCCAAGGAAATGACATTAGCTTGATTGTTCTGGGAGAGATCGATTTGCACCTGACCGTCGCCAAGTGTGATATTCGCAACCCCGCGGGCCCGACCATTGACAACAGCATTGGCCCGACCGCCGGTAACAATACTACTGCCGGTCCCGAGAAGCACTGATTCGTTACCGTCACCAAGCTGATAGGTATCATTTCCGCTACCACCGATGAACCTATCTGTACCTGTAGCAGCAATGAGCGTGTCATTACCTGCATTGGCTTGGACCGTGTCGCCTGCGCCATTACCTGTCAGGATCAAATCAGCCGCACCCGTCCCTACCAGATTTTGCACGTGGACACCCGCGGTATAGTTCACGCTGGTTTGAACGGTATTGATTCCACCAGCCTGCGCATGAACGACGTCGTTAACATTATTTACAACGAAGGTGTCACTACCGGCCCCTCCAATCAGCGAACTGACACCATTACCCGCGATGAGTGTGTCATTAGCGTCGTTAGCGGTGATGGTCGTGCCATCTTGCGCGCCCCCACGCAGGATCAGCGCCGCATTACCAGTGCCGATCAGATTTTGCACGTTGTCTGGCAGGCTGTAACTGACACTCGTCTTGATCGTGGCAATACCGGAGTTAGCGGTCTCTTGGACCACAGAGGCAGTGTTACCCACTACGAATGTGTCATTACCGCCACCACCGATCATCTGGGCGGCACCACCGCTATCGGCAATCGTGTCGTTGCCGCCACCACCAATCAGTGTGTCGGCCGCGCCATTGCCAATTATTTGGTCGCCGGTGCTGTTACCGGTCAATGTCAATGCGCTATTGCCGGTACCCCATAGAATTTGCTGGTTTGCGCCCAATGTCCAATTGACACTAGATTTCACTGTGTTGACGCTAGCTGATGTTCCAGCCACGGGAGCAGCGACAGTGATGCTATCCCGGGTATTGTTCACGACGAAGGTGTTACTTCCCGTACCTGCAGTCATGTCCGCAATCCCACCGCCGTCAGTGAAACTATTATTGCCATTGCCTGCAATGAGTTCGTTATGGCCTATGCCACCCACTAGCGTGTTGTTGCCATCTTCTGCGAATACCACCGAATTGCCGCTACCAGCGTAGAGGACATTATTACCCTCGCCAGCCATGATGATGTTATTTCCATTTCCACCAATCACTGTATTCGCGCCAGCACCTACCACAACAGTCTTTGGTCCGCCACCGAGCAGAATCGCATTGTTACCATTCCCGGCGACGATTAGGTCATTGCCGTCTCCGCTCTGAATCGAGTTGTTCCCGTCGCCAACGTGGATCAGATCGTTGCCCGCACCAGTAATAACGACATTATTTCCATTTCCTGCGCTAACAGCATTGTCGCCGCTATTTCCCAAAATCAGATTGTTTCCGTCGCCAGCGGTGATGGGTTTTGCCAAGGATCCCTGTTCTGCCTGGGTTACCTTTGTACCAGCCAGAACCTCGTTCGAGAATGGCAGCGTTACCTCTGCCATGTTTTCAGTAGTCCCATCAACATAGGTAAAGGTTGCCATCTCATGAATGACGACTCCGTTTTGCACAGAAAACGCAGGAGTATCAGTGAAGTTGATGGACTTGATTCCTAATTGCGAAAGTGTTTCGAACTCTCCGGTCTCCGACTGACCGTTTGCATTGGCATCAACCCAGACTCCAAGCTTATTCCAGACACTGCTGGACGCATCAAGCTGCTTCGCGCCGCCAGCCAGAAGCTGCAAGGCCTGCAGGTCGTTAGTGGCACCGGTGACTTGTTTGTAAAAGTCAATCTGGCTGCTATCACGAACGCTTCCATCGCCGTATTTGTTATAGGCGAGTACTCCATTACCGCCGGAAAACCAAGCGGTCTGATGGCGTAAACCATCTGCAGATTGTTCAAAAAACACATTCGAGTCGTTGACCGATGTAAAGTGGAATCCATTCCCTTTCAGATCTAGTATCAGCGGATCCCCGCCGTCACCGCCACCGCCGTCGCCACCTCCGTCGCCATCAGCATCTCCGTCCGAATCCGAATCCGAATCATCCGACTGACCTGCGTCTCCCCCGCCACCATCTCCTCCACCACTTGGAGGCGGCGGGGGAGGCGACGGCAGCGGTACCGACACGGTGTATTGAGATGTACCGCCAAGCGGATCACGAACCTGAACAACGAAAGCATCTGTTCCGCCGATAGCGGAGGTTGGAGAGAACGACCAGTTTCCATGAGCATCTACTGAAGCATTGCCATACCGTGCTTGATTGAGCACCGTCCAGGTCAATGCGTTAGTGGAAAAATCTTTGTCCGTAACAGACAAAGTTCCAGCATCCGGATTTGTCTGATAGGTTACGGCTGAAGATCGATATCCGTAGCCGCCACCACCGGTTGCATCTCCATAACCAGCTCCGGGTTGGTAGAGCGGAACGTAAGCACCGTTACCGTTGCTATCAAGCACATATTCATATCCATAGATCGGGATCTGCTGCAACGTATTGCCGGTGATGACTGGAGGATGATCGACTTGCGCCACGTTGACTTGTACATGTGCCGTCGCCGTTCCATATGCGCCAGCATTGATCGTATAGTCGAACCCAGCTGTGCCGGAAAATCCAGTAGTCGGGGTAAAGATTACTGTACCACTCTGAGCGTTATAGCTAACTGTGCCGCCCTGAGCATTCTCCACGCTCTGTAACTGCAATATGGCATTGGGAGCGTTACTTACTTTGTCAGTGTCCAGCAAGCCCTGTATAGAACTTCCGTTACCACGCACTTGAATAACGGCGGCTACGTCCTCATCAGTTGCAAATCCAAGTTCATTGGCTTGCACCGTCGAAAGATCGTTCAAACGGGTGACCTCCAGCGTCACCTGACCACTGGTCGTCGTCAGCTGTATCCCGTTAGGTGCAGCAGCATAACTAGTGCCCAATGTCGCCGCTTGCAAGCTGAGCGTACCCATCTCATGTACGCTTCCATCAGTCTTCGTATACGTCCCTAACCGATAATTCAGGCTGGCGATACCCAAGCTGGCGAGACTGTGATAACTGGATGATGTCATCCGGCCAGTTCCCTGAGTATCAATCCAAATGCCAAGCTGAGAAAATACTGGATCAATGGAGTTAATTACGCCATCGCCATTCGCGTCATAGGTAGCTAGGCTTGAAATTCCACGATACCCAGTTGCTACTTGGCTGTCACTGAACATCTCCTCACCATTATCGATGGCACCATTCATGTTCTCATCAAGAACCAAGAATCCATCTGTCTTATTCAGCCAAGCCGTTTGATGAAGATACTGTGTATCTTTGCTTCCTGTAAGGTTGGCATCCAGATTATCAGTACCATCGACATTGAATTCGACTGCACTTCCATTAAGACTCGTCGTTGCAAGACCGCCACCGAAGTCTAATGCAATAGGATTCCACGTCTCGACCGTAGAATCTGCGGATATGGGGGACGCCAGCTCACCGAGATTAGCTGCACGTTGGGTCTCGGTCAAACCGGCATTAGAAAGCCCTGCCTGCGCCTGCATTTGTGCCGTTTTTACTTCCCACTGAGGAGCGATTGCTTCTCTCGCCAACGCATTATTGATGTAATAAGAACTCAGGTTTTGGAAATATGCATCATTGCCGTCATAGGTGCTTCCCAGCGTGACGTTCCCATTTTTATCAAAGCTCAAATCCGGATTAATCTGTTGTCCGGTGACTGCATCAACGGTATTTACGTGGAAGGTGCCATCTGTAAAGTGAGTGTCGTAGCTTAACGTTCCTAGCCGTTCCGGAATAATTCCGAGTTGCAATCCAGGCTGGCCCAGATTGTTATATTGGTTTGCGATATTCTGTAAGCCGCCTACTAAAGAACCCAGGACGTTACGCGCAGTCTGGTCTCCTCCGGCGTCACCCACCGCATCAACTCGATAAGAGCCGTCCGGGTTCCAGCCTACGGATGCAGAACCCCACGGTTCTGGAGGATCATCGCCGAAAAGGTCACCTATAACTGAACCGACCACAAATCCAGCTAGCGCCCCGATCGGGCCAGCCGCCGAGCCAATTTCGCTACCCACCTCACTCATTACCTCCGCCGCATAGGTGCCAATAACGTCACCTAAGACGGCCTGCTTATCTCCTCGTATCAGGTCATACGCGACTTTAATATATGGTAAAGCATCGCCAACTGTACCAGCCAACCCAGCGATATCACCGAAACCATCACCAGCCGCATTGATCAGGTCACCTTTGTATACGATTGAAGTGTAGAGATTGACTCCTTGGACAAAAGTGTTCGCGCCGTAATAAATACTTGAGGCGACATCTCCCTTTCTCAAGGCGGTGGCCATGCCTTCAATATCAGATACGACACTCACGGCATTGCCTGCCATATTCAGTGCAGGCAGATTGCCATTACTCAAATCATTGGCGAGATGCAGTCCAGAACTTACAATTGGAAGTGGCTGACCATTTTGAATAGCTTTTACTAGGGTGTACGCGTCATTTAATGCAGAAATCTGGTTGCTCAGGGAAAGAACACCTGTCTGGTTCACAACGGGCGTCGTGTTACCGTTGCTATCCACATGGTCAACCTGAATAGTTCCGTCGGGATTAGCAGCTGTAGCCGATCCGATTAGGGTGTCTTGATAACTTCCATCTGGACTGACTTCGCGTTGGCCAGTAGACGTAATTTTCCCGTTTGAATCCTCATTGACAATATTGTAGGTATTTGCCACTGGCTGCCCATAAGTAGGGCTGCCAGCAGCATTATCAAATGCCCGCGTGACATTGGTACTGCTTATGATATTTCCGGAAGCGTCATAGGTTCGGATAAACCGTACGTTGTTATCGCTGGAATCCATATAGTCTATCCGAGTCACAACTAATGGATTTGTAGAAGTTGCCGGAGTCGTTTCTACTGTGGTTTGCAAATCGCCGGCGCTATTTTTTATTGAGACCGAAGTCCCATCTGCATTCCTTGAGATTGTGCTATTTCCTTGAACGGAAATCTGGCCAGCGGGAGTCTGGATTGTGTTACTCGAATTCGGATTCGCGACGATAGACGCAACAGTATTATTTGCTAACGAAATTGTGGCACCGTCAGCATAAACTTTTGCAGCCGATCCGCTAATATCAGCGGTGAGGACTTGACCGGAGACCGTCTCAGTCCCACTCACTTCGCTCAACACTACTTGAGGAAATCCGGTCTGAGTGACCTGCGTAGTAAAAGTGCACTGAGTTTGATCTGGCCCAGGATTGTAATTGATCGTAGTAGTTGCCGTCGTTCCAGTGATTGGATCGGATTGCGACTGAACTTGAGTTGCCAAGTCTCCCGCCGAGTCATAGCTATTTGAGGTTTTCGTGGTGGTGATCCCACCAGTAACCGGATCGGTTACATTCTTTATCTCTGAAACAAGTCGACCGGAGTCATTGAAGGTACTTTCCGACTTCTTCAGAACGAAATTTGTACTAGAGTCTGTTTCAGTGACTACTTCCGACGTAGTACGCCCTGCAGTACTGTAGTTGTCTATGGTCGTTGTGACAGTACCGGTCAGGTTGTTACTTTGGCTATTAATATTGAGTGTCAGTTTTCCCGCGGGATTGAATACGGACTGGTTCATCCCGGAACCGTTCTCAATGTAGAACGGCTGCTTAACAGTCAGATTATTTGTGCCCCCAAGATCATAGGTTAGAAAAGAATTGGTGCGTGAGTCTGTAAAACTGATCGGAGTAACGTTGTTCCGGTGGCTAATTAATTCCTGCTGGAGCTGCACAGGATCAATATGCATAGCGCCAAGATCAAGTGAAAAGTCACTTTTTCCTTCCGATGCGACTGCACTGGCGATTTGGGAAACCGCACTCCCTGCATAGTAGGAGGGGTAGTCCTCATTTCCGTTCTGCCCTAAATGGGTTGTGTTTTGCTGATAAAAGTAGGCGTTTCGTTCTGCAATAACGTTATTTTCGTTTTTGGGATCAACGAAGTAATTAACTGTCCCATCGGTATTTCTTTCGAAGACTATACCATCCGCTGGAGTCCCGTCTTTTGAAATGAAGAATTTCGATAGGTAACTAGTCGTGTAGTCAGGAACCTGTCCAGGTGGCGTAACATGATTGACGTAATCAACGTAAGCGTTCCATCCGGAGATCTGCGCTGTAGCTTCGTCTCGGCCCTGTTGTTCCTGCAAGCGTTCTAGAATGTTGGTGTAATCCTGTGGTGCAGATGACTTAGCCAGCGCTGCGACATCGCTGTAAAACGTTTGCCGTGCAGTTGACGTATCTGCGGCATTGAGGGCGTGCTGCGTTTCATGCCCTATTTGAAATATAAGATCACCTTCCGATAGTGACTGAGTACCAATCTGGTTAACTTTGAGCTGTAACTTTCCACTACTGAACTGAGCTCCCGCATTTGCGTCGTTGGGTAAGATGTCAAAAGCTTGAAGCCCGCCGCTATCAGCCGCTGCGTTAAGTTCTGCTACCAAAATGGGAGCGTTACTAAGAGCATCAATGATTGCTTGATATGCGCTGGGACTAACCGCTGCATCTTGCTTGAATTGTTGCAAGATGAGCTGGAGTTTATCTCCCATCTGGATCGTCATTTTTTAGCCCCAATGTTTGTATTAATGGAAAAACTCAGCATCGATAAACAATTATTCGATGGTTGATAACGGAGAAACAAATGGTCACCATTCGTCTTATAAAAACTATGGTCATAGATTGGCCCATGGTCTGGGACCTCAAGTGGATCCGGCACTTTCTCAACCCATCCTAATTGTGACGCTCTGATATCTTCTGTTAACCGATTTGTATCCAAACACATCGGTGCGCCATCAAGCTTAGGGGCCTGTGCCCAATCCCACCATGTGAAGGCAAAATTCTTCAGTTCGGGACCGACCGTCACCCCTACTGAAAAATACCAGTCGATGGCCGCCCGACTAAAGACTTTGTACCATCTTGGATCTGCGTTTAACGGGTCAGGAAATAATCGATCTGAGTTCAGCATTTTCATATGGAAGACGCTCTCGACCTTTTCTCTGGATAGCTCGCCCACAGGTGTTCGTAAGATCTGTAGCAACCCCTGATAGACCTCTTCCTCATTAAGTGGGTATGGCGGCTGCCACTTCGTTATTACCTGGCTATCCATCCCATTTTCTCCGGTTGCTGATGAAGTCAATTCGTTAGATTGAGCCGTACAGAGGGCTCCGCTCAGTAGCATTGTCACGAAGAGTTGTGCGCTAAACGTACTTATGGTGTCTTTCAAGTTCTTTCTCCGCTCCATATCTAGGCAACTGTGGTCTCTATGATTTTTAAATAGCCCGAGACATTAGTATTCAGAACTCAATCGTCAGTGAGTTCCGCCATTAAGGGCATCTCGTCCTTAGAATCAAGACTAACGTAGCGCTTCGTTGCTTCCTCGCCGTGAGGGACTTTAACTATTGAAATCTCATTCCGTCGCTGAATCTGGCATCGGAACACATTAAGCACACACCTCAAAATCTGTTGCTTCAACTTTCGGGAAATAAAAAATAAGCGAGAAAATTCTCTGCGAAAGGTTAGGGTTTCCTAAAGGACACATCATTATCGATCTAGCCACATCGAATGCACTCCACCTACCGGCTTGATTCCCAATTTCCCCAGCCACTTCCCGCTATACGCTGTGTCATCCCCAAAAGCATTGAGCAAAGATATCTCTGACACTTGGCGATTGCCTGCCCAGCGACGAAAACCAGCCATCATTTTCATGGCGACTGGTGTGCCGCGATATCGGGGAAGAACGTACAGGTAGTCAATCTTAGCTACGAAGTCACTGCTAAACGGGAGCGCTATTGCATATGCCCACAGGGCACCGATCATCTCCTGCGCGGAGTCCTGAGCCGACGCATCCTGATCGCTTTGATTCGCAACGATTAAACAGTGCTGCTTGTTATCGATCGCGGCCTCCAAGCTACTCCATAGACGAGTAGCATTGAACTGCATCCACGCATAACGGCTTTGCACATGGATCTGCCTGCCAAGATCGATCAGTGACGGAATATCTTCCATCCGAGCAAACCTTACTTCACTCATCACGGCCTTCCGGAGTGGGTGCGACACATGGTATTTTCAATGTAAATTTTGTGCCCATTCTCAATTGAGCGGATAGGTAATTCTTGAGCGCAGACGTTGCCCCGGAACTCAATGCGCCATGCCTTTCCATTCCCAAAAAATACAGTTGTCGCAGCGCGCGGCTTTGACTTCCCTGCTCAAGAAGATTGGCTACCTCTATCTCTGCCAAGGCAATCCAATCTGGTTCATCAGCGCAACAACCGTTTCCCTGCTGAAGGGCAAAAATGATCGCTGCAGGTCTATCAACTTGACAGAAATCCCATGCGAGGCTTTCAGCCTTTTCGCCGATCAAATGCTGGAGAAGTGAGCGATCCCTTGCGTACAGGCTCTGATGTCGGAACACGTTGGTTCCATAGATACTATGAAAAAGTCCACCCAAGCACACCGCCGAGGAGTTCCCCCACGTTCGTAGGAGGTTGTAGGTGCCGACCAGATGATCGAATAGCATTCGACCACTGTGTGGATGCTGCATGGCTCCGCAGTGGCGCAACAAATCTAATAGTTGCTTAGGCAAGCCATCGGTGTCTACGCTACCTGAACATGACGCGATGTCCGTAGAGGCTGCCATCATCGGCCCTCGTTGATAGGGCCGACAAGAGAAGAAACACCTGCGGTCGAACTTTGCTGACGCTGAGTCTTGATCACAATGGAAACCCGCAGCTCATTACAGTCCCGACTTGGCGCACGAGCGCAATGTGGAACTGCACCATGAAAGGTGACTGCGCGACCAGGACGAGGAAATACACTAGTCAATATGTCGCTCTCGTCACGGTTGTAGAACACGGTCTCACCTGACCAATTCTGATGCCAGACCGGATGCGCATAGTAGACGGTGGAAAAGTAGTTTTCTGTATCGGAATTGTCTTGATGCACATATCCTTCGACACCGAAGGTATGACTGTTCATGTACACCCGAACCGGCTCATGCCCTCGCAAAGGACCAGCCTGAAGAATTTTAAATAATGCGTAGATTGAAGAATATGCGGGCTGCGCGGCAAGCTCAGGCTCACAGTCAATACGCGCAGCACCGTCCCCCCCCGCCACATGAGCGTGCCAGTAGCAATAACGATCTCGCCTAGTGTTAGAACGCCATCCATATTTCCAGATAGGTTGCCGAATCATCTCCGATAAAGCGTGCTGTAGTTGAGCCGGCACAAAATCATCGGTGACCAAAAGTGGTCCCAGATGCGTTGGGAAAGACTTGATCTCCATCTCAGCACCTATTTAGAAATTTTTATATCGTTGCACTGTTAGAAGAAGCTGCTCAGTAAGAACCGGGTCGTTAACACTCCACCCAGCCCCGTTTAAAGCAGTTTCGCAATCGCATTTCCACCAGGCGGCCATACCCGGCTACCGACTAACAACGCCAAGCTATAGCAGCCCAGCAGCTCCTGCCAGACGGGAAATTAAATTTTTGGAGATTTTGACGTGATTTCGGATTTGCTACCTGACCAATTGCTGACCAAATACTGACGAATAGCTGTCGGTACCAGCCATTAACTCTTCGCCAGGATTCGTTAGGAGATGTTTTACATTCAAGGCCCGCAAAATGTAATAACAAATTACTTTAAGTGTTTGAAAAATATAATATTTTTCTTCACATTAGGTTTCGACGACGCCGAAAGCGCTCAACGCATAGAAATATTTAGTTACGTTATTTTTACTTATTTTTACACTCGGCGCGTCACGTAAAGTTCGGAAGGACGAGACGGATAGCACCATTTCGTCAGCTCATTGAAAGCGCCGCGCCCTCTGGCCTTATCCAGGTTCGCAGAGATACGCTAAAGGCTCGCATTGTGAAACGCCCTATATAGCTGAGATAGCTCTGGTCTAATAAGCGCTAGACCATCTTTTCTGAGAAGGCTATCAACATGACGTCGGGTTGCCCCTCGCCCACTCACAAAGCTCTCTTTCAGGATGCCAAGCAGAAGATGAATGCGCTTCTCCTTTGCATACCGCCCAGCGAGGGCTTTATAGCTTCGGTAGCGTGTCGATATCTTGCGACACTCTTCCGGACACCAATATGTCAACGCGGAGCGCTTGAGCTCAAGGGTTTTCGCTATGGAATTGAGCGTTAAAGGTTGACTGCACTTCGAAAGGCCTGTCAGAAGATCTCGCAACTCTTTCACACGAGTAGGATTTAGCTTCGATCGCGTTGCCCGGCCCGTTTGAATAGGGCAGGACTTCTGCGCGCAAGTCGACAGAGGAAGAGATGATAGGATCAGGTGCTCGGAACATATCGCGGCAACAGGCACATGATGGTGAAGGGTGATATCGAGTAGGCGCCGCAACGTCGGCTTCTTGCCCTTCTGCAGCCAAGCATTTGCTGCCCACGAATCCCATCCAAGCTCTCTACAGAAAAGAGATTTGTTGCCGGCAGCACGATCTTGAATAAGCCAAAGCAAATTTGACTTGAAGTCGCTAAGAGATGGCCGTGCCGCGGCACTTTGCAGCATTTCTTCTATGGTTTCTTCTAGCACGAACTCGCTTGGACGAGATTGCAGCATCTGTTCTTCAGGGAGACACAAAGACGCACCACAATGCCCGCAATGCCCAATATCGGGGAAAGCTGGAATAAACGGTTGCGATCGCCCACACCTAGGACAGGCCTCTTTAAGCAGCACTCCGTGCCGAGGACAACGACGATACAGTTCGAGAAACCAAGCAAGTGGCAGGTAGGCATATCCGATGGATCGAGCCTGCTCTGCAAAACAAAAAGGGCACCATTTAGGTGCCCTCGCTATTAGCGCTTCTCCATTTTCAGGTAATACATCTTGCCAGGGAAGCATGGTTAGTTGCTCAATGTCGTCACGTCCGGTCAAGGTTCCGACCACTCCTGCAAACATCCGGGCATATAGCCCGAGAGCATTAATTGTGCGTCCGTCTTTTGTATAGAAGCGATTGTTAACCACATCCTCAATTCGCCTGTCCACCAGCGCAAATACCTTCTGCACTAGGATACGCGGATTGACCATATGGCGACGACTTAACCTGAGGATGTATGAAGTCAGCGCCTCGCGACCGATTGCATTGGCCGGCTCGATCTTATACAGCAAGGTCCTGCGGGACGGTGCCTGGAAATCGCCGAGTTCCGACGAGGATAAATCATGCGGGTTAAGCATATGCCCCTCCAACTGGATCTCGTACAGGCTTGCGCTCACCAACACGCCCAGCGCTCCGTCCTCTCTTGCTGACGGCATTCGCAGAACGCGGAACCTCTCCCATGAGTAACGCTTCGAGATCATTCTCATCGATGTCACGGAGCTTTTCCTCTCCCTCCAGAGCCTCCAGGATGATTCGGCGAAGCGCTTTGTTGTCCAAGGCGTATTGGTCAACAAAGGCCAGATCGAATTTCTTTGCTCCAGCCTGGTAGAAGCGATCCACAGCGCGCACTAGCCAATCTTTGAGAATACCGATCTCACCACCTGTTTTCACGTAAAAGTGCTTCGCATCTTTTTCGCCATTCAGTTTGTGGGCAACCGGAATCTTCTCCAGCAGCTCCAATAGAGCCGTCTTGAATTTCGCCACGTCGGATGGAGTATTGACGTCGTACCTGGGCAAATGAACGATCTCGCTGCGGCGAACCAGTTGTCCGCTTTGATCCCTGATATCCAACAATCGGTAGGTGCCGACCAATACAATAACGGCTCCAGTCTGTATTGCCAAAGACTTGATCGCCTCAAACTGGAATTCAAGTTTCTTGGGATCGTTCACCATCAGAATATGGTGAGCTTCATCAATAATCAGACAACGTACCTTCCGCTCTCGCATGCAAATCTCAACGGATTGGCGAAGCACGTCTGCCGTTTCATTGCCGCGGTATCGCGCAAGCGGCATGTCTGAGAACAGTTCCTGTTGGTGATCGATGTCTAGCTTGCGCTCCACCAATGGTTCTCCAGATCTCTTCAGGAGGCGAGAATAGAAGTCCTTCCAGCTGAAGGATGTCCCCTGCGCAGCCACTGCATTTCCATATAGGATAGGGATCTGCTCCGGATTCTCGTCAATGATGTCCTGGTAATCCGCTTGTAGATTTTGTCGAAGCTTGCGAGCCAGCGTGGTCTTCCCCACACCAGTTGGCCCCGTCACGATCACAATACTGCTCCCGGCCCCGCCTGCCCGCACTGCTGCCAGTGCCGTGTCCAGGGCAGCTCTCATATGCGGATGAGCGACGGTGTAATTGATGAATCCCATCTTTTTCTGCTGCATGTCTTGAGTTTTCATTTCAATTCTCCGAATCGCTCACCTGCTTTCACATCGAATGGATTAGCAGCCTTGTTTGCCTGCTCTTCCGGCTCCTTGTCAGATCCTTCCAGAAGATTCACGATGCCTAATGCATCCTCTGCGGCACGAACTTCAGCTGCCTTCTTTTGATGGAGCAGCAACTTTTCTTTTGCATCTACTGCCAACAGATTCCGACCGTGCACCACACGATTGCCACGATCACGTTGTGTGGCCGCGCCTTGACGCGCCCGGGCCTCATAAGAGATCAGCTGAACTTCCGTTTCAGTTCTGCTGACAAACTGTGCCGATTCCGGGCACTCGCATCGAATCCATTCCTTTCCAACTTGGGCGTACACATATCCCAGATCGAAGGGGTCGTATTTCACTGGAACCTTGGCATTAGCCAACGCCACTTCCCGAAACATTGGATTGAAATAGAAGTTCGCTCCGACCTTAATTCCACGGCCGTGCGTAATGCGCCTAACTCCTCCACGCACATCTGGCAGGCAAAGAATGGCCAGTTCTTCAGACTCCGTAATCATCCTCATGTGACGGACACCAGTGACTCGGAGACTGTGGTCAAAAGCCTCACGGGGTGAAACGCCAAGTCGGCTATGTTCCAGCCGCGAATAGGTATTCTCGATATAGTCTTCGAAAGACAGCGCGATTTCCTGCAACGTCCATACAGCCGTCTTACGCGGATCGTGCGTCGACGATGTGGAACGAGGCTTTTGCAAGGGCAGGTTGTTGCCCTTCAGCTGATGAAAGAACTGCTGATTCGCGACACCGAAAAATCGCTCAATCACCGATCCATAGCGCCCCTTGGCGCTGGGCCTAGTCTTCTTGGTCACCTTCAAGCAAGCTAAAAGAATCTCCCAAAAGCCGCCCTCAAATTCGCTTCCTTTGTCGGTCACGATCGTGTCTGGAACCCGTCGGTGTCGTCGGATGCAGTCTCGCATGAGCAACATGCACGTCCGATAGCTGGGGCGTTCGTAAGTGATCACAAATGCTAAAACCATGCGCGTATTGGCATCCAGCATGACGGAGAGCCAAGGTTTTCCCATCGATTTCCCAAATACACTGTCAACCAGCTGCAGGTCCATTTGCGTGTGATCGACATGTGCGATATCAAAAGCACGCTGGCCATGCACAGGGGCTGCATTATCAAGCCGCCAGTGAACAAACTCTGAGTATTGATACGCACCCTTGTCGCCTTGAACGGCCCGTTTGCGATCACCTATCGTTTTCTTCTTGTTTATCTCTGCACGGAAGGTCTTTATGCTTGGTCCGGCAATACCCATCTGGTCACAAAGTGCCAGCAATATCGAATAGCAGGCAGAGATTGATTTAGGGGACTCTCCCACGAGGTGTTCATCGATGACCGCATCAATGAGCTGAATGACCTCGTCGCTTATCTTCCTTTCGCGATTTCCACGATCTTTGATCCTAGAAATGAGGCCAACGACACCATTTCCTAGCTCTCGCTCAGCGATTGCTTGTTTCCGCCGCCACTCGCGGAGCGTGCGTTCTGGAACGTTTTTAAGCGGCGTACCATTAGCCAGCGCCTTCAATATGTCCATGCGCGCAATTGCTGTATCCATATCGGATGCTGATGCGCTGAGAAGTCGCCGCTGGACTTCATCAGCCAGATCAACAGATGCAACAAGCTCTCCCGAGATATGACCGTCGCTGATCAGATTTTGAATATCAGCAAGTGGTATGCTCAAAATAGGGCCGCTCGCAGGCTTAATAAATACTGATTCAGTGCCAGCGTTAACTACTTCCCAGGGCTGACCATCCCAAAGAAGCTTCTGGCCCGCATCGAGGGTCAAAGTCCGAATCGCAGGGAGGCTTGCGCCCACTGTTCTTGGAGTACCAGCAATCTGGCTGTACGCAGCCATGACTCGCTCGTCTCGAAAGATTCTTGTGAAACGTGCTTCTGCAATTGAATCGACGTCCCAGTTAAAGAACAGCTTTCTATCTGCGATAAGTTTGTAAATCGCTCCCGATCGGATACCGTCAAATGTGCCAATCAGGTCTTTCAACAAGATAGAGTTGGCCCCCTCAAACGCGTCATATATTTCTTTCTCCATCTGGGAAACAACTGCCGGCGCATCTACATCAAGAAAGTCCGACAGAAATTTGACGTTCGCCAGAAATATCTGGTTGACGCTGGTATCCACCCATACGGAGAAATTCAATCCGTATGCGGCCGCAAACGCTTCCCCCGGAGGGCATCGCCATTTCTGGTCGGTATAGGCATAGACATTGGACTCTTTAATCTTCTCATGCAGCCAAGACTCGGTCTTACACTCGACCCATCCGATGTAGTTTTCCGCAATAACAAAGAAGTCAGGAACGGTGGTATAGCCACGCCGGACGCCATTTCTATCGAAATAGGGCAGAGAGATCTTTGGGCACTGGTCATAGAACTCATAGACCTCCTGCTCGTGCTCCCAAAGAATGATGGCCGGCAACTCACAGGTATGGCTTTCTGCTTGGATGACATGTCCCATCTTTTTGCTAGGGTATCTGCAGGCCACACTGCCCGGACCGCTGCGTACACGCCGGCTTGGCGGCGCGCTACGAATGCGTTCCACTACGGCACGGGCCCGCTGGCTTAACCCGCGGCGAATCATCAGTGCATCAAGCTTCTCTTGCGTAAGCATCATTCCCTGCCCTGGAGGCGACTTGTCGTCCCCGATGTGATTTATCCCATCCAAGCTCCTGCATACCTATTGCACGGCGGCACGCATGAATTTGGCACTCGTAAATTCATAATATTTGGTAGCATTCTTCAGGCAAGAAAAAATAGAATTAAATGTATAAACTATTGATTTAAATGAATAAAATGAAGAGAGGACGTCCTTTTAGGGGACGTTTCGAGGCGACCAGAATCAAAATTTGGACCTTGGCAGCCCTTGAGGAGGCAAATCGACGGGAGAAGTCTGTAGAAGAACTCTTGGGCTATGACGGCCAATGGCACGGCATGTGGATCCGATACTGCCGCGGGGTCGTTGCGCCTTCGGAGTCCAGGCTCAATAGAATTGAAAAGGTGCTGCAAGGAACAGCCCAGTATTATCGCTCGCCAATATGGAGCCTTTATTCACCTAAGCGCTTCGATGAGGATGATCTTGAGCGCCACATCGCCAAGCTGGCACCACCTTTTAGATCAAGGCTTCGTTGGGACTTTGAAGATTATCAGCACCTGCCGCCATGGCTGGAGCCGATTGAAGAGGAATTGGCCGAAGTTGACGAGGACGGTAAGTTTGAGTCAGATATAGTTTTCTACTATCGAGAACTGCTTGAAGAGGTCATATTGAAGATCCCGGATCCGAAGCTGGGTATGAGCGCCTTGAACACTTTATTTTTAATGCTTCAGGAACAACTATTACGGGGCAATACAGCTGGCGTGGAAACATTGAGTATTGCGTGGACAATGGCTGAGGAGCTACGCCACCGGCACCCGCTGCTCAAACATCTTCCCATCGATATCTTTCATCGAGCGCTTATACCGCTGACGGATCTTATGTCTTGGACACTCAAGGGACATGGAAATATGTCGCTGTTCAAAACAAAGCAACCTGACACGGCATGGGAGAGCTTATTTGAACACCTCTCTCGGCAACCTCATTGGCTACCTACAGCGCAGCGCCACGGGTTCGTTCCGCCGCCTCGCTATTTAGAGTGAGAGACTCGCCGACCGCAGGTGAGGAGAGTCGACATTAATGTCAATCTGAAAGGTAACGACATGCGCGCCTTCCGGATCCCGCTCTTTGAGCAGCAATTCCACAACCTTCCTGAAATGCATCTCCAGTAGCTCGCCTGCCAATGAGTTTTCCATTGACTCAGAGACCAGGCGAATTGTGTGCGATTTAAGGTTTACTTCTAATTGGCAGGTACTTCCCGAAAAATCGCGGCGTACTACCTCAACCAGCTCCGTGTCGCCCCTACACAAGGCACATTCCTGAAAGCGTTGAGTAACCACTTCGAGTTCATGCGCGCGGTAGACACAACGACGATCTATCTCAAAAAGAGGGCGATAAATTTCGGGGATAAGAAATTGCTGGATCAACATCATGTCAGGCCTTCTAACTTGGTGATGAACAGTGCACCGTCGCACCTCATGACTTAGTTATAGCTACAATATGAGTAAGCGCAATTTTGCAATTCATCAAATCAGCCCACTGAATCATCAACTAATCATCGCGTTTGGATGACGGGCGGCCACGCCGAGGAGTCGGCTGCTCAGTTGTCGACTGCAGCTCTTCTTCGTAGATTTGAAAGAGATCCAACAACGAATGATTCAGCGCAGCTGCAATCTTCTGCAACGTAGTAAAAGACGGATCCTTATGGGCAAGCTCAATAGAGCTCACGTAGCTACGCTCCAGGCCGGCCTCAAATGCCAAATCTTCTTGAGTAATAGCGGCCTGAATCCTGAGACGGCGCACGGCACGCCCCAAGGCCTTCCTAAACTTCAAATCCACGGCACGCCCTAATTCTGTCAAAAGACAGAATTTCGCGTTTATAATTTGTTTTGTATTCGTACTATAGAAGTCATATATGAGCGATGCAGAATTCATCAAAACATGCCGCTCGCTCATGAACTCCGTACCCAGAAAAATATGAAAAGGAAGTTTGGATGAAGGCAAGAAACGCAATCCGGATCTTAGCTGTATTCATGTGCTCGGCGCTATCTGCATGCGACAAGGGCGCATCTGAGGAAGTGAAATCGCTGGCCTACTACAAAGGCCATACTACGGAAGCTAATACTGTGTTTGTTAAGTGCCAGGAGTTGCGAAACAATGAGCTTAGCCAGATGGCGCCTGCACAACGCCTAGATTGGGAAGGATCACCTCAAGGAATCAATTGCAAGAATGCATCTGACGCACGATCAGAGAGGAACTACACGCAATATCAAGAGCGTATGCGCGAAGAGGCGAAGAAATACCGTTGATGCTCCGGCGCCCCGCCTAGATCGCGCAGAAGTTCGATGTGAGTCCGACATAGCGCCCACATTAAGCGCCCCAAAGCACACAAGTAACCTACACTTCCGGTTACTATTGCGAAAAATTGGGGAGGTAAGCAATGCCATTTGAGATGGATTGTCTTTTTGAAACTGGCTACTGCGGTGCGGGGAAAGCCCAGACAAATGATCGCATTCAACTCCTCGGAACTCACAATCCGCAGGGCGTAAATAATAATGGCAACAGTGAAGCGTAGTTCGTTGAGAAAACCGAGCCAAGTGCATGGAAACGCAACTGAAAGCTCCTGGAGAGACCATCCAGTCGTAGTTGCTTCAATTGCCGTAGCTGCGACGCTAACCTTAATGGGAGGCGTTATATTCCCACTACTTACGGCTCACCTGTCCTCTGAGAATTCGGAATTGCGCAAAGTCGCCGATGCGAAAGGCGAAGAAATTGGCGGTCTGAAGAAACAGCTCGATGCCTTGGAGCTCAAACTCGTTGCGGAGAAGGCCGCGTTCCAGAAACTCGAAAATGAAAAGACGAAAATTGCCGAAGAATTCCGCCTGGCGACGATAGAGAATCCGTTTGTTTTGCCGAGCGGCTACCCGAAGGGGCTAGATACCATCCGAATTGGGTCTACTCCAGCAGAAGTAGAAGCTGCCTTTCCTGAAGCGCAAATCGACAAGAAGGTGGAGGGCTTCTGGTCAATTAAGGTTACGCACCCAATTTTCTCGTCAGCCACTTATTACTTTGGAAGCGATAACCGAGCAATAACACACATTCTGTTTCATACAAACTACCAAGGACCCGTCAAAGATAAAGATATATTGCCACTGGTAAAGCGACATTTTGGCAAACCAAAAATCTCCATCGATGAAAACTATTTGTGGATAACTGCCGGGGCTCAGAAAGAAGAGATTTCGGTAGAGGATGGTCAATTATTTATAATCTATGGCAAAGATATGCTGCCTAATTGGCTTGTTCGCGCTTTAACTAGATGCGGGCGTCCTGGTTACGCCCCCGAAGGGGATCTCAAAGCACTCTGCGAGCGCTTTACAAAGCAGAAGACGCAAGCGAAAAAAGAACGTTGATTTAGGCATGTGTCTGTCGCAGGAACCGCCTCACTTGCCGGCCACCAACGGTGTACAGCAGATTCCAGTTAACGAATGAATGGCAACAGCAGGGTGATTGCTGCCATCTACGCAAGACCCCAAATAAAGCTAAGCTCTGCTCGTGCGTCTGAGGACAAGTGGACACTTAGTTCGGTTTGAGTTGGGCACTCAAACCGGAACGAACTGGACAGTGCGATGCACCCAAAGTCCGTTATTGGCCGGTTGCGGGCTTATTTTAGGCGTTGCGCGAGGTTTTCGATTGCCCTGATTCCAGCACGCATCTTTTCACGTGCGGATGGATTAGCGGAATGCACTTTGATGATCGGGGGCGTGAAGTTTCTTGTTGCAACAGCCTCCTCTATCCACACGATGACGTCGTAGCCAGTCCCATGTTCGTCATCGCCTAGATCATGATCAAGACTGATCTCGACGACACCTCCAGCTTCGAGCAAAGCAATAGTTTCCTCCGGCCAGTAGGTTCGAACCCAGCCAACCGGGGTTGCCCGCTCATCGTCTAAAAACACTCGCATAGATGTTTTCTGTATTTTTACTAAAGGGAATGTATCGCGCGGAGTCCCCGTTCTAGTGAGGGCAGCTTTTGGCAGATTACGGACATCTTAGAGCAATAGGCCATCGGGATTGAATATTTTTTTCCTTTCAGCGGTCCAGGTCGACTGAACTAGAAGCGTCCACGTCGCCGAACTAGGTGTCCACCATCGCTGAAATACGCAAACAAGACAAACGAAATATGAAAAACGGTCCACTTCGATGGACCGTTTTTCATTTGTGATCGTAAGAACAAGCCCAATGCCAAAATTGATATTGCGCAAAGCATATCAATTGAAACAACAGCATAATATTTCCCAACGGAATACGTTGCAATTTAGCTAATTGCGTTGGCTTTTCTTTGTATGCGGACAGGTATGGTTATGCGGACGCCACGAATCGGTTGAGGTGAAGCATATTTTTGCCGGGGTAGTTTGGAAGCATAAGGCTGCCAAACGGCAAACTTATGGTTCCTTTTTCATCAGTGTGAGGAAGGCGGAAAAGAAATGGCGCGGCTGGCGGGGATCGAACCCACGACCCTTGGCTTCGGAGGCCAATACTCTATCCACTGAGCTACAGCCGCGCTGAATCGGGGCGAACCCCGGAAAGGCCTGAAGGATACCGTCTTTCCGGCTGGACGTCCATGGCGCTGGCGGTTTTTCCGTGTCAAACGGAAAGCATTGTGACTATAATCAAGAGTTCGGCGAGAGAGCGCAATGAAAGCCCTGCCTGATCCCAGTTCCACGCAATGCCAGGCGATAAGGCAATACAAAGGGAACCGACGTTTTCCGCCCCAATTTCGAGGAAACATTACGGAGGGACGCCCATGAGCTCAGCTCAGCAGGAACACGAGTCGGCAATCAAGACTCCCAAGCAATTGATCGCAGCCGTCGTCGCAGGTTTTATGGTCCCCATCGTGTGCATCGTGCTGCTCGTGCAGTACGTCACCAATGGCCAGAAAACCGGTGCCGGCTCCGACAGCCAGACGCCCGAGATGATCGCGGCACGCATCAAACCCGTCTCCGACGATGGCTTCACCTTCCGTGATGCCAACGGCCCCAAGCAACTGCTCTCCGGTGAAGAAGTCTACAAGACCACCTGCGCCGCCTGCCACAGCGCCGGCGTGGCCGGTGCCCCCAAGGTCGGTGACGCCGCCTCCTGGCAGGCCCGCATCGCCGCAGGCTATGACACCCTGGTCTCGCACGCCATCAATGGCCTGCGCGCCATGCCCGCCAAGGGCGGCAATCCTGATCTGGATGACGTCGAAATCCAGCGTACCGTGGTCTACATGGCCAACCAGTCCGGTGCCAAATTCAAGGAACCCGAAGTGAAGGCCCCGGCCGCCGCCGAAGGTGCCGCACCGGCTGCCGACGCACCCGCCAAGTAATCCTCGCAGTGGCCTGCGACCCGCTCGCTGGGGCCTCGCCAAAAAAAATCCCCGAACCGAAATTCGGGGATTTTTTCAATTTCATTCACGTACAAGTGGGGCCAAAAGCCCCTGCGCCCTATTCCAGCCCCTCCGGATGCGCCCTCATGCCGGACGCATCGGAGAAAGCTTCATATCGCCTCAATACCGCTGGGGTGGAGGCGGCGGCGGCGGGTAGTTGCCCGGTGCATAACCCGCCGGCGCCTGCTGCTGTGCCGGTGCTGCAGCCTGCTGCTCGGCCACGAAGATTTCCACGCGGCGGTTCTTGGCGCGGTTGGCATCGCTGGTGTTGGGGACCAGCGGCTCATGCGAACCACGGCCCGAGATGTTGAAGCGGTTGGCGGCCACGCCGCGCGTCATCAGGTAATCGCGCGTGCGCGCCGCGCGCTGCTGCGACAGCGGGTCGTTGATGGCATCGCTGCCAGTGTTGTCGGTGTGGCCGACGATGGTCACGGTGGTGGCCGGGTTCTCCACCAGGGTGGCGGCGAAACGATCCAGCACCGGGCGCATCTCCGGCTTGATGTCGGCACGGCCGGTATCGAAGGAGATGTCGCTGGGGATTTCCAGTTTCAGGCGGTTGTCGGCAGTCTGCGTGACCTGCACCCCGGTGCCTTGGGTAGCCTGTTCCATGGCGCGTTTCTGGTTTTCCATGCGGTTGGACCAGATGTTGCCGGCCACCGCACCAATGGCGCCGCCGATGGCCGCACCACCCAGCGCACGTCCGCCACCGCCACCGCCGGTAGCTGCACCGATGATGCCGCCCAGGCCGGCACCGATACCCGCACCGGTGGCCGTGCCACGCTGGGTCGGGCTCATGTCGGCACAGCCGGAGAGCGCCAGCACGCCGGCGATCGCTGCGATTGAAATTTTCTTCATGTCATGTCCTTTCTTGCCTTGTCAGTCTTGTTGTCCAGGCCATGGGCCGGTGTTCTTCAGAGCGTATCGGGGCGGATATGTTCCTGCCGCGCTTGCCAAAACGCTATCCATGAATGACAAAGGCACCCGGAAAACCGGATGCCTTTGCAGGAACATCATGCATCACCCCGAAGCCCTCAATCCGGCTCCGGTGGCCCTTGCAATGCAGCCGTATCGGGCGCATCCGATGGGTCCCGGCTGCCGCCGCGCTGGCTGAAGTAGTACGCCAGCCCGCCCACGGCCGCAATCACGCCGCCCATCATCAGCGGCTTGCGCAGCCAGCGGCGTGACAGCAGCGAGGCACCGGTCATCAGCAGCGGCGTCACCGTCTGCAGATTCAGGTTGCCCAGTCCGCCGCTGAGCGACTTCAGGGATTTGATCGATTGCACCGTCCTGCCGCCGCCAAACAGCGAGGCGGCAAAATGGCCCACGCGGCTCAAGGCACCCTTGGCCAGCGACTCGGCGCTGAGATTCTCGCGCACCACTTCACGCGCTTCCATCACGCCCAGCCGGTACAGCGCACCTTGCGCCAGTATCTTGCGCTTGCGTTCCTCATGGGTCATGCCCTGGTCCTGATCGCTCATGCAGTCCTCATTGAACTAGGAAAATTGCCGCAGACTTCACGTGCAGACAGTCTCATCACAACAGCGCATCGCGGTCCTTGCGCAGCTCGGACATGGTCTGCGGCAGCGACAGCTTGCCCTGCATCAGCACCGATCTGGCGTAATACACCAGACCCACGGTTGCCACGCTGAACACGAAACCCAGCAGGGCCAGGATCTTCCAGCCCCAGGTATCCCAGGCCAGCATGACCACCAGCACCGACCAGAAGGCGATGGCGAACCACAGCGCGACCGCGGCCAGCACGAAGATGACGGCGAAACGGACCAGATTGGCCCCGATCTCCGACATCTCCAGCGAAGCCAGTTCGATGCGGCTGATGATGAGGCCCAGCAGGTTCTTGGCCAGGCCCAGCAGGCCCGCCGTCAAGCCGGGGTTGGCGGCATGCGCGGCAGGTGCGGCCGGGCCTTCCTTGGGGGGCGTCGCCATCGGGGCGGCGCTTACTTGCTGCGGCCGATGACCAGGCCGACCAGCAGGCCCAGGCCTGCCGAGATGGCCACGGCACGCCACGGATTCTCGTGGACGTAGTCGTCGGTCTTGGCGGCGACTTCCTTGCCCTTCTCGATGGCGGCGGCTTGAGCGGTCTGGGCGGCTTCGGCAGCGGCTTCCAGCAGGGTCAGGCCACGCGCGCGCAGCTCGTCGGCCTTCTCGCCGGTGGCGGCGGCGGCTTCGGCGAACAATGCCTGGGCGTCCTTGACCAGCGTCTTCATGTCATTGCGAACGGTCTTCAGTGCGGGGGATTGAGGCATGTAAATTCTCCTTTTTTGCCGGTGATGGAAAAGACTAGCAAGTCGCCGCACCCTGAACGCCGCACCTGAAGAGGTGCTGCATTGCGACGACCGTTTGATTCTACAGAGTCCGCAACGAGGCGGGTAGCGCATTGCAGCCATGCTGCAGAGGCGATGCAATTGGCTTGCGCCAGCGCAAAGAGGGTTCGATGACGCTGGCGGGCTTAGGTTCCGGCCAATCACGCGGGATCAGAAACGTGTTTCGCGCGCTGCCCGCAGGAAACTGTCCAGGATCGGCGTGCAGTCCAGCAGCTCCGGACCGCCCGCGCGGTGGAATTCCGGGTGCCACTGCAAGCCCATCACGAACGGCGCCTTGCGGTAGCGGATGGCTTCCACGATCTGGTCCGGCCCCGAGACGGCCTCCACCGACAGGTCGCGCCCGAGGTTGTGCACGGCCTGGTGGTGGATGGAATTGACGATGGCGTTCTCGGTCTTGACCATGCCGGCCAGCGACGAACCCTGCGGGAAATGCAGTGCGTGATAATTGCTGTCGTACTGCTCGTTGACGTGCGGGATGGCGGTCGGCACATCGGTGGCGATGTCCTGGTAGAGCGTGCCGCCGAAGGCCACGTTGATCAGCTGGCAGCCACGGCAGATGCCCAGCACGGGCTTGCCGGCCTCGATGAATTCATGCAGCAGTTCCAGCTCGTACATGTCGCGCACGCGGTCGCCGCTCCATTCGGGGCGGGTCGCCGCTTGCGCGTAGCTCTGCGGCGAGACGTCGGCCCCGCCCTGCAGCACCAGGCCATCCAGATGCTTGGCATAGTCGCGCAGGCGAATATTGCTCGGGTGGACCAGGCCATTGGTATTGACGGTGGGGATCATGAAGACCAGCACGTCGCGCGACATCACCCATTGCGCGATCGACTCTTCCAGATACTGCAGGGTCTTGCTGCGCAAGCCCTTGGCACCGCTCTCGGGATGGAAGATGCGGGCCGACACGCCGATCTTGAGCGTACGCTGCATGACGCGCCGGCCGGCCTTGTCCGACAGCTGGCGCAGGCGCGCCGTCAGGAAGCGCCAGGTCTGCGCCCAGGGTGCATCGCCCGCGTGATGCGGAGGCGGCGGCAGCGAGGTATAGATGCGCTGCTGCGCCTGGTCCGCCGTCTGGCCGTGGGCGGCCTCGGTGGCGGGCTGCGCGCCCGGCTGGGCCGGCGGCGTCACGGCTTCAACGGCCGGCACCGCCGGAGAGGCTGCCGGAGCTGCTACCACGGTGGTAGCAGGTGCTGCGGCGGGCTGGGCAGGATTCTGTGATGCGGCCGGCGTACCGGACGCGTCGGCAGACACTGGCTTGGCCGGGACCGCGCCCGGGGAGCGGTCTGGCGGCAAATTGGCTTCGGAATCTTGGATGTCGGACATGGCTGCAATAAGTAATCAGATGAAATGAACTGCGGCGAGTACCAGCGGCGGCATGCAAGCCGTCAATGGCGCGACGGGCCCGGGGAGTGGCTGAGTATATTCGCATTGCCCGGCTTTGGACACCTGCGGACGGCGCCGCCTGCAAGCAGTTTCATCCAAGCCGGCCAGCGCCCTTTCATGGCACACTCCTCTCCCTTGCAAGGGCAGACAGCGCAAAGGCCATGCATGTTCCGGCCATTTGCACCGGAGGCCATCGTCCCCCCTGCCCACCACCCACATTGCCCGCGCCGACACATGTCCAAGGTCCTGATCCTGTACGCCCATCCCGCTGCCGAGCTCTCGCGTACCAATCGCCTGATGCTGGAAGCCGCCGCCCGCCTGCCCGACGTGACCGTGCATGATCTCTACGAGCACTATCCCGACTTCCACATCGACGTCGAACACGAACAGCAACTGCTGAGCCAGGCCGAGCTGGTCGTGATGCAGCATCCCATCCACTGGTACAGCATGCCGGCCCTGCAGAAGGAATGGCTGGACCGCGTGCTGGCGCGCGGCTGGGCCTTCGGCCACGATGGCCATGCGCTGGAAGGCAAGCGTTTCTGGCTGGTGGCCTCGACCGGCGGGGAGACGGCGTCCTACCAGAGCACGGGCCGCCACGGCCATCCCTTTGCCGATTTCCTGCCGCCATATCAACAGACCGCGCGCCTGTGCGGCATGCAGTGGGTGGAACCGCTGATCCTGCATGGTGCGCACCACGTACCGCCGGTCGAGTTCCAGCGCCATGTGGAGCGCTACCTGGAAGGATTGCAGGCATGAGCCTCACGCCTCATTTCTCATCAATCCTCGCACATCGCTGCATCCTCACAATTCAACTGACCGGACCCCGCCATGGATGAACAACTGCTGATCGCCCTCGTCTACCTGCTGGCGGCAGTGGCCGCCGTGCCCATCGCCAAACGTCTGGGGCTGGGTGCCGTGCTGGGCTACCTGCTGGCCGGCATCGTCATCGGCCCGTGGGGACTGGGCCTCATCACCGAGGTCAAGCACATCCTCGAATTCTCCGAATTCGGCGTGGTGCTGCTGCTGTTCCTGATCGGTCTCGAACTCGATCCCAAGCGCCTGTGGGCGCTGCGCCGTTCCATCTTCGGCTGGGGCAGCGTGCAGGTGGCGGCGGTGTCACTGGCGCTCTTCGCTGCAGCGCTGGCAGCGGGCGTGCCGTGGCGCATCGGGCTCATCGGTGCGCTGGGCATGTCGCTCTCCTCCACCGCCATCGCCCTGGCCACGCTGGGCGAGCGCAAGCTCACGGCCACACCGGCCGGTGCGGCGGGCTTTTCCATCCTGCTGTTCCAGGACATCGCCGCCATCCCCATGATGGCCGCCGTGCCCCTGCTGGGTGTGGCGGCCAGCCAGGGCAGCGGGCAGGGCTGGCTGCATGCGGGCCAGGTGGCGCTGGTGATCGCCCTGCTGATCTTCGGCGGACGGGTGCTGATCCGCCCCATCCTGCGCATCATCGCCAAGACCGACATGCGCGAGATCTTCACCGCCTTCGCCCTGCTGCTGGTGATCTCCACCTGCCTGCTGATGCAATCGGTAGGCATGTCGATGGCGCTGGGCACCTTCCTGGCCGGCGTGCTGCTGGCCGATTCCGAATACCGCCATGCGCTGGAAAGCGACCTGGAGCCCTTCAAGGGCTTGCTGCTGGGCCTGTTCTTCATTGCCGTGGGCATGTCGGTGGACTTCGGCGTCTTCCTCGCCCAGCCCTGGCGCATCCTCGGCATGGTGGCGGGCTTCCTGACCATCAAGACCGGTGTGATGTGGTTCCTCGGGCGCTGCTTCGGCATTCCGCGCGGGCAGCAATTGTTCTTCGCCTTCCTGCTCTCGCAGGGCGGGGAGTTCGCCTTCATCGTCTTCGGTGCCGCCGTCACCGCCAAAGTGTTGACGCCCGAGATCTCGTCCATGCTGGTCGTCGTGGTGGCGCTGTCGATGCTGATCACGCCCCTGCTGTTGCTGGTGCATGACCGCCTGCTGGTGCGCTGGCTGGAAGGCGGCAAGCGCCGCCCCGAAGACAAGATCGGACCACAGGACAACCAGGTCATCATCGCCGGCTTCGGCCGCTTCGGCCAGATCGTGGGCCGTCTGCTGGCGGCCAATGACATCGGTGCCACGGTGCTGGATCACGATCCGGACCAGATCGATTTCCTGCGCAAGTTCGGCTTCAAGGTGTTCTATGGCGACGCCACCCGCATCGACCTGCTGCGCACCGCCGGTGCCGACAAGGCCAAGGTCCTGGTGATCGCCATCGACGATGCGCAAGCCGCGCTGGACATGGTGGAAAAAGTGCGTGAGGAATTCCCGCACCTGCAGATCGCCGCCCGTGCGCGCAACGTCACGCACTACTACGACCTGATGGATCGCGGCGTCACGGTGCTGGAGCGCGAGACCTTCGAAAGCGCCCTGCACATGGGCCGGCAAGTGCTGCAGCAGCTGGACTTCGGCGCCTATCGTGCGCGTGAAGCCGCGATGAAATTCCGCTCTCACAATCTCAAAACTCTGGCAGCGCTCTACCCGCACTACAAGGACCAGGCGCAGATGGTGTCCATGGCAGTGCAGGCACGCGAAGAATTGCAGGCCATGTTCGCCGGGGATCGCGAAGCCATGCAGCGCGATCATACGCATGACCAGTGGCGCGAAAAACCCGCTCCCGCCAAACCGGCAGCGGAAGAATAAAAAAAGGCCGGACACGCTTGCGCACATCCGGCCAAATCCCTCACTGCTTACTGCTTACCACTTACTACTCACTGCTTGCTGCTTACTGCTCACCGGTACTACTCACTGCAAAACCTCAAGACTTGAAGACGTCAGTACCGCAACTCATGCAAATCATCCAAATCATTTAAACGATTTAGTTCAATTCAAGGCCAGCGGCACGAAGATCTTTTCGTCACCGCGTTCCACCAGCAGCGCGACGTTCTTGCCTGCCTCGCTGGCCAGCTTGCGCAGTTGCGCCACACTGGAAACGGGCGTGCCGTTGAGCGCCAGGATCACGTCGCCGCTCTGGATGCCGGCCACTGCGGCCGGACCGCTGGCGTCTTCCACCAGCAAGCCTTTCTGGCCACCGATCTGGGCTTGCTCATCCTTGTTCAGCGGACGCACCGCCAGTCCCAGGCGGCCCTGGTCATCGGACTTGCCGGGCTTGGCCTCATTCTTGGCCTGCTTCATCTCGCCCACGGTCACGTTCATGGTCAGCACCTTGCCGCCGCGCATGACCTGGATGGGCTTGCTGGACCCCGGCGCGGTATCGGCCACCAGCGTAGGCAAGTCGACCGAATGATCGATGGCGTGGCCATCGAAGCTCAGGATCACGTCACCCGCCTGCAGGCCGGCCTTGTCGGCCGGGCTGCCCTTTTCCACCGAACTGACCAGCGCGCCCTCAGCCTTCTTCAAACCGAAGGACTCGGACAAGGCCTGGTTCAGGTCCTGCACCGAGACGCCCAGGCGGCCACGCGTCACCTTGCCGTGCGTGACCAGTTGCTGCTCGACCTTCATCGCCACATCGATGGGGATGGAGAACGACAGGCCCTGGAAGCCGCCGGTCTGGCTGTAGATCTGCGAGTTGATGCCGATCACCTGGCCATTCAGGTCGAACAGCGGGCCACCGGAATTACCCGGATTGACGGCCACGTCGGTCTGGATGAAGGGCACGTAGTTGTCATCCGGCAGGCTGCGCGACTTGGCGCTGATGATGCCGGCGGTGGCCGTGTTGTCGAAGCCGTAGGGCGAGCCGATGGCCAGCACCGGCTGACCGACCTTCACGCGGGAAGGATCGCCGATCTGCACCGTGGGCAGGTTCTTGGCATCGATGCGGATGACGGCGATGTCACTCTGCTTGTCGATGCCCAGCACCTTGGCCTTGAACTCGCGGCGGTCGGTCAGCTTGACCACCACTTCCTGGGCGCCATCGACCACGTGGGCGTTGGTCAGGATCAGGCCATCGGACGAGATGATGAAACCGGAGCCGAGGCCGTGCATGATGCGCGGCTGCTGCGGCATCTGCAGTTGCGGGCCGAAGCGCTTGAAGAATTCGGAGAAGGGATCGTTCGGATCGAGGCCGTTGTCGTCGTCATCGGCGACCTTGCGGGCCTTGCCGGTGACACTGATGTTGACCACGGCCGGGCCGTAACGCTGGACGATGCCCGAGAAATCGGTCGCCGCCGCGACCACCGGTCCGGCCGGGGCAGCGGGCGCGGCGTTGGCGGCCACCAGCGGGGCGTTGAGCGCGGCCGCGTGCGCCGACGGCAGGTCGGCACCGCGAAAATAGACGTAGCTGCCGCCCACCACCGCGGCAATCATGACAGCCAAAGTGTTACGAACAAAAACGATGCGACGGCTCATCTTCTTCTCCTTGATCGAACGGGATATCGAGGGTCGGGGCCGTTGGGCCTCAACCGTTGGAGTGAAGATTAAGCAGTGAAAATTAAGACAAACTTAAGGCTGAAAAATTGAGCATTAATCTGCGCTTAATGCTCCGAAAACGCCATCCGGCAAGCGATTCAGCCCGGCAACAGCGTAAAGACCACGCGCGCCTGCAAGCCACTCCCGGTATTGCGCAATTCCACCGGCACCCGGTGCAGGTCGGCGATCTGGCGCACGATGGCCAGCCCCAGGCCGCTGCCGAAGGCACCGCGTGAGGAGCCCTGTTCCTGCGCGCGCTGGGCCCGGTAGAAGCGATCGAAGACGCGCGGCAACTCGCTCTCGGCGATGCCGGGGCCACTGTCCTGGATCACCACCGCACACCTTCCCGCAGCGGGGAATTCGAAACCGACATCGACCACGCCGCCCGCCGGGGTATAGCGCAGGGCGTTGTCCACCAGATTGTTGAAGAGGATGCGCAAGGCATCGGCATTGCCCTGCACGCGCACCGGACGGCCGTCATCACCCTGATCCGACAGCCCGAGATCGATGCCGCCATGATCGGCCACCGAGGACAAGTCGCCCACGACACTGCCCAGCAGCGCACGCAGGTCGACCTCCGCAAAGCCCATGGCATCGGGCTCCTGGCGCGCCAGCGTGAGCAGCTGGTGCACCAGATGGGTGGCACGCTCCAGCCCGTTCTTGAGATCGGCAAAGGCGGCGCGCCGCTCCTGTTCATCGGTGGCGCGCTCGGCCAGCTGCGCCTGCAGGCGCAAGGCCGTCAGCGGTGTGCGCAATTCATGCGCCGCATCGGCGACGAAGGCACGCTGCGTTTCCGTGGCGTGTTTGAGCCGTGCCAGCAGGTCATTCAAGGCATGCGTGAGCGGCTGGATTTCCTGCGGCATGCCCACATCCGACAGCGGCTGCAACGAGTTCATGTCGCGTGCCGCCACTTCAGCGGCGGCCTTGCGCACCGGTGCCAGCCCCCGGCTGACCGCCACCCACGACAGCACACCGATCAGCGGAAACAGCAACAGCAAGGGCACCACCGTCTTGACCGCCATCTGCGCGGCGATCTCGTCGCGCGCGCTCTGGGGCTGCGCCACCTGCACCACGGTACTGCCGATCTGGGCGCTGTAGACGCGCCACATGCCATTGGGTCCGCGCACGTTGGCAAAGCCCAGTTCAGCCTGGCGCGGCATGGCCCCGCGTGCATGGGAGTGATAGATGACCGAGCCACGGCTGTCCCAGATCTGCATCATGATCTCGTCCTCCAGCTCGGGGAACTGCTGCCCCGGCGAGATTGGCGAGAAGGCCTGGCGCGGCAGCGAGGCCGCGATCTGGCGCATCTGGTAATCGAAGATCTGGTTGGCTTCGCCGCGCGCCTGGTAGTACAGCGCCACGCCGGCCAGCACGATGATGGAGAACAGCCCCAGTCCCAGCCACAGCAGCAGCTTGTTGCGGATCGATTTCATGCTGGCACCAGGTAGCCCACGCCGCGCACGTTCTTGATGAAGTCACTGCCGACCTTCTTGCGTAGCGCGTGGATGTGCACTTCGACGGCATTGCTCTCGATGCTGTCATCCCAGCCGTAGAGTTTTTCTTCCAGCTGGGCGCGCGAGAGCACCACGCCCGGGCGATCCATGAAGGCGTGCAGCAGCGCGAATTCGCGCGCCGACAGGTTGACCGGCTTGCCGCCCACGGTCACTTCATGCGTGGCCGGATTCAAGACCACTTCGCGCACCTGCACCAGGCTTTCGGCGCGTCCGGCCTGGCGGCGCGAGAGGGCGCGCATGCGGGCCGACAGTTCTTCCAGGTCGAAGGGCTTGATGAGGTAATCGTCGGCACCGGCATCGAGCCCGGCCACGCGATCGGCCACGGCATCGCGTGCCGTGGTGATGAGCACGGGAATGGCGCTGCCGCGTTCACGCAGGGTGCGCAGCACGGCCAGGCCATCCTTCTGCGGCAGGCCCAGGTCCAGCAGCAGCATGGCGTAGTCCTCGGTGCGCAGGGCCACGTCGGCCGACTTGCCATCCTGCACCCAGTCGATGGTGAAGCCATCCTGGCGCAAACCCTTGCGCACGGCCTCGCCCACCATGGGATCGTCTTCCACCAGCAATACGCGCATGTTGACTACTCCTGATCGGACTCAGAGGATCTTCGCCAGCAGGAACACCACCACCGAAATGAGGATGGTCGAGGCGAAGGGCAGCGAAAAGATGCGGCCGAACAAGCGGAAACGCAAGTCTCCGGGCAAGCGGCCGATACCCAGTTTTTCCAGCCAGGGCAACAAGGTCGAGAACACGATGACCGAGAGGAAGATGACGACGATCCAGCGAATCATGCGAGGCTCCTCACAGACGATGGGTGCGGTCATGGCGCAGCATGCGGGCCGGCCATTCGACATTCTTGCCAATGGCCAGCACCTTGAAGAGCTCGCCCATCTCGGCCGGGGAAATCAGTTTCTGCATGCCGTTGGCCAACGGCAGGTAGCGCAGGCTGTCCTCGGGCGAGGTGCGCAGCAGCAGCTCGCCGATACCGGCATTGAGCAGGAAGGCGCCCTGGCTGGTATAGGCCAGCACCTCCGCGCCCTCCTCTACTGCGGCCACCGCCATCGCCGTGAAATCCACGTGCGCGGTGATGTCCTGCAAACCCGGCCAGTAGAAAGGATCGGTGTGGGCATGATGGCGGTAGTGGCACATCAGCGTGCCCTGGTCGCGGTCGGGCAGGTAGTATTCCGCCGCGGGGAATCCGTAATCCGGAAGGATCGCCAAGGCACCGGGGCCGCTGGCCAGCATGCGGCCCAGGGTGCGCATGAAGCCGATGGCTACCGGCGACAGCTCGGTCAGGTAACCGGCCGGCAAGGGTTCGGCCTCGGGAATCTGCGCCACCGGCAGATCGCTCACGGTGCGGTCCGCAAACTGCAGGCGGCCCGTGGCATCGACCGTGACGCCGCGTTCCTGCCAGCCCTCTTCGGCCTTGATGGCCAGGCGCACCGGCATGGCATCGAGCACTTCATTGCCGACCACCACACCCGAGAAAGTTTCCGGCAGGGCATCGAGCCATTCCACCAGCGGCGCGAAAGCGGCCAGGGTTTCCTGCTGGCGGGCGCGCAGCTGGGCCGAGATTTCCACGATGAAATATTTCTGGGGCAGCGCTTCGCGCGCCTGCAGTTCGGTGAGGATGTCGCGCGCCAGCTTGCCGGTGCCGGCACCGAATTCCAGCAGCACATTGGCCACCTGCGGGCTGGCCGCGATCACTTCGGCGGCCAGGTGGGCCAGGGTCGCGCCGTACAGCGGCGAGATTTCCGGGGCGGTTGTAAAATCGCCCTCCTTGCCCAGTTTGGAAGAACCCCCGCTGTAATAGCCGACCTGCGGCGCATACAGGGCCAGTTCCATGTAACGTTCGAAGGAGATCCAGCCGCCGGATGCGGCGATCTCGCCGGCGATCAGGTGCTGGAGGGAATGCGAGGCGGACTGTGCGTCAGCGCCGGGTTCGGGTAGTTGCAGTTGCATGGGCCGTATTGTATCGACGAATGGAAACCGGGAACATGACATCACCCTCTTCTGCAGGTATTGCGCTGGTCACCGGCGCCGCACGCCGCATCGGCCGTCACATCGCGCTGGCTCTGGCCCGCGCGGGCTGGGACGTGGCGGTCCACTACAACCGTTCGCGCGAGGAAGCCGACACGCTGGTGCGCGAGATCGAAGCCCTGGGCCGCCGTGCCCTGGCGGTGCAGGGCGAACTGGGCGACGAAGCCCAGGTCCGTTCCCTGCTGCCCCAGGCCGCGCCGCTGGGACGCATCACCTGCGTGGTCAACAACGCCTCGCTGTTCGATTACGATGACGCCGCCAGCTTCGGCAATGACCGCCTGCTGCGCCACATGAGCGCCAACGTCGGCGCGCCCGTGCTGCTGGCGCAGGCCTTGTTCGAGGCCACGCCGGAGGGCCAGCAGGCCGTGGTCATCAACCTGCTGGACCAGAAACTGTACAATCCCAATCCTGACTTCCTGTCCTACACCCTTTCCAAGGCCGCCCTGCACAGCGCTACCACGCTGCTGGCACAGGCACTGGCGCCCAAGGTGCGGGTAGTCGGCGTGGCACCCGGGCTGACCATGGTCTCGGGCGACCAGACCGAGGACCAGTTCGACAAGGCGCACACGGTCACCCCCCTGGGCCGTGGCAGCACGCCCGAGGACATTGCCGCCGCGGTCTGCTACGTCGCTTCGGCGCGGGCTGTCACGGGCACTACCCTGCTGGTCGATGGCGGCCAGCATTTGCTTCCCCTTTCGCGCGACGTCATGTTCGTGGCGAAATAACCTTAATTTTTTCTGATCATGCTCTTTCTCTCCCATCCTTCCCTGCAAGATTGCCGCCGCCTGTTCCTGCGCAACTACGAGGTGTTCATCAACATCGGCGTGCACGAGTTCGAAAAGAAGGGTGAGCAGCGCATCCTGATCAACGTCGACCTCTACGTCCCGCTGGCCGAGACCACGCCGACGGCCGACCACCTGGACGAAGTGGTGGACTACGACTTCATCCGCTCCACCATCGCCGAGCGCATGGCGCGCGGCCACATCCACCTGCAGGAAACCCTGTGCGACGACGTCATGACCGCCATGCTGGCCCACCCCAAGGTGCGCGCGGTGCGGGTGTCCACCGAGAAGCCGGATGTGTATCCGGATTGTGATTCGGTGGGGGTGGAGACTTTCAGGATCAAGGCTTGAATTAAGGGTCGCATCCAGTTAGCCGTTCGGACTGAGTAGCGAAGCGTATCGAAGGCGCGCCAATGTCAGATGAGTCGATGCGCCTTCGATACGATCCTTCGGATCTACTCAGTCCGAACGGAACGCAGTAGCGCAGCAGAGACCCGACCATCAACAAAAAATGCCGTCCAGTCTGCACTGAACGGCATTCATTCCAGCCAGGCGATCCCGCCTGCCCTTCTTACATTCCCATATACCTGCCCGCCCGGTGATTCAAGGCAATCACCAGATTGGCCGTCACCGCCCCGAGGATGGACGCCAGCAGCACGCGCGGCGTCACCACGAACAGCGAACACAGCACGATCACCACATCCACGCCCATCTGCAGCTTGCCGGCGCGCAGGCCGTAGCGGTCCTGCAGGAACAGCGTCACCACATTGATGCCCCCCAGGCTGGCACCATGGCGAAACAGCATCACGAAACCCACACCCATCAACAGTCCACCCAGCACCGCGCTGTAAAACAAGTCCAGCTTGGCATAGCCGATGAAATGCGGATGCATCAGCGAGAAGCCCGACACCAGCGCCACCGCACAGAAGGTCTTGCCGGTGAAGCGCAAGCCCATGCGGCGAAACGCGAAGTAGTAGAACGGGATGTTGATGGTGAAGAACACCACGCCAAACGGCAGCCCCGTCAGGTAATGCGTCAGGAAGGCCAGGCCGGCGGTGCTGCCGGTCAACAGGCCCACCTGGCTGTACATGTTCACCGCCAGAGAAACGAAGAGCGTACCGGCCACCAGGGCCAGCACGTCTTCATAGCTCTTGTGGCGCAGGTCGGCCGCCGACACGGCGGCCTTGCTTGCCACTTCAGCCACGCAGCACCTCGGCCATGGTCTCGGCCACGCGTGCAACGTTGCTGTCGTTCAGGCCCGCCACGCAGATGCGGCCGGTGCCCACGGCATAGACGCCGAACTCGTCACGCAGGCGATCAACCTGGGCCGAGCTCAGGCCGGTGTAGCCGAACATGCCGTTCTGGCGCAGCAGGAAGGAGAAGTCCTGGTCCGGCACCGCGCTCTTCAATTGCGATGCCAGCTTGACGCGCATGTCGCGCACGCGCACGCGCATCTCCTCGACTTCGGCACGCCATTGCGTGGCCAGCTTGTCGTCGTTCAGCACATGCGCCACCAGCAGCGCGCCGTTGCGGGCGGGGCTGGAGTAGTTGCGGCGCACGGTCAGCTTCAGCTGGCCCAGCACGTTGGCGGCCTGGCCTGCCTGCGGGCAGAACACCGACAAGGCACCGATGCGCTCGCTGTAGAGCGAGAAGATCTTGGAGAAGGAGTTCGACAGGAAGAAGGGAATCTGGCGACGCACCGCTTCGCGCACCGGCCAGATATCGTCGTCCAGGCTTTCGGCAAAGCCCTGGTAGGCCAGGTCGAAGAAGGGCAGCAGGCCGCGCTGCTCGACCACCGCAATGATCTGCTCCCACTGCGCGCGGGTCGGGTCGACGCCAGTCGGGTTGTGGCAGCACGGGTGCAGCAGCACCACGGCGCCCTTGGGCAGGCTTTGCAGCTTGTCCAGCATGCCGTTGAAATTGAGGCCCTTGGTCTGGGCATCGTAGTAGGGATAACGCTCGGTCTTGAAGCCCGCGCCTTCGAAGATGCCGACGTGGTTGTCCCAGGTCGGGTCCGGCAGCCAGATGGTGGGCTGCGGGAAGAAGCGCGCGATCAGGTCGGCACCGACCTTCAATGCGCCCGAACCACCCAGGGTCTGGACGATGGCCAGGTGCTCGGCCGACGGCAGGTCGGCACCGAAGAGCAGCTTGGCCACGGCCTGGCGGTAGGCGGCATGGCCTTCCATGGGCAGGTAGACGTAGGGCGCGCCGGTCTCGGCCACCGCTGCAGAGGCAGTGCGCACGGAGGGCAGCACCGGCACCACGCCACGGCCATCGGTATAGATGCCGATGCTCAGGTTGACCTTGTTGCTGCGCTCGTCGCGCTGGAATTGTTCCATCAGGCTCAGGATGGGATCGCCGGCATACGGCGGGAGATGCGAAAACATGAGGACCTCGTCAATGTGGGTGAACGCCGATGCCGGCACAGTCCAGCTTGTCCGGCAAGACCGCCATGGTAGCGCGGCACGGGAAAAAATTCCCGCCCCGCGTGCCCCCTGTGCGTTTTTTCACAGGTATTTTTTCAGGCGGAAGTGGTAGATGCTCACGCACAACAGGCTGATCGCGGCGCAAACCATCAGGTAATAGCTGGGCGACACCGGATTGCCGGTCTTGCCCACCAGCCAGGTCACCATGAAGGGCGTGAAGCCGCCGAAGATGGTTGCTCCCAGGCTATAGCTGATGCCCATGCCGCGCACCCGTGTGGCCGGCGGGAAGATCGACGACAGCACCACCCCCAGCGAACCGAAATACACCGCCTTGAGGATGCCGGCCCAGATCATGATGGCCATCATCACCCACACGGTCGGCATGGCGATCACCCAGACGAAGGAGCCATAGATGGTGGCCAGCGTCAGCACGGTGGACACCACCATGATGCGGGCACGGCCCACACGGTCGGCCAGCATGCCCATGAAAGGCGCGCCGATCATCAGGATGGCACCGGTCACGGCGGCCGCCGCAAACGCGGTCGACTGCGGCAGGTGCAGCTGCTTGATGGCATAGGTCGGCATGTACAGCAGCATCAGGTAAGTGGCCGCAGTGGAGACCGAGAGAATGCCCATGGCCACCAGCACCCGCGTGACCTGCAGGCCCCAGCTGGCATCGTCCTCGCCGACCACTTGCGCCTTCTTGGCCATTGGTACTTCATCGATGTGACGGCGGATGTACAGACCCACCGGCGCGATCAGCAAGCCGAAGGCGAACGGCAGGCGCCAGCCCCAGGCTGAGATCTGCTCGGGCGTGAGCCACTGGTTCAGCAGGAAGCCGGCCAGCGCCGCCATCAGGGCCGCTGCGCCCTGGCTGGAGAATTGCCAGCTGGCCATGAAAGCGCGGCGCTTGGAGCCGGTCTCGGTCAGCAAGGCCGTAGCCGAACCGAATTCGCCGCCGGCCGACAGCGCCAGCAGGATGCGCGCCACCAGGATGCCTATGGGCGCGGCGACGCCGATAGTCTCGTACGTGGGGATCACGGTACAGATCAAGGTACCGGCCACCGTCATCGACAGCGAGACCAGCAGCGCCGGCTTGCGGCCGACCTTGTCGCCATACCAGCCCAGCAGGATCGCCCCCAGCGGACGGAACAGATACGACAGCCCGAAGGTAGCAAACGTTACCAATAGCGAGACCGTCTCGTCGCCGGTCGGGAAGAACAGCTTGGAGATGGTCACCGCAAAGAAACCATAGGCCACGAAATCGAACCACTCCAGCGCATTGCCGATGGAGGAAGCGACGATCAATCGCCGCGTGCGCGCGGCCGACATCGGCGCGGGGGCCGCTTCTGCTGCTGAAGAAATTTCCGGTGTTGCCGAGGGTGACGCTGCGTTCATGGTCGTGTTCCCGTTGGAAGATGGACTGCGCTGGCTTGCGTTCTTGAAAATGAAAAAGGGGAAATTCAGGCCACTGCCGACTGCGCCCGCTGCTGGCGCACCTGCTGCCCCTGCTGGCCGATATCCCACAGCAGGCCCGCCATCAGTTGCAGGCCTTCGCGCGCCACGGGGGCGAGCAGGTGTTCGTCCGGCGCATGCTGCGAGCAGGAAGGATAGGAGTGCGGCATCCACAGCGTCGGCAAACCCAGCGCTTCCGAGAAGCAGTGATTGGGGATGGTGCCGCCCAGGTTGGGCAAGATGGTCACGGGCTTGCCGCTGGTCTCCTGCAGCGAGCCGGTGGCCAGGCGCACCCAGACATCGTCGGGATCGAGGCGCGTGGCGGGCGCGGCGGCCTGAATCTCGATCTGCACATCGGCATAGCCGTGTTCATCGAGATGGCGGCGCAGGCTCTGCTGCACGTCTTCCCACACCGTGCCGACCACGAAGCGCAGCTGAAACACCGCCTGCGCCCGCGCCGGAATCGCTCCCACCGGACGCTGCGCATTGCCGGCCTCGAAGGCGATCAGCTCCAGCGTATTCCAGGCGAACAGGCGCTCGCCGGCACTCAGGCCGGGCTCGCCCCACTGCGCATCGAGCACCGGATCACCAGCATCGCTGCCCACCGCAAAGTCGCGCACCAGCGCACGCACCCGCTCGCTCACGTTACGCGGACGCATACCCGGCACGCGGATCACGCCGCGTCCGTCCACCAGCGAGGCCGCCGCATTGGCCAGCACCGTGGCCGGATTGCGCAGCACGCCGCCCCAGTTGCCGGCATGGTGTGCACCGTTGCCGGTGTCGAGCACCAGCTTGAACTGCAGCGCGCCGCGCGAGCCGAGGAAGAGCGTCGGGCTGGACGCCGCCAGGCGCGGGCCATCCGAGGCCAGGAACAGGTCCGCCTCCAGGTAATCGGCGTGATCGCGGCAGGCCTCGTAGAGACCGGGCGAGCCCACTTCCTCGCCCATTTCGAAAATCATTTTCAGGTTGCAGCCCAGCTGGCCCCCAGCCGCCTCGATGGCGGCCGCCAGCGCGCCCAGGTTGATGCTGTGCTGGCCCTTGTTGTCGGCGGTACCGCGACCGTACCAGCGATCGCCATCGGGGCTCAGCTGCCAGGGCGAACGGTCCTGCTGCCAGCGGCCTTCCTGGCCGTTGACCACATCGCCGTGGCCATACATGAGCACCGTCACCGCGTCCGCCGATTCGATGCGACGCGCCAGCAGCAGCGGCGGTGCGCCTTCCACCGGATTGGCAATCTGCTGCGTCTCGAAGCCCAGTGCGGCTAGCGCCGGTGCGATCTCTTCGCGCAGGTAGGCGGCCAGTTCATCGGCACGTGCGGCGTTCTGGCTTTCGGTCGGCAGCGCGATGCGGCGTTGCAGGTCACGCTGGAAACGGCCCGAATCGAAATATTCGGCGGCCAGGCGAAGGGCGGTGCTGCGGGACATGGAGGACTCCGGGTGAACTGTCATTGGAGACGATTCTAGGAGCCCATATGGTTTCCAACAATGTCAATTTTTAAAACGCTGCTTTCGCAAATTGGCAAAATGATTTATCGTGTTTTTCAGCGCGTTCCAGCCCAAGAAACGTGCATGAATTGCGCTTCAACGCGGTGATTTCTTGCATTTTCATCCGCGCGCACCAGGATGGCCTTGCGCAGCTTTGCAAGGTTTCTCTTCATTGATTGCCGAATTCAGAAAGCCATTTCTGCCATGCAAAGTACCGCGCTCCGCTATTTCTACCAAGTCGGCCGCACCGGCTCCCTGACGGCTGCTGCCGAACGGCTGCACGTGGCCGTCTCGGCGGTGAGCCGCCAGATCGCCAAGATGGAAGAAGAAACCGGCGTGCCGCTCTTCGAGCGCCGCGCGCGCGGCATGGTGCTCACGCCCGCCGGCGAAGTGCTGATGGCTTTCGCGCGGCGCAACCTGCTGGAGGTGGAACAGGTGATGGCAGAGGTGAAGGGACTGCACGCGGTCGGCCAGAGCGTGGTCACGCTGGCCTGTTCGGAGGGTTTTGCCTGGGACCTGCTGCCCAACGTGATGGCGCACTTCCGCGAGCAATATCCGGGCATGCAGTTCAAGCTCAACGTGGTCGGCGCGGCCAAGGCATCGCAGATGGTCATCGATGGCGAGGCCGACATCTCGGTCACCTACAGCTTGGGGCCGGTGGAGGGTCTCAACATCGCCTACCGCGAATCGGGACCCATCTTCGCATTGATGCGGCGCGACCACCCGCTGGCCGCGCGCAAGCTGCTGTCCTTGAACGATCTTTCACCTTACCCGCTGGCCCTGCCCGAACAGGGCTCCACGGTGCGCCAGCTGTTCGACATCGCCTGCGGCATGCGCGGCCTGCTGTTCGCACCGGTCTTCACCAGCCATTCGCTGGGCGCGGTCTACCGCTTCACCGCCCGCTCGCCGGATACGGTGGCGCTGGGCGGCTTCCTCACCGTGCAGGAACGCGCCGAGGAAGATGCCATGGCCCTGGTGCCGATGGCCGAGAGCGAACTGCACCAGCGCACCCTGCAGGTCCAGACCATGGCCGGGCGCAAGCTGCCGCCGGCGGTGGCGGCGTTCATCGATTTCCTGGTGGCGGCGATCCGCCAAATCCGCACGCGGCACGAACTGGGCGCGCTGCAAGCCGACAAATGAGGCATCCATGCGACGCTTGCCGCGCGGCAAGCCACGCAGAAATGGCAGGATCCGGCGCTGCATGAGAAAATGCCGGTCCTCCGCCCGCACGCAGCCTTCCGCCCCTGTCCCCTCCGGATATGGAGGAGCGGCAACATTGCTCGTCCGGCAGCAACAGCCTACCGATTGAAGGAATACCCCATGAACGACATTGCCGCTGCAGTGCAACTGTCCGACCTCGCCGACCTCGATGCCTCCTCCGCACAGGCGCAGGAAGAACGCGGCCAGCCTGAAGTGACCGCGCGCGGTTCACGCCGCTTTGAACTGCTGGAAAAGAACATCCGCCGCCTGACCGGCCGCGCCATCGCCGACTTCGACATGATCCGCGACGGCGACGTCATCATGGCCTGCATGTCCGGCGGCGCCGACAGCTACACCATGCTGGACACGCTGCGCTACCTGCAGACCGTGGCCCCGGTGAAGTTCGAGATCATCGCCGTCAACCTGGACCAGAAGCAGCCCGGCTTCCCCGAGCACATCCTGCCGCAATACTTCGAGCGCATCGGCGTGCCCTATCGCATCGTCGAAGAAGACACCTACAGCATCGTCAAGGAAAAGATCGCCCCGGGCAAAACCACCTGCTCGCTGTGCTCGCGCCTGCGCCGCGGCATCCTCTATCGCGTGGCCAAGGAGCTGGGTGCGACCAAGATCGCGCTGGGCCATCACCGCGATGACATCCTGCACACCTTCATGCTCAACATGTTCTACGGCGGCAAGATCAAGACCATGCCGCCCAAGCTGATCGCCGACGATGGCGAGAACGTGGTGATCCGCCCGCTGGCCTACGTGCGCGAGCCGGACATCAAGAAGTACGCGGCCGCCATGGAATTCCCCATCATCCCCTGCAACCTGTGCGGCTCGCAGCCCAACCTGCAACGCCAGGCCATGCGCGAGATGCTCAACCAGTGGGAAAAGACCAATCCCTTGTGGATCAAGAGCATGTTCACCGCCATGGCCAACATCACGCCATCCCACATGCTGGACCGCAGCCTGTTCGACTTCACGCATTTCACCGCCGGGGCCGGCAAGGAAGCGCAGGGCGATACCCTGTTCGACCGCGACGACAAACTGGACCAGGGCCAGTCCGTCATCAATCTGGTCTGAGCACACGAGACGCTGCGGCTCATTGTGGCGTCTCGCAAAACCTTAGTCCGGCGAGACACTGCGTTCCACCTCATCCGTACGAAATGCCCTTGTGGCGCGGCTTTCGCGCCCATTGCCGATTCCCGCAGGCTGATGCAAAAGTAAATTTTTGTTGTCATATGGCTATAGTCGGGGATTGGGCATCAAATACCCTCCTCTTCCACGCTTGAAGGCGAAAACACGCATGTTTTAATCTGTCCCATCGCAATGGCGTGCCGCGAGGCCGCTTTGCCAGGGAAAGAAAATACATAACCATGCAGTCGTGGTTTCGCAGGGAAACGTGGTTTCGGCCAGTGTCACGGCCGGCCTGCGTGGTATCGCCATCCGCGTGATTGAACGGCTTGCCGCCGTCATGCCTCTGCACCCCGAACGACTCTCTGCCATACCGTGTATGAGGCTGCCTGATGGCTAACTTTTGGCGCGACAAGCGCGTTTTCATCACCGGTCACACCGGCTTCAAGGGAAGCTGGCTGACCCTGTGGCTGCACCTGATGGGGGCCAAGGTGAGCGGCTACGCGTTGCCGGCACCGACCAATCCCAGCCTGTTCCATCTGGCGCGCTTGCAGAACTGTGTGCAGACCACCATCGGCGACGTGCGCGATCCGCAGCACCTGGCCGAGACGCTGGCTGCCGTGCAGCCCGATGTGGTGTTCCACCTGGCGGCCCAGCCGCTGGTGCGCGACTCCTATGCCACGCCGGTCGATACCTACGCCACCAATGTCATGGGCACCGTGCACCTGCTGGAAGCCGTGCGCCATACGCCCAGCGTGCGTTCGGTAGTGGTGGTCACCAGCGACAAGTGCTACGAGAACCGCGAGTGGCTGTGGGGCTATCGCGAAGACGATCCCATGGGCGGCCACGATCCCTACAGCAGCAGCAAGGGCGCCGCCGAACTGGTGACTTCCGCCTATCGCCGCTCCTTCTTTGCCAGCAATCCCGACAACACCGTCGGCATCGCCAGCGTGCGCGCTGGCAACGTGATCGGTGGCGGCGACTTCGCGGCCGATCGCCTGATTCCCGATTTCGTGCGCGCCCTGGAAAAGGAAGAGCCGGTCGTGATCCGCAATCCGCACGCGGTACGCCCGTGGCAGTTCGTGCTGGAGCCGCTGTCGGGCTACCTGCAGATTGCCCAGCTGCTCTACGAGCAGGGCGGTGCGTTTGCCGAAGGATGGAATTTCGGGCCGGCCGATACCGACCTGCAGACCGTGAGCCAGCTGTGCGCCACCTTCAATCATTCGCTGCAGAAGAATGACGCGGGCCAGGTGGAAGTGCGCCTGGAGACCCAGGCCAACGGACCGCACGAAGCCGCCCTGCTGCGCCTGGATATTTCCAAGGTGCGCCAGCGCCTGGACTGGATTCCGAAGATGGAGCTCTACACCGCGCTGGAACTGACGGCGCAGTGGTACGCGGGTTACCTCAACAACGAAGACCTGCGCACGCTCTCGGAAAACCAGATTGCCTTCTATCAAAGCCTGAACTAAGTCCTCAAAGGACTAGCCCCCGCCGGATCTGCTCCGGCGGGGGCTTTGTTCAATATCCCATCTTTCTGATTTCAGCCATGGTCTGCGTACGCAGGATCAGGCGTTCGAATTCGTCCGACCATTCCCGCGTGAGATTCTTCAGCAGCAGGCTCTTGCCGGCACGCGTGACACGGCGGCGCACATCCTCGTTGTGCAGCACCGTCTGCAGGTTGGAGCACAGCAGATCGATGTTGCCGACCGGATGCATCAGGGCGTTGACGCCATGCTTGAGACCGATGTGGCGATAGGTCTCCAGATCGGAGAGGCAGACCGGCACATCCAGTTCGAAGGATTCCCAGATGGTCAGCGGCTGTGATTCGCTGGAGCTGGCCAGCACGTAGGCATCGGCCGAGGCCAGGTAACGCAGGGCTTCCTCGTTGGGCTGCTCGCCCAGGAAACGATAGCGTTCCGGCAGCGCTTCGGAGAGCTTGCGCGCGCCCTCGCCCAGCTGCAGGTACTTGCCGATGAAGACCACCTCGATGCCCGCACGCTGGTCGCTGCTCATGGCGTTGACGGCCATGATGGTGTCTTCCATGCGCTTGCGCGGCTCGATGGTGCCGATGCAGACGATGCGCTTCTTGTCCTTGGGCTTGGGTTGCAGGTCTTGCTGGCGGTAGATGGCGTCGTTCCAGAACGGCAGCACGTGCACCATGGCCGGGCTGTCGAACAGGAAGCTGCCATAGACCAGGCGCTGGAATTCGGTCTGGAAGACGATGTGCGAGGCGCTCTTGAAACCCTGCGCCATGTTGGGATAGCGCAGCAGCAGGTCGCGTCCGATCTCGGCTTCGTGGATCCACCAGATCACCGGGCAGCGTGGAGCCATTTCTCCCACCAGCGCCCCCGAGAGGATGCAGTTGGACACGATCACGTCGGGATCGCCCGCCAGGTCCTTGACGATGGGGATGCCCATTGCCTCGAACTGCTTGCGCACTTCACCCTGGCCATCGATACGCGGCAGGACCGACACCTCATGGTTCTGCACCAGGCGCTCGGCCAGACGCAGCATCGCGGTGCTGGCACCGGTGGTGTAGAACTCATCGTTCAACAGAAGAATCTTCATGCACTTTCCAGGAAGGGTCGGCCTTGGCCGGACCGGTTGTCATTATTGGTTCTATTGGTTCTGTCAGTTCATCAGTCGGCTGCCCGCTCGCATCGCTACGGCCTCCTGCAGACGTGGGCAGTCGCGACGCGCAGGCGAGACTGCGCAGCTTGACATGGTAAGGGGGAGCCGTGCGCATAAAGACCGGAGTAAACCGCCAAAGGCCCCTCAACTTCCTCTTTTGCGACGATGCGCAGCGACGGGGATGCTGGCGCGCAGGGGGCGCGTGCTAGACTTTTGGCTTTTCTTCGCTCCTCTTCGCTGCCACTCATGAACATCGTCATCCTCGCCGCCGGCATGGGCAAACGCATGCAATCCGCGCTGCCCAAGGTCTTGCATCCGCTCGCCGGCAAACCCCTGCTGGGCCATGTCATCGATACCGCACGCCAGCTGGCACCGACGCAACTGTGCGTGATCTACGGCCACGGCGGCGATGCCGTGCCCAAGGCCTTCGCCGGCCAGGGCCTGTCGTTTGCCCTGCAGGAACCGCAGCTGGGCACCGGCCACGCCGTCATGCAGGCTGTGCCGCATCTCGATGATGGCGCGCCCACGCTGGTGCTGTATGGCGATGTGCCGCTGACCACGGCCGCCTCGCTGCAGCGTCTGCTGGATGCAGCCGGCCAGGACAAGCTGGGCGTGCTGACCGTGACCCTGGACAACCCCACCGGCTATGGCCGCATCGTGCGCGAAGACGGCCAGATCAAGCGCATCGTCGAGCAGAAGGATGCCAGCGAGGCCGAACGCGCCATCCGCGAAGTCAACACCGGCATCATCGTCGCGCCCACGGCGCGCCTGCGCCAGTGGCTTGCGAAGCTCTCCAACAACAACGCGCAGGGCGAGTACTACCTGACCGACGTGATCGCGGCCGCCGTGGCCGATGGTGTGGAAGTCGTCTCGGCCCAGCCCGATGACGTGGCCGAAACCCTGGGCGTGAACAGCAAGGTGCAACTGGCCGAGCTGGAGCGCGTGCACCAGCGCAACATCGCTCATGGCCTGCTGGAGAATGGCGTCACGCTGGCCGACCCGGCGCGCATCGATGTACGCGGCTCGCTGGAATGCGGGCGCGATGTGAGCATCGACGTCAATTGCGTTTTCGAAGGCCAGGTCAGCATCGGCGAAGGCAGCAGCATCGGAGCCCACTGCGTGATCCGCAATGCGCGCATCGGTGCCGGCGTGGCCATCAAGCCCTTCACCCACATCGAGGACGCCGTAGTCGGCGCGGGCGGCCAGATCGGTCCTTACGCACGCCTGCGGCCCGGCACCGAACTGGCGCAGGATGTGCACATCGGCAACTTCGTCGAGGTCAAGAACAGCAACGTGGGCGTAGGCAGCAAGGCCAATCACCTGGCCTATGTGGGCGATGCGGATGTGGGCAGCGGCGTCAACGTCGGGGCCGGCGTGATCACCTGCAACTACGACGGTGCCAACAAATTCCGCACCATCATCGAAGACGGCGCCTTCATCGGCAGCGACACCCAGCTGGTCGCGCCGGTGCGCGTGGGCAAGGGGGCCACCATCGGTGCCGGTACCACGCTGACCAAGGACGCCCCGGCCGATCAGCTGACCTTGTCGCGCGCCAAGCAGCTGTCGCTGGCGGGATGGCAGCGGCCGGTCAAGATCAAGAAGTAAGCGTCTCCGGCCGCGCGCCCTGTGGACAACTCCAACTCGGGTGGTGGTTTCAGGGCGATATGAAGGAAAAAGCCCGTCAACACGCTACTTCCTGACTTATCCACAGGCCAATCCGGCCGAAACCTGAAGGTTTCGGCCGTTTTTCATGGGGCGTCGGCAGCCGCCCCGAGCGGGATGGCCGTCTCGAACTTGCTGCGGTGGATGGAGAAATAGCTGCGCACATTGCGCACGTTGCGCTGGGAAGCGAACAGCCGGTGCGCCAGTGCGTGGTAAGCCGGCATGTCGCGCACCAGCACCACCAGCACGAAATCCGGCCCCGGCGAGACCCGATAGCACTGCTGCACCGCCGCCTCCCCCGCCACCAGGGCCTCGAAGGCCTGCTGCTCCTCCTCGCCCTGGCGATCCAGCGTGATCTCGACCAGTGCCGTGAGCGTGGACGCCAGTTGGGCCGGATCCAGCAAGGCGACCTGGCGCGCGATCACGCCCGCCTCCACCAGCCGTTTGACGCGGCGCAGGCAGGTCGGCGGCGAGGCATGCACCTGCGCGGCCAGTTCCTGGTTGGTCTGGCTGGCATCACTCTGCAGGGCTTGCAGGATGCGGCGGTCGAGATCGTCCAGATCGAGGGGGGTTTTCATGGGTGCCTGCGTCAGCTTGTGAAATTGCCGGAGATTGCGTGAGGGTGAGCGAGATTGAATGACATATAAATCCAAATTTCACCTCTGAATTTAATATTATTTCATCACCCAATAGTGAAGCAATATTAGTTCATTTCACCGATATTTTAGAAATCTTATTTCACGATGCCTCGCCTAAGATGCATGCACATCTTTTCCAGCGAGGTAATCCATGTGCGGCATCGTCGGCGCGGTAGCGCAACAAAACGTCACTCCCATCCTGCTCGAAGGCCTGAAGCGCCTCGAATACCGTGGTTATGACTCCTGCGGCGTGGCGCTGCATGTGGATGGCAAGCTGCAGCGTTCGCGCAGCACCTCGCGGGTAGCCGAGCTGCAGCAGCAGGTGGCGCAGAGCGGCCTGTCCGGTTTCACCGGCATCGCGCACACCCGCTGGGCGACGCACGGCGCGCCTGCCACCCACAATGCGCACCCGCACTTCTCGCGCGACCGCATCGCACTGGTCCACAACGGCATCATCGAGAACCATGACGAACTGCGCGCCGAGTTGCAGGCTGCCGGTTATGTCTTCGAGAGCCAGACCGATACCGAAGTGATCGCCCACCTGGTCGACCACATGTATGACGGCGATCTGTTCCACACCGTGCAGCAAGCCGTGCGCCGGTTGACCGGTGCCTACGCGATTGCCGTCTTCTGCGCCGACGAGCCGCACCGCGTGGTGGCAGCGCGTCAGGGTTCGCCGCTGATCGTGGGTGTTGGCGAAGGACAGAATTTCGTGGCCTCTGATGCGATGGCGCTGGCCGGCACCACCGACCAGATCATCTATCTGGAAGAAGGCGACGTGGTCGACCTGCAATTGCAGAAGGTGTGGATCGTCGATGCAGCCGGCCGCCCTGCCGAGCGCGAAGTGCGTACCGTGCAGGCTTATACCAGCGCGGTGGAACTGGGCCCGTACCAGCATTACATGCAGAAGGAAATTTTCGAGCAGCCGCGCGCGATTGCCGACACGCTCGAAGGTGTGGTCGGCATCATGCCCGAGCTGTTTGGCGACAAGGCCTACAAGGTCTTCAAGGAAGTGGATTCGATCCTGATCCTCGCTTGCGGCACCAGCTATTACGCCGGTCTGACTGCGAAGTACTGGCTGGAGTCGATTGCCAAGATCCCGGTCAACGTCGAGATCGCCAGCGAATATCGTTATCGCGACAGCGTGCCCAATCCGAAGTCGCTGGTGGTCACGATCTCGCAGAGCGGCGAGACGGCCGATACGCTGGCAGCGTTGAAGCATGCGCGTGGTTTGGGCATGCAGCACACGCTGACCATCTGCAACGTGGCCACCAGTGCGATGGTGCGCGAATGCGAACTGGCCTACATCACGCGTGCCGGTGTGGAAGTGGGTGTGGCCTCGACCAAGGCCTTCACGACGCAGCTGGCGGCGCTGTTCCTGCTGACGCTGGCGCTGGCGCAGACGCGCGGCTTGCTGACCGAAGAACAGGAAGCCGAACACCTGAAGGCGATGCGCCACCTGCCGGCTGCGCTGCAGAGCGTGCTGGCGCTGGAACCGTCCATCGTGGCGTGGGCCGAGGCCTTTGCGCGTCGCGAGAATGCGCTGTTCCTGGGGCGTGGGCTGCATTACCCGATTGCGCTGGAAGGTGCGCTCAAGCTCAAGGAGATCACCTATATCCACGCTGAGGCTTATGCCGCAGGTGAACTGAAGCATGGTCCGCTGGCGCTGGTGACGGATCAGATGCCGGTGGTGACCATTGCACCCAATGATGCGCTGGTGGAAAAACTGAAGTCCAACATGCAGGAAGTGCGTGCGCGTGGCGGGCAGCTGTATGTGTTTGCGGATGGTGATTCGCGTATCACTTCGGCGGAAGGGCTGCATGTGATTCGCATGCCGGAGCACTATGGCGTGCTGTCGCCGATTCTGCATGTGGTGCCGTTGCAGTTGCTGTCGTATCACACGGCGCTGGCAAGGGGGACGGATGTGGATAAGCCGCGGAATTTGGCTAAGTCGGTGACGGTGGAGTGAGGGGATTCGATAAGGCCGGTGACCGCATGTTGTTACTATTAATACGGCTTTTTCCCCAGCCAAAACCACATTATTACTATTAATTCAAAATTAAGGCGTAAATTAACAATAGCTACCTACCGGACGATTTCCGAGCAAAAACGTGTCACTCAGAAATGAAAGGCTTCCTTTTTTTCGAAAGGGAAGCCTTTTTTGTTGGGCTAAATCAACTGCAAAGCCAAGCCGAGCTTGAAAAAAGGCCATTCACTGTCTAAAGGTTTTTATTGAAAAAGAACGCCTATTAGCCCCCCCCTTATTCGGCCTAAATCGCCGCCCCTTAGCCCCCTACCGCGAATCCCGCCTAAATTATCGCCCAGCCCTGCCAGCCAATCCTGCGCCCAAATTCAGAACGCCAGAATCTATCTAATCCATTCCATGACCGATGTCTTGCCGTCGAGATAATCGGCGTTTGCTTCGGCAACTTCTTTTACGTAGTCCCATAGCGCACGAATACGCGCCAATTGCACAGCAACCGCGCCGTCATGAACGGGATTCTCTGGGTGCTACGGCACATACTCGAAGCACTAGCGGAACACCTCGAAGAGGTTGGCCAAATCAATCTTTCCGAATGCTTTATTGACGGCACGTTTGTGTTGGCAAAAAAAGGGCCCAAAGATCGGAAAGACCAAGCGAGGCAAGGGTACGAAGCTCATGGTTATTGCAGACGCTACTGGTCTTCCACTCGGCGTGCACACGGCTTCTGCTATCCCATTGCCTTCATAGTTGAAGCAATGCAACGATCATGATCAAGATAATGCTGAACCGCCAGTTGCTTCTGCTTATCAGAATACTTGCGCGGTCGCACGTAGCCCACCTTTAGGGCAATACTTTTCTCGTATTCGCGATACCAACATTTCAGCGAGTTCTTTGTTGGATAGCCCAACTTCCGAATGGTTGGGGCTGTACGCTTTCCCAGCTTGATATAGAGCTTGACCGCTTTGATTCGGTCTTCGTATGAATACATGAACTACCTCCAAGGTAGTCCAAGATTTTGTCCGCACCCCCACTATGGCAATCTACTGCGCCATGATCATTGGGACTGGCATTTTGGCGCCGATGATGTTTGCACCGCAGGGCTCGGTCCTTAGCCGTCAGTTTCCAGTGCAAAGTCGTTCTACGGGCGTCGGTGCGGGGCGGGAGATTGGTACGGCACTCGCCGCTGGCCTTGCACCCTTGGGCGCGTTGGCGATGGTCGCGCAATCGACTACGCATGCGACGGACGGGGTGGCTATAGTCCTGGTTTGTTCTGGGCTGATGGTGACCATTGCTACGTTCTTTGATCAGGGATATCGATTTAGCACCCATACGAACTAGGGCATTAACTCATCGATGTGCAGACCAGCAAAACTGCTGGTCTGCGTTTTCAATTTAAAAAAGCAGTGAGAAGTGATTTTGGGATAATAGATCCCGCTATTGAGCCGCGTCTCACACACTTCCCTCGTGAGCCAATGAAGAGTGATGTCCAATCGCGCGTCGACGTCCGGCTAAAGAGGAAAATACAATGACAAGGACGCTACAGATCGAGAGGAGGATCATAGGGGCAGTCGAACTTTACACGAGAGCTCAGCCAGGATAAATCTCTGTTCACAAAACGTACCGTCCCGCAATACGAGACAATGTTGCGTGAAAAAGTGAATTAACTTCCGCCCGAAACCAATACAGAAAAAATCGGGCCGGAGATTGTTCCAATATCTGGCAATGGCGCAAATGCAATCCTGCGCGCTTCTTTTTCTTTGAGCCCGACACCTCTCAGCACCGTATAGAGCATTTCTTCGATATGGTGTGTATGGCTAGGCTCCGTAAGCATTGTTTCGATGCCAAAAAAAATAGATCCTAGAATGATGTCGCGGGTCACCAGCGCATTTCCTGCGCGAAAACGCTCTTCAGCAATGCCCAGCTCCAGATCTCGCGTCAGGTAGACATCAAGCAATTTCCCTCGAACAGCGTGTTGCGAGCCAATGCGGGTTAAAAAGGTCCCCCACGTCGGGTACTGGGTGGCGATATGAACGTATAGCTTGGTACCGACAGTAACCCGTACCGCAGGATCTTCAAACTGCAAAACAATTGGATCGACCATTCCCAGTATTTCGTCGCTCATTTCCCCCGTGACCGCGGCTAGTAGCTCATGAGTTGTCTTGAAATAGTTGTAAAAAGTCCCTCGTGCAACGCCGGCGGCGACGATGAAGTCATCAATGACCGGAAGATCCGGCCCTTTTTCGGAGAAGACTTTGATTGCGCTCTGAATTAAGCGTGTACGAGTCTTTTCTCGGCGTTCAATCCCCGCCCTTGTGCGATGGTCTTCTACGACATTTTTCGTTGCATTTTTCATAGATTAGAAGATTACCTGATTTCATCCGGAACCGCCTTTGGCTGGGTGTTTTCGGTCAAAAAGCAGTAAGAAATAAGGAAAACAAATATCTGTTATTTCATGTTGACATAACCGTCATTTCTACCTAATCTTCGTTTTGACAAATGTGTCAATTCAAGAATTCGTGGAGATTTTTATGAAATTGCTTCGTTATGGTTCTCTTGGTCAAGAGAAGGTTGGCGCGTTGGATGAACAAGGTAAGGTACGTGATTTGTCGCTGCTGGTGCCAGCATTGACTCCGGAATGGCTGGCGCCGGAGCGCCTGGCAGCGCTGGCTGCAATCGATCTCGAAAAGATGCCGCTGGTACCGAACACGGTGCGATTTGGAGTGCCGGTCGAAGGAGTGCGCCAGTTCGTGGCGATTGGTTTGAACTACCGCAAGCATGCCGAAGAGTCCGGCCTGCCGATCCCGACAGAACCGGTAGTATTTACCAAAGCGATCACTTCCCTGAGCGGTTCTAGTGACGACATTGTCATGCCAGAAGGCTCGGAGGAGCTTGATTGGGAGGTCGAACTCGGCTTCGTTATCGGAACTACCGCACGTAAAGTAAAGCGCGACGATGCCTTGAAGCACGTAGCTGGCTACGTGCTGGCCAATGACGTTTCGGAACGACATTGGCAAATTAAGCGAAACGGACAATGGGGCAAAGGAAAGAGCTTCGATACGTTTGGTCCTATCGGTCCGTGGTTGACAACTGCGGACGAGATTCCAGATCCGCAGACATTGGCCATGAAATTGAGTGTAAACGGCGTCGTTAAGCAAAGCAGCAATACTGCGGACATGATCTTCCCAGTCGCAGAAATCATTGCGTATCTGAGCCAATTTATGACGCTGCAGCCGGGTGACGTGATCATCACCGGTACCCCGTCTGGCGTTGGTCTCGGAATGAAGCCGCCCCAATTCCTCAAAAAGGGGGATGTCGTGACTCTCACGATGGAAAAGCTCGGAACACAGACGCAAAAAGTGATCTGAGTCACCGCTGGCTAGTTTCGAATAATAAAAACAAACAGCCGTCCGTTGGACCACATCTGACTTTTCCTTAAAAGGCAGATGTGGATTCCACGTTGTTCCATCCGGGAGAGAGAAATGTCGACCACACTAACTGCCGCTCATTTGGCGGCAGATGGAAAGCTGCGTCGCCCCAGCGTCTTGGGCGTGCATTCACTTCATGAGTTTGTTATCAGCGTGCCCAATCTAGAGCAGGCTGAGGAGTTCTATCGCGCCTTTGGGCTGGACGTCCGAAGGGCGGAAGATCATATCGCCTTGTATACCTATGGCCATTCGCATCGTTGGGCGCGTATTTACCAAGGTGAGAGTAAGAAGCTGCTTTGGCTCAGTTGGGGAATCTACGCTGAGGATGAGCAGAAATTCTCACATCATCTTGAAGCGCAGGGAGTTCGAGAAATCGAAGCCCCTCGGCTCGCTGATCCAAGTGGCTTCTGGTTTGCTGGACCGGACGGCGTTCCCCAGCAGTTGATTATCAGTGATAAGTGTACGCCGGATAAAAAGTCAACTCGTTCGTTTTCTCCTGAACAGAGTGAGCAAGGTCGTGCACCACGACGTAGCGCAATCAAACAGGTGCAACCCAGACGTCTTTCTCATGTCCTTACTTTTACCGCGGACGTCGACTCCTCAGCACGGTTCTATATGGAGATGTTAGGCCTGAGATTGTCAGACCGCTCCGGATCCGTGATCGTCTTCATGCACGGCCCGCACGGCAGTGATCACCATCTGCTAGCGCTGGCGGCTTCGGATGGCGCGGGGCTGCATCATGCTAGCTGGGACGTAGAGTCATTCGACGACGTAGGCTTGGGAAGTCAACAAATGGCGCAGGCTGGCTACTCAAGAGGTTGGGGGTTAGGGCGACATGTCCTTGGCTCCAACTATTTCCGCTATGTGCGTGATCCTTGGGGAAGTTACTGCGAGTACTCCTTCGATATCGATCACATTGCCGCTAACTACGATTGGCCAGCAGCTGATTATCCACCTGAAGACGCCTTGTATGTATGGGGCGATATTCCTCCCTCCGATTTCACAAAAAACTACGAGACAGCGGAAAGAGAAAGTACCTCTGTGTCCGCATGAGTACTAAAAAGGAAATGACGATGAAGAACCAAGACGATGTGATCTATGAAGTTGTTCAAGTAGGTTATGGGCCTGTCAGCGAAATTATGGCGCTCATGCTTGCACGTCAAGGGCACAAGGTTGCAATTCTTGAGCGCTGGACAGAACGGTACCCGTTACCGCGAGCAGTTTGTATTGACCATGAAATCTATCGCGTGCTGTGTGCCATCGGTCTGCGTGATGAATTGCCGTCTGTCAGCCACGCAGCTCCGCCTTACCGGTGGTTCAACGCTGAATGGAAGGAGTTGCTCTCCATCGATTGGTCGGCTGAGTCGATCTCCGGAGGAACTGAAGTCAACTTCGTTCATCAGCCAACGATGGAAGCGATGTTCGATACAGCCGTACGTCGCTGTCCGGAAATCGATATCAATCTCGGCTGGGAAGCCGTTCATATCAAACAAACACCTGCATACGCTGAAGTCACTGCTAAAAATGTCAATAGCGGTGAAACACGGACCATTCGTGGTCGTTATCTCATCGGCGCCGACGGCGCCAACAGCAAGGTGCGCGAAGCCATTGGTTCTGTCCAGGAGGACCGTGGATTTGAAGCCGACTGGCTGGTGATTGATTTGTTGCCCAATGAGGGAGTCACGCTTGATGTGCCTGAAGCCGCACAGTATTGCAATCCCTCAAGGCCGACGACAATTGTGCCAGCAGGTGTGCGAGATGGTCGTTTCTATCGGCGCTGGGAGTTCATGCGCATGCCTGGTGAGCCTCGTGAGGAGTTGGAGACCGAAGCAATGGCGTGGAAGCTCCTGGAGCCTTGGGTTAAGCCTGATCAAGCAGTCATCGTGCGGCACAAGGTTTATACCTTCCGCTCGCTGATCGCCCAGACCTGGCGTAATAAGCGTTTGCTTATCGCCGGCGATGCCGCCCACGTTATGCCTCCATTTATGGGGCAGGGGATGTGCGCCGGATTGCGCGACGACTGGAACCTTGCTTGGAAGCTTCATCTCGTGCTGACCGGGCAAGCCGATGATTCTTTGTTGGATACCTATCAAGTCGAACGAAAGCCTCACGCGAGTGACATCGTCGATCTCTCCATGTACCTCGGGAAGGTGATTTGCGTACCAGATCTTGAGCTTGCCGCGCAGCGCGATCAGTCGTTCTTTGACAAGACTGTAGCGCCACCACCAGCCTTCCCATCTTTGACCGACGGCATGCTTGATCGACACGCCAGTGGTGCTGTCCGGCCTCATGCTGGCTTGCTCAGTCCTCACGGAACGGTGCTCTTCAATGGAATGAAGGGCAGATTTGACGATCTCGTCAAGCCTGGATTCATTCTTGTCGTTCGCAATGCAGCGCATATCGCGACGATATTGCAATCACAAGCAACGGCCGATCTCGATCGATTTAAGTCAATGGGAGGCACTGTCGTCTATCTCGCTGACCACGACGATAAATCGGCTAATGCTGTCGTTGACCTCGATGGGAAGTTCTCGAGCTTTATGGGCAAATTTGATCTCGCATCGATGTTGATCCGTCCGGATTTTTATCTATATGGAAGTACCTTCGAGGCTGGCGAAATTGGTGATCTGTTGGTTCGGTTCGCAGACCATCTGGGTTGCTACGGATTGCGTCCTGCAATTTCTGATTAGGCACTAGCGGATTGAAAACGAAGTTGATGTAGTAGTGCAAGGGGGCGCCTCGGTCATGTAGTACCCCGGGGCGCAATTCAAACGAGAGGAGACAATATGAAAAAGCATCAAAACAAAGAATTCCAATTCCAGCTTTCTAAAACGGCCGCGACAATTATGCTAGGTGCGCTTGGCATGGTTGCAGCTGCGGCAGCGACCGCGACGGAAGGCGGGAGCTCTATCTACCCGAACGGCGTGGATAACTTTGCTGCAGGTGCCATGCCGCCACCTGGTCTTTACGGCATGGTCTTCGGTCAGCACTACACAGCGGATCGCTTGAATGATAATAATGGAAATCGCGTCCCGTTGAATTTTAAACTTACCGCGGACGTCATCGCACCGCGGTTTATCTGGGTGACCAAGCAGAAAATTTTTGGCGGAGACCTGGCATTCCACGCCATCGTTCCACTGGTTAGCCTGGATGTCTCGGTAGGGGGAGCCAGCCAGCGTAAGAGCGGCCTTGGTGACATCACGACCGGATTCTCGCTTGGTTACCATCACAGCGAAAAGCTGCACACTCTTGTTGGTATCGATGCTTTCTTGCCAACCGGCGGCTACAACAAGGATGATCTCGCCAATATCGGCCGAAATTACTGGGCATTTGAGCCAGTGTACATCGCTACTTATATTGACCCCAAAGGCTTCAACGCAGACATCAAATTAGGCTACACCATCAATCGTCGGAATAACGACACCAATTACAAATCCGGCCAAGAATTTCACTTCGACTATGCGCTCGGATGGGGGCTCGATAATGGCTGGACCGTCGGTGCTGGTGGCTACTACTATCAGCAGACTACCAACGATCAGAAAAATGGCGCTGATGTAGCCGACAATAAGGGGCGCGCTTTTGCAATCGGCCCTTCGGTCAAATATGACAGCGGAAAAGGCTGGTTCGTAACTGCCAAATGGCAGAAGGAAATGGCCGTTCAGAACCGTGCACAAGGTGATGCTTTCTGGGTGAAAGCAGTCTTCCCTCTCTAATTTCCATCGCATCTCAAGAACAAGCCCCCTCTGCGGAGTCGGGGCTTGCTGAATATCGCTCGTCTTCGGCATAACTAGCTTTAACTGCTACTAGCAGCGTTGCAATGGGCGTTAGCGGAGATGTCAGCCTTTCCGACAAATATAGGAGACTTGATTATGAAAAAAACGGGCCAACAGGATCTCGCGCTGAATCGCGATCGCCGTAGTGTCATACGCGCTTCCGCTGGCGCATTGCTGGCAATGGGTATCACGGCGTCGGGCTTCAGTAGAGTCGCATTCGCGGACAGCGGGCGGACCATTAAGATTGGTTATGTAACGCCAAAAACTGGCCCCTTAGCCGGGTTCGGTGAAGTGGATAAATTTGTGCTCGATAACATAGCCGGTTTGCTCAAGGCCGGGGTCGTGATCAATGGAAAATCACATCCTGTTGAAGTGATCGTCAAGGATAGCCAATCTAATCCAAACCGCGCCGCTGAAGTTGCAGCAGAGCTGATATTGAAGAACAAGATCGATCTGATGATCGTCGGTTCAACACCAGAGAATGCAAATCCGGTGTCGGATCAGTGCGAGCTGAATGGGGTGCCGTGCATCTCCACCACAACACCATGGCAGCCCTGGTTTTTCACTCGAGGCGGGAAGCCTGGCAAAGGATTCGACTGGACCTATCACTTTTTCTGGGGGTTGGAGGACATCATCGCTGTCTTCACGAACATGTGGAAAGATGTGCCGACCAATAAAGTCGTCGGTTTGCTACTTGCCAATGATGGAGATGGAAATGCTTGGGGAGACTCTACATTAGGCCTTCCACCAGTATTGAAAAAGAAGGGGTATACGATTGTTGATCCCGGTCGCTATCAAAGCGGGCAAACTGATTTTAGCGCTCAGATTTCGATGTTCAAAAAAGCCGGCGTTGAGATTGTCGCTGGTGTTCCTACTCCCCCCGATTTCAAGAATTTTTGGGTACAAGCACAGCAGCAAGGCTTTCATCCTAAGGTTGTTTCTGTTGGTAAGGCACTTGCATTTCCTGCCTCAGTAGACGCATTGGGAAATTCGGCAGGAGGCCTCTCTCAAGAACTCTGGTGGAGCCCAAATCGCCCATTCAAGTCATCTCTTACAGGGGTAACTGCACAGCAGTTTGCTAGAGCATACGAGTCCGAATCTAAGAAACAATGGACTCAACCGCTAGGCTATGCACATGCCTTGTTTGAGGTGGCCATTGATGTATTGAAACGAACCAAGAACATCGATAGCAAGAGCGCCATCCGAGATGCCGTTTTGGGTACCAAGTTGGAAACGATTATCGGACACGTTGAATGGGGTAACGGTCCAGTCAAAAATGTCGCCAAAACACCTCTGGTCAGCGGGCAATGGGTGAAGTCAACTGCGCATCGGTACGAATTGATCGTAGTGAATAATGAGACCGCTCCTGAAATCCCAGTGCAGTCGAAGATCAAGCCTATCCCTTGATGTAAAGCGAGAGTTTGACAACGGCTTTGACGTACAAATCAGAAAAAAGCAAAAGTCGTTGTCGAGGTTAAAAACCCTGCATCAAATGATGCCTCCTCTGTTTTGAACGGCGGGGGAGCCGCAGGACACCCACATGACTGTACTTCTCTCCATAGAAAATGTATCAAAGAGTTTTGGGTCATTCCAGGTAACAAAGAATCTGACCTTTGATCTGAATGATGGCGAGGCCCTTGGAATTCTTGGGCCAAATGGAGCCGGCAAAACCACAATCTTCAACTTAATCTCGGGCGACTTGGCTGCAGACTCCGGGCGTATTGTCCTTGAGGACGTGGATATAACGAAGATGCGCCCGCACGCTCGATGCCGAAAGGGCATCGGGCGCTCTTATCAAATTGCATTGCCGTTTTCCGGTATGACGGTATTTGAGAACCTCCTGGTAGGGGCCTGCTTTGGAGGTGAAAAGCAGGGAGGTGAGGCAGAAGAGATCTGTATAGATGTATTAAGTCGTACAGCTTTGATGGATAAGGCAAATCGCTTGGCTGGAAGCTTGACCCTTCTGGACCGAAAACGGCTTGAACTCGCGCGCGCCTTGGCAACCCAGCCACGGGTTCTTTTGCTTGATGAGATTGCTGGTGGATTGACGGAGCGAGAGGCACACGCACTTGTGGAGATGATTAATCAGATTCGAGCTGAAGGCATATCCATCATCTGGATCGAGCATGTCGTACATGCTCTGATGGCAGTTGCCACTCGTTTGTTGGTTGTCAATTTCGGTGAAAAACTGGTCGAAGGTGAACCACGTGAGGTGATGGAGAGCGCGGCGGTACGGCGTGTTTATATGGGGCTAGAAGCATGACTTTGCTGACAACCAAAGGTTTAGAGGCCTTTTACGGGGATTTTCAAGCGCTGTTTGGGATTGACTTTGATGTGCGAGAAGGCGAATCGATTGCAATTATTGGCGCTAACGGCGCCGGCAAATCCACCTTTTTGAAGACCATTTGCGGACAATTGTCGGCTCCGCGGGATGCGGTGGTATTGGCAGGAGAGCCGATTGGCGGAAGAGCGCCAAATGATATCGTCAGTCGCGGGATCGCCATGGTGCCAGAAGGTCGGCGGCTGTTTAGCAGCCTTAGCGTCGAAGAGAATCTTGTGACTGGAACTTTTTCGGGGCGTCGAGGGAGTTGGAATCTTGAGCGCGTCTACGAGCTGTTTCCTGTGTTGAAGGAAAAGCGCCGTCAGCGCGGCACGACACTCTCGGGCGGGCAACAACAGATGGTGGCGATCGGGCGAGCGCTGATGGCCAACCCTCGCGTCCTTATCTGCGACGAGATATCACTGGGGCTAGCTCCGGTGGTGGTCAAAGACATTTACGACGCCTTCCCAAAGATCATGGAGGAGGGCCTATCCGTCATCATCGTCGAACAAGATATCGACACGGCATTACGAGTCTCCGATCGTGTCTACTGTTTCATGCACGGGCAGGTTTCGCTAGCAGGAAAGCCTGTTGATTTGCGTCGTGAACAGATATCCAACGCTTATTTCGGCATCTAACGGGGGCGCCATGTACAGTTTTTCTGAGTGGATGGACACGCTTGTCCAGGGGACGTTAACCGGTGGCTTGTATGCTTTGTTTGCCATCGGATTGTCATTGACGTATGGGGTAATGCGGTTGGTCAATATCGCACATGGTGATTTTATTATCTTAGCCGCATACATCGCGTTGGCCATCGGTGGCGCTACAGGGTTACATCCCTTTGCGACCTTACCGATCGTAGTTCTCGTCATGTTCGCGATAGGCTACTCTTTGCAGCGGATTGTTCTGAATCGAACGCTTGGTCAAGACATTCTTCCGCCTTTGCTGGTCACGTTCGGTATGTCGATTCTTGTTCAGAATGCCCTTTTAGAGGGATTCTCCGCTGATACAAATTCATTGCAGATCGGTGACTTTGGTACCGCTAGTGTTCAATTCAGCCATAATCTGATCATTGGCTTACTGCCACTCCTTATCTTTGTCAGCGCAGTAGTACTCACAGCGATGATCACTCTCCTGTTCAAGAAGACTACTCTTGGAATTGTGTTCAGGGCCGCATCCGATGATCAGCAAACAGCTCAATTGGTCGGGATTAAAAACCGCCACGCTTACGGATTGGCGATGGGGATTGCTTTCGCGTTAATGGCAGTGGGTGGTGTGTTTTTAGGAGCCAAGACGTCGTTCACACCGGATATGGGCCCCAGTTTCTTACTGTATGCCTTTGAGTCAGTTGTAATCGGTGGGCTGGGGTCGTTCTGGGGCACTTTTTTGGGCGCCATTTTGCTCGGGATTGCACAAGGGATTGGCTACAAATTCAATCCGGGATGGGGAATTCTGGCAGGTCATTTGCTCTTCCTTGTCGTCCTCTTGTTTAAGCCCACAGGTCTCTTTGCGAAGACACAATCATGATTCCAACAACCACCCTAAACTACACTGTCACGAGCAATACTAAGCCGCTGCAGTTAATCACATCGATTGCTCTTGTGTGCGGCATTCTTATTTCCCTACCTTTCTGGGCCGACCCGAGCACGTTGCGCCTTTTAGTGGAATTCATGTGCTATTTAGTGCTGGCGCAAATGTGGAATTTCTTGGCCGGGTATGGAGGCTTGCTCTCCATTGGGCAGCAAGCCTTTGTTGGAATTGGTGGCTACGCATTGTTCGTCGCAGCTAATCATGGACACATCAATCCATTTGTCTCGGTATTGTTAGGAGGCGTGGTTGCAGCATTGTTCGCAATTCCTACCTCAAAAGTGGTGTTTCGCCTCCATGGTGGTTATTTTGCTGTTTGCACCTGGGTAGTCGCTGAAGTATATCGGCTAGGAGTATCGAACGTGGCGCTCGTGGGGGGCGGGTCAGGGCAGAGTTTGACGGCAATGAGTGCAATACCAAAGTCTCTACGTGAGTCGACGACATATTGGATTGCCTGCGCTATGGCTATAGGCTCGGTGGCATTCATCTACGTTCTTTTACGTTCGCGCTTTGGCTTGGCGTTAACTGCCATTCGTGATAGCGAGGTCGCGTCTGAAAGCCAGGGCATCAATGTCGCACGCGTGAAGTTTTACGTTTACATATTGTCGGCATTTGGCTCCGGCCTCGCTGGAGCGTTGTACTACCTAAATGTGCTGCGTATCGCACCAGGATCCGCATTCGATCTTGCGTGGGGGGTATCCGCGATCTTTATTGTCGTGATCGGTGGCATTGGAACAATTGAAGGGCCAATTATCGGTGCAATCATCTTTTTTGCCATGCGAGAGCTACTGGCAGATTATGGTAGCTGGTATCTGATGCTCATGGGATTGCTTGCAATTGTAGTGATGTTGAAATGGCCGAAGGGAATTTGGGGAAGCCTGCAGCAGCGATACAACGTCAGTATTTTCCCCGTGCGTCGACATGTGGTGGCGAACAGTGAAAATACGCATGAGAAATGAGGATAGTAAAGCGAGCTTGCTGAGCGCGAGGTAGCGGATTCACCAAATAGTCTCGGGCTTCTGCTTCTTTGGCGGTGTCGCCGCGCTGGGACCAGGAAGGGATCGATGCATCAAGGAAACGGCCCTGTAGGGTCAGATTAAAGCAGTTCAAAAGCCATCTCCGATGCCGATCTATCGGTTTCAAGGGAGATGGCTTTGACAACTGTCAGTCAGGAATAGACTGGTCGAGATTAGCAGACATTCGGGAAGAACTTAACTGCATGTGGGATGCGCTCAAGGTTGAGCCAATCGGTATCGTCGCTTATCGTGACGGGGCATCTGTCACTGCCCACTTCACCGATATATCACTTCCGAACGGACTGAAGGAGGCGCTGATGCTCCATCCATGGCTTCGTACTGTTGATTTGCTCGCAGATTTGACCCTCTCCATTTGACCCACCTTCCACTCTCGTCCGAATGCCGCCACGCGGTCATAGGAGCCCTCGTAGCCGAGAGTTCTCAAGTCGAGAAACATCTGTTTAAGTGTTCTGCGTTGCTTGCGCGATTTCGCGGATTCCAACTTCCGCAGCAAGATGTTTGAGGACCCGCAGAGCAGCTACAAAAAGGGATTAGAAGCGCTTCCCGAGCTGAAAAAGGATGGCCTAGATGCCTTCGAGGTTGCCAGCGATAAGGACAGCCAGTGGGGGTAAAAAGGGCAATGGCGCCACGTTGACGCAAAATTATAATGCAGTATATTTGACTAGCAGGCTTGCTGAATTTGGAGAGTAACATGGACATACAAGAAGATATCGACCTCTCGATTGCCCTGAGAAAATTGCATCGGCTACAACTTGAGGAGGGCGATCTGGGGGCTTCTTACTGGCTGTCAATCTCAAACCTACTTAAGAGTGCGATGGAGTACCGAGAGAGGGCGCTTGAGGCTGAACGAAAACTGCGAAAAATTCGCCATCTTTGCGAATAATGGATCAACTTTTGTCCAATGAAGTTCTCATCGATTCAGACCGCATCTGGCTTACTCCGTACCTTAGCCGGGTCCGAATCCTCAAAACGCCCTTGAAGTCGTTTCGTGACCACGGCTGTGGCGGAGCAATGGCAGCATAGCTAATGAGCGCAGAGGGCTTTGCGCAGGAAGACTTATCTAACATCTCCCATCAAGGGTCAACCTGGTATCCCTACGTTTTCGTCCTTACTGTCATACGCGGGTTGGTCCTACCAAAGTCCTTCCATCAAAGCTCCCATCAGATTTCACTGTGAAATCTTCCGCGAAGACTCCACCTGATAGCAGGTTCGCGCAGAGTATCTAAAGCAGCGACCAAGCTCCCACTAGAATACCAATCTCTTGTCCGCAAGGCGCTTCCATTCCGCTAACATCTGACCTTCCGCAAATTCGTATACGTCTTCAATTGAAAAAGGTACTTCTCCCCTATTGTCCTGGCCCCTATCCTGGAGAGATCGTTGGCTCTTGGCTTTCTCGTCTTAAAGCTCACAATACTCAAGGTATTTGGGGCTCTCTTCTAACAGAATTCGGAGTACAGAACTACTCGTTCATCAGCGGTTTAGATCTTGCAGAGTACAGCCCACGAGTCAAAGCATTGTTGGAGTTTCTGGGTGTATCAAACACCGAAGCCTTGGCAGAACATTCGACCACTCCTTTCCACCTTGCGCTATGTTCAACACCCACTAAAGGTAGGTCCCGCCAATTGAATGCGCTACGGTACTACTGCCACATTTGTATGGAGCAGGATATCGACCTTTATGGGGAACCATATTGGCACACTGAGCACCAGATAAAAAACGTGAGAGTTTGCCGCAAGCACACCATCGCGCTGAGCATTAGCTGTCCAAACTGCAATCTCAAGGTGGGCTACAACCATTTGGATCTTCCGACGCCGCTGACTCATATCTGTCATTGCGGCACTGATCGACGAAATGAAAAAAGTAAAAGCATAAACAAAGATCATCTGTTACATCGTCTTTCGGTCTTTAGCTACGAAGCTTTGCAAGAACGGCACGTAGACTGGACTCAAGAGCAAGTTCTAGGGTATTTAAAATCAAGAATCAATCACCGGCGTCAATTGACCGAATTATTCGATCGTGACTGGCACTGTCACGATGAGATCAAAATGAATTGGTCGAGTACCGAGCCACTGAAGAAACTCAGCGCTCACGCAATCTCTGCAGCCCTCGTATCATGGGGGCTTGACTATCCAACGGCAACTGATGAATTTCGCCGATTTAATGTAGCCTCGTCTTCGAACGAGCCTGCACTCAGACTTACCCCTCACTACAAAATCAAGTCCTTGCAGTGTGCCAAAGATTCCATGATCGAGTTCAGAAGAAGGAACCCTCATCTGATTCCTTCTCACAACAAGCCCGCCTACGAATTTTTGCGGATTCACGACCCAAAGTGGCTTCTCACAATAGGGTCAAGGATCACCGAAATTCCGTCTATCGAATCAGATCGCGCGAAGATACTCTCTGCCTTTAATAATGGCAAAAACCCTCACGGCGCCACCGAATTCTTCCGCGCTCAGTTTCGAGACTCTACCTGGTATAAAAAGATAATGTATGAGAGAAAAGTCAGAACAAGTTCCCAGCGGTCTGAAAGAATGAAAGCGGTAAGCGCATCCGTGTCTAATGAACGTATTGCCCTTATCGAATCTGCTATAGCAACCTATGTTGAAAGTAGTTTTCCTCCGCGAAAAATCACGGCGGAAAATATATCCTTATTGACCGGGCTGACGAATGCTCAAATCGGCATAGTGATGAAGAGAAATGCGGCCCTTCAAGAAGCTCGAGACAATGCAAACATAAAATTGACGGAGCGCCATATCGTCCGCGTATTCGATGCACTATCAGATGAGAAGACAGATTTCTCCGTTACTTCGTTAGCGGCTAAATGCGGAATTTTCAGCAATCCCGCGAACCTAAATTACATAATTACGGTGCTGAAAAATCACGGAAGGGCTTGCAAATACCACTCGAAAAAGTTCGAGAATATTGCTAGCTAGCGGCGGGATTTTCGCAGAATTATGAGGGGCTGTGCTCGATAACCTAGACAATGTTCTCGTTTCCAAGCTCCCTCATTCCGGCCAATCTCTGAATCCTCCAACCGACTATTGGCAAGCCCACGGAACGCAGATGGGCCACGGCTCGCGCGGAGCGGTACCTTTGAAACTGAAATATCGACTCCTGAAGTCGATCTTCGAGCAAAGTGAACATCGGCAAATTTTCTCGGTTCGCTCGAATCATTGCGTCGTCTAAGTGACGTCTCAATGCTGCTCTTGTGACTCGCCCCCGACTCTGATCTTTTAGCATCACCTGGAGATTAAGCTTAGCCTTTCCGCAGAGCTCCCTATCTCGCCGAGCCCAGTCTACTCGGCCATTAGCTATATGAGCATGCCTATAGCTCTTGTTATGAGAAATCAACCAACCTCTGTCATCTCGATATAGCCAAGCATAGAGATCAGGTCTGGTCGACCTTATCACACTAATTTCTTGAGCCGCTTTCAGCAAAGCCATCCACTCTTCGCGCTTCTTCTGCCGCACCTGATTTCTATCGACTGCCGCTAACTCAGACAATTCTCGTTTCGCTACTGCTCTAAGCCGATATACTGATGACGTTGATAGTCCTCTCTTTTCAGCAATTTCCGCAGCCGTTGCCCCACTTTTTAGTTCACAGAGGATGGCATTTCTCAGAGCCGAGGAAATTTTCTTAGGTCGTTGAGCGACAGCGCTACCGCGGATCAATCTATGCTGCACAATAGTATTGATTGCGACGCCTAACTTTGCGGCAACGGAGCGGCACGACAAAGACTCGTCATCATCCAGGTCCTGAAACCCTTTTTTTTCGATACTGCTTGAGTGGCTTTTTGATTTCTCCTTTTCCGTTTCATCTCCATTTATCACTAAGGCGACTTCGTCCACGAATGACTGCCAACTCCCCCAGAGAATATCTATCAAAAGAAGGTGCATTATTGGATGCAACGAACGCTCCGGCCGAAAGAGCAAGTCCCTTATCCATCTCATGGGATTATTCTCCGTTGCAAGCAAGCGTTCCCTGAACGCGATGCCTTCGAAATCATCATAACGCTCGCAAATCGCACGCCCCAAAGAGGGAATAGATGGGCTGCCGTCGTTCTTAAGATAGCCTTTTCTTTGAGCCTGACGGAGATACAGTTTGGCGCGAACCTGTGCGGGAATAGATGGCACTCCGGCATGCAACGCTGCAACTCCAAAAATGGTCATGCGGAGTTGGCCCGAAGTAGGACGCATATAAATCTCCTCGTGACAATAACGAGGAGGCATGACAATAAACCCCCGGTGGGATTGTTCTGTCGGATTAACGGACGATTTGAGCAGAATGGCATGCTTATGGCAGCACAAAGCGCTTGGAACATTGTGCGACCTATGCCAGATTCCATAGCCCCAATTCGCGCGTTCCAATTCAAGACATATCGGACAATATTTTAGCGGTGCCGAAGCACGAAACCTGTTTGCGACTCGCCCGAGAAAAAGCTTCAGTCCGTTTCCATTCCCTTCCATTCGCCGAACCACCGACTCGTGGACTGGAACGTCGACAAACGGACGGTGGTAGGGATATAAGGTGCCCTGCTCGATTGTTGCGCCGATGCTTTCAAAAGGGAAATTTTCTCCTAACAAGCTAACGAGCGCGCGAAGTCTGCATGGTAGATCAGGACTGATGAGGGCATTTCTATTGCCGTATATCAGCCCCATAAAATCCTTAGGATTGCAATAGGCGTTAAGTTCGCCAAGTCTACCTACCCAAGAATACAAGAGCTCGTCATTATGGAGGACTGGTGAGTAGCATAGGTTTGGCATAGCCACCTCATTCGTCTAGCAATAGCGGATCTTCTTCAGAGAGTTCCACATTTCCTGTATCAATTTTCTTCACACTCCTTATCCTTTTCCTGGCGTTCGCACTATCCTCTATTTCTGCGAACTCCTTCACTGGACGATGCGCTTTCGGTTTCTCATCCACTACGCCAAACAGGCTTCGCAGTTCTTTGTACTTTGCAGAAATGAACAAGTCGTCAAATTCGACCATCTCAGAGGCCTTCTGACTCAAAAGGCTTCGAATGGCCGGTCGCAAGAAAAGTAGATCAGTATTTGCAACAGTATCAAAAGAGACCTCATCAACAAGTTCGCGGCCGCCGATCTCATTCCGCTGTGCCAGCATGAACGCCAACTTAGCGAATGCAGTGTTCCCAGCTGAAGCGTTGAACCATGCAGTGAGTATCTCGCTAGTTAGAGGATTTTTGTTTTTTACGTAGGTGTATTCCCAAAGGGTCTCGCAAAACTGCTGCCAGGTGGGGCTACCTTTCTTCATAGCACTAATATACGTCTCCCCCAAGGTGGTCATCTTGCGTGCGTTTCCCAAGTTGCCTTGGATAACTTTGTCAATCGCAGGTGTGGAAATCAATAAGATACTCACACCAGACCACTCCATCAGTTCTCCAATGAGATTCTTGACGTGCTCAGCATGCCGTCCTTGCGCCGACCTCAAGTTTTGAAATTCATCAATCACAATCAGAGAAAGTGATGTGGCCGTCACCACCTTCTGCATCAGCAACGTCATCGTGCTGATCGTGCCCACTGCCCTCGCTTCCTTTAGATAGTTCGTTCCCAGAAGCCTATCAATTTCCTGGAAGAATTGAAAACACAAGCCTTTTAAGGAACCATCATGAGGCACTCGCAACTTGATGTACACCAGTTGAAGGTGTCGCAAATCTACTCCTTTGTACTCTTTATGCTGAATGAGCTGCGGGCAAAAGCTCAAATATCTGTCGATGAACGTTGATTTCCCTGCTCCACTATTTGCCACCATCAAATGACTCTTCGCTGTGCTACGCCATTCCTGCGGCAAGAACATTCGATCTTTCTCCAGATCCTTCTCGGTGGCAACAGCCATGGCGTGTCGGCGACGTACGTCCAAGATAGTCATTGGGTTTCTAGACTTTAGGCTTTCGCGGATCATCATCGACGTTGCGAGTGCTACATTGGCATACTGCTCAAACGGATAGATGACGTCGCCCAATGTTTCTAATTCGACCAACCGAACTATCTCGCCAGCACTCCGCATCTTCTTAGGTGGAGGATCTGGGTAATTTGACACAAGAACTGCGAAGTCCAGCTTTGACTCAGGCATTGGAGGCAGAGCTTCGATAAATGGATTTCCCTTATATCGCGTGGTACCTGTATCGGTATAAACCGCCGATTGAGGCTCATACATTGGAAGCTGCTGCTTATACAAAGGCGTGTTCATTTCTTTTCTCTCATCTTTGCCACCAACTCAAGGTGAGCCGCTTCAGTTTTCCTCTTTTGCTTAAGCCATTCTGGCTCATCATCACTATCAAATGAATTAGTAGAGTGCCGCTCTCGCCCCATCAGCAGCTCCTTCTGTTGCTCTGTCTCCGACTTACGCGCAGCTTGAGTGCGTTCCCGATCAGACCTCTCAGCTCTCTTAGGTGCGCTCTGACGCAGCTCTGTACGAGAGGCTCTCTGACGTATCCCGTCGATTTGATCAATATTGCTCTGGTGGCTACTCATTGCCCATCGCAGCTTCGTCTCATGTTCCATCGCGTCTTCTTCATCTAAGGTCATCAGGCCCAGCGTATCGGCACCGTTGGCTGAGATTCCAAACTCAGCCCGATCGCCGCGCTTGCTAGATACATAGACGGACTGCGGATACGTTCTATCGACCCGAATTGAGACCTTCTTGGCGCGAGCGCCGGAATCACGCACCAACGCATGTGCTAAATCGTTGCTCGGATGGTACGTATTCCTTTTGTAAGTTATCTTCCCATGCGACATTGTCGCGGTATCGGGACTCAGGAAAATCTGTGCAAGCTCTTCCTCAGAGTAGGGAAAGACACCCTTGGATGCCTTATTTTTTATACCCCAGAGATACGCTTGCTGTGGCGTGGGAGCTATCCCAGCTTGTGTTAGCTCCCGATAATTCTTAAGGGTGGTATGTGGGGTGTTGTTATATTCGATTACTATCTGAACCAATTCTCGGTAAGCTTCCGACAACGACGTAAGAGGTGCACTTTCTGCTTTCTCTTTTGCCCGCTTCGTCACGGGATTCATCGGACGCTCCGCGTACACGCCGGACATACCTCGCTCCAACATTTTCTGCTTCATTGTTCTGATGAAGCGTTCAACGATGGCTTTTCCATCTGGGCAAAGCGGCGGGAGGTTGGTTAGCTTAATTCGAAGGTCAGTGGATAACGACTGCTCGATGGCATTTGATAGGAATTCCGAGCCTCGGTCGGCGACGATACGGATCGGCACCCGTCCAACTGGCCAACGTTCATCATCGACATTACACCGCATTGCCTTGAAGCGACTATTCCGAGAAGTAAATCCGATAAGAAGCGCGTAACGGAGCTCTTCGTATGAGGCTGGGCGGAGAGAAATATAAACCGAGACAACATAGCGGCTCCATCGATCAATCAAGAGATAAATATTCGGCCTATCCACCAAAATTGGAGGATTATTGCCAGCCAAGAGATGCAATCGCCCCCCTGTGGCGTCGATTTCATAGATATCACCAGGCGCATTGGCAGTAAGCGCACCTCGGTACCCAGATTCTCTAGTTCTTGTGACTAGGTTTTCTGACAATGCGCTATCTAATTCTGCATACTTGGTCAGGTAGTAGTAGTACTGCCGCTCCGTTACTGGAAGATCAATCTCTTTGTTTATATATTGCTGGTATACCTTCTTATTTCTTCGTGCAAATTCATTGGCGAGATAGCTCTTCCATGCCTGCTTATAACCGGTCTTTGCGTTACGCAACTGCCGCCTCAAACTTGAGACCATGTCAGCAATATCTGCCTCACTAACAATGAACTTATTTTCACCAAGGATCTGTGTTCGAATTGACTTTCGCCCACGGCGCTTTGCAGGAGCCTTTTCTTGAGTGTATTCACCGGCCCCATCTGCACGCGAACCAGGCTTCACGCCCCGAAGAAACGGGACCAGTGCATTTTTTGTACCGCCAAAATAGTAATAGCGTAAAACAAGCCGCTTTACTGTGTCATAACTGACATCCTTCGCTTGACTACGAGCTCTTATCAGTGCCGAGAAATTAGCTGCGCGTAAGTTATCCCTCTGTTCAAATGAATTTAACACGGGCTCAATAAGATTCCAGCTGGACTCCACTTGATCAGATTGCCTAGACCCAGCCAACGGCTGCGCAATCAGCTCCGTCGGCATGGCTATACGTCCCCATCGTGCACCAGGTCGATCGCCTAGACTCACGAAGTCCCGCAAGCTATATCTGGCAGGTCGATTTGCGTATCGCACATCGATCACCTCCTTGATGCGCATAACGTAGATTACGCTACCGAAAACATGAGTTACACGTAAGTACTGCGTACCCTCACTCGTTGGCAACTCAAGTACTTGCCAACGTGCGAAGCCAATTTCGTTTGGTCGAAAGTCCGGCATAAATAATCACTTCTTTAAAATCAACGGGCGGTCGTAGCCAATCTTTTCGGACAATGAAACTTTGATGTCCCTTCGCCAGAGGGCATACCGAAACATGTTGTCAGCGTGTCCCTCTGAAACTCGCAATACCTGGACGCAACGCGCCATAATTTCATCTAATCTCAGACCCTGGTCGTAGTATCTTGAAAATACCGCCACGAACTGCCGAAGTTCCTTTTCATCTGGCTCGTATCGATTCGAGAACCATTCACGCATGAAGCTGAGGTTCGCAATTATCAACGTCGTTTTCCCCGCTGAATAAAATCCATCTGTTCTTATGAGATCCCAGCGGAGATTCTTTGACTGACACCATAGAGACTCCACAAGTAAACGCTTTCGAACTTTGGGTTTCCGAGCATCGGCCGGACTCTTGACACTTTTTGCCTCGTAGCGCCGCTCACCGTCGACGTCAAACGTGACCAGGAAGTCGAGCGTAAAAGGCACAGGGGCACCTTCTTCGTATCTGTGATGCTCTCCAACTTCTTCGCAGATAGCTAGAGTCTGATCAATATCCAAAATCGGCCACTGTTCTCGTATATCAATGACGCCTGGTCGGCGTTCGAGCATCATTAAGTAAATAAGCTCAAGATCGGAAAGGACATGATGAAGTCGCGGTATTACGATCCCCTGGACAGTCGACGCATTGCCAGCAGAACCAAAGTCACGCTTTTGTACCCATGGCTGGTACTCATCGAAACTGCCCATCCCCCTCCCTTTTCTGATCTTGTTATGTAGATAGGCGGGATATCTTGAGAGGTCAGAGCTCCATTTCATGCCACGATTCTAACTTGTTTGCAAGTTTAAGCCATAATAATAGTAGTGAAATCAACGCTGCGCCGCGCAATATAGCCTGTACTAATATATAAAAGTCCCTATGTTAAAGAACTGTCTGTCGAACAGATATTCGACGCGTTTATAACTTATTACGGTGGACTCCCTCTTCCGCTCCAACCGTTTGGAGTGAACCGCTCGGGCTGGACCAAGGCTGGGTATGAAATGAAACGCTTTTCGTACCTTCTTAGGATGAGCGACATCATGGTGTCACGGGGTCCCTATCAGGCGCATAGCCCGCATTTCAAGATGCAGATCTACAGCGACATTCGCGGCGGCAAGCTGGGGCGACACGAGGCGCTCATTACCCATAACTTGTCGCCAACCTCATGCAGATGTGGCTAGGGTAGTTTGATCGCGGTGAGCTGGATGCAGAAAAGGCTGCTGCGTCGTCGGTCGCAGAGTACAAGGGGCATATTGCCGCATTAGAACGGAAGATAAGCCAACTTGATGAAGCTGATCTCCTTGAAAAAACGCCACGGCTACTGCTCGTCCGCAATGGCCAAAATTCATTGATCATCAGCGACCCCAAGCCTGCGGCATCCGAGGAGGATGCCAAATGACAGATGTACCGCGTAGCACTTCCGCCTATCAGCCCAAGGTGGCTACGGTGGTACTCGCTGATACTGAGCTAGCCTGGCTGATAGAAGACATCCGCGATGCCTTCCCAGGCTAAGGCTATTGTCGAATCACGTTGGAATTTCTACTTTTATGCCACTTGCAGAAATTTTACGGATTTCATTTTCGCATTTCTTATGCCGACCATCACGCACTTTACCTCGGCACGACTTATCACTTGACGGCGTCTCCGTAATGTAATGGCCGCTTCCTTACCTACGTCATCATTGTCTAAAAGCGTGGCCGTCTTATGCTTAATGTCGGCTATGGCGCCATAGCTACGGCCGGCGCCTTGCAGATCAATACAGAGATGGGCGCCTTCGCCGGCCTGGACATGGGGGATGAATGGGATATTGACCGCACTCTTGGCGCCCCTCCTGTTTCCCGTTTTCCTGCCCTAGAGCAACAGGCCCCGCCGCTCCTGATGCGGGGCTTTGCAAACACCACCGTGAAGATATTGTGTTTCGACGGCGCGTTGGCAGACGGCAATCGAAGGAAAAGAAGGGCAGGTCACGCTCGCCTGTCATGAAAGTCCAGGATGATGGACGATATTGCTTGTCGTCAAAACAAAATAGCTCATCGTGCGCTTAAGTTCATCGGCCTGATGCTCCAATGATTTCGCTGCGGCGGCAGCTTCTTCCACCAGTGCCGCATTCTGCTGGGTGACACTGTCCATCTGCACCACTGCATCGTTTACTTGATGAATCCCCTCAGCCTGTTCGCGGCTGGCCGAGCTGATCTCGCTCATAAGGGCATTGGCGCTCTCGACACTGCTGACGATTTGGCCCATCGTACTGCCAGCACGTTCTACCAGTGCACTGCCAGCGCCGACCTTCTCGACAGAATCACCGATAAGCTCCTTGACTTCTTTTGCTGCAGCCGCAGATCGCTGGGCCAACGCCCGAACTTCAGAGGCGACTACGGCAAAGCCTCTTCCTTGCTCCCCTGCCCGAGCCGCTTCCACGGCGGCATTCAGCGCCAAGATGTTGGTCTGAAACGCGATGCCATCGATCACGCTGATGATATCTTCGATCTTCCGGGACGAGGCGTTGATATTGTTCATCGTCGCGATAAGGTCGCTCATGATGCTGCCGCCTTCACGCGCGACCACCGCTGCGGAGCTAACCAGCTTATCAGCGCGTTGAGCGTTCTCCGCATTGGCCCGTACGCTGGCGGTAAGTTGTTCTACGGATGCAGCAGTTTCCTCCAGCGCTCCGGCCTGTTCCTCCGTACGGTTAGAAAGATCAAGATTGCCAGTGGCAATTTCACCCGTGGCTACTGCGATATTGTCGGCACCGTGCCTGACGCTTGCGACCACGCCATGCAAGCGTTCGCTCATCGTCTGCAATGATGTTACCAGCTGGCCTAACTCATCCTTGCTGGCCGCCCCAGCTTTCACGGTCAAGTTGCCTTCAGCCACGCGTTTGGAGATAATCAGTGCCACTGCTATCGGTGCAGTAATACTTTGCGTGAGCACAATGGAAAACGCTACGCCGCAAACAAGAATGAACATCTCCAACACCAATATCTGATTGCGGCTGGAGACGGCCAGCTCCTGGATCTGGTTTGAGATTTCGTCCATACGTGATTTTTCAAAATCCAACAGGGCGGCCATGCCCTCTCTTGTGTTCTTCGCTACCTTGACATATTCGTCAGCGTAGAGCTTGTCGACTTTTTCTCGGTCGCCTTGTTTTTTGGCGTCGTAGATGCGATTCCGTACCGCCAGGAACTCCTTTCGCTGCTGCGTGATGGCATCGAAAAGCTTTTTCTCATCATCCAGGATCATCAGCTTCTCTACGTCTGCGACGATCTGTGCGGATTCCTTGCTTGATGAGGCCGCTTCCTGTGACAGAAACGCGTCCAGTTCCGAATCGTGACTCTTGACTACGGTCGTTGTTCGCTGGATAGCGATCAGCAGGGACGTGTTCAGCTTTGAAACTAGTCGCTCCGTACGCAACGGGCCCTCCATCATTGCTTGCGTTTGCTGTGCAAGATTATTGAGACGCCAGATCCCCACCAAGGCGACCAGCATCGAAAACGCCAACACCACGGCAAATCCAACTCCGAGTCTCGAACCAATCTTGATATTTTTCACCCTCTTCCCCTTTTTTTTGACGAATCTCTATTGCTACACGAATTAACCAGTTATTGGCGCTTTAAGTACATATTGTTTACCGGGGAATCGCTATGGCAACTCAAAAGATCATCAGAGTTGATATAGGACAGGAGAGGGGGGGCTGGGATTTCCCAGTCTGGAAAACAGTCAGTGACGGCTCACATGCTGGTGAGCCTTGAGATCATTGTTTGCTATGGGTCTGCGCCACTTTGTCTCATACACTTGTTCACGTTGCCTGATATCGATAATGTGTTCAGTTCACGGCAGGTCCTCCGATATCGCAGTCTTGCGCTTAGACTAGCGGGACTAAGGCATGGCTGCTCGACACTGGCGCTTGCTCTTCAAACGCATTCCGTAAAACGATCAGACTTCCGAATGATTTCACAATTTCGTCATTTGCGCGACTTTACCAAGCCTAAAATACACAGATCGTCATAAACCGTTGCGCTGTCGCCATGGGAAGACAGCAACGCAATTCGTTATCTTGTGTGTTCAATACGAATGACGTCGCTTAGTGCTTCACCATACGCGCACGATTGCATTTGCTCGTCGGCTGCGTTTCACTTTCCGCTCATGCCCGCCCTGTCACAAGTGGCGCGTTCGATGAGGAACGGCGTAAGGAAGTCAACGAACGCGGCAGCCGCCGGCGTCAGAGCCCGCGTACTGGGCAGATACAGCGACATTTCACGAATTACTTCCGGTTCTTCGATGCGGCGCATGACCAGTCCGAAGGCATGTGCCAGCACACCCACGTAGGCCGGGCAGAGCGTAACAGCGAGATCGGCGGCAGCAAGGCCCAGCGCGGTTGATAGATGCGTCACCGTGTAGCTGGGCATGAAATGCTGCTCGGGAGGCAAGGCAATCAATGCCTTGGCGACATGGGTGGCATAGTCGTGGCTGGCTAGCACGCTAGGCTGTCTGGCCAGCACGGCCCAGGTGATCTTCTTGCGACGTGCCAGCGGATTGCTGGCGGCACACCATAATACCCAGGGCGTCTCGTACAGGCTGATGCGACGGACACTCTCGCCCGTGGCGCGATCAGGGCCGATTGCGATATCCACGTGGTCGCTATCGACCGCATCCACCAGTTCCTCCACGGCGCAATCTACCACTCGCACTTGCACGCGCGGCTTGATCTTGCGGTAGGCGGCGATGGCCTGCGGCATGAGCGCGCTGGCCACGAACAGCGGCGCGGCCACGCGGACCACCCCGGTGGTCTTGTTTTTGACGTCCATCGCGGTCTGCATGGCCTGGTTCATCTCTCGCAGCACACGTTCGGCCGAGGGGCGGAAATCGCGCCCGGCCTTGGAGAGCGATACTCGCCGAGTAGTGCGGTCAAACAGCGAGAAGCCAACCTCCTGCTCCATCTCCTTGATGACCAAGCTCACCGCACCCGGGGTCAGATGCAGGCGCTTGGCTGCCAGGTTGAAGCTCTCAGTATCGGCGACCGTAAGGAATGCGCGTAACTGCTTGATGGTCAGGTTCATTGCATGCAGGGCAATACTAATTGCCCCTCATTATTGAGGAAAATCAAATAATAAGCGAAAAGAACTCGCTTGTTGCCATGCCGGGTGCTTACTACCATTGCGATCACTAAGCCAATAGAGCCAGGCAGGAGACGAGGTGAGCGAGGACTACAGCAGTAACAATGTACACGCCTTACGGGCAGATGATCCATTCGATGGCACCTCATTTATCGCCCGACTGCATGAACGTATTCGCAACACCGTCCGTCTTGGCGGTCAGCTGCGCATCGAGGGTAAAGGCACGCGTAGCGATGCACATTGCCCAACTTCGGGTGAGCCGCTGTCGCTGCGGGATTGGCAAGGCATCGTCCAGTACGAACCGGATGACCAGGTGATCACGGTGCGCACCGGTACCCCGGTGGTCGAGGTGCAGCGGGTACTGGCGCTGCAGAGACAGATGCTCGGTTTCGAGCCACCGCAGCAGGCGGGATCTACCATCGGCGGTGCGGTGGCGCTGGGCTGGTCCGGCCCGCGCCGCCCCTTTGCCGGTGCCCTACGCGATCATCTGCTGGGCGTACGCATGCTTGATGGCTTGGGACGCGACCTGCGCTTCGGCGGGCAGGTCGTCAAGAATGTGGCGGGTTTCGATGTTGCACGTCTGATGGCGGGCAGCCTTGGCTTGCTCGGTCCCTTGCTGGAAGTGTCGCTGCGTGTGATTCCGTGCCCCGCAGTGGAAATTACGACGGTGCTGGCGCTGGACGCTGTCGACTCCTTGGCCCTGATGCAACGCCTTCCTACCGGTCCCGGATTGCTGAGCGGCGCGGTCCACGTCGATGGCTGCCTCTATCTGCGCAGCGCCGGCTCGCCCGAATGTGTCGAGGCTTTCCTGCGCCGCCACGGCGGCACGTTGCTGGAGCAACAAAGCTCCGAAGCGTTCTGGCGAGGCTTCGCGCATCAGACGCATCCCTTTTTCGTCCCTCTGGAATCCGATCATGGCCACCCAATGCGGCTATGGCGTGTCTCGGTGCGACCTGGGTCTCCGGTTATGGACATCGCTCCGGCCACTTCCATCGACTGGGCCGGTGCAGTGCGCTGGGTGTGGGCGCCAATGAGTGCGTACCCTGCACTGAAACAGTGGGCAACTGCTCACGGCGGCCACGTTGCCCTGTGGCGTCATGGCACGCGCCAGGAGCAAGAAACCGTCCTGCAGGCCTCGATGACTCCGGCACTGCGGGATATACATCGCCGCATCAAGCAAGTCTTCGATCCCCACGGCATTTTCCATCCCGGGCGCCTGTTTGCGTCCTGCTGAACCACGTCATTACAGGAAAGCCCATGCGCGTCGAATTCGATCAATGGATGAAAGCCAGCAGCGCAGCACCGGATGCCCAACGCATCATCGAGTCCTGCGTACATTGCGGTATTTGCACCTCGGTCTGCCCCACCTACGATCTGCTGGACCACGAACTGGACAGCCCGCGCGGACGTATCTATCTGATCCGCGACATGCTGCAGGGCGCGCCCGTGAGTGTGCGCACCCGCGATCACCTGGACCGTTGTCTGACCTGCCGTGCCTGCGAATCGGCCTGCCCCTCTGGTGTGCAATACGGTCAGTTGATCGACATCGGCCGCGAGGAAGTCGAGCGCCGTGTCCCGCGCAGTCTGGCCGAACGCATCAAGCGCACACTGCTGCGCCGTGCACTGCAAAGCCACCGCTTGCTGCGCATGACGCTGCATGCGGCGTGGGCAATGCGCGGCATGATGCCGGCGGGGTTGCGCAAACGCCTCCCTGTGCCCCCTGCGTCCCTCGCTGCGCAATCAGCTACGCAGCCGGCCAGCCAGCACGCCCGTCGCGTGCTGACCCTGCACGGTTGTGTACAGGGGACGGTGGCGCCGGGATATGACCAGGCGCTGGCCCGGATCCTTGATCATTTCGGCGTGACGTTGGTCACGGCGAAGGGAACTGGCTGTTGCGGCGCCATCAGTCAGCATCTGGGCGCACCCGATGAAGCCAAACAAGCCATGCGCCGCAATATCGATGCCTGGTGGCCGCTGCTGGAGGCTGGGGCCGAAGCTATCGTGCTGACGTCGAGCGGCTGCGGCAGCATGATCGAGGACTATGGGCATCTGCTCAAGGATGATCCCCTATATGCCGTCAAGGCCAAACACATCAGTGCTCTGCTGCGTGATCCGGTGGAACTGGTCGGTAACCTGTGGAGCACCAGCAACTTGCCGCTGGCGCCGCTATCGCCTGGCCAAGAACAACTGGTATTTCATCCGCCGTGCAGCCTGCAACATGGCATGCGCCTCAAAGGCCGGGTCGAGTTGCTGCTGCAGCGCGCCGGCTATCAGCTTGCTCCGGTCGCAGATAGCCATCTCTGCTGCGGTTCGGCCGGGACTTATTCCCTGCTGCAACCGGTGTTGGCCGCGCAACTGGGGCAGCGCAAGCTCGAGAAACTGATGGCCGGCAAGCCGCAGGCGATTGCCTCGGCCAATGTGGGCTGCATCATGCATCTGCAGAAAGAGAGCCCGGTGCCCGTGCGGCACTGGCTGGAGATCCTGGCCGAGCGCCTGCCAGCAAGGGACCAACCATGAATCCCTCTGCATTCTTTGCTGCGCTGCGCGCCATCGTCGGCGAGTCATGGCTGCTGGCCGATGCCGAATCGGTGGCCCCCTATGAGTGCGATGCGCTGTTCCATTTGCAGCAACGACCGCTGGCCGTGGTGCTGCCGGCCGATGAACAGCAGGTCGCGGCGGTGGTGGCATTGTGTGCCGCCGAAGGGGTTCCCATCGTGCCGCGCGGCGCCGGCACCAGCCTGTCCGGCGGTGCCACGCCGGTGGCAGCAGGCATAGTGATGGCGCTCAACCGGCTCCGCCGCATCCGCATCGACGCGGGCGCACGGCAGGCACTGGCCCAGCCAGGAGTGCGCAACATCGTGGTGACGCAGCAATCTGCTGGCGACGGGCTATTCTTTGCACCTGATCCCTCCAGCCAGATGGCGTCCACCATTGGCGGCAACGTGGCGGAGAATGCCGGTGGCGTGCATTGCGTGAAATACGGTTTGACCGTACACAACCTGGTGGGCTTGCGTCTGGTAACTGGCGAGGGGCAGGTCCTGGCACTGGGCGAAGGCAGCCTGGATCAGCCTGGCCTGGATCTGCTGGCGCTGCTGTGCGGTTCCGAAGGGCTGCTGGGGCTGGTCACGGATACGCGGCTGCGGCTGCTTCCAAAGCCGCGCGCTGTGCGCGTACTGCTGGGCTTCTTCCCGGCCATCGAGGCGGCTTGCGATGCGGTGTCGCGCATCATCGCAGAGGGGATCACTCCGGCCGGCCTGGAGATCATGGATCAGGCGTCCCTGCAGGCGGCGCATCGGTTCTCTCCCGCCCTGGGCCTGCGCATCGATGCGGCCGGCGCACTGCTGTGCGAACTGGATGGCGAGCCGGAAGAGATCGAAGAGGCCACCCGTCGCATCCACGCCATCTTCCAGGCGCTTGCCGTCATGGAAGTGCGCCAGGCCGATGACGAAGCGCAGCGCGCCCAATTATGGGCCGCACGCAAGAATGTGCTGCCGGCTCTGCTGCGCAGCGCCAGCGATCTGTACGTCGCCGATTGCACCGTGCCCCGCCGCGCATTGAGCCGCGTGCTGGCCCGCGTGATGGCACTGTCGGAAGAATATGGCATCGCGGTGGCCCAGAGTTTCCATGCAGGGGATGGCAACCTGCACCCGGTCCTGTTCTACGACAGCGCCGTCGCTGGGGAAGAAGAGCGCGCATTGCGCTTGGCCGACGCCATCCTGCAAGCGGTGCTGGCCGAGGGCGGCACCGTCAGTGGCGAGCACGGCATCGGTACCGAAAAATTGCATGGCATGTGCTGGCAATTCTCTGCCGATGAGCTCGATCTGTTCGCGCGCCTGCGTCAGGTCTTTGATCCACACGGATTGTTCAATCCCGGCAAGGCCATTCCCACGCTGCATCGCTGCGCCGAGTTCGGTGCCATGCAGATCAGCCGGGATGCCATGCCCTTTGCCGACCTGCCACGTTTTTAACGACCAACCTCTGATGGGAGAACCCAAGCATGTCTGACCTCTTCGATAACCCCATGGGCCTGTGCGGATTCGAGTTTGTGGAATTCGCCTCGCCCCGCCCCGGTGTGCTGGAACCCCTGTTCGAAAAGCTGGGGTTCACGGAAGTGGCACGCCATCGTTCCAAGGATGTCTCGCTGTATCGCCAGGGCGGCATCAACTTCATCATCAATCGCGAGAGCGGCAGCCAGGCCGGCTATTTCGCCGCCGAACACGGTCCTTCGGCCTGCGGGCTGGCCTTCCGCGTACGCGATTCGCATCATGCCTATCGCCGTGCATTGGAACTGGGCGCGCAGCCAATGGATATCCCCACCGGACCGATGGAACTGCGCTTGCCCGCCATTCGCGGTATCGGCGGCGCGCCGCTGTACCTGATTGATCGCTTCGAGGATGGCAAGTCCATCTATGATGTTGACTTCGAGTTCCTGCCAGGGGTGGAGCGGCATCCGCGCGGGCATGGTTTCTCCGTGGTGGATCACCTTACCCACAATGTCTATCGCGGCCGCATGGCCTACTGGGCGGACTTCTACGGCAAGCTGTTCAATTTCCAGGAGATCCGCTACTTCGACATCCAGGGCGAATACACCGGCCTGACCTCCAAGGCCATGACCGCACCGGATGGACTCATCCGCATCCCGCTCAATGAAGAAGCCCGCCAGGGCGGTGGCCAGATCGAGGAATTCCTGATGCAGTTCAACGGCGAAGGCATCCAGCACATCGCCCTGCTGACCGACAACCTGCTGGATTCCATCGACCAGTTGCAGTTGGCCGGCGTTCCGCTCCTGACCTCACCCAACGGGCTCTACTACGACAACCTGGAAAAGCGCCTGCCTGGCCACGGCCAGCCGGTCGATGCGTTGCAGGCGCGTGGCATCCTGCTCGATGGCACTACCGAAGGCGGCCAACCACGCCTGCTGCTGCAGATCTTTTCGGAGCCGCTGCTGGGACCGGTGTTCTTCGAGTTCATCGAGCGCAAGGGCAATTACCGCGAGGGCTTCGGCGAAGGCAATTTCAAGGCACTGTTCGAATCGCTGGAACGCGACCAGATCCAGCGTGGCGTATTGACCACCGAATCGTGATACCAACAACAATATAAATAATTTATAACAGAGAGGACGCGCCATCCGGGATCAACGGTGCGGCGCGTTAGTTAACAGGAGACCCGCGTGAACACCATCGCATCCGGACTGGCCGCTACTGCCGCTGAAGACTTCGAAAACCGTACCTATGCCAGGGTGACCTGGCGCATCATTCCTTTCCTTTTCCTGTGCTACGTGGTGGCCTATCTGGACCGCGTCAACGTGGGCTTCGCCAAGCTGCAGATGCTCAACAGTCTGCAGTGGAGCGACAGCATCTACGGTCTGGGGGCAGGACTGTTCTTTGTTGGCTACTTTCTCTTCGAAGTACCCAGCAACCTGCTGCTGTACCGCTATGGCGCACGCCGCTGGATCGCCCGCATCATGATCAGCTGGGCACTTCTCTCCGGCCTCACCGCGTTCGTGACTACACCGACCGCTTTCTACGTCGTACGTTTCCTGCTGGGTGTGGCCGAGGCGGGTTTCTTCCCCGGCATCATCCTCTACCTGACCTACTGGTATCCGGCCCATCGGCGCGGCAAGATCACGGCGCTGTTCATGACCGCCATCCCCATCTCGGGCGTGGTGGGAGGCCCGCTGTCGGGCTGGATCCTGAGCAGCTTCGGCGGTCACGCTGGCTGGGCAGGGTGGCAGTGGCTGTTCGTACTGGAAGCGATACCGTCCTTTCTGGTCGGAGTGATGGTGCTGTTCTATCTTGATGACAGCATCCAGTCCGCACGTTGGCTCGATGACAAGCAAAAAGCCCTTTTGCAGGACAATATCCAGAACGACGCCGCGGGCAAGCTCAATCAGTCGATTCGAGCCACCTTTGCCAACGGCAAGGTCTGGATCATGTGCGCTATCTACTTTGCCTGCGCCATGGGCAATTACGGCATCAGCTTCTGGTTGCCTTCACTGATCCAGGGGGCCGGCGTCAAAAATCTGCTATCCGTGGGACTGCTGTCGGCCATTCCGTTTGCGATCGGTGCGGTCTCGATGGTACTGTTCGCCCGCAGTGCCGACCGTCGCCTTGAACGTCGCTGGCACCTGGCTGTGGCGATGGTGGTAGGTGCCGTCGGCTTGGGCCTGAGTGCGCTCTTCGGTAGCGAGGCGATGCTGGCCATCGCCGCGCTATCCTTCGCTTCGGCCGGCATCATGTCGCTGGCACCGCTGTTCTGGAGCCTGCCGACGGCCTTCCTGGGCGGTGCCGCCGCTGCTGCCGGCATCGCACTGATCAATTCAGTGGCCAACCTGGCCGGCTTCGTCAGCCCATTCCTGATCGGCTGGATCAAGGATCAGACTCATAGCACAAGTATCGGCTTGTATGTGCTCTCAGGGGTACTGACGGCAGGCGCCGTGATAGTGATCGCGGCCGTCCCTGCGCGACTGGTCAACAAGTAGCCCACACTTCATCAACGAACCATCAAGAGGACAGACATGCAGGCAGGACGCCGACGATTCATGACACAGGGAGCCGGCTTGACCGCATGGGGAGCCTGTGCGCTGCTGACGGCCCGCGCCGGCAAGGCGCAAGAACTGGCACAGACGCGACGCGCCGTGACAGTGGAGGCTCCCGCTGGTGCAGTGCGGGGGGCAGTTGACGGAACGGTACGGGTGTTCAAGGGGATTCCCTATGCGCTGCCGCCTGTCGGTCCCTTGCGTTTTCGCCCCCCGCAGCCCCATCCTGGATTCCAGCAGACCCACAATGCGTTTGCGTTCGGACCGGCACCGATGCAGCCCGAACGGATCCAGGCCGGGACTGGACTCAACTTCCTGGGCGACGCCCGGCAGTCCGAGGACTGTCTGTATCTCAACATATGGGCACCCGATACACCGGGACCGCATCCGGTGTTCGTCTGGATCTACGGCGGCAGCAATATTTACGGCGCTACCAGCCAGCCGATCTACGATGGAACGCAATTCGCCAAGGACGGTGTAGTCTGCGTGACCATCGGCTACCGTGTCGGTGCATTGGGTTTCCTTGAGCTGGGTGAGTTGCTCGGCGAAGACTATCGCGGCTGCGGCAACAATGCCTTGCGCGACCAGGTACTGGCATTGCAATGGGTGCAGAAAAATATCGCTGCTTTCGGTGGCGACCCACAGCGCATCACCCTGGGCGGGGAATCTGCCGGCGGCAAGAACGTCTCGACACTACTGACCTTGCCCGCTGCCCGCGGCCTGTTCCAGCAGGCCATCATCGAGAGCGGAGGCGCGCTCACCACGCATGCACTGTCGGAGGCGCACAAGGTGGCGCAGTTGTTTGCGCAGCAGATACAGCCGCATGCAAGCGCAGAGGAGTTACGCCGCCAACTTCTCGCTTTGCCGGCCGATCAGTTGATCAAGGCTCAGATTGCCACTACCAACGCCTACACACGCAATTTCGCGTTCCGAACGGTAATCGATGGCAGCTATGTTCCACGCTCGCCACAACAGAGTCTGGCACTGGGCGAAGCACGCCACCTGCGTTTGCTGATCGGTAGCAACCATGATGAAGCGCTGATCTTCTTCCGTCCGGAATTGCTGGAGGCCTATCGCCGTGGAGACCCGGATACCGCCCCCATCGCAGCGCACGAGATGGCGCAGCTCGACGAGGCTTCCATCGAGGCCATGAGCCAACGCTACCGAGTTGCTTTCCCGCAGCAGCATCCGTTCCTGCACCGTGTTCAGCTCTTGACGGCCGAGGAATACTGGATTCCTATGGTACGGTTGGCTGAAGCGCATGCCCGTAGCGGTGGTGAAAGCTATATGTATCGTTACGACCAGGCATCGGCCGAGGCGCCTTTTGAAGGATTCGCAGTCCATGCCTCAGAGCTGCCGATGGTCTGGATGAATTTCCATGAACCCTTCCTGTCAATGCTGTACCGCGAGACACCCGAATTGACCAGGTTCGCCAGAGTCGTGCATGAGAGCTGGATCGCCTTCATGCGCGAGGGAAAACCGGTTCATCCAGCATTGCCTATCTGGCCTCGGTTCCAATTGAACCAACGTCCAACCATGATTCTAGCGGCGGGCGAAGAGCGCATCCAGAACGACCCGGCCGGCGATCAGAGGCATCTATGGGAGGGAGTGCTTTAGATCGAGAATTCGCCGCCCTCGCTGGTTCGGCTCAGCAGCTCCAGAAGACTTTGGTTTTCATACTGCATGGTTTGCGATAGTTCGACGGCCAGAAACTCGATGAACGCGCGCACAGCTGGGACGAGCCCACGCCGAGAGGGGAAGACTGCATGTAGCTGGTGAGTGGGGGCCCGGTATCGCGGTTGGATGATCTGTAATTCACCTCGCACAATGGCTTGGTGGGCGACATTGAATGGTAGTACAGCCAAGCCAGCGCCGCCGATCGCCGCAGCCATCATCAGATGTACGTCGTCCGTCACCAAGGCCGATGCATAGTTGACTTCGGTCGTGGCATTTTCAGGTCCGAGCAGGCGCCAGCGCGTGGGTTCACCCGGCATGCCGCCGGGTCCCAGCCCGCGCTGTCCTTGGAGCGATTCGATTGTTGGGAAAGGGCCATGTGAAGAAATAAAGTTAGGGCTGGCGACCAAGATCTGATGACTGACCCCAAAGGTTCGTACGACGAGATTAGAGTCTTCGAGCGTGCTTCGTACACGCAGGGCAACGTCGAAACCTTCGCCAATCACGTCTACCCGCCGGTTGCTCAGTTCCAATTCGAGACGCACATCTGGGTGAGTGGTGAGAAAACGGGCCAATAAAGGTGCAAGAAAGATGTGGGAGACACCCATAGGTGAACTCACTCTCAGCCGACCGGCCGGGCGAGCGCTCGCATGCTCAGTGACCTCCACCGCAGCTCGCGCTGCGTTGGTCATGGCCTCGCAATGAGTGAAGAATATGGAGCCCACCTCTGTCACTCGCACCACTCGGGTCGAGCGTTGCAATAGTCTCACTCCAAGCCGCTGTTCCAGTTCTGCTACACGGCGGCTGATTCGAGACTTGGGTGTGTTGAGCGCCCGCGCTGCAGCGGAAAAGCTACCGTGGATTACTACGGCGGCAAAAAGGGCCAGATCGTTGAGGTCTTCCATAACCCGCATCACGAAAGGGAAAAACCTGATTATATAGATTGCATTGTCCCGCACATGGAACAATCTGGTGCATTTTCGATGACTAGTGTGTACGTGCACGGCGAAGTACCGTTGATCTTGTTTTCCATTCTTATTCTTTAAAGGAAGTGGCCATGAAAATCCTGCATCTTGATTCCAGCATCCTCGCCGACGCCTCCGCCTCCCGCGTGCTGAGCGCAGCGGTGGTCGAAGAGTTGCGCACGCGCAATCCTGACGCCCAAGTAACGTTTCGCGATCTCGTAAAGTCCCCCATCGCTCATCTGGATGGGCCGATTGCCAGCGGCTTTCGCAACCCTGGAGCGGAGGCTGCAGATGACACGACACGCGCCGAGCATGCGCTCTCTGAAATTTTGGTGAGCGAACTGCTGGCTAGTGATGTCGTCGTGGTGGGAGCGCCTATGTACAACTTCTCGGTCGCCAGCCAACTGAAGGCGTGGTTGGATCGCGTGGCCCAGCCGGGGCGTACGTTCCGATACACAGAGAACGGCCCGGTTGGTCTGGCGGGAGACAAGGTCGTCGTCGTCGCATCAACCCGTGGTGGCATGTATTCCACCGGCCCCGCTGGCGTTATGGATCACCAAGAATCTTATCTTAAGGCCTTCTTCGGATTTCTCGGAATCAAACGCGTACACTTCGTGCGCGCTGAGTTGCTGACGAAGGGCGCAGAGCTGCGCAGTACGTCAATGCGACAGGCTCTGGACAATGTACCTACCATTGTGGCAAATCTGTTTGCTGAACAAGGAGTCCAATCGTGATTTTCTCCGTCATCTTGAACTATCTCCGTCCTCTCGAGGAAGTGAATCAACATCTCGAAAGCCATAAGGCATGGCTGGTTGCCAACATTAAACAGGCACGAATTATCCTTGCCGGCCCCTTGGACGATAAATCAGGAGGCCTAGTATTGGCCAACTGCGCTGATCGTCAGGAACTCGAACAGATGATGGCGCACGACTCGTTCATCAGCAGTGGGGTGGCCGAATATCATGCGCATGCTTGCTCCCCGGCGCTGGCTTCGCTAGAGTTTCCGCAGCACTGGGCAACTCAAGCCAAATTCCTCTAACCTGCGGAGCGCCCGTGATGCTGAAACACAAGCAATGGAAGACGATGAGCAAGCGCCTCGTCATGACAATGGCGATGGGTGCGCTCGCTTGGTGCGTCAGACCAGCGCTGGCGCAGACACCGCCCGTTACTGCAGCCCGGGCAGTGGACATCGTACTGGTGCATGGAGCCTTCGCCGATGGCTCCAGCTGGTCGCGAGTAATCACCCTGCTTCAGCAGAAAGGCTACCGCGTCACCGCAGTCCAGAATCCGCTGAGTTCGCTGACAGCTGATGTCAATGCCACCCTGAGTGTCGTCGCACGCCAGCCGCATCCGGTTTTATTAGTTGGTCATTCGTGGGGAGGCGCGGTGATCTCCGAGGCTGGCAATGATCCTCGCGTGAAGGGGCTGGTGTTTCTTTCGGCGCTTGCCCCCGATTCTGGCGAAAGCGTGGCTCAACTTTTACAGCGGCTTAAAGCGCCGATGGAAGGACTCGCTCCGGACGCCAACGGCCTCATCTGGCTGGATGATCCACGCGCCTTCGGGCAAGTGATGGCCAACGATCTCGGCACGGACGAGGTCGCTCGTCTCACAGCCGTTCAGCAACCGATTGCCGCTGCTGCCTTCACGGAAAACATCGGCCGTGCAGCTTGGCACGACAAACCGAGCTGGTATCTGGTCACCGAAGATGATCATGCGCTGCCTACGCCGGTACAACGCAAGCTTGCTTCCTCAATGGGCGCTCAGGTGCAGTCGCTTCGGTCCAGCCACTTGTCGCTCATTTCTCACGCCGCCGAGGTCAGTGATCTCATCGATAAGGCGGCACAGTCGTTGCGTTGATTCTGTCCTGGCAGAACGTTGAGCATCGGTGAGATGAAGAATGCGGGTGTTCAGCCGCCCCTCAGGTATCACCTGAGGGGCGGCTTATGATCTTCGCCCTCATACCGCTGTCCCATTCAGTATTCTGGGGAACGCTGGCCCATACCTTGATTGGCGGTACTTTTGCGGGGACGATATTGACTCTCGTCTTCCTTCCAGCAATGTACTCAATATGGTTCAGGGTTCGCCCGGAGAGTCCCTTGAGAGGACAGGCACTCTGCTGTTGAGGATGGCTGTGCCCCAGCTCTACATTAAAAACCTTAACCAAAGGAGTATCGATGCAGACAGAGGAAAACCTCGCGCGGTGGAACCACGAAGAAGAACTGGTGAAGGCCAAGCTAGCCAGCGCCGGGATCATTGATCCACGTTTGACCAAGGAGAAGTCTGGTCTGGAGATCCTCCAGAGCACATTTTCTGGTGAGCTTCCACCGCCTCCTATTGGCGAGACGCTCGATTTCATCCCGATTCAAATGACCTTCGGTGAGGCAGTGTTTCAAGGGAGGCCGCAACGCAAGCACTATAACCCGATGGGGTCGGTACATGGCGGATGGATCGCTACGCTGTTGGACTCAGCAGTTGCTTGCGCCGTACATTCGACGTTGCCACCGGGTCAATCTTATACCTCAATCGAACTCAAGGTGAACATGGTTCGTACACTGACCGACCGAGTTTCGCTCGTACGTGCCGAGGGCAAAGTGATTCATCGCGGTGGCCAGGTCGCTACCGCTGAAGGTCGCCTGATCGGTCCTGACGGCAAGCTTTACGCGCATGCGACCACGACCTGCCTGATTTTCGATCACTCCATTCGTTACGGGGAACAAGCATGAGCAAACCTGAAATCGTATTGTGTGCGCCGGTTCGTACCGCGATTGGTGCATTTGGCGGTACTCTTAAGGATACCCCTGCCGTCGACCTGGGCGCCGCCGTCATCAGGGAGACGCTGCGCCGCGCCGGCCTGACGTCTGAGATGATTGCCAGTGTAGTGATGGGGCAGGTGATACAGGCGGGCGCAAAGATGAATCCCGCACGCCAGGCAGCGCTGATGGGCGGCCTGGACGTGAAGGTCCCGGCGTGGACGGTCAACCGGGTGTGTGGATCAGGAGCACAAGCAATAGCGACTGCGGCGCTTGAGATTTCGGCCGGTCACGCCACGGCGGTGATCGCTGGCGGAATGGAAAATATGGACCAGGCCCCTTACCTGATTCCGGCAGCCCGTTGGGGAAGCAGGATGGGTGACAGTGCGATGGTCGATAGTATGCTTCGCGACGGGTTGGTTGATGCCCTTAGTGGCCAGCATTCCGGGTGGCATACCGAGGATCTGGTCAGCCGCTTCAATTTGTCCCGGGAAGAGCAGGATAGGTGGGCGGCCCGTTCGCAGCAGCGATTTTCTGCAGCCCAGGCGGCAGGGAAATTCGATGAAGAGATCCTGCCCCTTGAAATTTCCAGCCGCAAAGGAACGATAAGTTTCGCCAGAGATGAAGCCAATCGGCCAGACACAACCCTCGAATCATTGGCGCGACTCAAACCAGCGTTCCGGAAAGGCGGCACGATCACTGCTGGCAATGCACCGGGTATCAATAGCGGCGCGGCTGCGATGGTGGTGAGCGAGCGCAGCTTTGCCGAGCGCCACGGACTAAAACCGTGGGGCCGGCTGGTTTCCCATGCTGTCGCAGCAGTTGAGCCCGGCATGTTTGGCCTCGGGCCGATTCCGGCGGTTCGACTCGCCCTGGAACGTGCAGGTTGGGCTCATACCGACATCGAGCGCATCGAGATCAATGAAGCCTTCGCCGCTGTCGCGCAGGTATGCCGACGCGAACTGGATTTGCCCGAGGAGATTGTCAATGTCGAGGGAGGAGCTATTGCGCACGGACATGCCATCGGGGCTACCGGAGCAGTGTTGACGACGCGTCTGCTGCATTCCATGCATCGAGATGGAATCAGGCGAGGCCTTGTTACTCTTTGTATCGGGGGCGGCCAGGGCATTGCGCTGGCGCTGGAAATCATCTGAAATAGCGTTAAAGGAACTGCTTTATCCCGCATTGGCTGAAGCAGAGTGCCCCGCTGGCGAGCGGCGACATACGGCCGGAAAAGAATAGGTAATGCGATTCTGAATTGCGCCAGCAGGATGCGAAATCCTGCTGGCGCAATTCAGTAAGCGCGAGATGTATCTTCAAAAAGTTATTTCACCGGGAACTTGGCGTGACCATTGGATGATTTTTCGGCCGGTGCGTTTTCCTTTAACGCGTCCCAATGCTGTACGAGTGAACCATTACATAATCACCAGCCGGCGGGAGATTTCCCTGATCGAGATGTGGTCGCGGATATACCAGCGCGGGCCGGGATTTCCGCCCTGCCGCCGAGCGCGTACTGCGGGACTGGGCTGGCCATGTGACCGCCCAGCACGTCAACAACAAGACCACAGGCGAGCGCAGCCTATCGCAAGGTCAAGCCACGAGTGCAGGTCAGGCTGGGGTACCCTGGCCAAGCATCCCAGCGTGGTGGCCAGTCATGACTACGCCACCCATGTAGCCAAGGCGCTCAACGCCTTGCCGCCCGATCAGCATTTCATGCCCAGTCATACCGTGACGTACCTCTCCACCGCACTGGGATTGGCGGCAGCCGACCTGGCTGTAACCTTGTGTCCAGCCTACGTGGGCGTGCTGGCGCATGCCTTCGGACTGGTCATGCGGCGCATCGAAGAGCCAGAAGTGATCCGAGAGATGTCGCTATACCCTCCCGGCACGCGCTCACTGACTCCGGCGGCTGCCGCGTTCGTCGATTTCCTCGGGCCTTTCCTTACCGAGCTTGCCGAACGCGACCTGGCACAGACCAAGAGAAGCTGAGTCGCACCGGCTGCCGCTCGCGTGCAGCCGATGCGTGAGAGACAAGGGCCACTCCGGGACACTCAACCCGCCGGGAACATGGCATGACCATTGGGCGACTTGTCGGCGGGAACTTCTTCCTGAAGCACGTCCCAATGCTCGATCACCTTGCCGCCATCAATGCGGAAGATATCCACACCTACCAGGGGCTTGGGACCCCAGCCGGTATAACGGCCGTGAACCATCACGTAATTGCCTTGTTTCATCGTGAGCCCCTGCTCATACTTGAAATCCGACCCCAGCTTGCCGATGATCTGGCGCAGTACCGCGTGCCCGTCGGGCAAGGTGGGATTGTGCTGGATCATCTGAGCGCCCCAATATTTCTGTACCTCGTCCAGATTTTTGTCGACGAACAACGCGTGCAGATATTCGGTGACCAGTGCCGCATTGTCCGTGGTGGCTGCACTGTAGGCAGATTGCAACGGCAACAGACTTGCGCCAAGTGCTGCCGACAGCAACAGGGAAATGGTGAGTTTCTTCATCATGAGTCCTTTCAATGTGGATAAGAGTCCAGCCGCATTCCGACTCGGCTGGTACGGCACCGGCTAGCACTTCGTCCCGAATGACCGTATGCAAAGCGTAGTCCGGCGTCGCGTGCGGCGGTATCCCCTGTGACTGCACCACTGTGTCCCACGAACAAGACAATACGGTCGCCGCAGCCCGCCCCCAAGATTTCCGTGGACACAAATTGAATAAATATATTGCCTCCCCTTCTGACATGTCATATATTTACCTGACATGTCACAAACATGTTGGAAGAAAGCTGGCCGTTTCAGCTCATTTTCGCAACGGGTTTCAAGAGCGATTCAGTGCCGCGGACAGCAGTATTTGAGCCGTAGAAGATTTTTATTGTTTCAAATTCACTTGACCAACCGGGAGGCCTTTCATGAATTCGGATAAGAAAATTGTCGATGCATCACGGCGTAAGACTCTGAAAGCTGCAGGTGCGGGCGCAGTCGCCCTCGCCTTTCCTGCCATCTGGACGCCAGCGCGCGCCGCCGGCAAGCGCATCGTAGTGCGCGATCCCGGCGGCCCCTATGCCGAGGGCTTCGGAGAGGCCTTCTACAAGCCGTTTCAGGCCGCTACTGGTATCGAGATCGTTCCCGTCGTGGCACAAGCCGATCCGACCTCATTGATCAAGGGCATGGTCGATTCAAAAAATTATTCGTGGGACATGGCGCTGCTGAACCAACAGTCGGCCGATGTGCTGATGGATAAGAAGTCCGGTTTCTACCTTGAGGAGGTCAAGGTCGATGCCCCCGAGATCCCGGAAAAGTTCAAGTCGCCCTACCTGATCGCCACGCTAGTGCTGCAGACAGTGCTGGCAGTGCGCACCGACAAGTTCAAGGGGCGTCCGATGCCCAACTCGTGGGCCGACTTTTTCAATGTCGCGGCCTTCCCCGGGCGCCGCTCGCTGCGTCGCAATCCGGCCGATACGCTGGAAGAAGCCTATCTGGCATCGCTCAAGGACGGCGACCCGCTCTATCCCATCAATACCCAAAAGGCATTCGATAACCTGAGCAAGATCAAGAAGGACATCCAGGTCTGGTGGAGCAGCGGCGCGCAGACTTCGCAGCTGCTCAAGGCCGGTGAAGTCGATATGTGCCCGACGTGGAACGCCCGGGCGCAGACCGTAATCGACGAAGGCGCTCCGGTAAAGATCATCTGGAATCAGGGCCTGTGGAGCACCGAAGGTTTTGCCATCCTGAAAGGAACGCCGAACGCCGACATCTGCCGCCAGTTCATCAAATTCACCTGTGATGCACAACGGCAAGCCATCTATACCAAGAGTTTGGCTTACGGCCCATCCAATCCGGACGCCTACAAGCATATCGATCCGGTCAAGGCGAAGATGCTGCCGACGTATCCCGAGAACATGGCCACGGCCGTCAAGATCGATGGTCGCTACTGGGCACAGAACAAGGACGGCCTGACCGAGAAATTCAATTCCTGGCTGCTGGCTTAAGCGAGGCGCCTGATGAGCCTATCTTTCCCACGCACGATGACGCACTCTGCCACCGCCATGAACTCCCACACAGACACCCCTCCAAAGCCGCTACCCAGCATGCAAGGCACCCCAAAACTGGTGGTATCGGGCATATCCAAGCGCTTCGGTCCGACCTTTGCCCTGCAGGAAAGCACGCTGGACATCGCTCAAGGCGAATTCGTCACCCTGCTCGGACCTTCGGGCTCCGGCAAGACCACCTTGCTGATGATGATCGCCGGTCTGCTTTCCCCCACCTCTGGTGACATCTGGATTGACGGCGAGAAGGCCACCCACCAGCAGCCCTATCAACGCGACATCGGCATGATGTTCCAGAGCTATGCCCTGTTCCCGCACATGACGGTGTTCGAGAATATTGCCTTTCCGCTCAAGATGAAGGGCTACTCCAAGGAGCGGATACAGGCGGCGGTGGTCGACGTGCTGAACCAGGTCAAGCTACCGCATGCGATCAACCGCTTCCCTTCTGAACTCTCGGGCGGGCAGCAGCAACGGATTGCGCTGGCACGCTCCATCGTGCACCGTCCTTCGGTGGTACTGATGGATGAGCCCCTGGCCGCACTGGACAAATCCCTGCGCAGCCATATGCAGTTCGAAATCCGCCAGCTGCAGCAGGAACTGGGCATGACGGTCCTCTACGTGACCCACGATCAGGAAGAGGCGATGACCATGTCCGATCGTATCTGTCTGATGAACGATGCGCGCATCGAACAGGTGTCGCCGCCCAGGGAACTGTATTTCGAACCGCGTTCGATATTCGCTGCCACCTTTCTGGGCGAGTCCAACTGCCTGAGCGGCACCCTGGAGTCGCACCAGGATGGTATTGGCGTAGTGCGCATCAACGGACAAAGTCGTCTCTGCGGCAAGATCGTCGGCGAACTTGCGCCTGGGACAAGATGCCAACTGCTGTTCCGACCGGAAGCGGTGCAACTGGCACCGGTCGGAGATTCCAGCTCGACGTCCACCAATGCGTTGTCGGGCCACGTTCTGGTCAACACCATGGTGGGCGCCTTCTCGCGCAGCAGGGTGGCGTTGGACGATGGTACCGAGGTGATTTCAGTCGGTCTGACGTCCAGACATGCTGCGCAGCAAAATGGCACCGTCGTCGTTCGGTTCAGTCCTATGGATACCTTGATCTTCGGCGGGGAAAAATGAAATCAGCAGAATCCCGAGGAAACTGGACAGGGCTCACGCTGCTGGCACCCAGCATGCTGTTCCTGATGGCTACGGTCTTCGTACCGGTTGTGCTGTTGATGCTCGCCTCCTTCAATGGCCCTGCCGGTTTCTCTTTCAGCGCCTTTGACCGGCTCACGCATACGCCGGTCTACGCACAGGTGCTATCGCACAGTGTCATGCTGGCAGCGGTCGCGGCATCGGTAGCGGTACTGGCAGCATTTCCCGTCTCGGTGGCGATCGCACGCTCCAACGGACGCTGGCAGCAACTATTGTGGGTCGGCGTACTGCTGACGTTCTGGACCAGTTTTCTGGTCAAGACCATTACGTGGATCGTCATCCTGGGCCGCTCCGGCATGGTCAACAGCGTGTTGCAGAGCCTGGGCTTGACCAATGAACCGCTGGAACTGCTCTACACCAACTTCAGCGTGGTAACGGGACTGGTTCATGTGCTGCTGCCGCTGGCAGTGCTGACGATGCTGCCGGTCATGCAGGCGATGGACAGGCGTCTGGTCCCCGCCGCAGCCACGCTGGGCGCCCGTCCCGGCGTTTCGTTCTTTGTCGTCTATCTGCCTCTGTGCGCGCCGGGTGTGACGGCGGCCTGGTTGTCCACGTTCGTCTCGGGATTGGGCTTCTTCATCACTCCGGCCCTGCTGGGCTCTCCACGGCAAACCATGGTGGCGCAGCTGATCATTCAGCAGGTACAGGAAATGATGGATTGGGGGCTGGCGGCCGCCCTGTCACTGGTCACCCTGGTGGTCACCCTTCTCATCTACTGGATCTACGACCGCATGGTCGGTCTGTCCAGCCTCGCAGGCGAAGGCATGCGCAGCGGCGACAGCGGGCAGTCGCCACTGGGTCACCGGATCAGGAAGTTCAAGATGGCAGGATTCTGGTTGCTCGCCAATGTCTCCACGCGCATCGCCAGGCTGGTGCCGGGGCACGGACAACATCGCATGGCGCGCGACGGCGGCGGGAATGGCGCAAGCCTCAGTGGCGGCCTTGCCTTGATGATCCTTCTGGCCGTCACGGTGCCGGTGGTTCTGCTGGTTCCGGAATCCTTCACGACAAGTGCCTTCATCGATTGGCCACCGCAGGGCTTCACGCTGCGCTGGTACGAAGGACTGTTTGCCTCACCGGTGTGGACCGGCGCCTTTGCCCGCTCGCTGGGAGTCGGCGTGCTGGCATCGCTGATCTCTGCGGCCGTGGGTATCCCCGCCGCATTCGCCTTCGCTCAACAGAAAGTACCGATGCGCTCATTGTTGCTGGGCATGATCCTGGCACCTCTGATTCTGCCTCGGATCGTTGTAGCACTGGGACTGTTCTATGTGCTGTCCAGGCTCGGCCTGGTCGGTTCTTCGATAGCCCTTGCCGTCGGTCATGCTGCCCTTGGGCTTCCTTATGTCGTCATCACTGTCACCGCCACGCTAAAGTCTTATGACCGCCGCCTGGACGCAGCCGCCAGCATCCTGGGGGCCACGCTGTGGACCCGACTGCGCATGGTGACCTTGCCGATCATCATGCCGGGCATCCTGTCAGCGTTCATCTTCTCCTTCGTTACCTCGTTCGACGACCTAACGCTGTCGCTGTTCGTCAGCGGTGGCCTGTTCACCACCTTGCCCAAGCAGATGTGGGACGACGCCCTGCTCAAGGTCAGTCCCTCGCTAGCGGCGGTCTCGGTTTTGCTGTTTGGCGCCGTGCTCCTGCTCATGATTGCGAGCTGGCTCATTCGCGCGCGAATCAGCCGCATGCGGGTGGTGCAAACAGCCTGACGGCAGAGCATCCGACTAAACCTGTTATTGGACAAAGAGAACGAAAAATGGATGATGTCATCGTCATCGGGGCCGGGATCATTGGCGCCACCTGCGCGGCAAGTCTGACCATTGCCGGGCAAAGAGTAACGTTGATCGATCGGGTCGGTCCTGGAGAAAGCTGCTCCTTCGGCAACGCCGGCGGGCTCAGTCCCGGTATCAGCCTGCCGCTGGCAACGCCAGGCATGTATAGCCATATTCCGGGCTGGCTGTTCAATGCCGATAGCCCGCTTGCCATTTCCTGGCGCCGGATGCCCTTTGCTGCGCCCTGGCTGCTGCGTTTTCTCCTCGAGGGGCGCAGCAGACAATCCAATGTTGCGGCAGAAGGCATGCGCAAGATGATGCGGGGTGCCTTCGAGGATTACGCACCGCTGTTTTCCTTTGCCAAAGCGGAGCACCTGATCCATCGCACCGGTCAGCTCTATGTCTATCACACGGAAGAGAGTTTTGCAGAGGAGCAATCCGCCATCCGGCTTCGACGTGAGTTTGGCGTGGAGCAGGAAATCCTGAATTCGCAACAGTTACGGGAAATGGAACCTGATCTCTCGCCCCGCTTCAAGGCCGGCATCTTCTTCCCCCGGCATGGCCATTGCGCGCATCCCCAGGGGCTGGTGCGCCTGCTGGTCGAGGCCAGCACCAAGGCTGGTGCGCGCTTTGTCTCTGGAGAGGTACAGCGAATCGAGGATACCGGGGTAAGCGGGTCCGGCATCATCGTGCATACGGGCCAGGACAAGCTGGCTGCCCGGCGAGTGGTGATTGCTGCAGGTATGCATGCAAATACCTTATTATCGGAATTTCGTCGCAAAGTACCGCTGGAGAGCCAGCGCGGCTATCACATCGAGATTCCGGTGCCGGGTGTGGCGCCACGCAGGAACGTGATGTGGGCAGAAAAGAAGACGCTGGCCACTCCCATGGACGCCGGATTGAGAGTAGCAGGAACCGCCGAGATCGCAGGACTGCAGGCGGCGCCCAATGCACGGCGCTTCGAGTTGCTCAAAGCCTTCGTGATGGAGATGTATCCGAAGGTTCAGGTCCAGGAAGAAAGCCGTTGGATGGGGCATCGTCCCTGTACGCCTGATTCGCTGCCCGTCATCGGTCCGCTACCCGGACATCCCCACGTCATCTGTGCGTTCGGACACGGCCATGTTGGCCTGACATCGGCGTCCTTCACCGGGCGCCTGATCCGAGATCTTTGCCTGGAACAAGCCACGGCTGACGAATGGCGACCATTTTCCATTGAACGGTTTTGAGAAGGCCCACTATGAAAACGCTCACAAAAGACAGCGAAGCCGAAGAGCAGAAATCGCTGCAGGAACAGCTCTTCGACGATATCAAGCGACGAGTCATCACCTGCGAGCTGGCCCCTGGGTCAGACATTTCGGAAAACTCCCTGGCCACCGAGTACGCCGTCACCAAAGCGCCCGTGCGCAGTGCGTTGATGCGACTGAAGGAAGCGGGATGGTTGCAAAGTGTCCCCCGCAAGGGCCATGTCGTGATGCCGCTGTCGTACAAGGACATCGATGAAGTGTTCGATGCGCGTGAACTGATCGAGCCACAGACCGCCCGCTTGGCGGCTGGCCATGTGTCGAAGTCATACCTCACGGCACTCAATCATGCCTGCACCGTGGAATACGATCTGGATGACGTCGAGGGCAAACGCAAGTTCCTGTTGGCCAACGCTGCTTTCCATATTGGTATCGGCCAGGCCTGCGGCAACAGCATTCTCTCGACCATGCTGGCACAGTTGCATGAGAAGTCGTTGCGTATCCTGTACTTCAGCGTCAATTCGGCCAACCGCTCCAAGTCCTGGCGCACTGGCCACGATTCGATGATCGCCATGCTGTTGGAGGGCGACGCAGAGGGGGCGTATCAGGAGACGCTGGAGGGCATCAGACGAAGCCGAAAATCAGTCATGGAATCGATCATGAAGAAAAGGGTTCCCATCATATCTACCTAGGGCCTGCCTGGATTTGGATCGCCCATCGCGACGATGCCGGCGATGGAAGAACGCACGCCGGCGAAAGCCGCACACACTATCAACCCAACCAAAAAGGAAAGCCATGAGTAACCCCGATATCACCCGCATCGACGTCAATAACCGACTCGCTGATGCCGTCATCTTCAACAATGTTGTCTACCTGGCCGGCCAGGTGCCGCGCAATAGCCTGGGCCAGAGTGTGAAGGAACAAACCACTGACGTCCTGGAGCAGATCGACCGCGCGCTGGCCAAGGCAGGCAGCGACAAGAGCCGTCTTCTGTCAGTACAGATCTTCATGAAAGACATCACCCAGAATGCCGGCATGAACGAAGCCTGGGAAGAATGGATTCCCAAGGACCACTGCCCTGCCCGCGCCACGCTGGAGGCGAAAATGAATAACGACCAATGGGCCTTGGAGATCGTGGTTACCGCCGCACTGAAGTAATTGCCAGAGGCCGACAGTAGATGGGGTGGACTTTCCCGGGTTCAGGTCGCAGGCCAACCCGGGCTTTTTGCTATTGGTGTGACCTGCCTAGAGCGGCCGCAGCAAGGCATTCCTGCCAATGGCCAAATAATTACGATATTCCTCCGCTGGCACCATGCCACCACCGGTGGCCCAGACGATATGGGTCGCCTGCTGCCAGGCCTGTGCATCTACCCCGATGCGCTCGCGGTATCCCTCACGCTCATGCAAAACCCGACTGAAGCCGGGCGCACCAGCAAGTGCCGAAGGCTCCAGCTGGATACCCTGCGTTTCATGCATGAGATACAGCGCCACAAAAAGCTCGCTATCCGGCACAGTATAGTAGCCGTCGATCAGCCTGTGCATTGCCCGCCCGACGAAACCGGAAGGACGGCCGACCGCCAGACCATCGGCCGCCGTTATGTTGCTGATACCGAAATCCTGCACCGCAATCCGCTCGTGCAAACCGGTATAGACGCCCATGAGCATGCAGGGTGACTGTGTCGGTTCGGCGAAGATGCAGTGGACGTGGTCGCCAAACGCCAGCTTCAGGCCGAAGCTGATTCCACCGGGACCGCCCCCGACGCCGCACGGCAGATAAACGAACAGCGGATGTCGCGCATCCACTTGGATACCCTTCTGTTCAAGCTGGCGCTTGAGCCGTTCTCCGGCGACGGCGTAGCCGAGAAAGAGCGTCGTGGAATTCTCGTCGTCGATGAAATGGCAGGCAGGATCAAGCTGCGCCTGCCGACGCCCTTGCTCTACCGCCTCGCCGTAATCGCCGCGATGCTCCACCACATTGACGCCATGCGCGCGCAGCTTGTCCTTCTTCCACTGTCGGGCGTCGTCAGACATATGGACCGTCGTGTCAAAACCCAGACGCGCCCCGGCAATACCGATGGACATGCCGAGGTTGCCGGTCGATCCGACCACGATACGGTATTGGCGGAACAACTTGCGTATCCCTGGCTTCAGCAACAAGCGATAGTCATCGCCGTCAGCCAGCATGCCATGCGTGCTGGCGAGGTATTCGGCATGATGCAATACCTCATAGATGCCGCCACGCGCTTTGACCGAACCTGAGATCGGCAAATGGCTATCCATCTTCAGGTGCATCGACACCGTCTTGTCGATACCGTACAGCGTACATAGCCTGTTCATAAACCCGTCGACCGGCACCAGATCCGACTCGATGATGCCCTGGGTGGAGGCCACTTCCGGAAAGGCCTCGGCCAGGAAAGGCGCAAAACGGGCCAGGCGCGCACTGGCGTCGTGCACCTCAGCGGCCGCTAGCGGGACGTCGTGAAGGGCCTCCGACGCAGATGCGATACCCGGATTGAACCACGTCACGGGAACACCGCTGACCAGCGGTTTGATCAATGGATAAGCCTCTATCCAGTCCTTCATCGTCTTGCCATGCACCACATCGATCACAGTACTTCCTTTCGTCCTGACTACTCAGCCAAGCGTACGCCTGATCGCTGCGAAGAATAAGCCGGATTGTTCACGCTCGCCCTGCATTTGCTGCGCCACCCGCTGTGCCATGTCGAGATGGACTGGATTGAGCGGCAACCCGGTAGATCTGGCCATCACCTCGGCTTGACAGGCACGTTCCAGGTAGTACAGGTCGTCGAACGCGTAGTCCAGCCGCTCACCACAGACCACGATGCCGTGATTGCCCAGAAAGCCGATGTCGGCGCCCTGCATCACACGCGCGATCCGCTCTCCTTCCGAATGATCGACGGCTAGGCCGTTGTAGCGAGCATCGATGGCGATGCGGCCATGAAAACGCATGGCGTTTTGAAACAGGGTCGTGTCCAGCCCGCCCTGTCTGGTCAAGGTCAACGCAGTGGCGCACGGCATGTGCGTATGCATGACGCAGTTTTTTCCGGTGAGGCGATGAATGGCCGCATGAATGAACATGGCCGACGGTTCGATGGCGTGCCGGCCGGCCAGGAGCGCTCCCCGACTGTCCACCAGAGCGATGTCATCCGCCTCGACTTCGTGCCACATCAGTCCACGCGGATTGAGCAGAAATATCCCCGGCTCGCCTGGCAAGGCCAGGCTGAAATGATTGCAAATCCCCTCGCCCAGCCCATAGTGGGCCGCAGCCCGTAATGCCAGTGCCAGGTCATCACGCAGCGATCTGACCGGTCGTGAATCGAACAGGGATTGATAGTTTGTACTGGTGCCGTTCATATGACATTCGGAAGCTTGGAAACCCGCGTTCAGACCCGGCTGGGATAATCTGCGAGACCTACCGGCTTGGCCTGCTACGGGTCGTTGCCGAGCGCATGCAGCTGGGAACCGGGACGAACGCAGCAAGAACGCAACGACAAGGTCGCCCCGTTCTGCGCTGACGAGGTGCGTTACAGGGCCGCTGTCCCGTAGGGGACATCCTTGTGACCATAGCGACGGACGCGGATATTGGCCTGTTCCGCATGGCCGACGAAGCCTTCCATCAGGCACAGACGCGAACAATATTCGCCGATCAAGGCCGAAGCCTGGTCGGTCGTCACGCGCTGGTAGGTACAGGTCTTGATGTATTTGCCTACCCATAGGCCACCGGTATAACGTGCCGCCTTGTTGGTCGGCAGCGTATGGTTGGTGCCGATCACTTTGTCGCCATAGGAGACATTGGTGCGCGGGCCAATGAACAATGCGCCGTAGTTGCTCAGATTCCTGACGAAGTAGTCGTCATCGCTGGTCATGATCTGGACGTGCTCGGAGGCGTATTCGTCGCTATACCTGACCAGTTCCTCGAAATCTTCGCAAAGGATGATTTCGCCGAAGTTCTCCCAGGCTTCGCCGGCGATGGCCGCGGTAGGCAGCATCGGCAGCAGACGTGCGATCTCCTTCTGCGTCTCTTCGGCCAACTTGCGCGAGGTGGTCAGCAGCACAGCTGGAGAGTCCTTTCCGTGCTCAGCCTGGCCCAACAGGTCAGTGGCAACGAGCTCGCCGTCGACGGTATCGTCGGCGATCAGCAGCACTTCGGTCGGACCGGCAAACAGATCGATGCCGACACGGCCAAACAACTGGCGTTTGGCTTCGGCCACATAGGCGTTGCCGGGGCCGACGATGATGTCCACAGCACTGATGGTATCGGTACCGATGGCCATGCCTGCCACGGCCTGGATACCACCCAGGCAATAGATCGCATCGGCACCAGCCAGGTGCTGGGCAGCGACGATGTAGGGTGCAGGTTTTCCCTGGAATGGCGGCGCAGCGGTCACGATGTTCTTCACGCCGGCCGACTTGGCGGTGACGATGGACATGTGGGCCGACGCCAGCAAGGGATACTTCCCGCCAGGAACGTAGCAGCCGGCGGCGCTCACGGGGATGTGCTTGTGCCCCAGGATGACGCCGGGGATGCTCTCGATCTCGCAATCCAGCATCGAGGCGCGCTGCGCATCGGCGAAGCGACGCACCTGGGCCTGGGCGAAGAGGATGTCCTCGCGCTCACGCTCGGTCAGCCTGTCCATGCAGTCAGCGATTTCGGCATCGCTCAGACGGTAGCTCTCGCGATCCCAGCCATCGAACTTGACGGACAGCTCGCGCACGGCCGCGTCACCTCGCTTCTCGATATCCAGCAGGATACGGGACACATCAGACTTCACCTTGTCATTGTTGGCGGCTTGCTGCTCCGTCACCTTTGCCTTCTTGATCCACTCAGCCATTTGCTTCACCTTTCCAGTCGGAGGATGCCGTCACCGGCCTGGGTATTGGCCGGTGTTGCATAAAAATCGGGGAAAAAGGGCGGCCCATGCGTTGCCGCTAGCGCTGACAGCCGTTCGCAGCGGTCTGGATGGAAGACCTGCCCATGGAGAGTGAGCATACGAGGCGCGCACCACCACCTCAATTTCTCAAAAAGGTGAAAATTGACGCAAAGTGACGCAGTCAATGCAAAACGAAAGTCGACTATCGTCGAAAGCGGCAGCATCGCCGCCGCGGCCAGGCTCAGACGGAGTTGATAAAGTTCGCACCGGAATGCAGATAGATGCTCACCTCTTTGGGAATACCGGGATCATCCGGGGCCAGCACCGTGGCGCGCCGGATGTGCGCTTTCCGGATCAAGCCCTTCTCGACAAAGCTCATCGCCACCTTGGCCGCAACCGGCTGCCGCATCATGGTTGCAGCCAAACCGCTGGTCACGCCGAAGATGTACTTAGTCGCATTGCGGCTCACTGCGGCGAGATTGCTGAAGGTCATCTCGTTGCGCTGGATGGTCTCGAAATCGACCGCGAAGATACGGCCGGCGAGGAGAAAGCTGAGGCCATGGTACTTGAAGAGGTAATCGACCTTGTCAGTCCCATCCATGCTCGGAAATCGCTCTACGTAGTAATGCATCAGCAAGCCATTTTTCTCGTAGATGCAATACATGGAGCGCAGGATCTTCCCCGGGTAAATGGACGAATAATGATATCGCTCATACACACCGGTGATGCCGGCAGTGGTCTGCCCGCTGCTCATGCCCATCATTTCATTAATGAACAAGAGCATCTTGGGCGACTGGATCAGGCTTCTGAACAGATGGAAGTGCCCGCCTTCCAGCATCGACCGGAAATCCTTGGGATTGGAAAACAACACGTCCTCGCTCAGCCCGAAGTAGCGCGCGATTACCCGCAGGTTGCTGCGGGAAGGCTGATGTGTCCCGGCCAGATACTTGTTGAATTGCTGACGGTTGATGCCGATCTTGCGGCAAAGCTCGGACACCGTGCGCGACTGCTCACACAGCGTCTGCAGGTTTTCCAGGAAATAGTCGTCTTGGTTCATGAGGCATCAACGGGAGGATTCAGGCGCAAGGCGCCAATTGTGCCACCAGCGTCTGGTGCAGCCGGCGATCTCCACAGGCCACGATCGCGCCACCATGCTGTGCATCCGCACCGGTCCAGGTGGTCATCACGCCGCCAGCACCTTCGACGATAGGAATGAGGGCCTGCACGTCATAAGGCTTCAGGCCGACCTCGATGACCACATCCACCATGCCCATGGCGAGCATGCAATAGGCATAGCAGTCGCCGCCGAAGCGCACCAGTCGCGCCTTGTCGGCGATTTCCCTGAATACCTGACGTTGTCCCTGATCATCAAACATTTCGAAGGCTGTGCACATCAAACTGGCCGAGGCAAGATCCGTACATGCGCGCACAGCCAGCGCTCGACCATTGAGCCAGGCGCCGTCGGGCGTACCAACAAAACGCTCACGGGTGTAAGGCTGATCCATGACGCCGATTCTGGGACGTTGACCATCGTTAAGTGCAATCAATGTACCCCACAGCGGGATCCCGGTGATGAAGGAGCGGGTGCCATCGATAGGGTCCAGGACCCATTGATAGGGCTCGCTACCGATGCGCGGCGCCTCTTCTTCGCCCAGAACGCCATGGGTAGGATAGCGAGCCTGGATGAGCTTGCGCATGGCGGCCTCGGCCGCACGGTCGGCCTCGGTGACCGGGTCGTAACGCCGTCCACCTTTGTCATCCACCGGGGTCGGCGTACGAAAATAAGGCAGTGTCACGGCACCGGCCCGATCCGCCAGTTGGTGGGCAAAGGTCAGGAACTCATCTACTTGAGGAAAAGCTAAGCGCATCACATGCCTTGATGTCGGGTGAAATTCTGAAACGCAGCGCGTTGACGACTGATTATACCGAGCTGTACAAAAGCAAAAAGGGACAACGACCAGAAGTGCCCGTTATCCCTTCTCTCCCACCGACATGGCGTCCGAGTCATTGCTTGCAACGACATCGGATCAGCGATGCACTATCTCTCCATGGCCACTGCAGACGGAGCCAACTCAGTCTTTTACGTGGGCCCATCGGGAACGGATATCCGCTCCGGCCTTCAAGGCCAGCGCTGCGATGGTCAGTGCCGGATTAACTGCCGCCGAGGTGGGCAGCACCGAGGCATCGGTAATATACAGGTTCTCGATATCGTGGCTGCGACATGCGGGCGTCACCACCGAGTTGGCTGGATCATTTCCCAGGCGCGCGGTACCACATTGATGTGAGGTGGTTTTGCGCCCAAAGGTACGGGTGAGCACGATGGGAAAACCGGCCTTCTTCATCACCCTGCGGGTGCGCTCGATGAGCGCCTCATGTGCCTGCATGTTGGAGCGCTCCCAATTCATGACGATGCGACCGTCTCGCACCATCACACGACTTTCCGGGTTGGGCAAATCCTCGCTTGTAAGAAACCAGCCATACGCGTGGCGTGCGATGAGCCTGGCCATCCAAGTGGGCGCCCATGACAGATTGGCTTTCAGGATGTTGCCCGTGATGCGGCCCAGCAGTTGGACGTTGCCCAGCGGATAGCCCGTCACCGGATCCTGGTTGTAGAAGTCGTTGAAAGCGAGCGTCTTCTGATATACCGAGGTATTCGGTGAGATTGGGTCGATGGCCAGCATCGCGGTGGTATTGTGATTCATAAAGTTGCGGCCAAGCTGGTCGGAACTGTTGGCCAGGCCGTTCGGGTGGGCTTCGTTGGCTGAGCGCAGCAACAGAGCGGCCGATTGCACCGCTCCGGCAGCTACGGCGTAGAGGTCGGCGCTCATACGACATTCGCGCGAATTCTTGATGAACACCACGGACGTTACTTTTTTACCCGATGCGTCGGACTCGAGCCGTTTGACCTCGGCGCCCGTGATCAGGCTCACATTCGGATGCGCCAGTGCCTTGCGCAGGGGGCCCACCTCGGCATCTATCTTTCCCAGGCCGGTATTGGGGAACCCATCCCAGCCGGTCGGTGCACGCTTGAGCCATTCCTCGATATCGATGGCCAGTGGCAAACTGACCGGGTTCACGCCGGCACGCCGTAGGCGCTCGCGGACACCTGCAATGGAGGCCTCATCGGGTACCGGCCGATAGGCATAGGGCGCCGAGCGCGGCGGCTCGGTCGGATCGACGCCGGTCGCGCCACGTACCTGGAACAGTTGTTCGGCCTGCTGATACCAAGGCTCCATCTCGGCGTAACTCACCGGCCAGCCGGGCGATTGACCGCTCATGTGCTGGCGCGGCGAGAAATCCTCCACGCGATAGCGGTACATGACCGCGCCGAACAGCTTGGAATTACCACCGACAAAGTAGTAGTTCCCAGGCAGAAAGGTCTCGCCATCGGTGGCCAGCCACTCTTCCGACGAACGGTAGAAGCCGTCCTGGAATATGGCAACATCATCGCGCGCCTCTATGGTGTCTTTCAGTTGCTCGCCACGCTCCAGGATAGTGACCCGCTTGCCCGTTTCAGCCAAGCTATAGGCCAGCGAAGCGCCGCCGATGCCCGAACCGATGATGATGATGTCTGACTTGAACTCCATATGCTTTGACTCCGTAATACGATTAAACGCATGCCGGACCAGCGCTCCGGCTTAGGCCACTATGGCTTGCTCCGGAGCGGCTTGTCAGACTCTGCGCCGATTTTCCTGTGACCGGCACGACGATGATGCGGCTTTATACCTTGGGTGAAGACCCCGCCCGCGGGAAGGATTGCTTGCGGCCGCCGGCGCTCATGAGCAAGGGACCGAAAATGGCCAGCAAACCCAGCAGCAATAGTGGGAAATACAAGAGACGGCCGATACCGTAGGCACTTACCACCAGCGACAGCACCGCCGGCGCGATAAGTACGCCGGAAAAGCCGATGCCATTGACAATACCGATGTTGCGACCGGCGTTGGCCGGATCCTTGCGGCCAGCACTGGATAGCATCAACGGAGATATGCACGCGGTGCCCAGACCGAACATGGAGAATCCAACGATGCCCACGCTGTCGCTGCCGCCATTCATCGTCACGAGCAAGCCAACCACCGCACATACGCCGCTCAGCCCCACCAGGACGGGGGCCCCGATCTTCTCGGCAACGCGGTCGCCAATGAAACGCCCAACAAACTGGGCCCCGGTAAAGAAGCTGATCGCCATTCCTGCTACGGCCACGGAACTGCCCAGCTCACGGCTGAGATACTCTTGTCCCCAGTCGGCGACGGCGTTCTCGCCAAACATGCCGCCTAGCAGCAAGATACCGAAACCGACCATCATCAGTACCACCGAACCGGTGCCGATAACCGTCGTACCGGAACGAGCGGCATCTTCGGCGACAACATCAGCAATGATTTCGTCCTTGTTCAGCAAGGCCGTACGAATCAGCAGCGCCAAAACCACCAGCACGGTGCCACAGATCGCGAAGGGCATCCTGGCGCTATCCGGATAGCGGCTGGCGAACCAGCTGCCGACCATGCCGAAGAGAAATCCACCCAGCGAATAAAAGGCGTGAAAGGCCGACATGATCGGGCGACGATAGAAGCGCTCGACCTGCACGCCGTGGGCATTCATGGCCGTATCGGTAGCCCCTCGCAACAAACCAAACACCACGCCAAAGGCCATGGTGAACCAGACCTGACTGACAAAGCCGAGCGGAATGATGGACGCGGGATACAGGATCATGGTCGCACCGACCACACGCTTTGCGCCATACAGATCGATGAAGCGGCCAATGGCCAGTGACCCGACGGCGGCGCCGACCCCAATGGCCAGCGCGATCATGCCGAAGTTGAGGTCTCCTCCTGCACCGCCAAGTCCCAGATGCTGCCGAAAGGCGGTCACGCTGGTGGACCACAGATACATGAGCGCACCGATCAGCGCAAAACCGGCAAAGGTGGCGACGCGGGCCCGACGAATGCGGGGGGTCACCAGGGAGTTGTCTCGATTCTTGTTTATCATTTTTCTACCCGGTTCAAAAGAACAATTGAACGTGCGCGTCCAGTATGAACATTCCCCATGGCGCGCACGAAATATGGTCGGCAGACCTGCACGGGCACGGCTGGCATCGATTGCTCGAAGGCCCCCGTTGACATGCGTGCAGCCAGGCCACGCCCGGGGGAGACACCGACCGTATCATGCGATGGCCACAGCAAAAGTCTGCTGCGACCATCGTCGTCCTTACAGATGTTGCTCGGACTGGCGCAGCGTGCGGTACTCTTCCTGACGTTCATCGGTGATGTAGTCGGGAATCGGGAAGTCCCACCATCCCGGGACCCACGGGCCGGCAGCGTCGCGATCGGTCGGAATCTCAATGAGCACCGGCTCGTTGCAGTCCAGGGCTTGTTGCAGGATCGGCTCCAAGTCTTCGGCACGCTCCACACGCCAAGACTTCAGACCGAACGCTTCACCAAGCGCCTTATAGTCTGGCGAGTATGGCTCGCCGTTTGGCTTATTGAACTCCGTGCCGATGTGGCGACTGGTCTGCTTGCGCTGGCCGCCACGGATCGACATATAGCCGGCATTGTTCTGGATCATGAAGACCACCGGAATATTGTTGGTCGCACAGATGGCTATTTCCTGCGACGTCATCAGGAAGTCGCCGTCGCCCAGAATGCAGACCACCGGTTGATTCGGGGCCGCCAGCTTGGCACCGATGGCAGCGGGAACAGCCCAGCCCATCGAAGAGAAACCACCCGAGGTCAGGTGTGTGCGTGGCTCATAGACAGGGAAAGTCTGCTTGACCGCCCCTTGGGTATTGCCCGAACCGACCACGACGATGGTGTTGCGCGGGAAGATCTTGCGCAAGGCACCCAGAGGACGTTGCGAAGTAAACGGGAAGCGATTCGAGTCACGCCGGGATGACAGCTTTTCTTCCCACTGATCCTGGGCCTGCTTGAGTGTCTTCATGTAATCGGGGCGATCAGCCGTCTCGCCACCCAGGGCGCTGAGCAACTGGGCCAGCGCGTGCTTGGCATCGGCGCAGATACCAACCGTGACGGGGTAGTTCTTGCCGATTTCATGCGGATCGATATCGATGTGGATCAACCTGGAGGGCGGAATGGCGAAGGTCACTCCCTTGGCATAGCTCGAGGAAGACCAGTCGGTGAATCGGCAGCCTACGGCGATCAGCACGTCAGCCTGGGAGGCCATGGTATTGCCGCACATGGTGCCAGTCTGGCCGACGCTGCCGGCGAACAGCGGGTGGTCTTCGGGGAAGCCGCTCTTGCCGTTCCAAGTGGTGACGACCGGGATTTGCCAGGCTTGCGCCAGCGCTTTCACCTCGTTCCATGCTTCGCCAGTGATCACGCCGCCACCGATGACCATCACCGGTCGTTGCGCATCCTTCAATACGTCTGCAGCGGCGGCAATGGCGGTCGGGTCCGGGAAGGCCTTGCCGACTGGCACGCGCTCCTGCAAGGGATGCAGACTTACATCAGCAGACTCGGCCTGGACGTCCATGGGAATCTCGATGTGCACCGGACCAGGACGCCCGGTAGTCATGCTGCTCCAGGCGCGATGCATGATGAAAGACAGGTCCTCCACCCGGTTGGAGACCCAGTGACGCTTGCTGACCGCCTCGGCGACCTTTGGGAAGTCGTTGTCGGTATAGCGTTCCAGTTCCTGCAGCAGACCGTGGCCGCGCATGTGCGTCGGCGGACCGCCGGTGATCAGCATGACGCTGGTGGAGTCGGTAAAGGCCGTTGCCATGCCGATGACCGTATTGCTGGCACCGGCTCCGATCGAGGTCACCGCCGCCATCGGCTTGCCGGAGACACGATAGAAACCGTCGGCCAGGTGTACCGCGCTCTGCTCGTGAAACACCTGGATGAATTTGAGCTTGGAATCTTCTTCGAGGAAAGCATCAGTGAGGGTCCAGATACCGTGGCCGGGAATGCCCGCCACATACTCGACGCCGTAGTTCTTCAGAGTTTGAGCCACCACCTGGCTCCCGGTCAGCTTGGTCAATTGCTTCTCCTTTTTTCGATGGGATAAAGAATGATGAGTTCTGGCCTTCAGCGCGCAGCCCAGGCCAGGCCTTGCTTGGTGAGTCGACGGACATTAGGATCGGCTAGATTGCTGGTGTCGTGGCCAATCGAGTGATAGAACACCCGGCCCTGGCCCCAGGTGCGGACCCAGGCCACAGGACTCTTGTTTCCTTTTAGCCATGGCATGGGATTTCCATCGAAGGTGGTCTCGGCCAGGACATGAAGATTCGGATCCACTTGCATGTAGTACTGCTCGGAACGCACCTCGAAATCTTCGACGCCTTCGCTAACCGGGTGCGAACGGTCGATCATGTTGACCATGTAGGGATGCGGAAAACCCTCGCCGGCGGGATGTTCGAGGAAGGAACCTCCCAGTACGAAGTGGTATTTGAGGCTGGCACGGAATGCGGCACCTGCACCATGCCAGCCGACCAGGCCAGTCCCAGTCTCGATGGCTTCCAGCAGACGATTCTCCTGGGCTGCGGTGAGCGTCTCAGTGGTCACGGCATTGTTCCAGCCCACCACGATCAGGTCGTAACCGGTGAGGTCACGATCCAGTGTGAAGATATCGGTGGACTCGTCCACATCGAACTCCAGCTCTTTGAACAGCTCGCGCGCCCACGCGGCAATCTGATAGGGAAAATGCCCCGGCCAGCCACCATAGAGATAAAGCACTCGTTTCAAGTTGAACTCCTTTCCACTAAATCCGGCTATCCGATTTGCAAGGTTAATCGTATAACCTAATACTTCAAAAAAATGCGACACAGAGTCACATGGATATATCTACTCAACTGCAATGCAATTTCCAAACCAGAATACACAAGGATACACCTGGCGAAGCCAGGCTGAGAACGACTATCCAGGCCCTACTTTCATATAAGGTTATACGATTAACCTGACAAGCGATCCTCGCATAGTTAATCAAGGCGGTCAAGAAGGTTTTATGCCGCATGGCACAATGCGCCACGCTTGGTAGAATGGCAGCTTCCGGCTTGAGCCCGGACCTTGCAAAATGAACGTGCTGTGCGTGTTCTCCAAAGTTGCCAAGCCTTACACGCCACCGCCCTCAAAACATCTCGCCCTATGGTTTCAATGAAAGACGTCGCCAAGGCTGCTGGAGTCTCCCAGCCTTCGGTGTCATACGCCTACAGTGGTTCGCCCAAGATTTCCGCTTCCATGCGGGAACATATCTTCGCCGTGGCAGAACGCCTGGGCTATCCCGGCCCCAATCTGCGCGCGGGCAGCCTGAGGTCCGGCCGTGTCGGCGCCATCGGCCTGATCGTGATGGACCAGTTGTCCTATGCCTGCGCCGACCCGTGGGTCATGTCGCTACTGCAAGGCATCAGCAGCGTCAACGAGTTGGCCAATGTGGCGTTGACGCTGTTCCCGATGAACAACGACAACCTGGCCTCGGAGGAGCGGTCGGCTTCCAATCTGGCTGTGCGGGGCCTTGTTGATGGCTTGATCATCTCGACCCTGCCGGATGATCATCCTACGATCAAGGCCATCCTCCAGCGCAAGATCCCGCTGGTCGTGGTCGACTCTCCCTATATCCCGCAAGCCCACTACGTCGGCATCGATGACCGCGAGGCCGCCCGCAATCAGGTGCGTCACATGCTCGACCTGGGTCACCGGAAACTGGGCATCATCGTCGAACGCCTGCGTCCCGACGGACATCGCGGAGCCGTCAGCCTGACCCGCTTCGAACAATCCAACGAAATGATCGCACGCGAGCGGCTGGCAGGCTACATCGAGGCAGCACGCACTGGTGGCATCGGTTTCGAGCAATTGCACATCGTAGAAGCCGGCGCCTTCGACCGCGTCAGCGGAAAGGCCGCTGCCCAGACGCTACTGCGCGATCATTCGGTGACGGCGATTGTCGCCAGCTCGGATGTGATGGCCTTGTCGGCCATCGCAGCAGCAACGGAACTGGGCTTGTCGGTGCCCGGAGATATATCGGTGATCGGCTTCGATGACATTGCCGAAGCGGCGCTGCAGGGGCTAACCACGATTCGCCAGCCACTGGTAGAGAAAGGTGTCTGCGCGGCCCGCTTTCTCATCGATATTCTCGATCAGCCGCCCTCCCCCAAGTCGCCCCCCAAGCGCAAGATCTTTCCGACCGAACTGATCGTGCGCTCGTCAACCGCTGCACCACGCGCCCAAACCAGGGCCGGCACCAAGAAAAGTAGCGCGGCCTGAAAGCGGCCCCCAAGCACTCGGCCCGCGCGACGACCTGCTCTGACAGTGCGCTCTGCCTCATCGCAGAAAAATGGGAAACAGGAAGGGCGCCAGCAACGCGGTCAGAATCGCATTCATGCCCATCCCCAGCCCGGCAAACGCTCCCATCTCCGCACTGATCTGCAAAGCCCTTGCGGTACCGATGCCATGGGAGGCAACACCCAACGCGAAGCCGCGCACTGCGTGATTCTCGATCTTGAGCCAGTTCAGGATGAACTTGGCGCTGACAGCGCCGATGATCCCGGTGCAGATCACCATGACGGCGGTCAACGAGGGCTGGCCGCCAAACCGCTCGGAGATGGCCATGGCAATGGGAGTGGTGGCCGACTTGGGCGCCATGGAGATCATCACCTCCCGGCTGGCGCCAAGTTCATAGGCCAGCCCGACTGCCACGATCATGGCGGTCACCGATCCCGCCAGCAAACCCAGCAAAAGAGGCAGCACGGCGCGGCGGAAATTGTTCCATTGCTTGTAGAGGGGCAGAGCCAGCGCCACCGTTGCCGGGCCCAGCATGAAGTGTACGAATTGTGCCCCCTCGAAATAGGTCTTGTAGGACGTACCGGTGATGGACAAGGCGACAATGAGGATCGCAACCGCAATAAGGACCGGATTGGCGCACGGATGGAAACGAAAGCGCCGGTAGATCTTCAGCGCCACCAGATAGGCCACCAGGGTCATGGTCAGCCCCAGCAAGGGCGAGGCTCCCAGATACACCCACAGCTCATTGAATCGGGTCAGTTTTCCCATGTCATTTCTTGTCTGCGCTCTCCGGGTCGAACCACCGCATGGCGCGATCGGTTACCCATGCACCCACGGCAATGGCCGCCATCGTACTGAGCACGAGACCCACGCTGATGGCCAGATAGCCCTCCCTGACCTTGGCCAGAACCACCATCACGCCAACCCCGGCAGGCAAGAACAGCAAGGACAAATGCTGCAGGATTGCCCAGCACGTCTGCTCCATCATCCGCACCAGCGATGGCACCGCATGCAATGCGATCAACAGCAACAGCAGTCCGATCACCGGGCCGGGAATTGCCACCCCCAGCAGATGGGCAACACCTTCTCCAAGGCATTGAAACACCAGCAGAATGGCTAGCGAGCTCAGATTCATTTTTCTCTCCGAGAGGTCGTCACGGGCTAGGTTCGTTTGCACGGCTTAGCCGAAAAAAAAGGCGCAGAACGGATCTGCGCCAAACAGGACCGGCAAGTCCCAGAGGATCACCACTACATTCAATAAGGTCCGGGCGCCAGCTGCTGCACGTTATGCGAGAGGATGCCCAGCGCCGGATGATTTCGCCACGCAATAGGTGCAATGCTATCGGTGGCAAGTACCCATACCTGGTTGGGATCGGGCAGTTCGCCAATCCAGATACCATCCAGATCTTGATTGTTGGCCTGCAGATGTTGCGCCACCTGTACCGCGCATCCCAAGCGGCACGAGAACCGGTGCAAGGTCTTGTTGTGGGCGCCGATGCAATAGTGCACATCGGCGGCGATGTGACCGCCGGCAGGGTTCAGGATGGTCAGATGCTGGCTCTCCACATTGGCCGCAGCCAGTGGCAGGAAATCGCTTTTCCAGGACGCGACCGCGCCGAGCTGCCCACGCTTCTCGACACGGTCGCCCAGAGACTGATACTGCCAGAGATGCAGGAAGCGCGTCCTTTCGCCCATGATGGTCCAGTTACCGACCAGGCGCCCGTAGTCGTGTCCACGGATCGGCATACCGACCTGAGTGAACAACTCGAAGTAGATCGGGGCCCTGCCCGGGTCAAGCGTGTATTCCCGCAACTCGTAGATCATCTGGCCATCCTTTACCGGGCGGTATAACCACCATCGACGGTGAACATGGCACCGGTTGCGAAGGAGGACTCGTCAGAGGCCAGGAACAGAATCATGGTGGCCACCTCCTGCGGCGTACCCATACGGTTCACCGGAGCACGTGCCTTGAGGCCTGCTACAAAGCCGTCCGGGTCGGGTACCTCGGCCACCATCTTTTCGAAGTACTTGGACCAGATGACACCGGGTGCCACACTGTTGACGCGGATATTCTGATCGGCATGGTCCAGCGCCATGGCGCGGGTCAGCGCCGCCACGCCACCCTTGGCGGCGACATAGGCCGCGCGATCCGGGATGCCCACGACCGAGATGGTCGAGGCCAGATTCACGATGGCGCCCCCACCCCGTTTTTCCAGTTCGGGAATGGCATACTTCGAGACCAGGAAGACGCTCTTGAGATTGACGTTGATGAGACGATCCCACTCTTCTTCCTCAATGGTGACCACGTTGCCACGTGTTCCCAGGCCGGCATTGTTGATCAGGATGTCCAGCCCGCCGAAAGCCGCGACCGTCTTTGCCACCATTGCCTTGGCCTGGGCGGCATCGGTGACATCGGCTTCCACGGCGATGGCCTGCGGACCAATCTCCTCGGCCACCTTGCAGGCGCCGGCATAGTCCCGGTCAGCCACTACGACCTTGGCGCCTTCCTTGGCGAACAAGCGGGCGGTCGCTTCCCCCATCCCTGCGGCCGCTCCGGTGATGAGCGCAATTTTTCCTTCCAGACGCATTTTTTCCCTCTTCAGATAACTTGTTGAAGGCGACGCAAGATCGCCTCTTCGATGCTCAACGCCGCCAACCACGATGTCTTGGGATTGTCGGGCAGCGGATTGTTTTCGAGTCGGATGCTGAGGCGCCCGAACGCGCCCTTGGCCTCCACTTCGTGCACATTGCAATTAACCGTGGGATCAGCCAGGAGGCTTACCTCGGTGTTGTCGAAGCCGATACCAGCCAAGGCAACGGCAGCCGTCACATTCGCATTCTTGGGATAACGACGCGCCGATTCGGAGGCGCTTCCCTTGAATATCTCGGTAGGAATCTTGATGTCCCCGAGATCGAATAGCTGCTCGGCCGGCGTACCGCTCCAGGCGCGCGGCGGCTTGCGTCCGACGTAGCGCACGCTGTCGAGGCCGGCGAGTCGGGCCGCCTGCAGCGCATCGAGACCACCGATGGCACCCGATACCACGGTGAGGCTGGCCTTGCCAGCATCCTTGGCGCGATTGAGTTCGGCGCGCAAAGCATCAGAAGAGAGGGCACCGATGGAGGCCACGATGGCGTCAATACCCTGCTCCAGGCAATGCACCACAACGCCCTCCACCGCCTGATGCCCGGCACACTCCACCACAACCGTCGGATGCCAGTCGAGTAATTGTGTCAAGTCACTGAAGACCTCGATGTGGAGCTCGGAACTCACCTGCGACGGATCTGCAAACGGGTCCATTCCTGCCAGGGTCAGCCCCTCACGAGCACCCTCTTGCAGCGAACGGACCACGCGCCGGCCCATCGCCCCCATCCCAATGATGGCAATGCGCTCAGGAGAAGATGCACCCTTTGTCAGTGCTTGATGTTTGATATCGGACATGGCCTTTATCTCCCGCCCAAAAATGTCATGATTTGCTCGCTGAACGCGCCCGGGTCGACCTGCGGGAAGAAATGCCCGCCCATCGTCTGGATCAGACGCGCACCGGGAATGCGTCGTGCCAGGTCTTCCGAGTGGTACAACGGAACGATGAAGTCGTCACTGGCGCCAATGACCAGCGTCTCAATGTCCAGCTTGCCAAGTTCGTCGGCACGTTCGTAGCCAAGCAACATGTCGATGCGGCTGACGACCGTGTCGATATTGATGCTGCTGACCGCCTCGAAATCCGGCAACCCTGGCTTGGCCAGATGCTCGCTGTACCAACGTCCATCGTAGCCACCGAGTTGGGAAAGCGCCGTATAGGCGGCACCACCCACCTTCTGCAACAGGAACTTGCGATAAGCAAACAGATCCCGAAAACGCGCATCAACCCTGGCCCAACCACCGCTGAGCACGATCTTTGCGCAGCGCTCGCGGTGATCCAGGGCCATGGCCTGGGTCACAATGCTGCCCGTGGAATGACCGACCAAGTGGGCAGATTCGATCTGCTCTGTATGCAGGATATCGAGGACGGCTGTAACGATTGCATCGATATGCTGGGGCACAACGCGCTGGCTCTTGCCAGTACCCGGATGATCGAAAGTAATGACGCTGTAGTGCTCAGACAGGCGGGCCTGGACAGGCTCCCAGAATGCCCCTAGCCCCCCCAGCCCAGAAATGAGAACCAGGGCGGGACCGTTGCCGCGTATCTGGTAAGCGATATCGGAAGCGCTCACTGGGTTTTATCCTGGCCTTGCGTAAACACAGTACGCGCCTCGATTTCGGCGACATTTTCCGGACGGGAAAACGGCGCGGGTGCCGGCTCGCCGGGGGTGCGACTCTGGCCAATGTCGCGGAAGAAGTTCTCCAGACCCGAAGGGACAAAGAACCAAGCCCAGTGCAGATCGGTGTCACCATCATTGATGAAGGTGTGGGTACGCAGCTTCCCCAGGAAAAGGGTGGTGCCCCCTTCCAGGCGATACTCGACATCATCCAGCAACGCCTTGCCCGAGCCCGAGATGAAGTGCAGCACCTCTTCATTGGCGTCGTGGGAGTGCTTGCGGACCACCCCGCCAGGCGGCAGCGTCTGGGTGCCGGCGGAAAACGCGATATCCATCGGAACCAGGTGCGGTGCGACATGGACCGAAGCGTAGCCATTGGCCGGCTGAGGCTGCCAGTAGCTTTCTTCCTTGTTGGCACGTACCACCATGTACTTGCCGCCGGCACGAGCACGCTCGTGCTGTTCCTTGTTGGCATCATCTTGTTGCTGGAGTGCTGTTGTCATGCTCATCCTCTTCCAAGTTAGGCGAACGATGCTCACATTCGCAAAGTAATCGATTACAGAATTAAGGCAAAAAAATATGCCTCAAGGAAAGTAACGATTTGCGCAAACTGCATAATATCGTTGATTCTATTGGCATATAAAGCGATATAAAGCCATAGTAATAACAAACTATTCCAATGTAAAGCATTTCATTTTGATCCGTGACAGAATATGATCCAGATCAACTGCCCGAGCAAGGCATCGCGATGTCTGAGCCTGGCTGGCAACCGATCGGACCCACCATCAGGGCCCCGAACAATCATGTGGAGAAAAAAGAAATGGAAAATACCGAAACCGTACGCATCGAACATGACCTGCTGGGCGATCTGGCAGTACCCGCTCACGCCTACTACGGGGTGCATACCCTACGCGCCATGGAGAACTTTCCCATCAGCGGAGTTGCCATCTCGCAGTATCCCGAGTTCATCAAAGCACTGGCAGAGATCAAGGCGGCGGCGGCGCGGGCCAACCAGGAGCTAGGCCTGCTGCCCGCACGCAAGGCAGAGCTGATCGTTCTGGCCTGCCAGGAAGTTTGCAACGGCGCTCTGCACGAGCAATTCCCCATCGATGCCATCCAGGGCGGAGCAGGCACCTCCACCAACATGAACGCCAATGAGGTAATCGCCAATCGGGCCCTGGAACTGGGCGGCCATCAGCGCGGCGAGTATGCACACCTCCACCCTAACGAAGACGTCAACATGAGCCAGAGTACCAATGACGTCTACCCCACGGCCATCAAGGTCGCCCTGCAGCGCATGATCGCGGGCCTCGTCTTAGCCATGACCGAACTGCGTAATGCCTGTGAGGACAAAGCTGTCGAGTTCAACGATGTGCTGAAGATGGGGCGCACCCAATTGCAGGATGCGGTGCCGATGACGCTGGGCCAGGAGTTTGCGTCCTATGCGGTAATGATTTCCGAAGATCAGGAGCGCCTGCGCGAGGCAGCAGCATTGTTGCGTGAGATCAACCTGGGCGCCACCGCCATCGGGACCGGCATCAATGCTCACCCCGACTATGCGCTCAAGGTATGCCGTCATCTCAATGCACTTACCGGTCTTGAATTCGTCACCGCCGCCAATCTGATTGAGGCGACCCAGGACGTCGGCGCCTTCGTCCAATTGTCAGGGGTACTCAAGCGCGTCGCCGTGAAGCTTTCCAAGATCTGCAACGATCTGCGCCTGCTCTCCTCCGGGCCCCGTGCCGGGCTGGGCGAGATCAACCTGCCACCCCGCCAAGCCGGCTCCAGCATCATGCCTGGCAAAGTCAATCCGGTGATCCCGGAAGTGGTGAACCAGATCGCCTTTGAAGTCATCGGCAACGACATCACCGTCACCCTGGCCGCAGAGGGCGGACAACTGCAGCTCAATGCCTTCGAGCCGATCATCGCGCACAGCCTGTTCAAGAGCATCGCCCATCTGGAGGCGGGATGCCGCACGCTGACCAGCAGATGCATCCGTGGCATCACCGCCAATCGCCAGCATCTGCTGGATAGCGTAACCCGATCCATCGGCATCGTAACTGCACTCAACCCGTATATCGGCTACACCAATGCGACACGGATTGCCAAGCGCGCATTGGCCGAGAACCGCAGCGTGGCAGATATTGTGCTGGAGGAAGGCTTACTCACAGCCAACGAGCTGGCCAGGATTCTTCGCCCGGAAGTCCTGACCCAGCCTTCCATACAAACCGCCAATTTGGACAGGCCGCTTGCCGGATGAACAAAAATGGCGCGCATCGGCGCTGCCGAGGCGCGCCAACATGGCGGGCGGCTCAGGAAGCTGCGACCGAGGTCGAATCGCGCACGACCAGCTTGGTATCGAGCCGCATCGGCAATACCTTGGTCTTTAGTTCCAGGGCCGCCAGAAGAGCCTGGGCAGCGTGCTGCCCCATCTCCACTGCAGGCACTGCAACGGTGGTCAGGGCCGGCGAGAAGATGGTGGCATAGTCATCGTCGTCAAAACCGGAGATGGAGATGTCTTCGGGCACCCTCAACCCCAGGCGCCGGCATTCAGCCATGGCGCTGAAGGCGAAGATGTCACTGTTACACACGACGGCAGTAGCCTGCGGAAATTCGCTGCGAATTTGCCGTATCGCCTCACCGCCGCGAAACACGGCCGAGTTGTAGCTTTTTTCCACAATGAACCAGTCGTCCTCGCTCACGCCATGAGCCGCCAGCGTATCTTTGAACGCCGCAATACGAGACTGTTGACGGTCGTTGTTTTTGGTAGGACCAGCGATCATCGCCATGCGGCGATGCCCCATCTTCAGCAGAAATTCGACTACCTGCTTGGTGGCATGATAATTATCGAAGCCGATTGAGGGAATCTGCTCGTCCTCGGTATAAGAATAAGTGGTCACACAGGGCAGTCCACGTTCGATCAGGTACTCGCGCAAGGCCTCATCGTCGATACGGCCAACCAGCAGCAATGCTTCCGCCCCCCGATCCACCAGACGGCGTACCGTCTCGCACATGTTTCCATTGTCGAACCCGGTCGTCAGTACGAATACGTTGTAGCCGGCTGCGGTCATCTGCTCTTCGAAACTGTGGATCATGCGGGCATACATGGCGTAATCGAGGGTCGGAATGACTGCACCGATGATGTGCGTCTTCTGCAAGCGTAACGCCTTGGCAGAGGGGTTGATACTGTAGCCCATCTTCTTGGCTACAGCAGTCACGCGCTCACGCATTTCGTCCCGCACCAGATGGGGCAAGTTCAAAGCCCGGGATACGGTTGCCACTGAGACGCCCGCGGCCTTGGCCACATCGCTGACATTAACCTTTTGTCGCGGCGCATCTGCGTTCGCCAAGGCCTTTCGGCGAGTCGCTTTCTTGACTGGCACACCCGTCGGGTCACTTTCCATGATGATTCCTCTATCCAATTTTTCCGAAAACGATTACTTTCACTTGCTACCCCGCTGAAACTTCAACTCCAGAGCGATAAAGTAGAAAAACAAGCTCAACAAGGCCCATTTCACGCGCCTGACATGTTTCATCAGGACAAAAGTGTGCACTCCATAGGCCATTCAATGCTCTTATCATACACGGCACAAAAATTAGTTACTGAAATTTGGATCAATTTGCTGTAAAGTTTTCAGGGTAATAGCTTGATCCCATATTCCGGTTTTAGTAATTCCCCGCCAACTGGACACCAACGAGATGCCTGGCCACGCTAGCGATGTGGTTTTCCGCCATTTTTCGTCGATGTCGAGATTGGCATTTTTAACAAAATTTAAAGTAATCGATTACAGGAGAGCAATATGACACGTCGCTATGACCTCTGGATTAACGGCGAGTGGAGATCTGCCGGCAGCGGAGAATCCATCGATCGCCACTCGCCGGCCACGGGCGAGAAGCTGGCCAGCTTCGCCTGCGGCAACGTACACGATCTGGACCTGGCAGTGCGCGCGGCGCGTACACGTTTCGACGACCGCTCCTGGTCGCGCCTTGCCAGCAGCACGCGTGCCAGTCTGCTCAACAACCTGGCGACATTGATTGAACGCGACGCCGAGAAACTCGCCCGCATCGAGGCCGAGGAAGTCGGCAAGCCAATCCGCTATGCACGCGGTGAAGTCGCTGCGTCAGCCGATCTGACACGCTACGCCGCATCCCTGGCGTGGTCGCTGGGCGGCGAGGCCTTCAACCATCTGGGTGAAGACAAGCTTGGCCTGGTCACCCGCGAAGCACGCGGTGTGGTGGGGATGATCGTCCCGTGGAATTTCCCGCTCGTGACACTGTTCCAGAAACTGCCCTACGCCTTGGCCGCCGGTTGCACTGTCGTGATCAAGCCGTCCGAGCTGACCTCGGGCACCGCGCTCGAAATCGCGGCCCTGGCCAAGGAAGCCGGAATCCCGGCCGGCGTCATCAACGTGGTCACGGGTACCGGCGCAGCGGTGGGCGAAGCCATGTCCACCCATCCGCTGATCGACATGCTGTCCTTCACCGGCTCCACCAACATCGGTAAGCGCATCGCGCGCAATGCCGCCGATTCGGTCAAGCGAGTCGCCTTGGAACTGGGAGGCAAGGCCGCCAATGTGGTGTTTGCCGACGCGGATCTCGAGGCAGCTCTGGATGGCGTGCTGTTTGGTACGATCCTGAACCAGGGCGAGGAATGCGTAGCCGGCACCCGCCTGCTGATCGAGGAATCGGTAGCCGCTGACTTTGTGGAAAAACTGGCGGCGCGCACTCGTCGTGTGGTGGTGGGTCTGCCACTGGATGATCGTACCGATGTCGGTGCCCTGATCCACGAGGCACACATGAAAAAGGTGCTGGATTACATCCAGATCGGACAGGAAGAAGGTGCCAAGTTGGTGACCGGAGGCCAGCGCGTGACGAGCGGCGGACTGGACAAGGGATTCTTCGTGGAGCCGACGATCTTCAGCGATGTCACGCCAGAGATGCGTATCTTCCGCGAAGAGATCTTCGGCCCGGTGCTCACCGTCACCACCTTCCAGACCGTGGAAGAAGCCATCACCCTGGCCAACGATACCAACTATGGCCTTGGTAACGGCGTCTGGACCAAGGACATCGACAAGGCCATATCCGTCTCCCAGCGCCTGCTCAGTGGCACGGTGTTCGTCAACACCTTCCTCGAGACATCCCCGCAACTTCCCTTTGGTGGATTCAAGGAAAGCGGTATCGGTCGCGAGAATGGCCTGGAAGGCTTGCACGAATACACCGAGGTCAAATCGACATTCATCAAGCTGGGCAAGCGTTCACCGCTGCTTCCCAATACGGTTGCCTGAGTAGATCCCCTCACACAGACGCAGCAAAAAAAGATGGCCTCATCGATTCTGATGAGGCCATCTTCACATGTGACGACAGCAAGGGCGGGACATCGGTGCGGCGCTATCGTGCCGCTGGCACCAGCTCAGCGGGCCAACTGGAATGCGGCCATGGCCTGCTCGAGTTGCTTGGCATTTTGCTCCATCGATAGTGCCACTCCCGTGGTCTGCTCTGCCAACGCGGCATTGCGCTGGGTCATGTCATCGAGGTGGGCCACCGCCTTGTTCACTCCGGAGATATCCTGGCTCTGCTGCTCACAGGCTTCGGCGATGCCGGCGATCACACTGCCAACTTCGGCCATGGACAAGGCCAGCCGATCGATGACTGAACTGGCATGGCGTGCCGAGAGCATACCGTGTTCACTGCGTTGGGCCGAACCCTGGATCAGCGAAGCGATATCCCTGGCCGCCGTCGAACTGCGATGCGCCAGCGCCCTCACTTCGGTAGCCACCACCGCGAAGCCGCGCCCCTGGCTGCCGGCCCGGGCTGCCTCCACCGCTGCGTTCAACGCAAGAATATTAGTCTGAAACGCAATCGCCTCGATCTGCTCGATCATGGCCGCCATCTTTTGAGCACTATCCACCATCTCCTGCATGGATTGCACGACCAGATTTACCGCAACGGCACCGCTCTTGGACATGTCCACCACCCCGGCGCTCATCTTCTGCACGCGCTGGACATCCTCGGCATTGCTCCGTACGGTCTGGGCAAGCTCCGCAAGGGTACTGGAGGTCTGCTCCAGGGCCGTAGCCTGCTCCTCGGTCCGTCTGGAAAGATCATGATTGCCCATTGCCATCTCCGAGGCACTGGCCGCCACCGATTTGCCGATCTCATTGATACGAGTAACCACCGATACCAGTTGTCTGCGCATCACACTCATGGCGGCCAACAGGCTTCCGGGCACCTCCTTGTCTGCCAGCGGCTCGTGCACAAGGTCACCGGCGGCAATCCGGGTGGCGATGGCGGCCGCTGTGGCAGGCTCGCCCCCAAGGGGGCGGATCACCATTCGTCCAATGGCGAAAATCAACATCAGCACCACCCCTCCCAAGGCCAACACGCCCAGCCAAATGGCGTTCTTCCGCATGGACCGGACCTCCTTGAACACTTGCTCTTCCGGAGCGACCACCTCCAGCCACCAGGCATTATCGGTATTGGCAAGGCGCACCGGCGAGCGCACCAGGAAGGCGGCCTGACCCAGGTAGGGATCCTGTGCACTATCGATGCGTTCCTGTGCAGGATCCCGCCTGACGGCGATCTGGCTTCCCAGCTTGCTCGCGTCGGGATAGGCGATGAGCGTTCCCTGGTCAGAATAGAGCCGGACGTAACCAGTGCCATAGGGATGCTCCTTCCCCAGGAAGTCCTGCAGCGTATCCAGCGCATAGTCGACCGTGACGACTCCCAGGAAGCGTCCGTTGAGCACTATCGGAACCGCGACGGTGGTCATCATGATCGTCTTACCGTCGATGGGATAGGTGTACGGTTCGACCAGGATGGCACGCCCGCTTTGCTTCGGGCCGGTATACCAGACACCACCGGCGGGATCGGACGGCCGCTCGAAGCTGCCGATATGCTCAAGCCAGATCTGGCGTTGCGCGTTCCAGGATGCCGCCGAGGCATAGCGTCCGTTGATGGCCCTGGCGTTATCGTCGTCATTGACGTGAGCCGCATCCTGCCCATCGAACGCATCCGGTTCCCAGGCCGTTGCCATCCCCAGGTACTCAGGATTGCTGCTGACCTGCTGTATGAGCAGCGCGTCAGCCAACGCGCGCGTAGCCAGCTTGCTCTGTTTGAGTGTGATCAAGGCATCGGCCGTGGCCCGCGCCGTCCGCAGGGCATTGCTCAACTTGCTTTCGATCTGTGTACTCTGGTTGCTAGCCAGTTGCTCGGCGTAGCGATTTAGATGCTGTTGCTGCAGCGACGCCACGGCAGTGGTCAGCACCCAGACGCCACCGGCCATGCCCAGCAGACCGGTGGACAAGACCACGCACAGCAACCTGGTGCGCAGGCTCAGGCTTTGCCAGAAACTCACCTTGGTACCAGCCGCAGGCAGTGCGCGCAAGCGCGATGACAGCATGCGATCGCCGCGCATCACCGACTGACGCTTGCAGAGTCGACGACACCCTTTTTCGAGAACATCACCGTGCGGCCATCGCCGGCCTGTGTCACCGCCGTGAGCGGCAACCGGTCATCCCTCTGGCTGGGCTTGACGGTATCCCCGTTGATCTCCAGCACCGTACCGTCCAGCCCCACGGCCACGGCATTGTTGCCACGGCCCGCAAGATCCACCACCGAACTCTTGGTGCCAGAATCGAGAGCCACCCAGGTATCGCCATTGTCGGTGCTGCGATAGAGCGCGCCACGCAGACCACCGACGATCAAGCTGCCATTGCCCAGTGCCACACCGCTCCACAGCGAGCCCTTGTTGCCGGTCTTGAGGTAGCTCCAGTGATCACCGCTATCGGTGGAGCGCAGCACGATACCCTGCTCGGCGGCAACGAACAGGTCACCTTTTGCGTTGGCGAAGATCTTGTAGAGATTGCGGTCAGCCTTGCCCCCATCCGGAGGGGCCGGCAGGTTCTTCACGTTCCAACTGGCCCCGCCGTCGCGCGTCTCCAGGACCAGCGACCATAAACCGACGGCCACACCATCGGTCTTGTTCTTGAAATAAACCGAGAACAACGGTTGGTCTACCGCCGTATCGGAGCGCTGCAGTTGCCAGGTCTCCCCACCATCGGTCGTGTGGAGGATCACGCCCCACTGTCCGACGGCCCAGCCGTTGCTCTGGTCGGCAAAACTCACGCCGGTCAGGGTGACGCTCACCGGTACGCTCTTGGCTTGACGGAAGCTCTTGCCATCATCATCGGAAAGCAGTACGACGCCGTGGTCGCCGACCGCGACCAAGCGCTGACCAGCATGCGTCACGCTCAATATGGAGGCCGACGTAGCAACCGCAGTGATAGCAGCTGGCCGCATCGACACACCCCCTGCCGTGGCTGCCGGCTGTTGGGCAAAGGCCAACATGGCTGGCATGGAGATGCACGCCGCGAGCAGCAGGGAGCGCGCCGACAGACGATGAATAATTTTCTTCGACATAGCAATTTCTCAGTGGTGAGCCATCAATCCCGGGGCCTTCACAGGGCCGCGGCGAGGGAAGATCATTTCAAGGACGACCGCCAGCGCAGGCAATGCGGTCAAGGCCATGATCAGATTGACGATGAACATGAAGGCCAGCAGCTTGCCCATGTCAGCCTGGAACTTCAGGTCCGAGAAGGCCCATGTCGCCACGCCGATGGCCAGTGTGATGGCCGTGAAAATGGTCGCCATCCCGACTTCGACGATGGATTTTTCAAAAGCGGCGCTGATCGACAGTCCGCGGGACATGTGTTGCTGCAGGCTGTTGTAAATGTAGAAGGCGTAGTCCACGCCAATGCCGACGGCCAGCACCATCACCGGCAGCGTGGCCACGGTCAGACCGATTTGCAGCTCCTTCATGAACCAGTAGCCAATGAAGGTCCCCACCGCCAGCGGCAGACAGCAAGCCAGCACGGCACGGAAGTCGCGATAGGCAAAGAATACCAAGACGATAATGGCGGCATACACGTAGATCATCATGGGCAGCTCACTGCGTTCGACTTCATCGTCGATCGCTGCCATTACACCAGCGTTGCCGGCAGCCAGCCGAATGGTGATACCGGGCGCGGGATGGTCCTTACGGAACTGCTTGACCGCATCGATCACCTTGCTGATGGTCGTGGCCTTGTGGTCCGCCAGATAGAAGTGGACCGCAGTCATGCTGCAATCCTTGTTCATGTAACCACGGATACGACCGATTTCCGCACTCAATCCGCCATAGTTGCCGGCATCAATGGGAACCACCGCCATCTTGGGATTGCCCTCGTTATAGCCTTCATTGAAGGTGCGCAACTGGCCAGCATAGGAGGACACCGAAATGACGCCCGGTACACTCTGCATGCGCCAGACGAACTCATCCTGATAGTCTCCCAGGGCAACATTGCCGCAAGACTCCGGAGCCGCTTCAAAAACTACGCTGAGCCAGTCCAGTCCCATGTCATAGTTGCCGGAGATGGAAACGGCATCTCTGTTGAATCGCGCGTCCGCACGCAACTCCGATGCGCCTGCCTGCAGCGTGCCGATCACCCGGTCACGGCTTTGCCAGGCGGCCAGGGCAAACACGACCAGTGCGATGGAAAAGACCAAAATGGCATTGCGCGGCTTGGCAATGTGTGCCAGCGCAACCAGCCATTGCGAACGACGTTCGCGCTTGGCCATCGCCTTTTGCGCATAATCCGTGGTGAACTGGCAGCATGAGGCGGCCACCGGCAGCATGATCAAGTTCGTCACGATCTTGTAGGCCACGCCGATGGAGGCGGTCACGGCCAGCTCACGCACCATCGGAATGGGAATGAGGATCAGGGTGATAAACGAGACGAAGGCCGTGATCAGCGCCAGCGTCCCTGGAATGAGCAATCCGGTGAAGCTGGAGCGCGCCGCCTGCATGGACGTCTTGCCATGGGAAAGCTCGCGGACGATATAGTTGATCTGCTGCACGCCATGCGATGCACCGATGGCGAACACCAGGAATGGCACCAGCACGCCGAGTGGATCCAGGCCGAAGCCCAACAGCTTGAGCGTGCCGAACTGCCAGATCAGTGACGTCAACGAACAGGTGATCGGCAACAGCGTGAACCGGATCGAATGGCAATACCAGTAAATCGCCACTGCCGTCAGCAGCAGGGCGATACCGCAGAACACCAGCACGCCATTGGCGCCATCAGCGATATCGCCAATCTGCTTGGCAAAGCCGATGATCTGAATCTCGAACTTGTCATCCTCAAACTTCTTGCGGATCTGTTCTTCCAGGATATGGTTGTAAGCGATGTAATCCAGCTTCTTCCCGTCCCGGTCGACTTCATTGATCTCCGCGGTGATCATGGCGCTGTTCTGATCCCGGGACACCAGTGTTCCCACGAAGCCACCCTGACTGGTAGCACGCTCGATAGTGCCGATGATGTCGGGGGTCAGGTTGTCGGGGGTGATCGTACCGGAAATCACCGGGTCTGCGCGAAAGCCCTCTTCAGTGATTTCATTGACATAACTGTTGGGAGTCCACAGCGACTGCACCCCCGCGCGGTCGATATTGGGCAGATAAACCACTGCCTGGGTGACGTCATAGAGCTTCTTCAACGCTTCCTGGGTCCAGATCGATCCGGTCCTCGGCTTGACGACGATGGTCAGGCGGTTGGCTCCCAGCAAATCACTCTGATATTTCTGGAATGTCTGTACGTACTCATGGCCGATCGGCATCTGCTTTTCAAAGCCGGCGTCCATGCGTAGCTGCAATGCAAATACGGCCATCACAGCGGTAAACAGCCCGATGCCCCCCAATGTCAATTTGCGATGGCCGAAGAAGAATTTCTCCAGCGTCGCTACCAGCTTCATCAACATACCAATCCTTTAATCACTAATCGCTTGAGGCACTTCATCCTGCACCGGCCGACCTGCCGACTCCTCCAGGGAAACCGGCAGGGCGAGCCATCTTAGAAATTCCGGGTGATGAAACCGCCGAAGAACGCACGATCACGCAAAGGCTGTGCGGTCGAATTTCCAAAGAAAGTCGTGAAATTCAGGCCAGCCTGCCAGGTAGGCGGGTTCTGGTTGAACAGCACGTAGAAGTTGGCCGATCCGGCACCCTTCATGAAGTTTCCGTACACGTTCGGGGTGTACCCGCTCAGGCCACGGAAATACGTCACGCCAGGTGTCACCTGCCAACCGGAGATGAGCTTGCTGTCGTAGGTCCAGTTGAAGTCGAAGATCGCCCCTGTAGAGGTGGAAGTTCCCTGTACACCGGTAATGTTGGATGAGGCCGTACCACCGCTGTCATCCAACCACGGCAAACCACCTGCACTCGGACCATAGGTGACGCCGCCAATGGTGTAACGGTTGCTCTTGTTCACGCCGGGATACTTGATAGCCACCGCTTCGGCTGTGAAATAGGCGGTATCGGCTGCCAGTGCATCCAGAATCGGCTTGTTGTCACCTGGAGTCAGTTGCAGCTGCGCCGTCAGATGCAACTGATAGCGTTGAGCATCGGTGGAAAGGTGGCAGACCTCTGCAGCACCGGCACCGCAGGTTCCCGCCACTGGCGACAACGCGATCGCGTCCTTCGGGCGATAGCTCAATTCGCTGCCGATGGACCAGTTACCCAACGGGAAATTCATGCTCACGCCATACAGCTTGCGATTCTGCAGATATTCCAGCTCCGTCGCCCCGGTCGTGTTGTTGATCAGGACATTGGGCATCTTGTCGTGATAGTTCATCGCATAGAAGCCCACATCGAGCTGGGTATCAGCTGGCTTGTAGTGCAGCGCCACGCCATACTGCCCACTGTTCTTCGGCTTGTGCTCGTAGTCGCTGGTGGTAGCGACGGCCGCGCCATTGACTTGGCCATTCTGCCAACCCTTGCCAAACTGGTCGCCGGCGTTGAAATAGCTGCCTACAGGTGCCAGCCGGTTTGCATTCCAACCAAACTGATAATAGGTTTCAATGTTGAAACCACTACCCAGCCCCGTAGCGAAGCTGATCATGGGAGCCGGAAGAACCGCCTCCTTGAGCTGCGTGCCGGGAATATTGAGCTTTTGCAGATCCAAGGCGTTGGTGGAATTGATACCACCCGCCAGGAAGATACTTTCGCCCCAGCTGATCACCTGATTACCCAGGCGCACCCGCGCGGTCCTGCCGTTGAGATCGAATTCCTTGCTGACCCAAAGATCGAGCAGACGAACATCGGCGGTCAGCTGATTCTTGGCATCGTCTGCCAGTTGCGTCTTGCGCGTATCATCGGCGCGGAAATCCTTCAGCCAGCTGCCGCGGGCCAGAAACTTCCATTGATCCGGGAACTGCAGCAGCAACTCATGGGTGCCCTTCAAGGAGAGGGAGAACAGGTCTCCCTTGTTGTAGTTCTGGTTACCATCGTCACCTACGGTCCACTGCCCCGGCGTGGAGCTCGGATTGCAGCTGGTACCCGGATCGCCGACCAGAGAACAATCCTGGGAGCCGGCACGCTTGGCAAAGCCGAACGTGATCTGCGAATCAAACGAACCCTTGATCGATTCATTTTCGAACGTGAATGCATGGGCGCCGCTGCTGAACGCAATACCCAAGCTGGCGACCAAGATTTTCTTATTGAACATCATCATTACCTCCCCGCGCTTGCTTTATTTTTTAAGGATGAGTCTGCCCAGGGGGCATGTCTGGTTGACATGTCCCACTGTTGCAACTCGACGAAGTGATTGCCTGGTTAGCGTTCGCTCAGGGAACGCAGGTTTTCAGGTGTATAGAAGTCCGGTTTCAATGCACGGTTGTTTCCTGGCTCGGCGAAAAACTTGACATCCTTGTGGGAGCCCACTGGTTGCTGGTCCGTGATATAGCGACCGGTGACCAGGTTGTAGTTCACGAAAGCCGAGAACATGCACGCATTGTTGGCATCCCAAGCTGGGATCATCTCTGTTTCGCGCACCATCCACAGATTGCCCTTGGCGTCGTAGTCGTCGGCCACGACCAGGCTCCAGGTATCTTCGTCCAGGTAGAAGCGGCGCTTGGGGGCGCTGTGACGCACACCGTTCTTCACCGTTCCCTCGACTACCCATACACGGTGCAGCTCATAGCGATGACCGTTCTTTTCGGGCATATCGGGCTTGAACGCCTCATCGGCCTCTTTGCGGAAATCATAGGCGGCGAAATCGTTATAGGGGATGTAGATCTCCTTCTTGCCCACCAGCTTCCAATCGAAGCGGTCGATGCGGCCGTAATAGCCGGAGATGATGTCGACCGGATATTCGCTTTCCCATCCGATGGACGGTGCATCATAGGAATACGACGGCAGTCGACGCACCCGACGCTGCCCGGGGAAGTAGTAGAACGACTCCGAGTCAGCGTTGTATGCCGTGTTCAGAATTGCGGCCTGCCCCGCCAATGCCGCTGGCGATTCGTACTTGAAGAAGGTCATCGAGTCCTGCGGCGGCAGCTCACTGATTTTCTTGCTGCCCTTGCCACCCCAAGGATAGTAGAAGATCTGGTACGCCCTCAGATCGATCCACTCGTTGGAGCCTTTGCGCGGCGATGCAAGCGAACGGACCTGCGGGATTTCCCAGCCGATACCGGTGTAACGCAATTTGTGGTTCCAGATTGCCTGCGCGCCGTTCTCCGGAATCGGGAAGGGAACACCAGGCAGATACGCGTCCTTGATGTCGTAGCCGTTATCGGCCAGCTTCGCAAAGCCGACGTTCTTCTTCGTGTTTTCGTTGACCCACTCGGGGAAGCCGCAATTGCGATGCGTCGGGTACACATCCATCTTGTAGCCCTTGGTCTTCTTGATCAGTTCGACCTGCCCCGGGGTCAATTTGTCCGCGTACTTATCCACGTTGGATGCATCGATCGAGAACAGGGGCTTCTCGCCCTTGTGCGCCCAGTAATCACCGCGGTACTTTCCTTGCGCCCAGCCAGCCTGCGGCACATCCTTCCCCTCCCACTTGGGGATGCTGCCATCCTTGTTGGGTCCCGGTTCAGCGCCCACGGGGGTGAGTTGGCTACCCAGCTGGTCCGCATCTGCAGCCTGCGCAGGAACTGCAGTAACCGCAAACAGAACCGCCGCTGCAATCGCAGACAACGACATCGCCGAGCCATCAATCAATACACTGTGTTTCATTTTTCCTCTCCAAAGGAACTACAAATGTTGAATACCAACTGGAATTTGCTTTTTTGGGGGTACAACCATCCCTCGCGACTTAACGCGAACATTGCGGCACTGAGAAATTAGAAAGTTAGAGCGGCTTCAGGCGAACCTCACTGGGCACCACGTGTCGACGGTTGGCAAAGTAGTAGAGAACCGCCGGGACAAGAAGACTGGGGATCCAACTCACATCTGCGCCGATCCTGATGGCGAAGTAGCCGTGATAGAACGAAAGGTCCATGAAAGGCAGCTGGAGCAGGATGGACACAAGGAAGATGAACAAGGTCTTGATGTTATAGCGACCGTAAATTCCATCCTCGCAATACATGTCTTTGACGCTGTACTGTCCATGGCGGACCAGATAGAAATCGACCAGGTTGATGGCACTCCAGGGCACGAGCACATAGATCTGCGCGACCAGAATATCGGAGAAGTAATCGTTGAACTTGTACTGAGTGACGATAGCGATGATCGTAGCCAGAACAGCGATCACAGTCATCGCGACCAGCTTGGTGAGCCGCCCGACTCTGACCATACCGCGAAAGCCGGTGAAGATTGTAGCCGTGGACATGTAGGCGCTGTACAGGTTCAGAACATTGATTTCCAACACCCCCAGTACGATGAAGAACAGCACCGGACGCGACCAGTCACCGAACAGGTTGGCCACACCCGTTCCCGGATCCTTGGTGATATCGGCGATACCGGTGGCCAAGACAGCACCCAGCATCATCACCAGCATGGCGCCGATGGCATTACCGAGGTAGCTATACCAGAAGGTCTCGCGGGTGGAGATATTCTTGGGCAGGTAACGAGAATAGTCTGCCACGTACGGACCAAATCCCAGGGTCCATGAAGCGGACTGGGCGACGACCAACATGAACGCGCCATTGACAAAGTGTGACCCCTCAGCGTTCCACTTGACCGCCCCCGGGGTCTGGAAGATCAAATATGCGGCGCCGGCGAAAATCAGACCGGACATGGCCGACATCAATACGCCCATCTTGTGGATCAGTTCGTAACCCACATAGGCGATAACAAGCGTGGCAGCCCCGAAAACAATGATGGCTTCGTTGTCAGTCATCGGAAACACCGACTTGATCGAGTCGCGCATCACCACGGCATTGGCGGCGGTGAACAAGATGTAGGAAAGCACGACGATGAGCAACGGAATTCCCGCACCCAATACACCGAACTGAGCCCGGCTCTGGATCATCTGTGGAATCCCCAGGTGCGGACCTTGCGCAGAATGGCCGGCCATGAAAATAGTACCGATCATCGTGCCAATGATGATGCCGACCAGAGTCCATCCCAGGCTCAATCCTGCCGCCACCCCCAATGTGCCCACCACCAGGGTGGTGACTTGCATGTTGGCACTGAACCAGATGGTAAACAGGCGACGGGCGTCGCCGTAGCGTTCATTCTCCGGGATGAACTCAATACTTCTGCTTTCGATATCCACGTTTTCTCCTCACACACTTATTCAACTGCAGCCCCATCGGCGAGCCAGCGCGAGATTGTTGTCATTGGGCTGAAACGCCCCACCTCTCGAAGGTCAACAGATTGTAATCAATTACATTTCTATTACAAGAGAAGATTCCAAATTTCCATGCCGTGGTGCGTCATGAAACCACCAGCAATAGGGCAAATCATCATCATCCCCCCAGAAATCCGCGACCACATCTTTCCCAACAACAACAATCTACAACCAATTTTAGTAATCGATTACACCTTAGCACGATTCATACCACCCTTTTCCTACACTAATGCACCACTTGATGGATGGCTTTTTCCGCGATTGCGCACCGTAGACGGGCGGCATGCCTCGATCTGGTGCGACGCCGCCTCATTCTGTTTCGCTGCAGTGCAAAATCAAAAGATGTCGGATCTTTGCAAACTATCCGAAATCCTGCTGGATAAGGGATTGCAAGCGTCGAACCGGATTTCCGCCTGCACATCCTACAAACGCAGAAGCATTGACCGAACGAGCATGAAATGGCTCAGGAAATGTGATCTGAGGTAAAAAAATAATAGGTGACAAAATAATTTCGCCAATATAATGTAATCAATTACATTTTGATGTTCCATAATTGAGCTTGTCTTTCGGGCAGGTACCTATTTGAGGTAAGACACATGAATCTGAAACGAATGGTCAATGTAGTGGGAGTACACACTGGGGGCGAGCGCAATGACGTCATCGTAGGTGGCGTCAGGGATGTACCCGGGAAGTCGGTGTTCGAGAAGATGAGCTACCTGGAAAAGCACTCCGATGAATTGCGTAAGTTCCTCCTGCAGGAGCCGCGCGGCAGTGTCACCCAATGCGTCAACCTGGTGCTGCCGCCCTGCCATCCAGAGGCCGACGCCGGCTTCGTCATTATGGAGTCCCAGTTCTATCCCCCCATGTCCGGCAGCAACACCATCTGTACCGTGACGGCGCTGCTGGAAACCGGGATGATTCCCATGCAGGAACCCTACACCGACGTCACCCTGGAAGCGCCTGGTGGCCTGGTACGGGCACGCGCACATTGCCAGGGTGGAAAATGCGTCAGCGTCAAGTTCTCCAATGTCCCCTGCTTCGTGTTTGGCCTGGACCAGCATATCGAGGTACCAGGACTGGGAACGCTCAAGGTCGACGTCGCCTATGGCGGGATGATCTATGTAATCGTGGACGCGGCTGCGTTGGGATTTTCCGTGAAGCCCGACGAGGCGGCCAGGATGGTGGAAATAGGAGAGGCCATCAAAGCCGCTGCGGCCCAGCAATTACCGGCGGTCCACCCGGAAAATCCCGACATTCACACGATCAACCAGACGCTATTTGCTGGCCCCATTGAACAAGGCCCTGATGGTCCCATGTCGAGCAACGGCGTCATCGTCTCCCCTGGGCGACTGGATCGCTCCCCTTGTGGAACGGGTACCAGTGCGCGCCTGGCAGTGATGCATGCGCGCGGTCAGATCGGCGTAGGCGAAAAATTCACTCACCGCTCCATCATCGGCAGCGAATTCACCGGTGTCATCGAGGAAACCCTGTTGGTGGGTGGACTTCCTGGCATCCGCCCGGCCATCACCGGCAACGCGTGGATCACCGGTTTCCACCAATATGTGCTTGACGCATCCGATCCCTTCCCGACCGGATTCACGCTCAGCGATTTGTGGAAGACAAACAAGTAATTTTCAAGATATTCAGTATCTCTGGAGGATATGCATGAAGGACATTCACGGGCGAGCCATTGCCGCCGAGTACGACTACGTTGTCATTGGCTCCGGCTCTGCCGGGAGCGTCATGGCTGCGCGCCTGGCCGAGGACGGCATCCAGAAGGTGCTTCTGATCGAAGCGGGTCCGAAGGATAATGCCACCGTGATCCGTATGCCTGCGGCACTGGGGTTTCCACTGATGAATGACAAATACAACTGGTACCTGCATTCGGAACCGGAGCCGGAACTGGGCGGCCGCAAGATCTACGAAGCGCGTGGGCGGGTACTGGGAGGATCGTCGTCGATCAACGGCATGAACTGGGTCAGAGGCAATCCCTGGGATTACGATAACTGGGAAGCGATGGGTAACAAGGGCTGGAGCTACGCAAGCGTCCTCCCTTACTTCCGAAAGGCCGAAACCTTCGATCAAGGGGCCAACCGATATCGTGGCGGCACAGGTCCTATGCGCATCGAGACCTGCAAGGCTCGTAATCCACTCTACAGGGCGTTTCTGGAAGCGGGTAAGCAAGCTGGATTGGAATACGTTCAAGACCACAATGCCTATCGTCAGGAAGGCGTGCATATTACCCAGCGTAACGTCCATAAAGGCCTGCGCTGGAGCAGCTCGCGTGCCTATCTGCATGCGACCCAGCCCAGAGACAATCTGCATGTCTGGACCGGCGCCCAGGTCCTGCGTCTGCTCTTCGAGGGGAATCGGGCGATCGCGGTGCGCGTCGCCTACGGCAAACAACAACTCGACATCATGGTCGCAAAGGAGGCCGTGGTGTGTGCTGGTGCCATCCACTCACCTCACCTGCTCATGCTGTCAGGCATCGGGGATGCAGAACAGCTGACTAAACTGGGAATCCCGCTGGTGCAACATCTGCCTGGGGTCGGGGTCGGCCTCAAGGATCACCTTGCAGCGCCAGTCCAATATCGGGCAATCCAGCCAGTTTCAGCGGCCACCGAACTTACGATGCTGGGCAAGCTTAAGTTGGGCATGCAATGGGTGTTCTTCAAGAAGGGACTCGGCGCGACAAATTTCTTTGAAGTCGGCGCATTCATTCGTACACACGAGGATGTCAAGGTCCCGAATATCCAGTTCGAGTTCATTCCGATGCTCGGCGAGATACAGCACGGCAATGTGAAACTGGAAAACGGCTTCCAGTACTTCTTCAGCCTGATGAGACCAACCAGCACCGGCAAAGTATGGATAGACAGCGCTGATCCGTTCGCCCCCCCCAAATTTGTCTTCAATTTTCTATCGACCAAAGAGGACCAGCGCGATGCCATCGCGGCGGTCAAGGCGATTCGCCACATCGTCAACCAAGCCGCATGGGCGCCCTTCCGCGGAGAAGAAGTGTTGCCAGGAAAGGCCGTCACCTCGGATGAGGATATCCTCGCTTTCCTGCGTGAGCATGCCGGCACCAACTACCATCCGAGCTGTACCTGCCGCATGGGAACCGACGCCATGGCAGTGGTTGATGCACAGGCCCGTGTTCATGGCGTAGCAAACGTGCGGGTGGTGGATGCGTCGATCATGCCCGAGATCGTCAGCGGCAATCTCAATGCTCCGGTGATCATGATGGCCGAGAAGATCGCAGACGATATGCGCGGACAAACAGGCCAACCTGACGTCCACGCCGAGTATTACCAGGCTGCCTAGTCAGCCGCCGGCCCTGCTGGCCGCACCTGCTCCGGGTTCATGCTGGCACGATGAACGGTCACGCCTTTTTGCGAAAAAGGCGTGACCCTGTCCTCGGTCTCATCGGCCTGCACCACCAGATGCGAAATGTGCTGGCAGTCCGTAATCCGATAGGATGCCACACTGGCCAACTTATCTGCGGTGACAGCCATGATCACCTCTGCGCTCTGCGCTACCAGAGCTTGCTTGAACTCGGCATCCCGATAGTCATGCACGGATGCGCCCGCCAACAGATCCAGCGCGCACACACCCAGCACGCACTGATCGAAATGCATGCTCCGAATCTGGTTCAAGGCCGTGACGCCCAAGGCGCCGGCGACAGTGTTGTCGATCAGCCCACCCACCATGATGAGCTTCACCGTCGCATGGGACATAACCGCCATGGCAATCGCCGGTGTGTTGGTGACCACGGTGATATCGGCATCCGGCGGCAGCGAGTTTGCTACCGCCAGGTTGGTCGTTCCCGCGTCGATGAATACCAGCGCCCCAGGTTTGAGCAGCAAGGCGCATGCCCTGCCCAGGGCTTCCTTGACGTTTGCACTTTCGCTCAGCCTGGACGCGAAATCCGCTCCCCCTGAGGGCATGTGTATCGCGCCCCCATGCACACGACGGCAAATGCCTTCCTTGTCCAATTCCTCGAGGTCGCGCCGCACCGTGTGCTCTGAAACCTGCAATTGCTTGGCCAGTTGTGCACAATAAACCCGACCTTCCGTTTTGAGCGTTTCCAAGATGATTGCGTGGCGATTTCGCGCAAAAACCGTATTTTCTTGCATATATTTCGCCCATTTCCTCGACAAATTTGAAAAATACGAGTAAGATTATGCTCGATTTGATACATTTTGAAATTGTACTCGATTTGCACGTTTTGCAGTGTCTATCACTTTATCCAAGCTCAGCCTGATGGAGGATTCCTTGGCGAATAATGATGGAGTGCGTCTGGCGACGCGACTCTCTTTCTTTGCGGCTGGCTTCGGGCTGGCGGCGTGGGCGCCACTGGTGCCGCTCATCAGACAGGAACTGCAGCTCGATGAAGGTGTGCTCGGAGCCCTGCTGCTCTGCCTGGGCGGAGGCTCAGTGGTTGCCATGCTGGGCACTGGTACCCTGAGCGCAAGGTATGGGACCAAGTCCATCATCGTATTGAGCGGCCTGGCACTGTCGCTGACCTTGCCCGTGCTGGCTGTGGCGCGCAACCAATGGGAACTCGCCATTGCATTGGCGATGTTTGGTGCCGCGCTCGGCAGCCTGGATGTCGCCATCAATCTCAACGCGGTCATAGTTGAGCGGGAGGCTCACAAGCCATTGATGTCAGGCTTCCACGCAATGTTCAGCGTCGGTGGATTTGCTGGCTCCGCAATGATGACATCGTTACTCTCTGCGGGGGCCAGCACTGGTACCAGCACCGGTGTGGCGGCATTGATCATCGGGCTGGCGATGCTCCTCGTATCGCCCAGACTGAAGAACGTCTACTCTGCCCAGAGGACTCCTCTCTTTGTGGTGCCACGTGGTGTGGTCATGATGCTAGCCTTGCTTGCAGGCGTCACCTTCTTAGTGGAGGGAGCCATTCTTGACTGGGGCGGCGTGCTTCTGACCGACTCTGGACTGGTCCAGGCGTCGCATGGCGGGGCAGGCTACATCTTCTTTTCCGTGGCTATGCTGGCAGCCCGATTTGCTGGTGATGAGGTGATTGCACGATGGAGTGACCGCACCGTACTGTTCTGGAGCGGTACGTTGGCGGTATTGGGTATCGGTTCGGTCCTGGCAGCCGAAGCAACATGGATGGCATTGGCTGGATTTTTCCTCATCGGCACCGGGGCCGCCAATATCGTTCCAATTTTGTTCAGGCTAGCAGGACGCCAACGCACGATGCCTCCAGGCCTGGCCGTGTCCGTGATTTCCACAATCGGCTACGCAGGCGTCCTGGTCGGCCCGGCAGGAATCGGCTTCGTTGCCAAACATGCCAGTCTTCCCGTGTCCTTCGCCTTGCTGGGGGTGCTATTGTGTGTAGTCCCCGCCCTGGCTTATCGCGTCACCCACAGTAACAACCCGGCCAAGGAGTCTTCATGAAGATCGCACATGTAGCCTTGTGGACCCGCGACCTTGATGAGGCTGCACAGTTCTGGCAGCACTATTTCGACGCGAAGATCGGTCCTGCTTACCATAGCAAGCGACGCCCGGGCTTCGTCTCGCGATTTCTCACGCTTGCTGGCACCGATGTCCAGATCGAACTGATGAGTGCACCATGGTTGAAGTCGTGCGGCGACGGTGAGTTCCTAGGCTGGAGCCACATCGCCCTGTCACTGGGCTCGAAAGCCGCCGTGGATATGCTCGCACAACGATGCGCAGCACACGGACTGTTACACGCTGCGCCGCGCAAGACGGGGGATAATTTTTACGAAGCTGTGGTCGTCGGACCTGATGGTTGCCTAGTTGAAATTACAACATGAACAGTGGAGAAACTCTGGGGATTTTTACGTTTATGCGTCTAGTTTGCTAAGAATTCCGAATCACTGATCCAATTGAGATCGTCATGGCAATCATCCAATGCCCTAGATGAATGCGCACCTCGACTTTCAGCCTGGCTCAGCGCTGAAAGTCGAGGCGCGCAAGCAGAGACGGCCCCCTGAAATAGATGTTCCTGGACTTACGAGAGTTAGGATATGAAGGGTCTTATGACCGCGTGGCAGCCTTTGGGAGTCGGGTCAAATGGAGAGAGTCACCCATTAGCCGTTCTCTGTAAAGGAGAAAATTCAATACTCGCGAGGTTCCGCGATATCTTTTTTTCAAGCCATTGCGGTCGCGTTCTGTTGGCAGCAGCTTCGAGCCCTTCGCTTCAGTGTATGGTTGCGTGAATCGCACCAGTCACCCATGTGAATCAAGCGGAGCTCTGACTGATATCTCCGCCCTGGCAGTTCAGCTGCCCCAAAAGCATCTCGGTACCGTCTTGTGTCCAATTGATGACAATTCTATGGTTGCCGTGTAGCGGCCCCAGCCCTGTTATGGCTCACACTCCGGACGATCCATTTCCCCAAAACAAACAGCAATGGCAAACAGCACGGCATCCAATCAATTCTGATGGCTCAGTGTCCGCCCCTTTCCCTGACTCGCCGGCCGTTGCCAAACTTACGTAAAGCAACGCTCAATCGAGAACTGCTCTCCTGTCTTTAACATGTGATAGCAGGCACGTGCCAGTTTGCGTGCTACAGCCTTGACGGCAACGACGCCGTTTCGTTTCGCCTTCTTGCGTTGATAGAACTTACGTGCTGAATTGGAGAGTGGTGGCCACAAGACGCAGCAGAGCCATTCTTTCTCGGCTTATCGCCTCGGCAGCTTTGGAATGACCGAGGAAAACTTTTCAGCGCCATCCCATCCTCTTAATGGCCATGCTGCTGCTTAGCCGCGATTACCAAATTTTAGTGGCAGAGCATTTTTTTTGATTTGCTCGCAGATTTGCCCTCTCCATTTGAGCCACCTTCCATCGTCTACCAAAGGCTGCGACATGGTCGAACAAGCGCCCGTATATCGTAGTGGCAGCGATTGCCAACCTAATGCTGGGCAATGAGTCTCAGCCGGCCTACCAGCGTAAAAAATGGCCTTTTCCTGCGATGCCTCTTTACGGAGGCATCACTATTCAATCTTTTCTCTCTGGTGGACGCTTATACGTTTAGGAGCCACACGCTAAACCGTCCTGTTAAGCGAAGGTTCATACGAATCAGGTTACGCCTGATCCGGATTGAAATCAGCCACTTTGCCTTCGGAATAGGCAGGATATCTTGAAGGATGGAAAGGCCACTTACGCCACAATTCCGAATTATTTGCAATTTTACGCCGTAATAATAGTAATACCATGGACCGTCCCCCCAAATTAGTACCGATCTAAAGTAGAAATTTTCCAGCCAGGCTTCGTCGTCTCAACAGGATGAAGCAGGAGGTGTTCCTGACCTGAGACGAATTTTGTAGCCACCGGATAAGTGATTTCCTTATGCCAACGCCGAGGAGAACTCAATGAAGATGCGATTTACGGACGAACAGATCATCAGCATCTGGCGAGCCGCAGAGAGCAAAGAGAGAACGGCGAGATTTTGCTGGGTTTAAAAAAATGCGGCTCGATGCCTCCACGGGATCTCGATTGCTGCTCAAGGGGATTGAACACAGACAGACCAACCACGGGCCGGCGGACTATACCCAACAATGGCTTTGCGTTCGAGCAGGCGCTCCGCTGCCCATGAGATCGCACGAACGATTTTTCAAGGAATCTGGTGGTGATCGCTACTAAAGAAAGGGCACGTACCTACCGCAGACTATTTGTGCTGCTCTCCATATTATTGGAGCGGAGCTAATGATCCTTCGACCATTCAGGCACAAACAGCAGATTAACGAAGGGCATCTTCACATTTGCTCAGCCGATCCTCCAAGTCAGCAACAATTTCCAACGCTAACTGCATTGCCTGTTCTGCAGAATCAAGCTTTTCCGCTAGGGCTGACCAATACATCTTGAAGCCAGACAAATCGGCAGGGAATACGTTGAAATGTACTACCCTCATAATCTCTTGAGCGACCGACATAGCCATAAAACCTGAATACACGTACCCAAAATCCTCAACTTCTTGGCGTAATCCTAATGCGATACGAGTAGACTTTGGAATCTCGTAGTAGCGAAAGCGACATTGTTCTAAGCGAGAATGTATTTCCGACATCCGACTCGCCCGAATGTTCTTCGACACAATACTCTGCAAGTCGGCTAGTGATGTGACCTGCACGTTTGTTAAATTTGCGGCTTCGATTGCGCCTGATTGAAATCCGTTTTCAGCTAACAGAATTCCCTTGTCCGCACCAAGGTCCGCAACTATGGTCCTCAATCCCAGAACATGCAATTTGGAGACGCGATCTTTCCAGTATTTGCATTCCACAATCCACGTCACATCGAATCCAACGTGTCTGAACGTCACAAGAATATCCACATCATGATTCGTACGCACGCCTAGAACCGAAGCGTTGGTTACAGCATCCATGCCGGCCTGCCGGAAGAACTCGGCGGCCTTTTCTTGGTATTCGCGCCAAGCTGTTGTCATATCACTATGCAGAGAGTTCAGAGACCATTGGCCCATCAGCACCAATAGCTTGGAAACGGTAGAACTTGGCATCCTCTCCCAAATGGCGGAACTTATGCCTAGCTAGTTGCAATAACTTCTCGTCGCAAGTTGATATCACGAATTGTCGCTGCCCCTCCGAAGAGCTTTGCAGTCCGAGAATCAGATCGAGTAACGCGTAAGTATTGAGGTCATCAAAGTGAGTAACTGGATCATCCATCATGATGGATGAGAAGCCTGACCAAGTCTGCGAACTGCACGCGGTAAGGAAAAGACCTAATACAAGGGTCTGGACTTGAGACTGACTGAAAAAGTCCGTGGGTCTCAGAGAATCGTCTTTCCGCCGAATTCGAATACTAATGGCGGAATCTTTACTCGTGACATCGATTTCGCCGAATCCATAGACCGGTCGTAGCCTTTGCTGGATAACCGCGGTTCTAGGGCCATATTCCTTGATGAAGTGGTTAGTTGCGTAAGATTGTTGAGTGCTCAAAAGTTTCTTCACCTCGGTGAAGTAACTAATCCAGGGCTGAACTTTTTGAGCACGCGCCGTTTCTTCTTGAACGAGAGACTCATTGGCCTGAATATTCTTGCGAATATTATCGAAAGCCGCTGATGTTGCCGCTGTGTCTACTGCAACTTCTAGCTCGGCAACTCGGTCTCGCAACTTTAATACCGATACCTCAAATGCCGCATTGGCATCAACTTGTTGCCGTAGTTGATCGGGAGATACATCCTCACCAAAGTTGGCAGCAGAAAGGGCGGCGAGAACAGATTGAATTCTCGCCTGATGTTCGGCTACATCTTGATCGAGCTGCTGGACGTTAGCGAGAGCAGAGAGAGCTTCCGCCTTTTCTGCCGCATGGATTGCCTTCTGCTGGCTAACTTGACTGGCTGTTTCTTGAACAGTTGCGCTAGCCAAACTACGCTGCAAGTCGCATTCAGACTTTGCATCAACCAGTGGTTGCAAACCACCGGCAAAGTCGACTGCACCCCGATTGGCATCGTGTAGTAAAGCCGTTAAACGCTCGAGTGCGGCCTTTCGTACGGACTCGGTGTCTTGCCGTTGCGATTCTATCGATTGATATGTGGCTTGTGCAGATACAAGCGCACTCTCTACGGCCGCACACAACTGCCTCGCTGATTCCACAGCAGCCACAGCATGCAGTTCCGCCCCCAAAACCTGGTTATATATATTCTGCAATTGCATCTGCGTTTCGCTAGTTAGCGAAAGCCCATACGTAAGGAGCGAAGCTTCGCAATCCGCGCGTTGTGATTCCAGTTGTTGACGATGGTTTTGTATTTGACTAAGTTGCACTTCGTCATTTTTAAGTTTGGCCTTCAGATTATGTCGTTGCTCCCGATGAGTCTGAATTGCCTCCCTCTGAGTTGAAACAAGCGCCATTAACTGAATAATCTGGTCGCCTTCGTCCATACGCCGGTCAATCGCTGACAACAGTTCCTCAGTGCTTCCGTGGTTGTGGCCGCACAGTTGGCAGTTGGGCCCATCTACTAAGCCCCGCAATTCGGTGATGAGCTGTTTCTGTCTCGACTCTCTTGTTCTGGCGTTAGCGAGCGCTGCCTCAGCCTCAGCCAAAGATAGTTCCAGTGGAATGTCGGCTCGTACTGACTCATTGATGAGTCCATTTGTCTGGTCAATTGATGCTCTTAACAAGCTTTCTGCGTCATGCAATCCCGGTAAAGCGGGAGCCGCCAAGGTCCATGCTTCGAAAGCATCTTTGACCAACTGAAAACGAGCGCGCTTATCCGAAGCAGCCTTGAGCCCAGCGTCCGAGTTTTGAAGTACTGCTGTGGCCTCTCGCTGATCAGCTTGCGCTTTTGTCAGTGCTTCTCTATGGCCAACAATTTGGGCCAACAATGCTTCCATCTCGGCTGCTAAACTTTGGACCTTAGTCGTAAGCTGCTCATACTCGGGTTGAGCCGACACGGCCCAATTTAGCCATTCAAGTCGACTTGAGTGGCTTCTTTCCTCAGCCTTCAGCCGTGCAAGCTTGCTCTCAAGCAGGTTGTATCGTTCTAAAGTTTCATGCTCCTGTGTTGCAGTTTTCTGCATAAGAGCCCGTCGCTCAAATAGCTGGGCATTCAAATTAGCAGATTGTGTACGGAGCGAACTAAGCATCTCAATCTGTTCGATAGCACGCTCCAGTGTCGCATTCTCAGAAACCGCTCTTGATGCGGCTCCTTCAAGCATGGCTCGCAGGGAACGAGTGTCACGTGATGCTATGTGGGAAATGTCGAAACCGGCAGCTGCGATTAGAGCCTCTATCTCAGCAAAACGAGCGTCCAGAACAACAGACGATGCATTTGAGGTAGCAAGTTTTTCTAACCGCTCCAACTCTTGACGCTCAACGGCAATAGCGTGTTGAGCGCTAGCGATTCTTTCGGAAGTCTTGATGTGTTCAGTGGTCGCCAGTTTGATGACTTCATCGGCCTTCTTGAGACCACTCGCGTAGTCTTCAAAGGCGAGCATGCGCGCCACTAGGTCGGAGGATAGCTCGCACTTGGTAGCGACATCCTTTGTGAGTTCCTGATTCTCTTGACTGAAAAGATGCGTAGCACGGAAAAGATCGACGAGACTATCGACCCGATCAGCACCAGGCGCTGCTCCCCCGGTCAGAAGACTGAGTACTTCCTTGCGAGGCGTACTCTTTCCGTTCACCAAAGCGTTGTTGACGTCCTCAAGTTTCCGTGTGATGACGTGGGTTTTTCCTTCACGCTCGAACGTCAACGAAACCTCAGTTGGCTCACCCTCACTGTCCAGGTGCTTAGCCACCTTGGCGAACCCGCCTAATGCCTTGGGCAGGCGTCCAACACCTCCCGTAACTACAAAATCGAGGGCATCGAAGAAGGACGTCTTCCCAAAACCATTTGGGCCATAAAGGACTGTTACAGCGGCCCCAAGTTTAAATTCCTTCTTTGTCCGATACGCTCTGAAGTTTTGAATGGAAATAGACTTTAATATCGATTGAACCCGGTCCTCTGCGACCACGGCATTCGCAATAGGAGCAGCAGACAATTGCAGTGCATCGGGGGGACCGAATGCTCCATCAAGACAATCAGAAAGTATTTTAGTGGCACTGCTTGTGGCCGGCACAACAAGCCCCTTCGCTAGCTCCGCCTTGAGATTTCTCTGACGGAGCAAAGTTTGAGCAGAGGGTGGCCTTATCTGAGCACCGTGGGAAACCGGGGATAAAGGGAGGAAAGGCAACCTCGCCAAGCTATCACTCAAGCTTCCACCAAGACGAACAACATACTTCCGGCAAAAGTACACATCGACTTCGACCCGTGAGTAGAAGTCAGGGTCCACTGTAATTTCTGCAGGAAGGCAATACACAAACGAAATATCCTTTGTGGACCACTTCACTGTGTTCTTCAAATAGTGCTTCTTAAAGGCGTCGTAGAGTTTCTGGTATTCAGCTTGGTCTCCAACGGCGAACGCCATTACCGCATGCTCTCGCAACATCATCACGACTGGAAGACATTGCTCTTGCAATTCTTCTTCGGAAAATTCGGCGTCCGGCATAAGCCTCGCCAGAGTGGTCCTTAGTTCGCTTGGCAAGCCTAAGATTTCAGGAGAGCTTTGCATTCAATGCCTCCATCAATTCGGCTTGGTTTGCGGCACCCCGATAGGCGTCGAGAACATCGCGATAGCCAACACGAACAATCGCACTGGTCGGCTGAGTAAACTTTGCCTCCGTAGACAATTCATCGGGGACTTGATCGAAAATGGACTTAAACCGTGGGTCCCATGAATTGTTATCCTCGTCACGGCTAACTACTACCAGTTGGCCTTTATGCGCTGGCAAGGAGTTGAGAATGTGTTTATCACATTCTTCATGACTCGCACCCATCACTGCAATAACCTCCACGCTCGTGTCACCTTTCGTCAGAGTTGCGTGAGCACCGATTCCATGGAATGTCACCGGATACTGCGCCACATCAAATATCGAGAAGGTATGCAAAACGTGCTTTACTGCGTAGCCTTCTCCCTGCTTCCACTCATCTGCCGTCACCTTTTTAGCGGTAAGGCTAGCAAAGTTCACCGTATTGTCGAGTGCATTTGCTTCGAGCGCTCTCAGTGCTCCTACGGTTCGCTGGTGGGCAATCCGAGCTGCCGCAGCTAGCGGCAGCTGCGCGTACTGAGAGGCCAATGACTTTGCCGGCTCGTCCAATTCATCATTCATCCATTTCACGACAGCAGGTACGGCTTTTCCAGGTACCCTCGGGTCGTGTGAACCTCTAAAGGGATGTACTGCGGGCTCACGTACCGCGAAGCTACGCCCTGCTGCACCAGGTGGCAAAGTGGAAGGATGAATAACCAAGAATGAATGAATGCAAGCACCACTCTCACGAAAAACTGCGTCACGGAAATTTTCCAAAACAGCTGCTCCTCTCTGTGGAGCGCCTCCATTCCCGTATGTAGGCATGCAATCCGGACGTGAGAATCGACTCTGGGTGACGATAACGGCTGATTGACCGAATCCCTGTGCTCTACCGGGCTCCCTCACGCCTGCAACGTTGGCCATAACCAAGCACGTATCATCTCTGGTAACCCTCGGATGTTGGTTAGGATCAAAGAATGGAGCGACCTGACTCATGAAAGACACATGCGAAGGAGCGGGATTGCATTGCGCTACAAATAGCCAGGTCAGCGGAAGGGTGCCTCCAAATCCAGCAGCTCGAGCACTAATGCCTTCGAGCAGCCACTCCCACATCCTCTTTGAATTTAAAGAGCCGATCCAGTCAAAACAAAGCAAAGTGGCAAACTGAAATGGTGCGTCTATATTCGAGTGAACACCTTTGAAAACATAAATTGAACGCCCCTGATACATCGACATGTAATTGACATTTAGCTCAACCCAAGCGGGAGTAAGCTTGGGTTGGACCCAGCTCCGGACCTCTCCGTTTGGTAGCTTCGCCCAGGTAACGGAACAGTTCACCCACTGATGCGCCTGTATGCGCTCAATAGGATTGTGGACATGGTCATAAGTAGTTAAGGGCTTTTGAACGAGTTCGACGAACTGGTCTTTAGTCAGTCCGTCCACGCCCCCGATTACCAACGTTTCAGTAGGCCACTCGGGGGCTTGCATCGCTGTCGAAATTCGATCAACACCCTCTAACCCAGGAATCGCGCACTCAGGAAAAATGGTGAAATGCGTCTTGGCCGCGCCATGCGGGCAGTTACGAGATACGGCTAGAGTATCGTCAATGCAGTCGAGCGCACGTTGCCGTTCAGCTGGCGCCCAAGTGAAAGGTTCTTGATGCACAAATTCAACATATGGCTGAGCAACAACCATTGCCACCTCCCCACGTGGAAGGCGCACCCCTAGCTCACCAAAGTCAACCTCGACAGCCTCAACCATCAGAGTTCCCCATATTTATTTTGATATGATTTTGACACATTTTTCGTCTATCGCGCATTTGCTGAAGACTCGACAAAGAATGTGCGAAAAGAAGGGATTAACCGTTAACTTGCAGAAGTGAAAGGCCGTTAGTTAGTTGAGCGGTGCGGACATTTCCTACACGCCTGTTTGTCCCCAAGAGGTCTGGCAGGCCGGAAATTTCTACTTTAGACCGGTACTAATTCCGCGGCACGGTCAGTTTGAACCGGCATAGAGTTGGGCAAGACTTAAAATGATTAATCCAACTTAGCACCGCCTGACAAAGAAAAACTAGCGGAAGCAGTCGCCACCCCCGCAAGGATTGATAGTCTCTGTGAAAGGAGCCATCGTGAAAGTCAGCCAGCCTGAAGTATTAGTTATCGATGCAAATCGTGGTCGCGGTTTGGGGCGATCAGTCATCTGACAGTTGTTTCGACATTGCGCGCTGGGCCCTTTCCGGCTTTCACGCAAGAACCGGCGTGGAGACACCACGGTCAAACAAAACCCATCGTCCACCTGGCATCATCCCGATGAAAAAACTAAGCCGCCTGTGGCTATCGGCCATGAAAAAAGCCGGGAAAGTACAGCGCAAACAATTTCTCGATTTTCTATCCCCCACTTCACCCCGCAGCAAAACCTCATCCATACGCAAGCCCAAGAGCGCTTCCCGTGGAGCCAGCGCATCCACATCCGAAGTCACGTTCACCTCCGCAGTCCATCACGTCCCCTCCACCACCCATTCACTGCAGTATCGCCTCTGCCTGCCCAAGCCCACTCCTTCAGAGCTGCCCCTGATCGTAATGCTCCACGGCTGCCAACAAAACGCTGCCGACTTTGCGCAAGGAACCAGGATGAATGCGCACGCAGCAAAGCACGGCTTTGCCGTCCTGTATCCCGAACAATCCTTGCGTGCCCATCCGCACCGATGCTGGCGATGGTACGCACCGGACGCTCGGAAGGGAGAAGGTGACGTCGCAGTGGTCGCCTCCCTGATCCAGGAGATCCTGAAAACGCACCCCATCGACCCGCAACGCATCTACGTCTGCGGGATCTCGGCCGGTGCAGCGATGGCAAATCTCCTGGCATTGACGCACCCCGAACTCATCGCTGCTGTCGCGCTACACGCAGCGCCCGTTTCCGGTGTCTGCAGCAATGCCGCCGGAGCTTACTCGGTGATGCAGCATGGATCGCTGCGCGCTTCAGCCGCCGCCAAGCGGGCGCTCACACGCTTTCCCCGAACGGGCGCACTACCTGCGATCCTCATCGGCGGGACTGACGACAAGATCGTGCGGCCCATCAATCAGCGCCAGCTACTGGAACAGTTTCTTTTACTCAATCACACGCAGAGCTTGACCGAGCAGCCTCCCCGGGAAACACCCTACGGCCGCACCTCCAAAAAGCATCCACGGCGCAGGATAGTTGCAACCCGTGACTATGTGCGTGGTCGCAAGCTCATCATCCGATCCGTGGTGATCGAGGGACTTGGACACGCCTGGAGCGGCGGGGACACCTCCCTGTCCTACAATGCAGCGGGGCCGGATGCCAGCCGGCTGGTTGTGGATTTTTTCGCGCGGCATCGCCTGGAAGCGGCAACGAAGTAAAAACACCTTGGTCACCCGCGTTACCAAAAAGCGAGGATCGCAAAGCAGATCCGCTCTGCGTCACAAACCGCCCGCGTCTTGCTGATGGCTAGCCCCGTCTCTCCGGTTCAGCAGAATGAATGAACACGTTGTAAGTATCGGCAGGACGCGTCCCCACGGCCAGATCAAGCGCATGGCCAATCGCCCCGCGATGGTAAGTGCCGTGATTGATGAGGTGAAAGATGACTTCTTCGCGGCTGAGTCTTCCGCGCTTCCCATCCACGAACGTGAAAGAAATATCTTCCTTCAACTGGCTGGCACTGAGACTCTTGGCATAGGTCAGCAACCACTGGTTCGCCGCCATCAGCCTGGCCTCCAGCTCAGCCAGTTCAGGCAGGTGCTCGGTATTGGTGGAGTCATGCGGATCCGTCACGCCACGCAATCTGGCCTGGAACAATTCCTCAACACGCACCATGTGGTTCAACTGTTGCCGCGCGAAATCGAACGCGCGCTGTTGTTTCTCTTGCGTGAGTTGCGCAACCGCATCAAGAATGCGGCGGTCCGACCAATGCTTGTATTCCAGGATTTTAATCAGGTCCATTTCCAATTTTCTCCTTGGCCCTGAACGATACCTCAATGGTGCGTATTGCGCCGGGAACGCCGATGGCGCCAAGGCCTTCCAATGTTGGAAGGAGGCTATGCGCCATCAGCAACGGAGCTTTGATATACGGAGATGCATGCATCATTCCTGCATGCTTGCCAGCAGTCACGCCTAAAGTACAACCCCGCCCTCCTCATTCCACCTCCGCACAATCCGCTGAAAGAACATGCTGTTGGGCAGCTGCAAAGTTGTCTTCGCTTCCTGCTCCTGCCCTTCCTCCAGCAAGGTGGTATAGACCAGATTGATATCCAGCACGCGCCCCTTCACGCCGGGCTTGTCGCCGCCCTCCAGCACCTCGATCAGATCCCCCACGCGGAACGGGATGGTGGTGAAGATCAGGATGGCGCAAAACAGATTGGACAACACGCTCCACACCGCAAAGAAAGCCACCGCACCCACAGCAGCAAACCCGGTGAACGCAGACCACAGCACCGCTCCGGACACACCCATGCGCTCCAGCGCCCACAGCATGGCACCGCCATAGATGAAAAATCCCAGTACCCGCTGCGTGAGCATGACGGCCGTGGCCGGCAGTCCGTAAGTCCGCGCGATCCTGGCCATCACGCTTCGGGCCACCCGCATGATGGCCAGCGCCAGCAGGAAGATCAGGACCACCTCCGTCGCCGGCACGAGCACGTCGAACCAGTCGGCCATCCATTGCGGCAGGTTATCGTGGATGGACTGCAATACTCTGTTCATTCATTTCCTCTTGAAAATCACTTTGACGATGCGTTTCCGATCATGCACCGACACCCCACATGAAGAAAAAGTGCCCTGAACATCCATCGTGATCCGGCAACGTCGAAACAGCGCACAGAGTAAACCAGTTTCAACGGAAAAACTGACTTCGTTACATCAGCGGACAAAGCCCCTGATAAAAAAAGGAGAGCCATCGCAGGCCCTCCTTCCCGTCAGCGCGCCCCCTGCTGATGAAGAGTTGACGCCCTCATTCTGCCCCCCTCCTCTTCCGCCAAAATCCAACCCGGCGCACCACGCCCTCTTCATCCCCCGCATGCGCCAGCCGGTACAGCAGCGGCAGCACCAGCAAGGTCAGCGCCGTAGAGGACAGGATGCCGCCGATGACCACAGTAGCCAGCGGACGCTGCACTTCGGCACCAGTACCGGTCGCCAGCGCCATCGGCACGAAGCCCAGCGAAGCCACCAGCGCCGTCATCAGCACCGGACGCAAGCGGGTCATGGCCCCCTCGTGAATGGCCACATCCAGCGACCGCCCCTCTTCACGCAGACTGCGGATGAAGGAGATCATCACCAGCCCGTTGAGCACCGCCACCCCGGACAGCGCGATGAAGCCCACCGCCGCCGAGATCGACATCGGGATGTCGCGCAAGGCCAGCGCGAGAATGCCGCCGGTCAGCGCAAACGGAATGCCGGTAAACACTAGCAAGCCATCCTTGACGTTGCCAAACATGGCAAACAACAACACGAACACCATCAGCAAGGCCACGGGAATGACGATCTGCAGACGCTGCGTGGCCGATTGCAGGTTCTCGAACTGGCCGCCCCAGGTGGTCCAGTAACCGGTCGGAATCCTGACTTCGGACTGCAACTGGCGCTCGGCATCGGCCACGAAACCACCCAGGTCCCGTCCGCGCACGTTGGCGCTGACCACGATGCGGCGCTTGCCATCTTCGCGGCTGATCTGGTTGGGACCCGGCGCGATGTTGAGCGTGGCGACCTCACCCAGCGGAACGTAACTGGTACGCTGCGCGCCCTCCTGCAGCGGCAAGGCCACCGGCAGGCGGCGGATGGCTTCCAGATCCGTGCGGGCCTGATCAGGCAGGCGCACCACGATGGCGAAGCGACGGTCGCCCTGGAACAGCGTTCCGGCTTCCTTGCCGCCGATGGCGGTGGCGATGGTGTCCTGGATGTCCGAGACATTGAGTCCATAGCGCGCCGTCTTCTGGCGATCGATGTCCACCGTCAGCATCGGCAGGCCGGTGGTCTGTTCGATCTTGACTTCGGTGGCACCGGGGATCTTCTCCAGCACTGCCGATATCCTGGCCGCCGTCTCGTTGAGCACCTTCATGTCATCACCAAAGACCTTCACCGCAACGTCACTGCGCACGCCCGAGATCAGCTCGTTGAAGCGCAGCTGGATGGGTTGCGAGAACTCGTAGCTGTTGCCCGGGATCTTTTCCACTTCGGACTGGATCGCGGCCAGCAACTCTTCGTGTGTCTTTCTCGGCTGGGGCCACTGGTCCTGCGGCTTGAGCATGATGTAGCCATCCGAGATGTTCGGCGGCATCGGATCGGAGGCCACTTCGGCCGTGCCGGTGCGGGCGAACACGCGTTCGATCTCGGGGAATGTCTGCTTCAGCGTGCGCTCGATCTGCTTTTGCATCTCGAGCGACTGGCTCAGGCTGGTACCGGGAATGCGCAGCGCCTGCACCGCCATGTCACCTTCGTTCAAACTTGGTACAAACTCCGTTCCCAGGCGCGTAGCCACTGCACCGCACACCACGATCAGGGCCCCGGCAAAGGTCAGCACCACGGCCTTGTTGTCCATGATGCGCTTGAGCATCGGCTCATACAGGCGCTTGGCCCAGGCCATCATGACGTTCTCCTTCTCCGCGACGCGCTCGCCGATGAAGAGGGCGATGGCGGCGGGAATGAAGGTGACCGACAGAATCATCGCGCCGACCAGCGCCGCCACGACGGTAAAGGCCATCGGCGTGAACATCTTGCCCTCGACGCCGGTGAGCGCAAACATCGGCAGATACACGATCATGATGATGAGCTGGCCGAACAGCAGCGGGCGGCGCGCCTCCCTGGCCGCAGCGAAGACCTCATGGAAGCGCTCGCTGCGGGTGAGCGTGCGCCCATGATGCTGCTGCGCATGGGCCAGCCTGCGCACGCAGTTTTCCACGATCACCACCGCGCCATCGATGATGATGCCGAAGTCCAGTGCGCCCAGACTGAGCAGGTTGGCACTCACCTTGTTGGAGACCATCCCGGTGAAGGTGAACAGCATCGCCAGCGGAATCACGGTGGCCGTGATGATGGCCGCGCGGATGTTGCCGAGGAAGATGAACAACACCGCCACTACCAGCAAGGCTCCTTCGACCAGGTTCTTCTTGACGGTGGCGATGGCCTTGTCGACCAGTACGGTGCGGTCATACACGGTCACCGCCTCCACGCCCTGAGGCAGGGTGCGATTGATCTCGCGCATCTTCTTGTCGACCGCCTGCGAGACCTTGCGGCTGTTTTCGCCGATCAGCATGAACACGGTGCCGAGCACCACTTCGCGGCCATTCTCGGTGGCGGCACCGGTGCGCAGTTCCTGACCAATCCCCACCTCGGCCACATCGCGCACGCGGATCGGCACGCCCTTGACGTTGGCCAGGACGATGTTGCCGATGTCTTCCGTGGACCCCACCTGCCCCGGCGCGCGGATCAGGTATTGCTCGCCGCGCCGCTCGATGTAGCCGGCACCGACGTTGTTGTTGTTCTTCTCCAGCGCCTTGACGACCGTGTCCATGGTCATGCCGTAGGAGGCCAGTTTCTCCGCTGAGGGTGCCACCAGATACTCCCTGGCGAAGCCGCCGATGGTGTTGATCTCGGTGACGCCCGGCACCAGGCGCAATTGCGGCTTGATGACCCAGTCCTGGATCTCGCGCAGGTCGGTGGCGCTATAGGGCGTGCCATCGGCCTTGCGCGCATCCTCCCTGGCCTCTACCGTCCACAGGTAGATCTCGCCGAGGCCGGTGGAGATCGGGCCCATGCCGGGATCGATGCCGGGGGGCAGTTGGCTTCTGGCCTGCTGGATGCGTTCATTGACCAGTTGCCGCGCGAAGTAAATGTCGGTGCCGTCCTTGAAGATCACCGTCACCTGCGACAGGCCATAGCGCGAGAGCGAGCGCACCTGTTCCAGATGCGGCAGGCCCGACATGACGGTCTCGATCGGATAACTGATGCGCTGTTCGGTCTCCAGTGGTGAATAGCCGGGCGCGGCGGTATTGATCTGCACCTGCACGTTGGTAATGTCGGGGACGGCGTCGATGGGCAGCTTCTGGTAGCTGTAGACCCCGTACGCGCCCATGCCGAGCACCGCCAGCAGGACCAGCCATCGATGCTCGATGGCAAAGCGAATGATTCGTTCAAACATGATTGTCGTCTTTCCTGAAATCGCGCTGGTCAGTGGCTGTGCTCGGCGGAACCCTTGCCCAGTTCAGCCTTGATGGCGAAGCTGCCGGTGGCGGCATAGCCGGTGCCGGCATCGAGGCCGGAGGTGATTTCAACGGACTTGCCATCGGAGCGTCCCAGGCGTACTTCCTTGGCCACGAAGCCATCCGCATCACGGACGAACACCACGTTCCTGCCCTCGACGGTCTGGATGGCATCGGCTGCAACGGCCACCGGGACCTGCGTCTCGCCGGCGATCACCTCGACATTGACGAACAGGCCGGGACGCCAGAGATCGCCGGTATTGGGCAACACCACATGGGCCTTGGCCGTGCGGCTCTGTTCGCCGATCAGGGAGCCGACGTAGGAGATCTTGCCTTCGGCACTGGCATCGAAGGCGGTGGCGCGCACCACCACCTTCTCGCCGACCCGGACCACCTGCATGTCCTTGGGCGAGACGATGATCTCGGCCCAGACACTGGAGAGATCGGAGATCAGGAAGGCATTGGCATCCTCGCGCACGGCCTCGCCCAGGCCGAGGTGCTTCTCGACGACGATGCCGTCGAAGGGCGCGCGAATTTCATAGCGGTTGAGGTTGCCGGACGATGTGCCCGTGGCACCGATGGCCCGCAGCTTCTGCTGCGCATTGCGCACCGCCACCTCGGCCTCGCGCAGCGCGGCTTGTGCTTGCAGATAATCCTGTTCGGCAGAAATCTTCTGTTCCCACAGGTGCTTCTCGCGCTGATACGCGCTGCGGGCCAGCGACAGGCGCTGTTCTGCATTGAGCAGGTCGGAGCGCTGCTCGGAGACGGCACTGCTGCTGATGACCGCCAGTACCTGGCCTTTCTTGACCTTCTGGCCCAGATTGGCCGAGACCGATTCGACGATGCCGGCGACCTGCGGCACCACGTGCGCAGTGCGATCTTCATTGAAGCGGATCTCGCCCGGCAACTGCACGGTGGACCTGATCTGCAGGGGACCGGCCGTGTCGACCCGGATGCCGGCGGCGGCAATCTGCTCCTTGCTCAGGGCGATCTTTCCTTCTTCCTTGTGCTCACCTTCCTTGTGCTCACCTTCCTTGTGCTCACCTTCCTTGTGCTCGTCGTCCTTGTCGTCATCATGCGCAGTCTTGTCCTTGTGACCGCCCTCTTCACGATGCTCGCCATCTTCCTGATGAGCGTCCGGCCTGGCGTTGCTGACCTGAGCGGAGTTGCCCTTCATCAGGATGATTCCCGACACGAGCGCTGCAATGGCGATGATCGCCGCGATGGTGAATATCTGCTTCTTTGTCATGGTTGTTCTCACTCTGCTGGAAGGGTCTCGATGCCGGCCAGACGATCAAGATCGGCGGCGGCCTGGAAGGCGGTGGACAGGGCTTTCCAGTACTGCGCCTTGGCCTGGAAATAGGTGCGCTGGGCGTCAAGGACGTCCAGATAAGCGAACTTGCCTGCTTCAAATCCGGTACGGGCGGCCTGGTAGGCCAATTGCGCGGCCGGAACGATGTCGTTGCGCAAGGCCGTGGCCTCTTCCCTGGCATTGCGCAACCGCTCGAAGCCCTGTGCGGCCTCGCCCTGCATTTGCACCTCGGCGACCGCCAAGGCATCGCGTGCGATATCGACGCGCTTCAAGGCTTCCAGCTCATTGCCCTGGTTGCTGTCGAAGACCGGGATGGGCACAGAGAAACCCACCACCCACATGTTGCGGGCACTGGATTCATCGCGCTTGTTGCCCAGGGTCAGGCTCACATCGGGTGTGCGCTTGCTGGTCTCGATCCGGGCCAGCGCACGGCGGCGCTCGACTTCAAGCCGGGCCAGGCGCACGGCCGGGCCATTGGCGACCTGTTCGGTCAGCTGTGCAATCGCCGGCAAAGGAGGCAGGGACTCGACGCCGCCTTCACTCAACTGAACGCGGTCATTGCCGCCGCCCCACAGCATCGCGAGGGTTCTCCGTGCGAGGAGCAGCTCGCTGTTGGCTTGACTGAGTTCCAGTTGTGCGCCGGACTGCGCCACCTGCGCCTTGGTCTGTTCGACGGGAGAAATCTTGCCTGCCGTGACGCGCCGACCCGTCATTTCGGCCGAGGTCTTGGCCAATCCGAGCAGTTCGCCGGCAAGACGCTGCCGCTCGGTGGCGACCATCACATCGACATACGCGGCCACCACGGCGGCGCGCAGTTCGCTGCGTTTGGCGGCATATTCCAGCACGGCCATGTCGCGGGCACGCTGCGCGGCCTCGATGCGGGCACCGCGCTTGCCTCCGAGTTCGATGGCTTGATTGATCTGGTAGGTCGTGGTGCGGCTGGATTTGCGGACATCCTCGATCAGTGCCGAGAATTCCGGATTGGGCCGGGCACCCGCTTGCAGGATGGTGGCCTCGACGGCCTCGATCTCTTTGCGGGCGGCGGCCAGCGTCTTGTTGTGGTCAAAGGCCAGGCTGATCGCGGCTTGCAGCGACAGCGGGCCAGCTTCCCGGTCCAGGCCGGATGCCGTGGCGGGCAGAATGGATTGCGGGTTGGATTGCACGGGTGATTGCGCATGGCTGGAACTGGCCGCAAGCAGCGCCAGCCCCAGCGTGAAGCTGTGACGAAACATCGAATTCTCCGGTGATGAAAAGGGGAATTCGGCGAGAGCAGATGATGGGAAAGAAGTGTCCTCGCCGACTCAGGCGGCGAGCAGCCAGTTGGGCTTGTCGGGCCCGTCGGCGATGTGGGAGGCAGGATGGGAAACGTGCTTGAAATGGGCTGATACACGCATGGCCAGCGGCGCGATGAGGAGCCTGCTGCCGGCCTGTACCGACTTCATGGCGCAGAAGTGGCAGAGGGAACAATCCAGGTCGAGATCCCCTGCTTTGGATTCCTTGGAGTCCAAGGATTTCGCCTGCGCGTGCGTCTCGGCGGCGGGGTGGTCGTGATGTCCCAAGTGCGCCGGCGTACTCTCCTTTTCCGCCTGGCAATACGATGCCACGGCCGCCCAGGAGAGCTGCATCGGCAACAGGAAAGCAAGCAGGAGAATCAGTGCACGCATGGTGGAAATGAGAAATGGCGACCAGCCAGTCCGGTCGGCAGCCACGGGACGGGGAGGCGACGCTGGCAAGAAGCGGGGGCGATTATGCACCGTCGTACAGCGACGCGTCAAAGGACTTGCGCTGTGCGGGGCGGCATCGGCTGGCCCGGACGCGTGGTTTCCGGGAATGAATTCTAAGAAGCGGGTAGAGACAGAAAGATTGCCGAGTCATTACAGCGCTGTAATGACTTCGGCCAGGCTGGCCTTGCATCAGCAAGGCTGATCGGCTGAATCTGCAGGACCGATTTGCACGACCGTGAGTCGACTCTCTAGTATCCGTGCATGGCCTCCTGCGAGGAGGAATGCGGCATCTTCACAAGCACTCCATGAAAGACACACGATGAATACGCAAGCCATCCGCTATCACCAGTATGGCCCGCCCGATGTCATGGCCCTGGAAGCCATTGCGCAGTTCCCGCTGGAACCGGGGCAGGTCCGCGTCAGCCTGCGAGCAGCGGGCGTGGCACCGCTGGATGCCAAGCTGCGCGCGGGCCTGCTGCAAGCTCAGCTGGCGTTGACGCTGCCCAAGGTACCGGGCCGCGACGGTGCCGGCGTGATCGTTGAATCGCGGGCGGAGGGTCTCGCTGTCGGTGAGCCCGTGTGCGTGATGGCCGACATGTTCGGCCAGGGCAGCTACGCCGACAGCATCGTTGTGCCGGCCGCGCGCGTGGTCAGGCAGCCGTCCACGCTCTCGACCAGACAGGCAGCCGCCTTGTTGCAGCCCGGTGCCAGTGCCTGGATCCCCATCGTCAAGACGGCGCAGGTGCGCAGCGGGATGAAGGTACTGGTGCACGCCGGGTCGGGTGCAGTGGGGAGTCTGATGATCCAGCTGGCGCTGCATCTGGGGGCCGAGGTCTGGGCGACCTGCAGCAGCGCCAACCGGGACGACGTCCTGGCACTGGGCGCGACCGGCGTCATTGCTTATGACAAGGAGGATTTTTCGGCGCTGCGCGGAGTGGATGTCGTCTTCGACCTGGTGGGCGGGGACACCCACGACCGTTCCTATCCGGTGCTCAAGCCGGGCGGCCAGCTGGTCTGGCTGGTCGCGGCACCGATCCGGGAGCGCGGCGAGGAATTCAAGGTGCGCGTGGTCCGCGCGATGATTGATGATGCCCCGGAGTGCCTGCACGCGGTGGCGAAGCTGGCAGAGGAACGCGTATGGGTGCCGACGGTCGGCCAGTGCTTCCCGCTGGCCGAAGCTGCCCGCGCGCATGCCTTGCTGGAGTCAGGCAAGGCAGCGCGCGGCCGGATCGTGCTGGATATCCCCTGATTCAAACATGGGGGCGGAATGTTTGAATTTCCGCCAGGGTCGCCCTCCGATCAGCGCGCAGCTTGACCGGTCTGTTCCGCAAAGGGCAGCGCGCCATCGCCGTGGCGCACATGGAAGACATTCAGGGTCATTGCCACCAGGGAGTAGTAACCCAACAAACCCACGAGATTGACCAGCACCTCGATGCCGAAACGCTGTTCGGCTTCCCGGTACAAGGGGTCGGAAATGCGTTTGGTCTCGTAGAGTTCCTCTACCAATTCCCAGATCATCTGTTCATCACGCGCAGCGAAGTCGGGGCGCTGGCCGCGCCGGATCCGTTCGACGTTGGCCGCGTCCAGTCCCGCTTCGATCCCGATCGGATGGTGGATCTGCCATTCGGCCTGGGCTTGCCACCTGGCGGCGGTACACAGGATGGCCAGTTCCGACAGGGACAAGGGCAGCTGCGTGTGATAGCGGCAGAATGCGCCCAGCTTCTGCGCATGCTGGGCCAGTTCGGGACTGTGGATCCAGGACAGGAAGGGACCGGCGAGGTTGCCGCGCGGGCCCTTCAGGATATCGTCCAGGACTTCCTTTTGTGCCGGCGTGGCGCTGGAGACGTCGACGGCGGGGAGACGGGGCTGGCTCGTGTCTTGCTGCATGGGCTTCCTTGGCAAAGGCGGGAGTGACGGAAACGAGCATGATAACGCCCGATCCGGCTGCGGGGCACCAGCCTAGTGTGCAGCTCATCTTGCCCGCCGTCTCTCCACGCCCGACTATGTTCTGCGAGGGCGCAATGGCCTACTGGCTGGACAGCACACCCAGGACGATGAATCCCGCCAGGGTGATCAGCTGCAGAACGAACAGGATCGACACCGGCTTGTTCTGCCAGGGCTTCTGAATGCAGGCGTAGATCGCCAACAGACAGCCGCCGGCAAATGCAGCGTACAGGACGAAGTTGAACAGTGCCCCGATCAGGTAGACGCCGGCCATCGGGCCCATCCCGGAAGCACCGAACCTGGCCGTGGATATGGTCCAGACCGCCAACCCCACTGGCCCCCAGAACAGCAGCCCGGAGAGGAACAGCACCAGACTGCCCCATGGGTTGCGCACGGCAGGGGCCGGGGATGGAGAATTTTCCGGGGACGGGATTTCCGGGGTTGGAGTTTGGGGTGAGCGGGATTCTGGCGATGAGTTTTCTTGTGGTTGCATGGCGCGCGGGATCTCAGTTGGATGGGAAAACGATCGGGAACCGACGCCAGCGGCGCAGTACCGGACAGTGCTGCTGTAGAGTCCTCCCGGATTCTTTAAGTTCTCGCTTGGCGAGAATTTATCTTCACTTGGCTGCGCCTTTGCTCGCACAACGGCGCGATCCGGCCCCATCGGTGCCGACTCCCGATCCATTCCCCGCAGTTATGAATGCAGAAAAAAAAGGAAATAGTCTGCATCCCACCCCGTCACTAGACTCCATGGCAGACGCTGGTGCCCTCTGATCTGGTGCGCCCCGGCCGTCCCGACAACAACAATGCAAGGAGACCCATGGTCAACAGAAGACAATTCCTGGCCGGCAGCCTGCTCGCCTGTACTGCAGCGCGCTCGGCCATCGCCCAGTCCATTCCCAACTCAGCCGGCGACCAGCCGCCCCGGCTCAAGGCGCCAGCGCTGGCCTGCGACAGCCATCACCACATCTATGACGCGCGCTTCCCGGTCTCGCCGCACTGGCGCGGCGGCCGCCCCGACGGCGCCACCGTGGCCGACTACCGGCGACTGATGGCCAAGCTCGGCATCGCCCGCAACGTGGTGGTCCAGCCCTCCACCTATGGCAGCGACAACCGCTGCCTGCTCGATGCACTCACCCAGTTCGGCGCGCAGGCACGCGGCATCGTGGTCATCGACGATGATGTGGAACTGGCGCAATTGAAGGAGATGGATCAGTTGGGTGTGCGCGGCGTGCGGGTCAACTTCCTCTCGCCGCAAAGCTGGGGCATCACGACCGTGGACCGCTTGCTGCGCACGGCAAAGCGCATCGCGCCGCTGGGCTGGCATGTGCAGGTGCTGATGTCGGGCACGCAGATCGCCGAGCATGAAACCGTGCTGGCCGGCCTGCCCACCCCGGTGGTGATCGACCATCTGGGCCGCATCCCGCAGCCGCAAGGACTGGATCATCCCGGCGCACAAGCCATCCTGCGCCTGCTGGCCAAGGGCAATACCTGGATCAAGCTCTCCGAGCCCTATGCCGATACCCTGCAGGGGCCGCCTGATTATCCCGATACCAGCCTGCTGGCGCGCGCCTATCTGCAGGCTGCACCGCAGCGTACGCTGTGGGGCAGCGACTGGCCGCATCCCACTGAAAAGATCAAACCGGATGACGCCGTGCTGTTCGACCTGCTGGCCGCCTGGGCCCCTGATCCAGCGCTGCGCCATCAGATCCTGGTGAGCAATCCGGCGAGTTTTTTCGGTTTTTCCTGAAACCGCGACACGCAATGCAAAAGAGCCGCCTGCGCAAGCAAGGCAGCTCTTTTGTCATCACGCTTGTGCTCAGCGCACGGCTTGCTTCAAACCACCGGTAGCGGCCACGCGCGACTTGCGCGACAGCACCAGCAGGATGGCCACGCTCACCACCGACAAGCCCACCAGCGGCAACAAGGCCATGGCGTAGCTGCCGGTCGCGTCCTTGATCCAGCCGTAGGCATTGACCATCAGGCCACCGCCGATCAGGTTGGAGACCGCATTGATCCCCGCCAGTCCGGCAGCAGCCGAACCCGTCGCCAGCCAGGTCGAGGCCATGGCCCAGAACGGTCCCTTGAACGAATACGCGCCAATCAACACCATGGTCAGCAGCAGCACCACCGGGGCCAGCGTGTTGGCCAGCGACGCCAGCGCCAGGCCGCCACCGATGAGGATCAGCGGAATGGCGGTATGCCAGCGGCGTTCACCGGTCCGGTCGGAATGACGGCCCCACCACACCATCAGCACCGAGGCCACCAGGTAGGGAATCGAATTGACCAGGCCGGTCTGCATCACCGTCAGCCCGAAGGACTTGAGCAACTGCGGCTGCCACACGTTCAACACCGAACCGGCCGCCGAAGCGCAGGCACACACCAGGGCCATGCCCCACACGTGCGGCTGGCTGAACAGCTTCCACAGGGGGATGTGCTGCTTGGCGGTACGGCTGGCCGCTTCCTTGTTCATGGTGGCAACCAGCCACTGGCGCTGCGCATCATTGAGCCAGCGCGCCTGGTCCGGACGATCCGTCAGGAAGAACAGGCAGACCACGCCCAGCAACACGGTCGGCAACCCTTCCAGCAGGAACAGCCAGTGCCAGCCGCGCAATCCGCCGATGCCATCCATCTGCAGCAGCAGCGCCGAGACCGGCGAGGCCACGAAGCTGGCCGCCGGGATCGCCACCATGAACAGCGCCACGATGCGGGCGCGATAAGCCGATGGCACCCAATAGGTCAGGTACAGCACCACGCCAGGGAAGAATCCGGCCTCCGCAGCGCCCAGGATGAAGCGCACGAAATACAGCGAAGTCGGCCCCTGCACGAACGCAGTACAGGCCGAGATCAGGCCCCAGGTGACCATGATGCGGGCCAGCCATTTGCGTGCACCGAACTTCTGCAGTGCCAGGTTGCTGGGCACTTCGAAGATGAAATACGCAATGAAGAACAGGCTGCTGGCAAAGCCGAACATCTTGGGCGAGAGCCCGATGTCGTGGTTCATCTGCAAGGCCGCCATGCCGATGTTGCCGCGGTCGATGAAGGCAAACAGGTAGCACAGCATCAGGAAGGGCAGCAAGCGCCAGGTCACCTTGCGCACGGTCTCTTGTTCGAGCCGCTTGTCGTCTTGGATGGTCTCCATGTCTCTCTCTCGGAAGTCGGGTGCCGCCTGTGTCGGCGGCTGGCCCGTCAGTCATTATGAATCAGCCGGTAACGGTCTGTTCGTTCAATACCGCCAGGACGTTGCTGGCCGCGCCGGTGCCCATGGCGATGTAGGCGTCGGCCGTCACGCCGCCGATATGCGGGCTCAGGATGGCGTTGCTGACGTCCTGCAGCGGATGCGGTGCGGTGAAGGGTTCCTTCTCGAAACTGTCCAGGCCGGCTGCGCGCAGCTTGCCCGAAGCCAGTGCCGCGATCAGCGCCGCTTCATCGATCAGTCCGCCACGCGCCGTGTTGACCAGGATGGTGCCGTCCTTCATGCGGGCCAGCGATTGCGCATTGATCATGTGCTTGTTGTCGGCCGTCAGCGGGCAGTGCAGCGAGACCACGTCGGATTGCGCAAACAGCGTATCGAGATCGACCAGCCGCACGCCTTGCGGAGCGTCTTTCGCATACGGGTCATAGGCCAGCACCGGCATCTCCAGCGCGACCGCCACAGCAGCCACGCGACGCGCGATGGCACCGATACCGACCAGGCCCAGCGTGCGTCCGCGCAGCTCCAGGCTCTTGTGGGTGGACTTGTCCCAGTGGCCTTCGCGCATGCGCTGGTCCAGTCCGACCACGTTCTTGGCGCAGGCCATGATGAGCGCCCAGGTATGCTCGGCCACCGCCGGTGCATTGGCACCGGCCGCCGCCTTGACGGCAATGCCGCGCGCCTTGGCTGCTTCGGTATCGATGGAATCGATGCCGGTGCCGTGCTTGGAAATCACGCGCAGGCCAGGGGCCGCATCCATCACGCGCGCGCTCACGCCGCCATAGCGCACGATGATGGCCACCGGCAGATGTTGCTGCACCAGCCTGACCATGTCTTCCTCGGTCGGCTTGGCACCGGCATAGACCAGCTGAAAGTCGCGCAGGATCTCGACCGCTTGCGGTGCCAGGTCGACACCGGTGACGATCACCACTTCCTTCTTGACGGCAATCACAGCGATTCTCCTTCGGCCAGCACGCCGCCCTTGCGCAGTGCGCCTTCCAGCCAGGCCGGGCGCAGCGGGCCGCCACCACGGATTTCGGTGAGGCGCTTGGTTTCATCGGCCACCTTCTTGGCGGCCGCCGCCAGCAGCGATGCGGCTTTCTCACGCTCGACCACCACCACGCCATCGGCATCGCCCACGATCAGGTCACCCGGCTGCACGGCGGTGCCGCCCACCGAGACCGGCCAGTTCACGCGGCCGGCGATGTTCTTGGTCGGGCCGTTCGGATTGGCGCCCACGGCATAGACCGGGAAGTCGATGGCACGGATCGCTTCGGTATCGCGCACCGAGCCATAGATGATGATGCCGGCCAGGCCGCTGGCCTTGCATTGCGACACCATGATCTCGCCCATCAGCGCGCAGGTCTCATCGCCCTTGCCATCGATCACCAGCACGTCACCCGGCTTGGCGATGGCCATGGCAGCGTGAATCATCAGGTTGTCACCGGGACGCACTTCCACCGTCACGGCCGGTCCGGCCACGCGCATGGAGGGCGACAGCGGTACCACGCGGCTGCACAGGGTACCGCGACGGCCGGCCACATCGGCCAGGATGGAGGCCGGGAATTCTGCGGCCTGCGCCACGATGGCAGCGTCGACGCGTTCGATGTCGCGGATGAAGTCAGGTTGGGTGCTCATGGGGATCCTTTGATGGAAGAATTGAAGATGCAGTCAGGGGACCACGCTCAAGCGTGGGAATACATGGGCAGGCCGGCCACCGGCACGTCGGCGCGCAGGATGGATCCGGTCTGGGATTCGGTGATGAAGAGGCTCTTGCCATCCACTCCGCCAAAGGCCAGGTTGGTGGTCGAGATGCCGGCCGTGGAGCGGATGCGCAGCAAGGGTTCGGCGAACTTCGACAGACGCCAGATGGAACCGAAGCCGGTGTGGGCGATGTAGAGGCAGCTCTCGGCATCCAGCGCCAGGCCATCGGGACCGGCCATGCCGCCGTGCAGGTTGGCGAACACGCCGACCTTGCCGACCACGCCGTTGTGATGCAGCGGGATGCGCCAGATCTGCTGTGCCCGCGTGACCGCCACCAGCAGGTGATTCAGGGCCGGGTCGTAGACGATGCCGTTGGGGCTGGGGATAGTGTTGATGAGGCAGGTCAGTTGGCCATCAGGTGCCAGACGATACACGCGCCCGGTGGCATCCTGCAGGCCGGTCTGGCCCTGGTCGGTGAAATAGATCTCGCCCTTGGGACCGAACACCAGATCATTGACGCCCTTGAAGCCTTCCGAGCCGACCGTTTCCAGCAGCGGCGTGACGGTGCCGGTATCGGGATCGAGCTGCACCAGGCCGCGCTTGTAGTCGGTGATGACGATGCGGCCGCTCTTGTCGATCTTCAGGCCATTGGGCCAGCCGTCGTATTCAGTGACCAGTTCCCATTGGCCGTCCATGCTGATGCGGAAGATGCGGCCATAGGGAATGTCGGTGACGTACAGGCGGCCCTGGCGGTCGAAGGACGGGCCTTCGAGGAAGGAATCGATGGGCAGGCCGCCCCGGTTGGCATCGCCCCAGGCATTCTTGCGGGGGGTACGGAAATGATCGGGCAAGCGCGTGAAGACGCTGGCTTCGACCGTGGGAGGCGGGGCAAAGAAGCTCATGCTGTTTCCTTGGAAGTGGAAGGGGCACGGGACGGATCACCCAGTGCCAGCGTGATGACGGCACCCAGCAGCAAGGCACCGGCCACGAAGATCAGCGGATAGGTAAAGCCTTGGGTGCTTTCGCGGATGAAGCCGATCACCGACGGGCCGACGAAGCCGCCCAGGTTGCCGATGGAGACGATCAGCGCCAGGCCGCCGGCGGCCGCGCGGCCGGTCAGGAAGCCCGAAGGAATGGCCCAGAAGGTCGCCTGGAACGACAGGATCGACGCACCGCAATGGTGATGGCCAGCATCTTCAGCAGCGGCGTATGCAGGAAGGCCGAGATCGCCAGCGACAGCGCCGCCAGCACGATGGCCCCGGCCACGAAGAACAGGCGGTGCGCACTGCGATTGGCCAGGCGCGCCCACAGCGTCATGGCCACCGCGCCGACCAGGTAGGGAATGGCCGCCACCAGACCGACCTGGTGCGAGGGCAGTCCGAACTCGCGGATGATCTGCGGCAGCCACAGGCCGATGCTGAGCGAACCGAGGATGCCGCAGAAGTTGGCAGCGGCCAGCGCGAAGACACGCCAGTTGGTGAAGGCATCCTTCAACTTGTTGCCATGGCGGGCGGCCAGCACGTTCTGCTCGGTGGACAATTCGTTTTCCAGCCACTGCTTTTCAGAAGGCGTGAGCCAGGCCGCCTTGGACGGACGATCCGGCAGCAGGAACAGGCAGAGCACGCCCAGCAGCACGGCCGGCAGTGCCTCCAGCAGCAACAGCACCTGCCAGCCCTTGAAGCCCCACATGCCGTGCAATTCCATGAGCGCACCCGACAGCGGCGAACCGATGATGTTGGCCACCGGGATGCCGATCAGGAAAAAGGCCGTGGCCTTGCCGCGCCAGGCACCGGGGAACCACTGCGTGAAATACAGGTAGATGCCCGGCGTGAAGCCGGCCTCGGCCATGCCCAGCAGGAAGCGCGCCAGTGCAAAGCTCTTGGGGCCGACCACGAAGGCGGTGGCCATCGAGATCACGCCCCAGGAAATCATGATGCGCGAAATCCACATGCGCGCGCCGAAGCGATGCAGCGCCAGGTTGCTGGGAATCTCGAAGAAGAAGTAGCCGATGAAGAACAGACCCGCACCCAGACCGAACTGCGAGGGCGTCAGGCCCAGGTCCTTGTTCATGGTCAGCGCGGCGAAGCCGACGTTGATGCGGTCCAGATAGCTGACCACGTAACACAGCAGGATGAAGGGGATGAGGCGGCGCATCACCTTCTTCATCGTGGCTTCTTCGCTGACGGCGGCGGTGAAGCCGGCTGCGGCAGCGTGCGCCGCGGCTTGGGTGGAAACCTGCGACATGGTGTTCTCCGTCAGAATTGGTAAAGGCGGGCGGGGTTGTCGACCAGCACGGTGCGCAGCATCGCGTCGGACCCCAGCCATGTCGTCATCACATCGAGCAGGCGCGCATCATCGGGCTTGTGCTGCTCGGTCGGATGCGGCCAGTCGCTGCCCCACACGACCTGAGACGGTGCGGTCTGCACCAGGGTGCGGGCCAGCGGCGCGACATCCTCGTAATCGGGCGCACCACGCTTGCTGTAGAGGTAGGCACCGGAAAGCTTGACGCTGGCGCGCTGCTCGCGCATGAGTCCCGTCACGAAGTCGAAGACCGGATGGCCCGGACCGGCCTGCAGGGGGATACGCGCAAAGTGATCGAAGACCAGCGGCACCGGCAGCGCCGACAGCAGCGCGCGATTGGCCAGCAGCACGTCATTGGGCATGTTGACCTGGAGATGCCAGCCCAGCGCTGCCACGCGGCGCGCTAGAGGCTCCATCATCTCCACGGTGGTGACCGAGCCCAGCGCCAGGTTGAAGCGCAATCCGCGCACGCCGGCCTGATGCAGGCGCTGCAGCTCGGCATCGCTGACCTGGTCATTGACCACCGCCACGCCGCGGGCAGTCGCACCCAGTTGCGCCAGCGCATCGAGGGTGCAGCTGTTGTCCACGCCATAGGCCGAAGGTGTGACCACCACGTTGCGCGTCGTGCCCAGCCGCTGCTGCAGGCGGCGATACATGGGGACGGTGGCCGGAGCGTGCAGCAGCTTGGCACCCGGTGCCCATGCGAAACGCGGGTCGTAGATGTGCATGTGGCAATCACAGGCATCGGCGGGCAGGCGGCTGGCGGCGTGTTGCGTGCCGGCAGAGTGGGCATAGGGCTCGGTTTGCGCACGCGCCAGCGGCAGCCGGGCGATGGCACCGAGGCCGAGCGCGAGCCGTGTACTGTGCCGCAGGAAAGCGCGCCGGGAAGGCAGGTCTTGCATCGTGCTGGTCTCCGTGTTGTCGTCGCCGCAAAGGGCGAGGGTTCTTGTTTGGAGGGCAGTCTACGTGCGGGGATATTTAATGTATATTTGCTTTTATTTTGTTATCCATAACTTTCAGGAATGAATCATGGACTTCCGCGATCTCAAGTATTTCGCCGTCATCGCCGAGGAAGGGCACGTGGGACGGGCGGCCGAGCGGCTCTTCAAGACGCAGCCGGCGCTGACCAAGTGCATTGATCGCCTGGAAGAACAACTGGGCGCACCGCTGTTCGAACGCGTGGGTCGCGGCATCCGCCTGACACCGGTGGGCGAGGCGCTGCTGCACCGCGCACGCCGCATCAGCCTGATGATGGACGAGACCGCACGCGAGATCGGCGACTACGCGCACGGGCGCGAAGGCAACATCCGCCTGGGCTGCATCCCGACCCTGGCCGAACACATCCTGCCGGGCATCTGCCAGCAGTTGCTGGCCGAGGCGGAGAAGGTCACGATTGATCTGAAGGTGTCGATGAACGATGCCCTGCTGGAGGGCCTGAAGGCGGGGGAACTGGACGTGGTGCTGGGGCCGATGATCCAGGATGACGAGCTGTTTCACACCGAAGAAATCATGCGCGACGAGATGGTCGTGATGGCCAGCCCCAATCACCCCATCTTCGACCGCAAGATCCGGCTGCGCCATCTGCTGGAGTATCAATGGGTGCTGCCGGCGCAATCGGTACTGAGCCGGCAGTGGCTGGACAACGTCTTCGACCGTCATCACCTGTCGCGTCCCACGGTGCAGATCACCCCGACGGTGCTGAACATGATCATGCCGCTCATCGAGCGCAGCAATTTGCTGGGCTTTGCTTCCAAGCTGAACCTGCTGGCCGGGCGCAATCACCTGCGCGAAGTGGTATTGAAGGAAACCACCATGCTGCGCCGGATGGGATTGAGCTACCGGCGCGATACCTATCTCTCGCCGGCGGCACTGAGGCTGATCAAGATCATTCGCGGGACCGCGCTGGACTGATGGACAAGAGGCCCGCTGGTCCGCCCTGCGGCGCATGCCCATTCCCTTCGTCTTGGCGATGACAGCAGGACGAACCAGCGGAGCGATTTATCGTGATCCGCTGACCCGGCAATGCGCCTCAGCGAATCGCCTGCTCCGGCATGGCCGAGGAGTGATGGTGGGCGATGAGCCACTTGCCGTCCTGCCACTCATAGACATAGGTGTAGCGCGCCTGCACCTTCTTGCCATCGGCGAACTTGAAGGTGTAGGTGCCGACGTCCTGGGCCACGTTGCAGCCGATCTTGACGATGCGGCTGTCGATCGTGCCTTGCGGACCGCTCTTGAGGAACTTCACGAAATAGTCGCGAATCTCGGCCGGGTTGGTGCGCGGCTGGTTGGAGACGGTCGGAAGCAGCACGCCGTCGGCAGCATAGTTGGCCACGACCTGGTCCGGATCACCCGTGCGCAGGGAGGCATTCCAGCGATCGAACAAGGCTTCGATCTGCTTCGGGGTGGCGGCCGCGCAGGTGGCGCTGGCAGGCTGTGCGGCCGCTGCGGTCTGGGCCGCAGCCGGCAGGGCGGTGCCGATGCCAAAACCGGCCAGGGTCAACAGGGGGATGGCGATACGATAGTTCATCAGGTTTCCTCTCAGGGGGACTGGTTCAGATGCCGTCTCCGGCACCGCGCCACGAAGACGGCGCAACACCATTCTGGAGAGGCGAGATGAACCTCAACCCGCGATTTCCATGAAGGCTCGCTGAGCGGAAGATGAACGCAAGATGAACGGCGGCCGCTGGCCGGCCCTTCACGCAGGCTGATCGTCGAGGCGATAACCGAGTCCGCGCACGGTCTTGAGCAGGGGCAGATCGTGGCCCTCGTCGATCTTGCTGCGCAGGCGGCGAATGTAGACGTCGACGATGTTGGTCAGCGGATCCTCGTTGGCCCCCCAGACGTTGGAGAGGATGCGCTCGCGGCTGTAGAGCCGGCCCGGTGCGCTCATCAGCAATTCCAGAAAGGCCAGTTCCTTGGCCGTGAGCGTGATGGGCTTGCCGGCGCGCGTGACCTGCATGCGCTCGCGATCGAGCACCAGATCGGCCACTTCCAGCACGGTCGCCACGGTGCGCTGCTCGCGCCCGCGACGCAGCAGTGCCTCGATGCGGGCCAGCAATTCCTCAAAGGCGAAGGGCTTGGTGAGATAGTCGTCCGCCCCCAGGCGCAGGCCGGCGACGCGGTCGTCGACATCGCTGAGCGCCGTCAGCATCAGGATGGGGACGTGATTGCACTCGGCGCGCAGTGTCTGGCACAGTTCCAGCCCGGTCATGCCGGGCAGCATCACGTCCAGCAACAGCAGCGCATGCTCGCCTTCGCGGGCCAGCTGCAGGCCGTCCGGCCCGGTGCGCGCATGCTGTACGCGGTAGCCTTCGGCACGCAGTCCACGCGAGAGGAAATCGGCCACGCGGGCGTCGTCTTCGATGATGAGGATGTTCATGGTGATGCAGGATCAGTGGTCTCGGCTGCCGGATACCGGTGCGGGATGGCGCGGCAAGTCGATGGTGACGCAGGTCCCCTCTCCGGGTGTGCTCTGCAAACGGATCTCCCCATGGTGCGCATGCAGGATGGCGCGCGCGATCGACAGCCCGATGCCGGTACCATCGGCCCGATGCGCCCGCGCACGGCGGCCGCGCACGAAGCGCTCGAAGACCTGCGGCAATTCGTCGGCATCGATGCCGATGCCCTGGTCGGTGATCAAGATCTGCACCCGATCCGGCTGCTGCAGGCATTGCACGCTTACCACGGCCCCGCGCGGGGAATAGCGGATGGCATTGTCCAGCACGATCACGATGGCCTGGCGCAGGCGCTCCGCATCCGCCATCAGCCAGCAGGCATCGGCCTCCGGGAAAGGCAGGCGCTGCACGCTCACCTGATTGTCCGCGCCCAATGCTTCGGCAACGTCGGCCGCATCGGTGAGCAGTTCGTGCAGCTGGATGGGCTGCGGCTGCATCACGATCTGGTCGGCTTCGGCCTTGGCGATGAGCAGCAGGTCATTGATGCGGCCGGTGAGCTGCTTGCTGTCTTCGACGATGCGCTGCAGCGCCTGGCGATATTCCTGCGCCGGCTTGTCCGCGCCGCGCAGGGCGATCTCGGCTTCGCCACGGATGGCGGTGGTGGGGGTGCGCAATTCGTGGCCGAGATCGGCGAACAGCTGGCGTCGCCGCAGGTCGATGTGCTGCAGGGTTTCATGCGCATGGCGCAGTTCGCCGGTGCGCGCCTCCACGGCCTCTTCCAGCCGGCGCCGGGCGGCATCGGCATCGGCGCGGTGCTGCTGCAGTTCGGCGGCCATGGCATTGAAGCCCTCGGCGACGCGATCGAATTCATCGCCGGAACCGACCGGTACACGATGATCGAGCTGGCCCGCGCGCAAGGCGCGCACGCCGTCCAGCAAGCGTTCCAGCGGCCGTTGCAGGCGGCGTCCCAGGTGCAGCGCCAGCAGTGCCGCTCCCAGCAAGGTCATGATGACCATGAAGATGGCCTGGGTGCGTACCCGGTCCAGGCCGCGTTCGGTGGCCAGGCGCGCAATCGGCACCGCCTTGCGCTGGCGCTCGATGGCTCCGTTGAGCAGCTCGCGCAGGTCGCGTCCGCGCGCCATGTCGAAGACTTGATTGATCTCGCGCCAGACGCCCGAGAATTCGGCATCGCCCCGCAAGGGGGCCAGGGCCAGCAGGCGGGTCTGCACGGCGGCGATGTTGTCGCTCAGCAGGTCAGCCACGGACGCCAGCTGTTCGACATCGGCGGGGATCGGCACCTGGTCGCGCGCGGCGATCTCGGTCCACAGCGTGATGTCGCGCCGTGCCAGTTGCTGCAGGCGCGCGGCACTCTCCTGCATGCTGGCCAGCAGGCGGTCGCGTACCTCGGGCGAGGCATCGGCATCCATCAGCTGCTGCGAAGCCCACACGCGCAAGCGCTGCTTGTTGGCGGACAGTTCCAGCAACTCGGACTGGATGTCGCTGGCCAGCCGGCTGTGCTGCGCATAGTCATTGACGCGGTTGGCACCCCAATAGACGAAACCGGCCTGCACGCAGACCAGCACGACCAGCAAACCAAAGGCGAGAGAAAGCCTGAGACGAAACATGAGCGATGCACGAGGAGGGGCAGGGAACGTGGAGTGTACACGGAACAGATCACCGCAAGATCACGGCTGCCCGCAGCCGGCACGCCAGCCCCGACACGGGTATGCTGATAGCCCCGCTACCACCTGACCGATGCCCGCGCCCCGGTCCCGCAAGATGACCCGCTCTCCCCTGCTCCGCCTGGCCCCGCTGGCGCTGTTCCGGCAAACCCTCCCCTCGGATCTCGACCACCTGGTCGCCCTGCGCATCACCGCCATGCGTCCCAGCCTGGAGCAGATCGGGCGCTTCGATCCGCAACGTGCGCGCGAACGCTTCACCAGCGGCTTCGTGCCGGAAGTGACCTTCCACATCATGCAAGCGGGCCAGGCCGCAGGCTTCTTTGTGCTGGAGCGACAGACCGACAGGCTGCGGCTGCGTCATCTGTATCTGCATCCGGACTTCCAGCATGGTGGCCTCGGGGCGCAGGTGCTCAGGCGCATCCTCGCCGATGCCCGCCGCCATGGCTGCAGCGTGCAACTGGCCGCACTGCGCGACAGCCCTGCCAATGCCTTCTACCAGCGCCACGGCTTCGTGCAGACCGGCGAGGGAGAATGGGACATCCTTTACGAGCATCCCCGGTCTGCAGACGCCACCGCAGCGCATGCACCTGAAGCTTGCGTCATACGCTGGCTGGAGCACGCCGACCTGCCCGCGCTCGATACGATCCTGCGCCAGCATGTCCGCGATCTGCACGATGGCAGCGTGGTCGAGGCCGAGATCGCCGCCATCCGGCAAAGCATGAACGGCGAGCGGGATGCCGATGGGCGCTACCGCAGCTATCTGGTGGCGCGTGATGCGCAGGGCGTCGCGCTGGGCTGCATGGCGCTGTCGGGTCCGGATGCGCGCATCAGCAGCCATCTCGCACTGGATACGCAGGGACAAGGGAGCGCGCTCGAATTGCTCAATGTCTTCGTGCATCGCGACGCCATGCGCGGACGGGGAATCGGCCGTGCGCTTTTGCAAGCCGCCTGCGATGAGGCCCGTGCGGCCGGGGCCACCACATTGGTGGTCAACAGCGGGCCGCGCTATCGCGCCAGCTGGGGTTTTTACGACCACCTCTTCGATGCCAGCCACGGAATGATGATGGATTACTACGGCGCAGGCCGGCATGCCAAGGTGTGGAGCATGGCGCTCTGATGGCCTGATGGTCTGAGCGCTGCGGGCGTATTACGGATGCAGTATCAAACCCTTGGTGGCTTTTTCCACACCCTTCTTCGGGCCGCGCAAGGCGATGCCTACCAGGTCCAGGTTCTCCGCATCTTCAGCCAGAAAGACCTGGCGGTTGGCCTCGTCATGCCCGGTGGCAAACATGGGAAAGACATAGGCTGCCATCGTCAGCTCGCGAGCCAGCCCGATACGATGCGCGGCCTGCAACCCCGCCAGGTCCGCAGCGAAGATCAGGATGGGCTGGCCGCACAGTGGTGCATAGCGTCGGCCACTGGCATCCGCATACGCTGCGCCCAGTGACTCGGGTGCGGCGGCGGCAATGCCGGTGGCCAGAAAGGCGGTGACGTTCAGGCGCTGCCACATCGGCAGGTCATCGCGCACCAGGATGGCGATTTTGGTATCGAACATGCGGTCTTCCTTGAGCAGTCTTGAATCACCGCATCTTAGGAAATCGCATCAGCTCCCGGCTAGAACGTTTGTGCAGGCAAGGCGATAGGCCGCCGGCGTCATGCGATAGGCGCGCCGGAACCAGCGGCCGAGGTGGCTCTGGTCGGCAAAGCCGGTGTCGGCCGCCACCTGTGCCGGTTCAGCACCACCGGCGAGCAGACGGCGCGCCACGCGCAGGCGCAGTTGCACCAGATAGGCGTGAGGCGAACTGCCGAAGGCCGCACTGAACTGACGCGTCAGGCGAAAGCGATCCAGTCCGGAACACGCCACCAGATCGTCCAGGCTGAGATCCTCGGCCAGTTGCGCATGCATCAGTTCGCGCACCCTTTGCAGCGCGGGCGAGGCGGCCGCGCTGCCCTCACTGGCGGGAGCGCGGATCCTGCGCGCCAGCAAGACCAGCATGCGGTCCAGTGCCTCGTCACGCGCCAGCCGGCCTTCACGCTGGTGCAAGGCGAGGAAGGCCCGGTGGATGGCCTGTGCCAGGAGCACGTCATCGTGCAGGGTCTGGTCAAAGGAGGCAAAGCGCGACACGGCGGGCAACTGCAGCTGTCCGGCCATGGCGGACAACCAGGGCTGCGGCAGGTAGAGCATGGCGTAGGTAAAGCCGCTCTCGTGCGGCGCATGGCCGTCGTGGATGGCACCGGGCTCGATGAGGATGGACTTGCCAGGCGTGCTCACATGCGACGCGCGCCCGCAGCGAAAGCGCTGCACGCCCTGCAAGGTGACGCCGACCAGCATTTCGTCATGCGCATGCGGATCGTAGGCATGGCCCGAGAAATGCGCGCTGATGCTCTCGATGCCGCTGTCGTCGTCACGGCGCAGATCGACCCATTCGGTCTGCAGCACGCGCGGAGTGCCCTGATGCGGTGTCAAAGTGAAGTCCATATCGGATTCTAGCGCCGGACCGCCGGGTGGGTCGTCTTGGCCGTCCGCCCAAATGAACTTTCTGGCACATTTCCTGCTAGCCGAGAAGTGTTGCAGCGGCGCCGCGCCGCCTCATCCGGCGGTCGCCGCACTGCAACAAATCCTTTACCATGCGCACCTGCGGCGGCTGTCGGCGATTGAAGGCAGCTGCACACTGATGACTGGGTCAGCTTACCCGCCGGCCTGGCCATTGACGTGACGCGTTCGTTATCCACGATTGATGATTGGTATTGCCATGACGACTTCCACTGCGGATTCCTCGCCCTCCTCGCCGATTGCCTCCGCGCCTCCTGCGCGCGCAACGCCTCCTGCCACCCCGGCCGTGCGCCACAGCTGGATCGACAACCTGCAGGGCCAGCTCTTCGGGGTGGTGATGATCGCCTTCGGCATGTCCATGCTGCACAGCCTGGGCCTGATCATCGGCCAGATCGCCGGCGTGGCCTTCCTCGTGACCTATGCCACCGGGATCAGCTTCGGCATGGCCTTTACCCTCATCAACCTGCCCTTCTACCTGCTGGCCGCCTTGCGCATGGGCGCGGCCTTCACCTGGCGCACACTGGCGGCGGTGACAGCCGTGTCGGTCCTGACCAACGTGGCCGGCAACTACATCAGCTACAGCCACCTCGATCCCGCCGTCGGTGCCGTGCTGGCCGGTCTGTGCGTGGGCATTGGCCTGATCGGTTTGTTCCGCCACCAGGCAAGCTGCGGCGGCATGAGCATCCTGGCCACCTATGTGCAGGAACGCACCGGCTTCAAGGCCGGCTGGCTGCTCATGGGTTTCGACCTGGCGCTGTTTGCGACGGCGGCGCTGTTCCTGCCGATGGATCGCGTGTTCTATTCGCTGGTCGGCGCCATTACGATGAACCTGTTCGTGGCGTGGAATCATCGCTACGAGTGGTATATCGCCCGCTAGCGCTCGCAGGGGACGCGCCGGGCGGGGCGATTCCATTACAATCCGGGACATCCATGCATCGCACGAATCTTGCTCGCGATGCGGCCAGCCCTTGTGATTCTTAGCCCTGCCCGCCATGAGCCAAGTCCTGAACTACCTGATCACCGCCCGCCGCTGCGAAGCGGAAGAACTGCAACGCCTGGCACACACCTGCCAGCTGGTACTGACCGTCGGCAAGCTCATCCATTGCCTGCAGCAGGAACGCGGCCTCTCCAACATCTATCTCGGTTCGCGCGGCGAGCGTGATGCGCAGGCCTGGCAGGAGCGCGTGGCCGCCAGCCAGGCGGCCCAGTGCGAGTTCGACACCTGGCTCGGCTCCACCGTCCCCGACAACGCCCTCTCCAACGGCGCTCGCCTCTACACCCGCATCGCCTTCGCCCTGCATGCACTGGACGGGCTGCCCAAGCTGCGCGCCGATGTGGCCGCACTGGCCTGCACCCCGGCGGCCAGCTACGAGCGTTTCAAGACGGTGGTGGGTGCCCTGCTGGCGCTGGTATTCGAAGCCGCTGACGTGGCGGTGGATCCGCAGATTTCGCGGCTGTTGGTGGCGCTGTTCAACCTGATGCAAGGCAAGGAATTTGCCGGCCGCGAACGGGCCGCCGGCGCTGCCGCCTTCGTCACGGGCAAGATCACGCGCGAACAGGAACAGACCATCGAGACCCAGATCGAGATGCAGGAACAGGCCCTGCGCCGTTTCGAATCCTTCGCCGAAGGCTTCCGCAATGAATGGAGCGCCATGCAGGCCACGCTGCCGCTGGCCGATCTGGAACGCCTGCGCCGCAAGCTGCTCACCGCCCACGGCCGGCCGCTGGATCCCGAGCTGGCCGATGCCTGGTATCAGTGCTGCTCCACCCGGATGGATGGCCTGCATCGGGTCGAGATCCATCTCGCGCAATACGTGCAGTCGCAATGCCAGGACAAGATCCGCGAATTGCAGAAGGACCTGGACCATCAGGGCCAGTTCTTCACGCAGGCCGATGACCGTGATCCGCTGGCCTCGCTGACGGCCTTCGCCTCCGGCCTGGATGGCCAGCCGTTGCCGGACGGCTCGCTGAGCGCGGGCGTGGGCCCGCACCTGACCCAATCCATCGTCGACATCCTGCGCACCCAGTCCGAACGCCTGCAGAACCTGACTCAGGAACTGGCCACCGTGCGCGAGAGCCTGGAAGAACGCAAGCTCATCGAACGCGCCAAGGGCGTGCTGATGATGAAGCAGGGCCTCAACGAAGAGGCCGCCTATCGCCTGCTGCGCAAGCATGCGATGAACCAGAACCGGCGCATTGCCGAAGTGGCGCAGGCGATCCTGTCGCTGACCGAGATCCTGCCGGACGCCTGATCCGGCCTCCCTGCCCTCGCTCTTTCAAGCAGCCAGCAGCCGGCTTTCGATGTGACGCTGCCCGGCCAACGGCCGTCCATGGGCGCGCTGCAGGGCATCGGCCACACCCAGCAGCCTCTGGTCGCTGAAAGCCGGACCGAATACCGTGATGCCCCAGGGCAGGCCGTTCTTCATGAAGTTCATGGGCGTGGCCACTGCGGCGTAATCCAGCATGTTCATGAAGTTGGTGTACCAGCCCAGGTCCGAATTGCGTTGCACCGGCTGCTCGCGCAATTCCTCCAGTGTCACCGGGCGCGGATAGGCCGGCGTCACCACGCAATCGACGGTGGCCAGGATGCGGTCGCATTCGGCCTTCAGTTGCTGCAGGCGATATTGCGCGCGGAAGGTATCGACGGCGCTGAACTGCGGCGCCTTGCGCAGCACGTCGCGAATCACCGGCAGGATTTCTTCAGGCTTTTCATGCAGCAGTGCCTCGATGGTGCTGTAGCGTTCTGCTACCCACGGCCCTTCGTAAAGCAGGCGCGCTGCCTCCAGGAAGGGACTGAAATCGATGGACACGGACACGCCGCCGATGGCTTCCAGTTGTCCCAGCGCTTCCACGAACAGGGACGGGCTCTCGCTGCAGCCGAGGAATTCCAGTTGGCGCGGCACCCCCACGCGCAAGCCTTTGCGCGGTGGCTGGAAGGCCGCCGCATCGTTGTGCGGCACGTTGGCGCGACTGTATTCATCGCGCTCATCGGGCTCGCCAGCTTGCGTGCAGAGAGCCAGCAGGTGGCTGGCCTCGGCCGCCGTGGCGGTGAAGAAGGTCACGCAATCCAGCGTGCGGCAGGCGGGGACCACGCCGGCAGTAGAGAGCAAACCCTTGGTCGCCTTCAACCCGACCAGATTGTTCAGGGCGGCGGGAACGCGGCCACTGCCGGCGGTATCGGTGCCCAGTGCAAAACTGCTCAAGCCCAATGCCACCGCCAGCGACGAGCCGGAGGATGAACCGCCGGAAGGATAATCCGGATGCACGCTGTTGCGGCAAGCGCCATAGGGCGAACGCGTGCCGTTGAGGCCGGTGGCGAACTGATCCAGATTGCATTTGCCCATGGGGATCGCGCCCAGTGCGATGAGCTGCGCCACCAGCGTGGCGCTCTCGCGCGGCACGTAGCTGAAGGCCGGACAGGCGGCCGTAGTGGGGATGCCGGCCAGGTCGATGTTGTCCTTGATCGAGAACGGCACGCCATACAGCGGCAGGCTGTGCGGGGATTGCCCTTCCAGTGCCTGCAGGTAGGGCTCGGTTTCCGCCTCGCTCAACAGGTGGATGTAGAGCCGGTATTGCGGGTTGAGCGCCATGGCACTCTCACGCAGGCGGCCGATCACGGCGCGCGGCGACAGGCTGCCATCACGATAGGCCGCCGTGAGCGCATCGATGCGCAGGTCAAAGGAATGGATCATGCGGCCTCCTCTTCAGTGTTTTCCATGACCAGCACGCACTGTCCCGCGCGCACCGGACTGCCGGGTTGCACCCGCACTTCGGCGACCATGCCCGCTTCAGGCGCGGTGATGTTGATTTCCATCTTCATCGACTCCAGGATCATCAGCAGCTCGCCCTGCGCCACACGCTGGCCGGGGCTGACCTTGACCTGCCACAGGTTGCCGGCAATCGGCGCATCCACCGCCAGCTGGCCCGCCTGCAGCGGCTGGTGATCTTGCACGATGGCGCTGCTCTCCTCGCTCTCGTAGTTGGCCTGGCCGCTGGCGATCCAGCGCTGGCGTTCGGCATCGAAGGCGGCCTGCTGGTGCTGGCGGAAGGCGGCAATCCCCTCGGCTTCGCGCTGCAGGAAATCCTGATAGTCCGCCAGGTTCAGCTGGGTCTCTTCGATGCCGACCTCGAAGCGGCCCAGCGGGAAATCGCGGCGGATGGTCTGCAATTCGTCGGCCGTGACCGGATAGAAACGAATCTGGTCAAAGAAGCGCAGCAACCACGGCTTGCCCCGGAAGGCTGGGACCTCGCGATAGCGGTTCCACATCTGCAGCGTGCGGCCCACGAACTGGTAGCCGCCCGGCCCTTCCATGCCATAGATGCACAGGTAGGCGCCGCCGATGCCCACCGAATTCTCGGCAGTCCAGGTGCGCGCCGGGTTGTACTTGGTGGTGACCAGGCGATGGCGCGGGTCCAGCGGAGTCGCCACCGGTGCGCCCAGGTAGACGTCGCCCAATCCCATGACCAGGTAGCTGGCATCGAAGACCGTCTCGCGCACTGCACCGATGTCCTTGAGGTCGTTGATGCGGCGGATGAATTCCAGATTGCTGGGGCACCAGGGCGCATCCTTGCGCACCGTGGTCATGTATTTTTCGATGGCGAGCTGGCAGGCCGGATCGTCCCAGGACAAAGGCAGATGTACGATACGCGACGAAACCGTCAGGTTTTGGCGAGCGCAGACGGCGTCCCACAATCCGGCGATGGTTTCCAGCAGCCTTGGCAAGGGCAGCGCTTCCGGCTGGTAATGCACCTGCAGCGAACGGATGCCGGGGGTCAGGTCGATCACGCCGGGCAGGGCCTGTTCTTCCAGCGCCGCGATCAGGGCGTGCACGCGGAAACGCAGCACCAGGTCCAGTTGCGGGCTGCCCACTTCCAGCAGCAGGTTGGCATCGCCCGACAGGCGCGCCACCAGGCGTTGTTCATCCTGGCCCAGATCCAGCACGATGGGCGAAGCCAGCGGTGCCGGCGACCAGTCCACCGCTTGCGCCTGCAGGCTGGTGATGCCGGCATGCGCTGCCAGAGCGATGCGGCGTGCCGTGCTCACGTCCACCGGAATGAAGCGGACCTTGTCGCCCGCCTTGAGCTGGCCGATCTGCCAGAGATCGGCCTCGATCACCGTGACCGGACAGACGAAGCCGCCCAGGCTGGGGCCATCCGGCCCGAGGATCACCGGCATGTCGCCGGTGAAATCGACGGCACCCACGGCATACGGATTGTCATGGATGTTGGAGGGATGCAGCCCCGCTTCGCCGCCGCTGTCGCGCACCCATTCCGGTTTGGGGCCGATCAGGCGCACGCCGGTGCGGCTGGAATTGAAATGGACTTCCCAGTCGGTGGCGAAGAAGGTCTCCATGTAGGCCGGTGTGAAATACTCCGGCGCACCGTGCGGACCATAGATCACCCGCACCTGCCGCACCGTTTCCAGCGCAGGATACAGATAGTCTGGCAACTGCTTGCCGGCCTCGGGGATCTCATCGGCAGCCAGCGGCAGCAGATGCAGGATGTCGCCACTGGCCAGCGCGCGGCCCGCGTGGCCGCCGAACTGGCCCAGCGTGAAGGTGCTGCGGCTGCCAAGATAGGCCGGGACCTGCACGCCACCGCGCACGGCCAGATAGCTGCGCGCACCGGCCCCGCTGATGGTGCCGAGCTTCAAGGTACTGCCGGCCGCAATGTGCAGCACGGTGGCCATTGGCTGGGCCACGCCATCGAGCAGCACCGGGATCACGGCACCGGTCACCACCACGCTGGCAGCGGTATTGAAGCGCAATACCGGACCCATCATCGTCACTTCCAATCCGGCCGCATCCTCGGCGTTGCCCAGCAGACGATTGCCCAGCCGCAAGGCGCGCTCGTCCATCGGGCCCGAGGGCGGCACACCGACCGCCCAGTATCCGATGCGGCCGGGATGATCCTGCACCGTGGTCTGGGTGCCGGGTGACAGCACCTCCACGGTATCGGCGCGATAGACCAGTTGTTCCAGGCAGCGCGTCCATGGCTGGCCGCTGGCGAACGGGACATCGTCAAGGATCTGACGCAGGTAGTGCTGGTTGGTCTCCACGCCGTACAGTGCCGTCTCGCGCAGCGCAGTATTGAGCGCCACACGGGCTGCTTCGCGGGTGGGCTGCCAGCTGATGAGCTTGGCGATCATGGGATCGAAATACGGTGGAATCTCACATCCGGCCTCGACCCAGGTATCGATGCGCAACGCCTTTCCATCGGCGTCAGGAAAATCGACAGCGGTCAGCAGGCCCGGACAAGGCTGGAACTGGCGGCCCGGGTCTTCCGCATACAGGCGCGCCTGGATCGCATGGCCACGCGGCTGCAGACCGGCCGCCAATTGCGCCAGCGGCGGCAGGTCGCCAGCGGCCAGCTCGATCATCCAGCGCACCAGGTCCACGCCCCAGACCTGTTCGGTCACGCCATGTTCCACCTGCAGGCGCGTATTGACTTCGAGGAAGTAGAACTGCCCGGCCAGGCTGTCATAGACGAACTCCACCGTGCCGGCGCTGCGGTAGTTGACCGCCTTGGCCAGCTTGATGGCTGCCGCACACAGGGCGTCGGCCATGCCCTCGGGCAGGTTGGGGGCGGGAGTTTCTTCCAGCACCTTTTGATTGCGCCGTTGCACCGAGCAATCACGCACGCCCAATGCGATCACCTCGCCTTGGCCATCCCCGAAGACCTGCACTTCCAGATGGCGGGCGCGTTCGATGTATTTCTCAATGAAGACGCCGGCATCGCTGAAATTGTTCTGGCCCAGGCGCCGCACCGAATCGAAGGCATCGCCCAGTTCGGCATCGCTGCGGCAGACGCGCATGCCGATGCCGCCACCACCGGCCGTGCTCTTCAGCATCACCGGATAGCCGACACGGGATGCAGCGGCCAGCGCATCGTCGATGCTCTCCAGCAGGTCGGTGCCTTCCAGCATCGGCACGCCCTGCTCACGTGCCAGTGCGCGCGCGGTGTGCTTGAGTCCGAAGATGCGCAACTGCGCGGGCGTGGGGCCGACGAAGGCAATGCCGGCCGCTTCGCAGGCTTCGGCGAAGGCGGCATTTTCGGAGAGGAAGCCATAGCCCGGGTGGATGGCCTGCGCGCCGCTGTCGCGGGCGGCGGCCAGGATCTTGTCCACGGCAAGATAGGTCTGGGCGGCCGGTCCTTCTCCCAGCGAGATGGCGCGGTCGGCCTGCAAGACGTGCAGGCTGCCGAGGTCGGCTTCGGAATAGACGCACACGCCGGTCACGTCCAGCGTGCGCAAGGTGCGCAGGATGCGGCAGGCAATGGCGCCGCGATTGGCGATGAGCAGATGGTCAAACATGGAATGGGCCTGGAAATCCGGGTCGTCCCGTGATTCGAAAAACCGGCTCGCGGTCGTCCGCGAGGGGTGCAGGGCAGCGTAAGATCAAGCGGCGCGGATCAGTCCCACACCAGCACTTCGGCCGCCGTCGGGTTCCAGCCGTTGCAGGGATTGTTGAGCTGCGGGCAGTTGGAGATCAGCACGATGAGATCCTGCTCGGCGCGCAGCTCCACGTACTTGCCGGCGGCCGAGATGCCATCCTCGAAAGTGAGACCGCCCTCGGGGGTGACCGGCACGTTCATGAAGAAGTTGATGTTGGCGCCGATGTCGCGCTTGTTGAGGCGGCCATCGTGCAGACAGGCACAGAGGAAATTGTCGCGGCAGCTGTGCATGTAGCGTTTGTCCAGCGCATAGCGCACGGTATTGCTCTCCTGCGCGCAGGCCCCGCCCAGCGTGTCATGGCGGCCGCAGGTATCGGCCACGATGGTGGCCAGTGCGCGGCCCAGGTTGGAATACAGCACGCTGCCCGCGCCCAGATAGGCGCGGTTCTGGCGGCGCAGGGTACGCTGGGGATCGTAGCGTTCACGCGGATTGGCGGCGCTGTAGAACAGCGTATCGATGGCCTGGTTGCCTTCCAGGTCCAGCAGGCGCACGGTCTGCCCGGCGCCGAGGTTGAAGAGATAGGGTTCGCCGGCCGGGATCACGTGACGGAACACGGCTTGTTCGGGGGCGCGCTGGCTTTCGATGATCTGCATGTGAGTCTCCCTGGTTCAGAGATGGAAGCGTTCGGTGTTGTGGAAGGCGCGCTCGTTCTCGGGGCGAGAATGGCGGCAGGCATGGGTGCTGTCGTCGCTGTGCGTTTGCAGCCACGCCAGCCGGACCGGGCGCGGTAAGTAGTGCGGATGCGGGTCCATCGGATGCTGCAGGGCGGTCAGGATGATGAGCGTGTCCATCGGCGCGGCCAGCTCGATGAAATCCCCCGCCCTGGAATTGCCGGGCACGAAGTGGAAAACGCCCTCGGCATCCACGTTCACGCGCGAGAACAGGTTCACCACCATCAGCAGGTCCTGCAGGTCGAGGTTCCACTTGCCCATTTCCACCAGCAGGTTGTCGGCACCGTTGCGATGGAATCCGTTGCGCAATTCCTGGTAGCGGCCCTGGCCGTATTTCTCGCGCACCTCTTCGGCATTGAGCACGCCGCCGAAGCTGTCATGCCAGCCGCAGGTGTCTTCGGTGATGGCCGCCAGCACGCGGCCCATGTCGGAGTACAGGCAGTGACCGGCCTGCAGGCGCGCCGTGTGCTGGCCCTTGAGGGTGTCGGGCAGGTTCAGGCGTTCGCTGGGCTGCTGGGCGTTCAGCATCATCATGCTGACGTTGGCGCCGCCTTCGATGTCGGTGATGCGCAGCGATTGCCCGCGCTTGAGGATGAAGGACGTATGGCCGCCGCCGGGCAGCAGTTCTTCGTAGAGTCTGGCCTGCAGGGCCAGGGGATCCTTGCTCATGTCAGCTTTCCTTTGCAGTGAGGAGGGAGGCCAGCTTGTCCGCCTGTTCGCGGGCACGGACCTCGTTGAGGGCGATGTCGTAAGTGATGTGGGCGCCATAGGCCTGCGGGTATTGCGGATCGACGCGCACCTTGTCGAACACCAGCAGCCGGGTGCCCAGGGTGAAGCCTTCGGAGAGGTCATGGGTGACCATGAAGACGGTCAGGCCGCTGTCCTTCCACAGGTCCAGCAGCAGCGCATGCATCTCCTTGCGGATGCCCGGATCGAGGGCACCGAAGGGTTCATCCAGCAACAGCACGCGCGGACGCACGATGAGCGCCTGGGCAATCGCCAGCCGTTGCTGCATGCCGCCCGACAGGCTGCTGGGATACAGGTCCAGCGCGTGGCCCAGCCCGACACGATGCAGCAGCTGCGCCGCCTCTTCACGGGCGCGCCGCTTAGCTCCGCCGAAGAGGCGACCCAGCAAGGGCGAGCGCGGCAGCTCCAGGCCGATGGCCACGTTGTCCAGCACGTTCAGGTGGGGGAATACGGAATAGCGCTGGAACACCACGCCGCGCGTGGCATCGGGCTCGGCCGGGAAGGGCTGGTCCTGCAGCAGCAGCTGGCCCTTGCTCGGACGCTCCTGCCCCAGCAGCAGGCGCAGGAAGGTCGACTTGCCACAGCCGGATGCACCGACCAGGGTGCAGAACTGGCCTTCTTCCACGCGCAGGTTGAGGCGCTCCAGCACCACGTTCTGGCCATATTGCTGCCACACGTTGCGGATCTCGATGTAGCTCATGCGCGGCCTCCTTCAGCCCAGGGGAAGAAGCGGCGGTGGATGGCACGCAGAGACCAGTCCATCAGCCACGCCAGCAGCGTGATCCAGACCACGTAAGGCAGGATCACGTCCATGGCCAGATAGCGGCGCACGAGGAAGATGCGATAGCCCAGACCGGCAGTGGCCGAAATCGCTTCCGCAGAAATGAGAAACAGCCACGCCGCCCCCAGCGACAGGCGCAGCGAGACCAGCAGGCGCGCCAGCATCTGCGGCAGGGCCACGCGCAGCACCAGGGTCCAGCTATTGGCCCCCAGCGTCTGCGCCTTGATCAGCAGTTCGGCGGGGATGGCGCGGCCGGTGTGTTCGAGATCCCGCGCCAGCAAGGGCGTGACGCCGATGACGATCAACATCACCTTGGACAATTCATCCAGCCCCATGACGATGAAGAGAATCGGCAGGATCGCCAGCGGCGGCACCATCGAGATCACGGTCAGCAGGGGCGAAAATCCTGCGCGCAGCACCGGGAAGATGCCGTTGGCGATGCCCATCACGAGTCCGGCCACGGCCGCGATGCCCAGGCCCAGCAGCACGCGCTGCAGGCTGGCCAGGGTGTCGCTCCAGAACAGGTAGTCGCCGGTGCGCGGGTCTTCCATGAAGGCCATGTGACGGACCGCATCGACCATCTGCGCGAGGCTGGGCAGGAGCTTGTCATTGGGATTGTCGGCCAGGCGCGTGGCCGAGCCGAAGGCGTACAGCAGCGCCAGGATGAGGAAGGGCAGGAGCGTCAGCAGCCACTGCCCGGAGCGGCCGGGTTGGCGATTCAGGAAACGCATGGCGCGCCTCCCTGTGGCAAGGACCGAGGCAGGGACGGACGCAGCACGCGGGCTGCGGGATGGAACCTGGGGTGGCGAACAGCGATCACGGGAAACTCCGGTCGGGGTTGAACAAAAGCAGGAGCAGCGCGGCACCTGTGGTGCAACTCTCTCCCGGGCTTTTGTCCCGCCGTGTAACCTCGACCGAGGTCGCCGGCTCTCGGACCAGTCATCTGCCTGCGGCAGACCGGAACCCTAGCCAGCTATTTGAACGTCTTGTGCAGCCGTCGGATGATCAGGTCATTGTCAGATCATCGGTGCGGGCTGCTCTGCATGTCATTGGATTTCAGCAAATTCCATACCATCAGCGCGCACGGCGCAGCCAGCGCACCGCATGCGCAAGCACTTCAATGAGCAGCAATGAAGTGCGCATGCGGCCACAGAGCGGCAGGGCCTGTGCGGCCTCGCTGGAAAAGGCGAAGGGAAAAACGGTAGTGTCGTGAGATCGGGTCATGGGCATGGTCTGCTCCTGCGAACATGGCCTGGCCGTCCAGGGATGGTTGCCGCCGCCACGCGTGATGCATGCGCTTCATTTGCTTCGGCCCAAGTCGTCTTGGCTCGCCCACGGCGAGAACGACAATCTTGCATGCAAGATCCAGACCAGCCCTGCATGCCCTTGCGCACCCGGCGCAAACCCGCACCTGCACTGGCTCGCAGCCAATCACGTGAAACTTCGCGGATCGCTGGAGCGCAAGCATGGTGCAAACCGGCACCGATTTGGCGCGCGCACGATGCGCCAGCATCGCTCACGTGTGACGCTGCGAATGGCGCGTTGAACCGTTCGCTATTAATAGCGAAAACCGGCATCCCGCATCATCGACATCGCCTCCGGGCATTGGCATGAACCTTGCTGAAAAGCGAGCGGGAGCCGGCGAGTCCGGTCTTGAGTAAGCACAATTTGCAATGGACAGCTAGGGTTCCGGTTCGCTGTTGCGGATGTCTGGTCCGAGAGCAGTCGACCTCGCAAGGGGTTACACGGCGGGAGAAAAGCCCGGGAGATGACGCGTTCGCAACGACCGCGCCGCTCCCGGGCTTTTTTCCAATAAACCCTTCGAGGACCCTACGCCGTGTACAACATTTCCCGAATCCTTGGTGGCGCTGCCATCGCCCTGGCCGCCTTCACCGGCGCGCTTTCACCGGCCCACGCCGCCCCCCGCACCGACTTCAAGGTCTGTACCTCCATCTATGCCGGCTGGATGCCCTGGGGCGAAGCCCAGGCACAAGGCATCCTGGCCAAGTGGGGCAAGAAGTACGGCATCACCATCAGCGCCGTGCAGTTGAACGACTACGTGGAGTCGATCAACCAGTACACCGCCGGCAAGTTCGACGGCTGCACCATGACCAACATGGATGCGCTCACCATTCCCGCCGCCGGTGGCGTGGACTCCACGGCGCTTATCGTGGGCGACTATTCCAACGGCAACGATGGCATCGTCCTCAAGGGGAAGAACAAGAAGCTGGCCGACATCAAGGGCCAGTCGGTACAGCTGGTGGAATTCTCGGTCTCGCACTACCTGCTGGCGCGCGCGCTGGAAACGGCCGGCCTGCGCGAGCGTGACGTCAAGGTAGTCAACACCAGTGATGCCGACATCACTGCCGCATTCGCCACCCCGGCCGTCACCAGCACGGTGACCTGGAACCCGATGCTGTCCTCGATTGCGGCCTCGCCCGATGTGTCGCTGGTCTACACCTCCAAGCAGCTGCCCGGCGAAATCATGGACCTGATGGTGGTCAACACAAAAACCCTGCAGGAGAACCCCGCCTTCGGCAAGGCCCTCACCGGTGCCTGGTACGAGATGATGGCCATCATGACCGCCAAGGATGAGCGCGCCACCCGCGCGCTGACCGCCATGGGCAAGGCTTCCGGCACCGACCTGGCGGGCTTCCAGTCGCAGCTGGCAGCCACCGCCATGTTCTACCAGCCCAAGGCGGCGCTGGAATTCGCCACCAAGAAGGAGCTGCCGGCCATCATGGGCCGCATCGCCAAGTTCAGCTTTGACCACGGCATCCTCGGTCCCAACGTCAAGAGCGCCGATGGCATCGGCGTCGCCTTCGACGGCAACGTGGTGATCGGCGACAAGAAGAACGTCAAGCTGCGCTTCGACCCGGCCTACATGAAGATGGCGGCCGACGGAAAACTTTAAGTTTTTTGCGCGCACGCACGCGCAACGTCACCACCACAACAGCATCACCCACTGTCTTGCGCGGGTCCGGCAACGGACCCGCCGGGGCCTGCTCGTCCCTTGCTTTCACCCTGATCCACGCTGCTTCCAGACCAAACCACGGAGAGAACCTTGATTACCTACGCCACTTCCCTGTCGCGCCTTTGCGGCCTCGGCACCTGCGCCGCTGTCCTCACCACCCTGCTGGCCTGCGCTCCGGCGCTGGCCGATGATGCCGCGCCGGCAGCGGCCCCGGCCGGTCCATGGACCATCACCAAACACATCGACCTGGCCTCGCGCTATGTACTGCGCGGTGTCACCACCACCTACGGCAACGGCCAGCCACTGGGCAATCCCGGAGCCGACGCGCCCGAATCGGACCAGGCCGCGCTGCAATGGGGCATCGACTTCGTCCACAGCAGTGGCTGGAGCTTCGGCTACTGGGCCTCGACCATCAATTATTCGTACAAGCAGCTGGGCAATTCCTACGGTGATCGCAGCATCACCGAATTCCAGAAACCGCGTTCGGTGGAAAACGATTTCTACTTTGCCTACGCCGGCAACATCAGCGGCGACCTCGGCTATACCCTGGGCATGACCGGCTACTACTACGCCAACGGCAGCCATGCCAATGCGCTGGAAACCAAGGCCGGCCTGACCTGGGGCGCGCTGTCCTTCAATGCGCAGACGCTGCTCAGCGACGTGGTCTGGGGCAACAAGGGCGATACCTACTGGACCCTGGTCTACACCAAGCCGCTGCCCTACGACATCACCTTCACCGGCACGCTGGGCGCCTACACCTACAGCCGCGAGGGCAAGTATCTCGGCACCCGCGACACCGCCACCGGTGCCTCCTGCGGGGCAGGCCAGGCCTTCGTGGTCAATGGCTGCTTCGCCGGCAACGGCCCAAGCAGCGGCGGCCTGCGCCACCTGACGCTGGGCCTGTCGGCGCCCTTCCCCGACTCTTCCATCACCTGGTCGCTGCAAGCCATCCTCGGCGGCTACAACCGCTTTGACGTCAAGCAGGGCAACCAGCTGGTGGGCATGCTGAGCTGGGGCTTCTGAGCCACGCTTGCGCCACGCAGGGCTTGATACCTCCCGGGTATCAAGCCGCTGATGCGGGCGCGTCAGACTTTTCCCACATCAAAAGCACAGGATGACTGATCCCCCTGCGGCTTCATCCGGCGCATCATGGCTCAGCTATGGGCAAGGCAAGGCCTTGCTCACGCTCCGGATTTCCCTCAAGGAAACGCGCCATGAAAAAAATAAGCATCTCCGCCAATCGCCGCCGTTTCCTGCGCGGCGCGCTGACCGCCGCGCCCGCTGCCGCGCTGGCTGTCACCACCGGCAGCCTGAGCGCCACCGCCCAGGAGCAAGCCGGCAACGCCCCCTACAAACCCGTCTTCTTCAACCAGGATGAATTCGCGCTCCTGAGCGCCCTGGCCGATACCCTCATCCCCGCCGACGAGACCGGGCCCGGTGCGCTCGAAGCGGGCGTACCCGCCTTCATCGATGCGCAGATGAATACCCCCTACGGGCAGGGCCAGCTGTGGTACATGCAAGGCCCGTTCACCCCGGACGCTCCGCCCGAATTCGGCTACCAGCTGCCCTATCCGCCACGCGAACTGTACAAGAAGGGACTGGCCGAATTCGACGCGGCCATCCGCCAGCAGTATGGCCACGGCTATGTGGAACTGAACACCCAGCAACGCGAAAAGATGATGGGCGAGTTCGAGAAGGGCGACCAGGGCAGCCTCAAGATGGCCAACATCCCGCCTGCGGCGCTGTTCAACCTGTTGCTGCAGAACGTGCACGAAGGCTATTTCTGCGACCCCACCGATGGCGGCAACAAGGGCATGGGTTCGTGGAAGATGATCGGCTTCCCCGGTGCCCGCGCCGACTATTACGACTGGGTTGACCAGTACGGCCGCACCTATCCCCTGCCCCCGATCTCGCGCGGCTGATCGCTGCTTCCTCCTCGCATCGTTTGACCCCGAAAGCCCAAGCATATGGCCAACAAGAACATGAAAGCAGTCGACGTCGTCATCGTCGGCTTCGGCTGGACCGGTGCCATCATGGCCAAGGAAATGACCGAGGCCGGACAAAGCGTGGTGGCGCTGGAACGCGGCGTCTATCGCGACACCTACCCGGATGGCGCCTATCCCAAGACCATCAATGAGCTGGAATACCAGCAGCGCTTCAAGTTATTCCAGAATCTGAACAAATCCTCGTTTACCTTCCGCCGCAAGACCGGCGACAGCGCCATCCCCTATCGCCAGATCGCCATGTTCAAGCCGGGCGAAGGCGTGGGCGGTGCCGGCCTGCACTGGTCGGGCTGCCACTGGCGCATCCTGCCGGAAGAGTTGCGCATGCGCAGCCACTACGAGGAACGCTACGGCAAGGGTTTCATTCCCAAGGACATGACCCTGCAGGACTGGGGCGTGACCTACGAGGAACTGGAGCCGTATTTCGATTTCGCCGAAAAGATGATGGGCACCTCCGGCACCGCCTACCGCGTCGGCGGCAAGGTGGTCGACGACAGCGGCAATCCCTTTGAGGCCAACCGTTCGGACAACTTCCCGCTGCCCGCACAGAAGGAGCAATACCAGGCCGCGCTGTTCCGCAAGGCCGCGCAGCAGGCGGGCTTCCATCCCTTCACCCTGCCCTCGGCCAATGCCTCGGCGCCCTACGTGAACCAGTACGGCTGCCAGATGGGGCCTTGCACCTTCTGCGGCTACTGCTCCGGCTATGCCTGCTACAACTATTCCAAGGCCTCCCCCAACGTCAACATCATGCCGGCCCTGCGCAAGAGTGCGCTGTTCGAATTGCGCAGCAGCTGCAACGTGCTGCGCATCGAACTCGACAGCACCCGCAAGAAGGCCACCGGCGTGACCTACGTGGATGCCAATGGCGATACCGTGTTCCAGCCGGCCAACATCGTCATCGCCAGTACCTTCGCGTACAACAATGCGCGGCTGTTCCTGCTCTCGGGCATCGGCAAACCCTATGACCCGGTGAGCAATACCGGTGCGGTCGGGCGCAACATCGCCTTCCAGATGATGTCGACCATCAATGCCTTCTTCGATCCAGGCAAGAACATCAACGGCTTCATCGGTGCCGGTGGCAATGGCGTGGCGGTGGATGACTTCAATGGCGATCACATGGACCACGGCCCGCTGGGCTTCGTCGGTGGTTCGCCGATCTGGTGCAATCCGGCCGGGGCCAAGCCGATCTCGGGCATCGCCGTGCCCAGCGGTACGCCCAAGTGGGGCCGCGACTGGAAGCGTGCGGTCAAGGCCAGCTATCTGAACACCATGTCCTTCGACGTGCATGGCGCCAACATGGTCTATCGCGACGTGTATGTGGATCTCGATCCCAACTACAAGGATGCCTTCGGCCAGCCGCTGCTGCGCTTCACCTTCGACTGGAAGGACAACGACATCCGCATGAGCCGCTACGTCACCGACCAGGCCGTCAAGATCGCGCACGAACTGAAGGCGCGCGAGATCAAGGTCACGGTCAAGGACTTCGGTGCCGCGCCCGACCTGCGCAGCTACCAGACCACGCACTGGGCCGGTGGCGTGGCCATGGGCACGGATCCGTCCACCAGCGTGGTGAACCGCTACCTGCAGAGCTGGGATGTGCACAACGTCTTTGCGGTGGGCTCGGGCGTGTTTGCCCAGGGCATCGGCTACAACCCGACCGGGGCGGCGGTGGCGCTGACCTACTGGTCGGCGCGCGCCATCCGTGAGCAGTACCTGAAGGACCCGCGACCGCTGGTCAGCGCGTGAAGACGGGAGCGATGATGAAACGACTGATCCTGATCTCCGCCCTGGCGCTCCGTACGGCGGCGCTGGCCGCCAGTGCCGCCTACAACCTGGCGCATGCCGATGAATCGCTGAGCGTTCCTGCCCCACCCAAGCCACCCGTGGGCGCGCGCCTGCTCAATCGGGAAACGGCACCCCTGCGCCCGCTGGCCACGCCGCCAGCCGATGCGGCACTGGCCCAGCGCGTCGCCAAAAAAGACAGCCCCAGTGCCGATGACCAGCTACTCTTGCGCGGTGCTTATCTTGCACGCGCCGGGGATTGCGTGGCCTGCCACACCAGCAAGGGAGGTGCGCCCTTCGCAGGCGGACTGGCGCTGGCCTCGCCGATCGGTGCGATCTACTCCACCAACATCACGCCGGACAAGGAACACGGCATCGGCGACTGGAGCTATGAAGATTTCGCGCGCCTGATGCGCACCGGCGTGACCAAGGCGGGTTATACGGTCTATCCGGCCATGCCCTATCCCTCGTATTCGCGCCTGACCGAGGAGGACATGCAGGCGCTGTATGCGTATTTCACCAAGGCCGTGCCGCCCTCGGCGCAGGCCAATCGTGCCAATGACATCCCCTGGCCCTTGTCGATGCGCTGGCCGCTGGCGCTCTGGCGCAAGCTGTTCGCGCCGACACCAGCGCCCTATGCGGCACCCGCCGGGACTGACGCACAACTGGCACGGGGGGCCTATCTGGTGGAAGGACTGGGCCACTGCGGCAGCTGCCACACGCCGCGCTCGACCACGATGCAGGAGAAATCGCTGCGGGATGACAGCAGCCGCCTGTATCTCTCCGGCGGGCAGGTGGTCGATGGCTGGAGCGTTCCGTCACTGCGCAATGAACATGGGGGCGGTATCGCGGGCTGGAGCCAGGCCGACCTGGTGGAATTCCTGCGTACCGGCCGCAACCAGTACACCGCTTCCTTCGGTGCCATGAATGACGTGATCGAGCATTCCATGCAATACATGACCGAGGCCGATCTCAATGCGATGTCGCGTTACCTGTTGAGCCTGGCACCACGCAACGGCGCTGAGCCGTATCGCTATGACGAAACTACGGCCACGGCGGCTTACGAAGGACGTCCGCAGACGCCGGGCGCAGCGCTCTATCTGGATCGCTGCGCGGCCTGCCATCGCAGCAACGGCACCGGCTATGGCAAGGCCTTCCCGGCGCTGGCCGGCAATCCGGTGCTGCAAACCGGGGATGCCACCTCGGCCATCCGCATCATCCTGCAAGGGGGGCGCCAGCCCTCCACCGATTCCGCCACAGCGGGGCTGGTGATGGCACCCTATGCGCAACTGCTCAACGATCAGCAGGTAGCGGAAGTGACCTCCTACATCCAGACCGCCTGGGGCAATCGCGGCGCGACCGTGAGTGCGGCCGATGTAGCCAAGATCCGCAAGACGGCCAAGCCGGTGGAGGAGCGGGCACCGTGAGGCGCCATCCGGCTCAATACTTCACATTGGCAGAGAGGTAGACCGCCCGCCCATCCCCCGGTGCATGCCGGGTCTGGTCGTTGATCCAGACATATTCATAGTAGCGATTGGCCAGGTTCTTGAGCTGCAGTTCCAGGCTCAGCTTGTCGTTGACCTGATAAGTCGCGCTGGCATTGAAGAGCGTATAGCCACCGTACTTGCCGCCGGTATTGGCCGTGGTCAGGTAGTAGCTGCCCTGGCCGTTGACCGAGGCCGACAGCTTCAGGTCCGCCGTGGCCTGGTAATCGATGCCACCGGAATACACCTGGCGCGGCACGTGGTCGATTTCCTTGCCGAGAGTGTTGGGTGCGCTCGGGTCCGGCGTGATGATTTCCGAACGCTGGCGCGAATACGCCAGCCACAGCGTGGTGCGCTTGCTGGCGCGCAGATTGATCTGCAGGTCGACACCCTTGCGCTGCGTGCGTCCCACGTTTTCCGAATCGCCCGTGGGATCGTTCAGGCGTCGCTTGACTTCATCCGAGGCTCGCTGCTCCCACACCGCCACGCGGCCATCGAGCCAGTCCACCGGCGTGAACTTGACGCCGGTTTCCCAGCCGTCATTGATGGAAGGACGCAGGTCATTGTTGTTGGACTTGTAGGCCGCCGCGCCCGCGCCGACCTGGAAGGTGCGGCCCCAGTTGGCATACAGGCTGGCCTCGCGGATCGGTGCATAGACCACGCTCAGCTTGGGCTGGCGGATGTAGCCGTAATCCTGGATGCCATAGCTCACCCCGCGCGAGGGATCGTTGAAACGTCCTCCCACATGGTCGACCCGGTAGCCGGGGATGATGCGCAGCGACTCCACCGGCTTGATCACGGCCTGTACATAGGCACCCACCGTATCGAAGACGAAATGATGGTCGCGCGTCTGCGATACGCGTACCTGGTTGACCGTGTTGTAGCGCGGGCTCTGGTCTTCCTGGCGCTCCATGCTGAAGCCGCCTTCCAGTGCCAGGTCGCTCATGCCTTCGAGCGCCTTCCAGCGCGGGCGATAGGTGGCATTGGTCAACAGCCCGTAGTGGGTCTCGTCGATGACGCGCTCCTGCTGCGAGGTCGTGGAGGAATAGCGCAGCCAGCGCTGGTCACGCACACGATTGAGATAGAGCTTGGCACCGACCGAGAGCTGGTCATCGATGTCACCATCGAAGTGCAGGCTGACCTGGTCCATCTGGCGGTTGCCGCCATCGGACTGGGCATAGGCATAGGACGAAGTCGGGTTGCTGCGCGCATCCTGGGCCGTCAGGTAGCCCGGTTCCTGGGCATAGGCATTGGCATGACGGATGCTCAGGCCGGTGCGATAGCGGCCATCATCGCTGGTGTAGAACCACTTGCCGGAGAAGGCGATGTTCTCGGCCTGCGCATGGTCGCGATAGCCATCCGATTTTTCGTAGCCGACGAAATAATTCTGGGACCAGTTGCCGTTTTCCACGCCCTTGACCACCTGCACCTGGCGCGTGTTGAAGCTGCCGTAGGTCAGGCGCGCCTCGTCGTAGTTGCCGCCCTGGCGGGTGACGATGTTGACGTTGCCGGCGATGTTGTGCAGGCCGTAGCGCGCATCGTTGGTGCCGCGTACAACCTCGATGCGGGCGATATCGAGCGGGAACAGCGTGCCCAGGAAGGGCATGCCGCCGGCATTGTCATTACTGGGGATGCCGTCGATGAGCAGCTTGACCGCATTGACCTCGCCCTCGCCATTGAAGCCACGGAAGGACAGCTTGCCCGATTCATTGCCCTGGCGGAACTGGGTCAGCATCACGCCGGGCGACTGCGCGAACAGCTCCCAGTTGTATTGCACCTGCTGTTGCTGGATGCGGTCGGCCCCGATCAGGTCCACCGAGGTCAGCACGTTGTTGAGTTGCAGCGGACCACTGCGGCGTGCGCTCACTTCCACGGTACCGAGCGTCAGTGAAGAATCCTCAGCGGCGCTGGCCGATTGCGCCAGCGCCCAAGGTGCGGCCCCCAGGGCCAGCAGACCGGACAGGGCGGTGAGTTTGAACACGGGTCGTGCGCGATGCAGCGGCCCGGGCCGGCGGGCGGAGTGAGTCGTCATTGGTCTTGTAGTGGTCTTGGTATAGGCAGTGCATGCGGCCTCCTCCGGCAGTTGCGCTGCCGTCCCCTGGATGCCGCATGGGAAATCAGGAGCGGCAAGCATAAGCTGGTATGACCACTTGTTGAATGTGGCAATTTGTCGCAGGGGCTTGCTACCATGCGAGATCTCTTCCTGCTGATCCTGCGCGCATGAAAAAACCGGACCTCCGTACCCTCGACCTGAACCTGCTCAAGGCACTGGCCGCCCTGCTCGATGAACGCAACGTCACGCGTGCCGCAGCGCGGCTGGGCGTGAGCCAGCCGGCCATGAGCGGCATCCTCACGCGGCTGCGCGAGAATTTCGATGACCCCCTGTTTGCCCGCAGCCAGCGCGGCATCGTGCCCACGCCACGGGCGCTGGAACTGGCGCAACCGGTGCAACGCGTGCTGCGCGACATCGATGGATTGCTGCATCCGCCGGTCTTCGATCCGGCCACGGCCCATCTGGATTTCACCATCGCCGCCACCGACTATGCCTTGCGCGCAGTCGCCCTGCCCTTCCTGACGGCGCTCAAGCAGCATGCCCCGTTCATCCGCGTGGCGCTGGCGTCGATGGAAGATGCACCGCTGCAGGAGCGGCTGGAGCGCGGCGAGATCGACCTGGCACTGACCACGCCGCAGGATACGCCGCCGGGCCTGCATGCGCGGCGGCTGTTCGACGAACATTACGTCTGCGCGATGCGTGAGGATCATCCGGTGGTGCGGGGACAGCGGCTCTCGCTCAAGCAGTTCTGCGCGCTGGATCATGCGCTGGTGTCGTATGCGGGCGATCCCTTCCACGGCGTCACCGATGAAGCACTGGCACAGCGCGGCCTGCAACGGCGCGTGAGCCTGTCGGTGAAGCGTTTCCTGGTATTGCCGGAGATCTTGCGCAGCACCGACCTGGTGGCCGTGGTGCCGTCACGGCTGGTGGCCGGGGTGGAGGGCCTGAAGCTGTTGCCGCCGCCGCTGGAGATCGCCGGCTTCACCAAGACGGCGGCGTGGCACGAGCGTACGCACCGCGATCCGGCGCAGCGCTGGCTACGCCAGCTGCTGTTTGCCACGGCCGGGCTGGTGCCGCTGCGTTGATCCTTAGCGCGGCGTGGCGGCCTCAGCCGCTGCCCGCGCCAGGCCGGTGATCCATTCCTGGTGGGCATTGAGCATGGGATTGGGCAAGGTGGCTGCCAGCTCGCGCGCGGGCTGGCCGTTCTGTGTCTCCTGCGTGAGGATGCGCACGCGGCCGCCCTCCAGGTCTTCGAACAGCCAGGCGTGGTGGACATCCAGACGCTGCGCGGCATCGCCTTCGACCCAGCCGTGCCAGGCGATGCGAGCGGCCTGGCCAGGCTGGGGCGGCAGGTATTCGGTCACTTCCGCTTCGACCGCAAAGCCGAAGGTCGTAAAGCGGAAACGAGCGCCCGCCGACAGCAGCGGACCGCTGCCATCATGGAAGCGGATCTCGCTGGCATTGCCGTAATAGCCGGGCCAGGCGCGCGTGTCGTTGAGCAGCGGCCACACCTGGGCCGCCGAGAGACCGGCGATGATCACTTCATTGGAAACGTAGTTGTCGGTGGTACCGGGCAGATAGCCGGCCGGCCAGATGATGGCGGCCTGGGTGGTGATGGCAGACATGATTTTCCTTGGCGGATTGTTGGACAGGTCTGCATGATGCGGACCGTCCAGTTATTACGCCAATCCTGAAAACCGATGATGGATATCGGGAAAACTGATATCTGGATCAGGGCACGGGCCTGAGGTTCAGGCGCGGCCGCGTGCGAATTGCGCCGCCACCTCGGCCACGCGCTTGCCCAGATAGGCGGCCGTGGCCAGGTCACTGGCACCGGGCGTGACCTCGGCGGGGGCATCGTCCGATTGCGCCATCGCTCCCAGCCAGCCACCGATGCGATTGAGTTCATCACCGCTCTTGCCGGGGAAGAGATCGACACCGGTCCAGAGCATGCCGTGCTGGGCGGCGAACAGCGCCAGGGTCACCAGGGAATTGAGCTTGTCGCCATGCAGCGCGCCGGAATTGGTGAAACCGGCCGCGACCTTGTTGCGCCAGGTCTGCGGGATCCACGCCTGGCGGGTCGAGTCTTCCATGAACTGCTTGAAGCGCGCCGAGATGGTGCCGTTATAGGTCGGCGAGCCGAAGATGATGGCGTCGCTGGCGGCGATGGCAGCCCAGTCCACGCTGCCGGCGGCGAGCGGCACAAGGGTGGCATGAGCCCCCGCGACTTCTTCCACGCCGCGCGCCACGGACTGGGCGAGTTTTTCGGTATGGCCGTAGCCGCTGTCAAAGACGATGCTGATGTTCATGTTTTCTCCTGTGGATAAATCAAACTGTTCGGGACCGGGGAATGCGGTGACAGGCTCATTCTGCGCAAATGGATTACATGACGGTAGCGGGGCAATCCTTTAGGATTCATCAAAATGAACTTATCAATCCATTTTTCGGGGAGCAACGGCCATGGATACGTCGCAACGGGTACGCGCCATCATTTCCTTCGTGCAGGCAGCCGATAGCGGCAGCTTCGCCGGCGCCGGGCGGATACTCGGCATCTCCTCAGCTGCGGTGAGCCAGAATGTGGCCGGATTGGAAAGCGCCCTGGGCGTGCGTCTCATGAACCGCACCACGCGCAGCCTGAACCTGACCGAGGAAGGCAGTGCCTTCCTTCGTCAGGCACGCATTGCGCTCGATGCACTGGAACAGGCGACCGATGACGTGGTGGCGGCACGCGCGACACCGACCGGACGCGTGCGCATCTCCACCAGTGCGGCCTTCGGCCGCGAACAATTGCTGCCGCTGCTGCCCGGCCTGAGCCAGCGCTATCCGGCCTTGTCGGTGGAAGTGGATTTCGATGACCGCCTCAGCGAGCTGGTGCAGGACGGCTATGACCTGGCGATCCGGGGCGGACGCATCGCCGATTCGTCGCTGGTCTCGCGCAGCATCTGCAAACTGAACCTGGCGCTGGTCGCCAGTCCCGCCTATCTGGAGGCCCGCGGCACACCGCGCCGCCCGCAGGATCTGCACAAGCACAGCCTGATTACGCGCAAGTTCCTGGGCGGCAAGGTGTCACCCTGGAATTTCCAGGGCAGCGACGGCAGCATCATGACCTGGAATACCGAACACGCACTGCTGACCTTGTCCTCGCCCGAAGCGCTGGTCCAGGCGGCCCTCGCCGGCATGGGTATCGCCGAAGTCGGGGTGCATCACGCGTGGCGCTATCTGCAACGCGGGCGATTGAAGGTGCTGCTCTTGCGCAGCCATCATCCGGGCAACTACGAAATGTGCCTGCAATACCCGCACCGGGCGCTGATCGCGCCGCGTGTGCGGGTGGCGGTGGATTACCTGCTGGAAGGCTTCGCCGCCAGCGAGGAACTGCACGTGCCGCTGGCCGCCTTGCGCAAGTACGCGGCCTGAGTACGGATGCGATTCATTCCTGCTCGATCAGGGCCAGATAAGGACCAGGCTGGCGCAGGACCGCGATGTCTCCGGTGATGTGGCCCAGCTTGACCAATCCCTTCGAGTAAGCGAAGTCCTTGTAGAACAGGGCGATATTGCCCCAGGGCGCATAGAAGGCGATATCCCCGCTGCGCGGCGTATAGCCCTCGGGCTCGCCGCGCGTGGCCAGCTTGCGTGGCAGCTGGGCAATCTTCTCGGTCTGGTTGTAGTCGGACAGCTCCAGCGTCAGCGGCAACAGGGCGGCGAAGTCGCGGGCAGCCGGACCGGGTTCGAGACGCGCGGTCAGGACGGTGTCGGCGATGGTGATGCGCAGGGTCATGGGCAGGCTCTTGGCAGAGGTACGGGTCTGGGCCGCTGCCGTCATCGGGCAGAGGCTCATCGCGCCGGCCATCAGCACGGCAATCACGGTCAGGCGCGGCAGGAAAGAGGAAGACATGGGCAGTCCGGAGGCAATCAATCTGACCTGATTGTCGCTGCATCATCGGTCCGTGATTAGTCCCGCCGGGCTGAATGCGGTCATCAGTCCAGCTTATGAATCAGGCACCCTGTCATCACCCCGGCTGACGTGGCCGGTTTTCGTAGCGCAGGGCATTGACCACCAGCGAGAACGCCGGCGAAGGCTGGCGGCGGCTGGGATAGTAGAGGTGATAGCCCTCGAAGACCGGACACCAGTCCTCCAGCACCCGTACCAGCTGGCCGCTCTCCAGATAGGATTGAAGGTCGTCTTCGGGCAGCAGGACCACGCCCAGCCCGGCCAAGGCCGCATCGATCTGCGGCGGCACGGTGTTGAAGATGAGCGAACCGTCGACACGCACGTTGATCTTTTCGCCGTCCTTTTCAAAATCCCATACGTAAAGCCCGCCCGAGGACGGCATGCGCTGGTTGATGCAATCCTGGGCCATCAGGTCGTTCGGATGCAGCGGCACCGGATAGCGTGTGAAGTACTCGGGCGAGGCCGCCACCACCATGCGCAGCGGCGGGCCGATGGGCACCGCGATCATGTCGCGGTCGATGGTCTTTCCCCAGCGCACGCCGGCATCGAAGCGGTCGGCCACGATGTCGCGCAGGGCGTAGCTCATGTCGAATTCCAGCTTGATGTCGGGATATTGCTGCAACAGCGGGGCCAGCTTGGGCAGCAGCACGCGCTGGATCATGCCGTCGCCGCAGGTGATGCGCACGGTGCCACCAGGTTTTTCGCGCAGTGCAGTGAGGGCATCGAGCTCGGCTTCGATCTCGTCGAAGCGGTTGCCGATCGACTGGATCAGGCGCTCGCCAGCGGGCGTGAGCGAGATGCTGCGCGTGGTGCGGGTCAGCAGGCGGATCTGCAGGCGCTCTTCGAGGCCGCGGATGGCTTGCGACAGCGCGGATTGCGTCACGCCCAGCGTGGCGGCGGCACGCGTGAAACTGCCCTCGCGCGCCACGGTGACGAAACCCAGCAAGTCATTGAGATTGCGTTTGATCATGCAGCCACCCTTCCTGTGGTGAGCAATAAAGCCGGATCAGCCGGAGGCCGCGCCGATGAAACAAGGGGTCGGTACCGAAGGGGGACGGGATTCATTGATTAGTTTTTCTAATAGGGTAATTAAGGATTGATTACCTAGTCAATACGGCGCACGCGCGCGACACTGATTGCCTTCACATTCTCCACGGCAAGCGCTGCGACCCGTGCATGCTGGTTTTCGGCGTGCTGCGGCGGGCACAGTCTTGCCCGACATCATCATGAGCAGTTCCTCTTGCACCACCTCTTCACTGCAGGCCGCCGACACCCCGGTACAGGCGCACTGGGGCGGCGTCTTCGCGATGACGCTCACGGCCTTTGCCCTGGTCGCTTCCGAATTCATGCCGGTAAGCCTGTTGACGCCCATCGCACAGGATCTGGGCGTGAGCGAAGGCCTGGCCGGGCAAGCGATCTCGGTCTCTGGCGCCTTCGCCGTGCTCACCAGCCTGAGCATTGCGCGCCTGGCCGGGCAGCTGCCACGCAAGACGCTGCTGTTGTGGCTGACGGCGCTGATGATGATCTCCGGCCCGGTCATTGCGCTGGCCCCCAACTATCCGGTCTACATGGCCGGGCGCGTACTGATCGGCATCGCCATCGGCGGCTTCTGGTCGATGTCGGCCGCCGCCGCCATCCGCCTGGTGCCGCCGCAGGACGTGGCGCGTGCACTGGCCGTCTTCAATGGCGGCAATGCCCTGGCCACCGTCGTGGCCGCCCCGCTGGGCAGTTACCTCGGCGCACTCATCGGCTGGCGTGGCGCCTTCCTGTGCCTGGCACCGGTGGCCTTGCTGGCGCTGCTGTGGCAGGCGCTCAGCCTGCCGGCCATGCGTCCGGCCGCGCGCCACACCGCGCCCACGCATCCGCTGGCCCTGCTGGCGACACCGCTGGTGGCACTGGGCATGGCGGGCGTGAGCCTGCTCTTCATGGGGCAGTTCACCCTCTTCACCTATCTGCGCCCCTTCCTCGAAAGCGAAACGCGGGTGCAGGTGCAAACCCTGTCGCTGATCCTGCTGGCCATCGGCGTGGCCGGATTCATCGGTACTACGCTCATCGGACGGCTGCTGCGCCGTTCGTTCTACGGCACGCTGGTCTTCATCCCGCTGCTGATGGCCGTCATCGCCCTGGCGCTGGTGGCCTGCGGCCATCACGTCCTGCCGGTCAGCTTGCTGCTGGCGCTGTGGGGTCTGGTCGCTACGGCCGCACCGGTGGGCTGGTGGTCGTGGGTGGCGCGCACCCTGCCGCACGATGCCGAAGCCGGCGGCGGGCTGATGGTGGCGCTGGTGCAATTGGCCATCGGCCTGGGGTCCACCCTGGGCGGACTGCTGTTTGACCACGGCGGCCATCACATCACTTTCTTTGCCAGCGCAGGCGTGCTGCTGGCCGCAGCCTTGCTGGCAGCGCTCACGGCCCGCCAGGATCGCCGGCCATCTTCCAACGAAAGGACATCTCCATGAAGATCATTCGCAACGGCAGCACCCCATCGGCCAAGGGACCGGCCTCCTTTTTCACCGGCAATGTGCGCATCGACAGTTTCTTCCAAGGTGAAGAACCGGCGCGCGCGGGCGGTGCCATCGTCACCTTCGAACCCGGTGCGCGCACCGTGTGGCACACCCATCCGCTGGGCCAGACCCTGATCGTGACGCAAGGCGTCGGCTGGACCCAATGCGAAGGCGGCCCGCGCACCGAGATCCGAGCCGGCGACGTGGTCTGGTGTCCGTGCCAGCGCCGTCACTGGCACGGTGCCACCGACACCACTGCCATGACGCACGTGGCCATCACCGAACTGCTTGATGGCAAGAACGTGGAGTGGCTGGAGCCGGTCACCGATGCGCAGTATCTCGGTGGTGAAGTCGTCAGGGACTGAGGCTCCCCCCCACACTTCGCTCAGCAATCAAAAAATCGGGCGGACACCTTGTGGGTGCCCGCCCGATTTCGTTCACTACGATGTCAGGTCAGCCGTTGGCCCTCAGGCGGCCATGCTGGCGTTGTCGATCACGAAGCGATACTTGATGTCGCCCTTGAGCATGCGCTCGTAGGCAGTGTTGATTTCTTCGGCGCGGATCAGCTCGATGTCGGCCACGATGTTGTGCTTGGCGCAGAAGTCCAGCATCTCCTGGGTTTCAGGGATGCCGCCGATCAACGAACCGGCCAGCGAACGGCGCTTCATGATGAGGCTGAAGACATTCGGCGACGGGTGCGGCGTGGCTGGTGCGCCGACCAGGGTCATGGTGCCTTCACGCTTCAGCAGCGAGAGGAAGGCATCGAGGTCGTGCGGTGCCGCCACGGTGTTGAGGATGAAGTCGAAGCTCTTGGCATGCGCGGCCATCTCTTCGGCATTGCGCGAGACCACCACTTCATCGGCACCCAGGGCCTTGGCATCGGCACGCTTGGAATCCGAGGTGGTGAAGGCCACCACGTGCGCACCCATGGCGTGCGCAATCTTGATGCCCATGTGGCCGAGGCCGCCGATGCCGACCACACCGACCTTCTTGCCGGGACCGGCACCCCAGTGGCGCAGCGGCGAATAGGTGGTGATGCCGGCGCACAGCAGCGGGGCCACGGCGGCCAGGTCGGCTTCCGGATGGCGGACCGTCAGCACGTAGCGCTCGTGCACCACGATCTGCTGCGAGTAGCCACCCATGGTCCAGCCGGGCGCGTCATCGGTCTTGCCGTTGTAGGTGCCGACCATGTTGTCGCAATAGTTTTCCAGGCCTTCTTCGCAATCCGGGCAGGTCTGGCAGCTGTCGACGATACAGCCCACGCCGACCAGGTCACCGACCTTGAATTTGCTGACGTGGTTGCCGACGGCGGCGACACGGCCCACGATCTCGTGACCGGGGACACAGGGGTATTGGGTGCCGGCCCATTCGGAACGGACCTGGTGCAGGTCGGAGTGGCAAATGCCGCAATAGGCGATGTCGATCTGCACATCGTGCGGTCCGGTGGCGCGGCGGGTGATTTCCAGATGTTCGAGTGGCTTGTCGGCGGCGTGTGCGCCATAAGCGTGGACTGGCATGGGGATCTCCTCAGTAAACGGGCCAATAAGCTGGCGTTGAGAAAGAACAGGTCAGGGGTGGGCAACCTGTCTTGAAAATGGATGATTGTGGCGTCCGGCAAGCCGAGAAGACAGACCTATTTCGCGATGATTCTTGCCTAAAATTCCGAGGCCATCGCGAAGACAAGCGCGTCATTCCCGCGACATCCGCTACCGCGCGCCCCGGCAGAATGGCATGCGGACACACTGCGTGCGAGCTTGCAGATTCTGCCTCATCATTGGTACCGGGATTAGCCGGACCGGGCTTAATTGGTCTATAAGCCCGGCTAATTAGTTCCTGTGCCGATGTCATGGCAGACTGGACCTCCGATCGAACGTAAACTGATGCCGCAATGAACGATACTTCCGACCTCAAGGTCTTGCGCGCCCTGCGCGAATGGCGGCGCAATGGGCGCAGTGCGCTGCTGGCCACCGTGGTTTCGACCTGGGGCTCGTCGCCGCGTCCGGTCGGCTCGCAACTGGCCATCCGTGACGATGGCCGGCTCATCGGTTCGGTCTCCGGCGGCTGCATCGAGGATGACCTGCTGTTCCAGTACCTGCGCCAGCGCCCCGCCACATGGGGCCAGGCAGGATCACCGCAACAGGTGCGCTACGGCATCGATGCCGATGAAGCGCATCGCTTCGGCCTGCCCTGCGGCGGCACGCTGGCGCTGCTGCTCGAATTCGATCCCCCGGCGGGCATGCTGGACGAACTGGTGAGTACGCTGGAACGTGGCCAACTGGTCTGTCGCCGCGTCGATTGCCACGATGGCAGCAGCCGCATCGAGGTCAGCGAGTCACCGGCCGAACTGCTGTTCGATGGCAATACGCTGCGCCATACCATGGGGCCGGATTACCGGATGCTGTTGATCGGTGCCGGCATGCTGGCCGAATACCTGGCGACGATGGCGCTCTTCAACGGCTTTGCGGTGACCATCTGCGATCCGCGTTCGGAATACCTGGGCAGCTGGTCGGTGGAGGGCGTGCGCATCGTCACCGACATGCCCGATGATGCGGTGCTGGATTTCCGTCCCGATCAGCGCAGCTGCGTCATCGCCCTCACCCATGATCCCAAGCTGGATGACCTGGCACTGCTGGAAGCGGTGGCCAGTCCGGCGTTCTATGTCGGCGCCATTGGCTCGCGCCGCAACAGTGCCGCGCGCAAGGACCGCTTGATCACTCACTTCGAGCAGACCGAAGAAAGCCTGGCGCGCCTGCGCGGGCCCATCGGGCTCTATATCGGCAGCAAGACGCCTTCCGAAATCGCGGTGAGCGTGATGGCCGAGGTGCTGGCCGTCAAGAATGGCGTGGCCTTGACGCCGGTGCATTCGGTGGCGGCGATGAAGACGGCCGGTACTGCGTTCTAAGTTTTCATCCTCCGCGCCAGCTTTTCCTCTTTCCTCCCGTCATGAAAAAAGGACCGCTGCCTGCAAAGGTCAGCGGTCCGAACGGGACTTCATGAAAAAACGATTCAGCGCATCTGCAAGACGATGGGATTGCTGCTGGCCGGATTGGTGCGCTCACGCAGAGTCTTGACGTCGTCCACCTTGACCGCACCGCCATGATTGCCCCAGCTGCTGCGAATGAAGCTGAGCACCTCGGCAATCTCGGCATCGCTCAACTGGCTGCGGAAGGGCGGCATGCGATACGAATCCGGTACGCCATCAGCCACCACGCGCACCGAGCCATTCAAGGTCACGTTGATGGCCGAGGCATCCTCCTTGGCCAGCGAGGAGACGGCACCGGCCAGCGGTGGAATCCACGGCGCACGCCCGCGTCCATCGACCGCATGGCAGGCCGCGCACTTGGCCATGTAGGTGCGTGCAGCGGGGCTGTCCAGGCGTTGTGCGGCCAGGGCGGTGGTGGTGCCGGCATCGTATTTCCACGGTTCCCCATCGCGCTTGGGATCGCCCGGCAGCGACTTCAGGTAACGGGCGATGGCCTGCAGGTCCTGGTCGCTCAGGAATTGCGTTGAGTTGTTGAAGGCATCGGCCATGGAACCGAACACCACCGCGTGCTGGTTGCGGCCGGTCTTGAGGAATTGCACGACCTCGGCTTCACTCCAGCGTCCGATACCGGTATTGACGTCGCCGCGCAGGCTGGGGGCATACCAGCCATCCAGCAGCGCGCCGGACAGGTACAACGGATGGCCACCGTCGAGCCCCTTCTCGTTCATCGCCACGCCGCGCGGCGTGTGGCAGCTGCCGCAGTGGCCCGCACCCTGCACCAGATAGGCACCGCGATTCCAGAGGGCATCCTGTTTCGGATCGGGCTGGTAGGGATGCGGGCTGGTGAAGGCCAGATTCCAGAACGCCAGCGGCCAGCGCATGTTGAGCGGCCACGGGATGTCGCTCTCCTGGTTGGCCTGCACCACCGGTTTCACGCCATGCATGAAGTAGGCATAGAGCGCGCTCACATCCTCATCCGACATCTTGGCGTAGGACGGATAGGGCATGGCCGGATAGAGCCGGTGCCCATCGCGTGCCACACCGTGACGCAGCGCTCGGTCGAATTCGGCCAGACTGTAGTCACCGATGCCGCTGCCGCGGTCGGGCGTGATGTTGGTGGCGTAGATGGCACCGAGCGGAGTGGCCATCTCCAGGCCACCGGCGAAGGGCTTGCTCTTGGGCGTGCTGTGGCAGGCCACGCAATCGGCCTGGCGCGCCACATACTCGCCGCGCTGGATCAGCCCGGCGGAGGGTGGCGGCGGCGCAGCTGCGCCGTCGAAAGGCGAGGCCGGAGTGCGCAGGGCGACCCACGCTGCGGCGATCACCAGCGCCGCGAAGATCAGCAGGAAGACGCGCAGCTTGCCGTTTTTTTGATCAGTCATGGATGCGTCAGTCTGCCATCAGGCCTTGAAGGTGTAATGCGACAGCGGCATGCTGCGAATGCGCTGGCCCGTCAGGTGCGAAACCGCATTGGCCACCGCCGGCGGCACGGCCGGCAGGGGCGGTTCGCCGATGCCGCCCATCTTGGCACCGCTCTCGATGATCTTGACGTGCACGCGCGCCATGCGCTGCGGCGGCAGGATGGGATAGAGATCGTAATTGCGCGCCACCCGTGCGCCCTCCTTGTAGACCACTTCTTCCAGCAGCACCTGCGACAAGCCCAGCGTGACGGCTCCGTTGACCTGGGCCTCGACAATGGCCGGGTTGACGATGCGGCCCGGATCGATGGCTTCCCAGATGTCATGCACGCGCACCTGGCCGTTCTCGATGGAGACTTCGGCAATGGCAGCGGTTTCGGTACCGAAGGCTTTGGCCATGGCCACACCACGCGCGCGGCGAGTGCCGTCGGGGGCGGTGAAGGGGCCCCGCTTCCAGCCGCCGGAGAGATCCACGGCCGCCTTGAGCAGCGTGGTCAGGCGATCATTTCCCTGCAGCAGGCGCAGGCGCACATCGAGCGGATCCTGGCCGCCCTTGTCGGCGATCTCGTCGAGGAAGGCTTCGTAGAAAAAGTCATTCATCGAATTGCCGACCGAGCGCCAGTAACCGACGATGGGCGGATTCTTCACAAACCGCTGGCCGATGCGCTTGTGGGCAAACTGATAGGACTTGCCGGCCAGCCCTTCCAGCGCAGTGGGGTCGATCTTGTTGCGCTTGTTGGCAATCGATTCGGTCGGCCCTTCGGTGGCGCTGATGGCTTCGATGGCGATGGGGAAACCCTTGTCATCAAGACCGGCACGGAATTGCACCACCGCCATCGGACGCATGGTATCGCGGGCGAATTCTTCCTCGCGGCTCCAGATCACCTTGACCGGGCGGCCCACGGCCTTGGCCAGCTGGATCGCCTGCGGGAAGGGCATGGCCGTCTCGTACAGGAAGTGCCGGCCGAAGAAGCCGCCCAGCAAGGGCGAATGGATGGTGATCTTCTCCGCAGGCAATCCGGTCTGCTTGGCGATGGCGGCCTGGAACATTTCCGGGGCCTGGTTGGGCAGCCACATCTCCAGCGTGCCATCGGCATTGAAGCGGGCCGTGGCCGAAGGCGGTTCCAGCTGGGCATGATTGAGGTACTGGCTGCGGTAGCTGGCTTGCACCACGGTCTTGGCACCGGCCAGGGCCTTGGTCACATCGCCTTCGGTCTCGGCTTCATCGACGGCCGCTGTGGACTTGGCCAACTGCTCGGCAAACCCTTCGGTGGAAAAGTCGGCCGGCACATAGCGGCGATCCGGTGCCGGGCCGGGATCGCTCCAGTCCACCTGCAGCGCTTCCACCGCACGCTTGGCATTCCACCAGCGCTCGGCCACCACGGCGACAGCGCCCGGCAGGCGATGCACCGAATGCACGCCGGTCATCTTGCGTACCTCGGCTTCATTGCGGATGCTGCCGACCTCCAGGCCCAAGCGCGGTGCGTGTTGCACGGCGGCCTGCAGCATGTTCTCGACTTGCGTGTCGATGCCGTATTGCGCGCGGCCCGTGGACTTGTCCAGCACGTCCAGCCGCGCCAGCGGCTTGCCGATCCAGCGGAATTGTTTGTCGTCCTTGAGCTTGATGGTCTCCAGCGGCGGATTGGGCAGGTCCAGCGCCTTGGGTGCGAGTTCGCCATAACTGATCGACCGGCCACTGGCCGCATGCATGACACGGCCGGGCTCGGTGGTGAGGCTTTCCAGCGGCACCTGCCATTGATTGGCGGCCGCCTGCAGCAGCAGGTGGCGCGCCAGTGCGCCCACACGCCGCATGGTCGGATAGCTGGTACGCACCGACATGCTGCCGCCGGTGATGCGGATGCCGATGTCCATCACCTTGTACTGGTCATTGGCGGGCGCGTTGTGGACCACGAAACGTGCGGGGTCGGCATCGAGTTCTTCGCCGACGATCTGCGCCATGGCCGTGAAGATGCCCTGCCCGCCTTCGACGAAGGGACTTTGCAGGTGGATGCTGTTGTCGGGACGGATTTCCAGGAAGGCCGGTACGCGCGTGCCGGGCGCTGCCGGCGCAGCATTGGCCTGGGCGCGGGCGTTGCCGGCCGGCAAGGTGAAACCGACCACCAGCGAACCGGCGGCGGTGCCGGCCGAGGCCAGCAGGAAGCGGCGGCGCGAGACATTGACCGGCTCACCATCCGGCAGCAATTCGTTCAGGGGAAGATCGTGCGGCTGGTTCATGCTTGCTCCTTGCCGGCCTTGGCCTTCTGGGTCTTGCTCCACTGGATGGCGGCGACGGCCCCCACGCCGACCACGGCGGCAGCGGCCACAGCGGCCTTGTTGACGCCATCGGCGCCGGCCGGTGCAGCGGGCGTGGTGGCCGCAGCAGCGGCGGCAGGTGCGCCCGTGCCGCCGGAGAGCTCATGCATGGCGGCCTTGATGGCGTTGTAGGTGCCGCAACGGCAGAGGTTGACCATGGCGCCGACGATCTGTTCGTCGCTGGGCTGGGCCACCTGTTTCAGCAAGGCGGTCGCAGCCATCACCTGGCCGGACTGGCAATAGCCGCATTGCGGTACCTGGTGCCGGACCCAGGCATCGACCACTTTCTGGCCGACCGGATCGGCGGTGACCGCCTCAATGGTGGTGACCTTGCGTCCGGCCATGGCGCCGACGGGCATGACGCAGGAGCGCAGCACCTCGCCATCGACCATCACGGAACAGGCCCCGCACTGGGCCAGGCCGCAGCCGTATTTGGTGCCGGTCATGCCGAGTTCATCGCGGATCACCCACAGCAGGGGGGTCTCGGCATCGGAGGTGATCTGGTAAGTCTTGTCGTTGATCTGGAGTTCCATGGTTCCTGCCATCGGGGTTGAGAACGCAAGCCAGCGCGGACGGGCGCTCTGGAGGGGAAGTGAAGGACGCAGCAAGGCGACACTAAACAGGATCCCCGCATGATGGCGCATCACGCGGGGACTGATTAGCTGAGCCGGGCTTAATGGGGATATTAGACGAGCTAATGAATTCTCGTCGGGAGATGAAGGAAAATGTCGAAAACACGCAAGCGCTCAGCTTGAGCGCAACGGCGTGCAGGTCGTGCGGGCTAGCTGGGGTCGGTCAGCTTGCGTGGCCTTCCGCCTTTCCTGCCATTTTCGCGTACGGCCAGAATCTTGGCCTCGCTGCTGCGGCTGCCGTTGCGGGCTGCGGCAACAGTGGTTGCCAACTTCATCAGAGAAGGGCTGGACGCAACCAGTCCTTCAATGGAGACATGCAGGTCCCGTTCCTCAAGACACAGGGCACTGCCGGCGTAGCCGATCTCGATCCGCCGCAATTCAGCTACGCTCAACGCAGCGAACTCCGGATAGTTGTCGATGGGAAGCAGGATTCCGGTTTTGTCGGCGAAACAGATAGCCAGAGATTCGAGACCGGGCATATACGTTACCTCGACGGCCTGCAAACTGGAACGCCGTCGCTGCTGGCCCAAAGCAATGGCGTGCTCCAGAACTTCGTCGGTGACGGGAGAATTGTCACGCTTCTTTGCTTTGATCGTCATAGTTCGATCTCCAAGGGACGTGCTTGTCCCGCAAGTTGCAATTCGGTCCGGTCGCTCAATGGCACGTAGCGTGCCCGGAGGATCGCGACGGCATTTCTTCGCCATACGCTGGGACTCACCACCTCTTCACTATCCTTGTCCCAGTGTTGATGATCAAGGCAAACCGACTGTTGGCTCAGCCACCAGCGCTGGCGAGCCAGCCTCAGATTCACCGGCTGCTCAATCACTTGTCTCAGCTCTTCCAGCAGCGATGCCGCCGGAGCAATCCATAGTGGATTCACGTCCCACAAGGCAACGCCGTTGTGCCAGAAGCTGAAGCGAAACCGGGCATCCCAGTGCCCATTACCCACGTGCACGTGCGGCGGGCAGTGCTCGTTGCGAGTAAAGAGGGAAACGCGCAAGCCCTTGTGCGAACAGATTTTCATAAACCTAACCGTTAGGTTATTTGAACGAGAGCCCCACGGCAAGTCCCGCGTTTGAGCGAGACGACCCACCAGCGGACGCTCGGCGCAAATACAACAGATATGCAGATGGGGAGATGGAAACGGCGCTGTACTCAACAGCGCCGTTTCCGGGGAGGCTAAGGAGGAAAAGAAGAGATGTCAGCGGCAAGGGCGAAGGTAACGCCGCTTTCTAAAAAATTTTCAATACGTTCTCACGGTGCAGTTTAGTCCCGCACCCCCAAGCGATACACGGTAGTCTGCCGATACACCTGCCCCGGCCGCAGGATCACCGCTTCGCGCAGCGGCGTGTTGACCTGGTCCGGATAGGACTGCGCCTCCAGGCAGAAGCCATCATGGATGGCATACGGCTGCTCGCCCCGCCCCTGTACGCCGGAGAGGAAATTGCCGCTGTAGAACTGCAGCCCGGTCTCGGTGGTGGAGACGCGCAACTCACGCCCCGACCCCGGCTCGTAGACGCTGGCCACTTCGCGCAGGGTCTGCGCCACACGGCCCTGGCCCGGCTGCGGTTCGTGTTCGCTGCGCAGGCAATAGCAATGGTCGAAGCCACCGGCCAGCTTCAGTTGCGGATCCGGCCAGTCCAGGCGCGGACCGATGGGGGCCGGCTGGCGGAAATCAAACGCACTGCCGGCCACATCGGCGCGGCCTTCCGGAATCAGCCTGGCATCGACCTGCAGGTAGCCATCGGCCTCGATGGCGATGATGTGGTCGCGGATGTCGCAGGTGCCACCATTGAGGTTGAAATACGCATGCGAGGTCAGGTTGATGGGCGTGGCCGCATCGCTGGTGGCGGTGTAATCGATGCGCAACTGGCCCTCGTCATCCAGGCGGTACAGCACCGACGCCATCACCGTGCCCGGAAAACCCGCCTGCCCGGCCGGCGAGACCAGCATCAGGCGCAGGCCTTCCGGATCGGGCTGCACCTGCCAGCGCTGGGCATGGAAACCTTCGCGGCCGCCGTGCAGGTGGTTCTCGCCTTCATTGCAATCGACCTGGTGCGCCACGCCGTCGAGTTCGAAACGGCCGCCCGCGATGCGGTTGCCCCAGCGCCCGACGATGGCGCCGAAATACGCCGGGTTGTGCGCGTATTGCTCGACCCGCTCAAAGCCCAACAGGACGTCGGCCTCGCGGCCATAGCGATCGGGTGCCCACCAGTTGACCATGGTGGCCCCCAGGTCGCTGATGGTCACGCGCATGCCGGTGTGGTTGCGCAAGGTGTAGAGACGGATGCCGTCCGCAGAAGTGGTGTGGGAGAGGGTGAAGTGCGTCATTTTGTGGTGGTAAGAAGGGAGGGCCCCGTGGTTTTCTTCTTGGGCCGGACGGCAGGGGCGGACGGTGCAGCCGAGCGCTCCAGTCCGGCGGCGAATTGTTCCTGGTACTCCCTGGGCGTGCAGCCCAGTTCGCGTTTGAAGACGGCGTGCAGGTATTGCACGGTGGTGAAGCCGCAGCTGACGGCGATCTCGGCCGCATGGCTGCCGGCCTGCTCCAGCATGCGCTTGGCGGCTTCCAGCTTGAAGCGCAGGATTTCATCATGCACGCTGCGGCCGAGCTCGCGGCGGAAATACCATTCCAGCGACGAGCGTGAAATGCCCACGTAATCGGCCACCTGGTCAGTCTTGATGCCCTGGCAGGCGTACTGGCGGATGAAGTGCAGTGCCTGCATCACGTGCGGATGATTGCGCACCTCGTGGCGGCTGGAGGCCAGTACGTTGATGCCGACCGGCGGCACCATGATGCGCGTGTCCGGAAAGCGCGCCCCATGCAGCATCTGGTGCAGCAGGTGGGCGGCGGTGCGGCCCATCTCCACGCTGCCCTGGATCACCGAACTCAAGGGGATGCGCGTCAACACCCGGGCCAGCGGATCATTGTCGATGCCGATCAGCGCCACCTGCTCCGGCACCGCGATGCCGGCGAACAGGCAGGCCTGCAGCAACTGCCGCGCCCGCGCATCGGTGACGGCGATGATGCCCACCGGCTTGGGCAGGCTGCGCACCCAGGCGATCTGCTGCTCCACGGCGGCATCCCACGATTGCGCGCTGGTCCCCACGCCGCGATAGATGTGGCCGGTGATGCCATCAGCACCGGTGAGGTCGGTGAAGATGCGCTCGCGCTCCTGCGCCCAGCGATTGCAGGGCGACTCGGGCAGGCTGTACAGGGCGAAATGCTGCAGGCCGGCTTCGATCAGGTGGTCGTAAGCCAGCTTGACCATCTTGTAGTTGTCGGTGGCTACATAGGGCCGGTTGGCCGGATATTGCGAAGGGTCGGCATAGGAGCCGCCGATGGCCACCACCGGCAGCTGCACACCTTCCAGCGCGGCGGTCGTCACCGGATCGTCGAAGTCGGCAATGATGCCGTGCCCGGCCCAGCGCTCGATACCCTGCGGGCGGCAGCGGAAATCCTCCTCCAGGTACAAGTCCCAGGAGGCACGGGTGCTGCTGATGTATTCGCCGATGCCGGAAATGATTTCCCGATCGAAGATCTTGTTGCCATTGAAGAGCAACGCAATCCGGTGCACCGTGGGGGTTTTTGCCACGCTGTGTCTCCTGGTTGCCGGCGTCGTCAGGCGCGCCGTTCTTGTATTCGTCGAATTGTAGCGAGCCATCGTCGAAATGACGGATATGTGCTCCTGCAACAAAAAGAATCACTAAGCCGTTTGGTGAATTTCGTAATTGTAGAGGGGATTGGCCCGGGGCTAGTATCCCCCTCGCACCATCATGCGGCGTAGACCATTCCTGACAAGCTCGGCCCCACGCGCCCTTGGAAGCGATTGCCCCAAAACGGGCCACCGGTTCCACCCGGTCACGCCGCTTCAAAAATCATAATCAATTCAAATTCAATTCAAATCGGAGACTGGACTATGAAGGCAATGCTGAAGAAGACCGTATTGGCGCTGATGACCGTGACCACCCTGTCCATGGTGGCCGGCAGCGCCATGGCCGACGCCAAGAATCCCAAGATCGGTTTTTCCATCGATGACCTGCGTGTGGAGCGCTGGGCGCGCGACCGCGACTTCTTCACCGCCGCCGCTGAAAAGCTGGGCGCCAAGGTCTATGTGCAATCGGCCGATGCCAGCGAGCAACGCCAGATCTCCCAGATCGAGAACCTGATCTCGCGCGGCGTGGACGTGATCGTGATCGTCCCCTTCAACGCCACGGTCCTGACCAACACCATCAAGGAAGCCAAGAAGGCCGGCATCAAGGTGCTGTCCTATGACCGCCTGATCCTGAATGCCGACGTCGACGCCTACATCTCCTTCGACAACGAGAAGGTCGGTGAAATGCAGGCCGAGGGCATCCTGAAGGTCAAGAACAAGGGCAACTTCTTCCTGCTGGGCGGCTCGCCCACCGACAACAACGCCAAGATGTTCCGCGAAGGCCAGATGAAGGCCCTGAAGCCCTACATCGACAAGGGCGACATCAAGATCGTCGGCCAGCAATGGGTCAAGGAATGGAACCCGACCGAAGCCCTGTCCATCGTCGAGAATGCGCTGACGGCCAACAACAACAAGATCGATGCCATCGTGGCCTCCAACGACGGCACCGCCGGTGGCGCGATCCAGGCCCTGGCAGCGCAGAAGCTGGCCGGCAAGGTGCCGGTCTCGGGCCAGGATGCCGACCTGGCCGCCGTCAAGCGCGTGGTCGCCGGTACCCAGACCATGACCGTCTACAAGCCCCTGAAGCAGATCGCCACCGAAGCGGCCAACCTGTCCGTGCAACTTGCCCGCAACGAGAAGCCGACCTACAACGCCCAGTATGACAACGGCTTCAAGAAGGTCGACAGCCTGCTGCTGAAGCCCATCCTGCTGACCAAGGAAAACGTCAAGGTCCTGGTCGATGACGGCTTCTACACCCAGGCCCAGATCGACGGCCGTTGATTCCTGAGTGACGAACGCCGGCTGCCGCAACGGTAGCCGGCGTCGCTCTCTGCGCCCCCGGCAAGACCGCCGGGCGCAGGCTCCAGAGGCTTCTTGGAAAGAACAGGCATGTCCGAGTATCTGTTAGAAATGAAAGGCATCGTCAAGAGCTTTGGCGGTGTGCGTGCCCTGGACGGCATCGACATCAAGATCCGCCCCGGCGAATGCGTGGGCCTGTGCGGTGAAAACGGCGCGGGCAAATCGACGCTGATGAAGATCCTCTCCGGCGTCTATCCCCATGGCACCTGGGATGGCGAAATCCTGTGGGACGGCAAGCCGCTGCAGGCCCATTCGGTGCGTGACACCGAAGCCGCCGGCATCGTCATCATCCACCAGGAACTGATGCTGGTGCCCGAGCTGTCGGTGGCCGAGAACATTTTCATGGGCCACGAGATCACCCTGCCGGGTGGCCGCATGAACTACCCCGCCATGTATCGCCGCGCCGAAGAACTGATGCGCGAGCTGAACATGCCCGACATCAACGTGGCCCTGCCGGTCTCGCAATATGGCGGTGGCCACCAGCAACTGGTGGAAATCGCCAAGGCGCTCAACAAGGATGCGCGCCTGCTGATCCTGGACGAACCCTCGTCGTCGCTGACCGCCTCCGAAATCGCGGTGCTGCTGAAGATCATCAAGGACTTGAAAGCGCGCGGCGTGGCCTGCGTCTACATCTCGCACAAGCTCGACGAAGTGGCCGAGATCTGCGACACCATCTCGGTGATCCGCGATGGCAAGCACATCGCCACCACGCCCATGCAGGACATGGATGTGGACAAGATCATCACCCAGATGGTCGGCCGCGAAATCACCGCCATGTACCCGGAGCGCAATCACGCCATCGGCGAAGTGGTGCTGGAAGCCCGCAACATCACCTGCTACGACATCGACAATCCGCGCCGCAAGCGTGTCGATGACGTCTCCTTTTCGGTGCGCCGGGGCGAGATCCTGGGCATTGCCGGACTGGTAGGTGCAGGACGCACCGAACTGGTCTCGGCCATCTTCGGCGCCTATCGCGGACGTTACGAGGGGCAGGTGCTGCTCGAAGGCAAGCAGGCCGATACCGGCTCGCCCCTGAAGTCCATCCGCCAGGGCCTGTGCATGGTGCCGGAAGACCGCAAGCACCATGGCATCGTGCCGGACCTGGATGTGGGCCAGAACATCACGCTGACCGTGCTCAACCGCTTCTCGCGCGGCACCCGCATCGACAGCAGCGCCGAACTGAAGACCATCCAGGGCGAGATCAGCCGCCTGCGCGTGAAGACCGCCTCGCCCTTCCTGCCCATCACCGGACTCTCGGGTGGCAACCAGCAGAAGGCGGTACTCTCCAAGATGCTGCTGGCCCAGCCCAAAGTATTAATTCTGGACGAACCCACGCGCGGCGTGGACGTGGGGGCCAAGGCCGAGATCTACCGGCTCATTTCGGAGCTGGCCAAGCTGGGCCTGGCCATCATCATGGTGTCCTCGGAACTGGCCGAAGTACTGGGCGTGTCGGATCGCGTGCTGGTCATCGGCGAAGGCAAACTGCGCGGCGACTTCGTCAACGACAACCTCAGCCAGGAAACCGTGCTGGCCGCTGCCATCAACCAGCCCGTCCCGCAAGCGTCCCCACGCGCGGTGGCGGTCTGACACAACATCACAAGGTGAATTCGGTATGACTACAAGCAATCTGAGCAGCGCCAGCGGCGCTGCCATGGGTGGAGCAGGCGGCATGGCCAACCTGAAGCTGGTGTTTCGCCGCTACAAGATCATCGCGCTGTTGATCGCCATCGCCATCATCTGGGGCTTCTTCAGCTTCATGACCGATGGCGGTTTCCTCACGCCCCGCAATCTGTCGAACCTGCTGCGCCAGATGTCGGTGACCGGCATCCTCGCCTGTGGCATGGTGCTGGTCATCATCGCCGGTGAAATCGACCTCTCGGTGGGTTCGCTGCTTGGCCTGCTGGGCGGCATCGCCGCGCTGCTGGACGTGAGCCATCACCTGCCGCTCGCGCTGAACCTGGTGCTGGCGCTGGGCTTCGGCCTGGGGCTGGGCCTGTTGAACGGCTACCTGACCGCTTACCTCGGCATTCCCTCCTTCATCGTCGGCCTGGGCGGCATGCTGGCCTTCCGCGGCATCCTGCTGGGCATTACCGGCGGCCTCACCATTGCGCCGGTGTCGGACAACATGGTCTATCTGGGCCAGGGTTACCTGCCGCCACAGATCGGCGTGGCGCTGGGCATCGCCTTGTTCGTGCTGGCGGTGGCGCTCACGTGGATGAGCCGCGTCAACCGCAGCCGTCACGGCCTGCCGCTGGCGGCCCTCTGGCGCGATGGCTTGAAGGTGCTGGTGATCGGCGCGGTACTGCTGGCCTTCGTGCGCACGCTCAACAGCTATGACGGCATCCCCGTGCCGGTGCTGCTGTTGCTGGGGCTGCTGGGCCTGTTCAGCTACGTGAGCACGCAGACCGTGTTCGGCCGCCGCATCTATTCGGTGGGCAGCAACATGGAAGCCACCCGCCTGTCGGGCGTGAACGTGCAGGCCGTCAAGCTGTGGGTGTTCGGCATCATGGGCCTGATGTGCGCACTGGCCGGTCTGGTCAACACCGCCCGCCTGGCTGCAGGCTCGCCGTCGGCGGGCAACATGGGCGAACTCGATGCGATTGCAGCCTGCTTCATCGGCGGCACGTCCATGCGCGGCGGCTCCGGCACCATCTATGGCGCGCTCATCGGTGCACTGGTGATGGCCAGCCTCGACAACGGCATGTCCATGCTGGACGTGGGCACCTACTGGCAGATGATCGTCAAGGGCAGCATCCTGGTGCTGGCGGTGTGGGTCGACGTGAGTACCCGTTCGGGTCGCTGATCAAAATGACGCGATGAACCGAGACCGTTCGGACTGAGTAGCGGCATAGCCGCGTATCGAAGGCGCACCAGCAGTAGCGCCTTCGATACGGCCCAAGGGCCTACTCAGTCCGAACGGAATGAGATGAGGAAGCAATTCTTTTTCATCTCTGAATGAACTGATCAATTTTCCGGGTCGCATCTGCGGCCCATCCTATCCTCTGGAGCATCAAGCATGACCGCAGCTACCCCCACCGTCTTCGAACACGCCCTCTATCGTAGCCTCGCCGGCAAGCGGGTCGTCATCACCGGCGGCGGCAGCGGCATCGGTGCGGCGCTGGTGGAAGCCTTCGTCGGGCAAGGGGCGCAGGTGTGCTTCCTCGATATCGCCACCGAACCGTCGGAGGCACTGGTGGCCTCGCTCAAGGATGCCGCCGTGGCACCGCGCTTCTTCCCCTGCAACCTGATGAACCTGGAAGCCCTGCGCGCCACCTTCACCGAGATCGAGACCGTCATGGGCGGCGTCGACATCCTCATCAACAACGCCGCCAATGATGACCGCCACAAGAGCGAAGACGTCACCCCCGCCTACTGGGATGAACGCCTGGCCGTGAACCTGCGCCACCAGTTCTTCTGCGCCCAGGCGGTGCTGCCGGGCATGCGGGAACGCAAGGCCGGGGTGATCCTCAACTTCGGTTCGATCTCATGGCACCTGGGCCTGCCCGACCTGACGCTGTACATGACCGCCAAGGCCGGCATCGAAGGCATGACCCACGGCATGGCGCGCGACTTTGGCCGCGATGGCGTGCGCGTCAATGCCATCATCCCGGGGGCCATCCGCACCCCGCGCCAGACGCTGCTCTGGCACACCCCTGAAGAAGAGGCGAAAATCCTGGCTGCGCAATGCCTGCCGGTCCGTGTCGATCCGCATGATGTCGCGGCGCTCGCGCTGTTCCTGTCCTCCGACAGCGGTGCCAAGTGTACCGGCCGCGAGTACTACGTCGATGCCGGCTGGCTGGGCGCGTAACTTATCCACACGCCTTTCGGCCCAGAGGAATCCATGAACAAGCCACACGCCACACCCCGTCGCTTCCGCTCCCAGGACTGGTTCGACAATCCGGACCACATCGACATGACGGCGCTCTACCTGGAGCGCTTCATGAACTACGGCATCACCGCCGAAGAATTGCGCTCGGGCCGTCCCATCATCGGCATCGCCCAGAGCGGCAGCGACATCAGCCCCTGCAACCGCATCCACCTGGAGCTGGCCAAGCGGGTGCGCGATGGCATCCGCGATGCGGGCGGCATTCCCATGGAATTCCCGCTGCATCCGATCTTCGAGAACTGCCGCCGTCCGACCGCCGCCATCGACCGCAACCTGGCCTACCTGGGCCTGGTGGAAATCCTGCATGGCTACCCCATCGATGCCGTGGTGCTCACCACCGGCTGCGACAAGACCACGCCCTCGCAGATCATGGCGGCAGCGACCGTCGATATCCCGGCCATCGTGCTTTCCGGCGGCCCCATGCTGGACGGCTGGATGGATGGCGAACTGGTGGGCTCCGGATCGGCCATCTGGAAGGGCCGCAAGCTGCTCTCGGCAGGTGCCATCGACAACGAGAAATTCCTGGAGATCGCCGCCGCATCGGCCCCCTCCTCCGGTCACTGCAACACCATGGGCACCGCCTCCACCATGAACGCCATGGCCGAGGCGCTGGGCATGTCGCTCACCGGCTGCTCGGCCATCCCCGCCCCCTATCGCGAACGCGGCCAGATGGCCTATGAAACCGGCCGCCGCATCGTCGGCATGGCCTATGAAGACCTGCGTCCCTCAGCGATCCTGACGCGCGAGGCCTTCCTCGATGCCATCGTGGTCAATGCCGCCATCGGCGGCTCCACCAATGCCCAGCCGCACATCATGGCCATGGCGCGCCATGCGGGCGTGGAGCTGCATTCGGAAGACTGGATGAAGTATGGTTATGACGTGCCGCTGCTGCTGAACATGCAGCCGGCCGGCAAGTACCTGGGTGAACGATTCCACCGCGCCGGCGGCGTACCGGCCATCATGTGGGAACTGCAGCAGGCCGGCAAGCTGCGCGCCGAGCGCATCACCGCTACCGGCAAGACCATGGCCGAGAATCTGCAGGGCCGTGCATCGAACGACCGGGAAATGATTTACGCATTTTCCGCCCCGCTGCGCGAGCGCGCCGGTTTCCTGGTGTTGAAGGGCAACCTGTTCGACTTCGCCATCATGAAGACCAGCGTCATTTCGGAAACCTTCCGCGAGCGTTATCTCAGCACGCCCGGCCAGGAAAATATCTTCGAATGCCGCGCCGTGGTCTTCGATGGCTCGGACGACTACCACGCCCGCATCAACGACCCCGCACTGCAGATCGACGAAAACACGCTGCTGGCCATTCGCGGCGCCGGGCCGGTCGGCTGGCCCGGTTCGGCCGAGGTGGTCAACATGCAGCCGCCCGATGCGCTCATCAAGCGCGGCATCTCGACCCTGCCCACGCTGGGCGATGGCCGCCAGTCCGGCACTTCCGACAGTCCCTCCATCCTCAATGCATCGCCCGAGAGCGCCGTCGGTGGCGGTCTGGCGTATCTGCGCGATGGCGACCGCGTGCGCATCGATCTCAACACCGGAGAATGCAACATGCTCATCAGCGAGGAAGAACTGGCGCGCCGCAAGAGCGAAGGCATTCCGCCGGTGCCGCCCAGCCAGACACCCTGGCAGGAAATCTATCGCAGCACGGTCGGCCAGCTGGAGACCGGTGCCTGCATGGAGCTGGCCCTGAAGTATCAGGGCGTGGCGCAGACCCTGCCACGGCACAATCACTGACATGCTGACCCTGCATCGTGAATTGCGCATGCCACCGGCCCCGGTGAGAAGGATCAAGGGGCCGATGCGCATCGACGCGCACCAGCACTTCTGGCGCTACCGTTCCGAGGATTATCCCTGGATCGGTACCGGCATGGACCTGCTGGCGCAAGACCGCCTGCCCTACCAGTTCCAGCCCCTGCTGGACGCCCAGGGCCTGCATGCGTCGATCACGGTGCAAGCCCGTCCGGGCCACGAGGAGACCGGTTTCCTGCTGGAGATGGCGCGGCGCGATGCGCGCATCGCCGGCGTGATCGCCTGGGATGACATCGCCTCGCCGCAACTGGCCGAGCGCATGGAGCAATGGGGCCGCGCCAAGATGCTGGGGCTGCGTCATCCGATGCAGGACGAGGATGATGCCGCGCAAGCGCTGGTACAACCGCAGTTCAATCACGGCGTGCGCTGGCTGCAGGAGCGCGACTACGTGCTGGAAGTGCTCACCCATGAACGCCACCTGCCGCAGCTGCGCCAGCTCTGCGCCTTGCATGACCAGCACTGGGTGGTCCTGAATCACCTTGGCAAGCCGGCCCTGAAGGAATTCCGCAAGGGCCGCGCCGCCTATGAGCGCTGGCGCCAGCAGTTGCGCGAACTGGCCGCCATGCCGCACGTGGCCTGCAAGATCTCGGGCCTCTTGACCGAAGCCGACTGGCTGCGCGGACTCTGCACGCGCGACTTCGATCACATCGTGCAGTGTCTCGATACGGCGCTGGAACTGTTCGGTCCGCAGCGCCTCATGTTCGGCTCCGACTGGCCTGTCTGCCTGCTGGCCGCCTCCTATGCAAGGGTGGTGGCGGTGGTGCGGGAATGGGCCGCGCGCCGTCTTTCTCCAGCGGACCAGGACGCCCTGTGGGGCGAATCCTCGGCCCGGATTTATGGCCTGATGCCATAAGGTTTTCCCCGGCTGCCTTTTCATTGCCAAGCGGTTTTCACGGTGCGATATTGCGCCAGGGAACGCTTTGTCATGACAAGGTACGGGGAGACAAAAAATCAAACGCCTCAAACGCAACATGACCCTGCTGGTCGGCTCGCTGACACTGATGGCAGGGGTCATCACCAGTGTGGTGCTCTACCAGAGCTACAAGCAGGTAGAACACATTTCGGTCAATCACACCCTCAACGTGGCGCGTATCGCACAGCGTTCGATCTCGCGCAACATGGAGCTGCTTTCGCTGGCGCTGGACAGCCTGGCGTGGCGCTATCGCCATACGCAACTGCATCGCATGCCGGCCCAGCAACAACTGGAATTTCTGCTGGGCGAAAAGATCGAGGCCGGCTACATCGCGGCCCAGGGCATCATCGACGCCGATGGTGAACGCGTGGTCGGATCACCCGTGCTGGACGAGATCATGCCGGGCAATTTTGCCGGCCGCGATTTCTTCGACGGGCCACGACGGGACGCGCGCGCCACCCTCTTCATTTCGTCCCCGCAAGCGGTACGGCTGGAACGGCGCGCCCAGGTGATCGTGCTGTCCAAGCGGCTGGTCCATGTCGACGGCAGTTTTGGCGGGGTGGTCTTCATGGTGCTCTACCTGGATTATTTCCGGCAGCTGTTCGAGGCCATGTCATTGGAAAAGAATGCGGTCATGTCGCTCTACTCGGTGGAGGGCGTGGCCTACATGCGCCTGCCTTATGACGAGGCCTTCATCGGCTCCCGGGTGGAAAATGCCCCGCAGCTGCAAAAGCTGCTGGCGTCCAGCGCCCCCGCTGAAGGCAGCTATTTCACGCGCTCGCAGCAGGATGGGGTGCAGCGCCTCTACACCTACGTGCGCGTGCCACAGACGCGCTGGGTGGTCTTCATCGGCCACACCAAGGCGGCGCTGTTCCGTGAATGGATGCGCATGTTCTATGCCGTGGTCTTCCTGATGGCGCTCTTCAGCACGGCGGCCTTCTACCTCATCAGCCGCGTGCGCGAGGAATTGTTCCGCCGCAGCAAGCTGGACCAGCAACTGGAGGAGCAGGCCCGCACCGACAAGCTGACCACGCTGCTGAACCGCCGCGCCCTGGACGAAGTCCTGCAGGAGGCCTGGCACAAATGCCAGCGCAATGACTCCGCACGCTTTGCGGTGCTGTTTGCGGATGTGGATTTTTTCAAGCTCTACAACGATACCTACGGCCACAAGGCGGGCGACTATGCCCTGGTGGCCGTGGCCCGTTGCATCAAGGGTGCGGTTTCCCGCCATTGCGACCGTGCCGGTCGCTACGGGGGTGAAGAATTCGTGGTGCTGCTCGATGAGGCCGATGCCGAGGGCGCCATGCACGTGGGCAAGCTGATATTGGCAGCGCTGCAGGCCCAGAAGATCCCGCATGAACGCAGCCCGTTCGGCCGCCTCACCATCAGCATCGGCGTGGCCTGCCTGGAGCGCGGCGTGCATCGCAGTGTCGACGAAATCATCAAGGCCGCCGATGAGGCGCTCTATCAGGCCAAGCGCGAAGGCCGCAACCGGGTGCGGCTGTACCAGGCCACCGCCAAGGTGGTCCCGGCTGAATGGCAGCTCAGTTCAGCGAACAGTTGAGCCACTTGGCGATGCGCACCCCATCCAGCCGCGAGCCATCGGCAGTGCCGCTGCCCAGCATGGTGACGATCACCGGCCGGCGGTCATGCACCAGCAGGCGCAGCACCATGTTGTGGCCGGACTCGTTGATGAAGCCGGTCTTCTGCACGGTGGCATTGACCTGGCCGTAGCGGATCAGGCGATTGGAATTGATGTACTGCAGCTGGCCACGGCCGATGTTGATGATCTTCTGCTTGTCCAGCGAATCATTGCGGATGAGCTGGTAGCGGTTGGCCGCCTTGACCAGTTCGGCCAGCTCGCGCGGGGTCGAAACATTCTCGGGCGACAGGCCGGTACCGTTCTCGAAATGGGTATGCGGCATGCCCAGTGCCTGGGCGCGTGCATTCATGGCGGCGATGAAGGCCGGACGGCCGCCCGGATAGTCGCGGCTCATGGCGGCGGCAGCGCGGTTCTCGGAAGACATCAGGGCGATGTGCAGCATGTCGGCACGCGACAGGCTGGCCCCGACGTTCAGGCGCGAATGGGTGAATTTGAGGTTGTCCAGGTCATCCTCGGTCACTTCCAGGCGATTGGCCATGGGCAGCGACTTCTGGTCCAGCCAGACGATGGCCGTCATCAGCTTGGTCACCGAGGCGATGGGGGCGACCGTATCGGCGTTGCGCTCGAAGAGCGGCGTATTGGTCTCTTCATCGAGCACGTACACCCCGCGCGAGAAGATGTGGCGGCGCGAGGCTTCGGTGAAACCGCAGCGCGGCAGCAGCTCGGGCTTGGTGTTGGTGGTGATGGCCGTTGCCGGGGCGGCCGGACTCGCCGCGGCGGCGGTGGCCGCGGTCGCTCCGGCTGCAGCAGCGGCCGCAGCCGCACGGCCACGACGGCGGCCACGCGCCGGGGTGCGCGCCTTGGCAGGCAGGGCGGCCTTCTTGCGTACGCTGCGATTGCGGCCCTTGGCACCGCTGCTGGCGGCCCGGTGCTTGCCGGCCGTGGAGCCGGCGGCCTGGGCCTCGCTGAGCTTGCCCGAGAGCGCCGTCAGCGCCAGCAGCAAGACGCTGCACATCAGGAGACGGACCACCATGCCGGCCCGGCGCAGGCCAGGCAGGATCAGCAGGGAAAAGCGTAAATCATTACCGGAACGGGACTGCTGCGTGCGAAACATCGTCGAAAACCTTGTCGGTGCGATCATCCAAGACCGGCCATGATACGGAAACTTGGCTTTCAATGCAGCAACCTTCACTGCCGTACAGCCGCAAGTGAATAAGATGACAAGGCGACAAGTCCCGGGGAGGCCGCCGCCGCGAGACATAATTTGCTTCCCTGGCTGCAACCGGACGGCGCATAATCTGTCCATTCCCGGCCGGGGCAGGCTGCTTCCGGCGCACTCCGTCTGACTGAATCAACGATTTTCTTCATGTCCAATCTCATCGTACACGGTGGCCGCCCGCTGCGCGGCGACATCACCCCCTCCGCCAACAAGAATGCCGTCCTCCCCATCCTCTGCGCCACCCTGCTGACCGACCAGCCGCTGCGGCTGATCGGCATCCCCGAGATCACCGATGTCAAGAAGATCCTCGAGATCTTCCGCGTGCTGGGCAGCGAGGTGAAGGTGGACTATGCCAGCGGCGTGCTGGAACTGCATCACCGCGATACGCACTTCGATCCCAAAGTGCACCACCTGCCGGAGGAGATGCGTTCCTCCATCATGCTGGTACCGCCGCTGCTGGCGCGCTTCGGCGTGGCGCGGCTGGAGAACGACGTCAAGGGCTGCACGCTCGGCGTGCGCGAGATCGATCCGCACGTCGAAGTCTTCCAGCGCTTCGGGGCCCGGGTGGAGAGCAGCCCGGATTCGCTCATCATCCGCACCGGCGGCCGCATGCAGGCCAATCATCACTGGCTGGACTATGCCTCGGTCACCACGACCGAAAACTTCGTGCTGTGCGCCGCTGCCGCCGAGGGCGAGTCGGTACTCACCAATGCCGCCTCGGAACCGCACGTGCAGGAATTCTGCCGCTTCATGGTGATGATGGGCGTGCAGATCGACGGCCTCGGCACCTCGCGCGTGACGGTGCGCGGCGGCCAGCAGCTGGGCGGCGGTGAATTCCGCTTCGACGAGGATTTCCACGAGATCGCCACCTTCCTCGCCATGGGCGCCATCACCGGGGGCCAGGTCCGCGTGCGCAACAGCGCACCGGAACAGTTCCCGCTGATCGACCGCACCTTCGCCAAATTCGGCGTCGAAGTGGTGCATGAGAACGGCTGGTCGCACACGCGCCAGAACGGGCCGCTGAAGGTGGTCAAACCCTTCACCAGCAACATCCTCACCAAAGTGGAAGCCGCGCCCTGGCCCTATCTGCCGGTGGACCTGCTGCCCATCTTCATCGCCCTGGGTGTCAAGGCCGAGGGCAACACCATGTTCTGGAACAAGATCTACGACGGTGCCATGGGCTGGAGCAGCGAACTGTCCAAGTTCGGTGCCCACGTGTTCCTGGGTGATCCGCATCGCCTGATCACCTTCGGCGGCCTGCCGCTGTCGCCGGCTTCGGTGGAAAGCCCCTACATCATCCGCGTGGCCATCGCGCTGTTCATGGTCGCCGCCAGCATCGAGGGCCGCTCCGAGATCCGCAATGCGCTGCCGATCCGGCGCGCCCATCCCAAATTCGTGGAGAACCTGCGTTCGCTGGGAGCAGTCGTCGATTGGGTCGAGGAAGACTGATCTTCACGGTTCGACCTTGCAGGGGAAGCGCCCGGCGCAAGCTTCCCCTGCCACCCTCCGATTTCCATTCCGCGATGTGCCCTTCGCACCCGCCGCTTCCTCCCTCCTTTCCCCTGCGATTGCGGCTGTCCTCCCGGGCGCTGTGCATTGTCCTCAGGGCCAGTTTTCTTCTTCCTTTCACAGTTTGTGTTGGCTGCCGCCAGTCCTGCGCCGGCACACTTTTGAAATTGCCCAAAACACCTGCTTGTTGATCAAATAAATCGAATTATTTCGACAGCCCTGCGCCGACCCGGCACGGATAATTTCCGGCGTTAATCTACGCCGTGGCGGAAGTACTGGTCATGCATGGCGGATGCGGTCGAGCCACCCGAACACAAGACAAGGCCGACCGGCCCCGGCAGGAATCGCTTCAGCTCCCTCCACCGAGACAGGCTTCGCCCCACTGATCCGAACGCAGACGCTTGCGCCGGCCAGTCCTGTCTCCTCCGCAATGATCGCCATGCCTGCCGGGTCGGCAGTGCCGTGGCCTCTGTCGTCCTGCGGCTGGCGTAGTCGTGATCAACATGCATGCCGGATGACGCGATCGGGTATGCCTTCAACGATAAAGCAGCCACCATGAGCATTACCGTACTGAACCTGACCGAAGCCAGCGCCCTGCTGCGCACCATCAACAAGCGCGACATCAAGGACGTGCGCGCCATCGATCTCGACCTGGCCCTGGTGCTGGAGAGCGGCCACAAGATCATCATCAGCCGCGGTGCCGTGGCGGCGGTGAATTCACCGCAACTGATGCTGGAGTTCGCCGACGGCGATGTCGCCCTGGGTGACGTGTTCGAGAAGCTCAACCACATCGAGGTCCCGGCCGATGCTGCCGTGACCGTCACCTCCAAGGAGATCACGCGCTATGGCATCAAGCGTGTGGTCCAACCCAAGGTCGCCAGGAACAAGCAGGATCAGGAAGCGGACAAGGACAAGACCGACGAGGAAACCGCGGCCTCCCCCGACACCGAGGAGGCGCGCCCCGCCGAAGCGCTGGCCGGCAACGACGGATCCGGCGGCAGTCGCAGCGGCGACTCGGGCGGTAGTGACATCACTGCGAGCAAGTTCGCCAGCGGCAAGGGGAGCAGCTCTTCGCTGGCGATACAGGATGTGGCCGATGCCCCGGCCGATATCGGCAGCAGCAAGGGAGGGATCTCCTGGCCGGTAATTGCCGGCGGCCTGGGCCTGCTGGCGGCGGCAGGGGGTTGGGGTGGAGGCGGCGGCGGTGGCGGCGGTGCTGCCGCGTCCGGTGCTGGTAGCGGCAGTGGCGCTGGCATTGCCGCAACCCTGTCCGGTGCTGCGGCCCTCGGTCCACTCAACAATGCCACCATCACCGCCTATGACGCTGAAGGCCGGGTGATCGGCAAGGCGGTCCCGGTCATCAATGGCCGTTACACGCTGGTGCTGGACCAATCCGGCTACAAGGGCCTGATCCTGCTGGCCATCCGCGACAACACCCCCGGCGTGGCCGACAACTATGCCGATGAAGCCAGCGTGCGCATGACCGATCTCGGCAACACCGTGCTGCGCGCCGTGGCATTGGCCGATGGCAGCAACCAGATCATCAACGTCACGGCCTTGACCGAACTGGCCGCGCTCAAGGCGGGCCTGGGGACCGGCCAGACCAACCTGGCTGCCGCACAGGTCAGCGCGACCACGGTGACCGGCGCGAATGCCGCCGTCAGCAACCTGTTCAAGGTCGACATCCTCTCCGGTGAGGTGGCCCCGGTGACCACCACCGATGCCCAAGGCGCGGCCGTGATCAATCCGGCCTTCCTGCAGTCGGCCAGCGTGACCGCGCGCAACTACGGCATCGCGCTCAAGGCCATTGCCAACCTGGTCCAGACCAACAAGGAACGCTATGCCAACAACGGCGAAGCCATCCGCAAGCTGGCCGATGCCCTGCAGTTCACGGATGGCTTGCTGAGCCGGCTCAAATGGAAAGACGGCACTACCCAATCCGACCTCTTCGGCGAAAGCCTCAACGCGCGCGCCAACGATCCAACCAGCAGCCCGAAAGAACGCGACGATGCACGCAAACTCTTCGACCAGCTGCAAAAGCTGCCCAACGGCAGCAGCATCAACGACTTCCTGCTGGACAACCACATCGCGCTGTCCGACCCCGCCATCCTCATCAAGAACACCACGCCCGGCGGTCCGCCGTGGCAGGCACCGGCCAGCAGCGGCACGGTGATCCTGAATCAGGAAGCCCTCGGCAACGGTGGCCTGGCGGTCCGTGCGCCACCGCAGTCCAAGGTGGAAGTGACCTTCGTCGGCCATGACGCACAGGGCAAGGAGGTCCGCGTGAAGCTGCCGGTGAGCACCGCCGACAGCAGCGGCATTGCCGTACTGCGTCCCAACGAGGCCGCCATCGAGCTGCTCAAACAGGTGACGCGCGAACAGCCCGTGACGGCCCAGGTGGCCGTCAGCGATGGCGACAACAGCCGCAGCGCGAACAACCTCTGGCAGGGCAACGCCGATGTGCGCATCGACATCAAGACGCCACCCGGCCTGACCGATTTCGCCAGCAACAAGATCATGCTGGCCAACGATTCCTTCTACACCGGTGGCGAGGGCAACGATCCGCTGCGCACCACGCCGCAAGGCAATGACGACCTGCTCACCAGCGACGCTTCCGTGCGGGTGGTACTGGGCAATGCGATCAAGTCAAGCGAACGCCTGCAGTTCGCCGTGGCCACGGCCAAGGGTGCTGACGACCAGCCGATCTACGGCAACTGGATCGATCCGGTCGGGCTGGCGGTGGAACGCATCGACAGCGGCGGCCAGGTGCACTACCTGGCCCGCAATCTGGTCAGCACGGATGGGCCGGTCTGGGTCAAGGCGCGCGTGGTGCAGATCGGTGCGCAGTTCACCAACGGCTTTGGCGGCTCGCGGGAGCTGGATAAGGCGCAGGTCGCCACATCCGCTACACCGCCGCCACCCGCGAGCTGAGCATCAGCCGCCAGGATGGCGCGAGCCTGCCCGGCAGCCAGGTCAAGGCCATCCTGGAGGGGCTCAGGTACAGCTTCCCGCCCAATACCGATCTCAGCATCGGCCTCAACAACGAACACCGGTTCGAGATCGCCCTGGTGGATCAGGCGGGCAATACCAGCAAGGGCCGCGTGGACATGTCGACCCTCAGGACGATACCGGGCAGCCTGGCCGTGAGCGTGGTGGAAGGACAGTTCGGCTACGGGCTCATCAAGATGTCCAACGTCTTCGGCTCCTCCACGGCCCCGCTCACCTTCCCGGCCGTGCTGACCAAGAGCGAGGAGGCCATCCCGACGCTGCCTGCCGGTTTCACTGCGGCCACGCTGCTCGCTGCGATTCGCGGCATTTCCGCCGAATGGGGTGGCAAGGGCGTCACCGGCGACGGCAACACCAGCATCGGCAGCCTCAAGAGCTACCAGATGTTCGACAAGCTGGGGACCGGCACCACCTCCTTCAGCCTGCTGCAGCAGGGCAGCAGCCTCGATACGCTGGGGGCGTGGCTGAGCCTGGGCCTGAAGCCTGCCGCCACGGCCGGGCTCAACAACGTGGCGCTGGAGATGCTGGGCGGCTTCAAGCGCAACGGCGTGGACCAGTACAAGGTCAGCCCCGATCTGGAAACCGGCCTCAGTGATGTCGGCCTGGCCAACATCGGCTTGCTGTACCAGTTGAGTGTGGCCAATACCAGCAGCCGGCCGGTGATCCGCGTCAAGTACGACGGTGCCTACTCCATCGTGGGCAACGTGATCGAGCTGTATGAAGGCGACCGGCTGGTGGGCAGCAAGACATTGGTCGCCAGCGATCTCGGGGCAGGACCGAAGGAAGTGGACCTCGCCGTCTTCCAGAGCCTGTCGGCCGGCAAGCATGATCTGGAGGTCCGCTATACCGATACAGGCGGCAACTCCGTCAGCAGCAACCTGAGCGTGAACGTGGCAGCCGGTGGCGCACCGGTGACCTTGTCGGACCTGGGCGTGCGCGGCAACAAGCAGTCTGCCTCTGAAGCACAGTCGCTGGGCCAGTCCGGCGCCTCCTATGCCGTCATCAGCGATGCGGACACCAGCTTTGCCTCCGGGCATGGCAACCAGGGCCCGGTGTTCGTCGGCACGGTCGGCGGCGGCAGCGCATCGGACCGCTATCTGGTCACCATCCAGATGGGCGGCAAGGTCGTGGCCTTCGAGGATGTGGGCGCAGGCAGCTTCGCCATCGGCATCCCGGCCGGCGTGCTGCCACCGGGCTACTACCAGGACCTGAGCATCAGCGCCACCGTGCTCACTCCCGGCGCGCGCCTGGGCCAGACCACCAGCATGCAGGGCCTCAAGCTGGGCTGGTACTGGGCCGCGCAGGCGGGCACCTCGATCGTCGGCGGCAATGGCAATGACGAGCTGGTCTTGGGTGCTGCTGCCGATCCCGAGATCGTCGGGGGCATCCGTGTGCAAACCGGTGCAGGTGACGACAGGATCACCGTGGGCAGCTTCGGCAAGACGAGTGCCCTGAAGGCTACCGTTACCGACTTCACGGTCGGTATGGACCGGGTGAAGGTCTCTGGCCAGATCGTGAACCCGGACTTCGTGAAGAACTACGTCACGGCCTCTGATCTCAACGGCAGCACACAGTTGCAGATCGACCTGGACGGCGCGGGCGCGGGCAAGCTGTATTACCACCTGACCCTGCAGGGAGTGCAGTACAACCCGTCCACCATCGGTAGCATCTTCGGCGTGTAAACGGCAGGTCTCACCAGCCAACGCACAAGGGCGGCCAATTGGCCGCCCTTGTGCGTTACTGCGTTTGCCTTTGCTGCATTGATGGCTGCGTTCAGAACAGCAGGATCAGCAGCAGGATGATGGGAATCGGAATCCCCAAGAGCCAGAGCAGAATGGCACCCATGTCAGTCTCCTATGAAGGTTGGTGTTCAGGTTCGGCGAAACGTGGCGCGGGAGGGCGCTGTTCAACGCAACTCGGGTTCGCCGACGCGATGGTCATGAAGTTCATGACGCAACACCGGTTCGCCGTAGAGTTCGTTGCGATCACGCAGGCGGCCGCCGTAGGTGGCCAGCAGGCTGGCGACGAAGGCACCGCACAGCAGGGCCAGGAACATCCACAGCGAGGCATAGGCAGCAGCCTTGCGGGCGGCATCAGCGGCTTCCTTGGCCTTGGTGGCAGCCTGGTCCAGATTGCGCTGGTAAGCGGCAAAGGTATCGGCCACACGCTTCTCGGCATCGGCTTGCGACAGGCCGGTATGGCGTGCCACCAGTTGGCCCAGGTAGCGCTTGTCGTTGTCGGCCAGTTGCTGGTTGGCCAGCGAATAACCGAAGACGCGGACCACTTCCATGCGCTGGGCCGAGGTCAGCTCACGGCCATCGGCGGGAGTCGGTGCAGCCAGCGGAGCGGCGGGAGCAGCGTTGGCGGCATCGCTGCTGGCGGCCGGAGTCACCGGTGCGGCAGGGGCTGCGCTGGTGTTGGCGGTGCCATTGGCGGTGCCGCTACGGAACATGGAATCGATGAAATAACCCGAGGCACGGTCAGCCAGATTGCCCGCCTGTTGCGCACCGTCCGGGCCCATGGCCGCCGCGGTCGCGGCAGCGCCGGTACCGAGTACGCCACCGGCGGCACCCAGGGTCTTGGCCCCGCCCGAGATCACGCTGCCCACGGCCGAGCCCAGCAGGGCGGCGGTGGCCAGCGAAGCCACGGCCCAGGCCAGCAGGCCATGTGCGGTATCACGGAAATAGACTTCACGGGTATGCAGGCCAGCCCACTTCACGCGCAGGCGGCCGGCCAGGAAGCCACCGATGGCCGAGGCGGCGATCTGGGTGAACAGCAGCCAGCCGGCCGTGGAATAGCCGATGGCCTTGGCCGAGACGCCCTCGCCGGACCACGGCGAGATCGACGAGAAGCCGAGGCCAAAGCCCAGCATCACCAGGATGAAGGACAAGGCCGCTGCCGCAAAAGCGCCGGCCAGAATGGCACCCCACGAGACGCCGGAGCCGTTGTTGTTGACGGCCTCGACGCTGGCCGGTGGAAGGGGATGGATGGTTGAGGTGGTCATGAGTCTCCTCGCGATTCTTGATGGATTGATCTCTGCGACTGGCGCAGGGCTGGGGGGCATTGCCACGGAGAGACTGTAGGCGCGCGCTGGCGCGCGCGCCATCGGCGGAGTTCGGCAGGTGGCGTAGGAGAGCAGGGAAGCGCGAAGTCGGCGTACAGGAAAACGTGCAGAATTCCGTACAAAATTCCGTGCGGAATTCACTACAGGAATCAGTACGAAAAAACGCCCGGAAAAACGTACAGAAAGAGCGGCAGAACAATGCTCAGTACGCTGTACAGAAAACTGCACAGCAGCGCTGCACCGAGTCTTATAGAATGATCGCCTCACACACCGGCATCCTGCCCTGCCGCCCCAACCTGCTACGGATTCCCATGGCCAACACGCACAGCACTCCGATCACGCATTTCCTGTTCGACCTCGACGGTACTCTCATGGACAGCGACGCCCTGCACCACGCTGCCTTCAACACCATCCTGTCGCGCTGGGGCCGCTCGGTGGATGTCGATTACTACAAGACGCACATCATGGGGGCGTCCAACGCCATGATCTTCGATCACCTGTTTCCCGGCATGCCGGCCTCGGAATACCAGCCGCTGGCCGAAGAAAAGGAACAGCTGTTCCGCTCGCAGCTGGACCAGCAGGTCGCGCCCACGCCCGGCATCGAACGCCTGCTCGACCATATCGCCCGCATCGGCGGACGCACGGCAGTGGTGACCAATGCACCGCGCGCCAATGCCGAGCTGATGTTGAAGGCCACCGGCCTGGCCGGCCGCTTCGATACGCTGGTGATTGGCGATGAGCTGGAACGCGCCAAACCCGATCCCCTGCCCTACCTGACCGCCCTGCAACTGCTGGGCGGCACACCGGACCAGGCGGTAGCCTTCGAGGATTCGAGCTCGGGCGTGAAAGCCGCCAGCAGCGCCCAGGTCTGGACCTTCGGCATGCTGGGTGGACTGGATGAAGCGCGCCTGCGGGCTGCCGGTGCCCACGCCGTGATCCGCGATTTCAACGGTCAGGCGCTGTGGGACAAGATCGGCGGATAAGTCCGCGCCTTCATTGCGAACGGACCGTCTCGAAGTGATGGTCCGGCAGGAACCACAGCAGGGCCAGCAGCACGTAGATGGCGGTCGCGCCCAGCGGGGTGGCCAGTGACAACGGAATGGCCACCGCATAGAGCAGGATGGAGAGCGCATTCTTGCGCCCGTGTCCCAGCATGGCCGCCAGCGAAGGATGCGCCGCTTCACTGTGGCGCAGCGCGCGTTTCAACAGCAGGAAAGAGACCGAACACATCAGCAGCACCACGCCATAGCAGGCCACGGGTGCGCTTTGCCGATGATGGTTGGCCACCCACAAGGTGACGAAGGGCAGCAGCGACAGCCAGAACAGCAGGTGCAGGTTGGCCCACAGCACGCGCCGGTCGACCTGCGTGGCCAGCTGCAGCAGGTGATGATGGTTGACCCAGTAGATGCCGATGTAAACAAAGCTCAACACATAGCTCAGCAGCGGCGGCATCAGTGGGGCGAGGTCGGCCAGACCGGCGCCCTGCGGTGTCTGCAAGCCCAGCACCATGATGGTGATGGCAATGGCGATGACGCCATCGCTGAAGGCTTCCAGCCGCGACTTGTTCACGACGCGGCCACCTTGGCCGGCAGCGGCTGGCGAAATTCCCACACCACCATCGCCACCAGGATCAGCACCGGCACGATCAGCCCGGCAAAGCCGATGGCGTGATAAGCGAAGGCGGCGGCGATGGCACCCGCGCCGAACGACAGCACCGGCCACACGAACTTGATGCAGCGCTCGGTGGTGCCGGCATCGGCCGCACCGCGCAGCATGTCCACCACGTCGATCACCACTTGCGTGACGTTGCCCGTCATCAGGGAGGTCGGTGCCAGATGCGCCAGCAGCAGGCGGCTGATGGCGCTGTGGACACCCATGGAGGCGGTGCCCAGCAGGCCCGACGCCATCACCCAGCCTGCGGTAGGCGACTGCACCGGCGCGGCGGCGATGCCGCAGAGCATGAATCCGATCAGCAACAGCAACTGCAGCAGCAGTGACCAGCCCAGGGCGCGGCCATCGCGGCGCTGGATGGCGGCGATGAACAGGCGTGCCACGGCCACGCCGAGGATGAAGGCCGGGAAGGCCAGGAATTTCAGCAGGATGGACATCTGCGAGGTATCCGCCAGGGCCGCGCCGATGAGGATGAAGTTGCCCGTCACATGGGCTGTGAACAGGCCGAACAGCGCGATGAAGCCCAGCGTATCGACATAGGCGGCGAGGAAGGCCAGTCCCGAGGACTGGAGGCGGTTGCGTTGTGCGGCATTCATGAGGTGTCTCGCTTCCGGAGGGCGGGGGCAGGCCGCACACCTTAGCACTGCTGATGCCGTCCGCCCATTATCCCTGTGGATAAGACAAGTCCGGCGAAGCCGCGCCAAACCCTTGCCGATCCGGCAACGATATGCCCTTGATGGATGCAACAAAGGCATTTTCTACAAAAAACAGCACATTTGTACAATCCAAGCCTGGCCGGAATGCTGATGATGCGAAGGACTGCACGGCAAGGCCTGCGACGCCCGAAGAGGGGCGTTGCGAAGGCGTGCCGGTGCAAGGATTTTCGCAACCCGGCAAGACGGATTCATTATGGAAAGTACCGTATACGTCGTCGATGACGATGGCATGGTCAGGACCGCCCTGTTGAGACTGCTGGCCTCGGCCGGCCTGAAGGCGCGCGGCTTTGCCTCGGCCGACGAGTTTCTGCGCGAGTCGCTGCCGGGCGCGCCTTGCTGCCTGCTGCTGGACATGAAGATGCCCGGCTCGGATGGCTTCGAGGTGGTACGGCAGCTGGAACAGCGCGGCGATGCCATTCCGGTGATCTTCATTTCCGGCTACGGCACCATTCCCGTGACGGTGCAGGCGATGAAGGCCGGTGCCCATGAATTCCTCACCAAGCCGATCGAAGACGAGCGCCTGCTGGGCGCGGTGCAGGAGGCACTGGCCATTGCCGGGCGTGATCTGCATCAGCGTGTGGAGCAGGCCGCCAGCACTTCGCGGCTGGAAAAGCTGACCCCGCGTGAGCGCGAAGTGCTGGAACTGGCCATCGGCGGATTGCTCAACAAGCAGATCGCCACCGAGCTGGGCATCAGCGAAATCACCGTCAAGGTCCACAAGCGCCGCGTGATGGACAAGATGCAGACCAAGACCCTGGCCGATCTGGTGCGGGCGGCGGAGCGCTTGCAGATTCATTCTGCGCGGCAGCGGTGAGGCTGCCGGCCAACTGACGGTATCCGCACGAGACGGACCATCAATGACCACCGCAAGAGCGCCCATCGTAGTCGAAGGCCTTCGAAACTGATCCGCTTTTGCGGTATTCCTGAACACATCCCTTCTTCCCATCAGTAACCTGTGCGGCTCTGACAGCAGCCCGGGCGGCCTCCATCGCTACCCGCACAACCACGATGGGCAATCTCAAGAACATCATTGGCACCGGCGGTGAATACCTGTGCGGTATTGAACTCATGCGTCCGGTCATTCCATCGGCTGGCCTGCCTTGCGGTTTCCAGCCGGGAGAAGCCGGCTGCCTGTTCGAGGCACTTCATTTCGGGGGCAAGGAACCGACCTATGACTATGTGGTGTACCTGCTGGATGCGACTGCGCGGCGTCTCGGCCCCTTCTTCTTCCTGCAAGTCAAATCCACGCTCAAGGCTCCCGGCGCCGCAGGCGCTTACGCCCTGCGTTTCAATGCGAGCGCAGTGAAGCGTGCGCACGCCATGAAGACCCCTTTCTTCGTGGGCATCGTCGATCGCAGCACCGCACGCCGGGAGCGGATCTATGTAAAGGGGATAGATGCACGCCAGTCGAAAGGGATCGCACGTCTTGCGCCACACCATGACCTTGCCGAAGACGCCGTCAAGATTGCCATCTACAACGAAGTTTGCCGCGTCTGGTCGCTGCGCAACAATCCGCCACTGACACAGCTCATCTGAGGAGCCGCCCATGCCACGTTCCCGTCGTCAAGAAATCGCACACCAATTTGCCGAGGGCCTGGTTGCGCAAATGTTGCAGCGATCCGGTAGTGAATTCTTTCACGTGACGCCTTCCCGCCCGGGCGAACACATCGACCTTCTGGTGAGCCAGGGTGACGGCCTGTGCGGCATCGAAGTGCGGTATGCAGAGCGCAGCGAGGGTGTCGAGCAACTCTGGAACGAATGGAAAGACGCCGTTCGCGCATCCGGCAGGAAACGCCGCTCTGCGCTGGCAAGAACGATGAAGGCGATACGACGGGGGACGACGGCAAATCAAGCGGATCCTGATCTCCATCTGGTCGTGGTCACCGGCACGGGAGACAAAATATATACGGACCAGAGCATCGCGCCCTTGTTGACGCCGGATGACCGCACCCATATTTCCGTGCTGGGCGAGTAAGCCTGGCATGGCCTATCCCTGTCCCCTCACCCACCCCATCGGCCCCACCCCCATCACCTGCTTGAACACCCGGCTGAAGTGACTCTGGTCCGAGAACCCGCACTCCAGCGCAATGACCGACATGCTCTTGCCCTCCTCGCGCAGCAGCTGGCAAGCCAGGGCGATGCGCTGGCGCTGCAGCCAGGCGTGCGGCGGCAGACCAAAGCTGAGCTTGAAGGCGCGCGAGAAATGCGCGCGCGACAAGCCGCACTGCGCCGCCAGCTCGGCCAGCGTCAGGCGCTGTCCCAAATGCGCCAGCATGTAGTCCCGTACCCGCACCTGCTGCCATCCGGCCAGGCGGCCGCTGTTGCGCGCCAGCGGCTGGCCGCCATAGTGCCGGGCCAGATGCGTGTGCAGGGCCAGCGTCACGCTGTCCATGAACACCGTATCGCCATCATTGGCCGCCTCGCCCAGCATCGGCAACATCGCCTGCACCAGGTGCCAGATCACCGGGTCGCGCACCGCCTGGCGCTGCTGCAGCCCGCTGATGCGGCGTCCGCCCTCCTCGCTCCATTGCTCGATGGTGGCGCGCGGCAACTGCAGGCGTACGTTGTCGTAGTCCGACAGGTGCTGGCAGCGCCACTGCTCACGCAGGTCGGTGATGGCCATTTCGCCGCTGCGGTGGCCGCCCGCATGCACCAGCTGCTGGCCACGCCACAGCTTGTGATGGCGGAAATCCTGCAATTGCACGATCACCGAAAAGGCATCCTCGCCCGGAATGTCAATCACCGGCACCGCCCCGGACGAGACGCCCGTGACCTGCGACTGCGCGGCGCGCGTCAGGCCCAGGCCGTCCTGCAGGCGGAGACGCTTGATGAAACGCTGGGGCAAGGGCTGGATCACGAGGAAAATCGATAAAAGTGAAAGAAAGAAAAACGACCCGCTCCAGTGGCGGCCAACAAGCCGACGCATCCGAAGCTGAGTGAAGGAAAACGCAAAAAAGGCAGAGCCGTCAAGCTCTGCCTTCCGCACCCTGCATCAAGAGGGAGCGCTCACATCGAGGTCCGCCCCGATTCAAACAGGAACCAGGCCCGCTGCTCGGCCTCGTCGATCCAGTTCTCCAGCAGGCTGGCGGTAGCCACGTCGCCGTGCTCATCGCACAGCTCGTGGGTTGCCATCATGAAACCAACCAGGCGCAGGTTGTCCTCGCGCAGTTCGGCCAGCATGTCGGAGGGCGTGACGAAGTCGGCATCGTTGTCGGCCAGCCGCTGCAGCTTGCCGACCTGCCCGGTGGACCGCAGTGTGGTCGCGCCGATCTTGCGCACCCGCTCGGCCACCGCATCGGTGATGGCAAGGATCTGCTGGGACTGGTCGTCCAGCAGCAGGTGATAGTCGCGGAAATGCGGCCCCGACATGTGCCAGTGGAAATTCTTGGTCTTCAGGTACAGCGCGAAGATGTCCGCCAGCAACATGGTCAAGGCCCCGCCGATCTCCTGGCTGGCCTGCGCGGACAGCACGCCAGGCGTAGCCAGCGGTGCCAGGCGACGCTTTTCAAGCTGCTGGCGTTGGTTTGCGTCCAGGCTCATGGTACTTACCCCTTCAGGAAGGCCAGCAGGTCTTCGTTGATCTGGTCCTTGTGGGTCGCGCACAGGGCGTGCGGTGCGCCGCCATAGATCTTCAGCTGCGCACCCGGCACCATCTCGGCCACCAGCTTGCCGGTGGTCTGGAAGGGGACGACCTGGTCGTCATCACCGTGGATCACCAGGGTCGGGAAGTTGAATTTCTTGATGTCTTCACGGAAGTCGGTGCCGGAGAAGGCGCTCACGCAATCCAGCGTTCCCTTCAGCGAGGCCAGCATGGCGATGTTGAAGGTCTGCGAGAGCACGCCGGCGCTGACCGCATCGGCCTTGCCCGGACGGTTGGTGCCGAAGAAGACGGCGGCGAAGTCGCTGATGAATTGCGCGCGATCCTTGAGCAGACCTTCCTTGATGCCGGCAAAGACCTCGGCCGGCACGCCCTGCGGGAAGTCCGGCGCCTGGCCGAAGATCGGCGTCACCGCACCCAGCAGCGCCGCCTTGGCCACGCGCTTGCTGCCGTGGCGGCCGATGTAGCGGGCCACGTCGCCGCCGCCCATGGAGAAGCCGACCAGGGTTGCGCCCTGCAGGTCCAGCTTGTCCATCAGCTCGGCCAGGTCATCGGCGAAGGTGTCGTAGTCGTAACCGCTCCAGGGTTGGCTGGAACGGCCGAAGCCACGGCGGTCATAGGCGATGACGCGATAGCCGCGCTCGGCCAGGAAGTTCATCTGGTATTCCCACATGTCGCCGTCCAGCGGCCAGCCGTGGCCGAAGACGACCGGTTGGCCGCTGCCCCAGTCCTTGTAATAGATTTCGGTGCCGTCGCGGGTAGTGATGGTGCTCATGGTGTGACTCCTTGTGAGATGGTGTGGAGAGGCCGTGCAGAGGACAGCAACCGCCCTGCGCATGGCAGAGCGGCCTGACAACGTTGAATCTGCCAATGAAGCCTGAAGAGAGACCGCCGTGAATCGACTTGATTCCTACGGCTGAGCTGCGGCCTGGCCCAGCCGCCACTGGCCCGGACCGCACAGCGCGATGGCCGTGAAGATCACCAGCAGCAGCCAGCCGAACTGGCCTTCCGCGATGCTCCAGCCGGGATGCACCGCCAGCATGGCCACCAGCAGCACGCCGATGATGGGCAGGCAGGCCAGGCGGGTGAACAGGCCCAGCGCGATCAACACCGGACATAGCGCTTCAGCCAGGATGGCGGACCAGAGCGATACCGTCGGGCCGAGGCCGAAGGGATCCTCGATGACGGTCAGCTCATGCGCGTAATGCATGAGCTTGGGCAAGCCGTGCACGTAGAACAGCATGAAGCTGCCGGCCACGCGCAGGAACAGCAAACCCAGATCCAGGGGCGGGACCGGCCAACCGGTCCGGCGAGCGGAATGATGCGCTTGCATGAACAGCCCCGCTCAGAACGCGAAGCAGCTGCAACCCAACGCGCCCCAGAAACCGGCGAAGTGGGAAACCGGAACGCTGGACTTGCGCGCCACGTCATGGGAGTGACCATGCACGCCGCACGAACCCGCGCAGGCATGCGGCAGCGCGGTCTTCTTCCGGCGTGCGGCATCGCTGCTGGCGACGGCGCGATAGTGTCCCGGCACCTTGGCCACCGGCGACCACTCCGGCAGCACCGGGATCTCGCCCGGGCCATGCGCGGAGAACGGACCGGTGCCATAGACCACCTTGCCATCGACCACGGTCATGACCGATTCGATGGACTTGATGTCGTCTTCATGCACGCTGAAGAAATCCGCCGACAGCACGGCGAGGTCGGCCAGCTGGCCAGCCTGGATCCGACCCTTCTTGGCCTGCTCGCTGGAGAACCAGGCGCTGCCTGCGGTCCACAGTTCCAGTGCAGTTTCGCGAGGTAACCTGCCAGTTGACCGGTACAGTTGCGTCCCGCCAACAGTACGGCCGGAGACCAACCAGTACAGTGCAGTCCAGGGGTTGTAGCTGGCCACGCGGGTGGCGTCGGTACCTGCACCGACCGGCACGCCCATCTCCAGCATCTTGGCCACGGGTGGCGTGTGCTCGGCGGCATCGCTGCCGTAGCGGTCGATGAAGTACTCGCCCTGGAAGGCCATGCGATGCTGGATGGCAATACCGCCGCCCAGTGCCTTGACGCGCTCGATGTTGCGCTCGGTGATGGTCTCGGCGTGGTCGAACATCCAGTGCAGGCCGTCGAAGGGGATATCGCGGTTGACCTTCTCGAACACGTCCAGCATGCGCGAGATCGATTCGTCATAGGTGGCATGCAGGCGGAACGGCCAGCGGTTGGACACGAGGTGGCGCACCACCCGTTCCAGCTCCTCTTCCATGCCGTCGGCGAGGTCGGGACGCGGTTCGAGGAAATCCTCGAAGTCGGCCGCCGAGAACACCAGCATTTCACCAGCGCCGTTATGGCGCAGGAAGTCGTCCCCGTCACCGGGCTTGACCATACCGGTCCACTTCTGGAAATCGGCCAGTTCACTTCCCTTGCTCTGCGTGAACAGATTGTAGGCAATGCGGATGGTCAGTTGGCCGTCGGCTGCGAGCTTGTTGATGATCTGGTAGTCGTCCGGGTAGTTCTGGAAACCGCCGCCGGCATCGATGGCGCTGGTCACGCCCAGGCGGTTCAGCTCGCGCATGAACTGGCGGGTCGAATTGACCTGGTATTCCTGCGGCAGGGTCGGTCCCTTGGCCAGGGTGGCATACAGGATCATGGCATTGGGACGAGCGATCAGCATGCCGGTCGGATTGCCCGAGGCATCGCGCACGATCTCGCCGCCCGGCGGGTTGGGCGTGTCCTTGGTGTAGCCGACCGCCTGCAGCGCGGCGCGATTGAGCAGCGCGCGGTCATACAGGTGCAGCACGAAGACCGGGGTATCGGGCGCGGCCGCGTTCAATTCTTCCAGCGTGGGCATGCGCTTCTCGGCGAACTGGAATTCGGTCCAGCCACCGACCACGCGCACCCATTGCGGATGCGGCGTGCGCGCCGCCTGGTCCTTCAACATGCGCAGTGCATCGGCCAGCGACGGCACGCCTTCCCAGCGCAGTTCCAGGTTGTAGTTCAGGCCGCCACGGATGAGGTGCAGGTGCGAGTCGTTCAGGCCGGGGATGACGGTGCGGCCGCCCAGGTCGATGACCTGGGTGCTGGCCTGCTTGAGACGCATCACGTCGGCGGCGCTGCCGACTTCGATGAATTTTCCGCCGCCGATGGCAACGGCTTCGGCGATGGGGTTTTGCTTGTCGACGGTGTGGATCTTGCCGTTCAACAAAATCAGGTCAGGGGTGACGCTGGCTGCGGTGGTCATGGAGGCTCCGGGCATGGGCTGCAACGATGAAGAGGGCGGATTGCGCAGGGTGTGGCGTCGCGGGTGGCGAACCGTCCATCTCATGCGCTTGTGTTGGTGCTTTTGTTGGTGATGGCAGTGTGCAAAAACGCACTGCCAGCGTCTAGCTATACGAACAGATAATGGCAGCGCCCTGCCCGCTTGCCTATGATCGCCTCCGGCAGCCTCACTCCCCTGCCACGCCGCTGCGCACCGCCTCTCCCCGGCCAAGGCAGCGGCTGCCGTCTCCCTGTTCACTCCACCTACGGAACCATCATGACCACCAACACCAAACTCGACGTCCTGACCCCGACCAACTGCCAGCTCATCATCATCGACCACCAGCCGCAGATGGCCTTCGGCGTGCAGTCGATGGACCGCCAGGCACTGAAGAACAACGTCGTCGCCCTGGCCAAGTCGGCCAAGGTCTTCAACATCCCTACCGTCATCACCACCGTGGAAACCCAGGGCTTCTCCGGCTACACCTATCCGGAACTGCTGTCGGTCTTCCCCGAGCACGACATCCTGGAACGTACCTCCATGAACTCCTGGGATGACCAGAAGGTGCGCGACGCCCTCAAGGCCAACGGCAAGAAGAAGGTGGTCGTGGCCGGCCTGTGGACCGAAGTCTGCAACAACAGCTTCGCCCTGTGTGCCATGGCCGAAGGCGACTACGAGATCTACATGGTGGCCGACGCCTCCGGCGGCACCTCCAAGGAGGCCCACGACTACGCCATGCAGCGCATGATCCAGGCCGGCGTCATCCCCGTGACCTGGCAGCAGGTGATGCTGGAATGGCAGCGCGACTGGGCCCGCAAGGAAACCTACAACGCCGTCATGGACATCGTGCGCGAACACTCGGGGGCCTACGGCATGGGCGTGGACTACGCCTACACCATGGTGCACAAGGCCGAGCAGCGCCCGCACGGCAACCAGAAGATCCTGGCACCGGTGCCGGCCAAGTAAGCCAGTCCGGTCACCGACGCCGCCGCGCTCCTGCCCTGCATCGGCGGGGCGCGGCGGCGTCCCATCTTCACGAGGAGCCGGGCCATGTCCGCTTATCTGATTTCCCTGGGGGCCGGCATCCTGATCGGTGTCGTCTATGCGCTCTTCAAGGTGCGCTCACCGGCACCACCGGGCATTGCCCTCATCGGCCTCTTGGGCATGGTGCTGGCCGAGCGCCTGATCAACGGCCTGGGCCCCCTGCTGGGCCACTGATCCCGGAGTACGCATGAAACCTTACCTGATCTCCCTCCTGATGGGCCTGCTGGCCGGCCTGATCTACGCGGCCCTGCACGTGCAGTCACCGGCACCGCCCATCATCGCCCTGCTCGGCTTGCTGGGCATGCTCATCGGCGAACAGCTGGTGCCCATCGTGCGCCGCAAGCTGGCCGGCGAGCCGCTGAGCGCAGCGTGGTTCCACCGCGAATGCATGCCCAAGATCACCGGCACACCGCCGCCGGACGCCAAGTGAGCCACCGGGCAGACGATGATGAGCGAAGGGGAGACAACGCCACCATCACACCGCCCCATCGCGGTGATCGATGACGATCTCGGGGTCCGCGCGGCCCTGTGCAACTTGCTGGATTCCGCCGGGCATCGCCATTGCAGTTTCGATGGCGGCGAGGATTTCCTCACCAGCACCTGCCTGCCGGTAGCCGCCTGCGCCATCGTGGACCTGAACCTGCCTGGAATGAGCGGCTTCGAACTGGCCGAGCAACTGCGCAGCCGGCGACCGGACCTGCCGGTGCTGTTCATCTCGGCGCAGGTCACGCCGCTGCAGCGCCAGCGCGCCACGGCCATGGGCATGGCGCTGCTGGTCAAACCGGTCGACGCCGATACCCTGCTGGTGCTGCTGACGTCCACCCTGCTCTACGGCCCGCCCTGAACCGCACGCGTCGGCAATGCGGCACAATGCGGCCTTGACCTCATCATCCTTGCCTGGAGATCCCCTTGCCGTCCGACCCGCGCCCTGCCGACGACGATGCCCTGCTGCACGCCCTGCGCGAATTGTCGGCGCTGCTCGACCCGGTCCTGCTCAAGCCGGCACTCACCCGCGCGCTCTGCCATCTGGCCGGTGCACGGCGCTGCCTGCTGGTGCGACATGAGGCCGACCTGACGCTGATCGAGTCCGAGGCCCTGCGCGATGGCATGGGCGTCTGCAACAGCCAGGATCACTGCATCGCCGGGCCGGACGATCTGCACACGGCCACGCTCACCCTGCGCCTGAGCCATCGTGGCCAGGCGCGTGGCGAACTGCTGCTGTATTACGACGCGCCACCCGCTGCGGCCATGACGCGCTGCGCCCATCACCTCGCCGCCCACGCCGCCGTGGCTCTGGCCAATGCCGCCGACCATGCGCAGGCCTTGCTGGAAAAGGAACAACTGCTGTGCGCCGAACGCGAACTGCGCACCAGCCAGGAACTGCTCAAGCAGGGCGAACGCTTCAACCACGCCGGCAGCATGCGCTACCTGGTGCGCGAAGACCTGATGTTCTGCTCCGATGAACTGTGCCGCATCTACGGCCTGCCGGCGGGCCGCAACTGCATCACCTATGACGAGTTCGCGTCCATCATGCATCCCGATGACCGGCAGGAAGTGATCGAGACCGTCAATGCGGCCGTCGCCATGGGCGGCACCATCCGCGTGGAGCACCGCATCTGCCGCCAGGACACGGGCGAGGTGCGCTATCTCTCCGGCATCGGCAAGCCGGTATGGGTGGATGGCACCTTCACCGAATACGTGGGGACGGCCACCGACATCACCGTGCGGCGGCAGGCGGAATACGCCATCCGCGCAGCCCAGGTGGACATGGAACGCGTCTCGCGCGCCAACACCGTGGGCCAGCTGACCGCGTCCATCGCCCATGAAATCAACCAGCCGCTGATGTCCATCGTCTCCAACGCCGGGGCCAGCCTGCGCTGGCTGAACCGGCCCGTGCCGGAACTGGAACATGCGCGCGCCGGCCTGCGCGACATCATCAGCGAAGGCCAGCGCGCCGGCGGCATCATCAGCAGCCTGCAGAACCTGACCCGCAATCGCGCGCCGCAATTCGAGCGCCTCAACCTGGCTGCGCTGATCCGCCATACGCTGACCCTGTCACGCAGCGAGCTGGATCAACGCGAAGTGCATCTTTCGCTGTCCCTGCCGCCTGCCGAGGTCCATGTACTGGGGGATACGGTGCAGTTGCAGCAGGTGCTGCTGAACCTGGTGGTCAATGCCATCGATGCCATGGCAGCCGTGCCGGAAAATGCTCGCACGCTCAACATTGGCGTGAGCTGCTGCAATGAACAGCGCGTGAAGGTAGAGATACAGGATAGCGGCGAAGGCATCGCGGACGACGCCATGCCGCACATCTTCGATGCCTTCTATACCACCAAGGAAAACGGCATGGGCATGGGGCTGGCGATCTGCCGTTCCATCATCGAGACCCATCGCGGCCGCCTGCGCGTGGAGGCGGCGCAGCCGCAAGGGACGGTGTTCAGCTTCGACCTGCCGCGCGTGCCGTGAGCCCCGCGGCCCTCAGCCCAGCCGGCGACGCCATGCGCCCGGACTGCTGCCCACGATCTGCGAGAACACGCGGCTGAAATGGCTCTGGTCGTAGAAGTCGCAGGCCACTGCGATCTCGGCCAGCGACAACCCGCTGTGGCGCAGATATTCGCGCGCCATGTCGACCCGCTGCAGCAGCAGCCACTGGTGCGGCGTGTGACCGGTACTGGCCTTGAAGGCGCGCAGGAAGTAGCTGGCCGACATGTTGCATTCGCGCGCGATCTCGGGAATGGAGACCTGGTCGCGGTTTTTCTGCAGCAGCATCTGCTTGGCCCGCTCCTCGTGCAGGCGCGACAGCCGCACATGGCGCGGCGCAGGCAGGCTGGCCCCGCCATAGCGTTGCAGCAGATGGGTGCCCATGGCCAGGCCGAGCTGGTCGACGAACAGGTGATTGTCGGCATCGGGCTGGGCCAGTGCCGGGGCCAGTGCGGCGGCCAGATGGGCCAGCACCGGATCATCGTGGCCGGTGACGGTGGCCAGTCCGCTGGCCTTGCGTCCGCGCAGATCCTCGTTGACCGTGGCGAACCATGACAGCGGCAACTCCACCAGCAGGAAGTCGAAGGGCGTCTGCAAGTCGGCCCGGTAGTCTTCGGAAAAATCGCGGATGTAGACGGCACCGCGTCCGAACTCGAACTGCGCGCCCTGGCGGCCACGGAAAATGCTGCGGCGGTGTTGCGACGCCATCGAGATGCCGACCAGGAAACCGCGATCGGAGGCCGGCGTGTAGACCTGCGACACCTCACGGCCTTCAACCCGCTTGCGATAGAAGCTGAACTGACTGCCCTGCAGCTCCTGGCTCTGCTTCAGCGCAGTGGACGAGCAGCCGAGAGAGTCGCTGCGTGCGGGGGCGGTGGCAAGCGGGACCTGGGCAGTCATGGGCGACCTCGTGGAAAACTGGAATGCAGGAGGGCATGCGACAACCCTGTTCCGGGATTCTACAGGGCCGCGCATTCCCGTGTGAGGAATCAACAGCTTGCTTGCCCGCGATTACTGTTGCTTGCGGGCAGCCTCCTGCAGCATGGCCTCGCCCAGCTGCACATGGCCGCGCTCGGCCAGCGTTCTGCCTGCGCCTTCGATATCCCGCACGTCCTTGTTCTGGCTGAGCTTGCGCTTGCCTTCCAGGCGCGTGATCTCGATTTCGATGCCGACAATGGCCTTGAGCAAGGTATCGGTGTAGTCGGCAGGCGCATCGGACATCTTCCAGGGCTTGGCCTCCCCGGCCTCGTGAGTACGGGTCAGGCGCGCCACCACGCCGCGCAGGTAGCGCTCGTCATCGCGGATGGTCACGCGGCCATGGGCATGCGCCACGCTGTAATTCCAGGTCGGCACCTGGCGATGCGCCTCATGCTTGCTGGGATACCAGCTCGGCGAGATGTAGGCATCGCCCGCCGAGAACACCACCAGCACTTCATCGCCATCGGCCAGCGCGCGCCACAGCGGATTGGCGCGCGCCACGTGCAGATGCAGCGTGCCCAAGGCCCCCTGAGCGGTGTCGAGATGGCAAGGAAGATGGTTGGCATCCAGCCCGCTGGCCGTGTGCGAGACCAGCACGCCGAAGGGATGGGCGGTGATGAGCTGGTGCAGGCTGGCAGTGTCCTGGTCGGCGAAATGGGCGGGGATGTACATGGCGGGCGGCTGGCGTTGGACTGGCGTTGAAGGGAGAGTAGCGCCCTATTCTATTGCATCCTGCGCCGCGACTACCTGCAGTTGCGGCCAGCGCACCAGCCAGCCACGGCCATGGACGCGGGCAGCAAACTGCGCCTGCTTGTCAGTGGCGAAGGCACCGGCCGGGCGCAGCAGCCCTTGCCACAAGTCCTGCAAACCGAGCGGGGCGGCGATCTCGATGCGGTCCTCCCGGGTGAGACGCACGGCCACGGCCGTAGCGGTCTCGGGCCAGTAGCGCAGGGCATCGGTGGCGCAGGTGTAGGGGGCATCGCCATTGCGCAGATGCATGCGCGCCTGGTTGCGCACCGACCACTGCGGGCCGGGGCAGGCCATTGTCAGCTGCGCCTCCAGCGCAAGATCCTTCTCCGGCGAACAAGCGGCGGGATCGAACCAGATGACGTCGATATCGCTGTGCGGGGCCGTGGCCGGACGGCCATGCAGCGCATCCCACACCGCATTGCGCACGCAGCCCGCGCCTATCCATGCATCCGGCAGCGCCAGACTGCGCACGGCCTGCAGCAAGGGCAGGCGATGCGCATCGGCGGCGATCAACTGCTGCAGCCGGGTGGCCAGAGGATCGTCCTGCGCCACCGTTGGCTCAGTGCGCTTCTGCGGTTTGCGGGCTGACCGGCATGGCCGAGCTGGGCAGGCCGAAGACACGGTCAAAGCCGAGGTTGAACAGATAGGTGTAGATCATGAAGAACACGATCAGCCCGAAGTCCAGTACCAGCGCTTCCCACAGGCTGATGCCCAGCCACCAGGCGAACAGCGGCACCAGCATCACCACCAGCCCGCCTTCGAAACCGAGGGCGTGCGCGGCACGGCGCGCAAAGTTGCGGCCACGGCGCGGCTGGCGTGCCTCCCAGCGTTCGAACAAACCGTTGAAGATGAAATTCCATACGAAGGCAATGGTCGACGAGGCCACGGCGGCCGCCGACGCATGGCCACTGTCATGGCCCGCGAAGACGCTCAGCCCGACCGTGGTGAAAATGATGGCCAGCCCCTCGAAGAGGCAGGCATAGACCAGCTTGCGTTTGAATCCCTGCATGATGTGCTCCTGAAGACGGCAGCGCGCCAGTCCTCTGGCCGCGCGATGGAAAGCATTCTATGATGAAGTTTCTGATGAATGAAGTCGGCTTCTTTCAGTTTTTCTGACAGGTCGGCACTGCGATATACACAAGGAACAGACGATGGCTTTCTCCAGTGACAACGTCAGGGTCTTCCTGGCCGTGCTCGACAGTGGTTCGTTCTCGGCGGCGGCGCGCCAGCTGGGACGCGTGCCTTCCTCGGTCAGCATGACCATCAGCCAGCTGGAAGCGGAGCTGGACCTGGTGCTGTTCGACCGCACCGCGCGCGATGCCCGACCGACCGAACTGGCGCGCGCGCTGGAACCGGATGCACGCCTGCTGGCCAGCACCCTGCGCCAGCTCGACGCCCACGCGCTGGCCATGCATCAGGGACTGGAGCGCAAGCTGACGCTGGCGGTGGCCCCGGAACTGCTGTCGGTGCCCTGGGCCAAACCGCTGGCGGTGCTGGCGGAAGAATTTCCCTCACTGGAGGTGGAAGTACTGTCCTCGCCGCAGGCCGATGCCATGCGCATGCTCTATGACAATACGGCACAGCTGGCGCTGGTCTTCGAGCGCCATGCCGGCAATGACCGCGAGGCCTTCCAGGAATTCAGCAGCGAGATGATGGTGGCGGTGATCGCACCCGAGCATCCGGCGCGGCTGCGCAAGAAGCGCAAGCTGCGTTATGAAGACCTGTACGACATCCGCCAGATCGCCGTGGCCAGCCGCGATGCCAGCATCTCGGACCCGCGCTTCTTCCTCGCACGCCACCTCTGGCGCACCGACAATCACCTGGCCACGCTGTCGCTGGTGCGCGAGGGACTGGGCTGGGCCTATCTGCCGCACAGCCTGGTGCAGGCACAGATCGAGGCCGGTACGCTGGTGGTCATCGATTTCGACAACATCAGCAACCAGCAGCGCATGTGGGTGGATGTGGTGTGGAACAAGGACCAGCCGCTGGGGCTGGGGGCGCAGCGTTTCATTGCCCTGATGCGCGAAATGGCACCGAGCCGGCGCAAGCGCGCGCACAAATGAATGCGGCCCGCAGAGACCTTCGGACTGAGCCGCTCAGTCAGGGCCGGCTCGGAGGCGCTGCGCGGGCAAGATCATCATCACGCTACACAGCGTCTTCGATACGCGGCGGGGCCGCTACTCAGTCCGAACGGTTGGTTTTTGCACCATGAACATCGATTGAAAACCTATTGAAATCCGATTGAACACAGTTCAATTTTTCTAAGTTTTTCAGGAAAGCTACTTTAGAGAAAAAATTCAGAAAACTTAGTTTTCAAGGAATGATTTTGGTCTTGCTCTTGGCCGCCAGCAACTGCACCAGCAGCTGGTCACGCTCGGCAGCGATGCCGGCAGAAGTCTTGCCGCTCATCTGCTCTTCTACCCCAGCGCGAATCTGTGCCTTGAGTGCAGCGGTGATGGAAGGCGCTCCCAGATCGGCCCACCAGCTTTCGATGGGCGGTCCCAGGTGATCCAGCATGTGGCCGATGCCGCCCTCTCCGCCCGACATGTGCAGATTGAGATAAGGCCCCATCAAAGCCCAGCGCAGGCCGGGCCCGTAGGCGATGGCCGTATCGATGTCTTCGGTACTGGCCACGCCCTGTTCGACCAGGTGGAAGGCCTCGCGCCACAGGGCGGCCTGCAGGCGGTTGGCGATGTGGCCCTTGACCTCCTTGCGCACGTGGATGGCCTTCTTGCCGATGGCGGTGTAGAAGTCCAGCGCAGCCTGCACCGCCTCCGGCGCGGTCTGCGCACCGCCGATCACTTCCACCAGCGGGATCAGGTGCGGCGGGTTGAAGGGATGGCCCAGCACCACCCGGCCGGGATGGCGGCAGGCGGCCTGCACCTTGCTCATCAGCAGGCCCGAGGAACTGGAGGCCAGGACCACATGCGCCGGCAACGCGGCATCCATGCGCCGGAACAGGTCGATCTTGAGGTCTTCGCGCTCAGGGCCGTTTTCCTGCACGAAGTCCGCGCCCTCGAGCGCCTCTTCCAGCGAGGCCGAGAAACGCAGCCGCTCAGGGGAGGCACCGGTTGCCAGCCCCAGCAACTCCAGGCTGGGCCAGTGACGCGCCACGGCGGCACGCAACTTCACTTCCGCATCCGGCATCGGGTCGGTGGCCGAGACCTCCAGCCCCCGCGCCAGAAAATAGGCCGCCCAACTGGCCCCGATCACGCCGGTGCCCACCACCGCTACCCGGCGCACCTCCTGTTGACCGGCCCGAGCGCCGCTTGCTGATGCTTGCATCTGTGTCTCCTTTGTTGATGGGCTTCAATGAAGCCGGGTTCGTTATGAATATTCTTGATAAATCTCGATTTTATTCGAGGTTTTAGCACGAGATTTGCATGGGCATTCGGCTACGATTGGCATCAAAGCACATAAACAAATTCCCGGATATGAATCGGGATCAACTCCGGGTCACGCCATGTTTCTCTATCTTCCTTTCCTGCTGGCCTTCCTCACCGTGTTGGGGATTGCACTCGGCTGGAAATCACTAAGCAACAAGCTATGGTAGGCAAGCACCATCGTCACCCTGTGGGGGTTCAGCCAAACCGCCCAGGGCCCCCTGGGTTTCATCTTGTAATGGCACCGTCTCATGGACCGTTCCGTTGTCTTCACCCCACGCGAACCCGTGCTGCCGGGCGGGATTTTCCTCAATTGCCTGTGCCTGCTGGCCATCAGTGGCTACCTGGGCCTGCTGCTGTACCTCCAATCGATGGCGCTGTTGCCTGGCACCCCGCTACGCCAGCTGCAGTACACCGGCATCATCCTCACCGGCATCGGCTTCCTGCGCAATCTGCGCTTCGGGATCAAGAGCGCGCATTATGGGGTAGCGCTGATGGGCGCGCTGCTGACCGGGCTGATGGCCTTGCGCCAGATCTCGCTGGAAGCCCTGGCCGGGCAGACGCCCACGGGACCGCTGTTGCAAGGCATGCATTTCCATACCTGGATGGCCCTGTTTTCACTGACCGCAATCCTGACCATTGCAGCCCTGCTGGGAGTCAAGAGTGCTGAATACCCGGCGACGCTGCTGCTGCTGCAAAGCGCGGAAAAGGAAAATGAACCACGCCGCATCCCTTGGGGCAGGATAGGCGCAGGCACCATCTTCGTGCTGCTGGCCGGTGCGCATCTGGTGGCCAGCATGGGCGACTGCGGCCGGCTGGTCTGTGACGAGGGGCTGATTGATCTCCTGCAATTGCATTCGCCACCCCCGCTCAAGCCCTGAAAAAAAACGGCGCACGCCTGCCGTCAGCAGGGGTGCGCCGGTCAATGACGGCTCAAGACTATCGTGGCCCGCACGCCAACCACGCGTGCCGGGCCAGGGGACTACACGGACATCAGAAGCGGTGCTGCATGCCCAGGGTCATGCCGAACTGGCTGTTGGAGAAGCCGACGTCATCCCGCGACAGGCCCACCAGCTGGTTGTTCTTGGCCTTGGCATAGGCCGTGCTCAGGTACAGGTCGGTGCGCTTGGACATCGCGTACTTCAGGCGCAGCGAGTACATGATGGGATCAGCATCGTTGGCCACATTCTTGATGTTCTGGTAGTAGATCGCACCGATCACGCTCATGGCCGGAGTGAACTTCCAGGTCACGCCGCCCCAGATGAAGTCGCTGCGCTGGTCGGCAGCGCCGCTGGCCAGGGTCTTCTTGTAGTAGCGGTAGCCGAGGTTGAACTTCCAGGCATCCGACAGCTGGTAGCCGGCGGCCAGGTGGGCGCTGGTGGCGCGGTCATACGGGGCGTTGGTGGTGCTCACGCTGTTGTTGCGGTCATAGGTCGCGGCCACGCTGAACGGACCCGAACCCCAGCCCAGGCCGACACCGTACTTGGCACCGTTGCTGGTCTCGCCGGCCACTTCGCCGAAGCCGTACATGGCACCGACCTTCACGCCCGCGAACTCGCCCTGGTACTTGACCAGATTGGACACGCCGGTCGGCATGCCGTCCTTGCGGCCACCGGTGGCACCGGCCGAGGTCACCCAGGAATAGTTGGCCGAGTAGCCCATCGGGTCGAACGGCAGGATGAAGTCATAGGTGGTGGAGAAGGAACGGCCCACCACCACGCGGCCGAAGCCGCCTTCCAGGCCGACGTTGGACTGGCGGTTGAAGAGCTGGTTGGAATCGCCGTCGAAGGCGCCGTTATCCAGCTTGAAGCCGTTTTCCAGCTGGAAGATGGCTTTCAGGCCACCGCCCAGGTCTTCGGTACCACGGAAGCCGATGCGCGAGGTGTTCATGGTGCCCGAGCTGAGGCGCACCAGGCTGTTGCCGGCAGCATTGGCATTGGTGACATATTCCACGCCCGAATCGATCAGGCCGTAGACGGTAACGGAAGTTTGCGCCTGCACGGAAGTCGTGGCGAACGCGGCGAATGCGGCCAGCATGCTGGCGGCGAGGTGATTCCTTTGCACTGAGGTCTCCTTGGTTGAAAGCGTTGGATGGCGTCGGCACGGCCTTGCCGTGCGACGTCTTCTGTTCATGCACCCGGTGTGCTCCTGATGGCTTTTCCGGGTGAGCGAGGGGATGGCGGATAGCCTTGCTCGCTGGTTTTCATCGATGCGATGAACCGTCAAAAAACTAAGTTTTTCCGAACGGGAAACTTAGACATTCCGTTCGGCCACCTTAGTTTTTCAGAATGCCCACAAGGCCTGTTCCGGCAGCGACAGCCAGTATTCGCCCTGGTCCAGGCGCTGCGGTGCATAAGCACGCAGGCCGACCGAACCGGCCGGTCCGCCCTCGACCTTGAACAGGCATTCCCAGCGGTCGCCCAGGTACATGCAGGTCGAGAGCGGCAGGCGAATCGCATTGCCGGTCTGCTCACCCGCGATGCGCACCTGCTCGACCCGGATGATGCCGGTGAGCTGCTCGCCGGGCTTGGCATCCTCGCGTCCGCGCAGAGTCGCCACCGCCGTGCCGCCATCCAGCTTGACGGTCACGCGGTCGCCCTCGCGGCTGACCACCTCGGCCGCCAGCTTGTTGTTGCTGCCCATGAATTCGGCGGTGAACAGGGTATTGGGGGTCTGGTACATGCTCTGCGGCGTGCCCTGCTGTTCGATGCGGCCATTGTTGAGCAGCAGGATGCGGTCGGAGATGGCCATGGCCTCGCCCTGGTCGTGGGTCACCATCAGCGCCGACAGGCCCAGGCGCACGATCAGTTCACGCAGGAAGGCGCGTGCTTCCTCGCGCAGCTTGGCGTCGAGGTTGGAGAGCGGTTCGTCCAGCAGGATCACCTGCGGGTTGTAGACCAGCGCACGGGCGATGGCCACGCGCTGCTGCTGGCCGCCGGACAGCTGGTGCGGAAAGCGTTCGCCCAGATGGCCCAGGCCCAGCTGGGACAGCACTTCCTTGACGCGCTTGGCGATCTCGGCCGAGGGCGTCTTGCGCAGCTTGAGGCCATAGGCGACGTTGTCGGCCACGGTCTTGTGCGGCCACAGCGCATAGGACTGGAACACCAGGCCCAGGTTGCGTTCTTCGGCCGGCATCTCGAAGTTGCGTGCGCCATCAAAAACGCGGCGGGTGCCGATGTCGATGGTGCCGGCCTTGGGCGATTCCAGCCCGGCCACGGCGCGCAGCAGCGTGGTCTTGCCGCTGCCGGAGGGACCCAGCAGCGCCACCACTTCGCCGCGCTGCAGTTGCATGGAAACACCCTTCAGGATGGGGTTGGCGGAGGCGCCGGTACCATAGTCCAGGTGCAGGTCGTTGACGGAAAGTTCGGTCATGATGATTCCTCAGGATGCTCTTGCTGTATCGGGAGGCCGGCACCCTTGGTACCGGCCGTGCTATCGGTGCAGGTCAGTCGTGCAGCTTGACGCCGAAGCGCAGCGCAATGCCCAGGCCCACGGCCACCAGCGTGATGTTGATGAAGGACAGTGCAGCCACCAGTTCCACTGCGCCGGCGGCCCACATGGAGACGATCATCGAGCCGATCACCTCGGTACCGGGCGAGAGCAGGTAGACACCGGTGGAGTACTCGCGCTCGAAGATCAGGAACACCATCAGCCAGGCGCCCACCAGGCCATAGCGCACCAGCGGAATGGTGACGTCACGCGTGACGCGGGAGCGCGAGGCACCGACCGCGCGGGCGGCTTCTTCCAGTTCCGGGCCGACTTGCAGCAGGGCGGTGTTGATCAGGCGCAGGCCGTAGGCCATCCACACCACCGAGTACGCCAGCCAGACCGAGAAGATGGTCGAACGCAGGCCGCGCAGGGCGGGGATGAAGCTGTCGACCAGCCACAGGGCGATAGGGTTGTCGATGCCCTTCAAGGCCGAGTCCAGCAGCGAGGGCACGAACAGGAACACCCACAGGAAGGACAGGCCGGCCAGCAGGCCCGGCACCGCACGCGGGACCAGCACGCTGTAGTCGAGGAAGCGGGTCACGCCATCCTGCTTGCGGTGCATGGCCAGGGCGATGGCGGTATAGCAGGCCACGGCCAGGGCGCCGCCGATCACGCCGATCAGCACCGTGTTGATGATGCCGCGCACCAGCGAGGGTTGATCCCACACGTTGAGCAGATTCTCGAAGGTCAGCACGTCCAGCAGGTTGACGCCATCGCCCCAGTGCGAGACGAAGGTGCGCAGGCCGATGCCCGAGAGCGGGATGATGACCGTGAACAGCAGCCAGCCGGCGATCAGAGTGAACGCCACCCAGCGCCACTTGCCCAGCGGCAGCGCCTTCTGGCGCGCGCCCTTGCCCTTGATGGCGACGAACTTGTTGGCCGAGCGCAGCAGCCAGCGCTGCAGCATCACCAGCGGCATGGTCACCGCCACCAGGCACACGGCCACCGCCGCCATCAGGTGATACGAAGGCGTACCCAGTTTGTTGGTGAGCTTGTAGAGATAGGTCGGCAGCACCAGGTGGCCTTCCGGATCGCCCAGCACCAGTACCAGGCCGAACACTTCAAAGCCGAGGAAGAACACCAGCACGCCGGAGTAGGCCAGTGCCGGGGTAATCATCGGCAGCGAGACGTTGAGCGCGACCTGCAGCGGCGAGGCACCGGCCACGCGGGCCGCTTCTTCCACATCCGAACCCAGGCTGCGCAGGGCGGCCGAGGCATACAGGTAGACGTGCGGCACGTGGGTCAGGCCGGCGATGATGACGATGCTGGTGAAGGAATAGATGTTCCACGGATCGCCCTCGAAACCGAACACCGACAGCAGGTTCTTGACCCACACCGTGTAGAAGCCGACCGGTCCCATCGAGACCACGTAGCCGAAGCCGATCACCATGGGTGAGACGAAGATCGGCACCATCAGCGCGGGAGCGATGAAGCTGCGGCCCGGCAGGTCGGTACGCACCATCAGGAAGGCCAGCATGCCGCCCAGCGGGACGGCGATCAGCGCCAGGCCGGTGGCCAGCGTGAGGCCATTGACGAAGGCCTGGCGGAAGTCCGGGTCATCGAAGATGAAGCGGTAGGAATCGAAGGTCAGCGTCTTGACCGGCGCGAAGAAGGGGGCCGACAGGAAGCTTTGATAGAAGATCAGCAGCAGCGGCACGAAGATGGCCAGGGCTGCCAGCAGCACGACCAGGCCGCGCGGCCAGTTCAGCCGGAAACGGCGGGTCGGCAGGGCTGGCTCGCTGCGCGGTAGCGTTGTGGTGGTTTGCATGGTGCGCCTCATGAGTGGGCAGATGGATCAGGACAGGCAGGGAAGCGGCCAGGGCCGCGCTCCGAAACAACGAACTTGCGCGGTGATGACAAACATCCCGTTCGGACTGAGTAGACCCGCAGGGTCGTATCGAAGGCGTGACGCCCTTGGCACTGCGGACTACCCGGCCCGTGACAGGATGAATCTAAAAAATTTACTTCTTGGTGGCTTCCTTCCACTGCTTCAGGAAGTCCAGGCGCTTCTTCTGATCCAGGTATTCCAGCAGTTCGGTGGAGACCGGCATGGGCTTGAGCGACGCTCCCAGCTGCTTGGTCAGTTCGGCCGAGGTGGTGGCACCGGTGACGTCGCCACGGATGGCGAACAGCTGCGCATCATTGGCGATGATGGTCTGGCCGCGCTTGGAGAGGATGTAGTCCACCCACAGCTTGGCGGCATTGAGGTTCTTGCCGGCCTTGTTGATGAAGATCACGCGCGAGAGCACCAGGTTGTAATCCTTGGTGAAGGCCACGCCGATGGACGGGTCCTTCTTGGCGCGCACCAGGGCGTAGGGGCCGAGGATGTTGTAGCCGATCAGGTTTTCACCCGAGGAGATGCGCTCGAGCATGGTGCCGGTCGAGGATTGCACGCGCGCAGCCACGCCGCCCATGGCTTTGGCGAAGTCCCAGAAATGCGGGTTGTGCTTCAGGTCATAGGTCATCAGGCTGAAACCGACGCCGGACTTCTCGATGTCGTAGGTGGTGACCTTGTTCTTGAACTTGTCCTGCTTGCTGACCAGGAGTTTGGTGAACTCGTCGTGGGTGGTCGGCACTTCGGCCTCGGTCACCAGGCGCTTGTTGTAGACAATGGCAGCCGGCTCGAAGGTGGTGCCGTAGGCAGTGTCCTTCCAGTTCGCCCAGGCCGGCACGGCGGCGGCTTCCGGTGACTTGTAGGCCACCGCATAGCCTTCGGAGGCCAGCTTGACCTGCAGGTCCATGGAGGAGGACCACATCACGTCAGCCGTGGCGCCACCGGCGGCCGCTTCGGAGATGAAGCGGTTGTAGGCTTCGGTAGAGTTCATGTCGTTGTACTCGACCTTCACGCCCGGATAGAGCGCACCGAAATCCTTGATCAGCGCTTCGGCCGCCTTGGAATCGGTGGTGCTGTAGATCACGACCTTGCCTTCCTTCTTGGCGCCTTCGATGACCTTGGCGTAATCGGCGGGATAGCCGGCGGGGGTGTCGGCATGGGCCACACCGCTGAAAGTGACGGGCAAAGCGAGGGCCAGGCCGAGCGCAATGCTCAGGCGACGTTTGTGCAACATGGATTCTCCTTGATGATGAAACGGGCCTTGCGCCGGCCCGGCTGCAGAGCACGCCTGACGGCGTGTGCAACCTGGCTGATCAGCGCACCAGGCCCAACTCCTGGGACTGCCTGCGATAACGCGCAACGGTCTGCGCGATGTAATCCGAGAGCGGCTTGCCGGTCATGGCAAAGGGTTGCAAGCCACCGATACTGCGCTGGCGATCGAATTCGGGATCGGCCAGTACCCGGTCGAAATACCGGACCCAGCGCCGGTAATCCGCTTCCGGCGCATGCGGGCTCATGTAGAAGCCGCGAATGATCGGCCACACCACCTCGTAACCCTGTTCGCGTGCGGTCGGTATTGCCTGCAGCGGGCCCGGCAGGCGTTGCTCGGACAGCACCGCCAGGATGCGCACCTTGCCGTCGGCCATGAAGTAGGCGGCTTCCGAGGTATCGCCCGAAATCACCTGCACGTGCCCGGCCTGCAAGGCGGCAAACGAATCACCGCCGCCTTCCAGCGCCACGAAGCGGAACTGCCTCGGCGTAAAACCGGCTTGCTGCGCCAGCAGCGCCATCTTCAGCCAGTCCTGACTGCCCACGGTCCCGGACAAACCCACGGTGACCGCCGACGGATCCTTGCGGATCGCTTCCAGCAACTGCTTCAGGTTGCGCCACGGCGCATCGCTACGTACCGCGATCATGCCGTGATCGATGCCGATCCCGGCCACCCAGCGCACGTCGCCCACATCGGCGGGGCCATACTTGCCTTGCGCCAGGCTGAGCAGCGAGCCGCCCGAAAACGCCACCAGCGTCTCCGGCCCACCGCGCCGCTGCGAGACCACCGAACTCCAGGCCACGGCCCCGATGCCGCCGGGCAAATACGCCACCTTGAAATCCTGCTTGCCGCCCTCTTCCTGCATGGCCTGGCGCAACAGCTTGCACGAGGCGTCCATGCCGCCGCCCGGCTTGGCCGGGACGATGCACTCGGCCGCCAGCGCGCACGGCATCGCACAGGCCAGCAGACAGGCGGCCAGCAAGCGAACACAGTGGTGCCAACGATGCGAGCGGTCCGCCTTCATGGCGGTCAGCAGCAGAAACGGGAGGCGGGAAGAACGGTACGGACGGGTCCGGACCCAAGGGTGGTCATGATGTGTCTCCGGCTTGGATTTTTTGATATGGGCGCATCGTACAAGAAAAGCCTTTCAGCCGGCTTTCAGCGAAGCTGTCAGTGTGGGATCGACGCTACGCAGTTTCCACAATGGCCGGAAGAGGACATTTCAAAGGCGGCGGCCCATCTGTTAGCATCCGCGCTGGAGACAAGCCGTACCGCAACGTACAAGTAAAAGTAAAAGGGCCGCCGCATGCGCATCCTGCTGGTCGAAGACCATATCGAACTTTCCCGCTGGCTGTCCAAGGCCCTGCGCGACGCCCACCTGACGGTGGAGTGCGCGCACAACGGTGCCGACGCCGACAGCCTGCTGCTCACGCAAGACTATGCGCTGGTGATCCTCGACCTGACCCTGCCGCGCATGGATGGACTGGAAGTCCTCAAACGCATGCGTGCGCGCGGCAGCCGCACGCCGGTGCTGATCCTGACCGCACGCGGCGGCCTGGCTGACCGCGTCAGCGGCCTCAACCTGGGGGCCGATGACTATCTGGCCAAACCCTTCGAGCTGGAAGAACTGGAAGCGCGCGTGAAAGCCCTGCTGCGCCGCTCGCAGAGCCAGGAAGCGGTGACCGTGGCCTGTGGTGCGCTGTGCTTCGATACGGTGTCGCGCACCTTCACCTATCACGGCGAACTGCTGGCACTGACCCCGCGCGAACACGCGGTGCTGGAAGTGCTGATCATGCGCCAGGGCCATACGGTCCCGAAGGACAAATTGTTCCAGCAGGTCTTTTCGCTGGATGACAATGCCAGCGTGGACGCCATCGAGATCTACATCCACCGCCTGCGCAAGAAGCTGGAACACGAGGGCGCCGGCCGCGTCGGCATCACCACCCTGCGCGGCCTGGGCTACCTGCTGCAGGCCGCGTAATGGCGCAGGCCACCCGCCGACTGGGCAACCTGCGCAGCCAGCTGGTGCGCTGGCTGCTGATTCCGTTGACGCTGCTGGTGGCTCTCGATGCAGTCTCGGTCTACTACAACGCGCTGGAAGTAGCCGATCTGGCCTACGACCGTTCGCTGCTGGCCTCCACCCGTGCGCTGGCCGAACGGGTCTCCATCGTCAATGGCCATGTCACGGCCGACGTGCCCTACGTGGCGCTGGACAGCTTCGAGACCGATACCCTGGGCCGCATCTACTACAAGGTCACGGGCCTGAAAGGGGAACTGGTGTCCGGCTACGAAGACCTGCCGCCGGTCCCTGCCAACGTCAAGCGCTCGGAAGTCTATCCGGCCCTGGTGCGCTTCTACCAGGCCGACTATCACAACCAGCCCATCCGCATCGCCGCACTGCTGCAGCCGGTGTATGACGACAGCATGCGCGGCATCGCCCTGATCCAGGTCGGCGAAACCATGGAGGGCCGCAACGGCATGACGCGCAAGATCCTGTTCGACACGCTGTGGCGCCAGGGCACGCTGGTGACCGTGGCGGCGCTGCTGGTGTGGTTTGCGGTGCGCTTCGTGCTGCGCCCGGTGATGCAGCTCAAGGGCGAGGTGGAGTCGCGTGCGCCGACCGACCTGTCCGGTTTTGATCCGGCCCTGGTACACAAGGAAATGCGCCCGCTGGTGCAGGCCATGAATGGCTACATGGGCCGGTTGCAGGCCCTCATCAGTGCGCAGCGGCGCTTCATCGCCGATGCCTCGCACCAGTTGCGTACGCCGCTGACGGTATTGAAGACCCAATCCGAACTGACCCTGCGCGAACTGCGCCGCACGCGGCTCGACCCGGCCGAGCTGCGCGAGCTGGTGGAGGGCATGGCGCGCACCACCGATTCCGCCGTACATCTGGCCAATCGCCTGCTGACCCTGGCGCGCGCCGAACATGGCGCGGCCGGAGGCGGCACCATGCGCGTCTCGCTCACCGATGCCGCACGGCAGGTCGCGCTGGAGTTATCGCAGCAGGCGGTGGCGCGGCGCATCGGGCTGGCCTTCGAGGAAGAGGGCGACGTCGGCATCGAAGCCAATGCCCTGCTGCTGCATGAACTGATGGTGAATCTGCTGGACAATGCGATCCGCTATACGCCCATCGGCGGCCAGGTCACTTTGCGCGTGCGCGCCATGCGCCGTCCGGGGCAGCCGACTGCGGCCCTGCTGGAGGTGGAAGACAACGGCCCCGGCATCGCCGAGGCCGAGCGCGCAAAAGTGTTCGAACCCTTCTATCGTGCCGGGGCCACCCAGCACGTCAACCCGGGGGGTACCGGGCTGGGGCTGGCCATCGTGCGCGAGATCGCCGCCATGCACAGGGCCAGCGTCACGCTGGATGCCCCGGCACAAGGCAGCGGGCTGGTGGTGCGCATCGCGTTTCCGGGTGTGGTCGAGCTGCGCGCCTGATCGCCAGAGTTAGTTCAGAATTGTTCCCAATCCCCGTCACCGGCCGGCGGTGCCTTGCTGCTGGCCTTGGCAATGGCGGCGTTGGCGGCCGTCTTGGCCGGCAAGGCGGGGACCACGACGGCTGGCGCGGGCGGTGCGGCGGCGGGCTTCTGTGCCGCTGGCTTGGGAGCGGCGGGCTTGCTGGCCACCGGCTTGGCGTAGGCAGTCGCAGCCCCCACCGCCGCATGCTGGCTATCCAGCCGGAAGATGCTGACCGTCTCTGACAGGCGGTGCGATTGCTCCTGCAGGGATTGCGCAGCGGCCGCCGCTTCCTCGACCAGCGCGGCATTCTGCTGCGTGACTTCATCCATCTGCGCGATGGCGCGGTTGATCTGCTCGATGCCGGCGCTCTGCTCGTTGCTGGCGGCCGAGATCTCGCCGACCACGTCGGTGACGCGCCTGACGCTGGCCACCACTTCGCTCATGGTGCTGCCGGCCTGCTCCACCAGGCGGCTGCCGTTGTCTACCCGCGTCACCGAATCATCGATGAGGGCCTTGATCTCCTTGGCGGCCGATGCGCTGCGCTGGGCCAGGGTGCGCACTTCGGAGGCCACCACCGCGAAGCCGCGTCCCTGCTCGCCGGCACGGGCGGCTTCCACCGCCGCGTTCAGCGCCAGGATGTTGGTCTGGAAGGCGATGCCGTCAATGACGCTGATGATGTCGACGATCTTGCGGGAGGCATCATTGATCTCTCCCATGGTCTGCACCACCTGCCCCACCACGCTGCCGCCCTGCACCGCCACTTCGGAGGCGGTGGCGGCCAGGGTGTTGGCCTGGCGGGCGTTGTCGGCATTCTGCTTGACGGTGGAAGTCAGCTCTTCCATGGCCGAGGCGGTCTCTTCCAGCGAGCCGGCCTGCTCTTCGGTGCGCGAGGACAGGTCCAGGTTGCCGCTGGCGATTTCCTTCGACGCGGTGGTGATGGCATCGGTCCCCTGGCGGACCTGGGTGACGATGCGGTGCAGGTTCTCGTTCATGGACTTCAGTGAGGCCAGCAGGGTGCCGGTCTCATCCTTGGTGGTGGCCTCGATGCGCACCGTCAGGTCGCCCTGCGCCACCGCACCGGCGATGCTGACGGCCTGGTTGAGCGGACCCGTGATGGAGCGCGTGACCAGCCAGGCGGCAGCGACGCAGATCAGGATGGCCGCACCCGAGAGCAGCAGCATCAGGCTGGTGGCGGAACTGGCGGTCTGTTTGCCCTGGACCACGCTCTCGTCCATCATGGTCTTCTGGTAGGCCACGAAGTCATCGAGCGCCTTGAGGTACTTGTCCTGGACGGGCACGACTTCCTTGAAGAGCAATTCGGTGCCCTCTTCCTTCTTGTTCTGCTTGATCAGTTCCCGCAGCTTGTCACGCGAGGGCGTGTAGGCATTGCGGGCATCCATGACCATCTTGAGCATGTCCTTGTCGCGCGGGCTGGTAAGCAGTTTCTCGATCTGCGCCAGCGCCTTGCCGGTCTTGGCGCTGAAGGACTGTCCCTGTTCAATGTACTTCGCCGATTCCTCGGGCGTGCGGCCGAGCAAGGCATCGCGCAGGCTGCGTACGGCACCATTGACGTTGTCACTGATGTCACTGGCCAGGGCGATCTTCTGGTAACGGTCCTCAACGATCTCGGCGGTGGACTTCTCGACCCGGTTCAGGCTCTTGAGCGCGATCCCCGTGATCACGCACATCACCCCGATGAGCACGGCGAAGCAGACGGCCAGCCGGACGCTGATCCTGATATCTTTGATGTTCATACTTACCCCCTTGTTGGCTGTGAAGACATGCATGTCTTTCTGTCAGCAAATTGTTGGCGGAATGCAACGCCGCACTGGATCGCCTGACGCATGAAAAAAGCGCCGGACAGCAGATGCTGAACGGCGCTTTTGGCCAATACTTGAGAAAACAGGGTGAGGTCCGGAAGACGGACTTGGCCCCTGAGCCTGCGATAGTTAGTTCAGAATTGTTCCCAATCCCCGTCATCGGCCGCCATGGCCTTGCCGCCGGCCTTGGCGCTGGCTGGCGCGGCCGGTTTCGCGGGCAGGGCCTTGGGCGTCGGCACGGGTGCTGCCACAGCGGCTTTGGCCGGTGCGGCCGGCGCGGCGGCCACCGGCTTGCTGCTGGCCTTGGGCGGCACCGGCTTGCGCGCGGGCTGCGCACGCGGCGTCTCATGGTTGCTGAGCTTGAAGATGCTCACCGTTTCCACCAGGCGGCCCGACTGTTCCTGCAAGGACTGGGCGGCGGCGGCGGCCTGTTCCACCAGGGCGGCATTTTGCTGGGTCACTTCGTCCATCTGCACGATGGCGTGATTGATCTGCTCGATGCCGTCGCTCTGTTCGTTGCTCGCCGCCGAGATCTCGGCCACCACGTCAGTAACGCGGCGCACGCTGGCCACCACTTCGCTCATGGTGGCACCGGCCTGTTCCACCAGGCGGCTGCCGTTATCCACGCGACTGACCGAATCATCGATGAGGGCCTTGATCTCCTTGGCCGCGGACGCACTGCGCTGGGCCAAGGTACGGACTTCGGAAGCCACCACCGCAAAGCCGCGTCCCTGCTCACCGGCACGGGCCGCTTCCACGGCGGCGTTCAGGGCCAGGATGTTGGTCTGGAAGGCGATGCCATCGATGACGCTGATGATGTCGACAATCTTGCGCGAGGCTTCGTTGATCTCGCCCATGGTCTGCACCACCTGCCCCACCACGCTGCCGCCCTGCACTGCCACGTCGGAGGCGGTCGCGGCCAGGCTGTTGGCCTGGCGGGCGTTGTCGGCATTCTGCTTGACGGTGGAGGTCAGTTCTTCCATCGCCGAGGCGGTCTCTTCCAGCGCCCCGGCCTGTTCTTCGGTGCGGGACGACAGGTCCAGGTTGCCGCTGGCGATTTCGGAGGAGGCGGTATTGATGGTGTCACTGCCGGTCCGTACTTCGCTGACGATGCGGTGCAGGTTCTGGTTCATGGCCTTGAGCGAAGCCAGCAGCTTGCCGGTTTCGTCCCGGGTGGTCTCGCCGATCTGTACCGTCAGGTCGCCTTGCGCCACGGCGCTGGCCACGTCCACCGCTTCATTGAGCGGCCGCGTGATGGAACGCGTGACCCACCAGGCTGCCAGCACGCACAGCAGAATGGCCACGGCCGACAGTTCCAGCATCAGGGCGATGGCCGAATCGCTGGTCTGCTGGCCTTCAGCCACGCTTTCATCCATCAGCGTTCTCTGGAAGGCGACGAAGTCGTTGAGGACGTCGAAGTAGCGGTCCTGCTTGGGAATGACTTCATTGAAGAGCACTTCGGTGGCCTCTTCCTTCTTCTGCTGAAGGATCAGCTCACGCAGTTTGTCGCGCGACGTGCTGTAGGCGGCACGCGCGTCCTGGATGGCCTTGAACAATTCCTTGCCGCGCGGCGTGCTGATCAGTTTTTCGATCTGGTTCATGGACTCGGTGGTCTTGGCGCTGTTGGCCGCACCGCGGTCGAGATAGCGCTTGGCCTCTTCTGGGTTGCGTCCCAGCATGGCATTGCGCAGGTTGCGCGCGGCCGAATTGACGTTCTCGCGGATCTCCATCACCAACGCGATCTTCACGTAGCGGTCCTCGACGACAATGCGCGAAGCCTTGCTGATGCTGTGCAGGCTCTGCATTCCTACGCCCGCGATCAGGCACATGACCGCGACCAGGATGCCGAAGCAGGCCGCCAGTCGTGCGCTGATCTTGATGTTCTTGATGTTCATTCGTGTTCCTCGATGGAGTGTGAGAGTGCTGGTGAGCGCAGTCTGGCTGCGGGCGCGTCATCCAGCCATCAGGGATATCCTGATGCGCGCAGACAACACGCAACATGTGATTGCCGCAAGGCAATCCCATTGGCGCTGCCCCCAAATGAAAAAAGCTGCCGTTCAATCTTCTTGAACGTCAGCTTTTTGTCAGACTTGAGCCTGCGGGGTCAAATTCTCACGGCTCGGCTCGCATTTCCGTCACACGAACGCCCCGATGGCCGAGATCACCGCCTCCCGCACCGACCCGCTCACCACGAAGCCATGCGCGGCCTGCACGTCGTCGTGGAACCAGCGATCGCCCTCCAGACACGCAGGAATCTGGCGGCGGATCTCGTCATAGGCCGCCTGCGTACCCTGCCCCAGCTTGAAGTCCTTGAGCAAGTCCTCGGTCATGGTCAGCGCCTGCGCCGCCAGCAACATTTCCACGCCGACGATGTATTGCGTGTTCTGCACCACCGTCATCGCCTTGCGGGCGCACCAGGTCGAGTTGGAGATGTGGTCCTCGCTGTTGCCCTTGGAGGGGATGCTGTCGACGCTGCCGGGCATGCACAGGGTGCGGTTTTCCATCACCAGCGAACTCATGGAACATTGCACCACCGGATAGCCCGTGTTGACGCCGCGCACGCCGCTCATCAGGTTGCGCGGCAATCCCCACGACAGGGTGGGGTCGATCAGGCGCGCGATACGGCGTTCGCAGATGCTGCCCAGGTCGGTAATCGCCATGGCCAGCAAGTCCATCGCCTGCGCCAGATACTGGCCATGGAAGTTGCCGCCGGAAATGATTTCGAAACCTTCGCCGTCTTCCTTGTTAAAGATCAGCGGATTGTCGGTAGCGGAGTTGGTCTCTTTCTCGATGATGGTATCGATATAGTCGAGTGCATCGAATACCGGACCATACACTTGCGGCGCGCAGCGCAGCGAATACACATCCTGAATGCGCGCGGTGTAGGGGATATCGTTGCGGCGCAATTCATCGGGCAATTGCACGGCGCGCGCTTCATGCGTGGTACGGGTAGAGCCCTTGAGCAGCGTGCGGATGACTTCTGCCGTCTTGATCTGGCCCGCATGCGGACGCGCCTGCTGGATACGCGGATCGAAGGCCGACATCTCGGCCCGCATCGCTTCCAGCGTCAGCCCCAACGACAGGCAGGCATCGGTCAGCAGATGGCGCGCATCGTGCGCGGCGAGGATGGCGACCGCCAGCGAGGCGGTACAGCCATTGATGAGGGCCGAGGCATCCTTGGCCTTAAGATCAAATTTGACCGAACCTATCCCGACCTGCTCGATGGCCTGCGTCGCACGCATGCGCTGGCCCTGATACATCACTTCGGCTTCATCAAACCCGGCAATGGCCGCCGCCAGGTAAGCCAGTGGCGCGAGATCGCCGGAAGCGCCGACCGATCCCTTCTGCGGCATGATCGGATGGATGCCGGCATTGATGAAGGCCAGCAGGCGATCCACCACTTCCACGCGCGGCGCGGAATAATTCGATGCAAACGCATTGGCCCGCAGCAGCATGGTGGCGCGGCTGACTTCTTCGGAGAAGGGTTCGCCGATGCCCGCGCTGTGCGCACGAATCAGCTGGGTCTGGAACAGCTCGATATGCTCGACCTTGATGCGCGTGTCCTTGAGCAAACCGACGCCGGTATTGAAGCTGTACATCATGGGTGCTTCATCGTGCATCCAGGTGCTTTCGATGTAGTCGCGGCTTTGCTTGAGGGCCGTTCGCGAAGACTCGGCGAGCGCGACTTTCAGGTGAGGGGCGCGGGCCACGCTGACGACTTGCGCAGCGGTGAGATTGAATCCGTCGATGGTGATGGTGGACATGGGGACTCCGTAATCCTTCATTGGAAAGCCTGAGCGCACTCAGGGCTGGAATTGTTCGACCAGATGGCTGAAGACCTGCGCAGCGATGCAGGCGTCCTCGGTGCTCATGGTCTCGTCGGGGTGATGGCTGATGCCGCCGTTGCCACAGCGCACGAACAGCATGGCCACCTCGCCCAGCGGTGCCATGGCCATGGCGTCGTGACCGGCCCCGGAAGGCAGGTGGCGCACCGGCCAGCCGGCCGTTTCGATGGCTCGCGCCAAGGCCGCCTGCAGGCGCGGCGCGCAGGGCACGCTGGCCGCCTCATGGGTCTGGCGCAAATCGATCCCGACCTGGCGCCGCGCGGCAATGCGCTCGATCTCGGCGCGCACGTCGGCTACCGCCGCCAGACGGTCCGCATCCTCCTCGGCGCGGATGTCGATGGAAAAACTGGCCAGCCCCGGCACCACATTGGCCGCGCCCTGCACCACCTCCAGGATGCCCATGGTGCCCACCAGCCCCGGCTTGATGCCGCAGCGCCGTTCGATGTAAAGCCCGATCTCGGCTGCTGCCATCGCCGCATCGCGACGCAAATGCATGGGCACCGTACCGGCATGCCCGGCCAAGCCGCGCACCTCGGCCATGAAGCGGCTGGCCCCCGAAATCGCGGTAACTACGCCCACCGGCAAACCCTCGTTGAGCAACAGCGGGCCCTGTTCGATGTGCACCTCCACAAACGCCGCCACGGAAGCGGGCGACCACGCATCCCCTGCAATCCCGGCCGGATCCAGTCCGGCAGCCCGGATCGCCTGGCGCATGCTGATGCCCTCGCCATCGACGTTCTCCAGCACGGCCTGGTCGAAGGTGCCGGCCACGGTGCGGCTGCCCAGCAGGGTGGCCTTGAAGCGCACACCCTCTTCCTCGGCAAAGCCGATCACCTCGATGGGAAACGCAAAACGCCTGCCCGCACGATGCCATTGGGCAATGCAGGCCAGCGGCAGCACGATGCCCAGGTTGCCGTCGTACTTGCCGGCATTGCGCACGGTATCGAAGTGCGAACCGGTCACCAGCGCCGGACGATGCTCATGTCCTGGCGCGGCCTCGTAGCGGCCGATCACGTTGCCGGCGTTGTCGCGCCGCACGCGCAGGCCGGATTGCTCCATCCAGCGCGTCAACTCGGCGGCGGCAGCCTGGTGCGTGGGGGTGAGATAGGTCCGGGTCAGCATGCCGGGGGCTTCACTGTGCTGCGCCAGCAGCTCGGCCCACTGCATCGCTTGCTGGCCGGCCTGCTGGCTGGACAGGTCCATGGCGTTCATCGCGTCTCCTCTGCTCGACCGGCTCCGGGATGGAGCGGGACTCGAAAATTTTCGTGTTTTTTATTGTATTCAAAAATTGTATGCAATATAGTGATCTCGCGCCACCGCGACAAAAAAGATCACCTGCGTTGGCAACATTTCAATAAAACAAGTCAAGGAGACAACGGTGAGCAAAGTATTCAAGTCCCTGTTCGGGCAGGTGGTGCTGGCGCTGGTGGCCGGCATCGTCATCGGCCTGCTGTGGCCGGACTTCGGCCAGAGCCTCAAACCGCTGGGCGACGGCTTCATCAAGCTGATCAAGATGATCATTCCGGTCATCGTCTTCTGCGTGGTGGTGCAAGGCATCTGCGGTGCCAGCGACCTGAAGAAGGTCGGCAGCGTGGGCGTCAAGGCCATCATCTATTTCGAAGTCGTGACCACCATCGCCCTGCTGCTGGGCCTGGTGCTGGCGCTGGTGGTCCACCCCGGCGCGGGCATGAACATCGATCCCAGCAACCTGGATGCCAGCAGCCTGTCGGGTTACATGGCCAATGCCGGCAAGGTCAAGGAGACCGGCTTTGCCGACTTCATCATGAAGCTGATCCCGGCCACCGCCGTGAGCGCCTTCACCTCCGGCGATGTGCTGCAGGTGCTGCTGATCTCGGTGACCTTCGGCTGTGCGCTGCTGCTGATCGGTGACAAGGGCGCACCGGTGGTGGCGCTGGTGTCGTCGCTGTCGGATGCCTTCTTCAAGTGCATGTCCTTCTTCATCCGCCTGGCGCCGCTGGGCGTGCTGGGGGCGATTGCCTTCACGGTCGGCAAGTACGGCATCGGCTCGCTCAAGCAGCTGGCACTGCTGGTGCTGCTGTTCTACGGCGCGGTGATCTTCTTCGTGCTGGTGGTGCTGGGCGGCATCCTGCGCGCCAGCGGGCTGTCCATCTTCAAGCTGATCCGCTACCTGCGCGAAGAGCTGGTGGTGGTGCTGGCCACCACCTCCTCGGACAGCGTGTTGCCGCAGATCATGAGGAAGCTGGAACACATGGGCATCAAGAAGTCCACCGTCGGCCTGGTGATCCCGACCGGCTATTCCTTCAACCTGGATGCCTTCTCGATCTACCTGACCATGGCCGCGCTGTTCATCGCCCAGGCCACCAACACGCACCTGTCCTGGGGTGACCTGGCGGCGATCCTGGCCATTGCCCTGGTGACCTCCAAGGGCGCGCACGGTGTGCCGGGCTCGGCCATCGTGATCCTGGCGGCCACGCTGACCACCATCCCGGCCATCCCGGTCGTGGGCCTGGTGCTGGTGCTGTCCATCGACTGGTTCATCGGCATCGCCCGTGCGCTGGGCAACCTGCTGGGCAATTGCGTGGCGACCGTGGTCATCGCCAGCTGGGAAAAGGATATCGACAAGCAACGTGCCCGCGCCGTGCTCAATGGCGAATACGTGACGCCGCTGGCCGAGGAACTGCCCGTCATCGACCTGCCGGGCGTGGCCGGCAACCCGGCCCGGGCCTGAGCCCGCCGATGGACGCAGGGGAAGCGGAATTGGCTGGCCATCGTTGCACTGGTTACAATGGAGCGCCGCCGCAGGGCGGCCTTCCCAGCCACTCGTCCCCCCCAGCCATGACCGCTTCCGTCCCTGCCCCCGCACCCGACAGCTCCGACGCCATCGCCAGCGACATCGCGGCCAATATCGCCGCGCAGCGCCTGCCGCCCGGTGCCAAGCTGCCCGAAGAAGCCTTGGCGCGGGTGTACCAGGTCAGCCGCACCAAGATCCGCGCGGCGCTGGTGATGCTGGCCAAGGACAAGCTGGTGGACCTGATCCCCGACAAGGGGGCCTTCGTCAGCAAACCCACGGTGGAGGAGACGCGCAACCTGTTCTTCGTGCGCCGGGCGCTGGAAGCGGCCATGGTGCGCCAGTTCGTGGCCTGCGCCACCGAAGCGGATTACGCCCGGCTGGAAGCGCACCTGGAACAGGAACGCCAGGCCGTCAAGGATGACAACATGCAGGTGCGCTCTTCCCTGCTGAGCGACTTCCACATCCTGCTGGCGCGCATCGTCGGCAACGACGTGCTGACCGACATCCTGGAAAAGCTGGCCGGCCGCAGCGCCCTCATCACCATGCTCTACCAGTCCACGCGCGATGCCGCCTGCTCCAGCGAGGAACATGGCGCCTTCATCGCGGCGGCGCGGGCGGGCGATGTCGAGAAGGCCGTCGAACTGATGGAGCACCACCTGCTGCATGTGGAGCAGGCACTGGCCTTTGAGCCCAAGTCCGGCCCGCGCAAGGATCTGCTGCGCGAACTGTTGTCATGAATTCGTCAGCCAGCGCTGAGCGGGGTTGAAAAACTTAGTAAAAATTCATTTCCATTCATATCAGTCCGCCTGCTGCAAGGGATAGCGGGCGGACTGACCGTACTCCGACTAAGTTTTTTTCATATCGCCCCGGAACCACCCGGGGGTCGGGCAAGCCCGCATCAGACGGTGAAATCCAGCTGTATTCCACGGTTACCGCCACGGCAGCGGGGTCCACACTCATGCACCGGTCCGGATGCCGTCCGTCAAGATTGAACAGGGCCTGGTTCACCAAAATAATGATTTCAGGGATTCCACATGCTCAACTCCATCAAAGCCCGCATCCTGTTCTATACGATTGCCCTGCTGGTCGCCAGCCTGGCGGTGGTCGGGACGGTGTCCTTCTTCATCATCCAGACGGACAACGACCGCGCCATCGAGCGCAACGCCCAGGCCGTGGCGACCGGTTTCGGTTCCACCATCAATGAATGGGTGGCGGCCCGCACCGCCATGACGGTAGCCGCCGCCGAAGGCGTGCAGGGGGCCGATCCGGTGTTCGTCATCAAGCTGCTGCAGAAGAGCGGCGGCTTCTACGTCACCACCCTAGGCCGCGAGGACAAGACCGCCTTCACCTCGGCTGCCGAAGGCTTGCCGGCCGGCTATGATCCGACCGCCCGCCCTTGGTACAAGCAGGCGGTGGCGGCCGGCAAGCCGGTGCTGACCAAGCCCTACACCGACGTCGCCACCAAGAAGCCGATGGTCTCCTTCACCGCGCCGGTGATGCAGAACGGCCAGCGCGTGGGCGTGGTGGCGGCCGCCATGTTCCTCGATGGCGTCTCCGAAGTGGTGCGCGCCATCCACCCGACCCCGGCCAGCTACGCCTTCCTGGTGGACCGTGACGGCCTGATGCTGGCGCACCCGGATGGCCAGTGGGTCAACAAGCCGGCCAAGGAGTGGAATGCCGAGCTGACCCCGGAACGCCTGCAGAGCCTGGCGGCCGATGACAAGGTCAGCGCGCTGCCACTGGATGGCGCGGCCAAGCTCATCAAGGGCATCCCCATCAAAGGCACCGAATGGACCCTGATGCTGGCCATGGACAAGGCCGACGTCACCGCCGGCATGCGCAATGCCACGCGCTCGGCGCTGATCGCGCTGGTGCTGGTGGCACTGGTGGCAGCGGGCATCATGAGCGTGATCACCACGGCGGTGTTCCAGCGCCTCTCGCGCGTGCGCCGGGCCATGGACAGCCTGTCTTCCGGCAACGGCGACCTGACCCTGCGCCTGGACGAAGACGGCAAGGATGAACTGACGCAGATCTCGCGCTCCTTCAACCAGTTCGTCAACCAGATCACCGGCATCCTGCAGGACGTGCGCCGCAGCAGCGATACCGTCAAGATTTCTTCCACCGAGATCGCCAGCGGCAACCAGGACCTGTCGGCCCGTACCGAGCAGCAGGCCGGTGCGCTGGAAGAAACCGCCTCGGCCATGGAGCAGCTGACCTCGACCGTGCAGCAGAACTCGGAAAGCGCGCGCCGCGCCAACGAACTGGCCGGCAATGCTTCCCGGATCGCTGCACAGGGCGGTGAAGTGGTCGGCAACGTGGTCTCGACCATGGAAGCCATCAATGCCTCCTCGCGCCAGATCGCCGACATCATCACGGTGATCGACGGCATCGCCTTCCAGACCAACATCCTGGCCCTGAACGCCGCCGTGGAAGCGGCCCGCGCCGGTGAGCAGGGACGTGGCTTCGCGGTGGTGGCTTCCGAAGTGCGTTCGCTGGCCCAGCGCAGCGCCCAGGCCGCCAAGGAGATCAAGCAGCTCATCGACAACTCGGTCTCCAAGGTGGCCGATGGCGGCGTGCTGGTGGCCCAGGCCGGGCAGACCATGGAACAGATCGTGGCCAGCATCCGTGACGTCAGCGTGATCGTCAGCGAAATCGCCCATGCCAGCAGCGAACAGAATGGCGGCATCCAGGAAGTGAACCTGGCCATCACGCATATCGACGAAGGCACGCAACAGAATGCAGCGCTGGTCGAACAGGCGGCGGCCGCTGCCAAGTCCTTGCAGGATGAGGCGCACCGGCTGTCGGTGCTGGTCGGCGGCTTCAAGATGTAGTGCAAGTCTCGTCACTCTGACGTGCCGACCTCGTCAGAATGACGAAAGCGCTGACACACCCCACGGCCGGCCCCGCGCGCAAGCGGGTCCGGCCGTTTGCGTTAAAATGGCCGACGCAGTCAGCCTCTTCCGTCCTCCCGCAGGCCGGGTCTGCCAGCCGCGCCGCCCCAGGGCCATCGACATGCAACATGATGAGCCCGCCGGATCTCCCGGGCGGCAACATGATGACCCGTCCCGACCATGATGAATCCTCTCTCTACCACTCCCGCCCTGCTCTCGGCCCGTCTCAAGAATGAAACGGCCACGCTGCATGAGCAGATGCACGCCCTGATGGAACAGGCGCAACCCTTCGCCAGCCGCGCGCAGTACGTGCGCTTCGTGGCGGCGCAGTATCACTTCCAGCGCGATGTCGAACATCTCTTCGACGATCGGGCCATCCAGGCCGCCGTGCCTGACCTGCAGGTGCGCGGCCGCGAGGCCGCTGCGCTGGCCGACCTGGCCGACCTGGAGGCCGCGCCCGGTGAGGCCGTTATCGCCACCGGCAACGTGGCCATGCCTGAAGCGCTGGGCTGGCTCTACGTCTCCGAAGGCTCGACGCTGGGTGCGGCCTTCCTGCTCAAGGAGGTCAAGGACAAGCTGGGCCTGAGCGAAAGCTTTGGCGCGCGCAACCTGGCGGCCTACCCGGAAGGACGGGCGGTGGTCTGGCGGCGCTTCGTCAGCTTCCTCGATGCGCCGGGTCTCTCGACGCAGGAACAGGATGCGGTGGTGGCCGGTGCCGCTGCGGCCTTCGAACGTTTCGGCGTGCTGTTGAAACGGCACTTCGCGCTGGACTGAGGCCATGGCGGACAGTCCGTCCCAACCGCCCCTGCCGCTGCCCTCCAGCCAGCTGGCCCCGCGCCGCACGCGCTGGCTGTGGCTGCTGCTGGCCTATGCCAGCCTCGGTGTCGGCATCGTGGCCATCTTCATACCCGGCATTCCGACCACCGAATTCGTGCTGCTCTCCGCCTGGGCCGCCGGCAAGGGCTCACCGCGCCTGCAGCGCTGGCTGGAACAGCATCGCCTGTTCGGCCCGATGATCCACAACTGGCGCCACGGCCGCGTGGTGGCGCGGCGCGCCAAGATCAGCGCTTCCCTCATGATGAGCCTGTGCCTGGTCATCATGCTCTTCACCGTCAAGCGCCACTGGGTGATCGTGCTGGCCACGCTGGGCATGGCCCTGGGGGCGGCCTGGATGTGGTCGCGCCCGGAACGCGCGGAAGACGCCGAGCCCGGCGAGCGCTCATGAAAAAAGCCTGCCCCGCGCAAACGGGACAGGCTCTTCCTTGATGCACGTGCCAATCGGCGTCAGGTAATCGACGACGACACCTTCCACAGATCCACATCGCCATCAGTCGCATGCTTGTCGATGCTGGCCAGTTCCTCCTGCGTGAAGTCCAGCTTCTTGACCGCATCCAGCGAATCGTCGAGCTGCTCGACGGTGCGCGCACCGATCAGTGCAGACGTGACGCGCGTATCGCGCAGCACCCAGGCGATGGCCATCTGCGCCAGGGTCTGACCGCGCTTGGCGGCGATGTCGTTCAGGGCACGAATGCGCGCCAGGTTGTCCTCCGACAGCATGCGCTGCGGCAGCGACGGCGCACGCGTCACGCGAGCGCCTTCCGGCACGCCGCCCAGGTACTTGCTGGTCAGCAGGCCTTGCGCCAGCGGCGAGAAGCCGATGCAGCCCACGCCCAGTTCTTCCAGCGCCGGCAGCAGGCCGCTTTCAATCGTGCGGTTGAGCATGGAATAGTTGGGCTGGTGGATCAACAGCGGCACGCCTTCGCTCTTGAGGATGGCCGCTGCCTTGCGGGTCAGCTCCGGCGAATAGGACGAGATGCCGACGTAGAGCGCCTTGCCCTGGCGATGCAGCTGTGCCAGCGCGCCCATGGTCTCTTCCAGCGGAGTGTCGGCATCGACGCGGTGCGAATAGAAGATGTCGACGTAGTCCAGGCCCATGCGCTTCAGGCTCTGTTCACAGCTGGCGATGAGGTGCTTGCGCGCACCGCTGGGACCGCCATAGGGACCGGGCCACATCTGCCAGCCGGCCTTGCTGGAGATGACCAGCTCATCACGGTAGGGCAGGAAATCCTTGGCCATCCAGCGGCCGAAGTTTTCCTCGGCGGAACCGGCCGGGGGACCGTAGTTGTTGGCCAGGTCGAAGTGGGTGACGCCACGGTCGAAGGCGCGGCGCAGCACGGCGCGGCCGGTTTCGAAGTTGTCGACGCCACCGAAGTTCTGCCACAGGCCCAGCGAGACGGCAGGCAGCAGCAGGCCGCTGCGGCCGGTACGGCGGTAGGGCATGCGGCCATCGTAGCGGGAGGATTCGGCGATATAGCTCATGGGTCTCCTTGGAGAAATGTTCTGCGGGAAGAATCGAGGGGGAACTGCCTGAACTGCCACTTCCTGGGTGGTGTGCTGAAGTCTACGCTTCTCTCACTTATTCATTAAATGCAAAATTCTGATGCGATTGATCTGTCTGACAGATGAATCGCCAGGCCCGTTCCCGACGGATCTTCAGCGTGCCGGCAGGATGATGGTGGCGATCAGGCCGCCTTCCGGATGGTTGCGCAAGAGCAGTTCGCCGCCATGGGCCTGCACGATGTTGCGTGAGATGCCCAGGCCCAGGCCCATGCCGCCGCTGTTCTGGGCGCGTCCGTGTTCCAGCCGCACGTAGGGCTGGAACAGCGTACCCATGGCATCTTCCGGCACGCCGGGGCCGTGGTCGCGGATCTCGATTTCCACCAGGTCACCACCGACACCGGCCGAGGGCCGGATGCTGATCTCGACCTTCTGGCCGTAATACAGGGCATTGTCGAACAGGTTGCCGATGGCGCGCTTCAGCGCCAGCGGCTTGGCCATGACGTTGATGCCGGAGGGCGTGAAGGCGATCTCGTGGCCGGCCAGGCGGGCATCGCGGATCATGCGCAGCACCAGCGCATCGAGGCGCACCTCGGTGCGGTTCTCGTGGATGTCGCTGTCCTTCACCGATTGCAGCGCGCCCTTGACCATCATGTCCAGCTCATCGAGATCATCATGGAAATCGGTGCGCATGGCGTCGTCATCCATCAGTTCGGTGCGCAGCTTCAAACGCGTGATGGGCGTGCGCAGGTCATGCGAGATGGAGACGAACAGGCGCTCACGATCTTCCAAGTAGCGCTTGATGCGCTCGCGCATGCCGGAGAAGGCACGCGCGGTCTTGACGTATTCGCGGCTGCCGGTCTCGGGCAGGCTGGGCACGGTCTCGCCCTTGCCAAAGGCTTCGGCGGCATCGGCCAGCGCGGCCAGCGGACGGGTGGTCCAGCGCACCACGAGGATGGTCAGCAAAAGGATGGCCGCCAGTGACAAACCCTGCAGTACCAGCCGGTCCAGCCACAGCGGATTGTCACTGTCGAGGAAATACGGGTTGGGCATGAGCGCGGCCAGGTAAATCCAGCGGCCGCTTTCCACCTGCATCTGGATCACCAGCACCGGAGCCGAGTTGGGCTTGGTCAGCAGGATGTGCTGCACCCAGTTGTCGGGCAGGTCGTTGACGGTGAGGCCATCGCTGGCTACCGGCAGGCCATCCGGCCAGGCGAAGGCCAGCCGCGCTTCCGGCAGGAAGGGCAGGTCTTCGCGCAGGGTCTGGGCGGCGACATCGATGGCCAGGTTGGCCAGGCGGCTGTCGCCGATCGATTTGACCGGTACCGCGCTGCTGTTGGCGTTGATGAAGAAGCGCGTGCCACCCATCTCGCGCAGCTGCTGGATCATCAGCGGACGGTAGTTGGGCGGCAATGTCATGAAGTAGCGGATCGCCGAAGCGGCGCTATGGGCCAGGTGCTGGGCGGCGGTGCGGGTTTCGGCCTCGGACTTGCTGCGCAGCTGCACGGCCCAGATCAGGCCACCGGCCACCTGCGTGACCAGCACGCCAAAGATCATCACCACCGACAGGCGGCCCAGCAGGGAATCCGGCAGCATCCAGTCCAGCAGCGCAGCCAGCCGGCGGCGCAGGCTGGGGGGACGCGCGGCGGCAGCGGGGACAGCCAGCGCTGCCGTCTCCGCCGCCAGGCTCTCAGGCGGCTGCGGCACTGACGTCGGCCGAGAAGACATAGCCGGCACCGCGCACGGTCTTGATCAGGTGCGGCTGGCGTCCGCCATCGTTCAAGCGCAGGCGCAGCTTGCTGATCTGCACATCCAGCGAGCGGTCCAGCGGACCGGCATCGCGTCCGCGGGTTTCTTCACAGAGCACGTTGCGATCGAGCACGTCGCCCGGATGTTCGACGAAATACTTCAGCAATTGGTAATCCATGCCGGTCAGGGGCACGACTTCGCCGGCGCTGTCGGTGAGGGTGCGTTCCACGGTATCGAGCGAGAAGCCGGCGAAACGGTAGTAGCGCGGGGCCGCACTGTTGTCGATGCCGATGCGGCGGTGGATGGCCTTGATGCGCGCCAGCAGTTCGCGCGGGCTGTAGGGCTTGGCGATGTAGTCGTCCGCACCCAGTTCCAGTCCGACCACGCGGTCGGTCTCGTCGGAGCTCGCGGTGAGCATGATGACCGGCACGTTGGATTTGCGGCGCACCGCCTTGCACAGGGCAAAACCGTCGGTGTCCGGCAGCATCACGTCCAGGATCACCAGCGAGAGCTCATCGGCAAAGCGCTGGAATTCGGTCAGGAAGGCTGCGCCATCATGGGCCAGGCGCACTTCGTACTGGTTCTTTTCCAGATAGGCCTTCAACAGGGTGCGGGTCTTCTGGTCATCGTCGACGATCAATATCTTGCGCGTCATGTTGCTGCTCCATCTCCGAAATTCTTAATCGTTACGATTGCGGGCGAGTGTACGCGCAATCGCTGCCAGCCGTTTCTGGGTCTGTTCTTCGCTCAGGTTGCGGTCGAGGAAGAAGCGCTGCACCTCGGCCACGATGGCATCCTTGGTCGTATCGTCGGTGGCCATGCGGTGCACCAGGCTGGGCGCCTGCCAGGCCGGCCCCTTGCTGAAGGCGCGCCAGGAGTCGCGCGCACAGCGGTCCATGTGCGGGTCTGCCGCGCGCAGCACGGGAATCGAACCCTTGATCCTATTGTATTCGGACTGCACGGCCGGCGACATGGTCAGCCGCGCCAGCGTTTCCTGCATCGGCTGGTGCGCATAGTTGCCGGCGAACATGGCCAGGGTGTCGGTACTGTAGAGGTGGAAGTCGCCCGTGCCCGGCGCCGGTGCACAGCCGAACTGCTGGTCCACTTCCATGCCCCAGGCATTGAGTTCGCCCTTGGCCCAGTCCCCCATGATGAGCATGGCGGCCTCGCCGCTGACCATGCTGCGCGCCACTTCCGTCCAGGGCCGCTCGCGCACCGGCTGCGGCATGGCGGAGGCCAGGCTGCGCAGGCGCTTGAGGATATGCAGCATGCGCGCATCGAGATAGGCGGCCGGGCTCATCTCCACGAACAGGCGGCGGTAATAGGCGGGGCCGCTCTCGGCCAGCGCGATGTTCTCGAACAGCGTGGCCAGTTGCCAGGCCTCGGCACTCTGCGCCAGCGGCACGATGCCGGTGCCCTGCAGCTTCCTGACGATCTGGTCGAAGTCGTCCCAGGTCTTGGGCGGCGTCAGGTTGTAGCGCTTGAAGATGGCCGTGTTGTAGAACAGCGAGTTGATGCGGTGAATGCCCAGCGGCGCGGCCACCACGTGGCCGTGGTTGTTGAGCAGGGACCAGACGGTGGGGAACATCTGCTTTTCCCAGTTGCCCTGCACGGCCACGTTGTCCAGCTCGAGCAAGAGGCCGAGGTCGGCCCACTCGCCGAAGACCACGCCATTCAACTGCGTCACTTCCGGGGCACGATTGGCCAGCACCATGCTCTTCAATACCTTGGCGGCGCCCATGCCGGCGCCGCCGGGGATGGCCACGTCGCGCCATTGGATATCCTGTTTGGCCAGTTGATTGACCACCACGTTGATGGCCTGGCGCTCGCTGGCCGAGGTCCACCAGTGCAGCACCTGCAGGGCATTGCCGGTGGCCGGGGACGGCCCCGCTGCGGGCACCTGCGCATGGGCGGGCAAGGCAGCCAGCCCCAGCGCCAGCGCGAGCAGGCACAGCACGGCCAGCCCGAAGCGGGCCGGGCCGACGCGTGCATTCGCGGGCCGTTTCGTTTTTATCATGGGGGGTGCTGTCTCCAAACCGGAAGAGACTATAGCCGGGTGACTGCCATTGTGCAATTTGTGCAGCAGTGAGCCGCCACCGCACGCGTCTTGAAAACGATGAACTCGGTTTAGCTCTTGTTAATTAATGTAAGACTGGTTCTGCTTATCTTATCCACAGGCGCGATCCGATGCTGCGCCCCATTACCCTCTTGCCGCCTCGGTGAACCCGCCCGCGCCATGCTGCAGGGCCTGTAAGGATATGTAATGCGCAAGGTGCGGCGAATCGACTTAATTTCGTTTTGAATCAAACACTTGCGGCACTCTCCGGCCAGCCGCTGCCCAGGCTCGCATCACATGCGGGCCGCTGCTACTGTCACGGCGTTTCGTGGCGCAGGGCCGCTGCGATCCCCACAAAAACCAAGGAGACCCAAGATGCAGACCGAACAAAAGGCTGGTCGTTATTCCCTCATCCCCTCGTTGCCGTCCTTCCCGCGCCGTCGCCTGCTGGCCGCCTGTGCCCTGGCCTTCGGCCTGACAGGGCTGGCCGCCGCGCCTGGCCAGGCAGGCACGCTGACCATCGAAAGCTGGCGCGTGGATGACCTGCCGCTGTGGCAGGAGGTGCTGATCCCGGCCTTCCAGCGCAGCAATCCGGGCATTGCCGTCAAGTTCTCGCCGACCGCCCCGACCGAATACGATTCCAGCCTGGCCGCCCGCATGGCCGGTGGCACCGCCGGTGATCTGGTGGCCTGCCGCCCCTTCGACGTCTCGCTCTCCCTGTACAACAAGGGCCACCTGGAAAAGCTGGACGGCAAGCCCGGCATGGAATTCTTCGCCCCCGCCGCCAAGGCAGCCTGGCAGACTGACGACGGCAAGGACACCTTCTGCATGCCGATGGCCTCGGTGATCCACGGCTTCTTCTACAACACCAAGATCTTCAAGGAACTGAACCTGGAGCCGCCCAAGACGGAAGCAGAATTCTTCAAGCTGCTCGATACCGTCAAGGCCAACGGCAAGTACGCGCCCCTGGCGATGGGTACTTCCGAACAGTGGGAATCGCACCAGGTGCTCTTCACCAGCATCGGCCCCAATTACTGGAAGGGTGAAGAAGGCCGCAAGGCGCTCATCGCCGGCAAAGCCAAATTCACCGATCCGCAATTCGTGGCCGCCTGGGAATACGAAGCCAAGCTCGGCAAGTACCTGCCCAAGGGCGCATCGGCCCAGACCTACAGCGACAGCCAGAACATGTTCGCCCTCGGCAAGGGCGCGGTCTATCCGGCCGGTTCCTGGGACATCGCCTACTTCAACGGCAAGATGGACTTCGCCGCCTTCCCGCCGCCGGTCCCCAAGAATGGCGATGCCTGCTACATCTCGGACCACAACGACATCGGCATGGGCATCAACAAGAAATCGAAAAACAAGGATGACGCCTACAAGTTCCTGGCCTGGCTGGGCTCGCAGGAGTTTGCCGATCTCTACACCAACAAGGTCACCGGTTTCTTCTCGCTGTCGAACCACCTGATCTCGGTGAAGGATCCGATTGCCAAGCAGATGATGGGTTGGCGCAAGAACTGCGCCTCCACCATCCGCGTCAATTCGCAGATCCTCAACCGTGGCACGCCCAGCATGGAAAACGAGATGTGGAACGTCAATGCCCAGGTGCTCAACGGCAAGATGAGTCCGCAGGATGCGGCGGCCAAGATCCAGGCCGGCTTTGCCAAATGGTACAAGCCGCAACAATGACCTGAGGGCCTGACCAAGCAACGCACTACCCCGGAGCCAAGGACCCGCCAAGAGGTCTGCTCCCGCCCCCATCAGGAACAGGAGACCCCCGTGAAAACCATCCGCGCCTGGCAACTGGCGGTGCTGCTTGCACCCGCCGTGCTGATCTACGCGCTCTTCAGCGCCCTGCCCCTGCTCGATACCCTGCGCCTCGGTTTCTACACCGCCAATGATGCAGGCGTGCGCAGCTTCGTGGGCCTGGACAACTACCGCACCATCCTGTTCGATCCCGACTGGTCGGCCGCCTTCTGGAATGCGATGTGGAACAACGTCAAGTTCTTCTGCATCCACATGGCCCTGCAAAATCCCATCGGCCTGTTGCTGGCCTCGCTGTTCAGCCTCAAGGGACTGCGCGGTGCGCGCACCTACCGCACGCTGATCTTCCTGCCCACGCTGCTGTCGGTGGTGATCATCGGCTTCATCTGGCAACTGATCCTCTCGCCGCTGTGGGGCGTGGGCGAGAAACTGCTGGGCCTGGTCGGCCTGGCCGACTGGTTCGCGCCCTGGCTGGGGCAGGAATCCACGGCACTGCTGACGCTGTCGCTGATCTCGGTGTGGCAGTACGTGGGCATTCCCATGATGCTGATCTACGCCGCCCTGCTGGCGGTGCCCGAAGAAGTGCTGGAAGCGGCGCACGCCGAGGGGGCCAGCGGGCTGCGCATCTTCTGGCAGATCAAGCTGCCGCTGATCTACCCGACCCTGGGGCTGGTGACCATCCTCACCTTCGTGGCCAACTTCAATGCCTTCGACCTGATCTATTCGGTCAAGGGCGCGCTGGCCGGCCCCAACTACGCCTCCGACCTGCTGGGCACCTACTTCTATCGCACCTTCTTCGGCTACCAGGCGCAGATCGGCAGCCCGACCATGGGCGCGGCCGTGGCGACCCTGATGTTCCTGGTGATCCTGGCGGGCGTGGGGGCCTATTTCGTGATGGTGCAGCGTCGATTGACGCGCTATGCCCTGTGACGGCAAGGAGAACGACATGCAGCTTTCCTCCTCCGTCGGCACTTCTTCCACTTCTGCAACTATCCCGACCACCATGCGCAAACCCTCGCTGATCCAACGCAGCTTCGGCTCCGCCGGCCATCTCTGGGTGCATGCGGTGCTGTGCCTGTATGCGGTGATCGCGCTGTTCCCGATTGCGCTCATCCTCATCAATTCGGTCAAGACCCGCAATGCCATCTTCGAAGGCCCGATGGCCCTGCCCACGGCCGAGACGCTGACCTTCGCCGGCTTCCAGAAGGTGCTGGCAGGCACCCACTTCCTGCTCTATTTCGGCAACAGCCTGGCCGTCACGCTCGCCGCCCTGCTGCTGATCGTTCTCTTCGGTGCCATGGCGGCGTGGGCGCTGACCGAATACCGCTTCTTCGGCAACCGCGCGCTGAACTTCTTCATCGCCATCGGCATCATGATCCCGATCCGGCTGGGCACGGTCTCGATCCTGCAGCTGGTGGTGGCGCTGGACCTCATCAATACGCGTACCGCACTGGTGCTGGTCTACACGGCACAAGGGTTGCCGCTGGCGGTGATGATCCTCTCCGAATTCATGCGCCAGATTCCGGGCGAGTTGAAGGATGCGGCGCGCTGCGATGGCGTGGGCGAACTGAGCATTTTCTTCCGGGTGATCCTGCCGCTGCTGCGTCCGGCCATTGCCACCGTGGCCGTGTTCACCATGATCCCGGCCTGGAACGACCTGTGGTTCCCGCTCATCCTCGCGCCCGGCGAAGACACCCGCACCGTCACGCTGGGCGTGCAGCAGTTCATCGGGCAATACGCCACCGACTGGAATTCGGTACTGGCGGCGCTGTCGATGGCGGTCATCCCGGTGCTGATCCTGTACATGGCCTTCTCGCGCCAGCTCATCCGTGGCCTGACTTCAGGCGCGGTCAAATAATTCAAAGGAGACTTCATGGCACACGTCAACATCAAGCAATTGCGCAAGACTTACGATGGCCGCGCCGATGTGCTGGCCGGGCTCAATCTCGATATCCGCGATGGCGAATTCTGCGTACTGGTCGGACCTTCCGGCTGCGGCAAGTCGACCCTGCTGCGCATGCTGTGCGGGCTGGAAGAGATCAGCGGCGGTGAACTGGCCATCGGCGGCGAGGTGGTCAATCACCTGCCGCCGGCCGAGCGCGGCATCGCCATGGTGTTCCAGAGCTATGCGCTGTATCCGCACATGAACGTGTACAAGAACATGGCCTTCGGTCTCAAGGTCGCCGGCAGCAGCAAGAGCGACATCGATGCGCGCATCCGCCATGCGGCCTCCATCCTCAAGATCGATCACCTGCTGCAGCGCCTGCCGCGCGAACTCTCGGGCGGCCAGCGCCAGCGCGTGGCCATCGGCCGCGCCATCGTGCGCCAGCCGCGCCTGTTCCTGTTCGACGAACCGCTGTCCAATCTCGATGCGGCGCTGCGCGTGCAGACCCGGCTGGAGATCGCCAAGCTGCACCGGCAACTGGCGGCCACCATCGTCTACGTGACGCACGACCAGGTCGAGGCCATGACCCTGGGCGACAAGATCGTGGTCATGCACGAGGGCCGCATCCAGCAGGCCGGCACCCCGCTGGAGCTGTACCAGCAGCCGCAGAACCTGTTCGTGGCCGGTTTCATCGGTTCACCGAAAATGAATTTCTTCCCCGGCGTGGTCACACGCTGCGATGACAGCGGCGTACAGGTCGAAATCGCCGGTGGACTGCGGCTGCTGGCCGATGTCGATCCGCAGGGTGTCGCGCCGGGTGCAGCGGTCACGCTGGGCCTGCGCGCCGAGCAGATCCGCGAAGGGCTGGGTGACGGCCAGCCGCTGCGCGGCGTGGTCAACCTGGTGGAACACCTGGGCGAAGCCAACTTCCTCTACGTGACGCTGGAAGGCGGCCACGACATCGTGGTGCGCGGTGACGGCAATCGCAGCGTGCACATCGGCGAGCTGATCGCGCTCTCCGTGCACAGCCACGCCTTCCATCTCTTCGATGCACAAGGGCAGGCGCTGCGCCGGCGCAATCCCGGCAACCTGCAGGCCGCGCGTCGCCTCGCCGAGGACTGACGCATGGACGCTATCGTCTATCTGCTGGGCATCGATGGCGGCGGCACCAAGACCCTGGTGCGACTGACCTCGCCGCAAGGGCAGGTGCTGGCGCAGGCCAGCGGCCCGGGTTCCGCATTGCGCATCGGCGCCGCGCAGGCGTGGCGCGTCATCGGCCAAACCATCGAGGATGCCTTTGCCAGCGTCGGACTGCAGCGTCCCGCCGATCAAGCGCTGGCGGTCGGCATCGGCATCGCAGGCGAGAACGTGGCGCAGTGGGCCGCCGACTTTCGGGCACAGGCACCGGCCTTCGGCGTGCTGGAGATCGTCAACGATGGCGTGGCCACCTTGCTCGGTGCGCATGGCGGCGCGCCCGGTGCCATCATCGCGGTCGGCACCGGCACCATCGGTCTGTCGCTGGATCTGGATGGCAGCCGCCGCGTGGTCGATGGCTGGGGCTTTCCCAGCGGCGACGATGGCAGCGGCGGCTGGATGGGCTTGCGCGCCCTGCATCACGCCCAGCTGGCGCTGGATGGGCGCAGCCATCGCGGGCCGCTGGCCGACGCCGTGCTGGACCTGTGCCGCAAGGAACTGCCCGCCGACACGGCACGCGACGAACGCGCCACCCTGCTGGACTGGCTGGCACAAGCGGACCAGGCCGCCTTCGCCCGTGCAGCGCGGCCGGTGGTGGCCCATGCCCATGACGATGTGGCCGCCCGCAGCATCCTGCAAGCGGCGGCGGCCGAGATCAGCCGCATGATCGATACCCTCGACCCCGCACAATGCCTGCCGCTGGCGCTGTGCGGTGGACTGGCCGCAGCCTTGCAGCCCTACCTGGAACGCCGCCAGCAGGCGCGCATCGTCCCGCCGCAAGCCGATGCGGTGGACGGAGCCCTGCTGCTGGTGCGGCGCACCCTGCAACCCAAGGAGACCCCGGCATGAATGCACTGACCCAATTGCACGGCAACGTGCTCACGCCCCACGGCTGGACCCATGGCAGCATGGTCTTCGACCAGCGCATCCGCTCCATCGACGGCCGCCCGTTGCGCCAGCAGCCGCGCGTCATCGACGAAGGCGACTACATCCTGCCCGGCTTCATCGACCTGCACGTGCATGGCGGCGGCGGGCGCGACGTGATGGAAGGGGGCGACGCGGTGCAGGTGCTCTCGCGCCTGCATGCACGTCACGGCACCACGAGTCTGCTGGCCACCACCATGACCGCGCCGCTGGACGAACTGGAAGTGGCGTTGAAGGCCATCCGCAGCGCCACCGACGCGCGCTTGCCCGGCCATGCGCGCGTGTTGGGCGTGCATCTGGAAGGGCCCTACATCAACCCCGGCAAGCTGGGCGCGCAGCCCGACTTCGCCATCGCGGCGTCGCTTGAGCAGGTGGATTATGTGGACGGGCTGGCTCCGATCAAGCTCATCACCATCGCCCCGGAAGTGGACGGCCACCTGAAGCTGGTCTGCAAGCTGGCCCATCGCGGCATGAAGGTGCAGATCGGCCACACCGCCGGCAGCTATGACGATGGCGTGGCCGCGCTGGCGCATGGGGCCTCGGGCTTCACGCACCTGTTCAATGCCATGAGCGGCTTTCATCATCGCGCGCCCGGCATGGTTGGTGCTGCGCTGGCCCATGCGCAGTATGCCGAACTGATTCCGGACCTCCTGCACGTGCATCCCGGCGCCATCCGCGCGGCCCTGCGTTCCATCCCGCGCCTGTTCTGCGTGACCGATTCCACGGCGGCAGCCGGCATGCCCGATGGCGACTATGCGCTGGGCCGGCAAGTGGTACACAAGTGCGCGGGCGGCGTGCGGCTCGACGACGGTACTTTGGCCGGCAGCGTGCTGACCATGGACCAGGCGCTGCGCAACCTCATTGCGCTGGGCATGGACGTGGCCGAAGCCTCGCTGCGCACCTCGACCTATGCTGCGGATTACCTGGGCCTGGCCGACCGTGGCCGCCTGGCCACCGGCCACTACGCCGACGTGGTGGTGCTGGACCGGCAATTTGCCCTCAAGGCTGTCTATGTGGAAGGAGAAGAGATTGACCTCGCTGATGCTTAAGGAAGCCCGCTCTGCGGCCGATTACGTGGCCGTGCAGCTGACCCGCGACCAGGACCGCTATGCCGCACTGGGCGCGCAACTGCGCGCTGCGCCACCGGCGTCCATCGTTACCGTGGCGCGCGGCAGTTCGGACCATGCGGCTGCCTATTGCGCATATCTCATCATGGCGCGCCTGGGCCGCATCGTGGCGTCGCTGCCGATGTCGCTGGTGACGCTGAACCGGGCCCCGCTGCAGGTGCGCGATGCGCTGGCCATCGCCATCTCGCAATCCGGGCAGAGTCCGGATGTGGTGGAACCGATCCGCTATTTCGACGCGCAGGGAGCGAGCACGGTGGCGCTGGTCAACCAGGCCGATTCGCCACTGGCGGCTGCAGCGCAGTGGAGCCTGCCGCTGCATGCGGGCGTGGAAGCCAGCGTGGCGGCCACCAAGAGCTTCATCGCCAGTCTGGTAGCCGGGGCCTTGCTGACGGCGCATTGGCAGGATGATGCGGCGTTGCTGGATGCGTTGGGGCAGTTGCCGCAGGCCTTGCGGGCGGCGTGTGAATGCGACTGGTCAGCGGCGGTCGAAGCTTTGGTCCCGGCCAATCGGCTCATGATCGTGGGGCGCAGCATCGGCTTCCCGCTGGCGCTGGAGGCGGCGCTCAAGTGCAAGGAAACCTGCGCCATCCAGGCCGAGGCCTTCAGCGGCGCGGAGATCAAGCACGGGCCGATGGCCCTGATCGAAGACGGTTATCCGCTGCTGATGTTCGCCACACGCGGCCCCTCGCAGGCGGGCATGCTGGCGCTGGCCGCCGAGATGCGCGCACGCGGGGCCAGGGTCTTGCTGGCGGCCCCCGAGGATGTGATCGAGCGCGACCTCACCTTGCCGGTGGCCGCCACGCCGGACCTCGATCCCATCGTGGCGATCCAGGCCTTCTATGTGATGGCGGCGCAATTGTCGGCCGCACGCGGGATGGATGCCGACCGGCCACGGCATCTCAACAAAGTCACAAAAACGAACTAACTGCAAACCGGGTCATGTCCCGATCAAGCGCCCTGACTCCCGTTCGGCCTGAGTAGGCCCGCAAGGGCCGTATCGAAGGTGCTCCGGCCTTTGCACGCAGGCACACCCCTTCGGCAAGTTCAAGACAGACTTCGATACGCTGCTGCGCAGCTACTCAGTCCGAACGGTAGGTGAGCCACCTGACGCTCATGCCTGTGCCTGACGCGCCTCCTCGATGAAGGCGCGCAGGTAATCGATCTCCACATCGCTTTCCCGTGCGCCCAGGTAGATGTGCTTGGCGATGCCCTGCTTGCCCAGGCGCACCGGCACGATCGCCATCTGCTCGGCATATTCCAGCACCAGCCAGCGCGGCAGGGCCGCCACGCCGCGCCCGCTGGCCACCATCTGCAGCATGATGTCGGTGGTCTCGATGGTCTTGTGGCGGCGTGGCACGATGCCGGCCGGGGTCAGGAACTGGGTGTAGATGTCAAGCCGGTCCACCGGCACCGGATAGGTCACCAGCACCTCGTTGTTCAATTGTTTGGGCTTGACGTAATCGGCGCCGGCCAGCGGATGGTCGGCCGCCACCACCAGTACCTGTTCGTAATCGAACACCGGTTCGAACACCAGGCCGGGCTTGTCCAGCGGATCGGGCGTGACCAGCAGGTCGATCTCGTAACCGAAGAGCGCACCGATGCCGCCGAACTGGAATTTCTGCTTCACGTCCACATCCACATCCGGCCAGGCGGCCAGATAAGGCGACACCACTTTCAGCAGCCATTGGTAACAGGGGTGACATTCCATGCCGATGCGCAGCGCGCCGCGCTCGCCCTGGGCGAACTGGCGCAATCGTTCTTCGGCCAGGTTCAGTTGCGGCAGCACGCGGTTGGCGACGGCCAGCAGGTATTGGCCGGCTTGCGTCAGACGCAGGTGGCGGCCTTCACGCAGCCAGATGTCGGTGCCGAGCTGCTGCTCCAGCTTCTTCATGCTGTGGCTGAGTGCGGATTGCGTGACGTGCAGCACGCCGGCCGCCGCCGTCAGCGAGCCCTGGCGTTCGACTTCCTGCACGATGGAGAGGTGGATGCGATCCAGCATGATGATGAATGGAACTCATGGTTGAGGAGGAATGCATCATTTTAAGTCATGACAGCAGCTAGCTCATCCGGCCATGTTTCAGTTGTAATCTGCACGGGAAGAAGTGACATACAGGGTCAACCCGGGACCGGCAGACTACGTCCATGCCAAGCCGCTTTCCATCCTGATCACTGAACGAGGAGCTCATCATGCGCATTTCTTTCCGCACCCTTTCCGCCCTGTGCAGCATCGCCACCATCGGCACCCTGGCCGTCTTCGCGTCGGCGTTCAGCCAGAGCGCCTATGCCGCCTCGGCCAGTGAACTGGACCAGGCCCTGTCCCCCCATCGTGCCATGGTGCGCGCGGCACTGGCCCCCCGGACCGGCAGCGTGAATGACAGCGGAAACACCATGCAACTGGCTTCCAACAGCGAATCTCCCTCCTGCCGCAGCCTGCGCATGCAAGCGGAGCGCGCGCGCACCGGCGATCCGAGCAACGTGCAACGCGCCCCCGTGCCGGGTACCTGGCGCGATGGCCGCTTCACCATGAACGGACCGGGCAACATCGAGTATGGCGAACGCGCCCGCATCGAATCGCGGTACATGAGCGAGTGCCGCTGAAAATCTTAGTTTTTCCTTGCTGCATCTCTCCTGTTGGCAGACCTTCATGGTCTGCCTTTTTTGCATTGACCTTGCAAAACGCTGACAAGAGCATCTCTCCAACGCCCGCTTCTGGTGCGACTTTCCAGTCAGTGCTTTGTCAGTTTCCCGTGCGGCGCGATCTTTCCGCGTGACGAATAACGAAGTCGAACCTTTCTCCATGGCCGTGCTCGAAACCTAACAATGCACGGTGGCCTGGCATGGCCTGCGCTGTTACATCCCATCACAATTCTGCAGTCAACTGCGCATCGCCGCGTGTCGTTAGCCAGGCTATCGCAACGCGTTTTCCGTGCGCCGTCACGGATCGAGGACTTCATCATGACAACAAGAAACAGATCTTCCGCCATCATCGTTTCGGCTTCGCTGCTCGGTGCAGTGCTGGCCCTCTCCGCCTGCCAGAAGCAGGACGCCGTCCCGCCCACCGCAGCTGCCGCACCGGCTACGCCGACCACGCCGCCCTACACGCCGCCCACGGCCGAGCAACTGTCGCAGATGGTGGCACCCATCGCCCTGTTCCCGGACAAGCTGGTGGCGCAAGTGCTGGCCGGGGCCACCTACCCGGACCAGATCGTCGCCGCCAACCAGTGGCTGGGACAGAATGGCGCGCTCAAGGGCGATATCCTGCAGGCAGCCGAAGACAAGCAGCCCTGGGATGTCAGCGTGAAATCGCTCACCATGTTCCCGGCGGTCCTGTCGCAGATGGCTGCCAATCCCGACTGGACGCGCTCGCTGGGCGATGCCTTCGTCAATGATCCCAACGATGTGATGAATGCCATCCAGGCCCTGCGCCTGCGTGCGCAACAGGCCGGCAATCTCAAGAGTTCCTCGCAGCTGAAGGTGGTCAGCACGGTACGCAGCAGCGACACCGTGCGGGTGGAAGATGCGCCCGCGCCGCGCACCGTCTACGCCGGTGCCCCGGTGATCCCGCCGCCGCCGCAGACCATCGTCATCGAATCCAGCCAGCCGGATACGGTCTACGTGCCGGCCTACAACCCGGCCGTGGTCTATGGTCCGCCGGTGCCGGTGTATCCGGGCTATGCCTATCGTCCGCCCAGCCCGGTGGCCAATGAAGTGGTGGTGGGTGCACTGTCCTTCGGCGTGGGCGTGTTCGTGGGCGAGGCCATCAGTCATCACAGTGACTGGGGATGGCATGACTGGGGCATGCATTGGGGTGGCGGTGGCGGCGGCGATCGCCCGTCCGGCGACTGGCAGCGGCCGGCTGTGGTCTACAAGAACACCACCTATGTCTCGCACTCGACCACCGTGATCAATCGCGTGACCAACAACAACGTGACGGTCAACAATACGCGCGTGGTGAACAACAACGTGAACAACGTCAGCAACGTCAGCAATGTCAGCAACGTGAACAACGTGCGCAATGTCGACGAGCGCAACGTCAACAACCAGACCCGCATCGACAATCGCCGCGAACAGGTGGCACCGGCGGCCATGAGCATGCCGCATTTCACGGCCAGCGATGCACGTCCCGGCGCGATGCCGTCACTGCGCGCGCAGGAAACTCAGCAGAAGATGGCGCTGACCAACCTGCATGCACAGCCGCAGGCGCAGAAGGAAGCCGTGCAGGCAACAGGTGCGCGCCCGCATCAGGAAGCGCCACAACAGGCAGAGCGCGAGCAGCAGGAGCAACGCCAACTGCAGCAGCAACAACAGGAGCAGCGCGCGCAGAAGGAACCGCAGGCAGCACACGAACGTGAACAGGCCCAACAGAATGCCGCGCAACAAGCCCGCCAGCAGGCAGAGGAAAGAAAGGCCCAGGCGATGAAGCAGGAAAACCTTCATCCGCAGATGCAGGCGCATGCTGCCGCCGCGCCCCGTGAAGAACGTCCGCCGCAGCACGAACAGAAGGCCGCCCCCGAGCGGCATGAGGCAGCTGCCCATGCACAGGAAGCGCACGCGCAAGCGAAGCACGAGGCGGCCAAACACGAGGAAGACAGGCGCGCCAACGACAAGCATGAAGGCGAGAAGCACGAGGGAGAAAAGCACAACGGCTGAGGCCGTGAGCCCCTTCCTCGCATCGCTGAGTAGCAACACAAAGGGCCGCTTCCATGCGGCCCTTCGTGTTTGACGCTGCGGCAATCAGCTGCCGATGTTGTCGGGATCAGTGCGCTGATCCAGCGTCAGTTGCAGGAAGGCCAGGTCCAGCCACTTGCCGAACTTGGTGCCGACCTGCGGCATGTGGCCGACCTGCTCGAAGCCGAGCTTCTTGTGCAGGGCGATGGAGCCGACGTTGCTGGCATCGATGGCGGCCACCATGACGTGTTTGCCAACGGCGCGCGCACGCGGGATCAGCGCTTGCATCAGGGCCACGCCCAGGCCTTCGCCACGGTGCTCCTTGTGGACGTAGACCGAATGTTCCACCGAATGGCGGAAACCATCGAAGGGACGCCAGTCACCGAAGCTCGCATAGCCCAGTACCTTGTCGCCCTCCACCGCCACCAGCACCGGATAGCCCAGTTGGCGACGGGCCGCCAGCCAGTCCTGGCGGTTCTGGTCGTCCACCAGCTTGTCGCTCCAGATGGCCGTGGTATTGACCACGGCGTCGTTGAAGATCAGGGTGATGCCGGGGATGTCGGCAGGGGTAGCGTCGCGAATCTGCATGGTGTCTCGGTCTCGGAATTCGGGGTCTGCAGCGACAATGCTGCGGATGAGCAGTGTAGCCGAAGACGGCCATGGCAGGATCTTGCCGCGGGGCAGCGTCTTAAGACATCTGACAACTAGAGGTGTTAGAATGCGTGCGCTCATCCATAGAGCAACCCGCCTGGCCTGATTGACCGTGGCCAGGACCGGGAACCACAAGAAATGCCAGCCCCGCAAGCTGGACGCAAGATCGGAGACGCGTTGACCCACTCTGAGATTGCGACCCATGACCCATTCCATTGCAACGACGTCTCATCCTGCGCAGGCCGCTCCACGCGGCATTGCGGGTGCCGGCGCGCGTGCCGTGCAGCGGTCATGGCGGGCGCAGTCCTGCCCGATGCGTCCTTGTCCCGATGCCTCGCGCAGCTTGTTTTCCACCCACTCCACTTTGCTCACATCATGACCACCAAGTTCAGTCCCTCGCGGCGTGCCGTCCTCGCGGCCACCGCAGCGGCAGTGCCGCTAGTCTCGCTGCCCCTGCTCAAGCAGGCCCGGGCCGATGGCCTGGAAGGCATCGAGCTGCAACACTACCAGCCGGTGTTCTTCAATGCCGCCCAATGGCTCTTCATCCTGGCCGCCTGCGACCGCCTGATCCCCGCCGAAGGGCGCGGGCCGGGCGCGCTGGAAACCAATGTGCCGGTCTTCATCGACCAGCAATTGCATGCCGGCCTGGGCAGCGACATCTACCAGCAGGGGCCGCATCAGACCGATGCACCGGCTACGCTGGGCTTCCAGATTCCCTACGCGCCGCAGGACGTCTACCGCATCGGCATCGACCTGACCCAGCAGATTAGCCAGCAACAGCATGGCAAGCGCTTCGAGCAGCTGGAGGCCAAGGACAAGGATGCCCTGCTGACCTCGCTGCAGAAGAACGCTGCGGACTTTGCCGCGCTGGGCGAGAAGGCGATGAAGCCTTCGCAGTTCTTCGGGCAGCTGCTGGGCGATACCAAGAACGGCTACCTGGCCGATCCCATGTACGGCGGCAACAAGGACATGAAGGCCTGGGTCGCCATCGGCTTCCCCGGTGCGCGTGCGGCCTATACCGAATGGGTGGACCAGCACAACGTGAAGTATCCGCTGGGACCGGTGAGCCTGTCGGGCAAGCGCGCCTGATGCGCGGCCCCGTCTCCTCGTTCACGCCTGCAACCTCTTACTGACTTAATTCAATGCCTAACATTACCAACGACGACGTCGACGTCGTCATCGTCGGCCTCGGCTGGGCCGGCTCCCTGATGGCCATCGAACTGGCCCAGGCCGGCCTGAAGGTACGCGCCCTGGAGCGCGGACCGGACCGTCCGCCCGAAGACTTCGCCTATCCCAAGCCGGCCGACCAGTACGGCTACGCCACCCGCAACAAGGTCTTCGCCACCCCGCGCGATGCTGCGCTGACGGTGCGCTACAACACCGCGCAGCAGGCGCTGCCGACCCGCAAGTGGGGCGCTTTCGCGCCCGGTACCGGCGTCGGCGGCTCGGGCCTGCACTGGACGGCGGTGCTGATCCGCGCCACACCGACTGACCTCAAGCTCAAGACCTACGCCGACCAGGCCTACAAGCACAGCAGTCTCGATCCCGAGATGCGCATCAAGGATTTCCCCTTCACCTGGAACGAGATCGAGCCGCACTACGATTTCTTCGACAAGGTCTGCGGCCTGTCGGGCAATACCGGCAACCTGCGCGGCCAGATCCAGCCGGGCGGCGATCCTTTCGAAGGACCGCGCTCGAACCCCTATCCGCTGCCGGCGCTGCACGACACCTACAACAACACCCTGTTCGCCGATGTGGCGCGCAAGCTGGGCTACCATCCCTTCCCCAATCCCTCGGCCAATGTTTCGCAGGCCTGGACCAATCCGTATGGCGCACAAATTGCACCTTGCAACTATTGCGGTTTCTGCAGCAAGTATCCCTGCCTGAACTATTCCAAGGCCTCGCCGCAGACCACCATCCTGGATGTAGTCAAGCGCCTGCCCAACTTCGATTACAAGGTCAACGCCAACGTCATCCGCGTGGACCTGCACGCCGACAAGAAGACCGCACGCGGCGTGACCTACATCGACGAGAACATGAAGGAAGTGTTCCAGCCGGCCAAGATCGTGATCCTCTCCAGCTTCCAGTTCGCCAACGTGCGCCTGATGCTGCTCTCGGGCATCGGCAAGCCCTATGACCCGATCACCGAGACCGGCGTCATCGGCCGCAACTATGCCTTCCTCTCCAATGGCGGGGCGACGCTGTTCTTCAAGGACAAGCACTTCAATTCCTTTGCCACGGCCGGTGCCACCGGCGAAATGTTCAACGACATCTCGCCCGGCAACTTCGACGATGGCATCAAGCTGGGCTTCATCGGCGGTGCCAAGATCCACAGTTCGCAAGCCTCGGGCGCGCCGATCGGCACGGCGCTGCCGCCGGGCACACCGAGCTGGGGACGCGGCTGGAAGGAAGGCATGATCGACTGGTACGACCATTCCATGAAGATCAGCATCACCACCACCTGCATGTCCTATCGCGGCCACTTCCTGGACCTGGATCCGAACTACAAGGACCCGTGGGGGCAGCCGCTGTTGCGCATGACCTTCGACTGGAGACAGAACGAACTGAAGCTGCAACGCTACCTGCGCGACATCGTGCTCAAGATTTCCAAGGAGCTCAATCCGGACCACATGTCGGAAAGTTTCCTGGCCCTGGATTCGCATTGGGACATCACCAAGTACGTCTCCACCCACAATGTGGGCGGCGCGATCATGGGCGATTCGCCGCGCGATTCGGCCTTGAACAAGTACCTGCAATCCTGGGATGTGCACAACGTCTTCGTCCCCGGCGGCAATGCCTTCCCGCAGAACTTCCAGGCCAATCCGACGGCTACCATCGGGGCCATCACGCTCATGGCCGCGCACGCCATCAAGACGCAGTACCTGAAGAACCCCGGCCCGCTGGTCCAGGCATGAAGGGGGGAGAGAACATGAAAAAAATGACTTCATTGCTGGCCGGACTGGCGTTGTCGCTGGGCGTGCTGGGTGTGTTCAATGTGGCGCAGGCGGCCGATCAGGATACGGTGGCGCGCGGCCAATACCTGGCGCGTGCCGGCGACTGCATGGCCTGCCACAGCGCTGCCGGCAAGCCGGCCTATTCGGGTGGACTGGCCATCGACAGCGGCCATGGCATCATCTATTCCACCAACATCACGCCGGACAAGGAACACGGCATCGGCAACTACAGCGAAGCCCAGTTCTCAGCGGCCGTGCGCCATGGCGTGCGCGCCGATGGCACGCAGCTCTATCCGGCCATGCCCTACCCCAGCTATGCCAAGGTGAGTGACGAGGACATCCATGCCCTCTACACCTACTTCATGCAAGGGGTGAAACCGGTGGCCTCCACGCCGCCGGCCAGCAGCATGAGCTTCCCCTTCAACATCCGCTGGGGGATGAAGCTGTGGAATGTCTTCTTCGCCAATGACAAGCCGTTCAAGGAGCAGGACGGCTGGAGCGCCGAGATCAAGCGTGGTGCCTATCTGGCCGAGGGCCTGGGCCACTGCGGCAGCTGCCACACCCCGCGCGGGTTCGCCATGAACGAGAAGGCCAGCGACAGCAGCCAGGCGCAGTTCCTCTCGGGTGGTGATCTCAATGGCTGGGCCGTACCGTCGCTGCGCGGCATGCCGCACTGGAGCGCGCAGGACATCGTCGACTACCTGCAGACCGGCCGCAACAAGACTGCGTCAGTGGCCGGCGAGATGAGCCTGGTGGTGGAACACAGCACGGCGCACCTGAAGCCGGAAGACCTGCAGTCCATCGCCGCTTACCTGAAGACGCTCTCGCCGGTGGCCTCCTCCAGCAGCGGGCGCGTCACGCCGCAAGGGGCCGAGGCTACCACGAAGAAACTCACGGCCGCCAAGGACCTGAGCCTGGGCGAGCGCCTGTACCTGGACAATTGCGCGGCCTGCCACTTCGTCAATGGCAAGGGCGCGCCGGGCATCTTCCCGGTGCTCGATGGCGCGACCGTGGTCAATGCCGACAATCCCAGCGCATTGCTGCACGTGATCCTGGCCGGGGCGCGCACGCCGTCCACCGAGAAGGCACCGTCGATCCTGGTCATGCCGGGCTTTGCCCATCGCCTCTCCGACAAGGAAGCGGCGGAACTGGCCAGCTTCGTGCGCCAGGGCTGGAGCAACCAGGCAGGGGCCGTGTCGGAGAAGGAAGTGAAGCGGATGCGCGAGGGCCTGGCCAAGCACGGGTCCTGATCTGCTGCGCAAATCGTCGCTGTGAAAGAAAAGGCTCGCATGGCAACATGCGGGCTTTTTTTACGCGGCTGTCACGCCATGCCGGCTGCAAGTTGATTGACCACGATGAACGATCGCGCCACTATAGCGCCCAGGCAATTCTTCTTGAAAGCACGCATGCTCCCTACCTACGGTGCCACCTATCGCGGCAAGCACATCAGCGTCTCCTGTACGCAGCAACGCGATGGCGACGTCCTTTGCACCGTGCAGATCGATGGCGAACCGGCCCCCGGCCTGCACGGCAATCCCTTCGCTTCGGTGGCCTCGGCACAGGTGGCCGGTGTGGGTTACGCGCGTGCGGTGATCGATACCCAGCTCGACAATGACGTGGCCGAGCATCACGGTTATTTCATCCGGGTCAGCAGCAGGGAACAGATCGACGGTACCTGGGTCGGCAGTTACCAGCTGCATCGCAATGACAACCCGGTCGCCTTCCGGCGCGTGGTGTGCGAGGACTTTCGCGGCAATACCTCGGTGGAGGCAGAACAGTATGCGATGGCCACGGCCTTCGTGGCGGTAGACGCCGACGTCAAGGCCGGCAAGCTCTGAGCGGACGGGAAGGCTTCAGGCCGCCTTCTTGCGGCGGGCGGGCAGCTTGTCGTGCTGGGCCAGGATGGCCGACAGCAAACCCGGAAAACGCTGCTCGATATCGGCGCTGCGCAAGGTGTTGATGTGGGTGGTGCCATTGCTCTCGGTACGCACCAGGCCGGCTTCGCGCAAGACCTTGAAGTGGTGCGAGACGGTGGACTTGGGACGCCCGCCATCGAGTTCGCCGCAGGTCGCACATTCCACGCGCGCCAGGTGGCGCACGATCTCCAGGCGGATCGAATCGCTCAGCGCGTAGAGCACGCGCTCCAGCACGAACTCGGCAATCTCGGGATGTTTGTAGGGACGCATCTGCAAGATGATACACCCTGGGTTATACTCCTTCCATAGTTCGAAGATTTACGAACAAACGAAGCGAGTGCTGTGCCAGTGCAGCGCTTGTTGATCTCATTTTCATCATTGACAAGAAGCCACCCATGTCTGCTCTCTTTACTCCCTTCAAGCTGAAGGACCTGAACCTGCGCAACCGCATTGCCGTCCCGCCCATGTGCCAGTACATGGCGGTGGACGGCAAGGCCAACGAATGGCACCTGTCGCACTACGCCAGCATCGCCCGAGGCGGTGCCGGCCTGGTGATCGTGGAAGCCACTGCCGTGGCCCCGGAAGGCCGCATCACGCCGGGCTGCACCGGCATCTGGTCGGACGAGCTGGCGCAAGCCTTCGTGCCGGTGGTGCAAGCCATCAAGGCCGCCGGTGCCGTGCCCGGCATCCAGATCGGCCACGCCGGCCGCAAGGCCAGCGCCAATCGTCCCTGGGAAGGCGACGACCACATGGCCGCCGACGACGCGCGCGGCTGGGACACCATCGCCCCGTCCGCGATTGCTTTTGGCAAGGGCTTGCCCAAGGTCCCCAAGGCCATGAGCCTGGACGACATCGCCCGCGTGCGCCAGAACTTCGTCGATGCCGCCATCCGCGCGCGTGATGCCGGCTTCGAATGGCTGGAGCTGCACTTCGCCCACGGCTACCTGGGCCAGAGCTTCTTCTCGGCGCATTCCAACCAGCGTGATGACATCTACGGTGGCAGCGTGGAAAACCGCGCCCGCTTCCTGCTGGAAACCCTGCGTGCCGTGCGTGAAGTGTGGCCGGAACACCTGGCCCTGACGGTACGCTTCGGCGTGCTGGAATACGATGGCCGCGACGAGCAGACGCTGGTCGACTCCATCGGCGTGGTGCGCCAGTTCAAGGAGATCGGCATGGACATGATCAGCGTGACCATCGGTTTCACCATTCCTGAAGTGCAGATCCCCTGGGGCCCGGCCTTCCTCGGTCCGATCGCCAAGCGCGTGCGCGAAGAAGCTGGCGTGCCGGTGTCTTCGGCCTGGGGCTTCGGCACGCCGGAACTGGCCGAGCGCGCCGTCAAGGAGGGCCAGCTCGACCTGGTGATGGTCGGTCGTTCGCACCTGGTCAACCCGCACTGGACTTATCAGGCCGCCAAGGAACTGGGCGTGGAGCGCCCTTCCTGGACGCTGCCGGCACCTTACGCGCACTGGCTGGAACGTTATTGATGCACTGATGCAGCATCGTGCTGCGGGGCTTGCTGCCTTGGCAGCATGACAGGATGACAGCATTGCCGGTCTGCAAGCCGCTCAGGGATTCCCTGAGCGGCTTGTTTGTTTTCTAGGGAAAATCACTAGAGCCAGGCAAGGTGCTTTCTCCTAAGATGAAGTCGTCTTGAGGAGATCATCATGTTCACCACCTTCCTGCTGACTGCCGTTCTCTCTACGCTGGTGACCGTTGCGTTGTCGGCAACGGGCATCTACCTGTTGGCCGAAGCGCGCTGGCGGCATCATCCGCTGGCCAGCCGTGCCAGCCTGCCGCCCCATCGGCTGCCGTATTGAGCGAGCGGGACGGCACCGTGTCCGGTGCCGCCTGGTGTGTGTCTGCCTGAATCGCGATGAAATGATGTTGGCCCCCTGGTCGTCGGACCCGGGGGATTTTTTTTGCGTGAGGGTTACAGGGCAGCGTAGCGCGGCAACAGGTCCTGGTCAGCCAGGCGGATTTCGATGGCGTTGGCGGCCTGGATGTGATCGGGGTTTTCATCGTCAAACGCATCGCCCGCCACCGAGACGATGATCGTGCCGCGTTGCTGTCCGTCCTCGTTCAATACCGGCAGCAGCTCGGCGGCCTCGGGGACTTGGGCGCGCGTGATCCTGCCTGGCAGATACAGCAGCCATCCGGCGCCGGGGCGATCGGAGAAGACCTTGTGGCGCATCCCATAACTGCCTGGGTCGACGGCGATGAAGGGGGGCTGCCATTGCAGTGAGAGTCCGGTCAGAACTTCGATCAGATTGGCCTTCCGACAAAGCGCAGGAACCGCTTGCGCCTGCAAGAGGAAGGTCGAATTGCCAGGATCGTCGGCCAGCGTCAAGCCAAGAAGGATCGCCGCACCACCCTCCTCCTCGTAGCCGTTCCATGTCCCCAAGTAGCGGAAATGGTCGGCAGGTTCCTGCCGTTCATTCTCTGCGACGATGGCCAGTGCGGCGCGCGTGGGGCCCTCTCTTTCAAATGCCTGGATACGACGAGCGTCTTCTGGCGTATCAGCAGGCGGGCACCAATCTTCCAGCGGCATGCCGATGGGTTCGAGCAGAAGTGCAACTTTCCACAGCATGGAAAAATGTTCCGAGCTGTCCGGCAGCGTATCCAGTGCTGAAACAAAAGCAAATTTGATATCGAGATTCATGGTCAGGGCAAGTGGACAATGTGGATGGGAAATCGGTTAAGGATGAATACCTCTCTTAGGTGACGAAAGACTGGCTCGTCTTGCACATACCAGTGCAAACGAGCCGGCGGCGACTTCAAGACGGTGCCACTCTGCGCCTTGGCCTGTCTGAGCAGGTTCTGGTATCCCTTGTTGACGTAAAAAGACTTTGGCCGGCTGGTCTTCTGGTCAAAGAACTGGGCATACCGCGCCTTGGCCTCTTGCAGCAGACACGGAGCCGGCTGGAATCCATCGAAATCAATGTCATCGAAGGCCCACTCGGTATAGGGTGCAAACCCGGTCACGCGCGCCTGATAGGCCCTTGCCTCTTCAGACATGTGCCAGTTGCGCGGTACCAGGCTCCCCGCTGCGGGCGGACAGCGCTTGCAGGACTGATCTTTCTTGAGTAAATCGGCCTGACTCAATGGGGAGGACTTGGCCTCTTCGGCCCTGCGCGAACTGCTGTAGATGGCCGCCCCGGTACCGGCTGCGACCGCCGACGCACCCAGCCCTATCCATCCAAGAATCTCGCTGCTGATCAGCGGTACCGCCACGACGGGAGCGATCATGATTTGCGCTCCTCATCTTGCGGCGCGGCCAGCTTGTGCAGAACGGCGATCATGTCATCGAGCCTTTGTTCGGGCGTGGCACCCGGGCGGCGAAGGTAACGCACGGTACCCGGACGACGGAACAGGCCCGGCCAATCGGCTGACAGATACATCATGTAGATCAGGTGGGACAACGCACCGAAGCCCAGCGACAGACCATGCTCATAGGCCTCGCGCATGCGCCGGATTACCTCGCTGCGGCCCGGCACGCGCTGCAGGTCGCCACGCTCGGAGAGGAACTGGTCGGCCACGGCAGCAATGAAGTGTTCGGTATCACGGGCACGCAAACGCGCCAGGTCGTCTTCATCGAGGCGGATCATGTCGGCCTCCCGATATGAACCCGGCGGCCATCCAGCAACAGGTGCCATTCAAACAGGTGACCGAAGAGCGTGTGGCGCTGCGCTGCCTTCAGGTCACGCGCTGCTGCGGCCAACACACGCGGATCCCAAAAACGCAGCAGTGCAGTGCGTCCGTCGGGCAAGCCCATCTGCATGCACAAGCGCAATAGTTGCGCGAGGCCCTGCAGATCCTGCGGGCCAATGATCCAGGAAACCGCCGGAGCAATCGCTTCCAGGCGGCTGATCTGCTCCAGCAACGCAGGGGACAGCTTCTCGACCGCCAGCAGCCAGGGCCCGGCGGGCGCCAGATGGGCATCCACAGTGTCGGCAAAGAGCGCAATGACGCCGGGTCCCTCCCGTAGCGCTGCATTTGTGCAGGACTCGTAGTGCAGTCCGTCCACGAGGACGTACAGCTGCAGTGCCGGCATGGTCTTCCTGGCCTCGGCCAGTCGCTTCATGATGTCGGCCGCCATCAGCTGCGCACCAGCAGGGTGGCGCCGCAGGCGGTGCGGTCACCGTGGCGTGCCACGGCCGCGCCGAGCGAGAACATGTCGCCCGCGCCGGTAGTGATGGCGAAGGTCCCCTGGCACCGGGGACAGACCGTTTGGTCCCCCACGCGCGCCACCGGCTTGCCGTGGACCATGAAAGTGAGATCGCCGGAGATGACCGTGCCGCCGTGGCTGGTCCTGTCCCCGATGGTGATGAAGGCTTGTGGCACACGCTCCTCCTCTGCAGTGATGACATCAGCCGCAGCGCGAAGAAGAGAATCCGAAAGAAGCCTTCAGCCGGTGCCGCAGCAAGGCCGCACATCATGCCGGGGCAAGACGCATCGGCCCGCATCGGGCACAAAAGAAGAGCGAATCCTGGAAGGATTTTTAGTAACGCCTGATACGATTTCGAGCAGGCGCAAGCAATCAAAACAAATCAGTAAAACAGCAAAGTCCACAAGGGAACGCTGGCCAGCAGCAGACAGCCAAGGAAGGCGGCAAGGAAGAGCAGTTTTTTCTTTCGGGTGGCCATGGTGAACCTGCAGGACGGAAATGGGCGCGCATGCGCAAGGCCGCAGTGTACCGCGCCCGCCGCCATCAGGCCATGCCGTTGCGGCCGTAGGCACGGAAGCCGGGCCGCTCGCTGAGGCGCTCGTAATACGCTGCCACGGCCGGCAAGGGCGCATGCTCCAAGGGCGTGCCGAACCAGCGATTGACCGACAACCCGACCGGAATATCGGCCAGCGTGAATGCAGGACCCGCCACGAAACCGCCACTGTGCTGCAACCGTTGTTCCAGCACCTGCATGAAGCGCGTCCAGCCAGCGATGGAAGCCGCCAGTTGCTGCGCATCGCCATGCTCGGGCGACTTGCGCACCAGCGCCATGAAGGCATAGCTCCAGCTGCGGTTGAGGTCGCTGGCCTGCCAGTCGATCCACTGGTCGATGCGTGCGCGCAGACGCGGTTCCTTCGGATACAGCGCACCGTCACCGTATTGCCCGGCGAGATAGCGCAGGATGCTGTTGGACTCCCACAGGACGAAGCCATCATCATCAATCACCGGCACCATCGCATTGGGATTCATGGCAACGAAGGAAGGCTCGCTGGTCGATTTGAAACCAATACCCCAGTCCTGCCGCTCGAAGGCAATGTCCAGCTCGCTGCAGGCCCACAGGACCTTGCGTACGTTGATGGAATTGTCACGGCCGTAGATCGTCAGCATGCAGGCTCCCGTACAGTAAGTGTCAGGCTGGCAAGCCTAGCAGGTGGCCCGGTACGGTGCCATGCACAGTTCTTCCTCATTCTCCCCGGTGACTGTTGCGCTGCGGTCAAGTGGCCCGGTACAAAGCTGCCAACTGTACCGGGACGGCTCGAGGAAGTGGCCGTACAATCGACCTCCCACTGGCCATACCTGCCGCCCACATCCATGTCTTCCTCCAACATTGCCAAGCTGTTGCTGCTGGCTGCCATCTGGGGCACCAGCTTCATGCTCATGCGCATCGCCGCTCCGGTCTTCGGCCCCATGCTGACCACCTTCGGCCGTGCCTCGCTGGCCACGCTGTCGCTGCTGGCCTTTGCCCGCATGCGCGGGGTGCCGCTGCAGTGGCGACGCAACTGGCTGCCCTACCTGGTGATCGGCATCTTCAATACCGCCCTGCCCTTCGCGCTGTTTGCCTGGTCGGCGCTGCACATTCCCTCGGCCTACATGGCCACCATGAATTCGCTGGCACCGATCTTCACGGCCATGTTCGGTTTCCTGCTGCTGGGCGAACGGCTGAGCCTGGTGCGTACCGGGGCCTTCGTGCTGGGCCTGGTCGGCGTGGCGGTGCTGGTCGGCATCGGCCCGGCACCGGTCGATGCGCTGGTGATCGCCGGGGTGCTGGCGGCCATGGGTGCGGCGGTCAGCTATGGTTTTGCGGCCACCTTCACGCGCATGCGCGCCGGCGGCATCCCGCCCATCGCCATGGCCACCGGCAGCCAGTTCGCCGCTGCCCTGTGCCTGCTGCCGCTGGCTGCGCCGTCGATGCCGCATGCGCTGCAGGCGGGTACCCTGCCTGCGCTGTTATCTGTACTGGTGCTGGGCGTGGTCTGTACCGGTATCGCTTACGCACTGTTCTTCCAACTGATTGCATCTGAAGGGGCGACCAAGGCCATCACCGTGACCTTCCTGGTGCCGATGACGGCTTCGCTGTGGGCCTGGCTGCTGCTGGATGAACCGGTGACCGTGGGCACCGTGACCGGCATCGCCGTCGTGCTCATCGCCACCGCCACCGCCTTGCGGGCCAAACCGGCAGCAGCCGCCAAGAACAAGAAAGTGACTGCCTGATTCGAGGCTGCCCCAAACAAAAGGCGCTGCGGGAAAATCCGCAGCGCCTTTTTTCATCCCGCCAGATCCGGCTTACCAGCCGTACTGCGCGCACGCCTTGCGATACGCCAGCCCTGCCAGCGCCACATCTTCCAGCCCGATGCCGATGGCCTTGTAGATGACGATGTCCTCGTCGCGGCGCTGATAAGGCATGCTGCCATCGACAGCCTGCGCCAGTTCCATCACCTTGTCCCACGCGAACACGCCCGGTGCGCACTGCACCAGGTCGCCGGCCTCCTGCTGCGCCTGTGGCTTCCATTCCACGAACAACGCGGCAGCACGGCCGATGGCGATGTCGTCCAGTTCGCGCACGTTGGCCTTGGAGGCACCGACGGCGGCGACGAAAGTCCCCGGACGCAGCAGCTTGCCATCGAACAGCGGCGTGGCTGAACGGGTGACGGTGACCAGCACGTCCGCTGCGGCGGCGGCTTCATCGATGCTCACCACGCGCGCCGGAACGCCCAGGGTGCGCGTGACTTCCTCGGCCAGGGCTTCGCGGCCCGACAAGCCGGCGATCAATACTTCCTTGAACGGCCGCACCTGCAGCAGCGCCGGAATGTGCGAACGCGCCTGCACGCCGGTGCCGATCACCGCCAGGGTGGCGGCGTCCCTGCGGGCCAGCGCATCGCAGGCCACTGCGGTTGCGGCCGCAGTGCGCAGGCCGGTCATGGCGTCACCTTCCAGCGTGCACAGCGGTGCGCCGGTCTCGCTGGAGAACAGCTGGATGACGAACTTGAACTGGCCCTTGATGGTGGTGTAGACCTTGGCCCCGGCGATCCCCGCCGACGGAATGACCGCCCCCATCATCGACAGCATCACGCCATTGGCGGCACTGGTGCGCACGCGCCCCTGGTGCGCGCCCTCGGCGGCGTGGGCAAAGGCCTCGCGCATGGAGGCGATGGCGTCTTCGGTGGTCAGCAGTTCGCTGACCTGCTGGTTGGTGAGAAATTTCATGCGGGACCTTGGCTTCAAAAAATGCAGGAAAAATTACGGCGTGCCGTGCTCGGCCTTGAGATAGTTCCAGATCCGGTCTATGTCCGGATTGGCACCATCCAGACGGCGATAGACGCGGATATCCATCTCGTCGCACCACAGCCCCTGCTCCAGCGCTTCACTGTCGTTCGGGGCGATGGCCAGGGTCAGCTTGCCCTCGGCGATCTCGCGCGACACCGCACTGGCCGGCAGCCAGGCGATGCCGTGGCCTTCGACGGCCATGCTCTTCAAGCCTTCGGCCAGGTCGGTCTCGAAGCGGCGGAACAGGTGCACGCGGCGCGGGCTGGAATGCAGGGCCTTCTCGACGATGCGCGAGAGCGAGGAATACGGGGAATAACTGAGGAAGGGTTGCGGATCATTGGGCGTACCCGGCAACACATACTTGGGCTGGCCACTCGGCAGCGTCTTGACATAGGGACGCAGCGGCTCCTTGCCCAGCGAAAGCACGGCATAGCGTTCGGTATCGAGGGCGATGCCCTGCTGGCGATGGTCATAGCACAGCAGCAGGTCGCAGTTGCGCTCCACCAGGGCAATGACGGCATCGTGCACGTTGCCGGCCATGACGGTGGTGGCGATGGCGCCGATGGTCTTTTCGATTTCCGACAGCAGCTTGGGGAACACCGTCAGCAAGAGCGTGTGCGGCATCGCAAAGCGTACCGAGGATTGCGCCCCTGCCAGTTGGCCGCGCAGCACCAGCCGCGCCTGCATCGACTGGTTGAGCATTTCCTTGGCGATCGGGACGAAGGATTCACCAGCCGGCGTGAGCGCGCAGGGATAGGACGAGCGATCGAACAGTTCGGCGCCCAGCCAGGTTTCCAGCGAGCGGATGCGGCGGCCGAAGGCCGGTTGCGTGACATTGCGCAGTTTGGCCGAGCGGCTGAAGTTCAGCGTATCGACGACCGAGAGGAAGTCCTCCACCCATTTGATTTCCATCTTCCCTACCCCGTTGGCTTGCCGCGCTGATCCGGCGGCTTGTCTTTGGTGCCGACCACGTTGTGCCTGGCGGCGACCCTCCTTTGGAACGCAGCCACTATACCGAAATGGCATGAGCAGCGCCCCATGCCATTTTGGCATGAGGCGCAGTAAAAGCGGGTAGACAGGCGATGAATAAACGATGCGGCGCAGTGATCACACCAGCTCAGCCGGGGCCCTGCAACAGCGCTGGCGGCATCAGGAGCAAGCCGTGATGGAAAACCGCATGCGGAAGAACAGTTGCCACATCGTGCTGCGCATCGCGCAGGCACAGGTCCAGCCGCACCTGCCGGCCCGCACGGTCGAGCCGCACGGCGCGCAGGTAGTGGCGCTCCGGGAGCACGGCCGCAGCGGAGCCGGCCATGGCGGCCGAGAACGGTGCGCCCCAGCAGGTGAGCGCGAAGCCCTGCTGTTCCAGCCAGTGGCACACGGCAGCAACCAGTCGCGGATCGTCGGGAAGCAACAGATCCGCATCGGCGGGCGCCTGCGACAACGGCAAATCCTGCAGCCAGCGGGCAAAGCTGCCGTAAAGGACGAACCCCGGATGCGCCAACTGCAGCGCTTGCAGTACGGCAAGAGTCTGCTCCGTATCAATGGCGTGCGGCAGATGGCGCGCGATCAGCGCGTATTCGTGCGAACGATTGCTGCGCAGCTGGCCGGGCGTCTCGGGCGCACTGGCGCGGTCATAGATCAGGATGCGCTCTTCGACGAAACGGAAGCGGTCCGCCATCAGCCGCGCCAGATCCCAGGCCAGCGGCACGAACTGCTCGCCCACCCGCAGATTCTCGGCGCACAGCACCAGCCAGCCGCCGGGACGCAAACAGTCGCGCAATGCGCGCAGCAGGCGCTCCAGCATGCCGAGGAAAGCGGCGTAGGTCTGGCTGGCGTAAAGCTGTCCAGCGTGCGCGGCGTCGGAGGCGTCCGGCCACTGGCAGCCGAAGTAAGGCAGGTTGCTCAACACCAGGTCCACCGGCGGCAGCGAATGCGCGAGCGCCGTGGCATCGCCTTGCAACACTTGCTGTGGCGGACCATCGGCCCCGAGACGCTGCAGCCGCTGGCGCGTCAATGCCACGCGCTGGCCATCTATCTCAATGCCGATGCCCGCGCGGCCCACGCTGTGCGCGGCGACCAGCGTGCTGCCAAATCCGCAGAAGGGATCGAGCACCTTGCCGTCAGGCGGGCACAGGTGCGCAATGAACGGCTGCATCTGCTCCACCCAGCCGCAATCGCGCGCGCCGAAGGGATCGGTCTCGGCCAGCTCCTGCGGCAGGGTCCAGGCCGGGTCCTGCCTGCTGAGGTGCAGCCAGCTGTTGTCGTTCATCACGGGCTCCGCAGCAGCTGCAACGGCTGCACCGCGCGACTGCGCATGGGGGCGGCACCGGTGGTTTCCAGCAGCACGTGTTGTTCGGGATTCCAGCCGCCGCACAGGCGGCCATTGGCATGGAACACCAGCTTGTAGATGCGTCCGCTGGCATGGCGCGCATGCATGCGCACATAGTCCGAGGCTTCGAAGGTGAGCTGCATGCCGCGCCAGTGCAACACCACGTTCCAGAAGTAGTAGCCGGAGGTGGCGTGCACCGGTTGCGCTTCGGCGCTCAGTTCCGGATCGGCCAGGCAGGCTGCCAGCAACGCCGCCACATCGATGCGCGCGCCGCCGATGTAGCGGGCCGTCACGTTGTTGCGGTATTGCGGTCCGAGTTGCGAGAACTCGCGCAGGATCACCGACGTCACGCCGCGCTGTTGCGCCCAGCGCAGATAGGCTTTCAGCGCGGGCACGCCATCGATGCCACCCTGCTGCACGATGCACACCAGCTTCACCGGCAACTGCGGCACCAGTTGCGTGAGCGTGGCGTCGATGCCGGCCTGAGTGGCAACCGCCTGTCCGCTGCGAAAACGCATGATGGCCTGATTGGCCTGGGCCTCATGATGGTGGCGCGACAGTTCCACCCAGCCCAGGTCAAAAGCCTGCAGGCGCGTGACCAGCTCCGCGCCCAGCGGCGTGGCCAGGCCGGCTCCATTGGTGTAGAGCACGCTGCCCTGCACGGGTGACTGGCGCGCGTGCTCCTGCAGCGCGTCGAGCATGGACAGCATCCAGCCGGCGTCATCGGTGGTCTCCAGTCCCGACAGCGACCACGACAGCGGCAGCCCGCGCAGCGCAGCGAGCGCTTGCCGGAGCTGTGCGCCGTACTGCGGACCGGGTCGTAGCGCTGCGGCGTGCGGGCCGCCATCGTCCAGCGTTTCGGAACAGAAGCGGCAGCGCGCCGAGCATGGTTGCGCCGAGGCATAGGGGGTAAAGGTCACGGGCTGGGCGATCTGCACGGTGCGCCCGCCGATCTCCCAGCGCCGCCAGCGCCTTGCATCGTCCTGGTCGGGCTCGCGCCGGATCACGCGTGGCAGGCGGTTTTCCAGCAGCTGCTGCAGGGCGGCGGGCATCAGGTCGGGCAGCGCCGGACTATCCGGTGCGATGGCCTCGGTGGTGTCGACAGCTTCAGAGATGGCCATGGTCTCACTCGCTGCCGGTGAGGTTGAGGAAGGTATCGAGGATATGGAAGTGATCATCGAAGAAGCTCGCCTCCATCGCCGCCAGTTGTGCAATCGGTGTCCACACCGCCTGGGCCGCATCATCGGCGGCCTCGACCTCGGGAAGTTGTTCCAGCCGCAGGTCAAAGTAGTAAGCGTGAGTGATGGTGCGGCCGCGCGCACTGCGGTCGGGGTGATCGAAAATCTTGACGTCCACCAGGGCCTCTTCCAGCGTCACATCCAGCACGGCCAGGTTGGTTTCCTCGGCCAGTTCGCGCAGGGCGGCCTGCATCAGGCGCTCGCGCTGGTCCAGGAAACCGCCGGGGATGGCCCACAGCCCGCGCCCCGGAAAGCCCTTGCGCTGTACCAGCAGCACGTGGTCCGCCGCGCGGATCACGGCATCCACTGTCGTGAAGACCGGCGGATAAGGTGCCGCAGCCCAGGCCGCTTGATACTTGCGCAACTGGCGATGTTCTTCCACCAGGGCGGCGTAATGCGGCAGCAGTGACCAGGCGCGCAGGTAGTGGCGCACGCTGGGCGGCACCATCGTGTCGAGAACGTCGAGGCTGACTTCCAGGTCCTCGGCCTCGAACCAGACGTTGCGGATGTCGGTGGCATCGATGTCGCCGGCGCGCGGCAGGGTTTCCAGCTGCCATTGCGGGAAGTGGCGCAGGTAGTAGCTGGAGGCATCCTTGAAGTGGCCGACCAGCAGCACCCTTGCCTGGGGATCGGTCTGGGCCGCGACCAGGCGGCGCACTTCGGCGGACCAGCGGCGGTCGTCGTAGTAATCGCGGGTGGCGACGAAACGCAGGCGTTCACGCTGGCCCGGCGGCATGGCACCGGCGATCATGGCGGCGCGCTCTTCCCAGGTGAAAGGGTTCTTGGTGTTGCGGGCGTGGAAGGCCGAACCCAGCACCACGATCACCGTGGCCGCGCGCTCCAGCGCGTGATGCAGCAGGTGCAGGTGGCCGTTGTGCACGGGCTGGAAGCGGCCGATCACCACGGCGGCATCGTATTGCGGAGTCAGGACGGGCATGCGCTTTCCTTAATTTTTATCAACAGGGTCGAACGGCCGCTCACCTGAATGACGGATGACGGATGACGGCCAGCGCCTCAATAGCGCACTGCGATCGGAATCTGCCTTCCGCTGCCAAAGGCCCGGGCGCGCACCCGGATCACTGGCGGCGACTGGCGGCGCTTGTATTCGTTGCGCGCCACCATGCGGCAGATGCGTTCGACCAGTGCTGCCCCGGTTTCGGTTCCGCTGAGCTGTTCGACTGCGCGGCTTGCCGCAAGGGCTTCATCGGCAGGAAGGCGGCTGCCTTCGATGTGCCACTTGAGAATCTCGTCGAGCACCTCGTAAGGCGGCAGGCTGTCGGTATCGCGCTGGTCCGGGGCCAGTTCGGCCGAGGGAGCCTTGTCGATGATGGCCGCGGGGATGATCTCGCGGCCGGCCTGCGCATTGAGGTGGCGCGCCAGGGCATAAACTTCGGTCTTGTAGAGATCGCCGATCAGGCCCAGGCCACCGTTGGTATCGCCATACAGGGTGCAGTAGCCGACCGAGATCTCGCTCTTGTTGCCGGTGGTCAGCAGGAGCGCGTCATAGCCGTTGGAATACTCCATGAGGATGGCACCGCGCACGCGGGCCTGCAGGTTTTCCAGCGGCAGCCCGCGCAGGGGTGCGCCGAAGGCCTTGGCAAAACCGTCCTCGAACTCGCGCACCAGATCGGAAATGGGATGGCGGAACAGCGTCACGCCCAGCGCCTGGCACAGCGTTTCGGAATCATCGACCGAACCGGTGCTGGAGAACATCGACGGCATGGTCACCGCCACCACGTTCTGCGCACCCAGCGCCTCCACGGCCAGCGCGATGGTGAGCGCCGAATCGATGCCACCGGAACAACCGACCACCACCTTGCCGAAGCCGCAACGTCGCGCATAGTCGCGCAGGCCCAGCAGGATCTGGCGGCGCTGGAATTCGGGCGTGGCCAGGGTCTGGTCTGCGCGGACCGGTTCGCCCACACCGTCGCTGCGCAGGAAGCGTCCGCTCTCGAAGGCGATGACCTGGAAATCCTCGGCCAGGCGCGCCGCCTCGAAGGCCAGTCCCTGCAGCGGCGACATGGCGAAGGAGCCGCCGTCATACACCAGCTGGTCCTGCCCGCCGACCTGGTTGACGTAGAGCAGCGCCATCTGGCGGCGCAGGCAGGCGGCCTGGAACAGGGCGTGGCGCTGGCTGCGCTTGCCCACATCCGACGGACTGGCATTGATGGAGACCACCAGTTGCGCATCGGCCTGGGCCAGCTTCTCGAAGGGATTGACGCGATAGCTGCGCAGGTCGTCGTTCCAGCCATCCTCGCAGATCAGGAAGCCGACCCGCATGCCCTTGACCGGCAACACACAGGCCGTCTCCGGACCCGCCTCGAAATGGCGGCCATCATCGAAGACGCCATACACCGGCAGCAACTGCTTGTGATACTCGGCCACGATCACACCCTCGCGCACCGCCAGCAGGGCATTGAAGAGCGGCTTGCCGGGGCCGGGATTGCGGCGCGGCGCGCCGATCACGGCAGTCAGTCCGGGCAGGCTGCGGGTGGCGTCGATGACCGATTGCAAAGTTTGCTCGGCCTGCGCCAGGAAGCGTGCTTCTTCCAGCAAATCGCCGGGGTAGTAGCCGCAGACCGAGAGTTCTGGAAAGACCACCAGGTCGGCACCGGCCCGGGCGGCGCGCTGCAGGGCATCGAGGTGAAGCGCCAGGTTGCCGGTGAAGTCACCGATGGTGGGATTGCATTGGGCGATGGCGATGCGAAGCATGATGCATCCTTTCTGCCGCCGCAGCGGCTCAGGCAGGGGTGGCCGGCGCAGCGATGCCGAACAGCTGGCGCAGGTAGGCCAGGAAAGTTTCATCCTTGCACAAAGTCTTGCCCGGCGAATCGGACAGCTTGGCCACGGCCTGGCCATTGCAGGACGACAGCTTCATGACGATGTTCAGCGGCGCGATGCCGGTGTCGTTGCTGAGGTTGGTGCCGATGCCGAAACCGGTCATGGCACGGTCGGAAAAATGACGGTACAGGCGCAGCGCCTGCGGCAGGTCCAGTCCATCGGAGAACACCAGGCGCTTGGTGTTGGCATCCAGGCGCAGCTTGCGATAGTGCGCCAGCGCCTTCTCGCCCCATTCGAAGGGATCACCGGAGTCGTGCCGCAGGCCATCGAAGAGCTTGGCGAAATACAGGTCGAAGTCGGCCAGGAAGGCATCCATGCCGACCACGTCGGTCAGGGCCACGCCGAGGTCGCCGCGGTATTCCTGCACCCAGTCTTCCAGTGCGGCCTTCTGGAAATCACGCAGCCGCACGCCGAAAGATTGGTAGGACTGCAGGTATTCGTGGGCCATGGTGCCGATGGGCACCAGTTGATACTTCTTCGCTAGCCAGACGTTGGAGGTTCCCTTGAAATATTGCGGAACCTCGCGCGCCAGCGTGGCCACCACTTCCTCCTGCCACGCTCCGCTGTAGCGGCGGCGCACGCCGAAGTCGAAGAACTCGAAGGGATGGCGGCCTGGCGCTTCAGCGGCGAAGGCGTGCAGGAGTGCGAGCTTGTCCTGCAGGCGGCGGCGCGCTTCTGCCCCGGCCGCTGGCGTGCCGATCCGGCGGAAATAGAGTTCGTTGACGATGTAGAGCACGAAGATTTCGAAGCCCATCACATGCACCTGCGGACCGCGCGCCACGATGCACAGGCGCTCGCCCTCGGTGCTGACCTCGATGAACTTGCGCTGGAAGCGGAACAGCGCGAGGAAATCGATGAAGTCGCTCTTCATGTAGCGCAACTGCGCCAGATAGGCCAGTTCATCACTGCTGAAGCGCAGGCTGCACAGGTGATCCAGCTCGCGCTCCACCTCTTCTTTCAATTCGGCCAGCGGGAATTGCGGCTGGTTGCGGCACACGAAGGTGTATTCAGCCTGGGCACCCGGATGGCTGTGCAGCAGCGCCTGCCACATGGTGAATTTGTAGAGATCGGTTTCCAGCAGACTGCGAACGACGGGTGCCATGATGGGGCACTCCTTTCAGACGTTGATGGGGTCAGGCGTTGGCTTGCAGTTCCTGCAGCACCTGCTCCGAAGTGGCCAGGCGCACGCCAGCCTGTGACATGGCCGCCAGGAAGTCCCGGTACTGCGCCTCGAAGCCGGCCACCGGACTCATGCAATCGGTCACCAGCACCAGCCGGGCACGGCCGGCGGCGTCGAGGTTGGCGGCGATGTGCTCGGTGGTGGCGCGCACGCAGTGGCTGCCCGCCTCGCCGGTGATGTAGACGGTATCGGCCTGCGCCAGGGTGGCGATGAAGCCACGGTTGAGCTGGGTGGCGGGATCATCGTCATCCGGCACTTCGGCCATCACTGCGGAATAGTGCTCGGTCCAAGGGTTGCTGCCCTTGCCCAGCTTGGTGACCACGCCCAGCGTGCGTTCTTCCCAGCGGTTGTAGGCGGCGCGCACATCGGCGTGGACCGCCCCGCCCCAGCTGCCGATCTCGCAGTGCACCGGCCAGACCATGAGGCGATAGCGTCCGGCGGTTTCCAGGGCATCGAGATAGGCCAGTGCGCGCGGCAATGCTTGCGGATCGCGTGGCAGGTAAGTGCCGGCACGGACCTGCGCGGCCTCGACCTGGGTGAAAGGCGTGACCGCCGCACCATCGGCTTGCTGCCAGAAGGTGGGATGGGCGATGTCCAGCCTGTGGTGGGCGTCGAGAGTGATGCTGATGGCCGACAGGCCGGTACCGCCCTGGTCGATCAGACGCGCCACGCGTTGCAGGTCGGCATGGCTGCCCGCCACCGGCAGCGCTGGTTGCAGTATCCCGCCGGTAGCCGGGTCCACCGGCAGCCAGTCCGTCGGCAGGTCGCAGAAATCGTTTTGCGGATCGATCACGAGGAGATGCAGGGAGCGCTTCATGGTGTCCACCTTTCGGAGTGCGTCGGGTTACGGTAAGGCCAGTGTAGACCACTTAATTTAATTTTGCAACTAACAGAGATTTCGTGAATTTACTAGATTGGCGCTTTAAATATGGCTTGCAGGTCATCCGTGATTCGAATCGCAACAAATAGATTCACAATGACACTAAGTACCTTTAGACTTCCCGGACTTGGACAAGGCGAGGAGAAAAATGGATCCGGTGATCTGCACAGTGGATGTGGCGTTGCTCACGCTCACGGCCGAGGGGCTGGAAGTGGCGCTGCTCAAGCGCGAACATGCGCCCTTCAAGGGGGTGGCGGCGCTGCCCGGCGGCTACATTCATGCGCGCACTGACGTCGATGCGCGCGATGCCGCGCGCCGCGTGCTGCTGGACAAGACCGGCATCGCCGCGCCCTATCTGGAACAACTGGCCACCTTCTCCGGTGCGGCGCGTGATCCGCGCGGCTGGTCGATCTCGATTGCGTATTACGCGCTGGTACCGGCCAGCACCATCGCCCAGGCCGAGCGAGACGAGGTCCGCCTGCACAGCGTGGACCGCCTGCCGCCGCTGCCCTTCGACCATGGCGACATCATCGGCACCGCCGTCTCGCGCCTGCGCAGCAAGAGCCAGTATTCGTCGCTGCCCTGCCATCTGCTGGGCGATGTCTTTACCTTGCCGCAGTTGCAGCGGGTCTACGAAGTGCTGATGGGCGAGAGCATCAACAAGGTGAGTTTCCGCCGCAAGATGACCGAGATGGACATGCTCGATCCGGTGGACGGACAGTTCGAGAGCGGGGCGCATCGTCCGGCGCAGCTGTATCGCCTGAAGCCTGCCTTTCGTGAAGAGTTGCAGTTGCTGGAGCGCGGGCTTTGAGGATGGCCAGCTGCATTGTGATCGGCCAGTACGAAGGAAAGCGGCGCACACCGGATGAACTAGTCATATAACGTTGGGCAGTGACCTTGCTCCTTGGAGGCCCGGGTCCGGTTTCGCGCCGCCCCCGGGCCTTTGTTTCAAGTTGAATCTTTGCCTGGGGTGCCAGCTGATACAGGCTGGGCCAGGACCATTGCCGGGCAGGCTGCCCCTTGGTCGCATCTTCAGCATTTCGTAGCTGCAGCCGTCATCCGGAAGTTGCAAGTTTCCACATGGAAACATTACAATGCGGGCCAGTGTTGCATCAGGGAGGGATACTTGATGAGCACAGGATCTTCGCATGCCCAAAGCATCCCCGGGTCTGGAACAGCGGCTTCCGGACTATCTCTACGCCCGCCTTCTGCGGCGGGCTTTTCCGTATCACCCAGTCTCCCAAAATGAACCGTTAGTCAATCAGCTGGACGCCAGCGAGCGGTTGCGACGCGACTTTGCGCTCGCTCTTGCACGCTTGGCTGATCAGGCCTGGCTTGAATTCAACGACTTGCCCTGCGACCCGGTCGATAAGACGCGGGATGCAGTGTCATGACGACCAAAGGCGTCATCCTCGAACAGGCTGACAGGTCGTTCACGCACATCGAGCCTCACGGTGGCGGCGCCAACGCAGCCATCAAGGCAGAGACTGCGGCCGAGAAAACGTTTTGGCAGAAGTCGAGTCCTTGGGTGCACGGCTTGCTGGGCGTGGCCAGTTTCGTTCCAGGCTTGTCGGTCATCACGGGTGCGATTGATGCGGCCATCTATACCGCCGAGGGCGACTACGTTGAAGCGGGGATCGCTGCGGCGAGCATGATCCCGGGTGGCAAGGTGGTCACCAGCGTTGGCAAGGTCGCCAAACGCGCAGTTGGTATGGCAAAGGGTGCAGGAACGGCATCCCGGGTTGGCAAAGGTGCGCATGAGGCAGAAGAACTCGCCAAAGCAGCCAAGTCGGCAAAGGAAACAGAGGAAGCTTCCAGAGCTGCCCGCGAAGCCAAGCTCGCCAGAGAAACTGCACCTGGGCCCCCAAAGCCCAAGGACCCAAAGAAGGATGTCACCGTCAAGGCCCGACCGTTTAAAGTGCCTTGCTTCCATCCCTATGACAAGAAACAATTCATGCGGATGAGCAAGGAGGAACAGAAGGCGTTTCTGAAAGAAATGGCGGAGCAACTTAGACGTCAAGAGGAGGCGATCAATAGTCTGACAGCTAGCGAATACGCGATGGCCAGGGATGCGTTTAAGAAAATGAAGCGCAATCCGGCAGCCAGCGCGGCGCAAGAAAGCCATCGGAAAGGACTCCTTGAACAAATGTCGCAGAGTATTGGCAACAGCCTGCGTGACGACGGCATGCACCCAACCGAAGCGAAAACAAGGGCCGGAACTCGTGCAAAAGAATTGATGGAGAAATTAGCCGCTTTACATGAGCCAGACATGGTCGCCGGAGGTTGGATGCAACACAAGACTGCGAATATTGGCCGCGCTGACGTGAACAAGTCAATTGGAGCAAGCTGGAACCAGGCTTACACGCCGCCTGGAAGTCGGAATTCAGGGCAGAAGCCGCTGACTAGGGTGCAGGAGATGGATCGAGAAGCCCAGCATGCGATTGATAACGGTCGTGGAAATCAAAAAATGAATGTCAAATTGGAGCCTTGCCGTGGCAAAGGAATGAGATGAGAGACGAAGACTTTGAGCATTTTATTAGTAACTTTGGCGAGGCTACCAAGAGCTCGCCGGTTCCCCCTGCAAGCCTTGAAAAATGGCGCGGCAAGCTGCCCGATCAGTTATTGAAATACTGGGAGCAAGAAGGATGGTGCGAATATTCGAATGGCCTCTTTTGTACAGTTGACCCCGATGGCTACGAAGACCTCGTTGATGAGTGGCTAGCCGACACAGGATTGGATGAAATTGATGCGTTCCGCGTAATTGCAAGGACTGCATTTGGCAAGCTCTATCTGTGTGGTGAGAAGACCGGATGCAGCGCCACGATTCATTGTGTGCTCAATATGGTCACTGCTGTCCAGAATGAATTGAAAACAAAAACTAAGGAACGCCAGGATTCTTCCGTCCGTTCGCTCTTTTTGTTCAGTGAGCGGACCAATCTTGACATGGACGATGAGAACGGCCAGCCGCTCTTCGAACGCGCCAGAGCCAAACTAGGTCCGCTTGAGCCGCACGAAATCTATGGATTCGAGCCCGCTATCGTATTGGGAGGAAAAATTCGCCTCGAAAATGTAGTCAAGGTGAATGCCAATGTGCACCTGACGATTCTCCGGCAGTTCGCAGAGCCAGAATTGCCATTCGCGGGGATCGATATTGAAAAGTTGCTCGATTCTTGAATATGGAGCCCTTCGTCAATGCGGCCGCCTCCGCATTGGGACGAATCACACTGAGCGAATGTCCAGGAGCCATCCATTCACAACGGCCCTCAGCCCCCACACCGTTCCCGGCATCGGCGCCAAAAACCAAAGCGGCGCACCCACAGTGGGTGCGCCGCTTTTTTCATGTCGAAATTCTTGAGCCAGGCTCAGGCACAGCAATTGCCGCCGGAATCGGCACAGCGTTCACGGCGCTGCAATTCACGGCGGTGGCGCACGCGCTGCGAAACGCGGTAGACGGCGCGCTGGGTCAGCATCATGGACAGGGTGCTCAAGCTGAACTCGGCGGCAATGAGCAAACCGACCAGAGCGGCAAATTGCAGGTAGATCCGTGGATACACGGAAAGACTACGCGAGAACAGTTGATGCAGCATGATGAATTCCTCTTTCTTGTTTTACGTGCCGGGGCTTCTGCTTCACATCAGTGACGATGCAGCGAACCGCGATGCGTGGCCGGTCATGCCGGTCCACGCATCGGATCACCCTGCATCAGGCACCAGCGTAGGTCGAATCAGCAACGCTGCCGGCGGTTTGCACGGCGCTCTTGGCAGCAGCGTTGCTGACGGCCGGGAACACCGAGTCAGGCTGGTTGGCGATGCCTTGTGCCTGGGCGCGGGCCAGGTCGGCCTTCACGGCAGCGCGGGTGGTGTGCGAGACGAAAGGCTTGTCAACCGGGTATTGGGCTTCAGCGAAAGCGACGGACGAAGCGGACAGGGCCAGGACGGCGGCGATAATGGTCTTTGCGGACATGATGTTTCTCCTTGAATACGTTAAGTGGACTTCAGCAGGGTTGCTTACAGTTCAGTGATGCAGGTAGCCGGGATGTCGTTCGGCTCACACCATTCACTCTCTAGAACCGCATCGTTTCTTGCGTTGCGATGTCGTTCATCGATGGACTGAAGTCTACGGAAGAGCGCTCAGGAGAAAAACCACGCTGGAAAGAATTGAGTGTTCCGGGTTCTGGAACAATCGCCATTGCCTATCGAGCCGATAGTCCGAAAGTGATACAAAGCCGCGCCATCAGGTCCACTGGCGCTGGTTCGCGCGCAGGGGCTGGGTGTATTCCTCGTGCTGGACCTGCTTCGCTACCGGACGCGCAGGGCCGGTCTCGGCACGCACGCGCACCTCGGGCGCGCAGGTCTGCGAGGACATCTGCAGCGCAGGCTGCAGCTGGCGCGGCGGACGGACCACCGGCGGCAAACGTCCACCCGCGAGCGTTTTACGCAAGCGCTTGCGCATCGGATCGTCAGTTTGCTCAAGCTGGCGGGCAGGCTGGCCGGTTCTGGATTGGTCGGTAGCTGGCATGATTCGGTTCTCCCATCTTGTCGCGGGCACCTTGGGTGCCTTCATTGTCGGGGAGCAGTATCACGCCGGAGGACCGGGCGGTTAAGCGGACAACGGCTCTGCCTGCTGTAGGAAAGCAGGCAGAGCCGCAGCTGACGACAGCGCCAAATGCGCCCGGATCAGAAGTGATGGTCGTAGCGGATCTGGAACTTGCTGTTCTCGGCCCGGTTGCGCACGGCAAATTCCTGGTACACGTTGAAGAACAGCAGGTCGCGCTCGGACAATCTCACCATGGCCGCCGGCCCCAGTCCGACCACGCGCTCGCGCCGCCCGCCCACATCGCTGCCGTTGACCTTGGTATCGGTGATCTGCTGCAGCCAGTAGCCGGCCGCGCCGATGGTCAGCGCCGGATTGAGCACGTACTCGGCGGAGAAGTTGGCATGCACCGCCTGCCCCGCCTGCGTGGAGCTGACGTTGTTGCCGAAAGCCGCATTGGGCGAGTTGTTGCGGGCATTCCAGAGATAGTGCAGGCGCCAGCTGAAACTCAGGTTCTGGCTGGCCCACAGCGTGCCGGCCCAATAGGGATCGAAGGACCAGGTATTGCTGCCCGGATTGACGGTGGCATTGCGGTCATAGGCCCCGGTCGGCAGGATGAACTGCAGTTCGAACCGCTGCGAATAAAGCGGCCCTTGCGCCCCCATGACGGGATCGTACTGCACAGACACGCCGGCGCTGATGTCGCCAATGCCGGTATTGCCGCGAAGGATGGCATTGTTGGCACCATCGTCCACCTTGGCATTGGCCACCCACGGCACCAGCACCTGGAAGCCCAGTTGCTTGTTGCCGAATTTGGCCCCCGGTGGCACGTAGATGAACTGGCTGATGGGGGCGAACACGCTGATGTCCTGGGTGGCAGGAAATCCCAGCCGGTTGCCGTTGTTGTCCACCAGTTTGGTGGCCTTGGTGTAGGTGAGGTATTCGACGAAGTATAAGCCGGGACCGCCGGGCAGCGGTGCGCCGTCGAAGAAACTGGTCCCGCCCATGTTGACGGCGGGCTGGTCGTAGGCGCTGGCCAGCGCGGGCAGCAGGCTCAGGCTCAGTGCCAGCCGCGCCGCGCGCCGGCGGGCGGGCTGTCGGTGCTCTCTCATGGTGTCTCCTTGTATTGTTATCGGATGGGTCGCTTGCCGTGCGTCGGATTCAGAGATAGGTCGAGGCCAGTCCGCCATCGACCGGCAGGTTCACGCCATTGATCCAGCGGCTGCCGTCATCGCACAGCCAGACGATGGCTGCAGCGATCTCGTCCGGATAGGCCGGACGCTTCATGCGATGGGCATCCTTCTGCACGCGGTCCTGCCCGAGCATGGTCACGAAATCGCCCAGGATGGGCGTGAGCACCGGGCCCGGCGCCACGCTGTTCATGCGGATCGAATGCTTCAGGAACCAGGGCTGGGCCTGGGCCATGCTCCAGACGATGAGCGCTTCCTTGAAATACTGGTAGCAGCGCTCCTGCGGCACCGGATGCTGCGCCAGCCACTCGGCCCCGGCCGCAAAACCGGCGGTGTGCGCCAGCGCCTTGTGCTGGTCCAGCCGCTGCGGCCATTCGGCACCGAGGATGGAAGCCACGTTGACGATGGCGCTGCCCGGCGGCATGCGGCAAATCAGCAGCTCGGTGAGATGGCGCAAGCCGAGATAGTTCACGCGTGCAACCAAGTCCGCCGGGGCCGTGCCGGGCACACCGGCGATGTTGCACAGGCCATCGATCTTCTCGGGCAATTGCGCGGCGGCGTCATGGATGGCATCGGCGGTGGAGAGATCGGCCTGCACGAAACCCTCCACGCTGATGATCGGTGCATTGCGATCCACCCCGATCACGCGGGCACCCTGGACCCGCAGCAGCCGGGCGGTCTCGGCACCGATGCCGGAAGAAACGCCGGTGACGACGATGGTCTTGTCTTGCAGTGTCATGCTGGTCTCCTTGAATAATGATTTATATCGTTTGGTTTTTTTACAGCGGCACGCATGCGATGGAGTCAGAAGGGATACGGCGTGGCCTGCTCCTTGACGGTGATCCATTTCCATTGCGTGTACTCTTCCCAGTCGGCCGGCCCGCCCACGCTGGTGCCGTTGCCGGCGATGCCGGGACCACCGAAGGGGTTCACGCATTCGTCATTGACGGTCTGGTCATTGACGTGGACCATGCCCTGGCGCAAGCGCCCCGCCACCCGCATGGCGCGGGCCAGCGAACCGGAGATCACGCCGGCGGCCAGTCCGCCCTGGTTCTGGTTGGCCAGGGTGATGGCTTCTTCCTCGGAATCCACCGTGATGACGCTGGCCACCGGACCAAAGATTTCTTCATCAAATACGCGCATGCCGGGCCGCACGCCGGACAGCACCGTCGGCTGATAGAACAAACCTTCATAGGAGCCTCCAGCCAGCAAGCGTGCGCCGGCCGCCACGCTGTCCTGCACCAGCCCGTGCACGCGCTGCAGCTGGCGCGCATCGATCAGCGGGCCCAGCGCCACCTGGCCGCTGGCCCCATCGCCCACGGGCAGGTGACGCGCCTTGTCCACCAGGCGCTCCAGCAGACCCGCTGCCTGCGAGGCATGGACCAGGATGCGATTGGCTGCCATGCAGATCTGCCCCTGATGCAGCCACGCGCCCCAGGCCGCGTTGCTGGCGGCGACGTCGAGGTCGGCATCGTCGAGGATCACCAGCGCATTGGCCCCGCCCAGTTCCAGCGAGACCTTCTTGAGATGGCGTCCGGCCAGCTCGCCGATGCGGCGGCCCACGTCGGGCGAACCGGTGAAAGCGATCATCGGCACCTGCGGTGCCGTCACCAGCGCCTCGCCTGCCTCCGCGCCACCGGGCAGCACATGCAGCAGACCGGCCGGCAAACCCGCTTCCTCAAAGATGCGCGCCAGCATGAAGCCGCCGGACACGGGCGTGCGCACATCCGGCTTGACCACCACCGCATTGCCCGCCGCCAGCGCCGGCGCCACCGTGCGCAAGGTCAGGATCAGCGGGAAATTGAAAGGCGAGATCACCCCGATCACGCCCAGTGGCGCACGTCTGGCGATGCTCAGGCGACCCGGCGCGCTGGGCAGCAACTGTCCCTGTGCCTGCAGCGGCATGCCGGCCGCGAGGTGGCACAGGGTGATGGCTTCGCGCACCTCGTGTTCGCCCTTGAAGAGCACGCCGCCGGTCTCGCGCGCCACCATGCGCGCCAGCTCATCGAAGTGCTGCTGGAACAGGTTGCCGGCGCGACGGAAGATCTCGGCACGCTCACGCGGCGGCACCGCCACCCATTCGGCCTGAGCGGCCACGGCGGCCTGGACGGAGATGGCCACGTCATCCGCGCCGGCCAGGCCGACCTCGGTCAGCGGTGCGCCGGTGGCCGGTTCGATGACGGTGGTGCCGTGTGCGGTTTCTTCCCAGCGGCCACGGAACAGGTGGCGTTGCCAGCGGGCAGGATCGAGCAAGGGGGTGGATGGGGCGGACATGCAGGTCTCCTTGGTAATGGCCGGTGAATCCGGATCAGCAGCCATTCTGCAAAGCCTGTGCCACCGCGCTGCGCGCCATCCCATGCGGCTTCGCAGCAAGCTCATCCATCCGCGACGGGGACGGCCAGAGCAGGTTTTCGGGAGAGATTTTTGCTGCGATGGAGCAGAGTTCTTGATGCAGTGCAGCTTGCGCATTTGCGCAAATTCGCCAACCATCAGCCCACTGAATTTCATCATTTGATGAACCGGGCCCGCGCCCGTCCCGCTTGTCCCTTTCCGCCAGGAGTTCGCCCATGCCGCCATCCCAGCGTATTTCCCTTGCCGAGATGGTACGCAGCCAGGGCAGCGCCGCCGCCCCGGTGCAGCTGAGTTCGGCCAGCACCGACCGCTGGAGCGTGGATGCCCATCCGACCCTGGCGGACCTGAGCGAATGCCTGTTCTTCTCGCCCGGCGACGGCCGCATCTGGCTCAATGACCAGCGCATGCTGCTCATCCACAGCCGCAGCATGGGGACGCTGCGGCGCGAGCTGATCGACAATCTCGGCATCGACAAGGCGCGCGGCCTGCTGACCCGCGCCGGCTACATCTCCGGCGCACGCGATGCGCAGCTGGTGCGCGAACGCTGGCCCGAGGCCGATCCCTCCACCATCCTCATGGCCGGCACCCGGCTGCATACGCTGGAGGGGGTGGTCAAGGTAATCCCGGTCAGCTTCAGCTATGACCCCGACAGTGGCCGCTACGAGGGCGAATTCCTGTGGCACAACTCCAGCGAAGCCGATGAACACCTGGCCGCCTACGGCGTCGCCACCGCGCCCTCGTGCTGGCAGCAGATCGGCTATGCCATCGGTTATGTCAGCACGCTGCTGGGACATCTGGTGATCTTCCGCGAAGTGGAATGCCGCGCCATGGGCACGCCGCATTGCCGCGTGATCGGCAAATCGGCCGAACTGTGGAGCGATGCCGAAGACGACCTGCGCTACCTCAATGCCCAGGACTTCGTCGGCAGCGGCATGCTGGCCACCGATGGCGAAGCCGCCGCCAGCCACGGCGGGCTCAGCGCCGAAGCGGCGGAAGCCATGGAGGCTGATCTGACGCGCGCGCTGGTAGGCACTTCCTCGGCCTTCAACGCCGCCTGCCATCTGCTGAACCGGGTGGCACCGACGGATGCGACGGTACTCTTCACGGGCGAGTCGGGCGTGGGCAAGGAGCGCTTTGCACGCATGCTGCACCAGATCGGCCGGCGCGAACGCCAGCCCTTCGTGGCCATCAATTGCGCCGCCATTCCCGAGACGCTGATCGAGACAGAACTGTTTGGCGTCGAACGCGGTGCCTATACCGGGGCCACGCAATCCCGCGCGGGCCGCTTCGAACTGGCCGACGGCGGTACGCTGTTCCTTGATGAAGTGGGAACCTTGAGCCTGGTGGCGCAAGGCAAGCTGCTGCGGGTGCTGCAGGAGGGTGAATTCGAACGCGTCGGTTCGACCCGTCCGCTCAAGGTCAAGGTACGGGTGGTGGCCGCGACCAATGAGGATCTGGCGGTGGCGGTACGGGAGGGGCGCTTCCGGCAGGACCTGTTCTTCCGCCTCAACGTGTTCCCGATCCACCTGCCTCCGCTGCGCGAGCGGCGCGACGACATTCCGCTGTTGATGAATCACTTCCTCAAGTTCTACGGGCAACGCCACGGGATTGCGGTACGCGGGTTCACGCAGCGTGCGGTGCAGGCGCTGCTCAACTACAGCTTCCCCGGCAACATCCGCGAGTTGCAGAACCTGATCGAGCGCGGCGTGATCCTGGCGCAGGGGCATCCGCTGGATTTGCCGCATATGTTCATCAGCGGTGAGACGCTCAATGACGAGGTGCTGTCGCTGGCCCTGCAGGGCGAAGGGGAAGGCGAGACCGGCACGCTCGCCGGGCGGCAGGGCGAGCGCAGGAAGGAAACTTCACATCAGCCTGAAGGCAGCCTGCTGGAGACGGTGCAGCAATGGCGCGGCGGCCGCAAGGAGGAAGGCGGCGCGCTCTCCCTGCCCGCGCTGGAGCAGACCCTGATCGCCGAGGCCATCGAACGGGCCGGCGGCAACCTGTCGGCGGCGGCACGCCTGCTTGGCATCACGCGGGCGCAGCTGGCGTACCGGCAACAGAAGCGGGAAAGTTAGGGAATGTGCGGGCATCTCCTGGCAGGCAGGAGACGAGACGAAGAGCGTCAGGCGACGTTCTTGTAGGGACTGGGACGGTCGGCCTCGTCGGCCACGATCTGCATCTCGCCGATGCGGTTGCGCAGTTCTTCCCAGGGATGAATGGGCAGGTCCTTGTCGTGATGTTCGGATTGCCTGCGCGCGGACAGATCTTCCACATCCTGCATCACGCGGTCCTGCCAGCGGTGTTCCAGCGCGATGAACAATGCAATGGCTGCCACCAACCCGACCGAACAGATGGCCAGGGCGGCGTAGATGGCGTATTGCATGATGGTATCGAACCAGCCCATGTCCTCCCCGTCCTCGTTGTTTGATGGCAATACGGCGATGGTAGCTTGCGGATGGGTTGACGCCCATCAGGAAATGACTGAGGCACCCCCGGCCACATGGGACCAAGCTCATCCACAGGAACCCGCGCTGCCAGCGGGCGGTCTGCCGTTCAGGCGCAGACTGCACGGTGCGCCTCGTCTCGCACACGGAGCCCTCGATGATTGCCACCCCATCCGCCACCATCCCTGCCCGCCTCGACCGCCTGCCCTGGTCACGCTGGCATTGGCGCGTGGTCATCGCCTTGGGCGTGGCCTGGGTGCTGGACGGGCTGGAAGTCACGCTGGTCGGCTCGCTGGGCAGCGTGCTGGAGCGCAGCGATACGCTGGCGCTCGATGCGGCGCAGGTCGGCTGGACCGGCTCGCTCTACATCGCCGGTACCGTGCTGGGCGCGCTGGTCTTCGGCCGCCTCACCGACCGGCTGGGACGCAAGCGGCTCTTCATGCTCACGCTGATGCTGTACATGGCGGCGACACTGGCCACCGCGTTTGCGCAGGATTTCCTGTTCCTGGCGCTGTGCCGCTTCGTGACTGGCCTGGGCATCGGCGGCGAATACGCGGCCATCAATTCCGCCATTGATGAGCTGGTACCGGCGCGCGTGCGCGGACGGGTCAATCTCATCATCAACGCCAGTTTCTGGATCGGGGCGGCACTGGGTGCCGGGCTGTCGCTGGTGATCCTCGATCCGCAGGTGATGGGTGCGGCACTGGGCTGGCGCGCCTGCTTCCTGCTGGGAGCCGTGCTCGCAGTGGCTGTGCTGCTGGTGCGACGGCATGTGCCGGAGAGTCCGCGCTGGCTGCTCATGCACGGCCGCCACGCCGAAGCCGAAGCCGTGGTGCGCCGGATCGAAGCGGAGGTCGAGCAGCAACATGGCCCCCTGCCCGCCGTGGAACACGCCCCGAGCGCATCGACCCAAAGTGGTACGGCAGGCAGCGGCATGCTGCCCTGGCACGAGATCGCCCACGTGCTGCTGCATCGCTATCGCCAGCGCAGCGTGATGGTGGCCCTGATGATGGTGGCCCAGGCCTTTGTCTACAACGCCATCTTCTTTACCTACTCGCTGGTGCTCACGCGCTTCTTCCAGGTGCCGGACCATCGCGTGGCGCTCTACATCTTCCCGTTTGCGCTGGGCAATGTGCTCGGGCCGCTGCTGTTGGGCCATCTGTTCGACAGCATCGGCCGTCGCCGCATGATTGCGGCCACTTACCTGCTCTCCGGTGCAGGATTGGCCGCCACGGCCTGGGCCTTCAATGCCGGGATGCTGGATGCGCGTTCACTGGCGCTGTGCTGGAGCGCAGTATTCTTCGTGGCCTCGGCGGCGGCCAGCTCGGCCTACCTGACGGCCAGTGAGGTATTCCCGCTGCGCATGCGTGCCATGGCCATTTCGATTTTCTATGCCATCGGGACCGGCGTGGGCGGATTCATTGCGCCGGTGCTGCTGGGCTGGCTCATCGCCAGTGGTGACCGCCATGCAGTGGCAGCGGGCTATGCGCTGGGCGCATGCCTGGCGCTGCTGGCCGGGGTGTGCGCGCTACGCTTTGCGGTGGACGCAGAACGGCGCACGCTGGAAGAGGTGGCGGAGTGGAAATCCTGAATGCCTGAGCTGATGATGAAGCTGTTCAGTCATCAGCCGCGCTTATGACAGGATTTTTTCCGCAATGCCCGCCCCCAGCGGTGCCAGCAAAGCCTGCAATTCCTCTTCGCCGAACTTGATGGTGGCGGTGTCATCGCGCCCCAGCATGCCCTCGGCCAGCGCCGACTTGCGCGTTTGCAGTTCGAGCAGGCGCTCTTCGATACTCCCCTCGATGACCAGCTTGTAAACGAACACCTGGCGCGTCTGCCCCAACCGGTGTGCGCGGGCAATGGCCTGCTCTTCCACGGCCGGGTTCCACCAGGGATCGGCCAGCACCACGGTATCGGCAGCGGTCAGGTTCAGGCCGACGCCGCCCACCTTCAGGCTCACCAGCATGATCGGCACTTCACCTTGCTGGAAGCGGGAGATCACACCGCTGCGGGCAGCCGGTTCGGTGTCGCCGGTCAACATCAGGCAGGGCAATTGCAGCGCCTGCAGTTCGGCTTCGATCAGGGCCAGCATGCTGGTGAATTGCGAGAACAGCAGAATGCGCCGCCCCTCCTCCACCAGCGCGGGCAAGGTATCGCGCAGCCACTCGATCTTGGCGCGCTCCAGTCCACGCGGCATGCGGCCCTGCTTCAGCAGGTAGGGATCGCAGCAGACCTGGCGCAGCTTGAGCAGCGCATCCATCACCGACACCTGGCTGCTGCCCAGGCCGCGCCGTTCCAGCGCGCGGCGGACCTGCTTGTCGGCGGCGATGCGCACGCTCTCGTAGAGCTCGCGCTGGCGGCCCTGCAGTTGCAGGCGTTCGACAATCTCGATGCGCGCCGGCAGCTCCTGCAGCACATCCTCTTTGCGCCGGCGCAGGATGAAGGGGCGCACGCGCTGGGCCAGCAGGCGCGCACGGACGGTCTCGCCCTGCTGCTCGATGGGCTTGCGCCAGAGCCGCGCGAAGCTGCGTGCATCCCCCAAGAAGCCCGGCATGAGGAAATGGAACTGGCTCCACAATTCGCCGAGATGGTTTTCCAGCGGCGTGCCGGTCATGCAGAGCCGATGACGTGCGTGCAGACGGCGTGCGGCGGCAGTGCTGCGGGCAGCGGCGTTCTTGATGGTCTGCGCCTCGTCCAGCACCAGCAGGTGAAAGCGCAGCGACAGCAGCAGGTCGAGATCGCGCCACAGCAGCGGATAGGTGGTCAGCACCAGGTCGGCCTGTCCCTGCGCAATGGCGCTGACATGGCGCGCACGGTCCTCGCCATGCAGCACCTGCACGCGCAGGGCCGGGGCGATGCGCTGCGCTTCCTGCTGCCAGTTGAACAGCAGCGAGGTCGGCACCACCACCAGCGCGGGCAGGTCGAGCCGGCCGGCCTGTCGTTCGATGAGCAGATGGGCCAGCACCTGCGCCGTCTTGCCCAGGCCCATGTCGTCAGCCAGGATGCCGGCCAGGCCATGCTGGCGCAGGTACTGCATCCAGGCCACACCCTGCAGCTGGTAACCGCGCAAGGTCAGGCCCAATCCTGCCGGGGGTGCCACCGGTTGAACGCTGCCGGCGGCACGCAGCCGCTGTGCGAGTTGCAGCACGCCGGCAGCGCCGCTCATGTGCCACGGCGCACCGCCTTCCAGCAGCTGGAGATCGGCCTGCAGGCTGTGCAGGCGATGGGCATCCCAAGGCGAGAGTTGCAGCGGTCCGTCCTTGCGCTTGAGGTCCACCAGCAGATCCAGCAAGGACAGCACCACCGCCTTGAGCGGACCGGCCATGGCATCGATACGGCGGCCGCCCGGTGCACGCAGCGAGATCACGGCATGCGGATCCATGCGCTCCACCTGTTGCGCATCGGCCCAGCGCGGGTCGCGCCGCAACAGGTCGGCCACCATCGGTGCCACATCCAGGGTCTGGCCATCGACCTCGATGCCCATAGCCAGCAGCCAGCGGCCACTGGGGTCGAGGCCGTCGAAGATCTCGCTGGAGAAGGCGCGCGGCTGCAGGGGCGCGGCCACCTCGCGCGCGCTGAGCTCACCGGTCTCGCTGCTGACGATGAAGCGCCACGCCGTGACCGGCACACTCTCATGCGCAAACCCCGGCCGCACGCGCAAGGTCCAGCCCTGCTGCTGCAGACGCGGGGCCTGGTCGGCCCAGAAGTCGCCGAAGGCGTCTTCCAGCATCAGGGTCCAGAGCAGACCGGCGTCATGCAGGGGATTCTCGGCACGCCATTGCAAGGCATCCTCGCGCAAGGGCAGCAGGCCCATCTCGCGAATGCTCTCCAGTGCCGCGGCCTCGGCGGCGTGGTTGCGCGTGACATGCGCCGGCGTGTAACCGGCTTCGTCATCGGGGTGACCCACAGGGGCCGGCATGCTCCAGCGCTGCGCGCCCTCACCATAGACCCAGTCGATCTGCGCCACCGTCACCATGCCGCCACGCGGCCCGAACAGGCCGTGCGCGCGCATGCCCAGCAAGCCCTCACCACGGGTGAGCGTCTGCAAGGTCAGGCGAGGATGAAATGCACTGGAGGAAGGTGAAGCAGGCATGCGGCCGATGAAAAACGGGGAAGCGGCCATTGTAGGGCGCTTCAGGCCGGGTGTGCAGGAACGCGGGGAAACTGGCTGGGGTCATGCGCATGCGCTCAGCGCATGCCAGCGATGGGAGGCTTACTTCGCAGGCGGCGTGATGCAGAAGTCCAGCATGCCGAACGGCGTGCGGCCTTCACCGGTAGCCCATACCCACACGGCCCAGCACAGCAGGCCGCACACCAGCAGCAGGGCCAGCAGGATGTGCAGTCCGGATGCCTTGCGCAGGAAGCCTTCGACGCGGTCAAACAGGGCAGTCATGGGAATAGATGCAGAAATGGAATAACTCGGAGTACCCCATTGTAGCGAAGCCCCCGGACCGATGAAATGGGACAAATTGCCGCAGTGTCAGGCTGGCAATATCCTTGCGGGGCCGCTTGGCCGGGGCTCTGTTACCCTAGCGCATTCTTCTCAAGGCGTTCGCCACCATGACCACTGCCCTGCTCATCATCGACGTCCAGCAAGCCCTGTGCGCCGGCCCTGAAGCCGTCGACAACGGCGAGACCACGATTGCCAGCATCAACCTGCTCTCGGCCCATGCACGTGCGGCAGGTGTACCGGTGATCTTCGTGCAGCACGAAGACAGCGGCAGCTTGCAGCACGACAGTGCCGGATGGCAACTTGCGGACGGGCTGCATCATCAGGCCGAGGATCTTTACCTGCGCAAGCGCGGATCGGACGCCTTCCACCAGACGGCCCTGGAATCGCTGCTGCGCGAACGTGACGTGACCCGCCTGGTGATCTGCGGCATGCAGACCGAGTTCTGCGTGGAATCCACCGTGCGTCGCGCACTGGCGCTGGGCTTTCCGGTAACGCTGGCGGCAGGGGCACACACCACCGCGCCCAACGGCGTGTTGCCAGTGGATCAGGTGGTGGCCCATCATCAGGCCACGCTGTCCAATCTGGGGGCGTATGGCGTGCGCACCACCGTCACGGCGGCCGGCGATATCGCTTTCTGAGACCGGCCCTCAGAAGCGCTGCGGACTGAAGGGTGCCAGGTCGATCTCCGGCACCTCCCCCGCCAGCAACTGCGCGGCGATGCGTCCGGTGCGTGCCGAGCAACCCAGGCCGATGTGGCCGTGGCCATAGGCATGGATGATGTCGGCACTGGCGCTGGCCGGGCCGATGCAGGGCATGCCGTCGGGCGTGCTGGGGCGGCGGCCCAGCCAGTATTTCACGTCCTCCGCCGGCAGCGTGCGCGGCAGGCCGGGGAAGAGTTTCAGGGCGATGTCGCGCATGATCTCGCCGCGCCGCCAGTCCGGTGCCGCCTCGAAGGAGGCAAACTCGACCTGGCCGGCAATGCGCAAGCCGGTTTCCATCTGGGTCGCAATGACCTTGAATTCAGACACCATCATCGGCGTGCGCGCTCGCGCCTCTTGGTCGTGCCCGCCAATGACGGCGTGATAGCCGCGCTCGCTCTCCAGCTGCACCTGATCGCCAGCGGCAGCCGCCAGCGCCTTTGAGCGTGCACCGGCGCAGATGACGGCGGCATCGCAGGCGATCTCGCCCTGTTCGGTCAGCACGGCCGTCAAGCGTCCCTGCTCCACGCGGAAACCCGTGGCCCGGCCCTCGACACGGCTTGCACCGCGTGCCAGGACATGCGCCTGCAAGGCCTGCAGATAAGCAGCAGGATTGCGGCAATGACCGGCCTCGTCGACCTGTACTGCAAAGCCGAAGGCCGGATCCAGATCCGGTTCGCGTTCACGCAGCGCCGCGCCTTCCACCTCCTGCCACTGGATGCCCAGCTCGCGGCGCACACCCCAGCCGAAAGCATCATTGTCGAAATGCTGGCGCGAACGGTAGACGTGCAGCACGCCCGAGGTATCGATCAGGTGCGCCACACCGGCGCGCTGCGCCACCTCCAGATGCAGGCGGCGGGCATCGGCCACCAGCGTGCGCAAGGCGCGTGCGGTGGTGCGGATGCGATCACGGCGCGCGCTGGCAAGGTTGCGCAGCAGCCAGGGCGTCAGGCGCGGCAGGTAGCGCCAGCGGATCGACAGGGGACCGAGCGGATCCATCAGATAGCCGGGGACTTTCTTCCACATCCCCGGCTCCACCGGCGGGATCACCGAATGCGAGGAGAGCCAGCCGGCATTGCCATAGCTGGACGCCTCCTCGCTGCCGGCCGGATTGAAATCCAGCAGGGTCACCTGCAAGCCCTGGTCCAGCGCGTGGATGGCAGTCATGAGACCGACGGCACCGGTGCCGATGATCACGGCATGGCGGGGAAAGACAATGGCGGAGGAAGTGGACATGGCGGGATGTGCGATGCAAAGCAGCATGATACGAGAAGCGCGCGCGTCCGTCAGGATCGCGCATGGCGCGTCCTGCGGCTTCGCTCGGCTCCATCACGGATCACGCTTCTCCAACGCGATCAGGGAGTCTGGTTGTAGGTCACCGTGCGCGGCAGGTAAGGCTGGCCATTGATGCGCCGCTGCTGATGGAAATTGCCGCTGCCGAACTGCTCGCTGAGGATGTCGTGGCGCGCGTCGTAGTAGCGTGACTGCACGCCCAGGAGTCCCATGATGGTGTGCTCCAGCTGGTCGGTCTGGTAGGGCCGGTATTCGAGCTGCGCCTTGTCCTCCGGGCTCTTGCCGGTGAAGGAGCGGGTCCATGCCAGCATCGGGATTTCATAGCCGGTGGCGTCGCTCACCGACTGGCCGGCGTGATTGCGCGTGTGGCCCACCTCCTGTGCATGGTCGGAACTGAAGAGCAGGCTGGCATGGTCCTGCCGTGCCGCGTTCATGGTGAGCTTCAGCATGCTGCCGACCACGTAGTCGTTGTAGGCCATGGCGTTGTCGTACTCATTGCGCAGCTGGCGTATCCACGCCGAGCGGTCGGCGTCCTCCAGCTTTTCGGTCACGCCATCGCGCACGGTATCGAAGCGTGCGTACTGGCTCGGGTAGCGCATGTCATAGGTAGGATGTGCGCCCAGCAGGTGCACCACGATCAGCTTCTTCGGGGACGGGTCGTGCAAGGCAGTGTCCAGCGCCGGCAGCAGGTTGCCGTCGAAATTGTTTTCGCCGCGCCCGGCCCCCTTGTTGATGAACACCTGCTCGTCGGCCCGGCGCGAGACCAGGCCCAGCCAGCCATCGTTGGGCGGCTGGTTGGACAGCCAGTGAATCCGGAATCCTGCCTCGCGCGCCAGCATCAGCACATCGGGCTTGCGGTTCCAGGCCTGTGGATCGTTGAGGTCGGCCGGCGTGAGCATCTTCATCAGCGAGGCCATGGTGGCGGGTTCCGACGAGACCACGTCGCGGAACACGATGAGCTCCTTGCGCATCGCTTCCAGCGTCGGCGAGGTATGACGCTCATAGCCATACAACGACATGTTGGCGCGATTGAGACTCTCGCCGATGATCCACACCACGGTGTTGCGCTCCGGTCCTGCATAACGCACCTGCCAGTCGGAGCGATGCGCCATGTTGCGCGCCACATCCGCTTCCATGCTGGCGGCCTGGGCCAGTTGCTCGCGATAGTCGAGATAACGGATGGGCCAGAACAGCAGCGGATTTTCCTTAGCCATCGTGGGATTGAAATGCAGGGCCACGAACACCGCCAGAAAGCAGCCGACGGCGGCCCGCCCGCGCCAGCGCCAGGGCGCGGCGGGCTGTCCCTGCTCGCGCCGGCGCAGCCAGCGCTCGCCCAGCCACAGTCCGGTCCACGCCAGCAACAGCAGGCCCAGCGCCTCGGCCAGGTCGCGGCCATTATGGCGGAAGAACTCGCTGCTCTCGGCCGGGTTGGTATTGAAGATGGCTTGCAGCACCAGGATGGGATTGGGGCGCAGGCCGAAATAGTCGCGCAGGAAACCCTTGATGGCGGCATCCAGGAAGAATACGCCGATGATCACCAGCGTCGCGCGCGAGAACCAGCGTGGCCGTTCGCGCATCCACGGCAAGACCAGAAACACGCCGGCGATGCCGGGCAAGGCGGTGGCCATGAGCACGCTGCTCTTGGCCAGTTCGTTGGCGCTGATGCGATCCAGTGCCCAGAAGAAAACCAGGCCGATGAGGCCCAAACCAAGTCGCTTGACCAGTTTTTCCAATGCTGTCTTTCCGCCGCCCCGCCCGGCAAAATTTTGTTCTGAAGAAATATTGTCCGGGGCGCCGCTTCCCTGGCGGCTTGTCTCCGGCGGCGCGGACGCTCTGTCCGGCCTGCGCGATAGGACAAGCTCGGCGATAATTTGTTTCCGCGCGGCGGGCCAAGTATGGCACCGTGCAGGAAAATGACCAACGATACCGACTCCCCGGGCCCCTGCTTCTGAAAGGAACACCATGCGACTCTTCTCTCACGCCATCCTGGCCGCCCTCATCGGCCTGTCGGCCAGCCTTGCAGGCTCCGCCCCGGCGGCAGCCCAGGGCGTCTATGACGCATGGTCGACGGTGAAGGCACCGGCCGCCCCGGCACTGTCGCACGTGGTCATCGACCCGGCCACCACCGCCGTGCTGGTGCTCGACATCGCGCGCCAGACCTGTCATCCGGACAGCCGACCGCGCTGCGTGGCGATGTTGCCGCGCGTGGCCAGGCTGCTGGCCATGGCACGCGAGAAGAAGGTCCCTGTGATCTATACCCTGGGCGGCAACAGCACGCCGGCCGACATCTGGCCCGAAGCGGCCATACAGGGGGGTGAGCCGCTGTTCAAGTCGGGCCCGGACAAGTTCATCAATACCGAGCTGGAAAAGTTGCTGCGCGAGAAAGGCATCAAGACCGTGATCTGCATCGGTGCGGCGGCCCACGGCGCGGTGCTGCATACGGCGGCCAGCGCAGCCTTCCGTGGTTTTGACGTGGTGGTGCCGGTGGACCTGATGGCCTCCGACACGGCCTATGCCGAGCAATACACGGCATGGCACCTGGTCAATGCGCCGCGTCTCGGTGAGCGCGTCAAGCTGACGCAGCTGAGCTGGATCGAGTGAGGCGGAGGTGACATCATCGGCTGCGCAACAAGTGCAGCGAATGCATCAATGCGGGGATCTGATGCAGGCCATGCATCAATCCCCGGAGGGATTATCTGCTTTCCTGTGCGCGTGGCACAGGCTCAGGAGAACTGGAACAGTTGCGCCGCCGTCTCGCCGGTGATGCAACGGCGATCCGCCTCGTCGCTCACCAGACTTTCAAAACGCCGCCAGCTGTCGGCATAGCTGGTCATGCTCTCATGCTGGGTGTGCGGCCAGTCGCTGCCCCACAGCAGGCGATCCGGTCCGAAGTGCTGGCGCAGCAGCGGCCAGGCCTGGCCAGCGAAACGGGCACCGCCCTCGCTGCCGCCGTTGCGATACTGCGCCGACAATTTCACCCACACCTGGCGCGAAGGGCCGGTGGAGAGCAGGTAGCGGAAACCCGGGTCATCCACGCCCAGTGCCGCGTCGACCCGCCCGAAGTGATCGACCACGACCTTCAATCCCAGTGCCAGCAAGGGTTCCAGCACCCGTGGCAAATCTGCGGCCTCACGATGAATCTCTACCTGCCAGCCCAGTGCCGCAATGCGCGTGAGCGTGTCGCGCCACGCGCCGCTGAAATCAGGCAGCGGCGCGCCACCCACCAGGTTGAAGCGCACGCCGACCACGCCGCCCTGCTGCAAGGCCTGCAGTTGCGCGTCGTCGATATCGGCATCGACCATGGCGATGCCGCGCAGGCGCTGCGGAGCGCGGGCGATGGCCTGCAACAGGTAGCTGTTGTCACTGCCCAGGAAGCTCGGCTGCACCAGCACGCCATGACTCATGCCATGCGCATCCAGCCGCGCCAGGTACTCCTCGACGGTCACGTCGTAAGCGGGCGTGTAACGGCGCACGTCGGCCATCGGCAGGCCGCGCGCAAAGACGTGCGCGTGGGTATCGATGCGCAGTGCGGGCGTGCTCAGGACGGCGCTGGTGCTCATGCGCCGGTTTCCATCTGGCGGCCCTTGGTCTCGGGCAGCATCAGCACGGCGATCACCACCAGCGAATAGGCGATGGCGGCATCGATGCCGATGGCCTGGCCCAGCGGCATGGAGTCGCTCATGTGGCCGACCAGTACCGGGAAGCCGGCCGAGGCCACGCGTCCGAAGTTGTAGCAGAAGCCCACGCCGGTGCCGCGAATGCCGCTCGGATACAGCTCATTGAAGAGCGCGCCGAGACTGGCCGGGATGCCGGCCGCGAAGAAGCCCAGCGGGAAGCCGCAGATCAGCATCTGGGTATCGGTCAGCGGCAGGAAGATGTAGCACAGCACGGTCGCCACGCAGCACAGTGCGAACGACGCCACGGTACGGCGGCGGCCGATGCGGTCCAGCAATTGCGCACTGGCGATGCAGCCACACCAGAAGGCGATGATGATGACGGCCAGATAACCGCCGGTAGATAGGACCGACAGGTGCTTCTCGGTTTTGAGATAGGTGGGCAGCCAGGTCATCAGCGCATAGTAGCCACCGTGTGCGCCCACGCCGAGCAGACTGCCGATGAGGGTCAGGCGCAGCACGTCGGGACGGAAGATGCCCAGCAGCGTACTGGCCGCAGGCTTGCTGGTGGCAGCCTTGCAGCCGGCCAGGAAGGCATCGGTCTCGGACACCGAACGGCGCACGTAGACCACCAGCAACGCGGGCAGCAGGCCGATGACGAACATCACGCGCCAGGCCATTTCCTGCGGCAGCATCGTGAACAGCACCGAGAACAGCAGCACCGCACCGCCCCAGCCCACGGCCCAGGCGCTCTGCACGGTGCCCATGGCGCGGCCGCGATGTTCGGCGCGGATGGTCTCGGCCATCAGCACCGCACCGGCCGCCCATTCACCGCCGAAACCGAAGCCCTGCAGGGCTTTGAGCACCAGCAGCTGCGGATAGCTTTGGGCGAAGGCGCTCAGGAAAGTGAAGAAGGAAAACCAGATGATGGTGATCTGCAGGGTCTTGACGCGCCCGTAGCGGTCCGACAGGGCGCCGGCGAACCAGCCGCCGATGGCCGAGGCCACCAGCGTGGCACCGCTGATCATGCCGGCGTCCGCTTTGGAGAGCGAGAAGGCCGCGATCAGCGCGGGGATGGCCAGGCTGAACATCTGCACGTCCAGCGCATCCAGTGCCCACCCGCTGAAGCAGGCCCAGAAAGTCTTGCGTTCCTTGGCAGTGACCTGCCGATACCATGAAAACATTGTCTCTTCCTCTATGCCGAAGGCGCGCTACCTCGGGCTTCCCCGCCTGGCCGCCAGGGCGGTGCCGGAACGTGATGCAAGCACGATGGTGGCGCGTAGCTGATTGATATATTTAGTGGACTACTCATATAGTCATCTATATGAGTTAACGGAAGATAACACAGCCGGGGTGACTCAACAATCCTCCTGAATCCTGTGGTATTCCTCAGAGTTAAGAGAAAATTTCATCAAAATTTGGCATTAATTGAGAGGAATTTTGAATGAGTGTCGAAAGTCACCCAATCCTGCTCATCACAACGAGCGGGCGAACGGACTGATAACCGTGGCCTTAGCGGAATTATTCCGCACTGGTATATCTGCAATCGCAGCTCGGCCAGGGAAAACTCTCACCGGCCGGAGATATCACGCAATACTGCCAGTCGTTACATCCGATCCGAAACGATCCAGCACTCCCAGCTCCCAGGTATTCTTCAAGTGCCCTATTCGAAGGAAAAGCAACTACCTCTCGCGACCTCGCTCACCCACAATCGATTTCATTCATTTAGCGGCTCATCTTTGATTCCAGACAATTGAACTTCGACGTAATCTCTTCGAGCATCAATGCATATCCGCTCATCATGCGATACATGATGCCCGCGCTAATCTATATGTTTTTAATGGGGGAGGGAGACGTGGCGGCATATTCCGACTATCGCCCTGCATCTCCTACTCCTGACTGATACCACGTCTGTTGATTTGCATTGAAAACTGACCCAGTTTCCCCGGAAATTTGCATCCTAAGTTGACCCATGTTTAGACCACAATCCTGCTCATGACATCGAGCGGGAGAACGGAGTGATAGACGTGGCCCTACTTGGAATCATTCGACGCTGGTACATCAGAGATCGCGTCTCGATCCGGGAAATCGCCCGCAGGTTGGACATTTCCCGAAACACGGTTCGTCGCTACATTCGATCAGAGGCGATCGAACCTTCCTATGCCAGCAGGCATTCACCGAGCTCTTTGGATGCATATGCCCCCAGGCTTTCCGCGTGGCTGAGCTCAGAGTTGGTCAAATCCCGTAAGCAAAGACGGACCCTGAAACAGATGTTCCTGGAGTTAAGGGAGCTTGGTTATGAGGGGTCGTATGACCGTGTGGCGGCCTTTAGCAGGCACTGGAAGGCGGGTCAGTTAGAGAGGGTCAAATCGGCGAGCAAATCAACATGATGATAAGTGTTTGATTGAAAAAGCCGTCGTACTCAGCGTAAGTTTGAGGATTTCCATCCTGATCACTGCGGCGAGCGATGAAACCTTGTGGCGCTCAGGGATGCATCATCGGTGGACAAGGACGGCGGCGCAGTGCCGTCCACCTGCGTGCGGTACGATGCACCCTGTCATTGTGGGCAGGCCCGGCCCCGGGTAGACTGAGCACTTTGTCTTTTGCAAGGCCAGTTTCAGCATGCTTGACCAGACCGCCGCCGATGCGCGCCTGCCGCTCTATCTCCAGTTGCGTGACCAGCTCGCGGCGCAGATCCGCGCCCAGAAATGGCAACCGGGACAAGCCATACCGTCCGAAGCCGAATTGAGCCAGACCTATCAGGTGGCCGTGGGTACGGTGCGTCGCGCGGTCGAGACGCTGATGAGCGAAGGCCTGGTGGAACGCACGCACGGACGTGGCACCTTCGTGCGCAAGGCGCGTTTCGACAATTCGCTGTTCCGCTTCTTCCGCTTCGAATCGGCCGATGGCCGCCCGCTGCAGCCGACCAGCGTAATCGTCAGCCGCAAGGTCATCGAGGCACCACGTCAGGTGGCCGAAGCCTTGCACCTGAAGACGCACGCCCGGGTGATCGAACTGCTGCGCCTGCGCAAGGTGGATGGACAACCGGTGCTGGCCGAGAACATCTACCTGTGTGCCCAACGCTTCAAGGCGCTGGCGGGGAAGGCACCGGAGGATTTCGGCGATCTGCTGTATCCACTGTATGAGCGCGAATGCGGGCTCATCGTCGCCTCGGCGCGTGAAACCCTGACGGTGGAAACGGTGACGGCGGCGCAGGCAAAGCTGCTGGGACTCAAGGAAAAGACGCCGGTAGTGGTGATCGAACGCATCGCCTTCGGCTCGGATGGTGCGCCGCTGGAGTGGCGACAATCGCGCGGGGCGGGGAGCAAGTTCAGGTATAGCGCGGAGATTCGCTGATCTGCTCTTGACGAGGCCGCTGGTACCGTTACCGCCAGGAGGCCTGATCGGCTGGCAATGTGCGCAGCGGATCATGCACGTTCAGTTGATCGGCATGTCCAAGCTTCTCCGTGAAGACCACCAGATTGCAACCGGCGCTGGTAAGGGCCGAGCGAAATAGGATGCCACTGGCACCTGACGTCATGGCTGCATCACCTATCGCCCACGAAGGTGGTTCAGTGGAGTCCTGAAAAAGCAAGCGCCGCCAATCGCAATAGAAACTCCGCCAGATCGGGCTCCACCCCGGGCCGATGCCATCACGGAAATCCACCACCTTCTCCAGCCTCACCTGATAGGCCACGATCACACCCGGCGGCAGCAGTGGAGCCAACTGCTGGTATTCGGCCAGTGCCGTGGCCGTCTCCAGCGAGAGGTATAAAGCCGGCACGCCGGGTCGGTTGAGCCTGCCGCCGAATCGCGCTGCGCCGGCACCTGAGACCGGATCAAACGACCAGCGAGGAACATGGACCCGATAAGCGACCGTCTCAAGACTGGTCAGGATCATCCCGAAAATCCGGCTTCCAGCGAAGAAAGATAACGCACGAGATCATCGCTACGATCTTCCGACACCAGCTGATGCGGCGTATTGCCACCGAAAACCGGGAGCGCGGCCTGTTGAAACCAGGCCAGGGATGCTTCCACATTGCCGAAGAGATCATTGCAGAGCCGAATGACGCGTAGGGCTTCATGCAAATGCCTTTGCATGGCGTAGGCTTCGCTGCCATGTGACAGCGCCGGGTAGCGGCATGAGGCCATGAGCGCGGCAGCATCGATACGCAGCACTGCAGCAAAGCGCTCTGGCGAAAGCGTTTCTGTATCACTGCCCGCGTACAGAAAATTAAGGAGCGCGCGGAAATCCTGACCGAAATCCGGGATGGCTTGCGCGCTGCCGTCGTTCATGATGTCGTCATCCGGGCATAAGAAAGGCCCCATTATTGCACCCTCAACGACGACATCGCGGTTCGATTGCATGCCTTTCATATCACCACCTCTTTTGCCAGCAAGGAAAAGGGCGATTGTGAATCTGCACGGTGCAGAAACGCCACACGGTATTTGAACTTTTCCGACAATCTCGTTTACTATCGTCGCTCAGCCCATCACTTCCCACACCATGCAACTGAAGCGATCCCTCATCCAGACACGCGCAGCCCTTCCGGCCGCCGGCGTCTGCCTGCGCGGGCTGAACACCAAAAAACGGCATCTCCGCTGACGGGGATGTCACGTCCCGTCCGGCGGATCGCCTGGCGGGACTGGATCGCAACATCACCCTTCTTTCAGACCTCGCCCGGCGCACTGCCGGCGGAACGGCTTTCTTCAACCGTTCTTCACGAGGTACATATGCAAACTGATCGTCACCCGTCCGCTCTGCAACTCCACGTCGACGCCCAATACGCCAGCCCCTATGCCATGTCGGTCTTCGTCGCCCTGCGCGAAAAGGCCTTGCCCTTCGATCTGCACACCGTCGACCTCGACGCCGCCGCCCATCATGATCCCGCCTATGCCGCGCTGTCCCTGACGGCGCGCGTGCCGACGCTGCAGCATGGCGAGCTGGCCCTGTCCGAATCCTCGGCCATCACGGAATATCTGGAAGACGTCTTCGACGGTGCGCCGCTCTATCCTTCCGATCCAGCCGCGCGCGCACGCGCACGCCAGGTGCAAGCCTGGCTGCGCAGCGACCTGATGCCCATCCGCGAAGAGCGCAATACGCAAGTGCTCTTCTACGCCGCGCGCAAGCCGCCCCTGTCTGCCCAGGCAGAAGCCACCGCACAGCGGCTGTTCCGTTTCGCGGAAGCCCTGCTGCCGCAAGCAGCGGACCACCTCTTCGGCCAGTGGTGCATCGCCGATACCGACCTGGCACTGATGATCAATCGTCTCGCCCTGCATGGCGATCCCGTACCACCGCGTCTGGCCGCCTATGCCAAGGCACAATGGCAGCGGTCCACGGTGCAGGAGTGGGTGGCCATGCAGCGCCCGCCGCTGACGGCATGAACGATATCGGGCGTCACTGATCCGTGATCCCCAATGAAAAAAGGGCGGCGTCCCAAGACGCCGCCCCCTCATGCACTCTTGCGAATGACGACAATCAGGCAATCGCCTCCGGACGCGGACGGGCAATCGCAAACACCACCGCCACGGCCACCAGGTCGAACGCGGCCAGCAACACGAACAAGGGGCCATAGCCAATCTGCGTGACCAGGATGCCGAAGAGCAGCGTGAACAGCGTCGCCCCCAGGTAGCCGCTCATGCCGGTCAGGCCGGTGGCAGTGGCCACCTGATTCTTGGTGAACACATCGGAAGTGATCGAATACAACGCGCCCGACAGCGTCTGGTGCGCAAATCCGCCGATGGAGAGCAAGGCGATGGCCACATACGGACTATCGACGAAGCCCACGCAAGCCGGCCCGATCATGGCCAGACTGCCCACCAGCATCACCAGCTTGCGCGAAGTGAACAGCGACACATTCAAATGCTTGTGGAAGAACGGGCTCAGGTAGCCGCCCAGCACGCAACCGATGTCCGCCGCCAGGAAAGGCAGCCAGGCGAACATGGCGATTTCCTTGATGTTCATGTGGCGCTCGGTGGCCATGTACAGCGGGATCCAGGCATTGAAGGTCTGCCACGCCGGTTCCGACAGGAAGCGCGGGATGGCAATCGACCAGAAATTCTGGCTGCGCACGATCTTGGTCCAGCTTTCGCGCACCACCTTCTCAGGCGCTTTTTCCTGGCCGTCGAGGATGTAGTCGCGCTCTTCCGGCGAGAGCAACTTCTGGTCACGCGGGCTCTTGTAGAACAGCATCCACAGGAAGAACCACAACACGCCCAGCACACCCACCACCACGAAGGACATCTTCCAGCCGCCGTGCAGGATGGTCCACACCACCAAGGGCGGTGCGCACAGCGCGCCAATCGAGGAACCGATGTTGAACCAGCCGATGGCCACCGACCGTTCCTTGGCCGGGAACCACTCGGTGGAAGCCTTCACGCCACCGGGAATACCGGCTGCTTCGGTCATGCCCAGCAGCGCGCGGAAGAAGGCCAGGCTCTGCCAGCCGGTCGCCAGTGCGGCCGCCGCGCACACCAGCGACCAGGCCAGGGCGAAGATGCCGAAGCCGATCTTGGTGCCCACCGCGTCGAGAACGTAGCCGGCCACCGGCTGCATGACCGCATAGCAGATCTGCCACGCCACCACGATGTAGGAGTACTGCTGGGTACTCATGTCCAGCTCTTTCATCATGGTCGGGGCGGCCACCGACAGCGTGTTGCGGGCCAGGTAATTGACGATCAGGGCCAGGGTGACCAGCGTCACCATGTACCAGCGGATTCCTCTTACGTACTTCATGGCGTCTCCAAAATGGATAGTTCTTCAAAGGGCAGGCAATGCGCGGCCCGTCGCCCAGGGGTCCGTTTGTGCGCCCGCTCTCGCGGTGGATGGCGCACAGCCGTCATCCCCCGGCGGCACAGGGCCGCCTGGGCTCAGGCAGATCGGGAATGCATGCCTGTCTCCAGATGAAGTTTTCTTATCTTTTTTATCATTTTATTTATACGATGTCGTATATGTTGATCTGCGATTAGTCGGACTAATTCTTCATGCAGGTGGACAACTCTAATGATCGCGGCTCCGGAAGTCAACCGAATTAAATGCAGATTCCTTCATGGAAACGGCTTTGCAGGCCGATTTCAGGGGGATGAGGTGAATCTTCCCGCGCGCCGGGCAGCCCAGGCTTGCGCCCCGGCGCAGAACCCTTCATAGTGACCGCAGACGAACTTCCCGGCAGCAGTCATCGTACATGTCAGCATTCCACCCGCCCTCCCCCGATTCTTCACATCGCGGCCAACTCAGCCGGTCCGAACACATCTGCAAGCAGATCATCGCGTCCATCCTGCGCGGGGAACTGGGCGAGAACCGCAAGCTGCCCACCGAAGTGGAACTGGCGCAGCGTTACGAGGCTTCCCGCACGACAGTACGGGAAGCACTTTCGCGCCTGCGTTCGGAAGGTATCGTGGTCTCGCGCCGGGGCTCGGGCAACTATGTGCAGCGGCTGCCGGTCCTGCAAAGCAGCGCACCGGCGCAGATTGCCAGCATCCCTGACGTGGAGCGCTATTACGCGTTTCGCGCGTGTGTGGAAGTGGGTGCGGCAGGCATTGCGGCCACGGCCCGCGAGGAAGAGGACATCGCCCTGATGCGCCATTGCCTGCAAGCACTGCGGCGCGCGCAGCTGCAAGGCCAGACCGGCGTGGAGGAAGACCTGGCGCTGCACATGGCCATCGCCCGGGCCACCCGCAATCCCTTCTTCATCTCCACCATCGAACATGCGCTGGGCCCGATCCGCCAGTGCATGGAACTGGCGCAGAATCTCGGTTCACCGCAGGAGAGCGCGCGCATCCAGGTCATCGATGACGAACATCAGGCCATCATCGATGCCATCGCCCAAGGCTCCGCGCAAGACGCCGAGGCGGCCATGCGTGCCCATATCGGGCATGCGCGCCAGCGCATTTTCGAAGGCCGCTGAACGCTGCGCATGACGCAACAACGCCGGGCCATGCTGCACCCGGCGTGGCTGGAACAGATACGGCTTATGCGGGATTCTGCACGGCAGCCGGCAGATCGCGGCCATGATGTTTCTTGTAGATGGCATTGAGCTTGCCATTCTTCTGGTTGATCTTGACCCAGTTGTCGATCCATTCCTTCAGGCGCGGCTGGTTCTTGTTGATGGCGATGCCCAGGTCAAACGCCTTCTGTTCAAACTTCATTTCCAGATTCTTGCCCGGTGCCTTCTTCTGCATCTCCTGCAGGTTGGAAGGCGTGCTGGAAAAGACTTCCACCTGGCCGGTGACCATCGAGGTGATGAGGGTGGCATCATCCTCGTAGCGCATGATCTCCGCGCCCTTGGCGTTCTGCGTGGTCAGCGTATCGTTGGGCGTGGCGCGGGTGACGCCGATGCGCTTGCCGTTGAGGTCGGCATAATCCTTGATGGCCATGCTTTTGGGCGCGCCGATGATGAGGCTGATGACCGCATAGGGCGTGGAAAAATCGATGACCTTCAGGCGCTCCGGCGTGATCGACAGCGAGCCCACCACGATATCGGCGCGATTGGATTGCAGGGTCGGCACCCGCGCGGCATTGGCCACCTGGATCAGGTCGAGCTGCACGCCCAGGTCCTGCGCCAGCAGGCGCGCGGCGTCGACGTCGGAGCCGGCCGGCTGCAGCTTGTCGTCGCTGTAGCCGAACAGCGGCGTGCTGGACGTGGTGGCGATGCGGATCTTGCCGGCCTTCTTGATATCGTCGAGCTGGTCGGCGTGCGCGGCATGGGTAGCGAGGCCCAGGATCAGGGCCGCAATGGCCGGGCGTGCAAGGTGGCGTAATGGGCTTAGTTTCATTTTGTGTCTCCGTTATTTTATGAATGGTCAGGTCAGGCAACAGCGTTTGCGCTACAGGTCGGCGGCCAGGAAGGCTTGCAGTTCGGGGGTGTGCGGGTGGTCCAGCATGTCGCCGGGACCAACTTCCCAGACCCGGCCCTGGTGCATGTAGATGATGCGGTCGGCCACGCGCTTGGCGAAGTTCATCTCGTGCGTCACCAGCAGCATGGTCATGCCATTGGCGGCCAGGTCTTCCATCACGCGCAGCACTTCGCCGGTCAGTTGCGGGTCCAGTGCCGAGGTCACTTCATCGAACAGCATCACCTTGGGCGACATCGCCAGCGAGCGCGCAATGGCCACGCGCTGCTGCTGGCCGCCCGAGAGCTGCTCGGGATAGGCATTGGCCTTTTCATCGAGCCCCACCTGCGCCAGCGCGGCCAGGGCCACGCGGCGCGCCTCGGCCTTGTCCTGCTGCTTGACGTGGCGCAGCGCCAGCATGACGTTTTCCAGCACGTTGAGATGCGGGAACAGGTTGTAGCTCTGGAACACGATGCCCACCTCGCGCCGCAGCCTGTGCAGGTCGACCTGCGGATCATCGACGCGGATGCCGGCCACTTCGATGCTGCCGGAGTCGATGGTCTCCAGCCGGTCGATACAGCGCAGCGCGGTGGACTTGCCGGAACCGGAGGCGCCGATGATGGCGATCATCTCGCCGCGCGCGACTTCAAAGGACACGCCTTTCAAGACCTGGTTGTCACCGAAACTCTTGTAGACCTGGTCCAGCCGGACGATGACCGGCTGCGCTTCCTGTGACGCCTCCACGGCGCGCAGATGCGGTGCGGATTCGGGTTTAGCGATGGCTGACATTGAGCTTTCTCTCCATGGATGCGCTCCAGCGCGATAAGGGATAGCAGAGCAGGAAGTAGAAGGACCCCACCAGCAGGAACACCAGGAAGGGCTGGAAGATGGAGTTGTTGATGATCTGACCGGCCCGCGTCAGTTCGACGAAACCGATGACCGACGCCAGCGAGGTCATCTTGATCAGCTGCACCAGGAAGCCGATGGTCGGCGGCAGCGACAGCCGCGTGGCCTGCGGGATGATGACCAGGCGCAGCGTCTGCCAGCGTGTCAGCGAAAGGCACTCCGATGCTTCCCACTGCGGGCGCGGCATGGCCTCCACGCAACCGCGCCAGATGTCGCCCAGATACGCGCTGGCATAGATCATCATCGCCAGCCCCGCTGCCACCAGTGCCGGCAGCACCAGCCCATACACCGACAAGCCGAAATAGACGATGAAGAGCAGGATCAGCAAGGGTATGCCCTGCACGCATTCGATGAAGAGGATGGCCGGCCGCCGCAGCCAGGCGCGTGGCGAGATGCGCGCCAGCATCACCAGGAATCCGCCGATGCCACCGAGCACGAAAGCCAGTAGCGACAAGACCAGGGTCCAGCCGATCGATTGCACCATGAAGAAGAAATAGGTCCAGCTGAAGTTGCCCATCATGATGTGCTCCCTTCGATGCGCAGCGCGGCTGCGGTGTTGACCGCCACCGGCCGCGAAGCGGCATGTACATACGGCACATGGGCCAGCGGTGCCATCGCTGCCGGATCGCTGGCGGGCAAGCGTGATACCGGACTGCGCCTGCCCTGTGCGGCCGCGCGGCGCAAGGTGCGGCGGCGTTTGAAGATAGTTTCACCGATGGAATAAGCCACCAGCTTGACCAGCACGGCCAGCACCAGGTACAGGGCAGCCACCACGAGATAGGTTTCCAGTGAACGGAAGGTATCGGACTGCACGGTATTGGCGATGGCCGTCAACTCCTCGGCGGAAATCTGCGAGGCCATCGCCGAGGCCTGCATCATCAGCAGGAACTGGCTGGTCAGTGCCGGATAGACGCGCTCGATGGCCGGCTGCAGCATCACGTGCCAGCGGATGCGCCAGACCGACAGGCCCAGGCATTCGGCGGCTTCGATCTGTCCGCGCGGCACCGAATCAATGCCGGCGCGAATGATCTCGGCGGCATAGGCGGCGATGTTGATGATCATGGCCAGCACCGCTGCCGCGAAGGTCGGCATGCGGATACCAAGACTGGCCAGGCCGAAATAGAGCAGGAAGATCTGCACCAGGAACGGGGTATTGCGCACCACCTCGATGTAGCCGCTGCAGGTGCGGGCCACAACGCGATTGGGGCTGTTCTTGGCGAAGGCGACGAAGATGCCGATGGCCACGCCGACGATGACGGCCAGCGTGGTCATCTTCAGCGTCAGCCAGGCACCGTGCAGGAACACGGGCCAGTAGGGCGCCAGTGGCGTGAAGTCGAGAGAGAAGTTCATGGGCTGCCGGGTCCGTCAAGGTTTCAGGGAACCGGACATCGGTGCGGCGCGGGCGCGATCCTGCTGCGTGCGAGCGGCCCGGTGTGCCGGGTGCTGCCTTGCTGCGATTCAGGTCAAGCTGTTGCGTGCGGTGCTGCCATGCCGCGCGCTGAAGAATGGCGTGGCGCGCGGAAAATGCAATGAACTGCGGCGATGAACTACGACGGAATGCCGCGATGAAACGAGAAAACGCTGTGGATAAATTAAGTTAGTTCGCCAACGGATCAAAGGGTCCGGCAGCCGTAAAGGCGCCACCTTGCAGGGTCGCCACCGGATCATCGGCGGCCGGCTGCGGTTGCGCTTCCACCTTGGCGCGGAAGATTTCCGAACTGTCCTTGGGCGCATAGCCCAGGTGCGCGGCGTGGCGGTTGTCCCACCAGGTCTTGGCGTTGGCCGACATGCCGTAGACGATGGTGTGACCCACGCCAGGGATGAACAGCGCACGGCGCAGCAGTTGCTCGAAATCGTCCATGCTCATCCAGCTGGCCAGCATGCGGCGGTTGGTCGCTTCCGGGAAGATCGAACCGATGCGGATGCTCACCGTCTCCACGCCATAGCGGTCGAAGTAGAACTGCGCCATGTCTTCGCCATAGGACTTGGACAAGCCGTAGTAGCCATCGGGACGCTTCATGTCGTGCGCATCGATGCGCTCATCCTGGCCATAGAAACCGGTGACGTGGTTGGAGCTGGCGAAGATGACCCGCTTGACGCCATGGCGGCGCGCGGCCTCGTAGATGTGGAAGACGCCCTTGATGTTGGCTTCCAGAATCTCTTCGAAGGGACGCTCCACCGACACGCCACCGAGGTGGATGATGGCCTCGCAGCCCGCCACCATGGCATCGACCGCGGCGCGGTCGGCCAGGTCGCAGCCCAGCACTTCTTCATGCGCCGCCGCGGGACCCGCGGCCTCCATGGCCGCAGCCAGATCCGCCACCCGCACACGCTCGGCGAAGGAGGCCAGGCGGCCACGCAATTGCCGGCCCACGCCACCGGCCGCGCCGGTCAGCAGGAGTCGGGAAAAACGGGCGGTCTGCCACGCATCACGGTCGGTGTCTGCGCTCATGCGGGCTGTCTCCTGATGGTTGCTCATCGTTGTTGTTGTCGGATCGGTGCTGCATTCAAAGGCGGTGATCTCGCCGATAGCCCTGCGCCTTCATCGGGTCGGCAGAGCTTGTACGTTGTCGTATCACTTGGCGGATTATTCCCGCCGGTGTACGGCTTGTCAACCAGATTAAGGGGCAAGTGATGGGTTCAGATATGAAGCTTCACGCAGGAAACACTTGCAGCAAAATATCGCCAAAACCCATTCATTTCACGATAAAAATACCGCAAGTCACATCAACAGCCACAATGGTGCGGACAGTTCAGCGCCGACCAAAGGGATGCTGACGTGGCGGCCGATGATGATGACCCGCTGCTGCGCCGACATCATGCCGGCGCAGCACCGGATCGTGCGCTGACGGCCGTCAGCTCGATCACGACGGACTGCGCTGCACAGCAGCCACAGGCTGCGCCGTGTCCTCATTCCAGCCCCCGCCCAGGACCTTGTAGAGCGTAATGCGATTGCTCTGCTCGGTCAGTCGCAGCGAGATCAGCGTCTGCTGTGCCGAGTACAGCGTGCGCTGCGCTACCAGCGTGGTGAGATAGCTGTCGATGCCATTCTTGTAGCGTGCCTCGGACAAGCGGAAGGCCTTCTCGCTGGCCGCCGTGGCCCGGCCCTGCGCATCCAGCCGCTGGTCCAGCGTGGCGCGCACGGCGAGCGCATCAGCCACTTCGCGGAAGGCGGTCTGGATCGCCTTCTCGTAATTGGCCACATCGATGTCGCGCGTGATCTTGGCCGAATCCAGGCTAGCACGCAGACTGCCCGCATTGAAGATGGGCAGGTTGATCGACGGCACGAAACTCCAGCTGCCACTGCCGGCCTTGAACAAGCCGCCCAGCGTGCGGCTGGCCGTACCGCCATCAGCGGTGAGCGAAATGCTGGGGAAGAAGGCCGCGCGCGCCGCACCGATGTCGGCATTGGCGGATTTCAGCGTATGTTCTGCGGCCAGTACATCCGGGCGGCGCAGCAGTACTTGCGACGGCAAGCCGGCAGGCGTGGCAGGCAATACGCTGGCGGTATCCGGCAAGCCGGTGGGCAGCAGCGCCGCATCGATATCGGCCCCGACCAGCAGGCGCAGGGCGTTGATGTCCTGCGCAACCTGGCTGGTGTAGCTGGCCACATCGGCGCGGGCCGCTTGCACCGTGGCTTCCTGGCTGGCCAGGTCGACCCCGGAGACGGTGCCGATATCATGGCTGCGCTGGCTCAGTTCGAAGGTGCGCGACTGGCTGGCATAGGTGTCCTGCGCCAGCTTCAACAGCTCGCGGTCGGAGGCCAGCGTGAGCCACGCCGTGGCCACTTCGGCCACCAGGCTGATGTGCGTGCTGCGACGGGTCTCGACCTGATACTGATAGGTCTCCAACGCCGCATCCGAGAGATTCTTCAGGCGACCGAAGAAATCGAGTTCGTAAGCGCTGATCCCTACCGTCACGCTCTGCTGCCGCGACACCGTGGCGCGGCCGCTGGTGGACAACTCAGACGGCGTGCGGCTGGCAGTACTGGTGCCGGTGGCGGAGATGGCCGGATAGCGATCGGCATCGGTGATGCGATATTGCGCACGCGCCTTCTCGATGTTCAACGCCGCCACCCGCAGGTCACGATTGTTCTCCAGCGCAGCGGCGATCACCTGCTGCAGACGTGGATCGAGGAAGAATTCGCGCCAGCCGAGCTGGTCCGCATCAATCTCGCCAGCGGCCTTGCCGGCGTTGCTGCCGACCGGCTTGCCATCGACCTGCTGGGTCCAGCTGGCCGGCACCGGTGCGGCCGGCTGCGCGTAATCGGGTGCGAGATTGGCGCAGCCCGCCAGCGCTGCCGTGAGCGCCAGCACCATGGCCGTGCGGGTCCAGAGGATGGATGTCTGTTGTGCGGGCCGGGTCATCACACGCCCTCCTTTTGTGTCGCGTGATCGTCATCCTGGCGCGGCTTCTTCGCCGCGCGGCGGTCCAGCCAGGTGCCGATCAGGTAGTAGAACAAGGGCACGAAGAAGATGCCCAGCAAAGTGGCCGAGAGCATGCCGCCCAGAACGCCCGTGCCGATGGCGCGGCGGCTGGCCGAGCCGGCCCCGCTGGCCACGGCCAGCGGCAGCACGCCGAACATGAAGGCCAGCGAGGTCATCAGGATCGGACGCAGGCGCAGCTGCACCGCTTCCAGGGTGGCATCCCGCAGGCTCTTGCCGGACTCGTGCAATTGCTTGGCGAATTCCACGATCAGGATCGCGTTCTTGGCCGACAGGCCCACCGTGGTCAGCAGCCCCACCTGGAAATACACGTCGTTGGACATCCCGAAAATCCCCGTCAGCAGCACGGTCCCGACGATGCCCAGCGGCACCGCCAGGATCACTGCGAACGGTACCGACCAGCTCTCATACAAGGCCGCCAGGCAGAGGAACACGAAGAGGATGGAAATCGCATACAGCATCGGTGCCTGGTTGCCCGAGAGCCGCTCCTGATAGGACGAACCAGTCCACTCGAAGCCGATGCCGGCCGGCAGTTGCGCCACCAGTTTTTCCACTTCGGCCATGGCCGTGCCCGAGCTCACACCCGCTGCCGGTTCACCGACGATCTCGAAGGACGACACGCCGTTGTAGCGCTCCAGCAGGGAAGGTCCGTACGTCCACTTGCTGCTCATGAAGGCCGAGAACGGCACCATCTGGCTGGCCGAGTTGCGCACATACCAGCGGTTCAGGTCTTCGGCCTGCATGCGGAAGGCGGAATCGCCCTGCACATAGACCTTCTTGACGCGCCCGTTGCTGAGGAAGTCATTGACGTAGGTGCCGCCCATGGCAGTGGCCAATGTCGAGTTGATGTCGGAGGTCGCAATCGACAATGCATCTGCCTTGCGGTCATCGATGGCCACACGCAATTGCGGCGTGTCATCGAGGCCGGTGGTCCGCACATTGGCCAGCAGCGCATTGCCGCGCGCCAGTTGCAGGAACTGGTCCCGCGCCTTCAACAGCGCATCGTGGCCCACGCCGCCCACATCCTTCAATTCCAGGTCGAAGCCGGAACTCTGTCCCAAGCCGCGCACCGCAGGTGGATTCATCAGGAACACGCGCGCCCCGCGAATCTTGGACAAGTCCGCGTTGGCCAGGCGCACCAGCTCGGAAGCCGACTGCCCGGTACCGGTACGCTGGTCCCACTCCTTCAAGCGGATGAAGGCACGCGCACCGTTCTGGCTGTTGCCGCCCACGCCTGCACCGACGATGGCCAGCACCGAATCAACCGACTCGGGCTTGTTCATGAAGTATTCCTGCACGGTCTTCACGACGGTTGCGGTCTGCTCGGCGGTCGCGCCCGTGGGCAGCTGGATCTGGGCCATCAGCACGCCCTGGTCTTCTTCCGGCAGGAAGGACGTGGGCAGGCGCATGAACAGCACCGCCATCGCCACGGCGATCAGCGCATACATCAGCAGGCCGCGCTTGCCCCGCTTGAGCAGGCCGCCGACACCGCCCTGGTAGCGGGTCGCGCTGCGGTCAAAGGTGCGGTTGAACCAGGTAAAGAATTTTCCTTGCTGCACGTGGCCGCTCGCATGCGGCTTGAGCAGCGTGGCGCACAGCGCCGGGGTCAGGGTCAGCGCCACCATCACCGACAAGGCCATGGCCGAGACGATGGTGATGGAGAACTGGCGATAGATCACGCCGGTCGATCCGCCAAAGAAGGCCATCGGGATGAACACCGCCGACAGCACCATGGCGATACCGACCAGCGCACCGGTGATTTCCTGCATGGACTTGCGGGTGGCCTCCTTGGGACTGAGCTTTTCTTCGCTCATGAGGCGCTCGACGTTTTCCACCACCACGATGGCATCGTCCACCAGCAAGCCGATGGCCAGCACCATCCCGAACATGGTCAGGGTGTTGATGGAATAGCCGAACATGGCAAGGATGCCGAAGGTCCCCAGCAGCACCACCGGGACCGTGATGGCCGGAATGAAGGTGGCGCGGATGTTCTGCAGGAACAGGTACATGATCAGCACCACCAGCACGATGGCTTCGATCAGGGTCTTGACCACTTCTTCCAGCGACACGCGCACGAAAGGCGTGGTGTCGTAGGCGATGTTGGTCTTGAGCTTCATGGAGGCCGGGAAGTAGGGCTCCAGCTCGGCCATCTTCTTCTTGACCGCATCGGCCGTGGCCAGCGCATTGGCGCCGGTGGCCAGCTGGATCGCCAGTGCCGAAGACGGTTTTCCGTTCTGCTGCGAGGCCACCTGGTAGCTCTCGCCACCCAGCTCCACGCGGGCCACATCAGATAGTTTCACCACTGAACCATCGGCGGAAGACTTGACGATGATGTTGCGGAATTCATCCGGCGTGGTCAGCTTGCTGCGCGCCGTGATGGTGGCGTTGATCTGCTGTCCCGGCTGTGCGGGCAGTGCGCCAATCTCGCCGGCCGACACTTCGGTGTTCTGCGCTTCGAGCGCGCTGGTGACGTCGGACGGCATCAGCGCGTACTTCTGCAGCTTGGCCGGATCGATCCAGATGCGCATCGCGTAATTGGTGCCGAAGGCGGTCACGTCGCCCACGCCTTCCACGCGGCTGATCTGGTCGGTCAGCGTGCTGCTGATGAAGTCGCCGATGTCGATGCTGGTGATGCGCGGATCATCCGAGGTCAGCGACAGCACCATCAGGATATCGGTGGAGGCCTTGGTGACGGTCACGCCATTGTTCTGCACCGCCTGCGGCAGGCGCGCCGTGACCTGCTGCAGCTTGTTCTGCACCTGCATCTGGGCCACGTCCGGATTGGTCCCGGCGGTGAAGGTCAGCGCCACCGTGGCGCTGCCGGCCGAACTGGAACTGGCCGACATGTATTGCAGGTTGTCCAGACCCTTCATCTGCTGTTCGATGACCTGGGTCACCGAGTCTTCCAGGGTCTTGGCCGAGGCACCGGTATAAGTCGCCTTGATGTTGACCTTGGGCGGCGCGATGTCCGGGTACTGCTCCAGCGACAGCGAGCGGATCGACATCATCCCGCCCAGCATGATGATGATGGCGATGACCCACGCGAAGATGGGCCGGTCGATAAAGAAACGTGCCATGTGCGCCTCGCTTACTTCGACTGGACGCTGGTGGCCGGGGCAGCGGCGGACTCGCCCGCCTTGTCGGCCTTGTCGGCATCACCGCCCAACGAGGGATCGGCGGCCGCCGCAGCGGCTTCACGCGCCAGGTCTTTCTGCAGGCTGTCGGTGATGTCGATGGCACGCGGAGTGTCACCGGTACGCACCTTCTGCAAGCCATCGACGATGAGCTTGTCGCCCTGCTGCAACCCCTTGCTGATCCACCAGTTGTTGCCCACGGCGCGTGCCACGGTCACCAGGCGCTGCTGGACCTTGCCGTCGGCCCCCAGCACCAGGGCCGTCGCCGCGCCGGTCTGGTCGCGGCTGACGGCTTTCTGCGGCACCAGCAGCGCGTGGTCATCCACACCTTCTTCCAGCACCGCACGCACATATGCGCCGGGCAGCAGCACGCCATCCGGATTCGGGACCACCGCGCGCAGCGTGATCATGCCGGTGCCGGTATCGACCGAAAGACCGGTGAATTCGAGCTTGCCCGTGCGCTCATAGGTGGAGCCGTCTTCCAGCAGGATCTTGACCTGGGCGGCATTGTCGCCACTCTTCTTGATCTGGCCGCTGGCCAGTTCGCGGCGCAGGCGCAGCAGGTCCACGGTGGATTGCGTCACATCGACGTAGATCGGATCGATCTGTTGCACCGTGGTCAGTGCGGTGGTCTGGCTGGCCGTCACCAGCGCGCCGGGAGTGACGCTGGATTTCTCGATGCGGCCCGAGATGGGCGACAGGATCTTGGTGTATTGCAGGTTGATGGCTGCGGTCTGCACGGCGGCCTTCTGCACTTCCACGTCGGCCTGGTTCTGGCGCAGCGTGCTCTGGGCGTCGTCGTTGTCCTGCTTGGAGACGGCGTCGATCTTGTTCAGCTCGGCATAACGGTCGGCCTTCAGCTTGGAGGAGGCCAGCGTGGCCTGTGCCTTCAGCAGGGATGCCTTGGCGCTGTCATAGGCCGCCTGGTAGCTGGCCGGATCGATCTGGTACAGCGGCTGGCCGGCCTTGACGTTGCTGCCTTCCTTGAAGAGTCGCTTCTGGATGATGCCGCCCACCTGTGGACGGATGTCGGCCGCCAGATAGGCCGTGGTACGGCCAGGCAACTCGGTGGTCAGCGCCTGGCGCTGGGCCTTGACGACCACATAGCCGACTTCGGACTGGGCCGCAGGCTTGGGCTGGTCGCCGGATTTGGAGCAGGCACCAAGGACGGCCACCAGCATCAGCGACAGCACCAGGCGGGCTGCGGTGGAGGGGCTGCGCCCTTGGCGGCGCGGGAGTGAGAGGTTTTCGTGCATGATCGGGTGGCTTTCTGCCCGTCCGCCAGCCGCCATGGGCGCGGGTTCCGGGCGCAATGAGCTATCGGACCTGCGATTATGGAAAACAAATGTGAGGGAAAAATGAGCAAGTGCGACGGCATGTCCGTCCTGCAACATCGCGCATGACATCGGCAACTCGTGCGCCACCGCCGGCCGGGTTCTTGATAAGCTCTGGCCTGATTCCACCGACCGCCTGCTGCATCCCATGTCCATCGCCCACTCGATCGCCGAGCTGACCGACCGCTTCTTCTATCGCGCCAACATTCGCCTGAAGCTCTTCTATGCGATGCTGGCCCTGATCGTGGCGGTGATTGCGGCCATCAATGGCGCGGGGCATTACATCTTCAACCGCGACTTCCTCGGCTATCTCAACGAGCAGGCCCAGCAGCGCATGGAAGACATGGTGCCGCGCCTGGAACAGGCTTATCGCGAGCACGGCAATTGGGAATTCCTGCGCGACAATCCGCGCGCCTGGTTCGAATTGATGAAGCCGGCCATCGTCGAACACAGCGGTGCGGTCCGCACTTCCGGCCCGACCTTCACCCCCTCCGACCTCACCGGCGCGACCCTGCGTTTCTCGCTGCTCGATGCGCGCCGCCAATTGGTGATCGGCTATCCGGATGTCGGTCCCGATGCGCGCCTGAGCCCGCTGATGCAGGATGACGTGATCGTCGGCTGGGTGGCGCAGACGCCCTTCGAGAGCGTGATCGGCTCCATCGACCTGCGGTTCCAGCAAAGCCAGTTCCTGGCGCAGATCATCATTGCGGTGGTGGCCGTGATGCTGGCGGCGTTCCTGGTGGTGCGCATCTCGGGTGTACTGACCCGTCCGTTGACGCGTGTAGCCCGCGCCACGCACCGCCTGGCGGGCGGCGATTATGCGATCCGGGTGGAAGTGGAATCGGGCGACGAAGTAGGCATGCTGGCGCAGGACTTCAACCAGCTGGCCATGACGCTGGAGCGCAACGAGAAACTGCGGCGCGAATTCATGGCCGATGTCTCGCATGAATTGCGCACCCCCTTGGGCATCCTCAACGGCCAATTGGAAGCCCTGGAAGATGGCGTACTGCAGCCCGACGCGCAGACGCTGCGCTCGCTCAAGAGCGAGGTGGAACATCTCAACAAGCTGGTCGGCGATCTCTACGATCTGTCACTGGCCGATGCCGGTGCCCTTACCTATCGCCGCACCGACATCGACCTGGCACCGCTGCTGCGCGACAGTGCGGCGATCTATGCCGAGCGTTTCAGCCAGCGCGGCATGACGCTGACCTGCAGTCTGCCTGCCACCATGCCGGTGCATGCCGATGCGGCGCGCCTGCAGCAACTGTTGAACAACCTGTTCGAAAACAGCTTGCGCTATACCGACAGCGGCGGCCGTCTGCAGGTGCATGCGCAACTGCTGCAACAGCACTGGCACCTGGTCTTCGATGACAGCGAACCGGGTGTGCCTCCTGAAGTCATGGCGCGCCTCTTTGATCGCTTCTTCCGGGTCGAGGCCTCGCGCAACCGCGCCAGCGGCGGTGCCGGGCTGGGGCTGGCGATCTGCCGCCGCATCGTCGATGCGCATCAGGGGACCATCGGTGCCACCGCCTCACCCTTGGGCGGACTACGGGTCTCGGTGGTGTTGCCGGCCCGCGCAGAAGATGAGGAAGACCGCGCATGAACGAATCCACGGACGATTTCCGCTTCGCGCCGCCCGAGCGGGCCGACATCCTCATCGTCGAGGATGAACCGAAGCTGGCTGAACTGCTGCAGAAATACCTGGCGGTGGCCGGCTATACCTCGCGCCATGTGGCACGCGGGGATGCGGCGCTGGATGCAGTCCGCGCACAGCGGCCGGACCTGATCCTGCTGGACATCATGTTGCCGGGGATGGATGGGTGGGAAATCTGCCGCCAGTTGCGCACCTTCTCGGACGTGCCGGTACTGATGCTGACGGCGCGCGCCGAGGAAGAAGACCGTCTGCGCGGACTGGAGCTGGGGGCCGATGACTACATCGGCAAGACCCCGTTTTCGCCACGCGAGATCGTGGCGCGGGTCAAGTCCATGCTCAGGCGCAATGCCTCGGTGCAGCGTTCAGTACAAGCGGATCCGCTGCCGCAGAGCAACTCGCCGCTGGTCATCGACGAGACCCGCCATCAAGCCAGCGTGCGCGGCGAGCCGCTCAACCTGACGCCACTGGAACTGCGCCTGCTCAAGACGTTCGCGGCCGCACCGGGCCAGGTGTTTTCGCGGGAACAGCTGCTCAACCACCTGCACGATGATGACCGCTCGGTCACCGATCGCGCCATCGATACCCACATCAAGAACTTGCGCCGCAAGCTCGAACCCTGCTTCCCCGGACACAATGCCATCCAGGCGGTGTATGGCGTGGGTTATTGCTTCGAGTTGCCACCGGAATGAAAGACATCCTTCCATTCATTCCAGATTGGAATGAATGGAATATGTGGCATATATCGCATGTATGGCATATATGGATGGCGTAACCGCGAATTACGTGGGGCAAAACCCGCTTGAAGCACGTCCCGCCGAACCAGACTCAACGCTGGATCTTGAACACACTCACCACCTGTGACAAGCGTCCCGCCTGATCCTGCAAGGACTGCGCGGCGGCGGCGGCTTCTTCGACCAGCGCCGCATTCTGCTGGGTCACCTCATCCATCTGGGTGATGGCGCGATTGATTTCCTCGATGCCGGTGCTCTGCTCGCTGCTGGCTGCGCTGATCTCGGCCACCACATCGGTGACGCGCTTGACGCTGGCCACCACCTCGCTCATCGTGGCACCCGCGCGTTCGACCAGCTGGCTGCCGGCACCGACCTTCTGTACCGAGTCGTCGATGAGCTGCTTGATCTCCTTGGCGGCAGAAGCCGAACGCTGTGCCAGCGAACGCACTTCGGAAGCCACCACCGCGAAGCCGCGGCCCTGCTCGCCGGCACGCGCCGCTTCCACGGCCGCATTCAAGGCGAGAATGTTGGTCTGGAAGGCGATGCCGTCAATCACCGTGATGATGTCGGCAATGCGGTTCGAGCTTTCGGTAATGCCTTCCATGGTCTGCACCACCTGCCCCACCACTTCGCCGCCCTGGCTGGCCACGTCGGAGGCCGATGCAGCGAGCTGGTTGGCCTGGCGGGCATTGTCGGCGTTCTGCTTGACGGTGGCCGTCAGTTCTTCCATGGCCGAGGCGGTTTCTTCCAGTGAACCGGCCTGCTCTTCGGTGCGCGAGGACAGGTCGAGGTTGCCGGTTGCGATTTCCTGCGAAGCCGTGGTGATGGCATCGGTGCCGTAGCGCACTTCGCTGACGATCTTGTTCAGGCTGTCGTTCATGGCGCGCAGGGAATGCATCAGCATGCCGGTTTCATCCTTGCTGTCGGAACGGATGTCTACCGTCAGGTCGCCCTGCGCCACGCGCTCGGCCACGCTCACCGCCTCATTGAGCGGACGCGAGACCGCACGTGCCACCGCCAGCGCCAGCCCGAAAGCGATCACCACGATGGCGGCCAGCAGGCCGATGATCCAGGCGCGCGCCGAGTTGAAGACATCGCTGGCGGTCTGGTCCGAACGCATGCTGCCGGCGTCGTTGATCTTGATGATCTCGTCCATGTTTTCCAGCATGCTGCGGAAGGTCTTGTTGGAATCCCCCTTGAAGATCGCGCGCGCTTCCTCTTCCTTGCCGGCACCGGAAATCTCGGCGAGCTTCTTGTCGATCTCCAGATAGGCAGCGAAGCTCTTGGAGAACTTCTCGTAGGCGAGCTTTTCTTCCGATTCCGAAATCTGGGCTTCGTAAGTGGCACGCTGTTTGGCCAGGATATCCAGGCGCGACTTGATGGCCTTGAGCGCATCTTCACGCTCGGCGGGGGTGGCCGCCGTGATCATCTGCAATTCGGAAATGCGCATGCGCGGCAGTGAAGCCTGGATCGACTGCGCCGCCTTGATCGTGGGCAGCCAGTTGGTGGCCATGTCGGTGGAGGCCTGGTTCACCGCCTTCAATTCGCGGATCGCGAAGATGCCCAGGATGACCGTCAGGATGATGACGGCCGCAAAGGAAAGAATGAGCTTCTTGGCGATCTTCAGATTGTTGAACCAGTTCATGTCTGCCTCGTTATTTCGCTTGTGATGGATTTCACCAGCGATTCTAGGCAGCTCAGGAAGCGGCCATAACGCTGATTACACGGGCGTTTACGGGGCAATTGCCCGCTTCCTCCCTGAAGCTGACAAGCGCGACAGGAAGTATGTCAACTATCGTGCAAACTGGTCAGGCCACCTGATCACTACTTCTCTGCAAACGATAATGTTTTTGATTGCACAAGAGGCGTTTCCTCACGGCGGGCATGCCAGTCTCCACCCAGGGCCTTGATCAGAAACACTGACACCAGCAGCCGCTGTCCCATCAACTGCGCCGCCTGGCGCTCGCTGTTGAGCAGGGCCTGCTGGGCGGTGATGACATCCAGATAAGGCGTGGCACCGCCCTCATAACGGCTGGTGGCGATATCCAGCACGCGGCGGGCACTGGCGATGGCCGATTGCGATTGCCGCCAGGCGCGGTCCAGTGAAGCAATACCGGTGATGCCATCTTCCACTTCCTGCATCGCGGTCAGCACGGTGCGGCGATAGGTCGCCACGGTGGCGTTGTAGCCGGCTTGGGTAAAATCCACACCGGCGCGCAGGCGGCCGGCATCGAACAAACTTTGCGAGGCCGACACCCCCAGTGACCACAGCACGCTGGGTGCGTTGAAGAGCGTGGCCCAGTTGCGGCTGTCCACGCCATAACCGGGCTGCAGCATGAAGCTGGGGTAGAAGGCTGCGCTGGCCACGCCGATCTGGGCATTGGCCGCGGCCATCGAACGTTCGGCTGCCGCCACATCGGGACGACGCTCCAGCACGTCCGACGGGATGCCCAGCGGAATCTCCGGCAGCGCAATGGGCGCCAGCGAAGGAGGCAGGCTGAAGGCCGGTGCCGGGGTGCCGGTCAGCGTGGCGATGGCGTGCTCGTATTGCGCCCGCTGCCGGCCCAGCAGATCCACCTGGGTCAGCGTGTTGTCCAGCAGGGCTTGCTGCTGGGCCACGTCCAGCCCCGAGGTAGCCCCCAGATCGTGGCGCGCGGTGGCCAGTTCCAGCGCCTTGCGCTGCAGTTCGATGGCACGCCGGACCACGTCCAGCTCGATGTCCAGCTCGCGCAGGTTGAAGTAATTGCTGGCCAGTTCTGCGGTCAGCAGCAGGCGGGTGTTTTCCAGATCCGCCGCCGATTGCTGGGCCGAGGCCGTGGCCGCTTCCACTGAACGGCGCACGCGCCCGAAGAAATCCAGTTCGTAACTGACATTCAAACCCAGCGCGAAATCGTTTTGTACGGTCGCGAAGTTGGGCGAGTTGTAGTTGGTCAGCGGCCGGTTGGCCGAGATGCGGGCGCGCGCCGCACGTGTATTGATGCCGACCTGCGGGGCTTGCGCCGCGCCCGCCACATCGAGCTGCGCACGCGCCTGGGCCAGCCGAGCAGTGGCGATGGCCAGCGTCTGGTTGCCGGCCAGGGCCTGCTGCTGCAGGGCGTTCAGTTGCGCATCGTTGAAGCGCTCCCACCAGGGCCCGCGCGGGGCGGCGTCCTGCGGCTGCATGGCGCGCCACGGGGCTTCCGGGGTCCAGGCGGCGGGCATGTCGACCTGCGGCCGCACGTAGTCGGGACCGCTGGCGCAGGCGGCCAGCAGCAGGGCGCTGGCCAGGGCCAAGGCTGGAGCGATGCTGTGGCGGCGCGGCAGGCTCATGAGGCGGCCTTCTTGTCGGCGGCCTTGTCCTTGGGCTGGTCCAGTGTGGGCTCGACCTGATCACCTTCAGCCAGCGAATCGGAAGGATTGAGGATCAGCTTTTCATCGCCCTTCAAGCCCTCCAGCACTTCCACCGTCAGGCCGAAATTGCGGCCCAGCCTGACCTTCTTCAGGCGCACCTTGTTCTGTTCATCCACCGCCGCCACCAGCGAGCCATCACGTCGGAACATCAGCGTATCGGCCGCGACCAGCAGCGTGCCGCTGGGCTTCAACGGCAGCTCCACCTGCACGAAGGCACCGGGCAGCAGCGCGTTGTCGGCATTGGAGAGCGTGACCTCGATCTGCATCGAGCGCGTGGCCGCATCGATGGAGCCAGCGGTGCGTGCCACTTTGCCCTCGAACTTGCATCCGCGCAGTTCGGACTGGGTCACCGTCACCTGCTGGCCCGGCTTGACCAGGTTGGCATAGGCCTGCGGCACGTTGACGTAGACCCGCAGCGGATCGGTCTGCGACAGCACGAACAATGCGCGGCCCGCGCCCGGGTCGATCAGGTCGCCCACATCCACGTTGCGGCGCGTGATGATGCCCGAGAACGGCGCCACGATGCGCTTGAAACCTTCCACCTGGCGCAGCCGCTCGACGTTGGCGTCGGCCGCCGCCAGGTTGGAACTGGCCTGGGCAAAGGCGCTGCGGCGTTCATCGAGTTCCTGCTGGGAGACCGCGTCCTTCTTGCGCAGGGCTTCCCAGCGTGCCATCGAACTCCGGGCCAGCTCCATGCTGGAGGCGGCCTGCTGGCGTGCGGCCAGGGCTTGCGACAGTTGCTGGTCGATTTCCGGCGTATCGAGTTCAGCCAGCAGTTCGCCCTTCTTCACTTCCGATCCGATGTCCTTGGTCCAGCGCTTGAGATAGCCGCCCGAGCGGGCCGAGATGGGCGACTGCACGAAGCCCTGCAGGCTGCCCGGCAAGGCCAGCGTCTGGCCCTCGGCGCTGCTGCGGGCCGGTGCCACCCGCACGAAGATCTTGGCGCGTTCAGCGGTACCGGCCTCCAGCGCACGGGCGTTGGCAGCGCGGCTCACGAGGGTGCGCGCAGCACCGGCGGCCAGCAATACCAGCACCACGACCAGCACCAGCCGGGCGCGCTTCATCATCTGCTGGCGCTGTTGCGGCTCGCCCTCGCCCAGAGGGTGGATGCCGAGTTCGGAATGACGGTCATGCGACATGGTTCAAGACTCCTGATGCGCGGGTCCGCCCGCCAGATGGCGTCGCCTTTCGGCGCGGCGGGCCAGCCGCTGATGCACACCGGCGAATACCACCGGTACGAAGAACAAGGTCGATACGGTGGCCAGCAGCAGGCCCCCGATCACGGCGCGCCCCAGCGGCGCGTTCTGCTCGGCGCCCTCGCCCAGGCCCAGAGCCATGGGGATCATGCCGATGATCATCGCCAGCGCGGTCATGAGCACCGGACGGATACGGGTGGAGCCCGCTTCCAGGGCGGAGGCCAGCGGGGTCGCGCCTTCCTCGCGGCGCTGCCGGGCAAAGGCGACGATGAGGATACTGTTGGCGGTGGCTACCCCCATGGTCATGATGGCACCGGTCAAGGCCGGCACCGACAGCGTGGTGCCGGTGAGGAAGAGCATCCACGCAATCCCCGCCAGTGCGGCCGGCAAGGCGGCGATGATGATGGCCGCATCGATCCACGACTGGAAGTTCACCACCACCAGCAGGTAGACCAGCACGATGGCCATGGCCAGACCCACGCCCAGGCCGATGAAGGAGGACTGCATGGTCTCCACCTGGCCACGGATGACCACCTGGCTGCCGCGCGCCAGCTTGGGCTTGATCTCCTCCACCAGCTTGGCAACCTTGCCCGCCACACTGGCCAGGTCGGTGCCCTGCACGCTCACATAGACGTCGATGGCCGGCGAGATGTTGTAGCGCGAGGCCACCGCCATCTGGCGTCCGGCATGCACGTCGACCAGGTTGCCCAGCAGCTGCGGCGGCGTGGCGGCATTGGCACCGGCACCGACCGGGATGTTGAGCAGGGCATCGAGCGAATCGACCTGGTATTGCGGCGACTGCACCGCGATGCTGTAGACCACGCCATTGTTGGGATTGAGCCAGAAGGCCGGCTGTGTCTGCGAGCTGCCGGACAAGGCAATCAGCAGGTTCTGTCCGACGTTGGCCGCCGACAGGCCGAACTGCTGCAGGCGCGTGCGATCCATGCGCAGGTCCAGCGAGGGGCCATCGAGGCGCTGGTGCACGTGGGCATCGACCGCGCCCGGAATCTGGCGGATCTGCTTGGTCAGTTCGGCGGCCAGGCGCGCGTTGGCTTCCATGTTGGGGCCGGTGAACTGCACGTCGATGGCGGCTGGCAGGCCGAAGTTGAGGATCTGGGTGACGATGTCGGCCGGCTGGAAAAAGAATTCGATGCCCGGGAAGCGACGCGGCAACTGCTCGCGCAGCTGCGATACCAGTTCCTCGGTGGGACGGTGGCCTTCCTTCAAGGCCATCAGGATCTCGCCATCGAGCGTGCCGATGGTGCCGGCGTTGCTGTAGGAGAGGTTGATGCCGGAGTTGGGCACGCCCAGGTTGTCGAGGATGGTCTCCAGTTCCGAGGCCGGAATCAGTGAGCGGATGACGCGCTCGACTTCATCGGCCGCGCGCGCCGTTTCCTCGATGCGGGTACCGGTCGGCATGCGCATGTGCAGGCGGATCTGGCCGCCGTCCACGTTGGGGAAGAAGTCGCGCCCGAGGAAGGGATAGAGCAGGCAGGACAGCAGGCAGAACCCCAAAAAGCCCAGCGCAAAACGGCGCCGGTGCGCCAGCAGCGAAGACAGTACCAGCGTATAGCCATGGCGCACGCGCTCGAAGCGGTTGTCGAAGGCGCGATAGAGCCGCTGCAGCAGGCTCTGCTTGGCGCTGTCGACCTGGCCGTGACCGCCCATGAGCAACATCACCAAAGTCGGCACCAGGGTGCGCGAGAGCAGGTAGGAAGCGGCCATGGCGAACACCACCGCTTCGGCCAGCGGCACGAACAGGAAACGCGCCACACCCGAGAGGAAGAACATCGGCACGAACACGATGCAGATGCACAGGGTCGCCACGAAGGCCGGCACGCCGATCTCGCCGGCCCCGACGATGATGGCGTCATGCAGCGGTTTGCCCAGGTGCAGGTGGCGCTCGATGTTCTCGATGGTGACGATGGCCTGGTCCACCAGGATGCCCACCGACAGCGCCAGGCCGCCCAGGGTCATGAGGTTGAGCGTCTCGCCCAGCGCGGCCAGCATCAGGATGGCCGCCATGATGGACAGCGGAATGGTCAGCCCGATGATGAGCGTACTGCGCCAGTTGCCCAGGAACAGCAGCACCATGGCGGCCGTCAGCCCGGCGGCGATGAGCGCCTCGCTGATGACGCCGGTCACCGCCGCCTTGACGAACAGCGACTGGTCGAACAGCGGCGTGATCTTGATGTCTTCCGGCAGGGTCTGGGCGGCGGTCGGCAGCAGCTTGCGCAGGTTGTCGACGATGTCCAGGGTGGAGGCCCCGCCATTCTTGAGGATGGACAGCAGCACGCCGCGCGCGCCATCCTGGCGCACCACGTTGGTCTGGGGCGAGAAGCCGTCGCGCACGTTGGCCACGTCCTTGAGGTAGATCGTGGCCCCGTTGGCGGTGCGCACCGGCAGTTCGTTCAAGCCGGCCACCGCTTCCGGCGAGCCGTTGAGCTTGACCGAATATTCGGTGCCCCCGAACTTGGCCGTACCGGAGGGCAGGATCAGGTTCTGGGTGTTGATGGCGTTGACCACGTCGATGGGCGAGAGGCCGCGCGACTGCAGCGCAGGCGTGTCGAGGTCGACCGAGATCAGGCGCGTCTTGCCGCCATAGGGAAACGGTACGGCCACGCCGGGGATGGTGATGAGCTGCGGGCGCAGCGTCTGCACGGCGGTATCGAAGACGGTTTGCTCGGGCAGCGTGGGCGAGGACAGCGCCAGCTGCATCACCGGGATGCTGGAAGCCGAATACTTGATCACCAGCGGCGGCGTGATGCCCGGCGGCAGCTGGCGCAACTGCGACTGCACCGAGGCCACCACCTGGGCGATGGCGGTCTGGATGTTGGCCTTGGGCTGGAAGAACACCTTGATCACGGCTACCCCGGCCAGGGATTGCGACTCGATGTGTTCGATGTCGCTCACCACCGTGGTCAGCCCGCGCTCGTTCTGGGCAGCGATGCGCTGGCCCATCTCCTGGGCCGACAGGCCGTTGTAGTTCCAGATGACGGAGACCACCGGAATATTGATCTCGGGGAAGATGTCGGTGGCCATGTTCTTCAGCGTCAACGGCGTGGCCAGCACGATGAGCAAGGCCATCACGATGAAGGTGTACGGGCGGCGCAAGGCCAGCGCGACCATGTTCATGAACTGCTATCCCTGTGAAACGGGCAGGCCGGACCAGGCGCGCTGTGGCTCACCCATGCCCGCAGCCGGCATCCCGTGCGATGCCTGCCGTCCTCTCCCGCGATGCTGTATTTCGTCTTGCGCGGCGTGGCGTGCTTCCCCGGTGCCCCAACCGCGTTCCCTGAATTGCGCCGTCCTGTTCCCTGTCCTGCGGCCCCGATGTTGTTCTTTTGGGGCCGTGCGGCGTGGCTATTGTAACGGCCTCGCAAGCCGCGTGCAGAGGGCGTTGCGACAAATCGCTTTCTGACAGAAATGTCAGCGAAACGCTTCTCGCGGGCTGCAAACTGAACCGGAAAAATGTCCACATGACGGCCCCGGCAGGAATACTGTCGCTATGGCACACTGCCCTTCCCTTCCGCTTTTTCTGCATCATGGAATTCCTGCGCCAGCGCATCGAAGCCAATGTCCTCGCCATCAGCCGCGGCCCCGGCAGTGCCGATTTCCTGCAGCCCCCGGGCGACCCCGGCCTGTTCGGACCGGACTCGGCGGCATGGCAGGTCCATAGCGATTTCACCGCCATGCTCACCGGCGGCGTCGCGGCACTGCTGCTGCAGATGCTGCATCCCCTGCCGCTGGCAGGCGTCTGGGACCACTCCAACTTCCAGGCCGACATGCTGGGCCGCCTGCGCCGCACCGCCCAGTTCGTGGCCGGTACCACCTTCGGCAGCCGGGCGGACGCCGAGCGGCTGATCGCCCGCGTCAAACAGATTCATCTTGGCGTCACCGGCGTGGCACCCGACGGCCGACCTTATGCGGCCAGCGATCCGGACCTGCTCACCTGGGTCCACGTGGCCGAGGTGCATTGCTTCCTGCAGGGGTACCTGCGGTATCGCCGGCCGGATTTTCCGGCGGCGCGCCAGGATCAGTATCTCGATGAGATTGCCTGCGTGGCGGAAGCGCTTGGCGCACGCGAGGTCCCGCGCTCAAGGGCGGCCATCGCCGATTACATCGAACGCATGCGCCCGCAATTGCGCTGCGACGATCGCACCCGCGCCACCTTGCAACTGGTCTTGAATGCGCCTGCTCCCAATGCGGTAGCGCAACCGTGGACACGGCTGATGATGCGCGGTGGGGTGGATCTGCTGCCGCCGTGGGCACAGGAGATGCTGGGCGTGACGCCACGCGGACCGCTACGGCGCGAACTGCTGCGGCGCTCGGTATTGCTGGCCGCGCAGCCGATCCGCTGGGCCATGCGCAATGGCTCCATCCACCTGGCACGCCGGCGCATGGGCTTGCCGCCACAGCCTTGACGATCGCTCAGGAAAACAGACCCAGGCTGTCATCGGTGGCGATGGCCACGGCACCGGCCGCCGCTGCTACCGGTGCCAGATCGGTGGCATCGCGCTGACTGCGGCTGCCTGATGCTTCGCTGCGGCCTTCGGGGCCACTGGTGTCGCCGCTGCCATCGCGGCCGTTATCCCAATCTCCGCTGGCACCGCCGCCATCGAACTGGCCCTGGAAGGCATCCGGATCGGAATTGCGCTCACTGACGTCGCGGAACAGGCTCACGCCCTGGCTGGACGTGGTGAAGCTGAACAGGGCGGCATTGTCTTCGTCATCGCGGCGCTGCGCGCGGCGTCGTGTCACCGGCTGTACCGCCCGCAGTTGTGCCAGCAACGCGCGCAGCTGGAGCCAGCGCGCTTCCTCCAGGCCGCTGCCGCTGTGCAGCGATTGCCGGATCAGCTGCACCAGCGCCACCAGCGCACGGGACGCGCTCAGCAATGCGCGCCGCTCCTGATCCAGGCGATCCAGCTCGGCGCGCAAGGCGGCAAGCTGCCCATGGCGCTGGCGGTCGATGTGGCGGGTCAGGCGCACACGCATCAGGGCCAGCGCCTCGCGATAGGCGGGACCGGCCAGCCACGCCATCCAGCCGAACCACATGCAGCGGCGCTGATGGCGGGCGAAGCTGTCGAGGATGAGTTCATCGACGAAATCGGGCACTTCCCGCTGCAGGCGCGCCAGCGTGGAGCGCGAGATGGCGGGCAGCAATTGTTTTTCCACCAGCCGGATGCGATAGCGGCGGCGCTGGCGATCGGCGATCTCGATATCGCGCCGGATCTTCTTCAGACGCGGACTGAGTGCGCTGTCAGCCTGTTCGAGAAGCGGCAGGGCTGCGCGCAATTCGGCACGCTGGGCGTCGGTCAAGGGAGGAATGCTCATGCGGCCAGCTCCTCGCCGTCTTCGTGACGGCTGGCAAAGTAACGCGCGAAATAATCGCGCAGGCCCGGCTTGTCCATCGTCGCGGCCCATTCCAGCGGCTGGCCGGGATGGATGGCGAGGTCATTCCAGGGGTCGTAGCCGAGGTCGGTGATGTCGTGCATGCGCAGGAAATAGCGGCGATTGACGGCATCGCCATGCCACAGGTGGCGGATGTGGCCGGGTACCACGCCCAGGCTGCCGCGCACCTCTGCGTGGAAACGCGCGCTCCATGCGCGCAGATGTGACAGCTGGCGCGGCTCATGCTTGAGCGCATTGCGGATGCAGAAGTTGCAGTCGTTGAAGATGGCATGCGCCATGAAGTGATCGGCACTGCCGGAGATCGCACATTCGTAGAGGCCGACACGGTCGAAGATCTCGCGATGCATGGCCCAGCCATAACCGGTGTGGCCGTGCAGGTCGTAGCGTCCGGCATCGAGCGTGGCGGGATCCCTGGCCATCACGCTGGCGAAGGAATGGCAGAGGTCCGGCGTGGCCCCGGCCTGACCGTGACGATCCAGCCGTGTGCAGGTCTCGAACACCTGCACCACCCGATGCCGTTGCAGTGCCTGTACCAGATCGGCCGGCCAGCGCGGATTGTCGAACAGGATGTCGCAATCGATCCAGGCGACGAAGCGGCAGCTTGCAGGTAGCCAGGATGCGCCGAGATTGAGCAGTCTTTCCTTTTGCCACAGCAGGGTTTCAGAGCGGATCTGGATCACGTCCAGGCTGGGCGGCAGGTCGAAGGGGGCATCGCCGAAGGCACATTCCACGGTCAGGCAGGGGACGCCGGCCTCCCGCATGCCCTGCATGAACAGGCCGTAATTGCGCCGCCGGCTGGCGTAGCCGACCGGATTGAAATAGGTGGTGATGACGAACAGCTCGGACATGGCGCGGCGCTCTTGTTGTCGTTATGGCCAGGGCCTGTTCCCATTCAATCGGCAAGAGTGAACGGGAACAGGCCCTGATGCAGACGCTGATGCGTCTGCCGCCTAGACCGCGCTTATTGCTGGAAAGTTCGCAGATAGGCCAGGATGTCGTCGATCTGCTTGTCACTGCCGATGCCCCAGAAGCGCATCTTGTTGCCGGGGACGACATCGCTGGGCGCCTTGAGGAAGGCGCGCAATTTGTCTTCGGTCCAGATGAAGCCGGCCGAGGCCATCGCCGGGGAATACTTGAAATCGGTGGTGGAACCAGCCTTGCGCCCGATCACGTTGGTCAGCTGCGGACCAAAACCGGCACGCGCCGAGGGGCCTACCGCATGACAGCTGGCGCATTTGGCGAAGGCGGCGCGGCCCGCCGCGACATCTCCCGCCCCCAGTGCGGACAAGGGAGCAACAGCAATGACAAGGGCGAATGCCAGGCAATGATTCGGGCGCATGGGTCGTTCCGGCCAACGCCGGCATCAGGAAATTACTGGATCACGAAATGGCTGGCTTCGAGACCGGCTTTCTGCAGGAAAGCCAGCAGCGAATCCGCCGTAGTGGTCTTGATTCTATCGCTGAAGCGCAAGGCGTTGGGATGATCGTCAAAAGCGATGTTGGCCTTGAACATGCGTCCGCCCAGGCGCGTCAGCGGTCCCAGGTTCAGGGTATCCGGTACGTAGCCCTTGAACTTCAGCCAGGCCTGCGCCTGCTCGCGCGTGGTGATCTGCGGCTCCAGCGCCATGGCGAGCATTTCGTTGACCCACTGGTTGGACTGCTGGTAGCGCGTCGCCCAGGGATAAGCCAGCATGTTGTACTGCGCTTCATGCAGGCGCGTGACCTGCGGGCGCACGAGGATCGCACGCAAGCGCTGTTGCACCTCCGGCTGCGGCACGGCCACATAGGCCTCCAGCAGGAAGGGAGAATCCATGAAGAACTGCCCCAGCCCCTGTTCATAGAGATTGCTTACGGCCGTTCCGCATTCGTTGAGCTTGTGGACCACAACCCACTGCTGGCCATCGCGATAGGCAAACGCCAGGTGCGAATAGCGTTGCCGGTACTTGCTCAGGTCCTGCCCGACACGGCCGATGATGACGACGTCGGCCGCGCTGGCATTGAGCCGCTCGACGGTGCGCACGGCCATGTCCAGCTGGGCTTGCACGGCAGTGGCATCAGGGATGGCCGGTTCGCAGGACTGGCCGGCATGCGCCGCCAGCGGTGCAGCGATGACCAGGACCAGACCGGCAAGCAGGCATTTGATACGAAGTTGAAACGAAGCCATGGCAATCTCCCCTTGTGCCGCTCAGGACAGCTTCTCGCTCTTGAGCAGCGCCCGGCCCAGCGCATTGGGAATGATCGCCAGCACCTTGCCGGAGGCCACCAGCAGCGTGCCGGAAGCAGGGGTCACGAATGTTACCGATTCACCGACGCCCACCGAAGCTGCGCCGCTGACGTTGGCACCAACCGTGACCGAACCACGGATGCCCTCGCCCACTTTCTCCAGCACATAGACCGTGCCATCGGCGGAGGCCTCCACGCCCTTGACCACGTAGCGTCCGCCTTCGGAAATGAAGGCGGCAGGCAGCATCACCGAGACCACCACCGACACGGTGGACGCATCGCTGTTGCGCGACTGGGCATGTACGGGGGCGCTCAGGAGGGCGGCGATCAAGACGCAGGAAAGCGTGAGGCGATGCAGCAGCGGGCTGTTCATGATGGACTCCTTGTTCTTTGACTGATGAGGGATGTGTGAATGTCGGCTTGCCGGTCCGCCTTGGCGGGTCAGCGGGACGCACTGTAGCAATGCCGCTGCAGAACGTGGATCACCTCATCAGAAAGCGCAATTCCTGCCGCATCCGGTATCGAAATACAATACCGGCCAAACATCGCGCGCCACGCGCATCACAAGGAGGAAGGACATGGCCCAGGCCGAATCGCTGGTCAATGCATTGAAGAATCTGCTCAAGGCGCGTGGCATCACCTATGCGCAACTGGCCAAGGGACTGGGCCTGAGCGAGGCCAGCGTCAAGCGCATCTTCGCCGAGCGCAGCTTCACATTGGAGCGGCTGGATCAGGTCTGCACGCTGCTGGGCATCCAGATCAGCGACCTGGCGCGCATGGTGGTAGCCGAGCAGCCGGTGCCCTCGCGCCTGACCGAAGAACAGGAAAAGAAACTGGTGGCCGATCCCAAGCTGCTGCTGGTGGCCGTGCATGCCCTGCACCAGTGGACGCTGGAAGACATCCTCGCCAGCTTCGCCATGAGCAAGGCCGAATGCATCCGCCTGCTGGCGCGGCTGGACAAGCTGGGCATCCTCGACCTGCTGCCCAACAACCGCATTCGCGTGCGCGTCGCGCCGGACTTCACGTGGCTGCCGGGCGGGCCGATCCAGCAGTATTTCCGCGCGCAGTTGCGCAATGATTTCTTCAACTCCCATTTCGACAAGCGGGGCGAGAAGATGATCATGGTCAGCGGCACGCTCTCCGAGGAAAGCAATGCCGCCGTACAACGCGCCATGAACCGGCTGTCCTCCGACTTCCTCAGCGCGCATCAGCAGGATCTGTCGCTGCCGCTGGAGCGGCGTCATGGCACGGCGCTGATCGTGGCCCTGCGGCCCTGGACACCGGCGCAATTCCGCGACCTGCGCCGCGTAGAAGACGAATAAGACGATTACTTCGCCACCGCCACCGGCCGGCCACCCGGCGCATGATCGCGCCGCTCGGCCAGCACACCCCACACCACCAGTGCCAGCAAGGCGATCCCGGTCAGGGCCGCAAAGGCCGCGCCATAACCGTAATGCTTGGCCACCACGCCGGCCAATGCCGGGCTCATGGCTGCACCGATGGACTGGATGGTCGTGACCGCACCCAAGCCGATGTTGATGTGGCCGCTACCCTGCAGGATGCGCGCCACCGAACCCGGCAGGGCCACGCCCAGCAGACCCGCACCGACGCCATCGAGCATCTGCACCGGCAACAGCGCCCAGGCCGAATCCCAGACCCCGGCCACCAGGCCGCGCACCGGCAACGCCAGCAGTGCCACGGTAATGAGCAGCCAGTAGCCCTTGCGGTCGGCGAAGCGGCCCGCAAAGAGCGCCGTGGGAATCATCACCAATTGCGCCACGATCACGGTCAGCGCCGTGTAGAGCGCCGGATCGGCATGGCCGCGCGAGACCACCGACTGGCTCAGCAAAGGCAGCATGGCCGCATTGCCCAGGTGGAACAGCATCATCGCCAGCGCCAGCAGCATCAGCGGGCGCGACCCGGCCAGCACGCGCCAGGTGGACACCTGCGGCTGGTCAGCGGCACGTTCGGGGTCGAGGCCACGGGCGACATCGTGGTCGATGTCCTCGGGACGGATGCGCGAGAGGCACACCAGCGACGCCACCGCCATCACCGCCATCAGCACGAACACCGCCGGCAAGCCCCAGAAGTAGCCGAGTGCACCGGCCAGCGCCGCCGAGAAGACATTGCCGCCGTGGTTCCAGGCCTCATTCTTTCCGAGCTGCGAAGGCAGACCCTGCTGGCCGACGATGCCCAGCGTCAGGCCGGCAATGGCCGGTCCGATGATGGCCCCGACGATGCCGGTGCCGACCTGCGACACCGCCGTGATCGTGAAGCTGGGCGAGACCAGCAACAACAGCGAGCCCGCCACCACCAGCACCGAGCCGATGCCGACCACCAGCCGCTTGGCGCGTACCGCATCGGTCAGCGCCCCGGCGGGCGTGGTGGCCAGCATGCCGGCAATGCCGCCCAGCGTCATGACGTAGCCGATGTCGTCCGCGGCCCAGCCATGACCCATCAGGAACACACCGAGGAAAGGACCGAGCCCGTCGCGCACATCGGCCAGGAAGAAGTTCAGCCTGGAGAGCCAGGCGATCGAGCCCGCTTTGGTATTCATCCGATGGGCCCCTTGAAGATGAAGAAGGCACCCAGGCAGATGCAGCCGAAGCCGACCAGGTGATTGATGGTGAACTGCTCACCCAGGTACAGCACCGAGAAGATCGAGAACACCACCAGCGTGATGACCTCCTGCATGGTCTTCAGTTCGGCGGCGTTGTAGACCGAGTGGCCGATGCGGTTGGCGGGCACCGCGAAGCAGTATTCGGCCAGGGCGATGCCCCAGCTGACCAGGATCACCAGGTACAGCGGTCGGTTCTCGAACTTGAGGTGGCCGTACCAGGCGAAGGTCATGAAGACGTTGGAGATGATCAGGAAAACAATGGGAAGGATTTTTGGCGACATGGTTCTTATTCTTTATCAGGTGGATGAAATGACACGCGGAGAATCGGGCAGACCGGCGGCCTGCCCTGCCGCAACCCTTTATCGGACGCGGCTGTACAGCGGTTGCAGGGAATCCGCGCTGGCCCCGACATCAATGGCCTCGATGGCGGTACCGAAACTGTTGCGGGTCCCCAAGCCATTGGCAGCAAACGGCGCGCCAGGTTCCAGCGGCGTGCGCAGACTGTCGGGGGCGAAGCGCACGATGCTGCCGTCATCCAGGATGACGCCATTGGCTTCGCCACGCGGGCCGGTCAGCACCATGGCGATCTTGCCGCGCACCGAGAGCTGGCGCAGTTGCGCAGCGCGCAGATGGGGAGGCAGCGGCGGGTTGGCATCGAAGGCGGGCGGGCGGTCGATCACGGTCTGGCCGTTGGCCAGATTGACGATGGCATCGGCCTTGATCACGCCGGCCGCTTCAGCCTGGCCGAAGATGCGCACCGACTGGCCCGGCTTGACCGCGTTCTGCAGCGTCTGCGACAGGTGCGGCGGGAACTTGATCACGGTGCGCTCGCCCACCATCAGGCCATCGACTTCGCCGTAGGGATTGATCAGGAAGCGGCTCACGCGGCCTTCGGTGATGGGAGCCTGGGCGGTCATGGCGGCGTCATAGGTGGCGGGCGGGACCCGGGGTGCCATCGGACCGGCGACCGGCGCGGCACCCGGCGGAGGCGGAGCAGGCGGCAAGGCCTGGGCTTGCGCCGCCATCATCGAACCCAACAGGGCCAGGGCCGAGAGCGCGGCCAGCGAACGGGGGAGGAAGGTGGAACGGTTCATGACAACTCCTTTGAGGTGAGAGGGGTACACCCTCTTTTGCAAACCCCGTGCCTGCCACGAATCCCTTTTAAATCAATGACTTGCGTATTTCTCCGTAGGCACATGTGTCCGTTCCCGTGACACCTTGGCGTCCGCTGCCGGACACTGTCCGCGCCGCCGTCACATGTCTTCGCCCAGCACCGCCTGTCCCTGGCTGCTCAACAACTGGCCGAAGCGCTCGCCTATCCACTGCGCGGTACTCCCCAGCGGGCGGCCTGGCAGCCACAGCATCTGTACCGACAGCAGCGGCAAGGCCAGCGCCGGACAGCGCAGCGGCACCAGTGCCTTGGCATGATCGAAATATTCGGCGACGTTGACCGGCAGGATGGCCCAGCCCAGGTTGTCGGCCACCATCTCGGCGATGCTGTAGTGATTGTCGGAGCGCCACAGCTTGGGGCTGTAGACCGGTTCTTCGACGCCATCGGCCTGCAGGATCAATTGCCGGTATTGCGCCAGGTCGGTCTTGCGCAGGCGTTCGCGCGCGGCCAGGGGATGGCGCGGCGAGACGAAGATGCCTTGCGCCACCGAGCCGATGTGGCGCTGGTCAAAGCCGCTGGCCACGCGTCCCCGGTCGAAGTGAAAGCCGATGTCGGCGCGGCGCTGCTGCACGGCTGCCACCACTTCGGCCGGGGTGCCATCGAGCAAGGTCAGTTCCAGCGCCGGCGCGCGCGTCGACAATTCCCGCAGCAGCACGCGCAGGGCGGCATAGGGCAAGGCCTCATCCAGCACCATGGTCAGGCTGGCTTGATCGCCCAGCGAAAAGGACCGGGCCCGTTCTTCCAGCGCATCGGCCTGGCGCAGCACCTCGCGCGCTTCCTGCAGCATGGCCGCGCCGACCTCGGTGAGTCCGGCCTTGTGGGCCGAGCGGTCAAAGAGCGTGACGCCGAGATCGACTTCCAGCAGCGCGATGGCCGTACTGACGGCTGATTGGGCCCGGCCCAGATGGCGTGCGGCGGCGCTGATGGAGCCCTGTTCGGCTGCAGCGACGAACTGGCGCAGTTGATCGAGATTCCATTGCATGTGGCACTCCATCTGAATTATCGATAGATATTATCTTTGTCGATCTGCCCTGACGGTGGATCATACTGGTTTTCCCACAAGGAGATGCCATGCAGAAATCACATGACCTAACCCGGACCGTGCGTTTGCGCCCGCTGGAGCGCGAAGACCTGCGCTTCGTCCATCACCTGAACAACAATGCCACGGTGATGCGCTACTGGTTCGAAGAACCGTATGAAACCTTCGCCGAACTCTCGGCCCTGTTCGAGTCCCACATCCATGAGCAGAACGAGCGCCGCTTCATCGTCGATGCCGATGGCGACAGCAGCGGCCTGGTGGAACTGGTGGAAATCAACACCGTCCACCGCAGTGCCGAATTCCAGATCATCATCGCGCCCGCCTGCCAGGGGCGCGGGCTTGCGGTGCAAGCCACGCGGCTGGCGCTGGACTATGGCTTTTCAGTGCTGAACCTGCACAAGATCTACCTGATCGTCGACCGCGAGAACGAGAAGGCGGTGCATGTCTACGCCAAGGCCGGCTTCCGGCAGGAGGGTGTGCTGAAGGAGGAATTCTTCATGAACGGCCAGTACCGTGACGTGATCCGCATGGGCATCTTCCAGCGCGATCACCTGGCCCGCATGCAGGCCGAACCGGCGCAGGAACACGCCGCACCCGCCACCGTAGAGACGGCGGTGCATTGAACCGCGCGCACTGAACGCACTGAACGCACTGAACTCACCGAGTGCGTCGAATTGATTTATCCACAGGAGAATCCAGCATGTCCGCTTACCTGACCCTGGCGGTGGCCATCGTGGCCGAGGTGATTGCCACCACCGCCCTCAAATCCTCACAGGGATTCACGCGCCTGTTGCCGGGCATCATCGTGGTGCTGGGCTATGGAGTGTCCTTCTATTGCCTGTCGCAGACCTTGCGCACCATGCCGACCAGCGTGGCTTACGCGATCTGGTCGGGCGTGGGGCTGGTGCTCATCACGCTGGCCGCCTGGCTGATCCATCAGCAGCGGCTGGACTGGCCGGCCGTGGCCGGCATCGCGCTCATTGTTGCGGGCGTGATGGTGATCAACCTGTTCTCGGCCAGCGCGGCGCACTAACGCACATCAGCACATATCAAGCGCGCACTTCGCGCCGCATCGATTGCGGTGCCACCCCAAAGCCGCGCAGAAAGACTTCACGCATGTGGCGGCGATCCCGGAAACCGGTCTCGCGCGCCACCACCTCCAGCGGATGGCGGCTTTGCTCGATCATCAGCCGCGCCGCTTCCAGCCGCAGGCCCTCGATGGCCTTGGCCGGGGATTGCCCGGTCTCGGCCGTGAACACGCGGGTGAACTGGCGCGCACTCAGGTTGGCCTGCTCGGCCAGTTCCTCCACCGTCAGCGCGCGCTTGAGATGGCGGCGCGCATAGTTCAGCGCATCCTGGATGCGATCCGTCTTGGGGGCCAGCGCCAGCATTTCCGAATGCTGCGACTGGCCACCGGCGCGATGCTGGTGCATTACCAGCTTGTGCGCCACGCTGCGCGCCACTTCCTCGCCCAGGTCCTTGCCGACCATGGCCAGCGCCAGGTCCAGCCCGGCAGTCATGCCGGCCGAGGTCCACAGAGGGCCATCGACGATGTAGATGCGATCGTCTTCGATCTGGATGTCGGGAAAGCGCGCACGCATCGCCGCAGCAAACGCCCAGTGCGTGGTGGCGCGGCGGCGTGCCAGCAGCCCCGACTCAGCCAGTACGAAACCGCCGGTACAGATGCCGGCGATGCGCCTGGCCTTCTTTGCCGCCCGTTGCAGGAAGGCGCGCTCCTCCTGGCTCGCCGGCGACTCAAGCGGATTGCCCACCCCGCACACCACCCAGGTATCGATGGTGGCCGTGGCAGCCGCCCTGGTGGTGCTCACGCGCATGCCCAGGGATGACGTGATCTCGCCACCCGCGACCGAATAGTTGTGCATGCGGTAGAAGTCGTGGCCCACGACCTTGTTGGCATATTCAAAGACCGACTGGGTGGCCAGGCCCATGACCTGGAAGCCTTCGGTGAGCAGGTAGCCGATGTGGTGCATGTCCGGACTCCGTAATGATGTCTCAAAACACTACCATATACGTCATTCAGGAAGTCCGCAAGCGACCTAAGATGCACTCCATCGACAACCCACATCGAAGGAGAACAGCATGAACCAGCCGCACACCCAAGCCCGTCGTGGTACCGCCCTCGTCACCGGCGCCTCATCCGGCATCGGTGCCCTCTACGCCGACCGTCTGGCCCGCCTCGGCTACGACCTGATCCTGGTGGCCCGCAACCGCGACCGCCTCAATACCCTGGCCGCGCGCATCACCACCGAAACCGCCCGTAACGTCGAAGTGCTGGAAGCCGATCTTGGCCAGGCTGCATCGCTGGCTCAGGTGGAAGAAAAACTGCGCAGCGATGCCAGCATCACCCTGCTGGTCAACAACGCCGGCATCGGTACCCACACGCCGCTGCTGCAAAGCAAGGTCGAGCACATGACCGACATGATCGCGCTCAACGTCACCGCGCCGACCCGCCTGACCTATGCCGCCGTGCCCGGTTTCGTGGCCCGTGGCCGGGGCGCCGTGATCAACATCTCCTCCATCGTGGCCGTGGCGCCGGAAGTGCTCAATGGCGTCTATGGCGGCAGCAAGGCCTTCGTGCTGGCCTTCTCGCAATCACTGCATCATGAACTGGCTAACCAGGGCGTGCAGGTCCAGGCCGTGCTGCCGGGTGCCACCGCCACCGAGTTCTGGGCCATCGGCGGCCTGCCGGTGGAACACCTGGACCCGGCCATCGTGATGTCGGCCGAGCAGATGGTGGATGCGGCGCTGGTCGGCTTCCAGCGCGGCGAGCTGGTCACCATCCCCTCGCTGCATGACGAAACGGCCTGGACCCGTTTCGACAGCGCGCGCCAGCAGATGGCAACCCAGCTCTCTGCCAATACCCCGGCACCGCGCTATGCCGGTAGCGATCTCCATTGAGCAGCCCGCAAGGCCCCCGGTTCCTGTCTTTTTTGCCCTGATATGAAGCTTGCCGCCACGGCCCCTGCGGGCGGGTGTGTGCGGCCTCACTCTACTGACCTAGTGAAGGAAAATCATGAAACTCACCGACAACACCCTCTTCATCACCGGTGGCACCTCCGGCATTGGCCGCGCACTGGCCGAAGCCTTCTACCGGCTGGGCAACCAGGTCATCATCGGCGGCCGCCGCAAGGCCCTGCTCGATGAAGTGACCGCCGCCAATCCCGGCATGCAGGCCATCGAGTTCGACGTCTCCAGCCTGGCCAGCATCGAGGCCGCCGCCGCCACGCTCAAGGCGCGCTTCCCCACGCTGAACGTGCTGATCAACAATGCCGGCATCATGCCCTTCGACGATGCCGGCGGCGCCATCGACGACCAGGTCAGCCGCAGCATCCTCGACACCAACCTGCTCGGCCCGATCCGCCTGACGTCGGCCCTGATCGACCTGCTCAAGGCCCAGCCGCGCGCCACCATCATCCACAACACCTCGGTGCTGGCCTATGTACCGCTGGCGGTGACCGCCGTCTATTCGGCCAGCAAGGCGGCGCTGCATTCGTATGCGATGTCGCAGCGCTTCATGCTGCGCGACACCTCGGTGCGGGTGCAGGAGATCGCCCCGCCCTGGGTTGATACCGACCTGGTCAAGAAGAGCGGCGACCCGCGCGCCATGCCGCTGGAGGCCTTCATTGCCGAGACCATGGCCAAGCTGGCCGGCGATGAGGAAGAGATCATCGTCGAGTCCGTCAAGCCGCTGCGCGACAACCCAGGTGCCAATGAACACGCGCTGGTCAACGGCTTCAATGCGGCGCTGATCGCCAATCCGATTCCGGTCTGATCGTCTTGCGGTGTGCTGTCATGCAGCGCACCGCACCGTAGCCATCGTCGAGGACAGCATGACATCCACTCCCCTGGAGCCTGCGCCGGCTCCCGCCCCCTCTGCATCGCCTTCGCCGTCGGGCTCGCTGCTCACGGCGGGCTTCCTGGCCCTGGGCACCTTCGCCATCGGCACCGAAGGCTTCATGATCGCGCCGCTGCTGCCGCGCATGGCGGCCGATTTCGGCATGAGCGTGTCGACCGTGGCCAGCCTGGTGATCGTCTTCACGCTGGTGCTGGCGATCAGTTCACCCATCGCCACCGTCCTGTCGGCGCACATCAACCGCCGCCGCGTGCTGATGGGTGCAATGGGCGTCTTCACGGCGGCCAATCTGGTGGCGGCCCTCTCCAGCGGCTTTGGCGGTCTGCTGGCATCGCGCCTGCTGATGGCCGTGGCCGCCGGGCTCTACACACCCAATGCCAGTGCCCTGGCCGGGGCCATCGTCAAACCCGAACAGCGCGGACGGGCGCTGGCCATCGTCAGCGGCGGCATGACCATCGCCATCGCGCTGGGACTGCCACTGGGGTCGGTAGTCGGACATGCCTTTGGCTGGCGCGCCACGTTCGGGGCCGTGGCCGTGATGGGCGCGGTGGCGGTGGCCGGCATTTGGCTGGGGGTCGGGCGCGATGCCGGCGGGCAGATGCGGGTGGCCGGGCTGCGCGAGCGGCTGGCCGTGGTCGGGCAGCCGCTGATCCGGCGTCTGCTCGGGGTGACGCTGTTCTGGTCGGTCGGCGCGTATGCGGCCTATCCCTATGTGGCACCGTATCTGGCGCACACCCTGGCCTTCGCTGATCGCGGCATCGGCCTGACGGTCAGCCTGTGGGGCGCTGCGGCCGCCGCAGGCGTGACCGTGGGCGGCCATCTCAATGATCGCTTCGGCTCGCCGCGCGTGGTCAGGCTGTCGCTGCTGCTGCTGATGCTGGCCTTCTGGAGCTTGAGTGCGGCCACGATGCTGTCGCCCCGGGCGGCACTGATCCCGGTGCTGGTAGCGGTGGTGGTTTGGGGCTTTGCGGTATGGGCCTTCTTCCCGGCGCAGATGGCACGGCTCATCGCCTCAGGCGCAGCGGCGCAGGCACCGGTGGCCTTGTCGCTCAACACCTCGACCATGTATCTCGGCTTTTCATTGGGCAGCGCGGCGGGCGCGGGCATTCTGGCACAGGGATGGATGGCTGGCATCGGCCTGTTCGCTGGCACCTGCGCACTGGCGGGCCTGCTGCTGGAGCAGCGCCTGCACCGGACCTAAGCGACTGCGCCGCCCTGCTCTTCCAGCTTGCGATACAACTGCTGCCGCGAAATGCCCAGCCGGCGGGCGGCTTCGGCACGATTGCCGTTGGCCGCTGCCAGCGCGCGCTGCAGCATCACGCGTTCGACCTGCGCTATGGCCACGGCCAGCTCACCGTCCCAATCGATGGCGACGTCGCTGGCATTTTCCGTGACGCTGCGGTCGGCCAGGGCGATGTCTTCCGGTTCGATGCAGGCACCATGGCTCATCACCGCCGCGCGTTCCATGGTATTGCGCAACTCGCGCACATTGCCCGGCCAGGCGTGCTGCAACAGGCGACGCGCGGCGGCAGGACTGATGCGCTTGGGGGCATCGCCGCCCTGCTGGCGCAGGAAGTGTTCGGCAATGGCGAGGATATCGCCGGGACGCTCGCGCAGCGGCGGCACCTTGATCGGCAAGACCTGCAGGCGATACCACAGATCTTCGCGGAAACGTCCCTCGCTGATTTCCTGCGGCAGGTCGCGGTGCGTGGCGGCGATCACCCGCACGTCCACCTTGACCGCCTGCTGGCCGCCGACCGGCGTCAGTTCGCGTTCCTGCAGGACACGCAGGATCTTGGCCTGGGTCGGCAGGGCCATGTCGCCGATCTCATCCAGGAACAGGGTCCCGCCATGGGCCTCCTGGAAACGTCCCAGACGCGCGGCGGTGGCCCCGCTGAACGCGCCCTTGACGTGGCCGAACAGTTCGCTCTCGATCAGCTCCGCCGGAATGGCCGCGCAATTGATGGCCACGAAGGGACGTGCGGCGCGCAAGCCATTGCGATGCAGGGCACGCGCCACCAGCTCCTTGCCGGTGCCGGTCTCGCCCAGGATCAGCACGGTGGCGTCGCTGGTGGCAGCGCGCCCGATCTGCTTGAAGACCTGGCGCATGGCTTCGCTGTCGCCGACCAGGGCATTGCGCTCGTCACCGGTTGCGCTCTGCGTGACGCTGGCGTCTTCGGTTGCGGCCGGGCTCTGGCGCAGTGCGCGCTCCAGCGTTTCCACCAGGGCCGCGCGCGGCACCGGCTTGGTCAGGTGATCGAAGGCCCCCAGGCGGATGGCTTCGATGGTGTTGTCGCCGCTGGCGTAGGCGGTCAGCATGATGCAGGGGATGGCGGCGATGGCCGGCGCGCGCTGCAGGAAGACCAGGCCGTCTTCCTCGGGCATGCGCAGATCGACGATGGCGGCATCGACCGCATGCGCGGCCAGCAGGGTCAGGCCGGCAGCCGTACTGCCGGCTTCAAGGACTTCGTGGCCGAGGTCGCCGACGGTCTCGGCCAGGCTGCCGCGAAAGGCAGCATCGTCATCGACGATCAGGATGCGCGCCATGGCAACTCCATTTCAAAACGGGCACCGCGTTCGCTCGCGGCCAGGTGGATGACGCCGCCATGCGCATGCACGATCTCGCGCACCAGCACCAGGCCCAGGCCGGTGCCGCCAGTACGCTGGCTGACGAAGGGGTCGAACAGACTATCACGCAATTCCGCCGGCACGCCCGGACCATCATCGGCCACCCACAGCAGCAGTCGCCCGTCCTCGCGCAAGCGCGCACCCAATGCGATGTGGCCGCCTGCGGTGCAATGCGCCAGGGCGTTGAGCAGCAGGTTGTCCACCGCGCGCGCCATCTGCACCGGGTCCAGTGCGCTGGTGACAAGACTGCCGCCAAAGCTGGCGGCATCGATGGCCGAGGCCAAGCGCACCTGCTGGCGCTCGGCCAGTTCGGCGTGGGCCTGGCAGCGGGCCTCAATCCAGCTGGCCAGATCGACGGCCTGGCGCTGCACCTGGAACGGTTGCGCCAGTGCCAGCAGGCTGGCCACCAGCGTATCGAGCCGCTCGGTCTGGCTGACCACCATTTCGAGCGCGCCGGTCACGCGCGTCTCGCGCACCTGGGCGGGGGCGGCCAGGGCATTCTCGGCTTTCATGCGCATGGCCCCGATGGGATTGCGGATTTCATGGGCCATGCCGGCCGCCACCCGGCCCAGCGTGGCCAGCCGTTCGGCGTGGGCCAGCTGGCTGGCCAGGCGTTCGGACTGGCTGCGCCAGCGCGTGAGCGTGGCCCCCAGCCACACCCCGCTGATGATGACGAAGGCCAGCAGCAAGGCGCTGGCCACCAGCAACTGATTGAGCACGCTGGCGCTCATCACCGGCACGCGCTTGAGGGTCCACGCCGCCAGCGCCACCTTGCCCAGCGGCACCGGGCAAGCGGCGAACACCACCGCCTCGCGCAGGCCGGGCCGCACGTCGGTGACGGTCGTGCCGCCATCGAGGGCGCGCTGCGCAGTCGAGACGATGCGTTCCATTTCCGCACCCGGCGGATCACGTTTGATACCGCTGCCGTCATAGGTCGGGAAGGCATAGGCCACAACGTCGCGCTGGGGATGCCAGAAACCGCCCTCCACGCCGGCCTGATCGCGCAGGGACAAGTCAATCACCGCCTGCATGATGGAGCTGCCGGGCAGGCCGTCGCCATCGGCCGCAGTGCGGGACGCGCCGCTGCCGGAAGAGAGCGCATGGGCCAGGCCCGCGCTCATGGTGGCGCAGCTGACGGCGGCTTGGCCGGTGGCCTGGCTGATCTGCGAAGACGCGCCCTGGCGGCTCAGCTGCAGCAGCAGGAAGGCGAGAATGAGAGCGATCAGGGCGATGAAGGCCCACAGGATGACGAGGTCGCGCTTGATGGTGTTCTTGATGTTCAGGGAGCCTCCGGTGCTGCACAGATTCGGTTGACGACGCTCGCATTTGAACACGAAGCGGGCAGCGCGTTCTGCGATCAGACCGGCGGGGCTGCACGGCGGTTCATCTTTTGTTGCAAGACAATCACGTTGCCGGCGATCAAGATGGAAGCGCTTTTTGCTTTATGCGTTAATTGCGCCTGGGGATCTGTGGGGGAACAAAAATCAAGCAGTTGAAGAAATACCTGGTCGTGGTATTGGGTATCGCCATGCTGATGGTGCTGGCCATGTGCGCCAGTACGCTTTATCAAAGCTATCGCCAGACTCGTCTTTCGGCGGTGGCCAACGCCGGCAACGTGACGCTGATCTCCCAGCGCGCCATTTCGCGCAACCTGGAGGTGCTATCGCTGTCGCTGGATACGCTGGCCTACCGCTACCAGCATCCGTTGGGCGCACGCCGGCTGGAAGAGGCGCAGCGCTATGCCTATCTGTTCGGCAGCGCCGCCAGCGTCAGCCATATCGCGGTGATGGCCGTGATCGGCCCCAAGGGCGAGGTGCTGGCCAGTTCGCGCCGCCGCCCGGGCGAACCCGCTCCCAACTATGGCGACCGTGCCTATTTCACCGCGCACCGCGATGCGGACAATGTCGGCCTGTATGTCTCGCGGCCGATCCAGGCCAGCCTGGGCAATGAGCTGCAGGTGGTGGTGCTGTCCAAGCGGCTGTTCAATGACGATGGCAGCTTTGGTGGTGTCGTCGTGATGGCGCTGGACCTGGCCTATTTCCGCGATCTGTTCGAGGGGCTGTCACTGGGTGCCGATGGCGTCATCTCGCTGTATTCGGATGATGGCGTGGCCTACATGCGGGTGCCGTACCGGGACGACGTCATCGGCCGCGATCTCAGTGGCAGTGCCAATTTCCAGCGCATCAAGAGTTCTCTCCAGCATGAGGAAGGCAGTTTCTTCGCGCGCGCCAACAGTGATGGCGTAGAACGGCTCTATACCTTCCGGCGCATTCCCGACTCACCGCTGATCGTCTTTGTCGGCTATTCGCAGGAGGCGATTTTCAAGAGCTGGCGCAAGACGCTCTATGCGGTGATCCTCTCGCTGTTCATCTTCACGCTGCTGCTGGCCTATCTGCTTTCGCACGTACGCCACGAGCTGCGCCGCCGCGTGAGCATCGAACGGCGGCTGGAAGAACTGGCCCTCACCGACGGCCTGACCGGCCTGCTCAACAGGCGCGCACTGGACGACGCCTTGCAGGCCACCTGGGAGCGCTGCCGGCGCAATCTCAATTCGACCTTCTCGGTGCTGTTCATCGATGTGGATTACTTCAAGCTCTACAACGACAGCTATGGCCACAAGCTGGGCGATGAGGTGCTGCGCGAAGTGGCGCAGGCCATCAACGAAAACCTGCCGCGCAATACTGACTGCGCCGGCCGTTACGGCGGCGAGGAATTCGTGGTGCTGCTGGAGCTGACCGAGGAACAGGGCGCGCTCCTGATGGCCCAGCGCCTGTGCGATGCGGTCTACAGCCGGCTGATCGTGCATGCCACCAGTCCCCTGCGCGTGGTCACCATCAGCGTGGGCGTGGCCACCCTGCAGCGCGGCCACCACCGCCGCGTGGAGGACGTGCTCAATGCCGCCGATGCCGCCCTGTACCGGGCCAAGCGGGATGGGAGAAATGCGGTGAGGGTCAGCGGGGTTGAGTGAGACAAGCCGGACCCGGCTCAAACAAAAAAGGGCACCATTTCCATGGTGCCCTTCGCTCATCCGACACGGCAGTGACTGCCGTCTCCGGTCTTTCAAACGATCAGACCTCGCTCACATCCAGCGGCGCTTCGGTCTTCTCGATCACTTCTTCCTTGGTCACGCCGGAAGCCAGTTCGATCAGCTTCAGGCCGCCCGGGGTCACGTCGATCACGCCCAGGTCGGTGATGATGCGGTTGACCACGCCCACGCCGGTCAGCGGCAGGTTGCAGTCGTTCAGGATCTTCTTCGAGGTGCTGCCATCCTTGGCCTTGGCCACGTGCTCCATCAGCACCACCACGCGGCCCACGCCGGCCACCAGGTCCATCGCGCCGCCCATGCCCTTGACCATCTTGCCGGGGATCATCCAGTTGGCCAGGTCGCCCTTGGCAGAGACCTGCATCGCCCCCAGGATGGCGATGTTGATCTTGCCGCCGCGAATCATGCCGAAGGAGTCCGCCGAGCTGAAGAAGGACGAACCGGGAATGGTCGTCACGGTCTGCTTGCCAGCGTTGATCAGGTCGGGGTCGACCTGGTCTTCGGTGGGGAAGGGGCCGATGCCCAGCAAGCCGTTCTCGGATTGCAGCCACACTTCGATATCGTTCGGAACGTGGTTGGCTACCAGGGTCGGCAAGCCGATACCCAGGTTCACGTAGAAGCCGTCCTGCAGTTCCTTGGCTGCGCGCGCAGCCATTTCATCTCTGGTCCATGCCATTTTGTGTGTCTCCTTATGCGCGCACGGTGCGTTGTTCGATGCGCTTCTCGGGCGTGGCATTGACCACGATGCGATGCACGAAGATGCCGGGGGTGTGGATCTGGTCCGGGTCGAGCTGGCCCACTTCCACCAGTTCTTCCACTTCCACCACGGTGACCTTGCCGGCCATGGCGACGTTGGGGTTGAAGTTGCGCGCGGTCTTGTTGAAGACCAGGTTGCCGGCCTTGTCGGCCTTGTGCGCCTTCACCAGCGACACGTCGGCCACCAGCGAGCGTTCCATCACGTAGCGCTCGCCGTCGAACTCGCGCACTTCCTTGCCTTCGGCCACCAGCGTGCCCACACCGGTCTTGGTGAAGAACGCGGGGATGCCGGCGCCACCAGCGCGCAGCTTCTCGGCCAGGGTCCCTTGCGGGGTGAACTCCAGTTCCAGTTCGCCGGCCAGGTACTGGCGCTCGAACTCCTTGTTCTCGCCCACGTAGGAGGCGATCATTTTCTTGATCTGGCGGGTGGTCAGCAACTGACCCAGGCCGAAACCATCGACGCCGGCGTTGTTGGAAATGGCGGTCAGGTTCTGCACGCCCGAATCACGCAGGGCGGCGATCAACGCCTCGGGGATGCCACACAGGCCAAAGCCGCCGACCGCAATGGTCTGGCCGTCCTTGACGATGTCTTTCAACGCGGTGGCCGCGTCTGGATACACTTTGTTCACGAGTCTCCTTTCGGCTCTTGTCTTGCGAGCAGGGTTGCAAGCGGGCCGGCGGACATGCCGGCTTCAACAGGGATGGGCGCAGGGGCTTCTCTTGCGCAACGTCGGCAGACGTCGCCGGGCCCCGTTCGGCTCCAAATAGCGCCAATTATCATAGGGCAGCTGAAATAGGCCATACAATACGGTAAAAATACCTGGCGCAATGCAGCATGGTACCGTCAGACAGACGGTCCCGCCAGTTGCGAGGGACCAGCCAACCAGTGCAGCAACTCATGACCCAGCCACTCCCCATCGATTTCGAACAGGTTTTCATGCACGCGCCCATCGGCATGTGCGTCTCGCACAATCGCGTGATCCAGCAGGCCAACCTGGCCATGGCCGACATGTTCGGCTATGAGGTCGATGCGCTGCGCCAGACTTCCTTCCAGGAGATCTACCCCACCGCCGACGAATTCGAACGCACCGGCCTGCGCCTGGTGCCGATCCTGAACGAAAAGGGCTTTTATTCGGACGAGCGCATCATGAAGCGCTCCAACGATGAAATGTTCTGGTGCCACGTCACCGGCCATGCGCTCAACCGCGACAACCCGCACGCGGCCGGTATCTGGACCTTTGAGGATGTCAGTGCAAAACGTCCCATCGCGCCCGGCCTGACCCCGCGCGAACGCGAGATCGCCGCACTGCTGGTGGAAGGCAAGACCAGCAAGCTCATCGCCCGCCAGGTCGAACTGAGCCCGCGCACTGTGGAAATGCATCGCGCCCGCCTGATGCGCAAGTTCGCCGCTTCCACCTCCTCCGAACTGGTGCACAAGCTGCTGAGCATCACGCCCTGATCACCCTTGATCAGAAGGGCAGGCCTGCAAAACGCTGCGCCAGGAAATCGAGCATCGTGCGCAAGGTCGCCGGCATGTGCTTGCGCGAGGCATAGACGCCATAGATGCCCAGCTGCAAAGGCTCGTAATCGGGCAGCAATTGCACCAGCTGGCCGCTGGCGACCAGCGGCGCCACCGTATAGGCCGGCATGTGGCCGATGCCCACGCCGGCCAGCACCGCCTGCAGCAACACCGTCACCTCATTGGCGCTGATCGTGCCGCCCACCGCCACGCTTTGCGTCTGCGTCTTCATCTTCGCGGCGGCAGCGCCCTTGCCCGCCCTGGCTTTTTTCTTTTTCGGATCGAACTGCCACAGGCTGCGCCCCACATAGGAATGCGTCAGGCAATTGTGCAAGGCCAGGTCTTCCACCTTGCGCGGCATGCCATGGCGCGCTAGGTAATCCGGCGTGGCGCAGATCACCGAGTGGCAGACCCCCAGCGGACGCGCGATCAGATTGGGTTCCAGCCGGTTGGTCATGCGGATGGCCAGGTCGATGCGTTCTTCCACCAGGTTCACGGTGCGGTCCAGCGCCAGCAGGTCCACCGCCACCCCCGGATAGCGGCGGCCATACTCGACCACGGCCTGGATCAGCTGGGTCTGTGCAAAGGAGGTACTGGTCGTGATGCGCAGGAGCCCGCGCGGCGTTTCATCGGGCGTATCGAGAACATGGCGCATGTCCTCGGAATACTCCAGCATCTGGCGGCAGCGCGGGAGCAATTCATTGCCGGCGGGGGTGAGCGATAGCCGCCGCGTGGTCCGGTGCAGCAGGCGCGCACCGACCCAGTCTTCCAGCTCGGCCACGTAGCGCGACACCACCGGCCGCGACAAGTCCAGCTGCTCGGCCGCCGCCGACAGGCTGCCGCCATCCACCACCGTCACGAAAACCTGCATGGCCATCAGGCGATCCATTGGGGCCCCTTTTTCATTTGAACGATTTCAGAAACAAACTGTGATCGATTATGCTGTTTTTCGAAATCAAAAGCGATCCTATGATGGCGGCTCCTGACACCCATCCACCTCTTTCCGGAGTCGCCATGTTTTCCACCCTTCGCCTGCTGCGTCCCCTTCTGGCCATCGCTGCCACCGGCCTGCTGGCCTTCTCGGGCGCGGCCGTCCAAGCCGCCGCCCCGCTCAAGCTCGACATCTACAATCCCGGCAAAGAAGCCATCTTCCCGGTCAGCTCGGTGCTGGTCACGGGTGAGCGCGAAGCGATCCTGGTCGATGCGCAATTCGGCCAGCGTGAAGCGCAGCAGGTCGTGGACAAGATCCGCGCCAGCGGCAAGAAGCTGACCACCATCTACATCAGCCACGGCGACCCGGATTACTACTTCGGCCTGGAAGCCCTGCACGCCGCCTATCCGGACGCAAAGATCGTGGCCTCCTCGCCGACCGTGGAACACATCAAGGAAACGGCTGCCGGCAAACTGGCCTACTGGGGCCCCAAGCTGGGTGACAACGCGCCCCGCGCCACCATCACGCCGGAAGTGCTCAAGGGCAAGACGCTGATGCTGGAAGGCCGCAAGCTGGAAATCGTCGGCCTGGACGGGCCGCAGCCGGATCGCAGCTTCGTCTGGATTCCCTCGCTCAAGGCCGTGGTTGGCGGCGTGGTGGTGGCCGGCAACATCCACGTATGGGTGGCCGATACGCAAAGCATGAAGTCGCGCCTGGACTGGCTCGGCACGCTGGGCCGCATCGAGAAGCTCAAGCCGGCCATCGTCGTGCCCGGCCACTATGCCGCCGGTGCGCCGCTGGATATCGCCTCGGTGCGTTTCACCCGCGACTACCTGAATGCCTTCGACCAGGAAGCCGCCAAGGCCGCCGACGGCAATGCCCTGATTGCCGCCATGAAGCAGCGTTATCCTGACCTGGGCGATACCAGCTCGCTGGAGCTCTCCGCCAAGGTCATCAAGGGCGAAATGAAGTGGCCCTGATCTGAACTGCATTGATCCGAAGCTGTTTGTCCTCCCTCTCCATCAGAAAGGAAACACCATGAAAATCGCACTCATCGGCGCCTCCGGCAACGTCGGCACCCGCATCGTGGACGAAGCCCTGCGCCGCGGCCACAACCTCATCGCCATTGCCCGCGACGCCGGCAAGATCGCCCAGCGCACCGGCGTGACTGCCGTCTCGGCTGACGTCAAGGACGCAGCTGCCCTGGCCACCGCCATCAAGGGCGCGGACGTGGTCGTCTCCAGTGGCCGCTTTACTGCCTTCGGTGCGGACGACCTCCTGCCGGCCCTGAAGGCAGCCGGCGTCAAGCGCCTGGCCGTGGTCGGCGGTGCCGGCAGCCTGGAGATCGCACCGGGCAAGGCGCTCATCGATACCCCGGAGTTCCCGGTTGAATACATGCCCGAGGCGTCCGGTGGCCGTGACTTCCTCAATGCCCTGCGTGGAGAGACCGAGCTGGAGTGGACCTTCCTGTCGCCCTCGGCGCTGTTCATCGCCGGCGAGCGTACCGGCCAGTTCCGCCTGGGCCAGGATGCACTGCTGGTCGGTGCCGATGGCAAGAGCTGGATCTCCTACGAGGACTACGCCGTGGCCCTGCTGGACGAGCTGGAACAGCCGAAGCACGTGCGTGCCCGTTTCACGGTAGGCTACTGATCCACTACGCTTGCCGGGCCTGACGGTGCAGAAAACGTCAGGCCCTGTGCCGATTCATTCAAGAGGAAAACGCATCATGACCACCCCCGCCGCCCCGCACGACACCGTGCTTCACTACATCCACGATCCGCTGTGCGGCTGGTGCTACGGTGCCGCGCCGCTGGTGGCGGCGGCCCGCGCAGTGCTGCCGGTGCAGGCGCACGGCGGCGGCATGTTGGCCGGCCGCAACCGTCGACGCGTGGATGCGCAACTGCGCGATTACGTGATGCCGCACGATCAGCGCATCGCGCAGATGACCGGACAGGCGTTTGGCGAACCCTACTTCAATGGCTTGCTGCGCGATACCGAAGCGGTCTTCGACTCGGCCCCGCCGATTGCGGCCGTGCTGGCGGTACAGGCGCTCAAGGGCGACGCCGCAGGACTGGACATGCTGGCAGCGATCCAGCGTGCGCATTACCAGCAAGGGCGGCGCATCTCGGAAGTGGCGACGCTGACTGAACTGGCGCATACTCTCGGGATCGACGCTGAGACATTTGCCTCCGAACTGCAGCGGGTCGAACAGGAAGAGCTGGCCAATCACATCGAGGCCAGCCGTGAATTGCTCAACTATGTCGGGGGCCGGGGCTTCCCGACCTTCGTGCTGCAGCGGGGCGATACCCTGGAAGTGCTTGATACCGGGCGCTGGCTGGGGCAGCCGGAAGAGTGGGTAAAGTTTCTGCGTGAAGAAACGGCTGCAGCCTCCAGTGCCGCTCCCTCCGCAACCGCAGCCCAAAACCAGCCGGCCCAGTGTGACTTGGAGACGGGGCGCTGCGACTGAACGGGTTATACCAACACATCCGCGCGCACGCTTGCGTGAGTCAGGATGTGCACCCCGCTTTGAGCGGCCCAATGCATCGCCTTTTCCTCTATGCCCGGGGACACGAAAAAGAAGTGGCAGGTGTCATCCCAGCTTTCAAGAAATGCGCACGCCAGCTCCGGAAGCACGACATGCCATTCACGATGTCCCAGTGACGAGCCTCCGTTCGGCCTGCAGTAGGCCGTCAGCGCATGGCGTGAATTGAAAGTGCGAAAAACGAGCCTGTCCTTTTTTCGTCCCCGCAACGCGTACGACAGCACCTCCGTCTCGGCGATCATCCTCTTGCAGAAGCTTTCCATGAGCGCATCCCTGCGCTTGCGCTCGTCGGGAGGGACCGCCTCCAGCAACTGGCAAGCTTCTTCTGGCGAGAGCCAATGGTCGAAGACTGACACCGAGATCACCTGGACTTGCGGGTCTTTCTTATTTTCATGAACACGAGGCAACCACGCAAAACGGGCGGCCAGTTCTTGTTGACGATGACGGGGGACATTAAGGAGGCGACGGTGAGACATCGGTTTTCCTGACCGGCGGATCAGGCCTCGCACGGTACCCCAAGCGCACGCAATGCAGCCCGTGTAGCAGTCACATCCACGTGATGAATGCCCTGCCATCCCAGCGCCCGGCACCCATCGATATTCTTTTTCACATCATCGATGAAGACCAGCTCTTCGGGCTTGAGGCCCGGCAGGTGACGTGCATAGCGCTCCAATGCGATCTGGTAGATGCGCGGCTCGGGCTTGATGCAGCGCTCCTCGCCCGAGACCACGATATCGCGGAACAGCTGCATGAAATCGTGGTGGTCGCGCGCATGCGGATAGGTTTCCGACGACCAGTTGGTGAGGCCGAATACCGGCACCTGCTGCGCATGCAGTTCGCGCAAGAGCGCTACGCCCTCCGGCAACGGACCGCGCAGCATCTCGGTCCAGCGACCGTAGAAGGCACGGATCAGTGCTTCGTATTCAGGATGCTGCCGGACCAGATCCGCCGTCCCTTCCGCCAGCGTGCGGCCACCGTCCTGCTGTACGTTCCAGTCGGGCGAACAGATGTGCGTGAGGAAATGGTTGCGCTCCTGCTCGTCCGCGATCAGCTGCTGATACAGGTGCTGCGGGTTCCAGTCGAAGAGCACGCCGCCGAAATCGAAGACGACTGCGCGGATGGGGCTTGGTGCAGAAAACGTCATGGTTGAAATCCTTGGCATAAGACGAATATCAGGAACGAACCCGAGATCGCAGACAGCGCAATAGTAACCATCCAAAAATTGCTCCAACGGTGCCTCAGCGATCTTCTCCGGATCGCACTCATCCACCGCGAGTTGATCTCTGCGTCGATATCCCGCCCGCTCTTCTGCAAACAGGATCGCTGGACTTGCACGACCGATCAGGATGGCTTTATTGCGGACCTGGTCATGGGTACCGCATTTGGGACAGGCTTCAATTTCCTCTTGATCCCGATTAAGCATGTCGACACTCCTCTGGAACGACCAGAACTTGGGGTCTGCGAAAATGGATGGCCGTCATCTTATCGAAAATCGGACTGGAGCAAGCATGGTCGGCCAAGCCAGGTTAGAACTTTCGTGGCGCAAGACGATGCTATATCGCGTCATCGAACGTATTGGCGCATCAACTCGACAGCGACTCGACAGGAGCCACCGCGTCCGCCGGATTGATCAGAGAATGCAGGACATGATCCCGCCATTGGCCATCAATCTTCAGATAGTCACGCGCACGCCCTTCCTGCTGGAATCCCAGGCGCTGCAGCAGGGCCTGGCTGCGCCTGTTCTCGGTGCGCGTGTTGGCCATGATGCGATGCAGGCCAAGCCGCGAAAAGACATGGCCGATGGCCTGCGACAGGGCTTCCTGCATCAGGCCCCGGCCTTGCGCTGCGTGATCGAGCGAAAAGCCGAGATGGCAGGCCTGGAACGGGCCGCGGACGATATTGGTGAATCCGCACTCGCCCACCATGGCACCGGTCGCGTTGTCGAGCAGGACCAGGTGCAATGCCTGTCCGGCGTCCATTGCGCAGGCCATGTCGTGGATACGTTTTTCCATGCTGTCCAGGGTAAAGAAGCTGCCGGATCTTTCCGGCTCCCACGGTTTCAGGTGGAGTCTGTTGCGCACATAGTAGGCAAGCAATTCCGGCGCATCCTGATGCGACGGTGAACTCAGGGTCAGGCGAGATGTCCGGAGCAGGATCGCGGTGTCCATTCAAGCCGTCTCCTGGTCCGTGGCGCGCGCCTGCAACGCCTCCACCAAATAATCAATGAGCACCCGCATCTTGGGCGCGATATGGCGCGACGCCGGAAAGAGCAAATAGGCCACGCCCTGATAGTTGCTATCGACAGTCCACTCCGGCAAAAGGCGGACGACACGCCCGGCCGCCAGGGACTCCCTGGCCACGAAGTCCGGCACACACCCCACGCCCAGGCCCGCTTCAATGGCCGCCAGCCGCATTTCGCTGTGATTGACCGCACATCGTCCAGTCACGATGATCTCTGCCGCCTGGGTGCCGGAAAGGAAACGCCAGCGATTATCGCGTTCCTCCTCCCCCAGCGTGAGGCAACTATGGCTCATCAGGTCTTCCGGGTGATGGATCGCGCCACGGCTTGCAAGATAATCCGGGCTCGCCAGCAGGCACTGGCTGACCGGCAGCAATGGCCGCGCCACCATCCCTGGCGGCGGCGTATCGGTCAGGCGGATGACCAGGTCGACACCTTCACGCAGCGGATCGACCAGCCGGTCCACCACCATCAGATGCACATCCACGTCCGGATAGCGGGCCAGGAATTGCAGCAGCACCGGCTGCAGCAGATGGCGTGAGACGGCCTTGGGGGCGCTCATCCTGACCAGCCCCCTGGGCGTGCCGGCATGGCCTTCGGCCGCCAGCATGGTGGCGCGTGCGGCGGCCACCATCTTGCGTCCGTGCTCCAGCACGTCCAGTCCGGCTTCGGTCAGGCGCAACTGGCGGGTGGTGCGCTGGAACAGCGCCACGCCCATCATCTTTTCCAGACGGGCCACCTGGCGGCTCACGGCCGAGGGCGTCATGCCCTGCAGACGGGCCGCTGCCGAAAAACTGCCGGCGTCCACCACTTGCACGAACGTGACCAGCTCATGCAGTACCTCGGCCAACTCATTTGTTCTCATGCGGCACAACTCCTGTTCTTCGTTCCTGGCTAGTCAGGTCTCATCGGTCCCAAGACAATACACCAGCTCCGCCCAACGCCACGATGAGACCTCATGAACAAGACCTCCCTGCTGCACGCCCCCGCCCGTCCGCCAACCCTGCTGCGACTCCATCCTGTTGAATGGGCGCTGCTGCTGGTCGCCGTGATCTGGGGCGGCAGCTACAGCGCCGCGAAGATCGCCACGGAGCAATTGCCGGTGCTGCAGTTTCTGGTGCTGCGGTTTGGCCTGACGTTTCTCCTGCTGGCACCTGCCTTGCGCAGCATCACTTCCGTTCCCGCGTGGAAGAGATCGCTGGCGGGGGCGCTCGTGTTGGGTATGGTCCTGCTGGCCATCTTCATCTGCGAGACTGTCGGCGTCTCGTTGACGACGGCCTCCAATGCCGCCTTCCTGATCAGCCTGTGCGTCGTCTTCACACCATGGTGCGAGTGGCTGCTGCTGGGCCAGCGGCCCGAGCGTTCGGCGCTGATTGCGTGCGCATTGTCGTTTGTGGGCGCTGCCTTGCTGGCATTCCAGGATGGCATCACGCTCTCGCACCTGAGCTGGGGCGACGCGCTGATGGTGCTGGCCGCACTGCTGCGCGGCGTGATGGTGTGCCTGACACGCCGCCAGGGCCTGCGATTCGGCTTGCCCGCACTCACGCTGACGGCGGTGCAGATGGGTGTCATGACGGCGGGATCGCTGGTACTCATGGCGGTGCTGCCGGGTCAGCGCTGGATGCCCCTTCCGGCCAGCGCCTCCTTCTGGTGGGCGATGGCGTTTCTGGTCTTGCTGTGTACCATCGTGGCCTTCTTCGTACAGAACCATGCGGCCGCACGCACCAGTGCGTCACGGGTGGCCCTGCTGATGGGCAGCGAGCCGCTGTGGGGAGCGCTCATCGCGGTGGTGTGGATGAAGGAACAGATGTCCCTGCAGGGCTGGATGGGTGGCTTGCTGATCGTGGGGGCCACGGGGTGGGTGCTGCGGCCCAAGCCCGGCGCATCATCTCCCTGAGGCTGCCCCAGCGCGTTTCTCGGCGCTGCCGATGTGCTCTTGCCGCTGGTAAAGTGCGTTCAGCATTTCCAGAAGCGAATCGCGTTTATTTGCATCGATTGCGCCCCTTTCACCAACGGTAGATTTCACCTTCGTCGCCGACAATCTCGGCCTCCAGAATCGCAGCAAGCTCGGAGGCCGCGATATGTGTGGGGTCTGATTCCGACCCAATATCGGCCGTGGCCTTGAATGAAATCTGGCCACGCGCGAACCGGAAGCATGGCACCCATTCGCCCGAGGCCAAACGGATCTCTGCGTTACCTTCCTGATGGGCCAAGGCAATGCGTTCCCCGGTGGAAGGATTCACCACACTCCCCTCGCCGTCAGCAAGCCTGACACTATCCAGTTGACTCACTGCCGCACGCCACTCCGCAATGGTCAGTGGAGATGATTGTCGTTGGAGATGAAGTTCGTAAGCCAAATGTTTTCCTTGTCTGATCGTTTATCTGTTTGCATCCTCAGCAGCCAGGTCTTACAACCCCCGCAAAAAATCAAACAACTCCGGCACATCCGCATACCCCACATTGAAGCGGAAGCTGGTCTTATGCGGTGCCGACAGGTGGAAGAAATCCCCCGGTGCCAGCCAGATGCCCTTCTGCCGCGCCCGGTCCGCGATCTCGCGCGCTGACAGTTCGCAGCCCTCGATGGTGGCCCAGCTGAACATGCCGCCACGCGCCGCCGTGAAGGGCGTCAGGCCCACCTCGGTGAGCTTGGCATTCAGGGTGGACTGGGCATTGAGCAGCGTCGCATTGAGCGTCTGCACATGGCGCCGATGATGGCCTTCGGTGAGCACGTTGTGCACCAGCCGCTCGTTGATCTCCGAATTGGTCAGCGTCAACACCATCTTGGTATGCACGATCTGCCGCGCCAGTTCACGCTGGCAGGCGATGTAGCCCACCCGCAACGAAGGCGCGATGGTCTTGGAATAACTGCCCACGTAAATCACCCGCTGCAGTCCATCCAGCGCAGCCAGCATGGGATCGGTGGCCTGCCCCAGTTCGCGGAAGATGTCGTCCTCCACCACCCAGAACCCATAGCGCTCGGCCGTCTGCAGCACGCGCATGGCGCAGGCCGGCGTGTAGGACGTGCCGGTCGGGTTCTGCAGCACGCTGGTGGTGAAGAACATCTTGGGATGATGCAGGCGCGCCAGCGTCTCCAGCATGTCCGTGTCCACCCCGCCAGGCGTACGCGGCACGCCGATCACGTTCAAGCCCGCCAGACGCAGCATCGCAATCAGGTTGCAATAGCCGGGATCATCGATCATCACCGTATCGCCCGGCTGGGTCATGGTGCGGATGATCAGGTCCAGCGCCTGCGTGGCCCCGTGCGTGGTCAGCACCTGCTCGATACCCAGCTCCATTGCCCAGTGGCCGAGGAACTGCGTGATGAGCTGGCGCAGCGGAGCATAGCCATAGGGATGGCCATAGCCGACCTGCTGTGCACCGGGCGAGCGGATGATGCGGCGCTCGGCCTGGTGCAGGCCTTCGTCGTTGAGCCACTTGCCGGGCAGCCAGCCGCAGCCGGCCTTGATGGGCACGCGTTCATCGGCAAACATTTCCGAAAGCAGCCAGGCCGAGTCGATCACCGGCTCGGGCGGCACGAACACCGCACGTGCCCCGGATTGCCCGGCCCGCGCGGCCACGAAGAACCCCGCCCCGCGCCGGGCCTGCAGCATGCCGCGCGCCACCAGCTGCTCATAAGCCTCCACCACGGTGGAAGAGCCGATGTCGTGATGCTGCGCGAACTGGCGCACCGAGGGCAGGCGCTCGCCGGAGCGCAATTCGCCCGACTCGATCAGGCCAGCCAGGCCATCGGTCACCTGCTCCACCAAGCGGGCGGCTGTCTTGCGTTTCAAATCCAGTTGCAGCGGCGCGCTGGCGGGCTTGGCCATGTCGTTCTTTCTGAGAGTGTATCCGGCTGGCGAGTGACTGCATTGCTCCCGACAGCCAAAGTGTAAGCGGAAATACTAAACTGTATTGGTCACTGTAGTGCTGCTTGCAAATTCCCTGAATCAGGCTGAATCCCCAGTGAATACGGGGATATCAAAGGACCGGCCAGCGTGACCGCAGCACATGCTTCTCACCGAATGGAGCAATACAGTTTGCCCAACAGACCAATACAGTTTCCAGCGAAAATCAAAAGTGTAGCTAACAATACGAGCGCTGTCTGGCAATAATCAAGCACTCCCGGTTTTTTCCAGAAATTTCCCTTTTTCACGGTGCCTGCCATGTCCAGCCAAGACCAAACGCATCCCTCCGGCCTGTCGGCCTACTGGATGCCCTTCACTGCCAACCGCAACTTCAAGGCCGCGCCGCGCATGCTGGTGTCCGCCGAAGGCATGCACTATCGCGACGATGCCGGCAACGCCATCCTGGACGGCACCGCAGGCCTGTGGTGCGTGCCGCTGGGCCACGCCCATCCCAAGATCGTGTCGGCCGTGCAGAAGTCCGTGGCCACGCTGGACTACGCGCCTTCCTTCCAGCTCGGCCACCCGAGCGCCTTCGAACTGGCCGAGCGCCTCAAGGCCTATACCGGCAATCGCTTCGCCAACGTGTTCTATACCGGCTCCGGCTCGGAAGCGGTCGATACGGCGCTGAAAATCGCCCTGGCCTATCACCGCGCCAAAGGCAACGCCACCCGCACCCGCCTGATCGGCCGCGAGCGCGGCTATCACGGCGTGGGCTTCGGCGGCATGTCGGTGGGCGGCATCGGCGGCAACCGCAAGACCTTCAGCACCGCGCTGCTGCCGGGCGTGGACCACCTGCCGCACACCCACAACCTGGAAAAGAACGCCTTCACCAAGGGCGAGCCGGAATACGGCGCGCACCTGGCCGATGAGCTGGAACGCCTGGTCACCCTGCACGACGCCTCCAACATCGCCGCCGTGATCGTGGAACCGGTGGCCGGCTCCACCGGCGTGCTGATCCCGCCCAAGGGCTACCTGAAGCGCCTGCGCGAAATCTGCACCAAGCACGGCATCCTGTTGATCTTCGATGAAGTCATCACCGGCTTCGGCCGCCTGGGGACGCCCTTTGCGTCCGACTACTTCGATGTGGAACCGGATATCTTCACCACCGCCAAGGGCCTCACCAACGGGGTGGTGCCGATGGGCGCAGTGTTCGTGAAGAAGGAGATCCACGACGCCTTCATGAACGGTCCGGACGGCATCGAGCTGTTCCACGGCTACACCTACTCCGGCCACCCGCTGGCCTGCGCCGCCGGCCTGGCCTCGCTGGAGGTGTTCCAGACCGAAGGCGTGCTGGAGAATGCGCAAGCCGTATCGGACTATTTCCAGGAAGCGGCGCATGCCCTGCGCGGCCTGCCGCATGTGATCGACGTGCGCACCATCGGCCTCATCGCCGGCATCGAGCTGTCCTCCATTCCCGGCCGCGTCGGTGCCCGCGCCTATGACGCCTTCGTGCGCGCCTTCAATGACGGCATCCTGATTCGCGTCACCGGCGACATCATCGCCCTGTCGCCGCCGCTGATCATCAACAAGCAGCAGATCGACGAACTGTTCGGCAAGCTGTCGGCCATCCTCAAGACCCTGGCCTGATCCCCTTCACCCAAGCAATGACGCAAGAAAGATTCATGGAAAAGATTGCACACTACATCGGCGGCAAGCGCGTCGATACCCAAAGCGGGCGCTACGCCGATGTCTTCAACCCGGCCCAGGGCGTGCCGGTGGCGCAGGTTGCACTGGGCACCACCGACGAGGTCGATGCGGCGGTGAAGGCCGGTGTGGCCGCCTTCCCGGCCTGGTCCAACACCCCGCCGCTGACCCGCGCGCGCGTGCTGTTCCGTTTCCTGCACCTGATCCAGCAGCGCGCCGACGACTTCGCCCGCATCATCGTGCGCGAGCACGGCAAGACCTTCTCGGATGCCCAGGGTGAAGTGGCGCGCGGCATCGAGATCGTCGAGTTTGCCGCCGGCATCCCGCAGATGCTCAAGGGGGAATACACCGACCAGATCGCCCGTGGCATCGACGCCTGGTCGATGCGCCAGGCGCTGGGCGTGGTAGCCGGCATCACGCCGTTCAACTTCCCGGCCATGGTGCCGATGTGGATGTTCCCCATCGCCATTGCCTGTGGCAACTGCTTCGTGTTGAAGCCCTCCGAGCGCGACCCGTCGGCTGCGCTGCTGATCGCCGACCTGCTGCAGGAAGCCGGCCTGCCCGATGGCGTCTTCAACGTCATCCAGGGCGACAAGGTGACGGTCGATGCCCTGCTCGATCATCCGCAGGTCAAGGCCATCAGCTTCGTCGGCTCGACCCCGATTGCCGAATACATCTATGCCCGTGGCTCGGCCAAGGGCAAGCGCGTGCAAGCCCTGGGCGGTGCCAAGAACCACATGGTGGTCATGCCCGACGCCGACATGCAGCTGGCCGTGGACGCCCTGATGGGTGCGGCTTACGGCTCGGCCGGCGAGCGCTGCATGGCGATCTCGGTGGCGGTGGCCGTGGGCAGCGCCGGTGATGAACTGGTGGCCGCACTGGCCGAGCGCGCACGCAATCTGAAGATCAACGAAGGCATGGCCGCCGGTGCCGAGATGGGTCCGGTGGTGACTGCGGCTGCCAAGGAACGCATCGAAGGCCTCATCGGCCGTGGTGTGGAAGAAGGCGCGACGCTGGTAGTGGATGGCCGGGGCTACCAGGTCCCGGGTTTCGAGAAGGGCTTCTTCGTCGGCGGCACCCTGCTCGACCATGTGACGCCCGAGATGACGGTGTACAAGGAAGAGATCTTCGGACCGGTGCTGTGCGTGCTGCGCTGCCCGGACATCGCCAGCGCAGTCGAACTGATCAATGCGCACGAGTACGGCAACGGCGTGGCCGTTTATACCCGTGACGGCGGCGTGGCGCGCGAATTCGTGCGCCAGATCGAAGTGGGCATGGTGGGGGTCAACGTGCCGCTGCCGGTGCCGATGGCCTTCAGCAGCTTCGGCGGCTGGAAGCGCAGTCTCTTCGGCGACCATCACATGTACGGACCGGAAGGCGTACGCTTCTACACCCGGGCCAAGGCGGTGATGCAGCGCTGGCCCAATACGGCCAGTGCCGGTGCGGAATTCGCGTTCCCGCAGATGAAATAAACAGGATCAACGGCATGAAATTTTCATGCCGTTTTTCTTTGGCGGGTGCGTATCATGAAGGGCCTGTCCCGCCCTGCCCAGACGGTGTTGGTGCAGAAAACGTCAGGCACGGTGCAGAAACGATCAGCCATCCCCAGCCCGCAGGAAGTCAAATGCGGGCTTGCACCAAAAGCAGCAAACCTTAGAAAACCAGACCGTCGTGGACGACCGGTGGAGACACACCGGCAGCACGGGAGAACGGCAAACCACATTTGGAGACACGCTCTGCGGAGCGGCAGGAGGAGCCCCATGACGGCTCACGCCATGCGGCGCAAAGGCGCGCCGCAACAGCGTTTATGGCTTGTCACGTCCCGTATTGCAGCGACTGCGCAAGACGGTGCGACCCTGTTGACCCACCCTTTTCCGCCGGTTCGTGGCGGAGGATTCCACACGTCCATGCAAATCATCCCTGCCCGGCTTTCCTTAGTTTTTCGGGAAGCACGGGCATGGAACTTGCGTTGACGGGCAGTACTGCAGCATTGCGCAATTCCATGGATGTCATCTGTCAATCGTAAGCTTCGAGGGAGAAACAAGCATGATCAGCCGTCGCAATTTCCTGAAACTGTCCGCACTGGCCGCACCCGGCGCATTGAGCTACCACGATGTGTTTGCCCAGGCCGAGAGCATTGCCTTCGGCTGTCCGGTGCCGATGTCCGGCCCCTTCGCCGCCAACGGCAAGTTCGCCGATATGGGCATGAAGCTGGCCCTGCAGAAATACGGCAAGGTGCTCGGCAAGAGCACCAGCTACGTCACCCTCGACACCGAAGGCAAGCCCGCCACGGCGGTACGCAAGATGCAGGAAACCATCGAGAAGGGCACGCGCTTCTTCGCCGGCGGCATCCTCTCCGGCGAAGCGCTGGCCATGGGCAAGGAAGCCGACAAGGCCGGCGCAGTCTTCATCACCACCGCCGGGGCCGACGAGATCACCGGCAGCGATTGCAACCGCGCCACCTTCCGCTGGTCGGTGCCGACCTTCGGGGCCATCGAGCAGACCGTGCGTCCGCTGCTGGAGAAGCTGCCCAATGCCAAGCGCTGGTACACCATCACGCCGCAATACGTGTTCGGCGAAGGCCTGCTGTCGGCGGCCAAGAACATCTTCAAGGAAAAGGGCATCGAGCATGTGGGCAACAGCTACCACTCGCTGACCGAAAAGGAATTCTCCGGCTATCTCACCAATGCCATGGCGGCCAAGCCGGACGTGCTGCTGCTGTTGAACTTCGGTTCGCAATCCTCGGACACGCTGCGCCAGGCGGTCAGCTTCGGCATGAAGAACAACTGCACCATCCTCATGGCCTGGGCCTCGGGACTGGAACAGTTCGAGACCCTGGGGGCCGATATCTGCGATGGCGTCTACTTCGGCGCGCAGTACTGGCACGCCATCGATTCGCCCTTCAACAAGGAGTTCGTCAAGCTGGTCAACGACAATCTCAAGATCGATCCCAATTACAGCCTGGCCGGTTCCTACATCTGTACCAAGATCATCCTGGACGCCATCATCAAGGCCAACAGCACCGATCCCAAGGCGGTGATCGCGGCCATGGAAGGCATGAAGTACGAGGGCCTGACCGGCACAGAGGAAATCCGCAAGGGCGACCACCAGGTCATCAAGAACTACTACCTGCTCAAGGGCAAGGCCAAGGCGAAGATGGCCAACAAGAATGACTATGCCGACATCGTTTCCTCCGGCAAGTCCTTCCTGCCGCTGGAGAAGACGCAGTGCAAGCTGTGATGTGGCGTTGATGGGATGCTGCATTCCGGCACTCCCCTTTCCGTTCGGACTGAGTAGCCGCGTCAGCGGCGTATCGAAGGCGTGGCTTCCCCTGTATTGACGACGGCGCGCCTTCGATACGACCCTGCGGGTCTACTCAGTTCGAACGGTGATTTGGCTTGACTGAACTTCCTTGTTCTTCTCACGAGGTTCCATGAACATCTATCTGCTGCAGATCGCCAATGGCGTGGGCATCGGCATGCTCTACTTCCTGCTGGCAGTGGGCTTGTCGATCGTCTTCGGCCTGCTGCGCTTCGTCAATTTCTCTCACGGTGCCTTCTTCCTGCTGGGCGCTTATCTCTGTTACGAGGCCACCAGCCGCGGCCTGGATTTCTGGTGGTCGCTCTTCATTGCCCCCGCCGCCGTGGGCCTGTTCGCCTGGGTGGTGGAGCGCTTCGTGCTGCGCCACGTGTACGCCCTGCCGCATCACTTCCACATCCTCTTCACGGTCGGCATGGCGCTGGTGATCCAGGAAGCGGTGATCTCGGTCTGGGGACCGCTGGGCAACAATGTCTCGCCGCCGGATCTGCTGCAGGGCGTGGTGATGTGGGGCGGCTTCGTCTATCCCAAGTACCGCCTCTTCGTCATCGGCCTGACCGCCGTCATGGCGCTGCTCCTGTGGTGGGTGCTGGAAGGCACGCGCCTGGGCTCGATCGTGCGGGCCGGGTCGGAATCGACCGAAATGGTCAGCCTGCTGGGCCTGAACATCCAGCGCATCTTCAGCCTGGTCTTCGCCCTGGGGGCGGCCACCGCCGGACTGGCCGGGGCGCTGGCCGCACCGATACGCGGGGCTGATCCCTTCATGGGGGTCGAGGCCCTGGGCATCGCCTTCGTGGTGGTGGTGGTCGGCGGGCTGGGCAGCTTCTGGGGCGCGCTCATCGGCGGCATCCTGGTCGGCATCGTGCAGAGCGTGATGAGCACGGTCTGGTCCGAAGGGGCGCACCTGATGATCTACGTGGCCATGGCGGCGGTGATGCTGCTGCGTCCGAATGGCTTGCTGGGCCGGCCCGGCGCGGCCTGAAGCCGCATTACGTCACCTGACGCCACCTGACGTTTTCTGCACAGAGGCTTTCATGAAACAGATTGCGCATTTCCGTTACACCCTGCTGGCCGCCGCCGTGGTGCTGTTGCTGCCGCTGCTGCTGCCTTCAGGCACGCTGGCCACCGAAGTGCTGGTGTTCGCCCTGGCCGCGCTGGGCTGCAACCTGCTGCTGGGCTATACCGGCCTGATGTCCTTTGGCCAGGGCATCTTCTTTGGCGTGGGCAGCTATACAACCGGCGTGGTGCTGCTGCAGCTGAAACTCGCGCTGCTGCCCGCATTGGCCCTGGCGGCCGTGGGCGGCGCGCTGGTAGCGCTGCTGGTGGGCTGGTTCTCGATCCGCCAGCGCGGCACCTACTTCGTGATGCTCACGCTGGCCTTCGCCCAGATGTTTTATTTCCTGGCCTATACCCTCAAGGATGTCACCGGCGGCGACAACGGCCTGCTGGACATCCCGCGTCCGCCGCTCTCTCTGTTGGGCTTCACGCTGCTGCCGACCACTTCCTCGTGGCAGTACTACACGGTGGTGGCCATCCTGTTCGTGCTGGTGTTCTGGCTGCTGCAGCGCGTGGTCGATTCGGTGCTGGGCAAGACCCTGCTGGCGGTGCGCGAGAATGAAGCGCGCGCCTCGGCGCTGGGCTACGACGTGCGGCTGCTGAAGCTGGCGGCTTTCGTGATCTCGGGCGCGGTCACCGGTCTGGCCGGGGGGCTGCACGCGATGATGACCGGCGTGGCACCGCTGTCCAACATCGAATACCACACCAGCGAAGCGATCCTGGTGATGACCGTCATCGGCGGCACCGGCAACCTGTTTGCCTCGGTGCTGGGCGCGAGCTTCTATGTGCTGGTGGGCAACTGGCTTTCCACGCTGTGGCCACGCTGGCTGATGCTGCTGGGGCTGCTGTTGATTGCGGTCAGCCTCTACATGCAGAAGGGCCTGTTCGGCCTGGCCGTGAAGTTGATCGATGCCGCGCGCGGCCGCAAGGATGACGCGGCGCAGGCCACCACCGTGACCAAGGAGAAGCACTCATGAGCCGCCCCATCCTGCAAGCGGTCAACGTCACCAAGCGCTACGGCAAGTTCACCGCCGTCAACGGCATCACGCTGGACATCGAGGCCGGCACCGTGCATTCGGTAATCGGTCCCAATGGCGCGGGCAAGACCACGCTGTTCCATACCCTGACCGGCACCACGCCCATCACCGAGGGCAGCATCCTGGTCGAGGGCGAGGAAGTGGCGCACCTGCCGGGCAATCGCCGGGTCCAGAAGGGATTGGCGCGCTCCTTCCAGGTGACCAGCCTGTTCCCCAACCTGAGCGTGCGCGAGAACCTGCGGCTGGCCGCGCAGGGGCGTTCCCCGCTGGCCGCACTCAATCCCTGGAAACGTGCCGAACAGTTCACTGCCGCATGCACACTGGCCGATGAGCTGGTGGCGCGCCTGTCCCTGCAGGCGGTGGCGGAGCGGGCCTGCGCAGAACTTTCACATGGCCAGCAACGCAGGCTGGAAGTGGGCATGGCCATGGCCGGACGGCCCAAGGTGATCTTCCTGGACGAGCCGACCTCGGGCATGGGCATCGACGACATCGCCGAGATGAAACAGCTCATCCACGGGCTGCGTCGTGACTATACGGTGGTGCTGATCGAACACAACATGGATATCGTGATGGATATCTCGGACCGCATCACGGTGATGCAGCTGGGCCAGATCCTGGCGCAGGGCAAGCCGGCCGAGATCCGCAGCGATGAACGCGTGCGCCGGGCCTATCTCGGCAGCATGATCACGGGAGGCAAAGCATGATCCTGCAAGTGGAAGACGTTCACGGCTACTATGGCAAGAGCCACATCCTGCAGGGCGTGTCGCTGCAGGTTGATGCAGGTGAAGTGGTGACCCTGCTGGGACGCAATGGCGCGGGCAAGACCACGACCTTGAAAAGTATCGTCGGCGTGGTGCCGCCGGCGCAGGGACGCGTGCTGTTTGAAGGCCAGCTCATCAGCGGCCTGCCCTCCTACAAGATCGCTGCACGCGGCGTGTGCCTGGTGCCGGAGCATCGCGGCATCTTCAAGCTGCTGACCGTGGAAGAGAACCTGACCATGGCGGCGCGCAAGGAATCCGCATGGGGGCTGGACGAGGTCTACACCATCTTCCCGCGCCTGAAGGAGCGCCGCAAAAATGGCGGCGGCCAGCTCTCCGGCGGCGAGCAGCAGATGCTGGCCATTGCGCGCGCACTGATGACGCATCCGCGCGTGCTGATGCTGGACGAACCGGTCGAAGGCCTGGCGCCGGTGATCGTGGACGAGATCGTGGCGCAGCTGCGGCAGATCAAGGCGACCGGGATGTCCATCATCCTGGTGGAACAGAATCTGGAAGTGTGTACGCAACTGGCGGACCGGCATTACATCGTCGAACAGGGACGCATCGTCTACAGCGGCAGCAATGCCGCCTTCCTGGCCGATGATGGCGTGAAGGACCGTTATCTGGGCGTGAATCTGGCGGCCTGAGTGACGACGGAGCGTCCTTCGATACGCCGCTGCGCGGCTACTCAGGTCGAACGGATCGGAGATGGGACTGCCAAGGAGTGATGGATGCCCCTCCTCCCGTTCGTCCTGAGTAGGCCGAAGGCCGTATCGAAGGCGCACCGGCACCAAATCAAACAAGGAATCAAACATGGACATGAAAGCACAAGCCTCCACCCTGCGCATCGACGGCACGCGCCTGTGGGACTCCCTGATGGAACTGGCCCGCATCGGCGGCACCGCCAAGGGCGGCGTCTGCCGCCTGGCCCTGACCGACCTCGACAAGCAGGGCCGCGACCTGGTCACGTCCTGGGCGCGCGCTGAAGGCATGAGCGTGGTGGTGGACCAGATCGGCAACATCTTCATGCGCCGCCCGGGCCGCAACAATGCGCTGCCGCCGGTGATGACGGGCTCGCACATCGATACGCAGCCCACTGGCGGCAAGTTCGACGGCAACTACGGCGTGCTCTCCGGCATCGAGGTGATCCGCACCCTGAACCAGTACAACATCCAGACCGAGGCCCCCATCGAAGTGGCGGTATGGACCAATGAAGAAGGCTCGCGCTTCGTGCCGGTGATGATGGGCTCGGGGGTCTTCTGCGGGGCCTTCACGCTGGAGCACGCCTACAACGCCGCCGACATCGACGGCAAGAAGGTGCGCGACGAACTGGAACGCATCGGCTATATCGGCGAGCAGGTCTGCGGCGATCATCCCATCGGTGCGTATTACGAGGCGCACATCGAACAGGGACCGGTGCTGGAAAACGCCGATACCGTCATCGGCGTGGTGCCGGCGGTGCTGGGGCTGTCGTGGTACGACTGTACGGTGACCGGTTTTGAATCGCATGCCGGGCCGACCCCGATGGAAATCCGCAAGGATGCGCTGCAGGTATCGACCTTCATCATGCAGGAAGTAGTGGCCATCGCCAACCGCTATCCGCCTTACGGACGCGGCACGGTGGGCCAGGTGCAGGTGATGCCCAACAGCCGCAACGTGATTCCGGGGCAGGTGAAATTTTCCATCGACCTGCGCAACGTCAGCGAGGACTCGCTCACGCGCATGCATGAAGACCTGCTGGCCTACCTGGAAGCGATGCGCAAGAAGACCGGGCTGTCCATCGAACTGGAGCGGGTCTCGTACTTCCCGCCCTGCCCCTTCCATCCGGATTGCGTGGACAACGTGCGCGCGGCCTCGGCCGCACTGGGCTACAAGACCATGGACGTGGTCTCCGGCGCGGGGCACGACGCCATCTATGCCGCACGCCTGGCACCGGCAGGCATGATCTTCGTGCCCTGCAAGGATGGGGTCTCCCACAACGAGATCGAAGATGCGCGCCCCGAGCACCTCGAAGCCGGCTGCAACGTGCTGTTGCAGGCCATGCTGGCCAGCGCGGGCGTGGTCGCCGACTGATCATTGCATGAATTTGGATTGATGCAAAAAACTGAACATGAAACCGAAAATCGTCATTGCACGCATGAATCACGAGACCAATACCTTCTCGCCGATTCCCACACCCCTTGAAGCCTTCGCCCCGCAATGGGATGCCGATGCGTATCGCGACCAGAAGGGTGCGCGTACCGCCATGGGGGCCTTCCTCGAACTGGCCGAACAGACCGGTGCCGAGATCGTCACGCCCCTGGCTGCATGGGCCAATCCCAGTGCGGCGGTGGCGGCCGATGCCTACACGGTGATGTGCGACGCCATCGTGCGTGCCATTGAAGGTGGCTGCGATGCCATCCTGCTGGACCTGCATGGCGCCATGGTGGCCGAGAACGCCGAGGATGGCGAAGGCACGCTGCTCGAACGCATCCGCCGCATCGCGCCCGATACGCCCATGGCGGTGGCGCTGGACCTGCATGGCAACGTCACGCAGAAGATGGTCACGCATGCCGATGTGATCGTCAGCTTCAAGACCTATCCGCACATCGACATGTTCGAGACCGGCGAGCATGCCGGCCGCCTGCTGCTGGCGCGGCTGCAGGGCAAGTCGCAGCCAACGATGGCCTGGCGCCAGGTGCCGGTGCTGTCGGCCACGCTGACCAGCAATACCTCGGCCTCGGCCATGCAGCGCGCCGTGGAAGCGGCCAAAGCGGCGGAGCAGGAAGCGGGCGTGCTGGCGGTGTCAGTGCTGGCGGGCTTCCCCCTGTCGGATTTCCGCGATGCGGGGATGTCGGTGGTGGTGGTGACCGAGAACGACACCGCACTGGCCGATGCCGTGGCCGAGCGCATCGCGCGGCAGATCTGGAATGAACGTGACGACTTCGTCTATGACAGCTTGCCGCTGGCCGAATCGCTGGCGCAGGCACGCGCATTGAGCGAAGGTTCGGGACAGGGTCCGGTACTGCTGCTGGACCACAGCGACAACGTCATGTCGGGCGGTACCTGCAATACCATGGACGTGCTGGAAGCCGCTCTGCAGGCGGGTCTCACGGGCATTGCCGTGGGCCCGGTGAGCGACCCGGAAGCGGTGGCGCAACTGGTGCAGGCCGGGGTGGGGGCGACCGTCACGCTGGCCGTGGGCAACAAGGTGGACCTGGCTGCGCAGGGCATCAGCAAGACGCCGCCGGTTTATACCGGAAAGGTATCGGCCATCAGCGATGGCCGTTTCACCGTCACCGGGCCGATCTACACCGGTTCGACCTTGCAGATGGGGCGCAGCGTGCTGCTGGACATCGGTGCGGCGCGCATCGTCGTCACCGAGGAGCGGGTCGAACCGTATGACCTCGGGGTCTTCACCAGCCTGGGCCTGGACCCGGCGCAGCAAGCCTTCCTGATCCTGAAGTCGCGCATGTATTGCCGTCCGGTCTTCGTGCCCATCAGCCGCGCGCTGGTGGAGTGCGATTCCGACAGCGGCGGCCCGACCAGCGCCAATTTCCGGCTGTTCCCGATCAAGAAGGTGCGGCGGCCGATCTATCCGCTGGATCCGGCCATGGACTGGTAACACGCACCGGGCCTGCGTTGCGGGCCGAAGGGCTTTGCCGTAATACAACACCCCGGTATCGGGATATTCCCGAGTTGTGCCGTGCCGGGGAAGGCCTGTGTTAGCCTGCAAAGACAGCAAGGATGGGCTGCCCGTCCTTGCTGCCAGCGCCCGGCTCACGATCACAACAGCAAAACAGCACACCAGCCGCCGGTCGCCTCACTCAATCAGGGGAGACGGAATGAAAAACCTCAAGATCGGCGTACGCCTGGCCATCGGCTTCATTGCCTTGCTGATGTTGATGGCCGTGATGGTCGGCCTGGGCGTGTGGCGACTGGGCAATATCGGGGACGCCACCGACGAGATGACCCAGATTGCGCTGAAGAAAGAGCGCGATGCCGTACAGTGGCATGCGGCCATCAAGGAAAACGGCGTGCGCACCTTCGCCGTCATGAAGAGTGATGACGATGCCTTCCAGCAATACTTCCAGAAGCAGATCGATGCGCAATCGGCCAAGATCAGCCAGCTGCAGAAGCAAGTGGAAGCGGCCATCACCGATCCCGAGGAAAAGCGTCTCTTCGCGGAAGTCGGCAAGCTGCGTGCCGCCTATCGCGATACGCGGCAAAAGATCTTCGACATCAAGACCGCCGGCGACGATGCACGCGCCCGCGAGATGACCGATACCACGCTGGTGAAGATGATGGATGAGTATGCCGACAGCGTGCTGCGCTATGCTGATTACCAGAAGAAGGTGATCGACCAGGCCGCCAGTGAGATCAACGGCGACTATCGTTCAGGCCGCAGCATGCTGCTGATGCTGGGTGCGCTGGAAATCGTGCTGGGCGCGGCACTGGCCTGGCTGCTCACGCGCAGCATCACGCGCCCGCTGAACCAGGCGGTGAGCATCGCGGAAACGGTGGCCGCAGGCGACCTCACCTCGCACATCGAGGCCAATAGCCGCGACGAAACCGGCCAACTGCTGGCCGCGCTCAAGTCCATGAATGGCAACCTGCAGGACATCGTGGGGCGCGTGCGTTCCGGCACCGAGACCATCAACGTCGCCTCGCGCGAGATTGCCACCGGCAACCTCGACCTGTCGGCGCGCACGGAACAACAGGCCGGTTCGCTCGAAGAGACCGCATCGGCCATGGAACAGCTCACCTCCACCGTCAAGCAGAACGCCGACAATGCGCGCCAGGCCAATGCGCTGGCCGCATCGGCCTCACAGGTGGCCAGCCAGGGTGGTACGGTGGTGGAGCAGGTGGTGGCGACCATGGGCGAGATCCACGCTTCGTCGCAGAAGATCGCCGACATCATCGGCGTGATCGATGGCATCGCCTTCCAGACCAACATCCTGGCCCTGAACGCCGCCGTGGAAGCGGCGCGCGCGGGGGAACAGGGACGCGGCTTTGCGGTGGTGGCCTCCGAAGTGCGCTCGCTGGCGCAGCGTTCAGCGTCGGCGGCCAAGGAGATCAAGCAGCTGATCGGGGATTCCGTGGAAAAGGTCGGCGACGGCAGCCGCCTGGTAGCCCAGGCCGGTGACACCATGCAGGAGGTGGTGCACAGCGTGGCGCGCGTGACCGAGATCGTGCGCGAGATCACGCTGGCCAGCCAGGAACAGAGTGATGGCATCGAACAGGTCAACCTGGCCATCACCCACATCGATGAAGCCACGCAGCAGAATGCGGCGCTGGTGGAAGAAGCGGCCGCGGCGGCGCGCTCCATGCAGGATCAGGCGGCCTCGCTGACCGAAGCGGTCAGCGTGTTTCGTCTTGATACCGCGTTGGTAGCGGACGCGCCAGCGCGTCCTCAGTAATCGCTCAACGCGGCACGTCGCCTTCGACGGTGGTGCGATAGAGCGTGCGGCGCAGGTGTTGCGGGGTGATCGCGGCGTAGTGCTGGGTGCTGCGGTTGTCCCAGAACACCATGTCATGCGCCTGCCAGTGGTGCGTATAGACATTCTCAGGGCGCGTGATATGGGCGTGCAGTTCCTTCAAGAGCGCATCGCTTTCGTCACGCGGGATGCCGATGATGTGCGAGGTAAAGCCTTCGCTCACGAACAGGATCTTGCGGCCGCTTTCCGGATGGGTGATGACCACCGGATGCTCCACCGGCGGCACTTCATCGATCTGCTGCTGCGTCAGCGGCTGGCGCCACGGCGAGAGCTTGCGCAGGCGCTCGTAGCGGTAGACGTAGGAGTGCACGGCGCGCTTGCCTTCGAGCTGGGTCTTGAGCGCGGCGGGCAGGCTGTCCCAGGCGGCAGCGGTATTGGCGTAGAGCGTATCGCCGCGTTCAGCGGGCAATTCTTGCGAATGCAGCAGCGCGCCCAGGCTGGGCTTGGGCATGTAGGACAGGTCCGAGTGCCAGTCCGCGCCGGCATCGACCAGGCCGATGGGCTTGCCGTTCTCGACCACGTTGGAGACGATCAGGATCTCCGGATGCCCGGCCAGGTGGAAGCGGTTGAGCACGTGCACCTGCAGCGGACCAAAGCGGCGGCTGAAATCGATGTGCTGCTGCGGCGTGATGCGCTGCTCGCGGAACACCACCACGCCATGCTCGACCAGCGCGCCGCGAATGCGCGCCAGCTCTTGCGCCGAGACCGGCAAGTTCAGGTCCAGGCCAACGATTTCCGCGCCCAGCGGGGCGTCGAAAGGACGGATCTCGAAGTGTTGCTGCGTCTGCTGCGTGCGTTCCAGTGTGGCGACCGACATGGGGGCTCCTGTGTAGGCGGTGCCAGCCCGGCGCATGTCCGGCTGGCCAAACGCCTATTACACTCCCCCGGCTACCCCGGAACAAGGAAGAAGAATTCATATCCTTATGCGGCAATCGAGATAGGGACTGCCGCAACCCCTTTAAAATGGCGAGGATGAAACCGTCTGAGCCTTCTCCTTCACTTCACCCCGGAACCGCCCATTCTGCGGCACGGTCCCTGCCGCCACGCCCCGACGTCAGCGGCCTGAGCGCGGAGGAAGCCGCTGCACGCAAGGCGGCGCGCGACCAGCGCGATGCCCAGGTGCGTGGCGTGAGTTCGGTGGCCGAGATGCGTGAGGCCATCCGTGCGGCGAGTGCCGCGTTGCCCGAGGTGCATGAGATCGCGCGCATCGGCCCGCAGAAAACGGCGGCCTTCCGTGAACGGGCACGGGCGGGGTTGCCCTTCATCATGACGGGCATGGCCGGCCGCTGGCCGCTCTCGGCGATGTCGGTGCAAGCGCTGCGGGAACACTTCGGCCAGTTGCCGGTGCGGGCCCGCGTGGGCGACTACATCAACACCGCCTTCGCGCCCGACCGCGCCATGCAGGACATGACGCTGGTCGATTACCTGGAACAGGCGCTGGCCGATGAGAGCGGGCTGCCGCCCTATCTGGGCAACCTGGAATTGCGGGAATTGAATCGCCTGTGTCACTGGCCCAACTTCTTCGAGAAGATGGGACCGCCGCGCTTCTGGATCGGCCCGGCCGGCTGCATCACGCCGCTGCATTGCGACTATGACGACAATGTCTTCGCGCAGGTATGGGGCAGCAAGCGCGTCTGGCTGGCCCCGCCCCATCATGACCAGTATCTCTATCCGAAGGAGGCCAACGCCATCCTGTTCGGTTCGCCCTTCGACCCCGATCATCCGGACCTGGAGCGCTTTCCGCTGGCGCGCCAGGCGGCACTGGTGTGCTGCGAGGTGCAGCCGGGGGAGATGCTCTACATCCCGGCGGGGTGGTATCACCAGGTCAGCTCATTGACCTTCTCGCTGTCGAGCAATCGCTGGGCGCGGGGGCGGCCATTGGTGTTGGCTGCATAAGAAAAAACCCCGCGTCCGTTGCGGGACGCAGGGTTCATTGCGCTGCTGCTTTATCAGGCAAGGGCCTTGTATCAGCCCGCCAGCTTCTTGCGCAGCAGTTCCGTCAATTGCGCCGGATTGGCCGTGCCGCGTGTGGCCTTCATGGCCTGGCCGATCAGGGCGTTGATGGCCTGTTCCTTGCCGGCACGGAATTCCGCCACCGACTTTTCATTGGCCGCCAACACCTGGTCCACGAGGGCTTCCAGCGCGCTGCTATCCGTGATCTGCGTCAGGTTCTTGGCCTTGATGATGTCATCAGCCACGGAATCCTTGTCGGACCTGGCTTCCCACATGCCCGCAAAGACTTCCTTGGCGATCTTGTTGGAGATGGTGCCATCGGCGATGCGCTTCAGCAGCAGCGCCAGTTGCGCGGCCTTCACGGGCGCATCGGCGATGTCGGTGTCTTCGCGGTTGAGCGTGGAGGCCACGTCACCCATGAGCCAGTTGGCGGCCGGCTTGGCCTGGTCCTTGCCCGCGGCAGCCACCACGGCTTCGAAGTAGGAGGCCATGCCCTTGGATTGCGTGAGCACCATGGCATCGTATTCCGGCAGCGCATACTCGGCCACGAAGCGCTCGCGCATCGCGCCGGGCAGCTCGGGCATGGTGGTCTTGACGCGCTCGATCCACTCCTGCGAGATGGCCAGCGGCGGCAGGTCGGGGTCGGGGAAGTAACGGTAATCCTGCGCGTCTTCCTTGCTGCGCATGGAACGCGTTTCCTTCTTGTCCGGATCGTAGAGGCGGGTTTCCTGGACCACGGTGCCACCGTCCTCGATCAGCTCGATCTGGCGGCGTACTTCGTAGTTGATGGCCTCTTCCAGGAAGCGGAAGGAGTTCAGGTTCTTGATCTCGCAACGGGTGCCGAATTTCTCCTGGCCCACCGGACGCACCGAAACGTTGGCGTCGCAGCGGAAGGAACCTTCCTGCATGTTGCCATCGCAAATGCCCAGCCACACCACCAGCGAATGCAGGGCCTTGGCGTAGCCGACGGCTTCGGCGGCGCTGCGCATCTCGGGTTCGGTGACGATTTCCAGCAGGGGCGTACCGGCGCGGTTCAAGTCGATGCCGGTCATGCCCTGGTAGTCCTCATGCAGGGACTTGCCGGCGTCTTCTTCGAGGTGGGCGCGGGTCAGGTTGATGGTCTTGATCTCGGTCTTGCCATCCTTCTCCACGGCGAAGGACATGGTGCCGCCTTGCACCACGGGAATCTCGAACTGGCTGATCTGGTAGCCCTTGGGCAGGTCAGGATAGAAGTAATTCTTGCGCGCGAACACCGAGCGCGGTGCGATGGTGGCGCCAATGGCCAGGCCGAACTGGATCGCGCGTTCCACCGCGCCCTTGTTCAGGACCGGCAGCACGCCCGGCAAGGCCAGGTCCACCGGGCTGGCCTGGGTGTTGGGCTCGGCGCCGAAGCGGGTCGAGCTGCCGCTGAAGATCTTGGATTGGGTCGAAAGCTGCGTGTGCGTTTCGAGGCCGATGACGACTTCCCACTGCATGATGTTGTCCTTGCGAATGCTGTTGTAGTTGACGAGAGCCCGCGATCAGGCCGGTTCGCGCAGGTGCCAGTCGGTGGCCTGCTGGAACTGGTGCGCCACGTTCAAAAGGCGCGCCTCGTCGAAATAATTGCCGATGATCTGCAGGCCGACCGGACGCTTGCCGTTCTTCTCGCCCTGTCCGAATCCGCAAGGAATGGACATGCCCGGCAAACCGGCCAGGCTGGTGGAGAGCGTGAAGATGTCGGCCAGGTAGTTGGCCACCGGGTCGTCGGTCTTGTCACCCAGGTCCCAGGCGACGGTGGGCGAGACCGGGCCCATGATGACGTCGCACTGGCGGTTCTCGCCAGCCAGGGCGCGCTGGAAGTCCTCGGCGATCAGGCGGCGGATCTTCTGGGCCTGCAGGTAGTAGGCGTCGTAGTAGCCGTGCGAGAGCACGTAGGAACCGACCAGGATGCGGCGCTTGACCTCGTCGCCAAAGCCTTCGGCGCGCGACTTCTTGTACATGTCGGCCAGGTCCTTGTAGTCGGCGGCACGGTGACCGTAGCGCACGCCATCGAAGCGCGACAGATTCGACGAGGCTTCGGCCGGGGCGATCACGTAATACACGGGGATCGACAGCTCGGTCTTGGGCAGCGAGATCTCGACCAGGGTCGCACCGAGCTTCTCGAACTCGGCCAGGGCAGCGCGCACGGCCGCTTCCACGTCAGCGGCCAGGCCGGCACCGAAGAATTCCTTGGGCACGCCGATGCGCAGGCCCTGCAGGCTCTGGTTCAGCGAACGGGTGAAATCTTCCTTGGGACGTTGCAGGCTGGTGGAATCGCGTTCGTCGAAGCCGGTCATGGCGTTCAACAGCAGGCCACAGTCTTCGGCCGTCTTGGCAATCGGGCCGCCCTGGTCCAGCGAGGAGGCGAAGGCGATCATGCCGTAGCGCGACACGCTGCCATAGGTCGGCTTGATGCCGGTCACGCCGCACAGCGAGGCCGGCTGGCGGATCGAGCCGCCGGTGTCGGTGGCGGTGGCCGCCGGCGCCAGGCGCGCAGCCACGGCAGCGGCCGAGCCGCCGGAGGAGCCGCCGGGGATGGCGGTCTTGTCCCAGGGGTTCTTGACTGCACCGTAGAACGAGTTCTCGTTGCTGGAGCCCATGGCGAATTCGTCACAGTTGAGCTTGCCCAAGGTGACGGTACCGGCCGCGTTGAACTGCTCCACCACGGTGGCATCGAAGGGGCTCACATAGTCCTGCAACATGCGCGAACCCGCAGTGGTGCGCCAGTTGCGGGTGACGAAGATGTCCTTATGTGCAATGGGCACACCGGTCAAAGGACCGGCATCATTGCCTGCCAGGCGCACGTCGGCGGCCTTGGCCTGTGCCAGGGTGAGGTCGCGGTCCACATGCAGGAAGGCATTGAGGTCGCTGGCCGCGATGCGGTCCAGGAACAGGGTCGCCAGTTCAGTGGCGGAAATCTTGCGCGCTTGCAGTTGCGCGGACAATTCTTTGAGGGTGAGCTTGTGCATGGAGTCGATTACGCTGCGGTCTTGCGGGCCGGCTGGGCCGGAAGCGGACGGTGGCTGGCGCGAAGCGCCGGATTCATTCGATGACCTTGGGCACCAGGTACAGGCCATCCTGGGTGGCCGGGGCTGGTTGCTGGTAGTCCTCGCGGCGATTGGATTCGGTCACGGCATCTTCGCGCAGGCGCAGTGCCAGCGCGGGTTCGATGGCGGCGATGGGGTGCGACAGCGGTTCCACGCCGGAGGTATCGATGGCCTTCATCTGCTCCACCAGGGCAAAGATGCCATTGAGCTTGTCCAGGGTGGCACCGGCCTGGGCCTCGGTGAGCTCCAGTCGGGACAGGTTGGCGATGCGTTTGACGTCGGAAAGGGCTAGAGACATGGTCGAAAGGACGCGCCGGGCGCGCCGCGTGATGTTGAAATTGGAAGACCCGTAGCCGCTGCGGCCGCAAGGCGTTTTCTGCAGCCTTGGCGCCCTTGGCAAGTTCGCTTGCGCGGCGGGTCGACCGGGTCATGGCGTGAATCGCTTGAAAAACGGCAAACCCGCGCCAGATGGCGGCCGGAAGCTCCCGTAAAGCGGACGTTTTTGGCAAACCGGCTTGCTGGTTTCTCGAGAATTATAAGGTAGAATGTCGGATTAATGCCTTGCAGGCGCCTGATTTTCGCGTCGCCGCAGCATGAACGGACACCTCCCCCTATCAAAAAGCTAGGCGCCCCCTCGCGGGCGCATCAGGACAACTCATGTTTGGATTTCTCCGCAGTTACTTCTCCAACGATCTGGCGATCGACCTCGGCACCGCGAACACGCTGATTTACGCGCGCGGCCATGGCATCGTGCTGGACGAGCCGTCGGTAGTGGCGATCCGCCAGCAAGGCGGCCCCAACGGCAAGAAGACCATCCAGGCGGTCGGCAAGGAAGCAAAGCAGATGCTGGGCAAGGTGCCCGGCAACATCGAGGCAATCCGCCCGATGAAGGACGGCGTGATCGCCGATTTCACCGTCACCGAGCAGATGCTGAAGCAATTCATCCGCATGGTGCATGACTCCAAGCTGTTCCGCCCCTCCCCGCGCATCATCATTTGCGTCCCCTGCGGTTCGACCCAGGTGGAACGCCGCGCCATCCGCGAATCCGCACTGGGCGCGGGCGCATCCCAGGTCTACCTGATCGAGGAACCGATGGCTGCGGCCATCGGCTCGGGCCTGCCGGTCTCGGACGCCACCGGCTCGATGGTGGTCGACATCGGCGGCGGCACCACCGAAGTGGGCATCATCTCGCTGGGCGGCATGGTCTACAAGGGTTCGGTGCGCGTGGGCGGCGACAAGTTCGACGAAGCCATCGTCAACTACATCCGCCGCAACTACGGCATGCTGATCGGCGAACAAACCGCCGAAGCGATCAAGAAGGAAATCGGCTCGGCCTTCCCCGGCTCGGAAGTCAAGGAAATGGAAGTCAAGGGCCGCAACCTGTCCGAAGGCATCCCGCGTTCCTTCACCATCTCCAGCAATGAAATCCTGGAAGCCCTGACCGATCCGCTGAACAACATCGTCTCGGCCGTCAAGAACGCGCTGGAACAGACCCCGCCGGAACTGGGTGCCGACATCGCCGAAAAGGGCATGATGCTGACCGGTGGCGGCGCCCTGCTGCGCGATCTGGACCGCCTGCTGATGGAAGAAACCGGCCTGCCGGTGATCGTGGCCGAAGATCCGCTGACCTGCGTGGTGCGCGGCTCGGGCATGGCACTGGACCGCATGGACAAGCTGGGTTCGATCTTCTCGGCTGAATAAGCCGGCCGAAAGTCGCAGAACAGCCACAGCACCAAAGTACAGCAGTATCAAGGTACATGGGCCTGCCGGACAGCAGGCCCGGGCAGCAAAGCATGAACCGGCAGCGATGTACTGCCGGATGAGTGGGGAACCGAACCGTTCGATATGACGCCGTTCACACCGACCAGCCACAGGATGCGCACCCCGCGTGCGCACCTGATGCAGCGTCGGCGGGTACGGGGTCGCCAGAGCGCCTCGGCTCCCCTTTTTGTTACCGTTTTCGACGCAGGAAGTGAGTTATCCGCCTGCAGCCGGTCACTTGGTGTGACCCTGCAGTCGGCCTGACGCCATGGAAATCCCACCACTCTTCAAGCAGGGCGCTTCGGCCCGGGTGCGCGTGACCGTCTTTGCATTGATCTCGGTCGTGATGCTGGTGGTCGACGCCCGCATGCACGTGCTGGGCACGCTGCGCCAGGCGCTGGGCACGGCCCTCTATCCGTTCCAGACGGTGGCCATGGTGCCGCGCGACGCCTTCACCAATTCGTCCGAATACTTCTCTTCGCTGGCCTCGCTGCAGAAGGAAAACCGCGAGCTGCGCCAGCAGCAGATCGTCAACGCCCAGCTGATGCAGCAGGAACGCCTGCTGGCGGCCGAGAACGTGCAGCTGCGCAAGCTGCTGGACATGCAGCAGAAGGTGCCGGTCAAGTCCATCGTCGGCGAGATTCTCTACGATGCGCGCGATCCCTTCACCCGCAAGATCATCCTCAATCGCGGCTCGCAGCAGGGTGTCACGGCAGGCCAGCCGGTGATCGACGAGGTCGGCATCGTGGGCCAGGTGACGCGGGTATTCCCGTTCTCCTCCGAAGTGACGCTGCTGACCGACAAGGACCAGGCCATTCCGGTGCAGGTACTGCGCAACGGCCTGCGCAGCGTGGCCTACGGCCGCGGCCAGACCGGCGCGCTGGACCTGCGCTTCATGCCGGCCAACGCCGATATCCAGAAGGGTGACGTGCTGGTGACCTCGGGCATCGACGGTGTTTATCCGCCGGGCTTGTCGGTGGCCAGCGTGGCGCTGGTGGAAACCCGTTCGGCGGACTCCTTCGCCCGCATCGTGTGCCGTCCGCTGGCCGGCATCGACCGCCATCGCCAGCTGCTGATCCTGCTGGTGGAACCGAACCTGGCGCCGCGTCCGGAGCCGGACGTGATCGATGAAAAATCGGCCAAGCTCTTCAAGCGCCGCCTGCGTGACAGCACCCGCGACAACAGCGCCGAGGATGCCAACGCCACGCCTAAAGACAAGCCCGCCGAAGACCGCAAGGGCGCCGCCAACGTGACACCGCCGGCCAAGCCTGCGGCAGCGGCCGCTTCAGCTACCCCGGCCGCGCCGGCTGCAGCAGCAGCCACCGCCAAACCGGCCGCCAAGGAACCCGCACGATGAACAATCAATACATCCTCCTGCCGGCCAGCCCGCTGTTCATCGCCTTCAGCCTCATCGTGGCGTTCGTGCTGAACCTGATGCCCTGGGGGCAGATGGTCGGCGTGCCCGACTTCGTGGCGCTGGCGCTGGTGTTCTGGAACATCCACCAGCCGCGCAAGGTCGGCATCAGCGTGGCCTTCATGATGGGCCTGCTGATGGATGTGAACGAAGCCACGCTCTTGGGCGAGAACGCGCTGGCCTACACCCTGCTGTCGTATTTCGCCATCATGATCCACCGCCGCGTACTGTGGTTCCCGCTGCGCACCCAGGCGCTGCACGTGCTGCCGCTGATGCTGCTGGCGCAGGCGGTGCAACTGGTGATCCAGCTGCTGGTGACGGGCAAGTCGCCGGACTGGTTCTATTTCAGCGAGAGCCTGGTTTCGGCCCTGCTGTGGCCGGTGGTGAGCGTCCTGCTGCTGGCGCCGCAGCGCCGCGCGGTGGACCGCGACGAGAACCGCCCCATCTGAGGGGCCAGGTGCAAGCAGCATGACCGAATTCAAGAATACCGCGCATGAGCTGAGACTGTTCCGGATGCGCCTGCTGGCCGCGAGCGTCCTGGTGCTGGTGTGCTTCAGCCTGCTGCTGGCGCGCTTTTTGTGGCTGCAGGTGGTGCGCCACGACGCCTACGCCGCCCAGGCCGAGGAAAACCGCATCTCGGTGGTGCCCATCGTGCCCAACCGCGGCCTGATCCTGGACCGCAACGGCGTAGTGCTGGCGCGCAACTATTCGGCCTACACGCTGGAAATCACGCCCTCCAAGATCAAGACCAACATCGATGACCTCATCGATGAGCTTGGCACCATCGTGGAAATCCAGCAGCGCGACCGCCGCCGCTTCCGCCGCCTGCAGGAAGAATCCAAGAACTTCGAAAGCGTGCCCATCCGCACCCGCCTCACCGATGAGGAAGTGGCCAAGTTCACCGCCCAGCGCTATCGCTTCCCCGGCGTGGAAGTGCAGGCCCGCCTGTTCCGCCAGTATCCCTACGGCAAGACTGCTGCGCACGTGATCGGCTACATCGGCCGCATCAGTCAGCGCGATGCCGAACGCATCGCCGACTCCGACGACGAAGCCAACTACAACGGCACCGACTACATCGGCAAGGAAGGCCTGGAAAAGAGTTACGAAACCCAGCTGCACGGCACCACCGGCTACGAGGAAGTGGAAATCTCGGCCAGCGGACGCGCCGTGCGCTCGCTCTCGCGCACCCCGGCCACGCCCGGCAAGAACCTGATCCTGTCCATCGACATCGAGCTGCAGAAGGTGGTCGAAGAAGCCTTCGGCGACCAGAAGGGCGCGTTGGTAGCGATCAACCCGGCCACCGGCGACATCCTGGCCTATGTCTCCCAGCCCTCCTACGATCCCAACCTGTTCGTCGAAGGCATCGACCAGCAGAGCTGGGATGAGCTCAACAAGTCGCCCGACCGTCCGCTGCTGAACCGCCCGCTGTCGGGCCTCTATTCGCCTGGTTCGACCTACAAGCCCTTCATGGCGCTGGCTGCGCTGGAACTGGGCAAGCGCCGCCCGCAGGATGCCATCCGCGATCCGGGCTTCTTCGTGCTGGGCAATCACCGCTTCCGCGACGACAAGGAAGGTGGCCACGGCGTGGTGGACATGTACCGCTCCATTGCCATCTCCTGCGACACCTATTACTACATGCTGGCCAATGACATGGGGGTCAATGCCATCCATGACTTCATGAAGCCCTTCGGTTTCGGCCAGATCACCGGTATCGACCTGGAGCACGAGAAGCGCGGCATCCTGCCCTCCACCGAGTGGAAGCGCACCGCCTTCCGCAAACCCGAGCAGAAACGCTGGATCGCCGGTGACACCGTCTCGCTGGGCATCGGCCAGGGCTACAACAGCTTCACCCCGCTGCAACTGGCGCAGGCCACTGCCATCCTGGCCAACAATGGCGTGGTGATGAAGCCGCACCTGGTCAAGATCATCGAGGACGGGGTGTCCCACGAGCGCACCGAGACCGTGCCCAAGGAAAGCTATCGCATCCCGCTGAAGCAGGAAAACATCGACTTCATCAAGCGCGCCATGGTGGGCGTGGTCAAGGAAGGCACGGGCGCAGCCGCCTTCCGGGGCGCGCCCTACGAGTCGGGCGGCAAGACCGGTACGGCGCAGGTGGTCAACATCGCCAAGAACCAGAAGTATGATTCCAAGAAGCTTTCGCGCATCTACCACGACAACGGCCTCTACATCGGCTTTGCGCCGGCCGATGCGCCGCGCATCGCCATTGCGGCCGTCGTTGAGAACGGTGGCTGGGGTGCCGGCGTGGCTGCGCCGCTGGTGCGCAAGGCCATGGATTACTTCATGCTGGGCAAGCGCCCCAATGAGCCGATCAAGTCGGTCGCGCCCGAGGCGGTGAGCCCGGATACCCCGGTCGAAGGTTCCACCTCCGAAGACGCCGGCAGCAGCAATACGCCGACCGTCCAGCCGGATGTGCAGGAATGAGGCCTGACATCGCAACAAGCAGTACGCACGAGGAGCCGGCATGAGCCTGCAACGTCCGCCCCTGTGGCAAATCATCAAGCCGCACCTGACGGTGTTCGACGGCGCGCTGTCGCTGATCGTGTTCCTGATCCTGTCGGTGGGCATCGTCACCCTCTATTCGGCTGGCATGAACTTCCCCGGCCGGGTGGAAGACCAGCTGCGCAACATCCTGGTGGCCTTCATCGTCATGTGGGTAGCCGCCAACGTCTCGCCCCAGCTGCTGCTGCGGCTGGCCGTGCCGGTCTATACGGTGGGGGTGACGCTGCTCATCGCGGTGGCGCTGTTCGGCATCATCAAGAAGGGCTCGCGCCGCTGGCTCAACATCGGCATGGTGGTGCAGCCTTCCGAGATCATGAAGATCGCCATGCCGCTCATGCTGGCCTGGTACTTCCAGAAGCGCGAAGGCATGCTGCGCTGGGATGCCTTCCTGGTGGCGGCGATCCTGCTGCTGATCCCGGGCTTTCTGATCATCCGCCAGCCTGACCTGGGCACCGGTCTGCTGGTGCTGGCCGCCGGCTTCTACGTCATCTTCTTTGCCGGCCTGCCCTGGAAGATCCTGCTGGGACTCTTCGTGGCAGGCGCGGCCAGCCTGCCGGTGGTGTGGTCCTTCATGCACGATTACCAGCGCCAGCGCGTCATGATGCTGATCGACCCGACCTCCGATCCGCTGGGCAAGGGCTTCCACATCATCCAGTCCACCATTGCCATCGGCTCCGGGGGCGTCACGGGCAAGGGCTGGCTCATGGGCACCCAGACGCACCTGGAATTCATCCCCGAACGTACCACCGACTTCATCTTCTCGGTCTATTCGGAGGAGTTCGGACTGATCGGCAACTGCGTGCTGCTGGTGCTGTACCTGCTCCTGATCGGGCGCGGCCTGATGATCACGGCCAATGCGCCTACGCTGTTCACGCGCCTCTTGGGCGGGGCGATCACGATGATCTTCTTCACCTATGCCTTCGTGAACATGGGCATGGTCAGCGGCATCCTGCCGGTGGTGGGCGTTCCGCTTCCCTTCATGAGCTATGGCGGCACCGCGCTGGTCACGCTGGGCTTGGGCGCAGGCATCCTGATGAGCATCCAGCGCCATCGCAAACTGGTTCAAAGCTGATCCGGACGCAGACTTTTCTTGTTGCAGGAATGGCAAGTTTACGAGGATTCGTGAACTTGCTGTACTGACGAGTTGTCAGCCTCGGTGCATTGCAGTCTGGTATCGTTGCGAACATTCCGGCCGGGACCCGCAAGCACCAGGCCCCGCGCATCGACTGTTGACCAAGGACAGCCCATGGAAACACCCACTCTAGACCATCAACACCCGCGCGCCTCCCTGGGCCGCGCCCTGCGCTGGGGCACGCTGCTGCTGCCCTTGCTGCTGGCCGCTTGCGGCACCACCCAGCAGGCCCCGCGCCAGACCGCCCAGGCACCGGCCACCCCGACCAAGTCCGCCGGTACCCGGCCCTCCAACGTCCCGGCGCTGCCGGCGGCGGGGTCGGGGCGCGGCGGCTACTACAAGGATGACGGCCCGGGCGATCACATCCCCGATGGCCTCCTGGACGTGGCCGATGCCGAACCCCAGGTGGAACCGGTCTCCAAGGCCGCCAGCCGGCCTTATGCGGTGTTCGGCAAGACCTACGTGCCGATCACGGACAACAACCAGCCCTTCATCCAGCGCGGCGTGGGCAGCTGGTATGGCAAGAAATTCCATGGCCAGAAGACCTCTTCGGGCGAACTCTACGACATGTACAAGATGACGGCCGCGCATCCCACGCTGCCCATCCCGTCCTACGCCCGGGTGACCAACCTGAAGACCGGCAAGCAGGTCATCGTGCGCATCAATGACCGCGGGCCCTTCCACTCCAGCCGCATCATCGACCTCTCCTACACGGCCGCGCTCAAGCTCGGCTACCTCGGCACCGGCAGCAGCGAGCTGGAAGTCGAGCGCATCCTGCCGGAAGAAGCCCAGCGCATGGCCGATGCACGCCGCAATGGCGGCAGCACCACGCTGGCGGCGGCCGATCCGATCAACCGGGCGGCCGATACCGGGGCCGGTGGCCAGGGTGTCTCCACCGGACCGGTGGAAATCAATACGGTCAGCGCGCAAAGCCTGCCACCGCAGCCGACCGTGGCGGCGGTACAGCCCATCAACGCCAGCACCAGCAGCGCCGCCGGTGGCGCGGGCATGGCCGGGGGCGGCGGCATCATCAATGCCGTGGCCAGCGGCTCGGCCCCCTCGCCGGCCATGCCGCAAGCGGTTCCGCTGACGGCCGGCTACTACCTGCAGTTCGGTGCCTACTCGCAGGAAGCCAATGCCCTGGTGGCGCGCGACAAGCTGCTGCCCAGCCTCTCCGGCATCGTCGACAGCATGCAGGCGGTGCAGGTCAACGGCCTCTATCGCCTCTATGCCGGCCCCTACCCGACCCGTCCGGCAGCGCAGAACGCGGCCATGCTGGTGCGCCAGCGCAGTGCCGGTACGCCGTTCATCGTGGAGCGTTGAGCCGCTTTCGGTTTTTGGGAATTTTCTTCATCCGCCCTGCAGAGGCATTTCAACGCAGGGCGGTGGTGCGGGCCGCGCAGGAGTGGCCCGCAAAAACCTTCATTTGATCGCAAAAACCGGCCGAACCGGGGGCCTGTGCGGCGTCAGGCGTCCTCGTCCTCATCCGCTTGCGCGCCTTGGCGGATCTGCAGGGCGCGTTCATACAAGGCGTTCTTTTTGTGGCCGGTGATCTGCGCGGCCAATGCCGCGGCCTGCTTGACCGGCAACTCTTCCAGCAGGATACGCAAGACGCGTTCGCCCTCGGCATCTTCCCCCTCGACCGGCTGCGCCCCTTCCAGCAAGACCACGAATTCCCCGCGCTGGCGGTTGGCATCCTGCTCCAGCCAGGCCACGGCCTCGCCCAGCGGGCAGCGGTGGATGTGTTCGAAGAGTTTGGTCAGCTCGCGCGCCAGCACCACCTGGCGGGTGGGGCCGAAGACCTGCAGCATGGACTGCACGGTCTCGACGATGCGGTGCGGGGCTTCATAGAACACCAGCGCGGCCTGCAGCGCCACCAGTTCCTGCAAGGCGGTCTCACGCTGGCGGGTCTTGGCTGGCAGGAAGCCGACGAAGTGGAAGCGGGCATCGGTCAGGCCCGAAGCCGACAAGGCCGTCACCGCCGCCGAGGCACCGGGCAAGGCGATGACCTGGAACCCTGCGGCGCGCACGGCGTCCACTACACGGGCGCCGGGGTCGGAGATGGCCGGGGTACCGGCGTCCGAGACCAGGGCCACGCGCTGGCCGGCCTGCAGGCGTTCGATGATCTTGGCGGCGGCTTCGCGCTCATTGTGTTCGTGGGTTGCCAGCAACTGCTTGGAAAGGCCATAACGCTGCAGCAACTGGCTGGTATTGCGGGTATCCTCGCAGGCCACCGCGTCAGCAATGGCCAGCACATGCAGGCCGCGCAGGGTGATGTCGCAGACGTTTCCGATGGGCGTGGCCAGCACATATAATGCCGACACCGGATAGCTTTGCTGGGCGGCATCCTGCAGGATGGAGGCGGCGACGCTGGAATTCTGATTCATTGGAGGGGGCGGGATGTTCACAAGTTGGAAGAAAATGACCGCGCAAGCGGCCCTGCTGGCAGGCATGCTGGCACCATGGATGATGCCGGCTGGCGCCGCAGCAGCCGACAGTGTACCTCTGCTGGCCCAGGCTGCCACGACTGGTGCGGCCGACCCTGCCCCGCTGGCCCTGCCGCCGGGCACCTCCCCCGAGATGGAATCAGCCGCCATCGGCGCACCCGCCGTCCCGCCGCCACCCGCAACCCCGACACCCGTCCGCGTGGCCCTGCTGCTGCCCTCGCGCAGCGGTGCCTTCGGCGCGGCTTCCGATGCCGTGCGCACGGGCTTCCTGACGGCCTATTCGCGCCAGAAGGAAAATATCCAGCTGGCCATCGTCGAGACCGGCGACTCCGCGCCTGACATGCAGCGCGCCTATGACGACGCGTCCGCCAAGTTCGACATCGTGGTCGGCCCGCTCTCGCGCAGTGCCGTCACCGCCGTGGCGCAGAGCGGGCGCGTGAGCAAACCCACGGTGGCGCTGGCGCAGCCCGACATGAATGGCGAAACCGAACTGCAGTTGCCGCCGCAGATGCTGGCCGTGGGCCTGTCCATCGACGAGGAAGCACGCCAGGTCGCCAACTGGGTCGAGAAGGAAAAGGCCCCCGGCAAGATTTTCGCCATCTCCACCGGCACCGCCTGGCAGAAGCGCGCCGCCCGCTCCTTCCAGCTGCGCGCGCGCCAGCTCGGCCTGCAGGTGGAAACGCTGGAACTGAGCACGCCCTCCAACGCCCTCTCCGCGCCCGGCCTGGCGCAACTGGCCAAGCGCGTGGAACAGGAAAAGCCGGCCCTGATCTTCGTCGCCCTGGATGCGGCGCAGACCGTGCAACTGCGCAGCGCCGTCGGCAACGAGCTGCCGCTGTACGGGACTTCGCAGATCAATCCCTTCACCCTCAAGCGCGACAACCCGAATGACAAGCTGCCCGAACTCGATGGCGTGCGCCTGATCGACATCCCCTGGCAGTTGCAGCCGGACAACGTGGCCGTAGCCCGCTACCCGCGCCCTGCCGTCAATGACAACGAGCGTCCCAATCCCGACCTGGCGCGCCTGTACGCGCTGGGCATCGATGCCTACCGGGTGGCCTGGGGCATCGCCCAGAAGCAATCCGGCTTCGACATCGACGGCGTCACCGGCCGGCTGAACGTGAACATGGTCAGCGGCGGCACCACCTTCTTCCAGCGCCAGGAAACCCAGGCGGTCTACCAGGATGGCTGGCCGGTGCCGATGGCCGACCAGTACTGAGGCCATCGTGGCGCCAGGCAACCTGCTACGGCGCACGGCGCGCCAGCGTACCGGGGACGATGGCGAAGACCGGGCGCTGGCCTACCTGCAGGCGCAGGGCCTGCAGCTGGTGCAGCGCAATTTTCGCTGCAAGGGCGGCGAGATCGACCTGATCCTGCGTGAGGGCAGCACCATCGTCTTCGTGGAAGTGCGCGCCCGCGCCAGCAGCGCCTATGGCGGTGCGGCCGCCAGCGTCACGCCGGCCAAGCAGCGGCGCCTGCTGGTGGCCGCCCAGGTCTGGCTGCAAGGACAAGCGCGCCTGCCGGCCTGCCGCTTCGACGTGGTGACGGTGGAAGGCGGCCAGTTGCAGTGGCTGCGCAACGCCATCGAGGCTTGAACAGCGGACGGTTTGGCGCGACAGCGGGCCGCTGGCGTATCATGTGCGACCGGATTCCGGAAACTTCTCTTTACGAATTGCCCGGACTTGGCCGCGTTCAAGTCCTCTATAATCGCAGGCACTATGACAAATCCCCGCATCCTCGCCCATTTCCAGGAAAGCGCCGACCTGAAGATGAAGGCCGCCAGTGTTCTGGCCCAACCGATCGAACAGGCGATTGAACTAATGTTCACTGCACTGTCGAATGGCAACAAGATTCTTGCCTGTGGCAATGGCGGATCGGCCGCCGACAGCCAGCACTTCGCCGCCGAACTGGTGGGCCGCTTCGAACGTGAGCGCCTGCCGCTGCCGGCCCTGGCGCTGACCACCGATACGTCCATCCTCACCGCCGTGGGCAACGACTACAGCTACCAGGAAATCTTCTCGAAGCAAGTCCAGGCCTTCGGCCAGGCCGGCGATATCCTGCTGGCCTTCTCGACCTCGGGCAATTCGGGCAACATCCTGGCCGCCATCGAAGTGGCGCACGAACGCGACATGCGCGTGGTGGCCCTGACCGGCAAGGGTGGCGGCAAGATCGGCAAGATCCTGACCGACGCCGATGTGCATATCTGTGTGCCGCATGAACGCACTGCGCGCATCCAGGAAGTGCATCTGGTGTCGCTGCACTGCATTTGCGACGGTATCGACGTCGCGCTTTTTGGAGATGATGCGAATGAATGATGCACGATCCTTGTTGACCCGCCTGCGCCGTCCGTTGGCGGCCGTGGCCCTCGGCGGCATGGTGGCCCTGAGCCTGCAGGGCTGTTTTGCGGTGTTTGCCGGCGGTGCGCTGGCCACCACCTTCGCCGCCACCGACCGCCGCACCCTGGGCGCGCAGACGGAAGACAAGTCCATCGTGGTCAAGGGCGAAGCCCGCATTCCCGAAGTGGTGGCTTCTGGCTCCCACGTCAACGTAACGGCCTTCAACCGCAAGGTGCTGCTCTCGGGCGAAGTGCCGGACGAAGCCTCCAAGGCCGCCGCCGAGCGTGAAACCAAGGCCATCCAGAACGTCGATACGGTGTACAACGAACTGGAAGTGGGCCCGTCGTCCAGCTTCGGTTCGCGCTCCAGCGACGCACTCATCACCAGCAAGGTCCTGGCCAGCCTGGTGGACGACAAGACGCTGTACTCCAGCGCCTTCAAGATCACCACCGAGCGCGGCATCGTCTACATGCTGGGCCGCGTGACCCAGCGTGAAGGCCAGCGTGCGGCGCAGATCGCCAGCGGCGTCTCCGGTGTGAACAAGGTCGTGACCCTGTTCGAATACATCACCGAGGACGAACTGAAGGACTACCAGCGCAAGCCGGCCAGCGAGAACAAGTCCACCAGCTGATGGCAGCTGCGTAGCTGATGCAGGTCAAACCGCCGGCGAGTCCGGCGGTTTTCACGTGCAGGGGCCGCCCGCAGAATTCTGCGGCGAGGTCTATAATGCTTCAGTTCAACGAGGCTGCCGTATGCAGTGGCAGGCCTCTTCCCGCAGTCCGGATCCGGAGTTTCCCATGCAAGCACAGGCCAACGCGCCCAAGAGCGGTCTCATGATCAAGCTGGCAGCCGTCCTCGTGGTGGCTGCAGTCGCCGCCTTCGCCTATTTCAAGCTCAATGCCGGCAATGCCGCGCCCGACGTCACGTTCACCAAGCTCGATGGCCAGCAAGTTGCGCTGAAAGACCTGCGCGGCAAGGTGGTCATGGTCAATTTCTGGGCCACCAGCTGCACCACCTGCGTGGGCGAGATGCCGCAAATGATCGACACCTACAACAAGTTCAAGGACCGTGGCCTGGACTTCGTGGCCGTCGCCATGAGCTATGACCCGCCCAACTACGTGCTGAACTACACCGAAACCCGCAAGCTGCCCTTCAAGGTCGCGCTGGACCCGCAGGACACGCTGGCCAAGGCCTTCGGCGACGTCAAGCTGACCCCGACCACCTTCGTCATCGGCAAGGATGGCAACATCATCAAGCGCTACGTCGGTGAGCCGCAGTTCGCCGAATTGCACCAGTTGCTGGAAAAGGCGCTGGCGGCCTGAGCCCGTACCGCTCGCCCCTCCCTCTTGAAAGCCGGCTTGATGCCGGCTTTTTCATGTCCGCCGCTGATGGCAGATGACAGGATGACAAGGGCAAGGAACATCCCCGCCCTTGCCGCAGTCCAAGAAATTCATATTGTCGCCAAGACAAGCACCTTTTGATGCCAGTGCCTGCCGACATCCTGGACAACATCGACAACACAAGGAGGCCGTCATGAAATTCCGGACCATTTTCCTCATCGTGCTGCTGGCGCTGGTCGCCATCTTCGCCGCCGTCAACTGGACGGCCTTTACGGCCACGACCACGCTCTCGCTGATCTACACCGAATTCCAGGCACCGCTGGGCGCGGTGATGCTGGGCGTGGTGGTGGTGCTGACGGCCTTCTTCCTGCTCTACATCCTGGCCCTGCAGACCAGCGTGATGCTGGAAAGCCGCCGCCTGACCAAGCAGCTGGAAGCCCAGCGCGCCCTGGCCGACCAGGCCGAGCATTCGCGCTTCAATGACCTGCGCGGCTACCTGAAGACCGAGCTGGAACAGCTGCAGCGCCGTCAGACCGAACAGCAAACCCTGCTGGCACAGCGCCTGGATGCCTTGCAACGCGACATCCACCAGCGCGTGGAACAGACCGAGAACGCCGTCGCGGCCCAGGTCGGGGAGCTCGATGATCGCCTGCAGCGCCAGCGCGTGACCACCGTGCCTCAGAATTTGGCATAAACCTTCCAACGCGCACGCAAAAAAGGCTGGAACCTCGCGGATCCAGCCTTTTTCTTCATTTAATGCCTTTTAGCGGCATTTCCAGGGCACTTAGACGCCGTAACGGGTCCGATACGCTGCCACCGCATCCTTGTACTGGCTCAGGCGGGCATCGCCGCCATTGGAGATGTACTCGAAGAGGTCATTGAGGTTGCCGATGGAGATGACCGGCATGTCGTACTCGCGCGCCACTTCCTGCACCGCCGACAGTTCGGAGAGCGCGCCATCCTTGCCCGAGCGCTCCATGCGGTCCAGCGCGATCAGCACGGCGCAGGGGGTGGCACCGGCGGCGCGGATCATGTCCACCGACTCGCGCACCGAGGTGCCGGCCGAGATGACGTCATCGATGATGACGACCTTGCCCTGCAGCTTGGCGCCGACGATGGTGCCGCCTTCGCCGTGGTCCTTGGCTTCCTTGCGGTTGAAGGCGAAGGGGACATTGCGGCCCATGCCGGCCAGCGCCACCGCGGTGGCCGAGGCCAGGGTGATGCCCTTGTAGGCGGGGCCGAACAGCATGTCATATTCCACGCCCGAATCCTGCAGGGTCTGGGCGTAGAAGCGGGCCACCTGGGCCAGGGTCGCGCCCTCGCTGAAGAGGCCGGCGTTGAAGAAGTAAGGCGAGGTACGGCCCGCCTTGGTGACGAATTCGCCAAAGCGCAGCACGCCGGCCGATACCGCGAATTCGATGAATTCCTGTCTCAAGTTGCTCACAATGCATTTCCCGGGAAGAGTCAAAACGGAAGGTGCGGACCGCGCCCGCTTGCCGCCAGGCAAGGCAGCGCGGTGGCAAAGCCTTCATCAGGCCGCCATTTTAAATGATTCATCCTATCGGTTATGCTACCGGCCTGATTGAACACACTTCTGCAGCAAGCAAACAGGACATCCATGCCAAAAATCGTCTCCGCCAACCTCAACGGAATCCGTTCGGCCGCCAAGAAGGGCTTCTTCGAGTGGCTGCAAAAGGAAGCGCCGGACTTCGTCTGCGTGCAGGAACTGAAGGCCCAGGCGGCCGACATGACCGAAGACTTCCTGGCCCCGGCCGGCTATGTCGGCCATTTCCACTATGCCCAGAAGAAGGGCTACTCGGGCGTGGGCGTCTACAGCCGCCGCCAGCCGGACTCGGTGCGCATCGGCTTCGGCAATACCGAATTCGATGACGAAGGCCGCTATGTCGAATGCGACTACGGCGACCTGACCGTGATCTCGCTCTATGCGCCCTCGGGTTCCTCCAGCGAGGAACGCCAGGAAGCCAAGTTCCGCTTCATGGAAGCCTTCCTGCCGCACCTGATGGAGTTGGAAAAGAGCGGTCGCGAAGTGGTCATCTGTGGCGACTGGAACATCGCCCACAAGGAAATCGACCTGAAGAACTGGAAGAGCAACCAGAAGAATTCAGGCTTTTTGCCGGAAGAACGCGCCTGGATGACGCGCATCTTCGACCAGCTGGGCCTGGTGGACGTGTATCGCCGCCTGCATCCGGAGACCACCGGCGAAGCCTACACCTGGTGGAGCAACCGCGGCCAGGCCTGGGCCAACAACGTGGGATGGCGTATCGATTACCACGTCTCCACGCCGGGCATTGCGGCCAAGGCGGTGAGTGCAGCGATCTACAAGGAACAGCGCTTTTCGGATCATGCGCCGTTGACGGTGGTCTATAGCGACTGAACAACCGCCGAAAAATCTCCCACCACCCGTTCGGGCTGAGTAGCGGCGCAGCAGGGTATCGAAGACACGCCGAATGTGATCCAGCGAGCGCCCCTTCGACAGGCTCAGGACTGGCTTCGATACGGCCCTACGGGCCTACTCAGTCCGAACGGGTCGTGGGTGAAGCGTCGTGCATAAAAAAACAAAAGGCCTCGCACCGAACAGTGCGAGGCCTTTGTCGTTTTCGGCCGATGGAAATCAGGCGTCCGGAGCCGCAGCCTTCTTCGGCGTCGCCTTGCGCAGGGCCGGCTTCTTGGCCGCTGCCGCCTTGGTCTTGGTGGCCGTGGTCTTGGCCGCCGTCTTGGTCGCCGTCTTCTTGGCGGCCGGCTTGGCTACAGCCTCGTCGGCACCGTCATCGGCGTCCGCTGCGGCAGCCTTGCCCTTGGCGGGAGCTTTGGCCTTGCGTTCCTCGAACTCGAAGCTGATCCTGCCATCCTTGCCGCGCACCAGGAAGGCCTTGAAAGGCCGGCGCGTCCGTTGCGAGATGAAGCCCGGCAGCAGGTCGGTCTTGCCGTCGTTGAGGAGCTTGGCCATCTGCTCCGGCAGGATTTCCTGCTGCAGGATGATGCGGCTGCTGCGGAAGTCGCAGGCCTTGGGCTTGGCCACGGTCTTCTCGCAGACATAGGCCAGGCCCATTTCGTAGACGCCGCTGCCGCACTTGGGGCAGGCGCCCAGCGGGGTCTGCTCGCTGAAGTCCACCGGCTCGCCGCCTTCGCCATCGGCCTGGTCCTGGCCGAAGTCGAATTCCAGCTTGAAGTTCTTGATCTCTTCGTCGCGCGAAATCTTCAGGATGGCCGCAAACGGACGGCCCATCTTGGAACGGAAGCCCTGCAGCGGACCGATGGTGCGGTTCTGCAGCAGCTCTTCCACTTCAGCGATTTCGAACTGGCGGCCACCGGGCACCTTGCTCATCGAGAATTCGCACTTGGTGCAGGCGAAGCGCCGGTAATTTTCCTTCACCACGCCACCGCAGTTGGGGCAAGGCGTCTGCAGGGTCGCATAGTCGCCGGGGATGGTGTCGTTGTCGTATTCCTTGGCGCGCTTGACGATGATCTGGGTCATCTGCGCGATCTCGCGCATGAACTCGTCACGGCTGATCTTGCCGCGCTCCATCTGGGCCAGCTTGTGTTCCCACTCGCCGGTCAGTTCGGGTTCGGTCAATTCATCCACACCCAGGCCGTGCAGCAGCGTCATCAGCTGGAAGGCCTTGGCGGTGGGCATCATTTCGCGGCCTTCGCGCAGCAGGTACTTTTCGTTCAGCAGGCCTTCGATGATGGCCGCGCGCGTAGCCGGCGTGCCCAGGCCCTTGCCGGCCATGGCTTCGCGCAGCTCATCCGAATCCACCAGCTTGCCCGCGCCTTCCATGGCCGACAGCAGCGTGGCTTCGGTGTAGCGGGCGGGCGGCTTGGTGACCAGGCCATTGGCGGTGACCTTGTCGGTCTTGACCTTCTCGCCCGGGGCCACGGCCACCAGGTTGCCGCCGCCTTCCTTGTCCTTGTCATCTTCCTCGACCTGCTTGCCGTAGATGGCCAGCCAGCCGGGGTTGATCATGACTTTGCCTTCGCTCTTGAACTGGTGGCCCGACACTTCCGTGAAACGGGTGGTCACCTGGAACTCGGCCGGCGGGAAGAACACCGCCATGAAGCGGCGCGTCACCAGGTCGTAGAGCTTCTGTTCCGGCTCCGACAGGTTCTTGGGCACCTGGGTGGTCGGGATGATGGCGAAGTGGTCGCTGATCTTGGTGTTGTCGAAGATGCGCTTGTTCGGCTTGACCCAGCCTTGCTTGAGGATCTGCTTGGAGAACTGGTGGTAGTTGTTGTTCTCCGCCAGCGCCTCCATGGTGTCCTTGACCGTGTTGATGTAGTCCTCGGGCAGGTGGCGCGAGTCGGTACGCGGATAGGTCAGCACCTTGTGCTTTTCATACAGCGCCTGGGCCAGGCCCAGGGTGTTCTTGGCCGAGAAGCCGAAGCGCGAGTTGGCCTCGCGTTGCAGGCTGGTCAGGTCGAACAGGCCCGGCGACATCTGCGTGGTCGGCTTGGATTCCTCGGTGACATTGCCCGGCTTGTCGCGGCAGGCGGCCACGATGGAGTCGGCAGCCGCTTTGCTCCATAGGCGCTCGGGGCGCTTCTCGGGATCGGCTTCATCCTTCTTGTGGCCCTTGTCCAGCCAGCGGCCCTTGTAGATGCCGGCGGCGCAGACGAATTCGGCGTGCACTTCCCAGTAGTCGCGCGGGATGAACTTCTTGATCTTCTCTTCACGCTCGACCACGATGGACAGGGTCGGCGTCTGCACGCGGCCCACGGTGGTGAGATAGAAGCCGCCTTCCTTGGAGTTGAAGGCGGTCATGGCGCGGGTGCCATTGATGCCGATCAGCCAGTCAGCTTCGCTGCGGCAGCGCGCGGCATTGGCCAGCGGGAGCATTTCTTCATCATCGCGCAGATGGGAGAAGCCCTCGCGGATGGCGCCGGGCGTCATCGATTGCAGCCACAGGCGCTTCACCGGCTGCTTGGCCTTGGTGTATTGCGCGATCAGGCGGAAGATCAGTTCACCTTCGCGGCCCGCGTCACATGCGTTGATGAGGGTGGTGACATCCTTGCGCTTGATGAGCTTGGAGAGCACCTTCAGGCGCGACTCGGTCTTGGCGATCGGATTGAGCGCAAAGTGCGGCGGAATCATCGGCAGGTGGGTAAAACTCCACTTGCCGCGCTTGACGTCGTATTCCTCGGGGACTGCGATTTCCAGCAGGTGACCGACGGCCGAGGACAGGATGTACTCGTCGGATTCGAAATACTCATCGTGCTTGGTGAAGCCGCCGAGCGTCTTCGCGATGTCGTTCGCGACAGAGGGCTTCTCGGCAATGATGAGGGTCTTGCTCATAGGTATGGGTCTCGGTAGTGAGAGGTCAGTTGCTGGCGTGCTGCGGGAGTTGCATCAGCCTCACGTGGGGCCGGACTGCTCCGAAACAACACCATGCCATCCCAGGCGGTCAACGATAGGCGGCGGCAAGCTACGCAAGTGGCCGGCGTTTCATTGCCTGTGGACAACGGAATTTTTATATAGTAGCCAATATCGGGCCAATGCGGGGGAATGATAAGCGTGATGCAAATGAAACGGCAAGCACAAGGGCTTGCCGTTTCATTGATTCATGCGCTTTCGCCGGCTTTTATGTTCATTCATGCCGAAATGGCTTGAAATGAAGCAACAGCACGGGGATGCGGCGTCAGCACGTTGTCAGCAAGGCTCCCTCCCAGCCCTGTCGCTCGTGCCAGGCCGGTGCGTTCAGTGCAGCAGGCGCGGTTCGGTATCGTCTTCGTCGAGGAACAGCTCCTCGAACATCAGGCCGTCCGGTTCCTTGCCCTGGCTCCACAGCACCATCAATACGATGACCTTGAGTTTTTCCAGGGTGATCGGCGCTTCACCGGCGGCCAGGGCGCGCTCGATGACGATCTCGCGCTGGATCGGGTCCAGCATCTTGGCCGATTCGAGGAACTGGATGAAACCGATGGCTTCCACGCCCAGAATGTCACTTTCCTGCGTCGCATAGATGCGCGTACCGAAGGAAAAGGCGGTCTGTCGGGGATAGTTGTCGGCGAATTCGTGATTGGCGACTTCAAGATCAGTCAGCCATCCGAGTGCCTGGGAGATTTCATCTTCTTCGAAACCGATCGCGGACAACTTTTTGACGAGCGCCTCGGGTTCGGGGCAGGCATCAGGGCGATAGTAGGTTTCGTACAGGTAAACGAGGACATCAAACATGTTCGTACTCTATCGCGAAGGTTATGAATGTACAAGTCAGCCAAGGCCAGTATGGCAGGATTTGCGGCGCTGCGGGGATAATTTCTTCACACGATGCGACGATAACGTGCACCCGGCAGCAGCTCCACCCAACCCTGCAGTTCCAGGGTTAGCAAACTCCCTGCCAGGCCCGCTGCATCAAGGCCGCAGCGCAACGCGAGGGTATCGGCATCGACCGGGTCATGGCCCAGGCTCTGCAATAACTGTTGGCTTGCCGCATCGAGCTCTTCCATGGCGCGCGATGAAGTTGCCTGCACGACAGCTTGCTGCTTCGGCAACGTCGACCAGCCGGGCAGCTCATCGAGAATATCCTGCGTGGTCTCGACCAGCTTGGCCCCTTGGCGGATCAGCTGATGGCAGCCTTTGGACAGCGGCGCGTGGATCGACCCCGGAATGGCAAACACATCCCGCCCCTGCTCGGCCGCCATGCGCGCGGTGATGAGCGAACCCGATTGCGCCGCCGCTTCCACCACCAGCACGGCGCGCGAGATGCCCGAGATCAGGCGGTTGCGGCGCGGAAAGTTGGCTGCCAGCGGCGGCGTGCCCAGCGCATATTCGCTGACGATGCAGCCGCCCTCGGCGATGCGTTGTGCCAGCGCGCGATTGCGCTGGGGATAATCCAGGTCGATGCCGGTACCGATGACCGCCACCGTCGAGCCCGGCCCGGCCAATCCGCCGGCATGGGCCGCTGCGTCGATGCCCAGCGCCAGCCCCGAGACGATGGTGATGCCCGCACGGCTGAGCTCCTCGGAGAACCGGCCCGCATGCTGCACGCCCTGGGCCGTGGCATTGCGGCTGCCCACCACTGCCAGCGCATTGCCCGACAGCAGTGCCGGATTGCCGCGGACGTAGAGCAACAAGGGAGGATCGGCAATCTGCAGCAATCCCGGCGGATAGCTTGCATCGGCCAGCGTGATGACGGATTGCCCCGGCACCTGCGCCCAGGCCAGCGTGGCGGCGATGCGCTCGCGCTGCTGTGCGGTCGGCGCGCACACCAGGCGGGCCGCCACCGGGGCCGGCACCACCGCCCGCAAGGCCCCCTGATCGGCCTGCCAGATACCCTGCGGCAAACCGAACACCGCCAGCAGCCGGCGCGCCAGCACCGGCCCGATGCCGTCCGTCATGGCCAGGCGCAGCCAGGCGGCCAGTTCTGTGGCCGGATCGGCAATAGTGTCGTGGAAAGGCTCTTGCATGAGGATAGATGAAGTGTTGTACATCGGCCGCCCGCTCAAGGCCGTGCGGCGCGGCTCTCCGGGCGGGCCTGTGGCGGGCTGTGATACACTTTTCCAAAAAACGGGAATCTCCTGGCCGCCGCGCCACGCCGCACAGGCCTGCCAGGACCGGCATTGTGCGGTGGCCGTGCTTGAAGCGTCGCGCTTCGGCCGCATTTACATGACAAATCCCGAAATGAATTTCCCGCACGCTCGCAAAATGACGAGATCCGGCCCGAACCAGGTCCCCCGAGACCGAACCCCAAGCTTACCGAGAACACACGTATGGCCCTGCTGAACATCCTCCGTTATCCCGATCCGCGCCTGCACAAGGTCGCGGTCCCCGTGACCGTCTTCGACGAGCGCATCAAGAAGCTGGTGGCCGACATGGCCGAGACCATGTATGCCGCCCCCGGCGTGGGCCTGGCCGCCAGCCAGGTGGATGTGCATGAACAGGTGGTGGTCATCGACGTCTCCGATGAGGGCAAGAACCTGCAGGTCTTCATCAACCCCGAGATCCTCTGGGCCAGCGAAGAGAAGCGCGTCTATGACGAAGGCTGCCTGTCGGTGCCCGGCATCTACGATGGCGTGGAACGTCCGGCCCGCGTGAAGGTGCGCGCTTTTGATGCCGACGGCAAGGCCTTCGAGGTCGATGCCGATGAGCTCTTGGCCGTGTGCATCCAGCATGAGATGGATCACCTGAAGGGCAAGGTCTTCGTCGAATACCTGTCGCCGTTGAAGCGCAACCGCATCAAGACCAAGCTGCAGAAGGAAGAGCGCGAGATGAAGAAGAAGGCGGGCTGACGCACTGCCCACATCCGCGATAAAAAATAACGCCGGCCGGGTCATCCCCGCCGGCGTTTTTCATTGATGCGTCACTTGCATCAATACCACCGATTGATGCAAGAAGGCTTACACCGCCACAAACCGATACACCCCATCCTCCCCCAACAAGCGCTTCACCGCGCCGTCAACCCAGAGCTTGTGCAAGTGCGCGACCGCCTCCCCCAGTGCAAAGGACAGCTGATGCGTATCCAGCGGCCGCTTGAACATCACCGGCAGGATATCCACGCCCGTCTGCGGTGTGGCACAGGCCGCCAGCACTTCGGCCAGACGCTCGCGGTGATGGTCGTTCAACTGCTGGATACGGGTATGCAAGCCACGGAAGGGCTTGCCATGCGAAGGCAGCACCAGCACATCGCCCGGCAGGTGCGCGTATTTCGCCAGCGAATCCAGATACTGCTGCACCGGATTGCTCTCCGGCTCGATCGCAAACACCGATACATTGGTGGAGATGCGCGGCAAGACCATGTCCCCCGAAATGAGCACATTCAGCGCCGCGCAATACAGGGAAACGTGCTCCGGCGAATGACCGAATCCGGTAATGATTTCCCAGTCGCGTCCGCCGATGCGCACCGCGTGGCCATCCTGCATGCGGTGATACGCGTGCGGCACCACCGGCACCAGGTCCTGGTAATACGTATTGCGCCCCTGCAGCGTCGCCACCGTCTCGGGATCCGCCAGGCCATGCCGCTGGAAATGCGGCGTGGCCGCCGTGCCCTCGGCCCCCGGCAAGGCCGCCGACATCACGCGCGCAAAAGCGTAATCACCGGTACTCATCCACAGCGGTGCCTGCCAGCGCTGGCACAGCCAGTCGGCCAGGCCTACGTGATCGGGATGGCAATGCGTGACCAGCACGCGCAGGATGGGCAAGCCATCGAGTTCTTCAGTGAAGATGCGCTCCCAGGCCGCGCGCGTATCGTCGGTGGCGATGCCGCAATCGACCACGGTCCAGCCGCGCTGGCGGCCTTGCGGGGTGTCGAGCTCGTCTTGCAGCAACCACAGGTTGATGTGATTCAGCGCAAAGGGCAGCCCCATGCGCAGCCAGCGCACGCCCGGTGCCACCTCCATGGTGTGGCCGGTGTCGGGCAGGGTGTCGCCGAAGGCGTAGTCGAGCTGGGATTCAAGAGCGTTCATCAGTAAGCCTGGCGATCATCAAGAGGGAGGTCAAAGGCGTCGCACCAGCCCTGCATTTTTTGCTGGACGACAGGGCACAATATACTTTACGTTAACGTAAAGTGCCAGACCAACCCAATCCATCCCGTCCATGCCTACCTACACCATCACCGAACTGGCGGAAGAATTCGCGATCACGCCGCGCGCGATCCGGTTCTACGAAGACCACGGCATCCTCAATCCCAAGCGCGAGGGGGTGGGCGGTCGGCATCGCGTCTATCCGGCGCGCGAACGCACGCGCCTGAAGCTCACGCTGCGCGGCAAGCGCCTGGGCTTCACACTGGCCGAAATCAAGGACCTGATCGACATGTACGAATCGCCCAAGGATACGCAGCCGCAGCTGCAGCGCTTCCTGGGCCTGCTGCAACAGCATCGCGAAAAACTGGAACAGCAGCGCGAAGACCTCGAACTGACCCTCTCCGAAATCGCCGCCCACGAAGAGGAATGCCGGCAACTGCTGGCCGATGCCAAACCGAAGAGCAAACGCAAGGCGGTAGCGGCCTGACGCAAACGGCATTTCGCAACGCGCAGACCGCCTTCATTGACGTTAACGTCAAGCAACAGCAATCGTTCCACATCACAACAAGAATTCCCCAAACACCCAACGAGGAGACACCCATGATCCATCTGCCCGGCCTCAATTTCGACCATGGCGAAGACATCGCCGCCCTGCGTGAAGCGGTTGCCGCCTTCGCCCAAACGGAGATCGCTCCGCGCGCAGCCGAGATCGACCGCAGCGACCAGTTCCCCATGGACCTGTGGAAGAAGCTGGGCGACCTGGGCGTGCTGGGCATCACCGTCGGCGAGGAATACGGCGGGGCCGGACTGGGCTACCTGGCGCACATCATCGCGATGGAAGAAATCTCGCGCGCCTCGGCGTCGGTGGGCCTGTCCTACGGTGCGCACTCCAATCTGTGCGTGAACCAGATCAAGCGCAACGGCAACGAAGAGCAGAAGCGCAAGTACCTGCCCAAGCTGATCTCGGGCGACTTCATCGGTGCGCTGGCCATGTCCGAACCCAATGCCGGTTCGGATGTGGTGAGCATGAAACTGCGCGCCGACAAGAAGGGCGACCGCTACGTGCTCAACGGCAGCAAGATGTGGATCACCAATGGCCCCGATGCCGACGTGCTGGTGGTCTATGCCAAGACCGATCTCGACGCCGGGGCGCGCGGCATGACCGCCTTCCTGGTGGAAAAAGGATATAAAGGATTTTCCGTCGCGCAGAAACTGGACAAGCTCGGCATGCGCGGTTCCCACACCGGTGAACTGGTGTTCCAGGATTGCGAAGTCCCCGAAGAAAACGTATTGGGCGGCGTCGGCCGTGGCGTCAACGTGCTGATGTCGGGCCTGGACTTCGAGCGCAGCGTGCTCTCCGGTGGCCCGCTGGGCATCATGCAGGCCTGCATGGATGTGGTGGTGCCGTATGTGCATGACCGCAAGCAGTTCGGCCAGGCCATCGGCGAATTCCAGCTCATGCAGGGCAAGCTGGCCGACATGTATTCCACCATGATGGCCTGCAAGGCCTACGTCTATGCGGTCGGCCAGGCCTGTGACCGTGCCGACAGCGCGGACAAGGTACGCGCCCTGCGCAAGGACGCCGCCGGTGCCATCCTCTACTCGGCCGAGAAGGCCACCTGGATGGCGGGTGAAGCGATCCAGTCGCTGGGCGGCAATGGCTACATCAACGAATATCCCGTGGGCCGCCTGTGGCGCGATGCCAAGCTCTACGAGATCGGCGCCGGCACCAGCGAGATCCGCCGCATGCTGATCGGCCGCGAACTGTTTGCCGATACGCTGTAAGCGCCCTCCCCTCTTTTGAAACTCCAAACACAACGGACATCATGAGCACACCCATCGATTTCTACTTCGACTTCAGCTCGCCCTACGGCTACTTCGCTGCGGTCGAGATCGACAAGCTGGCTGCGAAATACAGCCGCAGCGTCAACTGGCATCCCATCCTGCTGGGTCCCATCTTCAAGGCACTGGGCACCAATTCGCTGGCCAACATTCCGGTCAAGGGCGACTACTCGCGCCACGACATGGAGCGCACCGCGCGCTTCCACAATATCTTCTACAAGGCCCCGAGCCAGTTCCCCATCGGCACGCAAGTCGCCGCACGCGCCACGCTGTGGGTGCAGCAGACCCAGCCGGCCAAGGCGGTGGACCTGATCAAGACCTTGTACAGCGCCTACTTCACCGAAGACATCGACATCAGCGTGCCCGAAAACGTGCTGCGCATCGCCGCCGACAACGGCATCGACCGCGCAGCACTGGAAGCGGCGCTGGGTACGCCCGAACTGAAGGAGCAGCTGCGCGCAGCCACCGAAGCGGCCGGCAAGGCTGGCGTCTTCGGCTCGCCCTTCATGATCGTCGATGGCGAACAATTCTGGGGCTTCGACCGCTTCACCCAGCTGGAAGCCTTCCTCAAGAACGGAAAGATCTGATGAGCACCAAGAAAGACAAGTCCGGCCCCTGCCCCTGCGGCCAGCCCAGCTTCGAGAAATGCTGTGGCCGCTTCATCACCGGTGGCCAGGTGCCGGCCACGGCCGAGCTGCTGATGCGCTCGCGCTATACCGCCTTCGCCCTGCGCGACGAAGCCTACCTGCGCGCGACCTGGTTCCCGGACACGCTGCCGGAAGAAGAGCTGACCAGCGAAACCGACGTCAAGTGGATCGGCCTGGACATCAAGAAACACCAGCACGCCAGCGGCAGCGATGAAGCGACCGTCGAGTTCGTGGCGCGCTTCAAGGTGGGTGGCAAGGCGCACCGCCTGCACGAGATCAGCAACTTCGTGCGCCAGCCTGACGACAGTGGCCAGGCCCGCTGGTATTACGTGGACGGGCGCTTCCCGGAGGACTGACGTTTTCTGCACCATGCACCGCTGCACCAGCGCCGGTGCGGCCGACAGCACAACAAGAAACTGAACAGAGAGACCAAACCATGCCGCAGATTGAAAGCAAGCTCAACCCGCGCAGCGAGGAATTCCAGCACAACCGCGATGCCATGCAGCGCATCGTCGACGACCTGCGCCAGAAGGTAGCGGCCATCGCCGAAGGCGGCGGCCAGGCCGCGCGCGAGAAGCACGTGGCACGCGGCAAGCTGCTGCCGCGCGACCGGGTTCAGAGGCTGCTGGACCCCGGCACGCCCTTCCTGGAATTCTCGCAGCTGGCCGCCTACGGCATGTACCGCGAGAAAGACCGCGAAGGCAACCTGAAAGATGCGGCCCCCTCGGCCGGCATCATCACCGGCATCGGCCGCGTGGCCGGGCAGGAGTGCGTGATCGTCTGCAACGATGCCACCGTCAAGGGCGGCACCTACTATCCGATGACGGCCAAGAAGCACCTGCGCGCGCAGGAGATCGCCGAATTCAATCACCTGCCCTGCATCTATCTGGTCGACAGCGGCGGGGCCAACCTGCCCAACCAGGATGAGGTCTTCCCCGACCGCGATCACTTCGGCCGCATCTTCTACAACCAGGCCAACCTGTCGGCCAAGGGCATTCCGCAGATCGCGGTGGTGATGGGCTCCTGCACTGCAGGCGGTGCGTATGTACCGGCCATGAGCGATGAGTCCATCATCGTCAAGGAGCAGGCCACCATCTTCCTGGCCGGGCCACCGCTGGTCAAAGCGGCCACCGGTGAAGTGGTGACGGCTGAAGAACTGGGCGGCGGCGATGTCCACACGCGCCTCTCCGGCGTGGCCGATCACCTGGCCCAGGACGACACCCATGCCCTGGCCATCGCGCGCAACATCGTCAGCCACCTCAACCGCCGCAAGCCGCAGCAGTTGGCGCTGCGCGAGAGCGTGGAGCCGAAGTATCCGGCGCAGGAACTGTATGGCGTGATCCCGACCGATACGCGCAAGCCCTTCGATGTGCGCGAGGTCATCGCCCGCATCGTCGACGGCAGCGAGTTCGATGAATTCAAGGCGCGCTACGGCACCACGCTGGTGTGCGGTTTCGCGCACCTGCACGGCATGCCGGTGGGCATCATCGCCAACAACGGCATCCTGTTTTCGGAAGCCGCCGAGAAGGGCACGCACTTCATCGAACTGTGCTGCCAGCGCAAGATCCCGCTGATCTTCCTGCAGAACATCACCGGCTTCATGGTCGGCAAGAAGGCCGAGAACGAGGGCATTGCGCGCCATGGTGCAAAAATGGTCACGGCCGTCTCCACCGCCAAAGTGCCCAAACTCACCGTCATCATCGGCGGCAGTTTCGGTGCGGGCAACTATGGCATGTGCGGCCGCGCCTTCTCGCCGCGCTTCCTGTGGATGTGGCCCAATGCGCGCATCTCGGTGATGGGTGGCGAGCAGGCCGCCAGCGTGCTGGCTACCGTCAAGCGCGACGGCATCGAAACGCGCGGCGGCAGCTGGAGCGCCGAAGAGGAAGCCGCCTTCAAGGAGCCCATCCGCGCCCAATATGAAACCCAGGGCCATCCGTATTACGCCTCGGCGCGCCTGTGGGACGACGGCGTGATCGATCCTGCCGATACCCGCCAGGTATTGGCGCTGGGATTGTCGGCCGCCCTGAACGCCCCCATCGAAGAGACCCGATTCGGCGTCTTCCGCATCTGAAGCGCGCCACCGAGGAGACACCATGTTCACCAAGATCCTGATCGCCAATCGCGGCGAAATCGCCTGCCGCGTGGCCGCCACCGCCCGCCGCCTGGGTATTGCCACCGTGGCCGTCTATTCCGACGCCGATGCACAGGCCAAGCACGTGGCCGCCTGCGACGAGAGCGTGCACCTGGGCCCGGCCCCGGCCAAGGAAAGCTATCTCTGCGCCGACAAGATCATCGCCGCCGCACTGGCCACGGGCGCGCAGGCGATCCATCCCGGCTACGGTTTCCTGTCGGAGAACGCAGGATTCGCCCAGGCCTGCGCCGACGTCGGCCTGGTCTTCATCGGCCCGCCGGCCTCGGCCATCGATGCCATGGGCTCCAAATCCGCCGCCAAGGCCTTGATGGAAACGGCCGCCGTACCGCTGGTGCCGGGCTATCACGGCCAGCGCCAGGAGAGCGATTTCCTGCGCGCCGAAGCCGACCGCATCGGCTACCCGGTGCTGCTCAAGGCCAGCGCCGGTGGCGGCGGCAAGGGCATGCGCGTGGTCGAACGCAGTGAAGATTTTGAAGCGGCACTGGCCTCCTGCAAGCGCGAGGCGATCTCCAGCTTTGGCGATGACCGCGTGCTGGTGGAGAAATACCTGACCCGTCCGCGCCATATCGAAATCCAGGTCTTTGCCGATGGCCATGGCAATTGCGTCTATCTCTTCGAGCGCGACTGCTCGGTGCAGCGCCGCCACCAGAAGGTGCTGGAAGAAGCCCCGGCCCCCGGCATGAGTTGCGGCCGCCGCGCCGCCATGGGTGAGGCGGCCGTTGCGGCTGCCCGTGCGGTTGGCTACGTCGGTGCCGGCACGGTGGAATTCATCGCCAACCAGGATGGCAGTTTCTACTTCATGGAGATGAACACGCGCCTGCAGGTCGAGCACCCCGTCACGGAAATGATTACCGGACTGGACCTGGTGGAGTGGCAATTGCGCGTGGCCTCGGGCGAGCCGCTGCCGCTGAAGCAGGAGCAGTTGCGCATCCAGGGCCATGCCATCGAGGCGCGCATCTATGCGGAGAATCCCGAGAAAGGTTTCCTCCCCGCCATCGGCACGCTCACCCGCATGCGCAGCGCCCCTGCAGTAGAATTCACGCTGGCCGCACCCGGCGCCACGCAACCGGCGGCCGTGCGCATCGACGCTGGCGTGCGCGAGGGCGATGCCATCTCGCCCTTCTATGATCCGATGATCGCCAAACTCATCGTCTGGGGTGCGGACCGTGATGCGGCCCTGCGCAACATGGCGCGTGCGCTGGCGCAATACCAGGTGGTCGGACTGGCGACCAACATCGGCTTCCTGCAGCGGCTGATTGCAGGCCAGGCATTTGCGACGGCCGATCTCGATACCGGCCTGATCGAACGTCACCGCGACGCGCTCTTCCCTCCCCCGGTTGCGCCCACGACCGACACGCTGGCCCTGGCCACCGCAGCCCTGCTGCAACAGGAGCAGCGCCATCAGGACAGCCGCGATCCCTGGGCACAGACCAGCGGCTGGCGACTCAATACCCGCCTGCAACGCAGCCTGAATTTCGAGGATGACTCAGGCAACAGCGAAGTCCGGATCGACTACGCAGGCGACGGCCGGCAATGGCAATTGCAGATCGGCGGCAACACGCACACGCTGGCCCTGCATGCGGCCAACTCCGACAGCGTGCGCATCTCCCTGGACGGCCGTACCCTGCAAGCCGATGTGGCCTGGGAAGGCGAAGGGCTACACCTCTTCGATGGCCGCAGCCAGCACAGCCTGCGCCTGCTCGACCCGATGGCCCACGCCGGCCATGCAGAGGCCGAGGGCGGACGCCTGACCGCGCCCATGCCCGGCAAGATCGTCGCGCTGCTGGTGGACCAGGGCGCGAGCGTCACGCAGGGCACGCCGTTGCTCATCATGGAAGCCATGAAGATGGAACACACCATCGCCGCCCCCTCGGCCGGCACAGTGGAAGCGATGCGCTACGCGGTTGGCGACCAGGTGGCCGAAGGTGCGCAGCTGCTGGACTTCAAGGCCGCTTGAGCAGCGCGCCGTGAACACGTCCGCACTGCGCCTGCCCCCCTCGCTGCACGTACTGGAGCGGGGCTGGCTGTCGTCCAACAACGTGCTGCTGTTCGGCCGCGATGAAGTCGCCATGATCGACAGCGGCTACGTTGCCCATGCCGAACAGACGCAGACGCTGGTGCGCCACGTCCTGCACCAGCGCGGGCGTGAGCGGCTCGATGTGCTGCTCAATACCCATCTGCATTCGGACCACTGCGGCGGCAATGCCGCCCTGCACGCCGCCTATGGCTGCCGCATTGCCATCCCGGCTGCCGAGGATGCCAAGGTGCGCCAGTGGGACGAAGACGCCCTGAGCTACCGCGCCACCGGCCAGCGCTGTCCGCGCTTTACGCACGATCAGTTGATCCGCAGCGGCGACGTGCTGCGCCTGGGTGATCTCGACTGGACCGCCCTGGCCGCGCCCGGCCATGACCCGCATGCGCTGCTGCTGTATTGCGCGCAGGAGGGCGTGCTGATCTCGGCCGATGCCTTGTGGCGCAATGGATTCGGGATCATCTTCCCGGAGCTGGATGGCGAATCCGGTTTCGAAGAAGCGCGCGCCACGCTGGAGCTGATCCGCAGCCTCGATGTGCGCACCGTGATTCCTGGCCATGGCGCGCCCTTCACGGAGGTGGACGATGCGCTGGAAAAGGCCTTCTCGCGGCTGGATTATCTGCAGGCCGATCCGCTGCGCAATGCGCACAATGGCATCAAGGTCCTGGTGAAATTCCTGCTGCTGGAACGCGGCCGGATTGCACTGGCGGACTTGCCGACGATGATGCGGGAGATCCCCTTGTTACGCATCACCAATGCGCGCTTCCTGCAGATGGAGGATGCAGCCCTGGCCGACTGGTGCGTAGCGCAACTGCAGAAGGCGGGAGCCGCCGCCAGCGATGGCGTGTTCCTGCTGGATCGCTGAATGCGGGCCTGCGCGGCAGAGGGGGCGGGGGTGCTGTTATCATTTCCGGCTTGTCCTGCTGCCGGCCTTGCGCCTCCTAGTCAAACGCCATGAACGCCATGAACGAACCTGCTGCCGCCCTGCCCTCTTCCGCCCAACGTGTTGCCGACCTGCTGGCGGCGATGGGCCATGACAAACCGGTCACGATGCTGCCCTCGACCGGCCGCACCTCTGCCGAAGCCGCTGCGGCCGTGGGCTGCAGCGTGGCCGAGATTGCCAAGTCCATCATCTTCCGCCGAGTCTCTGACGGTGCGCCGGTGCTGGTCATTGCCAGCGGAGCCAACCGGGTGGACGAAGCCAAGGTCACCGCCCTGACCGGCCCGCTCGGCAAGGCCGACGCCAAGTTCGTGCGCGAGACGACCGGTTATGCCATCGGCGGCGTCTGCCCGATTGGCCACGTGGTCAAGCCGGTGATGCTGATCGATCAGGACCTGTTCAACTTTGACAGCGTCTGGGCGGCGGCCGGCCATCCGCATGCCGTCTTCAACCTCACGGCCGCGCAGCTGGAGAAGATGACCGGCGGCACGGTGGCCGATGTGCGTCTCGATGCCGCGCCGGCGGCCAGCTGAACTGTTCTACAGCCATCCACGCAATACAACACCCCCAACGGAGACCCGCATGATGAGCCTGCCCAAGAAAGTGAAGATCGTTGAAGTCGGACCGCGCGACGGTTTGCAGAACGAGAAGGAAACCATTTCCGCCGAGGTCAAGGTCGAGCTGGTCAACCGGCTTTCGGCGGCGGGTTTTCCGAATGTGGAGGCGGCTTCTTTCGTCTCGCCCAAGTGGGTGCCGCAGATGGCGACTTCGAGCGAGGTGATGCACGGCATCTCGCGCAAGCCGGGCGTGGTGTATTCCGCGCTGGTGCCCAACATGAAGGGCTTCGAGGCGGCGCTGGAGGCGGGGGTGGATGAGGTGGTGATTTTCGGGGCGGCCTCGGAGGCGTTCTCGCAGAAGAACATCAATTGCTCCATTGCCGAATCCATCGAACGTTTTGCCGAAGTGGCCAAGGCCGCCAAGGACCACCGCAAGCGCCTGCGTGCGGCGGTGAGTTGCGCGTTCGGATGTCCGTACCAGGGTGAGGTGCCGCTGGACGCGGTGGCCGACGTGGTGCGGCGTTTCCGCGAGCTGGGCTGTGACGAGATCGATATTGCCGACACCATCGGCGTGGCCACGCCGGGCAAGGTGCGGCCGGTGATGGAGACGGCGATCCGTGAATTCCATATCGAAGGCTTGTCGGGTCACTTCCACGATACCTATGGGCAGGCGCTGGCCAATATCTATGCCAGTCTGCAGGCGGGCATCAGCATCTATCACGCGTCGGTGGCGGGGCTGGGGGGATGTCCTTATGCCAAGGGCGCGACTGGCAATGTGGCGACCGAGGATGTGCTGTACATGATGAACGGGCTCGGGATCGAGACCGGGATCGACCTGGATGCGGTGGCCGAGGCAGGACAGTTCATCTCGCAGCAGTTGGGACGCAAGTCGGTGAGCAGGGTGGGGAATGCGTTGGCGGCCAAGCGGGTGGGGTGAGACGGGGCGCTGGTCTTGCTGCGCCTCGTTGTTCCAGCACAAGCATTCAAAAATCCGGGAAGTGCATCGCGTGGATCTCTAATTCACTTTCCAATGGGATAGCAGCGTGCCCGTTCTTGATATCGTATAAAAATTGGGTGGGCGGACTGATGCGCAAGCGGCGCACGTAATGGGCCATCGTGTCTTGCCACGCCCATTTTCCGTTCGTCCTCAGAGACAGGGTACCTGCCACCTCGTCTGAATTCACGCAGGACATGACCATTCCCGGGGAAGCAATCCAGACGGGGCAGCCATCAAGATAGTCCGCTACCTTCATCGCATCGGACGGCGAGAGAATGTCGTGTGGCACTTCTCGCAGCGATGGAAATTCCTCTCCGCAGTGCTCTTTCCAAAGTCCGAAACATTGGGACTTTTCCATGTGTCGCTTTCGAGTTTATGTTGGGGCGTTAGTGGCTCGTCACCAGATGCTCTGGAAATCTGTAGTCATCAGGGATATCTGGCCAAGCAAATCTTTTATCGAAAATGCTGACCTTATGCGCATCAGCCTTGATATCTCCGAATAACTCCGATATCGATCGGGCATGAGTTCCAACATCCTTGAGGGCCAGGTAAGCGGCCAAATGGTCACTCTTGTGAGTAGCAATACGGTGGACCTCTACGCTGAGCAAGAGCTGGTCAAGATATCGCTCCAGACGATCACCCAGGGAGGAGTTGTAGTCAATACGCCATTCGAAATGATCATCTTCATCCTTCGCTTTATCCATTTCTTCTCGCGTGTCGCCTATGCTTTCAGCCAATTCGATGAACGTCTTCCTGATTGCGTCGATTCGATCCTTTCCCATCACTACAATTTCTCCTGTCGCGCCTTTCGATAGCATCAGTCCGTCGCGACCCGCAGTGTCATCAGGACCCTTCACGCGCTTGATTGTGTCAGCTCCGGCCGCCAACAAATACTGAGGTATCTGATATCCCTCCGGGATAGAGGGCCAGAAAAATCTTTTATCTCCGTACAGAACCTTATCGACATCGTTCATGATCTCTTCGAAAACATCCTGCAATGTAAGCGCATGCAACCCAGCTCGCATCAGCGCGCAATAGGCAGTCAAGTCATCACCGGAGAGCCTTGCTCTATTAGAAAACTCAAACAAAGAAGTCAGCGCTTGCAAGTTCTTACAGAACTCCAAGCTTAAGGATGCGTCGTGATTAATTGACCAGTGGCATCGTCCGTGCTCGTCTACCTCGGACATGATCTCTTCTTTAGTCAAACCTACGGATTGAACCAGCGACAAAAAGGTCGTCTGGACGACGTCTAAATTTATGACGGTGTTCATTTTTCTTGTGAGCAATTCAGAACTGAACGATAGCCACAGATGCTCTTTTTCAGTTGAAAAAATACGCGGAGAAAATCCTGCCTATCAAGAATGGGGTGACAAACCAAAATGTTTAGGAAGTTCGTAGCCGTCTGGTATGCAAGGCCACGAAAATCTTTTATCAAGAACAGCGACCCTATCAACCTCGTCCTTAATGTTTAGAAAAAAACCGGAAACGTTCTGAGCATGGATTCCGCAATAAAGGAGCGCTATGTACGCCGCCAACTGATCGTTCTGCTGGATCGCGATCCGATGAGCTTCAAGGAAGAGAAGAAGTTCATCAAGATCTACCTCCAGCTGCGCTCCCAGGCAGCGCCGATAGTCAATACACCATTCGAAATGATTATTCTCATCCATACTTTCATTCATTTCCTTTCTCGATACACCGATGCTTTCGGCCGATTCAATAAATGTCTTACGAATGACATCGACGCTATCTTTTTTCACCACCTCAATTTTTCCTCCTGAGCTTTCCCAGAACATCAGTACGTCGTGATCGGCCGCACTGCCAAAATCCGCCATACACTTCAATTTTTCCTTGGCGGCCACCAGCAATGGCTGGGGAATCTTGTATCCCTCGGGCACAGATGGCCAAGAGAACCTCAGATCCCTGTACATCACTTTATCAATAGCGTCCTCAATACCACCGAACACATCCGAGAGCGTCCGGGCCAGATCGCCAGCGCAGGTGATCATGAATAAGGCCGCCAATCGATCGTGTTCGTCAAGAGCACGTCGATACATTTGAAAATAGTGAATTAGGTTCGACAGTTCAATTTTCAGCTTCTCGCTCAGCGAAAAATCGTAGTTGAGATACACGATCGATCTTTCATTTCCACCATTGTCATCATTTATTTCCATCCGCAGCAGTTGCCGATTTTTGGACAAGTCCTGAAATACTTCTTTAATCAAATCCATTCTGCGTATATCTATCATCTCAGTCTTCTCCTTTGCGCTTTTGCAGCATTCGTCTTAACCTCGTTGCGTGTCCCATCCAAATTAAGAACAGATTTAAAGTTTCCGTGCTTATCGAATACTTCAAGATGATCTTTGTGACGGCCATCCAAATATAGCTGGTCACCTTTTTTAATCTGCGTTCCAATTTTCCGTTCAGCGACATAGACCGTTTGGCCATCATAAATAGTAGGCCTCTTGTCTGTGTTCGCTCGTACCTGCTCTCCAAAATCAGAGCCTTTAAAAAACTGGTCCATGTTGGCTACCGGTTTCACGCTAGGAACGTATGGCTTCTTGGCATGACTTATCGCCACATTCCCCGAACTGATCAACCCTGAACTTGCCCCCGCAGGCCCGACATCCGCCCACATCTGCTGCAGTTGCAAAGCCAGCTGATCCAGAAAACCAGCCCTCTCCCCCAGCGCCGCCAGATTGGGAAATTGCCGGTCCATATCCAAGGTCTGTTCGACAATCAGCGCCTTGACGTACGCTTTCTGATCCCCCGTCTTCGCGAAGTACAGCGCATGAGCAAGATCACTGAGCGCAGCCTGCCCCGAGCTCATCACCGCCTCGCAGGCATAGGGAGTCGCCGCTGCTCCGCTGCACCCCTTCTCCAACTGCTCCGTAAACAATTTTCTTTGCTTCGCAGCGTCTTCCTTCAGCTCGGCAAAGCACGCCCCCTGCGATGCGTCGCAAGCCCTGATCTTGTTCAGGAATTGTTTGGAGTAGCTCACCCCCAAGGCATTGTTTTCTGCCTCCAGCTGGGCGGCGAGCGTAGCCGTTGGATTGGCTTTGCTTCCGGCAACCGTCGCAATCCCCGCCACGATGCTGGTCACCAGATTCGTGCGCGACTCCTTCTCCTGACTGCCCGGCCGTTCCGCAGACTGCAGCAGCGCATTGATGACAGTACCGGCCGATGCGCCCAGCGCACCGGCACCACACGCTGCCTCCTTGGCCATGGCACCGGCGCATCCCAGGATGCCCTGCAAGGCGGATCGAGCGGTCTCACTCTGCAGGTCGTCAGCGATCCTCTTGACCTGTTCAGCGCCCAGCCCTTGCAGATAATTGACTGCCGCCGCCTGGATGAACTGCGATGAAGATGCACTCAGATTGCCTGTCACTGCACCTGCAATGGCCGTCGCATACCGACGATACGTACCGCCCGAAGACCACTTTTCGGCATCGAGATACTGCTCCGTCAGGCCCCGCAGCCTGGCTTCGTCGCGTTGTTCCAGCGGCTTGCTCCGCTCCTCCGCTAGCGCATCATCCAACTTGCGCTTGGCCTCATCCGCCTCCTTCGCCCGGTTGTTCAGGAAGCTCCCCAACTCCCGCGTAAACGCTCCCGCAATGGCCGTCCGATTCTCGATCTCCTCCTTGTCGAAGATCGGCTTGAGCGCATTGCTTCCCTCCTTGCTGCTGCTCACCTCCCGATTCACCGAAGCCACCGTCTGCTCTGCCGTCTTGCCCGTCAGCGCCTGCTGCTGCTTCTCATCGGTGATTTTGATGACGCCGCTGCTGACAATCCCCTTGGCTCGCTTCCAGGATAGTGAAGAGCAAGAACGCTATGCGTTAGGAAACAGTGAAAAATCTTCAGAACTTAAGAAGGTATAGATCGCAGCCATAACGCTTCCCTTTGGTAGCACACGTTTCATAACTGTTAGTCCACGATCACCAGAAATCATTACGACTTCCCTTTTCCCCCTTGAATATAGGAAAAATCTCCAGCCGATTTCACGCAGCTTTGGTCCCATAAGAATTTCCTGACCAAATGGAGGGTCTACTCGTCGCTCCTCTATAAGGTCATTAAACGTCTGCATAAACTCTCTTATTTTTTCGCTGCCCTCTCTCTGCCAATGATCAGGAACTATCGGATCCTCGAAACTCAGATAGCCGTGTTCATGGAGCGAACGCAGAAACTGCTCCTGAGGTTTCCCATATTTCGGAATTTCCGATAACTTATTAATTCCAGCAAGCGTCTTCTTTAGGTCCGAGGCTATAGAAATGAGTTCAGATTCGGCGTCAACGTCATCCAACAATAGCGCCCCCGCCACGAAAACATTAAACGGCCCATAAATACTTCTTGGCGTAGTTCTTACTACGTCGTACCACAGGGCAAAATATCGAGAATTTCCTGCCAACATTCGAATCCCTCGTCATTCAAACTAGAAAAAATATAGTGTTCAGCACACTTTCGCTCGGGCGGATGCGTGCGCTCGTTCTAGAACAAACGATTAGCAAGTGAAATCGCTCGCTTCTCGATCATTCAATAGATCCGTTGCACTCTCATAGGAAAATTTTCTTCATCGCCTTAGAATATTTGCGGATAACATTTTCTACCTCGCCCTCGTTCATTACCGCGCTGAAAACCTTTTTCCCTCGGTCCTTGGAGTAAATCAGTATTTCCGCACCCGGGCTCTGAAAAAGGAAGAAGTGCCATCCAGCGTCCCCAATATCTGAATACATCGAAAGCTCTAATCCAAAAGGGGGGCTTCTTCTTCTTTCGTCAACGATATCAACATAGAGGTCTGTCAGCTGCCCCATTTTTCCACCATCATCTCTCCACCAAAAGCTTGGAAATTCTGGATCTGTGGCCGGAAAATAGCCTCGGCTCTGCGTGGCGGTAACGAATAGCTCTTCGGCGTCATAGCCACTCGGGACCTGCGTAACCGTTTGCTGCCCATCGAAAGATCGATCCAAATCTGCGGCAATCATGTTCAAGGTAAAACTATCTTCGGTCCTCCTGAAGACTGTCTTTCCATTGATAAAGATGTTAAATGGACCGAAGCAAAAACCATTCGACTCCGAATGAATGTCATACCAAAATGCAAAGGTCGATGTATCGCCGATGATCATTTATTTCACTCCTAGCTTTCTTAAGTCGCGAGACAGGCCCGACTGTCGTAACTCATCTATCGTCAACGGGACCTTCTTGTCTGCAGTACTGCCACTCCAGTGATAAGTACCCGTATTATCGTCAAAGAATCGATGGATGTTCCCCTCCTTATCGAGCGTCAACCTTGTTCCTTTGTTGCTCGTTTCTATTGATGAATTAAATAGGTCAAGCGAATTTTGAGGTTCAATTCCAGCCTTTTTGTAATTGCCTGCACTACCAGTTGTATGTTTAGAATTAGACTTGTAGCGCAACCCATTCCGCGCGATAACTATTTCTGGTACCGGAAGCGCACTGCCGCCTTTCGTTGGGGACTTTATAGCCAGAATCCGCTCTCGAAGCGAATTCAACGTGACGACAGCACCCGCAGGATTATCAATCGTCGACGCTAACTCAACGAGCATGCGTTCTGTCAGAGATGCATTGGCCCCAAGCGCTTCCAATCTCGGATACTGGGCAATCAAATCATTCTCTTGCTCGGCCAGCTTTTGCCTGACGTATTCCTTTTGTTCTCCCGTCTTCGCATACAGCATTGCCAGGCCGATGTAGGGATAAGCGCTCTGCCCTGTCCGGATCATGTCTTGGCAACTTAAGAGAGATGCCGTACTACTGGCGCACGCATTGTCCAACCTTGCATTGAAAGACCGCCGATCTCGTTCGGTCTTCTCCTTCAGTTCATCGAAGCAACTTTCGCTGGATGAAGCAGAACAGCTACGCATACCCGTCAGGAATTGATTGACGCGTGTACCCAATGCGTTCTGCTCAGTCTCCAATTGAGCAGAGACTACGGAAGCAGGAACATCTTCCCGTCCCGATAACTTTGCGATGCCAGCCACAATGCTGGCGACCAGATTCTTCCGCACCTCCTTTTCTTCACTACTGAGACTGTCAGTCGAACCTAACAAGTTATTGAGCACAGTCCCGGCCGACGCCCCCAGCGCACCCGATCCGCAACTAGCATCTTTAGCCACAGCGCCCGCACACCCGACAATCCCATGCAGTGCTGCGCGTGCTGCATCGTTATCCAGGCTATCGGCAATCTTTTTGACCTGCGCTGCACCCACTCCCTGCAAATAGTTGACAGTGGCTGCCTGCATGACTTGAGCCGAAGAACCGCTGAGTTTTCCGGACAGTGCCGCCGCGATGGAAGTGATGAGCAGTCGATTGCCACTACCAGGGGACCACTGATCCGCAGCGAAGTATTGGTCGGTCAGACTACGTAATTTCGCTTCATTTCTCTGCTCCTCCGGCTTTGCACGCTCGTCGGCAATGGCTTCATCCAACTTGCGCTTGGCCTCATCCGCCTCCTTCGCCCGGTTGTTCAGGAAGCTCCCCAACTCCCGCGTAAAGGCCCCCGCAATGGCCGTCCGATTCTCGATCTCCTCCTTGTCGAAGATCGGCTTGAGCGCATTGCTTCCCTCCTTGCTGCTGCTCACCTCCCGATTCACCGAAGCCACCGTCTGCTCTGCCGTCTTGCCCGTCAGCGCCTGCTGCTGCTTCTCATCGGTGATCCTGATGACGCCGCCGCTGATTCCGCTGCGGGTCGTGCTTGTTGCAGTTTCACTGGCACCAACGACCAGCGGTGGCAGCGCAGACAGACCGCCATCCTTGCCCGTGCTGTAGCCGCCACTGATGCCGACGCTCTGCGCTTCATAACTCGCGCGATTCTCGATATCACTCCGGGTCAGTGTTTTGGTAGTTACCCGGTTCTTGTTCTCTGCCACGGCCTGCTCGCTGCTGGCGATCACGGCCCCCTTCAGATCCGTATTGCCGCGCACATTGACCTGGAAGCCCCCCTCACCGGCCTTGACCCCTGACTGCTCGATGACGCTGGCATAGTCACTGTTGACCTTCGACTGGCTGTAGCTGGCGCTGCCGCCCATCTTCCCCATGCCCACCGAGACACTGCCGCCCAGGCTTTGCTGGCGGCTCTGGTAAGTGCTGGTGTCCTGCTGGCTGGCGATATTGAGGTTGCCCTTGCCGTTGGTGCCCACGTCAAGTTCCACCTGCCGGGCCCGCAAGACCGCACCGCTGATGGTCGTATCGCCGCCCGAGGCGACACTGAGCTTGTTACCTGCATCGACGTGAGAATTGACCTGCCTGACCTCTTCGCCATCGCCTTTGCCGCGATTGCCGGAGGCGCTTGCCGTGAAGAGCAAGCCGTCAGTCCCAATGGAGAAACCGACCGATCCCGACGCACCGCTGTTGCGGCTGTGTTGCGCCGATGTCTCCTGCGCTGCCATCAGCCGGACCTCATTGGCGGCCTTCAGCGTACCGTCCACGCCCGCCTTGATGTCACTGCCCTGGACGAGGATGTTGCCGTCACCCCCCTCGCCATTGGCAGTGATGGCGACGCTTCCGCCTGCCGATACGCTTGAACCGCGCACCGTCTTGTGGGTCTGCTCCGATCTGCCTTGGCTGCTGCTCGCGCCCAGGCTGAAGGCCAGGTTGATGCCGCCGGCCTTGTCGGCGGCATTGGCATCGCGGGCCGGCGTCTTCCCGGTGGCGGGATCCGTCGGTCCCGTCGCAATCTGATTCGGCTTGTCATTGATCGTCTTGCCCTGGCCCGCGATGACGGCGTCCGCCGCATTGGATGCCGCCAATCCTGCTGTCGCTGCGGCCAGGGCTTGCGTGCGCCGGTCCCTTGTCTTGCTGGCTGCCTCCGCCATCTGCTGCACCGTCTGCACCGCCGACAACACAGGACTGGTTACCGCCACCGTCACCCCTTGCTGGCGGAACTTGTCCTCGGTCACGGTGTGGCTGCTCTGCTGGGCAGCAAGAATGCTGACCGTCCGGGCCACGATGTCGATATCGCCACCCGGTGCCAGCACATCACTGCCCACCTGCGTATAGCGATTGCCCGCCACGATGCTGACATCGCCTGCCACGCTCCCTACCGTGGAAGCAGAGGCCGTCTGTGACTGCCCATCCACATCACGGCTCTGCATGCGGCTGCCCACCGTCACGCCGATGCCCGCCCCCATCACGCCACTGGTGGTCTCCTGCCGGAAGTTGCGCTGGCTGCTGCTCTCGCTTGCGGCAACAATGTTCACGTCATGGCCAGCCACAATGGTCGTGCCCTGCGTCGAAACGATCTGGCTACCTTTGACATTCATATCGTTGCCCGAGCGCACCAGCACCGTCTCGCCGGAGAAGGTACTGCCGGCCTCGCGGCTGGTGCTGCTGGCGTCATCGGTGCGCACTGTCCTGGCCGTCAGGATCCCGCTGCTGCTGCGCTGCCCCTGATCACGTGCGCTGGCCGAGACGTTGGCGGTGCCGATGTGGATGTCACGCCCGGCCTCGACTTGCAGCGCGTTCTCCGCCACCACCTGCGCGCCCTTGCTCGTCACATCCTGACCCGCCTGGATGCGGATGCTGTTGCCGCTGACCTGTGTGGCGACCTCCTTGCTGCCGGTCACCACAGCGCGATTGATGCCGACCTCGCTGGTGCCGTGTGCACCATTGGCACGGTCCACCAGATTCGGACCGGTCAGCCTGCTGACCCAGTTGCTGCCGCCCTTGTCATCGGCCCAACGGATCTCCTGCCGGAAATATTCCTGCACGACACCAAGACGCACATCCCGGCCCGCCGCCAACACGGCGTCACCCGAGGCGGCAATGACGGCCGCATCGGCCTGCAGGTCGCGGCCAGCAAGCAGCACCACGTCCTTGCCACTCACGCTGGCCACCTGATCGATATTGCGTCCCGTGGTGATGGCATTGGCAGTCGTGACGCTGGTACTGCGAAGCACGACATCCCGGCCCGCACTCAGCACCAGCTTGTCGTTGGCATCGATGACGCCGCCGGCATTCTCGATATCGCTCTGCGCCAGGAGGCGGACCGAGCCGCCCTCGATGCGCCCGCCGAGATTGCGGACGTTGTCCGCGCGCAGCGTCACCCCCGTTCGTGCGGCGATGGTGCCGCCGCGATTGAGGATGTCCTGCACCGTCTGGAAGGCGACTTCATTGCCGGCGATCAGGGTCTGGCGACCACTCACCCGCAGGCTCGACGGCTGCAGATAGACCTGCGGCACCAGCACTTCCTGCTCACGGCCATCGGCCAGCGTCACCCTCCGCTGTACCAGCCAGACGATGTCCGTTTTAAGCTGGGCGATCTGTGCTTCGGAGAGTGCGATACCCAACGCATAGCGCTGGACCTGCGCCTGCTGCAGCCCGGCTTGCATCAGCGCCAGGTATTGCGCCTCGTTGTTGCTGAAGCCGTTCAGATAGCGCTGGCCGGTGGCTTCCTGGATCTGCCGCTGGATCAGCTGTTGTTCGTAGAAGCCATCGCCGAAACGCTGGTACCCCGGCGCAGGCCCGAAGCGGTCCTGATACGCACGCACCAAGAAGTCGGACGACAACCAGTTGCGCTGGCCGATGAACCGCGGATCGGTCCGCACCAGGGGTGCGGCCACGCTGCTCTGATTGACCTGGTACAAGGCATTGGCCGGCAGGCTCACGTCGACGGCGGGAGCACGCAGGTCAGCCGTCTTGCCCGCATCCGGCAGCGCTTGGGCGGGAACGGTGGCGGGTGTGCGAGGAGTACGCTCGCGCGTGCTGCCTGCCTCGTGCGTGGCGCTCACATCAAGTGGGAATTGTGTTTCTATCGTTTGAGAGGCGTAGGGTGCGCTCTCATAACGACGCTCATCGGCCTTGAGCCAATGTTTCCTGATGAAGGTCTTCTCTGCCGTGCCGGTGGAGGTGACCGTCTGCCTGCCCATGGGGCCGGTGTTGTTGATGGCCGTGCCATTGATGGCATCTCCGGCCAGCAGGCCACCGGCGATGAACTGGCTGGCGTAGTTGTTGACCACACCGGCGGCCAGGGTCATCGCACCACCGGAGGTGATCATGCCGGGGGCGCTGCGGGTCACGGTGGTGCGCTGGATCTGCTCGGTGCCGTCGTAGATGATCCACTGGCCGTGCAAGCGCCGCTGGTAGTCTTTCCGAAAGGCTTGCAGGGCTTCATCGAGCTCCACATAGGATTTTACGAAGGCGGTGCGTGCCTCCTTCCATGCCTGCCAGGCCAACAAGGTCCGATACTGTTCCTGCAGATGTTCAGAGAGATCCTTGGCCTCGGGAAAAGTCCAATACAGAGGCTTTTTCGGTTCAGGTGCCAATGGGGCCGGTCTCGCGATACCGAAGCGCTCCCAGATAGGGTCCTCCGGCGTATAGAAAAATACTTCCGGCACCTCGGGAACGCTGCCACTCTCAGTCCAGGTCTCGGGCTCGGGTTTTTGATAGGCGGCATGCTTGTAGTCAGAGGCCGCTCCGAATTTTTCGAAGGGATACTTCGCTGAAGCAAGCAGCAATCGGAAATTGTCTTCATCGCCCATCGCACGCCAGTTCTCGGGGGCGATGATCTGGCCATTGTCTTTATGGATGATCCTGGCTTCGTCAGAGGAAATGAAGTCCGGTGAGCCATCCAGCCGATAGCGGATGACCCTGCGTCCCGGCTTGCTCTCTTCGGCGATCTCGAAATGCGCATTCCGGTTGTTGATCGCATCGGCAGCAATGGTGAGTGCACCATCAGCATTGACGGTCGCGCTGGTGTTGTTGACCTCGCGAGCACGTCCGGTCGCGCGATGGTCGCTGCCGATGGCACCGCCAATGGACATGTCGCCGACTGAATACAGCAGCGCCTGCTCGCTGTTGTAGAGCAAGCCGGTGCCGATATCCAGACGCTCACGTGCCGCGATGACGGGCGCCCTTTGTACGCCATCGATGATTTCTGGTGCGTTGTGCAGCACATCTGCAGCAAGCGCGACGCGGTCACCGTAGATGCGCCCGGCACCGAGGTTGTAGAGCGTGCCAGCCTGAATGCGCGTGGTGACGCCATCGACCAGGCCGCGGTTGATGAAGTCCTGGCTCGCACCGGCAGACAGCGAGACATCGCCGCCCAGTATCGAAGCACCCGCATGATTCTGGAATCCCGTGGCAGTCACGCGCAACGCTGCACCTGCGGCCAGCGTGCCGTAGTTGCTGAAGCGGCCGCCGGTGCGCAGATCGAGATCGCCACCGGCAACGGTTTCCCCGTACTGCTCCAGATCGGTGGCCACATCGATACGCAGATTCCTGTGACTCAACAGCAAGCCCTTGCCGATCAGGGAGTGCGATGTGAGACTGAGGTCGCCGCCTGCGAGGATGCGTCCGCCCTCGTTGTCGATCACCAGCCTGGGGGTGCTGGCCAGGTCATTGACTGACAGCGTGCCTTGCGAAGACAGGAGTCCGCCGCGATTGTCCACGCTGTCGCTGGCGGCGATCTGCAATGACTGGCCGGTGCGGATGGCACCGTTGTTGTTGTAGAGCGCGCCCGTGGTAACACTTACGCTGCGGCCTTCGATGCCCTGATCCTTGCCCTGGGTGTCGTCGTTGCGCAGGCTCTGGCTCTGCAGCGTTATGTCTTCGTCGGAACGCATCAGGCCACGGCGGTTATCCATGTCGCCTGCTGACACCTCCACTCGCATCGCGCCCTTCGACTGCAACTGCCCGCCGCGATTGTCCACGCTGCCGGCCTCGATGCGCAGCCCACCACCAGTGGCGATATCGCCACCCTGATTGTCGAGGGTGCTCACTTGAAGACGGGCTTCGCCACCTGCCACCACAACACCCGCGCCATTGCCCAGCGCGCCGGCCTTGATGTGCAGAGCCGTGCCGGCACGCACACCTTGATCCTTGCCCGAATGCTGGTTGTACAGTGCCTGGCCGTGGGTATCGAGGTCGAGGCTCTTGAGGGCCTGCAACAATCCGCCCTCATTGTTGACTTCACCGCTGGAGAGCGTCAGCTTGCCCCGGGCAGCGATACTGCCGGCACGATTGTCGAGCTCTGCGCTCTCTGCCTTCAGGTCTTGCCGCGCAAAGAGTACGCCGCGCTGATTGTTGAAACGCCGGTTGCGCGCATCAATCACCACCTCGCCGCCGCCCAGCGTGCCGTCGCTGTTGTCGATGCCAGTGGCCGTGATCTCCAGCCGGGTGTCGGCGAGGATCTTTCCTTGGTTACGGGTCTTTCCGTCTGTCGTCAGTTCGAGAGAACTCTCGGCCGAACGGATCCTGCCCCGGTTCTCCAGCGTGGCCGCATTGACGGTGAGCGTATCGTTGGCGCCGATCTCTCCGGTGTTGCTCAAGCCCTGCTGCAGCGAGAGCTTCATGGTGCCCTCGGCGGTGAACGTCCCGCTGTTGTTCAGGGCCGCCGCCTTCAATGAGACGGATGTCTTGGCCTCAACAGTACCGCTGTTGGTGATGCTTTCTCGTGTTTGTATGTCGACACTCTTGGCCAGCGAATAGAGTGCTCCGCCATTGACCAGAGAGGCCGTCCGGAAATCCACCGTGCCGTCTGCGCCAATCTTGCCGCTGTTGAGTGCAGCACCACCGATACGCATCAGCAAGCTACCGTGCGAGAACAGCTTGCCGCTGTTGTCCAGTGCATCGGCATCGATCTGGAGGGTGCTGCCGGCACCGACGTTTTTTTCGTTGGTGAATTTGCCGGTCACTTTCAGGGCGAGCAATTGGACTGCACTGAGCGTGCCGCGATTGTCGAGGGTAGCAGCCTTGAAGTCGGCACCGGCCCTGCTACCCATGGTGCCAGCATTGGTGAGGGCGGCGCTTGCGCTGGCGTTGAGTGCCGCTTCCCCGATGAAGCGCCCCTGGTTTTCAATCGCTACCGCCTCGGCATCGAGTGTCCGTTTTGCTTCGATGCTGCCGCTGTTGAAGAGCCGTCCTGCTACCTGCAACTGGACCGATTCCCGTGCGGAATAAATATCTCCCCGATTGGTCAGGGTCGTGGCGCGTAGCTCAAGCCGGGCATTGCTGCCGATCTTGCCGCTGTTGTCCAGCATGTTGCGCATACGCAGTGCGAGCGTGGCGGGGGTGAGCACGCTGCCGGTGTTCTCCAGCGTGACCGCAGCAAGCGTAACGCCGGTATCCCCTAGCAGGCTGCCTGCATTGCGTATCGAACCACTACTCTGCACGCGGGTGTCGCCTGTGCTCCCGATGCGTCCCGTGCCGGTGTTCTCCAGTGTCCCGACTTCAAGGAGGGTGCTGTCCCTGGCGCCCAAGCTACCCTGGTTGATGAGCGCTCCGGTGGTGCGTATCTGGAGCTGCCGGCTGGCGTCAAGCGTGCCGGCATTGTCCAGTGCAGTGGCGTGGATGCGCAGCGTGCTTTCGGAGCCCATCGTGCCGCTGCCGGCGTTGCTCACCGCTCCGGCGGCAGCGATCACGGTGTCGCCCCGTGCGGCCAGCGTCCCGGTGTTTTCCAAGCGGCCGGCTGCCGTCACGACCAGCTGTCCTTCAGTGGCCGTGAGCGTGCCGCCGTTGTGCACGCCTACGCCGTGTTCGGTAGCACTCAAGTAGATGTGGCCGGCATACATGCCGCCGAGCGCTGCCACATCGATGGCGCGCACCGGCGCACCATCGGTGGCGCTCTGGTCCGGCGTGACCTGCGCGTGATCAGCACTGACCGTATTGAGCCCGGTGGTGAGCCGGATCTGTTTGGCCCGCAGCTCCGCATGTACGCGCACTGCACGGGCGATGACGTCGGCATACGCGGTGTCATTGGCTTGCAGGCCCAGCCCCTCAAAGCTGATCACGCCGCTGTTGACGCGATAGCTTTCCAGATTGCCCTGCCGGATGACGGGCGTGCCGGTGGTCATGGTGGCGCGTTGGGCGTTGATGAAACCGCAGCCCGCGCAGGTGATGCCGGCAGGGTTGGCGATGATCACCTGCGCCGGGTTGCCTGCCACCTCGATGAAGCCGCGCAGGTAGCTGGGGTCCGTTGCGTTGACCTGGTTGACGATGACCTGCGCGCCACCTGCGGGCATCCACGGATTGCCGGCGATGTAGCCGGCCAGTTCGGACTTGCTGGAGCCACCCGCGTTGTTGAGGATGACTCCCCGTCCATCCACATCGAAGCGCCGGTAGCTGTTGACCGAAAGCCCCTTGGCGTTGGGCTGCCGGATGTTCACCACGGGCACGCCGTTGGCGGCCTTGAGCACCATCGGCTGCTCTTCGCGCGGCGCGTTGCGGTCTACCAGGATCTGCGCATGTGCCACGCTTTGCCACGTCAGTGCCAGGGCCAAGACCAGCGTGCAGAACTTCCACGATGCCGGTGCCACCACACCGGCAGCCCCGCATGCCATCGGTGACCTCTGGCCGCTGGTGGTCGAGGCGGTTTCCGCGACCGCCATCAGCATGCCGCGATGACGGTTGAAGACCAACTGATAGCACTGACGGTTCATGGATCGCCCCTTTTGCGAGATCGACCCGGACCGGATGCCTCATCGATTCGAGGCGCAGTCTATTTTTTTAGAGCGGATTAAAAAATCAGAAAAGTCTGATTTATGTGCAGACGATAAAAAGAGAAATTGCGATCTCCCAAATTGTTGAGTGATCGCGACACGCGTGCCCGGTGTTGTTTTGCTCGCTGACCATTTCCTTATGAATCGCTACCGCCTCCTTTCTCCGCTGCTGCTCGGCGCGCTCTCCCTCCCGCTCTACAGCGCAGCACAATCTCCCGGCATCCAGCAAGAACAACTGCAGCGCGAACGAGAGCGCGTCTTGCGCGAGACCCTGGAGCAAGCGCCCGATGTGCTCACGCTGGGCCTGCCCCCTCCCGCTTCCACGTCGTTGGACTACCCCGAGGACGAACAAGCTTGCAGCCGCATCGACACGATCATCATGGAAGGAGATTCTGCGGAGCGCTTCCGGCCCGCCTTGGGCACGGTGATGAAGGCGGCAGAGGATGGTGGTGCCACCGGCCGCTGCCTGGGCAGCGAGGGTCTGCAGATCCTGCTGGCGCGCGTGCAGGCCGACATCATCGCGCGCGGCTACACCACCACGCGCGTGCTGGCACAGCCGCAGGACCTTTCGGCTGGCAGGCTGGTACTGACAGTGATACCGGGCAGGCTGCGCAAGGTGCGCATGGCCGAGGGTGCCGATGAGCGGGGCAATACGTTTTCGGCACTGCCCTTGGCGGAGGGAGATCTGCTCGACTTGCGCGCCATCGAGCAGGGATTGGAAAACCTCAGGCGCGTGCCGACTGCGGAGGCTGACATCGAGATCACGCCCTCGGAAGAACCCGACGCGCAAGCCGGCGACAGCGATCTGGTAGTGCAATACCGGCAGGCCTTTCCGATCCGCTTCTCGGCCTCGCTGGACGATGGCGGTGCGCGCACCACTGGCCGCTATCAGGCAGGCGTGACGGTGGCCTATGACAACTGGTGGACGCTCAATGATCTCTTTTACGCCAGTCTCACGCGCAGCCTGGGGCGCTATGGGGATCGCGGCAGCCGCAGCCATACCGTGCATTATTCGCTGCCCTTCGGCTACTGGCTGCTCTCGGCGACGCTCTCGGGCAGCCGTTATCACCAGACGGTGGAGGGCGCCTTTGAACCGGTGGTCTACAGCGGCCATGCCGAAACGAGCGAAGTCAAACTGTCGCGCCTCCTGCGACGCGATGCCACCAGCAAGAGCCATGTCGCTGCCCGGCTGTTGCTGCGCAAGTCCTTCAATTTCGTCGACCAGATCCCGCTGGCGCCGCAACAGCGCAGGATGACGGCATGGGAATGGAGCTTGAATCACCGCCACTTCGTCGGCCCGGCCGTGGCCGAGATCAACCTGAGCTATCGCCGTGCACTGGACCGGCAAGGCCGTGCGCCCGAGAGCGAACTCGACCTGCCGCAGATCACCACGCGCTATGGACTGTGGCTGGCGGACGCAGCGATCAATGCGCCCTTCACGCTGGGCGCAGCACGCTTACGTTACAACGCAACGGCGCGCGCCCAATGGAACCGGGGCAAGCTGCCGGCGCAGGATCAGTTCGCCATCGGCGGACGCTATACCGTGCGTGGCTTTGATGGCGACATGAACTTGCAGGCCGAGCGCGGCTGGCTGCTGCGCAATGAGTTGTCCTGGAGGATGGGAGAAGGCGGGCAGGAAGTGTACGCCGGCGTCGATACCGGCGCGGTAGCGGGACCACTGACGCAAAGCCTGAGCGGGCGCCGCTTGAGCGGTGCCGTTTTGGGCTGGCGTGGCAACGTGGACAAGCTCGGCATGGAGCTCTTCATCGCTGCGCCACTGACCAGGCCACAGGGATTCCCCACCGGTACGCTGACCGGCGGGTTCAGCCTGCAATGGTCGTATTGAATGAAAAGAATGCCGCGCAGGATGGCGGGCAAGCGCCGCGCTTCACTGCTGGCGATAACGCCGCAGGCCGCGCACCGGCAGCTTGTCCGATTCGATGAGCGCCTTTTTCAGTGCACGCTTGTGCAGCAGCGCGCCCCCAATCAGTGCGACGGCGGCCAGGACGATGATGAGGACATTGACGAGATCAAAGTGTTGCATGATTCCCCCCTACGGCTAATAACGATAGATACATGGAACGCGGGCATGGCCCTTCCGGCTGAGCCGGTCCGCAAGACGCCCCCGGTAGCGCCCTGCGTGGCCTGTTTTTATTGCAGGCTTGTGGAAAACATAGCACGCATGAAGGGAAGACAGTAAATCATATAAATAATTTCCCGAATATTTCACCTTCGCGCAACAAAAAGCACGACCGTTATATTTTGTCGCTTTTTGTCCTATAATCGCCGGACAAAAGCGGCATGGGGTCCAGCCCTGTTGCCTTGAGATAATGACAACCCAAGAGAGACGACCATGCCACCAGCCCCTGCTTACCCCAAAGCATTGCAAGATCTGCGCCTGCCCATCATCTGCTCGCCCATGTTCATCGCCAGCGGCCCGGCCCTGGTGGCAGCCCAGTGCAAGGCCGGGCTGGTCGGATCGTTTCCTGCCCTCAATGCGCGCCCGGCCGAGCTGCTCGACACCTGGCTGACCCAGCTGCAGGAAGAGCTTGCCCAATGGCAAGCGGAACATCCGCAACGCAAGGCGGGACCGATCGCGGTCAACCAGATCGTGCACCAGTCCAACGACCGCCTGGCCCAGGACGTGGCCACCTGCGTGAAGCACCAGGTGCCCATCATCATCTCCAGCCTGCGCGCACCGCCCAAGGAGATGCTGGATGCCGTGCACAGCTATGGCGGCATCGTGCTGCATGACGTGATCTCGCTGCGCCATGCCGAGAAGGCCCTGGAAGCCGGTGTCGATGGCCTGATCCTGGTGGCCGCCGGTGCGGGTGGCCATGCAGGTACGCTCTCGCCCTTCGCGCTGGTGGGTGAAGTGCGCAAGATGTTCAAGGGACCGCTGGCCCTGTCCGGCTCCATCGCCACGGGCGATGCGGTGCTGGCAGCGCAGGCCATGGGCGCGGACTTTGCCTACATGGGCTCGCGCTGGCTGGCCACGCGTGAATCCAATGTCGACGACGCCTACCGCCAGGCCATCGTGGAGTCGACCGCCGCCGATGTGGTCTACACCAACCTCTTCACCGGCGTGCACGGCAACTACCTGAAGAAGTCCATCGTCAATGCCGGCCTCGATCCGGACAACCTGCCCGAAGCCGACAAGACCAAGATGAACTTCGGTTCCGGCGGCGGCAGCAAGGCCAAGGCATGGCGCGATATCTGGGGCGCAGGCCAAGGCGTGGGACTGATGGAAGATGTGCCGACCGTGGCCGAGATGGTGGATAGGCTGGAAGAGGAATATCGCGCCGCGCGTGCGCGACTGTCGCTGTGAGGCGACGCTTTTGCAGTAACGGATGAGCTTCACGCCATCATGAGCGGTGTGAAAAAATAAGTAAAAGGCGGACCGCTACCCGGGTCCGCCTTTTTTTTCATGTGCGGCCATTCGCAGCAGATGGGGAACGCAGCCAGTCCTGGCGCGTCCAAGCGGGCATCTGCTCTTCTCTTTCCGCGCCTTGTGCGCCGGCTTGTACGAATTGTCTGTCGGACAAAATCTTATTTTTCATCTCACTTTGTAACTCGCGGCACTTCTGTTATGAGGCCCGGTCGTACTTGTTCGCTTCATGCAGATGCAAGGCGTGATGATGCGCTGTGGCCACTCTCACACGGCATCGCCCTGCGGCAAAAGAAGAGTCAACCATTCAATTGCGAGGACCACCACCATGACCAGCTTCCTGAGAACCAGAAAAGACCGTCACCCCAAACATGACAAGCCGCGCCTGCCGCATGAGCATGACCAGCATGCGGACCGCCAGGACGCCGCCAACAGCGGCCATGCCGTCGAGCGCCCCGAGATTCGCCAGGCATATGACGATATCCGCAAGGGCCAGGTCGATACCGACCTGCGCGGCACGGGCGGACTGGATGAAGTGAACAAACGGCCCGGCAGCCGCTCTGCCGAAGCGCCCCGCAAGGAGCGCGACGAGGGCTGAAGCCCCCTTCAGGTCCTGCCGCGCCGGTCCCGGACTGGCCGACGCGCAGGCTTCACAGACCGGATTGCACGATCCAGTCAGAGATGATCCCGAACAATTCCTGCGGCTTTTCCATCGGCGTCATGTGACCGCAGTCGCCGATGATCTCCAGGCGCGAGTGCGGTATCTGGCGCGCCATCTCTTCCGATTCCTCCACACTGCGCAGCTTGTCTTCGTCACTGCTGACGATGAGTACCGGGCATTGCAGCCGTTGCAGATCCTCGGCGTTGCTGTCGCGCAGGGTCTGCAACTGCCGCAGGAATACGTCCTTGCCATTGGCCAGGGCCATGGCCTGCAGCCGGTCCAGCAGGCCGCGATCGGTGCTGCGCGCCGGGTGCAGCGAAGAGGCCAGTGCGCGCGATGTCAGTCCCTTGAAGGGGGTGCGCTGGGCCAGCTCGATCTGCGCCAGTGTGCCCGCCGATTCGCGCTCGGTCTGCGGGCGCGATGAGGTATTGAGCAAACCCAGGCCCAGCACGCGTTCCGGTGCCTTGAGCGCAATGGCTTGCGCCACGAAGCCGCCCATCGAAAATCCGAACAGCACGAAGCGCTCCGGCGCCTGGCGCAGCACGGCGTCGGCCATGGCCTGGATGCCGATATCCTGGCCGAGGTCGCCGAAGGTCAGTGCACCCAGCGTGGATAGATCGGCCTGCATGTCATCCCACAGGTGGGCATTGAGCATGAAGCCCGGCAGCAGGACCAGATTGCGCATCGTATTTTTTCCTTGCATCAGAGGTAGTAGAAGTGAAAAGCGGAGGCCTTACTGCAGCCACTGCGCGCGGCGGCTGGACCCGGCCATGGCCAGGCACAAGACGCCCAGCAAGGCCAGTGCAGCCTGCAATCCCCAGCCATGGGCGAGGAAGCCGAACACCGGCGGGCCGATCAGGCTGCCGCTGTAGCCCAGCGTGGCCACCGCCGCCAGGGCGCTGGAACCATGCCGTCCGGCAGCGCTGAAGACGAACGGGAAGACCGCGGCCACGCCGGTCCCGGCAATGGCAAAGCCAAGAATGGCCAGCGTCATGCCGGGTGCCGCCACGGCCAGGGCGATGCCCAAGCTCGCGATGAGCGTGCCGACCCACACCACGCGGCGCGCGTCATAGCGTGCCTTGAGACGGTCGCCGATCATGCGCATGATGAGCATCATCCCGGCGAAGGCAGCATAGGCCAAGGGCGTGGCACCATCGCTGGCACCGATATGATCCTTCATGTAGATACCGCTCCAGTCGGCCACCGAACCTTCGACGATGGCGCCGCAGAAGGCGATCACGCCCAGCACCACCAGATGTCCGTGCGGTAGCGCGAAGAGCTTGCGTGCGGGATCGTGCTCGGGGCGGTCATCGGGCAGCGCTTCATAGCAGGCGTAGAGCGGATAGAGGAACAGCGCGGCCACCAGCAGGAAGTGCCAGATCGGTGCGATGCCCATGCCCGCCACGGCACTGGCGGCGAGCGCACCGGAGAAGGTGCCCACGCAGAACCAGCCGTGCAGCATGGACATGATGGGTCGGCCGGCGTCGCGTTCGGCCTGGGCGCCCAGCGCATTGATGGCGACGTCGAAGCAGCTGGACGCCGCACCATAGAGCGTGCAGATCAGCATGAGAGAGGCCACGTTCGGCGCCAGTCCCAGCAAGGGCAGCGACACCAGCAGGGCCAGCCCCGCGTAGAGCGTGCTGTGGCGCGCGCCGTAATGGCCGGTGATCCAGGCGGCCAGCGGGAAGGAGCCGACCGCGCCGATGCCGCCACACAGCAGCACCAGCGCCAGCGTGGCCGCATCGAGCTGCAGATGGTCCCGGATGGCGGGAATGCGGGCCGCCCAGGTGGAAAACACCACGCCCAGCAACAGGAAGAAGAGCGGGATGGCAAACTTGCGCCAGATCAGGCGCAGGGCAGAAGACGGGCGGGAAGTGGACAGCTTTGTTGTCATCGATCAGTCAGGAATGTAAACTGCGCAGAATCATTTCTTTCCTGAAATGAGTTTCAATATTGCAGACCGCTATTATCCGACAACCGGGAAAACGCATGCACATGCGTCGTCGGACCAGCGGGTCGGGGCTTCCCCAAGAGGGGCTCATTCAGAGAAAAGGAACCGGCAAAGGTTCACGGCAGGTGCATCGCCTGTCACCCTCCATCGAGCAACACCTCTGAGCGACCGTGCACGCTGCCAGCGGCTGCAATCACGCAGGGACAGGAATGCCAGTTTCAGAACCGAACAAGATCTACCAAGAAGTCATCGATGCATTGATCGCCCTGCATCGGCTCACTGACGGCTATACGCCCAATCACGAAGACCAGACCGCCGAGCTGGCGGTGATGATCGGCCGTCATCTGGCCCTGCCGGCCGAGCGCATCGACGTGCTGCACATGGCCGCCCAAGTGCACGACATCGGCAAAGCCAGAATACCGCTCGATTTGCTGACCAAACCCGGCCGCATTACCGCTGACGAATACGGCGTGCTCAAGACCCACGTGCAGTTCGGTTACGAGATCTTGAACAAGATCAGCTTCCCCTTCAACCTTGCCGAGATCGTCTGGTGCCATCACGAGTACCTTGATGGCAGCGGCTATCCGCGCGGCATCGGCGGCGATGCGCTGCCGCTGGAGGCGCGCATCCTGACCGTGGCTGACATCGTCGAGTCGATGTCGGCCGACCGGCCTTACCGCAAATCGCTGGGCATGGCAGTCGCCCTGGAAGAAATCCAGCGCCAGAGCGGGTCTCGCCTCGATCCCGTGGTAGTGGATGCCTGTCTGCATGTGGTGCAGCAACACAACTGGCGGCCGGTCACCAACTAGGGCAGCGGTTTGACCGCTTCGGCTACACTGGCACCCCACACCACAACAAGACCGCCAGGAGACGCCATTCCATGCCCCCGCACGCCGCGCATGCGCCCTCGCCTTTCATCCTGCGCCATCCCATCCTGACCGCCCTGGCCCTGTCGCTGGGCACGGCCGTGGCGCTGGGGGTGGCGCGTTTCTCCTATGCCCTGCTGCTGGCACCCATGCGCAGCGACCTCGGCTGGCCTTACCTCATCGCCGGCGGCATGAATACCGGCAATGCCTTGGGCTATCTGCTGGGCGCGCTGCTGACGCCGCGCCTGATGCGCCGCTATCAGGCGCACCGCGTGCTGATAGCGGGCGCCTTTGCCACCGCCCTGCTGTCCTTCCTGCCGGCGCTGACCACGGACACGCTGCTGCAATTGCTGCTGCGGATAGTAACGGGTGTGACCAGTGCGCTCATCTTCGTCTCGGGCGGATTGCTGGTGAGCCGGCTGGCGGCCTTGCATGCGCAGCGCGCCGGCCTGCTGCTGGGCTTGTATTACGGCGGTACCGGCATCGGCATCGTGGCCGCCTCGCTGCTGGTGCCACCGGTAATGGAGGCCGCAGCCGCCCGGGGTGCGCCCCATCCGTGGCAATGGGCGTGGATCCTGCTGGGTGCGCTGGCGCTGGTGGCCAGCCTGGTCATGACGCTGCCCGCGCGGCTGATGCCGACCTCCCCGGCGCAGGCGGCAGGAGGCGGGGCCTGGCGTCCGCGCAGTTTGTTGTTCGGGCTGACCGGTTATTTATTCTTCGGTCTCGGGTACATCGGCTACATGACCTTCGTCATCGCCTTGCTGAAGGAAGAAGGGATGGCACCGGCGCGCATCACGCTGTTCTTTGCGCTGCTGGGCGCGGCGACCTTTGCGTCTTCACGCATCTGGGCGCGCATGCTGGACCGCTTCCGGGGCGGACAATCGCTGGCCATCCTCAACGGCCTGCTGTGCCTGGCCACGCTGCTGCCGGCCACGACGGCCGCGCCGGTGGCAGTGTTTGCCTCAGGGCTGCTGTTTGGCGGCTGCTTCCTGTCGGCCGTGGCGTCGACCACGGCCATGGTGCGTCACAACCTCCCGCCCTCGGACTGGCCAGCCGGCATCAGCGCCTTCACCATCATCTTTGCCGTGGGGCAGATCATCGGCCCGTCCATCGTCGGATGGATCGCCGATGGTGCCGGCGGCCTGCAACGCGGCTTGACGTTTTCTGCACTGATGCTGCTGGCGGGGGCGCTGGTGGCGTGGCGGCAAAGGCCGCTGGGCGAGGGCGAGGGACGCACCGCAGGCGTCTGACGTTTTCTGCACATCGGGCCGCGCGGCCAACACCGGCGCGGCCCGCAGAGGGGATACTTACTGCTGGCCGAGATGGCGGCGCAATGCCTCCACCAAGGTGCCGCAATCCTCATCGGTGCCGATGGTGATGCGCAGGAACTGCTTGATGCGCTCGCTCTTGAAGTGGCGCACGATGATGCCGTCGCTGCGCAAGGCAGCGGCCAGCTCGGCGGCATCGCGCTGCGGATGGCGGGCGAAGACGAAGTTGGCCGCCGAGGGCAGGACCTCGAAGCCGAGTGCTTCCAGCTGCGTCACCAGTGCGGTGCGGCTGGCGATGACCATGTCGCAGGTCTTGCGGAAATAGTCCTCGTCCTCGATGGCGGCGGTGGCACCGGCGATGGCGGGGCGGTCCAGCGGATAGGAGTTGAAGCTGTTCTTGACGCGTTCCAGCGCATCGATCAGGTCGGCATGGCCGATTGCGAAACCGACCCGCATGCCGGCCAGTGCGCGCGACTTGGAGAAGGTCTGCACCACCAGCAGGTTGGGATAGCGCTGCACCAGCGGGATGGCGCTCTCGCCGCCGAAATCGATATAAGCCTCATCGACCACCACCACGCGCTCCGGGTTGCCCTGCAGGATGCGCTCCACTTCGTCCAGTCCCAGCAGGCAGCCGGTCGGCGCATTGGGATTGGGGAAGATGATGCCGCCGATGGCATCGCCATGGCCGAGGTAATCCTCGGTGCGCAGGGTGAAATCCTCGGCCAGCGGCACGGCGCGATAGTCGACCTGGTACAGGCCGGCATAGGTCGGATAGAAGCTGTAGGTGATGTCCGGGAACAGGATGGGCTTGCCATGTTGCAGCAGGGCCTGGAAGGCGTGCGCCAGCACTTCGTCGGAGCCGTTGCCCACGAACACCTCGCGCGCGCTGATGCCGTCGGCGGCATGGCGGCGGGCGATGGCCAGCTTCAGGGGTTCGGCGTCGGGATTGGGATACAGGCGCAGGTTGTCGCTGACCTCGCGGGCGATGGCCTGCAGGGCCAGCGGCGACGGGCCATACGGGCTCTCGTTGGTATTGAGCTTGACCAAGCGCGCGATCTTGGGTTGTTCGCCGGGGGTGTAGGGCGTCAGGCGGCTGACGATGGGACTCCAGAACTTGCTCATGAGAAATCAGCCCGGACCGGGCCACACAGAATTGAGGGAAAGCGCAGATGGTAGCAAACTTGCCGCCACCCGGCCGCAGATGCCTCAGAAATAAGGGCGGTAGCGCGGCTGGCGGGCCTGGTCATCCTGCAGCACAACGGACGGCCGGGGATGGCTGCTCAGCAGCGACAGGGCGCGGCCGGCAATCTCGGGCGGCAGGCCGATCAGGTCCTGGCAGGCGCGCTGCAGGGCCGACAGCGAGGCAAACCCGGCGGCGGCGGGACTGGCACCGGCATCTTCCATCCGCGCCAGTTGCGCCAGTACCCAGGCCACGCGCTGCTCGCGCACCAGGCTGCGCAATGACTCCCCCTCGGCAAACAGCAAGGCACGCAGGCGGGCCGTAGAGATCTGCCACTGACCTGCGATGCGCTCGGCGCACCAGTCGGCGCTGGGCTGCGCAAAGATGGCGGCGGCAAGGCGGCGGGCGTGGGGCTTGCTGGTGTCGGCGGCGCGTTCCATATCGGCGCTGGCCTCTGCCTCCAGCGCCAGCGACCAGACTGCGGGGCGCATGCCTTGTGCCGTCACGCGCGGATGGGCGAGGCAGGAAAAACGCACGAAGGGCGGCACCGTGAAACTTTCACCCTCCCGCAGCTCGACCGCAACGCCCCCGCTCTTCAAGGTGGCAGCCCCCTTCCACACCCGCACGCGCGCCGGGGCGGCGAAACGCAGTTCTCGCAGCTGCAGGTGATGATGGGTGATGATGGCCATGGAGGGGTCGATGCAGTCTCAATGCAGGGATGCTCGCCTGATCTTAAGCCGGCAGCGGGGGCCTGACTGTCATCGTGGTGACAGGCCGCTCACAGCGAGGCCATGCCGAAGGCACGCAAGCCATCGAGATCGACCACGCGGATGCTCTGGTAGGAAATCTCCACCAGCCCCAGCTCAGCCAGGTGGCGCATGGCCTGGTTCACGCGCTGGCGCGACAATCCGGTCAGGAGGCCGATCTCCTCCTGCGACAGTTCCAGCACCTTGGAAGTACGCGGATACAGCATCGGGTGGAACAGCTGTGCAATGGCCTGCGCCACGCGGGCATCGACATCGAGCAGGCGCTCGTTCTGGACCGTGGCGATGAACTGGCCCATGCGTTCGTTCAACTGGCCGATGACAAAGGCGTTGAAGGGCAGGCTCTCGGCCATGAGGCGGTGGAAGGTATCGGCCGGCACCAGCAGGATCTGTGACGCCCGGATGGCGATGACGTCATAGCGGCGCGGCTCGCGCTTGATGACGCTGCCCTCGCCGCACCAGCCGCCCTCGGGTACGCCCGAGAGCGTACTGCTGCGGCCATCGATGTTGTAGACGGCCAGCTTGATCAGGCCCTCATGCACCCCGATCCAGTATTGCGAGAGTTCGCCGCGCCGGGCCACGAAGGCATCGGCCGAAAAGCGCGTCAACTGGGTGGTGGCGGCGACCAGCGCACGATGCTCGCCGGCCAGCGCGGCGAACCAGTCGTATTGCTGCAGAAGCTGCGCCATCGGGCTGCTCATGGGATAGTCGGAGAGGAAAGGAAACGGCAAACATTGTCGCATGTCAGCCTTGTCGTCGTGATGACAAAGCGCAAGGCAGCTTCGGTGCTACCCTAGTGCAGAAAATAACAGGCGGCTGATAAAAAATGCACAGGCCGCGCCCCTCATCCCCGCCGCAAGGAGACAAGCATGGCAGACTTCGACACCGGCCTTGGCCGCAACGCCGCCAATTACGCGGCCCTCACCCCCATCGATTTCATCGCGCGCGCCGCCGCCGTCTATGGCCAGCGTCCCGCCATCATTCACGGCGCATTGCGCCAGGACTGGGACCAGACCTATCGCCGCACGCGCCGCCTGGCCAGCGCCCTGCAGCGTCTGGGCATCGGCAAGAACGACACCGTCTCGGCCATGCTGCCCAATACCCCGGCGATGGTGGAGGCGCACTTCGGCGTGCCCATGGCCGGTGCGGTATTGAATGCCCTCAACATCCGGCTCGATGCCGAATCCATCGTCTTCATGCTGCGCCATGGCGAAGCCAAGGTGCTGCTGATCGACAGCGAATTCGCCGCGCTGGCGCAGCAGTTGCGCACGCAATTGCCGGCGCTCAAAATCGTCGAGGTGTTCGACGTGCTGGGTCCGCCGCCGGTGCCCGGCGAGCGTTTCGGCCATCTGGAATACGAAGCCCTGCTGGCCGATGGGGATGAAAATTTCGAATGGCAATGGCCCGCCGACGAATGGGATGCCATTGCGCTGAACTACACCTCCGGCACCACCGGCGACCCCAAGGGCGTGGTCTATCACCATCGCGGCGCGGCCCTGAATGCGGTCTCCAACATCCTCGAATGGGATCTGCCCAAGCATCCGGTCTACCTGTGGACGCTGCCCATGTTCCATTGCAATGGCTGGTGCTTCCCGTGGACCGTGGCCGCCCGTGCAGGCGTGAACGTATGCCTGCGCAAGTTCGACCCCAAGCTGGTGTTCGACCTGATCGCAGAACATGGCATCACGCATTACTGCGCCGCGCCCATCGTGCATGCGGCGCTGGCCAATGCGCCCGAGGGCTGGCGTGCCGGCATCCGTGGCCCGGTCAAGGCGATGGTGGCCGGTGCGCCGCCGCCAGCGGCCGTGCTGGCCAAGATGGAGGCGATGCAGTTCGAGCTGACCCACGTGTATGGACTCACCGAAGTCTATGGCCCGGCGGCCGTGTGTGCGGAACAGGATGAATGGAGCACGCTGTCGGTGGATCAACGCGCGGTACAGAAATCACGGCAGGGCGTGCGCTATCACCTGCAGAGCGGGGTGACGGTACTCTCGCCGGACACCATGGAACCGGTGGCCGCCGATGGCGAGGAGATCGGCGAGATCATGTTCCGCGGCAACATCTGCATGAAGGGTTACCTGAAGAACGACAAGGCCACGCACGAAGCCTTTGCCGGGGGCTGGTTCCACACCGGTGACTTGGGGGTGATGAACGCGGACGGCTACATCAAGATCAAGGACCGCAGCAAGGACATCATCATCTCCGGCGGCGAAAACATTTCCAGTGTGGAAGTGGAAGACGTGCTGTACCGCCATCCGGCCGTGCTGGCCGCAGCGGTGGTGGCGCAACCGGATGAAAAATGGGGAGAGACACCCTGCGCCTTCGTCGAACTGAAGGACGGGGCCAACATCGATGCGGCCGAACTGACCGAATTCTGCCGGGGCCACCTGGCGGGCTTCAAGGTACCCAAGGCGATCTACTTCGGTCCGCTGCCCAAGACCTCCACCGGCAAGATCCAGAAGTTCGAACTGCGCAAGCGCATGAAATCGGACAGCGCCATCAACGTCTGAGGCGCCGCCCCATCACATCGCCTCAGGCCTTGCGCACGGCGATGTGATACAGGCCCCACGGGCATTGGCCGAAGCGCTCCGGCAAGGGGCGCGCGCTCATCTCGGGGAAGCTGTCGGCGTCATACACGGCCCACAGCGGACCGAGTCCGCCCAGCGGGATGGGCTTGCCATCCAGATGGGTGGCGATGATGAATCGGTACTTGGCGATATCTTCCGCCGAGACCAGCACCGCATAGCCATCGACGGCGCGCAGGGCACAGTTCTGCACGGTGGCGGGACCTCCGACGGCGCGCAAGACTTCCGAGAGCAGCGGACCGCGCAGGCTGTGGCGGCGGCCATCGTATTCCAGCGTGGGATGGATCTCCACCGAAGGCAGCGCGGCGAGCGCGGCAAAATCGAAGGTGTGGGCCTTGTCGAACGCCAGTTTCTGCTTGGCCATCATCTGGTCCAGCGCCGGATCGAGCGGGCCGCGATTGGCCTTGCTGATGTCGCCGGTCACCGTGAGCAATACCGGACCTGCGGCAGCACCAGGCTTCTTGTCAGCGGCCAGCGCCGGGAGAGCCACGGGCGCGGCCAGCAGCGAGGCACCGAGGCCGAGAAACTTGCGTTTTTGCATGGAAAACCCTCCTGATGGAGATGGATGGGACGTGCTGTGATGGCGGATTGTAATCAGTTTTTGCCCATCACTGCGCACCAATGACAACGGCCCGCATCAAGGCGAAGCGGGCCGTTGGATTCAGCGCTGCATCACTGCAACTGCGCTTCAGTCACGTGGCGGACGGCCACGCCAGTAGCCGGCCAGCAGCGACCCCGAGAGGTTGTGCCACACCGAGAACAACGCGCCCGGCAAGGCCGCCACCGGCGTGAAATACAGCTTGCCCAGGGCGGCCGCCAACCCGGAATTCTGCATCCCGACTTCGATGGCCAGCGTGCGGCAGACCGCTTCGTCGAAGCCCAGCAGGCGGCCACCCCAGTAGCCACCCAGCAAACCCAGGCCGTTGTGCAGGATCACACCCACCAGCACCACCAGGCCGACCGAAGCGATGCTGGCCTGGCTGCCCGCAACCACCGCCGAGATGATCAGCAGGATGGCCACCATCGACACCAGCGACAGGTAGGGCTCGATGCGGCGGATCAGCTTGCCCGCGAACAGGTTCAGCACCAGGCCGACCGCGATGGGGACCACCACGATCTGCACGATCGACATCAGCATGGCGTGGGCGTCGAAGTGGATGGAGGCATCCACGTAGAGCTCGGTCAGCATCGGCGTGGCGAACACCGACACCAGCGCGGAGAGCGTGGAGATCGTCACCGACAGGGCCACATCGCCGCGCGAGAGATAGATCATCACGTTGGAGGCGGTGCCGGAGGCGACGCTGCCCACCAGCACCATGCCGGCGGTGAGATCGGGCGGCATGCGCAGCACCTTGGCGATGACCCAGGCGGCCAGCGGCATGACCAGGTAGTGCAGGATGATCCCGGCAGCCACCGGTGCGGGGCGCTTGATGATGCGCTTGAAGTCGTCCACGGTGAGGGTGACGCCCATGGTCAGCATGATGAGCGTCAACAGCTGGGTGATGTATTTTCCGATGGGCGTGAAGGTCGGCGGCGAGAAGTAGGCAGCGGCGGAAAGCAGCAGCGCCCACACGGGAAAGAGGCGGGTGATGGTGGCAAGCATGGCAATGGATGAATGATGAATACAGGCCCGTGCATGAAGACGCTCATGCCGGGATGGCGCGTTTTTTATGTTCATTGCGCGGATGACGCACACTGCGGCGGAGAGGCTTCGTGCACCAGGTCCGGTGGCGGTCTCTTCTCTATCCTCGATCACGCGCCTTGTGGGCGCGGCAAGGGCGTGATTCTACCCGCGCAGGCCGATTCCTGCCGGCTCCCGGGCCGTGGGACGGCCTACTGGCGAATAAGATCACATTTGAAACTAAGCATCACCTTGGGCGGCATCACGCCGATCACGCCTTCCGAACGTTCGCTGCCGATGATGCGCGCACGGCGGCCCTGCTGCCGGCACCAGTCGTCGGCCTGCTGCAGACCCTGTACCGCGACGCCGTCGTTGCCGTGCCAGCGTGAACTGGCCACCAGCAGGTAGGTGTCCTTGTCGATCTGCGTGACCGGTTGCGAGGAGGCGCAGCCGGCCAGTGCGGCCACCATCGCAAGGGACAGCGTCGGCATCAGGCGGATTGTCATCGGGGCTCCCTTAGTCTTGTGATCCACGATGGTAGCCAGCGCGATGGGTGGCGTCATGCGTCCCTACAACTCTTTACCTCCGACGACGTTCCGCTGCACGGACGAAAAAAAACGCCGCTGGAAGCAGCGGCGTTTTCCCGACCATTTCAGTCAAGCCATCAACGCGTAACCGGTTTGTAACGGATACGCTTGGGCTTGGCGGCTTCTTCGCCGAGGCGCTTCTTCTTGTCGGCTTCGTATTCCTGATAGTTGCCGTCGAAGAAGGTGACCTGCGAATCGCCTTCGAAGGCGATGATGTGGGTGGCGATACGGTCCAGGAACCAGCGATCGTGGGAGATCACCAGCACGGTGCCGGCGAATTCCAGCAGCGCATCTTCCAGGGCGCGCAGGGTTTCCACGTCGAGGTCGTTGGACGGTTCGTCCAGCAGCAGGACGTTGCCGCCCTGCAGCAGCGTCTTGGCCAGGTGCAGGCGGCCACGCTCACCGCCGGACAGGTTGCCGACCACCTTCTGCTGGTCGCCGCCCTTGAAGTTGAAGCGGCCCAGGTAGGCGCGCGAGGGCATTTCGAAACGGCCCACGGTGAGGATGTCGGCACCGCCCGAGACATCTTCGAAGACCGTCTTCTTGTTGCCCAGGTCTTCACGCGACTGGTCCACCAGCGACACCTTGACGGTGGGGCCCAGCACCAGTTCACCGCTGTCCGGGGTTTCACGGCCGGCCAGCATGCGGAACAGGGTCGATTTACCGGCGCCGTTGGGACCGATGATGCCGACGATGGCACCGGCCGGGATCTTGAAGTTCAGGTTGTCGATCAGCAGGCGGTCGCCATAGCCCTTGCTGACGTTCTTGAATTCGATGACTTCATTGCCCAGGCGCTCGGCCACGGGAATGAAGATTTCCTGGGTTTCATTGCGCTTCTGGTATTCGTATTCGGAGAGCTCGTTGAAGCGGGCCAGACGCGCCTTGCTCTTGGCCTGGCGACCCTTGGGGTTCTGGCGCACCCACTCCAGTTCCTTGGCGATGGTCTTCTGGCGGGCCGATTCGCTGGCCTCTTCCTGCTTCAGGCGGGCTTCCTTCTGTTCCAGCCAGGAGCTGTAGTTGCCCTTCCAGGGGATGCCGTGGCCGCGGTCCAGTTCCAGGATCCATTCGGCGGCGTTGTCGAGGAAGTAGCGATCGTGGGTGATGGCCACCACGGTGCCGGGGAAGCGTTGCAGGAACTGCTCCAGCCAATCCACCGATTCGGCGTCCAGGTGGTTGGTCGGTTCGTCCAGCAGCAGCATGTCGGGCTTGGAGAGCAGCAGCTTGCACAGCGCCACGCGGCGCTTTTCGCCACCGGAGAGCACGCCGATCTTGGCATCCCAGGGCGGCAGGCGCAGTGCGTCGGCAGCCATTTCGAGCTGCTGGTTCAGGCTGTTGCCGTCAGCGGCGGCGATGATGGCTTCCAGGCGCGCCTGCTCGGTGGCGAGGGCGTCGAAGTCGGCGTCTTCTTCTGCATAGGCGGCGTAGACCGCGTCCAGCTTGGCCTGGGCTTCGAAGACTTCACCGAGGGCGCTTTCGACTTCCTGGCGCACGGTCTTCTCGGCGTCGAGCTGGGGTTCCTGCGGCAGATAGCCGATGTTCAGGTTGGGCATCGGGATGGCTTCACCCTCGATTTCCTTGTCGATGCCGGCCATGATCTTGAGCAGGGTGGACTTGCCCGAGCCGTTCAGGCCGAGCACGCCGATCTTGGCGCCGGGGAAGAAGGACAGCGAGATGTCCTTGAGGATCTGCCGCTTCGGCGGCACGATCTTGCCGACGCGGTTCATGGTAAAGACGTATTGAGCCATGGTATGAGTTGCCAGTGAGAGGGAAACGATAGGAGGCGGCGTCAGGCGCCGCCGGCGCTGGGCTCTGCCGAGCTTTGCGCGCGGGTGCGCAGGTAGCGCCACAAGCCTTCGGCGGAGTATACCGCGAGCGCCACCCAGATCACGCAAAAGCCGATGGCGCGCGCCCCGGTGAAGGGCTCGCCGTAGATCAGCACGCCCCCCAGCAGCTGGATGGTAGGCGAAATGTATTGCATCAGACCCAGCATCGACAAGGGGATGCGGCGCGCGCCATGGGCAAAGAGCAGCAGCGGCACCGCCGTGATCGGGCCGGACAGGGCCAGCAGGATTTTGGCTGTGGTCGATGCATGGGTGAAGGCGTTGCTGTCACGCAAGGTATCCACGCCCAGGATGGCCAGCACCAGCGGCAGCATCAGCAAGGTTTCCAGCGACAGGCCTTCGAGCGCGCCCAGGTGCGCGGTCTTGCGCAGCAGGCCATAGAACGCGAAGGTGAGCGCGATCAGCAGCGAGATCCACGGCAGGCTGCCGTTGGCGAAGGTCAGCCAGATCACGGCACCGAGTGCCAGGAAGACCGCCAACCATTGCAGGGGACGCATGCGTTCCTTCAGGATCAGGTAGCCCATGAAGACGCTCATGAGCGGGCTCATGAAGTAGCCCAGGCTGGTATCGACGATGCGCCCGGCGTTGACGGCCCAGACATACAGGGTCCAGTTGCCGGTCAGCAGCAGGGCCGAGAGCAGGAAGCCCAGCACCACCATGGGCCGCTTGATGACCTCGCCCACCCAGCGCCATTGCCGCCGCCAGGCCAGCACGGCCACCAGGAACACGCAGGACCAGAAGAGGCGGTGCACGACGATATCGAAGGAGGGAATCTCCTTGAGCAACTTGAAATACAGCGGGAACAGGCCCCACAGGATGGAGGCGCAAACGGCGTGAAGCATGGCGGATCAGCGTTTCCCGAGGATCAATGCAGGGCCGGCGTCACCGGCTCATGCTTGGCCACGAAGTGATACAGCAGGAAGGCGCTCACGCCGCAGATGGCCATCACCGACACCAGCGGCAAGGCGGTCCCGTCATGCCACAGGCTCATCACCACCCCCGAAAGCACGCCCATGCCGAATTGCAGCGTGCCCATCAAGGCCGCTGCGGTACCGGCCTGGCGGCCCTGGTGCTTCAACGCAATGGCAGTGGCATTGGGACCCGTGAAGCCATAGGCCGTCAGGAAACCGAAGAAACCGAACAGCAACAGCGGCAGGCTCTCCAATCCGGCCAGAACGGCCAGCACCACCGCCAGCGACAGGCCGGCCGGTACCCACAGCACCTTGCCCAGCACGCGTTCGGCCGAGCGCTTGACCACCAGGCGCGCATTGACCTGCGAAGCGGCGATCAGTCCGATGGCGTTCGACGCAAACACGAAACCGAAATACTGCGGCTTGATCCCGTGCAGCTCGATCACCACGAACGGACCGCCTGCGATGTAGGCGAACATGCCCGCCTGTACCAACCCTCCGCACAGCACGAAGGACATGAACTGGCGATGGCGCAGCAAACCCCAGTACTGGCGCAAGGTGCGGCCCAGATGCAGCGGTTCGGCACGGGAGACATCCACCGTTTCGGTCAGGTACTTGCGCGTGCCGAGCATGCACAGCAGGCCGAAGATCGTCAGCACCACGAAGATGCCGCGCCAGCTGGCAAAGACCAACATCAGGCCGCCGATGAAAGGAGCGAGGATGGGTGCCAGGCCAAACACCAGCATCAGCATCGAGAATGCCTTGGCCGAACCCTCGGCCCCCATGCGATCACGCACCATCGCGCGCGGGATCACCATGCCGGCGCTGCCTCCCAGCCCCTGGAACAATCTCAGCACGATCAGTGTCTCAATGCTCTGTACAAAAATGCACAGCAGGGAGCATACGAAATACAAGGCGATGCCGAAGAACAAGGGCGGCTTGCGGCCGAAGCGATCCGACAGCGGACCATAGAACATCTGCCCGACGGCCAGGCCGACGAGGAAAGAAGCAAGCGTGAGCTGGACCAGGTTGGTGCCCACGCCGAGTTCCTTGGCGATGGCGGTGAAGCTGGGCAGGTACATGTCGATGGCCAGCGCGCCCAGTGCAGTCAAGGCTGCCAGGACGGCCAGCCATGGGGGAAATTTGCCCATGGAGAGCGAAGTATCTTTGTTGTGCATGTGGAATTCGATGAGACAGCCGCATCGTCGGCAGTGAGGACGGTGCCGGCAGGTTGCAGCAAGGTGAAGCGCGATCGCCCCGCAAGGCGTGAGGGCCACATTATAAGGGCCTGTTCATTTTCGTTCAGGCGGCACATCAAGGCGGACGTAATTGCGCCGTGGCAAAAGCTGAACAAAGACAAGAAATACACACGCGGTTCGTGCAGGACGATGTAAAAGCTGGCAAACTTGTTGTCATTGTTCTCACATGCCAGGATCGTGCAAAGGGAGCGGCAGGTAGGCGCAACGCGGGCTGCAGCGGGTTACGTGACACAGATCACCATGACTGCGCGAAGGTCAACGCGGCACCATGCGCATTGCTGTAAAACAAGAAAAGTTTAGCCGCAGGGGAAATCGATGCGTGGCCGATATACGCCATCAGTAACAGGCGTGCCTGATCCGGGTTGCCACTCCAGCTGCGGGCAGTCAGGCATGACAGGGTACGCCAAGCGCGGACTCGGAATCTTCATCGCGGGGGTGGCGTCAGCACTCCTGCTGACGGCTTGCGAGCGTGGCGACGACAGCGCTGCCAGGGCCACCGCAGCCGCCGAACCGGTGGTGCTCACCGCGCTGGTCTGGGCACCCGACTGGTCCGAGGAAATGCATCGCGTGGCCGATGCCTTCTCGCTCAAGCATCCCGAGGTGCGGATCAACCTGCAATTCATGATCGGCAATTCCGTCGAAGAAAACCTCAAACCGCGCGCCGCCACCGACAGCCTGCCCGACATCGTCTCGGTCAACGCCAATCCGTATACGGCGACCCTGGCGGACCAGGGCTTGCTGGCCGACATCGGCGATACCCAGGCCTGGGGCAACATGCTGGAGGTCCTGCAACGCGAATGGACCTCGCCGGGCGGGCGGCGCTATGGCATTCCCTCGGGCGTGGCCACCACGCTGATCTACTACAACCGCGACATGTTCGACCGCGCCGGCATCACTGCGCCACCAGCCGACTTTGAGTCCTTCCTTGCGGCCGGCGCCGCACTGCGCAAGGCCGGCCTGGTGCCGCTGGCGCTGCCGGGTGGCTTCCCCAACATGCTGGGCAATGGTCCCTTCAGCTACGGCTTCGCCAACCAGATCGCAGCCAAGGTCCCCGACTGGCGCGCCCGCATCGCCAATGGCACCCTGCAGCTGGACAATGCGGACGGCGCGGCCATCTTTGCGCGCCTGCGTACGCTGGTGGACCAGAAAATGGTGCAGGCCGACTGTCTGCGCGCCGGCTACGACACGACCCTGCGCCAGTTCGCCGAAGGCCGCGCGGCGATGACCTTCCAGGGCAGCTGGGCCGCCGGCACGCTGATGAATGCGCGCGGCATGCGGGTAGGCGTGTTCGTGCCGCCATGGAATGACAAGGGCCAGCCGCTCAAACCGGTGCTGGGCAGCGAGACCGGTTTTGCGGTAGCCCAGCGCAGCGGCGCGCGGCAACGGCAGGCTGCGGTGCAGTTCCTGGACTTCCTCTACGGTCCGGGGATGCCGATCTGGCAAGCCAAGCGGCAGAACATTCCGCCGTTCCGCGTGATCGCGGCCGATGTGAAAGGCGATCCCGCACTCTTCGCGCTGGTCGACCAGATGACGCGCGATGCCGCCGCCAGCAATGCACCGGGACTGTATTACTCGGTGCTGCCGGTCAATACCATCGACGTCCTGCATCCGCTCCTGCATAGCGTGCTGTCGGGCAGCCAGACCCCGGCGCGGGCCGCGCGCCTGCTGCAGGATTCCATCACCGAACAGGCACGCCTGTCGGCCAGGTAAGGGAGCGCGTTCGATGAAAAAACGGCTCGACTTTTTCTGGCTGGGTTTCCTGCGCAAGATCGAAATCCGCTACCGGCTCATCAATTCCTTCATCCTGGTCTCGCTGGTGCCGCTGGTGATCTCGGGCCTGCTGGCCTATCGCGAGACCACCCGCGCGACACAGGAGAAGGTGCGCACCTACTCGGTCCAGGTGGTCAAGCAGATCTCGCAGAATCTGATGCTGCGCATGGAAAAGATCGAGGACACCAGCGAGGAGCTGGCGCTCTCCGACAAGCTGCAGCGCCTGCTGGGCGACTATTACAGCGGCGACGAAGCCACCAGTGCCGCGGCCCGCAGCGGTGTGGCGCGCGTGCTGCTGGACACCTATGGATCGCTGCCGGACGTGAACCAGAAATACCTGCTGGACCGCAAGCGCCAGGTCATCGATCCGCAGATCTTTGCGCCGCTGGCCAGCAACATCACCCGCGTGGCGGAGGAGGCGCCGGACCTCGGCGGACGCGGCTGGTGGACGCTCTACAACGGCGGCCATGGCCAGAAGAGCGTGGCCATGCTGCGCGAGATCCGCTTCACCGGCAACAACCGCGCTGCCGGCGTGCTCTTCGTCGGTGTGCGGCCGAGCTACTTCTTCAGCATCTTCGAGGGTGTGGACCTGGGCTATGACTCCAGTCTGTTCATCGTCGATGCGAGCGATGGCACGGTGGTCGTGCAGGGACGCGACACCAGCTTCAGCAGCGCCGACCCGGCCCTGCTGGAAGGCATCACGGCCAGCGTGGGACAACGCCGCACCAGCGATTTCATCGCCTATACACGTGCTGACAAGACGCGCTACTACGCCGCCATCGCCCAGTTGCCGCACACCTCGTGGTGGGTAGTCAGCGCCACGCCGAGCGACAAGCTCAATGCCGATACCCGCTCGGTGCGCGACAAGATCATCGCCATCGGCCTGCTGTGCTTTGCCGCTTCGCTGTTCCTCTCGGCGCTGATCGCGCGCAGTATCAGCGTGCCCCTGCAGCGCCTGGTGGGCGCCATGAAGGAAGCCGGCAGCGGCGATACCACGGTGCGCGTGGAACAGGCCGGCGGCGACGAGATCGCCATCCTCTCGCGCAAGTTCAACGAGATGGCCGGCAAGCTGCAGCAGAACAAGGAAGAACTGGAAGATCAGGTCGCCCGCCGCACGCGCGAACTGGAGCTGGCCAACCGCAAGCTGGAAGCGCTGTCGGCCACCGATGGCCTGACCGGGGTGGCCAACCGGCGTCGCTTCGACGAGGTACTCGACAGCGAGCTGCGGCGCTCGGTGCGCTCCGGCCATGCGCTGGCGCTCCTGATGCTGGACGTGGATTACTTCAAGAAATACAACGACCGCTACGGCCACGTGGCAGGGGATGAGTGCCTGCGCATCGTGGCGCGCGTGCTGCAGAAGAGTTCGCGCCGCGCTACCGACCTGGTAGCACGCTATGGCGGCGAGGAGTTCTGCGTCATCATCGCCGAGAGCGATACCGCCCATGCCCTGCAGCAGGCCGAGCACATCTGCCAGGCCATCTTCGAACTCAAGCTGCCGCATGCCGATTCGCCCTTCGGCTACATCACGGCCAGCATCGGCGTGGCCTCGCTGCAGCCGGATGAGCACACCAGCGCCGAACAACTGCTGCGCGTGGCCGACCAGGCGCTGTATCACGCCAAGTACCAGGGCCGCAACCGCGTGGTGCTGGGCAGTGACGCTACCAGCAACCTGTGATCGGGTAGAGTCGCCCGGACCGGCCCACCTGACGAAATGCTGACGTCGCGCGACGCTTTGCAAAGTTGCGTCAAGACGCCGGCGGCGGCCCTGAACCAATGTCATCGCGCTGCATCATATCGCTATGCCCACCATCACTTTGAGAAGAGAGGTATAGCAGATGAACCCGAGTCGCCAAGAAAAAAAACACTGGACCATCGATGACATCGACCTGAGCCGCATCGACCGCGAGCGGGTGCGGCAGGATGAAGATCTGTTCTACCTGGTGGCCTGCGCCTCCTTCGTCGAAAGCGGTTCCGACCTCTACACCCACAACCTGGTGGAATTCTACAAAGGCGATGCCGAGGTCGAGACCTGGTTGCGCGAGCAGTGGGAACAGGAAGAGCTGCAGCACGGCGCGGCCCTGCGCGCCTATGTCGAGCATGTCTGGCCGGAGTTCGACTGGCCGCGCGCCTATCAGGGCTTCCTTGACGAATATTCGCAATACTGCAAGGTCGAACTGCTCGAACCCACGCGGGCCCAGGAACTGGCCGCGCGCTGCGTGGTCGAGACCGGCACCTCCACCTACTACCGGGCGCTGGCGCGGGCCACCGACGAGCCGGTCCTGAAGCACCTGGCCGGACTCATCGCCAATGACGAGGTCAATCACTACAAGCATTTCTACCAGTACTTCCGCCGCTATCGCCGCGAAGAAAACATCGGCCGCTCGCGCGTCTTCGGCACCCTCAGCCGGCGCACCCTGGAACTGAAGAGCGAAGACGCCGATTGCGCCATCCGCCACGTGGTGATGGTGTACAAGCCGGAACTGGCCGCCGATCCGGCACGCGTGAAGGAACTGGCCTCGCGCATGAGCCGTACCGTGCGCGTCAATCTCAAGCCCGAAACCACCATCAAGATGATCATGCGGCCGCTGGAGTTGCCGGTGACCCTGCAGAACATGATCGAATTCCCCTTGCGCCAGTTCATGCAGCACGTGCTGTTGCGCTGATCCCGCGCCGCAGGGTGGTCCGCCAGGACCATCTGAACCACCCCAAGCGCCAGGCAGGCACCGCAATGGATCACGCCGCCTGGCGCTTCATCATTCACGATGTGCTCATTATTGTGAACAATCCGTCTCACCCCTCAGGAAGTTGAGCCACCTGCCGCAAACCCGCCTCCACTGGCGCTTTGCGCGGCGCACCAAGATCGCGCACAACCGAGCGCCAGGCTGGTGAGTGTTGCCGCAGCGACATGAGACTGTTGACAATGGCGCTCGGCTTTGGTGCGCAATCCTGGCGTGCCTGACAACATTCTTCCCGCACCGCGCCCCTCCCCGCCCCGCTTTGATGCAGCCCGCAGGCCCTTGGCGGGGCATTGGCACGCAATCTGCTAAAGCGACTGGGCAGTGAAAAAAATCTTCCAAAACTTTTCTCGAGGGAGCACCACATGTCACGTCGTACCGTACTGAAAGCCACCGCTCTGGGCGCATTCGCACTGGCCGCATCCTCCTGGCTGCCTTCGGCCTTCGCTGCCGACACCATCAAGGTCGGTATCCTGCACTCGCTGTCGGGCACCATGGCGATTTCCGAAACGTCCCTGAAGGACGTGGCCCTGATGACCATCGACGAAATCAACGCCGCCGGCGGCGTGATGGGCAAGAAGCTCGAACCGGTGGTGGTCGACCCCGCCTCGAACTGGCCGCTGTTCGCCGAAAAGGCCCGCCAGCTGATCTCCCAGGACAAGGTCTCGGTGGTCTTCGGCTGCTGGACTTCGGTGTCGCGCAAGTCGGTGCTGCCGGTCTTCAAGGAACTGAACAGCCTGCTGTTCTACCCGGTGCAGTACGAAGGTGAAGAACTGGAGAAGAACGTCTTCTACACCGGTGCTGCCCCCAACCAGCAAGCCATTCCCGCCGTGGAATACCTGATGTCCAAGGAAGGCGGCGGCGCCAAGCGCTTCGTGCTGCTGGGCACCGACTACGTCTACCCGCGCACCACCAACAAGATCCTGCGCGCCTTCCTGCACAGCAAGGGTGTGAAGGACTCCGACATCGACGAGGTCTACACCCCGTTCGGCCACTCCGATTACCAGACCATCGTGGCCAACATCAAGAAGTTCTCCGCAGGTGGCAAGACGGCCGTGATCTCGACCATCAACGGCGACTCCAACGTGCCCTTCTACAAGGAACTGGGCAACGCCGGCCTGAAGGCGACCGACGTGCCGGTGGTGGCGTTCTCGGTGGGTGAAGAAGAACTGCGCGGTGTCGATACCAAGCCGCTGGTGGGCCACCTGGCCGCCTGGAACTACTTCGAATCGGTGAAGAATCCGGTCAACACCGCCTTCATCAAGAAGTGGAAGGAATACGCCAAGGCCAAGAACCTGCCCAACGCCGATACCGTCGTGACCAACGACCCGATGGAAGCCACCTACGTCGGCATCCACATGTGGGCACAGGCCGTGGAAAAGGCCAAGTCCACCGACACCGACAAGGTGATCGCCGCCATGGGCGGCCAGACCTACAAGGCACCGTCGGGCTACACGCTGGAAATGGACAAGACCAACCACCACCTGCACAAGCCCGTCATGATCGGCGAAATCAAGGCGGACGGTCAGTTCAACGTGGTCTACAAGACCAAGACCACCATCCGCGCACAACCCTGGAGCCCGTACATCCCGGGCAACGAAAGCAAGCAGAAGAACTAAGCTTGCGGTTGTTGTTGTAGTTCATGGCGTTCTTCGGAGCGCCTTCGATACGCCGCGCTGCGGCTACTCAGTCCGAACGGGTTTTTGTTGCACAATCTACAGACCGTTCGCCCTGAGTAGCCGCGTCAGCGGCGTATCGAAGGCGCTCCGTCCGCCCCGATGCATCTCCCTCCACAAGAAAACCGCCCGACGACTCGCTCCGGCCAGCCTATTGACCGGCCCGCGCTTCGAGGCGCACACCGACCATGAAACCAGCCATCCAGTTCCTACGCGGGCTGCTCGCGACCTGGCTTTGCGTCCACGCCCTGGGGGCGTTCGCAGCCATCGATCCGGCCCTGCTCAAGCCCCTTGGCGGAGACGACCCCGACGCGCGTATCGACGCCGTCAACCAGATTGCTGCGCTGGCCAATGAAGACGCGCTCAAGATCCTCAACGCCTTGAACAGCGACGCGCTCTACGTCACCCCCGCCGGTGACGTGCTCATCGTCGACGACGCGGGCAAGGCGTTCAATCCGGCCAATGACCAGACCGGCCCGGCGCCAGATGACGCCGAAGGCATCACCGTCAACAACCGCCTGCGCGGTGCTGTCGATGGCGCGCTCTCGGGCCTGAAGCTGCTCTCACCTCAGCGCGACCAGCGCCTGGCCGCCGCCGGTGAATTGCTCAAGAATGCCGACCCGGCGCAGATCCCGCTGATCGAAAAAGCGCTCGCCAAGGAAAGCGATCCGCAGATCAAGGACGTGCTGCAGCAGGTGCAAGCCACCGCCAACCTGCATTCGGCCGACCCGGCGGCACGCCGCGCGGCCGTCAAGAAACTGGCCGAGACCACCAATGCGTCCCTCAAGCCGGTGCTGGAAAACATGCTGGCCAAGAATCCCGATGGCTCCTACGTCGAAGCTGATGAAGGCGTCCGCATCGAAGCAGTCCGCACGCTCTCCGCGCTGGACCGCCACCTGGCCATCGTCGACTTCGCCGGCAAGCTGTTCTATGGCGTCTCGCTGGGCAGCGTGCTGCTGCTGGCCGCACTGGGCCTGGCCATCACCTTCGGCCTCATGGGCATCATCAACATGGCCCACGGTGAGCTGCTGATGATCGGTGCCTACACCACCTACGTATGCCAGCTGGTGTTCCGCAAGTTCTTCCCCGGCGCCATCGATGCGTATCTGGTGGTGGCACTGCCGGCCGCCTTCATCGTGGCCGCGGCCGTCGGCATCGCGCTGGAGCGCCTGGTGATCCGCTGGCTCTATGGCCGTCCACTGGAAACCCTGCTCTGCACCTGGGGCATCAGCCTGATGCTGATGCAAGGTGTGCGCTCCATCTTCGGTGCGCAGAACGTGGAAGTGGCCAACCCGAGCTGGATGTCGGGCGGCGTGACCGTGCTGGGTTCGCTGGTGCTCTCCTACAACCGCATCGTGATCGTGTTCTTCGCGCTCTTCGTAGTGTTCGCGGTGTGGCTGATCCTGAACAAGACCCGCCTGGGCCTGTTCGTGCGCGCCGTCACGCAGAACCGTCGCATGGCTGACTGCGTGGGCGTGTCCACCGGCAAGATCGACATGATGACCTTCGGTCTCGGTTGCGGCATCGCCGGTCTCGGTGGCGTGGCGCTCTCGCAGCTGGGCAACGTCGGTCCCGACCTGGGGCAGGGTTACATCGTCGACTCGTTCATGGTGGTGGTGCTGGGTGGCGTGGGCCAGCTGGCCGGGACCGTCATCGCAGCCTTCGGCCTGGGCGAAGTCAACAAATTCCTGGAACCGATGGCCGGTGCCGTGCTGGCCAAGATCGCCATCCTGGTCTTCATCATCGTATTCATCCAGAAGCGTCCGCAAGGTCTCTTCGCACTCAAGGGAAGGAGCGTGGAATGAGCACCATGATCATGCGCCCCTCGCTGTTCAATCGCCCGTCCTGGACCGGCATCGTCATCTGCACCATCGTGCTGGCACTGCTGCCGGTCTGTAACCTGCTGTTCCCCGCCGATAGCGCACTGCACGTGTCCTCCTACACCGTCGCTCTGGTCGGAAAGTTCATGTGCTATGCCATGGCCGCGCTGGCCCTGGACCTGGTATGGGGCTACACGGGCATCCTCTCGCTGGGGCATGGCGTTTTCTTCGCACTGGGCGGATACGCCCACGGCATGTACCTGATGCGCGCCATCGGCCGTGACGGCGTGTACCAGAGCAACCTGCCTGACTTCATGGTGTTCCTGAACTGGAAGGCCTATCCCTGGTACTGGTGGATGACCGACCACTTCTGGTTCTCCATGCTGCTGGTGGTGCTGGTGCCGGGTCTCTTGGCCTTCGTGTTCGGCTACTTTGCGTTCCGTTCGCGCATCAAGGGCGTGTATTTCTCCATCATCACGCAAGCGATGACCTTCGCCTTCATGCTGCTGTTCTTCCGCAACGATACCGGCTTCGGCGGCAACAACGGCTTCACCGACTTCAAGCGCATCCTCGGCTTCACCATCACCGCACCGGCCACCAAGGCGGTGCTGTATCTGGTGACGCTGGCGCTGCTGTTCGGTGCCCTGGTCCTGTGCCGCATGATCGTCACCTCCAAGCTGGGCCGCGTGCTGCAGGGCGTGCGCGATTCCGAATCGCGCCTCATGTTCATCGGCTACAACCCGCTGTGGTTCAAGCTCTTCGTGTGGACGCTGTCGGCCGTGATCTGCGGCATCGCCGGTGCCCTGTACGTGCCACAGGTGGGCATCATCAATCCTTCCGAGATGTCGCCGGCCAACTCCATCGAGATGGTGATCTGGGCGGCCGTCGGTGGCCGTGGCACGCTGATCGGACCGATCATCGGCGCCTTCACGGTCAATGGCCTGAAGAGCTGGTTCACTGCAGCCTTCCCGGACCTGTGGCTGTATGCGCTGGGGCTGATCTTCATCCTGGTCACGCTGTTCCTGCCGCAGGGCATCCTGGGCCTGGTGCAGAAATTCAAGAAACGCGATGCCGCGTCCGCTGAGGGCAGCGCATCCAAGGAGGCCGCATGAGTGCCATCGAACCCGGCAAGAATCCAGTCGCCATCGGCGGCCTGGGCGGTAACGTCGACACGCCCCGCGCCGACCACGGCGCATCCTACGAACGCATCAAACCCGAAGGCGTCGATACCACCCACGGTGCCATTCTCTATCTGGAAAACATCACGGTGTCCTTCGATGGCTTCAAGGCCATCAACAACCTGAACCTGGATATTTCGGTCGGTGAACTGCGCTGCATCATCGGTCCCAATGGCGCGGGCAAGACCACGATGATGGACGTCATCACCGGCAAGACCCGGCCCACCGCCGGTACCGCCTTCTTCGGCCAGACCATCGACCTGACCAAGATGACCGAATACGAGATCGCCCACGCGGGCATCGGCCGCAAGTTCCAGCGCCCGACCGTGTTCGAGCAGCACACCGTGTTCGAGAACCTGGAACTGGCGATGAAGATGGACAAACGCGTCAAGACCACGCTCTTTGCGCGCCTGTCCTCGGAGCAGATCGGCAAGATCGAGGAAATCCTCAAGCTGATCCGGCTGAACGGCCAGGAACATCGCGTCGCCGGCCTGCTCTCGCACGGGCAGAAGCAGTGGCTGGAAATCGGCATGCTGTTGATGCAGGAGCCGCAGCTGCTGCTGCTGGACGAACCGGTGGCCGGCATGTCCGACGCCGAGACCGCGCGCACCGCCGAGCTGTTGAACGAGCTGCGCGGCAAGCATTCCATCATGGTGGTGGAACACGACATGGGCTTCGTCGAAGAGATCGCCCAAGGCGGCAAGGTGACCGTGCTGCACGAAGGATCGGTGCTGGCCGAAGGCAACATGCGCCAGGTGCAATCCAACGAACGCGTCATCGAAGTCTACCTGGGACGATAAGAGCGGAGACCATCATCCATGCTGCAAGTCAATGAACTGAACCAGTACTACGGCGCTGCGCATACGCTGCGCGGCGTCTCGCTCGATGTGCAGAAGGGCAAAGTTTTGTCGCTGCTGGGCCGCAATGGCGTGGGCAAGACCACGCTCCTGAAATGCCTGATGGGCGTGCTGCCGGTGGCCAAGGGCAACGTCAGCTTCGAAGGCCAGGACATCACCCGTCTCAAGCCGCACCAGCGTGCCAAGCTGGGCATCGCCTACGTGCCGCAGGGACGCGAGATCTTCGCGCGCCTGACGGTGGAAGAAAACATGCTCATGGGCATGGCTACGCTGTCGGGCCGCCGTGCCTCCACCATCAAGGGCGAGGTCTATGAACTCTTCCCGGTGCTGAAGGAAATGCTGCATCGTCGCGGCGGCGATCTTTCCGGCGGCCAACAGCAGCAGCTGGCCATCGCCCGGGCACTGCTGGCCGAGCCCAAGCTGATCATCCTGGATGAACCGACCGAAGGCATCCAGCCCTCCATCATCAAGGACATCGGCCGCGTCATCAGCCTGCTGCGCCAGCGCGGTGACATCGGCATCCTGCTGTGCGAGCAGTATTTCGACTTCGCCCGCGAACTGGCCGATACCTTCGTGGTGATGTCGCGCGGCGAAGTGGTCGCGGCCGGCACCCAGGATCAGATGGATGGCGAGGACGTAAAGAAGCATCTGGCGGTGTGACCGAAGGATGTCCAGCAGAAACCGTTCGGACTGAGTAGCCGCGCAGCGGCGTATCGAAGGCGCTCCAAGGTTGCGCCCGGCACAGCGCCTTCGATACGGCCCTGCGGGCCTACTCAGTCCGAACGGGGAGCGAGGCACAAGACGAAGCTGCGCGTTTGCAGCGGGTCTGCTATAAAGTCGCATGTTCGCGGCCAGGCAGTCCGCTTGCACACGCCGCCTTCCACGCAATGAAGAACCAGGTATGAAACGACTCCCCGGCCATCCGGAACCCGCCAGCATGCCGGCCCCCGCGACACCAGGCGCGCCCCTGCGGCATGCGCCGGACCAGGCACGCCTGGCGCTGGGCTTTGCCGACGACAAGGGCACGACGCGCCTCATGCGCCGCCAGCACTTCGGCCCCCTGCGCGTGCAGAAGCCGCTCTATCCCGAAGATCCCTCCATCTGCCACGCCATCATCGTCCACCCGCCGGGCGGCATCGTCGGTGGCGACCAGCTCTCCATCACCGCCGAGGTCGGCGCGCGCGCCCATGCGCTGCTGACCACGCCCGGTGCGGGCAAGTGGTATCGCGCCAATGGCCAGTCCTCGCGCCAGGCCGTCAGGCTCGATGCGGCAGCCGGAGCCACGCTGGAATGGCTGCCGCAGGAAACCATCTTCTTCGATGGCGCCGACGTGCGCATGGAACATGAAGTGACCCTGGCCGCCGACGCGGCTTACCTGGGTGCGGAAATCCTCTGCTTCGGCCGCACCGCCTCGGGCGAAACCTTCAACACCGGTGCCGTCAGCCAGCGTACCAGCATCCGCCGTGGCGGCAAGCTGGTGTGGTTCGAGCAGGGCCGCCTGCAGGCCGAGGCAGGGGCCATGCAAGGCCCGCTGGCGCTGGACGGGCAGACCATCTGCGGCACCCTGATCGCCGTGGGCGATGGCATGGATGCGGCGCTCCTCGGACGGCTGCGCGACACCATCGGCGCCCTGCAGCTGGAAGGGCGCAGCGGTGCCACGCTGATGAAGCAGGTGCTGATCGCGCGCTACATGGGGCCATCCAGCCTGGTGGCGCGGCAGTGGCTGCATGCGGCCTGGCATGTGCTGCGCCCGGCGGTCACCGGCAAGCCGGCGGCCATTCCGCGCATCTGGAATACATGAATACGACGTAAAACGCTGCATCAGGAAAACTGAATCAAGCCTCGCCCTGCGTTATAGAACCTGAAGGCCATCCAACGGCCAGGAGCCAACATGGAACTGACACCAAGAGAAAAAGACAAGCTGCTCATCTTCACCGCCGCGCTGCTGGCCGAGCGCCGCAAGGCCCGTGGCCTCAAGCTCAACTATCCGGAAGCGGTGGCGCTGATCACCGCCGCCATCATGGAAGGCGCACGCGATGGCAAGACCGTGGCCGAGCTGATGTCCGAGGGGACCACCATCCTGACCCGCGACGATGTCATGGAAGGCGTGCCCGAGATGATCCCCGACATCCAGGTCGAAGCCACCTTCCCCGATGGCAGCAAGCTGGTCACCGTCCACCATCCGATTCCTTGAGGAGCGCGTCATGATTCCAGGCGAAATGCTGGTCGAACCCGGCGACATCGAACTCAACGTCGGCCGCCCCACCGTGACGGTGACGGTGGCCAACAGCGGCGACCGTCCCATCCAGGTCGGCTCCCACTTCCATTTCTACGAAACCAATCCGGCACTGCGCTTCGAACGTGAAGCGGCCTATGGCATGCGCTTGAACATCGCGGCCGGGACCGCAGTGCGCTTCGAGCCCGGTCAGGAACGCACGGTGGAACTGGTGGCGCTGGCAGGGGACCGCCGCGTCTACGGCTTCAATGCACTGGTGATGGGCAAGCTGAAGGCCCGGCATGGCAACGTCAAGAAGGGGCAAACCCAATGAGCAAGATTTCCCGTTCGGCCTATGCCGAAATGTTCGGCCCCACCGTCGGCGACCGCGTGCGCCTGGCCGATACCGCACTGTTCCTGGAAGTGGAGAAGGATTACACGGTCTATGGCGAGGAAGTGAAATTCGGCGGCGGCAAGGTGATCCGCGACGGCATGGGCCAGTCGCAGCGCCCCCATGCCGAGGTGATGGATACCGTCATCACCAATGCGCTCATCGTCGATCACTGGGGCATCGTCAAGGCCGATATCGGCATCAAGTCCGGCAAGATTGCCGGCATCGGCAAGGCCGGCAATCCCGACATCCAGCCCGGCGTCACTATGGCCATTGGCGGTGCCACCGAGATCATCGCCGGTGAAGGCATGATCGTCACAGCCGGCGGCATCGACAGCCACATCCACTTCATCTGTCCGCAGCAGATCGAGGAAGCGCTCATGAGCGGCGTCACCACCATGCTGGGCGGCGGCACCGGTCCGGCCGTCGGCACGGCCGCTACCACCTGCACGCCCGGTCCCTGGCACATTCATTCCATGCTGGCCGCTGCAGACGCCTTCCCGATGAACCTCGGTTTCCTCGGCAAGGGCAACGTCAGCCTGCCGCTGCCGCTGGAAGAGCAGATCCGCGCCGGCGCCATCGGCCTGAAGCTGCACGAGGACTGGGGCTCGACGCCTGCCGCCATCGACAACTGCCTGACGGTGGCCGACCGCATGGATATCCAGGTGGCTATCCATACCGATACGCTCAATGAGGGCGGCTTCCTGGAGCACACGCTCGCGGCCTTCAAGGACCGTACCATCCACACCTTCCACACCGAAGGCGCGGGCGGCGGCCATGCACCGGACATCATCGCGGCCGTGGGCGAGGGCAATGTGCTGCCGTCCTCGACCAATCCGACGCGTCCCTTCACCGTCAATACGCTGGACGAACACCTGGACATGCTGATGGTCTGCCATCACCTGGACCCGGCCATCGCCGAAGACATCGCCTTTGCCGAATCGCGCATCCGCCGCGAGACCATCGCCGCCGAAGACATCCTGCATGACATCGGCGCGATCTCGATGATGTCTTCCGACTCGCAGGCCATGGGCCGCGTGGGCGAAGTCATCCTGCGTACCTGGCAGACCGCGCACAAGATGAAGGTGCAGCGCGGTTCGCTCAAGGAAGATACCTCGCGCAACGACAACTTCCGCATCAAGCGCTACATCGCCAAGTACACCATCAACCCGGCCATCACCCACGGCATCTCGCACGTGGTGGGCTCGCTGGAAGTGGGCAAGATCGCCGACATCGTGCTGTGGAAGCCGGCCTTCTTCGGGGCCAAGCCTTCGATGATCCTCAAGAGCGGCATGATTGCGGCCGCCCAGATGGGTGACCCCAATGCCTCCATCCCGACCCCGCAGCCGGTACATTACCGGATGATGTTCGGTGCCTATGGCGGTGGCTTGAAGACCTCGATGACCTTCGTCTCGCAGGCGGCCTTCGATGCCGGCATCGGTGAACAGCTCAAACTCAACAAGCCGGTGGTGGCCGTGAAGAACATGCGCAACCTGCGCAAGCGCGACATGATCCACAACGGTGCCACGCCGAAGATGGAAGTCGATTCCGAGACCTATGAAGTGCGCGCCGATGGCGAGCTGCTGGTGTGCGAACCGGCGGTCTCGCTGCCGCTGGCACAACGTTATTTCCTGTTCTGATTTTCATTAGATTTTTTCATGCTCACTCTCAATACCAAGATAGCCCAGGCCGAGCAGATCGACGGCGAACTGGAACTGCCCTATGACCAGCGCGAGAAGAGCCGCCTGCGTGCCACCCTGCGTTCCGGTGAAGACGTGGCGGTGTTCACCGTGCGCGGTACGGTGCTGCGCGATGGTGACCTGCTGCGCGGCGATGATGGCCGCGTGGTCAAGATCATCGCCAAGGCCGAAGCGACCTATCGCGTCGATGCCGCCGATGCGCACCTGCTGCTGCGTTGCGCCTTCCACCTCGGCAATCGTCACACCCAGGCGCATGTGGGGCACGAAGGCGGCGTCGGTTTCCTGCGCATCCGCAAGGACCCGGTGTTGAAGGAAATGCTGGAAGGGCTGGGTGCGCGAGTGAGCGAAGAACTGGCGGCCTTCGAGCCGGAAGCGGGCGCCTATGGTGGCGGCCATCACCATCATGGCGATGACCATCACCACAATCCGCTGGCACCGATTCCGCTGCGCCAGAAAATCCATCGTCCCGGCGACAAGAAGGAAGAGGGCTGACCCCATGCAAGCTGCCGCCTTGCTGCATCTGCTGCAACTGAGCAGCCCGTCCTTGCCGATCGGTGCGTACAGCTATTCGCAAGGGCTGGAGGCGGCCATCGAGTGTGGGCGCGTGGGCAGCGAAGCCACGGCCCGTGCCTGGATCGGCCATGCGCTGCATGAAGTGGTGGCGCGTTTCGAGGCCCCCATCTTTGCGAGGCTGGTAGCGGCCTTCGAGGCCCGTGATGCAGAAAAGGTCACGTTGTGGACCGAACGCTTTATCGCGGCCCGCGATACTTCAGAGTTTCGTGCCGAAACCATTCAGATGGGCTATTCGCTGGGCAAACTGGCGACCGACCTGAAGCTGGGCGATGAGGCCTTGCTGGCCATCCTGCAGGCGCAGCCGGAACTGCCGCTGCCCACCTCCCTGGCCTTTGCTACCGTGGCCCTGCAGGTGCCGCGCGAGGCAGCGGTGCTGGGCATGCTGTTCGCCTGGGCCGAGAACCAGGTGCTGGCCTGCGTGAAGACGGTGCCGCTGGGCCAGGTGGCGGGGCAGCGTATCCTGCTGTCGCTGCAGCCTGAACTGGAAAAGGCCGCGGCCACCGCGCTGACGCTGGAGGATGACGAGCTGTGCAACTGGGCACCGGGCCTGTCGCTGCTGTCGATGCAGCATGAGGTGCAGTACAGCCGCATCTATCGTTCCTGATTATTTATATCGTTTATATCGTTTTCGTTCCAACACGACCAAGAGATCAAGAGACCAACCATGAGCAACTCCACTTCCAATCCGCTGCGCGTGGGCATCGGCGGCCCGGTCGGTTCCGGCAAGACGGCGCTGTGCGAAATGCTGTGCAAGCGCATGCGCGACCATTACGACATGGCCGTCATCACCAATGACATCTACACCAAGGAAGACATGGAAATCCTGCTGCGCGCCGATGCGCTGCCGGCAGAACGCCTGATGGGGGTGGAGACCGGCGGCTGCCCGCACACCGCCATCCGCGAGGATGCCTCCATCAACCTGGAAGCGATCGCCCGCATGAGCGCCGATTTCCCGGACCTGGACCTGATCCTGGTGGAGTCGGGCGGCGACAACCTGGCCGCCACCTTCAGCCCGGAACTGTCGGACCTGACCATCTACGTGATCGACGTGGCCGGCGGCGAAAAGATTCCGCGCAAGGGCGGCCCCGGCATCACCCGCTCGGATCTGCTCATCATCAACAAGACTGACCTGGCGCCCTATGTGGGCGCAAATCTGGATATCATGGCGGCCGATGCCAAGCGCATGCGCGGCGAACGCCCCTTCGTGTTCACCAACCTGCGCAGTGGCGACGGGGTGGAGAAGGTCATCGAATACATCCGCAAGCAGGGCTTGCTGGACGAGAAGCCGAAGAACTGAACCTGAACCGCGTCACTTCCCCGATTCAAGAATCTGCCGTATCAGCCCAAGGAGAAAACATGTTGACCCTCTCGACCAAGACCCGCGCCCGCCTGGGCGTTCTGGCCGTCACCGCACTGGCGGCCGGCACTGCCCTGGCGCACCCCGGCCATCCGGGTTCCACCATGGATGCCTCGGCCAGCATGGCGGCCGGCTTCGCCCACCCGTTCTCGGGCATCGACCACCTGTTGGCCATGCTGGCCGTGGGCCTGTGGGCGGCACAGAACAAGCAGCGCGCCCTGTGGGTGCTGCCGCTGGCCTTCCCGCTGATGATGGTGGCTGGCGCCTTGCTGGCCTTCGCCGGCCTGCAGATGCCGGCCGTGGAAACCGGTATCGCCGCTTCGGTGGCGGTGCTGGGCCTGCTGATCGCCTTTGCCGTGCGCCTGCCGCTGTGGGGCAGCACGCTGGTGGTGTCGGTCTTCGCGATGTTCCATGGCTACGCACACGGCGCTGAACTGCCGCACGGCAGCTCGGCCGCCCTGTACGGTGCCGGCTTCATCGCCGCCACCGCACTGCTGCATGCCGCCGGCCTGGGTATCGGCCTGATCGCAGGCAAGCAGATGGCTGACCGCGTGGTGCGCATCGGCGGCGTCGGTATCGCCGCCGTGGGTGCTTACCTGCTGGCTGCCTGAAGCAGCTCGCCCGCTTCGGCGGGTGGTTCCTGACCTGAAGACTGGCCGCCGCGCGCGGCCAGCCAGGCGTCCAGCACGGCCTCGCTGCCCTTGGGGAAATGCAGGCCGAGCTTGGAACGCCGCCACAGGATGTCGGCCGCATTGGTGGCCCATTCGTGGCGCAACAAGTAGTCCACCTCGGCGGCATAGAGCCCGCCCAGGATTTCTTCTCCCATCTCTTCCAAGTTCTTTCTTCCTTCCAGCAGCGCGTGCGTGCGGCTGCCATAGGCACGCGCATAGCGTTGCAACAATGTGGCGGGCAGCCACGGATACTGCTGCTGCAAGCCTTCCACGTAGTGACCGAATTGGCGCACCGAACGATTGGACGGCTGCGCACCATACAGGTCGCCACCCGGCAGGCAGCCGTGTTCAGTCCACGCGCCGCGCTGGTTGCCCAGTACCGGCGCGATCATGTCCACCGCTTCCTCGGCCAGCTTGCGGAAGGTGGTGATCTTGCCGCCGAAGATGGAGAGCAGCGGGGCGCCTTGCGTGTTCAGGTCGAGCTGGTAGTCGCGCGTGACGGCCGAGGCGTCGGCGGCTGCGTCTTCCAGCAGCGGACGCACGCCTGAATACGACCACACCACGTCGGCCGGCGTAATGGGCTTCTCGAAATAGCGATTGGCGAGCTGGCAGAGATAAGCCGTCTCATCCTCGGAGATGGCCACGTCTTCCACCCGGCCCTGATACTCGATATCGGTGGTCCCGATGAGCGTGAAGTCCTGCTCGTAGGGAATGGCGAAGACGATGCGGCCATCCGGGTTCTGGAAGATGTAGGCGTGATCGTGTTCGAACAGGCGTGGCACCACGATGTGGCTGCCCTTGACCAGGCGCACCGACTTGCTCGAATGCACGTGGGCCGCACCGCCCAGGAACTGCGCCACCCACGGGCCGGCGGCATTGACCACGCAGCGTGCGCGCACCTGCATGGCATGGCCATCTTCACGGCGCAGTACCGCTTGCCAGCCGTTGTCCTGGCGCGTGAGCGATTCGCAGCGGGTGCGGGTCATGATGTGCGCGCCTTTTTCGGCGGCATCCATGGCGTTCAGCACCACCAGCCGTGCATCATCGACCCAGCCATCGGAATAGACGAAGCCACGCGTGAACTGCGCTTTCAACGGTGCACCCGAGACGTGGCGACGCAAATCCAATGCACGCGAACCCGGCAGCAGTTCGCGCCGGGCCAGGTGATCGTAGAGGAACATGCCCAAACGGATCAGCCAGGCCGGGCGCTGTCCCTGGTCATGCGGCATCACGAAGCGCAGCGGCCACATGATGTGCGGCGCGCTGCGCAAGAGCACTTCGCGTTCGATCAGCGCCTTGCGCACCAGCCCGAATTCATAATGTTCCAGGTAGCGCAGGCCACCGTGGATGAGCTTGCTGGAGGACGACGACGTATGCTGCGCCAGGTCGTGCTGTTCGCACAGCGCCACCGACAGGCCGCGTCCGGCCGCATCGCGCGCGATGCCCGCGCCGTTGATGCCGCCGCCGACCACCAGCACATCGTATTGCGGAGGATAGGTGATGCCTTCCATGCCACGTGCTTTCATGCTGGCTCCCGGTCAGAGTATGCGCTTGCGGATTTGCGTGACCACCACTTCGGTCACGATCACGATGGCGAAGATGGAGACCAGCACCGTCGCTACGCGCGGCCACTGGAACAGGTTCAGCGCGGTATCGAGCACCATGCCCACGCCACCGGCACCGACGATGCCCAGCACGGCCGATTCACGCACGTTGATGTCCCAGCGCAGCAGCACGATGGACATGAAGGCGGGCTTCAATTGCGGCCAGTAGCCATACCAGATCTCGGAGAACTTGCTCGCGCCCGACGCCTGCAGCGCCTCGATGGGGCCGCGCGGCATCTGCTCGATGGTCTCGCCGGCCATCTTGCCGACGAAGCCGATCGAGCGGAAAGCGATGGCCAGCGTGCCCGCCAGCGGACCGGGTCCGAAGATGGCCAGGAACAGCAGCGCCCACACCAGCGAATTGACCGAGCGGCTGGCCACCAGCACGATGCGGGCGAACAGGTTCAGGCCGCGATGGCGGGTCAGGTTGGGCGCTACCAGCAGGCCAAAGGGAATGGCCAGCACGATGGAGAGCAGGGTACCGAGCGTAGCAATGTGCAGGGTCTCGATCAGTCCGGCCTGGACGTCGCTGCTGAAGTAGGCCCAGTCGATGGGCCACATGCGGGCGAGCATGTCGCTCATCTGCTCGGGCGCATCGTAGAGGAACTCGGGGATGATCTCGATATAGCGCAGGGATTGCACTACGGCCAGGGCGATGACCAGCCACACGGTGAAACGCAGGATGCGCTGCAGGGGCGTATGGCGCTGCCATTCGCGCTCGGCCGGGTTGAGCGCGGCAGCGGGGCGGGGGAGGACGGTATCAGACATTGAAAACCTTCTTGACCGAATTGGCCAGCAGTTCGCCGACGACGATGATGGTGATGATGGTGACCAGGATGGTGAGCACGAAGTCGTAATCGAAGCGCTGGAAGGCGGAGAACAGCACGCCGCCCACGCCGCCCGCACCGACGATGCCGACCATGGTCGAGTTGCGCAGGTTGGAGTCGAGCTGGTAGGTCGAGAAACCGACGAAGCGCGACATCACCTGCGGCAGCACGCCAAAGAGAATCACGTTCATGAAGGAGGCACCGGTGGCGCGGATGGCTTCGACCTGCTTGATCGAGATCTCTTCAATGGCTTCGGCAAAGAGCTTGCCGATGAAACCGACGGAGGCCACGATCAGCGCCAGCACACCGGCCAGCGCGCCAAAGCCCACGGCCTTGACGAACAGGATGGCCACAATCACCGGATGCAGCGAGCGGCACACCGACACCAGCGCGCGTGCAGGCCAGGAGATCCACGAGGGCATCAGGTTGCGTGCGCCCATCAGGCCGATGGGTAGCGAGAACAGGATGCCAAACAGCGACGCCAGCACGGCAATCTGCAGGGTCTCCTTGATGCCGCCCCAGAGAATGTCGCCCTTGGAGAGATCGGGCGGAAACATGCGGCCCAGGAACTTGGCGCCATTGCCAAGTCCGGAAGAGAAACGCTCCCACGAGAAACCCAGTTGCGTGGCTGCGTAGATCGCATACAGGGCGATGAGCCAGATCACCACGCGGGTGGCCAGTTGCGGCTTGAAGGCCAGGCTCACGCGGGGCGCGGAGGAAGTGGAGGAAGTGGAGGAGATCGTCATGCCAGCCAGTCCTCGCCGCCGTAGATCTGTTTGAGGAAGTCATCCGACAGGTTCTCGGCATTGCCGTCGTAGACCACGTGGCCGCCGGACATGCCGATGATGCGGTCGGCATAGCGCTTGGCCAGCTCCACGTCGTGGATGTTGACGATGACCGGGATCTTCTGGGCGCGGCCCTGTTCCTTGAGCAGCGAGATGATCTCGAAGGAGGTCTTGGGGTCCAGCGAGGACGTCGGTTCATCGGCCAGCAGCAGGCGCGGGCGCTGCATCAGGGCGCGGGCGATGCCCACGCGCTGGCGCTGGCCGCCGGAGAGCGCGTCGGCACGCTGGTTGGCGAAGTTGCCCAGGCCCACGGTATCGAGCAATTCAAACGCGTGCGCGATATCTTCCCTGGCGAAGTTGCGGCGCCAGGCGGTGAAGGCATTGACGTAACCCAGTCTTCCGCACAACAGGTTCTCCATCACGGAAAGGCGTTCCACCAGGTTGTATTCCTGGAACACCATGCCGATGTGGCGGCGCTGTTCGCGCAGGGCGCGGCCGCGCAGTTCGGCCAGGTTCACGCGCTTGCCTTCGCCCTCGAACCAGATCGCGCCACGGCTGGGATCGACCAGGCGGTTGATGCAGCGGATCAGGGTGGACTTGCCGGTGCCGGAAGGGCCGATGATGGCGATCAGGCCGGCGTCGCCAATCTTCAGGTCGATGCCTTTGAGGATGGGATGACCGGGCTTGTATTCCTTGACCAGGCCCTGGATTTCGATGGCGTGTGACATGGGAGACGCTTTCTCTGGTGATGTTTCTGGTGGTGCGCGGCAGACTGCGGGATGCGAGGGGCCGCAGCCCCTGCCGATGAGCAGGGGCCGTGTTGCTTGTGCTGGATGGAATCGTCTTGCGGCATCCGGACCGGAGGTCACGGATGCCTTGCGGTGATGCTTACTTCTTGCCGGCGTTCTGCTTGTCGTAGGCGGCACGGTTGAAGGATTCACCGGCGGACTGGGCGACGAAGCGCACCATCTCGAAGTCCTTCTTGTAGTTGATCGGGTAGAAGCGATCGGAACCGGCGAAGGCCTTCTTGAGCTCATCGGTGAAGCGATAGTCGTAGAAGCACTTGAGCATCTTGTCGCGGAAGTTGGGCTCCAGGTCATGCGCATAGGCGAAGTCCTGGGTCGGGAATTTCTCGCTGTGCCAGATGACGCGGAAGTTCTCGGCCTTGATGACGCCACGCTCCACCATGCGGTCAAACACGTCGGAGGCCACGGCGGCAGCATCGTAGTCACCCGAGTTCACGCCCAGGATGGACTGGTCATGCTTGCCGGAGAAGATGACCTTGTAGTCCTTGTCCGGCGTCACGCCCAGCTTGGGGAACAAGGCCATCGGGGCCATGTGGCCGGAGTTCGACGAAGGCGCGGTGTGGGCGACCTTCTTGCCCTTGAGGTCGGTCATCTTCTGGATCGGGCTGTCCTTGCGCACGATCACGTTGAGGGTATAACCCTGATAACCCTTGGCGTCACCGATGACGGCAAACGGCACGGCACCGGCGATGTTGACGGCGAAGTTGGTCGGTCCCGGCGAGAAGCCGCCGACGTGCAGGCGGCCCGAGCGCATGGCTTCGATTTCAGCGGCGTTGGATTGCACCTGGAAGAAGACCACCTTCTTGGCGGTACATTGCGACAGGTAGTCGGTGAAGGGCTTGAAGATCTTGTCGTAGACGGCCGGATCTTCCACCGGGGTGAAGGTGAAGACCAGGGTATTGGGGTTCTTCAGCTTCTTGGGATCGGTGGGGGTGTCGGCGGTCAGGTCGTGATTGGCGTCGCAGTATTGCTGGTCGAGGTCGCCGCGATTGCTGCAGGTGTCCTGGGCGAAGGCGATGGCCGGAGCGGCCAGGGCGAGTGCCAACAGGGTCTTGATCAGACGTGGGGTCATGCTGTCTCCTGGAGATGGTTTTGGTCTTGGTGCCGGTCGCGACGGCGGTGTTGATCAGTGCGTGGCCGGCGATGTGCGGGAGTGTAGGCGAGGGGGACGGCTTTTGCCATGGGGCGATGCCGCCGAGGAGGGGGTTTCCTGTCAGCTGCCTTTCCAGTGGCTTTCAATCTGCTTTCAAAGCGTGCGGAGCCGGGGCTCGCGCCCCGCGTGGATTGGCGGTATAAAGGCGGCTGCACAACGATAACGACACGGGAGATCATGCATATCCTGCTGGTAGAGGATGACATCGACATGTCGCGCGCCCTGGTGCGCGCGCTGGAGCGGCGCGGCTTTCAGGTCACGCATTGCGGCGATGGCATCAGTGCGCTCTCGCACATCAAGGACGGGATCGGCGACCTGGTGGTGCTCGATCTCAATATTCCCGGACTGGACGGGCTGCACCTGCTGCAGCGCATCCGCTCGCAGGACATCGGTACCCCGGTGATCGTGCTGACCGCGCGCGGCGCGGTGGGCGATCGCGTGGTGGGCCTCAATGCCGGTGCCGATGATTACCTGGCCAAGCCCTTTGATCTGGATGAGCTCGATGCGCGTATTCGCGCGCTGCTGCGGCGGCGGACCAATGCCGATGACGGTGGGCAGCGCTGCGGGAACTTGCGCTTTGATCGGGCATCGGGGGCGTTCTATTGTGACGATGAGCCGCTGGAATTGACTCCGCGCGAGCATACGCTGTTGAAGGCATTGATCGCCAAGCCGGGACATGCGGTGACCAAGGAGAAATTGTTCAGGCTGGTTTTTCCGATGGAGGAGAACACGCAGCTCGAAGCCATCGAAGTGGTGGTGCACCGGGTGCGCAAGAAACTCATGGAGACCGGTGCCGAGATCATGACCCTGCGCGGGCTGGGCTATCTGCTGCGGGATCGGCAGCAGCAAGGTGGCGAGGGCTGAGGACGTGGCACATCTGTTTTCGCGGCGTCGGTCGGTGCGCGCCTATCTGTTGGCGTGGATCATTTCGCCGATTGCCCTGTTCATCGTCATCGATTCCTTCTCGCTTTATCGCAATACACTGGAGTCGGTCAATACCGCTTATGACCGGATGCTGATTGCCTCGGTGCATTCGATTGGCGATCTGCTGCGCATCGAGAATGGCGAGCTCAAGGCTTCGCTGCCTTATGCGGCGCTGGAAATTTATGAGGCCGATTATTCGAGCCGCATGATTTATCGCATCAATGGCCTGGACGGCAAGTTCTTCGAGGGCGATCAGGATCTGCCTTCCTACAAGGGGAAGGCGGACAAGGAAGCCATCTATCCGGCCCTGGCGCATATCTACGAAGATACCTATAACGGCGTGCCGGTCAGGGTGGCAGCGCTGTTCCAGCCGGTGGTGACCAATGATCCGCGCGGCGCGGCACTGGTGCAGGTGGCCGAGACGATGGAGAACCGCAGTGCGCTGGCGCGCAAGATTTTCTGGGAGACGCTGATCCGGCAGGCGGCCTTGCTGGTGGTGATCGTGTCGGTGACCTTGTATGTGGTGCGGCGTGCGTTGCAACCGGTGGATGCCTTGCGGCGGCAGCTTGATGAGCGGCCGGCGGATGATCTCTCACCGGTGGCGCCGCCGATGGCACCGCGTGAATTGCAACCGTTCATCGATGCCTTGAATCAATTGATGGCGCGCTTGCGGCGGCTGCTGGATCATCAGCAACGTTTCGTGGCCAATGCCTCGCATCAGTTGCGTACGCCATTGGCCGTGCTGAAAACCCAGTTGCAGTCCGGCTTGCGGGGCGATGCGCCGGCGCCTGTCATCTGGCAGGAGATGTCCGGCACCGTCGAGCGGGCCACGACGCTGGCCAATCAATTGCTGTCCCTGGCCAAGGTCGAGCAGATCCGCGGTCGCGGGGCGCAGGAGGTGTGTGACCTGGGCATGCTGGCGCGCGAGACGGCAGTGGATCTGTCGCCGCTGATTGCGGAGAAGGATCTGGACTTCGAGCTGGAGGGGGAGAAGATCCTCGTGATGGGTCATCCGTGGATGATCGGGGAGCTGATTTCCAATCTGCTGCATAACGCGATCCGACATACACCTGTCCAAGGGAAGCTGGGCATCCGCATCAGTGCTCGGGAAGATGTGGCGGAGTTGCTGATCTGGGATAGCGGAGAGGGGATCGATGACCAGGCGATGGAGAATGTGTTCAAGGCGTTTTCTTCCAATGTCTCATCAGCCGGAGGCTTGGGTCTGACCATCTGCGGAGAGATTGTCGATTCGATGCAGGCAACCATCAGCTTGCGCAATCGGATCAGCATGGAGGGGGCGCTTGAAGGCTTGGATGCACTGGTGCATTTCAGATCTGTTGCGGGGTGACGCTGGTGTCGCAAGAATGTAGAGGGTGTGGAAAACTTAGTTTTTTGTCGCTCTCGTTCGTCACTCAGCACAGCATGGGATGGACGCCTCGAATGCCTGTGTATAAGTTTTTGTATACTGTTTCCACTTAGTTCAGGTTGTGGACAAAGTAGCTTGCGTCGCATCCGTGGCGGAATTGGGGATAAGTTGATTGCTTTCCCACGGAGATGGTGTCATCACTCATTTGTTAGAAAAGCCGGCTTTGCCGGCTTTTCTTTTGGCGTTGGGTTTTGTCTTTAATACTCCAAGGAACTTGGAAAATAACCTATTACCTTGTTCTGCAACGGAAGGACGTTGACTTGAGAAGCGCAAGACGTCAGCCAGCAGGATCGCTGTGGACAATTCATCCACGCCAGTTCAAGAGGAGTTAGCCTGTGGAAAACATAAGCTGGCTTTTCCTGTTGCTGGCCTGTGGAAAAGACAAACCGCGCCCGGTGTTGGGTGGTTCGGAGGTGATATGAAGAAGGAGGGTAAGACGGCCCGATATGCGGCGATGCGTAGAGAGCGCCTGTGGAAAAGATGAAGGAAGGCGCTGTTTTGTCAGTGCGGCGGACTGAGCCGAAGATACGCCAAGCCATCTGCATCAATCAACAGCCTGGCGCGTTTCATGGCTTCCAAGCCGAGAGGACGGTATCGGAACCGTTGGCCACACAGGTATTTACTTCGCCTGCCGACCAAATGAAAACCGAGCGCACAAAGCAAAAACCCTCGCTACTTGCGTAACGAGGGTTCTTGGGGATAACAAGCCTGACGATGACCTACTTTCACACTGGTTGCAGCACTATCATCGGCGCGAAGTCGTTTCACGGTCCTGTTCGGGATGGGAAGGGGTGGTACCAACTTGCTATAGTCATCAGGCATAACTTGTAAAGTCAGTTGCTCTCGATGGAGCAGCAACTAACCCAAACTGGAAGAAGTATTTAGTAGATTCTTGGGTGTGATGCACTAGGGCAAACACAATATATGCTCAACTTGTCTATAACAGAGCTAATGTTATAGGAACAAGCCGCACGGGCAATTAGTATCAGTTAGCTTAACGCATTACTGCGCTTCCACACCTGACCTATCAACGTCCTGGTCTCGAACGACCCTTTAGGGGAATCTAGTTCCCGGGAAGTCTCATCTCAAGGCGAGTTTCCCGCTTAGATGCTTTCAGCGGTTATCTCTTCCGAACTTAGCTACTCGGCAATGCCACTGGCGTGACAACCGATACACCAGAGGTTCGTCCACTCCGGTCCTCTCGTACTAGGAGCAGCCCCCTTCAAACTTCCAACGCCCACGGCAGATAGGGACCAAACTGTCTCACGACGTTTTAAACCCAGCTCACGTACCACTTTAAATGGCGAACAGCCATACCCTTGGGACCGGCTACAGCCCCAGGATGTGATGAGCCGACATCGAGGTGCCAAACTCCCCCGTCGATATGAACTCTTGGGAGGAATCAGCCTGTTATCCCCAGAGTACCTTTTATCCGTTGAGCGATGGCCCTTCCATACAGAACCACCGGATCACTATGTCCTACTTTCGTACCTGCTCGACTTGTCAGTCTCGCAGTTAAGCACGCTTATGCCATTGCACTATTAGCACGATGTCCGACCGTACCTAGCGTACCTTCGAACTCCTCCGTTACACTTTGGGAGGAGACCGCCCCAGTCAAACTGCCTACCATGCACTGTCCCCGATCCGGATAACGGACCAAGGTTAGAACCTCAAACAAACCAGGGTGGTATTTCAAGGTCGGCTCCACAGAAACTAGCGTTCCTGCTTCAAAGCCTCCCACCTATCCTACACAGATTGGTTCAAAGTCCAATGCAAAGCTACAGTAAAGGTTCATGGGGTCTTTCCGTCTAGCCGCGGGTAGATTGCATCATCACAAACATTTCAACTTCGCTGAGTCTCGGGAGGAGACAGTGTGGCCATCGTTACGCCATTCGTGCAGGTCGGAACTTACCCGACAAGGAATTTCGCTACCTTAGGACCGTTATAGTTACGGCCGCCGTTTACTGGGACTTCAATCAAGAGCTTGCACCCCATCATTTAATCTTCCAGCACCGGGCAGGCGTCACACCCTATACGTCCACTTTCGTGTTTGCAGAGTGCTGTGTTTTTATTAAACAGTCGCAGCCACCATTTTATTGCAACCCTTTTGTCCTTCTGGCGCAGGCCAGTCAAACTACTTGGGCGTACCTTATCCCGAAGTTACGGTACCAATTTGCCGAGTTCCTTCTCCCGAGTTCTCTCAAGCGCCTTAGAATACTCATCTCGCCCACCTGTGTCGGTTTGCGGTACGGTCTCGTTAGACTGAAGCTTAGAGGCTTTTCTTGGAACCACTTCCGATTGCTTCGCGAACAAGTTCGCTCGTCTCACACCCTTGAATTACGCTGCCGGATTTGCCTAACAGCCTTCTTCGATGCAAAAACCGACTATTCCAACAGTCGGACAACCTTCCGCGATCCGTCCCCCCATCGCATCTAACGACGGTGCAGGAATATTAACCTGCTTCCCATCAGCTACGCATCTCTGCCTCGCCTTAGGGGCCGACTCACCCTGCTCCGATGAACGTTGAACAGGAAACCTTGGGCTTACGGCGTGCGGGCTTTTCACCCGCATTATCGCTACTCATGTCAGCATTCGCACTTCTGATACCTCCAGCATCCTTTACAAGACACCTTCACAGGCTTACAGAACGCTCTCCTACCATATCCTTACGGATATCCGCAGCTTCGGTGACTGGCTTAGCCCCGTTACATCTTCCGCGCAGGACGACTCGATCAGTGAGCTATTACGCTTTCTTTAAAGGATGGCTGCTTCTAAGCCAACCTCCTGACTGTTTTAGCCTTCCCACTTCGTTTTCCACTTAGCCAATCTTTGGGACCTTAGCTGGCGGTCTGGGTTGTTTCCCTCTTGACGTCGGACGTTAGCACCCGGCGTCTGTCTCCCAAGCTCGCACTCATCGGTATTCGGAGTTTGCAATGGTTTGGTAAGTCGCGATGACCCCCTAGCCATAACAGTGCTCTACCCCCGATGGTGATACTTGAGGCACTACCTAAATAGTTTTCGGAGAGAACCAGCTATTTCCAAGTTTGTTTAGCCTTTCACCCCTATCCACAGCTCATCCCCTAATTTTTCAACATTAGTGGGTTCGGTCCTCCAGTGCGTGTTACCGCACCTTCAACCTGGCCATGGATAGATCACTTGGTTTCGGGTCTACACCCAGCGACTGAACGCCCTATTCGGACTCGATTTCTCTACGCCTTCCCTATTCGGTTAAGCTTGCCACTGAATGTAAGTCGCTGACCCATTATACAAAAGGTACGCAGTCACCCCTTACGAGGCTCCTACTGTTTGTATGCACACGGTTTCAGGATCTATTTCACTCCCCTTCCGGGGTTCTTTTCGCCTTTCCCTCACGGTACTGGTTCACTATCGGTCGATTACGAGTATTTAGCCTTGGAGGATGGTCCCCCCATGTTCAGACAGGATTTCACGTGTCCCGCCCTACTTGTCGCAAGCCTAGTTCCACACCATCGATTTCGCATACGGGGCTATCACCCACTATGGCCGGACTTTCCATTCCGTTTTGCTATCGTTGATGCTAAATCTTGCAGGCTGATCCCATTTCGCTCGCCACTACTTTGGGAATCTCGGTTGATTTCTTTTCCTGTAGCTACTTAGATGTTTCAGTTCGCCACGTTCGCTTCGTTACCCTATGTATTCAGATAACGATGACCTTACGGCCGGGTTTCCCCATTCGGAAATCTGCGGATCAAAGCTTGTTTGCCAGCTCCCCGCAGCTTATCGCAAGCTACTACGTCCTTCATCGCCTGTAATCGCCAAGGCATCCACCATGTGCACTTATTCGCTTGTTCCTATAACGTTAGCCTCTTTTGCAAGAGCGTTATATGAAGCGTTGAGTTTTAGCGTTTGCCGTATTCCAAAGTAAGTCTTCTAATTGCTAAGATCACTTCGTAATACTTTGATTGATACAATCACACCCATTTTTACTTTCGCAAGAACCGAAGTCCTGGCGATCGTTTAAATGAATCTTTACTTCTTCCAGATTGTTAAAGAACAAAAACAGCCATTGATCGTAAAAGATCAAACCTAAATCGCTACGTCATACACGCTGACTTAGGTTTGACATTTCTTGGTGGAGGTTGACGGGATCGAACCGACGACCCCCTGCTTGCAAAGCAGGTGCTCTCCCAGCTGAGCTAAACCCCCGAAACTTTGGTGGGTCTGGTTGGGCTCGAACCAACGACCCCCGCGTTATCAACACGGTGCTCTAACCAGCTGAGCTACAGACCCGCTTGGATCAGTATCAGTAGCCAGTCAGTGACCTGTGTCACGGACCGTGCTTCACCAAATAACTGTTCTTGATTTACAGCCGATAAGTGTGGACGCTTAACTTCGTGCGCACTCTAGAAAGGAGGTGATCCAGCCGCACCTTCCGATACGGCTACCTTGTTACGACTTCACCCCAGTCACGAATCCTACCGTGGTGAGCGCCCTCCTTGCGGTTAGGCTACCCACTTCTGGTAAAACCCGCTCCCATGGTGTGACGGGCGGTGTGTACAAGACCCGGGAACGTATTCACCGCGACATGCTGATCCGCGATTACTAGCGATTCCAACTTCATGGAGTCGAGTTGCAGACTCCAATCCGGACTACGATACACTTTCTGGGATTAGCTCCCCCTCGCGGGTTGGCGGCCCTCTGTATGTACCATTGTATGACGTGTGAAGCCCTACCCATAAGGGCCATGAGGACTTGACGTCATCCCCACCTTCCTCCGGTTTGTCACCGGCAGTCTCATTAGAGTGCCCTTTCGTAGCAACTAATGACAAGGGTTGCGCTCGTTGCGGGACTTAACCCAACATCTCACGACACGAGCTGACGACAGCCATGCAGCACCTGTGTGATGGTTCTCTTTCGAGCACTCCCAAATCTCTTCGGGATTCCATCCATGTCAAGGGTAGGTAAGGTTTTTCGCGTTGCATCGAATTAATCCACATCATCCACCGCTTGTGCGGGTCCCCGTCAATTCCTTTGAGTTTTAATCTTGCGACCGTACTCCCCAGGCGGTCTACTTCACGCGTTAGCTGCGTTACCAAGTCAATTAAGACCCGACAACTAGTAGACATCGTTTAGGGCGTGGACTACCAGGGTATCTAATCCTGTTTGCTCCCCACGCTTTCGTGCATGAGCGTCAGTGTTATCCCAGGGGGCTGCCTTCGCCATCGGTATTCCTCCACATATCTACGCATTTCACTGCTACACGTGGAATTCTACCCCCCTCTGACACACTCTAGCCGTGCAGTCTCAAATGCAATTCCCAGGTTGAGCCCGGGGATTTCACATCTGACTTACACAACCGCCTGCGCACGCTTTACGCCCAGTAATTCCGATTAACGCTTGCACCCTACGTATTACCGCGGCTGCTGGCACGTAGTTAGCCGGTGCTTATTCTTCAGGTACCGTCATTAGTAGTAGATATTAGCTACTACCGTTTCTTCCCTGACAAAAGAGCTTTACAACCCGAAGGCCTTCTTCACTCACGCGGCATTGCTGGATCAGGGTTGCCCCCATTGTCCAAAATTCCCCACTGCTGCCTCCCGTAGGAGTCTGGGCCGTGTCTCAGTCCCAGTGTGGCTGGTCGTCCTCTCAGACCAGCTACTGATCGTTGCCTTGGTAGGCTTTTACCCCACCAACTAGCTAATCAGATATCGGCCGCTCCAGGAGCATGAGGTCTTGCGATCCCCCACTTTCATCCGTAGATCGTATGCGGTATTAGCTAGTCTTTCGACTAGTTATCCCCCACTCTAGGGCACGTTCCGATATATTACTCACCCGTTCGCCACTCGCCATCAGGAGCAAGCTCCTATGCTGCCGTTCGACTTGCATGTGTAAGGCATGCCGCCAGCGTTCAATCTGAGCCAGGATCAAACTCTTTAGTTTAATCTCTGTTTTGTGCCATTTCTGGCTACCCCGAAGGGCATCGCTCTCTCAAAATACTGACAGGTAATTTCTTGCGAACTTACCTATATTTCTTGTGAGCATTTAATATTTAAAGTTTCCAGAACCGAAGTTCTGTCGCACTTCATTAAACGCCCACGCTTATCGGCTGTTAATTTTTAAAGATCTTGTCTGCCGCAAACGCGCCTGGCGCTGTTTGCATCGCTGCGAATCGTTTTGTTCGTCAGCAGCAGAGAAACGAGATTATGTAGCAGTTTGTTTATCGCGTCAACTACTTTTTTGCGATTCGTTTTAAATCTTTTCGTCTCGCTTAACTTCCGCTTTGACTACTTCCATTTAAAACGTACTTCACACTGCTTCATGCCTCTTTGCTTTCCGGTTCAACCTGGTTCGCTTTTCAGCGGTCACCGTTGTTCCGGCCAGCTCGGTGAAGACTCATTCATACTTCAGGGTCTCACACGTATACTTAAAAGCAAAAACCCTCGCTACTTTCGTAACGAGGGTTCTTGGGGATAACAAGCCTGACGATGACCTACTTTCACACTGGTTGCAGCACTATCATCGGCGCGAAGTCGTTTCACGGTCCTGTTCGGGATGGGAAGGGGTGGTACCAACTTGCTATAGTCATCAGGCATAACTTGTAAAGTCAGTTGCTCTCGATGGAGCAGCAACTAACCCAAACTGGAAGAAGTATTTAGTAGATTCTTGGGTGTGATGCACTAGGGCAAACACAATATATGCTCAACTTGTCTATAACAGAGCTAATGTTATAGGAACAAGCCGCACGGGCAATTAGTATCAGTTAGCTTAACGCATTACTGCGCTTCCACACCTGACCTATCAACGTCCTGGTCTCGAACGACCCTTTAGGGGAATCTAGTTCCCGGGAAGTCTCATCTCAAGGCGAGTTTCCCGCTTAGATGCTTTCAGCGGTTATCTCTTCCGAACTTAGCTACTCGGCAATGCCACTGGCGTGACAACCGATACACCAGAGGTTCGTCCACTCCGGTCCTCTCGTACTAGGAGCAGCCCCCTTCAAACTTCCAACGCCCACGGCAGATAGGGACCAAACTGTCTCACGACGTTTTAAACCCAGCTCACGTACCACTTTAAATGGCGAACAGCCATACCCTTGGGACCGGCTACAGCCCCAGGATGTGATGAGCCGACATCGAGGTGCCAAACTCCCCCGTCGATATGAACTCTTGGGAGGAATCAGCCTGTTATCCCCAGAGTACCTTTTATCCGTTGAGCGATGGCCCTTCCATACAGAACCACCGGATCACTATGTCCTACTTTCGTACCTGCTCGACTTGTCAGTCTCGCAGTTAAGCACGCTTATGCCATTGCACTATTAGCACGATGTCCGACCGTACCTAGCGTACCTTCGAACTCCTCCGTTACACTTTGGGAGGAGACCGCCCCAGTCAAACTGCCTACCATGCACTGTCCCCGATCCGGATAACGGACCAAGGTTAGAACCTCAAACAAACCAGGGTGGTATTTCAAGGTCGGCTCCACAGAAACTAGCGTTCCTGCTTCAAAGCCTCCCACCTATCCTACACAGATTGGTTCAAAGTCCAATGCAAAGCTACAGTAAAGGTTCATGGGGTCTTTCCGTCTAGCCGCGGGTAGATTGCATCATCACAAACATTTCAACTTCGCTGAGTCTCGGGAGGAGACAGTGTGGCCATCGTTACGCCATTCGTGCAGGTCGGAACTTACCCGACAAGGAATTTCGCTACCTTAGGACCGTTATAGTTACGGCCGCCGTTTACTGGGACTTCAATCAAGAGCTTGCACCCCATCATTTAATCTTCCAGCACCGGGCAGGCGTCACACCCTATACGTCCACTTTCGTGTTTGCAGAGTGCTGTGTTTTTATTAAACAGTCGCAGCCACCATTTTATTGCAACCCTTTTGTCCTTCTGGCGCAGGCCAGTCAAACTACTTGGGCGTACCTTATCCCGAAGTTACGGTACCAATTTGCCGAGTTCCTTCTCCCGAGTTCTCTCAAGCGCCTTAGAATACTCATCTCGCCCACCTGTGTCGGTTTGCGGTACGGTCTCGTTAGACTGAAGCTTAGAGGCTTTTCTTGGAACCACTTCCGATTGCTTCGCGAACAAGTTCGCTCGTCTCACACCCTTGAATTACGCTGCCGGATTTGCCTAACAGCCTTCTTCGATGCAAAAACCGACTATTCCAACAGTCGGACAACCTTCCGCGATCCGTCCCCCCATCGCATCTAACGACGGTGCAGGAATATTAACCTGCTTCCCATCAGCTACGCATCTCTGCCTCGCCTTAGGGGCCGACTCACCCTGCTCCGATGAACGTTGAACAGGAAACCTTGGGCTTACGGCGTGCGGGCTTTTCACCCGCATTATCGCTACTCATGTCAGCATTCGCACTTCTGATACCTCCAGCATCCTTTACAAGACACCTTCACAGGCTTACAGAACGCTCTCCTACCATATCCTTGCGGATATCCGCAGCTTCGGTGACTGGCTTAGCCCCGTTACATCTTCCGCGCAGGACGACTCGATCAGTGAGCTATTACGCTTTCTTTAAAGGATGGCTGCTTCTAAGCCAACCTCCTGACTGTTTTAGCCTTCCCACTTCGTTTTCCACTTAGCCAATCTTTGGGACCTTAGCTGGCGGTCTGGGTTGTTTCCCTCTTGACGTCGGACGTTAGCACCCGGCGTCTGTCTCCCAAGCTCGCACTCATCGGTATTCGGAGTTTGCAATGGTTTGGTAAGTCGCGATGACCCCCTAGCCATAACAGTGCTCTACCCCCGATGGTGATACTTGAGGCACTACCTAAATAGTTTTCGGAGAGAACCAGCTATTTCCAAGTTTGTTTAGCCTTTCACCCCTATCCACAGCTCATCCCCTAATTTTTCAACATTAGTGGGTTCGGTCCTCCAGTGCGTGTTACCGCACCTTCAACCTGGCCATGGATAGATCACTTGGTTTCGGGTCTACACCCAGCGACTGAACGCCCTATTCGGACTCGATTTCTCTACGCCTTCCCTATTCGGTTAAGCTTGCCACTGAATGTAAGTCGCTGACCCATTATACAAAAGGTACGCAGTCACCCCTTACGAGGCTCCTACTGTTTGTATGCACACGGTTTCAGGATCTATTTCACTCCCCTTCCGGGGTTCTTTTCGCCTTTCCCTCACGGTACTGGTTCACTATCGGTCGATTACGAGTATTTAGCCTTGGAGGATGGTCCCCCCATGTTCAGACAGGATTTCACGTGTCCCGCCCTACTTGTCGCAAGCCTAGTTCCACACCATCGATTTCGCATACGGGGCTATCACCCACTATGGCCGGACTTTCCATTCCGTTTTGCTATCGTTGATGCTAAATCTTGCAGGCTGATCCCATTTCGCTCGCCACTACTTTGGGAATCTCGGTTGATTTCTTTTCCTGTAGCTACTTAGATGTTTCAGTTCGCCACGTTCGCTTCGTTACCCTATGTATTCAGATAACGATGACCTTACGGCCGGGTTTCCCCATTCGGAAATCTGCGGATCAAAGCTTGTTTGCCAGCTCCCCGCAGCTTATCGCAAGCTACTACGTCCTTCATCGCCTGTAATCGCCAAGGCATCCACCATGTGCACTTATTCGCTTGTTCCTATAACGTTAGCCTCTTTTGCAAGAGCGTTATATGAAGCGTTGAGTTTTAGCGTTTGCCGTATTCCAAAGTAAGTCTTCTAATTGCTAAGATCACTTCGTAATACTTTGATTGATACAATCACACCCATTTTTTTGATTCATACAAGGACCGCAGTCCTGGCATTCATCATCAAATGAATCTTTACTTCTTCCAGATTGTTAAAGAACAAAAACAGCCATTGATCATAAAAGATCAAACCTAAATCACTACGTCTTGCGTTTTGCGACGCTGACTTAGGTTTGACATTTCTTGGTGGAGGTTGACGGGATCGAACCGACGACCCCCTGCTTGCAAAGCAGGTGCTCTCCCAGCTGAGCTAAACCCCCGAAACTTTGGTGGGTCTGGTTGGGCTCGAACCAACGACCCCCGCGTTATCAACACGGTGCTCTAACCAGCTGAGCTACAGACCCGCTTGGATCAGTATCAGTAGCCAGTCAGTGACCTGTGTCACGGACCGCGCTTCACCAAATAACTGTTCTTGATTTACAGCCGATAAGTGTGGACGCTTAACTTCGTGCGCACTCTAGAAAGGAGGTGATCCAGCCGCACCTTCCGATACGGCTACCTTGTTACGACTTCACCCCAGTCACGAATCCTACCGTGGTGAGCGCCCTCCTTGCGGTTAGGCTACCCACTTCTGGTAAAACCCGCTCCCATGGTGTGACGGGCGGTGTGTACAAGACCCGGGAACGTATTCACCGCGACATGCTGATCCGCGATTACTAGCGATTCCAACTTCATGGAGTCGAGTTGCAGACTCCAATCCGGACTACGATACACTTTCTGGGATTAGCTCCCCCTCGCGGGTTGGCGGCCCTCTGTATGTACCATTGTATGACGTGTGAAGCCCTACCCATAAGGGCCATGAGGACTTGACGTCATCCCCACCTTCCTCCGGTTTGTCACCGGCAGTCTCATTAGAGTGCCCTTTCGTAGCAACTAATGACAAGGGTTGCGCTCGTTGCGGGACTTAACCCAACATCTCACGACACGAGCTGACGACAGCCATGCAGCACCTGTGTGATGGTTCTCTTTCGAGCACTCCCAAATCTCTTCGGGATTCCATCCATGTCAAGGGTAGGTAAGGTTTTTCGCGTTGCATCGAATTAATCCACATCATCCACCGCTTGTGCGGGTCCCCGTCAATTCCTTTGAGTTTTAATCTTGCGACCGTACTCCCCAGGCGGTCTACTTCACGCGTTAGCTGCGTTACCAAGTCAATTAAGACCCGACAACTAGTAGACATCGTTTAGGGCGTGGACTACCAGGGTATCTAATCCTGTTTGCTCCCCACGCTTTCGTGCATGAGCGTCAGTGTTATCCCAGGGGGCTGCCTTCGCCATCGGTATTCCTCCACATATCTACGCATTTCACTGCTACACGTGGAATTCTACCCCCCTCTGACACACTCTAGCCGTGCAGTCTCAAATGCAATTCCCAGGTTGAGCCCGGGGATTTCACATCTGACTTACACAACCGCCTGCGCACGCTTTACGCCCAGTAATTCCGATTAACGCTTGCACCCTACGTATTACCGCGGCTGCTGGCACGTAGTTAGCCGGTGCTTATTCTTCAGGTACCGTCATTAGCAATAGATATTAGCTACTACCGTTTCTTCCCTGACAAAAGAGCTTTACAACCCGAAGGCCTTCTTCACTCACGCGGCATTGCTGGATCAGGGTTGCCCCCATTGTCCAAAATTCCCCACTGCTGCCTCCCGTAGGAGTCTGGGCCGTGTCTCAGTCCCAGTGTGGCTGGTCGTCCTCTCAGACCAGCTACTGATCGTTGCCTTGGTAGGCTTTTACCCCACCAACTAGCTAATCAGATATCGGCCGCTCCAGGAGCATGAGGTCTTGCGATCCCCCACTTTCATCCGTAGATCGTATGCGGTATTAGCTAGTCTTTCGACTAGTTATCCCCCACTCTAGGGCACGTTCCGATATATTACTCACCCGTTCGCCACTCGCCATCAGGAGCAAGCTCCTATGCTGCCGTTCGACTTGCATGTGTAAGGCATGCCGCCAGCGTTCAATCTGAGCCAGGATCAAACTCTTTAGTTTAATCTCTGTTTTGTGCCATTTCTGGCTACCCCGAAGGGCATCGCTCTCTCAAAATACTGACAGGTAATTTCTTGCGATCTTACCTATATTTCTTGTGAGCATTTAATATTTAAAGTTTCCAGAACCGAAGTTCTGTCGCACTTCATTAAACGCCCACGCTTATCGGCTGTTAATTTTTAAAGATCTGTCTGTCGCAAACGCGCTTGGCGCTGTTTGCATCGCTGCGAATCGTTTTGTTCGTCAGCAGGGGGCGAACTATAGCAACGCATCCGGCAGCGCGCAAGTACTTTTTGAAAAATAGTTCAAAATAATTTAGAAGGATATGAGCCAGGCTCCATCTGGTACGCCGCAAAGCCTTACCCAGCTTGATCTTCAGAGATTCTGGCCAGCACCGAAAAAAAACCAAAAGAATCCGGGCCATCCCTGGCGGGACGGCCCGGATTCTTTTTTACTGATCTAAATAATTCAAATAATTACCGGATTTTCTGCAAACCAAGGCGGCTCTGCTCAACCTGCCTTCACGGTCAGGTCGCTCTTCACGTCGCGCACTCCCTCGACCCCGGCGACCAATTGCAAGGCATGCTGGCCCAGCTCGGCGCTGGGGACGGAACCCTTCAGGGTGACCACGCCATCCTTGGTGCTGACCTTGATCTTCATGGAAGAGATCTGCTTGTCTTCCACCAGCGCCGCCTTCACCTTGGCGGTGATCACGGAATCGTCAATATAGGCGCCGGCCTTCTGCGCAGAGGGCGCATTGGTGCTGGCGGAATCCGCCGCGTGGACTGCCGGTGCGGCAGAGGCCATCACCATGGCGGCGGCCAGCAGTCGTGCTGCAAGTGAAGATGTCTTCATGAAGTTCTCCTTGTTCAATGAGGTGGACCTGGCATTGCCCTTCCCTTCACCGAGGCGGGCAACTCTGGTCTATACGTTCGCAAATGCCATGCCACCCCAAGCTATCCTCAATGAAATCAGAGACTTATCGCGCGAACTCAGCAGTACGGCAGCAAAGATGAGCCGGCAAACCCACCATTTCCGTCGGCCGGACCCGACATCATGTCGCAGCGACAAGCGCAACTCCTTGATTTCAAACGACTCCATCCTGTCGCTCCATCACGACGGCCTCCTCGCCACCCCGGAATCGCCTTGGATCCAGTCCATTCTTCTGCAGCAGCCGGTAAAACTCGGTTCGATTGCGATCGGCCAGCCGGGCTGCGTCGGAGACATTGCCATCCGTCAGCTTCAGCAGCCGCACGAGGTAATCCCGCTCGAATTTCTGCTTGGCCTCTGCATAACGCAGCAGATCCAGCGTCGGCACTCGCAATGCGCGCTGCACCAGCGACGCCGGGATCAGCGGCGCGGTCGACAACGCGCACACCTGCTCGACGACGTTATAGAGCTGGCGCACATTGCCGGGCCAGTGGGCCAGGCTGAGCACTTCCAGCGCATCCGGGGCAAAGCCCGTCAGGCGCTTGGGATAGCGCGCGGCGATGGTCTTGAGGAAATGATTGGCCAGCAGCGCGATATCCTCACGCCGCTCTTCCAGCGGCGGCAGGCTGAGCGTGACCACATTGAGCCGGTAATACAGATCGGCCCGGAAGTGCCCCTCATTCATGGCCGCCTCCAGGTCGCGGTGGGTGGCCGAGATCACCCGTACGTCGACCTCGGCAGCCTGGTTGGCCCCCACCTGCCGCACGGTCTTTTCCTGCAGTACGCGCAACAGCTTGACCTGCAAGGCCAGCGGCATATCCCCGATTTCATCGAGAAACAGGGTGCCGCCTTCCGCCGCCTGGAATAAACCTTCACGATGCTCTACAGCGCCGGTAAATGCGCCTTTCACATGGCCGAACAATTCGGACTCCAGCAACTGCTCGGGAATGGCACCGCAATTGACGGCAATGAAGGGCTTGTCGGCGCGCGGACTGGCGCGGTGAATGGCGCGGGCCAGCACCTCCTTGCCGGTACCGCTGTCGCCACGGATGAGGATGCTGGCGTCGGAGGCCGCCACCAGCCGCGCCTCCGCCAGCAGTTCGTCGACCCGCTGGCTGCGGCTGATGATGTCGGCGCGCCAGGCTTCATCCGGCGTCTCCTGGGCGGGCGCGGACAGGCTCAGGGCCTGGGCCACCTTGTCCAGCAGGACATGGCCATCAAACGGCTTGGTGAGATAGGCGAAGGCCCCCTGCGTGGTGGCCTCGACGGCATCGGGAATGGTGCCATGGGCGGTGAGCAGGATCACCGGCAAGGCCGGATAGCGGCTGCGGATCTCGGCAAACAGCGCCAGCCCATCCATGCCGGGCAGACGCACGTCGGTGATCACCAGCGCCGGCAGCGCAATGGCCAGCTGGGCCAGGGCGGCCTCGGCGCTTTCCACGGCCAGGATGCGGTAGCCGCTGGCGTTCAGGCGCAGCGTCAGCAATCGCAGCAGGTCGGGATCATCGTCGACCAGCATCAGGGGGGCAGTCTTTCCCATCGGGACTCCAGTTCCAGTAAAGGGAACGGCCCCGGCGGGATGGCGGCACCCCGGGTCTTCAGGGATGCAGATTACTTGCCGCCAGCCGGCAGGGTCCGTTCGATGTTCTTGAGCGCTTCCAGCTTGTCGTTGAGCTGATCGACCTTGCGCTGCGCTTCCTTCAGTTGCACCGAGGACTTCTCGGCACCGTCGGCCACGCGGCGCAGGTCGGAATAATGTCCAACCAGCAACTGCACCAGAGGCTTGAGCTTCTCCGCTTCGACGCTGCGATCGGCCATGACGTTCCATAGCTGGGCTTCGGCCTTGGCCAGGTCGATGGCGTCGCGCGTCAAAGACAGCGCCATGGCGCGGCGCACATTGGTCGCCGGACCGGCCGGATAGGTATTGACACGCTGCAACTCGCGGCCCAGTTCGGCCGGCGTCATCTTGCGCAGCTGGACGTTGTAGGCCAGCAGTTCGTCGATATTGCTGGAGGATTGGATGAGCTGGACGGTCGACGTCGGCGCGGACGGCTGCGGCCCCACACACGCGGCCAGCACGACGGAACAAGCCAGGATCAGGATCTTATTTTTCATCAGGCAACTCGATTCGGAAATGCGCCCCGCCCTCACGCGGGACCAGATAGACCTTGCCGCTATGCGCCTGTACGTACTCGCGCACCACGGACAGCCCGATGCCATTGCCACGGCGGGCACCGGTGGGCTGATGCAAGCCCTGGTAGAAGGGTTCAAAGATGCGGGCGGTATCGGTCGGTGCCACGCCCGGCCCCTGGTCCAGACATTCCACCCGCACCATGCCCGGAGCCTCGCTCAGCAGGAAGCGGATGAAGCCCCCCTGCGGGCTGAAGCGCACGGCATTGGACAGCAGGTTGGCCAGCACGATGGCCATCTTCTCGGGATCGACCACCACGGTGCGGGCCGCACCCTCGATTTCCACCTTCAGTTCGCGCGCCAGCCATTGCAGGCGCTGGTCGTCGATCACCTTGTGCAGCAGCGCGCGCAGGTCCACCGGCACCGGATGGATGCGCTGGGCATCGAAGGAGACTTCGTTATAACGCAGCAGATCCTCGATCTGGGTCTGCAGCGACTGGGTATTCTGGCGCAAGATGCGGGCAATCTCGCGCTGGTTCTCGGTCAACTGCCCGGCCACGCCGTCATCCAGCAGGGCCGCGCCTTCGCACAGCGCCGCCAGCGGGGTCTTCAATTCATGGGAGACATGGCGCAGGAAGCGCGACTTCTCCGCCTCCAGGTCTGCCAGGCGCTGGCGCAGCCAGTCCAGCTGCTGGCCCAGGCGGCGGATGTCGGCCGGGCCGCGCACGTCGATGGGCTGGTCGAAGCGATTGTCACCCAGCCGGCCAATGGCCTGCTCCAGCCGCGCCATCGGACGCGACAGCCAGAGTCCGAAGCAGAAGGCCAGCAAGACCGCCAGCACGATGGCCCCCACCACTTGGGCGGTGAGCAGCTGGCGTTGCTGCTCCAGCGCCGCCGATAAGGCATTGTTGCGGCGATCCACCTCGCGCCGGCTCTCCAGCGCGATGCGTTCATTGAGCGCGGGCAGGCGCGCAAAGTCCTGGAACAGCTTGGCCTGCTCGCCCTTGTCCTTGCGCGACTCCGCCTCCAGCACGCCGGCGGCTTCATCCACATAGACGCCCCACTGGCTGAACAAGTCGCGCGGGGCCATCGGCAGCGAATCCGACAATTCACCCAAGGCTTGGCGCGCCTGCTCGCGGGCCTCGTTGAAACGATCATGGAAAGCGCGGTCATCCAGCACCAGGTACTGGCGCGCACTGCGCTCCATGGCCACGGTGCGCTCGGCCAGCCGCTGGGCGGATTCGGTCAGTTGCACCGCCTGGCGCGCCGTCTCGCGGCTGTTGGCCGACATGCGGTCCAGCGTGAAGAGGGCGTGGATGGACGTACCGCTCAGGAGCGCGGCGATCAGCAGGAAGGCCGCCAGCAGCAATTGCCGGAACGACAATCCAAGATAGCCGGGCTTGCGGCCGGCGGGCGACTGGGGCGGATGAGTGTGCTCGATGGCGTTGAACATGCGATTGATCTCGGTCCCACAAGACTTGCCTGGTTATCCGGCTGGCGCACTGCCCTCCGGCCCGAAACATGCCGACAGGAAACGCCGGCCACGCTGTTGCGGGCACACATTGTAATCATTTGTCGGGCGGCCTGCGATGCGACGACGTTTCCCCGCAGCAATTCCGCGAGCGCGACCTGCCGCGCAGGACCGCAGGCGCGCCCGGAATGGCGTCGGCCTCAGTCTTGCGGGCCGAGGAAATCCAGCAGCATCAGGGCGACCACCTTGGTGGCCTTTTTCAGGTCATCCAGCGCCAAGTTCTCATCGGCCTGCTTGGCATTGGATTCCATGAGCGTGCGCGGACCGGCCCCGAACAGCACCACCGGAATGCCCGCTTCGCCATACAGGCGGGCATCGGTATAGAGCGCCGAACCATTGGTGGTCAGGGTCTCGCCCATGACCTGTTCGGCATTGCGCAGCAGGCTGTCCACCAGCTTCTCGTGACCCGGCAGCGGGCGCAGCGCACGCGCCAGCAGCAGGCGGCGGATTTCCACGCGGATGCCCGGCAGGCCGGCCACGGCGTCTTCGATCAGCTTGCGCACGCCGGCTTCGACCTGCGCCGGATCTTCCTCGGGAATCATGCGGCGGTCCATCTTCAGCACCACCTTGCCCGGCACCACATTGGTATTGGTACCGCCATCGATGCGGCCGACGATCATGGTCGGATGGCTGATGCCCGTGATGGAGGAGCGAATGTCCTTCAACCCCGGCAGCGCGCCATAGATCGCATTGAGAATGGCATTGGCCGCCTGCAGGGCATCATGGCCGGTCTCGGGCATGGAGCCGTGCGTGGCGCGGCCATGCACGGTCACCTCGAACTGCAGGCAGGCATTGTGGGCAGTCACCACGTTGTAGCTGAAACCGGCCGCCAGCACGTAATCCGGACGGGTCAGCTTCTGTTCCAGCAGCCAGCCCGGGCCGAGCACGCCGCCGAATTCCTCGTCATACGTGAAGTGCAGTTCCACCGCGCCGCGCAGCGCTGCCCCCAGGGACTCCAGCGCGCGCGTGGCGAAGATATAACTGGCGAAGTCACTCTTGGAGACCGCTGCCGCGCGGCCATAGATGCGGCCATCCGCCACTTCGCCACCATACGGGTCATGGGTCCAGCCTTCGCCCGGCGGCACCACGTCGCCGTGGGCGTTGAGCGCCAGGGTCGGTCCACCGTCGCCATAGGGACGGCGCACGATCAGGTTGGTGATGCTCTGCATGCCATAGTCGCGCACCTGGTCGGCCGGTACCGCGTGCTTCTCGGCCTGCCAGCCCCAGGACTGCACCAGCTCGGCCACCGCATCGGCGTGCGGGGCGTTGTTGCCGGGCGGGGTATCGGTGGGGATGCGGATCAACTGCTGCAGGACCCCGACCTCTTCATCGAAATGCTGATCGATCCATGCGCACAGGCGCTCCGACAACTGCTGTTTGGACATGCTTGCCACTCCGTGATCAAAGGCACCAGCCGCGCTGGCGCAAACCGCCATCATAGCGCAGCCGCCCGGCGTGTGGCCGCCGCCTGCGCACTCGGACGTTCCCCGCTATCATTGACCGGCGCAGCCTTGCGGGGTGGCGCGCATTCCAGAACCTCCAAGACAACCACGACAACAAGCGGCAGCACCAGCACGCTTGCACCGCCAACACCGAACCACACCATGTCCTCGCAGCCTTCCACTTCCGGCACGTCCGATCCTGCCCATCACATCGTCATCGCCGGCGAGGGCCTGCCGCCCGAGCAGCGCGGGCGCGCCATCCTGGCGCTGGGCATCGCGGTCGGCCTGGCCACGCTCGACACCGCCATCGCCAACACGGCCCTGCCCGCCATGGCATTGGACCTCAACACCACACCGGCAGCCTCGGTCTGGATCGTCACCGCCTATCAGCTGGCGATGATGGTGGCGCTGCTGCCGCTGGCGGCGCTGGGGGAAATCGTCGGTTACCGCCGCATCTATATCTGGGGACTGGTGCTCTTTACCGCGGCCTCGCTGCTGTGTGCGGTGGCCTGGTCGCTGCCCACGCTGGTGATGGCGCGCTTCCTGCAGGGACTGGGCGGGGCCGGCATCATGAGCGTGAACACCGCGCTGATCCGATTCATCTATCCGACCCGCTCACTGGGCCGTGGCGTCGGGCTCAATACCCTGATCGTGGCCATCGCCTTCACGGTAGGACCATCGGTCGCCTCCGGCATCCTCGCCATCGCACCCTGGCCGTGGCTGTTTGCGGTCAACGTGCCGCTGGGCGTGGCGGCCGTCATCCTGGCCCTGCCCTCGCTGCCGCATACCGCGCTGTCGACACACGCCTTCGACCTGCGCAGCGCCGTGCTCAATGCGGCTGCCTTCGGCCTGCTGATCCTGGCCATCGGTGAAGGCGCGCACCAGGCAGAGGCCAGCGTGGTCGGACTGGAACTGGGCGCCGCCATCGTCTGCGGCTTGTTCCTGCTCAAGCGCGAACTGTCGCATCCGGCTCCGATGCTGCCGGTGGACCTGTTCCGCCATCCCATGTTCACGCTCTCGGCGATCACCGCCGTGTGTTCCTTCGCGGCGCAGGGCCTCGCCTTCGTCTCGCTGCCCTTCTTCTTCCACCATGACCTGGGCCGCAGCCAGGTCGAGATCGGTCTCCTGATGACACCCTGGCCGGTGGCCGTGGCGATCATGGCACCGATCGCCGGACGGCTGTCGGATCGCTATCCGGTCGGCATCCTCGGCGGCGTCGGGCTGGCGCTCCTGTGTGCGGGCCTGCTGTCGATGACCTTCATGCCGGCTGCGCCCACCGTATGGGAAATCAGCTGGCGCATGCTGCTCTGTGGCATGGGCTTCGGCTTCTTCCAGTCGCCCAATCTCAAGGCACTGATGACCAGCGCCCCGCCGCATCGCAGCGGCGGTGCCTCCGGCATCGTGGCGACGGCACGGCTGCTCGGCCAGAGTGTCGGGGCCGCGCTGGTGGCGCTGTGCTTCAACCTGTCGGAGACCCAGGGCTCGCGCTTTGCCCTCGGCTTCGGTGCTGCGTTTGCGGGGGTGGCCTGCATTGCCAGCTTCCTGCGTTTGCTCACCAGCAACCCTTATGCGCCGCCACTGAAAAAATAAGTTTTTCTCACCATTCCTCACAGCCACCGTCGGCCGGATTCTCAGGCGGTGGCTGCCTGTCTCGGGATTGCATCAATTTTTCAACGATCTTCAGATCAAACATTTTCCGCACATAAACTTCCGTGCGGACAAAGGTAAAATTCGTCGGCAAGATAACGACAAGCCGCGTAAAACTGATGCCATTCTGTTACGATAGCCCGTCAGTGGAATGATGTTCACAGACCATCACCGAGCTTCATTCCTTCAGACAACAGGCGTCCATTTCATCAAGGAAATCGAACCGCTTTCAGTACGGGAACCAGCGACAGGCACAGACCTGAATTCGATATGTTGAAATCCATCGCCTTGGCTCAATTACGGTTGGGCATGTACGTTCATTCCATCCCCGGCGGATGGATCAATCATCCTTTCTGGCGCAAATCCTTCAAGATCGAAACGCTGGAAGACCTGCAAACCCTGCGCGAGTGCCCGGTCGAGGAAGTCACCATCGACACCGCCAAGGGCCGCGACATCGCCCCCGAACACGATATCGACGACGAGACCGGCGAGGCGGAGCAGGATGACGCCGCGCCCCCCGCCGAGATCGCCATCGCCCACCAGGGTGCCAGCGCCACGGTGGCCGTGCGCAAGCCGGCCACCCGCACCGAGACGGCGGTAGAACGTGAACGCGCGGCGCGCATCATCTCCTCCTCCAAGTCCACCGTGCTCAACATGTTTTCCGAAGCGCGCATGGGCAAGACGGTCGACGTCAAGGATGCCGCCGAACTGGTGACCGAGATCACCTCCTCGGTCTCGCGCAATGCCGATGCGCTGATCAGCCTGGCGCGGCTGAAGACCACCGATGATTACACCTACATGCATTCAGTGGCGGTCTGCGCGATGATGATCTCGCTGGCCAACCAGCTCGGCATGACGCAGGAACAGATCAAGCAAGCCGGGATGGCCGGCCTGCTGCACGATGTGGGCAAGATGGCCGTGCCGCTGGATATCCTCAACAAACCCGCCAAGCTGACCGAAGAAGAATTCGCCTCGGTGCGCTCGCACACCGTACAGGGCCACAGCATCCTCAAACAGATCGAAGGAATTGGCGAAGCCGCGCTGGATGTCTCGCTGCATCATCACGAGAAGATCGACGGCAGCGGCTATCCGTTCAATCTCAAGGCCGACAGCATTTCCATCATGGCCAAGATGGGCGCGGTGTGCGACGTCTACGATGCCATCACCTCCAACCGTCCCTACAAGGCCGGCTGGGACCCGGCCCGCTCGATCCGCCACATGGCCGCCAGCGCCGGGCATTTCGATCCGATCACGATGGAAGCCTTCGTCAAGGCCATCGGCATCTACCCGACCGGCTCCTGCGTGATCCTGCAATCGGGCCGGCTGGGCATCGTGGTGGACCAGCGGCCGGAGCACCTGCTCACCCCGCGCATCAAACTGTTCTACTCGACCACCAGCCGCATGCCGCTCAAGCCGGAAATCATCGACCTGGCCCGTGGGGGCGACAAGATCGTGGCCTACGCCGATCCGGCCAAGTGGGGCATCCGCAGCCTGCCCAGCATCGACCTGGATTAAGCCCGCGAAAATCACGCAGCCCCCAAAAAAAACGGCACCGCAAGGTGCCGTTCTCACATCCGCGCGAACCTGCGCCATCAATCGCGCTGGGCGAAGGCCGCCGTCGAGGCCAGCTCATTGAGCAGCGCCACGGTGGAACAGCTGGAAACATCGTAGGGATTGAGTTCGCCCGTGACCGAATACTTCAGCAACAGCGAGCGGTTGATCTTGTCCAGGCGGATCTTGCCCATGGTCCAGGAGGAATACTGGCGCTCGTCGATCGACTCATAAGCCAGCAGGATCACGTCCTGATGACGGTCATCACGCAGCAGTCGGCCATACAGGCGATTGACCTGATCGCGCCCGCCTTCGAGCACCTGCACGAAGGTCGTGTCGCTGTAGCACAGCACGCCGGTGATGCCCTGCTGCGGATTGCGCTGGCGCGAGGCAGCCAGGATGCCCTCGATGGTCTCGTGGGTGATGGTCTCGCGCGAGCGGCTTGCGTAGATCAGACGAACCAGCATGATTAACCTCGTTGACGTTGGGAAATCAGCGCCAGGAATTCACGGCGCAGGTTGGCATCACGCAGGAAGGAACCGCGCATGACGCTGTTGATCATCTTCGACTCCACATCCTTGACGCCGCGCCAGTGCATGCAGAAGTGATCGGCTTCCATGACGATGGCCAGGCCATCGGGCTGCAGCTTCTGCATCAGCAGGTCGGCGGCCTGGGAGACCGCTTCTTCCTGGATCTGCGGGCGGCTCATGATCCATTCCAGCAGGCGTGCGTACTTGGACAGGCCGATCAGGTTGGAATGTTCATTGGGCATCACGCCCACCCACACCTTGCCCATGATCGGGCACAGGTGGTGCGAGCAGGCACTGCGCACCGTGATCGGGCCGACGATCATCAGCTCATTCAGGCGCTCGATGTTGGGGAACTCGGTCACCGGCGGCGCCGCCTGGTAGCGGCCCTTGAAAACTTCGTTCAGGTACATCTTGGCCACGCGCTTGGCGGTGTCCTGGGTGTTGTGGTCGCTCTCGACATCGATCACCAGGCTCTCCAGCACCGCGGCCAGCTTGGACTGTACCTCGGCCTGCAATTGCTCCAGTTCGCCTTCCCGGATGAAGGCGGCGATATTGTCGTTGGCGTGGAAACGCACGCCGGCCGCCTTGATGCGCTGGCGGATGCGGGCCGATACCAGCTGCTCATGCACGCTGGGCGCTGCAATCTCGGCGCTGGTGGCGGCCTGGTTGTTGTCTGTTGCCATGATGGAGTGCGATCACGCCAGGCGGGACCGCTGAGTTGGGGGTGGCGTCATTATGCACGGAAAAACGCAGACGCATTGAGGGCAAACCAGCGTCAAGCCCGAGTCAAAGCGATCACAACAGCGCGGCTGTGGCGGGCCGTCCACGGCCGCGCCGGCGACGAAACCGGGAACTGCCGGATTCACCGGTGTTACCTGGGTGACCCGTGTTTAATGCTCGTTCACAGGAGCATTCATCTGCGCTTAATGCTGTCCAGCGCACGACTTAACCGCCATTGATGATTGTTTGCCGCACTTTACACGGGCCTAACCGCTGCTTACGCCTGCAGCCACCATCATCCCTGCACGCGCCGCCCGCGCGTTCATGCTTCCTGAGAGATTGATGCAAGCCCCAGGCAAGCAGCAGCTCAGAAGCAGGCAACCGCGGGCGGTGGCTCGTGCCGGGCATCCAGCCTGGCCGCCATCGGGGGAGTACCATGACATTCCAGTATCGCCTTGCCGGTGCCTGCGCACTGGCCGTTTCGCTATCGGTCTCGCTGTCGGCCTGCAACAGCCCGGCGCCCATGGTGACCGGGCCCACCAGCGTGCGGCCGGCCTACCAGGTGGCCAACGTGGAAAACAATGGTGCCATCTTCCGCGTCTCCAGCGCGCAGCTGTTCGAAGAGCCGACCACCTACAACGTGGGCGACATCATCAAGATCGACATCTCCGAATACATCAGCAGCAGCAACAAGGCGGCCACCACCAACAGCCGCGACACCACGCTCACGCAAAAGGGCCCGGGTTCGGGCGCGCCGCTGGGCGGACTGTTCACGCAACTGTACGACGCCAATTATTCGGCCAACGGCAGCAATACCTTCAAGGGCTCCGGCGACAGCAGCAATACCAACACCATGACCGGCACACTGATGGTCTCCATCGTCGAAGTGCTGCCCAACCGCAACCTGGTGGTGGCCGGTGAAAAGCGCATCGGCGTCAACGGCAACACCAACACCCTGCGCTTCTCGGGGGTGGTGCGCACCCGTGACATTCGCGGCGGCATCGTGGCCTCCTCCAACGTGGCCGATGCGCGGCTGGAACAGGTCGGCGGTGGCTCCATTGCGGATGCCAGCACCGATGGCAACTTCTTCCGCCGCCTGCTGACCATCTGGTGATCACGTGATGGTGTGATCGGGTACGCGCTGCAGGCGCGAGATCACCCGGTCTGCAAACGACAACGGCAAGCGCGCAGCTTGCCGTTTTTCATTGGAGGCGCAACAGCGTGACCGCCGAGCGCGCCGTGTGCGCCGTATCTGGTCTTCCGAATCCGCCTTCAGAAACCGTTGGCCGCGCTGCGCATGTTGTCCGGCGAATTGTCCGCCACCTGCGGATTGCCCGGGAACAGCGCATCGATCAGCGGTGCCAGCTTGTCACCCGCGCTGGCCCACTTGTCCTGGCCGAAGGAACCGAGCCGGTACTGCGCCGTGCCCAGCACGCGGCCTTCGCGGCGCAGGGTCAGTGCGGCATAGGTGAGATAGGGGGTATAGGCATCGGTGAAGACCTTGGTGTCCCATTTGACGTAGCCCACATAGCTCAGCGTCACCGGGCAGGCCAGCGACTGGGTACCGGCATCGTAGACACGGCTCTGCACGCCGTGTTTCTGCAACTCGCCCTGCAGGCCGGGCACGAAGTCGCTCAGCGCCACCGAGCCATTCCACTCGATGCAGACTTCGTGGATCGGGTCCTTGCTGTAGACGATGGGATTCTGTACCGAGTTGGGCGTCATCGCGCGCACGCTGGAGGCGGTGGAACCGACCAGGCCCACGGCGTCGACCAGGGCATTGCCGGACGTGACGATGCAGCCCGACAGCGATGAAGCCAGCAAGGTGGCAATGATGATGGTGCGCATGATGCTCTCCCCGAGCGCAATCCCTTGGCTTTCACGATCCCTGCATGGCGCAGGTGGCCGGGATTACAGGCTGCCCATCATAGCGGCGCATAGTGCAGCCTCAGGACCGTTTTACCTTGATTTACGCTGACCCTGTGCAGGCTTAACAGCCACGTACGTCACGCAAATACAAGGCTTGGCGGGGACCTGCACAGTACTGGCACAATAGCCGCCTGTGCCATTTCATGTGCTGCCTTACAAGGAGACTTCCATGCCCTCGCTCATCATTCGTTCCCTGCTGGCCTCCCTCGCCTTCACCGGCCTGCTGCAGGCCGCCCAGGCCGATACCCTCAAATCCGACACCGAAGTGCGCGCCCTGGCCGACAAGGTCATGGCCCAGGCTGGTGCCGGCCGCACCGATGATGCCTATGGCCTGCTTTCGCCCTATGCGCTGGTGGACATCCGCGCCTTCGAGGGCGCACGCACCAGTGCACGCAGCGCGCGCACGGCCATCGAAGCCCTGGTCGGCAATTCGGTCGGCTACGAATTCATCCGCTCCGAGAAGGTGGGCGAATCGCTGATCAAGCTCACCTACATCGAAAAAACCGAACGCCAGGCCATTCCGTGGATGTTCATCTTCTACAAGACGCCTGGCGGCTGGGCCGTGAGCAGCTTCAGCAATGGCGACAATGTGGATGCGCTGTTTGATCGCTGATCATTGATCATTGATCGGCAGCGCTCCGCTCAGAACGTGCGCTGCGGCTCGAGATCGGCGCTCTCGATGGCGCTGGCCACGCCCGAGATCTTGTCGGCGATGATGGCTGAGGAGCCGCAGGCCGTGGTCCAGCCATTGGAGCCATGGCCGGCGTTGAGCCACAGGTTGGCATAGCGGGTGGCACCGATGAGCGGTGCGCCGTCCGGTGTCATGGGGCGCAGTCCGGCCCAGTACTCGACCTTGGCCAGATCGGCGCCCTGTGGATAAAGATTCTTCAGCGACTTCAGCGCGGTGGCGCAATCGCGAGGGGTCACCCGCGTATCCCAGCTGCCGATCTCGGCCGTGCCTGCCGCGCGGATGTGATTGCCCATGCGGGTGATGGCGACCTTGTAGTACTCGTCCATGACACCGCTGCGCGGCGCGCTCTTGGGATCGGCCACCGGCACCGTGATGGCATAGCCCTTGACCGGATAGATCGGCAGGTCCAGCCCCAGAGGTTTCAGCATCGGCACCGATGCGCTGGCGCAGGCGACCACATAGGCATCGGCGCGCAAGGTACCGGTGGGTGTGCGCAGGCCGCTGACCTGGCCACCGGCCACCTCGATGGCCTGCACCTCTGTGGACAAGTGAAACTCCACCCCATGCGCCTGCAGCCAGCCGGCCAGCGCGCGCGCAAACAGCGGGCAATTGCCGGTTTCATCCATCGGCAACAGCAAACCGCCCTTCAATTCGTGACGGGCAGCATGCAAGCCCGGATCAAACGCCACGCAGCCATCAGCATCCAGCAGCTCGAAGGGCACGCCGGCTTCCGCCAATACCTTGGTCGACAGCCCGGCATTGTCCAGCCCTTCCTGGCTGCGGAACAATTGCAGGTTGCCGCCGGTGGTCTGTTCGTAGCGGATATCGAGACGCTCGCGGATCTGCTTCAACTGGCCGTGGCTGTAGCGTGCCAGGCGCCCCATGCGGGCCTTGTTGACGGCATAGCGCTCGGGCGTGCATTGCGCCAGGAAGGTCTTGAGCCACTTCCACTGATGCGCATCCAGGCGCGGCGTGAAACGCAAGGCCGCCTCGATCCCCAGCCAGCTCTGCACCGACCACTTCAGCGACTTGGCCGGCATGCCCGGTGCCGCCCACGGCGTGGCATACGAGGGGCAGACATGGCCGGCATTGCCGACGCTGGTCTCGGCCGCCACCTCGGCGCGGCGTTCCACCACGACCACTTCATGGCCGCGCTCGCGGAGGAAATAAGCAGTGGTGACGCCGACGATGCCGGCGCCCAGCACGATGATGCGCATGGTCTCAGTTCAACTTCCGAAAAAAGTAAATGATGCAAATGATGTGAATGATATAAATGATTTAAACGATTTAAATAGTTTTCGAATTACAGGGTGAGTCCGCCATCCACATGCCATACCTGTCCGGTGACGTAGGAAGCCGCCGGACTGAGGAGGAAAGCGATCACATTGGCGATCTCCTGCGGCTGTCCCAGGCGCTGCAGCGGGATACGCGCCAGCGCCGCCTCCCAGGCGGCCGGGTCGATGGCCGACTTGGCCGGGTCGCTTTTCTGAACGTAGCCGGGCGCCACCGCGTTGACCGTCACCCCGGCCGCGGCCACCTGCACCGCCAGCGATTTCACCAGGGCCTCGATGCCCGCCTTGGCCGCCGCCGATGCGGGAAAGCCCGATTCCCCCAGGCGGAACACGTGGGCCACGAAGGAGCTCACCGCCACCACCCGGCCCTGACCGCTGGCCTGCAGCGGCTCGCGGCAAGCCGTGATCAAGCGGAAAAAGCCGCCCAGGAGCGCATCGAGCGAGCGCGACCAGTCCGCCTCATCGAGTTCGCCAATGCGCTTGCGATCGGCAAAGCCGGCATTGGCCACCAGTGCATCGAGCCTTCCGTAGTGCGTCAGCGCAGCGTCACGCAACTGCGCTGCGGTGTGCGCATCAGCTAGGTCGCCCAGCGCCAGCGTGCACTGCGCGCCCTGCGCGCGGCATTGCTGCGCCACCGCCTGCAACTCCGGCGATTCGCTGCGGGCATGCAGGACCAGGGCGACATCGGGTGCCGCCACGGTGGTGGCCACCGCCGCACCGATGCCGCGCGCGGCACCGGTGATGAGGATGACACGCACAGAAAGGGGAGAACTGGCAGCAGGAATGGAAGAAAAAGGGGACGGGTTCATGATCCAAAAGGTGAAACAGCACGTTCCCGCTGACCGGGAATTTGGCATAACACTTCACTTGCGCAATCCCGTCATTTTAGCCAAAGCCCGCATCTACGGGGGTTCCCGGCGCATGATGAGACGTTTTGTTCAGTTCGTGCTCCAGGCGTTCTCCTTTACAATGGCCGGGTTCGCGGCACGCCGCAGCGTCGGTTGCGGTCGCCTGCAATCCATGCGCGGGCAGTTCTTCCCACGTCCTCCCTCCTCCCGGTACCCGGCGCACAACTGCCCCGGAGGGATAGGGCATGGTTCGTGCATGCGCTGCACACCCTGCCCTCCCCCGGGCTCATGCAATTGGCAACCAAGGAAAATCGCAGATGTATCAATGGGACTTCGGCTCGCTCTGGCAATTCAGGAGCATCATCGGAATCGGCTTCGTCTATACCCTCTCCTACACCGTGGCCTGTATCGCGCTCGGCCTGCTGGTCGGTCTGGTGGTGGGCCTCGGCCGGCTGTCGTCGAACCCCTTCATCTCCGGACCGCTGCGCGCCTTCGTCGAAGTGTTCCGCTGCACGCCGGTACTGGTGCAGCTGGTGTGGTTCTACTATGCGCTGCCGGTGCTGCTGGGCATCGAGATGTCGGCGGGCACGGCGGCCATGCTGTCGCTGGCGCTGTATGGCGGTGCGTTCTATTCCGAGATCATTCGCGGCGGCATCGTCTCCATCGATGTCGGCCAGTCCGAAGCGGGCTGGGCGCTGGGCATGACGCGTTTCCAGCTGATGAAGCGCGTGATCCTGCCGCAGGCCTTCAAGCGCATGACGCCGCCGCTGGTGAACCAGTCCATCATGCAGCTCAAGAACACCTCGCTGCTGTCGGTGCTGGCCGTGCCTGACCTGCTGTACCAGGGCCAGATCATCGCGCACGAAACCTATCGTCCGCTGGAAATCTACACCTTGATCGCGATCATCTACTTCGTGATCCTGCTGCCGGCCACCATCTGGGCCAAGCGCCTGGAAAACCGCCTGTCGGTCCAGCACGGTTGAGGAGAAGACGATGAACAATCAACATGCGGACGCGATGATCCAGATCAGCAATCTCAAGAAGGCCTTTGGCGAGCACGTGGTGCTCAAGGACATTTCCATCGCCGTGCCCAAAGGCAGCGTGGTGGCCATGATCGGCCCCTCGGGCTCGGGCAAGTCGACGCTGCTGCGTTGCCTGAACCTGCTGACCGTGCCGGACCTGGGCACGGTACGCATCGGCGAGCGCCACTTCGAATTCAATGGCCGCAAGTCGCGCCTGCCCAAGGACCGCGAGCTGGCCGCATTCCGGGCGCGCACCGGCATGGTGTTCCAGCACTTCAACCTGTTCCCGCACATGACGGCGGTGGAAAACGTGATGGAAGGCATGGTCACCGTGCTGCGCACGCCCAAGGCCGAAGCGCGCGCCAAGGCCATGGCGCTGTTGCAGAAGGTGGGCCTGTCGGACCGTGCCGACATGTATCCGCAAAAGCTCTCCGGTGGCCAGAAGCAGCGCATCGCCATCGCCCGCGCGCTGGCCATGCAGCCGGACGTGATGCTGTTCGATGAAGCGACCTCGGCGCTGGACCCTGAGCTGGTCGGCGAAGTGCTCAACGTGATCCGCGGCCTGGCCGCCGATGGCATGACCATGATCCTGGTCACGCACGAGATCGCCTTCGCCCGTGAAGTGGCGGACCAGGTGGTGTTCATGCGCGATGGCGTGGTGGTGGAAGCCGGACCGCCGTCGCAGGTGATCGACAATCCGCGCGAGGCGGCAACGCAGGCTTTCCTGGCCCGCTTCAATGCCTGACCGGGAGTGATGGAGATGGCATCGAAACCGCGCTGACAGCAGCTTTTCAGCCGGACGAAAAAATGGCGCGCAGATTTCTCTGTGCGCCATTTTTTTCATCTGCCCTTGCCGGTCTCAGGCGCGGGCCTTATCGGAGATGATGCACCTCCTGCAAGCCATACACCGGTGTCGGAATACCCTCCATGCGCGCCTTCAGCTGCAGCGCCAGATACAGCGAGTAGTGGCGCGACTGGTGCAGGTTGCCGCCATGGAACCACAGGGCGGGCTGCTGCGTGGGCTTCCACATGTTGCGCTGTTCGCCTTCCCACGGTCCCGGATCCTTGGTGGTGGCCGATCCCAGGCCCCAGCACTTGCCGACCTTGTCGGCCACCTCGTGCGAGATCAGGTCGGCGGCCCAGCCATTCATGGAACCGTAACCGGTGGCATAGACGATCACGTCGGCCGGCAATTCGCTGCCATCGGAGAGCAGGATGGAGTGTGCGCGGATCTCCTTGACGTCGACGCCGCTCTTGAGACGGATCTTGCCTTCGGCGATCAGCTCGGAGGCACCCACGTCGATGTAGTAGCCGGAGCCGCGCCGCAGGTATTTCATGAACAGGCCGGAATCGTCATCGCCGAAATCGAGCAGGAAACCGGCCTCTTCGAGACGCCGATAGAAATCCGCATCGCGTTCGCGGATCTTGTCGAACACCTGCTTCTGCATCGACGGCAAGACCTTGTAGGGGATCGACGCAAACAGCAGGTCGGCCTTGCCTGTGGTGAGGCCGCTGGCCACTGCGCGCTCGGAATAGAGATCGCCGAGGGCCAGTTCCATCAGGGAATCGGACTTGACGATGTGGGTGGAAGAGCGCTGCAGCATGGTCACGTCCACGCCGTTCTCCCAGAGCGCCGCGCAGATGTCGTGCGCCGAATTGTTGGAGCCGACCACCACCACCTTCTTGCCGCGATAAGGATCGGGGCCGGGATGGCGCGAGGAGTGATGCTGATCGCCCCGGAAGTTTTCCGCTCCGGGAAACTGCGGCACATTGGGCTTGCCCGACATGCCGGTGGCCAGCACCAGCTGGGTCGGCTGCAGCACGACTTCCTTACCTTCGCGCTCGACCACCACGGTCCACTTCTGCGTGGCCTCGTCGAAGCTGGCGGACTTGCAGACGGTGGAGCCCCAATAGTTCAGTTCCATCACCTTGGCATACATCTCCAGCCAGTCGCCGATCTTGTCCTTGGGCGCGAAGACGGGCCAGTTCTCGGGGAAGGGAATGTAGGGCAGATGGTCGTACCACACCGGATCATGCAGGCACAGCGACTTGTAGCGCTTGCGCCAGCTGTCGCCGGCGCGCTCGTTGCGTTCGATGATGATGGTCGGCACACCCAGCTGGCGCAGCCGCGCACCCAGCGCAATGCCCCCCTGCCCGCCGCCGATGATGAGGCAATACGGTTGCTGCTGGTAGCCCAGTTCGCGCGCCTCTGCTTCGCGTTCTTCCTTCCAGGTACGGCGCTGCGTATGCACGCCATGCACCGCCCCGCGCGGGCGGTTCACGCCATTGGGTTCTTCGTGGCCCTTCAGTTCGGCGGCGGTGGTCAGCAGGGTCCAGATCTTGCCGTCGCGCAGGCGCAGGTAGCCCTTGCCGCGGGCGACGGCGGTCTCCAGCAGGATCCAGCCCTGGGTTACGCCATCGGCTTGCGAGGGCGTCTCATCGGGATCGGGACGCAGCTGTATCGATCCCAGCTGCGGCAGCTGCGATTGCAGCATGGCGCAGATCTGGTCGCGGCCTTCCAGGGTCTTGATGTTCCAGGTGAAGGCAATCAGATCGCGCCAGTAGCCGTCCTCCCCGAACAGGGCGGCGGCCTTGGCGGCATTGCCTTCGCGCAGGGCGGCCTGCAGGGTTTCCAGCAGCTGCGCGATGGTCTGGCTGGGGGTTTCTTCGGGCATGACAAGTCTCCTCTATCTCGACAATAGATCTCGTGGTTGGATGGGGGGGTGGCGGTTCTGTGACCGCCTCGGTGAAGCCTGCCGCGCTAACGTCGATGCGGCGGCAGGATGCGGTAGCGCGCCATGCGCCGGTACAGCGTGGCGCGTGACATGCCCAGCAATTGGGCGGCGTGCGGCGCACGCCATTTGCATTCGGTCAGGGCGGCGACGATCTGGTCGCGCTCCTGGCGTTCATTGGCTTCGATGACGGGGCTCTCGCTGCTTGTGGCCACCGGCGTCGCCGCCGCATGGGCACGGGCCGGACGCACCGCACGCGAGACGGGTGCGCGTACGCGGCCATAGAGCGTGCTGCCGCCATGCAGGCGCAGCAGGTGCAAGCCTTGCAGGGCGCGGCTGTCGAGCAGGCGTTCGAACTGCAGGTCGAAGATCTCGCCCATGGGGCGCGGCAATTGCTGCAATCCGGCGATGCATTCGCGCGCGCGGCGATTGGCCGCGATGATGTTGCCCAGGGCATCGAAGGCGATGAGGATTTCCGGTTGCGCTTCCACGTAATGGCGGCTGCGATGGACCAGCAGCACCCAGGCGCAGGCCATGGCATTGAGGAAATAACCGTCTTCGATCAGGGTGGCGCTTTGCTGGACGATGCGGTTGACCAGGTTCTGGCTGTCGCGCGCATCGGGCGAGCGGATCGCCGAGGCATCGAGCACGCCGATCAGCTCACCTGACGGCGAGAAGATGGGGGCGGCGCTGCAAGTCAACGTGGTGAAGGCGGCGCGGAAGTGATCGTTCTTGTGGACCGTGATCGGCAAGGCATCCTGCAACACGGCGGCCACCCCGCAAGTCCCCTCTTCGCTCTCGGACCAGCAGGAACCGAGATAGAGACCGGCGCGCTTGAAATCATGGCGGCGCTCGCGGTCCACCCGATAGTCGATGGTGGTGCCGCCGGCATTGGTGAGCATCACGCAGTAATCGGCTTCGCGCACGGTCTGGTGCAGCACCGAGAGGCACTGCCCTGATGCCCGCAGGAAATCTTCCTCGCCCTGCTGGACCTGGCGCAACTCGCCGGAACTCAGCACGCGCGGACCGCGCATGTCGGCCGGATCGAGATGGTGCTGGTCGAGCGAACGCAGGTAAGACGAGCTCAGCCGTTGCAGGTAGGGACTGGCGGCAGGATCGGGCTGGCCGTCGAGCAGGCGGCGCACGCGGTCGAGGTGGCTGACTTTGGCAACGTAGGGCATGGGGGCTCCTGGCTGGACGGCACTGCGCGGATCCATCGGCATCAATGCGGATCAGGGCGCAGACGACGGTGAAGCGATGGGTGATGTTGTAGCACAGCGCGCGCGGCGAGTTGTCCTGCGGCGCAGCATCGGGGGATGGTGAGACGCTTGTCTCAAGGCGCGAAGGGAGGATCATGTCGACGCTGATCGGAGCATGAGGGGCGGTTCACAGGCCCCGGCCAGCAAGACAAAAGCCCGGCAGCGGTGTTCTTGTGCTTGCAAATTGTCAGCGAATATTTTTCTGCTTCATGATGCCGGCTTGCAGAAAGACGCTACCAGCGTGCGAGAGATGCTCCGCAAAAAATCGAGACCCTCCTGCAAAAATCTGCAATGGCCTCGACTTCAGGCAGGGCATCAGGCAAGTTCGCGGTTCTCCCCTTTCCCTGTCAGGAGGTTCATCATGCGTACTGCTGCCGTCGCAACCATCGTGGTCGAAGCCACCGCGCAAGAAGAGAAAATCATCGCTGCCAAGGCCCGCAAACTGGGGCTGCAGATCTCGGAGCTGATGTGTCTCGGTGCCCTGGCGTATGAGGCTGCGCAATGGGAAGAGGAGCTGGACACACTGGCCATTCTGGCGCAGGAAGCCGCCGAACGGGCCGGAGCCAGCGCCGATGCGTCGCTGGCCTTCATCGAGGCCAGCAATGCACGGCTGGCTGCGCTGGACGCATCCGCCCGGTCCTGGAGCGCCTGATGTTCGGCATTACCGGCCGTATCTGGAGCGCCTTGGCGACCGTCATCAAGCTGGAGGACAAGGTGATTCGGCAAAGCGAAGCCCTGCGTCAGCAACAGATACGGATCGAAAACCTCACCGAGCGCATGATCAAGCTGGAAACCCTGCTGGAGGTGGTGCTCCATGCCAGCGAGTTCAAGCGAATCAAATGATTCAATTGCATCAGAGGCGATCCGCCCTGCCATGAAAGATGCTCCGCAAAAAATCGAGACCTCCCGGCAAAAAATCGTCATGACCTCGACATTGGGGAAGGCATCTGGCAACTTCGCGGCTCTCCCTTTTTCCCCTGACTGGAGGTTCACCGTGCCCGCCGCTGCCATCGCTCCCCACGTGCTCAAGGCTCACGCGAAAAACAAGAACGCCATCGCGCCCGAGCCCCGTTCGCAAGCCACTCCTGGCACCCCTTCAGGGTCGATCCGGGCACTCAAGGGCTGCGTGCGGCCGCAGCAGCGCCCCGTGTCTCTGCAGGAAATGGAGCAAGCCATTGCCCGGCGAGGCGGGGCCGCGCAATGATCGGCTTGGACACCAATGTGCTGGCGCGCTACTTCGCCCAGGACCATCCGCTGCAATCAGCCCAAGCGACGGCGGTGATCGAATCGCTGAACGAGCAACAGCCGGGCTTCCTGTCCCAAATCGCCCTGGCAGAATTGGTGTGGGTGCTGCATGCTGCCTACAAGGTGCGCAAGCCTCAATTGGTGCGCATCATCGAGAAGCTCCTGCTGGCCCCTGAAATTGTTGTCGAAAATTCCGAAAGCGCATTGCAGGCGCTTCACCGCTTTGCTGAATCGACAGCAGGATTTGCGGATTGCCTGATCGAACGCAGCGGCTACCAGGCTGGATGCAGCGATACGCTGACCTTTGATCGCAAGGCCGCCAGAACCGCCGGCATGCGTTTGCTGGGCAACTGAAACGTCTGCCCACAAGCGCCCTCCGACCCGCCAATAAAAAGCCCGCACTGGCATTTCAGCGCGGGTTTTCTTTGTCTGCAGCGCGGCCGATCAGGCCGCCCGGCATCACAGCGGAATCTGCGGCGGCACATCCTCCGGCTTCACCCCGGAGAGCTTCTGCAGATTGCCCAGCACGGTCGGCTTGATCTTGCCGGCGGCGCGCTCGGCGGCGATCCACTTGTTGATGGTCTCGACCCAGGCCTTGTCCTCTTCCTTGGGTACGCCAATGTTGGTGGAAGTCGCTTCCAGCGGCTGCGGCACATACATCTTGCCCAGCGCAGGATTTTTCTTGAGGATGTTCAGGGCCAGCAGCCACACCAGCACCTGCGCGTCGACACGGCCGGTCTGCAGCGCCAGGGTGGCGTCGTCCGCTTTTTCCAGGCGGACGATGGTGGCGTTGGGACAGACGCGGCTGATCATCTGGTCGTGCGAGGAACCGATGTCCACGGCGATTTTGACCTCCGGCTTGTTCAGGTCTGCCCAGGTCTTGAACTCTTTCTTGGAGACCACCGTGAAGGCGTTCAGGAACAGCGGTTCGGTAAAGCCGATCACTTCGCGGCGCGCCGGAGTCGGGTTCATGCCGAAGAACAGGTCGATCTTGTGCGTCTGCAGGTCCAGCACCGAATTGCCCCAGGTGGTCTCGGTGATGTCCAGCTTGACGTTCAGGCTGGCCGCCAGGCTCTTGGCGAAATCGATCATGAAACCGCCCCACTCGCCACTGGCCAGGTCCTTGTTGTAGTAGGGTGCGGCACCGCGCACGGCACCGATGCGCAGGGTCTTGGTCCGCTGCACGCGGGCCAGGGTCGGTTCCGTAGAGCCGGTCGCAGCGGCGGCCTGGGCGAAGACGTTGGGGATGGCAGTGGCGGCGGCAAGGCCGGCCACGCCGGTGATGAAACTGCGACGGTTGGTCATTCTCGGTTCTCCCTGATTTGGCGGATGGTACCGCTGCGCTGTGGTCGGCAGCATGGCACACGTGGTCTGCCGCCCGGCCCTGGCCCGACGGCGTCGATGATTTTAGCCCAGCCGCCAGCCGCTCGCGCAGGCAAATGCCATGCACGTGGAGCCACATGGCCCTGGCTCCCAGCAGGCAGGAAATTATTTACGTGCACGTGAAGTAGCCAGCGCCCTGACACGCCTGTACGAAAATTGACAGGTCACGCTATTTTTCGAACGCCATTGAAGATTTTTTTACAGCCACGCCATCCGGGTAAAACCGGGTAAGCCACCCCCAACGGCAGCCATGCCGCGCGTAGGCTTGCCATGTCGTGTTGATGCCGCAGGGCAATTCTGCCGACGGCACGCGTCACGAGCACAACGGGGGATCTCATGCGCACTCAACGTCAACATCATCGCCGCCGCGCCAGCCTGGCCGCAGCCTGCCTCGGTGCCGCCGCCTTGGGCGGCTGCGCCAACTTCAGCGAAGTCAGCGCCGGGCGTGGCGATCTCTACACGGTCTCGGCCACGGGGGTGAGCTATACCATGTCGATTCCGGCCCTGACTTCGGCCGCGCGCGAGAAGGCGACCGCCTTCTGCGGCAAGCAGCAGATGCAGGCCGACCTGCGCCAGCTCATCCGTGGCTGGCGTCCGATGCAGGTAGAGCTGATTTTCCGCTGCCAGCCTGCGGGTACGAGCCTGCAGGCGCTGCTGGACTGAGGCCGCCGATCAGGCCGCCGGCAGATCGCGCGCACGCACCGGCTGTCCGTGCTCATCAAAGCCATCGGCCAGGCGCACAGCCGTCACACCGAGCGAAGCCACCGCATCGGCGGCATCGAACAGCACCGCCTGCAGATCGCCCTCGACCAGATGTTCAGAGCGCGCCAGCGTGGCTTGCGCATTGCGCAGTACGACCTGCAGATGGGTCTCGTCGTCCTCGTCCACCAGCGCAATGTAGGCACTCGCCTCTGCCGCCTGCGCAGCGGATTGCGCCAGCCCGGCTTCCAGTTCGGAGAGCATCTGCAGGGTGCGGTATTCGCCATTGCCGGTGTGCTTGGCACCATGGAACAGATCCTGGTACAGGAAGTGCAATTGGCACTGCGCAGCCTCGCCGGTTTGCCCGGTCAGGCATTGCTGCATGAGCGGCGTGATCTCTTCGCTCCACTGGCGGAAGCGTTGCGCGCGCGATTCGAAGTAGGCATCGGCGGCCGCTTCCTCCTGCGGAATCGCATAGAAGGGATCAGTCACCTCCTTGAGCGAAAAGCCCAGCAGGAAGCGCAGTTCCAGCGCCTCATCGTCGGCCGCGAAATGGCTGGCCGGCCAGCCGCGCATGCTGCGCTCGATGGCCGGCACGCTCAGGATCTTCTTGTCGGTCAGCGAGGCAAAGGCATCGCGATTCATGGCTTCCACTTCACTGAAGCTCAGGGCGTTGATCTCTTCCGGATGATAGAGATGATGCACCAGCACCACGCGCGCCTTGGGACTTTCCAGTCCGGCTTTCTGGATGCTCTCGCGCAGGGTGTCGAAGGCATCGCCATCGGCCAATGCCTGCTCCTCGCGCAGGCCACCGCGCGTGCGGACCAGCAAGGGGATCAGGAAGGCATTGATCTCCAGTTCCTTCTCGCCCCGGCGCAGCACGATGATGTCGGCGCCCTCTTCCACCACTTCACGCAGGAAAGCATGGCCGCGCGGATCGTCGTAGCGCAGCTGTTCCAGCGCTTCATAGAGGGTGTCGTCATCGCGCTCGCGCAGGGTATTGCGCACCATGCGTTCCAGTTCATCCTGGCCGACGCGGCGGCCTGCGCGGTCCGGCGCATCGGCGGCCACCGCACTGGCCAGCGCCACCATCTGCTGCACGCGCAGTTCATCTTCATCCAGGCTCTGCGAAGCCGCATGCGCCTGGTGCTGGCGACGGCGGGCGGCTTCGGTGGAGACATGGGTCTTGGGCTTGTCGCGTGCCGGGCCCGCGGGCGCAGGCTTGGGGCCCGCCTTCGCGGCTGGCTTGGCGTGGCCCTGGGGGGCTTTCTTGGGGCCGGGGGAATGTGGTTTGCCGGTGGGGCGTTTGGCTTGATTCATTTTTTTCCTCGCTCAGTTCAGCGGTAACTTGTCGGCGGTATTGCGGCCCGGCAGCGTGGCCAGGAACATCCCGGCCAGGGCCACGGCGAAGGCGCCGGCCTGCAGCGCCGAGAGGCTCTCACCCAGCGCCAGCACACCGACCACGGCGGCCGAGACCGGCAGCATCACGGTAAAGACGCCGGCACGCGCAGCCGGGACCACCTTCAATCCCGTCATCCACAGCCACACGGTCCAGACGCTGGCGGCCAGGGCATAGAACACCAGCAGCAGCCAGATGTTGGCCGGCACGGTGGAGAAATTGAATTGCAGCGCGGTGTACAAGCCCATGGGAGTCATCAGCAGCAGGCCCCACAGGTTGATGACGGCGCTGATGCGCTTGGGCGTGAGGACCGTGGTCAGCTTCTTGCCGATGACGGCATAGGCGGCCTCGCACAGCACCGCGCAGAACACCAGTACGTTGCCCAGCCAGGCGCTCTGCCCGCCGCTGGCGGCGGCCGCGCCATGGCTGTCCTTGGCCAGCGACAGCAAGCCGATGCCGATGGCCCCGCAGGCCACCGCGCCCCAGACGCGCAGGCTGATTTTTTCCTTGAGGAAGACCCAGCTCATCACCGCCACCACGGCCGGGATGGAGGACATGATCACGCCCGCCGAGACCGCATTGGTCATGGACACGCCGGTAATCATGCACAGCGTAAAGAGGAAATTGCCGAGGAAGGATTCGAGGAAGACCAGCCAGCGCGACTGCGTGGAGAGTGGCTTTTCATCGGCTGGTTTCTTCAGCCAGCGCAGCATGGCGACCGCGCCGATGGCGAAGCGCAGCCAGGCCAGCAGGAACACCGGCAGCAGCGCCGCCAGCGGCTTGGTCAGCGCGACGTAAGCGCCGACCAGGGACATGCTCAGGATCAGGCAGCCATAGCCCATGGGGCGGCTGGGGGTGTAGCTCATGTTCGGTTCGGATATCGTGTCGAGGCCGGCGGTATGGACGACGCTGGCTCCGGTGAATGGAGCCAGCATTTTACCTGCTCGAACGAGGGGAACCGGATGAGGGCGTGCAGCCCTGTGGAAAAGAAAAGTGCGGCGAGCTCAATGCCAGAAAGTCTCGATGAGTTTTTTGACACCGCCCAATAGCAGAAGCAGCAAAACGAACCCAATCGTGCCAAGCTCAGCCACCAGCGCACCGGCGTGCATTTCGCCGTTTTTAAGATCCTGCCAAAGCTTGCGGAAAAATGACATGCGCGAATTCCCTCCTGTGAACGTTGAACCGGCCGCATGCGGACATGCACCGGGCTTTCACTATAAGGGCCGCGTCCTCGACGTTGATGCGTTTCAAATACTTTTGCCGCGCCTTCAAAAAAAATCATCATCGGTCAATAACAGGGACTGATACATGGCCCCGACCTGTCACCTCAACTGCGTGCGTACTCGACCGCCGCTCCCGCCCGGAAACCCGCTCCCACGTGCTCTTGCGGCAAGGTGGCACCGCGCTGGAAAAGTTTTTCACGCAAGGTCCCCTGGGCATATTCGCGCTTGTAGGAACCGCGTTCCTGCAGCACCGGAATGACCAGGTTCACGAAGTCTTCGAAACTTTCCGGCGTGACCGTTCGGGTCAGGTTGTAGCCGTCGATGCCGGTATCGGCCACCCAGCTTTCCAGTTCATCGGCGATGCGGTTGGGTGCGCCCACGATGCTGGCATAACGGCCGCCCAGTTCGAGCTGTTGCAGCAGCTTGCGCTTGGTCCAGTTCAGCTCCGGTTGCGTGACCACCTTGGTCAGCGATTCGATGGCATTGGTCTTGGCCGCGCGGATCGGCTCATCCAGCTCAACCTTAGAAAAATCGATACCGGTGCCCGCCGAGAAATGCGCCAGCCCTGCTTCGGGACTGGCATAGCTGGCGTATTCGCGGAAGCGCTCCTGGGCCTCCTCGTCAGTGCGGCCGGTCACCACCGTCAGGCCCATGAAGATCTTGATGGCGTCCGGATTCCGTCCCTCGCGCACCGCACCGTCACGAATGCTCTGCACCAGCTTGCGCGTGGCGTCCTTGCTCTGGCTGGAAATGAACACGCATTCCGCATGGCGTGCACCGAAGGCCTGTCCGCGTCCGGACGAACCGGCCTGATACAGGACTGGCGTGCGCTGGCGCGACGGCTCGCTCAGGTGGATGCCTTCGACGTGGTAGTAGTCGCCGTGATGCGCGATCTTGTGCACCTTGGCCGGGTCAGCATAGACGCGGCGCGCGCGGTCACGCACCACGGCACCGTCTTCCCAGCTGCCTTCCCAGAGCTTGTAGACCACTTCCATGAATTCATCGGCGCGGTCATAGCGCTGGTCGTGTTCCAGCTGTTCGTGCAGGCCCATGGCGCGCGCGGCGCTGTCGAGATAACCGGTGACGATGTTCCAGCCCACGCGGCCACGACTTAAATGATCCAGCGTGGACATGCGGCGCGCAAACAGGAACGGGGCCTCATAGGTCAGGTTGGCAGTGACGCCAAAGCCCAGATGTTCGGTGACTGCCGCCATCGCCGAGACCAGCATCAGCGGGTCGTTCACGGGCAGCTGTATGGTCTCGCGCAGGGTGAGATCGGTATTGCCCTGGTAAACGTCATAGACGCCCACGATATCGGCCAAGAACAGGCCGTCGAACTTGCCGCGTTCCAGCAGGCGCGCCAGGTCGGTCCAGTAGGCGATGTCGGTGTAGTCCTGCGAGCGGTCGCGCGGGTGCGTCCACAGGCCGTGGTTGATGTGGCTGACGCAATTCATGTTGAATGCGTTGAGACGGATTTCCTTCTTGGCCATGCGGGCTCCTCAGATCGCGCCGTGACGCGGCGGCTTCTTGCCATTCAGGACGTAATTGCCGATGGCGTGATATTTCCAGCGCACCGGATCATGCAGCGTATGGGTGCGGGCATTGCGCCAGTGGCGGTCGAGATTGTGTTCGGACAGGGTCGATTGCGAACCGGCCAGCTCAAACAGTTTGCTGCCGGCCGCCAGCGAAACTTCGGTAGTCAGCACGCGTGCCTCGGCGACCGCAATGGACGCCTCTGCGATGCTCTCTTCCGTGGGCGCAGCAGCCGCGGCGTCGACCTTGCGGCCGGCGCGGCGCACCAGTGCTTCGGCGGCGTGCAGCTGGATGGTCAGGTCACCCACTTCGCGAATGGTGAGCGGATCGTCGCCGGCACGTTCCACACCGCTGTCGACCCAAGGCCGCGAGCGGGTGCGCACGAATTGCAGCAGGTCCGCATAGGCCGCGCGTGCGATGCCGAGATCGATGGCCGCGTGCTGGATCTGCGCCATCGGGCCGATCTGCGTAGGCCGCGAGAATGCAGTGGCAAACCCGATCACCGCATCGGCCGGCACCTGTACGTTTTCGAACACGGCACTGCCGCTGCCGGTAGTGCGCTGGCCGAAGCCGGACCAGTCGTCGATGATGGTCAGGCCAGGGGCATGGCGCGGCACGATGGCCAGTTGCTGCACACCCTCTTCATCGATCACCGAGGTCGGCACCCAGTCGGCATAAAGCGCGCCGGTGGCGTAGAACTTGCGGCCGTTGATGCGGTAGCCGGGGCCATGTTCGTTGCGACTCAGACGGGTCTTGCGGTCATGCGAGGTCTTGGTGCCGAGTTCGGCCAGGGCATTGCCGAAGCGGTCGCCCTGCAGCACCCGGTCAAAGAAGAACCGCTTCTGCGATTCGCTGCCGTTGACGCGGATCAGTTCCACCGCATAGAAATGGTTTTGCGGAATCTGTCCGATGGAACCATCGGCCGCCGAGATGGTGGCGATGACTTCGGCCAGGGTCCCGTAGCTGACGCCTGCACCGCCGTATTCCTTGGGCACGGTGATGCCCCACAGGCCTGAACGCACGTAGCGTTCCAGCTCGTCCCAGGGCAGCTTCCGTTCGCGGTCGCGCAGCGCGGCTTCGCGGCTGAAGTCCTCGGCCAGCTTGCGCGCGGCGGCAATGGCTTCGGCGTCGTCGCGAATGCGTGCCACCAGGCGCGGCGGCGTGTTCGACGGCGGCGGCAGGGAATCGAGCGTGGTGTGGGTGGCCTGGGCGGTAGCAGTCTGGGTCATGATGGTTCGCGTTCGAATGAGAGAAGGCAGGGTCCGGGCATCAGCTCCAGGAGTGGCGCGGTGGCGGCGTGCCGTTCAGGGCGTAATTGCCGACCGCAAAATATTTCCAGCGCACCGGATCATGCAGCGTGTGTACGCGCGCATTGCGCCAGTGGCGGTCGAGGTTGTGGCTGGCCAGGGTCGCAGCCGAGCCGGACAGTTCGAACAATTTTTCCGAAGCCAGCAGGGCCACTTCGGTGGACAGTACCTTGGCCTCGGCCACGGCCACCGAGGCTTGCGCCATCTGCTCGAAGCTGATCTGCGCTGGCAGGCTGTCGAGTAAGGCGGCCGCCTCTTCCAGCAGCGCTTCGGCCGCATGCAGGCGCAGGCTCAGGTTGCCGATGTCGCGCAGGATGTAGGGGTCGTCACTGGCGCGCTCGAGGCCGCTATCCACATAGGGACGCGAACGGGTGGTGACGAAGGCGATGGTGTCCTGCACGGCTGCATGGGCGATGCCGGCATCGATGGCGGCCTGGATCAGCTGCGAGACCGGGCCGATGTTGTTGGGCTGTTGCAGCGCGTCCTTCAGGGGCAGCACCTGCGACGCCGGCACGCGCACGTTGTCGAACACCACCGTACCGCTGGCCGTGGTGCGCTGGCCGAAGCTGGACCAGTCATCGATCACCCGCACACCCGGCGCATCGTGGCGACTGTAGACCACCAGCGGCTGGCCCTCGTCATCGATGGCGCGGCTGGGGATCCAGTGCGCATAGAGCGCACCGGTGGAATAGAAACGCGTGCCATTGAGCAGGTAGCTACCATCACCTGCTGCGGTATCGATCGTGGCGCGGGTACGCACATCCAGCACGTTCTTGCCGTTGCGCTCGGGACCGGCATTGCCCAGGCGTGCGCCTTCGAGCACCTCGTTGAAGAAGAAGCGCTGTTGCTCTTCGCTGGCGAGCTTGGCGATCAGGTTGAGATTGCCGAAATGATTTTGCGGAATCTGGCCGATGGAAGGATCGGCAGCAGAGATCAGCCGAAACACCTCGGCCACCGTCTGCCATGACGCGCCGATACCGCCATGGGAGCGCGGCACGGTGATGGCCCACAGGCCGCTGTGCGAAAAGCGTTCGATCTGGTCGAACGGCAGGATGCGCTCCCGGTCGCGCTCGGCGGCGCTCCGGGCGAACTCGGCAGCCAGCTCGGCGGCAACCTGCAGTGCCTGCGCTTCACTGGTAATGCGCTGGGCCTGGCGCAGGCCGGGACGGCGGACGGTTTCTAGGATGTGCGCGGACATGAACCACTCCTGAGGGATAGTGCGGGCAGCGCCGAATGGCGCGCGCGAGGGGTCTCATTAGAGCAAAGCGAGGAGGGAATCCGAACGAAGCATTGCGCATGTGCTTGCTTGTTTTTCGCATGCTGCAGAGCGCGCAGATGCTTATGCGGAATTTGCATGAAGGCCCGGCAAGCCCGGCCGTACTGTGTTTTCAACCAGTAGCGGCGGCTGAAATGGAGTAGAATGCGCCGACGTTTTACCTTACGTCTTTATCAAGAAATACCGCCATGCTCACCCTCACCGAACTCGAAGATGCAATCAACTACTGGCGCCACCAGCGCCCGGCCAGCGGAGAGGAGTGCGCACTGTCCCCGGAAGTCAATGCCCTGGCGGGCCTCTACGCGATGATGATCTTCCATCGCCGCCATGAAGTGGACCTGGAGCAGATCGATGCCCAGGCGCGCCAGCTGATCGAGGCCTGGCTGGCCAGCTGAACGCCAGGTTTTTCGTACGTCCGCGTACAGTGACGGTCACTTCCGTGTAAGCGCGTTATCCTAGACTCCTGCTGTTGTTGCAGAACCTTCACGTTGTTGCCGGATCCACCCGGTATCCCCTGAAAGGAAGAACGATGCGCAAGGATCAGGATCAGTCGCCGCCCTCCCCCCGCCGCAAATCTGCCCCCGCCGCCGTGGCTGCCAAGCCGCGCGTGGCGCTGGTGCTGCAGGGAGGCGGTGCGCTGGGTGCCTACCAGGCCGGGGTCTACCAGGCCCTGCACGAGAATGACCTGACCCCCGACTGGGTGGTCGGCACCTCCATCGGTGCCATCAACGCCGCCTTGATTGCGGGCAACCCGCGCGAGACCCGCATCGCCCGCCTGCGCGAATTCTGGGAGACGGTGGCGCATCCGGACGTGTTCGACCTGCGCCAGGTCCCGGACGCCTTGCGCCCCTGGGCCACCCGCCTGACCACGCTCGATACGTTTCTGCGCGGCACGGCCGGCTTCTTCCGGCCGCGTCCGCTGAACCCCTTTGCGCTGGGGCTGCCGGTGCCGCCCGACGAAGCCAGTTTCTACAGCACCGCCGAGCTGGGCGAGACGCTCTCGCGCCTGGTCGATTTCGATTACCTCAACGGTCCCTCCGGCATCCGCATGACGGTCGCGGCGGTCAAGGTCACCTGTGGCACGCTGGTCAATTTCGATTCGCGCCAGCGGCCGCTGGGACCGGAACATGTCATGGCCAGCGGCGCCCTGCCCCCGGGCTTTGCGCCGGTGCGCATCGACGGCGAGCTGTACTGGGATGGCGGGTTGTATTCCAATACGCCGCTGGAAGCCGTGCTCAACGATGAGCCGCGTACCAACCTGCTCTGCATGATGGTCGACCTGTGGCATGCCGACGGACCGGAGCCGCGTACCCTGGAAGAGGTGCAGACGCGCGAAAAGGATGTCACCTTCGCCTCCCGTTCACAACGCCACATCGATGCCTACCTGCAGCAATACAAGCTGCGCCGCGCGGCCCACGCGCTCTACAAGCGCCTGCCCCCCGACATGCTGACCCAGCAAGACCGCCAGATGATGGCCGAGCTGGGTGCCGACAGCACCATCCACATCGTGCGGCTGGCCTATGCCGGGCGCGACTGGAACATGGCCTCCAAGGACGTCAACTTCGCCAAAGGCTCGGTGATGTGGCGCTGGGAGCAAGGGTATCAGGATGGCCTGCGTGCCATTGCGCTGGGCAAGGGCTGTCCGTTTTCTGAGAGCGATACCGGCATCGTGGTCCACGACCTCCCCAGCGGCGACACCCACGTCCGCCCGGAGAAAACGACCGAACGTTCGGCTTGATCGCCCGCAAAGCCGCTGCTGGCGCGGCGTAGCAAAATGTCCACGCGGCGGACTATTTTTTGTGCGCCGCACAAATAACACTTGATTTCACCAAAGAAGTGCATAAAATAAGAATTGTTGCGGCGCACAAATCATGATTGTTGATTGATTCTGGTCGAAAGCCGCGCTCGAACGCCGATTGTTTTGATCGTCACGCTCGTCGGCAAGCTCATTTGTTCATATCACCTAGGAGATGCACATGTTTTCGTACCAAGATCAGTTTTCCGCCGCCACCAAGGCCAACCTGCAAGCGCACCTGGACCTCATCAACAACCTGACCGCCAAGGCCTTCGAAGGCGTGGAAAAGATCGTTGAACTGAACCTGTCGGCCACCAAGGCCACCCTGGAAGAAGCCACCGCTGCCGCCAAGCAGCTGGCCGCCGCCAAGGACCCGCAGGAACTGCTGTCGCTGGCCGCCGCCCAAGCCCAGCCGGGCGCTGAAAAGGCCACCGCCTACAGCCGTCACCTGGCCGGTATCGTGTCCTCGACCCAGGCTGAATTCACCAAGGCTGCCGAAGCCCAGATCTCCGAAACCAGCCGCAAGCTGTCGGCTCTGATCGACGAGATCAGCAAGAACGCGCCCCCGGGTTCGGAGCAAGCCGTCTCCATCCTGAAGGCCACCCTCACCAACGCCAACGCTGCCTACGAGCAACTGTCCAAGAACTCCAAGCAAGCTGTGGAAACGCTGGAAGCCAACCTGGCCAACGCGACCAAACAGTTCACCGCTGCTGCTGAAAAGACCGTCGCTTCGGCACGCGCCAAGAAGTAATCTTCACTTCAGGCCGTAAAAACAAAACGCCGCCCCGGGTCACCGGAGCGGCGTTTTGCTTTGGGCGATCCGGGAGGATCAGCCCTGTCCCACCATGTCCAGCGCCAGCGCTTCGGCCACGCGGATGCCGTCGATGGCCGCCGACATGATCCCGCCCGCATAACCGGCCCCTTCACCAGCCGGATACAGGCCCTTGGTGTTGAGGCTCTGCAGGGTGTGGTCGTCACGCTTGATGCGGATCGGCGAAGAGGTGCGCGTCTCGATGCCGGTCAGCACGGCGTCATGCATGGAGTAGCCACGGATCTGCTTTTCGAAAGCCGGCAGCGCCTCGCGGATGGCATCGATGGCATACGTGGGCAGCGACGGGTTGAGGTCGCCCAGCGTCACGCCCGGCTTGTAGGACGGCTCCACGCTGCCCAGTTGGGTCGAGGGACGATTGGCGATGAAGTCGCCCACCAGTTGCCCCGGCGCATTGTAGTTGCCGCCGCCGAGCTCGTAAGCGCGGCTTTCCCACTCGCGCTGGAAGGCGATGCCGGCCAGCGGATGGCCCGGATAGTCGGCCGGCGAGATGCCCACCACGATGCCGCTGTTGGCATTGCGCTCGTTGCGCGAATACTGGCTCATGCCGTTGGTGACCACGCGGCCCGGTTCGGAGGTCGCCGCCACCACCGTACCGCCCGGGCACATGCAGAAGCTGTAGACCGAACGGCCATTGGAGGCGTGGTGCACCAGCTTGTAGTCGGCCGCGCCCAGGATGGGATGGCCGGCACCGGGACCGAAGCGGCACTTGTCGATCAGCGACTGCGGGTGCTCGGCGCGGAAGCCGATCGAGAACGGCTTGGCCTCGATGTAGACACCGCGCTCGTAGAGCATCTCGAAGGTATCGCGGGCGCTGTGGCCGATGGCCAGCACCACGTGGTCGGCTTCGATCTGTTCGCCGGTGTTCAGGGTCAGGCCACGGATCTGGCCATCTTCGATCAGCACATCCTCGACGCGCTGCTCGAAGCGCAACTCCCCGCCCAGCTTCTCGATCTTCTCGCGCATGAGCTGGATCATCTTGACCAGGCGGAAGGTGCCGATGTGGGGCTTGCTGACGTACATGATCTCCGGCGGCGCATCGGCGGCCACGAATTCGGCCAGCACCTTGCGGCCATAATGCTTGGGGTCCTTGACCTGGCTGTAGAGCTTGCCATCGGAGAAGGTCCCGGCCCCGCCTTCACCGAACTGCACGTTCGACTCCGGTTTCAATTCGCGCTGGCGCCACAGGCCCCAGGTGTCCTTGGTGCGCTCGCGCACGGTCTTGCCGCGTTCCAGGATGATGGGATTGAAGCCCATCTCGGCCAGGATCAGCGCCGCAAAAAGACCGCAGGGACCGAAGCCGATCACCACCGGGCGCTTCTTGATGCTCGCCGGGGCGCGCGTGACGTAGTGATAGGAGGTATCGGGCGTGGGGCCGACATTGGTGGTCTTCGCATGGCGTGCCAGGACCGCCGCCTCGTCCTTCACCTCGACGTCGATGGTGTAGTTCAGGGTGATGGCCGTCTTCTTGCGGGCATCGTAGCTGCGGCGAAACAGCGTGAAGGACAGCAGGTCGCCGGCCGGGATGCCCAGGCGATCGAGGATGGCGGCGTTCAGTTCGTCTTCCGTATGGCTCAACGGAAGGGTCAGTTCAGAGATGCGCAACATGTGCGGGGACTTTCAACAAGACTGGGGATGCAGGAGGTGGCGCAGGCCACGATGGCCGGTGTGCTCACGGCGGAAGGCTGCGCGAAAGGCGACATTTTACTCCAGCCCGGCAGGCGCTCCCAGCCCGGCCCCGCCAGTTGCGCAGGTGCGACAGCCAGCATGGCCCACGCCATCAAACAAGTTGCATAACGCAAGCATCTGGCGCAGCATTGATTGCACTTCGCAACCATTACCGGATCTTGCCATGGACTATGACGGCCTGCACTCTCCCCCGCGCGACCAGACCATCCGCCAGTTGCGCGAGCTGTCGCGCAAGCTGGTGCGGGAACTGGGCTTCATGCGCAGCACCCTGGCCGGCAGCGACCTGGCGCCCTCGGCGGTGCACGCGCTCATCGAGATCGGCCTCAAACCCGGCCTGCAGGCGCGCGAGCTGGGCGAGCTGCTGTACCTGGACAAGTCCAACACCAGCCGCCAGCTGGCCAAGCTGGAGGCACTGGGGCTGGTACGCCGCAGCCCGGTGCCGGGCGACGGGCGCGCCTACAGTCTGGCGCTCACCGAAGAGGGGCAGGCGCTGCGCAAGAAGATCGACAAGTTCGCCACCGACCAGGTCTCCGGCGCCCTGCGGCGCATCCTGCCGGAAGACCAGCAGGGCCTGGTGCGGGCGCTGGCGCTGTATTCCGAGGCCCTGTCGCGCGACAACCCCAATGCAGCAGCGCGCCCGGCCAGAGGCGCGGCATCGGAATTGAGCACCGGCTACCAGCCCGGCTGCATCGGCGATATCGCCAGCCTGCATGCGCGCTACTACGCCGCGGCGGCCGGCTTCGGGGTGTTCTTCGAACACAAGGTGGCCAGCGAACTGGGCAGCTTCGCACAAACCCTGCCCCAGGCCGGCAAGCAGCTCTGGACCCACGTCGAACACGGGCGCTGCCTGGCCTCCATCGTGATCGATGGCGACCTGGAGCACCGGCAAGCACACCTGCGCTGGTTCATCGTCGACGACAGCCTGCGCGGCAGCGGCGTGGGACGGCGCTTGCTGGAACAGGCCATGGCCTTTGTCGATGCCCATCGCCTGGCCTGTTATTTGTGGACCTTCCAGGGACTGGATGCGGCACGCCACCTGTATCTGTCGGCCGGCTTCGAACTGGTGGAGGAATCGCCGGGTGAGCAATGGGGAAGCCGCGTGGTGGAGCAACGCTACGAGCGCCCGGCGCGCAGGAAATGAGCGGTGCAGGGCGCGCGGCATGTATCGGTATGCCGCGATTTGTTACCGGATTCCCTCGCGTGGCGCTGCTTTCGGGGCTGCCTTCGGGCTGCAATACGGCAGCGGTGGCAGGCACGGACACAACTGGAAACACAACATTACAGTCTTAAAGAAGCCCGGCTCCTACAGTGGTTTTCACAGCGCGGCCCCGCTTGCGCTGCATCCACGCATCACCACCTTGCAGGAGTCCAACATGAAAACCAAGACCACTCGCCTCGCCTTCGCCCTTCTCACGACCCTTTCCGCGCTCGGTGCCACCGCAGCGTTGGCCCCTGCCGCGCAAGCGCAGGTGGTCGGCGTCGATGTACGCATCGGCACGCCACCGCCCGCCCCGCGTTATGAAGTGGTACCCGCCCCGCGTCACGGCTATGCCTGGGCACCCGGCTACTGGGCCTGGAACGGCCATCGTCACATCTGGATCGGCGGCCACTGGGAACGCGTGCGCCGCGACTACGCCCGCTATGAGCCGGCGCACTGGCAACCGGGTCCGGGTGGCTGGGTGTTCATTCCGGGTCACTGGGTGCGTTGAGGCCGATCGCTGAATCCGCGCCGAAACGGGCCGGGTCCAGCGCTGCCACCAATTCGCGCGGCAGCGGCAAGGGCTCGCGCTCGATCATCGCGGCCAGCAACTCGGCCATCAGCGGTGCCCAGATCAGGCCGCGCGAGGCATAGCCCAACAAGCCATAGATCCCCGCCTCACCCGGCAAGGCACCGACCAGCGGCAAGCGGTCCGGCGCAATGCAGCGCTGACCGACCCGCCCAGGAAGATCCGCATCCGCCTGCGGCAGCGACATGTGTGCCGCGATCTGCGGCAGCATGTGCTGCAGGCGGGCCAGGTTCTCGGCATGGCTGTCGGCACGCAGGGCCGGATCGTCAAAGCGATCATAGCTGGCCCCCATGCACACCTGCCCGGCATAGGGGCGCGTGAGGTAACCGTCACCACACAGCGCATGCGGCAAATCGGGGAAGCCTGTTGCAGGCAGGTGCGTGACCTGGCCGCGTACTGCATTGAGCGGCAAACCCGCCGCCTGCTCCAGCACGCGCGCCTGCGCGCCCGCTGCGAGGATCACCACCGGTGCTTGCGCGATCAGCAGGCCAGCGGCATCGAGCGCCTGCCATTGACCGTCCACGCGTACCAGACGGACGACGGCGCGATTGAAATGCGTGCGCACCTCGCCTTGCGACTGCGCCACCGCCAGCATGCGGCGGCACACCGAGGGCGGATTGAGCCAGCCCGCTTCCGGGAAGAAATAGCCGCCGCCCATGGTCGGCATGCCCAGTGCGCTTGCCGTCTTACTGGCGGACATCCAGCGCGCATAACGCGGCGGATACTGCCACTCCTGCGCGCCCTGCTCGAAGGAGATCGCCTGCTTGGCATCGCGGCCGAATTGCAGGATGCCGCAGCGCTCGCCACGAATGGCGGCGTGATCGTCCAGACCGACCCCGCCCAGATCATCGAGACGCTGCGAGGCAAACAGAAAAGCCGCACGCGTGAGCCGCGCCAGCGGGCTGTCATCGCGAGCCAGCGCGGGCATGAAGAGACCACCGTGATTGCCTGAAGCGCGGGTGGCCACCTCCGGGCCCGCATCGATGAGATCGACGCACCAGCCGCGTGCCGTGAGCCGCTCGGCGGCAGCGGTGCCGGCCAGCCCGGCCCCGATCACCAGCGCCTGCCGTGCATGCGGCAGATCGCGCCGCAACGGCGTATCGGACGCCGCCACATGCGTGGCCGGACGCGCCCAGGCCGGTGCATAACGCAAGGCCAGCGCGCCGTCCTGCGCCTGTCCATGGAAACCGACCTGACGCATCGCCGCCGCCAGCGCCGCATCGCCAGCCGCACCGAACACCAGTGCCCGCGCCCCGGTCCAGGCCAACCGCGCCAGGCGCTTGCAGGCATGCGCATGCCAGGATGGCGCGGCGGGATCGAAGCGGGTCGGGTCCGCATGCAGGTAGAACAGGTCTACCGGCGCTTCCAGCCGGGCCAGCTCTTCTTCCAATGCACCCCAGATCAGAGTCAGCGTGACGCGGCCTTCATCGAGCAAGAGGCGGTGCGTGCCCGGCAAGGGCAGCGGCCATGCAGCGCGCAAGGCCTGTGCATAAGTCAAGTCTTCGGAGAGGACTTCCGCGGATGGCGGATGCGGCAGGATCGCAATGTAGTGCAAATGTGCGGCGCCCTCCCCTTGCGCGCGCTGGCGGGCGAAGGCATGCCAGGTGGCGAAGAAGGACTGACCCAGCCCGAAATGCAGGTCCAGCACGGTGGCGCTGCACTGTTCGCGCAGGCAGTCCGGAACGCCCTGCAGTGCGGCGGTGATGGTATCGGCCTCGGCGCGCCAGGCGGCCAGCAATTCAGGGGAGGCAAGTTGAAGAGGACGCGCAGGCATCGTGAAAAGCCCTGTGGATAAATCAGACAAGGCCGCCATTCTACGCCGCCCGCCCCGTGCGGCATTGCGCCTTGACAAAGCAGGAGCGGCTCCGTAGGGTCTGTTCCCACCTCCGACGCCGGTCAACCCGCCACGCCATGCTCGCCATCTTCAACATCGTCTTCCCGATTTTTTCGTTGATCTTCCTGGGCTGGATGTGCCGCAAGCGCCGCATCCTCTCGGCGAGCGCGGCCAGCGAGCTGAACCGCTTCGTGATCTGGCTGGCGCTGCCGGCGCTGCTGTTCGATTCCATGTCGCGCCTCAAACCCGCGGACTTCGCCAACCTGCGCTTCATCGCCGTCTTCGCCATCGGCGTAGCGGTGGTGTTCCTGATCACCGCCGCGCTGCGCCTGCGCCAGAAAGCGGCCGCCCCTGACGTCATCATCGATAGCCTCGGCAGTTCCTATGCCAATACCGGCTTCATCGGCATTCCGCTGTGCTACCTGGCCTTCGGCAGCGACGGCCTGCCGCCCTCGGTGATCGCCATGGTGATGACGGCCTGCCTGCTCTTTGCGGTCGCCATCGTGCTGCTGGAAACCTGCCTGCATGCCCAGGCCGCCTTCGGCCAGACCGTCGCCAAGGTGGGCCGCTCGCTGCTGCGCAATCCCATCATGATCGCGCCAGTGGCCGGCATCATCGTGGCCCTGAGCGGGGTGGCCATCCCGCCGGGCGTGCAGCAGCTCTTCAAGATTCTGGGCGGTGCGGCCGGTCCTTGCGCGCTGGTCTCGCTGGGGCTGTTCCTGGCCCAGCCGGTGCGCACGGCGGGAGGCTCGCCGGTGTGGCTGCTGGTGGCCTTCAAACTGCTGCTGCAGCCGGCCGTGACCGCCGTGCTGGCCTACTGGATCCTGCCCATGCCGCGCCTGTGGGCCGACAGCGCGGTGCTGCTGGCGGCGCTGCCCATCGGTACCGGCCCCTTCATGCTGGCCGAGCTGTACCAGCGCGAAGTCACCGCCATGTCGCGCGCCATCCTGTACTCCACCACCCTCTCGCTGCCCACCATCGCGCTCATCCTGGCCTGGATTGCGCATCATTGAGCCCAATATGAAAAAGGCCGCAGCGGCATTGCCGTGCGGCCTGATTCCAGAACAGCGCGTGAAGAAAAATTACAAAATTACCCGCTCTTCGCGCAGGATCTGCTCGAACTTCTCGGCCGCCACCGGCGGGCTGAACAGGTAACCCTGGATCTCGTCGCAGCCATAGTGGCGCAGGTAGTCCAGCTGCTCATCGGTCTCCACGCCTTCGGCAATGACGCGCAGTTTCAAGTGGCGCGCCAGCGAGATGATGGAGGCGGTGATGGCCGCATCATCGGCATCGATGGTGATGTCACGCACGAAGGAACGGTCGATCTTGAGCACGTCGATGGGGAAGCGCTTCAGGTAGGCCAGCGACGAATAACCGGTGCCGAAGTCGTCAATGGAAAGTCGGATGCCCAGCTTCTTCAGGCCCGCCAGGATGCCGATGGCATGCTCGACGTCGGTCATCATGAGGCTCTCGGTGAGTTCGATTTCCAGCGAGGCCGGCGGCAGGCCGGTGTCTTGCAGCACATCGGCAATCGAAGAGACCAGATCCTTCTGCAGGAACTGGCCCACCGAGAGGTTGACCGACACGCTGATGTCCTCATGCCCGGCCAGTTGCCACTGGCGGCACTGGGTGCAGGCGGTGCGCAGGACCCAGGCACCGATGGGCAGGATCAGGCCGGTCTCTTCGGCCAGGCCGATGAAGCGCGCCGGCGAGACCATGCCCAGTTGCGGATGCAGCCAGCGGATCAGCGCCTCGCTGCCCACCACGCGGCCCGAGGCCAGGTCCACCTTGGGCTGGTAGTGCAGCAGGAATTCGCCGTGATCCAGCGCATTGCGCAGGTCGCCTTCGATGCGCAGGCGTTCCAGCGCCTGCTCGTTCATGGCCGGGGTGTAGAACTGGAAATTGTTGCGGCCGGTCTGCTTGCCGCGATACATGGCGATGTCGGCGTGCTTGATCAGCGTCTCGCCATCGGTACCATCGTTGGGATAGCAGGCCACACCGATGCTGCAGGTCATGAACAGCGTATGGCCGCCCAGCGTGACGGGGGCCGCCACCGCATCCATGATGCGTTGCAGGCTGCGGGTGTCGAGCGAGAGTTCGTCCTGCTCCGGCAGGATCATGATGAATTCGTCGCCACCCAGCCGTGCCACCGTATCGGCTTCACGCACGGCGGCGCGCAAGCGACCGGCCACCGTGCGCAGCAGGGTATCGCCAGCCTTGTGGCCGAGGGTGTCGTTGACGAACTTGAAGCGGTCCAGGTCCACGAACACCACCCACAAGGCCTGCTTCTGCCGCTCGGCCGTGCCGATGGCCTGCTCCAGATGATGGCGCAGCATGTGGCGGTTGATCAGGCCGGTGAGCGTGTCGCGGCTGGCCTGGAATTCCAGTTCGGCTTCATAGCGCTTCATCGAGGTGATGTCGTAGAGCGCCGCCACGAAATGCGTCACCACGCCACTCTCGTCACGCACCGGGGCGATGTAGAAATCGTTCCACAGCTCCGAGCCATCCTTGTGATAGTTGCGCAGTACAACGTTGTGTTCGCGCTGTTCGCGCATGGCGATCCAGACAGTCTCGAAACCTTCAGGATCGCTGTCGCGGCCTTCCAGGAAACGAATGCTCTTGCCCACCGCTTCGCCGCTGCTGTAGCCGGTGATGCGAGCGAAGGCCGGATTGACGTATTCGATGACGTAGTCCGGCTCCTGCGCCGAGAGGATCAGGATGGCATTGGCACTGGCCTCGATGGCCTGATGACGCAGGCGCAGCGCACGCTCGGCGAGGCGGCGGGCCTTGATGTCATCCGACAGCAGGGCATTGGTGGTGCGCAGCTCGGCGGTCTTGTCTTCCACCAGTTGCTGCACGCGGTGCGAACGCATCGACAGCGCACGCATGTAGGCCGCGCCCAGCAGCGAAGCGATCACGCCGACCAGGCCGATGAGCAGCGAACCGTAGTGGTCCGAGAAGACCGACCGTGGCGGGATGCTGATCTCCATGTGCCAGGTCTGGCCGGCGATGTCGAAACTGGTGATGGTGGTGGAGGGATGGCGGAAGAAGCTGCCCGGCTTGATGACCTGGTCCATCCACTGCATGGCGCGGGGCTGGCTGTCGTGGCGGTAGACCAGGTTGGCCGGATCGGCCTGGGGTCCGACGTAGAGGCGCAGGCCGATCTCATGGTCGGACATCAGCCCGGCACCGTCGAGAATCTTCTGCACCAGGCCGTTGAGTTCCAGTACGGCGGTGGTATCGCCGACCAGCAGTGCGCGACGGGCCGCCGTATCGGTCGGCTGTACGCCACCGCGATAGACCGGCTGGATCACCAGCAGACCGCGCTCATCCGGACCGGTCTGGGCCAGCCGGATCGGCGGCGTTGAAGAAGGATTCCCGCTGACCACGGCCGCATCGAGCGCGCCCATGATGGCGGGATTGCGCGAGACATCCAGCCCGAGCGCCGCTTCATTGCCGGCCACCGGTTCCACGTAATCGACCACCAGATAGGTCGGTTGCTGCGAGGCGCGCACGGTGCGGTCACCATCGAGCGCAGTGATTTCAAAGCCCGGCTTGGCCCCCTGGCGCAGAGCTTCGAAGACCAGGCGATCTTCGTCGGCCACGAAGCGCTGCACGCTGAAGGCGCGCACATAGGGATAGCGTTCCAGCAGAGGCCGCGTGAAGCTCTCGAACTGTTCGCGCGTGGGATCGCCCACGGTGGCATAGAAATGGTTCACCACCGACTGTACCTGCACCGCCTCTTCCAGACCGCGCTGTATGGTGAAGGCGCGCAGGCCCGCCCGACGCTCGAAGTCGAGCTGGACGGCATCCTCTTCCAGATGGCTGGTCGCGACGAACACCGTCGCAGTGGCACACAAACCCAGCATCAGCGTGAGCGATGCCGACAACGTTGCCCCCAGCTTGTTGATCACACGCTGCATAAACGAATCGTTATATCCCTTAGGAGAGCCCGATCATAATCCGGGACTCCCCTTGTTATCGGTCAAAGCGCATTTATTTTTAACCGGACCAGCCTGCTCGCATGTTTCCACATGGGAACAAACGCATTTGTTTAGCGTGACCGGGCTCAATAAACCGATGGCGACTGGCGCTGCTCGCGTGCTTCGCGCTCAATCGCCTGGGCCTGCATGAAGGCATCGAAGGAACGCTCGATGGTCGCGCGCTCGACATCGCGGGTGATGAAGACGATGCGGCTGCGGCGGTCTTCCGAGGGCCACTCCGGCAGCGTGGCCGTGGGGTGGAAGATGTGCTGCACGCCGTGGATGACGGTCGGCTTGTCCTCGCCCTTGAGATTGAGGATGCCCTTGATGCGCAGGATGTTGGGGCCCTTGAAGCCGACCAGCAAGCTCAGCCACTCATCGAAGAGCACCGGATCGATGGGTTCGTCGAAGGTAAAGCAGAAGGCGCGGATGTGGTCATCGTGACGATTGACGTCGTGGGCGTGATCGTCATGGTGGTGGCCATGATGATCGTGGTGTCCGTGCTCGTGGCCATGGCCGTGGTGATGGTGCGCATGATGGGCATGCGCCTCTTTCTCGGCGAAGGCTTGCTCGTTGAGCCAGCGCGCGACGTCAGGCATCTTCTCGCCGGGCTTGAAGAGACCCGCGTCGAGCAGCTCGGCAGCAGCGATCTGCCCGACCTGAGGCTGCAGCTGGCGCGCGCCGGGATTGAGCGTGCGCAGGCGCGCCTGCAGGGCCGACAGCGTATCGGCGTCCACCAGGTCGGTCTTGGTCAGCAGCAGGCGGTCGGCGACGGCGGCCTGCTGGATCGCTTCCGGGTGATGGTCCAGGGTCGACATGCCATTGACGGCATCCACCGTGACGATCACGCCATCGAGGCGATAGCGCTCCGAGATGAAGGCATCGGTCATCAGCGTATGCAGGATGGGCGTGGGCGAGGCCAGGCCGGTGGTCTCGATGACCACACGGTCGAACTTGCGCTGGCCGCCTTCGGCGAAGCGCCAGGTGATGTCCTTCAAGGTCTTCTTGAGGTCGCCACGGATGGTGCAGCACAGGCAGCCGCTGCTCATCTCGACGATGGTCTCTTCCTGGCTGTGGGCCACCAGCAGGTGATCCAGGCCGATCTCGCCGAACTCGTTGATGATGACCAAGGTGTTCTTCATCTCCGGCTGGGTGATGAGATGGTTCAGCAGCGTGGTCTTGCCGCTGCCCAGGAAACCGGTCAGCAGGGAAACGGGGATCGGCGCGCTGCCGGCAGGGACGGATGGATTCATGGTGTAAGGACGGGGAGAAAGGACGACGCAGCCGTCATGCTACCTGATGCGCCAAGCGGGCTGCTTCCGCGAGACAAAAAAAAGACGGACCGCATGGGGTCCGTCCTGACGGCAAGCCGCGCCCGGCGGGAGCCGGTGTCTTTACCTGGTTTTACCGCACGGCAGGAATTCACGCTCTGAATGGCCGCCTGCCGTGTATTCACCCGCGTGATGAATGCGCGTTACTCGTTGTCGTGCGCATCCAGCGGCACTTTTTCCGTCTTCTCTTCGGTCTTGGCCAGTCCCGGCAGCAGGTGGCCCAGCTTGCGCGCCTTGGTGCCCAGGTAGCCGATGTTGAAGGGATTGTGGTTGGCGATCAGCGCGATGCGCTCGGCCACGGTGATGCCGCTGTCTTCCAGCGCCTTGACCTTGCGCGGGTTGTTGGTCATCAGGCGCAGGCTGGTGATCTTCAGGTGCGCCAGCATGGGCAGCACGATGGTGTAGCGGCGCATGTCGGCGGGGAAGCCCAGGCGTTCGTTGGCTTCGACCGTATCGGCGCCCTGGTCCTGCAGGTGATAGGCGCGGATCTTGTTCAACAGGCCGATGCCGCGGCCTTCCTGGCGCAGATAGAACAGCACGCCACGGCCTTCCTTGGCGATCTTCTTGAGGGCCGCTTCCAGCTGGGCACCGCAGTCGCAGCGCTGGGAGAACAGGGCATCGCCGGTCAGGCACTCGGAGTGCACGCGGCCCAGGACCGGCTCGCCGTTGCCGACATCGCCCAAAGTCAGGGCCAGGTGTTCCTTGCCGGAAACTTCATCGTAGAAGGCGTGCAGTTCGAAGGTCGCCCAGGGCATGGGCAACTTGCACGAACTGACGAAAACCAGTTTTTCTTCCGGCGCGGCAGCGGCCGGTGCGATCGGTGAGGACATGACAACCTGCTTTCGAATCGAATGCTCAGAACCGCGTATCTTACCTTGCGCCCGGGTTTATTTCAGCGCGCGGGCCGCTCCGGTGAAGGCAATTGTCCAATTCGTGCAGGGAATTTGAACAGGCCGGGCCGGCCGCGTCATAATGCCAGCCAGTCCGGGACACACCGGACACGGTGCCAGCCCCAAGGGCGGCATCCCCTTGAAAGCCGGTCAACGATAACAAAGGGAGACAACCGTGCTGTTCGATTACGTCATCGCCGGTGGCGGCTCGGCGGGTGCCACGCTGGCCGCCCGCCTGTCGGAAGATCCACGCGTCACGGTCTGCCTGCTGGAAGCCGGCGGCCAGGGCGACAGTCTGCTGGTGCGCACCCCGGCCGCCGTGGTGGCCATGCTGCCCGGCTACGGCAAGCTCAACAACTGGGCGCTGCAGACCACTCCCCAGGCCGGCCTGAACGGCCGCCGTGGCTACCAGCCGCGCGGCCGCGCCCTGGGCGGCTCTTCGGCCATCAACGCCATGCTCTACATCCGTGGCCAGCGCCAGGACTACGATGGCTGGGCCCAGGCTGGCTGCCCGGGCTGGGACTGGGAGTCGGTCCTGCCCTACTTCAGGCGCTCCGAGAACAATGTGCGCGGGGCCGATGCCTGGCACGGGGCCAGCGGCCCATTGCAGGTCTCGGAACAGAATCGCCCGCGCCCGATCACGCGTGCCTTCATCGAGGCGGCGCAAGCACGCGGCTATCCGCTGTGCCAGGACTTCAATACCGGTGACAACGAAGGCGTCGGCCTGTACCAGGTCACGCAATTCCACACGTCCGATCATCGCGGCGAGCGCTGCTCGGCGGCGGCCGCTTACCTGCATCCGGTGATGGGCCAGCGGCCCAACCTGACCGTGCTGCGCCAGGTGCGCGCGCAACGTGTCTTGTTCGAGGGCAAGCGCGCAGTGGGCGTGGCCTATCGCCAGCAGCAGCAAGAAGCGCAGGTGCGCGCCACGCGTGAAGTCATCATCGCTGCCGGGGCCTTTGGCTCGCCGCAATTGCTGCAACTGTCGGGGGTGGGGCGGCCCGAGGACATCCTGCCGCATGGCATCGCCCTGCATCACGCCCTGCCCGGCGTGGGTCAGAACCTGCAGGATCACCTCGATTTCACGCAAGGATGGACCACCCGCGACACCGACAACTTTGGCCTGGGCGTGGTCGGCGGCCTGCGCCTGCTGGGCCAGCTGCTGCCCTGGAAGCGCCATGGCGAGGGCCTCATCGCCACGCCCTTTGCGGAAGGCGCGGCCTTCCTCAAGACCCGTCCGGAGCTGGAGCGGCCGGATATCCAGCTGCATTTTTGCATCGCCATCGTGGATGACCATGCAAGAAAGCTGCATGCCGGTTATGGCTTCTCCCTGCACATGTGCATGCTGCGCCCGCATTCGCGCGGCCGCGTGGGGCTGCAATCGGCCGATCCCATGGCCGATCCGCTGATCGATGCGGGCTATCTCTCCGACCCGCGCGACCTGGCCACCATGATCGCCGGGGCCCGCATCGCGCGCCAGATCGTCATGACCGAACCGCTGCGCCGCTATTGCCGGCGCGAACTCTTCGGTGGCCGCGAGGGCATGGATGACGCGGCCTGGGAAGCCATGATCCGCCAGCGTGCCGATACCATCTATCATCCCGTGGGCACTTGCCGCATGGGCGAGGATCAGATGGCGGTGGTCGATGCGCAATTGCGCGTGCATGGACTGCAGGGCCTGCGCGTGGTGGATGCGTCGGTCATGCCCATGCTGGTCAGCGGCAACACCAATGCTCCCACCATCATGATTGCCGAGAAGGCAGCCGACATGATCCGCGCCAGCCAGAACCATGCCGAGGCAGCCTGACACTGTTCGATGACACCATGCAAGGATGCATCAATGACTGATACCACCGCTGCAGAATTGCAGCAGCTCTTCACCGCGCAGCAGCAGGCGTTTGCTGCCGACAGTGATCCTCCCCATGCGCTGCGCATGGACCGGCTGGCGCGCCTGCAGGCGCTGATGGACGAGCACGAAGCGGCCCTGATCGCCGCCATCGATGCCGACTTCGGGGGCCGCTCGCAGCATGAAACGCGCATGGCCGAACTGTTCGTGCTGCGCGCCGGCATCCGCCATGCGCAATCGCACCTGAAACGCTGGATGCGTCCGCAGCGGGTGGCCACCGCCCTGCACTTCCTGCCCGGCAGCAATCGCCTGCTGGCGCAGCCGCTGGGCGTGGTGGGCATCATCTCGCCGTGGAATTACCCGCTGCAACTGGCGCTGGGCCCGGCGCTGGCGGCACTGGCGGCGGGCAACCGGGTGCTGCTCAAACCCTCGGAACTGACGCCCCGGCTCTCGGCCCTATTGGCGGAGCTGGTCGCGCGATACTATGCCCCGGAGGAAATGGCCGTGGTCACCGGGGACGCCGGCATCGGACAGGCTTTTGCATCGCTGCCGTTCGATCATCTGTTCTTTACCGGATCGACCCAGGTCGGACGCCAGATCGCGCAACTGGCGGCGGCCAACCTCACACCCGTCACACTGGAACTGGGCGGCAAGTCGCCTGCCATTCTCGATGCCTCGTGCCGCTTGCCGGCCAGCCTGCAGCGCATCGCCTTCGGCAAGCTGCTCAATGCCGGGCAGACCTGCGTGGCACCGGACTATCTGCTGGTACCGCGCGGACAAGCGGCCGGGGTGGCGCAACAACTGGCCGCAGCGATGGGCCGTCTGTATCCGCGCCTGCATGACAACCCCGACTACACCGCCATCATCAGCCCGCGCCATCGGGCGCGATTGCAGGCGATGGTGGAAGAAGCACGTGCGGCGGGTGCGCAGGTGATCGAGGTGAACCCGGCGGGAGAACAGCTGGGCCAGAGCCGCAAGCTGGCACCCACGCTGATCCTGGGGGCGACTGCGTCGATGCGGGTGCTGCAGGAAGAGATCTTCGGACCGGTGCTGCCCATCCTCGAATACGAAACGCCCGAGCAAGCCATTGCGCATGTGAGACAAGGTCCGCGCCCGCTGGCGCTGTACTGGTTCGGCGAGGATGCGGCACGGCGCGAACAGGTGCTGCGGCAGACCCTTGCGGGCGGCGTGACCATCAATGATTGCCTGTGGCACCTGGTGCAGGAGGAGCAGCCCTTTGGCGGCGTCGGCGAAAGCGGCATGGGCGCGTATCACGGACGCTGGGGCTTCGATACCTTCAGCAAGCGCAAGCCGGTGTTCCGGCAGGCGCGATTCAACGGCGGGACGCTGCTGCATCCGCCTTATGGAAAAAAATTTGAATGGGTGATGGGGTTGATCAGGCGATTGAGCTGACGCGGCTCATCCGGGAGCAGGCAGCAGATCCAGATACAAGCGCAGCGAACGCTGCACGCTCTCGGCCACGAGGGTGGTGATGGCCGCATGGTCGCCGCTGACGCAGGCCTCATCAAGGGCGTCGTAATACGCCAGCCGGTCTTCCTTGCGGATGACCGCCGGGGGATAGCCGGATTTCATCAGTTCCAGGTTCAACAGCAGGCGGCCGCTGCGGCCATTGCCATCGATGAAGGGATGGATCTTCACGAAGCGCGTATGCAATTGCGCTGCACGTTCGACCGCATGCAGGCTGCCGGCCTGTTGATGCCACGCCAGCAAGGCGCGCATTTCATCGTTGAGATGCAGGAAATCCGGCGGAGTGGTGCTGGCACCGGCGATCACCACATTCTCGCGGCGATAGCGGCCCGCCTCATCGGCATCGATCCCCTTGAGCACCAGACTGTGGATGTCCTTGATGTGCGCTTCGCTCAGGGGCTCGTGGCCGGCCACGACCTGCTCGACGAAGAAGATGGCATCGCGGTGATTGATGGCCTCGAAGTGCTCGCGCAGCGACTTGCCGCCGACGGTGATGCCTTCCAGCACCACCTTGGTTTCGCGCAGGGTCAGCGTGTTGCCTGCGAGGGCATTGGAATGGAAGCTCCAATCCAGTACCAATTTCTCGCGCAGCGATGCTTGCGTATAAGGAGGTAGAGGGCGCGCCGCATCAAGCGCTGACTTTGCAGCATCGACCGCGACGTGCCGGGCGGCCGGTGACATGGCCCTCTATGAAGATGGTCAGACCAACCCGTGCGCCTGCTGATCCGCATGGTAGCTCGAGCGCACCATCGCGCCCACGGCGGCATGCACGAAGCCCATCTTGTAGGCCTCTTCCTCGTACATCTTGAAGGTGTCGGGGTGCACGTAGCGGCGCACCGGCAGGTGGTCGCCGCTGGGCATCAGGTACTGGCCGATGGTGAGCATGTCGACGTTGTGCGCGCGCATGTCGCGCATGACCTGCAGCACTTCCTCGTCGGTTTCGCCCAGGCCCACCATGATGCCGGACTTGGTCGGCACTTCCGGATGCAGGTCCTTGAAGCGCTTCAACAGGCTCAGCGAATATTCGTAATCCGAACCCGGACGCGCTTCCTTGTACAGGCGCGGCGCGGTTTCGAGGTTGTGGTTCATGACGTCCGGCGGGGCCATCTTGAGGATTTCCAGCGCGCGGTCCATGCGGCCGCGGAAGTCCGGGGTCAGGATCTCGATGCGGGTCTCGGGCGACAATTCACGTACACGCTGGATGCAGGCTGCGAAGTGCGCCGCACCGCCATCGCGCAGGTCGTCGCGGTCCACGCTGGTGATGACCACGTAGGACAGGCGCAGCTGGGCGATGGTCTTGGCCAGGTTTTCCGGCTCGTTGGGGTCCAGCGGATCGGGGCGGCCGTGACCGACGTCGCAGAAGGGGCAGCGGCGGGTGCACTTGTCGCCCATGATCATGAAGGTCGCGGTGCCCTTGCCGAAGCACTCGCCGATGTTGGGGCAGGAGGCTTCCTCACAGACCGTCACCAGGTTGTTGGCGCGCAGGATGTCCTTGATCTCGTAGAAACGCGTGGTGGGCGAACCGGCCTTGACGCGAATCCAGTCCGGCTTCTTCAGCTTTTCGGCGGCTACCACCTTGATCGGGATCCAGGCGGTCTTGCCGGCGCCCTTCTGCTTGTCCAGCGGATTGGCGCGCGCCGAGCCGGTGGCATTGGAGGAAGAATCTGCTGCGGGAGTGAGTTCGGTAGTCATGTCGGTCGTTCCGGCCCCGGGCGCACGCGGCGCGTGGGGCTCAAGCCATGCCCGCGAAGCGGGCGATCAGTTGGTCGGCAAGCAAGTCCTGGACAGCGTCCAGCCGGGCATCGGCAGCCCCGAGGGTCTGCATGTCCACGGTGGCCAGGCCTTCGTAGCCGCAGGGGTTGATCCAGGAAAACGGTGCCAAGTCCATCGCCACATTGAGCGAGACACCATGGTAAGTGCAGCCGTTGCCCCGTATCTTCAAGCCCAGCGCGGCCACCTTGGCACCCTGCCAGGGGCCGTCGGCGGCGTAGATGCCGGGCGCCCCCTCCTTGCGTACACCGGCCAGATTATACGCCGCCAGCGTGGCGATCACCGCCTCTTCGATGTTGTGCACGAATTCGCGGGCGAACAGGCGCGCCCCGCTGCGGTTGCGGCGCAGGTCCATCAACAGGTAGATCACCACCTGGCCAGGGCCGTGGTAAGTGACCTCGCCGCCACGGTCGGTCTGGACAATCGGGATGTCGTGCGGATTCAACACATGGGCACGGTCGGCCCCCAAGCCCAGCGTGTAGACAGGAGGATGCTCGACGATCCAGAGCTGGTCGGGGGTATCGGCGGTGCGCGCATCGGTGTAGGCGCGCATGGCGGCGAAGCTGGCCTCGTAGGGCTCGACGCCGCGCCGGACGATCTCGGGCCGGCGGGCGCCAGCCATGGGCGTGCTGGCGGTGGGCAGTGCGGTTTGCATGCCCGCCAGTGTAGCGAAATTCGTCTTTGCCCGTATCAGAACCAGCGGATCAGGCCGTGCGGCAAGAGCTTGGCAATACGGACCGGATCGTCACTACACCCCTTGGGAGGCAAGGGCGTCACCGTGAACTCGGCCGCACCGTTGACCGCTTCGAAGATGGCGTCGCCGCGCCCGTGGTAGTCGAAGCAGCGGCCGGGCTGGAGCCAGATGTCGTCGCGGCAGCCGGCAATGGTCAGCCACACCAGTCCGGAGGTCACGCGGATGCGCACGCCGCCCTGCAGGCGACGGGTCTGTACCTGGCCTTGCTGCAACTGGCCGGGAAGGCTGGGATCTGTGAATGAAATTGTCATGGCGCGGGTTCCTTTGCTCGACTGTCTGAATCGCCAGGCAAGCCGCGTCCCTGCCGCGATGCCCGGGAGGGTGCGGCTGCAAGGGGGAAGATGCCTGGAATGATGCGTGATGAGTCATCATTGTAGGAAAGCCCGCAAGCGCAGCAAAACGATATATATTGCTTCTCCTTGCTAATTTAATTCACAAGGATCCGTCATGGCCGATTTGCGCAAGCTCCCCAACCTGGCCGCCCTGCGCGCCTTTGATGCGGCCGCCCGCCATGGCTGTTTCTCGCGTGCGGCTGAAGAGGTGCACGTCACGCCGGGGGCGATCAGCCACCAGGTGCGCGCGCTGGAAGAAGACCTGGGCCTGCAGCTGTTCCATCGCCATGGCAAGCGCATCAGCATCACCGAGACCGGCGAACGCTTCGCCGCCACCATCCGCAAGGCCCTGGGCGAGATCGCGCAAGCGGCCGACCACCTGCGCAGCCTGACGCGCCAGCAGCGGCTGGTGATCTCGGCCACGCCCTCCTTCGCCTCACGCTGGCTGGCACCGCGCCTGTGGAAGTTCATCGATGCCCATCCGGAAATCGAGGTGGTGCTGCAATCGGGCAGCCACCTGGCCGACCTGCGGCTGGACGGGGTGGACATCGGCATCCGCTTTGGCCGGGGCCAGTACGCGGGCGTGGTCACCGAGAAACTGAGCGAGGACTACTACTACCCGGTGGCCGCGCCCGGCTATCGCGGCAAGCAGAACAAGAAGCTGGTGCGTCCCGCCGACCTGGTGCACTGCACGCTGCTGCGCATGGATACGCGCGAATCCTGGCAACCGTGGCTGACGCTGGCCGGGCTGGACCTGCCCGAGCCGCGCGGCACGCTGGTGGTGGAGGATTCTTCGCTGACGCTGCGCCATGCGGTGGAGGGCAAGGGGGTGGCGCTGTCACGCCATACGATTGCCTGGCAGGAGATCGCCAGCGGCACGCTGGTGCGGCTGTTCGACGTGGCGCAGCTGTGCGAGGAGGCGCACTACCTGGTGCACCTGCCGGAAGGGCTGGAGAAGCCGGGCGTGGCGGCCTTCAGGAAATGGATCGTGGAAGAGATGCGGCAATTCCAGGCGCAGTCGGAATGGCCGGGCACGGTGCAGAAAACGTCAACCCGCAAGAAGTGATGCGCACATGAAAAAACCGGCGCGCCTTGCGGGCTGCGCCGGTTTTCGCCAGGGGGATGGCGGACCTCAGAGCACGAACTTGACCATCTCGTGCGTGGAGAGCGCGCGGTAGATGTTGTCGAGCTGGGTGCGGCTGGTGGCGCGCACGGTCAGGGTCAGCGACAGGTACTTGCCCTGGGTGGAGGGACGCATCTCGACCTTGCCCGCGTGAAACTCGGGGTCGTGCTCGATGACCATGGCGACGATGGTCTCGGCGAAGGCATCATGGGTGATCCCGACCACCTTGATGGGGAAGTCGCTGGGATACTCGATCAGGGATTCTTCAGGGGAAATAGTGGGCATAGTCATGGCAAACCGCCTTGGCGTTGTCCGCCTGGCGCTCCGGTTTCAATGCTCCCAGATGGGGATGAACCTGCGGGCTTCAAGCGGGGGGACTCGGGTGGGGAATGCCTGCATTCTACGCCATGCGGGCGGGGCAGCGTGCAGAAAGCGTCATCCGGCCCGGACGTCCGCGCAAGCAAACTGTTCCAAAATCTCCAACTATCGCGATTGATGAGCATGCGCTGCCGCACAAGACTCTGTGTCTTCCCGACAAGATGCGGTGTCCCATGCAAGTCAACCTCAACATGCTCCAAGTCCACATCGCTCGAAGCCCCTCTACATCAAATCGCCGCAACGCTGACGTGGAGGTAAGCCCATGACTACCGTTTTCATTGCTGGCTCCATCAGCATCCGGCACCTGCATCCCAAGGTCCGGGAAAGGATCCTGAACATCGTGCGCCAGGAGTTCGAGGTGGTAGTCGGCGATGCCGACGGCGCGGATACGGCAATCCAGCAGTTCCTGCACGCGATGGCTTACCGGCGCGTGACGGTCTTCTGCAGCGGGCAGGTGCCGCGCAACAATATCGGTCAGTGGCCCGTGCGACGCATCCCTGCCACGCAGCGCCCGGGCACGCGTGCATTCTTCACGGCCAAGGATATCGCCATGGCCGACGTCGCCGATTCCGGGCTGATGATCTGGGACGCCAAAAGTACCGGCACGCTCGGCAACGTGATCGAACTGCTGAATCGCCAGAAATATTCCTGGGTCTTCATCGACCCGCCTACCCAATTCCTGGCGGTGAAGTGCGCAGAGAGGATCGAAGCCTTGCTCTCATGCATGAGCGCCTCCGCGCGTCTGCAAGCGCAGCGCAAGCTCGGGCTGGAACACAGGCTCCCTGCCCTGCATGTCAATGCAAAGCAATCCAACCTGTTCACGCAGGACGTGAGCGGCGTATTGCACGCCGCCCACTAGCTCTTACAACCGCGCCTTGGCCGCCTGATACGCCGCATACACCTTGGCAAACACCGGCCCCGGCTGGCCGCTGCCGACCGGCTGGCCATCGAGCGTGACCACCGGCAGCACTTCCTTGCTGGCCGAGGAAATCATGAGTTCATCAGCCGCCAGCACTTCCTCACGCGTGATGCGACGCGACTCCAGCACGATGCCCTGCTCTGCGCACAGCTCTTCCATCAGGCCATAGCGGATGCCTTCCAGGATCAGGTTGTCCTTGGGCGGCGCGGAAATCTTGCCATCCTTGACCACCCACACGTTGGAGGACGACGCCTCCGACAGATAGCCATCACGGAACTGGATCGCTTCGGTCACCTGATGCTCGGCCGCAAATTGCGCCGCCAGCACATTGCCCAGCAGCGACGTCGACTTGATCTGGCAGTTCAGCCAGCGGCGGTCTTCCATGCTCACGCAGGCCACGCCCTTCTCAATGGATGCAGCCGGCGGCAGGGCCATCGGATTGGTCATGATCAGCACCGTCGGCACCACCTCCTTGGGGAAGGCATGCGCCCGCTTGGCCACGCCCCGGGTGACCTGCAGGTAGATCATCTGGTCGTCCAAACCGTTGGCCTCGACCACCTGGTCGATGAGGGCATTCCAGCCGGCTTCGTCATGCGGATTCGGAATACCGATGCTGTCGAGGCTGCGGAACAGGCGCGCCAGGTGTTGCTGGCCACGGAAGGCCTTGCGGCGATACATGGGGATCACCTCATAGATGCCGTCGCCAAAGATGAAGCCGCGATCCAGCACCGGCACGCGGGCTTCCGAGAGGGGCGTGAGTTCGCCGTTGAGGTAGACGATGGGATCGTTCATGATGGGCTTTCCGGTAATCGAGAGTGTTCGGGTGAAGGCGGCAACCGTGCCGCGATGAATCCATTCTGTCACGCAGCTTCCGGCGTCCCCATGCAAAAACGGTATAACGTCGCCATGCCCTCACGCCGCTATCGGCAGCGCCTCCACACGATGTCCGGCCCCCTCGCCGGCGGCGGGCGGCACGAATTTCCAGCGCACGTCATGGAAGCGCGCCAGCGTCTCGCGGTGGGCGATGCTGATCACGGTCACGCCCGGCAACTCGCGCGGCAAGGCGGCATAGAGCGCTTCCTCGGTCTCGCCATCCATGGCGCTGCTGGCCTCGTCCAGGAACACCAGGCGCGGACGGTTCAGGAACACCCGCACGAATGCCAGGCGCTGCTGCTCGCCCGGTGACAGCGCCTGGCTCCAGTTGGCCGCCACGTCCAGCCGCGATGCAAGATGCGCAAGACGGCACAAACCCAGGTAACGCGTAATGAGTGCATCCTCGAAACTGCCCTCGGCGGCGGGATACGAGAGCGCTGCACGCAGCGTGCCGATGGGCAGGTAGCTGCGCTGGGGCAGGAACATCGCGGGCGCATCCTGCGGCAGCGCGATGCGGCCCTCGCCGTAAGGCCAGATGTCGGCCATGGCGCGGATCAGGGTCGACTTGCCGCAACCGGAAGGACCGCTGATGAGCACGTGTTCGCCCGACTCCACCCGCGCATCCAGGCGGCGCAGCATGAGGCTGCCATCGGGGAAGGACAGCTGCACGCCCTCCAGCGTCACCGCACTGCCGCCATGCTGCGTGACGGCCAGCGTGCGCGGCATGCCGGCCGCGCGTTCGACATCCGCATGGAAGCCCGCCAGCCGGTTGATGGAAGCCTTCCAGCTGGCCAGCGTGGTGAAGGCATTGATGAACCACGACAGCGCATCCTGCACCTGCCCGAAGGCATCGCTGATCTGCATCAGCACCCCCAGCGAAATGGCCCCGGAAAAATAGCGCGGTGCCGACACCAGCATGGGGAAGATCACCGCGAACTGCCCGTAGAAATTCACGGCCACGTTGAGCTTCTTGGTCAGCCGCATGATGTTCCACCAATTCTCGCGGATGTCATCCAACCGTGCGGTCAGCTGTGCGCGCTCCTGCGGCTCGCCGCGATACAGGGCCACGGCCTCGGCATGCTCGCGCACGCGGATCAGTCCGAAACGGAAATTGGCCTCGAAGCGTTCCTGGTTGAAGCTCAACCCCACCAGCGGACGGCCGATCCACCACACCACACCGGAGCCGATGGCGGCATAGGCAATCACGAACCAGACCATGTAGCCGGGAATGACCCACGATTGCCCCAGCGCCGTAAAGGACAGCGGCCCGCTCACCGACCACAGGATGTGGATGAAGGAGAACAGCGTCACGCTGCTGGAAATGAAACCCAGCACCAGCGACAGCGTATCGCTGGTGAGCGCATGCAGGTCCTCGGCAATGCGCTGGTCGGGGTTGTCGGAGAGGCGGCCCTCCTGTCCCTGCTCGATGCGGTAGTAGGCGCGATGCGCCAGCCAGCGGTCAAGGTAGCGCGTGCTCATCCAGTAGCGCCAGCGGATCTGCAGCGCCTGCTTCAGGTAGACGCTGTAGATGGCGATGGCCACGAAGACGAAGGCCAGCCCCGAGAACTGCCACAGCAGCGATTTGAACTGCGGATAGTCGCGCGACTGCAGCACGTTGTACATGTCGCGGTTCCAGGAATTGAGCCGCACGTTGATGTAGACCATGCCCAGGTTCAAGGCCAGGATGGCCAGCAGCAAGGCCCAGGCCTTCCACTTTTCTTCGGAAACCCAGAAGGGCTTGATGAGGCGCCATATCTCCGCGCGGGTCGCGCGATTGGCGTGGCTGGCCTGGCGGGCAGGTGTTTGTTCGGTCATGGCGAATCCTGTGGATGTTGTCCTCTTTGCTGCCCAGCTTGCCGCAAAAGACTTAACTCAGGCTTAAAGCTGCATCAGGAAGGCCCTGGAAAGCATTAAGGAACGCTTAATGCTTTTGCAATTGAGCATTAAGGGCTATGGAATGCATCGAAACAATCAATCCCGCACGCCCGTGAACAAGGCTAGACTGCGGTCTTCGCCGATATTGCCTTGCGTCAATGCTGCTCATGGCAGCAGCGTGCATGGCCAGCGGCCCCTCTTTCGGAGAATTCCATGCAGACCCTTCCCCCCAAGCGCCGCTCGCTCAGCGTGGCGGCCCAACTGGCACTGAGCTTTGCGCTGGTGCTGGCGATGATGCTGGTGCTGACGGTGGCCAGCATTTCCAAGGTCAATGCCATCGAAGGCAGCCTGGCCACGGTGAGCGAGGACAACAGCGTCAAGCAGCGCTATGCCATCAATTTCCGTGGCAGCGTGCATGACCGCGCCATTGCCCTGCGCGACCTGACGCTGGTGGGCGACGCCGAGGTCAAGGACGTGATTGCCCTGATCAACAAGCTCGATGCCGACTACCAGCAATCGGCCCGGCCGCTCGATACGGTCTTCTCCACCATGAAGGTCAATGCCGATGAACGTGCCAGCCTCGAACGCATCAAGGCGGTCGAAGCCCGCACCATGCCGCTGGCCGCCAAGGCCATCGCCCTGCGCACTGCCGGCGATGTCGACGGCGCACGCCAGCTGCTGCTGACCCAGGTAAAACCGGCCTTCGTCGAATGGCTGGCCACCATCAATCACTTCATCGACCTGGAAGAACGCATGAGCCAGATCGAATCCGCCAAGGCCCGCAGCACCGCCCACGGCTTCCAGGCCTTCATCCTGGTGCTGCTGGGTGCCGCGCTGGTGGCCGGTGCCGTGCTGGCCACGCTGATCACCCGCAGCATCCGGGGTGCGCTGGGTGCGGAACCGGATGAGGTCAAGCAGCTGGCACTGGCGGTGGATCGCGGCGAGCTGTATCACGCCGCTGCCGCAAGCCGCGCCGGCGACGGCGGCAAGCGCCAGAGCATCATGGCGGCGCTCTCCGAGATGAGCGGCAACCTGCGCACTACCGTGACCCATGTGCGCGATGCCGCCACCGGCGTGGCCACCATCAGCGCCCAGATCGCCGCCGGCAACAGCGACCTCTCGGCGCGCACCGAAGACCAGGCCGCCTCGCTGGAAGAAACCGCCTCGGCCATGGAGCAGCTCACCGCCACCGTGAAGCAGAACGACGGCCACGCCCGCGAAGCCAATCAACTGGCACGCAACGCCTCCGATATCGCCAAACAGGGCGGTGCCATCGTGGAAGAAGTGGTCGATACCATGGCGGCCATCAACAGCTCCTCGCGCAAGATCGTCGACATCATCGGCGTGATCGACAGCATCGCTTTCCAGACCAACATCCTGGCCTTGAATGCCGCCGTGGAAGCGGCCCGGGCCGGCGAACAGGGACGCGGTTTTGCGGTGGTGGCCACGGAAGTACGCAACCTGGCCCAGCGCAGTGCCGCCGCCGCCAAGGAGATCAAGCAGTTGATCGATACCTCGGTCGGCAATGTGGACACCGGTACCCGCCTGGTGGAACGCGCCGGCGAGACCATGGAGCAGATCGTGGCCAGCGTGCAGCAGGTCACCGATGTGATGGGTGAAATCTCGGCCGCCAGCCACGAGCAGAGCCTGGGCATCGAGGAAGTCAACAAGGCCATCGCGCTGATGGATCAGGTGACCCAGCACAATGCAGCCCTGGTGGAAGAAGCCACTGCCGCCGTGGCCACACTGCAGGAGCAGGCCGTGAACCTGACGCGGGCAGTCGGTGTGTTCCAGCTGGACGCGCCCGATGCAGCCGGCCTGGTGGCAGCCCCGGCACCCGCGCCCGTGCTCAACACCGTGCAGGTCCCGCTGCGCGTGGTGCCCAAGCTGGAAGTGGTGCGCAAGGCTGCGTGATCCAAAGCAGCAGTCAGCGTGATTCGTCTCACGGCGCAAGCAGGCTGACTGCACGAGGGCGAGGCCTTACATTACAGCTCGCCCAGGAATTGCTCCACAAACCCGCGCATCCGCTCCTGGCGCGCCTGCGCCATGGCTGCCCCGGCAGCCGTCTGGAATCCTTCCTGCAAACGGAACAGTTTGGCCGGGAAATGATCCAGCGCATAGCGCGTATCCTGCAGCGGCCGTTGCCGCGCCTGCGGATCGAGCGCTTCATAGAGGCTAGATCCCATCCTCCCCGCCACATAGAAACAGCGCGCCACGCCGATGGCCCCGATGGCGTCCAGCCGGTCGGCATCCTGCACGATCTTCGCCTCCAGCGTCAGCGGCGTGATCTGCGCCGAATAGCTGTGGGCCTGCACGGCATGGGCCACGCGCTGTGCCTCCTCCCGCGTCCATCCCAGTGACAGCAAAATCTCCTGTGCGCGTTGGGCAGAGAGCGTGGACGCCTGGCTGCGCAGCGGCGAATTCTTTTCCACCCGCACGCAGTCGTGCAGGATGACGGCCGCCAGCAGAATGCGCAGGTCGCCGCCCTCCTCGGCCTGCAGGCGGCGGGCGTTGTTCCATACGCGCAAGAGATGCGAGAGGTCATGCGAGCCATCGCCGGCGTCATCCTCGACCTGCGGCAACAATTGCGCGGCCAGCGTGTCGAAGGGGCGGAAGGCGGCGGCAACCTGGGAAAGATTCATGATTCAAACAGATACAAGGGTGACAATTCATCAGTATCGCAGATCAATCGCAAGGGCCGGAAAACGAGGGCGGATTCACCATTCCGATTTTCCGACAAGTGTTTTCCCAAGGCTCTGCTACACGCAAGCGTGGCGCATGTGAGATGATGCGGCTTCCATCAATTTCGCGGCCTGCCCCGGGATCACGATAGCGGCCCTGCTGCCGCAGCGATCTGCCCGCCGCGCATGAACGGCGTACCGCACGCGCAACATTCCCTTCCGGTACGCCACAGTAACAACGCCCGACCGCGCCGCTACGCTGGTGGCTGCCTCGCTGGCAGTCTGCCTGTCGCACCGCCGTCGGCCCTGATCCGATTTTTGGAGTTCCCTGATGTTCAGCTGGTTTGAAAAACTGGTCCACCCCTACCCCGAGTCGCAGCCGCTGCCGCCGCCGCGCGGCTTCATGCGCTTCATCTGGTTCTGTACCAAGGGCGTGCGCCCCTACATTGCCGCCATGACCCTGATGACGGCCATCATCGGTGTCTTCGAGGCACTGCTCTTTGCTGCGCTCGGCCGCATCGTCGACTGGCTGTCCAAGATCGAGCCGGCGCAGTTGTGGGCGCAGGAAGGCCATACCTTGGTGTGGCTGGTGGTGATCCTGGCGGCCAGTCCGCTGCTGATCGCGCTGCAGACCATGTACAAGCATCAGACCCTGGCGGGCAATTTCCCCATGCTGCTGCGCTGGAATTTCCATCGCCTCATGTTGAGCCAGAGCATGAGCTTCTACCAGAACGAGTTCGCCGGACGCGTGGCCACCAAGGTCATGCAAAGCGCGCTGGCGGTGCGTGACTTCTGCATGATTGTGGGCGACATCCTGGTCTTCATCGCCATCTACTTCGCGACCCTGATCGGTGTGGTCGGCAGCTTCGACATGTGGATGCTGGCTCCCTTCTTCATCTGGCTGGCAGCCTTCGCGGTGGCCTTGCGCTACTTCGTGCCGCGCCTGTCGGCGGTGGCCCGCAACCAGGCCGATGCGCGCTCGCTGATGACCGGGCGCATCACCGATGCCTATACCAACATCGCCACCGTGAAGCTGTTCTCGCATGCCGGGCGCGAGGCCGATTACGCCCGCGGCGCCATGCGCGAATTCCTCACCACGGTCAATCGCCAGATGCGTCTGGTGTCGGGCTTCGAGGTGGTCAATCACATCCTGAACATGGTGCTCATCATCGGAGCCACCGGGGTCTCGCTGTATCTCTGGACCCAAGGCAAGGTCGGTGTCGGTGCGGTGGCAGCCAGCACGGCAATGGCGCTGCGCCTGAACGGCATCGCGCACTGGGTGATGTGGGAAATGTCCTCACTGTTCGAACACGTGGGTACCGTGCAGGATGGCATCAATACCTTGGCGCGTGCGCACGAGGTCAAGGATGCGGCCGATGCCAAACCGATCAAGGTCAGCCAGGGCGAACTGCGCTTTGAGGGCGTCAGCTTCAGCTATGGCGGCTCGGCCCCGCGCCCGGTGGTGGACAAGCTGGACCTGGTGATTCGCCCCGGCGAAAAGATCGGCCTGGTGGGCCGCTCCGGTGCCGGCAAATCGACCATCGTCAACCTGCTGCTGCGCTTCTACGATATCGAGGGCGGCCGCATCACCATCGATGGCCAGGACATCGCCCACGTCACGCAGGACAGCCTGCGCGCGCAGATCGGCATGGTCACGCAGGATACTTCCCTGCTGCATCGCTCGGTGCGGGAGAACATCACCTATGGCCGTCCCGATGCCAGCGATGCCGAGATGATCCACGCCGCTGAACGGGCCGAGGCGCATGACTTCATCGGCACCCTGGCCGATGCCAAGGGCCGCACCGGTTACGACGCCCACGTGGGCGAGCGCGGCGTGAAGCTTTCCGGTGGCCAGCGCCAGCGTATCGCCATTGCCCGCGTAATGTTGAAGGATGCGCCGATCCTGCTGCTGGACGAAGCCACCAGTGCACTCGATTCGGAAGTGGAAGCAGCCATCCAGACCTCGCTCTACAAGCTCATGGAAGGCAAGACCGTGGTGGCCATTGCACACCGCCTCTCGACCATTGCGGCGATGGACAGGCTCATCGTGCTGGACCAGGGCCGTATCGTGGAGCAAGGCACGCACGCTGAATTGCTGGCCGCCGGTGGTTTGTATGCGCGCTTGTGGTCGCATCAGAGTGGCGGCTTCCTCGGTGAAGAGGAAGAGGATACGGTGATGACGGCGTAACACCTCATCTTCGTAAATGATTTATATCATTGATGAATGACGTAAAAAAATGGGCGCACTCAACAGTGCGCCCATTTTCATTGGTTCATGCAATGACGATTCCCATCTCTACCGTTCGGACTGAGTAGGCCCCTTGGGGCCGTATCGAAGGCGCTCCTATGGTTCCGAACGGCGCGCCTTCGATACGCGGCTTCGCCGCTACTCAGTCCGAACGGGAGTCATGTTGCCCTCTCCCGTAAAACTTACTGCAGGTTGAACGAAGCCGTCTTCACGTCCTTGGAATCCAGCCCGATCTGCACCTGGAATTCACCCGGCTCGGCCACGTATTCCAGCTTGGCGTTGTAGAAGGACAGTGCCTTGCGGTCGATGCTGAACTGCACCTCTTTCTCTTCACCCGGCTGCAGCATCACCTTGCGGAAATCCTTCAACTCCTTGACCGGACGCACCACTGACGCAGCCACATCACTGATGTACAACTGCACCACCGTAGCCCCCGCGCGGCGGCCCATATTCTTCACCGTCACGCTGGCCTGCACCTTGCCATCCGCCGTCATGGTCGGCTGCGACAGGCGCACTTCGGAGAGCTTGAACTCGGTGTAGCTCAGACCGTATCCGAACGGATACAGCGGGCCATTCGGCTCATCAAAGTACTGCGAGGTGTAGTTGCCCGGCTTGCCTTCGGTATAGGGACGGCCCACGCGCGGATGGTTGTAGTAGCTCGGGATCTGGCCAACCGAACGCGGGAAGGTGATGGGCAGCTTGCCGGAAGGATTGACGTCGCCGAAGAGCAGGTCGGCAATCGCATTGCCGCCCTCGGTGCCGGTGTACCAGGTTTCCAGAATCGCCGAGGCGTTCTCGCGCGCCCAATTCAGATCCAGCGGACGGCCATTCATCAGCACCAGCACCAGCGGCTTGCCGGTGGCCTTCAATGCCTTGAGCAGATCCAGCTGGCTCTGCGGCAGCGACAGCGAAGTACGGCTGGAAGATTCATGCGACATGCCGCGCGATTCGCCCACGGCGGCCACGATCACCTCCGCATTGCGCGCCGCCTTCACGGCTTCATCGATCATGGCCTTGGGGCTGCGCTTGTCCTGCACCACTTCCGGATCATCCCAGTTCAGGAAGTTGAGGTAATCGACGATGTGCTTGTCTTCGGTAATGTTGGCACCGCGTGCGTAGACCAGCTTGCCCTGCCCGCCCATGGCCGCCTGCAAACCCTGGCGCAGGGTGATGGTCTGCTTGTCCTTGCCGGCGGCGGACCAACTGCCCAGCATGTCGATGTGCGAATCAGCCAGCGGGCCGACCAGCGCGATGCGCGCATTCTTCTTCAACGGCAGTGCGGCATTGCGGTTCTCCAGCAGCACCATGGACTGCTGCGCCACTTCGCGCGCATCGCGGCGATGCAGGCGGCTGTCGGCATAGACATCAGCCGGATCATCGGCCGCACGGCCGATGCGCACATACGGATCCTTGAACAGGCCCAGGTCGTACTTGGCTCCGAGGATGTCGCGCACGCCGTTGTCCAGTTCCTGCTGCGAGACCTTGCCCGAGCGCACCAGCTCCGGCAATTGCTTGATGTAGACCTGGTCGGCCATGCTCATGTCGGTGCCCGCCTTCATGGACAGGCGCGCGGCTTCACTGTCGTTCTGTGCCACGCCATGATTGACCAGTTCGGTGATGGCACCGTGGTCAGACACGGTCAGGCCCTTGAAGCCCCAATCCTTGCGCAACAGGTCCTGCAGCAGCCAGGTGTTGGAGGTGGCCGGTGCGCCGTTGATGGAATTGAGCGCGACCATGACCGCTCCCGCACCCGCATCGATGGCGGCACGATAGGGCGGCAGGTAGTCGTTGTACATGCGCTGCGGATCCATGTTGACGACGTTGTAGTCACGTCCGCCTTCGACCGCACCGTACAGCGCAAAATGCTTCACGCTGGCCATCACGCGATTGGCGGCGATGGGCTTGGTGTCGCCCTGCAGGGCGCGCACCGAGACCTCGGCAATGCGTGAGACCAGGTAAGGATCTTCACCAAAGCCTTCAGACGTGCGGCCCCAGCGCGGATCGCGGCTGATGTCGACCATGGGTGCGAAGGTCATGTCGATGCTGTCGGCTGCGGCTTCCTCGGCGGAGATGCGCATGGCGCGTCCGACGATGTCCATGTCCCAGCTGGAGGCCAGCCCCAGGCCGATGGGGAAGGTGGTGCGGTGGCCGTGGATGACGTCATAGGCGAAGAACATCGGGATCTTCAGCCGCGAACGCATGGCCCCGTCCTGCAGCGGACGGTTCTCGGGACGGGTCACGGAATTGAAGGTGCCACCGACGCGCCCGGCGGCCAGTTCCTCGGCCAGTTTCTTGGCAGGCATGTCAGGACCGATGCTGATCAGGCGCAACTGCCCGATCTTTTCTTCCAGCGTCATCTGGCGCAGCAGGTCGTCGATGAAGGCAGTCTTGTCGCCGAGCAAGGCGGGATTGGCTTGCGCGTAGGCGGCCGGGCCGGTGAGCGCGGCGCTGCAGGCCAGCGCGCACAGGGTCATGGCCAGGGCCAGGCGGGGACGGCGCGCGGGCGCGGCTTGCCGCTCGGTAAGCTTGTGGGACACGGGTTTCCTCTCTCTTTTTTAAACTTTGGCGGCAGTCTGCCCTCTACTCTGTGACCTGCACAAGCGGGACAGCAGCCGGAGCGGCGGGAGCAATTATTGCTAGCGTTGTTTGATGCTTAGCCAGCCGGACGGTTCGCTATATTATTCTGTTTTGATGCCTGCGGGACACGCAGGCGCATGGCGGCGACGAGGGTCTCATGCCCGCGCGCCGCTTCTTCGTGGAGAAATGCATTGATCAGACATGGATTGAAATGGCCCCTGCTGCAGGGCCTGGTACTCGCGGCATCCCTGCTGGCGGCCTCGGTACAGGCACAGAGCGCGCAGGGCTTCGACCTCAACCAGGCGGTGGCACGCGCGAAGGAACTGGCCGCCAAGCCCTATCAGAAGCCGGTGAGCAATCTCTCGCCGACCTTCGCGGCGATGCAGTTCGCCGATTACATGAAGATCCAGCCCAAGAGCGAGAAGTTCGAATGGCGCGACCAGAAGACGCCCTTCAAGCTGGCCTTCTATCACCAGGGCATGCAATTCAATGCCCCTGTAGCCATCCACGAAATCATCGATGGCCGCGTGCAGGATGTGGGCTACAGCACCGACCGCTTCAACTTCGGTGACCTGGCGCTGGCCAAGGACAGTACGGCACACCTGGGCTATGCGGGTTTCCGCGTGGTCTATCCCCTCAATCGCGATGACAAGGAAGACGAAGTCATGAGCGTGCTGGGCGCGAGCTACTTCCGCGTGATCGGCAAGGGACAGGTGTACGGACTCTCGGCACGCGGACTGGCGATCGATACCGCCATGATGAGCGGCGAAGAATTCCCGCATTTCACCGAGTTCTGGATACAGCGCCCGGCCCCGGGCGAAAAGCAACTGACCTTCTACGCGCTGCTGGATTCGCCGCGTGCTACCGGCGCCTACAAGTTCACGCTCACGCCCGGCAAGGATGCCCTGCTCGATGTGCAGGCCCGTGTGTTCCTGCGCGCCGAGGTGGGCCGGCTGGGCATTGCGCCGCTGACCAGCATGTTCCTGTTCGGACCGAACCAGCAATCCTCGCGCCGCAACTTCCGTTCGGCAATTCATGATTCCAATGGCCTGGCGATCCATACGGGCAATGGCGAGTGGCTGTGGCGTCCGCTGAACGATCCGCAGAACGTGGAAGTGAGTTCCTTCGAGGTCACCAATCCGCGCGGCTTTGGCCTCCTGCAGCGTGGCCGCGAATTCTCTTCCTATGAAGACCTGAAGGACCGCTACGACCTGCGTCCCTCGGCCTGGATCGAACCCAAGGGCGACTGGGGCAAGGGTGCCGTACAACTGGTTGAAATCCCGACCGCCGACGAGACCAATGACAACATCGTGGCCTACTGGGTGCCTGCGCAACAACCCGGACGCGGCACGCCGCTGGCTTATGACTATCGCATCCACTGGACCATGGATGAACCGGCCATCCTCAACAATGAAGTGGGCTGGGTCAAACAGACCTTCCATACCGATGGCGAGCTCACGCAAGCCAACCTGATCCGCGCCTTCGACGGCACCACGGCCTTGCTGGTGGACTTCACCGGTGGGCCGCTGGGTTCCCTGCCCGCAGGGACGGCGGTACAGCCGCAGGTGAACGTTTCCAACAATGGCGAACTGATCGATGCCCAGCTGCAGCCCAATCCGGCCATCAACGGCTGGCGCCTGACGCTGCGGGTGAAGATTCGCAACGTGGCGCAGGCAGTGGAATTGCGCGCAGCGCTCACCGCCAACGGCAAGCCGCTGACCGAGACCTGGAGCTATCAGCTGCCGCCGCGTTCGGATGTGCAGCGGACTTTCTGAGGCTGCGCCCGGTGCTTCTCTGCCCGTTCGTACTGAGTAGCGGCATCGCCGCGTATCGAAGGCGCTGAGGCTCGTGTGCACCTTCGATACGGCCCTGAAAGGGCCTACTCAGGTCGAACGGTAGGGTGAGTGCTGCGAAAAAACTGCCATCCTGAAAATTATTTATATCAAATAAAAATGGGCTGCTCCGAATCGGGCAGCCCATTTTTTCTGGGTGCGTCTTGCTGGCAAGATCAGCTCTCCACCGACTCCCCGCGCAGGCGCGCGATGACACCATCGAGCGCATCGAGGTCGTTGAAGTTGATGATCAACTGGCCCTTGTTGCGGGCACCGGTCTTGATGCTGACCTGGGTGGCCAGCAGGTCCGAGAGTTCTTCTTCCAGTCGCGCGATATCCCGCGACTTGTCCTTGGCTTCGCGCGGCTTGGCGGCCTGCTCGGCGCTGGCGCGGGTGACCAGTTTCTCGGCATCGCGCACCGACATACGCTTGGCCACGATCTGGTTGGCCAGCTGGATCTGGGTCGCCGAATCGACGGCCAGCAGCGCACGGGCATGGCCCATGTCGATGTCGCCGGCCATGAGCATGGTCTGCACCGGCTTGGCCAGGTTCAACAGGCGCAGCAGGTTGGAGACCGCGCTGCGCGAACGTCCCACGGCCAGTGCCGCCTGCTCGTGGGTGAAGGCGAAATCGGTGATGAGGCGATGGATGCCCTGGGCTTCTTCCAGGGGATTCAGATCCTCGCGCTGCATGTTTTCGATCAGGGCCATGGCGGCCGTGGTCTGGTCGTCCACGTTCTTGACCAGCACCGGCACCTCGGTCAGCCCGGCGATCTTGGCCGCGCGGAAGCGGCGTTCGCCGGCAATGATCTCGTAGGTATCTTTCCCGTTCTTCTGGCCGATGGTACGGATCAGGATGGGCTGCAGCAAACCCTGTTCCTTGATCGAGGCCGCCAGTTCATTGAGCGCCCCTTCATCCATGCGGGTACGCGGCTGGTACTTGCCGGCCTGCAGTTCGGTCACGGCCATCACCGTGGGCAGGCCCTGCGCGGCTTGCGCCTGGGCTTCTTCAGTGATGTCGGAGGAGCCGCCGAGAAGCGCGTCCAGTCCGCGTCCCAGACCCTTGGATTTTTTCGGTAGAGTTGCCATGCGATTGCCTGATGAAAACGATGCGTGATGACGGTGCGGATTACAGCGCGAATTACAGCGTCTTGATGCGCTCGACCATTTCTGCGCCGAATGCGATGTAGGCCTGTGCGCCCTTGGACGAAGGATCGAAGGTCACGCCCGGCAGGCCATACGAGGGCGCTTCGGCCAGTCGCACATTGCGCGGGATGACGGTCTTGAAGACCTTGTCGCCGAAGTGCTGCTCCAGCTGGTCCGAGACCTGCTGCGACAGCGTCATGCGGGGGTCGAACATCACGCGCAAGAGACCAATGACTTTCAGTTCCGGGTTCAGCTTGGCGTGCACCTTCTTGATGGTGTTGACCAGGTCCGACAAGCCTTCCAGCGCGTAGTACTCGCACTGCATCGGGATGATGACGCCATGCGCCGAGCACAGGCCGTTCAAGGTCAGCATGGACAGCGCAGGCGGGCAGTCGATGAGGATGAAGTCATAGTCCTCTGCGACAGCGGCGAAGGCGATTTTGAGGCGCGCTTCGCGCTGTTCCAGCTCCACCATTTCCACTTCGGCACCGGCCAGTTCGCGGTTGGCGGGCAGCACGTCGAAGCCGCCGGCCTCCGAACGCTTGCGCACGGCGCGGATATCGGACATGCCCAGCAGCACTTCATAGATCGAGCCTTCCAGCGTCGCCTTGTTGATCCCGGCACCCATGGTGGCATTGCCCTGCGGGTCGAGATCGGCCAGCAGCACGCGCTGGTTCAGTTGTGCCAGTCCAGCCGCGAGATTGACTGCGGTAGTGGTCTTGCCTACGCCACCTTTCTGGTTGGCGACACAAAATATTTTTGCCATAGTTCGTTCTTATGAGTGCGTTATTGCGTGGTCAACTTGATGCCGAAACCGATCAGGAACACGCCGGCTGCCCGTGAGGCCAGCTTGGCGATGGTGCGATTGCGGGCCATGCGGCGGGCGGCGGCATTGCCGACGATGACCAGGAAACTGCCATACAGGAGGGTGCAACTGCTGATGACTGCGCCCATCGTGAAGAAGGTCAGCGCGCCTTGCTGCGTGGCCGGATCCAGGAACAGCGGGAAGAAGGCCATGTAGAACACGATGGCTTTCGGGTTGAACAAGGTGACCAAAAAGCCGCGCCGGAAATCTGCGGCATTGGAAAAGGGTACGACTGTACCACCGCCCTCGCCTCTTGCAAACAGGAGACGTCCGCCCAGGTAGGCCAGATAGGCCGCGCCCAGGTATTGCAGGCCATGGAACAGCAAGGGATTGGCATGCAGCAGAGCCGCCACGCCGGCTGCGGCCAGGAACATCAGCACGATGTCGCCCAGCATGAGGCCCGCCTGCGCCATGAAGCCGCCGCGCAAGCCGCCCTTGGCCGCGCAGGTGAGCACGCAGAAGGTACCGGGACCAGGCAGGAGCAGGAACACCATGGTGGCCGCAATCAATTGCCAGATGTCGGTGATGCCGAGGGAATGAAAGATCGCCTGCATGGTGGGTCTCCTTGAATGTGAGCGGCCCGGGTTGCTGCCCGGGCCGCTGGCCTGATGTGAGGTACCGTGTTACGGCTTGCTCTTGACCACCCGCGCGGTATCGAACCCTTGCTTGGTGGCGTTGTTGAGTGCGTTCTCGTATTGCTCGTCACTGATGGTGGGCGTGCGCGAGAGGATCCACAAATATTCGCGCGAGGGGCTGCCCACGGTGGCCAGGGTGTATTGATCGTCCAGGTCCATGATCCAGTAGTCGCCCCACACCATCGGGATCCAGGACAGCCAGGCCGGTGCAAAACGCACTTCCAGCTTGCTGTTGTTGCTGCCCGGGACCACCCGCGCCACGCCCTTGGCTTCATCCGTGCCATCGGCCGTCTTGCAGCGGTTGACGACATCGATCATGCCATCATCGCGCGCGGAATACTCTGCGCTGGTGCCGGAAATGCATTTTTTCTGGAAGCTGTTGGGAATCTTGGCGATTTCGTACCACTTGCCGGCGTAACGCTTCAGGTCTACCGACGGGACCGTCTTGACCTCCTGGGCGGAGGCGGATGCCATGCCCAGGCCGCCATAGGCTGCCATCGAGACCATGGTGGCCACCAGGGCCAGTTTCAGTTTGTTCATCAGGTCGTTCTTTCCATGAAGATGAGATGCCGTTCGGCATCCAGGCCCGGTACCTGCAGGGGCTGCACTTGCTGCACCTTCCACCCCGCCGGCAACCGGTCGATTTCTTCCTGCGGCAGCACGCCCTTGAGCGCGATGTACTTGCCACCTTGTTGCAGGAGGTGGTTCGACCATGTGACGAAGTCCTTCAGTTCCGCAAAAGCACGTGAAGTGATGACATCGTATTGTTGCTCGACAGGCAACTGCTCGACCCGCGCATGCAGCACCGTCACATTGCCCAGATGCAATTGGGCCTTCACCTGATTGAGGAAGGCGGTTTTCTTCGAAACCGTATCGACCAGGGTAATCTGCATCTGCGGCTGCGCCTCGGCCGCCCAGATGGCCAGCACGATGCCCGGCAGGCCGCCACCGGCACCCACATCCAGCACACGCTGGGCACCCGCGAAGGCCGACACTGCCGAGAGCGAATCCAGCAAGTGGTGCGTCACCATCTGTGCCGGATCACGCAAGGCGGTCAGGTTGTAGACCTTGTTCCACTTGGCCAGCAGAGCCTGGTATGCCATCAGCTTGTCGATCTGGGCAGCGGAGAGCGCCAGGCCCATGGCCGTGGCGCCTTCCTTCAGGGTGCGGGTCAGATTGTTCAGGTCTGCAGTGTTGCTCATCCGTGATGCCTTGGTATTGATCTGGTTCGGGACGGGTGTCCGGTATTTTTCTTCACGCCGCCTGGTTGTCAGCGCCAGTAGCCTGTTTCAGGCCACCCTTCTTCAGGTGCACCAGCAGCAGCGACAGCGCCGCCGGGGTCACGCCGGAGATGCGGGAAGCCTGGCCCAGGGTTTCCGGGCGATGCTTGTTGAGCTTCTGGCGGACTTCGATGGAGAGTGCCTTGACGTCCATGTAGTCGAGGTCGGCCGGCAGCTTCAGGTTTTCATTGTGATCCTGGCGGCTGATCTCGTTGGCCTGGCGCGCGATGTAACCGGCGTACTTGACCTGGATCTCGACCTGTTCACGCACCGGGCCCTCTTCGATGCCGGGGCCGGCCAGCGCCTGGCCTTCGGTGCCGGTCAGGCCCATGAGGCTGTCATAAGTCACGTTGGGACGGCGCAGCAGGTCCAGCAGGTTGTATTCGCGCTCGATGGCCTTGCCCAGCACGCGCTCGGCTTCCGCGGCGGCCAGGATGCGCGGGTTCACCCAGGTCGACTTCAGGCGCTCCATTTCACGTGAAACGGCTTCGCGCTTGCGCTCGAAGGCTTCCCATTGCGCATCGCCGACGCAGCCGAGTTCGCGGCCGATTTCGGTCAGGCGCAGGTCGGCATTGTCTTCGCGCAGCGAAAGGCGGTATTCGGCGCGGCTGGTGAACATGCGGTACGGCTCCTGCACGCCTTGGGTGACCAGGTCGTCGACCAGCACCCCGAGGTAGGCTTCATCGCGGCGCGGGGTCCAGGCTTCACGGCCCTGGGTCTGCAGGGCGGCGTTGATGCCGGCCAGCATGCCTTGGGCGGCCGCTTCTTCATATCCGGTGGTGCCGTTGATCTGGCCGGCGAAGAACAGGCCCTGGACCTGGCGGGTTTCCAGCGAGGACTTCAGGCCGCGCGGATCGTAATAGTCATATTCGATGGCATAGCCGGGACGCAGGATGTGGGCGTTTTCCATGCCCTTCATCGAGCGCACCAGTTCCAGCTGCACGTCGAATGGCAGGCTGGTGGAGATGCCATTGGGGTAGAACTCGTGGGTGGTCAGGCCCTCGGGTTCCAGGTAGATCTGGTGCGAATCCTTGCTGGCGAAGCGATGGATCTTGTCTTCGATGGAGGGGCAGTAACGCGGGCCCACACCTTCGATGACGCCGGTGTACATCGGGCTGCGATCCAGCCCGCCACGGATGATGTCGTGGGTGCGACTGTTGGTATGGGTGATCCAGCACGGCATCTGGCGCGGGTGCATGGCGGCATTGCCCATGACGGAGAACACCGGAACCGGATCGAGATCGCCCGGCTGCTCTTCCAGAATCGCCAGGTTGATGCTGCGGCCATCGATGCGCGGCGGGGTGCCGGTCTTCAGGCGACCCTGCGGCAGCTTCAATTCCTTCAGGCGTGCCGACAGCGAGACCGCAGGCGGATCACCGGCACGGCCACCGGAATAATTGTTCAGGCCAACGTGGATCTTCCCGTCCAGGAAAGTACCGGCGGTCAGCACCACGGCATGGCCGGCAAAGCGGATACCGGCCTGGGTGATGGCGCCGACGACGCGGTCGCCTTCCAGCATCAGGTCATCCACCGCCTGCTGGAACAGCCACAGGTTGGGCTGGTTTTCCAGGCGCGAGCGGATCGCTGCCTTGTACAGGATACGGTCAGCTTGGGCGCGGGTGGCGCGCACGGCCGGGCCCTTGGACGAATTCAGGATGCGGAACTGGATGCCCGCCTCATCGGTGGCAATCGCCATCGCCCCACCCATGGCATCGACTTCCTTGACCAGGTGGCCCTTGCCGATCCCGCCGATGGAGGGATTGCAGGACATCTGGCCCAGGGTTTCGATGTTGTGCGTCAGGAGCAGGGTTTTCTGGCCCATGCGTGCTGCGGCCAGTGCAGCTTCGGTGCCGGCGTGACCGCCGCCAACGACAATGACGTCAAATTGTGTGGGGAATAGCATGATGCGGGCCTCGCGTAGAGGTGAGAACAGAGGCGAGATTATAAGACCTTTTATCTGGCGGGGTCCGAGGTGGGGTCGGTAGCTGTTGGTTTACCGCACTTCCCTGCCCTGCCAGACACTATCGGCCCACCGATTCGATAGTCTTGGCTGATCAATGAAACATCGATGGGGATTGTTTCACGTGAAACAGCGGGCTGGATTTTGTGGCTGAAGCAGGAATATGAATAAAAAAACGGAGCATCGCGCTCCGTCTTTTGGGTCGGGGGTCGGATGTTTCACGTGAAACACCCGGTGAAGCTTTTTGCTCTATTTGAGGAAGGCGTCGTAACCCGACTTCAGGATCAATGCCCCCACCACCACCAGGAACAACTTGCGGACGAACACACTGCCATGTTTCATCGCCAGTCGTGTGCCCACCAACGAGCCGCCAATGTTGAACACCGCCATCAGCAAACCCAATTGCCAGATGACGTGGCCGCTGTACCCGAACCAGCACAGGGCTGCCAAGTTGGTCGCAATGTTGACGAACTTGGAGACGGCCGAGGCCGACAGGAAGTCATAGCTGAACACCCGCACGAACAGGAACACCAGGAAGCTGCCCGTACCTGGACCGAACACGCCGTCATAAAAGCCCACTGCCCCACCGATCAGCGCGGCGTAGATGATTTCCCGGGTGCCGCTTAGCGTGGGCGCATGGGTGGTGCCGAAGTCCTTCTTCTTCAACGTGTAGAGTGCAACGGCGATCAGGACGAAGGGCAAGGCCTTGCGAATCAGGTCGGTCGGAATATGGGTGACGACATAGGCCCCAAAGAAGGAAAAAGCAAAGGCAGCCATCGCGGCTGGTGTCACGGTGCTCCACCTCACCGCGACCTTGCGCGCGAAGTTGATGGCAGCAGCACTCGTCCCCATTACCCCGGCCACCTTGTTCGTCCCCAGCAAAGTCGCCGGGGCAGTATTGGGAAAGACGGAGAACAGCGTCGGCACCAACACCAGTCCGCCGCCGCCCACCACGGCATCGATCAAGCCGGCAACGAAGGCCGCGCCACACAACACTACATAATCCAGCATCACTTGCCCTCCCCGGTCGACGTGAAGAAATGAACTGCAAGATCGGCAAAGGATGAAACAGGGCTGAACATGGGATGAGGGGGGATGGATAAACGGTGAAATGAAGAATGGATCCGGCGGGCCACATTCTACCGCCCTGCCCCGGCTGGCATCAGCCACAGAGATGACGCTTTGGGCACTGTTGCGGAACACATCCCTGCTGTTCTGGCTGGCCCGTCATGAAGACAAAAAATTACCGCCGGGAAATCACCCTAGAGTGACTTGCCGGCGGCAGATGAAGTTTTAAACTTCAGCGAAACACTAGTGCGATCCCTTGGCCTGCCCCTTCCCGGCCAAGGCCAGGATCTCGCCCACGATGCCTTTGCGGAAAGCCAGCACGCAGACGATGAAGATGAAGCCGGTCACAATCGTCACCGAATCTCCCAAGGTATTGAACCAGTCGATGCTGGTGACGTTGGCCAGCCAGGCACCGATATCCCCCAGCTTGTTCTCCAGCATGATGATGATGATCGCGCCGACAATGGGACCGACAATGGTACCCAGGCCACCGACCAGGGTCATCAAGACCACCAGGCCGGACATGCTCCAGTGCACGTCGGTCAGTGTCTCGAAGCCCAGCACCAGCGTCTTGGTGGCACCCGCCAGACCCGACAAGCCGGCCGACAGCACGAAGGCCAGCAGCTTGTAGCGCGCCACGTCATAGCCCAGCGAGATGGCACGCGGTTCGTTCTCCTTGATGGCCTTGAGCACCTGGCCAAACGGGGAATGGATGGTCCGCACGATCAGCGCAAAGCCTGCCACCGCGATCGCCAGCACGACGTAGTACAGGGTCATGTCGCTGCCCAGGTCGATCACGCCCAGCAGCTTGCCGCGCGGCACGCCCTGCAAGCCATCCTCGCCACCGGTGAACGGTGCCTGCAAGGCCACGAAGAACAACATCTGCGCCAGCGCCAGGGTGATCATGGTGAAGTAGATGCCCTGGCGGCGAATCGCCAGCAGCCCCATCACCAGGCCGATCAGAGCACCGGTCAGGGTACCGATGATCAGGCCCAGTTCGGTCGGCAAACCCCACACCTTCAGCGACTGGCCGCACATGTAGCCGGCCCAGCCGAGGAAAGCTGCATGACCGAAAGACAACAGGCCGGTGTAGCCGATCAGCAGGTTGAAGGCGCAGGCGAACAGCGCAAAGCACAGCATCTTCATCAGGAACACCGGGTAGATGCCGAACGGTGCCGCCAACAACAATATTAGTAAAACAGCAATTCCGATTTTCTTGTTCATGCCGGTCTCCGATTATTTCTCTTTGCCGAACAGGCCGGCCGGACGGACCATCAGGACGATGGCCATGATGATGAAGACCACGGTGGCCGACAGTTCCGGATAGAACACCCGGGTCAGGCCTTCGATCAGCCCCAGCACCAGTCCGGTGATGATCGAACCGAGGATGGAGCCCATGCCGCCGATGACCACCACCGCAAAGACGGTAATGATCAGGTTGGAACCCATCAGCGGCGACACCTGGATCACGGGTGCCGCCAGCACGCCGGCGAAGGCCGCCAGCGCTACGCCAAAGCCGTAGGTCAGGGTCACCATCAGGGGCACGTTGATGCCGAAGGCTTCCACCAGCTTGGGGTTCTCGGTGCCGGCGCGCAGGTAGGCACCCAGGCGCGTCTTCTCGATCACGAACCAGGTGGCGAAGCAGATCACCAGCGAGGCCACCACGACCCAGGCGCGATAGTTGGGCAGCACCATGAAGCCGAGGTTGGTCGCGCCCTGCAGCAGGTCAGGCACCGAATACGGTTGGCCCGAGACGCCATAGATGGAGCGGAAGATGCCCTCGATCATGAGCGTGATGCCGAAAGTCAGCAGCAGCCCGTAGAGGTGGTCCAGCTTGTAGAGCCAGCGCAGCATCGTCTTCTCGATCACGATGCCGAACAGGCCTACCAGGATCGGTGCCACGATGAGCATGACCCAGTAATTGAGACCGAGATAGGTCAGGCCCATCCAGGCCAGGAAAGCGCCCAGCATGTAGAGCGTGCCGTGCGCGAAGTTGATCACGTTGAGCAAGCCGAAGATCACCGCCAGGCCCAGCGAGAGCATGGCGTAGAAGGAGCCGTTGACCAGGCCCAGCAGCAGCTGGCTCAACAAGGCTTGCAGGGGTATGCCGAATAGTTCCATAAAAACCCGTTCATCCAGATGGGTGAAGAACGCCACCGCTTACAGCAAAAATCTGCCATCCCCGCGTGAACAGAAATGACAGATTTTGCTGGCTGTGCGATGGCCTTACTGCTTGATGCGTGCAGCTCGATGCGAAAGGATTACTTCCAGGCCGCGCACTTGGATTCGGCCTTGGTGGTCCACGCCTGCTCTGCCGGAATGGTCTGCACCAGCTTGTAGTAGTCCCACGGGTACTTCGAATCCGCCTGGGCCTTCACCTGATACAGGTACATGTCGTGCACCACGCGGCCGTCGGCGCGCAGGTAGCCGTTCTTCTGGTACATGTCGTTGAACTTGGCCTTGCGCAGCGCAGCCATGACCTTGTCGGAATCATCGGTACCGATTTCCTTGACGATCTTCAGGTACTGCAGCGCGGCCGAGTAATCGCCGGCCTGCAGGGAAGACGGCATTTTCTTGCGCACGGCGAAGTAGCGCTTGGCGAAGGCACGGGTTTCCTCGTTGGCATCCCAGTACCAGCTGTCGGTGAGGTACAGGCCTTCGGTGTTCTTCAGGGTCAGCGAGTGCACGTCGTTGATGAACACCAGCAGACCCGCCAGCTTGGCCGTCTTGGTGATGCCGAACTCGTTGGCGGCCTTCACCGAGTTGATGAAGTCGCCACCGGCGTTGGCCAAGCCGATGATCTGGGCCTTGGAGCTCTGTGCCTGCAGCAGGAAGGACGAGAAGTCCGACGCGCCCAGCGGGTGCTTGACCGCACCCACCACGGTGCCGCCGGAGGCCTTCACGACGTTGGCGGTATCGGATTCCAGCGAGTGGCCGAAGGCATAGTCAGCGGTCAGGAAGAACCAGCTCTTGCCGCCCTGCTTCACCACCGCCGAACCGGTGCCCTTGGCCAGGGCCACGGTGTCGTAGGCGTAGTGCACGGTGTAGGGCGAGCACTCTTCATTGGTCAGGCGGGCCGTGCCGGCACCGACCGAGAAATACACCTTCTTCTTTTCGGCTGCGACCTTGGCGCTGGCCAGGGCAGTGCCGGAGTTGGTGCCACCGATCAGCACATCCACGCCCTGCTGGTCGAACCATTCACGGGCCTTGCTGGCGGCCACGTCGGCCTTGTTCTGGTGGTCGGCCACGACCAGTTCGATCTTCTTGCCGTTGATGGAACCGCCCATGTCGGCGATGGCCATCTTGATGGCTTCCGCGCCACCCTGGCCGTCGATGTCCGAATACACGCCCGAGATATCGGTAATGAAACCGATCTTGATCACATCCCCCGAGATCTGTGCCGAAGCCGGCGCGGTCGCGAATGCCGCAGCGGCTGCGGTAACGGCCAGTGCCATTGCCTTGAGTTTCATTTTCATCTCCTCTGTTATGAAGCCCGCTTGATGATTTCGATGCGAGACAACTTGGTGGAACGGGGAGAGGATCTGCTCACCCCGCGGACGTACTTGTTGGCAGTACTTCTTAGTCGTGAAGCTGGTGATACCGGAAAAATCTGGAGGCCGCCCTCGGCAGTGCAGTGCAATGCCGAGGCGCGATGCTTAAACGCCGAGCAGTTCGTTCAGGGTCTGCATCTTCGCTTCCAGCTGGGAGGAAGCGAAGGATTCGACGATCTGGCCGTGTTCCATCACATAGAAGCGATCCGCCAGCGGCGCGGCGAAGCGGAAGTTCTGCTCGACCATGACGATGGTGTAGCCCTTGGCCTTGAGCGTGGTGATCATGCGGGCCAGGGCCTGCACGATGACCGGCGCCAGGCCTTCGGAGATCTCGTCGAGCAGCAGCAGGCGGGCACCGGTGCGCAGGATGCGGGCCACCGCCAGCATCTGCTGTTCACCACCGGACAGGCGCGTGCCCTGGCTGTTGCGACGTTCCTTCAGGTTGGGGAACATCTCGTAGATCTCGTCGATGGACATGCCCTTGTCGGTCTTGGAGACGAAAGGCGGCAGCATCAGGTTTTCTTCGGCCGAGAGCGAGGAGAAGATGCCCCGCTCTTCCGGGCAGTACCCCACGCCGTAGTGAGCGATCTTGTGGGTGGCCAGGTTGATGGTTTCCTGGCCGTTGATCTTGATCGAGCCCTTGCGGGTACCGACCAGGCCCATGATGGAGCGCAGCGTGGTGGTGCGGCCGGCGCCATTGCGGCCCAGCAGCGTCACCACTTCGCCCTGGTGGACGTTGAGGTTGACGTTGTGCAGGATGTGCGATTCGCCGTACCAGGATTGCAGATCACTGATCTGCAGCACCAGCGGCGCGGAAGAAGAAGACGTCGTCATGGCAGCAGCATTCATGGTGGCGGTACTCATCAGTGAGCCCCTTGCAGTTCGGCCGAGGTGCTGCCCATGTAGGCTTCCATCACCTGCGGATTGCGCGAGACTTCTTCATAGCTGCCTTCGGCCAGCAGCGCGCCGCGTTGCAGCACGCTGATGCGGTCGCAGATGCCGGAGATCACGCTCATGTTGTGCTCCACCATCAGGATGGTGCGGCCGGCCGAGACCTTCTTGATCAGGGCGGTAACACGGTCCACGTCTTCGTGGCCCATGCCCTGGGTCGGTTCGTCCAGCAGCATCAGTTCCGGCTCCATGGCCAGGGTGGTGGCGATCTCCAGGGCGCGCTTGCGGCCGTACGGGAGGTCCACCGTGGTGGTGCGGGCAAAACTGGTCAGGTCCACTTCTTCCAGCAGCTGCATGGCGCGCTCGTCGAGCTGCTTCAGGCTCTCGCCGTTCTTCCAGAAATGGAAGGACGTACCGAGCTTGCGCTGCAGGCCGATGCGCACGTTTTCCAGCACGCTCATGTGCGGGAAGACAGCAGAAATCTGGAAGGAACGAATGATGCCCTGGCGCGCGATCTGCGCAGGCGCATCCATGGTGATGTCTTTGCCGTTGAACAGGATCTGGCCCGAGGTCGGGACCAGGAACTTGGTCAAGAGGTTGAAGCAAGTCGTCTTGCCGGCACCATTGGGGCCGATCAAGGCATGAATGTGACCGCGCTCAATTTGCAGGTTGACCGCGCTTACTGCCGTGAAACCCTTGAATTCCTTCGTCAGGTTTCGTGTCTCCAGAATGACGTCTGTCATGGTCTCTTCTTTCCCTTTGATGCCCGCGCCGGTGGATCCGGTCGTCAAGGCCTGCCTGCTGCAGAACACTGAATCTTTGGGATTCAGGAACCGCTTTGTTTACCTGGCGAATCGAGAAGCTAGTTTTAATATTTGGCGCATAGTAGCCGGTTCGTACCATTCATACAATACGTATAAGTACCGTATGGTCCAGCGCCTGAGAATTGCCGTCTTATGCCCGGGAAAGCAGGCTGGACGCGACTTTCTCGGCGATCATGACAGTCGGGGAATTGGTGTTGCCGGAGGTGATGGAGGGCATCACGGAGGCATCGGCCACGCTCAATCCTGACACGCCACGCACCCGGCATTGGGCATCGACCACGGCCATGGCATCATCGCTGCGGCCCATGCGGCAGGTACCGACCGGATGGAAGATGGTGGTGCCCACTTCACCGGCGGCGCGATACAAATCGGCTTCACTTTCATACTGCGTGCCGGGCTTGTATTCCTCCGGGCGATAACGCGAGAGTGCGGGTGAGGCCGCGATGCGGCGAGTCAGGCGCAGAGCGTTGGCGGCGACCTTGAGGTCTTCTTCGGTAGAGAGATAGTTGGTGGTGATGCGCGGGGCCAGTGCGTGATCGGTCGAGCCCAGGCGTACATGGCCGCGCGAAGTCGGACGCAGGTTGCATACGCTGGCGGTGAAGGCCGGGAAGGCGTGAAGAGGATCCCCGAATTTTTCCAGCGACAGCGGCTGCACGTGATACTGCAAGTTGGCGCTGGCCTGCTGCGCATCGGACTTGGCAAAGGCACCCAGCTGCGAGGGCGCCATCGACATCGGGCCGCTTTGCAGGAGCAGGTATTCCAATCCGATCTTCATCTTGCCGACCAGAGTGGACGCCATGGCGTTGAGGGTCCTGGCACCATCGACCTTGAAGACCATGCGCATCTGCAGGTGATCCTGCAGGTTCTCGCCCACGCCTGGCAGCGCATGCACCACCGGGATCTGGTGCTGTTGCAGCAGCGCGGGATCGGCGATGCCCGACATCTGCAGGATGTGCGGCGAACCGATGGCACCGGCACAGAGGATGGTCTCCTTCGCTTCGGCAAACCAGGCACTGCCCCCGCCGGTGAATTCGACACCGGTACACACCGGCCCCTGCTCGCCCTGCTCCATGCGCAGGCGGCTCACGTGGGAGCCGGTCATGATGGTGAGGTTGCCATCCTTCATGGCAGGCCGCAGGAAGGCCTTGGAAGCGTTCCAGCGCACGCCGCGTTTCTGGTTGACGTCGAAGTAGCCAGAGCCCTCGTTATCGCCGCAGTTGAAGTCCTCGACCTTGGGGATGCCATTCTCGGCGGCCGCATCGCGGAAGGCATCGAGGATGTCCCAGCGCAGGCGCTGCTTCTCCACGCGCCATTCACCGCCGGCACCGTGGAACTGGCTGGCACCGAGGTGATAGTCCTCGCTTTTCTTGAACAGTGGAAGGACGTTCTGCCAGCGCCAGCTGTCGTCCCCCGTGACTTCGGCCCAGTGATCGTAATCACGCGCCTGGCCACGCATGTAGATCATGCCGTTGATGGAAGAGCAGCCGCCCAGCACCTTGCCGCGCGGGTAGATCAGGCTGCGGCCGTTGAGGCCCGGATCGGCCTCGGTGCGGAACATCCAGTCAGTGCGTGGATTGTTGATGCAGTAGAGATAGCCGACCGGGATGTGAATCCAGATGTAGTCGTCCTTGGCCCCCGCTTCCAGCAGCAGCACCTTCTTGCCGGTCTGGCGCGAAAGCCGGTTGGCCATGACGCAGCCGGCGGTGCCGGCACCAATGATGATGTAGTCGTATTGCCCTGCCGATTGCATGGTGTCTCCGCTGGCTTGTTATTGTGATCTTGTGGTCTTGTCGTCTGCTGCCGCCCCTGCCCCGGCAAGAGGCGGCGGCGCCCCGCTTACTTCGCCACCGGCATGGTGAACTCAGCCCCCTTGCCGATGGTGGCGGACCAGCGCTGCATGATGGACTTGTAGCGCGTATAGAAGCGGATGCCCTCTTCGCCATAGGCATGGGTATCGCCGAAGAGCGAGCGCTTCCAGCCACCGAAGGAATGCCAGGCCATCGGCACCGGAATGGGCACGTTGATGCCCACCATGCCGACCTGGATGCGGCGCGAGAATTCGTGCGCGGTATTGCCGTCGGCCGTAAAGAGCGAGACGCCATTGCCGTACTCATGCGCGTTGATCAGCTGCACGGCCGAAGCGAAGTCCGGCACGCGCACCACGCACAGCACCGGACCGAAGATTTCTTCCTGGTAGATCTTCATCTCGGTCGTGACATTGTCGAAGAGCGTGCCGCCGATGAAGAATCCTTCCTCATGGCCCGGCACCTTCAGGCCGCGGCCGTCGACCAGCAGCTTGGCACCGGCATCCACGCCGCTCTGGATGTAGCCCTCCACCTTGGCCTTATGGGCGGCGGTGACCAGCGGGCCCATCTCGGCGTCGTCTTCCATGCCGTTCTTGACCTTGAGTGCCTTCACGCGTGGGATCAGTGCATCCACCAGCTTGTCGGCCACGCTGCCCACGGCCACCGCCACCGAGATCGCCATACAGCGCTCGCCGGCCGACCCATACGCCGCACCGATCAGGGCATCGACGGCCTGCTCCAGGTTGGCGTCGGGCATGACCACCAGGTGGTTCTTGGCACCGCCCAGTGCCTGGGCGCGCAGCGGGAAGGTGCCCGCACGCTCGGTGGCCTTGCGGTAGATGTATTCGGCAATCGGGGTGGAGCCGACGAAGGACACGGCCTGCACCTCCGGATGTTCCAGCAGCGCGTCCACGGCCACCTTGTCGCCCTGGACCACGTTGAAGACGCCATCCGGCAGGCCGGCGCGCTTGAACAGTTCAGCCAGCATCAGCGAAGGTGAAGGATCGCGCTCGGAGGGCTTCAACACGAAGCTGTTGCCGGTCGCAATGGCGATCGGTGCCATCCACAGCGGCACCATCACAGGGAAGTTGAACGGCGTGATACCGGCCGTCACGCCCAGCGGCTGGCGCAGGTTCCAGTTGTCGATGCCACCGCCGATGTTGTCGGTGAACTGGGTCTTGAGCAATTGCGGGATGCCGGTGGCGAATTCGACGATCTCCAGGCCACGCGTGACCTCCCCTTTCGCATCCGAAAACACCTTGCCGTGCTCCAGGGTGATGGCCTTGGCCAGCGCATCGTGGTTCTGCTCGATCAGCTCCTTGAACTTGAACAGCACCCGCGCCCGCTTCAAGGGAGCCGTCTCGGCCCAGGCCGGTGCCGCCGCACTGGCGGCTGCCACGGCCGCATTGACTTCCTGCACCGAGGCCAGCGAGACCTTGGCGGTGGCAGCACCGGTGGCCGGATTGAAGACATCCTGGCTGCGGCCGCTCTCGGAGCGGGAAATCTGGCCATTGATGAAGTGATCGATGTGCGGGAGGCTCATAAGGTTTCCTTTGGTGTTTTCAATGAAGGTGGAAGGCGCTGTCTCCTGCTCCCTCCTGCAATCTGGCCAGTCCGTCACCCCGACGGACCCATGGCATGGATGAGCAAGAATAGTCGCCCACCCGCCGGACATCCAATGAGGAATTATCAAGAGCAATATAAAGATTGCTTATAATCTGGACTTTCTTGTACACACGCTACCCACAAGATCCTCACAGCCTGATCACAGGGATATCCACGGGTTTATCCACATCCGGGTTCGTGAATAAGAAGGATCAATTGCGGGAGAAGACGATGGATCTGACCCAGTTACGCGCATTTATCGCAGTCGCCCATGAGGGCAACCTGACCCGGGCCGCTGAAAAACTGCATCTCACCCAACCCGCAGTGAGCTTGCAGATCAAGGCCTTGCAGGAAAGTCTTGGCATTGGATTGTTCAATCGGAGTGCATCCGGCATGGTCCTCACCGCCGAGGGCAACACTTTGTTGCCGCTGGCCGAGCGCGTCCTGTCCGATGTCCAGGCTTTACGGCGGCACGCGACCGACTTGCGATCGAGTGAAAATATCGTGTCCGGGACATTGGCCATCGGCACGATCCTGGATCCGGAGTTCATCCGGCTCGGCGCTTTCCTGAAGTTGCTGGTCGAGCGCCATCCGCAATTGTCGACTCAGCTGGCGCATCACATGTCGGGATCGGTCCTCAATGAAATCCGGGCTGGCCATCTGGATGTGGGATTCTTCCTGGGCGACCCCGGCAAAGGTTTTCATGCGATGACGCTGACCTCGTTCAGCTACAACGTCATCGCGCCCGCGGGCTGGAAGAACCGTGTCTCGGGCAAGGGATGGAAGGAACTGGCGCGGCTGCCGTGGATCTGGACGCCGCCAGAATCTGCACATCATCGTCTATTAAGCAAGATCTTCGCTCAACATCAGATAAAACCACAGACTGTAGCCTTGGTTGACCAGGAATCATCGATGCTGGATCTGGTGAAATCGGGGGTGGGATTGTCCTTGGCGCGCGAATCGATCGCGCTCAACCAGGCTCATGCGCATGGCTTGGTCATTGCAGATGCGGTCGAACTGTCGACTGAACTCAGCTTCATTGCATTGGAAAAACGACAACATGAAGCAGCGATCAAGGCGGTTTTCCAACTGTTGCAACAAGTCTGGCAGAACTGAGCGCGACTAGAAAGTTGCCGCATTGACATCTCAATGGGTTGCATTAAAGCAATATCTTTCGGAAATCTCCTTCTTCCTGCCGAACCTAAAGGACTTTTCATCCGTATCAGGAGCTTGCCAAGGCCTTTTGGTGCGGTTTTTGGGGTTGAAAGCCAATTTTTTGGAAAGATGTCCACTGCGCACGCGCTTTCGGTTCTTTAATTCAGATGTGGATATATATAAGTAGTAGTAGTTGTTAACGTCGCCAAAAACTGTGGATAACTCGGTTTACGCGAAAAAAATCAAGACTTTAGCTTTCTGATAAACGCTTGGTAAGCTTCTGCATTATCGAGGCACAGATTCTGGACAAAAATTCGGCCGTGGATAAATCGGCGAGATATACCCAAAACGCCCAGCGGATATGCAGAGACTTATCCACAGGCAGCCTCCAAACCCCGCAAAATGACGGTATGGACTCCCAAAAACCTTTCCTGATCGCAATTCAGCCTTCGGGTTTGCAATTTGAACAAGTCGCCGGACTCTCGGTGTTGCAATCAGGCTTGCGCGCCGGCATCCGGCTGCCGAATTCCTGCCGGAATGGCACTTGCCGGACTTGCAAGTGCAAATTGTTCACAGGCGAGATCGCTTATCAGATCGAATGGCCCGGCCTGACGCGAGAAGAAAAGGCCGAAGGCTGGATCCTGCCTTGCGTGGCCGAGGCCCGAAGTGACCTGGTGCTCGACGTTCCAGCTGCCGTCGACCTGAAGGCTTGATGTTTTATCCACAGCGGTCCCCGGAACCGGTCGATTTTTAGCCGACAAACCCCGATCACCTCTCCCTGTGGATAAAAAAAGCCGTCCAAGGCGGCGCGGAGGCCGCTGGCAGGATTTCTTTTCCACAGCGCTCTGCACCCTGCGTTCTCTCTGACTGCGTCGCACAGGACGTCATTCAATGCCCTTGCCGACGATCAGCTGTAAAAACACCTGCACTGCAAGCTTTTCCTGGTCGACAAGCGCCTTCATCCACGAACACCTTTGTTTTGCCCACAGCCGGTAGCGGTCCTGATGGCCTGCAAACCAAGCCGCGTCGCGTGCGAAAGCTCGCGCGCTTAGGCTTTAAATCTAAGCTGTTTATAAAATTAGTAGTGATGGTTAACGTCAGCCATGCGTTGTGGATAACCTTGTTTACGTGTGAAAAATCAGTTGTTTACGAAAAGGACAACGCCTTGGGCAAGGTCTGTATGAAGTCATAACCGATCTTGGATAAAAATCCGCCTTTGGATAACTTTTTGACTTTTCCCCAAACGATGAAAAAGTTATTCAGAACTTTATCCACAGGCTGCGCGGAAATTGATGGATTCGCGTCGTGAAGGCAGGGAATTTCGGGATGTCACCGATTTCAGGCAATTTGACCCCGATTTAAGACCTTGGCATGGGGGAAACGGGGGGGACGGAGGGGGATTTCGGGAAATTTGCCCACAGGTGAAAAAAGCAAACAGCAGCCAAGGTGCATCGCGACTCATCCGAAATCACACAAAAAGCCAGCGGGCCAGGAAAGTTATCCCCTGGCCCGCCGGCTTTTTTCATGGTGTTTTGTGGCTGCCTATTTTTTAGGCGTTGACTTCAACGGCAGGGATTTTCCCGGTGGCGGGGCCTGCGGCGCCTTCTTCACTTCCTCCAGCAGCTGGCCACATTCGGCCTTCTGATCACCATCGATATTGATGAGGGGCAGGATGGCCGTTACCGGTGCCAGCAGGCCGAGCGCCACCGCACCGCCAGCACGCAGTGCCAGCACACCCTTGTTCACGCCGACATCCGGATTCTTGAAGCTGCCCTTCACGTACAGCGGCGAGCGCAGCGAGATGATGCGCAAGCCCTTGCTGCGCGGATGCACGTTCAGGTCCAGCTGTTCGTGCTTCATGTCGATGCTGCCATCGACCACGATCAGGGCGTCTTCAGTGTCCAGCAGGAGGGTCTTCACGTTCATCACGCCATCGCGCACCGGCAAGTCGCCGGCCAGGCAATTGAGCTTGACCTCCTTGTCGCCAAACAGCTTGCTGATGACCACGTTGCCTACATTCAGGCCCGCGGCTTCCAGCAGGAATTTGCTGATCGCCCCTTGGTTGACCAAAGTCTTCACTTCGCCATTGGCCGAGCCCAGCATGGCGGCGACCGAATTGCCCGTCGCGCTCAGCTTCGCATCGCCGTTGATCTCGCCGAAGCTGGTGCGCGAGGCATCGAGCTGGGGATAGAGTTTCTGGATCTTCAGCTTGCGTGCAGAAAGCTTCATCTCGGACTTCATGCGTGCCGCCTGCCCATCCAGCCGGATGGTGGAGGTCAGGTTACCGCCGGCCACGCCGAAATTGAGGGGATCGAGCGTCAGCACCTTGTCCTTGAGGATCAGATGCGCCTGCAGGTCGCTGATGGGCAGTCCCTGCTGGCGCGTGATGCTTTTGCCGGTGAAGCGCACGTCCGCATCCAGTGCGCCCCAGGCATCGGTACTGAAGGTCTTGACCGGCAACACCTTGTCGCCGGGCTGGCGCTCCTCGGCACCGCGCTGGGCTTTCTCCGCATTGGAGTCGGCACCGATCAACGGCGCCAGATCATCAAAGCGCAGCACGTTGGAGGTCAGCGCCCCGGTCAGTTGCGGGCGCGCGCCCCCGGTCAGGTAGTCCAGGCTGCCGTTGAGATCGCTGTCGCCGACCTTGCCGCTGAAGTCCTGGTAATGCCACTCGCTGCGATCCGGGGAGATCTTGCCGATCAGGCGGCCCTCGGTGGCGAAGGGCGGCGTTTCCGGCAGCAGCACGCCGGTCAGGGGATAGAGATTGCCCATGCTGGCCCCGGCAATCGACAGCCGCAGGTCCAGCGCGGCCAGTTCGGCCGGCTTGGTCAGGGTGCCGCGCACGCCGATGGCGGTCTTGCCGACCTTCACCTGGGCTTGCAGCGGATACGGTTGCTGCTGGTCCTGCAATGACAGCACGCCGCCGGCCTTGCCTTCACCTGCAACCGGCGCGCCGTTGAAACTGCCGGTCAGCTTCCAGCCCAAGCCATAGACCTTTTCCTTGTCGGGATCGAGGGTGTCGATGTCGGCCTTGATGTTGATCTTTTGCACAGCGTCGTTGAGGGCCAGCTTGCCCTGGCGCAGGCTGATGCGGCCCAGTTGCAGCTGCCAGGCCGATGGAGTGCTGCTATCGGTCTTGAAAGTCCAGTTGTTCACAGCCTCGCGGTTGCGCAGCAGAGAAACTGAAGGATCCTGCACTTCCAGCGACGGCAGCGAAATCTTGTGCACAAGCAGCGGCAAGGGATTGAGCGTGAAAGTGACTTGTCGCACTGTCGCCATCTGGCCTGAGGACGCGAACGCTGCCGGATTGCCCAGGCGCAGATTCTCCGCCTGCAAGCGCGGCCACGGCACCCAGCGCGCCCAGAAGCCGGCCGGCGGCGTGGTCGGCTCAGGTCGTTGCCAGTGCAGGGAGAGATTGCCGTCGATGGCGAACTCGCGCCCGGTGGCGGCCGAGACGCGGGTATTGATCCAGGGCTTGGCCCGGTTCCAGTCGAAGGTAAGAATGAAAATGACCGCGGCGGCGATCACGAGGACGAGGCTGGCAAGCAGCCAAAGGAGGATTCTGGTCAGGCGCGGCATCGGGTCGGCTTCCCTGGTTGGGGTTATCAACAGGCACCGATGCGCGCGGACGGGGGCTTTCCGGGCGTCTGTCTCCTGGACGCCTGTGGATGAGTCAGTTCGGAAAAGCCGGGTATCGCACGCGCTGCATCAGCGCTTCATGTTGATACGACCGAATTCATCATGGGTTGTTGCAGACAAGTGCGCACGCAGCCACTTGTGGGCGGGATTGCGGGCGTCCCGTTCATGCCAGAGCATGTCGACATGCTCTTCCGGCGTCTGGAAGGGCAATTCCTTCACCACCAGCGCCTCGGCCATGCCGGTGGCTGCCACCAGATGGCGCGGCAGCACGGTGATGAGCTCGGAGCTGGCCACGATGCGCCCGGCCGTGAAGAACTGGTTCACCGTCAGCAGGATCTTGCGCTCGCGGTTCATGCCCGCCAGCACATCATCAATGACCGCATGGGGTTTGCCGGACAGGCTCACCAGCAGGTGATCAGCGCTGCAGTAGCTATCCAGTGTCAGCGGCTGGCCGGCCAGCGGATGGTTCTTGTGCATCACGCAGACGTACTGCCCGGTGTAGAGCCGCGCATGGCTGATCTGGCTCTTGGCCATGCCCTGGCCATCGGCCAGCTGCGCGGTCACGCCGGGGAAAAAGCCGACGGCCAGGTCGATGTCCCCGCGCAGCAGCATGGCGCGCGGGTCGCGGGTGGTCAGCGGCATCATGCGGATCTTGATGCGCGGGGCGTCGCGCATGATGGTGCGCACCAGCGAAGGCAGCCACAGCGCGGCCGTGGCATCCACCATGGCCATGCGGAAGGTGTTCTGGGCACGCGAGATGTCGAAGCTTTCCGGCGCAATCACCGCTTCCAGCTCGGACAGCGCCCGGCGCACGGTCGGCCACAGTTCTTCGGCGCGCGGCGTGGGCTTGACGCCGTGGGCGGTGCGGATCACCAGGTCATCGTTGAGGGTGTCGCGCAGGCGGCGTAGCGCATTGGAGACAGCCGGCTGCGTCATGGCCAGCAAATTGGCGGCGCGCGTGAGGTTCTGCTCGGTCATGACGGCGTCGAATACGCGCAACAGGTTCAGGTCCAGGGTGAGAAAGCTCATAGGGCGGGCCTTTGCGGCGGTAAGGAGAGGCAGTAGGGACGCCGGTGATCGCCGGCAGAAAGATTATTCACAGATTATATAACTGATATCCGAAACGGAAAGTGGGCAAACAAATGTGAGTTCACTACACTGCAATGCAACATAACACACAACGTCAAGGATCGAATCATGGCAACCATCGCACAAAGCACCAACAGCACCTTCAAGAGCAAGTTCGCCGCTGTCATGCGCAACATCTTCATCCACTTCGTCAAGGCCCACGAGCTGCAAGCCGTTGCTCTGGTCGCCGCCGAACAGGATCGCGCTACCGGTGCCCGCCAGCTGAACCGCATGGCCGACAAGTTCGAAGCCACCCAGCCGAACCTGGCTGCTGAACTGCGCTTCATCGCTTCGCGCGGTTAATCGAAGGTTTCTGCTTTACCAGATTCAAGTTTTACCGGTCGCGCATGACTTCTGCGTGACCTTGGCATCAGCCCCGAGGCCGATGCCGGTAGTGAAGGATTTCGGTAGTTCCCGGCGCGTACGGCGCTTATGTTGACGCTGATTCGATCAACGCGTCAGGACACCGATCCGTTGTCTCCTCCTCCCTCTTTAGGAAGGATTAACCCCGCAGGCTCAGCCTGTGGGTTTTTTTTTCGTGGGTCGGCTACGAGCCCCGTCCGGCGGGCTTCCTGCCTTTGCAGGCTTCATTTCCGGATGGCCGGATGTGAGCGTTTAGCCCGATTTCCCCATGTCAGATATTCAGCGCCCTCGGGCTTGGCGTCAAACGGCGTTGTAAATCCGCATCGGTTCCGTCAAGAAAGGTGTGTCGGAGCGACTGCATCGGCGGCCCCTGACCGGCTTGTCTCGCGCTTGACGCGGGTTCCAGGGCGATATGAAGAGTTTTGCATGCTGAAAGCGCTTTATTCACAAACGCTATAACTGATATGAGAACTCTAAAGTAGTCATACAGGGTCCCAACCATCATACTGCGACGCAACAACAGTGAACTTGAATGCCGCGCAATCGTGTCGCGGCCTGATTATCAGAGGTAGAAATATCATGTCCTTCCTGAACCTGGCCTTTCCCGCAGAAGCAGCCCTGCCCTTCGCGCAGTCCTTCTTTGGTTTGATCGCGGCTTATGTCCGTCCGGCGCTGGGTCTGGGTGCACTGGTGACCCTGGTGATGGTGTTCAAGCCGCTGATCCTGGGGCTGGCGCAAGCCGCCGTGCTGCTGGTCAAGCCGCGCAAGTCGCTGGAGCAACGCATCCTGGCGCACAAGTTCAGCGGCAAGATGATGCTGAACCGCATGGCCAATGAATACAGCCTGTCCCAACCGAGTTTTGCCGCCGAACTGCGCAACATGGCCGCGCGTGACTGATCCAGTCCCCGCCTGACCGTAGTTCGAGGCCCACCGGCTTCTGGTCGTGTAGTAGAAGTTTTGTAGGTCGTACTGTGTCTCCTCCTCCCTCTTTAGGAAGGATTAGCCCCGCCAGCGCAAGCTCGCGGGGCTTTTTTTTGTCCACAGCCCGCGTCATGGCCGTCAGCAATCGTGATAACTTGTCTACCTGACTATCTTCACAGCCTTACCGCAAGACATCATGTGCCAGCTTCTAGGGATGAACTGCAACACCCCCACCGATATCGTCTTCAGCTTCACCGGCTTTGCCACCCGTGGCGGGCTGACCGATCATCATCGCGATGGCTGGGGGATCGCCTTCTTCGAGGGCTCCGGGGTGCGCACCTTCGTGGATCACCAGGCCGCCGTGGAGTCGCCGGTGGCCGAGCTGATCAAGCGCTATCCGATCAAGTCGCAGCACGTCATCGCCCATATCCGCAAGGCCACGCAAGGCCGCGTCACGCTGGCCAACTGCCATCCCTTCGTGCGCGAGCTCTGGGGCCGCTATTGGGTGTTTGCCCACAATGGTGACCTGAAAAACTTCACCCCCACGCTGGACGGGCCTTTCCGGCCGGTCGGTACCACCGATAGTGAACTGGCCTTCTGCTTCATCCTGCAGGAGATGCGCAAGCGCTTCGGCGACACCCTGCCCTTGCTGGCCGACCTGCGCGTGGCGCTGCGCGAGATCGTCGACGGCATCGCCAGCCATGGCACCTTCAACATGCTGCTCTCGGACGGCTCGGCGCTGTATACCCACTGCTCCACGAATCTCTATTACATCGTCCGCCAGCATCCCTTTGCCAAGGCCAAGCTGTCGGACGAGGATCTTTCGGTCGACTTTTCCGAGGTCACCACCACCAATGACCGGGTGGCCGTGATCGTCACCCAGCCGCTGACCGACAATGAAGTCTGGACCCAATATCAGACTGGTGAAATGAAGGTCTTTGTCGATGGTGCCGTGGTCGACTGAGGCCGGCCTTTTTGTTTTATCCACAGCCGGTTTTTTCCTTCAGTTCATGTTGCCCACAGGGGAAATCGGGGACAGGATCCGTCCCGATTTCCGGTTTTGCACAGGCTGTTACAAAAAACATCGTCCCCAAGGATGAGCTAGTCTTGTCCACAAGCGGGCTACTCTGTCCCCCTATCACCCGCCCCTCAAGCGCCTTTGCGTGAACGTCACGAAGATGGCTGCTGCGCAGCCTGTGGATAGATGAAGTTTTTCAGGGTTTTTTGACGGTTCGCCTGTGGATAACTTAAGTTTACCGGAGTAAAATGCGTCCCTCGTTTCGCGCCCGGACGACTTCGTCCACAGGCCCGTCCTTTGGATGCGGCAGTCGGGCGCCGCAATCATCCGACAAGAAAGCTTC